>NZ_JAEUGD010000009.1 GCF_016775155.1 Fulvivirga marina | reverse complement strand
GTAGCAAACGGGGAGCCTTTGTCAGCTCATGGACGGAAACCAAAAGGTTTACCACCTATCCACCACGGGTATTTGCCTGCGGTGATCCTCAGGAAGTTCAGCAGCCTTTGAATACCACACCGCTTATATCTGCCATTCGTGGTGAAGTGTTTACGGTAGGGGACTTCAATATGAGGCTTACTAAAGTAACCGGAGGTGACGGGGTATTCTCAGGCTATGGCTCGGTTGAAACCCCTTTCCTTGGCGTCAATCTCGCGGTTAAGTTTGACAATATTAGGGTAAATGAACTGTACCAGGTTGTGGATGGGGAAGTGATTGCTCTTTCGGATGGTATTGATGGTTTGATAGAGACCTGGGAAGGTGATGGTGATGCAGGTTCTGATGATGGAGACAATACCGGTGATGACTTTGATGGAGTGGATATTGACTTCAACGGAGAGATCAGTGATGTAACAGTAGGTGATGACGGTGTAATTGTGGTTACCGACGAAGATGGTACTCAAACGGCTTATCCTGTTGAAACGGATGAGGAGACGGGTGAGACGAAGTCGGTGAAGGTAGTGGATAGCTCTGGGGACACGTGGATAGTTGATAGTGACGGTATTACTAAAGAAGGATCAGGAGAAGGTGATTTCACAAATACAGATACCCCAATTAACAATGAACAGCTAAAGAAGCTATTTATTGAAGTTCTGAATGAGTTTAAGAATGAAATAGATATCTACTTGCTTAACAATGGAAAAGGACCATTGGATGAGTTGATAATCAGAAGTATGATGGAACTGCCAGATTGCCTTCCAAAACATGTAGATAAGCTAGAAGAGGCACTTGCTATCATTGAAGAATTTAAAAATAATCCCTATGCATTGTTGGACTCAGTTTTGCAAGATACTTCCAATATCGAGTTTATCGAGAGTCAAATGGCAAGTTTGGTAGGTCCTGAACCTTATAAACAGCACTTTACTTCAGAAGAATGGAAAACCTTTAAACAGATGGTTTGTGCTTATCTCAAAAGAATTGAAGAAGAGCGTATTACTTATGAAGGTTTTGTTGCTACTGTTCAGGGTGATACAGTTAATACAGATGAAATCTATATTATAAATGCTTCACAGGTTGAATTTAAATTAGCTTATTGGTCAAAGAATAATGACGTCAGGGATATTAGTTATAAAGTTTCACTTATTGATGAAGATGGGGCAACCGAGGAATCTTATGTCACCACCTATGATGATAAGGTTGTTAAAAATGTGCCGTGGACGCTTGTCTTGGAGCCTGTGAGAGAAGGGAAATATACTATTATCCACAAGCTCGGTGAAGAGAATGAAGTTAAACAAGAGTTTTGGGTAAGGCACAAACATTATGATTTTGCATGTAAAGTATGCGGAAGAGATTTGAAAATTACGCACGAAAGATTAAAGAAATTATTTTCAAAGAGTGGTACAGTTAAAAGGAACCCAAATATTAGTGACTATTTTAAATTAGCAGTTGAGAAAGCAGAGCTAAATACCTGTTATAGACAAGCTCACTTTTTTTCACAAATTGATCATGAAAGTAGTGGTATGCGTGCTACCGTTGAGGGAAGTACTTACAGTTTAGCTAGAATGTTGAGTGTATGGAAATATAATTCTAATGCCAAAACCGTTTTCTATAAGCAATCTTTTTGGGATGATGAAGATTATTTGGACTATGCAAGCAAGGGGCTTTATGAGAAATTAGATGATGAAGAGGATAAGGCTACTAAGTATAAGCCTTCAAGTGATGAAACTTTTAAGTGGAATGGAAGCGACAGTTATAAGATAACGATAAAAACAGGGTTTTCTAAGGATAGTGAAGGAGAGTATAAACAACATAGTCTTACAAGTACTCAGCAATCAAGCAATGGTAAAAAATTGCTTAACCTTGTTTATTCAAATGGTGTTGGCTACGGAAACGGAGATGTGGACAGTGGTGATGGATATAAATATCGAGGGAGAGGAGCAATTCAATTAACGGGAAAGGGGAATTACAAAGCTATTTCCGATAAGTGTAATGCTCTATTTGGGACTGATTATGATTGGGAGAGTAATCCTGATGAAGTGAAAACGTCCCTTAAAGCAACTGTCTTATCGGCATCTGCATTTATTATCAAACGTTTAGGTGCGATATCGAAGTTAGATACAGAATGTACCGATGAAAATGACTATGAAGGGTGTGTAAAACCTATTACTCATTTGGTAAATGGTGGCTATAATGGATTGGGTGATCGCAAAGAGAAATTTAAAGAAATGATAGAAGGAATGTTTAATAATTGTAAAGCAAAGAAAAAATGAAATCAACTTTACTAATAGTAATTCTCGTAAGTTTTCAGATGTGTACTATAGCCCAAGTTGCTGATAGTTGTTATCAGAAAACGCAGTCAAAATCAGATGTTGAGAAACTTGAACCTATCATGTGCATACCAAATGGATATTACATTGTGGATGTTTATGAAGAAGACCTTAATGCCGATGGCAGAGTGGATAAAGTTACAGAATGGTTTAAAGAAAAACTTAATAATGGAGATACCACCTTTCATTCGGTTTACTTCCAAATGCGTGACAGTTCATTTAGTCACTTTGCTACCTATGATAACTTGACGCAGTTGTATTTTGACCTTCACAGTCAGAGTACAGATGTTATGCTGGAGGATAGTATTTTAAATGAGATTAAATTTAAGTACCAATCTTACGGTGACCTACCAACTTTTTACAATGGAGGGTTTTCTGTTGAATTTTATACTGATGCTGCTGGTTATAAAAGGTTGTTTTTTGAGTTCTCAAATGGAAGAAGTGATTTTGTTTTAAGAAAAGAACAAGATTGGCTTGCTCCCCAAACATCCACATGGACAGAAGGTGAGCAATTGGAAGAAGAAGTTATTTATTCAGAGGAAGAGGGAATTTCGGTTAAAAACTTTAAGATATTGGAATACCTCGAATAATAGGTGTAACTACTGTTTTAGTCCAGAATTGTCATGATCTGCTTATGATTAGATCAGGATAACACTATATTTAAGAAGTATGAGTTGCATAGTATTAATATTATCATTTTCCAATCCAAACTATGCTGTGACTCCGATATGTGGTGTCACTTCAACCATAAATCAGGGAAATGGGAATGAGGGAGGTTTGCAAGATATTGATAATCCCGATATCCAGAATGAAGCAATTAAGTGGTGGTATTTTGTTTTCCTAGTGCCAGCTTGGTTGTTAGGGCTATGGATCAATCACTTGAGATATAAAGAAAACTAAACATTAATTCCCCCCAACTGGTCTTAGGTTTAGCGTAGCGATCCTAAGACCTAAAATGAAATAGAGCGTCCGCTCGGTCAGCTCAAGGAAGTTTTTTTCAACTGAATAAAAAGGTTGTCTGGTAAATATTAAGCCTCCTCTAGCTCAGGGTATTGGATGTTCTGGGAACAAGCAGATTGTTTTAATCGTTAAGAATACATATTTTTACATTACTATGAAAATCGAATTATTTTCAACAATAGAAGAACTTAAAGCTGACAGAATTCAACGTGAAGTTTCTGAAAAGGAGATTGCTGAACAAAAAAAATTCGTTAGCGACTTGAGAAAAGCAAGAAACCGCAATCTCAAAAAAAAGCCATTCATTTCCCTTTAAGCCATTTCAGAACAGCATTACATAAAAAGCTTAGAAATCCTCGACCAAATAGTCGGCCAAATTTAATGATAATAGCGTCGATTATATGATTGTGGGTGGTACAGCAGTTAATATCCATGGGTTTCATCGATTATCGTCTAATATGCCAAAAGATATAATCTATGATTTTGACATATGGTACAGACCAACACTTTCAAATTTTGATAAACTAACTGATGCCCTCTCAAATATTCAGCCTGATAATCGTAGTGAATTAAAATCGATTGTATTTCATCCAGAAAGGTGTTATATAAGAATCACGGAAAAACCATTCAAAATTGAATTGCTTCCCCAGATAGCAGGTTATGTTCGACAAGATTACAGTCAAGTAAAAGAAAGGGCTATTTCCTTTAGGTTGAATAAACATGAAGCGCCCGTAATTTCTTATGAAGATCTAATACAAACAAAAAAGTCTCTTGGAAGAGATATTGATAAAAATGATATTAGAGGTTTGGAAAATGCTAAGAAGAAAGAAAAAAATAAAGGTTTTTAGGCTTGACACCCTCTTGATAGTAGGTTAAGCGCAGCGGCCCTACGACCTAAAATGGGATAGGGCGTCCGCCCGGGTTGATTCTTTAATGCTAATCTTTGAAACATGGGAAGAAATTATGCCATTCGGAATTAGCACGCCATGTATTTCGTGACATTTACAGTGGTCAATTGGATTGNGTAAAGGAAATGTTGCTTGAAAATCAGGCTATTAATGAGGTCAGGTTTTATGACGTGTAAGATATAGGCAACAGGTGTTTTTTTTATGTTATGATTAGGAGTACGCTTTTGACTTATTAGTCGAGAGCCCTTTTTTAGTATGTAAGCTTATGGGTAATAAAGCGTTTTTATTAATAAATAATAGCTATAGTTTTGTATATCATTTAAAGAATGGTATTGGTGCAAATACATTGCGTTTGTATTCTTTTTGAATGAAAGGACAATGATTTAGATGCTACTCGATACCTCATTTTAAATCCCCATAATTTCATTAGTTGACTAACCGGTTTGAAGGAGCCGTTAGATAGCTGTGTCTAAAGCATATCAATTTGGGGAG
>NZ_JAEUGD010000008.1 GCF_016775155.1 Fulvivirga marina | reverse complement strand
TGGCTGCATCAGGGCAATCTTTATACTGCTGACTTACAGCATTCCAGGTACCTATAAGCACACTTGGGTCGATCAACACTTCTGGTTCATCATCCTCACTACAAGATGCTAACACTAAACTAACGCCAACTAGTAGAGCAACATAAAAAATTAGGTTGTTGATTTTTATATCGATTTTAAATATTAACTTTCTAGAGTTTTTGAAACAGTTTTTAATGTATGTAACTAAGGCCTTGTTTAATTACATTTTTAGTCCTCAATCCTTACCGACCTCATCATTTTATTGGCAGTCATTTTCCACGCGATTTCCTGATCTTTCGTACAATTGAAACTGAACATTAGAAGTCTGCCTTCCAATTCTGTCACAAACATCAGATTATAGATATCAGTGTCCAGCGCTGGGGAGATAAATTCCAAAACAACAAAATCACGTTCATTCAGCTTAACAAGTTCTTTTCTATACCACTTTATATTTGGATATAATTTTTCAAATTGATTAGAAAAAGTAGGTATTGCTTCTGGCAATTGGTTTAAACTAATTTTGTTCCAAGTATGATTCACAACCATGTTAACGGAACCTTCAGGGTTTGTATATACAATTGTAGGTCGATTACTGGATGGATATTTTTGGTTCAGCATGGTTTCCGACATGAGTTCAAAATCCTCAGGCATCAGCATCTCAACCTTACCACCAATCAAACTCTTCAATACTAAAGGACTCATAATATTGACACAAAAAACCAATATGAATATTACTAAATAATTCATTTAATTACCCCCAATAAGTTTCAGAAAAAATAATTAAGCTTTCCAAGCTTCCATCTCCAGATCTGGTTGCTCCAAAACCCAAATCGTAAAAGGTTACTCCTATGTCATCTTCTATTTCTTTCTTTTTAGATAATGTCCCGAACATCATATTCAAATCTTCAAACTTCAACGTAAGTAAATCTTTACCTTCATATATCAAACTACCACCAACAAATTCAATTGCATCACAAATGTCCTCCGAGTTGTACTCGATAAAAAAGCCCTTTTCTTCATAATAGTCAGAGGTATTCTCAGCAAACTCATTCCTGAGAAATGTAATGTATTTTGAATCGAGCAATTCTCTAATCTCATGTCGGGTCATGCCGAAAGAAATCTTCTTAGTTCCTTTAAAAGGTATAAACTCATTATTTTCAACCATAATTTAACTTAATCAAAATAATCCTTCTTTTTTATAATATTCTCTGGCTTGTTTTATTGCCTCATCATATTTAGAACCAAACTTAGACCTTATGTCTTTAACATCCATTTCAAATGCAGACTTAAAATCACCGCTCTCAATCAGCTGCTTTTGCTTAGCTCTGAATGCTTTTGCTGCTTTTGAGCTACCAAAACTTGCTGTTAATTTATGATCAGCAGGATCAATTTGAATGGCTCCTCCTTTATATCTGGATAATGGTGAAATCGCATCAGCCGGCATATGATGTTTTTCATAGCCAGTAGTAGATTTCCCTTCCATTTTTCCATATGCACCCCCCTTGTACTTACTACTCGACTTTGCAGCATCATTAACCTTGTCAACAGTTTTGGTCATATCCAGCCCTTTGTCAAGAGCCCTTGTTGCATCAGATGCTTTATCAACTGCTTTAACTGCTTTATATGCTTTCTTGGCCAATTTAGCTCCTCCTGCCGCCAGACCAGCACCAGGAACAGCCGCTGCTAAACTTAATGCAGCATCCCCATAGTTACCCCTAGCTACAGAAATACCTGCATTAGCAAGATCCGCAACATTACCCACGGCAGGGATCATACCAACTACATCCAAACCCGTTTGCACGACATCAAGCGCCTCACTCCAACTCGGCCATTGCCCATTAGGGTCTTTTAGTTTAAGTGGGTTGTTGAAAGTGTAGATATAAGGACTCCAATTGGGTGCTAAATCTGCCAATGGATCACTGCTTAGCCATATGCTAACCTGAGGATCGTAGTATCTGGCTCCGAAATAATACAGGCCCGTTTCATCATCCAGTTCTTTACCGTTAAACAGGTAAGGTGTACGATGTGTATTACTATGCTCCTCAACGAACGTCTCACCAAATGCGAAATACTCTAAGTGTTGATACACCTCACCCGATGCATCCGTCACAAAACTTGTACTTCCCAAATGGTCAGGGTGGTAAAAATACTGAAACTGCTCTGTATTATTAGGGCTATCTCCAATTATTTGGCCGGGAGGAATTTTACCACTTTTTCCCGCTGTTAGTATTGATCCATCATCTGCTAAAAACTTCAGATTCCTTACAATTCCCTCAAACAGTTTATCATGTTTGGAATTATAATTTATCTTACCTTCTCCTGCTTTTAGAGGACCTTGACCATTGTTGTCAAACCCACCTCCCAGCTTACTTAAAATCCTTTGACTTTCAATATAATAATGTTTAGTATACCCCCCACTTTTCAACACTATATATGGGTTTACATAAACTGTGTAATTACCCATCTGACCGGAGCCTGTCTTCCATTTTCCATTTTTATAGATCGATTGGCCACTACTTTTACCTTTCAACACTCGCATACCTGAGGCATCATAGGCATAGTGAAAATTGGCTCCATTATCAGAAATCGCTCTGATTCTGTTCTCCTCATCCCATAATATCTCCCTGCGCTGACCACTCACATCATGAGTCCAGCCGGTTTGGTTACCATTAGCATCATAGGTATAGGCTCTATCACCTATATGCTTTGGTGCATGTGGTTGCTCGTCTCCATAAGCATATGTATTATCATATGTAGTCTTATGCTGCTTTGTAAAGGCACTTCCATCTCCACCACTTCTTTCATGTAACTGTTTTTTTTGCAGGATACTCCCTACAGTGTTGTAATTCAATGACATTGAGTACCTGTGCTGCTCATTACTACCTGTAAAGACCCCTTCAGCGGCTGTCAATCTATACAAGTCATCGTATTCAAATGTATATTCTGAACTTCCACCCATCAGATTACTATTCGGGACAGGTGCATTGTTCTTTAAACTAAGAATGTTACTCACTGCATCATATTCATAGACATTGTCCATAAAGTTTCTATTGGCTGCAGTAGTTGCCGTCATGGTTTTTAGCCTTCTTCGATCGGGCTCATAAGTATAAGTGGTTTTGGCACCATTACCATATTCCAGGTATACACGTTGGTCAAATTTATCATAGCCTAACTGCTCAACATAATTATACTTGGCACCCTTCTTCTTACCCTCCATACTGCTAAGGAATCCTCCAACATTATAGTGGAAAGTAACTTCTTCCCCATCCGGGTAAATCATAGACTCCAGACGATTCCATGTATCGTACGCCCACTCGGTAACAAATGTTTGATCTGCAAACTGTGGTATTACCACCGTTCGAACATTTTTAACTACCTCACCTAATGGGCCATAGAAAAACTCCTGCGCACCTGATGCATCTTCCTGCAACACAACTCTCCCTACTCTATTAAACTCGGAGCCTGCTTCTCCATAAGTGTAATGAATATTATTCTCAGCATTAATCGGATAAACAACATCCGTAAGTCGCTCAAAATCATACTTATATGTTATAACATTTCCGCTTTCCGCAAGATTGGCAGTAACAAGTTCTATCAGGTTGTTAGCCAAATCATAGGTATATAATGAAGTGCCCGCATCAGGGTGCACTCTTTTTATTACTCTCCCCAGCCAATCATACTCTGACGATATGCTGTTCCCTTGATCATCAATTGATGAAATCATCTCGTTAATGGCATTATATTCAAAGCTTTTCCAAACTGCTCCGTCTGATGTAAAGTTTTTAACAGCAGTAACTCTTCTTCTAGCATCAGTAAACTGCTCTGTTTTGATACCATTTGCATCAGTTGTAAGTGTGCTGAATTGTTTCCTGTTATTGCGATCTTCTCTAAAACTATATTCTGTTTTAGTAGTTGAACCATCGGGTAAAGTAATGGTGAGACCTCTATCTAAAATATCATAAGTAGTTAAAGTTGGGTCTATACTATCAAAGGTAGAATTAAACTTACCTTGGCTCCCTGTAGCTTCAAGTGTTGGATAATAAGCCTCAACCCTTCTACCAAATGCATCAAAAAGCACACGACCTGAGACTACCATCATTTCCTTATCAGCCTTACCTTCTCCCTGGAAAATAGCAGCGTCCTTTTTAGTTTGAAGCATTTTACCCAGACCATCAACAAGCACTACAGTTTCCATGTCATTGCCATTATTTTGAGGGTCGTAATGTTTGGTAAGCGCCCATGGAACATCTGCTTCAGGATGGTACTCAAACTTTATTGTATATGGCGCTCCTTGTTGCTCATATGGTCCAGTTACTTTTTCAACACGCCCCAAATCATCAAGTTCATATGAAATCTTATTACCATTTAAGTCAATACTTTCCAACACTTTCCCAAATTTGAAATCATAGGTAGCTTCAGAGGTATAACCATAGCTATTACTTACCGAGGTAACATAAGTATGAACCTGTTCATCATAGGAATACTCGAAACTCAACCTTTGTTCAGTACTATTCTCGGGTCCGGTAATTGTTTCCAGGTTACCATAGGTATCATAATTAAGGTCATGGACTGCCACTGACTCATCCTCAAGACGCTGCCTGATCCGAGTTATATTACCGGTATTCTGATCTATATCTGCTTCCCGTTTTCTTAATGTTCCTGCGTTACTTTCAACAATAATGGATGATGGCACAGATTTTATATAGCTACTGTTAACATTGTGATAGCTAATTCTTGCAAACAGGTCATCTTCATCGCCTTCATCTCCCAGGTCAGTGTACCTGACAACATTTCCTCGAGCATCATATTCATACAACATGCTAGTGGTTTTTCCAGCTTCCACTTGCCCTTCATAGAATTTAGAGATGGTTTGTGTAAGTGCTGGAAAGGCCGTTCCATTGTCTGATGATGTAAATCCATCACTTAAAGGGTCTCCACTATCTACATCAAGCAATTCGTAGGAATTGATCTCTTCAGTAAACAAGTTGCCATCCGCATCGGCCATTACTTCTTTTAATAAAAGGCCTTTTTCATAGTAGTTTTTGTTGGCAAATGTTTGTGTCACACCAATATAGGGTGCATCACCATTTCCAGTATCGTGGGTGGTTGTTACCACTTCATCGAAGCCGTAGAATTCCCGTTCGTGGCGATTGTAAAGCCCATTGTTATATGCAAAGGTTGTAAGCATAGTATCCAGCTCGGGATTCTCCCNTTATTGGGCATTTCATAAGTGCTTCCTTTCAGCTCATAATCTACTGTAAAAGTTGCTCCCAAAGGCCTGTTTACTTTTCTAAGCATATTGGTTTTACCAATGGTAGACCGCTTTACTGTGAGGTTATCATCTCGGGTGGATTTTAAGTAATCAGGGAAGCCATCTCCATCTATATCTGTAAATTTCTCCAGGTCTCGGCTCATGCTTTGCCCAATATGGCCGCTTGGGTTAAAACATAGTTTAACCACTGGTGCAATAGGAGGAAGAGGTATACATCCGGTAAATGCTGCATTGGCAGACTCACCTGTAGTTGAACTTTCTGTAATTTTCTCAGCCCCGCTCCAATCTTGGTAAGTCGTCTGGAAACCATTACCTGTGTTTAATTTCACTTTAACGCCACCATCAACTAATACATCATCGGCAAGGCCGTCTCCGTTTACATCTTGTAGGGAATGAGTAACATTATTTTCAGATAGTGATACGCCAATTCCTCCGGAAATAGATGACGACTCGCTACCTACTCCTTTACTAAAACCTAAACCTCCCCCAGTGCTTTCACTTTTTGAGTCCTGAATTTTGTTGTGTCCCCAGGGCTCCTCTTGTGTTAATTTGTACCCGAGGTTAAGGGCTACCATACCATTGGATTTTACCCTATCGGGCAGGCCGTCACCGTTCACATCAGTCCAGGTATAATCTCCCTCATTGGTGCCAACACCGAAATTCCCACTGATCGTACCACTTACTTTGGCTCCTCCTGCATCGGAACGTATTGCTCTGGCGTTTGTATTAGTAGCTTTTGGTTCAGTTTTATAAAAGCCTCCTATTGATGCGCCTGCGGCATCAGTCGTGGTTTTATTGATCACTCCACTATTGAGGTTTCCATAAGTATCTTCCAACCTACCGGTTGGTAAAGTAAACTGCACACCTTTTTCTGTAACGATGTCGGGATATCGGTCACCATTCATATCCATAAAATCGC
>NZ_JAEUGD010000007.1 GCF_016775155.1 Fulvivirga marina | reverse complement strand
ATAAACGTCCGAATTTTAATTACCTGGGCGAGCTGGCTGTTCTTAAAGCCGATTACAAAGCCGCGCTGAGCCATTATGATCAGGTGATAGCACTTTCCACCGCAGATAGTGAATTACTCTCTAAGGAAGTAACCAAGGCCCTCGACGCGCTGCAAAACCTAAGTACCAATACACCTACAAGTGCATCTGGCCTGGTGGTCCCTATGCGGAAGTATAGTATAATAAAGGATAAAAGAATCAAATTATTGGAGGAGCAAAAGAAGCTCATAGAATCTTGGTATATTCAGGAGGACGTAGATAAGGCGGAGCTGGAAATTGCCCAAATAAAAGAATCAGAGAAGTATAAGAAGGATATAGCCCGAAGAGATGGGCAAATGCAATTCTGGTATGGTGTAATAGTTACCCTTTTGGTGTTAATGATTGTAGTGGTTATTGTTTACTCCAATAAATTACGAAAGCTGACAAAGTATAAAGTAAAGTATACTAAATCAGTAGAACTAATAAGAGAATTGAATTTGCTCAGTGAAAGTACTGACAGCGCATAAAACGTGATATGCTGAGGTTGGATTACATACAAGCCTAAATAGGTGGAGTATGTAAATTTTAATACAATTAAAGGTAGCTGTTATCGGCTACCTTTTTTTATTCCTTTAAGGACACTATTAAACGATTTCAATATTGCCTCATACGTTTTCACTAATGTACCTTTCTTTTCCAGTTCCTCTTCACATTTACGATAAAGCCTGCACTTCTTTTTTGGCGTTAAGCAATGCACCTAATATTTTGTTGGCGGCCTCTTTAGGGTTTGTTGTAGCAAGCTCCGGGTAATCTGCAACCTGGGTGCCAATTTGGTTTTATCAGTTCTCTTTAATTCATTCGCCCTGAAAAATAGTTCATCCGTAGTAATACCAAAAATTTGCGCCAGTGCCGGTACATAGTTAATGGATAATTTTCTAAGAGAGTTTCAAATCTGGATATGGCATGCTTACCACATGTTTCACCTGTCAATTCCTTAATTTTTTGGCAAGTTCCTCTTGAGATATCTTTTTTTTGCACGGAAATAGTAAACTCCGTTGCTATAGCTGCATACATTGTATTAATGTTCATTGGGACTGCTATTATAGAAAACGTAGGACTGACCAAGTTACTGGATATAGCAAAATTGATTACCCTGTATTTAACAACATGTATAAAGTCAAATAGCAAGTAAAGAATTAGAAGGTCGTAGATATCGTTTGAGGAGCTTGACCTGCCTCATCTTTTAAAAATTGAACGTCATAAGGTTCGAATTACACAAAGGGGCTGAATCATAAAAAGCGCAAAAACACTTCAAATTTGAAATGTTTTTACGCTTGTGGGAGTAAATGGACAAAATTCGAACCTTTTTATTAAGGATTTAGAAGCGATTAGTGATTTTTTCAAATACATTTTGTAAATGTAACAAAGAGATCGAAGGCCGTTCAGTTTTCAATGTTATTCTGAACCAGAAACTAAAAATACCCAAATTCAGGTATTGACAAAGCCATTCAGCATTGACTATTTTTAAATTTCGCTCACAAAGAGATGACTTTCGGAAAGTAGATCGTAGTTGGGAAAGTTTTAGATGCAGTTGTTCAGCGAAGTGGATATTTTAAAGTGTGTGCTATGGTTTGTAAATGTTTTTATCCATTAATTATTTGATATACAGACTTCTAGAAGCAACTAGCTATAGGAAATATAACAAACATGATACTTACTGTTTGGAACTACTAATTTCAAATGGTACTGCTTAAGAATTATTAAATATTGATACTACTTTTTATTTGCACTTAAATAGTAATGACATTGACACTTTATCGATTTCATTTGTAAGCTGACGGAACCTGAGTTAAAGGGGCAATTAAACGGTAGCCTATCTATATCTACTAATGACACCAGATTTCAGGGAGTTTTAGAAGCATTAGAAGAAGAAAAGAAATTGTTAAAAGGGCACCAATTCCGTAAGAATTTAATGATTGGGGCAATGCTTATTGTATAATGACCCGGTTGATTTGGGTTTAGGTTGATGGGTCAAGGGGAGTGTTGGTAGTGACACTTCCCAAATTTTCCCAATGTGTCTAAAAATAAGAATTAAATACAATAATACCATATAAATGTGTTTGAGTTCGCAGTAATCCAGGAGAGAATGCACGTTGTCTCCCCCTGGGTACCTTTTTAACCTTTTAAACTATGGAACGAAAGAAAGCCAGTTGGGAAGAATCAATTGAACGCTATAAACAACTTCTTGAGGAAGTAAAAGACCTGATCCGCCATAATACTCTACTGGCGGAATACTATGAAATTACCAACAAGAGGTTTGCGTATCTCATTTATGAACATAATCTTTATGAGATTATGGCCGAGGCCCATAAATTGAAGGATTACGAGAGGAACTTTCAATTTATGTACTTTAACCTGAAAAGACAGGTAGAAAAGTTAAATCATGTTCAACAAGAGTTAACAGATCTGCTAATCAAAGACCCTTCAAATTGTCCGGATAACTGACGTATATCACGACCAATACGTTTACTACCTGCTTGAGGACGGAAATGTAGCCGTATTTAATAACCAGTTAAAAATGGTCCGCCTTTAGTACTCAAAGAGTATAAAAAATGATTGATCAGTTGCCTCAATTTGAAACTAAACAACAACATAAATAACTTACAAACAACGTAGGGACTTTGTGAGCAACTCTAGTGTATTTACCAGAAGTTCATTAATTACCTCTTTATCCAGCAATCTCAGCTGCCCTATTAAGAGCTTTCAACATATCTGAAAGAGTCAAACATTATGTTACACTCAACATCAAGACAAATCGAAGTTGATTTTAACCAGAAAATGAGCCTTGTAAACCGGAATAGGTATTTCTTAAACCTTTAAAAAGCAGCCTTACAGAGGTAAATATAAGTGTATCGACCTAATGCTTCTGGGGCTTGTTGGTAATTGAACTAACAATAAGACAGCTATCAGTTGAAAATATTGGGATATTTCACTATATAGTATATATCTGAATCACATAAGTATGAAGGAGGTCTTATGGGTGTTATCTTGGGCCAAGACTTCCTTCTGCTTTAACTGGAACGGGTTATATAATTTTAGAATTTTATCTGGCATTTCTGGTTACCTAATTTATCTATTTCCAGATATATCGATTTGAAGGGAGTCGTTCCATGTTTGGGCTTCCTTCTTTTTTTGTTTTTATTTAGCTAAGTGGCGTTAATATCTATGATATTCACCTCTGTAAATCCGGGTCGACAAAATACCCCCTTTCTATTCCCAGGTCCTTGAATCTATGTATTCCTCAGCTTTTGCGAATGCAGCCTCTACGGTGGGAAAAAGCATTTTTTCATTTTTATTACAGTTAATAACCAAGCTACCAACCTTTACACCATCATTATGCATGGTTATAAATGCATTATATTGGCTGTTGTCACTCTTAGACGGTTCTACACTAATTGTGAACCTGTAGCTATTGCGCCAAATAATCTCCATATTTATTGTACTCGCCATAGTATTGAATTTAACATGGTTCATATTAAAAAACAAGAAATAATATTGGGTAAGTTTAATGGGCAACTGATTCTCTTTTTTGCTCAGTATTTAATCCTTCATTTGATCCCACAAGAGAGCAGAAGCATGGAGCTTAATAATGCTATAAGTACTTTTTTCATCGCTTACTTTTTAGCTAAATTGAGCAAAAGGCTACTCAAAAAAATTGATGTATGATAAGAAACACTTATTGAAGGATTTCTTTTCTGATTCTACTGAGATCAAAGTGGTCCATCAGATGAGTAAGTTCAGGTATGATAGTCCTAAAATAATGGAAGGAGCTAAAAGACAGAGGCTGGAAAGTCTGTCGGCTAAAATAGCAAGGCTTATGTGATTAAAAGGGGTCAGAAGTATAACTTGTAATAGTTCAGAGGAACTACTACTGAGTCCAAGCATGACTTACTAGTGACTGAAAATCATTTAAGCTAGGATTTTAGAGCTAATCTGTCAGCACAAAAATGGATATCAGATATTACCCATATATCTACCCCGCAAGGATGGTTGTATTTAACAATTATTATGGATCTGTATGACCAAGAAATTATTGGATAGTCCCTCTTTTCACCCTATAAACAGGTTTACAAAATCTGATAGTAATTTTCTCATTTTCCATCTCTGGGTTGCCTTTGCAAAAATGATAACCCTTTTTCTGTTACGCTAAACTCATAGCACTTCTTTCCTGTATATTTGATTTCTATGAACCCGTGTTCCTCGCAGTAATTAATGGTATCAAGAGCAGCTTTAGAAGCATCAGATAGCTTCGATGCAGGGACTAAAACATAGCCCAAGGGATTGCTTATATCTCCAGTAGAAGATTGAACTAGCTCTATTAATTCTATGACGGTTAAACCCTGTTTTAAGGGAGTCGATAAGCTGATCATGGCCGCGAATATAGACCAAATATTAAAATGATGTAGTTGGTCTGGCACAAGTCTATACAGAAGCATGTTTCATTCTTGGTGACAGTGATAAAACCTTCCTATTGCTTACTCATATTTCTTCAATGCATTTTTAATCATCGAAAGGTTATCCTAATCTGATTTTGTAAGCAAGCCTAAAATATCTTTCGTCCGGTTTTTTCGTTTCTCATCAGTATTGTAAAAATGAAACAAGTTAAAGTATGCCTGATAAAATTCTGAGCTAAAACCATAGTTATGCTTGGCAAAAACGACATTTTTAAGAATCGATAAATCTTCCTCGTTTAATTTGTTCAAATCCTCCATCAACACCACTTCGTTCAAATTGAGGCAACTGGTCAATCATTTTTTTATACTCTTTGAGTACGAAATTATATTCTTCTGTTTCAGGAAGAATCTCAGGGATAAAAACACGATTCAAACTGGTAAGCCACTTAAGGGCCTTTTGATGGCGGACCATTTTTAACTTGTTATTAAATACGGCTACATTTCCGCCCTGAAGCAGGTAGTAAACGTATTGGTCGTGGTATATCTTGATTTTACTCATAATGTCAGTTATCCGGACAATTTGAAGGGTCTTTGATTAGCAAATCTGTTAACTCTTGTTGAAGATGATATAACAGTTCTACCTGTCCCTTCAGGCTAAAGTGCATAAATTGAAAGTTCCTCTCGTAATCCTTCAATTTATTGGACTCGTCCATAATCTCATAAAGATTATGTTCATAAATGAGATACGCAAACCTCTTGTTGGTAATTTTATAGTATTCCGCCAGTATCGTATTATGGTGGATCAGGTCTTTTACTTCCTCAAGAAGTTGTTTATAGCGTTCAATTGATTCTTCCCAACTGGCTTTCTTTCTTTCCATAGTTTAAAAGGTTAAAAAGGCATCCAAGGGTAGACAACGTGCATTCCCTTCCTGGATGACCGAAAAATCAAACACATTATATGGTATTGTTATTTTAATTCTTCTTTTTTAGACACGTTGGGGAAGTTTGGGAGGTGCCACTACCTACACCCCCCATGACCCGTCAACCAACCCAAATCAACCGGGTCATTATACAATAGGCATTGTCTCAATCATTAAATTATTACGGAATTGATAATAGGCTTTTTCCCTTTTTAACAATTTCTTTTCTTCTTCTAATGCTTCTAAAACCTCCTGAAATCTTGTGCCATAAGTAGATAGACTACCGTTTAATTCCTCCTTTAACTCGGGTTCCTTCAGCTTACAAATGAAATCGACATTTGCTTCAAAAAGCTTCTGCGTTATGGCTTCCATTTTCATGGTAAGAATATCCATACATCGAATGACTGTTTGATAATCTTCTACAGTAAACTTATTTTTAAATTGATTACTGCTCATTAGGGTGAACTGTTTTAATATCTCTTATTTAGCTCCTTTGCGCTATACCGCTTAGAAATAGATTTCTAAAATGGATTTCAGGCTCATGACAATTCTTGTGCTTTTATTATATTTGTTACCTGTTAACAAGAAAAAACACAATCATAGTTGACCAAATTGGCAACTTTTTCAAAAGTATGAATTTTAATACAATATACGCAACTATAGCAGCGAAAATTTCTTATTTTCGTGCCCAAAAAAAGATATCTCAAGAGGAACTTGCCCAAAAAATTCAGGAATTGACTGGTGAAACATGTGGTAAGCATGCCATATCCAGGTTTGAAAACTCTCGCAGAAAATTACCCATCAACTATGTACCGGCACTGGCGCAAATTTTTGGTATTACCACGGATGAACTATTTTTCAGTGCGAATGAATTAAAGAGAACTGATAAAGACCAAATTGGTACCCAGGTTGCAGATTACCGGGAGCTTGCTACAACTAACCCTAAAGAGGCGGCCAGCAAAGCATTAGAAGCATTGCTTAACGCCAAAAAAGAAGTGCAGGCTTTAAAAGAGCAGCTTCGTAAATGTAAAGAGGAACTGGAAAAGAAAAGCACAAAGATGAAAAAATATAAGGAAATAGCGAAATCGTTGAGCAAACTAAGTAAAGATTAACAAAATAGATATCCAAACTACCTCTAATTGTATTATCACGTTATTATCACAATATCTTTCATTGAAAATCTTTTCATTTTAATTACTTCTATGAATTTAGTAGCTGCACTTCAAAATAACGCCCAACGGTAAATTGTATGAATAACGGCAGATTGTATGAATAACGGCAGATTGCGTAATGAAGCCTTACTAGAAAAAGCACTAAAAAAACGAGGCCGTCTCAAAAGTCATTTTGGGACGGTTTTCTTTTTCAACAGATTTAGATGTTTTTAGAATTG
>NZ_JAEUGD010000069.1 GCF_016775155.1 Fulvivirga marina | reverse complement strand
TTTTTTTTATCATCTTTTACGATAGCCTCCGGGGCATATTCTTCCACCATGGTGTAAAGCGCATCGATATTCTTCCCCGCCTCCTTTTCGAAGAATTCCTTATCGTCCTCCTGGTTGTAATCCTCAATGATTTTGTCGATTGCGGTTTTCAGCGTGTTGATATTGTCAGCTTCGGACTTGCTAAAATCCAGTGCTATCAGGTCTTTTATTGTTGCCATTGTTATGCTGTGAGTTTAAATTTTAATTGCATGATTTCTATCGCCCGCGAACGTTCCTGTTCTTGTATTCGGATGCGACTGCGGTTATCCGTCTCCGGGTTTGACTTTTTTCTGGCTCCCTTCTTTGGTTTATCTTCCGGCAGAGCAATCCCTTCGCGTTCTAATAATTGAACAAACAGGGCATCAGCCTCTTTGGCTTTGTCAACCTCCTGTTTGAATCCGCCGGTCTCCTGGCTGACCATCTCATAAGCTTTGGCCGGGTCAAATTTGCTCCCGGTCAGCTCCAGTATCTTATCCTGTTTTCTGACCTGTATTTTCTCCAGGTCTGCCGGGTTTATTTTTTTGAGTTTATACATGTTTCAAAAGTTTATGATCGTTGGAGAAAACCTGCTGATAGTGTGTTTTCAGGCTTTCAAAAAATTCGTTGGCCTCTGCATTGTCAGCATAATACACCGAACATTGCTCTGGCTTACCGTTTTGGTCAAAGCAGGCATAGCGGTAGCATTGTAACGGCCTGTCGGGATTGTCTATGTTGATCGTTGTCCAGCGCAAAACCAGTGTTCCTTCTCGCATGGGAGAGGTCATGATCCGGAAGTCACGACAATGGGTGCCACAACCCTTTGTCAGCTTGCGGGCATGGTTCATGATCCTATGAATGATGTTGCTGTTAATTGAATATTCCATTGAGTTTTGTAAGTCTGTATAGTTCAATGATTTCTTTCACTTCACGGGCGGCATCGGTCAGGGAGTAGCGCTGGCCAAATACAAAGCCATCACCCCCCAGGGCATTCACAAACCCTTCACCCATACCTTCCTCTATTCTCCCAAGCCCATCAGGAATGATCAGGTCCCAATGATCCGCAAGTGCTATTAAGGCTTTGAAGCCTCTGAATCTGAAATACCTTGGATCGGAACTCATCAGAAGGATTTGATTGAGATCCGCTTTATCCTGAAAGCGTTTTACACACACAACCCCCAGGGTCACCTGTCCCTGAAAGGAAGTGCCTGCCAGCACGTTCACTTCCACGGGGATATTGCGTTGCTCCAGAAATGCGACCAGCTCGCTGCAGGCCAGTCCGGTATAGAGCATATCGTTCCCCTCTACAGAGGCATTGCCACCGGCCAATAGGTACAGCCTCAAAGCAGGCAGGGAGCTGTTGCGGTTCTCAAACCAGGCATAGGCCTTCTTAACCGTGGTTACAATCTTTGTCCTGCCTAATTCAATATTGAGCTGGCTGCTGGTTTTATTCAGGGGGCTGGAAAGGTTTATCTTTTCCATTCTTTGCAGAGACATAGCCGCCCGGTCAAAGGAGAATATGCCTAAACCACGGTCATTGTAGGTTATCTTAGGTTTGGGGAGTACCTTTCTGTCCAGATGTTCCAGGTAAGGGTGGAGATGATCCCTCATCTTAGGCCGCAGTTGTTCGGCCAGATGCATCCCGGCAAATTGCTCGTGCCTGTTCAACTCATCGACACTTGAAGGTTGTGGATCACCATACCAGTCTGTACCCTGATTTAGCTGGTAATGGGTATCGCTGATCACTTCATGCCAGCGTGCTGCATTTGCCGGAGACATCATTTCGGCTTTACTGTCTACAAACCGGTGAAAATCAATGACACTTTCAAATTGCACATAGTTATAGGTGTCATTACCGATATGGACCGTATGTTTTTGATGTTCCTGCATCAGCCTTGCCTGCGTTTATATTCAATCATGAATACATCCCGCATGGCCTTGCCTTTGTAGCTGTTAAAGAAGGCTTCCAGATTTACCTCTGAGGCCACCGTCCGGGCCTTGTCCCGGCTCATGGTGCCGATATAACTTTCCAGGGCATCTTTAAGGGTCTTTCCGTTGGGCATATTTTTGACCATACCCAACTCCCTTTTCATTTCAAGCTCATAGGTGCGCTGCATGTTAAGCATGGTCCTTAGGGTCATGATGTCTTCGGTATCATCATCGTTAGCATCTTTACCTTCATAGCGAAGAATGGCTTTCCTGATTTTAAGGCTTATATCTGCTACCGCCGGATAAACAAGTTGCCGTTCCAGCTTCTCATTGAAACCGATTTTATAAATACAACCGCTAAACCTGTCGAGCAAAGAAGAATCCTGAACATTGTTACCGACATAGTTGCTGCTCAGCCCTTTGCCAATGACATTTCCGGTTGCAACACATCCGAACATAGGATGTTTTTTTACCGGCTCGTTCTTCCCGTTGAAAATAATGGCAGCTTCTTTGGCACTTTTAGCCAGTGCATCATTCAGGATACCTGCTGTATTGGCATCCAGTTTTGGCATTTCATCGAGGATAAGGATCTTACCATCGCGCCAGGCTTCGATCAGGCCGCCTTCCTTATATCCTTCGATCGTTTGTCCGCCCTTTAAGTCGATAGGACTCGTCCACTGGTTGCAGTTGATCACAATGAACGGTGGTTCTTTACCGTCGTTTTCATGCCTTCCAAACAGGGAATAGGTCACTTTTTCAGCCAATGTAGTTTTACCCGTACCGGCACTACCCACCAGGAAGACATTATTTCCCGTTGTAAGGTCATCCAGTACCTTCATAAATTGCGGAATGTCTTCGGCTTCAGGCACATCAATTTTTGGTTCTATTCTCATGCGAGTTCCAGTTCTATTTTAAGTTGCATAATGAGTTCATCCAGGAAAGATATCTTTCCAATCAGGGCTTCATAGGCAGCCATGCCCAACTCCTGAATACCATACCTGCCAAAGACAAACTCCAAATTGCCGTCTTCGTGGGCATTGTTCAGTATAAATGCCCCAAGGGTTTCTATGACAGATTCTATGGGTTTGTTTTTTGCAGCTTTCAGGGTTGCCAATAGCTCATCATGGATAGCGGTCTTTTCAATGGCCGCTTTCCATTGGCTATAAGGTTCCGAGGCATCCTCAAAAACCGGCACCAGGGAGTAATTGTACTTCTCTTTATCCTTTAGCGGTCGGCTGTAGATCACCAGGCCAAAAGCATGGGCAGGCGAAGGCTCTTTATACTCCTTAAATCCGCTTGTTGGGTTACTGCCCTGCCCGTATGGACGTTGTAGTTCGTAAGTGAAAATACCGTCTGGACGATCTGTACGCTTCTTCCAGTCTTCTTCGTTTTCGATCTCCCAGTCTTCCAGTTTTTTAGCTTCTCCAAGATATTGCAGCCCGTGGCTGTCCAGTTGTTTGA
>NZ_JAEUGD010000068.1 GCF_016775155.1 Fulvivirga marina | reverse complement strand
AAAACATCTAAATCTGTTGAAAAAGAAAACCGTCCCAAAATGACTTTTGAGACGGCCTCTTTTTTTACCCTAGGATTTGGGCTGCATGCTCTTTAGTTTTTACCTTATTGATGATGTTTTTGATTTTTCCTTCTTCATCAATGATGAAAGTATATCTTGCTGTCCCCATATACTTTCTTCCATACATTTGCTTTTCTATCCACGTACCATATTTTTCGTGAATCTGCTTTTCAGTGTCCGCGAGTAGTTTAAAAGGCAGCTCTTGCTTTTCTATAAACTTCTTGTGAGATTTTTCGCTGTCCGTACTTACTCCGAGAATCTCATATCCTTGGTTTTGTAATTCTGTATAATTGTCCCGCAAGTTGCAGGCTTCTGCTGTGCACCCTGGTGTATTGTCTTTAGGGTAGAAATATAGTGCAACCTTTTTGCCTTTGTAGTCTGATAATTTTACAGGGTTACCATCCTGATCATTGACTTCAAAATCCGGTGCATTGTCACCTGGTTTGAGTTCCATAATGTTAAAGATTAAAGCGTTTTAAACTGATTTTATCTGTTCCTGTAAATATAGGTCATGTGGTTAGAATTATAAAATTAACCATAATAGCAGGTGCCTAAATGATGTCGGAGTTGGGTTAATGCTATGGAGACTTAATGGGAGGGGGTGAGGTGATTTTAAAGAGTGGAGAACCGTTTTTAATAGTCTCCACCTTTTAATTAGGATGTTTTTAAATATCCGACAAACTTAACTTTGAAGGTATTCTTACAACTTTGAAGTGTAAATTTTTTCGTTGCCTTGATTGTCAGTGACAATTAATTTCACTTCTCCTGAGAAAGGTTGACTGATGTCGAGTTTTTCTGACCAGATCAGGTGTGTTTTGTAATCATAATTCATCAAAACCCATTCATTATTTACGTAACATTTAAAGCTGTCAATACCTGATCTTTCATCGCTGATCTTGAACTTTAGCTCATCAGGAGTCACCATTATTGGTGTTATTCTTGGGGGAGTACTATCTTCAAGAATAGCAAATTTCCCGAAGTTGCGTGTCCAAAAAGTTACTCTTCCATATTCCCATTTTCCACCTTTGTAGAAAGCGTGGCCTTTGTTATTTATAGCATAAACCGAATATTTTTCAGGCTCTGTGAAGGAGATCTGAGGTTTTAGAGTTATAGATATATATTTTCTGAGAGGAATATGCTGATCTCCCACGAGGAACTCCTCACTTTTATCTGACTCAATATAGCTATATAAAGATTGTAAGTATAGGGTATCAAAGAGTGCATCTTTAGGGAAGTATATATCCATCTTATCACTATAGTACCTATAAGATACGTCGGGTTTTACCATCTCCTTATAGTGAAGCAATTCATTGGTTCCATTAATATCTATGGAGTGAGGGAGGCCATCTTTCATGTTCCAAAGATACACGGCCTGATTATCACTTATGACATATGCAGGTTGAAGTTCGTGCATCTCGGGGGTGTATACTACAATACTGCTATTGTTATTTAGCGGGGCTTTAATAACCAGAGTATTGTCCGTAAGTTCTATTTCGCTTCCTGAACTATGTCCATAGGCGGTACTTTTTGCAAGGTTGCTGTTACCTGCTTTTAATTTAAATTTCAGATTACTGACATTGTTATAGCTATCTGTCATTACTACTTTAACGACATGCTCATCATTTCCATTGATACTAATGCGACCTTTACGATCGTCTGTAGAATAAAATTTTAACCTGTTACCATCATCAACATACAGCTTATGAAATCTTTCCCCTGTCTCATAAAGGTCAGGGTAGTTCATGTGTTTGAGTATGTTTCTTGTTTCAGCAAATGAGAATGTACTAATGTCAGATTTAAAAATCTCTTTGTCATCGATCGACATAGTGATCAGGTTTATACCACATCTAAATCTGGAGTTGTCTAGCTTATCGTAAGCGTAAAGTTCTGCTCCAACAGCTCCACTAATCTCAATGGGTTGGTCAATTACATAATTGTTGCCAGTTCTGCGTACCTTAAACTCAAACCGTCCAAACTGACCGTTTACCCTGGCATCTTTATCAAGGGTTTTTAGGGCTAATTTATGTGCAACTGGCGGGGTGCGATCCCAAATCTCATCGAAGCCATACTTTAATGGGTTCAGAGGTTTCTGGTTTTTATCCCTAACATCAAAATGAAGGTGCGGCCCTCCTGATGAGCCACTATTGCCTCCGTAAGCAATAATATCTCCTTTGCTGACTTTAAACTGCCCTTTCCTGAAGTATAAATTAAGTTCGAAGGTTTTTCTTTTGTATTGCTCTTCTTTTACATATTCCGCAACGGCTCCGGTAAAATGATCAAGATGAGCATAAACCGTAGTATGACCATTAGGGTGTTGGATGTACAGGGCATTTCCATAGCCTGAAGTGGAAACCGCTACTCTTGAAATGAAGCCGTTGGCAGCTGCATATACAGCTAGCCCTATTCTGCTTTCAGTGCGGATATCAATGCCACTGTGGAAGTGGGAGGAGCGCAACTCTCCCATAGTTCCGGCAAGCGTATTTCTAACTCCGGGTTTTATGGGGAATAAATAGTAATTCTCTCTGTATATGTGGTTTTCTTCTAACTGGCCCTTTGCAACAGTGCCTGAGAGCAAAGCAACTATGACTAGTAATACATTTCTACCTAACTTCAAATTCCAATAATTTTTCATCTTCAATAAATGCTGCTACCGTATTTCCAATATGAACAGGGCCGACCCCCTTTGGAGTTCCTGTAAAAATTAAATCCCCCTTTTTTAGTGTGAAAAATTTTGATAAGTAGGAAACAATATAATCAAAGCTAAATAACATCAACTTAGTGTTGCCCTGTTGTTTTGTTTCTCCATCAATGGTAAGGCTGAAATTTATATTATTTAAATCTTCAAAATCAGCTATTGGCCTGAATTCAGAAATTGGGGCAGAGCCATTGAAACCCTTAGCTATAGTCCAGGGAAGACCCTTTTCTTTTGCTTTTTGCTGAAGGTCCCGGGCAGTGAAATCTACACCAATACCTATATGGTCATAATACTTGTGAGCAAATTGCTCTTGAATATTTTTGCCTACCTTACAAATCTTAATCACCAGTTCCACTTCATGGTGAATCTCCTTACTAAAATCAGGATAATAAAAAGGCTGGTTGTTTTTTAGCAGTGCTGTGTCAGGTTTGGTAAATATTACCGGTTCATCAGGTCTTTCGTTATTCAATTCAGCAATATGCTCAGCATAATTGCGCCCTATGGCAAGTATTTTCATCTATTCGTAAGTATAAAAAATAATATATAAGCCGATTGGCTAATTATATTGTTAAAAATATATCTATAAATTTATAATGTGTAAAGTTGGAAAATCTTTTATTTACAGAAAAAAATAGAGCCATGATTAAGAAAATAATAGTACTTTTTCTACTAGGGTTATTTTTATATAGCTGTGCGACAGTTCCGGTAACAGGAAGAAAACAATTAAATCTGGTGCCCAACTCTGAAATACTGCCGATGAGCTATGATCAATATAGCCAGGTACTTAAAGAGAACAAACTTTCTGATAACCAGCAGTGGACTTCCATGGTGAAGAACGTCGGAAGTAAAATTAAAGTTGCTGTTGAGCAATATATGAAGCAAAAAGGACTCTCAGACCAGCTAAGCGGGTATTCATGGGAGTTTAATTTGATAGAATCTGAAACTGTAAATGCATGGTGCATGCCTGGAGGGAAAGTGGCTTTTTATACTGGAATTATGCCAATATGCAAAGACGAAAAAGGGGTTGCTGTAGTTATGGGACATGAAGTAGCTCACGCCATAGCCAATCATGGTCGAGAGCGTATGAGTGAAGGGTTGGTGGCCAATCTGGGGTTGAGTTCGCTAAGTGCTGCTATGGGACAGAACCCCACGCTTACTCAACAGTTACTTTTGCAGTCTGTAGGGGTGGGGACTCAGTTAGGTATGTTGAGCTTTTCACGTACTCATGAATCTGAAGCAGATGAGATCGGGTTGATATTCATGGCCATGGCAGGGTATGATCCAAGGGAGGCACCTAAATTTTGGGAGCGAATGGCTGCACAGGGAAGCGGTCAGCGTCCACCGGAATTTCTTTCTACTCATCCGCACCCTGACACGAGGATAGCTGATCTTAATAAGCAGATACCAGAAGCGCTTAAGTACTACAAGCCTCAATAAGTGCTAACAAAAAGGGTTGATTATTAAACCAACCCTTTCTTATTTTATTTACCGGTCAGTTTACTAAATGCCCGAAGCTTGATTTCGGTTAACCTTCTTTTGGTATCCTGAGGGAAGTCACCCTTCATCATCCATTCGTAGTAACTTGGCTCTTTTTCAAAAACCTCAACTACTGATCTGTTCCTATGTTTTCCAAAGTTGAAGCACTCAACTCCATCTTTCAGGATGATACGCCCGGCTAGATCAACCATGTTTGATGAGGTGAGGTCATGTAAGGCCTGCATATCATTTTTTACAACTCCTATTTTTTTACCAAGGTTATCCACCATATCCTGCCCCTCATATTTTTCGACCTGAGCCATTAGTACTTCAAAAGTAGCCAGGGTATCTGCTTCCGCACTATGAGCACCATCAAGTTCTTTGTTGCAGTAAAACTTGTAAGCAGCCGACAGGGTCCTTTTTTCCATCATGTGAAATATCTTTTGGGCATCTACAAGTTTTCTCTTGCTGATATCAAAATCAACACCAGCCCTTAGAAATTCTTCAACAAGCATAGGTACATCGAACTTAAGAATATTAAAACCTGCCAGGTCTGACCCTTCCAGAAACTTTGCAAGGCTTTTTGCGATATTCTTGAAAGAAGGCAAATCTTTAACATCTTCATCGTAGATTCCATGAATCAGACTGGTTTCATGAGGTATGGGAATGGTAGGGTTTACCTTTGTGGTCTTTGTTATGGTTTCTCCATTGGGCATTACTTTAACTACTGACAATTCAACGATACGGTCATTTACCACGTTGGTGCCTGTAGTTTCCAGATCAAAAAATGTGAGCGGGTTTCTTAACTTTAAATTCATGAAATGTTTTTTAAATAATTAGTTTAGCAAAGATGGCAGCTTTTCAAAGTCCAGATTGTTAAAGGTGCCTGAGCTCATCATTAAAAGGTTCTTGTCAGACCAATCTTCTTTTTTTAGAAATTCTAGCATCTCATCAATATTGTCGAATACATTAAGGTCGGGATCGCTAAAGCCTTTTTTGATGTCATCTTTCGAAATGGGCTCAAGACGTTTGTGAGCAATGGTTGTTGGGTTATAATATATAGCTGCTATATTAGCATATTTCATTGCTCCACTATACTCTTTTAAGAAATCTTTGTTCAAACTACTGAAGGTGTGCAGTTCAAGGCAGGCAACCAAGTCCCTTTCCGGATACTGTTCCTTTACGGCCAATGTTGTGGCTCTAACTTTGGAAGGAGCGTGAGCATAATCTTTTATTATTGCCGTAGTTTCATTTTTCTTAACATATTCCAATCTTTTAGCAGCTCCCTGAAAACTTTGAATAGCCAGGTAAAATTGATCATCTGAGATACCGATCTTCTTTAGTACTTCTTTGGCTCCGCTAATATTTTGGAGGTTGTGATTTCCGAAAAGTTTAACAGGGATGTTCTCATTACCGCAAGAAAGTAGTGTTGAACCGTTTTTAATGGTATGAGGGTGTGTTTTGTAACCTACACTTAATACATCTGCTCTTTCCTTGCTCCCAATGACAGTAGCCATAGGATCTTCTTCACAATAAACTAGGGTTCCTCCCTTAGGAGAAGCATCGGCAAACTTATCAAATTGTCGTACATACTTTTCTTCCGAAGGAAATACATTGATGTGATCCCAGGCTACACCACTGATAAGTCCGATATGATGGTGGTATTTTAGGAATTTTGGAGTGTTGTCAATTGGTGATGAAAGGTATTCGTCCCCTTCAATGATGATTACAGGGGCATCTGAAAGTTGAACCATAGTGTCAAAGCCTTCTATCTGGGCTCCAACTGCAAAGTCAAACTTACGGTTGAAAAATTTAAGCACATGGATGATGATAGAGGTAATGGTTGTTTTTCCATGGCTTCCCGCAATTACTACTCTTTGCTTATCTTGAGATTGTTCATAAAGATAGCCGGGGAAAGAATATATTTTGATGCCAAGTTCTTCAGCTCGTTTAAGCTCAGGGTTGTCTTTTCTGGCATGCATGCCAAGAATTACAGCGTCCAAATCAGTGGTTATTCTGTCAGGATTCCAACCTTCTTCTTTGGGTAATAACCCGTGGTTTTCGAGTTTACTTTTAGAGGGTTCGAAGATTTCGTCGTCTGAACCGCTAATGTTATGTCCTTTTTTATGTAGTGCGATGGCAAGATTGTGCATGATACTACCACCTATTGCGATGAAGTGTATTTTCTGTGAATTGCTATTCATTGAGTGCTTAAGATTAATGTCCAAAATTAAGATAAAAAATATAAAATGGGAGACAATTCTCATCTTTAACGGCGTGTTGATAACTATGTTAATAACATATTATTTTGTGAATAAGGAATTGATTTTTCCACAATTTTGTTGCTAGTATGTGGATAAGTGATGTGGATAAGGTTGAAAATCTGTTAATCAATCTCATTTTTTAAGTAATATTCTATGCAGGCAAATGTTTTGTGTGAACAGCATGGAAATGGGTGACAGAAATCAACGAAATTGCTAGAACCCTTTTTTATTTTTACGTTTGAGTTGCCAATCAATTATAATAACAACCACTACAATTAATTACTAGTTATTACATGGAAAACAAGTCATCGTTGCGGGTAGGTCATAAGTCTAACAGATTAGCAGTAGACGTCAATGAGGGGCTCGGAAAACTACCTCCGCAGGCGCTGGATTTGGAAGAGGCGGTGTTAGGTGCGTTAATGCTTGAAAAAGATGCACTTACCACGGTGATCGATATTCTTAAGCCGGATAGCTTCTATTCGGATGCACATAAGGAAATTTACAGGGCTATCGTTGAATTATTTAATAATTCGGAGCCGGTAGATATGCGGACCGTAGCCAACCAGTTGAGGAAAAATGGTAAGTTGGAGATGGCTGGGGGTTCATATTACATAGCAGAACTTACATCCAAAGTAAGTTCTGGTGCTAACGTTGAATTTCATGCAAGGATAGTAACGGAAATGTCCATTAAGCGTGAACTTATTCGGGTTGCATCGGAGATTCAGCATGATGCTTATGAAGATACTTCTGACGTTTTTCAGTTGCTTGATAAGACTGAGCAGTCGCTATTTGAGATTTCTGAATCCAACATCCGTAAAAACTATGATAATATGCGCTCTCTCATGGCGCAGGCTATTCAGGAGTTGGAGGAGAGGAAAAATCATAAAGCAGGTCTTACAGGTGTCCCCAGTGGATTCTCAGCGCTTGATAGAGTTACTTCAGGGTGGCAAAGAACAGACCTTATTATCATTGCTGCGCGTCCTGCAATGGGTAAGACAGCATTCGTGGTTTCTGCATTGCGAAATGCCGCAGTGGAATTTAATCATGCAGTAGCTATATTCTCACTGGAGATGTCGTCGGTACAGCTGGTTAACAGGTTGATTTCTGCAGAGGCAGAACTTGAAAGTGAGAAGATTAAAAAAGGTAACCTGGAAGGGTACGAATGGGAACAGCTTATTCATAAAACAAACAAGTTAAGCAATGCTCCAATTTTTATTGATGATACTCCGGCATTGTCCATATTGGAACTTAGAGCGAAGTGCCGAAGACTGAAAGCGCAGCACGATGTTCAGTTGATTGTAATTGACTATTTGCAGCTGATGAGCGGAGATAGCTCCAAGGGGGGAGGTAATCGTGAACAGGAGATTGCGTCTATTTCAAGAGCCCTGAAGGGTATAGCCAAAGAGCTCAATGTCCCGGTGATTGCACTTTCTCAGTTGAGTCGTGCAGTGGAAACAAGGGGAGGTGATAAAAGACCCCAGCTGTCAGATTTGAGGGAGTCAGGTTCTATTGAGCAGGATGCTGACATGGTAATGTTCCTTTACAGGCCTGAATATTATGGTATTACTGAAGATGAAAATGGTATGCCTACTATTGGTACGGGTGAGGTTATCATAGCTAAGCACAGGAACGGATCGCTTGAGAATGTTGCCCTTAAGTTTATTGGTAAATTCACGAAGTTTGCTGACCTTGATACAGGGAGTTTTGGGGCTGGAGATTTTCCTTCAGGGGGAGGAATTCCTTCAGAGTTTGATGATTCTGCAGGCACTATTACTCTTGGAAGTCGCCTGAATGAAGACAAAGGAGCGAGTGGTGGTTTGGGTGATTTTGGAGGTGATGATGAGGATGCTCCATTCTAAAAATACTATTAGCAGGTTTGTTGTGAAAATAAGGGTGTCGTGAAATAAAAAGGGTAGGAGAAGAGTTGACTGAATGAAGAATGTACAGTAATACCCTTGATGCATAACAATAAGCTATAATTTATAAAGTAAAAGTCGCGCTGATTCAGTGCGACTTTTTTGTTTTCTGGAAGTTTTGTTCAAGCTGTTAGGCTAGTTGGAAAATAACAATGGTGAGAGGCACAGGGAGGAAGGGTAATGGTTTGGGGCTGGTATTCAAGTTTATAGCATAGAGGTATTTTGCTTTCTGTAAATATATCTGGCAGATATTTTTATGTAACCATTGAGGTATCGAGCTTTTCATTATCTTTATTTGATAAACAGGCCTTCCGATGCAAGGAGCTGTAGGTAGATCGTTGAGGTAGGAAAAACGAGAGTTGCGATACGGAGTTGGCTTTTGATCATTTAAAAACGAATCTAATAATTGATGAAAGGACTAGTATTAACATCCCAGGGAAAAATTGAGATTGTGAAACTTGAAAAACCGCAATTGGATCAGTCGCAAGTATTGGTTAAGCTGAAAGCAGCGGCTCTTAATAAGAGAGATCAGTTCATTCGTGAGGGTAAGTATCCCGATATTCAAATGAATGCGGTGTTGGGTTCTGATGGGGCAGGAGAAGTGGTGGAAGTAGGGAGTAAGAGTCATGAAAAGCTGATAGGTAAGACTGTTGTTATAAACCCCAATATTAATTGGGGGGATAATCCGGATGTTCAGTCAAGAAATTATTCAATTTTAGGTATGCCGACGCATGGAACATTTGCCGAGTATGTTGCTGTTGGAGTTGATAGGGTGCATGAAGCTCCTGAGCATCTGAGTCTGGAAGAGGCTGCAGCCTTGCCTTTGGGGGGGCTTACTGCTTATAGAGCTTGTTTCAGGCATGGAAAAATAAAGGCTAACGACAATGTTTTGATATCAGGTTTTGGAGGTGGTGTTGCTCAGTTTGCGTTTCAATTTGCCCTGGCAGCTAATGCTAATGTCTACGTTACATCGGGGAAGAAAGAGAAACTGAATGTGGCACTGAAAATGGGTGCTTCGGGAGGGTATAATTATAAAAGTAAAGATTGGTATAAAAACCTATGGCAAACCAAAGGAGGGTTTGATGTAGTCATTGATAGCGCAGGGGGTGATCAGATCAATAATTTTCTTAAAATAATGAGACCTGGGGGGAGAGTGGTTTTTTATGGAGCTACCAACGGACTGCCCACTACTCTAGACCTTTACAGAATGTTTTGGAATCAGTTGTCTTTGCAGGGATCTACCATGGGGAATGATGAAGAATTTGCTGAAATGTTGACCTTCGTTGAAAAGAAGAAAATCAAGCCGGTTATTGATTCAGTAAGGCCATTTGATGAGATCGTTTCGGCTTTTGATGATATTGCAAGTTCAACAAAATCAGGAAAACTTATTATTAAATTTTAGGTTTATTAATATATATAATCTATTGATTTATGTATTGTAATAAATTTTTACTTAAAACATTAGTAGTGTTTTTGTTAATTATTTGAGTTTGTGTTAAGTGAAAAGTACAAAAGATGAGTGGAGGTTTCTTTTCTACTCATCTTCTTCGAAAAGTAGTTCATTGTAGGCATTTTGTAGTTCGCGAAGAGATAGTGAGTTCTCCTGTTTTTTTGCCAACTCAATACCTTTTTCGAAAGTCTGCTTTGCTAATTCTGTAAGTTCAAGTTGTTGATATAGTTGAGCAACATGATAGTATGTCGGAAGGTAGTCGGGGTGGTTCATAAGTAGCTGTTCGTAATACATTCTTGATTTTTCAATTTCTTCGAATCTGTATTCAGTGGCTATTGCATAAATAGTGAAAGGGTCATTTGGGTCTTCTTTTAGAAAATCAAGAAGTTGGTTTAATCGTGATGAATTCATTTATGATACAATTTTTATTTGCTCCATTATTCATTATCTTCACGGCAAAAATAACAGGTAAATCAAAGAACAATCTAAATAGTTCCAATTTTAAATGAAGATATTAGTTTGCATAACCCATGTACCTGATACGACATCGCGTATCGCGTTCACCGATGGTGACACCAAATTTGACACTAATGGAGTTCAGTTTATTATAGGCCCCTATGATGACTATGCCCTTGCCCGTGCAGTAGAGCTTAAAGAGCAGTTAGGCGGATCAATCACCGTTTTAAATGTAGGTGGTGCTGAGACTGAACCAACTATTCGCAAAGCTCTGGCTATTGGTGCAGATGATGCTATCAGAGTTAATGCAGAACCTAAAGATTCATTTTTCGTAGCTGAGCAAATTGCTAATGCAGCTAAAGATGGAGGATATGATTTAATACTGATGGGCCGTGAGTCTATTGATTTCAATGGAGGTATGGTTCATGGTATGGTTGGCGAACTGCTTGGTTTACCTTCTATTTCACCGGTAATGACTCTTGACATTGAAGGAGACACGGCAAAAATGGCCAGGGAAATCGAAGGAGGTAAGGAATATTTGGAAGTGAAACTTCCATTTGTTGCAGGTTGTCAGGAGCCTATTGCCGAATGGAAAATTCCTAATATGAGAGGGATTATGTCGGCGAGGACAAAACCATTGAATGTTGTTGAACCTTCAGGAAATGGAGAAAATACCAAGCTTGAGAAATATGAATTGCCACCTGCCAAAGGAGATGTGAAGATGATAGATGCCGAAAATGTAGGGGAATTGGTGAGCTTGTTAAAAAACGAGGCCAAGGTAATCTAAGTTTTAAATCAGTATTAACTCATTAAGAAATAGATCAAATGTCAATATTAGTTTTTGTAGAAAGTGCCGAAGGTCGGGTAAAGAAAACCTCAATAGAAGCTGTTGCTTATGCAGCTGCTATGGGGGGTGATGTTACTGCTATAGCCCTAGGTAACGATGTAGATAGTTCCGAATTAGAAAAATTAGGAAATTATGGAGCGTCAAAAGTGCTTCACGTTGATGATGAAAGGTTAAATCAGGGAGTGATTCAGGCATATTCATCAATTATTGCTAAAGCTATGGAAGATTCCAGCGCTGAAGTGTTGGTTTTGGCTAACTCATCATTGGGTAACCCCGTATCAGCAAGGGTTTCTGTAAAAGTGGGAGCAAGCTTAGTTTCTAATGTGACTGACCTGCCTGATACATCGGCCGGTTTTAAGGTTAAAAGAAGCATATACACTGGTAAGGCTTTTGCCAATGTGGAACTGACCAAAGAGAAGAAGATTCTAGCTATTAAGAAGAATGCTGCTGAGATCAAGGAAACAGGTGGCACTGCCACGGTAGAAAAATATAGTGTAGATCTTGGTGATAGTGATTTTGGAGCAAAAATAACTAAAACTGATAAAGCAACAGGAGAGGTACTTTTGCCTGAAGCAGAAATCGTTGTTTCTGGTGGTAGAGGTCTTAAAGGGCCTGAAAACTGGGGAATGGTTGAGGAATTGGCAAAAGAGCTTGGTGCTGCTACTGGTTGTAGCAAGCCGGTTTCTGATATGGATTGGAGACCTCACCATGAACATGTTGGACAAACTGGTGTTAAAGTGAGTCCACAATTGTATATTGCTGTTGGAATTTCAGGAGCAATTCAACATCTTGCTGGAGTTAACTCTTCTAAGTATATTGTTGTTATAAATAAAGATCCTGAAGCTCCTTTCTTTAAGGCAGCAGATTATGGCATTGTAGGAGATGCATTTGAAATAGTACCTAAGTTAACCGAAGCACTAAGAGCAGCGAAGTAATTTTGGATAAGATAAAATTAGAAATACTAGGACTTTCGTCAAGCCAGTCTCAATCCGGGTCGTTTGCCCTTGTATTGGGAGAGGTCGAAGGTAGCAGAAGGTTGCCTATCATTATTGGCATGTTTGAAGCTCAAGCCATAGCCATTGAGATAGAAAAAATTATCCCGAACCGGCCCATGACTCATGACCTATTCAAGTCTTTTGCACAAAGTTTTGAATATAAAGTAGAAGAGATAATTATTTCCGACCTGAAGGAAGGGGTGTTTTTTGCTAAAATAGTTTGTAGCAATGGCACTAAAAACATCGAAATTGATGCCCGTCCATCGGATGCTATTGCGATAGGGTTAAGGTTTGACTCACCGATATACACTTATGAATCTATTCTGGCTGAAGCCGGTATAGTACTTACAGATGAATCGGAAGATGATATAGCTGAAATAAAAAGTGAAATTAAATCATCTGGCAAAAAACAAAGCAGTTCTGCAAAAGGAGATGACTTAAAGAACTTTTCAGTAGATAAATTAAATGAACTACTCAACGAAGCCATAGAGAAAGAAGATTATGAGAAGGCTGCGAAGATCAGAGATGAGTTGAGTCGTAGAAACTAATTAAATCACACCAAAGGGCCTTTCTACCCAAATAGAAAGGCCTTTTTTGCGTTTACTTTAAAATGGATTATATAAGAGGGTTAATAGGACTGGCCGTCCTGATCGGTATGGCATTCCTTTTTTCGAAAAACAGAAAGGCCATAGATTGGAGATTGGTGGGGATAGGCCTGCTTCTACAAATATTTTTTGCTATACTTATCACTAAAGTCAGCTATGTAGCAGTGGGCTTCGACTGGATCAGTGATAAATTTGTAACTTTTCTTAGTTTTTCCGGTGATGGCGCGGCGTTCCTGTTTGGAGACTTAGTCAAAGTTGATAAATTCGGTTTTATATTTGCATTTCAGGTATTGCCCACAGTTATTTTCTTTTCTACCGTATCAGCGGGTCTTTATTACCTGGGTGTACTTCAGAAAATAGTTTATGGTATAGCATGGATCATGGCGCGTACTATGCGTTTGTCAGGTGCGGAAAGCCTATCCGCGGCGGGAAATATTTTCTTAGGGCAGACAGAGGCACCTTTACTTGTAAGGCCATTCGTAAAAAATATGACCACATCAGAGTTGATGTGTCTGATGACTGGAGGGATGGCTACCATTGCCGGAGGTGTTCTGGCAGGATATGTAGCTTTCTTGGGGGGGGATGATCCTGCAGAAAGAGCAAAATATGCAGCCTACTTATTGAGTGCTTCTATAATGAATGCTCCGGCAGCTATTGTGCTTGCCAAGATTGTAATGCCAGAAACCCGTTCGGAAGAAATAGATTCCAACTTGAAAGTTAATAAAGAAAGCCTGGGGGTTAACCTTATAGACTCATTAGCGCAAGGAGCGGCAGATGGTTTGAAACTGGCCTTAAATATTGGAGGAATGCTCCTTGCTTTCATAGCCATTATTTTTGCATTGAACTGGATATTGGTAGATGGAGTAGGGGAGTGGACAGGCCTTAACACTTTTGTTGTAGAAAGTACTGATGGTGCGTTTAAAGGCTTTTCGCTGGAGTATATACTTGGTCAGGTATTCCGCCTGTTTGCCTTTGCTATGGGTGTTAACTGGGATGAGGCGATTAGTGTGGGAAGTTTGCTTGGGCAAAAAATAGTCATTAATGAATTTGTGGCCTATTTAAGCCTTGCAGACCTTAAAGCAGCAGGGATACTGAGTGAAAAGGCTATAGTGATTTCTACTTATGCTCTATGTGGTTTTGCTAACTTTAGCTCAATTGCCATACAGATAGGAGGTATTGGAGGAATGGCTCCCAATAGGCAGGGAGACCTATCAAAGTTAGGAATGAGGGCTCTATTTGCAGCTACGCTGGCAACGATGATGACGGCTACCATAGCCGGAGCCCTGTTTGGCTAATAGTTCTGCAGTTGCAGCTTATTTCAGTAAGGAAAGTTATATCTGTTCCCAACCGTATTCTCTATGTACTGGAAATAGTTATATAGCATGTAATTAAGCTCTAGACCGTAATCTATTGACGAGTCGTAATTTATACGATTCTCGAATGGGTAGTTCACTGTATTATAATGTCCTTGTTGGCCTACCTTTTCATTCCAAGCCCTTACATATCTGGCATTTTGCTGCTCATAAAAGGACAAGGTATGATAATTTACAGGCTTACGATTTACAGAAAACCACCTGTCAAAACCAGGGTCTATGATTGTTAATTCATATTCATCTTGATTTTGTGCCTTTGACAGAATATTGGATCCTTGGCTTTTAGTACTAGTGCTCTGGTACGATTTGCAGCCTGAAATGATGAAAATAGCAAGAGTTAAAGTCAAAAGTCTCATCTCTTCCTCCTTTTCTTTAATAACATATTAGGGGCGACTTTTGTTGATGTAGACTGGATAAAATGCTAACCCCAAAACTTTTTTACATAACTCGGTTTATTTTTTATTTATATGTATTATTGATTCCCCATTATTTGTAACCACACCTAAGCCACTTCATGAAAATGTCATCAACAAGCGATCCTAAAGACGTTTTAAAGCAATATTTTGGATATACCAAGTTTCGTCATTATCAAGAGCAAATAATAGATCATGTGCTGGATAAAAAGGATTGCATGGTGCTTATGCCAACAGGGGGTGGTAAATCACTTTGCTACCAAATCCCAGCCTTGATGTTTGAGGGACTGACCTTGGTCATCTCTCCATTAATAGCCTTGATGAAAGATCAGGTAGATGCACTTAAACTCAATGGAATACCAGCGGCTTATTTAAACTCTGCATTATCAGGTCAGCAGCAGACAGCCATAATTGACCAACTTAAAAACAAAGAGCTGAAACTTCTGTATTTGGCTCCTGAACGTCTAATTGGCAATCAGGGGGAGTTTTCCAGGTTTCTTCAAACACTTGAAATTTCATTAATTGCTATCGATGAGGCTCACTGTATCTCACAATGGGGGCATGACTTTCGGCCGGAGTATATACAACTATCTACGTTAAAGACTAGCTTTCCCGGAACTCCTGTTATAGCACTTACGGCCACGGCAGACCGATTGACTAAAGAAGATATTCTGAAACAACTAAAGCTCGATAACCCCGGTATATTTGTATCTAGTTTTAATAGGGAAAACATTCGCTATTTTGTAGCCCCTAAGAGAGAAAGTTATAGCCAGTTACTTGATTTCCTTCAAAAACATGAAGGGGAGTCGGGTATAATTTATACTCTTTCGAGAGCATCGGCAGAAGGGGTAGCTGCCAGTTTAAAAGCTGATGGCTATGATGCATTGCCATATCATGCCGGTTTGAGCAGGGAGGTGCGGGAAAAGCATCAGGATATGTTTATAAAGGATGAGGTAAAGATCATTACAGCTACCATAGCTTTTGGTATGGGAATAGACAAGTCTAATGTGCGATTCGTCGTTCATATGGATCTCCCTAAGAATATTGAGGGCTACTATCAGGAGACTGGTAGAGCAGGAAGGGATGGCCTGAAAAGTGATGTATTGCTCTTCTATAGTTATGCAGACGTCATGAAACTTCAAAGGTTTGTTGAGGTTGAAAATAATGAGCAGCAATCTCAGGTCATGCTCAAAAAGCTTCAGGAAATGGCAGAGTATGGAAACCTGAGAACCTGTCGTCGAAAGTATCTGCTGAACTATTTTGATGAAGAAGCAGAGAGTGATTGTGGAAGCTGTGACATATGCCTTAATGATAAAGAGCAGTTTGACGGCACTATTATAGCGCAAAAGGCGCTGTCCGCAGTTGCACGACTTGAACAAAATTTTGGAGCTGGATATGTTATTGATGTTCTCAGAGGGTCAAAGTCTGAAAAAATAAGAAGTAAACACAAGCAACTTAAGACGTATGGGGTTGGTGCAGATATTAGTAAGGATGCCTGGAACCATTACATTAGAGATCTTTTGTATTTGGGATTTCTGAGCAAAACCAATACACAGTTTCCTGTATTGAAATTGACAGAAAAGAGTTTGTCCGTATTGCGGGGAGAAGAGAAGGTTATGCTGTTCAAAATACAAGAGACAGTATATCAGACCATTGAAAAACAACAGGAGCTACCCATGGAAGCTTCACTGTTTGACAGGCTAAAATTACTTCGTAAAAAGCTGGCGGTAAGTGAAAATGTACCACCATATATCATATTTTCTGATGCTACCTTGAAGGAGTTAGCGACTTATATGCCCTGTAATATGGAAGATCTCCAAGAGATTTCCGGTTTCGGTGCGGTTAAACTTGAGAAATATGGAGAAGTTTTTCTTGAAGAGGTAGTGGAATACTGTTCTTTGAGAGGATTGAAATCCCAAATGGACAAAAAGCAGAAGAAACGTAAGAGGAAAAGCAATTTGAAAACTCCGACAAAGATGGAGTCACTAAGGTTTTTTCGAGAAGGAAAATCAACCGAAGAAATTGCCAAAGTACGCGAGCTATCTGTTTCAACAATAGAAAGCCATCTTAGCGATTGCGTGCAGGAAGGATTATTAGATATACTGGAGGTTATGCCTCAGTCACTAATCGATGAAATCGCACCGGTAATCATAGAAAACACTATACCTGGGTTGAAGCCTGTTAAAGAAAAGTTAAGAAATGATATTACCTATGGACAGATTAGAGCAGTGTATAATTTCTTGCAGCGTAAGGGTACTCTATAGTAGGAAAGTAAAGAAGTTATAGCGGCCTATAAAAATAGAAAAGGACTGATCTTAATGACCAGCCCTTAACATTTGTTGAAAGAATAAAATTTTACTGTGCGCTGACTTTTGCAGTTGGTGCCGCAGCAAGAATCTCTTCATTTGCATTTTCGGCAAACTTCTCGAAGTTCTTGTTAAAGGCGTTTGCAAGATCATTTGCCTTTGAGTCATAAGCCTCCTTATCTTCCCATGTATTTTTAGGATTTAATACATTTTCAGGAACATTAGGGCAAGTCTTAGGCATGTTTAGACCAAAGATTTCATGTTTTTCAAACTCTACATCATTCAACTCTCCATTCAATGCAGCAGTGATGAGGCCCCTGGTTATTTTTAGGCTCATTCTACTTCCTACACCATATGGACCACCAGACCAGCCAGTATTGACTAGCCATACATTAACTCCTGCTTCCTGCATCTTTGTGCTTAGCATCTCAGCATATTTTGTTGGATGCAGTGGCATAAATGGAGCTCCAAAACAAGCTGAGAAAGCTGTTACAGGTTCAGTTATACCAGCTTCAGTCCCCGCAACTTTAGCAGTATATCCAGAAATGAAGTGGAATGCTGCCTGGCCAGGGGTTAACTTGGAAATTGGAGGCAAAACACCGTAAGCATCGCACGTGAGAAAGAATATGTTTTTAGGGTTTTTACCAATTGAAGGTTCAGCTATATTGTTGATATGATAGATTGGATAGCTAACCCTGGTGTTTTCAGTTTTAGATCCATCTTTGAAATCCACCTCGTCATCTTTAATAACTATATTTTCAAGTAATGCTCCTTCTTTAATGGCATTATAAATATCAGGTTCTTTTTCTTCGGAGAGATCTATCACTTTCGCATAGCAACCTCCTTCGAAATTGAATACCGTATTTTCATTTGACCAGCCATGCTCATCATCTCCAATAAGTTTTCTTGCAGGATCGGCAGATAATGTAGTCTTACCAGTACCTGACAGCCCAAAGAAAATGGCAGTATCGCCTTGCTCACCCATATTGGCAGAGCAGTGCATAGATAGAGTGTTCTTTTGGTGAGGTAAAATGAAGTTAAGAGCTGAGAAGATACCTTTTTTTATCTCTCCGGTATATCCTGTTCCTCCAATCAGAGCTATTTTCTTTTTGAAGTTTAATATGGCAAAGTTGTGTTGTCTTGTACCATCAACGGCTGGGTCAGCATTGAACCCAGGAGCATTAATTACAAGCCATTCGTGCTCAAATGTTTTGATTTCGTCTTCTGTAGGCCTAAGAAACATGTTGTAAACAAACAAATTAGACCAAGAGTACTCATTTACTACGCGTATATTTGTTCTGTAATTAGGGTCAGCACAAGCATAAGCATCTCTTACATAAATTTCCTTACCTGACAGGTAATCAACCATTTTACCATAAAGCTGGTCAAACTTATCAGCATCAAACGGAATATTTATGTTACCCCACCATACTGCTTCCTCCGTTATTTCATCCTTTACAATAAACCTGTCTTTTGGTGAACGTCCGGTAAACTCTCCTGTGTCAACAGTAATTGCACCTGACTTTGTCCTTACTGCCTGACCTTTCTCAACAGCGATTTCTGCCAATTTTTCCGGAGCGAGATTCCAATGCGCGACAGAATCCTTAATTCCAAGCTTTTCAATGGAAGCTTTCTCCGATTTTATCCCTAATTCTTGCATGATTAAGATTTGATTTAAATTCCTTGTCGATTTAAAATTTAAGACAACAAAAATAACAAATTGTTTACTTCATTAATAGGATAATCTGATATTTCAATCGTTTGCGTAGTCTAAGAGGCCGTTCGTGGGGTTCGTGTTAACCGAACATACAATTATAATTTGGTTATCTAAATGAACAATGTTAGCTTTAGCGGTATTTTTTGCACGAACCATTAAATTAATATGTCAAATTTATCAATTAATCACCCTGATCACGCGGCCAACGGGAAGCAGTTGTTTGGTCACCCGGTTGGGCTATATATTCTGTTTTTCACCGAGTTATGGGAGAGGTTCTCCTATTACGGGATGCGCGCATTGTTCGTTTTATTTCTCACCGCGTCCGTTACTTCTGAAAATTCCGGCTTTGGTTGGGATAGTGGCAGAGCTCTTGAATTGTACGGTTGGTATACTATGATGGTATACGTTGCCTCCATCCCTGGAGGAATTTTGGCAGATAAGGTTTTCGGACAAAAGAAAATGGTGGTTATTGGTGGTGTTTTGCTATGTATAGGTCACGGTGTTTTGGCCATTGAGGCCTTATGGGCCTGGTATGCAGGTATTACATTGATCGTTCTGGGTGTTGGGGGCTTAAAACCCAATATCTCTACCATGGTAGGTGGGCTTTACAAACAGAAAGATGAGAGAAGAGATATAGCATTTACAATTTTCTACATAGGCATCAATATTGGTGCATTTTTAGCAGGGCTGATTATTGGCCCACTTGGTGAAAATGTAAACTGGCACTTTGGCTTCGGGCTTGCCGGAGCAGGTATGGTGGTAGGACAGATACTTTTTATTTGGGGGACAAGGTTTCTTAAAGGAGTGGGAGAGGTTGATAAAGGAGAGGAAACCTTTGGAGGTAACTCTAAACCTAAGGAGTCTTCGTATTTATCCAAGCTTTTTGGTAATATAACTGCACTTCTATCCAATATTTTGGTTTTTGTAGTTGGAGCATACCTTTTGTTTGACGGTACTGTAGGTTACGGCCTGCTTGTTATGGGAGTCTCTTTCTTTGTAGGGTTCTTTATAGTGATGCTTGCAGAGTTAGAGGGAAAGGAGCGCGATAGGGTAGTAGTACTTATACTTAGCTATTTAATAGTAATTATTTTCTGGGGTGCTTTTGAACAGGCAGGAGGGTTGATGAATCTTTATGCCAGTGATAAGACGGATAGGTTGATATCTATTTTAAACCTTGATATAATTTTTGGAATAGCCATTCTTGGGTTGGTTGTGAGAGGTGTCTATTCAAAGGTTAAAAAATCAAATGGAATGTATTGGTTTATCGGGGCTGGCTTCTTGTTGCTGGCTTTTATTTTGTTAAGAATGTTGGTGTTTACCGCTTCGGGCGGAGAAGCTCCATTAGGTTTTTATGAGGTGCCAGCTACAGTTTTTCAGTCAGTAAATTCATTCTTTATATTCACATTGGGTACACTGGTAGCCTTTTATTGGTACAATAGAAAAATGAAAGGTAAGGAATCTAGCTCGCTATTTAAAATGGCTATGGGGGTTATTATTATGGGGCTTGGGTTTACTTTTATGAGTATCGCAACAAAGGAATGGGCCGCTAATGGTAGCTCTGCTATGTACTGGTTGGTTCTTGCGTATATGTTCCATACTATAGGAGAGCTTTGTGCTTCTCCTGTTGCTATGTCATTTATAACAAAACTTGCTCCTGCTAAATATGTGTCCATTATGATGGGCTTCTATTTTGCAGCCACTGGATTTGGTAACAAGTTAGCCGGTGAGCTTGGAGAGTTATCAACAAGTGCTGGGGAGTTTGAAGTATTTACTGGTATTACAATTTTTTGCGTTGTATTTGGGTTGTTAGTGATAGCACTCTTGAAGCCTCTTAAAAGACTTACTCATGGAGCTGAAGATGCTTCCCCTGTTGTAGCTATAGAGGAAGAAGGTTATTCCAGAAGGGATACAGTGGAGGTTTAAAAAAGAAATAATTTTAAAAAGCTCAGAAATGCTTCTGAGCTTTTTTTTATAATAAATAATGAACTGCGGGATATTTTGCTACAAAATATTGTTATATTCACAACTTATACTGTAGTTGATGAATGTCAGTACGTTTGATATTAAGCAGCGCTATGCGCAACTTACCAAGGGAAGCACGGTTTTTAGTTACTTGGGTAGCCTTTCCTCCGCTGATCTAAATACGGTTCTGAAAAGTATCGAACTGTTACTCACGGCCAATTATTCCTCTAAAGGCCTGCAAAAAAAGCTTTTCAATTTACTGATCGAGATCACTCAAAATTTATATAATTATTTAAAGAGTCCTGTTCTTGAAGATCGGAATGAGGTTTTTATTGTTGTTTTAGAGTGTGAAAATACACACAAAATCATAACAGGGAATTTTCTTCTTACACGTGAAATCGCCAGCATAAGGTCTCGGATTGAAATGGTGAATGCACTGAACAATGAAGAGTTAAAGGAGTTGTATCGAGGAATTCTTGATGTTGGTATTCCTTCTCATGGTGGTGGGGCTGGTCTTGGTTTGATAGATCTGGCAAGGAAGTCTGGAAGAAAGTTGTCTTATAGTTTTGAGGAAATTGATGATAAATTTTCTTTTTTTACCTTAGAAGTAACCTTTTCAAATTCGTAAATTAGGGTACTTATTTATCTCAAACATTCAAGTCATTAATCAATGGATAATTATACATTAATTCCCACACCCAAAACCCCAAGGTTATATTTTAATGCTCAGAATGGTGAATTTGAAATTTCGGGTCGTTCTATTCCCGAAAATTCAATTGAATTTTATAAGCCTTTACTGGAATGGCTGGATGAGTATGAGCGAAACCCTCGATCTGAAACCAAGCTACATGTGAACCTGGAGTATTTCAATACAAGCTCTTCTAAATGCTTAGTGGAGATTCTCAGAAAGCTGGAAAAGGTAAATGAAAAGCAAAGTGTAAAAGTTTTTTGGCATTACGAGGAGGAAGATGAGGATATGATGGAGTCGGGTGAAGATTTTAAAAAGATACTTAAATTACCAATTGAGTTAGTTGTCGTTAAAGGAGGAGGTTGATTTAGAGCTTTACTGGTATTTGTAGGATATAACAATAAAGGCTTCGCAATTGCGAAGCCTTTATTGTTATAAGATGGTATTTATTACATCATACCTGGCATACCGCCACCGGCTGGCATAGGGTGCCCACCACCATCTTCTTCAGGAATATCAGCTACTACAGCTTCTGTAGTTAATAATAGTCCTGCAATAGATGCAGCGTTCTCTAAGGCTAGACGAGTAACTTTTGTAGGATCAATCACTCCGGCATCAAACATGTTTTCATATTTATTGTCTCTGGCATTGTAACCGAAGTCATCTTTACCCTCTCTGATTTTCTGAACAATTACAGATCCTTCAAGTCCGGCATTCTGAACAATTGTTCTTAAAGGAGCTTCAAGAGCCAATCTTACGATGTTTACACCTGTGGTTTGATCTTCGTTGATTGTTTCTACGCTTTCAAGAACTTCGATAGCTCTGATAAGAGCAACACCACCACCGGCAACAACACCTTCTTGTACGGCAGCTCTTGTAGCATGCAATGCATCATCAACTCTATCTTTCTTCTCTTTCATTTCTACTTCAGTAGCAGCACCAATATAAAGGATAGCTACACCGCCAGAAAGCTTAGCAAGCCTTTCTTGTAGCTTTTCTTTGTCGTAGTCAGAAGTAGTGTTTTCAATCTGAGATTTAATTTGAGCAATTCTAGCCTGAATTTCCTCTTTCTTTCCAGCACCGTTAACGATTGTAGTATTATCCTTGTCGATGTTGATTTTTTCAGCTGTACCTAAATCCTCCAACGTAGTATTTTCAAGCTTGTATCCTCTTTCTTCAGAGATTACAGTTCCTCCGGTCAGAACAGCGATATCTTCAAGCATTGCTTTTCTTCTGTCTCCAAAACCAGGAGCCTTAACAGCAGCAATTTTCAGTGCACCCCTGATTTTGTTTACTACCAACGTAGCAAGAGCTTCTCCGTCTACATCTTCAGCGATGATCAATAGAGGCTTTCCAGTTTGAGCACTTGCCTCCAAAATTGGAAGAAGTTCTTTCATTGAAGAAATTTTCTTGTCGCAGATCAATACGTAAGGAGTCTCCAACTCAGCTTCCATACTCTCGGTATTAGTAACGAAATAAGGAGACAAGTAACCTCTGTCAAACTGCATACCTTCTACAGTTTTAACTTCAGTTTCAGTACCTCTTGCTTCTTCAACTGTGATAACACCGTCTTTACCAACTTTTTCCATGGCATCGGCAATCATCTCGCCAATTTCAGAATCATTGTTGGCAGAGATAGTACCTACTTGAGCTATTTCATTAGAAGTTTTGATGGTTTTAGACTGCTTGTTAAGGTTTTCAACCACAGCACTAACTGCTTTGTCGATACCTCTCTTCAGATCCATTGGGTTAGCTCCTGCTGCTACGTTTTTAATACCGTGAGCAAATATAGCCTGAGCTAATACAGTAGCTGTAGTAGTACCATCACCAGCATCGTCAGCTGTTTTAGAAGCTACTTCTTTAACCAGTTGAGCACCCATATTTTCTACTGCATCTTCCAAGTCGATGTCTTTTGCTACAGATACACCATCTTTAGTCACGGTTGGGGCACCAAACTTCTTATCAAGGATTACGTTTCTACCCTTTGGTCCTAATGTAACCTTAACGGCATCAGCAAGAGCATCAACTCCAGTCTTCAGTTTTTCACGAGCAGATGTGTTAAATAATATTTCTTTAGCCATAATTTTTCAAATTTTGTGTTTTTGGGATTGAATTTTCAACTGTTTGATTAAACAATTAAACGATTGCAAATATGTCAGATTCTCTCATGATAAGATATTCCTTACCATCAACAGTAATCTCAGTTCCGGCATACTTACCGTAAAGTACTTCATCACCTTCTTTAACAGTTAAAGGCTCATCTTTTTTGCCATTACCCACTGCAATTACTTTACCCTTTTGAGGTTTTTCCTTAGCAGTGTCAGGGATAATAATACCTGATGCTGTTTTTTCTTCAGCGGCAGCAGCTTCTACAAGAACTCTGTCTGCAAGAGGTTTGATATTTACTTTTGACATTTTAGTTATAGATTTAATAATTAAACTTTAAGTCGTGTTATGTCGGAGCTATTACATGATTTGTGCCAATACCATATGAATCAAAAAAAAAGACATTTTTGCAGAGGTATAGGTGTGTTTTTCTAATACTTGGCAGACTCCTGTCATTATTGCACAGCTTTAGGCATGGCAGAATGTCAGGTGTATTGTTAATAATGTCATTTATTTGTATATTCTCCATTTAGAAGAAAGGGTGGTGTCCCTTTACTATAACTAAATGGAGTAATATGGAAAAACTTAGTAACGACTGGTTAACCGATGGGTTAATTGATTTTGAGTACAAGAAGTATGTATTGTTGGCCTACTTTAAGAAGGTGAAGAGTTCTTTTCGGTTGCAAGAGTTGTATCCCATACTCGGAGATCTCGTTTTCCACTATAATAATTTGATGGCATTCAAGAATAGTCATGAATCGCTTAGAAAGAACTTTCCCCAGGAGCTGACGGGGGTGGATTTTGAAAAATTAGAATTAACCTATAAGCAAATCGTTGAAGACGATGAGTTGATGAATGAAATTGGGGATATTATCAGTTATGCATTACCACTATTTAAAAGGTCCCTTACCGAAGGCAAAGAAATATATGAGTTTGTTGAGAGTAATTGTGAAGTGACACCTGTTGGGTTACTTCCATTATATACTGATGAGGGGTATTTTTTTGTAAGTCATGGTCCTTCATCACAAACTAGGGTGTATAGGTATCAACTTACCTTTCTTAAAACATCAGAAGAGCAATATCGAGGCATACATACTACTTTGATTGATAGTCTCTGGCGTGGGCTAGGGGATACCTATGAAAGTTTGAAGATCGGGCTAACCAAGCGTTTTAAAGACATGCCAAATCCTGCAACTTTTTTGATTCATTCAAAAATAAAGTTCCCATATACTTCTACTTTGGAGCCTGTTGCAAAACGTCTCTTAATCAGGTATATTTCAAGGGCATAAAAAAAGGTCACCGTGTGGTGACCTTACCTATCTAACTAATTTCTTTCTCATTTATTCAACACTATCAGACTCTCCGGAGAGATCCTCAAGTCCTGAGTTTTCAGAAGCTCCCGCGTCATCTTCCCCTTCCACATCTCCAAGGTCTAGTGAAGGTAAAGCTCCACCTTCTTCCTTAGCCCTGTCTCTGAATTCATCAACGGGACCCTGCTTTTCTTTTATTACAAAGCTGGTTGAAAGCGTCAATACAAATATTGCTATTGCAAATCCCCATGTTAATTTTTCTAAAAGATCCCCAGTTTTTTTAACACCTATCATGTTACTGGCACCAGCTCCACCAAACTGGCTGGAAAGACCGCCTCCTTTTGAATTTTGAGCTAAAATTACCAATACCAGCAGTACTGCGGTTAAAATTATCAAACTTAAAATAAGTGTAAACATTATATGACCTTATGATTATTTTTGTAATTCTTCGATTCGAGACGCAAAGTAAGCCTTTTTTTGCGGAAACTTCCAAATTAATTTTTTATAAATATCTATGGCTTTATTTTTCTTGCCTTGGTTTACAAAAATCTGTGCGAGATTTTCAGATATAAGGTCTTCATTGAAAGCTGTGCTGGCTTCAGAAAGGTCTTGTTGATTTTCTGGCCCTTTTAAGGACTTGGCTGTAATGGAAGGCTCCTTGTTTATAAAATTATCTATAATTTCTCTTTGCTTATCGTGAGCAACTTTTTTTTGTTTTGTACTCCTGGCTTTCTTTGGTTTTGCCGTGTCAGACTCTTTTCCTGTTTTCCTTTTAGTCTTTGGTGTCTTTTCCTTTTCTGCTGTGGCTTTAGCTTGTTTAGACGAGGTTTTTACTTTCTTCTCCTTTGGTTTTACACTGCTTTTGCTCTTTTTTGCCGTGCTTTTTTTCTCATCACCTTTGCTTTTTACTTTAGACAACTGGGGATCCTCTTCCAGCCACTGCATGTATTGAGCTTTGCTTTTTTTAAGATTTTCAAGATCTGATAGTACTGCATTTCTGATTCTATCAGCTCCTAGATCGTATAACTCTGCAGCTACGGTGATGTGGTGTTTACTACCTGAACTGATGGAAGAAGTTTCCTGTTGCTCATGAACAGTAGCAGGGGCTGGAACCTCTTCTGTCGCTTCATGAGCAGAAATGAGATTGGCAGGTTTATCTCGGATAATATCTCTTAAAACATGCCTGTCAGAAGCATAAAATGCAGCATAATGTAAGGTCTGTTCTGCAATTTCTGTTTTAGCATCGTGGTTTGCTTTAGCCACGAGGGTATGTATAATCTGGCTGTAGGGGAAATTTTTTGCAAGGTCGTGCAGCTTATTCCTGTCTTCATTAGGAATATTATGATAATTCTTTAGTATTTTTGTGAATTTCTGTTTATTCAAAGCCGCAGATTTTATTGACTTTCAGTTAATTGTTAGTGAGTAAAAATATATCAAAAATTACCAATTGGCAACCGACGCATTGAATATATCCAAAATAATTTGATCAAATATCTCCTCAAGTAGTTGATCCTCAATGGTTGTAAGGTTTTGATTACTGTCAAAGTCACTGTAAAATGAGAACGAACGGTTCTCAAAATCAAACTGATCATTCTCTGTATTTATATAAGTAGCTTGTACGGTAATGGTAAGTCGTGTAAGTGCAGAGGTACCGCCTCCAAGCTGGTTATTGTTTGTTGCAGTTGGGGCGATCGGAGCCAGTCTGTAGCCTGTAATTACCCCTTCAATTTGAAGTTCACCATCGAACTCAACAAGCCCGAGGTTGGTGTTAGACTGGTAATAGTCTCTAAGTTTATTTGTGAAAGTTTGCGCCATATCTGGTGGCCCACCTTCAGCATCATTATAGAATGTTTGAATAGAAATGGTTTCAGCTGTAATTGCCACACCTGTAAAAGAGTATATGCCACATCCCCCTAGTAAAATTACAGGGAACATCAGGGCAGACAGAATTATTCGATTATAGATCTTCAAGTTCGTATTGTTTGATTTTTCTGTACAAAGTCCGTTCCGAAATGCCCAAATCTTTGGCTGCGTATTTTCTTTTGTTATTATTCTTTCTTAATGCTCTTATTATTAGTTCTTTTTCTTTCTTTTCGATTGATAAAGACTCGTCTTCTTCAGTTTCGTGTGAGATATCCTGAATATCTGCGTCCCCATTATCGAAAGGTTGATTCCGCTCAGGAGTAGCAGAGTTTATATTTAGTAACACGGGTTTTTCTGATGGGGGAGGCTGATCAGTAGTACTATTGTCCAAACCTTCAAACAATTCACTATGATCCTCTATAACCTGACTTGCAGAACCTTCACTTTGTAGTGCCTCAAGAACAAATTTTTTAAGATCATTCATATCCTTTTTCATGTCAAAAAGAACCTTGTAAAGCAGGTCTCGTTCTGAAAGATTTTGTTTTTCCCTTTCAGGGTCGCGGTATAGAGCAGGGAGTTGACTTTGATCCTTGGGCAGATACCTTAGTAAGGTCTCTGCATCAATAGACTTGTTTTCAGTGGAAAGAACAGAGATTTGCTCTGTAAGGTTTTTTAGCTGTCTGATATTGCCTGGGAACCGGTACTTTAGGAGGATTTCTTTGGCATCATCAGTTAGTGAAATTGGCTTTACTCTGTATTTTTCGGCAAAATCAGTAGCAAACTTTCTGAAAAGGAGGACAATATCTTCACCTCTGTCTCTCAACGGAGGAACATAAATTGGCACTGTGCTTAATCTATAATATAAATCTTCCCTGAATTTACCTTCTTCTACATTTTTCATCAGGTTGACGTTGGTAGCAGCTACTACACGTACATCTGTTTTCTGAACTTTAGAAGATCCTACTTTAATGAACTCACCGTTTTCGAGTACCCTTAATAGTCTGGCTTGCGTACCCAAAGGCATTTCTCCTATTTCATCGAGGAATATTGTTCCTCCATTTGAAACTTCAAAGTAACCTTTTCTGGCCTCATGCGCTCCTGTAAATGAGCCTTTTTCATGCCCAAAGAGCTCTGAATCTATGGTGCCTTCTGGTATAGATCCACAGTTAATGGCGATAAACTGGCTGTGCTTCCGTGGACTCAAAAAGTGAATGATTTTACTAAATGACTCCTTGCCACTACCACTTTCTCCAGTTATGAGTACTGACATATCTGTAGGTGCCACTTGGGCAGCTACTTGTATGGCATGATTGAGCAATGTTGAATTGCCTATGATACCAAACCGCTGTTTTATACTTAAAATATCAAAATCCATAACTATTGATCAATCGACAATATTTCCAAATAAAGTGGCAGGTGTGCACCTGTCAACCAATACATTAACGTACTGTCCCTTTTGATAGTGTTTTTTGGGGAATATCACCACTTTATTGGCTGAATTTCTTCCTTGTAAATCATCATTTGATCTTTTAGAGAAACCTTCTATTAACACCTTGTGTACCTTGCCAACATCTTTTTGGTTGCGCTCATGAGAATGCTTTTGTTGCCTTTCTATGATTTCACTTAATCTTCTCTTTTTGACCTCCAATGGAATGTCATCTTTAAATTTTTTAGCAGCCAGGGTACCTGGACGCTCACTGTAGAAGAACATGTATGAGAAATCATACTTTACATAATCCATCAATGTAAGGGTATCCTGATGTTCTTCTTCAGTTTCAGTACAGAAGCCGGAAATCATATCAGAAGATATGCCACATTCTTGACCTATTATTTTTCGGATAGCATCAACACGATCTATATACCATTCTCTTGTGTAGGTTCTATTCATGATATCAAGTACGCGGGTGTTACCACTTTGGGCAGGTAAGTGTATATAGTTACAGATGTTCTCATACTTTTTCATGGTATGAAGAACTTCATCAGTGATATCTTTTGGGTGAGAAGTAGAAAAGCGAACACGCAGGTCAGGGTGAACCTTTGCAACCATTTCCAAAAGGTTTGCAAAGGTTATTACCTCACTTACTCCAGATTTTTCTAGTCTGGCTTTATTATTTACTTCCGGAGACCATTTGTAAGAATCTACATTTTGTCCTAGAAGTGTTACTTCCTTATAGCCATTGTTGAAGAGTTCCTGTGCTTCATTTACGATTGAATAAGGGTCTCTGCTGCGTTCCCTTCCTCTGGTAAGTGGTACCACACAGAACGAACACATGTTATCACAACCTCTCATAATGGAGATAAATGCTGTAACTCCATTTGAGTTGAGTCTTACAGGGCTAATGTCAGCATATGTTTCTTCTCTTGAAAGGAAAGTGTTAACTGCTTTTTGCCCTTCGTCAACCTGTTTAACAAGTCCGGGAAGATCGCGGTAGGCATCAGGTCCAACAACCAGATCCACAACTTTTTCTTCTTCCAAAAGCTGACTTTTCAGGCGCTCTGCCATACAGCCCAAAACTCCGATCATCATCTCAGGGCGCTGCTTCTTTACCGTGTTAAATTGGGAAAGTCTGGCTCTTACCGTTTGTTCTGCTTTTTCACGGATTGAGCACGTATTGAGAAGTATAACATCTGCTTCATTAAAATTAGAAGTAGTGTCGAAACCCTCTTTTTTCATTATTGATGACACTATTTCGCTGTCAGAAAAGTTCATCTGACAACCATAGCTCTCTATGTATAGTTTTCGCTCCTTGCCTGTGTTCTCATCCTCAGATACTTTGACGGTTTCGCAGGCCTCATGCTGCGCACTGTCATTAGCCAAAATATCTATATCCTCAATCACCTTTTGCATGATATATTCCTTTTATTATAGAATTACAAAGGTAACAATAACCTGTAAAAGTGACATTGTGTCAGTCATTATTTTCCTTAAAATTCTAGGTCTGATCATTCAGAGAGACACCTAGTGTTTGCGTAATGGCTCTGGCTTTCAACAGACATTCGTCATACTCTTGTTCAGGGATGGAATCGTAGGTAATGGCACTGCCCACTTGAAATGAAAGTCTTTTTTTCTGTGCATTATAAAGTAGGCTGCGAATGACTACATTGAAGTCAAAATCTCCTGATGGATTAATGTATCCAATGGCGCCGGAATACAGTCCTCGTTTTGCTTGTTCATATTCTTCAATGAGCTGCATTACCTTCACTTTTGGGGCGCCGGTCATACTTCCCATAGGGAATGCATTTTTAATAGCATCTATGAAGTGTACATCAGACCGTAGTTTAGAAGTGACAGTGGAGATCATCTGATGAAGTTGCTTAAAGGTATAGATACCAAACATCTCATCTACTTTAACCGTTCCGGTTTCCGAACTTCTGGCAAGGTCGTTTCTCACCAGGTCCACAACCATCATGTTTTCAGCCAGTTCTTTTTCATCAGCACGAAGTTTTTGTTTTATCATTTCATCCTCATAGGATGATGAGCCGCGCCTTGCAGTACCTTTTATCGGTTGCGATATCAGTTTTTTGGATTGCTTTTTAAGAAACCTCTCAGGGCTGGCGCAAATCAAATACCTGTTGTCAAACTTGTGGTATACTGAAAATGGAGTGGGGGATAGGTGGGTCAGCTTTTGGTAAGTGGTTAAAGGGTCAATTTCTGTATCCATTGCAGCAAATTCAATACAATAGTTGATCTCATAGATGTCACCTTCGAGTATGTGGTTTTTAAGTTTATTTACAGTGTTAATGTACTGATTTCTTGATGTATTTTGTTTTAAATCAGGGGCTTTGACACTTGTTTTTCTGTCAATTGGAATGTTTGTGATGACATCAATGATCTGATCAGGAGCAATATTGCTTTCAATATAAAGGGTGCTTCCCTTAAAAAAAAGAAGGTGCTCTGGAATGTAAAAGTATATGTCAGGAAACCCCATGTGGTCAGGGTTGTCAGAGTCCAATGCTTCTATTTGGTTTTTAAGATCGTAAGCGAAATACCCAATCATCCATTCTGACTGATCATTATAATATTGTTTTAGTTGTTCAAAATTGTCCTCATTACTGAAGTCGATAACTTTTTGAGCACCTACGGCTAGTATGTTATCGAATGGGCCGTAAGGATATTTTAATATATTATTGTTATTAAAATATGTGCAGTGCCCAAATGAAGATGCCCAGCATAAGGCTTTTTCTATGAAGGAGTCTGGGGTTTCCAGAGTGTACTGAAATGAGTGTTTTCTCAACGTATCGAGAGTTTTTTCTGCAAATTTAAATATAAAAAGAGGGACTGCAAGTAAAGCTGGAAGTCCCTCTTTTAAGGTTTGTCAGGTATTAAGTATTAGTTGTTAGCTACAATGTCAAAGCCGACATTAACCGTGTTATAGATGAACTTGTCTTTTGCTTTATCTACTACATCAGCTTCATTATTGTATTGCAGTCCCCAAAGTGAACGGTCAATATTAAATTTTGCTTTGGCTATTACCTTATTATCTTGAACCTGCACATGTGCAGGGAATGAAATACTTAAAGTTTTACCTCTCATGGTTAAGTTTCCTGTCACTTTATGAGTAGGGGAAGCTACCATGTGTTCCTTTGCAGATGCAGGTTTATACTGAGTATCAAATTCTTCTTTCACCTTTACAGAATCTTCTTTGCTGTATAGCTCAACTGAGGTAATTACAAATTCGGCAGTGGGGTAGTTTTGTGTATCAAAGAAGTCTTCAGACTTTAAGTGACCAACTAGCTTTCCATGGCTATCAGGATCTTCTTTTAAGTCTTGATTATCAATTTCTGCCACATTAATCACAATGGTTCCGCCAACAACTTGATTATCCTCTATAGCAATGTCTCCGGAAGCTATAGGTATTATTCCGTTATGTTTGCCAGTGGGTTTACTCCCAATCCAGGTTATTTTACTCTCCTCCTTGTTAACACCGAATGATTCCGATGTGCTTACCTCGGTAACTTCTTTAGCTTCAGAGACTTCGGCATCAGTTCCTTCCTTCGTTTGGCTGCAAGCCGCCGCCATGATAACGAAGGCTGCAAAACCCAAAAATTTCAAATTCTTCATGTGTCTTCTTTTTAGTTGGTTTAAATTGCTAGCTTATATATTTAGCATAACAAATTTATAAATTCTAGTGATATTTATTGTTGTTCAAACATTAAGAATATGGCATTAATAAAGGAAATAAAGGGAGTTGCTCCGAAGTTTGGAGAAAAATGTTTTTTGGCTGAAAATGCAACAGTGGTTGGAGATGTAACTATGGGGGATAATTGTACGGTTTGGTTTAATGCAGTGGTGAGGGGAGATGTCCATTCAATTACCATTGGTAATGATACCAATATCCAAGACGGTGCAATCATACATTGTACTTATCAGAAAGCCAAAACTGTAATTGGGAATAAAGTTTCAATTGCTCATAATGCCATAGTTCATGGCTGTACAATTCATGATAATGTACTTGTTGGTATGGGAGCAATTATTATGGACGATGCAGTGATACATAGCGGTGCTGTTATTGCCGCAGGAGCAATAATATTACCAGGAACGGTTGTGGAGGCAAACTCTATCTATGCCGGTGTGCCTGCGAAAAAGGTAAAAGATACCGGACCGGAAATGCTTGAGGTTATTCAAAGGACAGCCAGAAATTATCCGATGTACGCCGAGTGGTATGATTAAAACAGAACTTATCCAAGAATAATTGCCCGGTGAAAGCAAAGGCCATTATAATGCTTTACTTTCGTCGGGTTTATTGTTTTTATAGGGTAACTCACGTACAGGAACAGGAAAAACAGGTAAGCTAAGCGCTCCTTTTTCACCTACAGATTGCACTGCAAAGAAAAAATTATCCTTGGAATATGGAATGGTAGCTACAGTGTCATTAATATATATTTTTTTCTCCCATAAAGGCTTGTAAGTCTCACGAATCAGAATGTTATATCCCTTTGGTGTTTGGCCTTTGTCTGGAGCTCCCCAGACCAAAGTGGTGGTGTTACCTAAGTCAACTTTTAAACCCACATTTTTTGGCTCATATGGAGCCAAAGCTAGGTTAGCTAAAGCCGCAAGGTTTACACGAGCAATCTGTGCGGCATAGTTGTAATTCACATATTTGGGTAGGTCGCCATACTGTTGAGACTTTTCTTTTCGTACGTCCTGATGCTGGTAATAGTAATTTTCATTCATTTCGCAGAATCTTACCGCGGTAAAGCCATTCTTGCTGAAGGGAATATGATCTCCACCCCTGAGGTATCTATCCATTCTATAGTTAAGGGTAACATTAAAATTATTCACATAAGCTTCCCCAGTTTCTTTAATATATCTAGCAAGTTGTCTGGAATGACTATCATTTTCGGAACCGCTATACTTCCTGAGTTTCTCCATATCTTCTGTTTCAAAAGCAGGTATGGTTTCGCTAAATACCCGTACCGTTGAATCATTTCTTAGTTCCGTTTGGCTTGAGAGTGTATTTCCGACCATATCGTTGTTAAACATGGCAACAACATTAGCACTATCTTGTCTTAACTTTTCTGCTAGATGTGTAGCTCCAAGCAAGCCTTGCTCTTCGCCTTGCACAGCCAAAAATATAATGGTAGACGGGAACTCCATACCTGACATTACTCTGGCAAGTTCCATAACCAGTGCTACTCCCGATGCATCATCATTTGCCCCAGGTGCCTTTGAGGTGCTATCCATTACATCCGATACTCGGCTGTCGAGGTGACCACTAATTATAAATATACGATCATCATCAGGGTCTGTTCCTTTCAGGGTGGCCATTACATTTTTCATTTCCACTTTGTAAGGTACCCTGCGGCCGGGAGGTACAATAAACGGGTCCAATTCTACAAGCATGCGACCTCCACTATTTTTAGCGTACCCATCAAATTGGCTCTTTACCCACCTTCTTGCTGCTCCAATACCAAATGAATCACTTTTTGTTTCACTTAGAGAATGACGTGAGCCAAAGCTTACCAGTTTTTTGACTTTAGCCTCTATACTGTCTGAGGATATTCTATTAACCATACCTGATATGACTTCATTGTTGGTACTTTTTTCAGAAGTAGAATTTGTGACGCCTGATACTCTTTTCGAGTCTTCAGAGCAGGCTAATATGGCTAGTGCAAATATTGCGACAATGGTCAGTTTCAGGATATTCATTTCAATAGTTAGTAGGTTTGAAGAAATGGATATTGAATATGCTGTTTTTTTGTTAATTCTCAAAGGCATTTTTAACCATGGTTAGGGACTAAAGTTACGATTTTTAAAAATGACCAGGTGAGAAGTGTGATTAAACATTAGGTTTTATTTATCTTCATTTCAATTTTTATTAACCTCAAACAGAGATACTGATGAATTTTCTTGCCAGAATTTTTTTGTCGGCCATTGCCGTACTTCTTACTGATTATTTACTGGAGGGAGTCGAAGTAGATGGTTTTTTGGTAGCCATTGTAGTAGCTGTAGTTTTAGCGGTGCTTAATGCTATTATAAAACCAGTGCTTGTCATACTTACAATACCCATTACAATAGTCACTTTAGGCATTTTTCTACTAGTTATTAATGCTATAATTATCTTGCTGGCTGATGCATTAGTTTCCGGCTTTGAGGTAGATGGGTTTTGGTGGGCATTGCTGTTCAGTATTATTATGTCTATAATAAATTACCTTTTTTCTGGGGGTGATAAAAAAAGGAAGAACAATAGATAATAATCCCTTGTTTAAAGCTTGTTAATAAAATGAATTTGGAGTATATTAATTATCCGAATTTAGTGAATTTTTAAAAAATTGGTTATGACTGCTGTTAACAAAGGATTTGACCCTCAGCTTGTACAGGAGTACCGGGAAAAAATGGAAAAGCAGAACCGGAACTATATGGTTATAGAGTCAGAAGATAATACTGATGAGTATGTTAACTTTTATTTCATAGGAATGTACGAAGGCAGAGAAGTGATCTATGATGCAGTTATATATACTTTACGGTTGCACCACCATAGTGAACTCTATGAAATAGCCGAACACAAAGCTGCGCAGCATTTTCCGGAATACAAGCAAATTAAGTATGAAGAAGATGAAAATGGTGATTTAGAGGCACTGGATGACCTTGAAGAAGAAATAGGTCTTTATATGGCTGAGGTTATTATGGAGCTTGAAGAGGAAGGGGAAATTAAGGTGAAGGAACATGTTGATATAGATCCTTATATCGATTTTGGGATTGGTTTGGATGCGGCATTGAATGTTGAAAAAATTACTTCTGAAGTGATTTCAAGGTTTGTTAATAATTATAATGAAGAATCTCTGGAACTAGATGATACATTATATAGTTTTCAGCTTGAAGAAGAGGATGAAAAAGTAATATAGGTTATATGCAAGAGGGTATCAAATTACGAAGGAGTATCTATTATACTCTGGCCTTTGTAGCCCTCATCTGGGGAATAAAGATCATAGAGTTTAGTTTTGGCTATAATTTTGGCCAATTTGGAATTTTACCCAGAACATTAAGTGGCTCCGTTGGTATTTTTACTGCCCCTTTGATACATGGAGACATTTACCACTTACTTTCTAATACACTTCCCATAACTATTCTTGGAGTTGGTCTCTTTTACTTTTATGATAAGATAGCTCTTTGGGTAGTGCTGTTGATATATCTGATTACTGGTTTTTGGGTATGGATTGCGGCGCGCGATGCCTACCACATAGGAGCTAGTGGTGTGGTTTACGGGCTGCTTACCTTTTTACTTTTCAGTGGTTTCTTCAGGCGTGACTCTAGCACCCTTGCCATTTCTTTTATAGTACTCTTTCTGTATGGAGGTACATTTCTGACAGGCATGATACCTGAGAATTCAGGTATTTCCTGGGAGTCTCACCTTATGGGAGCAATTGCAGGCGTTTTCTGCGCTGTATATTTCAGAAACTATAAAATCGGAGCTCTTGTAAAGCAAGAGCAGGAGGAAGATCAGCCTGCAGCTAACCAATTGGGGCAATACACCTACCATTATAAACCAAAATCTGTTGAACCGGACAGTGAGGTTCCTAAAGAACAACGTTATATTATTAAGTATCATCTTCATCAAGAAAATAAATAAGTTCCATCTGTAAAATTGTTTGGCAATTCTGTGGAATCTTTATTTTCTTTGCCTCCATTTTAAACTAAAAAACTATTAAAGTGAAAAATTTATCCCTAGTACTAAATATCATATTGTTGGTGGCGGTGAGTGTTTTATTCTATTTACATTTTTCCGGAGAAAAAAGTGAATCTCAACAAGAACCTAGTATGATAGAGTCTGCAGAATATTCGGTTGCTTATATCAACGCGGATTCGGTACTCAGTAGCTACGATTTCTTTAAAGAAATGCAGGAAAAGCTTCAAGAAAAAGGGCAGAAGCTTGAAGATGAATATAAGAGCCGAGCCCAAGGACTTCAGAAAGAAGTAAATGACTATCAAAGGAATGTAAACAGTCTTACCATTGGTCAGGCAAAGGCAGTTGAGGAAAACCTGATGAAAAAGCAGCAAAACCTGCGTATGTATCAAGAGAGCCTTTCTCAAGAGTTAATCAAAGAGGAGTCAAAGATCAATCAGGAGCTTTATGAAAAGATAACTTCATACTTAAATGACTATAGCAAAAGCCATGGACTTCAAATGGTGGTTAAGTATAACCAGGGAAGTGATGTGTTATATGCTTCAGATAGTATGAATATTACCAATGCGGTAATAAGTGGTCTTAATGAAGCTTACATGAAGGAAAAAGAAGTTGGAACTGAGATTAAATCAGAAACTGATACTACTGCTGTAAAATAAAGGTTATGTAATATATCTACTTAAAAAAGCAGCATAAATGGCTGCTTTTTTAGTTGTGGTCAATCTTAAACAGACAAGCTTATCTATTTTATTAAAATAGATAAGCTGTCTTTAGTTATTCGAAAAAATAAAGTCAAATGGAGTAGAAAAAGTTGTAATTTACTATGTGTATGTATAACTTTTCATAATAAACTGACCCTAATAAGTATTTTTTAATTTTAAGGATGCTGAAAGCCTTATTTTTAGCCTTAAATGTAAGGCCTGAGGAAGAGAAACAAGTATTGCTGCTTTTAGGCAAAGGCTTCTTCATGGGAATTTTTTTAGCAACGTACCAGGTAAGTGCTGAAACGTTGTTTTTGAACCGGCTTGAGGAGTATTTGAAAGAGGCAATCATGATCTCCGGTTTTCTTGGAGTGGTTGTTACTTTTCTTTTTGCAGCGCTGCAGACTCGAATATCTTTTGCTAAGCTCGCTCTGGGTAACCTTATAGGTGTATTTCTTTTTACTGTATGTATTTTTGCTACTTTTAAGATTTCCGATCCTTCGTGGCAGGATTATTTGATATTTCTCATGTTTGCCATGATAGGTCCCATACTGGCAGTTTCACTTCTGGGCTTTTGGGGGATTTTTGGACGTATGTTTGATCTAAGGCAATCAAAAAGGATTATTGGAGGTATTGATATTGGTCAACTTTCCGCCGCAATTCTGACTTCATTTGCCATTCCATTTTTGGAACCGTTTATCCCTGATACCTCCAATTATTTATTAATTAGTGGGGGCAGTATTTTAATCTCTCTATTTTTTTTAGCGGTTATTACGCTAAAATATGACCTAAAAAAAGCTGAAATTTCTACAAGTAAAAGGGTACAGACTGGCACTGGTTTTAGGAATCTGGCCAAGGATAAATATGTAAGACTTCTATCTACTTTTCTACTTTTTTCAATGGTGGCATTTACGTTTGTGCAGTACTCCTTTCAAAACGTAGTGGCTCAGCAGTACCCTGATGAAAGTGAGTTGAGGAATTTCCTGGCCATTTTTAATGGTTCTATTCTAATACTTGGTTTGTTGTTACAAACCTTTGTCAATGACCGTATCATTGGCGAATATGGTTTAAAAATATCACTTCTTATATTACCAGTCATACTAGCTTTGTTTACTATAGGAGCAATTGTGGCAGGAAATGTGTTTGGCTACACCATTGGTGCCGGAACAGCCTTTATATGGTTTTTCCTTTTTATAGCTTTAAGCAGGCTCTTTAACTTCTCGTTGAGAGACTCCCTCGAAAATCCCACTTTCAAGCTGTATTTTATGCCGCTTGATAACCGTATTCGCTTTGATATTCAGGCAAAGGTAGAAGGTGTGGTTAACGAGGCTTCCAGATTTATTGCCGGAGTAGTAATTATCGGGCTTTCGCTACTTTCTTATTTTGAACTTATTCATTATTCCTATGCACTGGTTTTTATACTGGTGGGGTACTTTTTAATTATAGGCAAACTCTATAACGAATACAGAAATCGGATAAAACTAAAGTTGCAGGATCAGCAGATGTCTATTGAGGAATTACCTTTGACACCCTCTGAGAAATTATTGAATCGCCTTCAGAATACCTTAAGCGATGAGCAAACAAACAAAGTTATATTTTCATTTAAGCTATTAGAGAAAGTTGACCCTCAGATGTTGCCTGCACACGTCAACGTACTTATGAGCCATGGCTCTAATGAAATCAGGGACTTTGCTCAAATAAAGATGAATGAATTAAAAGGACTTTCTGTTTCGGACCGATATGTTATTAACCTTAATAATGAAAGTGACACTAAAGGGAAGAATGTGGTGAGCGGTAATGACATAATGGATCTTTTTACATCTGGCGATATTTCCAAAAATAGGTTAAGCAAGCTGTGTAAATCAGAGCGTAGTGAAGATCGTCAGTATGCAGCCGAACTTCTAAGTAACAAGACAGATGAAGAGAGTACTTCGTTTTTAATTGAGTTGCTACATGATATTGATAATAAAGTTAGAAACGCGGCAATTAAAACTGCTCAGAAGAAATATAATCATGAGGTACTCAATGCTCTCATAGAAAATTTGAGTAACCCGGTTTATAGTGTACAGGCAGCTAATGCTCTAACTCTTATCGGAGCCGGTACACTTGTTACGTTGGATAGTGCCTTTTATAAATCAGGTCAAAGCACGGCTGCGATGATAAAGATTATTAAAATCATTGGACGCATTGGAGGGGAAAAGGCCCTGGAGATATTATGGAATAAAATTGATTATCCTGATAAATTTATTGTTTCTCAGGTGCTTTTAGCTCTTGGTACCAGTGGGTTTAAGGCTGGAGTAACTCAGGTTCCGCGTATAAAATATGCAATAGAATCAGATATTGAAGACATCGCCTGGAATATAGGAGCAATAAATGAGATAAGTACTGATTTCTTTGGGCTGGAAATCAAAAAGGCCCTCGAAGAGGAGATAGAATATGATGTAGAGCATATTTATATGCTATTGTCGATGCTATATGATAGTAAATCCATTCAGCTGGTTAAGGAAAATATAGAAAGCAAGACGAATGAAGGGGTAACTTATGCCATAGAGCTTCTGGATGTCTTTTTATCAGAGGATTTGAAGCAGAGGATTATACCAGTGTTGGATGACCTTTCTTATCAGGAAAAGGCTAAAAAGTTGGAGGTGTTTTTTCCCAGGGAGAGGATAGACTCGACTTTGGTACTTAAATTCTTGCTTAATCGTGATTTCTCGCAAACAAATCGCTGGACCAAGGCTTGTATCCTTTACCAGATTGGATTGCTGAAAATTGGTGAGTTTAGTTTTGATCTGATCGCTAATTTATTTAACCCTGATCCGATGCTTAGGCAAATGGCGGGGTGGGCTTTGCATGAAATAGATCGGGAAGGTTATATGGAGCATGTAAAAAGACTTAAGGAACCAGTTAGAAAAGATCTTGATGAACTGATTTTAAAGCCCTTGAACAAGAGGGAAAATTGGCGTACAATGAAATTTGAAAAAGTTATCTTCTTAAAGCAGATAGCTGTTTTTGATGGTGTCTTTGGGCTTGTTGTTTCCGGAGTGGTTGATATTATTGAAGAAATCCTGCTCACTGAAGGGGAGTCTCTTTCGGTAGATGAGCATTATAATGACAACTTTTACATTGTGTACAAAGGCTCTGTAAATATATATGAAAATGGAGCTATTAAAGGAGGAACCGAAGAAGGAGAATTTATAGGTGAGTTAATTACTTCACCGAGGTATTTAAAGTCTAATTTGATTGTTGCAGTTAAGGAAACCATTCTATTTAAAGTTAAGAAAGACGACTTTTATGAACTCCTTTCTGATAATATAAGCCTGGCTCATAAAATGGTTCAGTATGTTTAATTGCTGTACTTTACTGCAAAAAAATGTTTTTTTTTGTATTTTAATGGTCAAACGTTTTATTTTAAGTACTTTATACCTTTTTAATTTTCAGTTAGCCTTCGATACATATTTTTTAGACTATTATATGGGCACATTATAATGCTAAACTACGATATACAAATGGGAGAACATGACCGTGAGTCAGAGGCGTTTGACGATCATGGGAACATCATGTTGAAAAACCCATTTCCAGGGTTAAGACCGTTTAGTATTGATGAGTACCACCTTTTCTTTGGTCGGGAGGGGCAGGTAGATGAAGTGCTGATAAAGCTGGCCGCTAATCGATTTATCACCGTTATGGGATATTCAGGTAGTGGTAAATCATCACTAATGTATTGTGGACTGATACCAGTTTTGTATGGAGGATTCATGACTTATGCCGGCCCAAACTGGAAAGTATTGGTGTCCAGACCGGGAACCTCACCTATTGAAAATTTAGCTAATTCCATTCTCAAAGAATCCGATGATTTTGACCATCAGCAAGAAGAAGAAAAACAACTTAATAAAACAATTGTAACAGCTTTGCTAAAGAGTGATTCTGAAGGATTGGTTAAAGCCATTGATAAGCTTCAGGATTATAGTGGGCAGAATACCCTGATATTGATAGATCAGTTTGAGGAGCTTTTTCGCTATCGCAGCGAGCAGGGGAAGGGAGCATCTGAGGAGGCTAAGATCTATGTTAATTTACTTCTTGAAGCATGCAGAAGCGCAAAGTCGTCGATTTACCTGGCGATTACCATGCGTTCGGATTATGTGGGGGATTGTGCACAATTTCCCGGGCTTACACTGATGATCAATCAAAGTAATTACCTGGTACCCCAAATGAACCGAGACCAAAAAAGAATGGCAATAGAAGGTCCAGTGGCTGTTGGAGGAGGTCGGATTACTGGCAGGCTGGTAAAAAGGTTGTTGAATGAGGTGGGGGAAAATCAGGATCAACTTCCAATTTTGCAGCATGCCCTTATGCGGACCTGGGACTATTGGGTAAGAAGTAGGGAAGAAAAGGAGCCTATGGATATCCGGCATTACAATGCAGTGGGTAAGATGTCAGAGGCTCTATCACAACACGCAAATGAGGCTTATGACGAGTTATCAACGCAGGAGAAGGAAATTGCAGAAATTCTGTTTAAATCATTGACACTAAAGACAAATGATAGCTTTGGCATGCGACGGCCGGTACGTTTGGGTTTGGTGGCCGAACTTGTTGGTGTTACAGACAATGATGTTATTGAAGTAGTCGATAAGTTCAGACAGCCAGGTAGATCTTTTTTAATGCCACCTCATAATGTAAAGCTGAAGGCAGATTCTATAATTGAAATTTCCCATGAAAGTTTAATGAGGATATGGATCAGGCTGAAAACGTGGGTAGATGAAGAGTATGAATCGGCGCAGATGTATAGGCGTCTTTCCGAAGCCGCAGCAATGTATCAGATTGGTCGTACTGGCTTATGGAGGCCCCCAGATCTCCAGTTGGCGCTCAACTGGCAAAAAAAACAACGTCCTACAAGAGCTTGGGCTCAGAGGTATGATGAGACTTTTGAAAGGGCTATAGTATTTCTTGACACCAGTAGAATTACGTATGAAGCTGAGCAAAAGAATCAGGAAATGCTGCAAAGACGCCTTTTAAAGCGAGCGAAAATAGTGGCAATAGTTCTAGGAGTAGCGACGGTAATTTCAGTGCTGTTTTTTGTTTTTGCCGTAACTAGAAATATTGAAGCCAATAAGCAGAGGGAATTTGCCGAAGAACAAAAATTGAAGGCACAGGAGGAGCGGGACAAGGCTTACATCAGTGAGGCAGAAGCCAAAAAGCAGAGAGCCAGAGCTGAGCGTGAAGAACAAAATGCTCGAGAACAGGCTGAAAAAGCGAGGCAAGCGTTGATTATTGCTCAACAGCAGCGTAATCTAGCTCAGGAACAATCGAGGATTGCTCAGGAGCAGCGGAATATTGCCGACAATGAAAAATTAATTGCACAAAAAGCTAAAGATGAAGCTGAAAAGGAATATCAACGGGCTGAACGAAACTATACAAGGGCGCAAAAGCTGCTGTTTCAATCGGTAGCCCAATCAATGGCCGTGAAGTCTTTAAGTATTGAAGATAATGACCTGAAAGGGTTATTAGCACAGCAGGCATACACCTTCAACAAGAATTATGAGGGAAGAACTTATGACCCTTATATCTATAATGGGCTATATTCGGCTATGGCTCAAATACAAGGAAAGGCATTTAATACTGTCTCCGGAGTTCATAGAAACTCCATTCGGTCCGTTGTTTTTGAGAACAAAAGTAACACTTTTTATAGTACGGGTACCGAAGGTAAAATTGTCTCAGCTTCATTAAGTGCTCCTTCTAATACAAGAATTATATCTTCAAACCCATACCCAAACAGGGTTTTAGCCATTAGCTCGGATGATAGATGGCTTGTAAATGGAAGTGACTCATCTGCTTTAAAAGTGTTTGACCTACAAAAAACGGACTCGCCCCCCAAACTGATTGCAGGGCATAGGAGCTACATAAACGATATCGAGTTTTTGCCCGGACAGCAAGTTTTTATTTCTGCAGGTGGAGATCGTCAATTGCGTAGAAACGATGTTTCAACCATGACAAGTACATTAATAAAAAGTACTGTAGAACAATTCAAAACAATAGCTCTGAGCAAAAATGGTAAGTGGATGGCTGGAGGTACAATGAGTGGTAAAACTATACTAATTAATATGATTAACCTGTCTGAAAATGTATTAATAGATCAGAGAGGGATTCCAGTTCATGCTTTAGCATTTAGTCCTGACAATAAATTTTTGGCGATTGGTGATGAGCAAGGAGTAGTTAGGGTTTGGGACCTTTCTTTAGGTAAGATTGATCATGAGTTTACAGGTCAAAAAGGAAGAATTAGTGACTTGGAGTATAGCAATGACGGTAGGTTACTGGCATCAGCCAGTCTGGATCAAACCATTCAAATGTGGGTGACAGGCGAGATTGACGAGTTGCCTATTAAAATGACAGATAATGATGCCTATGTTTGGGATATTGCCTTTAGTCCGGATTCTGATTATCTTATTGCAGCATGCGGTGATGGAGATTTGAGAATCTGGCCGACCAAACCGGAATTAATGGCCCGCAAAATGTGTGAGGAACTCTCCAGAAATATGAGTGAAGATGAATGGAAGACCTATGTTGGTAATGATATTGGCTTTCACAATACATGTATAAACCTTTTATTCAATAACTATTAAATATGTTTGGGAGGGTTTTATTTACAACATTCTTGTTTTATACATTTATAAGCATAGGGCAGTTAGCTTATAGTCAGTCTTGTGGAGAAACATTAAATATTGCAAGAGAAAGTTTTAATGCAGGTCACCTATATGAGATACCTTCTATTTTAAAGCCATGTTTGGATAACGGTTTTAATAAAGATCAAAGAATAGAAGCCTACTGGCTGTTGACAAGGACCTATCTTTTTATTGATGATCCCATCAGTGCAGAGGATAGCTACCTTAAGCTGCTTAAACAGGACCCTGAGTATATTATAGACCCGGAAAGAGACCCTATAGATGTAGTTTATTTAAGCAGGAAATTTAAAACTACCCCAATATTTGTGTTGTATGCTAAAATAGGCTCTAACCTGAGTACGGTGGATGTAATACACAACTATGGTGTAGATAATACCTCTACGAGTGCTGAGAAATATAAAGGGAAATTAGGATTTCAGTTTGGAGCTGGAGGCGAAATAAATGCAAATGACAATATTAGCCTTGGCCTTGAACTTAACTTTTTTCAAAGGAATTATACCTATAGCAATATTCTGTTTAATTCAGATAACCAAACCTTTCAGGAAAATCGGACAGGTATTGATATTCCTCTTTTCTTAAAATATAGATGGGATTTTGTTAAAATAAGACCTTATGTATATGCAGGCGTAGGGTTGAACTATCTATTAAGCGCAAAGGGGACAGTAAAGTTGATTGATAGGGTTGGCTCTGATGAGGAAGATCTGACGGAAATCCCTGTAACGGGGCCCGAAGTAGATTTAAAACCAATACGAAAAAAAATTAACAAATTTGCCCATTTTGGAGCTGGGGTTAACTACAGGTTTGGGTATAACTACCTTGTTGTGGACCTGAGGTATACAGCGGGTTTGTCAAATATTATCACTGAAGATGAACAGTATTCAAATTCTGCACTTCTGTATAAATATGGTTTTGTTGATGATGATAAACGGTTGAATAATTTTTCATTTTCAGTGGGCTTTGTGAAGCCACTTTATAAAGCAAGAAAAATAAAAAAGGCTTCTGTTAAAGGTTTTTTTTCAAGGATTTTTTAAAAAGATTGAGGTAGATGAAAGTTCTAGTCCTATTAATATTCTTAAGTCTCTTGATTGGATGTGATACGGAAAGTAGCATTGATCCTCGATATGAAAATTACTTTGTTAAATATTATGGTGAAGAGGGGAATCAAGAGGGGGTTGATGTGCAATTGGTTAGTGATGGGTTTATAATTTTGGGCAATAGTACTTCTGCAGATGGAAACCAGGATATAGTGTTAATAAAAGCCGATCATTTAGGCAACCAGCAATGGATTAATAGCTTTGGGGGGGAGAGAAATGAGGAGGCAGTAGCTATGGAAGTGGATGCCAGTGGTAATTTAATTATTGCAGCTACAGTAAATATGACATCAACTGATCGTGACGTAATGATTTTGAAAATAGCCCCTGATGGTGTGCAAATCGATAGCGCGGTATTTGGTAGTGTTGGTAAGGATGATGTTGCAAATGATATTTTGGTAACTCAGGATGGTGATTATATTCTTACAGGTTATACTACCAATGTAGATACTTCTAAACCAGGATACCTGGAAAGTACCGACCTGCAAGATATTTATTCAGTTCGGACAACCCCGGATCTGGTACAAGTTGATCCTGCTGCCTGGAGAAGGGTTTATGGATTTCCAGGAATAGACAGAGGAGTAGGTTTAATGCAAAAAACTGATGGCTCTTTCCTTTTTTTTGGTACTACAAATAAGCCACCAACAACCAACTCGCAGCAGGCAGGGTTCAACATGTTTTTATTCCCGGCAGCGGCTGATGGTATTGCTGTTTCTACAGCAGAACTTCAGTTATTTGGGACGCTTTCTGATGAAACGGCTTCAAAGATTATACAGACCGGAGAGGGAGGCTTTATTATGCTGGGGACTAGTACTTCAGCTGGACTAAACCAACTCTATATGGCCAGGGTTAGAAATAATAACGATTTTGTAAGTGCAGGAGTGGTTGCTGTTAATGGAAATGTTGAAGGGACATCTATTGCAGAAGCAAGTAGTGGTGGTTTTCTTATACTTGGGGAAGTTCTTGAAAATAATAATGCAAACATAGCTCTATCCAGAGTAGCTTCTAATGGGTCTATTGGCTGGCAGAAAACCTTCGGAGGTGTGGATAATGATGGGCCAGGTACCATAATAGAACTGGAAAATGGAGAGATATTATTTGTAGGTACTGTCACCTTGGAAAGCCAAACCAAGATTTGTTTAATAAAAGTTACCAATAGTGGCGAGCTAAAACCATAACATCACCCCTGTAAAGGTTACATTATGATGTTCTTTAATATTAAAAAGTATTATATTACAAGTTTCAATGACAGCCCCATGCTAACAAAACCATCAAAAGCTTTTGCTCCACTCTTGGAGCCACGCAATAGTTTTCGTGGAGTTTTTGTGTTTACGATCTTTTGTATTTCTCTCCTTGTAAACAGTGATTTAGTAGCTCAATGTGGGTTGTCTGGATTAAGTGCAACTTATTGTAGCACAGACGGTGTCGTTACACTTTTTGAAGCGACTTCGGGAGGTACTTTTTCAGGGACAGGAATAGTTGGTAATACATTTGACCCTTCTATTGCCGGGCCAGGGACGCATACAATCAATTACGAGAATTATAATGTATATAGTGCAAATACTTCTGGAACCTTTGATCCTTTCTTGTCACTAGTGGGCTGGACTAAAGTTCCTAATGGAGCAACAGGAGATTTACAGAATGATGATGATGAATTATCAGTAGCAGTGAATATTGGGTTTACGTTTCGTTTTTTTGGTAACGATTATACGCAACTTTATGCATCATCAAATGGTAACATAGCCTTTACTTCATACACTGAAGGTGCTTATTCAAATACTTCGATTCCGGCAGTTTCGGATCCGAATAATATGATTGCCATATTGCGTACTGATCTGGATCCCTCAAATACCACTACAGATAGAATAAAATATAGAGTTGAAGGAACTGCTCCAAACAGAGTGTTTATCCTTTATTACGAAAACGTGGAGAGATTCGGAACAGTGACTGGTGATATAGTAACAACGCAGCTAAAGCTTTTTGAGACTACCAATGCCATTGAAATACATACAACTGAAAATAATGCAACGCTTTCCAATGAAACCAGTTTGCAAGGAATAGAGAATGCTACAGGAACCATAGGTTATACAATCTCAGGTCGTAATGATGAGTTTTGGACTGCTACCAATGATTTTGTTTCATTTATACCTTGTACTGATTCTCAAATGGTTACTGTTTATGAGCAGCCCGTAGCCGATGCAGGGACTGGCGGGAATGTATGTGGCAAAGATGCGGGGAACCCTTTCATGTTTACGGGAGTGGGGAGTGTAGGAACAGGCACTTGGAGCCAGCAGAGCGGTCCTGGAGTCAGCAGTTTTGGAAACGCGAACGTAGCAAGTACGACAGTGACCGCAGATACATATGGTAGCTATGTTTACCGCTGGACCGAAACGAATGGCGGTTGTAGTAGTTTTTCAGAAGTAACAGTAAACTTCTATGAACCAACGATAGCGGATGCAGGAGTGGCTACAGCTGAGGAATGTGACCTGAACATCAGTTTGGCAGGTGTTCAGAGCATCTCAGGAAGCACTGCCAGTTGGAGTGTAGTCGCCGGCAATGCAGCTGACATCACATTTAGCAACTCGAACATCTTCAACCCAACAGCCACCAGCACCGCCTATGGCACTTACACATTCCGACTGACCGAGAGTAATGGTGTATGTACTTCTACGGATGATATTACAGTAACTTATAGCGAGCAGCCCGTAGCCGATGCAGGGACTGGCGGGAATGTATGTGGCAAAGATGCGGGGAACCCTTTCACGTTTACGGGAGTGGGGAGTGTAGGAACAGGCACTTGGAGCCAGCAGAGCGGTCCTGGAGTCAGTAGTTTTGGAAACGCGAACGTAGCAAGTACGACAGTGACCGCAGATACATATGGTAGCTATGTTTACCGCTGGACCGAAACGAATGGCGGTTGTAGTAGTTTTTCAGAAGTAACAGTAAACTTCTATGAGCCAACGATAGCGGATGCAGGAGTGACTACAGCTGAGGAATGTGACCTGAACATCAGTTTGGCAGGCGTTCAAAGTATTTCGGGTAGCACCGCCAGCTGGAGTGTAGTAGCCGGCAATGCAGCTGACATCACATTTAGCAACTCGAACATCTTCAACCCAACAGCCACCAGCACCGCCTATGGCACTTATACCTTCAGGTTAACCGAGAGCAATGGCGTATGTACTTCCACGGATGATATTACAGTAACTTATAGCGAGCAGCCCGTAGCGAATGCCGGATTGGGAGGCAGCGAATGTGACCTCAACTTCACCTTCAATGCCACTTTGAGCACGCCATCCGGAACAGGTTTATGGACTAAGGTAAGTGGTCCAGCCGGAGAGAGTTACAATGATGCCAGCCTTGAAGCAGCAACAGTAACAGTAACAGCTTATGGTACTTACGTTTACCGCTGGACCGAAACGAATGGCGGTTGTAGTAGTTTTTCAGAAGTAACAGTAAACTTCTATGAACCAACGATAGCGGATGCAGGAGTGGCTACAGCTGAGGAATGTGACCTGAACATCAGTTTGGCAGGCGTTCAGAGCATCTCAGGAAGCACTGCCAGTTGGAGTGTAGTCGCCGGCAATGCAGCAGACATCACATTTAGCAACTCGAATATCTTCAACCCAACAGCCACCAGCACCGCCTATGGCACTTACACATTCCGACTGACCGAGAGCAATGGTGTATGTACTTCCACGGATGATATTACAGTAACTTATAGCGAACAGCCCGTAGCTGATGCAGGTACTGGCGGGAATGTATGTGGCAAAGATGCGGGGAACCCTTTCACGTTGACGGGAGTGGGGAGTGTAGGAACAGGCACATGGAGCCAGCAGAGCGGGCCAGGTATTTCAGTCTTTGCCGATATTAATTTGCCAACTTCCTCCGTTACTGTAGATACTTATGGAACCTATGTATATAGGTGGACAGAAGTTAATGGGGTATGTTCTGATTTTGCCGAAGTAACGGTCATCTATTATGAGCCAACGATAGCAAATGCCGATAGAGGTAATGGTTCTCCTTACGATGAATGTGATCAGGTATTTTTACTTGATGCTGTTCCGAGTATTGCGGGTAGCAGTGGAGTGTGGTCAATGTTCAGTGGGGCTGGAATTGCAACCTTTACAAACAGCACAAGTCCAACTACACAAGTGATGGTAAGTGCCTACGGCAATTATATTTTCCGTTGGACTGAGACCAATGGAGCGTGTAGTACCTTCGATGATGTTGAGGTTAACTTTTATCTCCAGCCTGTTGCCGATGCAGGTGCTGGAGGAAGTGAATGCGACCTCGACTTTACTTTTAATGCATCTCCTAGTATTGGAATTGGGCTCTGGACTCAAGTTGGTGGTCCGGGCATCTCATCTTTCGTTAATGCGAATAATCCGGGTACAAGTGTTTCAGTTGATACTTATGGTACCTATGTTTTTCGTTGGTCCGAAAATAACAATGGATGTATCGATTATGATGATATTACGGTGAGCTTCAATCAGTCACCTACAGTTGTAAGCGTAGCTGATGACGGTGCTTTTTTCTGCGAGCCTGCAACAGTGAGTCTAAGTGGACAAATTGGGGGTGGAGCTACTACAGGTAGCTGGAGCTTGATATCCGGAGGTTCGGGAACTCTAAGTGCTAGTAGCCTTACAGTGAATACGGTTACTGCCACATACATTTTGGCTCCTGATGAGTACGGGCCTTTGGTTTTTAGGTTAACAACAGATGATGCTGATGGAGCTGGTCCTTGTATAGCCGATTTTGCAGAAACAACAATAACTATAAATCAGGCGGCTCAAGTATTTGCGGGAATAGATTTTGAAATTTGTGAGGATGAGACGGCAACAATTAATGGCGTAATAGGCGGTGCTGCTACTTCAGCTACATGGGGGGGAGGTGCAGGTGTATTTGGTGATGTAAATAACCCAATTACCACTTATAAGCCTACGGTGGATGAAATAAATGCTGGGTTTGTAATTTTGACGCTCACCACTAATGATCCGGATGCAGGAGGACCTTGTTCCTCGGAGAGTGATAATGTTAGAATTACTATCAATAAACTACCGGAAGTAGCCTTAACAGGGCTGGGTATGGTGTATGCTGAAAATGATCCACCAGTAGAAATGGAAGGCTTTCCTTCCGGAGGAACTTATATAGGTCCCGGAGTGAATTCAGGAACGAATATTTTTGACCCTTCTAATGCTAACATAGGTGGAGGCATTCCAAATTTAATTGTTTACGAATACACACATCCAATCACCGGGTGTACTAACGCAGATACTGTTGAGGTCTTGGTCAATGCTGCAACTACTATCAATTTTACCGTTGATGGGGCAACGATTGATAATAATACAGGTAATCAACAGATTTGCGCAGAGCAAGGCTTGGTCAAGTTGTTTGGTAGCCCATCGGTGTCAACAGGCCTATCTCCAACTAACTTCTCAAGCACTATCTCAGGGTTAATAACTCAGGCAGGTGGTGAGTATTATATTCAAACAGACGGTTTTGGGCTTGTTTCTGATACAGTAAGGATAAAATATACTTATACAAACTCTGATAATGTTACTACAGTTATATATAAGGATGTTATAATATTTGGAAGCCCTGTTGCAGATATATCTGTTACTAATTCATGTATTGCGGATGTGATCACCTTTACGGATAATACGTCAGCCCCGTCTTCAACGTCTTTAATAAGTTGGGTATGGGATTTCGGTGATGGTACTTTTAGCAATCAACAAAACCCTACACATACCTATGACAATCCAGGAATCTATACTGTTAAATTAATAGCTACAACGGTGCAGGGCTGTTCAGACCAATCGAGTAAGGTAGTCCGTGTTGGAGAGGTACCGGTTGTGGATTTTGAGAGGTCCGAAATTTGTAATGGTGATGCAACAGAGTTTCGTGATTTATCAGATCCGGGGTCTATAAGTACGATAGTCACGCATACTTGGGATTTTGGAGATGGAGAAATGATCACTGGCCTATCGAATGACCCTATTCCACCGGGTACCCATGGGGGTAGAACTACAGGTACATACAAAAATCCTTTTCATGAGTACGTTAATGTAGGAAACTATAAAGTCAACTTAACGGTAGAAACCAATGACGGTTGTAGTAATTCAACAACTAAAGATGTGTTTATTCTACCGTTTAATGTAATTACGATTCTTCCTGAAACTGCTTACGAAGAGGATTTTGAAGTCGATGCCGGTGGCTGGGTTGCACAGTCTAATGAAGGTGCAGTTGGCGATTCCAGTTGGGTGTGGAGTGAGCCAAACGGTTCTGTAATCAATAGTCCGGGAAACAAAGTCTGGTGGACTGGTGGAAATTCTGGCTCATATAATGCTTCGGAGGACTCATTTATTAATGGGCCATGTTTTGATGTTTCCGGCTTAGACAGGCCGATGATAGCTATGGATATTTGGGTTGATACCCAAGATGGGTTTGATGGTGCCGTGTTACAGTATTCTGTTGATGGAGGTATTAGCTGGCAAAATATAGGAGCTATAGGAGGAGGAATTAATTGGTATAACACACAGGGTATAATCAGTAGGCCTGGGGATAGACCTGGTAACTTTAATGAAGGAGATCAGGGGTGGACAGGCCAAACAGGAGGATGGGTATCTGCTCGATTTAGTCTGGATGAAATTCCAGTCGCTGAAAGAAGTCTCGTTAGATTAAGAATCGCTTTTGCTAGTGATGCTAATAATCCACAGGGGTCGGATCTTAATGGCTTTGCTTTTGATAATGTGTTTGTAGGCAATAAAACAAGAACTGTTCTTATAGAGCATTTTGCCGATAGTGAGGTAGATATCAGTAATCAGGCGACAGGTCATTTTGAACAAATTGAAATGAACCAGATAACTGCCACTGGGGTATCTGATTTTACTTTGCTTGAGTATCATATTGCCAATTCCGGAGGAGACCCTTTTAATGGTGATAATCCGGGAGACCCTAGTGCAAGATCACTTTATTATGGTGTATCGCAAGCTCCAAATGCTGTTCTTGGAGGAAATCAGTTTAATGGTAATCCATTTGAGATTTCTGTAACAGATATAGATAGAAGGTCGCTAGAGGATCCTCTATTCAAAATTTCTATAGACACTATTTCTAGTGCCGTTAATACCTTGGTTGCAGATGTAACAATAGAGGCATTGACAGCTTTTACAGAAGAAGTTACAGTTCACCTGGCATTAGTGGAAACAGAAGTAATACATGATGGTATTACCTATCATAATGTGTTAAAGAAACTTTTGTTCGGAGGTAATGGTCAAAGTTTAGCGCTTAGCTGGACTCCCGGAACAACTAAAACGTTGAGAGCCGAATGGAACGTTAATGTCCCTATTTATAATCCGGATAAGTTAGGGTATATAGCATTTGTGCAGAATAAGACTAATAGAGAAGTATATGCAACGGCCAGTTCAGCAGCACCTGCCAAGGAGTCTGAAGCAATTACTGGTTTGGTAAATGACCTGCTTTCTCAAGTCAAAAATATAAGTGTATACCCTAATCCTGCTGATAGAGTGTTGAACTTCGCCATTACGGAGAAGGCCTTGGAAACTTATACATGGAAGATTGTTGATCAAAGGGGTGTTACCATGGAGGAAGGTAGGATAGAGTTTGACAATGGTCTCTTTAGTACTAATATTGAAAACCTCTCCAATGGAATATATTATGTCGTCATCGGTACAGATGATAAGGCTTTGATATATAGAAAGCTAGCAGTGATGAATAGGAAATAATAGAGTAAGGAAATCCCTTTTAAGCTTGGATAATAACTTAAAAAGGAGGGGGGACTTGAATATTGAGAAGGGCACTCTGCTAGTTCTTCTTACTTTTGCTTAGCCCTATAATATGCGCTATCTCTTGAGCAATTTTAGTGTCTTTCAACTTATAACATTGCTGCTTGGTGATATCTCTGGAAATATTGATGAGATTGAGATTTTCTTTTATTGCAGGTGGAATGGAGGCGTCAGGATACTCATCGTATATGAGCAGTTTTGGTTTTAGGCACCAATAAAGTAGACACTCCTCCATACTAAAAAAGTTAAATACTCTTTGTTTGGTTATTTTTTCAATCGTAAGACTAAGGATATTACGGTCATACGTATCCGAATCAACCAGAAAAATTACACCGTCATGTTTTTTCATAGGGAGCTCACTATTTGAAATAGGTTATTTCAAGAAATGTGCCCAAATGAAAAAAAGCCTCTATTTAATTACAGAGATGTTTCTTGATAGGATGAATTCTCTTTTTGGGAATTGTGTTTCATTTCAGGGTTTCATTGTAGATTTTCAAGTGTATATCGCAATTCCATATAAGCTATCTGGCACTTCTGGGAAAGAATATCTACCAACGAAGGGATTTCATCTGTTTTGTAGCTTTCTTTACCATAATCCTCTATTTTCTTTACCACTGGCTTTAGAGATTCAATACCCATAAATGTAATAGATGGTTTTAATTTATGGGCAACATCACCCACTTTCCTCCATTCCATTTTAGTGACCTGCTTTTGCATTTCATTAACTGCAGAAGGAGTATTCGAAATGAAAGTCTCTATCATGTCCCTCATGAATACTTTATCTCCATCGCATACATTGGATAGGTAAGTGAGGTCAGTAACGTTATCTTCTTCCACAGTAGTGTTTTTTTCTAACTCAGAAGGTTTTTCTTTGGCAAACTTTGATATTACCTTATATAGATCTTCGGGCTGGAATGGCTTGGAGAGGTAATCGTTCATGCCTACTTCAAGACATTTTTCGTTATCTCCCTTAATGGCATTAGCCGTAAGTGCAATAATTGGAATGGAGCTCTTTGGAGGCTTTAGTCCTTTTCGAATGTTTTTAGTGGCCTCATAGCCATCCATAACAGGCATTTGAATGTCCATTAATATGATGTCATAATCATTTGTTCGTAGCCTTTCCAGAGCAATGTATCCATTTTCTGCACCATCTACTTCACATTGCCATTTTTTTAAAATATTAAGTGCATATAGCCTATTAATGTCATTGTCTTCAACCAACAGCACTCTTAAACCCTCGAAAGAGTGTCGAGGTGTGGTTTCTTTTCGAGAAGATTGAGGTTGTACAAGATCCTTTATCTGACCAGACTCATAAGGTATTATAAATACAAATCTGGTACCTTTACTTTCCATGCTTCGTACTTCAATAGTACCATTTTGTAGTTCAACAAGCTGTTTTACAATAGAAAGCCCCAGACCTGTGCCTCCATACCTACGGGTTACACTTTCGTCAGCCTGAGTGAAACTCTCAAATATATGATTAACCTTTTCTTTGGGTACTCCAACACCAGTATCGTTAACGGTAAATTTTATAAAGTGTGTTTTGTCTTTTTTATGATCCAGGTCAACCTTTACATTGATTTCACCAATGTGAGTAAATTTAACGGCATTACTTATAAGGTTGATTAAAATTTGATTTAAACGTACCGGGTCCCCAAGTAGTATAGTGTCAGCTTTGGGGTCAATGCTATATTTTAATTCTATTCCTTTTTCCTTACATTGAAACTGGAAAGTATCAATAACAGCACTAAGTTGATATTTAATGTTGAAGCCAATTTTTTCTAGTTTTAATTTTCCAGACTCAATGACGGAGAGATCAAGAATGTCATTAATGATCACTTTTAAGTTCTCCGTAGAATTCTTTATGGCGTTTAAATAACTTACTCGGTCTTCTTCGCTGGTAGCCTCCGTTAGGAGGTTGACCATTCCGGCTATTCCATTAATGGGTGTTCTGATCTCATGGCTCATGTTGGCAAGAAATTGCTCCTTGGCTTTCTGAGCCCTAAGTAATTCCTCGGCATCTTTTTTCCGTTGAGTAATGTCTCTGCAATCTAGTATCAGCCCTTCAAAACCCTCTTTATGTTTTAGGTTTATAGAGTTAAACTCCAGGTATTTGTAGGACCCATCTTTGCACAAAAAGCGAAACTCTATACTCTCATCATAGGGCTTAGTAGTGCTTTTTTCAAATTCCGCCCTGAAAGTTTTCAAGGTCTCGGGTTCCACAAAATCAAAGAAAATTTTCCCAATCAGGCTAAAAGGTGCATGCCCGAGGGTTTCTTCAACAGATGGATTATGATATAAAATATTGCCGTTGTAATCTACAATAAAAATAATATCAGAGCCGTCTTCTACTACTGCTTTGTAAAAGGCGCCTTGGTTTACGTAATCTGCCAGACTTCTAATTGCTTCCATTTATTTTACAGGTTCATCCTCCATTTCCTTCAGGTATCGGTAAATAGTTGATTTACCAATATCAAGTTTATCAGCTACCTGCAATACGTTGTTGTCATATTTATCAAGGTAATATCTAATGATCTTGAAGGTGTAGTCTCTAAGGGTCATCTCTTCGAAAAGAAAGTTGGTTTCCTTTGATACGCTATTAAAGCTAATGTCATCAGCCTTGATCTCATCGTCATTGGCCATAACAGCGGCTAACTCCATAATGGATTTTAGCTCACGTACATTACCCGGAAAAGGATAGCTTAATAACTTTTCCTGAGCTTCGGCCGATAACCTTAAAGTTGGTAGATCATTCTCTTTTGCAAAGGCTTGTAAGAAATGTTTGGCGAGTATTACTATATCATTGCCTCTATCCCGTAAAGGAGGGAGATGTACAGGAAGTCCAAGGAGTCTATAATAGAGGTCTTCTCTAAAATTGCCAACCTTTACTTCTTCTGCCAGGTCACGATGTGTGGCTACAATAAGTCTGATATCGAGCTTGATTATTTCGTTTCCTCCAATTCGAGTTAATTCGCGCTCTTGAATAACACGCAGAAGTTTTGCCTGAAGATTGAGGTCCATTTCACCAATCTCGTCAAGAAAGATGGTACCACCCTCAGCTTCTTCAAATTTACCAATGCGCCGAGTATTGGCTCCTGTAAAAGCACCTTTCTCATGCCCGAAAAGTTCACTTTCCATCAATTCAGAGGGAATGGCAGCAATGTTTACAGCTACAAAGGGTTTCTTTTTGCGTTTTGAGTTATAATGAATGGCTTTGGCTACCAACTCTTTTCCTGTACCGGTTTCACCTGTTATAGAAACGGTAATATTGGTTTTGACGGCCTTCTCCAATAAAGCGAAGACTTTTTTGAGTGCGCCACTACTTCCGACAATGCTTTTATCAAACTCGTATTTTTCAGAGATCTCCTGTTTCAGGTAATCAATTTGCTTGATCAGGGAAATATTTTGTCTTGCATTATTAATGGTGTTGAGTAGCCTGTTTTTTGTGTCTTCATCTTTTGTAATGTAATCGTAAGCACCAAGCTTAAGAAGCTCTACGGCTGTTCCAATCTTCTCCTGAGCTGAAATAATGATAACCTGGATGTTGTCAAAAGCTTTGATTTCAGACAATACTTTTTCTCCGGACATATCAGGTAAAGTATAATCCAGGGTGATTATTGTTGGTTTTTGGTATAAGTTATCAAGGCAGTCTTTACCTGTTGAAAAGGTTGATACCTCAAAATCAGGATTAAGACTGAGCACATACTGCAAAAACTTGGTATAAGCAGGATCGTCTTCAACAATGAATATTTTAACCGGTTCCTGTTTGTACATACTGTATTGGTTTTAATGTTAGGCTTCTAAAGATAATATAAGTATTTAATTAAAAAGAAAGGTTCATTTTTAATACTTTGAAAAAAATAATCTTTACATGTTGATTTGACAAAAAGCTTCTTTTACTTTGAAATATTAACCCAAAAGGTTTTGTAGAATACAAAATTATTTTAGCTGCTCTAAAACAATAGAAGTATGATTGAAAAATTTAAAAACTTGACCCAGGAGGAGGTTGAGGTTATGTACAAAGTCCCCGTGCTAGTGTCTATATTAATAGCAGGGGCTGATAATGAAATTGACAGATCTGAAATAAAAGAGGCGGTAAGTCTTTCTAAAATTAAACAGTCTAACGCCAGAGAAGATCTTATCGACTATTATAAAGGTGTGGGAAAGGATTTTGAGGATAAAATAAAGGTAATGATCCAACAGTATCCTGTAAGCGCGGAAGAGCGAAACCCAATCATTATATCAGAGCTTGAAAAACTAAATAATATATTGCCTAAGTTGGATAACAGGTTTGCTGTGGAGTTTTATAGTAGTATTAAGGATTTTGCTAAAAAAATAGCGGAATCTTCAGGTGGACTTTTGGGGTACATGGCAGTAGGGTATGAGGAGTCCAAATTAATAGCCCTCGATATGATCAGTGATCCTACAAAATAGAAGCCTATGTCAAATGGTCGTACCTTAATAGGAAGTGCGGTTGTACCTATTAGGTTTGTATTTCTCATGTGGCTATCTTTTGTGGTAGATTTTTTGTTTGGATATGATCTGACGGTTTTTGGTATCTGGCCCCGAACACTTATAGGGGGTATTGGTATTATTACCTCCCCTTTGATACACGCCAATTACATTCACTTAATTTCTAATACAATACCATTACTTTTTTTAGGAGTGGTATTGTTTTATTCCTATCATAGAATTGCTTCAGGGGTGTTTTTACGTTGTTATTTCTTTACGAATCTGCTTGTTTGGCTATTTGCCAGACCATCTTTTCATGTGGGTGCCAGTGGATTGGTTTATGGAATAGCTTCATTTTTGATCTTCTATGGATTTATGAGAAGAGATTTCAAATCATTGTTTGTGTCAGTGATAGTGCTCTTTATCTATGGCTCTATTTTTTACGGTGTTTTACCTGTTAATTCTCATGTTTCCTGGGAGTCGCATCTTGCCGGGGCAATTGTAGGTGCTGTAACTGCTTATAATTATAGAAAGGTTAAAGCCTGACAAATTAAAAAAATGGAGATGTCTTAGAGATAGGTATAAAGAGCATACTGACGTAAATTAAAAAGCCGTCTAAAAAGTATTTTTTAGACGGCTTTTTACAAACTAACTATCTGCTTTAAGGTTGAACTTTAATGTCCAATTCTATATAATCACCAGTTCCAAAAGTACCATTGATACTTACAACTCTGATTAAACCTTTTTTACCATAGCCATCAACAAATTCAATAATATCACCAACTTGCAATCCTGTTACACTTTCAGTAGCGGGTTTAGTAATAAAATCCAAATCTCCTTTAACCGCCACGGCATCAAAATCTGCTGAGGTTTTGCTAGACCCAGTGAAATATGCATGGTTTAGCTCTTCCTGAGGTGTATTGGTGAGGGTTGCAACCGCAACCAATGCTGTATTTGGATCATTGTCATGATTAAACAATTTAGGGTAAGTATATGTTGATGCAAGAGAAGCATTATTTGTATTTCCATAGTAATATCCAAAATCCCAGAAAGAAGCATATTCTACACCTTGGCTAATCTGGTATGTTTCTCCATTATACGTAGAAATGAAAGTTTTTGAAGACCCGTCTGCCAATGGAGCATAAAGAAGTTTTGCTGAATAAGATTTTACTGCAGCAGCCTCATTTGTACCTCCATAATTTAGAGTGATACTTCCTGTTCCAACCGCAAACCGTTTAGTTTGATCTCTATAGTCACCACGGCCTGTAGTTGTCCATAGTTTATAAACTACAGTACCAGTACCTACACCAGAAGGAACTGGTAAAGTAAGTTCGTAAACAATACCGTTTGAGTTTGCAGCTTCGATATCAATTGAACCGTCGGCTTTTTTGTCAACTGCAGCGGTGATTTCAAAAGGCTCATCTCCTTGTCCACCTATATTTTGAGTGATGTACAACCTTCTCATGCTTACTGAAGTAGAAAGGAAAGTAACTCTTGCTTTAATGGTAGACTGTGTGTTAGCATCCACTGTAACTGTAGCAGATGTAGTATCGCCTGTACCTGCTTCAGATAGTCTTAATATGGCATCATATGACGCATTAGGGTCTACTGGTGTTATTTCATCGTTGTCATCACAACTTGCGAAAAACATAAGACTACCTAACAAGGTCATCATAAATCCTAGTTTCATAGTTTTTCTCATAATTTCAATTTTTGGTTCTTTGTTAATGTCATCAACTATTACATAAACTATACCAGTTTTTTGACAAAGGTAACTTCGTTTATGCGCATAATTTTAATGCGAAAGTATACAGTTTTGTTTTATTTCTGTATATAAATTGACACAACTATTTCCTTAAGTTTTAGTAAATCGATCAACGGTTTTATCTGTCGATATTCAGTAGTTTCTCTTTCTTAATTGTAACCTTCTAACATTCAAATGAATCAATATAATGCTTCTGTAGAATAACAGCTCCAATAGAAATGTTTTCGGGGGGGTAATTCATGCTATATTTATTTATAGACTTTTAGTCATTACTAACTAATCTACTATTTTTGCCTATCACACATTATTGATTTATGGCTGTTACTCCTGAAAGTGTTCTCAAAGATTTAAAAAGTAAAAAGTATGCTCCGGTCTATTTTCTTCAAGGCGATGAGACATACTATATAGATCTTATTTCCGATTATATTGAAGACCACGTGCTGACGGAAAGTGAAAAAGGTTTTAATCAAACCATTCTGTATGGTCGGGATGTAGCTATGAATGCTGTACTGACCAATGCACGGCGTTTCCCCATGATGTCGGAGAAGCAGGTCGTTATAGTTAAAGAAGCCCAGGCTGTTAGTGATATTAACAAAGAGGCAGGGCAAAAGCTATTGGTTGATTATATCCAGAACCCTGTACCATCCACCATACTTGTTTTTTGTCATAAAAATAAAACTCTTGACAAGAGGAAGGCACTGGGAAAATTGATAGAAAAGCACGCAGTTGCTGTTACTACAAAAAAACTTTATGATAATCAGGTACCAGCATGGGTGGAAAACTATATCAAATCTAAAGGCTTTGGGGTATCACCAAAAGCAGTTCAGATGCTGGCAGACTCTATAGGAAATGATCTGGAACGTCTGGCTAATGAAGTGGATAAGATGCTCATCAATTTTAAAGAAAAGGTGCAGATTGATGAGGGCATTGTACAGCGGTACGTAGGTATAAGCAAGGATTACAATGTATTTGAGCTGCAAAAAGCGCTAATGACAAAGGATGTAATTAAGGCGAATAAAATCGTTAACTATTTTGAAGCTAATTCCAAGAAGAACCCGATCATACCTATTGTGGCGATATTATTTTCTTTTTACAGTAAACTATTAATGGCATTTCATGCCAAGGATAAGTCTGAAAGGAACCTGGCTTCAGTATTAAAGGTAAGTCCCTACTTCGTGAAGGATTATATTTATGCTATGAAAAACTATAGTCCTATGCAAGTAGTCAACAATATTCACCATATCAGGCAGGCAGACCTGAAATCCAAAGGGGTAGATAATATCTCTGCTACGGACGGACAAATACTTAAGGAGTTGGTTTTTAAATTATTACATTAGGTGTGTGGCAGTTAAAGCCACCAATGTTTATAGGCCTTACATAAACTATTTTATTTGAGCTGTAAATAACTTTTTGCAATTGTTTCGTTTATAGAGAGAGCTGATCTTTTTATTACCATAAAAAAGAATAACAAATAGATGCGATTAAAATATAGTCTTGTGCTTCTTGCTTTTATAAGCTTTTCTGCATGGAGCCAGAATACTGTTTACCAATCTGAAACAAATACGCTTTTTAGGAAGGGACTTGAGTTGCTTGATAGATCTGATTATACAGCTGCAAGAGAGAGTTTTGAGCGTTTTGTAGAGCAGTCTGATGATAATATCCGGAAAATTGATGCTGAGTATTACATTGCGTTCAGCGCACTTAGCCTATACCATAGTGATGGTGAGAAACTAATTGCGGACTTTATAAAAAAACATCACAATCATCCCAAAGCTGCGGTTGCTTACCTGGAACTGGGGAATTTCTATTTTGCTCAAAAAAATTATAATAAAGCTGTAAAGTATCTTTCGAAGGTTAATCTTTCATTAGTTACAGAGAAGCAACGTCAGGAAACTCGTTTTAAGCTTGGATATTCATATTTTAGTCAGAGGGAATTTGCAGAATCCATCAATTATTTCAATGTACTTAAGAGGCAATCTACTCCCTATGCTGCGGCATCAAGTTATTACGCCGGTTATATTGAATATGAAAGTGGTGAGTATGATAAGGCCATTGCTGACCTGGAACGTGCAGAACGAAATGATGCCTATAAATCTGTAGTGCCAGGCATGATTGCAAATGCCTATTACAAACAGAAGAGATACGATGATCTCATCGCTTATAGTAAAAAAGTATTGGCAGGTTCGGGTAGTGTTAACCAAAAAGATTTTTACCTACTTACAGCGGATGCTTATCTAAATAAAGGCGATTTTAAACTGGCAGCAGAATATTACGGGCTTTATAATGAAAAAATAAACAATCCTTCGCCAGACATACGGTATAGGGCGGGATATGTTAATTATCGTTTAGGAAATAATGAAGAGGCAATAGCAAACCTTAAACATGCAGCGTCTGACCGTGATAGCATTGGAATATATGCTTCATATTATCTAGGTATCCTGTATCTGAAGGAAGGGAACAAGCTTTATGCCCTTACGGCATTTGATAATGCAAGAAAAAACAAAATAAGTATGGCCTTACGGGAAGAAGGTGCATATCAATATGGTAAGGTCAATTATGATTTGGGGCGTTTTGAAGAAGCGATAGAGGCTTTTCGACAGTTTATTACTAACTATTCAAATAGTAATCATGCGGATGAAGTGAATGACCTTTTATCTGAAGCATACCTCAATTCCAATAATTATAACCTTGCCATAACGCATATTGAAAATATGCGCTCCATTAACCGAAGCATGAAGAAAGTCTATCAAAAGGCAACATACCTTAAGGGAGCAGAACTTTTCAATAAAGGAGATTACCGTCAGGCCATAGACTTATTTAAAAAGTCGCTGAAACATCCTATAGATCCAGAATATGTGGCTATGGCTAATTTATGGGCAGCTGAAGCCTACTCAGTAGGGCAGAAGTATGAAGAGGCTATTGGACATTATCAGGCTATTATCGGAAGTTCTTACGGGAGGGGCTCTACCTCAGGGCTGAAGGCCAGATACGGGCTTGGGTATGCTTATTATAATACTAAGGCATATGATAAGGCACTGATTCACTTTAAAGAATATGTTGCTCAATTAGAGCCGGCCAATGATAAGCTGTATTATGATGACGCCTTACTTCGGTTGGGAGATTGTTACTATGTTTCCAAGTTATATGATAATGCTTTAAGATATTATAATCAGGCTATCAAGTTTAATAAGGTGGATAATGACTATGCTCATCTTCAGGCGGGGATAGTACTTGGGGTACAGGGTAATGTAGATCAGGCCAAAGAACGATATGACTTCATTATTAATAACTATTCAAGGTCGCGATATTATGATGATGCTTTATTTCAAAAAGCACAGTTGAATTTTGAGAAGGGACTTTATGAACAAGCGGTTGGTGGTTTTAGTAATCTGATTTCAAAGAAGTCATCAAGTCAATATACTCCTTACGCATATATGAGAAGGGCATCTTCATATTACAATCTTAAGCAATACGATAAGTCCATAAATGATTATGAAAAGATATTGGATGCCTACCCCACTCATTCCATAGCATCAGAGGTGCTTTTGCCATTACAGGAAGTGCTTAATATTCAGAATAGGTCATCCGAGTTTGATAAGTACTTGGCTCAATTTAAAAATGCTAATCCTGAAAAGAAAGGTATTGCGAGTGTTGAGTTTGAAACAGCTAAAAATCAATACTTCAACCTGGATTATGAAAAGTCTATAGCTTCTTTTAACGATTACATCAGAAATTATCCTGATAACCCCAAGGTGTCAGAAGCCAGATATTATATGGCCGAATCGCATTATCGTTTAAGAGAGTTTGATAAGGCGTTGGAGGTATACAATGAACTTCTGGCCAAAGGTACAACTAATCAGTTGAGCAGGGTAATTCATAGAATCGCAGAAATAGAATACAGGGCTGGAAGGTATGAAAATGCAGCTTATTTCTACTACCGACTAGTGAATGCCGCCAATAGCAAGAAACAACAATATTATGGTTGGGCAGGGTTAATGGAATCTTATTATGTGCTAGGGGAGTATGACTCAACCAGTCATTATGCGAATATCATCCTGGAAAAAGGGAATGTAAATATCAGTTCACAAAACAAGGCATCTCTTTATTTGGGCAAGGCTGCTTATGCTATGGGAAAATATGAAGATGCAAAGGATGAGTTTTTGAGCACGCTCAATACAGCCAAAGATGAGCATGGTGCTGAAGCGCAATATTTGTTGGGCCAAATATTCTATCAGAGCAAGCAGTATCAGCAATCTATAGAAGCGCTCATAGAGCTCAATAGCAGTTTTAATGTTTATGAGGAATGGGTAGGGAAGGCCTATCTGTTACTGGCGGATAACTATGCAGCTTTAGGAGATTTCTTTCAGGCTAAAGGGACTTTAAAGTCTATCATCGAAAACTTTCCGTTGGAGCATGTTCGTCAAAAAGCAAAAGCAAAACTGGCTGATATTGAGCAACTTCAAAAGCAGGTTGAGGATAGGTCTGATATTGAATCAGATAGTTTAATCATTGATATTAAAGATATTGAAAATTAATAACTTAAGAGTTTATTATAGATAAAATCTATCACTAAGAAATGAGATATTTTAATATATGTATAGGTGCTTTTTTGCTGTTTATGCCTTTTGCACTGTCAGCGCAGAATGGCTGGGAAAATGATGGCGAAATTGAAAATGTGGAAATTGAAATAGTGAAGGATCGAGAAATCAAACTGCCTAGTGCAAACCGCAATTTTGAGAAAATTCCACCAACTACTGTTGATGCTTCAAAGCAGGAAATTGAATACTTCTACAATAATATAAACTTTGATCTTCCAGACCTGAATGTGAGGGTAAGACCATTGAGAGTAAAAGATGAGAGACTGTCTAAGTTATATGGCAATTATGTAAAAGCGGGTTTTGGTAATTATACTACGCCTTATGTGGAAGGTTTTTTTAACAGTAAGAGAAGTAAGGAATACAGCTACGGGGCTCACTTCAACTACCTGAATTCAAAAAAAGGACCTGTGGATGATGATAACTCAGGTTCTGGTAAAATAGATGTTGATCTCTTTGGTAAATACTTTACAAAGAAGGCTACATTCAGTGGTGACATTGGTTTTAACCAGAGACTGTATCATTTTTATGGTTACCCGGAGGGTCAGGAAGTAGATGCTGATACACTGAAGCAATTTTTTAACAATTACTACATCAAAGGTAGTGTTGAAAATTCTGATGAAAAGTCCGATTTTCACTACCACACTGGTGTTAGGTTTGACTATCTGAAGGATAACCGTGATGCCACTGAGACTGATGCTCAGCTCAATATTAAATTTGAGTATACTCTTAGTGAGCAGTCGTTTGTCAGGCTGGGTGGAGATATTGAAGCCATAAGTAGGGAAGACAATCTCGTGGAAAAGGAAGCGAGAAACTTATTTCGAATCAGACCTTCATTTGGGTTTGATTATGAAGGTTTTAAAATAGTTGTTGGCTTCAATACTGTTTATGAAAATGATACCTTAGGAGATGCAGGAGAAATGCACTTTTATCCTATTGCCAGAGCTAGTTATCCATTCTCTGAGAGCATAGAATTATATGCAGGAATCGGTGGAGATATAAAGAAGAATACTTTGAAGACACTCTCAGAGGAAAATCCATATGTAGATTCTAATATTGGTATTTATCATACCAACAAGACATTTGATTTGTATGGAGGTATTAATGGTAAGCTGAGTAGTAAACTGGGCTTTGGCGCTGGGTTCAGTGCAGCCAATTATAAAAACATGTATTACTTTGTGAATTCTACCGCTGATCAGTCTAAGTTTGAAGTGATATATGATACAGGTAATACTACTGTTTTTAATGTGTTTGGTCAGTTGAGCCTCAACACTGATGAGAGGTTCAGGTTATCAGCAAGAGGTGATTATTGGGGGTATGGAGTAAATGATGTTGAGGAGGCTTGGCACAAGCCTAATTATAAAATATCATCATTAGCCAGCTATAACTTGTTTGATAAGTTCTTATTTACTGCTGAAGCCTATGCAATAGGTGGGATTATGGCGAGGGATACCGAAACGGGCGATGCTGTAAAGCTTGATGCTCTATTTGATTTCAATTTTAAAACTGATTATCTGGTATCAGATCAGGTCTCTGTTTTTCTGCAATTCAATAATATCTTCTCAAAAGAATATGAGGTTTATTACCATTATCCCTCAAGAGGATTACAGTTTATGGCAGGGCTTACTTATAGCTTTTAGTCTACAGGTTTGATTTTAAATGAATTAATATTCCTATATTGGGAGTATTGTAGCAAAAAGATAGTTTGTGTCATGTAGTTTGCCACAGTGAAAAATTAAATTATTTTTGTAAGACCAAGATTAAGGCAACTTTTAAAAATTCAACCATGGCTAAGAAAGATAAAAACGACGAAATAGAAGATAACGATAATATAAATAGAGATTCAAACGATGACTTTAATGAAGCTGATGATAGCTTTGGTTTACCCGATGTTGATTATGAGCCATTAGACAGGGATGAGGATATTCAGGATGATTCATCGCAGGAAGATCAATCAAGTACGATTGAACCGGAACCTGAGCCCGAACATACAGAAACTGAGGATGCATACACTCAGGAAGAAGAGTCTGATGTTTATGCCTCTTCTTCCGAAGAGCCTCATGTAGAGGAGGAAAGTACATACGTGCCGGGAAGTTATACGCCTCCAAAGGATAACTCTATGTTGCCAAAAATTTTAGGATTGGTATTCGTACTGTTGCTGGCTGGTGCCGCCATTTGGTGGTTTGGTTTTCACCAACCAGCTATAGAGGCTGAGCAAAGGGCAAAGCTAGAGCAGCAGAAGCGTATAGAAGAACAGAAGCAACGTGAGGAAGAAGCTCAGCGCGAGAGGGAAAGACTTGAACGTGAGCGGGCACAAAGAGAAGAGGAGGCTAGGTTGGCAGCGCAAGAAGCAGAACCTAAAATTGGTACAATAGAAACAATTTCTTCTCGTACAGGGCGTTACTATGTGGTAATTGCTAGTGCTATTGATGAAGATCTGGCTATGGACCATGCGAAGAAACTTAGCAATGAAGGCGCAAATATATCGATAATTAAGCCTTTTGGCAGCAGCAAATTTCATAGAATAGCAGTAGAGAGCCATGATACTTGGGCAGGAGCAGAAGCTTCGGCGACTGATTTAAGAGGGCAATATGGCGATGATGTATGGGTAATTAAATATTAATATGATTTTAGCGATATTAGCGCAGATTACAACAAGCGTAGATACATCGGGAGTGAGTGAAGAACTCAAGTCCGAATCGGTACTGGACCTCCTTTTTAAAGGAGGTTTTATGATGATACCCCTTTTAATCTTATCGATTGCTGCAGTGTACATTTTTGTGGAACGAGTACTTACCATTAATAAGGCATCTAAAACCCCTGAGGCATTTATGGGTAAGATTAGAGGAATGGTAGAGAAAGGCGATATTAGTGGGGCAAAAGTGCTATGCCATGAGTACGATTCACCAACTGCCCGAATGATTGAGAAGGGGGTATCGAGAATTGGCAGTCCCTTAAAGAATATCGAGGTAAGTATTGAGAATGTAGGTAAAATAGAAATTTTTAAACTGGAGAAAAACTTGTCCTTGCTGGCTACCATCTCCGGGTCAGCTCCGATGTTGGGATTCTTAGGAACAGTAATTGGTATGATTGATGCGTTTATAGCCATCGCAAACGAAGAAGGATCTGTAAGCCCTAAGTTGCTCTCGGAGGGTATTTATACAGCCATGGTAACAACAGCGGCAGGCCTATTTGTAGGAATACTTGCTTATCTAGGATATAATTACCTTGTTACCCGCGTTCAAAAGGTTGTTCATAAAATGGAATATAGCACAGTGGATTTTATAGATCTTTTACAAGAGCCGAGATAAAAGTTATTTATGATTCACTGTTTTATAGTTTTCAGTGGTTGCTATAAAGAAACTATAAATTAAGAAGAAATTGAGAACTGACAAATCATGGCATTAAAATCAAAGCATACAGTAGAGCCGATGTTCAGCATGTCTTCTATGACTGATATCATCTTTTTGCTACTCATTTTCTTTATGCTTACATCCTCATTTATCACCCCATCAGGTTTACCAGTTAACTTACCAACTAGTAAAGCTGCTACGGTGGAGTTGCAGAAGGTTTCTGTGACAATAACCAAAAACCTTGATTATTATGTGAATGATAAGAAAGTGAGTAAGGGAATGCTTGAGGGGGAACTCAAAAGTAAATTAAAAGGTAATGAAGGGGTAGTTGTACTGCATATTGATGAGAGTGTGCCAACTCAGCACCTTGTTAATGTAGCGGGCATAGCAACGGCTCTGGAAGCCAAAGTATCTATAGCAACAAAGCCGAATTGATAGAAAACCTATGGAAGAGCGGGAAGAAGAAAAAAGAAACAGGAAAGTAGGCATAATGGTGTCAGCAGGTTTGCATGCGCTGTTGTTAATTGCCTTCTTGTTTATCCTCGCTTGGCGAGAACCTGATCCCCCACTTCCTGAGTATGGTATTGAATTGAATTTTGGTACCAGTGAGGTTGGTACTGGAGAAGTGCAGCCTGAAACACCTGCGGAGATAACCGATAGCGAGGAGGAGGCAGCTCCTGAAGAGGTGCCGGAGGAGGCTGAAGTAGAACCTGTAGAAGAGAGTCAGCACGAGCAGGTATCAGAGCCTGTAGAAGAAGTTGTGGAGACTACCTCAAATACGCAACAGAGTCCACAAGTGGTGCCTGATGAGAAAGAGGAAGTTAAGAAACCGGAGGTTAAGGAAGAAAAGAAAGAAGAAGCGAAGCCGGTATCAAAGCCTGTTGAGACTGAAGATCCGGTTAAACCAGAAAACGGGGCCAACGGGAGTGAAGGAGAAAGTAATAAGCCTCAGAATACCAGCCATGGGGATGACGCCAATAGTGAGGGTGATAAGGGGGATGAACAGGGAACCTTAGACTCCCGGGCACTTTACGGGAATTCTGGAGGAGGTAGTGGATCTTCCCTGGAAATGACCGGTTGGATGTGGGACTTTAAGCCCAAGCCAGATGATACTTCAAATGAAAATGGGCGTATTGTATTTGAAGTAAAGATTGATGATATGGGGGAGATTATTTCAGTGCGTACAATAGAACGCAGTGTAAGCCCCGCAGTTGAAAAGATCTATAGAGCAGAGGTTGAAAAGCTTACATTTAGCAAGACTTCTGATAATGCTATTGTAGCCCCTATGTCGACCGGGAAAATTACATTTGTTATCAAGTCAAAATAGTTCTTTTTAGAAGCTTCTTAAATATTACTCCTCTTTGTTTTAATATCGTTTGCAGGATTGTTTTTAGGCAAGGGAAATTTGCATATTTGCGGCTGTTAGTGATGGTCCTTTATGTCAGATACAAATAAAAATCCTAATACTTATTTTTCCAGCTATCAAGAAGTGCTGGATTACATGTACACTCAGCTCCCTATGTTTCAAAGGGTGGGAGGCGCAGCTTTTAAGAAAGACCTTGGCAACACATTGGCACTTTGCCAATATTTGAATAACCCTGAGCATCAGTTTAAATCAGTACATATTGCTGGTACTAACGGGAAAGGGAGTAGTTCAAATTATCTGGCCGCTATTCTTCAATCAGCGGGATATAAAACAGGCCTGTACACTTCTCCTCATCTGAAAAATTTTACGGAACGAATAAAGATCAATGGCAAGGAGATTGCTGGAGAAAGAGTGATTAACTTTATGAACAGAGTATATCCGTTTATAGAGGAGCACCATCCTTCTTTTTTTGAATTGACCGTCGGTATGGCTTTTGACTACTTTGCAGAGGAGCAGGTGGATATCGCAGTGGTTGAAGTTGGAATGGGAGGGAGGCTTGACTCTACTAACGTAATTATACCTGAGGTGGCCTTGATTACCAATATAAGCGAAGATCATAAGCAGTGGCTTGGTAATACACTTGAAGAAATAGCTGCTGAAAAGGGAGGTATCATCAAAGATCATGTGCCGGTTGTGATTAGTGAAAAGCAAAAAGGGATTTCTGAAGTATTTGAGCGAATTTCTATTGAACGTCATGCAGCTTTGAGCTTTGCAGAAGACAGTTATACAGCAACATTTGAACAGTCTGGAGACCTTGTGGTACAGTCTGGAGATAGTCAGGTATATTCATTGAAGGTGCAACCTGCGGGATATTACCAAAAGAAAAATATACCTGGTGTATTAAAAGTAATCGAGGTTTTACAGGCAAGAGGTTTTAATATCGGTGAGGAGCATGTTATTCGGGGAATTGAAGATGTAAAAACTATCACTGGGCTTAAAGGCCGGTGGCATGTGTTGGGAAACAAACCCATGGTAGTATGTGATGTAGGTCATAACAAAGCCGGAGTCGAATTTATTATGAGACAGGTAGCTTCAACACCGCATCATAAGCTTTATGTGGTTTGGGGAGCAGTAAATGATAAGGATGTCTCCGGTGTATTGGCGATGCTGCCTAAGGAGGCTCAATACTTCTTCTGCCAGGCTGACATACCCAGAGCATTGGAAGCTGAGAAGCTATATGAGGAAGCTGCAAAGCAAGGGTTGAAAGGAAAGGTCGTTAAAAATGTGAACGAGGCCATAAAAGAGGCAAAGGTTCTGGCTAGCGAAGACGACATGATCTTTATTGGAGGAAGTACCTTTGTTGTAGCAGAGGTAGCTGAGCTGTAATGTACCACATAACTCAAGATAATTTAATTTAGACCTGTTTATAAAGCACAATTAAGTTTTGTAATTAATAGTTACCTTTGCAGCCTTATTTGAGCAAATGCATAGAATATAGCTATGAGTAGACAAAAATTGGCACGTTTTGCAGACAATGCTAAACGTGAAAACGTGGTAGAACCCGGGAAGGAAATTATTGATAAAATAAAGGGGAATTGGCACGAGTCATATTTTAAAAATGATAGAAATATTACGCTTGAGTTGGCATGTGGAAGAGGGGAATATACTATAGGGCTAGCCCGTTTGTTTCCGGAAAAGAATTTTATTGGGGTTGACCTTAAGGGAGACAGAATATGGAAGGGGAGTGGTATTGCCCTGGAAGAAGGACTGGGTAATGCGGCATTCCTAAGAGTACATATTTTGGAGTTGCTCAACTATTTTGAGCAAGGGGAGGTGTCAGACATTTGGATAACTTTTCCTGATCCTAGGCCAAAGGATAGGGATGAGAAAAGGAGAATTACAAACACCAGGTTTCTTGATCTTTATAAAACCTTAATTAAGCCGGGGGGAAACGTTTTTTTTAAAACAGATAATACCGGTCTTTTTGAATATACTCTGGAAGTTCTTAAAGAACGTAACGATATTGAAGATCTGATTTATACATTTGATCTGTATCATTCAGAGCTTAAACCGGAATGTTACGACATCCGCACTCGCTATGAGCAAAAGTTTAATGAAATGGGGCATGATATTAAATATATGCGCTTTAAGTTTAAGTCATAAATCCTTTTTCAGCTCGTAATAAAAGTTGTAGCTTTGCTGCAAGTCTGCAGGGTGGATATGTTTTTTAAACCTAACATTAAAAACAATACCGAGTGAAGCCTTTGACCTAGGCCAGGCCTCATCCCGCTTGTCGGGACCTCGTTCGCATGAGCAGGTTAACAGTGGAAGGCCGAAGTTAGTGGGCAGCTCAAATCCTGTCTTATCTGGGGTTTAAATAACCTTCTGATACCCTGTAGGCTTATTTTTATAAAATTCCCTTTCTTGTTTTTTTTCATAATGCAAAATGTTAATATAAAGCTGCTTCACTTTTGAGCAGTCTCCATTGTGTCATTTGTAAAGGGGCATGGTAATGCTCAGGTGCAGTATTGTCTTCAGAGGTTAAAGGGCAAGGTGTTGCCTTGGGGGTGAGAGAAAAGGGGGATGAATTTGACCATCTTCATTGAGGTTTAGGTGGATGGCCAAATTCGGGTTAGGTGATTAGGGTTTACTTAGTTAAGACCTCTTCAGGATGCCTTGGGTAGAGGCTTAATCAGTGCCTGAGAGATATTTTAATAATTTCAGCAAGAATCGTCACTGCAAATCTGCGCTCCTTGTGATATACATGCTATCTTAATGGACTCTCCGCCACCACAGAAATAACCTGTAGCTCCTCCTTTTGCAATAACAGAAGCTTCGTCATTTAGACGAGTGATGAAACTTTGAACTTTCAAGTCTTCAAGTTTTATTTTCTTGCTTTTCATAAGTATTTTATATTAAAGTTTAGTTGGTTCTAACATGACCGCCAAGTTAGGGAATATGTCATGAGAAGCGTAATTAGTTTTACTCGTAGACTTACTTATGTAATATTTTTATACGAAATGCAATTATTTTGCATTTCGAATTCTCAATTGCCTTCATCGAATATCGGGGAAAATCACCCTTTTTAGGACTTGTGATTATACCTCTTCAGTATTTTTTATAATTTCAACTTTGGGTTTTAATTACTAAAGTTCCTTAACCTATTTTAAAACAACTAAAACTATGAAAAAAAACGTTAATAGACTGATTCGGGTATCGTCTGTGGTGTTAATATTCTTAATTGCTTATGGCTGCGACAGTGTACCAGGTGAAGGTGATAGATCTAGTGGAGAGAAGCCGAAAGAAACAATAAGCTTGGAGAGAGCCCATGCCATGTTTGAAGCTTATCAAGAGCGTTTTGATGTAGTGACTGAGTTTAGAGAAGGTAGGGAAGATGCTCGTTATGGGTGGCATTCGCTGGAGTTCTATGAGAATTATATTGCTTACCTGAAACTTGCCTCCAGGAAAGCCGGGATAAAAGTATCAGGTATTAGGATGTACTATGTGGCGTACCCTGAAGATGATCAGGCAGGGGAGTATAGAGGGTATCAAACTTATATTTATGTGCCAACCTATTACGATGAGAAGTCTGGTGACCACATTGCTTTTGATCCTTTACATATTGGTAATGACGGAGTGCCTCTACCTATTCATGATGTCATTGTCAATGGTAAAAAACGATCCACTGATAAGGCAGGTGTTTCTGAAGCGGCAATGGCACGCTCTATGGCAGAGACAGAGAGTTCGATTGCCAATATGGGAGAGATGTGTGAGCCTAACTGTCCGGAAGAAGTAGGATCTGGATCTAATTAAATCGATGAAATTGTTTGGGCTGATAAAATTTCTTGAGCTTTTAACTGCCATAATCGGCTCCATATATTATAGAAAGTACTCTCATACATTTTTGAGATACTTTTTATTCCTATTGTGGCTGGTAACTGGAGTAGAGTTTACTATGTGGTTGCTAAAGATTTATGAAGTAAGTTTAAAGAATCATTTTGTTTATAATTTACTGACATCTGTCCAGTATATCTATTTTCTGTTACTTTACCACCGAACCGTTAAGTCAAGGCGATATAAATCCTGGATACTTGCATTTCTTATAATATTTGTAATTTCTGTTACTGTAAACTTTATATGGATAGAAAAGCTAATGACCACATCCGCATTCTCTTCTTACACTTTTACTGTGGGGGCTGTTTCCCTCATTGCTAGTATTGGATTATTTCTGATCGAAATTTTGAATACTGAAAAGGTACTTTATTTTCAGAAATATCTCATGTTTTGGATTAGTGCGGGTCTGGCCTTCTATTATACTGCTATTATTCCATATATTATTAGCTTACATTTTCTGCCGGATTTTCGCAATTCAGATACCTGGACCTTTATTATCTTTACTTTAAACCTTGTAATGTATGTCTGCTTTAGTATTGGGTTTATTATTAGTAAAAAATTATCTGATTGAGGTCAATTTTAAAGCTTGTAGGGACCTGAAGTTATGGAACATGATGTCGTTTTATGGGCTACTATAACTCTTATCATTCTGGTAATGATAATCATACTTCTGTTTGGAACCTTTCAGGCACGAAAGAATAGGTACATCCAGGCTGAGAAGAAGTTTGAAGAAGAAACGGTCAAGTCACAAATGGAGATCCATGAGCAAGCCCTCAAAAATATGGGATGGGAGCTGCATGATAATATTGGGCAGTTACTTTCGGTGGCTCGTATGCAGCTTAATATATTGCAGGCAAAGTTGCCAAATGGCTACAAGAAAGAAACTGTAGATGTAAGTGAGCTTTTGGGGGATTGTTTGAAAGAAATAAGGTTGCTGTCTAAAACTTTGAATCCTGATATTATACGGGAGATGGGGCTGGTGCGATCCATAGAATTGGAGTTGGAGCGATTTAATAAACTTAACTTTTTGAAAGCGAGTCTTTCGATTCAGGGTGAAGAGCAAACAGTGCCACAAAAGGATGGTATAATTTTGTTTAGAATATTACAGGAGTTTTTTTCCAATGTAATTAAACACTCGAAGGCACAACATTTGGATGTAAATTTAGAATATTCAGCAAATAAATTATTAATTTCAGCTAAAGATGACGGAGTGGGCTTTGACCATGAGGAGGTCATAAAAGGAGCTGGATTAATAAATATGAAGAGCAGGGCAAAACTTATTGGTGCTGAGTATGGTATGGTGTCGGCAAGAAATAAAGGAGTAGAGCTAACTATAGAATATAACCTAACACAGAAAAGCTATGCATGATTATTCCGTTGTAATCGTTGATGATCATTTGTTGTTTGCCCAGGCTTTGGAGAACCTGGTAAACACTTTTGACAATTTCAAAGTCCTGTATCAGGTAAACAATGGAAGAGAATTGCTCAAACAACTTGAGGCAGAAGAGGCAACTCCTGATATCGCTTTAATGGATATTAATATGCCGGTGCTTAATGGTATAGAAACTATGCATATGCTCAATAAAGAGCATCCTGATATTAAAGTTCTAGCGCTGTCGATGGATGATGATGAGGGTACCATTATCAAAATGTTAAGGGCCGGAGCCAAGGGATATTTGCTTAAAGACATTCACCCTCAGACTTTTCATTGTGCATTAAATGATGTTATTCACAAAGGGTTTTATTACTCTGAAAAGATAACCAGCACAGTTTTAAGCTCCTTGCATAAAGCTGATTCTCCCGAAGTTATTCTAAAAGACAGGGAAATAGAGTTTCTGAAACTAGCCTGTACAGAGAAAACGTATAAAGAAATAGCTGGGGATATGTTTCTGAGTCCCAAAACTATAGATGGATATAGAGAGTCGTTGTTTGAAAAACTGGAAGTAAAAAGTAGGGTAGGGCTGGTGCTCTATGCCATTAAACATGACTTGTATAAAGTCTAAAATGAAGTTAATCTTTATATTCAGCAACTCATCAGTGATTATGTAGGTTAAACGTATGCTACTTTTGAAATTGTCGTTGAAGTGATACCTTGGTATCAATTAAAGCCAACTATAGACAACGAAAATCCCCATTGGACAAGGTCCCTTGGGGATTTTTGTTTTGTAATTATTTTGATGTGCTGGAATATATAGCGATTAAAGCTGTAAATAACAGTTTATGACTTTATGGTCCTTTATTTGGCGGATAATACTTTTATCTTAGTAAATCTGGGTCAACGCCACTTTTTGTTGTAACTTTCTGAATAAATGCAGTAGTGTTTTTTGTGTTCCAGGATTCATATCCTTCATAGGCTACATCATAATCCTGGTCTTCTGTTTCTTCCTGGCGCATGTATATAAATTCATCCCCGGAATTCTACTCCTTCAGAGGTTAAGTGGGGCTTAGTGTTTTCGAGTAGTTGTAATATTTGAGCTTCCTGTTTATTGTTCGCATTCATGGGTACAGAAATATAACCTACCCCTTCCCGATATTCTTTTAGTGTACTGCCCAAAATAAAAGTTACTCTTAAGGCTGTATATGTGAAGTTAGGTATCTAAATATCTCTTTTTAAAGAAGTTAAGTACTAGTTTGTAGTGATTAATTATAATTAAAATAATATAATTTATAATTAATAATAAAAATAATATGTGATAATAGGGGAATAACCCCTTTTTATTATGGGGTCTTTCCCTCTGTCGGGCGGCTATGGTATAAGCTAATTTTGAATCATTAAACCAACGAATCGATTCGAAACAGCGGATTCTGAAAAGCTGAAATAGAGTAAGAATTTAAACAAAAACCATCTAATTATGAGACCTAACCTACTTATACCACACGCAAGGAGGTATTGGAATGTAGATCATGCGCTGAAACTAGCATTTTTGGTCTGTATTCTTTTAACATCAACTTCACTGGCTTTTTCTCAGAAGTATTTTTACTACTACAATGGAGAAAAGCAGGCCTTGGAGCTTAATACTAATTATGTGTACCTTGTTATTCCTTCAAATGTATCAGATTCAAATCAACTCAAAGTTTTAGTTGATGAGAGTGTACAAGTGACCAAATTTGATTTAGATAATTCTGCAAAAACGATGAAGTCGGTTGCGAAGTTTGATAATGCGCCGTCCGAGTATTGGGCAGAGTTGAAGCTAAAGAACAGGATGTCTGCCGATGAATATCTGCAGTACTTAAAAGAGCTTGAAAAACTGGATGCCATTAAAAATGCTGCACCATACTTTACAAATAAGGATGGGGATAAGGTAGGCATTTCTCAGTATTTTAATGTTAAACTGAGAACCCAGGATAACTATAGCAGGCTCTCAAAAATGGCAGAAGAGTTTGATGCAGTTATTGTTGGTCAAAACCCATTTATGCCTCTTTGGTATACCCTAAAATGTAAGGAGAATGCAAAAAATAATGCATTGGAGCTAGCTAATAAGTTTTACGAAACAGGTGTTTACGAGCACGCTGAACCCAGCTTACTTTTAGAAGGAATAGCCCAGGATCCAAATGATCCGCTATATAATGATCAATGGGGACTCAACAATACAGGTCAATATGGAGGGACTGTTGGAGTAGATATTAATGCAAATAATGCCTGGGACATAACCAAAGGTTCAGGCGATGTAGTGGTTGCTGTACTTGATCATGGGTTTGAAATGAACCACCCCGACCTTCAGGGAAATACTTTTGGAACAGGTTTTAATACCGGTACAGGAACTTCACCAGCACAAGTGTTAGGATCTCATGGCACCGCATGTGCCGGCATAATTTCTGCTAGCCAGGACAATAACAGAGGGGTAAGTGGTGTAGCACCTAACTCAAAAATTATGTCTATTAGCAATTCATTGCTTTCAGGGCCAACAACTATACAGGAACTGGCAAATGGCATCAATTGGGCATGGCAAAATGGAGCTGACATTATTAGTAATTCCTGGGGACATAATTCGCTTGTCAGTGGTTTAATCGATAATGCTATTACCAATGCCTTGACAAATGGAAGAGGAGGATTAGGTACCATTGTTGTTTTTTCTGCTGGTAATTCTAATAATGCAGTGATTTACCCGGCCAGCAGTAACCCCGATATTATTGCCGTTGGAGCATCTGATGATTGTGGTCTTAGGGTAGATCCTACTAGCGGAAGTTCTTGCATGTCTTGGAATTCATTTCAGGGCAGTTGCTTTGGTGCTCCGTTAGATGTAATGGCACCAGGCGCCACTATTTCTACCACGGATAGGCAAGGAGGAACTGGCTATTCTACAAATGATTATACGGGAGGTTTCGGTGGTACGTCTGCAGCATGCCCTTTTGTGGCTGGAGTGGCAGCATTAATTTTATCCGTTAACCCATGTCTCACACATGATGAAGTTGAGGATATAATTGAGCAAACAGCGCAAAAGGTAGGAGGTTATACATATAGCCCAACAGTAGGCAGGCCTAACGGAACCTGGAACAACCAAATGGGATATGGTTTGGTAGATGCAGAAGCAGCAGTACAGGCAGCTCAGCAAATGCTCCCGAGCAATGGCGGCTTTGATATCTATGCCAAAGACAGACCTTTTGATATTGGAAATGAACCAAACCCTGATAGTGGACCGATGTGGATAAGTGAAGACATTTGGGTACGTCAAAACCTGGATGGCGGTACAAGTCATCAAAACCCTGAATTCAAAATATTCTCACCAAATGGGGTATATGTGAAAATACGTAACAAGAGCACTGTAACGAGTGATTGTGCAAACCTCTCTCTATATTTCTCAAAAGCCTCTACAGGGCTTGTATGGCCTAACCATTGGATAAATTACTCATTGTCAGGGGTTTTGAATGGGGATAAGGTCAATACAGTTTCTATACCTCCAATAGCTCCCGGAGGCACTTACACGGTTGAAATACCATGGTACCCACCAAATCCGGCAGACTTTGTTAATGACATCCACCATTTCTGTTTGTTAGCAAGAATAGAGTCCCCAGCAGACCCCATGTTTAACGAGCTAAATGGAGTCGGTGTAAGCGGTAACGTAAGGAGAAATAACAATATTGTATGGAAGAATGTACAAGTATATGACGTTAATATTAGTAATTTTTCCAGCTTGTATGTAAGAGGAACCGAAAAAGGATTGAACAAAATAGACCTGTTATTTTGGGATAGAGGTTTTGAAGATAAAATTGAGAAACCATTTTTTGATAGAGGAGGTGAGATAAACGTGAAAGTTGATCCTGAATTCTTTGAAAGAATAAAAGAAGCAGATTTACAGGAAATCAAAATTATTGATCAGAATACACTTCATATCGCTTCTTCTAAGGCACGTATCTCAGGTATCCCTGTTTACGGTGATGAAACATTCTCTATGCATTTTGCCTTTGGTGCAGACGTCGGTGAGGGCGAAGAGGTAATCCTTGATGTATTGCAACAGAATACCGAAAAAGGCACACTCGAAGGCGGTGAGCGCTTTGTGATCACTAATACAAGGAAGGGATACTTTAATGAAGCATCAAAACTGGATGTCAAAAAAGATAATCTGGTATACCCTAACCCAGCTGATAGTGAGATATACCTCAAATATGAAGTTCTCTCAGATGACAGTGAAGTTGAAATCTCCATTCACAATATATTGGATGCTCAGCAGTCGATAAAACTATACAGTGGCAAGATGCAAAGAGGAGAACGTTTTGAGAAGTATGATATTCACAAGCTCAAAAAAGGAGTTTATATTCTTCAGTTGAAAGTTGGAGATAAGGTAACTACAGAGAGAGTAGTGGTTGAGTAAGTAGTATTTGGTGACTGCTCGTCGGATAAATAATAAACTGAATACAGAGAATAGTAAATAGTAATAGTTGTAGTTTTCATTCTCAGGTTCAAGAACTGCCGTAAATCAGCTATGCTGTAGGCAGTTCTTTTTTATGAGCCTATGCTTAAAGAATTCCCAGTCTGTAAATATTGCTGTATGCCAAGGGTATTATTCCCCGTATTTAAGGGCAGTTTTCCTATGTTATTCCCAAACCTGATCATCTAATTTTAAACTTAAATGGCCCGGTATCCGGGAGAGTATTGTTACATAATCTAACCTAAAGCAAATCATCATGAAAAAACTAAGTTTAGTCAATCTGCGAGTAACCAGTTTTGTTACTGAGTTAAAGAGCCATGAGAAACAAACCGTTCACGGAGGTATCGAAATAGAACTGCGTGAGCCAACTTATGGATGTCCATCGAACGGAGTAAGTTGCTTGCCTCCCAAGAGTAAAGGGTGCTTCAGCGAAGGGCCAGGCCAATGTACTATGGATGTAGAATTTGGTTGATGTTACCTCATTGCTGAGCGATAAAAGAAGCGAAACGGTAAAAGGTGGAGCGCGACGCTCTGATGAGATAGTTTGTACTGCTTCCGGAGTTTGTATTTGTCCTTTGGAAGACTTGCGAAACACAGGTAGTCTGCGATCTTACGAGGGATTGCCCTATAAAATTGTAGCAAATAAAAAGGCCGTTTCAAAGTATGGGTCACTTTTGAAACGGCCCCTGTGCAAACTACAAACTATTATTCAGGTAAAATCAATTGGCCTGTTTCACTATCCTTTTGATCAGTCTGCTTTGATCAAACTCTATTTCGAATAGATATACCCCTTCTTTCAAACCTGAAATATCTATAGGCTCCTGATTACTTATTGCAGGAAGCTCCATCACAGTCTGGCCTAAAGTATTGGTTATTCTGCCCTTTGCTTGCTCCCCCGAAAAGGAGACGTTGATTACGTTTTTGGCAGGGTTAGGGTATATTACCGGGTCAATCTTCTCCGTCTCTGATTTTATCAGTTCAGAGGTATTGCCTGTGTTGTTAAGTATAGAGCCCTGTTTTGTTATTCTTATCCAGTTGATGTTCCAACCACCAACCTGAGCGTAAATACCAAAGGGGTATGTACCCGCAGAGACATTTACCGTGTGGGAGATGGTGGTCCAGTTTTGCCAGCCACCGGTGCCTGGTATATCCAATTCACCTAATATGGTGGCTCCGGCGTTCAGGTCGGATGACAAGCGCCCACCACCATTAGCACTTGCTACACGGTATTCTATCAGGTATGTTCCGGAAGAAGGAAAATTTATACCATTGTAAGCCATCCAATCGCCCTGATCGATATAGCCCACATTCTGTCCACCTTCTGAACAGTTCTCTAACTCTACACCGGCCATGGCACTGTAACTTTCAGCTTCAATGACGGAACTGGAAGTGACTCTTGATACAACAATTGAGCTTAGCTGGTCATTAAATCCTTCATTAACAAGACAGTCATCATCACCGGTTTTGACCAACGTGCTTCCCTGAAAGTTGTTTTCCCAGTATATGGTTGCCTGATAGCCTGCCTGTACTTTGATGGAGGAAGCATCATCGTTGGCCAGACCTCGGGCTTCTAAGTCAGCCAGGGTATAGCTGCCTTCACCAAGGCCAACAGCGTAACCGCCATATGAGCAGTGTTGGTAGAGGGTAACCACACCCCCAGAACCGCCGGGAGGGATAGTGCCGGAAATCCAGAAACTACCCAAAGAGGCATAGTCCGAGTATCCGTTGGTGGACGGGTTACCAGCCCCGGTACCATCTACAGAGATGTAATAGGTTCCGGCTCCCAGATAAGCCTCTAATCGCGTGTTCAGGCCGCCTCCGTTGAAGGTGCCGATCTGATTACCTGTAGAACCTTCATATAGTCTGACGAGTACGTCCAGATCACCATGTCTGTTGACCGTGTTAATATCAAGGTATACATTTCCTGTACCACAGGTAAACCTGAACATGTCCTGATCTCCTGTTCTTTCAATGATACCATATTGCATATCGATATTGCCTGCACCGTTACTGGAAATATTGGTTGCTGAACCAAAGTTATTGCCATGATCATCCCCTCTAAAGCCCACATAACCAGCCATAATGGAAAGGTCATCTTCCGTGTTGTTTGCATAAGCGTATTCACCACGACTCCATTGAGAAATAGGCTTATAGTATCCCACTCCCATAATTGGAGCCCAGTCGCCGTGTCCCGCAAAGTAACCCTCGCTAGGGTTAGTTCTGCCGTCATGTCCCAGACCTAGTGTGTGACCGATTTCGTGAGAAGCTGCCTCGCCACCAGCTTTTCCTGAAAGTATAAATACCCAGCAGGGCCAGTCCTGATAGCCGAAACCTCCTACGAAGGCAACGCCACCAGCTCCCGCAGCAGCATTATTAGTAGGAGTGAATACACAGCGCTGTCTTCTGTTTTGAGGGTAAGAATCATAAACCGCTTGACTGGTGGTTATGTTCACATTAAAAGGTCTGAAATCTTCACTGATTAGATCCCAGGCTTCCTGTATCTGAGCGTCAGACATTCCGGAATGTGCTGCATTTAAAGCGTTTCCGTTTACCCAACCAGTTCCGGGAGGGAGGTAATAGCCGTCAAAGTCCAGCAACACGCAGCCGTATGCCCCGGGCAGGCTTTGTAAATCATAAACACCCTCTGCAACCTCGAAGTTGGCTTCTGATTCTGCCATATCCAATACTTTTGAGCCCGATTTAGCCGGGTACTCAATACAAAGTACCTTGTCTATATCCTTTTCATGAATATAGGCCCTGCCACTGGCATCAGAAAAGTATTCATAGGCAAGTTTTTGATCTTTTAATACAATGTTACCGCGTAACTCTCCTTGCACAAGCTTGATATAGAAGCTACTATTTTTGACATTGTCGACAGATCCTACCAGCGTAAACTCACCGTTTTCATCGTTTTGATATTTTACGTTGAGGTCAAGTTGTTGCTTTGGAGTTTGCACTCCAAGTAACATATCTTGTCTGCTTTGACTGGTACTTTTTTCAATCTTTTCTTGAAGTGATTGTTGAAATGCCCCGATAGTTCCGAGGTCAACGACATCGTTTTTTTGCTGCCCGTGTGCATACCATCCAATACTTAGCAGGGCAAAGGTTATAATCGATAATTGTTTTATTTTTTTCATTGGTTTATCGTTTGGTTGAAGGTCTATTGTTTAATCAGACGTTGGGTTTCCTGTTTTCCCCCTGACTCAATTTGAATGAAATAAAGCCCTTGTTTTAGTTCGGAAAGATCAATGACCTCACCAGAAGTAATGTTGGTCGGAGGAGTCATTTCTTGTCCCAAAGCATCTGTAATTGTTACCCTGGTGTTATGGTCTTTTGTGTTTACCCGGATAGTGTTGTTAAAGGGGTTTGGATAAACTAAATTGTTAATTTGTTGATTTTCAGGTGGTTGATTGGATTTATCTTGAGCGATCCTTGCTTCTGATGCTGATGACTGGTAAGTAATCTTCCACCAGTTTAGGTTCCACCCACCTGTTTGGGCATAGATACCAAAGTTGTAGGTTCCCGCATTGATATATACCGTATGCGATACTGTGGTCCAGTTTTGCCATCCGCCGGTTGAAGCAATACTTCTTGAGCCTAATACGGTAGCACCAGCATTAACATCCAAAGAAAGCTGTCCACCACCATTGAGGCTGGCTACTCTGTACTCCACAAGGTAGGTGCCTGAAGTGGGAATGTTAACATTTGAATATACCATCCAGTCTCCAGTATCGATCCATCCTACATTCTGCCCGCCACCGTTATCGGTAGTGCCTTCCAGTTGCACACCTGACATGTTGCTGTAACTTTCTGCCTGAATTGTTTGGGAAAAGCCTCCTGAACTCTGACCAACGATCACTGAAGTAGCAGCATCATTGAAATTCTCGTTTACCAGACAATTGTCATCAGATGTTTTCACTACTGAAGTTCCTGAAAAGTTATCAGCGGCATATAAGGTGATCTTATAACCAGATTGTACTTTGATAGATGATATGTCATTATCAAGAATACCTCTGGCTTGTAATTGAGCCAGGGTATAGCTGCCAACAGGAAGGCCTACAGCGTATCCACCATAGTCACAATGTTTGAAAACAGTAACCGGATCGTTTTGAGGAGGTGTACCCATCTCATCATAAATGGCAGTCAATAGAGAATATTGATTTTGTACATCATGATCTATAGACCAGATCATAATGCCACCACCTTGCTGAACGCCCAGGTTGGTTTTTGCTTTAATGGTATTGATGCCGTTATAATAGTCACCATTAAAATAGTCAGCGTAAGGATCGGCACCCTGTGATAGCAAAGTGCTGTAAGTGTTCCAGCTTGGTCTTGCATAAAACGGAACCCCAAGTACAGCTTTGTTTGCTGGTAAGCCTCTGCCTTTCCAGTAATTTAAAGCACTCTCCGCATAGCTGTATGGCGAATGACCTGCACCGGCATCACCGTCGTAAGCCATAATATTTAGCCAATCAACATGGCCAAATACCTCACTGCTGACACCAGCGCCAGCCCAGGCGGAGGCGTTTACCGCAGCTGTAAGCAGTAAACCACGACTGTGTAGCGCGCTTGACAGTGCCCCCATAAGCGCAGTAAAATTAGGATCAGGGTTGCCATTTACTGCATCAGGAAACTCCCAGTCTATGTCAGCGCCATCCAGATTGTATTGCTGTATAAAACTGATGACACTGTTGACAAAGTTATTTCGGCCAGTAGCGGTGGAAGCGATTACTTCAAATCTACTGTCATTGCCACCACCATCTCCAAGGTCCCAGCCGCCAATGGCTATCAGCACTTTTACACCATGACCATGCGCCTGGCTGACCACACTGTTTAGTTTTGCTGGATTGGCTACTGGTTCGAGACTGCCACTTGTTGTTGGTAATGCAAAGGAATAATTGATATGCGTTAGTTTAGCATAGTCAATCTGATTGGCATTGTTTACCCATGAGGTAGTGTAGCCAACAATTCGCTGACCATAACCGGTTACGACCAGCGCAGAAAAGAGTAAAACAAGGGTTAGCCGGCTAAATAAACCGGCTCCCCTGCGTAGGTAATTTTTCATAAGCTTTAGCTTTTTAGGTTAGAAAAATGATTTAATTATTCCTTGTCTGCATTGGTATCCTGATACTGCCGTTCAGCAAGCTGACGACAGTATCAGGAGTTTCTTTTATTCCTTGATAAATCTCTGTGAGATTGCTCCATCGCCACTACCCAGTCTCAGGGTGTACAATCCGGGCTTTAGAGATGAAATGTCAATAGTGTTGTTTGTTACCCGCGTTTCTAATACTACTTGTCCGGTGTTGTTAAATACCCTTGCTTCATCAGAAGTACCAGACGGTAGGTGTAGTTTTAGTTCATGAGCAGCAGGGTTCGGGTAAAGTTTGAGTTCAAATGTGGTCTCTTCTTCCTTATCCAGAACCTGATCAGTTTCAGAAGCCATGCGGGCTGAAGCAGTTCCTTGACGTGTTAATCGCCACCAGTTGATATTCCATCCACCAGCTTGAGCATAGATCCCGAAGTTATAAGTGCCTGCATTGATATATACAGTATGGGAAACGGTAGTCCAGTTTTGCCATCCTCCTGTGGCTGGTACACCCAGACTTCCCAATACTGTTGCCCCTCCATTGAGGTCTAGTGATAGTTGTCCGCCGTTAACACTGGCTACACGGTACTCCATAGTGTAGTATCCTGATGTTGGTACATTGATGTTGTTGTATGCCATCCAGTCTCCAGTATCGATCCAGCCTACATTCTGGCCTCCACCAGTGTCGGAAGTGCCTTCGGTTTGTACTCCACTCATGCTGCTGTATTGTTCAGCTTCTCTAAAAACCGAGAAATTAGTGCTGCCACCACCTTGATACACTCGTACATAATCGACATACATGTTAGCGGGAAGTGCACTATCATCTATGTTGAAACCAGGCCAGTTGCCGCCTACGGCCATATTGAGCAATATGAAATACTCATTGTGAAATTCACTGGTACCATTAACGCCATTGCTGATATCCACAATGTGGTATTGCTGACCATCTACAAACCACTTGATGGTGCTTTCATCCCACTCAATGGAATACACATGGTACCCAGTGACGTTGGTCGCCGTATGTCCACCATACGAGGCGTAGTTGCCATTATGATCTTGCCAGTGTATGGTGCCATGTACATCAGGAGAGGTGTTAACATGCTCCATGATATCAATTTCACCACAGGCTGGCCAGCCTACACTGGTGATGTTATTGCCCAGCATCCAAAAGGCAGGCCATGAACCCAGGCTAGATGGGGTGGCTATACGTGCTTCAATTTTCCCGTATCGGAATGACTTGCGCCCCTGAGTCTTCATTCTTGCAGAGGTATAATTGAAACCTCCGAAGTTTTCGCGTTTTGCTGTGATTACCAGTTGTCCGTTTTGAACGGTAGCATTTTCTCTGCGGTAGTATTGTAATTCATTGTTTCCCCAGCCCGATGAGCCGTTACCGGTCTCAAAGACCCAGTCTGAGCTGATGCCATTGGTGAATTCATCCTGCCAGACAAGCTGCCAGCTTTGTGCAAGACCGAGGTGCCCCAGAAGAAGCCCTGCGATCACTAAAAATGTGGATTTGGTTTTCATCATCTTGTTGGTTTTAGTTTGAGAAATTTGGTTTATGTAGTTCCGGACTAATCGTATAAGGTCAGGTGACCACATACCAGAAATGGAGAGGCCTGATCTGGTCACCAGTATTCCATACTATAGCCGGGATGGTTTAGTTATTTCTTTATAAAAGGAATGGTTGTTACACCTTTTTGACTTTGTATTCTGATAAAATGGAGACCTTTACGCAAGTGGGTTACATCCAGCGAAATCTGTTGACCCTCTATGGCATTGAGTGTCAAATGACTCTTACCTGTATTGTCATAAATGATGATCTCAGTTACATGCTCAGGTAACTTGCCGATATTCAGATAGTCATCGGCCGGGTTCGGGTATAGTATGGGCGTATTCACCAACTGCTCACCACTTTTATCTATTTCTGATGTTGTGGAGGAGGTTCTTGCTGCGTTTGCCTGACCACAGTTACCCACTATAAAACTCTTCTTATTGTTTAAAGTGTTGTTTTCACCACCTTCAGGCAAACTATAGGTATAGTAAAAGTAAATGGTTTGCCCGGCGCTGGCGTTGATCTGGTAAGGTGTATTTGCCGCAACCATATAACCAGGGTAAGGATTGTTGGCAGATGTACTGTAGTATAAAATACAGGTTGAGGAGCCGACACCAGATCTTTTAGGGACAAAAGTCAACCTGGGGTTATTGGCATCTTCTGAAATCTCCACTGAGAAATCAGCATTTACGGAAATGTTGCACCCATTTTGAGGAGGATTAGCGGACGATTTAAATGCTATCCAGTTAATATTCCACCCGGAATTATTCGAGACCAGCCTGATGGTTTGATTTCCGGCAGATAAATTTACTGTTGTGCTGACAGTAGTCCAGTTTTGCCATCCACCTGTTGCATTGAAAGTTGTTGTTCCTTTGGATGAACCGTTGGTGAAAAACTCAATGACTCCTCCGGCATTCAAACTGGCTACTCTGTATTCAACAGTATAATTTCCAGCCTCAGGGGCATTAATGGTATATTCCATCCAGTCGCCGGCGTCAATCCATCCTACATTTTGACCGCCGCCTTGATCGGTTGTTACTTCAAGCTGTATCCCACTCATATTGGTGAAGTTTTCAGCCTGAATAGTGGCAGGAATGGGTGTGCCGTTGTTATTGTCACCACTGTAGGGGCCTATGTTGATAATGACTTGGGATGGATTAGGGGTATGAACAGAAGAAGAGTAATCAAAAACATCATCGTAAGCGAATCCATATGAAAGTCGATCTACGCTAATGCCTTGCTGGTGCCAGAACTTGGCATAATGGTTACACGGGGAAGCCTGGTAGTATTTGGAATCGTCAGACCAATCTTGCAAACCGGGGTTAGGAGTGTTAATATCTATGACATGACGGTTAAGAGCCGCACATAGCTGAGCTTGTACTAACAAGTCGGTTGTTGCATCTTGTACAACATTATCCAGTACACCCTTTCCTTCAAAAACTTCCTGGGTAGTGGGCCTTCTGGTGATGATAGCTTTTCTTCCCAGAAATGCGGGTGATTGGCTTACCATAACGAGTTGTTCTCCCTGAACACGGCCTTTCCAGACCCCGGCGTCACCGGCATCAAATATCAGGTCTTCGCCAGCATATTTGTTCCATACTGCATCTACATAAGGCTTCATATAATTTACATAAGGTCCGGGTACAGGCATGGAGCCCACTGAACCATCAGCAAATTCAGGAGTTTTGGAAGGTGCGGTTATTTCACCGGTTTCAGGGTCAAGGCATTTCTGGAATTCAGCAGGTACACTGGTTTGAAAAGCTGCCACTATTTCCTCATGGGTAGCTATTTCTCCTACTTTTTTGTAGTAGCCATCCGAACCAAAGAGCTCCATACCGATAGGGTACTGGTATGAATCAACCCGCGTGGTGTTGGCAAACATTCCGTATTGGTTATTGGTCAGTTCAATAACCTCATAGCGTATTCCCTGATTGGGGTCTGTTGGGTCGGTGGCATTAGGGGAGGTGTACCCCCGCTGAGCGCCGGAAGACCCAAAGAAGTAAAAATACAGTTGCTCTTCATAGGCGATAAAAATGCGGCAGCCCTGAATGGGAGGTACCATAACGGTATTATTGGAGATATCACTGAGTCGTTTGAAACAGTCCGCATACAGGCCGTTTTGCCCTGGCCCTTGATTGCCTCCGTAAACAGGCCCCTGTACCGTATTGTAAGCAGGCGACATGGGCAATTGTGCTCCGGTAGAGGGATCAACCCATATGTGATTGCTGGGGACAGCCAGATCTTCGCCCACAATTGCCACAAAGAGTTGATTGTCGGGTAAGCCGGAGTGGTTTTCAATTTTAAAAGGAACTGTAACCTGTGCTATGGACAGCATAGGTATTAACATGACCAAAAGAAGCACCGTTCTTTTGACCCTGGTTAAAGGAATTAAAGATTTCATGGGGAGTTGGTTTAAGTTGAACATTTAGGCCAAGGGGTTTGACACCTCTTAGCCATGGTTATTTTAAATTGGTTAATGCATTCTGTTTGCTTTTGTGTGATTTTCGGTTCAATAAAATGGGTGCTAAAGTCGTCATTCCTAAGAGGCCCTCAATTCGTTATACATCCTGTAGCGGGAACCTCAATTTTGACGGAATGACGACATATTTAAGGTACTATCTTGGTTTACTCTTTTATGAAGGGCTTTGTGATTACATCATTTTTTGTCTGCACCCTAATGAAGTACAGCCCTTTGATGAGATGCCTGATATCCAGGGACAAGCTTTGTTCATCATCAATCCTGGTTATTGACTGAGTGCGTCCCGTTGCATCATAAATCAGAATCTCGGTTGTACCATGAGGCAATCCTGATACAGAAATTTTGCTATTGGCCGGATTAGGGTATAGCTGTAACTGTTCAGTTCTGTTTTCCTCTGTAGTATTCAGTCTTGCACTGCTGCTACCACATGCACCAACAACAAAACTCTTTTTGTTATTCAGTGTGTTGTTTTCTCCACCTTCAGGCAGGCTGTAAGTGTAATAAAAGTAAATGGTCTGTCCGGAGGTGGCATTGATCTGATAAGGTGTATTGGCAGATGCCAGATATCCCGGGTAAGTGCCATCAGGAGATGTGCTGTAGTATAAAATACAGGTTGGTGATCCCACACCGGCGCGTTCGGGGATAAAGGTCAAAGTTGGGTTATTGGAGTCCCCTGAAGCCTTGACGGAGAAGTCAGCGTTAACGGAAAAATTACATACTCCGCCCGGAGGGTTATTTCCTGACGACTTGAATTCCAACCAGTTAATATTCCACCCAGCGTTATTAGAAACCAGTCTGATAGTCTGATCTCCAGCAGGTAGGTTAACTGTTGCGCTCACTGTAGTCCAGTTCTGCCAATCTCCTGTAGCATCAAAGCTGGTGGTGACCTTGGAAGATCCATTGCTGAAAAATTCAATGATGCCACCTGCATTCAGACTGGCTACCCTATAGTCTACGGTATAATCACCAGCTTCAGGCACAAAGATCTCATACTCCATCCAGTCGCCGGTATCAATCCAGCCAACATTTTGACCGCCATCAACATCAGAGGTGCTTTCCAGCTGAATACCACTCATGTTGGTGTAACTCTCTGCCTGGATAACTGCGGGAATAGGTATGCCATTAGAAGTCTGTTCATCAGTAGTGCCACTAACTGCAGCTTTTGCGGAAGTGGCATTCTCGCTGTCGCGGGCATTGACTTCTATTTGATAAGTGGTGTTTGGTGCTAGTCCCGTGAAAGTGTATGCTGTTGTAGCTACCTGATCAACCAGTGCATTATTCAGGTATACATCATATCCATTGAGATTGTTGTCAGGGTCAGTTGATGCATTCCAGGAAATGGTAAGGCTGTTGGAGGAAGTATTGGTAACCTGCAGACCTGAAGGAGTGGCAGGGGGAGAGTTGTTCCCGTCAATATCTCCGGTCCTTGTAAACGTAAGTTTTCCCAGGTTATAGACTCCTGAGTTAAAGGTCACCCTAATAATGTGTGTTCCTGATGGAATGTTAATATCAGTGGCCTTAACAGGTTGATAGGTATCCCAGTCACCCGTAAGTGGCGTTGAGTTAATGGTGGCTACAGTATTGCAATCCAGGTCAATACTTATTGAACCACTCATACCACCTTCAGCTGCTTTTGATGCAATATTCAGATCTATGTCGAACTTTCCGGATGTTGCATTAATGCTATATTCTACCCATTCTCCAGCTGCAATCCACCCGATGGATGTGCCCTGAGATGGCGAGGTGGCAGCATCAACTTCATCTTCGGGACGAAAATTTGCTTCATAAACATTTGGGTTGGTGTCAAAGTAAGAAATACCATTGCCACCGGCATCATACAGGCCTGATTCGAACGTGCCAGGCACGGCATGTGGAGAAGTATACGGAACCTGAGTTCCCAAACCTACAATGACCTGATAAACATTACTTACTTCAAAGCCAGATCCGCTGTGCGCCCTGGCCGTGTATGTATATACCCCATCAGAGCCGAATGATTGTGAAAGCTGATAAGGGGCCGAGTTATCCGTGGCTATGGAAACACCATTTCTGAAAAACTCAACATAGGAAACACCCGAACCTGATACGTTAGCTTCCAGGGTAAAGTTACTGTTTATACCCGGAGTGCAGGGTTCTTTGACAATACCTGGGGCTGAGATGGCGATTGATGCTCCAGTATCTTTACTTGTAGCCATTTCTCCTGCCGGGACATAAAGTGTGGCTCCATCAGAAAAGTGAACCGTAATGGCAGAGTTACCATAATTTTGGGCTACATAGGTTTTTTGTCCGTCTTTTTCGAAAACACTGGCGATGGGGTAATCCGCAGTAATCTCATTTGCTACATGGCCAAGCGCATTCATGGAGTGAAGCCAGTGGTAGGTCTGTGCATCTGATATGCCTACTTTTACATCTCTGGCGGTATAGCTATTATAAAGGCTGATGGCCTGAGCAGGGTCAAGAAACGCCAGAAAACTCCAGTATGTATCATACCATAAATTAGCGTTAGGAGTGTTGCTGAGTACTTCCGTTTTAGATGTCATGCCGTTCCAGACTTCTTGGACGTAGTCCAGATCATATCCCATATATAATGCTCCGCCGTGGATAGGGTAGAGCTGAATGCCATAGGAAGCTGCAATGTCTGAGGTCCACCAGGTGCCATTGTCATATCCGGCACTCCATATTCTGGCCATCATCTCGTGTGCATATTCAGGACGGAAAGTTCTGTTGTTAATATCAAACCAGTACTCTTGTATGGCTGTGACCTCAGTGGTGTACAGGTAAATACCCAGGTCACGGATTTCAGGATTATTGGTGATAGTACCCCAGTGGATCAGAGAAGCATTAAACTGCATGGATTCCGAGGTTGACTCCTGATCATTTCCGAAAGGCTCAGAGGCAAAGCCATTAGCCCAGGCGTGACCTGCGTAGGGGCTGAAATTTCTCAGAAAAGGAAACATGTTGTCGGTCCTGCTAGGATTACCTGCATCTCTGATCAGCATGTTGATCATAGGACCCCAGTTGTTTGCCCAGCCTGGTCTGAATTGCTCCAACGCCGACGCTGCATGGATAAAGTACCCCCAATGAAAATGGTGGTCGTTGAGGTTGCTGTCCTGGCTATGGCCCGCAGGGTAGCCTAGAAGGGCATCCCACGTATCGTTGTAATAAAACATAAATGCCAATTCACCATTTTCAACAGACAGCCAGTCCTCCAGACGCTCCTGAACGGTGTCTAATAGTTTGTCCCGGGCCTCGGTGTTGCCAATCTGGTCTGCAATACGCGCAGCCTGGATCAGCCGGTTCATGTTCTGTCCTTCGTTATATGAATCTGTCCAGCCGGGTAGTCCATCTCCTTTAATCGCATTGACCTTATCGTTCAGGCTGCTTACGTCAAACCCATTGCTGTATTTGGCCAGATTGGGTAAGGTAGGAAGTACGCCGCTGAACTTATTGGCTACTGTAAAAGAGTTTGCTCCCAGCATTTTCAGGTCCCCTCTTACGGTGTGGTAAGAGGCCAGGTTGGGCTGGGCTGATCCTGCTCCAAGGTGTGCCCATTGATGGGGCAGGAGTCCCAGCAAAACCTGGTTGTAGCCACCTTCTTTTACATCAGGGGTAACAGCAAAAGTAGTTGTTACCATGGATGTGCTTTCGTTGTAATTCCAGTTTACGGTTGTGTTGGAAGGAAATACATAAGCGTATTTCTCAAAATTGGCTATGAAGCTATTGATATCCATACCCGGAGGCACAAGAGCCATAGACCAGTAGTTTTTTCCTGCCAGTGATGAGGTGAAGACACCTCCATTCCCTGACCAGGTTGATCCGGAGGGTCCAAAAACAACATAATTGGAGTTATTCATATTGTTTTGGATCAGCAGTTTGTTGCCGGAAATAGTGACACCCGGGGCATTGAAATTTACCTGTACGCGTGCTGTGTTGCCTGAAGCTTTGTTAAAGTAAACAAAAGGCATTCCCATGCCCATAGTAGCTGAGAAGTTGTTTCCACCTGAGGTCCAATTAGCCGTCGCAGTCCAGTCCGAGTGATTGGAGATGGTTGATCTGGTTGCATTCAGACCAGTGACGCCAACTTTTATGGCATCCACAGCGCTCATTGGCTCTCTGTATTCATTGGGAGATGAAGCTAAAGGTATGGTGTAGTTGACAACGAGTCCTTCATTCTCAGACCGAAAGGATAGTGGATAGTTAAACGCCTGGCCTCCGTGATCATTCTTTACCAGGTTGGACCACCAATCGTTTGTAGGCACCGGTTTGTTCGCTGCAATACCAGAAAGCTGTGGAGAACCAGAAGGAAATGTGTTTCTTCCGGCTTCGTCAGTTCCGGGGAAGTTAGTGGTATAACTTCCGCTACCTACTGGTACAACCTGGGCCATCGTGGTGAAGTTTAAAAATGCACTGATAAGTAAGGGTAGACCAGTAATTATAAGGTTTTTGGCTGCAATCGTTTTCTGTAAAGTTTTAATAATAGTATGAGCAGGTGGCAGGGTAAAGGTTTGCCACCCAACACTTGAAGTTGGTTTCATGGGGTTTTAGGGTTTCGGTTGAACAATAAATTCAAGTTCAATTTCGCTTCATTCCTAAACCCATAAAAGTTATGACCTACTACAAATACTCAAAATAAGCGGGTATCTGACCTCAACAAAAATACATCAGGAGAAGTGAAATAAGCCTTCTGTTGCTTTTAAGTGGCGTTTTTGTTTTTCACCTTATTTGTTTGTTCTAGCCTTTTTTGATGAGGTGGTATTTTAGCCGGAAATATATTTTCACATTCGGGCACCTATATTTTCTTTTAGGGCTTATGGCAGAATGGGGATTTAATATTAAAATCAGACAATACTTTAAATTATATTCGCGGATTAATTTTGATAGCTAATTTTTGAATGAGCGATGAAACTGCAGAGGGAAAGTTAACCCTTCAGGAGGTAGAGAATTGTCTTTACGTACTGGAAAAACTTGTGGCTGATAGTGGGCAGTTGATTGCCCTGCCTGAAGAGAAACGGGTGGCTTTGCTTAAAGCTGCCGGTATGTTGTCAAGACCAGATCGTGATGAGGTCAGGAAACGACATAAACTTTCAAAACAACATCAAAGACAGTTGGTGGTACAGCGTGATCGGGAATCACGTGCAGCTACAGGTATCAGGTCTGCCAGAACAGCATCTGTTTTTATGGCTCCCAGGCAGATCACAGCAGTAGTTGAGGAGCAATTGGAAGAGCGTGTACTAAGTTCTCCGCGAAATTGCTACGTATGTAAAAAAGAATATACTCACCTGCACCACTTTTATGATACCATGTGTAAGGAGTGCGGGGATTTCAATTATCTAAAACGGTTTCAAACCGCAGATCTTACCGGACAGGTGGCTTTGATTACCGGTTCAAGGCTGAAGATTGGTTATCATGCTACACTTATGATGCTGAGGGCTGGAGCTACGGTAGTGGCCACAACGAGGTTTCCGGTTGATTCGGCACTACGGTTTTCCAATGAAGAAGATTTTAGCGTCTGGGGGCACCGCTTACACATCCATGGCCTTGACCTCAGGCATATCCCCAGTGTTGAGATATTTGCTAGTTATATAGAGCAGCATTATGATCGTCTTGATATCTTAATCAACAATGCCGCGCAGACTGTAAGAAGACCTGCTGGGTTCTTTCAGCATATGATGGCGAACGAGAGTCTGCCTTATGGTGACCTGTCCGATGCAGCTAAAATGTTACTTCATAAACACCATGACTGCCTCGATCAATTGAAAGGTATAGGTGTGGTGCAGGGGGGCAAAAGTAGTGCTTTGCCTGTCTCTTGGCACACTAACGAGCCTGGAGTAGGGTTGAGGGCTTCTGCCCAATTGTCGCAGATTCCTTATAGTTTTGATCAATCATTGAATGTAAAAGAGGTGTTTCCTGAAGGCCAACTGGATGCTGACCTGCAGCAGGTCGATTTAAGAAAAACCAACAGTTGGAGATTGAAGTTAGGGGAGATCCAGACACCTGAAATGCTGGAGGTGCAACTGGTCAATGCGGTGGCACCTTTTGTGCTATGCAACAGACTTAGCGCGATGATGAGGCGAGACAATACAGGACAAAAGCATATCGTTAACGTTTCGGCCATGGAAGGTAAATTTCACAGGTTCAAAAAGGAGGACAGGCACCCGCATACGAATATGGCCAAAGCAGCACTCAATATGCTTACTCATACTTCTTCGAGTGATCTGGCGAAAGATGGTATTTATATGAATGCTGTTGATACTGGCTGGGTTACGGACGAAGATCCTGCTGAGCTTGCCCGACATAAAGAGAATGTGCATGACTTTCAGCCTCCGTTGGATATTGTGGATGGTGCAGCCAGGGTTTGCGATCCATTTTTTGACGGCATCAATACGGGGACTCACTGGAGTGGTAAGTTTTTGAAGGATTATTTTCCGATTGACTGGTAGGTGGCTTTGACGTGATTTGGGTTAAATTCGTCATTGCGACGACGATAGGAGGAAGCAATCTCCTTAATTATGACCGAAAAAATTGATACGGGGTAGTGATAGTTTTGCCAAGATTGAGGAGATCACTTCGTCGTTCCTCCTCGTGATGACGATGAAAAAATATCGAATAATTTATCGTCATTGTGCAGAGTGAGGTACAGCTTGCCCCAAACGCTTTCATGGAAATTTCCTTATCGTGAATGACAAACAGAATTAGGAGGGCTAGACGGGTTCCATCTCCGAAATTGGGCGGTCATTTCGTCGTGCTCCTACCACGTATATTAAGTTAAATTCGTCATTGCGACGACGATAGGAGGAAGCAATCTTCTTAATTATGACCGAAAAAATTGATATGGGGTAGTGATAGTTTGTGCCAAGATTGAGGAGATCACTTCGTCGTGCCTCCTCGTGATGACGATGAAAAAATATCGAATAATTTATCGTCATTGCGTGGAGTAAGGCACAGCCTGCCCCGAATGCTTTCGGGGAAATCCCCTTATCGTGAATGACAAACAGAATTAGAAGGCTAGACGCGTTCCATCTCCGAAATTGGGCGGTCATTTCGTCGTGCTCCTACCACTTATATTAAGTTAAATTCGTCATTGCGACGACGATAGGAGGAAGCAATCTACTTAAATGTGACCGGAAAAATTGATACGGGGTAGTGATAGTTTGTGCCAAGATTGGGGGGATCACTTCGTCGTACCTCCTCGTGATGACGGTTTTGCGTGTTTTTATTTATCCATCAACTACTTCAAAATTCCCTATCTTCGCGGGTATGCGGAAGTATTTTTATCTTGTTGAGCTTCAGTTTTTGGGATTCAGGTATCATGGCTGGCAGAAGCAGCCTAATGTAAAAACGGTTCAGGGGATGGTGGAAAAGACCCTGACTTTTATTTTGGAGCATTCAGAATTTAGAACTCTGGGCTCATCGCGAACCGACGCCATGGTGTCTGCCAATAACTTTGCCTTTGAGCTTTTCATGAGAGAGCCGGTAGATACGCAGTTTTTGTTGGAGCAATTGAATATCAATCTGCCTAACGATATCAGGGCATTGAGCGTGGAGGAGGTTACGGAAAACTTTAACGTAATACAAGACCCTAAAGTCAAAGAGTATTTATATTTGTTTTCCTATGGTGAAAAAAACCACCCTTTCTGCGCTCCTTTTATGGTTTACATGAAAGAACAGCTTGATATTGAGTTGATGAAGGAGGGAGCAAAACTTTTTGAAGGTACCCATAATTTTTCCAGTTATTGCTACAAACCTTCTGAGGATACTATACTTCATAGAGAGATACTCTATTGTGAAATACGAGAGAATGATGTTTTTACTGCCAATTTTTTTCCTAAACACAGTTATGCGCTGCATGTACATGGTCAGGGGTTTATGAGGCACCAGGTGAGACTCATGATGGGAACTCTTTTTGCTCTTGGCAATGGTGATATTACGTTGGAGGAGATCAAAAAATCTCTGGAAGACAGGCATACGGAAGCACTAAGTTTTATGGCTCCGGCATCAGGGCTTATGCTTAATAATTTACATTATAAGCACGATCATTAAGGTGTTTAGTTACTTTTTACCGGAGATTTGAAAAATACCTTTGCAAACAATAAGGCATAGATCGTATATGGGACTGCTGCAAGCCATAATGCGGTGTTGTTAGATGTTGCCAGAGCAGCTTTAATGATTCCAATGGCACCCACGCCAAAATGTACAAGATTGCCCATGGTTACAGGTCTGTAATAAATTCCCCCAAGCATATTGCCTTGGGCCATCCAGTTAAGCATACCAAACCCCATAAATTGAGCGGCCAGAATTTGCACCAGTAAAACGGATATGCGTGTTTCAGCCAGATCAATTATAGCCAGCATTTCTTGAGGAAAAAAGGACGTAGCTAAGCCAATGGAGCCGAGAAATATGGCACTTGATGCCAAGAGAAGTTTGGTGTTCATGATCTGCACTTTTATAAACTAATTCGAAGGTAGGGTCTTCAAATAGATAATCAGGAAGAATTTTAATAAGCGGGTAATACTAGGGGCGGGCGCTTGAACCTGAAAAGATATATAAGACTTCGGAAATTTCACAAAACTTCCGAAGTCTGTAGATAAGTTTTATAGATTAATACAAAACACGGAACTTGATGGTGTGCTCAATATTTCTAAGAGCCTTGATCACCTCTTTATCATATTCCTTATCAATATCTGTGATCACATAACCTATTACCTCATTAGTTTTTAGGTATTGTCCTACTATGTTGATGTCATGGTCTGCCAGCACTTTATTGATGCGTGCCAGGATGCCTGGCATATTCTCATGGATGTGTATTAGCCTGTGTGCATTTTCCAAAGTGGGTAATTGCAGGTTTGGAAAGTTTACACTGTTTGATGTACTTCCCGTATTGATATAGTCCATGATCTTATTGGGAACAAAGTTGGCAATATTTTCCTGTGCCTCTATGGTACTACCTCCGATATGTGGGGATAGTATAGTATTGGGCAGAGTTCTCAGTTCTGAGATAAACTCTTCATTATTGCTCTTAGGCTCCTGAGGGAATACATCTATTGCGGCACCAGCAATTTTGCCACTTTCTATATTTGCTTTTAAAGCTGCTATATCTACAACATGTCCACGGCTGAGGTTAAGGAATATTGCTTTATCCCTCATTATATTAAACTGCTCCTCACCAAACATGTTTTTATTTTCAGGGCGACCATCCACATGCAGGGTTACAATATCGGATACACTGAGGAGTTCTTGCAGCGAGTGGCATTTTCTTGCATTACCGAGGGCAAGCTTTTCCTCAACATCGTAGTAATATACAATTAGACCGAGTGATTCGGCAAGTACAGATAGCTGAGCACCGATATTTCCATAACCTATAATACCCAGGCTTTTACCCCTGATTTCGAAACTTCCTTTTGCTGATTTATCCCATTTACCCTGATGCATGAAGGTGGATCGATCAAAAAGCTTACGCATAAGCGCAATGATCTCAGCAATTGCCAACTCCACTACAGAGCGGGTATTACTGAATGGCGCATTGAATACAGCAACTCCTTTTTTCAGGCATGCTTCAAGGTCAATTTGGTTAGTACCTATACAAAATGCACCAACTGCTATCAACCTGTTGGCGGATTCCAGTACACGAGCGGTTACCTGTGTTTTGGAGCGGATACCCAATACAGAAACATTTTTGATTTTTTCACAAAGCTCATCTTCGTCGAGTCCTGCAGGATATACCTCAACATTATAGCCCTCATGTTTCATCTGTTCAATGGCTCTTGGGTGTACATTTTCTAACAGTAGCACATTGATCCTGTTTTTAGGGTAAGAGATAGCTGTGTTCATTTTGTTTATGTATAAGAATTCATCAAGACTAGGAGTAACGTGGTCAGCTTTTTCAAGAATATTCTCCCGTTCTACATTTTCAGTAAAGGCATAAAATTTATTGGCAAGGCCGGCGACTTTAATCTCATAATCGGTATAGCCATCACCAATTACATACACATCACCTTGCAGGTTTAGTTTGCGTAGCTGCTCTACCTTTCCGTTATTCAACGAAAGGGCATTGTCCCGGTCATAGCCCACTATTTTTCCGCTTTCGTCAAATTCAAAAGAATTCGCGAATACATTTTCAGGTTTAACATGATATTCGGAAACGATGGGAACGATAAAGTCTTTGAAACCATTGGATATGATAAAGATCCGGTCTGCATGTTCATTAAAGAACTCTTTATTCCTTTTAAAACTTTTAGAGACCTGTTTTTTTAATCTCTCCACGAGAGATTCAAGGTCTTTTTTGTGAGCATCAAGTAGGGCAAGTCGCTGGTCCAGCGATTCACGCAGATTAAGTTCTCCATTCATGCCTACATCAGTGATGTCTTTGATCTTCTTGATGCGGTCTTTTCTTTCAGGGTGTCCTTCAAGGGATATTTCTGCAAGTACGTCCAGCGCTTCTACCTGCGTGAAGGTACTATCGAAATCAATAATAAAATTTTTCTTGCCGTTTCGCATAGCATTTTGAGGTTACAAGACTAAATAAAGAGATTAATTTCCCTTATGAAAGCGTTTGTCAATAAAAAATAAACAGTTTTAGCTCGCAACCGATTGCAATGCCTGGCTATGAGAATATTGGTTTAGCTTTTCATAAAAGGTGTTCTTGAGCAAAAGTAGACGAGTAATCCCTGATCATTCGCCTTACTTTCCTGAATTCTTCCAATATTTGATCCTCGGTACCAGTGGCTTTGGCAGGGTCAGGGAAGTTGTAGTGGAACTTTTCTGCAGTGGAAGGGAAGTAAGGGCAGCGCTCTTTGGCATGATCACAGACTGTGATGATATAATCGAATGGTATATCAGCGTACTCATCTATATGGTTAGATGTATGGGTACTGATATCTATGCCATCCTCTTCCATTATTTTGATAGCCAGGGGGTTGACTCCATGAGTTTCTACACCAGCACTGTAGACATCTACACGGTCATTTCCAAAATGGCGCAGATATCCTTCTGCAATCTGGCTGCGGCATGAGTTGCCGGTACATAATACAAGAACTTTCTTTTTCATATTCAATGAGGTGAGTATTGAGTTTTATATATTTTTATCAATCTGTTTCTTTTTTCAGTTGCAAAGTCATGCATACTGCGGATGCAGGGCAAATATGTTGAAATTCTTTACTTTGTCTGACTGCGTTAGGTACTTTTTCACGGTCAGTAACCTTAAAGCCTAGTTTATTGAAGAAACCTTCAGCAGTTTCTGTTAATACAACAAGTTTACTTAGGTTAAGTTTTTGAGATTCCTTGATCATTTCTTTGATTATACAGGTTCCTAACCCTGTTTTGTGCCTATCAGTGCAAACGGCAACTGACCGTAGCAAGGCATGTTCTTCATATAACTCCAAGGCGGCCATGGCCAGCAGTTCTTTTTCACTCAGAGCGCCGATTACATGAAATGATGAAATGTCAAAGTCTTCTGATGGAAGACCATTCTCCGTTAGCAGGCTGAGTGCCTGGGGCTGGTAGGAGGGAGCAAGTTTGATGAAATCTATCATGGTGTTTTAGTCTAGAGGCCTATTATAATAGTATTTTTCCCAGGGTTCGTGGTTGCCTGATTGGTGGTGATAAGCCCATCTCAAAATTACTTCAGTTTCTTTTGAGACAGGCTTAGTTTATTTATGCACAGCAGGTACTTTCATCTTTTGTAGTCGCGCTTTCAGGGGCGCAGCAAGCTCCCTCTTCAGTGTACTTTTCGTCGTTTTCGTCCACGTCTTCCATAAACTGATAAACTTCCCACTTGTAGCCATCAGGGTCAGTTACCCAGAATTTATCTTGTTTGGCATAGCAGCATTTCACTTCTTTTTCCACATCAATAGGGAGGTCATGATGCATAGCATTGCCCAACCTTCTTTTAAGCTCTTCAGGATCATTAACCTCTATGCCAAAGTGAATAAAATCAGGTTTGACAGGTTTGGTTGATTGAATGAATGAGATGTTCAATGAAGGAGCTTCCAGTAAAAATTTAGCGTAATCTGCTTTAACTTTTACAGGTTCCTTTTCAAAAAACTTTGAATAGAATGCTATTGTGTTTTCTATGTTTGAAACATAATAACTCGCATGTACTCTTGGGAATGTTGTCGTTTTCATAATCTTGGTGTAAAGTTAGAAATTTAAACTTTGTATCGTAATATTACGATTGGATTGAGCAAATTTTTTAGCAGCAACTATTAGTGCTGACATAAGATTCGAAAAGGTCGCCGAGCATAGCTTTGGCTTTTTGCCATGTTACATCATTAATACAGTAACAAACGCTTGGCCCATCAATGGTACCTTTAATGAGTCCTGCTGTCTTAAGTTCTTTCAAATGCTGAGAGACGGTGGATTGTGAGAGCGGTAGTTCGTCAACTATATCTCCACAAACACATGACTTTGTCTTCACCAGAAATTGAATGATTGCAATCCTTGCAGGATGGCCCAGCGCCTTAGCCAGTTTGGCCATTTCATTTTGCTCTGCTGTAAATTTTTCGATCTTTGATAAGCCCATATTCTCTTAATCGTAATTTTACGATAAATGTTTCAGGTACACCTGATTTTTTTCTGAATTTTTTGATCAGGCTATCATCACGGCCAATAAAAGCACTTTTTAATGTTTAAAGAAAGTGATGAATGCCTGACCTTATAATACTATTTTACTCGTTTTTAAATGCTTTGTAGCTATTGATCAACCCATTGGTAGATCCGTCATGAGAGCTCACCGAGGTTTTGTCTGATAACTCGGGGAGGATCTTTTTTGCAAGCTGTTTGCCTAGTTCTACACCCCACTGATCAAAACTATAGATGTTCCAGATCACCCCTTGAACGAAGATCTTATGCTCATACATGGCGATCAGGCTACCGAGTGTTCTGGGGTCTAGTTTTTTAAACAGGATGGAGTTCGTTGGTCTGTTTCCTTCAAAGACCTTGAATGGTTTCAGTTCATTGATCTCGCTCTCAGAAAGGTTTTGACCTTTCAGCTCTGCCAGTACTTCCTCTTCAGTTTTTCCATTCATTAACGCTTCGGTCTGGGCGAAGAAGTTTGCCATCAATTTGTCATGATGATCCCCGATGGGGTTATGACTAATGGCAGGTGCCAGAAAATCGCATGGGATAAGCTTCGTTCCCTGGTGAATCAGTTGGTAGAAGGCATGCTGGCCATTAGTACCCGGCTCCCCCCAGATGATGGGACCTGTCTGGTATTGTACCTTGCTTCCGTTGCGATCTATATATTTACCATTACTTTCCATGTCCCCCTGCTGGAAGTAGGCTGCAAAACGATGCATATATTGGTCGTAAGGTAAAAGGGCATGGGATTCCGCATCAAAGAAGTTGTTATACCAAATACCCAGCAGCGCGAGTATCACGGGTATATTTTGTTCAAAAGGTTTGCTTTTGAAATGTTCATCCATAGCATGGGCGCCGGCAAGCAGTTCTTCAAAGTTTTCGTAGCCTATGGCACAGGCTATGGATAGACCAATAGCTGACCACAAAGAGTAGCGGCCACCGACCCAGTCCCAGAACCCAAACATATTTTGTGTGTCAATCCCAAACTCAGCTACAGCTTTACCATTAGTAGAGATCGCAACAAAGTGCTTCTTGATATGCTCGTCATCTTTGGCTTGTTCTATAAACCAGCTTCGTGCACTATGTGCATTGGTCATAGTTTCCTGAGTCGTGAATGTTTTTGAAGCAATCATGAAAAGCGTTGTCTCATGATCTACCTTCTTCAATGTTTCGGCTATGTGTGTACCATCTACGTTTGAAACAAAGTGCACTTCTATCCCCGGCTTTTGATAAGCCTTGAGTGCTTCAGTAACCATTACCGGTCCAAGGTCAGAGCCTCCAATGCCTATGTTAACAATAGATGTTATTCGCTTGCCAGTGTAACCTTTCCATTCACCGTTTATCACAGCACTGGAAAATTCCTTCATTTTTTGTAGTACCTCATTAATAGCAGGCATTACATCTTCTCCGTCAACCTTTACCGGTTCGTTAGACCTGTTTCTAAGTGCGGTGTGCAACACGGCTCTTTGCTCGGTTTTGTTAATTGACTCACCGGAGAACATGGCATCGATGGCTGCTTTAAGGTCGACTTCCTTGGCAAGAGCTAATAAAGTGTTTTTGGTTTCTTCAGTGATCCTGTTTTTGGAAAAATCGACTAATATATTTTCAAACCTCAGGCTGAACTTTTTAAAACGGTCAGGGTCTTGAGCAAACAGCTCTTTCAGGTGAGTTGCTTTTATGCTATTGTAATGGCCCTTAAGCTTTTTCCAGGCTGACGTTGTTGTTGGGTCTATAGATGGAAACATGTACTTATTAGTTTTATCTTTCAAATTTGTGCTGGCGAATTTAGCAAAGCCTATGGCTTAATAAAAGCTTGTATATGCAATCTGAGTTAAGTTTTTATCAACAACAGGTTTGCAGATTTTATGTTTTCGAAAGACTTGAAGTTTTTACAACGTTTGAAATAAGTTGAAATGCAATTCTTTCAGTTAGATTCGGTATAGGTTAAGTAAGCAGAAATAGTCACAAATATTTTTTCTTTCAGGTTGCCTTACTGAAATGTATATACTCGATGCAGCTAGCGGCCTTGATCGAGAACGTAACGATCAGATTTTTAATAGATTATATTGGTGTATTAAGCGATTAGCAACAATCTTTGGAAATTACGGGAAACCTTAACTGATCAAGGTAGTTGAATAGGTCAGGGTACTGTAGTTTATCATTTTCGATTATGCCAACTTCGATAATCATTTCGTTTTTATTGTAAAATGTTCCGAATACCTGGTCCCAAAAGGGTAGAATGCTGCCATAATTCTTCGCCTGGGTCATGTTAGTGCTGTGGTGGAAATGGTGGATCTTTGGAGTTACAATAAGGTAATCGAGAATCCCGGTATGTGCCTGAATGTTGGCATGTGAAAGGTAAGCTACCACCATGTGAAGCATAGCGACGGCGAACAGTATATCTTCACCAAATCCTAGCATGAGTAGTGGCGCTATTTTAAAAAAGGTATTCAGGAAAATATTGAAGGGGTGTATCCAGTTGGTTTTGAACCAGTTCATAGAAGTGGGTAAGTGATGTATGGCGTGTATTTTCCATAAAAACACACTAAACGCAGACCTATGATTTCCGATATGGCTTATTCTGTGATATAGGTAAGGTAAGAGCTCCCCAATAAGGTTTGCTATGATAAAGCTTGCTATAAAGGGTAAGTCTTGCCAAAGAACCATTTCCGAAGCATGGTATTCGTGCAGTTTTAGAATGGCTCCTATGGCGACTGCTTTAGCCAGAGCATCAAATATGGCCGTGGAAAAGAAAAGGTGTTTGAGGTCCGTCAAAAGAGACTGTTTTTTGCTTTTCCAATGAGCTTTTAAAGGTATACTATGCTCTAGCAAAAGTATGTAGGCAAAAGTAAGCAGGAAGAGTGCGTAGGTCATTAGTTCTTTGTTCCAGCCTTCTGTTATACATAGATAGGTAAGCCCGCCCGTTAAGATTAGTAGCAATGGAACGGCCACATACGATAATAAATTTGATGCTTTCATATTCACTTTTTTCTCCTATAGTCGTAGGAAAGGAGTGAAAAGACGCAGCTTAAAGTGTTAGATTTATTTTTTTTATTTCCTTTAGTAGCTCTGGAGGTAGCTCGCATGAGTTTTTAAGGTAGTAGTCAACGGGTTCTCCACGACTGTTCCATTCAATATTAACACACTTTGTTACCAGTTCCCTGAGTTTTTGTCGGCCTCTCTGTATCCTGGATTTTGTAGCTGTCAACGATAAGCCCATTTGTTTTGCAATTTGCTGTTGAGGCAACTCCTCAATGTCGCTGAGGTATAAAGCGTGGCTATACTTTTGAGGAAGATAGTTTTGAATAATAAAACCAGATAGGTCACATATGCAACTTTCAGAGGCATTCCTGTTTGGAAGACTTGCCATTTGCGTTTTGGAGATGTTTTGGCTGCGGTAATGGTCGCTTATTGTGTTTCTGGCAACCTGATAGAGCCAGGAGGTATGATTTCGGATTTCCACTTTTCTGACCAAGGCGTTGTGAAGTTTAATACTAACTTCCTGAAGTATATCATGGGCCAGTGCTGCATCATTTGTTTTAGATAAAATGAAGTTGAAGAGGTTTGTTTCACATCGTTTCCAGATAGTTGTAAAATCCATATCCTATTGTTTTATCGAATAAGATATACGCACCCTCGGTCGTCAGGGTTATTTATTGACGGATTAACGCTGCTTCCGGCTGTTTGCTAAAAACATCGATTAAAATAGCCTTGGTGTTTGTTATTGTTCGAAATGTGAGGGTTGAATTTTTTCTTGCTGATTTAATATTTAATATTGAATAACACCTCGGAGAAAACTGTATGATAACCAATTATCAGTATTCTCAATAATCACTAGAAATGGTGAGGTAACTCATTCATGGAGTCCTCATTTTTGATGTTTAAACTTTTATGATAAGATGATAACTACAGAAGAATTACAAGAGGAGTTTAACAACCTAGCCAATAGCCATGAGGCTATGAAAACTGCCGCTTTACAAAATGATGGCTTGGTAGAAATGGCAGCTAAACATCCGCTTTATGAGATAGAACCATTTTTTTCAGAACTTAATAATGAATTTAATAATGGTCAACACTCTTTTCTTTTAGAGTCTGATGACTTTGATCCTGAGAAAGATGACCTGTATACCCTTTGGATCAATATGGATCAGCGGCGGGCGTTTTACAGAGTACTTCACCTGGGGGGAGGTGTATCTTATGAGACCGTGTTTGAGTATCATGAGGGCTACTATAAAAGTGCCACGGTTTTTATTAATAAAGATGAGAAAAAGCCTATTAAGCTCGCTTACCTATACTTTAAGGAGGAGATGCCTGACCTGTATATGGAGTGTTCATCCTATGGGGCGTTTACTAAAAAATATCATAGCCAGGAATACAGGCTGGATGGTTATAAATTGACCGCTCATGGGAATGATTACGAATATGATGTGCAGTTTGAGTACAATTATGACGGGGCTTTAGAGCGCATAACCGGAAAAGGGAAGGATAATGACAGTTCAAGAATTATTTTTCAGCGGCCTGACGAGCGGCAAAATATGACAGATACGCTGGCCACGATAGAGGAGCAGTTGGTCGAGGAGATTACGGACCAGATCCAAAAGAAGATAAAGATCGACGGAAAAGTATACTGCATCCTACTGGAATACACCATGCAGGGGCCATTTCCTCCGACAGTAGCAATTGGTTTAGAGTCAGAAATTGACGGTACCTGGGATGAATCAAATATTGGTGAGTATTACAACGCACCAGATATGCACTATTTCTCCGAAGCAGATACACTTCCCATAGATCTGTATTCTGAGGAACTGGAAAAGTCATATATTTTCTTTGACCAGAATTATGACATTATGGACCTCAATGTAGAGGAGTTTGATCAATGGGAAACGCAGGTAAAGGAGATTTATCTCAGGGTCTGTAAGAGAATTATACATATGGACTTTTCAATGTCCTTCAAAAAGACGGATAACTTTTTGGTGATAGCCAGAGATTTTGAGGCTTGCAATGAGGAGTATTATTATCAGGAAATGATGGAGTATAAGAGGGAGAAGGGTTTGTGATATCGCGTTTTTCGGAAACGTTATGGTTGATATTGTACAGCGTTTACTATTCGTACACTTTACTTGCAGTACAACAATACTTTAATCTAACAAGTTTTTTATGTTTTTAAGAGAATTCAATGCCACATAGGTATATATTTCCGTTGTCTTGCACCTCTGGTAGTAGGTTAAGCACAGCGATCCTACAACCTAAAAAGGAATAGGACATCCGCCCGGGTTGATTCTTTAATGCTAATCTTTGAAACATGGGAAGAAAGTATGCCATTCGAGATCAGCACGCCATGTATTTCGCCACATTTATAGTGGTCAATTGAATTGATTTGTTCATTAGGGATGAGTGCCGGGAATTGAGCGGACGCTCAAGATCATGCAGGGTCAGTAGCTGATGCAAGGATCAGGGGGAGGATAATGAATGAATCTTGCATCGGAGTGAGTAAAGGAAATGTTGGCTGAAAATCAGGCTATTAATGAGGTCAGGTTTTATGACGTGTAAGATATAGGCAACAGGTGTTATTTTTTATGTTATGATTAGGAGTACACTTTTGACTTATTAGTCGAGAGTCCTTTTTTAGTATGTAAGCTTATCGGTAATAAAGCGCTTTTATTAATAAATAATAGCTATAGTTTTGTATATCATTTAAAGAATGGTATTGGTGCAAATACATTGCGTTTGTCTTTAAGAAGAATGAAAGAACAATGATTTTGATGCTACTCGATGCCTCATTTTAAATCCCCATAATTTTATTAGTTGACTAACAGGTTTGAAGGAGCCGTTAGATAGCCGTGTCTATTAAAGCATATCAATTTGGGGTGAATAAATGAAGCATATTACCAAGAACCAATACAGATTTAATTACTCCCTGATCCATGCCTTGTTGATGGCGATTTACCTGTTCATGGGAGTAGCTCAAAGTGCTTTCTCTCAGATATATCCGGTAAATGCTACCACCCAAATCGCACCTCCATACTCCGTATGCATCAGCGACTATGTAGCTCCGGGGTCGGAACAGCTCAAGCTGAACCTTTTCCTGCGTGACCTTACCGAACCGGTATATGATGTGAGGATCAGGCTGGTGATTGAAGGGCAGGGGGTGAGGATAGAAACTTCACCAACCTATAACCCTCCGCCCATAACCATCGAAGGAGGACTTTCCACCTGGCTGGATGCTACTGACCTGGCACCGTTGTTTGCGAGCAGGAACCTTATTTTTAGCGGCTACAGCAAATCGGAGTTTGAAAGATATGGCAGGTTGCCCGAAGGGTTTTACCAGTTCTGTTTTACCGTTTATGACTACCGCCACTCCGAAATACAGCTTTCACAACAAAGCTGCCAGAACCTCTGGCTGGTACGCCCTGACCCACCCATGCTCAACCAACCCGCATGTGCCGCTGAGCTTGAGCTGAATGAGATGCAGCAATCGGTGATATTTCAATGGACACCGATGGCTATTTCACCCAATTCCAGCTTTACAACAGATTATATTTTCAGGTTGTACGAAATCCGTTCTGAAGGCCGAAACCCTGCGGACATTGTGCTCAGCACCAACCCGATCTATGAATTACAAACGGCGGAAACAAGCCTGCTCTACGGTGTAGCAGAACCACCCTTGGTACCGGGCATGGAATATGTCTGGCAGGTTCAGGCGGTAGACCTTGGTGGGAGAGATCGTTTCAAAAACAATGGCTACAGTAAGATCTGCACTTTCAGGGTAGCCGAAAATGAAGAACCGCTGCCTGAACCGGACGAGTTTAAGGCCTGGGGGCTTAATGAGAGCATGGGGATGGCTTCATGGGTTCCTTCGCTGGAACCGGACGGTTACACGGTAGAATACAGGCTGGCGGACAATCCTCAGGCGGAATGGTTTGTGGAAGAACTACAGCTCCCGCCGGATGCACAACTGGCCGACAGCATGTATGTGGTACTACAAGACCTGATGGCTCAAACGGCCTACGAGGTTCGTGTTGGTAGCAAACGGGGAGCCTTTGTCAGCTCATGGACGGAAACCAAAAGGTTTACCACCTATCCACCACGCGTATTTGTCTGTGGTGATCCTCAGGAGGTTCAGCAGCCTTTAAATACCACTCCTCTTATTTCTGCCATTCGAGGCGAGGTGTTTACCGTGGGGGACTTCAATATGAGGCTCACCAAAGTAACGGGAGGTGACGGAGTGTTTTCAGGCTATGGCTCTGTTGAAACCCCATTCCTCGGTTTCAATCTCGCGGTGAAGTTTGACAATATTAGGGTCAATGAACTGTACCAGGTAGTGGACGGTGAAGTGATTGCTCTTTCGGATGGTATTGATGGTTTGATAGAGACCTGGGAAGGTGATGGTGATGCAGGTTCCGATGATGGAGACAATAATACCGATGATGACTTTGATGGAGTGGATATTGACTTCAACGGAGAGATCAGTGATGTAACAGTGGGCGATGATGGTGTAATTGTGGTTACAGATGAAAATGGAACGCAGACCACTTACGAACAAGAGACCGATGAAGAGACGGGTGAGAAAAAGTCGGTTAAGATCACTGACTCCAGCGGGGATATTTTCCTGATCGACAAAGATGGGAAAGTTACTAAAGGAAGCCGTTCCAATGCAGATAACCAATCACTGGGTGTTCAGGAAAAGCTTATCGTTGAAGTTCTTGAAGAATTATCAGTCGAGATCAATAATTGGCTAGCCACCAATGGGAAAGGACCATTGAGCGAAGAGGAAATTAGAATGCTTCTTCTTTCGGACTATTTCTCAGACAAAGCATTTGTGCTGAAAGGCTTGGTTGATGAAGCAATACCGGCATTGATGGAATCACCGGGTAAGCTAAAGGAAAGTATAAATGCAGACCCGTCAGACGCCGACAAGTTTCAAGAGATTATCGGTCAAGTAACTGATAAAGAAGCGGCATTTAAAGGCCAACTTAGTGAAGGTGAATGGGAAACCGGTAAAAAGATTGTTTATGACCATCTTGAAGAATCCTTCTGGAGAGACTTCTTTTGGGAGTACCCTCATTGGAAGAAGGCGGCAATTATAATGGAAGAATACCTTGGCCGTCAAGGATATGAAAATACCCAGTCGTACCACTACCAGACATTTAGCGAAGTCAAAGCTGACCTTGTATTTAGCCAGGATTTCAGTACTGAAATGGAGTGGACATTTTCTGATGAGCTAAGCGAAAAGGCCACATTCGAATTACTTGCTTTTACCTATAAGGTGCCCTATTGGGAGGCAAATCAGGTTACAGTTGAATCTTTTAAAGAGTATACCATCAACTGGCTTAGGCTTAAGGATGACCGAATCGCCCGTGGTGAGGGATGGGAAGTTGGCTTTGCCGAGATTGTTGCAGATATCGTTACCGCAGCAACAGGAGCACCGGCCATATATGGTTGGGTAACGGGTAAACACTACAGAACAAATGAAGAGCTGGCTGATTGGGAGCAGGCATTGGCGATATTGGATGTGATACCTGCCGAAGCACTAGTTAAGGTAGGTGTTACGGCTATGGTAGTAAAAATAGGTGGTAAGGTAATTGATTTTGCGGCAGTAAGTAAGGCTACAACGAATGTATTGATGGCCGCAAAGGCTGCTGGGCTTAAATTTGCCGTTAAGGCTTCTAATGAAATTATTGTCCTCGCCAAAAATGGGAAGGATTACCTGTTTAAAATAGTTAATGATGTAATTCTGGATATTTATTGGCGATATGATGTAGAAAGGGTAATCGCTAAGTTGGCGGGTGTTAAATATATTATCGATGACAGCAAGAATATTTATAAGGGTTCGTTAGAAATTGTCGAAGAAGGGGGGAAAACAGGGGTAAGGAGGGCTGTTACTGGGGTGAAATGGTTCGATGAATTGCCAGAAGCTCTTAAGGCTGACATCGGGGAACAAGGGAGCGATCTTTGGCATTTATTTGAGAAGGCGAGTGATGCAAGAAGAGCAGAATTAGTTGAAGCTTGGGATGTGGTAATCAAACCGTCTAAAGGTGTAAGAGAAATTACAGGAAATCTTAATACAATTCGCGAAAAATATTTACTTGCAAAAAATGGGGATGTTTCTGCAAGGGCTGAGATTGCATACGCTAAATATAAAAGTAGTTTAGGTGAACTGGTTCATTTCAATACACCGCCTAATTCCGCAATATCAATGGCAGACTTTACCATAGGCGGAGTCACGGTTGATACTAAATTGCTCAGCGGAATTGGAGGGAATGCAGCGAAAAACGTTTCTAAAGGGGTAAAGCAAGTAGGTGATAATGGTATAGTTCAAGTTATAAGAAAGACAGAATCAACCCATACTTTGGATGAGTTCAAGGATTTTTTTGATACTTTTAATCCAAGTAATCCTTCCGTTAAGATTGAAGTTATAGACCAAGAATTACTAAGCCAATTTTGGAATTTTTAAGAAATGATAACCAAGTCAAGTATAATTTTAGATATTTCTAGTAGCGCAAAGTTGACAAACCTATTAGATAAACTGTGTAAATGTTTAATGATCGATTATGATATATGTGATTATGATTATTTTTCACTAGAAGATTATGAGCATGCAATCAATATTTCAGGAATAGAGACTGATGAAAACCTTAGCTATTTGAATTCATTAAAGGAGGCCGTTTTTTTAATAGAAATTGATTTAGGTATCGAATTAGAAAATAATGCTCGTGATTACCTCCCTTCTTTTACAAATTTTATAGCCCAATCGATATCTAAAGAGTTTAGTTGCAAATCAATAAGTCATTTTAAACCCTTACATCTGGGTGAAGAGGTACCTATTAGTTTATTTGTTAATGGGGTAGAAGAGCTTGATTTTACCATCACAGAACCAAATGGAGAAAAGCATTGGAGAAAAGTTGCGTGGGTAAAGAATAAGTTTTACAAGAGTAACCTTTCTGGTGCATAGCATTGATAGGTTTAATAGAGCTTTGAGTAGGTTTTTTATTTCTCTTGATAACTATTCCTAGGGCGTCTGCTCTTACAAATGGAAATATCAGCCCACTCCCAACTGGTCTTAGGTTTAGCGTAGCGATCCTAAGACCTAAAATGATATAGGGCGTCCGCTCGGGTTGATTCTTTAATGCTAATCTTTGAAACATGGGAAGAAAGTATGCCAATTCGGGAGCAGCACGCCATGTATTTCGTGACATTTACAGTAGCCAATTGGATTGATTTGTTCATTAGGGATGAGTGCCGGGAATTGAGCGGACGCTCAAGATCATGCAGGGTCAGTA
>NZ_JAEUGD010000067.1 GCF_016775155.1 Fulvivirga marina | reverse complement strand
TCTAAAAACATCTAAATCTGTTGAAAAAGAAAACCGTCCCAAAATGACTTTTGAGACGGCCTCTTTTCATTCAACCAAAACCTTGAAAATTATCAACTATGAATTATTGCTTATTTTTAAAAGCCAAATTTCTTTAAAAGAGTTCCCATCGAAACAATAAAAATACATCCGTTAAATCTGTTCTGTTTTCTTCTTTTATTTAGTTACTATGAGTTAATATTACACCGGTAATTTTCATACCGAAAATCTGCAAATAAATATGAAGCATATACCGGTGCCAGAATCCAAAAACCCTCGTTTGATAATTATTGGAGGAGGTTTTGCAGGCATTAAGCTGGTTAAGAAGCTAGCTAGGGCTCCTCTCCAGATTGTTTTGTTCGATCGTAATAATTATCATACTTTTCAACCCCTACTGTATCAGGTAGCAACAGCTGGCCTTGAACCTGACTCAATAGCTGATCCTTTGCGAAAGCAGTTAGAGCCTGTAAAGAATTTTTACTTCCGAATGGCTGAAGTGTATTCGGTTGACCCTGAAAACCAAAGTATCAAAACGGAGATTGGAGAACTGTCTTATGACTATCTGGTCATAGCTACAGGGTCAAAAACCAATTATTTTGGTAATGAATCAATCATGGCCAATGCCTTTCCCTTAAAGCAAATTCCGCAGGCTTTGGATCTTCGTAGTCACATTCTACAAAACTTTGAGGCTGCTACTATTACAGACGACCCCCAAAAACTTGAGGCTATGATGAATATAGCCATCGTTGGTGGAGGACCTACTGGTGTTGAAGTAGCAGGAGCGCTTGGGGAGCTGAAAAAAAATATTCTTCCCTCTGATTATCCCGAGTTGAATTTTGATCAAATGAACATCACCCTACTTGAAGGTACATCACGGCTTTTGGGGGCGATGTCTGAGTTTTCGTCAAAGAGGGCACTAAAATACCTGAAGAAATTTGATGTTCATGTGAAGCTAAACACCCTGGTTACATCTTATGACGGCACATTGGCTCAGTTGAGCAATGGTGAAAAGATAAAAACAGAAACTCTGATCTGGGCTGCGGGTGTCCAGGGAAACTTTCCAGATGGTATCAATGAAGAATCCATAGATCGAGGACGATTAATTGTTGATGAATTTAGCAGAGTGAATGGCTATGATAACATCTATGCCATTGGGGATATTGCCTTAATGAAATCAGATGATTATCCACACGGCCACCCCATGCTGGCTCCGGTAGCCATTCAGCAAGGAGATCACTTGGCAGAGAACTTTAAAAGGATATTTAAAGGAAAACAACTAAAGCCGTTTGCTTATAGAGATAAAGGCTCTATGGCCACTGTAGGGCGAAATAAAGCAGTTGTTGACATGGGGAAACTGAGATTTGGAGGCCTTTTTGCCTGGATGGTCTGGATGTTTGTTCACCTTATTTCTATTATTGGTTTTCGTAACAGGTTAATTGTATTTAGTAATTGGGTGTGGAACTACTTTACTTATGACAAGGGTACACGGCTTATTATAAGAAGATTCATCCCAAGACATCGTAATAATAATAAAGAATAATGAATAGGTCTGTAATACAATATTTTGTCGGAGGCCTGATGGTCCTTTTTTCTTTTTATCAGGTTTATGTCAAAGAATACTGGGAGGCGTCAATGTACTTATCTGCTGGTTTAGCATTTATAACAATGGGGCTAATAAAAAATGAGGCACTTCCTAGATATAAAGCACTGATAAATGTGTTGTCTTGGGTTTTTATTCTGGTTGCTGTTTTTTTATTCCTGTTCCTGGTTCGAACGGAAGGGTAATCCCGTTGAGTATACCTTTCTTTCCACTGATAAAAAAACATAATTTTTATGCTTGTTATTGAGTAAATTTACTTTTTAACAGCCTTTAAGGAGTAAGTGAATAAGCTAAAATTATATTGGTCATTACAGATCGGAGGTTGGCTCCTTTTTGCCATTGTGCAAATATTGGGTTATATTTTTCTTGGGGAGCAGTTGCTAAAAAGTCCCCAGATTATATTCTGGTTATTGGAGGCTGTTACCTTTTTGCTAATTACTCACCTATTTAGAAAGTTTATTATTAATTGGGGCTGGCTGGCATTTAACATGGCAAAACTGATCCCAAGGGTGCTTTTGGCTGTATTCTGTTTAGGGTTGACTGTCTATTTTGTTAGGGTACTCATAAGCTTTCCTCTGGGTATGTTCAATCCGCAGGTGTGGAAAATCAATAATGTAGTCGGGCTAACCATGGTTTACGCTTTGATATTTTTCCTGTGGTCAGTATTGTATTTCATCTATCACTATTTTGAGCGATACAATTTATCGCTACAACATGAAGCTGCTATAAATGAGATAGAGCTGAATAACCTTAAATCTCAACTCAACCCCCACTTTATTTTCAATGCGCTAAATAGCATAAGAGCCCTTGTTGATGAAAATCCTGTTAAATCCAAAAACGCCATTACCCAACTTTCAAATATTCTGAGAAACTCATTAGTTTCTGATAAAAAAAGGTTAACCAACTTTGAAGATGAGCTTAAAACGGTAAAAGATTACCTTGGTCTGGAGAGTATAAGATTTGAAGAGCGACTCAGCACGAGATTTGAGATTCACCGGGAATCCTACAAGTTTTTGGTGCCACCTTTAATGTTGCAGACCCTTGTAGAGAATGGTATAAAGCATGGAATATCGAAACTTAAAGAAGGGGGAATAATTGACCTTCGAACTTTTGTTACTGATTCGCAATTAAAAATAGAGATAAGAAACAGTGGACACTTTAAATCCGTTAATGGGGCTAAAGCAGAAAGTAAGGTAGGGTTAGGGCTTAGGAATACAAGGCAGAGGCTAAAATTGCTGTATGGGGAAGAAGCTCAACTAACAGTTAAAAATGAATCAAAAAATATTGTTTTGACAGAGTTGGTTATACCGAAGCGCAATTAAGCCATGTAGGATGAACTCATAATATATTACATTTATGAAAGCACTTATTATTGATGATGAAAGGTTAGCACGAAAAGAACTGACAAACCTTCTTAAAGATTACGGGCAGATAGATATAGTTGGGGAAGCTGCTAATGCAGATGAGGCGCTGGAAATGGTAAATAAACTAAACCCTGACCTTTTGTTTCTTGATATTCAAATGCCAGGGAAGACAGGCTTTGAACTACTTGAGATGCTTGATAACGTGCCCCAAGTGATCTTCACTACAGCTTATGATGAGTTTGCGCTCAAGGCATTTGAGGTAAATGCTTTGGACTATTTACTAAAGCCGATTCAAATTGAGCGATTAAATGAGAGTATAAATAAACTATTAGCCAAGCATCAGTCTGCTAACCCCTCAGGAAGAAATCCAGATAAAAAGCTAACACTTGAAGACCAGGTTTTTGTTAAAGATGGGGACAAATGCTGGTTTGTAAGCCTTTCGAATATCAGGTTGTTTGAGTCCGACGGTAATTATATCAAAGTGTATTTTGATAATAACCGCCCAATGATCCATAAGTCATTAAATGCGCTTGATGAGAAGTTGGACTCAAGGCACTTTTTCAGAGCAAGCCGTAAGCATATCGTTAACCTAAGTTGGGTCGAAGCGATAGAGCCATGGTTTAATGGAGGCCTTATGGTAAGACTTAGAGGTGGAGATAAGGTAGAAGTTAGCCGCAGGCAGGCAGCAAAATTCAAAGAGATGATGAGCCTATGAGCTACCAGAAATCTTTTTAACGATCTCCATTAGCTCAGCTTCCACATTCCAGTCGCGGGCTAGCTTTAGCATAGCAGTGGCCTCAAGCTCAGTTACATAACCTTTTAGGTTGTTTGACTTCCAAACCATGTCTATGTAAAAGACCCTTTTTTCGAGAGGGTAGTCTCCAATAATGTCGTTTAGGTACTCACGTGCCCTATCAAAAGAATTGAAGTAATCTTTTGCAATAAACTCATTAGCCCACTTTAATTCTTCTAGACCGTCAATTTCCTGAGCTGTTTCCTGTAAGTTTTGACGTTCTTTTTCATCTAATCCGTGGTAATGAAAAATTACAGATTTAAGAAGGAGGTATGCTTTCTTTTCTTCGCTAGTCATGGGGTTAGGTTTCATTAGCAAAAAAAGTAAAATAATATTTAAAAACTAATTTTCACTTACTTTAAAAAGAACAGGTTTACTAGGGCTGGCATCAACTTCCAGGCTGGTTACTTGTAAGTTGAGTAAATATAGTCCATCCTTTACATCATTATTTACGTAAATAAGTTCCGTAATGGTGCAGTCCTTTCTGATATTACCATCCATATTCCAAAAAGCCCTGTGAGACTTAAGCTCTCCACCATCTACTTCCTTATCCACTGAAGGTAAATCTACTAATAGATGCTTTACTTTTTTTTCACGAAGAAACTCCGCTATTTCCCTGCCTATATAACAAGGATTTGTTCCCGAATATCGTTGGTGAAGTTTTTCCTCTGTATTAGGAGTTGTTCTTATTACCACGGCTTCTACACCATCATGAAACTTAGTCCGAAAATCTTCAAAACGGATTATCTTATCTCCGTTGAGTTGGTTGGTCGGAGACAGGGTCATAACTTGTGTTATAAAGTGAAACCTAGTTAAGCAGGTATTTAAAGTTGCCTCTTTATCCGAGGAAATATGTCCATAGCATTCGGTATGAGTTCCGTTTCCATGAGGTGTAATGGAAATGGACTGATAATTAACACTTCCGCCTAATGCAACACTACCTATGAAATTCCCGGATTTAATGGTTTTGAATTTAACAGGTTCAGCATAGTAGCAGTTGGGGTTATTGTCTCCCTCTTTCAGAGGGATTGATATATCCAATGGGTTGGTAAGATCTGCCTCATAGGCTATACCATTTAAAATAAAAGATGCTTTCATATTTTAAACTTTAAATAAGTCCGAAGATATTTTATCTGCTAATAGTAAGCCGCTGCGCGTTAATCTGAGATGATTATCTTCAATTACCGCATAATTCTTAATGAATAGTTGCTCAAGATAAGCATGGTGTTCACTGGTAATATCGTACTTCCATTCCTTTTTGATCTTTTCCAGGTCTGCACCCCACTTTGTTCTTAAAGTGGTTAGCAAATATTCATTGATCTTATCCTCAGCAGTTAAGATATCCTCCTCATACGGAATCTTCGACTCTAATAGAGCTTGCATGTATTTTGGGTTGTGGCTGATGTTAAACCTTCGGTTGACCCCGTCATATGAGTGGGCACTTGGTCCTATTCCCAAGTATTTCTCCTGCTTCCAATAGCCTGAGTTATGTCTGGAGTAGTAACCCGGTTTGCAGAAATTGGAAACTTCATATTGTTCGTAACCAGCCTGAGTAAGTCGCTCTGTAAGAATTTCAAACTGAGACGCTGAAAACTCCTCATCAATTGCTGGCATATTTCCTTTACGTAACCAATTGCCGAAGGTGGTTTTGGGTTCAATAGTTAAACTATAGGAAGATATATGTTCAGGTTTCAGCGCCAAAGCTTGGTCAAGGTCGTGTTGCCAGTTATCATGACTATCTGCAGGTATAGCGTAGATTAGATCTATACTGATGTTATCAAACCCTGCTTTTCGTGCATTTTGAAAGCAACTCAAGGCCTGTTCATGATTATGTGCTCGGTTTAAGAACCCTAAAACCTCTTGATTAAAGGATTGAATGCCTATGCTTAGTCTGTTAATTCCTAAATCATAAAGTGACTTCAGCTTATCAAAAGTCAGATCATCTGGGTTAGCTTCGAGTGTGATCTCCGGAGACTTAGAAATACGATAATTAGCCTTAATAATATCTAAAACATGTTTAAGGTGTTCCTTGGATAGAAGAGAAGGAGTGCCGCCCCCAAAATATATAGTGTTTATAGGCTCTTGCTGAAGGTAATCATTTTGTAGTTTTAGTTCGGTACATAGTGCCTCTGTCATTTCATTAACATACTTTTGGTTTGTACTGAAATGGAAGTCGCAATAATAGCAAGCTTGCTTGCAGAATGGAATGTGTAGATATATACCAGCCAAATTGTTATAATTAATAAGCTTTAAAATTAAATTTATTTATTTGGTAAGGAAACTAATTTATAGTGCTTTCTTTTTTATTCCTGCTGTTGCTTTTTGTCAGAATCAGGGTACTACACTACGATATTTAGGTACTGATCAAACACTTGCTATTATAGAAGAATTCCAACCATTGCAGCAGCAGGTGGTTGATACGCTGGAGGTAGTGACCCACATTAATAAACTATTAGCCAGTTTATACTCTAAGGGATATCTTAGAACAGAGATATTCGGAGTTAAGTTTGAAAATGGCATTTTTAGCGTAGGTGTTAATGCTAATGAACAATATCGCTGGGCTTATCTCGGGCAGGGAAGTGTTCCTGAGATTTTACTCAGTAAGATAGGGTACAGGGAGCGTTTTTATATTGAAAAACCATTTAAGTATGGGGAACTTGCTCGATTGTTCAAGAAAATTGTAAGTCAGAGTGAGAATACAGGCTACCCTTTCTCTTCTGTAAGACTTGACTCAATTGAAGTGACAGGCCATATAGTTCAAGCTACACTTAATTATACAAGTGGTCCGCTTATAACGTACGATTCACTTATTATAAAGGGTACAAACAAGGTCAAGGTAAAATGGTTGATGAGTTATCTAGAAATGCGACCGGGAGAGGTGTTCAACCAGAGTGCTGTTGCAAAAATAAATTCTCGCATTAGTAAACTTAGCTTTCTGGAGATGACAAGTCCACCTCAAGTCACTTTTCAAAATAGCCAGGCAACTATTTCGTTGAGTCTGAAAGATGTTAATGCTAATCGTATTGATGGTGTCGTTGGGGTTTTGCCTAATGCTCAGAATGACGGGAAGCTTCTGGTAACAGGGCAGTTTGATCTTTCAATAAAAAACCTTTTTAACAGCGGCAAGCGGTTGGAAGTTGAGTGGCAAAGGCTAAAACCATTATCTCAATTTCTTAATATCTCATATCACCATCCCAATATATTGGCTTCACCACTGCATTTAAATACTTTTTATGAGCTTTTAAAGGAGGACACTACTTTTATCAATCGAAATGCCTTTATTGGCTTTGAATATCAGGTTTCAGCCAGTAGTGTATCTTTTTTTACGAGGTTGAAGACTTCGAGGTTGCTGAGTACTGAAGGTCTGGAAGATGTCTTAAGCCTGCCAGAGGTAAATGATTTTAACCTCAATTACTATGGGATTGGCTATGGGCTAAATAATTTCAACAAGTCTGTAAATAGGAGGTCTGGCATGGGGGGATATTTGGAAATGGCAGTTGGCACTAAAAAAATAAGAAGAAATGTATCATTACCCATTGAGGTATATGAGGGTTTGGAGCTAAATACAGTGCAGTATCAATTGGAAGGGCTGTATCAGTATTATATACCACTAAGTAAATGGTTTGTTTTCCATCAGAAAATGAAAGCAGGGAAGATCATAAATGATCAGCTTTTTAAAAATGACTTGTTTAGGGTGGGAGGTTTGAGAAGCTTGCGAGGGTTTAATGAAAACTATTTTTTTGCTTCCGATTATATAATCTCAAATCTAGAGCTTCAATTGCACTTTGAAGAAAACTCATCACTATTTGTTTTCTATGATCAGTCCTATCTATACTTTGATCTTGGAGAAAATAGTATGTCGGATTATCCGTTTGGAGTAGGGGCTGGCATTAATTTTTCATCCAAAGCAGGTATAGTAAGTTTGGTATATGCGATTGGAAAATCAGAAAATCAGGCTTTCAGCACCCGTCTTTCAAAGTTTCATTTCGGTTATATAGCTAAATTCTAATAAATTGCAGCGAAATCAGATAAATGTGAAGAAGAGATTATTATATGTATTTTTTTGTCTGGCCCCCTGTTGGATGCTCTCTTATGAGGTAGTTGGTGCAGATACAACAGTTGTTCGAGACCTCTCTCATGACTGGTATTTTTATGATGTAAGTAGAGAGAGCTACTTTCCATTAGTTAATAAGGCTTCATTTAGAGGGAAAACACTTCATTTTGATTTTTCGCCATCAGATTTTGACAATAGTATACTTCAGGTCAAAGGAGAACAGGGCTACTCATTATTTCTCAACAATCAGATGATCGGAGTCATAATTGAGGACCAATATTATGATCTGGACAGTCTAAAAAGGGTATATGGCTCAGAAGAGTGGCACTTTACAATTTACCATAAAAACCTGGATCCATTTGGAGTTTCAACACAGGTGGTAAAGTACAGCTTATCAGACAAGCCACTGGCTGAAAATCCGGTTATTATACGAACTCGTCAGTTTCATCCGTTTTATAACTTTGTTATCACTGCTTTGATCTTGATAGGGGCCTTTCTGGCGGCTTTGTACAATTACTTCCCTAGAGTGCTGTCTGACTTTTTTAAGGTTAGAAGAGCCTTCGCCCTGAGAGAAAGTGATGAAAACTTGTTTAAAAGCAGGCCGTTAGGTCAAATCAACCTTTTAGTGTACCTGTATCTGAGCTTTTTAGCAGGTCTGGTGTTAATGCTACTTGTTTATCAGACAGGTATTCATGTAGAGGCGGGTGTGTTCAATCCGGGTAGCTACTGGGATGGTTTATGGAAATGGTTGCAATTATCCATGTTGATTATGTTATGGCTGTTTGTCAAATACTTGCTGATTAGTAATTTGTCATCCTTGTTTAGGTTGGGTGGGTTCATGATATCTCACTACTTTAACTATATCCGGATGTCCCTGATCATTTTTTCATTGGCTATAGTTATAATGGTATTGTCTTATTTTGGCTTTGGGGTTTTCTCAGAAGAGTATTATAGTGTATTCGTTGATATAGTATTGGCTTTCCTAGGGTTAAGAGTAGCAATCTTGTTTTTTAAATTATTGAGTTCGGCGTCATACAAAACTTTGCATTTATTTTCATACCTTTGCGGCACTGAAGTAATACCATTTGGTATTATTCTTTATTTAGGATTAAATCAACTATTCTGATTTACTAAAGAGTAACCGTTGAGTGAAGCTATGACCGATCAAGTGAAAGATAGGATACGTCCAGTGAAGAGTATCCTCGTTTCTCAGCCAAAACCTAGTGATGAAAATTCGCCCTATTTTAAGTTGGCGGAAAAGTATAAGCTGAAGGTAGATTTCAGGCCTTTCATTCAGGTGGATCCTGTATCCATCAAGGAGTTTAGGCAGCAAAAGATTGATATCCTGAAGCACACGGCTATAATTTTTACCAGTAGAAATGCTGTTGATCATTTCTTTAACATTTGTGAAGAAATGAAAATAGAGATGCCGGCCGACATGAAGTACTTCTGTATTTCGGAGCAAACGGCTAATTACCTGCAAAAATATATTGTTATCAGAAAACGAAAGATTTTTACAGGGCATCGTACAGCGACTGATCTGTTGGAGATATTAAAAAAGCATAAAAACGAAAAGTATTTATTCCCTTGTTCTGATATCAGAAAAAATGATATACCAGATTTTCTGAGTCAGAATGGGTTTAACTATACAGAGGCTATTATTTATCGTACTGTAGCTAGTGATCTTTCGGATCTTGAAAATGTGTATTATGATATTCTGGCGTTTTTCAGCCCATCAGGTATCAATTCGCTTTTAGTCAATTTCCCAGAGTTCAAGCAAAATAATACGAGAATAGCGGCTTTTGGTCCGACGACGGCAAAGGCGGTGAGGGATGCGGACATGATTCTGGACATAGAAGCACCATTACCAAATGCACCTTCTATGACAGGGGCAATAGAGTTGTACATCAAGAAAGCGAATGGTATTAAGTAGGCCGGAGTTTATTCCTTTATTTGGTGAATCATCTGGAATCTTTGTGCTTTTAACGCAAAATTCTTGAATCTATTGTCAAAAATAACTTATATTTAAGACTGCTTTTGACTATAGATATGCGAAGAGTTATTTTTTATATATGGTTAGGGGCGTTATTTTTTAGCCTTAACGCAGCAAACGCCCAACAAGACGCGCAATTTTCATTTTACATGAAAAATGCCTTATTCTATAACCCTGCTTTTGCAGGAACAGAGGGTATTACGCAAATAACCTTGTTACATCGTACGCAGTGGGCGGGCTATAAATCATCATTTGATGATGGTGGAGCGCCTAATACCCAAGTTTTTAGTATGACAACCCCTATTTATCGCTTTAGGAGTGGTTTTGGGGCTCATGTGGTGAATGATAATTTGGGGCCGGTGAATAATCTTGAGGCTCAGCTCTCGTACTCATATCATTTAGGTATTAAAAAGTCCAAATTGAGTTTTGGAATTAGAGCGGGAGTTTTTTCGCAGTCAATAGATAAAGGACAATATAGACCTATTGATGAAGGGGATCCTGTAATAATAGAAAGTTCAGATTCTCAGGTACGACCCGATATGGCATTAGGTGTGTATTATAGATCAGAAAAGTACTATATAGGTTTGAGTATGAACCATATTCTTAAGTCGGAATTTGATTTTGGAGTTGACGTCGTCAAAAATGCACTTGAAAATCATGCATATTTAACTTTTGGGTATATATATGAAGTGAATTTTGATGTTAAGCTGTCTCCTTCATTTCTTGTGCAGACCGATTTTAACGAGTATAGTTTTATACTTGGGGGAATGGCTTACTATAAAGATCAGTTGTGGGGAGGTTTGTCGTTTAGACAGTCAGATGATGTAAATCTTTTGCTAGGGTACAATTTTTTAAAGGATAAGTCGTTAAGTTTTGGCTACTCTTTTGGGTACGTTGTAAAGGATCAGGATGCGAAGCAGCCTACTACTCATGAAGTGTTGTTAAGCTATCAACTGCCTGTTAATCCGGGGAGTGGCAAAAAGGTTATACGTACTCCAAGGTTCAGACATTAAGGATGAAAACGTTTTGCTTTTAATTGGAATTTATTCAATTTGTGAAATATCTATAATAAACAACGGTGGTCTTAAAAACTCTTATTGAAAGATTTTAAATAGAATTTTTTTTATATATTTCCACTTCAAATTTAAACAAACATGGTTGGCTTTAACTTAAATTAATTAAGTTAAAGGTTTTAAAGAAAAGTGTTATGCGTAAAGTTACAAGAAGATTCCTCTACTCATTGTTGTTGTTGGCACCAGCAATATTAGGAGGTTGTGGACTCTTAGGCCTTGGTGGCGGCGGAGGAGATCAGGGTGAACTAGTTGGTGTGCCTGGACGAGAGGGGTGGGTGATGACGTTACCCTATGGTATGGTTCCTATTCCTGCGGGAACGTTTCATATGGGGCAGGCAGATGAAGACCCTGCGTCAACGCAGATCAACTTCAACAAGCAGGTTACAATTGGCTCATTCTACATGGATGATACCGAGATTACAAATAATGAATATCGTCAATTCATCAATCAGCTTTTCGAAGATTCGGTAAGTGTATTGGGTGAAGATAAAATTAGGAGTGATTACTACCCTGACACCACAGTATGGGTTAGAGATTTTGCTCACCACATGGGTGATCCTGTTCAGGATTATTATTACTGGCACCCCGGTTATGATGATTATCCGGTAGTAGGAATTAATTGGGAAGCCGCGGTTTATTTCAGTGAATGGAGAACGACCTATTGGGCAGATTTCAGAAGAAGTATTGGAGAAGTACCTATGCCATCTTTCAGACTTCCCAATGAGGCAGAATGGGAATACGCTGCTAGAGGTGGAAGGGACATGGCTAAATACCCATGGGGTAACCCTTACATAAGAAACTCTAAGGGATGTATGTTGGCTAATTTCAAACCAGGTAGAGGTAACTTCTATGATGATGGTTTTGCCTATTCGGCACCTGTAGCATCTTATTTTGCTAATGACTATGGTTTATACGATATGGCTGGTAATGTGTCGGAGTGGTGTCTGGATGATTTTAGCCCGGTATCTGTACCAACAGTATGGGACTTAAACCCTCAATTCATTGATAAAAGAACTGATCCGAATAGCTCTAAGTATGACCCTGAGATCTTATCTAAGAAAGTTATTCGAGGTGGATCTTGGAAGGATGTTGCATACTATTTGGAAACAGGAACAAGAACCTTTGAATACAAGGATTCAGTCAGAGCATATATTGGTTTCCGTAATGCTATGACTCATTTGGGAAGATCATCAGGAACCGAATTTTAGATTTGATTTTTACTATCAAACAAATTAAAATTAACTTTCATTAAAATTAAAACCTTAAGACAATGAGTAGAAAAAAAGGCGGATTTGCAGAACTTCTATTTAGGACCATAATGCCCAAGATTTATGGTATAGGTGCTGCAGTAGTAATTATAGGTGCTATGTTTAAAATTTTGCATTTGGAAGGAGCTAATCAAATGCTTATGATAGGTTTGACCACAGAGGCTATCATTTTCTTCTTAAGTGCTTTTGAACCACCACATGCAGAACCTGATTGGTCCAAAGTCTACCCTGAGTTGGCGGAAGATTTTGAAAGTGCTGCTACGGCTCCAAGAATCTCAAATAAACCTGGAACTTCTCCAACACAGGAACTTGATAAAATGATGGACAAAGCTAAAATAGGTCCGGAATTGATAGAGAGTCTGGGAAAAGGAATGAAAAATATGGCGGACTCTGCATCCAAGATGTCTAACTTGGCTGATGCAGCCGTTGCTACTAACGATTATGCAAAAAATGTGAAAACCGCCTCACAATCATTGTCGGAAATGAATAAATCTTATGCTTCAACAGCGCAAGCAATGTCTTCAATGGCAGAAGCTACTAAAGATTCTAAAGAGTACCACACGCAAGTACAAAATGTAACTAAGAATCTTAGTGCGTTGAATGCTGTCTATGAAATGGAATTGAAGGATGCTGATAGTCATGTTAAAGCAATGAACAAGTTCTATACTAACATGGCTGGTGCATTAGAAGGAATGACAAAAGCAGGTGAAAAGACCAAGTCCTTTGCTAATGAATTAGACAAACTGACTGGTAACCTGACTTCTCTCAACACAGTATACGGAAGTATGCTTACTGCTATGAGAGGTGGAGGAAACCCTGGTAAACAAGGGTAATTAGGAAGAATTTATGATTTATTCATTAACAAAACGAATCTAACATGGCTGGTGGAAAAGAAACCCCAAGACAGAAGATGATAGGTATGATGTACCTCGTTCTTACTGCGCTGTTAGCGTTGCAGGTAAGTAATGCGGTACTCGAAAAGTTCGTCTTTATCGATGAAGCCCTTAGACGTTCGGGTGAGGAGATGGCTGAGAAAAATACAAAGACGTTGTCTGCTATTACAACCGAAGTAAAGAAGAAGGGTGATAGAGCTGCGGATAAGGCAGCTTTGAGTAAAGCAACTAAGGTAAAAGAATTAACCAATGAAACGTTAACCTATATGAGCGGTCTTAGAGATAAGATGGTTGAAATAACTGGTGGACGTGATGAAAATAATCAGCTTGTAGGAGCTAAAGATTATGATATTGTTGGTAATTATATGATCCAGAAAGGAGAAGGAGAAATACTTAAGAAAAAGCTTAATGATTATGCTAAGCAACTTGAAGGTTTAACGGGTAATCCGTTTGCTCCTTTGGCAAAAGATGCGAAGGATCTTGAGATAGCTAAAAATGACGAGGATCAAAAAAATAAAACCTTTTCAGAGTATTATTTTGGTAACACGCCTACTGCAGCTGGAATGGCAACAATAAGCCATTTAGAAACTGAAGTATTAAATTACGAAGCTAGAGCATTGGAGAATTTAGCTGAGCAAGTTGGAGCTAAAGATGTCGAGTTTGATAAACTGGTACCTTTGATTAGGCCAACTTCAAATGTTGTAGCTGCTGGAGCGGAGTTTGAAGCAGATCTTTTCATTACAGCTGCTGCTACTGGTATGAGTCCTACTTTTATGTATAATGGTAAGGAAATACCAGCTGAAGAAAATGAGTTTGGTATTAAGTACGGTAAGGTTAAGTTTTCAGCTAAGGCAGGAAATTATGATCCAAAGACGCTCATGTCTGAGCAATCATTCAAAGCACAGATCGCTTTGAACGATTCAACTTATACCATTGATCATAAATATTTTGTTGTTAAGCCGGTTATTCAAGTTAGATCAGCTGCTTTACAGGCTTTATACATGAATTGTGGTAATGAACTTGATATTCAGGTTCCTGCATTGGGTACTGCTTATAACCCTTCTTTCTCATCTTCGGGAGCTAAAACTGTAAAAGGTAACAGAACTGGTTTAGTTACGGTTATTCCTGAAGGAAGAAGTAAAGTTAAATTAACAGTGAGCAATGGAGGCAATGTTTTGGGTACGGAGACGTTTGATGTTAAGAAGGTGCCGCCACCAAATGTAGAAATTACATCCAGAAATCGACCTGTTGATTTTGAAAAGGGTATAAGTGCTGCTGCCTTAACTACTATCAAGGTGAGTGCTGAGGCTGATGAGAACTTTGCTAGAGAGGTACCAAAGGATGCCAGGTATAGAGTAAGAAGAGTTAATGTGAAACTGGCAAGAGCAGGAAGGCAAATTAAGGCTCAGGACTTTAGTTCTGAAAATATTGACTTGAGATCTTGGAGAAGTTTGTTTAGAAAAGGTGATAATTTGATTGTTAAAATTGAAAATGTTACCAGAAGAACTTATCAAGGTGAAAACGAAAGAGTGAAACCGGCGACTACTATTTATAGTATTCCGATTGATTAATAAATATTAGGTCTGAAATGATAAAGTTTAAGAAATATATCCTCGTTGTCTTAGTAGGAATTTTTGCGACACCAACAGCATACGCTCAGTTAAGTGAATTGGATCAGTATAATCCTAATTCTATTGAACCTATCGCCAGATATGAGCATTTGTTTAAAAGAAGGGTGTGGAGAGTTATTGACTTAAAGGAAAAGCAAAATAAGGGATTCTTTGCCAGAGGGGGTGAGATCACGGGGTTTATCCTTGATGCCATTAAATCAGGTGAACTTGCTGATTTATACGTCAATGATTCATTGACCACTAAAATGAGCAAGGATGAATTCTTGAGCAAATTGGTTTACCAGGAAGGGTTACAAATAGATGCGTGGCAATCAGGGGTGGAGTACTATGAAGGAGATCAGGTAAGGTATAATGGAACGGTTTACTCAGCTATATTTGATGAAGTTGTTTCCGTTCCTTCAGAGTCTCCGGATGACTGGGAAGAAACGCCTGGCGTGGGGGATGCGATCTTATTCCTGCCAAGACAGATTAGTTTATTAATGTTAATGGAGGACGTGATTTTTGATAAGAGGAGATCTAGACTTTACCATAAGCCACAGTCAATACAACTTATCATTCCTGGTTCTGAGACCTTGGATGGTGTTCAGCTACCATTGGCGGTTCTTAAGTATAAAGATCTACATGCCTTGTTTAAAGCACATCCCGAGAGCGCAATTTGGATTAATAGGTATAACAGTGCAGAAAACAAGAATTTTGCAGATGCATTTGAATTGAGGTTGTTTAGGGCTTCATTATTTAAGTTTGAGAACCCTGACGATGATCCTATAGTTGACATGTACAAAAGCCGAATGGAGGCTGTTATGGCGTCTGAGTGGTGGGAAATGCAGCTAATGGAAAAAGAACATAACCTTTGGGAGTATTAAAATTGAAAGTTAATAAAGCAAAGGCTGTCTCAATTTTGAGGCAGCTTTTTTTATTTATTAAAGTGTTTGTAAACAATTTCAGCTTTGCTGTGTCCTAATAATTTTACTAGCTCCTCCTTTGATAGTGCTTTGATTTTGCGTGTGGATTTAAACTCATTTAGCAATTTATCTGTCGTTTTTTTTCCAATCCCTTTGATACTTTCGAGTTCAGTATTAAAGCTCGCATTGCTTCTCTTTTGCCTATGAAAAGTGATGGCAAACCTATGAGCCTCATCGCGTATTCGTTGAAGTAGGAATAATGAGGGAGATTTTTTGTTAATATGTACAGGGATTGAATCCCCGGGAAAATATATCTCTTCCAGGCGTTTGGCTATACCTATTATTGGAATTTGTCCATACAGACCAATTCCTTTAAGTGCATCGCACGCACTGCTCAACTGACCCTTTCCTCCATCGATTACTATTAGCTGAGGAAGTGGCAGGTTTTCGTTCATGAGCCGGCTGTATCTCCTGTGTACAATTTCCTTCATAGAAGCGAAATCATCCGGCCCTTCTACTGTTTTTATGTTAAAGTGTCTGTAGTCCTTTTTAGCAGGTTTTCCATTCTTAAAGCATACCATGGAGGCCACTGGGTTCGAACCTTGAAGGTTACTGTTGTCAAAGCATTCTATATGTTGAGGAGTTTCTCGTAACTTCAAATCCATTTTTAGTTGAAGCAGAGTTTCATTTTTCTTCTCTTGGCCAGTAGGCTTGATTCTGTCTTTTTTATACTCCAGAGCATTTTTCAGAGAAAGCTCTAATAGCTTTTTCTTGTCTCCTATTTTGGGTACTACATTATAAACATCTTCCTTTAATGAGAATGCTATGTTGGATATTATTTCTTTATTGTCACTGCTATGACGATCGCGAAGCTCTACAGCGATTAAGCTCAGTACGTCTTCATCAGATTCTTCCAGCTTCTTTTTAACCTCAACAGTTTTTGCTAAAATAATTGCACCATTTTTGACTTGTAGATAGTTAACAAATGCAGCCTGCTTTTCACTAACTATAGAAAATACATCCAGTTCAGATAGCTTAGGGTTTACTACTGTTGACCGTGTCTGGAACTTGTCTAGAAGTTCAATTTTGTCTTTGAATTTCTGGGCTGATTCAAATTCCAAATTTTCCGATGATGTCATCATTTGTTGCTTAAAGTAGTTTCTTACTACCGAAAGGTTTCCTTTTAAGATACTTCTGGCCTGTTCTATTTCATTATCATAATCAGCTTTAGATTGTAGGTTCTCGCAAGGGCCTTTGCAATTTCCTATATGGTACTCCAGACATACCTTGAACTTTCTCTCAAGTATATTTTTTTCAGATAAGTTGAATTTACATGTTCTGATTGAGTATAGCTTTCTTAAAAGGTCAAGAACATTTTTCATGGCCACCACACTTGAAAAGGGACCAAAGTATTCTCCGTAAGTGGGGTCAAATGTTCGGGTGGAAATAATACGCGGCAGCCTTTCGTTTACAATACAGATATAAGGGTATGTCTTATCATCCTTTAGTAAGATGTTGTACTTAGGTTGATTTTCTTTAATTAAGTTGTTCTCTAGAAGTAAAGCATCAAATTCGGTATTGGCCAAAGTATATTCCATTGACACTATCTCCGAAATGAGTTTTTGTGTTTTCCGGTTAAGTTGGTGAGACTTACTAAAGTAGCTTCCTACCCTCTTTTTAATACTTTTTGCCTTACCAACATATATAAGTTCCTCATCTTTGTTGAAGAACTTATATACACCGGGTGAATTAGGTAATGTATTTCTTTCTTCTACCGAATGTCGCGGTACATGCATTTAACTCCTCTTTGCTATTAGCGAAAATCTCCTTCATTCCATACAGGATTTTCTTCAACCGAAGTGCTATCTGACTCTGAAGTTGTGCCGTACCTACTACAGTCAAGGCTAACATCAACCCCGCCGATGGGTCTTTGGAATGAACCCTTCTCATATGCCAGAGCATCATCTTTATATACTTTGAGCATGTATTTTTCCCAAATCGGACGTGCTGTCTTAGCTCCTTGGCCTAAATACCAATTTCTAAAGTGAATACTTCTTTCATCTCCACCTACCCATACACCGGTCACTAAATCTTTGGTTACTCCCATATACCATCCGTCAGAAGCATTGTTGGTAGTACCTGTTTTTCCCCCAACTTCGTTATTGATCTTAAGCTCCATGTCTATACCTATAGAGGTGCCTCCTTTTTCTTCAACACCACCCTTTAACATGTAAAGCATTTTATAGGCGGTCTGTTGACTTATTGCCTGTCTGGTTTTAGGAACAAAGTTTTCTATAACATTTCCATTCTTGTCTTCAATTCGCGTAATGTAGTATGGCTTGGTATATATACCCAAATTGGCAAATGTGCTATATGCACCAACCATTTCATATATTGAAACATCACTAACGCCAAGGCATAAAGCAGGTACTGCATCCAAAGGGCTTTCAACCCCTGCTCTCCTTGCAAAGTCAACAACATTTTCAGGTTTGATCTCTTTCATCAGGTATGCAGTTATGGTGTTGATCGACCTGGCCATACCTTGCCTGATGGTCATTTCTTCTCCTGTTCCATAAGTGCCATCTGAATTTGGAGGTGACCACGTTGGAGGGTCTCCGGGTACCTGAAATGTAACCATTACATCACGGACCTTATAGCAGGGAGGGTAGCCATGTTCTATTGCTGCTCCATAGACGAATGGCTTAAAGGTAGAGCCTGGTTGTCTTTTCCCTTGTTTTACATGGTCATACTTAAAGAATTTATGATCTATACCTCCAACCCATGCTTTAATGTGGCCTGTGTGTGGGTCCATCGACATGAGTCCGGTCTGTAAGAATTTTTTATAATATGCCAATGAATCTATTGGGCTAAGCAACGTATCCTTTTCTCCTTCCCAGGTAAACACGGTCATGGGCTTAGGTCTGTTCATGATAATTTGTACAGAGTCAGACTCTGCGCCATATTTTTTTACTAGTAGCCTGTAATGCTCTGTTCGTTTAAATCTTGATTTAAGGAATCCTGAAATTTCTCTTCCTTTGTCATCTATCCATGGGTTTTTTCCTTTCCAGTGCTCATTAAAAACCTTTTGCAGGTTGGCCATATGATCTTTTACAGCTTCCTCAGCATAACTTTGCATGCGGCTGTCAATGGTTGTGTAAATTTTGAGACCATCTTCCCACAAGTCATAACCATTTTCTTCGCACCAATCCATAAGGTCTCTTCTGATTACCGTTCTGAAGTAAGTTGCCAACCCCTTATTTTGGTTAGCTACATCATAGTTCAGTTCAATTGGCAGGGAACTAATAGAGTCATATTCTTCTTGGGTATCAATTTTATAACCATGTTTATGAATTTTATAAAGCACCTCGTTTCTCTTGTTGAAAGAGTTTTCAGGATTCCTCACAGGGTTAAAGAAAGTTACAGCTTGAAGAAGACCTATTAAAACAGCTGATTCCTGTAAGTTTAACTCTGAAGGGCTTTTATTAAAAAAGGTTTCTGCTGCTGTTTTTATACCATAGGAATTACTGCCAAACTCAGCGGTATTCAGGTACATCGAGATAATTTCCTCCTTGGTAAAATTACGTTCTAGGTAAACTGAAATTATCCATTCCTTTGTTTTTTCAACAATCCGTTTTGGATACCTACCCCATGAGGCAATCTTTCCCTCTAATTCTTCATTTTGTGTATAAAGGTTTTTAGCAAGTTGCTGAGTAATGGTACTCCCTCCCCCAGCATAGTTAAAAGTTAGTATACCCTTTATAACCCTTAAATAGGCTATGAAATCCATTCCTGAGTGCTCAAAGAACCTGTGATCCTCTGAAAGTAATAGGGTGTTTACCAGATCTGGAGAAAGGTCCTCATATGCAATCTGGCTCCTGTTATAACGGAAATACCTCCCCAAGGATACTCCATCCGATGATATTAGTTCTGATGAAAGATCATTTTCAGGGTTTTCTAAAGCTTTGAGGCTTGGCATTCCTCCGTACAAACCAAAAAGATCAACACTTACAGACCAAATATAAATGGGAAATAATAGTATTATACAAATTAAAAATACGCGTAGGGCAACAACTGATACTTTGTATACCTTGCCCTTATCATTGAGAATTTCTTTAAAGTTCATTTTTATAGTTCTTGTCAAAAAACCTTATGTAGGCTTCCAAATCTTTACTTTGATAGAAGATATTGAAATTATCTTTGGTGATTACAAATTTATAAATTTTTGAGTTCTGGGTTTTCTCAGAAATAACATCTTCACTCACAAATTTTTGAAAATAGGATACTGCGCTTTGCTTATCCTCGAAACTTGAAACCATCGTAATGGACTGATTTTCATTTAAGATAAGATTACTTGTTTTTAGTTTTTTTTCTTGAAAGTTGGCATCATTGTAAGCTTCGATAAGCGGGTAGATTTGATCGGTTAAACCTTTACCAGCGTCATAAACCACCACTAAATAGTGTTCTTGGTTAAAGTATTTTACAAACTCGGTTCCTAATAACCTTCTTTGCTTTTTTAGGAAATTTTCGGATGCAGCCAATAGCTCTTTTACATATGGCGTGATATCGCTATCAGGGTGCTCTTTAATGAGCTCAGTAAGCTGGTATTGGTATAGGTTAATATCCTCTGTTTTTCCCGTGATGAGGATCTTGAGTAATTTGAGACGAGGAGTGAACACAGTCTCTTGATAGTTATTCATGGCCTGATTTAATATGCCAATAGCTTCTTGGTACTGCTTATTGAGATAGAGTTCATAAGCATTTTTGTACGCTTTTTTTAGTTGCTCATTAGCCGCAGTGCTTTCCTCAGTATAATTGGGGTTGGCCAGAAGTTTTGCATATGTTGTGTTTGGATACTGGGATAGTAATCTTCTCTTATATTTTTCAGTATCCCGGCCAAGGTTTTTATTAATTAGGTAAAGGTAATAGAGTACCTCAGGTTCATTTTCGGTATCAGGAAATCTTTGTAATAATGTTTCAAATGAAGAAGAGGCATTCTGTTCTTCATGAAGTTTAAAGTAATATATATTGCCAAGATTATAGTATGCTTCTTCTATTTGTGTAAGCGCCCTTTTTTTCGCTTCGGAAGAGAATGGTATTTGACTGTACATTTTTTCAGCCTGAGCTGTAAGGACCGTTTCTGGGTTCTCTTCTCCCACTTCTACATCTTCTTTGTCTGTGGGAAGGTTTGTGTTGTTTTTAACTTCTTCAAAGTCCTGTTCTGATTCTTTATTGTATCTTCTCCAATTATCTTCAAGTGCTCGATCTCCCCATACCCTTTTGAATTCAGTTTGACCCATGGCAATAGCTGAAGGGTTGTCGAAGTACCAACTCGTGGAACTGAAGCCCGTATTATCTTGTAGCTGATTAAAGGTGTTTCTTCTTATACGTTTGCGTTCTTTCTCTTCTTCTTGTTTCTTTTTTTCAGCTTCGGCAGCGATATATTCATCGATCTGTTTCCTTATACTGATCGAATCTTTTTCAGAAAGAGCCAGTAAACTGTCTTGTAGATGTATAGTGTTTAACTGCTTGACAAAGTCTGCCAGTACTCCTTGCCTTTCCTTGATCTGCTCATAGTTTTGATAGTCCTTGGGAAGAACAGTAATAGTGCTGTCATAATAGGCCTTGGCCAGTTCATATTTCCTTAAGCTATCATAGTGTATCTCACCTAGCTTCAAGTATGATTGACCTTTTTGGCGGTTATTGTTTGTACTTGCTTTTACTGATTCCTTGAGGTATTTTATAGCATCATTAAGGTTATTTTGCCTCATTTCAAAGGAAGCCATTTCGTAATAAATTTTATCCTTGAATTCTTTATTTTTCTTATCTTTTAATAACCTTTTGAAAAGCTTTCGGGCACTTTTTAAGTCACTGGATTTTCCTAACTCAGTCACTTGGGCCATGTATAGGCGGGCATGAAAATCAAGTTCATATTCTGGATTACTGGCAATGCACCTTTTATAATAGTTGAATGCCTCTGCGTCGAAGCCTAGCATTTGGTACACCTGACCGATGATAAAATATATTCTACCTTTGCCATCCTTTTTTTTAAGCAGTGGGGCTGCCTTTACCAGGTTTTGAACCATATTGTCATAATCCTCCTGAACTTGATAGTAGTGGGCCCTGTTGATGTATAGTAGTTTTTGATTACTTTTATTTAGCTTTTCTTTTTTGAGATAATCAGAAACAGAAGTGGCATTATTATACTCTGTGTAATCAGTAAAAGTCCTGAGCAAGTGAACAAGCCCTCGGTGCCGAGCATCCGGATCTTCGCTCTTTGTGTTTACATATTTAAATGTTTCTATGGCGTTTACATAATCAGTGTCATAAAAGCGGGCCAACCCAATCAGGATATAGCTATCATCAACCCACTTACTGTTTTTATGCCTTTGAATGGCAATCGAGGCTTTTTTGATACATTCTTCTACTTTGTCTTCATATGTTTTAGCTAAAACAGAGTCTATTTCAGGGTAGATGTCCAGAATGTTATTATAGTCATTATCGTAGCTGTCGTTAATAATTTTCTCTATTTCCCTAATATTCTCTTTAGCATAGAAATAGGCATTGTACCTTGCAGTAGTATTGTGATATGTTTTGCTAAGGATATTTTTACGCTCAGCGGAGCAAGACATTAGCAGGTAAGCAGCAATAATGGAAATGTAAAAAAAATGATATCTTAAACGTAACAATGTATTTTTTATTCGTTAAACTTCAATAATGAATGTCCACTTAGTTGAAAATTTGCGATAAAGATCACTATTTTTTTCTGGTAATTTATATATCAGAAATCGTTAATAATGAGTATTCCTGAACAAAACGTAAAAATTAAGTTAATTAATACAATAATCGTTTATAATATCTATTTTTGTTCCCCAAAATTTAATCCGCAGCAATTTGAAGGCAAGAAAGACACTTTCGAGTTGGTTAGTTAACCGCTACCTGCTTATCATAAGAAATGAGGAAAACTTTGCTGAAAAATCTACATTCAGTTTTACGTATGCTAAAGTAATACTTCTGGCAGTAACTGTATTTATCGTTCTAATGGCTTTGAGTCTTTTGCTTGTTAAGACTTTATTGGCCCAATGGTTCGATCCACGACATGCGCAAATTGAGGCCAATAAAAATCTTTATGAACTTACACTTAAAGTAGATTCTTTGGCGCAGGAAGTAGAAGAAAAGGACCGTTTTATTAGAAATTTTCAGCGGGTCTTGAGTGGAGATACATCCCAAGTTTATAGCGACTACGCCTCTTCTGTTAACACAAACCAGGAGGTAGTTAGTAGCCAAACATTAACAGATGTGAATAAGCTATCACCTATTGATTCTCAGTTTAGACAGGAGTTTGAACAAACTGATCTCTCGCTACTTAATCTAAACAATGGAGCATATACCGATTTACAGGAGATGTTTTTCTTTTCGCCAATTTCCGGTTTTGTTTCAGCGTCCTACAACGTTAAAGAGGGGCATTTTGGTGTTGATGTGGTGGCAAAGAAAAACGAACCCGTGAAAAGCATTGCGGATGGAACAGTAATCATGTCTTCTTGGACCCAGGATTCTGGCTATGTAATTGCTATTCAGCACCGTGGTAATCTGATATCAGTTTATAAGCATAATGCTGAACTATTAAAAAAAGTTGGTAGTTTTGTAAATGCTGGGGAAATTATTTCAATAATTGGTAATACTGGCGATTTAACAGATGGCCCTCATTTACACTTCGAATTGTGGAATAATGGAAACTCGGTTAATCCTGAAGAATTTGTAACTTTTTAAATGTAAAGACCATGTTTAGCTCAAAGGAAAGTCATAAGGTTGCAGAGCAAATTAGCAATTCCAGCAATATTATAGGTAAAGGCACTTTGCTTCAAGGTAATATTGAAACTTTCGGCAATATCAGAATAGAAGGCAAAATTGTAGGTAATATAAAAACCAAATCAAAGGTTGCTCTTGGGCAATCTTCACATGTGGAAGGAAACATTTTGGCTCAGAATGCCGAGGTGGAAGGTGAATTGAAGGGAAATATTGAAATAACTGACACTTTGATATTGAAACCTACCGCTGTTATTCACGGTGATATTATAGCTTCAAAGCTTATAGTTGAGTCAGGTGCTGCATTTAATGGAGGCTGTAAAATGGGGGTGTCTGTGAAGGAAATTAAAATTGGGGAAAATGGAGCAGCCAAAACCTTCAAAACAGAAGGAGCCAAAGCCGTATAACAACTTCGTCAGATATTCCGGATTGGCTATTCAAATGGCCGTCACTATATACCTAGGAAGCTTGCTGGGAGCATACATTGATGAAAGAACAGGTAATACATCTGAGTTTTATACAAAGGTAATTACTTTGATTGCTGTATTTCTTTCCACCGTTATGGTAATTCGTCAGGTTATCAAATCCAACAATTAAATGATCAAAAGATTTTTTTCCTTCACTTTATTGGTTGTGATGGTCACAGTGATCTTGTATGTAACCCACATATATATTCTGGGTTATATTGGGGAGGAAATGGCTTTTTCACTATTGGGTATGTATATTTTTCATTTTTCTGCATACTTCATCATTTGCCTTTCAGTTGAGCTTTTATATACTCGATTACCCTCACAGGTTGGCTATGCATACCTTGCTTCAGTATTTATTAAAATTGGAGTTTTTGTGCTGGTGTTTAAGTCTGCTATATTTGGTGCCGAAGACTTGAGCATGGCTGAGCGGTTGTCTATTGTTGTTCCTATGTTTCTGTTTTTAATTTTTGAGGCAACTTATTGTGGACGTTTGATGAATTCCCAACAGGCTTAGGTATTTGAAGGTCTGAATTTTCAGAAAAAACAATCACAAAAAAAGGTTGATCTTATTCAGAATTGCTTAGTTTTGCACCCAAATTTATAACGGATTCGTTTTAAGTATGGTGATGCCTAAAAAACTTACAAGCCTTTTATCAATACTGACATTGTTTTTTTTCTCTAACCTGGCTTTTGCATCGGAAAGCAGTGAAGGAGAACAGACCCACGGCGGTGCTGTAGATACTCAGGAAGAAATTACCGCTTATATCAAGCACCACTTGCAGGACTCCCACGATTTTACCCTCTTTACTTTAGGTGAATCAGGTAAGCATATTGGCTTTCCTCTTCCGGTAATACTTTGGGATGACGGTTTACATGTATTTATGTCATCGAAGTTTCATCATGGAACAACGGTTGCAGAATCGAAGGGTAACCACTATGCCATTTACCACGGGAAAATATATAGAACTAACGCAGAGGGAGAGCTTAATTTTGATGAGCATCATCACCCAACTAATGTTAGACCGCTAGATATTTCTATCACAAAGAATGTGGTGGGGATGTTATTTGCCGGTTTCCTTTTAATATATCTTTTTGGATCTTTGGCTAAAAGCTATACGAAAAAGTCTATACCTACCGGGGTAGGAAGAGTACTTGAACCATTAGTGATCTATGTAAGAGATGAGATGGCAAGACCGAATATTGGAGATAAGTACTATGAGAGGTATATGCCATTCCTTCTTACGGCTTTCTTCTACATTTGGATATTAAACCTTCTGGGGCTAACCCCACTTGGCTTTAATGTTACTGGTAACATAGCAGTAACAGTTTGTTTAGCATTGTTTACATTTATAATAGTACAGTTTAGTGGTAAAAAAGACTATTGGAAACATATCTTCTGGATGCCAGGGGTTCCGATTCCAATGAAGATAATACTAATGCCTATTGAGATTTTAGGTATGCTTACTAAGCCATTTGCCCTGCTTATTCGTTTGTTTGCAAATATTACGGCAGGTCACTTCGTAGTGATGAGTCTAATTGCACTTAGTATTACTATGAAAGCCACATTTGGTCCGGTGGCGGCAACGGGTATGTCTTTGGCGTTGGCTTTGTTTATTACAGTTATTGAGTTATTAGTTGCCTTTCTTCAGGCTTATATCTTCACAATGCTATCGGCATTGTTTATTGGTATGGCTGTTGAAGAGCACGACCATCATTAAAAGAGAATTTTTGTTTAATTATATAAATCAATTCACATGTACAATTTAATTGGAGCAGGATTAATCGTAATCGGTGGTGGAATTGGACTTGGTCAAATAGGTGGTAAAGCAATGGAAGGTATTGCTCGTCAGCCTGAAGCAGCCGGTAAAATTCAAACTGCCATGATTATCATTGGAGCATTATTGGAAGGTCTGGCATTTGGTGCTTTGATCTTGGGTAAATAATGTAGAAGACTTGTAAGTACACCTTGTTGCGATAGGCGCAAGGTGTACTTCTTAAAATAGAATAAACAAAAAACTAAATTATATAAAATGGATCAGTTGCTAAACGACTTTTCACCCGGCTTGTTCTTCATGCAAGCATTCATTTTTCTGATTCTCCTTTTGTTATTGGCAAAATTTGCCTGGAAACCTATTATTCAGTCTTTAAAAATTAGAGAAGAGTCCATTCAGGACGCTCTTGATTCAGCTGAAAAGGCTAAAGAAGAAATGGCGCAGCTAAAAGCGGATAACGAGAAACTTTTGGATGAGGCCAGACAGCAGAGAGATGCTATTTTACAGGATGCCAGAGAGGTTGCTAATGGAATTAGAGAGGAAGCTAAAAATGATGCAACCAAGCAGACTGATAAAATGATTGCTGACGCAAAAACAGCAATAGAGGTCGAAAAGCAAGCTGCAATGGCAGAGGTAAGAACGCTTGTAGCAGAGCTTTCACTACAGGTGGCTGAAAAGCTGTTGAAGAGAAAACTTGATGACGAAGGTGCTCAGAAGGAGTTGATATCAGATTTTATTAAGGACGTTAAGCTGAACTAAAATGTCAGAATTTATAGCAGCATCAAGATACGCTAAGTCATTGCTGGAACTCGCCGATGAAAAGGGCGTGCTGGAGGAAGTGCACAACGATATGCGTTCTTTCCATGAGCTTTGTAAAGAAAACCGTGAGTTTACGCTTATGCTAAAGAATCCTATTATTAAGCATGACAAAAAAAGAGTTATTCTTGAGAAGGTATTCAAAGGTAAGGCCAATGATCTTACCATGGCAATCTTTGAAATTATTACAAGAAAGAATAGAGAAGGGATACTTCCCGCCATAGCTAAAGAGTTTCATAATCAGTACAATCTATTAAAGCAAATAGAAGTAGCGAGAGTAACTACTGCCGTGCCACTATCTCCTGAGTTGCGAAGTCAGTTTGAGGAACTTGTAAAGAAGGTTTCATCAAAGGATAGTGTTGAGTTAACAGAAGTAGTAGACAAAGACATTATCGGAGGCTATGTGTTGAAAATAAGCGATCGTCAGATTGATGATTCCTTAAAGAGCAAATTGAAAGCACTTGAACTTAAGTTCAGTCAAAACCCATATATCAAAGAATTTTAATTTAAGAAAAAATAAAGATGGCTAACGTAAGACCAGACGAAGTTTCAGCGATATTAAGAGAGCAACTTTCCGGTGCTAAAACCGAAGCCGAGCTCGAAGAAGTAGGTACGGTACTAGAAGTAGGTGACGGTGTTGCCCGTATCTATGGTTTATCTAAAGCACAATCAGGTGAGCTTCTTGAGTTTGAAAACGGCCTGAGAGCATTGGTACTAAACCTTGAAGAAGACAATGTAGGTGCCGTACTTTTAGGAGATTACAAAGATATTAAAGAAGGTGATACCGTTAAGAGAACAGGAAGAATCGCTTCTATCAATGTAGGTGACGGTATGGTTGGCCGAGTGGTTGATACCCTGGGTAATCCTATCGATGGTAAGGGTCCCATTGAAGGAGAGACATTCGAAATGCCTTTGGAAAGAAAGGCTCCTGGTGTAATTTACAGACAGCCAGTAAATGAACCTTTACAGACTGGTATCAAGGCTATTGACTCTATGATTCCAATCGGTAGAGGTCAACGAGAGTTGATCATTGGTGACCGTCAGACAGGTAAAACTGCTGTGGCTATAGATACCATCATCAACCAAAAAGAATTTTATGAAAGAGGCGAACCTGTATTCTGTATTTATGTAGCAGTTGGTCAGAAGGCTTCTACTGTTGCTGGTGTGGTTTCTGCTTTAGAGAAAGCTGGTGCTATGGACTACAGTGTTGTAGTTTCTGCTTCTGCGGCTGATCCTGCTCCTATGCAGTTTTTTGCTCCATTTACAGGAGCTTCCATAGGTGAGTACTTCAGAGATACAGGAAGGCCGGCGCTTGTAATATATGATGATTTGTCAAAGCAAGCAGTAGCTTACCGTGAAGTTTCGCTTCTTCTAAGAAGACCTCCGGGTCGTGAGGCATATCCAGGTGATGTATTCTACCTTCACTCAAGGTTATTAGAAAGAGCAGCAAAGGTTAGCCAAAACGATGAAATAGCTCAGGCAATGAATGACCTTCCTGAGTCTTTGAAAGGTAAAGTAAAAGGTGGAGGGTCTTTGACGGCTCTTCCTATTATTGAGACTCAGGCTGGTGACGTTTCTGCATATATCCCTACCAATGTAATCTCGATTACTGATGGACAGATATTCCTTGAGACGAACCTGTTCAACTCTGGTATCAGACCAGCGATTAACGTTGGTATCTCTGTATCAAGAGTAGGTGGTAGTGCTCAGATCAAATCAATGAAGAAGGTTGCAGGTACATTGAAGCTTGACCAAGCGCAGTTCCGTGAATTGGAAGCATTTGCTAAATTTGGATCTGATCTTGATGCTGCAACAAAGCTCACAATCGAAAGAGGTAGAAGAAACCTGGAAATACTTAAGCAGGCGCAATATTCACCTGTTCCTGTGGAGGAGCAAGTTGCAATCATCTATGTATCTACAAGAGGTATGATTGATGATGTACCTGTAGATAGAGTAAGAGAGTTTGAGCGTAACTTCCTTGATATGCTGAGAAACAAGCATAAAGATGTGCTTGACTTGCTTCGCGCTGGCAAACTTGAGGATAGCGCTACCGATACTTTAGCTAAAGTGGCTAAAGATCTCGCTAAAGAATACGCTCACTAATAAAATATATAAGATTATCACGTCAGGTAAAACTGACTTGGTGATATTAAAACTTGATTCGACAAAATGGCGAATTTAAAAGAGGTTAAAGGAAGAATTCAGTCTGTTACGTCTACTCAACAGATCACCAAGGCCATGAAAATGGTGGCTGCGGCTAAGTTGAGAAGAGCTCAGGATAACATCACCCAGATGAGACCCTATGCTCAGAAGCTCACTACAATGCTTCAAAATCTTTCTTCTCAGGAAGGGGATGCAGAGCAAAGTCAGTTTTCTGAAGTGAGGGCTATTGAGAAGGTACTTATCATGGTTGTTACTTCAGACAAGGGTTTGTGTGGAGCTTTTAACAGTAATGTTTTTAAAGCTGTTAACAGACACATCAAAGAGAATTATCAGACTCAGTTTGATAAAGGCAATGTTACTATACTGACCATTGGTAAGAAAGCTCGTGATTACTTCGAGAAGAGAGACTATAATGTAATTTCCGATTACTGGGATATGTTTTCTCCTGTATCTTTTGAAAAGAGCACAGAGGCTTCCGAATATGCTATGGCGCGGTTTACTGAAGGTAAGTATGATAGAGTAGATCTGATCTATAACGAGTTTAAGAACGTTGCTACTCAGATCATGAGAGTGGAGCAGTATTTACCTGTACTTCCTCCGGAAAAGGATGCTGATAGCAAATTCCAGGTAGATTACATCTATCAGCCTTCTAGAGAGGAGATCGTTAAAGACTTGATTCCTAAATCATTGAAGATACAAGTTTATAAAGCTATACTGGATAGTAACGCTGCCGAACATGGAGCAAGGATGACAGCAATGGATCAGGCAACCGATAATGCCGGAGAGCTTTTGAAGGAATTGAGGCTTACATATAATAGAACTCGTCAGGCGGCTATTACCAAGGAGATCCTTGAGATTGTGGCTGGTGCTGAGGCTCTTGGTTAATATGTAATCTTGTAGATTTTTAATGGAGCGAATCAGCAGTGGTTCGCTCTTTTTATTTTATCCTGCTTATGTTGTACAGATACCTCAACATACTTAGTTTGGATGTGGTCGCAGGGGCGTGCATTTGCGCTATGTTTTTGGCGGATTTTTTACAAGCTGATCTGCATTGGGCCGCAGTTACATTATTGGGAGCGTGTGTATGGTTAATATATACCTTTGATCATCTTACTGATGCTAGAAGTATTTCCCACATAGCTAGTACCGAAAGACACCGTTTCCATCAACAACATTTTACCAGGCTTAGTATAGCCTGCGTTTTGATGCTTATTGTCTCAGCTTTTTTGCTGTTCATGATCCCTCCTCAAACTTTGGTGTGGGGAGCAGCACTGTCAAGCCTTGTACTAGGCTATTTTTTGTTGCTTTACCTGTTAAAGCTGAAATCGTCCTATCACAAGGAAATTACTATAGCCATATTATACGCTACCGGCATTTTACTTCCTGCATTAAGTATTTCTTCTGACTATAGTTTATGGATAGTCTCCATGGTATTTATCCAGTTTGTGATGCTTGCTTTTACAAATTTGGTTGTGTTTGCTGTTTATGAGGTTGATTCTGATGAAAGGGACTCTTCCCCTTCAATCGTCCGAATTTTAGGAGTACATCGTACTAACATTTTACTCAGAGTTATCGTAATCTTTCAAGCCCTGCTTTGCTTTATTCTTTTAAACGTTGACCACCTTCATGCGCTGGAGTTGGTCATGATGACTATGATTGCATTACTCGGCAGTATTGTTTTCTTTAGAAGGTTTTATTATCGAGCTACATTGTATCGAATAGTAGGAGATGCGGTTTTCCTTTTGCCGCTTTTGACTTTATAGGGTTAGTCAATAGTTTATCTTATGGCTAATAATTTTAATTCAGTAGCATTTATTTATGACACTCTGGCCAGACTGGTATTCGGAAGAAGTATACAAAGAGCTCAGGCTGGACTGTTATATTATGTACAGAATGCAAGTAAGGTGTTGGTGCTGGGTGGAGGAACAGGTTTTATTCTACAGGAGCTAGATAAGCTTGGTCTGTCATTAAAGGTGACCTATGTTGAACCCTCATCAGCTATGATCGACCGATCCAAAAAAAAATCTCCTTTCAGGTACATTGATGTTGATTTTGTTCAAAGTAAACATGATGCTGTTTTTGGGGCAGGTAAATTTGATGTTGTTATCACGAATTTCTTTCTGGATGTTTTTACAGAGGAGCAGCTTCGAGATGTTGTTAGGCAGGTGTCCTTGCAGGTAGATAAAGGTGGGATGTGGTTGTTAACGGACTTTGTTATAACAAAAATATGGTGGCAAAGGATGCTTGTTAGGTTAATGTATTTTTTCTTCAGAGTAACAGCAGGATTGGAAGGTGATCGATTACTTAATTTTGAGGAATTCCTTGCTATGGTAAACTTTAAGCCCGTATACCGGCAGTATTATTATCATGGCATGATTAGAAGTGATATATATAAAAGGGATGAATATCCTTTATAGATATTTAATACCTTCTTTTATACTCAGCTTGGCAAGCTGGTTATTTTTAATAAATGCTCTCACCCATTCCGGATTCGTCTTGGAGTACTCTCTCAATACCCAGCCTATTGCCTTTTGTAAGAAAAACTCCTTAGAGTTTATGTGTTTTAAAATACATTCAGTAAGCAGACTTGTATTTGTTTCCTCCTTGTATTTCAATTGAAATAATATAGCAGACCTGTTTAACCAAAAATCCTCAGAATCTCGCCACTTAGGAATATATAACGGAATTTTTTTCGGGTAATTTTTAAAATACTTTCCAGCAAGATTGGCGGCAGTCAGATCGATGGTATCCCACCACTGCTTATGGGTAAGCATGTATTCTAAAGTAGTTATATGAGACTCATTAATTCTCTTTGACATTCTTTGGCAAAGATCTAAAGCCACTAGCTGTAGTTCTCGCTCAGGAAGCTCCCAGAGATCCACTACTGTGTGATGCAATTCAGAAACAGGTGGAAGCCCAAAGTCTTTTAAAAAAGCACGTGTAACCTCTCTTCGGAGTGGAGTTTGGATACCTAAAAAATCAAACTGACCTCGAAGGTATTTCTTCATGGCCATAGCCTGTGATTCATCGGCATATGGTATAAAGTATTCCCTTAATTTTTGAGCATATGTCATTTCTGAAATGGGTTCTTAATGCTGTTGCTTAACCTATAGAGTGTTTCTACTAATCTCCTATCCTTGGTTTCTTTGCGCTTGGCAGTGGATACCCATAATGCATATTCCTTTCGATTGGTGTAAGATAAGCCGTTATAAAACTCTGCAGCCTCAGGGTTTTGTTGAAGGAGTTCTTGCAGTTCAGTTGGAATGTTTACTTTGCGCTCACTTTTATCTTTCTCAATAGTGACCAATACCTTATCACCTACATTTTTTCCTATGGCACTTCGAATTTGTTTTTTAACAATAAGTATAGGGCCATTTCCCATGTTGGCAATAGATCCTTGATAGGGCTTTCCATCAAATGTTGCCTTCACCTTAACCTGTCCTTTGGTGCCAAATGCTTTTTCCATATCAAACGGTATTTGTACCCAGGCGCCACCTGTGTTATCAGTTGAGCCGACAATAGTTGCTTCAAAAGTTTGTGTTTTGGCTAGTATATTTACTTTTACCAGCTTTGCTGGCTTAAAACGTAGTGCAGACCATGTGTCATTGATGCTTATTTGGGAAACTCGCCTATAGCCTAAAGTTGTTAAAGTGCCCCACCCACCATCTCTTGTAATATCTGTTTTAATAGCTGAACTCTTTTTGGGATAAGCTACCCAAAGTGTGCAGCCTTGTATACTTACCTCCAAAGCAGCAGGTACTTTGAGAGTCACATCATCCTGTTGCTTGACAAATATGATTACGAACCCGTACCCTTCTGATCTTGCTATACTATCGTGGGCTATTTGAATATTTATTTCCTCGGGAAGATCAAGGACGAGGGTTTTAGTGCCCGGTGTGTGTTTTAGTTTCTTAATTAACTCAGTCATAGGTAGTGGTTACAAATAAAATGTAGAAGTAAGGTTATTTTAAGTTATGAGACTTGTTTTGACCTGTACACCAGCATGTAAAGTCTTATGCACGGGGCATTTATCCGCGATCTCCATTAACCTTTCTTGTTGCTCTTTAGTAAGATCGCCGAAAAGCTCAATCTCCCTGGTGACCTGATCTAATTTTGCACTTCCATCATCACAACCTTCACAGTCCAACTGGTGAACTTTGCTGTGCTGTAGGTGTATGCGTACCTCCTCTAAAGGCCACTTTTTCCTGTCTGCGTACATTCTCAGAGTCATACTTGTGCAGGCACCCAGGCCGGCCATCAACAAATCATAAGGTGTAGGACCGAGGTTGCTGCCACCTACAGAGGTAGGTTCATCAGCTAGAAGTGGGTGGTCGCCGGCTTGAATTTGTGTAGTAAAGCCATCATCACCGGTTTGACATACTACTTGTTTATCAGTAGAAAGCGGCTCTTCTCTACTAATATCAATGTACCTGCTGGCCCATGTTGCTATTACATTACCTGCATAGATTGAATCTTCTTTTCTCGACATCAAATGGTCCGCTCCATCAAGTGTGATAAAGCTTTTAGGGTGATGGGCTTTTTTATATATTTTTTGAGCGTTATCTATGCTTACAACCGTGTCTTGTGGAGAATGCATGATCAGCAAAGCCTTTTTTAACTGACCAATATTATTATGAGTGTCAGCATGCTGTAGATCATTCAGTAGCTGATTTTTTATTTTGAAATCTCTACCTCCAATTGATACTGTGGCCTCCCCTTTTGCTTTTATTTCTTTAATGCTTTCTTTGAATAGCTTTTTTAAATGAATAGGGTCGGCAGGAGCTCCAATTGTTATTACGGCTTTTATGCTGTCAATAGATGTGGCTGATGCTAGCACAGCAGCCCCACCGAGAGAGTGACCAATCATAATTGTAGGTGCTTGATAGTTTGCAGAAAGGTGTTCAGCAGCAGTATTTAGGTCACTAACATTTGAAGAAAAATTAGTTTCTGAAAATTCACCTTCACTTTCTCCCAAACCGGTAAAATCAAACCTTAAGACAGCTATTCTGTTTGAGGTGAGCGCTCTGCTTATATTAACCACTGCAGAAAGGTTTTTCGAACAGGTAAAACAATGAGCAAATATTGCGTAGGCTACTGGTTTGCCACTTACAGGCAGTTCAATACGAGCTGAAAGCCGTTGCCCTTTGTTGTTTTCGAAATGTACTTGCTTGGAGTTCATATCAGTGATATTATTTATATACCTTAATTTACAAAAATGACTGCGAGGGGGTGTCAGCAGGCTAACAAATTCTCTTTGAAAGTGCAATTTTATTAGAACCATGAGGAATCTACTTAAGAAACAGCTATCTTGCGGAGTTGATCAGTTGTCTTTAAAATGATTATGAATGAGTTAAATACAGGTCGCTTCATATTGAATGATTTCATAGAGGAGAATGCCGAGGCGATCTTTATAGTAGATAACAACTTTCGTTTGGTGTCTTGGAACAGAAGGTGTTATGAGTTGTTAGGGATTGGAAAAGAAATAGCCATAGGTCAGGAATTGGGTAGTGTTGCACCTGTTTTTGATGATCAGTATTTTAAAATGCTCGCACAAAAAGCCATGACCTCCAGATCGTCAATCGCTAAAAAGAGTTATACCATTTCTGCCACAGAATTTTCTACTTATGTGGTGCCAAGCTTCTCCCCAATAAGGCTTTCTGAGTTGGAAGATCGTGGGTGCATGGTTATATTGAGACAGACAGAATTATCTGAGCGACCAAGTAAGTTCAAGCCGCTCATTGCAGAATCACCTATAGCAACAGCTATTTACAGGCCTGATGGCTCACCAACATATTTTAATAAGGCCTATAGTCAACTTTGGGGTGCTACCAAAGGTATGAGTGATGTGGTGATTAAATATTATAATATTTTTGAAGACGAACAGCTTGAGGAACTTGGTCTTACGGCTTTTATCCGAAAGGCTTTTTTAGGAGAGGCTACAGAAATACCACCAATTGCTTATAACCCTTATGATACAGCCTCCATACGCCGTCTGGGACTTAGGCAGCGTAAGTATGTTAAGGGGCATGTTTTTCCTATAAAGGATGAATTTGGTGAAGTAGAAGAGGTTGTAATGGTGCTTTCTGATATTACATTTCAAAAGCAGGCAGAGGAAATATTGACAGATACGCACCTTAAATTTCAAATGTTGACATTAGGGCTTCCGGGGGTAATATATGAATATGAACAACAGGCGGATGGCTTCTCAAGATTTAAATATATAAGTCAGGGGTGTAATGAGATGTTCGGTTTTTCTCCCGAGGAGATCATGAAAGATGCGAGCTTGCTAAATAAGACTATTCATCCGGATGACCTGGAAGGATTTTTAAGGACTTCAGGAGGCTCAAGTAGTAAGAATAGTGAGTGGCAGTGGGAAGGCCGTATTCTGGTCGAAGGAAAAGAGAAATGGATAGAGGGTAAATCAAGTCCTACCATGCAGAAGGATGGTACTATTATCCGTTATGGGCTTTTGCTGGATATTACAGATAAAAAAGAAGTTGAAAAAAGGTATAAATTAACTGAGGAGCGTCTGCAACTAGCTCTTCGTGGTGCTGAGCTTGGCCTTTGGGAGTGGGATCTAAGAGATAAAAAAACCATTTTTAATAAGGCCTGGGCTGCTAAATATGGTTACAGCCACCAAGAATTGGAGCTGCAGTTTGATGATTGGGGAAAACTAATTCATCCTGAAGATTTTCCATATGTAAAGCAAAAATTAACAGATCACCTTAAGGGTAATACGGAATATTTTGAAGCTGAGTATCGTTTTAGGACCAAAGGTGGGAGTTATAGATGGATACTGGATAAAGGAAGAGCTGTTCATAGAGATCAAAGAGGTCGTGTTACAAAAGCCTCAGGAACCTACCTTGACATTAACGAAAAGAAAAGTTCTCAGTTGTTGATTCAGCGCAATGAGCAGCTGTTTACTCAGCTATTTGAAAATTCGCCCTTGGGTATAGTATTGCTTGATGAGCAGCACCGTGTTATCCAAATGAACCAGGGTTTCAAGGATATGTTTGGTTATTCAACTAAAGATATTATAGGAAATCAGCTCAATAATATTTTAGTGCCCAAAGGCTTTCAGCAGGAGGCTATTGATATTAACTTGCTTACAGTAAGTGGGAAGGTAGGAACGCTGGAGTCTCATCGAACTCACAAGAATGGCAGCCTTGTACCGGTAATTATTTATGGTGTGCCGGTAACCTTAGATAATAAAACCATTGGTATCTATGGTATTTATGTAGATATATCCGCCAGGACAAGGGCCGAGAATGAGTTGCAGATAAGGAATAACGAGCTTGATCACTTTGTTTACAAAGTTTCTCATGATCTTAGGGCTCCATTATCTTCTATTCTTGGACTTGTAAACCTTGCGCAGCATCAGGAGAATGACGACGATCTGCTACAGTATATCGGACTGATCGAAAATCGCGTTAAACAATTAGATCATTTCATTAATGATGTGCTAAGTCACTCTAAAAACCTGAAACTTGCAATTACGGTAGATCCGATCAACTTTAATGACATGATAGAAGGTTGTTTTACTGATCTTAGTTACTTGCCCAATGCTCAAAAGGTTAATATTAAAACAGATATTTCTTCTAACTTATTCTATAGTGATAGGTGGCGTATCAATGAAATATTCAGGAATTTGATCTCAAATGCTATCAAGTACCTTAACCCTGATATAGATGATCCCTATGTTGAAATAGAGATAGAGGTTACTGATGATCTGGCAAATATCAGGTTTAGAGATAATGGAATAGGCATTGAAGAAGATACGTTGCCGAAGGTATTTGAAATGTTTTATCGTGCTACTGAATACTCGGAAGGTTCGGGTATAGGACTCTATATAGTTAAAAATGCTATTGAAAAACTTGGTGGAAAAATTAAGATAGAGAGCCTGCATCAAGTAGGAACCTTTTTTGATATCACTGTTCCCAACAGTAAAGAAGCGTGGTTAGAGAACGAAAATGAGAAATAATCTCTTATTATTGCGAAATGATGAAGATTGTTGAGGTAAACTCCAAACCACTAGCTAAAAAATTTATTCAGCTTCCCGTAAAACTTTATAAAAATGAGCCTAATTGGATAAGGCCGTTAAATAAAGATATTGAAAGCGTTTTTGACGAGGATAAAAACAAAACCTTCAGGCATGGAGAGTGCATCCGCTGGATCCTTGAGAACGGCAATGGAGAAACGATAGGCCGTGTTGCGGCATTTATTAATAAAAAGACAGTAGATAAAGGAAATGATCAACCCACGGGCGGTATGGGATTTTTCGAATGTATTAACGATAAAGAAGCTGCATTTAAGCTTTTTGATCAGTGTAAAACCTGGTTAGAGAGCAAGGGTATGGAGGCTATGGATGGCCCTGTCAACTTTGGTGAGCGAGATAAATGGTGGGGCCTGCTGGTAGATGGTTTTGATATTGACCCTAATTATTGCTGTAATTATAACCTACCGTATTACCGAGATCTATTCGAATCCTATGGCTTTCAGGATTACTTCCAGCAATACACTTTTGGTCGTAAGGTAAGAGCTCCTTTTTCAGCCAAGCTAATGGAGAAGGGCGAGAAGGTTATGAAGGAGCCTGGATACACCTTCAGGCATATGGAGCTGAGCAAGATTGATAAATATACTGAAGACTTCAGAACAGTTTACAATAAAGCATGGGCCAGGCACAAGGGAGTGGCTGAATTGTCGTCTTTAATGGCTAAAAATCTGATCAAACAGATGAAGCCTATTATCGACGAGAAAATTATCTGGTATGGCTATTATAAAGATGAGCCAGTGGCATTTTATATTAACCTTCCAGAAGTAAACCAGATTTTCAAACATGTTAACGGAAAGCTTGACCTGATAGGGAAGGCCAAGTTTTTATATCATAAATGGACTAAAAGCTGTAATAAAATGCTTGGGCTTGTATTTGGTATTGTGCCGGAGCATCAGGGTAAGGGACTTGAAGGAGCACTGGTGATGGCTACGGCACAAATGGTACAAAAGGACTACCAAAGGTATGATGATCTTGAGATGAACTGGATTGGTGACTTTAATCCAAAGATGATTCGGGTGGTTGAACAAGTAGGGGGCGATATCGTTAAAACCCATATAACTTATCGCAAATTGTTTGATGAAAACAAACCCTTCAAAAGGTGCCCGATTCAGTAAACTTCATATGAGCCTGTTCAACTATAAGTCCTGGTTTTTTTTAAAAAACTTGGCAAAAGGTCTGTTTGCCCTGACAGTAATTGTTGTTGCTTATATGTTGCTTCAGCGGTATACCGATTTAGATTTCTTCATGGAATATATTGGTAGATGGCCTTTCATAGTCTATACAGTTTTTGTTTTTTCTGAAGCGGTCTTTGGTATTATTCCCCCAGAGTTATTCATGATCTGGTCTATCAAACATGGAGTTTTTGATGCTTACTCTCTTAATGTGTTCTTACTGGCACTAATTTCATATGCTGCGGGTGTATTAGGTTATTTTATTGGGGTTCAACTTAAAGACTTGCACTTGTTAAGAAATGTATTTCAGAGGTATATCAGTAGGTATCAAAATATGTTACACAGGTTCGGAGGGTTTCTAATTGTTGTTGCAGCTGTCACTCCCGTTCCATTTTCTGCTGTGTGTATGTTGATGGGGGCTACGCGCTATAATTTTTATTGGTTTTTAATTATCGCATCTATACGCTTTGTCAGATTCGCAGTGTACTCAATGGTTATTTATCAAGCTAATATATAAGCAAGTCACTTTTAACCATTACTTTTGCGTTTGTTTTTTGCAATAGCTTATGAATTCAATTAAAGGAAAAACCGGTGTTTTACTCATTAACCTTGGCACCCCTGATAGTCCTTCTGTGGGAAATGTGAGGTCTTACCTTTCCCAGTTTTTGAATGATCCACGTGTAATTGATATTCCATGGCTATTAAGGAAAATGCTGGTCAATTTGATAATTGTACCTTTCAGAGCCCCAAAGTCTGCAAAGATTTATAAAGAGCTTTGGACAGACCAGGGATCACCTTTGCTTTATTACAGCGAACGTGTGCAAAGTATGCTCGACACAGAGCTGGGGGATGATTTTACCGTTCACTTGGCTATGAGATATAAAAACCCCAGTATACCTTCGGTTTTGGAAGAAATGAGGAAGCTCAATTATCAGAAGATCATAGTTGTTACTATGTTCCCTCAGTATGCCTCGGCCTCAACGGGGTCAGCTCTGGAAGCTGTAATGGATGAGATCAAAAGATGGTGGGTAATTCCTGATGTTAAGTTTATCAGCCAATACTATGACCATCCGCTATTTATTGATGCTATACTGGATCGTGCTCGTAAATATAATCTGGATGAGTATGACCATGTCCTATTCTCATACCATGGATTACCCGTAAGACAGGTTGACAAGGTTTATGATAACGGTGTTTGTGAAGGGCATGACTGTGAAAGTACCATCACTGAAGAGAATCAATATTGTTATAAGGCAACTTGTTATGCAACTACTCGGCTTTTGACTGAAAAGCTTGGGCTTGATAAAAGCAGATATACCGTGTGCTTCCAGTCGAGACTAGACAAGAATTGGCTTGAGCCGTTTTCTGATAAAGTTGTGGAGCAAAAGGCAAAAGAAGGAGCCAAAAAAATATTGATTTTTTCCCCAGCCTTCACAGCAGACTGTTTAGAAACTATCATAGAGATTGGAGATGAATATCAGGAAATATTTGAGGAGCATGGAGGCGAAAAGGTACAATTAGTAGAAAGCCTGAACGATCACCCTCTGTGGGTAGATTGTTTGAAGGATTTGATCCTTAATAGGTAACCTAAATAATTTGGTCCATAAAGTAATGGCTGGGGCTGCCATTGTTGACTACGTAAGAAAGTATGAGTCCTTTTATTATTTCCTTTTATAGTTTTCAATCATATCCTGCAAAATAGAATTTGAAGCTTCTAATTTACCTTCAAGTTTATAATTTTCTTTCCTTAAAAGGTCTACTTCCTTTTTTAATTCATCAACCTCTTCTGATAACAAATCAATCTTTTCAAGAAGTTCATCAGTTTCCTGTACTTCTGTATCGCTAAAGAGTTGTAAAATGCTGATGTTAAGGAGACTTGCAAGAGGAGGGAGCAAATCTGCCGGAGGCATGGCCTTACCTGTTTCCCAGGAATACAATGCTTGCGGCGAATATTTGCTACCTAGCAAGTCGTTTAATTTCTCAATAAAGGTGGGGCGTTTTAGTCGTAATTCATTTCTATAAAAGGCAATTTTTTCGCCTATAATATTTTTATACTTCACAATATAAGGTTAATTTGTGTTTGATATTATTGTCAACTAAAATCTAAGTTTACAAAGAAAAATATCTGCATTATTTTTCTTGTAGCGCACGTTTTTTGCACCATAAAAGTAAGTAAAATCAATTATGATTAACAGAAATATTAGTAATCCACCTAGTGAGTCATTCTCCCGGCTTCAATATGAGCTATCCCTATACTGCCGAGTTTGCCAAATCATGTGACTTGCTATTTTTATGCACTTGCAAAGAGTAACATACTTACTTGGATTGAGTTCAACCTTTATGGTTAACTCGGGATGAGTAGGTTAAAGGCCTTACAAAATCTGAAAATAACATACGCTGCACCCTATAAAAAATACGCCCCAAGATGTACAACGAGTTATTAAAACCTGCTATGAATTTTATTGAAAAAATAGAACGTCTTGACTCTCAGATACGCCATGGTTCGACAGGAAATGCTGAAGAATTGGCTCAAAAACTGGGCATTTCCAAACGGAGCGTGTTCAACTACCTCAAATGGATGAAGGACCGTGGAGCCCCTATAACATTTTCGAGGATTAGGAAAAGTTATATATATGATCAAGAGGTAGAGTTTGTCGCTACATTTGTAAGCAGCGCTTTAATGCAAGAGGTTGAACAAAGTAATAATATATGAAGTAGTAATTATAGAGGCCATTCAAGTCAGTATTTGTTCATTTGCTACTGTTTTTAGAAAGTTATAAGGGGTTGAAAAGTAGGTTGTTATAGAGGTAGTACTCAGTATCATTATGTTACTGTGCTCTGAGCATTGATGTATTTCAAGCTGGAGTAACCTTCTAAATACTTCTCATACCTTCATAAATTTCCTATTTTAGTATAATGGATGAAAACAGAAAAAATGAAATGATGCGTGAGGCCATCAGGCTCTCTATAGAGAATGTGGAGTCTGGGAACGGTGGTCCATTTGGAGCTGTTGTTGTAAAAGATGGTAAGATAATAGCACGAGGTACAAATCAGGTGACTTCAACAAACGACCCGACAGCGCATGCTGAGGTAGTAGCCATTCGTAAAGCTTGCGAGGTTCTTGGCTCTTTTCAACTGGATGGGTGTGAGATTTATACGAGCTGTGAGCCATGTCCAATGTGCTTGGGGGCTATTTATTGGGCAAGACCCGATAAAATATATTATGCTAATACTAAAACAGATGCTGCTGAAATAGACTTTGATGATCAGTTTATTTATGAAGAGTTGGACAGACCTATCTCAGAAAGAAAACTTTTTACAGAGCAGATGCTAAGAGATGAGGCGCTTATTGCATTTAAGAAGTGGGCCGAAAGCTCGGATAAGATAGAATACTAATACACTGGTATGGAGTTTATTCTAAACGACAGCATAATAAAGACTGATAAACCAGGGGGTATGACACTTTTGGATTTTATCAGGTATGATAACCATTTGACGGGTACTAAGATAGGTTGTAGAGAAGGGGATTGTGGAGCTTGTACAGTTTTAATCGGTGAGTTAAAGGAAGGTAAAGTGAGTTATAAGTCCATGACCTCTTGTATAACCCCACTTATCAATGTCAAGGGCAAGCATGTGGTTACCATTGAAGGGCTCAATATGAAGGAGCTCAGCCCAGTGCAGCAGGCCTTTGTGGAAACTGGCGGAACACAATGTGGGTTTTGTACGGCAGGCTTTATAGTGTCGTTGTCTGGATACTGCATGTCTGAAAAGGAACCAAGGTATGAAGATGGAATAAGTGCTATTGATGGTAATATTTGTCGGTGTACAGGTTATAAGTCTATTGAAAGAGCCACCGATATGATTGTGGAAAGGCTGGCCCAGAAAGATGTTAATGATCCTGTTAGCTGGTTAGTTAATGAGCAATTTATCCCTGAATACTTCATAGATATTCCTAATAAGCTGGAGGCCATAAAAATGGCAAGTCAACCTACTAATGGCCATGAAGAGGGATTGCCTAAAGTTGGCGGTGGCACGGATCTATATGTGCAGCGTCCTGATGACCTTATTACAGGAAGTGTTAACGGTTTTTATGACTTACCAGCTCTTAAAAATATTACGATAACCACTAATAAATGTCTGTTGGGTGCAGGCGTTACGGTTAGTGATTTGATGAAATCGAAAGAGTTTAATAGCCTTTTTCCTTCATTGCAAAAACATTTGAAGCTAGTTTCATCAACACAGATTAGAAATATGGGGACTATTGCCGGAAACTTTGTCAATGCCTCTCCCATAGGTGATCTTACTATATTTTTTCTGGCTCTGGATAGTACACTTCATTTAAGGGAAACAGGAGGTGAAATAAGAAAGGTTAAGCTCCGTGACTTTTATAAGGGATACAAGGAAATAACCTTAAAGGCGAATGAATTGGTAGAGGGTGTAGAGTTTAATTTACCTGATGATAGTACATACTTCAACTTTGAAAAAGTGAGTAAACGTACGTATTTGGATATAGCCAGTGTGAACGCTGCGATATGTATAACACTTACAGCAGATGGGTGTGTTGAGACAATTCATGCATCAGCAGGAGGCGTGGGGCCTACACCTCTTTATTTATCAAAAACTAGTTCTTATCTAAAGGGTAAGTCATTGACACCGGATCATGTGCGGTCAGCTGTGGAGATGCTTCGTGAGGATACTTCCCCTATTAGTGATGTCCGTGGAAGCAGGGAGTATAAGATCTTGTTGTTAAGGCAATTATTCTTTGCTCATTTCATTGAGTTGTTTCCGGAGAAATTTGAAATAGAGATGCTGGTATGAAAAACATAGATTCAAAAGGCCATGTAAGAGGTGAATCCATCTATTTGGATGATATCCCAATGAGGGTAGGAACTCTTTATGGTGATATATATGATGCGCCATGTGCTCATGGCAAAATTAAAAGCGTTGACTATTCTGAAGCAGAACAATTTCCAGGGGTGGTTAAAATACTGACGCATCAGGATGTGTCCGGTGAGAATCAAATCGGAGGGATATTCCCGGATGAACCGCTTTTTGCTGAAGATGAAATTCATTTCTGGGGAATGCCCATAGCCTTGATTATTGCAGAGACAGAGTACATTGCAAGACAGGCACGAAAGCTTATTAAGATTGACATTGAAAAACTTCCAGCAATTGTCGATCCCAAAGAAGCCAAGGCTAAAGGGAGTTTAATATTCCCTCCAAGAACATTTAAGCTGGGTGATGTGGAAGCCGCCTGGGAAGGTTGCGACTATGTGTTTGAGGGGAGTGCTGACTCTGGAGGGCAGGAACACTTATATATTGAAACTCAGGGAGCGTATGCGTACCTGATGGAAAATGGAAATGTGAGGATAGCTTCTTCTACTCAAGGACCAACAGCGGTACAACGAACGGTGGCGAAAGTATTAGGTGTTCCCATGCATAAGGTTGAGGTGGATGTGACAAGGCTGGGTGGCGGCTTTGGAGGCAAAGAAGATCAGGCCACTGCATGGGGAGTAATGGCGGCATTAGCGACAACTGCATTGAAAAGACCTGTTAAAATAGCCTTGCATCGTATGGATGATATGCGAATGACAGGTAAAAGGCACCCTTACCGTTCCGACTTTAAAATAGGGCTTAATAAAGACCTTAAAATAACCGCGTATGAAGTGACATTTTATCAAAACGCAGGTGCTGCGGCCGACCTTTCTCCTGCAGTTATGGAACGGACCCTTTTTCATGCTACCAATAGCTACTATATTCCAAATGTAACAGCAACAGCATATAGCTGTAGAACACACTTGCCTCCCAATACCGCATTTAGAGGGTTTGGAGGGCCACAGGGTATGTTCGTTATGGAATCTGCTATTGCAAAGGCCGCAAGAGAATTAGGAGTTGAGCCACATGAGATTCAACAAAGGAATTTATTAAAAGATGGTGACGAATTTCCATATGGTCAGATAGTAGATCATGCGGAAGCGCTTAGTACCTGGGAAAATGCCGTAGATAAATTTAAATTACAGTCCCTTAGACAGGAAGTTGATGATTTTAATTCCCATAATAAACACCTGAAAAAAGGAATAGCTATGCAACCTGTTTGTTTTGGTATTTCGTTTACAAATACTCCTATGAATAATGCTCGCGCTTTGGTTCATATTTATAGCGATGGAAGTGTTGGGGTCAGTACGGGAGCCGTAGAGATGGGGCAAGGGGTGAATACTAAAATGTTGCAGGTAGCTGCCAGTACTTTTTCCATTGATCCTGCTAAGGTCAAGCTCGAAACTACCAATACAACCAGGGTGGCCAATACATCACCCTCCGCGGCAAGCTCTACTGCAGATTTAAATGGTAAGGCACTTCAAATTGCCTGTGACAAGCTTTTGGAAAGGCTTAAAGAGACTGCTGCTAAAGTCCTGAAATCTGAAGTTACTTATATCCTGCTTCAGGATGATCAGGTGTACTGTGAAGGTAAGCCTACAGAACTCAGCTGGGAGCAGTTGGTGCAAGCAGCATTTCTGGATAGGGTCTGTTTGACAGAAAACGGACATTATGCTACACCTGTTATTCATTTTGACAAAGCAAAAGAGAAAGGGCATCCTTTTGCTTATCATGTTTATGGTACAGCTATTTTGGTTGTGACTGTGGACTGTATCAGGGGAACCTATGTTTTTGATGCTGTGAAACTTGTTCATGACTTTGGTAAGAGTATGAATGAGCATATTGATTTAGGACAGATTGAAGGTGGACTAGTGCAGGGCATAGGTTGGATGACTATGGAGGACTTGCAGTACAACGATGAGGGAAAACTGCTTTCAAATGCTCTCTCTACTTATAAGGTACCAGATATTTATTCAGTGCCTAAGGAAATAATAGTAGAAGCACTGGAAACGGAAGGCCATGAAATGGCGATTTTGAAATCTAAAGCAGTGGGTGAACCTCCATTGATGTATGGCTTAGGGGCCTATTTTGCTATTCAAGATGCGATAAGGGCTTACAACCCTGACTATCAAATGAAGTTTGATGCGCCTTTTACACCTGAAAAGGTGCTGAATGGCCTATATGAAAAATCTAATGTATCTGTCCCTGGAGTATAAAAAGCCAAATATCATTAGGGGAGGGCTGATTTACTGTACGGGTGATACTATTGCGGCACTTCTGCTAAGCGAGTTTAGTGTCACCCGCCTGATCACTATGATAGCTGTCGGAGCTACCTTGTATGCACTTGAAATCCCTAACTACTTTAAGTGGATAGATAGTAAGACGGACGGGAGCCAAGGGGTGAAAAAGAGTTTAATGAAAACATTGCTGGCATTGCTTTATTTTAATCCATTATGGATAGCCCGGCATCTATTCTTTATTAAAATTTCAATGATGCCATGGAGTGAAATCTATTTTTATTCACTGGTCAGTATTGCCTTTTATTCTTTCCTCGTAAATATACCTATTTCGTTTGTAGCCAATTTCCTGATTCAGAATAAAGTGCACCTCAGATGGAGGTTTATGGCTAGTGCAGTATTCTCAGCGTTAATGGCTATTTATTATGCAATGAGTGTTGTTTGGTTTAATTGATGGACTTCTGGAGTAATACATATCGGCTTTTAAAAGCACATAAAAAAGCAGTACTTCTTTATGTGTTGAATAGTGAAGGAAGTAGTCCCGGTAGGCAGGGTTTTAAAATGATAGTGGGGCCTGAAGGAGCAATGGCGGGATCCATTGGTGGAGGTATCATGGAGCATAAACTAGTGGAGTTGTCGAGGTCGCTGCTACAAAATGGTAAGCCTCCCTTTACTCCATTCATTAAACATCAGGTGCATCGTGCTGAGGCACCTGATAAGTCAGGAATGATATGCTCAGGGGAGCAAACTATAGCTTTTTACTATCTGCGGTTCAAAGATATTACCTGGTTGGAGCAGTTGATTACATGCCTGCAAGAAAATAAAAGGGGTGTACTTCAATTAACTGAAAAGGAAATGATCTTTTTGTGCGATCAAAGTTTGTCAGGGCAATTTAATTATACCTTACAAACTCAGGAAAGCTGGGTTTGTAAGGAGCAAATAGGGTTTAAAAACACTGTATATATTGTTGGTGGAGGGCATGTTGGGCTTGCCTTATCCAGAATTATGAGGAATCTGGACTTTTATGTTATGGTGATAGACAATAGGGATGGGTTAAATACAATGGTTGAGAATGATCATGCTCATGAAAGTCAGGTTGTTGATTATAATAAAATTGAAAACTATATACCTGATGGAGAAGACAGGTATGTGGTCTTAGTCAGCTTTGGCTATAGGACAGATAAGGTAGTACTTAAGCGGTTGATCCATAAAAACTTTAAATACCTGGGGATGATGGGGAGCGAAGAAAAGGTAGCTACTCTATATAAGGAACTTCAGGAGGAGGGAATAACCAAGGATCAATTAGCAAAGGTACATTCTCCAATAGGCGTACAAATTAAGAGTAAAACACCTGATGAAATAGCTGTTAGTATAGCGGCTGAAATTATCGGGGTTAAAAATTTGCGGTAAGGATAAGTCTTATTCGCTTATTCCAACATACTCTTGAACAAACTCGGGACATGTGGGCTCTTCCTGATAGAATTCTGAAGGCTTCTTCTGGGTTAACGCCCATCTATGTAGCCAGCTAATGCCGCCATTCTCCACATAACTGTCCTCACTTTGGTAAGCTTTATCTTCAAGGGCTTGACCTAAAGAAATAAACTCATACCCTTCCGCTTTGTATAGCTCTAGTAGCTTTGGGAGGTAGTCGGCATTGAGCAGATTGTCATGTATAAGTAGGATCTGAGGGATATTTCTGTCGAACATTTTATCCGTTATGGATTCGAAATACCTTGCTTTTTCTACCATGTAGGTAAGATAGCTCTCCACAACCTTTACTTTCATATCATTATCTGTAGTTTTTACGGCTTTTCTATATGCGCTAGCGAAGATGTAATCGGCATTATCAATAGTGACGGGAGCTTCAGTGTAACTATTATCTTTTAGGTACGAGGCTAGCGCATGAACCTTTTCCTCAGTATCACCGCGATGCAGAAAGGGGTGCCTAAAGTACTGCATATGCTGTCCGTAGTTATTTAGGATACTTTTGGTAATACGTTCTCCTTTTTTTATTTCATTAAAGAATTCCTCTGTAGTCAGTCTGTTGTAATCGAAATGCGAAAAGGTATGATTGCCTAATTCAAGTCCGTTGCTGGCCCAAAGGTCAATATTTTTAACTTCGGGATCAGAAAGTCTGCCGTTGACAAACAACTTGGATTCATTGACAAAACCAATGGCCGGCACCTTGTGGTCTACAAGATGCCGAACAATATTTTCATTGATGTATATGTGCTGTAGAGTATCTTCCTTGTGAGTAATGTAGGGAAGGTCATCTATGGTAATAACCATTTGCTTTGGAGCCTGACCAAAAGTGAAAACCGAGAGACCTACCCAGCATCCTAAGAAGAGAAGAGTTTTAAGCATATCAGGCTTCCTCTTTTTTGTAAAACTCAGAAAGCTTCTCAACGGTGTAATCAATTTCCTCAGGTTTATTGTATTTGCTGAAAGAGAATCTTACCGCTCCTCGAGTAGGGTCTGCTTTTATGCCTGTCAGTACATGAGATCCTGTGCTTGCACCACTTGAGCAAGCACTGCCACCGGAGGCTGATATACCATTAATGTCTAGCGTAAATAGTAGCATGTCATTGTCGTTAGACTGCGGCAAGCACACATTTAGCACTGTGTAAAGGCTTTTTTCAGGGTTTTCAGAATCACCGTTAAAACCTACACCCTCAATGCCGCTCCTTAATTTGGAGATCATTCTGTCCTTTAATCCTTGAATGTATTTTTGGTGATTGTTCATATCGCGATAAGCAATTTCTAATGCTTTGGCTAAACCGATAATCCCGTATACATTTTCAGTTCCCCCCCGCATGTTTCTTTCCTGCGCACCACCATGTATATAAGGGGCTATTTTACTATCCTTTCTTACATATAAGAAACCTGCACCTTTAGGGCCATGAAATTTATGAGCCGCTCCTGAAATACTATGAATGTCCAAAGCTTTCAGGTCATGCTTGTAATGACCTACAGTTTGTACGGTATCAGAATGAAAAATAGCATCATATTTACGGCAAATTGAGCTAATTAATTCCAGGTCATTAATGTTGCCAATTTCGTTATTGGCATGCATAAGCGACACCATTGTGCGAGGGTTGTTTTTAAGCAACTCTTCCAAATGCTCTGGAATGATATGACCTTTTTCATCTAGTTCAACATAACTTAACTTAATTTTTCCCTGCTTCTCGAGGTTTTCCATAGTATGTAAAACGGCATGGTGTTCGATGCGGGAAGTAATAGCATGGGTAAGTCCATGAGACTCGATACCACAGCAAATGATGGTATTGTCCGCTTCTGTGCCACCAGAGGTGAAAAAGATTTCTCCTGTAGAAGCATTTAACAACTCGGCTACCTGTTTTCTGGCATACTCAATTGCTGACCTAACCTTCCTTCCGTGCGAGTGGATGGAAGATGGATTTCCATAGTTTTCCAGTAAAAAAGGTTTCATAGCTTCAAATACCTCCGAATCCAGCGGAGTAGTTGCAGCGTTATCAAGATAAACGTTCATAGTGCTTTTATACTTTGGCCGTAATGATATCTTTGATGTCTGAAATTAGCTTATTGGCCAAATGCTCGGCTGTAGCTTCGGAATCAGATTCGGAATAGATTCGGATAATAGGTTCGGTGTTTGATTTTCTCAGATGCACCCACTCATTACCAAACTCTATTTTGACACCATCTATCGTATTAACTTTTTGAGAAGAGTATTTTTTCTGAATCTCCTTCAATATATCATCAACATTGATTTCTGGAGTAAGTTCAATTTTGTTTTTTGAAATGTGAAAATTAGGGTACGATGCTCTGAGCCGTGAGGCTCTTTTGTCAGATTTTGCAAGGTGCGAAAGAAAAAGTGCTATGCCCACCAAGGCATCACGGCCATAGTGTAATTCAGGGTAAATTATACCTCCATTTCCTTCACCTCCTATTACGGCCTTGGTTTTTTTCATTTCCTCAACCACGTTAACCTCTCCTACTGCGGCTGAGCTATAAGAGCCTCCCTTTTTCTCGGTAACTAACTTCAGAGCTACAGAAGAAGACAGATTAGAAACAGTATTGCCTTGGTTGTTGGAAAGGACGTAATCTGCAACAGCAACTAACGTATATTCCTCACCAAATGGGTTTCCATCTTCTTGAATAAGAGCTAAGCGATCTACATCAGGGTCAACCACTATACCCAGATCATACTTTCCTTTTTCAATTTCATGGCAAATGTGATTCAGGTTTTCAGGAAGTGGCTCAGGGTTGTGAGGGAAATGACCTGTCGGCTCACAGTAAAACTCTTGTATTTGCTCTACGCCAAGCGCTTTAAGTAGTTTAGGAACTGCAATCCCTCCTGTAGAATTAACGCAGTCAATGGCAATTCTGAAATTTTTAGCTTTTATAGCCTCAACATCTACAAGTGGTAGCGTCAATATTTGATCTATATGTTTATCAATATAAGAGTCATCTTTTTTATAGCTACCTAGTGATAATACTTCAGAAAATTTGTAGCTATCTTTTTCAGCGATTTGTAATACATTCGCACCATCTTCAGCAGAAATAAACTCGCCTTTATCATTTAATAACTTAAGGGCGTTCCACTGAATGGGGTTGTGGCTGGCAGTAAGAATTATTCCTCCTGCAGCTTCTTCTTCCGGTACTGCAATCTCAACTGTTGGAGTTGTGGATAATCCCAAGTCCACTACATCCAACCCTAATCCAATAAGCGTGTTCGAAACAAGGTTACTGGCCATTTCACCAGAAATTCTAGCATCCCTGCCAATTACGATTTTGGATTTTCCAGTCTTTTTTTGTGCCCAGGTGCCAAATGCAGCGGCAAATTTTACTATATCAATAGGTGTTAAGCTCTCACCTGCTTTACCCCCTATGGTTCCTCTAATCCCGGATATTGATTTGATTAACGTCACGATTTCTAAGCTTTAATTCCTTTGCAAATTTAGGAATTTCAAGGTTTATAAGATTATAATAAATAAACATTATTTGTGATATAACCATTAACGATCGATGGTTTCATTAATATTAATAATATATTAAAATCAATCCTTAAATAATTGTTTTTCTAGCCATATTTCACCAGTTAGTATAAATATCTTTTATCACCATGTGTCGTTTGTGCATGGCTTTGTGGCTTTGGTAAAAGAGGTATAGGTCTTGAAATAGAATGAACAAGAATGGCTGCCAAAAGTGGACCTGCTAAAGCAAAACAGAGTATTCATCAGATCAGAAAAGTTGGGAAGCTTAAAAAAATGATGACTCCTTTAGCTGGTTATTGACTTACTTCTTTTTAGTTATAAATGTAAAGTGTAAAAGAGAATGCCGCCCCTGCTAGAAGCATGTGCGGAGGCTTCATTAGACCAATAAAAAGAGAAATTATAATTTTTGAAATCCCTGGCCAGGTGATCAGGGATTTTGGCTTAATTATACTTAGCCATTACTTTATCTACTTCTGAGTCGGGATTTCCACAGCTTTCGCCCTCACCTACCTTTTTCCCGCAAAAACCACAAGTACCGCCTTCTTTATTCAAGTATGGGTTTTGAGATGCACAGGTACCTTTAAACTCACCGTTCTTTATAAATAACAACCTAACGGACATTAACCCGAAAAAGAGTGCTATAAAGCCTATTCCCAGTAATAAAGTAGTCATGTTTTGTCTATTTTTTTGCAAATTTAGCCATTCGTTACCAAAACGTCAGTATTACTTTTAAAGTTTCTAAAAAGCCAGTAAGAATGCCGGAAATAAAAATAAGTCCTGATCCCAATCGCAAAGTAAAACTTGATGCCTTTGACAGGCTGCTTACCATTATGGATGAACTTAGAGAGAACTGTCCATGGGATAAGAAACAGACCCTTGAAACGCTTCGGCATCTGACCATTGAAGAAACCTATGAGCTAAGCGATGCGATCATTGAAAATGACCTTGATGAGGTCAGAAAGGAGCTCGGTGACCTGATGTTGCACAATGTCTTTTATGCACGCATAGCTTCAGAGAAACAAGCCTTTGATATAGCTGATGTTTTAAATGGAGTCTGCGATAAACTTGTAGAACGTCACCCACATATATATGGTGATGTGGAGGCAACAGACGAACAAACCGTTAAGGAGAACTGGGAAAAAATAAAACTAAAGGAAAAAGGGAATAAGAACCCTTCTGTCCTTGGAGGGGTACCCACATCTTTACCTGCCCTGGTTAAAGCTATGAGAATACAGGAGAAAGCTAGAGGAATTGGCTTTGACTGGGAGAAGAAAGAGCAGGTTTGGGAAAAAGTTGAAGAGGAAATGCAAGAGTTTAAGGCAGAGTTTAATGTGGACAAATCAGAAAACATCAATAAAGAGAAGGCCCAACAAGAATTTGGAGACTTATTGTTTTCGTTGATCAACTATGCAAGGTTTATTGATATTAATCCTGAGGAAGCACTGGAAAGAACTAATAAGAAATTTATAAAGCGTTTCCAGTTTCTGGAGCGTGAATCGGCAAAGGATGGCAAGTCTATTAGCAGTATGACGTTGGCGGAAATGGATGAATACTGGGAGAGAGCTAAGTGGCATTTGTGAATTTTAGTCATAATTCTCTTTAAATTAGGACTTTAAAGAGCTTTCTTGTTTGAATAATTGAGAAGGTTAAGTACATTTATGGCCAGTTAAATTTACTTCACGTGCGTATCCCTCCTCATGAAAAGCCTCCGTTTCAGAAATTTCTTTGTAAAGAAAAACGAGTATATTGAGTCATGGTCCCTTTATAAAAGAGTAATTCTTACAGGGCAAATCAGTATGATATGTCTTGTGGTAGGCCTTTTTTATATGGTCTTTGACCTGATCAATGATACCTTTTCAGCTCTATTTATCTATTTCGGCTTTATTGGTTGCTCTATAGTTACATACTTGCTAAACAGAAATGGATGTTATGTGGCTGCGAAGGTGTGTATTCTGCTGGCCGCGAATTTTGCAGTATTCTGTACCTATGAAATGGAACCCCCGGGTACGGCTTCGTTTATATTCTTCATCCCTTGTGTTATAGGAGCTTTTACCTTATTTGACTTTGATGAAAGGTTGGTTAGTTACTTTTTTTCAACTTTATCGATAAGCCTTTTCTTTATAACGTCTTCCTCAGACTTCGCATTCTTGCCTAAGAGTTCATTCCCTCCCGGCCAGGTCACTGCTAATTTTGTGATAAACTTTCTTGTAAGTTGTATAACGGCCATCTTTATGATCAGCTTTTTGTTGCGGATTAATGCTAAGTCAGAGGAGGTGCTCATGAATAGCGAGCGGGAGTTAAGGACATCGTCTGAAGAGTTGGCCATCAGTAAGAGGCGGTTTGAACTTGCATTGCAGGGTTCGGGTGCCGGTATTTGGGACTGGGACGCTATTAATGATAAACTGTATATTTCCTCTTTCCTTGCCAATTTGCTGGGGTACCCTAAAGACGAGGTTAATGACCTAACCAGCGAGATGTTCCTGGATGTGGTTCATCCGGATGATAGGACCAGGTTTAGCGAATATATGGAAGGACATCTAAAAAAAAGGCTTCCTTTTAAAATTGAGTGTAGGTTTAAAAAAGGTGATGGTTCCTATTTATGGGTTCTCGATACCGGGCAAGCACAATGGACAGATCAAGGGCGCCCGGTAAGGATGGTGGGATCCATCATGGATATTACTGAAAGAAAGCAGGCAGAAAAAAAGGTTTACGAACAGAACCTGATGTTGGAAAAGACCAATGCTGAACTGGATCGTTTTGTATATAGTACTTCTCATGATCTAAGAGCACCGCTCAGCTCTGTTTTGGGGCTGATCAATATTGCTCAGCTATCAGATGACCCGAATGAGCACCACACATTTTTGGAAATGATGAAGGAGAGGATCAACACATTGAATGGTTTTATTGGCGATATCATTGATTACTCTCGTAATTCACGATTGAGTGTGGTTAAAGAGGAGGTGGTGTTAATCGATATAGTCAAAGAGGCGGTGCAGAATCTTCAGTATTTTGAAAATTCACAGCTGATAGACATTGCATATGAAGGTGTTGAGGATGTTTCTTTTCAGGGCGACCGCAGCAGGTTAAAGATAATTTTGAATAACATCATAGCAAATGCCATTAAGTACCACAACACAGACCAGCCGGACCCGAGGGTGGAAATTACTGCAAAAAATCTAGGGTGCGATCTGGAGATTATGGTAAAGGATAATGGAGAGGGAATAGAGCCGGAGCTTTTGGACAGAATATTCGAAATGTTTTTCAGAGCGACTGTGAAATCCGAAGGGTCTGGCCTTGGCCTTTATATAGCAAAAGAAATGGCAGATAAACTTGATGGGAAAATTAAAGTGAACTCTATAAAGGGAAAGGGGACAACATTTATTGTCAAATTACCTATCGAACAGATTGCTGATACTATTGAGAAAGAAACTGTAGCATAAAAATCATTTTGCTATCTTTGCGCCCATGGCTAATCAAGACGATAATTTACTCAAGAAAATAGTTGCTCATGCTAAGGAGTACGGGTTTGTATTCCCTTCAAGTGAAATTTATGACGGATTAGGCGCTGCCTATGATTATGGTCAAAACGGAGCAGAACTAAAGAATAACATTAAAAGCTATTGGTGGAAATCGATGGTGCAAATGAATGAAAATATAGTAGGTATTGACGCTGCTATTTTTATGCATCCAACCACCTGGAAAGCGTCAGGGCATGTTGATGCTTTTAATGACCCTTTGATTGATAATAAAGACTCCAAAAAAAGATATCGTGCGGATGTATTGGTAGAGGAATACATTGCAAAGGTAGAGGCTAAGATCAATAAAGAAGTTAGTAAAGCTGCCAAGAGGTTCGGTGATAAATTTGATAAAGATCAGTTTATTGCTACCAATGACCGTGTGGTGAGATATACAGAGGAGATCAATACGATCAATACCAGAATGAAATCGGCCATAGAAACAGGCAACCTTAATCAACTTAAGGAACTCATTGAGGAGCTTGGTATTGCAGACCCTGTTTCAGGATCAAAGAACTGGACAGATGTAAGGCAATTTAACCTGATGTTCTCCACAGAGCTGGGGTCATTAGCTGAAGGAGCCAATAAAATATATCTACGGCCTGAAACTGCCCAGGGGATATTTGTTAACTTCTTGAATGTACAGAAAACAGGCCGTATGAAACTTCCTTTTGGTATTGCCCAAATAGGTAAGGCCTTTAGAAACGAAATTATTGCAAGGCAATTCATTTTCAGAATGCGAGAGTTTGAGCAGATGGAAATGCAGTTTTTCGTAAAGCCTGGTGAAGAAATGCAATGGTATGAGCACTGGAAAGAGCATCGTATGAAATGGCATAGGACCTTGGGGCTTGGAGATGAAAATTATCGTTATCACGACCACTTAAACCTGGCTCACTATGCCAATGCAGCTTGTGATATAGAGTTTAACTTCCCAATGGGTTTTAAAGAGCTAGAAGGTATTCATAGCCGAACAGACTTTGATCTTAAAGCTCATGAGGAGTATTCAGGAAAGAAACTTCAGTTCTTTGATCATCAGGAAAATAAGAGCTACGTGCCTTATGTAGTGGAAACTTCAATTGGTTTGGACAGACTTTTCCTTGCCGTGCTTACAGCTGCTTATAAGGAAGAAACACTTGAAGATGGCAGTGAGCGTACTGTTTTGAAGATACCTGCAGCCTTGGCACCTTCTAAAGTAGCTGTATTACCGTTGCTACAAAAAGATGGTTTGCCTGAAAAAGGAAGGGAAATTCTTGACAAGATCAAATATGATTTTGCTTGTCAATATGATGAAAAAGATACGATTGGAAAGAGATACAGAAGGCAGGATGCCGTTGGTACTCCTTATTGTATCACCATTGATCATCAGACTTTGGAGGATAATACAGTAACCCTGAGAGACCGCGATACTGCAAAGCAGGAGAGAATAAATGTATTGGACCTGAAAAATAGAATTGAGGAGCTAGTGTCGTTAACTGGGTTACTAAGACAGATCGGGTAGATTGGAAGGGCTCTCTGGGGTGGTATTGGTTACGTTTCTTTTATTGACAGCGGCAGTATTAATATTTTTTACATTTAGGAAAATCAAACTGCCTTTTGCCGGTAACGTTTTAACATTTGTAAAAAAGTACCAGGTATTTCCTTCCAGGTATCAGAAAATTTTACAAAAGTATTCGGCCTATTACAATTTACTGCCTGATGCTGATAAGTACAGGTTCGAAAGAAGGGTCTTTCAATTTATATATTCAAAGCAGTTTATACCTCGTGGCTTTTCAAATATTACTGATGAGATGAAAGTGCTTATATCTGCGGCAGCTATCCAGCTTACATTTAGATTGCCGCAGATATACCTTGCTCACTTTAATAAAATACTTGTATACCCTGACACCTATTACTCTACTATTAATAAAATGTATCATGTAGGAGAGGTAAACCCCAGGATGGGTATCATTATTCTTTCATGGAAGAGTTTTATTGATGGCTATGCCGATCTTACAGATAGCTATAATGTGGCTATTCATGAAATGGCCCATGCTTTACATTTTGAAAACAGAATCAGGAATAGTGAATTTGATTTTCTGGATGAAGAGAGTCTGTATATTTTGGAAAAAATAGCAGCCACAGAGTTACCTAAACTGCAAAGAGGAGAACAACACTTTTTTAGAAGCTATGCTGGTACCAATGAGTACGAGTTTTTTGCTGTTTCTCTGGAATATTTTTTTGAGAAGCCGCAAGAATTTAAAACTTCGTTGCCACTTTTATATGAAACATTGTCTAAGTTGTTAAATCAAGATCCGGCAGAACTATATAAGGTAAGTTAAAATATTGATTATGAGTGCCATGAATTGGGAACAATTGCTGTCAAACCAGCGATCAGGTCAGAAGCCAAAAGAACATGATATTAGCAGAAGTGCCTTTGAGCAGGATTATGACAGAATTATTTTCTCTCACCCTTTCAGAAGATTGCAGGATAAAACACAGGTGCATCCACTGCCGGAATATGACTTTGTGCATACACGACTAACCCATAGTCTGGAAGTGTCAAGCGTAGGGAGAACTTTAGGGAAAAGGGCCGGTCAGGTACTTTTGGAGCGTCATAAGGAACTTAAGGATAAGTTTTCGGTCCACGACTTTGGAGCTATAGTGGCAGCGGCTTCTTTGGCACATGATATTGGTAATCCGCCATTTGGGCATTCGGGAGAAGATGCCATTTCAGAATTTTTCCTTTATCATGATCAGGGTAAGCACTTTAAGGAATATGTAACAGATTGGCAGTGGCAGGACCTTACCAATTTTGAAGGTAATGCGCAGGGCTTTCGTATACTCAATAAAGAGCGATACCAAGGGTTAAAACTGACCTATGCTACCTTGGCGGCATTTAGCAAATATCCACGTAAATCACTGATTGACAGCCAGGATAAAGAGCGAAGGAGTCAGAAGAAATACGGATTCTTTCAGTCTGAAAGTTCATTGTTTTCTGCTATGGCTGAAGATATGGGGTTAATAAAATATGGCGATAATGTGTGGTCACGCCACCCTATGGCCTTTTTAGTGGAGGCAGCGGATGATATTTGCTATCAGTTGATTGACCTTGAAGACGGGTGCCGACTGGGTCTTGTCAGTTATGACGATACTGTTGAACTTTATGCAGGTATACTGCAGGAAAAGTTTGACAAGAAGAAGTTAGAGAGAATAGAGAGCTTTGATGAAAGGATAGGTACATTGCGTGCATTGTCTATAGGGGTCTTGATTGAGGAGAGTTGTACGTTGTTTTTAGATGAAGAAGAAAACCTTTTAAAAGGAATTTTTGATACAGCCTTGACAGATACCATAAAGTCAACGCCGATTTTGCAGGATATTGAAAAGCTTTCCATAGAGAAAATCTACAGGGCGCGTACAGTAATGGAAACGGAGGCTGCGGGTTTTGAAGTGCTGCCAGGACTACTGGCTGCATTCGTTACGGCAGCGCATGAAAAAATGAATGGAGGTGTTTTAACAAAGAAAAATCAGTCGGCGCTGAGGTTAATGCCGTCGGAAGTTAGAAGAGAAATCTCGGAAGACGCAAATATGTATCAGGTATTGATGAGTTGCATAGATTTTGTTTCAGGAATGACTGATACTCATGCGATTTCATTATTTAGAAAAATCAAAGGGATTTCACTTCCCAACGGTTAATTGTGGCCGGGAGGTTTAGTGGTTAAAATTATACTTTAAACCTAAAATGATTACCTTTGTGGTCTTATTTAGACATGTGGACTAAACTTGCTCATATAATCATTAAATTCAGATTGCTGCTGGTGTTATTGCTGGTGGCAATTACAGCATTTATGGGGTATCATGCCCGGAATGCAGAAATGAGTTACGACTTTGCCAAAACCGTGCCGTCTGATGATCCTGATATGATTGTTTTTCAGCAGTTTAAACAAGAATTTGGTGAGGACGGGAACTTGGTGGCTTTGGGGATAAAAGATAGTAGTGTTTACACGCCGGAAAACTTTGAAAAGCTACGTGAATTAAGTGTTCAGGTAGCCGGACTTGAAGGAGTAAATAATGTCCTTTCATTGCCGCTGGTACAAAGGTTGGAAAAAGATACTGCAGAAAGAAAATTTGTGCTCAGACAAATATTTCAGGGGCCGGCAGAAAGTAAGGCTGCTTTTGATAGTTTGTTGCAAGTATCCTTCGATCAGAAATTTTATAGTGGCCGGTTAATCAACGAAGAAAATGGTGCCACATTGGTATTGGTTTCTATCAACCGAGAGGTTGTTAACTCTCCAAAGAGGTTGGAGCTCACCCAAAAAATAGTTGATGCAGGTTCTGCCTTCGAAAAAGATACGGATATACAACTTCATTACGCGGGCTTGCCATTTGTACGTTCGGTAGTGGCAGGTAAAGTGCGTAATGAGATGCAGCTATTTCTTTTTCTGTCAGTTGCGGTTACGGCGTTAATACTTTTTCTTTTCTTCAGAACCTGGGATGCCGTTGCATTCCCAATTACCGTAATAGCGGTTGTAGTAGTTTGGGTGTTAGGTTCACTGGCTCTTTTTGATTACAAAATAACACTCTTGACAGGGTTGATTCCTCCGGTGATTGTAGTTATTGGTATACCTAATGCCGTATACCTAATAAACAAGTACCATCAGGAGTTTGAAAAGCACGGCAATAAGATTATGGCCATCAGTAGGGTGGTGCGCAAAATTGGTTTGGTAACACTGATAACCAATTTTACAACAGCCATTGGTTTCCTGGTACTTGCTTCTACGGATATAGTCATATTGAAGGAATTTGGGATTGTGGCTGGTCTGAATATAATGGCTACCTTTCTTGTAAGCATAATTTTAATACCTGCAGTTTTTTCATGGTTACCACCTCCCGGAGGTAAGCAACTTAAGCACTTAAAGTTTAAGAGCCTTGACTTCGCTTTAACCAGAATGGATTTGCTTATCCACAGGCACAGGAGCTATATCTATATTATAACTATTTTTCTTGTTGTAGTATCTGTCTTTGGGACTATGAAAATACAGGCCATATCCTATATGGTGGATGACCTGCCTGCCGATAGTGAGATAAAACGTGACCTTGCCTTTTTCGAGGAAAACTTTAGCGGTATCATGCCTCTGGAAATAGTGGTAGATACACATGAACGTAGAGGGGTAATAGATGTAAGGACTTTAAGAAAGATAGACCGGTTTGAGGCTTTTCTGGAGTCAAATCGTGACATATCAAAACCAGTGTCAATAGTAAGCTTTGTTAAAGCTTCCAAGCAGGCATTTTACAATAATAATCCTGCAAGGTATAGCCTGCCAGATCGTAGAGAGCGCAATTTTATATTGCCATACATGAAAGAGCAGAGTGATAGCACTGGGTTGTTTAACTCATTTGTGGACTCCACTTTGCAAAAGATGCGAATCTCTATGCAAGTGGCCGATATTGGATCACATAAAATGGACTCGCTTATCAATAAAGTGATTCAGCCAGAAGTTGATTCAGTATTTGCCGGTACTGAGCTAACTGTAGATATAACAGGAACGTCACCATTGTTCATTAAGGGAAATAAATTCCTAATAAAGAATCTTAGAATGAGTCTGATTCTGGCCTTTGTTCTAATATCAATAATCATGGGCTTCCTTTTCGTCAATGTGAGGATGATCCTTATTTCTATAATACCCAATATTATACCGCTGGTAATAACGGCGGGTATTATGGGGTTTACTGGTATACCATTGAAGCCGAGTACTGCATTGATATTTAGTATTGTTTTTGGTATATCTGTGGATGACTCTATTCACTTTTTGGCTAAATACAGACAAGAGTTGTTTGCCAATAAGTTTTTTGTGCCAGTAGCAGTGAGTAAAAGTGTAAGAGAAACAGGTGCGAGCATGATGTATACCTCCATTATTTTGTTTGCAGGGTTTGTGATTTTTGCAGGGTCAAGCTTTGGAGGTACCGTGGCTTTAGGAATTTTGACATCAGTTACTTTGTTAATAGCGATGTTCACTAACTTAATATTATTACCATCTTTACTGATGACATTTGATGATGGTAAGCGCAGAAAAGATGCACATCCGTTAATAGAACAATACGATGACGGCTTTTATCAGGAAGATGAGGATGAAGAAATTGACCTTGACCTGCTAAGAGTAGAAGGGAATGGAATGCGAGACAAAAGTGATGTTTCTGACAAAATTAATTCATAAATATTTAAAGGAGATTTAAGGTGAAATACAAAGAGTATAAAGGGCTCAATTACGCCGAGGTAGCCGATAGAATGCTGGAATATTGGAAGGAGAATAAGATATTCGAGAAATCAGTAGATAGTCGCGAGGGGCAGGAAACTTTCACATTTTATGAAGGACCACCATCAGCGAATGGTACGCCAGGTATTCACCATGTGATGGCCAGAGCGGTTAAAGATATATTTTGTCGATATAAAACATTAAAAGGCTTCCAAGTAAAACGTAAAGGAGGCTGGGATACACACGGTCTGCCAGTGGAGCTGCAGGTCGAAAAAGAGCTCGGCATCACTAAGGAAGATATTGGAAAAAAGATCTCCGTTGAAGAATACAACCAGAAGTGCCGTGAAACGGTGATGAAATATAAGGATGAATGGGATGACCTGACTCAAAAAATGGGTTACTGGGTTGATCTTGATGACCCTTATGTTACGTTTGATCGTGATTACATGGAAACTTTGTGGTATCTGCTCAAAAAGCTTTACGACAAAGGTATGCTTTATAAAGGGTACACTATACAGCCTTACTCTCCTGCTGCCGGAACAGGTCTGAGTTCTCATGAATTAAACCAGCCAGGTACATACCGTGATGTAAAAGATACTACAGTTACCGCCCAGTTTAAAGTGAAGGGAGAGGAAAGTACATTCTTGCTGGCATGGACTACTACTCCCTGGACACTGGCGGGTAATAGCGCGCTGGCTGTAGGGGAGAAAATTGACTATGTCAAAGTAAAAACTTACAACCCATACACTTTTAAACAAATTGAAGTTATCCTGGCTAAGGATAGGGTCGGAGAATATTTCAATGCTAAAGCAAAGGATATAGCATTTGAAGATTACAGCGAGGGAGACAAGCTAATCCCTTACGAGATTGTTGAAGAATACAAAGGTGCAGATCTGGTAGGGCTTGAGTATGAGCAATTGCTGCCTTATGTAGCACCTGATGGTCCTGCGTTTAGAGTGATACCGGGAGACTATGTAAGTACCGAGGATGGTACGGGTATAGTACATATCTCACCCACCTTTGGAGCGGACGACCAGAGGGTAGCGAAACAGGCCGGTATAGGAGCCATTCTTGTTAAAGACGAAGAGGGTAATTCTATGCCTATCGTGGATAAACAAGGACGATATGTGAAGGAAATCGCTGATTTTGCCGGAATGTATGTCAAAAATGAATACTACAAAGACGGGGAAGCACCTGAAAAATCTCTTGATGTGCAAATTGCCATTAAGCTTAAGGAAGAAAACAGAGCTTTCAAAGTAGAAAAATACGAGCACTCTTATCCACATTGCTGGAGAACGGATAAACCTGTTTTATATTATCCACTTGATTCATGGTTCATTAAAACTACAGCCATGAAGGATAAACTAGTAGAGCTTAACAAAACTATAAACTGGAAACCGGAATCTACAGGTACAGGTCGTTTTGGAAACTGGCTTGAAAACTTGGTTGACTGGAATCTTTCAAGGTCAAGGTTCTGGGGAACACCTCTGCCGATCTGGGTGTCTGAAGACAGAACGGAAGAAAAGTGTATAGGCTCTATGGAAGAGTTAAAAGCGGAGGTTGAAAAGTCAATTGAAGCGGGATTTATGTCGGAATCTATTGACGCTGATTTTGACTTGCACAGACCCTATGTAGACAATGTGATATTAGTTAGTGAGAGCGGGCAAAAAATGTTCAGGGAGCCGGATCTTATAGACGTATGGTTTGATTCTGGAGCTATGCCGTATGCACAATGGCACTACCCTTTTGAAAATAAGGATATTTTTGACGCAAACTTCCCGGCAGACTTTATAGCAGAAGGAGTGGATCAAACCCGAGGTTGGTTCTTTACCTTGCACGCCATAGCTGTAATGCTATATGACAATGTTGCATTTAAAAATGTAATAGCCAACGGCTTAGTACTGGATAAGAATGGTAACAAGATGTCTAAGCGATTAGGCAATGCGATAGATCCATTTAAGACTCTTGCCGAACATGGGCCGGATGCGACAAGGTGGTATATGATATCCAACGCAAATCCGTGGGATAACCTGAAATTTAATATAGATGGTGTTGTAGAGGTGCAGAGAAGATTCTTCGGCACGCTGCAAAATACCTATTCGTTCTTTGCCCTTTATGCCAATCTTGATGGCTTTGATTATAAAAGCGGAGATATAGCAGCTAGTGAACGAACTGAAAGTGATAGATGGATACTTTCGAAATTGAATAGCCTTATCGCAAAGGTAGGTGCTGCATATGAAGACTATGAGCCGACTAAAGCTGCGAGGTTGATTCAGGACTTTACCATTGATGACCTGAGTAACTGGTATGTGAGGTTAAATAGGAAACGTTTCTGGAGAGGTGAATATAACAACGATAAGAAAGCCGCCTATCAAACTTTGTATACCTGTCTTTTGACCATTGCTAAACTTGGATCGCCTATAGCACCATTTTATATGGACCAGCTCTTCCAGGATCTTAATGCAGTAACAGGCCTTGATAAATCGGAATCTGTTCACCTTGCAGACTTTCCAAAAACAGATCATGCTATAGTGGATGTTGATCTTGAACAAAGGATGTCACTGGCTCAGAATGTTTCATCATTAGTACATTCTTTGAGGAAGAAACATAAGATCAAAGTACGTCAGCCGTTGTCAAAAATATTACTTCCTGTAATAAATGGTCAGTTTAAGAGACAAGTATGTGCAGTGGAAGATCTGATACTTTCTGAAGTAAACATTAAAGAAATAGAATTTGTCGACGATGAGTCCGGCGTGCTGGTTAAAAATATAAAACCTAATTTTCGTAAACTAGGTCAGGAGTATGGTCCTAAGATGAAGGAAATAGCGGCAAAGATCAATCAACTTCCTGCTGAAGATATTGCAGTACTGGAAAATGAGAATTTGCTAAAACTAGAGTTGACAGATGGTGTAGTTGAGCTGACACTGGAGGATGTGGAAATTAACTATCAGGATATACCTGGTTGGTCTGTAGCTTCTGAAGGAAGGCTAACCGTGGCATTGGACATCACTATTTCAGATGACTTGCGCAAAGAAGGAATAGCACGTGACCTGGTAAATAGAGTTCAAAATCTGCGTAAGGATATGGGACTTGAGGTGCAGGATAAAATAAAGATCAATATAGAGAAAAATACAGATCTCGTTAATTCAGCTTTAGAGGCTAACAGGGAATATATTTGTAATGAAACACAGGCCTTATCGTTGGATATACTAGATAACCTGAGTGATGGGAATGATTTGGAGATGGATGAGCACAAGCTCAGAGTAAAAATTGAAGCATAATGAAATTATATAAATATTATTTACTGGCTCTGGGAGTCATTGTTCTTGACCAGGTAGTGAAATTGCTTGTTCATTTCAATATGGAAATGGGAACTATAGGAGAGATAGATGTTTTCGGAGAGTGGTTTAAACTTCATTATTTGCTTAATCCGGGTATGGCATTCGGTCTGAAATCGAGCCATGAGTATGGTAAGCTTCTTCTGACTTTGTTTAGGTTAGGAGCAATGGTGGGGATAGGGTACTATATTTATTACCTGTATAACAAGAAAGCCAAGACAGGGTTACTCTGGTGTATGGGGTTAATACTGGGAGGAGCAGTAGGTAATGTGATTGACAGTACATTTTACGGAGTTCTATTGGATAATGCCCCTGCAGGGTCTCCAACCCCTTGGTTTCATGGACAGGTTGTTGATATGCTTTTCTTTCCTTTATTTGATGGCTATTACCCTGATTGGGTCCCTTTTGTTGGGGGAGACTACTTCTTGTTTTTCAGTCCGGTGTTTAACATTGCAGACTCGTCTATTTTTATAGGTGTGGTATTGATCCTTATTTTTCAGAAGAAGTTTTTTAAGGACAGAGATAATAAAGGCACCATTACAGATGATGTCAATGAGGAGGGCCTTTTCGATAAAGAAAGTAAGGAAGTAATAATTTCCTAAATCTAAAATCCTGATTGAGGAGTTAAAAACTCATTTATTGCTTTAATGGCGGTTAGCTTTCTTTCCGACAGTTCGCCCTTTATCTCTACATATGGCAGGTTAAGTTCCCTAAGTGTACTTTTAAATAAGTTATGGAAATAGTCTCTGAGCTCGGGATTTTCTCTTTGAGGATCATCTTCCCAAGGCAGGTCTATACTAGTTAAAAGATAGAGGCCATATTTGCGGCTGTTTATTCCATCCAGAATTTCCTGATGGCAGAAGCCATACTTAAATTCAGACCAAATTTTAATAACTATAAGATTAGTGTCACAAATGAGCAGTTTGCGGGCCTTTGCTGTTAATTTATCTTCATTAGCCAATTGCCCCTGAGCAATCTTAAGCAGGTCTTCGGCTTCATATGGGCGGTCGAGTTCATCTATATATTGCCTGGCATATTCTTCTACCCAGCAAGTATTGTAATGCTCAGCCAGTTTTGATGATAAAGTTGATTTCCCGGTGCACTCGGGTCCAATTACAACAACTTTTTTTATAGACTTGTCTGTGTCTTCATAGCCTTTCTCCATGTCAAATATCCTGAAACTGCTAAACCGATATATACCAAATATAAGATTGAATAAAAGTGGATACCCTTGTAATAATAAACTCCGGTAGCCAAAACATCTACAATAAACCAAAAATGCCAGTTTTCTAATTGTTTTCTGGCGGTTAGCCACATACCCACTAGACTCAACATTGTAGTTGCACTGTCCCAGTAGGGAAGTGAAGCATCCGTAAAAGTTTCCAGTACATAACCCATAGAAAAGATACCCATAATTGAAATAAGTATGAGTATAATGAGTGTGTGCACTGGGGTATGGGTAATGAGTACTTCCTCCGTTACCTCTGCCTTATCCGAAGAGGCATCGGTCTTGAGAGCTCTGCTTCCTTTGATCCAATACCACCAGCCATAAATATTGAGTACTAGGAAGAAGATGTGCAGAGCAAAGTCAGCATAAAGTTTCTCTCTCCAAAATACGACTAATGATACAAGTACATAAATAATTCCTGAGGGCCAGGTGAGTATATTTTCCTTGATAAGGAATATTACAGCAAGCAAACCAAAAATTAATCCCGTTGCCTCATAGGGATTCATAGTAGTGATGTATTCTATGGTTTGCTGAAGTATACTTTCCATAATGGTGGAAGCGGCAAATATATCTTTTTTATTTATTATTTTAGCAGCAGTCTGGCTGGCAATAATTTTAATCTAATTAATGTGGATAGAAGAAAAGCCTTAAAAAGAATCGGTATTGGAGCTTCCGCCGGTCTGTTTTTGCCCTCTTTATTAACCTCATGTAAGGATGATGAGGATCCTAAACCCACCATTGACTACAATGGTACTGTTATAGTAATTGGTGCAGGAGCCGCAGGGCTCTATACGGCTGACCTATTGGTGAGCCAAGGGATTGATGTAGTTATTTTGGAAGCTGGCGACAGAATTGGGGGTAGGGTGAAATCAGTTCGAGGGTTTGCTGATTTTCCAGTGGAGCTAGGCGCGGATCTTTTAAAAAGTCAGAACTCTCTTTTTCTTCAGCGGATACAGGCGTTTAATTTGACAACAGTTCCGGTAGGTGCAGGTAGAGAAAGTATTTTTTTCTTTAATGGACAAGCTCTGCCTGCTGCTGATTGGCAAAACCATACTGATTTTGTCGCGGCTCAGAGCTTTATCAACAATATTTCATCCTATAGTGGTGAGGATAAAACCATTCTTCAGGCAGCTCAGGATGTAGGCCTGGACCCGTCGGTTTATAGACTGATAGAAGGGCAGATGGCCGAGTCCTTAGGCACGGACAGTAATAAAGTTGGAATTAGTGGTGCTAAGAGCTCAACTAACCTCTCTTCCAATGGTGTGGACATTGCCTTGGCAAACAATCCTGTTGAGGATATATTTTTCTCCGTTTTTAATCATCTGGTTGAACGAGTAAACTTTAACACCAGTGTTACTTCTATTGATTATACTGGCGAGGAGATCTTGATAGAAACAAATAATGGAAGTTTTCAGGGAAGTAAGGTGGTTGTAACTGTACCTGTTTCTATTTTAAAGAGTAACAGAATTTTGTTTGTACCCTCATTGCCGGAACCGAAGATGACAGCTTTGAGTCGAATTGGTATGACGTCAGCTATCAAGGTCTTTGTCAAGTTTAATAAAAATTTTTGGGGGCAAAATGTCCTGAAGGTTTTTGGGGGCAATTTGATCCCGGTATATACTAGCATAGGACCAGAAATCAGTGTGAGTAACCGTACACTTATGATAGAGGTTTTTGGCCAGGATGCAGATGCATTACGGGTATTGAGTGATGAGGATTTGAAGTCAGCGATACTGAGTGACCTCGACCAAATATTTGACGGTAAGGCCAGTTTGAATAATGATATTACCGGTTTGATTAAAATGGACTGGGCTAGTGATGAAAATATACAGGGTGGGTACTCTTATCCGTTAGTCGGAGGTTCAGATAATGATCGAATTGTTTTGGCTGATGATATTGATGCCAGAGTGTATTTTGCCGGAGAGGCGACAAGCGTTCAATATGGCACATTGGATGGCGCCTTTGAGTCTGGTTCAATTGCAGCTCAAAATATTATAACTCACATTAAGGAGGAAAAATCTCAATAACTGGATTTAACTAGAATTTACAGCTATGAACAGATCAATCTATCTATTCTTTTTTATTCTATTACTTAGTGTAGTGGCCTGTGACCAGGCAGAGAAAGGGGGAGGTAAAGGTAAAAGGAAAAAGGATGGGCTGGTGAAACAATACAGGTCTGACGGTTCACTGAAAACGGAAATTACTTTTAAAAATGGGAAAAAGAATGGGTCTGCAAAGAGCTACTACAAAAACGGAAAGCTACGACAGCAGATCTCTTATGTAAATAATGTGAAGCATGGGGAGGCCACAACATACTATGAAAATGGCAAACCTTACCAGATAACACTTTATGAAAATGGTAAGATTCATGGAATACGAAAGAAGTATCGCATGGATGGAAGGGTGTCAGCTGAGGTGCCTTATAACAAAGGAGTGGCTTGTAAGGGCCTAAAAGAGTACTTGCTTAACGGAGATATAAAAAAGAAGTACCCTAAAATAGTAATCAGGGAAATTGATAACTTACTAAAATCCAATGAGTTTATACTCAGAATCTCTATTTCAGATAACTCCAAAAAGGCAACCTATTATATTGGAGACCTCGATAGCAACGGGTGTATCTCCGACGATGCTATGAAGGTAATGCCTCAGCGGCCAGGAGTATTGGACCTGAAGTATAATGTTGGACCTGGTATGTTTATGATGGAGAAACTCAACATTATTGCTGTGGTTGAGACCAAGCTCGGAAACCCTTATGTACTGGAAAGGAAACACAACCTAGCCATTGAGAACAGGGGGTAAACGATTTTACCTAATCATTTTTTGTCTCATGAGTAGTTCGTAGTTACCCGGTGCATATTCAAGTCCCTTAGCTATAATGTTTACGGCTTTGGAAGTATAGCCTTTTCTGAAATAGTAAATGGCTGCAAGAGAGTATACTCGCCCAATATTCGAGGCATCAACATTAAGTTCCTGAGTATAGTTTTTTTCAAACAAGGCTTTGTACTTAGTGGCTTCGTTAATATTTCGCAAATCGTAAGATTGGCCGCATTGTATAAGGTAAGAGTTTACCAGCATGCTTTTAAATACATTATTGTTCATGAGCTGAGGGTATTTTTTGCCATAACTCTCCAACCTTTCAATTATTAATGTATTGTTACTTTCAAATCTTAAACTTTGGGCAATTGCTGATACAATTGCATTATTGATTTCCAGATTTTCCGACTTTAGCTCGTAAGCCTGACTGAAAAATGGTAATGCCTCATTATACTTCCCCTGATTATAAAGAACTCTTCCCCTTTCATAATAGTACAAATAGCTGATGCTATGCTTCAAATCTTCATTATGTAATAATGATACCAGTTGTTTGTAGTACTTCTCATAAGTCTCAGCATCCCCTTTATTGATCAGATGGATATTATTGATTCGGCTAAACTCACCGATGATCATGTCATGAGAGATTCCGTAATCAGTAAAGCGTGAGAGCTTGGCAAGGTGAAGTATATCCTCAGAGCTGGAGTAATCAGACTTTTGAATGATGTCAATGTTTACCGCAATCAGTAGGGTAATAACTCTATCTGCGGGATAAAAGAAAAAAGCCTTTTCAAGGAGTGTGTACGCTTTTTTATAATCTTCTTTTTCAAGCGAATACAAGGCATGGTTGGTGTATTGTATTCCTACCAGTTCTTTAAGGGTAATATCCGGATCACCGAAGTAATATTCATCAAAAAGTTGAGGGACGGATTTAGTTTTAGCCTCTTCAGCGCTTATCAGTTTTGCGTTGGTCATTTGCTCAACAAATGCTTGTTTATACTTGTCACTGGATGTTATAAATCCTCCGTTAGGGTCAGTTGATTCTACCAGTATTTTTTCTGACCCTGGGTAAGCCACCAGATAGACATGTGTAGGTTTCTCCTTTATTATATATGGAATGTCCAATTTAGAGAAGATGATCCCGTATAGAGCGGATGCAGATACACAATTGTAGTGGCCTTTGGAAAAAATACTACTGAAATCATTTTGAATCTCATATTTTGTTAAAAATTGATCATGTACATCTTCATATAGGGTTTTAACCTTTTTATCTGTTTTTTTTCTATTAAGCTTTGCTATATCAATGCTGTTGATTTTTGACTTAAATGCGGCCTCATATTGCTGGAAAGTACCCTTTTCCATTTCAGGGTCAGCAGCTAAAAACAGAGCAAGATAGTTATGCTCATTATGCCTGAAATAAGCTTCAAATACAGAGGCTTCAAAATCCGAGCTATAGGTTAGATCACTGAAGTATACCAGGGAATCCTGGCTTATGGCTGGGGTAGCTACAAATGCCAGCAAAAAATAAAGTGTTTTTTTCATATCTTTTGTACTCAACTCAAACAGGCTAATTAAAGTTTAAAAAATAGAAAATGAAAAACAGTAAAGGCCTAAGGGGTTCCCTTTGAAAAGCTTTATCAGGGACGCTTAGCTACTTTTATTTTCTGTAATATTATAAAACTAGTTTTTCTATGTTAGAACACCGAATAATCTACAATAAAACTATCGGGGTGTTTTTTTTGAATTTTTTTTCTGAAAGCATCTGCCTCTTCCCTTTTGGTGAAATGCCCTATGATTAGTGAATAGATTTTTATGCTATCCATCTCCTTTTGTTTTATCGTAACTTCTTTGGAGTACTTTTGTTTTAAATCTGCCGCTGCATTGATGAGGTTTTCCATTTCCTGATAGCTGCCAATCTGAATTCCAAAACCACTAGGCTCAACAGTATCAATTTTAAGGCTATAGTATTTTACATTTTTAGGAGAACTAGTAATGTCAGGTTCTGCCCCGGTATCCTCAACACTGATGACTTCTATTTTAACATTTGTTGTTCCCTGACGTATGAAGTCAAGTTTTTGAGCAGCGGACTTAGAAAGGTCTATTATCCTGCCTTTTATAAAAGGTCCACGGTCATTAACACGAACAGTTACGGATTTACTATTAGCTAGGTTAATGACTTTTACCATCGTGCCAAATGGTAGCGTTCGATGAGCTGCCGTAAGCTTATTGTGTCTGTATTTTTCTCCACTTGCAGTGGGGCGTCCCTCAAATTTGTTGGCATAGAAAGATGCTTTTCCCTGCTCCTCCTGAGCATATAGAAAAGACTGAAAACAAAAAGTAAAAAATAATATAAACCTCATGCGATAAAAAATTTGCTTTAAACTAGATGCATTTATTGAGATGCACAATATCACTATTAAATTTATTCTAATAGTTTCGTTTTTTATATAACTGAATCTCTGTAGTTTTGTCCGGCAAATAACATAAACGCTTATTTGCTATGTCTCTAGACAATTCCAAGTTCATTTTTGAAGCACTTACCTATGATGATGTTTTGCTTCAGCCAGGTTACTCTGAAATACTTCCAAGAGATACCGATACATCTACACAACTAACAAGAAATATTAGACTAAATATTCCTTTAGTATCAGCCGCAATGGATACAGTGTCTGAAGCTGAGTTGGCGATAGCCATGGCTTTAGAGGGGGGCATTGGGTTTATTCATAAAAATATGTCTAAGGAAGCTCAGGCTCAGCAGGTTAGAAAGGTAAAAAGATCGCAGAGTGGAATGATACTGGATCCTATCACGCTTAATATCAATTCAAATGTGCAGGATGCCGAACATATTATGCGAGAGTATAAAATTGGAGGTATTCCAGTTATAGATGAGAATAAAAGACTTATTGGTATTATTACTAACCGTGATCTGAGGTTCCATAAGAATATGAGTACCCCTGTAAGTGAGATTATGACGAAGCATGATCTTATTACAGCGGAAGAGAACATAGGCTTGGAAAAGGCTGAAGATATACTTCAAAAGCATAAAATTGAAAAGCTCCCAATAGTAAATAAGGAAGGGATTTTGACAGGACTCATTACCTATAAGGATATTCTAAAGAAAAGGAACAAGCCAAATGCTTGTAAGGATGAGTACGGGAGGTTGCGAGTAGGAGCGGCAGTAGGTGTAACCCCTGATATTCTTGAGAGAATAGAAGGCCTTAAAGTGGCTGGAGTAGATGTTATCAGTATTGATACAGCCCATGGGCATTCCAAAGGTGTGATCGAGGCCTGCAAGAAGGTTAAACAAGCCTATCCGGACCTTGATCTTATTGTGGGAAATGTTGCTACTGGTGAAGCCGCGAAAGCTTTGGTGGAGGCTGGAGCCGATGCAATAAAAGTAGGTGTAGGGCCTGGAAGTATTTGTACTACCAGGGTCATAGCCGGAGTTGGAGTACCACAACTTTCTGCAGTGTACGAATCTTCAAAAGCTATCAAGGGAAGTGGAGTCCCTGTAATTGCCGATGGAGGTATTCGCTTTTCAGGAGATGTAGTAAAAGCCCTTGCCGGTGGAGCGAGCAGTGTGATGATAGGTTCACTGTTGGCTGGCACGGAAGAGGCTCCCGGAGAGGTTATTATTTATGAGGGAAGGAAGTTTAAATCATACCGAGGTATGGGCTCTGTTGAGGCTATGGATGAAGGTTCAAAGGATCGATACTTCCAGGATGCAGAAGATGATATCAAAAAACTGGTGCCTGAAGGTATTGTTGGCCGAGTTCCTTATAAAGGGTTAGTTTCAGAGGTGCTTTATCAGCTCATTGGAGGCCTAAAGGCTGGTATGGGCTATTGTGGTACTGCAACAGTTGAGAGGCTTCAGGATGCCAAATTTGTCAAAATAACTGCAGCAGGAGTACAAGAAAGTCACCCTCATGATATATTTATTACTCGTGAAGCTCCTAATTACAGCAGGTAACTTTCATCTCATTTTTACAAAAATCGATTAAATTTTCATATATTTCGAAGATATACTTTCGTCAAAGCAAAGCATAACCCCTTTGCTTTGACGCTTTTAGTAAGTTATTATAAAGCGATTACCAGAAATGTTTTGGTATTAAGCTGATGATCAATATTTTATATATTCGCCCCAAATGAAATTGTCTGAGAAAAATCGTATCTCAAAACATGGGACCAAGTCCGCTAGCATTAGCAAAGTGTTTTGTTTTACTTTATTAGTTGGTTTAATACCTAATTTAGTTCTGGCTCAAGATTATTATATCGAAAGATTTGATACACAATTTGATGGAGCCACAAGTGACAGTGATAATTCTCCATGGACTACCGTTCAAGGTTCTTCTGGTTTATTGGCTGTCGATGCCAGTTTTGAGGGCTTAACAGCTTATTCTGTAGGAACTGAAGCTGTCTGGTCTACTGGGTCAATTACAATTTTAGGAAGCACGTCAATCTCCATTGATGCACTTGAGTATGATGATGCCGAATCAAGTGATTATGTAAGAATTTACTATAGACTAGATGGAGGCCCTGAAGTGTTGTTCGGTGACTTTAGTGGTAACTTCACCAGCGCAACTGCAAGTACTACTGTCTTTGGTAGCAGTGTCGAAATTGTGGTGAAATTTCTAAACAACAATGAAAACCATGCTATTGATAACGTTATTGTACAGGCAGCCACACCTACACTTCTTTATTCTGTAAGCAATGGCGATTGGGATGACGGCTCCACTTGGTCAGGGGTTGGTTATGGTGGAGCAGTTTGTGATTGTGTTCCAAACGAAACCGCTCAGGTAAATATTGGGAATGGCATGACTGTCAATTTAAGGCTAGATGCTTTTGTTAATGATGTTACGATTGATAATACCGGTACACTTAGATATACAAATAGTAATATAGCGTTGAACATGATGTCGGATGGGGTTTTCACGGTAAATAGTGGAGGCTCTGTTGATGAAAATGGTCAAATTGATGCAGATCTGGACTTTGAGGGTGGTGTAGGCACCAGTCAACTTGTGGTAAATAGTGGAGGTACTTTTGATATAGATGGATTGTACATGTTTGGTACAAATGCACTTAATATCAGTGGTGATGGGGATATTAACCTTTCTACAAGTATGAACCTTAGATCTTCCGGGTCAGTAACGAATGACCTGACGGGTACTGTGACAATTGGGGATGAGATTTCATTTAATGCTAGTAATGCCACTTTGATAAATAATGGAACCGTTTATATCACCAATGATTTTGCTCTTACAGCTGGGAATGTAAGTAATACATTTAATAATACAGGGCGAATAGATATAGGTGGGGATATCAATCTTAATGATGGAGACCTCACTATAAATAACAGCGGAATAATAAACCAATATGGTAATTTTACTAATATTGATACAGGCAGTGATTTTAATAACCAGGGAGGAAGTACCTGGGCCTGGTATTATGTGGGGGCTTATGACACAGATGTTAATACGATCTTTTCTGTGGGCGGGCTTTTTGAGTATGAAGGGTTTGGAGATCAGCTTGTAATCCCAGTTAACTATAATAATTTGACCATAGATGGGTCAGGTAGCAAAACACTGCAAAGCAATACCAATGTGAGTGGGATTTTGTATATGGCAGCCGGATATATCTCATTAGGTAATTTCAATCTTACTCTTGGTAATTCTGCTTCGGTTCAAAATGGTAGCAGCAGTAGTTTTATCCTTACTGATGGAAGTGGGGTTTTGGTACAAAAAAACCTAGGTTTAGGAGGAAAAACGGGAAGCGTAGCATTTCCTGTTGGACTTAGCACAACCAGTTACACTCCAGTTGCTCTTACAAATGTAGGGGTAGCGGATAATTTCAGTATCCGAATATGTTCGGGTATATATGAAGAAGGAGGTTGTTCTTCAGGTACGGCAGCAACAGAACAAGTCTTGGATAGGACTTGGTTCATCAGTGAAGCAGTAGCTGGGGGGTCTGATGTTACTATATCATTTGGGTGGAGTTCAAGTAATGAACTTACTGGCTTTAATAGATCCGATATTAACATCATACATCACGATGGCTTAATGTGGGGGGTTATTGGGAGTACTTCTGCTTCTGGGGCGGACCCATACAGCGCATCGGTTTCAGGAGTAAACTCATTTTCACCCTTTGGGATTGAGGGAGGCAACAGTCCATTGCCTGTTGAACTGATTCATTTTGAAGCTGAACTGATAAATGACAAAGTGAAATTGGCTTGGGAAACGGCTTCTGAATTGAATAATGACTTCTTTACAATTGAAAAATCTACTGATTTGAAGAATTTCGGAGAGGTAGATGTGATTCCAGGCAAAGGAACTACGAATGAAAATAGCAAATATTTAACTTTTGATCACTATCCTATAGCCGGAGTTTCTTATTACAGGTTGAAGCAAACTGACTTTGATGGTACCACGAGCTATTCCCGTTTGGTTCAGATTAATTATAATGGAGGAGAACATAGGTTGCTAACACTTTACCCTGTACCATCGGATGGTCATGGTATCACGCTTGCAATGACCAATGCATCAGAAATTAAAGAAATACCATTAAGAATAACGGACATCCAAGGTAGAACCGTTTATCAAAATATTGTGTCTGGGCATAGCTCTCCAATAAGACTTGATTTTAATAAGAAATTATCTCGAGGAGTGTATTTGTTGAAAATTGATCTGCCTAAACCTATTAGCAAATATTTTGTGGTAGAGTAAAAGCCAGGTTGTTATGAAACTTATAAAACCCGCTTGATAAAAGTGGGTTTTGTTATTTATATATGATGACGTTATTTGTTAACCAATCCTATTTATTATTTCAGTGATGAAAAAAAAATTGAATGATAATATATTTAAATGTGCTTTGTCAGGTTTGTTGCTCATACTCGGGTGGCCACCATTTTCTTTAACCCCCTTACTTTTTGTGGCACTCATTCCTTTGATGTTCATTATATATAAGAAAGCATCAATCAAAAAGGTATGGGCTTATTCCTATTTGACTTTCTTTATATGGACAGTAGGTACAATGTACTGGATAGCCAATACAAAGATCGACCTGCAAGGTTTTATAATCATTGCTATTGCATGGATACTAATCCCATTTTTCCAAAGTATACCGTTTCTTGTTTTTGCATGGATAAGACCTAGGGTTAACCATGCAGTCGTGTGGTATCTGTTGCCGCTGTTATGGGTTAGTTATGAGTATTTACATAGTTTATGGCAGTTCGCATTTACCTGGTTACACCTGGGGTTTGGGTTGAGCCCGATGCCTTGGTTTATTCAGTTTTACGAGTTAACGGGATACCTTGGAGGGTCTTTCATAGTAGTGCTGTTTAATGTTATGTTTTTTAATCTTATAAGAGAATATAGAGGCAATCATTTTAGGCGCAACTTAGCGATATCAGCTGGGACTTTTGCATTTCTTATTGTGTTGAACTTGTTGTTGCAACCATCTGGCAGTAAGAAAAATAATGCCATAAAAGCTGCTGTAGTTCAAAGTAATGCGAACCCTTATGAAGTTTTGGATGAAAATAGCCTTAAGAGGCAAGTAGGGACATTGCAGAGATTGTTGCTTCCGCTCAAAGGAAAGGGGGTTGATATCGTTATTCTTTCTGAAGGCTACCTGAGAAGTTCTCCACTTGACCCATTGATACTGAATGACGTAGATGAGCAGCCATCCATAAAGGAGATTAAAAAAATATCTAAGACAATTGGTGCCCCTATATTGGTTGGGTTTATCGGCTTTAAGCTTTTTGATCATAAGGATAGCGCGCCAGCCTCAGCCTTACCCACTGGTGATGGGCGATATTTTAGCGGCTATAATGGAGCCATGCTTGTGGCTCATGACCAGCCCTCCCAAGTACAAATGAAAAATAACCTCGTTCCATTTATGGAAAGGATACCATACCTGGAGCAGTTGTCATTTTTTGAAAAGTTTAAACTCAGCTTAAACCAGGCCAAAAACAGCTATGAAAAAGATGATAAGATAAACATATTTAAATATAAGCAGATGCGAATAGGTACACTTATCTGCTTAGATGCATTATTTCCAGCTTACGCCAGTCATTTTATTAGTAGCAAAGCGAATATAATGGCAATTATAGCCAATGATAGTTGGGCAGGAAAGACATCAGGCTATAGACAAAATGCACAATATGCTTCAACGATCGCCACTTCTTTACGCAGAGATGTAATGCGATGTGCTACTACTGGGAAATCAATGTTTGTGGATAGGGCCGGAGCCAAACATAAAGTGACTCTTTGGGATGAAGAAGTCGTTGTAATTGATGACGTGCAATTATTTGAAAATGATACCTTTTACTCATTTGGCAAAGACTGGTTGGGCTTGGTCAGTACTATTTTATCTTTAACCCTCTTTATTGGAGTTTTAGTGCGTCAAAGAGTACAACTAACTCAAAAATAGCATACTAGCAAATTTGTTATAACTCTTTCTAATATTTATCCTGGCTTTACGAATGCTTCTGCACTTGTATCTTGAGTTTCCCCTAATTAGACCATAAAGGGGAAATCACGACCTACCTCATAGGCGCCCATGTTTTAAAACATGTTTTGATGTGTGAATCCGTAAATAACTGCAATCCGATACTTTGTCAAAATAACCTCACTTGTTCATTTTAAGGGCTCTCGGGGTGATCCCATACTAGTATCGGGACAGCTCCTTAAGAAATATAACTCTTAGGCGCAACAAGTTTTATTGTCTCAATATGATCTTAATCATCCCTTATTGGGAATTTTTGAATAGCACCACTATATCATTGAAAATTTATTTTATCAACTAGGATAGTATTTGTTTTTTTGTATAATTGATCTAAAATCAAATATTTGACTGAGTATTTTTGAAGCTTTTGCAAAGTCAGAAACATGGTTTTTTAATAAAATGCCATAAATGGCAAAGGCTTTGAGGTAGGAAAGCCAAGTATGTCATAGATGATAAGAAATTTGAAAAACATACTTAAGTGTAGCAATTGGTTTATTGAGGTCAATTAGAAGGAAGTAATGAACCTTTGACCATTTTGTTACAAGACCCAACCAACCCCATATAATATGAAGACTATAGTTAAGGCGATTGTCCTATTATCAATCTTGCAACTGGCTGTATGCAGTCAGTCTTTTGCATGCTGGCCTACCGGTAATGTTACATGGACAGGAAATACCGATTCAGATTGGAACAAAGCTTCCAACTACAGTGGTAACTGGGGGGCGCTCCCTGATAATCAGGACCGTATAATTATCAACCCAAGCAACTATGCTAATGCTCCTGTTATTAATAATGACCCTTCGTTTTCTCCTGCATCAATTAGTTTGAGTAATGGCGCAAGTCTTACCATTAACAGGTCAGTGACCACTACCTACTTTGAAGTAGGTAACGGTAATAATACTGTTGCAATTCAGAGTAGCAGAAGCCTTACAGTTAGCGAGGATTTTTTGTTAAGCTCAAATAATGGAACTGTTGTACTTTCGGGTGATGGAGGTGTTGCAGTTAATAATGATGTTATTTTTGAAAATAATTCAACAACATTAACAAATAATACTACAGGTAATTTTAACGTTCAAGGGGATGTTGTACTGGATGCCAGTGCGTCTACCTTGGAAAATAGTGGTAATATATCCATAGCTGGAGATTTGCGAACCAGTGGGTTCCAGGCAGCTGCCAATCGCGTAGAAAATGATGTTAGTGGTGTATTGACCATTGATGGAAATATTGACTTTAATGGTGCCGCCAACACTGTGGTTAATTATGGTGTTGTTAACCAATCCGGTAACTTTACCGGGATAGATTTGCTCTGCGATTTCCAAAATCGGGCTGGTGGTACATGGAATTGGTTTTTTACCGGGGGGACTCCTGACCCAGATATGTCTACGGTCTTGTCTGCAAACGGTACTGTAGTATATGGAGGAGCTGGTGATCAGCCTGTTTTAGATGTAGCATATACTAACCTGGTGATTTCTGGTTCAGGCACTAAACAATTACAAGGGAGTACTGCTGTTACCGGTACACTAACCCTTTCAAGTGGAAAACTGGCTCTCAATAATTCGGATCTTATTATTGGGAGCTCAGCCAATATAGCAAATGCTTCTTCATTAAACTATATCATTACCAACGGTACAGGCAAGTTAACTCAAAATGGGATAGGTTCGGGAGGTCGTACAGGAGAAGTATTGTTTCCGATAGGAACGAGCACGTCAAGTTATACACCATTAGTTATTAATAACTCTGGTACCCTAGACAATTATTCAGTAAGGTTGGCGTCAGCAGTTTATGAAGACGGATATTCGGGGGTGATTCAAACCTCTGATGTGGTAAATAAAACATGGTTTATTGATGAGGAAGTAATTGGCGGGTCAGATGTGTCTTTGACTTTTCAGTGGAATGATGCTGAAAATCTAAGCGGTTTCTCACCAGCAAGTGTAAAAGTAATTCACTATAACGGTACTAACTGGGAGGTTCTTGCAACAGGCGGCGCTACGGGATCAGGAACTTACACAATGTCTGCGTTGAATGTATCTTCGTTTTCACCATTTGGAATTGAAGGTGATGCAGGTACCCTTCCAGTTGAGTTATTGTTCTTTCAGGGAAGTATGCAAGGTGATGTCGCTGTTCTGGAGTGGGGAACAGCATCAGAGCTTAATAATGATTACTTTACATTGGAAAGATCTTCAGACTTGGAGAATTTTGAGGCCATTACAACAGTAAAAGGTAAAGGCACAACTGAAGAGCGTCAGGACTACAAATATTATGACAACCACCCCAGCAAGGGAGTTGCATATTATAGGTTGAAGCAAACCGATTTCGATGGAACTTTTACTTATTCTGATGTTATAAGAGTGAACAACATTGTACTTTCTGAAGCTCCGGAATTAAATATGTATCCTGTACCTAATAATGGAGATCAACTTACACTTAGGCTTACGCATTTAAACTCAAAGGAACGTGAGGCTTCTGTTTTTATATATAATACACAAGGGCAAGTTGTGCACCAACAGCAGGTTGCTATTGAAGACTCTAATGAAATAGCTTTAAACTTTAAAGAAAAACTTCCGACAGGAGTTTATACCCTTAGGGTGAATACAGGTCAGCCATTGACAAAACAATTTAGTGTGAGATAATTCGTTATATACGCCATATTTGAGAGCCACTTTAATACCTAAAGTGGCTTTCTTATTATACGAGATAATATAATTTGTTATCTTCATGGCGTTTTTAAATATGCTAAGTAAGAAAGCAATCATACGACTCACAACACTGTTGGCCATTATCACTTGGGTGGTATTGGTATTTGGTGATCTGTCTATTGTTTTTAGCACTACACACAATTTGAAGCCAGGTATAGGTCGTGAAATTCCGCCTATAATGTTGAGCCTTTTTATACTCTCTCTTTTTGTCTTTTATAAGTATCGAATTGAAAAGGCAGAGAGCATTAACTTCGTAGATCTTTTATGGAAGGTATTTGTCACGGGGTTGATCACTACAATTGTATCATTGTTTTTTAGGCTGTTTTTAAACCTGTTGGGTAGTACAAAATTGGCTGAGAATGTAATCTTTCTGGACTTCATTTATTTATCTAATTTAGGTTTGATCAGTGCATTTCTGATCTCTACATTCATAGTGTGGAAAAGGCTTATTCTTTATCAAAAGTCAAAGTTTTTATTGACCGCCTGGCAGATCTTTGAATACTCTTTGTTATTCAGTTTACTATACAATGTTTTGCCAATACCGGCTGTACAGGACCTTGAAGAGTACTATTCCGCACTACTTGTGCTTATGGGTATTTTCCTGTCGGCTAATATGAAGTGGGTGGCATATCTGAATTTTAAGCAAAAATGGAAAAGCATTCTGCTTATAGCGTTGGCTATGTTCTACCTGGGATATTTCACCTTTACCCTTTTCAATTTGGCAGATGATATTGGTGAATCTACAACCCAGTTTACCGATTTCAGGAGCAATGTTTTTATACTGGCGCTAATCGCATTCATTTTTATATATGCACTATTCTCGTTGCTGGTAATACTATTTAACCTACCTACATCATCAGTTTTCGAACAAAAACTTGAAGAGGTAGTTAATTTTCAAAGGCTTAGTCAATCCATACAAACAGAGCAAAATGAAGAGCGTGTATACGACATTTTGCTAGAAAGTGCTGTCAGCACTGTTTTTGCGGATGCTGCATGGATTGAGATCATCAGGCCTGGAGAGAGTAACCAATTTTATACACAGGGGATATCAGTAAAAGAGATACAGAATATAAAGCAACATATCAGCGATAATAATGTAAGAGGGATACTCGATCAGAGTAGTGATAAAACTATCAATCTGAATAAGTACCTTTCAACACTCAAGGGATCAAGGTTCAGATCTATCCTTGCTTTCCCTATTTATGTTAAGAATCAGCAATTGGGAACCTTAGCCCTTCTTAAAGATGTAACTGATGGGTTTAACAAGGAGATGACAAAGATCATTGATACTTTTACTAATCAGGCTGGTATATCAATAGAGAACTTCAGGCTGTTGTCAGAGGCTCTTGAGAACGAACGTTATAAAGAGGAGCTTAAAATTGCTAAGAGGGTGCAAAGTAGCCTTCTGCCGAAGGAGTTGGATCATGATGGGGATTATGATATGGTAGCTTTTTCTGAAGCCGCAGATGAAGTAGGAGGTGACTACTATGATACCTACCGAGTAAGCAGGAATAAAATAGCATTAATTATAAGCGATGTGTCTGGTAAGGGAACATCAGCTGCCTTTCATATGTCACAAATGAAAGGAATCTTCCATAGCTTCGCTCAACTTGATCTTTCACCTAAGGAGTTTTTGGAAAAGGCCAATCAGGCACTAAGTCAGTGCCTTGATAAAGCATCCTTTATCACAACGTCATATTTTGTGATTAACAGTACTACTAAAACAGTAGAATTCGCCAGGGCTGGCCATTGCCCTACATTATTTTATGATGCTCAGCTGAAGAAAGGCACCTACTTCCAAAATAAGGGGCTCGGACTAGGAATTTTAAGAAACGGTGAATTTGGAAATTATATCCAAACCAATGCATTTCAGTATAAAAGAGATGATATCGTAGTGCTTTATACCGATGGAGTTACGGAGGCGAAGAATGTTCAGGGAGATGAATTCGGATATGAACGCCTGCAAAAATTCATTGAAAAGGTAAGCGCTTTAAGCGTACAGGAAATACAGCAGAAATTAATAAATGAACTTTATGAGTTTACAGGTACAAAATCAATAGATGATGACTACACAACACTGATCATTAAATTTAATTGATTTGTACTGATGAACATAAGTCTAATAAATACGTAAAACAATTATGGTTGACATAAAACGGTTACAGGAAGAGGACCACGACGTTATAGTTATCATTGGAGAGGTTGATGCCAGTTCCTCCATTGAACTAGATAATGCTATTAGCGAGGCGGTAAAAAGTGGAAAGAAAAAGTTCCTGGTGGATTGTACTTCTCTTGATTATATATCCTCTGCTGGCTTAGGTGTATTTATGTCTTATATTGAAGAGTTCAAACGAAATGATATTAACCTCGTGATTTTTGGTTTGAATGATAAGGTTGCTAATGTTTTCGAAATTTTAGGTCTTGACCAATTGTTGAAAATAGAGGGAACAAAGGAAGAAGCAAAAGCTCTGCTAGGATGAAGTACTGTTATAAAGTGCCGTGTAAGAAGGAAATGCTCAAGGAGATCAGATGCTTTGTAAAGGAGGTGTTGGAAAAGCATGGACTTTCTGAAGTCGATGTAAGCACATTGGTGTTAGCAATTGACGAAGTTTGCGCAAATCTCATTATACATTCGCATTGTTGTAACCCAAAGGAATCTATAGAGGTTGAGATCAATGTGGATAAAGACAAAGGTTTGATTTTCAATATCATTGATAAAGCTGAGATTTTTAACATCAATGAATATCAGGAACCGACTCTGGAAGATATCATCAAGAAGCAGCGGAAAGGAGGGATTGGCCTAATACTGGTCAAGAAAATTATGGATGATATTCAAATTTATTCTGACAAAAAGAAACACATTTGCAGACTTGTTAAAAAGATTCCCATCAATTAGGTCCTCCTTCTTTACTTATTCCAACATATCCCCATTTTTTCCTATTAATTTATTAAAATTGCAAGGTTCCAAAATTATTCTACAAGATGAAGTTTCACGTTTGGTTTATCCTTATATTAATAGTTAGTTGTAAAGTATCATCCGATGTTTCAAGTGTAAAACAGGACGATAGCCCGGTTAAATCCACGAAACTATTTGATGTAGGTGGTGAATCGGTTTACACAGATGAGTTTGCCTACGTCTATAAAAAGAATAATGTAAACAATGATAGCGCCTTTACCCATGGCGATATTAAAGATTATCTCGATCTCTATATAAAGTTTAAGCTAAAGATCGCAGAAGCAAAAAGCCGTGGGATGGATACCACAGATGCTTTCATCCGTGAGTTTGATACTTATAAAGAACAACTTAAAAAACCTTACCTGTCTGAGAATCAAGTTACAGAGAAGTTGGTCGCAGAAGCTTATCAGAGGTATAAAGAGGAGGTAAATGCTTCACATATTCTTATTCAGGTAGATGCTCAGGCTGCACCCGAGGATACTTTGAAGGCATATAGCAAAATTTCGGAGATTCGAGAGAAGGCAATGAATGGTACCGATTTTGGAAAGTTGGCCAAAGAGTACTCAGATGACCCATCAGCTAAAATGAATAAGGGAAACCTAGGTTACTTCACATCTTTTCAAATGGTTTATCCCTTTGAGTCCGCTGCATATAATACAGAAGAAGGAAAAGTCTCCAAACCAATACGGACTAAATTTGGGTATCACATAGTTAAAGTCCTTGACAGGCGACCAAGCCAGGGTAGTGTAGAGGTTTCACACATTATGATCAGGATTAAGCCTAATAAAGCAGATTCCCTTGAGTCAAGAAATAAAATTTTTGAAATATACGATCAGGCTGTAGGGGGGGTAAGCTGGGAAGATCTTGCCAAGCAGTTTTCTGAGGATATAAATACTAAAAATTCTGGAGGGCTTTTAAAGCCGTTTAAAGTTGGGCAAATGCCTTATGCTTTTCAGGAATCGGCCTTTGCATTGGCTCAGCCTGGAGATATTTCAGATCCGGTAATGACCCCATACGGTTGGCATATTATAAGGCTGGAGAAAAAATATCCACTTGAAAGTTTCAAGGAGCTGGAGCCGTCTATAAAATCAAGAATCAACCGTGATTCAAGAGCTGAGTTGAATAAAAAAGTACTAATTGAGAGGCTTAGAAAAGAAAATGGTTTCGAAGAAGCAGATGCCGTGCAGAAAATATGGAGCCATGCGGATAGTACGTTGATCAAGGGGAGGTGGAGCTACCCTAAAGAGCATGAGATACTTGATGATGTGTTGTTTAAAATAGCTGATGAAAAATATACAGTTGAAGATTTCTTTAAGTATTTGGGACGAGAGCAAAGGCCTAACTCTCATTCTCCTGAAGTTTATATGAGGTTGCAGTACAATAATTTTACTGATGATCGCATTATATTTTATGAAGAGAATCATCTTGAGGAAAAGTATATCGATTACAGAATGCTGGTAAATGAGTATCGCGAAGGGATTCTGCTTTTTGAACTTATGGAACAGGAGGTGTGGAATAAAGCCGTAGAAGATACAACAGGTCTTAAGACATATTATAACGAGCATAAAAGTGAATATCAGTGGGGACAAAGAGTTGATGCCGTTATTTATAATTCTGACAAGAAGGATGTGCTTTCAGAAATTAAAGAGCTAATAAACAGCAATGATTCACTGGCGTTGGTTAAAAGCACGTTAGAGAAGCACTATAACAATAAAACTGCATTAACTTTGCAGGTTACAGAGGGTGCTTTTGAAAAAGGGGATAATGATACTGTTGATCAGGTAGAGTGGGTGCCGGGTGTTTATAATTTGGATGTATCTGGAAGGTCTAATCTGGTTTGGGTTAAGGAAGTTTTGGAGCCTGCTCCCAAAAAACTTGACGAGATTAAGGGACTTGTGATATCCGATTATCAAAACTATCTGGAAAAGCTTTGGGTGAAAGAGTTAAAAGAAAGATACCCTGTAAACATCAATGATAGCGGACTAAATTATATTTATGAGAAGTTGGAGAAATAATTATATCTCGTTTGCACTCATTTTTACTGGTATTGTTTCTGGGTGTGACTTAATTAAAATGAAGGACGGGGTGCAGGAATCCGGTATGACCAGTGATCCTGTGGCAAGAGTAGGAGAGCAATATCTTTACCCGGAAGACCTTGAAGGTATAGCCCCAGGAGGTATGAGTAAAGAAGACAGTACAGAACGTGCGCAAAGGTTCGTTAATAACTGGATTAGAAAACAACTTCTTATCCAAGAGGCTGCTACTAAAATAGAGTTTGATGAAGCAGAAATTGAAAGGAAAATGTTGGATTACCGGTATAGCCTTATGGGATACGAGTACCAGTCATACTACGTAAATCAAAACCTGAATGCAGAGGTGACAGATGAAGAGATTGAAAAGTACTACCAAGAGAATATCGATAACTTTATCCTTAAGCAGAACATTATTCGTGGTAAATTCATAAAGCTACCCAAGGGAGCCCCTAAAACCAAAAAGATAAAATCATTATTACTTTCAAACTTAGATGAGGATAAGGAGGAGCTGAACTCATATAGTCTAAGTTATGCGACGCAATATCAGCTTGATGATTCGGTATGGATGGTATTTGACGAAGTGATAAAAAATTCACCACTTGCGGAGATTCCTAATAAAGTACAGTTTTTAAAAAATCAGAAGTACATCGAGCAGTCGGATGATCAATACCTGTATTTCCTGAAAATTGTAGAATACAGGATTTCAGATAATGTGTCTCCGTTGGAGTTTGTTAAAGAAGGGATAAAGAATATCATTATAAATAAGAGAAAGGTAGAGCTGGCTAGGCAGCTTGAAGAGGATGTTTATGAAAGAGCAACTAAAAACCAGGAATTTGAAATCTATAATTAAATCAGTGTTATTATCAATAGGGTTGGTACTGTTCATGCCCTTGTTGTTGAGAGCCCAGAGTAGTGGAGTAGTCGTTGATAAAATTATTACAAAGGTTGATAACTACATTGTGTTGAAATCTGACTTGGAGACTACATACCTTAACTATCTAGCTAGTGGAAACCCTGCTACTCCTGATGCAAAATGTAGAATTCTAGCTCAGCTTATAAGTCAAAAGCTGATGGTGGCAAAAGCGGAAATAGACTCTGTAATTGTAACTGACCTGGAGGTTGACAATAACCTTGACCGGAGAATGCAGATGATCCTTTCCCAGTATGGAGGTTCAGCCGAGCAACTTGAAGAATATTATGGTAAAACCGTAGAAGAGTTTCAGGCTGATATTCGTGATCAAATTAAGGAACAGTTGGTAGTACAAAGAATGCAGGAAACCATAACATCAGGCATCAAAGTTACTCCTTCTGAGGTTAAGAAATTCTTCAACAGCATACCTCAAGATAGCCTTCCTTATTTTTCAACGGAGGTTGAAGTGGCACAAATTGTGAAAATACCTACTGTTGGAAAGGAGCAAATAGGCGCTGCCAAAAAGAAGCTCAACGATATTAGAGCTAGAGTAATAGCAGGTGAGAGCTTTGAAGCACTTGCAAAGGAATATTCTCAGGACCCAGGTAGTGCCAAGTACGGAGGAAATCTTGGTTTTGCAAGAAGAGGTATAATGGCCCCAGAGTTCGAGGCTGCCGCGTTAAAACTGAAGCCAAATGAAATTTCCAGTCCTTTTGAAACACAATTTGGTGTGCACATTGTGCAGCTGCTGGAGAGAAGAGGGAATGAATATAACAGTAGGCATATCTTATTGATGGCTGAGCCTTCTTCTGATGATATGCTGGATGCAGAAAACTTTCTGGATAGTTTGAAGACGAAAGTACAGGCCGATAGCATTACTTTTGAAAAGGCTGCAAAGGAATATTCAGATGATTCATATACTGCGGGTAACGGAGGCTTTTTTATGGATGATTTAGGAGGAACCAGGGTTTCTGTTGAGGATCTTGACCCTGTTGTTTTCTTTACTCTTGATAGCATGCAGGTAGGACAAATAAGTAAACCTATTAAGTTTAGAACTGATGGAGGAAAAGAGGCAGTTCGTATTTTATACTATAAATCTAAGATCAAGCCTCATCAGGCAAACCTGAATGATGACTGGCAGAAGATACAGGCTGCTGCATTGAATCAAAAGAAATCAAAAGCACTGAATGAGTGGTTTAACAAAGCTCGAGAAGATGTGTTTATAAGCATTGATGAGGCGTACGACTATTGCGGAATTATGAATTGACAAAATTTAATTACATAGTTCCGTAAAACAACCAAAAATGCATATATGAAAGAGTTTAGTACAGAAGTGGAAGCTGCCGATGCATTGCATCAGGCATATAAAAAGTTAACTGCAGAGATCGGAAAAGTGGTTATCGGGCAGGATGAAGTTGTTAGATTGCTGCTGACCTCTATATTTTGTCAGGGACACTGCTTATTAGTAGGTGTGCCTGGGTTGGCTAAAACTCTTTTGATACAAACTATTTCATCAGCTCTTGATCTTAAATTTAGCAGAATACAGTTTACTCCAGACTTAATGCCTTCTGATATTTTAGGGGCAGAAACCTTAGATAAAGATCGTAATTTTAAATTTATCAAAGGACCGGTTTTTGCAAACATCGTTCTTGCGGATGAGATTAACAGAACTCCTCCTAAAACTCAGGCAGCATTGCTTGAGTCTATGCAGGAATATGCGGTTACTATAGCAGGGCAAAAGTATGACTTGGAAAGGCCGTTTTTTGTACTAGCTACACAAAACCCTATTGAGCAGGAGGGTACTTATCCGCTTCCTGAAGCTCAGTTAGACAGGTTTATGTTTAATGTACTTCTAGACTACCCTGCTTATGAGAAGGAAGTTGATATAGTGAAGAGCACAACATCAGATGTAAAGGCAAAAGTCGAGCATGTGCTTACGGGTGATGAGATCGTTTATTTTCAGCATTTGGTTCGTAAGGTGCCTATTGCAGACAATGTGATAGAATATGCAGTGAAGCTTGTTCACAAGACCCGTCCTAATACTGATAAAGCAGCTCAGGTGGCCAATGATTATCTGGAGTGGGGAGCCGGTCCCAGAGCCTCTCAATACCTGGTAGTTGGAGCTAAATGTAATGCATTGTTAAACGGCAAGTACTCTCCCGATATTGAAGATGTTATGGCTGTGGCTAAGCCTACTCTTCGACATAGGATTGTTAGAAACTTTAAAGCCGAGGCGGAGGGCGTATCTATAGATGATATTATAGATAATCTGATAAAAATTAATTAATTGGCTCATCAGTGATAGTGAGTGTTCTTCGATTTAAGCTCACCTGGTATTCTCTTAAAGGAAACTGAGCCGGACCACCTGTTGGATAGCCATTGGTAAAGCTAAATGAAGACTTACATGAGGGGTCGGTCATATAAAGTTCAGAGGAGTGAACATTTACAGTAGAGCCAGCCTCGTATGGTCTGTAAGAACAATTTCTTTCATATGCATGGTATGTTGAGGTGTTTTCCCTGTATAGAATAATCCCTCTTACTCCTTCACTTAATAAAATATATCCGCCATCTACAGCTAGGTCATTATATTCAGGAAGGTCCAATTGAATATACACATCAGGGAATGAGGCAAATGGAATCTCTTCTCTATAGGGGGAATCATTGCATGCGGATATTAAAAGCAGAGCACTTAAAAAAAAAGTAAACTTATTCATAGTTATAGAAGCCTTTCCCTGATTTGCGGCCATGATGCCCTGCATCTACTTTTTGCTGTTGAATTCTGCTAGGTCTGAATTTAGCATCCTGATAAAAGGAGTTGTACATTGATGTAGTAACACTAAAATTGGTATCTACACCAATAAGGTCCATTAATTGAAATGGTCCCATTTTAAATCCAGATGATTGAATCAATTTATCAATTGTCTCCACGTCAGCTACTCCTTCTTCCAATACCTTTAACCCTTCTACATAAAAGTGTCTTGCCACTCTGTTAACAATGAAACCGGGAGAATCTTTTGCCATTACAGCCACTTTTCCAAGTTTTCCAGCAAACTCTTTAGTAAGCAACGCTACCTTATCATCTGTTGCCGCTCCTGAGATCACTTCTACTAACTTCATGATATGGGCTGGGTTGAAAAAATGCATGCCTATAAAGCGTTCAGGGTGCTTTAAACCAGCTCCAATTTGAGTAATTGGTATGGAAGAAGTGTTAGTGGCCAGAATGGTATTCTCAGAATTAATGCTTTCCAATTTTGAAAATACCTTTTGCTTAACTTCCAGCTTTTCAATAATGGCTTCAATAACGAAGTCAGCTTTAACTTCATTAAGTTCTACCACTGTTGAAATATTTTGTAGGGTGGTTGTTTTTTGTTCGTTAGTAACCTTCCCCTTTTCAATTCCTTTTTCAAGGTTTTTTTCTATTGACTGTAATGCTTTATCAAGCGCTGAATTTTCAATGTCAAAAAGTATGGTTTTGTATCCGACCATAGCGGCTATTTGAGCTATACCCTGGCCCATAGTGCCTGCACCAATAACGCCTACACTCTTGATATTGTCAATAGAGTTCATATTAATGAAGTGTTGAAAATTGCTTCAGGAATCGTACATCGTTCTCCGTATATAACCTGAGGTCATTTACTCTGAACTTTAACTGCGAAATACGTTCTATACCCATACCAAAGGCGAACCCGGTATACTCTTCATTATCAATTCCGCAATTGGCTAACACGTTGGGGTCTACCATGCCGGAACCGGCAATCTCAACCCATCCGGTGTATTTGCATAGTTGACAACCATCACCTTTGCAAATTTGGCATGAAATATCAATTTCAGCGCTGGGTTCTGTGAATGGGAAGTAAGATGGGCGGAACCTGACCTTTGTGTCTTTACCAAACATTTCTTTAGCAAAGTGATAGAGGGTTTGCTTAAGGTCTACGAAACTAACATTTTTATCTATATATAAACCCTCAACCTGATGGAATACACAATGAGCTCGAGCTGATATTGCCTCATTTCGATATACACGCCCGGGCATTATTGAGCGTATGGGAGGCTTTTGCTTTTGCATGAGCCTTACCTGAACGTTAGAAGTATGTGTTCGCAGCAAAATATCAGGATTCTTCTCTATAAAGAATGTGTCCTGCATTTCCCTGGCTGGATGATTTTCAGGAAAATTTAATGCCGTGAAGTTATGAAAGTCATCTTCTATCTCAGGGCCATCGGCAACATTAAAGCCAATCCTTTCAAAAATCTCGATGATTTGACTCCTGATATAATTAAGAGGATGCATGCTGCCTAAAGTATGCCCTGCCGATGGCAAAGTCAGATCCTCATGATCAGATGCTCCCCCTTGAATGGAAGTTTCTAAATTATCAATTAATGCTTTAAATTTTGCCTGTGCGGCTTGCTTTACCTCATTGACCTTCATGCCAAATGCCTTCTTTTGGTCATTAGGCACATTCTTTAATTCTGCAAAGAGGTCACCCACTACACTTTTCTTGCTTATAAACTTAAGCCTGAATTGTTCCAGTTCTTCTTGGGTATTGGCTTTAGCTTCTTCGACCTCTTTTAATATGACATCAACTTTTTCCTGCATATTTCTATTAAATGATCATTCCTGCTGCCACGGTTTCATTGGTGGCTTCATCTATAAGTATCACACTTCCTGTAATTCTATTTCTGCTGTATCTATCATAGAATAGAGGTTTTGTAGTGCGAAGAGTAACACGAGCAATATCATTCATGCCAATGTTTTTGTCATCCTCTAACCTATGTAGGCTATTGATATCCATTTTGTAGTGAATGTTTTTCACCATGCATCTAGCATCACTTGTGGTATGTTTGATGGCATATTTTCCATTCATGATCAATGGCTTAGCATTCATCCAGCATATCATGATATCTATATCCTGACTTACATTAGGCTTATTATTTTCTCTAACAATCATATCGCCACGGCTGATGTCAATATCATCTTCTAGCTGCATGGTGACAGACATCGGAGGAAATGCCTCTTCTAGCTTTTCATTAAATACTTCTATACTCTTTATTTTAGAAGAAAAACCCGAAGGTAAAACTGTTATAGAGTCACCTGGCTTAAAAATTCCTCCTGCAATTCTTCCTGCATAACCACGATAGTCATGGTACTGGTCAGAGTGAGGACGAATGACATGTTGTACAGGAAAGCGGCTGTCTATATGGTTGTGGTCGCTTCCTATATGAATGTTTTCCAACAAATAAAGAAGAGTTCCTCCTTTATACCAAGGTGTGTTTTCAGACTCATTTACCACGTTGTCACCTTTTAACGCACTAATAGGTATGAACCTGATATCTTTTACGTCAAGTTTTGAAGAAAACGACTCAATTTGGTCTTTTATATCATTATAAATTTTTTCATCATAATCAACAAGGTCCATTTTGTTTATACAGAACACGACGTGGGGTATTCCCAGAAGTGCTGCAATAAATGTATGACGATGGGTCTGCTCTACAACTCCATTTCGGGCATCTACCAAAATCAGGGCAAGGTTAGCCGTTGAAGCTCCTGTAACCATGTTTCTGGTGTACTGGATATGCCCCGGAGTGTCCGCAATAATAAACTTTCTTTTTGGAGTGGCAAAGTATCTGTAGGCCACATCAATAGTAATGCCTTGTTCTCTTTCGGCCCTGAGTCCGTCAGTAAGAAGAGCCAGGTTTACATTGGTATCCCCTTTTCGCTTACTGGATTCTTCAATGGCTTCGTATTGGTCTTCAAATATAGATTTGGAATCATATAGAAGTCTTCCTATCAATGTACTTTTACCATCGTCTACACTTCCAGCGGTTGTGAAGCGCAGCAATTCCATATCAAGGTATCCGTTTGAGTCTCCGTTATTCACACTCATTTGATTATTAATGTTTTTAGGTTGATAGCAATATTTGGTTAAGTCTGGGGGTATTAACCCTGAATTAGAAGTATCCTTGTTTTTTACGGTCTTCCATTGCTGCTTCTGATCTCTTGTCATCTGATCGGGTACCCCTTTCGGTTTGTCTTGTTGCTGCGACTTCAGTGATGATCGTTTCGAGTGTAGAAGCTTCAGATTCTACAGCTCCTGTACAAGTCATATCACCAATAGTTCTGAACCTGACAACTTTTCTGAAGGGTTTTTCTGTGTCTTTCTTTTGAATGAAGTCGCAGTCGGCCATAATGACATTGTCACGTACAAAAACTTCACGCTCATGGGCAAAGTACAATGAAGGTAATTCAATATTTTCTAATAGAATGTATTGCCATACGTCCATTTCAGTCCAGTTACTGATAGGAAATACTCTGAAATTTTCTCCAAAATGTTTTCTGCCGTTGAAGATGTTCCAAAGTTCAGGTCTTTGGTTTTTAGGGTCCCACTGGCCAAATTCGTCACGATGTGAGAAGAACCTTTCTTTTGCTCTAGCTTTTTCCTCATCACGTCTTGCCCCACCAATGCAAGCGTCAAACTTATATTTTTCGATGGTGTCAAGAAGGGTGACCGTTTGAAGCCCGTTTCTGCTGGCATTATATCCTTTTTCTTCTACAGCTTTGCCTTCATCTATAGATTGTTGAACAGAGCCTACTATTAACTCTACTCCAAGTTTTTCGACATACTTATCTCTGAACTCAATAGTTTCAGGGAAGTTATGCCCTGTGTCGATATGAACTAAAGGGAATGGAACTTTGGCAGGGAAAAAAGCCTTTCGGGCAAGGTGAGCCACGGTTATTGAGTCTTTTCCACCAGAAAAAAGGATGGCAGGATTTTCGAATTGAGCTGCTACCTCGCGAATAACATAAATTGCTTCCGCTTCCAGTTCTTTTAAGTGTGTTAGATTGTAAGCCCTCATTATGATTTGCTGTATTTTACTTTTGGAAGAATATATTTTAAAAGTTCGTTTAGGTTTTCTTCAGCCGAATTTTCTGCTGTATTTAATTCCACATTTGGGTTTCCCGGGTGCTCAAATGGAGAGTCGATTCCGGTAAAACTTTTTATTTCTCCCCTCCTGGCTTTTGCATATAACCCTTTTACGTCTCTCTGTTCACAGACCTCTAATGGACAGTTAATAAAAACCTCACAATACTTATCTCCTATTATTTCTTTTGCCATTGCCCTGATCTGCGCCGTAGGACTAATCAAAGAGCAAATCGTTATCACGCCATTGTTGGCCAGAAGCTTTGAGGCTTCGGCGGCTCTACGAATATTCTCTGTACGGTCTTCCTCGCTGAACCCCAGATTGTTATTAATCCCAGTTCTTAGATTATCCCCATCAAGCAGGGCAGTGAGGTAGCCTTCGCTATGCAAGCGGTTTTCAAGTGCACGTGCAATTGTGCTTTTACCTGATCCGGAAAGACCAACCATCCATATCACAAGGCCGTGCTGTTTAAGCAGCCCTTCTTTTTTGCTGGTACTCAGTATAGAATCAAATATCGGGTGTATGTTTTCAGCCATTTTCACGAAAATTTGAGTGACAAAAATACAATTAATTACTATAATTTATAAATGAGCCACACATTTGTGTAGTTTTGTTTTATGGAAATTAACATAAAGCAAGAAGAACTCATTAACCTTTCCCGTAAAGCGGGAAGTGCCATAATAAAGATATACAATGATCTTGAGTTGGCTGGCGATGTTGACTATAAAGATGATAACTCGCCTCTAACCTTGGCAGATAAAGCTTCTCACGAAGTGATCATGGAAGGGCTTAAAGAGCTTTACCCTGATATTCCAATCATCTCTGAAGAAGGTGATCAGCTAAGGTATGAAGACAGAAAAGATTTTGAGTATTTCTGGCTGGTGGATCCTTTGGATGGAACGAAGGAGTTTATTAACAGAAATGGACAGTTTACTGTAAATATTGCTTTGATGAATCACAATTCTCCCGTTGCAGGCTTCATTTATACGCCAGTGCATGATAGCTTGTACGTAGGTATCAAGGGGGAGTGTGCTTACAAGGTTGAAAAGGGAGAGAAAGCTGATCTGAAGGTTAATAATTCCACAGGTAATAGAATTGCTGTAAGAAGTAAATCGCATGCATCTCCTGAGGAGGAAGGAGTACTTGAGAAATATGATGTGGTTAATGATATCTCCGTAGGTAGCTCGTTGAAGTTTTGTATGGTGGCAGAAGGAAAAGCGGATATATATTATCGTCACGGACCTACAATGGAATGGGATACAGCAGCAGGTCAAGCAGTACTTGAGAGTGCAGGAGGCAAAGTGTTGAAAGGAACAGGACCTGAAGTTTTTAGCTACAACAAAGAAAACCTCCTTAACGGTAGCTTTCTGTGTCTGGGTTTTTAGGATCTATTCAGTTTCCTGATAATCAGAAAATCTAAGGTTAGGCTTAGGATTATCGAAAATACAAGAATGAGAGGCAGGAAGATTGCATCATCAAGCTTGTAGCAAACTATAGCCAAAACAATATAGCTTATATTAAGTGCTCCCAGTGCAATTGCAGTCTGGGAGTGCGTAAGACCCAACCTCATCAAAGCATGATGCATATGATTTTTATCCGGAGTAAAAGGCGATTGCTTTTTGGATAATCTAAGGATAAAAATTCGTAGAGTATCGAATAGAGGTATAATAATAATACAAATCGCTGTTGTGATTGACGCCTCAAATTTGTACGGACTTGTATCTGGAAGCTGGTAATTGAAATCTATAAAGTTAATAGCCAATACGGAAAACAAAAAACCAATTACCAGTGCACCTGTATCCCCCATGAAGATTTTTGAGGGTTCCCAGTTAAATGTTAAGAAGGCCACAACGGCTCCCACCATGCTAAGTGCCAATAGAGCTGTTAATGTTTCTCCAACTAAAAAGAACCAGATGCCGAATGTGGATAAGGCGATGGTAGCAATTGTGCCGGCTAATCCATCAAGTCCGTCGATGAGGTTAAAAGAGTTGGTGACAACAATAATGGTAAAAATGGTGAGTAGGTAACTCACAAGTTCAGGTAACTCATATACCCCAAAAAGTCCATAAAAAGAGTTTAAACCAATACTGGTTAGTATGATTACCATAGAGGCAGCTATAAGCTGACCTAGCAGTTTATAAATAGGTTTGAGAGGTACAATGTCATCTCTCATACCTACGACAAATATAATAGAGACTCCTGCCAGGATGAATTTAAAATCTTGAAAACCATCGATAGGCATCCAAATTATCAAGGATATGAAAAACCCCATAAAAATGGCGATTCCTCCCAGTGATGGAGTTGTTTTTTTATGTATTTTCCTTCTGCCCGGCGTATCCATCATCTTCTTTTTCTTTTTTGAAAACTTGATGATCACTGGGATCACTAAAAAAGTAATGATGAATGATGTAGCTATTGCTAATGTAATCGAAGTCATCTAGGGTTTATTAGATGCGCAAAGGTAAGGAAATCTTGCTATGTTAAAAACAATAAGAGCAGGATACAAAATTTAAAAGGTTAGGTTATTTGTAAATATGGGTTAGGGGTGGAAAAGCTTTCCATAGGCTTTTGAGATATTATTCCAGTCATAATTTTGATGAGCGATGTTTTGAAGAGTCTTGCCCATTTTATTAAGTTCAGGGGGTGAAGGTAAATTTTCAAGAATTTCAATTAGATCGTCTGAAAAATTGAAAAAGAGAGCCTTATTACCGGTTGTATACCTATTATAATTTACATTGAAGGCAATAATTGGTAAGCCAAGCCACATGGCTTCTACTAGTGAAGGGTTTGTTCCTCCTGCACTATGTCCATGAATGTAAATACCACAATTGCTTCTTAACTCATTCAGCTTTACCTGGTCATAAATTGGGTCTAACAAGGAGATGTTGCTGAAGGTCTTGTACTTACATTTCAGTTCAATACCATATTTGCTTGCGTCCCAATTACCTACAATAAGAAGTTTGAAGTGTGTCTTTGAAAACGCTTCCAAGATTACATGAATGTTGTTTTCTGGCTCGATTCTACAAACGGCGAAAGCATAGCTGCGGCGTGATATTTGATATTTCTGTATGCTTGCATTTGATAATGTGCTACTGATGGCATGGCTTCCCCCATAAGCAATTAAGGTGCTGCATTTATCATAACTCTTCTGTACATGCTCTTTAATCCCGATGTTGTCTGAAATTACATGGTGTGAATACTTTACTGCTAGTTTTTCCTGCCATTTTAAATAAAACTTGGCCCATTTTCCCCATTTTTCCCTTTTCCATTCCATTCCATCTATATTAGTTATAATAATTTTAGATGTCATTAATTTGACAAAGGGAAGCATAAAAGCACCACTTACACCTAAGACTAATAAAACTTTGGAATTAAAGAGAGCGTGAAGGATGGATAATGAATCATATAGAATACTCCACTTGCCATTTGCATTTATTGGTAAATAAACTAATTCAGCACCTAGATATTTTTTGGACTTGTTTGCATAATGCTTTGAGCTGCAGTATACTTTAAAAGAATATTTGTCACCAAGATTAATGATCAGTTGTTCAACTAACGTTTCAAACCCTCCATATTTGGCAGGCAGGCCTACTGTACCAATAACTGCTATCTTATTGTTTTTCAACTTTTTCTTTTAAATTTTCTAATTTGGCGATAAATATAAATAGAACGGTGGTAAATAACCAGATGCCCTTCTGCCTTTCAAGAATAGACTCTGTTAGTGCTAAACTTGCCAACAAATAAACAACTATCAATCCTAAATATGAATTAGTATTATAACTAGTTTTTAGAGCAACAAAATAAATAGCCAATAATAGCAGTAATCCCACTATGCCATTATCTATTAATGTTTCTAAATATTGGTTATGAGCATTATAGTGCTCTTTTGCCGCAATACTCAGACCGTGTTTTAAATACGCTCTATCGAATTGTGTTTGGTCCCCACCTGAGCCGATACCGAATATCCAATTATCTTTGATAATTTCTTGATATAGTGCATTGAAAGAAGCTAAACGAAATGATGATCCTCCAAAGGATTTTTCAGTTGGGTTTTTATTTATGGAAAGTAGGTCAACGATCCTCTGCTTATTCACATGATTTATTGATAGTTCGAATGCAGAGATGCCCGTTATCGCAAGAATAAAGTACAGGGAATATCTGTATTTTTTTGTGTTTATAATGTATTTTATTACTAATATGAAAATGCTTACTGTAGAAAATAATAAAACATTACGCGAAGATAGCATTAACATAAACATGAACATTAATATGGCAACCGCACTAGCTATGGCTTTGCTTTTAAATAACTTTACTTTTGATGCTGATAGGTTCAGTATTTGCAATACGCAGATGTGAAGTACAATTGAAACGGCAAATGAAAATAGTGTAGGGTGAAAATTAATGGGTTTAGTAAGTAGTAAATTTGAGAAATACCAAGCATTGAAATGGAAAAAACCCCTGTTCACCTGTAGACCCTCTTTGAAATTAACATATACGGCATTTGATAGACAAATAATAATTGCTAAAAAAACACCGCCAACAAAAGAATATAATATCAATTTGTGATGTTTTCTTATTGCTTTAATGTTTAAGAGGATTGGTAATAAAATTAGAGCAATTTTTTTTCCGTATTCTACTAAAGCATTGTTATAAAAATAGGTTTCACTTGAGAAGTCAAAGCCTCTTAATATAAAATATACATAAAATAGACATATTGCTATAAAAATTCTTTTAAAGGATCTGTCCTTGATGTAACTTAAGAATTCTGTTCCTTTGAAATTTATAGCCCATCCTAATACTAGGGCGATAAGACCTATATTATTGTATCTGACTTCAAATGGAAGTAGAAATAAAAATAGGCATAAACTATATATATATATATACTCTTTCTTTACATTATCATTTAACCACATCTTTTGTCGGGTATTAGTTATAAGAGATATTATTTCTTAATGGACAGACAAACTGAAGAATTTCAGCAGGATAACGCCTAAGTTAGGGTTGAAAAGTATATTATAGGTTATGCACTTCTTTAAAAACTTGAGTTAGCTGTTTTTGATATTCATATAAACTAAATTTTTGGGCTTTTACCTTAGCGCTTAAACTGAATTCTTTATAGATATCTAGTTTATCATATAATAACATAATCTTCTCTTTTATTTCATTTATATCACGAGTGTTTACATGAAAGCCATTTTTGTTATTATCTACAATCTCTGTTGGTCCACCAATATCAGGGACTATTGCTGGAATGCCATAAAAAAATCCTTCCAAGATAGTTAAACCAAAAGTTTCAATCCAATCTTCTGAAATAGATAAGTTTAATAGTAAGTTAGAATTAGCATACAAATCATTGATATTATATGAACTGTCTAATATCAATAAGTTGGTAATGTCTTTGCAGCTATTTTTCAATTCTTCAATAGCTTTTTTTTCTCCATTTAGCATCATAGTGAATTGAATATTATGGAATGATTGCATCTCTTCAGCCAGTTTAATCATGGTATGGGTACCTTTGAAGATTTTGTTTGAAGCTATTAGAATTACATTGAATACTAAACGGTTGGAATCACTTACTTTTTTATGTTCTTGAGCGCTTAGAAAAGTCGAAGATACAGTGTTATAGATAACTGTTGATTTGGTTTTAAGTCGAGGAGCTACTTGCGACCTCAGGTATTGCGATACATAAATAATATAGTCACTGCAAATGGAAGCAATTTTAAAAGTTAGTTTATCCATAAGCCAATTTCTTAGCCTAACTTCATGAACATAATAGATTACTTTCTTTTTAAGTATTTTACCTGCAATTGATGCTGAAAAAGGATATACTGTATTAACAAGTACAATGCAATTATCATTGTAGTGATTAACAATTATTTTAAAGAACAGCTGGGTCTGTGCAATGAGCAGTGCGACAATTGTAAAGAGAGGAAATTTGTAAAACCTGTAATTTATATATCTATATTTTACATTTAAATTAGATAAGAATCCCTCGCCTTTGTTAGTATAGAGTTCAATTTCATAATTTTCACCCAGTATATCTATGGCATTCCTCAGCACATTAGGAGAACCACTAAAATCATTCAGTAAATGAACACAAATTATTTTTTTTTTATTCATATTTTTTCGGGAAGATGAATCTGTTTTTTAGGGATAAGGAGATAGTTAAAATATAGAATAGATATTAAAGAAGTAGAATATAGGATTTGTTCTATAAGAGCTATTAGAATAAGAGAAATAATAAACATTGATCCACGTGCAGATATAGAGTTAACCTTAATTACAGCATTAAAGGACAGTAACAGAAAATAGATAAGTCCGATGATACCTATTGCGGACCAAAGGTTGACAAAAAAGTTATCTTCTTTACTAGGTACTCCACCCAACCAAAAACCACATTCTTTTATCTCTAATAGTTGATGAGCATTATTGTGGACTCGTGACATAAGGTTATTTCCATATTCCCATGCCGCCATATTTTCCCAATTCGTTGGTAACAGCCATGTTGGATTGAATACCAAAATGCTTATTAAGGTAGACATAATGATAAGTATTAATGCTGTAGCTAATTTATTGAGAAGACGTAGCTTAGTCAATGGTATGGTAAGTACTAGTGTAGTGCTTATTAATAATACTGATATTGTTTTGGTAAAAGGGTATGTTAGACAAATGAAAATAAAAGCCAGAAGTAACTTTATAGAATTCTTACTGATATAGGCTAATAAAAAACCAAAGAGAAGTGTAAAAGAAAAGTAGTTTGGGTTATTAAACCCAAACTTGTATAATAAAGACCCATCATTGTAGAAATTGTTTTCTAGGACTTTGACTTGAATTAAAAACAGGATGAATATTGGGAAAAAGATAAAATAGGAACATAATGTTTTTATAATATACCTTTTGTTGTCATCGCTTAAATTGTGATAAATAATTGTAAGTGAGATTAGTATTAATGTATCAATTGCAAACTTTGTTATTCCTGATACAGCGATAACTACAATGATTAAAATGAAAAAAAATAGCGCTGCTCGTGGTATTTTAATTTTCCTTTTAGCGACAAAAAAAAGTACTATAATTAATGTAAGTACAGCCATTCTGAGAAGAAATATGCCGTCTTTGAGGGATTCATTATTATTGAAATTTTCTAATAATGAAACAGGAAAAAGCATCATTAAAAATACATACAATAAGATCAATATACCTTTCGGTTTTTTTACTTTAAATCCCATTGTTAAAAATAGCTTTGTTTTTCAGCAAAGTTAAAAATAAGAAAATACCCATGACTAAGAGATAAGAAAAAGTATATGATATCTTAAGGTATACAAGAGTGATTATTTGACTGTTATTAGATAATGCAATATATAGTAATGTAAAGTATAAAATAGATGCAATTACATTTGATAAAAGAATTTGCTTATGTCTATCAAAAGCAAATAATAAACAATATATAGGGCCTAAAAAAATATAAGGAATTAATGCAATTAATGTGATTTGCATTGGTTCCACTAGGTAGCTGTACTTTTCAAAAATCAGAGGAACAACGTATGGTAAAAGTACATATGCAAGGCATATAAATGGTAGAATTAAGAGCAAGTTCATCTTAATATGCTTTTTCACATTAGCCATAATAGCTTTTTTGTTCCTTTTATCTTTAATATATTGAGGGAAAAACATTTCTACCACTGACCCGGGAACAATAATCGACAGTGAAAAGACCAAAATAATAATGCCATATTCTCCTACAGTGGCTAATCCAGAGAATGCTTCAATGAAAAATCTATCAAAATTATTAGCTAGAAATTGGAAGAAATTAGTTAGGTAAATAATACTTCCAACTTTAAAAAATATAAGACTATATTGTTTTTGTAACCAGACTTCCTTTATGGGTTTTAGTTTTATTTTTTGTAGATAAAAAATAAAGACCATTAAAGAAACAATAAAAAAGGAGACTGCAAGCCCAGTTAATCCAAAAAGTATTAATCCCAATATGGGAAATGCAATTGGTATTATTCCTCCATAAAATGATGAGCTAATAAAATAATTTAATTTGTCCGTTCCTCTGAAATAAACCCTTATTAAAGTAAATCCGGAAATAAATGCTCCCCCAGACCCATAAATAATGTAAAACCAATTAAAACCATATCGTAGTGTTATGAATAGTAGAATCAGACAGGAAACACCTGTATTAATATAAATACATATGCTTAGTCTTAAGCTATTTAATTCATCATTTGTAGATTCAGGAAGCCTGCGATCTAAACCATAGCGGTATCCTAAATTAGCATATTGAAAGGTTCCGGCTATCGATTTTCCAATATTATATCGTCCTAATTCTGTTAGTGATAGCCATTTAATAACAGCAAAGGAAAGTAATAAATTGAAGGCTTGTATTACCGCAGATGTAGATAAGAATTTAAATATAATTCTAAGATTCAAAACGCTTTATAATTTGACTGCTAACCTGTTCAACAAATTTTTGATTGACTTCTTTTTTATATACAGCACTTCCTGGGTAAGTTATTTGATAATATGCTTGAATATATTTTATGGGGTCAACTACCTCTATATCTTCGATTTCATTTTTAATTTTCTTAAAAAGTTCGTTAAAATTGTTTATGACTACACAGTTAGGGTGAGTTTCGTAAAAGCACCTGCCTAAAGCAAAGGTTTTTTTATTCATGATAAGTGCTTCATAGCCCATTGTATTTGTAGCTGTTATTACTCCTTTGGACAGGCTTATTAATGATTTTGCTCTAATATTATGATTGACTAATTTGACATTTGGCAATGCTTTAATTTTCCTATAAAAATCGACCTTGTTAAATCCAACGGCACTTGGATGTTCCTTAACAAGAAGAGTATAATTGAAGGGTAACTGAATGGAAATGTTTAAAATATTGTAGTATTCATTTATATAAATAGGGGACCTTACCGAGGTAGAAGCTTCAGGATGAAATTGAATAGGATAAATAAGGTAATTAGAATCTGTATCTAATTGCTCTATGTTTTGAATGTCATACAATTTATTTATACGGGGTAGCCTAAACTTCCTCCTTACATTCCTTTTAAAATATGCCCAATTAATGAGTAAGGCAGGGTTCTGAAAATTAAAGAAATTTTCCTGCAGGCCATATTTTTTGAAAAATCTCAAAATAAATGTTATTTGAAATAATTTACTTTTATCCAGATATTTTGATGCTAGATTTTTCTCTAAAAGTTTACGTTGGCCAGACATATAATCTGGCTCAATAGCCATGAAGTTAGCATAATAATCTTCAGCCCAGTTTCTGCTTTCAATGTCGGCTTCGGAGGTGGCCTTAATTATATCTCTATAGTTATTCATAATGGCTTGACTTTCAAAAAAAGGATGCTCCTCAATTGAAAATCTATTTGGAAGGGCTGTTGCTGCTAAGCCAAGGTAGATGGCATTATTCTCTTTGCCAACAAGGTAGGCAGCGTAAGCAAAAGAGTTACTTACATTTTCATAAAGAATAGCATCGATATCTCCGGAAGAGAATATTTCGGTAAAAAAATTTAATAGGTTCGCTATTACGGATTTAAAATAAAATGAATCTTTCTTTTTGTGAAGCCCATAGGCCGTTATTCTCTCGTAGTCTGAAAAAAACATTGTCCATAAATCTTCATCATAAAATTTCTTTGTACTTATTTTGGTATTTCTGTAATTTTTCTTGAAAAAATCTGAAAAAATAATAACCTCGTCATCACTTGAAAAGTAAGATTCATATTCAAAAAACGTGAAAGTACTATCTAATGCATATATGACTTTGTGTCCTTTTTTTATTAAAGCACGTCCAATTTCTATATAAGTATAACCATAATGAGGAGCCTGGTTAATTAAAATGAGAGTTTTCATACGTATTTCTTATTTTATTACCAGTCTATTTATATACTTGGAGTAATTGGTATAGCCATTTACTGTGACTGGCTTATACTTAATATATCCTATAGGTGATAATGAGTATTCGATTTGCAAGAGCAATCTATTTTCCGACCGTGGGAGCTGTCCTTTATGAATGCCATATGTGTCTTCAAGGAATGCATGACCTTTTGGGAAGATGAGAGTTTGAATTAAATCTTGATTAAATGAAGCTTTTACTTCCTCATCACTTAACCGTTTGATTTTTCTTAAATTTTGCGAGCCAGAGCTTTTTTCTACATAGATATGAGGTCCTGATTCTTCAGTAACATCTGTTAAATAAATGAAAAACTTGCAAAATTTAATATCATCGTTATCTCTATGAAAGTTTTGTGCTTCTTGTGCAGATTTTCTTCCTGCAAAGGACCACCAAGCATTAATGTTACTTATCGTTGGGGTAGCTTTAAGATAGTCTTTGACAATTTCAAGTATTGATGAATTATTGGCGATTTCAAAAATTATCTTTTCTTTGATTAAGTCCTCTCTTTTATAGCTTGCTGTGTGGGTTGTATCATCCACCTTATCGATTGTAAACTCTCCTAAGTTTTGTTGCCAGGGATCAAAACAATTTAATTTATTAATATATTTTGTTAGTTTATCAATTACGTCATCATTAATAATTTTCCCTAAATAGGTCAGGCCTTTTTCTTCCAATTCTTCTTTGTGTTTATCAAGATTTGTAAGTTCAAAATGAATACTGTTACCTTTTAATTCTCTTTCAATTATAAAACTTGCGGCAACTTTTTGAAACAAAGCTCGAAGTTTTGGGCTTGTGCTTATCTTTGAATAAAAAAGTCCCTTAATCCTGTTTATATAATATATCATTTTGATTATAATAGTTTTATCTTGTAATCTTTTTGTCAAGGAGCCTCATTGACTGTCCTACTACCACGCTATTAGGAGCTACATTTTTTGTCACCACTACGCCAGCACCGATGATTGAGTTTTCCCCAATGGTTACACCTCCTAAAACTATAACATTGGTGGCAAGCCATACTCCATCTTCGATGGTAATAGGTTTGGATTGATGTTTATAAGGGGGAGGCGCATTTAAATTCAATCCTGCCGTTTCTAAAATGACTCCTTTTGATATTCTTACAAAGTTGCCAATAACTATTGGGCTCATGGCTCCAAGTGTTGAGTAGGGCCCAATTGTTGTATGTGCACCAATTTTTATATTTTGTCCATATTTAATTTCCACTGTCCAGTTACCACTGGTATTCTCTCCAACTTCTCTAATCAGGGTCTTTAATTTTAGATAACTTAATTTTCGATATATAAAATCATGAACTCGTAATATAAACCCAAATAGTTTTTTCATTTGTTCTATAATGTACTTCTTGTTAATAGAAATTAAGTCCAATTAATATGGTCAGTACTTAGAGGGCTACCTGCCTTAAGATTCTGCGTGAAGGTTTTCCCAATTATTTCATGCAAATATTTTGGATGTAAGCCGTAGCCCGGTCGAATTGATCTAATATTTTTAAGAGTCACTTCTTCCCCGGCTTTAACATCATCGATAATAAACAGGGATCGTGCAAATTTTCGATTTGCCTTTACCTTCTCTGAAATTTCATATGTTACTTTTCCTAATGCCAATTCAGCTTCACGTACACTCTGTACCATTTGGCTAAATTCCTCAATATTAAGTGAAAAGTCGGCATCCGGGCCACCCAATGCTTTATCTAAAATAAAATGCTTTTCTATAACCTTAGCACCTAGAGCTACAGAGGTTACAGGTACAATGATACCATAAGTGTGATCTGATAATCCCACTTCGGTTTGAAATCGATCCCTCATGTCTGGTATTGTCCTAAGGTTGGCAAGCTCAACAGGTGCAGGGTATGATGATGTACATTTAAGAAGAACTATATCCGTATTTCCTTCATCTCTACAGGTTTTGACAGCCAAGGCAATGTCTTCTTCTTCTGCAATACCCGTTGAAATTATAATAGGCTTCTTTTTGGACGCAGTATATTTAATCAATGGAATATCCTGAATTTCGAAAGATGCAATTTTATATGCCGGAACATTCAGGTTTTCCAGAAAATCAACAGCTGTGTTATCAAATGGAGAAGAGAAAAACTCTAATCCCTCATTGGTAGCAACTTGTTGTAATTTTTCATGCCATTCCCATGGTGTGTATGCCTGCTCATAGAGCTTGTATAGTGTCATCCCATCCCATAATGACCCTTGATTAATTTGGAAGTACTCATTATCGCAATTAATCGTTAGGGTGTCTGCTGTATACGTTTGTAATTTTATGGCATCAGCCCCAGCCTTTTTTGCAGCCTGAATAGTTTTTACGGCAATTTCAAAATCGTGATTATGGTTGGCCGATAATTCTGCAATTATAAACGTATGCCCTTCGTTTAAATCAAAGTTTCCTATTTTCATTATTCCAAAGTTTTTCCTGGGATTAAATTTAAATCTGAATTTCTTAAAGACTTAAGTTCAATAGCTCCATTTGCGGTTTTGACTATAACTGGATTTTTTTTCAAAATCAGACCATTTGGATCAGTTTGACTATAACCTTTGCTACTGTATTCAATCTTATCAATTATTATTTTGTCACCATTATAATAGGTGAAAGCTCCAGGGTATGGATAAGCTTGAGCTCTCACCCAATTATAAATGCGTTCTTTTTGCCAGTTCCAATCAATTCTGCCATCTTCCGGTGTCCTCTTTCCGAAACAGGTGGCTTCTGAATCCATTTGCTTTTTCCTTTTTAAGGTTTTATGTTCTAGAGCCGAGAGAACATCTTCAACTATAGTAGGATATAAATATTCAAATTCTTTTAATAAATCCGCTCCAGTAGCTTTTCTCGATATTTTGATTTGTTTTTGAAATACAACATCACCCGTGTCGCACCCCTCGTCAATATAATGAGCAGTGACACCTGTTATCTTCTCATTATTAATAATAGCCCACACGTGTGGGGTACGTCCCCGATACTTTGGCAATAAGCTCCCATGCAAATTTAAAGCATGGTTAACGGAGTTGATAACATCGGATTCTAATAGAAACAAATAATTAATGGAGAACAAAACATCAATATTAGTTTCTTTCATGAATTTCAATAATCGGCCGTTCCTCGGATTCCCGATAAATAGCTTAATCTGATATTGCGAAGCCAAGTGAATGATGTCCTTAGAGTTGGAGTCAGTACCAATGAAAGCGGGGCTATATTTTTTAAGTAAGTTACTAATTGTTTTGAAACCCAAATTTCCTGAAGCTAAAAAAGCGATATTCATAAGTTTAAAAAGCTAGTTTTTATTCTTTCCCCACTTAAGCCATCTATTAATCGTATATCTGAATTTTTATTTTGAAGTAGTGATTTTTCAGCATTTACAAATGCAGTGGTCAATTGTCTTTTTTTAAATTGCATAGCATCAAAAAAAGCATTGATTTTTTTAAAGCCTTCATAAATAGACTTCTGATTATCAATATAATACCCTGATACTGTTTGAAGTCCTACTGCGAGCACTTCAAACAGTATTCCACTAGCGGGAACAATTGCAATTTGAGACTGTTTCATCAGGTTAACCATTTGCTCTTGTGATAGCCCAACTTGTATATTTAAAGAGGAATGTTCTTGTTGAATAGTTTTTAATTGCGCTAAATGCGGATTTATGGCACTTACTACAACGTTAATTTTTAATTGAGTTGATTGATTTAGTATACAATTAATTACTGTTTCAGTTAGGTTTGAATAGTCACTACCACCAAAACATATAAAAATCTCTTTCAAAGGTTTTTGTTGAATATTTTCTTTTGCCGCTTTTAAAAAAGCAGGTCTTAATAACGCATAATCTTGACCGAGAAGATATTTTGTATAAGGTTGGGCTTGATAACATCCTTTATTTATTCCCGGAGCATGGTTAATTATAACATCAGCTAAAAATTTTTGATTACAGAGGTCATCTATGTATACCAATTTAGAATGACGTGACTTTATTGTTTCTTGGTACTTCACGTCAAAATTATATCCATCTAAGACCGTTATAGAACCAGGTCTTATATTATCAAAAAATTCCTCCTCAGTTGAAATTTTCTTAATACCAAATCCATGTGAATTTGCTTCTTCTTCAATTTCAGGGGGGATGTTTTTTGTATAAAAAATAATTTGAAAAGCGTCCTTTATCATATGGGCGAGTGACATACATCTTACCAAATGCCCATAGCCCATGGTTTTATCACCATCAGCACGTATCAAAACGTTCTTACTCATCAGAAATTCTTGCTTTAAGCTCTGCAATCTGCCAGTCTGAAAATGTATCAATATCTTGAGCCTCCAGATCAGCGATTTCAATAGTACCACTGTTAACTCCAAAAAGTTCAGGCTTTTCAAAAAAACTACTGGTATCAAGCCAATAAAATTGGCCTGCATCATGCCAAGCGGGTGATAGATCTTGTGAGCGCTTGGACTTATTCTCAGGCCAGATCATTGACGCTTTACCGGTTGGGGCCACATTAAGTGCTCTCCATATTGGGTAGCTAAATTTGACAGTTGGAAATACAGTGTCAAAATTTCTAGAAACTAATAGATTATAAGCATCTTTTAAAGTGGTAGTTTTTAAAAGTGGTGCTGTTGGGTAAATACAACATGCGTGACTAAACAGATTATTATTGTTTTTGTAGTTATTCAAAACTTCTAGTATAACTTCGGCGGTTGTAGCAAAATCATCAGAGTTATCTTTGCTACGTTTGAATGGTACACTTGCACCATAATCTAATGCTATTTGGGCAATTTCGTCATCATCTGTTGAAACCATCACCTCACTAAAAAGACCACTTTCAAAGGCGGTCTGGATCGAGTATGAAATTATAGGCTTGTTAAGAAAATTTCTAATATTTTTTCTGGGGATTCTTTTGCTACCTCCCCTAGCCGGTATTATGGCCAGATTATTCATAAGATGAGAAAAATGATTTTATTACTTCTATAATGTAATTTTGTTGTTCATCCGTAAGGGTTGGATACATCGGTAAGCTTAAACATTTTTTGTAATAATTTTCGGCATGGATTAAATCACCTTCTTTCCATCCCATTTTTTTATAATAGGGCATAAGGTGTGTTGGTATATAATGAATTTGTGCGTATATATCTTTTGTACGAAGATAATTATACAGTTCCAGTCGGTTTTCAGTTTCAATTATATATAAATGATATGCATGCCCATCAATTATACCCGATTGTCCTATTATGTTAGGGTCATCTTTGAAGGCATGGTGATATACTCTTGCTATTTCACGTCTCCTTTTTAGCCCTTCATCAGCTCTTTTTAATTGACTTATTCCCAATGCAGCCTGAATATCCGTTAATCTGTAATTAAAGCCCAGCTCTTGCATTTCCATATACCAGCCTGGGTAGTTGTCAGAAGATGTGCCTGTGGCAAAATTACTAGTATTTGCAAATGATGACTTATCTCGCGTAATACCATGACTTCTCAACATAAGAAGTTGTTGGTACAAAGCTTCATCATTGGTTGTTATCATGCCACCTTCACCACATGCAATATGTTTAACAGGGTGAAACGAGAAAATTGCCAAATCTGCATATTTTCCGTTTCCACAGAACTCTTTTTCTCCATTTAAGTTTAAGAAATAACCACCTGGGGCATGACAAGCATCTTCAATTAGCCAAAGGCCAAACTCATCGGCAAGCTCCTTGAATGCTTCAAGATTAACCGCCCTGCCTGCAAAGTCAACAGGAATTATTCCCTTATAGTGGCCCGATGGAGAGGATTCTAACAAGCTTCTGACCTTATTTATATCAAGAAGATAGGTTTCTGGATCAATGTCCGAAAATATTACTTCCCCCCCACAATAGCGAACACAGTTCGCTGAAGCCGCAAAAGTAATAGGTGTTGTAATAACTTTATCGTCAGGCTGAACCCCAAGCGCTAATGTGCAAAGATGTAATGCGGCAGTCCCATTGGCCACAGCAACAGCATATTGAGAGCCTATATACTTTGCAAAAGCCTGTTCAAATTCTAATATCTTTGGTCCCTGAGTTAGATAATCAGAACGTAATGTGTTAATAACTTCATTGATATCCTCCTCAGTGATATTTTGTCTGCCGTATGGTATAGGGTTCATCATGAGAGATCGAAAGTTGGGTCAACGTGTTTTTTTATTAGCTCACGCAGTTCGGAAACTCCAACCCACTCTTCGTTTTCACCTGAATTATATTTGAATCCAGGAGCAACTTTTTTAGCATTAAAGTTTTTTATAAACTCATCAAGCTTCCAGTTATGTGTGGCAGGAATGATAGCATAATACTTGCCGAGGTCATAGGTATAATAAGAATCTGAAGATGTAATCATCTCTTCATGCATCTTTTCTCCTGGGCGTATACCAACAATCTTATGCTCGCATTCGGGGGCTATGGCTTCCGCCACATCGGTAATTTTGTAAGAGGGAATTTTAGGTACAAATATTTCACCACCCCATGCATGTTCCAGCGCATGCAACACCATTTCCACACCACCTGTAAGTGAAATGTTAAATCGTGTCATTTCTGGCTCTGTTATTGGTAGTACACCATCTTTCTTTTTATTTAAGAAGAAAGGAATGACTGACCCATTAGATCCCATGACGTTTCCATATCGGACAACGGAAAATTTAATAGGATTCCAGCCTTTAATGTTATTTGCTGCTACAAATAATTTGTCTGAGGCTAATTTGGTTGCACCGTAGAGATTAATTGGTGCTGCAGCTTTATCGGTTGATAGTGCAACTACTTTTTCAACTTCAGTTTCAAGGCAGGCATTGATAATATTTTCAGCTCCTAATATGTTTGTTTTTACACACTCCATTGGATTGTATTCCGCAATTGGAACGTGTTTCATGGCTGCTGCGTGTATTACATAATCCACTCCTTTTAGAGCCCGTTTTACACGGTCATAATCTCTAACATCTCCAATAAAGAACCTCAGTTGTGGATACTTCTCATGAGGGTATTCCTGAGCCATTTGAAATTGCTTTTGCTCATCACGAGAGAAGATGATAAGTTTCTTAACTTTTGGCCACTGATCCAGGATATAAGCTGTTAATGCTTTACCTAATGAACCGGTGCCGCCTGTGATTAATATTGATTTATTCTCCAGCATTATAAATTAATTAAAAAGTATAATATTTGAAATTTGCCTTAATAAATTTGGATTTAGACACTTACATATTTTTTTAAATACCAATCTATTGTCAGGGTTATTCCTGTAGCAAAATTTTCATTGGCTTTCCAGCCTAAATCATTCTCGATCTTGGAGGCATCTATAGCATACCGTTTGTCATGGCCCGCACGATCTTTTACGTAGGAGACCTGAGATTTATAGGATGTCCCATCTTTTTTAGGGCTCTTTCTATCTAAAATTTCGCAAATTGTTTTTACTACTTCATTATTATTTCTCTCATTCCTTCCGCCAATGTTGTAGGTTTCTCCAGGTATACCTTTATGAAAAACAAGGTCAATCCCTATACAGTGGTCTAGTACATATAACCAGTCCCGTATATTTTTTCCATCACCGTATATAGGGATATTCTCTCCGTTTAATGCTTTTCTAATAATTACAGGAATTAACTTTTCATCATGTTGTTTTGGCCCATAGTTGTTTGAACAGTTTGTAGTAATAACATTAAGTCCGTATGTATGAAAATAACTCCTTACCAACATGTCACTTGAAGCTTTGGAAGCAGAATAAGGACTATTTGGAGCATAAGGAGTAGTTTCTTTGAATAGCCCTGTTTCACCAAGGGTGCCATAAACTTCATCGGTTGAAATATGATGAAAGCGTGCTTCTTTGAATTCCGCTTTTTTCTCAAAAGGTTTGTCCATCCAATGTTTACGAGCAACATCTATCAGCGTAAAAGTACCGTTGATGTTAGTATTTATGAATGCTTCGGGACCTTCTATAGAGTTGTCGACATGGGATTCAGCGGCAAAATGAATAACACCCTGAAAGTTATATTGATTAAAGAGATGTTCGATTAAATCTCTATCGCATATATCACCCTGAACGAAAGTATATCTCTCGTTTGACTCAACCTCTTCTAAGTTTGAAAGGTCTCCAGCATAAGTTAATTTGTCTAAGTTAACTAAATTATACTCTGAGTATTTTTTTAAAAAGTATGGGACGAAGTTTGAACCAATAAATCCAGCTCCGCCAGTGATAAGAATATTTTTCATATTTTTTCTTCAGCTATTTTAATCAAATACTGTCCATATTGGTTTTTAAGAAGAGGTTGGGCAAGCTCCACTAACTGGTTTTTGCTGATGTACCCTTTTCTAAATGCAATTTCTTCGAGACACGCTATTTTAAGACCCTGCCTCTCTTCTATGGATTCAACAAAGTTAGAGGCTTGAAGCAAACTTTGGTGTGTTCCTGTATCAAGCCAGGCCATACCTCTTCCCAGTAACTCAACGTGCAGTTTACCTTCTAGGAGGTACATGTTGTTTAGATCGGTTATTTCTAACTCCCCTCGAGGTGATGGTTTAATTTGTTTTGCTTTTTCAGAGACAGTATTATCGTAGAAATATAATCCGGTTACTGCATAGTTTGATTTTGGGTTTTGTGGTTTTTCAACGAGAGATACCACTTGGTTATCTTCTGTAAATTCTACTACTCCATATCTTTCAGGGTCCTTAACATAATATCCGAAAACGGTAGCACCGTCTTGTATTTGAGCTGCTTGAATTAAGGTCTTTGAGAAATTGTAGCCATAAAATATATTATCGCCCAGTATCAGGCAGCATGAGTCATCTCCTATAAACTCTTCACCAATGATAAAAGCCTGTGCTAGACCATCTGGCGAAGGTTGTACAGCATACTGTATATCAAGCCCTAGCTGAGACCCATCGGAAAGAAGACTTTTAAAAGCCTCGGAGTCTTCAGGAGTTGTGATGATTAATATTTCCTTTATGTTGGCCAGCATTAGGACTGATAAAGGGTGATAAATCATAGGTTTATCATAAATAGGTAAAAGCTGTTTGGAAATGGTTTTGGTAAGGGGATATAGCCTTGTACCAGAACCTCCTGCAAGAATGATTCCTTTCACAATGTTATGTGTTTAATTATTTACTATATTCGATATATTCTGTTGCCAATTCCAGGCATCTGTTAGTGATTGTTCTAAGGAACGTTCAGTTTTCCAGTTTAATTCATGCTGAGCTTTTGTGACATCAGCAAAAACCTTCTCAACATCACCACTTCTTCTATTTCCTATAGTATAATTTAGCTTTTGGTTAGTTGCTTTTTCAAACGTTGTTACAACTTCCATAACGGAATACCCTTTTCCGGTACCAATATTATAAATTTCCTTTTGGATGAGATTGTTACTCATAACCATTTTATTCAGGGCAGCAATGTGTGCTTTACTTAAATCAACAACGTGGATATAGTCTCTAATGCAGGTGCCGTCAGGAGTATTATAATCGTCTCCAAAAATAGTCAGCTGTTCGCGGAGGCCAGCTGCTGTTTGGGTAATGTATGGAACAAGATTGTTGGGAGTGCCCAAAGGTAATTCTCCAATTAAGCCCGAAGGATGTGCTCCAATAGGGTTAAAGTACCTTAGAGAAATAAACCTGAAGTTGTTCGATGCTCTTACAAAATCAGAGAGGATATCTTCGCAAATCTGCTTTGTCCTTCCGTATGGTGACTCGGCTGGCTTTATTGGAGATTCCTCCGTTACAGGTAAAACGTCAGGTTGCCCGTAGACAGTGCAGGATGAAGAAAATACAAGGTTTCTAATATTCTCTTCATCCATTATTTTCAGTAAATTAACTGTGGATAATAAGTTGTTCTCATAATACTTAAGCGGGTTTGATGAAGACTCTCCCACTGCTTTGAATGCAGCGAAATGTATAACACCCTGAATTTCAGTGTTATTATTGAAAGCAAACCTTAAGAAATCAATGTCATTACAGTCCCCCTCTTCTAAAATAATCTTGGAGTTAGTGAGGGTTTCTAGTTTGTCAATTACAAACTTTTCTGAGTTCGAGAAGTTGTCAATAATTACAGGGGTATATCCAGCATTAATCAGCTCAACGCAGGTGTGAGAGCCTATATACCCTGCTCCTCCGGTAACAACGATTTTTCCTTTTCCCATTACAGTCTTGCGGTTACAATATTTTTGTCCAGAAACCCCTTAATATCATAAATAGCAGTAGATTCATTAGATATACTTTTAATATCCAATGCTTTAAATGATTTATGCCCGACCGCAAGTACAATTGCATTATAAACCATGTCAGGTTTTGGAATTAGAGTAATTCCGTATTCATGGTTTACTTCATCCACGTCAGCCTGAGGGTCGTAGACGTGTAAATTGGCCCCAAAACCTTTAAGTTCATTAATTACATCAATTACCCTGCTATTTCGAATATCTGGGCAATCTTCTTTAAAAGTAACACCTAAAACCAGTATGTTACTGTTGTTTATGGGATTGTTCTTTTTGGTCATTAGTTTAATGACTTTGCTAGCAACGTATATACCCATGTTGTCATTAATTCTTCGGCCAGAAAGAATTACTTGGGGATGATATCCAATGCTTTCTGCTTTATAGGTCAGGTAATAGGGGTCAACCCCAATGCAGTGACCTCCAACTAGCCCCGGCTTAAATGGGAGAAAATTCCATTTTGTTCCTGCTGCTTTCAGTACCTCGTGTGTATCAATTTTCATCTTATCAAAAATCATCGCCAATTCGTTTACAAAAGCGATGTTAAGATCTCTTTGAGAGTTCTCGATAACTTTTGCTGCTTCAGCTACCTTGATAGATGAAGCCATATGGGTACCTGCAGTGATTATTTTACCATATAACTGATCTACTCTTTCTGCAATTTCAGGAGTGCTTCCGCTGGTCACCTTTTTAATTGTACTCAATCTGTGTTCTTTATCTCCAGGGTTTATTCTTTCCGGACTATAGCCACAGTAAAAATCTGAGTTGTACTTTAGTCCACTTACCGCTTCCAAAATAGGGACACAAACCTCCTCTGTACAACCAGGAAATACAGTTGATTCATATATAACGATGTTGCCTTTTGAAAGTACTTTGCCTACACTTTCACTAGCTTTTTTTAGAGGTGTTAGATCAGGGGTTTTATATTGATCAATTGGTGTAGGTACCGTTATTATGTATATATCAACTGATTTAAGATCTCCAACATCAGATGTGTAGCTCAGTCGTTTTGCTTGTGATAATTCTTCCTTATCAACTTCTAGTGTTCTGTCTTTTCCATTCTGCAGCTCGCGAATCCTTTTCTCGTTGATGTCAAACCCTATTACATCAAGTACTTTCCCAAATTCTACAGCCAAAGGAAGGCCAACATATCCAAGTCCAATAATCCCTAATTTCATTTATTTAGATATTTTCAATCTTATAATAGTCTAAATACCAATCTATAAATCTCTGAATTCCAGTTTTAATGGAAGTGTTTGGTTTGAAATCAACACTTTCCTTTAGTGCCGTAACATCTGCATAAGTAGCGGGTACGTCACCAGGCTGTAAAGGCATCATGTTTTTGATAGCGGTTTTTCCTAATGCTTCTTCAATAGCATTAATAAATTCCATTAATTTTACAGGCTGGTTATTGCCAATATTATAAATTTTGTATGGGGCAAAGCTATCCGAAGGGTTTGGGGCATTGCCATCCCAGTCAGGGTTCCCTGAAGGTATGGTTGGTATAAGTCTTACGATTCCTTCAATGATATCATCAACATATGTAAAATCTCTTAGCATCTTACCATGGTTATAGACATCGATAGGCTTACCTTCAATAATCGCTTTCGTAAATAAGAAAAGTGCCATGTCAGGTCTTCCATAAGGGCCATATACAGTAAAGAACCGCAAGCCGGTAGTTGGCAAACCGTACAGATGTGAATAGGTGTGTGCCATCAATTCATTCGATTTCTTAGTGGCAGCATATAATGATACCGGGTGATCTACATTGTGCTCAACAGAGAATGGCATTTTTGTATTAGCCCCATAAACTGAGCTTGATGACGCATATATTAGGTGCTTGACGTTGTTGTGTCTACATCCTTCAAGAATATTAACAAATCCATCTATATTACTTTTTATATATGCTCTGGGATTAGTTAAGGAGTAGCGTACCCCTGCTTGAGCAGCAAGGTTCACAACATAACTGAAGTTGCCTGCTTCAAACAGTTTCTCAATGCTCCCCTGGTCCTCAAGGTCTAGCTTTTTAAAACTGAAATTATCTTCTTTCTCCAGAATAGAAAGTCTTGATTTTTTAAGATTTACATCGTAATAGTCATTGAGGTTATCTATACCCGTAACTTTATACCCTTTATTGCTCAAAACCTTACAAAGGTGAAAGCCTATAAAGCCTGCTGCTCCTGTAACTAAAATTGAATGCATATATTAAATTATATTACTTGATAACCTGAAATATGCCTTAACCTAACTTGAAGGTGGCAATTTTGACACAAATGTAATAATTATATATAGCATTAGAACTCTTAAATATATTTTAATAAACTTGCACTAGAATTTTACCCAAATGGAAATGGCGGAAAAAGAGAATGATGAGATTGATTTGACGGAGTTGCTGGTCAGGATCAAAAATGTTCTGTTTAAAAATAAAATCACTATAACCCTATTAACCCTTGTCGGTCTACTTCTCGGGTTTGGGTATTACAGCCTTAAGCCTCCTGTATATGAGAGTGAGGTTGTCGTTAGAGCCGCCATTCTAAATCAAGCTTTAATTGAAGTTATAAATGATAACTTAACACAGTTAATTAAAGAGAATAATCATAAGGCACTTGCCGATCGGTTTAATATCTCTGTCGAGTTTTCGGGAGAAATAAAAAGTGTTGAGATCAGGCCCGCAGACAAACTTGCAGATAAAAGGCTCGACTATGCATTTTACGTTGTAAAGGTTGAATCTGGGTCTAATGATCATTGGTCTGAGCTAGAGCAGGGAGTGTTTTATTACTTATCAAATAACCCTTATGTTAAAAGGCGTATCGAATTGAAGGCTAAGCAATACAAGGATTTTATTGATAAACTTGATTTTGAGATTAGCCAGATTGACACGCTGAAGAAAAACCTGTATAAATCTCAGAGCTTGGGGAAAGATAACGTTATCATGATGAATCCCGGTGAGGTATACACTGCATTACTAGAACTTATTCAACAAAAGCAAAGACTGGAGGAAGATTTGGCCTTCAATCAGGCGATTGAAGTGGTTGAAGACTTTGATACTTATAAAAGGCCAGTGAGTCCGAAACTGGGTATTTCTATAGCAGTTGGTGGCTTATTAGGCTTGTTTGCAGGTCTGTTGATTGCTTTTGGTCGACAACTGGTTGTGTATATCAAGCAATACGAAAGGACTCATTCTTGAGTGGGGTAATTAATTTTATAAAGAAGGAAGTACTTTTAGAGTGGCGTCAACGCTATGCCATCAATGGTATACTTTTATACTTAGTTAGTACTATCTTTATTTGTTACCTAAGTTTTAATGTTAAGGCCAATCAGCTTAACCCTGTAACGTGGAATGCGTTATTCTGGATCATCTTGTTATTCACAGCTATTAATGCTGTAGCAAAGAGCTTTATACAAGAGAAAGAGGGGAAGTTTTTATACTATTACTGGCTTATCAAACCACAAACCCTAATTGTAGCTAGAATCCTCTATAATGCTTTGTTGATGTTGATTCTTGCCGTTCTGGGTTTTGTTATGTATTCCCTTGTTTTGGGTAACCCCATTCATGATCCATTGTTGTTTGTGATTAACCTTCTTATGGCAGCAATTTCTTTTTCGTCGGCGTTGACCATGATATCTGCAATAGCTTCAAAAGCTAACAATAACCAGACACTTATGGCTATATTAGGCTTCCCTGTAATTTTGCCGATGCTACTCATGATCATAAAAATATCAAAAAATGCTCTGGATGGGATTGAAAGAAGTGCTAGTTATGATGAAATGCTCACTTTGCTGGCAATTAATCTAATAGTCGGGGCGGTTTCTTATCTCTTATTCCCGTATCTTTGGAGGAGCTAATTTTGAAGGGCTTATGCGTAAACCGTGGTGGAAAATATTAACAGTTCTACTACTCCTCTATGTTGTTGTAGGTGGACTTTTGATGGAAGTGCCGAGACTGGTTATTCTTAATGAAACCATAAGGGCGTTATATTTTCATGTTCCAATGTGGTTTGGAATGATATTAATGCTTGTGGTTTCTGTAGTTTACTCCATTCGCTATCTTTTGCGTTCGGATACGGTAAATGATGACTTTGCTATTGAGTTTGCTAATGTAGGTGTCATTTTTGGTGTCCTGGGAATTCTTACCGGAATGCTATGGGCGCAGTTTACCTGGGGAGACTGGTGGAGTGGAGATCCGAAACAAAATGGTGCTGCCATAGGCCTGCTCATTTATTTTGCCTACTTTATACTTAGAGGATCGTTAGACAATGATGAGCAAAGAGCCAGAATAAGTGCAGTATATAATATTTTTGCATTCTTCGCTTTAATCCCTCTTTTATTTATACTTCCCAGGCTTACAGATTCACTTCACCCTGGTAATGGCGGAAATCCGGGATTTAATGCATATGACCTTGACAGTAGGTTGAGAATGGTTTTTTATCCGGCCGTTATCGGATGGACTTTGTTGGGAGTATGGATAGCTACGTTGAGAATTAGAATTAGAAAACTTGAACAAACTATAGAATAATGAAAAAAATTGGCTTACTGCTGGTTTTCTGCTTGACCTCATTTTTCCTGTTGGCACAGGATAAGATAGAAATTACTGAAAGTGACTATGCAAATCAAGAAGTTGAGATGGCTGACAGGTTCAGGGAAGAAGGGAAGATATATATACTCACCGGGGTGATATGTATTATTCTAGGAGGCATGGTTACCTATCTGGTTGTAATTGATAAAAAAGTCAGCAGAATAGAGAAACAGTTGCTAAATAATGACATTTAGAAACCATTTTGAGCCTAACTTTGTAGAGTATTTGATTAATAATTGAAGCTTATGAAAACTTCTCACATTATCGGTATTATTATAATAGCCGCTGCTATTGGAATCATTATAACAACTGCGGGCGATGCAAGTTCCTATGTGACTTTTGATACAGCCCAGGAGATGGCTCTCAATGGCAATGAAAACAGTATCCATGTAGTTGGTGAGCTTAAGAAAAAAAATGGCGAAATCGTGGGGATTCGACCTTCGGTAGATAAACTGTCATTTTCATTTGTCATGGTAGATGATAATAAGAAAGAGCAAAAGGTTTTTTATAACGAGCCAATGCCAGCTGATTTTCAAAGATCTGAAAAGGTTGTAGTTATCGGTTCATATAAGGATGATCTTTTTGTAGCGGAAAAAATTCTTATGAAATGTCCTTCGAAATATCAGGAGAATACTGTAAAAGCAGAGATGTGAGAGGGGAAAAAGCTAAATATTTATGATACATGAATTTATTGGTGGCCTTGGTCACCTTTTTGTTGTTGTAGCTTTTATAAGCGCATTATATTCCGCGTTTTGTTTTTTTAGGGCCGCTCAGGCCAAAGAGTTATCAGAGGAAAGATCCTGGAAAGTAAATGGAAGAGTTGCATTCTACCTTCACACAATCGCAGTTGTTGGTATTGTTTTTAGTCTCTTTTATATTATTTATAATCATTATTTCGAATATCACTATGCATGGAGCCACTCCTCAAGGAGACTGCCTGCTCACTATATGATTTCCTGCTTCTGGGAAGGACAAGAAGGTAGCTTTTTACTATGGTTATTTTGGCATGCATTGCTTGGGGTGATTGTTATTTTAACGAACAAATACTGGGAGGCTCCGGTGATGACGGTGTTTTCATTAGTACAGGTTTTTTTAGCTTCAATGATTTTGGGTGTGGTTATACCGGGTTTGAATATAAAACTAGGTAGCTCCCCCTTTATATTGCTGAGGGATGCTATAGACGCTCCTATTTTTAAAGAGCAACCTGACTTTGTGCCAAAAGATGGAACCGGACTTAATCCGTTGCTTCAAAACTATTGGATGGTAATACACCCTCCGACTTTGTTTTTGGGGTTTGCGACAACGGTTATTCCATTTGCTTTTTGCATAGCCGGACTTTGGAAAAGAAGGTATCGCGAATGGGTAAGGCCGGCATTGCCTTGGGCATTGTTTTCTGGTGCTATACTGGGGTTAGGAATTTTGATGGGTGGATACTGGGCCTATGAAACCCTTAACTTTGGAGGCTATTGGAATTGGGACCCTGTAGAAAACGCAGTTTACGTGCCGTGGCTATTTCTCATAGCCGCTATTCATACCATGATCACGTTCAAAAACAGTGATACAGCACTTAAGGCTAGCGTGGTATTGGTGATTACGACCTTCGTATTGATTCTCTACTCTACTTTCTTAACCAGAAGTGGAATTCTCGGAAACTCCTCTGTGCATTCGTTTACAGATCTTGGACTTTCCGGGCAGCTATTGATTTATCTATTATTCTTTACTATCGGATCAGTTGTATTGGCGGTTATCAGGTGGAAAGAAATGCCGACCTCAGAGAAGGAAGCCTCTACATACTCAAGAGAGTTTTGGATATTTATCGGAGCTTTAGTTTTATGCCTTATGGGCTTTCAGGTATTAATACCTACGTCAATACCCGTATGGAATAGTATAGTTGAACTTTTCGGTGGTGTATCAAACCTTGCTCCACCAGCAGATCAAATTCTGTTCTATTCAAAATTTCAACTTTGGTTTGCTGTCGGTGTAGCACTTCTATCAGGGACGGGACAGTTCTTTTGGTGGAAGAATATGAAGAAAGAAGAATTGTGGAGCAGCCTTACGGTACCAGTCATAATCACTTTGGTTTTAACAACTATTATTGTTGTGGTAAAGAATGTGGCTGATCCTTCATATATAATATTATTATTGGGAGGTGTTTATACAGTGGTGGCAAATACAAAGATCCTTATCAATGTATTAAAGAAGAACCCGAAGCTGTCCGGTGGTGCAGTTACACATATTGGTATTGGGCTGATGTTGATAGGAGTTATGTTTTCTGCGGGTTATTCAAAGGTAGTGTCTCTAAATACCACGGGTATGCTTATATCCAAGGAGTCGTCAACAGAGTTCAATAATGAGAACTTGTTGCTATTCATCAATGAACCTAAAGAAATGGCAGACTATAGCCTGAAATATAAAGGGGAGCGGCTGGAGCCGATTAATGCCTCTGATTATATTAGCCGAAATGATATCAGGAAGACAAGTGAGCCTCATATGGTGATAGCCAAACGGGATATTGAAGCTGAAGGTGAAGTCATCTTTCAAAAGAATGATACCATTGAGATTGCTCCGGAAAATACGTATTATGAAATCGAATATACTGATAATCGGGGAAAGAAATTTACCCTTTATCCGAGAGCACAAGTAAACGAATCGATGGGGGGTTTACTGGCGTCACCAGATATCAAAAGAGGACTGGCCAAAGATTTATATACACACGTTTCCTCAATCAGAGATCCTAATAATGATGTGGAATGGAGCGATATGGAGGAGTTTGAAATATCTCCAAAAGAAACCTTCTTCGTGAATGACTACGTTGCCAAGGTGGATAAGCTGGAAAGGATACCTGAAGTTGAAGGGGTTGAGCTGGAGAAAGAAGATGTTGCAGTTAAAGCTACTATAATTGTTCAGGGGGAAGAGTCAGAATATATAGCCCAGCCAATCTTTTTAATTAAGAATGGCATGGTAGGGCGTATTGCAGATGAAATTAGTGACCTGGGACTCAAACTTACCCTATTAAATATTTACCCGGAGAAAAACAGCTTCGCTATAGGTGCTAACACAAGACAAAAGGACTGGGTTGTACTCAAAGCAATGGAAAAACCATTTATCAATGTGTTATGGTTTGGAACCTTGCTCTTAATGGTAGGGTTTGGAATTGCTATTAAAAGGCGATATAGCGAGTTTAGAAAGATGAGAGAAAAGGGAATGGAGTAAAATTTCAGCTAATCTTAGCAGGATGTCGAACAACAATTATGTTTCTTTTATAGGCGCAGGTAATTTAGCCTGGCATCTGGCTCCTTCACTGGATAATGCAGGGTATGCCGTTAAGGAGGTTTGTAGCACATCATTAAAAAGCTCCAAAGCTTTAGTTAACAGATTGTACCAGGCTGAGGAGAAAGAAGGGTATGATTTTTCTGATAGTCCATCTCAATATTTTATTATAGCGGTTCCTGATGATATCATTTCCGAAATAGCTCGTGAAATAATTTTGCCAGAGAACGCTATTTTACTGCATACGTCAGGAGCAAAGTCCATCGACCTGCTTTCTTATGCGGCAAGCGAGCATATTGGCGTTTTTTATCCTTTGCAGACCTTTAGTAAACAAAAAAAGGTTGACCTTAGTCATGTGCCCATATGTATTGAAGCTGAAGATACCAATACGGAAAAATTGCTTTATGTTATGGGTAAGGCAATCAGTAAAAAGGTATTACATGTTAATTCCAACGACCGGAAAGCTCTTCATGTCGCAGCCGTTTTTGCTTGCAATTTTGTTAATCATTTCATGAAAATATCGGAAGATATTTTGTCTGACTGCAAATTAGATTTTGATATGCTTCATCCCCTGATTGCAGAAACCATTAATAAAAGCTTTGAACTAGGACCAGGCCAGTCTCAGACTGGCCCGGCTAAGAGGCATGATTTCGAAACCCTTGATAAGCATATGGAGTTCTTGAGCGGAAATGAAACCATTGCAGAAATATATAGAGTAGTCTCTCAGCACATCATCGATAGCTACCCTAAGAATTAATTGCTTTTTGATAAGTTCCACTTAACTCCCACATAAAATTCACGTCCATGTATGGGAGCATATGCATAGGCTGTGTCAAAGTATGGGCTAAAGCCTGTTGATGCATTTGGATCATTAAAGCCTGTAAGCGGAGATATTGGTTGTATATAATCAAATAAGTTTTGTACTCCTCCATAAACAGACCAGGTATTGGAGATCTCCTTTGATAGCTGGATATTATGAAATACATATGGCTCAGATTTCGTAGGTCTGGGGCTAGAGAGGGGTGTTCCGTCCGGACTTACGTCGTAAACCACTGGTAGTGCCATAGGCCCGGTGAGTCTAAGCGTGTATGCGATATTAATCTGAGGCTGTGCCCATGTATAATTAGCGGTTATTACACCACTCCATTCAGGGGCAAACTCTATTGATGTGGTTTCAAACTCACCCTCGGCATTAGGCTCTGTTTGGGTAGCTTCTTGCATATTAAATCCAAGGTTTACGGCCAGAGGAAAGAAGAAATCGTGAGTTATGTTTATCCCTACACCCTTGGTAATAGCATGCCCATCCGTATTAGCGTAAATAATTTTACTGGGGTCATCGTAATTAGGAATGATCTTGTTGAAAAAATAGGTATAGTACATATCAAAGTCGATGGTTCCCTGACTTTTCCCAATAGAGTAAACATGATTGAAGTTAAGGTTTCCATTAAATGATTTTTCAGGCTTTAACTCTTCAGTTATCTCTACATTTCTTTGTCCGGTAATAAATGCATGATCTTCAGTGAATAAGTTTACAATTCTAAATCCAGTCCCAAAGTTTGCCCTAAGGGTTGTCCATTTTCCTGGCTTGTATTTGGCATTGAACCTGGGAGAAAAGATTGTACCGTGTGATGTATAGCTGTCCAGTCTACCTCCTGTTAGTAGCGTAACTTTATCTGATACTGTCCATTCATCCTGAAGGAAAATTCCTGGTATAAATTGATTATCCGGATTGTTTTTAGTGGATGTGGAGTCAGAAGTTGCCACGGTGTTATCATCATAATGCTGATACCTGGAAGTAATTCCTGCAAGAATGGAGTGTTTGTTTAATTGCTTGTCCCAGATGAAGTTGGCAAATGCTATCCCTTGCTCGGCTTCATAATAGTCGGAGCCATAATAGCTATCCTGTAAATGCTGACTCAATGAATAGTCAATTCTTAAATTGGCATTTGTAGGAAGCTCATAAGTGCCGAAAAGCTCAGCTCTGTGAGTATAAATACTTTCGCCATATATTTCATCACTACCTCTCAACTCCCGATAATTACGGTCCTGAAGGAATTCTTCAACACCATTTCTTCTATCCTCATAATAGTATTTTGCTGCTATTGAAAATTTTTTATTTCTAGGTCGGTAAATGTTCCATTTTGTGAAAAAGGAATATCTGTCCAAGTTGGCCATGTCTCCGAAGCCGTCATAATTTCTATCATCGAAATCATTAATGTAAGCATAGTTAATACCAACAAAGCCATTTGATTTACCAATAGAAGGAGCTACTGATAGATTGCCAAATGATTCAAAATGAGAAGTACCCATGAGGTCTATGGAAAGGAGGGGTTGGCCTTCTGGATCTTTGGTTATAATGTTGATTACACCTGCTACAGCTTCTGAGCCATAAAGTGTTGAACTTGGTCCTTTAATTACCTCAAACCTATCTATAATCATACTTGGAATACCATTTAACCCATAAACTGAAGCAAGATTTCCATATATTGGAGTTCCGTCCATGAGTACTGCGGTATAGGGACCGGGCAAGCCGTTAATGCTTATGCTGTTAGTAAAGCATACTCCGCAGGCTACGACTTCCTGAACACCGTTGACCAATTTAATGCCTTCTATTACAGACGACGCAGCCGCCGGGGTAAAAGTATTGAAGTACTCCGAGGTGACAACGCTAACCTTCACAGGGGATGATTTTACAAATGTAGGCTTCATCGTTCCTGTGACTACTACTTCCTCTAATCCAAGGCTGTTTTCTTCCAGTAAAACATTGAATTTAAGATTTTGTCCCGCAGATACATTTACGGTTTTTGTTAGTGGTTTATAACCTATTGACCTAAACTCCAAGTCGTAATTTCCAGGTTTTAGATCTGTAAGGCGAAACTGACCTTGTGCATTCGCCACATCTCCAGTTTGGGTAGATGGTATTTGGACGGTAGCACCTGGAATTCCACCTGCCTGACCTTTTATTATGCCATATATTGTAGCTGGTTGTTGGCCTAGACAAACCACATTGTAGGATATGATTACTACAAGCAGAATGGCTCTTTTCATAGATCAAAATATTTCATACTACAAACTTAATAAATTAATTATATATACAAAAAAGAATAATTAGGCTTGTCTAAAAATATACAGTGATAACTCTTTTTATTAGATTTGAAGTATGTCATCACATCATTTTGTAAGAGAAGACCAGGAGCCGGCAGTGTTTGTTTTAGAGCAAGTAAACCAGGGTATTTTATTTCAACTTCTAGAGTGGAGCCCCAGGCTTATAGTTGCTCAGAAAGCTGTGGAGCTAATTACAAGTTTGGGTGTGAAAATTGACGTAGTACTTTGTGATGAAGATTTGTGTGATAATTTTCGGGATATGTTGGCTTTTCAGATGCCAGTCCGGTTCGTTGTGATGGAGCAAAACGAAACTTGTTATGCTCAGGGGATATCTTTTCTTGTGCGTCAAGGCTGTAAAGCAGTACATATACTTGGGGAAATACCTTACGAGGAAATGAAGCAGCTATCGGTTGCGTTTCCCTTAGACATTGCTGTTTGGAATAACGATTACAAATGGAATTGTTGTCGTTCAGGTCAATTCCGTAAATGGGTGACAGCAGGAAGTTCTTTTATAATAAATGCTAGAGAGCAGATAAAATTTCAGGTAGATACGACATTCAAGCGACGCTTGGTGCATGACGACCTAATTGTTGATTTGTTAGAAGATGGAATGATATCCTTTCAATGTATGGGCCCTTTTTGGCTAGGAGAGTACATTAACTGAATTTGAAGCTCTTACAATTCTATCTTTGCCATGTAGGTCTTTGACTATTTGTACATTCGAGTAATCCATAACCTCCAGCAAGGCCTGTACTTCCTTGCCGAATCGCTCATTGATTTCGAAATATAATACTCCATGTTCCTTCAAAGTACTCTTGGCTAGTTCAGCAATTCGTCGGTAATATAGCAGTGGGTCGGAGTCTTCAACAAACAGTGCCATTGCAGGTTCATACTTTAGTACGTTAGGTTTCATCTGTAGCCTGTCATTTTCGGTCACATATGGAGGGTTGCTTACTATAACATCCAAAGTTTGAACTGGTATAGGTTCATTTAAAATATCAATAAGCATAAATTCAACTTGAATACTATGGAGTTGTGCATTTTTACGGGAAACCTTTATAGCACGGGGGTCATAGTCAATAGCAAAAGCCCTGGAGCCTTTCAGCTCTTTCAGTAAGGTGATAGGTATACAGCCTGTTCCAGTGCCAATATCCAGAAATTTGATTTTCTTTCCATGGTTCTCCTTAATGATTAGTTGAACCAGCTCTTCTGTTTCTCCACGAGGTATCAGAACTCCTCGGTCTACCTTAAACTCGCGACCATAAAACTCTGTTTTTCCGATGATATACTGTATAGGCTCATGGGTATTTATTCTTTTAATGAACTCTTTGAGTTCTTTTTCCTTTGAGTTGCTCACGTTGATGGATCTGTCTAGTATAATCTCGGCTCTGTCCATACCGAAAACGTGCTCCATTACCAGGTAAGCAATGCTCTGAATTTCTTCTACGCTCTCTTCCAGATGAATTCCATCAATGATATATTTAAAAAGTTTCTTAGGTGAGTCTGGAATATTGCTGGACATGATGGTTTATAATGAGTTGTGAGTTTGTTAACATTGTAAGGTTAACACAATTCTAGATAATTCGCCATAAAAATATTGATGATGGATTTGTATTGAGATATCAAATGATGTAAATACGAAGCCTGAAGTAACCCCAAGCAGCAACATGCATAATGATGAACTATACATACGGCGAGCCTTTGACTTAGCTTTGTTAGGACTTGGCAATGTCAGCCCTAATCCATTGGTTGGGTGTGTAATTGTCCATAACAATAAAGTAATTGGTGAGGGCTGGCATAAGAAATATGGCGGAGCACATGCTGAGGTTAATGCCATTGATAGTGTAGTTGATAAAGGCCTATTGCCAGAAAGTACTGTATATGTAAGCCTTGAGCCTTGTGCACACTTCGGAAAGACACCACCATGCTCTGACCTTCTTGTCCGGAGTGGAGTAAAAAGAGTAGTGATATCGAACATTGATACTAACCCCTTAGTAGGAGGGAAAGGAGTAGAAAAGCTTGAAGATGCCGGAATAGAAGTGGTTACTGGTATATTGGAACGTGAAGGTTTAGAGATCAATCGGCGCTTTTTTACAGGGCTGAAAAAAGGACGACCTTATATTATTCTTAAATGGGCAGAAACTTCCGATGGTTTTGTGGCAAGAAAGAATTATGATTCAAAGTGGATCAGTAATGAGACCAGTCGGAAACTGGTTCATAAATGGAGGGCTGAAGAAGACGGTATCATGGTTGGTCCCAATACAGCCTATTATGATGACCCCTCCTTAAGTGTGCGTGATTGGACCGGAAGAAACCCGGTAAGAGTTGTTATAGATAGAAAATTAAGATTACCTCAAAGTCTGAAATTATTTGATGGTTCACAACCAACCATTTGTTATAATTTGAGTTCGAATCAAGAAAGTGAGGGGGTGAAATATGTTAAACTGCCAGACAGCAATTTTCTTGATGAGTTGTTTCTTAATCTTTTCGAACAAAATTTACGTTCGGTGATAGTTGAGGGAGGAGCGCAGTTGCTGAACTTATTGCTAGAGAAAGGAATGTGGGATGAGGCCAGAGTGTTTGTCTCTCCGGCTAAATTCATAGAGGGCATAGAAGCTCCGCGAATATCAGGGCTTGTTGCCGAAGAGATAATTGACACAGATAAATTATTAATATATAAAAACCAAAATGGCTGAAGAATTAATAGTAAATGCTAGCGCAGATAAAAAGGAGAAATATGAGATGCTGTTGCCGCAAATAGAAGGGTTAATTTCGGTAGAAAGTGATTTGATTGCGAACCTTTCTAACATTGCAGCTGCACTGAGGTTCGGAATGAGCTTTTTTTGGGTAGGTTTTTATATAGTAAAGGATGATGAGTTGGTCTTGGGTCCATTTCAGGGACCAATAGCTTGTACACGAATAAGAAAGGGAAAAGGGGTATGTGGAGTTTCCTGGGAGAAAGCAGAGACTCTACTTGTTCCTAATGTCGATGAATTTCCAGGGCATATTGCCTGCAGTTCTGATTCTAAATCAGAGATTGTTTTACCGGCACTTAAAGATGGGGAGGTAGTACTTATCCTTGATGTGGATAGTGATGAGCTTGATAATTTTGATGAAACGGATAAGATATATCTGGAAAGATTAATGAAGTTAATTGAGGCCAAGCTTTAATCCAGCTCGGCCAAAACTGTCATCCCCCCTTTTGTTTTTTGGCCTATGTTAACTTTGACCTTTGCGGTAAGGGGTAAGAATACGTCTACGCGAGATCCAAATTTGATAAAGCCAAATTCCTGACCTTGTTCAAAGTTTTCTCCTTCTTTAACATACCACTTGATGCGTCTTGCCAATGCACCGGCTATTTGCCTCATTAGAACAGACACACCCTTTGGTGTTTTTATTACTACAGTTGTTCTTTCGTTTTCAGTGCTTGACTTAGGGTGCCAGGCTACCAGGTATTTTCCCGCATGGTATTTGAAAAATTCAACTACCCCTTTTACTGGCATTCTATTGACATGTACGTTTACTGGTGACATGAATATTGAAATTTGAATCCTTTTGTCTTTTAGGTATTCTGCTTCAGTTGTTTCTTCAATCACCACAACCTTACCATCAGCTGGTGCTACTACATGACGGTCATTAACAGAGGTAATAACCTTCGGGTTTCTGAAAAATTGAAGGACGAGCAGAAATAGTACAATAGTTATTCCTAAGGTTAACCTGAATATCATAGGTTGATCAGGGAAACCCAAATAGACCATTATGTTAATCACCGAAAGTATGATTAACAGTACTACCAATAAAACTCGTCCTTCTTTATGTATGCTCAATATTAAATACTTTAATTACAATTAATAACCACCACGATACTTGTAAGTCTTTGCTACTTTATCGATGGCAACTATGTAAGCAGCGATTCTCATAGATACATTATACTCTTTTGAAGTGTTGTATACATTATCGAAAGCGTCTTTCATAATCCTGTCCGAACGTCTGTTTACACGTTCACCAGTCCACTTGTAGCCCAGACGGTTCTGTACCCATTCGAAATATGATACGGTAACACCGCCAGCATTAGCAAGAATGTCAGGGGCAACCATAATACCTTTATCGTTGATCACATTGTCTGCTTTTGCTGATGTAGGGCCATTTGCACCTTCAACAATCAATTTTGCTTTAATGCTCTCCACGTTTTGTGAAGTGATCACGTCTTCTGTTGCGGCAGGTACAAGTACATCTACTTCGAGGCTTAGGATTTCATCTCCGCCAATCATTTCCGCTCCAGGGAAACCAGTAAGTGTACCGTTATTACTATTCCTGTATTCAATAGCAGCCTGAATATCAATTCCATTGGCATTGTGGTATGCACCTGAAAGGTCACTGATAGCTACTACTTTTACTCCACGTTCGGCCAGTAAAAGAGCTGCAAATGAACCAACGTTTCCAAAACCTTGAACAGCACAAGTAGCTTTGTAAGGGTTAATTTTAAGTTTTTCCATGGCTGCTAGTGCAGACACCATAACCCCTCTACCTGTAGCTTCAGTTCTTCCTAATGATCCTCCAAGCACCAAAGGTTTTCCGGTTACTACAGAGTTGATGGTCATGCCTTGAGTTCTTGAGTATTCGTCCATTAACCAAGCCATTTCTTTAGGGCCAGTTCCCATATCAGGAGCAGGTATATCTCTGTCAGGGCCGAAGATTTCTACCATTGATAAAGTGTATGCTCTCATCAAACGCTCAATCTCCCCTGATGACATCTCTCTTGGATTACACTGAATACCACCTTTGGCTCCTCCATAAGGAATATCCACTACAGCACATTTCCAGGTCATCCAGGCTGCCAAAGCCTTTACTTCATCAATATTTACTCCCGGGTCAAAGCGAATACCACCTTTTGAAGGTCCAAGAATATTTGAATGTATAACTCGATATCCATCAAATACCCGGATGGAACCATCATCCATGGTTATAGGTAGTGAAACAATAACTTGTTTGGCAGGAGATTTTAGAACATTGTAGACCTCGTCGTCAATTCCTAGTATTTGAGAAGCAATGTGAAACCTTGACATCATTGCTTCAAAAGGATTCTTTTCATCCTTTAGGGGTGCAGGCTCTATATAACCCATATGTTTTGTTTTTTGGTTATTAAAACGATTGCAAATTTAAAGAAATATATATCATTCAAAGCGGCAAACCTTAAAAGATTTTCAAGAAAGTAGTTAGGAAAGGTGCAGAAAGCAAGAGGCCGTCAAAGCGGTCAAGGAATCCTCCATGTCCGGGTATCAATCTGCCTGAGTCTTTGATTTCTATACTTCTTTTGAACAGGGATTCTACCAAGTCTCCATAAGTACCGCCGATAACAATGATGATACCTACACACAGCCATTGCCAGGGCATCAATACATCGGTGGTGTAATGAAGCCCGTAAGCCATAGCCAGAGCCAGGAACAAGCCTCCGACACTACCCTCCCATGACTTCTTGGGAGAGACTCTTTCAAATAATTTTCGGCGCCCAAACCTTACACCAGCAAAATAAGCACCGGTATCATTGGCCCACAAGATTAGCAATGCCCCCAAGATTAACTCGAAAGTGTATTCGCCGGGAAAAAAAGCAACCGTATTTAGAAGTGAAAAGGGTATGGCAACATATAGTATGCCCAAAAAGGTGAAAGCAATTCCTCTGAAAGGTTTTATCTCTTTTTTCTTGTACAGATAGATCAGGTAAATTAAAGTAGCTATTGGGAAAATAGCAAAATAGTATTTTTCATGAATTCGCCCACTTTCTATAAAGAACGATAAAGTGAAAATACAAAGACCACAGAAAGTCCCGAAAGTTTTTAAAGGAAGCATACCATCCAGTCCTACCAGTTTGTAGAACTCGAGTTGGGTGGCAGTGCAAATTGAAATGAAGATGATGAAATAGGTCCATTCGCTGTAACATATTCCGCTGATGATAATTAGCGCTCCAACCAGGGCAGCAATAATCCTTTGTGTTAAATTACTGTACTTATTTAAAATCGATGTCATTTTTTATTATTTGTAGCGCACGTAACACATCCTCAGACGCTACATGTACCTCGTATTGCCCAAAGTTATTTAAGGATGAGTCTCTTTTATTAATTAAGACAGGAGTGATGTTGACTTCTTCCAGAACATCCTTTACAATTTCTGCATGGTAGGATTGATCCGTTTCAAATACTTTTTGCCATCCTTTCATTTAAACTGTTCTTCTAAAAAAATAACTCCTGAAATAGTATAATAGTCCAACGGTAATAATAGCGAATATTAAGGCAGTAGACAAAGGTACAGACTCAGTATTTTCTATGTCGAAACTTACAATTCCCTGCTGGTGAAGGTAAAGAACGACTACTGTAAAACCATTATTAACAAAATGAGCAGTGATTGGAATCCATAGATTTCCTGCCCAATAATATAGGTATCCAAATAGGGCGCCTAAAAGCAGTCTGGGTATAAAACCGAAGAACTGCATATGTATAGTACTAAAAAGTATGGCCGATACCCAAATTGCTATGTGGATGTTTTTGGTCGCTGTATGTAATTCGTTCTGAATAAACCCTCTGAAAAGGAGTTCTTCACCTAGTGGCGCTAGTATGGCAATTACAAAGAACGCCATGGCAAAGTCAAGTGGGCGTTCAAACTTGGTGATAAACAAGGTTATCTCTGCTAATGTATCTTCTTTGGCACGAGCCCACTGTTCAAAACCTTTCATAAACTCAGGAAAGTGAATATTAGCATTCCACTCTATAAATATGGAGTTTACAATCATGAAAGTCATCACTACTCCAAAGGTCAGTGCTATGGGAAGCCAACCAATTGGTTTGCTGAAAAATATACTTAAATCCTTATTTTCTCTGACCCTTAAGTATAGAAATGGGATGACAATCATGCCTAAGAGTGTGCCAAAACCCTGACTTATATATAAGGGAATGCGTAATGAAGAATCTCCAGTAGGGTTGGCAAGTGCTTGCAACATCTCCATCATAGACCCAGGGTAGAAAGGGATAGCTAAAAAAATACCTATCTGTGAGCCAATAAGAGCACCAAGTAATGACAGGCCAAAAATAAAAATTACTGAGGCAGCGGAACTTCTGCCTTCAGATAGGTGTATATTATTATCAAATTTGCTCATAGTTAAGGTTAAATAAGTAATAACAAGCTCTGCATAACTTTTTGAGCTTGCTTTGTATTGCTCATTTGGCGTAAATTTACAGTTTATTTTAAAATCACTTCAGTAAAATTAAGCATTAGGTTAATGGTTAAGATAGGAAATGTAGAGATAGGTGAGTTCCCCTTATTACTGGCCCCAATGGAGGATGTTAGCGACCCACCTTTCCGGGCAGTCTGTAAAGAAAATGGTGCTGACCTAATGTTTACAGAATTTATTTCTTCGGAAGGACTCATCCGCAATGCAGAAAAGAGTGTCCAGAAGCTTGATATATATGACTATGAGCGCCCGATTGGCATACAAATCTTCGGTGACAAGATAGAATCTATGAGAGAGGCTGCAGCAATAGCAGAAGAAGCACAGCCCGAAATGATAGATATAAATTATGGGTGTCCCGTGAAAAAAGTGGCATGCAAAGGCGCCGGGGCGGGTATTCTGCTTGATATACCTAAAATGCAGAAGATGACTGAGGAGATCGTAAAGCAGGTATCTCTTCCTGTAACCGTAAAAACCAGATTGGGCTGGGATGATAGTACCATTAGGATCGTGGAGGTTGCCAAGAGACTACAGGATGTAGGAATTCAGGCCCTTACCATTCACGGTCGCACACGTAAGCAGATGTATAAGGGTGAGGCTGATTGGACTAAAATAGCCGAGGTGAAAAATCACTCAGATATTCATATACCTATATTTGGCAATGGGGATATAGACTCTCCGGAAAAAGCACTTGAATACAAGAATAAGTACGGTGTTGACGGGATTATGATCGGTAGGGCTGCCATTGGTTACCCATGGATCTTCAATGAAGTTAAACACTTTCTGAAAACCGGATCCAAATTACCAGTTCCGGCAATGGCAGACAGAGTAGCTGTAGCTAAGAAGCACCTCAACTTCTCCGTAGAATGGAAAGGAGAACTTACGGGAATTTTTGAAATGCGGCGCCATTATACTAACTACTTCCGAGGTATTCCTAATTTTAAACCTTTTAGAACAAGACTGGTAGAGTCTGAATCTCATTTAGAGCTCATTAATATATTGGACGAGATTAGCGAAACTTTTGAGGAGGTCTACGCATAATAGCAATTTTTGGGTTCTTCATCTGGGGTAATCATCATTATCTTTGCCAAGATACTGGTCGCAAGGATCAGGTTATTTTTTAAATCACCACTGTCTTATGACTAAAGAAAACAACCCTAATCTACTGGCTTGGGGGTTATTACTGATACTGGCTCTTATCTGGGGCAGTTCATTTATTTTGATCAAGCGAGGTTTGGATATCTTTTCGGCAGGTGAGGTTGGAGCTATTCGAATAGTTTCTGCTTCATTGTTTCTATTACCATTTGGCATAAGCCGGTTGAAGACTGTGCAAAAGAAGCACTGGATATTCTTGTTTTCTGTAGGCATGTTTGGAAGTTTCCTACCGGCATTTTTGTTTGCTAAAGCGCAAACACATATTCCCAGTTCCGTGGCAGGGATAATTAATGCGCTTACGCCACTTTTTACAATGATTTTGGGGGCTTTGTTTTTTACCCAAAAGATTACAGCTAAAACCGCTATTGGTCTCATTACCGGCTTTTTAGGTACGGCGGCACTTATTCTGGCTGGTTCAGGAGGTAATGTCTCGGAGTTTAATCTTTATGGGCTTTATGTAGTGCTTGCTACTATATTTTACGGGGCAAATCTTAACATCATCAAGTTTAAAATGCCCGATCTTACTGCAATGGCTATTACCAGTGTATCCTTGCTTATTGTTGGACCCGTTGCCATTACTTATTTATTTGTTTTTACAAATTTTGCTAATACCGTGCAAACGGTTGATGGAGCACTTTTCTCATTAGGAGCAGTAGTTGTATTAGGAGTAATGGGTACTGCCCTGGCGTTGATTTTATTCAATCAGCTCGTTAAAATCACCTCTCCTATTTTCGCCAGCTCCGTGACATATCTGATACCAATAATAGCAGTGCTTTGGGGACTATTGGATGGGGAAAGACTTTACATAGGACATTATTTGGGGCTTGTTTTAATCATCTTGGGAGTCTATTTAGCCAATAGAAACAAAAAACAGAAAATAAAAATAAGGTAGTATTACCCTATAAGTAGGTATGATTTATGGAGTTTTATTAACCCAAATTGGGGTATTATTCGTTGTGTAATCGCGTTTTTTTTGAAAACAGTTGTTTTTGTGCTGTTTTAAGCATTTATTAAAATAACTCACATGCATACCTTTTCCTCCATAATGAGTGATTTATGCTATCTTATCCCTTCTTACCTTGATCATACATAGTATCGGACTTAATCCGGTCTGTGGTTTACTTAAATTCTCAATTAAACCAATATTGTATGAAGAAGATTTTACTATTGTGTTTTGCTGTGGTATTATCCATACCTGTAGCATGGGCACAGGAGCGGGTAGTGTCTGGTAAAGTAACCTCTGAAGAGGACGGCAGTACATTACCCGGAGTAAATGTTCTGGTAAAAGGTACTACCACCGGAACAATTACAGATTTTGATGGTAATTACAAAATTACAGTTCCAGATGAAGCAGAGTTACTGTTTTCATTTATTGGATTTCTCACTGAGGAAGTTCCGGTATCAGGCAGGTCCGTTATAGATGTGTCCCTTACCACTGACATAACTCAGTTGAGTGAGGTGGTTGTTACAGCTGCCGGTATTGAAGCTAACAAACGAGAACTTGGCTACTCCATTCAAAATGTTAATGCTGATGAAGTTAAGAACTCAGGTGAAAATAACTTCGTAGCAGCTCTTAGTGGAAAAGTAGCAGGTGTTCAGGTTACAAGTTCGGGAGGAGCCCCTGGTGCTGCAGCACAAATTCGTATTAGAGGTAACAAGTCCGTTCAAGGAAGCAACGGCCCTCTGTTCGTAGTTGATGGTATTCCCATTGATAACTCGACATTCAACACTTTTGATTCCCCTGAAGATGACGTATCCAGCCTTGGATCGGGTGGTGTGACTAACTCTAACAGGGCGATTGATATTAACCCGGAAGACGTTGCCTCTCTAACTGTTTTGAAAGGACCAGCGGCTACTGTTCTGTATGGTATTCGGGCTGCTAATGGAGCAGTGGTGATCACTACAAAAAAGGGTTCGAGAAATTCTGCTGCCAAAGTGAAATATTCATTTGGCTATAGTATTGATAAGGTTAATAAACTTCCTGATCTGCAAACTGAATACGCACAGGGATCGGTGCAAGGAGGTGTCCCAACTTTTCAGGCTGCCATGACCGGATCAACCCAAAGCCAGAGTTGGGGGCCTTTAATCTCTAGTTTGAGATATGCCAATGAATCTTCTGTTTGGGACCCTAACGGACTGATTGTAACGGCAAGTGATCCAAGGGCTACCAACAGAGTTCCTAATTCTTATAATAATGCGGAAGACTTCTTTGAGAATGGTTCTAACATGACCCATGACTTAAGTGTTTCCGGCGGTACAGAAAAAACCAGTTACTTTTTCTCTGTAGGTCGACTAGACCAAACGGGTATCATGCCAAACAGCGATTTTGCCAGAACGAGTTTCAGGGCAACAACCAGCGCAGAGCTTTTCACAAACTTTACAGCTACTTTATCAGCGAATTACATTCAGTCAGGAGGAAAGCGTGTGCAGAATGGGTCTAACACCTCTGGGGTTATGCTCGGGCTTCTACGGACATCACCATCGTTTGATAATAGTGCCGGTTACATCTTTGAAGACGGTTCGCAAAGAGCCTATCGTGGAGGAAGTATTTATGATAACCCATACTTTACTGTAAATAAAAACTTCACTACAGATGAAGTAAACAGGATCATCGGTTATACCCAGTTGTCATATGATGCGGCTCCATGGCTTAATGTAACCTATCGATTGGGAGTAGATACTTACGGTGATGATAGGATATTTAGAAATGATGTTAATTCATCTAGTGTGCCAGTAGGGCAGGTGATCAATATGACTATTCGCAGCAAGGATATCAACTCAGATTTCTTAATGACTTTTAAGAGGCAATTTTCAGAGAAGTTTGATTTCAATGCTACTGTAGGTCATAATTATTACAAAAAGGATATCCATATTAATCGAATAGATGGGCAAGGGTTGGCTTCACCAGGCTTTTTCAATATTGCCAGTGCTACAGCAGTGAATGTTTCTGAGGGGGTTACAAGAAGAGAGCTTTATGGCTTGTTCGGAACGGTGACCTTAAACTACGATAACCAGTTCTTCCTGAACTTGAGCGGTAGAAATGACTGGTCCTCAACACTTCCTGAAGAAAATAACTCATTTTTCTACCCTGCAGCCAGTGTAGGTTGGGATTTTACCCAGACATTTGGAGTTAGTAGCAGTTTCTTCTCATATGGTAAACTTAGAGCCTCATGGGGACAGGTGGGAAATGATGCTCCATTTGCTGTTACCAATAATGGCTTCGTTCAATCAAGAGTTCGTGATGGGTGGACTACTCCTCAGGGTGTAATCTTCCCTGCGCTAGGTATTAATGCATTTAATCCTAACTCATTGTTGGGTAATAACGAGCTCAAGGCTGAAACTACAACTACCATAGAATTTGGAACGGACTTACAGTTTTTTGATGGAAGAATTGGTTTAGATCTTACCTATTTTAATGCAACCACTACTGATGCCATTCTTAATATAACGATCCCAAGTGCGAGTGGATGGCAGCAGAGAGCGGTAAACTCGGCTGAGCTAACCAATAAGGGGATCGAAGCGGCACTTACTGCAAGCATCATCGATAATAATGCCTTTACCTATGACGTAGCATTAAACTTCACTCGAATCAGAAATAAGGTTGAAAAATTGGCTGAGGGGATTCCATTTATAACTATTGACCCTTTTGGAACGCAGCGTATAGCAGAAGGTGAGCCCTTCGGAATATTCTTCGGAAGCCGATTCCTTCGAGATGAGAATGGTCAAATGGTGATAAACCCTGATGATGGAATGCCTTTTGAAGACTCTACACAGGGAATTGTTGGTGATCCGAATCCTGATTTCCAGATTGGCTTTAGAAATACCTTTAGCTATAAAGGTATTACACTTAGCTTCTTGCTGGATATTAGAGAGGGAGGTGATGTGTATAACGGTACTAAAGGGGTGTTAAATAATTTTGGAGTAGGTGAGGAAACTCTTGACAGAAATGAGAGAGTTATTTTCCCTGGTGTACTTGGAGAGGTTGGCACCGATGGTTCAATAACCCCTACAGCAACTCCGAATAACATTGAGGTTGTTAAGGGAGGAACAGACGGAGGTACAAACTACTATCAGAACTATGGGTTTGTAAACCTTACTGAGCTCACCATAGAAGATGGTTCATGGATAAGAATGAGGGACGTTTCTCTTAACTATAACCTGCCTTCAAGTGCATTGAGCAAGTTACCTTTCAGCGCTGTAAGTGTTGGCTTAACAGCCAGAAACCTCTTCCTGATTACGGATTATACAGGTATTGACCCAGAAACCAACCTGACAGGAGACTCAAGTAACGTTATTGGGTATGATTATTTCAATAACCCTAACACCAAGAGCTATGGCGTAAATGTTAATCTCACTTTTTAAAGAATGATAATTATGAAAAAGATATATAAACAATTATTCATCTTATGTTTTGCCTTTACAATGATGACTTCTTGCGAGTTTGGGGATACCAATGTGGATCCAGCAGTACCTACTGATGTAGCTATGTCAGCATTGTTGCCTTCAGGCGAGGCAGCACTTTCATGGGCTATTGGTGGGGAGATGGTAAGAATTAGTGGGCTGTTGACACAGCAATTCGAAGGAATAAATGCGCAGCAGCAGGATAACTACAAGTATCTTATAAGAGACGCAGATATGGACGGTATGTGGCAGAGAATGTATCACAATTCGTTGAATACCATTAATGTGATTATTGAAAAGTCGCAGGAGCAAAATGCACCTCATTATGAAGGTGTGGCCAAAGTTCTGATGGCTGCTGGCATTGGTGCATTGACAGATGCTTTTGGAGATGTTCCTTATACCGATGCTTTTGGAGGTGATGAAGGAAATTTCTCCCCTACTTACGACACTCAGGAGCAATTGTACACAAATATCATCCCTGGATTGCTGGATGATGCAATTGCAAAACTTAGTGCAGCAGAAAGTGCAGGGGGTAGCCCTGGTTCAGACGACCTTATCTTTGGTGGTAATTTAGATTTATGGATTGCAGCAGCGCATTCGTTGAAGATGAGGTATACTTTCCAAATGGCGAAGAGAGATGCAGGGGCATACGACAATGCATTGACTATGCTGCCTGACGTTATATCGTCTAATGGTGAGGACTTTGAGATGGAATTCGGTTCAGGAGCCAATGAAACCAACCCTCAATATCAGTTTAGTCAAAGTAGGGCTGGTAACATTAAAATGGGTGAATATTTCATCAATGCATTCACCACAGATGATACCCGTGAGGCTTTGTTTATCAATGACATTTTTGAACTTGGTGAAGGAGCGAATGGATACTATACAGTAAGTTCTGCCCCAGTAGTACTCATGAGCTACGTTGAAGTAAAATTCATCGAAGCAGAGTCACATCTGATGAAAGCTGCTCCGGATGAGGCTGCAGCAAAAGTTGCACTTGATGAAGCTGTAAATGCTTCTTTCAACAAGATTACTGGTTCAGTGACACCAGCGGCATATCAGGCTGATCTTGATGCACGTTGGACTGCAGCTGCGGATAAACTTGAGGTGCTTATTGATGAGAAGTATATTGCTACTTACTCTCAAAGCATAGTGGTTTGGAATGACTACAGAAGAACCGGATATCCGGCTTTAGATTTTGTTACTGGGGGTACTAATGCTTTTAACACCAATGGGGAAATACCCAGAAGACTACCTTATCCTCAGGAGGAACGACTACTTAACCTTGCGAACCTTCCTATTAAAACTCCCAATTTACAGACACCTGTATGGTGGGATGAGTAATTTGATCTAATAAAAGGGGTTGCTTATAGTAACCCCTTTTCATGCTTATGAAACGGCTTTTTTTTAAGCTATATCTTTTACTTTTTGCACTCACAATCATAACCTTTCTCGCTAGAGGTACGAGTCTTTATGCTCAGAAATACCCTAAAGGACAGGTTGTTGATACTGTTTGGTGTGCTGGAGATACCTCTCAAAGCTACGCTTTATATTTGCCCTCCAACTACAACCCTCAATATCAGTGGCCTGCAATGATCGTTTTTGAACCCGCTGCACGTGGAGGCCTTCCGGTGAATAAATTCATGTCTGGGGCCGAGGAATTAGGGTACATTTTGATAGGTTCAAACAATTCCCGCAATGGCTCCTGGGAAATAGCTTTTAATGCTGCTGATGCAATATTTTTAGACATATTTGATAGATTTTCAATTGACCCTGACAGGGTTTATACTTCAGGATTTTCAGGCGGTTCCAGAATCGCTACTTCAGTGGCTGTGATCACAGATAAAATTGCAGGGATTGTAGCTTGTGGTGCCGGTTACCCTAACGTGCCACAGTATCAGCCTACAGTCAATAGCAAATTTGTTTATTGTGCCCTGGTAGGTAATCAGGATATGAATTATCTGGAACATTTAAAAGTAGCTGAAGACCTGAAGGGAAAAGGCATATCCAACAATCTCATTATCTTTCCGGCAGGGCATCAATGGCCGCCGGCTTCATTTTTAAAAGAATCACTGTATTGGCTTGAATTTCAGTTTTATAGAAGGGGAGTGGAGACAAATTCATCTTTTTCGCATGAAAAACTATATGACTTGATGAAATATAGGGCTGATAGTGTCTTCCAGAAGGGAAACTTTGTTGAAGCATTAAGAATTTACAAATGTTTGGAGGAGAGCTTTCAGGAGTACATTGATTTGAAGAGCATAACTGAACAAATTTCGACTATTGAAAGGAGCAAAGAATTAAAAAAACAGCAACGTAAGAAAGTGAAATTAAACAGCCTGGAGATGAGTTACAGGTTTAAAATGGGCGAAGCATTTACTGAGCTGACCTTCACCCGCTTTAAATCAGGTAACGATACCTCCTTGAAAGATATGGATTGGTGGAAAAACGAAATTGATCAATTCAAGCGTATGGCAGGTAAGCGTGATGTTTACAAAAGTAATATGGCACTTCGTGTGCTTAACATGATATGGGCCAGGTGTGCTGAGACTAGTTTTACTTATGCTTCTCGGCAAGATTATGAGATGGCCATGATTTTAAACGAGATATGGTTATATGTGGAGCCGGAAAGTGTCTGGGGGCATTGGAGTATGGCCAGGTTGTTTGCACAAACTGGAGATGTTGATGGTACAATAGAACATCTCAAGGCTGTAAAAGAATATCGTCCTGGTATCCCTTTTAAGGCCCTCAGAAGAGATGTCGCATTTGAACAGGTGTATGATCACATTGCAATACAACGGTTACTTAAGGAGAATCCATAATTTTTTAATTCTCGCCCCTTCTTTGTATTTGGCATTATACAAAATGACATCAATATCTAAAGGAATCCAGGGGAGCAGTCATTCTTTTGCTCCCACATTTGAAGATACAGACTAATAAGAATACTAATAAAACTTTATGATGCACTACTTATCAAGGCAAAGCCACTACATCACTCAATCGAGTAGAGGCTAGTTGTTATGTCTATAGTCTTATTGCGGTTCTGAAATTGAATCCAAGGAAGAAAAATAAAAGTACTGGCCACTACTATTTCCCCTTCAGCTTAGCTATTTCAGCAGTCAGCTTTTCTACCTTATCTATTGCTACTTTTTGGTCAGTAATGTCTCTCGATACAACAGTAGCCCCTATGATCTCACCATCTTCATTTCTAATAGGATCGCAATGTACACTTATGAACAACTCCCTATCCTTTAATTCTCTTTTTTCCTCAACGGCAAATTTTTCTCCTTTAAGTGCTCGGTCGTAACGGTTTTTCCATTTTTCCTTATCCTCACCATGCATTTTGTCAAGTATGCTGTCACCAGGGTTTAATGTAATACCCTGCTCTTTGAATCGTTCGCGTAAAACTTTATTGGCAAGTATGACCCGATATTGGGCATCCAGAGCAAAATAGGTGTTTGAAGTACTATTGATCATGGTATCCAAAACGAAGCCTTTCTTTTCCAGTTCTACTTCCATCCGTTTCTTTTCCGTTACATCTCTGGAGAATATAGATGCACCGATGATATTGCCTGATTTTTCTTTTATCGGGTTAATAAAATATTCCCTCCATGTGTCTTCTCCATGTACAGAACTTTTGATGGTGAAGTCAAGCCTTTCTCCAGACATCGCTCTATCATAGTATGCTTTCCATTCTTCGCGAACACTACCTAGCATGTCAAGAGCATTGGACCCTTCCTGCAATCCCTCATACTGGGTGTCAGTGTATCTTGATTTTTGTACGTCATTCATTACCACCACTTTGTAATTTCTGTCTATGGTGATGATAGAATCCGTTGTATTATTGATCAAAGCATTGAGGTTGGCTTCTTTTGCAGTGAGTTCCTTTTGTGTTCGTCCCATCTCCTCCTGAGTAGCCTGCATTTCTTCCATATTCTGGCGCATCTCCTCTTCTTGAGCCTGCATTTCCTCCGTCATCTGTCGGGATTGTTCCAACAACTCTTTTGTGGTCTGGTTAGTTTTAGTGCTTATAATAGTGGATGCGATACTTTCTCCAACTTTTTCAAGAAACTCTATGTCAGTCGGACTAAACTCCTCAAAGGAAGCCATTTCTATTACGCCAACAACCTCTTCATTGGATTTTAGGGGCACTATAAGAAGACTATTTGGTGTTGCCAGCCCTAGGCCTGATGTTATGTTCAGGTAGCCTTCAGGTATATCAAGCATATATATAGTCTCTTTTTCGATAGCCGCCTGCCCTACAAGTCCTTGTCCTACCTCGACTCGCTTCTCCATGAATTTTTTTCTTTCATACGCCCTGCAGGCAGTTAGTTCCAGGTAGGTATCGTCTGTATTATCGTCATTATTCAGTATAAATATACCTCCCTGGTTGGCTTTCATATAACTTACCAGTTTTTCAATAACCTTGTCACATAGTATATCGAGGTCTTCAGCATTATTTCTTAGTATTTCACCAATTGAGGCCAGGCCAACGTTAACAAACTTCTCCTTTGCTTCTCTTTCAGACGCTTCTACCAAGCTGTCACGCATATTCATTAGTGATTCCCCGAGGCGATCTGCCTGATCGGCATTATACTTGGCACTCAGGTTTCCCTGACTTATACTGTCAGAGAAATGAATGTTTGTGTCCATCAGCTTAAGTTGCTCCTCCATTTGAAGGAAGTTCATACCCGTATCTCCGGTCTGTCTTCTTTGCAGGTTTGACCAGAGTATGCACAGGCCTGCGTACAAACCTAAAATAGCGATATGCAGTATGCTGTTCTTTATAGTAAGTTCAGGAAGATTTTCAAAATACATATTATATTCTGAGCCGCTCAATTGTATGTAAAAAAGCAGCAGAAAGGAGATAATGGCATATATTATAGCAGGAAGTAGTACTCTCCAGTCTTCATAAAACAGGAGGACAGTTAAGGAAACAAAATAGAAGAAATGCATCTCATACATACCGTGAAGCTGAATGATGAATTGCGTACCAAAATTCCAAAACAGGAAGCTTACAATAAGCCTGAAGGTCAACTTCCCTGAAAGAAAAGTTTTGGCAAGAAAGTAAAGCCCGAGCGAAATACTACCCATGACGATACCAAAACCCCAGGTGGAGTAAAATATTGATAGGAAAAGACCAAATATAAAGTATCCTACCATGAAATAATGGATAATAGAGTCAGCCTCTTCGTTTACTTTGTTGTGGAATGATTTCAATTGTTCTGCGGAGATCTTCTCAGTTCCTTCCATTTTGCTCTTCACATTTAAAAAATAAGCTGTAATCTAATAATTTTTCGGATTTGAATATAAACAGTCTTGTAGATAATTACAATTTGTGATCAAGCTGCAGCGGGCACTCTGGTAAGTATGGTTTTGGGTAGACTACAGGGGATGGCAGCCAATAACAGAATAAAGCATTAGCAATCAGGAAGCTGACTGTGGATAAAAAAATGAGGCTAATTCAATTTGACTTGAAATAGCCTCAAAACATGGGAAATTATTTTTTTATACTCCTTCTGCTTCCACTGATTTTATTTCAGGAAGCATCCTTTTCAAAAGGTTTTCAATTCCGGCCTTTAGGGTAATGGTTGAAGAAGGGCACCCGCTACATGATCCTTGAAGCAAAACTTTTACAGTACCTTCGTGATAAGAGTGGAATGATATAGCTCCACCATCCTGCTCTACTGCAGGCCTTATGTATTCATCGAGTATACCTTTAATCTTTTTAACCGTTTCAGAGTCGTTCTCATCATATTGTTCATCCCGGATAGTATCTTTTATGATAGGTTTACCTGATTCTAGAAAAACCTGGATATGTTGCTTGACCTGATCCTTGATCTCTTCCCACTCAAACTCTTCCTTTTTTGTAACCGTTATGAAGTTGCTCATATAGAATACACGGTCAATGAAGTCGTATTTGAAAAGTTCACTGGCTAAAGGAGCTTCAGCAGCAGCCTCTTTGTTTGGAAAGTCATAACTAACCCCGTCAGGTAAAAGCATATAATTGGCCACAAATTTTAAAGAATTTGGGTTAGGATTAGACTCCATGTAAAGGTTAATAACTCTCTTATCTATGTTCCTTGTTTCCATAAGATTCAATATCAATATTTAATTAGGAGAACGTACCTTATCTATAAAGGTTCCATTGCGAAGTAAATATCAACTGTATTTTGGTAGCTCTCCTTCTGATTTAGCAATTAGTGTAGATACCGTAGCATCTCCTGTTACATTTACAACAGTCCTGCACATATCCAATATTCTATCTACAGGAAAAATAATGGCAATCCATGCCGGGTTCAGGCCTACGGACTGTAACACAATGATCATCATTACAAGCCCGGCACTAGGTACCGCAGCTGAGCCGATGGATGCTAATNGGCCTACGGACTGTAACACAATGATCATCATTACAAGCCCGGCACTAGGTACCGCAGCTGAGCCGATGGATGCTAATGTAGCTGTAAGTACAATAGTTAGCTGTTGGCCCAGAGAAAGATCAACCATATGAAGCTGTGCCATAAATATAACTGCTACTGCCTGATAAAGGCTGGTGCCATCCATGTTTACAGTAGCTCCAATAGGTAATACAAAGCTGCTGATGTTTTTAGACACTCCCATGTTCTCTTCTATACATTCCATAGTTACGGGTAGTGTGGCGGCACTTGAACTGGTCGAAAATGCCAGAAATTGAGCAGGGCTAATATTCTTAAAGAACTCTCTATAACTCAATTTTTTAACAAACAATGTTACTATGATCGGGTAGAAAACAAATACCATAAAGAACAGGCCTATGACTAAAGTAATAGAGTAAGATCCAAGTCCCTTAAATATTTCAAATACCTCCTTTGGAGAGTCAGCCATTTTAGCAATTACACCCGCCAGCAGGGCAAAAACGAAATATGGAGCAATTTTCATGATGAGATCAACCATTTTAAGGAAGGCATCATTAACTGAATTGACAAAATCAACAACAGGCCTCGCTTTTTTGGCAGGTAAAAGGGCTAGAGTTATACCAAAAAATATCGCAAAGAATATAACCTGTAGCATAGATCCATTATCTGAAATGGATTTCATGATGTTATCAGGAACCATGTCTACAAGAAATTGTAATGGGCTGCTATCTTTTGTTTTTTCAGCAGCAGCCATTTTGTCTTCTACATTGGCACTTTTCTTATCTATGGCGGCAAGCTCGCTGGCACTGGTTACCTCTTCTACTATAGATCTGTATTGAGGGTCAGTGAGGAAATGTCTACCATCTTTAGGTTGGGGTACACCAGGAGTGTCTTGAACCCACTTTTCGTAAGATATTCTATTTTTTACACGTTGCGCATCATCTGTAAATGTTCCTGGTTTGACCAGATTTACCAGTATAAGGCCAAGACCAACAGCAGTGACTGTGGTCAACAGGTATAAACTAAGTGTTTTGGCTCCCAGGCGTCCAAGCTTTGACATGTCACTTAAGCTGGATACACCACCAATAATTGAAAACAATACCAGGGGTACGGCGATGAATTTAAGGAGTTTAATAAATATTTGGCCCAGAGGATCGATATAATCAATGGTGAATTCATTCCAGCCAAGATAACTGGAGATGAAAGCCCAAATGATCCCGGCAATCAAGCCAAAGATAATTTTTACGTGTAGGGGTAAATTCTTCATAAAAGTCGCTAAAAATTAGTCGCGCAATTTAGCTGTTTGGTTGATCAAATAAAAATCAGCGATAACCAGAGCGGCCATAGCCTCTACAATGGGCACTGCTCTGGGTACCACACAAGGGTCATGCCTGCCTTTACCGCTGACAGTTACAGTTTCGCCCTGAGCGTTAATACTTTCCTGATCTTGCATGATCGTTGCCACAGGCTTGAACGCTACATTAAAATATATATCTTCTCCGTTGGAAATACCACCTTGTATACCTCCAGAATAGTTAGTTCTCGTTTTTGTCTTATCACCTTCTTTGTAAAAGGCGTCGTTATGCTCGGAACCTCGCATTTTAACACCTTCAAACCCACTGCCGTATTCAAAACCTTTTACAGCATTGATGCTCAGCATGGCTTTGCCCAACTCAGCGTGCAGTCGGTCAAAGACCGGTTCCCCAAGCCCTGCTGGAGTATTTTCAATGATGCACGTAACAGTGCCACCTATAGTATCCTGACTTTTTCTGATCTCGTCGATCAAGGCAATCATTTTGTCGGCGGTTTCTGAATGTGGGCAGCGGACAATATTGTTTTCAGTCTGGCTTAGGTCGAGTGACGGATAATCCGGGCATTTGATATCTCCAACCTGTGATACATAAGCAGAGATTTTGATTCCTTGCTTTTCCAGCATAATCTTGGCCACTGCTCCGGCAGCTACACGAGCAGCCGTTTCTCTGGCACTACTTCTGCCTCCGCCACGGTAGTCTCTGATTCCGTACTTTACATCATAAGTATAATCTGCATGAGATGGTCTGTACCTGTCAGCAATATGAGAATAGTCCTTACTTTTTGCATCCTTGTTATGAATAACAATGCAGATTGGCGTACCGGTAGATTTGCCTTCAAAAACCCCTGAAAGAATTTCAAAAGTATCATCTTCTTTCCTCTGAGTAGTGATTTTTGATTGTCCGGGTTTCCTTCTGTTTAGTTCCTGCTGAATGAAGTCTTCATTGATATCCAGTCCTGCAGGGCAGCCATCAATGATGACCCCGAGTGCCTTGCCGTGCGACTCCCCGAAAGTGGATATTTTAAATAAGGTGCCGTAAGAGTTTCCCAATTTTCAAAATTTAGTATTAGCTAACTTTATTATGTTCAATATTAGTCTTTTCTATCATATAATAGAAATGGAAAGAAGAGATATGGGAATATTGCATTAGCATAAGCATTGATAGTACTTCTGCCCTGAAATTCGGCAATTTTCCGCATGAGTTTGAAAGGAGGCCAGGGAATAAAAAACCTGTACCAGGCAAAATGGTACGAAGCGATTTCCCCCATGATTTGAGTATTCCTAAAAGGAATGAATGCTTTCCAAACAGGTATATTGTTTTTGTAGAAAAAGTAAGGCAAAGAATTGATGAACACAAATAAATGAGCACAGGCCATTAACAGAGTAAAAGCCAAAAGATTACCTCTTAACATTATTGGGTCTTCTGCGTTTCGAAGATATGATTCTGACAATGCTGACATCGAGCTTGTTACAACAAACATCGTAGCGATAATAATAAAACTCCTTACATAAATAGCTGAAGCCGTTACTCTACCTTCCTTTTTGTGCATCATAACGGTGAGTCTGAAAATTATAACAGGAATACCTACTAAATATATCAGTACACTTAATATACCTGGAAGAATTCCATCAGGTAAAAACTCCAAACCAATAAACAGTGCTGTTAGTGCCAGACCAATAACAACAGAAAGAAACAGGCTGTTGGAAAATAGTGAGCTTGGGGATAGGCTTTTCTTTAATTCTTTTGGGCTGGAAACACCTTGTTTAAATGTATTTTTGATTTCGTCTCCTACGAATATGACCGTAGAGAAACCCAGCAGGCCCAATATAAAGATGTTGGTAAATATCTTTATCCACTCAAAGCTGTCGGTGCTTTTCAGGTCATTATTTTCTGCATTTAACCTGTCATAAAAAGAACCCAGGTCATTGGATTGAATAGACTCGTTCTTTTTGCTTTCACCGGTAACTTCTACCACTTGAGATGACATCAGCGTATCATACTTTTGAGTTTTAGGGTTAAAAAATATCCATTTGAAATAGTCCTTTAAATTGTACTGTCCAGGTTCTTTTGGTATTCCAAAATAGCTGAAAGATTTTGAGCCGGTAACATGATTATTACGTCTATTGATGTTTTGGCTAATGTTAGGATCATAAAAGTCAAAATTTTCTTCACCATCAACCATAGGTTCGGTGATGGCAGAAATGTTACCCTCTCCGTAGATGTTGAATTGGTAAGAAAAACTCTGTCCAGTTTCCAGTTCATTAGAGCTGATCCTTTCATCCAGGAGGTAATCTCCCACCGCAACCTGTTCTCGCAGAGGGTGAGGAGGTAGCTCTTTTACTCTTACGGTTTTAGGTTTGCTATAAAACGTTTTAAAATCCTCTTTGCGATTCTGACCAAAAAATGAAGGGTTTTTAGCCACTTTATATTTGATCATTTCCAGCCCTACAGAAGGAAATTTGATGTCCTCTGCATTTAAGGGGTAGAATACTCCCTGATAAATTTTATACTGCGTGTAGCGTTTACCTCTAATAGAGATAGGTTCCCCATTGATGTTTTCTATGTTAAAGTTCTCTTCCCAGGCATTTTCAGGGCGAACTTTTTTAAGTACGTTGGAGAGTTGTTTGCCGAGATCGTGAAATTGTAGGGGGGCACGATTGTTATCAGCAACATAAAATGAAAGTGTAGTGGTAATACCTTCACCTACATACGCGGTTTCCTTATCTGTAGTAAGCGCTAAAAAAGCATCCTCCTTGATGTCGATAAACTCGGTTTTTTTGTCTCTGCCAAAAAAGCTGTCAGCGGGGTCGTGATCAAAAAAGCTTCTGAAGGGATCATTTCTTTGTTGTCTTTCTACCGGAGCCCCAACCTTAACCATTTTGCCAGGGGAACTGTACATTTTATCATTGATCTTAATCTGAAAAGGATCAATCGTAAAGGTGCCCTGGCTAGTTGGGACATAGGTCATCGTTACGCTTTGCGATGAAGAGATCTGTCCGTTGATGATCTGTGTACTAGAAGATGAGGAGGTGCCACGCATGCGGAACCCTTCAATTTCAGGGAAGTCCCCATAGCTTTTTAATCGCTCATTGGAAGCTGTGATGGTAATGGTCCAGGCTTGGTTTTCACCAATTTCATCTGGCCCTAAAGAGATACTGATTTCCTGTGCCTGAAGTGTTTGGCCAGCAAAAACCGAGACCAGAATCAACAGAGAAAATCGTAAGCTTCTGTATATCAAATCCATAGTAATTTGTTGAACCTTATTACTTTTCTAACGTACAAATTTATGGCAATCTTTTAAAAGCCGTAACTAATTTGTATATTAATGGTTGTAGAATGTGATAAACTTGTTTTACACGAACTTTTAAAAATTAAAATAGCTTATGTTAGAATACGTAAAGACCATCCTCAGCAAGGTGAGTTTTGATCCAAGGCTGTTTGAAAAAGAGCTAAAAAAGGCTATTAGAACATTAGTGGCCGATGAGGTTCGGGAACTAAAGAACTGGTGTTACGCACAGTTTACTGATAAGCATGAAACAGTCTTACAAAGGTGTTTCGTAACAGTTTAAATTTAAACACTTAATATACCCCGATTTGAACCCCGGCCCTGCTGGGGTTTTTTATTTCGTGAGATTAAGCTTCATAGATCTAATAGCAGCAAGGTCAAAGGTGCGTGTTTTTGGCAAATGAAATATTTCTTTTTAGTCCTTCAAACTTTGTTCTTTTCACTGCGGACTTTCTAAATATTTCATTAAAAACTTCATGAGTTAGTTCTTCCCAGTCTGCCTTGTTCATAGACTTCAATTGCTCGTGCGGTTCAAACGCCGGTTCTTGGTGAGGCTTGGAAAACCGATTCCAGGGACATACATCCTGGCAGATGTCACAGCCAAAGGCCCAGTTTTTGAATTTACCTCTGAACTCGTCAGGAATAGATTCCTTTAGCTCGATGGTCAAGTACGAGATGCAACGGCTTCCGTCTACTACATAGGGTTCGGGAATAGCATCAGTGGGGCAATTGTCCATACAGGCGGTACAGGTACCGCAATAGTCTTTAACCGGACCATCATAGTCCAACTCAAGGTCTAGGATAAGTTCTGCCAGAAAGAAAAAGCTGCCACTTTGTTTATTAAGCAAAAGGCTGTTTTTTCCGATCCATCCGGCACCTGCCCGCTGAGCCCAGGTTCGCTCCATTACCGGGGCGGAGTCCACAAATACACGACCATCAACCTCGCCAATCTCCTCATGGATATCAGTCATAAAAGCTTTGAGCTTGTCCTTGATTATAAAATGATAGTCCTTGCCATAGGCATATTTGGCAATTTTATAAGTATCATTTTGAGCGAGGTCATGCTGCGGGTAGTAATTGTAAAGCAGTGTAATAACTGACTTAGCACCGGGTACCAGTTTAGTTGGGTCCAGTCGTTTTTCAAAATGATTTTCCATATAGCCCATTTTCCCATGCATGCCCTGGTTGAGCCATTTTTCAAGACGTGGGGCTTCATCTGCCAGAAACTCTGCTCGGGCAATACCACAATACATAAAGCCCAGTTCTTGTGCTTTATTTTTTATGAAAGCAGTATGTTTTGAGCGGTTCATGGTCTTTCGACTAAAAAGGGAACATCCGACAGGCAGCTATAATAAAGTGCTGCCTTGTACCGTTCCGGGAAAGTTAAATTTGGCTGAAAGCGAAGTTGCATCAATCAAAAAGGCCTCTGGCTTTGCCTGGAGGCACTATTTTTAGGTGCTTATATGCAAGCTCGGTTGCTTCCCGTCCTCTTGAGGTTCTCTTAATATAGCCTTCCTGTATCAGAAAAGGCTCATATACCTCTTCAATGGTCTCAGCTTCATCGCCACAGGCTGTAGCAATAGTTGACAGGCCTACAGGTCCACCTTTGAATTTCTCAATGATTGTGGACAAGATACGGTTGTCCATTTCATCCAAACCATGTTCATCAACATCAAGAGCCTTTAATGCCATCTGGGCAATTTCCATAGTAATAGTGCCATCTCCTTTAATCTCAGCAAAGTCACGGGTCCTTCTTAGTAGGTTATTGGCAATCCTTGGGGTACCGCGGCTTCTTCGTGCTATTTCGTAGGCAGCCTCTTCAGTAATAGGGGATTTCAATATATCGCACGAACGCTGAACAATGGTTGCTAGTAATTCGGCATCATAATATTCAAGCCTTGCATTGATGCCGAAACGTGCCCTGAGAGGGCTTGTAAGTAATCCGGCACGCGTAGTAGCTCCTATTAGTGTAAATGGAGCTAGTGAAATTTGCACCGTACGGGCACTGGGGCCTGAATCCAGCATTATATCTATCTTGAAATCCTCCATGGCAGAGTAGAGATATTCTTCTACAATTGGATTCAGCCGGTGGATCTCATCTATAAATAGTACATCATGATCTTCCAGATTGGTGAGCAAGCCCGCCAAGTCACTAGGCTTGTCTAAAATTGGGCCGGAAGTGATTTTTATATTTGTCTCCAGCTCATTGGCTATAATATGTGAGAGTGTAGTTTTTCCCAGTCCGGGAGGTCCGTGTAGCAAAACATGATCGAGAGACTCCCCTCTTTTTTGTGCTGCCCTTACAAATATTTTAATGTTCTCTACTACTTTGCCCTGGCCGGTAAAGTCACTAAAACTCAGAGGTCTCAATGCTTTCTCAATCTCTTTTTCAGCATGGCTTAAACTATTTCCATCTCCGCTTAAATAATCTTCTCGCATATATTACTTCCATATAAGTCAAAACGACTTGTTGAATTTAGAAATTATCCGCAATTAATGCTCTAAAGTAAGCATACCCTAGGCAATTTCATTAATTTAGCGCCAAATTTTAAACCCATGAGCCTGCGATATAAAAATATTATTTATTCGGTTGTGTTGTTACTGGCAGTTTTTCTGGTTTGGAAATATCGTCAATCCCAAGTAGTGCCGATGGCCAAATTTTCTGGAAAAACTATGGGGCCGATAACATATAATGTTACATATTTTGATGAGCAGAAAAGAGATTTTAGCCGACAGATAGACTCGCTATTGAAAGACTTTAATAAAGACTTAAGTACTTACATCCCCGAGTCTGAAATATCACGGTTCAACAGAGATTCCTCCTTTAAATTTGATGGCCCTTATTTTGAGCCTGTATTAGCTAGCAGTAGATCTATATATGACCTTACTGAAGGGGCCTACGATCCTACTGTAATGCCATTAGTCAATGCCTGGGGTTTTGGGCCTGAGAAAAAAGTAGAATATGACAGTGCCTATATAGACTCTCTGATGCAATTTGTTGGTTTTGATAAAATTAAATTTGATAATGCTGAGGTATTAAAGGCTGATCCGCGCGTGCAGTTGGATTTTAGCGCGGCTGCTAAAGGGTATGGTGTAGATATTGTGGCCAACTATCTTGAAGCACAGGGAATAGAAAACATGCTTGTGGAGATTGGTGGAGAGGTGTTTGCTAAGGGCAAGAACCTGAAGACTGGCAAGCTGTGGAATATAGGAATTCTTGATCCTGACTCTGACCAGATCAATCAGTTTTATATAGCAACAGCAAGTGTAGAGAACAAAGCAATGGCAACTTCAGGTAATTATTTTAATTACTATGTGGTTGATGGAGTTAAATATTCTCATACCATTAGCCCCTTTACCGGGTTTCCAATCAGGCACCCCCTATTAAGCGCTTCTGTTTTTGCTAATGATTGTATGACTGCTGATGCTTTGGCAACAGCGTTTATGGTACTTGGTCATGAAAAAGCAATTGAGATATTGGAGGCAAACTCCGAACTTGATGGATACCTTGTATATAGTGATGCTTCAGGTAATAAGAAGGTATATGCTACTGAAGGTATTAAGCCTTACATAAAAGAAATAGAATAATGACAGTAATAAAAGAGTGGTTTGGGCAGTGGTTTGATTCTCCGTATTATCATATTCTATACAAACACAGAGATCATGAAGAAGCCAGTGAGTTTATTGATAACCTGGTAGAGTACTTTCATATTTCTAAAGATCATAAGCTCTTGGATCTAGCCTGTGGTAAAGGGCGCCATTCCATTTACCTTAACCGCAAAGGGTTTGATGTGGTTGGAGTAGACCTTTCGGCTCAAAACATTGAGCATGCGAAGCAGTTTGAAAATAACAAACTGCATTTTTTCATCCAGGACATGCGCCATGACTTTGCTGAAAATGAGTTTGATTTCGTTTTAAATATGTTTACCAGTTTTGGCTATTTTGATTCGGATGAGGAAAATGCCCAGGCTGTCCAGGTGGCTGCCGATGCGCTTAAGCCAGGGGGAAAGCTACTCATTGATTTTTTGAATCCATATAAGGTGGTGCATAACCTTGTGCCTTCAGAAGAAAAGCAAATTGAGGGTATTACTTTTCAAATAGCCAAACAATTTAGTGAAGATGGTTACATACTTAAGGACATCAGGTTTGAGGACAATGGGCATGAGTATCATTATCAGGAAAAGGTAAAGGCTATAAGGCGAGTGGAGTTTTTAAGTTACTTTCAACGTGCCGGGTTGCAGTTGGTGGAGATATTTGGGGATTATCACTTTAAGGCATATGATCCGGAACATTCTGAAAGAATGATCTTTGTAGTGAAAAAATAGCGTCACGAAACATGTAAATGCAACATTGTTGTATATCTTTGTGCGTCGAACTTGAATACATCCATGCTTTTTAATCTTCTCATCCTGTTTTTTACAGCTTTGCTGTCGGGGCTGTCTACGTTTTTGATACCGGAAATAAAGGATAAAAAATACAAACTTGTTCTGGTCTTTGCTGGAGCATACCTTTTTGCAGTTACTATTATTCATATTTTGCCGGAATTATTTTCAAGGGCTGAGAACCCAACTGAAATAGGGCTATTTATTCTTGTAGGCTTTTTTCTGCAGCAAATACTTGAGTATCTTACTTCAGGTGCAGAGCATGGTCATGTACATAAACATAGTGAAGGGCATCAGCATAAAGCTAGTTCAGCCGTTCTGGTATTATTCGGGCTATCAGTTCATGCGTTTTTAGAGGGTTCATTGCTAGCGCACCCCAGTGCACTTCATGAGCATCATGAGTCCAGGTCTTTGTTCTTTGGTATTTTGCTGCATAAGGCTCCGGCTGCGTTTGCCTTGATGTCTATTCTGATGTGTCAGGTAAAAAAGAAGAATATTGCCATAGTGTTTCTTGCGTTGTTTTCATTGGCATCTCCTTTGGGGCTTTTGGTAGGTGATTATTATGTGGAAAGTAATACACTTTCCCATGAAGCATTTACAATACTTTTTGCCATAGTGAGCGGTAACTTTCTTCATATTTCTACTACAATAGTGTTTGAAAGCAGTGTAGATCATCATTTTAATGCTAAAAAACTAGGTGTAGGTATACTTGGCTCTTTGGTGGCGGTTTCTGCAGAGTACTTTTTTTAGATATCTTCCCACTCCCTCATCATTTATTGTCCGGGACTTTTTAAGTGCGTTCTTATAGAAGCTGTATAAATCATTTTATAAATGAGATGATTTTTTGCAACTTAGTATGGAGCGACAAGGAGTAGTTTTAATATTTAAAACCCGAATGAATGTAAATTATGAGTAACAAAATTCAGACACTTAGTGGCTACATCCATGAATACCAAAAGAGTGTTCAGGATCCCGATAATTTCTGGGGAAGAATAGCTGATTCCTTCTACTGGCATAAAAAATGGGATAGAGTAGTTGACTGGGATTTCGAAAAACCTGATGTTAAGTGGTTTGTCAATGGAAAACTTAATATCACAGAAAACTTGCTGGAAAAGCACCTGTTTTTACTAGGAGACAAACCGGCTATAATCTGGGAGCCAAATGACCCTAAGGAGGCTGTAAGGACTATTACCTATCGCGAGCTTTATGAAATGGTCTGTCAATTCGCCAACGCCATGAAAGCACAGGGCGTTGAGAAGGGGGACAGAGTCATTATTTATATGCCTATGGTTCCGGAAGCTGCTGTTGCTATGCTTGCATGTGCCAGAATCGGAGCCGTGCATTCTGTGGTATTTGCAGGTTTTTCTGCTAAGTCTCTTGCAGATCGTATTGAGGACTGCCAGGCCAAAATGGTGCTAACTTCTGATGGTAATTTCAGAGGTGATAAGAAAATTGCAGTAAAGAAGGTGGTGGATGAAGCCCTTGAAAATACCAGTTCTGTTGAAAGGGTGATTGTGCTGAAGCGTACAGGACATGAAGTGATCATGAAAGATGGTCGTGACATCTGGTGGAGTGATGCTATAGAAGGTGTGTCAAAGGAGAATAAAGCAGAGGTAATGGATGCCGAAGATATGCTCTTTATATTATATACCTCCGGTTCAACCGGAAAACCAAAAGGAGTAGTACATACCTGTGGGGGCTATATGGTGTACACTACTTACTCTTTCCAAAATGTATTTCAATATAACTCGGGAGATGTGTATTGGTGTACGGCCGATATAGGCTGGATAACAGGGCACTCTTATATCGTATACGGACCTTTGTTAGCAGGGGCTACTACGCTGATGTTCGAAGGTGTGCCTACTTACCCAAATCCGGGTAGGTTTTGGGCTATTTGTGATAAACATCAGGTAAATCAGTTTTATACCGCTCCTACAGCTATCAGGGCACTGCAGGTTTTTGGTGCAGAACCTCTGAAGCCCTATGCGCTGGATTCGTTAAAAGTAATCGGTTCTGTAGGTGAACCGATTAATGAAGAAGCCTGGCACTGGTATCATGACCATGTTGGAAAAGGCAAGTGTCCGATTGTAGACACCTGGTGGCAGACAGAAACGGGTGGTGTTATGGTGTCACCTATTGCGGGAGTTACTCCAACTAAACCCTCGTATGCAACATTGCCGTTGCCAGGGGTGCAGCTCGCTATTTTAGATAATGATGGTAATGAACTGAAGGGGAATAGTGTTGAAGGTAATCTGTGCATTAAATTTCCATGGCCATCAATCTTACGGACTACTTATGGTGATCATGAAAGATGTAGACAAACTTATTTTTCAAGCTTCAAAGGTTATTACTTTACAGGTGATGGAGTGAAACGCGATGAAGATGGTTATTATAGAATCCTGGGGCGTGTTGATGATGTAATCAATGTATCAGGTCATAGAATGGGTACTGCGGAGGTCGAAAATGCCATTAATGAGCACCCTAAAGTTGTGGAATCAGCGGTGGTGGGATATCCGCACGATATAAAAGGTCAGGGTATTTATGCTTATGTGATCTGTGATATGGAGGGAAGATCGGAAGAGAATCTTAAGAATGAAATCAGGGAAACAGTAAATAAAATAATAGGTCCAATAGCAAAACCTGATAGGATACAAATTGTTTCGGGGCTGCCTAAAACCCGGTCCGGGAAGATCATGCGTAGAATATTACGAAAAATAGCAACCGGAGAGACAAGTAACATGGGTGATACTTCAACACTTCTTAACCCTGATGTGGTAGAAGAGATTATTGAAGGTGCGGCTAATGTGAGCGTGTGAGAAAACTATATTAAAAAAGCTGCCTGACCATAGGGTCAGGCAGCAACCTTAGAGTAGACAAAAGTCGCCTGACCTTATTAAAGTCAGGCGATTTTTGGGTTTAGGTCGAGGTCATTTGGGATATTAACTTGCTTTTTTTGTAGTTTCAAACTGATCTTCTTCAGTACTACCTTTCATGGCAGTGGTAGAGGAGTTGCCTTGCTGAACAATATTCTGAACGGTATCGAAATATTGTGTGCCAACAAATGCCTGGTGTTTTACAGCGTTAAACCCATGTTGTTGAAGCGCAAACTCTCTTTCCTGTAACTCAGAGTAACCAGCCATGCCTCTTTCTTTGTAGGCTTTTGACAGTTCAAACATTGCAGTGTTCAGCGCATGGAATCCAGCCAGTGTGATAAACTGGAACTTGTATCCCATTTCTGCAAGGTTTTCTCTGAATGACTCCATCTCCTTCACGCTGAGCTTGGCTGCCCAGTTAAATGATGGCGAACAGTTGTATGCCAACATTTGGTCAGGGTATTTCTCTTTAACTCCTTGAGCAAATTCCCTTGCCAAACCCAAGTCTGGATTAGAGGTTTCCATCCAAAGTAGATCCGCATAAGGTGCGTAGCTCAATGCTCTGTCGATCCCTTGTTCCAATCCGTTTTTAACATGGAAGAATCCTTCAGAGGTTTTGTTTCCGGTAAGGAATTTATGATCTCTGGTGTCAACGTCGGAAGTGATCAGGTTAGCCGCCTCAGCATCAGTACGGGCAACCAATACAGTGGGCGTACCCATTACGTCAGCAGCCAAACGTGCTGCAATAAGTTTATTTATCGCTTCTTGGGTCGGAACTAATACTTTGCCACCTAAGTGTCCACACTTCTTGGCTGATGAAAGCTGGTCTTCGAAGTGAACACCTGCAGCACCTGCTTCAATCATGGCCTTCATTAATTCAAAAGCATTGAGGTTTCCTCCAAAACCAGCTTCCGCGTCAGCAACTATAGGTACCATCCAGTCGATGTCAGACTCACCTGTTACACTTTGAATCTGATCCCTTCGCATGAGTGCGTTGTTGATCCTCTTTACCACGCTGGGTACAGAGTCTGCAGGATAAAGGGATTGATCAGGGTACATCTGGCCTGCAAGGTTTGCGTCAGCTGCAACCTGCCAGCCACTTAGGTAGATCGCCTCAAGGCCAGCGGCAACTTCCTGTACGGCCTGGTTGCCTGTTAAGGCTCCCAGTCCAGCTGTGAAAGGCTGGGTGGTGAGTCTCTTCCAGAGCTTCTCAGCCCCAAGCCTTGCCAACGTATATTCTATATTTACCGAACCTCTAAGTTTTAGTACATCTTCAGGAATGTAAGGCCTTGTTATGCCTTTCCATCTGGGGTTCGACATCCAATCGCTATATAGTTTTTCTATTTGATCTGCATTGTTCATAATGGTAAAAATTTAGGGGTTAGTCGATTAATTGATAGGCAGGTATTGTTAAAAACTCCTTAAAATCATCGGATTTTACTAGTTTGTCAAAGGTTGAAATCGCCTGTTCAAACCTTCCTTTTTTGTAATTTTCTTCTCCAACGTAAGCTTTGATCTTCTCAAGTTCCTCAACTTTTAGCTGCTCATACAAGCTTTCAGTAATTACTCTACCATCGTCCAGCGTGGCGCCGTTTTTAAGCCATTGCCATACCTGAGTTCGTGAGATTTCCGCAGTTGCGGCATCTTCCATCAAGTGATATAATGCTGCTGCACCATTTCCTCTCAGCCAGCTTTCTATATAGAGGATACCCACGTTGATATTAGTTCTCAACCCATTTTCTGTAATGGTTCCTTGAGGTACCTCCAGTAATTGTTCGGCAGAGATCATCACATCGTTACGCTTAACATGTATCTGGTTGAGCGTAGGCATATATTCATTAAAGGCATTTTCTGCAACTTTAACTAACCCAGGGTGTGCTACCCACGTACCATCATGGCCATTTCTGACTTCGTTAACCTTGTCGGTTCGTACTTTTTTCAAAGCAGCTTCATTGGCCTCAGGATCTTCTTTAATAGGTACTTGTGCAGCCATGCCACCCATAGCATGAACGCATCGTTTGTGACAGGCCTTGATAACGGCAAGTGTATAAGCCTTCATAAAAGGTACACCCATGGTGATCTGAGAGCGGTCAGGCATTACATAGCCTGCCTTATTGCGGAATTTTTTGATAAACGAGAAAATATAATCCCACCTTCCGCAATTCAGTCCGGCGGAGTGATCTCTTAATTCAAAAAGAATCTCATGTAATTCGAAGCTTGCCAGTATGGTTTCTATCAATACGGTGGCCTTAATCGTTTTTTGAGGAATACCTACATAATCCTGAGCGTAAACGAAAACATCATTCCAAAGTCGAGCTTCCAAATGGCTTTCCATTTTTGGCAAATAGAAGTATGGTCCAGTACCATTTTTTATCAGGTTTTTGGCATTGTGAAAAAAGTACAGACCAAAATCCATAAGGCTTCCGCTTATAGACTCACCTTTGATAGTGATGTGTTTGTCTTCCAGATGCCATCCCCTGGGTCTTACAAACAGTGTAGCTACTTCGTCATTCAACGAATAGGTTTTGCCTGTTGTAGGGTGTTTATATTCTATGTTGCGATTGACTGCATCTCGTAAGTTGATTTGCCCTTCTATATTGTTTTTCCATGAAGGTGTGTTGCTGTCCTCAAAGTCGGCCATAAAAACTTTGGCGCCTGAGTTTAGAGCATTAATAATCATCTTTCTCTCCACCGGTCCGGTGATTTCCACACGGCGGTCCAGGAGGTCTTTGGGTAGGCTGGCAACTTGCCAGTCGCCTTCACGGATGGTTTTGGTTGATTCAAGAAAATCGGGCATAACACCGTTGTCGATTTCTTTCTGGCGCTCGACTCTTTTCTGTAAGAGCAACTTTCTGCGTCCATTAAACTTCTCGTGCAGAGTAAACAGAAACTTTAGTGCTTCTGGGGTGAGAATCTCTGCATACGCCTCTTCAAAGCCAGCATTGAGATGCATGGTTTCAGGTGGGCTGTAGGCTTTAGTAGTTAATTCTTCAATCATAGTTCCAGGGGTTAAAATAATTTGTGTCATACGAATATCAGTAAAATTTCATTAATAGCGAAATTTCGCTAAAAGAAATTTTACACAAATTTTAATTATCTTTGATCCATGGCCAATGAAAACTTTTCGCTCAAACATATTTTTGGGCTTAAAATCCGCGATTTACGTGTTGAGAAGGGACTTTCGTTTCAGGAACTTGCGCAGAAGACAGGACTTTCAATTTCCTATTTAAGTGAGATAGAAAAAGGGAAAAAATACCCAAAGGGGGATAAGATCATGCAATTAGCTGAGGCCTTGGATGAGTCTTACGACAATTTGGTCTCTCTAAAAGTGTCGAAAAGATTGCAGCCTGTTATCAATTTGTTGCAATCAGATTTTTTTAAAGAGTTCCCTCTTCACCTTTTTGGACTTGATGCGCAGAAAATCATTGAACTTATCTCAGTGTCACCAGAAAAGATCAATGCATTTATCAGTTCTATCTCTTTGATCTCTCGTAATTATGAAATGAATCAGGAGTACTTTTATTATGCTGCACTTCGCTCCTATCAGGAGATGCATGATAATTACTTTCCGGATATCGAAAAAGCAGTGAAAGATTTTAGGGGTGCCAACAAGTCGATTAATACTATACCTGTTAAAAAAATGCAACTGGAACAGGTGCTTTTGGGTAGCTATGGCATTACCACCGACCGTGATGAGCTGTCGGAATTTAGAGCTTTAAAGCATTTACGTTCTTACTATAAGAGTAAGAGGAAAAAACTGCTACTCAATAATGAATTGACAGATGCACAGGAATGTTTCCTGTTAGGACGTGAAATAGGCTTTCAATATTTAAAACTGAAAGAGCGCCCCATGGAAACACCACCACAAAGGAGTTATAACTTTGAGGAGCTACTTAACAATTATAAAGCTTCGTATTTCTCCGCTGCCTTACTTATGGATGAAGATGCTGTAGTGGCAGATGTGAGGGAATTTGCGCAAAACAAAAAGTGGGATGGTAATCAGCTGTTGTCTTTTATTACTAAGTACAATGCAACACCGGAAATGTTGATGCAGCGGCTTACCAATATTTTGCCTAAATATTTTGGTATTAAAAACCTGTTTTTTCTGCGGTTTTTGGGAACAGATGACTTTTCATCCTATGAGCTTACCAAGGAGCTTCACCTTTCAAGGGCACATAACCCACATGCCAACAGTCTTAATGAGCATTATTGCAGAAGATGGATTTCTATAGGTCTTATTAAGGAGCTTCGGAGTATGCACCGCCTGAAAAAACAAATTCCTGTATTGGCCGGAGCGCAGATTTCCAGGTATCATGAAACGCCTAATGAATACTTTTGTCTGACCATTGCTTTTCCCAATGTTTCTAACCCCAATGAGAGTATGAGTGTTACCATTGGTGTATATATTGATAACAACCTGAGGAAAAGGATCAAGTTTATTGATGATCCGGATATTGTTACTAAAGTGGTTAATACAACTTGTGAGCGCTGTTCCCTTATGGATTGCGGAGATCGAATAGCACCACCTTACCATATAGGCAACCAGGAGAATCAAAACGACATTATCGATGCATTGGACGCCTTGGAAAAATAGAAGGCAGAGTACACATACCTTATTGCGGTTGTTTGTGTTGCTACAGAAAATCCCGCAATGGGGTGTAGGGACTGTATTTATTAGAAAAAATACAGTGCCCTTTATGGATTCTGTAATGTAGCAGCATCATAATACTAAACATGTTTCACATTGACCTTTAGTATTATGAAATTGATATCTACGTTAGTCCTTTTATTTTCTTCTTTATGGGTATTTAGCCAGGGTGAAGAGCAATTAGTGTCGTCTAAAATATCTGAGGTTACGGTCTACTTACAAGGTGCACAGGTGACTCGAACATTTGATGCTTCTACACCATCGGGAAATACTACATTAGTGATCGGTAACCTGCCTGTCAATATCCGGGAAAGAAGTATTCAGATTAAGGCGCTCAATGAGGGAGTGAAAGTACTTGCGGTATCCGGTCGACTCAATTATCTGGATGAAAAGAAAAAATCTGAACAGATTGTATCTCTGGAGGCCGAGAGAGATAAGCTGAACGATCAGATTGCCGATCAGGAAGTATGGCAGGAAGTATACAAGGAGGAGGAATCGTTGCTGATCGGTAATAAGGCTATCGGAGGTACGGATAATGGGGTAAGCATAGAGGAGTTGAAACAAGCCGCAGAATATTATAGAGCACGTCTGGCCGAGATAAAGGGAAAGGAGCTGGAATTAGCCAGAAAAATAAAAACGCTGCGGGAAGAGCAGAGCAAAGTGAACGCTCAATTGAATGAATTGAGTAATAAAAGACCTGAGCCTGTTCGGGAAGTTTTGGTGAAGGTGTCAGCCAAAACTACTTTGAGGTCCAAATTTATTCTGACTTACTTGGTACAGGAAGCCGGCTGGGGACCATCTTATGACATCAGGGCGGAAAATGTGCTTAAGCCTGTGGAGGTAACCTATAAGGCAAATGTACATCAGAATACAGGAGAAGACTGGGATAGAGTAAAGCTTACCTTCAGTAACGCAGACCCAAGTCAAAGTAGTGTGGCTCCTAACCTTACCACCTGGTATCTGGGTTTTAACAACCGTGTCGCATATAATAATTATGGAAGACAAATGCAGGTTGGAGCATACTCCATTGCTGGCAATGAGGTTTCAGGAAGGGTGATTGGTGAAGATGGCATGCCGCTTCCCGGGGTGAACGTACTTATTAAAGGAACGACAGTGGGGACGATAACAGATATTGACGGTAATTACAGACTGCCATTAACGCAGGATGCTCAGACCATTGTTTATTCCTTTGTGGGGATGGTAAGCCAGGAGCAAAGTATAGGCCATCGTTCAGTAATGGATGTAGTTTTGTATGATGATACACAGCAGCTATCTGAAGTAGTGGTCACTGCATTAAAGGGGCGAGCCTCTGGTGTTAATGCATCCTCATCTTATGAGTACAAGCCTAAAGTTAAAAAAGAGATCGCTGCGACTGCAGTTGTAAAACAAACTACTCTGGAGTTTACGGTTGATGAGCCTTACTCCATAAAGTCGGATGGGAGAAACCAGATCGTGGATATGGTTGCTTATGATTTGCCTGCAACTTACCGTTATTATGCCGTACCCAAGCTTGACACTGACGCATTCCTTAAGGCTCAGGTTACTGATTGGGAAGGTTATAACTTTCTGGCAGGAGAAGCTAATCTCTTCTTTGAAGGTAAGTTTATAGGAAAGACGGTATTGGATACCCGTAATGTGAAGGATACTTTGAATATTTCGTTGGGCAGGGATAAGAATATTGTGATTACCCGTGAAAAGGTAAATGAATTTAGTTCAGCTCAGTTTATTGGCAGTAATCGCAAAGAGCTTGTGGGGTTTGAAATTAAGATCCGCAATAAGAAGCAGCAACCTATAAACATTACCATTGAAGATCAGGTACCAGTGCCTACTAATAAAGATATAGAAGTGGATATGTTAGAGTCTTCTAAGGCTGAGTATAATAAACATACAGGTATTCTTCGCTGGAAGCTCAAGCTTGAGCCTGGGGATAGTAGACAAATGGATTTAAAATATGAAGTGAAATACCCTAAAGATCAGAGCTTGGTCATGGAGTAATGTAAAGCACTCACAAAAAGGTACTTATATTATGTGGGTACCTTTTTGTGATTTTATGGTTTTTGAGGAAGTAAAATATTTTGGAGCTTGTATGGTACACTAAAACCTGGAATATTATGAAAACTTTAGCTTACACCTTTCTTGTTTTCCTGTTCAGTAATATTTTTTACGCCTGCGATGATGATCATCCACTTCCTCCGGATGGTGAACCTCCCTGCGGTCCATTGATAGACTCAGAAATAACAGCAGCGGTTCTTGAAAGTCATTTAACCGGATTTGGCTTAAGGGATGTTGGTCGTATAATGGATGATTATACGGAATCATCAACCCTTACCACACCTGAAGGGGTTTTTAAAGGTTTAAATGAAATCCAGGCTTATTATGAAAACCTCCTTCCGGCTTTCCCTGCAGATGGTACTATTTTCGAAATCGACATACAGTATGTGAAAGAAGATATTGCCTATATTGTATGGCACGCAGATACCCCGGCATTGAATGTACCCCTAGGCTCCGACACTTTTGTAGTTCAGAATGGTAAAATAATGAGGCAGACTTTTGTGGCGCAGCTCCAGCCGAAGTGATTATTGATTACTCAGCTTTACTGAGCCTGACTGGATTAGTAAAGCTTTTTGTATGAATATTTCATTCATTGATTTTAACCATTTTTACTTCTTTTGCTAAAGACATTATTCTTACTTTGCTGACTAAACTATTTAACATGAAGTATATAGGGTTAGCATTTTGTTTCTTGATTGTCTTTCTGGGTTGTTCTGAAAAATATGATCATGTCTCGGAGGATCAGTTTGTCGGTATTTGGGAGCTTGAAGGACGAAAAGTGTTTGATGGGATTCAGGTGGAGATCACTAAAGAAAATAACAAGTTCAAAGGGAAGATAACTAAGTTAAATAACAATAAGTATGTAAATCTTTTTGCAGAGGTGAGTGATGTTTGGGTTTCTGAAATAGATAGGAGTTCAAGATATCAGTTCCGTTTGACAGAAAAGAAAATTGGTCGTGAACTGTTTTCCTTATATGGTTTAAGCTCTTCGACTGAGTTTAGTGTAGAGTTCATTGATAAAAATACCATTGGCCTTTCAGGTGGAGGTGCCGACCCGACGGAATCAACAGTGGTGTATAAGAGAATTAAATAGTTATCGAATGACAGGTTGTCATCCGATAACTATTTTTAGCTTTTACCTTTTATCAAAAATTTCTTTAGTTCCTCAAATTCACTTTCCATCTCAATACTCTTTTTCTCTTTATCCATGTATTGAGCCAGTCTTTCTGGTACGTCAACATTTCCAATTACTTCATCCACCACATCTTTGAACTTAGCGGGGTGAGCAGTTTCAAGGAAAATACCAGTTGCCTGATGATCCTTTAAGTAATTTTTAAGTCCGAGGTAGCCCACTGCACCATGAGGGTCAAGCGTATATCCTGTAAGACCATAAACAGCTTTCATGGCTTCACGTGTTTCGTCGTCATTGAAGCTGTAGCCCTTAATTTCTTCTGTAATTTTATCCCAATCATTCTCGTATAGGTCAAGCATACGGTAAAAATTGCTAGGGTTGCCTACATCCATAGCATTAGAAATTGTTTGCTTAGATGCAGTTGGGCTGAATTTACCCGATGCCAGATAATTAGGTACTACATCATTGATGTTCGAAGAGGCTATAAAGCCTTTGATGTCCAGCCCCATTTTTTTAGCTAAAAGCCCTGCTGTTAGATTGCCATAGTTGCCACTAGGTACAGAAAATACGAGATCATGATCAGGTAGTTGAGCTTTAGCCCAGAAGTAATAGAAAGACTGTGGAATTAACCTAGCCATATTGATAGAGTTTGCAGAGGTAAGCTGCATTCTATTATTCAGTTCCTTATCTAAAAAGGCACTTTTTACCATGCGTTGGCAATCGTCAAATGTGCCGTCAATTTCAAGTGCTGTAATATTTTGGCCCAAAGTAGTAAGTTGCTGCTCTTGTAGCTTGCTAACCTTCCCTTTAGGGTATAGTATAACTACATCTACATTTTCAACGCCTAAAAAACCATGAGCAACAGCACTGCCGGTGTCTCCGGAAGTGGCAACAAGAACGGTCACTTTTTTAGCTTCACCACCCGAGAAGTGGCTTAGGCAACGGGCTAGGAATCTTGCCCCCACATCTTTAAAGGCAAGAGTAGGTCCATGAAATAATTCTAGTGCATAGGTATCCTTTTCAACTTCTTGTACGGGGATATCAAAATTCATGGTATCCTCTATAAGCTTATATAATGCAGAGCCGGGAATGTCCTCATCCACAAAAGACTCGGCAACGTTGTAGCCAATCTCTGCTAAACTTAGTTTGTGCAGACTGCTAAAAAATGATTTGGGAAGCTCAGGAATCCGCTCTGGCATAAACAGGCCATTATCATCAGGCAGACCTTTGATTACAGCTTCTTTAAAGCTTACGGGACTTGTTTTATGATTAGTGCTGTAGTATTGCATGTTTGTGTATTTTGAATTGAGCATCTTAGGGAGATACTAATAGCCCATAACTTCTTTTAAAATGGTGGTTCACAATTTTTAAACCTTTTCTGTCAGTTTGTTAATGGTTTTGGCTCCCTCGGCATTGATACCTGATATATAAACCTTATGTTCTATACCCAGGTCGGTATAATATTTATCAAAAGCCTGAGCTACTTTTTCAGCCATAGCTTTCCCCTCAGTGAGGGCAAAAATGGATGGCCCTGAACCTGAAATACTGCAACCCAAAGCTCCTGAAGCAAGGGCATGTTGCTTGGCATCTTCATAGCCAGGGATCAATACAGAGCGGATTGGCTCTACGATGCGATCCTCTAACGATCTTCCGATCAGGTCAAAATCACCACAAGCCAGACCTGTTACCAGTCCGGCGACATTACCCCACTGGCTGATGGCCATGTCGAGCGCTACTTCTCTTTTCAGGATGCGCTTGGAATCTGACGTTTTTACCTCTATTTGTGGGTGGACTACAGCTACATAAAGCTCTGCAGGGAACGGAATACTTACCACATCCAGAGGAGTGTAACTGCGGACCAGTGTAAAACCCCCAAGTAATGAGGGGGTAACATTGTCTGCATGGGCTTTGCCGGAAGTTGCTTTTTCTCCTTCCATGGCAAAAGGTACCAACTCCTTTTTGCTGAATGGACGACCCAATAACTCATTAGCAGCATAAACAGCAGCAGCAGAACTGGATGCACTGGAACCTAGCCCACTGCCTGGCATAACCCGTTTTTTGATCACTATTTCAAATCCCTGCTGAGAATCCAATTCATCAAGCATTGATTGAATAGCGACTCCGGCCACATTTAGGCTCGGATCTGTAGGCAGATCTTCATATCCTTCTATCGGAAGAATTTTGATCTGACTGTCATCTCGTAAACTTACCTCCAGCTCGTCACCAATGCCTTCCAGGGCCAGACCGAAAATATCGAAACCCGGACCTACGTTGGCAACAGTTGCAGGAGCAAATACTTTGATTTTCTTTTCCATGGTATTAATTGGCGTTAGCGATTCTCATGATATCAGCAAATATTCCTGAAGCAGTTACTTCGGCACCTGCACCTGCACCTTTAATTACTAAAGGCTGTTCAGGGTACCTTTTAGTTGTGAAAAGAACAATGTTATCTTTTCCTTCGAGGTTATAAAAGGGGTGTGATTCCTCTACGAACCTGAGGCCAGTTTCGGCTTTTCCTTTGCCAAAGGATGCTACATACTTTATCTTCTTTCCTTCTTTTTCTGCCTTTTTTACCAGCTGTTGAAATACTTCTTCGTGCTCCCCAAGCTTGTCAAAAAACTGGTCTATTGATGGAGCATTCATACAGTCTTCAGGGATAAATGCCTGGGCAGTAATGTTATCTGTCTCCATATCCAGGCCACTTTCACGGATCAGGATCAGTATCTTTCGTTTTACATCCACACCGCTCAGGTCTATACGAGGGTCAGGTTCTGTATATCCCTCAACCTGTGCCTGGCGCACTATATCCACGAACTTTACATCAGGTCCGAAATTGTTAAATATGAAATTCAGACTGCCTGATAAAACAGCTTCGATTTTTAATACTTCATCACCACTTTTGATCAGGTCATTCAATGTATTGATTACGGGCAATCCGGCACCAACATTAGTTTCAAAAAGGAATTTGGCCTTATACTGTAATGCCGTCCTCTTTAAGTCCAGGTATTCCTGATAAGAGTTAGTGCAGGCAATTTTGTTAGGAGTAACCACTGAAATACTCTTTTGTAGTACCTTTTTATATAAACTGGCAATATCTGCGTTAGCCGTATTATCAATGAAAATACTATTGCGCAGGTTTAATGTTTCCATTTGCTGAAGAAAGTCTTCGACATTCATGGCCTCTCCATTTTCTGTAAGATTTTCTTTCCAGTTTTTCAGGTTAATGCCTCCTTCCTGAAACAGCATTTTTTTGCTGTTGGCCATAGCCACCACTCTTAGGTCAATGTGATGCTGCTGGCTCAGGTATTGCTTTTGCTTTTTTAGTTGCTCGATTAGGGCTGCGCCAACATTTCCAACGCCTATCATGAAAAGGTTGATACGCCTTTTTTCAGATAAAAAGAAGCTTTCATGCAGACTGTTCAGTGCCTTCTTTACCTCACGCTCATAGATAACCACAGAGATGTTTTTTTCCGAAGAACCTTGTGCAATAGCTTTAATATTAATACCATTTTGTCCCAGCACACTAAACATAGTACCACTTACACCAACTTTTTCTTTCATATTGGATCCTACCAGTGCTATGATGGCCAGGTCTTTTTCTATCTGTATGGGGTCTATTTTATGCATTGCCAGCTCATATGTAAATTCATTTTCAATGGCTAATTGCGATTTCTTCACATCTCCGGCATCAATACCTACGCATATGGTATGCTCAGAAGAGGCCTGAGTGATCATGACCACATTTACCTTGGCCGCAGACAATGCCCTGAACAAACGGTGAGAAAAATTGGGTATACCAACCATGCCACTTCCTGACAAATTAAAAAGAGCGATATTTTGTATGGAGGATAATCCTTTGATCAGGCTTCCGTTGGTAGCAGACGCTTGTTTGATTACTGTTCCAGCTTCATCCTTTTTAAAAGTATTTTTTATATGGATCGGGATATTCTTTTTCAATACAGGTTGTATGGTAGGGGGGTAGATCACTTTTGCCCCAAAGTGTGATAGCTCCATAGCTTCTTCATAGGAAATTTCCCTAATTGCATAGGCTGATGAAACGAGTCTTGGGTCAGCAGTCATCATACCGCTGACGTCAGTCCAGATTTCCAGTTCAGGAGAGTTTAAGGCTGCGGCAAGTATAGATGCAGTATAGTCAGAGCCTCCGCGTCCTAGTGTTGTAATCTCTCCTTCTACCGAAGCCGCAATAAAGCCCGGGCATACAATTAACTTTTCTTTTACATCTTTAAAGTAAGATACTATGCGAGGATTAGTTTTTTCAAAATCTACTTCAGCGTGGCTATAGTTGCTATCCGTAACCATGAAATCTCTCGGATCAGCTAAAAAAGTGCTGTGGTCCATGTCATTGAAGAAATCAGCTATAATGGTTGAAGACAACCTTTCTCCGAAACTGAGTATCTTATCGCTGGTCTTAGTGGTAAGCTCATGGATTAGGTAAACTCCTCTACAGATATCCTCTAATTCATTGAGGAGCACTTTTACCTTGCCCATTGTTTTACTTTGCTTTTTCAATGGAATTAGCTCCTGCACGGTTTTGATGTGCTTTTGCTCTACTTGGGCGAGTTCTTTCAGATATTCTGCATTACCCGCGGCGGCCATTGCACTACAGTTGACCAATTGCGTTGTAATACCTCCTAAAGCAGATACTACAGCAATGATCTGGTCAGAAGAAGATTTCTCGAAGATTACACTTTTTACTAGTGTGATGTTTTTAGCGGAAGCTACAGAAGTACCCCCAAATTTTAAGACTTGCATAAATAACTAATTTATGGCGTTGAAATTAGATGATTAACTGTTTATGAAAAATCGGAGCCCAGCCCCTAGACGGTGGTATGTAAATATTAACCCCCTACGGGGTTGTGGTAATGGTAATAAAAGTAGTGCCGGTCAATCCTGGGGAGGGATTGGTCGAAGCCAAATCGAATATGTTATTTGTCCTTTGCACTACAATTAAATTCGTGTTATTGAGGTAAAAGTAGAATGAAATATTTATTAGTCAAATAAATAAATAAGAAAATTTCTCCGCACTCGATTGCGGTCAAGGCAAACCCTTAACGTTTTTTTCGCGTACAGGCGTTGCCGTTCCAAAATTTTGTCTGATTGGGGAGAGGCGCTTTCATGGGTTGATTCTCCTAATCTTTTATTTAATTTTAGATGATGAATAGCAAGGAAAAATATCGTCCATGGACTGAAAGGGAAGCCCCGAAAAAGGTGCTTTTTATTCGGCTACAGGCCATGGGAGATATGGTCATTACCCTTCCCTATATCCAGGGGTTTAAAAAGAACCTCCCTGAAGCTCAGATAGATTTTCTAACCAGGGAAGAGTTTGATACTGTTCCGAATTCTGTATCGTTATTTTCCAATGTTTATACTTTAAGGGGCGGAAGAAGCACTCGAAAACAAGCTTTTTGCGCTCTAATGCTGGCATTGAAGTTAAAGCAGGTGAATTATGATGCCGTTGTAGATTTGCAAAACAATAGGGTTAGTAAGATCATAAGAAGACTGCTGGCACCAAAGGCCTGGAGTGTGTTTGACAGGTGGTCCCCTATTCCGGCTGGTGCCAGAACAGAAAATACAATTAGAAATATCGGGCTTGGAGCAGCGCCTCCTGATTTTAAATTTCAAATTAAGCCACCGGAAAGCGTATCCCTTTTAACGGGTTCAGGTTGGCAAGAAGGGAATATGCTAATAGTTCTGAACCCCGCCGGATTTTTAGTTTCAAGGAATTGGCCTTTGCATAATTACGTTGAGTTTGGCAGATTGATTTTGGAAAAATATCCCAACGCGAAATTTCTGGTTTTGGGTATAGAAAGAATTAATGAAAAAGCGATTTATCTGCATGAGCAGTTGGGAGAAAGCCTGATCAATCTGGTGGGCAAGACCTCTCCCGCAACCGCTTTTGCGATAATGCAACATGCGTCGTTGGTTTTGACAGAAGATTCGGGGCTTATGCACATGGCCTGGGTCTCAGGGAAGGCAACCGTAGCATTGTTTGGCTCGTCACGTAGTGACTGGTCCAGACCTTTGGGTTCACATTCAATCTGTTTAAATTCAGCAGATATGGAATGTGGAGAATGTATGTTGTCGGAGTGTAAATTTGGTGATGTAAGGTGCCTTACCCGTTTTACTCCGAAATTTGTTTTTAATAAGGCTCAAGAATTATTAGAGAAATAGAATGCCTAGAAAAAGGATAGCCATAGTTGTACCAGGAGGTGTAGGAAATGGTTTTTACAGCCAGGGTGTACCTGCTTTGGTTAATTTGATCAATGGTTTATCAGAGCAGTTTGAGGTTACGGTTTATTCTCTGATAGAGGTAAGCGATACATTTAGGCCCGAAAATTTTAAAATCAAGTCGGTCAAGACTTCTCGTGATCAGCCGGTTCTCTGGAGAATGCTAAGTTTATGCTTTATAATCTGGAAAGATCATAAAAAGCAAAGTTATGACCTTTTTCATGGTATATGGGCTGGGCCATCCGGAATGCTGGCTGTGTTCTTGGGAAAATTGTTGATTCGACCATCAGTGGTTAGTCTTCAGGGAGGGGAGACCGCCGCAGTAGAAGCCATACCATATGGGCACATGTTAAAACCTGGAAAAAAGAGATGGCTATTTAGAACATTGAGAGCAGCCAGTCAGGTTACTACTCTTACTGAATTTCAATCCGAAATATTGAGAAAGTATGGATTTACCAAAAACATAAAAGTGACCCCAATAGGTGTAGATACGCAAATATTTGTTCCTGTAGAGAAGGAATTTGGTCCATCATTTAACTTTTTACATGTAGCTAACCTCACAGAGGTTAAAGATCAGGAAACTTTGCTTAGAGCTTTTAGACGGATTAAAGATAGTCTTGATTGCCATCTGAGAATTGCAGGTGCCGATTATATGGAGGGGAGGATACAAAAGTTGTGTAAGGAATTGAACCTTGAAGATTATGTAACTTTCCTTGGTCCAGTTAAGAATACCGACCTGCCTCAACATTTTGGATGGGCGCATGCATTAATACATACCTCATTGTATGAGGCACAGGGTGTGGTAATCGTGGAGGCTGCCGCATGTAAGGTGCTGATTGCTGGTACCAGGACAGGTATAATTTCGGACTTGCAGAATGAAACGGTTTCGGTGGCTCCAGGAGACCATCAAGGTCTTGCTGAAAAAGTGTTGAATATTGCCTCTCATCAAGAACAGTGGGAAGTAGTTGTTCAAAAAGCTTATCAGTGGGCAACCGAAAACGATATTCGTTTTACAGTAAATAGCTTTGCCGATATTTATAATCACCATATCAATTCCTGAATGTTACTACGCAACCTTGATATTATAGGAGAAGACAGTTTGTCAACAGCTATTCACCTTAAGGTTGATGATAACACTAACGGTGTCCAACGAATGGCAATTAAGGAAAGCATTGATCTAAGCGGTTATATCGCCTTTCCGGGTTTGATCAATTCACATGACCATCTGGATTTTAACTTATTTCCTCAGCTAGGGAATAGCTACAATGATTACACAGAATGGGGGCCGGATATTCACAATTTGCATAGAAAAGTGATTGAAGAGATACTCAATATACCCAAGGATTTACGTATTCAGTGGGGTTTAATTAAAAATATACTCAATGGAGTGACAACAGTAATTGATCATAGTGCAAATCATAGTTACAAGAGGAGTGCTCATATTGATGTGTTTGATGAATTTACTTATATGCATTCAGTGGCCCTGGAGAAATATTGGAAGGTTAAACTCAACATACCTTTTGCAGGAAAACCTGTAATGATTCACATAGGGGAAGGAACAAGCGATAGAGCTAAGTATGAAATTGATAACTTCATACGCTGGAACTTATTGAAGAGGGATGCAATAGCGGTACATGGCATAGTCATGACAAAAGAGCAGGCAAACTTTTTTAAGGCCTTGGTCTGGTGCCCTGTTTCTAACTTTTTCTTGTATAACCATACAGCTCCCATACAGAATTTAAAGAGTCATACCGAGATTTTATTTGGAACGGACTCTTGTGTAAGTGCATCAGCCAACCTTTGGGAACATTTGAGAGTTGCACGTAAACTAGACATGCTGAGCGATCAGGAGCTTTTTAATTCACTAACTTCTACACCAGCCCGTATATTCAACGTGAATAAACTCAGCGTGCAGTCAAAGGGTCAAATGGTTGATATGGTTATTGCGAAAAAGAAATATGCAGACAGCTGGGAGTCTTTTTACAGTCTGGACCCGGAGGATATTATGTTGATCGTAAAAAATGGTAATATTATTTATTTTGATAGCACGTTACAACATAAGCTTCCTATATCTGAAAATAAATTTGCCCCTATTTCTCTTGGGAAGAGTACTAAATATCTATTGAATGAAATGGTTGAACCTATCAAAGAGCTTGAAGCTCTCAATGTCCAATTCCCTTTACCTGTAAGCTCTATCGTATGATGCCGGATGAAGTTAGTGTTATAATTCCTACCAGAAACAGACGAAAGAGCCTGATGCAGTTACTTGAAGATCTGTCGAAGCAAACATATGCTTTGAAAGAGGTCATTATAGTAGATTCCAGTGATGAAAGGATGAATGCTGATTTATTCGATGAGGAGTTTCCAAGTTTAAATGTCAAATATCTGGCTTCAGAGGCTTCGGTTTGTATTCAACGCAACCTCGGTATTAAGGAGGCTCAGGGGTCTCATATTTTTCTTTGCGATGATGACATTAACCTTCCGGAAGATTATGTTGCCGTACTGATGGAGCATTCTAAAACTCACCAATCAGGAGCGACGTCGGGACTTGTAATGCAAAAAGAGAGTGGGGATTGGGAATACAGCTATCCACCTGCTTCTTTTGGGAAACTGTTGTTTGCTTTTATTTTTCAACAATCTGTTTGGGGAGATATCAGCAACATGCAAGTTAAGGTGTGGCAGAGACCATTTTATCGGATCATCAAACAGTATTATAGATATAAAGGGAATTCATTGTCTTTGGCAGGCTGGCCTGTAATTACCGAGTTTAAATCGCCTGCCTTTCATGTGGCAGTATATGGTCTTGGTGCTAGTATTATAAAAAGGGAGTGGCTTATCAATTCTCTTTATGATGAAGTGCTCGATCCCCATGGAATAGGAGATAATTATGGTGTGGCTATAGGTTTTCCTGCCGAAAAGGCGGTAGAAGTAGTATGTGCGGCTAAGGCGTATCATCATCAAAGTAAGGAAAATCGGCTTGAGAGTGCTACTACATACTATAGGAGGTTAGTGGCGTTGGATTATTTTTTAAAGAAGTTCTCCAGGTTTAATTGGTGGCACAAGCTATGGTTTGCATGGTCTCTTTTAGGTAATTTGTTATTGTTTAGGAATAAGGAAGAGTATAGAGATGCAACAAAAAGAGTCTTGAAACTGGCTCTTTGGGATAGAAACCCTTATCAAAAGGCTTCACGGCAAGGTGAGAAGGTACTCGAGTTAAAATTAGACCATTAAAATGAAGGATTACATTTATATATTGAGGCTTTTGCCAGAATATCAGGATGAGTCAAGTTGGACGGAGGAAGTTACTTTGATAGCCGATAGTCATTTTAGTTATCTCAAAGAGCTACATGACAAGGGCCTGGCATTTTTCGTGGGGCGCACGGATTATAACGTTGACAATACGGATAACTTTGGTATTGTAATTTTCAAGGCAAAAAATAAAGAAGAGGCAGAGGCTCTAATGAATAATGATCCTGCTGTAAAGAATGGCCTGATGCGGGCTGATGTCCATCCTTTTAAGGTGGTTTTTAATACTATTGAATAACTATGGAGAGTGCCCTGCCTCTTGACAGAACACTTGTCCAAGCTATTGTTCCATAATTACCTGTCGCGGATTACACGGGTACCAGGTATTGAGTCATGCCACCCAATTGTTTTTGAACCTAATAGGGAGAATGCTTCAAAAGGTATGAGTCTACAAAAAGTACGGCCTATGATGGCACCTGTACTAGGTTTCTCTCCATTTTCAGTGACTTTGCTACTAAAAAGAGGTGTGGATTTTGCTCTGACAATGGGAATACAATGTGGCATTGTATAATTGAACCAGCTTAGAACCATTTATGGTTAGTTTATCCAATATTTTACAATCTCTGGAAATTCTTCTTTGAATTCCTCTATACTTTGTTTGTACATACCTTCCAGGTATGCTCTTAGATGTGAAGGTAGAGCATACTCAGGGCTTTTATTGAAGGTGTCCTGAATGGGAAAATTGCTCCAATCAATCGGCTCAGAAATATTTAAAAAATGGAAAATGTCCTTTAAAAACCTTTTTGGGTCATTGAGAAGATCGTGATAAAAACATATATGGAGTTGTTCACTGGGAAAGACGCCTCTCCAATTCCTCAATATTCGGTCATATTCACCTCTTGAAAATAGGTCCTGGTTTTGAAAAAGCTGATAAAAATCACTGTCACTTATATCTTCGAACCGTTTCTTTTGAGCTCTTACCAGGTACATTAAAGCTGATGCCCACATGCGGTCTATGGGGTTTCTGATGATGAGGATTAGCTTTAAATCAGGCATTATATTTTTAATAAATCGTATTCGCCTGAGAGGTAAATTAGCGCAGGGAGTTACTTCACCTTTGACTCCGTGAGTGTTTTTGAAATAGTCACTATATGCACTCAACGGTAGGCCGTAAAAGCGGTATTTGCTACTGAAGTAATTTAATTCTTTTCTGTCTGGTAGAAACAAGCCGGGGTGACACCTGAGGTTTTCATAAAGCCAGGTTGTTCCTGCCTTTTGAGAACCGATACAAAGAAAATCAGGGAATGTTAAACGCTCCGTTTTTAAAACCCCTGCCCTATAAAGCCACTTTTCAATACGAAAAATTGCACGCCGACTTACGTTAATAGGCTTTGTGATTAAACGGTTGTTCATAAAACGGTAGCTTTTAAAGTCGTTTCTTCAACCAACCCATCCTTAACATGCCATACTTTATCTGCAATTTCAAGTAAAGCCTGGTCATGGTCAATTACAACTACAGTTTTACCTGAAGCCAGGAGTCTTTCTATGGATGTACGAACTTCAAGTAAATTTGCCTTGTCAAGGTTATTCGAAACTTCATCAAAGATGAACAGCTTTGAGTTTCTATATAATGCGCGTGCCAGGGCTATTCTTTGTTTTTGCCCACCCGAAATTTGAACGCCATTTTCTCCTAGTTGGGTGGAAAGTTTATTGGCTAGAGAGTCTATAAAGTTTACCAGATTTGCTTCACGGATTGCCTCACTAATTTTTTGAATGTTTATTTCATGCTCGCCGAAGGCAATATTTTCTTTAAGGGTAGCATCAATAATTACAGGGTGCTGCTGTAAGTACCCTATTTGAGATAACCAGTCTGTATTATTTCTTTCTGATAGGGAGATTCCATCTATTAGGACTTTACCGGCTTTGGGCCTGATCAGTCCAGTGAGTAGCTTCACCAGGGTAGTTTTTCCAGAGCCTGATTCACCACTGATACCAATGCATTGTCCTTTGAATAGCTCAAGGCTGAGGTCCTTAAACAATGGCTCTTTTTCAGGGTATCCGAAGCTTACCTTTTGTATTAATATATGCTTGTCGAAATTAACAGCCTCATCGCAGGTTGATGTTTTAGGATCATCAAAGTTTAGTTCCTTAAACACATAGTCATAGGCTTTAATAGATGTAAGAGAGTTAATGATTTTGGTGATCGATGGGTAAAGCCTGTAAAACCCGGCAATAAAAAGACTGAGCAGGGGTATAAGCCCGCCATTTAGTTGAAAGAATAATGAATATCCAAAGATCAAAGCAATGCTTACTACCAAAATGACCTCAAGTATTTTGGAAGGAAGAAATGAGGCAGTTTTAAGGTATGCGTAATTTCTATTCATCTGATGCTTTAACCCAATAAATTTCTTGATGAAGAAGTCTTCTTTCTGATAGAGCTTGACATCAATATATCCATCAATACCTTGTAATAAATACTTGAGGCTGACAGGGTAGGTCTTTTTGAAATCTTCCTCAACGTGATGTAAATGTCTCTTCTTAAACCATATCCATGTAAAAAGAATAGGCAGCATTACCAATATCAGTAGTAGGCAAATAATAGGATGATATATACAAATACCAACAATGATGATGCTGGAAACAATTGATTCGGTAATCAGGTTTAGCTGAGGGGTGAGTATGTAGCTTACAAAATCGTGTGGCACGGTCTTAATCTTTCTACTGACAATTGCTGAATTGGATTTAATAAACTCCAGATAATCCTGTGCAAAAAAATGTTGTAGTGACTTTTGGGATAGTATGGTTGAAATATCAAAGGTTAATTTTGAAATGAAGTAATTTACCCAAAGGCTTATGATATTCTTCAGTAGAAATAAGCCTACAAGAATGCTCAGGGCTGTTATTTGAAATTGGATTGTGCTGTTGAAATTAAGGGCTTCATAAATGTTTGCTATTACCTCATGACTTCGAATTTGCTCAGGGCTAAGGAAAATTAATATCATAGGTATTATGGCAGCCAATGAAACAATATCAAGCAGTCCATTGAATAGCGTAAAAGCAAGGGACCATATTGCCCTTTGTTTAAACTGATAAGGGACAATATGGTATGCTAGCTTAAGACTTGCCCAAAGGTTACGCATGACTCGTGTATCTCAATTTTTCCCATTGCATACCTAGTTTTGACATGATCGACTTGATTTTAAACCTGGTAGCAGCTTTAATATTTCCAGACTCTTTGTTTTTAAAATAATGAACCTCGCTGATAACCCTTCTTAATGCATGGTCATAGTAACCTCTTGAATATGTCCGTTCAAAATCAATTTCTCTGTCTGAACTGGTGCTCCATTCAAGTTTAGTGGTTTGTAAGGACTCTACTTCCTGGTATAACTCAGTACCTTTTATCGGATATGCAACAGTAATCGTGAAGTGGTCAGGATTTGAGCTTTTAAGGTGGTGGATCGTTTCTTCAATATCTGATTCTGTTTCGCCAGGATATCCGATCATAATAAATGTGCCTGCCTCAATTCCATTTTTCCTGGCTAGTTTAATCATATCCCGTACTTTTTGGACATCGACCCTGCGATCCATGAGATCAATAATTTTTTGAGAACCGCTTTCTGCTCCAATCCAAACCCTGAAGCACCCTGATTCCTTCATCATTCGGATCACATCTTCATTCAGCCTGTCTGCACGGGTGATACATTCATAAGAGATCTTAAGATTTCTTTCCTTTAAAATTTCATTAAACTCTTCAAGCCACTTGTGGCTGACAGTAAATACATCATCAACAAACCACAGTGTGTCCGGATTATAGTTTTTCTGAATCCATTCCAATTCATCCACTACTTTTGCTGGGGATCTTCTTCTATAGCTTAGACCATAGACGGCACGACTACACCATTTACAAGTGTATGGACATCCTCTCATGGTACTTACTGATATGGCATTTGATCCGTGAGTTTTTTTCCATAAGTCAAGGTACTTGAATAGATCAATAGCCTTTCGATTGGGCATTGGTAAATGATCTATGTCCCTCATTTTTGATCGCTTGGTCGTTATATGATTATTACCAAACTGATTCTTATAAGCGATACCATCAATTAAAGGGATTTGTTCAGGGTTGCTATCTAGTGAGGTTATAAGTTCCAGCATAGTTTCCTCACCCTCCCCAATGACCAAAAAATCAGCTCCATGATTCAAGAAACCATCAGTATTGTAAGTGACCTCAGGCCCTCCCAAAATGACAGTGGTGTGCTGTAATTCTCTCGATTTTTTGATGAAATCAATAATCTCCAACACATTGACCTTTGTCATCAGGTTAACATAAATGGCTACGTATTTGGGTTTTTGCCGAATTAAATGAGCCTTTAATAAAGCTTTTTCAGAAAATGTTGAATCAAATACTTCGGTTGTAATACCGTTTTGCTCGAGAAAGGCTGAAATATAAAGTATCCCTAAGGGCGGGTAGGGCTTTAGGATAGCCTGCTCTTTTTCATCTTCCTTAAGAAAATAACCATGGGTAAGCAGTACTTTCATTCTGAGGAGGTTTTATTTGATTTCAGGTCTATCAAAAAATGGTCTGAATAATTTGATAAAAAGGACCAGGCATTGATTGAATCTTCTATCCTGTCTAATGTGTTAAGAAAGCCACTTCTTTTTTTAAAAAAGCTCTCCAAATAAGATGGTGGCAGGAAGAAACCTATAGGGCAAAGTCCTGTAATTTGAAACTCACTCTGAAACAGCCTTCTTATTCTTGCCGGCGTATAGTACCACGTTTCAACTTGCTGCTTATCGAGTTGAGCCATGACAGGGCCTCTCTTTGACCTTCTGAATGCATTTTTAATGTCGAATTTTGATAGAAAGTAAACACTTTCCCAAAGACAAAAAGCAGGCATAATCACACCAATAAATCTACCTTCAGGTTTCAATAAGCGAGACACTACTTTACTTAGGTTTTGCATACTCATAGCATCGATACAGTTGAGCCCTCCAAAATTGGAAAAGATTAAATCAAATTTCTTCGTAAAGACCGCATTTGCAATGTTGTTAAGATCACATTGAAGAAATGAGATTTGCTGTGCAAAACCCAATTTTTCAGCTTTTGATATTGCTATGGTTATCATTTTTTGTGAAAGATCCGTAGCTAAGACCTGATGTCCTTTCCCAGCCAGGTGTATTGCATCTTCTCCTGTACCACAATTTAGTTCCAGAATGGAGAGCTGGCGATCAGGCAGTGTATTTTCAAGATAATCCCATACTTTCTGACGCTGTAGCGCGCCAATGGAACCATGTGTGAAGTCATTGTCGTAATCAGAAGCAATATGGTCAAAAGCAGTTGTCATCCAGGGAAAGAGTCATATTTACGTAATTTGAATTTATCTAACAGTATAGATGGTACGTAATATAAGGTGGCCAAAATGGGTCTAAGGTTTTTCCACTTTAACCTAAACGGATGTCGTGCCAGTTCTTTAAGTTTCAATATGCCTCGTTTTTTCCTATATACTTTGTGAATATAGCGAGGCAGCTTCTTGTAAAATTCCCGGTCCTGATTGCTGGAAAACATAGTGTCAAGATCATCAGAATCTGACCAGTTGGCCTTACCTTGCAAGTGTTGTTTTACCTTGTTATAAAATTTAGTTCCGGGTAAGGGGTATGATACCGATATGCCAATTTCATCAGGCATTAGGTTAAGTACCATATCCTTTGTTTTTTGTATGTCTTCCCGGGTTTCCCCAAGATACCCAAACTGGAGGAAGAAGGCGACTTTCACACCTTTTTGTTGCAGGAGTCGGGTTGCTTCACCAATCTGTTGCACCTTTGTGCCTTTGTCCATGGCATCTAGTATTTTCTGTGATCCTGATTCAGCACCTACCCAAACTGTTTCCAAACCTGATTCTGCCAGGGCTTCAATTGTATCTTCCTGAAGCAACAGATCTACCCGAGACTGGATTTTGTATTTAACTTTTAGGTTCCTGCGTTTTAAAATGTCTCGGAAGTCTTGTATCCAGCCAGGTTTTAAACCAAAAATGTCGTCACATACCCAAAAGTGATCAGGTTTGTGTTTTGTCATAAGAAGCTCCATTTCCTCAACGACTTTCTGAGGCGACCTCGTGTTGTACCTGTTTCCATAAATTGGTTTGGCGCACCAGTTACATTTGTAGGGACATCCCCTTGTCGTGGCTATGTTTAATGAGAAATAGCCATGGTTCTCCATCCATATTTGTCTGTATTCATCAATGTTTATGAGATCCCAGGCGGGTATGGGTAGGGTATCCAAATCTCGAAGCACTGGTCTTGTGCCTGTCAAATGTGTGCGATTGTCATTTTTAAAGGCGATGCCATTTATGTCTTCAGTCTGTGGTGAAGGCTTTTGAAGCTCATTTAGTAATTTCTGCAGAGTAATCTCAGCTTCACCGATAAGTACATAATCGGTACCATGATCCAGATATTGTTGGTAGTGATCGGAAGAGTCAGAGCTGGAAACTATTATGGTGCACCCAAATCCTTTTGCTATTTTTATCATTTCAAATGCGGCCTCACGCATATTGGTAAGGCACATTTTTGTGAGGTAGTTAAAACCATCATCATAAATAACGAGATACTCTGGAACCTCTCTTTCAAGTACCTCCAGCAGTTCATGGGGAGTATCTTTAAGATTAGTATCAAATAAAGAAACTGCATAATTGTTTTCTCTCAAAAGTGAAGCAGCAAAGATGGTACCTAGCGGCGGGTACGGCTGCTTGAACTTCCATTGTTTATAGTCCAGCTTATAAAAAAAGGAGTGAGTAAAAAGTACTTTTTTCATTATACCGTTGAGCTAAGTTTTATGTTAAAATTTTCTTCGAACTGACTGATTTTATCCTGATACTTATCGAGAATACTCTTCTGGTAAAATCTGGGATGGTTCTTAGATGCATGTTTTTTGGTTTTAAAGGCGACGTCAAAGTCTTTTTTGGAAAAGCGTTTTTCAAAGAGGGCCTTCCAGCGTTTCAACGTCATGTTCATAAAGTATTGATCAAGAGCGGTACCCAACCGATTGTTAAGCACCAGTTCTGCAAGGGATTTTATTATAGCATTGCCGTTTGTAGTGTCTTCTGTTTCTCGTGGAGAGCAGTTAGGGAAATAGTCCTGTATCCATTGGTTTGCCGTCCAGAATTCGTAATAATAGTTTTCTCCATAAGTAGGGATCAGTGTTACTGACTCAATAGCTGTGAACAAGTTATGTTCCTCGATTTCAATATTTTCTGTATCAATGAAATAATTCACACAGAAATTTCTGTGTGAGTTGAAAAGAAATGCTCTTTTAAAGAGCACTAAAAACATTCTAGTGATCCAGAGTTTCCCAGGAGCTGTCATCACAAAGAAATCAATGTCACTACTCTTGTCCATATAGCCCTTGGATAAGGATCCTGAGAGCATTATTGACCTTACATATGGAAACCAGGAAATAAGTCTGGATACTCGCTTTGCAGTTTTCATTCTTTGAGCCGCCAGGCTATTTCCGGTGAGCCTTCTTTCTATCAAAGCTGGTTCATTGTGCAAAGAGTAAAATCGCTCAAACTTATATATCATGCCTTTGTTAATTAGTTCAACCAGTGCAAGGTCCACTTGGTGATCTTTACAACTTGCCGGACAGAAGAATAATAGCTCTTCTTTTGTAAGAGGATATTGGAATATGTCAAAATATAAGAGGGTCTTTAGTAAGTCGTTGGATAGTTGACTTTCTAATAATAGGTCGTAGTTACGTGCAGGTTCAGGCATAATTTTCTGGTTTAGGGTGCAAAACATGAAATACTAATAGTGAATTGAACAGACTATAAAACACTACACCTTTTTGAACTTCCAGCATCGACTCAGAAAGGCAACACATGCCAAAAAGAAATATAAATGATAGGAATAATGTCTTTTGATGATTTAATGATTTGAAAACAGGATAAAAAAATGACAAAATGAGCCACAAAAAACCAAAAACTCCTAGATCCAATGTTGTTTGCAAATATTGATTATGTGCATTGAACTCAGACTGGAAAATACCAAGTCCAATCTTATCATATTCTTGATTGAGATATTTTTGTGCGTCTCCTGTGCCAACTCCAGTCAGCCATTGACTCTTTATAATTTTTAATGATGACTCCCATTGTAATAATCTTAGATTCCATGAGTTCCAGTGGTCGTTCGGAGCAGGGTACTTGAGGCCAGTATTAAGAGGCTCTTGTATAACCCGGAAGTGTGTTACAGGATTAATATAAATTAATAAAAGTATAATTGAGAGAAAGGCACATAAACATAATGCTCCTCGCAAATACTTCTGCTTACGAATGAAGAAACTTCCTAATAAAACAATGCATAAAGTGGAGAAAGAAACTATAACAACCCTGGAAGAAAGAAAAACTAGTGCGGTTATCAGTATTAGAAGTGAAATGATTACAGAAGACTTAATAAAAAATCCTTGGCATTGAAAATTGTTTCTGAACAGGTGAATCAGTAATACGACTGCAAAACCAATATATAGGGAGAAGTATGTTGGGTGTATTGCAAGGAAGGAGCCTAAACCTACATAAGAAATCAGGTTCCACATTTCGGAGGGGCCTGAAAAGGAGTCGCGAAATTTATCCTTATTCAGGTAATCAAAGTTTAAGTGCTCAGGGTCGGAAACATTATGTGCTGAGAATATAATAAATATGAGACTTACAATGATGGCAATAAGGCACGCAATGACAAACCCACTGAAAATAACTTTTATTTCTTTGGAAGATAACCTTTCTGAAGTGCCTAAAACGGCAGGAAAGACAAAGAGCGATAATTTTTTTTCAAGATCATAAAGACCACTACTGGTATCTTCGGTGATTAGCATACCGACAACATAGAGAATATAAAACCCCGAGAGTATCCATACTAGCTTATTCTGTTTTACTATTTGCCACTTTTTATTGAGGTTTCCCTCAATAAGCCAATTGGCAGTTAACAATATAATCGATATGCTACTCCACTTTATGGAAAATGGTAAAGTAACCATGCAAAGAACGGTGAAGACTACAAGAAGCTGCCGGTGAATGATTTTAAAACCGATCATTTGCTAAGTAATTTAATAGTATCTTTCTATTGATCTCATCTCTTTCCTTATCAACAAACCAGCCCCACTTATTGAAATAGTTGATTGCGCTTTGAATATTGTATAATAACAGGTGAAATTTTTTGTATGACCCTTTTTCATGGTAATGATATATTGATACTTGCGGAAAGAATACCGTACGGCAATACCGATGTATTCTTCTACTTAAATCTATATCTTCTGTATATAGGAAAATATTTTCGTCAAATAGACCGGTATCTTTTAGGGTGGCAGTTCTGAGAAACATGAAGCAACCTGAAAGGAAGGGAACGTCCATTACTTTGTCATAACCCGTAAAGCGCATTTCGTATAAGTGGTCATATTTTTCAAAAGCTTTATAAAACTTTAAGAAGCGACGATATATCAAATTGTGAGGTTTAGGTAGCAGTTTACATAAATGTTGTAGAGCTCCATCAGGGTAAAGAACCTTAGGCATCGATAAACCTGTATCGGGGTTGTCTTCCATGAATTGATACATTTCTGGAATGACTTCTTTATTAAAGTATACATCAGGGTTAATTACAATATGATACTTTGATGTGCATAGTGCCTTTTCCAGTGCAATATTATGGGCAGCTCCAAAACCTAGGTTTTTACCATTAAAAATGTAGCTTATTCTTGAATCTTTGCAAAGTGCTCTTGCACCATCTACAGGAGAGTTATCTACAATGTAAAGGTGCATGTCAGGGTAGCTTTCCAGGCAGCTTTTAATTGTGCTGTTTAGGATTCTTAGATCATTTTTATAAACTACGATGGATGCGGTGAGATTCATCTATATAGTAGGATTAGGTTTTTTAATAGTTTAAATCGAAACTTTATCTTAGATATTAAGTCATAACTACTTTTGTATCCTGTTCTCGTGGCAGTACTGTCATGCCTCCTATACAGAGTTAACTTTTTATTAATTATAGTTGTTCTAAAGAACAGCTCTCCAACCAGGCCAATCCATTGATCGTGCATCGGTATATCTTTTGGAAATGGCAAAGTTTTGTTTAATACTTTTCGGCTGAAGGCCATACAACATCCTGTATAGCTGTTTTTCCATAAATTTTTCCAAAATCCCGTACGCGCTTTATTAATAAAAAATAATGATTGATGTAATGGCTGCAACTTTTCATTTACCACATAGCAGTCACTCATTACCAAATCGTTTGTTTCAAGGGCCTGTATCATAGTTTTAGCTTTTCCGGCAAGCCATATATCATCTTGATCGGATAGAAAAATTATATCGCCAGAGCAATAGTTGAGTGCATTTTCGAAGTTTTTTATAGGACTGTTTGCCCATGAACATTCAACTATTTTTATGCGTTTATCCCGGTACGAAAGTAAAATTGAAATGGTTGTGTCCGTTGAGCCATCATCAGAAACAATTATTTCATCATGAACACTTAATTGTGGAAGTATAGAGTCAATTTGTTCGCGAATATATTTTTCTCCATTATGTGTGGCTATACAAACCGATATCTTAGTCATCATTTTTTGAAGTTAATTCCAGACATACTAAAGCGACTAGAATAAATGACATTCCTATGGGGTTATTGAAATACTGATTGGTGGCAGATTGGAAAAAGATGAATAATGAGCCAAAATAGAAAGCATTTGAAATGGCAAATTGACTAGCTTTTGAAGCTAGGAATTTTTTTGTGAGTAAGATGAAAATAGCACCCCAAAAGAGTAATCCTAACAGCCCCTGTTTATGAAAAATCTCCAAGTAAGAAATCTCCATGTGGACTGGACGTACAGGTACACCAACACCAAACCCATGACCAATAAATGTGGATCTAATTGTAGTATGTTCTAATACCTGGTTTAATTGCTTCTTCCTTTCATTATCTGAGAATTCGCGATTGCCTAAAAGCTTATCAGGTTCAAACTGTCGGGTGAACCCATATTTCAAATCGGTTTTTGATATTATACGGCTCACACCTGAGTAGATATCATTACCATAGTAGACCAATGCAACTGTGGCCATTAGTAAAATAAAGAGTATGGGCAGTTTAAATTTTAATTTGACAGTATGTTGTAGAAGGTATGTAAATGCAGTTAGGAACAGGGCAAAGATAAAACCTCTTGTAAAAGTGAGTATAAGAGCTAAAATGATAATAGCAGCAATTATTACTGAGAATTTAGGCCTTATAAAATAAGTAAAAATTAACCCTATACTTAAAAAAACGAATCCTTTATAAAAAAAAGCTAATTCTCCCCGATAAAAAAGCTCTTCTGTTTGAGAGGTAAGGCCATAAAAAGCTTTGAAAGAAATAATTCCACCATTTATAAGACTAATTGTTATCAAATATGTTATGCTTAGAAATAATGATCCATATATGAAAAGTTTTGATATAGGGATCAGTAATCCTTTGTTCTGAATTGTTAAAGCAAAAAATGGTAGAATTAAAAAGTATGAGAGAGGCTTTATATCCTGAAATATAAGTGTATGATCAGCTCCCGCTAAAAAACCGATCAATGTTGAAAATGCTGTAACGGCAATGAAAACAAAGACAAGAGTCAAATACTGGGTGTTTATTTTTTCCTTTCTCCGTAACTGATAAGCTGTATAGGTTATTGCAGCACCAAATAATGCCATTCTAAGACTTAGTGGCCCTATAGCCGTAAGTCTACCACCTCCACCGAGTACGAGTTCCAGAAGTATAATTTGGAGTAATATGGTCCCAAGTGCTCTCAATGTTATTTGTTTTTTATTGCCAAAATGGCTGTTTTTATAAATGCCATTGATTTGTAAGCGATACTAAGTCTAGCGGCTCTCCGCATTATTAATTTTTTGCAATTCAGCTGATGGTTTACTTCCATTTTATACCTTAAGGTGGCATTGCAGAAATGTTGAAAACGTTTCAATGTGCTTTGTTTATTCCCCGAATTGTCATGTCCTGAAAATTGATGCGCACATGTCATGTCAATAATTTCGAAATCAGGTCGTATTTTCCTGAATCTCTCAATAAAGGCAAAGTCACTGTAATCAAGTGGAAAACTCTCATTATAACCACCGCAAGACCAGAAGTCTTCAACATTTACAAGTAATCCACTATTGATAGGCATAAACTGATTCAATGGATACTTTCCTGTATGTATAACAGATACTGTTTCTCCTTCTCCAAATTTTATTTTAAAGGGGCTTATTAATTTTTTCTTTGAGAGAAGTCGGGGTGCAAATAAAGTGGACATACTATGTTTTATACAATGAGCATAAGCGTTGATAGCCTCTTTTGGGAAAAAAGTATCCTGATCCAACAGTAAGAGCCATTTTTTGCTCAGGGTTTTGGCCAAACTACCTCCATGATTAAAAGCCTTACTAACACCGCTGTTTGTTGGGTCATGGTAATAGTGAATATGCCATGAGCTGTACTTGTTTCCCATATGCATTTTAAATGGAGAGTTATCATAAACTAATACTTCAAGCCGATCCGATGAGCGTAATAATGACTCCGAAAGAGACCGAAATGTGAGAGACTCCTCAAGAGACGTATTGTAAAGGACTATGGTTGCTAGTATATCATCAATAGGAATTTTTCTAGACATTGTTAATTATCGACTTAGTTTAAATGCACCAAACACTGAATACTTACTATGAAATAACCTGAGGTTTAGAAATAGCATAAGGGTAATAAATAACTCTGTTGCCAAAGCAGCCACAGCACTACCATAAGCTGAAAATGCAGAAACCAGAATGATATTAATGGTTATATTAAATACTGCTCCACCTATAGTAATATTGGCATAGCTTTTTTTTAAGTCATATGCCAACATTGTCTGTGTCGCAGGAATATTTAACGCAGCAAATAATGGTATCACGCAAATGATTTTTAAGAGATAAGAGGAGGGTTTAAGGTACTCTCCTGAGAAGAGGTGTACTATATCATCTGAAAAAATGTATACGATAATAGCTAAAGGGATAAAGCTCAGGAGCGTTAGTCTGACAATGGTTTTAAGGAAGGAAATAAGGTGATCAAAGGATTTTTCGGCTAGCAAACATACTTTTGGAAATATTGTTTGGTATAATAGTACTGCTGGAGCACGAATTGCCAGTAATACTTTTTCTACAATGGCGTAATAAGCTGTACTTACCGGATCAGTCATTAAACCCAGTATGACCAAGTTTGAATTATTAGCAACAAAGCCCGAAAATACTGATAGAAAAATGCTCCAGTTTGCTTTAAGCTGACTTATAATAATAACGAATGAGGGGGGATTAATTTTAATATGATGTCTAACAAAAATGAAACGGATTGCAACCAAACCTACCATAATTTGGCTTGCCCCGAGGTAGAAATTCACCCATTGGAAATCGTTGCTCTCATTAATAAATAGAAAAATAAACAATGCAAACAATACTTTTGAAATGATGTTCATTAGTGCCACACCGCTCATTTTTTCTATTCCTTGAAAAAACCATATTGGAAGTAGCATTTGCCCGATAACAATCAAAAAACTGGATAGAAAGAGTGGTGAAAAGTTGCTCCAGGCCGAAATCATCGTTGTTAGTAGATAAAATATTACAAAGCTGAGTAACAACAACATTAGCTTCGTGAAATATAACTTATTAAATATTGCAGATACTTTATTTGGCCGCTCTCGGTTTAATGATATTTCACGAACGGCCGTAATGGAAAAACCATAATCAACAAAGTGAACTAAATATGTTACGACTGCCTGAGCGAATGCTATAAGCCCAAATTCTTCAATCTGGGTAATCCTTAACAGATATGGATATGCAATAAGGGGAACCAGAAAGTTGGCTCCCTGCGAAATAGATAGCCAGGTAAAATTTTTAAATAGTGATTTGCTTCGGAACATTTATTCTGCACGATATTAATGGCCTTGGTCAATATAAATAATTTATCCAGGGTTTGGGAGAGGGACGAAGGGTTAAGTTTGAATGTGAAAGGATATATGTGGTGTGAGTCGCTCTAAAAAGTCTGACTGTTATGAATAAAAAAAGCCTGGCCACCACAGCCAGGCTTTCAAATTAAAACCAACTAGACATTAACATTAAAATTAACTTCCACATGCTTCGCATGCATCGGGATTATCAAGTGAACAGACCATATCTGCACGCTTTTGATCTTCATTCGTCGCTACAGGTTGGTTTGCAGCAGGTTGTTGTTTGGCAGACTTATCAACCGTGAACTGAATAGCAGAAGCGGCAGCTTTTGATCTAAGGTAATACATACCAGTCTTTAACCCTTTCTTCCATGCATAGAAGTGCATAGAAGTAAGTTTTCCAAAATTCGGATCCTGAATATGTACGTTCATACTCTGGCTCTGACAAATGTATGCACCTCTATCAGCAGCCATATCGATAATTGCTTTTTGAGAAATCTCCCATACAGTTCTGTAAAGATCTTTAATATATTGAGGAATCTCCGGAATATTTTGAATGGATCCGTTTGCTTCTATCAATCTATTTTTCATACCATCATTCCAAAGTCCCAGGCCTATTAGGTCTTTCATCAAGTGCTTATTCACAATGATAAATTCTCCTGAAAGTGTTCTTCTGGTATAGATATTAGATGTATATGGCTCAAAGCACTCGTTGTTTCCTAATATCTGCGATGTTGACGCAGTAGGCATTGGAGCTAAAAGTAAAGAATTTCGTACTCCATTTTTCTTTACTTCTTTTTTAAGGCTGTCCCAATCCCATCTGCCGGAGTCAGGAGTAACACCCCACATATCAAATTGGAATATTCCTTTAGATACAGGAGACCCCTTGAATGTTTCGTATGGGCCATGCTCTTTAGCTATTTCCATAGAAGAAGTCATAGCAGCAAAGTATATGGTCTCATGAATGTGCTTATTCAATCCACGAGCTTCTTCAGAGTCAAATGGCATCTTTAACATTAGGAAAGTGTCGGCTAGCCCTTGAACACCAATACCTATTGGTCGGTGTCTGAGGTTTGACTTTTTAGCCTCTTCAACAGGGTAGTAATTAACATCAATTACCTTGTTAAGGTTTTTGGTGATCACCTTTGTGATCTCATAAAGTTTCTGATGGTCAAATTTGCCGTCCTCTGTAACAAACTTTGGTAAAGCTATTGAAGCCAAGTTACATACAGCTACTTCATCAGGAGCAGTGTACTCCATGATCTCTGTACATAAGTTACTAGACTTTATTGTTCCCAGGTTTTTTTGGTTTGACTTCTTATTAGCTGCATCCTTGTACAACATGTAAGGTGTACCGGTCTCAATCTGAGCTTCAAGGATTTCGAACCAAAGATCCTGTGCTTTTACTTGTTTTCTATATTTACCTTCTCTTTCGTATTTGGCATATAACTTCTCAAAATCTTCGCCGTAGCTATCTGAAAGACCTGGAGCTTCATTTGGACAGAAAAGAGACCAAATGTCGTTATCTTCGACTCTTTTCATGAAAAGGTCAGAGAGCCATAAGGCGTAAAAAAGATCTCTTGCCCTTAATTCTTCTTTACCATGATTTTTCTTCAAGTCAAGGAAATCGAAGATGTCAGCATGCCAAGGTTCAAGATAGATAGCAAAGCTGCCCTTTCTTTTACCACCACCTTGGTCAACGTAACGAGCGGTCATGTCAAAGTTTCTCAACATAGGAACAATACCATTGGAAACTCCACCTGTTCCTTTAATATATGAACCTGTAGCTCTTACATTGTGAATGCTTAGGCCTATACCTCCTGCTGACTGTGATATTTTGGCACATTGTTTTAGGGTATCATAGATGCCATCGATGCTATCATCTTGCATAGTTAGCAAGAAGCAAGAAGAAAGCTGAGGTTTGGGAGTACCTGCGTTAAAAAGAGTTGGTGTTGCATGAGTAAACCACTTTTCACTTAACAAATTGTATGTTTCAATAGCGGCTTCTATATCATCCATATGAATACCTACTGCAACCCTCATGAGCATGTGCTGTGGTCTTTCCACTATCTTACCATCAATTTTCATCAAGTAAGAGCGCTCTAATGTTTTGAACCCAAAGTAATCATAACTAAAATCACGATCATAAATGATAGATGAATCTAGCAACGCCGCATGTCTCTTGATAACCCCATATGCTTCCTTTGAAAGTAGCGGCGCGTTTTCCCCAGTTTTGGGATCTACATAAGTGTATAACCTTTTCATGGTATTTGAAAAGGACTTACTGGTAACCTTATGAAGGTTAGAAATGGCAATTCTCGCTGCTAACAAGGCAAAGTCAGGATGCTTCGTTGTTAATGAAGCAGCTGTTTCAGCGGCCAGATTGTCCAACTCTACGGTAGTTACTCCATCATAAATACCGTTAATAACCTTTTTTGCTATATCAACGGGCTCAATGTAATTGAGATCTAGTCCATAGCATAGCTTTTCAATGCGGGCCGTTACTTTATCGAACTTAACGGACTCCCGTCTTCCATCTCTTTTTATAACTAGCATGTCATGGGGTTTTTGGGTTATTAATTAAGTTTAAAAAATTAAAAGTCTTCATCTAGCGAGAATTTTGGTGCATCATCATCTTTATTTCCTTTCATTACACCAGCTTTCTGGTAATCTCCAACTCTTTTTTCAAAAAAGTTGGTTTTTCCTTGTAAAGAAATCATTTCCATAAAATCAAAAGGGTTTGTTGCACCATATAGCTTTTCATTAACCAGTTCTAGCAACAATCTGTCAGCAACAAACTCAATATATTGACACATGAGATCTGCATTCATCCCGATAAGGCTTACAGGTAGAGCATCGGTAACAAATTCTTTCTCTATGCTTACAGCATCTTTAATAATGCTTATAATAGTTTCTTTAGGTAACTTATTTACCACGTGATTATTATAAATTAAGCAGGCAAAGTCACAGTGTAGTCCTTCATCTCTTGATATAAGCTCATTTGAAAAGCTTAGACCGGGCATGAGGCCTCTTTTCTTTAACCAAAATATAGAGCAGAAGCTACCTGAAAAGAAAATTCCCTCAACAGCTGCAAAAGCTATAAGCCTTTCCTGAAAGCTACCCTCGTCGATCCAACGTAAAGCCCAGTCAGCTTTTTTCTTAACACAATCCATAGTGTCGATCGCATTAAAGAGCTTGTCTTTTTCTGCAGCATCCTTTACATAAGTATCGATCAATAATGAATATGTTTCTGAGTGAATATTTTCTATAGCTATTTGAAAACCATAGAAAAACTTTGCTTCAGTGTATTGAACCTCAGCAACAAAGTGTTCTGCGAGATTTTCATTAACAATGCCATCACTGGCTGCAAAAAATGCTAAAACATGCGAAATAAAATGTCTTTCTCCGTCAGACATTTTATCCCAATCCCTCATATCCTGGCTCAGATCAATCTCTTCCGCGGTCCAGAAACTCGCTTCTGCTTTTTTGTAAAATTCCCAAATATCATCATGCTTAATGGGAAAGAGTACAAAGCGATTTTTATTTTCTTTAAGAATTGGCTCTACAGCTCCGGTTTCAATATCACTCATCTTATCACTCAATTTTTAAAAATTTGAAAACATCTGACCAAAAGAGATAACTGGAGAACTTAAAAGTTCCCAGATTATTTTTTTGTTTTTCGTTGATTTTATGCCAAAAAATTACAAGGAATCATTAGGCATTTAATTGGCATTGATAGCAGCCATTAGGCCCTACAAATATTAACAAATGAGCGTTAAAATCAAAGTCAGGTAGCAAGGTATGTAAGGAAATTGTGTATTTGCGTTAACTTATTGATAGTAAGTAGTTTAATTGATTTTTGTTAATTATAACTTGTGCCGTATTTAGCCAAAAATGAAGGTTCTAAAAAAATTAAAAAGTTTTCCACATTCTCAAGCGGGATACATGTGTTTGCGTCTATTGGGAAAGTCCGAATTTCTTACATGAAAATCACTTCTTGAATAACCGTTCTTTTAAGTCGTCGGGTATGTAATCCAAATGAGGTTCGTGTTCATTCAGAAACCAGTCAGATGGACCATAGTAAGTGGTGCTTGTTACAGGGTCGATAAACTTTATGTATTTACCAGATTTGTGTTTATTAGAAAGCGCTGCAGAAATCGAGCTGCGCACTTTGCTTTTGGTTAGTTTGGGCTCTTTTTGTATAATGTAGTCAACTATTTCGGAAGAGGTGAATATTTTTGTCTTAACTTCCTGGTAATGAGTTATTTTTTTTGTCCATGGCCACTCTTCTTGATAGCTTCGGGCTTCCCATCTGGGGGCATATGAAGGGGTGTCGTGAAATATTGGCATGCTGGTAAGAGCACTTATGTGATTATCTATTTCTTGTATTTCTCTTTTGAAATCTTCTATTTTGGCCTCCAAAATCTTTTTTTTCTCGCTAAGAGCCTTCAGGTATAAGTCTGCATATTTCTCAGGAACATTAATTTTCATTTCGAGAAACTTATTTCAACAATATATTGGCAATATATCGCAAAAACAGAAGCAAGTCAAGCGTTAAAAGCAAGCAGGGCAAGCGACATGCGTGTAAGTTGGTTGTGACTATATGTTACTCTTAATATAGCATATTTAGTCTGCCTGCAATGTGCCTAATTTTGAAATTAGGTAAAGTATTTGATATTTAAGAATATTGAATTACCTTTGCAGTCCATTTTTCAAAAAATTCAAAGTTACATGTACGCAATAGTTGACATAGCCGGAAAGCAGTTCAAAGTAACAAAAGACCAATTCGTATACGCTCCAAAGATGGACGGCGAAGAAGGCGCTTCCGTTGAGTTCGACAAAGTTTTGTTATTTGGTGATGACAAAGCAGTCGAAGTAGGTGCACCATTAGTGAAAGGTGCCAAAGTAGCAGGAAAGATCCTGGGACATGTTAAAGGTGACAAGGTTGTAGTTTTTAAAAAGAAGAGAAGAAAAGGCTACAAGAAAAGAAATGGTCACCGTCAGGAATTTACTAAGGTTTTAATCGAGAATATTTCAAAATAAGAAAACACCATGGCACATAAAAAAGGAGCAGGTAGTTCGCGAAACGGAAGAGAGTCGGAAAGTAAACGACTTGGCGTTAAGATTTTTGGTGGACAAAAAGCAATTGCTGGAAATATTATTGTAAGACAAAGAGGTACTCAGCACCATCCTGGTCAAAATGTAGGAATTGGTAAAGATCATACTTTGTTTGCTTTAACAGATGGCGTTGTTACCTTTAAAAAAGGAAGAAATAACAGGTCATTTGTTTCGGTTGAGGCTGAAGCATAAACACGAATCTTAAGATACTAAATATGAAGCACGGGCGGAAGCTCGTGCTTTTTTATTCTCCAAACTTTTCCTTTCCTTAACTCCTGCAAGTACATTTATCCCTCATTTTGTGGTATTTACATATTAAATGTTTCATTTATTCAAAATGTCCTAATATTCGCCTCGAAACAATATTTATGTAGAAATATAATTTTGTTTTTCGTTGTTTGTGGGTTATCTTGGCGGATCATACCCCATATGGGGGGGATTTCTGTTCTAAATAATAACCTTAAAACAACTAATTATGAGGAAACTATTACTATTTATGAGTTTCTTCTTGGTCTCATTTATTACATGGGGTCAGGACAGGACTGTTTCTGGGAAGGTTACGTCATTGGATGACGGCTCGACTCTTCCTGGAGTAAACGTAATTTTAAAAGGCACATCTACCGGTACGGTTACCGATATAGATGGAAACTACAAACTTAGTGTTCCTTCTGAGGGAGGCACTTTGATCTTTTCATTTGTTGGTTTGGAAACCCAAGAGGTTGAAATGGGTTCCCGGTCAGTGATTGATGTACAAATGGCATCAGATGTTAAGCAACTAAGTGAAGTTGTTGTAACTGCACTTAACGTTTCTAGGGAGAAGGCTTCATTAGGTTATTCTCAGCAAACTTTGGAGGCAGATGCTGTTACTAAAGTAAAGGAAAGCAATTTTATTAACTCTCTTTCAGGAAAAGTTGCCGGTGTGCAGGTGAGAACTAACAATACTATGGGTGGTTCTACCAATATCACTATTCGTGGTAACTCATCTTTCAGTAACAACCAGCCTTTATTTGTAATTGATGGTGTTCCTGTAAGTAACGAAACTAATAACTCAGTTGCTCAGCAAGGTGGTGGATATGGTTATGACTATGGTAACCCTGCTGCTGATATTAACCCTGAAGATATTGCTTCAATGTCAGTATTGAAAGGTGCTGCGGCTACAGCGTTATATGGTTCAAGGGGACAGAATGGCGTAATCTTAATTACAACAAAGAAAGGAACTAAGAGAAAAGGTATTGGCGTGACTTTTACCAGCGGTGTTACTATTGGTAAAATTAACAAAGAGACTTTCGTTGAATATCAGGATCAATATGGTGCTGGTTATGGTAAATACTACGGAGATAATGGATACTTTGAGGAAGAGGATATCGATGGAGACGGTGTAGTTGATTACATTGTACCTACAACTGAAGATGCTTCTTTTGGTGGTCAGTTCAATCCTAATCTTAATGTTTATCATTGGGATTCTTTCGTGCCTGAGTCACCAAACTTTGGTAAAAAACGTCCTTGGGTAGCTGCTGAAAATACTCCTGTGGACTTCTTTGAAACACAAACTACATGGAATAATAGTATTTCCTTTGCTGGAGGTAACGACAAGACTACTTTCCGAATGAGTTATACTAATTTGGATATGGAAGATATTCTTCCAAATAGTGAAATGACTAAGCATACTATTAACTTTACTGGATCTTCTAAACTGACAGATAAGTTAACAGCGGATGTATTATTCCAGTACAATATTCAGGATGTAGTTGGCCGTTTCTCTACTGGTTATAGCGATAACCTAATGACTCAGTTCCGTCAGTGGTGGCAAGTGAATGTTGATGTTAAGGCTCTTGAAGATATTTATAATCAAACACACCGTAACTACACTTGGAACCCTGCAGATTACAATGATCCAACAACTCCAATATATTGGGATAACCCTTATTGGACAAGGTATGAGAACTACAACTCTGATAACAGAGATCGTACGCTTTCTAAAGTTGGTTTAAGTTACCAATTCACCGATTGGTTGAGTGCAAATGTTTCTGCTTCAATAGACTCTTATACGGAAGTTAGAGAGGAGAGAAGGGCCGTAGGTAGTATTGCAACAGCCTTTGGAGTTAATAGAACAGATGAAGGTTCTGGATATCAAAGAACTAACATAGAAAGCTCTGAGTATAACTACAATGCTATGTTGTCTGCTAACAAGCAACTTACAGATGATATTTCATTGTCAGGGTTAATCGGTTTTAACCTAAGAAAAGAGAGCTATGACTACAGCCAGGCTTCAACCAGTGGTGGTTTAGCTGTCCCAGGGCTGTATTCTCTAAGTAACTCTGTTTCTACAAACCCTTTCCCTTATGAGTACCTCAGGGAAAAGGAAGTATACGGGTATTTTGCTAACGCCAATGTTGGTTACAGAAACTTCCTATACTTGGATGGTAACTACAGAACAGATATTTCTTCAGCTCTACCGGTAGACAACAATCAGTATAACTACTATTCAATAGGTCTGGGTTTTGTGTTCTCTGAATTGGTTGACCTAGACTGGATGGATTTTGGTAAAGTAAGAGCCAGTTATGGTACTGTAGGTAATGATACAAGACCTTTGAGGGTTAAAGATGTTTATCTTCGTGAAGATAACTTTGGTAATGCTATCCTTACCCGTTTGCCTTACACCAAAAACAACCAAAACTTATTACCTGAAGAAACTGAGGAAATCGAGTTTGGTTTGCAATTCACTGGTTTAGATCGTAGACTTAATGTTGATATTGCCTACTATAAAAGAAATACTTTTGATCAGTTATTAGGTATTGATATTTCTTCATCTACTGGTTACTCTAGAAAGTATGTAAATGCTGGTGATATTGAAAATAAAGGTATTGAATTGGTTATTGGTGGTGATATCATCAGAACTGATGATTTGAAATTTAACACTACTATTAACTACACCAGAAACAGAAGTGAAGTAATTGAATTGCTCGAAGGAGCTAATAACTACGTGTTCCAGAGTTTCCAGGGAGGCGTATCAGCTAATGCTACTGTTGGTGAGCCTTTCGGAGTGTTGAGAGGTACAGGATTTGAATACCTTAACGGAGAGAAAGTAGTTGACGGAAATGGTTACTACAAAGCAGTTGCTGACCAGATCATTGGCGATCCCAATCCAGATTGGGTAATGGGTATTAACAATACTGTTTCTTACAAAGGCCTAAGCTTAGGCTTCCTTGTTGATATTCAAAGTGGTGGAGATGTTTATTCCCTTGATATGCACTATGGACAAGGTACCGGTGTAACCGATAATACTGTTGGGACTAATGACCTGGGTAATCCTATAAGAAACCCTCTTTCTGAGGGAGGTGGTGTATTGAACCCTGGTGTTACTGAAACAGGTGAGGCAAATACCACTTATGCTAGAGCTGATTACTATGGAGGTGCTTTCTACTGGGGCAATGCTAGTAGAAACCCAGGGGCTCTAACTGTATATGACGCTTCTTATGTGAAATTGAGAGAGTTGTCATTGTCATACCGTCTACCTTCAAGCATTACTGAGTCATTTGCTAATAGAGTAGATCTTTCATTAGTAGGTAGAAACCTATGGATAATTCATAAAAATGTACCTTATGCTGACCCTGAGTCAGGATTGGGTGTAGGTCCTGCTCAAGGTTACCTTTCAGGAGCTTATCCTACCGTTCGTACAATGGGCTTCAAGGTAGAAGTTGAATTTTAATCTTAGAACTATTGAGATATGAAAAAATTATTATATATATCACTTATTGCCCTCTTTTTTGTAGGGTGTGATGATCGATTGGAAGAGCTTAACACGGATAAAAGAAATCCGGCAAATGTTGATCCAACGTCATTATTTACAAGAGCGATGCGTGAGTCAGTGGATATGATGGTTAGCATCAGTGTTAACGACAATCCATTTAATTTATACGCTCAATACTGGGCACAAACTACGTATCCTGATGAAAGTCAGTATAACTTAACTGGAAGATCAATTCCAAGAAACTTCTGGAGAAATGGGTATCGTGAGTCACTTAGTAATTTGAAAAATGCGAAATTATTAATCCAAGAGCAGGTCGAGTCTGGGGCTGCTGGAGTTTCTACCGAAGTTTTGCAAAATAGAATAGCTTGTATCGACATCATGACTGGATATGTTTATTCTGTTTTGGTTGATGCTTTTGGTGATATTCCTTACACAGAGGCTCTTGATCCGGATAATTTGACTCCTGCATACGATGATGCAAGAACAGTCTACAATAGCATAATTTCTAATCTTGATGCTGCCACAGCAGCTATAGATGCTGGCGCGGCTGGATTCCCGGCTGATCAGGACCCTATGTATGAAGGTGAAATGAGCAAGTGGGTTCTTTTTGCCAACTCATTGAAGTTTAGAATGGGTATGAGACTGGCTGATGTTGATAAAACGGCCTCAGTAAGTATTGTTAATGCTGCTTTATCAGCTGGTGTATTCACTAGTAATGACGATAATGCTGCAATGACTTATTATGGTGCTTCACCTAATACCAGCCCTATTTATGAGGATTTAGTGCTAAGTGGAAGACAGGATTTTGTTGCTGCTAATACTATTGTAGATAAAATGAATTCTTTGGGTGATCCAAGAAGAGCTATTTATTTCAGAGAGAACCTAGGTGCTGGTACGTTTAATGGTGGTACTTATGGTGATGCTAATAATTACTCTGGGTTTACTCAAGTTGGAGATATACTTCATACTCCTGAATTGAAAGGCGTTATTTTGAACTATGCAGAGGTTCAATTTTTGAAAGCAGAAGCTGTTGAAAGAGGAGGATACAGTGTAAGTGGTACTGCTGAAGGGTATTACTATGCTGGCATTGAAGCTTCTTTTGATCAGTGGGATGCTGAAGGGTATTCTTCTTACATAACCCATCCTGATGTTGCTTATGCTTCAGCTCCTGGAGACTGGAAGCAAAAAATTGGTATTCAGATGTGGTTAGCTCTTTACAATCAGGGATTTGAAGGTTGGACTACATGGAGAAGACTTGACTTTACAGGCTTGAATGCTCCACCAGAAATGGCAGTGGCTGATATTCCTGTGAGATTTACCTATCCACTTGAGGAAGCTCAGTTGAACGGTGAGCAATACGCTAAAGCGGGTACTGCAATAGGTGGGGATGATGTTTCTACTAAAGTCTTCTGGGACGTATTATAATCTCAACTCTAAAAAGAATAATATAATGAAGAATAAACTATCGATATTTATATTGTCTCTCATCACAGCCGTACTATTTACGGCTTGTGGTGACGACGACTCAACTTTTAATGGTCCCTTCAGATTGAATATAGCGGGATCTAGTGAGGTTAGACCTGAGTCCACTCACGAATATACTATAGGTGATTTTACTAGTGCCGATTCATATACATGGACTGTTTCAGGTCCAGCGACTGTCAGTGGTAGTGCTACAGGTAATACAGTTTCTATTACTTTTGGAGAGGTAGGTGATGTTGTTATTACTGTTACTAATGGCACGGATACTGGTACATTTGGTGTTGAAGTAGCTAATACAGAACCAACTGTTAGTGTATCATACAATGGTGGTGGTACTCTAAGAACTGGAGAGGCTGATACAGTGTTCTTCGAGTTTGATGCTCCTTTGGCACTTGATCCTAGTTTTGCAATGAATACAACAGATTCAACTCAGTTTAATGGAGGAACGCCATTTGTGTCAGGTTCATTAGGTCCATTGGTTAAAGTGGATGCGGATTCTTACTATGCAATCTATACCGCAGGTGATGGAAATGGTACATCTGAGGCATTGTTCCAGGATATTAAATCTACGGCTACATATGGTGATGTGAATATTGACAGTGCTTTTGTAAAACTTTACAGAGTTGACAATATAGCTCCTGTTGCAACTATTGATTACTCACCTGCACTGGCAATGGACAGCACAGTAATAACTGTAACTGTTACTTTCAGTGAGTTGGTAATGGCAGCTAATCCTGCGGTTGATAGTTCGTTGCTAATTTCATTTGCTAATGCAGGTGTTGCTACTGAAACTGATACTTTAATTGCTACTGAAGATCCATTGGTTTATACTTATCAGTATACATTAAATGGAGAAGGTAATGGACAAGTAGAGGTTATCGTTAGTAATATTGCTGATCTAGCTGGTAATACATCTGAAATCTCGTCATATGAGTTGGTTGCTGATAATACAGCACCTGGTATTGATTGGTATATAGATGAGTTTACAGGATATGCCGAGGTTGGATTTATTTTACTTGGCATGGGGCCTGCTGAGGCTGGAACAGGTTATTATGCTGTATTCCCTAGTGGAGCAGCTGCACCTGCTAGTTTAGAGGAATTTGAAAATGGTGTTGTTAGTGGAACCAAGCAAATAAATGCGGGTACCTATGTTATTTATAATGTGCCGTTAGAGGCTGGAAATTATAATATTTACTTCATAGGTGAAGATCTTGCAGGTAATATGAGTCCTATCTCATCAGATAGTTTTACAGTGAATTAACACATAGATATTACCATTCATATAAAAAGCCATTCCAAAAGCTGTTTTTGGGATGGCTTTTTTTATTATTGTGTCAATCAATTGGACCCGACATAGTGAAAAATGCACTCCTTATTTTAATAATGGGTTTGGGTTGCCTTTCCCTAAAGGCACAGAACCTCAAAGATGTTTTTGTAGACCCTTCTGATAACGGTAAAATCTTCTCTGAATTCTTATACGACCTTGAAAAAAAGTATGGGGTTGATTTTATTTTTGATGAACAAAAAATCCAGGCACTAACAGTTAATGGAATTCAGGAAAGAATCAGAATTATAGATTACCTGGATTACTATCTTGTTCAATATAAAGTAGTCAAGACTCATGATAACATCCTCTTTATTGTAGATAAACATCTAGGAGAGGAATTTGGTAAGAGAAAGGATAACTATGTAGCTGTTAAAGCTAATACGAAGGGTGGCATTGTAACCCTTGAGGGTGTTGTTACGGATGCCGGAACCGATGATCCGATAGTTGGTGCTCAGGTATATATATCAAAATTGAATAAAGGTGCTCTCACGGATGTAAATGGACGATTTAAGTTCTCTGTTGATCCTGATACCTATAAAATAGACATTCGTTTTGTTGGGTATGAAACCACTACTTTGATAGTAGCCTTTAGTCCATATGGAGATCAACAGCAGATTGAATCCTCAATTTTTCCTGAGTCGAAGGAGCTTGATGGGGTGACTATTACAGCTGAGAGAATTGATAGAAACGTTACAAGTGAACTTACAGGTGTAGAGGCATTGGGTATTGAGACCATTAAGTCTTTACCTACATTTTTAGGCGAGGTTGATCCTATTAAGAGTTTGACCACATTGCCGGGTGTAAGTACTGTCGGCGAACTTTCCTCCGGGTTCAATGTAAGAGGTGGGGAAACCGGACAAAATTTGATTTTACAGGATGGAGCAACCATATACAATCCAGCTCATATGTTTGGGTTCTTTTCGGCTTTTAACCCAGATATGGTTAGTGATGTTGTACTATATAAAGGAGGTGGCCCAGCCAATTTCGGAAGTAGGGTATCCTCAGTTCTGGATGTGAAGTTAAGGAACGGTGATGCTGGTAAGCATAAGGTATCCGGAGGAGTAGGGCTTGTGTCCAGTAGATTGACAGTTGAAGGGCCAATAAAGAGAAGTAAATCTTCTTATTTATTAGGTGGTAGAATTTCTTATAGTAATTGGCTACTAAAGGCGACAGACGATATTCAATTGCAAAACAGTTCGGCAGAATTTTATGATGTGACTGCTAAAGTATTTCAGACGATCAATGAAAATAATTTCATAACCGTTTCTGGATATAGAAGCAGTGATGGTTTTCAGCTTGCCAGCGATTCAACCTTTAGTTGGGAAACCACAAATGCTTCAATCAGGTGGGATCATACCTTTAACCAAAATTTATCTTCTTCAGTTAATGTTGCCAGCAGTAATTATTTGAGTAAGGTTGATAACCCTGATCCTATTGAGGGTTTTACTTACGAAAATGCTATCAATAATATCAGGCTAAAGGCAGAGTTCAATTATAGTAAAGATGATAAATTAAAGCTGTTAGCTGGTATTGAAGGGGAAGGTTTGATTATAGAGCCAGGCAGGCTTGAGCCCTTAATAGAGGGTAGTAATGTCATTGGATCTGACATGAATGATCAGAGGGCGCTTGAAACAGCGGCCTATCTCCAATCAAATGTACAATTATCTGCCAAGTTATCGTTATCTGCAGGGTTGAGATATTCCCGCTTCATGAGGCTGGGTAGTGATGAAATATATAAATTTGATTATGCCGATATCAATGGGAGGTATCCTGCTATTGTAGATACCTTGGTTTATGAGGATGGAGATGTTATTAAATCGTTTGGAGGTCTGGAACCAAGAGTATCGCTAAGATTTTTGTTATCAGAGAGCTCTTCTCTTAAAGCAAGTTATTATAGGGGCTATCAGTATTTACATTTAATTTCTAACACAACATCTACAACCCCTCAGGATTATTGGGTTGCAAGTGGTCCTTATTTAAAGCCTGCAATGGGTGATCAGTTTTCATTAGGGGCTTTTAAAAACTTTAAGGATAACGTATATGAATTATCTGTAGAAGGGTTTTATAAACAGGTTTCTAATTCTATTGATTATATAGAAGGTGCCGATATCACGCTTAACCCATCTCTCGAAGCAGGCTTAACTTCTGGTAAAGGATTGGCCTATGGAGTGGAATTCTTACTGAAGAAGAATCAGGGTACAGTTAACGGTTGGATAGCTTATACTTTTTCAAGAAGCCTTAGGAAGTTTGATTCGGATGTACATGAAACTAAGGTTATCAATAAAGGAGATTATTACCCTGCTACATATGATCAGCCTCATAATCTATCCTTAGTGTTTAACTACCGACTGGGAGGGAGAGCAACCTTCTCCACAAACTTTAGCTATAGTACGGGTAGACCTATTACTATACCCGTGTCGAAATTTTCTTATGAGGCGTATCTTTCAGTGTTGAATTACTCTGAAAGAAATGAATATCGTATACCGGATTATCACAGATTGGATTTTTCGTTAACTATTAAAGATAAACCAAGAAAGAATAAGCGGTTTATGGGTGAATGGATAATTTCTGTATTTAATGTTTATAGTAGAAATAACGCCTATTCGATATTTTTCGATAGATACGGAAAGGCAAGTAAGCTTTCTGTTCTAGGTAGTGCTTTCCCTTCGATATCATACAATTTTACTTTCTAGGAAAATGCAGAGGGGGCTCTTGTTTTGTTTATTTATCTTATTTAGTAATGGCTGTATAGAGCCATACGAGTTTGTAATAAGGAACAATTCACCAGCCTTGGTAGTTGAGGGGTTTATATCGGATGTTTCATATAATGAAACACTGGAATACCCAAATGATGGCAGGTATTTCTATGTTAAACTCAGCTATACTAGTGACGTTACTAACCGTAGAGGGGAGGCAGTTACTGGTGCAGTGGTCAAGCTTGAAAATGAGAGTAATCAAGGATGGTTATACACTGAGGAGGGTGATGGAAAGTACCTACTTTTGGATAAAGATTTTAAAGCGATGAAGGGTGGTAAGTACAGGATATTAGTGGACCTTCCTGAAGGTGAGCATTATGAAAGCGAATGGGAAGCTGTGCCTGATGGAAATTTAGCACCTATTGGGAATATATCATATGAAGAAACGGAGGAGCTTAGCTATCAGTATGTTGCCCAGGAGGAAGTAATTCGAGAAATTCAGGGGGTTGATGTTAGGATAGGCTTGCCTATAAATGAAACCCAAAGTAGTGTTTACTATCTTTGGAAATTTGAGCCTACGTGGAAATTTGAATCACCTAGCAATCCTTCTGTAAATAGAAGGTGCTGGATAAGCAGCGACGTTTATTTATCTGATTATGTACTTCATGAAGATAACGTCGGAGGGTATGACAAAAAGTTATTCTTTATGGAGACAGTAGGTAATGAGAGACTACTCTGGGATTTTTCACTTCTTGTAAAACAGTTTGCTATTAGCAAGGATTACTACCAGTTCATGAGTGATATGCAAAAACAAACAAATACTTCGCTTAGCGACGCTCTTCCTTATAATCTGCAAACAAACCTTAAAGCAAAGGATGGAACAGGTGTAAAAGGGTATTTTACAGTGGTTAGTGAAAGAGCAACACGTTGGTATTTTAGTCAGAGAGATCTTTCATATGTACTTAAAGATAAAATTAGGGAGTATTGTTTGAATCCACTTTCAGATAAAGGCCCTTTGTGTTGGGATTGTATGGCATATGGAAACGGTGTTCCAAGTACAAGCCCCCCGGTTTGGTGGAAAAAGTAATAATGATTATCAAAATTATAAATAGTATGGGCTTCAGGTTTTTTTATGTACTGCTTTTCATTGCAATTATAGGATGTATTGAGCCTTATGAGTTTGTTATCAAGGATGATACGCCTGTATTGATAGTTGATGGATTTATTACGGATGTTTCGTATGAACAGTCAAGGGCATACCCAAATGATGGTCGCTACTTCAAGGTTAAGCTAAGCTATACAAGCGATGTTACGAACAAGAGAGGGGAGCCTGTGGTTGGAGCCTCAATCCAGTTATTATCCGGAGATAGTAAAAATAGTTGGTGGTATCATGAGATTAATGAAGGCGAATATTGGCTTGCTTATGGTGATTTTGCCGCAAGCCCGGGGATGGATTATAAGCTATCAATCTCTCTTCCTGATGGTGATAAATTTGAATCTGAATGGCTGAGACTTCCTGAGGTTGATGGTCAGGAAATGGGGGATGTGTCGTTTACAGAGTTATCAAAAGAGGTCCATGAGATTGTGGCGGGAGAGAAAAAGGTTAAAACCATAGAGGGTATTAATGTGAATGTTGGTATCCCTAAAAATGAAAGTGGACTACCTAGGTACTACAAATGGGATTTTGAGCCTATATGGGAATATACTGTTCCTTTAAGACCTTATATTAATAAAACATGTTGGATACGCAGCAGCACCTATTTGCCAAACTATACTTTGCAGGAGGATCATGTAGGCGGATATGCAAATGACCTTTTCTTTATGGAAACGCACGGCAATGAGCGATTGTTTGAGAAGTTCTCTCTGCTGGTAAAACAGTATATACTCAATGAAAAAGACTATTATTTCTTCCAAGAATTGCAGGAACAGGCTACAGCAGGAGCCTTTTTCGATAAACCTCCTTACAACCTAAAGACTAATATTAACAGCGTAGAGGGTGACAAAAAGGTTGTTGGGTATTTTTGGATAGCCTCAGAGCAGGCAAAAAGGTGGTATTTTGATATCACTGATTTATCATACTATGTATATAATCATTTGCGCGAAGAATGTCTCAAGCCTTATGGACCTCCAGCTATTGGAGATATTGATCCTTGCAAGGATTGTCTTGGATACCCCAATGGCAAGGCTACACTGGAAAAACCGGAATGGTGGATTAGATAAATGGCAATTCCCTATAAATTAGGGTTCTAAACAACTAGACCGTAGTAAGTACTGTCAAAGTCGTTGTCTTAACCAATAGGCTTTGTTAAGGTGTTAGAAAAGACTGAGGTTGCCCAGTTGATCTATAAAATGTAGAATAACTTTGGGATAGACCAATATAGTAAATCCAACCCCAAACAAAGCGCCATAAAGGTGAGCATCATGATTGATATTGTCAGCCCCTCTTTTACCCATGTAGGCTGAGTATAGGAGGTACAATGCGGCCCACACTATACCAGGTAGTCCGATAATACCATAGAGGTATAGCTTTTGAGCTGGGGCAAACAGGATAAAGCTAAACAAAACCGAAGCAACACCACCAGAGGCTCCCAAGGCGTTGTAATATGCGTGGTTTTTATGCTTTAAGTAAGTTGGTATGTCAGAAACTATTATCCCCAACAGATAGAGTGCTACGAAAATGGCCTTTCCACTAATACCATAAATTGCAGCAAAAACATATTCAACTTGCTCTCCGAACATCCAAAGTACCAACATATTGAATAGTAAATGTACGAAGTCATTATGAATGAACCCTGATGTGACAAAACGGTAATACTGTCGGTATTCGTTTACACTATATGGATTGAATATCCATTTCCTAAGCAGATCCTGATTGTTCCATGCATATAAGCTGGCAAGAACAGTGATAATTACAAGTATTAATGTCACTGACATAATTGGCTAAAAAATAATGCCCGGATTGGATTCCGGGCATTCTATAATTAAATGTGAATGGGTCTATTATCAGTTGCCGCCAGACAGGCTTCTTTTACTGCTTCCATGTACGTTGGGTGAGCGTGTGACATGCGTGACACATCTTCAGCTGCCGCTCTAAACTCCATGGCTGTAACTCCTGCTGCGATCATATCGGCTGCTCTTGCACCGATGATATGAATGCCAAGAATTTCATCTGTTTGCTTATCAGCAAGCACTTTTACTTGTCCATCGATATCCATACTAGCTCTGGCTCTGCCTAAGGCTTTGAAAGGGAAAGCTCCTGTTTTATAAGCTCTACCTTCCTCTTTCAGCTCCTCTTCTGTATAACCTACACTGGCAACCTCTGGCCAGGTATATACCACACCTGGTATTAAGCGGTAGTTAATATGCGGTTTCTGACCTGCAAATTGCTCTGCTACCATTGTGCCCTCTTCCTCGGCTTTATGCGCAAGCATGGCACCTTTCACTACGTCACCAATAGCATAGATATTATCAATGTTAGTTTTTAAGTGATTGTCGACCTCTATTCTCCCTCGATCGTCGGTTTTAATACCTACATTTTCAAGCCCAAGACCAGCAGTATATGGTTTCCTGCCGATAGCAACGAGGCAGTAATCGCCTTTGATCTCAACGATGCCGCCCTTTTTGTCCTCAGCTTTAACAACAACCTCCTTACCTTTGGGTTCTACAGAAGTTACCTTATGACTGACCTTAATATCCATACCTAATTTTTTGGCAGACCTTGTAAGCTCTTTGCCCATGGTGCCATCCATAGTAGGTATTATCTTGTCCATATATTCAACCACGGTAACTTTGGAGCCAATTCTTGAATAAACAGAACCCAGCTCCATACCTATCACACCACCACCAATCACGATAAGGTGTTTGGGTATTTCTTTTAACTCCAATGCCTCAGTGCTGCTAATCACGCGCTTTTTATCTATTTTGGCAAAAGGCAGATCCGCAGGTTTTGAACCTGTGGCAATGATTACTTTATCGGTTTTTATTTCCTTGGCATCACCTTTTTCAGGGGTGATTTTAATGGTGTTCTTATCAACAAAAGATCCTACACCATGGTGAACATCGATTTTGTTTTTTTTCATTAAAAAATCAATGCCATCGCAGGTCTGTTTTACCACACTTGCCTTTCGGTCAATCATTTGCTTTAGGTTTACCTTTGGCTTACTGATCTCAATGCCATGCTCTTTAAAATGAGTTACCGCATTATGGTAGTGCTCTGTCGAATCCAACATTGCTTTGGATGGAATACAGCCTACATTTAAGCAGGTTCCACCAAGGGTATTATACTTTTCAATAATGGCTGTTTTAAAACCGAGCTGTGCGCTGCGGATAGCAGCTACATATCCACCAGGGCCTGAACCAATTACTGTTACGTCGTATTGCATGTTAATATTTTTTAAACCAAAGTTTTATTTATACTCCCAACATTAAGCGAGTAGGATCTTCAAGTAACTCTTTTACCCTTACAAGGAAGCTTACCGACTCTCTACCGTCAATGGTTCTATGATCATAAGATAGTGCAACGTACATGATCGGTCTGACTTGGACTTCACCATTAACTACTACAGGTCTTTCTACAATATTATGCATTCCAAGAATTGCAGACTGTGGTGCATTTATGATCGGTGTTGAAAGCATTGAGCCAAACACACCTCCATTAGTAATCGTGAATGTGCCACCGGTCATTTCATCAATTGTGAGCTTCCCATCGCGTGCTTTTACGGCAAGTCTGATAATCTCACTTTCGATACTCTGAAAATCCATTGCCTCAGCACTTCTAACCACTGGAACTACGAGCCCCCTAGGGGTCGAAACGGCGATTGAAATATCACAATAGTCATGGTAAACTATTTCATCGCCATCAATTGCTGCGTTTACTGCCGGCCATTCTTTAAGAGCCTGACAGCATGCTTTGGTGAAGAATGACATAAAACCTAAACCAACACCGTATTTTTCTTTGAATTGATCTTTATATTTTTTACGTAGATCCATAATAGGTTTCATATCCACCTCGTTGAAGGTAGTCAACATAGCTGTTTCATTTTTAACAGCTACAAGTCTTCTGGAGATGGTTTTACGCAGGTTAGTCATTTTTTCTCTGCGCTCGTCTCTGGCTCCTGCAGCACTTGTACTGGTGGCTGCTGGTTTGGAGGTATCTTTTGGTGCTTGCTGAGTAGGCTTCTGAGCTTTCTCAGCATCTTCTTTAGTAATACGTCCATCAATACCACTACCTTTTACGTCTCCGGCATTAATACCCTTTTCTTCGAGAATTTTTGCTGCAGCAGGTGAAGGGTGCCCAGTCGCATATGTTGTTTCTCCTGAAACTGATACTGATGATGTTTCTGCGGGCTTTTCTTGGCTTGTTGAAGAAGTTGTTCCAGAAGGTTTTCCTTCCATAACTTCAATTTTACAAAGTAGAGCACCAATTTCTAAAGTATCACCTTCACTGGCTACCGTACGAAGTATTCCATTCGCTTCAGCAGGTAGTTCAAAAGTGGCCTTATCTGATTCGATTTCTGCTATTGTTTCGTCGAGCTCTACAAAATCTCCATCTTTTTTAAACCAAGAAGCTAATGTGACCTCAGTAATAGACTCCCCAAGCTCTGATACATGCATTTCTTTTATTTCTCCGGTTTTCTTACCCTCTTCAGAGTCATCGGAAGAAGTAGTGGTACTTGCCGTACTTTCTTTAGGAGCATCACTTTTCCCGCCAGCCTTAGCGTCGGTATCGATTTCTGCTATTACTGCACCAACCGCAACAGTATCTCCCTCGTTGGCCTTAATGCGTAGCACGCCAGAAGCTTCTGCTGGAAATTCCTGAGTAGCTTTATCAGTTTCAATTTCAGCAATGATTTCGTCCTGTTCTACATAGTCTCCGTCGCTCTTTAACCAAGAGCCTATAACTACTTCGGTGATTGACTCACCTACTTCAGGAATTTTGATTTCTAAACTCATCGGAATATATTTTTAATATGTTATTACTTGTCAAATGCTTTTTCTACTATACGTGCTTGTTCTACTTTATGCACTTTTGCATAACCGGTTGCCGGAGATGCACTGGCTTTTCTAGAAACTAATTCTAGTTTGGAGTCTTCCTTAAATCGCTTGATGAACCACCAATACCCCATGTTTGAGGGTTCTTCCTGTACCCAATATAGTTCAGCATTTTTATACTGTTTCAGTACCTTGTCAAGTTGCTTTTTAGGGAAAGGGTACAATTGCTCAATTCTTACAATGGCAATGTCTTTGATTTTTTTCTTTTCTTGCTCTTCCAGCAAGTCATAGTAGACTTTACCACTACATAGCAATACCCGTTTAACCGATTTTTTAGTAACATAGTTGTCATCGATTACCTCTTGGAATTTACTCTCCGTAAAATCTGTGATTGGAGATATCACCTTAGGGTGCCTAAGAAGCGATTTTGGAGAAAATACGATACAAGGCTTTCTGAAGCTCCAGGTTACTTGTCTTCTTAGTAAATGAAATATGTTTGCAGGAGTAGTACAGTTGGCTGCAATCATGTTTTCTTCAGCGGCTAACTGCAAAAACCTTTCAGGTCTGGCATTGGAGTGCTCAGGCCCCTGTCCTTCATAACCATGCGGAAGTAACATTACAAGACCATTCATACGCTGCCACTTGGATTCGGCACTGGTTATAAACTGGTCAATCATAACTTGGGCACCATTGGCAAAATCTCCAAATTGAGCTTCCCAAAGTACCAATGCATTGGGTGTGGCCATTGCATATCCATATTCGAAACCTAGAACACCAAACTCAGAAAGCAGGGAGTTATAGATCTGGAATTTTTGCTGACCTTCTTCAATATGATTGAGGTTGCAATATGGCTCGTTAGTATTGGCATCGAATACAAACGAGTGTCTGTGAGAGAATGTACCTCTTTTCACATCCTGGCCAGACATACGAACCAACTTATTCTCGGTCAATAAAGATCCGTAAGCCAGCAATTCCGCATCAGCCCAATTGAGTTCCTTCTTCTCTAAGAAATTAGTTTTTCTGTCTTTAATGAGCTTATCGATTTGCTTTAAGGGTTTAAACCCTTTAGGAAGAGAAGTAAGCGCTTTAGCTACTTTATCAACAACTTTCAGATCTATGCTCGTGTCTGGAGACTCATCAAAATCTTCTGGTTTAGCCCTGTGTAAGAGCTGCCATTCTTCTTCTACCTTTTGAGGTTTGTAAGGAAGAGGCTTCTGCTTCACTTCGTTAAGCCTGTCTTGTAATAGGTCTCTAAATTCTTTATCAAGCTTTTTGGAATTCTCCTCATCAATATCCCCACGCTCAATTAGAGTCTTTACATAGATTTCTCTTGGGTTAGGGTGTTTGGCGATGAGGCTATATAATTTTGGCTGAGTGAATTTTGGTTCGTCAGCTTCGTTGTGACCATGTCTTCTGTAGCATAGGAGATCAATAAAAATATCCTTGCCAAATCTTTGGTTATATTCTACCGCCAATTTTGAAGCAAACACTACAGCTTCAGGATCATCTCCATTGATGTGAAGTACCGGGGCATCTATGATTTTGGCAACATCAGTACAGTAGATACTTGATCTGGCATCATCATAATCGGTAGTAAAACCAACCTGGTTATTAATTACAAAGTGAATAGTTCCGCCTGTGGAATAGCCATCAAGCTCTGACATTTGTATGATCTCGTAAACAAGACCTTGACCCGCTAATGCTGCGTCTCCATGAATTAATACTGACATGGCCTTTTTTGGGTCTCCGCTGTACTCGTCATCAATTTGACCTCGTGTATAACCTAAAACGACAGGATCCACTGCTTCAAGGTGAGATGGGTTTGGTGTCAATTTTACATAAACATCTTTGTTTGAGACAGTTTTTATCCGGCTGGAATATCCCATGTGATACTTTACGTCACCATCACCCATGGTAAGGTCAGGGTCTGTTGTTCCCTCAAATTCACTGAATATTTCCTCATAGGTTTTGCCCATGATGTTGGCCAGTACGTTAAGGCGGCCTCTATGTGCCATACCAATAACAACCTCTTTTACATCGAAGTTTGTCGCATAGTGTATGATCTGATCAAGGGCCGGAATGGTGTTTTCTCCACCTTCGAGAGAGAACCTTTTCTGACCAAGAAATTTTGTGTGCAGAAAGTTTTCAAAGACTACAGCTTCATTCAGCTTGCTTAGAATTCTTTGCTTAGTGCTTTTATCTGGGTTCGTGTCGAGGCCTTCTTTTTCACATTTTCTTTTGAACCAATCAAGAATTTCTGAATCACGGATGTGCATATATTCAAAACCTATATGGCCCAAATAAATTGTGTCCAGCGTTTCAATGATCTTTTTTAGGCTGGCTTTACCCAAACCTATTTCACTGCCAACTTCAAATTCCGTATTCAAGTCATTATCTGATAAACCGAAATCCTTATATGATAGCGTTACATTGTGGTTACGCCTTGTACGTACCGGGTTTGTATCTGACTTTAAATGCGCCCTTGAGCGGTATGCGTGAATCAGGTTGCGCACCTGGGTCTCCTTAGAGCTTTCTTCAGTGGAGACATGTCCGTTTTCCCCAAACTTCTGTTGAGAAAATTCAAAACCTTCGAAAAACTTTTGCCATGATTGATCTACTGATGAGGGATCCTGCTTGTATGCTTGATACAGCTCATCCAGATAATGGCCGTGAGCGTTGGAAATGTAGGAGTATTTATCCATGGGTTTGTTCTTGTGAAATTGTAAAACAAATGTAGGTAAGATAAATACAATTAAAAAATCGTTTATTCGCTTTAACAAATTTGTTTAATTTTCAGTATAGTTGAGGGCTTTTTAGGGATTCACACTTTTCTGGTTAAAATTGGAACACTAGCGACAGCTATTTGTTTGCAAAATAACTAACCCTTCTTCCCAATAAGATGTATTTCAAGGTATGCGTCCTTCTTTTACTTTGGCTGTGTGAATTATTTGGAAAATAACCTTATCTTTGCAGTCTTTTAAAGGGCGGACGTGATCCGTAGTTTTAGAAACTAAATAAAAAAATGGCAGTAAAAATCAGATTGGCCCGTAGAGGTCGTAAAAAACAAGCATTGTACGATGTAGTCGTAGCAGATGCTAGAGCACCACGTGATGGTCGCTACATTGAGAAGATTGGTAGATACAATCCGAACACTGACCCTGCAACTATTGAGTTGAATGAGGAGAAAGCTTTTCAGTGGGTAATGAATGGAGCACAACCTACTGACACAGTAAGGGCTATGCTTTCATACAGAGGAATTATGCTTAAGAAACACTTGCAAATAGGTGTTAATAAAGGAGCGATTACTCAGGAAGAGGCAGATAAAAAATTCGAAGCTTGGTTGCAAGAGAAAGAATCTAAAATCGAGTCGAAGAAAGATAAACTTGCCAAAGAAGCTGCTGCTAGTGCTAAAGCTAGAAAAGAAGCTGAAACTAAAGTTAAGGAAGCTAGAGCGGAAGCGCTTAAAAAGAAAAGCGAAGCTGAAGATGCAGCAGCAGCCGAGGAAGCTGTAGCAGAATCTGCTGAGGCTGTAGAAGAGCCTAAAGACGAAACTCCTGCTGAAGGAGAAGAGAATAAAGGAGAATAATAGCTATGAATGTTGGTGAGTGTTTCCAGCTTGGTTACGTCATCAAAAAGCATGGCTTGAGTGGAGAGGTTAGCATCATATTGGATGTTGATGTTCCACATGAATATCAGGAATTGGAATCAGTTTTCGTTGAAATAAACGATAAACTGGTTCCTTTTTTTATTGAATCCATTTCTATTAAAGGCAACAAGGCCATTGTCAGGTTTGAAGATGTTAATACTCTGGAACAAGCTGATGAACTAAAAGGGAAAGGGCTTTTTTTACCTCTTTCGATGCTTCCTGAGTTGGATGATGATAAGTTTTACTACCATCAGGTTATGGGGTACCATGTAATTGATACAACGGCGGGTGATGTAGGTGTTATTGTTGATGTCTACACCTCTCCAAATCAGGATTTGCTTGCGATAGACCATAGGGGTAAAGAGGTGTTGGTTCCTATTAATGATGAGATCATAGGTAAGGTTGATCATGAAAAAAGTACTCTAAATGTGAATCTACCCGAAGGCTTATTGGATATTTACCTGGACTAATGATATGCGAATAGATATTATTACATGCTTGCCACGTTTGTTGGATAGTCCATTTTCGGACTCTATCTTACAGCGAGCTCAAAAGAAAGGACTTGTGGAGGTTAATATCCATGATTTGCGGAAATATTCTACCGACAAACATCAAAAGATTGATGACTACGCTTTTGGTGGTGGGGCAGGTATGGTGATGATGATAGAGCCGATAGCAAACTGTATTCGTGATTTGCAATCTAAGCGTGCATATGATGAAGTGATATATATGAGTCCCGATGGAGAGCAGTTTACTCAGAGTATAGCTAATCAGCTTTCTATGTATAAAAATATAATCATACTATGTGGGCACTATAAAGGTGTTGACGAGCGTGTGCGTCAGCATTTTATAACCAGAGAAATTAGTATTGGTGATTATGTCCTGTCAGGAGGTGAGCTTGCCGCAGCTGTAGTTTCAGACGCTATTATCCGCTTACTTCCCGGAGTGCTTTCAGATGAAACCTCGGCATTGACTGATTCTTTTCAGGATGATTTGGTTGCTCCACCTGTCTATACCAGGCCTGCGGACTTTGAAGGAATGGTTGTGCCTGATATATTGCTGTCTGGGCATGAGAAAAAAATAGATGACTGGCGTTTTGATCAGGCGGTGAAAAGAACAAAAAAACGGAGACCTAATCTATTGAAATAATAGTTAATCTTTGCAATCTCCTTAGCTAATTTTGATGTTTGTTATAATTTAGGACTTCTATTCATAAACTTACAATACACCAAATAATACCCTATTTCTATGACGCGATCGGGAATGTTTTGTTTGGATTAGTCAAGATAAAGCTAAACAAAATATTTTTGTGCATTTTCATATTTTTAATGTAGTATCGTGTATTTCTAAAATTATTGTTATATTTGCAGTCCGATTTTTGGAACAGAGACTTTTTAGCGATAGAAATCATGAACGATATTATCAAATCATTGGAAGCAGAAAATAACGAGAGAAGAGCTGCGTTCCCTTCTTTCCAGGCTGGTGATACTGTTAACGTGCACGTAAAAATTACTGAGGGTAACAAAGAAAGAATCCAGCAATTCCAAGGTACTGTAATACAAAGGAGACATCCCAATTCAAACGGTGAGACTTTTACCGTTAGAAAAGTTTCCAATGGTATTGGTATCGAAAGAATATTCCCCATTTTATCACCTAATATCGAGAAAATTGATGTGGTGAGAAGAGGTAAAGTAAGAAGAGCGAGACTTTATTACTTGAGAGGAAGACAAGGTAAAGCAGCAAGGATTAAAGAAAAGTTGTAATGCCTTCCTTATTCGTAAAGGACATAAAAAAAGATCGTCAACATTGACGATCTTTTTTTATGTCCTTTTGAAAGTAGGGACTAGTTAAGAGTACCTACGTTGTTAAGGTCTTCACAAGCTTGTTTAAGCCTGGCTTTGAAACTTTCCTCTCCTTTGCGTAACCATACTCGAGGATCATAAAATTTCTTGTTAGGTACATCATCTCCTTCAGGGTTTCCTATTTGCCCTTGTAGATACCCTTCATTCTCTTTATAGTATTGGCGAATACCGTCCCAGTATGCCCACTGTAAGTCAGTGTCAATATTCATTTTTATTACTCCATATGAGATACCTTCTCTTATCTCATCAACAGTAGAGCCTGAACCTCCATGGAATACGAAGTCAACCGGTTTCTCACCAGTACTGTACTTCTCTTGAATGTAATCCTGAGAATTCTTAAGTATAACTGGGGTCAACTTTACGTTGCCAGGTTTATATACACCGTGAACATTTCCAAATGCCGCAGCAATTGTAAATTTATCGCTTACTTTTTTGAGTTCTTCATAAGCATAAGCCACCTCTTCAGGCTGAGTATATAGTTTTGAACTATCTATTCCTGTATTATCAACACCGTCTTCTTCACCTCCGGTAACTCCAAGTTCAATTTCCAGGGTCATGTCCATTTTGCTCATACGCTCAAGGTATCTCTTGCATATTTCGATGTTTTCTTCGAGGGGTTCCTCAGAAAGGTCGATCATGTGAGAGCTGTAGAGTGATTTTCCATGTACTTTATAAAAGTCTTCACCAGCTGTCAGCATACCATCTATCCAGGGTAATAGCTTTTTTGCGGCGTGGTCGGTATGAAGAATTACCCTTGCGCCATACTGTTCTGCAAGAAGGTGAACGTGGTGCGCGCCAGAAACAGCTCCGGCAATAGCGGCTTTTTGATCGGTATTAGACAGGCCTTTACCGGCAAAAAAGCTTGCTCCTCCATTAGAAAACTGAATGATTACCGGGGAATTTAATTCGCTGGCGGTTTCCATTACAGCGTTAACAGAGTTTGTACCTACCACATTTACAGCGGGAAGTGCGAATTGCTTGTCTTTTGCGAACTGAAAGAGTTTCTGTACGTCATCACCGGTCAAAACTCCGGCTTTAAATTGTGAAGCGGACATTTTTAAGTTTTTTAGAGGTTAAAAATAATTAGCTTTAAAAGCCTTGCAAATAAACTAAATAATTCAAGTAGGTCACATTCTTAAGGCTAATTTTTGAAAGCTGGCTTATACTGTAGATATTTGCAATGATAATTTTACTTATATTGACTCGTCATATCTGTTAAAGGATTGATTCATACAAAATTAACCTCATGAGCTGGTTTAAAAGAAAAGATAAAGGTATTCAAACCCCGACTGAAGCTAAGAAAGAAGCTCCGGATGGACTTTGGTTTAAGACCCCAAGTGGCAAAATTGTCCACACCAGGGAGTTGAAAAATAATGCTTATGTAAGCCCTGAAGATGGCTATCATGCGAGAATAGGTTCAAAAGAGTATTTTGAAATACTTTTTGATAATAACAAATTCACTGAGTTGGACCCCGAAATGGAGTCTGCGGATCCGCTAAAATTTGCGGACAGTAAGCCATATCCGGATAGAATAAAGGCTACTCAGGAAAAAACGGACCTTAAAGATGCTGTTAGGACAGCCTATGGTAAACTTAATGGAATTGATATTACCATCGCCTGTATGGATTTTAATTTCATTGGAGGATCCATGGGGTCAGTAGTGGGAGAGAAGATAGCACGAGCTATTGATCATTCTCTTAAAGAGAAGATACCTTTTTTAATGATTTCAAAATCTGGGGGTGCCAGAATGATGGAGGCCGGGCTTTCATTAATGCAAATGGCAAAAACTTCAGCTAAACTTGCCTTGTTGAGTGAGGCAGGGATCCCGTATATCTCATTACTCACGGACCCCACAACTGGTGGTGTTACAGCTTCATATGCTATGCTGGGTGACTTTAATATTGCTGAACCAGGGGCGTTGATTGGGTTCGCCGGACCAAGGGTAATCAGGGAGACAATAGGTAAGGATTTGCCTAAGGGCTTTCAAAGTGCCGAGTTTGTGCTTGAGCATGGGTTTCTGGATTTTATAGTCGATAGAAGAAACCTGAAGAGCAAGCTCTCTATTTTGCTCAAAATGCTTCAGTAAAAATATATTGAGACAAAACTTGAAAATCTCAGTTGGTGAGTCCGGCTGAGATTTTTTGTTTTATTGGGAGTATTGTCGGGTTGTCGGTCGCTGTTGCATGTCTTTATGTGTAGGTTAATGGTTGTTAGCATGCAACTTATAAGGTAAGTGCGGGTGTATACCCTCAAACCATTCCGCCATAATCGGTAATTGTATAAAAGTTGCTTTAAGAAACCTGATCAATAATAAGGTATATACTTATTGATGTAATGGGTCGGCTATATTGCAAGTTGCCTGTCTTACGGTATAATTATCAGGCAATAAAGACTGAAATTGCAAACCCTGCGCAGTTGTTAAGAAGTGAGTAGGGCTGTTTCGGGATTCGGTGTAGGCCGAAACAGCCACTAAGCTATTTTATGGTAAGGAGTCTAAGTCTAAGTCTTTTGATACTTTTTCAGCCAGGCTTTCATCTGCATTTTCGGTGATGTTGATGGTTATCAAATATCTGCCGTTAATTCCAAGAATGAGCGTAGACTCTTGATTGTGTTTATCGTAACTGAACCACCCATTCATTCCATTGATGCTAACACTATGGGCTTTTTGTTGATCGTCTTCATAAGACATGGAATTGTTCCATGCCATAGTAGAGCCTTCATACATTTCTGCGGCACCTTTGTAATCCATGATTGTGATAGTCAGCCAGGAATTTCCTTTGCTATATTCTCTCATGGCTGAAGAGTATGACATCTCATTCATTTCAAACATATTGCCTTCCGGGGCACTCTCAGCAGAGAATCCTGCCAGAGACGCAGGTAGATGTTTTTGCAATTCCTTATAGTGAACGGCTTTGTTCTGGGCTTGTACTGCTGCGCCAAGCAGCAAAAGGGCTAGATAGAGTAAGGTTTTCTTCATGATATTTTTATAATTGCCTAAGACAAATTAATAGCATTTTATGAGAAAAATAAGGAGGAAAGAGAATAATTTAATGTATAGTGGCACTATATTCTTTAACCGTGTCTATAAATAACTTAACCTTTCCTGGATCTGTATCCGGGTACACCCCATGACCTAAATTAGCAATGTGACGCTGTGGACCAAATTGGTCAAGCATATTTATTACGGCTTCCTTTATGCGCTGCTCATCAGCATATAATACACAAGGGTCAAGGTTACCCTGTAAAGTTTTGTCAGTACCTACCAATTGTCTCGATTCTTTTATGTCCATGCACCAGTCGAGTCCTACAGTATCGCAGTTGATTTGACCGAGTGATCTTCTGGCAAAATAGGCATCCTTCGCAAATACAGTTTTAGGTACCTCTGTGATTGCATCACAGATTTGGCTGATATATTTAAGGCTAAACTCTTCATACTGGTAAGGCGGTAGTATGCCAGCCCATGAGTCAAATATTTGTACGAGGTCTGCACCTGCAGCTACTTGTCCTTTGAGGTAGTTGATGGTACTGTCAGTGATCATTTGCAGTAGCTGGTGAGCTGTTTTTGGATCTCTGTAAAGTAGTGCGCGAGCCTTTGAAAAGGTTTTACTCCCGGTACCCTCCACCATATAGGCAAATATGGTCCATGGAGCTCCTGCAAATCCAATAAGAGGGACACGTCCATGGAGCTCTTTCTTGGTTATTTTGATGGCGTCTATTGTGTATTTGATATCGTCAGCTTCTGCAATTTTAATCTTTTTAAGATCTGCTGCTGACTTTATAGTAGAGGGAAAGCGCGGTCCCTTCTTCTCAATCATTTCGTAAGGGAGTCCCATAGCTTCAGGGATTACCAGTATATCAGAAAATATAATAGCAGCATCAACCCCCAAAATGTCAACAGGCTGAATAGTTACCTCTGCTGCTAGTTCTGGCGTTTCTACTAGTTCCTTGAAACCAGATAGAGAGTTTCTCACCTCTCTGTACTCTGGTAGAATCCGTCCGGCCTGGCGCATAAGCCATACCGGTGTGCGCTCTGTTTTTTCGCCTCTGATAGTGCGAAGAATAAGATCATTTTTCAATTGCATGCACAAAGATACTCCTACGGATAATTAATAAAAATATGCTCTATTTTTTTGTCAATCCATTTTTCTGGAAATTTGTTGAAAACCAAAATACATCATTTTGAAAAGCCTGATTTTTACATGTTTTGCCTTCTCGCTTTTAGCTCTGACTGCCCTTAACTGCAATAGTATCACGAATCTGGTAACCGATAGTGTATATATGGATTATGATTATCAGAAAGTTCCCTACAAATTATATGCTCCTGATCAGAAGTATTTGCTCCATTATGATCTGGAGGAAATCTCGGGGTTGTCTATGTTAGGAGATGCTCACTTGGCAGTAGTACAAGACGAGCTAGGTTATGTATATGTGTTGAAAGCAGAAAATGGCGAATTAGTACGTAAAATAAAATTTGCCAAGTCTGGCGACTATGAGGGAATTGAGGTGGTCGGTAATAGTATATATGTGGTGAAGAGCAACGGAGATATTTACTCTTTTAAAGTCTCAGGAAGTGAAACGGTAGCGCCTGATGAGGTTGATACGGATTTTTCTTCTCAGAATGATGTTGAAGGGCTTTCGGTTTTGGAGGATAGGCTACTTGTGGCTTGTAAAAAGAAAGGTGAAATTAATGATAAAAAAGTCAAGGGAAAGGCGGTTTATAGCTATAATATCAAGGAGAAGAAAGTGAGTGCAGAACCTCTTTTTCATTTCAGGGAAGAGGAGATTGAAGATTTTATTAAGGGAAGAAAGTTTTTTAATAAAATACATAGTTTTGATCCGTCTGCAATTGCGGTGCATCCCTTAACTTCAGATATATATTGGCTTTCTGCAGATAAAGTGTTGGTGGTATTATCGCCTGCCTTTCACCTGAAGGAGGTGGTACGTCTCGATAGAGGTATTTATAAGCAGCCAGAAGGTATATGCTTTGCTCAGGATGGTACCATGTATCTCTCTAGTGAAGGTGATGGGGCAAGGGGCAAAATTTTTAAAATTAGTTATAAGTCTAATTAGAAGTTAAAATGGTTTTGGCTAAATTTTAATTTCAACCTTATTTTATGAAGAATCTTTTGATTTTAGCGATTTTAGGCCTGGTGCTATTTTTCTCCACTGGCATTTATGGGCAAAGAAATTCTACTGATACACTTTCTTATTCTGTTTTTCTGATTGGTGATGCGGGTAAAATTACTCCCGGGCAGCAAAAAATCTTTGAAGTCTTAAAGCAACAACTTGCTTTAGTTGGAGAAAACAGTGGTTTAATATTTCTTGGAGATAACTTATACCCAAAGGGCATGCCTCCGGCATACAGTACGGATAGGGCGGCTTCTGAAGATGCTATTGATAAGCAACTATCCTTAACTACTGATTATAAAGGTAAATATTATTTTGTTCCTGGAAATCATGATTGGGCTCAGGGCAGGAGTTATGGGTGGGATTATGTGCAAAATCAGGAGAACTATATTGAAGGAAAGTCAGGTGGAGAGAATGTCTTTCTTCCTGATAATGGTTGTCCGGGTCCCGTTGCCGTGTCTCTAAGTGAAGAGGTAGAGTTAATTATTGTAGATACACAGTGGTTTTTGCATGGGTGGGATAAGCCTAATGAGTTACAGGGTGATTGTCCTGTAGCTAACCCGATTGAGGTCATGCAATTAATGGATGACATCATCAAAAAGAACCCTGAGAAAAAAATCATTGTCGCTACGCACCACCCCATGTATTCCTATGGTAATCATGGGGGTTTTAACACTGTCAAAGATCATTTTTTTCCACTCACAGAGTTGGCTTCTCCCTTATATATTCCCATGCCTGTTGTGGGTTCTATATACCCCTTCTTTCGCAAAGTTTTCGGTAATATTCAAGATATTTCGCACCCGAAGTATAAAGCCATGCGAAATAGTATGGTCAATATTTTTGAAAACTATCCAAACCTCATTCATGTTTCAGGCCATGAGCATGCTTTGCAGTATATCAATAAAGATAGCATACACTATATCGTCAGTGGTTCCGGTTGCAAAACAGAATATGTGCGTACCAAAGGTTATGCAGAGTATACGGAGTCTGTTAATGGGTTTGCCCGGTTAGATTTTTACAAGAATGGAGAGGTGCGTGTAGAGTTTTGGAAACCCTCAAAGGAAAGTGCTTCAGGTAAATTGTCTTTCGAAAAAACACTATTTAAAAAAAGCTTCCAGCCAAAGCTTACTTCAGAGGAGTTTGTGCAAAAATTTGATCTTAAAGACAGTGTTGTTTTTGCCAGTGCGAGTAATCAATACGGAGTCAAAAAGGGGCTGGGAGAAAAGCTAATGGGGGCAAACTATCGAGCTGAGTGGAGGCAAAAAATTGAAGTTCCTGTATTTGATATTGGTGGTGAGCATGGAGGGCTAAAGATTGTGCAGCGTGGAGGGGGTATGCAGACTAAATCCCTTCGGCTTGAAGCTTCTAACGGAAAGCAATATGTTTTAAGATCTGTAGAGAAGTACCCAGAGAATGCCGTTCCTGCTTTCTTACGAGAGACTTTTGCAGTTGACTTAGTGCAGGATCAGATTTCCGCAGCGCATCCTTATGGAGCCTTTGTTATTCCTCCTCTTGCAGAAGCAGTTGGTATTTATCATACCAACCCCAAGTTGGTATATATTCCTGATGACCCAAGGTTTGGGGATTATCAAAGTACCTTTGCAAATACTCTGGCGCTCTATGAAGAGAGGCCTGATGATGACTGGTCTGATGCTTCATTTTTTGGTAACTCTGAAAAGATTGTAAGTACCTCGAAAGTATTGGATAAGTTGGTTGATGATAACGATAATGAAGTAGATCAGCAATTTGTACTGAAATCTCGTCTTTTTGATTTGGTAATAGGGGACTGGGATCGACATGATGACCAGTGGCGTTGGGCTAAATTTGAAAAAAAAGGAGAGAAAGGTGATTTGTATCGACCAATTCCTCGTGACCGTGATCAGGTGTTTTTTGTAAATGAAGGCCTGCTTCCTGGCCTGGTAAGTAGAAGGTGGGCTTTGCCAAAACTTGAGGGTTTTGATTATGACGTAAGATGGCCTTCAGGTTTTATGTTCAATGCACGATACTTTGACAGGTCATTTCTTACAGGGCTTTCTAAAGAAGATTGGGAGGCTGCCGCTGAGGCTATTCAAAACGACCTGACTGATGCTGAAATTGAGGCAGCCATACGGCAATGGCCAGATTCAATCTATGCATTACACGGAAAAGAGGTTGTAGCTAAAATAAAAGCCAGGAGAGATAAGCTGAAGGGTTATGCTTTGGAGCACTACCTGTTCCTGGCCAGGGAAGTTGATGTAGTTGGTAGTGATAAGCATGAATATTTCCATGTTAAAAGGCTTGCGAATGGAGATGTGCATGTTGAGGTTCTTAAGATGAAGAAAGACGGTGAAAAAAAGAAAAAGATCTACAGTCGACTTTTTAAATTAGGAGAAACAGAGGAAGTGAGGTTATATGGTTTGGGGGGAGAAGATGAATTTTTGATTGAGGGAGATAGTAAAGGAAGTATTAAAGTACGAGTAATAGGTGGAGAAGATGAGGATATAATGAAGGACCAGTCGCATGTAGCTGGCCTGGGTCGTAGAAATATTTTTTATGATACCAGAACTGGTAATGATATTGAACTTAATGCAGAAAGTAAAAAGCGGTTGTCAAGTAACCCTAAAGTGCATTATTATAATCGAAAGGAATTTAAATATGATGTATTAATGCCATTGGTTACGGGAAATCTTAACCCAGATGATGGCCTGTTTGTCGGAGGTGGATTTATGTATACTACTCATGGCTTTAGAAAGGAACCATATAAGAGCAAGCATACATTATTGGCAAGTTATGCATTGAAAACCTCATCATATGATTTTAGGTATTCAGGAGATTTTATCGATGCAGTCAGTGACTGGAATTTAAGCGTGAAGCTCAGTGTGAAGCAACCTAATTATGTAAATAACTTCTTTGGTCTGGGGAATGAAAGTGAATTTAACCAGGATATTGATGAAACAACTAATGTAGGGCGTTCAATCAGCTATTACAGACTGCGTTTTCAGGAAATGTCTTCGGATATTGGTCTTTACAAGAGAATTGGAGGTTTTGCAACATTTTCTGTTTCTCATAAATTCCAGGCTATTGAGATTGAGGATATTGAAGGTGATGATCGTTTTATTACCGACTATAGTAATGCTACCGGTGAAATAGACTTTGATATTTACAAAAGCTATACCGGAGGGGCGATAAACCTGACTTTTGATAAGCGCAATAGTTCACTAATAACTACTTCCGGGGTTTTCTGGAGTAATGAGGCGTCAGTACTTACCGGAATCAGTCATGCGCAAAAGACTTTTTCATCACTTAGCTCTTCTCTTGCATTCTACTATACATTAAAGCTACCTTCTTCATTTACAATGGCTACACGCTTCGGTGTTGGTACGAATTTGGGTGATTATGAATTTTATCAAGCACAGGTATTAGATGGTAAGTCGGAGTTGCGTGGATACCGCAAAACACGATTTTATGGTGATAGTAAGCTATTTAATAATTTTGAAGTGCGTTGGAATCTGCTTTCTTTTCGCACATATATATTTCCCGCCAGTATGGGGATATTGGCTTTCAACGATATAGGAAGAGTTTGGTTGGACGGTGAAGATTCCAACTTATGGCATCACGGATATGGAGGAGGACTTTGGATTGCTCCTTTTAACACAGCAGTTGTATCTGCCGAAGTGGGCCACTCCGTGGAGGAAACTCTTTTTTATATCCGGTTAGGATTTATGTTTTAAGAAAGCCTTTTAGGCTGCCTTAAATGTCAAAGCTGATATATGGTCTTTATAGAAGCTTTGGGGATTGATAAACCTCCTTTAGTTAAAACTAGGTCTTGCTTCAAACCTATAACAGTGTCGACAATGGTTTCATAACCTTCGTTAATGACCTTAACGATACGAACGCTTTTGTTGTAAAAGTTCCCAAGTATCAGGGCTCTTTTTAACTTGATTTCTTTTCTCTCGTTTTGCATGGTTTTATTTGTCTTAAAAACTGATAACGATTTAAATCAGTATTTTATTTGTGGTTATTTTAAAAGAACCCAATTTTTTACTCTATTTTGAGTTTTTTGTCGATGAATCAACATATTTGTCGATGAAATAAAGAAAATAATTCTGATTTTTGGGTTACCTCTCGAGGTGTCACTTTAATTGACTGCCTGCTTCACTGGGTATCGTATGATCGTTTTTAGCTTTTCAATTGGAGTATTGCGAGGGTCTGAAACAAAAATTTCGTGGTGATATCCATTCACTTTTAGACTATGTTCACGGATAAATTTCATTAGTCTATCAATAGTTGACTTTTCATCATTATAAGAGCCAGTATGCATTATTTGAACGCTTCGGGATTCATTAAGTGTTATGAGCTGTACCTCGTTGGCCAGTGAGATGTTATTTTTATGAATTACCTCTTCTACCGCTTTATCGACTTTATTCGTACTTATGAACTCTGGCATACGTATCAGGATGTTCCATTGCCATTCTTCAGGTGGCGCCTCGGCAATGGGTGCCCCTGACTCTACCCACCATTGCCCCTCCATTTTAGCAACTACAAAGTCTTTACCTATAGACTTACTTGTAAACTTCAAGTTGTAAGAGATAGAATAAATAGCCTCTACAGCATTTTTGAAATTCATATTTTCAGGAGTGCCAATACCTTTAATTGATAAATATTTCAATGGTTTGAGTTCAATGATATGAGGTTCTTGGCTGGCTTGGTAATAATTAGGGTCTGCCCTGAATAGATCCAGTTTTCTTATATGCCGAGTGATGTCATCTGTGAATGGTTCAAAATGATCCATTATGAGGATTTCATCAAAGACAGCTATAAAAGATTCTAGCTCTGCCTTTCTGGCCAAGTCTATTGAATTCCATTTTACAAGATCAATAAATAATAGGTCCCTGCTAATTGATCTCAGAGCTTTATACTCTATAAAACCGGGAAACTTTTCTATTGTTGAGCGGGCTATAGAAAGTACTTCTTCAAAATCGTCAGAATGGTCTGGTTTGATTTTGTAAATTACCGTCTCTACTACAGCAGTTTGAGTTTTGGGATAAACAAGGCTTGTCATTATTTGTTTAATATTAAAAGGATCGTTAATTTCTTATATGCAAGAAAATAGAGAGTAGTGACAGCCTTATGTCAGTAGTAAATCAAGTTAATTAGCTTTTTTTGAAAAGCACTAAAGCAACTGTTTCCATGTGCCCTTCATACGGTTGTATTTGATGGTGCTGGGCAGGGCCTTCCACCAATATTTATTGAGTTCTACAGTAAAGGATGGTTGCATATAGCAATTAATCGTACAGCCCTCACATTGGGGGTGTTTGCCTTCCAGTGAAATCAGGTTTTGCACCTCCCCTGATTTATAAAGTTGGTAGAGGTTGTCATTTATAGAGAGCGACTTAAGGCCTAAATGGTAGCAAGGTAGCACCAGTTCATTTTTTGGCGAGATAACTATTGTGGAGCTTGCTGCCTTGCAAATAGGGTTATTTACATGGTTTCCCCCATCTTTTCTTAATTGGATAAAGGCCTCATTGAGATAAACCCCGGGCTTTTTAGTCCATCCCTTTAATTGCTGTAAAGTTGCCACTGAAAATTTTTCTCCTGTTTCGACGTTGTTGTACTCGAAGATGGGATTAAGGATGAGCACAAGTTTATTAGGTTTGCAGAATTTGTGGTAGACTTCCTCTATTTGGTGTACATTAGTTTCAAATACGGTGAAAAGTATGTCTGGTTTTTCACCTAGCATTTTGGCTTGGACGATTGATTCAACTAAAAAATCATAACAATCTACACCTCTGGACTGGTTATGTTTTTCTTTAACAGGAGAGTCGAGTGAAAAGTGTAGCATGTCAACTTTCCCTTTTAGTCTCTCCGCCCATTTCGGATAAAGCAGGCAATTGGTCGTTAGGGTGGTAATGAAGCCATAGTCTTTAGCAAGGTTCAATAGTTTGTCTATCTCCCTGTGTAGTAGCGGTTCACCTCCAGTGAAGTCAATCACTTTCACCCCCAGTCTTTTTAGATCTTTGAAGTTCCTTTCAGCAGTGTGTAAGTCAATGTATGGAGATGGGCGCTCCCAAATATCGCAAAAACTACAGCGCGCATTACACCTGTAAGTGACATAGTAATTGCATAATACAGGGTGTGAAATGAGTCGCATTTGTTGAAGTTACGATTACTTTTTCATCTGCCAATGGTTCCGGGGGAGTTATATTGAGGTAACCGTAATAGGGAAATTTGCTTGAGGTAAAGAGTCGCATGGTTAACCATACGACTCTGTGAATAATCATTAGGTAAGCATACCTCCATCAACTTGGATCACCTGTCCGGTGATGTAAGATGACATGTCGGAGCCAAGATAAACGCATGCATCAGCTACATCTTCAGGTCTTCCACCTCGCTTAAGAGGAATGGCATCTCTCCAGCCCTGAACAGTTTTTTCATCTAATTTATCAGTCATTTCAGTTTCAATAAAGCCGGGGGCAACTGCATTTGACCTAATGCCTCTCGACCCTAATTCAAGGGCAACTGATTTGGTAAAACCTATTATGCCAGCTTTGGAGGCAGAGTAGTTGGTTTGTCCTGCATTACCTTTTAATCCTACCACGGATGTCATGTTGATGATGGAACCACTTCTTTGCTTCATCATGGTCTTGGTGACAGCTTTTACCGTATTGAAGCAAGATTTCAGGTTAATGTTGATCACATCATCCCAATCAGCTTCGTTGATTCTGAGCAGAAGGTTGTCTTTTGTGATCCCAGCATTGTTAACAAGAATATCTAAAGAACCAAAATCATTAACCACATCGCTAATCAGTTGTTCTGCTGCAGCAAAATCAGAGGCATCTGATCTGTAGCCTTTTGCTTTGATACCTTTTTCCTGAAGCTCTTTTTCAAGGGCCTGTCCTTTTTCAACACTGGATAGGTAAGTGAATGCAACATTGGCACCCTGTTCCGCATATTTATGAGCAATGGCATATCCTATACCCTTTGAGGCTCCTGTTACAAGTGCGGTTTTTCCTTCTAATAATTTCATGGTATAATTAACTTTAAATGATTCGCATGCATGACTAGTAGATCAATACATGTTTAAGTTTTAGGTAATGAACTATATGTTTCTAAAATTGAGGGCTTTTATTGGTTTTACTAAATATTTATCCCTTTGGTGATCCAAAGAAAAATAAAAGAAATAACACCGGCAAAAATGAAGTCAGGAATTGCATACTGAGGTGTGGTTTTTGCTTGTAACACTTTATGATGGCAAGCAGCAAAAAAAGGATAATCTACCTCGAAGATGATGAGTTTACACGCCAGATGGTTAAGTCACAATTTGAAAATGCTGGTTTTTCTGTAGATGCTTTCTCCTCCTTTGATGAGCTGATGAAAACCCTGGAACAAGACAAGTGCGATATTGTGGTTACAGACTTGCATGTCCATGGACACGATCCTGCTCAATTAATAAAGAGTATAAAAATGGCTCATACTCACTCCTTGGTGGTATTAAGTGGGGTAGCAGTTGAGGTGCCGGGTGCAAATCTGGTAATAGAAAAGCCCTTAAGTGATCAAGGTATAAAAGCAGTTATACAGCTATTGCCTGAGGAAGAAGTAAAGGTCAATCTTAGTAAAGTACTCAAATTTGCCTGCGGAGATCAGGGGCTACTGAGGAGGTATGTCAGTACTTTTATTGAAAACTATGAAAAAGACCTTCTTATGTTAAAACGAGAGGTCAGCAATGGTAATAATAAGGAGGTGGAAAGCCTTGCGCATAAAATGCTATCTTCGGTGTCGTATTATGATCAGGGTTCGTTGATTGAACTTTTGCAAAAACTAGAATTGTATGCTTCTGAAATGAGCAAGAAACAGATTTTGGATGATATACAGCAAATTGAACATCATTCAGGTAAATTGCTTAGCGGTATTCGTAAGCAGGTTTGGTTTTAATGGTTGAGCTGATCAGACTTCAAGTTCATATTTCCTGATTTTATTGTATAGTGTGGAACGGTCAATTTTCAGAATCCGTGCTGCCTTTGATTTATTGAATTTTACATCCTTTAAAGTTTGAGCTATCAGTGCTTTTTCATTTTGAATTGCAAGTGTCTTCAAATCTTTGGGCTGGCTATGTTCTTTGTTGGTCATAGCTAGGCTTTCTACTGAGGTTAGTTCTGATAAATTGTCAATGCCTAGGTACTCTTCGGTTTCAAGTAAAACTGACCGGCGCACCATGTTTTTGAGTTCTCGAATATTTCCAGGCCAGTCGTAGTTCAAAAATACCTCCATAGCTTCATTGGAAAAGCCCTTGACACTGCGGTTAAGTTCTTGATTGGCTTTTCCCAGAAAATACTGGGCATATATTTCAATATCTTGCTTCCTTTGCCTTAATGCAGGTATATTGATCTGGAATTCATTGATCCTGTGAAATAGGTCTTCTCTGAAGTTATTATCAGAGGATGCCGTAGGGCTAAGGCTTTCATTTGTGGCGGTAATTAGCCTGACATCTACGTCGAAATCTTTGGTGCCTCCTACTTTGCGAACTTTCCTTTCTTGCAATATGCGAAGCAGTTTTACCTGTACTTCATAAGAAAGATTTCCAATTTCATCTAAAAAGAGCGTACCTCCGTTTGCAAGCTGAAACTGCCCGTCTTTGTCGTTTATTGCTCCGGTGAAGGCTCCCTTTACATGACCAAACAGTTCACTGGCAGCGAGATTTTCTGACAAGGCTCCGCAATCAATTGATACAAAAGGTTTGTCTTTTCTTTTGCTTTTCTGATGTATCAGGCGTGCAATGTATTCTTTGCCTGTGCCACTTTCACCCAGTATCAGAACTGACATATCAGTTTCGGCCACCAAGCCTACATGTTGAATTATCCTTTGGAAGTCGGGGCTTTGTCCGTGTACAAACTCAAAGTTAGGTGTTATGGGTATCGGACGCTCTTCTTTGGGCGATTTTGCGTTCAGTGCTTTGTAGGTAATACTTAATAGCTCGTCGGGGTTAATTGGCTTGGCTATGTATTCGAATGCACCGAGCTTAATAGCTTTGACAGCACTTTTAATATGCGCATAATTGGTCATAATTATGACAGCGCATTCATGGCTTTTCTTTTTTATTTCTTTGAGGAGGTCGAGGCCATCCAAGTCAGGCATTTTAAGGTCTGAGAGTATAATGTCAAAAGATTTTTCATTAAGCTTTCTTAGGGCCATTATCCCGTTCGATACATGGTCGCACTCAAACTTATTCTTTGCTAGAAAACCTTTTAGCATAGCTGCAAAAGAGGCATCATCTTCAACTATTAAAATACTCGCCATTATTATCCTTTACTTGGTTAATCCTTTAACGTTTTGTTAAAGCAAATGTGATCTTTAAGCTAACAAAAATAAAGGCCCACTTGTTGAAGCGGGCCTTTCGGGAGTTAAAGAAGTGCTATTAGCTGTTGAAAGACTAACCTATCCTGTTAGCCATCAATCAGCGCTCCTTCTTTATTGTAAACCTTTATTTGCTTTTCCTTTTTATCATTAGAAAAATGAACTTCATACTCTACCTTTTCTTTATTCTCCGAATAGGTGATTTTATAAACCTTGGCAACGTTCCACTTAGCAAATTCGCTATTCAAAATAACATCTTTAACGGGTGAAGGAAGTTCTGAGGGTCTTATTTCAGTTTTTTTTGGATCCATCTTCAAAACAATCTCATCATCTGATTTTATTTGAGTGGTGTTTGCATAAGAAGAAACAAGGGCAGTAAAAGTAAGAGTAAATGCGGCTATGAATATTTTAGTCATCTTCATCATTATAATCGTTTTGGTTAAACATCATTTATACATGAAAAAAGAGAGAACTATGCCAAAACCCCCATTAGGATTTAATTGGCTGATTATCAATGAATTAAAATAATTCTAATTGTAGGTATAAGGTTTGACTGTTGTATTTCTCTACAAATTGATGTGTGTATGTGTCGCTGATTGTGCCAGCTATGCAGAAGGCAAATTTTTTTCTAAGACCATTTCGCTTAAATTTGCAATCCCACGATTAAACAGGAAATTAAAACACATTATAACATGTCAAAGAAATATGATCTTTTAGTATTAGGTAGTGGACCTGGCGGTTATGTTGCCGCTATTCGTGCTGCTCAGTTGGGATTAAAAGTAGGGGTTGTAGAAAAGGAATCTTTAGGTGGAATATGTCTTAACTGGGGGTGTATTCCTACCAAGGCTTTATTAAAAAGTGCTAATGTTTTTGAATACATATCACATGCTGCTGATTATGGAATTAGCGTAAAAGATGCTAAGGCTGACCTGGATGGCATGGTTAAGAGAAGCCGTGGAGTTGCCGAAGGTATGAGTAAGGGTATTCAGTTCTTATTTAAGAAGAACAAGATCGATGCTATTATGGGCTTTGGTAAGCTAAAAGCTGGGAAGAAAATAGAAGTTGCAACTGAGGATGGAAAAACTGAGATCTATAGTGCTGATCATATTATAGTTGCAACAGGTGGTCGTTCAAGACAATTGCCTAACCTGCCAATAGACGGCAAGAAGATCATAGGTTACAGAGAAGCTCTGGTTCTTGATAAAGCGCCTAAGAAAATGGTTATCGTGGGGTCAGGAGCCATCGGCGTTGAGTTTGCATACTTCTACAATACCATAGGTACTGAGGTAACTATTGTTGAGTTCATGCCAAGGCTTGTTCCTGTTGAAGACGAGGAAGTTTCTAAGGCACTTGAGAGAAATTTCAAAAAAGCAGGTATGAAAGTGATGACCAGCTCAGAAGTTACCAATGTGGATACCAAAGGCACAGGCTGTAAAGTTACTGTGAAGACCAAAAAAGGTGATGAAACAATTGACTGTGATGTCGTGCTGTCGGCGGTAGGTATCTCTACTAACCTTGAAGGTATTGGTCTTGAAGATATAGGTGTAGCTACAGATAAAGGAAAAGTGATTGTTGACGATTACTATAAGACCAATATACCTGGAGTGTATGCTATCGGTGATATAGTTCACGGTCCGGCACTGGCTCACGTAGCTTCGGCAGAAGGTATTATTTGCGTAGAGAAAATAGCAGGAGAAAATCCTCAACCACTTGATTATAACAACATTCCCGGATGTACTTATTGTAGCCCTGAAATTGCATCTGTTGGATATACGGAGGCAGCAGCAAAAGAAGCAGGTTATGAACTTAAAGTAGGTAAATTCCCATTCTCAGCATCAGGTAAAGCTAGTGCGGCTGGAGCTAAAGATGGTTTTGTGAAACTTATCTTTGATGCTAAATATGGTGAATTGCTTGGAGCGCATATGATCGGTGCTAACGTTACTGAAATGATAGCGGAGATCGTTGCTGTTAGAAAACTGGAAACAACTGGTCATGAAATCATAAAAGCGGTACACCCTCACCCTACTATGTCAGAGGCAGTGATGGAAGCAGCAGCAGCGGCTTATGATGAAGTGATCCACATATAATTTAAGACTATCACCCGAAAGGGACTGTTCAGAGGTCAGGGCAAGTGTCATGTCTGCCGACTATTGACAAGTGCTTAAGTTACTTGACCTTTGATACAGTCCCTTTCTTTTTTATATTTTCAGCTAACTGCTAACCAAGAGCCAATATCTCAGGCTTACAAGGGCAATTATAAGAATCGGATGTCATGGCTTTGTTGAAAAGAGAAGTTCTTGACTTGGGTTGACTATCATTTTCCTATATATTCTTGGCATACCCTTTTTGAGGTTATTCTATTCCCCAAACTGTTGATTAATCAAACATTTGCAAGGAAAGTGGTTTGCCCTGTTCCATTGTTAACAGGCAGGTTTCAGTTTATTGTAATATATTGGAAGGATCAGTTAACCTTATAGTGGTTTTCTTTTAATTAATTAAAAAATAAGTGAATTAATCTTCTCTGATTTGGGTTATTGAGTTGATAGTGCTATATCAACTAAACAGGTTTCAAAATTTAATAGGTGAGTTTAGGTGCGAAAGTTGCCTTAAGTCTAGTATATGTTGTAACTCACTTAAACTGTTATTATGATGAAACCATCTATTTATGTACTCAGGATATTATACCTGGCACTGGCAATTGCGATTGCTGGTTGTTCAGAAGAAGATGACCCATCTATTGACCCCGAAGAAGTAGTTGATCCGCCGATTCCCTCACTAAGTTTTGCAACTTCCTCTGATTCTACTAGAATTTCATTTGATGTTGTTGGGGATCCTGAAATTATGGGAACAAGGTATACATTTAATCTTACCGATGAAAATAATGGGTGCGGAATGCCCGGCGGTGATTATGTTAAATTAGATACACTTGAATCTATTTGGAGCAATGGTTTTGCAATAGCTGCCTGGGTAGAGTTTAAGGATAAAGCTCGATATTATGAAAGAATTATTGATTTTGGTAATGGCTGGGGAGAACATGGTGGGATGAATATTACCCTATCTCGCCTGGCTCGCTCCACTGACTTGGTATTAACCAGTTGGATTGATTCTGATTCTTTGACTAATCGGGAGAAAGGTAGGCTAATAGCTCGTGATGCTATAGTTGATGGGGTGACCCAGTTATATGCGGCAACCATTAGTCCAAGCGGAGAAATGAAGATTTTTGTAAATGGTATGTTGGTAGCAGAGAAAGCTAATGGGCACCCTGTTGCTAATGTGGTGCGTAATCAAAACTATATTGGTCACTCAAACTGGTGTGAAGAGGATTATGATTTGAAGGGAACCGTTGATGGAGTGTACATTTTCAACAGAGTTATTACTCCAGAAGAGGTAAGTGCTCTATATGATCTTAAATCAGCATCGGCTCAAACCAAATAAGGAAATAAAATTGTCTGTAACATAAAGGCCATTTCCTCGGGAAATGGCCTTTTGCTTGTTATAAAATCTCAAGGTAGTGAAATGTATTTCAGAAACAGGGGTGGATTCATTGAATAACTCTGATTTTGTTTCAAACTGAACAGGTACACGTCAATATGATCGACAGTAATGAGATTAATGCCGCCCATTATAGAGTTTATTGTGAGTAAAGGCCATACTGTCAGTCAATGCTTTTAATGATGATTTTTGTAAATTGATATCGTTTAAAGCCGTATTTTAATAACTTTACTATCCGCCAATTTTTTGAAAAGCATATGAATAAACATGTTTACATACTCTCTACGGTATTTTTTTGTCTGATTACGACTATTATGTTGGCTCAGGGGGATGAGGCTCTCGAGAAGACCTACGCCAGAGCTAATGAAAAGCTTGAAAGTGGAGACTTTAGAAGTGCTATACTGGATTATTCGCAACTCATCAATTCGAAATTTGGTAATGATGAGGTGTATGTGAAACGAGGTATGGCTTATTACCAAATGAAGGATTTCAGCAAGGCTGCTGATGACTTTGATGATGCTGTTAAAGCGCGTGTTGACAGCCCGGAATTATATGGGTATCGTGGACTGACAAAATATGAGCAAAAAGACTATCAAGGTGCTGCTGGTGATCTGGAGAAAGCCGTTAATATGGGTTTTAAAAACCCTGAAGGCTTATTTAATCTGGGTAATGCCAAGTATAGAATGGATAGCTACCAAGATGCTATTAAATACTATGACCAAGCAGAGGGTGCAGGGTATCGGGATGCCACACTTTTTAATAACAGAGGCAAGGCAAGATTTACCTTGAAGAGTTATGATGCAGCTGTTCAGGATTACAATAAAGCACTTGCCGTTGATAGCAAGTATGATAAAGCTTTGGAGAACCGTGCCGAAGCTTATTTTGAGTTGAAGAAATGGAGGGAAACCGCAGATGATTACGATGCACTTATTAAATCAGGTAAGGTAACCGATGAAAACTTTGCAAGAAGAGGCATAGCCTTATATCAACTGAAGAACAATGATGAGGCTGCCAAGGACCTGGAAAGTGCAGTTAAAAGAGGTAGTAAAATACCGGAATTGACCTATTACCTTGGGAATATTTCTTTTGGCAAAAAAGACTATAAAAAAGCAGCACTATACTACGAGCAGGCCCAGAGGGCCAATGCAGAGGCCAGTGATTTAAATACGAAACTTGGACAGGCGTACTTTTTCAGCAATAATTATTCGGCGGCAGAAACTGTTTTTGACAATGCTATTAACAAGGGTGAAAACGCTCCTGCTAATTATCTGTATCGTGGGCTGGCGAGATATGAGTTGAAAGATGATAATGGTGCATACCAAGATCTTAAGCAGGCTATAGATAAAGGACAAAAGAATTACAATGCCTTCTTCTACCTAGGTAATTTACAGTTTAAACAAGAGGAGTACCATCTGGCTGAGGTCAGCTACGACAAGGCTATAGAACTTGAAGCGACTGATCCGGTCGTTTTTAACAACCGGGGTAAATCAAAATTTAACCTTGACAAGTATGCGGAGGCACTGAAAGATTATAATAAGGCGCTAACACTTAAGGCGGATTACGACAAGGCACTTGAAAACAGGGCAGAGGTCCAATTTAAACTAGAGAAATGGCAGGAAGCTGTAAATGATTATGATGTATTGATAAAATCGGGTAAAGTAACTGATGAAAGTTTTGCTAGAAGAGGTATTGCCCTTTACAAGCAAAATAAATATGACGAAGCTATCAAGGACTTAGAGAGTGCGGTCCAGCGGGGAAGCAAGAGCCAAGAGCTAACTTATTATCTGGGGAATGCATGGTTTGCCAAGGAAGACTATAAGAAGTCGGCCCTTTATTATGAGCAGGCTCAGCGTGCAGGTGTAGAGGCAGCTGACCTGACTACCAAATTAGGTGAAGCATATTTTCTTAATAAAAATTATGCGGCTGCAGAATCCACATTGTCAGATGCCATAAGTAAGAGTAGTGCCGGTGACAACAGCTATTTGTACAGAGGTTTGGCAAGGTACGAATTGAAAAATGATGATGGAGCTTTGTCGGATTTACAGCAAGCCGTATCCAAAGGGATAAAAGACTATAATGCATACCACTACTTGGGTAACCTGCAATTTAAAAAAGATGAATTTGCAAATGCTATTGCCAGTTATGACAAGGCCGTTGCTATAGAAGCTTCTGATGCCGTAGTATTTAACAATAGAGGTAAAGCCAAGTTTAACCTTAAGAAATACAATGAAGCAATTGTTGATTTTGATAAAGCACTTGCTTTACAGAATGATTATAGTAAAGCTTTGGAAAACCGTGCTGAAGCAAAGTTTGCAGCTGAGGACTGGTCGGGAGCGATTACAGATTATGAGGCTATCAAAAAATCAGGAAGCTCTGATGCTACTGTTTATGAAAAGATAGGTGTTGCTCGTTTCAATAGTGGGGATTTTCAGGGTGCAGTTACTGAACTGAAGTCAGCCATCCAGAGAGGGGCTACAGGCGATGACTTAAACCTGAAGCTTGGTATGGCCCTCTATGAAACAGGGGGAAATAAAGAAGCTTATTCTTATCTACAAAAAGCTGAAGCTGCCGGACACGCTACCCCGGAAGTTTATGAGATGCTAGGTGTTTCTGCTTACGAAAATACAAGCTATGGCAAAGCTGAAGAGTATATCACCAAAGCATTGGATGGCGGAATTAAAAATAATGAGCTTTATAAATATCGGGGAGCCGCAAGGTATTCAATCAGTAATGTGCAGGGTGCATTTGACGATTTTAAAAAGGCTGAATCTCTGGGAGTTGCGGATTATGAAACTTTTAAATCATTAGGAGATATATATTACTCTCGTAACGAATTTGAAAATGCAATTGGTGCATACGATAAAGCTGTTGACATTAAAGCTGATGACCATATAGTGTTGAATAATAGAGGTAAAGCTAAGCTTCTACTCAAAAACTATCAGGGAGCTGTTGATGATTTTGATAAAGCCATAGCCCTTAAACCTGATTATGGGAAGGGTCTGCTCAATCGTGGGACGGCCAGGTTTGAGCTTAAGAATTATTCTGGCGCCATTGCTGATCTGGAAAAAGCAAAAGAGGCCTCAGGGCCAAATAAAGGAGTAGTTAAAATGCTAGGGCTTGCCTACTATGAAACGGGAAATAAGCAAGATGCACAAAAGTACCTAGACAAGGCTATTCAGGAAGGAATAAAAGATGCTCATGTATATGTGTATAGCGGATTGTTAAGTTATGATCAGGGTGATTATAAGAAAACTGTCAGCTACTTGGATATGGCAGAAGAGTTGGGTGAAAAATCTGATGAGATATATGAAAAAAGAGGTTTTGCTAAATATAATTTAAAAAATTATCAGGGGGCAGTAGATGACTTGGGTCGTGTGGAAAAGTCAGGTGTAGCAAATGCTGATGTGTATGCGAAGATAGGTATTTCACTGTATGAGTTGAAGAGTTATAGTGAGGCTGCTGGTAGTTTGCAAAAATCCGTATCCAAGGGCTCCAAGGATAAAGAGGTTTATTACAACCTTGGTAACGCACAGTTCAGACTTGAGCAATTTGGTCAGGCTATCAAGAGTTACGATCAGGCTATAACATTGGGAGCTAATGATGAGCTTGTTTATAATAACCGAGGTAAAGCAAAAATGCTGATCAATAAATTGTCTGAGGCTATTGGCGATTTTGATAAAGCCCTTCAGGTTAAGCCAGGTTATAATGTGGCTCTGCTCAATAGAGGTACTGCTAAATACCTTTCTCAAGATTATGAAGGAGCTATCGCTGATTTGAATAAAATTATAGATGCTGGCCAGGGAGGTAAGGAAGAGTACCTTTATCTAGGGGTATCAAAGTTTCGGACTAAAGACTACGAAGGGGCACTTACTGCCTTGGATAAGGCACGCTCTTTAGGTATAAATGATAAATTGCTTTATTATGGGGTAGGTAATGCTCAATACTATAAGGGAGACTATGAAAAAGCACTGCCCAACCTGGAAAAAGCCGTCCAGATGGGAATGGAAGATGCACAGACCTATGCAAACAAAGGGGCTGCTGAATATAAGCTTGAAAAGTATCAGGCAGCAACTACGGATCTAAAAAAAGCTGTGGAATTGGGAGCTTCTGGTGCGGAAGTATTTCATAACCTCGGACATTCACTTTATGAGATGAATGACTTTGAGGGGGCGATTTCTGCACTTAATAAAGCCATAAGTGTCAGAAGTGATTATGGTTCGGCATATTTCCATCGGGGAAACGCCAAGTTTCGATTAAAAAATTACGAAAGCGCCATTAAAGATTATGATGAGGCTATTGTCAAAGGGGTAAAGAATCCAATCATTTATAATAACAAAGGTAAAGCTCATCAATTATCTGAAAACCTGGATCAGGCCATTGAGAGTTATACTAAAGCTATTGAGATTGATGGAAACTACTCCAGAGCTTATGAAAATAGGGGTAAGGTCTATTTTATAATGGAAAGGTACGAAACTGCAGCAAAAGATCTTTCCAGATATGAAAAACTGGAGGAAAAGCCTGATGGAGAGGCTATTTTTTATCTGGCAGAATCATATTACCACATGGAAGAATATGTGAGAGCACTGTCCTTTTTTGACAAAACCATTGAAGCGGGTAACAAGAGTGGAGAAACTTACCAGCACCGAGCAAGAACATTGATGGAAACTCAAGACTATGAGGCGGCTATATCTGATTTGCAAAACGCATTGAATGCAGGCAAAAAGGATGCTTCGGTTTATATGGATAGGGCAAGGGCCAATCTTTATTTAGGAAATCTACGTGCGGCATCTAATGACCTCGATGATGTTATAGCGAAAGACCCGAGTAATGCAGATGCATATTACAATAGGGCATACTTAAAAGAGGAGGCAGAAAACTACGAGGGAGCCATTAGTGATTACAAAAAGGTTATAGAACTTACTCCGGAAGATGCCGGGGCACACTACCATCTTGCTAACGTTACCGTGTCTTCCGGCAATGTGGGAGGAGCTTTGGAGGCTATTAATAAGGCAATTGAGCTAAATGGTACTGAGGCATCTTACCATAAAGTAAAAGGTAATATTTTGTATCAATTAGAGCGGGGTGGAGAAGCTTGTGAGAGTTGGAGGAAAGCAGTGGAACTTGGTGACAAAAAAGCTTCATATTTTATCGGTCAATATTGTAAATAATGATCCAAAGAGTTTGATTTTAAAGTGTGCCCGGTAACTGATAGTTGACTGGGCATTTTATTTAAAAACTCTGTTACCTGGCCCCCCCTTCGCGTATATACGTTTACTAGCCAGACCACTTATCATGATCAAACTTTTTATTTCATTTTTCTTTGTTTTTAGTCCCTCAGGACCTGAAAAAGTATCAGGAAAAGTCATTCGCGTTATTGACGGTAACACCATAGAACTTCTTAACCCAGACAAGGAAGTAGTTAAAATAATGCTTAGCGAAGTTGATTGTCCTGAGCCAGGTCAGGAGTATGCCGAGGAGGCTAAAAAATTCACAGAAAAACTGGTGCTTAGGAAAAGGGTTGTTGTTGAAATGAAGGGAAAAGATAGGTGGGGAAATAAGCTTGGGCAGGTAGTTTTGAATAATGGAAAGTTGTTGCATCATGAACTGTTAAAAAGTGGATTGGCCTGGGCTAGAGAAGAAGATAATCTGTCTCTATTAAGTATGCAGCAGGCAGCAAAGGAAAGTAAGAATGGATTATGGGGGCATGACGACCCTACTCCACCTTGGGTCTATAGAAGACAACAAACCATGATGGCCCCGAAAGGACGGTAGCAATATATTTTGAATATCTTGTAGCTTAGCGATTTATAGTGTTTGGGCACAATAAAGAGCGTTGATTACTGTTAATAGACTGAATGAAATAAATAGCTATGAGATTTTTGTTAGTTACTTTGATTTGTCTTTTTGGAATTGCATTTAATGCCAGTGCTCAAAAGGTTAATAAGCCCAAAAATAAAGCTCAAAAAGCTGACAATTCATTTGAACCTTTCAGGCCTGAGGAAGTTAAGGCTCCAGTAAAAAAGAGTAATAAAAAGCGTAAAAAGTCATTTAGTAGTAAATATAACAAAACACTTGAGGAGAAAAGGGAGGAGTTTGCCAAGCGTATGGAGGCCAACGCCAAAAGCGAACGCAAAAAACAACGCCAAATGATTAAACCTCAGTATTCTGATCCATCGTATTTCGGTCATAAGAACAAACCTAAAAAAAGGAAGCCTAGTAAAAGAAAGTTCTGCAAAGAGTGTGGGATTGTACACTAAGTTTCAAAAAAATGACCCATTGACCTGTTAAGTACACACGTTTACCAGTAGTATTTCTTATCTTAGATTCAATGAACAACCTCAATCGATTCATTGAACAGACCAATCTGAAACCAACTTTTGTAGCTGGTGATGTAGATGTGATTGTAAATCAGGCTTTTGAACATAACTTTTTGGGTGTATGTGTGCCTCCTTTTTGGGTCAAAAAAGTTAGTAGGGAGATTGGAGATAAAGATATTCAACTGGTTACCGTTATTGGTTTTCCGTTAGGGTATAATATGACTGAAACCAAGATTCAGGAAATAGAGTTAGCCATGAATAATGGTGCCGATGAGCTGGATATTGTTATGAATATATCTTCATTTAAAACCGGACTTCCCTGGACAAAGATTGAATTGGCCAAATGCTGCAACCTGATTCATGATAATTATAAGCTTGTAAAGGTTATTATTGAAACGGCCTATTTATCAATCAGGGAGATAGAGGAGGCCTGTATGCTATGCGCTGATGCGGGGGTTGACTTTGTTAAAACGTCAACAGGATTTGCCGGAGAAGGAGCCAAAGTAGAGCATATTGAGCTCATGCGCAAAGTATTGCCATCTAATGTTGGGATAAAGGCTTCAGGAGGTATTAAAACATACGAGCAGGCCGTTGAACTCATTATGGCTGGAGCAGATAGAATAGGCACATCTTCTGGAGTAGAAATGTTAGCTAAAGCTAAATAAATAAAGCCATGGAGCACTTTAATATTAGGGTTGTAGGAAAGGTTCAAGGGGTTTTTTACAGAGCAAATACACGCAAAAAGGCTTATGAACTAGGGCTAACCGGATACGTACGCAATGAGCCTGATGGTAGTGTGTATATTGAGGTAGAGGGAAATCTTAATAAGCTTAATGAATTTGTGTCTTGGTGCAAAACGGGGCCTGACAGGGCTAAGGTAGACGAGGTGCAAGTCAAGCCTACAGGTCCACTAAAAAACTTTACTAAGTTTGAGATAGAAAATTAGGTAGACGAACTGTTTAAGGGACTGTCCTTATGCTACCTTCATTTTAACAATGCCCTTATGCTTATAGATTTTAAGCTCAAAATGCTGATTAATGAATGCTTTCATTCTACTCTCAGCAAGTTCCGCTTTGCGCCCCTCAGGATAAAAAACGGTAAGCTCTAATACTGCTTTGAGAAAGTTGGGTCTAATACAAAAATCAACAAGCCACTCTTCGTAGGCTTTAACCCAGTCGACCGTATATTTTTCATAATGGTCAGCGCCATCAAACAGGAACTCCAGCTGATTATTCCCATGTTTGTACCTGTAAACACCTGCCAGGTTGCGGTAAAACTCCTCTAGACGATCAGTGTATTCAGTTTTATGAGCTATAATGCGCTTTACTGTATCATCTTCCAAGCCAAGTGGATTAAACTGGGTAAGATAAAATTTCTTGGCAAAATCTATCAAATAAACGATAAGCTGCTGCTCCTGATCGAGTTGTGCCTTTTCGAGTATATAGTTTTTATCCAGTGAAAAATACTTCTGAATCATTATTATATTTTTGACCTGCCAAATATAATAGTTTCTTTTCAAGTATGAGATTAAAAAGTAATAAATGATCATGTAATAAGACCAATAATATTACATCACTGCTTTGACAGAAAGGGCATGTAGCGTATCTTGACCATTTAGATCTACCCTTATGCAAAAACTACTTTCCACATTACTGCTGCTACTAATTATTGTAAACTGTTATGCTCAGGAGGAAGTACCCTTTCAAATTGATGTTACGGAACTCGATAAAGGTCTTCTTCTCTACCATTCTTATGGTGACTATAATGGCAATAAGGTGTCTGCTAATGGTATGGTCGTTGTGACAAAAGATAGTGTAGTAATTATTGATTCGCCATGGGATAATGAACAGACGGTGCAATTACTTGATTGGATTGAGACTGAAATTAGCAAGCCTATAGCAGCAGTTGTGATCACTCATGCTCACAGCGATAGGATTGGGGGGATTTCCGTATTGCATGAAAGAAATATAAAAACAGTAAGTAGTCAGCTTACAAAAGTTTACGCCTTAAAGCGTGGTTTTGAAGCACCGACAAAAGTATTCCATAAGGAGATCACTTTGAATTTTGGGGACCACTCCATTAGGGTATTTTATCCTGGAGCCGGGCATACCGTGGATAATACCATTGTTTACATATCTCCTTACGATGTGCTTTATGGTGGCTGTTTTATTAAAAGCAGCTCATCAACAAATCTGGGCAATACAGAAGATGCTGATCTGGACTCTTGGGGAAAAAGTATTGAAAATATGCAAAAACATTTCCCCTCCCCAAAAATAGTCGTTCCTGGGCACGGCAATTATGATCCGGGAGCTGTTGAAAATACGATTGAGTTACTTGGGTATAAGTAGCTTACTTGAGAGGGGAGTTCTCCTCTTTTGCCATTACATTATAAACCACTTTATCCATCATGCCAGGAAACCATTTATTGAGAAAAACAGTCATTTTACCTTGACCTGTAAGTACAAGGTATTTTTTTCTCTTTTGGGTGGCTTTATAAATGTGTTCAGCACAGACTTCTGCAGTCATCATTTTTTCCTCTTTCCGAGGGGATTCACCTTGCAGGGAGCCGTCGGCAGTAAGTGAAGATTTTCTGATATTGGATGCAGTAAAACCAGGACATGCTGTCAAAACATGCACACCTTTTTTTAACATTTCAGTTCTAAGTACTTCCAGAAAACCCTGAAGGGCAAATTTTGATGCGGAATAACCCGTTCTGCCGGGAAGCCCACGAAACCCTGCAATGGATGATATGCCGATTACAGAGCCTTTATTTTCTTGTATTGAAGGGAGACAATATTTGGTGGCATACAACACCCCGTAGAAATTGATGTCCATCACTTGTTTCACTACATCCAGATCTACTTCTTCGAATAGTGCTCTCATAGATATGCCGGCATTATTGATCAGAATGTCGATATGGCCATAGTGCCTGATGGCTTCCTCTGCCATTTTTTTATTATCCTCTTCTCTGCTGACGTCGGATTGAAAGCCAATTACCTCAATACCTTTATTTTGAAGCTCTTTGACAGCCTTGTCAAGTGGCTCTTGCTTTCGGCCGGTGATCATGACTTTTGATCCATTTTTGCCAAATACTTCAGCCAGAGCTTTGCCTATTCCGGAGGATCCGCCCGTGATAATTACTACTTTGTTTTGCATGAGGTAATTGTTTAAGATATTATTTGTAACCCACAGGCCTCAAAGATAGTGAGATGTTTGTGGATCAGGTAATATTTCAGTGGTACAAGTTTACCATATGCTATTATGGGTTGGTATCAATCATGAATTAATAGAATCATTATGATCAGGACGGTCTTTTTCTAATAGGGTAGGGCTTGTTACTTCATCTCTATAACTTGTTCTAAAGGTTCCGCTTGATATCATAGTTTACCCTTTCTAAAATAATTGATTAGGTTTTATTTAACTTATCTTTTAAGGAATTGGCTAATTTTGGCTGACTTTTAGATGATATGATTTTACTGAAACTTTTTTCTCGGCTACCCATGTGGCTGCTCTACACCCTTTCAGATCTTATGTTTGTAACAATATACTACCTGGCGGGGTATAGAAAGCGTGTAGTTGCTAACAATATCAGAAATTCATTCCCAAAAATGTCTGAACAGGAAGTGAAGTCAGCTGTAAAGGAATTTTACCGTAGGTTTATGGACTTTGTTATGGAAACATTGAAGGCCTTTACTATCACAGGTGAGGAGCTTACCGCTAGAGTAAAGTTTACCAATGTTCAGGATGTACAGTCTTATGCTGATAAGCAACAGTCCATTTTGGTAATAGCGTCACATCAATTTAATTGGGAATGGGCGCTGTTAACAGGGTGCATTGTGCTTCCTTTTCCTGTTGATGCTGTTTACCAGAAACTATCTAACAAAGGCTTTAATGATCTCATGCTAAAGACCAGATCGAGGTTTGGGGGCCAGCCTATAGAAAAAAGCAATATACTACGTGCGGTGCTTAAGAACCCTGACAGGCTCAGGGCATTGGGGATTGTAGCAGACCAGTCTCCTAGAAGAAAATCGCCAAAATATTGGACCAACTTCTTGAGTCAGGATACTGCCTTTTTTCTGGGACCTGAGCAGATAGCCAAGTTGGCTAAATACCCTACATTTTTTTTTAAAGTCAACAGGGTCAAGAGAGGGTATTATACCGTGGAGTTAGTAAAATTGACAGAACCACCCTATGAAAAAGATAACCATGCAATTTTAGAAGCATATGCCAAGGCTACTGAAGAACTTGTTAAAGAAGATCCGGCTGGTTATTTATGGTCTCACAAGCGCTGGAAATTAAAGAGGGAGAGTTCTTAATTGTGTTAAATATTCGCATTTGAGGAGGTACTCGTATGGACGATTTTTCAGGAAATAAGCGATAAGAAAAAGGAGCCCGGACCGTAAACCGAGCTCCATTAGGTAGTTTAAGCCAACTTATAATGATTTATACTTTTTCTAGTGCTTGCTCAATATCCCAGATGATATCTTTGTGGTTTTCCACACCCACGGATAATCTGATCATTTTATCAGTTATTGACATTTTCTTCCTTAGCCCCGAGTCTACATCGGCATGGGTCATGGTGGCAGGGTGCTCAGCCAGACTTTCTGTGCTTCCTAAGCTCACCGCCAGCTTTATGAGCTTCATGTTATTTAAGAAGCGGAATGCTTCCTGCTCCCCCCCTTTGATGTCAAATGACACCATGGCACCATTGCTTTTACTTTGTTTTTTATGGATATCATATTGACGTCCATCCTCAGGAGTGATATTTCCCAAATAGTAAACTTTTTCTACCAAAGGGTGATTGCTTAAAAATTCTGCAACTTTTTCAGCATTTGCCGCTTGCTGGTCCATCCTTACTTTCAGCGTCTCAAGACTTCTCATGAGTAGCCAGCCTGTCCATGGTCCGGCCATACAACCCAAAAATGTTCGTAATACTTTTACCCGGCCGATGAGCTCTTTTGAGCCCAGACAAGCTCCTGCAATAACATCGCTATGTCCACCGATGTATTTTGTAGCAGAGTATATGACAAGGTCTGCGCCATGCTCCAATGGATGTTGCCAGAGAGGTCCCATGTAAGTATTGTCAACTGCCATGTATACTTGTTTTTCTTCAGAAGAGTATTGGTTTGCTACGTCTTTATACATGCTGATATCAATGAGAGCATTGGTAGGGTTGGCAGGAGTTTCCAGATAAACAAATGCCAGCTTATCACCATGCTCATGGTTTTGAAGTTTTTCCAAGACTTCTTCTTTCGTGTCATAAGCCGTAACTCCCAGCGTGTGGATACCATATGATGGAAGTATTTTGGAAATGAAATGATCAGTGCCACCGTACACTGGGCTCGAGTATAGTATAAGATCCCCAGGCTTTAAAAACTCCATGAGCGTGGTGCTTATGGCAGACATGCCGCTTTCAAAAACAGCCGCATCGTCAGCTTTATCCCATAAGGTCAACCTGTTTTCCAATATCTCCAGATCAGGGTTGTTCAGTCTGCTGTAGATCAAACCCAACTCTTCGTCAGGGTGCTTTTCACGTAGGCCATATGCTACTTCGAAAAAGTTTTTCCCCTCTTCGGCATTTTTAAATACAAATGTGGAGGTCTGGAATATGGGACATTTTATGGCACCTTCGGAAAGTTCCGGTTTGTAGCCATATGACATCATTAAGCTTTCTGGTGAGAAGTTCATGTCTAAATAATTTTAAAATCCATCTCGAATTTAGTATTTTATTCTTTTAAAATAAATATTACTAGAAAATACAGCTATTAATTTTATTTTTGTAGTTATATATTCTTTTTAATTGCTTTTTTATTCTATGCCATGGAAAATGTATCTTTTCTTAAACTTGATCAAATTGATTTGAGGTTGTTGGATTTGCTTCAGCGCGATGCTAAAATGAAACATAAAGAACTTGCTGCAGAGCTAAATCTCACAGTAACACCTGTTTATGAGAGGATAAAAAGGTTGGAGAGAACAGGAGTTATTAAAAAGTATGTGGCATTGCTCGATGGCGAAAAGATAGGCTGTGAGTTGATTGCTTTTTGTATGGTAAAATTGGAAAAGCACTCATTACCTAACCTTCAGGTTTTTGAAAAAAAGATACTGAATATCCCTGAGATTTTGGAATGTTTCCATTTAGCAGGAGAATATGATTATATACTCAAGGTAGTCGTCAAAGATATGAACGCCTACCAGGAGTTTACGGTTAAAAAACTTTCAGTAATTGAAGGGGTCGCTATCATTCATAGCTCTTTTGCTATGTCTGTGCTTAAATCTACTACTGCCTATCCTTTAGGAGAGTAGAGACTCAATATCCTCTTTTGATAAACTTTTTACAAAGCTTTCCTCGGTTGTGATCAGTTCGCTAGCGAGTTTACGTTTGTGCTTTTGGAGTGCCAGAATTTTCTCTTCCACCGTGTTTTTAGAGATGAATTTATAAGTAAATACCTTATTTTCCTGGCCTATACGGTGCGCTCTGTCTACAGCCTGAGCCTCGATGGCAGGATTCCACCAAGGGTCTAGAATAAACACATAGTCTGCTTTGGTAAGGTTGAGACCAAGACCCCCAGCTTTTAATGAAATCAGGAAAACCTTTAGTGAAGAGTCATTTTGGAATCGCTCCACCTGTGCCTGTCTGTCTTTTGTAGAACCGTCGAGGTATGCAAAGTCAATGTGCTTTTCTTTCAAGTGTTCAGCAAGAATAGATAAGTGTTTCACAAACTGACTAAATATCAGGATTTTATGGTCATCTCGAATAGCGTTGTCAAGTTTGAGAATTACGTCTTGCATTTTGCCCGAGTCCCCATTATATTCCAGATCAACCATTTTAGGGTGGTTAGCAATTTGTCGGAGCTTCGTAAGACCTTGGAGCAATAATAACTGAGATTTGTTAAGTCCCTGCATTTCAATATTCTCCAGTATCTTGTTTCTGTAGTAAGATTTTACTTTATCGTATTCTTTTTCCTGCGAAGGAGTTAGGTCGCTGTATTGAACATTTTCTACCTTTTCGGGGAGTTCCGTTGCTACCTGAGACTTATGCCTGCGCATAATGAATGGCTTAATGATCGCATTAAGTTTTCTGGTTTTTTCTTCATCATTCTTCTTTTCAATAGGGTTGAGGAACTCATTTTTGAAGAATGATTGAGAACCCAGCAGGCCGGGATTGATGAAGTTCATCTGAGACCACAAGTCCATAGTGCTGTTTTCCAGTGGAGTACCTGTAAGTATTAGTCTATTTCGTGAATTAAGCTGTCTTACGGCTTTTGCAATATTGGATGCAGGATTTTTAATGGCCTGGGATTCATCCAAAATTACATAGTTGAAATAGTAATCGGTAAGCAGGTCTATGTCAAGCCTTACAATACCATATGATGTGATAATAACATCGTATTTAGCAAACTTCTCAGGGTTCTTATCTCTGTTGGTACCTGTATAAGTAAATACTTTTAGTTTCGGTGTGAACTTTTTAGCTTCAGCCTCCCAGTTGTAAACCAGCGAGGTGGGCATAATAAGCAATGAAGCTCCTTGAGCACCAGCTTCTTTTTGTGAAAGCAGCATGGTAAGGGTTTGTACTGTTTTACCAAGACCCATGTCATCAGCAAGGCAGCCACCAAATTTGTATTGATTAAGGAAATGCAACCAGTTGTATCCAGCAAGCTGGTAAGGACGCAATTTTCCTTTGAAGTTTTGGGGTATTGGAGCATCTTCAATAGACTCGAAACCTTTGAGAGACTCAAGCTTTTTGCTCATAGTGACCTTGGCCAGGTTACCATTTTCGAGGTCCTGGACTAAAGCCAAGTGGTGTTTTTTAAGCTTTGGTTCACCGTTTTCATCCTCTTCAGAGAAGGCAAATAACTCAGAGTATTCGTTGAGCCATGATTCCGGGATGACAGCGATCTCGCCGTTTGGAAGCTCCACTTCAAGTTTCTTTTTACTGATCAGTTTACGAAGCTCTTTAAATGAGATTTGATATTTGCCGAACTGTATTACAGCATGAATATCAAACCAGTCAATATTTTCTCTAACCTCGACGCTGATTTTATATTCTCCAATAAAATATTTTTTTGAAGAACGTCCCTTTTGGTCTATAATGAATTCCCGATTATCTAGTTCTTCTCTGTTTTCGTCAAGCCAGGCAAAGGCAGTGGTTTTAGAAATTGCTGCTTTCGAGTTTCTGATAGGAAGCCCCGAGTTGATCATGAATTGAATGATCTCCTTTTCATCATCCAACTTGCGTGATACCCTGTGAAAAGTATAGCTATCTCCTTGCTTGTCAACGGATACACTTACCGGACCAATATTACTTGCCTTAAATTTAAACGGCCCATACTTGAATGATAGCTCCAGCAGAATCTTTTCATTTTCGACATTTGTCTGACCATTACCGTTTTCATTGAAAAGTGACATACTGGCGCCGCTTCCCGCTAGTTCTGAAATGGTTAGTATTGGAATGGGGTTGTAGCGCTCACTGTTGATCTCGAAGCCTTTAGCATAAACATCAAAAGAAGCAATTAGCGGGGCTACGAATTTATTGTAATAAGTTTCCTCTACGTTTTTAGGAATTACGATGAATTTCTTATTCAGGAAAGGGGCAAGTTTTTTTCCGTCAACATCTTTTTCAAAAGAATATAACTTGCCTTCAAGGACCATCCAAGCCGGGCTTTTGCAAATAATATAAGCCCCTTTGTATTGGAAGTCTACCTTTTCACCATTATATTTTATGGTGGGGAAGTAATGTGTATTTTCTTCGTTTCTTCTAAAATGGAATAGTACTGTAGCTTTTTGCTCAAGCACTTCAATTTTTTTCCATGCAGGCTCCCCATCATTGCCCATTTCATATAGCCATTTACCCTGTATTCTCTCCAGAATTTTGGATCTTCTTCGCTCAAGGTAGCTCTCTATCTCAGCTTTAAGGGCATCATTGTTTTTGCCATTATCATATATCTTAGGAAAAAACTCTTCAGGCTTTACATTCTTTTTGTTGAAGTGTTTGATCACAGCCTCTTGCTGCATTTGATCCATTAGCTCTATGAGCTCATAGTCTGTAGTGTCTAACCTGGAAGCAAACTCACTCGCATTTTTGGAGGAGATGTTTTGGTGTTGTAGCGTTAATTTTCCTTTCTCATCAAGATGTACAACGAATGACTCGAATATGTATCCAAGATATTCGTGTTCATATAACGAGTATATGATTTGAAATGGTTGGGCTGCTGATATCTTCATTTTTAGTATACAAACAGAACCTGCAAATTAAGAAAAAAACATCATTTTATAGAGTTTTTTTTATTCTAAATCAATCAATATCTGACATGGTCGATAAAAGAATTTTTAATGCGGATCAATGGTCTATAACGCAAAAAGAGCCATTTGTGTTATTAATATGTTAATATTTCATTAGAAAACTTGCACATTACAGATTTTCGAGGGAGTTATATCTGGTTGCAATTACAGCCGGTCGATAAGAGATTATGAGTGTTATAAAGATGAGGCTAAGCGATGTGTATATAAAATCTGTAGTTTTCATTTCTACAGGGTAATTCTCCAGAACAGAGGTTTCCATTCCCATAGAGACTATACCGAAAGTTTGTTGTAGCCAGCAGATCACACCTCCAAGAACTAATCCTAAGGCAGCACCTCCCAGCGAAATAATAGCCCCCTCAGAAATGAAAATCCTGCGGATGAGTCGATTACTTGCTCCCATGGCATAAAGTATCGATATGTCCTTCTTCTTGTCTATGGCAAGCATAGTTAGTGCAAAGAAAATGTTAATAGAGCCCACAGCCATAATGAAAGAAAATGCTATAAATACAAAAAGTTTCTCCAGGTTTAAGAGCTTATAAAGATCCGCATGCTGTTCTTCATTATCCAGCACTTTAAACTCTGCACCCAATTTTTCAGATAATCGCTGTTCTACTGTTTGTATGCTTAGGCCTTCTGTAACTTTTATTTCAAGTGAAGTGCGTTTGTTTCCATAATCAAGTAAGTCGCGGGCAAAGTCGAGAGGGACGAATATGTAGTTTTCATCATAATTTTTCTCTATAGCAAAAACACTACCCGGTAAGATATTCCTTCTGCTGTAAAGGTTACTGATGTCGATACTTCCTGGCTGTACATCTTTTATGTAATGCACTTGAAGCGGGTATATGTCGCTACCAGGCATAATGGATAGATTGTACTGTACGCCACGGCCAATTATTGCATAGTTGATATTGTTTTCTTTCAATTTGAGTTCTCCACTTACTATGGCCGTGTCTATTCGCTTTTGATCCAAAAAATTCTGGCTTACTCCTTTTATGGTGGCGACCATATCAGCATCGCGATATTTAACGTAGGCATAGTCTTCAATGACCTCGGTTAAAATGTCGACGCCCTCAACACTTTTGATTGCCTGGGAGAGGCTATCGGTAAATATAAATGATTTTCCTTTTACAGCTTCTATCTTTATTTGTGGGTCAAAGGAGCCATAAAGGGATCTTAATAGGCCTTCAAGACCATTAAAAACGGAAAGTACGATAATTAATGCTGCAGTACATATAGATACTATGAGCATCGATATGATTGATATCACATTGATGAAGTTCCTTTTCCTTTTGGAAAAGAAGTATTTCCGCGCTATGAAAAAAGACAGGTTCAAAAATTATTCTTTTTCGCCATCCTTGCCTTCAGGCGGAATGTTTAAGTCATCAATTAATTTATCAATTTTTTGAGCTCTCTCCTCAACCTCATCTATATAAAAATTAAGCTGGGGTACTATCCTTACTTGCTTCCCAATTTTGTTTCCCAGATCTCTTCTTATTTCGCTTTTATGCTGATCCACTTTGCTTAACATGGCTTCTTTGTCTTTGACCATGAGCATGGAAAGGTATACTTTGGCTACACTTAGGTCAGGGCTTATAATCACATCTGCCACCGTAACAAAGGTATTAGCGAAAATTCCCATCTTATCCTTCTGAAATATATCACTGAGATCCCGTTGGATTAACCTTGAAAATTTTTGCTGTCTTTTACTTTCATTCATAGTTACAAATATCCGATTAAATTTACTTTTTTCATGTGTATAAGCTAATTTTCAGAAGTTAAGCAGCCTATATTTCCAGATGGTTTGCTTGTTGGAATATTTGAGATACTATGTGATACATATCAATTTAGGTTGCATGATGGCAATGTTATCTTAAGATTGGCTTAATTTCGTGCGTCTCTTAAAACTGAAAGGAGTATTGTTAAATTATTTTAGAATAAACGACCCATATAGGCTGATCATAATTTTTTTGCTGTTATTGGCCATCAGATTGCCAATAATGCTTGATGATCATACCCTTACCCTTCCTGAACTGAACTACATGCTGGTTGGGGAAATGCTAAACGATGGAGCCACACTTTATGAAGGTATTTGGGATAATATTGCACCTCTTTCGGCATCTGTATATATGGTCATTGATTTTCTGTTTGGCCGATCCCAATTGGCATATCAGGTCATAGCATTAATATTAGTGGCATTTCAGTGTCTGGTATTTAACCGTTTGTTATTGCTGAATAAAGCTTACAATGAAAATACCTATATCCCTGGGTTAGTATATGGTTTGCTGATGTCATTCTTTTTTGACTTTCTTACGCTCACTCCTGTTTTAATGGGCACAACTTTTCTTTTACTGGCATTGAATAATATTTTTAATCATATCGAGTTCAGAGCCAAGCAGGATGAAATGATACTGAACATCGGCCTTTATTTAGGGATTGCATATTTGTTTTATTTGCCCAACATAATTTTTGGGATTGCAGCATTGCTGGTTTTTGGCATATTCACGGGTACTGTAGCACGACGTTATGTATTGATGCTTTTTGGCTTTTCTTTACCTATGATGTTGGCTGCGTGCTATTTTTTGCTCAAAGGGCGTTTTACATCTTTTATTTATAATTTCCTTGACCCTTTGTTGAACTATGAAGTGGAACAATATATGTCCCTTCAGGAAATATTCATTCTTTTTTCAGTGCCAATCCTGTTACTAATATTGGCATTGGTAAGGGTCAGTCAGCGGGCAAGGTTTACAAACTACCAGGTGAGGCTAACTCAAGTGATGTTTGTATGGATTATTTTCTCTGTTGGATTTGTTTTTCTGAGTGGAGTATTTGCTCCTAACACCTTTATGGTTTTTGTGCCTTCAGCAGCCTTTTTTCTAAGTCACTATTTATTGTTGATTAAGAAGAGGTGGATGGCTGAGATTGCTTTTCAAGTCCTTTTCGTATCAGTAATACTTTTTAATCTGGGTACATTCTTTGACTTTTTCTATAGTGCCAAGCTGTTGAGTTATGATAATTACCTGGTACAAAGGGAAGACGGTTGGGCGGATAAGAGAATTCTTGTGCTGGATTACGATATGGCTCCCTATATCAATGCTTATCCTGCTACACCATTTCTCAACTGGCAATTATCAGAGGAGTTATTTAGGAATCCGGAGTATTACGATAATTTGACTATCCTGGAAAGAGGTTTTTCAGGAGACATCCCGGAGGTTATCATTGATACACACGATGTAATGTCTCCTGTATTTAAAAGGTTACCAGCTTTAAAAGCAAAATACGATAAAAGAGATGGTAATATTTATTACCTGAAAAAGGGTTAGCAGCCTATTTTGTCTATCCTTTTATCATGTCGACCACCTTCAAATGAGGTTGAAAGAAACGCGTCCATCATTTGTTCAACAAGGTCATAGTCTACAAACCGTGATGGTATGCAGAGTATGTTGGCATTGTTATGCAATCTGGCCAGTTCTGCTAGTTCTTTTTGCCAACAGATAGCCGCTCGTATACCCTGGTGTTTGTTGGCGGTCATGGCAACCCCATTGGCACTTCCGCAGATTAGCACTCCACAATCAAATTCTTTACTTTCAACCGCAGAGGCTACAGGGTGTGCAAAGTCAGGATAGTCAACCGAATCCGCGCTATGCGTACCGAAATCTTTTACAGAATGACCTTTAGATTCCAGCCATGCTACAAGTTTACTTTTATATTCAAATCCGGCATGGTCTCCGCCGATAGCTATTTTACTCATGATTGTGTGTATTTTTTCTGCTCTAACATTTCTTTTTTGCGCTGTCTTCTATAGACAGAGCTTGATATCAAAATACTGAATTGATAAAGGCCAAACAATGGCAACGCTATTAATACCTGGCTTAATGGGTCAGGTGGAGTTAACATAGCTCCTAAAATAAGTATGACCACTATAGAGTGCTTTCTGTATGCCTTCATTAGAGATGGAGTAACTACACCTATTTTGGAAAGGAAATAAACCACAATTGGTAATTGAAATAATATTCCACTTCCTAATACCAATGTTGTTACTGTACCTACATAAGAAGTGATGTCAAACTCATTATAAACTAGTTCACTTACTTGATAATTGGCCAAAAAGTTCACCGATAATGGGGCCATAATATAATAGCCAAACATGATGCCCAGTGCAAATAAGACTGTAACTGAGAATACCGCGCCCCTGCTTACAGAACGTTCATTCATGTGTAGCCCAGGACTAATAAACCTCCAAAATTCCCAAAATGCATAAGGAAAAGCTACAATTATACCAATGACAAATGACGAAGTAATATGCATTGTAAATTGCCCCGTCATTTGTCGGCTTTGTATCTTAAATGGAATGTCTTCAATGCAAAGAGCAGAGGAGTTTATCAATTCACCCAGCTTACATAGCATTCTGAAAGTCCAGAAATCAGGTTTGGCAGGACCAAGTATTACAGTATTGAATACAAAGTCTACCGAAACAAAAGCTACAATTGAAATTACAAAAATAGCAATTAATGACCTGATTAGATGCCACCTCAGTTCTTCGAGATGGTCTATGAAAGACATCTCTTTTTCCTCCCCTTGATCCAGATATTTAGTCACTTTTTAAACTGCAGAAACTTGTTCTTTATAAAGAGGGAAGCTGTTCATCCAATTGTTCACCTCTGTTTTAACTGCACTAATCTCATCATCATTATCATGATTCATCAGCACTCTGTCTATTAATTCAACAATTTTCACCATGTCATCTTCTTTCATACCTCTTGTGGTAACGGCTGCTGTACCTATACGCATTCCTGAAGTTACAAAAGGAGACTGATCATCGAAAGGAACCATATTTTTGTTAATGGTAATGTCAGCTTTAATCAATGTATTTTCTGCTAATTTACCAGTTATATCTTTTGATCTTAGATCGATAAGCATCATGTGATTATCTGTGCCATCAGAGATAACCTTATAACCTTTGTCAACAAAATGTTTAGCCATCACTTTAGCATTTTTGCTTACCTGTACCACATAGTTCAGGTACTCTTCGCTGAGGGCTTCTTCATAGGCAACAGCTTTTGCTGCTATTACGTGCTCAAGTGGGCCTCCCTGAGTTCCAGGGAAAACGCCGGAGTCTAGAAGTGAAGCTATTTTTCTAATCTCTCCTTTAGGGGTCTTAATTCCCCAAGGGTTTTCAAAGTTTTCCCCTATCATGATCATCCCACCACGAGGTCCGCGCAGGGTTTTGTGAGTAGTGGTAGTTACAATATGACAATGCTCAAGAGGGTCATTAAGTAAGCCTCTTGCAATAAGGCCTGATGGATGAGATATATCCGCGAGTAGTATGGCTCCCACTTCATCCGCAGCGTTTCTCAGGCTTTCATAGTCCCAGTCACGGCTATAAGCTGAAGCTCCGCAGATGATCATCTTGGGTTTTTCTTTTCTAGCCGTTTCTGCAACCTTATCCCAATCAATAAGACCAGTTTCTTTATCCACACCATAAAAAGTTGGTTGGTATAATTTTCCTGAGAAGTTAACCGGTGACCCATGTGTCAGGTGGCCACCATGGGAAAGGTCAAAACCTAATATCTTGTCCCCAGGGTTCAAGGTCGCCAGCATAACAGCGGCATTGGCTTGTGCTCCTGAGTGTGGCTGAACGTTAACCCATGTAGCTCCAAATAATTTTTTAGCACGGTCAATTGCTAGCTGCTCAACTTCGTCCACAACCTCACAACCTCCATAATACCTTTTTCCGGGTAAGCCTTCAGCATACTTGTTGGTAAGCACACTGCCCATGGCTTCCATAACTTGTGGTGATGTAAAGTTTTCTGAAGCAATTAGTTCAATCCCGGATTGTTGTCTTTGCTTTTCTTTGTTGATCAGATCAAATATAAGCGTATCTCTTTGCATAATATTTTTATAGAGGTGTGAAAATGGAAGTCCAAAAATAGTGCATGTGCCAGATATAACCAATATTGTAAGAGGTGATTCCAATTAAGAAACAATTTTTTTAATTTTAGCCAAAACCCAACTAGCCATGAAAAACCTTAGCATATACTTTTTTGCTCTTCTTACAGTGCTATCTCTCACTAAATGTGATAATTATCATCATGAGAGAGGAAACGGAAATATAATTTCTGAGAAGAGAAATATTGAAGATTTTAAAGAGATAGAAATCGGAGGAAGTTATGAGGTATTTCTTACAAAATCAGAAAAACCAGCATTAACCATTGTTGCAGATGAAAACTTACACCAATTTATAAATGTAGATCAACATGGAGACGTACTTGAAATTTTTAGTGAGGCGACACTGGAGAGTGAGGAAGGAGTAAAGCTGTATATTGATTATGTAGAACTTATGGCGGTTAATACCAGTGGAGCTGCAGTTATTAAAAGCGATAACGTTATCTCGGGAGATTATCTTCGCCTGGAAATGTCCGGTGCAGGAGTAATTGATTTGGACGTTGACTTAAAAGCACTTAAAATAAATATTTCCGGAGCCGGTGCTGTAGAGCTTTCGGGTAATGTGATAGAGCAAAATATTCAGATGAGTGGAGCAGGAGGCTTGGAAGCCTATGACCTTATAAGTCAGAGAAGCAAGGTCGATATCAGTGGAGTTGGAGGAGCTGCGGTTACTGTAAAAAAGAGGCTTGAGGCGACGGTTAGTGGGGTTGGTGGAATTAGTTATAGAGGAAATCCTGAAGAAGTGAATTCTAATGTTTCAGGTTTAGGTACTATTGTTGAAGATGAGGGAGAAGAAGATGAGAACATTTGACCAGCTCTCATCTTGTTTTAATTTACCACGATCCACTCGATCCGCCACCGCCAAAGCTGCCACCGCCACCTGAAAAACTGCTTCCTCCTGATGACCACCCTGACCCTGAAGAGAAATTGCTGGTTTTGATGCTGGAGGATCGATGATCATAGAATTTTTTGCCTGCAGGTGTTTTAAAATAAATTATTTTCAGAAAAAGAAAGCCAAAGAAATAAATCAGAAAAAGTACAATTCCTGCTGTGATGCCAAGTATGAACATGGGAAATGTAAGGTAGAAAGGGATTAGAAATAGGTATAGCCCCCAACCTGAACACCCTTTTGAGAAAAGTGCCACATAGGTAAAGGTGCCTACAACGATTAAAAATATAAACCCCATAAATAACCTGATAAACCAGGGAATGTCATTGTTAATATTAGACAGGTCAGATGTACTAATGTCAGCACTATATTCTCCTCTTATTGACTTTATAATGGACTCTGTTCCTGCTCGTACCCCTTCACTATAATCATCAACTCTAAAAGCAGGAGTTATTTCATTTCTAATGATGTTGCTGGAAAGTGCGTCCGTTAATACTCCTTCAAGTCCATAACCGACCTCAATTCTTAATTTTCTGTCGTCTAAAGAAATCAGTAACAATACACCATTGTCTCTGTCTTTTTGTCCCAAACCCCACGTTTCTGCAACTTTTAAGGAGTATTCTTCTAATATCTCACCTTCCAATGATTGGATAATGAGTACTGCAATTTGGTTTGAGGTGCTGTCTTCATGAGTTTTTAATAGTTGATTTAAATAGTTGACGGTTTCTTGGTCTAAGACACCTACTTCATCAACAACTCTTCCTGAAAGGTATGGAACCTCTTTGGCCTGAAGAAAGAGCGCGAAAAATAATAACTCAAGCAGTAGTAAATACCTCATAGCTCTAATCTTAAGTGGTCGGGCAGTTCGTTTTGATCACCTTCTTCCTTTTTAAAACCCTTCTCTAGAAGTATGTCACCACAGCTTTCAATGGCTTTTGACAGTCCCTCAACAAGCAGCCCCCTCTTTATGTAACTGGTTAAATTATTGGTGAGATCGTCCCACGTTTTTTGATCTACGACATTGGCTATGCCACTATCTGTCATTACTATAACTTCATGCTCCAGGAAGGAGATGAATATTAATATACCTGTACGTTGTTGTGTGTCAAATATCTCTTCTTCAAGAAAAACAGTCTCGGCTTTTTGAACAGCAGCATGTTTCTTTTCCGCATCTGTAACTAAAAAGGCTTTAAATGATGGTATCCAGAAAGGAAGCAGTGCACCAACTGAACCTATGCCGGTAACAATGAAAAAGTAATATAATGGGTCATAGATGTTAAAGCCGGGAACCCATCGGTCTCCTGCCACCAGCATCATAAATCCAACTAGAGCAAACAGAGCTGCCGATTTCCATTTTACAGAGGGATAATGATGGCTTTGTCTGACCAGTGCCGGCCTTATTTCTCCCGATATTTTACTTTCTGCTTTAAAAACAGTTTTTTTAATCCTGTTGAGTTCCTGTACTGATAGCTTTGGGAAAGTAGCCATTCTGCTAATGTTGGTTACTTACTCAATATAATGGAAATTTTTATAAATAGAATGTTTTTGGAGCAGGGACTTGAAGTCTGATATTTAGCCACATAGAGGGGGCCAAAACGAAGGAAATGACAACCCTTGGGATAGGAAGGAACACCCCAAAGATATGATGGGTCTTTGGGGGAAATGTTATCTGTAATGGCCTAGTTGTCTCAGATATAACTGTATAATATTTTCTAACCCATAATAAATGGCGTCACATATTAAGGCATGACCAATAGATACTTCATCAATATAAGTTATGCTTTCTTTCAGGTAAGACAGGTTGTCCAGGTCAAGATCATGGCCTGCATTTAAGCCCAAATCCAGATTTTTTGCAAGGTCAGCAGCTTTAAGATATGGAGCAATGGCAGCTTCCTTATTGCTGTGATATCCCTTGGCGTAGGCCTCAGTGTATAACTCGATCCTATCTGTTTCAACCTTGGCAGCCCCTTCAATCATTTTTGGAACAGGGTCTATGAAAATGGAAGTACGTATGCCCTCCTTTTTAAGGTCAGAAATTATTTCTGTTAGAAACGATTTATTTTTGATGGTATCCCAGCCGGCATTGGAAGTTAGTACGTCAGGAGCATCAGGAACCAGTGTCGCCTGTGCTGGCTTAACCTTTTTCACCAGTTCCATATAGCGGTCATCGGGGTATCCCTCGATATTGAACTCTGTAGTTACGACTTTTGCCAACTCTATAACATCATTATACCTGATGTGCCTTTCATCAGGTCTTGGATGAACGGTAATTCCTTGAGCACCAAATCTTTCACAATCCAGCGCCACTTTAACTACATCAGGGTTGTTACCACCTCTTGCGTTTCTTAGTGTGGCGAATTTGTTGATATTTACGCTTAACCGGGTCATTCCTTTTTTGAATATTTATAACTTTGCTATCATTTATTGCAAATTAACAAATTGAAATTTAAACGCTAATCATATGGGGCTGAAAGAAACAATTGATCAAGAGATAAAGAAAGCTATGTTGGCCAAGAAGAAGGACGAGCTTACAGCGCTAAGGTCGATTAAGTCGGCTATACTTTTGGCAGAAACAGAAAAGAGTGTAGGTTCTTCTCTGGCTGAAGATGCCGAGTTGAAATTGCTGACTAAAGCTGCTAAACAGAGAAAGGACTCGGCAGACTTATATAAAAAGGAAGGACGTGGAGACTTGGCTGAGAAAGAGCTTTTCGAATTGGAAGTGATCAACAGGTTTTTACCAAAGCAATTATCTGAAGATGAAATTAAGAATGAACTTGTTAAAATTATAGACACGGTACAGGCCTCAGGCCCTCAGGACATGGGTAAAGTAATGGGCGTTGCTACTAAAGAGCTTGCAGGGAAGGCTGATGGAAAAGTGATTTCAGGTATTGTTAAAGAACTTCTCAATAAGTAATTGAATACTCTCGATATTATCCTACTTGTGCCACTTGCATATGGCGCGTACCGTGGGTTTAAAAAGGGATTTCTGCTGGAAGTTATTGCTATTCTTGCTTTTGTGCTTGCTGTTATCGGTGGGTTTAAGCTGTTACATTTAGGTATGAACTTCCTTGATCAGCATTTTAATATCAGTGGTGAGTTGCTACCCTATGTGGCATTCATCCTGATTTTTATTGTGATTATTTTGTTGGTCAACCTTCTGGGAAAACTGGTTAAGAAGGTCGTTGACATGACCCTGCTGGGGTCTGTTGATAATCTTGCTGGAGCTATACTTTCAGTGTTGAAATGGGCTTTTGGTATAAGCATAGTGTTGTGGTTAAGCAACTCATTTGGAGTTGAAATCCCACACCTTTACACAGAGGAGTCATGGTTGTATCCATATATTTTGCCCTTTGCACCGGCTGTTGTAGAGCATTTTTCTGCTTTGGTTCCCTTTGCTCATGACCTTTTTGAGACCATAAAAAATATGTTACAGGGTGGTTCTACTTCTTGATAATTTTGACTCCTTTACTTACAATCTGGTAGATTATTTTCAGCAGTTGGGGGTAAAATGTGAAGTAATTCGAAATAATGTCCCTTTGGAAATGATCACTTCCGGCGACTATAAGGGGCTAATTATATCTCCAGGCCCAGAGATACCTCAAAAGGCCGGTAATCTTATGAAGGTATTAGACTATTATCATCAAAAGCTTCCCGTTATTGGGATTTGTCTTGGACACCAGGCAATTGGAGCTTTTTTTGGTTCAAGACTTGTAAAAGCTGCTAAACCAATGCATGGGAAAATTTCCAAGATCACATTGGAAGAAGACGTCCTTTTTGACGGCTTACCCAAAAAAATAAGCGTTGTAAGGTATAATTCGCTCATTGTTCAAGAAGAAATAGGGGGGGCGACAAAGGCAATAGCTTATGCTGAAGATGGTGAAATTATGGCATTACGACATGAAAAGTTGCCAATATGGGGTGTGCAATTTCACCCCGAAGCTGCTTTGACAGAATACGGGTTAGATATTTTAAAAAATTGGCTAACTTATAATCAGATAACAGTATAATTGCTCAATTTTGTTTACTTTGTAGCAAGCACATTAAGACAATTATGGCTCTAACTATAAGAGAAGAAAAAGAATTTAAGTATATAGATGAAGGTAGCGGAGAAGTTCTGTTGTTGCTTCACGGCTTGTTTGGCGCGCTAAGCAATTGGGAAGGCGTAGTGAATAGTTTTAAGGATAAGTATCGCGTTGTTATACCGCTGCTTCCTATTTATGATATGCCTTTGAAGCAAGCAGGACTTGAAGGCTTAAAGAACTTTCTGGAAAAGTTTGTGGCTTTGAAGGGCTTGAATAGCATGACTTTGATAGGAAACTCTTTGGGGGGACATGTTGGGTTGATATACACACTTAGTAACCCTGAAAAGGTTAAAAGCCTTGTTTTGACGGGTAGTTCCGGTTTGTTTGAAAACTCTATGGGCGGTTCATTCCCTAAAAGAGGTAGCTATGATTATATCAAGGAAAGAGTAGCTTACACTTTCTATGACCCGGCAACAGCAACAAAAGAGTTGGTTGATGAAGTGTTTGAGACAACAAAAAGCATTCCTAAGTGTTTGAGAATTGTGGCTATTGCCAAATCTGCTCAGCGACATAATATGGCTAAGGAAATACAAAGAATAAAACAGCCCACATTACTAGTTTGGGGGCTCAATGATACGATCACTCCACCGATGGTTGCACATGAATTTAATAAACTGATACCAAATTCTGAGCTTCATTTCATTGATAAATGTTGCCACGCACCAATGATGGAACACCCTGAAAAGTTTAACGATATACTTAATAAGTTTTTAGATGCTAAACGTGATGATAGCCGAGGAGCTGATTAACCATATGATCCCACCTTTGAAGCCAAAAGATTCTGCCAAGAAGGCAAGACTCTGGATGGAAGAATTGCGGTGTAATCAACTACCGGTAGTGGAGGATGAGAAATTTCTTGGCCTTGTATCAGAGGATTTAATACTTGAGGCAAATGATGCCGAAAAAAACATAGCAGATTTTGATTTGATGGGTAAACGATGTGTCGTTTATGGTAGCTCTCATTTTTACGATGTTATTAAGATAGCTTCAGATAACAGTGTTCAAATGGTTGGGGTATTGAATAATGAAGGAAAATATATAGGAGTTATAACCGTTCAGGATACAATAACATCCTTTGCACAGTCGGCAGCCATTCAAATCCCCGGAGGTATACTCGTGCTATCTATGAACCAGATTGATTACTCTCTGGCTGAGATTAGTCGATTAATTGAAGAGAATAATGCTAAAATTTTAAGTAGCAGTATTAAAGAAGATGAACTGGATCCGTCCAAATTGAAGTTGACATTAAAAGTTAACAGACTTGACCTCACCCCCATAGTGGCCACACTTGAAAGGTTCGGATACAAACTTATTGCAAGATTTCAGGAAACCAAGGTGCTTGATGAAGAAAAGGGCAAAATCGATATGCTCTTAAAATACCTTGATATATAGTTTATGAAGTTTGGAATTCACGGCAAAGAGTTCGATAAAGAAACTATTCCTTACATAAAGGAAGTGTTTCGGGAGTTGAGCAAACGTAAAGCAGAAGTCGTCATTTCGGAGGCTTTTGAGGATCATTTGAAGCAAAACCATATTGATACGGGAGATTTTATCACTTATGAGGAAAAGGATAATCTCGATTATATGGACTTTATGCTAACTCTGGGTGGGGACGGCACCTTGCTTGAAGCGTTAACCCATGTGGGAAAAACCGAAGTTCCTCTGTTGGGAATTAATACCGGCAGACTTGGTTTTTTGGCTACAACGGCTAAACAGGATATATGCAATGCTATAGATTGTCTGTTTGCTTCCTGCTATGATTTTGATCGACGGACCTTGATACAGCTTAAGTCTGAGGGTCTTTTTGACGGTCTGAACTTTGCATTAAATGATTTTACGATCCTAAAGAAAGATACTTCTTCCATGATCGTTGTACATGCATATATTAACGGTGAGTTTCTGAACTCGTATTGGGCTGATGGTATTATTGTATCTACTCCTACGGGCTCAACCGGTTATAATATAAGCTGTGGGGGGCCACTGGTGCTTCCCCAGTCAAATAATTTTATAATAACACCTGTAAGTCCCCATAACCTTACAGTTAGGCCTATTGTTGTTCCTGATGACTCTGAGTTATCTTTTACAATTGAAGGGCGAAGTAAGAATTTTCTTATATCATTAGACTCAAGGTTTGAAATTGTAGATGATTCAGTTAGACTCAAAGTAGTTAAAGAAGATTTTAAAGCGAAACTGGTAAAATTGAAGGAGAATAACTATTTTAAGACTCTACGTCAAAAACTCAATTGGGGACTTGATGTAAGGAACTAATTTTTTGTTTGTGAAATTAATGTTTACTTTTGTCTGATTTCTAGTATTATTTACTATTAGAACTAGCTAAATGCCTTTGAAATGAAAAAAATTTTTGTCGGCTTGATATGTTTTGTGATTCTCTCTGCAGGAGCAGATTCCGTTTATGGTCAGCTTAATAGAAAGCAGGTTAGGAAAAACAATAAGAGAATTTCAACCTTCAGAGGTAAAAAAACATGGTTTGGCAAGGAGAAGCGCTATAACTATGTAGGGATTTCTTTAAACGCGCTTAATTATTTTGGGGATTTGGCGCCTTTGTCTAATAGAGTCAGCACCGATATAGCTTTCACCCGTCCGGGAATCGGAGTTTTTTGGGGGCATAGGTTCGGTCCGTTCTACACGCTTAGAGCCTCTTTTACTTATGGAGCAATTCGTGGGGACGATTTTGAGTCGGCCGATCCTAACGATGAAGATGCAAAGTTTAGGTACATCCGAAACCTACACTTTCGTAATAGAATAAAGGAATTGACGGTAGTGGGAATGTTTGACCTTTTTAAAAATGAGTCGTCATATATAAGTCGTGTACAATGGACTCCATATGCGTTTGTTGGTCTGACTTTGTTTCATCACAACCCTCAAGCTTTTGTGCCTGAAGATAGTGGACTTCCTGAAGCAGGCACATGGGTTGATCTGGAGCCTCTGGGTACCGAAGGTCAACATTCTGATCTAGACGCAACCGCAGCTAATGCTGGCATAGAACCTTACAACAAGTTGCAAATAGCAATTCCTGTCGGTATTGGTATAAGATACAGACTAAACCAAGTACTTGACCTGTCTTTTGAAAGTAGTGTTAGGTATACATTTACGGACTATCTGGATGATGTAAGTCAAAACTACGTAGATCCAAGTGTTTTTGGAGATAATGAACTTGCTAAACTAATGGCTGATCTTTCTCAAGTGGAAACAGCTCCGGTGTCTGGAGATGCAAGAGAGTTAGACAACCCAAACATTCAGGAAATATATAATAACAAAGTAACCGTCAATGGGGAGACTAAAGTTGCAGGCTACGGTTTTGAGCATCCGGAAAATCTTCGGGGTAACAAAAATGAAAACGACCTTTATTTCGTTACGACTATTAAAGTAGCATTTATTATAGGAGCTACTTTCAGAAGAGCGAAATTCAGATAATATGGAGAATAAAATTGCAAATATTACAGGGAAAGCACTTCTATGCTTTCCCGTTTTTGTATTTATATGGCTTATAGGGTTGAGAACTGTTATAGCCCAAGAGACCGAAGTAGGCTTTGGTTTAGGTGGATTTAAGTATTCCGGAGATCTTTCTCGGGGTATTAACCTCAAATCAATTAAACCGGCCGGAACAGTTTTCTTTAGATCAAATATCAGTAAAGCTGTTAGTTTTAGAATTGCCGCCACGGGAGGGAAACTTGCTGGCAGTGATGAAAAAACTCCTATCGATCTGTTTGCTGAGAACAGAGATCGTAGTTTCGATATCTTTCTATTTGAGGCTTCTACTGTTTTTGAATATCATTTCTTGAAATGGAGAGAAGAGTCAACCCTTATCCGTTGGACTCCATACTTCTTTGGTGGATTTGCCATATTCGGTATTTCAGGAGAGTCGGAAAAACCTGAGGAGTATAGCAATATTCAGCCAGCATTACCGTTTGGGTTTGGATTTAAGTATGTGCTAAACCCGAAGTGGTATTTGGGGGCAGAATTTGGTGCTAGAAAGACTTTTTTCGATTATTTGGATAATGTTAGTAGCGGAGATGGAACGATAAAAGATTATCAATATGGAAATAGATTTGATAGTGATTTATACTATTTCATGGGCTTGAGTATTACTTATTCATTTTACAACATTCCTTGTCCTACCAGTCCGTATAAGAAAAATTACCGAAGAAGGTAAAAAGGAACCTTAAAATAAGCATTTTTACATAAATCGGGTTAATTTTGCATCCCTGTGTCTATATCTAATGAAAATATTATAATGGATTCATTGCCGAATCACATTGCTATCATAATGGATGGTAACGGTCGATGGGCCAAGAATAAAGGTGCTGCCAGAATTTTCGGTCATAAGAATGCTATTAAGGCAGTTCGTGAGGTTACCGAAGGTAGTGCTGAGTTAGGAATTAAATACTTGACCCTCTACGCATTCTCCACCGAAAACTGGGGGCGCCCAGTCGAAGAAGTAACGGGGCTTATGCAGTTGCTTGTCTCCACAATTAAAAAGGAACTAAAGACGTTACAGAAGAACGATGTAAAGCTAACCACTATTGGTGATACAGAGACACTGCCAAAAGGATGTCGAAAAGAATTGGCTGAGGCGATGGAGCTCACTAAAAACAATAAGGGGCTAACCCTCGTACTAGCACTAAGTTATAGTGGACGTTGGGAAATATTAGAGGCAGTTAGGCGCTTGGCAAGTGACGTGAAATCAGGAGATCTGGATATAAAGGATATAGACAGCCCCATTTTTGAATCCTATTTAGGTACTAGTGGCATTCCTGACCCTGAACTGTTGATAAGAACCAGTGGAGAGATGCGTATAAGTAATTTTTTGTTGTGGCAGATGGCATACACGGAAATATATTTTACATCAAAATTATGGCCTGATTTCAGGAAAGAAGACCTGCGCGAGGCGATTATTTCATATCAAAAGAGAGAAAGAAGATTTGGTCGAATTAGTGAACAAGTGAAATCCTGATTAATGAAAAGAATATCTGTTTTTTTAATTTTTTGTTTTTTTATAGCCACTTCTCTGAATGCCCAATTCAGAAAACGAGGCAATGCCCAGGATGACAGTGGCTTGAACTATTCAAATCCACAAGAGTATGTTATAGCGGGTATCGAGGTTACGGGACTCAAGGTGTTGGATAAAAATGCTCTTATCTCACTATCAGGTCTAAAAGTCGGGGACAAGATCAAAGTACCCGGTGATGATATCAGTGGAGCTATTCGTAAACTCTGGAAGCATGGGTTAGTGGGTAATGTAGCCATAACCATTGACAGGATCGAGGACGATCAGGTTTATTTAAATATTGAGCTTTCAGAGAGGCCAAGACTTACGGGCTTCACTTTTGAAGGGGTGAAAAAGGGCAGGGAGTCTGATCTACGTGAAGACCTTAACTTAATAAGAGGTAGGATTCTTTCAGATGCCATCATCAGGAATACAGAATTAACTGTAAAAAATCACTATGTGAATAAAGGGTTTCTTAATGCTGAAGTGAAAGTAATACAGCAGGTAGATACGGTTAACAGGGATGGTGTAAAACTGAAGATAGAGGTTGACCCAAAATCAAAAGTTAAAATCCATAAAATCAACATCATTGGTAATGAGGAGTTCTCAGACAATCGACTAAAAAAGAAAATGAAGTCAACCCATGAAAAAGTTCGCTTTGCACTGTTTAAGCGATCTGCGGAGCTTGTTATGGGGGTTAGTCCTAAAAATGTAAAGAGCTTTATAGATTCCTCATATGATGTTTCTGGAGAAGAGTTAAAAGAGTATATTAATGATAATATTAAGCTAAACTTCTTCAACTCTTCTAAGTTTATCAAATCAGACTATGAAGTAGATAAAGATGCGATAATTGCTTTCTATAACTCCAAGGGTTACAGAGATGCGGAGATTGTATACGATACTATTTACAGGCATGATGATAATTCCGTCAATATTGATATTCAGGTTAATGAGGGGCGTAAATACTATTTTGGAGATATAATCTGGACAGGAAACTTTGTCCACACCAGTGAAACACTCAATAAAATACTGGCGATAGAAAAAGGAGATGTTTATAACAAGGAGCTCATAGACCAAAAACTCACCTTTAACCCGAAGGGTCCGGATATTAGCGGACTTTACATGGACGACGGCTATCTGTTCTTTAGAGTTACGCCGGTAGAAGTTGCTGTTAATGGAGATTCTATAAATGTGGAAATGAGAATTTATGAGGGTGAGCAGGCAACAATAAAAGATATCATTATATCAGGAAACGACCGTACACGCGACCATGTAATACGTAGAGAACTATATACTATACCCGGCCAGAAGTTTAGCCGAACTGATATCATAAGAACGCAACAGAGATTATCTCAAATGGGTTATTTCGACCCTGAACAAATTTCACCTACGCCAATTCCTAACCCTGCAGATGGCACAGTTGATATTGAATGGAAGCTCGTTGAGAAATCCAGTGACCAGATTGAATTATCAGGAGGCTGGGGAGGTCAACTAGGCTTTGTAGGTACATTAGGCCTTGTACTTAATAACTTCTCTTTACGTAATATGCTGAAAGGTAAATTTACTCCTATTCCTGTAGGTGATGGGCAAAGGTTGTCAATGAGAGTTCAGGCAACAGGTCGACAGTATCAAAGCTATTCATTCTCTTTTACTGAGCCATGGCTAGGAGGAAAGAAACCTAATTCACTTTCAGTAAGTCTTAACTATTCTATTCAAAGACAAAGAGTTGCTGAAGATAGAGATGGCGATCCTACAAATGGCAACGAGTACTTTCCGTCATATGGAGATTTTAATGCATCTCTTAGCGTAAAAGGGGTGACTGTTGGTCTTGGTCGCAGACTGGAATGGCCTGACAATTACTTTACACTTACAAATTCACTTTCTTATTTGGTTTATGAGTTGGATAACTATGGCACCAGAGGTTTAGGTTTTTCTAATGGAAGTGCTAACAGTATTGCATTCAATACTACATTGGCGAGGAATAGCGTTGATAACCCTATGTATCCTACAGGAGGGTCAAATATATCTTTAAGTGCTACATTTACTCCTCCTTATTCTTTGTGGAGAGACCTTGACTATGATAATGTATCTGCGGCAGAAAAGTATAAGTGGATTGAGTATCATAAATGGATGTTTGATGCTCAATATTACCTGAGCCTGGTGGGTAAGTTAGTGTTGGAAGCAAAAGCTAACTTTGGATATATAGGCTCTTATTCTAATGAAGCAGGGGTTGGGCCATTCGAACGCTTCTATGTGGGAGGAGATGGTTTGGCAGGTCAGAACTTCTTGCTAGGTACTGAGGTTATTGGCTTGAGGGGTTACGAAAACAATTCAATTACACCGCCTTATACCAGCACCGATATTAATGCTATTAGAGGTGGTATTGTTTATAATAAATTCTCTATGGAACTTAGGTACCCTGTTACAACAGGTCAGGCAGCTACTATTTATGGCTTTGTGTTTGGTGAAGCAGGTAATAATTTTGGGTCGTATGAAGAGTTTAATCCTTTTGAGAATTACAGATCTGCAGGGTTCGGAGCAAGAATTTTTATGCCGGCCTTTGGGTTGATTGGTGTTAACTGGGGATATGGTTTTGATACCTTGCCTGGTGCGACAGAAAGAAGTGGGCCGCAGTTCCATTTTACTATTGGTCAACAAATACGATAAAGTATGAAAAGGATATGGATTTTTTTTCTGGCACTATTTTCGATTGTTAATGTTTATGCGCAGAAATTTGGTTATGTAGATACCGACTATGTTCTAAATAAAATGCCGGAATATAAGGAAGCGCAGCAAGAAATTGATAAGCTTTCTAAGGGTTGGCAAGAGGAGATAAAGGAGCTGTCAGGGAAGATCGAGTCAATGTATAACGAGTTACAAGCGGAAGAGGTACTATTAACGGCAGAGATGAAGAAAGATCGCCTGGCAGAGATAAAGAAAAGAGAGGATGAACTGAAGGCTTATCAAAAAAAGATTTTTGGTTTTGAAGGGCTCTTTTTTCTTAAAAAGAAAGAATTAGTAAAGCCAGTGCAGGATAAGGTTTTTGATGCAATAGAAAAGGTATGTAAGGACCAACGCCTGGCGATAATGTTTGACAAGGCAGGAGACCTTGTGATGATATATACGGATCCCAGGCACGACTATACAGATTATGTGTTGGACGAGTTAGGCCTTGGCGACCCGAATGATGTAATTAAGTAAAATGTTTAATTAATAAATACCATGAGAAACAAATTATTATTAACGGTAATAGCACTTACTTTTTTTTGTCTTGCGGCTGTTCAGGCACAATCCGCCTTAAAAATTGCCTACGCTGATGTAGATTATATTTTGAGCCAAATGCCTGAAGCTAAGCAAGTGGAGTCTGAACTTAAGGCTCACAATACCCAATTGCAGAACCAGCTTCAAGCTAAGTATCAGGAATACCAACAAAAGTTGCAAGCCTATCAGCAAGGAGCTGCTACCATGGTAGATGCCATCAGGCAGGAGAAAGAAACGGAATTGGCTCAGCTTGAGCAGAGAATACAGAAATTCCAGCAAGATGCTCAAAGCTCTATGCAAAAGAAGTCTACAGACCTGATGCAGCCTCTTTATACCAAAGTGGGTAACAACATTGAGGCAGTAGCAAAAGAAAATGGTTATGCTTATGTGCTTAACGGACAAGTAGGTGGAATAGATGTTGTTCTTTATGCAGATGAGAAATACGATATCAGTGATCTTGTTTTGAAGAAAATGGGAATCACACCCTCTTCGAACTAAATAAAAAATACTAATGGTGTAAAGCCCTTCTAATTTTGAAGGGCTTTTTTATTTTAGAGGCATGCTTAAACGACCGGAATTATTAAGAACTGGAGATAAGGTGGGAGTAGTGGCTCCCTCACGGGTAATTACAGAAATACAGATGGCTAAGGCCTTTGAAGTTTTTGGTGAGTGGGGTTTGGATGTAAAGCGAGGCGAGTCCTTGCTTGCCAAGGATGGGTATTTTGCCGGCTCTGATGATCAAAGAAGGTTGGACTTGCAACACATGATTGATGACCCGGAAATAAAGGCAATCTTTTGTGCTAGGGGAGGGTATGGAATGACCCGTATTATCGACCAGGTTGACTTGAGCAATGTAGAGAAACGACCTAAATGGATCATTGGCTTTAGTGATATTACAGCTTTGCACCTCGCATTAAATGCACAAGGGGTAGAGAGTATACATGGCCTTATGCCCGTTCAGTATGATTACATGGGGGTTGAGGAATCTCTCTCATCGCTGAAGCAGCTCTTATTTGAAGGAGCTCTTAACTATGAAGTAGCACCGGATGCAATGAATAAAGAGGGTGAGGTAGTAGCGGAGGTGATCGGAGGAAACCTTTCTTTGGTGGCAGAAAGCTTGGGTACAGATACAGAAGTGGCAACCGAAGGAAAGATACTGCTGCTGGAAGAGATCGATGAGTACCTGTATAAAATTGATAGGATGTTTATGCAACTGAGACGGTCTGGTAAACTAAGAAATCTTGCTGGAGTGATCATTGGAGATTTCTCGCAGATGAAAGATACACAAATCCCCTTTGGTAAATCAGTTTTGGATTTGATCGCAGATCATTTTAAAGATTTGGATATACCGGTTGCCTATAATTTTCCTGTTGGCCATGAAGCAAAAAACCTCGCTATTCCTATAGGGAGAGAGGTGAGGCTGGAGGTGCTTAAGGATGTTGTTCGGTTGAGTAATGTACTTTAATTAGTCTCTACTAAAGCCTCAGAGATTGTCTCCTTACTATTATCTGAAAGGTCTAGCTTCAATGCCATTTCCTTTCCTTTGGCGGACATCTTACCCCATGTCTTCCTGAGTATATCCAGTATCTTGTCATGCGGATGCTGTGCTGCGAAATCTTCGAAATAATATTGTAAAAAAACTAAGCAGGCTACATCTTCCAGCTTGCTGGTTGCTTTGTCAGTTTTTAGTTTCTTTTTAATGACCATGTCGGCTACGCTATCGATATCCTTTGATTCATAGTTATACTTTTGCATGATATCTCGCAATAGAGATCCATGCATAAGCTTGAGTTGGGTTCGCCAAGCCAGGTAGCCTTTTCGATCCATAGGATAATCTTCCCTTGGGATTGCCCACCTTTTGATATGCTGGCCTCGTGCTGCTATTTTTAATAACTCATTGGCGCCATCGTCATATGCTTCCAGCATCTGGCTCATTCGCAGGCTGTATAAATATTCCTTCGGAAGAGATTCTCCATCTAGTACTTCTATCCTAGGATCCTGCTTATTAATGCTGTCTATAGCTGTTATTACCGCTGAATATCTTGTCATGCCTTTTGTATTCTAATGAGCGTAAGTTTCGAAAATCAGGTTAATACACTTATCCTTGGCTTTGCGTGGTGTAAGTGCTGCGACCTTCCCTATAATAATAACAGCCGGAGACTTTATATGCAAGTTTTTGACCCTACTTACTATTTTCTAAGTGGCTGAACACCTATTTCTGATTTTCATAAGTATCGTTTTGAATGATTCCCAGCGGTTCATATTCATCCTCATCAATACAATGATTGTGGCTGATGATTGTGTTGTGCAGGTCATGTCTTTTGAAAATGATCCGTTTATGCTTGTCTTCTTACTACACAAAAACCCTAATTTAGCTCCCTTTTGGCTTAGCATATTCCAGTTCTTCACGTCTACGACCAAAAACAAATGGATCATATATAGTTTCATATATCAACGATCATAACATTAATATAGATCTGTTGGTACTGATGTAAACTTTGCCTACGCAGATTTTGATGATGTTATATTAAGTAGTAAATCGTTGGCGCGCTCATAGAGTTAAGCCATCTCATGCTATGAGAGCCTTGAAGAACATGCGAATGTCTATCAATGTGAAAACTGTCTTACTCTATAACGAAGAGTATGGAAATTTAACAGCGTGTATTGAACCAGGAACGCCCTTTGAGGAGTTACCGGAAAGCTCTAAGTACTCCCTTTGTTGAAGAGATAAAATACTTTATAAAAGTACCTGGCACTAGCTTAGACTTTTCCATACCCTCCGCCTCCGGGTGTTTTAACTATAAGTTTATCGCCAGCATTTAGCTTTCTGCTGTCAATCCCTTTGAGCACTTGTTTTGTGCCTGATTTAGTCATTATGAATTGTTCACCACATTCTCCTTTTTCACCTCCTTCAAGGCCATAAGGTTTTTGAATTCTATGTTGGGAAAGAATAGTCATCTCCAGTGGTTTGAGGAATGTTATTTCTCTGATTATACCGTCCCCTCCATGCCATTTACCATTACCACCTGAGTCTTTTCGGATCTCAAACTTATTCAGTCTTACTGGGTAACGCCATTCCATAATTTCGGGGTCTGTAATACGTGTGTTGGTCATATGTTGATGTACCGCATCTTGCCCGTTAAAGCCTTTGCCTGCACCAGTTCCGCCGCATATAGTTTCGTAATAGCCAAAGGTATCATCTCCAAATAACAGGTTATTCATGGTGCCCTGACTGCAGGCAGATAGATTTAGTGCTTTAAGTAGTGTATCTGTGAGCCGCTGGCTAATTTCTGTATTTCCACCAACCACAGCAGGGGGAGGATTGAGGTGCTCAAAATCGGGGTTGAGTATGCTGTAGGGTATCTTTATCTTAACATTTTGAAGAAGACCTTCATTTAAAGGCAGGTCTTCATCCATGAGTAGCCGGAGTACATAAAGTACTACACTAGTTACTATGGCTTCAGTGGCATTAAGGTTTTTATGGTGAACTTCACCTGTCCCCGCAAAGTCAAAGGTTATTTTATCTTTATTAATATCAATCGAGACTTGAAGTTTGCTACCATCATCAAGCAATTCTGTAGCAGTAAAAGTTTGGCCATATAGTGGTACAACTTTTTGTAACAGCTTGCTGCTTACATAATCTTTGAGCATGTACATATGTTGCTTGACCTCTTGGATAGAATAAACGGTGCATAAGTTTTTTAGTCCGTTTATTCCAGCTTGTAATGCAGCTACACCACCCTTAAGGTCAGCAATATTTTCATCTACTGCACGAGAAGGGTAAGCTGCATTGTTAAGCATGTCTTTGATCTCATCCCAATAATAAACCCCATTTTGGGCCAGATAACGAGGTTCAATGATCACGCCCTCTTGGTCTAGTTGAGTCGCATCTATTGGCATGGAGCCAGGAGTTTTACCCCCTATTTCAGCATGGTGTGCTCGATTGGCAACGTAGCCTACAAGTGCTCCGTTTTCAAATGCCCCACTGATAAGGGTGATATCAGGCAAATGTGATCCTCCATAAGCCGGATGGTTAGTAATGATCACATCACCTTCCTCAATGGGCAGTTGCTCCCTGACCTTTCTTACACAAATACCCATGCTTCCCAAGTGTACAGGTATATGTGGCGCATTTACAATTAGCTCGCCAGCTGCATCTAGTAATGCACAGGAAAAATCGAGCCGTTCTTTAACGTTTACAGAAAAGGAGGTTCTTTCCAGTAAGGCTCCCATTTCTTCAACTATGCCGATAAACCTGTTTTTGAAAAGCTCGATACTCGCCGCCTCAGGTGTTGAGATTTTATTTTGATCCGAGGTGCCGGAGGCTTTATTCATGATCGCGTGGTTATTCCTGTCCAGAAAAAACTGCCAGTTCATTTCAACAAAAACGGTACAATTTTGACTGACTATAATGGCTGGTCCATGGATGCGTGCACCAGGCTTAAGTTCTTCCCAAATGTAGACATCGGCTTCCTTCCAGCCATTATTAGTTAGACATTGCTGGGTACCAATGGCCTTAGGTGTATATTCCGAGTCACTAACATCAGCCGTGATATCTGTAGTTTTTTTTGATGACGCTATAAGCTTGATGGACTCGACCTCGATCGATTGCCCTTCCAGCCAATGACCATAGATTTTTTCATATGCGTGTTTAAAATCCTGATAGTAATCTCCATCCTCACACACTTCAATTTCGACTGTGTTTTCCTGCCCACGATAACGTAAATAGGCCAGTTTCTTTTTTATATGAATACTCTCTTTTGCGATACCTTGTTTTTGCAACCTTGAATAGGCGCGTTCTTGCAGTTCCGCCCACCACTCGCTCATGTGATTTAGTGCAGTATTTAAATTCATCAACAACTGTTTCTCTGCAAAAGCCTCAATATCTGCTTCGCTGATGCCATATGCACTAAGGAGGCCAGCATCATAAGGAATGAGAATAGACGGGATGTCCAAAAGCTCGGCAATAGCACATGAATGCTGTCCACCAGCCCCACCATAGGTTACCAAAGTATAGTTTTTCGGTTCATAACCTTTTCTTACGGATACTTTCTTGATGGCTTCCGCCATCTTTTCATTCGCTATAGCCAGGAAAGAGTTTAGCAGTTCAGATTTATCTGGTCTGCTGCCGCTTAGGCGTAATGCATCCATAATATCTTTCAATGCATCTTCAGCACGTTGTTTATTTAGAGGAATGCTAAAGTTTTTTTCCTCCAGCCTGCCACAAAGCAAATTAAGGTCTGTTATAGTAAGGGGCCCTCCTGCACCATAACAGGCCGGGCCGGGCATGGCACCTGCGCTTTCCGGTCCAACCGTGAGTACGCCTTGGGTATATGAACAAATCGAGCCACCACCCGCGGCGATTGTTTCTATAGACAGGCAAGGGCTAAGGATGTGGGCGTCCCCAACTTTGGTTTCATACTGATAGTCATAGCCAGCATTGTAAACAGCTACATCTGTACTTGTGCCACCCATATCAAAAGTGAGAATTTTGTCGAAACCAGACTTTTCTGCAACGGTTTTGGCCCCCACTATTCCTCCCGCAGGTCCACTTAAAAGGCTATCCTTGGGAGTGAAAAGTTTGGAGTTAACCACTGCGCCGGCACTAGTCATGACATGTAGCCTGCCGGTTAGTATGTATTTTTCTATACCTCGTATATAACTGTCAATAATAGGTAACAGGTAAGCATTAGCAATAGCAGTTTCCGCTCTTGGTAAGATTTTGATGTTAGAAGATAGTGAAGAAGAGCGACTGACATACTCAAAACCATTATTTAGTAAGAAACTTTCAAGCTCCTTTTCATGAGTGGGGTTTTTGTAACTGTTCATGAATGCTATTGCAACTGACACATTCTTTTGTGCTGATGTCAATATACTTTTAAAGCTATCATGATCAATCTCTTGTATAATATTGCCATCTCTGTCTATCCTTTCATTTACCTCTATAACATTTTTATAAAGCGGATCGGGTTTAATAATGTTTAAAGCAAAGAGCTCTGGTCGCTGCTGATTTCCAATGCGGATAAGGTCTTTAAACCCTTGAGTGGTGATGAATAATACGTCGGCGCCTTTCCTTTCCAGCAGGGCATTGGTTCCTCTGGTGGACCCAAGCCTCATAACTAGTGCAGGCAACGGAGTGTTTAGAGGGGTTGAAGTTAGAACTCTCGCTGCTAGCACGGGCACTTCTTCGTTTGAAGAGATCTGAAATTCGGTGGTTTTGTCAATTTTTATGGGAGACTGAAGTCTTATAATACTTTCATTCAAATCTACATGCTTTACCAATGATTTTTCGCCACTCCCCAGTACCTCAAATTCAAAGTCTTTAAAGATATCATCTTGTATATGCCAGTTAAAGAGGCCTTTGAATGTGCGGTCGTCTAGTTGTTTAATAATCAACCCCCTTAGGTTGCTACTGCTAAGAATTTTTAGCCTCTTTAAATGGCCGTTAGGAGAGAGTCCCAGGCAGTCGGTAAACGTTCCCCCTGTGTCTATTGAAATTTGCCACATAGTAGTTTGACTTTGATAGAAAGATAACAAGCGTTGAATAAAATAAGCTTCTTATAATTATTAAATTTAGAACGGAAGCAAATGGTTAAGATAAATGCGATTGATTTTAAAATTATTTCCTTGGTTGATTATCCTTCTTCTGGGAGGTTGGGTTTATGTAACTCTTATGTCTGATGAAAAGGCGGAAACCATAATCAACAGAAGTACTATACTTCAGGAGGTAGAGGCCTTGGGTAAGTTAGAGTTGGTAAAGTATAATTTTAAGGAAATAACAGAAGTTACTGAGGTGAGCAAAGAGTATTTCAGGTTATTTAAGTTAGGTCCTGATTCCAAAATAGCATTGATCAGTGAGGGGCATGCTGTCGGTTGCATTGATTTAACCAAGATCAGGGAAAGTGATTTGATATTGGAAAATGATACCCTGTTTGTTAATCTACCCTCTCCTGAGATCTGTTATTATAAGTTGGATATGGAGAAGACTCGCATTTACTCTTTACAAACTAACCCTATGAAGGATGAGAAGAGCTTTATTCAAAAAGCTTATAAACATGCTGAGAGGGAGATTAAGGTTTCCGCTTTGAATTCAGGAATATTGGAGCAAACCCGTGAAAATGCTGAAATAATATTGAAGCCATTATTGGAGCAGGTAAGTGGACATAAAGTTATACTGAAGACTAAGATGGAGGAAGTGCAAATAGACCTAAACTAATTCGAAATACTGAAGGAGTGCGTATGATCCTAAAATCAGAAAGACAATGCCTGGTATAAGCTTGACGAATTCACTCTCTGCTATGATGGGGCGCAGTTTTTTGGCTAACAAAGCCAACAAGGCCAGTAGGAAAAATGTCCCTACGGATATTCCCAGAACATAAACAAATACCTGATCAACGGTTTCCAGGTTGATCCATCCTTGATGATTAAGGTAAGCCGTGACGCCTATCCAGAAAGGTATGGCTAATGGGTTTAATAAGCTGATAATTACACCCTTCCTAAATCCGCTATTCCGAATAGTTTCCATTATTTTGGATGGAGATTTTTTCTGAGGCCAAAGGTTAACCACTCCGAGCAGGAGCATAACTGATGCAGCAATAAGCTTGAAGTTATTGATGATTACCGGTGATGATGTAATCCAGCCTTCAAACTGTACCGCAATGAAAGCATAAGGGTATTCAATGAGTGCTGCTGCCAGCGCAAATCGCAGTGCTGCACTTAACCTGCTATCCAGAGACAGCTGGATGACACTCAGGTTAATAGATCCAGGAGGGATAGAACCTAAAAAGCTGAAAATAAACGCTATCGAGAAAATTAGTGTCAATAGATACGCTATAACTTACTTTATGGCTTTTATCCTTTTATATTCAGACCAGCCTTGTTTTACGGAAAGATAAGGAACTCCCAGCTTATGATTGGCCGTACTGATCTGATAAAGTACTTTCCAGTGATGAAATAATACCCGGTAACCTTCTCTAAGAGAAAAACCAGGATGATATATATGTGAGGGCTCAGCACCAGCCCCATTTAATTCCATGATCTTCACCTTTCCTGCTTTTATGTCTTCTAAAGATGCAGCCCTGAGGTCGAACCTTCCATAAAAAAAGCCATCAATCTGGTTGGAAATGCTGTCATAGGCGTTTTCAAGTTCATCACAAATAATGTGGTTTCCGTTGAGGAATTTGGTCCCTTTGCAGTGATTTCCAATGGAAATAAGTTCTTTGACTTCGCCAGGGTTGAGTATGGTGTTAAGCTCATCCTTAAATTTGATTTTAAGTGAGTCCCACTGCAGTTTGGCTCGGTCATTATTGAGTATAAGTGCTTTAAGTGCATCCCTGCCATTGCCCGTTACCTGAAGCATTTCTTTTAAAACGACAGAGCTTACTTTTCCATGCCTTTCCTGCGGATGTTTGTAATAAAATACACCTGCTTCTACAGGCAGATCAATATATTCTTGAACAATAAAACCCGTGGGACTACTGTTTGAGTAGGTTTTGAGGCTGTTAGTGTCGGTGATTTTTTCGACTCTCCAGCCTCGCTCTCCGATATCTGGCTTACATATGATCGGAAATGATAAGCCGTTATCCTTCATTTTTTCAACAATCTTATATATAGAAGCCTTAGGGCGAAAATAGAAAGTCTTTGGAACTAGGGCAGACGGGATCTTGGTTAGTATCTTGTATTTCGATTCGCCTAATAATCCACCATTTTCTATGCCGGGGTTAGAAGCAGTAAAGAAGAGCATGGATCGAGCCTTTATGGACAACCATGCCCAATAGCCAAAAATGGGTAAATAAACAATTTCAAATGGCCAATACTCCCAACTGCGAACCCGGATAAGAAAATTGCTTCTCCACAACCTGTTAAACCAACTCATACTTCCAAATTAAATTAATATCTACTTGTTGGAAGCCAACTTAGCTTTTTGAAATTTTATTGTTGAAATAGCAACACCAAAATGTGCCGGCAGCTTTATGTATCCAGCGACCTCTTTCACTCCTATTTTTATTATAGCCATATGGTGGATAGCATGTTCTATATTATAAGCCAACTCTCGAAGAAAGTTGGTTTCAATGAACTCAACATGATCATTATTAAACGAATAGTTGGCAACTAACTTCATTTCTTTGTTTCCATTATTCGATGTGAAAAAATCAGAAAGCTCATTTATAATATTCAAAGCCACAAGTTTATCTGTTTCCATCAACTGATCGTGGTCACGGTTGTCATAGTTAATGATGCCAGAAGCGCCGTTGTTTTTAAGGCAGATGAAAAATTCCAGCGTGTGTCTTATATGCTGTCCAATGGTAGAGTTATTTAAAGTTGACACTTCCTTACTGAAATCTTCCTCCTTTATATCTCTGACCACAATTGATAATTGGTCAAGAATATCTTTACAGGCATCAATTAAATTCATCTTTTTCAAATAAGTCAAGGATCAAAGATAATAAGAAAATGTGCTTTGCGAAGCACATCTTTTCTTCAAATGGTTAATCCACAGGTTATTGAGCTATTTTTTCCCAATTAGCGCTTGCCGATTTTAACAGTGATTCCTCATTTTTGTTCCAGTCATTAAGCGTATTGTAACCGTTGAAATTGTAGAACAGGTAAAGCTTACCCCCTTTTATTTTATATGTTTCAGGGTTTACTTTCACTTTTTTCCCTGATTTCCCAATGGCGTATGCACACCAGCCGCCATATTCAGGGATATACTTTTGAGGGGTCTTGGCAAACTTTTGAAGGTTCTCTTCAGTGGAAAACAAATAGGTTACCTCATTGTGGGTATGGCTTAGTGACTCATCCCCTTTTTTTGGGGTATTGGCAAAGTAACTTACCGGGTCATACCCATCAATAGCAACACCCTTTTTAGTGTTAAAATGTTTATCATTTTGCGAGAAACTGTTCCCCGCAGCGATAATTATTATAATAAATGTAATTATAGTTCTCATATCAGGTTGAACTGCTATGAGTATAGCAAGGTTTCAGAAACATGCCATACTGTCGTCTATGATACATTTTACAGATCACGGATAAGAGTCCAAACCAGATTAGGCTCATACCCTTTTTGGATTAGAAAAGTAGCTATCTTTTTCCCTATTATGTACTGGTTTTCGCCGGTTATGGAGGACTTTTTCTTTTCCAAAAGTTGATGAAGCGTTATCTGGTAGTCTTCATCATCAATCTCTGCCAGAGCACGGTTGATACAGTAGTCTGATATTTTAAGGGCCTTTAGGTGGTGGGAGATTTTTACCTTGCCCCATTTTTTCATTCTAAATTTTCCACCGGCATAATGAATGGCAAACCTCTCTTCATTGATAAAGCCTTCGGTGATGAGGTCGGCGAGGATGTCTTCAACTTCATCGCAATGCAGTCCTAGATCAAATAACTTGTCACGAACCTGTTGCTGGGTCCTTTCCTGATAAGCGCAGTAGTCTGCAGCCTTAAGTTTTGCTTCTTTTATTGTTAAAGGTTGCTTCTTTTTCATTTTACCGTTCACTGTTTGTAGGCTTTCCTTGTTCACCGCTCATGGTTATTAGGGAAATGGGTCATACCAACAGTGAACGGTGAGTTGAATTAAGACTTTATCAGGCCTTTTCGTTTTAGTATACTTTCAACGAATTTCCTGTCATTGTCATTATTGAATATCTTATAAGGCAAATGAATAAGCTGAGCTTTATTAACCACCAACACAAAATGATCTTTTGCTACATTGGCTTTTTTTATTTGATCCCACTTTATAGGCATGCCCTGACGGGCATTAAGCTTTACCAAAATTTGTTGGCTGTTGATTTCATATGCCAGCTTTTCAAAGAGCATTTTGGTTTGCTCAAGTTGTGTAACTCCTGCAAACTGGATGAGCCAGAATAATATATAAAGTACCAATGCTATACCTGCTCCGATAAACCACCATGCATTGGGAATCCATAAATATCCGGCACATATGGCCAAGGCAATTAAAAACACCCACCACTGCTGCTTTAGTACATTTTTTAATGCCAGTTTAATATAAGTACTACTTTCAAGTTTGTACTTCTTAGTTTTTACGATCATAATCTATTTTAAATTATTTAGGAACAATGATAAAACAATGAAATGAATATTAGTGTGAATAACACAACTTCTAAAAAGATAACGATTATGTTTTTCTTGCCTTTCAATACTACATGGCCTTGAGGCTGATATCCATACTTTTAACTGAATGGGTTAGTGCGCCTACGGAAATGAAATCGACATCACATTCAGCTACCTCGCGGATATTTTTTTCAGTAATACCCCCACTGGCTTCGGTTTGATATTTACCATCTATGATTTTTATAGCATCCTTCATTACGGAAGGGATCATGTTGTCGAGCATAATTATATCAACACCACCTACTTTCACAACCTCTTTAACTTCCTGAAGGTTTCGGGTTTCTATTTCAATCTTGAGGTTACGGTCTGTATCAGCCAGGTAATTTTTAGTGGCTTTAACGGCTTTGGCAATTCCCCCGGCAAAATCAATATGATTATCCTTAAGCATAATCATGTCATATAGACCAAAGCGGTGGTTAGTTCCACCCCCGATAGCTACTGCCCATTTTTCTGCAATCCTGAAATTAGGAGTAGTTTTTCTGGTATCGAGAAGCTTGGCTTTTGTACCCTTTATTAATGCAGTCATTTCATGGGTATATGTAGCAATACCACTCATACGCTGCATACAGTTCAATATCAGTCTCTCACAAGTAAGTATGGATCGGGCAGAACCTTCTACGGTTAAACCAATATCTCCTTTTTTAACACTGTCTCCATCCTGGATCAGCGTTTTGACCTTAAGTGTATTATCAAATTGGGCGAAGATTTTTTCTGCCAGAGAAATACCCGCAATAATACCGTCATCCTTAATTAAAAGCTGAGCTTTACTTTTGCTTTCTGCCGGAATAGCTGCTAAGGAAGAGTGATCTCCGTCACCTACGTCCTCGTTTAATGCTTCCGAAATAAACTTATTAATAGCCTGCTCAGACAAATAGCTTAATTCCATCCTGCAAAAATAAAAAAAGCACTGATTAAACAGTGCTTATAATATGCTAAATGGTTTGTCTTGTGTTATTCTTTTATAAAGCTTATCTCATGGATTAGGTATTTACTCCCCGTATCCTTAATTCTTACCCAAACCCTGTAGGTGTCTCCTTTTGAGATATATTGACCTATTGCATAGGGTAAACCTCCTTTAGACGCACCTTGATGAACAATAGTAAAACTGGAGGGTGGGTTGTTTTTGAAAAAGTCTTTTAAGACGTACTCTGCCTGGGTTTTGCTATAACTCTGCATGTTACCATCGAGGGTAACGTCTACGCTTTGGTTTAAAAACTTGGCAATTTCTTTTGAACTTCCTGTTTTAATTGCCTCTTTAACGTCATTGATAATCTCTCCTTGTGCAAAGCCAAGGTTGGTAATTAAAAGCACAAAAGCGACACTTAGTAATATTCTTCCCGTTATGAATTTCATATTTGTGGTTAATTAACACTGAAGTTGCGGCTAAAATTATGCCAAACTGTAGTGATGCAATTAATTTTCAAATTAATATATAAATCTAATACAAACAACAACGTACAGTATTTATGGCTGGCTTTGTTGCTTTTGGGGCCTATCTGCCAGCTGTACGATCGATAATAGGGCCAAAGAAAATAGCATTCATAAATATTTTATTAGTGCCGTACCAAAAAGCCCTGAAATTAAGATTGTCAGTAAAACCAATGATCATGCCTTTGCCATAATTACTTGTGCCCACGGCGGATGTACCTTTGAGTAAATCAAGGTTACCCTTGGAAATGTAACCACTTAACAGAGGAAAATCTGTATAAACTATGGGGTTGGCAAATGAGTTGCTGGATTTTTTTAAAAATAACCTGCTATTTCTGAAAACAGGAAGTGTTTGTCTATAATATCCGTAAAGTAGAGGGTGTGTATTGTCAATTTTAGTTTCAAAAATGGCCCCACCAATTTTCTGGGCGCCTTCGGTTTCATTGATATCAGCATATTTCCTCTCTTTCAAAGAGTCCGCATTATTTGGCTTTTCAAACTCAAACTTGCCAAACCCAGATGAGGATAGGAATTTTAATGCATCTTTACTGGCCACTATAGTGCCTCCATGCTGCAACCAGGTCTTTAGCTTATCCTTTGCAGGTGTTGATATATCACTATACCGTCCATTGACCAGGATCATGGTGTTATATTTATTAATCTCAACCTGGTTAAACTCATCGATAGGAACCAGGGAAAGCTCCATATCATACCTTTGGTCCAGTAGGTGCCATACTTCTCCGGCATCATAGGGAGTGACCCCTTCTCCGACCAGCATCATTATCTTGGGGTTGCGTACCTTGTCAAAACTCCGGCTTCCTAAGCTTACGCCGCTATAGTCCAGCCCCGTTGTTAGAGAGTAAATATCTATACCGGTTTCTTTGGCAAGGTGAGATAAGGTGTTGTAAATTGAATCCGGAGTTTTTTCTTGTATGCCAACAGGGATAATAATTGACCCTCTGGCAAATTGTTTTCCATTAGCATTGAATTCTTCATTTCCGACTTTAACCGTGTAGCCCTTTTTTAGTAACTTATTTAATAGTTTCGGAGTGTAGTACCCATACCATTCAAAGGCATAGGCGTAAGCAGATTGTTGTCCGATTAATTTGCCGGAGGGTTTTTGCTCGGAATTGAATTTTTCTCCCAGAAGCGAATGGTTATATGATTTTGCATTTAAAGTTTCGTAATCCAGACCAAAAGCATAGGGGAGGGTCCATGTAGAAATATCGTAGAATAAACTATCCTGAAACTTTGTTCTAGTTTCGAACATGGCTTTTATTAGTCTGTATTGTGACTGGTATAGGGGAACCACATAAACCTGATCCTCAGAAAAGTTTATGCCTTTGATGTTTACCCCTTTTTTGGGGTGATATATATCTACTTTATGGCGTGATATAAGTTCCGCGAGATGATAACTGCGGTATGAGTCTTTTGATGCAAAAATAAAAGCTTTGTTTTGATCTTTTTGCGCTTCCTGTATAGCTTCTTTGTAGAAGTCTCTTTGATGTTGTAAAAAGTCAAGCCTCATTTCGTTTACGGCTTTTAAGGTGGAGAAACTAGTAGTGACCTGATTTCTGATAGTAAAAGGGAACTTTAAAACTCCATGAATACTTTCCTGAGCATGTCCTCTGGAACTAGCCTGCTCAAAAAGTATACCTACGGCACCATTAATATCAGGGTAAGTTGACCCCTTTCCATAATAATAGTCGTCATAACTTTCTTTTGTATAATACAGAGAACCAATATTGTCTAGTGCCCTTGCATGATATACCCCCATTTTTTCAGTTAGGGTATAGGTGTTTTCTGGCGTTAAAGGGTTATTCCTTGATGGTATTCCGGGTTGGAAGAAAAAAGTCGAGTTAGTTCCCATTTCATGATGATCCGTCAGTACATTAGGCTTCCATTCATGAAATAGGGCAACTCTCCCTTGTGATTCAGGTAATTGGGCAGGAAGCCAGTCGCGGTTGAGATCAAACCAGTAGTGGTTGGTTCTTCCCCCTGGCCAAGCTTCATTCTGCTCCATATTGTTAGGATCCGTGGAGACATTGAAGCTTTTTCTTGAATTGACCCAATTGGAAAATCGCTGCAAGCCGTCAGGGTTAAAACTGGGGTCAAGCAGAATAACTGTTTCATTCAGTAGTTTTTCTATTTCGGGCCCCTGAGCAGCTGCCAGGTGATAGGCAACCAAAAGTGCAGCATTGCTGCCACTGGCTTCATTGCCATGAACACTGTAGCCCATATACACCACAGCAGGCATATTTTCCAAATCAAGTTTTTCTGATTCTTGAGGGTTAGTCAATTGAGCGTGTTTTTCTTTGATATCCTTAATGTTATTCAGGTTCTTCGGAGAAGATATGGTAAGCACCAGGAGCGGGCGTGCTTCAAAAGTCTGGGCATATTCTTGTATTAGTATTCTATCAGAAGCCTCAGCAAGGCGGTACATATAGTTGACCAGCCTGTCATGATTGATGTGCCACTCCCCAACCTGATGACCTATCACCTGTTCTGGTGCAGGTATTTCAGGGGAGTATGTTGTATTTCCGGAGAGGTAGTATTCCAAATCAATTTTCTGAGCATAGCTATGGAGGGTGAGTGTGCTAATAATAACTGCTAATGCTAGTTTTTTTTTCATAAATTCACTTTTTTTGCAAGATCAAGAGCGCCTGAATAAGAGCATGGATTATATGTGAAGTTAACGAACTTATTTAGGCCTACACTTCTAAATACTTAACAATTAGTTAATATAAAGACAGTTTCTTTATTTTAAAATAAAATTGCCTCTTAGACAGCTAGTTAAATAATGTCATACATTTGCACCGCATTTTGATGCTGAAGATAATCTAAACACAAAAACTATTTTTAACAAACCTAATACAAGGAATGAAACAAACTTTACGATTTGGAGTTATTGTCATCGCTTTTTTTGTGATGGTCAGCTTTTCTGCTATTGCCCAGACGGGGACAGTTAGTGGTAAAGTACTTGATGAAGCCAATGGGGATGTCCTTATTGGTGCTAACGTACTAGTGAAAGGAACCACCAAAGGATCAGTGACAGACGTGAATGGAGGTTTTAAAATCGGCGATGTAGATGCTGGGTCACAAACTATCGTGATCTCGTTTATCGGTTTCGCTGAAAAAGAAATCCAGGTAACAGTAAATGAAGGTCAAAACACTGATATCGGTAACGTGCAATTGGGTTCAAGTGCTATCGGGTTGGCTGAAGTACAAATTATTGCCTCTGTCGCTGTTGACAGAAAAACACCTGTTGCTGTATCTACAATTAAGCAAGCAGAGCTTGAAGCAAAAATTGGTAGTCAGGAATTTCCTGAGATCTTGAAGTCTACCCCTGGAATTTACGCCACTAAGTCAGGTGGAGGTTTTGGAGATGGCCGTGTTAATATAAGGGGTTTTAATGATGAGAATGTTGCTGTTCTTATTAACGGAGTTCCTGTTAATGATATGGAAAACGGTAACGTTTATTGGTCTAACTGGGCTGGTTTAACAGATGCTACAAGATCAATGCAAGTACAGAGAGGTTTGGGAGCTTCTAAAGTAGCAGTACCTTCTATTGGAGGTACAATTAATATCATCTCAAAAGCAACTGATTTTGAAAAAGGTGGTAATGTATATGTAGCCACTGGAAATGATGCTTATTCTAAAATAGGCTTTAGCTTAAATTCAGGTTTGTCTGAAAACGGTTGGGCATTTACACTTTCCGGAGCAAGAACTAAAGGGGATGGATATGTTGATGGAACTGAGTTCCTAGGCTATTCTTACTATGCTAATATCGCAAAGCAAATCAACGATGATCACGAAGTTACTTTTACTGCGATAGGAACAAAACAAAGACATGGACAGAGACAGTCAAATAGTTTGTTGATAGATTACGAAGAAAGCCCAAGTGGCATTAAGTACAATCCTGATTGGGGATACAAGAATGGAGAAGTTCTTCATGTAGAAGATAACTTTTACCACAAGCCACAACTTTCTCTTAACCATTATTGGACTATAAGTGATAAAGCTGAACTTTCTACAGCTGCATACGCATCTTTTGGTACTGGCGGTGGCGGTGGTACCGGTGGTACATTTGATAAAAGTGTGAGAACAGGAGGACAGTATGGCCCTATTGATGTAGATTACTTTGTAGAGCAAAATGAAAATACTGTTGATGGAAATGCCTTGGCGTGGTTAAGAGCATCAAGAAACGACCACAAATGGTATGGTGTATTGTCATCATTAAAATATGATATTAGCTCAAACCTACAGTTTTTAGGAGGTTTGGATTTTAGATACTATAAAGGAAGTCACTTTTATGAGATCACGGATCTACTTGGTGGCGACTATGTGTTGAATAATGATGATATCAACAACCCGAACAGAATTCTTAAGAAAGGTGACAAGTATAACTACAATTATGATGGCATAGTACTTTGGGAAGGTGTATTCGGTCAGTTCGAGTATACTAAAGATAAACTTTCTACATTCCTTTCATTGGCTGCTTCAAACACTTCATACTCAAGAGTTGAGAATTTCAAAGAAACGCCTGATAACAAGGATTCAGAAGATGTTTCATTCTTTGGATACCAAATCAAAGGTGGGGCTAACTATAACCTTACAAGAAATCATAACATATTCGCAAATATAGGGTTTTTCGAAAAGGCTCCGTTTTTCAGAAACGTATTCTTAAGTAGGACTTCAAATGCAGCTAACGAAGATGCTGTTAATGAAAAAATCATGAGTACAGAGATTGGATACGGTTATAGAGAAAAGGACTTTACTGCTAATATTAACGTGTACAGAACTCAGTGGTTAGACAAAGCTTCTGTAAGATCACTAAGCAATGCAGGTCAGATATTCTATGCCAATATCACCGGAATTGATGCATTACACCAAGGAGTGGAGGTTGACGCCGTATACAAAGGAATTAAGAACTTTACCTTTACAGGAATGTTGTCAGTTGGAGACTGGAGATGGCAAAATAATGTGCAGAATGTAAGAATTGAGGACGAAGATGGTAATCCTCTTGGTGATCCAATAAATATCTTCATTGATGACCTGAAGGTCGGTGATGCTGCTCAGACTACTGCTGCTTTGGGGATGAAATATTCTGCAGGCGAGAATATTACTATCGGAATAGACTATAATTACTATGATAACCTATATGCATCTTTTGATCCTACTTCAAGAACATCAGAAAATGTTGCTGATGCATGGCAGGTTCCTGCTTATGGCCTTTTCGATCTGAACTTAACTTATAAACTTCAGTTAGGTAACTTCAATGCTTCTATATATGGAAATGTATATAACCTTGCTGATACTGAATATGTAGCAGATGCTAATGATGGTGGAGATGCTGCAAACTCTCGTGTTTATTATGGATACGGAAGAAACTGGAACTTAGGTTTAAAAATAAACTTCTAATTTTTTAATGAGATTAGTTATGAAAAATATTAAAGTAATATTAGGGTTAATTATTGCTGCAGGCTTTATGTGGTCTTGCGACCCTTTAGGAGATGAAATTGATGAGATAAAGGCGGAGCAATCAATAGCAAAGACGCTGGAGATTACCTTGGATGATGATGCTTATGAGTTATCGAGTGATGAAGGTGTTGCTAATTATAAGAGTTTTGACAATGAAGGTCACGCGAAAGGGTTAATCCCGGAAATATTAAGTAAACTATATCCTGCGTTGGGAGAGGGATCTTCTGCTACGGTAACTTATGAAGTTTATCAACCCCTATCTTTAAAAGATACTATTGCCACAACAACAGTAACAGCTCAAGAATACACTGATCTTGGTTTTACTTATGGAAACTTTGACAGTGATGATGATATAGATAAATATCTGCAATCAAAGTATCCAGATGCTAGAGATAGAGATGTAGTTGACCTTACATATCAATGGTATAATGGTTCTCAAACTGTTACCGAAACTAAGGCTATAGTATTATGGAATGGACTTTGGAGAAATTCTTATGTTTTATCAGCAGGTACTGGTGACTATGAAAACTTGGGTCGCGGTACTCGTGATTACTTTTCAACACAATCTGAGGCTGAGTTTAAGATAGGAATTTACCTAAAAGAATTGTTTCCATATGCCGAAGCTGGTAAACAACAATTTGTAATCTATAATTTCAGAGATTATGACCAAGGTGGTATCGAGTACGGAGAGGTATTAATGTACACATTCGATGGTACTGATTGGATACTGAAAGATAGTTCAAATGAAGTCAAAACCTTGAAATTTGCTCATAACGGAACAGAGTGGGTTGCTGATAATACAATCAAGTTTGTTTTGAGTGCTGCAGATTATCTGGCTATAGCCGAAGCTTATACTGGAAGTAACCCTGATGGTTCCACAAGTATGACTTCTTATAAAAACTATGATCTGTCTTTGTGGAGTGCTGAGCTGATCCAAGAGTCATTGATCAGCTATTTAACTGATTTGTACCCTCCTGTTGATGGGCAGAAATATCTAATTACTTATGCTACCTGGGAACCTGGTGCAGGTTCCGGCACATTGTATGTTATTGGACAAGGTGGTGAATATATTTTGTTTGAAGAATAGAATATAAAACGCCTTCTAAAAAAAGCTACCTATCAAAATTAGGTAGCTTTTTTTGTTTAATTTAAGCATTAGTAATAGCCATGTGTTTTGAAAATAAGTTTGATGATTGATAGTAGTAAATATTTTGATCGTGATGTTAGTTGGCTTTCCTTCAATAGGAGGGTATTAATGGAAGCTGCAAATACTAGTGTTCCTCTTTATGAAAGGATAAAGTTTCTTGCTATTTACTCTTCTAATTTGGATGAGTTTTTCAGGGTCAGGGTGGCTGCACTCAGGAGTATTGTAGATATTGATAAGAAGAAAATCAATAAAAGGTTTACGATTAAACCAAAGAGGCTTCTTCAGGAAGTGCTTGATGAAGTCAACCTTCAACAGGAAGAGTTTGGTCGTATTAAAAAGGAAATGATTCTTCCAGAGCTTAAGAAGAATAAAATAATCCTCTATAGAAACGAACCTATAATTAAAGAACATAAAAGAGCTGTTGAACATTATTTTAAGAGCAAAATTTTATCGTACCTCCAACCTGTTATTATGACAGGGGAGAAGAGCAAGGCACCATACCTTGACAATAGGGCTCTTTACTTCGCTATTTTTCTGGAAGATAAAATCACAGGTGTAGTTGATTATGCTCACCTTAATATCCCGACAAATCACCTGGGTAGGTTTGTGGAACTACCTAAAACAAATGATTACTTTTATTACATAGCCATTGACGATATCATTAGGGAAAATCTGGGCTTTCTTTTTCCTAACCATATGGTAAAAGGTTGTTATTCTATTAAACTGAATAGGGATGCTGATCTCAACATTGAGGATGAGTATTCGGGTGATCTGGTGAAGAAAATCAGAAAGCAAATAGATAAAAGGAATCTTGGTGTGCCTTCACGTTTCCTTTATGACACTACTATGCCCAAGGAACTATTGGAATTTCTCGTAAAAAAATTCGAGCTGGAGGAAGATGATCTTGTTCCTGGTGGCAGGTATCACAATATGTATGATCTTTTTAACCTTCAAAACCCATTGAAACCTGTATTGGAAAATGAGTATTTGGAGCCTATTACGAAGGCCTGTCTTGAAGAAAGTCCTTCTGTTTTTAATGCCATTGATCAGGAAGATGTGATGCTTCATTTTCCATATCATAACTACGATTATGTGTTACGTTTTTTTAACGAAGCGGCGTTGGATGCTAATGTTGAGGAGATCAAGGTTACGTTCTATCGCATAGCACCAGAATCGTTTATTAGCAATGCACTGATTAGTGCTGCGAATAACGGGAAACATGTTACTGTATTTGTGGAGATCAAAGCTCGTTTTGATGAGGAAAATAATTTAAAATGGGCTGAAAAGATGGAAAGGGCGGGTATTAAAATAATATATAGTATACCGGGGTTGAAGGTGCATGCTAAAGTTGGCTTGGTTTGTAGAAGGCAGATGGACGGGGCTATTAAACGGTATGGCTTTTTTGGTACGGGTAACTTCAATGAAAAAACAGCTACAATATATGCCGATGAAGCATTGCTTACATGTAATAGTGAGATGACGGAAGAACTTGACAATGTATTTGAATATCTATATAAAAAGGAAGAAGTGCCACACTTTAATCATTTGCTGGTTTCGCAGTTTAATATTACCGACCGGTTGACTGCTATGATAGATCAGGAAATAAGACATGCTATGGCAGGGAAAAAGGGACTTATCATTCTAAAGCTCAATAATCTTCAGGATGATGTTATGATCGATAAACTGTACGAAGCGAGTCAGGCAGGTGTCAAAATTGAGTTGATCATAAGAGCGATTTGTTGCCTGCGACCCGGGATAAAAGGCTTGAGTGAAAATATTACGGTTAGACGTATCGTAGATCGCTATCTGGAGCATTCCAGAGTTTTTTACTTCTATAATGATGGTGCAGAAAATTTATATCAAGGTTCTGCTGATTGGATGAAACGCAACCTATATCGTAGAATTGAGGTGGTATTTCCTGTTTATAAAGAGGGTCCAAAGAGGGAAATAATGAAAATGCTTGAGCTCCAACTGAAGGATAATACCAAGGCATGCCTAATTAATGAGCATCTACAGAATGTACTTGTGGAGAATGGTGAATCAGAAATTCAGGCGCAGGTAGATTTTTATACGTGGTTGAAAGCGGAGGAAAGTATGAGTATCAATGAACCGGGAAAAATACCATTGCAATAGCAAATGACAGGATTGCTGCGATAAATCCAAACATAAATACATTATATGACTTTCGAAGCATTCGGTATTTTTTTCCTAATACAATACCCAGAAAAAAGATATCCTTGATCATGCTGCCATAAAGAAAATCTGCATCTTTCATCATTTCTTTCATACCCCACATGTAGTTTTCAATCTCCATACCATGAAAATTGCCAAAGAAGAGCAAGTTTGTCTTTTTGTTGATGATATCTTCTTTGGTGAAAGTTCCTGTAGATACATTTGGGCGTGTAGCAAGTACTGCGAACACAATGGTAACCAGGCAAACAACTACCAATAACATTGCAGGAATGATCAGGTTAGGATAATCTTCAAACTTTCTAAAAAGTACAGAAACCAACACCGACAAAATGATTGAGTTGATTGAAATCATAATGTTCGCCTTGTTGTCAGCCATAGCGCTAAGTGTGAGGTGGTTTTTTGACGTGATCCTGAACATGGTCTCTATCCCGCGGTCGGGTTTTATGACCTTGTTCTTTTCCATCTTAAGCTTGAGCTTTTCGATTTGGTCTTCAAGCTTTTGAGTATATTCGATGTCCACCTTCTTTTCTTTTTTTTTCTGAAGCTTTTTTATGTTTTTCTGTTTCCTTGGTTCTAATATATTTTGACCGTATGTTGTAAAGTAGCTATGGGTTGTTAAGAATTTGAGGTTCTTCTTTGCCCAATCCTTAGGAGGTAGATCTTCATCACATACATTGATCAGTTCCTGACGTAGCTCTTCACTTCTGACGAAATAAATGTCTGAAGAGAGATGGTATAAGTCCGCATCGCACATTACCTTGGATAGTTCATCTTCAGGTGATTGAGGCATTTGCGTGGACTTGATTATTTTTTCCACCTCATCTATTTTCTCTGGAGTAACATTAAACTCAGCCAGCTTCTCCCGCATCAGGCGAGCACTTTCCTCTTCATGGTTTTTGAAGCCGCACTTATAACCTACGTCATGAAACCATGCGGCTACAATTACTATTTCCAATTGTTCCTGTGAGAGTCCAATTTTATTGCCGATCTCTTCTGCTGCTGCAGCTACCTCTTGCGTATGGATGAGGCTATGATAGCTGTATTCCTTTGGTAGACTGCCTAATACTTCCTCAGCGTACTGCTTTGACCTTTTAACTAGCTCAGTTTCTATAAACATATCTCCTAAATGTAATAAAAAATAGTTTGAAATTTCACTACATATTAAAGAGTCCCAGCGGGGGCTTTATTGTCTACATAATTCTGAAGATAACTGTACCGTTCCGTTAATGCCCCATTTTCGGCTATGGTAGCCCTTTTGACTACTTCCTCTGTATCATTATCAAAGAGATGCGGTAACACATTATCTACAAGCTCACGACCAAAGTCTTCAGAGGCATTTCTGGGCAATTCGCATGGTAAGTTATCAACAGCCATGACGGTAATGTTTCCTTCGTCTGATAATGGAGCTTCTACCTTGTCATCACTAGGGTTGTAGTCATAGATAGGGTCTGCTATGGTACATGGCTGTTTTGTGGAGGGAATAGACCCTTCAATATCGCAAGTAATATCTGCTATGATCCTAATTTTGAAATCAGGTTTCATAATATCATCTCTTCTGAACAATACTGGAGCTCGTGGGTCCCAATAAGCTCCTGCAACAAGGAGGTCCGCTGCCTTAGCATATTTCAGGAAGTCACCTTCATAGCTTTGTGGGTTAGCATAAAAGTCATTACGTATAAACTCGCCACCATCTTTTGGTTTGTTGTAGTCCCAAGTGTTAAGCTGACAGTATACAGCCGTATCAAAATAGTTTTCCAAAAATTCTGCAGGAGTCACCTTACGAATGCCCATGCCATTGAGCACTTCCATGGCTCCTTTGGAAACCCTGCCACCGCCTGTTACTACTATTTTTATTGGAGGTAGTGACACCTTACTGTACTCTGTTTTAAGATCCTCCAAGTCAAAACACTCATGTGCTCTTCTTAAGTCGAATAGGTTATAGCGCTTTCCATAGGCCCATATTCCATTATAGGCACCTACTATGCCTGCGTAGCGTCCGAAAGCTACTATACGGGTACCTGTTGAATCAGTTAATGTCTCATAATCTATGAGTCTGATTTTCTTTTGTAGAATGGCTTGTAAGAGATTACGGTTGTAATGTTGTTCTTTTATAGTGTGCGAAAAGAAAAAATAAGTTTTGTTTGGAATAAGGTTGTCAATGGGTACTTCTTTAACACCCATCAAAATGTCACAATCTTCAATAGAGTCAGTTACAGTAATGCTACTTTGACGGTATTCATCATCTTCAAAACAACGAATATCACTTGATTGACAAATTACTTCTACATTTTTGAAGTTTTCTTTCACCTCTTTTGCCTGGGCAGGTGTTAATGGTACTCTTCTGTCGATCGGTACTTTACCTTCCTTAATGATTCCTAATTTCACGTTTTCCATCGTTTGCGCTGGGCTTAAAATTTTTTCTACACGGTAGCAAATATATAATTTATAATCCATTTAGTTTTTGCCACCATGCTTAATTCGTACCTTAATCCCATGGAGGGTATTGAAGCTTATATATTTTTGGCTTTTGGGTGGCTGATTTTCTTCTTTTGTCATAGCCTTTTTGCTTCTCGAAGTAGTAAGGAGAAACTCCAAAAAAGTTTTAATATTTCTTCGAAGACCTATCGTTTACTTTACAATACCTCTTCTATCGTAGTACTTTTGGCAATACTGCTGCTCAATGGAGCTATTAAGGGAGACCGATTGCTTCCTCCTTCATCATTTCTTCAATATATAAGCCTGCTCTTGGCTGGGGGAGGAGTAGTTGTAATAAGAGTTGCTTTTCGTGAGTTTGATTTCAAAAGTTTTATGGGTTTAAGTAGAGAAGACCCTGCCAGCCTTAATAGATCAGGTATTCTAGGGTATGTTAGACACCCAATTTATTCGGGAACGGTACTATTGGTTTTAGGTTTTCTGTTGTATGATTTTAGAATGCCAACCTTGGTATCTGCTATTTGTATATTTGTTTACCTACCTGTTGGAATATGGTATGAGGAGCAGAAACTGATTAAAATTTTTGGGGATGAGTATCTCGAATATAAAAAAACTACACCTGCTATATTCCCAAAAATTCGGTTCTGGTTTTGAGTAATAGATATCCAGAGACTCTTTTAATTCTTATCCAAGCGTTACGATTCCAAAAAGCTACCGAGAATGGAGCTGGACTCCTTGCCTTTGTTTCGCCCATAAGGAGCAAGTGCTTGTATCAGCTTTCTAATGGGCATGGATTGCAAATATACCTTTCCCGTGCCTCTTAATGTTGCCAGAAATAACCCTTCACCCCCAAACAGCATAGATTTTAGTCCGCCGGCAGATTCAACATTAAAGTCAATAGAAGGTTCAAAGGCTACTACACATCCGGTATCGACTCTTAATACTTCGTTATTGAGTTCTTTCTCTATAACTGTGCCGCCAGCATGCACAAATGCTTTTCCGTCTCCTTGTAACTTTTGTAAAATAAAGCCTTCTCCACCCACCAGGCCTGATCCAAGTCGTTTGTTAAATGTAATGGACATTTTTGTTCCTAAAGCAGCGCATAAAAAGCCATCTTTCTGAACTATTAAGGAATTTTGAGGTGCTTTATTGAGATCGATAGGAATAATAGTGCCTGGGTATGGGGCTGAAAATGCTGCTTTAGCTTTTTGAGGTCCTCTATTAGTAAAATGAGTCATAAATAAAGACTCTCCGGTTAGCACCCTGGTTCCTGCAGAGAGGAGTTTGCCAAAAAGACCTTGGTTTGGTTCAGAACCATCACCCATTTTAGTTTCAAAAGTAATGCCATCGTCCATAAAGAGCATGGCGCCCGCTTCGGCGATTACTGTTTCGTTAGGGTCAAGTTCAATTTCAACGACCTGAATACTTTCCCCTTTAATTTCATAGTCTATTTCGTGAGAGTTCATTGCTATTCTTTGTCGTCGTTGTCTTTTTTCTTATCCTTTTTTTCTGGCTTTGAAGATTTTAGATCTTCGTAATCGTCTCGCTCAGCGAGCTTCTTATCCTCTACATTCTTGTTAAGAAACTCGTTGATGCGATCGATGTTAAAATTGGTCTTTATTTCACCAAAGGAATCAATTTCTATGTTAAAACCTTCCAGTTCCGGGTTTACCTTTGGCTGAACTTTCTTTTTTTTCTTCTTTGATTCCTTCTTTGACATGACACTTAGGGTTTAATTGACTTGCTTAACAGGCAATGTATCAATAGCTTTCTTTATTCTGTTAGCCACTTCTTCATTGCCTAGAATCTCAATGATTTCCATTAAGTCAGGTCCTCCGCCTTTGCCAGTTATGGCTAACCTTACAGCTTGCATTACCTGTCCTATTTTAACGCCTTTTTCTTCTAATATGTTATTTAAAATTTCTTTTGCTGTGTCAGCAGTTAACTTATCTGCCTTTAATATAGCTTCTTTATAAGCATCTAACACTGAAACGGCGCCCTCGGTCCATTTTTTGCGAACTACTGTTTCATCATAGTTATCAGGCATGGAGAAGAAGAATTTTCCATCTTTCCACAAGTCAGAAGGAAAAACTATCCGCTCTCTCATGGCCTCACAAACCCTTTTTGCTTTTTGCTCATCAATAGGTATGCCGTTGGTCTCAAGGTCTTTGGTGAGGTATATACTTAACTCTACAGCCGATTTCTCCTTGATATATTGTTGATTATACCATTTAGCTTTTTCGATGTCAAATTTGGTTCCTGATTTACCTATCCTTTCTACTGTAAATGCTTCGATGAGTTCCTGTAATGAGAATATTTCCTGTTCGGTGCCCGGATTCCAGCCTAAGAATGCCAGAAAATTAAGTAGAGCATCGGGTAGATACCCATCTTCTCTGAAGCCATGGAATGTTTCTGTCTTTCCATCCTTACCTGGGAATGAACCCTGAATAGGAAATACGGGGAAGCCGAGCTTGTCACCATCTCTTTTGCTTAGCTTACCATTGCCATCGGGTTTTAGTAACAACGGTAAATGTGCGAATTGAGGCATGGTGTTTTCCCAACCTAAGAACTTATAGAGCAAAACATGTAGTGGTGCTGAAGGAAGCCACTCTTCACCACGTATTACATGAGTGATCTTCATCAGGTGATCATCCACCACATTGGCAAGGTGGTAAGTAGGCATGCCGTCTGATTTCATCAGTACTTTATCATCTATTGCTGATGAATGTACCATGACCCAGCCACGTACCATATCATTGAGCCTTACATCTTCCTTTCTTGGTACTTTTAGTCTGATCACATAAGGTTCTCCTGCTTCTAGTTTCTGATTAACCTCTTCCCCCGATAGGGTAAGGGAATTTTTCATTTGCATACGCGTGATTGCATTGTACTGTGGCGTATCAACACGTGCAGCCTTGAGTCTTTCGCGCATAGCCTCAAGCTCCTCTGCCGTATCGAAAGCATAGTAAGCATTACCCTCATCGATAAGTTTTTGGGCATATTCTGCATAAATGCCTTTTCTTTCGGATTGTCGGTAAGGGCCATATTCCCCTCCTGCATACGGGCTTTCATCGGCAATGATACCCATCCATTCTAACGACTCTTTTATATATTCTTCAGCTCCTGGCACAAACCTGTTTTGGTCAGTATCCTCAATGCGAAGGATCATTTTACCATTATGCTTTTTTGCAAATAAATAGTTGTACAAAGCGGTTCTTACACCGCCAATATGTAATGCTCCTGTAGGACTTGGAGCGAACCTGACACGAACTTCTTTATCCATCTTTTTTGATTGATTTAATTGGACAAAATTACGAAAAGTTAAATTAGCATAATAACTAAGCGCTCATGTTTAGCGCTTCGTCAAGGGCTGCTCTGCTTAATTTTACCTGTTTGTTGAAATTAAGCAGGGTTACAACATAATTGGCAACCCCTGAAGAAAAGGCAATGATGGCATACCCGTATTCTTTAGGGAAGAATATGAAAAAGAGTCCTATCAGCATGGTCATACCTGTCCAGAAAGTAAAAAATAGAATAGAGCTAAAAAATAGCCTGTATTTGATAAATATGATACATCCTCGACTGGATCCCTCGATTTTGCCTTTAATTATGGGTAAGTAGTTTTGTGGGTAATTGACCTTTCGCGAGATGCGAAAAGAAGACTTTCCAATATGCCCAACAAATAAGATATCGGGGCTTTTATGTGATTGAGATAAACCAGCAGGCTGAGTGACAAGGCTCAGCCTGCTTAGGGCTTGTAGTGCCGTAATTGGGGCAACTAAAGTTTCGTTCTTGTGAGGTATCAGGGTCATTTAACCGCTATACAGGATATCTCTACATTTACACTTTTAGGTAACTGGCTTACTTCAACTGTTTCACGTGCAGGTGGGTTTTGAAGAAAATATTTTCCATAGATGGAGTTAATGAGTTGGAAATTATTCATATCCGCAACGAAGATGCTACACTTGACAACATTCGTGAAGTCAAGACCTGCTTCCGATAAAATATGAGCAATGTTACTCATTACCTTCTCTGTTTCCGCCTCTATATTATTGGTAACAAGGTCACCACTCTCGGCATCCAAGGCTATTTGTCCAGATACATATAAAGTATCATTGACCATTACGGCCTGGCTATAGGGGCCAATAGGAGCTGGAGCTTTTTTGCTGTTGACAATTATTCTGTTCATACTGACAATTTTTTATATTAATATCTATTTTTGCCTTAAAGCTGCAAATTATGAAGATATTAATAATTGGGGAGGAGGAAAATTTTTTAGAATTTAAAGAGAAGTTTTCTGAAAACCATGAATACACCTTTCTATCGCAACTTACATCTCCACGATTTTTGAGTGAGAAGGATCTTGTTTTTGATTTCATTATTGATGAAAATCCAGACCATTTCGAATGTTATAAAAATCCGGGAAATGCCGTTGTTTTTCTTAACACTGTGAAGATAAGCCTTGCTGAGCTGGCTTTTTTAAACGGACCTGTTGATGGAAATATATTTGGGTTTAACGGTTTGCCAACCTTTGTAAATCGTGATGTTCTTGAGGTGACTACGCTTGAAAATAATGAGGATGTATTAATAAAAGTATTTGAGTCTCTTGATGCGGAATATAAGCTGGTGGATGATCGAGTAGGTATGGTAACTCCAAGAATTATTTTCATGATTATTAATGAAGCCTTTTATACCGTTCAGGAAGGAACAGCCTCCAGGGAAGATATAAATTCGGGAATGCGGCTTGGTACAAATTACCCACACGGACCTTTTGAATGGCTTGAGCTTATTGGTGTACATCATGTCTATGAAACACTTGAGGCTATTTATGAAGACACTAAAGACGAGAGATATAAGATTTGTCCATTGTTAAAGAAAGAGTACTTGAGGGGAGTCGGTTAAGCCTATAACTTACCAAAAGTAAAGGCTACCCTAAACTGATTAAGGTAGCCTTCAAAAATATTAATTATATATTCTCTTATTCTACAGTCACTGATTTAGCCAGGTTTCTAGGCTGATCCACATTACAACCTCTCATTACAGCAATATGGTAAGACAATAGTTGCAAAGGTATCACTGATACCATTGGCATTAACGCTTCGTCAGTCTTAGGAACCTCAATCACGAACTCTGCCATTTGTGGTATAAGTGCATCGCCCTCAGTAACAACAGCAATTACTCGACCTTTTCTGGCTCTTACTTCCTGTATGTTTGAAACAACTTTGTCGTAAGAACTATCTCTTGTTGCAATTACAACTACTGGCATTTCTTCATCAATAAGAGCAATAGGTCCGTGTTTCATTTCTGCAGCAGGATATCCCTCTGCATGTATGTATGAAATTTCCTTCAGTTTTAAAGCTCCTTCTAAAGCCACTGGGAAGTTATAGCCTCTTCCCAGGTAAAGGAAATTGCGAGCATCTTTGAAGGTTTCAGATATCTCCTTGATTTGAGTGTCTAGTTTAAGAGCCTTTTCTACTTTGGCAGGCACATTTTCAAGCTCAACAAGTAATTCGTGGTATCGCCTTTCAGTTATTGAACCTTTCTTATGAGCTACTCGTAAAGCAATCATGTTAAGAACGGTTAACTGAGCAGTAAAGGCCTTTGTACTAGCAACGCCAATTTCAGGTCCGGCATGGGTATAAGCACCTTCATGTGAAACCCTTGAGATAGATGACCCCACAACATTACAAACACCAAATATAATGGCTCCCTTAGACTTGGCCAGCTCAATAGCGGCAAGCGTATCAGCAGTTTCGCCAGATTGCGAAATAGCAAATACGATATCACCTTCATTGATGATTGGGTTTCTATAACGGAACTCAGAAGCATATTCAACCTCAACAGGTATTCTACAAAACTCCTCAATGAAATATTCGGCTACTAGGCCGGCGTGCCATGATGTACCACAGGCTACTATTATTATTCGTTCAGCATTAACTAGCTTATTGGCATATTCCCTAATTCCACCTAATACCAGACGCCCCTCATTTGCATTAAGACGACCACGCATACAATCACCAATGGATTTTGGTTGCTCAAAAATCTCTTTCAGCATAAAATGCTCATAACCGCCTTTTTCGATCGCTTCAAGCTCCATATCCAAGGTCTGGATGTATGGTGTTGAAACTACATCCTGGGTATTCTTGAGCTTTAATTCATTATTGTCAATTACGGCTATTTCATAATCATTTAGATAAACCACCTCGTTGGTATACTCAATAATTGGAGTTGCATCTGATGCCAAGAAGAACTCGTCCTTTCCTATACCTATAACCAATGGACTTCCCTTTCTTGCTGCGATTAGCAGGTTGGGATTGTCTTTAGACATAATAACTATGGCATATGCTCCAACTACTTTAGTTAGAGCCAATCGAACAGCCTCATCTAGCGAGCAGTTATTGTTCTGCTGAATATCTTCAATGAAGTGTATAAAAACCTCGGAATCTGTTTCGCTTTCGAAGGTATGTCCCTTGTTAACTAGCTCCTGCTTTAGCGAACTGTAGTTCTCTATAATACCATTATGTATTATGGCTAGATTCTTAGAGTGCGAGTAATGTGGGTGGGCATTCTCATCATTTGGTTCTCCATGGGTTGCCCAACGTGTATGACCTATCCCGATATTGCTGTTCAGATTGTTTTCATAAAGGTGTTCTTCCAAGTCGGATACTTTACCTTTTTTCTTATAAATATTCAGGCCTCCGTTGAGAAGAGCAATGCCTGCACTATCATATCCCCTATATTCTAATCTCTTTAGCCCTTTTATGATAACCTCATGAGCCTGTCTGGGCCCTATATAGGCAACTATTCCGCACATATCAGTATTTTTTTATTTCTTATCTGGTATTGAATAATAGAAACGTAAATGCATGTTATCCTTATAAACAACCAATCTGTTAACTGTACTCGAAGTGGGTAAAAATGCCCCACCTACTGTCCTCACGGGAGCCAGGATCAATTGGTTGTAATTTTCTTCATAAAGAAGGTTCTGTAGGGATAAGGTTATGTCATTTCTAATTTCATTATCTTCCGAATCATAAGTTACGGAAGCAGTACCACCATTGTTGTTTAATAACGTGCCCACTCTGTAGTTTTTGTTTTCCAAACTATCCGCACTTGTGAGATAGTAAAGCATACTGGCAGGAGGAGGTGTATTTTCATCCGCATCTACCAGATTGGAGAACACCAATTCAGCTTTTTGAATAACCGGACTATCTGTAGTGTCTGCGAATTGCTGCATAGATGATAAGTCAATCTTCATGAGCAAGTTCGTTCCACTTTGAAGATACGCCAAATTAGAGCTGGTAACGTATGGTGTATAAAACGCAGTAAGGTCATCAAAGTCAGATCCATTCCAACCAACATTTTCATTAGGTTGAATATTGTTATAGTTTATGGTGGAAGATGCTCCAAAGATGAGTACCTCCTGTTTTGTATTGCCCTGACTATCAGTTTCAGTATAGTATAAAACCATTCTTGTATCAGAAACACCGTAAGTTAGAACAGCACTATTGGAGGGTGAAGGGATAAATGCCAATCCATTAAAATAGTCTGCAAAATTATTGGCGCTACTAAATGCTGCATCTTGATTTTTTAACTTATTAAAGAACTCAAGAGCATAGGTGTCATTGATTTTAAAAGTAGATCTGTATATATACTCTTTATTGGTGTCGAAAAACTTTTCAAGATAAGCAGAGTCCTGAGCATCCATATTCTTGTCTCTTCCTGTGTCGGAAAATTTGAGTCCGAGGGAGTCAGGGTAAACAAAGAACTCACTTTCAGCTAATTTACCTGCTAATGCCTGGGATGAAGCTATGGTATAAGTTTTATCCCTAACGGGAATTGTATCTTCAAGTTGATAGATTTCAATCTTGTTCAAAGTATTCTCCACATTGCTACCATATATACCCCTTATTCTGGTTTCCAGTACAAGGGAATCGAAAGTGGCAGTGCCGGAAAAGTTTTTTCCAGGGTCTTCCGCAGGAAGGGTAAGCTCAGTGAAGTTTTTAGCTTCAATATACCCAAAGTATTGATCTTCATAGCTACCAACGAGAATACTGCCTGTAGCTCTTGAATAAATATTGTCTACCCATACTTGCGATACCTTATCATTTAATGGTACGTCGACAAAAAAAATCCCCAAATCGTTTTCGGGGGGGAGACCAACTGTGCTTAATTCCTCTTCGCACGAAAAAAATGTCAGGGCTGATACTAACATCAGCCCTGCTCTTCTAACCCACAAGTTCATTATATAAATTGTAATAAGAGTCCGTAAAATTTTCGTCTTTTTCTATTGTTTCAATTTTCTTTTCTTCAGGGAATTCATCGAACAAGCCATTAAGGGTCTGATCTTCTTCTGCTTTTATTATAGCATCTGAAAATTCAAGGCCTAACTTAATAAAGCCATAATAATCAGCTGTTAAAAGGTTAGTTAACATGCTGTCTTCGATGTCCATCATCTTAACCTTTTCTATCAGATCATTATTGAATTTATGGCTAAATGCATTGTTATACGTTGTGAAAACAGATTTAGTATCCTTAAATAGAGGATCGTTTTTATAAGTTGTTTTCAAGTATAACGGAATTAAGCTTGTCATCCAGTCATTGCAGTGAACAATGTCAGGTGCCCATCCCAGTTTTCTTACAGTTTCTATAACGCCTTTACAGAAAAATATTGCTCTTTCGTCATTATCTTCATAAAAATTATTTTCTTTATCGTGGAAAACATACTTCCTGTGGAAGTAGTCTTCATTATCAATAAAATAAACCTGTAATTTAGCATTAGGTATTGAGGCAACCTTAATGATCAAAGGTTTTTCTTCTTCGCCTACTGCAATATTGATCCCTGAAAGTCTGACAACTTCATGTAACCTGTTCTTTCTTTCATTTATCAAGCCGAATCTCGGAACCAGTATTCTGATTTCCATCCCTTTTTCCTGCATAGCCTGTGGCAACTTTCTAACAAATTCTGCTACTTTAGATGTTTGTAAGAAAGGATTGATTTCACTGGCTACATAAAGAATACGAAGTTTTGACATATGTGTAGAGATTTGTTTGCCTAAAAATAAGACCACAAAATTACAAAATTTTTAGCACTTTTCAAGATATTATCTTTTGAAAGACATAGTTTTGCTATCCTTTTAAACGATTCTGATGGAGATTTACAAGGATATTGCTCCTTTACAACAGTACTTAAATGGACATAAGTTCCATGGTAAAAAAATAGGCTTTGTGCCTACCATGGGGGCGCTGCATAATGGGCATCTGTCGCTCATCCAGGCATCGTTGCAGGATACTGATATTACAGTTTGTAGTATCTACGTAAATCCTGCACAGTTCAATAATAGTCAGGACCTGGATAAATACCCTAGAAACCTTGATCAGGATATAAGTTTATTGCAGAAAGCAGGCTGTCATGTATTGTTTTGCCCCGATGATAGTGAAATTTACACGGAACAACCCAAAATAAGCTTTAACTTTGATGGGCTGGATCAGGTTATGGAAGGAAAGTTCCGTCCTGGCCACTTCAGTGGAGTTGGGTTGATTGTTTCTAAATTATTCAATATAGTAGCTCCACATTATGCATACTTTGGACAAAAGGATCTTCAGCAGTACTTGATTATTAGGCAGCTGGTGAAGGATCTTTCCTATAATGTGCAGTTGAAGTGTATCCCTATTATGCGAGAGGCGGATGGAATGGCCATGTCATCAAGAAACAGAAGATTGACAGAAGAAGGCCGGGATAAGGCAGTAATTTTATATAGGGCGCTTAATGAAGCTCAAAAATTACTGAATGCTCGGGTAGAGCTGCCTCAGGTGAAAAATGAGGTGACCACTATTATCAATCGGGCGGGCGTAGAGTTGGAATACTTTGAAATCGTGAATCCTGAAACATTAGAATTGATGGATCACAATTTAAGTGGGAAAAATGTTGCGCTTTGCGTGGCTGGGTATGTTGATGATGTCAGGTTAATTGACAATGTAATTTTTAATTTAGAATTCTGAATTTCAGATCGATGAATATTGAAGTTTTAAAATCGAAGATCCACCGTGTGAAAATCACTCAGGCTGAATTGCATTATGTAGGTAGCGTTACTATCGATGAAGATTTGATGGATGCTGCCAATATGATAGAAGGAGAAAAAGTGCAGATAGTCAATGTGAATAATGGTGAAAGATTAGAAACGTACATTATTAAAGGTGAAAGGGGGAGTGGTATGATATGCCTGAATGGGCCGGCAGCCCGAAAAGCTCAGGTCGGTGATGTCGTGATCATCATTTCCTATGCCATCATGGACTTTGAGGACGCGAAAACTTTTGAGCCTACGCTTATATTCCCTGATGCAGATAATAAACTGCTGCAGTAACCACGTATGGCTTCTGGAGTTAAAAATACTGTTAAGTATATAATTATGCTTGGCATTACAGCCTTTTTACTTTGGCTGTCTTTTCAAAATATTCAGGTATCAGGAGGAGAAAGTAAGTGGAGTTTTGTTGTAAGGACCTGGGATTCCGCAAATAAACCTTTCCTTTTTTTGTCTGCTTTTGCTGCTATTTTTAGTCATGTGCTGCGAGCAGAGCGGTGGAAGTTATTGTTAAAGCCTCTCGGCCATCATATTCCTTTGGGTAATAGTTTTATGTCTGTTATGGTTGGGTATTTTATCAATTTGGCTATTCCAAGAGGAGGTGAAGTTTCACGATGCTATAACCTTTACAGGTTAAACAGAGTGCCTGTAGATGTTTCTTTTGGAACAGTGGTGATGGAAAGAATAATTGACCTTATTTTTCTTGTCGTTTTGCTCACAACGGCCTTTTTCATTGAGTTAGATAATCTGCTTTACTTCTTTCAGTCTGATGAAATTCAAAAACTAACATCTTCTGGGCAAGATTCAAGCTTCTCATACACTTTATTAGTGGGTGTTGTGGTATTTATTATTGCTGTGGTACTTATAGTAAGGTACATATTTAACAGTAAGCGGTATCTTGCGCTCCGTTATATGTCAAAAATAAGGGGTATGATGCGAGGCCTAAAAAGTGGAGTAACAAGTATATTTAAGCTAGAAAAGCGAGTATTGTTTATTGTTTACTCTTTGCTGATATGGTTATGCTATTACCTGATGATGTATCTGGTGATGCTGGCATTTCCTGAAACTGCTCATTTAGGTATTCTTGCTGCACTCACTATTTTTGTGATAGGGGGTATTGCAATGGCCATTCCTTTGCCAGGAGGTGCGGGAAGCTTCCATATATTAGTGCCATTGGGCCTGGTGATCTTATACTCATTGCCCGAGGAGAAAGCCGTACCTTTTACATTTATATTTCATGGATGGCAAACTTTGGTTATAATTGTTGTAGGAGCATTGTCTCTGTTTATGAGCCAGATATCTAAAAAGAAAATTGAAGTCCACAAAAAGTAAGATTGTAGATCGAAGTAGCTTGCAGTCGATTGTTCAGGGCTGGAAGAATGAGGGTAAAAAAGTCGTTTTTACTAATGGCTGTTTCGATATTTTGCACCTTGGTCATGTTGACTATCTTGAAAAAGCTCGTCAGCGTGGTGATAAACTTGTGTTAGGTTTAAATACGGATAGTTCAGTAAAACGCCTTAAAGGAAAAGACAGACCCCTAAATGATCAGTATGCCAGAGCCAGGCTTTTGGCTTCCTTAGCTTTTGTTGATGCGCTGACCTATTTTGATGAAGATACTCCTTATGAGTTAATTAAGGAACTAAAACCTGACATTCTCGTTAAAGGAAATGACTATTTGGCAGAAAATATCGTTGGCGCAGATATTGTTGTGGCTAACGGAGGAAAAGTGGAGACTATTGCTCTCGTAGAGGGGTTTTCCACTTCAAATATTATAGAAAAAATAAAACAACAAAGTTAGATATCGGAGAAGAATATGGGAATTATAATCATTATGATTGTTTTCGGTATCATCAGTTTTGCAGTTAGCTCAAGACTGAAGAGTAAATTTAGAAAATACTCGCAGATACCACTAAGCAAAAATTTATCAGGAGCTGAAATAGCCCAACTTATGTTGACAGACAATGGTATTCATGATGTGAAAGTGACATCTGTGGAAGGTAAGTTGACGGATCACTATAACCCGGTAAATAAAACAGTTAACCTAAGCGAGGCTGTTTATTACGGTAGAAATGCTGCCGCTGCGGCAGTTGCAGCACACGAATGTGGTCACGCTGTACAACATGCCAAAGCATACAGTATGCTTGAATTTCGATCGGCTATGGTGCCAGTTCAAAATGCTAGCGGCAGAATTATGAATGTTATCTTTATGATGATGCTGTTCGGAGGGTTCTTACTCCCTTCGCTGATACCGTTTAAATTGGCTCTGTTAGTTATAATAGGGTGTTATACGGTATTTACCTTATTTGCGTTTGTAACTCTACCTGTGGAATTTGATGCCAGTAAGAGGGCACTCGCATGGGTTGAGGAACGAGGAATTGTTACTTCTTCAGAGCATGGAATGGCTAAAGATGCGTTGAAATGGGCAGCCATGACGTATGTAGTAGCTGCGGTAGCTTCTTTGGTGACACTGCTTTATTACATCAGCTTGTTTTTGGGGAGTCGAGACTAAGTAAAGTAAGATAAAATTTGTAATTTTGAGGGTTATTATGCATGCATAATAACCCTCAACTTTTTTACAAAATATTAAAACCTGTATAAACAATGAACTTTGAATTGACAGAAGAACAATTAGCAGTCCAGGCTGCTGCGCGTGATTTCGCTCAGAATGAACTGCTTCCGGGAGTAATCGAAAGGGATGAAGAGCAAAAATTCCCAGCCGAACAAATCAAGAAAATGGGTGAGTTAGGTTTTATGGGAATGATGGTTGACCCTAAGTATAACGGTGGTGGTATGGACTCTGTTTCGTATGTGTTGGCGATGGAGGAGATCTCTAAAGTAGATGCATCATGTTCAGTCGCTATGTCTGTTAACAATTCATTGGTATGCTGGGGGTTGGAGAAGTTTGCTACCGAAGAGCAGAAGCAGAAATACCTGACAAAGCTAGCTACGGGTGAAATTATAGGCGCTTTTTGTTTGTCCGAGCCTGAAGCGGGTTCTGATGCCACAAGTCAACGAACAACGGCTGAAGATAAAGGAGACTATTACTTGCTTAATGGTACTAAGAACTGGATTACCAACGGTAACAGTGCAGGAGTTTACATTGTGATCGCTCAGACTGATCCGGAAAAGAAGCATAAAGGTATAAACGCTCTGATCGTAGAAAAGGGTATGGATGGCTTCGTGGTAGGTAAAAAAGAAAATAAATTGGGAATCAGAGGGTCTGATACACACTCATTGATGTTTACAGACGTTAAAGTACCAAAGGAGAATAGAATAGGAGAGGATGGTTTTGGGTTTAAGTTCGCTATGGCTACATTGAACGGTGGACGTATTGGTATTGCTTCTCAGGCTTTGGGTATCGCTTCAGGTGCTTATGAGTTAGCCCTGAAATATTCTCAGGAACGTAAGGCTTTTGGCAAACCTATTGCAGAGCATCAGGCTATTCAGTTTAAGCTTGCAGAAATGGCAACCCAGATTGAGGCAGCGAGACTTTTGTGCTTGAATGCGGCATCTTTGAAGGATCAGGGTAAGAATTATGTGAAAGCGGCAGCAATGGCGAAGGTATTTGCATCAAAGGTTGCTATGGATGTTACTGTTGAAGCAGTGCAGGTACATGGTGGATATGGATTCGTTAAAGAGTACCATGTAGAGAGATTAATGCGTGATGCTAAGATCACTCAAATCTACGAGGGAACTTCTGAGATTCAGAAGATTGTGATTGCACGAGAGCTACTTAAGAGCTAATTTCTTCTCAATTCTAAAAAAAATTATATGTAACTTGGAAAAGTGCATGAATATTTGGTTGAACTTATTTATATTTGGGGTTGGTTTAATACAGTAACGTGATGGAAGATTACAATAAAATAATTGAATCCTTAGGAATTAAGTTCGTAAAGTCCAATAATATAAAAGTATCACACCCTTTTTCTATTAAGGATTACGAAGAAACCGAAAACACAATTCTTATTCTCAAAAAAGGAATTGTCAGATTTGGAAAGGATAATGAGTTGTTGAAGGAAGGTCATGCGCTATTTATCCCTGCCATGAGGTATACACCTCTTTCATTTGGTGAGGTAGATGATAGAAGTCCCGAGTTATCTCTGGAAGAGTTTAGTTATAAGCAAACGGAATATTTTAAGACGAACCCTGAGGATATTTCAGGTGTACCTGTAGCTGATTTTACATCTATTGTTTTTGAAACAAAAGTATTTGATACGGTTAATTTCTTTACGGCGCTAGATATACCGGCCTTTACTTTAGAAAACTCTAAAGTGAACAGCACGATATATGACATCGTAAAAGAACAGGAGACCCGACTTGAAGGTAATCAGCGAGTGGTGAAGTTAAAAACGGAGTTGTTGGTAGTTGAGGTTATTCGTCACATCCTTCAGAAGAGGCTTTTTGTTGAGCAGATGGCTACAAACAGTACCTACTTCAAGGATCCCCGTTTGATCAAATTGTTTAAGTATATCAAAGATAATCTTGGAGGTGAGTTGACCAACAAAACATTGTCTGACGTGGCAGATGTTTCCGAAGATTATGTAGGTCAGTACTTTAAAACGCTTACGGGTATTAATCCTCAGGATTATATTGAGTATCAGCGTATGGAATATGCTGTTAAATTACTTAGAACAACAAAAATGAGTATCAGGGATATTGGTCGTGCTTGTGGTTATAAGGACACAGCTTACTTCTGTAGAAGATTTAAGATGATGTATGGTATACCTGCAGGAAAAATGAGAAAGAGAGAAACCTTAATGAATATTTAAGGATCTGTTGAAATCATAAATTTTTTCAGAAACCTCAATCAATAGATTGGGGTTTTTTTCTATCGCATTTCCTATTACAATCATATCAGCCCCTGCTTCTATAGAGGTTTTAGCTTTTATGGCCGAATCTATACCCCCCCCAATGATAAGTGGGACATCTATTACTTTTTTGACTTGGCTGATCATTTTAGGGGTTATGGCTTCCCGTGCTCCACTTCCCGCATCCATAAAGATGAGTTTCAGGCCTAACATTTCTCCTGCCATGGCTGTACAGGCTGCTACGGAGTATTTATCAGGTGGTATGGGAGAGGTGTTGCTCATATATGAGACTGCCGAGGTGCGCTCAGAGTTAATGAGCATATAACCTGTAGGCAAGACCTCAATACCGCTGTTTTTTAAAATTGGAGCTGCTATTACATGTTGTCCAATGAGAAGGTCTGCATTTCGACCGGAGATAAGGCTGAGAAATAGAATACCATCTGCACTAAGATCAAGATGCATGTTGCTTCCAGGAAACAGTACCACAGGGATTTCGCAACTGGTCTTAATAGTTTTGATAATCCTGTCCAAGTTGTTATTAGTAATTAGGCTACCTCCTACGAAGAAATAATCAACATAACATTCCTTGGCAAGATTGAGCAGACTATTGATAGAGGAGGTGTCATCGACATTATCCGGGTCTATGAGTACGGCTAAAGATTTTTGTCCTTTTTGAGTTCTTTCTTCAAGCGCCTTTAGAATGTTCATCTTCCCTGGAATTGAGATTTTCGATATAATTTATTAGCCTTTCTTTGGCCAAGTCGAGCAAAAATACAGCCATTTCTGTTAAAATAACGTTTCCGACTGTTGAAAATAAAGAAGGGTTTTTCTGAATTGTAACGCTCTCTGTATTTTTATCAACGTTTGTTTTTTTTTCTGAATCTTTGCTGGTCAGTTTCTTTATGAGGTAGTAGGTGAGAGCAAAGCTACCTCCCACGACCAGTGCAGATGTGGCAATACGTTTTGTTTTGTCAATAACTTCTGACAGTTCAACCTCAAATGCCTCTTTGTGCCTTTGTGAGTCTTGTTCCAGTTCTTCTCTTCTCTTCTTATTCGATGTGGCTTCCGGTATCATATTTATTTGTTAGAATTTAGCCAACTGTCTATTTGCTTATCAAAAAACTCTTTCAATCCCAATTTTTCTTTTAGAAGGAATATCAGCGTAAACAATAACAAATAAATTCCTGAAATGATCAAAAAGCCATAAAAAAAGCTTCCCAACAGTGCGCTGAAGTAATAGCCGGCAGCCATACTGAGAAACATAATAAAAAAAAAGCCGAGGCTGAATAAAAGTAATCCAACCATCAGCTTGGATAGAGCTTTGGAAGCTTCCTCCCTAAGCTCTATCTTATATATATCTATCTTTGATTCTATAAATGCGGCTAGATGTTCAAATAAACTATCCAGTTTAAAAAAGCTCATAAATCCTTTTTTTCTCACTCACGTTTTGATTTTTGAACCAAGATAAGCAAAATAGCAGGATTCCTCAAAGTACATTTAGAAGGCCAACTCCACCTGAAAGCGGTATCTCAATTCGTTATCGCTAAATTCATTATCTACATGCGATAAGTCGCTTTGAATTTTTAAGCTATGGCCTACAAAATATTTTGAAACACCTAGTGTTAATTCAGTTATGCCTTCGTAGCCTGTAACTTTTTCAGGAGTTATGTCTGTATAGCGACCGGCTATTTCGAAGTTATTTTGGAATAAATATCCCATCTGGAAGTTTACACCTGTACCAGTATAAAAGGCTCCTTCGGAAGTGACCGGAGAGCCATCTGTTCTTTTGTTAGCATACTCAAACATGCCGGAAAAACCTTGGTATTTAAACATAGCATCTACAAAGTATGTCTTAAGGTCATGGTGTTCGCTCAAGAAGTCTCCTGCAAAGCCACGTTCACGAGGGGCGTTGTTGTTCTGATCGTAAGTAACGCCTATAGACAGTTTAGGGGTACTTTCTCTTTTAAGATCGGACCCAAAATAGTCTCCGCTGCTGGCGAATTTACCAAAGGGTAAATATTCTACCCTTCCGGTATATTCATAACCACCAATGTTGTCGATGGTAAGGTTCCTTCCTTCTCCCATGGAAATTGACCCAATCTCTCTCAAAACAGCATTACCTACATTGTGCTCATGGTGTATCTGTATACCTTGGCCCCTATCAATATTATATTTGGAGTTTACCTGGCTACGGTCAACAAACTGTAGTTTTTGAGAAGATATTACACGCTCTCTGTTGCCAGGTAGTTTTGTTTGTCCAAACCAAACTTCCCAGCCTGGGGCAAATTGATACTTTAATACCGCATCAAGTACAATGTTTGCTGCAAGATTTGATTCTGCATTAATTTTCCCATTATCGCGGTTACTAATGGCTAATTCTACTTTGTATTCAAGCCTGGGATCGTAGGCGAACCCTTCAAACTTAAGTCGGGCTCTTCTGATCAGCATCTTGTCAGTCCATTCGTCTGTTTCAAGGTTTAGGTTTCCATCATATAGTGTTTGAAACCTGGTGCTAAATTTCATGTAGAAAGAAGAATCTTTAGCTGCAATCTTTATCCCTTTTCCAAAGCTGTTAGAAGTTGTATCCTGAGCATAGGATAATAAAGGGAAAATAAATAATGCTAGTAGAACATATTTTAACTTGTTCATGATTGTGTATGAGTTTAATTATGTATGAGTTTAATTAAAGATTAGTATATCATAGGCTTTCAAATCCTTTGGTGAAATAGATAAGGCAGAAAGGAATGATAAAGAATATCATTAGTATATAAATGATAACCGTGAATCGGTAATTGGATGCTAGCGCGCTAAACTTTTCAGCCATTTTGGTGAGAACCTCTCTTAGCCATGGGAATGGTAAAAAGATCATTACACCTATAATGTTAAAAGTAAGGTGTACAATGGCTATGCTTACCAGTTCGTAAGACTTAAAAAATACAGCTATAAAAGCTGTTATTGTAGTTCCAACATTGGCGCCTATTATAAACGGGGTTATTTTTCTTAGGGATATCTTGTCGGTTGCTACAAACGGAATCACCAATGATGTGCTTATTGAACTCGACTGGATAATGGAGGTCACGAAAGTGCCCCATAGAAATGACATGCCTGTATTATTGAAAATGTATTTTTGTAGTTTTTCTTCAGACTCTCCTATGAGAAGCTTTGATATAATCCTTGATAGTATTTTTATTGAAGCAAATAATAGTAAGAAGGAGAATAATAGGTTGATTATGGCAATGTCAATGATGGACGTATATAGACTTGTGATAGGGGAAAAGTCGATTAATTTAAATGGTGCCTGATGGATCGCTTCAGTAGCATCTATTCCAATCAATGTAGACGAAATTTTATCGGCCATTGAGGATAGGAATTCATACTTTAGCTCAAGTGGGAAAAGTATCATTACCACTAGAATATTGAAAAAGTCATGAACTACAGCGGCGGAAAGAGCCTTTCTGAATTGTTCCCTATTGCCAATGTAGCTAAGCGAAATAATAGTACTTGTAATTGTGGTGCCAATATTTGCGCCCATAATCATGGGTACAGCATCTACTAAATTTATGGAGCCAGAGGCAACAGCTGCTACAATCAATGTTGTACTGGTAGAGCTGCTTTGTATCAGGGCTGTAATAAGTAATCCTATGAAAAGGCCAATGAACGGGTTTGATGCAGCTTTGAGAATGGATTCTATAGCTTCTTTACTGAGATGCTTGAAAGAATCACTCATCAGGTCAATCGAAAACAAGAACAGGAATATCGATGCAATGATGATCGCTATTCTTATCAACAGCCACCTGTTTGAAATTAATGTATCTGTGATGATTTTAACCAAAGCTAACGGCGGGGCTTAAATGAAGGTGCAAAGGTAGGTTTATTATAAATCCTATATATTTCCTGTAGGTTAATTAATTGTTAAGTATTCAGCATCTTATCTAAGAATTGAAAGACCAGCAACATAATTAATGAGGCTGGTCTTTTAAATTCGCTCATGTACCTTAGATAACAGGTTACTTTTTCTTTTTCTGGTCCTTTTTATGTTTAAGGACTTTGGCTTCGATGTGAAAAATAAGTTCTTCCCCAACGTTCTTTGTCAAATCACCTACACGCTCTAACTTTCTTACTATCGAGAAAAGTTTAAGGATGAGCTTTATTTTATTAGGGTATTTCTCTATAAGTTCTGCAGCAGTTTTTGATGCATTTTTGTTATTCTCATTCAATTGATCATCCTTTTTGAAGATCTTTCTGGCTAGCTTAGTATCCTCATTCTCCATTGCCTCTTCCATGTCATGAAGCATGGAAATAGTCACATCGTACATCATGTTGAGCTTAAATTTTTCAATCATGTCGTCTTCAGCTTTTTCCATAACATCAAAGAGGAAGTTGGCAATACCCTCAGCATTATCGCCTATACGCTCCAGGTCATTGCTTATTTTAAAAGCGGCCAGTACAAAACGCAGATCTGTTGCCACGGGATTGTAGAGTGCCAAAATGTTCTCACATCGTTTGTCTATGGCAAGTTCAAGTGAGTTTACTCTTTTTTCCATGGAGATCACCTCTTTGGCTAAGTCAGCGTCCGCATCAAAAGTAGCTTCTTTGCATTTAACCAATTGTGATGTTACCAGCTCCAACATTTCAAGGAGCGTGTTCTTTAATGAGTCTATTTCCGGATCTAAATGTGACATATGTCTGTAGCGTATAGGTATTGTGTTTTAAATGAGTTTAACTGAGGTGGTTCTTTTTACCCAAATCTTCCTGTGATGTAGTTTTCTGTTCTCTCATTTTTAGGGTTCGTAAATAACTCTTTTGTTTTGTCGTATTCTATGAGGTTACCCATATAAAAGAAAGCTGTTTTATCACTTACCCTTGCAGCCTGTTGCATATTGTGAGTTACAATTACTATGGTATAGTTGTCTTTTAACTCTGCAATAAGATCTTCGATCTTGGCCGTTGAAATAGGGTCGAGGGCAGAAGCAGGCTCATCCATAAGAAGGGTTGAAGGTTCTACCGCTAATGCTCGGGCTATACATACTCTTTGTTGCTGTCCGCCTGACAGTGAAAGTGCAGACTTATGCAGAGAGTCTTTTACCTCATTCCATAGAGCGGCCTGTTGTAGAGAGCGTTCCACTGCTTCTTCCAATATATTTTTGTTTTTGATCCCTTGTATTTTCAATCCGTAAGCAACGTTCTCGAAAATTGTTTTAGGGAATGGATTTGGCTTTTGGAATACCATACCCACCTTTTGCCTTAGCTCTTCAACTCTGACCTTTTTATCATAAATATCATTTCCTTCAATAAAAATATCACCTTCTTTTCTGAATCCGTCTATGTAATCATTCATGCGGTTAAGGCAACGTAGGAATGTAGATTTTCCACAGCCGGAAGGGCCAATGAATGCCGTTACCGTATTAGCTTTCATAGTCAGGGAAATATCTTTCAACACATGGTTTTCGCCATAATAAGCGTTGACATTATTTGCTTCAATATGTTTCATTCTTATAATATAAACTTACCAGTTTACTTTTTTCTGCCATTTATTACGTAAATAAATAGCTATTCCATTCATTATAAAGGTAATAAGTAATAAAATAATAATTGCTGCTGCGGCATTGATGACAAACCCATGCTGCGGTCTGGATACCCAGTTAAATATTTGCATGGGCAGCACTGTAAACTCGTCCATGGGGGTTGAGGCCACAAAAGGAACGTAGGCGAGTGCACCAATCACAATCAATGGGGCAGTTTCTCCAACAGCTCGAGAAAGGGCCAGGATGATCCCTGTTAAAATGCCTCCTGAAGCAGCAGGAAGTGTCTGGTACCATATGGTTTGCCATTTGGTTGCCCCCATTCCAAAAGACGCTTCTCTCAAAGATTTAGGAACAGCTTTAAGAGCTTCTCTGGTGGCTACAATAATAATAGGTAATATAAGTAATGCTAGTGTAAAAGCACCGGCAAGCAGGCTGCCTCCAAAGTTCAATGTTCTTACGAAGATTTCGAGACCAAGCAGGCCATAAATGATAGAAGGAACACCGGCCAGGTTGGCAATATTGATTTCAATGATTGATGCAAGCCTGTTCTTTTTACCGTACTCTTCCAAGTAAACACCGGCTGCCACACCAAGAGGTATCGAAATGATTGCCGTTAGACCTAGTATCCATGCTGTACCTGTCCATGCTGTTAATATACCTGCTTTGGCTGGCCTTCGTGAAGGTAGATTGCTAAGGAAGTCCCAATTGATGCGTTGAACACCTTCTGTAAGAATATTAAAAATAAATATTGCCAGAACTATCAACCCAAAAAACGTGCAGAAAATGCCGAAGTATTTAAAAGTGGAGTCTATGATCCTGTTTTGCTTAAGCTTAGTCATACTTTTCCTGGTATTTTTTCTTTATCCAGAAACTGATGTTATTAAGGATAAATGTGAAAATAAATAATGTAATACCTGCTGCAAATATGGTTTTGTATGCAAGTGACCCGTGAGGAACATCCCCTAGGCTTACCTGAACAATATATGCAGTAATGGTTTCAACAGCATCTCTTGGATCCAGGGTTAGAATGGGTTGTTGACCTGCAGCAATGGCTACAATCATAGTTTCTCCTATTGCACGGGCTATAGCCAGAATGATTGAAACAATGATGCCTGATGATGCTGCCGGTACGGCCACTTTAAATGCCGTTTGGAATCGAGTAGCTCCCATACCATATGAGGCTTCACGAAGTGATTTCGGTAGTGAGTGTAGCGCATCTTCGCTAAGGGATGAGATCATTGGAATAATCATAATTCCCATAACAAGACCCGCTGATAACGCATTAAAACTACCTAAACCTGGAATAATGCTTTGCAAAAAAGGAGTTACTACAGTTAGCGCAAAAAAACCGTAAACTACAGTAGGTACGGCAGCAAGCACTTCGAGCGCAGGTTTTATGCTTTTTCGGAAATTTTTGGGAGCATACTCACTTAAATATACCGCAATGGAAATTCCAATAGGCATTGCAGTAAGAATTGCAATTGCCGTGGTGAGAAATGTTCCTGCAAGAAGTGGTAGTATCCCATAATGTTTTTGGGTAAATAGGGGAGTCCATTCTGTGTCTGTAATAAAGTCTGAAACCGACACTACCTGAAAGAAACTGAATGATTCAGAGACCAGTACCCAGATAATTCCTAACGTAGTGAGAATGGTAATGAGGCCGCTAAATGCTAAAGCGCCCTCAATAATTTTTTCTCCAGTATTTTTCAAAATAGCTTAAAGTAATATGCCAGGCTTTGACACCTGGCACAATTCAATAATTTATTGTTTTGCTGTTTGAACAAAGCTTTCAAACTCGGATTTTTCTTTTTGATACTCTTCATTCGGAAGGGGAATGTACCCTACATCCTGAACTAGTTCCGGAGCCACTTCAAGGTAGAAGTCTACAAAAGCTTTCACGGCGGGTCTGTCAGCTGCTCCTCTGTTAATATATATGAAGATAGGTCTTGAAAGAGGAGCGTATTCACCACTCTTTACAGTTTCCAAAGATGGTAATACAGGCTCGCCTTCATGTTTTACAGCTATGAGTTTCAATTTGTCCTGGTTTTCTTCGAAGTATGCAAGTCCAAAGAACCCAATAGCATTTTTGTCCCCGGCAATTCCCTGAACCAAAACATTATCGTCTTCACTTGCAGTATAATCACCTCTGCTAGCGCCACTTTCTCCAACGATAGCTTCAGTAAAGTAATCGTAAGTTCCTGAAGCAACACCAGGACCGTAAAGGCTAAATTCTTCATCTGGCCACTCAGGTCTGATTTGGCTCCACTTTGTTATTGCTCCCTGTGCAGCAGGTTCCCATATTTTTTTAAGCTCTTCAACAGTAAAGTGGTCAACCCAGTCGTTTTCAGGGTTAATTACAACTGCTAATCCATCATAAGCAACAGTTAGCTCAACGAAATCTATGTTCTCGCCTGAACAAGCTGTTTTTTCCTTATCCTTTATTGGTCTTGAAGCATCATTAATGTCAATTTCGCCACGGCAAAACTTTTTGAAGCCACCTCCAGTTCCTGAAACTCCTACAGTTACCTGAATGTCTGGTTGTTCGGCTCTAAATTCTTCAGCAACAGCTTCAGTGATAGGATAAACGGTGCTTGAACCATCAATTTTTACTTCTCCCTCAATTTGATTTTCAGATTTTGAATCATTTGAATCAGATGATTTTTGGCCACAAGAAGAAATTAAGAAGCTTCCTGCAAATAGAATAAGGATTAAATTTGCCTTGAATTTCATGCTTTTTTTATTTAAAATTTCTGCAAAATTACCCTTAAGCCCATTGCGTCAAGGATATTTGATGTTAAGTTAATGTTAAGTTTATGTTAACTAAAAGAAACGTAAAGCTTCTATTCTCTGAATAATTTCTATTACTTTGCCCCTTTCAAAATTTATAACATTTGATCTGAGGTTTAGTTTTAAATCGCTCAGGTTTTGACCTTTACCAATTAGCGCTATGAAATTTGATTTCTTTGATGTCCTCACCCTGGTAGGTTCCCTTGGTTTTTTTATCTATGGGATGAAAGTTATGAGTGAGGGCATACAGAAAGTAGCTGGTGGCAGAATGCGACAGATACTTCGGGCAATGACCTCAAACCGGTTTATGGGGGTAATAACCGGGTTTTTACTTACCTCACTTGTTCAGTCCTCTTCAGCCACAACGGTTATGGTAGTGAGCTTTGTTAATGCTGGCTTACTTTCTCTGGTGGAGTCTATAGGCGTCATAATGGGAGCTAATATAGGAACTACAATAACAGCCTGGATCATATCGATAGTAGGGTTCAAGGTGAAGATCGCTGCCGTAGCTCTCCCTATTATCGCTTTTGGATTTCCTCTATTATTCTCTTCTAAGAACCGCTGGAAGTCATGGGGCGAGGTTATTATCGGTTTTGCTTTATTATTTATGGGATTAGAGGCATTGAAAAGTGCGGTACCTGATTTAAAGTCAAACCCACAGGTACTGGAGTTTTTAAGTAGCTACACCGACGCGGGTATTTTTTCTACTCTATTGTTTATTGCTATTGGTACCATATTAACTGTTGTAGTACAATCGTCAAGTGCCAGTATGGCACTTACCCTAGTTATGGCTAACCAAGGGTGGATATCTTTTGATCTTGCAGCAGCCATGGTACTGGGAGAAAATATAGGAACTACTATAACAGCCAATATAGCTGCATTGGTGGGTAATATTCATGCTAAAAGAGCAGCACGAGCACATTTTATATTTAACATATTTGGTGTATTGTGGATGTTGCTGGCATTTCCGTTATTCCTTAATGGCATAGATGCTTATATGGTAAAGTATCATAATGTTTCTCCATTTGATACTCCGGAAGCGGTGCCAGTTGCTTTGTCGATATTCCATTCAGTATTTAATATTATTAATGTGTTGCTTTTGGTAGGCTTTGTTAAACAGATTTCGGAAGTGGTGATCAAGTATGTGAGTTCTAAAGGTGAAGATGAAGAGTTTCGACTGGAGTACATTAGTACACCAATTATGGCTACCCCTGAAATATCCCTGGAGGAGGCTGGAAAGGAAATTGCAAAATTTGCCGAGCTTACTTCAAGGATGTCTGGTTTTGTACAGACTCTGATTGAAAAGAGGAAAATGAAGGCGAGGACTAAGCTGATGAAGCGCATCAAGAAGTATGAAGAAATTACGGATAGAGTAGAACTGGAGATAGCTGACTACTTGTCTAAGGTTTCGACCTCCAACTTAAGTAGCGAGTCTTCTCTGAGACTTCGAGGAATGTTGTCAATTATCAATGACTTGGAAAGGATAGGTGATCTATTCTTCCAAATGTCGCTGGCTGTTGAAAGAAAAAATGAAAGCGATGCATGGTTCTCTGAGCGTCAGATCAAGAATTTGCAGGAGATGCTAGAGCTTATCGATGATGCGTTTAAGGTAATGATCACTAATCTCAGTATGGAATATGATCAGGTAAACCTTAACGTTGCTATTGAACATGAGGCTGCTATTAATAAAAAGCGCGACAGACTTAGAAAGAAACATCTCAAAAATATTGAAAAAGGTGATTATGATATCATGAGTGGTATTGTCTACTCTGATCTATATAACCTGATTGAGCGTGTAGGGGATCATATAATCAATGTGTCGGAGGCCATTACAGGTGAATTGGCTAAGGACGAAGAAGATATGGTTGCGTAATTAATAACAAAAAAGTGAATAATGAGAAAGCCTAAAGCTGAAAAATGCCTTAGGCTTTTTAGTTTTTTTTGGAAATAATCAAAAATACAATTACATGTTTTGCAGCTTGTTTAGGGCTATCCAAGCCATCATTCCAGCTCCTATTTCCAAAGCATCTTCATCAATATCAAATGTAGGGGTATGAACATATGAAGTAATGCCTTTTGCCTCATTTCTGGTTCCTAGCCTATAAAAACATGCCGGAACCTCGTGTGTGTAATAAGCAAAGTCCTCTGCTCCCATCCAAAGATCTAGGTTGACAACGTTTTCCTTTCCAAGAAACTCTTCCGCCGAAGCCCGGGCTTGTTTGGTAATTTCCGGGTTATTGACCAGGAATGGATATCCCTTTGATATTTCTACTTGGCATCTCCCTCCCATAGCGGTTGCGATGTTTTCAGCCATAGTTATGATTTTTGCATGTGCATCGGCTCTCCACTCTTCATCCATTGCTCTGAAGGTCCCTGCAATATTTACCTCATCAGGAATGATGTTGGTAGCACCGTTGGCAATGACTTTTCCAAATGACAGTACGGTTGGGGTTTTAGGGCTGGCGTTTCTGCTGATAATCTGTTGAAGAGATACAATAATGTTAGAAGCAATCAGCACGGGGTCTACAGTCAATTCAGGAACGGCAGCATGCCCTCCTTTGCCTTTTACCGTGAGGTAGATTTCATCGCAGCTTGCCATGTACATTCCTTCACGAAAACCTACTTTTCCAACAGGTAATAGTGGCATTACATGTTGCCCAAAGATGCACCCCGGGGCTGGGTTTTTCAACGCACCATCTTTGATCATTAAAGAAGCGCCTCCCGGATTTCTCTCTTCTCCAGGCTGAAAGATCAGCTTTACAGAGCCTTCAAACTGATCTTTTAGATCATGAAGTATTTTTGCGGTTCCAAGTAGTGAGGAGGTATGAGCATCATGTCCACAGGCATGCATTACTCCTTCATTTTTTGACTTATACTTCACATCATTGGCTTCAAGAATGGGCAAAGCATCCATGTCAGCTCGTAGGGCTAACACTTTTGAGTCAGGATTTTTGCCTTCGATAACTGCGGTAAGTCCGGTCTCTGCGACCCCTTCTTTGGGAGTAATACCTATAGCTTTTAACTGCTCAGCTACATATTTGGCCGTTTTGAATTCCTGATACGAAAGCTCAGGGTTGGCATGAATATGACGTCTGATATTGATAATATCGTTGGCATTGCGGGCCGCAAGCTCCTTTATTTGCTGTTTTAATGACATTTAATGAAGGTAAATTCTTTGGGGTATAATTATAGCGCCAGGGAATTTCTTTTTCAGCTGAGAATATGACCTTCTGGCTTCTATTCTTGAGTAGTACTCGCCAACTTTTACTTTAAAATTCGGTTCGTCAAACTTTAATTTCGGGCTTGATTCCGGAAGTATCGAGTATACCTTTCCTCTCGCTAACCGTGCTTCTTCGCTGTTAGTGCCAGAGTAAACCTGAATGGTGAAACCATCAATGTAGCTTATATCCTTCCTAAGTTCATCAATCTCGTCCAGTATAGCATCTAACTTAGCAGTTACATCGTTTGTGGGAGAAACATCACTAAAGTCCTTAACAGTTTCTGTAGAGCTTGAATCCACGGCAACCTCAGGCTTTTCATACTTTGGGCGAAGTTGTGATAGATCCTCTTTATACTTTTCCGTATCAGTAGAACTGATGACGGAACTGGTTTTACAGCCGAATGCCACTATAGAGATAACTAGACAGTAGGTTAATTGTTTGATCATGAATTAATCTTCAACTAATACACATTTATTATTTCTGATATCTTCCTCTACTTTCTTGAACTTCACATCTTTTTCAATATGACCGTCCATGTACTGCACAGTAACCTTATCATTGCGGCCTACAATCTTTTCTGACTTTATAGGCATGGTTTTTTCTGCAGGAGGTCTGTTGGTTTGGGCATTGTCGCTGCCACCACCACTTAGTAATGAGCGAGATTCATCTTTTTGTTCTTTTAGCTGTTGTTTTCTTTGAGACCTTGCTTCTTGTACTTGCTCAGGTTCCTGGATGGGAATATCGGCCTTTACCAAGAATGATATAGTGTCTTCATTTACTTTGGCAATAAACCTTTTGAATAGCTCAAAACCTTCAAATTTGTAGATCAAAAGCGGGTCTTTTTGTTCGTAGACAGCATTTTGAACACTTTGTTTTAAGTCGTCCATCTCACGGAGGTGATCTTTCCATAGTTGGTCAATGATGGCTAAAGTTGCCATTTTTTCCATGGCTTTTACTAACTCCATGTTTTCCGTCTCAACACATTTTTTCAGATTGGCAGCTACGCCAATTTGCTTTTTACCATCCGTAAATGGCACCATGATATTTTCAATATTGGCACCTCTGGTTTCATCAATATTTTTGATGATAGGTAATGATTTTTCAGCAATGCCTTTGTTTTTGCGTTTATAGAATTCGTAGGTCTGATTGTAGAGCTTGTCTGTTAATTGTTCTGTTGATATTTTCTCAAACTCTTCTTTCGAAATTTCGAAATCAATACCTAATACTCCAAGTACAGTAAGTTTAAAGCTTTCAAAGTTCTCTCCTCCTTTAGTGTTGACAACGATGTCCTCACATGTATCAAAAAGCATGGTCATGATGTCGAGTTGAAGTCGCTCGCCAAACAACGCGTTTCTCCTTCTCTTGTAAATCACTTCCCTTTGAGAGTTCATTACATCATCATATTCCAGTAGTCTTTTTCTAATGCCGAAGTTGTTTTCTTCTACTTTCTTTTGAGCTCTTTCTATAGACTTAGTTACCATGGAGTGTGAAATAACTTCACCTTCCTGTAATCCGAGTTTATCCATAATACGTGCAATACGCTCTGGCATAAACATCCTCATCAGATTATCTTCCAGTGATACGAAGAACTGCGAAGAACCTGGGTCTCCCTGACGGCCAGAACGACCTCTTAACTGTCTGTCTACACGTCTGGATTCGTGCCTTTCCGTACCTACAATAGCGAGTCCACCGGCAGCTTTGGACTCAGGAGATAATTTAATGTCGGTACCTCTACCTGCCATGTTTGTGGCGATGGTTACTGTGCCAGGTTTTCCTGCTTCAGCTACAACTTCAGCCTCTCTTTGGTGTTGCTTTGCGTTAAGCACCTGATGCTTGATTTTTCTCATGTTGAGCATTCTGCTCAATAACTCAGAAATTTCTACAGAAGTAGTACCTACCAATACAGGACGACCCTGCTCGGTCAGGCTTACAACCTCATCTACCACTGCATTGAATTTCTCTCGAACGGTTTTATAAACCATGTCTTGCTTATCCGCCCTGGCAATAGGCTTGTTGGTAGGTATTACTACAACGTCAAGCTCGTAGATCTCCCAGAATTCACCAGCTTCTGTTTCAGCTGTACCCGTCATACCTGCAAGTTTGTGGTACATCCTGAAATAGTTCTGCAAAGTTACGGTAGCATAAGTTTGCGTTGCATCTTCAACTTTTACATTTTCTTTAGCTTCAATAGCTTGATGTAGACCATCGGAATATCTTCGACCATCCATTACACGACCTGTCTGCTCATCAACGATTTTAACCTTACCATCAACAAGAATATATTCTGTATCTTTTTCAAATAAGGTATAAGCTTTCAGAAGTTGGTTAACAGAGTGTATACGCTGCGACTTCACAGCATAGTCTTTGATGATTTCATCTTTTTTAGCCACCTTTTCTTCATCGGTCATTTGCTCATCTTTTTCTAGTTGAGCGACCTCAGTGCCAATATCAGGCATAATAAAGAAATTTTGATCTTCACCTTCTCCAGTAATCAGGTCAATACCTTTTTCTGTTAACTCGATGCTATTATGTTTTTCATCTATGGTAAAGAATAAAGGCTCATCAGCCTCAGGCATCATTTTTTGGTTGTCCTGAAGGTAATAGTTCTCGGTTTTTTGTAATATCTGTCTAATCCCGGGCTCACTCAGGTACTTGATCAATGGTTTGTGTTTTGGCAAACCCCTGTAAGCCCTAAAAAGAGCTAAACCACCTTCTTTTTCATTTTGGTCTGAAAGCAACTTTTTGGCTTCAACTAAAAACTGGGAAGTAGCTTTTTTCTGTGCCTCTACCAGTTTACTAATTCGCGGTTTTAAATCATAAAATTCGTGTTCATCTCCGCGTGGTACAGGTCCTGAAATGATTAGTGGTGTTCGTGCTTCGTCAATAAGAACCGAGTCAACTTCATCGACCATGGCATAATGATGCTTTCTTTGCACAAGCTCCTGCGGGTCACGAGACATATTATCTCTCAAGTAGTCGAATCCGAATTCATTATTAGTTCCATATGTGATATCCGCAAGGTAGGCTTTTCTTCTGGCGTCTGAGTTAGGCTCATGTTTATCAATACAATCCACTCTAAGGCCATGGAACTCAAAAATCGGAGCCATCCACTCACTGTCCCTTTTTGCCAGGTAATCGTTTACGGTAACAACATGTACGCCTCTCTTTGCCAGGGCGTTTAAGAATGCAGGTAAAGTTGCTACTAGGGTTTTACCTTCACCCGTAGCCATTTCAGCGATTTTCCCCTGATGCAAAACGATACCACCAATAAGCTGTACGTCATAGTGAAGCATTTCCCAGGTCACTTCTGTGCCAGCAGCAAGCCATTTGTTATGCCATATAGCTTTTTCTCCATGGATTTCTACATTTGATTTTTCTGCAGCGATGGTTTTGTCATGCATTGTAGCAGTTACCTCCAGTTTTTCATTCTCTTTGAATCTTCTGGCAGTTTCTTTCACTACAGCAAAGGCGGGAGGAAGTACATCCATCAAGACTTTTTCAAGGTCTTTATTTCTAGTCTCCTCCAGTTTATCTATTTCTGAAAAGACCTCTTCTTTTTCATGAATGTCGAGATCTGGGTTGTCTTCAACTTTTTGATGCAGCGCGGCTATTTTGTCATCAATACCTTTGAGTGCTGCATTTATTTGGTCCTGTATATCAGTGGTTTTATTTCTTAGTTCGTCGTCGCTAATGCTCGCGTACTGAGCATATTCCTGATTGATTTTGTCAACCAGCGGCATTAAAGTCTTGATGTCTTTCTCAGACTTTGTACCGAATATCTTTGCAATAAACTTTAACATAATCGCTCCTGTTTTCTATCTTTCGACCTTAAAGTTAAGGTGTTTTTAATTAAATCTTTTATCTATTAAGCTGGCATTTCAATGGTGCCCTCAAAAACCTTTTCAGCGGGGCCTATTAGGTAAACCTCGGAATAACTTCCGTCGTCATGTTTTTTAAACTCAACAGCTAATGTTCCGCCTAAGGTATTAACCGTAATTGGGCTTTCAAGACCTTTTTGGTTGGCAGAAATGGCAGCCGCAGTGACTCCGGTTCCGCATGAGAGGGTTTCGTTTTCAACGCCTCTTTCGTAAGTTCTGGCAAAAATCTCAGAGTTACCCGTAACTTCAACAAAGTTTACATTCACTCCGCTTTCTTTAAATAACCCGCCGTTGCGGATTTCTTTCCCTTCATCATACACCCGGTAATTTTTAACGTTAATTACATATTTGACCAGGTGTGGAGACCCTGTATCAATAAACATACCATCTGCCATTAACCTGACATTTTGTACGTTGGCCATTTTTAACCTTACTTCTTCATTTTCGAGTATCTCTGCCTGATGTTCGCCGTCATAGGCCAGGAAACGAGTGGATTTTTCAACTATGCCTAAATGATTTGCAAAGTTAACGGCACAACGGCTACCATTGCCGCACAGGCTTTGGCTGCCATCTGGGTTATAATAAACCATTTCAAAGTCATAATCGTCATGGTCCTGGATCAGTATTAGTCCATCGGCACCGATACCAAATTTCCGATCGCACAGTTTTTGGATCTGTTTAGACGAAAGACTGTATTTAGTACTTCTATTGTCAATCAGTATGAAGTCATTACCGGTAGCCTGATATTTATAAAATTTGATATTATCCATCACTAAATTAAAATAAGAAACCCCGTTTCGGATATTACCAATATTGGTGAACCGAAACGGGGTCTAAAATATACAATTTTGTTATAATTTATTTTATTTCTTCATAATCGACGTATTCTCCACCTTTAAAGGGTTTGGAAGACTTTTTCGATCCGTTGTTAGGCACGTAATCTATATTTACGTTCCCTTCGTTGCTCCTTCCGGATTGGTATTGTTGACTTTGGTAAGTTCTACTTCCAGATCTGTCAGCGGCTGATCTTCCAACTAAAACCCTGAAAAACAAGCCAAGCAGTTTGAAGAACAGAAACCCGACCAAAAAAACAATAATCAGAAATTTCAACATATTTTTACTCTTTTAGTAATTATACTTATTTACTCAGGTATAAGTTTCGTTCAGAGTATATTTTTAAGAAATAGTCGTCCATAAGATCATCGATGAAATAGATTGCTTCTCCTGTGGACTTCATCTCTGGCCCAAGTTCTTTATTCACATTCGGGAATTTGTTAAATGAGAACACCGGCTCCTTAATAGCATACCCATGTTTCTTAGGGTTAAAGTTGAAATCCTTAACCTTTTTCTCTCCCAACATTACTTTAACAGCATAATTAACGTATGGTTCATCATATGCCTTACAAATGAATGGAACTGTACGAGATGCTCTTGGGTTAGCCTCTATGATATATACTTTATCGTCTTTAATGGCAAATTGTATATTGATAAGGCCTACCGTATTTAGTGCTAGTGCTATCTTTTTAGTATAAGACTCAATTTGGCGAATAACGAAGTCTCCTAAATTATAAGGAGGTAAAACTGCATAAGAGTCTCCTGAGTGTATACCTGCGGGCTCTATGTGCTGCATGATACCAATGATATGCACATCTTCTCCATCGCAGATGGCATCCGCTTCAGCCTCAATGGCTCCATCAAGGAAGTGGTCGAGAAGCACCTTGTTGCCAGGTATCTTTTTCAGTATATCAATGATGTGAGATTCAAGCTCTTTTTCATTAATAACGATTTTCATACTTTGACCACCCAATACATAAGAAGGTCTTACCAATAGAGGGAAACCAATCTCTTTTGAGAGTTCAATAGCTGTTTCCGCATCCTCAGCTACCCCAAATTGAGGGTAAGGGATGTTATTTTCCTTAAGAATGTTAGAGAAGCTACCCCTGTCCTCTGCAAGGTCAAGCGAGTCAAAGTTGGTGCCTAATATTTTAATGCCATACTTTTCAAGTTTCTCTGCCAGCTTAAGGGCGGTTTGTCCTCCTAGCTGTACTATTACACCTTCTGGCTTTTCATGTTGAATGATATCGTAGATATGTTCCCAGAAAACCGGTTCAAAGTAAAGCTTGTCAGCCACATCGAAGTCAGTAGAAACCGTCTCAGGGTTACAATTGATCATGATCGTTTCGTAACCACATTCTTTGGCTGCCAAAATGCCATGAACACAGGAGTAATCAAACTCAATACCCTGACCAATTCTGTTAGGGCCAGAACCTAACACTACTATTTTTTTCTTGTCAGAAACCGGTGATTCATTTTCTTGACCGAAGGCAGAATAGTAGTAAGGTGTTTGTGCTTCAAATTCCGCTGCACAAGTGTCCACAAGCTTATAAACTCTGTTGATGCCAAGTTCTTTTCTTTTATTATGAACTTCGCTCTCCCAGCATTTCATCAGGTGCCCCAACTGGCGGTCGGCGTAACCTTTTTCTTTAGCAGATCTTAAAAGAGCGACTGGGATATTATCTATTGTGTATTTTGATATTTCGTTTTCCAGAACGATCAACTCTTCAATCTGAATAAGGAACCACTTATCGATCTTTGTGAGGTTCTGAACTGTTTTGAAAGGGATACCAAGCTTGAAAGCATCGTATATGTGAAACAAACGGTTCCAGCTAGGATGCTCCAGACTTTCCAGTATTTCCTCTTGCTTTGTAATCTCTTTACCATCGGCGCCAAGCCCATTCCTTTTTATTTCAAGCGATTGACAAGCCTTTTGTAGTGCTTCCTGGAAGTTCCTTCCGATACCCATAACTTCTCCAACAGATTTCATCTGTAGACCAAGCTTTTTGTTTGAACCCTGGAATTTGTCGAAGTTCCAACGAGGTATTTTTACAATTACATAGTCAAGAGCAGGCTCGAAATATGCAGAAGTGGTGCCTGTAATAGCATTTTTTAATTCATCAAGGTTGTATCCGATGGCTAGTTTGGCTGCGATTTTAGCAATTGGATAACCTGTTGCCTTTGATGCCAGAGCTGACGATCTTGATACCCTTGGGTTGATCTCAATACCGACGATGTCATCGTTTTCCGGGTTAACGGCAAACTGTACATTACAGCCTCCGGCAAACATACCTATGCCATTCATCATTTTGATAGCAAGGTCGCGCATTTCCTGGTATACGGTATCAGGGAGCGTCATGGCAGGAGCTACAGTAATAGAGTCTCCGGTGTGAACCCCCATAGGGTCAAAATTCTCTATTGAGCAGATGATAATGATGTTTCCATTATTATCTCTAAGTAGTTCTAATTCATATTCTTTCCACCCAAGTATACTTTGTTCAATAAGCACCTCGTGAATAGGTGATGTATGTAAACCATGGGTAAGTGCCTTTTCAAATTCTTCTGGTGTATTTACAAAACCACCACCAGAGCCTCCCAGTGTATAAGACGGCCTGATAACCAACGGGAAGCCTATCTCCTGTGCTATTTCTTTACCTTGAAGAAATGAGGTGGCAGTTTCCCCTTTACAGACATGAACACCCAACTCGTTCATTTTAAGTCGGAATTTTTCCCTGTCTTCTGTAGTTTCTATAGCGTCAATATCAACACCTATGATTTTAACACCGAAGTGTTCCCAAATACCTGCTTTTTGACAATCAATCGCCAGGTTTAATGCAGTCTGTCCCCCCATAGTAGGAAGCACAGCATCCACATTATGCTTTTGCAAAATTTCCTTGATTGATTGTTTGGTAAGTGGCTTAAGATAGATGTGATCTGCTGTGACCTTATCGGTCATGATTGTTGCAGGGTTAGAGTTAATCAAAATAACCTCTATTCCCTCTTCTCTTAATGAACGTGATGCTTGAGAACCTGAGTAATCGAATTCACATGCTTGACCGATGACAATAGGCCCGCTTCCAATAATTAGAACTGACCTGATGCTTCTATCTCTTGGCATTTACTGGTGATTGTGTAGAGTTAAATAAATGACTTTTGTATAAATTGGCACAAAGTTATAGGAAAATGGATAGAATAAAAATGTAATAAGCTATCCCCACAATAATAATTACGGTTTTTAATTTCCTGACAATCTTATGTTTTTAAGAAATGGCGGAATTCCAAAGGATGAGAGCAATTTGCAAGGAAACAGGGTTAAATTATTTTTTTTACCTTCTGATTCTCAGTCGAGGCATCGATCATTTTTAACCAACTTACTTTTTCACCTGTAGCAACTGATTCATAAACGTAGGAACTATCTATAACCAGTAGTTTGCATTTGCCAAGGTCATATCTTAGTGCTTCTACAAGATCTCCTTCTGCCAAGGGGACGCTGTCCAGGTCTTTTAATTCGGGTAGCCCCGACTTCCGCTTTTTCTTTTTAAATAGGCCAAACATATGAACCGCCAAATTAATAGATTTTATTTATTGCCAACAATGGATTGTTACTTTTCTAAATATTTTTAGTGGAGCTGGAGTTATCGGTATCTGAAAAATGAACGGTAACCACCTTTGGAGCAGGTGGGAGTACAAATGGAGGAGGAGTTGTCATAAAGAAGGTATGCTTGGGAAGGTATTTGCAGGCAAACGAAGAGATCTGCTTGAAAAATATTTGCTGATAGTAACTTATCGAAACCATGAACAGCGATATAATAATTATGCTTGTTACTCTGTAATATTTTCTTTGCAGTTCCATTCTTATAGTCTCATATTGTTAATAACGAGATAGTTAGCGCCAGGATTAGCATTAGTGGCAAAATGCTTATAGCTAGTGACGGACGGTTTCTAAAATAATATGAACAGCATGGAAACCCTTTAATTTAACACATGTCTTTGTGTTATAGGCTGTACAAGCTTTGGCTTTAATACCTTTCAAAGTTTGAGGACTCAAAATTTTAACATTATTACAAATGAGAAGAATACTTATTGTTGCTGCTATTTCTTTAATGGGTGTTGTTGTGTATGCTCAGGATTATCATTACAATGATGACACTACGTATGAGGAGGTCGTAATTTCAGAAGCTGAATATCACGACTATAATAAAGATGATATCAAAACTTTATCAGGAGGGCGTTATCACTCTGGGGGCTTTGGAGCAGTATCATTTAAAAGTTCTGAGTTCAGGGATAAAACTCTTGTGATGGGCGGCGTTAGGGGTGGTTGGATCATCAACCGCACCCTGGCCATAGGTTTTGAAGGATACGGTGTGATACCCACCGCTGAGTTTGACAACCTAGTACCCGGGAGAAATGCGGTACTGCTCGGAGGTTATGGGGGTATGTTTTTGGAGCCTATCATTTTTTCTAATCACTTAGTACATGTTACTTTCCCACTGACAGGTGGAGCTGGTTGGTTAGGGTTTCATGATGACTGGGAAGAAAACTACTATAATGATGAGGAAATCATTGATGAGGATGTGTTTTGGTATGTGGAACCAGGAGTGGCGTTGGAGTTGAATGTATCAAAGCACTTTAGATTAAATTGTGGAGTTTCAAAAAGGTTTGCCGAAGACCTTAAACTACTTGGTACCGGTGCTAATGAGTTTGATAAACTAAACTATTTTCTGACTCTGAAATTCGGGAAGTTCTAATTATTAGACTACAGGCTAATAATCATGTCATAGGTTTATTAAATTTTTATTTTGAGCAAATTAACCCTCCCGTAACGGAGGGTTTTTGTTTTTTGAGCAAATCATTTTATTCTTAAGCCTTACTTTTCATTGACCCTGTTACGCGCTGTTAGTCAGGTTACTAATGTAATAGAGATTTACCAGCCTTCTTTGTGCATTTTCCCAGTCGTCTAAATGCATGATATAGTGGATATTGTCCACTTAATAATTTCTCCGACATGAAAGATTTTTTTTTGAGCACCTTAACTGCAATTAAAAGCTTTTACAAAAAGCCCTATGCTTTTAAGGTCATGACCTTGCGGATCATAGAAGTAGTCCTTCTGGTGGCTATAGTTATAGTTATGACTTTCGTAATTAAAATCTTTCTTTAGCATGTTGTGCTAAAATTCACCACATAACTGTGCTTTTTAATATTTGCCCTTTCTATTTGTGCGTTTTACCTCTGCCGCAAATCAATCAAATATCCCAATTTCAAGCCAAGATTAAGAATATGTTCTCCGAGGTAATTGACGGGATAATTTTGCTTTAAGCTTGGTATTGATTTATAATAACCTGTTGATACCTCCCGAGGGTGTAGATCTTATCTTCATAGGGTTGAGTTGGCCGGCAGGAATGCCGGCCACTATTTTAATCTCAAGATTCATAACTAAAATATCAGAGCCTTCTTGAACTGTCTTCTAAAAGAGGAATGTTCGGAAAATGATTAGGCTTATGGTGTTAGTTGGATAAGCCTGTGGCATCGAATGAGGGTTGAGAATGAGTGTATTATTGTTTCTAGTAAAATAATAAAACGGTAAATTGCAGGTCCGTCCCATTACTTTAAAGTCACAGGTGTGATGCATACTGTTATGAGGATTTTTAAGATATGGGTGAGGTTAATTGTTGTAATAGGCTTATACAGTCAGGTACAATCGCAGCCCTCTGAATTGGCAGATAAGGAGATTATCTTTGATCACCTGTCTAAGGATCTGGGCCTCTCTCAAAGATCAATCAACTGCATGCTGCAAGACCATGAGGGTTATCTTTGGCTGGGTACCTGGTCAGGGCTGGTCATGTATGACGGCTACTCCACTACTGTATTCCAGTCAGGTAACGCTTCGGAGTTTAAACTGAAGAGCAATAAGATAACAGCTCTTTATGAAACTCCAGATCATATGATTTGGATCGGTACCCTTATAGGTGGGCTTTATAGCTATGACAAAAAGACTGGGAAGTTTCACAACTATTCACATGACCCGGTCCGAAACAGTATAAGTGATAATAATATCTGGAGCATTACAGCAGATGCAAAGGGAATGATCTGGATTGGGACACAGAATGGACTTAATAGGTATGACAGATCAACAGATACCTTTCAGGTCTTTTACCATCAGCCAGATAAACCAAGTAGCCTGTGTTTTAACTTTGTAACCTCTCTGCATGCCAGCATCGATAACTCTCTTTGGGTAGGTACGGAAAGAGGAGTGAGCAGAATTGATCTGAATAATATAGGCGGTGGATTTGACCATTTTTATTTTTCTGATAGTTCCACGAATCAGGATCTTGATAACTATATCTATGGTATAACCGGTTTTATGCAGGATAAGCGGGAAATTATCTGTTGGTCTACGAAGAAAGGTTTGAAAATTTTTAAAGAGGGAAAAATAAATAACTATGTATATGAGGATCGTCCGTCCAGCTTTAGTTTTTTTCGATCTATTTATACATACAAAAAAAGTAGTAACTACATACTTTTAGGGTCAGAGATGGGACTTTCTATATTTGATCCTTCTGCAAATAAGTTTATCAGATTCTTTGGTGATTTTAATAAGCGAGATAACCTGAGCCACAATACGGTAACCTCTATGTTGATTGATAGAGGAGGTGTTTTATGGGTAGGCACAAAAAAAGGGATCAATAAGTTTGATACTTACAATAAGAATTTTGAACTCTACGATACCAGCATCTTTGATCGCACAAAAGGCATTATCACAGGTATTCAGGGAAGTACAAGGAGCAATGCACAATATTGGTTAAGTACAATGGGAGGAGGCTTATATGAGTTCTCCCCCGAAAGCAAATCTATTTCCGGACATGACCCTCAGGAGATGTTTCATCGTTATAGCCTCCGGGTAAATGAAGAAAATGACTTTACATATTTTATACAAACTATGTATGTGCAAGATAACGGTAATGTTTGGCTGGGAACAGCCGGAGATGGCGTATTCATCTTCAACGAAAGGGATTTAAAAAAGGGGCAAACCATTATTGATAATTACAGACACTATAACTTTAATGGTACCGGCACCAACAAAATATCTGATAACTATATCATGTCCCTCACCCCGGATAAAGATGGAGGCATGTGGGTAGGAACATGGAGTGGCGGTCTGAATAAAATAGATACCAATGGTGAAGCCATCATATATGATCAGCCGGAACTCAGAAAGGCTCCTTTGGTAGTAATGCACCAAACCCTTGATGGAGACTTGTGGATCGGAACCCGGGGAAAAGGACTTATTAAAATGAGTACTGACTCTGGTAATTCTTCATTAGAGGTGTACACACATAAGCAAAATCAACTTAGCAATGATTTTATCAATGTAATTCATGAAGATCAAAAGGGACATCTCTGGACAGGGACCGAGGGAGGATTAAACCGTTTTGACAGGAAAAAGAAGCAGTTTGTAAATTATAGTAAAAATGGCCTGAAGAATAACGTAGTGGTAGGTATCCTTGAAGATAAAGAAGGAAGACTATGGTTATCCCACTGGAATGGTATCACTGTAATCAACCCTGCGGCTGTTGATAATGTGATAGTTAACAGCTATGACCGACGGGACAGAATCCAGGGAGGGTTCTTCTACAATAATGTTTGTTATAAAGACTCTAAAGGACAGTTGATCTTTGGAGGGTCCAGTGGGTTCAATATCATACAGCCTGAAGCCATTAACCTTAATCCTTTTGCCCCTCCTGTGATCATTAGAGATTTTATGATCTTTAATAATATTGTTGAACCCAATAAGGAGTTTAACGGCCACGTGGTTTTGAATGAACCCATATCAGAGGCAGAGAAGGTTCACCTTCGCTTTAATGAAAATTCAATTTCATTTGAATTTGCTGCCCTGCATTTCTCAGCCCCTGAAAAGAATGAGTATGCCTACAGATTAATTGGTTTTGACAAAGAATGGAAATATACAGATGCCGACCGGCGATTTGCCAACTATACCAACCTAAAGCATGGCACATATTTCTTTGAAGTCAAAGCCAGTAATGGCGATGGCGTTTGGAGCGAAGTTCCGAGTCGTGTGGAACTGATCATTTCTCCGCCATGGTGGAAAACAAGTTGGGCTTTTACAGGCTATATCATTATATGCCTCCTAGCCTTACTTTTATTCAGGAGAATGATCATTATTAGAACCAATTATGAAAACAATATCAGGCTAGAGCGGATTGAGCGAGAAAACCTGGAAAAACTGAACAAAGCCAAACTTAAATTTTTTACAAACATTTCACATGAATTTCGTACTCCTCTGACTTTGATCCTCGGACCTTTGGAGAAAATCATCAATTCTGGGAAGGGAGGTAAATATATGAGAGATGAATTAACGGTTATCAATCAAAATGCAATGAGACTGTTAAGGCTAGCTAATCAACTTCTCGATTTTAGGAAAGCAGAGTCTGGGAAACTTAAGCTACAGGTAGCTGAAGGCGACATTGTAAAATTCATCAAAGGGATAAAGCTTATGTTTGATGAACATGCGAAACAACGAGGTGTGAATTTTGAGTTTCTTTCGTCGTCCAAGATTATTAATACCTATTACGATCGTAATCAGCTTGAAAAAATATTGTTCAACCTGCTCTCTAATGCTTTTAAGCATACTCCTAAAGGAGGGACAATACGTTTGCAGGTTATAGAGTATGAAAAGCAAATCACTATTATCGTTGAAGATACAGGCAAAGGAATAGAAGTAGAAAAGCTAAACAAGATATTTGACAGGTTTTATTCTGATAATGAAGCTGAAGGGGGAATTGGAATAGGGTTGGCCTTGGTACGTACCCTGGTGCATATGCATCGCGGTAAAATTGAGGTAGAAAGTGAAGTTGGTAAATTCACAAGATTTATAGTAAGGATCCCCTTGGGGTGTGATCATTTCGATCAGTCGGAAATTGTTAAAAACTTTGAGGACAGTGAGCAGTTAAGCCATTATAACCCCAAAGTAATTGAGTTGGAGCCCGATGACTGGGATCATGAGGAATTGCGAAAAGAACAATTTCAGGAGCCTGTTAATTTAAGCAAGAAAAAGTTGCTTTTGGTAGAAGATAACACTGAGGTAAGGTCCTTCATTAAGTCAATATTTAACGATAAATACATTGTATTAGAGGCTGCAAATGGAGAACAGGGTATTAAGCTGGCCGAAGAGGAGTATCCAGATGTGATAGTAAGTGATGTAATGATGCCGGGAATGGATGGCATTAGCCTTTGTGCAAAATTGAGGGAAAATGCTCGAACGTCGCATATACCAGTGATTTTATTAACTGCACGAACTTCGCTGGTGAACCGAATTGAGGGTTTGGAAAGTGGAGCCGATGATTATATTACCAAACCTTTTAATGCTCAGGTGTTGAAATTAAAAGTCAGAAACCTAATTGATTCGAGAGAGCAGCTAAAAAAAATGTTTAGCGATAACCGTGAGCTAAATGTTGAACCCAAAAAAGTAAAACTCTCTTCTTCTGATGAGAAATTCATTCAAATGGCTTTGGACAGTGTAGAGCAGAATATGGCTAACTTTGAATACTCTGCTGAAGACTTCGGCAGAGATATTGGGATGAGCCGTATGCAGGTATATAGAAAGCTTAAAGCGTTAACTGGGCAATCTGCTAATGAATTTATTCGCACCATAAGACTAAAAAGGGCAGCACAGTTACTGGAACAAAATGAACTTACCATTGCAGAAGTTACATATAATGTTGGTTTTCAGGATCTGCAGTATTTTAGAAATTGCTTTAAAAAATTGTTTGGAGTCAACCCTTCAGGGTATGGTAAGCAGGAAAATGATAGCAAGTAGGGAATAATCCTGATTTAATATTAAAAGAGGTCTAAGTCATATAAGAATGGCCCGTAGCTGTTTTACAGTGATAATTGAACGATACTCTATTGCATTGAACAAATAAAAAAGAGCTATCCCACAAGCATATGAAATTAGTCAGCTTTTGAGGTAGCTCTTTTAGTTCCGCTAAGTGTTTTAGTGAGAAGCTGCTACTTTAGCTGTTTCATTCCACACTCTGAAAACATTCTTATAACAGATCTTTTCAATATCTTCATCAGAGTAACCTCTTTTGAGCAATTCATAGATCAGGTTAGGGTATTGAGAAACATCTTTTAATCCTTCAGGAAGCGTATCACCAACACCGTCAAAATCAGATCCCAGGCCTACATGGTCAATTCCGGCGATCTTAACGACACGATCGATATGATCAGCAGCTTTCTGAATATTACTGTAGACTGGGTTTTCTTCAGAGTAGCTGGATATATAAGCCTGAGCAACAGAATCTTCTGCATGAAGACTGTTAGTCAATAGGTAATCCGCAATATGCTGCCTTACGTCCCTGGACCGTTGATCCAAGAAGGTAGAGCCAAAATTGATCTGAATAACACCATTCTTCTCACCTAAAAGCTTGATCATGTCATCAGACATGTTGCGCTCAAAACCTGGTGTGAAGTGCCTACATGACGAGTGCGAGGCAATAACAGGAGCCTTGCTTAGCTCCATTACCTGATAGAAAGTACTGTCAGAGATATGAGAAACATCGATCATGATACCGACCTGGTTCATTTCATTTACTACTTCACGACCAAAGGGGCTAAGGCCATTCCATGTACGTGTGGTGTCATATGAGGAGTCGCAGATGAGGTTGTCCTTAGAATGTGTAAGAGTGATATACCGGATGCCACGTTCATGGAAATAAGCTACATTGCTGAGATCACTGCCAATAGGAGCACCATTTTCCATGCCCATGGGTAATGAGATTTTACCCGATGCGAATTGCTCCTTTACCTGTTCGGGGGAAGTAGCAATTTCAAATTTATCAGGGTAAGCCAAGGTAATTCCCTTCACCATATTGATCAGACTGTCAGCGAGTTCCTTGGCTCCGCCAGTTTCCTGATACGATGCAGGAATATAAATAGACATAAAGGGAGCATCCAGACCTCCCTTCTTGGCCCTTTCATAATCAAAATCACCTTTTTCGGTTTTGATCAATATCTCCTTATCTGCTTCTACATTAAAATTGTCTTCTTTCAGTCTGTATGGCAGGTCTATATGACCATCTGTAATGATAAATTTATGTGCTAGTTCATAAGCTCTTTCCTGAAGGTCGGCGTCAGTTATTTGATTAGTTTCTTCAGCAGGTTTAGGCTGACACCCCATGAAGATGACTATCAGAAATAAAGCTGGTTTTATGGTTTTCATTAGCTGGTTATGTTTGTTTTGCGTTTTTTTGAATTTGAAAGTTATGTAAAATAATTTTAACCTGTTAAAAGTGGAGTTAGGTAACCTTTCTTTTTATACAATTGGCCAATTAGCCCTGAGAAATGGGCAAGACAAAGATGATGTATGGGTCGCTTATAAAGGTATCATTTATGATGTGACCAAATCCAAATTATGGCGTGATGGCAAGCACTATGAGCATTGGGCAGGGCAGGACCTGACCGATGAACTTGCCGATGCCCCACACAACGCTAATGTATTTGACAAGTTTAAGGCAGTGGGAAGGTTGAGTTAGTTTTTGACTTCTGGTAGCATGCATCTTCGTTTGTGGACGGCCAATGGTATTCGTCATTTAGCGTTAATTGCATCAGAGCAACCACCAACAGCCAGATCCAGTATCCTTACTTTCCTCCATTTGCTTTAAGATCCGATATACATTGAGCATCCAGTCCGGGTGGGGAGCTCATACCAAGTAGACCTGCAATGCCAGAACCTGTTTCAGCAGCCCAATACATCAGGCAGTCCTTCGCATTGCAGTGATGACCGTGGTCAACATCCTGGTGTTGTGATACCATAGAGGTCCCATTGTTGACCAGTCCTAGAATATGTCCAAACTCATGGTTCATGACCGTAGAGGTTAGCAGGTTAGTAGATGGCTGGCCCAGCCCGCCGGATAGATCTTCAATGGTTTTCTGGAAAAGCGCCATAGAGGTGTTTCGATAGGCGATTCCTAATACTTTTGCCTCGTTGGTGTCTTCACTGTAACCACTATCAGCAAAGAAAAAGTAAGCGGCTATGGTTTTACCATCGGTAAACTGAGTTCTGTTGTTATCCTCAATAGCCTGGATATCGCTGACCGAATATTGAGTTTGTCCGGGAGCATTAATCTCGTTGGTGATCACACTTATGCCCGCAGGCTTGTTGAGGTATTGCTCCAAAAATGTTTGAAGGTTGTTGATGGCAGCAGTAGGAGGTGCATAGCCCCTTGCATATTGTACCTCTATGATGAGGTTGTCATAAGTATCGGAAGATAGAAAACTATTGGCAGAAACCCCGACATTCTGATCGTTTGCTGGATTATTGTTTATCTCATTTTCATCATCGTCACTACACCCAATAATGAATATTGAAAAAAGGATTAAACTTAATGCTGTAAAGTACTTGAAAAGGTTAATCTTCATAACTTAGTTGTTAGTAAAACCTAAATTGTACGCAATTAATATTAACTGACAAAACATTTTTCGATATAATGATCTTGATAGCCGATAGTGGTGCGAGCAAAGCCGATTGGAGGTTGATTGATACGGATGGTAATATTCAGCAATTTCAAACATTGGGGATTAATCCATATCATCAAAAAACAGAGACTATAAGAAATGAAATCATGGAATCTTTAAAGCCTAAGATTTCTGTACCAGTACACCAGCTTTTTTTTTATGGAGCAGGCTGTTCTTCAGAGTCTAATATACAGGCACTTAAAAGTGTTTTTGAAGAGGCCTTTCCGAATGCTGTAGTTACTGTAGATCATGACCTGATAGGGGCGGCAAGATCTTTATGTGGCTATAATCCGGGTATAGCCTGTATCCTTGGTACAGGTGCAAACTCTTGTTATTATGATGGAGACAATATTGTTTCTAATGTACCCTCGCTTGGATTTATTATGGGTGATGAGGGAAGTGGAGCATGGCTTGGTAAAAAACTGCTGGGTTCGTTTATCAGGGGAGAGTTGGGAGAAGAACTGGAGGGCAAACTAGTCAAACGCTTTGATCTGGATAGGAATGGTATACTTGAAAATGTTTATCAAAAGCCCTTTGCAGCAAGGTATATGGCCGGTTTTTCAAAGTTCATCTTTCAGAACATCAAGCATCCGGTACTTTACCGACTTGTATATCAGGGGTTTGAACTGTTTTTCGAAAAGAACGTAGAAAAGTATGACCAGTTCAGGCAATTGCCCGTACATTTTACAGGATCAGTAGCCTTTTATTACAGCAACATATTGCGGCAGGTGGCCAACGACAGGGGCATAGCAGTCAGGAACATAGTAGAGAGTCCTATAGCAGGACTGACTTTATATCATCAAAATAGTGTAATGCGATGAATACAACCGAATCACCTTCAAATTTTGATAACCTTGAGGAAATGTCTATTCGAGACATTCTTATAAATATTAATAACGAAGATAATACTGTGCCCAAAGCCGTAATGCGTTCTATGCCTCAAATTGAAGCTCTGGTGCCGGAAATAGTGAAGCAGCTTAAAAAGGGAGGGCGCCTTTTTTACATCGGGGCGGGAACCAGTGGCCGTCTTGGGGTGGTTGATGCTTCCGAGATACCCCCGACTTTTGGTATGCCACATGGTGTGGTGGTGGGTATTATAGCCGGAGGTGATCAGGCTATTCGCAAGGCAGTGGAGTTTGCTGAGGATGATACTGAGCAGGCATGGAAAGATATGCAGGAGCATCAGATCAATCATAAAGACGTAGTGATCGGTATTGCTGCTTCTGGCCGTACACCTTATGTTATTGGTGGAGTGAAAGCGGCAATGGAGCATGGGTTGGTTACAGGTTGTATCACATGCAACAGAGATTCTGAACTGGGTAGGTCTGTAACTTTCCCCATAGAAGTAGTAGTAGGACCGGAATTTGTTACAGGAAGTACGCGCATGAAAGCGGGTACAGCTCAGAAACTCGTGCTCAACATGATATCCACCGCTGTGATGATACAAATGGGCCGTGTGAAAGGAAACAAAATGGTGGATATGCAGTTAAGTAATAATAAATTGGTAGACAGGGGCACGCGCATGTTGATGGAAGAATTATCAATAGGCCGTGAGGAGGCAGAAGAGCTTTTGAAAGAACATGGATCAGTGAGGAAAGTGATAGATTTTATTAGGAAGAATGCACGAAATTGAACCATATTATAGGTGGCTTCATTTATATAATCCGGCAGAAGATGAGCGCTCTCCCTTTCACGGGAAAGAGTATAATTATGACCTTTATTCTGAGAATATTTATGGTTATTACATAGATCCTGCCTGGGATTTTATGGGGTCGGAGACGCTTTATTTGAAAATATTGTATGCGAGCTATGACGAAGGCTATGCCATCATAGAGTTTATCGGGGAGTGGAATGATACCATAAATAATGACATTATGCACCTCAAGCGCAATGTAATAGAGGCCCTGCTACATGAAGGAGTTAACAAGTTTATACTAATAGGAGAGAATATATTTAACTTTCATGGTTCTGATGACTGTTATTATGAAGAGTGGTTTGAAGAAGTGGAAGAAGGGTGGATTGCCGCTGTTAATTTTCCCGAGTTTGTGCAAGATGAACTAAAGAATTTCAATGTAGATTCTTTTGTGAATATGGGAGGAAGTTTGCAAATTGATAAATGGCGTACGTTGAGTCCCCAAAGATTTTTTCTTTTAGTGGATCAGCTTATACAAAGAAGAATATCCTTATACTAAAAATTAAAGATGAAATTATTCAGAAATTTTTACTCTTACTCTACATACTTTGCATACGTTTTATTAGTTCTTCTCCTTTCAAGTTGTGGTGGCGATGACGATGGAGATATAGTACCGGAGGTTGTACAGCTTGAAAGCAGTGACGTCTTGTTTTCAAGGTCAAAATCAGAAATGGTCACCCTAGCCAATTTTGCTGGTTATCCGGAACTAGCGGCTTATCTAAACTACGATATTAAAATTTACACGATTACCTATAAAACTGATTACCTCGGCCAGGAGATTATAGCTTCTGGTTTAGTGGCTTTTCCCGAAACTGGAGAAGAGATGCCTATGATGAGTTTTCAGCATGGTACCATGGTCAAGCATAGTGATGCACCTACTGTAGATACGCAGACCTATGGCTTTTTAGCCAGTGTAGCTAGTGCAGGGTATATTTTCCTGATTCCTGATTTTATTGGGTTTGGTAGTTCCAGTAATATACTACATCCTTACTACCGCGCCGATATTACAGCAAGCTCGGTAATGGATATGATGATTGCCGCAAAAGAGCTTGCTAGCCTGGAAGGATATAACTTTAATGGAAAAACCTTCCTGTCAGGCTACTCGGAAGGAGGGTTTGCCACCATGGCAACCCATAAAGCTATCGAAGAAAATGGATTAGAAGGCTTTGATCTTGTGGCTTCCGCACCAGCTGCGGGTGGTTACGACATAAAAGGTATGCAGGAGTATTTCTTCTCTCTGGAGACATATCACCAGCCTTATTACATGGCTTATGTAGCCCTGTCTTTTAAAAATACTTACGGATGGAATCAGCCATTGTCTGACTTCTTTCAGGAACCATATGCTACTGAGATACCCGGGTATTTTGATGGTAGCATGTCAGGCAGTTCCATCAACAATAAGTTGGATACGGTAGTTGCAGACTTTATAGCCCCTGATTTTTTAAATCTGGTGGATACCGATCCTAAGTACGATGATATGAGGAATGCCTTAGAAGAGAATAGCCTTGATAGCTGGGTCCCTCTAAACAAGATGTTCATGTATCATGGTACTGCAGATATAACTGTGCCTTATCAGAACTCTATTGACACCTATGCTAATTTAATAGCAGCCGGAGCCTCATCAGAAACCATTGCATTTATTGCTATTGAAGGTGCAGATCATGGTTCAGGATTTTTCCCTTATGTGGAAGATGTACTGGGAAGGTTTGAGCCTTTGAAATAGCATTTGAAAATAAGGAGTTGTATTTAACATTACAGTTAAACTTTGGGTGGATATTTTACTACTATCTTTAGTTCCTAAGCACTTTCCCGTACAGGTTCTACCTCAGCTGCTTTTGAGATGAGGTATTTTCTTTTTGTTTTCATTTCGCAGCATACATACCGGGTTCTGCGTAAGGTTTCTTTTCTGAATATTCGTTTTCTGAACCTGAAAAGCTGCCCGGTTGAGATTTCACTAAGGCTTACACCAGATCTGTTTTCGTCATGCTCCTGTAGAGCCCTCATTAGTTGGTGATCGTTACAAGAGGAGGCTTTCGGGTTTTTAAGATATTGAGCAAGTTTTCGCAAGACGTTGTCAGGAAAGATATGATTGCTCATTACTGGTAGCATCAGTTTTTTGAAATTGTTTTTCCACTCTTGGCCATGTGGCTTTACGGTTCTTTTATATTCATTGAAGGTAATCAGATGAGCGACCTCGTGGATGTACGTGATGAGGAAGGAATAAGGGTTTAGATCATTGTTTACAGTAATGGTATGTAGTTTAAGCTTGGGGTCATACCTGTAATCACCAAGTTTGGAAGCACGTTTATTCTTGATTTTAAAAGTAAATCCATATTCTACCCAAAGAGAATAGCAATAATCTATGGAGTGCTCCGGTAAAAATTTTTGAACTGCAGACTTAAAACGTGCTTCACTCATATGCTGAAAAATTCCTCAAAAATAACTGTTTTTTAGAAATAGACCAGGCTGAATATTTTAGGCGTAACTTATTTTATTTTGGCATGGCACATGATGATCGATCCCACAAAATAGTACACTGAGAAAGCCCAAGTAATGCTAATGAAACATACACGTCCTACATTGGAAACATAGAGCACCCCCTACAGATGAGATAAAGAATATCTTGCAGTGTGTATTTGACTTAGTATAGAGTCGTTCTCTGGGTGAACTGAAACTTTGCATTCAGGCCTTACATCAAACCTAAAACAACCATCTAAGTGATTACATAACTGCCGGGTGTCTTAGAGCAGTTTGTTCGATTATACCTGCAAACGATTTCTGCAATAATTTTTATTGTTCAACTTAAACTCTATAAACTATGATTAGAACCTTTTCCTATGATTTATTAGTATTTCTCCTTCGGGCAAGAAGTACTACCGCCGCTTTATTAAAAGCGCATTTTAATAGTGTGCGAAGCTTAATGCTTCTCGTCATTGGATTATTAATGTCTACAACAGTTTTCTCACAGTTGCCAACAGCCTCTCAGGTTGCTGCTAATATGAAAGTTGGCTGGAACCTTGGCAATACCCTGGAGGCAATAGGTGGAGAAACCAACTGGGGTAACCCTCAGGCAAACCAACAACTTATGAATGGTGTGAAAGCTGCCGGTTTCAATACAGTCCGCCTTCCTATTTCATGGGACCAGTATGCAGATCCGAATACGCATCAAATTGATGCTGCCTGGATGTCCAGAGTAAAACAAGTGGTTGATTACTGTATTAATAGTAATCTGTATGTGATAATTAACATTCACTGGGATAATGGGTGGTTGGAAAACAATGTGACTACGGCACAGCAGCAGGTTGTAAATGAGAAGCAACAGGCTTACTGGACACAGATTGCCAATAACTTTAAGAACTATGATGAGCATTTACTTTTTGCCAGTGCGAATGAGCCTGATGCAGAGAATGCTACTGAAATGTCAGTCTTGTTATCATACCATCAGACATTTGTTAATGCTGTACGTGCAACAGGTGGGAATAACAGTTCACGGACATTGATTGTCCAGGGGCCAAGAACAGATATTGGAATGACCAATGACCTGATGAATACTTTGCCAGCCGATCAGATTTCAAACCGCATGATGGTTGAAGTGCATTATTATGACCCATATCAATTTTGTCTGATGAGCGAGGATGCAAGTTGGGGCAATATGTTTTACTATTGGGGTAATGGATATCATTCTACAGTAAATACTTCGCGTAATGCTGATTGGGGTGAAGAGAGTCATGTGGATGAGCGTTTTGCGTTGATGAAAAGCAAGTTTATAGACAATGGTATTCCTGTTATTATTGGTGAGTTTTCGGCAACGAGGCGTTCGGGCATTCCTGAAGAGTCACTTCATTTAGCATCTAGAAGGTATTATCATAAGTATGTTGTGCAGTCTGCAGTCAGTCATGGAATAATTCCGGTTTACTGGGATCATGGAGGGATTGAATCAGCACTATTTGATCGCAGTACCGGAAATGTGGTTGATCAGGGTAATGTTGATGCCATTATGGAAGGTGTTGGAGCAAGCTGTACTCCATCCGAGATTACACCCTATGTTCAGGTCAACGGGGGGTCATGGATTCAAACATCCAGTGGAACCCTGGATGCTGGAGGTAGCATAAAGTTTGGACCGTGGCCTACTCAGGGAGGATCGTGGAGCTGGAGTGGTCCCAATTCATTTAGTGCCAACACGAGAGAGGTTACAATTTCCAATATCCAGCCCAGCCAGGCAGGTGATTATGTGGCTACCTATACCAATGCGCAAGGCTGTAATAGTACACATACATTTAAGGTGACTGTTAATGGAGGTACTGGCGGAGGCTCCGGTACGATTTTAAGGGAATATTGGACCGGAGTAAGTGGGACTGCAATCAGTAACCTGACTTCAAGTAGCAATTACCCTAATAACCCTTCAGGAAGTGAGCAACTGTCGTCGCTGGAAGGACCAACCAATTGGGGTAGTAACTATGGAACCAGGATACGTGGGTATATTCATCCTGCAACTTCAGGAAGTTATACATTTTGGATAGCAGGGGACGATAATACGGAGCTATACCTCGGTACAGATGATAATCCTGGTAATAAATCGAGGATTGCTTATGTGAGTGGCTGGACTAACCCAAGGCAATGGACCAAATACAACACCCAGCAATCAGCAAGTATTACACTGAATGCAGGGCAGAAATATTACGTGGAAGTATTGCACAAAGAAGGGAGTGGCGGAGACAATGTGGCTGTAGCATGGCAGGGACCGGGTATTAGTCAGCAGGTTATTGCAGGAAGCTATTTGTCGCCCTATAATGCAGCTGGCATTGTGATACGTGCCAGGGGAACTAAAGGAGATGAAACTATAGATTTACAAGTAGGAGGCCAAACAGTAGCTACCTGGACTTTGACCACATCCTATGCTAATTACACCGCTTCCGGTGAGGGGGCCGTATCGGTGCATTTCACCAATGACAATGGAGGAAGAGATGTACAGATAGACTATGTTACTATAGGCGGAACAACCTACCAGTCGGAGAACCAGTCTACTAATACAGGGGTTTGGCAAAATAGCAGCTGTGGAGGATCTAACAGCGAGTGGCTGCATTGTGCTGGCTACATAAGCTATGCTACTTCCGGAGGATTATCGGCCAGGGTGGTTCAGCCGGAATCAGGTAAATTGACGGAGGCAGATGTAGCAGCAAGTGGTATTGTTATTTACCCTAATCCGTCACTGGAAGGAAACTTCTCGATAACCATACCCAAAACTATGGAAAACGCCACCATCGGCGTTTTTGATAACAAGGGACGGTTGGTACACAAAAAAGTAGTAACTGCAAGTGGAACATTAAACCTTAAGACACAGCTAAGGGAAGGGGTTTATCTGGTAACGGTTACGTCAGAAAAAGTTAATTACACTAAAAAGTTAGTAGTAAGATAAAAAATGTTGGTATGGTATGACAGCGCTTTTAAGAACTGCCATACCATACTTTTTATTTTATGCGATATGACAATACTCCTTGAGGAGTTAATCTATCGTTGTTTTTGTAAATTTTAAAAACAATGACAGTAACAGTTAGAATAAAATTAAGAGCAGCGATCACGATTTTAGTATTGTGTCTCTTTTACCAAAGCCATGGGCAGATCACATTGCCTAAAGTATTTGGAGAAGGCATGGTTTTACAAAGAGATATGAAAATCCCTGTTTGGGGAAACTCAGCGTCGGGAGCGCTCATTACGGCTGAGTTAGGGGGAGTTCAGATAACAACACAAGCTGATGAGCAGGGAAAATGGAGGGTTGATTTTCCGGAGTTTAAAGCAGGAGGACCTTATACACTCAAGTTGTACGAAAAGGGTAAGCCGAATCAAAGTATCGAGTTAACTAATATCCTGATCGGAGATGTTTGGTTGGCCTCAGGGCAATCCAATATGGAATGGCAGGTGCAACAGGCAATGGATGCAAGCAATGAAATTGCCAAGGCTGATTATCCTGATATCCGCTTTCTTATTGTAGAGCACGATATGAAACTAGCTCCATTGGAAGATATTTCTTCAGGCTACTGGAAGATTTGCGATACAGCCAGTGTGAGACGGCTGTCAGCTGTTGCATATTATTTTGCGCGCAAAATACATCGGGAGCAAAATGTTCCCATAGGTATCATTCAGAGTGCATGGGGAGGTACACCTGTAGAGTCATGGACAAGCAGGGCAATGCTGCTCTCTTCTCCCATCACAAGACAGAGAGTGCAAGCCAACGATACACTTACCTATAACCATTTGGTTACAGACAGCCTGCATGCCGTCCGTTTTTGGGAGATTGTGTTTAACCCGCAAAATAATACGGATAAGACTGTTCCTCTATCGGAATACGATGACTCAACCTGGAAGGAAATTGAAATGCCCGGGGTGTTCAGAGATTTTGGGATGGGCTCATACGAAGGAATGGTTTGGCTGCGTAAAAAAGTAATGCTGCCGAAGGCCTTTTCCGGTAAAGATCTGACGATCAATTTGGGGCGTCCGGAGATGAATTATTCACTTTATTTCAATGGTACGGAAATTTGTAAGAATATCTGGAATGCCAACCCTACCCACGATTATACCATTCCGGCTGACCTGGTTGAAAGTGGAGAAAATACCATTTCGATCAGAATGGCATTGTTGTGGGGAGGAGGTGGGCTAAACCCTCCGGCAGAAAAAATATATATTACTGACAGCTCTTCTATAATCTCTTTAGCAGGCACATGGCTGTATAAGGAAGGGCTTGAACCGGCAATTCCTGAAATACAAAATTATCACTATTACCCTGAACTACTGTTCAATGCAATGATCAACCCGCTTATTCCTTATGGTATTAAAGGATTTCTTTGGTATCAGGGAGAAGCAAATGTTGAGCAGGCATATAATTACCGGAAACTGTTTCCGATGCTGATAAATGACTGGAGAAAGCAATGGGAGCAAGGCGATACCCCTTTCTTATATGTGCAATTAGCCAATTTCCATAATGCGAAGCCTCTTCCTATGGAGAGTGATTGGGCAGAGCTTAGAGAAGCTCAGACATTGACATTATTGCAGCCTAATGCGGGCATGGCCTGTATCATTGACATTGGAGAGGCTAATGATATTCACCCAAAAAACAAGCAGGAAGTGGGACGGCGTTTGGCTTTAATCGCCAACAAGCTTGTTTATAAGCAGAATGTTATAGCTTCAGGGCCGCAATACAAAAGTTTTAAAATAGAGGAAGACAGAGTGCGTATCAGTTTTACAAGTATTGGTTCAGGGCTTTCAACCAAAGGTGGAAAAGAGATTAGTGGTTTTGCTATAGCCGGAGAAGATAAACAATTTTATTGGGCTAAGGCTGAGATTGACGGGGGCGAAGTAGTAGTTTATTCTGACAAAGTGAAGTCACCCAAGTCAGTGCGCTATGCGTGGGCCGATAACCCTGAATGCAACCTGATAAACTCTGAGGGACTGCCCGCAGTACCTTTTAGAACGGATGACTGGAAGGGCATCACCCAAAAGTAGAGATCATACTTTGACAGTTCTTACCTGCATTCGATGCCATGTAAAAGTCTATATAAACAGAAAGGGCTTTGGAAAACCAAAGCCCTTTCTTATGAGTTTCAAAGAAAATTACTCAGCGTTCTCAACTGAATCAACTTCTTCTACAGTCTCTTCTACTTCTTCTACAGCACCTTCTTCTACTTCTTCAGCAGCTTCTTCTACAACTTCTACTTCTTCTTCAGTAGTTTCTTCTACAACTTCTTCAGTCGTAGTAGTTTCTTCTGCTGATTCCTCTGTTGAAGCATTGTTACCACAAGCAACAAATGCGAAAGTGAATCCTAGAGCTAAAAATAATGTCAATAGTTTTTTCATTTTTTCACAGGTTTTGATTTGAAGGGGTAAATATAGATACAAAAACATGTAAAGGTCAAATCCATGTCATTTTTTTCTGAAAAATAGACGAATTGGTACGCCTTCGAGGTTAAAATGTTTTCTTATTTTATTTTCTAAAAATCGCTCGTATGGAGCCTTAATATACTGAGGCAAATTGCAGAAAAATGCAAAAGCGGGAGTTTGAGCTGATAACTGAGTGATGTACTTTATTTTGATATATTTACCTTTTATTGCCGGTGGAGGGTTGTGTTCTATCTCGGGCAGTATGGCATCGTTAAGCTTTGAAGTAGAGATCTTTGAGGTTCTGTTGTCATAGATCTCGATGGCTTTTTCAATGGCCTGGAATATCCTCTGTTTCTTGACTACAGAGGTGAAAATGATCGGAATATAATCCAGCTGTCCCAGTTTTTGTAAAATAGCTTTTCGGTATTTTTCAGCCGTATTGTTTTCTTTTTCAATCAGGTCCCACTTGTTGACCATGATCATAATGCCTTTTCTGTATTTTAATGCCAGGTTGATGATACTCATATCCTGGGCCTCAAGGCCCCTTTCAGCGTCTACTATAAAAATGCAGACATCGCTATCCTGAAGGGCCTGGATTGACCTGAGAACAGAATAGAATTCGATATCCTCCTTGACTTTGGATTTTTTTCTGATACCTGCTGTATCTGTAAGAATAAAGTCCTTGCCGTAAAGTTTATAATGCGTATTTATAGAGTCACGTGTTGTGCCAGCTTCATCAGTTACAATAGTACGCTCCTTACCTAGCAATGCATTGAGGAAAGATGATTTACCAACATTAGGGCGGCCAAGGATAGCTATACGGGGAATACCTTCTTCAGGGTTCTCTTCACCCTCATCAAAGTTTTTAACAACTTGGTCAAGCAGCTCACCTGTACCAGAACCACTGGCTGAAGATATGGGATAGATCTCACCCATGCCCAACGCATAAAATTCGCTAGCCATATGGATGCGCTCTGTAGTGTCAGCTTTATTTGCTACCAGGTAAACGGGTTTGTTGGATGTTCTCAGTACCTTGGCAAAGTCCTTATCCAAATCTGTAAGGCCAGCAAAGCTATCTACCATAAATAGTATTACAGTGGCCTCTTCGAGAGCCAGTTCTACCTGGTGCCGGATCTCTGATTCAAATTTATCTTCCGAGCCGGTTACATAACCACCGGTATCAATTACCGTAAAGTGCTTTCCCGTCCACTCTGCATAGCCATAATGACGGTCTCTCGTCACCCCGCTTTCATCATCCATGATTGCTTTACGCTTTTCTATCAAGCGGTTAAAAAGTGTCGATTTGCCTACATTGGGGCGTCCTACAATAGCTACTATATTTGCCATATCCTTTTATATTGGGAGTAATTAACAGGCTTTTACAAAAATGTAACTGCGAAACTAACAACTCCAAACCCTATTCTCTAATTAATTGTGTACTTGTTTTTGTCTCTTTACTGTTTTGCCTACTGTTCCAACCGTTTTGCTTTAGCTTCCTTGACCAATATCAGGTCGGTATTTTCGGTAGTAACATGTGAAAACTTCCCGTTACCCGCTTCTGCCATCTTAGCCATTTTTTTAGGCATTACATTTTTGTTTCCGTAGTAAAATACAGACATAATTATATCATTTTCAGCTTTTTCACTGATTAACTCATAAAGTGATTCAGGAATATTAAACTGACCGTCTGTAGCCAGGATAATCCTATTGTTGCCGCCTTCTATGTGAAATTTGTCTGCTATTTTATAAGCCAGCTCAACACCATTTTTGATGTTTGTGGTTCCCTCTGAGCTTAGTTTGTCCAGCTCTTTAATTACTTTTTTATTCTGACACGAAACTCCCTTCAACACTGCTCTTGCATTTTCCGAATAGATCACGATTGACATCTTATCTTCCTCACGCATGATGGATAATAGCCTTTTTAGAGATTTTTTGAGCAGTGGTAGCTTGTTCTGGTTTCTCATAGATGATGAAACGTCCAGCAGCAAAACCAGGTGGTTTAAAGCATAACCTTCCATAGAAACATATAGCTCATCGACTTGCTCAACCTCTGGTTGCTCGCCTTGATTATCCATACCCGCAGGGGGAATAAAGGTGTAGAAAGTCATTTTTTTCTGATGCTTGAGCAATGATACCGGCTCAAAATCTATATGCGGATTGAAAAACTCCGATTTGGGCCTTTCTGCATCGGGTATTTCCACAAGATGGTCAAAATAGAGCTGAATTAAATGGTTGTACTTGTATACAAACTCTTTGTAAGTGTAGGAGGGAGAAGTGCCCCTTTTGCCATCGCTATAAGGGTTGGCGCCAAAACCTGTTCGTGCCAGTTCGCCTATTTCTTTAGCCCCATCAATTATTTCATTATAATATTTTTCAATTTTGCTGGGGTATGTTCCGTATTTACTGGCATTGATACCATCCAGGTTGGCGTGTTTGTTTAAAAAGGCTTCCCTGGCCTTTTCGTTGAGTCTGTCCGTGGTGGGGAGTACTCCTGAACTGTCTCTGATGTAACTGTACATGGCGGTAATGATTGCTCTGCTTTCGTCCATCAGGGCAGTCATATCCGTGCCGGTTGTCATCCATGGAGCAGACATATCTTTGGGGTAGCTTTCATAGATGCTTTTGATATTGTTGTAGAGCGCATCGGTTTGATGGTTGAACTGGTCTATTAGATGGCTGACTCTTCTCAGGCGGCTGTAGATAAATTCATATATATGCTGAGTGTTACTTTTTTCGTAAGTCATCAGCTCCAGTTGTTTCAGTGATTGCTGTAGTTCATCAAAAATCTGCCAGATCTGTGTTACCTGTTTGTTTAACGTGGTGCGGTAGGTTTTGGGAATATACTTGCTGTTGAAGAGTGCACTTTTATAGTACGACAAGGGAATGTCAGGGTAAGTATAGTGAAATTGGAAAGGGTTTCGCTGAGCATGAAAGGCATTGTTGACCGAATGGTTATAGTTAATCATAACATGAGGGATGCTGTTACACACTCTCACAGCATGGTTAACAAATTCGATGTAGCTGTTAAGTGCATATGCTGTTTCCTGAGAGATGCCACTTCTCTCGGGCGATGGTGTAATCGGGTTTAAAGTAAGGGTGTCATACCTTACTGGTTCCAATTCGATTTTAACAGGTTCTTCAGGAAGTACAAAGGAGGGACAATAGCCAGTAAGCGCAATCCCCCGGAAGTTATCATTGTATGTGCAAAACCTATTGAAGAAAGGCAGGGCACCATTGTTAAGATCATTGAGAAAAGCCTTATACCCGGAGTTAGCATGCTCATCGGTAAGTTGGTTTTTGTAGATATTTCTATCAAGCCAGTATCGTTTGTTTCCTTGCGCTCCATAGAATGCGTGATATACAAATTTTTTATAGAATAAACTCACTTTCGGGATGGCAGTCCAGCGAAATGTAGAGTCAATCAGGTTGAGGTTTCGGATCACTGCAGCGTTAGGGATGCCATTAATGGGTATTTTAGGCCTGAGGTTATAGGCCCACAGGTCCATCATGTCTGCTTCAAGTTTCATGATATCCCTCATGCGTTGCTCAGCCACATGGTGGATGTTGCCCGGGTTGTAAGGCTGGTATTTTCTATAAGTATTATCAATAGCAGCATCCAGCTTACGCTTGGCTGTTCTGAAGTTTTCATACTCCTTTTGGATTTCCTGCAGTTTGTTTTCAGCCCACGCCATGTCCACATCATTGGCATAATCCTGGAGGTTGACATAAGTTTCCAGCTCGCGACACTTTTCTACAATGGTGCCATATACCTTAAGCATGGCATTGTAGGGGTGGTTCAATATAGCCCTTTCGGTAGCCGTTAGTTGAGTGGCTTTTTCCTTTTGTTTTTGTAGGAGAAAGTCATCTACAAAATCAATGCAGGCTGATTTATAACTTCTGAAATTATATTCGTGCTGACGTTCTTTATAAAGAGTAACAGCATGCTGGAAACCTTTCAGGCAGCTTATACCTTGAGTGAGATTCTCGATGCTTTTATTGGTAACCTGAGTATAGGCATCGAGGGCTTCGGCTGTTCGGTGTGATATAGACTGGGCTTGCAGTTGTACCCAGATTAAGGACAATAAAATAGATAGAAGGAAGTAAAATACTTTCATCATTGAGGGGCAAGTTTGTTTATGATTTCCAATTACTTTTTATATCCAAACCTTTTTAGGCTCAACTCCTGTTTTCTCCAGTTTTCGGCAACCTTTACAAATGTCTCCAGGTGGATTTGCTTGTTGAAGAATTTTTCCAGATCGGCCCGGGACTGGATCCCAACTTTCTTTAAGGCCTCACCGCCTTTGCCGATAATAATACCCTTCTGGCTTTTTCGCTCCACATATATTTCAGCCCTTATCCGTATGATGTTTTCGTCTTCCTTAAACTCGGTTACCACAACCTCTGTGCTATAGGGTACTTCCTTTTTGTAATTTATAAATATCTTCTCACGGATTATTTCTTCTACAAAGAATTTTTCCGGTTTATCGGTGAGTTCATCTTTTGGGAAATAGGCGGGGTGCTCAGGTAGCAGTTCTACAATGGCATCAAAAAGCTCTTTGATTCCCAGTCCTTCAAGAGCTGAAACCATCAGGTATTTGTCGGCTTTAACCAGCTCCTTCCAGTAGGCAAGCTTGTCTTCGCCTTGTGTGCCCTTAGCCTGGTCAATTTTATTGAGAATGAAAATGACGGGGGCATCGATCCTTTTCAGATGGGCGGCCAGTGCCTCGTCAAATTTTTCATAGATGTCGGTCATGAACAAAACTACATCGGCATCTTCGAGCGAAGAGCTGACGAATTTCATCATGGAACTGTGTAGTTCGTATTCCGGTTTTATAATTCCAGGGGTGTCGGAATAAATAATTTGAAAATTTTCTCCACTTAAAATACCCATTATTCTGTGGCGTGTAGTTTGGGCTTTGGAAGTGATGATGGAGAGCCTTTCCCCCACTAATTGGTTCATAAGGGTAGATTTCCCTACGTTGGGTTTACCAATAATACTTACGAATCCGGCCTTGTGAGGAGTGGTTGACATGAGGGTTTAAAATTTATTTTTGCAAAGGTACTTGATTTTTAAATATCTTCCACCTACTTTTGTATTCCAATTGAGCGAGAGGGATATAAAAAAGCATTAAACGAGTGCTTTTACCTTCACAAAAAGAGCGATAAAAATACTAAAAATATATCGCGGGATGGAGCAGTTGGTAGCTCGTCGGGCTCATAACCCGAAGGTCGCAGGTTCGAGTCCTGCTCCCGCTACTACGACAAAAGGAAGCTGATTTTCGGCTTCCTTTTTGTTTTTTAGGGGTTTTATGTTGGAGTTCGAGAAATTTCGTTCCAGTAAAAGTCGGAAACACCTAAGCCTTTTTTATATTTTTACTACATCAAATATTTGATTTTTCATTAGAACTGACTCTTTGTACATAAATCGGTTTAATTTCTTTTGAAGACACAAATTCTTCTCGGCAATTCTAATCTGATCTAATCTAGAAATCACGACAAACCAGCCTTCCCCAACTTCTCCATCTTTTCGAGGTGTCATATTAATATTTCCATTTGCCCAATAAATGGATTCCGCAATTAATTCACCTTGCGTGTTTTGCCATGCAAACAACTTGTTAGGCATGGGGCTCCAACCTAAATATCTTGCCAAAACCGGGTTGATTGCTATCCAATTTGATTTTAGATTAAATTGATCGAATTTATGATCCCTGATTACAATAATATTATATCCACCACCTCCTAAATCATGATAGTTAACCTAGCTCTTCGACATTTGTAATGTCGAAGCCTTATCGTAGCGTTTGCAACGCGACACACATACATAATAAAAAAATGATTAGTAGGGTTTTCAACGTGGCACGCTAAATTAGCAGTATGGGATATGCATATGTAGTTCGAGATCAGGGGGCTGTACATTATGTGACATTTACAGTGCATCAGTGGGTAGATGTATTTACACGTCTTGAGTATGTAGATATTTTGTTGGCCAGTTTAAAGCATTGTCAAAATGTAAAAGGCCTTGAAATATATGCGTGGGTTGTGATGAGTAACCACTGCCATTTAATAATACGAGCCAAAAACGAAAATCTTAGCGATGTAATCAGGGATTTGAAAAAGTATACATCAAAAGCAATATATAATGCAATTGAAGCTAACAACAAAGAGAGTAGAAGAGAATGGCTGTTGCATGTTTTAAAGTACAATAATAGAATTTGGTTCTGGGAAGAAGGCTATCACGGAGAAGAGATAATGAGCATTGAATTTTACGATATCAAAGTCAATTATATCCATATGAATCCTGTAAAGGCAGGTGTTGTGGAAAAAGAAGAAGATTATTTGTTGAGTAGTGCCGGAGATTTTTATGGAGTTCGTAAAGGAAGGCTGGAGTTGAATGTTTTTGGTTGAGGGGTGTCGGATTACAAATCCTACGATATAGCTTCGGGATTACAAATCCCGAATAGCTGGTTACAAATCCCGAATAGCTGGATTCAAGCTTTTTTGTTTTATGCCCATAACAAAAGTTGTGTCAACCCGGACTTGATCCAGAGTCCCTCTCTTAGCTAAGAATGTGCCTTGAGAGACCCGTCACGAAGACTTTCGGGAGGACCACAGGGTTGTCTATTATTTACATCACAATACACCCTCTGTCTTTCAGACATCTCCCTCAAGGGAGAATTTCTAACCTTACCTCGGTCACTGAGCTTGTCGAAGTGCAATATACCCAAGGTTGGGTATTGACAAAGTCATTACTCATTGGCTAGCTTTAAATTTCGCTCACCAACGTAAAAACGACTTCTGGAAAGTTGCATGTGTATTTGGGAAAGTTTTGAAGGTAGTTGTTGAGCATAGAGTATGTTAAAGTGTTTGTTATATCCGATTTTAATCGTTTGTAAGCGATTGTGTTTGGGTAAGTCTGTCATTCAAATGAATTACGGATACATAGTTATATATTAAATAACAAGCATACTGTCATCAAGATGTTAGTGTCAATTGTGTTAACTATAAAGTAAGGAATATAAATTTATCAGCATCATTTAATTGAGAATAAGATTTTTGCCATGAAAACCAATAATTCAGATTACATCGATTTTTCACAAATGGTTTTGTCCAATTTAGACATGGCCTGCATCATTCCACAACAACAGTTGAATGCGGCTTTGGCAGAAGTGCTAGTAGCAGATGCCCCCGAAATTTCATTGTACTATATCAACAATGGGGGGAACTGGGAGCCTACCAACGATCCATCAAAAGCACAGCTTACTTTTCAGGGCACATGGATGCCAGTTTATGATGTTGTTTCAGGTGACTTACGCGTTGAGATGATCGATCTATCCACTGATTCAGCCAAGGGGAATAATACAGTCATCTTAACACTCACTTTTGCTGCGGGAGCAATTTTAAACGATAAACTTATTAATGCGAATTATACCCAAAAAGACCCTACTTCGGACAGTACAACTGTAGATGAAATTTGGAAAATCCCTATGACCGTTTCTCTCACTTTACAAAATTTAGAAAACAGTAAGATCCCAGCGAATGTACAGGAAAAGCTAAATATTCTCAACAAAGACTATGGCGACATTTTCTCCGTACAACAAATAGTAGCCGATATGTCAACCTTGACGCCATATGCACAATTAAACCCCGATATTCCTACAGGAATCGATCAAACCTCCTGGCAATTCTTAATGACCTGTCTCGGAGACTACTTAAAGAGTCAAGAAGAAAAAGGAAATGTGCCCTTGGCAAGCTTAATAACTCAAACCACTTCCAAGCCAGCTTCATCCCCTCCGGCAATTACCCCAACTGCGGCAGGAATCGCAGTATTGGCAAATACACAACAAAAAGAACTAAGTGCATTAGCCATTGCTATGATGACTGAAAACAGGACTCTTCCAGGAGATGCTCTAACGCTAGTCAATTGCTTTGACAACTATGCATTTACCGATGCTAATGCTACAGGACTCTTTCTTGTGCGGCAAGAGCCTTTAGGAACAACAATAGGAGAAGTTTTTGCAGGCACAGATGCTTTGGCGGATTTAAGTTTTTATTACGATATAGTTGGGCCGGGAGGAGCAGGTGAGTACCCGGATTTTAATAAGACCAGCGATAATTCCATCCCTGCAATGTCTACAGTGACCGCGAACTCTGATAATAATAACCAAATTGCCTCCTTCAGCTACACTAAGGATACAGAGAATGATGGAAAAGGGGGAGGAACTCTGTCAGCATGGTCCTGGAGCGGAAATGCAAGTGTCAATAATTCATTTGCAGTTAAAGTGACAGTTGCTAGCAATGCTGAGACGATTTGTCAATTAGTACTAAATGGCACTATGATTATTTCTTGCGGAGCATTTTATAACACTGCTTTATTAGGAAACGGCACTGCTAAGCTATCACCGACCACATTTCCCTGGAGTGCTTCCTTCAACTTAAAACTTGATAGTAATCAAGGAACGATCGATTTGGAAGTAGCTGACTCTGATTTTGATGAATCTCCGACAACAGATGGACCGAGTGGCTTGGTGGAGTTCTTAGCTGCATTGGCCGGGGTAACTTTCGAAGATGATTTTGATGGCATAAGAACCGATATATCCAAAGATGTTTCGTCAACACTCAAAACGGATATTTCATCAAACCTTAGCAGCATAAACAACTTTGTCCTCCCAGGGAACAACGTTTTTAGTTACTCAAGCCTATTCATCAATCCTGGTGCAAACCTAGTTGTTTCTATTATGTACCGAGATCAAGGAAATTAATTCCCACGCTTTCTTTAAAAACGACTTAACAAAAAGAAAAATGAGCGCATATAGCATTAATGCAACCGCACAATTCATGGAGAACCACCTAGCGGCTCAGCCGCTAGCGGCCCAGTCTGCACTCGCCATAGCAAAGACTACAGATCATCAAGCCATCATGTTTTCAATTGACGACAGTGGTATTTTTAGAGCTACCATAGGTCAGGATGACCATGAAACCGGATGGGAAACACTGGAAATAGGCACTGGCATTCCCGCTGCTGAGAACGCTACCGTCACTGCAAAGCTTTTTGACGCCACACAGGCTACTAATTCAGGCATGCCTGGAGACATCACAATTGCCATTGCTGTCACCCAAACTTCGGGAGATTCCAGCTATGATCAGGTTTTTATCACAACGCTGAGCAGCGATGCAAAAGCCAGTTGGATAAGTGATCCTTCAACAATTGTTTGGACAGAGCGTGCATTTGACTTTTACGATAGTCAAAAGCCACAATTGGTAGCTTCCACACTAAGTATTGCAGAGGTGTATCTTGCCATTGTGAGTGGGTCTGAACCTTTTGCAGCGATTACGGTAGTCGATCCGGGCAATAAGTTGGAGCTACCTTTTGAAGTGAGTTTGGAATTCCCTGCACCTTCACAAATTTGGACTTATTTGATTCCTGAGCAGGATTACGATACGTTGCTAGGTAGTGATGTGGGACAGCCACAGGGCACTGTTATGCCAGGAATATACAAGCTCTATTCTCAGACCATTGGTGGCAGCCCCCAAGTCAGCCTTACTTTTAAACCTCGTTCTTCACAGTTTCCAGCACGTTTTTATCAAGTCAGTAATGAAGCAACTGCCATAGCAGCTGTTGCTTTGCAGGAAGATTCTGGAAATTCTTTCACTACCCTTTTAGTAGCAGACGGAGGCAACTTGGTATTATTCCCTGCACATAACACATCACAAAACGACAAAAATTATTTTTTGGGCACTATAGTGGCCTCTAATCCATCTGGTCAAACATACCTAAGCGATGTAACCCACCTGCATGCCGTTTCTGATGGGAGCTTACTTTCAATTTGGGGAGTGAATCAATCAGGTCAGGCCTTTCATTTGAGTGCTTCTATAGCACAAGATGGAAGTTTGTCCAACTGGTCTACTCCCTTGCCCTTACTGAGCAATGTGAAGAATATTTCGCCATATTTAAGCGAAAACCGACAATTGAAGTCCCTATTTGCCGTTATTTCAGACCCCATAACAGAAGAAGAGAGCTTGGTTCATTTAGCCACTGATGCTAGTGGGAATGGAAGCTGGAACCAAACGAAAATTCACCTTCCATCTACCAATGCCTATGTTTCACTGAAAACATACACAACACGCTTGCAGGTTACTCAGCCAGACGCAAATGGCTACCAAAAAGGAACCAACGCTACAGTTCAAATAACCCCAAGTAATACAGTAACTCTTCAGGTAAATGGCAGATACAGCACCGTCTCAAAGGACAACCCTCTTATAGTAGATACTGATGCTTCAGGTGCTATTACCATTATGCAAAACGTACATAGCCTTGGGGCCCCTAGCTATAGTTTTTCTGTTGTTGATGATTCAATAACGGATCAGAGTCCCAAAGTAGTAGATCCGACTCAAGGGGTTCGAGACAAGATGACTTCCTATAAGACCGGCTCAGATCTGCAAAACGTTAAGATTACCAACGGTCAGGGACAAACACAAAGCTTGCTAAACAGTAATGTTTCTGATACAACAGCAGATAGCATCGCCTCAGGCATTCAAAATGCCAACAGTGTCGTTTCTGGTGCTTCGAAGACTGGTCAATCTCATCAAGCAATTGAAGAAATACCCTCGGATTGGATTTTGGCAGAAATAGGTGACCTGGTTCAAGCTGTTGGTCATGGTTTTGAAGATGCAGTTGCCTGGATTGTACAAGCAGCAGATGATGTCTGGCATTTAGCAGTTAAAATTGGCGAAAGCGTTTTTCACGCCATAATTGCAGTAGCTGAAGATGTTGCTAATTGCGCCTGTGCCTTATTCAATGCTGTATTAACAGTTTTTGAAGATCTATACCACTGGTTGGCGTTTTTATTTGACTGGGATAATATTCTTACGATTCAAAAACAACTGGTTAGCTTCTATAAGAGCCTGTTAGATTCTGCAGGAGAAGTATCAAAGCAAGCATTGGTTATGCTCGGAGAGTGGATAGTCTACTATGGGGATATGATTAAAAATGATGCTGACAAGTTGACGGGGCAAATTCCAGATAATTCTCCAACAACAATGGCAAATAACGCTAATAACTCTCAGACAAATACAGGTCAATCTCCAGGTCTGGATAGTACTGACCCAAGAGTTCATTGGGGTCAGTCCCATTTTTCAGGGTCAAATTCAGGATCACAATCAAATAACAATAAAGCTTCTTTAGCTGCTAAAGCCCGGCATTCGAGCTCATCTCCCAGAGACCAAAATGGAAACCATGACTCTGAGTCATTTTCTACAGCGGTAGATAACTTAGGTGGAGGCTTACTAAATCTTGCTGCCGATTTTTCTGAAGACCTGGTGAACCTCATCGATGGAAATGACTCCCTACGAGAAGTCGTGGGGAATTTGTTGGGAGATTTAGGCACAATCGTGGTAGATACCGGAGAAGTTGTGGAGGCTGCAGGTCCGGAAGTCAATGGACTTATTAGTGACTTTTCAAACGATATCAATACAAAACTGGAAATACCCCTATTGACGGCTCTTTTTGAATTCATCTCTGATGGCGAAGATTTGACCATCTTAAACTTGATTTGCCTTCTTCAAGCTGTCCCAACAGCATTGATGTATGACATTGCGACTAATGGAAATGGTCAGGCGGCCGATTTTCTTACAGACGGCCAAATCTCTAGCGGAATTGCAACTTTAAATCAGTCAGCAAATAAATTCCCATCTCCCCCCAAGTCAGATGAAGAATTGATAGAAGTACCTAAGAGCATAGCAGGTAAAGCTCTTAGCGAGCAGGGTGGTGACCAAGAAGGTGACGGCTATGCCGGAACATTTCGCATGATACTTGGCGGTGCGTACATCGGGAGACTGATCACCACAGTGCTGCTCAATGCGGCAGAAAAAGAATATAAATTGGCAAAAAAAGGAGAGGTAGAAATAACGATAGGAGAGGCCATTGATAATCTCAGTGCAGCTTATCGTACAGATTCAATTGTTTGGGCGATTGAAGGAATTCTGGAGCTCATTTGTGACCATGAGTCGGCATCAGATATGATAATAGGTGGAGCAAATACAGGACTTGGTATTCTCAATGCCGCTATTTGTAACTATACTACAACCAGAGCTGGTGCCGATCAGCTTCCTTATATGAGAGGAATATTTTCAGCGATTATCGGTGTTGGAGAAGCTGTAGCAGCTATAGCAGCTATAGCAGATGGAGGTGAAGATACAGCTGAGATTTGGGCGAGTGCTGCCGAAATAGCCTATGGAGTCAATGAAATAGCCGAGTTAGTTGAGGTAAATGTTGAAAGTCAAGCAGAGAAAATCATAGCATTCCGTTGCGTACTTATGGCAGGAAGTGCGGTTGCTCAAATTGTCTCAGGTGGGCTGGAAGCATAATTTTTAGATTAAACCACTTGTTTTAATAATATAAAATACGCTAACAAACACTATCATCCGTAAGCTAACGGAGCTATTTGCAAAGGCTGGTGGGATGAGATACTTTTATAGATATTTGAAATGTCCAGCTTACGGATGATAGCTGGCTGTTAGCTGCAATTAAATTCAACATGTTTAAATATCTCAAGCTATACTTCAAAAAAGTTAGAAGAGCAAAAAGGATAAAAGCTAAATGAATTATGCTTTGTGTCAACCGCTTTATCTATCTTAATTTTGATCTATAGCCAGTTTGAGAGTGCAAAGAACTATTCTATAAGAAGTGAGAAATTTCACCAATGCAGTTTAGAAGTTGGAGAATTGTATAATGAATTACGGATGGTTAAAACCTTTGAAAATGTTCCCGGTCCTCAAAGTAGAATTGAAGACATCTCTTGTCGCTATGACACTATTCTGAAAAAATATGAAAATCATCATCCCATCGATTTCCAGTTCTTCAAGACAACAAAGCGTGTGTATTTTGAATTATCTAGAATAAGCGTAATGTGGATCAAGGGAAAAAAATATTTACATACCAAATTCAAATATCATCTAATGATTTATGGGCCAATAGTAATCTTTATCTATTACCAATTAAAACAAAAGCAATAACAACGCCCAGATATGACGCTGTGCCTCTGAATTTAATTAATTTTTTATAGGAAAAACCTCCTTCCGACTTGAATTAGATACAGATATACTGGATAATAAAAATATCTCAATCCCTTTAACTGACGGATATTTTAGTATTCTCCACAATCACCATCATACCACCAGGGGCATTAAGCCGGATATTTTTGTAATTACCTTCTACCAGGTAATCAACTAGCTTCAATCCCGAATATGCTGATTTTTCCAATAGCCTCTTGTTATCATCAAGTAGAGTAACCTCAATGGTATTATACTCACCGGAACTGATGATTTGCAAAACTTTTAACTCCACTGGGGTGAATAAATTGAGCTCATTAATAATAAGCCCGGCTTTTGGATGGGCGAAAAACTCCCTGATAATCCTTGTAAGGGAGATGCAAATATGACTTTCGTAAAGTATCTTCTCTTTAAGCTCCGTAGAGAAAACTCCAATATCATCAAACAGTGGAAGCCAGCCGCCATCACTAAATATGAGAAGGTTAACAGGCTCCTTGCTAAAAATAGCCTTGCTCACTAAAAGCTGAAAAAGGTTAAACTGCTTGCTGGCACGCTTCCTTTTCACTCCACTCTTAACTATCTCCAATAGTTCCTCCTTATCAGAGCTATCTGGCCAGCCATCTACCAACTCCTTATCCATCCGGACGAGGCGATTCATGATTTTAAAATCTACATGGAAGAAGAGCTCCCTTTTTGTTCGCTTGAGTACCTTGTTTTTTACCCCAATGTTTTGCAGGTCAGCCAAAACTCTGATCCAGACAAATTCAAGGAAATTAAATTTACGATGAACACCTTTATTTTTCCGGGGTGTTATAATCAGCTTCTTTGAATCCCAGGTGTCAATAGTACGGTTATGTACCCCCGTGTCGGTTACAGAAAGCAAAGGCTCTCCATTGAATATACGGTTAAACTGAATAGCTTTTACCGTCCCTTCTATTGAAAAAACATCTTCGAGTGATTTTAGCATGATTAAAAATACAAAAAATGTATTTTTAATTTACCTAAATTATTATTTTTAAATTGATGACAGTTTGAAACGAGATTGTTAGATGAAAATTTCATATTTATACATATAAAATTTTCATTGTAATGTGACTACACCATGTAATGTTTTTACCTTGTTGTAAAAAATGATACAACATATTGTGTTTACTAGTCATTTAAGTACAGGCCCGCTGTTTCGTAATATCTCTTTTTTTAGCCCTGAGATTAAGACAAAGCAAGAAAGTTATGCTAATTGCACTTTTTTCATTCTTGCCATAAGTTGTAAGTTGTAAGTGCTTAGTTACTAGTGTAATTATGCCTTAAAACTCACTGAAATATTTTACTTGGAAAGGTCTAGGTTTGCACTTATTAAGTAAAACATACAAACTATGAGTAAAAAAGGAATAATTGCGGTAGCTATAATTGCAACATTTGGAGCTTTAACCATGTCATGTAACGAAGAAGAGGTTATACCCAGCGTAAAAAACACTATTGAAGTTGCCACTGAAGGTGACGATGGACATGTCGAACCACCAGTTGAAGAAGGGAATTAAGTGATTAAAGAAATGTGAAGTTGTATGATTTTGTTTATCCATGTAAGGTAACAAAGCTAATTCATATTCGGTCAATCAATTTATATCAACAAATTTGCTGATACTATTTTGAAACCTACCGCTTTATGAAATTTGCTTTACCCGCAATGGCAATATTCTTTATGTTGTTAATTTCCTGTTCTGAAACGGAATCAATTCTCTTTGAAGATAAAGAAGGTCTAAGAAATCTTGAAGAAACTTATCAGGAGTATTCAAAACATTACGCTGATCCGGCTATTGCATATAAGTTATTGGAGAGTATAAAGGTTCAAGCGGAGCAACTAGGTAATAAGGAATACCTTGCGAAGTACCACATGGGCTATGGCTATTTAAAGAAGATGGATAAGCATCTGGATGAAGCTGTCACTGCTTTCTTTAATGCCCTTGATTTATATCAGCAAGTTGGTGATTCGCTGTTTCAAGCGAAGGTATTAAACAACATTGGAGATATTTACCGTACTGCATACTTATCAAAAGAGGCGTATGAATGTTTTAAAGTTGCGGAAGGTTTATATGCAAAACTAGAGAGAGAAGATAAGCTGCCGGGTCTGTATGAAAATATGGGACTTTTGTTTATAGATAGTGCGGCTTATGAGATTGCGAAAAATTATTTCGATAAAGGAATAGTTTTATGCCGAAAGAATGATGTACAAGGCAAGTTAAGCATTCTTCATAATTTATATGGGAAACTATTTTATAAGCAATCTAAATATAAAGAAGCTCGTAAAAGTTACTGCAAATCATATGATCTTCTGTTGGATAAAAATTCCATTAGAGCTGCTTTCATTTATGGCAATATTGGGGAGGCCTACCTTGAAGAAGGGGAAATAGATCAGGCTAAAACGTGGTTCGAAAAATCATTAGCCCTAAAGCAAAGTATAGCGAATGCTGATCTCAGACCTACACTAAACTATCTTGGTCAGGTGGGGTTGCAAAAAGGGGATTTTAAGGAAGCTCTTGGCTATTTTGATCAGGTAGTAGACCTATCAAAAGAAGATATAATAAATGATGAATTAGATGTGGCATTAGAGAATATACAAGCCGTTTATGAAAACAGTCCGGCTTTGAGGACTGATGAGGGATTTAAAAAATCACTATATTATTTAGGAGTAGCGCGCGAAAGCAAGAAAGTTTTAGCCGAGCTTCAGTCGAAGCTCAATACACTTTATGCTCAGTATTCGGTGAAAAAAGGTTACAACGAGTTTATATACCAATCCAACCTGAAAAATGAGCAACAAGAAAAGTTTTATTCATGGGTAGCGACAGGTGCCTTACTATTATCTTGCCTTGCTCTTTTGGGAACAATAATAGTATATCGCAAAAATTTGAAGATTACTGCTGAAAACTACAGGAACTCACAGAGCCAGATAGATAGTGTTAAGCAAACGCTAATAGAGAGCGGATATGGTTCCGACTAATGTACTAGATTATAAAGAGAGGTTCTTCTTCACCTTGTCAATAACGGCTTGCGCTTCCTCAGCTTCTTTTTTGTACCTGTTCATTTCGTTTTTGAAGGTTTCAGCCTGATCACGTAATGCCTGAATCTCAACTTGTGATTGTTTTAGAGCTTCCATCGCTTTCAGGTAAGCCTCTGTCACGTCTTTCTTTGCCAGCTTTTCCGATGCTTCAATAGCCTGAAGTGTTGGGCTTTTCGCAACAACCTCTTCATACTTATAAAACAGCTCATCAGTAGATATACCGAATATTTTGGCGAGTACCGGAACCAGTTCTGATGGCACCTTTCGCCTGCCTTTTTCATAATTTGAGATCACATCCCTGCCTAAAGGCTTGCCTGTTATTTCTTTAATCTTCTCACCCAGCTCGGTCTGAGACCAGTGGTTTCTTGTGCGAAAGTGATAAATTCTCTCCTCTATTGTTGTATTATTCACTACAATATTATAATTTTGAATCATTGTTGTTTTTGACTACAAAAGATTCTGCAATCAAACCTTTGATGTAGAGCCCTTTTTCAAATTTACAATTAACATGATTAATTACCATGACTAACCAATTAGTTAATTATCCGCGCCTGGAAACAATCCTACACACCGAATATGATGGTATTCTTGAGTATTTGCATCTACAACTTAAGCGCTGTTCCGTATGCTGGTTAGCTTATGAGCGACTTGAGAAAATGCTGGCAAGTAATAATGGGATGATTGCCTTTATTAAGCAAGGATATGAGCATTCCATAGCCACGATACTTTTCAATCCGCAATATGTAGCTACTGAAAAAGCTAAACCAGCGGGAGAGTCCCCGGAAAATATGAGCGTGCGACATAGCAGAAAGCCTATCCGGTACTCCTTGAAGTGCTTTAAAAGAAAATTATCCGGCGTTAAGCTGCGCTGATATACACCTTGGGAAGACCAATAATTATCTGGCGGCTCATACGGTTGGAAGACCTGATTGCCTCAAAGGAAACAGGAACGTTGGAAGAGCTGGCAGAAAAACTTGAAATAAATACTGAACTAACAATAGCATATATAGAAGCCCTTGCAGAAATAAAGGGGTGTAAAATTGAGTACGATGCGGAGAGTTGCAGCTTCGTATTTACAGGCCCTAAAGACTAGGTTTAGGTTGACGGGTGAACGGGAGGTGTGTGGGGCACACCTCCCAACATCCTACTGAGAGCACACATTGCTATGGCATTCGTAGCAAAGAATAATACTTAAAATACCCATTTTAATGCGTTTGAGTTAGTGGTCGTCCGTGGGGAGCTGCAAGTGTCTCCCCTGGATGCCTCTTAATAAATTTTAAAAAATATGGAGAATAACACCCTGGCATGGGAGGAGTCCGTGCAACGTTACCAGCAGTTGCTGGAAGCTCTTAACCAACTGGTGCAAGATACGAGTCGCCTTGCAGAGACCTACGAAAGTACCAACATGGATTTTGCACAACTGATCTACGAAAACGGCTTGTATGAACTGATGAATAAAGCGGATCAACTGACGGTTTATGAGCGCAGCTTTGAATTTATGTATTACAGCATGAAGGGACAGGTAGAACAGTTAAAGCATTTACGTGAAACACTGCAATTATTCCTGATCAAAGACCCCGTTAACATACCGAGGAACTAATATACCATGATCAAAATATACGATTATACAAAAACCATTAAAGACACATACTTTATTAAGGACGGTTCTAACGTTGCCCTTTTTGATATGCAAACCTTAACAATTCAGAGAAGTAAAGGATTGCGCTACCAGCTTTTCTTCCTGAACACATCAGTAATGGAGTTGAAACCAGGTACGGAGCAATACAACAGAGTTATAAAAGAGTATGAAATATTACTGTCAAAGTTGCCATTGTTTTGTGCAAATAACCTTCAAAAATACAAGCAAAATATAAAAAAACATCAAGTAGGGCTAAACACTTAGCAATGAGCATCAAAAAGGCAGTTGGATGAATTTTATATTACTTATTTAAATATTTCTTACATGATTTTGAGGATATATATATTTTTAAAATTTAATTTAGCGCCCGATTTTGTTGAAACATCAAAAAAGCGATGCCTTTTATGGTGTAAAAATTAATCCAATACTTACATATACATAACTACTACCAGAATGAGAGTTCGAGTATACACCTACTTCACCTTTATATGTTTGTTCCTTTTATTCATAGGTCGAAATGGGTTGTCGCAGTCTGAAAAATTTCAGGTTAGTATCCCACCGCCGCCCGATGCTGCAGCCCTGGGGAAATATGGAGAAATTCCGGTAGGAACATATACCGGTATACCTAGTATAAACATACCACTTTACAATGTAGAAGGTCGTCATTTGTCCCTACCCATCTCCTTAAGCTACCATGCCAGCGGTGTCAAGGTAGAAGAAGTATCCTCTTGGGTAGGTGCCGGATGGTCATTAAGTGCAGGAGGAGTGATTACCCGGTCTATCAATGGATTGACAGATTTTAAAAGTAAAGGAGGAACCCAGGATAAGTATGGAATAGCCCAGCCTATTACTTACCTCAATGGGAATCAGATAACAGGCAGAAAGATTCCGAAAGGAATTGGTGTTAGTTGTGGCATTCAATGGGAAGACGATACACAGGACCTCAATACATCAAAAAATGCAGCCTTCATTTCTGATATGTTATTTGAGGCAAACATGCATGATACAGAACCAGATAACTTTTATTTTAACTTCAATGGTTTGAGTGGGAAATTTCTCTTCAATGAGGATAGAGAGATCATTACAGATAGTAAAACCAAATTGATTTTTGATAAATTCCCCACCCAAGATGATGACAGTTGGATCATATCCACATTAGATGGCGTGAGTTACGAGTTTGGCGGAACCACTTATGATCAGGGAGTGGAGCAGGCGAGTTGGATTGAATGGACAAAGTCTTTATTTTTTCCTGAAGGAGTCACTAATACCCAAGCCAGCAGTTGGTACTTAAAATCAATTACACACCCGTCGGGAGAACAAATAACATTTAGCTACACAAGAAAAACCTATAAATTCAAAACGTTCAGTGGTGGGTACAGGTCAGTATATAGAACAGACTGCCTGCCTGCCGGATCATCAACTGCTTCTCCGCATAGTTTCGGAGGCGTTGTTGAGCATGAAGTTGATGGATTGTTTTTGAAAGATATAACCATAACATACCCTGATAACAGTGCCACATTAGTAAAATTTCATACCGTTGATGATAAGCTTGAAGGCAGTGACTATACAGCTTCAGGTACCAATTTAAAGACACGATTAGACCAAATTGAGCTAATAGAGAAATCCTCTGCCGGAATAGAATATCTTGTAGGGTCATTCAAATTTTTATATGACAACCTGGCTAATAAGTTATGGCTGACCAGTGTAAGAGAGAACTCCGCCAACGGAACCCCTAAGCCCCCTTATGTTATCGACTATTATAACCACACAGAGTACCCTTTAAGAACTTCCGATGCCGTAGACCTATGGGGCTTTTACAATGGTAAAACCACTAACTCAGGATTTTACCCAAAAGTAAGCTATGGAATAGCAGGAGCCCCTTTAATAGGAACAGAGGGAGACAATTACTCCCCAGTTGAGGACTATATGAAATATGGCATAATTTCTTCAATAAAATATCCAACAGGAGGCATCACATCCTTTGACTTTGGAGCCAACCATTTCTCAAATTTTGAAACAGTCGATACTTTCAGTCCTCTTGAAATATGCAGGGATTATAACTCCGCTACGCCCTGTGGAAACGGCTCGCTAACAGCAGTTGAATTTGAAGTGGAACAAAATGAAATTTTTTCGATCACTACAAATATTAACCATCCTTATAACGAAGTAACAGCCGCAGAAGTATGTGATTCTAAATATAGCAGCTGTAATGGCATATTTACCAACTCCGATGACTTTACAATATATGGAACCGAAAAAAGTGTTTTTCTCGATTATTCAATTACAGGACCCAATACTTCAAACGTTGGAAACAACCTCGTTATTAAAAATAAGGATACTGGTGTATATGTAAAATCCATAAATGTTGCAGGAGGATACGCGCCAGTAGATAAAATAGCACTAAATCTGCCTGCCGCAAACTATACACTTATTGCTACCTCTATGCAAACATCAACAGATGTGGTTTCCGGTACGTTAATCAGAGAAGCGTATATTGCACCCAAACCCACCTATATAGTCAGACTAATAAAGCCTGACGGTACAAATACAGACATCAGTACTTCAGGTGTAACAGACATCACCTTACCGAAAGGAACATATACATTAAGGGCCCATCAAGTAGACAGAGAAGTTACCGGCGCCAGAGCTCATGCAACTATCAAGCAGAAAAATCCAACCTACAGCTATAAAAAGAATTATGGAGCAGGTCTAAGGGTTAACAGGCAGGTAATTTCAAATGGAACTAATAATATTGATCAGGTAATAGAGTACTCATATCAAAATGCAGACGGCTCTACTTCAGGGAAACTGATGAACAAACCAGTCACACATTACTTAACAGCAACAACCACCCCCTCAAAAGATGGGATTTCCTACTTCAATGTATACAGTTCCAATGCAGCCTACCCGCTTAGCAATAGTGCAGCCGGCAGCTTTGTAGGCTATGGGAGAGTTGAAGTAAAAAGAGGAAACTCGGGAAAATCAGTATACGTCTATTCAAACAACACCGATAGCCAAAGTAATTACGATGCCATTGTACTATATTCTTGTGTTACATTTAACCCCGAAAGTAGCAACTCCCGGATAATGGTTCATGGTACCCCTTCTCTCACTTATTCCTACAGCAATGGAAATTTGCTTTACCAGTATGACTATACTGAGAACGGCGATCTCGTGAAGCAGGTTGAGAACAGTTATAAGCAGACAATTTATACAACATATGGTTTAAAGATTAAATCTTTACCACTTCCCGGTGGTGTCTATAGTCTATCGAGCTGGGATCCGGAAATCCCCTGTAATCCCCTGGCATACAAGTATTACCAAGTAGATATAGGCTTTTCATTGCTTGAGAACAGTAAAATCACCACCTATGGAGGGAATGGAGAAGCATATGCAGAAAACACCAAATACGGCTATTCATCAGACAACTTGTTGATTTGGAAAGAAATAACGGATAGTGAAGACAAGCAAAGATATGTAAGGTACGTCCATAAAACAGGAACCTCCTTAGTTCAAGAAGTAGCCACCTCGCTCTATCATCATACCACCGACCCCCTTAAAGGTGAATATATCATGTATAATGAATATTTCCCTGTCAAATACTATCAGCATGAAACACTAGGTGCAAACGAGACCCCTGACCCTGATAGTGATTTGGGCTATGGCAAAAGCAACTACAAACTAAGAAAGCAGATTACCTACAACAACCATAACAACATAGTAGAGCTTAATGAAGATGGTTACTACACAAGTTTTATATGGAGTTCGAATCAAAAACACCTTTTAGCCGTGATAGAAAACGGTAGACTATCAGATGTGGAAAGCATTTTTGGGGTCGATTTTGAAGGTAGCAATTCCGGTTTGACATCAGCGGAAGCAACAGCTTTAAGGAACAGCTTGTCATATGCTATGGTCACCACCTACAATTACTCAGACCGGGGAGAAATCCTTTCAATAGCAGACCCTAATGGCCAGGCTAAAAACTACAAGTATGATTCATTCGGCAGGTTAGAATGGGTCAAAGACAGTGATAACAGCATACTTTCCAAATTCATATATAACTATAAAAGTGAATAGCATACCCATGCTTGCCACATCAAAACATCAACAATTAGGTAAATCCAATAATATCCTGACTGAAAATACGTAATGAAACGCATTTATAGACAACTCTTTATCCTATTCTGCTTAGCGGGAATAATACAGAATACTTACAGCCAATCATCCACAGAGGTTAATTCTGTTGAAAGACGAATTTCCTTGACAAAAGAAACGTCTGAAGCTAGCTTTGATACCTACTCTCTGAACCTGAGAAATTCCAAAATCACCTATTTTGATGGATTAGGTCGTAGCGTTCAAGAAGTTATTAGAGGGGGAAGTCCTGCCCAAAAAGATTTGGTTTCAGCGACGGATTATGATGCAAACGGCAGAATTTCAAGACGCTATTTGAGCTATAGGCATATTAGCAACGATGGTAAATACAAGGCAAATTATGAAGAAGCCCAAAAGGAATTTTATAGAACCCCTGGCAATCATGCAAGAGACGCATACCCCTTCGCAGAAACAGTTTATGAGGCATCTCCATTAAACAGGGTGGTGACCCAAGGAGCGCCAGGACGCGATTGGCAGCCCCTCGTATCAGATTTTGAAATAGAAAACTTTAATACCTACATAAACTATGGCCAATATGTTGTGGATCCTGTATCTGGTGGTGGAGGCGTAAGTGTATCTGTTTTAGATAAAGTATTATCAGTAAGTTTCAGTGCAGGGTTTGATAACACCACGCTCAAGATTGGGCAGGTTGGGTTCCTTCATGGGGGTATTCCTGATATGTCATTGGGGTCACTACAGAAAGGAACTTATTATGCATACATCAAAGATGGGTATTTATGTATCGGTGTATATGCATACTCGGAACAGATTACCGGTTTAAATGTAAAATTTGTTAAAGACCTGTTTGAGTATGGGACAGTTAGTGTTAACCCCCACACCGTTAAGTTTGCTTACCATGTAAATGAGACGAATGATAAAGTAAAGCTTTGGAAAGCTGGTCTGAATTCTGAACTTCCCGAAACATCCGGAGATTACCTTGCCGGTAGCCTCACCAAAATAATATCTATTGACGAAGCAAGCCATCAAACCCAGGAGTATACCGATAAGCGCGGGCACATCATCTTGAAAAGAGTACAGGTCCATGGTGCCGAATCCACCATTGAGTTGTGGGCGGATACCTACTACATCTATGATGATATTGGAAACTTGAGGTTCGTTTTGCCCCCGGAGGCCAGTCAGAAACTGAATTCCGGAACCACATTGGATGAAGAGTTACTATCTGATTATGCCTTTACCTATAAATATGATGCAAGAGGCCGGATTGCCAGGAAAAGAGTTCCCGGGTCAGATTGGGTGTACATGGTCTATGATAAGAGAGACAGAATAGTTTTAACCCAGGACGGAAATCAAAGAGATGCTAATATTACAACGGGTAAGGAGTGGACTTTCACAAAATATGATCAACTGAACAGACCTATAGCCACCGGAATATATACCCATACAGCAACAGTTACCCAGGCAGAGATGCAAACTGTAGTCAATAATTTTTATGATGCGGCCGCTAGCAATCAGGATGAATGGTATGAGCAAATGGGCACATCAGTTCATGGCTATACAGACCTGTCTTTTCCAAAAGGAGTAATAGAAAGTGATTACCTCACCGTTACCTATTACGATAATTATGCTTTCAAAAGCTTACCAGACTTTGGGACAGATTATGATTATGACCCAACACAACTAAGTCAGGAGACTAACATTCAAGGCATATATACCTTCCCATCAGCAGCATTTGATAGAGTCAAAGGCCAGATAACAGGAAGTAAAGTAAAAACTTTGGATGGAAACAATACCTGGGCAAACTCAGTGACCTATTATGATAACCGTTATAGAGTGATACAAACCATAACAAAAAATTACAGCGGAAGTATAGACAAACAGAGTATGCTATATAATTTTCCAGGTTGGGTTCTGGCAGCAAAACGTAGCCACACGAATGGAGGTAATACCTATGAGATGAAAAAAAGTTACACCTATGATCACGCAGGCAGGCTAATGCAAGGATATCATGAAATGATCGAAAATGGTATAACCCAGGGGAAAGTATTACTAGCCAAAAATAAATACAACGAGCTGGGAGAGTTGATTGAAAAGAACTTGCACGTTGAAAATAACGTACCTCAACAATCTATAGACTACCGATACAATATTCGGGGTTGGCTGGAGAACATCAATAGCAGTACTCTTCAGATAGAGCCAGAAAAAAATATAGACGACGCCAATCCTGACCTTTTCGGAATGGAACTATTGTACAACCATCCACTAAATGGAGTTCCTGCCGTAAATTAAGCTTCAGAAAAATGAAAAACATTATAAAAAAGATACTTATCACCGCATTAATTTTTGCAGGTTGTTATAATTCAGAAGCCCAGGTAACTAATGGATCAGTAGCCGATTCCGTAGAGCTCCAGGCCTTGCGCGACCTCTACCAGTCCACGGGCGGCACCAACTGGACCGACCGGACCGGCTGGCCAACCGACTGGAGTACCATAACCTCAGTCGATCAGATAGTAGACTGGCATTGCATAAGTGTAGAAAATGGCGACATCGTAGAGATAGACCTGAACAATAACAACCTCATCAACAACTTGCCAGCGTCATTGAACGACCTGAAAAGCTTGCGCGCACTTTACCTCCACTATAACCAACTGAGCGGCCCGCTTCCCGACCTCAGCGGGCTGGACCAGCTGGAAGTACTGTACCTGTCAAACAACCCACTGGGAATATCCATCCCCGNTCAAACAACCCACTGGGAATATCCATCCCCGCATGGATCACCAACCTGACCTCCCTGACCCACCTGGCCATTGAAAACAGTCAGCTGACAGGAACAATACCATCCGGTATAGGTAACCTGACAGCGCTAACCAGGCTCAGTTTTGATAACAATAAACTCAATGGCAATATTCCTGCAGAACTCAATGGTTTAACCAGCCTTAAGTATTTAAACCTGGCCAAAAACGAATTCACCGGTAATATACCCGATTTGAGTAGTCTTACCGGTTTATCACATCTCTATTTGGGGTATAATACATTATTGACCCCAGGGCCTTTACCTGCATGGATTGGTAATAATACAAGCTTGGCTTACCTGCACCTCCAATCTATGAACAGGACAGGGGAAATACCACCAAGCTATTCTGGCCTTACAAATCTTGTCCAGATCTTTCTTAATAATAATCAACTAGAAGGGACAATTCCTGCATGGGTTGGTGGTTGTACAGGATTGAAACATCTAGTACTTGCTTATAACAGGTTTTCGGGGACACTTCCCGATGCACTTCAGAACTTGTCGAATTTAGAAGTGATGAACCTTACCGCTAATGATCTGGAAGGAACCCTACCTTCCTGGTTGGGTAACTTAACCCAGGTTTTCAACTTGAGCTTTGACTCCAATAACTTTGTTGGACCTGTTCCGGAATCATTAGTTAACCTCAACAAGCTGATATACCTATTTCTACATAGCAACAGTTTTACTGGCTTCCCTGACTTTACTGGCCACCCCAACCTAGGCAGAATGGACGTAAGGATTCAGGAGAACTATATTTCTCAAGAGGATATTGATATTAATAGACCCGGTGGAGTGAATATTTTCAGGCTCTTTTTTTATTCTCCACAGAAAACCCCCAATGGAATTGTTGGAGATGAAGTCGAGCTTCAGGCCCTACGCGACCTCTACCAGTCCACCGGCGGCCCCGGCTGGGCCGACCAGACCGGCTGGCCAACCGACTGGAGTACCATAACCTCAGTCGATCAGATAGTAGGCTGGCATGGCATAAGTGTAGAAAATGGCGATATCGTAGAGATAGATCTGAACAATAACAATCTCACCAACAACCTGCCAGCGTTATTGAACGACCTGAAAAGCTTGCGCGCACTTTACCTCCACCATAACCAACTGAGCGGCCCGCTTCCCGACCTTAGCGGGCTGGACAAGCTGGAAGTACTGTACCTGTCAAACAATCCATTGGGAATATCCACCCCCACATGGATCACCAACCTGACCTCCCTGACCCACCTGGCCATTGAAAACAGTCAGCTGACAGGAACAATACCCTCTGATATAGGTAATTTGACTAACCTTGAATTGTTAGTATTGAGATCAAACCAACTGACCGGCACACTACCGCCTTCGATCAATCAACTAAGCGGATTAGTAACCCTGAGAGTTGATGTAAACCAACTGTCAGGCCCACTTCCCGATATGAGCCCTTTGTTAGCACTGGAAATGCTGGACCTGAACAGAAATAATTTTACCGGGCCTATTCCGGATTGGATGGGATTACTCACCAGTATGAAATACCTCAGAATTTGGAATAACCCATTTACAGGCACAATTCCAGCCAGTTTAGGCACCCTTAACCAGCTTGAACAATTGATCATAGGAGGGTGCCTTTTAACAGGTACAGTACCGCAGGAAGTAACCAACCTTCCCAACCTCCGATACCTGACCCTCACAGATAACCAATTAGAAGGAGATATCCCCCCGTTTCCCACAACATCCAAACTACAAGAACTAAAAATAGCAGGAAACAAAATAACCGGTCTTCCGGACCTTAAAGTACTTCCGAACCTGGTAAAGGTGCATGCCGATGAAAATATCATTCCCTTGCAGGATATAGAAACACAATTTACCGCACCAGACACATGCCTATTTACCTTTACCTATGCCAATCAGGCCTTTGCCGCAGCTGCTAACCAAAATATTCCATTCGGGCAAATACTGGAAATCAATACCGATGACTTTAGCGTCAATAATAATTATCAATGGGAAAAAGAAGAAAACGGCAACTGGATCAATATTAACGGCCAGAACCAAAGCAGTGAACCAGGTATTTTTACTATTGACAAAGTCAGACCGGAAGCCTCAGGAAACTACCGGTACACCATTACCAATAGCATAGTAACAGACCTGACTATGATTGGAGGTCCGATTGCTATTGAAGTAATAATAACAGCACCAGACGCTACAATAGCACTAGTCGCTGATTTTGATAAGATACAACTTGAATGGGAAGGCGTTGAAGATATTGTATATGAAATAGAAAGATCATTGACCCCGGGAAGCGGCTATAGCTTAATAGCCACAACAGTCCCCGGAGCCTCTGCCTATAAAGATCATCCTCTTAATGCCAACACAACATATTACTATCGCCTAAGATCCGTTTATGGTAACGACCAATCACCATATAGTGCCGAAATACAAGCAACAACCAAAACGCCGGTACCTACCAATAACACAATAGTCCACAAGCCCCAATACAACGGCAACATATCCGCCATCAAGTGGAAAACCCAGGGTGACGGTGAGGAAAAGTTGTATACCTACGATTACGATCCCATGAACAGGATTACAAGTGCGCAATATGCCCAAGGCAGCACGGCAACCAATACCTGGACATCAGCACAAGGAGGATACAGTGTAAACAACATCAACTACGACCTGAACGGTAACATCCAAAGCCTCAACAGACAGTCCATAGAAGAAGACCTGCGCACCATAGATGCCCTGACCTACAGCTATGCCAACGGAGGCAACCAGCTCACCGCCGTAAGCGATGCTGCAGGCTGGGAAGGCTTTGCCGATAAAAACACCACAGGAGATGACTACGAATACGATGCCAATGGCAACATGACCAAAGACAAAAACAAAGGCATCACCATCACCTACAACCACCTGAATCTACCCGTAAGAGTAGAGAAAGATGCCAACAACTACATCATCTACCACTACGATGCTACAGGTGCAAAACAAGAGCAGATTGTCTATGAAGAAGGCAAAGCACCCAAAAGCACCCGATACTTCGGAGAGCTGATCTATGAAGACGGAGAGCTGACCATGATCCAACATGAAGAAGGCAGGCTGGTAAAGGATGAAACCACGGGAAACTGGGATTACCAGTACCATTTGAAGGATCATTTGGGAAATACGCGTTTAACCTTCACAACGAAACCAAAGACAATCAACTTTAGTCTTAACTATGAAAATGACGAGTATAACCAGGATGATATCGGCTTATTTGAAAATGTGGAGACCATTTCCAATGTAAGAGACTTTAACCACACTGACGGGTTATATGGCGGTCCATTGGGGAAAAGGCCTTATACTCACTCTCAAGTATTATATAGCTCCCCCAATCCACAGGTAGGTTCTGTAATTGCTATTCCTGTAATGGCAGGCGATAAAATCACAGCGAGTGTTCATGCGAAATATGTTAGTAACTCTGCGAATTCCAATGTTGGAGTCAATACACTGGCTTCTGCATTGATAGGAGCCTTTACAGGAGGAAACCCTGGTACCAGCGAACATGGAATATCAACCATTAATAATAATTTCGGATCAGAGGGATTGATTGGAGGTGTTGATTTTCCTTATGAAGACGCTGATGCCCCAAAAGCTTTTTTGAATGCCATGTTTCTCCCGGATGGAGAAACCATCAACCTGGTAAAAGATGCTACTTTTGCTTATGATCAGATTGATAAGAAATACAATGAAAATGTAATTGATGGAATTTCTCAGGACCCTTTTGATTTATTAATGCTTAAAGGTTTTGAAGCTTCACAAAATGGATATATCTTAGTTTATCTCAGCAATGAGGGTTCTTTGACAGATGTTTACTTCGATGACCTGGAGATAGAGTTGATCGAATCCCCTGTTGTGCAGGTTGATGATTATTATCCATTTGGTTTGCAATTTAACTCCTACCAGAGAGTCACTGCTAAGAAGAATAGGTTTTTGTATAATGAAGGGACAGAGAGAATTGATGACCTGGATTTAGGTCTGGATATGACACCATTCAGAATGTATGATCCGGCTTTAGGAAGATGGTGGCAGATCGACCCGATTGAGAAATACCATGAATCTGGTTATGCATGGGTAACGAACAATCCTATACTTTTTAATGATCCTTTCGGACTGGATACACTAAACACGACAGACTCAAATTTTGATCCTAAAAATATAAATGATGATGATGTCGTAATAGGCCCGAATGTGCTGAATGAAGTGGTTGTTCAAGGTGAACAGATGTCTGAAGAAGAGGCTAGTAATTATGACAAGGAAGAAATTAATAAATACTTCTTTAATAAGGGTGATAAGGTTTTAGGGAAGCGTGATGGTGTGGATATACTTAATTGGGTTGCAGGCCCTCGTGAGCAGGATGGTTATCTTGTTGATGACGACGGGTATATCATTGGAGCTGCGCCGACATTAGCTATTTATGAGGGGCCTAGTAGCGGTGGCGGTGCAAGAAATGCAGTGAAGGCAGTTAGCAGTTTAAAAAAGATTCTCCCATCGTGGAAGAGAATAGCTATCGACATAGAACACATTGCCTCTGGCCATATAAGAGGTGGTAGTAGAGTTAGCTCTTTGAAGAGTTTATTTCCGAGTTATCTTAATAAGCAGCAAGTAAGCAGGCTAGTTAGAAATGCTTATAGAAATGTCAATAAAAAAATAGCAACTCAAGGGGAAAGGGTACTTGTTCAAGGGGAAAGCCAAGGTGTGAAAGTAGAAATGTGGATTAACAAGACAACAAAAACAATAGAAACAGCTTATCCAATTAACTAATGTTTAATATAGAAACAGATTCATTTGACAACAAGGGTAAAATTACAGGGAAGATATCAATTGCTTTTAATGGATGTTTTTTTCCTGAGAAGGATTGGAATGATTTTCCGATTATCTTACTTGAATGGTGGTCTTCTGAAATAAAATCATTCATTAATGGAGCAAAAGAGGCTCAGTTCCAATTTATGGATGGGCCGTTTAAAGTAAATTTTGTTAGTGATGCTGTAGGGAAGACTACTGTTACATGTTATAATAAGAGCTCACCAGTTCATCAATATACTTATGATACGGAGAATTTAAAGGAGATATGTTCCGCCAGTTTTTTGGAAGCGACTAAGACTGTACTAGATTTATGCAGGAAAAATGGTTGGAATGATGATGATATAGAAAAGCTTGCGAGTTCTATAAAAGGTTTATGAAAGAATAGATTAGCTCATTTTAGTTATCTGCCATGATAAACTGAAAAAAGGAGCCTTGCAGCAATGCAAGGCTTTTTTATAAATAAGCCGCTCCCCTGTTGTGCAGGTTGATGATTATTATCCATTTGGGTTAACCTTTAACTCCTACCAAAGAGTGACTGCTAAAAAGAACGATTTTCTTTTTAACAGCATAGAAAGGGAAACAGAGTTGGGTTTGGGATGGGATTTAGCCCATTATAGAGCCTACGATCCTGCCATTGGCAGATGGTTGCAAATCGATCCCAAAACTTCTGAAAGGGAAAGCCCCTATGTTGGTTTTGCCAATATGCCTAATTTTTATATTGATCCGTTGGGAGATACCATAAAGTACGGTAACTATACCATTAATAATTTTTGGAATGATACCTATATGGGGCAGGATCTAAAGAGAATAGGCAATGATGCCTATGATGCTACGTTAGGTAAACTTGGTGACTGGATTGATGGTCTTGATAAAGAATCAACCACCGAAAAGGCCAGTGGTTGGGGTGTGACTATTGAAGGGGAAAAAGGTGCGGGTGAAGACAGTGAGTATTCAAAAACAGCAGACCCTTTGGAAAACAATTCTGTAATGGAGCAGGAGTTTTTGGATGGATTTACTGCGGGTTTTAGAGCTCTTCATGCTCCTTCTCAGAATGGTGAATTTGGAAAAGCTGTGGAAGCTGTTGCTAATGGAGTAAATAGTACAGTTAAAGCAGTAAAAGAAGCGGAAAAGGTGTTTTCGGAAACCCCGCAAGTAGGTGATCAAGTTCAGGGTACCAAGACGACAGCAGGCAATATACAAAGTGGCTTTACTAATATAACTGACTCTACTAAAGTTGAGAGGAAATGGGAGTCAGATGGTAAAGGAAATTATAAATTAATCAAAATTGATACTGTAAAAAGAAAGGATTATTAATGGAATTGAGAAATATATCATTATTTATAATACTAAGTATATTAATACTTTCGTGTAAGAAGGAAGAACAAAGCCAAATATCATCGGAAAAGGAGGTTAGATATTATCCTAATGGTCAGGTTCAGTTTATATGTAATTTAAAAGATAGCTTGAGGAATGGAGAAGGAAAGGGATGGTATGAAAATGGAGATATCAAATATCAGGGCTGGTTTAATAATGGTCTGATGTACGGTAGCCATAAAGAATTTTACCGAGGTGATAGTGCAAAGATTCATTATGAGCAGATTTATGAAATTGAAAATAACAGAAGTAAGTTAATTAGAAGCAAAAGCTATGATCGCAATGGTGCGTTAACATATGACATGAAATACGTAAACGAAACAGTTGAAGTATTGGGTGCAGATAGTGTTATGTTGAATGATTCCTTGATAGTGAAATTACTTCTTGTAGAGCCCAAACATGAGTTTATCAGAGCTTATACTGGAAGTATTGACAAAGTTACAGGACAAATTGACAAAGAAACAATTATACACCACAATGGAGAAAATCGTTCTGTTACTCTACGGTCTAAAGCTATTAATCCAGGCTGGAATACAATAGAAGGATATTTGATAAATTTTACAATACAACCAGCTGGTGACAGTGTTTATGTGGGAGTAAAAGGATACGAAAAAGGTGAGGCAACATATTTTAGTCATAAATATTATGTAATTCCTCGTAATGATTTAGAGATTTAACGCAAGTTCGCTTTTGTTCTCAAAAGGGTAATTACTATCCATTTGGTTTGCAATTTAACTCCTATCAGAGAGTTACCAATGAACCTAATAAGTTCCTGTACAACGGTAAAGAACTTGAGGACGAAACAGGAAACTACGATTATGGCTGGCGCAGATACGATCCGGCGACGGCAAGGTTTACAGGGGTTGATGCTTTTGCGGATAAATACTTCTCAATGTCTCCCTATCAGTATGGGGCAAATAATCCTATCAAATATGTAGATATAAACGGGGATAGCTTAATGCTCTTTAAGAATGGGGCTTATGTAGCAACCGTTGATAATGGTAAAGAAGAAATAACGGGATATAATCAATTGTCTGAAGCGGATGAAGATGGTAATGAGTCATTTACAGGAGGATATCACTTTGGTTTTAACGATATAGAGACAGATAAAGAGGGGCTGAAATCTGGAAAAATGAAAGTTGAGCTTATAAGCAACTCAGAAATAGAAAGTACAATTGATGCAAGTGGTGCAAATGACCCTAAAAATCAGGATAACAGATATTCATTTATACATAGAGAAAGTAGATTTCAACATGATGGAAGCAAGGGGAAAATGGATTTTTGGGCTAGTGGTATAATAAGGGGGGATAATGTACTTCATGTAGCACGTTCCAAGGCCGGTGGTGCTGTAGGCTATAACCCTAGTGATTTTGGTAACTTTATGTGGGGAATGGCAGGCAGGAGATTATGGTTTAATCTAACTACATTAAGATTAGGAGCACACTATAATAACATGATGAATGGGAAGGAAGATAATGCGTGGAATCCTAGTTACGAACATCAGTTATTAGATTCAAAAGCTGATCAAAGGGCAATAATAAATGGGTACAATTATAACTATAAATTCCAGAAAAATGCTGTGGTACTACCTAAAGGCTAAAATGATTTATCCGTTAATGGCGGTGTGTTTTTTTGCGATTTCTTGCTCTTCCTCAACTAGTTCCGATGGAAAGTTAGCTCAAGAGTTTTATGATAAAGCAAAGCGATATGAAGCAGAGTTACCCATTTTTTTCAATGTGTCTTTTACGGCTAGAGGGTATAAAGATAATAGGCCTTTTATTCTTAGAATTGAAATTGCTTTGGATGAGAATGAAACAATTATTTTGCCTGGCATAGCTAAAGGGATGAACGAGGAAGAAATTAAGGAAATGCCTTTTTATGAGAATATTGAAATCTATTCTGATAAAATGGGGTTGGTCGATTCAGTAGCATATCAAAAAGTGAAGGATCAATTGATTGCAATTACTGATCTCGCACATGAGCTAAAATCATACAAAATTCAAAGTACACCGAGGCTGGGAAGGTTTATAATATTCTCAGTGAGTTCCGATGAAGAAGTAATCTATGTTCCAAACGTATCCAAAGTTAATCACGAATATTGGAAGAAGTTCTTCTGTTCTGGTAAAAAGCTTGGAGATAATTGGTACTACCGAAATGTAAAATCAAATTAGAGATAAGAAGCCCATCAGCAATGGTTGGGCTTTTTTTTATACCCCATATGCCTGCCTTGTTTTGGCATCTCTAAGGTAGGTATCAATAATATCGAATATTTTAGTTTTAGTATTTGGGTCAAGCCCTGACCTGGAGATAGAGTTGATCGAATCCCCTGTTGTGCAGGTTGATGATTATTATCCTTTGGGCTAACCTTTAACTCATACCAGAGAGTGACTGTTAAAAAGAACGATTTCCTTTTTAATGGAATAGAAAGGGTGATAGAGTTAGATTTGGGTTGGGATTTAGCACATTTTAGAGCGTATGACCCGGCAATAGGAAGGTGGCTACTGAACAAGAAGTGCCAGCAACACGAAGTCATCTGGATGATTTTGCAGATGCTTTTAATATTGACTTGAGACCTCGTCAGGTTGTCATAGGGGGAGATGGGCCTATGGATGATGATTCTCATTTACCTGCTCCAGACCCAAATGCCAAGACAGTTAATTTCGATATGGGAATTGTAGATGCTTTAGGAGCTCTGGGAAGCTCCAAATTGAAAAAAGGTAAAGCTGCCAAAAATTCATCAGGACAAACAGGTCGAAATAATATAAATGATGTAACCAAAGACCTCTTTGGTCATAGCGCGCATAACGGAACAAAACGCGAAGTTAAAGAATTTGGAATTGCTTCAAAATCTCAAGCAGATATGCCTGATACCGTAAGTGCTAAAAGAGTACACTATGATCCTTATGAGGGGAAAATGTATAGACTAGATACTGTAAAGTTTAGTAATGGTACTTTTCGTGTTAAAAGAGAAATCGATAAAAACGGAAATTTAAAATGACAAAAGATAAAATAGTGCTTATTGTTGTGATAATATTTATATCGGCATGTAGCAAAACAGCAGAATATAGAACTATACTTGATGATACAATCTTATTTATAAAAATAGCTTCAGACAAGGATACTGTAGTCAATGGAGACATTTATGAGGCGGACATTTTTTTGACTAAAGATACTCTATATAAAGTTGCTCAAAATAATAAGATTAAGGATTATATTAAGGCAAAATATGAAGTGAACATTGATAGAAGTAAGTTAATAAGAGCGAGTAAAAATTTAAAAGTAGTAAATGATACTGCCAGATTAAAATTTAAAGCCTACAGAGAAGGGTTAAAGCCAGACTCTACCATTGAAGCTTATTTACAGGCAGAAATATCAGTGAATTTCAAGAATAATGATGACCGGAGTGATACGACTTTTGTGACATTTAGGAGATATTATATTAAAGGAAAATAGTGTGTAAAGTTTCTAAATAAGTGTATGAGTCCAATATAATATGCACAGGTAGCATTAACAGTGGGTAACTCTATCGAGTTACCCACAATTAACACCTATAATTTAATAGAATTTATACTTAGGTAGTTCTAAAATGGGGGTGATTATACCATTGCCCATTTGCTGATCCCCCAGAATCTTTCGAGAATGATTGCTTTACTTTGCATCAATACTTGACTATTCTGATGATCTCCATATCTCCGTTAACGGTTACCTCAGCCATGAAAACTCCTTTTGGTAATGCGTTCCCAACAGGAAATAAATACTCTCCTTCTTTAACTGAATATGAGTACTTTTCCAGAGTCTTTCCTTCCATTGAATAAATCCGAATGTTAATGTCACTGGCATCGGTAGTATGAACTTTTATATCGGTAACATGCTCGAAAGGGTTTGGAAATATAGCCAGACTCTCCGCTACAGCATTGGCAGTTATGGCTTTCCTTGCTATTGGTTCCTGTTTTGCTGACTGTACGGATTTAGTTACCTCGCTATTATTTTCGTCCCAGTAATACCCTTCTTTACTAACCTGATCAATGGAGATAGTAAAATCTGTTTGCTCTAATTTACTACTTCTGAACAGAATACCGCTGTTACTTGTATATCCATATTGATGCTCAACATAAGTCCCTGAACTATTTCTCCAAGTGACCTCTACATAGGCACCAGTTAAATTCACATTATTAGAAGTAAGTTGAATCAGTGCCTGTCCCTCAAAGCTTTTACCTCTCTTTTCCGTTGAGAGGTTGATTGTACTAACCATAGGATTCATAGCAACCTGACCTTGCACAACTATATTAATAATAGGGGAAGTTGCACTTGAATTTTCATTGTCTGTGGCAATAGCAGTTATCGCATATGTGCCTGCCGTAGCATTAGTCCAGTTAAAAGTATAGGGTTCTGAAGTATCTTCTCCAAGTAAGTTGCCGTTTTGATAAAAAGCTACCTTGCTTACGACTCCATCACTATCTGCTGCCGTAGCCGCTATTGAAATAACATCACCTTCATTAAAAGTTGAGTTATTTGCAGGCGATGTGACAGATACGGAAGGTAACTGATTTGCAGGTGTTGAACCGTTCATGATGTGTGTGCCGAGGTATGCAAAAGTATCCGTGGCATAAGTATCCCACTCATTTGTTGTGAATGTAGTGTTTGGAGAATATATTGAAGGGCCTCTGACCAATGTCACATCCTGAGCATAAATTGCTGCATCATTAAAGGCTCCTAACAGATCAATCAATGCTCCTCCCTTGAACAAAGCTATGGCGTCATTTCCATTGAAGGTCATTTCCGATGAGCCAGTAATAATATCAGCCAGGGATGTTATTTCCGAAGTAGCCGAAGAGTGAGCTATAACAAAAACATCGCCATGAGCCAATATACCTGTAAGAGATAATCCGGAGCTCCAACTTCCGGAACCGTTAGTTTGTTTATGAATGCTATAACCAGAGAGGTCAATATCAGATCCCGTAAAGTTAGCAATTTCCAGTGCTTTGTTATAGGAAGAACCCTCTATATATTCTGAAATAAACAATTCACTGGCACCACCACCGGTATTACCAAGTGAAACGGTAAGTATATAGGATTGAGTATCAGTCGCTACACCATCAGTGACAGAAACAGAGATAATATGGTCCCCTTCATCACTGTCAGATGCTGTACCAGTAAGTAATGCTGTACCATTTCCATTATCAGTTAAAGAAAGCCATTCTGGCTTTTGAGATGCTGTAATACTCAATGTTCCCTGACCACCTGTAGTAGTGATATTATAGGCATACAAGTCACCCGCTACAGTACCGGTGTCCGGCGTTGATGTAAACGAGGGGGTTGTAGGTTCGGAGGATACCTCTCCCCATATCAACCCCACATATTCAGGGTGATCGATATAAGGATTTCTATTTTGCTGATAGCCGTAAATGATATCATTTCTTTGCCTCTCAAGGTTATCTACCGGATCTTCGTTATGCCATGCCAATAGATCACTTAGCTTTCCATGTAAGGGAGATTTGTCTGCAGCATCAACGACATAGTCAACAATCTCGAGATCAGGTTCTCCATTAAACCCTTCATATCGGGTGGCCATGTAGAAGATCATTCTGGCTATATCGCCTTTAACTTCATTTCTTGGCTTCCAGACAAAACTCGTACTGCTGGTGTAAGATGCTGTAGCACCCTGGTAGGTTCCAGAACCATCGACATATAACTCACTACATTCTGCAAATGTCCTGTTACTACGGGCAGAGTTAGTGGAGATATCTGCGGCCCGTAAATGATGAACATCAGTGCCTGGCCCAAGGGTTGTGCCAAAATCACCTCGGGATTTAGCCCAGACGTGCTCTCTTGACCAACCATCGCCACTGTTGTATTCCAATGCAGCATTCATGGAAAAATTTGAATAAATTCCTATCACGTTGTTCGGATTGTTGGGATCTCGGTCTGTTTCTTTTAAAATGTCCCATACATCAGTGGAGCTACTCGTGTATGGATATTCAACATGACCTTTAATAATATTATACAAGGCACTTTTAAGGGGATCTCCCGACTTTCCTTCGGCATTATTATAATATCCGGGTGGAATCTGTGCATTACCTATAAAATAAAAAAGGACTAATGTACAGGCCATTAACCCTTTTAGGGTACTGGTGATTATTCTTTTCATTGGGGCTAAATTTTATGTTAAACCTGAAAGTATTTAACTGTGGTAATAATTCCAAACGGAGTTAGGTAATGGATAATTAAGTGATTGCTTACCAGGTAAATAAATATTTTCTACTTCAACTTTCAGCAGTTATGCACTAAAGTCATCTTGAAGCCTTACCAGTTTTGCCTAATCGATTTTACGTGATAGAAAGACCTTGGAAGGAAGAGAAGCTTCCTGCAGTTTTGAGTCAGGAAGAAGTTAAAAGAATGTTTGAAAAAACACGAAATATTAAACATAAGTGTCTCATTGGGCTGCTATATGAGGCAGGAATATGATTAGGATAAGCCAGGAAATCAAAGATTAATGCCATTGATAGCGATAGAATGTACTGCTTACACTACAGACCGAAGAAATATTTATTTGAAAGACCTACGGGTGCAACGTCTAGCGAAATCAGCATCCAGAAAATTGTAAAAAGAGTAGCTAAAAATGTAAATATCAGGAAGCGTGTGAACCGTCATACCTTAAGGTACAGTTTCGTAACCCATTTGCTTGAAAATGGAACAAATTTGTGCTACATACAAACTTTATTGGGGCACAATAGTAGTCGAACCACGGAAATTTATACCCATGTAGGCATCAAGAATATCAAATCTCTTAAAAGTCCATTTGATTTGCTAGATTTAGGAAACGTATAATGCTGATATACCCTATAAATATTAGTATACCGGGTTGTTGAGAATAATTAAAACAATGAATAAAATAATTTTACTCTTTTTCTCTCTGTTTCTTTTTACATTTTCTCAAGCTTCATCATCAGAAACTACAAGCTGCAATTGTGAATTAATCAATTTTGGTTATGAATATTTTGATGAGAGAATAACTGAAATACAAAATGATATTCAAATCAAAGACCTTACAAATACAGAATTAGAACAAATAACAAAACGACTTTGTATCAAGGTAATAGAAGCGGGAATTACAGGGTTTAAATCTGAAGAGTTTAAAAGACTCATACATGAAGCTTTAAATACTCCAAATGATTTAAAAGAATCTAATAAAAATATGATTATTGTAGCTTTTTTAAATAAGTATAAGCAAAAACTCATTTGCCCTAAGGTTACTGGTAAAACTGATTCTAGAGATATGCTAATCTATAAAAAAGCAGCGCTCGAAGGGATAGTAGATCTTTATGATGAAATTCTTTTAGACAATGAAGCATTCCCAAATATTGATTTTAATGGTTATGAAATTGTTGATGGAAATAAGGAAACAGTTGTTGACTACATAGATTATTTGATTAAAACAGTTTTATACGACAAGGATGAGCTTGAACTTCTTCGTGATGACATCATAGATTACGGAGGAAAAAGAGGGGTAGAATTATAAAAACTATTTATTGCTAACGAAACATTTCAGTTTCGTCCTGTAGATGGGCTATAATTGATATTGACAATGATGGCATAACGGAGGTATTCTTTCAAACTTTTCCTCATTATGGACAATCATCAACTAATAGCTGATTACTGAAAAGTGACCGGCTTTTTGTTTGATATATAGCTCGGTGAGTCACATGACTATGGGAAGAATCTCTATCATTTAATAAGCTGAACTTGATGTTGAGCCTAATTATTGATTCTCATTGGTAATACCCGAAAGGGTTTTTATATAAAGTGAGTATTGAAAAACCTGGAAGTAACACCCTCATTAGAATCGGAGACTTAAAACAGAAGCAGCAACTAGGTATTCGTGACCACACGAATATCTAGTTGCTGTGAGTTACAAAACTCCGGTTATTTTATGGGCGATGATATCCCATCAGGCCAGGGAAGGTGGTAGTGGTTGTTCTCCAATTAAAGTCCTGTCCATTCCAGTTGGTTTCGCTTATATGGATTTGGCCTGTATTTGGATCACGCCATTCCACAAAGGCCATATGTCCCCATTGAGTTCCGGTGTTAAATATGGCTACATCTCCATACCTTGGGATGTGTCCACTGGGAGTATTGATCATACTCAATTTTGCCGAGTATGTTGATGCATCAAATCCCCACTGAGGGAAACCTCCTGCAGCTAATCTGCATGATACATAAAGAGTACAATTGTCTGGATATGCATACCTGCATTCTCCTGGAAGCATTGCATTACTTGGAGACTTCTTGCCGGGATTGCTACTCTCTTCACTGATCACCGTTTCCTGATCCTGAACGGGATTTTTTACTTCAATGGTTTCTTCGCTACATGCCAGAACGGTCAAAAACAGGCATGCGAAAATAATGTTTAAGGTCTTTTTCATTTGGTTATTAGGTTGAATAAATGTCTACTCTATTTAAAGGATTTTCGACTTGCTCCTACATCAAATTAATTATTTTTATTGTAATTAAATAGATAAATAAGGGGAATTTATGGCTTAAATATTATAAATAATGTATTAACTTCAGTTAATGTGTCTGATTGTTAATGGCTTATGGGGAGAGGTTAATTGTTGGAGTTATTAGTATTTTCTGGATTCATTTTTTGGAAACACCCGATCCTGAGCTTTAGCGTCAAATACCAGTCTGTACTGGCTTTAAGCTGGAGCGATTGCCATATTTTTACTTGTAAACGAGGGATGCATGTTAATGCACTTAGGTTTGAAATAGCTATATAGAAGAGGCTATACTGAGCCGTTAACTAACACTATCCATAAAAATTTTCACCTTACTGTGACAATTTTTGAAATTAGGCTACTAATACAATAAAGACCGCAGCTAAATTGGAATCACAAAAGCGCAAATTTCTTCAGATAATAGAGGCTAATCAGGGTGTCATTAAAAGCTTATGTAGAGCCTATTATATGAATGCTGAAGATCAACAAGATGTTTTTCAGGATATTGTTTTACAGTTGTGGAAATCTTTTAAGACCTTTCGGGGAGAGTCCAAAATCAGCACCTGGATTTACAGGGTTAGTCTTAACACCATTCTGGTCAAAGTCAGAAATGAGAAGCGGAAAATAGCTACAGAATCTATTAGCTCTTCAGCACTAACATTTCCTAACGCAAAGGTTGATGATGATACTGAGCTTCTGAGCATAGTGCTTCAATCTTTAAAAGACCTGGATAAAGCCATGATCATCCTTTATCTGGAAGGGTATAAGAACAAAGAAATCTCTGAAATCTTAAGTCTCACACCGACCAATGTAAGTACCAGATTAAGCCGTGTAAGGGCAGCATTAAAAGCTAAATTTCAAAATCAGTGTTATGAATTTAAACAACCTTAAACCGGCATGGCAGCGGTTTCGATTATTGAATGCTATGCAACCAGTTGATCAGGAAGAGATCTTATGGATAATTGAAAGAACTGAAGGTATGGCAATGAGCAAACACCATCGGTTTGCGATGAATGCTTTTATGTTTATACTCTTAACCATATGCTGTCAGGGAGGATGAATGCTTATATTATCTGGGATATAAGCCCGGAAATTTTTGAAGGTTTTGCCTTATTGAGGTGGTATGGAGTCAGTTGGGTTTTGGGAATATTGATAGGGCACCAGATCATGCTCAAAATTTATAAATCGGAAGAAATTCCCGCTATAGAACTGGACAAGCTCACAGTATATATAATGTTAGGGGCTATCATCGGTGCTCGTTTCGGACACATCCTGTTTTACGATCCGATACACTATCTCAACAATCCCATTGAAATTTTGCCTATTAAAATACACCCGAATTTTCAATTCACCGGCTTGGCAGGACTGGCCAGTCATGGAGGAATTTTAGGGGCTTTGCTCTCGCTCTACCTTTATAATAGAAATTTCAAAAGAGGTTACTTATGGATGCTGGATAGGTTGATGATTGCAGGAACTGTCTTAGGAGGGCTGATAAGATTGGGTAATTTGATGAACTCAGAAATCATAGGGATTCCCTCCAGCCTTCCCTGGGCCTTTGTGTTCACCCGGGTGGATCAAATACCGAGGCATCCGGCACAGCTTTATGAAGCAATATTTTACCTAGCGCTATGTATTGTGCTATATGCTATCTGGAAAAACAGGGGGTTTTATAATCTTCAGGGGTTTATCTTTGGACTCGGGATAACACTGATTTTTACCCAGAGATTCCTGATTGAGTTTTTGAAAGAAAATCAGATGTCGTTTGAAGAAAACCTAATCCTGAATATGGGACAAATATTAAGCATTCCGCTAATCTTTGTTGGTATTGCTCTTATGATTTTGAGTCGTAAAAAACTTGCCGATAAATAATCCAGAATAACCTCAGTGAAAAAATGCCCAACCGTAAATAACAGTTGAGCATTTTTGAGATAGGGTGAAAGTAATATTAATAGGTTAGTAATCAGTAATTACCATCCTTTTTCTCAAAACCTGGTTATTCACCCTAAGTTCATAGAAATAGATTCCTGACCTTAAGTCTTTAACATCCAGAATAACCTGATGCCTGCCTCCAGGGACTTTGTCATGAATAAGTTCTTTAACTTTTTCACCCAGTATATTAATCACGCTAAGTGAAACATATTGGGAATTTGGCAGTTCGTATTCGATGGTCGTACTCTTCTTGAATGGGTTGGGGTAATTTTGTGACAGTACGATTTTTTCAGGTTTTGTAATTTCCTTGATTTCCTGATTTGCATAACTACCACTCATGGTACGAACACTTGGTTGAGAACCATACCAACCATTATCATACCAACCTTCTCCACACCTTGACAGGTCTGCGGTCTGAGCCATTCCACTATCATTAAATACAATATCAGCACAATTGGCACCTTCAATGGTATAACTCCACCATCCATTACCATCATTATTCATGGGAAAGCCTGGCCAATTGGTCGACGTGATGCCAGCCGGAGAAACATTATAATAGTGTATGTTGGCAGTTGTCCAGCCCGAAGGTTTCTTAAAATGAATCGTTAACCCTGCTGGTGGTAACGGCTTTGTATCACTCCACTGACCTTCCGTATACCAGCCTTCATTATTACATCGGTTTAAGTCTACAGTTTGAGTGTTTCCATTGTCGCTAAAGATCATGTTGGCACAATCGGCCCCTTCAAATGTATATAGATACCAACCGTCTCCTTCAGGTATCATGGTCTCCCCGGGCCAGGAAGTGGACTGACCGGATGGTGTTACATTCCAGAAATAGATCTCAGGTTCAATATAGCCACTGGGCTTGAAATGAACGGTAAGCCCACTTGCAGGAGGATTGAAAGCAAAAGTATGGGTTGATTCTGCAGAGCTTAGGCCTTCATTGTCTATGGCAATAGCCTTTAATGTGGTATCATCTGTAAGGTCGATAGGTGAACCATAGGGTATTGATGCAGATGATGGAGCGGTGCCATCCAGCGTATAGAATATGCTTGGTATTTCACCACTGTCATCAGTAGCAGAAAGAATAACAGATACAACATCTCCTTCAACAAAAGTGCCTCCGGCAGGAGAAATTGTTAAAGTAGGAGCTTGATTCACTTGAGTTTCAGGATTAGTGTCGTACCAGACGCCATCTTTATACCAGCCTGTTTTGTCTCTGAATAGATCCACTGTCTGAGACCCTCCATTGTCATCAAATAACAGGTTTGTACTAGTGACATTTTGGAAGGTATATTGATACCAATCAGTGCCTTCTGAAGGTGCGGGAGTCATAGAAGGACCAGGCCAGTTACTTCCTGATATTGCGCCGGCAGGTATAAAATTCCAGTAATGCACATTGGCAGTGCCCCAACCAGAGGGCTTCTTAAAGTAAACTGTAAGGCCTTGGATCTCACCAAATGTATAGTAATTTGAAACTACAGGGGAAGTGTTTCCATCACTGTCAATGGCGATAGCTTTTACCGTAGTGTCAGTATCAACGTTAAATGAGCCCGAATAGACAGCACTACTACTCGACGGTGTACTTCCGTCAGTGGTGTAGTAAATGGATATTGGTGTATTACCGCCTGATGCACTCATACTTACTGAGATCGGATCCTGATAATTACCAGGTGCCGGATTGATATTAACGACTGGCTGGGAAAAACCTGAACCCGGCTGGAAAAAACCAACCCCATTACCACCGATCCGGCCAGGACCATTCAGTACATAAATACCTGCGGAACCAGGTTCTACATGAAAACTCATGGCGCCATTATTAACACTTATTTCATCTCCTGTTACGGCATCTCGATAGATCCCATTTGTAAGACCTGAAAAATTAAAAGTAACACCTCCTCCTTTGGCCAGGCCGACGGCCACCTCACTACTTCCTGATTGTCTTACAAACCCAATACCATTGCCTCCTCCATTACCATCCCATCGCCAGGATCCTTTTTGAAGAGCAGGCACGGCTTTTCTTATAGCATTCAACTTTTTGATATGTTGGTATATTACATGGTTAGGAGCATTGTCAAACTCATTACCAAAATATGCACGTCCCGTTTCATCAATAGATTTTGTTATACCGGAGGCATCATGAATGTCAGCATAAACACCTTTTTGGAATTCAACCTCAGTGCCGTAATAGACTATGGGTATACCCCTCCAGGTAAACATGAAGTTCATGCAAGCCGCCAGGTTCTCAGTACTTCCTCCAAATCTCCTGTTCCAATCATTGTTAGGCCCAAAATCGTGATTATCCAGCCATGTAAGATTATAAGAAGGGTCTGCATACAAATGGTCATAACGGGCGGCTGCGGCCACATTTGAAAAGTTATTACCTTCTTCAAATACTCCATGAAATGTCGCTTCGGCAAAAAAGTCAATCACGGCAATACCTGAGGGCTCAGAATTATTAACATCGCCCCTCCATGTATAATAGTGAGGGTTGATCTCATCAAGGTTGTGTAGTTCATGTCTTTTTTGAGCTACTTCACCAAAAATGAATAAATCAGGATTTACTGCTTTGAAGGCATCATAGAAATACAGTACATCTTCCCTGCTCATGTGTTTCATAGTGTCCCAGCGAAAGGCATCTACCCCCATGTTGATGAAAGTGGTATAAGCCGCAACCAAATAGTTTCTAACAGTCGGACTACCGGTGTTGAGGTCAGGTGTATCTCCAGCCAGAGCGCGGTTTTGTAAGTTTTCTAAGTCATCAAAACCCTGAGCGAATCCATTACCCGAATGATGATACCAGTCAGGATCTGAGGTATCAACATAACTTTCTTTACTAGGCCACTGATGTAGGGAAAGGTCGCTATTATAAGGAGGTGGCATTTTTGCCAGGTTAGCACGGCTCCAAATTTTACCATCATCAGGGTTAGGAGTAATACCATCATAGGCCCAGTCAGGGTTATCTTGCAAGGGATCACCATTGCTATCCTGGCCCCAGGGTTGATTAGGATCTGTATTGTACTTTATTTCAGCCACATCTTTTATTCCAAAGCGGCCGGAATGGTTAGTTACAATGTCAAGTACAATCTTCATATCTCGAGCATGTACTTCATTGATAAGATCTTGGAAAGTAGCGCCTGTAGATTCCAGTCTGGGATCAACTTTGGTAAAGTCCCAGGCATGATATCCATGATAATCCAATGGGCTACGATTATGAACGATCGGAGTGATCCAGATAGCTGTAAACCCTAGGTCTTTAATGTAATCTAGTTTTTGAATAAGGCCTTTAAAATCACCACGCCATGTTACATCATTGGGATCTGTAATACCCTGATTAATATTGGGGTCCGGATGGTAGGAGCTCCATTCGGTAGGCGCATTGTTGGAAGGGTCTCCATCAAAAAAACGTGTTGTAAGTAAAAAATAAATGGTTTCTTCCCTGAAATCTACCTGAGCAGAAACATTAAGTGGAATTAAACCTATGCTAATTACCAGGCATAGGCATACGATTAATTTTTTCATGTTGGTTTATGGGGTTAGGTTGAAAGAAGCCATGTCAGATGCATTATCAGCTAACCCACTAGGAGTCAGATTGTCTATGCCTGTTAATACAGACAATAATTATCAATTGCTGCCAAAAACACCTTTATTAGCTTCATAGTTTTGCCTTTAAGATATTCCATAATGCAACTAAAAACAATTGGAAATACCTTAAAGGCTGGCTTCTTTCTTCTCTATCGCCCCTCTAACCTGACTAGTAGATGGCTTCCTCCGAGCTTTGCTTAGAAGCGTCAATGCTTGATCCTTCTTGCTGCTGCTCTACCATTCGTGCAAAGAACCAAATGAACGGCTCAACCTCGCCCTTAAGCACGCAAGTGCCCTTGCTAATGCCGTGCAGCAACCCTTGAACATTTGAGGTACGCAAGGCGGAAAACGCTTGTCCATCCTTAAGGTGCAATGAACAGGTCGGAAGATCAGCTACTTCTTTACCACCGAGCGTGATCTCTCGTTCCCGGATCACCATCGTGATTGGTTCATTCTGCTCAAAAAGATGGACATGGACGGCAAGATTTGGGGTCGGGTATGGGGCGTTGGTTATCAATTTCCTAAAATAGACCGAGAAGGCATTGGCCCACTCCTCTACGTCAGATTGTACAATATTCGGGTCATGGGTACTAGCCCGAGTAGCCGCCAGCAGCTCATCGACTTCACGTTCGGTTTCGATAAGGGCATTGAGGGTTTTGTCTACGTCTTCTCGGGTATGAGCTGCAGAGCAGATGAGTCTGAGACGACCACGTCCGCTCTCCACGATCGGGTAGGTTACAGCTGATGTTTGTACACCACGCTTATACATACCCTGCACTATGGCGTAAAGCTTATCCTTGTCACTAAAATGTGGGGTAACAATAGGGCCATCACCCGTACCCAGATCATAGCCAGCTTCGGTGAATTGCTGGCGCATGTACCGGGTTGTATCCCAAAGTCGTTCTCGCAGGTTGTCGTCTGAGCGAATCCGGCGCAAAGCGGTAAGTGCTGCGGCCATATCAGCAGGGCTGATAGAAGCCTGAAAGATATAGGCTCTCGCTGACGACTTCAACAGCTCAATGTGTTCCTCCCGTGCAGCAACCACACCTCCAAGACTACCAAGGGCTTTGCTGAGGGTGGTCATAATGAAGTCTACCTGTTCGGTGATACCCTGAGCAGCACATATACCCCCTCCACGCTCACCGTAAAAGCCGAACGAATGGGCTTCATCTACCAAGACCAGTGCATTATACTTCTTAGCCGTGCGGACAATCTCGGCCACTGGTGCAGCGCCTTCGCCCATGCTGTAAACGCCTTCGAGTACCACGAGAACAGTACGGTAAGGAGATACTTCCGATTGAAGAACAGCTTCCAGATCTGCAGAGTTGTTGTGCTGAAATGTTCTGATCGTGGCCCCACATAGACGAGCACCATCAACGATGGATGCATGACAGAGTTGATCGATAATCACTACATCATTTCTACCCAGAAGTCCCGCAACGGCACCAACATTAGCTGTATAACCTGTAGGGAACAAACAGGCGGCGGGTTTTCCTACCAAATCAGCAAACTCTTTTTCGAACTGCAGATGGAGGTCGGTCATGCCGGATGCAGCTGCAGAGGTCCCCATGCCAGTTCCGAAACGCTGCAATGCTTTAGCAGATTCTTCCATGACTTCCTTGTCGCGATTCAAACCAAGGTACAGGTTGGTAGTCCATATAATGGCTTCCTGTTCTTCATCGTTGTACGCGTCGGATACAGTACCTTGGGTTGCACTTCCTGTGCGGAGTACTTTGCTGTAGGGGTTTCTTCTCTGGTTGTTAACCATCCGCAATACTTCCTGCACGAGTTTACTTTTATCAGTAGCAGACCAGGAAGATACTTTTGCAGCCTGAAACGTGGGATGGCTGGACTGGATATGTGTTTGAAAAGTGGCCAGAGAATTTGAAGCTATACTTCGCCCGTTTTCCACCGGCTTATTATTGATACCACTGCCTGTCAGATTGAGAATATAATTAATCAGAGCAGCAGGAGTGGGATGCTCAATAATTGCCTGAGCAGGCAGTGTATAACCCAAAATTTTGCTTAATCGAGAGCTGAGTTCCAATATGGTCAGCGAATCGATCCCCAGGCTATCGAATGAATGGTCTGGTAATATTTGTTCTGGGTTACTAAAATTTAAGAGAGAGGCCACCTCACCCTGAATGATCGGTAGTATGGCAGATTGTTCGATGTTCGTATCTGCCAGATGTTGTATTGGATTGCCGGAGTTGTTGAGATCTTTTAAGTGCTGTAACTTATTACGGTCTAGTTTTCCGTTGGGTAGAATAGGCAGTTCGTTGAGGCGTATTACGACTTTAGGGACCATATACTGTGGCAATCGCTGGGTTAAGTATGCTTTTACTTTCGAATCTGTTACGGTTTTGTCATGATTCACTACGTATGCGGTAAGCATTTTCTGTCCAACACCACCATCTACAGCGGCAGCCGCTGCAGCAGTTATGCCTTGCATCGATTCGAGTGCAGACTCAATTTCTCCAAGTTCCACCCTAAAGCCCCGGATCTTTACTTGTTGATCGACTCGTCCAAGAAATTCGATTTCTCCATTTTCTGTCTTACGGCAAAGATCACCGGTTTTGTACAGTCTCCATTCCGGAATCGCGTCACTGGGTTCCTGCTCGATAAACCGCTCTTTGGTGCGAGCTTCGTCGTACAAGTATCCACGGGCAAGCTTGTTTCCTGCCAAATACAGTTCTCCCTCAACGCCATCAGGAACCCGGTTCATAGAGTCATCGAGTATGTAGGCACGAGAGTTTGCTACAGACTTCCCAATAGTAATAATTGAGGCGCCTTCAAAAACCTGTACTGCTGTTGAAAATACGGTGTCTTCAGTGGGACCATACGCATTGAAGATCCTAACACCTGTGTTTAATGAGAAAAGCTTCTCCACCAGCGGCTTTTTGAGTGCTTCACTGCCAAAAACGATTGACCGGATACCATTGGGTACCCACCCGGAAGACAGTAAGGCTTGTACCGCTGACGGAACCATTACGCAACTTTTTATCAGGTTTGCCGAGTCCAGTGCAGGTAAGTCCAGCATGTTGCTCGCTAACACTATAGTTCCTCCTAATGACAAGGTCCCCAGGATTTCCATGACGGATACATCAAAACAGATCGAGGTAGCGGCCAGCACCCCCTCTAAATCCTCATCGTCTAGCAAATTGTCCATAGCTCGGACCATTGCTACTACATTTCGGTGTTCTATGGCCACCCCTTTCGGTTGCCCTGTTGAGCCCGATGTATAGATCACATAAGCGAGGTCGCTTGCAGACGGTCCGGCCACTTCGATAGCAGCCGGTTGTTCTATCTCATCGAACCATATCAACTCGTTTACTTCCTTGCAGAGTTTTGCACAGTTCTTATCATTTACAATAGCAGCTGATGCACAGGAGTGCTCCAACATGTAATGTACACGCTCCTGTGGATAGGTAGGATCAAGTGGTACATATGCACATCCTGCCCTTAATATACCAAGCATAGATGCAACAAGTTCCCAGGTGCGGCTCATGCATATGCCGACTAGAGACCCTGGTTCTACACCACGAGTCACAAGCTCACATGAAATTTCGTTTGCACGATCCATCAGATGCCTGAAGTCGATGGTTGTCTCCCCATCAATGATGGCCGTCCGTGTCGGATGCGTCTGTACTTGCTGAGCGATTAGTCCGCAGATTGTTCCTGTTGAGTAGGGCAGCTGCTGTTTGTTTTGCAAAGACTCTTCCTTACAGTCGGTTTTAGCATTGCATTTTTTGACCATCAGCTTGAGCATATCTTCGGGAGGTAACCCAATTAGATCTTCTACGTCTTTTATTCCGGCATTGCCCAACATATTGCGTCGGTTTTCAGCGATATCTGCTTCGCTGGAGCCTGAATTAAATTTAGCCAGTTTATCTGCGTTGGCTAATAAATCGTTAAAAAATCGGGTTAAGTTGTCCATATGTTTTCTTTTTGTAGTAGTTTAGTTTCTAATAAGTTGATGATTTTTAACACCAATTTCCCCTACTTCCATTCCTTAAGACTTAAGATTGAGTTTGTTGTATTTCTGCCTTTCCTACAGTTCCAAAAGCCAATAAGATCAAAATATAAATAGTTTAATTATTTAAGTCAAAGCACGCTTATTATGTTTAAAGTAGCTGTTGCTAATCCGACAAATCATACAACAAATCCGACATGTGACTTGGACTTTTAAAAGGAGATATGGATGTAGGTAGGAGCATCATTAAGCAATCCTTTAAAATACTTTTTCTGATGTCGTTTCCACGAGTTATTCCTAATCGGTTTAATTAACTTTTAGTAACCCGGCTGGATAAATAAATTTACTTGTTAATGGGACTTTATTTTTAAAAACAATTCGACCCAATTTAGGTTATGCAGATGGTATGGTTTTCTGTAGAAAGATTCATCTTACTGATTAAAGCTAACTGTTTGTTATATAATTATTTGTGAGCATGTTTACGATGCTTCGAAGTTGCAAATTGAACTTTCGAATTGAAAAGAAATTATAGTCGCCAAAGCTTATAGAAGGCTTGTCTCAAAAAGAAGATTTTTTTTTAGTGGATTAAGTGGTTTACTTTTGTGCTAGATTTCCTTAAAAGACTGAATTGTAGTATCTAATCCGACTTAATTATGAGTTTCTCTAATGCTTGGTACGTTCTGTATGTTAAATCTCGATCTGAAAAAAAAGTTGCTGATTCACTTGAGGAAATTTCTTTAAAGTCGTTTCTGCCTTTAGTAAGAACAGTTCGGGAATGGAGTGATAGAAAGAAAACTATCTTGAAGCCATTGTTTCCATCATATGTATTTGTAAATATTAATACGCAATCTGAATTTCATAGAGCTCTGTCTGTAAATGGAGCCTGTGGTTATATCCGTTTCGGAATTGAGTATGCGCAAGTTTCTGATAATGAAATTAAACAGATTCAATACTTGGTTGGAGATGAAAATATTACCGACATTGAAACAAATGTGCATTTGCCCAAGGTAGGGGAGTTGAGAAAAATTACCTACGGACCTTTAAGTGGGTTGGAGTGTGAAATTTTGGAAACTAGTAACCTCAATAAAATCATAGTACGGATAGATTCCCTGCGCCAAAATATCAAGGCAACTGTTCCTGCACATGCCTTTAATGTGTGCTAAAATAATGTATGCATTTGCCGAATGTAACTATGAAATTTTATAACGTTCAACACTGGAATTGTTGTTTGACAATCAGGATGGTACGATGAGATTTTAAGGAAAATTATTTTGGGGTTTGCTTTTGATAAAAACTATAAATTTTTAATATTGTATTAGTGCCTTAGACCCCATATGTGGTAATGATAAGGTGCAATATTTTCCTACTTCAATTCATTTTGACGAGAACTTCATGTGACTGAGGGAAACGAAGTTGTGTCCAAGCGTCAAAAGCAAAATCAAATAAACTCGATTAATAACACCTGAAACATCAGGGAGTCTCATGCAATACAAAACATTGATAGAACTGATATCACACCAAAGTACTTTAAGCGATAAGGGTGTGGTTTTTATAGAGGGAGATGAAGAAAAGTTTTTGTCATATAGAGATTTGTTAAAACGGGCACTTACAGTTCTGACTTTTCTTCAAAGTAAGGACTTGAAAAAGGGGGATGAGTTAATCTTTCAAATAGATGATAATGAATCTTTTATCATTCTTTTTTGGGCCAGTATTCTTGGTGGTATTATTCCAGTGCCATTGACGGTTGGCCATAAGGATGAGCACAAACGCAAGGTACTTAATGTGTGGAATGTACTTTCAAACCCTTTTATACTGATCTCGTCAAAGGGACTTAGTGACCTTGGCGTATTTGCTGAGATCAATGAATATGGTGATGTGTTTAAAAAAATACTCACCAGGAGTTTGTTGGAATCTAAAGTTTTTGAATCCCGTGAATCCGTTCCCGCAAGGCCAGACATTAACCCGGGAGATATCGCGTTTATTCAGTTTTCTTCAGGGTCAACTGGCACCCCAAAAGGTGTTACACTAACTCACCATAACCTATTAACAAATATTAGGGACATTGGAGAAGCAGCCGGATATACTGATTTGGATAGTACCTTGAGCTGGATGCCTCTCACTCATGATATGGGTCTTATTGGTTTTCATTTGAACCCGCTGTTATATGGGATGAATCAATATCTGATCCATACAAATATATTTATTAGAAGACCATCCATATGGATGGATAAAGCTTCAAAGCATCGGATAACAATATTGTGTTCTCCAAATTTTGGGTATCGGTATTTACTCAAGCATATGTCTGCTAAAAAGAGTTACAACTGGGACCTCTCATCTGTCAGGCTAATCTACAATGGTGCTGAGCCAATTTCTGAAGAGTTGGCTTTTGAGTTCATTGACGCCATGGAGCGTTATCAGCTTTCCCATGATGCCATGTGCCCTGTTTACGGACTTGCTGAGGCAAGTTTGGCGGTTTCTATTTCTGATTTAGAGGATAAAGTTAATTCACTGACCGTATCCCGGGGCTCCCTGGGTGTTGGAGAGGAGGTACTGGTTGCTCAGGAAAATGATGAAGACACAATACCTTTTGTAAATGTGGGCAGGCCCATTGGCGAAAGTAAATTGAAAATTGCCAACCGGCAGGGTGAAGAGTTTGAGGAAGGTTATGTTGGTCATGTTTTTATTAAAGGAGAGAATGTAACCTCCGGGTATTATAATAATCCTGAAGTGAACCGTGAAATGATTATCAATGGTTGGCTTAATACCGGAGATACGGGATTTTACCATCAGGGTAATTTATATATTATAGGAAGAAGTAAGGATATTATTTTTGTAAACGGACAGAATTATTATCCTCATGATCTGGAAAGAGTGGCAGAGGGTATTCCTGGGGTCGAGCTCAATAAAATAGTAGTGAGTGGCTATTTTGATTCTTCCGAGCAAAAGGATATTGTTTTGGTTTTTGTTCTTTTCAGAGGGAAAAATGAGGATTTTGTAGTGTTGGCAGAGCAAATTCGGAAGCACTTGAACTTACACTTTGGTTTTGAGGCCGACTATATACTTCCTGTACGAGAGATTCCAAAGACGACCAGTGGGAAACTACAGAGGTTCCGGTTAGTAGAAAGTTTCAGGAAAGGGGATTTTGCGCACGTGACCAAAACTTTGGCAGCTCTTGTAGATGCCTTACCTTCAAATAATGATATGTCCCCTCCTGAGACAGAATTGGAAGAGAAAATCTTATCGCTATGGAAACAGCTTCTTCCAAAACACCGGCAACTTATTGGAACTACAACAAGATTCTTCGAAGCAGGAGGCAACTCTCTAACTGCTTTTCGCCTATTATCACAAATACAGGAGCTTTTTGGTTTTCAGATCGATATTTACACCTTCTTTAAAAACCAAACGATTAGACAGCTTGCGGGATTGATTGAAACCACGGAATCTACAATTGTTGATGGGATAATAAAGTGCGAAAAAAGGCAAGATTATCCGCTGTCTTCCTACCAAAAAAGGCTCTATTATGCATGGGCAGCCAATAAGGATACTCTGACTTACAATATCCCTCTTGTATTTAAACTGAATACTCCTTTAGAGAAGGAAAGGCTTAGAGTGTCTCTTGAAGCACTTTGCGCAAGACATCCGATTCTGAAAGCCAGCTTTGGACAAAAGGATGGAATCCCGTTATTTTTTATCCGGCAGTCAACAATTATAGATATGCAGGTGACTCCAGATGTTAACGGTGCTCCTGAAGAAGTCCTTAAAGCGTATATACAGCCTTTTGATCTGGAAAGAGACCCATTATTCCGAGTTAGACTCATTGCTGTAAATGGAGTAAGTTATTTGTTTATTGATGTACACCACAGTATATGTGATGGGCTTTCACTAAATCAACTGGTTAGAGAGTTGATTACACTTTATGATGGACATACATTATCACAGATTGACGTAGATTATACTGATTTTGTGATTTGGGAAAAGGAACGGCTCCGTACTGATTTTTCTGAAGCCTTGGAGTTTTTTAAAGAAAAACAAGAGCAGTTGCCGTCTACACTCAATTTGTTTGCAGACAGACCGAGGCCGGCAATATTTGACTCTTCTGGCAAAACCCTGACATTTGAACTGGGGACAAAACAGTCCAGAGCATTGAAAAATATGGCTATGGATGCAGGTTGTTCATTGAACTCAGTTCTTTTTGCCGCATATGCCCTGCTACTTTCAAAGTATAGTGGTCAGGATACCTTATGTGTAGGTATTCCGGTTCATATGAGAGAGCATATGCAGCTGCCTGATATGGCTGGGATGTTTGTAAATAGTGTTCCGGTGGTTGTTCATATTGATTCAGAGCAATCCTTTGAGCATTACCTGGAATCTGTAACGGCTAATATTTTGGAGGTGGTTCGGTTTGCGCGCTGCCCTTTTGAAAAAATAGTGGACCATATTCAGAAACGATCTGACGCTAGCAGAAACCCACTGTTTGATACAATGTTTGTTTTGCATCATCATTGGGATAGCGAGTTAAAGTCAGAAGCTGGTATCTGGAAGCAGTCCTTTATTGATAGCGGCACTTCAAAATTTGACATTTCTCTACATGTCTTTGATGGTGAAGAAAACATGAGATTCAGTCTGGAGTATGCTACGGCACTCTTTGACCAATGGAGAATGGAACAGTTTGCATCTCACTTTAGAACACTACTTGGAAATATTACCAAATCTTCACCCAAATTGCCATTAAAACGGTTATCATCATATTCGGCCGAACAGGAGAATATGATCTTAGAGCATCCAAAATTTCAGGGAGTTGAGGAGTCTTTCACCTTGGAGAATCAAATACATCATTGGTTTGAGAAGCAGGCAAGGCAGACACCTGATCATGTAGCCATTCGGTTTGGTAATAATACATGGTCTTTTAATACCCTAAGTCAGAAATCTGATGAATTGGCAGAAGTATTAAGAGAACTGGGAGTGGAAGCGGGTAAGGTAGCATTGTTCCTGGACAGAAGCCCTGAGTTTGTTATAGCTGTGCTGGGGGTGCTTAAGGCAGGAGCTACTTTTATACCATTGGATACACAGTTGCCGGAGGAGAGGGTATACCGTATAGTAGAAGACAGTGAATGCGAGCTGATATTTTCCGAGAAGGAAATAGGGGCTAGTATCTCTTCATTATATATACAAGAGAGTACTTTTGGAGATATTCAACTTTTTAAAAGAGTTAAAGAGTCTGTTAACAGGGGATCGAAAGAGGAAATTACTCCGGCATATATTATTTACACCTCAGGAACTACAGGCAATCCCAAGGGGGTAAAAGTGGGGCATGTCTCATTGATCAATTATGTAGGCTGGGGGGCTCGCAGTTACATCGGTACAGACGTAGACGTCGCTTTCCCATTATTTACGTCAATTTCTTTTGACCTTACGTTGACTTCACTATTCATACCTTTGGTTACAGGGAATGAGATCGTGATCTATCAGGATAATGAAGATGATATCCTGATTGAAAGGATTATTGAGGAAGGTCGTTGTAACGTTATTAAACTTACACCGGCACACCTCAAGGTGCTGACTTCTTTGAGCTTTGAACCTGCTATAAAGAAAAAAATAAAGAGGTTTATCGTAGGTGGAGAACGTCTGGACTGGAAACTTTCGGATGATGTCTGGAAGATGTTTGGAGAGCACCTGGAAATATATAACGAATATGGTCCTACAGAAGCTACAGTAGGGTGCATGATCCATAAGTTTGATCCGGCAACTGAAACTAGATCAGTTCCTATTGGGGTTCCTATATCCAATACTACAATCTATCTGTTAGACACAGAACTTCAGCCTGTACCTAAGGGGGTGCATGGAGAGCTCTATATAGGAGGAAAAGGTCTGGCACTGGGCTACCATAACAATCCCGCCTCAACTGCAGAAAAATTCATAGAGAATCCGTTTGAGCCAGGTACTTTGATGTACAAAACTGGTGACGTGGCTGTAGAGGTGGAAAATGGGGTTATAGAATATATTAACAGGATCGATAATCAGGTTAAAATCAATGGGTACCGTATAGAGCTGGCTGAAATAGAGTATGAGTTGAATAACTTTATGGGAATCAGGGATGCTTTGGTACATACAAGGGAAGGGGCATCGGGTGCAATGATCCTGGATGCATATTATTTGAGTGAGCAATCTCTGGAGAGTGAAGCAATCAAAACTTTTCTGGCGTCAAGGCTACCACATTATATGATCCCCTTAACCTATACACATTTGGATTTCATTCCCCTTACCAAAAATGGGAAGGTAGACTATAATGCATTAAAGCCAGGGGCTAATACTGTACAGCAAGTGGGTCGTGAGTTGACAGCAATGGAGGCACTAATTCTTCCGGTTTACCAGAAAGTTTTGAATACTAAAATAGGGGTGGACGATAACTTTTTTGCCGAGGGTGGAGATTCCATTAAAGCGGTTCAGATCTCAGCACAGTTGCGTAATAAGGGGTTGCAGGTAACTCCCAGAGAGGTGCTTTCGCACTTTTCTGTTGCTCAACTGAGCCCGGTTGTTTCCAGACTGGAACTTAAAAATCCACATTACCAGGAACTTCAGTCCGGTTCCTTTGCCATGCCTCCTATTATTTCGTGGTTTTTTAATCATAATTTTGAGAATGTTAACTACTACAATCAATCCGTTGTACTGAATTTTAAATCTGACATACAGATAGAAGTTCTAAGTAAAGTAATGGAGGAACTGATACGCAGGCACGATGGACTCCGTCTGAATTATAACCCTGAATCGAAGCAACTATTTTATAATAATTCCCATTTAGGACCCTTTGATATTCCTGTTATTGAAATTGCTGATGAAGAATCTTTAGCTGATAAGTGTCAGGCAATCAAGATGAGTATGGATTTGAAGAACGGGTTGCTATTTAAAGCTGTCATTTTCCAAACCAATAACGGTCCTAAGTCGCTATTTCTAACGGCTCATCATTTGGTTGTAGATGGTGTATCCTGGAGGATATTGTTAGAGGACCTGCAGCAATGGTATCAGGAATATGCTGCAGGGATGTTATTGACACTTTCTGAAAAAACGGCACCAGTTTCTAAATTGGCGACTGCCTTTGCAGACATCCCAGAGAATAGCTTATCGAAGGAAAAATGTGATTTTTGGGCATGGCACAAAAGTTCACCTTTCAAAATACCCTGTGATTTTGAAACTTCAGACTGGAGTCTCCAAAATACAGAGACTATCAATTTTGAATCAGAGTCAGGTCTGACCAACTTTCTTGTAAAAGAAGCATTTAAAACGCATGAAGTAGATGCCAGGACTATTTTAAATACTGCACTGGTAATGAGTTTGTGTAAATGGCTAGGGCTGAAGGAAGTACAAATAGAACAGGAAGGCCATGGCCGTACTTTTGATGAGCAGGATTTTTCGAGAACCTGTGGTTGGTTCACATCAATATTTCCAACTAGATTTACTTGGGATGACGGGCAAATCACTTCAATATTGAGTCAGGTTAAATCTATATTTAACTCTATTACAGATGGAGGCATAGGTTATGTACATTATCAGCTTCAAAATGGTGTCCCTCATACGGACCTTACAGAATTCAGGTTTAATTTTCTGGGAATTTTTGATGGTGAGTTTGATAACGACACGTTTAAATATGCCCCGATATCCACCGGATTGGAAGTTGCCCCGGAAAATCATTTTACAGCCAAAATAGAGGTAAATGCACTAATAGTTTCAGGTGTGCTAACCACAATTTTTTCATATAATAAGAAGGCTTTTTCTAAAGATACAGTCCATGCACTGAAAGATCTCTTTGAAGAGTCCCTGGCATTGGTAGTTGATCACCTTTCTCAAGACAAACATATTCAATTTAGACCTGAGGATTTTGAAATGGCAACATTGGAGCAGGAGGAATTGGATGATCTGTTCGACTGACATATGAAATGAGCGATTTCGTTCATTTTGTTACGATATCGTACAGATGATCGATGTTACTTATGTTGTAAGTATCAATATTTCAAATATTTACCTTTCAGGTATTGTTTTTGCTTTGAAATAAGTATTAAAAAACCAACATGTTCAAACATAATTTTATTACCATACTTCGCAGTTTCAAAAGAAACAGAAGTTCTTTTATCATTAACCTTATTGGACTTTCTACTGGTCTGGCTTGCACCCTGTTGATTGCTCTGTGGGTTCAGGATGAGTTTAAAGTAGATCAATTTCACGAAAATAAGGATAGGTTATATCAAATACTGGAGAGGCAGACTATTGCTGATGAAACAAGCGTTTCTTTCACAACCGTAGGAATGCTTGCAGAGACCTTGCATGAAGATTTTCCTGAGGTAGAATATGCGACCGCAGTAACGCACTATTCCTGGTTTCCTAAGTTTGGTCTTTCTACTGGCGGAGACCGATTGATAAAAAGTACAGGACAGTTTGTAAGTGAAGATTTCTTCAATGTATTCTCATACGAGCTATTGAAAGGGAGTAGATCTCAGGTGTTGAAGGATCGGAATGCCATTGTTATCTCCAGAAGCACTGCCGAAAAGCTATTTGGATCGGTAGAGGAGGCAGTAGGTAAGACAGTACAGTGGCATTTGGCAGATTTGGAAAGAGATGCCATGGTTACAGGTGTATTTGATGGCCCGCCGGCTCATTCAACAGAGCAGTTTGATTTCGTAATATCCTTTGAAATTTGGAAGGAAATGTCTCCCGCTGTATTGAATTGGGGTAATAACGGAACACATATTTACACTTCCCTTAAGGAGGGAGCCAGTTTGGATGAGTTTAATAACAAGATATTGACCCTGCTTCAGTCCAGGGTTGAAAATACTAACCGGGAGCTGTTTGCCACCCCCTTTGCAGAAGAATACCTCTACGGGAAATATGAAGGAGGGCAGCGAGTTGGTGGTAGGATCGAAAACGTACGGCTTTTCTCAATAATTGCAATTTTTATTCTTCTCATGGCTTGTGTAAACTTCATGAACCTTTCGACAGCCAAAGCCCTACGCAGAGCAAAAGAGGTTGGTATAAAGAAAGCCATAGGGGCTGACAGGTCTGTTCTCGTCAGGCAGTATTTGGGAGAATCTATTTTATTGGCAGCAATAGGACTTTGTTTTGCCCTTATTATTATAACGCTTATCCTTCCGAAGTTTAATGAGGTAACAGGAAAGGAGTTAAGTATGTCAATGGATGGCAGTACTATACTGTTTATGATTTTGGTTACTGTGCTAACCGGGATACTTTCAGGAAGCTACCCAGCCTTATATTTATCTCAGTTTAATCCTGCCGTAGTTCTCAAGGGAAAGTTGTCTAACTCTAAAAGTGAATTACTCATAAGAAAGGGATTGGTGATTTTTCAGTTTGCTCTTTCTGTAATTCTCATTGTTTCAGTTATTATAGTATATAAACAGATTGACTTACTTCAAAACAAAGATCTGGGTTATAAGAAAGATCAGCTGATATATTTTGAAAAGGAAGGACAAGCATCAAATAGTTTGGAAATGTTTACCACGGAACTAAAAAAAGTACCAGGGGTACTGGACGTTTCGAGTACATCCAACAATATTATCGGTAGTTACAATAAAACGTCAGGTGTAGACTGGGAAGGCAAAGATGAAAATGAGCCAATAGAGTTTGAAGTTGTAGATGTAGATTATGATTTTATTGAAACCATGGGGATGACAATGAAGGAGGGGAGGTCATTTTCCCGCGATTATGGAGCAGATAAAACCAAGATTATTTTTAATGAGGCGGCGATAGACGCCATGTCTCTTGACGAGCCGGTAAGCAAGCACGTTAGCTTATGGGGTGAGGACCGGGAGATCATCGGTGTAGTCAATAACTTTCACTACGAGTCATTCTATAAAGAGGTGAAACCTTTGCTTTTCAAAATTGATCCAGACAAAACGATCTTTGTAATGGCAAGAATCAGAGGTGATGAGACTCAGAAAGTGATAAGCGATATTAGGTCTTTTTATGAAAAATTCAACCCTGGGTACACTTTCGATTATGTATCTCTAAATGACAAGTATCAGGAGCAGTACGCTTCTGAAAGGCAGATAGGTCTGTTATCTACATACTTTGCGTCTCTGGCCATTATAATATCTTGCCTTGGATTATTTGGTTTAGCGGCATTTACCACTCAAAGTCGTATAAAAGAGATAGGATTGCGGAAGATTTTTGGTTCAAGTATTCCTAGTATAGTGGTACTACTTACCAAAGACTTCACTAAAATTGTATTAATTGCCATTGTAATAGCCATTCCAATAAGTTATGTATTGGCAACATCCTGGCTGCAGGGGTTTGCCTATAAAACATCGGTAGGCGTTTGGGTTTATGTGTTTGCTGCGCTCCTGGCCCTTATTATCTCTTGGGTTACCGTAGGATACCAGGCTGTTAAGGCTGCATATATTAACCCCGTAAAAACATCACGTGAGTAAAAGGTAGGATCAACATATCTGAAGTAAGATCATATACCTTTGTTCCTATTACCTCTTCAACGCAAAATTTGTGCTGAAGAGGTAATAACTATTGGTTCATTCATTAGCCGGTTTACTTTCCTTACTGTGCTAAATACAGATTTAACAACAGTGATGCACGGTTGTTAAATTGATTTTTCATAACCCTTTTATGTGATTGATGAACAGTGATTTAATTGCTGTTTTATATAATCAAAAAGAATATTAGTAACTCGTCCACCCATTTGGGAATAACTTTTAAACCTTAAGATTATGAATATTGATGCCCATCCGGAATTTACCGATGAAAAAGTGAAAACGCTTAACATGTTTATTGCCGAGCAGCAAAAGAGCTTTGCAGAAAACCGGAGTATGTTTCATCCTGGCTACCTGGAAGGTTTTAATTACTTTTTCGGTAATGGTTTTAAGCCTGCAGATTTCTTTGAAAAGCTGAGAAGAATAGGTTGGGAGATTCGAATTGTAGATGGATACTTAAGTGGGTATGAGTATTTTAAAAATCTCAATCGTCAGGTACTTCCTGTTATTCGGGATATTCGCCCTATGGAACAGATTTGCTATGCTGATTTCCCTGATATGATCCATGATATCATGGGACATGCTCCAATGCTTAATGATCCGGAATATGTAGCATTTCTTAAGCAAATTAGTTCATTGGTAAGTAATGTAGAGATGGAGCCCATGGATTTAGAGTATTTGTCATTACATAAGCATACGGCTGCCGAACGAAAACTAGTACAGGAAGAGTTAGATGCGATGGAGGAGAGTTTGAAGAAGCAACCCACACTGTTTTATAAGATAAATAATATTGCCCTCTGGACCATAGAATTTGGTATGCTGGGCAGTAAGAGCCCTTACATCTGTTATGGTGCAGCTTTGGCAGGGTCTCCGTTAGAAATAAAAAATATTAGGGAAGGGAAGGCAAACGTATATAATCTGAATAGCCTTTCGTGTGATGCTTTGTTTAATTTTTCAGACTTTCAGGAGCAATTGTATACTACTGATTCTCTGGAGGATGTAATCTCCTATATCGAGAGGTTAAAGAGAACTGATGACAAGGTAGAACAAGTCTGAATCTATCATTAATTTACTCAATGCTATTAGTATTGGTAACCTGCTTAAATTCTAAAGAATCATACTGATCAATATGCCGGAAAAGATTAAGAGAAGTAACGTTCAGGATATTGTTGAATTGAACATGACCCAAAAAGGTATTCTTTTTCAATACCTTGAAAAAGATGATCTATCCATATATAACATTCAGCTATCTCTGGACATTTCGGGAGAGTTCAAACCGAAAATTTTTGAGAATGCCTGTAAAAGGGTTCAGCAAAACCAAGAGGCTCTTAGGTCTGTATTTAGGTGGGAAGCTGTTAAAAACCCAATTCAGATTATTCTGAAAGAGTGCCCTCTTGAATTTTCAGTAACGGATATATGTCACCTTGAGCAGCAGGGAAAAGAAGAAACAGTAAGAGCCTTCTGTTCCAATGAAGTCTCAAAACGATTTGATTTGTCGATTACTCCTTTTAAGATCAGGATACTCAAAAGAGACGCAGACCATTACATACTAAACATTATTCATCACCATATACTATATGATGGTTGGAGTACAGGAGTACTCGTAAAAGCATTATTTGATAGTTATTATACATTATTAACAGCGTCAGAATTCGCATTGCATCCTCCAGTACGTTTGCGGACAATATTAAAGGGGCTTCAGGGGAAAAAAAATCTGATGGCTGAGCAAAACTACTGGAAACGTGCCCTTGAAAATTATACACCTAAAAATACCTGGCAAGACAATAATAATCATAATGTAACACCTGAATATATAAGGCTTACGGTTTCTAAAGAAGGACTGGAAGTACAGCGCTACGCCAGTACCCATGGTCTGGTCCCATCATCTATTTTCTATGCAGGTTATATCAACTTAATGTATCGCCTTTCCGGGGAAACAGATGTGCTATTTGGAACTGTTGTATCGTCCCGCGACCTGTCCATCCCCGGCGCAGATCAGGTGATTGGAAACTTTGTGAACACACTTCCATTCCGCCACAATATTCGGATTACTGAAAATTTTGAACAGCAGATTCGAAAAGTAGATAAGCAGTTGGCAGAGCTGACTGATTTTAGTCAAAGTTCTTATCTGGAGATAAGGAAAATGCTGGATTTACAAACCGGAGATTCTCTTTTCGATAGTTTACTTATTATTCAGAATTATCCACTTCAGGATCTCGTTGTGGGAGAAAATTGTGAGGTTCGCCTAAGAGAGGTTAATGAAACCACCGAATTGCCTCTGGTAGTAAATGTTTTTATGCGTGAGCATGTGGCGCTTGAATTTATTGGGAATACTACTTTTTTCACCAAACAGCAATTGCAGCAAATAGCAGATGCATATTTGGAGATAGTAGCCGGCATGTGTACTAGTCCTGAGCAAACGCCTGAATCATTAGGTAGAATGGATTATTTTGAAACAGGCTTGAATGTTGCTACAAAGGGAAATGGAGAGGGGATGGAACTTTCACTGGCATCCTCTCCGGATGTTGAAGCAGTGGATCAGTCAGTATTGAGCGAGCTGAAACAAGTTTGGTGCGAAGTGCTGAGTATTGAGGACTTAAACTTTAATGATAACGTATTTTTCAAGGGAGCAGACTCAATACTGTTAATTCAGGTTAGCTCGCGATTGAAAAGGCTTGGATATAAGCTTCCTGTAAAAACGATCATGAAGTTTCCTACCATTGAAGGGATGGCTTCAAAGATACAAGCAGACATTGCCGAGGTGGTATTTCAGGATATTCAAGGTGATTTCTCTCTTTTGCCTGTTCAGGCATCCTACTTTAACCTGCAGCAGGTAGAGCTATCTCATTACAATCAATCAGTATCACTATATTTTCGGGAAGGGTTGCTCAGGGAAACTCTGGATACAGTTGTTTCCGAACTAGTCGGGCACCACGATGCCTTCCGCATACGCTTCAGGGCGGAGGGGAACTCTTTTGTCCCCGGATATACAAATAATACAGCGCATGTAAAAATTGAAGAGTTTACTTTAGACTCCAATGAGGTACCTCAAACTCTTTTAGATGAACTTCAGAGAAGTCTTGACATTGCAGAAGGTCCGCTTTTTAAAATAGGGCTTTTCCATTATCAGCATAGCAGTCGTGTGCTAATAATTATGCATCACCTGATTACCGACGGAGTAAGTTGGCGAATTTTGCTGGAAGACCTGTCAACATTACTACAACAACATCAAAGAGGAGAAAAGCTTGCTTTACCGGAAAAATCCCAATCGTTAAAACTTTGGGACGAGGGTCTTAAAAAATACCTGGAGACTGATCAGTATAGAAAAACACGTGAGTATTGGGCTTCATTTGCGGAGCAGGATTTTAGCAATATTCCACTTGATAATGCTGATGGAGGTAATAGAATTGTTGATCAGAAGGAGGTTAGCTTTTACATAGATGCTACAAATACTTCGCGATTGCTGAAAGAAGCACATGAGGCTTTTGGAACACAGATCAATGACTTGCTGCTCACGGCACTTGCATGGACAGTACAAAAAAAGTATGGTTTAAATCAGCTCTATACTCTGCTTGAAGGGCATGGAAGGGAAGCAATAACCGAGCATACAGATATAAGCCGTACCCTGGGATGGTTTACTAGTATTTTTCCAGTATTTCTTACCCTTCCTGAAGGTAGCCCGGGTACACAGATCAAGTCTCTTAAGGAGCAATTACGTAAAGTTCCTAACAAAGGGTTTGATTACCTTCCGGGAGTGTTTTTGGACTCATTATTTAAAAAACCTGTAATTGCTCCAAGGATAAAGTTCAACTACCTGGGACAGTTTGATCCTGTTGAGTCCGGTGGTATTTTTGAGATAGCAGACATAAATAATGGTTGCGAACAGTCTCCGGAGCACGACAGAGAGGTTGCCATTGATATTTGGGCAATGGTTATCAAGGGTCAACTGAAAGTGACTTTAACCTATAGTTTAGAGCAATATGGTACACCGCAGATTGAGGAATTTGCTAACCTTCTCCAGGTTTCTTTACAGGAGGTTACAGATTATTGCTGTGGTTATACGAAAAAGGAATTGACTTCGTCAGACCTCAGTTATGGCTCTTTGAGCCAAACTCAGATAGAAAGACTCGAAAATGAATATGACATAGAGGATATATATCTGCTTTCGGGAATGCAACAGGGTATCCTTTTCGAAACGCTTTTAAACCCTCATTCTGCCGTATACTTTGAGCAAAAGACGATGACATTGGAGGGGGAGTTACAGGTGCCTGTAGTGCAAGAGAGCCTGGAGTTACTTCTTCACCAACATGGCATTTTACGCACCCTTTTTATTCGTGAAGGCTATGACCAGCCTTTACAGGTATTGCTAAAGTCAAAACTATTGACCTTTGAATTTAAGGACGTAACAAATCAGGCAGATGAGTCGGGAGAAGACACTTTTCTGGAAACAAGCCGACAAGAGCAAAGGCGACGTCCTTTTAACCTGGAAACAGGCGACACTTTTAGAGTTCAATTGTTGAAGACCGCAGCCGCTCGCTATCACCTGATTTGGAACTACCATCATATTCTCATGGATGGATGGTGTATGGGGCTTTTATGGAATGACTTCAAGAATATTTATGAGACGCTGATAGCAGGGAAAAAGTATGAGTTGAAGCCAGTAAAACAATATGCTGAATATATTGAGTGGCTCCAAAACCAGGATCAGGAAACTGCCAGGACGCGTTGGAAAAACTACCTCAGTGGAGTGTCTCAAGCAACGTCTTTGACAGCGAAAAGAGGGAATAATACAGCGTACTCCCTCGTGTCAAGAGCATTTGATAAAGAACGTACAAATCAGCTGAATGTATTTGCGAGGCAGCATAACACTACACCTTTCAGAATTATTCAAGCGGCTTGGGGACTCTTGCTACAGAAATATACAGGACTTGACGATGTGGTTTTCGGTTCGGTTGTATCAGGAAGACCAGAGGATATACAGGATATTGAAAGCATGATCGGCCTTTTTATAAATACACTGCCGATACGTTACTGTAAATTTGAAAAAGATACTTTTAAATCTGTGTTAAGGAGGTTGGAAGAAGAGCAAATTGAAATGACGGATGTGCAGTATCTGTCACTTTTTGAGATCCAATCCCAATCCACGCTGGGCAGAGCACTTTTTGATCATATTCTGGTATTTGAAAATTATCCGTTGTCTGATAATTTCATAGGATCTTCTTTAGGGGTGACACGTGTCCTGGATGTTCATGTATTTGAGCAAACGCATTATGACCTTGTACTTGTTATCAATCCGGGAGAACAGTTGCAGTTTCATGCCAATTTCAATTCAGATGCATATTCAGAGCAATTGATCGATAACCTTTTGACTCATTTCAGCCGGATTGTCGATGCTATTATGGAAACTCCTGAACTTCCTGTCAAGTCATGGTCACTGGCTACACAAACTGAAGAAACACAGTTGTTACAGCATTTGAATCATGAAAATTGCCTATGGCCGGAAGGAGACAGTGTAATAGATCTCCTGGATAAGCAAGTCGCAAAAACTCCTGAAAATACAGCTCTGGTATTTGAAGGAGAGCGTATGTCTTATAAGGTATTACAATCCAAATCAGAGCAAGTAGCTGCATATTTGCAGTCCAAAGGGATCAAAACAGGGGAGATTGTTGGGGTATACCTGGATAGGTCGCTTGATTACATTGTTGCTATGCTTGGCATATTGAAAGCCGGAGGAGTTTATTTGCCACTCGATATAGATTACCCTGAGTCCCGGACTTTGTATATGTTGGAAGATAGCAGCGCAAAGTGGGTAATATCAGATCAAACGGATGCCTTTAGTAACCTGCCCATAGAGATCTGTACTCCTGTTGAAATATTTGAATCTCAAGGGGTATATAGACCTTTGGAATTTTTAGACCCTCAGGCTACATGTTATATTATATACACTTCGGGAACTACGGGAAAGCCTAAGGGCGTGATGGTAACCCACAGCAACGTGGTAAGGCTTTTTCAAAATAGTGAATTCCAATTTGATTTTAATCAGGATGATGTCTGGACCATGTTTCATAGTCCCTGTTTTGATTTCAGTATCTGGGAGATCTTCGGTGCACTGTTTTTTGGAGGCAGTGTTGTAATTATTCCTAAGATGACTGCTCGGGACCCACGATTGTACCTGAAACTACTAAAGACAGAGAAGGTAACAGTTCTTAACCAAACCCCAAGTGCTTTTTACAATATTGTTATCAGAGAACTGGAGTCGGCATCTGCTGATTTGGTACTACGATATGTGATTTTCGGAGGGGAGGCCCTTAGTCCCGGAAAACTTTCGGGTTGGAAAGCAAAATACCCGGAGGTACGATTGATCAATATGTTTGGCATTACGGAGACTACCGTACATGTAACTTATAAGGAAATTGGTAGTTACGAAATAGAAAATAATATAAGCAATATCGGTCACCCTATACCTACACTGTCGGTGTATATTCTGGATGAGAACATGAAGCCACAACCACCTGGAGTGGTGGGAGAAATGTACGTGGGAGGAGCAGGTGTAACTAAAGGCTATCTTGGTAAGGAAGACCTCACCAGGCAACGATTTGTAGATAATCCATTTATACCAGGGCAGAAACTATATAAAACGGGCGACCTTGCACGCTTGCTTCTCAATGGTGAGATAGAGTATCGCGGACGTATAGATTTTCAGGTGCAATTGAGGGGATTCCGTATCGAGTTAGGAGAGATTGAAAGTCGCATAAAAGAATACAAGGCTATCTCGGAGGCAGTAGTAGTAATGAAAGAAGTTGAGGAGGAGAAATTCCTGGTGGGCTATTACGTATCTGAAGAAAAGGTCAACGTTGTTGAAATCCGTCATTTCCTTTCCCAACAAATGGCTGAATATATGGTTCCTTCTTATTTCGTTCGCATTGAAGAGCTTCCACTTACTCCAAATGGCAAAATTGATAAGCAGGCACTTCCGGCGCCAGACTTTGAAGAAGTTGATGAGAAATCCCTTGCTAAAAATGAAGTGGAACAAAAGCTGGTTGACATCTGGGCGAATGTGTTGGGACTGCACCCATCACGCATAGGCATCCATACTAATTTCTTCGACTTAGGTGGAGACTCTATGAAACTGGTAAAAATGGTTGACCAGATAGCTTTACAAATGGATGTGAAAATCACCGTGGCTGATGCATTTACATACCCGGTTATTTCACTCCTTTCCAAGTTTTTGAGTGAGGGTAAAGAAGAGCAGGGTACTTCTGATAATAACGATCTGGATCAGATTACCGAAACCATGGACCTTTTAAGCAGACTATAATTATGAGTGAAAAATATACAGGCCTGGAAATCGCAATAATAGGTATAAGCGGGAGGTTTCCCGGGGCGGAAAATATTACCACATTTTGGGAAAATTTAAAATCCGGAGTTAGTGGTATAAAGGAGCTTGATGATAAGGACCTTCTTCAGGAAGGCGTGAGTAGGGAAGAGATGGCTCGACCTGATTATGTGAAAGCTAATGCATACCTGGAAAACAAAGCCAGTTTTGATGCTGCATTTTTTGGGTACTTGCCAGATGAAGCCGAGCTTATGGATCCACAAATCAGAGCCTTTCATGAGTGTAGTTGGGAAGCGATAGAGGATAGTGGCTATGGTGATATCGGAAGGATGAATAAAAAAGTGGGAGTGTTCTCAACGGGTTCTGTCAACACCCCGTGGATATTGAACGCCGAAGTGAAGAATAGAGAGGGGTTGATTGATGGTTTTACCAGCTCACATTTGCGGGATATCACATTTTTAAGTTCAAGAATTGCATATAATTTAAATCTAAAGGGTCCTGCTGTCTTTATTCAGACAGCTTGTTCTTCATCCCTTGTGGCTGTTCATGAAGCGTGCAGTAGCCTGCTTTTGGGAGAATGTGATATGGCTATGGCGGGTGGCGTTAATATTAAACACTATTCACATAAAGGATACCGGTATCAGAAAGGAATGATCCATTCTGCAGATGGTAAGTGCCGTCCATTTGATAAAGATGCCAATGGAACAGTAGGAGGCGAAGGGGTAGGAGTTGTTGTGCTAAAGAAACTAAAACAAGCCATTGAGGACAATGATAATATCTATGCGATCATAAAAGGGTCTGCTATCAATAATGATGGAGACAATAAAGTAGGGTTTACGGCCCCCAGCGTAAAAGGTCAGGCGGATGCTATTTTACGAGCTCAGCGTTTGGCTAGAGTAGACTCACAAAGCATCAGTTATATTGAAACCCACGGTACGGCGACAGAGTTGGGAGATCCTGTAGAAGTACAGGCATTATCCTATGCCTTTGGTGCACGAAAGAACAATCCGTTGGTACTGGGTGCATTGAAGTCCAATATTGGGCATTTGGATTCGGCAGCAGGAGTCGCAGGGCTCATAAAGGCCGTTTTATGCATTAAAAATAGGCAGCTACCGCCCACATTACATTTTAAAGAACCCAATCCCTTAATTGATATGGAGTCTGCCGGCTTTCATGTCAACAATACATTACAGGATTGGAAACCATCAGCTGGAGTACTCAGAGCTGGCGTTAGCTCTTTTGGTATTGGGGGAACCAACGCACATATTGTGTTGGAAGAAGCACCTGCTGTGGGGGCAAGCCCGGCAGGAAGAAGGCCATATTACTTACTACCTGTTTCGGCCGAGACAGACAATTCTTTAAAGAGCAATTGCGACCGTTTGGCCGATAAACTTAAGAATACCTCCGGGATCAACCTAGCTGATGTGAGTTATACCCTGCTAACAGGAAGAAAAGCCATGAAGTTACGTAAAACCTTTGTGGTGGAAGGTGTTGATGAAGCAGTGAAACAACTCCGGGATGCTGAAGATCAAAAAACATATAACATTGCAGGAGACACGTTGCGTCACACTGTATTTATGTTCTCGGGACAAGGGGCACAGTATTTTAGTATGTGTAAAGGCTTATATGTATCTGAACCCGTGTTTAGACATACACTTAATTCCTGCCTGAAAGTGGCAGAGTCCATTGCGGGCCTGAACTTTGAGAATATTTTATTTTCTGATGATCCGGAAGAGAAAATTCATCAGACACAATACACACAACCTATTTTGTTCAGTGTGGAGTATGCCCTGGCGAAGCTCATAATGTCATGGGGCATAAAACCTGATTATATGATAGGCCACAGTATTGGAGAATATGTGGCGGCTTGCATTTCCGGTGTTTTTAAACTTGAGGATGCCATTCGGTTGGTAGTGAAACGCGGTTATTTGATGAGCCAATGTGCTGATGGTGGCATGTTGAGTGTAGAAGGTATTCATGAGGAGCTTTTGAAACAAGAAATACACGCATTCTCAGGAGTTGAAATAGCCGTAATCAATACTACTAATTCATTCGTTTTGGCAGGGAACGCCAAAGAAATTGATGCTATAAATCAACATTTTATTGCTCTGGGGTTTGAAACAAAGCGGGTGAAGACTTCCAAGGCTTTCCATTCATCTTTGATGGATGAAGTTTTAGACGTATTCGAATCAGAGTTTAACAATGTAAACTTCGGCCTTCCATCAATTCCGTTTGTATCTAATGTGACCGGTGAGTTGATAACTCCCGAAATGAGCAATGATCCTAAATATTGGAGTTCGCACCTGAGATCAACTGTACAGTTTGAAAAAGGAATGCGGACGCTGAGGCAAATGAGGGAAAGCATATTTATTGAGGTTGGGCCTGGGAGAACACTGGCTAACTATGCTGAGGCAATTTTTGAAGAAGCGGAACAGCACAAAGCTATCAGCTTGGTAAAACACAGAAAGCAGGAGGTTAATGATCAGAGGTATTTGCTGGAACGTGTTGGGAAATTCTGGGAGTATGGTGTTTCGGTGGACTGGCAGATGTTTTTCAGTGAAGAAGGTAAAAGAAGGCGATTGGCGTTACCCACTTATGCATTTGAAAAAAACATATTTACCACCAACTTTAACCTGGAATTGCTCCTGAGCAACAGCTTTGCAGGGCTGGTAGCTGAGGAAACCAATGATACGACAGAGTACCTGTACCACACCAATTGGAAGCAAGCCCGGAATATGGAATTTTCTCAGGTAGGAGTTAGCCAGCAGAAGTCTAATTACTTGGTGTTTTGTGGAGAAGAGACCTATAGTGAGCTTATCATAAATAATTTAAGGGAGCAAGGCCATCAGGTAGTTACTGTGAGTTATGGAGACTCATTTATTAAGCAGGGTGCAGAAAGCTATACCATTAACTATTCTGATACGGATATGCTAAGTACCCTATGGAAGTCAGTACAAGAGACCTATGGAACTCCGCACCATATACTGTATCATGCCTCATTAAAAGGAAAGGCACCTATAGTTGAATATGAAGGGATTCATCGTGAACTGTCCACAGGGTATGTTGGACTTGCGATGATAGTTAAATCGCTAGCCCATTCAACTATCCGAGAAGAAGTCAAACTGACGGTTTTTACAAACCACATTGCACGCATAGTTCCTGGTGAGACTATAGACCCTTTAAAGGCTATGTTGCTATCTGTAGCAAAGATTGCTCCTTCGGAACTTCCGAATCTTTTGGTAGAGGTTGTGGATTTGCCATATCCATTTTCATCAAAAGAAGAAGCTTTACTTTATTGCGACCCATCGATCAAACAGTTACAGGCTGAAGATTTTGGTTCATCTCCACTTACAGCATACCGCTGGATGCAGCAGTGGAAGCCATTTTTGGAGTCTATACCCGCATCGGAGGTCTCAGCAGGAGAAACACCGATTCGTAAAGGAGGGGCTTATTTGGTAATTGGAGGCTTTGGAGGTATGGGCCTTTCTGTTTCAAGGAGCCTGGCCATGAACCATCAGGCTAATCTAATACTTACCCATCGATCCCCCTTCCCGGAGAGGGAGCAATGGGATCAGGTATTGGCCTCTTCTGACGATGATGACCTGAAAACCAAAATAAAGGAACTTCAGGAAATGGAGTCATTTGGAGCAACGGTTACGCTTTATCAACTGGATGTGTCAGATGAAGAAGCCGTGAAGCAGTTTTGTAGATGGCTGATGGAGGACTATTCTGACTTGGACGGTCTTATTTGGGCTGCAGGAGAGGTGGATCATGGAGGTATTATCAGGAATAGAGATATGGAAGATATGATCTTGCCATTGCAATCCAAAGTACATGGTCTGTTGTTATTTGAGCAATACCTTGATATTAGCAAAATTAATCTGGTTGTATTGTTCTCATCAATTGGTAATGTCCTGTACCATATTAAATTTGGTCAGGTAGCCTATAATGCCTCAAATGAATTTGTAGAACACTATGCTCCATACCTCCGTGAAAAATACGGAGTTAAAGCACTTGCAATTAACTGGTGTGACTGGTTTGATGTAGGGATGTCGTACAAGGTGAATAGTAAAACATTAGATACGACAGATTCAGAAGATATAAATGCCCAGATAGTTCATGGTATAAGTCCACAGGAAGGGGTTGCCGTTTTTTACCATTGTATAGCGCAACCATACACTGCTTTTACCATTTACAAAGGGGATATTGGCAAAGCCCTCGAAAATAGCAGAGAGCAATATTTGAAAACCAGAGAGACTGCAAGTGGAGAGGAAGTAAAAACGTTGTCTAAAGAGCATAACCCGGTAGAGGCCCTTACCGAAGTTTATGAAGCTTTTTTTGGAAAACAGGTTTCTGTGAAAGATGACTTTTTTGAATTGGGTGGAGATTCTTTAAAAGCAATGTCACTGGTTGCCCGTATCAACAAGCACTTGGGAGTTTCATTATCAATTAGCGACATTTACAGGAATCCTACGATTAAAGAATTAGCTGAGAGTTTAAAGACATTGTCAGTGAATGATAATCGCACAGGGCTGATTGAAAAGAGTGAAGAAAAACTGTTGTACCATACTTCGTCTGAACAGTTGAGACTTTACTTCCTGCAATCCTTCAATCCACAGAGTATTGCGTATAACGAAACGTTCATTTTAAGAGCGACGGAAAGCATAGATATTGATAAATTCCAAAGTGCATTGAATGAATTGGTAAGGCATCAGGAAAGCTTGAGAACGCAATTCAGTAATGTAGAAGGCACTATCTACCAGGAAATTATCGATTCATACGCTGTACCGGTAGAAACTTTGGAGTTTCAGGGCGATTTGGAAGCAACGGTGGAGAAATTTGTAAAACCCTTTGATCTCAGTAAGGCACCATTGCTAAGAGCAGGAGTTATAAATACAGACGATGCGCAGTATATTTTGCTGGATACTCACCATATTGTGGTAGATGGGGTCTCCAAAGAGATATTGTTCAATGAGCTGAGTGTATTATATAAAGGGAGTGAGGTTGCTGGGCTTAGTCTTACTTATAAAGACTATGCGGAGTGGCAATGCTCTGAACAATATAAAGACAGGCTTGAAAAACAGAAGGCCTTCTGGCTTGATAAGTTCAGTGAGGAAATTGCCTCAATGGAGCTGCCAACTGACTTTGACAGGACTTCAGCTATAGGTGATGAGGGAGCACTGTTTACTTTCGAAATACCCAAATCAGAACCATTTTACAAGACAATAGCAGGTTCTGGTAGCTGTTTCAACCTACTAATGGCCTGTTATACTTTATTGCTTGGCCGCCTTTCCAATCAGAAAGATATTGTAGTAGGAACTCCTATAACCGGCCGGCCCGATACCGAGTTGGAAAAGGTCATAGGGATGTTTGTACGTACATTGGCCATCCGTAACCAGATTGATGCAGGAGGTAGTTTTAATGAGTACTTCAGGAAGGTAACGGAAAATACACTGGCTTGTATCGAGAATCAGGATTACCCTTTGGAGGATTTGATAGATGCATTACAGTTAGAGAGAGATCCTGGACGCAACAATCCTTTATTTGATTGCATACTGGTTTATCGTGACGGAAGAGAAGGCCAGGTTGAAACAACTTCAGAGGAGGTATTTATTAATGAGCAAAGTGCCCATATTGTATCACGTTTTAACCTGACACTTTCCATTCTGGAGAGTGAAGATTCTCTAAGTTGTAACTTTATATATGCCCCAGCACTATTTAAGGAGTCTTCTATCTCAAACTTTGCAACCTATTTTAAAAATATTTTTCAGGCGGTTACACAAAATAACGAGATTACCATTTCGGATATTCCTATCCTGAGTGAAGCTGAAAGAAACAAGCTGCTTTATACCTGGAATAATTCAAGAATAGACTTACCGCTGGATAAAACTTTGCCGATACTCTTCAAAGAGCAGGCAATTCGAGTGCCTGATAAAGCTGCAGTTGTTACAAGAAATGCTGAACTTTCATACAGCGAACTCGATGTACTTTCAAATCAACTGGCATCCTTTTTAAAGAGTGAATACAACATAGGGGAGCAGGATATGCTGGGAGTTATGGTAGAACGTGATGAATGGCTCATCGTTACCTTATTGGCAATCCTTAAGCTGGGAGCAACATATATACCCATAGACCCTGATTTTCCTGAAGAGAGGATTTTATATATAAAACAGGATAGTGCATGTAGCTTGTTGATAGACTATAACGTTCTTGAGACATTCAGAGCTAAGGCACCAGAAATTTCCAAGGACTTTAATGCTCCGGTTTTTTCATCTTCAACCCTTGCCTATATTATTTATACGTCCGGGTCAACCGGCCAGCCAAAAGGCGTTATGATTGAACATCGCAGTATTATCAATACAGTATGTTCACAAATTGCAGATGGTGTAATTAAAGAAACAGATCAAAGTTTGCAGTTTGCCAATCAGTCATTTGACGTTTCTATGTGGGACATCTTTAATACCTTGTTATGTGGGGCTACACTTCATATGGTGAGCGATGCTGAGAAGAAAGATGTTGCCAGCTTTACCAATTTCCTTAAGGAACACAAGGTCACTATTGCCTCGCTTCCGCCGGCCTATGTTAAGATGCTTGATCTTTCTGAAATTCAGAGTCTCAAAACGCTAATTACCGGTGGAGAAGAGGCTCCTTATGAGGAGGCCGTGGAGTTTTCAAAGAGGGGAAGGTATTACAATTCATATGGACCAACTGAAGCTAGTGTTTGTGCCTCCATGTATACAGGTGATATTCCGCGTATCGTGCCAATTGGTAAACCGGTAGGCAATATGAAACTATATGTACTTTCTGATGACTTTCAGTTGCAACCCCCTGGAGTTGTTGGCGAGTTGTGCATTTCAGGACCCGGGTTATCGAGAGGGTACTTGAATAAAAAGGAAATTACTGCTTCCAGCTTTGTTCCGAACCCATTTGAACCCGGTGAAAGGATGTACCGTACGGGAGACCTTGCCATAAGGCTATCAGATGGAAATATTATTTTCAAAGGGCGAAAGGATACTCAGGTAAAAGTGAGAGGGTACCGTATCGAACTGGAAGAGATCGAAAATATCTTGCAGCAGCAAGAGGGTGTACAACAGGTCGTGGTTGAAGTGGTTAATAAGAATTTGGCGGCTTTTTATACGTCAGATAGTGAGCAGGATATGGCTTCAGCTTTGCATAATACAGCTCAGGAAAAACTCCCGGCCTATATGGTTCCAGATAATTATATTCGTTTAGAGCATATACCTATTACTGTCAATGGAAAAATAGACAGGGCTGAGTTGAAAACCCATAAAATTGAACAACAGGTTCCTTTCGAAGAAGCGGTAACTCCCGAAGAACAGCTGTTGGTATCCGTTTGGAAAGAAGTATTGCAAAAACAAAAAATTGGAATAAGAGATAACTTTTTCATGATAGGAGGAGACTCCATCAAATCGATTCAAATTAGTTCCAAACTCAGGCAGCAAGGGTATGAGGTAGGTATCAAAGATATTTTTACATACCAAACAATAGCTGAGTTGGCTAGACATATTGCTCGCAGTGAAGCTCAGGAAGAGCAAGATGATGTAGTAGGAGAAATACCTTTGAGTCCTATACAAGCATGGTTTTTTTCCAGTGCATACGCAAATAAAGAGCATTTTAATCAATCTGTGATGCTCGAGTTTCCCGAAGGCACCAAAGCGGAGATGCTTGATGAATTGTTTCGGGTACTAGTGAAAAGACATGATATACTGAAAGTACAGTTCAATACTGAAGGTCAGCCGCCAAAACAGTATATTGCTTCCGACGCCAATACACCTAAAATACAGGAATATGATTTGAGAGCAGAGGATGAACCCCAGAAGAAGATTCAGGAAATCATTCAGCAGACTCAAAGTTCCCTTCAATTTGGTGAAGGGTTGTTGTTCCGTACGGTATTATTCCGGCTAACTACAGGAAGTCACCTGTTTTTCACATTACATCACTTGCTGGTTGATGGCGTATCCTGGAGAATATTATTTAACGATCTGGAAACCTTAATTCATCAGTACGAGGCAGGAGAGGAACTTAACCTGCCGTCGAAAACAGCTTCCTTTCAGGCTTGGGTTCACCGTTTGCAGGAATATATGGGGAAAAGTATGTACCGTGATGGTATAAGCTACTGGAAGAAGTTTTTGGAAGACCATGAAGGGGCGAATCAAAATTTTGGTTTTGCATCAGGTAAAAACCTGTTTGGGTCAAGGATGACTACGACCAGAAAAATGGATGTCAGAGCTACTGAAATTCTACTCACCGAGGCCAACAAACCTTTTAATACAAGAATAAATGATCTATTACTTACTGCATTAAAGCTGGCCTTTCAGGAGGTTTTTAACACGGACTCTCTAACGGTTGACCTTGAAAATCATGGAAGAAGCCCGGTAATAGACTGCAATGTACAGGATACCATAGGCTGGTTTACCACCTTTTACCCCGTCATTCTGGAAGGAAAAGAAGAAAACCTTGCTGAAAGTATTCAAAGAACCAAGGAATCTCTTCGTGCAGTACCCAATGAGGGTATAGACTATCTTTTAGGTAGATATATTGAAGGGTCTCTTAAGCAGGCCAGTGTTAGTAGCGTAAGTTTTAATTATCTCGGACAGTTTGATACAGTTAACCAGACCAATCATTTTCGCATATTGCCTCAAACAGATTCTTTTGATACAGATGCTCATTCGAGACGATTTTATGACCTTGATATTTCTGCCATAGTAGTTGATGGTTGCCTTGAATTTACTTTGATTTCAGATTCCACCTCTTTGGGTGAGGATACTGCTATACATTTTCTTAGATCGTTCAGCAATTGGCTCGAGTCTATTTCTGCATATTGTACGGAAAGAAAAGACAGGACATTAAGTCCTTCGGACCTCGTATATAATAAACTTGATCAGGAAACACTAAGAAAGCTCGAGGCGGATTTTGAACCGGAAGATGTGTACCCTTTGACTCCTTTACAAAAAGGAATACACTTTCATTGGGTAATGGAGCCAGATGTAAACAGTTACTTTCAACAGACTACTTGCCGAATTCATGGAGCATTGGATATGGCTATTCTGGAAGAGAGCTTTGAGCTAATCATGAAAAGGCACCCGGTACTTCGCAGTATCTTTTTAGAAGATATGGTTTCAGACCCTGTTCAGGTGGTATTGGCAAAAGGTGAACTCCCTGTAACTTATTATGACCTGAGAGATATTTGTGCAACAGGGGACAAAACTGTTTTATTAGAAGAGTATAGAAAAAAAGACGCTAATAATAAATTTAGACTAGATCAAGGTGCCCTTTTCCGTATTAGCGTATTTCATACCGGGGAAAGCGAGTACCAAATACTTTGGAGTCATCACCATATAATTATGGATGGATGGTGCATGGGACTTATTGTAAATGAGTTTCTGGATATCTACAAGGCTTCGATCCATAAATATGAGCTTAATCTTCCTGCGGCACCTGCATATGACTCCTATCTACAGTGGTTGGGTGACAGGGATACTGCAAAATCGCTGAACTTCTGGTCAGAATACCTTAGTGGATTAGAGTCAAATACAGAAATACCAGGAAAAATAGAAGATTCGGACAACGAACAGGTAGGACATCATCCAAAACAAAATATCCATTTTACTCTTGATGAGGAAAAAACGGCTCAATTGAGGCAAGTGTGTGGTCAGACCGGAGTTACCGAAAGTAACTTTATTCAAACTTTATGGGGAATAAGCCTAGGCCTGCTTCAAAATACAAATGACTTGGCATTTGGGGCGGTAGTATCAGGAAGACCTTCAGAAGTACCGGGAGTAGAGCAAATGGTAGGTCTTTTCATTAATACCATTCCTGTGCGTGTCTCTTATGACGAAAGCGATACATTTTCAGATGTAATACGTAGAAATCAGCAATTTTTTATTCAGTCTACGGATCATCACTATGTGCAATTAGCCGAAATACAAACCCGGGTCGGCAATGGCTTTCAATTAGATCATTTGGTTGTGTTTGAAAACTATCCTTTCCAAACCAGCGTGCATTCCGATGATCAAACAGGTTTTGAATTGAAGGATCCTGCAGTTTATGAGGAAACGAATTATGATTTTGCACTAACAGTGCTTCCTGCTGATGCGCTTGAGTTTAAGTTTACTTATGATACGTCAAAATTCACTAATGAAAGCCTTGAAACACTTAGAGATCATTTTTTGAGAGTTTTAATGCTATCAATTGATCGTCCGTCTCAAAAAATAAGTGAGGTTAACCTATTGGATGAAATTGAGCTGCAGCATGTGCTTGAATTATCAAGAGGCTTTGAAGTTGAGTATGACCTTGATAAGTCGGTAATAGCACGTTTTGAAGAACATGCTGCTCATACGCCTAACGCTGTTGCCCTGCGTTTTGAAGGAGAGGAACTTACTTATAGAGCATTAAATGAACAGGCAAACCTACTTGCCAACGTGTTGCTTGCTGCAGGAGGAAAGGGAGCAAAGGTTCCTGTTTGTGTAGACCGCTCTTTTGATTTGATCGTTTCCATTCTGGCCATTTTAAAGTCCGGCGCAGTGTATGTTCCTCTCGATGAAACGTTCCCGGACTCAAGGATCAATGTCATATTGCAAGAGATTGATGCATCGGTAGCACTAGTATCTAAAACGAACAATGAACGTTTTGCGAAATTCGGCAACCTTACTGTTATTGACCCTGACAGGAATAACCTTGATTCGGAGAGTGATAAAAATCCGGGATTTGATGTTGATGCAGATTCGGTGGCTTATATCATCTATACTTCAGGATCTACAGGTAAACCGAAAGGTGTAATGAATACCCACCGAGGTATAATGAATAGATTGTTATGGATGCAGGATGACCTGAATATTCAAAAGGGCAGTGTGTTTATACAAAAAACACCTGTTGTATTTGATGTTTCAGTCTGGGAATTGCTCTTGCCACTAATTACTGGTAGCACCATGACTATCGCCCGACCTCAGGGGCATAAGGATCAGGAATATCTATATGAGTTAATAAAGAAGAACCATGTGAGTGTGATACATTTTGTTCCTTCAATGCTGTCAGTATTCCTATCAGGCATCAAGGAAGAACAAGCTAAACATTTCACTACTCTTCAGGATGTTATCTGTAGCGGAGAAGCTTTAAAGTCAAGTACAGTAAACCAGTTTAAGGCCTTGTTTCCTCATATTAATCTACGGAATTATTATGGTCCTACAGAGGCGGCAATTGATGTGACAGCTCTAAATCTTAGAGATTATGAAGGTAAGGTGGTAAGCATTGGTAAGCCCGTGGCCAATACTGATATTTATATTGTTGATGTTTATGGCAGGCTGTTGCCTCAGGGAAGTATAGGAGAGTTGTGTATAGGAGGAGTACAGGTTGCCGAGGGGTATTTAAACAGGCCACAACTCAATACGGAGAAATTTGTGGAGAACCGTTTTGGAAGACCCGGCAAATTATATAGGACAGGTGATTTGGCTCGCTGGATGCCGAGTGGAAATTTGGAATACCTGGGACGTATTGATGATCAGGTGAAATTGCGCGGTTACCGCATTGAACTTGGAGAGATATCCAACGTCCTGGATAACTACGAAAGCATCCGGGAATCCGTAGTGCTTCTGCGTCAGCGTGGTAAGGAACAGTATCTTGTAGCTTACTATGTTTCAGATCAGGCCCATGAAACTACCCTTTTGAAAAGTCATCTAAAAGGGTTCTTGCCTGATTACATGATTCCTGAATTTTATGTGCATATGGAAGCTCTGCCTTTGACCCGCAACGGTAAGCTAAACAAGAGAGAACTGCCTGAATTCACCATATTGACAAAGGATTATGTGGCTCCTGAAGATGAAATAGAAGAGAAGCTAGTGGTCCTATGGTCATCACTGTTAGAGCTGCCCAAAGAGAACATCAGTGTTACTATGGATTTCTTTGAGCTTGGAGGCCATTCGATTAAACTGATGACGTTACGAAGTTCTCTTAAACGGGAATTCGGTGTTGAGATTCCATTAAAATATCTTTTCAAAGGACTCACAGTTCGGAATTTGAGATCATATCTAAGTGCATTTCAAAAGGTTGCCGATTCAGAAACGAAAGAAGTAATAAGCATATAAAATGAGTAATATGTATTTGAATAAAGTAAAAAGGGACATTTTCGGAGCCATTCCTGGAATTGAAAATGCAGCGACATTGACAGAATTTGATGCGGAGAGCCTTAGTCCTGAAGAATTTAAAAGAAACTGGGTAGATAAGAACCGCCCATGTATTATCAGAGGAGCCGTTAAGCACTGGCCGGCCGTTGACAAATGGAAGAGTAAAGAATATTGGCAATCGGTGACTTCTTCTGATTATCATATTGATATTAACCCAAACCGTAACTACAACAAACGAGAGCGGCAAGTAGAGCACACCAAACGTGTGCCCTTCCGGGAAGCCATGGAGATGCTTTTTACCTCGTCTGATGATCATGTGTGGAGTATTCCCTCAGAGGTGATCTCAGAAAATTCGGCTTATCCGAAATTATTGGATGATATGAAAGGCTTTAAGTTTTTGCCGGATCCGGAGAAACCCCGTGGGTTTCCTGCATGTCGCTTTTTCCTCTATAAAAATGCTTCTACCGGATGGCACTATCATGATTGTGACGAAACGTTGATGTGTCAGGTAAATGGCGACAAAGACGTGGCTCTGATTTCTGCCGATTTGCCAAAAGCGGATTATGTCACCAACTTTCTCAATGATGAGAGATATACTTATGGCGAAAAACTGGACCCTAACCTTAAATTTGAATCATTTGTGGTTAGTGTAAAGGAGGGTGATGCACTATATATACCTATTAACTGGTTTCATGCAGTTGTTCCGACACAAAGTGATGTTGGAGTTACGATTGCTTACTGTTGGGCAAACCATCTCAGAAAATATGGAGAGGTATCGAATTATCTGGTTCGTAGAATGTATAAGCAGGTAATATGGCCGGTAGGACTTTATACGTTTTTAATGCCACTTATTTTCTGTTATTCAGTTTCGGCATATTATTTACACAAGCTTTTTAAGTCATCCTGAATACTCAGACAGTTGTCCCGATAAATCTAATTTAAATACACACAAGTTTATAACTAACAAATATCCGAGCTATGCTTTCCACAGACCTAGAAAAAGAACTCTTTTCAGTGATTCCTGGATTAGAGAACGCCGGGGAAGTTACAGAAGTCAATGCAGCAGACCTTAACCAGAAAATTTTTTACGAGCAATGGGTGAACAAAAACAATCCGTGCGTTATTCGGGGGGCTTGTAAACATTGGCCGGCTTCGGAAAAATGGGGAAAAACAGACTTTTGGAAATCTGCTATAAAGAACTTTGACCTTTACGTTTCCAATCATAGAAATTTCAATGACAGTGAAAGACAGAACTCAGGCAGAGAGAAAAAAAGTTTTCATGAAGCCATAGATGAGATCTTTAGTCAGGGAACTTCTATTCTTAGTATTCCGGCTGAAGAAATACATCCCAATAGTTATTATCAGCCCTTGAATGCTGATATTGCTGGCTTTACATTTTTACCAAATCCACCTAAGCCCAGAAACTATTCAGAGAAAAGGTTTTTTCTGTATCGAGGAGCATCAACAGCATGGCACTACCACAAGGCGGACGAGACTCTTATGACACAAGTTGTAGGATCCAAGAAGGTCATGCTATTGTCCAGTGATCTTCCAGATCCGGAGAGGACTATTGACTTTCTTGAGAATGAAAGGCAACTGGAAGGGAAAAAGCTTGATTCATATTTAAAGTTTAATTCCTATATAGTGGAAGTGAGGGAAGGTGATGCTCTTTATATCCCTCCGCAGTGGTTTCATGCTGTAGTACCGGTAGATATGAATGCCGGCCTGACATTGGCTTACTGCTGGGGCAGCCCATGGCACAAGTTGGGTGACCTGGGAAATTATTTTACACGTAAACTTTATAGAGAACTTATAGTGCCTGTTAATAGGTATACACTGCTTATTCCTTTTTTAGGATCTTATGCGCTTACCATGTTCCTTCTGTACCGTATGGGGTTGAATAGAGGATATTAATGAATTGAATACCCCGCGCAGTAAAACGAAAACAATCCAATGAATAACGAAATACTTGAATTTATAAATAGCCTTAGAGATAAGCACCAAATAGAGTTATCCTTTCAGGAAGGTGAGCTGAAGCTGGTAGTGGACAAGGGATTTGAACCAGATCCGGCTGTTATTAAGTCCATCAAAGAACGTAAAGCGGCCATCATTGATTTTTACCAATCCCTTCAGGGTTCAGATAGCCAAGAAGGTATTCGACAGGCGGAAAAGAAGCCCTTTTACCCCTTATCTGATGCTCAACGCGGGCTTTATGTACTTCAGGAGTTAAGCCCCGAGTCTACCGCATTCAACATGCCCAAGTACTTTTTCGTTAACGGAGCATTGGATGTAGCTAAACTGGAGCTTGCATTTAAACAACTAATTTCGGATCATGATATCCTTAGGACTTCATTTGTAGAGGTGGAGGGAGATCCTGTACAGCAGATACATACTGAAGGCAATTTTGCCATAGAGAGATTTGAGGGGACGAGGGAAGATGTAGAAGGTTTGCGAAAATCTTTTGTGCGACCATTTGAACTCGATCGGCACCCACTGCTGAGAGTGGGAGTTATCGAGCTTTCGGATAAAGAATATTATTTAATGATCGATACCCATCATATAATTAGTGATGGAACTTCAGAAAAAATTATTATCGATCACGTCATGAAACATTATATGGGGGATAGCATACCTGCCTCCATGCATCGCTTTGTTGACTACAGTGAATGGGAAAACAGCGAAGTAGTAAGACAAATGAGCCTGAAGAACGAAAAATTCTGGCTGGAGTTGTTTACAAATCGCAGTACCCAAGTGAACCTTCCCTATGATTTCAGTCCGACTCACTCTGGTAAAAACGGTGGAGTTCATTCATTTACATTCGATCAAGAGATGATCGATACAATCACTTTGTATTGTAAGGATCATAGGGTATCCAGGTTTACCTTTTTTCTTGCAGCATTCAACCTCTTCTTGAGAAAACTTACCGGAGACAACGATATTGTAGTTGGAGTTACTACATCAGGGAGAGAACACCAGGAGATGGAAGAAGTGATAGGAATGTTTGTTAAAACATTACCAGTCATATACAGCTATGAATCAGAAGAACAATTGGACTTTCCCCGGTTTTTATCCCGGGTAAATCTTTCGTTTCTTGATTTTCTTGAACACCAGCATGTGAATTTTGAGTCCCTTGCTAATCAACTCGGTCTTCAGCGATCCGAGAACCGGGGAACGTGGTTCAATGTAATGCTTAACTATCAGAACTACAGGCAATCTGTCGCACGGCTTGATGGAATTGCTATGGAGCCTGACATAGAAAATGAAATAGACACTAAGTTCGATCTTTCATTGCACATACAGGACCAGGAAAACAATGTGGGCTTTCAGTTTGAGTACGATAAAACTCTTTTTAGGCTGGAGACCATAGAACAGTATGGACGATATTTTAAACATCTGATAAGCCAACTACTTTCCGGCACTTCAATGGACGAAGCGGAACTCCTGAATGATGATGATAAGCGGCGCCTCTTTACCAACAACCCAGTAGAAACAGCCCTGCCCGACACCAATGTGGTAAAAATGATTGAAGAAATGGCAGCCCTTCGACCGGATGCTATGGCGGTTTTTTGTGAGGATCAAGGGATAACCTACCGGGAGCTGAATGAAAGTTCTAATCGTTTGGCGCATTTTCTAAAACGTAATTTTGAATTACAGGCTGATGATATAGTTGCTGTATGTCTTGAAAGAGATATTGATATGATAGTACCTCTGCTAGCCATACAAAAAGCCGGAGCAGGATATACACCTATTGACCCTGAGCTTAACCCGGGAAGGATGGAGGCAATCATAAATAATTCCGAAGCCAGGGCAGTAATTACTAATTCTGATGCATTTACAATTGACATAGCACCATCTCAGTTAGTGAACCTGAATAGCTTGAAGGAAACTCTGAATAGTGAGAGCACAGAAAATCCAGGGTTGGATATCAGACCAGACCATCTTGCTTATTGCATTTATACCTCAGGTTCAACAGGAGAACCCAAAGGCATTTTGATTGAACATAGATCGTTGCTTGATTTTGCTTTGAGCACGCGCGATAGCTTTGAAATTACTTCTGCAGACAGTGCAATCCAACAAGCATCGCTTGCATTTGATACCTCTGTAGAAGAGATATTTCCCACGCTTATAAGCGGAGCCTCACTAAGGATCATGCCTGATAAAGGGAAAGATATATTTGCTCTTATCAAGGCTATAAAGGAGCAAAAGGCAACCATTCTTAACACTTCTCCTTTGATTTTGAATGAACTCAATGAATATGCGGAGGACTTAAGCAGTGTGAGGTTTATTATCGTGGGGGGAGATGCCTTGGTGGATTCTCACATAAGCAACATAGTGAAGTTTTGTGATGTTTACCAGACTTACGGACCCTCTGAGGTAACCGTAGGAATTACTTGCGGAAAAGTAGGTAAGAAAGTAGATGCCTCCAATATAGGGAAACCAATTACGAACAGGAAGGTCTATATTTTTGATAGTCAGATGCACCTTTGCCCGGAAATGGTTCCCGGCGAGTTATGTGTGGCAGGTATCGGGTTAGCCAGAGAATACCTCAATGATCCTGATACCACTAATGTCAAGTTTATTGAAAACCCGGAAATGCCTGGAGAGCGTATTTATCGCACGGGAGACCTTGCCAAATGGCTTCCTGATGGTAATATCCGGTTTTTAGGACGTATTGATAATCAGATAAAGATTAGAGGGATCAGAGTTGAACTGGGGGAGATCGAAACCAGGATGTTGCAGTATGAAGGTGTAAAAGAAGCCTATGTAATATTATACAAAAAGGGAAGCCTCCAGTTTTTAACCGCATATTATACAGCTGATACTTCCATCGATGAAAACAAGCTTCGCAATTACCTAAAGACACACCTGCCAGATTATATGATACCAACGGCCATGGTGTTTCTGGAAACTTTTCCTCTAAACACGAGTGGCAAAGTTGACAGGAAAAAATTACCAGCCCCGGATGTGAATGAAGCCAACCACTACGAACCGCCGATATCTTCTGCGGAGAAACTGTTGGCTGATATCTGGAAAGAAGCGCTCCATATTGAAAAAATTGGTGCAAAAGATAATTTCTTTTCACTAGGTGGAGATTCGATAAAATCCATTCGTATTGTTGCTCTTTTGAGAAAACAGGGTTTCCATTTTAAAGTTCGGGATATTTTTAAGTGGCAAACCATAAGAGAGTTTGCTTCAGTACTGGAGGAAAAGATTGCCATAACAACCTTAGTTGATAAGCCCGCTGCATATGGAGATGATAATATTAAACTTTCATTAGAGCAAATTCTAAAGAGAGAGGGGCTGGAAAACCTGAATACACAGGCATTGGCAAAAATTTCAGAATTACAGGAGCAATATGAGATAGAAGATATATACCCACTTTCACCCATGCAGGAAGGGATGCTATTCCACTCGCTGCTGATTGAGAGTAGTTCTAACTATTTTTCTCAGGTCAAATTCAGTGTAGAAGGTGACATTAATGTAGAGAAAACCGCTTTAGCATTTTCTAAAGTGGTAGCCAGGCATACAGCATTGCGAACCCTTTTTGTGCATGAGGGATTAAATAAACCGGTACAAGTAGTTGTAAAACATAAAGAAGCGGATTTTGCATTTTTGGACTGGAGCCAGGACATTCAACAAAAAGACATAGTAGCTAAATTCGAGAGTTTTCTTGAAGATGACGAGAGCCGGGGCTTTGACCTTTCTTCAGACAGCCTTATGCGACTGACTATGATAAAGTGTACAGACACCAAGTATCAATTAGTCTGGAGTTATCACCATATACTCATTGATGGATGGTGTATGGCCATGATAGTAAAAGAATTTAAGGCTTTTTATCATGCAGCCATTCATGGGGAAATGCTGGAACTTCAAAGAGCTACTCCTTACAGGGTCTTTATTGATTGGCTTGAAGCCTTCAATAGAGAGGAAGCTTCTGTTTATTGGCAGAACTATCTGAAGGGTTATGAAAATACTGCAGGATTGCCACAAAAAGCCGGAGCTGTGCATGGAAAGCAGCATTATAAAGAGTATCATGTACGCATAAACCATGACCATATGGCCCGGATACAGGAGCTCTCTTCTCTCACCGGAGTATCTGTCAATACCATTATACAAACAGCATGGGGTATTGTACTGGCAAAGTATACTAATAGCTCCGATGCGGTCTTTGGTTCTGTTGTAGCAGGCCGGCCTGCAGAAATTGAGGATGTAGAGCATATTATGGGGGTTTTTATCAATACAATTCCTGTGAGGGTCCGGTATGAAGCAGAGGATACTATTAACACACTGTTGCTCAAAAATCAACAAAAGGCATTGGAAGGGATGGACCATCTTCACCTTCCATTGTCAGATATCCAAAACCTTTCAGAACTTAAAAGTGGGCTTTTTAATCACGTTATGGCCTTTCAAAATCTTCCTGTTGAACAAGGAGATACGCAGGAAGAGAGCTTCAGTATCACCAATGTTAAATCTATAGGAAGGACCAGTTTTGATTTTTGGATGATCATTACCCCGGACGACGGACTCGATATCTGTCTTAATTACGATGCCGGTGTTTTTGATGACGACACCATTAGCAGTGTTGGAAGCCACCTCGAAATAGTACTCAATAACTTTGTGTATAATCCTGATAAGCGACTTTCTGAAATTGAGATATTGACAAAGAATGAGAGAGAGCAGATCCTTTATCAGTTTAATGATACCTCCCTGCCCTATAGTAACAAAAAGCTTATGCATGAGCTTTTTGAAGAGCAGGTGTGTAATACGCCGGATCACACGGCCATCATTATCAATGGACAATCATATTCCTATAAATGGTTAAATGAACGTTCCAACCAAATGGCAAACTACCTCAGGGGTTTGGGAGTAGAAGCTGAAGATGCTGTCACAGTAGTGATGAAAAGAGACATAGAGCTGGTTATTGCTTTGCTGGCGATACTTAAAAGTGGAGGAAAGTATATTCCAGTTGAACCATATCTTCCATGGAATCGCAAAGCAACTATAATAAATACGGTATCATCCCGGATCTTAATTACCGATCAGCAGGAGTTTAGGGAACGATATTTGGACGATCAGGAGATAGCTTGCCTTGAAACCATTTTGGAAAACCCCGATGCCAAGCAGGGTTTTCAGGGTACCCAGCTCAATCAGGGCAAGGAGAATGAAATTGATTTTACACATTACGCCACAGAGAACCTGGTTGGCACTACTACCAGTGATCACCTGGCTTATGTAATCTTTACCTCCGGATCAACAGGAAATCCTAAAGGTGTTGCTGTAAAACATCACCCTGCGGTTAACCTGATCGAATGGGTGAATAACACTTACAACATCAACCAAAACGATGTGATCTTTATGGTAAGTTCGGTGAGTTTTGATCTCTCTGTATACGACCTTTTCGGAGGCTTGGCCAAAGGAGCAACCGTACGAATTGCCAATGAAGAAGAGCTGGCCTCACCAGAGATGCTTGCATCTATAGTGGTCTCCGAAGGAGTAACCTTTTGGGACTCAGCGCCTGCTATGCTACAGCAGTTAATACCATTTTTTGAAGCTATGCCTAAGGAGCACCTCCAAAAAAGCAAGCTCAGGCTCTCCTTTTCAAGTGGTGACTGGATCCCGCTGTCCATGCCCGTTAAAATGAAGTCCCTGTTCAGCAATTACCGTTTCATAGGATTAGGAGGCGCTACCGAAGCTACTATTTGGTCTAATTACTTTGAAGTAGAAAAAGTTTTGACTGAGTGGAGCAGTATCCCTTATGGAAAACCGATCCAAAACGCCCGCTATCTGGTATTAGATAAAGATTTAAACCTATGTCCTATTGGAGTCAAAGGGCACTTGTACATTGGTGGGGATTGTCTGGCAACCTGCTACTTCAACGAGCCAGAACTAAGCGCCTCTAGGTTTATAGATAGCCCTTTTTACGAAGGAGAAAAGCTTTACCATACCGGTGATATGGCACGTTGGTATCCGGACGGAAACCTGGAGTTCATGGGAAGAGAGGACTCTCAAGTGAAAATCAGGGGATACCGAGTAGAGTTAGGTGAGATTGAAAGAAGGCTGCAGCAGCATCCGGATATAAGTCAGGTGATAGTACATGCCAATGCAAGAAGTAAGTATGATAAATATATTTGTGCATACTATGTCTCAGAGAACAACATAGACCAGGCAAATTTAAATGAATTCCTGTTACAGGAGCTTCCGGCTTATATGCTGCCAAGTTTTTATTTCCGCCTGGATGAAATCCCAGTAACTGAAAATGGAAAAGTAAATCGGAAAAAACTGCCCACAGCTCAAGATGCACTTAGTAAAGATGCTTCAGAGCAGGGAGTTTTGACTGAAACTGAAAAAGCCCTAAGAAAGATCTTTAGCAAACTTCTGCAACATAAAGAGCAAAACATAAGCATACAGGATGATTTCTTTGTTCTTGGAGGGCATTCCATTATGGCCGTCTACTTAATGGGAGAAATTCAGAATGTTTTCGGAGTAAAATTAAACTTAAGGTCTATTTTCGATCACAGCGTGTTGCAAAGCCTGGCACTACTTATTGAAGGTAAGAAAGGAGAAGACAGTGATAAGATCCCACATTGTGGTATTAGAGAGTTTTACCCTGTTTCTTCAGCCCAGCAAAGACTGTTTTTTCATTCTCTGATGAATTTTGACAGTACACTGTTCAACATTCCGATGGCGTATGAAATTGAAGGAGATATAGACGCAGTAAAAGTTGAAAAAGCCCTAACTGAACTCACTCGGCTACACGATGGGTTAAGGACTAACTTTGAGCTAGATGACGATGGAGTGGTGCAGCAGTACATCGGGCAGGACCCACGTATATCATTAGAAGTAAACAACTTAAGTTCCGGGTATAACTTGTTTGAGGCCTTTCATGCATTTGTAAAGCCTTTTGATCTGGAGCAAGGGGTACTACTAAGATTCAATCTAATGTTAGGTCAGGAGAAGAGCTTTTTGCTCATTGATATTCACCATATTATCTGCGACGGAGTGGCGTTGAATACACTCATGACGGACTTTATGAAGTTATATCAGGGGCTTTCAGTAGCAGCACCTTCCGTTCGCTATGTAGATTATGCGCAATGGCAGAAAGATCGCAAGGAGCAATTGCAGCAGCAAAGAGCTTTTTGGCTGGAAAAACTGGACGGAAATATTCCCCAACTGCGATTTCCTGCAAATAACTCCATAACTGTTGATTCGGATAACAGTGCCATGATTTTTGACCGGGTTCTGGATAAAAATCAGTATAGCAATATGAAAGCGTTCTGTGCAAAAGCAGAAGTTTCCGAATTTATGTATTTGCTTTCAGTTTATTTTCTACTGCTTCACAAAGTATCAGGAGAGAGAACCATCATTATTGAAACAGATGCTTTGGGTAGGAGTAAACAAGAGCTTTTCAAAGTAGTGGGGACTTTTATTAACGTCCTTCCATTAAAGGTTAATATAGACCCGGAAACCAGTTTCAGCTCTTTTGTAGAAACTATTAAGACTAATGTTCTTGATAGTTTTGATAATCAGGATTATCAGTATGATGACTTACTTGGTGAATTGAATGAAAAAAACGAAATAGAAGGAGGAAGACTGACCAATACACAATTTACATTCATCAACTATTATACTGAAGAATCAAAAGTAGGAGAGCTTTCATTCAAGCCATTAAAATTGTCACAGGACACCGTCTCTGACTATGCTTTTAAAATAGAGGCACAGCCAAGTCAAGATGTGTTGGAACTGTTCTTTATAGGTCAGCCTCAGTTGTTTGAAAACGAGGTACTTGAGGCATTGGCCGACCAATACCTGAAATTAGTGAATGAAACCCTTAGGGACTCTACAATGCCTATTAGCGAAATCAATACTGAAGCAACTGTTGCCTAGTTGTTCAGTATTCATCTAACAAAAAAATAAAACCAATCACCATATGTGTGGAATTTGCGGATTTGTAAAAAATACTGCTACAACCCTTACCGATAGGGAAATTATTGAAAGAATGAATCAGAAACTGATTCATCGAGGGCCAGATGCCCAAGACGTGATGTTACATGAAAACCTGGCTTTTGGGTTTACCCGGCTAAGCATCATCGGCCTTAATAATGGTATGCAACCTATTAGTAATGAGGATGATTCCGTTACTTTGATCTGTAATGGGGAAATATTCAATTATGTAGAACTCCGGGAAGAACTTTGGAAGAAAGGGCATGCCTTTAAAACGGACACGGATGTGGAAGTAATCGTCCATTTATATGAAGAGCATGGAGTAGAGTTCATTAATAAGCTTAACGGACAGTTTGCTTTTGCACTGTATGACAAAAAAAGACAACGTTTAATCTGTGCAAGAGATCATTTAGGCATCATACCGTTATTTTATACTTCGGTAAACGGACATTTTATTTTTGCTTCTGAAATAAAAGCCATACTTGAACATCCACAGGTATCTGCCTCGGTGGATTTAACCGGTTTGGATCAGGTCATGACCTTCCCGGGACTCATCAGCCCTAGAACAATGTTTGATAACATCCAAAGCCTGGAAAATGGACACTATTTGATATATGATAATCAGGGGAGCCTTAGTGTACACGAATATTGGGATTTGGATTACCCCACACTTGATCAGATGACTGATGGAAAGCCAGAAAGCGAATATATAGAAGCAATGGAGGAGGTTTTCAATACATCATTGAAGTATAGGCTCAGGGCCGATGTTCCTTCGGCTGTTTACCTCAGTGGGGGCTTGGACTCATCTATGATTGCTTCTATGGTCAACCGCAACTATCCCGATTCAATAAAGGAAGCATTTTCCATTGATTTTACAGACCCGCTGTATTCAGAGTCATACTATCAGAAATTAGTAGCCAGCCAAAACAATATGAATCTGAACCAAAAGGTGTTTCAATATGAAGATATCAGCGATCGGCTCGTTAAGTCTATCTATCATAGCGAATGCCCTATAAAAGAAACATATAATACGGCATCACTATCTCTGTCGGAAAGTGTTAGAAATAAGAATATAAAAGTAATTCTATCCGGAGAGGGGGCAGATGAGTTTTTTGCAGGATATGTAGGGTACAGGTTTGATAAAATGAGAGCAGAAAAGCTGGTCTCCACGGAAGCTTGTGAAGCTGAAAAGGTGTTGAGAGAATCACTCTGGGGAGATCGGGATTTTTTATATGAGAGGAATTACCTGGAGTTTGATGATATTAAAAAATCGTTGTATTCGGATGGAGTCAATGAAGATTTCGACAAAATAAACTGTCTGAAGAATGGCTTTCCCCTGAACAAGGAACGAGTAAATAATAGGCATATTCTTCATAAAAGAGCCTATATCGACTATAAACTTCGGTTAGTAGATCACTTGGTTTCTGACCATGGAGATAGAATGGGGATGGCCAACTCAGTAGAAGTGCGGTATCCATTTCTGGATAAAGATCTCATAGAGTTATCAACGAGGATCCCCCCGGATTTAAAGCTGAGTGACTTTACCGAAAAGTATATACTTCGACAAATGGGGAGTAAATATGTTTCTCGAGAGATTCTGGATCGCGAAAAGTTTCACTTTATCGCCCCCGGAAGCCCTTTTTTGCTACAGCAGAACATTGAGTATATCAATGACCTGTTATCTTATGATCTGATTAAGAAACAAGGATATTTCAATCCTGATATGATAGAGCATCTAAAAAAGAAATATAGTCAAAAAGGCTATACCATAAATGCTCCATATGAAAATGACCTCCTTATTGTAGTGATTACGTTTGGTATTATGCTAGATCTATTTTTTAAGAAGCACTGACCGTACCAATAGACATGCAAAACGACTCACAAACGGTACTCATTAAAGTAACAAAACCTAATTTTAAAATTTAACTGTATGACTTTTCAGCAAGAACTGATCAAGTGTTTGGAACTGAACAAAAAAGCTATAGCTCTGGAGCATGGAGACAGGGTATTTACATATGAAGCGGTACATAAAAAGGCGATTAAGATTGCCAGATTTCTTCTACAAGCCGACCTTCCGGAAAATAGCTTTATAGGAATAGCAACAGAGGACAGAGTTTCCATGATCTGTGCGATGATAGGAGTAGCACTGGCTCGTCATGTATTTGTACCCATTGACACCAAAATGCCCGTCAGTAGATTTAATAATATAATTGCTGATAATGACATAGCTTATCTCTTATATACTTCGCATGGGGGATTTAACACTAGCATACTTCCTGATAGTAGGGCTGATATTGAAGATGTCATGGTGGCAGATGTTGCAGAAATTGAAGTATTGTCCAATTATGATGAAAAGGACAGCTTGTATATGTATTTTACTTCAGGGTCAACAGGTAAACCCAAAAGCATTGTTGGACAGAATGATAGCCTTTTGCAGTTTATTCTTTGGGAGGTCAGTGAGTTTTCAATTAATAAAAATGACCGTTTCAGTCAATTGATAAGTCCATACTTTGATGCATTTCTTCGAGATGTATTTGTTCCGTTGTTTGCAGGAGGAACCGTATGCATTCCTGAAAGTCAGGAAGTATTTGATCCTTTAAACCTGTTGGCTTGGTTGGAGACAAAACAAGTAACGGCAATACATTGCGTTCCCAGTGTGTTCAGAGTATTTAATAGCAATGAGCTAAGCGAAGATCAGCTGGGTTCCCTCAGGTACATCTTCCTTTCAGGGGAAAGGGTCATACCTGCAGAACTGAAAAGCTGGTATGAGAAAAAGGGTGAAAGTACAGAATTGGTCAATTTTTACGGGGCTACCGAGACCACTATGATACGTGCTTTTTACCGGATCAAGTCTGAAGATGCAGGAAAGGTAAGGATACCCGTAGGTAAGGCCATAAGAGGCTCACAGGTTTTGGTATTAGACGAAACTATGAAACCATGCCCTGCTCTTACCCCTGGTGATGTTTATATTGTTTCCGAATATTTCACCAAAGGATATTATAAAAATGAAGCACTAAATGCCACGAGCTTTATTACACTTGAAAATGAAGAGGGCAAGCCATTGACGGCTTATAAAACTGGTGATCGTGGTGAAATAAATGCAGATGGAAATTTAGATCTATTAGGCAGGAATGACCGTCAGGTCAAAATGAGAGGCATACGTATAGAGCTTGAGGAATTAGAAAATGTAGTATCAGCATCTCCGCATGTTAAAAATGCGATGGCTATAGTGGTGAAGCAGGATCTACCTGAAGCTGAGATCAGAATGTATGTTGAACTTGTAGATTTTGAGGATCAGGAAAACGGGATAAAGGAACTATGGCAACTATTGAAGGTACAGTTACCTGAGTATATGCACCCTGCGTTATTGATTCCTTTAAAATCAATTCCATTGCTGTCCAATGGTAAAGTAGATATAAAAGCCCTGGAGAAAATACAGCCACAGAAAACCGAATCGGCTACAGAGCCTTCTAATGAAACTGAAGCCAAACTATTGGCTATATGGAAAACAGTGCTTAATAGTGATAGTATTTCTGTAACGGATAATTTTCTTAGAATAGGAGGAAACTCCATCAGTCTGATGAAGCTGATCGGTAGAATCTATAGAGAGTTTGGAGTAAGACTTACTTTAGGCCATGCTTTAAAGAACCTTACTGTAAGACAGCAGGCACATAAGGTGCAGGAACTCAATCAGGATAGTGTTTTTGTTATTTCTAAAGTAGAGTCCGGAGTTCGGTTCCCGTTGAGCAAGAATCAGGAGCGTATGCTTTTTGAGGCAGAAACGAATAAAGATGTTGCATATAATCTTCCTATCGCCTGGACAATTAGTGAGCATGTGCAAATAGATAAGATGGTCGAGGTCTTTAATCAGATCATAGAGCGACATGAAGCTTTTAGGACCAGTTTTGTATTTGATGATAAGAAGTTTTGGCAGGTAATTAATGCACCCTGGGAGATTGAAATTGAGACTATTGAAGTGAAAGGAGGAGAATCAGAGATACTACAAGCAGCTAAAACCTTTGTCAGGCCGTTTCAGTTGGAAAGCGGGAAATTGTTACGCGTTGGGATTATTCAGTCAGATACTTCTCGTGTGGTTATTGCAGATACCCATCATATTGTTTGCGACGGGATGTCGCAGATCAATTTGATACGCGATTTTCTGGCTTTTTACAATAACCAGACTCCGCAACCTCTTAATATTCAATTTAAGGATTATGCGGTATGGGAAAATAAATTCAGAGAGAGTGGCGAATATGCAAAGAGCGGTCTTTTCTGGAAGCAGATATTAAATAAGAAGACACCTAAATTGGGTTTTCAGCCATTTTATGAAGCTGAAGGGAATGGAGAGGGGAGTCATCTTGAATTTTTTGTTTCCAAGGACATTATAGCACAGCTTATAAAGGCGTATGAGAAAAACAATGTCACCGCATTTTCGATAATTTATACCCTTTATTTTTTGATGCTCTCGAAGGTTACAGGGCAAAAGGATATTACCATTGGTATTAATGCTATAGGAAGAATCCAACAAGAAGTAATGGGCATCATTGGCATGTTTGCCAAAACTTTACCTGTACGTTTTGAAGTAAAAGGAGAGCTGACTTTCCCACAAATGGTACTTGATGCTCATAACTTGCTCACAGAGGTGAATGAAAAACAACTTTTTGACCTTTCAGACATTACAGATGATCTTATCCGCTCTCAGATACTAGATAAGGGGCAACAACTGATTGAAACCATGTTGGTATTTCAGAATCTGGATTTTTCAGGGTTAAAAGTTGCAGATAACAGTTTTACCCCTTTCCAAATCGATATGGGGGGAGCCAAACATCCGCTCAGCTTGTTTGTATATGAACAGCCTCAAAACTATCTGTTTCGTTTTGAATACTCTACTTCATACTTCAAAGCGGAAGAAATACAATCTTTAAAAGCCTTATTCGAGCAAATGTTAGATGTGCTGAAGAAGGATACCTCACCATCTTTGGGGACACTTTTAGATCATTCATCCCAGGTTACTAAGGAAACACAGACTTTAGGAGATGAGATAACCTTTAACCTATAATATGATTTTTCTTCCAGGCCCAGATGCATATCAGAACGTCAGGGGCTCATACAATACTTGGAATCCCAGATAGTGTAACCCTTATAACATGGATGAGAAAGAACTAATATGTATTGTTATTAAACCTGAGGCAAGTACCATCAGGTCTACACAATACCTGGCAAACTTTTTAAAAAAGCATCGGTATGAAGTGGAATATGCCGGAATCTTTGATGAAGAAACTTGCAGGTATTTTGATAAGAATGACCTGAAGTACAAGGCATTTTCTTTTCCTGAGCCTACGTTTGATTTAAATCAACCTAAAAATTTACACTTATATCAGGTGGAGGCAGAACAGGCATTAATGACAGAATGCTACAACTATTATCGGGAATGTCCACCTAAATTGGTTTTGTACGAGGTGCTAAATACATCATGGACATTGCCTTTTGTAAAATTGGGAGTTCCTTTACTGGGGATCAGTGTTACGCTCTCCACCGAATTCAACACACGATTGCCTTCGGTGCATTCCACCTATGCCCCTTCAAAGAAGCTTAGCCTGATCGATCGTATGAAAATCCTGGCGGGTTGGATGAGCATTTATCGGTGGTGGTTAAGAGATCGTCTTCAGTACAATGCAATGCTTTATAGATATTTTGGGTTGACACATATCCCAAAGAACAATTTTAAGCAGGCTTTCAAAAAATATGGATATCGCATTATATGGGGCGATTATCCGACCAACGATTTTAGGATAAATACACCCGTTCTATATTGCTGTCCGGCAGAGTTTGATCTGCCATACCGCAAAAACAGGAAAAGGGTTTTTTATGGAGGGAGTTTTGTTTTGCAGAACGAAAAACAAGGCGAGCAGTTCGACTGGTCAGTTTTTGGAGAGCAAAGCAAAGTAATTTATGCCACACTAGGTACCATGCCCCAGTTTTTGAACCCTAAGGTGAGGGTGAACTTTTATAAGTCTATGCTCGGAGCCATGGAAGAAATGGATGGTTACGAGTTGATTCTTCAGGTTGGGAAAAAAGAGGATTTGGATGGATTGAAGGTTCCGGGCAATGTACATATTTACGATTGGGTGCCCCATACAGAAATATTCAACAGAATATCCCTGATGGTATGTCATGGGGGGTTAGGAACACTTAGAGAAGCCATCTATCATGGAGTTCCCTCGGTGGTTTTCCCATCTTTTGGGGATCAACCCGGAAATTCAACAAGGGTAATATATAACAACCTGGGAGTCCGGGGTAACCTGTTAGATATCAATAAAACAGAAATGTTGAGACTCATGAATCAGGTTTTTCAGGATGACAACATTCAGCGAGGGGTTCAGAAATTTCAGAAGATATTTAGAGACCAAATGGACTTCCCGTTGGGAATAGACTTTTTCAATCAGTTAATGCAAAAAAAAATCGATAACACTACCTATGGAAACGTTACAACAAATTGAACCGATCAATATTTCAAAAAGTATATTAAGAGAGGTTCAGAAACTACGAGGAGCAAATAAATACTCGGGGTTGTTAATCGTGCTTTTTAACTACCTTCTAATTGCATTTTCAGTTATCATTTGTGTGCAATTTTCGTATTGGTTTTACCCAATTAGTCTGATAATCATTGGGTCAGTTCAGCGGGTTTTTGCTAATCTTTTACACGAGGCCAGCCATGGGTTATTGTCTTCTAATAAAAGGCTAAACCAGATTTTAGGAACCTACTTTACTTCGTTTCTAATCTGTCACCTTTTGATTCCCTATAAGCAGACACACCTTAGAGGGCACCATCCTTATTGTGGAGATGAAGAGAAGGACCCGGATTATAACTTTCAGATAGCTTGTGGTCTGTACGATACTAAAGAAGGGTATAGAATGTTTTTTATCAAAAATATCGTGCTTTCGATTATCGGTTATAGAACCATTGAATACATCCGGTATATCTACCGCGACAGGATCTTTTTTGACACGTCTCATTTGTCAGCGGAAAGAGCTCGTAAATTCAGGAGAGAAAGACTACAGTTTTTTATTACTTGGGCGGTTGTTTTTGCTACTGTAATACTTGCAGGAGTTTTATTGGAATTCTTTCTATTCTGGATCATACCACTCTTTACATCTTATGTTACAATTGGCTGGTTAGCAGAAATGGCTGAACATTATCCTTTGCCAGAATCTGAAAAGTCAGAGTTACTGCTTACCAGAAACAGGCACGGGAACATGATTGAAAACTTTATTTTCGGAAGACATGGAGACCGTTATCACTTGGTGCATCACCTATGCCCTTCTATTCCTTGTTACAAACTCAGAGAAGCACATGAGGTTCTACGAAAAGATGCTAATTATCGAGAATGGGACAATATATGGGGAGGAATTTTTAGTAGGAGTAAATCTAAGACGGAAACTCTTTTGAGCTATACAAAAAAGTATCGTAAGTGGGAAGGAGGGGAGCCTGGTATATCATTTGGGCTACATATGCTGGATGAGTACCGGGGCTTGGTAAATGAAGGCGAACTGAGATAATAAAAGGGAGTATTTTATGGCAAAAGATATAGAGTTAAAACTGGTTGACCGAGGTTACTTTACGGGTCAGCTGGACCGTTGGGAAGGCACGGATTATTTTGGTGATTACGAGCTAAGACATCAAGATGGTTATGAGTCAGGCAGCGTACAAGTTGAAGTGTCAGAGACTTTATTATCTGGTCTGAAGAAGATATCTGACTCCTTGCGGGCACAACATATGGTATTGCTATCAGGTTTCCAGGTGCTGGCGAGCCGATTGTCAGGTTGTAGCCAGGCGCTGGTATTTACAGGAGCTTATACCGATACAGAGACCTCCGTAGCCGACGGTTACGTTATTCCCGTCCTCAGTGAACTGGGACCAACCACCACTTTTCGAGACATATTGTCCCAGGTAAAGTCGAGTATACTGGAGAGCCTTGGCCACCCTCACTGTAATGTGACACATTTGTTAAGTGAGCAGATATCCAGCATTTCATCTGGCAGCCTGTTGGGGTTAACCAGCTCAGGAATCCACGAGCGTATTGACCTTGAAGGCATATTATGTGACCAACACTACCATTTTGAAGGATCAGAGGTACTGATTAGCTATAACAAGCTAAAATACAGAGAAGAGAGCATCTTGCAGCTATATAGTTTTTACGAGCAGTTACTGTTGAACCTTTTAGCGTCTCCCGACCAGAATTACGGCAAAGTAGAGCTGACCAGCGATAGAGAACGCGAACACCTTTTAAGCCAGTTTGATCACCGGTCAGTAAGCTATCCGGAATCATCGACTTTAGTGAGCCTATTTGCTAGCCAGGTATCGTTGTTTCCAGACAACACGGCCATAGTTTACGGCGATGTTCATATGAGCTATTCAGCGTTGGACCAAGCCTCAAACCGAGTAGCGCACATGCTGATGGGCCATGGCGGTCGTCCAGGCGACCTGATCGGCTTGCTAACAGGTCGGAGCCACGAGACGATCATAGGTATACTGGGTATTTTGAAGATGGGGGGCGTCTATGTGCCCGTAGATGTAAACTATCCAGCCAAACGCATTCAATACATCCTTGAAGACAGTGGCGTAGAACTGGTACTGTCCACAGAGTCCGTCAGCGACATATCCTATAAACATCAGATTATCCCTATAAGCACATCGACAGGCTATAGTGATTTACCAACAGGAGTAGAACCCTTACCGGAGGACCTCTGCTATATCATCTATACCTCGGGAACCACCGGTAACCCGAAGGGGGTTATGATCCCCCACCGGAATGTAGTTCGTTTACTATACAATGACTCACTTGATTTTGACTTCAGCAGCAGCGACATATGGGTAATGTTCCACAGCCCATGTTTTGATATGAGCGTATGGGAGATCTTCGGATCGTTGCTTTACGGAGGCCAGCTGATCGTCCTCCCCCGAGAGACATCGATGGATACCCTTGAATTCATAGAGATCTTGAAAGGTCACGGCGTAACGTGCCTATGTCAGACCCCAAGCGCCTTCTACAACCTGATTCGTCATAAAGATCACCATCCCGAAGCTGATTTTAAATTACGCTATATCACGCTAGGCGGAGAAGCCTTTAATCCATCCCTGATGCGTTCCTGGTATGAAAGCTACCCTGAGACAAAGGTTATCAATATGTACGGGATCACCGAGACGACGGTCCACAATACATTTAAACATATTACAAGAGAAGAAATAGAAAGCGGAGCGAGTAACATTGGCCGACCACTGCCAACCCTTTCGATCTATTTACTGGATGAACATGATTGCCTGGTGCCGAACGGAATGATCGGCGAACTTCATGTAGGCGGTATCGGCTTAGCAGATGGCTACTATGGAAAGGCAGAGTTAACATCGAGCCGTTTTATAGAGCACCCCTATATACCCGGTGAGCGTATTTACAAGTCCGGGGACCTTGCACGGGTCATGGAAAACGGAGAGTTGGAATACCTGAGTCGGAAAGACAACCAGGTACAGCTTCGCGGCTACCGGATTGAACTGGGTTCTTTGGAGAACCACCTTCAAAACTACGAAGGCATCAGCCAGGCCGTAGTATTAGTTCAGGAACAACAAGAACATAAGATGCTGGCCGCCTTTTATGTAAGTGCTACTCCCTATAAAGAGTCTATACTTCGTGCATATCTATCCAGTCAGGTGCCGGATTATATGATACCCTCGGTATTTATTCATGTCCCGGTATTACCCCTGACACCCAATGGTAAGACTGATAAGCGCGCCCTTTTGGAGCTATGTTCCACACCCAACCGCGCATCCGGTGTGAGTACCCCGGAGAGCGAAGAGGAGTCTTACCTTCAAAGTCTATGGGGAGAGATACTATCCCAGCCATCGGAGAGCATAGGCACGCATACCAGTTTTTTCAGTCTTGGCGGCAACTCCCTGACCGTTGTCATGCTAAAGCACAGCATCCTAAAAGACTACCAGGTTAATTTAAGTATATCAGCCTTATTTGAAAGAGACACCATATCCTCCCAGGCAACCCTGTTAAAGGAATCTGACCGGACCACACATAGCCCGATCCAACGAACAGCGCCCTGCTTGTCCTACCCATTATCTCCAGCCCAGCGCCGGTTGTATTTTGTACAACACCTGGAAGAAGATAATACAGCCTATAACATGCCCTTTGCCGTTAGGTTGCCCGTGATTCTGGAAGAAGATCGTTTACGGGCATCCTGTCAGCATTTGGTTGAGCGTCATGAGATCCTGAGAACGACATTTGAACAGGAAGAAGGACATCCAGTTCAGAAAGTGCATGAAGAAGGGGCTGTATCCGTAAGGTTTTATCAACCAGATGAAGGAACAGATGAAGCACACCTTCTACAAGAGTTCAGGGAATCATTTTCTTTGGATAGCCTTCCATTGTTTCGCCTAGGCGTAGTACCCGGCGATACAAGTAGCCTTTTGCTGTTTGATATCCACCATATCATCAGTGATGGCGTTACCCAGCATCTTCTGGTAAAAGAGCTTTTGTCACTTTACCAGGGTGTTACCCTTGATCCGGTTCCATTGCAGTACCGTGATTATGTGATTTGGTACCACAGTGCAGATACACAGGCAGACCTGGTTAAACAAAGACAATTTTGGGAGCAAGAGTATGTATCCCTTCCTTCCCCGGTAGAATTACCTGTCGATTATTCCCGACCTCATTTCCGCAGCTTTGAAGGCGATACCCTGTCCCAGCCATTAGGGGCTACAACTACCCAGTCATTAAGGAATTATGCAGAGCAACACAGCAGCTCGGTATACACCGTCATCTATGCAGCCTATTACCTTTTAGTAGGGAAACTGTCCGGCAGCGATGATCTGGTGATAGGTACGATAACCAATGGCCGTAACCACCCCGACCTGTCAGACCTTTTCGGGATGTTTGCGAGTACCCTTCCGATCCGGATGCTATTAGACCGCAACCTGAGTTTTGAAGCGTTCCATGCTCAGGTAAAAGACCGGGTATTGCAATGCATGGACCACCAGGACTTTCCCTATGAAGATTTACTGGAAAGCCTTGACGTAGCCCGTGATACCAGCCGGAACCCACTGTTTGATATCTGTTTGGTTTATGAGCACCTGGAATCTGATCCTGAAGCCAGAGAGGAATACAAAGCAGTTCCGGTTCAACTGGACCACAAGCTGTCAAAATTTGACCTGACCCTGATCGTAAAAGAAACCCCGGAAGGTCTTTTACTGGAGATGGAATACAGCACGGCACTATTTAAACCAGCGACCATACAGGTTTTTATGGATGCCTACCAATACATATTGAATAGCGTCCTTTCCGATCCGGGGCAGTCCCTCCGTTCCGTTAGCCTTCAGGCAGAAGGTCCTGAGGTATATTTAAATTACCCCATAACAGGAACAAGTTTTGCTCCTGATCAGACAGTTATAGATGCCTTTGAGATGCAGGAGAAGCATCACCCGGAAAAGGCAGCGGTGAGCTATGGAGAAGAGTCATTGAGCTACAGCGAACTCAATGCCCGATCCAACCGATTGGCGAGGCACCTTCAGTCGTCAGGTGCCGGCCCAGGGCATCGCATCGGGCTATATTATAATCGGTCCGTGGAGATGATCGTTGCCATCCTTGCCGTACTGAAAACAGGCTCGACCTATGTGCCGATCGATGATGATGCCTCACCAGAACGTATTGGCGAGATACTTTCAGACAGTCAGGCCCTACTGCTACTGACCCATTCGGAGAAGGCATTGAATGGGTTAAACTTTGAAGTAATAAGTTCGGACACCCTTGATCTGGCAAGCTATAGTTCAGCGAACCTGGGCGTATTGATACCCTCCGGCACCCTTGCCTATATCATCTATACCTCGGGCACGACAGGGAAGTCCAAAGGAGTGATGATCAGCCATGAGAACCTGAAGAACCTGGTACTAAACCGGGATACCCCATTTACCTTTAGCTCATCAGATACCTGGACGTTATTCCACCGTTACTGCTTTGACTTCAGCGTATGGGAGATCTTCGGCCCCTTGGTTAGCGGGGGACATTTGTTAGTGCTTTCACGGGAAGAAATACTTGACCCGACCCTTCTTTTGGATCGAATAGTAAGCGATCAGGTAACCGTATTGAACCAGACGCCGACCGCCTTTTATAACCTTATGCGTGTAGCTTTACAGGCGCCTTCAGCAATAAAGCTCCGTTACATTATTTTTGGTGGCGAAAAGCTTCAGCCGGGAATGCTTTCAGACTGGAACGACACCTACCCAGGCGTGAAACTGGTGAACATGTATGGAATAACCGAGACGACGGTACATGTAACCTACAAAGAGATCACCCGCCCGATTATATCCAGGAATGAGAGCAATGTAGGGCTTCCATTGCCAGGATACTTTGCCTGCGTGGTCAATAGCGACGGAAACATAGTTCCCCATGGATTGCCCGGCGAACTCTATGTAGGCGGTTATGGCGTATCCCAGGGATATATTGGAAATGCTGATCTGACCGGCGAGAAATTTATCAGTCGTCCTGAGGTCTCCCCCTGGAAACTATACAGGAGCGGCGACCTTGTCCGGGTTGACGCTCATGGCGAGTTGATCTACTATCGTCGTATGGACCACCAGGTACAGCTAAAAGGCTTTCGGGTAGAGCTACAGGCCATAGAGAATATCCTGTCCACCTACAAGTTTATTGAAGAAGTAAAGGTAGTGTTCCGAGAGCGCTCTCAGGCCCAATACCTGATAGCCTACTATATAGGTCAGGAAGATATAGATGTTGTACAATTTCGCAGATTGCTGGCAGATAAGCTTCCCCTGTATATGATACCGTCGTACTTTGTACGGATAGACCACTTAAAATTAACGGCCAACGGTAAGCTGGATGAGCAGCATCTGCCAGACCCGGTTCTCCGGGTACAGCAAGGTATTAAATCAGCCCAGAGTTATTTAGAGAAGAAAGCATCGTCCATATGGAGCGCTACCCTAGGTCTTGAATCAGTAGGCCTTGAAGATAACTACTTCAGTATAGGCGGGGATTCGATCACAGCAATTCGTCTGATCAGCCGAATGAATGAAACCCTTCATACCAGTCTTAAAGTATCAGATCTCTATAAATACCAGACGCTGGAAGAACTACTTTCCCATGCCCTGTCAGAAGATAGCCGAGGCCATGAGCGATATTACCAGGAGGTACAAACCGATCTGGCAGAGTTTTCAGCATCCTATCGATCAAAACATGTCGACCCGTCGATAGAGTCGGTCTATCCCATGTCGAACATAGAGCGCGGAATGAGCTTTATCCAGCTTAGGAACGAAGAAGCCCTGATCTATTTTGAACAACTGGTATGGGAAGTTACCTATGAGGACTTTGATATCCATGTTCTGGAACAAGCCTTAACCCTATTAACAGAAAAACAGACCGCCCTGCGTACCGCTCTTGATGTCGGGGAGAATGCCCATGTGATCTATAAACCCTTTTCAATAGAAGTTCCCTATGCGGATTTGAGAGGAAAACCAAAGCAGGAGCAGGAAGGGCATATCCGATCATATATGGAGCACTCCCAAGAGCACCCCTTCGCCCTGGATAAGGCACCCTTATGGCGGTTGAGTGCCTTTCGTCTTCAGGAAGACTTTCACGTGCTGATCTTTGAGATCCACCATGCCATTTCCGATGGCTGGAGTATCGCAACCTTTATGACCGAGCTGAACAGGACCTATCGAGCCCTTCAGGAAGATAAGACCTATCGTCCATCTCCATTAAGTACCGGCTACCGGGAGTTCATCATAGAAGAGATGGTTTATGACCGGATGGAAGAGAGCCTTGATTTTTGGAAATCAGAGCTATCGGGCTTTACGAAGTTCAGTTTGAATACCCCTGTAGAGGATAGTTCATTCCGCTCGATAAAGGTTCCCTTTGACCAGGATCTTTTCGGATCGTTGGAAGACCTGGCGTCGAGCCGAGGCACGACCGTCAAGAACCTGTTCTTTGCGGCGTATATGAGCAGTCTGAATATGATGAGCTACAGCTCAGACATCGTAGCGGGTTTGGTGACCTTCAACCGCATGATCGGGGAAGAAGGCGTAGATGTATTTGGTAACTTCTTAAATACGATTCCAGTGCGTCTGGATCTGACAGAAGAACTGACCGGTGAATTACTTTTGACCAAAGTAGAACAGAAGCTACAGGAGATCAAAGCATACGATCGTACCTCCCTGTTCCGAATAGCGCGGGCGATGGGGGTAACCAATTTCACGGAAAACCCGATCACCGACCTGCTGTTCAACTTTACGAGCTTCCATGTGATCTATGAACTATCGATGGATCATTCCCGGTCCGTGACCGAAGAGGAGCGTGTGGCCATCGATAACTTCATCCGGGGTCATGGTTTGTTTGAAGTAAGTGTTAACGGCGTACGAAGCAACTGTTTTATCCAGTATGATTATGTGACCACCTTTATCTCCGATACAGATTTCAGGAGATTCACCCAAATTTATGAGAATACCCTTCGCCTGTTGGCAGACTCCCTTGACCGGAAGATCAACCTGTCAACCGTATTGGCGGAAGACAATGAATCCCTTGCGGAACTTCAGGGTGCTGATAGAGATATTCCCGAAGACTTTTCCATCCTCCCCCAGTTTGCCAGTCATGTATCATCAACCCCCGATGCCCTGGCATTGATTTATGAGGGAGATGAGATAAGCTACCGTGAGTTGGATGCACGCTCAGACCAAATCGCATCGTCATTGCAGACTTCCGGAGTTGTAGGTGGCGATGTAGTAGGAGTTTTACAAGAGCGTAGCCCAGACTTAATAGCCAGTGTACTGGGTATTTTCAAAGCCGGGGGTGTATACCTTCCGATGGATCCTGATTACCCTGCTTCACGGATCAGAGAGATCATCGAAGATAGCGGAGCGGTATGTTTGCTTAGCGGCACATCCCAGTCAGAAGCTATGGAGCTGCCTTCATCATGTTTTGTTATCAGAACAGATACCCTGGCAAAAGATACATCGGCAGTGCTATGGACACCCGCCGACCGATCATCTACGGCCTATATCATCTACACCTCAGGATCAACAGGGAAACCGAAAGGTGTAGAGAACACCCACGGAGGACTGATCAACCGACTGCTATGGATGCAGGAAGAGCTTGGACTTACCGCAGGCACTCGTTTTTTACATAAGACACCGGTCGTTTTTGATGTCTCTGTCTGGGAACTTATTTTACCGCTGATAACAGGAGGGACACTGGTGATCGCACGCCCTGAAGGTCATAAAGACCAGAGCTACCTCAGCACAACGATAGCAGAAGCAGGTGTTGAAGTCATACACTTTGTGCCCTCGATGCTCTCAGTATTTCTGGATGCGATGCAGTTAGAAGGGGCAACGCTTCCCGGAGTAGAAGATGTGATCTGTAGTGGCGAAGCGCTGAAAGGAGTGACCGTAGAAGCCTTTTCGTCCGTTTTTACCCATGCACGACTCCATAACTATTATGGACCAACCGAGGCAGCCATAGATGNACCGTAGAAGCCTTTTCGTCCGTTTTTACGCATGCACGACTCCATAACTATTATGGACCAACCGAGGCAGCCATAGATGTGACCTCCATTTGCCTGGATGGTTACTCCGGCGGGGTGGTTCCCATCGGGCGTCCGGTGTTAAACACGCAGATCCATATCATGGATGACCAAAGCCGTTTATTGTCCCGTGGCAGCGTAGGAGAGCTATGCATAGGAGGAGTTCAGGTAGCAGCGGGCTACGTTAACCGTCCGGAGTTGACCTCGTCAAAATTCATCATGGCAGATGGTGAGTTGGGCCGTTTGTACCGAACCGGCGACCTTGCCCGCTGGCGATCAGACGGAACCCTGGAGTACCTGGGCCGGATCGATACCCAGGTAAAACTACGAGGTTATCGCATAGAGCTGGGAGAGATCAGCAATGTGCTGGAGCGATGTGTAGGGGTGCGTCAGGCAGCCGTCGCCCTTCGTCATCGGGGAGAAGACGCCCACCTGGTGGGTTACTACGTATCCGATGGTCCCATTGAAAGAGATGAGTTAAAGGCCCATTTGTCAGCGTATTTACCGGATTATATGGTTCCCGAGTATTATGTTGAGTTGGAGGCGTTGCCATTGACCCATAATGGTAAGCTGGATTACAGCTCCCTGCCTGACTACCAGGTATCAGTGGAAGAATATCAGGCACCTTCCAGTGAGGTGGAGCGCCGTCTGGTAAGTATATGGTCCGAAATCCTCGAACTCCCCCAGGAAAGTATTAGCACTAATGCCGATTTCTTTGAACTGGGAGGACACTCGCTGACGCTTATGAAACTCATACAGCAAATAAACATGCGTTTGGGGATCATTATTTCCATGGATGTTATATTCCGGAATACAACAATCCAAACCATAGCAAGTCATATCAATAACCGTTATAGCTGGGCGGCAGGGCTTGACGAAAAGTTTAAGAAAATAAAACAGGCAGAAACTGTAAAAATTGCAGAAATCGCCAATTCTAATTCAACTAATAAATTGTTTTTCTGTGCGCCAATGGGAGGTATAATGCCGTCAACAAGCATTATAGGGATATTGGACATGGGACCATACCTAACAGATATAACAGATTTTTTTGGTGTTCAGGCTCCTGCTTTATTTCCTGAAATGCTCGAAATGATCAACAACGATCAGGATGTAAACCTGAAGACGTGGAATTTTGATTTTTCCAGATTTAAAGATATTGTTGAAGAAACAACTCGGGCTGTTCTGAAATATCAGCAGGATGGAACCTTTCTTATTGGTGGATTCTGTTCAGGTTGTGTACTTGCACTTGAAGTGTCTAAAAGGCTGAAATCTATGGGAAAAAATGTTGGCCCTCTTGTATTGGTAGATCCTCCTCTCTGGATGACAGCACCTGTACTTCCTGAAAAAATAGCTTCTACGTACACACTTGGAGAAACTGCATCGTTCATAGCAAAGGATATCGACTGGCAGGCAGGTATTGAATCTGCTGATATAGAGATTCTTATGAAAAATCAGCCTTTGGAGAATGTCTGGGAAATTGGAAGAGGAGTTTTAAAGGAAAAAGGAGCTATTAAAGGTGAAACCAGAGCTGCCGACATAAAGAGAGCATTTGGGCATAAGTTTTACAATGATCAGGCTTTGTCTCTATTTTTTGCGCATAACCAGTATAAGGTGCCTGTTATCGACCCCGATATTCCTGTTTTGTTATTGTTGCCAGAAGCTTCATACAGCAACGATAGTGATACGGTAGCTTATGTCGAAAGCCATATTGCAGCGAATTGTCGTTTAGGAAAGTTTGAAGGCCAAAATCACACTCTTTTTCAGGAAAAATATCTTCGAGAATGGATTGAACGCGTTAAGCAGCATCTTCTACATCGGGAAGAACTAATCCCGGGTTGAACAAACAATTTCAGCATAATTCAAAAATAGAACATGGATAAAACTCTTATTCGTAAAGAAATTCTATACATATCCTCAGATCCTACTGTTACCGAAGTACATGTAGGTGTTTTCCCGGTCAAAGGAAGATATTTTAGAAAGCCTATGGAGTGCAGACAGCCGGGTATATTTGAGCTTAAGGTGGATCTGCCTAGAGGAAAATCATTTATACATTATTTTTTAAATAAAGATTTTACCAAACCGGTTAATAGCGAGTTAACGATGATCTCGGTTTATGATTCTCATAAGCGGTCACCACTTATTCTTGAGACAGAGCCCTTTAGCCCGCTTCAATTTGAAAACTCTTCAGCCTGTATAAGTCACATCAAAGATGATATATGGGAGATACGTGCTATTACGCATCATGGATGGATAGAGGAAGTTGTACTGGAGACCAGGGAGAAAAGTTATTCACTAACACGGTTTTTTCAGTATAAAAATAAATCATTCTGGAAAACCAGGGTACGTTTACAAGGCGAATATCTTCATTATCACCTTAAGATAGCCGGGGTTCGGCAGGTTAGATATTATCATCCTGGAAGTATGTTATCCGCTGATGTTCAGGAAAATAATTTATTTGTCTTTGACCTTAAATCAAATTATAAATCAGAGACAGGTACTCAGCTTTTCGGGTATCAGGTATTTCCCGACAGGTTTCATCGAACTAAGGAAGAGCCTGTGGAAAAACATTTGGAATCTTGGGGAGAGACTCCTGATTACTATAAGTTTTTTGGGGGCACAATCAAAGGTATTATTAGTAAGCTGGATTATATAGCATCTATAGGTGCAGAGTTTATATACCTGAACCCCGTGTTTCATTCAAAGTCATACCATCGGTATGATTGTATCGATTATTTTAAGGTAGATCCGCTTTTGGGTAATGAAGAAGACCTTAAAAATTTGGTTGAAGAGTTACATTCCAGAGGAATGAAACTCATCCTGGATATCGGGCTTAACCATTGTAGCACTGATTTTTTTGCATTTAAGGATGTTTTGGAAAATGGAGAAAACTCAGCTTATCGGAACTGGTTTGAGATTAGCTCCTTTCCCCTGATTGAGGGGTCGCATTGTAACTATAGTTGTTGGCATGGTTACCGAGAGCTGCCCCAGTTTAATTTAAAGAACCCTGAAGTAGAGGCTTACTTTTTGAAAGTGGTGGAAAAATGGATAGGGGATTACCATGTAGATGGATGGCGGCTGGATGTTTGCACCGAGATGCCGGAGTCATTTATCCAACGTTTTGTAGCAAGAACCAGGGAAATTAATGCAGAGGCATTGATAGTGGCAGAGAGCTGGCACTTTGATGAAAATATTTTTTCCAGGTCGTGTGCGATAAATGGGTTTACCAATTATGCCTTATATCTGGATGTGCTGACTCCATTTTTTATAAAAGGAAGTATATCGGTGAGAATGCTGGTTTATAAAATGTTGGAAGTTTATTATAGAAATTCCTATCGCTTTAGCCGGGACTCATGGAATTTCCTAAGTAACCACGATGTTGCCCGTTTTTACTCCTTGTTAAACATTAAAGACTTGTATGAGCCTGCACTTACCTTGCTCTTTGCATTACCTGGCACGCCGGTGTTGTATTATGGTGAAGAAAAAGGGATGGAGGGATTGGGAGATCCTCTCAATCGAAGATGTATGGAGTTCGACGACATTGATGCCGAATATAGAACAAAGCGTTTTGTTACATACTTAAGTCAAATCAGATCAGAACATAGCGAAATTTTTAAAAATGGAAGCCTGTCCTTTTCTTCAGTAGATTCTTCTAAAAAGAGACTCATTCTGGAACGAAGTTTTGAAGGAGAGTCACTTTACTTCCTTTTCAATTTTTCTGATGGAACTACCATTTTTAGCATAGATGGAAAAGAAATTAACTTGGAGCCATACCGAGTTGAGATCGTATTTTCCGCTAATGGGAGCGTATCCCGAATGATTACTGATACTTTAAAAGACACCAGAAACCCTATCAATATTATATGATTGTTCACTTAGCTTCTGAAGTTGCCCCCTTTTATAAGCGGGGAGGCCTTGGTGATGTAGTGGGAACATTACCCAAATATTTGTCGGTAAAAGAGCCCAATGTGGTTATTTCTTTTTACTACAAAACGAGAATGCACAAGGATTATTTGTTTGAGCAGGATTGTTTTGAAATAGAGATCCAAAATGTTAATTATACCTTTCACTACTATCATTATCAGGAAGACGGTGTGGATTTTTATTTCCTGAATATGTCGGATGATATGCAGTTTAGTGATATGGAATCGGGAGAAGGAAAAACCTCAGATGAAGATGGAGAAAAACCTTATGGACAAAACTTCCCCTTTGTGGTTTATCTCTATTTTGCCAAAGCTGCTTTGCATCTGATAAAACTCAAAGATATGCAGCCAGGTTTTGTTTTTTTTCACGACTGGCATGTATGTGGGTGTTTCGTATACCCTGATTTGCTGGAAAGCCTGAGTCCTAACTGTAAAACTATACTCCTGATACACAATTATGAATTTCAGGGCGAAATATTTTTAGATCAGGTGCATTTGCTGGAAGCAGAGACGCGTGAGCAGCTTATGGCAGTACATGGTATTCATGGAATGCTTACATTCTTTTCGCTTGCCTTCAAAAATGCCGATTATGTAGCAACTGTTAGTGAAACGTATGCTTGGGAGTTATGTGAAAGTCAGGTTCCACATTGCGGTATGCAGTTCCTGGATTTAATAAAACGAAATAAGATATATGCACTTCCCAATGGCATTGATGAAAAACAATGGTCACCGGATCAAAGTCCTTTCCTTTACAGGCATTATGACGTGTCGAGTTATAAGAATGTAAAACCATACTGGAAAAACAGGATGTGCAAAACCCTGAACATAACTGAAGGAGAAGAACCTGTTGTTTTGTTTATGGCCAGACTTACAGAGCAAAAAGGAATTAACTTGCTTATGAATCTATGGAAGTCTGAGGCTGAAGCAATGGAACAAATACGTACACTTCTGGATCAGGGATTAAAGTTAGTTGTATATGGAAGGCCGGCCAATGGAGTAAATGGTATTATACACAAAAGGCTTTCTAAGGCCATGGACTTGTTTCCGGGAAGGTTTAGTTATGTTCATGAGTATACAGAAAAACAGGCTCATGAATTTCTTGCTGGTGCCGATATGATATTATGTCCTTCATTGTTCGAGCCATGCGGACTTGTTCAAATGTATGGTCTTGCTTTCGGTTGTGTTCCTGTTGTAAGGCCCGTTGGAGGATTAAAAGATACCGTAGTTTCATATGCTCATCTTCCACATGAGTGTACCGGCTTTTATATTCCCGAGTTTGAGCATGAAAGCCTTGTGGAAACATTGTGTGAAGCAGTACAAGCATTTCATCGAAAAGCTGAATGGCATGGTATTATTGAACGAGGTATGAGGGAAGATTTTTCATGGAAACGGTCTATGGAAAAGTATTTAACATTTCTGGATATGGTTGAAGAAGAGAGTCAGGTAGTTATGGCAGAATAAGAGTGCCGTACAGTTCCAGAAAATTCTTCAGGCAATTGGAACCAAGATGATTATGGAGGATCTCTTCAAAATGATGAAAAAAACTGATTTCAAATAAAGTATAATATATAAAAGGTATAGATCAATGATGAGGACAAAAATTGTAAAAATCCCGAATGATATGAATGATGAAGAGTTGATAGCCTTGGCTGATGCTTTTCGATACAACACTTTTGAAATAGAAACATTGGAACCTAACGAAGATAACATTCCGGAAAATCTTCCGGATCCGATGAAGGAAATAGACAGCTATAATGCGATGTTTAAGGAAAAAACAGGAAGTTTTAACTATTTAGCGATACGATTTGCGGTTCCTTCCGGTACGGTTGTACATGTTCCTATTGCCGTATTTGGTAAGGGAGAATCCAAAAAAGTAAGGTTTCCTCTCATTATGAATGGTTCTTGGTTTGCGATGTTAACGACTGATAAAGATACTTTTCAAATGGGTTTGGGAGTGGGAGAGGAAGAGTGCTCCTTATATTTTTCACGGTTTGTGGATTGGAAGCGCAATTTTATTGAGAAAATATTTGACCACTATCTTCAAAGTGAATATTGCTCAGCAATGTGTTGGGAAGTAAAGGAGAAATCAAGTAATACACGAAAGATTGCAGAAAAGCTGGGCTTCTATCGCATTGTATTTGATAATCAGGAATTGTATACGTCTAAGGATATATCAGGAGATCCGGAGATGATCAATTATTTTACCTCAGCATTTTCAAAGTGGCTTGATTTAAACAAGACAGATAAGGAAAACATACCTCCCCAGGGGCATAAGAATACGGTTACTCTTTTTGCAAAAACAGTAGGGTATGAAACCCCGGAAACTATCAAAGGGTAGTTTTAACAATGAAGTACAATATTATTCTTTAACGTTAAGATAATTTGTAAACTTCAAGCTACACATAAGGCCTCACCAGGAAACGTTGGACAGTGCTTATTATATTATAGCGGTTTCTTTTAATAATACAGAGTAATGGTTTGGCTATTTAAACAATTTTGTAACTATTATTTAACCAGTTACCCATATAGGCAGTGGGTTTTCTATTGCTTCTTTTAGAGGCAATGAAATATACTTTAACACTTATCTCTAGTACATATGAATATCTTAGGAATTTCTGCTTTTTACCATGATTCGGCTTGTTGTCTGTTACAGGACGGCGTACTGATCAATGCTATTCAGGAAGAAAGGCTGACACGTATAAAAAATGACTCGTCATTACCTAAAAAAGCATACCGATGGTGCCTGGAACAGGCACATTTATCTCCATCTGACATAGATTGTATTGCTTATTATGAAGATCCTGTTAAGAAGTTTGCCAGGCAATTGTGGAGTAAAAACCAGAATATTCGTTTAGATAATCTGGCTGATTTTGATCCCAAAAATGTTGAGTATAGCATTCGTGAGCAGTTGGGATATGAGGGGAAAATCGTATTTGTTGATCATCACATGTCTCATGCAGCAAGTAGCTACTTCTTTTCTGGTTTTGAAGATGCAGGCATACTCACCGTGGATGGTGTAGGAGAGTGGGCAACAACAACCTATGGGCGTGCCGAAGGCAAAAAAATAGACCTTTTTGAGGAAGTACATTTCCCAAATTCTTTAGGATTGCTTTATAGTACCATAACAGCTTACCTGGGGTTTGAAGTCAATGAAGGTGAATATAAGGTAATGGGGCTGGCCCCCTACGGCACACCTCATTATGCATCACAAGTTCGCAAATTAGTAACAATGGAAGATAAGGGGCAGTATAGCTTGAACATGGAGTATTTCGACTTTATGAAAGGGAAGCGAATGTATTCGGAAAAACTGGTCGACTTGATAGGGGTGCCGGTACGTGAGCGGAATGCATCTTTAGATACCTGCCATATGGATATAGCTAAAAGCCTTCAGGTTGTTTTGGAAGAGATTCTTATAGAGAAAGTTACTTACTTATATAATGAAGTAGAATCTGAAAACCTCTGTCTGGCGGGAGGTGTTGCTCTCAATTGTGTAGCAAACGGAAAAGTTTTGAAAAACACCCCTTTTAAAAACATGTTCGTTCAACCTGCTTCTAACGACTCAGGAGGAGCCCTGGGAGCCGCCTGTCAGGCACATGTTCAGATTACGGGAGAACGTCCGGCTCAATCACGTATTCATCAGATATACACAGGACCTTCATTTTCAAATGATCAAATTTCAGTTGTTCTGGGAGACTTTACCAAAGAGGCTCTGAATTATACGACGAATGAAGAGAACCTTCTTGATGAAGTAGCAACGCGTCTGAAAGATGGAAAGGTTATAGGCTGGTTCCAGGGTAAAATGGAGTTTGGCCCCAGAGCATTAGGGAATAGGTCCATATTGGCAGACCCCAGAAATCCGGATATGCGAGATATTATTAACAGTATGGTAAAGAAAAGAGAGGGATTCAGGCCCTTTGCCCCGGCGGTGATCAAAGAGAAATGTTCTGAATACTTTGAACTGGATCATGAGTCTCCTTTTATGTTAGAAACTTGTCAGGTAAAGCCAGGAATGGATATGCCGGCGATTACCCATGTGGACGGCTCAGCACGTGTTCAAACAGTTAGTTTGGAGTCTAATCCCAGGTTCTATAAACTATTATCGAAGTTTGAAACCTATAGTGGAGTACCCATATTACTGAATACATCATTTAATGTAAAGGGAGAGCCTATTGTATGCTCTGTAGAAGACGCTTTGCTTTGCTTTATCAATACAGAAATCGATTGCCTCGTTCTTGGCGGATACATTTTTGACCGTAATGAAGAAACAGTAAGGAGGATCAAGAAAATTCTAGGGGAAAAATTCAGTACTGTACAACAAAGGAATGTAAACAGTGATGTCTACACGTTTGCATAAAATGCTTAAAATCAAAATAGAATGGAATTAAAAGAGACTTCAAATAAAGTAGCAGAACTTGTTTACTCAGGAGCGTCGATTGATCTTTCGAATGAGTTGGCACTATTCATAGAGGAGCAACAGGAGCCTGCAACCAAATCTACTGAGCCCGTGAGCAGGCCGGAAAAAGTAGGGAGATGGATTAAAGATGACATAAGTGGGAATTATGTAAAAAATCCGGAGTTTGATTCAGAAGATGACAACTGGTCTGAGGTGGAGTTTATCACCCCGGGAAGTGAAGATGTATATCGTATAGTGCTTATTGGCGAATCTGTAGCAAGATGCACCCATTTTCCACATGAATATTGTGCTGCCCGGGTTGTTGAAAAGATGCTATCAGAATCTATACCGGGTCGCAAAATTGAGGTGGTTGACCTGGCCAAAGAAGGGATGCGTTTTGAACAACTTATGGAAGTTATTTCAGAAAGTGTATTGCTAAATCCGGATATGGTTATTGTATTTGCTGGAAATAACTGGCAACCGGGAAGCTCTTTGGGTACACCCTATAACTTTAATATGCTTCAGAAAACTGTTGGGACATCCGGGCAGACCCAATTTATCAAGGATACACTTAGAGATAGCCTTAAAAGTAATGTAAATGATTTTAAAGAACTCCTGACTGGAATCAACGCAGAATATAATATCCCGGTTTTATATGTGATGCCGGAGTTTAACCTTGGCGGTTTTAAGCCAGCTCGGAAAGAGTATGTTTCCCATTTTTTACCTGGAAACAAAATGAAAATATGGAGTGAAGCCTATGATTCTTGTCTGCATGCCGAGGCTTCAGGAGGTTGGGAAGAGGTTAAAAAACTAGCCGGTCAAATGATGGATATGGATACTGAACATCCTTTTGCATATGAAATGATGGCTAAATATTTTGAGCATATCGGTGATTTACGCCAGAGGAGGGAATTTCTTGAGCAGCTTAAAGATAAAGCCCTTATTAATGCCATAGGAACAAGTGCTCCAAGAAGATTTACGGTTATTAGAGAATTGGTAAATGATATCTTAAAAGAAAGTCCTGTAACGGTTGTGGACCTTCAGGAAGTGCTAAAAAAACATAGTCATGAAGGAATTCCGGGAAACGAACTTTTCTTGGATTATTGTCATCTTAATTTTAGAGGTATCCACCTGGCTATGGGGGCTTTGGCTTCTCAAATAGCAAGTATACTTGGAGTGAATATAGATGCAGCCAGTATGTCCGCGATAGAAAGTCCTGTTTCGGAAAGAGTACTTTCTATCACTCACTTTCAGGCGGCTATTCATAACTATTACGTAGGCCAGGATACTCCTTTGCTTTATCATCATTGTTGTGAGGCATTAAAGCATGCAGATGATGAGTTGGTTGAAGCATATCATAAATCCTGTATACTGTTTTCCAAACGTTCTTCAGCAGTCTTTTCAGATGAACTTCACTTTCTGTCAGAGGTTTATCCGTTTGAAAATTTTAGTGTTTTCGGACATCCGAGAAATAAGAAGCTGATGTTTATAGAACTTGTAGATGCAATGACTAAAGCGTTGCAGGTGGTGAAAAAAATTGAGATAGCAGATGAAATAAAAAATATTCGTATTCAGGAATATAAAATAGGAAAAGAACCTGTTGATTTACTTGAAAGTCCATATGCGGAAAGATCGTTTCAGGAATTTCTTTGCGATGAAGATGTCGCTTATTATCGGGCACATGAAACACGCTCTTCCTTTATATGTGTTGCTGATGCCTCCGAAAACATTGAACTGGATGTTACTGCCCGAATTCCTGACTTTGCTTTCTGTGATATTAATTCGGCAGTAAAGGTGTATGTCAATGGTGACTTGTATGAGACGGTTAGGGTTTGTGATGAGTGGACCAATATTAAAATTTCTATAAAAAGGGAAGTTTTAGGAGCTGGGGTAAACAAATTGGAGTTTGTTTGGCCAGTTCCGGAAAAACAGGTAATGAGAAAGCTTTATAAAACACTTAGCTTACCCGGGGAGATTATTAATATGATCTATTACACATTTGCTGAAATGTTTGCTATAAGAGCTGTTACCAGTTAGTGATAAAATAAGGAGACTTTTGAAAGTCCGTTTTTAGATAAAAACCAATATTTAAATGAGTAGATTAAAGTTGTTTGCCTTTCCCTACGCCGGAGGGTCTTCCAGCATTTATAACGGTTTAAGACCTTTGTTGGATGATCAGATTGAATTTATTCCTGTTGAACTTGCAGGGAGAGGCCGGAGGATAGGAGAGGACCTGTATCCGGATTTGAATGCTGCGGTAGATGATTTGTATAAAATTGTATCACCCCAGATAGGATTCTCCCAATTTGCTTTTTTTGGACATAGTATGGGGAGTCTATTAGCTCATCAATTGGCTAAGCGATTGAAAGAGGAGTTAGGGGTATCTCCAAGTCACATATTTTTTTCTGGTAGAGGTGCTTTACAAATGAACATTGAAAAAGAAAAAAAGTATCATCAAATGAGTGAGCAACAGTTCAAAGATGAGGTACTTTTATTGGGAGGCACACCTCCAGAGTTTTTTCAACACCCTGAGCTTCTGGAGTTATTTTTACCTTTGCTTCGAAATGATTTTAGAATTGCTGAAACTGCACCGAGTATTGACGGGTTCAACAAGGAGGGTGTGGATATTACCGTATTTACCGGAAGAGAGGATGACCACACTGAGGAACAAATAGCCGGTTGGAATGATTATACAACAGGGAGCTGTGAAATTCATACTTTTGAAGGAGGCCATTTTTTCATTCATCAGGAAATGGATGCAATTGCCAGGATTATTAATTCTACTATTGATCAGCTGGTTATTAAATAAATTTAAAATTTTCACCTCATTAATAAGTCTAAAGCCGATTATCGAAAGATGATTGGCTTTATTTGTTTTATACCTTTTCAACAGGCATCGTTTGTTCCGGTTTTGAAAGGAGAAAATAGGAAATGCTTAAATGGAGTTGCTGGTAAAAAATCGCTATATTGAAGTGTATGTAATATCTGCTTATAGCCATTTGTAAGTTTAGTATTACTGGATGGTTAACATTGTTGACTATAACCTGAAAAAACTTCTAAGGAAGTACTTTTGGTCTAACATGGAACCCAGGGGTAAAGCCTTAGAATAAGTCCGTGGGTACTATGATAAATGGGAAACAAACATATACTTTTCAATTATCTGATAAATGCTTATCCAGTGAAGAAATCCGAGTTTTTGAAGATTGCCTGAATTATTACAACCTGGACAACAGTATATGGGAAGTGTTTGCCTGTCTTTTCAAATCTAGTGTAGAAAATGCAAAACCGCTTTTACTTAAAGCATTTAAAGACGGAAGCCTTTTTGGTGTTACCATTGTTATCAGGTGTAAGCGCTATGGTAAGTCCCTTTTTAATAACAAACTTCTTTCCGGGTTAATAAACATCATTAATATACCATTTTACCTATGGATCAAGTTTGGTTGTTGCATGGATATGATGTCAAATCCCGGCTTTGTGAAAGACCCCGAAAAATCGGAAGAGGTATTTAGGGCTATGTTATCATATTTTAAAGAAAATAACTTATTAACATTCATAAATGATTATTCTGAAAACATTGGGTTGTATGAGTCTGCTGCAGTGCTTCCGGCACTTCCTCACGCAATAATTGACTGTTCATCAATGACATCTATACAAGATTATACCAAAAGCCATAAGAATATAAAACGTAAAATCAGGGTGTTTAAAAATAAAAATGGAGAGTATAAAAGGATTGATAAACAGCTGAATAAAGGGCAACTCAACTCACTAAAAAAGTGCTTTATATCAACCTCTGAAAAAAGCGTATTCTATTTACCTTATCAGAAGCTTTATCTCAATGCAGCGTTAACTACAAGTAGTACAGAGCTAGAAAATGTTCATTACTTCATAGCCACAATAAATGGTGAATTTATTGGTTATCAAGCCGCATTAGCAACAGGAAAATATTTAAATGCGTTGCATGGAGCTTTCGATCGTAACCGTAAAACCAACTACCATGCATATGATATACTGTTTGTGAAAATGACAGAATTTGCCCTTGAAAAGGGGCTTAAAATGATTGACTTTGGAGCTGTAATTAATAGTACAAAAGAGAAAATGATAAATAAGTCAAAAGAGATGTCATATTTCATTTATAGCAAGTATTCTATGGTTCAGAAACTCTTCAGGGTTTTGTTAAAACTGACGAAAATTCAAGGAGCTGAACAAATGAAATTCAGGCAGAGTGATGAAATAATCGCCCAAGACAATGGATAGAAAATAACAGTCGGTGCGGTAGTAAATAAAGTGTGGTAACCCGATTATGAACACTTATTACCAAAGTAAATTGCAAAGCCTACCATTTTCTTATCCAACTGTTAGGCTGCATTAAGAAAATTAGCTGGATACAATAGAAAAGATAAATGAATCTAAAAGAACACTATGACAAATTATATCAGGATTCAATTCAAAAAATACAATCAGATTCTTATCAGGTTGATGAGTTAATTGACTCGGATGGAGACAATAGATTTGGTATTACTCTTTTATTACGACCAGATAATACAGTAAAAAGCAATATTCATAAGTTGCTTTCAGAAATTAGCCTGATTGAACCAAATCAATACTTTTACCGTGATTCGGATTTACATGTGACGGTAATGTCCATAATTTCTTGTTACAACGGGTTTGCTCTTCATCAAATAAAGGTCGAAGAATATATTGAGGCTATTAAAAAAAGTATAAATGGGTTGAGTCGTTTTCATTTAGAATTTAAGGGGTTAACCTCTTCTCCATCTTGCCTAATGGTACAAGGTTTTTTTGAAAATGATGTTCTTAATCAGGTTCGTGATAACCTGAGAATTAACTTTAGAGATGCAGCTTTGGAACAATCGATAGATAAAAGATATGTAATAAAAACAGCCCATTCAACGATACTGAGACTAAAAGAGAGATTCAGAAATAAAGAGGGTTATTTGAAAGTATTGGAAGCATACAGAGACTTCCATTTTGGCACCGTTACCGTTGATACATTAGAGTTAGTGTTTAATGATTGGTACCAAAGAAAGGAATACGTTAAGATCTTACATAGTTTTAAACTGAAATAAAGGCACTGCCGAGGGTAGTCTATATAAATTCTCTAATGCCTAAGGTAGGCCATGTTCTGGCTAAGAAGTATAAACTAAATTGAGGATTAAAAAGAGAGTAAGGTATAATCACTGATGCTTGACTTGTAGAGGAGTACGCGTAACTATTCATAACTGAGGCCGTTGACTACAATTAAAAAACAACTTTTATGAAGAAATTAATAATGGTGCTCTTGTTACTATTAACCTTTGCAGGTTATGCCCAAACACAAATTGATAGTGTAAATACCTTAAATCAGGTGTTGAAATTCAATCAATTAAATGAAACTACTAATACTTATCTGGTATATTTTCAAGATTCTATTAGTGGCCCTAAACGTAACATGGAAATATGGGAAAGAACAATTACCAAAGTTCAAAAAAAGGGTGTTTATAAATTTATTTGGAACCGGTACCTTTCAAATGGATCATATGTAAATTGTGAAATCCTGTCTGATATCAACAGCTTTAAACCTATAAGTGAATAAAAACGGATTTATAAAATGCAAAATGATTCGTTAATAGCTCAAAATAGATACTTTATTTATGAAAGTAATTCTATTTTTACAAGCTCTGATAAGAATAAGCATGATGGAGATTCATTCAGATTAGATGATTTAAACAATTCATTTAATTGGGAAATGGATATGGAAACCTTTAGTATGTTGCCTTTTGAAAAGGACAAAACATTTGCTGTTAACTTCTACCATCCGGGTTCAAAATCTTTACCAGAATATTATCTATATGCTGTAAACAGAAGTGAAGAGATTGAATTTAATGGCAAAAAATATGATTGCTGGGTTTTGAGAATAGACTATACCAGTGGAAACGGACATACGGAATTTTGGATTGATAAGAATACCAAAAGAACTATGAAAATGAAAGAAGTTTATAAAGACATACTTCGAATTAAAGTCCTGATAGTATAAGTTAATTTGCTGTTAGCAACGAATGTCTTAGAGACCATCATAAGCTCAAAATGCCTTTGCCGTATTGTGTTAATCCCTGTTCCTAAGAATGCAAAAACAGACAATATGAAGTCAGAAAAGATAAAATATCAAGGTAAGGAGTTTAATTGTTCTCTTGCATTTGTTCTTCATTTGATAGGAGATAAATATAAAACATTGATTCTTTTTCATTTGAAAGATGGTGCCCGGAGATCTGGAGAATTACAAAAAAGCATTGCTGATATATCTAATAGGATGTTTACCTACTCCATCCGGGCACTGGAAAAAGACAATTTGGTGAAGAGAAAAATTTATCCTGTTACACCTCCAAAAGTAGAATATGAATTAACAGAAGACGGCGAATCACTTATCCCCATTATTTTGAATTTGGATAAATGGGGACAAGAATTTGCAGACGAACATTATTTATATGCCCCGGCCGAATAGTGTAATTCGTAAGAGTGAGAGTATATTTCAAAAACGGTTCCGAAGGGATCTTCAACATAGCACATTCGATAAGGTTTATCTCCCGGATAATATTCCCGGATTGGCATTCTCTGTTTACCCCCGACATCAACAATCTTCTTTACCAGACCCTCAACATCAGGATCCTGGATAGAAAAGTGAAATAAACCACTGCGAAATGGCTCGAAATGAGGCTTGAGGTTCTCGCTCTCTTTAAACTCAAACAGTTCTACACCAATTCTATCACTTGTTGAAAGGTGGGCAATTTTAAATGTCCCCCAGCCCTTGCCAAACACATCTATGCACATTTGACCTATGGCTGTTTCATTTTCTTCCTTTACTATTGTAGGTTCCATGATTACATAAAGCCCTAGCACTTCGGTATAAAACTTTACGGCTTCTTCAATATTAGGAACAGTAATTCCAATGTGAGAAAATGATTTAGGGTAAACTTTTGTTGGTTCGTTATAATCCATTTTATCTTTTATAGTTTTAAAATTTAGGTGAAACTAGGTGTTAATATATTGAAAGTAAATAGGTTACATTCTGTGCAGATAGTTACATCGGTGTGTATTTTTAACATTGTCAAGAGTTTATAAGAGAAAGAAATTTTAAATAAAATGAGGGTGATACTTTCGGAGAGGTACGAGAAGCAAATCATTCATAATAAAAATATTGAAACCATTTTTATCCCTGGTTTTATGCTATCATTATTTTGCAACAGCGGGCTGTAGTGACGGCGATGGAGCATTACTCCGATTCTTGATCCTATACTCCTTTCAGACAACATTGATGAGGAACTACATCTGGAAAATAACATTACTGAGGAAGGGTGCCAGATTACATTGTGGATGGGTTTTTAGAGGTCAATGTAGGTCTGATTACCGACCCTGGAGCCTGTTTTGTATTTACTGCCAATATGCCGGAATTTGAAGCAAACTAAACCATTGCCTTTAAGCAGGATTATTCAGGGCCAAACTACGACATCATTATCGCCATTGGTCCCTTTTTAATTGCCGAATGGCATAAGAAGAATTTATACATGTGGTCAAAAATTCAAAAACATATTAAAGAAAATGATAAATCCATGTTTTTGCTTTTTCATAACCTGAAACTACTCAACCTTGGGTATTGATAAGTAACTCTTAGATGACGGAGGGTTTTAGACTGAGAAAAGACAGGCCTTGAAGAGGTATGGACTTCTTAATGAGCATCAGTTGAAGTAAAAACAGAATATTGACCTTTATTTGATTGAAAGTGGTTGAAGCGGATACTACCAGTGGGAGTCTTGAGAGATTTAAAAAGGTGGCGCAAGTTACCAACTTGCGCCAGAGTTGGATCAACATCCAGCAGTACGATGATTGGTTTCCCTGAATTCTTCCCATTGCCATGATGAAGCCGGAATACCGCAAACCCTTCTTTCCACATCATAGTATTCATAGCAGATGCATTGCCCCTGATACTCAGCAGTGCATCTTGACCCTGTGCCTACCTTCGACCATGAAGTGCAAACAATATCTGCTTCAGTCAAAAGTATTTCACAGTTCATCTCTTCTACGCAAGTTAAATCGGCATTGTCCGAAAGGTTTGCCAGACCTAATTGGCTGTTGCCGAAAAAGGCAAACGCAAACAGAAAAGCAGCAACAAAGGAAATTTTTACAATTGGAGTTTTCATAATAGGTGGGTTTAGTTGATAAATAATGAATTTGGTTGGTAATTAATTTAACTTAAAAAAACCGTTAAATGGGAGGAGTGTAATATAAACCCTGAAATTGGATAAAAACATGTGAACTGAGAGGCCAACACGAAACTTCTTACTTTCCAAGCGAAGTCTCCCGCAGGTCTCGCAGAGGATCTCGCGGCTACAAAATCTCCTGAAGAGCAAACTGATTTTAGACTAAGTGTTATACAGTCTAAAATTAAAGGAGGATCTGTTGCAAAATTATGTAATATTAATCACTTAATTTGGATGATTTGCAGTGTATATTAACATTTTATGCCCAAAATTGGAGTTAAACTTAAATTTTCAGGGTGTAAGTTTATCGGTTAAAATGATCTTTTATAACTAACCGATAGCTATAGCTTTGTAAATCATTTAAATCATGTAAGAAATGGTTTTAGTGCAAATTATTTGCGCTGTTGATTATTCTTACTCCCTGACTTAAACAGCCCCACAATTTTATTAATTGCCTTGCAGGCTTGAAGAAGCCGAGGAATAACTATGCTTATTTAAGCTTATCAACTGCTGGGGAATAAATGATACAAATAATCAGGATGAAGAACCAATACCAATATAACTATTCCTCGATTCTTGCCATGTTGATGGCGCTTTACCTGTTCATGGGAGTAGCTCATAGTACATTTTCCCAGGTCTATCCCATAAATGCTACCACACAGATAGCACCGCCGTACTCCGTATTCATCAGCGACTATGTAGCGCCTGGGTCAGAACAGCTTAAACTTAACCTCTTTCTTCGTGACCTTACCGAGCCGGTCTATGATGTGAGACTCAGACTAGTGATTGAAGGGCAGGGGGTCAGGATAGAAACTTCACCAACCTATAACCCTCCGCCCATAACCATCGAAGGAGGACTTTCTACCTGGCTGGATGCTACTGACCTGGCGCCGTTGTTTGAGAGCAGGAACCTTATTTTTAGCGGCTACAGCAAATCGGAGTTTGAAAGATATGGCAGGTTGCCCGAAGGATTTTATCAGTTCTGTTTTACCGTTTACGACTACCGCCACCCTGAAATACAGCTTTCACAGCAAAGCTGCCAGAACCTCTGGCTGGTACGCCCTGACCCACCCATGCTCAACCAGCCCGCATGTGCCGCTGAGCTTGAGCTGAATGAGATGCAGCAATCGGTGATTTTTCAATGGACACCGATGGCTATTTCACCTAATTCCAGCTTTACAACAGATTATATTTTCAGATTGTATGAGATCCGTTCTGAAGGCCGAAACCCTGCGGACATTGTGCTCAGTACCAACCCGATCTATGAATTACAAACCGCTGAAATGAGCCTGCTCTACGGTGTAGCAGAACCACCCTTGGTACCGGGCATGGAATATGTCTGGCAGGTTCAGGCGATAGACCTTGGTGGGAGAGATCGTTTTAAAAACAATGGCTACAGTAAAATCTGTACTTTCAGGGTGGCCGAAAATGAAGAGCCGCTGCCTGAACCAGACGAGTTTAAGGCCTGGGGGCTTAATGAAAGCATGGGGATGGCTTCATGGATTCCTTCCCTGGAACCAGATGGTTACACGGTAGAATACAGGCTGGCGGACAATCCGCAGGCAGAATGGTTTGTGGAAGAACTACAGCTCCCGCCGGATGCACAACTAGCAGACAGCATGTACGTGGTACTGCAAGACCTGATGGCTCAAACGGCCTACGAGGTTCGTATTGGTAGTAAGCGGGGTGCCTTTGTCAGCTCATGGACGGAAACCAAAAGATTCACTACCCTTCCACCCCGGGAATTTGCCTGCGGAGATCCTCAGGAGGTTCAACAGCCTTTGAATACCACCCCGCTTATTTCTGCCATTCGTGGTGAGGTGTTTACCGTAGGTGACTTCAATATGAGGCTTACTAAAGTAACGGGAGGTGACGGAGTGTTTTCAGGCTATGGCTCGGTTGAAACCCCATTCCTTGGGGTCAATCTCGCGGTGAAGTTTGACAATATTAGGGTCAATGAACTGTACCAGGTAGTGGACGGTGAAGTGATTGCCCTTTCGGATGGTATTGATGGTTTGATTGAGGCTTGGGAAGATGATGAGGGCATTGATTCCGATGATGATGATGAAAACACCAGCGATGAGAGCAGTGATACCAATGATGACTTTGATGGCGTAGATATTGATTATGACGGGGAAATCAGTGATGTGACAGTGGGTGATGACGGGGTAATTGTAGTGACAGATGAGAGCGGAATGGAGCATACCTATGAGCAGCCTGTTGACCTTGAAACTGGGGAGAAGGAGGATGTCAGGTTCACTGATGGGTCGGGAGATACCTGGATTGTGGATGGTGAGGGGAATGTGTTGCAGGGAAATGGAAATGTTACGGATGATGAAACAATTGATACTGAAAAAGAACTAATTAAAGAAGCTTTAGAATACTTCAAGCAGGAAATTACCATATATCTAGAAAACAGTGAAAAGGGACCTTTGGATGAAGTGTTGCTTAGAAGAATACAATCATTACCTGATTGTCTACCAAAGGATGAAGAAAAACTGCAAGCTATTTTGGGAAAAATTGATGATCTAATTAATGAACCTGATAATCTATTAGCATTAATAAAAGAAGATGACATCAATGGGCCTCAGGTTGAACTGATGGTTGATCAGCTCAAAGGCAAGCGGCCTCCTTATAGCAGTGAGCTTTCTGAGGAGCAGTGGAATCAATTAATTCAAATGTTATGTCCTTATCTTGTTGAGGAGGAAGAGCTGCCAGAGTTAGTAAGCATTGTACCAATTACTGATGAAGAATTTACGGCTGGTATTGATGATGACAAATTAGAAATATCCTACTCTATAAAAACAACTGACAAGTATCCACTAAAATACGCCAAGCTGGAAATCTATAAGAATGATGGAACTTTAGCGTATTTAAATGATCAGGATATAAAGATTTCAGAAAATGCATTGTTTTATTGGGATGGAAAAATGAATCAGGGAGATAGTAAGGATAAGTATATCAGATATGATGAGTCCCCTTTTGAAGTAAGGGTTATAGCTAGCTCAAACCAAGAGTTTAAGAACGAATTTTTAGCAAAATCAAAAGGAAGTACAAATAAGTATGTAGATGAATGGCGTGATAATCAGGAAATGCACAAACATGTAGCGAGTCATCCAAAATGGACCAAGTTTGAATACTATATTGAAATGAGAGACCAAATTGTCATCAAAATCAGTGGAGATGACGAAACTTTTTTAAAGGATTACAATAATAGCCCATTGGACTACTACAGTAAAAATATCAAAACAATTTCTTTTTTGGGACAAAACATAGATGTACATAATAACTATTACAATGTTCTTAAGGGTATTGAAAATTCAATGGGAGGACCAAGTTCCGCTTATTACAATAACAAAAAATACGGTATAGGTGGATTTAGCATTAGGTTTCAAAACTCAGAACCAGTGATAAGTAATCATGCCTTTGGCATGGCTTTGGATGTTGATTTTAAATATAATCCACAATTATATAATAGAGCACTATTTATGATAGGATTGCTCTCTAACATAACCCTTGTAAAAACTGTATCATCGGTCGATGAAATGAAAAAGGCTAATAGTTTAATAATGGATATGAAAATATCGAGGTCAGATATCAAAAACATAGAGTCTGGCTATAAGGTAATAGAGGAACATAGAGATAGATATCAGGGAATTGATTTGCAACTGATCGGAGCAATGAGTGAAGAATCAAAAGGTCTTTATAAAGAATTTATAGAAATTTATAATAGAACAAAATTTTTGAGTAACGAGAGACATTTTTTTGCAAATCCTGAAAGATATACTGAAAAAGAAATCAAGGCATTAAAAGAGGAATTTTACCAAAAAATACCTGAGAAATTAAATATGCTTCTGAACAAAATAAATTCATTTGATAAAGATAAAATATCGATTTATAGAAAAATCATTAAAGAAGGCTATGGACCAGCCATGTTACTTGATGTTCATATAAGACCTGACTATCAATCTTTAATATCCGATCTTGATAATTCTGAAAAGTTAAATTCAATTAATGTTGTAATAGACAATCTTCTGAGGGTTACAAGATCAGAAGACATACCGGCAGACTTTACTGCACAAGTTGGTGAAGTAAATCTGACGTTTAGTAATTCATCAAGCTTGAATAAGGTACTCAATCATATAAATAAGGTTAATAATGATTATCAGAAAGCATTTGGGCAGATAAATTCTTATTCAGAAATTATTAAATGGTTTGATAAAGGAACAGTTTTTTCATTTTACTCTATTGCATCATTAAACATATTTGATTTTTATATACAACTCTCTGAGATTGGCTTTTTTAGATTAGATAAGGCATTTGTAAACGAATTTATCAAGCCTGAGTACTTAGGTAAGATAAGGTGGGGAGGGTTCTATAAAACAAAGTCAAAAGATTGGATGCATTTTGAATATATTGATAAGCAAAGATTTATTGTAGATTAACCTAAAGATTTTATGTTTAGAATTATAATTGTTTTAACTGCAGTTTTTTACTCACAAGCACTGTACTGCCAATCTTATCCTACTTTAGATAATATACTAAAATTGATATGGGTTGATACATTATCAACAAAGGACTACAGAGATGCTCCAATTATTAAAAATGGTGTATTGTTCCATCATATCAATCAAGATTATGGATTTGAAGTTACAAGTGGAAAAAGGATTCCATTTACCAATGAAATCAAGGAATACACTTCCGACAGTTTGCTGTTTTTTGATTCAAAAAATGAGGCCAAAATAGTTAATGTTTTTACAGGGTACGATGTACTAAATGTAAAAAAAAGAAATGGTGGTTATATAGGTTATCGATCACCTTCTATGATATCCGATTCGTTGGTTTATATACCTGTGAATGATATGAAAATTATTGCATATAATGTTTTTACTGGGAGTCAGGTTTTTGAAAAAGAATTAGATAGCCCAATTTATACTAAACCAATTGTTTATAAGAATAATGTGGTTTTTGCGGAAAAAATGAGTATTCAAGTTATTAATGGGGTAACGGGTGAAGATGTCTGGTCATTTAATTTGAACGGAAAAATACTATCTAATTTAGAAATGGATGGAGATGATATATACTTCTGGGTTAAAGGCGATGGAGTGAAAAGTCTGTCACTTAAGTATTATAATTTAAATTGGTCTTTTAATGAAGTATCCACTGAGATGCGAAGCTATAGCATAATCATTGATACTGCCCGAATTTACTTTAATAGCGGTAAGGTTTATGCCTTAAATAAGAATAATGGGGATGTTGTATGGGAAACGGAAAACAACTGTGGTGTAAATGGTACCTTTTTAAGCATTCAAAAGAAATTTTTATTTTTCTATGAAAATTGCGATAACCAGCAAAACATTTTAACAGCTATTGATATCTCAAATGGGGTAAAGAAATATCAAGGATTTACTTCCAACACTTATCCTCCTAAACCTGGTTTAGGTATTCACTTTTTCGATATGGTAGAAATGCGCTTGGTTAAAGAAGATACTGCAGATTATTTAATAGGAGTCTTCGATGATAAAATCTACGGATTTAAATTGATGAAATAGCCTATACCACTAAAGCATGCGTTTAAATATCATGATCTTAACTGCATTTACTTTTTAGCGTAGCGATCCTAAGACCTAAAATGAAATAGGACGTCCGCTCAAAAAGATATAGGGGTCTGTGGCGGACGCTACCAGGGTGGTTATGTATTCTGGAGCATAGCCAAAGATAAGTTTTAAGAAGAAAACACATGAGATATACTGAAGACTTCCCGAAAAATGGGACAATGTTAAAATAGGAAAAAACACTAACACCCCACTTGCATCAATCATGATAAAGGCTACTATCCACAAAAAAACCGGTCATCCACAGACAACCGGCTTTTCCAATATAAGTACCATCCTCAAACAATCTAAGTAGCCAGCTCCAGGAAGTTTTCCGCATAAATGATCCCTGCAGTCAGGTCTTCATCATTTTCGTAGGTTCTGTAGCCATAGCAATCATTTTTCTTGGCCCAATCAGTGATTTCTGAAGATCCGCTGACCAATATGCCTACCACATTTCCAGTTTTGAAATTAACAATAGGACTTCCCGAGTTACCGGGAAAAAAGCTTATCCATCCTTTGAGGTCATCCAGATCTCCATCTGTTTCAGCGATCTTGCCCTCGCTAAATTTCATGGGCTGTCCCAACGGATATCCAATCATTTGGATCACATCATTGGGCTTCAGTGATCGCTGCTCGGAAGTAGGAGCACAGGTGAAGAAATTTTGGACAGACTGCTTGGTCCTGATGATACAGATGTCTTTTTCTGTGTTGTATTCGATAGCAGTTACATCAAGCATGTTATAAGTGAAACCGGAGCTTGGAGAAGACTTCCTGAAGTACCCCGACATTAGCTTCAGCTTGCTAAAATCTGTGGGCTTGGCATCTACCTCGTTGAGCACATCTTCTACTACATGCTTAGCCGTGATAAATGTCTTTTTGCCAATCGCAAATGCCGTACCCGTCATCCAGACGGCTGTTTCCGCAGCGATATCAGGACACAAAGTGCCCTGACCGCCACCGGGGTATTTAGGGTCATTTGTGTTGTAATAATAACCACTGGTTTTGGTGGTTAAAGAACCATTTTTACTGTTCAGAAATTTCTGCCCCACGGCACATACAATACATGTTGCTTCAGCTTTCTCCTTGAGGTCTACCGGCATCGCTTTATCATAGTAGTCTACCGGGTAGAATTGATTAAATATTGCCATAATTATGGTTGTTTATGTGAGAGGTTTATTTAGAGTGCAGGCTTTCATCAGGACATTTTTAGCAATGTCCAAGATAGCCAGTCGTTGAAGCTGTTTAATCTTTTACAGTACCTTCAGAAGCGGTCTCAGCCCACTTGATAGCCGCATCGAAGGCTTCGTAAGTGGTGGACTCCTCAAATTGTTGCGTTGGTGTGATTTTTAACTTTCTGAGGAGATCTTTGATGTCATCCCCTGCATCAAACTGCACAAAAAATTTATCGATGCTTGCCATTTCCGGATTTTTAAGTGGCCCCAGAAAATTATTTCCAGAAAAATTCTCAGCCACATAAAAACTGTATGTGCTGCCTGCTACATTGGTCCTATATACCTGAGTCAGGGCCCCCGGCTGCAGAGAGATCTTTTCATCACTTTCTTCCCGCATCTCACGAGCTATTGTGTCACGATCAGATTCTCCCGGATCTTTTGTGCCTCCAAAAAATTGAGGCATTCCTCCGTATTCGCGTCCTTCCCTCTTAATGGGGAAATACAGGTAACCATCATCTTCGCTAGTAGAAGCAAATAGAATTGCATAAGCTTTGTTTGGCATAATTGAAACTGTTTTATGATTAGTAATTGAATTAATTCCGTTTCATGTAGTAGGTATTATAGATTGAAAATAAGTTAAGTATGTAGCTTTTGTCGGCATAATTTTCGGTTTTAGCATCGTCAGTTCACGTGGCCAGAGCCCCCAGCTGTTTTCGTATGTATTTTTCAGTCCAATCCTTTTCCTCCATGGAGACTTTTGTGAATAGTCTGGTGGCTGCCACGGGTATTAACCAGTCCCGGATCTGACCGGAAGAGGTGTTGGTGAGCTTCATATATTCTTGCAGGTAGAATTTTGCAAATAGCTTTCTGTATTTGTTGTGCAGCTGAAAGTAATAAGAGGAGGTTTTGAGAATAGGAGCAGGGACGGGATGCTCCTGCACCAGTACGGCATGTACTACGTCCGCGATGGGGTTCCCCCTCAAAGCTTCCTGCCAGTCCAGGATTACCGGGCCATTTTTAGAAAATATGATATTCTCCTGATGAAAATCATTGTGACAAACCCTGTCGGCATCAGGCAGGTCCTTAAATAGTTTAAGTATCGTTTCTGTCGTGTCATGCCCCAATCGCCCGAGACTGTTGAGTATCGTTTTTTCCATAAACTCACGCTGGCTGGGGAAATCAGTTACCGAAATACTATGCAGGTCCGCCTGAACCTGGGCGAACTTCTGTGCATAAGTTTTGATTTTATGTGGCGACTTCCTGAGTATATTGGTGATGGTTGGCCCCTGGATATGCTCCATAACGATCCCCTCGCGGCCGTTGAAGTGAATGATGTCCTTAACCGCAGGTACCGGTAACCCATAAGCCTTGGCCGTCATGGTATTATTGGCCTCCCGTTGTATATGCCGGCTGCTGATCTCTTTTCTAAATAGCTTCACCAAAGTGCCTGAGCCGTAAGTGAAAATTTCGGCGCGATCCCCGGCTGATACCAATTCACCCATTTTCATTTTGGCTGGCGTTTAAGTGAAATACGTTGAAAAGGCAGATATATAAACATGACGGCCCGTACAAAGTGGTAGATCATTTTCTTGATGTACCGCTTCCTACGGCGCAGGAAGTCATACTTTTGATAGAGCATCTGCACAGCAGCCGAAGCCAGCACATGAGCGCAGATCTCGTTCTTTCTATTGCTGAATTCCGGGCGCATAACGTCCAGAATCATGATGTACCTTCTTTCGGAGGTATGGTTCCAGGCCGTGTGGGTCCTGGCATCACAAAAAGGGAGCGTTTTTCCTTCTTCCCACGCTCTGATATCGTTATCTACCTGGAAACCGCAGTCCGGTAAGGTACCCGGTATGGATAAGCCCATGTGGCACCTGATCACCGCATCTGTATCGCCCTGATGAGGGTTGATGTTGGACTGCGGCTCCAATATACTCAGCGATGCAGAAGTACATCCCGGTAAAGACTTGAGTATCTTCATCGTCTGAGGGCAACGGTTACAATTATTGTGGTTTTTCATGTTCCAGAAGATTAGCCCCATGGTTTTCCACCTTTTGGGAGGGAAAGACATCGATTTGTTAATCTTATAAGGCTGTAACCGGTCCGGGTGCTCTTCGATCAGGCCAAGCAACTCGTCACGGATTATCTTCCAGTTGTCCTCCAGCATTTTGGTCCAGGGTAATTGCTCCCGGTTGTAAAATGGAGGGTGATCTCCCTGGTATCTACCACCGAAAATACTGTACCAGGGTTCTGCATCCGGATTTCTTCGGATTTCTTCTTTTTGTTTTTTGGTAGCTACCTCAGGGGTATCAATGTACATTTGAGAATTCATTTAAAACTATTTCAATTTCGTCAGACCAATAATTACTCAGTTGTCCCTCTATCAGACCCACCAAAACAGCATGCTGTTCATTGACCAGGTCATGTTCTCCCGGTATGTATGAGATTTTGAAATCTTTAAGTGAGAAAAGTGCCCATTCCCGGACTTTTTCAGGAGACATCAGAGGATCAGATTCACCCACAATGACCATCAACGGAGCAGATACAGCTTCATTACCAGGCTGGTAAGTTTCCAATATCTGAATATCAGCCCTTAAAAGCTCTGTGGTTCTTTCCAATGCCAGACGCCGCTCCCGGTCATGAGTGGTGCCTTCGTATTTCTCCATGACAGCATCTATAAACTCAGTCTGAGGCAATTCATGGATCGGTTTTCCCTTCCGTGTTCCCGGCGCATTGCTTCCAGACAGGAACAGATGATCAGGGGTACGTTTGCCTGCTTTTTGGAGTCCTACATAGCATTCATAAGCCGTTAAGGCGCCCAGGCTATGTCCAAAGAATGCATAAGGTCCTTCCGGTGGTTCAAAGGCTTCGACAAGACCTGAGACCAATTGATCCATAGACTTGCATGGCTTTTCTCCCGTCCGATCATCTCTGCCAGGAGACTGGATGCCGATCAGTGTAATGTCTGGGTGAATCGTATTGACCCAGGACTGAAAGGCCAGAGGTCCGGAGCCTGCGTAAGGGAAGCAATAGAGCGTAATCGCCGTTTTGCCCTCCGATGCTTTGAGTACCTTAAACCAATCGCCCGGGGGAACATCTTCAATGTCTTCATGGGTTACAGGTGCCTCTTTCTGAATGGGCTCTTCTACCATGATTTCTTCTGTTTGCTGAGGTTTATAGACCAGTTCAAACAAGTGGTCGGAAACCGCTTTAATGTGCGGGTAGTTGTAAGCCAGGGTGTTGGGTAACTTGACCTGGAAATACTGTTCCAACTTGGTGGCCAGCAAAATGGCCATGAGGGAATCCATACCCAGAAAGTTGAATCGTTTGTCATCAGGTATATCATCTATTGATTCGATCAGCATAACTGACCTTAGTTCCGTACGGACTACCTCTTCAATCAGCTCCCGGGCCTTTTCCGGAGAAGCACTCAGCATATGATCCAGGTGACCAGGAGAGACCCCTGAGGCAGAGCTTATTGATGTTTGGGCAACCTGTTCAAATAAAGAAGGTTGCAAGGTGAAATCAATGAACGATCGGTATTTTTCCCAATTGATTTTGCTGATCAGGGATAAAGGCTGGCCGGAGCCAAGCTGTAATTCCATCGCACTCAGCGCTTCCTGAGGGGGCATCAGCGTAAAGCCCATTTTGTCCAGCACCTCCCTTTCTTCTGGTTTGGCGCTCATGCCTACCTGGTCCCACGGCCCCCAATCAATGCAAAGGCTCTTTTGACCTGCTCCAAAGCGGTATTGGCTCACAGCATCCATAAAGAAATTTGCCGCAGTATAATGGCTGAGGTTGACTGATCCCCACAAGGCTGAAACGGAAGAGTATAAGATAAAGCAATCCAGATCATGCGGCTTGCTTAGCTGGTGAAGTGCCCACGTACCGGCCACTTTGATGTCAAGAGTATCAAAAAATTCCGATTCATTCAGTTCCATGATTTTGGCAAACCAGTTGACTCCGGCTGCATGCAGGATGCCGCGAACAGGTATGTCACGATCTTCAAGAGAAGAGAATAGCGCTTCCAGTTTAGGGATATCGCGAATATCCAGGCTGGCTACCTCTACCGTAGCGCCTTGCTCTTCCAGCGATAGTAATTGTTGCACTACTTCGTATTGGCCATGATCGGATGGCATTGATACCCAGTCTGTTCTGGGAGGTAGGCTTCTGCGACTAATTAAAATCACATGCCGAGCACCTTTATTAACAACCCAGGAGGCAGTTTCCAAACCTAAGCCACCCAGCCCCCCGGTAATGATGAAAGCTCCGTCATTGCGGAAGGTTATGGACTCTTGAAGTGTCGGATTAGTCGGTACTAATTGTTCTACATATTGATTTCCCTGCCTGATGACAATGCAATTCTCGTTTTGAGTTTGAAGAACTTTACTCATAATTTGAGTGGCTTTTTCTTCGGGGTTGACCTTTGGCTCAAGGTCAATCATCCCGCCGCGCCACTCGGGATGTTCCAGGTATAGTGTTTTGGCAAAACCCCAGAGTGGTGCAGCAGTGAGGTTGAGAGAGACCGCTTCTTCCGGGGTCACCTGTTGCGTTCCCTCAGTAACTACCCATACTGGAGGGGTAATGACAACCCGCCTGAGGGCTTTAAGAAATGGAATAAAAACACCTAGACTCTTTTGCGTAGCCAGTTTAAGGTCATCCGTATCCAGCAACATGCCTGTGCGGGAGAAGCTTTTGGGGTAGAAAACCACCTTCCAGGCATCTACATTGGCCCGGCTTTCACTGGTTACTATTCTATTGAGTACATTAAAAGTAGCTGCCATATCCATGCCATAGGAAAGCACCGCATCAGGCTTATGGGCATGCTTTGTTTCCATGCCTATCCAAAATACCTGGTGCCCTCTTTTTCTGATCCCATCCAATAATGCCTGTAATGCAGGAGTATCTTCACCCAGAATAATCCAGGAAATGTTGGTTCTTATATCTTCAATTTCATCAGGCTGGGCCAGTTTTCCTTTTTTGACCCAATTGAGATCATAATGAATGGTCGGGGCGGTGTCTGGCGCTGGCTCATTTACAGCCGCCGGTTTGTAATTAGGGTTGTATATGGGACCAGCAAATGCAGAGATATTTTCGGCTTCCAGCCCTTTTACCCAATAAGACTGATGGTTAAACACTATCCCAGGAATCATTTCAGGGTGCTTTTTGCCATGAAGCAAAGTTTGCCAATGAACAGACCAGCCCTCCTGATAAAGTTTTCCCACGGAATCAAAAAAGTGATAGGACTCTGAACGACTACCTTTAGGGGAGCTTAATGATCTTAGCAATACCAGATCTGATCGATTCAGGCATTCTCTAACTGCTACCAGGGTACCTGAGCCAGAGCCAACTTCCAGGAAGTGACGGATGTCTTCCTGGTCTAAAAGGGCTGCTGCCGAAGAAAATTGGACGGTATGACGTAAATGTTTTACCCAATGATCAGCATGAGGTGCCTCGCTCATGGCTTTGCCTGTTGTAGCAGAAATCCACCGCTTCACCGGGCGGACAAAAGTGAATTGTTCGATATATTTCAGGAAGGGTTCTAGAATAGCATCCAGGAGATGGCTGTGGAATGCCATGTTCACCTGCAGAGGGTGGACTTCAACACCCTGGTTAGTGAAATGCTCCATTAACCGATCCACTTCTGCAGATTCACCAGAGATAACAGTTTTTCCAGGGCTGTTGATTACAGCTATTTGTGCTTTTTCCGTATTCAAAATCTTTTCAACCTCTTCAGGACTAGCAAAAAGGGTGACCATCTTTCCTTTATCAGGAAGGTTGTAAACCAATTCGGATCGTTTCAGGAGAATCTTCATACCAGTTTCCGGTTCAAAGCACCCTGCGAGGCATGCGGCTGCATATTCCCCCAAACTATAACCCAGCAGGATATGTGGAATAACCCCGCACTCTTGCCAAAGTGTTCCCAGCGCGTATTGAATGGCAAAAAGAATAGCCTGCTGGTACTTATCCTGCCAGGCTTCATATTCCAGCTTTTCGAATGCGATCTGTTGTAACGACATGGGCAGCCCCAAGTCCTCGGTGACTTGGGCACATCGGTCGAAAGCAGCTCTGAAAATAGGCATCTGCGTGTAAAATTCTTTGCCCATATGCAAGAATTGCTCACCCTGACCGGTAAATAGAAAACATATTTTATGATCCTTGGCTGGTTGCATGCTTGCCGGATCAGCGATTCGAATAAATCTTTCAAGCTGGTTCTTGATCTCCGCTTTATCCTGTGATAAGAAGCATTGTCTGTATTTCAGGTGCGACCTGCATATAGCCTGGGTGTATATCAGGTCAGATAAGGATATACCAGGGTTTGTCTCCAGCCATTCCACCCAATGCTGAGCTTGTTGTATCAACCCTTGAGAGGTGTGGGCTGAAATAGGGAATGGCAGGTGGACTGATTTTTCTAATGATACATCGCGCGTCTTAGAGGTATCCAGGTTGTGTTGGGGTGCCTCCGCTTCCTCTAAAATGACATGAGCCAGAGATCCTCCGAAACCAAAAGAACTTATGGCACTGCATCTTTTTTCATTCGGGTTCCATTTCCGGGACTGGACGGGAATCTCCAGTCGTGTGTTTTCCAGGTGAATACGTGGGTTCAGTTTTTTGACATGAATTTGAGGTGGAATTTGCTGATGTTGTAACATGAGCAATACCTTGATGACACTGGCTATGCCTGCAGCCGTTTCCAGATGGCCAATATTGGCTTTTACTGATCCTACGTAACATTTGTCCTTGGCAGGGTCTCCATACAAAAGCCCTAACTGTTCCAGTTCTACAGGGTCACCTGTAGGTGTTCCGGTACCATGGGCCTCCAGGTAATTGATCTGTTTACCTTCGAGGCCTGCTTCACTTAATGTACGTGTTATGAGCTTGTGCTGTGCGGCACCATTAGGGTAGGTGATGCCCAGGCTATGCCCGTCCTGACCTATGGAAGAACCTTTGACAACCGCTAGTATGTGATCTCCGTCCTTCAGGGCTTCAGATTGCCTTTTAAGCATGACCAGTCCGCAGCCCTCTGAACGAACATATCCGTCTGCTTCGGAATCAAATGTTTTGCATCTGCCTTCTGGCGACATCATGCCAAACTGTGAGAGTGTGATGGTGGTGCCGGGAGAAAGAATAGCATTTACCCCGCCAACAATAGCTTGGGAACAATCGCCTCTGAGAATGGCTTGAACACCCAAATGAAAAGCGGTGAGTGATGAAGAGCAAGCAGTATCTACCGCCAGGCTGGGGCCTTTCAGATCATAAAAGTAGGATAGCCTGTTGGCAGCTACACTGTTTGAGTTGCCTAGGCCAGAATAGGCATTGAAGCCATTCATATCAGGGGTAAGCTTTATTTTCATGTACAGGTAGTCATTGTTGGCTATCCCGACAAATACCCCCGTGTTAGAATTTTGCAGGTCTTCCTTTTTCCATCCCGTATTTTCCAGCAACCTCCATGAAATTTCCAGCAGCATCCGTTGCTGAGGGTCAATTTCAGGGGCTTCGTAGGGCGAAATACCAAAAAGACCCGGGTCAAACTGGTCAATATGATCTGTCAGTCCGGACCACTTGGTATTCATCCGTCCGGGCGTTGCTGCTTTTCGGTCATAGAAAATGTCGTTATCCCATCTGCTTTTAGGTATTTCAGAGATGCCATCTACGCCCTGTACCAGCTGCTCCCAAAACTGCTCAGGACTGTCTGCTCCTCCCGGGAACCGGCAAGCCATTCCCACAACTACTACCGGATCCTCATTTGGCGATGTTTGAGGCAAAGGAGTGGTGTTTTCTGTGGAATGCAGGACTTGTAATTCCCCAGCCAGATGGAGTTTTAAACATTTTTGCCTGGATATCTTGTGATTAGAAGTTTTGGGAAGCGTTCCCCTGGCGATCAGGTGAATGGCATCCGCTGTTATGCCATAGCTCTCCGTTAGATTGGCTTGAATGCCTTCGGTAATCTTGTGATAGAGGTTGGGTGGCGTATGCCGGTGTGTTTCCTGAAACACCAGCAACCGTTCCCGGCCTGGTCCGATTTGAGCTACACATGCAGTAAGATCGTTGCTTTGTAACAAGTCCTGATTGTGTCGGACAGCATATTCGAGGTCTTCTGCACTGTAGTTAGCACCTCTAACGATTACAATTTCTTTTTTTCTTCCGGTGATATAAAGAAACCCGTTCTGAATAAAACCCAGGTCTCCGGTGGCGATTATCCTTTCGTGATTACAGGAAGTGTCATGTGGCTCACTTTCCAGATATCCGATGGAATTATAAGGGGCCTGGATGATAATCTCCCCTTCGTGTCTGTCAGGAAGCACGTTGCCGCTTTCCGTATCTTGTATGTATATGGTCCCGCTTTCCTGATCTATTTTATAGGGTGTTAAGTTTCTTTGAAAAGAACCAACCGGCCTGTTAATAAAGTGATTGCTGAGATCATGTAAGCCTTTACCACCTCCGGCAACCAGCAGAGTAGCTTCTGCCAGACCATAAACAGGACGGATAGAATTGGCTCCAAAACCTGTGATGGCAAATTTTTCAGTGAAGTTCTGTAGAATGTCATAGGGTACTGTTTCAGAACCTACATACAAATGCTTAAAACAACTCAGGTCCCAGGCTTTTGAAATTGCAACTTTTCGGACGGACATTTCTAAGGCAAAAGTAGGTGCAGCCGCTGCGGTGCCCTGGTAATCGTGTATGGCCTGGAACCAACGCTCAGGAGATGATAGGAAGGATGCAGGCGGGAGAAAAACCCCAAAACCGGATTCATAAAGTACAGTGAACAGGTGCCCTACCAGCCCCATGTCGTGGTGGAACGGCAGCCACCCAACTACCCTTACCCTTTCCTGGCGCTGAAAGACCCGGTACATCTTAGCTAGGTTTTGCAGCACTTGCCGGTGCGTGAGCATTACCCCCTTAGGGCTACTTGTTGAGCCTGACGTATATTGGATGTAGGCCAGGTCGTCTGGAGAAGCATCAGGTAATGTCAACTTGTTTGGAGACTGTTTATACATAGGCTCCAACGAAAGTACCTTTACTGGTGAAGTGATTTCATGGTGCAAAGTCTCGAAAATAGATTTTTGGCTGTCAGAAACCAGTATTGTAGAAGCGTTTCCTGATTGTAGGATACTTTGTATCCGATCCATACCAGTTTGGTCTCGTTTATGACGGATGGGAGGGAGAGGGGCAGGAACGCACCCTGCCAGTATGCACCCAAAAAAACCGATAACGAAATATGCTTGGTCTTCTATAGGTAATAAAATTACTTCACCTTTGGTGGTTTGATTGACCAGATGCTGTGCAATATGGATGCATTTTTCTTTTAGATCCTGGAAAGTGAAGTTTTGAGTTTCTGTAGCTTGCTCGTTTAAAAATAAAAGGACTTGTTCTTCTGCTTGCTTCTCAGGAAAATGCAATACCATATCCTGAACAAGTCTTCTTTTCTTATTTTTTTCTTTCATGTGTATAATGTTTGGTTTTCATAAGTCACATGGAACTTGCGATAAACTTTATTCACCCTCAGCGTGGTATAATTTCAGGGTGCTTGAAATTTATGTTCATCTCATGTGCATATGATTTTAGCATTGAGATCCGGGTACGCCCTTTCACTCAATACTCACGACTAAGTATTCAGCCCTTTTCTATTTGCCTATTGTTTTTGTTTGCTCCCAACGTTTTAGGCTTCTTTTACAGTTTCTTTCTTCGATTCGGTTTTTTTGTCCACTGCACTCGGTGGGATTTCCAGAACGCTCCTTATAGATTGACCATTATTGCCCACCCCGGTTAAGGTCACTGATTGGGCATCTTTAGGGATCGGGCTGGTACCCTTTTTTATTTTGCCTTCATCAATGGAAGTGCCTCCCGGGTCCAAAGTAAGTGACTTTAGGTTGGCAGTGATCCATGACAGGTTCCCATCCACTACTTCAAAATATTGGATCATAGGGTGTGTGGTGTCTTCGGTGTCTAGGTAAAATATATCCTGCTTGTACCCTGGCTGGTGGATGGTTAAAGTCAGGGAGTTGTTTCCATAATTAGGATCGGCAGCCTTCCAGTGAATAGGATCCATTTTAAAGGCAATTTCTGTAAGGTCATCGTTTTTGTATTTGATGTATAATAGCTGGACAGGGTTTACCTTGAATACAAAGTCGTGTTTTGCAGGAGTTTTAAATCCATTGACATGGAAAGAATAGGTTACTGTATCAGGCATTAATTGAGCGTTGCGGTTTCCCATATTATATATATCTGTAAGCTCGGTCCCCGGCGTGGATGTAAAAGGTGAGCGCGCATTGATTTTTCTGGATTGTAACCACTTCATTTCATTGCTGCTTTCGTACATAGTTTTCCAGGTGAGCGTGATCTCTTCTCCAGGGTTAACCGATTGGTTTTCAGTTGGGCTGAAAATAGTGATCAATGGAGGGACCTGTGTTAGTGTAATTGATTCTGGAGGAGATTGATTACCGTTTGCCCAGGCAGTAGCTACATAAGTTCTTTGAGCATTTGTATCTGAACCTATGCCAACAGCGTCACTACCTGAATAGGGAGGTGTTTCAAATGATTTTTCACCTTTTCCGTCAGGGTAGCCCGATATAACTACTTTGGTACTGGCAGCGCTCTTAAATTGAAGGTTGGATGTATGATCTAACCCAACGATAAGAGGATCCAGCCAAACAATTACGCCTAGCTCTTGCGCCTTTTTGCTAACGGGCACTGATGTTTTGCCTGAATTTAAATCAATGTATTCATTGATAACGACAGAAGCCGTACCGGTAGAGGCAGTGATAGGAACGTCGTTGAACATAACTTCAACAGTTTCCCCAGGGTCCAGGGTAGTATCTTCCGTAGCCGTAATGACAAAATTATCACCCACTTTATTGCAGGTGAATGGAGTAGTAACTTCACCTGTACCGAAGTCTAAATTGGTGACCAGGTCACTTGGAAAAGAAATATTGATCGTGTCTCCTCCACGACCTGCCTTAAAGGGTATAGACTTGCTTGAAATTGGGTTTTGTGCAACTAGCTTTAGGCTGTCTTTCGAGTTAACGAATACAGCGTTGGGTAGAAAGGAGTAGTCTAGTAGTGTGCTCATGGTTCTGTTTGCTAATGGTGGTCCTAATTGTTTTTATTGAAGTTGGAAAGGCTCAGCCATCCTTCTATTAAACTTAAAGGTTGAGGTGTCAGGGCGGCCTGAGCGGTTTGCTGTGTTACGCTCACATCTGGTTGCCATTCGGTAACATCTTTTCTGGCTACCCAGGCCCAATCACCCCGGACTTCGGCTGGAGTAGGCATTCTTATCTGACCCAGATCCAGAAGTAACGGACCTGTTCGGAAGGTGGCCGAAAGGTTTTCAATCGCCGCTGTCACCGGACCATTGGGAAGTGAAATGCTACTTCCTGGCAGGCTTCCGGGTATGATGGGCATGTCTCCTGTTGGGTCCATGATCACGGTAAGTTTTACAGGCCCCTGATTGGCTGCCAGCGATACCAGGTGATCAGTGATCACATAGCCGGAGGAAGGGGCAGGCCCTTTGGCTAAAGCCGACTTTACCTGATCCAGGGTTAGTGAAGCGCCTCCCGTTTTAAGTAGCCGTTGTAACTCCAGGGTCTGGCCCGTTGATCCATATACCTTATAAAACTTGGTGTAGTCATCGTTGACGAAATAGCCCATGACACCATTCTTTTTCATGAGGCTGTCACCAATGCGAACGTTAAATTTTACAGCGACAAATGGAGGGTCCTGTGGTTTGTAAGTGCCCTGGTCATCATAATATTCACCGGTCTGATACCATCCCTGGTTGTAGGAAGGGTCACCTGACAGGGTCAATTCAACTTCAGCTCTTACCACAGCAAGTGGTTTACCTAGCAGTATGGAAAGGTTATTTCCTTCCCGTATCTGGTTATTTAGCCACAAGGTAGAGTCGATGGCATTCATCAATTCGGTATAAGCCAGTGCGCCGGTGTTGGTGGTTCCGGTTGCTAAAAGTGCGTTGATGAAATTTTCAAGGTGTGTGTTAGGTAGAGTCGGACCTGCACCTAATGCGGTATTCGAACCGGGAGCAGCATCCCAGCGGATGGTCAAATTATTGTCATCTCCAGTTACTTCTCTCCGTACTTTGATCACCTCCCCCTGATTGTGACCACTGGCATCAAAGACCATTAAGGCATCATCAAGGTAATTGACCATTACCCACCCGCAGATAGGGCTGGTGCTGTCAGAGGAGTTGGTAAATATCTGATCATTATCGCTCTGCAAAAAGCGTGGGGTCATCACGGTGTCTTGCGAGATTCTTGGTGGTAGCTGACCAAATCTGCTAGCGTCACTTCCGTTATAATTCGGGCTGCTGGTGGTCATATCTGGTGACCATACAATATTTTCGATGGGATCGTCAGGTCCCAGTAAATTACTTTTACCTGGCAATATCTGGCCGTAGGAGTCTACCAACCATAGATCCAATACCTGGAAATGTCCTGACCGAATAGGGAAAAACGGACCTGCATTCTGCGTGTTCGTTGCCCCTGATACGGGATCGTAGTATGAATTTCCGGTAAGTAGGTTCTGAATGTTGGTATCCAGAGGTTGGTTTTTCATGGTATTCAACACGGTATTGAGCTGGAGGGTGAATCCTGCCATGGACTGTGTTACCAGGTCCATATAGGAAATGTTATTAGCTACCCATTGGAGGTTCTGGATAGTGTTTTTAGGCAGGTTTTTAAAGTTGGGATCATTTTTAAACGTGGTGAATTTGGTCTGGATATTTTGCGTTGTTTTTTGGTTTAAAACCGATCTGCCCTGAAAGACGATTTCAGGAGAAGGTGATTTCAACGTCGATCCCTGCCATGAATAATCCAGTTCCTCCAACTGCCAATCCTCCAAAGCGTCAGTCACTTCAGAAGAGGAGGGGAACCACTTGATTTTCCAGTCCATGAAGATAGGGGTCCATGGGTTTTTATCAGGCCTGAAGGCCACTCCAACCGGGTCTGGCAATAACCCTTCAAAGCCACAGGCTGCCGTTAGTGCTTCAGTAGGCGGCTGGGTTTCAAAATCGGTCCAGCAGGATGTTTGCTGGGTTTGAATTTTTTCCGTGAGTTCCTCCAACTGATTATTCTGGGGTGACTTTCCAGCTTTCTCAAAATAGATAGATGCAATCAGTTGTGCATTGCTGGTATCCAGTAATAGAGATTCCAGCCATAGACTCTGCACTTCTTTCGGAAAAGCATTCCAGCTTGCTAAAGTGATTTTACCCAGCAGGTCTTCCCAAGTGATAGAGATGGGGTCCTGCTGTATGGGACTATAGGTCACCATAATGGCAGTAATAGCCTGACCGGTGAAGCGGGTAGGCAATAACTGAGATTCTCCATTCACTTCAGGAGGAAGAAGTTTCATATCTAATTCACCACCACTGATCAGTACCACGGGGTCTGAAGGAGAAGCCACGGGTTCGAGATCAACGGCCTTTAAAATGTATTCGCTACCCAGGTCTGTCTGAAGGGTTTCACTGGAAGTCTTGATCGTATTTTGTAAAGTGGTTTGCTGGTCTTGGTTTTGAGTAAGAGAGCTGCTTACGGCTTTGATGCTGTTGTTTACTTTTTCAGTCAGCGTAGCCAGATCGTTTGGATCAATGGAAGACCGATTGTACTCCAGGTACTCTTTCTTCATGGCCAGAGCATAGAGTTCAAGCTGTTGGGTAGTAATGGTCCATCCAAGCTCATTGAGAGAAGCCTGTTCAGTGTTTAGCTGAGTGAGGGCCTGAGTCTGTGCCGTATTTAAAGGAATAGACTGTTGCCCCTGACGAGGGTTATCTGACAGAGGTGGAGTCGCTGACGATCCGTCTGACCTGACCACGATCCACTCCTGACCATGGTACTTTTTGTCAAACTTAGCATCATGGATCATGCTTTGCGCCCATTCCGGGTCCGTCTGTAGGTCAAATAGCAGATCACGTTGAAATGCTTCCAGGGCAATGGCCAGGTTCGGGATGTCCGCTTTGGTGATCCCTGACCCCGGAACCTGTGATGCTTTAGTAGCCATGTAGGTAGAAATGGCCTCTTCTGGGGTGTTGGCAACAGATAGTGTGGGTAACTTTGGCTTACCATCAGAGCCAATAGGAGCCCCTGTTCCATAGGATTTGTTTTGCCCTTTCCACTGCACAGTGGCTACCATAGAGTGATAGAGAGCCTGAGTCGGTAAATCAGGAGTTTCGGTTGTGATACCGTTTTGCTGCTGCCAGTTATGCCAGGCTTCTATCATGGCTTTAGCCTGATCGGGCAGGTTAAGTGCAGATGGGTCCCATGTACCGGTAAGTCCATATTGCTTTTGCCAGGCTTGCCAGTCGGCTACAGCCTGTTCCACATCTTCAGAAGTCCATTTAAATTGGTTTTCAAGAAAGGATAACCAGTTTTTGTCTGAATCGGTAGGGAAGTTATACAAAGGATCCGATTGAGGGTCTGCATACCACCCAATAATGGAGTAAGTATATGTTTGAGTTTCATCGGGAAGTTCGTCATGTAATGCAAATACATTCTGAACATTGTCATAACTCACCGCCCAGGTAATGTCCCCGGGCCCCACAGCCTTTACTTCAGCGGATCCGGAATTTTCTCCCGTAAATTGATCCAGAGGTACGTTAGTACCTATTTGGCGAACACCCAGGTTAGTATCTTCATAATAGGGATACTGGTTTACATTTTGAATGTTTCCGCCTGCATCAATCAGGATGTCGCTTTGAACAATCGTAGGAGTGCTTCCCGGAGCTTCTCCGGCACTGCTATATCCAAATCGGGTGATCAACCACCTGTTGGGAACCAGAGGGAAGTCTACCGGAGCCCCTTCAGTGGTTTGTTGTTTTCCCTGACGAAGGCTGTTGGGCAGGGTCCACATCAGGTGAGCTCCTACCGGAGGGCACGAGCCTTTGGAGAATGGAGCAGGCTGAGCCGTGCTGCCAAACATCCATAATCCGTAATAGTCATTTTTTAGGTTGGCCCATGTCGACTGTGCATTTACATCCCCCTGACCTATAAGCAATACATCGGTAGGGATGGGGATTAACAGGGAGGGGCCAGGCCAGACTGGAGATTTTTTGCTCATTTTTATTCTGTTTTTTTGTTGTTAGAAGAAGGGGTACAAGGAGGAAAATTGCTCCCTGATTCATAAGGTTGTTTTTGGGCGGTCTTGGTCATCTGGATCGCAAAACCACCTGAGGTTAACTTCCCGTCTTTGAGGGCACTTGATGGTAGTGTGCTAGTGATATTATCTACCAGACCTTTGGGATCTTTGGAGTCTTTGATATTTACGACGCCGGCAGGCTGATCATCTCCTGACCGGAAGGACCCATAGCCCTTTAGTTTAACACCGTGTTCGTCTTCAATTTGCACCCCTGCAGGGTAGCCACCCTCGCCAAGACCTCTCAGGTATAAGTGAAAATCACTTCCTTTTTTTGGAGGATCGTTAGGGAATAGTCCAAAGTGGAGGCCTTCTCCCGGTTGAATAAACTCTACTTTATCCGGCACACCGTCAAACAGGCAGAGCAGTGTGTTGGATGAAAGGGTATCCATACGGAGAATAGGTAGGGTTTTACCTTCTTGCGTGGGGTTGATCTCAATCCCGGGAAAGTCCGCTACAACCTGCGAGCGGAAAATAAAACCTGTGATGGGGCCACCTGTTTCACCGGAGTTGGCAGGGGGTACATCCCGCAAGCTTGATCTTAATTTTAATTGTGCCTCATCAACCTGATCGTATATCTGTTTAAAGAAGGAAAGGTTGAAAACGGCTTCGGCGGAAGACAGTACTCCTACGCTCATAGCCCCATCTACCAATCGATCCAGCCAGTTTCTATCCAGGTAAAAGAAACGGATGGACTCGGTGGGTAACAGCCTGATGTCAGGGACCATATACTCCACGGGTACGCCATAAAGGAGGGTGAGTTGAGCCAGCCAGTTCTTTAAGTTGTCGGGGAGTTCAGGAGGAGGATATTCCCCGGACTGCGCTTGGGCTAATTGTGTTACTATATCCGAATGCAGGTCTTCACGGTTTGTTAATGATGCCATGGTTCTATTGCTTAATTTTTTGGTGTAATGTCAGTAATGGATCTTCATCATTTTCTTCGATGGTTTTCTTTTCCTCATCGGTAAATATTCCGGGGAATCGATCAATCAGCATTTTTTGTTTTCGGGTTTTTAGTTTGTCCCAGTCTACTTTTTTAAATGCGTCTGTAAAGAAAGACCGTGTGGCAGAATGCAGGTTCAATGGGCTGGGGCCAATATCTGCGACCTGAATAGAAGCCGCCGCGGCCAGAGTTTTTTTCTGTTTGGCCTGGTTGACAATGGATTTCAGGTAGTCAGCCCGCCAGTTGAAGATCCCTTGGGCGAAGGAGGCATCTGAGAGTGCTAGCAGTCGCCCTATTTGCCAGGCGGCACTGTAGGCATGGTTGAAAATACCTGTTTCGGGATCATAATGCATGGCATGATCTGAGTAAATATAGGGACCGTAGTTGCCGTTGCTTTGAGGTTGTGATGATTCACGCTTTGTTGGTGAAGGTACCAATGGCCCCCGATACCATGAGGTGGCATTTTCTCCAACTCGCATTTGGTTTTGAAGAGCCACATAGCCAATTTTCAAAGCTTCTTTGGCTGTTGCATTCTGTTCAGTGGCCTGGTTTATTGACATTTGAATCAACGATGACCCTCCATTGCCTGGTAGGCATAGGGCTTCCATCATATTGAGGAATTCCTTATCAAAAACAGTTGCGGTAAATTCCCAGCTTCCCAGATGTACCAATCGAATCTTTGTATAGTTTCCTGTGATGGTAGCACCATTGAGGTGATCCTGATGACCTTCGAAGGATACCAGCAAAGCCATGTTTTTTTGTCCTGCCCCAGGTACCCGGTTTCCAATACATAAAGAGAAGCAGCCATCCGCGTCCATGTTCAGGATCACTTTTCCATCTGTGTTTACTGCACGAGCATGAGACAGGTACCTCAACTCTTCCAGTTTTGGGGCAATGGCCTGAAAGTATTTTAAGTCTATATCTACGACCGTGACTTTATCGTCTTCGTTACCTGTAAAACCTGCACCCAGGTTGGGAGGGAGTATACCCTCACCAGGGTTGACCAACTCACTGGTGGATACTGTCTGGGGTGTACTGATTTTACGGGTGCTGCTTGTTTCCTTATACTCCGCTTCATATAAAGTGAGCAGTCCCATCCAGGGCGTATCTTCATTTTCAGTCGTTTGGTCAGGGTCAATGGCACGTGACCAGGGTAAACTAAAATCGCTAAAGACAATGTTGGGAAGAAAGTTTGCATAGTTGCCTTCCTGATTGGCAGGAGGGAACAACGAGTGAATGCTACTTGGCTTCAAAACAAACCTGGGGCCATCTATGGTCAGTTTTTTTATAGCCTCATACTTTGGGTCGTCACCTGAGTCTACTACATTTTCAATGGTTTGTTTTGCCTTAAGCGTATAATCATCCGTTTTTAAAGGTGGTTGTATGGAGTCAAAGAATTGAATATCTCCAGCACCTACTGTTCCCGGATTTGTAATGATACTATTGCTCATCAGTTTGTTGTTTTTGAATTAACTTAACACTGGTCTTTTGGTGAGATGAATCGCTAAAATCAATTCCCCCCTGTACAAGTGAGAGTTGATTTGACAATTTATTTTTTTCTGTTTTGTTATTACCCAAGGCATACATGCCAAGGATTTCTACCTCCTTATCGATCAAAGAAACTATAACCCCGTAGTAAGCTTCAGCTTTGGTAGGGGCATTAAATAGTAAAAGCGTATTTTCTTTGTAAGTCTGGGCCGAAGAGACTTTAATTTTCCCGGCTTTAGTGGGTACTTCATCGGCTGCAATGGAAACTTTGATTGATTCGATGTTTACTTTTCCTTTTAGCATCACGCCAAATACTTGGCTTTGCCTTGGGAAAACCGATTGTATCCATCCTTTTTGGATTACATTCGAAGCACCTTTTATATGGTTGTTGTCAATCAGGTCAGAGGCTTTTACATGACCAATTTTACCAGTACGGGCTTTTATTTGTCTGCTATTCTGAGCACGAACGAGGCATCCGTCTGCAAGGAACCATCCACCGTTAACCTTGGAAAGGTTGGTGTTTATTTGCCAGCCCAGCGCTTCTTCAGGATTGGTTTCAAAACCCTGGATTACGACCTGACCTGTTTCGGGAGGAAGATCAAAAGTTTCGGACCCGCTGAAATGGTTAAAGCTTAGCAGACTGCCATATTCATCAAAACTGGCGATTAGACTAGGCAGGTTTCCCTGAAGCTCCAGGTCAAGCGCTAGTTTAGGATCAGTTTTCCATACCAATGTAGTGCCGTCATATAATGTCTTGCTTTTAGTACTAACAAAGTCGACAAGTGAAGCCAGGTAACTCTTGTTTGTAATTTTGTTGACTGTTTTCCATTGTCCTTTTGCTTTTCGGGCCAATTTGGGCAAGTGAGTTGTTTCCGGGGCATCCTTACTGGTGGTCTTGTAAGACTGTAATTGTGCCACCAGTTGTGGTTCGTGAATAAGAGTCGGTTTCGCGGCCAAAGACTGTGGAGAACTTTGTAGCTTCATAGTCTGGCCTGGCTCTACTATACCATTATTCTGATAGATCCCTATTCTGGCAAGTACAGGGAAGTCTTGTAGGATAAGGTTGACCGATGATGCCATTACCGTAAGGTTAGGACTTAGCGGAGCATTGATGGCTGAAGCCTGAAGCGCGCTATAAATATCATTTCTGATAGCAATAACCGTCTCATCCATGATTGACTGTTTGATCATGGTAAAGGCTTTTTGCTGGTCGGTAGCCGGATAAAGTTCCGAAGCCGGATATTTGGGCGTATAATCAAACGAAAGTCGTTTGGTATCACCTATAACATAAGCCAGGTTCTCTATCGGAAATTCGGGAACAACTCCTGAGTACACATACTGACTGGCATCGAGTACTAACCCGAACAGCACATTAGAAATGAGCATGGTATCAGGGTCGGGGGCAACTTCCCTGTCCAGTTCTGATCGTGACCATAAGGCGGATGGAGCACCGTTATTGTTAGCCGAAAGGCTTATGTTACGTTCTTTGAGGTTTATTTCTGTTCCGGAAGTATCAGTAAGTTTAATGGTCATAGGGGATTTCAGCTTATCTTCTTTCCCCATTGGCCTTACGCCAATCTGGTCACTACCCTGTAAGGAAGTGTCCGAGCTGGATACTGTAACCATGCTACTCGGGATGGCTGATTCTACAGTGAGCATCCAGGGCACTGGATTTAATACCCATTCATCCTTATTTGTACCCTCATCCCCATCGTTACTGTCTTGTTCCAATCCTTTTTGTGCCGTCCATTTTACCACCTGCTGATTCTTCTGCTGTCCGTTTCCATCTGCGAGCATGATTATGTTGGTGCTTGCTTTGGCGGTGCCTCCTGAGGAGGTACTTGCGGGTAGGAAGGAAGCTTCAAACCCTGACCAATCCAGACTTGCTGTGCTGGGGTGGTTTTCCTGATTGCCAATAGGAATGGAGAAACTGATCACGAACCAGTCTACTTCCACTCTGCCGAATACCGGAGGACCCTGCAGCTCGAGTGTACATCCGAGTTTAGCTACGAGCCTGATAGAAACCCCGGCAATGGTGGCCTGGAAGCCTGCGTATACGGTTACTCCGATGCCTACATTGAAATAGAACGGTTCCCATTCGATCAGGAAGTTTGCATAAGCATCCAGACCTGCAATGAGCGGGCCTGCATCGAAAGCTATTTTCAAATAGCCTCCTGACATGATTGCGGTAGGGCAGATAGCAAAATATGCACCGCCGGTTATAGACACTTTTCCTACTGAGAAATTTAATTTCCAGCTGATGCCCAGGCGGGGAACGTCTGGGTAGTAACCGGGCTTCTGGAATGCAGGGTGATAACCTCCCAAGGTGACTACAAAATCTCCGGCGGGTATCATTCCGCCATCCTTAAGAGGGATGTCTTTAAACCATAAATAGAAGGCAAATCCTCCGGTTAATTTAACGTCCTTGGCCAGAACAAATGAATTTGGCGTCAATTGAGCTTCTGCTGAAACGTACCCTGCTGCCGGACTGACAGTGACTTTAATGGCTAGCTCCATGTAGGCCAGGGCCAGATCAGGACCGACCTTGGGAGGAAGCGTTGCCGTGGAGACTCCCAATAGGTTGAATTCGAAATCTTTACCAAAGCTGAGGAAAAGCAGGGCTGTGGTCTCCAATAGCTGGAACGAGGAGAATTTAAGGCCTGCGGCAAACCAGTATTGCCCTACTTTTGGACGAATGACATCATTCAGCTTGATCAGAGCACCCATTGGATCTTCTCCTTCGGTAAAGGAACCGTCTGCTACCCCTTTGACCAGTGGGAAGCTGGCTACATTTTCGATGCCTGGAATATCCAGGCTCCGGTTGTAGGCAAACCCGGCGGCAATGCCTTCGATGAAAAATGCAGGAATACCTCCCAGTGGCGCATTAAGCACTCCGAAAATAAACATGGAGGTTGCAGTACTTTTATCTTTTAGCGTTATCTGGGCGTAAGACCCTAAGGCTCCAAGTGAGAATTTTTTGGCCGAGAGGATGGCAACACCAGTATACTCTACAATATCATTGGTTTCACTTTTCAGGAAGCCGGCGTTGATAGTGATACCACCGGTGTAATCTATAGCAAAACCATCCAGATCGATGGTGTATTTACTCCAATCGGTAGGTGCGGTAACCGGCATGCCTACGCGCAAGCCCTGCAGTGCCGCCTTGAAGCCAGCCAGTTCGAAACTTCCTGAACTTATGAAGTCAAGTAATGGCGGTGTTTTGTCACCTTCCCATCCAAGGCCAATGTTTTCAATGTACAAGGGGCCAAAGCTTCTTTGTACAGGAATGATCACCTCATGGCCGTTTCCGGTATTGCTGCGGAGATTTACCCAGAGTTTGTCAACGTAGCCAACATCTACAGAGAATCGAGGGTCCGTTGTTTTATTGTCATCATTCGATTCTCCTGATCCTAGGACATTTTTGGCTATCGGGTTGTTACCGCCTCCTTCAGAGATAGTTTTGGGGGATAAGGATAGTCCCATGTCATCCAGTGTAAGACCTGCTCCAAAACTAATTTGTATAGGGTCATTGCCTTTAAACTGAAGGTCAAATAAAGCACGGGGATCTACCGCTCCAAGTTTAAACCGGCTCAAATCCACAATGGGTTGTCCGTTTTTGCCTATTATATCAAACCCGACATTGTTTAGTACCAGGTTGAAATGGGTAAAGTCTACAGTGTATGTATCACTTTCTGTTTTTGCAATCGGAACATAGAACCCGATTCCCGGGCCTCCAAATTTTGCGGTTCCGTCCGAACTATTGGTGATCCAATCGGTGTTTTTTGCTCCCAGTTGAAAAACCAGGTTTGGAATAGCCGAAATCGATAGGTTGGGAGCCTGTACCAGTAAACCATAGAAGCCTTCTACATTGGTTTTGGGACCTATAATAATTTTGCCTTCTTTACTAAAGGTGAGTAAAGTCCATTGATTTTCGAGTAGGGTAAACAGGAAGTTTCCTAAAAACTCTTTGGGTGTTAGCTTCGCCAGCTCATCAAATGAGTTGAGGACATAAACATCCTGATTCTTGTTATATTCGACTACCTGAGTAGCTTCAAGCAGTACTGCCGGGCTAATGGTAGAGGATTTGATCAGTGGAGCCTGTAACCATGCTTTTACCTGGTCCTGATTAAGCACCAGCAGGGAAACATAGCGAGGCAATACATCCTTGATAACATTGAGTGTCCATGTGGAAACTTTGTCACCCACATCACCGCCTCCAAAAAAGCTTGGAAGTAATTCCACATTCAGATAAGACGGAGTGCCCAGTTGGTTAGGGTCTGCCAATGGGTCGAAGCTGAGATTGAACTGGCCATTGTTAAAGCTGATGCTCAGGCCGGGACCATTGAGGTTTTCAATAGGCACTACCATGTCGAGCCCGAAGGAGATATCGAAATTGCTGTTATCCAAATTGTAGGCTACACCTGTCGGGGCAATCTCCATTTTAAGCAGCTTCATGTCCGGCAGCTCTACGCCGGCCCATAAACCAATCGAATTGGTAGAATCTAATCCAGCAAGCAGTTTGAATGGCAAATTGTCGCTTGGAATGTACTGGATCTGTCCTCCGATGACAGACAGAGAATCTTCGGGTAACGCCAGTTTCAAGAGGTCTACAATAGCCGTGGCCGTGTCGTTGGCATTTGCTGTCGAGAAACGTTGTTTCACCCAGGTAAAAGCGACACTTTCTAATTGCTGAAGGAGCTCGTCTCCACTTTTTCCCTCGCTGAGTGCCTGAGAAAAGGCATTGATAATGTTGGTGACGAGGTCTTTTACATCTGTTTTGGTGGCAAATCCATCCATGGCTGCCAGGAACTTGCCAACATCGGTTGTGTCTGCCGGGTACTTGGTCAGCAGGTAGTTCATTAATTTCGGAACCACATCGTTGATCACTACCGCAGATCCGGTAGCCAGGGCTTGCCCGGCCAGCGTACCCCACCCCTGGAAGGGCAGCAGTTGTACTCCCAGACCTGTTGGTTGAGCAGGTGTACCTTGCGAAATGCTGAGCTGGAACTGTTTGTCATAAGCCACATGAACGAAAAATCCATCCTGAAGTGATGATATGGTAGCCTCAACATCCATTCCACCTGAAAAAGCGGGTTGATAGTCCTGATTGAGGCTTACCCCAAATTTCAGGTTTTTAATGGCTGCCTCATTGCTGACAATAGAGATGGTGTCTACGCCAAAGTCGAAGGTAGCCAGGTTGTTTTCTCCGTTCATGCCTACTTTGAACCCATAAGGCAGGCCGGTTAATTCCATTCCCTTGCCAGGGATAGGTGAGACTTGTATATTGTTGTACTTAACCTCAGGAAGATTACCCAGCAGGGCGATCAGCTTAGCTACACTGAACTTTCCGTCGGTAGTACCCAGTACTTCTTCTGAAAGTATCCAGCCCAATGGGTCTGACAAAATACCCATTAGGGATGGCATACGCCAGATACCATCTTCATCTTTACCTATGCCCAGGCCTTCGAAGATCTTCTGTACGAATTCATATTTTCCAAGAAGCTCTTCTTCGAATATGGCATTGAGCAGGATGTTTAAGGTATATGCGGGGGCCAGTTCCGACACCTGATCTACGAAGGCAGAGGCTTCGAAAGGATAAATGTCTAGCGGGCTGGCAGCAGGTTTTAGTCCATCTCCCCAAATAAGCTGTACGGCAAAGTCGGGAGTTTGTAAAGTGCCATCCGTCATTCGCAGTCCGAGTGATGATGCCAGTGTCAAGCCTACTTTCGGTATATAAATATCTCCAGTGAATGTAAGGGTTTCATCACTGATGTTCAGCTGAACATTGCCATACAGGTTTACAAATCCTCCCAGATTGATCACATTTTTTGGTAAGATACCTAAGGAAATTACTCCATTGGCTGTGGTGCTGAAAGTGAGTGGGCCATAATCCTCTGGAGGTAAATTGGAAGCTATTTGAGCCGCCAGAGTTTTTACGGCCTCTTTGTCAGTAAAGAAAGCCTCAAATCTGGACGTAAGTCCTTGTACCGGATTGGTGAATACTTCAAGCACGGCCCCGGGCAATAACGGATACCCCTGACTTGCAGGTCCGCAGATATTGATTGCGGAGAGGAATTGCAGAGCAGGTTCGGGCAGGCCTGGAATAGTAATGCCGGTAACTTGCTGCAAGAAGTTAAATAGTTCACTTCTGTGGTAGGGGTCCAAAAGCAGGGATTCGAACTGGTTTTCCAAGTAAGTGTCCGGGTTAGCCAGCATCGCATTCCAGCCATTGGTATTGATGCCATACGGTGCCTGGTCATTGGCCCGGGCCATGGTGAGCCCAATTAATTGTAGCAGGCTATATGTAGTTTGGAATCCACTATTGCTGGTTACCGCTTCCACGTCTGTGGCTACCTGTAGCGCACCATTGAGTAACGCTAAAAATGCAGACTGAAGGTTAGATGCAAAGCTATCACTCAGGAATTGCTCCAGTGTTACCAGGTCAGACTGAAAGTCCGTACTAAGTTGAGCATTGACCAAAGTTATTACTGGCTGAACCTTGACCTGACCGTTGTATAATGACAGGGTTAGTCCCAGCATAATTTTATCTATGCTACCGATACTTCCAAGATCAACGAGTTTGGCATTAGGCTTGAAAAGTGTGCCGATGAAACTCAATGAAGGAACATCATCGATAAATTCTATTTTTTGATCCTGAGTAGAATACTCGACCAGGTTTAGCCTCTGCTCCAGGTTAAATGCTATTTGTGCGGTGCCAGTGCTGGGGTAATTGAATACGTCCTGGCGGCCAAAACCCAGTCCGAGGTTTTGTTTATCTGTGTTGTACCATACCGGTAAGTTAAAACCAAACGGAATGGGGGTGATCCAGGGATCAGAGAATGTGCCGCTACCCGTAATGGCCGGCGCGTCTTCAGTCCCTGACATGGTATAGGCCAGCAAACCAAGTACGCTTTTACCCTTTACATCAGTATTAAATAGTTGGTTTATCTGTTTGTTAAAATCCGCCCAGGGATCATCGAAACTTGTGAATGGGTAAAGCTCAAACCCTGACCAGGAAAGGCCGCTTTTCGGGAATGCCGGAGCGGTGGACAGGTCTTTGACCAGTCCCATGGCACCCGCCACAAAGAGACCCGCTTTAGACTGAGTACGGACAAGCATGGTACCTAATGCTGATACCAGGAAGGGACCGAAAGTTGAAGCACTTTGTTTTACCAGATCCTGAAGTGTAGATTGATCGTCAAAATTCAGGTCAGTACCCAAGGCTGTGGGTGTACCATCTACCACCAGAGTAGGCCCCTTGACCAGCATAGACCACGACCAGCCATCGGTCTGGTCCCAGGTAGCAGATAGTTGAGAGGTGTCAACCTTTACCTGCATACCGCCTATGGCCGGTGTTTCAAAACCGTTTGGCAGGGTGAGGCGTGCCGCTACTCCGGAGAGCCAATTGGCTGTGGTGTTACTCAGGTTTCCATCTTTGGGCAGCTGAATGGTGGCAGCATCCAGGGAAAGAGAGGCTACGATGTCCGTGCCTTTTATCGTAAGTTCAGGAGCAAGTTCAAGCCCCAGATTCAGATTGATGTAATCTGTAGTATTCTCCTGATAACAGACGAGATAGGCCGGTAAAGTCTGATCTTTTATAGATATTCCTGCTTTCCAGGGGTCTTGCTGAGTTCCTGATCCTGAGATGCTAATGGGTAACGATTCCGTGGAGGCTTGCAACAGTTGAGCAAATGATTCTACTACGTAATAGAAAGCCTCTTTTCCTGAGATCTGTTGTTGGTAGGAGAGTATGTTGGTATAGTAACTGGCCCAGGAACCAATCGGGTTGGTGATCGAGGTAACCATTCCCGTGGGAGAGAACGGCGGTACCAGATCGCCAGGCCAGTTTGTTCCTGCTGATGAAGGAGCCTGTAGCCCGATAATCGCCCCAATACTCTCCGAAAGGTTTTTGTTGTCGGTGCCGAAGTCCAGGAGGCTTTGCAAGCCTTCGCTTAGGGCAGCAGCACCTGCATTGGCCAATTGCCCTGGTGAGAGCAGGTTCAATGTGTCGTAGTGCGTACTTCCTATGGTCACTGCATTAAGACCAAACCAGGGCATCATGCTCGCATCTGTTCCCAGTGACATACCTCCTTCGAGGGAGCCAATGGAATACTCCTTACTATCAAGATTAAATTCAGCCAGAGGTTGAGACGCTGTCTTGTTTTGAAGACTGAATTTTGAGGCAAAGTTGATGGTAGGAGAGAGGCCAATGGAGTCTCCGGTGATCTGAAACCTTGCCAGTTCGCTTTCGGCCTGCATAGTGAAAACGATCCCGGAGGTGCCAAATTCAATAGGTGATCCTGAAAATGCCATACCCGGATATAGCACCCGGGTGCTTTTCCCAACCACCTCGGTTCCCATGGAGAGGCTTAAGGTGCCAATGTTGCTAACATCCAAAAGAGAAATCAGGAATGGGGAAGTACGTGAGCCACTTCCCGAGATACTCACTTCTTTTTTAAGGAAGCCTGAAAGGCATGAAAGCCAGGTCTTCAGGGTGTTGTTGTCAGCGGCAATAGCATTGAACCAGTTAAGGAAAATCGTTTCCGCGTTATTGTCTTTGGCTGCATTGAATAACTCATACCACTCCAATATGGGCAGTTTGGCATTCGGCGTACCAGCTGCCTTGGGTACCTGTGAGCTTAAGCCAAAAAGAGGAGGGAAGTACTGAATGTTATCGCTAAGTTCAGGGAATACTTTGCTTAGTCCACCCACAAAAAGGCTGGAGGCGGTATTCATGATCTTTTCTACCGTTATAGCCTTCAGGTCGGATAGCGACCGATTGGAAGGCTTGTCTTCACCAGCTAACTGTAAGCCAATGATTTCTATGCCTAACTCGAATGGAGGTTTTCTTGCTATTTCTTTTGCGAGGTCAATATTGGCATTGACTTTAACACCATTAAACTGAATACCATTGATATCAACTATAGGAGAGGATGGGTCAGGGCCATTTACTGCTGCACCGAAAACGATCGGAAAACCTTCTGTTACAAAGGTCATTTTAATAGGGTTATTAGTGTCTTCGGCATCAATAGCTACGAAAGGTACCAAACCCCAGACGGCTGATTGTAAGCTTGGTGGGGTACCAAATTCCCAGGCGTGATAAACACCGACACCCATCACCGTACTGCTTCCTGTCTGATAAGTTACAGCGTATACACCTGTATTGACATCTTTGCCGTCTTTTTGGTATTTGATAGGGAACCAATTACCTAAAAGAGCAGGGTTCTGGACGGGTATACCAAAGGCATTTCCTCCGATTTTCCCAAGTAGTTCTTCAAACAGGGTGTTAAACTCAGCCGGATTCTTAACGATCCCTGCTTTTGTATTAACATATGGGTTGGTGAACCATTCTGGGATCAACGAGTAAGAATCATCTTCATTTTTTTTAAGAAGTCCCACTAATACTCCTAAACTACCAAGTATTGGGTCTAGCCCGGAAAAGTTTGAGTCGGTAGATTGGAGTACAGTTACATCTTCTTCAAGGGTAGGGATGGTTAGAGTTTCCACGTGGCGTTGGTTTAGTTGGTAGAAGTGGCGTGTTGAGATGATGAGATGACCCTGCTGGGGTCAAGTAAACTTAGATATGCACTAAGGGCATGACTGGTGTCATCGGGAACGTCTAATGAGCCAAGTAAAGCGACAATATTATTTACGGGATTCCAGAAAGGTAGCGTCTTTAATGCAGTGGCAATTTGGTCATCTGGGCGAAGGATCTGATAGCTGATGTTGCCAAGGCTTTCGTTGAACCGATTAGCCATGTTGATACCGGCAAAATAGCTGGCACCAAACGTATAAATGGCATCAAAGGGGATGGCTGGTTTAGTATTGAAGGTGAAGTCAGCCGCCATTATGTTGGCAAGTGCACCACCAAAGCCATGACCAATCACATATAGCTTTTTGTCTCCTATAAGTTCCTGTACCACCTGTTTTATTTGTTCGCCGATTGCCTGACTATTGGCATAATAAACTTCATTAGCTCCGGAAGTAATGATTTCATTATAAGGTGTTCGGGATGTGGCGCTGTTGGTATCCATCATTAGAAATTCTTCATAAGTGATGCTGCCCCTAAATGCTACTGTCAAACTATTAGATGTACTGAAGATAGCCGCTATTACCTTGCTATCTCCATAATCAATGATTTTCTTCATTTCCTGTGGCGTCGGGTTGCCTGGTTCTTGCGCCTGTATATAGGTTAAAGCTAGAAATTTGCCCAGGTTAAAAGCCAGGGATTGACTAAAGCCTTGAGGTGGGTTTGGTATGATAGTAGGGGATGGAGGGTAAGTGGGGGATTTCCCGCTTATTGCTTTCAGGTAAAAACTGGAGTCTCGCACCTCCCAAGGTGTGTAATATGGTTTAGGGATCGATGCAGGCAAGAAGGTTTCATTGCCAAGTGGTGCAAACCCTGCACCTGTAGAGGGTTGATCAGGAAATTGATCGACATGCAATGCTTGAGAACCGGCTCTCAGGTTATAAGCATTCTGAACTTTACCGTTGTAGTATTGCTGGAAAGCAGTGCTTGCGAAGTTTCCAGTGCTGAAGACATATGACGGTGGCTGAGTTAACTGTGGAGGGTCTTGTTGGTCGGGACCTTTATTCCCGGGCCTGAGATCCAGTGCTGCAATCTGTGCCAAAGGTCCTCCCAAGCCGATACCTGTAATGTAAAGCGGTTTACCTTGTACGCCCGGGTTATTTAAAAAGGAAAGGGCTTCCCATAGGGGAGACCTCAATAAAGGGTAAGCAGCAACATAAATGCTTAGGATAGTGGCGTCAGTAGGAGCTTTTCCTGCTACATCTTCCGGTAGCGATTGTTTGTTGTCCGGTAAAAAACCAGAGGTGTAGTTTCCTATGAAATCGGACCAGGGTACTCCTATAGACAGACAGGCAATTACCTCATCCCCTACGTTTCCATAGGCTAGTACAAATTGGATGTTGCCTGTGGGAAGCGCGAAAACAGACTTTGTAGTAAGTAACTTCCATGTAGAGGGTAAAGTAGGATCATCTAAATCTGTACTGGCTGAGGAAGCTGCCAACTGCACCAATACTGCCTGGAGTGTTTTCTCATTGATACTACTGGATTGCTCTAATTGATTGGTTAGTTCGGTTTTCATAGGGATGAGAGTTGATTGTATTTTTGTTTAATTCCTTACGGCTTTAATTACAGGAGGTGCGCCCGGATCACCATTGTCTCCTGGTTCACCATCTTTACCATCTTCAAACCCTGTACCCCTTTGGCCACGACTGCCGCCTTTGGCTCCATTTGTATGACCAAACATTGGGCTCACTGTACCTGTGCCGCCGTAGGTGAAGTAGACCTGAGATCCATCGCCACCGTTTCCTCCTTTACCGCCGTCTCCGCCATCTCCGCCATTTCCTTGAGATCCGGATTGGGCATTAGTGCATGGACCGGGGTTGTCACCTGGAGGTCCTCCGGGGCCACCATTTCCACCATTTCCGCCATCTCCTCCCTTTTGGCCTTCCTGAGCTCCGGCATATATGACGATGTTTCCTTCGGCATTGTTAATCGTACAATAAAGTATAGGGCCATGGGCTCCGTGTAAACCATCATGTCCATTACCCCCATTTCCGCCACCAGCACCCTGCGATCCATTTGTTGGATTGGATTTGCAATGACTTGAACACTTTACTCCATTTTTGCCTTTTTCGCCTGGGGTAGTGGGCGTATTTCCAGGATCACCATTTTCAGCCTGCGCAGGATCGATTGCTGGTAATTCACACCTTATAGTATAAGTACCAGGGGTTACCTGACCTTGCTGTATCAGGGTTTGGCAGTTGAGGTAGGCTGTTCCATCGCTTTCGATCTGTCCGCCTGCTTCGACAGTTAAGGTTCCAAAATTATTAACTGTTCCATCAGTCAGGGTCAGTACCTTTCCACTTTCAACCGTATAATTGTCGGCCGTAAATGCCGCCAGGGTTAATGGAAATGCTGTTTTATTGATAAATTCCTTGTCATCGCTTCCTACTTTGTCTGAATCACCAATTACATAGGAAAGTGTCATCCTTTTAAGTTGCTGTCGTTGGCTTTTGGACAAGTCACTTTTTGATTTTACTGCCGTTAAGTTAAGTGGCGGTAAATAGTCTACCTGGCCGTTGCTTCCTGCGGATGGAGCTTTGATCAGAGCTTTGAGTTCATCGATATTGTTCACTGTTATCAACTTCGGGGGTACCGAAGATTTTGCTGGGTCTTTGGAAAGGATTAATCTTCCATTCTTAACTTCTGAAGGGAAGGAAGACGGCACCTCAGATTCAAAGCCAAGCCTCTTATTGAAGGTGTTAAAATTTTGTTGTTGTTCTACTGATAGCGACATGGTTTTAAAAGATTATGAGATAGTTGAAGTATTTTAATTGTTTATTATCAATAATTTATTATTAAATAATTAATTATAAGGTGTTTATAATTACATTTAATTATAATTTATTGTATGATATTAATGTAATAATAATTCTAAAGCAAATGTTTGGTGATATAATTTTTTACAATTGATTGTTGGACATATTTCTTATCAATTCACTGCTGATATTGTTTAATGGTGGTTTATAACAATCAATTGAGTTTTATCAAGGTAGGTTATACATAATGGTTAATCAATACCCAGCCTTCGTTATTTTTAACATATGAAAAGCATTTTGGTTAACGTTTTCTATCTGTTTTAGTCGGCATTTAGCTATAATTTGAATAGAATAAAAACTTATTCATTTGTAAGTACCTGATTGTCAGTTAATAAATTGTTTTGTGGATATTGAAAAGATTTGTTAAAGGAAATATTCATCAAACCGTAGGTAATCTGCTCCATTTTTGAACTGTTCACAAAAGCTCATGAGTGTTTTGAAGTAAGAGAAGCATTTGATAAGAGCCAGGCAATGATGTTAGATTTTTTCTTAAGTATTAAACTTTAACCAACTATTAAACTTTAATATATACTAGCCCCAACTTTCTAGGAAGAGTATCTGCGCTCACAGACTGATCACCTTATCCAGGGATAAGTGAAAATACCCAAGATTGGGTATTGACTTCCATAACCCCTACAACTATTTTTAAGTGTGATTTGTAATTAATCAGGTTCGTGGTATGGATGTCAAAAATAAATGGTCACTAATTTTAACCTCATTATTCCTGTTATAATATCCAAAATTAGATGGCAAAAAAGCTAAAAACAATTCTTAAAAATACAGCGATAAAAGTAGCTAAAGAAGCGGAACATAGAAGTATCAATACCAATTTGCATGAAAAAGATACAGTTCAATACAGCCAGTTTCCCTGGTGGGTTGCCCCTAACAATTCTTTTTTTCAAAAGTTAATTGGGGTATCCTTTAATTGGCTCGGCTTGTTGATGCCAGTTCTGAATATCTATTTTTTTAATAATCTTTTTAACCTTCTGTTTAGAACTGTAAAAATAAATACTCTTCAGAATAGTAAGAGAGAAGTTAGAACACGACCAGATAGAAGGTATAAAACTGGAAGAAGAATTGTAGGTGAAAGAACTGTTACTTATTACTTTAAAAATCCGGTAACGCCTTATATACCTTTAGATGGAAAAGAGATTATACATAATAGAATATGGGCTGCTGTTTTATTGATCTTACTAGGGGGTGCAATATATCAAAGCTTTAATGATCCTGCTATGATCGATCTGATAAGTTCCGTTATTATTGGAGCGTTTATTGGGTTACTTTGGTCAATGATAAGAAGTCATTTAATTAATAAAAAAGTATGTCGAATCAGGAGTTGAACATTTATTGAGGGCTTCACTTCTCAGGAGAGTATTGTGGAGGGTTCTGCGTCTTTTAATAAAAAATTAAAACAAAATATATCTACGCAAGAAGACTGCGTACTTAGGCTCTAAACTTGTATCAGGTTTTAAAAAGTCTAACTCATGGATAAGCTGAAAGAACTATACCAAAGTTTGCAATTAAGAAAGCGACCAGAAGATATTGCAGAAGCTGTAATTGAAATTTTAAAGGACGACCTAAGCACATTGGAGAGAAGCATACTCGACAAAGCTGCTAGGGGGTCTTTGAAAAGACAGGTCTTTGGCTATAGCTCCATGGCTCAGGAATTTGCAAGGGCAGTAGGAGCTGAGAGACAGATAAAGAAAGCCGTAGAGATTTTCAAACTGGAAAATATAGCAGGTGTTAACTACGATTATATTCCCGACATAAAAGGTTTTATTGGTAAGGTATCACCACTAATTCAGAAAGAGGTAGGCGACAATAACTTTCTTTCCGGTCGCTTAGATAGAGCTCAAAGAAAAGCTGCAGGCTTGGACCTGTCGAAAAGAGCCTATAATAAAAGATGGAGACTTCTTAAAAGGCTTGAAAACAAGCTGCTGAAATATGAACGAGAGGTAAAGAAGGTCGAGTTCCAGAAGATCGCCAAGCATGGTATTGTACATCACCTGGAGTACGAGAGCTTTATAAAGGATAAAAATACAGCCTGCTTTATTGCTTACTTTAATGCACGATGCAATCTCAGAAGTGTGTTTACGAACCAGAGCCAGGCCAGAGCATATGACGAAGTCAGCGACATGTTATATAAAAGGTGTAAAGGAGAGTACGTCGTTGGAAAGAGCCTCTTTGGTAGAGAAAAAGTTGGAACTAGAGAAAGCAATACAGAATGGTTGGCTATGGCTCATATATATACAGGTCAGGAGGTATTGTCTCATTTGACAGACGAGCAGAAGGGGAGGCTGTTGGGTAAATGGACTAATATTCTGCAGGAGATAGCCACATTGCTGGACGAAGTATGGACAAGGAGTTCTATTAATCTTCAAACTATGATCGTGCGGAGAGGAAATGACTCTACTACCTGGAACAATACCGCAGGGGCATGGAATAAAGCCAGAGATCAGTGGATGAATGTCATCTATTCGATGGGGATGGAGTTTGTCCTGGATGAGGTCTGTTTTGGAAAAGTAATGAGACTCATGGCCGCAGATGTGGCGGCCTGGCATCGAGCTTCAGGAGGAAAGCTGGATCCAAATACAGAAGTTTGGAATAAACTGCCACTGCCATGGGAAGTATTTAAGGGAATCAGGGGTTGTAATAAAGACCTTGTTGTTAAATACTGTCATGAGGCAGGAATTGATGCCGTGAAATCGGGATGGATTGCTCCAAGGCAGCATGGTGTAGAGGAGTTCAGGCCTACACCGGAACTGGTTCATGGAGTTGAGGTGGCAAGTCCCTTTCTGGCTAGCGTATTGAAAAGGCATAGATACTTTTCCGGTAAAAATGCAAAACCATTTGATCCGGTTAATAATTGAATGGGTTAATTCAGCGGTAGAATACCCGGCTCTTCACCCGGGCAGACGTAGGTTCGAGCCCTACACCCGTTTTGGCATCTGATATAGCTCAGTGGTAGAGCGCCCGGCTCTGGGACCGGGTGGACGCAGGTTCGAGCCCTGCTATCAGATCAAATAAGATTCGCGAGTCTCCGGTTTAGAGTTTTCGCAGTACTAAAAACAAGTATGTCTTTCCAGCAGAGCCTCTTGCAGGTTCATACAAAGAACGGTCAGGAGAATCTATGTTTTATAACTGAACTTTCAATATTGCTCCTTCGAAGGTTCAGTTAGTAGTTCGGGAAAATCGATGGTTCAACAATAAATGTTAACAATGCCTTAATGGTGATTTAATCAAAAGTTCATAATGAACCTTCGATGACTTTTGAGGTTCAAATTTGTTGAATATTATCTCGATTGATGATATCGTTACCGCAACGGTTTGAAATACTCTTTTCAAAGTGTCAAAGTGAACGTTTGAACTTAAGTCACCCCCACTTTATACTGACTACTTAAAGGCTGGGGTGTAGTTGCATGTTTAACCATATTTTTTTGAGGTTTATGAGTGATCCTTCTGCTTCACTTTGGAAGTTGCTTTGGGATCTGTGATGGCGTTTGGGGCCTCAGGAAATAGTATTTTTCATATTTTGAAAGATTATTTTGAATTAATCTAAACAAAAATAAAAATTTTTTTAAAGTGAAAAACCGTCTAAATATGCGTTATTTCTAGTCTTCTTCATAGGTGCTTATCTTTCGGAATCTCAGACGAATAACCTCCAAAACAGCTATTTTAGGCCAAGCTATATGCGTCTCAAGCAAGCAAAATAGACTCAAAAAACTTAGATAATATTTCCTCTAGGAATTTGGAAAAAAAGGAAATTAGCTACATCTTGGATGCTCATTGCTTAAAAATGATTTGTGGAAACTGACCCAATTCCATCAAATTCATTATCAATAATTTCTGATTTTAGTCAAATGCATGCTTGCTAATTGACCAAGCGAAGCTGTATCAACTAGTCAACTAAATGTTATGCCCCAAACCCCTAAGCAACCATTTCGGATGGATGACAATGGTGATCCAACTGGACTTGACAGGAAAGTGAATTGGTACATTTTTTACACGGCTCCCAGAGCTGAAAAAGTAGTTCAGAAAGAATTACTTATTAAGGGTTATGATGTGTTTTTACCCATAACCAAAACACTCAGGGTCTGGAATAACCGTCAGAAAAAAATTATCGATCAAGTGCTTTTCCCTAGCTATATTTTTGTAAATACGCTTGAAAGCAACCTTTACAAAATATGCCAGACACGTAAGATTACAACCTATATACATTGTGGGGGTAAACCTTCTATAGTAAGTAATAAGTGTATTGAAGGAATTAAGCGGATGGTTAATCTTAATCAGGAGCTAATCGTGGAGCCTAATTTTAATAGGGGAGAAGTTGTAGAAATTGTAAGCGGACCTCTTGCAGGTTATGAGGGGATCTTGGTGGAGCAGCAGTCAAAAACCAAATTTGGTATGCACTTGCAGGCTATTAATCAAACCGTATTTATTGATATCTGCAAAAACAGGATCAAGAAAAAGCATAAACATGTAAATGCTTATTGAATGAAGGCCTTTAGCGCCTGCAATATAAATCTTAATATCTACTTCCGGATAAGATCGCTCGTTCGGTGTAGTGCAAATTAATCTCATTTTAATGATAATAGAGCTCAGCTAGGAAAATGACAGACAAGGAAATATTATTAGAGTCAACAGATAGTTATCTTAAAAACCTTATATCAGAGGTTGCTCAAATATCAATTGGAGATCACGATACATCCACTCCATTTCAGGAGCTGGGAATTGATTCGTTTCGTGTACTGCAAGTCATCAAAAAACTGGAGGAGGAGTTTGGTACTTTACCCAAAACCTTGCTTTTTGAAAATTTCAATATAGATGATTTAAGCAATTACTTTGTTGATAAACATGCGGAAACGCTTACTAAAAAATTTGCCAATGGTACACCTGTATCTACCCCTGTTGAGGTAGAGCAAAAACCTGCAGCAAAGGATGAAGTGACACCTGAGAGGCTTACTGATGATCGGATAAAAGAATCAAATAAAAATCCTATTACTGTACTTGAGAAAGAAGCCTATAAATATCCGGAACTAGGCAAACTGGTGAAGGACCTTTTTGATGAATACAAAAACGAGGGCTCATCATCCAGGGGCACAAGAAACATTGCTCCCAACCTTTTCATAGGTAGTGACCAACGAGGCTATTTCAACTATAGCCGGAGCAAAAACATTATACTGGTCTATACTTATACCGGGCCGGAAGACTACTTCTCTACACTTGCGGAGGAAATGTATCAGTATTGCAGTGAGCATAATTTTGAGCTTAACCTCTTTACCTCTAAAGAAATTGACGCTATAGGAGGTACTCCATTTTCCTCAACTCCTTTTGGGGTTATATCCAGGGTAAATTTCGAAAAATTCACCCTTAAAGGTAGTAAGATGCGTCGTTTGCGTTATCAGGTGTCTAAGTTCGAAGGTGAAGGTAAATGCAGAACTGAAGAATATAAAAATGGTACCAATAAACAAACAGATCAGAGTATAGCGGATATTATTGATCAGTGGTGTGCCCCAAGGACCATGGTCAATCCTCTGATCCACATGGTTAAGGATGAGATCCTGAATGGAAATTTAAACTCAGAACATCGCCTTTTCCTTACTTATCTTGATGATGTATTACAAAACGTCATTCTTATTTCCAAGTTGTCATCCAATGAAAATGGTTACCTGATGGACCTTGAGTTCTACCCTCAGGAAATGCCTTTAGGAGGTTTGGAATATGCTATTGTTAATATAGTAGAAATACTAGCTGCTGAGGGATGTAGTATGTTAAGCCTTGGAGGCACCTATGGTTGTAAGCTCGAGGCCTCCTCTAACCCTGACCCGGCGCTCGAAAAAACACTTGACTACCTTCGCGAGCAAAACATCTTTAACGATGAAGGGAACCTGCAATTTAAGAATAAATTTAGACCAGAGCATAACACTGTTTTCCTTTGTAGAGCCTTGGGAAGTAGCGCAGATAATGTGACTGATATCATCATGATGATTGCGGATCCTATGAAGATGCAAACATCAGATGAAGAAAATCATACCTATGGCCCATCACAGAGACCTGCGGCTATACAGGAGGTAAAAACAGAACCTACACCAAAAGTTGCCGAACCGTCAGCCACTACAAAAGCAACACAATCTGAAGCAAAGCCAGGAATGATGATCGCAGGAGTGGAGCGTTCCGCTAAACTTGCTGATTATGGGTTTAACCCTTTGAATATTCCTGACAAACAGGTTGAATTCGATCTTAAGACCGATTCATGGGCGCAACTGGAGCTTCCTGCTATCCAAAATCAGCTAAGCTATCTTTACACACAACTTCAGCAGCCCATAAGTATTGAAGAGACTCTGAAGAGTGTATTCCCTTTTTCTCATTTTGCATTGACCACGGCAGGCCGTACGGCAGAACATGCCTTCTGTAAGGCTTGGGAGAAAAAAGGTGTAGTACTACAAAATATACTTTTCCCAACTACTATCTTTCATCAGATTGAAAATGGCTTTACACCTAAAGAGCTACCACACTCGGAAGTTTTTAATCTTAATTCAGAAGCACTTTATAAAGGGAATCTCAACTGGGATGCGCTTAAAAAACAGGTGGAGGAAGACCCGAAGTCAATAGCTTTCGTACTCATTGAGACTGATGACAATGCAGCGGGCGGAGCACCAGTGTCCATTGATCATATAAAGCAAGTCAAGGCATTATTGTCAGAGCATGCTATTCCGCTTGTATTTGATAGTACCAGAATCGTGGAGAATGCACTGTTCATTATAGAGCATGAAAAAGAATATGCAGGTAAAAATGTATGGGATGTAGTTCGTGAAATGGCCTCGTATGCCGATGCCATGATTACTAGTTTAGCAAAGGATTTCTGTGTGAACAAAGGAGGTCTGATTGCCACTAATGATACTGATCTCTTTAACAGGGTTCAGGCGCTCATACAGGATGAAGGCATTGGGCTTGATGTCATTGATAAAAAAGTTGTGGCACTTTCTTTCCGCAATAAAAATAAGATTGAAACCCGCGTTCAAAACAGGGTTCAGATGGTGAGGTCAATTTGGGGTGCCTTAAAGCAAAATGGCATTCCGGTAGTACAGCCGGCAGTAGGCCACTGCATATTGATTGACATTAAACAAATCCCTCAATTCAAATCATTTGAGCATCCTGTATCATCATTTATTTCATGGTTATACCTTAATACAGGTATTCGTGGAGGTGCCCATAACGTAGGCATGCAGAAAGGTACCACAATCAATAATCTTGTACGTCTGGCTATTCCTGTTGGTTTAAAGCAGAAAGAAGCAGATGAAATAAAAGACAGATTGATACAGGCATTTAGTAATATGGTTAACATTCCTGAAGTGCTACCAATAGGAGATCAGGCTGATAACTTTGGAAACATCCATGTCAATTTTAAACTCAAACTATATCACAATACCTCAGGTGAGGTAATCACAAAAACATCTGAAACAGCTTCAGTTTCTCCAGCTCAGGCAAATACTGAAAAACAAGTTGAAGCTACGGGTCAGCATACCAAGGTTATGGAAACAGGATCGAATCAAGACTCACAAGGCAACAGGCCTCGCACAACAGGGGACATTGCCATTGTAGGAATTGCCGGCCGCTACCCTAAGGCCAAAAACATGGACGAATTCTGGGAAAATCTGATTCAGGGAAAAGACTGTATCGAAGATATTCCGGATGCTCGTTTCGAACAGCGTCTGCGCAATAAATTCTCAGAGAAGTATCGTGGTGGCTTTATTGATGGCATAGATAAATTTGATTCACTGTTCTTCAACATTTCGCCACGCGAAGCTGAATACCTTGATCCTCAGGAAAGACTCTTCCTTGAAGTGGCTTGGGAAGCGCTTGAAGATGCGGGGTACTACCCTGAAACATTAACAGAAGACAATGCTCCCAGAAACATTGGTGTTTACGTAGGAGCAGTATGGACCCTCTATCAGGTATTAGGTACGGAAGAGAAACTTAAGGGTAACTTTGCAAGCCCCAGCTCACATTTATGGGGTATTGCTAATAGGGTATCATATGCTTTTAACCTTTCAGGCCCCAGTTTACCTATAGATACGGCCTGTTCATCAAGCCTAAGTGCATTATACCTCGCTTGTGAGGCAATCTATAAAGGAGAATGTTCCAGCGCTATCGTAGGTGGTGTTAACCTTGATGTACACCAAAGTAAAATAGATATCAACAAAAGTGGTGGGGCTCTCTCGGCCGATGGTGTATGTCGTACATTTGGAAAAGGCGCTAATGGCTATGTGGCCGGAGAAGGTGTGGGAGCTGTTCTTATTAAGCCATTGGATCAGGCAGAAAAAGACGGAGACCATATTTATGGAGTCATCAAAGGTATTGCCATCAATCATGGCGGAAAGACCAGTGGCTTTATGGTGCCTAGCCCTAAATCTCAGGCACAGGTAGTTAGTACGGCCCTTGAAAATGGAAAAGTTGATGCCCGGACCATTGGTTATATAGAAGCTCACGGAACGGGAACTGAACTAGGTGACCCGATCGAAATATCAGGTCTTACCACTGCTTTTCAAGATTATAATGTCGACAAACAGGGCTGTTCTATTGGTTCGGTAAAAACCAATATAGGACACCTTGAGGCAGCAGCAGGTATTGTGGGACTCCATAAGGTGCTCTTACAGATGAAGCACCGAAAACTGGTTCCATCGCTACATTCAGTAGAGTTAAATCCTTTTATCGATTTTGATAACTCACCGTTTTATGTAGAGCAAGGTGTGGAAGAATGGAAGCCTAAGGTAATTGATGGTATTGAATACCCACTTCGAGCAGGTATCAGTTCCTTTGGTGCAGGTGGGGCCAATGCACATGTTATTATAGAAGAGTATAAAGCCCCTGTTTCACAACCCAAAGATTCTCCTGCCAGACCGAAAGATCAGATTATACCGCTTTCCGCAAGAAATGAAGGTCAGCTTAAGCAGGTGGCACTTCGCCTGCGTGAATTCCTGGAGAAGGACATCGCTAGTGAAGCACCACTTAACCTTGGAGATATTGCTCATACACTTCGTGTAGGTAGAAAATCCTTCGACCATCGTCTGGTTATTATAGCTAAAACTAAGGAAGAGCTGATCCAAAAACTCACCCTGTTCATTGATGGCAGGAAGGATGATAGCATGATAACTGGTGAGGCGAAAAATAGCGAAGGGATCACACGTTTATTGAGCAGAAAAGAGAAAGAAGAGTTTATTAAAATGCTTTCACAGAGTGGCGACATGCGCAAACTGGCGCAACTCTGGAATGACGGCCTGCTGGCAGACTGGCAAGGGATACAAGCTCTGGAATCAGGAATAAAGGTTTCATTACCAACCTATCCGTTTGCAGATAAGCGTCATTGGATCTCAGACACCTCAGAGTCACCAAACCTTGCCCTACAGTCAACAGCAGCACTTCATCCGTTGATCGATTCCAACGTATCAACTTTTGAAAGACAGATCTTTAAGAAAACTTTCCACGACGAAGATTTCTTTATCTACGATCACCTCGTATCAGAGATTCCAACTTTGCCAGGTGTTGCATATCTTGATTTTGCCAGAAAGGCAGGAGAGCTTGCAGCAGGCAGGAAAGTACAAAAAATTAAAAACATCCTCTGGCTGAGCCCGCTTACCGTGGTCAACTCAGTCCCTAAAGATGTATTTATTGAGCTTAAACCAAGTGGCGAATCCATTCAGTTTGAAGTATTCAGTGAAGAAGCTAACGGGAAGCAGGTCTACTCACAGGGGAAACTTATATATGCTACAAACAAGGAGATAGAGGCCGAGCCGGAATACATTGAGGGATTTGATGAAATCAAGGCTAGGTTCGAAAAAGTTACTGACGGAAAAGAGGCCTATCCACTATTTAAGTCACTGGGACTTGATCTGGGGCCTAGCTTTCAGGTACTTCAGGATATTTTCAAAGATAATGACGAAATACTTGGCGAACTGCAAATACCCGAATCCCGAAACAGTGACTTTAATGATTACCTGCTGCACCCATCATTAGTTGATGGTTCATTCCAGGCAGGTATGGCAGCACAGCTGGGAGCACAAACCGGAGAGATGTTCGTGCCATACTCTATAAATGAAGTAGAAGTATTACAACCGCTCAAGCCTAAATGTTACAGCTATGTAAGAAAAGTTAACGAGCCCAACTCTAAAGTATCCAAAGTCAATGTGTTCATTGTGGATGAAGATGGAATGATTCTTACCAGGATCAAAGAATCTATAGGGGTGCCGTTGGTTAGTGTTCATGAGAAGCCTGATCAAAAAGGTGACGACGAAGAATATGCAAAACTCTACTATGGACACGAGTGGGAGGAAACCCCACTCGAGCTGGAGGAAGTACAGGCCGATAAACTCGGAGCAGTATTACTTTTTGGAGCTGATGACAAGCTTCGCAAGGCGTATAAAAAACGCTTTAAAGACACAGGAGAAATTATACTGGTACAGCCCGGAGATGCATATGCAGACTCTGGAGACCAGGTCTATACAGTCAACCCGCAAAATCCAGATGATTTCAGGCAGCTTTTTGAATCGCTCAATAAAGAATCTATTGGAAAAATATGCTTTGCATGGCCGGTTGATACATCCGTTAAGGAAACCGAATACAGCATAGACTTTTTGGGTAGCGCGTTGGATAAGGGTGTTTATGCATTCCTTACACTTTGCCAAACCCTGATAGCGCAAAAAATGGATAAGGTCCAGTTGCAATATGTGTACCTTGGTCACCCGGATACCACACAGCCACATCATGAGGCTATCAACGGGTTTGCTAAAACCTTGCAACTTGAGCAGTCTAAAATGCAGTGTAAGATCCTGGAGATCCAACAATCCAAAGTATCCTATGACAAGATACTGGATGTGATTTTAGCTGAGTTCGATCCTTCTGCCAAGAAAGCTATGACCGTTCGCTACGAAGAGGGCAAACGCTATGTGAGAAAAGTAAAAGAATTTGCTTTGCATGAAGCTGAAAGTTCAGCGCCTGCTCATGGTCTGGGATTAAAGGAAAAAGGAGTATATATCATTACCGGTGGAGCCGGCGGCTTAGGTCTTATTTTTGCCCGCTATCTGGCTGATGAATGTAAAGCCCGCTTGGTGCTTACCGGTCGATCCAAGTTGTCTGATGAGCGTAAGGCTGAACTGGATGAGCTTACCAAGGCTGGTGCAGAAGTAGTTTATATGTCTGCTGATGTTTCCAGTTATAAAGATGTTGAACGTCTTATTAAAGAAACCAAGGCTAAATTCGGAGCCGTTAATGGTATCATACATAGTGCAGGTGTGCTTAGAGACTCATACGTGAGGAACAAGACACGTGAAGAAATGGAGGCTGTTTTTGCTCCAAAAGTGTTTGGTACACGTCACTTGGATGAAGCTACTAAAGGCGAAGACATTGACTTCTTCGTTACGTTTTCATCTTTGGCTGCAGTGGGTGGTAATGCCGGTCAGTGCGACTACTCATTTGCTAACCACTTTATGGATTCCTTTGCTGCAAAACGAGAGTTTCTCTTTGAGCAGGGAGAACGTTCAGGGGTGACCTTCAGTTTGAACTGGTCTTTATGGGCCGACGGAGGAATGCAGCTAGATGAACAAACAGAAATATTCTTTAAGAAGAACCTGGGAATCAAACCACTAAGTATTGAGACTGGTTTGGAAGCCTTTGAAAAAGGGCTTCATGCTGGCAAGAACCAGTTTGTGGTGCTGGAAGGTGTACAGGAGAAGATAGAGAGAACCTGGGGTATCAAAGAAGTGGAAGAGCCGGAGCCGGTACAGGCCGATGATACTGCAGATACTGCTGGAGAAGCTTCCGGGGATCAACAGTCAGACAAAGAAGTGTTCAACTTGGTTCAGGATGCCCTGTCAGAACTTGTTATGGAGCTTTTGAAAGTGGATGCTGAAGATATTGAACTTGATAAAATATTACTGGACCTTGGATTTGATTCAATAGGCCTTACCACTTATGCCAACAGGATTAACGAAAAATATAAGCTGGATGTAACACCAGTACTCTTTTTCGAATACCCTTCAATTAAAGAAATTGCCGGATTTATTTCCAGAGAGCACAAAGCTGAAGTGTTGAGTGTTCACAATGTTGCAGGAGCTTCTGCCTCTTCAAATGCCGGGGCAGCGGCACCTCAAACCACACCTGCGAACAATCAGTCTTCAGATGATGACAGAGTTTCATTTAGCATTAACAAAGGGTTTGATGCCCGTGCTTTTGATGATCAAGGTGTAGCCCAACCTGCAGGTAAGGGATTGTCTACTGAGAGCAGGTTTATAGATCAGCCGATCGCCATCGTAGGTATGAGTGGCGTTATGCCTGAATCCAAGGATCTTGAAGAGTTCTGGGATAACCTCGAGAACGAAAGGAACCTGATCACCGTAATTCCACGAGATCGTTGGAATTGGGAGGATTATGACGGAGACCCTTTTAAAGAGAAAAACAAGACCAACTCCAAGTGGGGAGGTTTCATGAAAGACGTGGATAAGTTTGACCCGCTATTCTTCGGAATTTCTCCGAGAGAGGCTGAAATGATGGATCCACAGCAAAGGATATTCCTGGAAACCGTATGGAAAGCCATAGAAGATTCAGGCCACAAAGTTTCTGATCTCTCAGGTACTAAAACAGGATTATTTGTTGGAGTAGCCACTCGCGATTATGCCGATTCATTGGTCGATAAACATATTCCTCTTGATGGATACACTGCTTCAGGAAACTCACATTCTGTATTGGTTAACAGGGTTTCGTTCTTGCTCAACCTCAGAGGACCAAGTGCACCGCTGGATACTGCATGTTCCAGTTCCCTGATAGCTGTACATCGAGCAATAGAATCGATCCATACCGGTAGTAGCGATATGGCCATTGTGGGTGGAGTACAGTTGATGCTTACACCTGCGGCTTACATATCCTTTGGTATGGCAGGTATGCTAAGTGGCGACGGTAAATGTAAGTCGTTTGATAAGAGTGCCAACGGGTATGTAAGAGGAGAGGGGTCAGGAGCTATCTTCCTGAAGCCACTAGACAAAGCAGAAGCTGATAATGACCATATCTACGCCGTGATTAAGGCGACTACAGAAAACCATGGAGGTCGCGTAACTATGCTTACAGCACCTAACCCTGTAGCTCAAACAGACTTGTTGGTGGAGGCCTATACAAAAGGACAGGTTGATCCTTCAACGATAGGATTTATCGAATGTCACGGTACAGGTACTAGTCTTGGAGACCCTATAGAGATTCAGGCCTTGAATAAAACATTCTCCGAACTCTACAAAAGGAGCAATAAAGTTCCCGGAGATAAACCACATTGTGGACTCACTACGGTGAAAACCAATATTGGTCACCTGGAGACAGCAGCAGGGGTTGCCGGTATGCTTAAGGTATTGCTATCCCTAAAGCATAAAAAGATACCTGCATCCTTACACTTTAAAGAGCTTAACCCATATATTAACCTGAAGGATAGCCCGCTTTACATTGTAGACAAAACCAAAGATTGGGAGCCGTTTATTGATGATCAGGGTAACGCTATTCCGAGAAGGGCCGGGGTCAGCTCCTTTGGTTTCGGTGGTGCTAATGCGCACGTAGTTCTGGAAGAATATATCCCTAAGGAAGAGCAACCTCGCGCAACATATGAAGGACCTTATGTAGTTGTTCTTTCAGCGAAAAATGAAGATCGGCTTAAAGCATATGCTGAATTGCTATTAGAACATGTTGAAAAGTACGATGATAACCTGACAGACCTGGCATTTACCCTTCAGGTGGGTAGAGATGAGATGGTAGAGCGTTTAGGCCTGGTGGTGAACTCTCGTGATGAGTTGAAAGAAAAACTGAGTAGCTACCTCAATGAGGAGGAAAAGATAGAAGATGTTTACTTCGGGCGTATTACTCAAAGAAGCGGCTCTGAGTTTGTTGAAGCAGATGCAAACCATGACTCGGCAGAGGCACTTGTAAGTCAATGCTTCACAGATAAAGATTATTCAAAACTGGCTGAAGCATGGGTAAAGGGTATTGAAGTCGACTGGTATCAACTGTATAAGGATGGAAAGCCAAGACGTATGAGCTTGCCTACTTATCCTTTTGCTCGTGAGAGATACTGGTTTAACATAGAGAATAGCGAAAAGCCTACGTTGGGAGAATTTGAGAAGCTTCACCCGATGTTGCACTATAACTCATCAGTTTTGAGTCAGCAGAGTTACACGTCAAACTTCAGTGATAAAGAGTTTTTCGTTTCTGATTATAAACTTCAGGATCAAAATGTAATGCCACTTACTGCCTATCTGGAAATGGCACGTGTTGCGGTAGAAAAGGCATTGCCAGATACAGACAATACAGGTCTGGAACTGTACAGTACTTCATGGGGGCAACTGCTCGAAATTCCTGAGAGTAAGAAAGTCAATATTGCTCTTTTCGAAAATGATAATGAGGAAATTGACTATGAGATTTACAGCATGGAAGGAGAAGAAGAGATTATCCACTGTCGTGGACGAGTTGCTTATAGCAATGGGCCGGCTCCAGTTCAACTTGACATTGAGCATCTTAAAACTCACTTTGATGCGGAACCAAAAGATCATGAAATGCTCTACCAAAGCTTAGAGCAAATGGGCATGAACTATGGCCCTACGCTTAAAAGTATCAGTGAGCTTTATCAGGGAGATGGTCAGATACTCGCTCGCTTGATTCTACCTGAGGCTGTTGAAAGCAACCATGAAGATTTTGGGCTTCACCCAAGTATGATGGAGAGTGCTCTGCAATTAGCCACCAGTTTATTGACTGGTATTAGCCCGCAGTCTGACCAGCCTGTTTTGCCATTTGAGGTCGGGGCACTGAGGTTAATTGACCCTTGCCAGAAAGAAATGTACGCATGGGTGAGATACTCCAAAGGAAGTAAACCAGGAGACAGGATACTGAAAGTTGATATTGACCTGACCGATGAAACGGGCAAGGTATGTATAAAAATAAAGTCCCTGGCATTTGATAATGCCCTAAACCGTGCTGTAATAGACACATCAAAAGATTTTGAAATGCTGCTTAACGTAATGCATGATCAGGATCCCAACGGAAAAGAATATGCTGAATCAGAAGACTCCGAGATCAGTTTCGATAAATTATTAAAAGATCTATACTAAAGCCATGACAGCAATTGATGACATACTAGAAAAAATTGTTTCAAAGAAGATTGAGAAGAAGGAAGCTTTAAAACTCTTTGAAGAATTACCTGAAAATGAGAAGAATTACATGGTTTCCAAACTGAAAATGCACTTGTCAAATGGCGCAGAAAAAGTTGGAAACGGTTCCTCAGATAAAAAGGGTAATACATTCAAGGCAATGACCGAGTTGCAGCTGGAGGAAAGCCACAAGGAATTCATTAATAAACTAGCTCAGGAACTTGCCAAAATTGCCCCGAAATCCAAAGAGAGTGCTTCAAAACATCAGTCTCATCTTGTAGACCAGAGAAAGACTGGTGGATTGAAAAAAGCTTTAAAGCCACTACAATTTCACCTTACTTATGATAAAGGTGATGGTGCATACCTTTATGATATTGATGGAAATAAATACGTTGACATAGCCAGCGACAATGGGGTTAATCTTTTTGGACACCAGCCTGCATTCATTAAAGAAGCCATAGTGAGCCGTCTGGAAAGAGGGTATCCGTTGGTAGGTTATACAGAGGAGTTACCTCAGGTGACCAAGCTCTTTAGTGAGCTCACTGGTCACGAGCGTGTGCTGCTTACCCAGTCAGGCACTGAAGCTGTTATGTGGGCTGTAAGAATTGCCCGTGCAGCTACTCAAAAGAAGAAAATAGTAATTTTTGAGGGAGCCTTTCATGGCTTATCAGATGCTGTACTTGCAGCCAAAGACCAGTTTGGCAACAGCATCGCTATGGGACTTGGTATGCTGCAGGAGTTTGCTGATGAACTCATTGTACTTGATTATGGAAACATGGACCATCTCAATGTTATTGAAGAGAGGGCAGACGAAATTGCTGGTGTTTTGGTAGAGCCGGTCCAATCAAGAAACCCGGCTAACCAACCTATAGAATTTTTGAAAGAGGTACGCAAACTGACCCTGGAAAATAATATCCTTCTGATCATGGATGAAATGATCACCGGCTTCAGGGCTTGCTGTAATGGTGTGCAAGGCCTATGGAAAATCAAGGGAGACCTCGCCACCTATGGTAAAATACCAGCAGGAGGAATGCCATCAGGTATGATCGCAGGACCAGGAAAATATATGAATTTTGTAGATGGAGGTGTATTTGGCTATGACGATAACTCCATGCCGAGTGTTAAAAAAGCATTGATGGCTGGTACACATACCAGAAACCCAATCAAGCTGGCTGCTACACTTGCCATACTTACAGAGATCAAAAACAGATGCTCCGCGGAAGGGAATGAAACATGTGAGCCGGATGCATGCTTTTTACAAGCTCTGAATGAAAAAACCAGGCTCATGTGCGAGGAACTCAACTCGTTCTTCAAAGTAAAAAGAGTACCTATAGTTATTGAGTATTTCAGTTCATTATTCAGGTTCAAGTTCCTTGATGATCCTAATGGTGTAGTGAAAGAACTACTAATGGTTTTAATGAGGATGAATGGTGTAGAGACCAGCCCTTCAGGTAACTGCTTTTTGACTACGGCACATAGTGATAAAGACATCAAGACCATAGTGAAGGCAGTGAAGAAAAGTGTGGAGACTTTACTGAAAGAAAGCTTCTTCTACGAGTCGGACGAAGAAGAGGCTGAAGAAGAAGTACAAGCTGAAATACCAGCTCGTGCAGAAATCAAAAATAAACCTGTACAAGAACCTAAGAAAGATGATCAAATGGAAAAACTAAGAAATTTGATTGTCTCTGATTTGAAAAACTTCCAGGAGAAAGGAATCACGATATGACGGTAGCAACAACACAAAGTGTCTTACAAGAGATAACAAACATTTTCGAAACTACACTGAGGCTTCCTGCAGGGAAACTTGATGTTAACGCTAATTTCGAAGATTTCGGTATTGACTCCATTATTTCGATGGAGCTGATCAACAAGATATCCAAGAAATACAACATTACTTTAGCTCCTTCGAAATTCGTAAATGTGAGCAATATTCAAGAGCTGGCAGATTTGCTTGAAGAAGAAATATATGGAGAGGATGCTGATAGTGCAGCCAGCGTCAATGAGGCGAACGAACCTGCAGCACCTGTTGAGCCAGAGCCAGAACCAGAACCACAGGTTGTAAAGCATGTGGATAGTAGTTCTACATCAGGGCGACAAATTACTTCAAGCCGCACTTCCAGAGGTGGAAGAAGGCTGGTGAGAGAGTCTTACCAGGAGCTGTTAAGTTACATCCGTCAGAAGTATAACATAGATCTCTCATACCGCTCTTTCGGGTCAGTAGATGAAATTGTTGATACTTTATTGACACACCATACTGATGACCTGATCTTCTATTATGACACCATTCACCCGCATAACGGAAATGGAACCAATGGAGCAGAAAAACACGCATCAGTAACAAAGAGTACGGCCGGGCCTCAGCGTCAAACGGGTGATGTAGCCATTGTGGGTATCAGTTGTAATTTTCCTGATGCACCGGATACTGAGACATTTTGGGATAACCTGATTAATAAGAAGAACAGCATCAGAGAAATTTCAAAGTCAAGGTGGAACTGGGAAGAGTACTACGAAGAAGCAGCTGCACCTGGCAAGACGGTTTCTAAATGGGCGGCCATGATCAACGATATAGATCGATTTGACCCTGACTTTTTTAAAGTTGATCCTGAAGAGGCTTTATTGATAGACCCTCAGGAAAGGCTGTTGCTGCAGGAGGTTTACAAAGCATTTCAGGATGCAGGCATTGCACCTCAAAACCTTGCCGGGTCAGATACCGGTGTATACGTAGCCTATGAATACTCAGAGTATGAGAATTACCTGAGAAAGAATATTGATAAAATACCTGTTGGCAAATATGGGCCTGTCTTTACTTCATCAAGCCCAACATATTATCTGGCTAATAGACTTTCATTTTTGTTTGATTTTTATGGCCCTAGCGAGTCTGTCAATGTTAACTGCGCAGGCTCGGCTGTAGCCATCAATCGGGCATATTACTCACTGGCCAATCAGGAAAGTAACGTAGCCGTAGTAGGAGGTGTTTCCTTAAACCTGTTTGCCGATGATTACATCTCATTATCTCAGTATGGTATGTTGTCACCCACCGGTACATGCGGGGTTTTCGATGACAACGCCGATGGTTACACCAGAGGAGAAGGTGTCGCAGCTGTAGTATTGAAAAGATTGGAAGATGCCGAAAGAGACAATGATAGAATTTATGGCGTTATCAAAGCTAGTCATCAAAGCAACAGAGGAAACGCCCGTTTCTTATCGGAGGTTAAACATGAGGCTATTACCAGTGCCATTACCAACTGTTATAAAAAAGCTTTGATAAATCCTCAGTCCATTAACTACATTGAAGTAGATGGTTATGCTACAAAATGGGGTGATTCATTTGAGTACGAAGGCGTTAAAAATGTATTCAAAGGTATTAAAGCAAAAGAGAAAAATTGTGCATTGGGAAGTGTGAAAGGAAATATAGGAAACCTGGAAGCCGTTAGTGGACTGGCTAGCTTTATTAAACTGGCACTTTCGCTGCACCATAGAAAGTTTCCAATGACTATCTCAGGAGAGAAAATCAATACCTTTATGGATATTGATAGCCCGTCTCACCCGTTATATATTGCTAACAAAGAGTTGGCTTTTGATGAACTACGCAGAGAAAATGGTGCCCCGATCAGGGCAGGGCTTAACTCTTTTGCCGATAGCGGTGTTAATCTGCATATCGTTTTGGAAGAGTACCGTAATCAGAATGATGCTTCAAATGATGAAACTGTAGCATCTCCACAGTTATTTGTGCTTTCTGCAAAGGATGGCCAACGCTTGGATGATTATATAGATGCATATATTGAGTACCTGTCAGCTAGTGGTGCTGAAGTGCCATTTGCCAACATGATCTATACCTTACAGGTTGGACGCGATGCCATGGATGAGAGGCTCGCTATTGTAGCTTCATCACAGTCAGAGTTGCTCGAAAAGCTGAAAATGGTTAAAGATTCCGGAAAAGAAACATCACTTGAAAAGAAAGGTGTCTTCTCTGGAAATATCAATCTAACCAAAGAAAACCGTATCGTAAATATCTTGACAAAAGATATGATCAATACGATGGTTGGCCAAAGCCTTCAGGCAGCACAATGGCAGCAACTAGCCCAGCTATGGATCAGTGGACTTCCCGTCGACTGGAAGGTAATCTGGGAAAACAGAAAAGCACAACCCGTGTCATTGCCTTCTTACCCTTTTGCCAAAGACAAGTACTGGATCGAAATTGATGGTGGCGCAGCAAAACCTGTGATGGCTAAGCAGCCAGTAGCAGAAACCAAAAAAGAGACAGCCAAAGCCAATGGCACACCCGTAATAGAGGCGGAGTGGTTTTTCTATACTACTGATGAAGATACAAAGGAAAACACTTCTATGAAGCCTGCTGAAAAAGTAGAGCTGTTTCTGAAACATGAAATAGCCCTGCAGCTGCAAAAACCAATGACTGAAATTGCTGATGATATCAACTTCCTGGATCTGGGTATGAACTCCATCGGGCTGATCACTATGATAGCACAAATCAACGACCTGTTGGAGATTAATATTTCACCTGCCATTTTATTCAATTATTCAGAGGTGAAAACACTCTCAGAATATTTGGGTGAGAACTATTCCGATAAGATTAAAAAGGTAAGTGTAACCAAAGATAAGGCACAGGCAGGCCAGTCTAATGGTAGAGCAAAGAAGGGGAACACCGAAGAAGGTGAAGAGGCACTAAGCAAAAGAATACTGGTCCCTATGCAGGCGAAAGGTAAGAAAAGGGCTGTTTTTGCCGTACCGGGTGCAGATGGCAATGTGATAACACTTCAACACCTCATCTCAGCTTTGGGTACAAGTCAGCCATTCTATGGATTGGAGACTGTAGGTATTATAGGTAAAGTAGCTTCACTGGATAGCGTTGAAGCCATAGCAAAAGCTAATATCGAAGCCATTAAGGAGGTTCAGCCTAAAGGACCTTACCGTTTGTTGGGCTTCTCCAATGGAGGTACAATAGCCTATGAAATGGCTAGGATATTACTTGAACAGAAAGAAAAAGTAGAGTCATTGATCCTTGTTGACTGTATGTCGCCTTTATTGCCCAGTGGCCATATGATCGATGATCTGGTAGAAGGTATTAAATCCATATTTATAAACTCCTCAGGTCATAATGTTCATCTTGATGCAGAGCAATTGAAGCAGGTTCCCGAAGATCAGATTGTTGACTATATCTACGACAATATCAAAGACCTCGGGTTTAATTTCCCTAAAGAACAATTGGCGGCAAGTATTTATACAACCATCGCCAATGATAAATTCTGTAGAGACTACAAACCTGCAAAATTATCCGGAGAAGTAGATGTTCTGCTCTTCAAGGCCAGCGAGGGATATATTGATGCCTATAAAAGTGCATCGGAAGATTACGGCTGGAACGAGCTATTGAGCAAGCCAGTCAATATCTTCCCGATTGAGGCAAACCATTTTTCAGTGATAGATAAAGACAACAGCAAGAAAATTGCTGAAAAAGTCAACACTTTCTTCGATAAAAGCAGACCGAAGAAAGCCTCTACAAAGAAAAAACGTGCTTCAAAAGCGTAAGCAGATAATAACTATATTTAATAGCAGGTGACAGGTATTTTAACTTGTTGCCTGTATGCATTTAAAATCCATTGGATCATAGTAAAAAAAAGAATCCGTAATAAGTGTAATTATGAGTAAGAACCCCAAACCGCATTTCTTGGAAAATGTTACCGACATGGTTCGGAAAAGAAGACTGATTGTCTGGTTAGTTTTTGTAGCTATTACAGTATTTACATTCTTGGGAATACCCAAAACCAAGTTTGACATGACAATTGAGGGGTGGTTCAAGGAAGAAGACCCGGTTTTAGTTGCCATGGATGAGTTTAAAGCTCAGTTTGGGAGTAATGAAGGTGTTTACATTGTTTACAAGCCGCAGGATGGAGACGTATTTTCACCTAAATCGCTGGAAACAATAAAGGGAATTTATAAAGACATCATTGCTGAAAAATATGCAAGTGATTCCACTCAGTTGAAGCATATCGTAAAGGTCAATACTATCCTTAATGCTCAGTTATTAATGGCTGATGGGGATGTGTTGGTTTCAAGGCAACTGATAGGAGATAACATTCCCGAGACTCAGGCAGAGATAGAGGAGCTGCGCAAGCTAGCCCAGACTCAGAGATCATTCCCACTGCTTTTCTTCTCAAAAGACATGAAATATGGTGGAATGCTCATCGAAACAGACTTTGGTACCGAACTTCTGGAGGATGAGGAGTCATCTGGTGACTCGGAAGGAGAGTCATTTGAAGAACCTGAAGAGCTGGCAATGGATGAGCTGGAAACACTAGATGAGTTGGAAGCACTGGACGAACTAGTTGTTGAAGACTTTAGTGATGCTGAAGTAAAGAAATCAGAAGAGAGGGTACGTTTTAAACATGCAGATTTGAGTGAGCTTGTTCCTTTAATGGAGGAGATCAACGCCATTTTATACAAACCCGAATATAAAGAACACTTTGACTATTATGCCGTAGGAAATGCACCTTTGGCTTACGAGCAGCAGACCATTGCGAGCAGCGAAGCAGGTCCCATATATTTGGGGCTATTACTGATCATTTCGATATTACTTTGGTTCTTTGTTCGGTCATTCAGTGCCGTGGTCTGGTCACTTTTAATAGTGATTATGAGTGCCGTTTGGACCATAGGTCTGGCAGGTTGGATGGAAGTAGAGGTTACCGTATTCTTAATGCTGACCGTCATGCTGATCCTGACTATTGGAGTATGTGATGCATCACATATATTTTCAGGATTCTTGTTTTTCCGCAACCAGGGCTACGATCGTCGCACATCAGTGTTGAAGGTATTTCAGTCAACCAATAAAGCCATCATGCTTACAGCACTAACCAGTATCATTGGTATGCTGGCATGTCTTATCATACCTATTCCTCGTATTCAGGTTTTTGGTATCATGTCTGCTGCGGGTGTTGCTTTTGCATGTATCCTGACTATTTTCCTATTGCCATTAATGCTTGATGCATGGGCGCCAGGCAAAGATGATCGCTCAAAGAAAAAGAAGCTCAATTTTTCATCTGGTAAGTACGTGCCTAATTTCTCAGTATTCCTTCAAAAGAGATTAAACAATGTATTGCTCATCGTTGAAAAAAATCCTGTAGGTATCATCTTTTTCTTTTTGATGGTATTGGGAATTACAATCTATGGAGCAACTATGCTGAAAGTAGATACCAACATTGCTAACCAGTTTGTAGAAGGCAACCCTTACAGAGAGTCAGCGAGAATTATTGACGAAAAAATGATGGGAAGCCTTAACATGGAGATCTATCTGGATCTCGATAAGGCCAATGCATTCGAGAACCCAATGGTATTGAAGAAAATAGATGAATTACAGCGTACTCTTGAGAAAAACTATGGGGAAGTAGTGGTTAGTACTTCATCATTAGTGGAAGTGGTGAAAAAAGCCAATCAAACATTGAACGAAGGAAGAAAGGAAATGTATGTTATCCCTGATGACCCGAATGTGCTGGCCCAAACCCTCTTCATGTTTAACATGGCCAATCCTGAAGATCGTAGAAAACAGGTTTCTGATAACTACAGCAAATCACACATCTCTGTGCAGCTGTACAATGTAGGCTCTCATAAATACATGAAAGTTTACGAACGCATGCATAAAGATATTGATGCAACCATATCAGAACTTAAACAACAATACCCGGATACAAGAGTCTCTATCACCGGGGCACTTCCTATGAATATGAAGTTTGTTCAGATCATTGCAGGTAATGGATTGCAGAATATTGTAGTAGTACTGATCACGATTACCGTGGTGTTGATTTTCGTTTTCGGATCACCACAGGGAGGGTTAATAGCCATTATCCCCAACCTTATTCCTTCATTGTTAACGCTGGGACTTTTGGGGCTAACAGGTAACTCTGTAGATATTGATATTCTGTTGCTGCTTCCTGTGGTCGTGGGTATTTCAGTAGATGACACCGTACATTTTATCAGTCGTTATAAAGATAAACTCAAGCTTGAAGGCGGTGATATTAAAGCGGCATTACATCATACCATTAAAGAAGTAGGACAGGCTGCCACCTTTACTAGTTTAGTACTTGGGTTAGGCTTTGGAGTATTGTCCTTCTCAGAAATGGAAGGAACAGCCAACGTTGGAAAATTCGGCTCCATCGCTATATTTTCCGCTTTAATGTGTGACCTGTTTTTATTACCTGCCCTGATCATGGTGTTCAAACCTAAATTTCAGAAAAAAGGAGAGATGAAAATCGAAAAGAAAATGGTGGTCCAAGATTAAACTTCGCCACTTTCTGGCATAGTTTTTTCTGGTCATTAAAAAGGAAGCTAAACATTAGGAGCCAATAGATACAGAAGGTATTCAGAATTAGAGTTGAAACACGAGGTGAACTTCTGAACTGAATTTGTAACTGTACAAATATTGATTTAATAGTAGGATAATGAAAAACAATTTCGAGCAGTTATCTAACCGTATAACTACCAGAGCAGCAGGCATTTTGTATCTGGTGATTGTTGTGTGCTCCATGTTTAGCATCCTTTATGTACCCTCAACACTTTTTGTAGAAGACAGCGCATCCACCACAGTTAGTAATATTATGGATAACAGCATGATGTTCCGCTTTGGCTTGCTTTGTGATATCATTGTGTTTTTGAGTGAGATTGTGTTGTCTATACTTCTATATCAATTGCTCAAGCATGTAAGTAACAGGCTTTCCATGATAGCTGCAGTGTATCGCTTGGCCATGACATTTATCATGGGGATCAATGTGTTGAATTACTTCGTGATCCTGATCCTGTTAAGTGGAGCATCTTATCTGGCAGCGTTTGATACGGAGCAGTTGGAAGCGCTTGTGATGTTGTTCATTCAAGTGCATAAATATGGAGAATACATATGGAGCATATTCTTTGGTCTTCATCTATTGGTATTGGGTTATTTGGTATTTAAATCGCGGTTTTTTCCGCAAATTCCTGGAGTGTTGATGATGGTTGGCTGTTTCGGCCATTTGCTGGAGAGTTTGAAAAACTTCCTGCTACCGGATAATACAACGCTTTCTATGGTTACATCAATCTTCCTGTTATTTTCATTTATTGGGGAGATGTCTTTTGGCCTTTGGTTATTGTTCAAAGGAGTGAAATATCAGAGACCAGTTATGATGGAGCCAGTTTGATAATTGTTAAAGAGTACCTTATTAAGGTCAGGCAAAAATTGTCTGACCACAAGAATAGTATTAAACATTCTTTCAATCTAAAAGAGCAAATAATGAAAAAGAATCAGATTGTAGTATTGGTTGTTCTGGCTGTTTTGATATCGTCATTTTCAATCAGGTCGCTGTCAACGCAGTCGGCTAAAGATATTATGAAGAAGGTGCAAAAGGTTGCCAAGGGATCTTTTACCTCATCAGTCCAAAAAATAAAGCTTTCTACCTGCAAATACACCATATCCAATAGAAGGATAGTTTGCACTGATGAGCCGAGAAATAAAGTATTGGAAAGCATTGCCAAAAACTATGGTGATGAGAACGAGGACAGTCGCTCAGTATCTATCATCTTAGAGCCCAAAAAAGAGCAAGGTGTGGGTATGCTGACTTATGAATATGGAGAGCAAGGTAAGGATAATGATAGCTGGATATACTTGCCAGCTCTAAGTAAAGTTAAGCGTCTGGCAACAAGCAGCGATAGCAATGATGATAGCGGAAGCTTCTTCGGTTCGGAGTTCTCTCTGGAAGATATGGAAGACCTGAAGATTAATGAATATAACTTTGAGATCAAGGGTGAAGAGACCTATAAAGGTAGAGAAGTATGGGTTATAGAGTATACACCTACTGAAGAAAGATCGAAAAAATCGAAATACAGTAAAACTACTTCCTGGATAGATAAAGAGAGGTTTATCAGCTTAAAGAAAAACCTATATGTACAGGGAGAACTCCACAAGCAGCTGACTGTGTCAAATGTTGAGAAAGTTGATGGAGTATGGGTAGCAAGAAAATTAACCATGAATAATGTTGCAACAAGAAGGATCAGTATGATGAGCATGGTATCTGTAGCATTTGATCAAGAAGTTGCTGACGAATTTTTAACTACCAGGACTTTGGAAGATTTTGCTTTCAGGGAGCAGAACCTGTCCAAGTTTCGCGATAACCTGAAATAGGATCGTTGTGAGGGATGAGTTAAATAGTGTCCGGTAGCCGTGGCACCACAACCAGTGGTGCCACGGTTAAGCTCAAACTCACATTCAGCAGATCTCAATACTAACCACATATAAATGAAATATTCCAACAAAGAAAATTACTTTGATGCTATCATCGTGGGTTCAGGAACCTGCGGCGCTACCATTGCAAAGGAATTGAGCAAGAAGCATAAGAATGTGCTAATTCTGGAGCGTGGAGGTAACGAACCATTGAAAGAATCCCTAATGGGGTATGCAAAGATTTCTAATGAAGTGCGTGTTACCGACAAATTAAAGGATATGCGTGCTTTTACAACAGGAGGAACCACTGCCATGTATCTAGCCGTAGCGGATCTGCCACCCATTAAAACATTTAAAAATCTGGGCATAGACCTCACCGAAGATCTAGAGCAAGCTCGTAAAGAGATTCCGATAGGTGAAATATCAGATGATTTGATAGGTGATCAGGCTAAGAAACTGGGAGAGAGTGCCAAAGATCTGGGGTATGACTGGAAGAAGAAATTGATGTTAGTAGATCAGTCAAAGTTCAACAGTAAAAATTTTTATGAGGTTAAGTGGAAGGCCAGAACCTTTATAGAAAGTGCATTGAGAGATGGAGCTACACTTATCAATCAAGCCATCGTTTCAAAGGTACTACATGATAATAAGAAGGCCATTGGTGTTGAGTATACCGTCGGGAAAAAGAAGGAAGTACTCAAGGCTTATGGCGAAAAAATAATACTCGCCGCTGGTTCTTTAGCTACACCTATTATTCTTAAAGACAGTGGTATTAAGAACGTAGTAAGTCATGGTTTCTATATCAATCCAAGCATTGGCTTGATAGGCTCTATCCCGGGGCTGGCTTCAGCAGAGAACTTTTGCGGATGTATGGGAGCAAAACTGGACGATGAAATAGAATTGATGGATGCCAATTTCCACAGATTCTTGTTTAATGTGGGTATGCTTGTTTCAGCCAAACCTTTGAGAATAGCCTCATACCCTAAACACGTGGGAATAACCGTTAAGGTTAAAGAGCCGGTTGGTGGAGAACTGACAAAAGAAGGAAAGTATAGCAAGAAGCTGACTGAGGAAGACCATAGGAAACTACTGAAAGGAATAGATGCTGCTAATGAGGTTTTGAAAAATGCCGGAGCCAGAAAGATCTTTAAGACGGGCCTCATATCGGGAGGAGCATTGGGTACTATCAAGATCAAGGAGCATATAGATGAAAAACTACAGACCGAATATGAAGGCCTGTACGTTTGCGATGGCTCCATATTACCAGAGTCTGACAGAGTAACACCAACTCTTACGCTTGTGTGCCTGGCCAAATATTTGGCAAGACACCTGGCAGCCTCGCTTTAATGAACATTAATTTTAACCAAACCAGATAAAACCAATTTGAAATCAACTGTTTGATTTTGCCACAACAAAAATTTATTAAAAAAAATGGAACATTCAGGAAAAAATAAAACCAACGGTTTTTTGTTAATGCTGACACTGCTAAGTGTTATTGCGGTAGTTGCAGCGCCTTTTGTATGGGACAGGTTCATGGAAGGACAAACCGGAATGATTGCGCTGATTGTAGTTGAAGTATTGCTCGTTATCTTCATCATTGCATCAAGTCATTCCCTTTGGAAAAACTCAGGTTCAGGGGAGTGGAAATTGAAGTCAGATAAAAAAGGAATGAGGGTCTATACATTGAAAAACCCTGGAGAAACATGGCTGAAGATTAAAATCATAGGCCGACTTAAGGCCAGATTAGCCAGTATCCTTACACTCATGAGAAACCCCGATGCGGCTGACGATGTTGGGATGTTTGATTCATATTACATAGACGGATGGGATCCGGACAAAGACGGTGTAGATCCTAAGTTGGTATATTACACTTTTAAGCAAAAACTCTTTCCTCCGTTCAAACATAGAGAGTTTGTTGTAAAGTCAGAGTTCTCTCAAGACCCTGTTACTAAAGAAATGAAATTTAATTTCGTAGCAGCACCTGATAAACTTCCTTTCAATAAGCGCTACCACAGAGTAACAGAGATGCACAACAGATGGAAATATACACCTTTAGAAAATGGTGAGGTTGAATACGAGTTTATCTACGATGCAGTAGATCCCGGAGGTAATTTCCCATATGCTTTGGCCAACTGGCTGATCCCTGCCATGTTACCTTTTGCATTTGCCAAAATGCCAAAAATACTAGACAAGGAGAAATATAGAAATGCGAAGATGGACTACGTCCAGGAAGTAGGGGAGCCAGCAGAAGCAATGGCATAATACTTATATAAAATACTGATTCTCAATTTACCAGGTGAGGTACATCCTTTCTGGTGAATTGAGTTTTAACAAAAAATTGAATATTCTTTTTAATTCTTTCCGGATAATTAGATGCTAAAATTATTGAAGTTTTGCTGCCATGGATACGTGGCTATGCCTGTTATTGAGGCTTGCCATAAACATGGACTGTTTACATTACTTGATGGAAATAAATTTCACACACGCAAAGGGCTGATAAAAGAACTTAAGGCTAATGAAAGTTACTTTTCCGTGGCACTTCAGGCACTGGAGTCGCTAGGCTGGCTTGAAAAAAATGATAAGGATGCCTATCGTCTTACGGGCCGAGTGGATAAGGGTCTCCTTGACCTTAACCTGACCTCGCTATATGCTATAGAGCCGGAGAGTCTTACACAAAAGGTGACCTATGCCAAACGACTTGGCAAGCAAATTGAAAAGGTACTTTTGACCAGCCCGGATAGTAACAACCTGGGAAGTGACCTGGTTAAGGGCGCAATTATAGCCCCACTTATCACAAGCCTCAAGTCTCTTAATACCTTAGTTTTAGAAACAGATAAAGACAACTTTAAAGAGGTACTTGGTCAGTTGAACAAAGACTTGGCAGAGCCCGTTGAGCAGCTATTTGTTCGTTACAAATGGTTAACTAATGATGGTCTGCTGACAGAAGAAGGTAGGCATATATTGCAGGCCGATGTTTGGGCTGATGTAATAGCTTACAGACCGATGCTACAAGGCATAGATCAGCTGCTCTTTGGAGACCCTAAACGTGTTTTTGGAAAGGGAAAGAATAAGGAAGCTACTCATGTGGATAAAGCATTCGAAGCCAAAGCAGAAAAAGCACTACATGACCGCTACTATAAGGATATTCAACAAGAGATCATCGATATCTTTAACCAGGTTCCTGTCGAAGAGCAGCCACAGGTAATTGTAGATGCCGCTTGCAGTGATGGTACCTTACTCAAGGATATTTATGCCACTGTGAGTGAGCATACACGGCGAGGACAACATCTGGAACAGTACCCTTTACAGCTGGTTGGTGTTGGCACAGATGCACAGGCATTGAAAAAAGCTTCTGAAGCCTTAAAATCAGCAGGAATACCTCATCAGACAATGGCAGGAGATATCAATAATCCGGATGATATCAGGAAGAAATTGAAAGATCTAGGGGTAAAAACGGAAAAGGATGTCCTTCATATACATTCCTTTTCGGATCATACCCTGGCTATTGATGCGAAACAACCCATTAATGATTCACTCTCTCCGCTTGTGGCCGGCCAGTTGGAGCATTATGTTGACCAGAACGGACAAATACTGGATGCCTTAACTGTTTTAAGCCATTGGCAAAGACATTTACGGGCCTGGGCAGAAAGTATAGAACAGTCTCGATTGCTGCTACTTGAAGCTCACACACTGCCGGCCCATAAGGCTTTTGAATACCTTGATCGCTCTGAAAATTTTTATTTCGATACCATTCACGGTCTGGCGCATCACTATTTAATTGGAGCAGAAGCCTTTTTAATCCTGGCGGCAAACACAGGTTTATTCAACAAATACCAGGTAAAGCATTACCCCGAACTATCAAGCTTCAGCCGGGTAAGCTTACACCAACTGACCAAACGGGACTATATCATTCGCTTCGCTATTGAAGACGATATTGAAAGCCTGTTGCAACTTGAAGACCTGTGTTGGAAGGAATCATTAAGAACACCGAAAGAGCAAATCCTTGCGCGGATAAAGCAATACCCACAAGGGCAATTTGTGCTCGAAAAAGAAGGCAAGGTGCAGGGGGTGATTTACAGCCAGCGCATTATCAATGATGCAGAGATTGAAAAACATGATTCAGGGAACGTTCATGAATTACATAACCCTGAAGGTTCAATAATACAGTTGATCGCGGTAAATATCCATCCAGATACTCAAAACCTGAGTTATGGAGATCAACTTTTGGAATTTATGCTTCAGCGGTGTAGCCTTATTCCGGGCATTACAAGGGTGGTTGCGGTAAGCCTTTGTAAAAACTACAACACCAATGAGGCGGTACCGATGGAAAGATATATTCAGCTAAAAGGTAGCAAGCAAGATCCTATCCTTGCATTTCATGATGCACATGGGGCACGGATAGTAAAGCCTGTTGCCAACTATCGCCCGCTGGATACTGCCAACCTCGGGTATGGTGTATTGATAGAGTATGATATACTTAGCAGACTTGCACAAAATAATAGGAACAGGACCATAGCTAACGAGCAGCCGGTTAAGTCTCAAGCTAAAGCTACCCTGAACACTGCCGAAATCAGACAGTTTCTACAAGATGCCGTGGCAGGCTTGCTAGATACAGATGGCACAACAGATTTTGATCGTCCTGTTATGGAGACAGGATTGAGTTCAGTAGATCTTATGGCTTTGCAAAAGCAGATCGAAGAGAAATTTAGCCAGGCCCTACAAACTGGATTTTTCTTTGAATACAACAACCTGAATAAAGTTGTTGACTACCTTTCAACTCTGGAGGTTAACGCCACTATACCAGAGGGTACAACTAAGCAGAATAATGGATCAGCGGTTGACAAACAGCAGATCAGTAAGTATTTGCTAAATAAAGTAAATGCACTGCTGGATATTCAAATAACTACGGCAGACTTCGACCGCCCGATCATGGAGATAGGATTGAACTCTGCCGACCTGTTGCTGCTTCAAAAGCAGATCGAAGAAAAATTCAACATGGAGCTTCAGGCCGGATTCTTCTTTGAGCATAATAGCCTTAATAAAGTAATTAATTACCTGGCATCTCATACAGAAGCCGTTACTGGCCCACTTCATATAGAAGTAAGCGGACAGGAAAAACAACAAAACATAACTAGTGGTAAAGAAGCATTGGATACCGACATAGCTATAGTAGGTATCTCTTGTAAACTTCCCGGAGGAATAGAATCAGCAGACGATCTATGGGAGGCTCTTTCTTCAGCCAAAAGCATGATCAGTCCGTTCCCTAAAGAAAGGGGAGAATGGCCTGCCGGGGCAGAAAGATCAGGAATAGATCATGGAGGGTTTCTTCATCAGGGAGATACTTTTGATGCGTCATTCTTCCGCATGTCGCCTAAAGAAGCAACCGCTACAGATCCACAACAGCGTATTCTCTTAGAACTTGCCTGGTCATGTTTGGAAGATGCTTCCATTGTACCAGCCACATTAAAAGGTTCCGATACTGGTGTATTCATCGGTGCCAGCAATTGTGATTATTATCGCCTCATGCAATCTGCCAACCTGGAAACCCAGGCGCACCATGCCATAGGTAGTTCACTGGCCGTATTGGCCAACCGTATTTCTTATTTCTATGATTTTAATGGTCCCAGTCTAATCATCGACACAGCATGTTCTGCCTCTTTGGTAGCATTGCATACAGCCATTAAATCTTTACGATCGGGCGAGTGCTCTTCAGCGCTGGTAGGAGGGGTTAATTTTATTTGTTACCCTGACTTGTCTATAGCTTATCAAAGTGCGGGCATGCTTTCTCCTGATTCACGTTGTAAAGTATTTGATGCGAGTGCCAATGGCTATGTTCGTTCAGAGGGCGCCGTGATGCTAATGCTTAAGCCTTTACACAAAGCCATAGAAGACAAAGATCAGATACGAGCTATTATCAAAGGTAGTGCAATCAACCATGGCGGACTAGGAGGTGGACTGACCGTACCTAACCCGCAAAAGCAAAGCGAGCTGTATACTGCAGCCTGGAAAAACGCAGGCATATCGCCACAAGAACTCAGCTATATTGAAGCTCATGGTACAGGTACCTCATTGGGAGACCCGATTGAAATTCAAGGAATTAAAACAGCTTATACCAAACTGGTGTCAGCAGAAGAGGCCAGGGATTGTGGTATCGGTTCGGTTAAAAGTAACTTGGGCCACCTCGAATCAGCAGCAGGGATTACTGGTTTGTTGAAAGTGATCCTGGCGATGCAGCACCGTCAGTTACCTCCATCCATTAACTATAAAGACCTTAACCCTAAAATACAGCTTGAGGGAACCTCTTTCCGAATTCAAAACAGACTTCAGGACTGGGAAGTAGAGACGCCACGTCTGGCAGGAGTGAGTAGTTTCGGATCGGGAGGAGCCAATGCACACGTAGTAGTGCAGGAGTATGAAACTGAAGCTAAAGAAAGTATTGCTGTAGATCACAACTTGTTCGTATTGTCGGCAGCCAATAATGACAGACTCAGAGAGTATGCAGAAAAAGTTGTTAGATGGTCAGAAAAAGTAGCCGGTACCACGCATTTTACAGATGCCATATATAACTGGCAGGTGGGTCGTATGCCAATGAAGCATCGACTGGCCATCAAAGTAACTGGCTGGGAAGACCTGCGTAAAAAACTTCAGCAATGGCTGTCAGGTGAGCATGAAATTGAAGGAATTTGGACAGGCCAGGTAGGTCAACCATCAGAGGGTGAGCAGCCACTGGAAGCATTGAAGCTTTCTGAAAGGGACTTGGAAAAAATCGCAGAAAAGTGGATTGCAGGAGCAGATATTGAGTGGAATAAACTTTATACCAAAGATATTTTCGGTGATAATTTACCTAAACGTATTACCCTGCCAACCTATCCGTTTGCCAAAAACCGCTACTGGATTGAACAGACTGAGAAAGTACAGCAACTGCCTGTAACTACAGCGGCAGAAGTGCTTCACCCTTTGCTTCACCGCAATACGTCCGATCTTGGTCAGCAGAGCTATAGCTCTACATTTACCGGAGAAGAACTCTTTCTTTCAAAGGGTAGCACAGGTAACGTGCTTCCTGCAGCAGCCTACCTGGAAATGGCCAGAGTTGCCATAGAGCAGGCTTTACCCACACAGGTTGGAACACACGGGCTTGAACTTCATAACATAGTTTGGTCAGGCCCGACAGACATCAAACCAGGTAATAAAGTAAGCGTAGCTCTTTTTGCTCAAAGTAATGAAGAAATTGATTTTGAAATATATAGCCAGGACAATGGAGAAGTAAAAGTCCATTGCCAGGGGCAGGCAGCCATTAAAGCACAATTGTCCCCGACTGTTATAGATGTCGAACAGCTGAGAAAACAGCTGGTGGATGGTCCTTTAGAACAAACCGTTCTGTACTCCGCCTTTAGTAGCATGGGGCTGTCCTATGGACCATCATATCAAGCCATAACTTCTATTTACCAGGATAGTCAGCAACTGTTAGCACACCTGCGTTTACCGAAAGCCCTGGAGTCAAGCCATGAAGCATTTGCTTTGCATCCGAGTGTAGCAGATGGTGCATTCCAGGCAGGTATGGCATTACTAGTCAGTACAGAAGAAACTGATCAACCATTGTTGGCTTATGGTATCGATTCATTGAATATCATAAAAGAGGGTACCAGGGAGATGTATGCTTGGGTGCGTTATTCGGTAAATAGTAAAGACAAAGTTGATATTGACCTATGCGATTCACGAGGTAATGTATGTGTACAACTGCGGGGAGTAAGCTATCAGACAGAGGCCTTATCTTTTGAAATTCAGCCTGTTGAAGTACAGGAGGAATATGAACCTCAAGAAGAGCCAAAGTCAATGGCTGTAGCGCCAAAACAAATACATATAGCACCGCCTATAGGTAAAAATGCAGCATCTGATATGTTTGAAGTACAGAAGTTTGCAACCGTTTCCCTAAAGAAACCTACCAATGTATCCTTAGTAGCGCCAGAAAAAGCAAAATTAGAAAGTACAGATCGCGAATCAACACAAAAAGTATCCATTAGCCTATCCAGTACCTCAACGGGTATGGCCAAGGCAGCTTCATCAACCAGCGAAGCTTCTTATATAAGTCTGTTTGATAACGGTAATGGAATCTACGCGATAAAGATAGATGCTAAAAGCAACAACCTTTCCAAGGAAGTAGCAGCACAACTAGTGCATACTCTCGAATATTTAAAACAATCCGAATCAGTAAAAGCACTGACGCTGAGCGGAAGTAATTCGGTATTCCTTCAGGGAGGCAGAGAAGAATTTAACATAGCCATAGAAGAAAACCTGTATCAAACCCTGGCATCATTTCCCCACCCTGTGATAGCAGTCATGCAGGGTGATGCCACGGGGGCAGGTTTTATGGTAGGAGCGTTGTGCGACTTCATGGTATGTAGCGAAGCAAGCACATATGCCTACACTGTTGAAGGTTTACTACCTACAGTAAGCGAAGAGAAGGTATTAATAGAACGCTTTGGAGAAGCTTTTGCAAAAGATCTGTTATACCAATCAGCAGCGAGAAGTGGCAGGGAGTTGAAGGCCAATGGCTGGAGTTTCCCTATTGTACCATCAGATGAAGTGGAGGTCTATGCTAAACAATTAGCAGAAGACCTTGCCAGTAAATCAGCATTATCACTGAGCTTGCTCAAGCAGCATTTAGGCCGCCATATATTGGCAGAGACCGAAATGTTAAAGGCAGTAAAAAGCTTAAAAACAGAAAGCAAAGTCGCAGCTAGTCATCAAATCACCAGCAGTTCCAAACTACTGAAAGTAGAGGCAGAAGCGGAGCAGGTGTTGACTTTGAAAATCGCAAAAAGCAAGAAGAAAGATAAGTTAAAAGATATATCCTCAGGCCTGACTGAAATCTTCAGTCAGATTGAAAAAGGTAAACACTATAAGGCGGTCATATTGACCAGTGATAATCCTGAATTTGTATCAGGTAAGTCAGACGAAGTTCTCTCTCTTTTGGAGACGCTGAATGCATCACCGGTTCCAGTCATTGCAGCAACGGAAGGAGCGACTGATGCCGGTTGGTTAATCAGCCAGTCATGTGATGCCTGCATCTACCGGGAAACAGGCACCTACTCGGCAGCCAGCCTTCTACAAGATACAAAACTGGCAAGGGTAGCCACCATGATTTTAGGCGACCGATTGAGTCACCATGTTTGCAAAGAGATATTGCTGACCGAAAAAGTCTATACCGGAGCCGACCTACAGCAAACCGGAGCTACTTCAGTATCAAGTGATGTACTGTCAGCAGCACAGCAACAGGCGCAGCAATGGACGAAACTGCCATGGGTGGCAGTAACCTCCTGGAAAAAGGATAGGGCAGCGATAGTAAGTGCGGAGCAGATGCAATTGCCGGAATGGGTAGAGACAGAAGAGAAAACTTCAGGTACCTTACCTAAAGCACCAACGGCCATCAACCTGAAATCACCAGTAGTCAAAGCTACGGTTCATCCCGAAGGCATTGTGGAAGTGAGGATGGAAGACCGTGAGGCGAAGAACATGTTCTCTCCTGCATTTATGGAAGGTGTAGTAGAGGTATTTGAGCACATTGCTCAAACGCCAACCTATAAAGCAGTTATTCTCACTGGCTACGATAACTATTTCATCTCCGGAGGTACCAAGGAAATGCTATTGGATATCCAGGAAGGAAAAATCAAGTTTACAGATACCAAGATCTACCACCTGGCCATGGAGTGCAAAGTTCCGGTTATCGCAGCCATGCAGGGACATGGAATCGGAGCAGGATGGTCAATGGGTATGTTTGCTGACTTTACCCTGTTCAGTGACGAAAGCCACTACGTGAGTCCGTATATGACCTATGGTTTTACACCTGGGGCAGGTTCTACCATGATATTTCCAGATAGAACAGGATATGACCTGGCACGTGAAACCTTGCTCACAGCAGTGGAATACTCCGGTAGAGACTTGAAAAATAAAGGATTGTTACTTCCTGTGATACCAAGAAAGGAAGTAATAAAAACAGCGTTTGATCTGGCCAGACAAATCGTTAGGCACTCCCGTTCCAGTCTGGTTGCCCTTAAGCACCAGTTGACAGCACACCTTCAGGCTCGCCTGGAAGAAAACTATTTGCAGGAACTGGACATGCATGAGAAGACATTTGTTGGACGTACTGATACATTGCAGCAGATCCAAAGCAACTTCCATCAGGAAGGAGAAGATCAACCTACACAAACTACTTCTGCTCCTGTACAAAATACAACAGCCAATGCGGATGTACAGCATGAGATCTTAGCCACACTCAAAATGATGTTGGCTCAAGAGTTACACATGGAAGAAAGTGATATAGATGAAGACAGTCAGTTTGTAGACTTAGGTCTGGATTCTATCATTGGTGTAACGTGGATACGCAAGATCAATGAAAAGTATAAGATCTCGATCAACGCTACCAAAGTTTACAGCTATCCGAATCTGAAACAGTTCAGTGGCTATGTCAAAGATGAGGCAGAAAAAGCGGGTACTATCTCAAAGGCTCCTGTCTCAGTACAAAGTACACCGGTGGCAACACCTGTATCCGCACCAAAAGATGCACAACCAGCTATCTTAGCCAGTCTTAAGTCCATGTTAGCTCAGGAGTTGCACATGGAAGAAAGTGATATCGATGAAGACAGCCAGTTTGTAGACTTAGGTCTGGATTCCATCATTGGTGTGACATGGATACGCAAGATCAATGAAAAATATAAGATCTCGATCAACGCTACCAAAGTTTACAGCTATCCAAACCTAAAACAGTTTAGCAGCTATGTAAAAGACGAAGCTGAGAAGAGCGGAACATTACCTGTTGAAGTTGAGCCTGTACTGGAAAAACAACCAGTAGCTGGATTACAAAGTAAAGTTGCTTTGACACCTACATTGAGAAAACTTACCTCACGACGCAGCCTGTCAGTTACCTCCACTACAGCTCCTGTCAAAGAGCAGCAGTCTCAGGCTATCGCAATAATAGGTATGGCGGGACAATTCCCGGAAGCCAAAAACGTAGAAGAGTTCTGGCAAAATATAGCTGAAGGCAAAAATTGCATTAGAGAAATACCCAAAAAGCGTTGGGATATCGATCAATACTATCAGGAAGGTGAAGTAACGTCAGGAAAAACCTATAGCAGGTGGATGGGAGTGTTAGAAGAATACGATCTTTTTGATCCATTGTTTTTTAACATCTCACCTTCAGAAGCGGAAAGCATGGATCCACAGCAAAGGTTGTTTTTACAGGCTTGCTGGCATGCGATAGAAAATGCAGGCTACAGTGCCAAATCGTTGGGTAACAGCAAATGTGGTGTTTATGTAGGTTGCGGACAGGGAGATTATCACCTGTTATCAAGAGACTTGCAGATAAGTGCTTATGGTTTCACCGGAGGAGATAACTCCATTTTGGCAGCACGCATATCTTACTTCCTGAATTTGCAAGGACCTTGCTTAACTATTGATACAGCATGTTCGTCATCACTGGTAGCTATTGCCAATGCTTGTGACTCGTTAGTACTCGGAAAAAGTGATACGGTACTTGCCGGAGGGGTCTATATCGGAGCCGGACCGGATATGCACTTGAAAACATCGCAAATGGGTATGCTTTCACCAGATGGTAAATGTTATTCCTTTGATCAGCGCGCCAACGGATTTGTGCCTGGTGAAGGTGTTGGTGTAGTTATGCTGAAAAGACTTGAGGATGCAGAAAGAGACAACGACAATATTCTTGGTGTTATTCAGGGATGGGGTGTAAATCAGGATGGAAAAACCAATGGCATTACGGCCCCGAATACAGAAGCACAATCCAGATTGCAGCAGGAAGTTTACGATAAATATAAGATCGATCCGGCCTCTATCCAGTTGGTGGAAGCACATGGAACAGGTACGAAACTAGGCGATCCGATTGAGGTTGAAGCTCTCGTAGAGTCCTTTAAAAAATATACTCAGGAAAAAGAATACTGTGCCCTGGGCTCAGTGAAAAGCAATATTGGCCATTGCCTGATGGCGGCAGGAGTTGCAGGTATGATCAAGTTGATCATGTCAATGAAGCACAAGCAGCTGCCACCAACAATTAACTTTGAGAAGTTAAACGAACACATCAGCCTGGACAATAGCCCGTTCTACGTTAATACCCAGCTCAAAGACTGGGAAGTAGAGGATTCAGAACTGCGAAAGGCAGCAATCAGCTCCTTTGGTTTCAGCGGAACCAATGCCCACATCGTTGTGGAAGAATACCCGTCACCAGTAGGAGCGGGAGCTTCAGCGGCAGGCTTTCAAAACGTAGACTGCATCATTCCGATGTCAGCTCGAACCGAGGAGCAGCTAAAACAAAAAGCGAGTGACCTGTTAGATTATGTCCGCATGGAAGGGCAGTCGCTCAGCTTGGCTGATATAGCCTATACCCTGCAAATAGGCCGGGTAGATATGGATCAACGCTTGGGACTTGTGGCAAGCAGTATAGATCAGCTGGCAGAAAAACTAAAGGCCTTTGTTGAAGGGAAGAGCGTTAACAACGTGTTCGCAGGCAAAGCTAAGCGCAATGAAGACACCATTTCTCTGTTTGCTGAAGACATGGACCTGCAAGACACCATAGATAAATGGGTACAGCAGAGAAAGCTTTCAAATCTCATCAACCTATGGGTGAAAGGATATGAGCTGGATTGGAACAAATTATATGACAACGTCAAACCCAACCGTATCAACTTACCAGTATATCCTTTTGCAAAAGAGCGTTACTGGATTGATGCGGATGAAGCCGTACAGCTAACATCGCCGGCAGCATCAGCGATACATCCTTTGCTGCATAGAAACACTTCAGTCCTTAGCCAGCAACGTTTTGGTTCGAGCTTTAGTGGAAATGAATCCTATTTGGAGCTCGAAAATGGCGTGAAAGTATTACCAGGCCTGGCAGCGCTTGAAATGGCACGCGCTGCTGTAGAGCACTCGTTGTTATCACAGCCAGAAGTTATAGAGTTACGCAACATAGTTTGGGCAGCACCGATGGTAGCTGCCGCACAAACAGAGTTTAACATTTACCTGTATGAAAAAGGCAATAGTCAGATTGATTATGAGATTAGTAGCCAGTCAGGTGATGAAGAAATAATATATAGCCAGGGAGAAGCCCGTCTGAGCCATACGGAAACGGCTGGCCCAGTGGTGAATATAGAGCAGCTCAAAGGGAACATGAAACCGGGTGGGATTAACATCACGGATCAGGAACTTACAAACTTCTATCAAGGAGAAACTCAATTTCTCGCCCAATTGAGTTTACCAAATCACACGGCGAATGATCAAAGTGGATTTGGGCTCTACCCTGCTATGATGAAGCATACGCTGAAAGCAGTAGATGTTTTCAGAAATGATTACCAGTCATCAGCACCTATTGATTTAAGATCAATACGCATAATTTCACCTTGTACTGATGATATGTACGTATGGGGGCGTTTCTCCCAACGCTATCAGCCAGGTGATGAAATCGTCAGTGTAGATATAGATCTGTGCGATAACCTGGGTAATGTATGTGTTGAAATGAGAGGATTATCGTTAAGTATCAATGATCAGGGAAGTATGCAGGAGTGGGCAGCAGCTAATGAAAATGTGGCTGAATTGTTACAAGACGATGAAGCAACACAGACGCTGTTTTTCAGTGAAGATTGGGAGGCTAGACCTTATACAGGTTCCACGTCAGTACCAGCTGGTCAGCAAACCATCATTTTCACCACCAAGGAGTTCCGTGAAAAGCTAATCGCCGAAACAGCTAACCCATTATCTAAAGCGACTATCGTTGAACAGGCTGACAGTCCGGCAAGCCAGGATGAGATCAGCAAGATTCTAGATCATATTACGGAGGCAGGTAAGCCGGTCCGCATTATTTACATGTGGGCAAAAGATCAGGGAGAGACAGGTATTCACATGTTATTCGATCTGTTCAAGGCCATTAAGTCATCAGCATCCATAGTAACACACGTGGCGTTGGTTGGTCAATACGATCCTACAAATGTTAATACCTGCTGGGATTATTCATGGATCGGGTTCGAAAGATCAATGAAACTGATCCTGCCCAATATTCAATTATCATTGCTTTATACTGATACTGCTTCATGCACACCTCAGCAACTATTGGATGCGGCGGGGCACAATGGGGTATTGTGGTATAAGCAAAACCAAAGATTTTTATTGTCGCTCCAAACGTGTAAGCCCGGTAAAACAACCGAAGAATCTGTATTGAAACAAAGCGGAAATTATTTGATTACAGGTGGTTGTGGTAATCTGGGCTTGCAGTTTGCACGTTACCTGGCGGAAAATTACCATGCCAATCTGGTATTGGTAGGCAGACGTCAGATGACCTCAGACATTAAATCGCAATTAAGCATATTGAAAGAGGCCGGAGCTGGAGAGGTAAGCTATCACTCAGTTGATGTAAGCAACAGAGAGGCTATCCAGGCATTGCAGGCAGAGTTACCTTTTGATATCTCAGGTATAATCCATGCCGCAGGAGTCGAGTCTTCAGAGCCTTTTTACAATAGATCAACATCAGATATTAACGCAGTACTTCATCCTAAATCCATCGGCTCCTTGCTGTTGGATGAGGCTTTTGATCAGCCTTCACTGGATTTCATTTGTTACTTCTCTTCCGTATCAGCTTTCTTGGGAGACTTTGGTTCGTGCGACTATGCCGTAGCCAGCCGCTTCCAGATGGCCTATAGCCATTATCGAGAGCAAAAAGGACAGCACAATGGTAAAACATTAGTTATTAACTGGCCATTGTGGCAGGAAGGAGGCATGGGTACCAGTGATTCGGCTCAAACTTCGTTTTACTTGAAAAGCAGTGGCCAGGAGCCACTACAAACATCGCAGGGAGTGGACATCTGGCACGACCTCTTGAGATCCGAAAGGCTACAAACACTGGTTATGTTGGGCAAACCTTCACGTGTGGAGCAAGTATTGAGCAGGTTGTACACTTCAGGCCAGTCTGAGGTTGGAGAAAATGCACAAAACATGGCAAATGTCATGGCAGGAAAAGGATGGAAACCACAGTATCAGGGACTTTCGCTGAAAGAGTGCATTACCTCTGATTTGAAGCAAGTGGTTTCAGCACTGACTAAGATCAATCAAAATCAGCTCAACATCACTGAAAACCTGACCGATTATGGTTTTGACTCCATCAGTCTGAGTGAATTTGCCAAAAGGCTGACCACCCACTTTGGAGTAGAAGTAACACCGGCCGTATTTTTCAGTGCCACCACTATTGATAAACTGAGTGCGTATTTCCTTGATGAACATGCTGAGCATGTGGAGGGTTTTTACAGACAGGATAGTGCGGTGATCAGCAGCGATAATGCGAAAGTTGTTGCAACCAGGTTGAAGAGCCTGAAACCAGCAATTCGCCGTCGTGTAGCTTCAGGATTTGGTCCGCAAGTGACAGGCACATTGAATCAAGAGCCGATAGCCATTGTAGGGATGTCAGGGCGTTTCCCTCAGGCCCGTACCGTAGACCAACTATGGACCATACTGGCAGAGGGTAAAGATGCCATCACGGAAATACCTGCCTCAAGGTGGGATTGGCGTAAGTACTTCACTGTTCCTGGTGATGAAAACAATAAAATAACAATTAATAAAGGAGGCTTTATTCATGGTGTTGACGAGTTTGATCCATTATTCTTTGAGATCTCACCTCGTGAAGCCGAGCAGATGGACCCTGCTGAAAGGCTACTCCTTATAGAAACATATAAAGCGATAGAGGATGCAAGGATTTCTCCGAGTGACCTCAGAGGTGAAAAGGTAGGCATGTTTGTTGGAATGGAAGAGGGGCAGTATGACCATATCACCGGAAAGCAAGGTATTTCCACTACGGGTAATGCCATGATAAGCTCACGACTGTCATACTTCCTGGACTTGCATGGCCCGGCCATTGCTACTAACACTGCATGTTCATCCGGCTTGGTTGCATTGCATCAGGCTGTGTCAAGCTTGCGCCAGGGAGAATGCAAGTCAGCCATCGTTGCTGGTATTTCGCTTCTGATTTCACCTGACAGCTATGTGATGATGAGCGAGGCGGGTATGCTTTCACAAGATGGACATTGCCATACTTTCTCCAAAAATGCCAATGGTATAGGAGTGGGCGAGTCTGTTGTGGTGTTCATGCTGAAACCATTGTCGGCAGCTGTTGCTGATGGAGACTCCATCTACGGAACCATTAAGGCCAGCGGTATCAACTTCGACGGAAAAACCAATGGAGTAACCGCCCCTAATGGAGACAGACAGGCAGAGTTGATCGAAAAGGTTTATGCCGATCATCAGATTGATACCAATGACCTGTCATACATTGTAACCCATGGTACAGGTACCAAACTGGGAGATCCAGTTGAGATCAATGCTTTGGTTAAAGCCTTCAGAAACCTGAATGGAGACAGACCGACACAAGGGAAACAGGGACATTGCGCTCTGACCAGTTGTAAGAGCAACGTTGGCCATACACTGGCAGCGTCAGGGTTAGTGAGTGTGGTCAATTTACTGAAGGCCATACAACACCGTCAGATACCGGCCAGCTTAAATTGTGAAGAAGAAAACGATTATATCACCTGGAACAATAGTCCGTTCTTTATCAATAAAGAGACCCGAGAGTGGAACAAAGAGCAAGGCAGACCGTATTTGGGAGCGGTAAGTTCATTTGGCCGAAGTGGTACCAATGCCCATGTGGTTATTGAAGAGTATCAGACCATGGCCGAAGAAGTGCGGTCCGCACCTGTAACCTATACCGGAGATAAAGAGGCTATCCTGCTTTCTGCAAGAACGGAAGAACAACTGCAGCAAAAAGCCCGTGATCTGTTTGATTTCATCACGGATTCAACAAAGGGCAGCATTGAATTGCCAGCGCTCGCTTATAGCCTTCAGGTATGTAGAGAAGAGTTCGAAGTTCGCCTGGGCTTCCTCGTAAGTTCGGTGGATCAACTGGTTGAAAAATTACAGGCTTACCTTGACGGTGCAGAAGACCTCGAAGATACCTATCAGGGCAAGGTTAAGCGCAATCAGGAAGACATGAGCATCATCAATGACGATGAAGACATGAAAGAGGCGATTGATAAATGGATCAACCGCAGGAAACTTTCTAAATTGCTGGAGTTGTGGGTTAAAGGGCTGACCTTGGATTGGAAGAAATTCTACGGTGAAAACAAACCAAAACGTATAGCATTGCCAACTTATCCTTTTGCACAAGATCGCTACTGGATAGATGCAGCATCAAAAGGTCAGTTTGAACTATCGGGAATTCATTCAAATGCACAACTGCACCCGTTAGTACATCGTAACACTTCAGACCTTTTACAGCAAAGCTATAGCTCAACTTTCAGAGGTAGTGACCTCTTCGTAGGAGATTATCACTACAAGGAAAATACAATATTGCCCGCAGCCGCTTACCTTGAGATGGCAAGAGCAGCAGTCGAAATGGCTATGCCTGCCATGGAAGAACCAGCAGCGATTGCCCTCCATCAATTAGAGTGGGCAGAGCCGTGCATCGTGGATCAGGATCACAGTGTCAGGATCACCCTGGCAGCTCAGGATGATGAACTGATCAGTTATGAGATCTTTAGTACTGAGGCAGATGAGGAGGTAATTCACTTTAGCGGGTATGCAGCCTTTACTGCTCAACCCGAAGCTATGACCCTGGATGTTCATGAGTTGATGAGGTACATGAGTGATACTATGGAAGTATCCGGCTTGTACCATGCTCTGGAAAGTGCAGGTATTAACTATGGTCAGTCTCTTCAGGCAATCAGCGCTATACATCTTGGAAGCCAGCAAGTGCTGGTGAAATTAAAAACACCGGTTGCTACAGAAGGTAATTATATACTGCACCCGGCCATTATGGATAGCGTACTACAGGCGAGTATGGCATTGATCGCCGATGCGGAGCCACTGGTGCCTGTAGCCTTGGAATCAGTAACTACCGTGTCAGCATGCGTAGAAGAAATGTACGCCTGGATACGCTTCTCACCGGGAGTCAAAGCTGGTGACGAACATATTAAACTGGACATTGACCTTTGCGATCTGCAAGGTAATGTAGCAGTACTCATAGAAGGGCTTGAACTATCCCACTTAAGCGCAGCGCCATTGGCAATGAAAGGTACTGATGCAGGTACAACCCTATCATGGGATAAGGTGAGCTACCTTACACAGTGGGAAGAACAGGCTGTTTCGCAGAAAAATGTGGAGGCTGCTCATAAAAATGTATTGATTGTTTGTGGAGAAACCACTGGTTTTGAAAAGGATATCCTTGCACACTATGAGCAAAATGCAGAAGCAAAAATCCTTCTCATTCGCATAGCCAATAAAACAAAACAGATATCAGATCAAGAGTGGCAATGTGGAACAGATGATCATGACGGTTTCAAAAACTGCCTGAAGGAAATTGAAGAAATAGATACCCTTTATTTCATTTCCATGGCAGAGCCAAAAGCAGGATCTATCCAATTAAAGAATATGATAGATGGTCAGGAAAGCAATGAGATTCAACTTTTACGTCTGATTAAATTCCTGAAACAAAGTAATAAGATCAATGATAAAGTAGAATCTTATATCCTTACACAGGATACCTACTCGATCTATGAAGAACCTAATAATTTCAATGGAGCAGGTATAACTGGTTTGGCCTATTCACTGGCTCAGAGCAGCTACCAGTTCAGGGTAAGGAATCTGGACTTGTCTTCGGAAGATTTGAAAACGCCGGAGAGTCGTAGGAATACGTTGGGTATGATACTCCATGAGCCACCGGCTGACAGAGGTGAAGTATTCAAACTTCGCTCAGGCAAGCGCTATAGACAGCTCTTGTATAAGCTCAACTGGGATACCAACAGTCACTCGGCTATCCGTCATCATGGAGTTTACCTCATAGTAGGTGGAACAGGAACTGTTGGTAAGATTATGACACGGAACCTGATAGAACAATATGGAGCCACAGTAGTATGGTTGGGAAGAAGTGAAGAGACTTCTGAACGTGTACAGGCCGCTATGCAGCAGTTTGAAAAATCTGCAGAAAACCTGCTTTATATACAGGCAGATGCTACCGACCCTAACTCCATGAAACAGGCAATAGTATCTATAAAACAAAAACACCCGGCTATTCACGGTGCCATGTTTGCTGGAATGGTCTTTCGTTTTGAAAACTCATTAGACCAAACCACAGAGTCGGAATTCAGATCAATTTTTGACCTTAAGGCGCAGGGAAGCTGGGTGTTCTATGATGCCCTGAAAGATGAGTCTCTCGATTTTATGTGCTATTTTTCATCGGGACAGGCTTATTCCTTTTCAGGGGCATCGAAACTTTCAGCTTATGCTTGTGGTATTACTTATGCCGATAGTTTTGTTCATGCCATTCGCAAGCAGGCAGATTTTCCTGTTGGTATTATCAACTGGGGATTCTGGAAGTCTACGACTGAAACCATAACTGCGAATAAAGACGGAGTAACTACAGGCAATTTTGATGCTCTTGAAGACCTCGAAGGTTTTAAATGTTTTGAGCAGTTTGTCGGAGAGCTTCATCAAGGCAGAGTTCATCAAGTACTGTGTATGAAAGCATCGCAGCACATTGAAACCCTTATGAACTGTAACCCTGAAGATATGATCTCTCTGACCGGGACATCAGCTTTACCTTCGACATCTCTCGATGAAAGTGAGATTGAGATCCCTTATGAAAAAATCAAAAAACTAAAGCTCGCTGAAGAGAAGAGTGATCTGGAAGACTGGCTCGTACAGTTGTTGTTCTGCCAGATGGATCAACTCGTAAAATCTGCAGGTTTGGAAAAACCAAATACCATGTCAGACCTTCGTGAGCAATGCGGAGTTTTAGATAAATACATCCCTTGGTGGGAAGCTTGCCTCAACAGGCTTAATCAAAACAAATACATTCAATGGAAAGGGGATACCATTACCAAGTGGAAGAAGGTAGATGCAGAAGCCACCTGGAAGAAGTGGCAGGTAGAAAAAGAGAAGTACCTGCAAAACCCGGATCGTAAAGCGTGGGTAGGTTTGGTCAATGATTGTCTGGAGCGACTGCCTGAAATACTACAGGGAAAAACTCTGGCAACAGATGTGATATTCCCTAATTCATCTATGGAGAAAGTTGAAGGGGTTTACAAAAACAACCTGATGTCTGATACTTTCAATGAGATTGTTGCCAACGCTGTTGTGGCTTATGTTCAACAGAAGTTGCAGGCAGATCCAAATGCCCGATTGAGGATGTTGGAGATAGGTGCAGGTACAGGAGGCACATCTGCTGTTATTTTTGACAGATTGCAACCTTATAAAGAATCTATTGAAAAGTACTGCTACACCGACCTGTCAAAAGCGTTCTTCTTCCATGCGGAGAAAAACTACCTGCCTGATAACCCTTACATAGAGTGTCAGCGACTGGATATTGAGCAGCCCATTGATGATCAGGGTATTGAAGTAGGAACCTATGACCTTGTAATTGCTACTAATGTATTACATGCTACCAAGGATATACGACGTACTTTAAGGAATGCTAAGGCCGTTCTCCATCAGGAGGGTTACATACTGATTAATGAATTAAGTACCCCGGCACTGTTTAATCACCTGACGTTTGGCTTATTGGATGGCTGGTGGCTATTCACCGATGCAGAACTTCGAATGCCAGGTAGTCCGGGACTATATCCGGCCGGTTGGCAACACGTTTTGGAGGAAGAAGGATTCCCTGCCGTGCTATTCCCTGCGAAGGAGGCACATATGCTAGGGCAACAAATTATATTGGCACAAAGTAATGGGGCCATCAGACGTAAAATTTCAGTGAAAAAGGATGAGAAAATTGCACCAAAAACTCCGGCAACAGTTAAAAGCAAGCCGGTACAGATACCCGTGCAGAAGCAGAAGGTGGTTCAAATGAAAAAGCCGCAGCCTGCAGCAAAACCTTCACTAAACATACAGGATTACATCAGTACCAAAATATTAAACTGCCTGTCAGAAACTTTAAAGATTTCTAGTAATGAAATCGATTCGGATATGGCATTTTCAGATTACGGTATCGACTCTATTCTGGGGGTAAGTTTTATTAACCAGATCAATGAGGTACTTTCGATCTCGCTCAATACTGCTATTATTTTTGAACATTCTACAGTAAATCGTTTGAGCAAACACGTGATGAACTCCTATCAGTCGCAGATTGAGCCTGACATAGAAGTTCAGGCTGAAGCGACTGTGATGGAGGAAGAGGAAGTAGTCACTCAGGTATATGAAGAAAGGACTGCCAGCAGGGCGAGTATTTTGCCTCAAAGCAGGTTTACCTTCAGAAATAAACCATCTTCCAGATTAGTCTCAGCTAAAACAGAGGTTAATACATCAGAGATTGCTGTGGTCGGAATATCGGGAATGTTTCCGAAAGCCGAAAACATTGAAGAGTTCTGGCATAACCTTGTAGAGGGAATAGATGGAGTCGATGAACTTCCGGAGCGCTATTTAGATCAGAAAAATTTCTTCAGCTCTAAAAAGCAAGCTGGAAAGACCCGTTGCAAATGGGCTGGAATTGTAGAGGACAGGGATTGCTTCGATCCATTGTTCTTTAACATTTCACCAAAAGAGGCAGAGTCTATGAATCCACACCAGCGTCTGGTATTACAGGAAAGCTGGAATGCACTCGAAAATGCCGGGTATAACCCCAGGGCGCTTTCAGGTTCTCAGACAGGTATTTACATTGGAGCAGAGCCCACAGGATATAGCGGTGATACCTTCACCGGTTATTCTGATGCTATCATAGCCTCTCGCTTGTCATACATCCTGAATTTAAACGGACCATCATTCGTAGTGAACACAGGCTGTTCTTCTTCAGCGGTAGCCTTGCACCTGGCTTGTGAAAGCCTCAGAAACAGAGAAACAGATATGGCACTAGCCGGAGGGGTTAACGCCTGTCTGGAGCAGAACATGCTGATCCGTCTGGATGAAATAGAAATGCTCTCACCAAGTGGCCGTTGCTTTACCTTTGATCAGTCCGCTGATGGCACCATCATGTCGGAAGGTGTAGGTATCGTAGTGCTGAAACGCCTTGACGACGCCATAGAAGCAGGAGATAAGATCTACGGATTGATTTCCGGCTCAGGCATCAATCAGGATGGAGCCAGTAATGGAATAACAGCCCCTAATGGAGAGGCGCAGGAAAAACTGATCGTTGATGTTTATAATAAATTCAACATTGACCCCGAAAAGATCAGCTACGTAGAAGCGCACGGAACGGGCACGAAACTGGGTGATCCAGTAGAAACCAACGCCTTAGTAAGAGCCTTCCGAAACTTTACGGAAAGCAAAGAGTATTGTGCTGTAGGTAGTGCCAAATCATATATTGGCCATGCCGCAGCGGCAGCAGGGGTTATAGGACTGATCAAAGTGTTGCTATCCATGCAACATAATAAGATACCGAAGTTGTTAAACTTCAAGACCATGAACCCTTTGATTGAATTTGACGGATCTCCTTTTTACATCAATACAGAAGTACAGGAGTGGGAGCCATTAAAGGATGCGCCGCGTATGGCAGCCATTAACTCCTTCGGGCATAGTGGTACTAATGCACATCTGGTAGTGAAAGAGTTTATTCAGCCAGAGAGCAAGCCAACTTCAAAGACTGGCGAGCCTGTAATTGTGCCACTTTCAGCCAAAACACCAGAGCAACTACAGCAAAGAGCTAATGAACTATTGAATTTTGTGAAGGTGAGTCAGGGAGGTATGGCAGAAGCCATTGACATGGTAGACATGGCCTATACTTTACAGACCGGTAGAGAAGCTATGGAAGAGCGTCTGGCATTTATAGTGAGTTCGGTTGAAGAGCTTGCTGATAAATTGCAGGCCTTTGTAAACGGAGAACGCAATATTGAAAACACTTGGGTAGGGCAGGCCAAACGCAATAAAGACATTCAGTCTCTGTTTAGCGGAGACCTTGACCTACAGGAAATTATCGATAAATGGATAGCCAGAAACAAACTGTCGAGTCTCACGGACCTTTGGGTTAAAGGACTTGATCTGGATTGGCTCAAGCTCTATGAAGGGGTTAAACCTCATAAAGTCCATTTGCCATCATATCCGTTTGCCAAGGAGCGTTATTGGTACCATGCTACCAAAGGCAGTGTACAGGCGAAGCCTGCAGGACTTGTCGGTGCAGTGATCCATCCGCTATTGCATCAGAATACCTCTGATCTTAACCAGCAAAGCTATACTACCACCTTCAGTGGAGAAGAGTTCTTCCTGACGGATCATAGAGTGAACGAAAACAAAGTGCTTCCGGCTGTGGCTTATCTGGAAATGGCTCAGGTTGCCGCAAATATGGCTCTACCAGTTCACGACGAACCATTTATTCTGGAACTTCAAAACACCGTTTGGCTGAAACCAGTGGTTGTTGGAGAGCAAAAGCAGGTAACCATAGCTCTGTTTGAGAATGATGAGGATGGTACTTTTGAAAAAGTAGATTTCGAAATATATAGCTTGGGCAATGATACGGACGACCTGGATGGAGAAACGATACATTGTCAGGGACAAGCCATATTCGGAAGGTATGAAGTACCCGCAAGGCTGGATATCGACCAGCTAAGGGCGCAAATGCAAGAAGGTACCATAGAGCCCGATACAGTTTATGATTCTTTCAGGAAAATAGGAATGAACTACGGCCCGGCCCACCAGTGTGTGACTGCCGTGTATATGGGAGAAGACCAACTGCTGGCACACCTTAACATGGCCGAGCAGGATAATCAGCATGACTTTGTTCTGCATCCTGCTATGATGGATTGTGCACTTCAGGCATGTATCGGTTTAATGGTTGATCTGGATGATCTGCCGTCTCGACCGTTGCTTCCTTTTGCTTTGGAATCTGTAAGGGTAATTGCAGCCTGCACCGAAGACATGTATGTATGGGCACGCTACGCTCAGGGAAGCCAGCCAGGAGATAAACTCATCAAGCTGGATATAGACCTTTGCGATCATGAAGGAAATGTGTGTGTACAAATGCATGGCTTTTCATCGCGGGCACTAGATGGGAAAATTGAGCAGGCAGCACAAAAAGCAATTAGTGATCAGTCTTACGACGACGGTTTTTATAACAATATAATTGAGAAAGTTTTGAATAATGAGATCTCAGTAGAGGAAGCCGCGGAGCTTGATTAAAATAAGCAACCGGCAAAAGCAGTAGACAAGTTCATCTCAAATCTCACTACCAAATAACATGGAATTACTAAAAATATATCAGGACCTCTCTAGTGGAAAACTTACGCAAAAAGAAGCACTGGAGAAGATCAAGGCTATAAAACAGCAGAAGCAGGGCAAAGGTACTGGCAGGCTATTGGCCAGGCCGAGCTGGGAGCAAGCTTCCGTAAGCAGGCAGTCTGAAGGCCAGCCTGAGTATACTCAACATCACCTGGTTTTGTGCGAACTGCCTCACCTTAAAGACGAGCAGCTAAAAAAGGCACTTCCACATCTCCAGGTTCTTGCTTTGCCTGCAGCCAAGCACAAAAACATAGCCGAGCGATTCAACAGCTATGCACTGTCGTGCTTTGAACTGGTCCGTAAAATATTGAGCAATAAGCCAGCCGGGCCAGTGTTGATCCAGTTGGTTGTGGCAAATCATGGCGAACAAGCTATTTTTGCAGGACTTCTGGGACTGTTGAAAACTGCCAGCCTTGAAAACCCACAGTTGGTCCATCAGGTTATCATTACGGAGCCAGAAGTTAATGGAGAAGAACTTGTTTCTCAATTGCAGGCCAATCAGGCAGAGAAACAAAATACCTTAATAAAATATGAGCATGGCACCAGGTATGTCATGCAGCTCAAAGAAATAAAAGCAGGTCAGGTGCAACCCAAAATTGCTTTTAAAGATCAGGGAGCATACCTCATCACAGGTGGCCTGGGAGGCTTGGGAGTAGTATTTACTAAAGAACTTCTGAGGCAAACTTCCCGGGCCAGGATCATCTTAACAGGCCGTTCTAAATTAACAGCAGAAAAGAAAGCCATTTTAGATGCACTGCCTGTCGGAAATCATACGGTTGAGTATATGCAAATGGATATGGATGATGCAGCACAGGTTAAAAATACCATTGCATCTATCATCAAAGAGCATAAACAACTCAATGGAATCATTCATAGTGCAGGTGTAGCTTTCGATAACTTTATTCTTAGAAAGTCAAACGAAGAGTTTGAGAAAGTACTGGCACCTAAAGTATCTGGTACATTTAACCTGGATGAAGCTACCAAAGATATTGATCTCGACTTTCTGGTACTGTTTTCGTCCATTACCTCTATGATGGGCAATGTGGGACAGTCCGATTATGCTGTGGCGAATGGGTTTATGGATCATTTTGCTACCTATCGCAATCAACTGGTAGAGTCAGGGCAGCGGCGTGGACATACCCTGTCTATCAACTGGCCACTATGGCAGGACGGAGGTATGCAAATGGTTGGAGAAAATCAGGAAGCACTACGCAAAACTTTTGGAATGCACCCTATGCCTGCCAGCAGCGGAGTATTTACATTCCATTATGGTCTGGAACTGGGATACAGTCAGACCATGGTGATGGAAGGAGATGTAGTCCAAATGCGCAAAGCCCTTCTTGAAAACCAGAAAACAAAGGAAAAAACAGCTTCTGCACCATCACGCATGGAGCAGCCCGTTTCTAAAGTGAACACTGAAAGTCTTACCGAACAAACTCAGGAATATTTATGTAAGCAGTTTGCCGTTGTGCTAGGTATTGCGGCTGATAAGCTAGATCCGCAGGCACCCCTGGAGAAATATGGTATTGACTCCATATTGGCGATGAGCCTGACAGCTCAACTGGAAAAGACTTTTGATGCTTTACCTAAAACCCTCTTTTTCGAGTATCAAACCATTCAGGAACTTACCGAATACTTTATTAAGTATCATGCCGATAGGTTATCCGAGCTTTTTGCTACTGGTGAAAAAGAACAGGAGCCCCTGGTAGAAGTACAACGGGAGACACCGGTTAGAAACATTAGCAAAAGACGTTTAAGCCGCAGACGAAAAACTGTAGCTTCAAAAAATACAAACAGACAGATTCATGACGATGATCCTATTGTAATCGTAGGTCTGAGCGGTCGTTACCCCGAAGCTGCCAATATTGAAGCTTACTGGCGCAACTTGCGAGAGGGTAAAGACTGTATCACAGAGGTGCCAAAAGACAGGTGGGATTGGCACGAATACTACAGTGATGACCGCACACAAACCGGGCATCACTTCAGCAAATGGGGCGGGTTTATTGAAGGTGTAGATGAGTTTGACCCTCGTTTTTTCAATATCTCACCCAGAGAAGCAGCTTCCATCGATCCTCAGGAACGTTTGTTTTTACAGCATGCCTGGATGGCCGTAGAGGATGCAGGATACACCCGGGCCAGCCTACAGATATCTCATGATGATGACATGGCCGGTCAGGTAGGCGTTTATGTAGGTGTCATGTACAGCGAATATCAGTTGTTTGGTGCTGAAGAAAGCATGCGAGGTAATCGTATGGGTATTTCCGGTAGTTATGCCAGTGTGGCTAACAGGGTATCCTATTTCCTAAACCTCCATGGGCCAAGCATGACCATTGACACCATGTGCTCTTCATCACTGACAGCAATTCACATTGCCTGTCAGGACCTGAAAGAAGGACGTACCAATCTGGCGATTGCCGGAGGGGTCAATGTAAGTATTCATCCCAATAAATATCTGATGCTCAGTGCAGGGCAGTTTATTTCCAACGATGGACACTGCCAGAGTTTTGGTGAAGGTGGTGACGGATATATCCCGGGAGAAGGGGTAGGAGCAGTGGTGCTGAAACGACTGTCGGAAGCCAAAAGAGATGGAAACCACATCTATGGAATTATCAAAGGCAGCTCACTGAACCACGGAGGTAAAACCAATGGTTATAGCGTACCTAACCCAAAGGCCCAGGCAAGTGCGATTAGTCGTGCATTAAAAGATGCAGATACCGATCCTCGTCATATCAGCTATATAGAGGCCCATGGTACAGGCACTAAACTTGGAGACCCTATCGAGATAGCGGCCTTGACCAGAGCCTTTCATCAAAACAACGAAGATACGGGCTATTGCCTCATAGGCTCAGCCAAGTCCAACATAGGGCACTGCGAATCAGCAGCCGGTATTGCCGGACTTACAAAAATATTGCTACAGATACAGCATAGGAAGATCGTTCCTTCGCTGCATTCTAAGCGTTTAAATCCGCATATTGATTTTGAGAAAACTCCATTTATAGTTAATCAGACCTTAACAGATTGGGAAAAACCTCAGGTCAATGGAAAGGTATTGCCACGAATAGCAGGCATATCCTCTTTTGGTGCCGGAGGCTCAAATGCCCACATCGTTATAGAAGAGTACCCTGTTACCCAAAAGGTAAATACCCTGAATGGGACCAAAGTAATTATTCCATTATCTGCGAGAACAGCCGAGCAGTTGAAGCAAAAGGCTCAGGACCTGTTGGAGTTTATTCACCTGTCAGAGCAGGAAAGCAGGCCTATAGACCTAGCGGATATGGCATATACTTTACAAGCAGGTCGTGAGGCTATGGAAGAGCGTTTGGGCTTTGTGGTAAACTCACTGGACCAACTGGCGGAGAAACTTCAGGCTTACCTGAGTGGTAAGGAAAGTATTGAAGACTTTTACCAGGGACGTGTAAAACGCAACCAGGACTCAGTTCAGATGTTTGCTACTGAGGCAGACATGCAAAAAACCGTAGCGAACTGGGTAGCAGATAAGAAGTTAACCAAACTACTCGATCTTTGGATTAAAGGGGTGGAACTGGATTGGCAAAAACTTTATGGAGCGACCAGACCTAAAACGATCAGTCTGCCAACGTATCCATTTGCCAGAGAGCGTTATTGGGTGGATATTTCAGAAACACCGATGGTATCCGGAGCTACATCCACGGCAGTTTTACACCCTTTGCTACATGCCAATTCATCCGACTTTACACAGCAGAGCTACAGCTCTACTTTTAGAGGAGATGAATTCTTTTCATCTGATTATCAGGTAAATATAGGTGGTCTGCAAAAAGTATTTCCTGCAGCGGCCAGCCTGGAAATGGCCCGGGCTGCCATTGAACGCTCATTGCCTGCGCAGACAGAGCCTTACATATTAGAACTACGCAATGCAGTTTGGGCTGATCCTGCAGTGGTAAGTGAAAACTGGCAGGTGAATATTGCATTGTTTGCACAAACCAATGATACAGTAGATTTTGAAATATATAGCATTGAGCAAGAAGGAGAGGTTGTACATTGTCAGGCACAGGCAATAGTTACCCGGCAACCTTCTCCGTTTGCTCTTAATATAGCACAGCTCAGAGGGCAGATGAATAGTCAGATGACCTCATCAAGCCTTTATTCCGCCTTTAATGGCATGGGTTTATCCTATGGGGCATCATATCAGGCCATTAGCTCCATTGAGCAGGGTAACGGGCAACTGCTGGCACACCTGAATCTACCGGAAGCTGTTGAGCAAAACCGGGAAGCGTACCAATTGCACCCAGCCATGGTAGAGGGCGCTTTACAAGCAGGAATAGCCTTGTTGGTTGATATGGGTCAACCGTTACCTCAGCCCTTGCAAACAGGGAGTATAGATGCTGTTAGCCTGCTTAATAGCTGCACGGAAGAAATGTACGCTTGGGTGTGCTACTCGGCTGACAGTCAGGATAAAATTGATATTGATCTATGCGATGCGCAAGGTAACGTATGTGTGCAGATGCGTGGAGTAAGCTATTACGAAGAAGCTGTAAGTGCAACTGAGCAGCCAACGCAAAAACAATCAGCCCCGGTACAACAACCCGTGCAGGTACCACAGTCTACACCGAAGCTGGTAAAAGCAAAACCAAAACAACTACATATAACACCTCCGGCAGAGGAGAATACGGCTTCACATGGTTTACCCGTAGCTCAAAAATTTGAAAGGGTATCCCTGAAAAAACCGACCAATGTATCATTGGTTACACCAGAGGCACTAAAATTAGATCGTGTATTAACACAAAAGGCAGTCATTAGCCTGTCCAGTACCTCTGCGGCTATGGCTAAGACAGTACCATCCACTAACGGAGCTTCTTATGTGACTCTGTTTGATAATGGTAATGGTATCTACGCGATAAAGATAAATGCCAAAGATAATATCCTCTCTAAGGAAGTGGCAGCACAACTGGTACATGCGCTCAACTATGTAAAGCAATTAGAATCAGTAAAAGTACTGACACTTAGTGGAAGCAGTTCTACGTTCTTGAAAGGGGGCAGAGAAGAATTTAACGTAGCCATAGAAGAAAACCTGTATCAAACCCTGGCATCATTTCCCCACCCTGTAATAGCAATCATGCAGGGTGATGCCACGGGTACAGGTTTTTTGGTAGGAGCATTGAGTGACTTTATGGTTGGTAGCGAAGAGAGTGTTTACACTTACAAAGCGGAAGGTTTGCTACCCACAGTAAGTGAAGAAAGGGTGCTGACAGAGCGCTTTGGAGAAGCTTTCGCAAAAGATATGCTGTACCAATCAGCAACGCGAATAGGTAAGGAGTTGAAGGCCAATGGCTGGAGTTTTCCTATCGTACCATCAACGGAAGTGGAGGCTTATGCTGAGCGATTAGCAGAAGACCTTGCCAGCAAATCAGCATTATCATTGAGTTTACTCAAGCAGCATTTAGGCCGACACATACTAGCAGAAGCGGAAAAACTTAAAGCGGAGGAAGGCCTGAAAGCAGAAAGCAAACCTGCAGCAAGTCATCAAATCACCAGCGACTCCAAACTGCTGAAAGTAGAAACAGGAGCAGAGCAGGTGTTGACTTTGAGAATAGCGAAAAGTAAGAAGAAAGATAAGTTAAAAGATATAGTCTCAGGTCTGTCCGGTGTCTTTGGTCAGGTCGAAAAAGGTAAACATTACAAAGCAGTAATACTGACCAGCGATGATGCTGAATTCATTTCAGGATCAGGTGACTCAGAAGGAGTACTTGAACTTCAGGACATATTGAATGTATCGCCAGTACCTGTAATCGCTGCAACAGCAGGAGCAACCGATGCAGGCTGGCTGATCAGCCAGTCATGCGATGCCTGTATCTACCAGGAGGCAGGCACTTACTCGGCAGCTAACCTATTGCAGGATACTAAACTGGCAAGGGTAGCCACCATGATATTGGGAGAGCGCTTAAGCCACCATGTATGCAAAGAAATATTGCTGACCGGTAAATCATTTACCGGAGCAGACTTACAGCAGGCAGGAGGTATTGTCGTATCTAAAGATGTACAGTCAGAAGCACAGCAACAGGCTCAGCAATGGACACAATTGCCATGGGAAGCTGTAAACTCCTGGAAAAAGGAGAGAGCAGCAGCCATAAGTGCAGCACAAAAGCAATTGCCGGAGTGGGTAGAAGTGGAAGAGAAAACCTCAGGCACTTTACCTAAAAAAGCAACGGCTATCAAGCTTAAGTCATCAGTGATTAAAGCTACGATTCATCCCGAAGGTATTGTAGAAGTGAGGATGGAAGATCGTGAGGCGAAGAATATGTTCTCCCCTGCATTTATCGAAGGCATGGTTGAGGTGTTCGATCACATTGCACAGGCTCCAGAGTATAAAGTGGTAGTGTTCTCAGGATATGACAGTTACTTTGCATCGGGAGGTACCAAAGAAAGCTTACTCGCCATTCAGGAAGGTAAAGCTAAATTTACAGATACCAAGATATTCCAGTTAGCCCTGAACTGTAAACTTCCTGTCATTGCGGCCATGCAAGGCCACGGAATTGGTGCAGGATGGTCCATGGGTATGTTTGCAGACTTTACCTTGTTCAGTGAAGAGAGCCACTATGTAAGTCCTTACATGAATTACGGTTTCACTCCGGGAGCAGGAGCTACCATGATATTCCCTGACAAAACAGGGTATGATCTGGCCCGTGAGACCTTAATGACTGCAGTAGAGTACTCGGGTAGTGAGTTAAAAGGGAAAGGCTTGTCGTTACCGGTGCTGTCCAGAAAGCAAATACTCTCGACTGCATTTGATTTGGCAAAAGAAATTGCGAAAAACACACGCAGCAGTCTGATAGCCTTTAAAAACCAGCTGACCAAACATCTTTACGATCTGCTCGATGAAACACTGAGCAGCGAGTTGGACATGCATGAGAAGACATTTGTAGGTCAGACGGATACATTAAATCAGATAGAAAGCAACTTTTATAGTGCTTCTGGGGAAGTACAACCTCAGGTGTTGCCGGTAGAGCAAACACCAGTCCCTACTCCTCAAAGTACTTCTTACAGTGCTGATGCATTGCCCGAAATCATTAACAGTCTCAAAAAACTGCTGGCCAAAGAATTACACATGCAGGTGGATGAGATTGATGAAGACAGCCAGTTTGTAGACCTGGGGCTGGATTCTATCATCGGAGTAACGTTCATCCGTAAAATCAGTGATAAATATAATATTCCACTACAGGCCACAATCGTATATAGTTATTCCACGATTGCCAAACTGGCGGGTCATGTTAAGGAAGAAGCCGAAAAACTAGGTACGCTGGTAAGCGAGCCGGTTGCTCCGGCGGTTGTTGAAGCTCCTGCCGAAACGCCGGTAAGCACAAGCACTAATACTGCGGCTGATGCAGATGTGCTTCCCGACATCATCTCGGGTCTCAAAAAGCTACTGGCTAAAGAGCTGCATATGCAGGAAGATGAGATTGATGAAGACAGCCAGTTTGTAGATCTGGGTCTAGATTCTATCATTGGCGTAACATTCATCCGTAGGATCAGTGATAAATACAATATTCCTTTACAGGCTACTATTGTTTACAGCTACTCCACCATCGCAAAGCTTAGCGAGCATGTGAAGGAAGAAGGAGAAAGACTGGGAACGATTGTCAGTAAGCCTGTGACACCTGCTCCTGCTCCGGTAGAAACACCTGCCGTACAGGTTGCTCGAAAGGTGATCACTAAATTGGCAGGGAAGAAACTAGAGTCATGGCGTAACGGCGTAGCGTTAAGGACTACCTCAACAGCAAAAAGGTCTAATCAGTCACAGACCATCGCAGTAGTAGGTATGGCCGGTCAGTTCCCCGAAGCCAAAAACGTGGAAGAGTTCTGGCAAAATATAGCCGAGGGAAAAAACTGTATCAGTGAAATACCTCAAGAGCGTTGGGATGTAAACAAATACTATCAGAAAGGTGATCCTGTGCCAGGAAAAACCAGCAGCAAATGGATGGGACAATTAGCAGAATATGATCTTTTTGATCCACTATTCTTTACTATTTCACCCATTGAAGCAGAGAGCATGGACCCGCAGCAACGTTTGTTTATGCAGGCCTGCTGGCATGCCATAGAAAGTGCGGGGTATAATCCACATGCATTATCAGGCAGCAAATGTGGGGTCTATGTAGGATGTGCCTATGGTGACTACCAGAATTTGTCGAGAGAGCAGCAGCTAAGTGCGCAAGGCTTTACAGGTGGCTCTACTTCCATATTGGCGGCTCGTATATCATACTTCCTGAATTTACAAGGACCATGCGTATCTATGGATACCGCATGTTCATCATCACTGGTGGCTATTGCTAATGCCTGCGACAGCCTCGTAGCAGGTAGTATTGATTCAGCTCTGGCAGGTGGCGTCTATGTGATGGGAGGGCCTGATATGCATATCAAAACATCCCAGTCAGGTATGCTGTCTCCAGATGGTAGATGCTATACCTTCGATCAGCGCGCTAATGGATTTGTACCTGGTGAAGGTGTAGGGGTAGTCATGCTGAAGAGGCTGGAAGATGCAGAAAGAGATAATGACAATATCCTGGGCACAATCAAAGGGTGGGGCTTAAATCAGGATGGTAAAACCAATGGTATTACAGCTCCTAATACAGAATCACAAATATTTTTGGAGCAGCAGGTCTACGATCAGTTCCAGATCGACCCTAATGATATTCAACTCATCGAAGCTCATGGTACAGGCACCAAGTTGGGAGACCCCATTGAGGTGGACGGGTTGAGAAGATCCTTTAAGAAATATACTGAGGAAAAGGAGTATTGCGCATTAGGTTCCGTAAAGAGTAATATAGGCCACTGTCTGACAGCAGCAGGCGTAGCAGGGTTCATCAAAGTACTGCAAGCCATGAAGCACCAACAGTTGCCACCAACTATAAATTTTGAAAAGTTAAACGAACATATTAATCTTGATGGCAGCCCGTTCTATGTTAACACCCAGTTGAAAGATTGGAAAGTAAAGGAAACCAAACAGCGTCTGGCAGCCATTAGCTCTTTTGGTTTTAGTGGTACCAATGCCCACCTGGTATTGGGTGAATATATCCCTCAGCCATCAGCTATGAAAAAGCCGGTTCAGGTCATCACCCAGAATGATGAGCATATGATCCCGCTTTCAGCCAAGTCAGAAGAGCAGTTGAAACAAAGAGCTTCAGACCTGTTGAAGCTCATAGAAAGAGAACGTGAGTCTATCGATCTTATAGAGCTGGCCTACACCTTGCAGGTGGGAAGGGAAGCTATGGAAGATCGACTGGGCTTCATGGTCAATAGTGTTGATCAGCTCGCAAAAAAACTTCAGGCTTATATCGATGGAGATGAAGACATTGCAGGAGTATATCAGGGACAGGTGAATAGAAATAAGGAAGGTTTACGCATTATCAGCAATGATGCGGATATGCGCGAAGCCATTATTAAAAACTGGATCTCTCAAAAGAAACTGTCCAAACTTCTGGATCTTTGGGTTAAAGGACTTAACTTGGATTGGAGTAAGCTTTATGGCGAAAACAAACCGAAACGAATGAGTCTGCCGGTATATCCGTTTGCCAAAGAGCGGTACTGGATTGAAGTGAGTGATGAAGCCAATATGATTGCCAATGGCAAGGCAACGTCGGTGCTGCATCCATTGTTGCATGTCAACACTTCCGACTTTAGCAGACAGAGCTATAGCGCTACTTTTAATGGAGAAGAGTTCTTCTTAAGAGACCATCAGGTGTTCAAACAAAAAGTACTCCCTGGAGTGGCATACCTGGAAATGATCCGTGAGGCCATTGGCAGGTCAATGCCTGATCCAACGGAATCAGCCGTACTTGAACTGCACAATATTGCCTGGATACAGCCTTTTATGGTAAACCAGAGAAAGCAAATTAATGCAGCCCTGTATTTGGACGACTCAGACCCTGAAGAAGGTGAACTGATACACTATGAAATATCTAGTGATCATGATGGCGAAGAAGCCACTCATTTTCAGGGACAGGCCATATTCAGTAGTAGGTCAGAAGCTGAAAAGCTGGATATTGCACAACTCAGAGCACAGATGAAGGCGGGTAAACTGGAGCGCAGCAATATTTACGCAGCGTTTACCCAAATGGAGCTATACTATGGTCCGGCACACCAGGGCATAGAGGCGATATACAGAGGTGAAGGACAAGTGTTGGCAGACTTGGTTCTGCCGGCAGTAGTTGAAAATGAGCATGAGGACTACGTACTGCATCCGAGTTTGATGGACAGTGCATTGCAAGCATCTATTGGGCTATTTCAGGGATTGGATCAAGTTCCGTCGCAGCCCATGTTGCCATTTGCGCTAGAGTCGTTGAGCATTATTTCCGCTTGCACCAAAAAGATGGTTGCCTGGGTGAGGTACTCGCCTGACAGTGACCCGGATGGCAGAGTGACCAAACTGGATATCGATCTTTGCGATGAAGCAGGGACGGTATGTGTACAGATTAAAGGTTTTGCCTTCCGCGTAATGGAGAGCAGTAGTAAACCGATACATACAACTAAAAATGGTTCAGTGAACCAAAACAATGATAGTACAGCAGAGTTTGATGATGCTTACTATCAAAAGCTTATTCAAAGTGTGATGAATAAGGAACTTTCTGATGAAGAAGCCATGGAGTTGATTTAAACTCCCGGTTTCTTCATTCCTAGTTTGAAAATGATTTTAAACAAGTATTTCCAGGTCTTAAAAGGGGAAGATCAAAAAAACTTTCTTCTGATGAAGAAGCAGCAGAATTAGTTTAGAAACTGAATTCTCGAGAAAATTTAAAGGAAAAGATGAAAGAGAACCTAAAAAAGATATTTCAAGATATTTCCAGAGGAAAGCTTACTCAAATAGAAGCATTAGAGAAGATCAAGGCTATAAAACAACAGGAACAGGGCAAAACTGAAGGTACATTACTTTCAAGTCCGGTTTGGGAAGCCGGTGCGGTATCGTCTGCCAATCAGGTAGAGTATGCCCAAAAGCACGTTATCCTGTGTGAACTGCCAGAAGTTAATGGTAAAACGCTTGAAACCTCACTTCCTGGTAGTCAGGTTTTGACTTTACAGGCAGCGGCGCAGGCCAATATAGCTGATAAATATGAAAATTATGCTTTGGCTTGTTTTGAGTATATTAAACAGATACTTTCCAACAAACCTCAGGGAAAAATACTGATCCAGGTAGCCATTGGAGGTGAAGCTGAGCAGGTCATTTTTGCAGGACTTTCAGGGTTATTGAAAACAGCAGGCCTGGAAAACCCCAAAGTGATCGGGCAGGTGATCATCACCCAACCTCAGGTGAAAGCGGATCAACTGATAGCACAGCTGAAAGAAAATCAACCCAACCCTCAGGATCATATCTTAAAATATGAGCAGGGTACACGGTATGTTTTGAAAAGAGAAGAGGTGGAGGCCAGTCAAGTTAGCCCTAAAGTTGTTTTTAAAGACCAGGGAGTATACCTCATCACCGGAGGTATGGGGGGCTTGGGTATTTTGTTTGCCAAAGAGATCCTTAAGCAAACTACCCAATCCCGGATTATCCTTACCGGGCGTACTGCATTAACTGCGGAAAGGAAAAAAGTACTAGATGCTTTGCCAGCCCTTAACAATAAAGTGGAATACCACCAGCTCGACCTTAACAGTGCAGATCAAGTTAACAAGCTCGTAGGCAAAATCAATAGAGAGGGTAAAACACTCAACGGAATCATTCACTGTGCAGGGATGACTGCCGACAATTTTATTATTAAAAAGTCTGGTGATGAATTCAGCAAAGTACTTGCCCCTAAAGTGGCAGGTACCTTCAACCTGGACGAGGCCAGTAAAGATCTTGATCTTGATTTTGTAGTACTATTCTCTTCAATTGCCTCATTGCTAGGCAATGTGGGGCAGGCAGACTATGCTGCTGCCAATGGCTTCATGGATCAGTTTGCAGTATATCGCAATCAGCTGGTGAATGCCGGTCAGCGACAAGGGCAAACCCTTTCCATTAACTGGCCTTTGTGGCAGGAGGGAGGTATGCAGATAGATCAGGCAAACCAGGAAATACTTAAACAAACCATGGATGTGCAGCCCTTGGAAACAATCACAGGCATGCACGCATTTTATTGTAGCCTTGAATTAGGTCAGGATCAGGTTCTGGTTGCTAGAGGAAAGATGCCACAACAACTCAACGGTGCTGAAGAAGCCACTGCAAAAGTTGAAAAGCAGCCGGCAACAACTCAGGTTGCCACGAATACAGACAACCTTTTTGAGGAGACTGAGCAATATTTGTGTCAGGAATTCTCTTCATTGCTTAAGATGGCATCTCATAAAATAGATCCTCAGGCACCACTAGAGAACTACGGTATTGACTCTATACTGGCAATGAAATTTACAGGTCAGTTGGAAAAGACCTTTGGTTCACTGTCTAAAACATTATTCTTTGAGTATCAAACCATTAGAGAACTTACTGAGTATTTTGTTAAATCACATGCTGCGCAATTAGCTGCTATATTCAATACCGTAACGGATAGTACGGAAAAATCAGTTGAGGTTAAGTCGCAACCAGAAAGGCGGGCACCACAAAAGTTGACATCAGGGAAACGTTTCACACGCCCACGTCCCTTTGAAGGACAGCCAAAGTCAGTGCGTCCTGTCAATGACGATCCTATTGCCATAGTAGGGCTGAGCGGTCGCTACCCTGAGGCATCCAACATCGAAGCATTCTGGGACAACCTGCGTGATGGAAAAGATTGTATAATAGAAGTACCTAAAGAGCGCTGGGACTGGCGTGAATACTATAGTGAAGATCGTACCAAAAGCGGGCATCACTACAGCAAATGGGGTGGTTTCATTGAAGGAGTAGACGAATTTGATCCGCGGTTCTTCAACATTGCACCCCGTGAAGCAGCATCCATAGACCCTCAGGAACGCCTGTTTTTACAGCATGCCTATATGGCTGTTGAAGATGCCGGGTATACCCGTTCCAGTTTGCAAATACCTCACAAGAAAGGGCTTGCTGGTCAGGTAGGTGTTTATGCAGGTGTGATGTATGGAGAATACAACCTGTCGGGCAGCCTTGCAAGTATTGCCAACAGAGTGTCCTATGTCTTGAACCTTCATGGTCCGAGCATCACACTGGATACTATGTGTTCATCATCTTTAACAGCTATTCATCTTGCTTGCCAGGATTTAAAGGCAGGCCTTACTGATTTGGCGATTGCCGGAGGGGTTAATGTTAGTGTACATCCCAACAAATACCTGATGCTTAGCACAGGTCAGTTTATCTCCAGCGACGGTCACTGCCAGAGCTTTGGAGAGGGAGGGGACGGCTACATACCTGGTGAAGGTGTAGGTGCAGTAGTATTGAAAAGATTATCGGAAGCTAAAAAAGATGGAAACCATATTTACGGGATCATCAGAGGTAGCTCACTCAACCATGGAGGAAAAACCAATGGATACAGTGTCCCTAATCCTAAGGCTCAGGCAAATGTTATCAGCCATGCACTTTCTGAAGCAGGTGTAGAACCACGCCATATCAGCTATATAGAAGCACACGGAACCGGTACCAAACTAGGTGATCCGATTGAAATATCAGCACTCACCAAGGCCTTCCATCAGGATAACCAGGATACTGCCTATTGCCAACTGGGCTCTGCCAAGTCTAATATAGGACATTGCGAATCGGCAGCAGGTATAGCCGGGGTTACAAAGATATTATTGCAGATGAAGCATCGTAAAATCGTGCCTTCATTGCATTCAAAACGGTTGAACCCGCACATTGATTTTGAGAAAACACCATTCACGGTTAACCAGACCTTAAGAGATTGGGATCAGCCGGTAGTGGAAGGAAAAGTTTTGCCTCGTATAGCAGGCATCTCGTCTTTTGGAGCAGGAGGGTCAAATGCCCATATTATTATCCAGGAATATACCGAAGCCGAAAGACCGGTATCCCTGAATGGAGCTACTAAAGATATTATTGTTCCGATGTCGGCCAGAACGGCCGGACAATTGAAACAAAAGGCACAAGACCTGCTGGAGTTTATTCGTACCTCAACACAACAAAATAAGCCCATTGACCTGTCTTCAATGGCTTATACACTCCAAGTTGGCCGAGAAGCCATGGACGAGCGTCTGGGTTTCATTGTGACTTCGATCAGTCAGCTCGAAGAGAAACTACAGGCCTATACGGAGGATAAACCTGTAGATGGCCTATATCAGGGAAAAGTGAAGCGTGATGCAGCTTACGACGCAAACATGCAGCAAACTGTTGATGAGTGGATTACCAGCAAGCAGCTATTCCAACTATTGGATGCCTGGGTTAAAGGCACCGAGCTTGACTGGAATAAACTTTACAGCAATGCGAAGCCGAAATTGATCAGCTTGCCAGTATATCCGTTTGCTAGGGAACGTTACTGGATAGACGTAACTGCTACATCGCAAGCTCCTAACCGATTGGCTGCAGTAGCACTTCACCCGTTACTGCATAGAAATATTTCTAACCTGAGTGAGCAGGGCTTTAGCTCAACATTCAGCGGCGATGAATTTTTTGTAACAAACTCTGGTAAAAAGGGACTTCCTGAGGTAACCTACCTGGAAATGGCTAGAGTAGCCATCAGTCAGGCAATGCCGGTACAAGAGGAACCATACATCCTGGAGTTGCACAATACAGTATGGGCTGGTCCCGCTAATATTGAGGAAAGCAAACCAGTAAATATTGCTCTACTGGCTCAAACTCAAGAGGCTGTTAACTTTGAAATATATAGCCCGGAAACTGAAGAAGACACGGTTTATTGTCAGGGACAGGCTGTTATCAGCAGAGAAGCAACTCCTTCAGCACTGGATATTGCGCAATTGAGAAGACAATTGAATGGAACGCAGTGGGCATCAACTGATGTCTATTCAGCATTCGGAAGAATGGGGCTGGCGTATGCTTCAACATATCAGAGTCTAGCCGCTATCCAGCAGGGTAATGGGCAATTGCTGGCAAGCCTAAGTTTGCCAGATGCTCTTGAAGAAACTCAAAACGATTTTCAGCTACATCCGACGCTGGTTGATGGTGCATTACAAGCCGGTATGGCTTTAATGGCGGATTTTAATCAGCCTTCAGCTAAAGCTTTGCTGCCAGGAAGTATAGATACATTGCGTATTATAGGTAATTGTGCAGGAGAAATGTTTGCCTGGGTACGTTATTCAGCGGATAGAGCAAAAGCAGATATCGATCTGTGCGATGCTCATGGAAATGTTGCGATCCAAATGCTCGGAGTGCATTATCAAGAAGAAGCCGTCACCTCGGTTACCTCAGAGCAGTCACAACCAAAAGAAAGACCAGTGGCCACAGAAGCAGCAACGCCCGCATCAGCACCTGTACAAACAGCACCGAAGCAGATTCAATTAATGCCACAGGTGAGCAAAACTTCAACCGGCGAACCGGTATTTCAACAGATTGCACACGTGATACTGGAGAAACCAACCAACGTTTCCCTCGTTATACCTCAGGCCCTTAAGGCTAAAGATATGAGTCAGCCCGTACAGGGTAAAGGAGTAGTTAGCCTTGCAGATACATCGTCTGTATCCCAACCGGAGCAGAAGAGCAAGGCAACTGTAGCTACCTTTGTGAAACTGTTTGACCATGGCAATGGCCTGTATTCCATAGATATTGATGCACTGGCCAATTACAATACACTTTCTCGTGACTTGGTAGAGCAACTATTAAGAGCACTGGATTTCGTGAAAGAAGCGTCATCAGCCAAAGTGTTGATGTTAAGAGGAACAGGCTCTGTTTTCTTACATGGAGGTAGAGAGGAGTATAACGAAGCCATAAAGCAAAAACTGTATCCGTCCATAGCCTCATTCCCTTATCCCATAATAGCGGTTATGCAGGGTGGAGCTACCGGCGCTGGATTTTTGGTGGGGGCATTGTGTGACTTTATGATATGCAGCCTGGAGAGTAAATACTCTTACACTGACCATGAAGAAGGCTTGTTCCCTTCAAGCAATGAAGAGCTTCTCTTTAAGGAAAGATTTGGTGAAGCCCTTGCCGGCGACTTCCTTTATCAGTCTACCGTATCTACTGGAAAGGAAATGAAAGCAAAAGGATGGAGCTGTCCTATCCTGTCTACTGATGAGGTGGAGGCCTATGCTATGGAGTTGGCATCAGACCTTTCTGCTAAATCGCAAATCTCCCTGAGCTTGTTAAAGCAACATCTGGGACGTCACATACAGGCTTTGGTGGAAAAGCTGACAGTAATAAAGATTGCTGATAGTGAAAGTAAGGCCACTAAAAAGAATGGGATCACTTCTTCATCTAAATTGATGAAGCTGGAAGATAGTGCCGAGCATGTGCTGACCATCAGCATCAAGAAAAGCAGGAAAAAAGATAAACTAAAAGATATAGCATCAGGCCTGGATGAAATTTTCGATCAGGTTAGAAAGGGTGCATATTATAAGGTTATTGTACTTGCCAGTGAAGATACCGGATTTATAACTACGACAGGAAAGGCAGAAGAGGTAGACGAAGTTTTGGCTCTTCAAAAACTAGTTCTTGAGGCGCCCGTACCGGTAATTGCAGCTATCGGAGCAGAGGCTAAAGGTTCGGCCTGGCTGATCGCTCAGTCTTGTGATTCTTGCATTTACAACGAAGAAGGGGCTTATTCACTTGAAAATATTTTACAAATACCTAAGTTGGCTAAGCAAGCTGCATTGATCTTTGCAAACCGTTTAGGAAACTATGCCTGCAAGGAGCTATTGTTTGCTATCAAGACCTATTCAGGAGCAGAGTTAATGCAGCTATCAGGCGCAGTAGCCATAGCCGAAAAAGAGGAAGTATTGACCAGAGCCGTGGCATTAGCCGGATCCTGGGCCAGACTTTCATGGGCTGCGGTGACCTCATGGAAAAAAGAGAGAGCCACAGTACTGGCTAATGAAATCAACCAGCTTCCCGAGTGGCTTAAAGTCGAAGAAAAATCTTCAAAAGCACTGCCTGAGTCACCTGCTGCAATTGAGCTTAAATCTGAAGTTATTAAAGCTACCATTCATCCGGAAGGTGTTGTTGAGGTGAAAATGGAAGACAGAGATGCTAAAAATATGTTCTCCGAAGCATTTATCGGAGGCATGAAGGAAATCTTTGCACACATTGATCAGTCGGATGCCTACAAAGCTGTTGTATTTACCGGTTATGACAGCTATTTCGCTTCTGGAGGTACCAAAGAAAGCTTACTGGCCATTCAGGAGGGCAAAGCTAAGTTTACCGATACCAAGATATTCCAGCTGGCCATGGAATGTAAAGTTCCTGTAATTGCAGCCATGCAGGGTCATGCTATTGGTGCAGGGTGGTCAATGGGTATGTTTGCTGATTTCATGTTGTTCAGTGAAGAAAGTCATTATGTAAGCCCTTATATGAACTATGGGTTTACACCAGGAGCAGCTGCTACCCTGATATTCCCTGACAAAACAGGATATGATCTCTCCAGAGAAACTTTATTGACTGCTAATGAGTATGCAGGTCGCGATTTAAAGCGCAAAGGGCTGCTGCTGCCGGTTTTATCAAGAAAAGATGTCAATGAAGCCGCACTGACTTTGGCTAAACAAATAGCACAAAATCCACGAAGCGGTTTGGTTGCTGCAAAACAGCAACTTACAAGACACCTCAAGGATCTGTTAGAAGAAACCTACAGCCGTGAACTGGCTATGCATGAAAAAACATTTGTAGGTCAGGCAGATACATTGAAACAAATAGAGAGTAACTTCTATAGTGAAGAAGGAACTGCACAGGTACAAGCCGTACCTGTAACGGAAAATGCTACAACCCCTGAGCCGCAAAAAACATCGCAAAATCAGGATGCTTTACCAGGTATTATATCCAGTCTTAAAAAGCTGTTAGCGAAAGAACTGCACCTCGAAATAGATGAGATAGATGAGAACAGCCAGTTTGTTGATCTCGGACTAGATTCTATCGTTGGGGTTACATTCATTCGTAAAATTAACGATAAGTATGGTACCTCACTTCAAGCTACTATTGTTTACAGTTATTCTACACTGGCAAAGCTTGCCGATCATGTAAAAGAGGAAGCAGAAAAACTGGGTACAATAGTGAGTCAGCCTGAAGTTCCGGCTACTTCGGAAGTGCAGATAGAGACTCCGGTCCAAACTCAGATAGACACCCAGCCAGTTGTTGATACCCAACCGGTTACTGATGCACTACCTGGAATTATATCCAGTCTTAAAAAGTTGTTGGCTAAGGAGCTACACCTTGAAGAGAGTGAAATTGATGAAAATAGTCAGTTTGTTGATCTTGGTTTAGACTCCATTGTTGGGGTTACATTCATCCGTAAGATCAATGACAAGTATAATACATCGCTTCAGGCGACTATTGTTTACAGTCATTCAACGATTGCCAAACTCAGTGAGCATGTTAAAGAAGAGGCAGAAAAACAGGGAACACTTATAGCAGCGCCTGTGGCTCCTGTAGCACCAGCTCCGGTTAACACACCGTCTGAAGCTCCGAAGAAAGTGACTTCGGTACCAGTAGTTAGAAAGAAACTCATTTCATGGCGTAATAAGTCAGCTCTGAGAACAAATCAGGCTACAAAGTCGACATACCAGTCGCAACCTATTGCTGTTATTGGTATGGCCGGTCAGTTCCCTGAAGCCAAAAATATAGAAGCGTTCTGGCAAAATATTGCAGAGGGTAAAAACTGTATCAGTGAAATCTCTCAAAAGCGCTGGAGCATGGACGGCTTCTTCCAGGAAGGAGAAGCAGCTCCGGGAAAATCCTACAGCAAGTGGATGGGAGCCCTGGAAGAGTATGATCTTTTTGATCCTCTATTTTTCAACATTTCGCCATCCGAAGCAGAAAGTATGGATCCGCAGCAGAGACTGTTCTTGCAGGCATGCTGGCATACCATAGAGAACGCAGGTTATGATCCTCAAATGCTGTCAGGCAGCAAATGCGGTGTGTTCGTGGGGTGTGCGGCAGGAGATTACCTGCAACAGTCTAAGAAACATCAGCTCAGTGCTCAGGGATTTACAGGTGCAGCCAGTTCCATTTTAGCGGCGCGCATTTCATACTTCCTGAATCTCCAGGGACCTTGTATCTCTATTGACACAGCCTGTTCGTCATCATTGGTAGCTATAGCCAATGCTTGCGACAGCCTGATCTCAGGCAGCAGCAATGTAGCTCTGGCTGGTGGAGTTTACGTTATGACTACACCCTCCATGCACATTATGAGTTCTCAGTCAGGCATGCTATCACCTGATGGCAGATGTTACACCTTCGATCAGCGGGCGAATGGCTTTGTGCCAGGCGAAGGGGTAGGAGCCGTTATGCTGAAGAGGCTCGAAGATGCTGAAAGAGATGATGATAACATCCTTGGCGTGATCCATGGATGGGGCATAAATCAGGATGGTAAAACGAATGGTATCACTGCCCCTAATACCGAGTCACAAACGCTATTGGAACAACAGGTTTATGATCAGTTCAATATCGATCCTACCGGTATTCAGATGATTGAGGCTCACGGTACAGGTACCAAATTGGGAGACCCTATTGAAGTGGAAGGATTGCGAAGATCCTTCAAAAAATATACTCAGGAGGAAGAATACTGTGCACTGGGTTCTGTGAAAAGTAACATAGGTCACTGTCTGACTGCTGCTGGTGTGGCAGGTACCATAAAAGTATTGATGGCGATGAAGCACAGACAGTTGCCTCCGACCATCAACTTTGAGCAGCTAAATGAACACATTAGCTTGAAAGACAGTCCTTTCTATGTTAACACTCAGTTGAAAGACTGGAGCGTTAAAAGTACCGAACGTCGTCAGGCCGCAATCAGTGCCTTTGGCTTTAGCGGTACAAATGCTCACGTGGTGATGGGAGAATATATCCCACAAACATCAGTGAAAAGGCCTGTACAGGTGATAACTCAAAATTCTGAGTTGATGATCCCACTTTCGGCCAAGTCAGAGGAGCAATTGAAACAGAAAGCTACTGATTTACTGGAATTTATTGGCAAAACGCCAGAGGAGGTAGATTTGACAGCGTTGGCTTATACCTTACAGGTGGGTAGAGAAGCTATGGATCACCGTTTAGGATTGATGGCTGCTAATACCAATCAACTGGCTGAAAAACTTCAGGCATGGCTGAGTGAAGAAGATGATATAGAAAGTGTATATCAGGGCCATGTCAAGCGAAGCAAAGAAGGGATCAGCATCATCAGTAACGATGCTGACATGAAAGAGACCATCATTGGAAAATATATTGGTCAGAAGAAATTGTCCAAGTTGCTTGAGCTATGGGTCAAAGGACTGGATCTGGATTGGCTCAAGCTTTATGGAGAGATTAAGCCTAAACGCATAAGCCTGCCGCTATATCCATTTGCGAAAGAGCGTTACTGGATTGAAAAGACGGCAGATCAGGAGGTGAAGGCTATAGGAAAAACAACGGAAGTACTTCACCCTATGCTGCATAGAAATACATCAGACCTGCACCAGCAGAGCTATAGCACTGTCTTTAGTCAGGAAGATGACTTCGTGCGCGACTATGCCATTGGTGACAATCAGGTAATACCTGGAATGACTTGCTTGGAAATGGCGCGTGCAGCTATGGTGCTGGCTGATGCACCTCAGGATAATCATGCAACGGTTGAATTAAACCACATATCATGGATACAGCCGATCGTTATGGAAGAAAGCAGGGAAGTTTCAATAGCCCTGTTTGCCAACGATACGGAAGAGATTGATTTCGAAATATTCAGTACTGAAGCCGGACAGGAAATGGCACATTTCCAGGGACAGGCAAGATATGGCACTCCGCTGAATCGCAAGCTTAATATAGCACAACTTAAAACAGAGATGAATGCTGCGTCCGGATCGGATGGTTTATATGCCAGTTTAAACCGTATGGGCTTTAAATATGGAGCAGCACATAAAGGAATCAAAGCTGTTTATCGGGGAGCAAATCAGTTACTGGCAGAATTAAACCTGCCAGCCATAAATGAGCAAAATAGTATGATACTTCATCCATCAGTCATGGAAGGAGTACTTCAGGCATGTACTAGCTTGGTGGCAGACAAGAATGCTGTGGAACAATCACTATTCCCGGCTGCGCTGGATACTCTGCGTATTGGATCTGCCTGCACCAACGACATGGCTGTTTGGGTACGCTCCGAGGTACAGGGAGCTAACATTAAGCTCGATATCGATCTAATCGATCAGCAGGGGAATGTTTGCGTGGAAATGCGCGGATTTGCTTTGCAGAATTTTGCAGTGGGTGAAGCTTTAGCAAATACAATAGAGACCTACGATACTGTTCCAAGTCATACAGAGGAAGCCTCACAGCCATTGTTCTTTACAGAGTATTGGGAGGATAAGCCACTGACCTCTAACGGGGTACAGCCGGACAGCAAACAAGCCATCGTTTTTGCAGACGAGGCACTTCAAAAGCAATTGACAACAGGTGATAGTGCGTCCATATGGACAAGTGCTGTTTTTGTACAGCAAGGTAAGAAGTTCAGCGAGAAGGCTGATAACACTTATGCATGCCGATTCAATCATGCCAGCGATATTCAGAAAGTTTTGAATGCTGTAAATGAGAAATTTGGTGAGCCTATTTCCCTGGTTTATACTTGGGCCAAAGGGCAGAAGGAAGCAGGCATTCACGCCTTGTTCAGCCTGTTCAAAGCCATTAAGACATTCAACCGACCGATTGATATTACATTAATCGGTCATTATGACCCTTCGATAGCCGATAGCTGCTGGGATTACTCCTGGATTGGTTTCGAACGGTCGTTGAAGCTGGTACTTCCTAATGTAAAAGTATCTTTGCTTTACACCGATACATCAACAGTTACTGCTCAGCAGCTTCTGGAGGCTATGCATCATCCGGGTATAACTTGGCATCAAGGCCAGCGCAGGTTTGCATTATCAGTAAAATCTGCTGAGCGTATTGTTAAGGATCAGCAGCCGGTATTGAAAAAGCATGGTAGCTATCTGATCACCGGCGGTATTGGTAAACTTGGGTTTAGCTTTGCTCAATACCTGGCCAAAGAGTATCAGGCAAACCTTATCTTGATGGGTAGAAGTCCACTTACTTCTAGTATAGAAGAAAAAATTGAGGAACTTAAAAAGGCTGGAGCTAAAGAAGTGCGCTATGACGCCGTTGATATCAGCGATGAAAAAGCACTTATAGCTTGGGAGAAGAATCTTTCTTTTGACCTGTCGGGAGTTATTCATGCGGCAGGCGTGGAGGGCACTCAGCTGTTCTATGAAAAAACGACAAAAAGTATCAACGAGGTGCTGCAACCTAAATCCATGGGTACTGTTTTATTAAGCGATGTACTTTCGCAGCACCCGTTGAACTTTGTCTGCTATTTTTCTTCATCAGCGGCTTTGTTGGGTGATTTTGGATCTTGTGATTATTCCATAGCCAACCGTTTCCAAATGGCATATGCTCAATACCGTCAACAAAACGAACAGGCCAAGGGTAGATCAATTGTGATTAACTGGCCATTCTGGAAAGATGGAGGAATGGGCAAAGGTGATGCAGAGCAGGCAGCCTTCTATTTAAAAAGCAGCGGACAAGATGTGTTGGAAACAGCTGAAGGACTTGAAATATGGCATGACCTAATCAGGTTTGGGGAGACCCAAACGCTGGTACTCAAAGGCAAGCCTAACCGTCTGGAGCAATTCCTACACCGCATATATGAAGCTGATCAGCAAAAATCATCCGCTACATCTACTGTAAAGGCAGAGAACCTGCCATCGCACATGGGCAAAGGCTGGAAGGTCCAATATCAGGACCTTTCAATCAAAGAATGTGCTTATACAGACCTGACCAGGTTGGTTTCTGTCAGTCTGAAAATACCAACTACAAAACTGGATGGTGTTACCAACTTGGCAGATTACGGCTTCGATTCTATCAGCTTAACCACATTTGCCAAGCAGTTAAAAGAGCATTTTGCTCTTGAGGTAACTCCGGCCTTATTTTACAACTACTCGACTATAGAGAAACTGAGCGGTTACTTTGCGGAAGAATATCAGGCACACATGGAGGAGTTTTATAGCAAACCTCAGCGTGAAGTGAATGATGCAGAAAAACAAATACCTGTGACCAAACCAGTGATGAATCGGGGATCATTGAGAAAACGCTTCTTGCAAAATTCATCCAATGGACGGTCATATGCTGCGAGACAGGAGCAAGAGCCAATCGCAATTATCGGTATGTCAGGTCGTTTTCCTAAAGCAGATACAGTGGATGAGTTGTGGTCATTACTGGAAAAAGGAGAGAGCGGTATCAGTGAAGTCCCATTGTCACGTTGGGACTGGCGTGATTACTTCACCGCACCAGGCCACTCTGGCAATAAGATCAGCACCAATAAAGGTGGCTTTATCAATAATATAGATGAGTTCGATCCGCTGTTTTTTGAAATTACACCAAGAGAAGCGGAAGCAACTGACCCAGGTCAAAGAATGCTTCTGATGGAAGCTTACAAGGCCATTGAAGATGCTCAAATAAACCCTTCATCACTACGAGGAACTCCAGTTGGTGTTTTTATGGGCATGGAGGAAAGCCAGTACGATGCACTCATTGCCGATGAGCAGGGCGTAGGCAACAGTGGTAATGCTATGATATCGTCCAGGTTGTCTTACTTCCTGGATCTGCACGGCCCCACTATTGCAACCAACACGGCATGTTCTTCCGGGTTGGTGGCCCTGCATCAGGCGATCACAAGCTTGCGCAATGGAGAATGCGAGTCAGCACTGGTTGCGGGTATTTCTTCATTGATACTGTCTCCGAAATTCTACGAAAAGATGAGTCAGGCAGGCATGCTATCTCAGGATGGTCAGTGCTTTAGCTTTGCCAAAAAGGCCAATGGAATAGGAGCCAGTGAGGCGGTGGTGGTGCTGATGCTTAAACCGTTATCTGCTGCTATTGAGGCAGGTAATCCTATTTACGGTACCATCAAAGCAAGTGGTATCAATTTTGACGGAAAGACTAATGGCGTAACTGCACCTAATGGAAAAAGTCAGGAAGAATTAATCAAGCGGATCTATACAAACAACAATATCAACCCGCAGGATATCTCTCATATTGTTGCCCATGGTACGGGTACAAAATTGGGAGACCCTATTGAGATTAATGCACTGAATGATGCTTTCAAAAAGCTCAGCAACGGACAGACCCTATCAGGGAAATGTGCGGTAACCAGCTGTAAGAGTAACCTGGGGCATACTATGGCAGCTTCCGGTTTGGTAAGTGTGGTGAGTATGCTTAAAGGCTTACAACACAATAAAATACCGGCCACCATTAACTGTGAAGATGAGAACGACTACATCTCCTGGAAAGACAGTCCGTTCTACATCAATAAGACAACCAGGAAATGGGATAGGGAAGATGATAAGCCTCGTATGGGAGGAGTAAGTTCGTTTGGTCGTAGTGGTACCAATGCTCATGTGGTAGTAGAAGAATACCTGCCGCCGGTACCTTCTCAGCCAGTTACAATTGCCCATCCGGATGATGGCAGTCAGGTTATTATAGCGCTTTCTGCTAAGACTGATGAGCAATTGGACCAAAAAGTAGGTGACTTGCTGAACTTTATCCATAAGGCTGATGAAGACATAGATCTGTTGGCATTGGCTTATTCTCTGCAGACATCCAGAGAGGCAATGGAAGTTCGACTTGGAATTATTGTTAGTTCCATAGAAGAACTGGTCGATAAACTACAGGCTTATCGCAAAGCAGAAAAGGGCATAGAAGGTGTATATCAGGGCGAAGTGAAGCATCACGATACTTCAGTATCTATATTCAATGTTGATGCTGACTTGCAAGAAACTATTGATAAATGGATAAATAACAAAAAACTTTCGAAATTGCTGGAATTATGGGTCAAAGGCCTTGAACTGGATTGGAACAAGCTCTATGGTGAGGCTAAACCTCAGCGTATAGGTCTTCCAAAGTATCCTTTTGCCAAAGAGCGTTACTGGATCAGGAAAAACACTACAAAACAGGTTAAAGAGACTCATATGGAGGAAGTGGGTAAAAATTACGAGGTGATGGAAGACCTGATCAACCAGATCGAAAGCGAATCCATTGAGACAGATGAGGCTGTCAGCTTATTAAAGAATATAGCATATACCAAATAAAATACTTTAAGATAAACCAACTATGCGAAGTATAAAAGAAACCATTATACCGTTGTTGGATGAGGAATCATCCATGATCATAAAAGGAGAAAACGGAATAACCACTATTACATTTTACAAAGGAGACAGAGGTCCGGCCACGGATTTCATACGTGCAAGGTTGAGGGAAATAGTGAAGGTTAACCCTTGGTTAGCCGGACGGTTGATCAAAAATAAAAAGCATAAAAATTTACAGCTGGCATATCCATCAGATACACTATCTGAGGAACAGATCAATAAGATACTTCACCCAAACCCTGCCACTGTAAAGGTTGGCTCAGAAATGGGGTATGAAGAATTGTTTAAAGAGGCCAAAACAGCTATAGTAGAAAAGGGAAACCAGCTTATCAATAAGCCTGGTATCGTTTCTCGTCTTACCATAGTGCCGGATATACATGCTGAAAATGGCTTTGCACTTATTTTTTCCATCTCACATGTAGCGGCTGATGGATTTACTTATTATAAGATATTTAACCAGTTATTCTCCAATGGACCCGTAGAGCAACTGGAAGTGAGGCGTAAGCAGGATGCCGCCAATAAAGTGACCGATATCGTTGGCAAAAAGCCTTTCAAATTTTTCCATTCTGCCCCTTTTGTTATGAACTTGTTAAAGGGTGCTCTGTTTGGCAAAAAGACGAAATGCTATGGGTTTTATATAGAACCTGATAGGATCACTTCGGCCAAAAACCAGGTTAATGGACATTCAGGTGTTGATTATATTTCAACTAATGACATTATCAGTTCAAGTTTTGCCAAGGTGACTGACGCCCGCATATGCATAATGGCGGTAAACCTGAGAAGCTGGGTCAAAGATATTAGTAGCACCGATGCTGGTAACTATGCAGGAGGACTTTTGTTTGACAATGATACAAGTCACTCACCTGTGGGTATCAGAAAGGCATTTATGGCGGGTCTGCCTGTACCAACTACAGCAAGACCTCTTCCTAAATTTGGAGAAGCCCTGAGCTGTAAAGTTAGCTTGATCAGTAGCTGGAGCGACTTTCAGGAAAGCCATGATCTGGAAGGATGTGAGCAGGTGCTTCATCTTCCGTTGTATGATGCCAAGCAGGCCTTTCCTCTAGATTCGGCGGTGGTATTTAAAGCCAAACAGGATAAACTGGCAGTCATGTATTTTACAAAAACAGTAGAACGGGATGATCTTTTATCAACCTGTGAAGTAGGCGAAACGCTTTCGTCGAAGACCTTCCAGTAACAGTAAATCGATACCCGTATTTCAGCATTAACTAACCAACAACAACCTCAATAGATAGTACTGTAATGATTGATTTCATAGAATATGTAGTTTTAGAACTGAAGAGTAAGAGACTATCAAAAGCAAATGCTCTGGATCTGATAAGGCAATTTAGCCATCGTTCAGGAACCAGTGGCAAGCCGGCAGTAATACATCCTTTATTACATACCAATACATCTGATTTAAGCCAGCAAAGCTTTAGTTCTACTTTTAGTGGTGATGAATTTTTTCTGAAAGACCATGAAGTCAAAGGTCAGAAGGTATTGCCAGGAGTGGCTTACCTTGAAATGGCCAGGACTGCTTTCAAGAATGCCATGCCTGCACAGCAGGGTTCGGTCATAGAGCTACGTAATGTTATTTGGGCCCAACCTATCATAGTTAAAGATGCAAAGGAAGTTACTATCGCTTTGTTTGCAGATGAGAAAGAAATAGATAACGGCCAGATACAATATGAAGTTTACAGTACTGAGGTTGTTGAAGATGGGGACATCAGTGAAACGATCCATTGCCAGGGGCAGGCAGTTTTAGTTAACAAACCAGCAGCTGTAAAGCTTGACGTTGATAAGCTCAAGGCACAAATGCAGTCGGGAAAACTGGAGTCAGGGCCTGTTTATACAGCATACTCCAAGTTAGGGCTAAATTATGGCCCCACCCATCAGGCTATAAAAACGATCTATCAGGGAAGTGGACAATTGCTCGTACAATTGAATCTACCGGGCCTGAACAGTTCAGGTACTGAAGATTTTGTTTTGCATCCAGGCATGATGGACAGTGCCTTACAGGCTGCTATTGGCTTGTTTGGAGCTCTGGATCAAATACCTGATCAGCCATCTCTACCTTTTGCCCTGGAGTCTTTGAAGATCTTTGAGGCTTGCAAGTCAGAAATGTTTGCCTGGGTGAGGTATGCAGAAGGCAATAAGTCCAATGATAAAGTGATAAAACTGGATATAGACCTTTGTCATAAAGACGGTACTGTAGCGGTTCAAATGAGAGGGTTTTCATCCCGCATACTTCATACAGACATAGCTGTAGCCGGAGAACCCAGAAAAGGAAAAGGCTCTATCTTGGCTGCCCCTGCCTGGCATACCACCGAGGTTGATGCATCCCAAGCTGCTAGTGTAAATTACTCGCAGCGATATGTACTCATGTGTGAGGTGCCTGAGGTAACAGAAAAACAACTTGAGGGTATACTTACTCAAAGCCGTGTTATTCACCTGGAGACAAAGCAGACAAAAAATATAGCTGAGCGGTTCAACGAATATGCGCGAGCCTGTTTTGAACAGGTAAAGGCAATATTGGCGGATAAACCCAGTGAGAAAGTACTTATTCAGGTAGTCACCACCAGCGATCAGGAAAAAGCCGTTTTTACTGCTTTATCCGGTATATTGAAGACAGCAACGTTGGAAAACCCCCTATTGACCGGTCAGGTTATTCTTACAGATCCTAAGGTGAAGGCAGAAGAGTTGGCGGCACAATTGAAGGAAAGCTATGACAGACCGCAGGATGCTATCGTAAAATATGAGCAGCAGATCCGTAAGGTACTTGGCTGGGAGGAAATAGCCCACAATTCATCCAGAATTGCCTTTAAGGATAATGGCGTGTACCTGATTACCGCAGGCTTAGGCGGTTTGGGTAAAGTATTTGCCAGAGAGATCCTGCAACAAACAAAAAATGCCAGAATTATATTAACAGGCAGATCCGAACTAACCGCGGAAAGGCAAGCGCAAATTAACGAATTGGGAGCGGAAGAAGGTCAGCTTACCTATCAGCAGTTGGACGTTACCAACCTAAAGGAGGTAAAGCAGACTATTACTGCTATAAAGAAAGCACATAAACAGCTTCATGGTATCATACATAGTGCTGGGATGCTTGCCGATAACTTTATTCTGAAGAAAACTGCTGAAGAGTTCAATGAGGTACTTGCTCCCAAAGTTACAGGTACCTATAATCTGGATGAGGCTACTAAAGACGTGGATCTTGACTTCCTGGTTTTATTCTCTTCTATTTCATCCATGACTGGCAATAGCGGTCAGGCTGATTATGCTACCGCCAATGGCTTTATGGATCAGTTTGCTGTTTACCGTAATCAACTGGTAGATGCCGGAGAGCGATTAGGCAGAACAGTATCTATCAACTGGCCTTTATGGCAAGATGGAGGAATGAAGATCGATGCTTCAAAAGAGGAAATTCTTCGTCAGAGCACGGGCATGAGTCCTATGCGTACAGAGACAGGCCTGAGCACATTCTATAGAAGCCTGGAACTCTCTCAAGGACAATTGCTCGTGATGGAGGGTGATCTGCAGCAGTTGCACCAGGCACTTTTTGCCGAAAAGATCATAGAATCATCGCCTGCCAGCCATGCGGATACCGAAGAGCAGGAGCCTGTTGTTGAAATGGATGCAGGAAGTCTGGAAGAGAAAACCCAGGATTACATCAAAAAGCAGCTTTCGGAGTTGTTTAAGCTCCCTGCACATAAAATTGATCCACATGCTCCTTTGGAGAAATATGGGATCGACTCTATTTTGGCCATGAACCTGACCAATCAACTGGAAAAAACTTTTGGTTCACTGCCCAAAACACTCTTTTTTGAATATCAGACTATACGTGAACTTACAGATTACTTTATAAGATCACATTCGGCCAAGCTGGCTTCACTTTTTATTTCAACGAAAAGTAGTGAAGCAAAAGTGGTTGAGAAACCCAAAGAAAGTCCTGTTAAAACTCAGGCTAAACCATTACAGTCCAGATCGATTAGACGCCAGCGCCATATTGAGGTAGGTGCGGATACTGCACGAAAAGTGGATACCGATCCGATTGCCATTATCGGTTTGAGCGGTCGTTATCCAGAATCTGCCAACATTGAGGCATACTGGAATAACTTGCGCGATGGAAAGGACTGTATCATAGAAGTACCTAAGGACCGGTGGGACTGGCGCGAATATTACAGCGAGGACCGAAGCAAAGGAGGCCATCACTATAGCAAATGGGGTGGTTTTATCGAGGGCGTTGACGAGTTTGATCCTTTGTTTTTCAACATATCACCTCTTGAAGCAGAAATACTTGATCCTCAGGAAAGGCTGTTTTTGCAACATGCCTGGATGGCTATGGAAGATGCGGGGTATACCAAAGCCAGTCTTCAGATACCCCACAATCTTGGAATGGCAGGACAGGTTGGCGTTTATGCTGGCGTCATGTATAGCGAATACCAGCTCTTCGGTATTGAAGCGAGTAAGAGTGGAAAAAGAATGGGTGTTCCAGGTAGCTATGCCAGTATCGCCAACAGAGTATCTTATGTATTGAATCTACACGGCCCAAGTATGACGGTTGACTCTATGTGCTCCTCGTCATTAACTGCTATCCACCTGGCTTGTCAGGATTTGAAAGAGGGAAGAACCAGCCTGGGTATTGCCGGTGGTGTTAACGTAAGTATACACCCTAATAAATACCTGGTGATCAGTGCGGGACAGTACATTTCCAGCGATGGTCATTGCCAGAGCTTTGGAGAAGGAGGTGAAGGCTATATCCCTGGTGAAGGTGTGGGTATAGTGGTCTTGAAAAGACTGTCAGAAGCTGTTCGTGATGGAGATCACATCTATGGTGTGATTAAAGGCAGTGCCTTAAACCATGGGGGTAAGACCAATGGATATAGTGTACCTAACCCACAGGCGCAGGCTAACCTCATCAGTCATGTACTGGAAACTACCAATACAGACCCTCGTCATATCAGCTATATTGAAGCTCACGGTACAGGTACCAAACTGGGAGACCCTATTGAGATCGCAGCATTAAGCCAGGCGTTCCAGCGCAAAACATCGGATGTAGGATTTTGTCAGTTAGGCTCGGCCAAATCCAATATAGGGCATTGCGAATCTGCTGCAGGCATTGCTGGCCTGACTAAGGTATTGCTACAGCTTAAGCATAAGCGCATAGTTCCTTCTTTGCATTCAAAGAAATTAAATCCTAATATAGATTTTGATAAGACACCGTTTATTGTCAATCAAACACTGAAACCTTGGGAGCAACCTGTAATTGATGGTGTTAGTGTACCTCGTTTAGCAGGCCTGTCATCTTTTGGTGCTGGTGGTGCCAATGCTCATATTATTATTGAGGAATATGTTGCTCCGGCTGAAGAAAATCAGGCTGTTGCACTTACCAGCCCGGATTTAAAAGTGATCATTCCTTTATCAGCGAGAACACCTGAACAGCTTAGACAAAAAGCGCTCGATCTTTATGATTTCCTTCAGAATGCCAGAACCAAAGAGCAGGAAGAGGAAGTAGGAGCGATTGACCTTGCTTCAATGGCCTATACGCTACAGGTGGGAAGAGAAGCCATGGATGTTCGTCTAGGCTTTATGGTGAGTACTGTTGATGAACTAATCGAAAAACTTCAGGCTTATCTTGACGGTGAAGAGGATATAGAAGATGCTTATCAGGGACGAACGGATCAGGATAGTGATACCCTGTCTTTGTTCAACGCAGACAGTGATTTTGAGCAAACTGTAGACAAGTGGATTTCACGAAGGAAGCTATCCAAACTTCTGGATCTGTGGGCTAAAGGTCTGAACCTGGACTGGGCCAAGTTCTATGGAGAAAATAAACCTAAACGTATCAGTCTTCCGGCATATCCTTTTGCCAAAGACAGGTATTGGATTGATACAAAAATCAACGGGCAGGGTGCCATCAACGGAAAGACTACTTCAGCACTTCACCCTTTGCTACATAGCAACACGTCAGATTTTAGCAGACAGAGCTATAGCTCTACTTTCAGTGGTACAGAATTCTTCCTGTCAGACCATCAGGTAAAAATCAGCGATGAACATTCGGCCAAGGTTTTGCCTGCAGTGGCCTACCTTGAAATGGCTCGTGTAGCAGTGGAAAGAGCTGCCGGTGTAGAGCCGGGTTATGGAATGTTGGAACTGCACAATACAGCCTGGGCTCAGCCATTGGTGGTAGAACAGCATAAGCAGGTGGATATAGCCCTTTTCGTAAAAGGGGGCGACCAGATTAACTATGAAATTTCCAGCTGGGACAGCGATCAGGATGTTGTCCATTGCCAGGGAGTAGCCAGTTTTACCAGTCATAAAACCGTACAAAAACTGGATACAGTAGAGCTCAAAGGGCAAATGGGTAGAGGCAAAATAGATGCCGAGAGCCTGTATCCATTATTTAATTCTATGGGTCTAATCTATGGACCTGCATACCAAGGGATCAAAGCGCTCTATCAGGGAGAAAGACAGTTGCTGGCAGAGTTAAAGTTGCCCAAAGCTGTGGCGTCAGATCAACATGATTACATGCTGCATCCAAGCCTGATGGATAGTGCGTTGCAATCGGCTTTTGGCTTGTTAGAAGACCTTAAAGATCTTCCTTCACAGCCCTCTGTCCCTTTTGCTTTAGATACCATTCGCATCATTTCCCCGGCAACCGAAAATATGTTTGCATGGGTTCGTTACGCTAAAGGAAGCGAGCCTACAGATGCCATAACAAGACTGGATATTGATCTGTGTGATCAGGAAGGTAATGTATGTGTTCAAATGAGAGGACTGTCTTCCAGACAGCTTAGCGTTGATGTCCAGAGCAAAGGTATAGGTACACTAATGGCTAAGCCTACATGGGCACCATTTGAAAGGGTAGCGGAAACGGTAGAACCCAAATTTGAGCAAAAACATATCATACTTTGTGAGCTATCAGGTGTAAAAGCAACAGAGCTTAAATCCAGGATGGATAACAGCAATTGTTTGCAGCTCGTTGCCCCTAAAGGAAATATAGCAGAACGCTACAACGAGTATGTCGTGGCTTGCTTCGAGTATATACAAAAGATTATTAAGGATAAACCTGAAGGAAGAGTACTGGTTCAGGTTGTTGTGCCTAACCATAAGGAACAGGCACTTTTTGCCGGACTGTCAGGATTGCTCAAAACTGCCACTCAGGAAAATCCTAAACTCATAGGTCAGGTCATACTTACTGAGTCTGGTATCCATGAAGAAGCTCTAGCGGGCCAGTTGCAAAAAGCGCAACAAAGGCCGGAAGAGTCTTTCATTAAATATGAAGCAGAGGCTGCTCATGTTTTACAATGGGATGAAATATTGGGAAGCGAAACAGACCCTAAAACAGTACTTAAAGACAACGGTGTATATTTAATCACCGGAGGTTTGGGGGCTCTGGGAATTTTGTTTGCCGGAGAGATTTTGCAGCACACCCAGGGAGCTAAGGTAATACTCACCGGGCGTTCTGAGTTAACTAAAGAAAAACAGGCCGTATTAACTGAATTGTCTGCAAATGCCAGTCAGGTGATATATAAGCAACTTGATATCAATAACCTGGATCAAGTGAAGGCACTTATAGCTGAAATCAAAAAGAAAAACAAGCAGCTCAATGGAATCATCCATAGTGCAGGAATGATTTCAGATAGCTTTATCCTGAAGAAAACCAAAGAGGAGGTTAACAAGGTACTGGCGCCTAAAGTGACTGGTACGTTTAACCTTGACGAGGCCAGCAAAGACATTGAGCTTGATTTTATGGTGCTTTTCTCCTCATTATCCGGCGCTATGGGTAATGTGGGGCAGGCAGACTATGCTGCGGCTAACGCATTTATGGATCAGTTTGCTTTTTACCGTAACCAGCTGGCAGATCAAAAAGCAAGACATGGGCAAACACTTTCTATCAACTGGCCGTTGTGGAAAGACGGTCATTTGAGTATTGACCAGAAAAATATAGAAATGCTGGAACAGGCTACTGGCATTCAGCCTTTGCAGGCTTCGTCAGGTATAAGGGCATTTTATGGTAGCCTGGCATCGTCGTGTGGCCAAATGTTGGTGATGGAAGGTGATCTGAAGAAGATGCGTAACATCCTCCATCCTGATCAAGCCAGTCATGTAGAGGCCACACCAGAACCAAGTGCCATCAGTGCCGAGTCTGCACCGGTTGCCCAGGCAGATGCAAACAGTCTACTGGACAAAACAGTAGCTTATTTGCGCAAGGAATTTGCCGGAGTTCTTAAACTTCCGGCCAACGAACTTGATCCTAAAGCACCTTTGGAGAATTACGGTATTGATTCCATACTGGCCATGAAATTGACCAGTATGCTTGAAGAAACCTTCGGTTCTCTTTCTAAAACACTATTTTTCGAATATCAGACTATAAAAAGCCTGGCCGGTTTCCTTGCCAAATCCTATCCGCAGATCATTTTGGAGAAGGTCGGAGGTAACACACCAGCACCTGCTCCGGAGACAACACCTCAGGCTACAGCTAAGAAGCAACCGGTGATATCCACCCTCCGTTCAGGTAACCGTTTCTATAGCAATGAAACCCAAGCTCAGAGAAGGGAAGTTGCCATTGTTGGTTTGAGTGGTAAGTACCCTCTGTCGGAAAACATAGAAGAGTTTTGGGAAAATCTTAAAAAAGGAAAAGACTGTATTACTGAAATTCCAGAGGATCGTTGGGATACCAAACGCTTTTTTGATCCTAAGCGTAACCAGGCAGGAAAAAGCTATAGCAAATGGGGAGGATTTATTTCCGATGTAGATAAATTCGATCCTTTGTTTTTTAACATATCTCCTAAAGAGGCAGAGTTGATAGATCCGCAGGAACGTCTTTTTATAGAGGCAGCCTGGCAGACTATTGAAGATGCCGGATACAGTAAAGAAGGCATTTCGGCTATGGGCCGAGTTGGAGTTTACGTTGGCGTGATGTATGGTCAATACCAGCTTTACGGAGCAGAGGCCATGTTGGCAGGTAATGCTGTTGTGCCGGGTTCGTCCTATGCTTCAATAGCGAATAGGGTGTCCTATTTCTTAGACTTACATGGACCCAGCATTGCCATGGATACCATGTGTTCTTCGTCTCTTACAGCCATACACCAGGCCTGCGAAGAAATAAGGAAAGGTGATATAGAGGCTGCTATTGCCGGTGGGGTCAATGTGTCGATACACCCTCACAAGTATCTGATCCTTAGTCAAGGCAATTTTGCTGCCAGCGATGGACGATGCAGAAGTTTTGGTGATGGTGGCGATGGGTATGTAGCCGGTGAAGGTGTAGGTGCCGTACTACTTAAATCTCTGGACAAAGCCATAGAAGATGGTGATCATATCTACGGAGTTATTAAGTCTAGCGTGATCAATCATGGCGGAAAAACCAACGGTTACTCTGTACCTAACCCTAACGCGCAGGGTGATTTGATCATCGAGTCGCTGAAAAAGGCTAAAATTGATCCTTCTACCTTAAGCTACATTGAGACTCACGGTACAGGTACGGCTTTGGGTGACCCTATTGAAATTACAGGGTTGAACAAAGCTTTCGGAGATACTAACGAGAAAAAACAATTTTGCCCGATAGGTTCCGTGAAGTCAAATATTGGACACTTGGAATCAGCTGCAGGAATTGCAGCAGTGACCAAAGTGTTGCTCCAGTTAAAACATCAACAACTAGTACCCTCATTGCATGCAGAAACATTGAATCCGAACATCAATTTCAGTGATTCGCCATTCTACGTGCAGCGGGAGTTGACTGATTGGACCAGCAATGATGGCTATCCTAGAAGAGCCGGAATCAGCTCTTTTGGAGCAGGAGGTTCTAATACTCACCTCATTATAGAAGAGTACAATGACTTAAGTCTACAGGATAGAGAGACGCCCCAAAGCTTACCTCAGGCCTTTGTTCTTTCATCGAAGGATCAAAATGGACTTTTGAAATATGCTGAAAAAATGCTGACCTTCCTGGGTAATAATAAAGGCACGTCGCTGACCGATATTGTTTATACCTCCCAAGTAGGAAGAACTCCAATGAATGAACGTCTGGTAATAGTAGCCAGCAGTACTCAGGAGCTTGAAGAAAAACTAGGACGATGGCTAGCCGGACAGCAGGAGAAAGATTCCAAAAAATCAGCAAGTGAGCTGGAAGGAATTTATCATGGCAATATTAAAAAAGCGTCATCTGATGCGAGCGCTTTGTTGGAAGGAGAAGAAGGCAGGGCCTACCTAAAAGTGATTATGGAGGCCAGAAACCTAGAAAAACTGGCTAAGCTTTGGATTTCAGGTGGAGAAATAGATTGGTCTTTGCTTTATCAGCATACTCAGCCCAAGCGGGTTTCACTTCCTACGTATCCGTTTGCCAAAGAGCGATATTGGATCAAGACCCCGCCATTTTCCCTGTCTACTGACCAATTCATCGTACAGGAGATCAACACGGATGACCAGCCTGAAGAAGAGAAAAAGAGGAAGCTCCACTATCAACCTCAATGGGTGGAGCTTAATCTGAGTCCGACAGAAGAAGAAACTCCCGAGAGTGGCTCTGTTTTGGTATTGGATACTACGGATGAGCTATACCAAGCCATGAAAAATGGACAGAAACAGTCTAGCCCTCTGATTTTAGTAAAGCCAGGAAACAACTATCAGGAAATAGAGTCAACGGTATTTACCCTTGATCCGCAGAATGAAGCACACTTTGGCCAATTGGTAGAAACTCTTGCTTCGAGAAGCCAACTTCCTTACCGAATTGTTCACCAAGCTTTGGCGCTTGAGAATTCTGATAAAGCAGATGACATAACAAAACAGCTCAATTCTGGCGTTTTTGCCTTATTTAATTTGTGTAAGGCACTGATGGCACAAAAGCATCAGGTACCTCTTAAGATTTTATCTGTCTTCAATAATGCAGGCATCTCTGCGGCTCTGAATGCTGCACTGGGAGGCTTTTTCAAAACGTTAGCTTTGGAGAACCCTCACTACCATGGTAAAATTGTGGAGGTTCAGCAAGGTGATGAAGGCAGGGTGACAACAGAAGAAAAAGTTCGAATCGTTTCTGATGAATTTAACGATGGAAACTGGAAGAAAAATGAAATTCGCTACAAATACAGAGACGAAAAACAAGCCTATACCAGATTCGTCAGAGAATTGACGCAGTTTGTTCGTGTGGAACGCAGCCAGGACAGGTTGCCGCTTAAGCAGAATGGCGTTTATATTGTATCCGGTGGGTTAGGAGGATTAGGTCTCGTTTTCAGCGAGTATCTGGTTAAAAATTACCAGTGTAATCTGGTTGTTTTCGGACGCTCTGAGCTTAAAGCAGCGCAAGAGAAAAAACTTGATCGACTCAAGGCGTATGGTACAGAAATACTTTATCTACAGGCAGATGCTTCCAGTCTTGAAGATATGGAGTCTGTAGTGAAATCTGCAAAAGCGCGCTTTTCACAAGTTAATGGAGTGATCCATAGTGCAGGGGTTAATATAGATTCATTTATTCTCAGGAAATCAAGAGAAGAGATGGATAAAGTGTTGGCACCTAAAATTTACGGAACCATTAACCTTGATCTTGCTACAAGAGATGAAGATCTGGACATATTTGTCCTATTCTCTTCAATTGCTGGAGTAATGGGTAATGTTGGACAGTGCGATTATGCCTATGGTAACCACTTCCTGGATTCATTTGCAGAAAACAGAGAAACCCTGGTAAGGGAGCAAAAGCGCAAAGGTAAAACCTTATCCATCAACTGGACTTACTGGGAAGAAGGTGGAATGCACATCTCTGACGAGGAGGTTGCTATGATTGAAAAACAGGCAGGTCTTAGTCCTTTACCTGTCAATCAGGGTGTCCAATACTTCGAAGAGTTCTTGATCTCTGATCTGTCGCAGGGTGTTCCGCTTTATGGTTTATCCTCGAGGATCAAGCCATATATGGGACAGGGAACCGTAGAGGTTGAGAAGAGTAAGCCTGCCCAGGCCAGAACCATAGATCCACAAATGCTTCTCGAGCTGACAGAAGGTTATCTGAAGGCTCTGATTGGTGAAGAAATCAAGCTTGATCCTGAGCGCATTGATCCAGTGGAGCGTTTTGAAACTTTCGGTATCGATTCTATTGTTATCAGCAAACTCAATGCTAACCTGGAGAGAGATCTTGGGGCTCTGCCTAAAACTTTGTTCTACGAATATTCAACGATAGAAGAACTGGCAGCCTATATGGTGGCGGAGGAAAGAGAGGCCCTGATCAGCTTCCTGAATTTAGAGCAAGAGGTAGATGAAGAGGATGTTCAGGAGACCATCAGATACGAAGAAAAAGTACAGGTAGTAGAGCATCGTCAGGTAGAGATCAGAGAGACTGTATCATCTACAGATAAATATGAAGATACTGAACCGATTGCCATTATTGGAGTGCATGGAAGCTATCCGCAATCGGAAGACCTAAATAAATACTGGGAAAACCTTAAGAATGGTAAAGACCTGACTGAGGTGGTGCCTGCTACCAGGTGGGACAGTGAAGCTTATTATCATGAAGATCCTGAAAAGGCTAAGGAGGGTAAAATTTACTGTAAATGGGGAGGTTTTATTAATGATGTAGATAAATTCGATCCTGAGTTTTTTAATATTACTCCGGATGAAGCCAAAATAATAGATCCTCAGGAAAGGCTATTCCTACAATCAGTCTGGTCATCCATAGAAGATGCCGGGTATACCAAAGACAGCCTTAAAAAGCGACACCCTAAAGCCAAAAGCGCCAATGTGGGGGTTTTTGTGGGGGTTACTACCAATACTTATAACCTATTAGCATCAGAAGAATGGAGCAAGGGAAATACTACGCCAAGTGCGCACCCTTGGTCTATTGCGAACCGCGTATCCTATTTGTTTGACTTCAATGGACCAAGCATGCCCGTAGATACTGCATGTTCATCATCTTCTGTGGCCATACATCTGGCATGCGAGAGTCTAAGGAAACAAGAGTGTCAGGTGGCCGTAGCAGGAGGTGTGAATTTATACTTGCACCCATCAAAGTATCACTCATTCTGTAAAAATCGTATGATCTCCCGTACTGGAAAGTGCTTTAGCTATGGTGCAGGTGATGATGGTTTTGTGCCAGGCGAAGGAGTTGGATCGGTGTTGCTGAAGCCACTTAGCAAAGCCATTGCAGACAATGATCAGATCTACGCAGTAGTAACGGGAAGTGCCTATGACCATAGTGGAAGGTCTAATGGATATTCTGCTCCTAATCCGAATGCTCAGGCTAATTTGATCGAGCACACGCTTCGCAAAGCTAATGTTAATCCTGAAACCATTAGTTATATAGAAGGGCATGGCACTGGAACTCAGCTGGGTGACAGCCTTGAGATCGTAGCCATGACCAACGCATTCCAAAAGCAGACGAAGAAAAAACAATTTGCTCCTGTCGGATCTGTTAAGGCCAATATAGGCCATCCTGAGTCAGCTGCTGGCATAGCAGGTGTAGCCAAAGTGCTCTTGCAAATGAAGCATCAACAGCTAGTACCGACCATTAATTCCGATGAGGTGAATCCGAATATCGAGTTCAAAGAGTCGCCTTTCTACCTACAGCATCAACTTACTCCGTGGAATCCTGCTCCCGGCTATCCGCGAAGAGCGCTCATCAATTCGTTTGGTGCTGGAGGGGTGAATGCATGTCTGATATTGGAGGAATATAAAAAACCGAAATCCATGGAGAAACATCAAGATAAAGGACCTCACCTGTTTGCATTATCTGCAAAGAATGAAGAAAGACTCAATGAATATGTTGACAGACTTCTCACCTTTGCAGGAAATGAAAAACATGTAAGCTTGGCCGATCTGTCGTTTACCTTGCAAATTGGTCGTGAGGCAATGCCTGAGCGACTGGCTATTGTAGCATCAGACAGAACAGAGCTCCTTGATCGATTAAAAGACTGGAAGCAGCGGAAGGACTCAGAGTATATCTATCAGGGAAAAACGGATCCTCGTCAGGGAAGGAGAAGAGCTCCTGACAGAACTGAAGAGCTTCAAAACCTTTTCAAAACAGGAGAGCTGGGGCAACTGGCTCAATTGTGGGTAACTGGCGTTGAAGTAGACTGGGAAGCGTTGTATGCTCTGGATAAGCCAGGCAAAATTTCGGTGCCAACCTATCCGTTTGCTAAAGAAAGATACTGGGTGACGGATCAAATGGAGAAGAAAGCAGCTCCAGAGCCTGCGAATGCTCAGTTGCATCCTTTGGTTTCATATAACTCATCTACTTTGAGGGAAATTAGCTTTAGCTCCATGCTGTTGGATAGCGCCTTCTATGCTGTAGACCACCAGGTTAATGGAGAAAAACTCTTCCCCGGTTCAGGGTTTATAGAGATTGCAAACATATGCGGTAACCTGGCAGGAGAGCAAAAAGTAAGCAAGATCAGGGATATCGTTTGGGCGCATCCGTTAAGTTTCAAAACAGGCTCTCAGTTTGTTCAAACATCGTTAAAGCCTAATGGAAGTGGTATTGAATATAGAATTACTTCTCTTGATGATGAGAATGAAAAAATAATGCATTCGGAAGGTCAGTTGTTCTTCCAAAATAGTATGAGTCCTTCGTTACATACTGAGAATATTTCGGTGCAGGCGCTGAAGGCTCAATGTCCAGCCCCTCAGAATGGCTCTGATTATTATGATATATTTAAGCAGGTAGGCTTTGATTATGGCCTGGCATTCAGGACTATGCATGAGTTTTATGTCAATGAATCTTTTGCATTGTCTAAACTAAAATTGGCAGATCATTTGAAAGCTGATTTTGATCGTTTTATATTACACCCTTGTATTGTTGATGGAGCCTTACAAACTGTAGCAGGATTGATCGGTCAGATGGAGTCAGCAGTTCCACATGTGCCGTTCGCAATTGACGAAATAGAAATATTCCGTCCGTTGTCACATACCTGTTATGCTTATGTAGAAAAGGTGGAGGCTGAGGGTAGATCTCAGGCTGATATTAAAAAGTTCAATATCAAAATCATCAATGAAGGAGGAGACGTTTTAGCGAGTATTAAAAACTTCTATGTAAGGGCATTTGGCAAGGTTAGCGCTGTGCAGGGTGACCAGTATATGGAGGCTGATGTTATATAAACGGAGAATATGATAAAATACTTAAAAATGATAACATAAATTAAAATTTATGGCAGTGTAGGCATGGCCCATAATAGTGCCCGCACTGTCGTATGATATATTCTTTCAAAAACACGATTCAGTCCTTTCGCGAAGTAGAAGTGGGGGTCGTGGGTCTATACTTAATTAAATACACACTAAAAATTTCAACTATGAAAGCTTATAAAGATGGTCTCAAAGTATTATCCAGAGGAACTTGCGGTACGGCGTTCTGTTCGTTACTGAACGAAGAGTATGGTGTGCCTAATGAAGTGGCTGAGGTAGCTGCATCACCTTTTGCAGGAGGTCTGTTGAACAGAGGATATCAATGCGGGCTTATTGGAGGTGCTGTACTGGCTGCCGGGGCAGAATCATACCGTAGAAATGAAGATACGGGCACTGCTGTAGCCATGGCCATAACTGCCACCCAACATTTGATGCAGTCCTTTACCAAAAGGACCAATACCATAAGTTGTCGTGATATTACTGATATGGATCTGTCTGGTAAGCTGGCTCCACTCAAAGTATTGTTTACAGGCAAAGCCTTTACTTGTATGAAACTTGCCGGGAAATGGGCGCCTGAAGCTATCAAGTCGGCAGATGAAGGGTTGTCTGATGATACGGTTAAGTTCTGCCCAGGATCAGTGAGCTGTGCATCTGAAGTAGTTAGAAAAATGGGGGGGACCGAAGAAGAGATGCTTATGGTGGCCGGATATGCAGGGGGACTTGGACTCAGTGGAAAGGAATGTGGAGCGCTAAGTGCTGCCATCTGGTATAAAATGGTTGACTGGCTCAAGAAAAATCCTGGTAAATCTGCTTCGTCATTTGACGCTCAGGAGCAAAAGAAAATGCTGAGGGCGTTTTATGTTCAGACCGACTCCGAAGTAATGTGCAGCAAGATCACTGGCAAAGAATTTAAAGATATAGATGATCACTCCGATTATATTAAGAATGGTGGTTGCAAGAAGATCATCGATGCACTTGCCGCACTATAATTCATATTAGTTTTTTATTAAAGTATGATTGCTATGATAAAACAGTTATTGAGTAAACGAAATGTTTATTTCGATCACAACGCAACAACCCATATTGCAGCTCCTGTAAGATCTGTAATGAATCGGGTGTTGAAATCTTATTGGGGCAACCCTTCATCGGGGTATGCCAAGGGGAAAATGTCGGCACAGATCATTGAAAAAGCCCGTGAGCAGGTAGCGGCGGCTATTGGAGCCCATTCGCACGAGGTTTATTTTGCCAGCTGTGCTACCGAATCTAATAATGCTATACTGAAAACAGTGAGTAATCATTTCTCCCCGGAGAAAAACAAGGTTATTTCCACACCTATTGAGCATCCCTCAGTAATGAATACCCTGGAGTATATGAAAACTCAGGGTATTGATGTTCAATATTGCCCGGTAGACAAATCAGGCCGTGTAGTGCTTGAAGAAATGGAGGCTATGATCGATGATAAGACCTCTCTGGTTTGTTGCATGCTTGCTAATAACGAAATAGGCACGATCCAGGATGTGAAAAAGATAGCTGCGATGGCTAGAGCCAAAGGAGCATTGGTCTTTTCTGACTGTGTTCAGGCATTGGGTAAAATCCCCATCGATGTAAAAGATCTGGATGTTGACTACGCAACATTTTCAGCGCATAAACTTTACGGCCCTAAAGGTATTGGTGCCTGGTATGCCAGAATTAGTTGTCCCTTAGAGCCTTACATTCATGGTGGACACCAGGAAGAAGGAATGAGGGCAGGCACTGAGTCTATTCATAATATAGCGGGTTTTGGAGAAGCTTGTAAACATGTAAATAAGCTTGTAACATTTTCCAGGCAAAATGAGTCTCTTAAGCACACGTTTATTAAAGAGTTGAAAGGAATAAAAAACGATATCATCATTAACTCCCCCGAGGAGCACTGTCTGACAAACACCATTAATCTTACTTTTCCAGGTATAGGTAGTGGAGAAATGATGAAAATGCTTGATTACCATGGTATTGCAGTTTCTGCTGGTTCAGCGTGTAGCACATCATCAAACAAACCCTCGCATGTACTAAAAGCTATAGGGCTGACAGATGAAGCTGCACAGGAATCTATCAGGATAAGCTTTGGATCAACTACGAAATCAAAGCACATTAAGTACACACTAAAGGTGATTAAACAGTATATTGAGGAAGAAAAAAATAAAAATTAATTAAATTAAGCTCAGGTCGCGATCATGAAAAACCAACCCTATACATCAAAAGAGACAATGGACAAATCGGAAAAATTTTGGGACAAGAGTGCAAACGGGTATGACAAGGAGGAAATGAAGGACAAAGCGGGCCGCATGAAGATCCTTGACAGCACAAAAAAGTATCTCCAAAAAAAGGATGATGTATTAGATTTTGGTTGTGCTACTGGAATACTAGCCAATGAAATCGCTCGCGATGTGCATACCGTTCATGGTATGGATATATCTTCTGAAATGGTTAGAATTGCCCAAAACAAGGCCAATGAGCTTAACTTGAAAAATGTAAAATATACCCACGGAACGCTGTTTGATGACTGTTATAAGCCTGGTACATTCGATACCATACTGGCAGTTTATATGCTACATTTGATGGAAGATATGCCTAAGGTGTTGAACAGAATACATTCATTGTTGAAGCCTGGAGGGCTGTTCATTTCCGTTACGCCTTGTCTGGGAAGGAAAACATTTGTAGGTATAGCATTATCACTTGTCAGTAAAATCGGGTTGATTCCCAACCTTAAAACATATAATGTAAATGAAGTTGAAGACGCAATAGTAAATGCCGGCTTCAGCCTTGTAGAAAGTGAATGTTTGAATAAGGCAGGGAAGCAGTATTTCATTGTTGGTAAAAAAGATTGAAAAGCCTCCGGGGCCGGAGGTTGAATTAAGTATAGAACAGACCAAAATCAACTAATAATTAAAACGAAAGAGATTCATATGAAAACAACTAAGCAAACAGAGTATGCATCGTCTGATGTCGCCCAGACTCAGGATACAGAAAATGGCATACAGAAAAATAATGGAGCGGAAAGAGCATTTACAGAGCTTGAACGTAGTGTGTATGCAGCTTTGGAGACTTATGCTAACGTGCATAGAGGAAGTGGACACAACTCTTTGGTTTCTTCGCAATTATATGAGCACGCGAGAGGCGTGGTATTGGAATACATGGGGCTAAACAAAGACAAGTATATCGTTATTTTTAGCTCACCTAAAAGAACCAGCGAGCTGATCTCTCTGCTCAAGCCGGGAAGTTATCAAAGTATTACCAGTCGTGAAGTAGGCCTGCCATTAGGTATCACTGCCATTGCAGTGGAGAAAAAGGCATTGCCTAAAGGTTCTCCGACAGAGTGTGGAGGAGGTACTGCGAGACTGGTCGCCGCTGGCTGGATCATCTGGAACACTGGTCCTGATAAATTTGAGGCAGGTACTCCTCCTATTGTTAATGTGATCGCATTCGGTAAGGCATTGCTGTTGTTAAAGCGATATGGAAAAGATATCTTTAAGAAACTTCCAAACAATGATTTGGGTATCACTGAGTTGCTTTACAAAGATGATATGGAACAGTACTCCGGCGTTGAGCTAATGGAGCATCTGAGGAAAACCCTGATAGGTCGCGGTTTTATAGTACCAACACTGGAGGGTGAAAAACCATTTGTTAACCTGGATAATAGCGCTAGTACGCCTACTTTCCAGCCTATATGGAATACTTTCCGCCAGTCGCTAAGGCTACCTGAGCGAAGAAAGCAAGACGTGGTCAATGAAGTGAAGGCAGTTTGTAGTGAATTACTAGGAGCTCCCCTTGAAAAATATGATATCATATTTACCAAAAATACAACTGAGTCAATTAACCTCGTATCTGAGAGTCTGGGGCGTTCAACTGACAAGGATACGGAGCCGGCAGTACTTATCTCATTGCTTGAGCACTCATCTAATGACCTTCCATGGCGTATGGCTTCTAAGAAGTCACTCGTAAGGCTTCCTGTTGATTCCGAAGGTTTTGTAAACCTTGTTGAGCTGGAAAATAGCTTGAGAGAATACAACCAGGACCATAAACATGGAAAGAAGCGAATAAAGATAGTTGCTTTAAGTGGTGCTTCCAACGTTTTGGGAACTTGTAACGACATCGAGAAAATAAGCCCTATAGTACATAAATATGGAGCAAAGCTTCTTGTCGATGGAGCCCAGGTAGTAGCACACAAAAAGGTGGAAATGGAGAAAGATGAGATCGACTTTTTGGCTTTCTCAGCACATAAGGTATACGCGCCCTTCGGTACAGGAGTACTGATCGCAAGAAAAGGGTTGCTTAACCATAAGGCTGATGAGTTAAAGCAGATCCAGTCTTCAGGTGAAGAAAATATTGGTGGTGTAGCAGCACTAGGCAAGGCACTTGTGCTTTTACGTCGTATTGGTATGGATGTGGTACATGAAGAAGAGCAGGCACTGACCAGACTTGCGCTGGAAGGCTTGTCTAAAGTACCCCACCTCAAAATATTTGGTATAAAAGATCCAAATTCAAGCCAATTTGATAAAAAAATTGGTGTTATTGTATTCGAAACTAAGGACATCTTGCACAACAAGCTGGCTGAAGAAATGTTCCAGAAGGGAGGCATAGGAGTTCGGTATGGTTGCCACTGCTCTCACTTGCTGATCAAGCACTTGCTTGACATCAACCCGGTATTGGAGCAAGTTCAGCGTGTTGTGCTTACGGTGTCTCCAAAAACTCAGCTTCCTGGCGTTGTGCGAGTGAGCTTAGGTGTAGAGAATACTAAAGAGGATATCGATGTTTTGGTCGATGTACTCAACAGACTGACCAGTCAGGCTAAGGTAAAACCTAACGGTGATGAGAAAAAAGCAATAGCCGAAGCCGAGACTGAATTCCAGAAAGAACTGGAAGAGTTTTCGCAGACAGCAGTCCACCGAGTCTACGCTTACGCCGAGTAGTCGAGGTGTAATTGCTCTGTAGGTAAATGTTCATGACTCACAGCTTTTAGGTCCACTCAGGTGGACCTGACTTAAACTGTGGTTGCATGAACTTTGCCGTTTTATCGCCGGCCGGATTTTTTAGAGGTCTGACCGGTATACTTTAAAGGTTAGTAACCACTAAGTAGAATTCATCTTTAACCATTTAACTATTTAAAAAATAATGCGTGTAGCAGGAATTGAAGCAATGAATGTTTTTGCAGGCACTACCTATTTGAATGTAGAGAAGCTTGCCGAACATCGTAACCTGGATACTTCCAGGTTTAAAAACCTCCTGATGAAGGAGAAAACAGTAGCCTTACCTTATGAGGATCCGGTTACTTTTGGTGTGAATGCAGCCAAACCACTTATTGATGCCCTTAGCCCGGAAGAGAAGGATCGTATAGAGTTGGTAATTTCATGTACCGAATCGTCTTTTGATTTTGGTAAATCAATGAGTACTTACTTTCACGAAATATTAGGGTTGAACCGTAACTGTCGTTTATTTGAGCTGAAAAATGCTTGTTATTCCGGAGTTGCCGGTTTTCAAATGGCAATCAATTTTATTCTTTCTCAAACTTCTCCGGGAGCAAAAGCCCTGGTAATAGCCACGGACGTATCACGCTTCATGATTGAAGAGGGTGGAGATGCCCTTACCATGGAGTGGTCATTTGCTGAGCCTAGTGGAGGTGCCGGAGCTGTAGCTATGTTGGTTAGTGAAACACCACATATATTCCAGGTAGATATTGGAGCCAATGGCTATTATGGCTATCAGGTTATGGATACTTGTAGACCTACTTCTGATGGAGAGGCAGGAGACTCTGATCTTTCATTGCTGTCATACCTTGATTGTTGTGAAAATGCATTTTATGAATATCAGAAAAGGGTGCCTGAGGCAGATTATGCCAAAACATTTAGCTATCTGGCCTTTCATACTCCTTTTGGAGGTATGGTGAAAGGAGCACACCGTAACCTGATGCGAAAAGCCGCTAAGGCTAAACCAAAAGATATTGAAGCAGACTTTGAGAATCGTGTAGTTCCAGGCCTGGTTTACTGCCAGCGTATTGGTAACATTATGGGAGCTACTGCCATGATGTCACTAGCCAGTACTATCGAGAATGGTAATTTCACGGCACCACAAAGAATCGGATGTTTTTCTTATGGATCAGGATGTTGTTCAGAGTTTTTTAGTGGAGTAGTGAGCGAAGAGAGCCAGAAAGCTATGAAAAAGTTCAAGATCAAAGAGCAGTTTGATAAAAGATATGAACTGACTATGGAAGAATACGAGAACCTGCTTGTAGGCAGTAATGCTGTGAAATTTGGTACTCGAAATGTTACTCTGGATAGTAGTTTTATTCCTCAGTCCAGAAAAGCTATGGGCAAAGAGACACTGTTTTTAAAGGGGATCAAGGAATTCAAAAGAGAATACGAATGGGTGTCTTAAGCAATACGGCAACATACGAAACTATCAAAGTCAGGTTTGAGGATGATATCTGCTTTATTCAGATAGACCGTCCAGATGCCAATAATGCAATTAATGACAGCTTGGTTGAGGAGTTTTCGAACGTACTTAATCAGTGCGAAGACACCGCCAAGATAGTGGTGGTAGAAGGCTCTCCCGAAGTATTTTGCTTTGGGGCAGACTTCAAAGGTATTCAGGAAAGCCTCGAAAATGGGGGGCAGCATCAGGAACAGAATCCTGAGCCGATGTACGACTTGTGGATGAAGCTGGCCTCAGGTCCGTACGTTTCGATTGCCCACGTCAGAGGGAAGGCCAACGCCGGAGGTATCGGTTTTGTGGCAGCCTGCGATATTGTGCTTTGTGAAGAAAGGGCGGTATTTAGCCTGTCGGAGTTGCTTTTCGGCCTGATGCCAGCTTGCGTATTACCATTTTTGATTCGAAAGATGGGGTTTTCAAAAGCACATTACATGACTCTGATGACCCAGCCTATATCAGCAAAGCAGGCATACGACTGGGGCTTGGTAGATGCATACGAAGATAAAAGTGAAAACCTGTTGAGAAAGCATTTATTGCGATTAAGGTTACTATCTAAAGATGGTGTGGCCCGCTATAAAAGTTATATGAACAGGCTCAATGATTTTCCTGAGACTTCCAAAGCCCATGCACTTGCAGCTAATATTGAAGTGTTCTCAGACCAAAACAATTTGGACAAGATTGCAAGGTTTGTGAAAACCGGGCAATTCCCTTGGGAAGGAGGATGATAGATATATCCGAATGTCGGATAAAGTTGGCTATAAATTACCCTTTGGGACCGGGTTTGGCCGATGCTGTTAAAGCTGTCAAAAGCCAAACCCAAATAGCCTGTTTCAATTAGTAGATTGAAAAGACAAACAGGCTCTGTAGAGGGTAATAAACACACATACAAATCATAGTTTAATTTTATTTATAGAGGAAAGCATGAAGAGCTCCTTCAGTATTGTCAATACACTATTTGGTATCATTACCTTACTTATTATTGCTTCGCCTGTTTATGGACAGATGCCGGTCGAAAGTGATACTTTAGATTATGAAGATTTTGATACGTCAGAACTTGAGTTTTCCGTAAGTGAAGATCCGATTTTTGGTGGTTCTCCCGATGAGTTGGTTGTCGAGGAAAAAGAATCATTTTTTAATTCATACATATTTGACCCCATGCGTTTTGGGCTGAAATATGAAATGGCTTACAAGGTCACAAAACCTGACAGGGTAATGAACAACAGGCTTTCGTACAGACTGGAGTATTCAAGGTCATTTTTCGATCATTTCTCGCTACAGGTTGATACCAAAATATTCACGTTCCTGAAGGACGACCACAGGGCCAGGGATATAGAATACTGGATCAATGATGATGCAAATGAAGCAGAGTTTTCCTTTGGAGGAAGAACAAGAGAAGCTTTTGTTCAGGCTAGTTTTGGTAAAACCAGTATTAGGGCGGGTATCCAGACCTTAGTTTGGGGAGAGTCCGACTTTGCCATAGTTACCAATGAAGTGAGTCGTCTGGATTATCGGGAACCCCTGAGTTTGAGTATCGACGAACTAAGGATAGGTCAGCCTATTGTCACTGTTGATCATTACTCACAATCGGGAGACTGGAGTGCATTCTTTACTCCGGATCCGAAATTTAATGAACATCCCAAAGAGGGTACAGGGTATTATTATGAGCCTTTTAATGGTACCGTTACATATCAAGCAGAGCCAGACGATGAAAGCCATTTTGAATATGGTCTAAGGTGGAAGAAAACTTTTGGAAAAAGTGATGTTAGCATTATGGCAGCCAGTCTGATTAACAATGAATATGCCTTGCGTATGGCTAACCCCGAACTTATAACTAGAAAGAAGCACCGTTTCCATATGGCCGGAGTTACATTCAACCGTGCTATAAGCAATGTACTCCTGAAAGGAGAAGTTGCCGTTAAGGCGCCGAAAGCATATAATGATGCCTCTTTTCAGATCGTAGAGAAAAATGCACTTGACGCATCCCTCGGAGTTGATTATTATATGAACAATAGTTTTACAGTGAGCGTGGAAGCTGTAAACTACCATATCATGGACTGGAGCGAAAGAATACAGGGACAACCCAGAAATAACTACATGTTACTGGTGGCATTGAGCAAAGAATTAATGAAAGAGGATCTTTCTATAAATTTAGCATCCATGTACAATGGACCTTATACTACTTTTTTTAATATATTGTCGACGTCTTACAACTGGAATGATCGCACTACATTGTATTTTGATATGTTAATGCCTTTTACCGATGACCCTAGCAGTGGGCTGTATATTTATCGTACTCAAAAACAGGCAGTACTTAAGATCCAATATCAGTTTTAATGTACCTGTGAGTGGCGTTGCATGATTTTTTTTAGTATTATGCCAAATGAAAGTTATTTACACTATTAACACATTTTAGGTAGTTAGCAACTTTGAATTTATTTAGAGTTATTAAGGAAGGAGTTAACATCATTTGACGACAGTTAGACTTTCTTTTTGTGGAAGAATCTATGAATATAGCATACTTTCCAGTAGAATTTCTTGTGGAGGACTCCGTGTCTTTCTAAGGTCGGAAATGAATGGCGGCCGGAAAATATAAAAGCTCGCAGAAGATTATAGCTTTCCGCGGCAAATTTAAGAATCAGCATTAGATGAAGAAGAAGATCATATTTATGTATTCGGGACAAGGGTCCCAGTACTACCAAATGGGAAAAGAGCTTTATGAAAATCATCAACAATTCAAGTTTTGGATGGATAAGTGTGATGAAATTGTTCAGCCGATCATTAATGCATCTTTAATTGAAATACTATATCGGGGAAAAGGTAAGGGCGAACCTTTCGATAATGTGCTTCATACCAAACCAGCATTGTTATGTATTCAATATAGCCTGACCAAAGTTCTGAAAGATATGGGCATTCAGCCTGATTTTCTGATGGGCTACAGTGTAGGGGAGTTGGTGGCAGCAGTAGTTTCAGAAGCCATATCATTAGAAGATGGCATTCGTCTGGCCGTTGATATTGCCAGGCTTACCGATGAAAAGACGCAACCTGCAGCTATGCTGGCGGTGATGGGGTCCAAGTCGCTGATGACTGACTTTCCAGACCTTTTTCACGACAGTTGGCTGACAGCCGAAAATTTTGATGAAAACTTTGTGGTTAGCGGATTGCCGCAAGCTATACAGCACCTTCACGAAGGCTTGAATAAAAAGACTATAATGTCTCAAATATTGCCAGTAAAATATGGTTTTCACACGGAACTCATTGATCCTATTGAAGAGGAATGCAAGCAACTTGTAAGGGATACCCCGGTATCAACAACTAAAACACCCATGATTTCTTCATTAAATGAAGGGATTGTTCAGAAGTTGGATGGGGACTATCTATGGAAAGCCATCAGGTATCCTGTCAATTTTCAGCAAACTATAAGGAGGATACTAGATACTGGAGATTACATTTTTATAGATGTAGGACCAAGCGGTACACTAGCTACTTTTGTGAAGTACATTCTGATTCCGGGTTCAGACTCTGCTACTTTACAAGTGCTCAACCAATTTGGAAGAGACCTTATCAATATTGACAGGTTAAAGGCCAATTTGCAGAGCAACGTTTGATAAATCGTATATATTCCGGCGGCTCCGACCGGATAACCATTAATATTACCAATACCCAATTAAAAATAATAAAGAAATGAAGAAAACGTATGTATTTCCCGGTCAAGGGTCACAAAGAAAAGGCATGGGAGGAGACCTTTTCGATGAGTTTCCCGAGATCACCAAGAAAGCAGATAAGATACTGGGTTACTCAATCAAAGAACTATGTTTGAATGACCCCGACCAGCAATTAAACCAAACCCAATACACCCAACCCGCATTATATGTGGTTAATGCCCTGTCATATGAGAAGAAGCTCAAAGACGGGGAGAAGAAACCCGATTTTTTGGCCGGCCATAGCTTGGGCGAATATAACGCACTGCTAGCAGCAGGCGTATTTAGCTTCGAAAATGGACTTAAGCTGGTAAAGAAGCGAGGCGAGCTGATGAGCCAGGCCAAAAATGGTGGTATGGCGGCAATTTTAAATTCTTCTGAGGAACAGATTCAAGAGATATTAAAAGAAGCCAAACTGACGGGCATTGATATAGCGAATCTAAATGCTCCGACCCAGATTGTGGTATCTGGTTTGCGGGATGATATTAACCAGGCACAGCCATATTTTGAGAAAGCCAATGTCATGTTCATTCCGCTGAATACGAGTGGAGCTTTTCACTCACGCTATATGAAAGAGGCTG
>NZ_JAEUGD010000066.1 GCF_016775155.1 Fulvivirga marina | reverse complement strand
TAAAAACATCTAAATCTGTTGAAAAAGAAAACCGTCCCAAAATGACTTTTGAGACGGCCTCTTTTTTGTAATACGTTGAGAGTTTAAATTTTATATGCTCTTACAGTAAATCTTAAGACTACTCACCCTGTAGGGCATAGTTGTTGTAGGTTCAACTTCTGACCCAGCACCTTTGATATGTTTGCTCTCTTCAGAAGTTATAAAACTTTTAATTTTCAATGATTCCAGTTTGAGGTTTCGCTTTTTCATAAATACGACGGTTGATATGTGTTAAATTCTGAGATTACGGTCTTTAAACGGCTAATACTATTCAAGGGCGTTGGGTCTATAAAGCTGTCATCTACTTCCGAATCGTCTAATTGATCATTATTTGAAATTCTACCACCTTTAATGTATATGGCATTGTTCAGACTGGTAATGTAACTTTGTACCTATAATGCATTAAGGCTTAATCTTCTTTTTTCATAACGCACAATAATGTATTAGGTTTCTGAAATTTACAACTTTATGAGGGAGGAATATCTGGCTGTTTTCAGGTAAACAAAAAAATAACGGTTTTCAGGTATGTACTAACTTATTTGAGAGATAACTTCCTTGCTATGAGGTAATGAAAGGTCAATAATAATATTTGTCCCTTTGCCAATACTGGTGTCTATGGTGATTTTTCCATCCAGAGCAGCAACGCGTGACTGAATGTTTTTTAGTCCTATACCAGTTTGTTTGCCATCGTTTCTGAACCCTGTTCCATCATCCTCAACCATTAGGTTGACGTAATCATCATGCATGGTTAAGTAAATACTGATTTCACTGGCTTTAGCATGTTTAATTGCATTTGTTACTAATTCCTGTATAATCCTGTAAATATCAACCTGAATGTTTTTATCAATAGCCTCAATCTGTTTTTTTGGGTAGAACTCATAATTAACTACTATTTCACGGTTGCCAACAATCTCGTCGACAAAGTTTTTAATTACTTCTGTTAATGCGGAATTATGTAATATAGGTGGTATTAAGTTATGAGAAATCATTCGTACCTCTTCGCAAGCATTATCTAACTTAAAAGTAATATCAGTTAACCTTTCATTTAGGGGGGTATCTTCAGTTTTGAGGCTAAGAAGATTCATCTTTATACTGGCTAAGGTGCCGCCAATACCATCGTGAAGTTCCTGTGCAACCCTTTTTCTTTCGTTTTCCTGGCCTTCAAGTTTGTTTTTAATAGAGTTGAGCTCCTGATCTTTAAGTAATTCTGTTATTTTTTGACGACTAATTTCTTCTTTTTGAGTATGTATTAGCCTTAGACTCCTCTGTTTATTGTTGTAATTTATCAATACCAGGACCATTGAAAGCATAAGCAGGATGGAGCCAATAACCAACGCTAAAAGGATAATATTCTTCTTTTCAGCTTCGTGTTGAAGTATAGATATCTTTTGCTCATTCTGTTTGGCTTCAAATTGGTTTTGAAGTATGAGTACTTCACGGTCTTTTTCCAGGTTAAGTAGACTGTCTTTTAATAAGTCAAACTTTTGATAGTAGTTATACGCCTGTTTATAGTTGTTAAGTCGAGCATATGATTTAGCAATTGTTTCATAAAACTCTATTTCGGTATCATGGTCATGCATGCTTTTGGCCAACGTTAATCCTTCCTGAAGGTAGGCGATAGCCTTGGTGTTGTCATGTTGTAGTCTTTTGAGTATGCCTAGGTTTAGAAGAGATTGGCACTTTACTTTTTTGTCATTGTATTGGTTTGAGTGATCCAGTGCCTTTTTTAGATATTGATCTGCCTCATGATATTTTTCGAGATGAGTATTTGTTTTTCCTATATTTAACTCTCTAATGGCGAGTCTTTCAGGCATATTAATTTCATCAAGTATTTTAATGGATCTGGAGAAATACTCTAATGCCTCAGAGAAGTTATTCTCCTGATAGTATGAAACACCTATGTTGTTCAGGATTCCGGTAACTTGATCATATCTTTTTAATTTTTCAAAAACAGAAAGAGACTGTTCATAGTAATGCCGAGAGTTGTTATAATGTTTTCTTTTCAGGTAAAAGTTGCCAATTCTGTTCAATGTTGCAGCTGTCCCGCTTTCGTGAGAAATTGATTCAAACCTTTCTAAACCATCCATATATGCTCGCAAGGAGTTGGCATAATTCCCTTGTGAGAGATTTACAGAGCCAAGAACATTGTAGGCCAAAGCCATATGCAGGTCGTCCGCAATACGTTTCGATAATGCTATAGCATCTTGGCAAAACTGTTTTGCAGAATCCAGGTTCCCTGTTTGGGCATGAATAAGGGCTCGTGTGATATAAGCCGAGGCTTCAGTTGAGGTCAGTTTGACCCTTCGACTTTCTACCAACGCTTTATTGTTTACTTTTATGGCCTCCTCAAAGTTGGAATATCGCAGTATGGAGGATAACTCTACTATAGCTTCAATTCTTAATGAATCGCTTATTTTTTTATTCTCAATTAGATGGTTAAGACTATCAATAGCCTTATTTTGCGCACTCACTATCATGTTCCAAAGTATGAATCCGCTCAGAATGAGTATTTTAAGTCTATTCATTCTACTATTCCGGCTTTAACAGCATACTTAATAAGTCCGGCCATGTTTTTGGCCTTTGTCTTGCGCATGATATTCTTTCGGTGGCTTTCAACTGTGTGCAGGCTTATAAAAAGCGTGTCAGCTATTTGGTTGGTAGTAAATTCAGAAGATATTAACTTTAATATTTCAACCTCGCGTTTTGTAAGCCTTACGTTTACATTTTCATCACTTTCTTCCATGCCTGTAATTCCGGCCATTATATTGTTTTTCACACTTTCACTAAAGTATGCCTGCCCATTGGCTACATGTTCTATGGCTTCAATTAGCTCTTCTTTACCCGTATTTTTAAGTATATAACCGGTTGCTCCATTTTTAAGTATTCTCTTTATGCTTTTGCTATCACTATGCATTGAAAGCACTAAAATGTGAACATTGGGGTATTTTTTCTTTACCTCTTTGCATAACTCTTCTCCATTGAGGTTAGGCATACTTATGTCGGTGATCAATACATTGATATTGACATTCTGCTGGAGTAGTTCCAGTGCTTGATTTCCATCGCTGGCACAAGCAGCAATTGATATTTTTGGAGAATCTTTCAATAGGGAAACTATACCATCAAGGAATAATTTATGATCATCTACGATCATCAGTTCTATGGTTTTTGCCGTAGAATCAAGCATAGTACAGGGATTGAAATGTGCTAAATAATAGGGCTAATATAGCAAATACTTCAATTGGAGGCCGTGGAAAGTTAGATCTTAAACTTACAAGGTGTGTAAATGCGGGTTTTTAAGGGTTGTAATTTAAAAATACCTGTCATGTGGTAAAATTGAAAATAGCCGTATTCAGGTATGGATTTTTATCAGCTAATCAAGAAGCTATAGCTTATCCCTAAAAACTGATACTTTGAACATAAACTTACTAATAGATTTTTACACTAGGAGAGCAATATGTATTTTGGTACCCCATAAAAGAGCTATGCCTAACACTGAAGAACAAATACAACTTAGGAGCGAGGAAGTACAAGAAATACTGAGCCATATACCACATTGGCTGATTAGGTGGGGTATTACCCTCGTTTTCATAATTATACTCATATTAATAGCAGCGAGTTGGTTCATAAAATACCCTGACACTGTAGCTGCCCAGGTCGTACTAACTACACAAACTCCTCCGGTACACCTGGTAGCCAGGTCTAACGGGCGGATTAGCTTGCAGGTTGAGGATAAACAATATGTAAAAGAAGAGGCATTGCTGGGTGTAATTGAAAACCCGGCTTCTACGGAAGATGTATTAAAGCTGGACAGGCAACTTGAAAAAATACGGACATTAATATATAGAAGGCCCATAGATATTGAGGCCATTAAGTTGGATGAGTCTCTGAATTTAGGTGCTCTGCAAAGTACATATTCTTCGTTTAGTTCAATTGTAGAAGATGCAAAACGATACATTGCTATTTCTTTTTACCATAATCAAAGAGAAGCACTTAGTAAACGAGTGAAGTACTATAGAGCCTTAAACAAAGGCCTAAATGAACAGCTGGCATTGGTGGATGAGGAAATAAAAATATCAGAGACTATTTACCATGATGATTCTCTGTTATATCAACGCGGCGCGGGTACCAAACCAGTTATGAACCGGTCTAAGGCTAGTCATTTGCAGAACAAAAGGAATAAGGAGAGTATTGAATCATCCATTATTCAGAATAGCATTCAAATTGCACAGTTGCAAGGGCAGATTAACGAACTCATACTGAAAGAGGAGCAGGAAACGGATCAAATGTTCACGAGCATGGTTGAAGCGCTTGAGAAATTGGAAAGTGACCTTATAGCATGGAAGCAAAACTTCCTGTTGTTAACACCTGTTGAAGGAAAAGTGGCATTTTCAAAGTTCTGGAGTGATAATCAGTATGTTCAGGCAGGTGAGGAAGTGATGACTGTTGTGCCAGAGTCGGAAAATGTGATAGGAAACGTGGCAATGCCGGTACAGGGGTCAGGTAAGGTAGCGGTCGGTCAGAAAGTGAATATTATGATCAATAATTACCCTTCAAATGAGTATGGTATGGTTATAGGTAAGGTAGAGTCCATATCGCTTGTGCCTAGAGATAATTTGTATAGTATCAGAATAAGTCTGCCTGATGGATTGAAAAGTACTTATAATAAACAGCTGGATTTTAAGCAGGAAATGCAAGGAACAGCTGAGATTATAACTAAAGATAAGAGGTTGATAGAGAGGGTATTTAATCAATTAAGGAACATTATCGACAGGGTCAATTAGTCAATTTTATCCTCTCTTAAATAATAGAAATTTTAAAGCAGGTTATTTTAACCTGCTTTGTTTTTTTATATAAAACCCAAATAAACTATAGAATAAAAGTCTTAGTTCATAACTTTAGACATAGATACATGGGGAAAATAGAATATTCCTCAGTTCTTGTTAAAGTTCAATATCCCTGAATACCATTAGGATTTTGAAGGGTGAAAAACACTAAAATTGCACCTTATGGGTAACACGTTAACAGCCTACACTACTAATAGTAAAAAAACTATGCAACTATTTCCATATGCCCTGATCAGGGTTGGAGGTGACTCGTTTGAAGAATGGGCACGGTTGAAATTTCCTGAATCAGATGAAATAGTGAATGCCATATGCGAGCTTCATCAAAAGCAAAAAGAATCAAAGGAAGTATTGTGTGATAGTCTATTTGAGTTTATAAGTAGCAGCAAAAGTGCTGAAGTTCAGAATATAGTTCAGAATCTGAGAAGAGATATATTCAATGAGAGGAAGCTGAAAAATAGTAAATTGAATAAGGCTCTTGAGGTGCTTCCGCAATTACTTAAAGAAGATCTTCAAAGTTATGTTCAATTGCTAAAGGAACTAAAAGAGAAAGCTCAGGCTGGGGAGTCCATCTACGCGGATGAGCTCAAAATGGGTAGAGAGGATTTAAAGAAACTGGTTAACTCAGATCTTCTTAAGAAGGGGTTGATTTTGTCTAGTCGAACATTATTAAATCGTCTGGATTCTTTCCAAAAAAGACCAGTGGATAAATTCAGAAAGAAGGAACACCAGGTTGAACAGAGTCTGCTTCAGTATCTGACACGTATGTATGCGAAAACGTCACCCTTCAGTACATTTACTAATCTGTCTATTGGTAAAATAGATGAAAGTATGCAAGGTATACAGATCAATACGGTGAATGGGCAACAGGTGACAGGCCATATCAGGTTAAACAACTATTTGTTGAAGTTTATAATGGACCTGCTAAAAAACTATAGACCTTCCTATATTTTGTTTCCTCTGCGTTGTAACCCAACCTACCAAAATCGAGGTGATCACTTTTTATATCTTACTAATAATAATAATATTGAATCCTTCCAGCGTATACCTTATAACCCTGTTGTAGAGCATATAGCGGGCGTAGTTCAAGAGTATACCGAAGGCATCAGGTTTTTAGATCTTATTGAAAGTCTGCAAAATGATATTGATGCTCCTGCAGAGGAAGTTGAGAGTTATGTTAAGCAATTGGTGGAGTTCGGCCTTCTGGAATATAATATAGGAGTTTCTGGTGTTGACCCTGACTGGGATGTAAAACTTATTGAAGCTTTGGGTAGTCAGGCGAAACAAGGTGTAAAGTATATAAATGAACTATTGGAAACGCTGAAGGCTATCAGAAAACTGGGGAACAAATATGCCGAAAGTGATGTGAAAGGTCGACACGATTTACTACAAAATGCATATGATGAGTTTAGGGCTATCTTTATGAAGATACACGAAGAAGCTGGTTTGCCTGCAGATGAAAGAAAGACAGAGAAGGAGTTAATAGAAGAGGCAAAAAAGAAAAAGGAAGAGGAGACGAAAAAAAAAGATGACAAGAAAGAAAAGGAGGTTGAAGAAGAAGGGAAGGAAGAGGAAGTAACCTTTAAACATGAGACCTCTACTTACTTTTCTATGAAACCTGAGCAGATATTTTACGAGGACACTACTCGTGAGGTCAATGCATTATTGAGTAAAGGGGAAATACATGAGGTTATTTCCCAACTCAATGAGTTGCTCAATGAAATGAGGTTTTTCAAGGGCAATGAGGATGAAAAGTTGAAGATGCAGGTATACTTTCTAAAAAAGTACGGTGAGCAAGAAAAGGTGGATTTACTTACCTTTTATGAAGATTACTTCAGGGAGTTTAAGAAGCCTGAAAAGGAGCGGGAAGAGCAGAGAAAGAAGAAAGCTCGTGAAAAGCAAAAGCAAATAAAAGAAGCAGGTGGTTCCGATAAGGTTAAAGGCGAACAGGATGCTAAACAGCGTGTAGATAAAGATCAGGAAAAGGATACGGTTGATGAGTTTGAATTACCAGGAGGGAAAGAGAAGAAGGAGAGGGTTCAAAATTGGAGAACAGCAGTGAAGGAACAGCTTAGCAAGACGGTGCAATGGAATGAGAATGAGATAATTGTTGACCAGACTCCTGTTCAGCATGCTAATGAGAAAGTTGGATTCATAGATACTGCTGGAGAAGCCAATTCTTATGGGTCATTTTTACAGTTCTATTATGAAGAGGGTAAGCTTAAGGCCAGTGTTAATAGTACATTCCCTGGTTATGGCAAAATGATGAGCCGCTTTCTTCACATTTTTCAGCATGAACTAACGGAGGAAATCAGGAACAGGAATGTTGAGCTGTGCGATGGTGATTCCATTTTTATTGAAGATTGTGATGCATCATACTTCAACGCTAACCTGCACCCTACACTTATGCCTTATGAGGTATGGATGCCAGGGGGGCATAATTCTTTGCCTGCGGATAAGCAAATTCCCATCACCGACTTTTGTGTCATGTATAATGCTGATGCGGGGGAACTAAACCTGGTTCATAAGGCTACAGGCAAAAGAGCTTATGTTTTTGACCTGGGTTTTCAGGGGCATGGAGGCAGGTCGCAACTGTTCCAGCTCCTTGAAAGGTTTACAAAAGCAGAATACCTGTTTACCCAGCCTTTAGTGAATGTTGTTAATCAGTTTAATACACCCGACGAGGATAAGGAGAAATCAGCTGCAAAGTATAAAATAAGTGTATTGCCTCGGATCATGTATAAAGATGTGTTGGTTTTACAAAGGAAATCATGGCTGGTTCCTAAAGCGCTATTGCCTCAGAGACACCCGAACGACAGCGATTGGCAGTACTTCAAGAATGTCAACATCTGGAGAAAGGATAATAACATACCTGATGAAGTATTTGTGTTTGTTAATACTAACCGCTGGGGAGATGAGGGTATGGATGAAGATGCTATGAAAAAACTGACTAGAGATGATTACAAACCACAGTATATTGACTTTACCAATCCGTTGTTGGTCCATTTGCTGGAAAAGCTGATCGATAGGGTGCCAGCCAGTATGAAAATAGTGGAAATGCTTCCTAACTCAAAACAGATGCTTAAGGTTGATGACTCCAGGTTCGTATCGGAGTTTGTAGTTCAATGGTATAATAAATAAAAAGAAAATAATGTCTCAAAAAACCAATTCCACACCTGATAAAAAATGGTTGGCAGCTTTTCTGTACTATGCTGAGCCTTGGGAAGAGTTCCTTATTCAAGGAGTAAAACCTTTGATAGACCAGGTAATGGGAGAAAAACTCGCCGATCAATACTTTTTTATCAGATATTGGGAGAAGGGCCCACATATCAGGCTAAGGTTTAAAGGTAATCCCAATGTGCTTGAAAAGAAGGTAAAACCACTGATTATAGATCATTTTAATAAATACTTCAAAAATGTTCCTTCCGAAAGGCAGGATCCCGATTGGTTAAAGGAAGCCTCTGAGGAATATAAATGGTACCCAAATAATTCTGTGCAATTCATTGAATATGAACCCGAAACAGAACGTTACGGAGGGGAGCATGCTTTACAGGTTTCTGAACGACAATTTCAGGCCTCATCAGACGCTACTCTGGCCATTGTAGAAGATGGACTTGAGGCTTGGGATTATAACAGAGCTCTTGGAGCTGCTATACAGCTTCATCTGGGTTTTGCTCATGGTGTTGGCATGGATCAGCAGGAAGCGTCAAAGTTCTTTTCAGATGTGTTTCAGAACTGGTTGCCCAGAGCCTATTACTTTTTTGAGAAGGATATATCAAAGGAGGAACTGGCAAAGAGAAAGGAGGAGACACTTAAAGCTTTTGAGAAAAACTTTAAAGGTCATAAAGAAAGTCTCATTCCATTTTTTGAGACTGTGTGGGAGGCATTTGAAGAGGGGCAAAGTTTTGATCAGGAATGGCTGAATAATTGGCTTGTGGACATGAAAAGTATAAAGTCTGACCTGCAAGCATTGCAGGAAGATAAAAAACTTATTGCCCCCCAACGCTACTTATCAAAAAGAGATGAGGAAGTGCCTGCCGAGACGCAAGAGTTGTGGGCTATTTATGACAGTTACATACACATGATCAACAATAGAATGGGCATTATGAACCGTGACGAAGGGTATCTTGCGTATTTGGTAAGAGAAAGTATTAAGGCTTTAAGAAATTCAGTAAACAATGGATAGAAATAAATATTTGGAGGAAGCGATACGGATAGGAGATGAAATACTCCGGAGAGTTGAAAAAACTGATGAGGGATATGTCTGGAAAACTATGACTTCTACAGGGGATTTTGAAATTCAATGGGTGGTTTCAGAAAGCTTGTACTCTGGTACAGCAGGTATTGTATACTTCTTTTTGGAACTCCACCGAAGAACAAATGATGATAAGTATTTGGAGGCAGTAACTGAAGGGGCGCGGTGGCTGGAAAACTATTGTGCTACCAACAGCACTGAATATTATGCTTTCTATACCGGAAGAATGGGGGTTTCATACCTGATGCTGGTTCTTGCCGATTACCTGAAGGATGAAAGTTATAAGGCTAAGGCCCTGAAGATAGCAGAGGGATGTGAAGCTTTTTTACATACTAGTCGCAAGGTTGATGATCTGATCAATGGGTATTCTGGTGCATTATTATGTCTTTTACACTTGCATGCAGCTACCGGAGATGAGGGAGTACTTAAGAATATAGAAAGTTATACTCGTCGATTAATTGAACGTGCCAATATAACTCCACATGGTTTTTATTGGGATCGAGTAGGTACCAACATTAAAGGTCTTTGTGGTTTTTCGCATGGTGCATCCGGAATTGGCTACGTCTTTCTTGAACTGGGTAAATATTTTGATAATGAAAGTTTTTACTGGATAGCCAAGAGAGCTTTTGCCTATGAAAACCACTTTTTTCATGAGGAGTTTAAAAACTGGCCGGATTTCAGAAGAGGGTTTTACGATGAAAAAACATTGAATGAGAATAGAGATAAATATCTAAACGGCGAGAAAGATTACTTTTTGCTGCCTGGAGATATGTCGGCCTGGTGTCATGGAGCGCCTGGGATAGGATTGTCCAGAATACGGGCATATGAGGTGCTAAAGGATGATATATACAAGAGAGATATCGACAGAGCGGTTGAAAAAACGGGAATAGCAACTCTTGATGGTGAAATGTCAGTTGCATCATGCATACTTTGTCATGGAATAGGAGGTAATGCCATTTTGTTCCTGGAGGCAGCTAGAGTCCTTGGGGATACTACCTACATTGATATGGCTAGGCAGGCAGGGGACAGGGCTCTTGATTATGTCGCGGAAAAAGGGAAATACCTTTCAGGGTATTCATTTGCCGGTACTGATAATGATATTAGTTTGTTTATGGGAGATAGTGGCATAGGTTACTTCTATTTGATGCTATCAGATGAAAAACAGGAAAAAGCGAGTATACTGAAGCCAGATTTAAATCAAGTATTTAGTGGAAAAGTTGACGGAGAGTTGGCCTCCGGTTATGAGGGAGTTTTTGTCAGATTAGCCAATGGTCTTTATCCCTTAACATTCGAAAAAGTCAAAAAAGATATTGATTTAAATATCCTTAAAGGTGGAGGCTCGTTTATGCTTAAACTAAGGCAGGCCATTCAAAATGCGATTTCTGCCAAAGATGATGATGCTATTCAGCAAGTGTGGGAGTACGAGCTTAAAAAGGAAGAGCTAGACAGTGCCATAGAGAGTCATTCGTATAACAGGATACGAAGAATTGTAGAGATAGAGAAAAATCAGGTATGCTTAAAGACTGAGGCTGAGCTTATCCATACGCAACTGGTGTTGCCAGAAGAGCATGTGTTACTTGAATTACCAGAGGAGGTTGCCAAAGATAATGAGGGTGAAGAGTATGCTATATTTATTCCAACACCAGAGTTTTTATTAGAATTCCCATTAAACGATTTTGCATACACCGTGATTAAAAAATTTGAGCAGCCAAATAGAGTTGAACAGGTAATAGTGGAAATGGTTGATGAATTTGAAGTTACCGAGCAGTCGGAGATTGATCAGGTCAAAGAGGTAACAATTTATCAAATCACTGAAGCGCTGCATCAGGGAATATTGTTTATAGATCATTCTCCGGTTGTGCATCAATAAGAAAAAGCAAAGCTGAGCGATGGCTCAGCTTTGCAAGGAACTGTTTGCTCACAGCAGGCATCCCATGGATATTGCCTAACTATCATAGAAGTTGCACTAATAGGTGATTACTCACCTATTATATTGTCCTTCCCTTTTTTACTCATGTCTGTAGAGAAGCTTTTAAACTACACAGGCGTAAATACATTGATTTTTTATAGAACTACCCAGTCTGAAGGTTTAGTAGTCCGCTGATATAAAACATTTTACAACTCTTTACGTATTACTATTATGTATGACATAGTACTGTGTTAAATAAGTATGCTATGGTTATGCAACCTTCAGGCATGTGTGGTAGTCTTTAGGAAATAAGGCAAACAGGTCAATAGTCAACAAACTCAAATAAATTACCATGCTGAAAAACTACCTCAAAATCACGATTAGGAGCCTATTAAAGAGCAAGACCTATGTAATTATTAATGTATTCGGTCTGGGCATAGCAATGGCATGTTGTATCGTAGCATATATCAACTACGATTACAACGCAAGTTATGACCAGCAGCATGTAAATGCAGGCAATGTCTACAGAGTAAACTTTATCAGAGACTTTCAAGGCAATAAGACTAAAAATGGTATAGCCCCTATGCCGTTGGGAGAAAGTATACGTGACAATATAGCCGGAGTGGGCAGGGTAATACGCTATATTCCCTATGGGAGTAATATTAGAATCAAAGATGAACTGTTTAGGACAGATATTGCCTATGCGGATGAGGGGTTGTTCGACCTTTTTAATTTTCCGTTGAAATCCGGCGTTAAGAGTGACTTTGGTGATAAAACGAAGATATTTATTAGCAGCGAACTGGCGACTAAGTATTTTGGACAGGAGGACGCACTTGGAAAGCAAATAACGCAGGTGCTAGATAGCAGCACACTTGAATTTATTGTTGCTGGAGTATTCGAGAAAATGCCTTTAAACTCTAGTATACAGTTTGATGCGCTTTTTCATTTTGATAGTTTTTTCGATGCTTATGACGAGTATGATGAAAGTAACTGGAAGTACTGGAATACCCTTTTAATTGAGGTGGAGGATAAGTCTAAAATTCCGTTCATAGAAAGTGAACTTCAAAAGTATAAAGCCAACCAAAACAAAGCTAAAGAAGATTTTATGGTGTCCGAGTTTTACCTCGACCCCTTTGAGGGGATAGCTATCCGATCTGAGTTGGAAGATGTACGGAACCATTGGTTTAGAAATAGCCTGCCCACTGCCGCTGTCGTTGCGCCGGCTGTTATGGCATTCCTGGTGTTACTCATAGCTATATTTAACTTTACCAATACTGCCATAGCCATGTCTAGTCGTCGGTTGAAGGAAATAGGTATCCGTAAAGTGATGGGGAGTCGTCGTAAACAGTTGATTGGGCAGTTCATGGCAGAAAATCTTACCTTATGTTTTTTAGCAGGTATTGTAGCTATTCTACTGGCAGAGATACTGGTACCAGCCTATAACCAGATGTGGGAATTCATGGAACTGAATATGGATTACCTGGGTAATGCAGGTTTTTTTCTTTTTATGTTTGGATTGTTGATCGTTACAGGCCTACTGGCAGGAAGTTATCCAGCCTTTTATATCAGCAGTTTTGAACCAACTAGTATATTGAAAGGTACTACAAAGTTTGGCGGTATTACTGGTTTTACAAAATTGCTGCTAACCCTCCAATACAGCATTTCATTGATCGCTTTGATATCAGCGGTAGCATTCATTCAAAATGCTAAATATCAGGAGGAGATAGATCTTGGCTTTGACCGGCAAGGGGTTATATATACCAATATCAATGGAGAAAATGAATATGAAGTTTATAAAAATGCCCTGGCAGGAAATAGTGATATAGAAGCTATAACTGGTACAAAGCACCATATTATGTCAACCTATATCAATGATCCTGTTCGCTTTGAAGGTGCAGAGCGAGAGGTAGATATTATGGAAGTGAGCGAAAATTACATGGACATCATGGGAATGACGCTGCTTGAGGGAAGGCAGTTTAAAAGAGATTCGGAAACGGATAGGAGTGAATCCGTGATTGTGAATGAGACTATGATGACAGCTTTTGGATGGGATAATGCTATTGGTAAAAAAGTGATATGGAGAGATACCGTGCAATTATATGTAGTAGGTGTTTTTAAAGATTATTATGGTAACGGACTCTGGGATGCTGTGGATCCGGTTATGTTGAGGCTAAATAAACCCGAAGAGTATAGTCGCATACTTGTCAAAGCTGATGCTAATAAGTTGGTAGCAGTTAATGAATTTATGGAGTCTAAATGGAGAGAAGTGTTTCCTAACAGACTTTATAATGGTCGTTATATGGATGAGGAGTTGAAGGAGGCGGCCACTGTGAATAATAATATATTGAAGCTGTTTATATTCTTGGGAATAATAGCCACTCTTCTCTCAGCATCAGGACTCTTCACCATGGTATCTCTGAACATCATAAAGAGAATGAAGGAAATTGGAGTAAGGAAAGTGTTGGGGGCGTCTGTTGGTAATATCGCAAAAAAATTGAATAAACAGTTCATCATCATTTTAGTCATAGCTTCATTTCTGGGGTCACTGACTAGTTATTACATGGTAGATTCCTTGATGGCCAGCATATGGACTTATTACACAGGAGCGGGAATGATAACCTTTTTGGCGGGCATTGCACTGATCACAATTGTTTCTGCTTTAACCGTTGGCTTTAAGGTGTACAATGCAGCATCTATGAGTCCTGCACATACATTAAGAGATGAATAAAAAGGAGACAGGGTGTAACTTCTAGCTGGTTTATAGCGTCTTACGAGTACTCAATTAACAACAATAACATAATGGTCAAAAATTACATCAAGGTTGCTTTGCGCAACATAACCAAACACAAGTTTTTCTCAATTATTAATATATTGGGTCTAACGATAGGTGTCGCCGCCTGCTTGTTCGTAACCATGTATATTTACGATGAGCTGAACTATGATCACTTTCATGTCAAAGGAGAGCGGATATACAGAGTAAACCTTCATGGGAAGTTGGGGGGACAGGAAATTTATACGGCAAGTACCAGCTTTCCGATGGCAAAAGCTCTGGTGGCGGAAATTCCTGAAGTTGAAGAAGCCACCCGTGTAAATGAAATGGGGGAGTGGATATTCCGTAATGGAGACCTTGCCTTTAATGAGGAGGGTATCATGGCTGCTGACTCTAATTTCTTTAGCGTTTTTAGCTTTAAACTCCTGGAAGGAAATCCGGAAACAGCACTTAAAAACCCTAATAGCCTGGTTTTGAGTGAAGCATTGGCTCATAAATATTTTGGAGATGAGTCTGCTCTGGATAAATCACTGTCTATCGGTAATGATAAAACTGAGTATAAGATTACGGGGGTAATGGAGAATAGTAGGGGAGATTCTCATTTAAAATTTAATGCGTTACTTTCAAGTAGCTCTTTTCCTTGGATGAATAGAGGCAATTGGTTAAGTAATAGTTTGTTCACTTACTATGTGCTCAATGAAAAAGGTACCTCCAAAAGTGTGGATGAAAAGCTTGCGCCCATAACGGAACGAAACGTAACTCCGGTTCTGCAAGAGTTTATGGGAAAATCGTTAGAGGAGTTCAGGGCTGAAGGTGGTATCTATGACTATTATAGTTTCCCTATGTATGATATTCATCTTCAATCGGAGGTGCAGGATGAAGCAGAACCTCCAGGTGATATATCATATGTTTTTATACTAGCCGGCATTGGCATTTTTATAGTTATACTAGCCTGTATCAATTTCATGAACCTGACCACAGCGAAGTCGGCAGGTAGAGCTAAGGAAGTAGGTCTCAGAAAAACGCTTGGTTCGCTGAGAAGTACACTCATTGCACAGTTTCTGACTGAATCCATGATTTACTCCATTAGTGCGGCCTTGCTGGCGCTTGGGGTGGTTTATGTACTATTACCATCATTTAATTTGTTATCAGGAAAGACTTTAACATTTGGCATACTGGGCGAACCTTCAATAGCCTGGGTTTTAGTAGCGCTCGTGTTGTTTGTAGGCATTTTGGCGGGGAGTTATCCTGCATTTTATCTTACTGGCTTTAAGATCACGGAAGTGTTGAAAGGTAGATTAAGAGCAGGTATGAAAAGTGGTTCTATACGAAGTTTCCTGGTTACATTTCAGTTTTGGATTTCAATAGTGCTTATCATCTGTACTGTGGTTGTATATCAGCAGTTGCAATATGTGCAGAATAAAAATCTGGGTATTGATAAAGAGCATATCCTGATCATTGAAGATACCGACAGACTGGAAAATAATAAAATGGCCTTCAAAAATGATCTGGATGCTGGTACCGGTATTTTGGGTACGAGCTATTCTAATAATATGGTTCCGGGGGTAAATAACACTACTATTTTCAGGGCTGTGGGTGATGAGCGAGACCATATTATGGCTACCTATTTTGGTGATTATGATCACTTAAAAACCCTTGACTTTGAACTGGTTGAAGGAAGGTTCTTTTCAAGAGATTTTCCTTCCGATTCGGGTGCAGTGGTACTGAATGAAGCTGCTGTGAAAGAGTTGGAATGGGAGAATCCATTAGAGGAAAAAATAATAAACTTCAATGGTGATCAGCCTGTTGAAATGAGAGTGGTAGGGGTTGTTAAGGACTTTAATTTCGAGAGTTTGAAGATGAATGTGAGGCCTCTTGTAATTCAGCTCACTAAAGAAGGCAATATTTTATATGCCAGATTTTCAGGAGAAAATCCGAACGAAGTGATCAATACTATAGCGGGCAGGTGGGAAAACTATGCTCCGGGAGAACCTCTTCAATACTCATTCCTCGATGAAGATTATGATGCATTATTTAGAGCAGAGCAAAGGTTAGGGATGGTTTTTACGGTCTTTACCATCATTGCTATATTCATAGCCTGTCTTGGGTTGTTTGGTTTGGCGGCCTTTATGGCTGAGCAGCGTACCAAGGAAATTGGCATTCGCAAAGTAATGGGAGCAAGCGTTTGGAGTGTGACTTCGCTGATGTCCAAAGAGTTTGCGAAGCTAGTCATTATAGCTTTTGTGTTGGCTATATATCCAGCTTATTATGCCATGGATCAGTGGCTTAATGGTTTTGCTAATCGGGTAGAGATCAGCATGTGGATATTTTTAATCAGTGGGATGGTGGCCTTTTTGATAGCCTGGCTGACTGTAAGTTACCAATCTTTAAAAGCCGCGAAAGTTAATCCAGTGAAGTCGCTTAGGTATGAATAATTAAATTCAAGTTAAGAGATAAAAAGGCTATCACAAGAATATTGTGATAGCCTTTTTATGTTATTGCTTAAATATCAACCTAGACTCTGAAACTTGCCCATCCTTAATCAGCAGGATGTAAGTCCCTTTGGCCAGATTACTCAGGTTGTAAGTTTTGTTGATGTTGGCATTATTATTACCTTCTTCCAGTAACAAGTGTTTTTTACCAAGCAGGTCATAAATGGCAATGTCCAACTTTTTAAGTTCATCATTTTTGATCTTCAGGGTTAGTTGTTCATCAACAGGGTTGGGGAATGCCTGTAGACTTTCAATAACTTTATTATTCAGTCCAGAAGTCAGGCCGCTAACATTGATAGTAAGAACAGGTCTGGCAGATGATGTGCCGCAAAAATTATCAATGTTAACAGAAAGTTTAGCTTCGCCAGAGAAGGAGTCGCTCCATGCTATGCGCGTTTCATTTCCTGAATCAAGGACCTTGCCTGCACTCGTGGGTTCTAATATCCAGTTGACCTGTGAGCTTGTCGATAAGTCTATCTGGTAAGTTGTTGTATCTGTGTTGAGTACCTCCACATTTCCTGTTGCAACGGGGGCTTGCTCCAGTTCACAAAAACCAATAATAAAGCTTGAACCGTAATATGTATTGTAAGTCTGATCCAGTTCAATATATGGAGAGGCTTTACCTGCAATTTCAAAGGCGTTTTCACCATGTATAGCAACACCGCTGGTGTTCATACTTCCTGCATCAAAATAGTAAACCCAGGCAAGATCTCCTGCGGCATCAATTTGCGCTACATAAGCCCCATAGCTGCCTGAAGTAGCTGCTTTAAATTTAACATTGTCGTTGAACTCAACCGAATCTGCAGCAGCTCCATAAAGGTAGTAATTACCATTTTTATCCAGCCCTGCTTCATTATAGTTAAGGGCAAGTCTTTCTCCTGTTTTTATTATTCTGGCCCAGTTTACATCGCCATTAGTATCTACCTTAAGTGAAAAATGGTTGTATCTGAATGGGCTGTACAATGAGGTGTCTCCAAAAATGTTACTTCTTCCGGTTATTCCACTTACAAAAGTGTTGCCATTATGATCAACATCTATAGTTGTGGCCCAGCAGTAGTCAGCGATATAATCATACTCGTCATCAGGTTCAGCATCTGCACCATAAGTAAATGCCCAATTAACAATGCCTTCAGGAGAAAGGCTACCAAGTAAATTCTTTCCATGTGCCTGGCCTATTGGGTAATCGGTACCCGAAAAAGAAACGGATGTACCAATCATTTCGGCCGAAAATGAAATGGTTTGTGCGGAGGCATTTGCACTCACGAGGTAGACTCCATCGGCATCGAGTTGTTTGAGCCATTGAAATTGCCCCTTGTCATTATACTTTGCAATGAAACCACTTACTCCCAGGGTAGGGGTATAGGTTGTGCCACCAAGTTCTACCGACTCTGAAAATGAGCCACTGACATATATGGAACCTTCGCCGTCGACCGATACTGTATGGGTTTCTGTCATAGGGATGTTAATCACCCATTCAACTGTACCAGTTTCCGTGAATTTTCCTACGAAGTTGTCTTGTAGCTCAGGGTAAGTTACTCCGTTGATAGTAACCTCACCCGTTGCTTCACCTGTTATTACGGTACTATTGCTGCTTTTGTCTATAGCCAGATCGTTGCTTATTCCCTTAGAACCATTTGTATTATGAATGGTGTTTACCCATTCTATTTGATTATTGTAATCCTTTTTTGCTAAAACAAGGGCTTCATTGGCTGTTAAAGTTTCCCCATACAGATCTGCTTTTCCATACAATGTCCCAAGAATAAGTGTACTCTGACTATTGCCGGGCTCAAGAGACCTAACCTGAAAAGTACCTGAACTTCCTCCACTTTGGAAGGTTGATGCAATCGTGAGAGGATCTTCCGTTAAGGTCATTAAAAACATGTTGTTATCCAAGGTGCCTGTAAGGTAAATCTTTCCATTTTTATATACGCCTGCTTCAATGCCACCAGTATGCTCCTCGGAAAATAGCGGTCGGTCGACATGTTCGTTAAAACCATTGTCCGTCTGATTGATCATTAGGGAATTATCCATGGCAAACAGGACAGAGTCAGTTGTAGTTATTAAGCAATTGAAACCTCGGGAGAAGTAATAATAATCAGCAGACTGGGTAAATGTGGTGTCAATACCCCCTTGTGCTGTAATATGAGTGATAAAGCTTCCTGTACCGCCATAGCTATAATCTCCCCACGAGGCACCACCTTTGAAGCCACCGCTAACAATTATTGAATTGTCCTGAGCGATAGCAATTTTATTCACAGCAGATTGCCAGGTTGGGTTTTCTCCAGCCTCATAGGCCCAGTTGGCTGATCCGTCGGCAATGGCAATAGAACCAACGAAAGCCGTTTCAAAGGTTGCTTCTGACAACAGAGTAATGTCATCGATGCTCATTTCATTGAAAAATTGGCCCCCTATGATGAGAGCGTCTCCATGAACTTTAAGGTCAAGTACTTCCATGGTCGTGAAGTAGTAAGTTTTGATGTTGTTTCCTGAGCTGTTGAGGAGGGATACTTCCGCATGGTTGAAGCTGGCAAAAATGGAGTCATTCCTTACAGCTATTGGAGCCACTGAATGATTCGATCGGCTAAGATCATTGTCAAACGTTTTCACCCAATTAACAGAACCGTCAAAATTAAAATAGGCTATGAAGGCTTTTATACCTGTAATTGTGACTGATTGATTTCCGAAATCGTAGGTGCCATCCTCTAAAGTTCCACTTGTTACAAACCCGGTAAGAAAAGGTTCTGCACTTTCCACACTTATATCGGCATCAGGCCCATCGATTAAATTAATTGAGCTGGTCAGGCTGCCGTCTGTATTATACCTGGCTAGAAAATAGGATTTATAAGCACTTCCGGTTAGGGTGGTGACATCCAGTTTAACTTCATTGCTGTACTTGCCAATAATGTATACGTTGTTGGAAGCATCTGTGATGATATACCTGCCAGATGCTCCTCCGCTTCCACCAGGAGTGCTTACAGATTTTACTGATGGCGGGGTACCAAAGGTGCTCTCCTGTGCCTCTCTGGAATTACCTGGTATTCCGGTTTTTGAAATGTTGGGTTTATCATGAAGGCCTTCTTTTGCCGGGTTGTAGGGAAGTTGTTGTGCTTTAAGTTGAAAAAAGAGTAATAAAAAAAATAAAGTAGGTAAAAGTTTGTTCATAATTAGTGCTTAAGATTATAGTCAGTGGATAATACTTTTAAGGGGAAAAAGTAAGTCCTGGAAATGATAGTTATTGGGATAAAACAATTATTTGTATAACAACAAAAATAGATTTTATTTTATTTTGAACAAATCCGTTGATGTTATCATAAAGTTTACTTTTTCTAATTTCCTATTTAGTAATTAAAAACTCAATTTCGCACGAATTCCAGTCGTCAAATTCATATGAAGTTATCTAAAGCTCAGTTAGTCGCGGTTATTGTAGCTGTAGTGGGGATCATATTCTTTTCGGCTAAGGCTGTAATCGTGAAGCTGGCCTATGTATATGAGGTGCCCGCAGTATCGCTGCTTTTGCTGAGAATGTCTTTCGCCTTTCCGGTTTATGTCATTATTGCATTGATCAGGAAGCCCTCTTCGCCCGAACAAATTAAAGGTAAAGACTATCTGTGGTTGATAGCTTTTGGTATCATAGGTTACTACCTGGCCAGTTTATTTGATTTTCTGGGGCTGCAATATGTTAAGGCCAGCCTGGAGCGGATCATACTTTTTGTCTACCCTACGCTGGTAATACTTATTACTTGGATTTTCTTTAAAAAGGCGCCTACTCGGGTTCAGATAATGGCTATATTGCTTTCATATGCCGGTGTTTTTATCACCTTTAGTGAAGAACTGGGGGTGGCCGGAGATGAGAATGTTTTGCTAGGAGGGGTGTTGGTTTTTATGAGTGCATTTACCTATGCATCCTATCTTGTAGGTAGCGGGTACCTTATTCCGAAGTTTGGCGTTGTAGTATTCACTTCATATGCTATGATTATTTCCTGTGTATGTGTGGTTATACACTATGCCGTTACCTCCAATGATAATCTTTTGTCATATCCGTCAGAGGTTTACTGGTTAGGGTTTTTAATGGCCATGATATCTACAGTAATACCATCATATATGATCTCCTATGCTATAAAGCATTTGGGGGCTCCTAACTTTTCGATCATTGGAAGTCTTGGACCGATCTCAACGATTGTGCTGGCTAATATCTTTTTGGATGAAAGACTTTCCTACTTGCAGGTAGTAGGGGCAATTGTTGTCATTGGCGGTATTATTCTGGTAAGCAGAAAGAAATAGGCTTAGTTTAGCCTAAACAGGAACCGTGCCCCGAGGTTTAAAGTACTGAAATCAATGGTCATGCTTTGCCCCAGGTTTTTAGCCTTAGTTTCAGCTACATCAGCCTGAAGGAATGCTTCCATTTTAAACTTGTTGCTAAAATTAAATGTTGCTCCGGCTTCACCTCTGGGACCAACTGTACCTCCTTTAAAGCCTTCAAATGCTAATGTATGATACAGTAAGGCTAAGCCAACATAAGGACTTACTTTTCTTTGGCCAAAAAAGTAATTGGCTCCCGCACCGGCGGATATCCTAGTGGCAGTGTAGTTTATGTAATCGTTTTGATATGAATATTGATTCACCAGCTCGGTCGAACTTATTCCAATGGCAAAGTCAAAGATACCTTTGACTTGTAATCGGGGGCGCACAGCATAGCTTACCTGACCACCGATCATAAAGACGGAGTTCATATCAGGGCTGCCACTTAACAGTGTAATACTGCGGTTGGCAAGGTCGTCTCTGATATAGTTGTTGATCTCCGGGGAGTCCATAACCCCCACACCTATGTTTATTGCTGCGCGGATGGTGCCTGCTTCATCTAGTCTAGATTGCGGCTTTTCAGGTTGAAGTACTTCAATTTCTTTTTCCTTTTTTTGTACGCTTTCTTCCTGAACAGAATCTTTCCAGTTCTTATCGTAGTAGGGGTAGTCTTGAGCCATTGCTGCACTGAAAGCACAGGCAGCAATAGCAAAAATTAAAGTAAACTTCTTGTTCATGATCAAATGACGACATTTACAATTTTCTTAGGCACAACGATTACCTTCTTAGGAGATTTTCCTTCAAGCCATTTCTGAATTGCTTCAGATGCCAATACCTGCTTCTCAATGTCCTCGCGTGGCATATCTGTAGGGAAACTCATTTTGGCTCTCATCTTACCATTAACGGAAACCGGATACTCATGTTGGCTTTCGGTCAGGTAATTTTCATCATACATAGGGTATGCGGCAACCGTAATGCTGGTTTCATGGCCTAATTTATGCCATAACTCCTCAGCTATATGTGGAGCGTATGGTGCTACCACTATAATCAATTGTTCCAGGATAGCTCTCTTGTTACACTTCAAAGTGGAAAGCTCATTTACACAGATCATAAATTCACTGACAGAAGTATTGAAGGAGTACCGTTCGATATCCTCTTGTGCTTTTTTGATCGTTTTGTGTAGTACTTTTAATTCCTCTTTTGTAGGCTCAGCATCGGATACTTCGAAGCTATCATTATTGTTGTGGAAAAGATTCCAAAGCTTTCTTAAAAACTTAAATACGCCATCTATACCATTCGTGTTCCATGGCTTAAATTGCTCCAAGGGCCCGAGGAACATCTCATAAAGTCTTAAAGTATCTGCTCCATATCTTTCTATAATGTCATCTGGGTTAACAACGTTGTATTTGGACTTGGACATTTTTTCAACCTCGTGCCCACACATATAATTATGGTCAGGTTCTGTAATAATTATAGCATCCTCATATGGGGCTCTCCATTTTCTAAACTTATCAATATTCAATAAGTCATTGTTAACGATATTTACGTCAACGTGAATAGGGGTTATCGTATTGAAGTTAATTTCTTTGGGAGCAAAGTCAGTTCCATGCTTTTCGTTATGTTTTTCGATGCCTTCAGTGATAAGCCTGTGAATAATTTCAGTCTCAGCTTTTGTTATGTTGGATTTCTTAACTCGGTCGACTATACCTTTTGATAAGAAAATCTCAGGGTTGTCAGCCGATTCCAACTCTGATGACATAGTATAGGTGAGTGTGAGCCTGTACACAAAGTTAGATCTTCCCTGGATCATTCCCTGGTTTATCAGCTTTTTGAAAGGCTCTTTAACCGTGATAAGTCCCATGTCATAAAGGAACTTATTCCAGAAGCGGGAATATAACAAGTGGCCGGTAGCATGCTCTGATCCACCAATGTATAAGTCTACATTTTCCCAGTATTGTTGAGCTTCCTTGCTTACAAACTCCTTGTCGTTATGAGCATCCATGTAGCGGAAGAAATACCAGCTTGAACCTGCCCAGCCTGGCATAGTGCTTAATTCTATAGGGTGACCCTCTTTGGTTTCCCATTTTTCAGCTCTTCCAAGTGGAGGTGCACCATCTTCTGTAGGTAGATATTTATCCACTTCTGGCAATACCAGTGGTAATTCGGATTCATCCATCAAATAAGGCAAGCCATCTTTATAATAAACCGGAAGAGGTTCGCCCCAATATCTTTGGCGTGTAAATATGGCATCACGCATTCTGTAGTTGATCTTACCTTTACCAATACCTCTTTTTTCAAGTTCTTCCACCCCTTTTTTGATGGCTTCAATAGGAGTGAGGCCGTTCAGGAAGTCGGAGTTAATAACCTTACCTTCTTTAGTAGGGTCAGCCGCTTTTTCGATGTTTGCTGATTCGTTGATGGGTATAATGGGAAGATCAAAATGCTTGGCAAAGTCATAATCTCTTTGGTCTCCTGCAGGTACGGCCATTACTGCGCCGGTTCCATAACCTGCTAAAACATAGTCAGCTACCCAGACAGGTATTTTTTCGCCACTGAATGGATGCGTAGCGTAAGACCCTGTAAAGGCTCCTGTAATATGTTTTACATCAGTCATCCTGTCACGTTCAGACCTGTTTTTAGCTACGTCTATGTATGATGTGATTTCAGCCTTCTGATCTTCCGTAACTAATTGATTGACCAGGTCACTTTCAGGAGCAATGGCGAGATAGGTAACTCCATAAACTGTATCAATACGGGTAGTGAACACACGGATGTCAACACCTTTATCCTCTACATGGAAGTCTAGCTCAGCACCAATGGATTTTCCTATCCAGTTGCGTTGCATCTCCTTGAGGGGTTCGGGCCAGTCGATAGTCTCCAGGCCTTGCAATAACCTTTCGGCATATGCGGTGATACGCATCATCCACTGCATCATGTTTTTCCTGATTACCGGATGCCCGCCTCTTTCTGAGTATCCATCTTTTACCTCATCATTGGAGAGCACGGTACCTAAAGCAGGACACCAGTTTACCGTAGTGTCTGCCAGATAGGCTAGTCTGTAGTTCAGCAGTATTTGCTGCTGTTGTTTTTCATCATACTCAGCCCATACCTGAGCACTGAAAAGAGGAGTTTTTTCATCGCATGTAGCTTCAACTTTGGTGTTTCCTTCTTTTTCAAAAGAAGCGATCAACTCTGAGATAGGCTCTGCTTTGTCGGTCTTTTTGTTATACCAACTATTGAAAAGCTGCATAAAGATCCACTGGGTCCATTGATAAAACTTCGGATCCGAAGTTTGTACCTCTTTGTCCCAGTCGAAGCTAAACCCAATATTCTTAAGCTGCTCTTTATATCTCGTAATGTTCTGTTCGGTAGTAATGGCGGGGTGCTGTCCCGTCTGGATGGCATATTGCTCTGCAGGCAACCCGAATGCATCAAAACCCATAGGGTGCAGTACATTGAAGCCCTTGAGTTTCTTGAAACGCGAAACGATATCGGAGGCAATATATCCCAGTGGATGACCTACATGCAGACCGGCCCCTGAAGGGTACGGAAACATATCCAGTGCATAAAACTTAGGTTTGGAAGGGTCTATTTCAGCCTTGTAGCTTTCATTATCCGCCCAGTATTTTTGCCATTTCTTTTCAATCTCGTTGAAATTGTATTCTGCCATTGTTTGTCTACCTTTATTAAAGGCTCAAAATTAACAGATTTATCATCAATTTGGGACATGATGATGAAAAAGTTGGTAGTCAGAAAAGCTCATAAATCGCAGCTAGCGAGAGTCGCTGATTTCTACCCCTGCATGAAGCTTGTGATTTTGGCCGTTAGCAGAGCTACATCTATCTGTTCGATAGGATGTTTGAACCCCTTGAAAATTTGTAGTGAACCCTGAGGCAAAAGGTTAGCAACTTTTTCGGACTCTTCAATAGTTACCATGTTATCTTCATCTCCAATGCCTACAATTACCTGGTGTGATATGTTTTTGAACTCTTCTAGACTTAATGCAGCACCATCACCAAGGGAGATCATCATTTGAGATGTTTTTTGAAGTACTTCTTTCCAGTCAGTAGGAGCGTGGCGGTCATTAAGTGTTTTGGCAAAGGCAGGTGCCTTCTCCTCAATTTTTTCAGCATCCAGCAATTTGATCTCTTTTTGCGCTATGTCCTGTGACCACTCAAGCTTTGTGCCTAAGGTATATATTTTACCAACCTTTTCAGGATGCTTAAGGGCTAGATTCAAGGCCACATACCCTCCCATGCTATAACCAAAAATATCAACCTTTTCCAGGTTTTCGGTAGCCATGAAGGTCAACACCTCTTCTGTAAAACCGTTAATATCAAAAGTACCATCGAATGGAACTCCTCCGTGTCCTGAAAAAGATATGCTTTTGGTATTAAACGCAGAGCCTAAAGCTTCTGTAACAGGGAGCAGCTGTTCTTTACTGCCTAAGGCTCCGTGAAGAATAAGAATGGTTTGAGACATAATCAGTCTTGCTGGTTGATAAGTTCAATTAATTCAGTTATGTCAGTATTGATGTCACTGAGTTTAGCACCCTGCTCTCGTAAAGCTGCGATCATATATGGAGGCACAGTTCGATGATTGGTAAGTTTTGATTCAATATCATTTAAAAGTACCATTAACTCGGGTGCTTCGGCAGATCTGATGGTTTGTAGCTTTTTCTTTATATCGGCCAGTTTGGCGCCAGCAGGACTAACTTCTGATATTACTGTAGGTTCTACCTTCTTTTTTGAGGAGGTGTCAGCATACAAGTCCTGCGTTTGAACTTGAATGCAGTTGTTGTAATGAGTAACAACTGCATCAATATCACTTCTCTTGTATGTTTTATTCTCTATTTTCTTTTCGACTTCATTACAGTCTGATAGGAAGTCGGACATTATTTTTTTAAAAAGTAGAGTGGGTACTTCAATACCGTCACCAGTCTTTTTTAGCAGGTACTTTGACCCGAAAGAGTAATTGCCATCAGAACGGAATGATAGCAGGCTCAGATAACCTTCTACTTCTAACTGCATGATTTTGTATATCTCACCAAATTTAACAGAGCGATATATCAAGCTATCTTTGCCTACCTCTAAAAATTGATAAGCTTTGAATCTCCTGGTGGCATCTTCGGTTTTGATAGTTACCTCTTCATATCTCTCCGAGGGTAGCAATATTTGTACTTCGCCCTGGATGGTGTCCCTATGGGTAGTTACAACATAATCAGTTTGTCCATAACACCAGAAAGAAAGCAGACATAAGACAGCCGCAATACCTTTTTTCATAAGCTTTATTTTTGTCACAAAAATAGAATTAATTACCACTTTTACCACTTTTCTTGAGACGTCCGGCATTCTTCAGTGCATTATGGATAATCCACTCCAGTTGTCCGTTTGTACTACGGAATTCATCTGCCGCCCATTTTTCAACCCCTTCAAGCAGGTCAGGGTCTATACGTAATACGAAAGGCTTTTTCTTAGCCATGATCTGTTCCCTTTTTCATTAACTGGTCCATGATCTTTTTAAATTTGCCAGGTTTTTGTGTGCCCAAAAGTAGCTTTTTTCCGCTATAAAGTGTCAGTTGTAAACCTGTATTACCCGATTCGGTCAATGCTTTGCTATTATGCGATAACCATGTCCTTTATACTCTTTTCTGGAGTTGTATTTCCTTATTTCATAGTCCTGAATATTCTCCCGTTTTATGGCTTTTCCCTTCCACATAAATAACATAAATAGAGGAAACCGGTAAAGGGTATGCCTGCTCTTTATCTCCACCTGAAGTTTGCCAGATAGCAGAAGCCCTATCAGCAAAAGCTACTATTAAAAATGCCAGGGTGGCTATGACTATCAGCAGTTCATCAGGAAGTGTGCTACCTGTCTGGCTGGCTTGAAGTATCCTATAAGGAGACGAAAATATTACAATAACGGTTAAAAGCGATAATGTCATCAGGATGATCCACAGTTTAACGGTTTCAAAAGGCTGTTCCTCCTTATAGTAAATCATTATGTTAGTGGTTTAGTGTGCCTGAATTCACCACGGGCGTTACATCCTTATCAGCACATAACACTACCATCAGGTTACTTACCATGGCAGCTTTTCTTTCTTCATCGAGATCTATTACCTCTCTTTTTGAAAGGTCGTCCAGCGCCATCTCCACCATGCTTACCGCTCCTTCTACAATTTTATGTCGTGCTGCAACAATGGCCGTGGCTTGTTGTCTTCTCAACATGGCACTGGCAATTTCCGATGCATATGCCAGGTAGCCAATGCGGGCCTCTATGACTTTAATGCCGGCAATATCTAATCTTTGGCTGAGGTTCTCTTCCAGGGCATGATTTACCTCATCTAGCCCTGATCTCAAGGTGATCTCTGCTTCATTGTCTTCAAAGTTGTCGTAAGGGTATTGCCCTGCCAGCTTTCTTACAGCAGCATCACTTTGAATACGCACAAACTCCTCGTAATTATCCACTTCAAAGGCGGCTTTGAAGGTGTTTTTTACTTGCCATACCAAAATAACCCCGATGAGTATTGGGTTACCGACTTTATCATTCACTTTGACCCGCTCACTATCAAAATTTCTGGCCCTTAGTGAAATGTTAGTTTTTACGAAAAATGGATTTACCCAAAAGAATCCATTTTTCTTTACGGTTCCTTTGTAATCTCCAAAAAGTACAAGTACACGAGAACTATTGGGGTTTACAAAGAAGAAGCCTGGGCATAAAATGATGCTTATGAGTATGCCTAAAATGAAAAACGGGTTTTTGGTAGCAATTAAGATGAACAAACTTGAAAAGAAAAGTAATGCAACAATGATTAACATGATGTAACCTGATACGGGACTGGTTTCTTTTTCCTGATTCATAATTTTGATATTAAAATGATATCATATATATACTATTATAAATTCATATACGCAGTAGATCACCGACAGGTTTCGTGTTTTGGTTTTAATAGAAAACTGAGTTTAATTTGCTAACCCAAATATTTGATATGCTATGGTAAAATATGACCCCAAGACTTGGTTTGGTCTCATCTTTCATTCTTACAGCAGGCAGGTGCTCAGGTTGCTTTTGCCTGGTTTGATATTTATGCTGATTTATACCTTTATAATTGCTTATTTTATACTAGATTATTTTAAGCTAAATTTTGTAAGTACTACGGCTGTACATTCCCTTTTAGGTATTGTTTTGGGTTTGTTCCTGGTTTTTAGAGTCAACTCAGCTTATGACCGTTGGTGGGAGGGGAGAAAACTATGGGGACTATTGGTAAATAATACCAGGAATCTGGCTGCGAAAGTGAGTGCATTTGTGCCTGATAATGATGCTGCTTCGCGTGGGTTCTTTGCCCAGATGATACCCAATTTTGTGGTGGCTATGAAAGAGCATCTCCGCAAGGGGGTTAACCTCAATGATCTCGATATTGTTGAAGATGATTTTCTCAAGAGACTTAAAGGAAAGGAGCATATCCCAAATATGATCTCATTAATGCTTTATGAGCGTGTGAATAAGCTTTATAAAGGGAAGGTATTGACTGGGGAACAACTATTCGTGATAGATAAAGAGATAAAGGAGTTTTCCGATATTCTTGGTGGCTGTGAAAGGATAAAAAATACTCCGATACCATATTCTTATAGTATGTACATTAAGAAGTTTATATTTACTTTTACCGTTACACTGCCTTTTGCTTTTATAACGGAGTTTGGTTACTGGACCATACCCATTGTGCTATTGATATTTTTTATTCTGGTTAGTGTAGAGTTAATAGCTGAAGAAATTGAGGATCCGTTTGGTGGTGATACTAATGACTTGCCTATTGACGAACTTGCTGAGAAGATCAAGAATAATGTGAGGGAGATTTTGCTTAGAGACTAGATGTTAGAAAACCCTTTAAAAGAAAAAGGCTATCACTGAATCAATGATAGCCTTTTTCTTTTTATTTTCAATTAGTTCTACTCTTCTACTTCTTCTGTTTCTTCTTCTATTTCTACCTCAGAGATCGGCTTCAGGTTTGAAGGAATCTCATCAGCTATATAAGGATAAACCTCTATAAAGTTTGTTTGTGTGATTGAAGGAATATCGTAAGGTACAAGCATGCCTTCAAAGTGCTTTTCAATTCTTTCAAACGCTTGCTTTACATGCAAGGCACAAACCAGCAGGTATGTATTGACCTTTACTTCTTTTTCGCTATCACCATCTACTGTGGAGTATGATACTTTACATTTAAACCATGTGTCGGAATCCTCATAGTTAATAACTTCTGCGATATTAGTCTTGGCTATATGGGTAACGCTGAACTCACCCGAAATATCTCTGGCAGTCACTTCATTGATCCTTGCTTCAGCATCGGTGTAAGATACGGCGTCTAGCAAAAATGCTTCCGTTACCTGCTTTAATAGTCCATCATCCCCTTCTTTGTTGTGCTTAACTTTGCATGAGTACCAGGTCTTCATTCTTCTTTCTGATTTTTGTTTTACAAGATATTTTTCGAGGACTGCAAAGATATCACCGATAATTTACCGGCCTAGAAATATATCTGAATTTTTATCAGAGATTTGCCTGGGACGCAGAGCGTTGTATATCACTACTTTTTCTCTTTGGCTATAGTTATTGGCTGTACTTCAAACCCCTCTTGTTTAAGCATTTGGATCAGACCACCTTTTCCTGAAAGAAAGGGGGCGCCCAAGGCAAAAAAAGTGCTGTTATTCTGGATGGTTTTTTTGATTTCAGGGTACCAGTTTTTCACCCTCTCAGAATAATAATATTGCTGGAAAGGCTTACTTTCATTGGTAGCTTTTAAAGTTTCTTCTTTAACCTTTTCCAGATTTTCTTCTTCTATGTAGAACTTCACCAGTTGATCATAATTCTTCAGGTGTTGCTCGAAATTATTCACTGTATATTTAAGCGCTTCTACCTGGTCTTTTATAGGGAACTTTTCAAAGGCATTGATTTCTTCCTGTATGGTTCCCAGTCCCTTGGTTGTCATTTTATTTTTTCTGGCAATATCCGAAAGTTCTTCTTCAGGGAAGATTATATTCTTATCGAGGTTTAATGCTGTAGTTGTTGTAACCAATATGATAGGCTGCAGGCGGCTATAGTTGAAGTGGTAGGCATGTTCACGGACATCAAACCTCATCATTAGCAGCAATCTGAGCTGGTTCAACTCATCATCCGTCAGGTAATCATTGATCCATCCATCATTTGGGATCCTTACTGCTTTGTTAAATTTCTTCTGAGATGAGTTGTCGGAAATTAGTTTGGTAGCGAATACTTCACAGTCCTTCATAGCGTTTTTAACCTTTCGGGGAACTGAATATTCTTTTTTAGGAAGGAAATTTACAATCCCGTATAGGTATGAAGGTTTGCTCAATCCGTTTCCGGAGATTTTCCAAAGTACTGCATGGGTATTATTATCATTAATCTGTCCATGGCTGATATGGGGGGAGACTATGATCAGGGTTAATGATATTAGGAATTTTTTAAGGTTGGACACTGTCATGTTTAACTTTTTTCATCATAATTCAACCCACAATATAAGCTACATTATGTAAAAAACCAGTAATCAATGAAGCTAATTATTGATCCTGTATTTATGAATTTGAAAAAAGGCTAGCGGGCTGCAAAAAGAGCAGTGTATAAAAAGTAAAGGATTATCATCAGGAACATTGCCGCATACATGATCAGGTCCACTCGGACGTACTCCTTATATTTTTCGTAAAGTTTTTTGAGTTTTTTCATGAGTTTGGAGTATAGATTCTCATTGCCGTTCTTTTCTAACTGGTTTTAGTTCATATTCATTTCAGTACTTGGCAGGTACCATGGCCTCAAATTCAGCAATGAAAGAGGTGCCTTCTCCAAGGGTGCTCTCACATCGTATGGTTCCGCCCATGGCTTCAACAAATTGTTTGACAATAGAGAGGCCAAGACCGGTGGAGGTTTCGTTGCCAGTAGGTTTTGCAGTTAGCTTCTGATATTTACCAAACAGTTTCTTTTGGTCTTCCTCACTTATACCAGGCCCCTGATCTGAAATATTAAAAGTAACCTTATCACCTTTCTGAACTAAGCTTACAGATATAGCTGTGTCGCTAGGTGAAAATTTAATAGCATTGGAGAGCAAGTTTTCAAAAACCTGGTTCACAAAGCTGATGTCAATATTGACGCGCACATTGTCATCTATTTGCTCATTAATGACTATGCCTTTTTCTTTGGCAGTAATTCTGTATCTTGATACACACTCTTTGATAACCTCCGTAAGGTTGGTCTCCTCAAGCTTAATATTGAGTTTTCTGGATTCAATAGCTTCAATATCAAGTATTTTAGCAATCATTTCATTAAGGCGGTTAGCGCTTACTTCTATGCTTTCCAGGTACTTCAGCGTATCATCATCCAGCTCAGAGGTAAGTTTTATGATTGTTGTAAAACCTTTTATCTGGTTTAAAGGGCTTTTGAGATCATGTGCTACAATACCTATCAGGTTATTTTTTTCATTGTTGAGGTTAATGAGCTCTCTGTTTTTTTTAAGAATTTCATCCTTTTGTTTTTCAACTTCGGCATGCATGTTTGAAATAGTCTTATTCGCTTCATGGAGGTATTCTGCCTGATCCATGATTGACTCTTTCTGCATTTCCAGTTCTTTGTTTTTCTTTAGGATCTGCTCGTGAGCTATTCTTAACTTTTCTGTTTGTTCTGTTATCTGCTTTTTTTGCTCCCGGAGTTCATCATTCTTCTGGGAGATTTCCTCATAGGCTTCTTCAAGGTTATCAGCCAGTAACATGAGATCCTTTTTCTTATACTCCAACAGATAATTATTGGATACCACAGTTTCGTTAGTCTTTTTAAGCAGGTTAATCTCCTTCTTTAGCTCTTGGGTTTTTAAGTCAAGGGTTTGATTATATTCAGATTTTAAAGACTTTGATTGGTCTTCGATAGAGATAATGTTCGAAGCTACCTTTTCCTTATATGCCTCGAGTATCTCAAGTATTTGGTTTCCGTCTGCATGAGGCGCAGCCTTTTCAATTTTTTCAATAAGATCGAAAATGTCTTTTTTGGTATCTTTTATACCCTTTAAGACCCCTTTAAATTTGCTCATTTAGGTTTGCAATATTAAAATTCATATCACCATTTAGCTTATGGTAACCTAAAAGTTAAAAAAAAAATACTTTAGGTAGAACTACCAATAGCTATTTTATTATTCTCTCAATTATTCCCTCAATCTTTTTTTGAGTTTTACAGGATTCTTACTTTTTCTCATTTTCATATTAAGGAACTCAACCATAAGAGAGAAGAATACAGCAAAATAGATGTACCCTTTAGGGACATGGTAATGCAAAGCTTCTATGGCAAGCATAAAACCTATAAGAATGAGGAAAGACAATGCCAATACCTCCAGAGTAGGGTGTTTGCTAATAAAGCCACTTATTTTTTTTGAGAATAGCATCATCACAGCGATAGATATTATAACAGCAACGATCATAAGAATAACCTGGTCAGTTAAACCTATTGCCGTTAATATCGAGTCAAACGAAAAGATGACATCCAATAATATGATTTGAAAAATTACCAAAAGCATTGTAGTACTACCTTTGCTGATATCCAAGTGCTCTTCACCTTCCATTTTTTGGTGGATCTCCAAAGTACTTTTGATGATCAGAAAGATACCTCCGGCAAATAGAATGAGATCACGTCCACTAAAACCCAGATCAAATAAGGTGAATAGGGGCTCTGTAAAAGTGATAATCCAGGTGATACCCAGTAAGAGTCCGATTCTAAATACCAGAGCAAGGGAGAGACCTAGGTTTCTGGCTTTAGTCTGTTGGTTTTGTGGAAGTTTGTTGGAGACAATAGAAATAAATATGATGTTGTCTATACCCAATACTATCTCAAGAAATGTCAAGGTAAGCAGAGCAACCCACGTTTCCGGTAGTAAAAAGATTTCCATGGCCTCAAAGATATAAGAAATTTCTTTTTCGGGTCAACTGATCCTTCCATATACAAGAAATATTGGAAAGGTTACAGCTTGATTGTCATCCCATTGGCTTTGGATCTGGTCTATCAGAGCTTCTACGGGGTTATGCCGCTTTTGCTGTATATAATGCTGTACTGCAGACCAGGACTCCAGGTAGCCTTTTAAGTGACTCAGGTTCCATTGTATAGCATAATGGAAGTAGGTTTGCCGAGGGTTAATTAATGGAAAATTAATATCTGCATATTCTTTCAGCAATACCTTTCGCTCAGGGTCCCAATAATCACCTACGACATGATTATGGAAATGCCTAATAATAGGATCAATGCTTTCATTCACTTGTAATATATTATAACCCCAGTAAGCCAGTGTAGCATCGGGGCTGGCTACTCTCAATACTTCTTTATAAAAAGACTCTACTTCAAACCAGTGCAACGCCTGGGCTACTGTGATGAGATCAACACATGATGAGGGAATGGAGGTGCTTTCGGCAGGAGCCAGCATGTACTGAATATTTGGGACTTTGACGGCATTTTCGAGTTGTTTGCTGCTTATGTCGGTTGCACATACCTTTTTAAAACGTTTCGATAGCTGGTATGCTACCTGACCGTTACCAGTACCACAGTCCCAAGCGTAATTAAAATTCTTTATTTTATCAAATAGATAATTATAAAGCATGGGAGGGTAATGTGGCCGGTATGCAGCATATAGATCGGATTGCCTGGAAAAATTATCTTTTACGGACATAGCTTGTCTGCTCTTCTATTAAAATTATCAACTCTTCCCGGTTATTCTACGGTTCGGTAACACTTTTTTTTAATAGGTCTGGGCTATGAGCAATTTAGCCTTATGAAAATAAACACAATCTCCATGAAAGATATTATTACCATTTTTAGTTTATGCATTATAACAATGACAGGCCTTGCCCAAAGCAATATTTCTGGGAGGGTAACGGACAGTAGGGGAGAGCCAGTTATAGGAGCCAATATTTTTATTGTTGACAGCTATGATGGTACGTCTTCGGATGTGCAGGGTTTTTTCAGTTTTTCAACTTCAGAACAGGGGAGTCTGGCGCTAAGGATTACATATATAGGTTATGAAACCTATGAAATGCCTATTGAACTGCCATCAGAAGCTGTAGTTCTTGATATAACTCTGACAGAGAAAGTAAACCGACTGGATGCTGTAGTAATTAGTGCAGGATTATTTACAGCCGGGGAAGAAAGTAGTCGAGAGGTGCTTAAGTCATTGGATATCGTTACTACGGCGGGAGCTACTGCCGATATTTCTGGTGCGTTAAATACCTTGCCTGGTACGCAAATAGTTGGGGAGACAGGTCGGCTTTTTGTACGAGGAGGTGAGGGTAATGAAACTAAAACTTTTATTGATGGTATTGAAGTGCTTAATCCTTACTCTTCATCTGCACCCAATACGCCCGGACGAGGAAGGTTTTCCCCTTTCATGTTTAGAGGGACAAGCTTCAGTACGGGGGGGTATTCCGCAGAGTATGGCCAGGCACTTTCCTCGGCGTTAGTTCTTAATAGCAAAGATGTACCTGATGAGACAAGGACCGATATTTCACTAATGACAGTTGGGGCGGATGTGTCTCATACTCGTGAAATGAAAGAAGGCGCCTTTGCAGGAAAACTTCAGTACACTAATCTGACACCTTACTTTAAGGCTGTAGATCAAAATTTGGATTGGGACCGGGCTCCACAATCTATTGAAGGAAACTTCATGTTGAGAAAAGCACTCAACGATATGCATGAGCTTAAGATGTACTCAAATTTTAGCTGGTCAGACTTCGTTGTTTACCAGCCCCGGATCATATATACATCAGCTAAGGATAAAATGGACCTGACCAATAATTATCAATATATCAATACTTCATTAAGAAGTATCATTAATGATCAATGGAGCGTGTTTTCAGGTATTTCCTATACCAAGAGTAATGAAAGAACCCATGTTAACGATGAAAAGTATCAGGAGCGTGAAGAGGGAATCCACCTTAAAACAGTGATAGCTGATGATGTTTCTGACGAGTTATCATTACAGTTTGGAGGCGAGCATTTCATAAGAGACTATTCCTATGAAAATATAGTGCAACCCGATGAGGAACTTGGAATTGACTTGGGGTTAACAGCCCTCTTTGCAGAGATGGATCTGTATACTTCAAACCGTTTTGTAACCAGAGCAGGTATTAGAGGTGAATATAACTGGATGCAGGATATGTTCTATGTTGTGCCTAGATTGTCAATTGCTTATAAAACAGGGGAAAACAGTCAGATGTCAGTGGCGTATGGTCAGTTTAATCAAACCGGCAGGAATGACCTTGTAAGAATAAAAAACAGTCTGGAAGATGAGAGAGCAGATCATTATATCATTAACTACCAAAGAGAGGAAAACGGAAGGACTTTTAGGGTTGAGGCTTACTACAAAAACTATGATAACTTGATTAAGTTTTCCCAGAGCTATAACCCTGATAGTTATACGAACAATGGCGATGGATATGCCAGAGGTATAGACGTTTTTTGGAGAGATAACAAGACTTTGAAAGGCGTAGACTACTGGTTGTCTTATTCTTACCTTGATACAGAAAGGGATTATCATAATTTCCCTTACCAGGCGGCACCAACTTTTGCTTCGGAGCATAACTTTTCAGCGGTATTTAAATATTTTATCAACGCCTTGAAAACACAGCTGGGGGGTACCTACAGTTACGCTAGTGGCCGGCCTTTTAATAATCCTAATCTTGAATTATTTAATTCAGAGAAAACGGCTGACTATCATGATTTAAGTCTTAATGCCAGCTATTTGTTGAAGTCCAATGTCATTATCCATGGCTCTGTTACCAATGTATTTGGGTTTGATAACATATTTGGTTTCGAGAGCAGTAACGAACCCAATGAAAATGGTGAATTCATATTAAGACCTGTAAAGCAAGCGGCACCCAGGTTTATTTTCCTAGGGGTATTCATAACGTTATCTAAGGATAAATCGGTTAATCAGCTACCCACACTGTAAGTGAATTTGTAGCATATTAAACATTATAAACAATTAAAAATACAAGCATTATGAGAACTATAGTTTTGATTGCAACCATGCTTTTTGCTGCACATTTGAGTCAGGCGGCACCATCAAAATATGAAGAGGTGATGAAAGAGAATATTGAGAAACTTTATGAATCAAGAACCATTGAAGAATATCAGACTGTAATTAACAAGTTTGATCGCATAGCGGCGAAAGAAACAGATAAGTGGGGGCCTCTATATTATGCCGGCTTTGGGTACATCATGATGGCCACAAACGCTGATGAAGTTTCCATGAAGGATAAATATCTTGACCTTGCGCTTGAGAGGATCAATGCTGGGAAGGCAATTGCTCCTAAGGAATCGGAAATAATTGCCCTTGAGGGGTTTGTACATATGATCAGAGTAACTGTAGATCCGGCTACCCGCGGGGCTCAGTATTCAGGGCTATCTATGCAGGCTTTCAGTAAGGCGCTGGAGATTAACCCTGATAACCCTAGGGCATTGTATCTTATGGGCCAAATGGAGTTTGGTACAGCCAAGTTTTTTGGGGCTGATACGAGTGAGGCATGCACGAAGATACAGGCAGCAGTTAGTAAGTTTGATGTGTACACGCCGGATAGCCCCTTGGCCCCTGCCTGGGGAAAGGGAGGGGCAATAGCTGCGTCGGAAATGTGTAAGTAGAAGCGGCTATGGGCCTATGATAAAGGCTTTGCTTAACCTTGGAAGTTTAGCAAAGCCTTTATTTTTGATCATTACTTTATCACTCCAAGGTATTCTCTCCAAACCCCGACTTCATAACGATATTGAAACGCCATTACCCGGCTCATCTGATGTAAATGGTTGAGGTCGTGTACCACCCAGGTAGCCAGCAACTGCTTCAATGTGACTGTCCCCAGAGCAGGGTGTCTTCCTTTCTTATTTAGGTTTTTAGCAACAGGCAAAGTACTTAGTATTCTGAGGTTTTCGCTGCGCAGCTTTTCAAATTCCTGCAGCAGGTCCTTTAATGACTTTCCTTTGCTGCTGTTAAATTGAGCAAACCTGTCGAATGGTTCAAACGGTTTGTCTTCCCCCTTTTCTATAATAAGTCTGGTGCGAGCTATCCAGTCCGTTCTTTCTCCATGGATCAAATGCCCGACAATATCAAAGGCACTCCAGGTATCTTCACCTTCATTTTTGTGTGTCCAGTCCGGAGGTAGATCGCTGAGCCACGTACTAAGGATAGCAGGGGTTTTTGAAAGTATTTCAGTGGATTGTTTGAGGTTAAATTCCATTGGGTTATTCTATGTTACAGTTCATCTAACGGATTCTACAACCGAGTAGTTATTTTTTGAAAGAGGTCATTAGGAGCTGCACTTTTACATCATGTTTAAAGAAAAAATGAAATAATCATGACCAGATTAACTTTAGTATTCCTAATAGTTTTTATAAGTATGGTAAGCCTTAAGGCACAAGGAGATGAGCAAATGGTTGCAAATTTAACCGTTAAAATAGAGGGTAGCATTGCATCCGCTGGTAAGCTTCAATTGGCGTTGTATAGCTCAGAAAACGATTGGTTAAAGAATGAAATGAAAACGCTATATATTGATGTTGCGCAAGATGATAACCATACCTTTCATATTGAAGGTCTGTCTGTTGGTACTTATGCCATAGCGGTGATCCATGATAAAAACAATAATGGTGAACTTGATATGGGAATGATGGGGCCTACTGAAAAATATGGTTTTTCCAATAATGCAAGGGGTATGTTTGGGCCGGCTACTTATAGTGATGCTTCTTTTTATGTAGAATATGATGAGGTAATTACAATCAAACTATAAAAATGGAAGATCTCGTTAATAGCATGTTGTTGATCCATATACTGGCCGGATGTATTGCCCTTATTGCTGCTCCGGTGGCGATGGTGGTCAGTAAAGGTGCAAATACTCACAGAATATGGGGTAAAGTATATTTTTGGACTATGTCTGCAATTTTTGTCACAGCCCTGGTGCTCTCTATTTTTAAATGGATTCCATTTTTGTTGATGATTGCAGTATTCAGTTACTATTGGGTAGTAAGTGGTTACCGTTGGTTATATCTTAAAAGGCTGGGGCGAGGTGCCGCTCCGGCTATGTTGGACTGGATAGCGCTTGTCATTGCACTGGCTTTCAATCTTGTATTTATTGGGTGGGGTATCGTGCAGGCTATGGGAAATGAATTAGGGTTCTATGCGTATCTGGCTATAGGTTTTGGAATTGGAGGCTTGATTGTTGCTTTGGGGAATCTACGAAGCTTTTTGAGTAATAAAGATAAAAACAAGTGGTTGTTCGAACATATTGGAGGCATGTTGGGGAGTTATATAGCAGCTGTTACGGCATTCTCCTCTCAGGTTTTTACATTTATGCCTGGCCTTTGGCAATGGGTATGGCCTTCCATAATCGGTGTGCCTGTTATCACTTACACCATTTATAAATATAAAAAGAAAATCAGCGGGGATCATAAAGTCGAAGATTTGGTAACGATCAAAAGTTGAGTCTTAAAATATTTTGATAATTTCACCTTCTATGATTGGTATTGTTAGCAAGAAAAGCTTTTGGGTTAAGCAGTTAAAAGAGATTGGTGTTATTATTTTGATCAGTTTACCCTTTGCATTTGTGTCTTGTCCAGATTGTTTTAAGAATCCTGAACATCTGGGCTGGGTCTTTTTTATAAACTCCATTGCATGGGTTACTTTATGGAAAGGGAACTCATACGTTGCAGACTTGATAGATACTCGCTACTACTGGGTAAAATATCCTGTGAAAAGACTTATGCTTGGTATTTTAGGCCATGTTATATATACATGCATTGCTATAGTTTGTATTTTCTATGCCCTCGAGTATTTGTTTGACATATCAATGGGAAACATCAAAAATATCCTTACTTACTCTGTAGTGTTTACCATGTTGATTTCTCTGATACTGTATAGTGTTTCTTTTTTGAGATCGTGGAGAGAATTGGCTGTAGAGAGCGAACGAATGAAAAAGGAGGTCATAAGTTCGAAGTACGAATCTTTGAAAAATCAAGTAAACCCACACTTCCTTTTTAACAGCCTGAATGCACTTACCAACCTCGTTTATGAGGATCAGGATCAGGCAGTCAAATTTATAAAAAAGCTTTCTGATGTTTATAGGTATGTATTGGAGTCGAGAGATAAAGATTTGGAGGAGTTGGAAATGGAATTGAAATTTGCAGAGTCGTATCTTTTTTTACAAAAAATAAGGTATAGTGATAGTCTTCAGGTTTCTAAACAGAAAATGGAGCCAAAGGGGGTAAGAATTCCTCCTTTGAGTATTCAGATGTTGCTGGAAAATGCCATTAAGCATAATATCATTTCAGAAGATGAGCCATTGCAAATAGACATATATCAGGAAGGAGGCTATTTATTCGTGGTTAACAATCTTCAAAAGAAAAACATAATTAAAAGTGAGTCATCTGAAATGGGACTTGCGAATATTAAGGCCAGGTATTCCTTTTTTACAGAACACCCGGTGATAATAGATGATAGTGATCATAAGTTTACCGTTGGGTTGCCATTATTGAAATAAGCTATGGATGTATTTATAATTGAAGATGAGAAGCCAGCTGCAGCACGGCTGGAAAGGCTACTTAAAAATTACAACGGAGAGATCAATGTATTGGCTAAGATTGACTCAGTCAAGAAAGCAATCAAGTGGCTACAATCACACGACCCTGAGATTATATTCATGGATATACAACTAGCTGATGGCTTAAGCTTTGAGATTTTTGAGCATGTAGACATCCAGGCACCTGTTATATTTACCACTGCTTACGATGAGTATGCTTTGAAAGCATTTAAGGTTAATAGCATTGATTATTTGTTAAAACCGATCGATGAAGAGGAGCTTGATAATGCATTTAAAAAGTTAGATCGTCTTGCTAATAACCATCAATCTCAAAGTAATACCCTGGCTCAGATTAATCAGGCAATGACTATGCTCACGAATAAATATAAAAGCAGGTTCGTGGTCAAGGTGGGAGAACATATTAAGTCGATCGCTGTAGATGAAATTCAATATTTTTTCAGCAGGGATAAAGCTTCTTTCTGTTGCTTAGAAGATGCAAAAAATTACTTGCTGGACTATTCCCTGGAGCAGATTGAGGGAATGGTGGACCCTGAGATTTTCTTTAGAATTAGCAGGAAATACCTGATATCACTAGAAGCTATTGAAGATATAATCAGTTACTCCAACAGCAGGTTGAGGGTAGTGCTGCAAAACTGCACCGATGAGGATGTAATCGTGAGCCGTGAGCGGGTAAATGATTTTAAAAGTTGGTTGGACAGATAGGTGGTTTATAGCCAACATTTTAATTTTTCAAAAGGGGAAATGAATTCAAAAATCAATTATATTTAATTTCGAATTTTTACATCCCTATGGAACAAAAGCCTTCATCACACTGTATCAACTGTTCTGCAAAAGTTGAAGCCGTATATTGCAGTCAATGCGGACAAAAGGTTGAGGTTAATAAGTTGAAGTGGAATACAATTCTTTCCGAAGTAAATCAACGGGTTTTAGGGCTCGATAATAAGTTTGCCAAAACAGTGAGAGATTTGACCATAAGGCCAGGCCATGTGGTACAGTTATTTATAGATGGTAACCGAGTAAAATACATTGGGCCTGTGGGGTATTTATTTATATTAAGCACCATTTATGTATTGTGTGTATCCATACTCAATGTGGATATGGTTGAATTTACCAGAAACACCAGCGATATATTTACGGGGCAAAATGCTCAGGGAACTAAGGCCGAAGGGTTGCATCGGATGCTAATGGATAACTTAAAAATAGTGTCATTTGCATTGATTCCCTTTTTTACTCTTAGTACCTATATTTTGTTTAGGAAAAAGGGATACAACCTACTGGAAACATCTGTGTTGATTTTTTATACACATGCCCATCCGCTGTTGCTGTCCTTTATGGCACTTTTTGCCTTTAAGTTTTGGGGAGTATCAGGTAATAGCTATGTCTTCCCTATATCCATTTTTTTCTATGCATTTGGATGCGCCAGCTTTTATAGCGGCAATAAGGTCATGAACTTTGTTAAAGGGCTATTGGGTTTTACTTTTGGCTTTATATTGTTTGCATTTTTGATTGCCGCATTTGTTATTTTAATGCTGGTTGTTGATAACGAACTGGCCAGATCCATATTGGGTCAATAATTCTTGCCATGTGCCAAGTCTTTATACATCTGTTTAAGGCGTTTGAGCTCTTTTCCATACATGGTAGTTGTAATGAAATGAGTTAGAGCAAGTACTAAAATACCTGTACTCAAAGCTATACCTATGGTGAAAGCTGGCCGTGGCAGAGAATAAATGCCAGTATTATAAAAATTCGTATTAACCTGATAGAGAATAAACAACCCCCCAGCAATGAGCGGAGTCAATACTTTGTAAAGGAGCAAATAACCCTTTACCTTTTTTATGATCTGTAAAATGGCTTCTGTAATATTGTTTTCACTGAGGTTTATCCTGCTTAAAGTCAGGTGCTTTATTCGGTAATGCAGGCACAGCAGGATAGCTATAAACAGCAGTTCTCCACTGATGATATACCTGCTTTTCAGCCCCAGTATAAAAGTAATCGATACAAAACCTGCTGTTACCAGTACCATAAAAACCGCATCAGTTAGCATCGACCTGTTTATGCTTTTAAGAGATCTTCTTGTTTTGATCTCAAAGATGCTATCGAGCTCTTTTCTGCTATATTGAACAGGTTTGGCTTCTTGCCAAGTTTTTTTTAGTTCGTTAAGTTCCATTATCTTATAACCAATATTTCTTTTAGTTTTTTCTTTACTCTGTTGAGTCTTACACCAACGTTAGTTTCTGTGAGGCCCATGATATCAGCAATTTCCTTATATGGTTTTTCTTCGAGATAGAGCATTACCAAAGCTTTGTCTGTTTCGGATAGCGTGGAAATGGCCATGCGTAAGTTTTCATAGCGATAAGGGTCATGGTTTTCATAGTATTCATAGGCTTTGCTGTCTATGCTTTCACTTACGAGGCGTTGCTTCTTTTTATTTCTGGATATAGCAGTATATAAAGCTACACGATACATCCAAGTAGTAAGTTTTGAGTTACCTTTAAATCTGGGGTATGCCTGCCATAATTGCAGAAGAATTTCCTGAAAAAGGTCATCGTGATCATCTTTATTATTAGTGTACATTCTACATACCTTATGTACAATATTTTGGTGCAGATCTATCTGATCTAAAAACTCTTTTTCTTCCTGTTTCACTTTAATTACAACGATTCTCTATTTAATAGTGTCTTAAAAGAACTATTTCTTACAAAAAAATGCTAAATTATTTCGAGACTAAGGATGTTACACTGTAGTACGAATTTTGAAGAAAGTTTTTTTGTCATATTTTTGCATGTTAAATATACGCTCGTGAGTCGCTTCCAACAAATACTCTTGTTTTCTCTTCTTAGTACACAAATACTATTTGTCAATATGGCAAATGCACAGTATGATGAGGTAGGGACTACCAATCACATGTTTTATTATAGCGGACATCTGGGAATTACCGAAAAAGTTGAGTTTAACCTACAACTCAACGGTCCTACAGTATCAGGGTCGTATATTATAGAGCGTACAGGGGTACTGTTTACCTTTAGTGGCAGAATGGCATCCGATAAAAGTGGTATTGGCCTTATAATTTTTGACGAAGAAAATCAATTTATCGCTACTATTGAAGCAAAGCTTATCTCTGAGGATAACAACTTCGCCAAGGAGATCAAAGGGCGGTGGAAATCATCAGATGGAAAAAGACAGGTTAACCTGAATCTGAAAAAAATTGCAGAGTTAGCTAGTGTTGAGAAGAATGACGCACCTTCATTATATGGGTTTGCTACTCAGAATGATTTAGATCAACTTATAGCGGGGTTCAAGCCTTTGGGTGAATATTCTGATTCATTTGATGATACTGAAATGCCTCAGACAAACTTATATGCTAGTAAAAAATGTTTTCTGAAGGAAATAATCAACACCTCCGAAGTAAAAAGATTGGGTAGGGAGTAATTCTCCTTGAAATTAATTTGTTAGGGCACTCCTGGTTTATTACTTTATGTTTCTCCAAATTCCGATTACCTTGAGCGTTTCCTGTTCCTTATTTGCTTGACTAGTTTCATATATATATATATAAAACTTGCATGTTTGAACGTTTATTTTTCGTTAAAAAAAGTGATGTTTTGTGTAACAAATTTGCCACTTGTACAGTCTAAATAACTAAAAGCAACCAAGCCACAAGCCCCATGTCTAACCAATATCTTGATAAGCTTTTATTGATAACCATGTTTTCAATAATGTTTCTTTCCTGTTTATGTTGGGGGAAAATATTATTAGATGGTAATGGCGACGAACCTATCCTTGTTGAAAGTGCTGTATCTGAGGAAGTACGTACGGTTAAGCAAATTAGAAATAATGCAACAATGCTATCCGGTGCTTTGGTTGTGCTATCTCGTTTTGTGCATATAGCCTCAGGTGAGGAAGATTAATTACGCTCCCTTTTCTACTCGTAATGTTCTGGCTATTAATATGGCTACCACGCTAAAAACCAGAGCAAAATACCCTACATATTCGTAATTCAACAGCGCTTTAGCGTCAGGAGTAACCGTGGAGGGGGTTTCTGTAACGATAAATCCTCCGATCAAAGCTGCTAGCCCTGAGGATACCTGTTGCACAGATGATCTTATAGACATAAAGCTCCCTCGGTTTTCAGGCTTGATAACCGATGTTACCATGGTAGTTGAAGGTACTATTCTTCCATTCGCAAGAATAAAGAATACCCCGGTAAAGACTAATGCTTCCCATAAAGGTACTGGCTGCAAATGAGTAATGATCAGGATAGGTAGCATAACCAATATTCCAAAAATAGTAAATACGTTCAGGCGACCGTATTTGTCCGCCAGCCTGCCTACCATGGGTGATGTAAATATTGTTAGACCACCTCCTACCAGATAAATATAGGTAAGTTGTTGCTCAGAAAAACCTACATTACCCACCATATAGGGTGCAATGAAGGGGATGATGGTAAAGTGGCCCAGCATAAGCATGGAGGTAAAGATCAGCCCCATAAGTGGGTTTCTCCTTCCAAAAATGACCTTGATGATAGATACGACACTTTGCCAAATGGAAACATTGCTTTCAGTGGCAATGTGCTGGCGCATGGAGGGTATATAATTAAGTATCAGAATGTTAATAATAACACCTAGCAAAGCCAGCAGCAGAAATGGGGCATGCCAGCTAAAGATGGTGGCCAGGTAGAGTCCGAAAGGCACCCCTAATACAGAGGCTACTGAAAATGCAGCCATTACAAAACCAATTCCGGCAGCTCTTCTTTCCAGTGGAATGGCATCACTTACTATGGACAATATTAGAGCCCCCAGTATCCCTCCGAAGGCTCCGGCAATGCATCTGGTTAGAAGTAATACCTCATAGCTGGGTGCGAAGGCACAAGCCAAGGTACCTAGTGTAAAACCAATATATATAAAGGTAAGGCATGTTTTGCGATCAAAACGGTCAATCAAAAAGGCAGCAAAAAATCCAGAGGCACCAGCTGAGAAAGAATAAGAGGAAACCAGCAGGCTAAATTGCTGAGGGGAAATGTCAAATAGACGCATAAGTTGTGGCCCCAATGGCATCATGATCATAAAATCCATGATGTGAGTAAATAAAGCTGCTGCTAGTATAAAAAGGAGGAGTCGTTCTTTAGTCATGGGAATGGTGTGAAGATATTGAATAATGTTTAAACGATGAAAAGAAATTAATTCTGGATTATTCCTGAATTCATGTTATTTGTACTCTTTATAGCAAGGCCAAGTATTTCCATTTCAAGGCTTACGCCTAAAAGTGTCGTTAGGTTGTTATAAACCTATAAAGCTTGTCTGGGAGATCAGCGAAAAACAAGAGGAGGTTTACTGATAGCGTACAGGAGGGAATCATAGTTTATAACTGCCATCATTTCTTGATAGTTTCTGACAGAAGTCGCGAATATATATGGTTGCTCGTCTGAAATTTGGTAAAATCTCATCATGCTGTTAAATTAACCTCTTTATCGTTACTTCTTTGATTACCTGTAGTTTAGAATATGATGGCATTCTCAGCTGGAATAGGATATAAAAAATACTACAAGAAAATGCAGGTTAAAACTCAAAAATATTTGAAAATACACGGAGATAATTTTATATTATAAACGTCATTGTCATTTATGAATGATATGGTATCATTGGCATTGATAGTCTCGTGGGTTCGTCTACGAGGCAAATGAAAAGAGGCCTTTAAACTTTTTATATGGACAGTAAAAAACCACTGATCTTGTTGGTTGAGGATGATGATATTGATGCATTTATAGTAAACACAATGCTTCCGAAGTTTTGCGAGCAATGTGATATTAAGCGTGTTAGAAACGGGGCGGAAGCTACTGAATATTTTAAAAACACTGAAAACGAACGCCCTTCTGTTGTTTTGCTAGATCTTATTATGCCATTTATGGGTGGTAAGGAGTTTTTGGCAGAAATGGGAAAAGATGATGAGTTAAAGCAGTTACCCGTGGTGGTGTTGAGCTCTTCGAGTAGCTCCTACGATCGTTTGGAATGTGTTGAACTTGGAGTGGCTAAATACTTTGTTAAGCCTCTTACACCCGATATTTCTAAGGAAATTCTGGAGATGGCATTCGTCGCCTGACAGGTTTGTTACAGTATTAAAAGGCTATTCTTCTTCATCCGTGTAGAAAATTGTCTACGTAATGTATTTTTCAGGTATAACTATGAAATGATAAGCAGTATTTATTTGTGTCTAATGCTTGTTATTGCTCTTATATGATCTGTTGGATCGATTTTTTCTCTTCTAAAAGGGAGCAATAAACATACATGTAGTTATGAGAAAAATACTTATCCCTTCTGATCTTACTGACATTTCTGAAAATGCACTGCGCCTGGCCATGGATATGCCAGAAACTTTTAACGCTGAAATATATCTGGTAAACTTTACCAAGCATCCACTGGGTGAGTCTTTTGCAGTTACTGGTGATGTAGATAAAAAATATGTAAATGAAGACAATGTCTATGCTATCAGTTTGGTGAAAAGATATTATAAACAATTGGCTGAACTTGCCACCAGGTATAGTACAGAAACACGCCCAATCCATTACAAAATTTATGACTCAGTGTTGAAAAAAGGTGTTACTAAATTTGTAAAAGAAAATGATATTGACCTGATCATAATGGGTACAAGTGGTGAAGAATCTGCAGAAGAATTTTTTTCGGGCAACCATACGGAACAAGTAATTGAGGTAGCCACATGTCCGGTAATATCAATTAAAGAGAACTATAAGAAAGGAGATCTTTCAAAAATAGTTTTGGGCTTAAGCACTGAAAGGGATAGGAAGGACAACTTTCTTAAGGCCACCAACTATCTAAATGATCTAGCTGAGAGCTTAAATGCAGAGATTGAGATTGTGAATGTTGTTGATCCTGGTAAGGATAGTAAAATTGAAAGGGAAAAAGAACTCAGCGAATTTGCAAGCAAATTTGATCTAAGAAATTATACTATTAGTGTGGTGCCGTATCATGATAAAGAAAAAGGCCTTATCAATTTTGCAAGCGAGCGAAACGCCGGTTTATTAGCCGTATTTACACACGCTGAGGATGGCTTCTTCAGAATATTAAGGAGTAGTTTGTCCGAGCACTTAAGTATGCACTCAGAAACACCCGTCGTAACTATAAATCTGCATAATATATAAAATCAGAGTAAATACTTCAGGTGTTGACATCAGGATGAGTTTTTTGACAAAATAGTATTTGCCTTATCTATTGTAGCAGGATGATGCTACCAGCTGTCAGAATAACAAGAGTTGGGGAAGGAGACTAGTATTTTAACCATATAAGTTTTGCAACCCGGGATACCTGGGTAAATTCATCTAATTTATGTCAATGGTCACCTTAGGAGTCTTGACCCCAGTACTAGATAGGAAACCTGTGAGCATCCATATAAGCGGTATATTGGGTTTTCTTTTGGATGGAGTCAACATTGGTCAAGTTGTAGAAAGCTATCTAACCCTTTACCTGTGGGTTTCAAAGAAATTGAACTTACAGTCAAAGTACATACAACTGTATATTTCCAGAAGGTGCCGTTCGACAGGAGAGGTCACTTCCATGAACAGCACTTTCATATTCATGATCATTCTTTTTGTTTTGTCGAGGTTGGGAACTTTATTCTTTTTGTCGGTGTAGAGATTGTTTTCTTTTGCCAGTTCCCATGCCAGATGAGCTTGGTATTTTGTATAACCTTTTACATGATAGCTTAATCGGTTAATAACTTTTTCTGAAGTGCCAACATAGATCACCTCACCATCGTCAATAAAAGCATAGACACCTTTGAAGTCCGAAAGTCTGCCTAGCTTTTTTATTATACTCTTTTCTCCTTGCCCTTTGCCAAAGAGGTCCTTTACCTTGAATGCTTTTCCTATCAATGATTTAAAAACCTCCAACCTCTTAGGAAGATACTCTTGGGTATACTCTTCAAAAGTATGCTCAAAGTTGTTCATGGTAGTTGAAGTTATCATAGTAAGTTGTTTATAATCTGTGGCCACCGAATTACCCTGAAAAGTATCACTGTTATCACAAAAATCAGAAGCACATGAATGAGAGCTCCAAAACTGAAAACAAATACCAAGAGCAGCTATCTGATAAATCAGGGTAGCCGCTATAATTTATGATATGTTACTCATAACGTGTCAGATTTTTGAAGTTGTAAGAGTTATATAGAAAAGGTTGTGCCATAGTCGGATAATGACTTTATGAGATATGGAGTGATTTGATAAAGGCATGTTTGAGAATAATGATCCTCTTAAGTGTGGAGATAATTCCCCGTTTTTGAATTATTTTTTTGTATTATTAAATATATATATGCGTCCCAAATGGTATAAGGGTGCATTTTGTGATATTGGTATAGATTTTTCTCTTTAAGGAGAAAGGTAAATCATGCTGGCAACCATGATAGTAGTTAAGGTTGTGCTGGCTGTATTGATAATATTTGTGGTTTTTAGAGTGCAGTTTACTTGTTTTTGAAGCTATTTTTTGAAAAAGTAAACATGAGTGACCACGTACCCGAGGGCAAAATAAGGACATCTAAAATTAATAATTAGCGACTAGATGAAGGAACAGATACTGGTGGTAGATGATGAGGTGGAGATATGTTTATTACTATCTGGTATGTTGAGGAAAATGGGATTTGGAGCTGAGTATGCCCACAGTGTTTCTGAAGGAATTGATAAGATAGGCAAAAGGAAATATGACATCGTATTCCTGGACCTGAACCTTCCTGATGGTCTGGGTTTCCATTTAATACCTAAAGTGAAAAAGGCTAACCCTAACTCCAAGGTAATAATTATCAGCGCTTATGATGGTAGCATTGAAAGGCAAAGAGCCATATCAGAGGGTGCACATTTTTTTATTCCCAAACCATTTAACAAACAAATGATTGTAAATGCTCTGGAAGAACTGGAAATACCATATTCTTCCTGAATATTAAAAACATAGATTCAGATACAATATATACCGATGGAGAAAATATTAATAATTGACGATGACAATGATATTTGTCTACTATTGAATAAATTCCTGACGAAGAACAACTATGAAGTAGAGTATGTAAACACCGGAGAAGAGGCGATAAGATTGCTCAGAAAGAAGGCCTTTGATCTGGTAATTAGTGATTACAGGTTACCAGATGAAGACGGAGTAAGTCTGTTGAGAAAAATCAAGATTATTAACCCAGATACTGCGGTAATTATAATAACAGGTTATTCTGATGTGAGAATAGCTGTTCAAACTTTGAAACATGGAGCCTATGATTATGTAACCAAGCCTTTGTACCCAGATGAAATATTGGTCACGGTTAAGGATGCCATAAAGCAACAAAAGGAGCAACAACATGTGGTAAGGACAAGCACCAATAAGAGCAGAGGGAAGTCCAAAACATTGACAAAGCAATATGTGACAGGTAGAAGTAGTCAGGCAGAGATAGTGCAAAAGCATATTGAACTTATTGCTCCTACCGACATGTCAGTGATCATTACAGGGGAAACAGGTACAGGAAAGGAGTTTGTTGCCAATGCTATTCATAATAAAAGTCAACGTAAGAATGAACCCTTTATAGCCATAGATTGTGGTGCCTTGCCTAAAGAATTAGCTGGAAGCGAACTTTTTGGTCACATGAAGGGTGCATTTACAGGAGCATTGGCGGATAAGCAGGGTAGTTTCGAGTTAGCTAATGGTGGCACGCTGTTTCTGGATGAGATTGGTAACCTAACCTATGAAAATCAAATTAAGCTACTCCGAGTACTGCAAGAAAGGAAAATAAAGCGACTTGGAGGAGTAAGAGATATAGAAATAGATGTAAGGGTGATAGCAGCTACCAATGAAGACCTAAAGGAAGTTGTTAGAAATGGTAAGTTCAGGGAGGATCTATACCATCGCTTGAATGAGTTTAAAATTGAGCTTTCACCCTTAAGAGAGAGGAAAACGGATATCCTCATATTTGCTGAGCATTTCTTACAGCTAGCTAACAGTCAGCTTGATAAAAATGTGGAGAAGTTTGACAGTGAAGTGGAAGAAAAGCTGCGAAACTATTATTGGCATGGCAATCTGCGAGAACTTCAAAATGTTGTGAAACGTTCAGTCTTGTTATGTCAGGGAGAAAGTGTAAGCTTAGAGTGCCTTCCTTCCGAGATTATCTCTCCAGATTACCTGTCATCGGCCCTTACATCCTATGACGGGCAGGTTGCGGATGTCACCAACTTGAAATCAGTTTCTGAAAATGCCGAACGGAGTGCGATCATCAGTGTGCTCGAAAAGACTGGGTATAATAAAACTAAAGCTGCAGAAGTATTGAATATTGATCGCAAAACGCTTTACAATAAATTGAAGGCCTATGATATTAATGTGTAATATTTATCAGTATGAATAGCTGTTTTAAGTGTTACTGCTATAGATAAAGTTAGAATGACAGTATTAAACTTCTTTATAACGCCTTCATATTTATTCCACTTAAGTTTATGCTTAACAGCCAACCTGAACTTTACAACTTTAACATATAGTTATTTTTGTGGAGTTTTTTCTACACATGGGTAAAGTTTACGCGACACTACAAATGGCATCAATAAAGTCTTTAAGAATAATTTTTGGGGTAATTATCGGTATCCTTCTGATTTTGTCTTCTGTAGCATACAGAAGCCTGAATGTATTTATGGAAAATGCAAGATGGGTTAATAATACTAATATAAGTTTAAGGGAACTAGAGAAGGTGATTTCATATGTGAAAGACGGTGAGAATGCTCAGCGTGGCTACCTTCTTACACAAGATTCTACTTACCTGACACCGTACTACAATAGTAAGTGGATGGCGCTATCTAAAGTAGCAATGATAGATAGTTTGATTATTGAAGACGTTCAGAGGCCGAAAGTTGATTCGTTAAGTAGGCTGGTGGAGAAGCAGTATGCTATCATAGAGGAGATTATTAAAAGAGACAAGCAAGAGGACTTCAGTGAATTTGGTGATAGCTTGCTCTACGCTGGGCGTGATAATATGGCTGCTTTGCGTAGTCTGGTCAATAGGATGGAAGACCATGAGTGGAAACTGTTAAGAGAGAGAACCTCTCAACAAGACTATTCCAGTGGTATTGTTCCATTGCTCATTTTTTTGAGTCTTGTGTTTGCAATTATTGCCGTGGCTTATCTGTTTTCTCAAGTCTATAAGTCGCTAAAAAAAAGGATGGTCACTGAAATTGAACTCGAAAGAAATTTGATGCAGCTCAGTGAGGAAGTCAATACAAAGGAGTTAGTTCAGGAATCGCTGCAAAAGGTGCTTGATAACTCCGGCAGTGAGATAACCTTCCTTAAAGCCCTAAGGGATGAACGAAATGAGATTTTTGACTTTGAGATTGTGCTCTCAAACAGAAAGGGGGAAGCAAAAAAACAAAATGGAAATAACCATAGCTTATTAGAATCTTATCCTGGCGTAAAAGATACCGGACTTTTTGAGATGTATAAAGAGGTTGTCAATACCGGAAGGACTCAAAAAAAGGAGGTGTTTTATGATAAGGCTGGTTATAATACCTGGTTTGATATGTCAGCCGTTAAACTGGAAGATGGATGTGTTACAACCAGTACGGATATTACGGAAAGGAAAAGAGATGCGGAGCTTATTAAAGAAAACCAGCGAAAATTTGAAGCTATTTTTAACCAGACTTTCCAGTTTATAGGCTTGTTGGACCATGCTGGTCGCTGGCTCGATGCCAACCACACATCATTGGCTCTGGGAGATACTCCTAAGGAGTCTATTATTGATGAATACCTTTGGAACGCCCCTCTATGGAAGCAGTCTCAAGGTTCAACGCAATTATTGAAAAATGCTGTAAAAAGAGCATCTGATGGCGATTTTGTAAGGTATGAGATGGAAATATCAGGGGGGATGCGTGAATTACTCACTATAGACTTTTCATTAAAGCCGATAAAAAATGATATGGGGGAAGTAGAAATGATCATACTGGAAGGGAGAGATTTGTCGGAGTTAAAAAAGGCTGAAGCTGAGCGATCTTTTACCCTGAAGTTGAGTCTGATCATTGCTAATTCTAACTCTTTTGAAGAGGCTGTAAACCGGGTTTTTCAGCAGATTGCAGAACGCTTCGACCTCGACTACAATGAAGTGTGGCTACCGGAAGAAAATAAATTGTATATGTCAGACATTTTTTATGCCCGGGACCCAGAGCTTGAGAAGTTCCATGAATACTCTAGTTCAATGGTGATAACTGGAGAGCAAGGCTTTCCTGCTAATGTCATGAAAACCCACAAATTGGAATATATCGCTGATATCAGTCAGGTTTCTGATAAGCATCTGATTAGAAAACGACAGGCTACAGAGCTAAGTTTCGTTTCTGCTTTTGGTATTCCAATAATATTTAATAGTGAGTTAGTATTGGTTTCAGTTTTTTTTTCGAAAAAGCCAATGAAGGAGATTGAGGATATTATAAATGCTATCACTCAGATTTCTTCCTCGCTGGGGGCCTTATTGATACGAAAAAGAACACAAGATGAAATCGAAAAGAATAACATCATTCTTGCTGCGGCCGAATCTATGGCCAAGATGGGAAGTTGGGAGTGGAGCCTTCACCAGAATAAAATGAAATGGTCTAAAGGCATGTATGAACTGTATAACACAAGCCCTGAGGATTTAACGCCGACCTATGATACCTTTTTTAAATATCTCTACGATGAGGACAGGGAGCATTTTGAAAAAGAGTTGAGTGAAGCTGTGAAGCATGGAACAGGATATCAAGTTGAATTCAGGGTACAGCTCAATAATAATGAAGTAAGAACCCATAGTGCTTTAGCTACGCCAAAAATTGATTCAGGAGGTAAGGTGGAAAGTTTTTATGGTACCGTTCAGGATATAACTCGACAAAAGAAGTTTGAGCATGAATTGTTGCTCAAGAATCAAGAGTTAAAGAAGTCTAATGAAAATCTTGAACAGTTTGCCTATGTAGCTTCGCATGATCTTCAGGAGCCCTTAAGAAAGATAAGAGCTTTTGGTGATCGGTTGGTGACAAAATACGCTGAAACTCTTGATGAGCGAGGTCTGGACTATGTTTCCAGAATGCAGGGAGCAGCTGAAAGGATGCAGTCTTTGATTGATGACTTGCTGAAATATTCACGGGTGGCTCGAAATATCAAGTCATTTGCCAAAGTTGAACTCAATGAGGTCGTAGACGAAGTATTGGGGGACTTGGAGGTTAGAATCCGTGAGCACCATGCCGAAATTATGGTTGATCAACTACCGGTAATTGATGGGGATAATATGCAGTTGAGGCAGTTGTTTCAAAATCTGATTAGCAACGCTATAAAATTCACGCCCGATGACAGGAGTCCGCTCATCATAATAAAGGGCAAGTGCATAAAAGGAGCTGAAATTAAAGAGCAGTTTGATGTTAATTCAAACCCGATGGAGTATTTTGTTGAAATAAAAATAAAAGATAATGGGATTGGGTTTGACTCTAAATATGCAGAACGTATATTCAATATATTTGAACGGTTACATGGTAGGAATCAATTTAAAGGTACGGGTATTGGTCTTGCCATAAGCCAGAAAGTGGTGCAAAACCATGGAGGCATAATAAAAGCTAGTAGTAAGAAAGGGGACGGAGCCACCTTTACAATTATATTACCAATAAATAACAATAATCATGAATAATCAAATCATAGGTAATCAAAATATGGCAAAAACAATCACGATTCTTATGGCTGATGATGACCCTGATGATAGGATGCTGGCGCAGGAGGCTCTTTCTGAAAACCGGTTGGCCAATGATTTACATTTCGTTGAAGATGGGGAAGAGCTTCTAGACTATTTATATAAAAGAGGCAAATATAATGTTGATAATGCACCAAAACCTGGATTAATACTTCTTGATCTGAATATGCCTAAAATGGATGGAAGGGAGGCTCTTAGGCGTATTAAAAGTGATGCAGAACTAAAGCGAATACCGGTTGTTGTACTTACCACCTCTAAAGCCCAACAAGATATTGTCAAGAGTTATGATCTGGGGGTCAACTCTTTTATTTCGAAGCCGGTAACCTTTGAGGAGCTTGTGGATGTAACCCGACGCATTGGCGATTACTGGTTTGGAATAGTAGAGTTGCCTAAAGGAGATAAAAACAACTAGTTATGGTAATGCAAAAAAGTATCAAGGTGTTTTTGATTGATGATGATGAAGATGATTTCGTTATTGTCAAAGACTATCTTTCTGAGTTAAATGGTAGTGCCACCTTTAGCCTGGACTGGGAGCCTGATTTTAATAGGGCTCTTGATACTGTTTGCACACAACAATATAACATATGTCTTGTCGATTACCGACTGGGAGAAAAGAATGGCCTTGATTTTATCAGAAGTGTTCGGTTTAGAGGCTGCGACACCCCTTTGATACTGCTAACAGGTAAGGGAGACAAAGAAATTGACTATCAGGCGATGAGGTTAGGAGCCTCAGATTACCTGATAAAGACCGAAATTGATGCCGGGATGCTGGGGCGAAGTATTAGGTATGCAATTAATCATAGCAATTCTATAAAGGAATTAAATACAAAAGAAGAAAAGTACAGATCACTCTTTGAGAGGTCTGTTGATGCTATCTATATGATCAATAAAAAATGCTTGTTTCTTGATGTTAACGATAGCATGATGAGGCTGCTAGGATACTCCAAAAGTGAATTCCTCGAAATGAATATGAAAGATATATTTCAGAGTGACGAGCAGTACAGGTATTATCATGACAGGCTTACAAAAGAGGGGCATCTCAAAGATTTGGAGGTGCACATGGTAAAAAAGGATGGGACTGATATTATTTGTCTGATTAATGGTATTGCCCTTAATGATAACCTGGGGAATACTTATGGGTATCAGGGTATAATCCATGATCTGACTATGAGAAAACGAGCTGAGGAGGAGCTGTTGATGGCGGAGAAACTAACTATGACCGGCCAGATAGCCAGAAGTATGGCTCATGAGGTTCGTAACCCTCTTACTAACCTTAATCTGGCTTTGGAGCAACTGCGGGAAGAGGTGGTAGACGGAGATGATACAGCCTTGTATTTTGATATTATTAGAAGAAATGCTGATCGTATTGAGCAGTTGATCACGGAAATGCTTAAATCATCTAAACCAAAGCAGCTTAACCCTGAGGTAAGAAGCATTAATGAAGTGCTGGATGAGGCTCTGGAAATGACTGAAGACAGGAGAAAACTCAGAGGTATAAAGCTTATGAAGAACTTTGAGGAGAATATTCCTTTGGTATCTTTAGATAAAGAGCAGTTAAAAACAGCTTTTCTTAATGTTATAATTAATGCAATAGAAGCCATGAAAGAGCAGGAGGGGGTGTTGCGAGTGGAGACAACCTCTAATAGTGAATCTGTACTGGTTTGCATCGCAGATAATGGCAAGGGCATTCCGAAAGAGGAAATAAAGAAGCTGTTTGATCCATTTTTTACAGGCAAAAAGGGAGGAATGGGACTAGGGCTTACATCAACTCAAAATATAATTAACAGTCACCATGCACGAATTAATGTTGAAAGTAAGGTGGGCGAAGGCACCGCTTTCAAAATTAGTTTTCTAAAGCACTTTTCTTAGATTTTAAGACTATTTGTTAAAGAAATAATAAAAGAAAAATGAGTAGTGAAGTAATTAATCCGGCAACAGGCAAGAAGATCAGAAACTACAACGAAATGTCAACCGATGAAGCGTTAAAAGCCGTAGATAAAACGAATGAGGCATGGAAGCGATGGAGAAGCACCACCTTTAAAGAACGTGCGGAATGCATGCACAATGCGGCTCGAATATTAAAGGATGAAAAGAACAAGTGGGCAAAGCTTATGACTGAGGAAATGGGTAAGGTGACTAAGTCGGGCATAGCAGAAGCAGAAAAGTGCGCTTGGGTATGTGAATATTATGCCAATAACGCTGAGAAGTTTCTTGAAGCTAAGGTCGTTGAAACGGATGCTTCTAAAAGTTATGTTTCATATCAGCCTATTGGAGTTGTACTTGCAGTAATGCCTTGGAATTTTCCGTTCTGGCAGGTACTACGTTTCGCTGCTCCAACATTGATGGCTGGTAATGCCGGAGTGCTCAAGCATGCCTCTAATGTACCAGGGTGTGCCAATGCAATCGAAGAAATATTTAGAAGGGCTGGTTTCCCTGAAAACCTGTTTACTACCCTGTTGATAGGATCAGATAAGGTCAATGATATTATCGGACATGAAAAAATAAGGGCAGTTACGCTAACGGGAAGTACTCCGGCAGGCAAGGCAGTAGCCTCCAGGGCAGGAGAAATGCTAAAGAAGACTGTACTGGAGCTTGGAGGCAGTGATCCTTATGTGATTTTAAAAGATGCTGATCTGGAGGCAACTGTAGAAACTTGTGTTACCAGCAGATTAATAAATGCAGGCCAAAGCTGTATTGCTGCCAAGCGATTTATTGTAGTAAAAGAGCTGAAGGCACAGTTCGAAAGAATGATGGTTGAGCAGATGAGATCTAAAGTGTTAGGAGATCCAGCAAACGATATGACAGATTTGGGGCCGATGGCAAGAGAGGACCTTAGAGATGAGTTACACAAACAGGTTCAGCAAAGTATTAACTTAGGTGCAAAGTGCCTTTTGGGCGGAGAGGTACCTGATATGCAGGGAGCTTATTACTCTGCTACAGTATTAACGGATGTAAGGTCAGGTACTCCTGCATACGATGAAGAATTGTTTGGCCCGGTTGCAGCCATCATTGAAGCACAAGACGAGCAAGATGCTATAAGGATAGCTAATGACACAAGTTTTGGATTAGGAGCTGCAATTTTCACCCGTGATAAGCATAAAGGAGAGCAAATTGCAGCAAAAGAGCTGGAAGCGGGTAGTTGTTTTGTTAATTCCTTCGTTAAGTCTGATCCACGTTTGCCCTTTGGAGGCATTAAGGAGAGTGGCTATGGTCGTGAACTTGGCATTTTTGGTATCAGAGAATTTGTCAATATTAAAACAGTCTATATTAAATGATAAATAAGGTGCTTAACTTGTTCTTATTAAGACTGAGTGCTATTGAGGGTTAATGTATGGCCCATTCATACTTATAATGTATAATTTATGGAGTTCAGGGACGATCTGTATATTTTATTAGATGTTTTAATCGCTACTGTATTAACCGCTGTTGTCGGATTTGAAAGGGAGAGTGCTCATAAACCGGCTGGCATGCGAACTAACATGATTGTTGGAGGGGCCACTTGCTTGATCGTATCTATTGTAGTGCCATTAATCAAATTTATTAATGAGCATATTCCATCCGAAATTATCAGAGCCGATCCTATTAGGGTATTGCAAGCTATAGTAGTAGGAGTGAGTTTCATTGGTGCAGGCACTATTATCAAAGCAGAGCATAAAGAGCGTGTTATAGGACTTACAACTGCGGCTACTCTATTATTCAGTTGTGGGATTGGTGCTGGTACAGCGTTAAAGCAGTATGTACTTGCTGTAGGGGTTACCTTTTTGGTTATTATAATTAATTACGTAGTGAGGCAAGTTGCTCAGTATTTTTCGAATAAGTAGTTTTTTTATTCGGTCTCATTGGAGGCATTTTAGCCAAACACTGTATTTGTGCTTACCTGTCAGAAAGCATTCTTACTTCTTTTTTTAGCATTTCAAGATCATTTTCAAGCTTTTCCATTCTTTTGGCATCAACCAATCCCGATTCAATAAAAACTGACGTAATTTTTCCTTTGATTTTCCATAGCTCTAGTATTTTATTACTCTCTAGACTATATGTTTTAAAATGGCTATTGTCACTTTTAAGGATTAGAAGTTTTTTGTCGTTTTCATAGTAGTGAATTCTTTTCGCGACTATCCCATCCTTTGTAATTACTACACATAAAGTGCCATTTTCTACCAATTCCTTATCCTCAATAAATTCACAAATAACTATCTCTCGCGGGTAAATTGTGGGTATCATACTCTCCCCATCAATTTCGAATAGTCGGTAACTTCCATTTTCAAACCCTGGTATTTGGTAAACTTTTAGCGTTTTGATGTATTCGGGGCTTTCAAACCCATCAATATATCCAGCGTGGGCTTCCTCTTGCACCAAAGGGATGAGTGAAAGGTCATTGGCCTTTTTTACATCAATGAAAACTTTTTGTTTATCAGTCGTGTCGGGTTGTTTTGTGTCGTCATAAAAGATTTCACCAACACCATTAACTACCCAGTTACAGTTTACATTAAGTTCATTACTTAAATTACGCAAAGTATCCAATGATATTTGAGATTTACCACTTTCTATCTGAGAAAGGGCTCCTTGAGAAATTCTTATTTTTTCTGCAAATTTTACCTGAGACAACTGTAGTAATTCTCTTAACATAGTTATCCTTTTGGGTTCAAATTTTGTTCCTTTCTTCATTATTTATAATTAAACTTATAAAACATCCTGATATTAGTCTTGTGATATTGTAGCGTACTGGATACATTCACGTGGACTTGTATCTTAGCCTAAAAAGTGGGTAAATCATCGCTAAGCTTTCAAAAGTTAGACAAATACTAATTGAATAAAAACATATGCTAAAAATAACTTCAATAATTATTGCGGAGGATTATTCTTGTGATAGACTTTTGAGAGGGGCACTTTAAGTTAGGATAACATATCCTTCGATTCGTATCTGACTGGGAGGAGCTGATTACCAGGCTAAGAGATAATGCTGACCTGTTATCAATAGTACTTTTGGATTAAATACGCCTAAAAAACAGATAGTCTTCAGACCCTATGGAGATAATGCTGAGTAAAAACTTAAAAGTAGTTATTTTTTCTACTCATAATTCTGAAGAGTGATATGGGAACCCCTTATAAGAATACTTATTTCACAAAACATTTGACAATATCACTGGTTGATTAGTTTGTGAAATATAATAGCGGCACAATTGCACTATCCATGTCTCTACTATTCCACTTTTTATATACTTATACCTTTCTCTTCAAACAGATATACAGAAGTAGGATATTTCTTAAAGGCTTTATTAATTAATGATAGAATCAGTCAGTGTGTTTTATACATGCCTTATTTTGCTAATGAAATGATCTAATGATAAGTCTTTGAGTGTGTGTTTGCTGAGATCGGTGGAGTTTTTCATTAACCATTGAATGTCATCATATTGGGGTGAAAGACTGAAAATTATTATTAGTAATCTGGTTGAGCAAACCATTATCAAACTTAAAAAATACTATATCCTCGTCCATGGCTGATCTGCCAGAGAAGAACTTAAAACTGCAGCATGTAATGTTGTTTTCTTAAATCAGGAGTAAAAAAAACCAATCCCATTTGATAAAGGTCTATGCTTAGACTTACACTGTAGTGTGTACGGATCTCACGCCAAGCTTTTTCCATTTCTTTAGACCAGTGAATATCATCAAAGATGAAACATGACTGGTCATGGGCTTTTTGACGAATGGTGTTGAAGTAGGATAATGTTGGCTTGTAGCGGTGATTGGCATCTATGAAGGCGATATCTATGGGCGAGGAGCTATCTACAAACGGTTGTAGGTTGTCATCTATATTACCCTCTATAATATTTATATTGTTTGCTCCAAACTGTCTGAATGTATCCCTGGCTACATCGCATAGGGCAGGAGAGCCTTCAAAAGTTGTAACCCTGCTTTCAGTCGAACTCATGGCTAAATACAAAGTATTTACGCCCAATGAAGTGCCAAGTTCCAGGATATTTTTAGCCTCTGAAAAGTTGCATAACCGGTATAATACTTCAGAGTATTTTTTTTTTGTAAGGCCTGTAGATGCAATATCTTTGACCTGTCTTATATGATTATTGGAGACTTTGGAGCCTGCACCAAAGTCAATTATAGGAATACGCTGATCACTTGTTTTATACTGATCTCGTATGCTTTCAATCTCCTTGAAATGATCATTATGAATATTAGGTTTGATAACTGAGGTATACAACTCATAAATGAAAGGAGCTTGCAAAGAGTGTTTATCTACTGCATTTAACCAATACCTAAAGTAGCTGGCAAGCTGGTGTAGTTTTGACAATTTAGTTTAATTTGAATGGGGCTACCATGTTAAATTCAGGGATAGTCACTTCAAACCTATGACCATCAACGATTCTTTCCATAAGATAGGTGCCATGCATTTTGCCGAGTCCTGATTTTAGGTTGCATCCGGAGACATATTGATGGTATTGGCTCGGTTCTAATATTGGCTGTTGACCTACAACACCTTCACCTTCCACTTCTCTTGAAATAAAGCCTGCATCATGTATGTGCCAATGTCGTCTTAGTAATTGTATGGTGTTTTCACTTTGATTTTCAATGGTAACCTTATAGGTAAATACATAATGATACTGACTCGGGCTTGAATAGGCCGGCTGATATTCTGTTTCCACAGTTACCTTGATGCCTTTAGTTATTTCAGTTACCATAGTCATTTAATTATTGTAGTGAGAAAAATAGATTGCCTATTGCTGTATGAAATTTTAAGTGAATTTTCTTCCGTACTGTGCATATCTATAACTTATTTAAAAGTTTATCCTCATTTCCCTTTATAAAAACGGATATGAAATATAAGAAGTTTTAAATTTAAATCTCAAATAAAAGTTACTGAAAAAATATGGATGTAAAAATAGCTTCTTCCTGGAAACAATACCTTGAAAATGAGTTTACTAAGCCTTATTTCCACAATTTGGTAGATTTTGTAAAAAGTGAATATAAAAGCCATACGGTTTATCCTCCTGGGAAGGAAATATTTAATGCATTTGAGCATTGTGATTTTGACGATGTAAAGGTGGTTATAATAGGGCAAGACCCATATCATGGGCCTGGGCAGGCCAATGGCCTTTGTTTTTCGGTGAGAGATGGTGTTAGAAAGCCTCCGTCATTACTCAATATTTTTAAAGAAATTAAGAGTGACCTTGGCAAAGAAATACCTGAATCAGGAAACTTAGAAAAGTGGGCTGATCAGGGGGTTTTACTTCTTAATGCTACATTGACTGTTAGGGCGAATACGGCTGGTTCTCACCAGAATAAAGGGTGGGAGGCATTTACTGATGCAGTTATTCAAAAACTTTCTAACGAAAAGGAAGGTCTGGTTTTTCTTTTGTGGGGTGCATATGCACAAAAGAAAGGAGCTGTTATCGATGAAAAGAAACATTATGTACTCAAGTCCGCACACCCGTCCCCCTTTGCTGCGGATCGGGGATTCTTTGGCAATAAGCACTTTAGTAAGACCAACGAGTACTTGAAGAAGATTGGTAAATCGGAAATAAATTGGTGATAGGGGGGAGTTAAATATGATTTGGAACAACACTGTCCCAAATCATATTTAATAATGTTCTTACTCTATAAGGTTGAAAAATCTTCTCCAGCGTATTTTTCCACCAAACAGACCTTCTTGAGGGTCAAGAGATAGCCAGATAAAGAATCCCTTACCGACAATGTGATCTTCTGGGACAAAGCCCCAGTACCTTGAATCCAAAGAGTTGTGGCGATTGTCACCCATCATGAAGTAATAGTTCTGATTGAAAGTGTATTCATTCACTTCTTTACCATTTATCAGAAGCTTATTGTCTACAATTTTTGCGTCATCATTATGGTCGTAAAGGGTAATGATTTTACCATAAGTGAGCAAAGACTTTTTATCGATAGTTATCGTTTGTCCTTCTTTGGGTATTTCCAGAGGTCCATACCAGTCGGCATTCCAAGGGAAGAGTTCTTTGTCGTTAGGGAAAATTCTAGGTTCCCATTCTCCTTCTTCATAGGTTTTGTATGGTTTGATCTCCTTAATAAATGATTGTTCTTTAAGGCGAGCAACTTCTTCATCCGTTAAATAAAAGAGTTGATAAACCCCACTTTCTCTAATATCAATAGCCTCCGGTTTTGATATGCTTAGATTTTCAAGCACTCTTTCACTTAATTTTGTTTCAGACAGAACAACATATGAAAATTGCATTTTTTCAGGGTTATCCAGAGGTTTCCCGTTGATTTCAATCTGCCGATCAACTATTTTCAGGATATCACCTGGCATACCTACACACCTTTTAATGTAATTGGTCTTTAAGTCAACCGGGTAATCAATCCACTTATTCCTGTTGGGCTCTTCAAAGTTGTTTTCTTCTATACCTGGCACATTAAATACCACTACGTCATTTCTTTTAACTTCAGAAATGCCTGGAAGCCTGTATTGTGGTAACTGAACCCAATCCACATATGATGGAATATTTGTACCCCATATTTTCTGGTGAGTCAATGGTACCTGTAAAGGTGTGGCCGGTGTCCGGGTACCATAATGGAATTTACTTACAAATAGGAAATCACCAACTAAAAGTGATTTTTCCATTGAAGGGGTAGGAATAGTAAATGCTTCCATTAATAACCACCTGATGATGGTGGCCGCAATGACTGCGAAAACAATGGCATCTACCCATTCTCTGGTTTTCGACTTAGGTTTTTCGTCTTTTTTCTTTTTCCAGAATTTCCAGTTCATTTTTTTTATGTTTGAAACACTAGTTGATTAGTATTACTTCGAAGTCAAAGCTTACAACGAAAAGTATTTTTTATTTAAAGTTTAAGAAAGTCGTTCATACTTAGAACTCCTTTTTTGTCTTTTAGCCACTCTGCTACCATTACAGCACCTTTAGCAAAACCTTCTCTGGAGTGAGCAGTATGTTTTATTTCTATGTCGTCTACGGCCGAACCATATTTGATAGTATGCGTACCAGGGACTTTATCTTCTCTTATTGAGTTGATAACAAGGTCCTCTTTACTACCATAAGGCTTGTTAATCCACTGTTTTTTAGAAGAGGCATGTTTAAGAATGCCTTCGGCCAGAGTGATGGCAGTACCACTTGGAGAATCTTTTTTCTCAGTATGGTGTATTTCTTCAATGTCCACATTATACTCACCAAAATTTTTCATTAGCTCGGCAAGCTGTTCATTGAGCTTAAAAAATAGGTTTACACCTATGCTGTAATTGGAAGCATAAAAGAATGTACCATTAGCTTGTTGACAAAGGCTTTCAATATCCTGGAGTTTATCCAACCATCCGGTGGTACCACTTAAAACAGGTATTCCGTTTTCAAGGCAATATTTGATATTATCAAAGGCGGCATCGGGCTGACTAAATTCAATGGCAACATCTGCATTTGTACTACTGAATTTTTTAATATCATCTAGATTATTCTCATTGATTTTTCCAGCAATGTTGTGCCCGCGTTCTGTGGCAATAGCTTCTATGGCTCTGCCCATTTTGCCATAACCGAGTAGTAGTATATTCATACTAGAATTTTAGTTTTAAGGAAAGACCAGCATTATAGCCAAACGATTCGTTGCTAAACGCAGGTTCAAGGGATACTTGTAAATTAGGGTTCAAGTCAAATTCTTTCAAGTGAGCATCAATATGTGCATCAGCAATTTGAAGCAGATATAATACACCTATCATGATCACGTAGAAATCACGGTCTCTCCGTTCACTGTCAAGGTTGTTGCGTAACTGGCTTTCATTTCCATAGGGAGATGAGTAACCAGATTCGTTAAGTGTTTTAAAGAGTTCTTTTCTTAGTAGTTTATATCGATCGTTATAGAAGTCTACAGTAAAACCGAGTGCTACAAACCCTCCATATACGATAGGCAGCTTCCAGTACTTTTTGTTATAGACCTGACCTGCACCAGGAAGGATAGCTGCATAAAGTGATGCCTTACGGGGCACAAATCGGTCTGCATATGTTTCAATCTCCTTTACATCAACACTTGCACTATTTTCTATAATGATTTCCTCTGTCTCTGTATTTTTTACCGTGTCTGGATTTACCGACGGAGGTGTGATCTGCCCTATAGCCAGAGAGTAGCTGAATGCAACAGCTACAAATATGAGGTAAATACTCTTCATTTAAACATTCAGGATCTCAAGAATCCTGTTGAGATCTTCAACAGAAATAAAAGGTATTTTAATTTCTCCTTTTTTGCCATTTGACTTTACCTGTACCCTCGTGCCAAAATGGGAAGCCAATTTTGTCTGTAGGTTAGCAATTTCCTTGCCACCTTCAGGGGCAGCTTTTTCTTCTTTTCCTTCTTTACGAGGAGCCATGGCCAGGCGTACCAATTCCTCTACCTTTCGAACAGAAAGATCATGTTCTATTACTTTTTTGAAAATATCTAGTTGAGTATCTATATTTTCAATGTTGACTAGAGCCCGAGCATGTCCCATAGACAGTTTTTTGTCTCTAAGAGCAGCCTGAATGTCTGGTGGAAGTTTTAGTAATCGAAGGTAGTTATTAACTGTAGTCCTGTTCTTTCCAACCCTGTCGCCTAATTCTTCTTGTTTTAGATCACATTCGGTGAGTAACCTTTGGTAACTCAAAGCGATTTCAATGGAGTTTAAGTTTTCCCTCTGAATATTTTCTATCAACGCCATTTCCAGCATTTGCTGGTCATCAGCAGTTCTTACATAGGCGGGTATCATTTCCAGTCCTGCTAGCTTTGAGGCCTGAAACCTTCGTTCTCCTGATATAAGCTGATACTTGTTTTTGGATAGTTTCCTTACAGTAATGGGCTGGATAATTCCTTGAATCTTAATGGATTCTGATAGCTCTTGCAGGGCCTCTTGGTCAAAGTGTGTTCTTGGCTGAAACGGGTTTACCTCAATTTCATCAAGAGGAATTGAGTTCATTGAACCCGCTGAAGGGTATTCTTTTTGCTCCTCAGATTGACCTTTTGCAGGGGAATCTTCTAATAAAGCGCCAAGTCCTCTGCCCAATGCGTTTCTTCTCTTCAAATCTTTTTTCGCCATGCTTCCTCCTAATTATTGATCATGAAATTCCGTTTTTTTCCATTATTTCTTTTGCAAGGTTCAGGTAACTCAGGGCTCCTTTACTCTCTGCATCGTGTGCTATAGCGGGTACACCAAAGCTTGGTGACTCACTTAACTTAATATTTCGAGGTATTATTGTATCAAAAACTATCTTTTGGAAGTGGGTTTTTACTTCTTCCACAACCTGATTTGATAACCTTAGCCTTACATCATACATAGTTAGAAGAATACCCTCTATCTCCAATTCGGGGTTCAACCTTGTCTGAATAATCTTGATCGTATTCAGCAATTTCCCAAGTCCCTCAAGTGCAAAGTACTCGCATTGAACAGGTATTATAACAGAATCAGCAGCTGTGAGGGCATTAATGGTGATTAAACCCAATGAAGGAGAACAGTCAATGATAATAAAATCATAAACTTTCTTCACCTGTTTTAGGGCGTCATTCATCCTTTCTTCCCTACGCTCGATATTTACCATCTCTACTTCAGCGCCAACAAGGTCGATATGTGAGGGTAAAATATCGAGGTACTCTATTTCAGTTTCTGTTATGGCTTCTGTAACATCAATGCCATCTACCATACACTCATATATACTTACTTCTACTTCTTTTGGGTTTAAACCCAAGCCTGATGTTGAATTCGCCTGAGGGTCAGCATCAATAACCAGGGTTTTATATTCTAAGGCAGCCATACTGGCGGCAAGATTAATAGCAGATGTAGTTTTTCCTACACCACCTTTTTGGTTTGCAATGGCAATTACTTTACTCATCGATTGATTATAAATTAATAGTTTCTCCTATACCCATCAATACCAACTCCTTACCATGATCTTGAAAAGCCGACACCGCTTCTCCGTGGTTTATTTTTATGAGGGGAAAAGTATCATAGTGCATACCGATTACTTTTTTTGTTCCTACAAAGTCGGCAGCTTTATTTGCGTCTTCTATACCCATTGTAAAATTACTTCCAATTGGCAAAAAAGCAAAGTCTATATTGAACTCATCCTCAATAAGTTTCATATCATAATGAAGTGCAGTATCACCGGCATAATAAAATGCTTTATTCTGGCTTTTAATGACGAAACCAGCTGGGTTTCCTCCGTAGCTGCCATCTGGCATACTGCTGGAATGAACGGCATTAACCATTTTCAAGGTGCCAAAATCAAAATCCCAGCTACCTCCATGATTCATTGAGTGTCCATTTTTCAGGCCTTTATTGGCAAACCATGATACAACTTCAAAAGTTGAAATGATCTGCGGTTGGTTGTTTTTATAAATATTTTCTACGTCAGCAATGTGATCCTGATGTCCGTGAGAAAGGATAATGTAATCTGCTTTAATCTCACCGATGTTTATATCCTTGGCCAATTCATTGGGTGTTATAAAAGGATCGAAAAGAAGCTGCTTTCCTGCTGTTGTAACTAGAAAACATGAATGTCCAAAGTAAGTAACTTCCATATTTAATTGTGAGGTTTGGATTAAGAAATCAGGGATACAAAGATATAAGTTTAATTGAATTATGTAAGTTAATGTGAAGACACTATTTGATGAAAATGGAAAGAGGCTGTCTCCTGAGTCTTATAATAACCTTTAACACCCTAATCATAGCGGTTTTAAAGGTCAATTGGACTTCGAGGACAGCCTCAGAATTATTTTTTAAGCTAAATTATTTTTTTGTTTTTCCCTGATTACTGGCTTTCATAGCCTCTTCAAGTCTTTGCTGAAATTTTGATTTTTTCTTATTCACATTCTTTTTTCTATTCTCTTCAAGAATAACTTTGATTTTTTCTTCATCAACAAATTTTCTAATCAAAGCTTGTTGCCCAAAGGTTACAATGTTAGAAACAAAGTAGTAGAAACTAAGTGCAGCCGGGTAAGAATTTAGAACAAACATAAATATTACCGGCATAAGATAAGAGAATGTTTTCATGGGACCCTGTACCGTGCTCACCTGTTGGTTAGACCATGTATAAAGAATGGTTGACATTGTCATTAGCAATACAAACAGACTGACATGGTCTCCATAAAACGGAATGTTGAATGGTAAATGCAAAATCGAATCATATGTGGATAGATCTTCTGCCCATAAAAAACTCTTGCCTCTTAACTCAATAGACTGAGGGAAGAAGTAGAACATGGCAAAAAGGATTGGCATTTGGAGGACCATAGGTATACAGCCGCTTACGGGGCTTACGCCCACTTTTTGATAAAGTTTCATCTGCTCCTGCTGAGCTTTTGTCATATCATCGCCATGTTTTTCTTTTATTTCATCAAGCTCTGGCTTCAATACTTTCATTTTAGCCATAGACAGGTATGACTTATACGAAAGAGGGGAAAGCACCAACTTGATCATCAGTACCATGATAATGATAATTAAACCGTAATTGCTGATAAAGCCTCCAAGGAGGTCAAACAGTGGAATAATTACAAACCTGTTGATCCATTTCATTGGCGGCCAGCCAAGGTGTAGGTTGCTTTCAAATTCTTCAGCTACATCTCCCAGGATATGATAGTCATTTGGTCCGAAGTAGTAAGTATAAGCCGCTTTTCCTGACTTGATATCCTCAGCAGGTAGGCTTAGGTTAACTTTTGCATATTTTACAGTAGAAGGATCTTCCGCATCAATAGAAGTTATAAATTTGCCTTTTTCGAAACTTTGTTTAGCAATTATACCTGCTACAAAAAAACGTTGTTTAATTGCTATCCATTTCAGACTCTCCTCAACTACTTCTTCTTCTGTACTATTACTACCTTCTGTTAATCCATCAAAATCCTCTCCAAGAGTGTAGTAATTAATGGTGGAGTTTCTGCGACTCATTTCCACATCCTTTTCCTGGGTTTTGATATGGTCATACCATTGGTAGCTTACGCTCTCCTGAGATATATACTGCTCAAGTCCATTAAGCTCAAGCTTATAGTTCAGCTGGTAGCTTCCCTGAGATAATTTATAAATGTGTTTTACATTTTGTCCCGGTCCAATATTCAGCGTGTAAGTGAGTACTGAAGTATCTCCAACAGATTGAGAGGTAGCAGAATAATAAAGCTTATTAAGATCTATTTGTTTACCTAATGAATTGAGAAGGAGGGCAAATTTATTCCTTTCTTCATTGATTAATACAACCGGCTCATTGGTATAGGTTGTGAATTTTTTAAGCTCAACATTATTGATCTTACCACCCTGATTGGTTAGGGTGACTTTGAGCAGATCGTTTTCAAGAACATTTTCCGCTGCAGTTCCTGTTGCACCATTGGCAAAAACACCATACTTCTGCTGGTTAAGCAAATTCTGGATGGAATCATTTACTGTAGCTGTTTCTGTTTCTACTACTAAACTGTCGGATGATTCTATATTTTTACCTTCTTCGACAAACTCTGTTGTCGGAGTTTTTTCTTCTACCGGCATAGGTTCTGGTGAGAAGAAATAAAAATATAGCAATATCATAACCGCTATTAAAATTAAACCTGTTGCTTGGTTTCTATCCATTGTCTTGATTACTAATAATTAACGCTTTGAGTTATTCTCTTTTTTGTGATTCTGAGCAGCCTCTACAAATTTAACAAATAGAGGATGAGGATTTAAAACTGTACTTTTAAGCTCAGGGTGGTATTGCGTACCAATGAACCATGGGTGGTCCTTGAGTTCAACTACTTCAACCAGTCCTGTGTCAGGGTTGATACCTGTGGCCATTAGTCCCGCTTTTTCCATTTGTTCAAGATACTTGTTGTTAAACTCATACCTGTGTCTATGGCGTTCGCTTATTTTTGTTTTTCCGTAGATAGAGTTGGTTTTACTTCCTTTTTTTAAATCACAAGGGTAAGCACCTAGTCTCATCGTTCCACCTTTGTTAGTAACTTTCTTTTGCTCCTCCATTAGGTCTATAACGGGATGTTTGGCTTTTTCGTTAAGTTCGGTAGATGATGCGTCTTTGAGCTTCAATACGTTTCTTGCGAATTCAATAACCGCGCACTGCATACCCAGACAAATACCAAAAAAAGGAATTTTGCTCTCCCTTAGAAACTTGACGGCTTCGATTTTTCCTTCAACACCTCGCTCGCCAAAGCCAGGCGCAACAAGTACACCATCATACTTGCCCAAGACAGATGCACTATTCTCGTTGGTAATGGTCTCAGAAGAAATCCACTCTATATTTACTTTACACTCATTAACTGCACCGGCATGAGTAAAAGCTTCCACAATTGATTTATATGCATCTGGCAACTCGACATATTTACCTACCAGTCCTATACTTACTTCATCAGTTGGGTTTTTTAACTTACCCAAAAAGACTTTCCACTGATCAAGGTTCGGCTCATTTTTGTTTGGTATTTTTAGTTTGGCCAGTACGCGTTCAGCCAGTTTTTCCTTACGCATAAGGATAGGAACATCATAAATAGTATCAGCATCCAGGGCTTCAATAACGGAGTTGATGTGCACGTTGCAAAACAAGGCCAGTTTCTTTCTTATTTCCGGGGGAAGGTGTCTTTCTGACCTGCAGACCAGAATATCTGGCTGGATACCTGCTTCCAAAAGTTGTTTAACAGAGTGCTGTGTAGGTTTTGTTTTTAATTCTTTTGCAGCACTTAAGTAAGGGATAAGTGTAAGGTGAATAACAAGAAAATTATTTACACCTACATCCCACTTTACCTGTCTGACTGCTTCAATAAAAGGAAGGGATTCAATATCACCAACACAACCACCAATTTCTGTAATTACAAAATCGTATTCCCCACTTTCACCAAGCTGGAAAATATTCCTTTTTATTTCGTCAGTTATGTGAGGCACAACCTGGACAGTTTTTCCCAGGTATTCACCCTTTCGTTCCTTAGTGATTACATTATTATATATCCGCCCTGTCGTAACATTATTAGCCTGTGAAGTTGGAGTGTTAAGAAACCTTTCATAGTGACCTAGATCCAGATCCGTTTCAGCCCCATCGTCAGTTACATAACATTCGCCATGCTCATATGGGTTAAGTGTACCCGGATCAATGTTTATATAAGGATCAAATTTTTGTATGGTAACTTTGAACCCTCTAGCCTGAAGCAGTTTGCCCAAAGAAGCTGAGATGATTCCTTTACCAAGAGAAGAGGTTACCCCGCCGGTAACAAAAATATACTTTGCCGTAGCCATAAGTTGATTTAGTAGAATAATTTGCTTTAGAACTTATGGGGTGCAAAGGTACACGAATAACCTGAAACCGGTAGCAGAAATATAAAATTTTATATTGTAATAAAATAAGGAGAGTATATGCCTGGATTTTGTTTTTCGCAAAAATTAGAAAAATCTAATTTGAGGTGGTTACAAGAAAAACTAATATTGTATTCATTATTTAAATAAGCTGTATTCATAATATCCCCCCTCGATATATAAATATTAGTGGATATGTGCTTATTTTAAGCTGTAATTACGGAGAATCTAACCAACCACATTTAATGAAAGTTGCCTATAAACTTACCAGTAATTTATTCCTATTTATTTTTCTTTTTTTTGTGGTATTTGAGGGGGTTGGGCAAACTCCAGTTTCGGCTCTTCATGAAACTCCAGCTCAAACACAAATAGCAGTGACATTTAGTGGCGTAGGTTTTTCAAATGATCCAGCAGATTATATTGTAGATGGGGGTGCGATCGCAGTGAGTAATGTTGTAGTGTCTGGAAATGTTGCTACTTTATTGTTAGCTTCCGTAATTCCAGCGGGAACAAGTACTATTACTGTTGAGTATAATGGGGTAACTATTGTTTCGCAGAATAATAAAGTTATTTCATGTGATGATTTTGTTTGGGACGGTGTATTTACACCAACGCCTGCGTGTGCACCGGTAGACCCTATAACGAAAATGGTTTTTAGTGTATCTCCAGGAGCAAGAAACTCTAGTAATTGGAATGTTTCAAATTTACGTATAAGAGCTTTCTGGGGAGCTGGGGCGGCAGGTGCTGACACTTTTATAGTACCATTTGAATCGAACTCAAGTGGTAGCGCGGCTACCGACTTCTTTATTACTGGAGATGCCTCTACAAATACATTTACTTATCCGGATAATGATCCTGTATGTTCGTATGAATCTGTATGGAGAGTTCAAATAGGATTATCTGTATGTCCTGTAACAAATCCGGGGCAGCTTGTGACTTATTCTTCTCATAACGAAGATTCTGAAGGTGGTGGAAATTTAGACCTTGAACCTACTGTTGCAAACTCTGATTTGGTTTGTCTAAATGATGAAGTAAATATGTCTTTTTCTGATGTTTCGACATTGAATTGTATTGCTGATCCTGATCAACCCAATGTTGTTCAGAGACATGTTCGTGTCAGGTATGGAGACCCTTCACGTCCCGATGCGGATCGTATTCCCAATATTTATGTTGGAGGAGTTCAGGTTACTGATGATAATGGAACTTTAGTAGGTGTGAATGGCGGAAACTTGGGAAATGTCAATGTTGAGGGGTATATTCCTGTTGGAACTAATGCACTAGGTACATCAGATTCATATGGAGTGGTTGCATTTCCTACACCAGTTGTTCAACTTCCAGCTGGAGTGTTAGAACAAATTACATCAATCACAACCGTGGCAGGGCAATTGAATAGGAATGTTGGCCAACAGTTTCATGTCATAATTGAATATTGGAATATATGCAATGAATATGATTTGTTTGGTGATCAGGTAAATAACAATTCCGTTTCTACATTCGATTTTATTGAGATCATTGATATACCTCCGCTCCCAAACCCAGTTGATGGTGAAATTTGTCAAGGTGATGGACTTGGAGGTGTTAATTTTGGTATTAATGGAGCCGTTGGCACTGTTACGGCGGTTAATTGGTTTGATGATGACCCTAATACAGGAGGGAACCCGGTAACCAACCCAAATGGTACCAATTCAACATTTTTCCCGGCTTCAAGTTTTCCGGGCGGACTGAATACAAATGTTCCCGGGGAGTATTCCATGTGGGCAACGTATGTCATTGGAGCTACAAATTCATGTGAGAGCGATCCCGTTGAATCAGTTATCACAGTTCGAGAAGATTTAAACCAACCCGATGCAATTACCGGTAGCTCGGTGGTATGTAATGGTACAAATGATGTTACCTTTTCTTTACCTTCACCAGCTGGATCAACAACTTTTGGTGGGGCTGCTGAATATGAATGGTCTACTACCGGAGGAGGGGGAGTAAACCTTGATGCTACAACTGGACAAACCATAACTGCTGATTTTAATATAGGAGGTTCTTTTACCCCGTCTACAACTCGAACGGTAAGAGTTAGAAGAAAATATTCTGCTGCGCCGGATTGCTATTCCAGTTACCGAAATTTCACAGTAACAATCTATAATAACACATTAGGAGGTATGGTTAACTCTGACGATATAATCTGCGAAGGAGAATCAACTGGAATATTGACATTGACGGGGCATAGGGGTGATATTATTAGATGGGAAAGGCAAGTAAACGGTGGTGGTTTTGTAGATATTGGAAACCCTGGAAGTACAACTTTCCAAGAAACTTTAGGTGCAGAGGGAACATATGACTACAGAGCGATAGTCGAAAATGGCGTTTGTTCTACCGAAGCCAGTGCAGATGCGACAATCATTGTAAACCCTGTTCCAGCAAAACCAACAATTACAGAGGTAGGAGCGGGTACCGATATTTGTGCTGACGGTAGCCAAGTTATTCTACAATCTGATAATGTGGATGGTGATGCTGATGAGTATGCATGGTTTAGAGATCCTGATCTTGTTAATCCCGTTCAGCAGGGAAGTAGCAATCAATTGGTTTTGGATGCTGTTAATGAATCTGGAGATTATTATGTGCAAACCATTGGAATAGATCCATCCAATTGTGAAAGTCAACTGTCAGACCCTATTTCTGTGGTTATAAACCCACTTCCAACAGCTACAGTGACAGGAGGGGGGTCTGTTTGTGCCGGTAATCCCGCTCCTCCAGCGGTTGTAACCCTTACTGGAACCGGGCCATACAACATAACTTATACCAGGGATGGCGTGCCTACTACTGCTAATGGAATTACTTCACCTTATACTATTCCCGGTTCTACATCAGTTGTGGATGGAGTAGATGATACCTATGAAGTTACATCAGTTACGGACCTTGGCACGTCAATTAATTGTACAGTTAACACACCTTCAGCTAATATAACAGGTTCTGCAGTGATAGCCGTTAGTGCTATTGCCCCACCGGCAATTGAATCAGTAACAGTAGAAACCGCAGTTTGTGATGATGGAGCAGGTACCGATGCACCTGATATTATTATAGACTTGTCTCCTGATGATAATACACAACAATATGATATCACTTATACTATTAACGGGGGAACGTCAATTGTTTTAACCAACCAACCGGTTGATGCTTCAGGTGTATTTAGAATTCAGCCTGATTATACTGTTGATTTGGGAGGTACGCCTGGTACTTATTCTTACGAGATTACTTCAATAGTCAATGTTACATCTTCTTGTACAGCTACTGGTTTGCCTTCAGGGCCTCATGATGTTATCATCAACCCACGTCCTGCTGCCCCTACTAATCCGCTTGGTGCCATTGCTTGTTCTACCGATTTAACAGGAGCTACACTTTCAGTTGATGCCCCACCAGCAGGAAATGTCATTCACTGGTATCAAGACGCTTCGTTAACAGTTGATGCTGATCCGGCTTTTGGGGTGGTTTCAGGAGGGCAAGGTGAGCTGTTTACTCCATCATCTACTGCAACGGCGACATTTTATGCAGTTGTTGAGAGTAATACAACTCCTACCAATTGCCAAAGTGTAAATTCCGTAGCCGTCATTCATACTCAGGATCTGGCTCCTTCATCAGCCGATGCGGATGCAGATGATGATCTAACTTTATTGGAAACCTGTACAGATCAGATTACTCTGGGGGCAGTGGCTGCTGATAATGGAGGTAGTGGCATATGGACTTATTCCGGTTTGTTGTTTTATGAAGATTTTGAGTCTGCTGCCAACGGAACAACAGAGGATAATGATCTGTTTGGCTGGTCAAGAAACACGAATTTACTTTCTCTTGATGCCGATACACATTTTGAGGTTCGTAATAATTATTTTGAGGCTAGAGACCTTGATGGAATTGATGTAGATTGGGTTTCAAACGACATTGATATTTCTGCCGTAACCAATATTGATATTTCTATAGATGTAGCCGAATCAGGGGTTCATGAAGGCACAGATCATATTGAAGTTTATTACCAAATAGATGCGAATCCAGTTCAGCTAATAGCCAGCGTTAACAATAACTTTTCAGCGCCTGATGGGACCTTTGTTAATTTGTCAGGAAGTTTTGTTTCAGGTGGAGGTAGTATGTTGAAAATTATAGTTCGGGTACAAAACAGTGCAAATGATGAGTTTTTGAGGTTTGACAACATTGTTGTCAGAGATCAATCTGCAGATGCCCTAAGTTTCTCAGATATTAGTGATGAGAATGCTGTAGTTTCAGGGTTGTCGGTAGGTACAACAACACTTACATGGAATGTTTCCAGTGACTTGGGAATTTGTAACCCCACATCACAAATTGTAGACGTTATTCGTAATCCTTTACCAGTTGCAAATGACCCACTACCGGAACTATGTGAAGAATTACCGCAGAGTAGCAATATAGTTACCGGGGTAGATTTAACAGTATATAACGATCAAATTACCGGGATTGTAGGTTCCACAGGTAGGACCGTGCAGTTTTTTACTGACCCGCCTCCGGTTAATTTGATTATAGACCCTACTGATGTTGACGTAAGTCAAGGTACAATAATTTACACCAGAGTTACTGATGATAACACCTCTGCAAATACATCCTGTACTCAGGATGGTACCATTACATTTACGGTGCATAGTTTGCCAGATGCAGTTGATCAGGGTGCAGCAAACCTTGAGACGGTTTTCTGTGAGGAAACTGTAGGTAGTGGTGACAAAGATGATATAGATCTTACCACATTAAATGACAATGTGACAAATGGTGCGTCTGACAGAACTGTTGAGTGGTTTGCCGATCCGGGAGTAGCAGTGGCTATTCCATCTGACCTGACTGGATTCGAAATTATTTCACCAGCAGATGAAGATGTAGATAATGTACAGAATGGAGATATTTTCTATGCAGTAGTAACTGATAATAATACATTGTGTCAAGACATTGCAACAGTTGAATTTACTATTAACCCTAGGCCTGTTGATAATTCAATAATTACTCCAGATAATACAACACCTGCTTCTTATACAATTTGTAAAAGTTCGAACATTCAAATATTTCAGGTAGATGATGCTTTAAATGCAGGTTCAACCTATAGTTGGAGTGTTCCAACAGGAGCCGGTGAATTTGTGCAGGTTGGGGGTAGCAATGACTTTTTCGTGCTTCTCAGGTTCCCTAACGAAGTATTGGCACCGGGGCTTCCCGTTACAGTTACGGAAACTACCGCAGATGGCTGTGTCGGTAACACAAATACTATTATGGTAATCGTTGATGATGCTCCTGCTAAACCAATAATAGCGGGTGATTCAGAAGTGTGCACGGGACAGCAGAATGTTACCTATTCCATTACATTGCCAACAGGTGGTTCAACTTATACATGGAATGTGCCTGGTACTTTAGGTTCTATTGTAAGCGGACAGGGAACAGATGAGATTGTGGTTAATATAGGAACGGCTTCAGGTAATATAACAGTCACCGAGACCAGCTCTGCCGGGTGTACGAGTCCTGCAGCAGATCCATTTGGTGTCACTGTAAATCCGAGACCTGTAATGACTTCCTCAAATGCAGAGGAAATATGCAGTGGAGGAAGTGTGAATAGTGTTTTAACCTTCACATCAGATATCCCTGGAAGTACATTTGCATGGGAAGTGATTTCTAAAACTGGCCCCATAGGAGGAGCTTCGGTAGGACAAACAGGAACAGGTAATATCGCTCAAGTATTAACAAATACTTCTGGAGCAGTAGGCTCTGTTACATATGAGGTCACTCCAACCAGCCCGGATAATTGTGATGGTAATACACAAGTGGTTGTGATTACTGTTAACCCTGAGCCTGTTGGACAGAATGATCTTGAACTGTACTGTAGTGATGTGCCTCTCAATTATGATATTCAGGTTGATAACATTAATGCTCTGGGGAATTCCCTGACTAGTACATTTACCTATACCGTAGCAAGCAGTGATCCAGGTAATGTTCCTACCGGTCCAAACCGTACAGTGGCTTCTGGGAACCCCATAAATGATACATATACCAATACAGGAGCAGCAAATGTGGATATTACTTATTCCATTACTCCATTTGAAATAATGTCAGGAAGTAATTGTACCGGATCTGGTTTTGATGTAGTATTCAGAATACGTCCTGAACCTGTAATTGACCCTGCATTATCTACGCTTACTGTATGCAGTGATGAAATTTTGAACCTTACTCTGGCTACAAATGGTACTTCAATTGTGGCTGACCGGTATGACATTTCCTTAGTAAGCCAGGATGTCAACTTAATAGGTTTACCCACTACAGGAACAAATTTATCTGCAACAGCACTGTTGAATGATAATTTTGAAAATACAAGTAATACAAATGGAACTATAATATATAGAGTAGTACCTAAAAGCCCTGTTGCTAATGGTGACTGTTCAGGAGATGCTTTTGACATCACTGTTACTGTAGCTCCTGAACCAGTAATGGACCCGACCCTGTCAACCTTGAGGTTGTGTAGTGATGAAACTTTGAATATTACGTTAGCAACAAACGGTACATCTATAACCGCCGATCGGTACGACATTACATTGATAAGCCAAAGTGCAAACCTGACTGGTACACCTACGGTTGGTACAGATTTGACGGCAAATGCATTGTCAGGAGATAGTTATGAAAATGTAAGTAATACCAGTGGCAATATTGTTTATCGTGTGGTTCCTAAAAGTGCGGTGGTTAATGGTGACTGTTCTGGCGATGCTTTTGATATTACTGTAACGGTTGACCCTGAGTCTGTTATGGACCCTGCTTTAGCCTCTAGCGTTATATGTAGTGGTGAGTCATTGAATTTGACCCTGGCAACCAACGGTTCATCAGTTGCAGCAGACAGGTTTGATATAACATTGATAAGCCAGGATGCTAACCTGATAGGTACACCTACGTCAGGAACTGACTTGGCGGCGAACTCACTTGTTAATGATAGCTTTGAAAATACCAGCAACACCAGTGGAGATGTAATTTATAGGATAGTACCTAAGAGTGCTGTAGCTAGTGGAGATTGTTCTGGCGATGCTTTTGATATTACTGTTACAGTTGACCCTGAACCGGTTATTGACCCGGCGTTGGCTAACTGGGAAGTATGTAGTGATGAGATACTGAACTTGACTTTGGCAACTAATGGAAGTTCCGTGGCGGCAGACCGCTATGATATTATATTAGTCAGTCAATCGCCTAATGTTACAGGAACTCCAACGACGGGTGTTGACCTCACCCCAACGGCATTGGTAAATGATAACTTCATAAATGTAAGTGCTACCGGTGGAGATGTTGTCTATAGAGTTACACCGAAGAGTGCAGTCGCAGATGGCAATTGTATAGGAGAAACCTTTGATATTACTGTAACGATCCATCCTGAACCTGTTATTGATCCGGCTTTGTCTAATTTTACAGTATGTAGTGACGACTTACTGAATATCACATTGACTACTAATGGGAGTTCAGTATCAGCTGATCGTTATGATATCTCTTTGATCAGCCAGGACCCTAATCTGACAGGCACCCCAACGGTAGGGGTAGATCTGGCTGATAATGCTTTGGTTAATGATCGTTATGAAAATGTTAGCGGTAGCAGTGGGAATGTTATTTACCAGGTAATACCAAAAAGTGCGGCAGCAGATGGAGATTGTTTTGGTGATGCCTTTACTATAGCAGTAACGGTCGACCCTGAACCGGTAATAGACCCTGCTTTAGCAATACAAACCATCTGTAGTGGAGATGTATTGGGAGTTACACTAGCCACCAATGGTACCTCTATTGGAGCTGATCGTTATGATATTGTCTTGATCAGTCAGGATGCCAATGTTTCAGGTACACCTACATCAGGAGTCAATCAAAATGCTAGTGCCCTCATAAATGATACTTTTGAAAATATAAGCGGAAGTAGCGGTAATGTAGTCTATCGAATAACACCGAAAAGTACTGTCGCTGATGGAAATTGTGCGGGAGATCCTTTCGATGTTACTGTTATCGTTAACCCTGAGCCTGTTATGGATCCCTCACTAGCGACATTAACAATTTGCAGTGAAGATTTACTAGGAATTAATCTGACTACCAATGGAACCTCGATAGGAGCAGATCGCTTTGATATTGATTTAATCAGTCAGGATGCTAACCTTACTGGTGTACCCACTACAGGGGTAGACCTTGCTGCTAATGCTATTTCGAATGACCTATTCGAAAATGTCAGCAATACCAGTGGTGAAGTTGCCTACCGAATTACTCCAAAAAGTTCGGTGGCAGATGGAGATTGTATCGGCGATCCATTTGTAATTACTGTAACAGTTGACCCTGAACCAGTAATGGATCCTTCATTGGCCTCTTTGACAGTTTGTAGTGATGAGATTTTGAACCTGACATTGGCCTCAAACGGAACCTCAGTTGCTGCTGATCGTTTTGATATTGGCCTTGTAAGCCAGGATGCCTTTATTACCGGAACGCCGTCAACGGGTTCTGATCGGCTTGCTAATGCTTTGGTAAATGATAGTTTTGAAAATCTAACCAATGCAGCAGGTACCGTTATTTATAGAATAACACCTAAGAGTTCAGCAGTAGACGGTGATTGCATAGGAAATTCATTTGATATAACGGTGACCATCCAGCCTGAACCATCGCTGGATCCAGCCTTAGCAAATACCATAATTTGTAGTGATGAACCACTGGGAGTTGTGCTGACAACAGCGGCAGCTTCAATAGGAGCGGATCGTTATGATGTATCTTTGGTAAGCCAGGATGCAAACCTAACAGGTACTGCTACTACAGGTTCAGACCTTCCTGCCAATACCCTGGCTGGTGATAGTTATGAGAATATCAGCAATATTAGTGGGGATGTGGTTTACAGGGTAACACCTAAAAGTTCGGCGGCAGATGGCAATTGTACGGGCGATCCATTTGACATTACAATAACTATTAATCCTGAGCCGGTTGTTGATCCTGCCTTAGCTTCTTTAACTGTCTGTAGCGATGAAGTCCTTAACTTAACACTGGTCACTAATGGAACAAGTATTGGAGCCGATCGTTATGATATAGCTGTTATTAGTCAAGATGCCAACCTCACTGGGACTCCTACATCAGGGGTTGATCTTTCTGATAATGCAATAATCAATGATAGTTATCAAAATGTTAGCAACCTTCCCGGCAACATTATCTATCGTGTAACACCTAAAAGTGCAGTTGCTGATGGTGATTGTGTTGGAAACTCTTTCAATATAACAGTTACGGTTAACCCCGAACCGGTTATGAATCCTGCTTTGTCCACAACTACAGTTTGTAGTGATGAATCATTGAATTTAACGTTGAACACTAATGGTATAAGCATAGGAGCTGACCGTTATGATGTTGTGCTGATAAGCCAGGATGCTAACCTCACGGGTACGCCAACTACTGGTTCTGATCTGCTTGCTAATGCATTAATAAATGACAGTTTTGAAAATGTGAGTAGTACTTCAGGTAATGTGGTTTACAGTGTTACCCCAAAAAGTTCTATAGCAAATGGTGATTGTACAGGCGATGATTTTATCATTACTGTAACAGTTGACCCTGAGCCGGTAATGGATCCTGCACTGGCATCGCTGACTTTATGTAGTGATGAATCATTGAACCTTACCTTAACTACTAATGGTACATCAGTAGGGGCTGATCGCTTTAATATAACATTAGTAAGTCAGGATGCTGACCTCACCGGAACGGCAACGGTTGGTGTTGATTTGGCAGCTAGTGCATTGGTTGCTGATAGCTTTGAGAACCTTACGAATACACCTCTTGATGTGGTTTATGAGGTTACACCTAAAAGTGCAGCGGCTGATGGAGATTGTACAGGAGACCCATTCAATATTACTGTGACTGTTCAACCAGAGCCAGTAATAGATCCTTCACTATCAACATTGACGGTTTGTAGTGATGAAATACTAAGCTTAACATTATTTACTACTGCCACTGGTTTAGGAGCTGACCGTTACGACATTGCTTTGATCAGTCAGGACCCTAATGTTTCTGGTACACCGACTACAGGTGTCGACTTGGCGGCTAATGCCTTAATCAATGACAGTTTCGAAAACATTAGTGCAGTACCTGGAGCCGTAGTATATGAAATTATACCAAAGGGTTCTGCTGTAAATGGTGATTGTACGGGTGATCCTTTTAATATAACGGTTACCGTGAACCCAGAGCCTGTTGTAGACCCTGCATTAGCCACTTTAGATGTTTGCAGTGATGAACCTTTGAACATGATATTGACTACCAATGGCGCTTCAATTGGAGCCGATCGTTATAACGTTGTACTTGTTAGTCAGGGTGCTAATATATCAGGAATCGCAACAACAGGAACGGACTTGGCATCTTCAGCATTGATCAATGACAACTTTGAAAATGTAAGTTCAACCACTGGAGATGTTGTGTATGAGGTAACTCCAATAAGTGCAGCAGCCGACGGAGATTGTATAGGTGACCCTTTTGTGGTTACGGTAACTGTACATCCTGAGCCTGTTATTGATCCCGCTTTGGCAACTACCACAGTTTGTAGTGATGAAACTCTCAATATTATTTTAGCTACCAACGGAACAAGCATTGCGGCTGATCGCTATGATATAAGTTTAATCAGTCAGGATGCGTACATTACCGGTACTGCTACTGTAGGGGTTGATCTGGCAGCCAATGCCTTGGTAGGTGACAGTTTTGAAAATCTTACAAATAGTTCAGGAACAATTGTTTATCAAATAACTCCAAAAAGTTCTGTTGCGGACGGAGACTGTATTGGAGATCCTTTTACGATAACAATCACTGTAAACCCTGAACCGGTTATGGACCCAGCTCTGGCCAACATTACAGTATGTAGTGATGAGTTACTTAGCTTTAATCTGGGTACAAGTGCAACAAGCATAGCGGCAAATAGGTATGACGTTGTTCTTGTTAGCCAGGATGTTAATGTAACAGGTACTCCAACTGTTGGGCTGGATTTGAACGCAGCTGCACTATTTAATGATAGTTTTGAGAATTTAAGTAATACATCCGGTGATGTAGTATATAGCGTAACTCCCAAAAGTGCGGTGGCAAATGGTGATTGTATCGGTAATCCATTTACAATAGCAGTGACAATTAGTCCTGAACCTGTTGTAGATCCGGCATTAGCCACTTTAGATGTCTGCAGTGACGAACCTTTGAACATGACATTGATTACAAATGGTACATCAATTTCGGCAGATAGGTATGATGTTGCTCTTGTTAGTCAAAGTGGCAACTTGACAGGAGGGCCTACAACTGGAAGTGACTTGGCAGCTAATGCCCTTGCTAATGATACCTATGAAAATGTTAGTGGGTCGGACGGCTTAGTAGTTTACAGAATTACTCCTAAAAGTGCGGCGGTTGATGGTGATTGTATCGGTGATCCTTTTGATATCACTGTTACTGTTCATCCTGAACCGGTAATGGACCCTACATTGGCAACGGCAAATGTGTGTAGCTCAGAAATTACAGGTGTTGTTTTTAACACTAACGGAGTTTCGGTAGGAGCGGCATCGTACGATGTATCAATAATTACTCAGAATGCAGCTTTGAGTGGAACCCCTACGGTAGGTTCAGGGCTTGCAGCCAATGCAATTGAAAATGATGTATTTACCAACGTAACCAGTACACCCCTAACTGTAGTCTATAGAATTACACCTCGAAGCGGGGCTGCTGATGGAGATTGCATAGGTGACCCATTTGATATAGCTGTAACTGTTGACCCAGAACCAGTGCTTAATGCAGGGCTGGATAACTCGGGGTGTAGTGATGATATTACTAATATTACATTGAGTACTAATGGGCTTTCTGTTGCAGCTAATACCTATCGTTTGGAGGGAGTAAATATTCCGGTGGTTGCAGGCTTCTCTGCAGGTGTGGGAAATGCTGTTGTAGGTTCCAGCGGAAATCTGAATTTGATTAGAAACGATACATATACAAATACCTCTTCAACTGCAGTAACTGTAACATACCAGATCAGACCTATAAGTGTTGGTTCTTTGGCTTGTGAAGGCGCAATTGAGACAATTGATTACGAAGTGCTTCCTGAACCTGTATTGGATCTTTCTTTATCTCCTGCGCCAGTTTGTAGTGATGTTGCTTTTGGCTATACATTGAACACAGTAGTAAGCTCAGTATCAGCAACCAGTTACCATATTATTAGTGTAACTGCCAACCCTAACCTTACACCAGTAGTGGTTACCACGGGTAATGGTCTGTCTGCAAATGCACTGGCTGGGGATATGTTCACAAATGTTACCAGCTCGCCATTAACGGTGGTTTACCGTGTTATTCCTGTTTCTGGTGATAATTGTGAGGGAGATCCTGAAGATATAACCTTTACCGTTAATCCGGCACCTGAAATGGTTGACCTTGATGCTATGGTATGTAGCGATGAAGCATCTGGAATAGTATTGGCGACAACGGCAGTTAGTGTTGGTGCAGCAACATATGATATCATGGATGTCAGAGTTGCGGCAGGTTTAACAGCAAATGCAGCAAATGCCTCTGTAGGTGTGACAGCAGACGTAAATGAAATTGCTGGCGATATTTTCACTAACAATACAAATGGTCCATTGACTGTTGAGTATGATGTTGTGCCGATATCAGCTGCAACTTGTAGAGGAGCAGAAACTCCACCAGCAACCATTGTGCTCACTGTGGAACCCAATATTATAGCAGATGATCCTGCTGATGAAAATCTTTGTAGTGGAGAAACAACAGCTATCACACTTACTTCTCCGACAAATCCTTCATCAGGAGATGTAACTTTCAACTACTCTGCAGTAGCGTCAGGCGCAGTGACAGGATTTATTCCTGCATTAAATAATCTCCCTGAGAATTTTGTCATTGCTCATACGCTTGTAAACAATGACAACACTCCGCAGACGGTTACTTATACAATTACACCAGTAGCTTCCGCTGCCAACGAAGGGGCCGGGTGTAAAGGAGCTTCGGAAACGGTAGTAGTTACGGTTGAACCTCGTCCAGTTATGAATGTTTCATCAACGGTTCAAACTGTATGTGAAGGAGATGCTACTTCTATTGAGCTGACTACACCAACAACACCTTCTTCAGGGAGTGTGTTTTTCAGGCTAGATAACGTGGTGGCAAATGGAGGTGTTACCGGCACCTCAGTTATAGGTGACACATTTAATTCGGGAGACTTCTTGACTGATGTCCTAAGTAATCCGAGTAATTCACCACAGCAAGTAATATATACCTTTACCCCTGTAACATCCGCTAGTTTGGGTAACGGTGGTGCATGCGAGGGAGCTTCAGTTGATGTAACTATTACGGTAAATCCGGAGCCTAATGTAGTGGCAAGTCAGGCTACGGTAGACCTTTGTAGTGGGGATATATTAAATGTATCATTCTCAGAGCCACAGGGCGTATCCAATACGTTGTTTAAATGGACTGTAGCTGATAACCCTCAGGTGACTGGAGAGAGTGATGGTTTTGGAAACTTATTATTCCAGGTACTTTTCAATAACAGTAATACTACGCAAACACTCATTTATACGGTAACTCCGGAGTCTAATGGTTGTGAAGGACCATCTTCCACTGTTACTGTCAATATTGCGCCAACACCAAATATCAACCTGGCTTCCAATTTTATATTCGTATGCGAAGGAGATCCGGGAAATCCTTTATCTATTGAACTTGATGGAGATGTAGCGGGAACGACCTTCTTCTGGACAGCAACATCGTCTAATGCAGACCTTTCAGGGTATTCTGCAGGTTCAGGTACCAATGGAGATTTCATTGATCAAGTAATTTACAACAATGGTATAGCACCTGGTACAGTTACATACACCATAAGACCTGTAGGTTCTACAGGTTGTGAAGGAACTCCCCAAACCGTGATTGCAAGTGTGGGGCCGAGAATTACAGGGCAATTCCTGTCATCGGATATTGTAAAGTGCAATGACACTAATCCGACTTTCCTTACTATGCAGTTTACAGGTATACCACCTTTTGAAGTTGAGTATAGCGATGGGACTTCTAATACTTTGCTGACAGGTATTCCTAATTTTCATGTACTTCAGGTTAACCCGACGGTAACTACAACTTATTCCATTGTATCAGTTACAGATGCAAATGGTTGTTCAGCGCTTCCTGCCAATCAAACAGGTACTCAGTCGGTGACCGTAACGGTTTCAGAAGTAGATGCAACATTCCAGGTGGTAGGGGATGATACGGGGTGCTCTCCGTTAAAAGTTACTTTCTCCTACGATCAGGTTCTTGATGTAACCTATACTTGGTCATGGTTCGACGGAAGTCCCGACAGTACCTATACTGCAACAGGTACTGTTACAGGACAAACAGTGGAACATGTATTTGAAAATCAATCTACAGGAACTAATTTTAATGTGGACGTTAGGCTAACGGCGCAACTTCCACCAGCCCAAGGCAGCTGTATTGATATACATAGTGAATCAATAACTGTTTTCTCAACTATACGACCTAATGTCATAGCCAATGGACCTACTACAATTTGTAGTGGAGGGAATGTTTCCTTTAGTAATTTTACCTTAGGAGCAAGCACACATAAATGGTTCTATAGAAGACAAGGCGTCAATGAAGAGATTGATGTGAGAGCTACTTCAGCTGGTGTTAACTATGATCTGTTTAACACTTCTTCACAAAATCCTTTAGTTTATGAGGTGGTTTATCAGGGAGGGAATGGCAACTGCAGTATTGAAGAAGTCATTCCGGTGACAGTTTACAGAGAGGTAACTCCTTTATTTACCGTAAACAATGTAACGGAATTTGTTGGGGGTAGTGCAACACTAGACCTAAGCAATGCATCTAACCCGCTGGATGATGCTGATTTCAGTTATAACTGGTCATTTGGTACAGATGCATCTCCTGCCACATTTACAGGCCTAACACCGCCAACAGTGACATATACTTCACCAGGTCCTAAAACAGTAACTTTAACGATTACTAACCCAGATGCTACAGCGGCAGGCCTGAATTGTGACTTAAGTTATACTGAGATTATTAATATCATATTACCACCTATCATAGCAGACTTTGAAGTCGAGCCTGTTTCGGGTTGTATGCCATTAGAGGTGGCGGTAATAGAAAATAACTCAACAGGAGATGCTTATTCCTGGGAGGTTATCAATCAGTTAGGTAACACTATCCTAACTTCTCAGGAGGCTAATCCTACTTTTGTTTTGGTTACACCAGGTCTTTATGACATTGTTCTTACGACGTCTAACTCTATAACGGGACAGACGGCAATAGCCACTCAATCGGGTATAGAGGTTTACCAGATGCCTGTAGCTTCATTTGATCTAAGGCCTGACCTAGTATATTTGCCAGATCAGCCTTTGAGAACATTTAACTATAGCGATGGTGCGAATCGGTATTTATGGGATTTTGGAGATGGAACAACGGCTGATGGTTTTGAACCTGAACACTTGTATACTTATGAAGGAGTGTTTACGGTCACCTTGGAGGCATCTATGGATCATGGTAATGGAGTAGTTTGTGCCACTACTGGTACCAAGGAGATTGTTGTGCAGGAAGGAGGGGCAACGCGTATTCCTAATGCATTTACACCTAATCCGGATGGACCATCAGGAGATGGAAGAATTGTCAATGAAGTAGATAATGATATTTTCCTTCCGATAACGCAAGGAGTGGAAGAATTTCAGATGCTGATATTCGACCGTTGGGGTAACCTGATCTTTGAAAGTAATGATCAGACCGTCGGTTGGGATGGTTATGATAAAAATGATAATCTACTACCAGCAGGAGTGTATGTTTATAAGATAACACTGAGGCTATCTAATGGAGATAGAACTACGAGAATTGGAGATTTAACGTTGATTAGGTAATTTGAATTATTGAGGTAATTATGTTTAAAAATATACTACTTGTTCTGTTTCTTGCCATTATAGCTCTAACTCAAAGTTATGGTCAGGATCCACAGTTTTCGCAATATTACGCTGCGCCATTATATCTTAATCCAGGGTTTACAGGTATTACACCCCAGCAAAGACTTGTAGCCAATCATAGGGTGCAATGGCCCAACCTTCCACAGGCCTTTTCCACTTATTCATTTTCATATGAAATATTTGTAGATGAATTAAAAAGTGGTTTTGGTCTGCTTGCAACAACAGATAAAATGGGGTCTGCCGGGTGGAGAACTACATATGCAGGTCTTTTATATTCCTATAAGGTACGTATCAATAAAAATTGGGTGTTTTCACCGGGGTTATATTTTTCTTATGGCAATAATGGTATTGACAGGGCCAAGTTGCAATTAAGAGATGGGCTGGAGTTTGACGGACAATCCATAGATCCCGATGTTAACAAATTAGGAAATCAGAACTATTTTGATTTTTCTTCCGGAGCTGTTTTATATAACAGGAGCCTTTGGTTTGGTGTATCAGCGTATCACTTAAATAGACCAAATTTATCTATACTTAATGAGGAGAGTCGGTTGCCAGTCAGAGTTAATATACATGGGGGAATGAAAGTCCCACTGTATAATGGCCCTAGGACAATTTCAAAGGTATCGTATATTACTCCGTCTTTTGTGTATCGGATTCAGGGCGCTTCATTTCAGCAATTTGATATAGGGTTGCAGTACCACATAGATCCGATTGCTGTGGGCGTTTGGTATAGAGGTATACCTATCAAGGGATCATTTAGGTCAGGAAACGAAACCATTCAGGTAGTACAGCAGGATGCGTTGGTGTTTATTATGAGTCTGATGTTTGGTAACTTTCAAGTGGGGTATAGTTATGATTTCACCATCTCAAAACTTAGTACTTCTACTGGAGGGTCTCATGAGGTGTCTTTAATTTATGAATTTGTGTCTAAGCCAATTAGACCAGGAGTGAAGAAGAAGAGTAAATTAATTCCTTGCCCTTCATTTAATAGTAAAGAAGGTTTCTGGAATTAATGCTTTGGGAACTATAATTACATCTTAGGTATTTACATCTTATAGGCCGATTCAGCAATTGGTCGACATTACTCTGTTTTGGCCGGTTCCCTTGGTCGACAGGCTCGTATACACTAATGTCTGTACTTGGTTTTGAACAATAACCGGGAAATGTTTGAAGCTGATGAACTTTAAGAAATTAATTCTTCTTACTACTTTTTTATTGATTCTGGTATTTCAGAAGTCTATTGCCCAATGTGGTGGGCAGATTATGGAGCCGGGCTTTGCTTTTTTAACAAGCAGTAGAGGGTGTGCTCCTTTCAATGTTGGGATCCAAACACTTTATTTATCTGCTACACCGGGTACGGTGTATTATGTAGACTGGGGCGATGGTACACCGGAAGAAACCTATGTACAGACTAATACTACAGGAGTTTCATTGACTCATGTTTACCCTAATTCACCTGTAGTGTGTGGTTATGATGTTATCATAGATGCAGAGAATGGATGTAACCCCAGAGGAAGTGTTGTACCTATTGAAACACAGGTAGTTGTCTGGACAAATGATGTGCTCTCCATAGATCCCGGTGTTTTTAGAGTTTGTCAGGGATATGCAGCTGATGTTCAGTTTATAGATAATAGCGATTGGAATTGTTTTCCCCGTCTAACCAGAGAAAATGGGGAACCCAGATGGATACAATGGATATACGGCACAGGAACTGCTGCTAACAGAATTCCCGGTATAAATGTTAATAGCGTAACTCCTGCTGCCTATCCATACCTTGATCCCGCACCATTAACAAACCCTAAATATCCTATATACGCACCTGGAGATCTGAGTTTGCCAGTGAATGTACCGGTGACAACCTCGGCAGACATTGGTAAAGAGTTTCAGATAACCCTGAAAAACTGGAATCAGTGTAACCCATATGATAATGACATTACTGATGGCAATGCATTTAACCCCGTAAGTGGAGATTTGGTAAATGGAGATAATGCTCCGCAAACGCTCAATGCAAGAATTGTTGTTGTGGATGCTCCACAACCTGATTATCAAACACATCTGGGTAATGCAGCCGGACCAGTGCAAAGTACCTTTTGCGTGGAGGAAGACATATATTTCGAGGATCTTACACCACCCATAGCAGGCGCAGGGTTTAATTATACCTGGGAGTTTTATGATAACAGTACGGGCACTGGTACACCGGTATTTATAAGTAATGCTGTAAATCCTATTTACGCATATACTACCGGAGGACAGAAGTTAATTCGTCTGATAATACAGGATGGAAATGCTGCTGGGAATTGCGAGGCGGTATATGATGATCTGGTATTTATTTCACCTACATTAGTAGCCAATATTGGTGTTACCGACTTATCAGGGAATCCCATAGCTCCTATGTTTTGTCAATCAGTTGTATCACCTGTCAACTTTGATGTTCATTTTACAGACAACTCTATCGGTGTACCGAATCCAACAACCCAATGGAGGTGGGAGTTTTATGATGAAAATGATGTGTTGGTGAGAGAAGAGCCGAGTGGAGGAGCCTTCTCATCAACGGTACTAGGTCCATTTGACGAAGTATTTAGTAATGTAGGTACCTATCGTGTAAAATTACTTATCAGAGATGTAGGGACTTCATGTATCAGTGAAGATGAAGTTGAGGTGATTGTATATGAGAGTCCTGAGGCCAATTTTTCCGCAGATAGAGTTTGTCAGGGAAACGCAACTTCATTTGAAGATCTTTCAACATTAAGCCCAATAAATGGGGAAAGTATAGTGAGCTGGGAGTGGGACTTTGATTATGATGGTGTCACTTTTAGTAAAGATGCTACATATGATAATCAGATCAGTTTTACCAGAGCATATGCTACATCAGGGGTGTATCAGGTAGCACTTAGGATTACTACTGACCAAAACAGCTGTTCAGATATCTTTGTCCAGAGTGTAACCGTTGATCCATTGCCATTGGCAGATATCACTCCAGACCAGGTTTCTGGGTGTAGCGAGTTGGTAGTTAATTTTACTAATAACGCAGTTGGCTCCCAGCCAGATGTAATAAGTGAATATATATGGGAAATTGATACAGGTTCTGGGTATGTGGTAGATTCTATTCAGAATCCGGTCAATCCGTCGTTCTCAAATGTCTATACAAAGAGTTTTATTAATGTTACTACCGCAAACAAAGTATTTAACATTAGGTTAAGAAGTATCAGTGTAAATGGGTGTGAAACAGTGAGCGCCCCAGTAGTCATAACAGTACTTCCAGGACCCAGATCAGGTTTTACATCCCTTAATTACTCTCCATTTGATGATAACTGTTCTCCTGTGGATGTCAATTTTGAGGTGGATAGTGAGACTCAGTCACTTAATCCTTCAGGCTATCAGTGGCAAATAAGTGATAACAATGGCTTGGTGTATCAGGAAAATACTGGCGGCACACCTGCATTTAATTATGAATTTGTTAACGATACAGAATCTGTTAAAAATTTCTATGTTACATTGAATGCCACCCTTCCTAGTGGCTGTAGCGGAGATTCTACCAGGATCATAAGGGTAAATCCGGTTCCTGTCGCAGATTTTGATATAGATACAATTGAGGTCAATTGTGACCTGATGCGTATGGAATTTGAAGCTACTCAGAAGGGGTTGACTAATTACGACTGGGAGATACTGGAAAATGGAACGGTTATTCTTTCCTCCAATACATTAGGGGATAGGTTCGAACATGTTTTTAATAAAACAGCAGTTGATCTGAATGTAGAAGTGAGATTGCAAACCACTAACTTTGCAAATTGCGAGAGTCAGGTAATTGTACAAAACTTTGTTGTCCCCAAACGAGAAGATATATTCGTGGCTTTTTCTGCTACCCCATTAAATCAGACATTACCCTCTTCCACTGTGTTCTTAAATAATACAACTAACGTAGGGCCCTGGACCTATTTGTGGGACTTTGGTAATGGAGATACTTCTACGGATCCTACCATCGGTCAATATCAATACGATACTTATGGAACTTATACCATTACTTTGACAGCTTCATATGGTGATTGCTCTGAGTCGCAGGTAGTGACAGTAACTATAGATCCAATTCCTCCTGTTGTGGATTTTGAGTACGACCCTGCATCGGGGTGTGCTCCATTGACAGTCAATTTTACAAACCTGACACAATATGCCGAGCCTGGTAGTTACTACTGGCAGTTTGGTGAGAATCAGGGCTCTTCCCGTGCTGTAAATCCATCATACACATACTATGAGCCGGGGATTTATACCGTGAGCTTGTCTGCTACAAATGTACTTGGGGATACTATTACAGAAACCAAGCCTCTGATTATTGAGGTATATGAGTCTCCAAATGCACAGTTTGAAGTGAGGCCAAATATCGTATACATTCCGGATAGTCCTCTTTATACAAAAAATAATAGCTATGGAGCATCAAGCTTCTATTGGGACTTTGGTGATGGAGCTACATCAGAAGAAGATGAGCCGGTACATTACTATGAGGAGGAAGGTACATATGATATTGTTTTGACAGCCAGCAATGAATTCGGCTGTATCGATACTACTCGGAGGGAAAGTATAGTGAAGGCAATTATAGGAGGTAGAATCCTCTTACCTAATGCATTCTCACCTAATTTGACGGGTCCTATTGGGGGTGAAACCGGTGGGATAGCAGGGACTAATGATGTCTTTTTACCTCTTACTGAGGGAATTGTGGAATTTGAGATGTTGATTTTTAACCGATGGGGTGAATTACTGTTTCAAAGTAAGGATAAGAATATTGGATGGGATGGGTATTACAAAGGAAAGCTCTGCCCGCAGGATGTATATGTATATAAGTTGAAACTCACTTTTGAGGACGGTACGCGAACAACCAAAGTAGGCGATGTGAATTTGATAAGGTAATTATGAAGAAAAGAATACTTGTAATCCTTTTGATGTTTTTGGCTATTAAGGTTGTAGGTCAGGACCCGCATTTTTCGCAATATTATGCTGCACCTATGTACCTGAATCCAGCCTTTGCGGGCACCGGTTCGGACCATAGGTTTATAGCTAATTACAGAAACCAGTGGCCCAACCTGTCCAACGGTTTTGTTACCTATTCTTTTTCATACGATTATAACCTGAATGACTTACGCAGTGGGGTTGGTATGCTTGCTACTGTAGATAAGGCAGGTTCGGCAAACCTTAGGTCAACATCTATTGGATTTATATATTCATACAAGGTACAGCTTTCAAATAAGTGGATTATGACCCCAGGCCTTTACTTTGGCTATGGGAGGCGTAATATCGATTTTAATAAGCTTGTGTTTGGTGATCAATTAGAGTTTAGCAACGACGGTCAGGTACCGACAACTGATCCGACCTTTGGTAACTTAGGCAGTACCGGTTACTTTGACTTTGGTACAGGTTTTCTAGTTTATAACAAGACCTTTTGGGCCGGGGTCTCTGCGCAGCATTTAAATAAACCAAACAGGTCTTTGCTGGGGGAGGAGAGCGAAATTCCTATCAAGACCTCTATTCATGCTGGGGTGAAGATACCTCTCTATAATGGTGTGTTTAAACGTGACAAGATTTCAAGTATAGCACCATCATTTGTATATCAAAATCAGGGTAGTTTTGATCAGCTAGATGTAGGGTTACATTTTCTCTATGAGCCTGTTATGATAGGTCTATGGTACCGAGGTATCCCTATACAGCAAAATACTAAAGATAATGTAAGTCAGGATGCTGCAGTACTGATACTCGGCCTACAGTTTGATCAATTTGAAATTGCATATAGCTATGATTTTACCATTTCTGAGTTAGGTGCAATATCAGGTGGCGCACATGAGGTTTCCTTGAAGTACAGCATGAGCCTTTCCATACGGTCGAAGACGAAACGTAAGGATAAGTTTATTCCGTGTCCTACGTTTGTTAAATAGTCCTTTTCAGGGTAGGTTATAAATGCTAAATTTGTGCTTTTATAATCGAAACTTTACGCAGACTTAACTTTAAGTCGGAGCTCTATGGACTATACTGCCCAAATTCTTAAAAATCCTATATTCAAAATTGTTGGAGAAGCTGCTGATGAGATGCAAGTTGAAACTTATGTTATTGGTGGTTTTGTACGGGATATTTTGTTGAAACGACCTTCCAAGGATATTGACTTTGTTTGTGTGGGAAGCGGTATTGCATTAGCAAAAACAGTAGCTTCCCGTTTGGGTAATGCCCGGGTAAACGTATTTAAGAATTTTGGTACGGCCATGATCAGTTACAAAGACTGGGAGCTGGAATTTGTAGGAGCAAGAAGGGAATCTTATAGAAAAGAAAGCAGGAAGCCTATTGTAGAAGATGGTACTCTTGAAGATGATCAGAATAGAAGAGACTTTACCATTAATGCACTGGCTATAGGGCTTTCAAAGCATAATTTTGGTAAGCTGATAGATTCATTTGATGGACTCAAAGATCTCAAGAGAAAAACATTGAGAACTCCACTGGATCCGGACGTAACATTTTCAGACGACCCATTGAGGATGATGAGAGCAATTCGCTTTGCTACTCAGCTCCATTTTGATATTGAACCGGATACATTTGACGGGATTGTGAAAAATGCTGACCGGATTAAAATTGTTTCAAAAGAACGGATAGCTGATGAGCTAAACAAGATTATTCTGGCAGATAAACCCTCTTATGGCTTTAAACTTCTTTTTCATTCGGGCTTGTTGAAACTGATCTTTCCTGAAATGGTTGACCTTCATGGTGTGGATATTATTGATGGAAAAGGTCATAAAGATAATTTTTACCATACATTACAAGTACTTGATAATACGGCCGACAGATCTAAATATCTTTGGTTGAGGTGGGCAGCAATATTGCACGATATTGCCAAGCCAGCAACTAAAAGGTTTGATAAAAAAGCTGGTTGGACTTTTCATGGGCATGAAGATAAAGGAGCTAGGATGGTGCCAAAAATATTCAGGAAACTTAAGTTGCCATTAAATGACAAGATGGACTATGTTCAAAAGCTTGTTCGCTTACATTTAAGACCAATTGCCCTTGTGAAGGAGAATATTACTGATACAGCTATAAGAAGATTATTGTTTGAGGCAGGTGATGATATTGAGGATTTAATGAAACTTTGTAAAGCAGATGTTACTTCCAAAAATGATGTTAAGGTAAAAAAATACCTCAGTAATTTTAAAAAAGTGGAAAAGAAGATGCGAGAAGTTGAGGAGAAAGATCGAGTCAGGAACTTTCAACCACCAATTACCGGGGATGAGATAATTGAAGCCTTTAATCTTCGGCCTGGAAGGGTCATTGGTGAGATCAAAGAGGAAATTAAAGAAGCTATACTTGAGGGCAAAATCAGGAATGATAAGCAGGAAGCCTGGAACTATATGCTTGAGGTGGCCCAAAAGAAAGGTGTTGAACTCAACTAAATTAATTACATTTGGGCATTTGGAATTTAACAAAATAAAAATGATAAATCTAAGAAGTGTATCTCTCATACTGATATTGGTAGGAATGGTATCTGGCCTGAATGCTCAGGAAACTCAAAAGACAGAGGGGCAAAAGCCAATGTCAGCACAGCAGGTGTTGTCAGCACATTATGCAGGAGTTTATCAAATGGCCATTCGTTATAATGATTATGGTGTGGCAAAGAATGCGTTATATAACCTCTATGTCGAGAATCCTCAAAATGACTCAATACTATATTCTTTATCAGCATTATACTTGCAATCAGGACAATTTGCCTCAGCAGCCATCTCAGCTCAGGATGTTCTTTCTATGCGTCCTAAGCATACAGCTGCTATGGAAATCATGGCTGTTGCGTATGAACGGTTAGGTTTAAAAGATAAGGCTTTGGATGGCTATGAGTCATTGTACCTTCAAACTGATGATTATCAAACCCTATATAAGATTGCCTTTCTTCAGTATGAAATGGGGCGATTAAATGAGAGTAAAACCAACATCGATATCTTATTAGGTAAAAAAGAAGCAGAAGATATGGATGTAGTCTTTGATATTGGTAATCAACAACAAAAAGAGTATCCTATAAAAGTAGCTTTACTTAATCTGAAAGGACTTATTGCTCAGGATGAGGGTGACAAATCCTCGGCCAAAAAGTACTTCAATGAAGCTCTGGCAATTTCTCCCGACTTCCCGTTTGCTAAAGAAAATCTGCAGAATATTGATAAATAATTTTCTGTTGATGCAACCCCCGTACTTCCTTTCTTGTCTATATGCATAAGGAAAGGAAGTACTTACTTGGGAGAGAAATTTCAAAATATTCATGCTGAAGTAATAGCACGATGCCTGCAAGGTGACCGGTATGCTCAGAGCCAGCTGTATAAGCTGTACTCAAAAGCCATGTTTAACGTATGTTACCGGATGACCAATAACTTTGATGATGCTGAGGACGTATTGCAGGAGGCCTTTATCAGTGCTTTTCGAAACTTACAATCGTACAAAGGAGATGCGGCATTTGGTGCCTGGTTGAAACGTATAGTTATAAACAAAGCCATAAACTTCATTAAAAAGAAACAGGTAGAGTTTGCTGAGGTGCAAGATAACATTGCGGATGAAGAGTATCCACCTGTTGAGTATACTAATGGAATGATGGACGTTAATCGAGTCAAACGTGCATTGACCTTACTTCCCGATGGGTATAGACTGGTTTTTTCATTATATTTAATAGAAGGTTATGATCATAGTGAAATCGCGCAGATATTAGGGATAACAGAGTCTACGTCCAAGTCGCAGTTCAACCGGTCTAAAAAGAAGCTTAAGGAAATATTACAGAAGGAGGTGATCTATGAGTGATCAGTTTAATGAGTTTATCCGTCAAAATCGTCATGAGTTTGATGATATGGAGCCAACAGATAAAGTATGGAGCGGAGTCTATAAGGGGCTTAACTCAAGCGTAAGTCGTCAGTATAATTGGGTTTGGAAGGCCGCTTCAATATTGTTTTTTATTACATCATCGGTGTTGTTCTACCAATTAAATTATGGAGGAGAGCCTAAATCGGCAGCCTTCAATAAGGAGAGTGTCAATGATGAGTTTTTATCTGTAGAGAGCTTCTATGTACAGAAGATTTCTGAAAAGAAGGAACTTATATACGATTTTGAAGAAAGTAATGTCATGGTTGATGAGGCCTTTGAACAAGACCTGCAAAAGCTTGATGCTATGTATGAAGTTTTGAAGGATGAATTGAAGAGTAATCCGAGTAAGAAAGTGGTGGACGCATTGATTCTCAACCTACTGGTGCGTGTAGATATATTGAATAAAGAACTACAGGAACTGGAGGATTATGCTAGCAAAAACAAAAAAGAAGAGCCTGAAAAAGAGGTGAATGTTTAGGTCTTTCTAATATTGATCTGTTGATAGGTCAACCTCTTCAATTTTAGAGTCAAGAACTCTTCCTTTCTCACATTTAAGTACACGTCCGGGGTGAGTTTTTACCAGTGTATGATCATGAGTTGCCATAAGTATAGCTGTACCGCTGTTATTGATCTCCTGAAAGAGTTTAAATATGCCCTGCGACACTTCGGGATCAAGGTTACCCGTTGGTTCGTCAGCCAGCAATATGGCTGGCTCATTGAGTAGTGCTCTGGCAATAACTACGCGCTGCTGTTCACCGCCTGAAAGCTGGTGTGGCATTTTTGATCCGACTGATCCCAGTCCTACTCTCATAAGTACCTCGGTGAGTCGTGCTTTCATTTTGGATTTTTCTCTCCAACCTGTAGCTTGCATTACAAATGTCAGATTTTCAGCTACTGTGCGATCGGGAAAGAGTTGGAAATCCTGAAAAATAATACCCAGCTTTCTTCGAAGCATTGGTACATCTTTCTTTTTCATTGTTTTGATATTGTAGCCTGCTACAATGATTTCGCCTAGCCTGAGATCAAGATCAGCATAAAGTGTTTTTAAAAGAGATGTCTTTCCGCCTCCGGTTCTTCCGATCAAAAATACGAATTCACCTTTCTCGATTTCGAAATTAACATCGCTGAGAATAGTTCGGTCATCTTGAAAAATAGAGGCATCCTTAACGCGCACTACCGGATCAGAGGAGAAAGACATCTTTTTAATATTTTTAGCTATTTACTTTTTTGTGGTCGGCAAGAAATTTCTCAAGACCTGCATCAGTTAATGGATGCTTAAGCAAGCTGGTGATAACATTTAAAGGACAAGTTGCAACATCAGCTCCAATTTCAGCACATTGTATCAAGTGCATGGTGTGTCTGATACTTGCTGCCAATACCTCAGTAGGGTATCCATAATTATCGTAAATCTGTACGATTTGTTCTATCAGGTCCAGGCCATCATATGCTATATCATCTAACCTTCCGATAAAAGGAGAAACATAAGTAGCACCAGCTTTTGCTGCCAATAAAGCCTGTCCTGCAGAAAACACAAGTGTACAGTTGGTTCTGATACCCTGCTCACTCAGATACTTAATAGCCTTAACGCCATCTTTGATCATAGGTATCTTTACCACGATTTTGTCGTCGATCTTGGCCAGTTCTTCGCCTTCTTTGATCATTTTATCAAACTCAGTGGCGATAACCTCTGCACTTACGTTGTTATCAACGATATCGCAGATAGCTTTGTAATGTGCAGTTACATTCTCATCACCTTTAATGCCTTCTTTGGCCATTAGTGATGGGTTTGTAGTCACACCATCTAGTACCCCAAGGTCGTAAGCCTCCTGTATTTCACTCAGGTTGGCAGTATCAATAAAAAATTTCATAAATATGTGGTTGTTGGAATATAGTTTCGAACACTAAGATATATCCAGAAATTGATATAAAAAAAGGCAAATCAAGTATCGCACCGCTACAACCGCCTACCCTTGCTACCTTCCGGTCCTGGGGGAGTTCAGCAGGAGCTGGTCGTACTGATTTGCCACTGCAAAAGTAGGAAGTTTAGGTGAATTGTAAAACGTATACGAGTATTAAATTAAAGTTTTTTATTTTTTTAATTGAAAATACTTCAGACTGTGCCCTATAGCTCAAGTACGCCATGAAATTATTTAGTTACATAGCTATTTTGCAAGAGGAAAAAAGTGTTCTAAACTATTGCCACGAACTCATGAGGTAGACAGGAGTTGCATTGCAGTATGAGGTGAAAAGAGGAACTGTAGATATTTTTTGGTTGAAAATAATGAGTGTTACTTGTTAAGTGATATGCATAGCATTGTTTAAAATGCAGACTGGGGGATGGATTTTAGAGGTTGGTTTTGTTATGTTGCAATGGGGCAAGAATGTCTTTGATTTGGAAATGGAGTTAACTATTTGGCCAGCCCCTTCAAATATAGGTTGAATTCAAGAGAACTGGATTCTATAAAACCATCTACATTCAGATCTTCGTAAATGTCCTGGTCAAACGTCATTTTCCTTTTTTCAATTTCTCCATTTTTGTGGATTGTAAGTTCAATACCATTGAAGTTTACAGGGTTTACTTGTACAATGATAGTGAAATCATCAAACTGACGTTTGAAATACTGATGAACAACATTTTGCATAGCAAGAATAAAATTTTTAGCAAAGATGCTGAATTTACCGGAAAATTTTGAGACTGAAAGATTAGTTATACGAAGGCTTAGGTGGGAGGATGCTCCTGCCATTTATGATGGATATGCCAGTATACATGAAAGTACCAGGTTTGTTTCATGGCCCACACATCAATCTATTGAGGATACTTATAGTTTTCTATCCATAAAAGAGGATGATTGGAAACATGGTAAAGACTATGCCTATGGTATAACGCTGAAGACCACTGGTAAACTTATTGGTGGTTTAGGTGCAATCAATGAGCAGGGAAAGGTGGCAATAGGTTATATTTTAAATAAGAACTTTGAGGGTGAAGGGTATACTACTGAAGCAGTTGCGAAACTCGTTAAGTTGCTTAATGAAATGACCAATGTATGGCGCATATGGGCATTATGCGATGTAGATAATATTGGTTCACATAGAGTGCTAGAAAAAAATGGCTTTAAAAAGGAAGGCGTGCTACAGCGTTGGTTCCGGTTTGTTAATCAAAATAATGCTATTAAAGATTGCATCTTCTACCTATACCTTAAGCCATAATTTGTTCTATTTTAGGTAGTTCTATTTTCTCAGCAAGCTCTTCTTCCAGCATGTCTGCCCATTCATCGATATAGATGATCACATCCTGCTTTCTGTTATGTTTCAGGTGGCGGTTATGGAGAGGAAGTCTTTTTAGAATTTTTATATCGGATAGTTTTTCAAGGTGCTTAAGATCATCAGTGTCCAGGCCGAAGTTAAGCATTTGGGTGATGAGATCATCCATTAGCAAACCGCTGGTAGGGCAGTAATCGTTAAGTTGTTCGTTCCAGTCTCCATGTTTATTCATAGCTCTTGAATGAATCTCTGATTTGCTAAGCTGGGTAATTTCCTGAGCCAGACGTCCACAATTACAGCTACCCATATGTCCCCATTGGTACTGTTGACTTTTCTCCAGGTTTTTAGAAGTTTGCCTTAATGCTTCTATAAGATGTGTACTTGCCTTTGCCATTGAATTGTACTTTTTAATAAAAACAAAAGTGACTTTTTTTAGTTCTTGTAAATTTTATCGCCCTAGGGTGTTTTTCATCATAGCTTTTGGCCGTTGATATAAGATCATTCTGAACTCTACCAAAAAAAATGAAATTTAAAGGATCATTAAACCTTATCAATAATGTATTTAAAAAGTTTAAACCTATCAAATACACTTTTGGCTTTAGGGATGGCTGCCATGGTTGTTGCCTGTGGTACATCCGAAGATAAGTCGAAGGTTGAAGAAACAGATAAAGTTATAGGGATCAATACTACCTATATTGATTCGACAGTAAGACCTGCGGATGATTTCTTTCGTTTTGTAAATGGTAAGTGGGTAGACCAAACGGAAATCCCTGGTGACCAGGGTAGGTGGGGGAGCTTTAACGAGCTTCGTGAAATGACGAATGAGACTGTGCTGAACGTACTTGAAAACGCGGGTAAAAGCAATAAATATGGGGAAGGTACAGATCAAAAGAAGGCCACGGATTTTTATGCCATAGGCATGGACTCTCTATTGGCAGAGAAAGCAGGAGCTAAGCCACTTGAGTTCTATTTTGAGAAGATTTCGAAAATTGAAAATGTAAAAGATCTTCAGAAGTATCTTTCTGAGCAAGAGACTTACGGGGGTGGAGCCTTTTTTGGGTTTGCAGTATTTCCCGATCTCAAAAATAGTAAGGTAATGGCTGCTTATGTTGGGCAAGGAGGATTGGGACTTCCTGATAGAGACTATTACACCAAAACCGATTCTAAATCCAAAGAGATCAGAGAGAAGTATGAGCAACATCTGGTTAGGATGCTGAAACTTTTGGGAGATGATCAGAAAAGTGCCGAAGGTCAGGCTCAAAGAATTATGGAACTTGAAACAAGAATGGCGGAGGCTTCTATGACTAATGTAGAGAGAAGAAACATACCTGCACTTTATAACAAGATGTCATTGGAAGATCTTTCCAAACTTGCACCTTCAATAGATTGGACAGAATATCTTGCCGATATGGGAGTTAAGGGTATAGATACCCTGATTGTTATGCAACCCAAATTCGTTGAGGAATTTCAAAAGATCACACAAGAGGTGCCGGTAGCTACGTGGAAAGAGTACTTGAGGTGGAGAGTGCTTGATTCCAATGCAAGTTATTTAAGCAATGAATTCGTACAGGCTAATTTTGAGTTCTTCAGCAAAGAATTAAGAGGTGTTGAAGAAATGCAGCCTCGCTGGAAGAGAGTACTGGCATCTACCAATGCTTCATTGGGAGAAGCTATTGGTAAATTGTATGTAGATGACGTATTCCCACCTGAAGCCAAGCAAAAGGCTCAGGAGATGGTGGAAAATATCAAACTGGCATTTGCCGATAGAATTAAAAACCTGGATTGGATGTCAGATTCTACAAAGGAAAAAGCTTTGGAAAAATTGAGGACAATGACTGTCAAAATAGGATATCCTGATGAGTGGAGAGATTACTCAGGTCTCGTTGTTGAAGGCGACCCGGAGAAATCTTCTTATGTTGGAAATATACTCAATGCGAATAAGTTTGCCTTTAATTATCAGATTAATAAAATAGGTAAACCTGTTGATAAGAAAGAGTGGGGGATGAGTCCGCAGACAGTAAATGCATATTTTAACCCATTATTTAACGAAATTGTATTTCCTGCAGCTATTCTTCAGCCTCCTTTCTACAACTATAAAGCTGATATGGCGGTGAATTATGGTGGTATAGGCGCCGTAATAGGACATGAGATATCTCACTGCTTTGATGATCAGGGAAGTAGATTTGATGCAGAAGGAAATATGAAAAACTGGTGGACCGATGAAGATGCCGTCAGCTTTAAAGCCAGAACTGGACAACTTATTGCACAATATGATGCGTATGAGCCCTTAGATAGTGTTAAAGTTAACGGAGCCTTTACTTTGGGCGAAAATATTGGTGATTTGGGAGGTGTTAGTGCTGCATATGATGGGCTTCAGCGTCACCTTGCAGAGCACGGTAATCCGGGACTCATCGACGAAATGACCCCTGAGCAGAGATTCTTTGTATCTTGGGCAACCATTTGGAGAATTAAGTATAAGGACGAAACCTTGAGAACACAAGTAAATACTGACCCTCACTCACCAGGTATGTACAGGGCCAACGGGCCTTTGGCTAATCTGGAAACCTTCTATCAGGCTTTTGATGTGAAGCCGGGTGATGGTATGTACAGGGCAGATAGTGTCAGAGTAAAGATTTGGTAAAATTTTTGAACTTTATTAAACTTGTTTTATAGTTTAATAAAGTTTGACTTTAATCAAATTTATAATGGGGAAGGGACGAGAGGCAAAAAGACGGCCTCTAAAAAAGGTGCTAAGGCCGATAGTAAGTAAAATTGAAAGTTTTACTTGCACATAAAATTTCCCTTTTATACTTTTGATCTGGATATGAAAAACAACTCATTAAATAACGCATGGTGGTGGCACTATACCAAAACTTGGTAGAACGGCGTTGTTATGAGATAAAATAGATCAAAACATTCAAAAGGCTCGCTGTTCAACAGCGAGCTTTTTTTATATTAATTAAAAATATAAGATGAGAACATTAATATATATCAATAAAGTATGGTGGTGGCATTTTTCGCATATCGGAGAGTGAACGACCATGCTATGCATATATTAAAAGGCTTGCCGTTCATACGGCAAGCCTTTTTTATTTTAAAACATTAACCAAAACACCAAAAAAGCCAATTTAATGAACAAATTCACCGTTAAGACCAACACCAGAAAACTACTGGCAGACACCCTGACCCCGGTAAGTATTTACCTTAGGTTACGGGACAAGTTTGCTCAAAGTATCCTGCTGGAAAGTTCTGATTACCATGGAGCAGACAACAGTTACTCCTATATATGTTGTTCTCCTATTGCCTCTTTTGAGGTGAGCAATGGAAAACTAAGGAGAGAATATCCAGGGGGTAAAAGCGAAATATTGGAAGTAGATAGAGGGAATTTGCTGGATGAGTTAAACGCTTTTAGAGAGTCTTTCATTACTGAAGAGTCTGAATATAAGTTTATCTCCAATGGGCTGTTTGGTTATATGGGCTACGACAATATAAAGTATTTTGAAGATATAGCTATAGAGCAGGTGAATGATGCCATACCGGATATGATTTACAAAATGTACCGCTATGTAATAGTCATCGATCACTTCAAAAATGAGTTATATCTTTTTGAACACAAAATAGATGAGTTTGAAAAGAAAGGAAACCTCAGTTATGTTGAGTCACTCATAAAGATCAATAATGATCCACAATTTGATTTTACTTTAAACGGGGAGGAGAAGTCAAACTACACTGATGATGAATTTCTCCAGATACTTACTAAAGGGCGCTCTCACTGTTTGCGTGGTGATGTTTTTCAGATTGTGTTGTCACGAAGATTTGAGAATGAGTTTCAAGGTGATGAATTTAATGTTTACCGTGCCCTTCGCTCCATTAATCCATCTCCTTACCTCTTTTATTTCGATTATGGAAGCTTTAAAATTTTTGGATCATCTCCTGAGTCGCAAATTGTCATCAAAGGTTCACAAGCTAGCATTTATCCAATAGCAGGTACATTTAAACGCACTGGTAATGATATGGCTGATGCAGAACTGGCACAACAACTCGCTGCGGATGAAAAGGAGAATGCAGAGCATGTGATGTTGGTGGATCTTGCTAGAAATGACTTGAGTCGTAGTTCGGAAAATGTTGCTGTAGATGTCTTTAAAGAGATACAATATTATTCGCATGTAATACACCTGGTAAGCAAAGTTACAGGGCAGCTTAACGGAGAGTCTTCTCCACTGAGATTGGTAGCCAGTACTTTTCCGGCAGGTACACTTTCAGGAGCTCCCAAGCACATGGCTATGCAATTAATTGACAAGTATGAAAATACGAGCAGGAACTATTATGGAGGAGCTATCGGCTTTATGGGGTTCAATGGAGATTTTAATCATGCCATCATGATAAGGTCATTTTTGAGTAAGGATAATACATTACATTATCAGGCGGGAGCTGGAGTGGTGGCAAAATCACTGCCTTCAAGCGAACTTCAGGAAGTAAATAATAAACTCGCTGCTCTAAGAAAAGCAATTGATATGGCTCAAAAACTTAACTGAATTACAGCAATGAAAGATATACTTTTACTCGATAATTACGATTCATTTACCTACAACATAGTTCATATCATTAAGGAATTGGGCTATGGAGAAGCTCTTAGCGTAATTCGTAATGATAAAATTACGGTTGAAGAAGCTGGTGCTTATGATAAAATACTCATCTCCCCTGGGCCAGGGATACCTGATGAGGCAGGTATACTTAAGCCGTTGATCAAGCGGTATGGAGCTGAAAAAAGTATTCTTGGAATTTGTCTTGGGCTTCAAGGTATTGCCGAAGTATTCGGTAGCAAGCTATATAATATGTTTACAGTGCTTCATGGCGTGGCAAGCGATATTTCAGTACTAGAGCCTGAGGATTACTTGTTTAAAGGCGTGCCTGAAAAATTTAAAGGTTGCCATTATCACAGCTGGGCTGTTTTACCTGAGTCTATTAACGGTAAGCTGAAAGTAACCGCCATTGATGAACAGAACAATATTATGGGATTGAAGCATGTGGAGTATGATGTGAGAGGTTTGCAATTTCACCCGGAATCAATACTGACGGAATATGGAAAACAACTTATTGGTAATTGGCTGAAGAACTAATTGAATTAGACTGATAACAGCCTTAGAACCTATACTTCATTACTAAAAATATTTACAGATGAAAGATATACTTAATAAACTTATTGAACATAAATCGCTTGATAGAGACTTTTCAAGGCAAATACTCATTGAGCTTGCCCAAGGGAAGTACACCCACAGTCAGGTGGCCGCATTTTTAACAGTTTATATGATGCGGACCATCACGGTAGATGAACTGGAAGGTTTTAGAGATGCTATGCTGGAACTATGTACACCTGTTGAAATTGATGAATATGATGCTATTGATCTTTGCGGAACAGGAGGAGACGGTAAAGATACCTTTAACATTTCTACGCTTTCGTCTTTTGTAGTAGCAGGGGCCGGACAAAATGTTGCCAAACATGGAAATAATGGGGTGTCTTCTATATGCGGGTCTTCCAATTTGCTGAGCCACTTTGGTTATGAATTTAGCGGCAATAAAAGTGAATTGAAAAGAAGCCTCGATGAAGCGGGGATATGCTTTTTGCATGCACCATTATTTCATCCTGCAATGAAAAATGTTGCACCTATTCGTAGAGAGCTGGGAGTGAAAACCTTCTTTAATATGTTAGGTCCCATGGTTAATCCCTCATTTCCACGCAAGCAGCTGGTTGGCGTTTTTAATCTGGAGTTGGCTAGGCTTTATGGGTATTTATATCAGAAATCGAATAAGGATTTTGTTATCCTGCATGCATTGGATGGCTATGATGAGATTTCTCTAACAGGAAACTTTAAAATGATTTCTAATAAAGGCGAGAAAATTCTAAGCCCGGATAACCTGGGACTGCCCAGAGTAATGAAAGAAGAGATATCCGGAGGTAAAACCATTGAAGAATCGGCTAAAATATTTATGAAAATATTGAATGGAGAAGGTACTGATGCTCAAAATGCAGTAGTAATCGCTAATGCAGGGATGGCATTGAACTGTGCTGACCAGACAGAATCAATGGAGGATAGTATAGCCAGAGCACATGCCTCTTTAGTATCAGGTAAAGCGCTAAGAGCATTCAACAGATTAGTAAATAAAAAGAGAACTTTTACAACAGCATAAACCATGAATATTCTAGAAGAGATAGTAGAACATAAGAGAATAGAAGTGCAGAGAAAAAGAGAACTTTTTCCTGTTAAACTTCTTGAACAAAGTTTGTTTTTTAATACGCAGCCCGTCTCCTTGAAAAAGTACGTTTTAAGAGAAGATAAGTCGGGTGTGATAGCAGAGATTAAGAGAAGGTCTCCCTCCAAGGGTGTAATTAACCCCGAAGTTTCTGTTGAAAGAATCTCGATAGGGTACATGCAGGCAGGAGCATCGGCTCTCTCTGTACTTACTGATACAAATTATTTTGGAGGCAAAAATGAGGATCTTCTTGTGGCTAGAAAGTTTAATTTTTGTCCGATACTCCGTAAAGACTTCACGGTTGATGAATACCAAATAATAGAAGCTAAGTCCATTGGTGCTGATGCTATACTATTGATAGCTGCCGTACTCACTCCACAAGAGGTATTGCAAATGGCGAAATTTGCACATTCTTTGGAGCTTGAAGTACTGCTGGAAATTCATAATGAAGATGAATTGGGGCATATTAATGATCATATAGATCTGGTAGGTGTTAATAATAGAGATCTCACTACTTTTGATGTGAACATTAATACTTCCATAAAGTTATCAGGAATAATACCTTCAGGGGTTGTTAAAGTATCTGAAAGCGGTATTCATTCTCCTGAGGACGTAATTGAACTCAAGAAGCATGGTTTTAACGGTTTTCTTATAGGTGAACGCTTTATGCGAAACAGTAGGCCTGAAAAGTCTTGCGCCAGATTTATTGAGCAGTTAAGTGAAATTGAAAAGGTCAATTATGCCAAAGCTTAGCAATATTAAGTTGAAGGTGTGTGGTCTAAGAGATAACATACCCGAGGTGGCTGAACTTAAGCCTGATTTCGTCGGGTTTATTTTCTATAACAGGTCGCCACGTTATGTTGGGGATGTATTGATGAAAGATCATTTTTCTGGATTCTCGGAGTCTACAATGAAGGTCGGTGTGTTTGTGAATCACCCAGTGGAAAAGGTATTGGAGATAGCTCGCATGTATGAACTGGACTTTGCCCAATTACATGGAGATGAGCCTTTTGAAGAGTGTCTGCACCTTAAGATAAATGGAGTGGGGGTGATCAAGGTCTTTTCAGGAAACGATACTATAGACAGGGACCTGCTGATGGGATATGGGGAAGTGGTAGATTACTATCTGTTTGATACGAGACTTCAGAAATATGGGGGCAACGGAGTAGCTTTTGACTGGACACACCTAAAGGGGCTAGACTTGCCTAAACCGATCATTTTGAGTGGAGGTTTGACTTTGGAAAATATCTGCCAGCTAGAGGAAATTGATGATCTGGATATTTATGCCATCGATATTAATAGCCAGTTTGAAGTTAGCCCCGGGCTAAAAAACACTGAACTTATCAAACAACTAAAACAGCAAATGCAATAATTATGTCTGATATAATAAAAAATACGATTGAGAAAAGCCGGTATACCGTAGATGAACAGGGCTATTATGGTCAGTTTGGAGGAGCCTATATCCCTGAGATGTTATATCCTAATGTTGATGAACTAAGAGAAAATTACCTGCAAATAATAGAATCAACAGACTTTCGTAATGAATTTCAGAAGCTGCTTAAGGACTATGTAGGTAGGCCTACACCGTTATATTATGCACGAAGACTATCTGAAAAGTATAACACAAAAATATACCTGAAGAGAGAGGATCTCTGTCATACAGGGGCTCACAAAGTAAACAATACTATTGGACAGATCATTCTGGCAAAAAAGTTGGGTAAAAGCAAAATAATTGCAGAAACAGGTGCAGGTCAGCATGGTGTGGCAACAGCCACTGTTTGTGCTTTGATGGGGCTGGAGTGTATTGTTTATATGGGTGAAGTTGATATGGCTCGTCAAAGGCCCAATGTAGAGCGCATGAGGATACTTGGTGCTGAAGTAGTGCCTGCGACTTGTGGGAGTCGGACCCTTAAAGATGCCACTAATGAAGCTATGCGCCACTGGATTAATAACCCCTTGGATACCCATTATATTATCGGGTCGGTTGTGGGGCCTCACCCATATCCAGATATGGTGGCTCGCTTTCAAAGTGTGATCAGTGAAGAGATGAGGCTCCAGTTGGAGCAGGAAGAAGGGCGGCAGTTACCTCACTATGTTATAGCTTGCGTGGGTGGAGGTAGCAATGCAGCAGGTGCGTTTTATAATTTTCTGGGCGATGAAGAAGTAAACCTGGTTGCCGTTGAGGCTGCAGGTAAAGGTGTGAACAGCGGTGAGTCAGCGGCTACTACTGCCTTGGGGAAAGAGGGAGTACTTCACGGAAGTAAGACACTACTTATGCAAACGGAAGACGGACAGGTTATTGAACCATATTCTATTTCGGCAGGGCTGGACTATCCTGGTATTGGCCCTATGCATGCTCATTTGTTTGAAACAGGTCGAGTTAAGTTTGTTAATGCCAGTGATGAAGAAGCCATGCATGCTGGTGTAGAGTTGAGCAGGTATGAAGGTATCATTCCAGCCATAGAGTCAGCGCATGCTCTTGCTGCTTTGGAGAAAATGGAGTTTGCTTCTGACGATATAGTTGTGGTTAATTTATCCGGCAGGGGAGATAAGGATCTTGATACTTATATCAAATGGGGGAAATACTGAATAGGGAGAGTTTTAATCGTATTAACAACCTTGAATTATGAATACAAAAACTTCAAATAGAATAAACGAATTGTTTGAGTCGAACAGTAAAGATGTGCTTTCGGTATACTATACAGCAGGTTTTCCAGAGTTGGGTGATACCTTGAAAATTGCTCAGTATCTAGAGGAAGCCGGGGCCGATATCATAGAGATAGGAATGCCATTTTCTGATCCGGTGGCAGATGGACCAACAATCCAGGAAAGCAGCAAGAAGGCATTGGATAATGGTATGAGCTTACGCATTCTGTTTGATCAGTTGGCAGATTTGCGTAAAAAAGTATCTATTCCTGTTATATTAATGGGGTATATCAACCCTGTACTGCAGTTTGGTATAAGTAAATTTTGTGCTGAGTGTGAGCGGTGCGGTGTTGATGGTGTCATAATCCCTGATTTGCCCATGGCAGAATATCTGGCACTTTATGAAAATATATTTTTAGAACATGGCCTTAAAAATGTTTTTCTGATTACACCTCAGACCTCAGAAAGTCGCATTAGACTTATTGATAAACACACCAATAGTTTTATCTATATGGTTTCGTCAGCAAGCGTAACAGGTGCCAGAGATTTGTTGGGAAACCAGCAGCGAAAATACTTTGAGCGTGTGCAAAATATGCAGTTGAAAAACCCATTGCTTATAGGTTTTGGTATATCCAATAATGAGACTTTCAAGGCGGCCTCATCATATAGTAATGGAGCTATTATAGGTAGTGCTTTCATTAAGTTACTTCAGACGGCCACAAACCTTAAAGAGCAGATAAAAACATTCGTAAAGGACATAAAAGCATAAACAATGATTATACAGTTACAAACCGGCCTACCAGAAGAAAAAAAGCAAAGGATAATAGAAAAGGTTAATACTCTGAAATACAAAACCACCGAGGTTACCACGCAAAAAGGGGATTATATCATCGGTATTGGGAAAAATGAATTTGATATTAGGGAAATAGGACAAATGCAGGGTATTTCAGATATCCATATTGTTTCTGATGATTATAAGCTGGTATCGAGAAAGTGGAAGGTAAACCCGACAAGCATTGACCTTGGAGATGGCGTGTTTATTTCTGAGGGAGATATGGCTATAATGGCGGGACCCTGTTCCATTGAAAGTGAGGAACAAATCAATAAGATTATAGAACATCTCAAAGCTAATGATGTAAGAATCATGAGAGGAGGGGTGTATAAACCCAGAAGTTCTCCTTATTCATTCCGGGGGCTTGGCATAGAGGGGCTAAAGAAATGGTATACAGCTGCCAGAGAGGCCGGAATTAAAATCATTACCGAAGTGATGCAGGTGTCTCAAATTGAGGAGATGTATGACTATATTGATGTGTATCAGGTAGGAGCCAGAAATACTCAAAACTTTAACCTCCTGGATGAACTTGGTAAAGTAGACAAACCGGTTCTAATTAAGCGCGGAATTTCAGGAACTATTGACGAATTACTATATTCTGCAGAATATGTTTTTTCTGCTGGTAATGAGAATCTGATGCTCTGTGAACGAGGTATAAGAACTTATGAAAGGGCAAGCCGAAATACCATGGATATTAATGCTATACCTATTATTAAGGAAAAGACACACTTGCCTGTAATTGCGGATCCATCTCATGGTATTGGTATCCGTGATTATGTTGAGCCAGTAGCATTGGCTTGTGTTATGGCTGGAGCAGACGGCGTGATCTATGAAACTCATGAAAAACCAAACGAAGCATTTTCAGATGGACAGCAGACGCTTAATTTCAGAGATTCAGAAAAACTTATCAATAAAATAAGGAAAGTCTTCGAACTGAGAGAAAGTCTGTAAAAGGACTTTCTCGTCATTATTTTCTCCAGATCTTGCTTGAACTAGTGGGGTAAATTGTTGATATTACAATTTAGCTGAATATTAATTCAGTAGGCAATTTGAATAATGAAGCTAATAATGTGGTAGGCTACTTGTCTAAGTCAATCGGCTGTTTTTTCTTGATCGTATGGATTTCAAGTGGCTGTTTGTTTGCCCAAAATGAGTTAAGACCATATAAAAAGCTTGATCAATATAACTTTGATCACTGGAAAAGTGAAGATGGCCTTCCTGTTAATTCAATTATAAATATCATTCAGGCAGAAACCGGCTATATCTGGTTTGTTTCCTACGGAGGGATTACACGGTTTAACGGAATAGAGTTCTATACCTTTAACTCTTTTAATACTCCTGAGATAATTAATAATTCCTATACACATATTTATGAAGATAACTCAGGGGTGATCTGGGCTGCATCCAGTGGAGGAGGAGTCACCGCAATTCGTGGGGAGAACACGCGCACATACACTATAGAAGACGGTCTGCCCAGTAATTTTGTGGAAGAGGTGGTTCAGGATAAGCGAGGAAGGATTTGGGTAGCTACCAGTGATGGACTGTACTATAAAGAAGGTGAGTTTTTTGTCAATGATGATACTCCCTCAGCGTTGAAGTCAAGAGAGCTCAAAAGCATTGCATGTGATGATGCAAATCAAATTTGGGCAGCTACGGCGGATGCAGGAGTTTTTCGGTTTTCAGAGGGTAAAGTCAATGGACATTATACTGTAGAACAGGGGCTGGTGAGTAATATAATAAACTATTTAAATACAGAAAGTAATGGGGTTTGGGTAGGTACGGATATGGGACTCTCCATTATTAAGAAGGATAGTACCATCGAAAATATCACAATGAAAGAAGGGTTGCAGAATGACTATGTGGTGTCTTCACTGGTGGATAATAATGGGGTAACCTGGGTAGGATCATACAGGGGATTTTGTAGAATCAATAAAGGCAAGTTTTCATACTTTTCTCATGCACATCCGATTTTTGGGCAAGATGTAACCTCAATGGTTCAGGACAGAGAAGGGAATCTATGGTTGGGCACTTACAGGAGTGGTTTGTACAAACTTTGGGATGGGAAGTTTACAAATTACTCCAACCTAATATCCAATGAACATGAATCATATGTTGTTCATAGTATTCTGCAAAAAGATGATAGTACATTGATCATTGTTCAGCAGGAAGGAGTGGATCTCCTGAATTTAAAGAGTAATATGCTTGAAGGTTTTGATTTGAATTATAATGTTCAAGTTAACGGCTTTAAAAGTGGGATGTTGGATAGTAAAGGGAACCTATGGGTATCGGCGCTTAATTGTCTCCTGAAGTATAAAGATGGTAAATCTGAAGTCTATACTACCGCCAACGGACTAATTCATGACAATGTAAGGCTTACTTATGAAGACTCTAAGGGTAATGTATGGGTAGGGACTACCAATGGAATAACAGTAATCACCCCGGAGGGGTTTGAAAATTACTCAGTAAAAGATGGGCTGTCACACGAATACATTATGAGTATTAGGGAGGATAGCTTAGGAACCATGTGGATTGGAACCCGTAATGGTCTGAATAGACTTGAAGGAGGGCAATTCACCAATTATTTTGCCAAGGATGGTATGGCAGGTGACTTTATTTTCAAAACATATTTTGATGACCATGGAGCTATGTGGTTGTGTGGCAATGCTGGATTAACCAGATATAAAGATGGGAAATTTGTAGGGCTTACTGCGGGACATGGGTTGGCGAGCAATACCGTATTTCAGATGCTTAAAGATAATTATGGGTATTATTGGATCACTACCAATCAGAAAAATATGACTGTTTTTAAAGTATCAGAGCAGGATCTGAATGACCTGGCCGATGGTAAAATGTCCTGGATTAACCCAGTGGTCTATTCGCAAAAAGATGGTTTGAAATCAACGGCGGCGATCTCATCGGCAACCAGTTTAAAGTCTCCTGATGGTACTTTATACTTTGCTACTAATAATGGGGTAGAAAGCATAGACCCTTCAAGGGTTAAGGTCAACCGGCAAAAGCCACCGGTAATGATCGAAGAGTTTTTTGTGGATGGTAAAGAGGTGAAATTGGATAGTAGTATAAGTATTCCATCAGGCAAACAAAGAGTTGAGATCAAATTCTCCGCCCTGAGTTATGTCTCACCCGAAAATATTGAATATAAGTATACGCTGATTGGCTTTGACGATGAGTGGGAGAAGTCAAATAAGAGAGAGACAAGTTATACTAACCTGCCCTATGGGCGATATACATTTAAAGTAATAGCTGCTAATAGTGATGGTATATGGAATGAAGATGGGGCTACAATTTCCTTTTATATTAAACCCGCCTTTTATGAAACCAATACGTTTGTACTCGGGGTAGTGATTTTAGTAGTTCTTATGGGGGTATTAATTTATAATCTTAGGGTTAGGTCGTTCAAAAAAGCACAATACGAGTTGGCCAAGCTGGTTGCAGAGAGAACATCTGAAGTGGTACGCCAAAAGGAAGAGATTGAAGTTCAAAAGGAAGCCATAGAAGGTCAACAGAAGCAAATAGAATCAAAGAACAAGGAGCTGCATAAAGTCAATATGCATTTGGAAGACTTGGTGGAAGAGCGTACAGAACAACTCAAAAAAGCATATAAGGATCTGTTAAGTGCAAATAAGGAATTGGATACTTTTATTTATAGGTCAGTTCATGATGTAAGAGGGCCTATTGCCCGGCTTCAGGGATTGAGTCATCTGATATCTTTGGAAACATCTGATGAAAATATCCTGGAGTTGGTGAGCCTGCTTAACCAGACTGCCAATGAAATGAATGATGTGTTTTATAGCCTGCTCAATATTGCAAGGTTGAAGGCGTCAGAGTTGAATATCAACGAAATTGCTATCGATAAGATTATTCATAGGGTGTTGGAGCGCCTTTTGCCTGAAGGTTCAAACGATATTGATATCGAAATAAAAGTTTCTCCGGATTTTAGGTTGTACTCTGATGGAGAAACAGTGGAAATTATACTTTATCACCTGTTGGAGAATGCTTTAAAATTTAGAAAGGAAACAGGGAGACATAAAGTAAAAGTAATCTGTAGCAGGAAGGATAAAACCAATATATGTATAGAAGTAACTGATAATGGAATCGGTATACCACGGAGTGTTGCAGATAGGGTTTTTGATATGTTTTTTGTGGGGCAGGATGATATTCAAGGGTCAGGCCTGGGGCTGTACACCGTACAAACCGCTGCTAAAGTGCTTCGAGGAAGAGTCAAATTAGTTAAAAGTAGTGAAGGTTCCGGAACCACATTTGAAGTGATTATGCCTGACAATGTTACCTGAACTACTGGGGGATAATAACTGTAAATTCCGAATATTTATGCAGTTCACTTTTAATTTCTATCTTGCCTTTTAAATGCTCTATAGCCATCTTGGCAAGATAAAGACCCAAGCCGCTGCCTAAAGACTGGCTGGTGCCGCGATAGAACATGTCGAATAGCTTGCATATATTATCCTGATGAATACCCATGCCAACATCGTGTATGCTTATATAAGCTTTGTTGTCTGATTTACTGACCTTGACAGTGACATGTTGATCATCACCGCGTGGTTTTCGAAATACCAACGCATTTTCAATGATGTTTTGAAGAGTAATGGTTAAAAGTTCTTTATCTCCACATACTTTTGTTTCGTCCGGAAAGTCAAAGGTGTATTGAATTGTGCAGTTGTTTTCCAGGTGTTGTAGGCTTTGAACTATTGAGGAAAGCAGTTCTTTTAAAATGATTTGTTCTTTCTTTGCTACAGCATTGTGTAAGTCATGGACCTGGGTCAGTTTGTAGATAAGTACCTTCATGTTCTTAGTGGTCGCTTCAATAAGATCAAGGTATTGTGGGTCAGCTTCTTTCGGGAAAGCCATTTTTACCAAGGCGGAAAGACCACTAATTCTACTTATTGGCCCCTCAAGGTCATGCGATGCCCGATAAATAAAGGTGTCTAATTCTTTGTTCTTAAGCTGTAGCTGATGAAGGGTAGATTTAATTTTTTCAGTTCTTTTTTCTACTTCCTTTTCAAGGTGCAGATTTAGTTTTTGGAGAGCTTTATTAGCATTTTGTGTTTCCTGCTGAGCATTTTGAAGCTTGCTATTTTTTTCTTCAATACTATCTTTTTGCTTGCTGATCTTTTCAAATTGAAGCTGCAGAAGGTCCTTTTGCCTTTCAATTTCTTTTTTTTGCGCAATTACCTCGTAGGTTCTGTCCGCCACAATGAGTTTCAATCGCCTACGTTGCATGCGAACACGGTAAGTATAGGTCAAAGCTATAAGCCATATGAATAAAAGGGCAAGCAGGGTAAATATAAAATAAGCCCAACTGGTTTGGTACCATGGAGGCAATATTGTAAACTCATAAGATGCTACTCTTCCTTCGGTATCGTAAATGTTTTTGGATTTTACATAAAAGGTGTACTTTCCAGCACTAAGGTTATTATATTCCTTAGTTGTGCTCGTAGACCATTTGGACCAAGTCTCCTCATTATTTTCCAGGTAGTAGCTGTAAAGCGTTCGTTCAGGGGCTTCATAGAATGCAGCGCTGAAGTTAAAGGTCAGGTTATTGTCTCTAAATTCTAGTTTCGGTTTGAAAATTTCTGGCTGATCCAGTACAATAGGAGGCACACCTGTGGTATCCGAAGGGTCATAGTAGTGGCCATAGAATATGACGGAATCCCTTACACTTACCTGACTTATCAGGGTATTAAAAGGAATAGTGTAGTCTTTTTTTATATTGCGATCAAACCTGAATAAACCCTCCCCTCCCGCAATCCATATGTAGTCATCTTTCGGATAAATGGCTGTAATTTCCATTTCGGGAAGCCGCCTAAAGGGTATATAATCCCTAACATATTCGCTGCCAACCTTTTTTAGCATTTCTACATGAGTCTTCCTGTTTTCATCTATGACAGATATAATGTAGTTGCCATATTTGTCCTCCGCTATGTTATTGATGTTTAGACGTTCTTCAAGTATGGTGCTATCGGGTTCAAACCTATCTGTTCGCTCATTGAACTGGTAGAAACCGTTGCTGGTAGTGAAGAGAAGTTGATCATCCTTTTTGATTATTTTGATTTCGTTGACGTCTGGGAGGCCGGATTGAGTATCATATTTGGTAGTTGTATAAGGTAGAGAGTCTAAGTTTATGTTAATATCTATTTTGTATACCCCATTAAACTTTGCATTTACCCATAGGGAATTATTCTTATCAAGTATAATACTTTCGTAACCAGGATTAGGGATGTCAATGGTATTAACAATTGTCCATCCACTCGTTTTATTATACAATAAGATACTTACTCCTTCGTTGTGAGCAACACATAGGAGGTTTTTATCTTTAATAGATATGGTATTTAATTCGCTTACATTAGAGAAATTTAAAATTTCAGTGGGTAAGTTACCGTTAAGGGTGTATAGTCCCTCTTGAGTTGCTATTAAAAGAGATGAGTCTATATTGTGGATACTCCAAACGTGACTACTGATTACAGGTGTGCTATCAAAGCTATTGTTTTCTACTTTAAAAAGACCTTCTGAAGTTCCTATATAAAGAGAGTTGTTGTGCTTTATTATTGCAGTAGGAATTCCTGAGAGTTTCGTTTTATTATTCCAATGTTTTATAGGGGAAGATAGCTCAATTAGAGCCAGTCCATCACGCATTGCACTCCATAAATTTCCATGAGAGTCAAAATAAAGTGCTTTAATAACATCACTAGTAAGGCCAGTTGATTTGTTGAGAGTATCAACGACTTCAAGGTTACGGTCAAGGGTGATTATACCTCCAGTTAAGGTTCCCATTGCAAGGGAAGGAGAATATGCGTTTTTACTGCTAGTGAATAAATGATTTTGGTTAAGGTATTGATCTGCTTTTGTTTTATACTTTTCTATACGCTGATTGTTTAGAGAATAAAAGCCACTGCTGTTTGAATATAGAATAGAATCATTTTTAATTTGATTTATGAGAATAATTTTTTTGTCTGACAAAAATTTAGTCTTTGGTATTATCTTCAAAGTGTCACCTTTAAATTTAAATATTCCAACACCTTGTTTGGCGGTATAAATGGTGTCATTGAGATTATAAATTGATGTAAACCTTTCATCAATAGGGGTTTCCCAGTAGCGTATATCTCCATTATTCCAGTTAATTATAAGGTTTGGAGAATAGAAGTAACAGCCTGAATTGGTAGAGCGTATTTGCCAAAAAGTACTTGAATTCAACTCTTTTGGTAAATTTTTATTTATTGATACATAAATCAATTGACCAGTAGAATCTGGCCTTAAGTAACCAAAATCCCCCTTCGTGCCAACAAATATTCTATTTTCTTTGTCATGAACTACGGATAGTCCTGGGAGCATTTTACTTATTGGGGAAAAGCTCCAATTATTGGCATTGTATGTGAGGATGCCATCAAAATTTGCAGCGACTATTACTCCTCTTTTATCAGACATAATATCCCAATTTGATAGAGATGCATTAAAGTCTGGCCTTCCAAATGTTTTGATTAATCGACCATTTTGCTGTTGGGCTGGTAGTGTTTGAGAAATGAAAATACCGATTATAAAACAAATAATTTTAAGCCCCTGAGTCGTAAAGGGAAAATGAAAGAAGTTACATGTTTTAGGTAAAAAAAATAACATTCACTAATGTATAATGAATGTTAAAAATAAGCCGTTGTATTTTAGAAAAAAAATTTAAAATACTATCTAAGCTATGAGATAAGCTAATATTTTTTGATAGATCGCATATACTCAGGAGTATATTTGTTTGCCATGGTATCATACCATTTGATTAAAGTCTCAGAGCCAAGTTTTTCGTATATTAGTTTATACTGATTTTTGACTTTTTTTTCATACTCTGAAGGTTTCTCTTTATAGTATTTATCGTTTTCTTCCTTTTCAATATGTGATGTTGGGGTATGGTGAATTAATTTATTAAATTTTTTCATACAGTAACTATAGTATGCTTTTGAGTGTAGCAAAAAATTATGCCACATTTCGTCAATAATAGTTAAAGGAGTATCTATGAATAGATGTTCTTGTTTGCTTTTTGGGCCATAAGCGGCTAACCAAAGCCATTTTTTGGTTTCGGTAAAAATATCCTGGGCCTCTTCCAAAGTCACGTTATATCTTTCAGTAAAGGCGGTGACCACGATGTCTTCGTACTCACAGTCCAAGGCTTCTGATAACTTGCACATAATAGTTTTTTTAACAGTTAAAAATAAATATTGCATTTACTAAGGATTTCTGCACCAACTTTTGAGTTGGCGCAGGGCATGACTAATCGTTTGAATAACATGTCAGGCAGCCTGGAGACTTGCTATGAGACTTATTCTTCTCAAATAATCTGTTAATCAATTCTTGTTTCTTGTCAATTGATTTTGTGTTAGTTGTAGTGGTTGTAGTAGTCATTTTCTTAAATGTTTAGTTTAAAAAAGTTTGGTTATTTGTGTAATATTAAATGTAAATAATTTATTTTACAAGTAATAAAAGTCTTATATTTTTATTAAATATAAATAATATTATAATTTTAATACAAGAGGATTCAAATAGTTAAAGATTGGAAAAATTAATGCGAATAATAATATTTTTAACTTTTATTCCTGTCTAGGAGTAATCGGAGTTGTGGTTAAGTTTTTGTTAATCAGGCAATTGTGTCTGCTGGTGTAACCAGTAACTCCAGTGGAATCATTACAAAATTTTATTTTTATCATCTTAACTTAAAGAATATCAGTGAAATACGCGACAATATGTATGTTTTTTACTTAATTATTACATTCGTTGTTTTTGTTCCTTTTTTGCATGATAAATTACTATATTTAAGATTAACTATTGGCTTTACAACTATGGAGAAATATGATTTGGTGGTTGTCGGGGCAGGCCCAGCCGGTTATGCGGCAGCAATGCGGGCTATTGATTTCAAGAAAAAGGTGCTTTTGGTAGAGAAGGAAGGCGTTGGAGGTGCTGGTGTGACCAATGGGGCACTTTCTTCAAAAACATGGTGGGAGATTGCCAGAGAAACTCATATGTTACATAAACATCTGAAACGCTTCAATATGAGTGCGCCAGATGTCAACTTTGAAGAAGTTCAGGCAGAGGTTAATCGTGCGGTGGAGGAAAGGAAAGCTTTGCTTCAAGAGCACATGGCCATGCTTAATTCATCATGCTTTGCCAATCTGTTAACCTACAAAGTAGGTGTTGCAAAGCTTTTGACTCCCAATGAAATTGAAATTAGTTATGAGGATGAAACAGAGATAGTGTGGGCGGACTATGTAATACTTGCTACTGGAAGTCGACCTCGAAAATTACCAAATATCCCAATCGATGAAAAAATCATTCTCACTAGTGACGGTATAGAACAGATAGATAATTTTCCGGAGAGTATGGTAATACTAGGTGCCGGGGTTATAGGTTGTGAGTTTGCCACTATTTTTTCGGGATTCGGTAAAACTAAAGTGCATCTGATTGATAAAGGGGATAGAATATTGCCTTTCGAAGATACTGATGTGGTGAATGTTATTGAGCGAAATATGGAGAACAATGGCGTACACATTCACCGCAATTCCCGACTGATCAGAATGGGTGTAGTTCACGGGCGAGTGGAGTATGAGCTGGAATACGATGATGGTTCTCATGAAATCTTCAATGTTGAGAAGGCTCTGGTGTCTGTAGGGAGGGTGCCTAACTATGAAAAGCTTTGGGCTAAGGGCGTTAATATAGTACTGAGCAAGAGGGGTATTGAAGACAATGAGACGCAGACCAGTGTATCTAATATTTATGCTGTCGGTGATATAACAGCCGACATCGCTTTAGTTAATGTAGGTGAGTTGGAGGGTAGGTATGCTGTAGAGAAGATTTTTGGTGAGCCGAAGCGTAAGCTTATGTATGAAAATATTTCTACTATCATGTTCCTCAACCCTGAAGTGGCAGGGGTAGGGCTTAATGAAAACCAGGCGGCTGAACGAGGAATCCCTTATAAAGTAGTGACTCTCGATTATGGGTGTATCCCGAGAGCTATAGCTAAGCGAAATACTCAGGGATTTATTAAACTATTGGTGACTAATGATGTGGATATGAAAATACTAGGTATGCGCGTGGTTGGAAACCATGCCTCTAGCGCTATTCAGGCAGTAGCTTTGCTGATAAGTATGGATAAAGGCATAGAGGAGCTTGCTGAGTGTGTTCATCCGCACCCATCCATTACGGAGGGTATTCAGGAGTGTGTACGCATGCTACTGGGTAAGTCTATGTTTAAGCCCGATGCGTTGAGAGGTAAGCTTTCATGTAAGACATATACCAATGGAGAATATGCTGATATTGTATTTTAACCTTTGAGCTGTTCTATTTCATCACGTGTAAGTTCAAGGTCGCTTCCCAATCTATAGAGTGATGGCTTGGTAATGAAAAAGATAAATAAGACCATAGGTATGAGCAAAAGTGCTAACAGGTTACCCGTTAATAATACTGTCACACATACAAATAGTGCAGGAAACTCAAGTATTGCACCTCTTATGATTAGCGCTGTTTGATAGAGTGCAAGCTTTTCTGTCAGGGAACACTCATTCCATTTAATTCCTTTGATAGATTGGCCAAAAAGTATCATGCTCATGGGCATGGATAAAATGACGAGGGCAGCACTGATGTAGATGAAAATTCGGAAATCTTGTTCTTCAGAAAGAGTGGGTTGCATTAGCTGTACATAGTTGATCGTTAATACAGCTAATGCAAAAAGTGCTATGGCCACTGCCATTGAAGCATATATAAGTTTAAGTGTTCTAAACTGCTGATGAGGCTTTTTTTCGATGATTTGCATAGATCAATTTATGCAAATTCGACCTCTTTACAAAGTTTAAGCAATATTGGTATAAACCGCCTGAACATCATCATCATCCTCGATCTTATCGAGCATTTTCTCAATGTCTTCCATTTGCTCTTCGCTAAACTCTACCGGAGAGTTCGGAATTCGCTGAAGTGACGATTTGTTAGCTTCAATACCCATATCTTCCAGGGCTTTTGAAAGCGTTCCGAAGTGGGTGTAATCACCATATACGTAAACTACACCATCCTTCTCTTCAATTTCTTCCATGCCGGCATCGATAAGCTCTAACTCCAACTCCTCTATATCCATTTCGGCTGTTTTCTCAAACTCAAAAACGGCATTGCGAGAAAACATAAACTCAAGAGAACCTGAGGGTACAAGGCTACCACCAGCTTTATTGAAGTATGATTTTACGTTGGCTACAGTGCGTGTAGTATTATCAGTGGCGCACTCTACAAATACCAAAACACCATGAGGGCCTTTACCTTCGTAGTTTACTTCTACATATGCTTCAGCATCTTTGCCATCGGCTCTTTTAATAGCTGATTCTATATTGTCTTTAGGCATGTTTTGACCCTTGGCATTCTGAATGGCCGTTCTTAGTTTGGCATTCATTTCAGGGTCCGTTCCGCCTTCTTTTGCAGCTACTGTTATAGCTTTAGCCAGTTTTGGAAATAACTTGGACATTTTGTCCCAACGTTTTTCCTTTGCTGCTCTTCGGTATTCAAACGCTCTTCCCATGGTATATAAATCCTGTTGAAAATTTTAATGCACGAAATTAAAACAACTAATGATTTTGATGAAGGAAAATTTACGAATTATTCGGGTTATTTCTTTTCTAGTAGTCGATCAATTGAGTATTTCCCTGCTCCGAAGACTAAAGTGGTGATAAATATTAAAAGGTAAAGCAGACCAAACTCCTTTTTACCAAATGGATCATCAGCGTGTACAGCAAAGGCAGCTACCAACATAGTGATGATAAGGGGTATTGAGGCAAGTCGTGTGGCGAGTCCCAGGATTAATAAAATAGAACAAATGAATTCGGCCAGTACAGCTAATGCCAAGGAGGCTGTCATACCTAACCCCAGGAAATCGTAAAAGGCAATTTCCCCACCTTCCAGTAACGTCATCAGTTTAGGGTAACCATGTGTAAGCATAAATGCGGCTGATGTAACTCTGAGCACTAGTAGCCATACGTGCGAAACCGATGTAGGAAACTTTGTGTTCAATAGCTGTTTCATAGTTTGTGGCGTTTTTTGGTGTAATTTGTTTTGACAAAAGTATGTTCTACGGTTTTGATGGGAAAGTTTTTTGTAAAAACAGTCTATTTTATTTGTAAATGAATATGGTCGTCATGTCTTACAGCATGGCAACCATGATAACCTACTTTAGGAGAAGATATACCCAACCGTTGTTTTAAGTGCGGTTCAATAAACACCTTTTCAATGGAGCTTTTTGATGTTACGATATTGATCATGTATTTAGTTCTGCTGATATCCAATATAAATTTACTCTTGTTCCATTGAGGGATGATTTGTTCCATCAAACCGTATTGCCAAAAACCATTGTCATTACAAATTTGAGGTTGATCCGGCTCACATTCCATAGGATCAGCATAAATGCCGTATCCAATTGGCGATGGATGTTGGCAAGTGTATTTGTGTTCCTTTTGAGATAGATAACAAAATGCCAAATCCAGTTTTTTACCATCGTTATGGCTGAGGTGGGGGAACAGAGGAAATCCGTTTAGAAAAGGGAAATTAGCATCGAGGTAAAACAGGATAGTACCTGGATATTTTTTATCAAGTTCTTCTGCTGTGCTTTGCGCAATTGTGAGTAACTGAGGTCTTACATAATGCCTGTTTAAGAGCACTGTAGAGATAGTCAGGGGTTTAAGAGGTTTGTTGAATACAGGTAAGGCTACCCGACCAGCAAAAGGGGCAATCAATGGGATAATCATTAGCGTTACTGTTAGGTATATGCTTAAAAAAAGAAGTAGCCTGTGGTACCAATACATTTTATACTTTCCAAGGCGCCTGCTAATGAGTGGGTGAAGAAATAAATACATTAGATAAACAAAGCCTCCTACCTGACTAATAAAAGTGAGAAAAACAAAAATCAGGATATGTAACAATACTCTGTTTATTCTCATATCGATGCCGTCAGTGAGGTCTTTGTTTTGTATTCTCAGGAATAGAGGGGACGAAAAAATAAATGATTCACCGTTTCCTCATTACCGGGAAACGGTGAATTAGATGAGTTATTCTGCTATCCAACGGTCGATTTTTTTCTCCAGAATAGCCAAAGGTACACACCCTGATTCCAGCACTTTATTATGGAATACTTTAATATCAAATTTATCTCCCAGGGTCTGTTCTGCTTTATTTCTTAATTCAATAATTTTCAATTGCCCCATTTTGTATGATAACGCCTGCCCTGGCATAGCCATATAGCGCTCAATTTCGGAAGTAATACTTTCCTCTGACTCCGCTTCATTCTCAAGTGAGTATTTAATGGCCTGTTCTCTGGTCCAGCCCTTGGCGTGCATGCCGGCATCTACCACTAACCTGATGGCTCTATGCATTTCAGCACTTAACATTCCAAAATATTGGTAAGGGTCAGTATAAAGACCAAGTTCTTTACCTAAAGATTCACTGTAAAGTGCCCACCCTTCACCATAGGCACTGTACCATAATGTACGTCTGAACTCTGGCAATTCTTCATTTTCCTGTTGAAGTGAAATTTGGTAATGGTGTCCCGGAATAGCCTCATGAAGGAATAGCGATTCATCAGAGAATAAATTGTATTTGGATACATCAGGAATTGGCACATAGAAGATGCCCGGACGAGTGCCATCCAATGAGCCAGGGTTGTATTCCGCACTGGCGGAAGCTTCTCTAAAAGCTTCGGTACGCCGTACTTCAAATGGAGTCTTTGGTACAAGGTCAAACAGTTCTTTAAGCTGCGGCTTCATTTGTTCATGTATATCATTAAAGTGAGTGATAACCTGATCTGGGGATGTAAATGGCATCAATTCTTTTCTTGTTCTTACATGTTCGAAAAAGGCCATAATATCACCTTTGAAGCCAACTTGCTCTTTTACTTTTTCCATTTCGGAAAGTAGCCTGGCAACTTCACTTTTCCCTAATTCGAAGATTTCATCTGCTGACTTTGAAGTTGTTGTGAACTGCTTGATGCGGAAAGCATAGTACTCTTTGCCATCCGGCAAGACACTTGCTCCTGATGTCTCTCTGCCTGCAGGTAGATACTCATCTTTAAGGAAGTCATGGAGCTTCTTGAATGAAGGGATTACTTGGTCCTTTAATATGATCTCATATTTTTCTGTAAGCAATTTTTTGTCCTCGTCAGAAAAACCATCAGGGATAAGTTTTATTGGAGAGTAAAACAGGTGTTCGTTTACAGGACCATGATCCAAGTCAGCTATTTGCGGAATTACTTTTTGGGTCAATGAGCTCGGAAGTATCCAGCCTATTTGTATGCCTTGTTTCATGTTGGCAATGGCGGTATCACACCAAATAGTGAAATCATCCAGGCGCTTTAGCCAGTTATTGTAATCCTCCACTGTTTTAAAGGGTTGAGCCCCAACACCACTTGCCAGTTGGCCCATGCTGATATGCAAGCTCCAGAATTGATCAATAGGAGTGAGGTGCGTTGGATATTTGAAAGACTCTAGGTTAATATCACATTCCCACATTAAAATATCATAGCTCATCTGACCGTTTTCCGAAAGTTGATTTCGGTCGAGTTTCTGAAGTTGTTTTTTGTATTTAGAATAGAAGGCTTCAAGTTTATTCAAATACTGCTGCGATATATTATTGGGAAGTGTATCGTTGTATCTGTTATCTCCGGCAAAAGTTGCTTCCAGAGGGTAAAACTGCAACCTTTCGTCATGATAATCCATGAGGAGAGCTTCTAATTGTACGGAATCTTTTTGGTTGGTGGTTTCATCAGTTTTTTGCTCCGTCTTCTGTTGACAAGCCATAATGCTTGCAAGAGACAGAGCCAGCAGGAAGTTAAATAATTTCATATGCTATAGTTTTTGTGAATCAAATAAAGGTATGCATTCACTATAGCTTTACCAATAATCAATATATGACCAGCGGTTTCTGGCATATGAGTGGATAAAACGCCTGTTTGAGCAGAAGAGAGATGCCTGTTGGGGGGACAGGCATAAGGCGGGGCGTTTGAGTATTAATGATAATATACAGCTACCTCATCAAGAGACTTGCGTTTCAATTGGGGTACATAGGTTTCTTCCACGGGGTACCCCACTGGAATTAGAAGTACAGGTCTTTCATTAGATGGTCTGTTGAGTAGTTTGGCTAGAAAGTTCATTGGGCTAGGGGTATGTGTTAGAGCCACAAGGCCCGCATGGTGAATAGCAGCCAGAAGAAAACCTCCCGCTAAACCTACGGATTCATTGACATAATAATTGTTCTTTTTGTTTCCTTCTCCATCCAGATCATAAGCCTTTTTGAAAACAATAATCAGATAGGGAGCAATTTCAAGGAAGGGTTTGTGCCAGTCTGTTTGCAAAGGCTTAAGGTCTTCAAGCCATTCCGGACTCATCCTGTTATTGTAGCTTTCATATTCCTCTTTTTCTGCGGCCACCCTGATCTGTTTTTTAAGTTCAGGGTTTGCTACTACGCAAAAGGTCCAGGGCTGTTTGTGTGCCCCCGATGGAGCCGTAGATGCTGTAAGAATAATATTGTCAATGACCTCTTTGGGAATGGGCTTATCAGAGAAGTCACGTACTGTTCTTCGCTTGTCCATCCATTCGTAAAACTGCTTACTTCTTTTAATGACTTCAGCTTCTGGATATGTTTCCTTGGAATACTCTTCAAATGGGTATCCGTCTATGGTTTTAGTTTTTGACATGGGGAATCTTAGTGTTTTAATGTTTGGCCAAGTTGATCTTTTAATTGTAAACAGTTTGTAAGGTAGTTGACAAAATTAATTCGTAAAAAGTATATCAGGGCTACTGCGAAACAGAGAACATAGAAAATAAGGCAATTAATAAATTGGTTATAAGGATGATTTTAAAGAAAAATGATTCCTTGGATCTCCAAATAGCCGATATAACGATATAGAGCAGGGATGTGAGGCCAATGATCATGAGCACGCCAACAACCATTCCGGTGCCATTTGGGTGATTTTGGGGAGGAGGAAAGATTCTGGTTGCAATGGCCAGAAATGCAACCGAAAGAATCATGATCAGCAAAGATTTACCGATAAGTATCAAAAAGTTTTTCATCCTATTCTCTATTGTGCGACTGCTAAATTAGGGATAAGGATTATTTATTTGTGACGTTCTCGCAATACGGAGATTACGTCATTCAGTTCATAACCTTTGGCAGCAAGCAATACCAGATAGTGGTACATCAGGTCCGAAGCTTCATTTAAAAATAGTTTTTCATTGTTATCTTTGGCTTCAATCACCAACTCCACTGCTTCTTCACCTACTTTTTGAGCTACTTTGTTAATACCTTTATTAAACAAATCATTAGTGTAGGATCCAGGTTTGGGATTGACCTTTCGTTCTTGAATGGTGCGCTCCAGAAAGCCCAGATCTGTAGATTTGTTTGCTTTGTTTCCAAAGCATGTATCAGTTCCTTTGTGGCATGCTGGTCCTTCTGGTACCACTGAAATGAGTAGTGTGTCTTTATCACAGTCCAGTTCAATTTTTTTCACCATAAGGAAGTTTCCTGAAGTTTCGCCTTTGGTCCATAATCGTTGTTTGGAGCGACTATAAAAGGTGACTTTTTCTTCGGTTCTGGTTTTTTCTAGAGATTCCTCATTCATGTAGCCGAGCATAAGTACTTTTTGGCTATAAAAGTCCTGAATAATGGCAGGGATCAATCCGTTACTTTTTTCAAAATCTGGTTGTAGCATTTGTGTTGTGTTTTCTTTTTTTGAAGGAATTTTTTCTTATCTGATGGGTATATCCCTTAGTTTTAAGTAGTTTTTAAGTTCTGGGATGCCAATTTCTTTAAAGTGAAAAATGCTTGCTGCTAAGGCTGCATTAACATTTCCATCAGTAAAGACTTCTTCGAAGTGAGACATTACACCCGCTCCACCGGAAGCAATAATTGGAATACTGATTTTCTGCCCCAATTCTTTTAATGCGTCCACAGCAAAACCTTGTTTTGTTCCGTCATGATCCATACTGGTAAATAAGATTTCACCGGCTCCTCGCTGTTCTGTCTCCTGAGCCCAGCTAAAAAGCTCCAATTCTGTTGGTTTAGATCCCCCATGGGTGTGGACTATCCATTGCCCTTCGACCAGCCTTGCATCTATAGCCACTACAATGCATTGGCTGCCAAATTCCAGAGCAAGTTCATTGATCAACTCAGGCCTTTTTACAGCTGATGAGTTTATGGAAACTTTATCGGCTCCCGCATAGAGTAGTGGAGCCACATCTTCAACGGAGCTGATACCACCACCTACCGTAAAAGGTATATTGAGGTGTTGAGCGATATCCTTTACCAATTTCTTAAAAGTCTTTCTTCCCTCATTAGTGGCGGTAATATCCAGAAATACCAATTCATCAGCTCCCTGCTCAGCATATAGAGCACCCAGCTCTACAGGATCTCCGGCATCCCTGATGTTGACGAAATTGGTGCCTTTTACTGTTCGACCATTCTTGATATCCAGGCAGGGTATTATTCTTTTCTTTAACATATCACATTTTACTAAGTTCTGTCAGCGTAATTTTCCCCTCATAGATGGCTTTGCCAAGGATGGCACCATCCAATCCGGCTTCTTTTAAGTTTTCCAGATCCTGAACTCTGCTTACTCCACCACTGGCAATCAGATGGATGCCGGGGAAAGTGTGTAATAGATCTTTATAAAGGATAAGGTTTGGGCCTGATAACATACCATCGGTGGCAATATCCGTACAGATCACATGGTTGAGTCCTTCGCTCATGTATTTATGGATCAGGTTTTCTATATGAAGGGTGGTTTCTTCTGTCCAGCCACTTACAGCAACCATTTTTTCTTTTACATCCGCACCTAAGATTAGCTTGTCAGAGCCATATTTTTCGAGCCATTCAATTACCCTGGCAGGATTTTTAACAGCTATAGTTCCACAAGTTATTTTCTTTGTGCCGCTATTAAAGGCCAGCGCAATGTCATCATTGGATTTTACGCCTCCACCAAAGTCAATTTCCAGGCTAGTCTCTGTTGAAATAGATTCAAGTACTTTCCAGTTTATTATTTTTCCCGCTTTGGCTCCGTCCAAGTCTACAAGGTGGAGGTATTTTAGTCCGGCACCTTCAAAAGATTTGGCCACTTCCAGTGGGTTCTCGTTGTATATTTTCTTCTTATCATAATTACCTTGCGATAACCTCACGCACTTGCCCTCGATGATATCTATTGCGGGTATGATCTTCATAATTCGATAAAGTTTTTGATGATCTGTTGACCTTGTTTTGCCGATTTTTCGGGGTGGAACTGCGTAGCATAAAAGTTGTCCTTGGCCATTGCAGCACTGAAATTTTCAATGTAATTGCAGGTGGCCACTGAATCAGGTGTTACTGGTACATAATAGCTGTGAACGAAATACATATCAGCGCTTATGATATTATCTGCTGTCCAGCTCTCTCTAATTGTTGTAATATTATTCCAACCCATGTGCGGTACTTTCTCACCATTTTGAGGCTGGAACTTTTTCACATCGGTATTGAAAATTCCCATGCAGGTAGTGTTGCCTTCTTCGGAATATTCACACATAAGCTGCATTCCAAGGCATATACCCAATACAGGCTGTTTTAACCTGGGGATTAGTACATCCATACCCAACTCTTTAAGATGTTTCATGGTTGTGCTGGCTTCCCCCACTCCTGGAAAGATCACCTTGTCAGCTTTTTGAATGATCTCAAAGTCATTGGTTAATAATGGGTTAATGCCTAGGCGCTCGAGTGCATATATTACTGACTGCGTATTACCGGCGTTGTATTTTATGATTGCTATTTCCATAGGTTTCAGATTACACCTTTGGTGCTTGGTAACTGATTATTCCCTTTTTCTTTTTTTACTGCCATCTTTATGGCTTTGGCGAACGCTTTGAAAATCGCTTCTATTTTATGATGCTCATTATTTCCTTCAACTTTGATGTTCAAGTTGCATTTAGAGGCATCAGAAAACGATTTGAAAAAATGATAGAACATCTCTGTAGGCATTTTTCCGATCATTTCACGCTTAAATTCGGCTTCCCATACTATCCAATTCCTACCACCAAAATCTATGGCAACCTGGGCTAGAGCATCATCCATAGGCAGGTAGAAACCATATCTTTCTATACCTCTTTTGCTTCCAAGTGCCTTGCTCATAGCCTCACCGAGTGCAATTGCTGTATCCTCAATGGTGTGGTGTTCATCTACTTCCAAATCACCTTTAACCTGTATGTAGAGGTCTGTCTGGCCATGTTTGGCGATTTGATCAAGCATGTGGTCAAAAAAAGCTATGCCGGTGTCAATTTGGCTTTTGCCTGTTCCATCAAGATTAACCGTTATGTCTATGTCAGTCTCCTTTGTCGTACGTTTTACAGTGGCTTTCCTTGGCTGTTCTGATAAAAGTTCATAAATGTCACGCCAGTGGATGGTGATAAGCTCGCAATATGAATTAAGGTTTACTGAGGCTAATTGCTCCTTCAGGGAACCATCATTAATCAGTATCCCCTTACATTCAAGGTTTCTGGCCAGCATGATATCACTGGATCGGTCTCCTATTACATATGAATTGCACATGTCATATGATTTTGACAAGTATTTATTTAAAAGCGCTGTACCAGGTTTTCTTGTAGGCTGATTGTCTTCCGGTCTGGTTTTGTCTATGATGATCTCGTCAAATGAAATTCCTTCATTTTTTAATGTTTCCATCATCCTGTTGTGTGCAGGCCAAAAGGTTTCTTCAGGAAAGCTCTCTGTACCCAACCCATCCTGATTGGTAACCATGACCAGTTCATAATCAAATTCCTGACAAATCTTTCCCAGCCATGTAAATACACCTGGGTAATACTCAAGTTTTTCGAGGCTGTCAATCTGTTCATCTTCAGGCTCAATGATCAAGGTGCCGTCTCTATCTATAAAAAGTACTTTTTTCATGATTGATATTCTTTTAATGCTTTTATCAGGTTTCTGTTCTCTTCGGGGGTTCCCACAGTAACCCTCAAACAGTTCTCTCCATGTTTTACTTTTGATCTGTCACGTATGATGATTCTTTTTTCTGTTAGATATTTAAAAATGGGTTGAGAATCATTAAACCTTATTAGCAGGAAGTTACTGTCACTTGGGAAAATATGATTTACAATACTAAGATTTGAGAGTGCTGATATCAGAAATTCCCGCTCTTGGAGAATGTTACTGATGGCTTCTTTTACTTTTTTCTTGTTGTCAAGGGCCTGTAGTACTTCCTTTTGGGTGAGTATATTAATGTTGTAAGGAGGCTTTACCTTATTCATTAGCTTAATGATATCAGGTGATGAAAAAGCCATGCCTAAGCGAACACCCGCGAGTCCCCAGGCTTTTGAAAAGGTCTGGAGAATGATCAGGTTCTTATACTTATCAAGTTGAAGGATAAACGAAGATTGTTCTGAAAAATCGATGTAAGCCTCATCAATAACCACAATACCATCAAAATTTTCTATAACCTTAGATATCTCATAGGCATTTAGTGTGTTGCCGGAAGGGTTATTCGGAGAGCAGATAAAAACCATTTTGGTATTGCTATCTGCTTTTTTTAGCATCCCGCTGGCTGTAAAGCCGAAGTTCTCTGATAAGGCTACTTTTTTTACTGCAACATTGTTGATAGCAGCTGAGACAGCGTACATACCGTAAGAGGGATTGGAAATTACAATATTGTCTTTCCCCGGCTCACAAAAAATGCGCATTACCAAGTCAATGGCCTCATCACTTCCATTTCCAAGAAAGATCTGATTTGGATCTACTTTTTTTAAGGAGGCAATCTGCTCTTTCAGTTTAAGTTGATAAGGGTCGGGATACCGGTTGAGGCCTGTTTCGTTTGGGTTTTCATTGGCATCAAGAAATATCTCGCCATTGCCTTCAAACTCATCACGCGCGGAGGAGTAGGGGGCAAGGTTGAGTATATTTGGTCTTACTTTGTTCATTATATTCATAACTAATTCATTTCTGACAGTCGTATACTGATTGCATTCTTGTGAGCGGTTAATTGTTCTGCTTCAGCCATGGCCTCGATTGCCGGACCAAGATCGGCTAAGCCTTCCCTTGTTATTTCCTGAAAAGTTACCTGTTTCATAAAACTGTCTAATGATACACCACTATAGGCTCTGGCAGCACCATTGGTTGGCAAGGTGTGGTTTGTCCCTGATGCATAGTCCCCGGCTGATTCAGGGCTATAGTTACCTATAAATACTGACCCGGCATTAACTACTTTTCCAGCTAGACTCAAAGCATTTTCAGTGGCTAGGATCAGGTGTTCGGGAGCGTATCTATTGCTCACCTGCATAGCTTCATCAAGGTCTTTGACCAGGATGGCTTTGCTATTGAGCAGGCTTGCTTTGGCTATTTCCTTTCGGTTTAGTTGCGCTAGTTGGCTATCAATCTCCTTCCGTATTTTTTCTATGATATCTTCTACAGGGCAAATGAGTACTACCTGACTATCCTGGCCATGCTCTGCCTGTGATAACAAATCAGAAGCTACAAATGCGGGGTTACATGAGCTGTCCGCAATTACTGCTAGTTCGGACGGACCAGCAGGCATGTCAATTGCAGTGCCCTCCATACTCACAAGCTGTTTAGCAGCGGTTACGTATTGGTTTCCCGGACCAAATATCTTGTCTACTTTTGAAATACTTTCCGTGCCATAAGCCATAGCGGCAATAGCCTGTGCTCCTCCCGTTTTATAGATATTTGATATACCAATAAGCTCTGCTGTATACAAGATTGCCGGGTGGATTTTTCCACCTGATCCCGGAGGTGTGCATAATACAATCTCTTTGCATCCGGCGATAGAAGCGGGCACACCCAGCATAAGAACAGTTGAGAATAATGGAGCAGTACCACCGGGTATATAGATACCTACTTTCTCAATGGGTATAGCTTTTCTCCAGCACGTAACACCTTTTGAGGTTTCAATTTTTACTTCTTCCCTGACTTGTGCTTCGTGAAATTTTCTGATGTTATTGAGGGCGGTTTGAATAGCTGACTTCAGCTCATCACTCAGTTGGCCGGCCGCTTCACTTTTCTCTTCATCTGTCACGGCCAGTTGGGTAAGGTTTACTTTGTCAAATTGTTCGTTGAACTTCAATAAGGCCTGGTCTCCACCCTGACGAACTCTGGCGAGAATATTTTTCACAATACTGTCGAGAAAATCAGCTTCAAAAACCGGGCGCTTCAAAACGCTATCGAGTTCTGATATTTGTGGGTATTTTATGATATTCATGTTATGGTCTTTCTAATGGTTATTCTTAAATGATCATTTTTTCAATGGGTACAACTAATATACCCTGAGCCCCGAGAGCCTTGAGTTGGTCTATAATTTCCCAAAACTCATTTTCATTGACAACAGAATGGAGAGATGACCACCCTTCCTGTTGCAATGGGGTTACTGTAGGACTTTTCATACCTGGAAGCACTTTTGTTATAGCCTCAATAGAATCATTGGGTGAATTAAGTAGCAGGTATTTGTTGTTTTTTGCAGTGTTTACTGCCTTGATTCTGAATATAAGTTTCTCTAGTAGTACCTGAGTTTCTGCATCAAGCGTATTATTGGCTATAAGTACAGCTTCTGATTTCATTACGGTCTCAACCTCTTTAAGCCCATTGCTCAAGAGTGTACTTCCCGTGCTTACGATATCACAAATGGCATCTGCCAGTCCAATACCAGGGGCGATCTCGACAGAGCCACTGATTTCGTGTATTTCTGCTGTTATGTTATTTTCAGTTAGAAACTGTTGTACAATGTTAGGGTAGGAGGTGGCAATTTTTTTACCGTTAATACTTGCTATACCTTCATAATCTTTCTCTCTGGGGACGGCTATAGATAAACGACATTTTGAAAAGTCCAGCCTTTCAATCAGTGAGATGTCCTTTTGTTTTTCTATAAATACATTTTCACCTACAATGCCGATATCAGCAACGTTGTCTTCAACGTATTGGGGAATATCATCATCCCGGAGGAATAGGATCTCAGCAGGAAAATTGTAGGTTTCTGTTTTCAGGCGATTAGGTCCGTTACTAAATGAAAGCCCACATTCCTTTAGTAGCTTGACAGATTGCTCTTGAAGTCTGCCGGATTTTTGTACTGCGATTCTGATTTTTTTACTCATAACTTTGAAAATTTGACCAAATAAAAAAGGCTTGCCACATGGCAAGCCTTTTTTGTTTTACTTAAAATAGTTTATATCTCTAGCTAAAACATATATCTACCATGCATCAGATCGATGTTGAAATGATGATGGTGATGATGATATGTACTAGTGAATAATGTCATTTGTCTTTGCTATTGATGCGAATAAAGTTAATTGTTTCTTGGCATCCAAATTTTTTTTGAAAATTAGAAAATTACATGCCTAATGACTGGTTCTCAATGGAGGCCAGTTCAATTACTTTTTCGTAGTCATCCGGGTTAAGATCATTAAAGAAATAGTGAACAGGATTGATCTTTTTGCTTCCTTTGATCACCTCATAGTGAAGATGAGGGGCCGTGGAAAGTCCAGTGTTTCCTACATAGCCAATGATCTGCCCTCGCTTAACTTTTTGTCCTTCTCTAACTTCAAACTCATGCATATGTGCATATCTGGTTTTAAAACCAAAACCATGATCTATTTCTACCAGCTTTCCATAACCGCTGAACCTAACCTTGACCTTGGCAACCGTGCCATCAGCCGTAGCATAGATTGGAGTTCCTATAGGAGCTGAGAAATCTATACCAGTATGCAGCTTTTTAACTTTGTATACTGGGTGAACACGGTAGCCAAAACCTGAGGCCAACCTAATGAGTTCTTTGTTGGAGATCGGTTGAATAGCAGGAATTGCAGCAAACATTTTAGCTTTATTATCCGCCAGCTCAACAATATCGTCGTAGCTTTTTGACTGGATATACATTTTCCTTCTTAGTTTGTCAACACTCTCATTAAGCGATAATATCAGATCTTTATGATCAATATTCTTGTTGCGAATTTCACTATAACGGTCTACACCACCGATACCAGCATCCCTGATAGACGGGTCAATAGGTTCAGCCCCTAGTACTACACGGTAAACGTCATCATCTCGTTTTTCAAGAGCAGCAAGTATCTGGTTCAGCTTGGAAACTTCCTCGTTGAGGTGTTCGTAGTAGTACTCCATCTCAGAAACCTCGTTTTTCAACATCACTTCTTTAGGTGATTCAAAATAGCTGTTGTATAACATGAGAAGCCCGGCAGCCACTGCTACAATGAGTGACGCTAAACCTAAAAAGTTAAGGACCACATCCTGCATTTTAACCTTAACTCGCTCGTATTTACAAGTTTCTGTATCGTAATAGTACTTTATTCGTGCCATGTTCTAATGTTGTTTGGGCCTGAATACCTTTACAAATTGTTCATTGCATTCGATATATGGGCCTTCCAGCAGATCTATACAGTAAGGTATTGCCGGGAATACAGCGTCTAAACACTCTCGAATTGCTTTTGGTTTCCCAGGTAAGTTAACAATTAAAGTTTGATTTCTAATACCCGCTGTCTGTCGTGATAGAATAGCAGTGGGTACATACTTCAAGCTTTCCTGTCGCATTAACTCTCCAAAACCAGGCATCATCTTGTCGCAAACTGCTTCAGTAGCCTCAGGGGTTACGTCTCTTTTAGCCGGACCAGTTCCTCCACAGGTGATGATCAGGCAACAGCTTTTTTTATCTGCCATCTCTATCATGGCCTTTTCCAGCTGGTCTTGTTCATCGGGTAAAACTATATATTCTGATTCCCAGTCAGAGGTAACGAATTCTTCCAGAGTTGCTACAATAGCTTTCCCAGGAGTGTCTTCATAAATACCCTGACTGGCTCGGTCAGATACATTGATTATACCTATTCTAGCTTTTTGCATTATTTTTTAAAGAGAAGTTTTTCAGAGCGACCTTTTTTAAATACTTGCCGGCCCTTGTTTAGTCCTTTTCTAATTTCTTTTTGCTCTTCTTCAGGTAGATTGATGATGTCTTTACATTCGGTAGAGCAACACCCCTGATGTTTTTCAGCGCATTCCTTGCACTGGATAAATAAAAGATGACAACCATCATTTTTGCAGTTGGTATGGTCATCGCATGGTTGTCCGCACTGGTGGCACGTACTGATAACCTCTTCTGAGATTCTTTCACCAAGTCTTTCGTCAAACACAAAGTTCTTACCTAGGAACTTGTTTTCAAGTCCTTGACCTTTTACTTGTCGGGCGTATTCTATAATACCACCATCCAGTTGAAAAACATTTTTAAAGCCTTTATGTTTATAGTAGGCACTTGCTTTTTCGCATCGGATACCTCCGGTGCAGTACATTACTATGTTTTTTTCTTTCTTGTCTTCAAGCATCTTTTCCACAATGGGGAGAGATTCTCTGAAGGTATCTACATCAGGGCAAATTGCATCTTGGAAGTGACCAACTTCACTTTCGTAGTGATTTCTCATATCTACGATCACAGTGTCAGGATCATTTGCCAGTTTGTTGAATTCTTCAGCAGAAAGGTGAGTGCCTCGATCAGTAACATCAAAAGTGTTATCATTAAGCCCGTCAGCTACAATCTTGTTTCTAATTTGTATTTTTAGTTGGAAGAAGGATTTTCCATCATCATCTATAGCGATATTTAACCTGATTCCGTTTAACTCGGGAGAGTTGGAAATGTAGCTTTTGAAGGCTTCGAATTTCTCTTCAGGCACACTAATTTGGGCATTAACACCCTCGTGGGCTACATAAATTCGACCAAAAACTCCAAGATTGCTAAAGTCCAGGAATAGTTGATTACGATATTCTTCCGGTTCGGCAAGCTGAATATACCGGTAAAAGGATAATGTAACTCTCTTTTCGTTACTCTCCCTTAATTTTTTTTTAAGGATTCTTCTGTCTACTCTATTGTGCAATATCATTTTGCAAGAATGATTTAGTTTCAACTCGCAAATATAACAATTATCAATAGACAAACGTCAATACCCGAATGACATGATTTATCAAAAAGTCGGCAAAGTGTTAGTTTTTGGGTTCCAGCTCGCCCCTTAGAAGTTTATTATATTCCTCACAGGTGAGATATCCGTGGTCGTCACTATAAGGGCAGGCTTTGTAGGAATCACCAAAGGCGCCTTTTGTTATAATTACTGCTTTGCCTTTGCAGACAGGGCATACAACTTTGCCAGAAGGGCCGCAGTCTATGTCATAGTTTGTTGTAAGTATGTTGTGAACCTCTTTTCTCTCTTCTTGTCTAACGGTTAGAAAGGCCTCATTGGACTTATCCAAATAATCAACACACTCCTCATAATATTGACCTTTCGTGCCCTTTAATTCAATGTATTTGTTGAGCCAATCAATACTTTGACGGTACTTACCCATATAGAATGAGTTCTTGCCAAAGAAAAAGCAAAGTTCAGTAGGCACAACTTTAGCGGTATTAAGAACTTCCTTGAACTTGAGGTTAGCCTCTTCATATTGTTCTTCATCCATCAGCTCTATACCCTGGTCCATTAGCCTCATTAATTCCGCATGCTTAGCCTGCTCCTGATCACGAAGAAGTTGTTGTACTCGGTCTTCTTCGGTAACCTGAGCTATGCCTGCAAATGAAAAAGAACAGGCAATCAACAATAAAATAATCTTATACATCTATGTAGTCTCTCTTGTCTATCTTGAGCCATTCAAGTGTTGAGTTACAAAATATATCTTCAACAGTTTCTTTTGGTAACTGCATGTCCTCAATAAACCTGCCAATTTCAAGGTCGCCCAATGGGAAGGGGTAGTCAGATCCTAAAGTTACCTTTTTAGAACCTTGCAGATCCAGTACATATTGTAGCATTTTAGGGTCATGAGTGATACAGTCCACCCAGAATTTGCCAAGGTACTCTCTAGGATTAATAGGGTTATCTATAGCTACCAGGTCAGGCCGGCAGTTGAACCCGTGCTCTACACGACCTATTGTAGCCAGAAATGATCCACTCGCATGAACGAAGTTCACCCTCAGGTCAGGTAGCTTTTCGAGTACGCCCGAAAAAATCATAGAGCAGATAGCCCTCGATGTTTCTGCCGGCATACCTACCAGCCAGGGAAGCCAGTATTTGGTCATGTTTTTCATACCCATCATATTCCAGGGGTGAACCATTACTGCAAGATCTAGTTCTTGGCAGGCTTCAAAAATAGGGAAAAAGCGTTCTTCACTTAGGTTCTCATCATTGATGTTGCTTCCTATCTGTATTCCTGGAAAACCTAGTTTTTTACATCTTTCAAGCTCTTTTATAGCAAGGTCACTATCCTGCATTGGAACGGTAGCCAGACCAATATAATTTTTAGGATGGTTATTGACCAGTTCAGCGATATGATCATTCAGGAATCTTGACAGGTCCAGACAATCTTCAGGTTTAGCCCAGTAAGAAAACATTACAGGAATGGTGCAGACTACCTGTACCTGGGTATTGAATTGCTCATATTCCTTGATCCTCAAATCAGGATTCCAGCAATTTTCTTCTATTTCTCGAAAAAACTGATTGCCCTTGATCATCTTGGCAAATCCTTGTTTATGATGCTGTAGGTATATGAAATCCCCATAACCAAACTTTTCTGTCCAATTGGGCATATGTTCGGGAATAATATGGGTGTGCATGTCTATTTTCAGCATAATTGTAGATAAGGTTTTGCCAATCTCACAAATCTATTAAAATGGATGTTTATGGCAGCATAAGTTTGGTATAATTTGAAATCGGGAAGTGCATGGATATTTCGAGGAGGATATTATATAGATCGGTTTTTATTTATTATATTACAATATATTACACGGATATTACATGGTTAGTTTTTTGAATCATGAGTGCTTTTGTTTCTTCAGGTATAAAAATACTGATTTTCATTGCTTCGTCAATTTATGAAATTAATTCTTTTGCTCAGGCGGATTGTCATAAAGTTGATCAGGTGACTTATTTCAATGTGGTGAAGAATGGTTACACGCTGGATTTTAGCTGGGGTACGGCCTCGGGTGTAAATAGCCTTGATTTTATCATTGAAACAAGCAGGTCTGCAGAAACCTGGACAGTTTTGGATTATCTAAAAGGAAATAATGCTTTAGAATACAGTTTGAAAGGGCTTATCCCTAAATGGAGTTCTGCATACTACAGGTTAAAAGTAGAGGATGGTGGGGAAGAGTATACTTACTCCAAACCGGTTAAAGTAACTATGTACTACCGTGATCTTGAAGATTTAGTAGTATATCCCAATACACTTTTGCCTAACACGAATATAAAGCTGAAATTCAATAAGGAAATATCAAGAGGTTCTAAAGTATCTGTTTTTACCATTAATGGAGTACATCAGTTTGACCAAGTACTGCAAAAGGATACGGAGGTAATAGAGCTACTTCCTCTTGAAGAAGGCAATTATTTTATCGAGATTATAGATGCCCCTGATGTTTTGCGTATGAAAATAGTGGTTAAATAAGACTATTTCTCTTTTTTGGGTACAGGGTCATAACCACTAGTACCCCAAGGGTGGCATCGGGATATTCTTTTTAACCCGAGCCATGTTCCTTTGAATGGTCCCCACACCTCTATGGACTCTATCATATAACTTGAGCAGGTCGGTGTGTGTCTGCAGTTAGAGCCTAGCAAGGGACTTATTGCCAGTTGATAGAACCGGATAGGGATAATAAATATTAGTTTAATCAGCTTCAAGTAGCGTAATTTATAAGTTCTCTTACGATAACGAGTACTCTGTACCCTCTTTGCTATCTTTTAAGATAACACCAAGGTCTTTTAAATCATCCCTGATCTTATCAGATAACTGATAGTTTTTAGCTTCTTTTGCATTTTGACGTAGGTTGATTAGTACATCAATCACGCCATTAAGTAAGTCATTGCTACTTTCTTTCTCTTCATTAATACCCAGTACGTCAGTTATAAAACCTTGATATTGAACAATAAGCTCATCAAATGTTTCTTTTGAAAGTTGGCTTACTTTTAAGTTGCCAGCTTTGAAATTGTTCATCATGGTGGTGATCTCAAAAAGTACGGCTAGTGTTTTAGCTGTATTGAAGTCATCACTCATGTTTTTGAATAAGTCATCGATCAGTTCTTTGGTTTTATTCTCAAGGTCGCTATCAGTTTGACCACTATTGTGTTTAAGGTTATTAGAGATTTTAAATCCTTCCATTAACCTTTTATAACCCTTTTCGGCTGCTTGTAGCGCTTCGTTAGAAAAATCCAGCGTGCTGGAGTAGTGCGATTGCAACATAAAAAAGCGAACTACCATAGGGCTGTATCCTTTGTCCAGCAGTTCATGGTCTCCTGAGAAAAGCTGATGTGGCAGGAATGAGTTTCCAAGAGATTTACTCATTTTCTGACCATTTACTGTGAGCATATTGGAATGTAACCAGTATTTGACAGGGTCTTTTCCGGTTGAGCCTATGGACTGAGCGATCTCACATTCGTGGTGAGGGAATACTAGGTCCATTCCTCCGCCGTGAATATCAAAAGATTCTCCAAGATACTTAGTACTCATAACTGTACATTCCAGATGCCACCCCGGAAAACCTTCTCCCCAAGGAGAGTTCCATCTCATAATATGGGTAGGGGAGGCTTTTTTCCACACTGCAAAGTCAATCTTATTTCTTTTTTCATCCTGACTGTCAAGGGATCGGCCACTTTCCATCAATTCCTCTATTTTCCGTCCGGATAGTTTACCGTAATTGTGGGCCTTATCGTATTTGGATACATCGAAGTATACTGAACCATTTATCTCATAGGCATAGCCATTGTTTATCAGGTTTTGTACCATTTCTATTTGTTCCATGATGTGGCCGGTAGCACTTGGTTCAATACTTACAGGCATAAGGTTGAATTGATCCAGCACATGATGAAAGCCGTTAGTGTATTGTTGTACAATTTCCATTGGCTCAAGCTGTTGTAGCCGGGCCTTTTTGGCAATTTTGTCTTCACCTTCATCTGCATCATTTTCAAGATGCCCTACGTCAGTGATATTTCGCACATACCTTACTTTATACCCAATATACATGAGGTATCTGTAAATGACATCAAAACACATGAAAGTCCTTATATTACCGAGGTGGACATCGCTGTAAACTGTAGGGCCGCATACATACATGCCGACGTGGTCAGGATGAATGGGGTTAAACACTTCTTTTTTCCCTGATAAGGTATTGTACAGGGTGATCGGATACTTTTCTTTTGAGGTCATTAAATTAAAATTTGATGCCGGTCGAGGCAAAATTTCACGCTTCAAAGTTATCATAAACGACTGGCATCAAAAATTAGTTACCGTAGTTTTTTTAGGTTCATGTGAAAGAAAGGGTAATATTGCTTACCATCAGGCGAATAAAATCCGTCTTCAATCCAAGTATAGGAAGATGAGTTCGTGTTTTTTTCTCAGTTTGGTTGGGTTATCTTAGCAGAAAGAATAACAAAAAGCACATGTTTACAGGAATAATAGAAGCTCTGGGTACGGTTAAGACAATTCAAACAGAGGGAACTAATAAACATTTTGAAGTTGAGAGTAGTATTTCCGATCAGTTAAAGGTAGATCAAAGTGTTGCTCATAATGGGGTTTGTCTTACTGTAACCAAAGCTGAAGCCAACAGACACTGGGTTACAGCTATTGATGAGACATTGAAAAAAACCAGCATAGGGTCCATTAAACCTGGTACATATGTTAATCTTGAGCGCTGCATGTTGAATAATGGTAGGTTTGACGGACATATCGTGCAGGGACATGTAGATCAGGTAGGTATCTGTAAAAGTATTAAGGAAGAGGAGGGAAGCTGGGTATTTGGCTTTGAATATGATGCTTCTTTAGGTAATGTGACTGTTGAGAAGGGGTCAATTACTATCAACGGTATTAGTCTAACCTGTTTTAACTCCCGTGAAGGAGCTTTTAGTGTAGCTATTATTCCTTATACCTATGAGCACACCAACATGAAGGAGGTGAAAGTTGGTAGTATTGTTAACCTTGAGTTTGATATTGTTGGCAAATATGTGCAGCGTCTTTTGGCTAAAGGTTAGGTTATTGTTTCAGGATAGTGTCTGTTCTTTATTGTATGGCTAAGTTTGAAGAACAGGTATCCCATCAGCGCACCGATGATGGCTCCGGTTAGTATATCTCCGGGGAAATGAACACCAAGGTAAATTCTGGAATATGATACGATGGCTGCCCATGCGAAAAGCCAGCCTATCCAATGGTACTTCTCTCTAAATAGAAAATATAGGAAGGTGGCAAGTGCAAATGCATTACCTGCATGTGATGATGCGAAACCATATCTGCCACCTGTATATCCATTTACAATGTGGACTAAACCTTCCAATTGCGGGTCTCTAGAGGGACGGTATCTTTCAAAAAAAGGCTTCATTATTCCTGAGAGGATCTGGTCTGAAGCTGTTATAGCCAGTCCGATACCAGCTAGCCAAATGATTGCTTTCCACTTATATTCTCTTATGATCAGATACAATATCCATGCGTAAAAAGGAATCCAAATTAGTTTATCTGAGATCCAATACATAATCTGGTCCAATCCTTTGGTATGAAGGCTGTTCAGAAAAAAGAAGAGCTCTTTGTCTAGTTCAATCAGTGATTCGAGCATGTTGTTAACTAATCTTGAGATGCTTGGTTATTTGAAGTTCAGGCCCAATCGATATCCTTTTTCAAAAGTTCCAGTGTTTGGGCTTCTTCAGAGTTGTTTTCTGGCTTATAGTCATAAAGCCAGTTGGCTTGTGGTGGTAAACTCATGAGAATGGACTCTGTACGCCCACCAGTATCAAGTCCAAATTTGGTACCTTTATCCCATACCAGATTGAACTCAACATATCTGCCACGGCGTAACATTTGCCACTGCTTCTCTCGCTCACCATAGCTCATATTTTTATTTTTGTTCATGAAATAGGTGTAAATAGGAGCAAAGCTATTGCCAACCTCTTTCACAAAGTCGAACAGTTCTTCTTTTGATTTTGGCTGTTCTGCGCCCAGTCTGTCAAAAAATATTCCGCCGATGCCTCTGGTTTCATTGCGGTGTTTAATATAGAAATAGTCATCAGCCCATTTTTTGAATTTGCTGTAGTAAGAAGCATCATGGTTATCACATACTGACTTCAGTTTTTCATGGAAATACCTGGCATCATTCTTATCAATGTAATGAGGCGTAAGGTCAATTCCGCCACCAAACCACCAAGTGCCATTGGTCATTTCAAAGTAACGTACATTCATGTGAATGATGGGTACACGTGGGTTTTTAGGGTGCAATACAATGGAAACTCCTGTGGCATAAAAACCAGATTTTTCCAATTGAAGGGCTTTTAGTATGTTTTCGGGAGTATCTCCATGAACAGCTGAAAAACCAACGCCACCTTTTTCAATAACGTCACCATCGGCAATAGTACGTGACCTTCCGCCACCACCGCCTTCGCGTTTCCAAAGATCCTCTCTGAATTTCCCTGCGCTGTCAGCTTCTTCGAGCTCTTTGCAAATGTTGTCCTGGAGATTTTTAAACCAGTCTGTGATCTCTTCTTTAGTTAGCATGCAGCAAAAGTATTGAATCTATTTTACTTAACCCATGCCCTTTGTTCTGATCTCTTTACATCTATGATTTTAAGAGGTCTAAATTCTTAATTCACACAGGTCTTTTTTTATAAATTCCGTAAATTCGCAAACGATTGTATTACAAATGATCGTTTGTTTGGAGATAGATTATTCATAAACTTTATCAGAAGAAAAAAGATAAAATATATGCCCTCAACAAGAGAAGCTAACCCTGCAAAAAAAGTTAAACGACCGAAAATTAATCAGGAGATCATACTTAAGGCTTATCAGCTGATGTGTACTTCTAAAAGGATGGCTGAAACCTACGATGAGAATAAGGAGGTATGCAGTAAGTATGTTCACAGTACGTCGCGAGGACATGAGGCTATTCAGCTGGCTGCTGGAATGCAGCTTGAGAGTTACGATTTTGCATCTCTCTACTATAGAGATGAGTCGATTCTCTTAGGTATTGGTATGCAGCCCTATGAATTGATGCTTCAATTAATGGGTAAGGCTGATGATCCTTTTTCTGGTGGACGAACTTATTATGGGCATCCCTCTTTGAAAAGGGATGGGTTCCCAACTATTCCACATCAGAGTTCAGCTACAGGTATGCAGGCCATACCAGCAACAGGCATGGCCCATGGTCTTAAATATCTCGAGAGTCAGGGGCTTTTGGAGGGAAAAGATAAACCCGTTGTATTATGCTCGTTGGGAGATGGCTCAGTCACAGAAGGAGAAGTTTCTGAAGCTTTCCAGATGTCAGTATTGAAAAAATTACCCATTGTTTATCTGGTTCAGGATAATGATTGGGGTATTTCTGCTACTGGTAAGGAGATGAGGACAATGGATGCCTACGAGTTTGCGGCGGGCTTTAAAGGAATGGAGCGGATGAGGGTTGACGGGTCTGACTTTGTGGACTCTTATCAAGGGATGAAAAAGGCGTATAAGTATGCAAGGGATCGTAAAGGGCCTATTTTGGTACATGCTAAATGCCCTTTGTTAGGGCATCATACCTCAGGGGTAAGAAAGGAATGGTATAGAGGTGATAATGATCTTAAGCTCCATGCCCAGATTGACCCATTGCCGATACTTGAAAAATACCTTCTGGAAACGGGGGAAACTAAGAAAAGCCTGAAGGAGCGTGCTGATGCTGCATTTGATACAGTTGCCAAGGATTATGAACATGCACTAAATTCTCCTGATCCTGATATCAATGATTTTGATAGTCATGAGTTTGCACAAACGCCAATAATTGAAGAAAAGGGTGAGCGTAAGCCTAAGGGTGCTGAAAAGGTAGTAATGGTCGATGCTGCTCTTCATGCAGTAGATGATATTCTAAAGAATCATCCCGAGGCGTTGTTTTATGGCCAGGATGTTGGGGGTACACTTGGAGGTGTATTTAGGGAAGCAGCTACATTAGCACAAAAGTATGGTGATGAAAGGATATTCAATACCCCGATTCAGGAAGCTTATATTGTGGGATCAACGGCTGGTATGTCAGCTGTGGGTGCCAAGGCAATCGTTGAAATACAATTTGCAGACTATATTTGGCCGGGTATTAATCAATTGGTAGAAGAACTGTCGAAAAGTTGTTACTTATCGAAAGGTAAATTTCCTATACAATCATTGATCAGGGTACCTATAGGAGCCTACGGAGGAGGTGGGCCGTATCACTCAGGAAGCGTAGAGTCTACTCTGTTGAATATAAGGGGAATAAAGGTGGTGTATCCGTCTAATGCTGCGGATATGAAGGGCCTTATGAAAGCTGCTTTCCATGATCCCAACCCTGTAGTCATGTTGGAGCATAAGGGGCTTTACTGGTCTAAAGTGCCAGGTACTGGGGATGCCAAAACACATGAGCCTGACAAGGATTATATTATTCCTTTGGGCAAAGCAAACAAAGTCCTTGAAGCGGATGAGCAGAAAATGGAAACGGAATCGTCTTTGGTGGTGATTACCTATGGTATGGGGGTCTATTGGGCTAAAGAAGCGGCTAAAAAATATGCAGGAAGAATTGAAATCCTTGACTTAAGAACGCTTAACCCTCTTGACTGGGATGCTGTCCAGGCGAGCGTTAAACAGCATAGTAGGGCCTTGGTGCTTACGGAAGAGCCAATAATGAATTCATTTGCAGAATCGTTGGCAGGCAGAATCTCAAAGGAATGTTTTGAGTATTTAGATGCACCGGTTCAAACGTTTGGAGCGGCTAACCTACCGGCAATCCCATTAAATGTGGATCTTGAAAAGAAAATGTTGCCGAATGCTGATAAGGTGGCAGATGCATTGGAGAGTTTGCTTGCGTATTAATTACCTGAAATTGATAATAAAAGTGCTTCTGCCATTATACAGAAGCACTTTTTTGTTGCTTAATACTTAGAAAGGATACCCAATTCCGATGTTGAATACTACTGATTCTGCGGCGCTTGGAGTGAAGGGTGGATCGTAAAAGCCCTTCGACAAGATAAAACGCTTATTCTCAGGTCTGGCAGGATCGTAGATTTTTAACCCGGCGTCGAGTCTCAGTACGAGGAATGAGAAATCAAAGCGGAGTCCAAGGCCCGTACCTATCGCGATTTCTTTATAAAAACGATCAAATTTAAATTGAGCCCCTTCTCGTGAGGGATCTTCTTGTATGGTCCAAATATTGCCGAAATCAATGAATGCTGCATAATCTATAAACCCAATGAGGTTTTTTCTTAATTCAAAGCTTCCTTCCAGAAGTATTTCACCCTGTTGCTCAAAGTTGTAACTAATACGTACTTTGTCGTCGCTTGAGTCTAGTGGGGTATACGAGCCAGGCCCTAATCGCCTGGGTCTCCAGGCTCTGATACCGTTACTCCCCCCGGCAAAGAAGTACTTTTCGTAAGGTAAAATCCGGTTATCACTATAGGGTTTGGCGAATCCGGCATTGATCCTGTAGGCAATAGTGGTGTTTTTATTGGCAGGGTGAATCTTTCTGTAGTCTACATTAAGTTTTATGTATTTATAGTACTCCAGATCTTCTTTTTCCAAGGTTTTCGTGCCAATGAAATTCAGGCTGGTGCCACCACTTTCAATATAAGCCTTGAGGAATGATGAGTTGGTAAAGTTAAGGCCATAGCTATTAAAGTTCCAGGTGGCACTGAGCGTCATACTACTCACAAAAGAAGGCTTGAACGTGTTGATAAGCCTGTTTCCATTTCTCTCCAAGGCCAACAGGGTACCCAGAAAGGCGGAATCAAGGTTGGAGTTGATTATACTGACATCTGTGGCAGTGAAGCTAAAAAGCCCACGATTCTCGTTTTGCCATGAGTAGGTATTTGAAAAATTAGTGTTCTTCCGTATATATTCAGGTCTATCGGTATAGGTATAACCTGCCAATAATCTGGTTTTAGGATTTACTCTACCCAGTTTTTCTTTGGCACGAGTGCTTAATGGAAGTACAAATTGAGGAAATGTCAGTGTGGCATTAATGCCGGCTTCCACACTAGTATAAACATCGTTCACTTCGGTGGCTGGAGCCACACCCTCGATACCGATACGTCCGTTGATCTCAAATATTTCAAGGCCTTTAAATACATTTCTTTTTTTGAAGGAGAGGTTGTAAAAAGGTCCAGGAAAGCCTTGTGTTACATTAATGCCAACTTCATTGGTCCATTGGTAGCGGTTCAGGGGGCTGGTAAATATGTTGGCTATGAGCTTGCCTCCAGATGAGTCGTAGTGGATATTAATGAACCGGAAGTGGTCCAGGTTGGCAAGCTGCCTTTGTGTACTAAAGGTATTTGATTTGCTGTATACACTGTCTTTTTTGATAAATATCCGTCGACTAAGTATTTTTTCATTGTACTGATAGTTATGGTAGCGATATGTAATGCCTCGGTACTTTTTTTCTGTTCTTAAAGAGTCGGGTATCAGGCTGATATCAGCATCTGTGGTAAGATTAACCGCACCAACAGTAAATACCTTATGATATCCACGTTTTGAGGGTTTATTGATTACGGTTTGGATTGCGATCTTCTTGTCTCCCATCAACGCGGTATCTATGTTGAACTCGACATATTGTCTACTGAAGTCGAAATACCCGTTATCTTTTAGCAAAAGGTCTATTCTTTCTCGTTCTTTTGTTAAGTTATTTTGGTCATAATTTTCACCTTCTATCAAATAGCTTTTGGCTTTGTTTCGCTTCAGTATTTTATTAATGGCACTGTCACCAGTTTGAGAGAATAGTGTATCGATGCGATATGGGTCAGCTTGGTTCAATAAGTAGGTGATTGAGATGTTTTTGTTAGAGACATCAATGGAAGTATCTACTTTGGCTTGAAAATAACCCTTGGAATTAAGGTAGAGTTTGAGCCTGCCCATAGTTTGTTCAGCGAGAGTTGAGTCAAATACAGCAATAGGTTCACCCCAGCGCATTAATACGTTCCCTTCCTGAATTGTTTTATCAATCTTGGCTATTCTCCTTCTTTTCTTTTTCTCCAGATGTACAATTTTACGTGTTTTGTCTTTTTCTTTGGCTAGGGCAATTTTTGAGTTGTACTTGACTTTGACAGCTTCACGTTTGGCTTCATATTCTGCAACATCATAGTTATCCAGTCCCCAATAGTAGAACCATACATAGGGAGAAAAAGGAATTATTGGAAACTGTCTGTTGGGCTCTTGAGCATAAAGTTGGGCAAGTTCTTCCTTATCAATGTTTTTGGCACCTTTTATTTTCTGTTTATACAGCAATTTTTCATCATCTTTCAGATATTTGGTCCCCAGACACCCGGAAGTGACTATACCAATAACTAAAAAAAGTGCTAAGTACAGGGCTATCCTCAAATTCAAAAGCTAATTATGGTCTCAAAAAGTAATGCGAAGTTCATTAAATCATTGCAATTAAAGAAATACAGGAAACAAGAACAATGCTTTTTGGTGGAGGGAGCAAAAAGTGTGCTTGAAGTGTTGAATTCTGATTATGAGCTTAAGCAGTTAATTGCCACAGAGCAATTTATCAATGGTCATACGTCATTGCTATCCCATCAACTGGAGATAATAGAGACTTCTGCAAAACAGCTTGCAAGTCTGGGAACATTAAAAACCAATGATGCGGCAATTGCAGTGGTTAACATGAAGCCTCAAAGAGAAATAAGGCTGCAGCCTGATGAGTGGGCTATAGCCTTGGATGATATCAATGACCCGGGAAACCTGGGTACAATTTTGCGCATTGCAGATTGGTATGGGATTGATACGGTTTTAGCTTCTGCTCAGACAGCAGATTTTTATAACCCGAAGGTAATCGCGGCCTCTAAGGGTTCATTTTGTAGGGTTAATATTTACTATGCTGATTTGCCTGAGTTTTTGAGTAAGAGCCAATTGTGCATATATGGGGCAGCAATGGAAGGAGGAGATGTTCATAATTCCTCATTTGAAAAAGGAGGAATTCTTGTAATGGGTAATGAAGCAAATGGCATTTCAGCTGACGTTCTGAGGTGTCTGACAAAAAAAATAACTATTCCTCGGTATGGAAAGGCGGAGTCTTTGAATGTGGCTATGGCAACTGCCATAATTTGTGATAATATAAGGAGAAGCCAATAGGCTCCTCCGGAATTTAGTTAGCCACAACTAAACTTCAATACCCATTTCTGTGAGTTTTGAAGAAACCTTTAATGTGGATTGTTCAACAGCTTTTCTGTTGATTTCAAATCTTAGCTTTCCATTAACTGTTATGAGATTGATTGCACTGCCGTGTTGGCATAACCCTTCTTTCTCGGTAATAATCAAAACATTTTGGATGTCTTTTGTGTAAGCTTCGAACATTGCGCTGTTTTCATTTGGAATAAAGAGAATATTTGAATGTTGAGTAGCCTCTCCAAGAGTTGAGAATGACCTGACAATAATCCTTTTGTGAGAGTTAGACCGACTGGAAGCCATTTCGTTAAACAAGTCAATCATTTCTTTATCATCTGATAATATTCCTATGATAAGTTCTTTATTGGCTTCAGGCCATTGAACATACTTGATCATTGAAAAAATTACGAGTCCCTTGACACGGTCTTCTTTTGTGTTTCTTTCTTTTTTTGTAAGCGCATTTGCATTTATACTAGCCATGACGAATAGAATGAGCGTCATATAAATTGAGAAGGAGGTTTGGGTGGATTTCATTTGATATATTGTTTTGGTTGAAAATGATATATCAAATTTGGCGTGTAAATAAGCCATTTCTTTCAGGGTGTTTTCTTAAAATGAAATATCAGAGAAACACCTTCTGAAATGCATGTGTGTGTTGAATTTTGATGCTTTATGTGGGTATTATTAATATGTTAATAACTCTCAAAAGAAGATGTCTCAGGGGTAACCCCGAGACCCTTTCTGGGGAAAGCGCTGATTTAAATGTGGTTATAGTAATGGAGGTTATTCATCTGCCAGTTCACGTAAGTCAACGGGTACTACTCTCGATACACCTTGTTCGATCATTGTAATACCATAGATGACGTCTGTACTGGCCATAGTACGCTTATTATGGGTAACAATTATGAACTGAGATTCCTTTGAGAACTTCTTAATGATTTGGTTGAATTTATCAATATTTGCATCATCAAGAGGCGCATCAACTTCATCAAAAATACAGAATGGTGCTGGTTTTAGTAAGTAGATCGCAAACAGGAGAGAGGTGGCGGTTAATGTTTTCTCACCCCCCGACAATTGGTTGATAGTAAGCGGACGTTTACCTTTTGGCTTGGCAATGATCTCAATGCTCGATTCTAATGGGTTTTCAGGGTCGCTTAACCTTAGGTCACAATCATCTTCTTCAGTAAACAGACTTCTGAAAACTTTCATAAAGTTCTCCTTAATTTTTTCATAAGCCTCTATGAAGGTGGTTTTTGCTACGGTATCAATTTCGTCAATAGTAGTGAGCAAGGAGTCCTTGGCTTTAAAAAGATCCTCACGTTGAGAGGAGATAAAGTCATTTCTCTCTTTTATTTCCTGGTAAGCCTCCATGGCCATGGGATTGATTGGCCCCATTTTCTCCAGTTTATCCTTGATTTTGGCAACGTCCTCGTGCAGAGTTTCTTCATCGGGAGTTTCTTCTGTAGGTGTGTCAGTTTCCTCGTCTTCGATCAAGTCATCCAGATTGATGTTAAATTCAACAGAGAGTCTTTCCTTAACAGCACTCAGTTCCAGTTTTGTTTCATTGAGCTTATTTTGAAGTTCCATCAGAAGTGTGTCAATACTCTCGCGGCTTCTTTGTATCTCCCTGGCAGTTTTGTCAAGCTCGTCAATGTCCCCTCTGGCGGCGTAGTACTCTTTTTCAGCTTCATTTACACCTTGTTCGATGCTTTCTTTTTCATCGTACATGGCTATGAGTTCATCGTCACTGGTTTCCGCCCTTTCTACCAGTTGTTTGATTTCCGCCTCATTTTGCTTCAGCTCTTCTTGGTTTTTTTCTATTCTGGCTTTACTATTTTCAAAGGCGTCCTGCTTGTATTCAATCTCTTGCTCAATGCTCTTAACTCTGTTCTCTTGCTGGTGATAGAAAATATTCTGCTCGTTAAAGGCAGATGACTTTTCTGTTAAAAGCTCATTTTGTTCATTGAGATCAGAAAGCAACTGACTCAGTCTGCTCTCTTTTTCCTGCTGCTCGTTCTCTTCTTTTTCAGCTTTAGGCTTGTCTATGCTAATTGCATCGGTAAGCTCCTCTATTTTAGCAATAATGTCTTCCTTACGCATATCTGCATCAGAAAGCATTTGGCTGAATTGTTCCTGCTTGGTTTTAATGGAAATGTACTCCTCATTAATGAGCTTGATCTCTTCTCTGAGCTCTTCAATTTCCTGCTTTCGTGTACTTGCCTTTAGCTTTTCAAGTTCCTTTTGCTTTTCGCCAAGGCTTTGTTGCACTTCATCAAGTTTTTTTGAGAGCAGCTTTATTTCTTTCTCAAGTTTTTCAAGGTTTTTGGCTCTTCCTATTTTTTTTCCTTCAAAAAGTCCAACCGATCCTCCGGAAATACTGAATCTACGCCTGGTTACCTTACCACTTTTGGTGATGAATATATTCTCATCATCCTGAGGTATGTTTTTGTAATCCCCTTCGAGTATATAAACCCTATCAAGAATATGCCCCATTAATTTCCTGTATTTGGTATCATACTCCATGATCTCAGTAGCAGGAAAGGCATTATTGTAAAGTTTGGTGTCGGAAGGTGTGAATTTCTCAAATGAGTCAAGGATGAAGAAATTAGCCTTTCCTTTGGCGGCATCACTTAGTATGTTGATAGCCTCATATGCTTCGGCTTCTTGGTCTACAACATAATAATTAAGGTATGGCTCTAGATAATTTTCGATGGTTACACGATATTCGTCATCACAAGTTAGAATATCTGAAAGGAGGGGCGCATTCTTTTTCCATCCGGCTTTTTTCTTCAAAAACTTGATAGCTTCAGGGAAACCCTCAAGGTTTTCAACCAGTGATTTGGTTAGATTATATTCATTTTGTCTAGCATCAAGCTTCCGGTTGGTCTGGGTTAACTCTTCTCTGATAACTTCTATGGTCTTGGAGGTTGCTTCCATTCTGTACTGAATGTCCTCTTCCGTAGCCTGTAGTTTTTGAAGTTCCTTATTTTTAACAGCTAACTGTTCTGAAAGCGTATTAACTTTTTTGTCAAATTCTACTAAGCTGGCGCTCTGTTGACTTGTATCTGTAGCTGTTTTTTCAAGCTCTTGCTTCAAGCTAGAGAGCTGGAGCTCTTTGATCTCAACAGATTTTTTTAGCTGATAAACTTCTTCTTGTTTGTTTTTCTGAATTTTTCGTAGAGTGTCAGTTTCTTCCTGGAGTTGAGAAGTTTTCCTTTTCTGTACTTCATAGTCCTCTCGTAGAAAAGCTACTTTTTGTTCTATTTCACTAAATATCTTTTGAGCGGAGCTTCTTTCATGGGTAAGGCTTTCAACACTGAACTTAGCCCTTTCATTACTTTTTCTATCTTGCTCAATTTGATCTCTCAGACTTTCAGACTTGTCATTCAGGAAACGAAGACGCTCATTTTTTATTTTCTTTTCACTCTCGTACTGTCTGATTTTATTTACATGTTCATTGAGTGTCTTTTGCCTGGACGAGAGCGTCTTCTCTTTATTAATAAGTTCGGCCTTTGACTTTTCCAGACCGGCTTCTTTTTCGCTAACCTGCTTATTAAGACTTATCTTCTTGTCGTTTTCGGATTCAATCTGCTTATTGAGCTTTTGATAGCTTTCTGTATGCTTGCTGATTGTAAGCTTAGCTAAAAGAATGCTTGATTTTTTATATTCTTCCTTTAATTTATAATATTTTTCAGTCTGCTTGGCTTGTCGCTCAAGAGATTTCATGTTTTTCTCTATTTCATAAAGCAGGTCTTCAACACGCTCCAGGTCTGCATCAGTATCTTGTAGCTTTTTAAGAGTTTCTTTCTTCCTTTTTTTGAATTTTGATATTCCCGCAGCTTCTTCAAAAAGTCCTCTTCTGGAGTTATCCTTATCATTAAGGATGTCATCCACCATTTTTAACTCTATGATAGCATAACTGTTAGAGGCAATACCGGTATCTAAAAATAGATTTGTAATGTCTTTTAGCCTACAAGTCACTCCATTGAGTAAATATTCACTATCACCTGTCCTATAATAGCGTCTTGTGATGGTTACATGTGAATATTCAGTTGGTAGTAAATTCTTTGTATTATTAAAGGTTAGTGAAACTTCAGCGAGTTGGGTGGGTTTACGCTTTTTTGTTCCATTGAAGATAACATTTTCCATTTTCTCAGAGCGTAGGGTTCTACTACTCTGTTCTCCTAGCACCCAGCGGATAGAATCAACAATGTTAGATTTCCCGCAACCGTTTGGTCCAACAATCCCGGTAATCCCCTCATCAAAATTTATGGTTACCTTATCACCAAAACTTTTAAAACCCTTGATCTCTAGCTTGGAAAGTTGCATTCACTAAAACTAATTAAAAAATTTGATTGCCCTGACCATCAACTAATAACATTATTAATCAAAGCAAAGGCAACAAATTTAAAATTAAAAATGATAAATTTGTTAAACCATGGATATCGAATTAATACTTTATATCATATTTATTGCAATTGCCATACTTTCTAGGGTTTTAAAAAGTAAGAAAGAGGGCAGTCAGCCTACCTCGTCAGATCAAACTGAGTCCATGGATACGCCCACCAGAAAAACGGAGAAGACGCTTACCTTTGAGGAGCTACTTCGAGAATTTACAGGAGAGGATAGACCAGTTCACCAAGAACCTAAACCTGAGTCTGGATATACGCATCAGGAAGAAGCATATTCATATGAGGAGGAATATGTAGGTGATCAAATTCAAGAAACTTACAATAGGTCGGTCAATGAGGCTCAGAAGCTAAAGACACTTGATGAATTAGTCAGTTTGGATGAGCCCCTGGAGAGGATGGATCATTTCAAGCCATATGAAACTGAAGATGAGAATACCATGGCCAGCGAGGTTTTAGAGATGCTTCAAGACGAAGATGGGGCACGTAAAGCGATCATCTTAAGTGAAATAATCAATAGAAAATATTAATTAAACTTGAATTAATCTTATTTTAGATTATTCCTAGATCGATATTTTGTAAAAACTGGGTTTTTTATTATGAAATATTGCTCATATGACTAAATTGAACCCTTGATAAGTATTATTATTTGAAAAAACCAATTAAAGCTACATCTTTACTTTTTGATATTATGTCGGAATAGTTCAAAATGTCTATAGTCGGTTACTTTAATTTTTTTAACTATATATATTGAAAGAAATTTTTTGTGGTATCCATGCGAAAGTTAATTCTAGTATTGAGCATCTCAATATGTTTATTTGTTACTGACGGTTTTTCCCAGAACGATGAGCCATGTGAAATAGTATCTGTAGAATACAATATAAAGAATACCAGTCACGGACTGAGTAACGGTTCTATAGACCTTATAATAGAAGGAGGGCGTAAGCCCTTTAACATTTCTGTTATTGGCGACAAACGTTCCAAGAATAAACTAAATATTAACCTAACCCGGATAACTGATCTTCAGCCAGGCACTTACTTGATTGTCATACAAGACAATTCAGGTTGTAGGAAGGAAGTGACCACTGAAATCAAGTAAAACTATTATGAACGTAGTTATGAGAAAGAGTAGTTTATTAATCCTTTTGTTGTTTACGCTGGTTTCTTTTATATCAAGTAATTATGCAATTGCACAACTTAGTGTAGACCTGTCCAACGAAAAGGATGCCTGTGATGGGTTGGCTAATGGATCCATCGACATAACTGTTTCTAACTCCAGCGGACCTATATCTCTATTGATTTTTGGTCCTCCAAACTTTTCTTTTAGCCCAAATGACGGGGATGTAACTTCCCTGACTAATTTGCCTGCAAGAACATATCTGGTAGTTGCTCAGGATGATGATGAAACAGTAAATACGAGTTTTACCATTGACAATATAGTCTCGCCCTTATCTGTAACGGTAGATCCGGGTAGCCCATCTGATAATACTAGTTGTGCGACTCCAAACGGCTTTATTAATATTACAGTATCGGGAGGCTCTGGCATAGGGTATGATTATTCATGGACAAGTACCAACGGATTCACATCAACCTTGGAGGATATTTCCGGGATCGTTGGAGGAACATATACTGTTGAGGTGTTTGACCAGGGAACGAATTGTTCTGAGGTTCTCACGGTACTCCCTGCCTTGAATGATCCTTCACCAACAGTTTACAATATAACCAATACTTCCCCTCAGGTAGTCTGCAGTACTGATGATGTAGATATTATCCTGAGTGATAGTGATCCCGTTCCTGCACTTCCAGAACCACCAGTGGTTTATGAAATTTATATTAACGGAGCCCCAAGTGGCGTAACTAGACAAGGGGATGGGACATCTAATTTTGCAATTACTTTACCGGGAGGAAGCTTTCCGGATAATGCCGTTATAACAGTACAGGCTAGTCAAGGTGCATGTACGCCAGTGTTTATGAACGGTAGTGTTACATTGAATACTCAGACTTTATCAATTTCTTCTTCCGTAACGGATAATACACGTTGCTTAGCACCCTTTAATGGTGCTATTGATATTACTGTGGGTGATGCTATAGGCACTTTGTCTTATAGTTGGACTGGCCCAAATGGTTTTACCTCAACATCTGAAGATATAACAGCATTGGAGCAGGGGGATTACACGGTTACTGTGACCGATAACACTACAACCTGTTCAACAGTTTTTCCCGCAATTACTGTAGGAGATAACAGACCAACCATTACCATCACTACTGACAATGTTGTGGATAATAGCCGTTGTGTTGCACCTTTTAATGGATTAATAGAGATTACTCCCGGAGGAACGGCCGGACCTTTTACTTATGCCTGGACAGGACCCAACGGATTCACATCAACTTCTGAAGATATCTCAACGCTAGAGGATGGTTCATACGATATCACAGTAACTGATACGAATACAGGCTGCACAGCTACAACCAGCATAGTAGTAGGAGATGCTAAGCCGACCGTTAGTATAACTACAGACAATGTCGTAGATAATTCAAATTGCGTAGCACCATTTAATGGATCAATAGAGATTACTCCTGGTGGAACAGCCGGACCGTTTAGTTATGCATGGATAGGTCCCAATGGTTTTACTTCAGCTTCAGAGGATATTTCAACACTAGAAGATGGTTCATATGATATCACTGTAACCGATACGAATACAGGTTGTACTGCCACAACCAGCATAGTGGTGGGAGATGTTAAGCCAATCATTACCATAACTACAGACAATGTCGTAGATAATTCAAATTGTGTAGCACCATTTAATGGATCAATAGAGATTACTCCTGGCGGAACAGCCGGACCGTTTAGTTATGCATGGACAGGTCCTAATGGCTTTACTTCAACTTCAGAGGATATTTCAACACTAGAAGATGGTTCATATGATATCACTGTAACCGATACGAATACAGGTTGTACTGCCACAACCAGCATAGTGGTGGGAGATGTTAAGCCAATCATTACCATAACTACAGACAATGTCGTAGATAATTCAAATTGTGTAGCACCATTTAATGGATCAATAGAGATTACTCCTGGCGGAACAGCCGGACCGTTTAGTTATGCATGGACAGGTCCTAATGGCTTTACCTCTACATCAGAAGATATTTCAACACTAGAAGATGGTTCATACGATATCACAGTAACTGATACCAATACAGGTTGTACGGCTACAACAAGTATAGTAGTAGGAGATGCGAAGCCAACCATCACTATAACTACAGACAATGTCGTAGATAATTCAAATTGTATAGCACCTTTTAACGGGGCAATAGAGATTACCCCAGGAGGAACAGCCGGACCTTTTACTTATGCTTGGATAGGTCCAAATGGCTTTACCTCTACATCAGAAGATATTTCAACACTAGAAGACGGTTCATACAATATTACAGTAACGGATACAAATACCGGCTGTACAGCAACAACAAGCATAGTAGTAGGAAATGCGAAGCCAACTATAACTATAACTACAGACAATGTCGTAGATAATTCAAATTGTATAGCACCATTTAACGGGTCAATAGAAATTACCCCTGGAGGAACTGCCGGGCCATTTACCTATTCCTGGACAGGACCAAATGGATTTACTTCAACTTCTGAAGATATCTCAACGCTAGAGGATGGCACATATGACATTACAGTAACTGATACCAATACAGGTTGTACGGCTACAACAAGTATAGTAGTCAATGATGCAACGGTAGCTGTTACTATAACAACAGATAATGTAGTGGATAACACAAGTTGTGTGTTGCCGTTTAATGGAGCGATAGCTATTACTCCCGGAGGAAGCGCCGGACCGTTTAGTTATTCCTGGACAGGACCCAATGGTTTCACTTCTACCAGTGAAGACATTTCTGCATTGGAAGATGGAACTTATGATGTTACTGTAACGGATGATAATACGGGTTGTATTGCTACAACAAGTATAGTGGTTAATAATGCCGTAGTAGCAGTAGCAATAACAACCGATAATGTAATTGATAATACAAACTGTATAGCACCATTTGATGGAGCAATAAATATTACCGCCGGAGGGAGTGCCGGACCGTTTAGCTATTCCTGGACTGGACCCAATGGTTTCACTTCTACCAGTGAAGACATTTCTGCATTGGAAGATGGAACTTATGATGTTACTGTAACGGATGATAATACGGGTTGTACCGCAACGACGAGTATAGTGGTTAATAATGCCGTAGTAGCAGTAACGATAACAACCGATAATGTTGTTGATAATACAAATTGTACAGCACCATTTAATGGAGCAATAGCTATTACTGCTGGAGGAAGTATCGGACCGTTTAGTTATTCCTGGACAGGCCCCAATGGTTTCACTTCTACCAGTGAAGACATTTCTGCATTGGAAGATGGAACTTATGATGTTATTGTAACGGATGATAATACGGGTTGTACCGCAACTACGAGTATAGTAGTCAACGATGCTTCAGTAGCGGTTACCATAACAACCGATAATGTTGTTGATAATACAAACTGTATAGCACCATTTGATGGAGCAATAAATATTACCGCCGGAGGGAGTGCCGGACCGTTTAGCTATTCCTGGACGGGACCCAACGGTTTCACTTCTACTAATGAAGACATTTCTGCATTGGAAGATGGAACTTATGATGTTACTGTAACGGATGATAATACGGGTTGTACCGCAACGACGAGTATAGTGGTTAATGATGCTTCGGTAGCAGTAACGATAACAACCGATAATGTTGTTGATAATACAAATTGTACAGCACCATTTAATGGAGCAATAGATATTACTGCCGGAGGAAGTGCCGGACCGTTTAGTTATTCCTGGACAGGCCCCAATGGTTTCACTTCCACTCGTGAAGATATATCAGCACTGGAAGATGGAACTTATGATGTTACTGTAACGGATGATAATACGGGTTGTACCGCAACGACGAGTATAGTGGTTAATGATGCTTCGGTAGCAGTAACGATAACAACCGATAATGTTGTTGATAATACAAATTGTACAGCACCATTTAATGGAGCAATAGATATTACTGCCGGAGGAAGTGCCGGACCGTTTAGTTATTCCTGGACAGGCCCCAATGGTTTCACTTCCACGGGTGAAGATATTTCAGCTCTTGAAGATGGAACTTATGATATTACAGTAACTGATACTAATACGGGCTGTACCGCAACGACAAGTATAGTAGTTAATGCTGCATCGTCCAGTATAATAATTACTACAGATAATGTAGTAGATAATACAAATTGTACAGCACCGTTTAATGGAGCAATAGATATTACGGTGGGAGGAAGTGCCGGACCATTTACTTTTGCATGGACAGGCCCCAATGGTTTCACTTCCACTAATGAAGATATAGCTGTATTGGAGGATGGAACTTATGATATTACAGTAACAGATACCAATACAGGGTGTATTTCCACATCAAACATAGTGGTTGGAGATGCTAAACCTACAATTACCATAACTACTGACAATGTTACGGATAATACCAATTGTGTTGCCCCTTTTAATGGAGCAATAGATATTACTGCCGGAGGAAGTGCCGGTCCGTTTAGTTATGCCTGGACAGGACCCAACGGATTCACATCAACTTCAGAAGATATCTCAACGCTAGAGGATGGTTCATACGATATCACAGTAACTGATACGAATACAGGCTGCACAGCTACAACTAGCATAGTAGTAGGGGATGCTAAACCTACAATTACTATAACCACTGACAATGTTACAGATAATACCAATTGTGTTGCACCATTTAATGGAGCAATAGAGATCACTGCAGGTGGAAGTGTAGGCCCGTTTAGTTACGTCTGGACAGGACCAAGCGGTTTTACTTCTACATCAGAGGATATTACGGGACTTGAGGTAGGTACGTATGATATAACCGTAACTGATACAAATACGGGATGTACCGCAACTGCTAATATTCAGGTTAATGATGCTGTTCCAACCATAATAATAACCACTGATAACGTTACTGATAATAGTAGATGTGTTGCTCCATTCAATGGGGCTATTGATATTACTGCAGGAGGCAGCGCCGGACCTTTCAGCTATGCCTGGACAGGTCCAAATGGTTTTACATCTACTAATGAAGATATCTCTGCATTAGAGAATGGTTCTTATGACGTTTTAGTTACTGATACGAACACTGGCTGTACGGCTACAACAACTATTGCTATTAATGATGTAACTCCTTTAATCACGGTAAATGTAGACGCAACAACAGATAACACTAAATGTATAGCACCGTTTAACGGAACGATACTTATTACGCCTGTGGGTGGAGTAGGACCTTACTCATACTCATGGACAGGTCCAAATGGCTTCACTTCAACTTCAGAAGATATTTCTACTCTTGAGGATGGAACTTATGATGTTACTGTAACAGATTCAGGTTCAGGTTGTACTACCACGGCCAGCATAGCAGTTGGAGATGTCAGGCCAGCAATCACTGTTTCTATAGACTTGGTGACTGACAACACCAGTTGTGTAGCACCATTTAACGGAGCTATTGAAATTACAGCCGGAGGAACTGCTGGTCCATTCACATATTCATGGACAGGACCAAGTGGGTTTACTTCAACTAATGAAGATATTTCAGGGCTTGAAGCAGGGAATTATGATGTTACGGTTACGGATGTTGGTACAGGTTGTACAGAAGTAGCTTCTGTAACAGTAAATGATAATTTACCTACAATTACGGTATCATCGGATATAATTTCTGATAATACTAACTGTGTAGCACCTTTTAATGGAGCTATATTAATCACCGCAAGTGGAACCCCCGGACCTTTTAGTTATTCGTGGACAGGACCTAATGGGTTTACTTCCAATAATGAGGATATAACCGCTTTGGAAAATGGTGATTATGATGTTACAGTAACAGATATTTCATTGGGATGTACAGCTACAGCAACATTTACAGTTGGTGATAATACACCAACAGTTACTGTGACTGTGGATAATAATATAGATAACACAAATTGTACGGCACCATTTAATGGAGCTATAGATATAACACCAGGCGGTACTGCTGGTCCGTTTACATTTGCTTGGACAGGTCCAAATGGATTTACCTCAACAAGTGAGGATATTTCAGGCCTCGAAGCAGGCAACTATGATGTTACCGTTACGGATGCGGTAATAGGCTGTATTGGGACTGCAACAATTACAGTAAATGATGCTTTACCAACAGTAACTATAACCGTGGATGGCACTACCGACAATAGTAATTGTATCGCACCATTTAATGGAGCAATAGATATAACCGCTGGAGGAACCGCTGGACCATTTACTTATTCATGGACAGGTCCGAATGGTTTTACTTCAACCATTGAAGATATTTCAGGTCTTGAGTCTGGGAACTATGACGTTACAGTAACTGATACTGGAATAGGTTGTACGAACACAATTACGGTAACAGTTAATGATGCCACACCTCCGGTAACTATTACTTTAGATGCTGTAACTGATAATTCAAATTGTAGCGCACCATTTGATGGAGCTATTGATATCACTGCAGGTGGTACTGCCGGCCCGTTCACTTTTGCTTGGACAGGACCAAACGGGTTTACCTCAACGAGTGAGGATATTTCAGGTCTGGAAGCGGGAGATTACGACGTTACAGTTACTGATACTGGCTTAGGTTGTGTAGGAACAACAACTATTACAGTGAATGATGCTTTACCAACAGTTACCATTACTGTAGATGGTACCACTGATAATAGTAATTGTACAGCACCATTTAATGGCGCAATAGATATTACAGCAGGAGGAACCGCTGGTCCGTTTACTTTCGCCTGGACAGGGCCAAATGGTTTCACATCTACCAGTGAGGATATTTCCGGACTAGAAGCAGGAGATTATGATGTTACAGTTACCGATACCGGTATAGGTTGTACTAATACGATTACTGTAACAGTCAATGATGCTTTACCGACAGTTACTATCACCGTCGATGGTACCACTGATAATAGTAACTGTATTGCACCATTTAATGGAGCAATAAATATAACCGCTGGAGGAACCGCTGGACCATTCACCTATTCATGGACAGGGCCAAATGGTTTCACATCAACCAACGAGGATATTTCAGGTCTTGAGTCTGGGGACTATGATGTTACAGTTACTGATACCGGAATAGGATGTACGAATACAATTACGGTAACGGTAAATGATGCTACACCACCTGTAACCATTACTGTAGATGCAGTAACTGATAATTCAAATTGCAGTGCTCCATTTAACGGAGCTATTGACATCACAGCAGGAGGAACCGCTGGTCCGTTCACTTTCGCCTGGACAGGACCCAATGGGTTTGCCTCAACGAGTGAGGATATCTCGGGTCTGGAAGCAGGGGATTACAATGTTACGGTTACTGATATCGGCTTGGGTTGTGTTGGAACAACAACAATTACAGTCAATGATGCTTTACCAACAGTTACCATTACTGTAGATGGTACCACTGATAATAGTAATTGTAGTGCACCATTTAATGGAGCAATAGATATTACCGCTGGAGGTACTGCCGGACCATTCACTTTTGCATGGACAGGGCCAAACGGCTTTACTTCAACTAGCGAGGATATTTCGGGGCTTGAGTCTGGAGATTATGATGTAACGGTAACTGATACAGGAATAGGTTGTACGAACACAATCACTGTAACGGTAAATGATGCCACACCACCGGTAACTATTACAGTAGACGCGGTAACCGATAATAGCAATTGTACAGCACCTTTCAATGGAGCTATAGATATAACTGCAGGTGGTACCGCCGGACCATTCACCTATTTATGGACAGGCCCGAATGGTTTTACTTCAACCAGTGAAGATATTTCAGGCTTGGAGTCTGGAGACTATGATGTTACAGTTACAGATACAGGCTTGGGTTGTGTAGGTTCTACAACCATAACAGTTAACGATGCTACACCACTGGTGACTATTACCGTCGATGGTACCACTGATAATAGTAATTGTACAGCACCGTTTAATGGTGCCATAGACATCACGGCAGGTGGTACGGCTGGTCCATTCACTTTTGCCTGGACAGGACCAAACGGCTTTACTTCAACTAGTGAAGATATTTCAGGTCTTGAGTCTGGGGATTATGATGTAACAGTTACTGATACTGGAATAGGTTGTACGAATATAATAACCGTAACAGTTAATGATGCCACGCCACCGGTGACCATTACAGTTGATGCTACCACTGACAACAGCAATTGTACCGCACCGTTTAATGGAGCAATAGATATTACCGCTGGAGGAACAGCCGGTCCATTCACTTTTGCCTGGACAGGACCAAATGGATTTACCTCAACAAGTGAGGATATATCAGGTCTTGAGTCAGGAGATTATGATGTAACAGTGACCGACACTGGTATAGGTTGTACAGGTACAATTACCGTAACGGTTAACGATGCAACGCCACCAGTGACTATTACTGTGGATGGTACCACTGATAATAGTAATTGTACGGCTCCATTTAATGGTGCCATAGACATCACTGCAGGTGGTACAGCCGGTCCATTCACGTTTGCCTGGACAGGACCAAATGGTTTCACATCAACGAGTGAAGATATTTCAGGTCTTGAGTCAGGAGATTACGATGTAGTGGTAACTGATACTGGCTTGGGTTGTACAGGTAGTACCACCATAACAGTTAATGATGCTACACCACCTGTTACGATCACTGTAGATGCCTTAACTGACAATAGCAACTGTGTCGCACCGTTTAATGGTGCCATAGACATCACTGCAGGTGGTACAGCCGGTCCATTCACATTTGCCTGGACAGGACCAAATGGTTTCACATCAACGAGTGAGGATATTTCAGGTTTGGAAGCAGGAGATTACGATGTGGTAGTAACTGATACTGGCTTGGGTTGTGTAGGTACTACAACCATAACTGTTAATGATGCTGCACCACCTGTGACGATCACTGTAGATGCATTAACTGATAATAGCAATTGTATTGCACCATTTAATGGCGCTATAGATATCACGGCAGGAGGAACCGCTGGTCCGTTCACATTTGCCTGGACAGGACCAAACGGATTTACATCAACCAGTGAAGATATTTCAGGTTTGGAAGCGGGAGATTACGATGTAGTAGTAACTGATACTGGCTTGGGTTGTACAGGTAGTACCACCATAACAGTTAATGATGCTGCACCACCAGTAACCATCACTGTTGATGCAACAACAGATAATAGCAACTGTGTAGCACCGTTTAATGGAGCCATCGATATCACGGCAGGTGGTACGGCTGGTCCGTTTACTTTTGCCTGGACAGGGCCGAACGGTTTTACATCGACGAGTGAAGACATTTCAGGTCTTGAAGCTGGTGACTATGATGTTACAGTGACTGATACTGGCTTAGGTTGTGTAGGCACCGCAACCATTACGGTTAACGATGCTGCACCACCAGTGACCATTACTGTAGATGCCGTTACTGACAATAGCAACTGTACAGCACCATTTAATGGCGCCATAGATATAACCGCTGGAGGAACTGCTGGTCCATTCACTTTTGCATGGACAGGTCCTAATGGGTTTACATCAACCAGTGAAGATATTTCAGGTCTTGAAGCTGGAGACTATGATGTTACGGTAACTGACACTGGCTTAGGTTGTATTGGTAGTACAACAATAACTGTTAATGATGGCACACCTTCTATTACTATAGGTGTGGATGCAGTGGCAGGAAACTCAAATTGTGATGCACCTTTCGCTGGCTCTATCGGAATTACACCTGGAGGTACGGCAGGTCCATTTGCCTTCAGCTGGACTGGTCCCAACGGTTTTGTTTCTACATCTGAAGATTTAACTGGTGTATACCACGGAACATATAGTGTAACCGTGACAGATACTAATCTTGGGTGTAGCACCACATTGGCGATAAGTGTTCCTGATTTGACCAGTGGTTGTGTGCCAACAGGAGATTGTGCTACGGTTGTTGTTTCATTCCCTAGTGGGTATATAACTCCGGCAACTTGTACTAACTCTGATGGTGAGATCATCTTTAGAATCAGTCCATTTGTTCCTTCATTGAATACAACGGGAGTTATCATAGATATTGATGGTCCGGTACAAAGAACAAATGTTAATGACTCAATCTTTAGTAATCTACCATTGGGAGTTTATGATTATACAATTCAGTATGGTGATCCTTCTTGTATCATAACAGGTCAAGTAACTATAGATCAATCAGGAACGGTAGGAACACCTGTTGCTTCTAACATTGTAGGACCAGTATGCTTCGGGGGTAATGGAGTCCTTAATCTGGATGTCCCTAATGAGACCGGAAGTCTTTTAGAGTGGTCTACGGATGGTGTTTTATGGAATTCATTTGTTGCGGGATCTCAAATTAGTATCCCAGCAGGTCCAGCACCGACTTTTGAGCAGGTAATTGCAGTGAGGAGAAATAGCAGTGATCCTTGTAATGCGGCTGTAACTGTGGTAATGCAGAGCCAGAATAGCGAATTGAATATTACAACTTCAACAACTGATGCAACTTGCGATAATAATGATGGAAGTATTACTGTAAACTCAGTTAGCGGAGGAACAGGAGCTTATAGCTATCGACTTGATGGGATTATATTTAATAACCTTCCATCAGGTAATAAGTTTGAGAACCTTGCTGGTGGTAGTCATATACTTACTGTTATTGATGATGGAGTAACTGGGTGTGAAAAAGACTTTAACATCATTGTTCCATTCCCAGGGCTGGTAAACTTTACGACCAATACACTTGATCCTGATTGTAGCAACAACTCGGCATCTAATGGTGAGATTGAAGTAGTCATTAACTCCATTGGTCAATTCCAGGTTGGTATTAGTACTAACCAAACTACAGATCCTACGGAATTTTTTAATGTTTCTTCTAATGGGTTTGGCTCATTCACTTTTGATAATTTGGCCAAAGGTGATTATTATGTGACAGTGGTGTCTACCGGTGCGACTTGTCCTAACAGAAGACTAGTTTCCATATTGGCAGGACCATCAGCAGTTACCTTTGACTATGAGTTAGGTTGTATTACAGGTGGAGTAAATAGAGAATTATTACTATCTAATATTAAAGGGGATAATTCTTCGCAATACACGCTTAGGGTCTTTGATAGTTTTACTTCTGATTTGGTGGATGAGCTTACATTTACGCTGAATGTAGGGCAGCAGTTCCTGATTCAGAATAGAACATTTCTCAATTTTAATAAGGAGTATAAATTGAGTTTATCTCAAGAGCAAAATGTTTGTCCTGGGGTTGAGATCGTTTATGAACACCCTGACATACTTCGCATACCTACCAAGCTGTTTGCTCTGGTAGGTGAGACTACAAGCTCATTGCCAGATAAGTTTACCGGAACAATGCAGATTCACGATTTCTCAGGTGGAGAACCTCCTTACCTGATTAGAATTGAACTGGATTCTGCGGCTGTACCTGGACAGTCATTTATCACTGATTATGATACTGTACAAGTGAATACCAATTTGGAATTTGAACGAATTTATGAAGGTATTCCGGCAGGAAGATACTTTATTGAGGTGATGGATCAGTATGGATGTGTATTGCCTTTGACTGGACGTGTTCCATTAAACACCGACCTATATGTACCTAATATTTTTACTCCAAATGGTGATGGATATAACGATACATTCTTTGTGAGGAATCTTCCGGAGTTTGATGTAGAACTTGTTGTTACCAATAGGTGGGGAAGTGAGGTTTATAAATCTGGTGACTATAAAAACGACTGGACAGGGGAGGATGTCCCAGATGGTATTTACTTCTATAAGATAGATGTAGCCGGAGAGGTTTATAACGGATGGGTTGAAATATTGAGGGGTAAACCTTAAACGGAATTTAGATAAGCAATAAAAGGCTGCCACATGGCAGCCTTTTTACTTTATTAGTGAATGGTGGGATAAAAGCCGGTATTATTTTTTAGTTCATAAATGTATAAGGAAGGAATGAAGAGTAGTTATTTTATAATTATCAAACGTTTCAAAGTGTTACCAGAAACTTCAGAGTATCTACACCATCTGCGTAGTCCCAAAGCTCTGGTTGTTGAGCCTGGCCAAAATTAACGCTGCCTGGTCGGCTGTTGTTAGATACTATGCACTGAATCTTATCTGCATTACCTTTTAAAAGGCTTTGTAGCGTATTCTCTGAGTCATATTGCTCGTAGAAAATAACGGATATAGGAGAAACCATAGCGCTGTCTTCTTTGAGGAGAAGAAAACCACTATCGAGGTGAGGTATTCCGTTGACAAGATAAATGGACTTGTTATAGTCGTAGTTATTATTGTATTTATGGTGATTGGAGACTTTACTAAAACTTTCTATTGCCTTAAAGAACCCATCAAATTTATACCCCTTGGGTACGTACAGTTTGGCTACGTTGCGACAACCTAGTCCAAAGTACTGGAAAATATCATTTCCTAGTTTGCTCAGGTCTTCATCTGATTCCTTACCCGTTAATATGGCACACGAGGTGCGGTTTTTTCTAATGATGTTTGGGTACTTACCAAAGTAGTAGTTAAAATATCTGCTGGTATTGTCACTTCCGGTAGCAATGATGGCATCTATATCTTTTAGTTGCTCCCGGATAATTAATTGCTCTTCCAGTTCTGGAGATATTGCTATCAGCTCATTGACTATATAATTCATTAGAGCGGTATCCTGTGAGCTTAGCTTGATGTGTGCCTGGTTACCACTGATGACAACTGAAAGCAGATCATGAAAACCTACCAGCGGAATGTTGCCGGCCATCACTATACCTACCTTTTTGTTTTGGTTCCTTATGGGGTATGACTCTGTCCATTGGTTTAACTTATCTTGTTGCAGATAGTTTGAAATACCTTCGAGTGCAGACTTAACGCTTTCTTCCGTGAACCAGGAGTTATTTGATCGTGCTTTGGTGTAAAGCTCCGTTGCCTGATCTTTATCCAGGTTTTTAATGCGTTTCCCTAACTCAACAAATGCTTCGATTCTTTCCTTAAGTTCTATCATATGTGTAAACCTTTCGTCCGCGCTTTATGTTTGAAAGCAGGAAGATACTTCCTATTTTTACAAAGATTAAAAATTAATCTTGTTTACATAGAAATGAGGATGAACTTTAGTCATTTTATGCCATAAAAATGAGAATATGACAGGTTTATACCTTACTTTTAAGTATTCTTTTAAATGAATGTTACACACGAGAAATAAGCTATAGATATGGCAATAATGATAACTGACGAGTGCATTAACTGCGGAGCATGCGAGCCGGAATGCCCTAATACTGCTATTTACGAGGGAGGAATGGAATGGACCTGGGGTGGTGGTACAGAATTGACGGAAGTTGAGATGGAGGATGGTGTAGTTATAAGCAGTGATGATAGACAGGAGCCTGTATCTGACGAGTTCTATTATATTGTACCAGGCAAGTGTACGGAATGTACGGGATTTCATGAGGAGCCACAGTGTGCAGCTGTATGTCCTGTAGACTGTTGTATTCCTGACCCAGACTATGTTGAGACAGAAGAAGAACTGACCGCCAAGAAGGAATGGCTTCATAATGAATAAAAATATTGGCAGTTTCTGGTCATAGATCAGAAACTGCTTACTATTTTAACTTTGACCTTTTAATAAGATAGGCATTCAAAATGTCATTGTAATCCTCATTTATATCAGCCTCAATGAAGTCAATTTTTAATTGACCGCACCTTAAGGCTAGTTGCTGATAATACTCCTTGACCCGTTTGGTATAATGCTCTTTTACCTCATGAGGTTGTAGCTTAAGCTTATCACCAGATTCAAGATCTATAAACTCGTAAGGTCGATCTTCAAATTCAAAAGTATACTCAGTCCTTTTGTCAGATACATGGAACAACAGCACTTCATGTTTATTGTGCTTTAGGTGTTGCAAGCCTTTAAATATTTCATCTAGTTCATTTTCATTATCAAACATGTCACTGAAAATGACTATTAACGACCGTCGATGATTCTTTTCAGCTACTTCATGGAGGATGTTGGCAACGGCTGTTTTTTTTAGATTATCTTCCTGGTTCAACAGGTTTTCAAGCTGAATAAAGATCTTGTTCAGGTGAGTACTGGTAGATTTTATTGGTGTGGTTACCTCTATTTTGTCAGAAAAGGTTGTAATGCCGACTGCGTCACGTTGTTTTTGAAGAAGGTAGGCTATGGCAGCTGCTGCTAATATGCTGAAGGTAACCTTACCCTTATTTTTTTGAGGGTAATGCATGGAGGATGAGTTGTCTATAATAATCTGACACCGTAAGTTGGTCTCCTCTTCGTATCTTTTTGTGTACAAACGGTCAGTTTTAGCATACACTTTCCAGTCGATGTGTCGGGTACTCTCTCCGGTATTATATAGTTGATGTTCAGCGAATTCCACAGAAAATCCGTGGTATGGTGACTTATGAAGGCCAGTAATGAAGCCTTCTACGAGCTGCTTAGCTAAAAAATCAATGTGCCCCAGGTTTTTAACCTGATTGAGGTCAATCTTCATACAAGAGAATAGCTTATTTTAGCTAATAAAGCTAAGGAATTGATCTGTTTACAACGCATGGAAATAAAAATTGTTTTATAATTAATAATTATCTGTTTGCATTAAACCTAAATATTATACTATATTTAAATCCGATTTATGTATAAAAGGCAAAATTGTAAACTAAACTATTAGGATTGTGGAAGAGAATAATACCAATGAAAGAGAGGAAATATTTTCAGAACGAGTAAGGGCGGGAAAAAGGACGTATTTCTTCGATGTTAAGGCAACCCGTTCGAACGACTATTATCTGACAATTACCGAGAGCAAGAGGAGGTATAAGGATGATGGGTTTACCTACGAAAAACATAAGATTTTCTTGTATAAGGAAGATTTTAATAAGTTTGTTGAAGCCTTAAACAACACTGTGAATCATGTGAAGGACGAATTACTTCCTGATATTGACTTTACTCAATTTGACAGGCAGGGAGATATGGATGGAGAAGAAAGTGGTGTGAGTAGGAGCGAAATCGATACCGAATTGAAATGGGATTGAAGTAATTGATAAGTTATATAGTAAAGAGCCCTTGAATTTCAAGGGCTTTTTTTATTATGTTTGCTTAAAAAGGACTGATATGCTCTGGCGAACCCTGTTTTACATTTTATTGGTTATAGTGGCAATAATTCTGCTAGGGTGGGTCTTTTTTGATATTTTTATTTACGTGGCTATAGCCATTGTGGTAAGCAGTATCCTTCGCCCTTTGACCCAATATATGGCTAAAGCACAATTGTTCAATATCAGGATGCCGCGATTATTGGCTGTAATATTTTCATACCTGATATTGGTAATGTTTATAGCAGCTTTTATTGTACTGTTTATTCCATTAATATCAGAGCAAATAGAAGTAATATCAGGAGTTGATTATGAGAATTTATATGACAGGGCAACGGTTCCTCTGCAAAGTTTTGAACACTTTTTAATCAGCAATGGCCTTACTACTGAGTCAGAGGGCTTTATTGTAAACAACCTCAGAAAAAGCATAATTGAAATTATTTCCAATGTTAAAATCGGAAATATATTGAATGATATTCTTGCTGTCACCGGACAGTTCTTAGTTGGGGTTTTGGCAGTAAGTTTTATCTCTTTCTTTTTTCTTTATGAAATGGGGTCCATGCGCAAAAAATTGATTTCTTTTATCCCTAATAAATATTTTGAGGTAACGATAGCTGCATATAATAAGATTGAAAGGTTGTTGTCAAACTATCTTATTGGCTTACTGTTTCAGATGTTTTGCATATTTAGTATTGCTTCTCTTGGGTTGGGAACTTTAGGGATCAGGTATGCCCTAACCATAGCATTATTTGCAGCAGTGGCTAATCTTATTCCCTATATGGGACCGATCCTGGGTGCTACTTTCGGTATTGCTGTGGGGGTATCAACAGGGACGGATCTGGTAACTTCTCAGGATTATATGTTTCTTGTACTAAAAATAGCTGCTGTTTTTGGTGTTGTCCAATTAGTAGATAACATTGTACTTCAGCCATTAATCTTTTCTAAAAGCGTAAAAGCACATCCTTTAGAAATATTTATAATTATATTTGCAGGCGCTTCGCTAGCTGGTATACCCGGAATGGTTGCAGCCATACCTGTTTACACTGTATTACGCGTTTCATTTTCGGAGTTGTATACAGGTTATAGAAGCTACGGTATTTTTAAAGTTCAGAAAAAATAAAATTTCATGGCACTTAAATGTGGTATTGTAGGGCTGCCAAACGTAGGCAAGTCAACACTTTTTAACGCAATTTCAAATAATAAGGCAGAAGCGGCCAATTTTCCTTTCTGTACCATAGAACCTAATGTTGGTGTTATTACTGTTCCTGATGAGCGGTTGCACGTACTTGAAGAGTTGGTGAACCCACAAAGAGTGTTGCCTACTACGATTGAATTTGTTGATATAGCGGGGTTAGTTAAAGGAGCAAGTAAAGGCGAAGGGCTTGGAAACCAATTTTTAGCTAATATCCGAGAGGTAGATGCTATTGCCCACGTTGTACGTTGTTTTGCTGATGATAATATTGTACATGTTGAAGGAAGGGTAGACCCTATTTCTGATAAGGAGGTTATTGATGCTGAACTACAACTAAAAGACTTGGAGTCAGTTGATAAAAAGATACTTCGTATAGAAAAAATCGCTAAGAGTGGTGATGCGAAATCAAAGAAGGATTTAGTAATACTTCAGAAATATAAGCAACATTTGGAGTCTGGAAAGAATGCCCGAACCCTAGAAGTTGAGGAGGAAGACAGGAAAGCCATTGCCGACCTTCAGTTGCTCACTGCTAAGCCCGTAATTTATGTGGCTAATGTTGAAGAGACAGCTTTGCCTGATGGGAATGAGTATTCTCAGAAACTGAAGGATGCTGTGAAAGATGAAAATGCGGAAGTGGTGATCGTTTCAGCTTCAATCGAGGCTCAGATAGCTGAACTGGAAGATAAGGAAGAACGTGAAATGTTCTTGTCAGAATATGGATTGAAGGAATCAGGGTTGAATAAGCTAATAAAAGCTGCCTATAATATCCTCAATCTCATCACTTACTTTACAGCTGGAGTACAAGAGGTGCGGGCGTGGACCATTAAGAGAGGGTGGAAAGCTCCTCAGGCAGCGGGAGTTATACATACAGACTTTGAAAAGGGATTTATTAAGGCAGAAGTTATCAAGTTAGAGAATTACCAGAAGTTTAAATCAGAAGTGGCTTGTAAGGAAGCAGGTAAGATTGCCATCGAGGGAAAAGAATATGTGGTATGCGACGGAGATATTATGCACTTTAGATTTAATGTTTAAAAAAAGAATTTTATATTACATGGATTTTTAGAATTGGCGATTAAACGCTATTTTTATTAAAATATTGTATAACTTTTTTTTCGATTACGATTGAACAGTCTGGCTGAAAAGTTAAAGTTACATTTTGTTTTGAGATAAGGGTTCGTGCATTTTTTAGCTAATTTTAATATTTTCTGCTGAAACCCCTGATTTTTTGTCTAGGTAATTATTTTCAAATTGAGAGTCAGAATTATATTTCTTCTAAAGAATAGGGGAGGCCACGTTCCTTTTCACCATCAGTATTTGCTCGCGCAAATGATCAAAGGTGTTTTGATTAAGGGTGGTGATGAGAAATTTATACAATATTCATTTTATAACTTCTCAGGCCTAAAGGGACAAACTAAGATTAGTCGAAAGGGGCTTCATTTCTATTCTTCACGTGTTACTCTGGTTTTGTCGAGCCCGAACAAGCCGTTTATTGATTATTTTTTAACAAATTTATTTGAGTTTAGTCAGGTGGAAATTGGAGGACTGTACCTTAAACCCGAAACTGTTGAGCTTGAAGAACAAATTGATTTGAAAGATTCGCTGAAGTTTGTCTGCATCTCACCGCTTGTTATTCTGAATTCATCATTTAATGATAGTACAGCCAAGCGGTTTATTCCCCCTGAAACGGACACTTTTTCAGATCTCCTTTATGAGTCTACCATGGAGAGAATGGCAGCATCAGACATGTTTGATAAAGAACAGCTGGAGGGGTTTTATAAGTTTCAGGTTGTGCCTGATAAAACCTATATTGCCAGACTTACCGCAGCTCAAAAGAAATTTGCTCGTATTTATCCCGTTTATGACCGTGATGTAAAATATGAGATTAGAGGTTATACCTTCCCATTTACCTTATATGCGGCAAAAGAAGTTCAAGATTTTGTGCTTCATTGTGGTTTAGGGCAGTTTACCCATAAAGGGTTTGGAATGCTTGATGTAGCACATTCCAACCCTAATAGCCGCGTGCTTAAATACGAATTTAGCTACGCTTAGTATCTTATCTGGAAGGGTTCATTTCGTAATACCCATACCCTATGAGTAACTCAGATCGACTGGTTGGCGGTTTATAGTAAACGAATATTTCATACTCATTTTCCGTTTGAAAGTGATCCCCTTCAAAGTAATTGGACCTTAGAGTATCTCCTTTAATATAATATTGGTAGTCGTAATAGCCTTGTTTTAGGATCATCTCACCATTATATAAGCCAGACACCTCATCATAGTTCATTCTGTCCTGGAGGTTCCAGTTATTCATTTCACCTATAACATAAACCTCACCATTAACTTTACTTGCTTTAAGGTGAAATCTAACAGTAACATAGTCACTTTGCACTGAACCGTTTCCGGTGTCAGAATTAGCAATAAAATACTCTCCATTCAGGTCATCGTACTGCGTGTAGGGTTGGTAAATTCTGGGTTTGTCAATCATCAAGTCTATCAGAGTAGGACGTGTATTTATGTTAGCACGTTGAACGTTCTGCCCAGGGTACCGTAGTGATCTCATATCAAAAAAGCGAAATTCATTGCCACCTTTAAAGTTGTTTTCATAATTAAAGAAGCGATATTCCAATTGGTTAATGTTTTCACGTATAAAATTGGGCCTGAGCGTAGTAATGGCGTTGTCCCATCTTTGGTTTTGTCGGATTACTATAGATACGTTTTCCATCGGGTTTTGTAATGGGTAATCATTATAGTCTATGGTGAAGTCAAGTTGTTGGTTTAGCCGGTTGTTTGAACTTAAACCGGTAAGGTCACTCAATAGATTAATAGATACCAGGCTATTGAAAAGCATAAACCTTTTGGATAAGATAATGTCAGATTCATCGGTGCCTCTATAGGCCACCAAAAGGTAATTGCCAGGAACTTTGAGGCTGGGTATTTTGAATTTGTAGTGGACGTATGACAATTTAGTATCTACTGATAGCTGATAATTATCAATGTTGAACTCATTGTAGTCGTATAGATAGTCAAGACTTCTTAGTCGCGATGGTGTCCAGTCACTATTGCAATGGATGATTTTTACTCTATAATTCTCAGGAGCCTGAACCAAGTCATCAAATTCCAGTAACAGATTGTTATTGTTCAGGGTAGCTACAGATGGTGATAGTACAGCATTGGCGTTCCCTGTGTAAGGATAGAGTTGAACTGTCCTGATCTCGGGTTCGTAGGTAGCGTCCTTGTATACTAATTTTTTGTTCTGGTAAGTAGGCGAAGATAGATGATGGGGTAAATTATATGCGCTTAAAACAAATATAAAAAGCGTAGCTGTTATCCAATTTTTCATAATGGCAATAAAAATATAATTAATTTTGCGATATACAAGAATGATTCCAACCTATTGGAATGTTGTGGTGTCTATATAAAACATGATCGCATCAGATATATTATATGGATTCTGAAAAAGCGCTTATTGAGGGCTGTTGTAAGGGAGATAGAAAATCCCAAAAGCAATTATTCGATCTTTATTCTAAAAAGATGATGGTTGTGGCTATGCGCTATTCAAAGTCTGATCAGGAGGCTGAAGACATTCTCCAAGAGTCTTTTATAAAAATATTTGAAAAAATCAAAACATTCAGGGGAGAGGCCAGGCTTGACTTCTGGGTTAAAAGGATAGTAATCAATACTGCACTTAACCATCAAAGGAGTAAGTTGTATCTCTTTCCTATGGTTGATGTTCACGAACTGAATTTTTCTGAAGAAAGTAGCTTTTCGCTCGCCGACTTTCACTTTAGAGAGTTGCTGAAGATGATTCAGGAGTTGCCCTCCGGTTGTCAGGTTATATTTAACCTGTTTGCTGTGGAGGGTTATTCTCACAAGGAAATTGCTCAGTTATTAAATATTAGTGAAGGGACCTCTAAGTCTCAATACGCCAGAGCTAAGAGCTTGTTAAGAGATAAAATAGAAACTGAAGAAAGTATTAGTTATGGAAATGCAAGATAAAACGCAGTTCGAAAAGGAGTGGGAAAACGCATTTGCAGACGCTGAAATGGATGTTTCGGCATCAGTTTGGGAGAGGGTTGAATTAGGTGTTTCCCAGTCATCGGCAGGAAAGTATAAAAGAAGGTTATTGCTATTTCAATTATTGGCGGCAGCATCTGTAGTATTTGCTATGTCAGTGGGAGGGGTAGCAGTTTATCATCTTCAATTGAATGATCTTGGTGCTGATGATAGTGAGCTAGCCAGGTGGGAGTCGGGAAATAGACAAGAAGATAATATAGGAAGAGACGCTCAGGGAAGTAAACAACCAGAATCCAATGCCATAGAGGAAAGTGGCTTGATAGATGATGAAGATCAGGTTACGAAAGAAGAACAGCGTTATTTGACTCATGAAGGTAAGGTTAGTAGAGATCTGGAATATGATGAGTTGAAGAATTATAATCTTGACGATGATAATAAAGAAGGAAGCCATGAAAGTTATTCCAACTCAAATAATAGCAGTTCTGTTAATAAGGCCGGCATCGCAAGCGGTGCGGCTACTACAAATGAGCATGTAAAAAAGAATGCTCGGAATGTTGATGACCATGATCTTGGTCAAGGTACAAATGTATTTGCGTTATCGGAAGATGGTTATAATACAGATGTGGAGGCAGGTGTAAACAGTGTTAATGGAGATGCATTTGATAGTGAAGAAAAAAGTCTTATGGCATCAAATCAGATTAATCAGAGTGAATTGCCGGAGAAATTAGATCGGCTGTTCGAGTATCTGGAAACAGCACCATTAGAGGATAGGGAACTGAACATGGTACCGTGGTATAGTTATGTACCATCAAAGAAGAAAAATAATGCAAATGATAACCTTTGGGCTGGTGTTGGATTTTCAGCAGGAAGTTTCAACCCAAATATGGGAGGGGGTAATGTTGACAGTGATATGGGGCTGATGGAAACATCGCGGTTCAACGTTGATTCGAAGAGGGCACCTTCGTTTGGTAAGGAGAAAGCTGGACAGTCCTATAATGTGGGGGTTAACTTTGGTACAAGGCTTTCAGAAAAATGGGTTTTGCAAAGTGGGGTAATTTATGCCCAGCAGGAGACCACAAGTACGTCAAACGTAGTTAGTACTTCTGATCAGGGCTCTGTAAAGACACTAAGTAATTTTACTGACATTGATGCGGCAGAGGATGTCACATTTACCGCCCCATATGATGTCAATAATACTTATGAACTGGTTTCAGTACCCATACAAGCAGGATATGTTCTTCTTGATAATAAGTTCAACATTGTTTTGCTTAGTGGCATAGCCAATAATATTTTGCTTAAAAATCAGATCAGTGCGACTTCGGGTGATATAGAAGATGTGAATATTTCTGCCGGATCGGAGTCCCAGTACAGAACTTATCAGATTAGTGGGTTACTAGGATCAGAATTTAGTTATGATTTTGGTTCCCGTTATCGGTTAGCAATTATTCCTCAGGTAAAACAGTCCATTAGTTCTATTACCAAATCAGAATCCGAGTATACCAGCCGACCTACAACACTTGAAATTGGTTTCAGGTTTAAGTACGTCTTCAATAATTAATAATATTGATATTTGAGATGTTTTTTATTACTAATTGAACTTGCAGTAAAATAAACTGATGTTGATTGATTTTAAACTCTACTTTTTTGAGAAAAAATTTAAATACATTCCAACCCTCAGTAAGTTTTTTGTGTCTATTTATTAGTTAGTGGCTTTTAAAACATTCCAATCATGCAAAAGATTAAAACTGTGACACATGTAAGTCAAATTATGATAACTGTATTAACAGTGCTGTGTGCAAGTATTTTGTTGTCTGGCTGTGGTGACAACTGCGAAGTAAAGAATAGCTACACTTATTATGAGCCGGTTTATACAACATTGGAGGATATAAGATCTTCTGTGACTACGTTACCTGCACATAATCTGCAACAGACGGGAAAAATCTACTTTAGGGATGGGTACCTGTTTATCAATGAACCAAACCAAGGTGTTCATGTAATTGATAACCATGATCCTGCTAATCCTGAGAATATAGCCTTTATCAAAATACCAGGTTCATTCGATATAGCGGTTCGTGGCAATATACTTTTTTCTGATAGCTATATTGACCTTGTAGCTATTGATATAGCAGATGTTCAAAATGCAAAAGAGGTAGGGAGAGTAGAAAATATTTTTCACGGATATAATTCATACGGGTTTTATGCTGACTCTCAGATGGGGGTAGTGACAGATTGGAAAGCTGTAGAGCAGGTTGAACTTTATGAATCGGATTGTGAAGCAGGATATGACTGGGGGATGCTCTATGAAGGTGGCATTGCTGTTGATCGAGTTGCAACTTTTGATGCCAATACTGCAGTGGCACCAACTAACCCTGGGATGGCAGGTTCAATGGCCAGATTCGCACTGGTTGGGGATTATCTCTATGCGGTTGATCAGTCAGATTTATACCCTGTTAACGTAACCCATTCAACTGATTTACAAGCGGAAGAAAAAGTGGCTATCAACTGGGGAATAGAAACTATTTTTCCTAATAACAACTTTTTGTTTATCGGAGCTCAGAATGGTATGTATATTATGGATTTAGTTACCCCTGCTCAACCTACGTGGGTGTCGAGCTATGAGCATGTCACAAGCTGTGATCCTGTGGTAGTGGATGGAGATTATGCCTACGTAACGTTACGTTCTGGTACGGAATGTCAAGGTTTTACTAATCAACTTGAGGTTATTGATATATCGAATATCAGCAGCCCGGAGTTGCTATTCACATACAATATGCATAACCCGCATGGTTTAGGTAAAGATGGAGATGTACTTTTTATATGTGATGGGGACGATGGGCTGAAGATATTTGATGCAAGTGATATAAGTAATATTGGCAACAAATTGATGGCGCATTATAAAGATATTAAAGCATTTGATATTATACCGTTTAACAATATTGCTATGATGATAGGGGAAGATGGACTTTATCAGTATGACTATTCTGATCTGGATAACATTGTTTTTCTAAGTCATCTAGAAATTTCAGATAATGAAGAATAGGGTGATTTTGACCACTTTATTAATAGTGGCTGGTGCTGCAAATGCCCAGGTTGATAAAATATACTTTAAAGACAGAAGTGCCATATTGGGGAGATTATTATCACTTAACCATGATTCAGTGTTTGTAAGGTTTGGTGGTGAAAATCAAGGTTTTAGAGCGAGAGAAATTCATAGTATAGTGTTGAGAAGTGATATGCAGCCAGGTGTTGATCTTGGCATCTTAGACTCACTGAACAAAAGTAGTTTTGTTAAGAAATTTGATAAAGAAGTGTTGATGGGGGTGATGTGGGGTGGAGGTCTAAATAATAATGATGTTTACCCAACGGTTAGTATACTAGGAAGCTATCGCTTTAAAAGGTTTTTGCAGGTTGGGTTGGGTATGGGTTATGAGGAGTATAATTACTATGCTAATGTGCCTGTATACTTATGCTATAAGGGAGATTTGTTCAGTCGCTTTAGCAGAGTTTACTACTATGCTGGAGCTGGGTATAGCAAAATGTGGGGCAAGTCAGTTATGAAGGGTTATGTTGATGAAATCAAAGGAGGGAAGTTGTTTAAATTAGGTTTTGGCTTCATTTTTGATACTAAGAGCAAAGTTGATTTTATAGCGGCGGTAGGTTGGAGTCGGCAAGAGATGAAAGAGGAGTACCCATTAAATTATATATGGGGAGAGGGAGATTATGTGTGGGGAGGGGGAGGTAAAACAGAGATGTTGAGGACTATGGATAGGTTGGAATTTAAAATTGGAATTTGTTTTTAATATTTATTGCAAATCTCTGATATAAGTATGTAAGTTTGCGGCCGATTTTGAAAGAAGATTGAAGAAAGGAGTTACCGTTTGTAGAATGGTAGTATTAAAAGAAGATATTTTACATAAATTTAATTTTTATTATGAGGATTTACGAATTACAATTAAGGAAAATGATTTATCGATATGCGGTAGCATTTGCTGTTACACTTATCATAATGATTTTAATTTAAACCTCACTTACAAGGAAGATTTTTTCAGAGTTAGGTAAGGTTTAAATTAGAATCTTAACTTAAGCTACTGCTTCCAGCTACCCTTACTATTTAAGAAGTAAAGTTAATCTGAGCTATTTTCTAGTTCATCAATTTCTTCAGCCTTCAACTCCCATTGGTCATTGAGGGCTTGTAGCTGAGCTTTTGACTTTTCGTATCTTGTGTTTGCTTCTTGGAGCTTATCAGGATTGCCAAAAACAGTAGGGTCTGCCATTTCCTTCTCAGCAAGAGTGATGTCCTTTTCAACGGCTTCTATCTGCTCTTCAATTTTGGAGAGTTCGCGTTGATGGTTGATGAGAAGTTTATCATTCTTGTTTGTTTTTTTTGCAGGCTTTGATTTAGCCTGTTTCTCGGGGTTGTTTTGAACTGGTGTTGTAGCTTCTTTTTTCTCTGCATCTACTTTGCTCTTCCAAAAGCTGTATTCCTCGTAGGAGCCTGGGTATTCTTTTATCTGATGGTCTTCAATGTACCAGATCTTGTTGGCAACCTGAGAAACAAAGTGCCTGTTGTGCGAAACTGTGATGAATGTACCCTGATATTGTTGCAGGGCTTGCACAAGTATATTTTCAGACTGAAAATCGAGGTGGTTGGTAGGTTCATCCAATAATAGGAAGTTAGCTTCAGATATAAGTGTTTTTGCTAGAGCAACTCGGGATTTCTCTCCTCCTGATAATACTTTGATTTTTTTGAAAACATCATCTCCGGTAAATAGAAAGCATCCGAGCACTTGCCTGAGCTCAAGTTCAGTTTTCCTACTTCCGGCTTGTTTGAGTTCCTCAAGTATTTCATTGTTAACATTCAGGTCCTCTAGTTGATGCTGAGCATAAAAGCCAAGGTTTACATTATGTCCTTCTTGTCTTTTGCCTTCAATGGGCTCGGTTCCGGCTATTATTCGCAATAAGGTAGACTTCCCTTTACCATTAGCACCAATAAGGGCTATTTTATCCCCCCTTTCGATGTGGGCTGTGGTGTCTGAAAGAATATTGAGCTTTCCGTACGATTTGCTTACATGTTCAAGTTGTATTACGTGTCTGCCCGATTTCTGTTTAAAATCAAACTTAAAGTTTACCACAGCATTGGTGTCTATCACATCTTCTATTTTTTCCATTCTGTCCAATGCCTTTACTCTTGACTGAACCTGACGAGCTTTTGTGGCTTTTGCTCTAAACTTTTCAATAAAGCGTTCTGTCTGCTTTATCTTTTGCTGTTGATTTTCAAAGGCATTTTTTTGGATTTCTGAACGTAGTTCCTTTTCCTGAAGGTAAAAGTCATAATTACCTTCATACATGGTAAGCTGCTGATTTGAAACTTCTACTACCTTATTGATGGTGTTGTTTAAGAACTGTCTGTCGTGAGAAACAACAATGACAGCACCTTCATAACCCCTGAGATAGTTTTCTACCCATTCTATAGAGGGTAAATCCAGGTGGTTGGTGGGCTCATCCAGCATCAAAAGTGACGGTTTTTCCAACAACAGTTTGGCTAACATTACGCGCATTCTCCACCCTCCTGAAAATTCCTTCAATGGACGGTGCAGGTCTTCAGTATTAAAACCAATACCTTCTAGAATTTCCTCAGCCTTGGCTTGCATGGTATATCCTTCAAGGCGCTCAAATTTTTCCTGCAGTTTAGTGAGTTTTTCAACTAGCTCATCAGAGTAGTCGGTTTCAAGTTTTTTTAGAACCTTTTCAAGGCTTCTCTGGGTTTCCACCGCTTCACCAAACGCCTGCATGGCTACCGAAACTATACTGTCTTCAGACTGATAGGAGAGTAGATCCTGATTGAGAAAACCGATTGTACATTCGTTGCTTTTTCCTATCTCACCTTTTTCTGGTGAATAATCTCCATTGATCAATTTGAGTAGAGTGGACTTACCGGCTCCATTCAGGCCTATGAGACCAATTTTGTCCTTAGGTTTGATATGTAAAGATGCGTCTTCATAAAGAGGGCGACCTCCAATGTAATAGGAAAGGTTTTGAATTGCTAACATAGCTGCAAAGGTATGAATTGATGAGGAATTCATATTAACAGACTGTTTTAATTTAAAGGAGCCTTAATGCTCCTCTTAAACCTATACAGGTTTTGATGGTTAATTTTATTAGGTAACTTTATCTTAAATAAAATATTGATTATGATACTCCGATACTTGGTTGCAGTCCTTTTCTTATTAGTCGCTTGCGATTCACTTAAAGAGTCAGGTACTGAATTGAATGATGATATAAACAACGATAATCCGGAATCAGAGGTAGTCGGTTTAGAACGGATCAATCTACCTGATGGCTTTGAAATTTCAGTGTTTGCTGATGTTGAAAATGCCAGGTCGCTTGCATTAAGCCCATCAGGGATAGTGTATGTCGGAAACAGGACGGGTAACAAAGTATATGCTGTGAAGGATACAGATGGTGATGGCAAGGCAGATGAAAAGTATACTATTGCAGAAGGTCTGAATTCTCCCAATGGGGTTGCCTTTAAAGATGGTGATCTGTATGTCGCTGAGATTAGTAGGATATTGAAATTTGAGGGTATTGAATCGATGTTGAATAACCCGGGAGATTATAAAGTAGTGTATGATGATTATCCTACAGAGGGACATCATGGGTGGAAATACATTGCTTTCGGACCAGATGGTAAACTGTATGTTCCAGTAGGAGCACCATGTAATATCTGTAAGAGCGAAGACCCTATATATGCTTCTATAACAAGGATAAATACTGATGGGTCAGATTTGGAAATAGTTGCAGAGGGGATAAGGAATACAGTTGGTTTTGACTGGCACCCTGAAACTAAAGAACTATGGTTTACTGATAATGGTAGAGATATGATGGGAGATGATATACCTCCATGTGAATTGAACAGGCTTGCTCAAAACGGACAACATTTTGGGTACCCCTATTGCCATGGTGGGGATATAGCTGATCCTGAGTTTGGGTCAGAAAGACACTGTAATGAATTTAAAAAGCCAGCGTGGAAGTTTGCCGCTCATACTGCCCCTTTAGGAATGAAGTTTTATACCGGAGGAATGTTTCCGGATAGCTATAAAGGCGATGTTATTGTAGCTCAGCACGGTTCATGGAACAGGTCGTCTAAAATAGGTTACAGGTTGATGCGGGTTAAATTTAATGGCTCCGGGGTAGAAGGAGCAGAGGTGTTTGCTGACGGTTGGCTCAATGAAAGAGCCCAGGAAGCGTGGGGCAGGCCAGTGGATGTATTGCAAATGACGGACGGTTCTCTGTTGGTGTCAGATGACAAAGCAGGTAAAATTTATAGAATTATATATGAAAAGTAATAGATCATACCTTATTTTTCTGCAGGTCGGGCTATTATACATAGCTGTTATTATAACGGCTTGTAAAACTACAAATGCGCAAACGAATATGTGTTATAAGCAAGACCCAGTAAAAGAGTTGCAATGGTTGCAGGATATTATCCAGCGACAGGAAAGCCTGAATATAGACCGCAAAGCTGATATTTATGAGTACACCTATCAGGGTGAGACGTATTTCATGGCAGATATGTGCGTCGACTGTCCCGATTTTATCACCGTGGGGTATAATTGTAAGGGAGAACAGGTATGCGAGTCAGGAGGGATAATGGGGAAAAATAATTGTCCGCATTTTGAAGAAGAGGCGATTAGCAAGCGGTTGATATGGTCTTCATATCAAGATGTGAAGTGATTACCATATATCACCTCTTCTTATCAGGGTTATTGTGCTTTGGGCTTGTATAGTCCGTCGAAAGCCACTTGCCAGGTCTTTCCATAGTCATTAGAGCTTTCCATAAGTTGCCTCACAGTACCGTCATCATTGTGGGTAAAAGTCATTCTTGAAATTGATATTTTACCTTGGATATTCATGAATTTGCTTTCAAATTGAAGCATACCATCGTCTTTGTCGGTCTCTATATAATTGTAAGTGTCGCCAGCTGCTCCTACCCAGTGTTGGTGCCATTTTTCATCAATGGGATCGTAGTAGTTCATACTTTGTCCTGAATAATTACCGGCAGTTGTGTAACTTTCGTGGATAACGCAGCCGCCATCGGCAAGTGTAATGGAGTTTTCTCCTACTTTTTGACCCCGGGCATAAACATCCCACTCTCCAATCCAAAAATCAAAGTGCCGTCGCTTCTCGTCCTGCAGGCAGGGGTAAGCATTGAGCCTGATTTTTTCCAGAGCCTTTTTGAATCCTTCCTGATTTTTAATTTTATCGAATGCCCCGTCGGTACTAATTCTTTTGTAAGCTACCGTCCCATTATCAGCGCCGGATTGAAGGGTTTTAATGGCCATTTCCTCATTATTATTGAGAACATACGCTTTGGCAATATTGTAGCTTGTGAATGATGGAGGGAAGTGGTTCTCCTGAGCCTTTTTAAGGTATTCTATAGCATGGCTATAATCCTTAAGGTTCATGGCACTCATTCCCAGGTTATACCAGGCTGATGAATCTTTGCTGTTGTGTTTAAGATACTTCTGATAATCTTTCAGTGCTAATTCATATTTAGCATGATTAAAATGGTCGTCAGCAGTTTCTTTTAGAGATTGGGGCAACAGCGTGGTGCTGGATAGAAGTAGTAGTATAGGAAGAAATCTGGTCATCGCTTTTTTTCTTAATTATAGCCTAATAGGTAATAAAGGAGGGTAAATCCGATAATATTTTACCCGTTTATTACCGATGTTGGTTGCTCTCGTTGGGTTAAGTAGCAGTCTCTATATTCTGAGGGAGGGATGCCGGTTACTTTCTTGAATGCATTGTTAAATGAAGTCTTGTTGTTGAAGCCGGAATCCAGGGCAATATGAATTATTTTTTTATCTGCCTGATCAGGATCTTTTAACATAAGTTGAGCTTCGTGAATACGGTATTGGTTGATAAAGTCGGAAAAATTCTGTCCAGTAAGTTCGTTTATACTTTGGGAAATGTGGTGCTGAGACATTCCCAGCTCATTAGCCAGTTGTTGTAACTTTAGTGAGTTATCCAGGTATGGTTTTTTGCTCCTCATGAGTTCCCTTAACTCTGTCAGGATGGACTCGGCAGCTGTGGATGAGAGGGAAGATCTTGTGTATTTCTTGGCGTTCTCAGGTTTTAAAATATGAGGGTTTTGATAGCCGTGGTATCCTATGAAATAGATGAATATTGACGATGCCACTGATATCATATAATCATATTCAATTTTCAGGGTACCTGTCCATACCAGTGTATAGTAAAGCAGGAAACTTAAGGCATAGCCAGAGAAAGCATATCCTATCTTTTTACGCCATTCGAAAAACTTGAGTTCACTATTGTGAAGGCCTTTCTTTGAGCGGTTTGTTGTAATGAAAATAGCCGAGCTATAAAGTGCTAAATGGAGACATTGAAGACTTACCTGAATGGTTCTGATCTCATGTGAAAATGGATCACTTACTAATTGGGTAAGGAAATAGATCAGGTAGAGAATAAAAGGGGTGAAGTGCCAGCCATTAAAATAAAAGTTTTTTCTGTCGGAGCGAAAATAGAAGTAGGTGAGGGGCCCAAGTACATAGGTAAGTCCCTGGGCAATGCCAATGCCTCTAGGGAGCAGATGGTCATAATGCGTCCAATAGGTTACATAATAAAGTAGCATCAGGCTGAATGAAAGCATAAGGAAACCAAGAAGAAGGTTGGCCTTTGAGTGTTTGAGAAATATCATTACGCTTAAAAAGAGTCCCTGCATTGCGGCAATCAAAAAAATAATGGTCCATGTATTAAGTGAGGGTTCCATAGGTTATTCAAATTCACTATATGTGACTTTCATTTTGCGGGTTGAATTTTCTTTTACCGGTGAGTATATCAAAAAACATAATGAAATCTGAGGCCAAGCTATAACCTGGGTATTGAAATGTGGCCGGTTTGTTTTTTTCAAAGAAAAAGTGCCCAATCCAGGCAAACCCATAACCAACTATGGGTATCAGGGGCAATAACCACCATCTTTGCGTAAGCAGGGTACTAAAAAGAAGCAAAAAGACCAAGCCCGTGCCTATAAAATGAAGGACTCTGCAAGTAGTGTTGCTATGTTCTGAGAGGTAAAAAGGATAGAATTCTTTCAGGCTGGAGTATTTCTTTCCCATAACGAATTTAGGTGATATTGCTAAAGAAAGTTACAAAATTTTATTGACATGATACGTGGTTATAATGGCCTGGATCTACATGTTAGTATGGTTGCATAATAGAAGTGCTTCAATAACCAAACTATTATTACATGAGTATTGTCGGCAGGGATGTTCATCAGGTTTGATACCGGAATATCCTTTAACATTGTCAATATAGTTCAGTCTAAACCAACCAACAAAAATGAGGAGATTATTTTTAGCCAGATTGGCTATAGTTGTAGCTTTGAGTTTTTATTTCGTTTCCTGTACTCACGAAGAGGAAATATTAACCCCCATTCCCGAGGAACCTTCTGATGAATTAGTTGCCTTTTTGGTCAGTTCCGGCTTCAATGAAGAGGAGATCAAGTTGGAGGAGGATGTTTTTGTGATCAATGAGGACATACTTATTTCCAAAGATGAGGTGCAGAAGTATGTGGACGGAAACAAGTCTGATGTCTCAGGAGCCAGTACAGAACATTACCGAGGCTCTTACCTTGTAGGCAACAGCTATGTGACCAATATCAAATTCTATATTGATTCCTCTGTGCCTTCTTCATGGATAACTGCCATTCAGGGAGCTGTCAATCAATGGAACTCTGTAAATGGCACAAAACTTTACATGTCCATCGTATCTAGTAGCAGCAATGCTAACACCATTATAGGTACAGGTTATTCCTCTCAAAATTGGGTAGCGCGTGCTTATTTGCCTTCTTACAATGGAAGGCCAGGACATACCATGACCATCAATACAAAATATAACTACCTGAATAGCGGTTATAAATTGTTTACCATAGTTCATGAAATGGGACATATTTTTGGATTATACCATACGGATCAAACTCAGGGGTACTTCATCAATGGTACACCTTCAGTTGATTCAAACTCTGTAATGAATTCATACATTTTACCCTGGAATGGTTTCACTTCTGGTGACGTTTCAGCGGTTCAGATACTTTATCCACAGTAGTAGTTTTAAGTAGTTTCTCTAATGTGAAAGGGGGCAGGGATGTCCCCTTTTTTTATGCGGAAAGGAGATTTCAATAAAGCCTGTAATTAATCGGTTTCACTAGTATCTATCAATTTCAAAGTTGGAGGATACTTGCCTTTTTACCTCTATTATGATTCCTTCTCTGGAGATGGCCAATTCATATTTTTCTCTTTGTTTTAAAGTGACCTTAAAGTAAATTGGCATAGAATGATTGATATAGTTGAAACCACCACGGATCGAAGTGAAATAGAAGTGGCGTGGGTTAGGGGAAAATCCGAACTCATTACCTGTAAGAACATACAACCTTTAAAAATTTTGCATCCTGACTCTCATAATAGCACATGCCATCTGGTACTGTCAAATTATGGAGGAGGTATGGTTGCTGCTGACCTGATCAATATCAGGGTGAAATGTGGCACAAATACAAGGACATTTATTAGTTCCCAGTCTAACACCCGTATCTATAAAAAAATATCGAATACGCTTACCGAACAAAATGTTGAGGGTGAGATTGCCGAAGATGCTCTGGTGGTTGTATTTCCTGATCCCGTGGTGCTTCAGGCGGAGAGCAGGTTCAGTCAGTCTCAACATTGGGAAGTCGGACGTGGAGGTTTATTGTTTTTGGTAGACTGGTTTCAGGCAGGGAGAACAGATAGTGGAGAGAAGTATCAGTTCGATACATACCTTTCGGAGATAAAAGTCAGTGTTGAAGGTAAGTTACTTGTGCTGGACAGGTTTAGTTTCTCTCCACAAGAGAATATTGCTGACTCTCCGGCAAACTTTGGTCAGTATCAGTCTATGCTGTCTATTTATCTGGCAGGCTTTCCCGATGACCTAAGATTTAATAAAATAGCAGATAAACTTCAGGAAATAAGGTCTGCAAACATGCCAGCATTGAATTACGATATTGATAATAATGACTATGTTATATCAGTAACCCGTGCACGAGAGGGAGTCTATATCCTGAGGGCCATGGGTAAATCCAGAATGGATCTTCAATCACTTTGCGAAGATCTTATGAACATGTTTTCAGAAACGGTGTTGTTGGGGTACAACCCAATGAAAAGAAAGTTTTAAACTTATCTACGACTCTCTCTTACAGATTGTAGTGCTTTGGTTTTTGCCTCTTTTATGTGAGTCATTATTTCATCCAGCCCATACCCATGTAGTGCTTTAGCAAATAGGAAAGGCCCTTTCCCACGCATCTTTTTTGAGTCTCTTTCCATTACATCCAGATCAGCTCCTACGAGATCTTTCAAATCTATCTTGTTGATTACTAATAAGTCTGATTGGGTGATGCCAGGCCCTCCCTTTCTGGGGATTTTGTCGCCGCCTGATACGTCTATAACATAGATGGAATAATCGACCAATTCCCTGCTGAAATGGGCAGCCAGATTGTCTCCACCACTTTCAACAAACAGGAAATCTATATCATACTCAAACCTTTCCATGAGATCTTCCAGCGCATTCATATTAAGAGAAATGTCTTCACGGATGGCAGCATGTGGGCATCCACCGGTTTCAACGCCCATAATGCGATCCTCACTGAGGGCACTATGACGGATCAGAAATTCGGCATCTTCACGAGTAAATATGTCGTTGGTGACTACTCCCAGTTTATAGTCATTGCGCATATTTTCACATAAGGCTTTCAGTAGCGCAGTTTTTCCAGTGCCCACAGGGCCACCTATACCAACTGTAAATGCCCGTTTTTTGAAATTCCGATAGGAGGGAAGTTTTCTTGTCTCTCTTTCATTGAAATCGCCGGGAGACTCGTAGGCCTCATGCGAATGACCTTGTAGTATAAGAGCTAATTTGTCCAGAATAGGCATATAGAGTTAGTTTTGAAATAGTTTAGAGTAGATAAATTCATGAAATACCTGGGCGGTATCGAGCAAAAAGGCTGACCTTGAAGCCTCTGTGTAACCTTTAGTCAGGTATTTTTCAAGCACGTCGTCAAACAAGGTGTAAAAATCATGTTGAAGTTTATTGCCTTCCATAGCTCCAATAAATCCCAGGCGGATTGCTGCACTGACCTGATCCCTCAAAACAATATGTAGGTACATAGTATGTATATCCGGCAAGCTGAATCCTGCTCTTTTCATGCAGAGAGGAAAGAGAATTACAAAATGAATTGGTATCGCATGTTTTGAAAACCATGTGCTGATTTCGAGGGTGTCATCACCAGGGTAAAAAGAAGCCATCAGCCTGAGCCAGTTTTTTCCCTGAATCACACTGGCTTTATGTATGGAGGGTACCAGCATAGTGGCATTATAACTTTCTGTAACCTGTAGTAGGTTGTCGTCCAGGTTTTGATGGTTGAAACAAGAGTTGATAAATGGAATATCCATACTTGCTGATTGTTGCAGAAACGAGTATAGATAATTTTTAAACTGGAATACATCTTTGATCATGCCGAAAGTTATACTGCTCTCGAGGCCAGAGGAGTTTGCGAATGACCCTGTGGGTAATGAGGAGTCTACCAAATGCATCAATCTTGCGTACTTGTTCATCAGAATAGGTTGTAGAGTTGGGTTAGAGGTAGCTTTGAGGCAGGTTCGCATGTCAGGTGTTCCCCATCTACCGTTACTTTGTAAGTTTCCGGGTCTACATAGATTGCTGGTAAGTAGTCATTCAGTGCCATGTCTTTCTTACCTATATTTCTACAATTCTTAACGGCAACGATCTGTTTACAGAGTCCATAATTTTTGCTGACATGGTCCAGCGAAGCTTCCGATACAAAGGCTATAGATGTTTTGCCAACCGCATCTCCAAATGAACCAAACATTGGTCGCGAGTAAGAGGGTTGGGGTGTTGGTATGGAGGCATTGGCGTCGCCCATCTGTGACTGCACAATAACCCCTCCTTTAATGATCATCTCTGGTTTGGAACCGAAAAATGCAGGCTTCCACAGTACCAGATCAGCCAGCTTTCCAATTTCAATAGATCCTATTTCTGCTGATAAACCATGCGCCCGGGCAGGATTGATCGTATATTTAGCTATATATCTTTTGGCACGGAAGTTATCTGCCCCCTTCAATGGTTCGTCGGCTAATTCTCCGCGTTGGACTTTCATTTTATGAGCTGTCTGCCAGGTTCTGCAAACCACTTCTCCAACCCGGCCCATAGCCTGGGAGTCTGATGCCATTATCGACAGTGCTCCCATATCATGCAGAATATCTTCCGCTGCAATAGTTTCGCCTCTGATACGACTTTCAGCAAAAGCTACATCTTCAGGAATGTTCTTGTCCAGGTGGTGACAAACCATAAGCATGTCGAGGTGCTCGTCAATAGTGTTGACAGTGAAGGGCCTTGTAGGGTTAGTAGAGGAGGGGATCACATTAGGCTCTCCGCAGGTTTTAATAATGTCAGGCGCATGTCCGCCACCGGCACCTTCAGTATGGTAGGTGTGGATTGTTCGGCCTTTAAATGCACTTGTGGAAGTTTCAACAAAACCACTTTCATTTAATGTATCCGTATGTATGCATACCTGAATGTCATATTTATCAGCTATGGAAAGGCAATTATCTATGGTTGCAGGTGTTGTACCCCAGTCTTCGTGCAGTTTTAGTCCCAGGGCACCAGCTTCTATCTGTTCAATCAGACCTTCTGGCTTGGAAGAGTTTCCTTTTCCCAAAAAGCCAAAGTTAAGAGGGAAGCTGTCAGTGCTTTTAAGCATCATCTCTATAAAGAATGCTCCCGGCGTGCATGTGGTGGCATTCGTTCCAGCAGCTGGTCCGGTGCCACCTCCCAGCATGGTGGTGATACCAGAAGCTAAGGCCTCATGGACCTGCTGAGGACAGATAAAGTGAATGTGACTGTCGATGGCTCCCGCTGTAAGTATCAGGCCTTCGCCTGCAATTACCTCGGTGGTGACACCTATTATCATATCCTGAGCTATGTCTGGCATGATGTGTGGGTTGCCTCCTTTGCCTATTCCGGCTATTCGTCCTTTTTTAATGCCAATATCTGCTTTATATATACCTGAGTAATCTATTACCAATGCATTGGTAATGATGAGGTCCAGTGCTTCTGCCTGAGAAACTCCACTAGCCTGGCCCATACCGTCGCGGATCACTTTGCCCCCTCCAAATTTTACTTCTTCACCATAAGTGCAATGGTCTTTTTCAATTTTTATGATCAGGTCAGTATCACCCAGTCTTACTTTATCTCCAGTAGTGGGGCCATACATGTCGGCATATGCCCTTCGGTCTATGTTGTAGCTCATGGTGTAATTGTTATTGTTCAGTTGTGAATTGAAAGCCTTCCTCTTTAGCCTTGTTAATGGCTTTTTTCATGTTTCCATGGTCGATTCCTCCATTGGTGAGATTGTTGCCTCCGTAAATGATCTTTTGTCCATCTATAGCTACCAGAGAGACCTTCTTTGTTTCTCCAGGCTCAAACCTGACCGCTGTACCTGCCGGAATATTGAGTCTGTAGCCAAAGGCTTTTGCTCTGTCAAACCTGAGCATAGCATTGGTTTCGAAAAAGGGGTAATGAGACCCCACCTGAACAGGTCTGTCACCATCGTTGGTTACGTTGATTTCGGTAGTTTCCCTGCCGGCATTTAGTGTTATATCGCTGGGACTTAAAGTGTATTCACCCGGTTTACCCGAGTAGGCATAGTTGGTGTGCTGGTTTTGTTCTTGTTTGGTTAAGCCCGAACTGTAAAGTGCTAAAGCCGGATCTCCGGACTCACGGCAGATAGGATGATGTACTGTTACGAGTTTTGTGCCATCGGGAAATGTACCTTCTACTTGTACTTCATGTATCATATCAGCCACACCGTCCATTACGTCTGCCAACCCCAGAACTTTCTTCCCTTTATTCATCAACTCTGCCACACTTTCTCCGTCTCGGATAAATTCGAGCAATTGGGCTGCAATAAGCGCTACAGCTTCGGGGTAGTTGAGTCTTAGCCCTCTTGAATATCGCTTTTGGGCCAGAAATCCGGCATTATGAAGTACCAGTTTGTCAATATCTTTTGGAGAAAGATGCATAGAGTTATGATTTCAGTTGAATAAGGTTTTCGTAGATCATATAGCCACCATAGGAGATGCAGATAATTGATGAGGTTACAATGGCTATTGATTTAATTACAGTGTTTATTTTCATTCTAAGTGTAAAAGGAATACTGAACAAGCTCGCCGCGATCAGCATCCCTAGCATAGAGCCAATTCCAAAAATGATTAAATAGGCAATGCTGAGATATGCATTTTTTATTTCACTCATTACCAGTAAAACAAGTGCTCCACTGCCGGCAAGGCCATGGATTAGGCCAACAGTGTAAGCAAAACCATGTTTATACCTGAATGAGGCTATTGCACGAGAATAGCTGTTTTTATTGGTTAACCGGGTAATGCCCATTATAATAAGTGTAGCCCCTACGATGGCTTCGAAAATTCCACTGTCAAGAAAAGTAGCACGGCTTAAAATGATGAATGATCCAACAATGACGATAGTAGTAGTGTGACCCAGTCCCCAATAGATTCCGTCTTTCATGGCCAATACGATGCTATCACGTTTGGATACAATATTACTGACAGCTATCAGGTGATCAGCATCAAAAGCATGGGCTATTCCAATTATAGAGGCAAATAATACGGGTAGTAGGGTGTTCATGAAGCCTGTTTTGCTTGTTTTGTTGTTGTTTATTTAGTTTTTTGGTTAAAATATTCCCTAATATCGTAAATTTTGTATCTATTGTTGAGTCTGGCGGTTAAAAAATAACCCTATTTTTATTTTTGTTGTATTGTTAAGGGTGACTCTAAAGAATTCAATGCGTCCACTTAGGAATCAGTGTGTAGGTAATTCAAGTAATGTAAAAGGGAGAGAAGGATAATATATGGAGCAATTCTATAATCTCCCTCAAAAAGGACCCATATGAACTTTGCAGAGGGTGAATTTGTCATTTTTCACAGTCAAAGGTATGAGGTCATTGTTATGTATTTGATATTGGTGCTGGGATTGGGGAGGTGTGGTATGATTTAGGGTTAAGATGTTATCTTTTAGTGACCATTTGCCATGGGCATGCCCATAGGATTGACTACACCCGTGATAATTTAATACAAAAGTGTTGGCTTTCATTAGAGTCAATGATTTTCTGTAAAAGCCAAAATCTCCGCAATAAGATAAATATACCTGACTCTGTTGCTGGGTATTGGTGAAGAACAATAGAAACCCCAATAGCGTAGCTGTAAAGGCAAACACACCTAAAAGGATTGTTTGATAACTGGTGCGAAGGGTATTCTTCTTATGCTTGATTCGAAAAGTTTTGAGAGCCATATCACCATAATCAGTTATCGTTCCTTTTAGTCACATAGGCGATTTCATTTTTGGAGTTCTAGTTAAAATTGTCTGTCTCTCTTAACCCGCATTGATCATTGCGGGCATTCTGTGACCAGAGGCTTGGTGCGGTCATTGTATTGAGGCTCTAACCCAAGGGAAATAGCCTTGCTAAAGAAACCACAGGCCTCTTTTTGTTTCTTTTTATCTAAATATATTAGTGCTTTGTTTAGGTAGGCATGGTGATTATCCGGAAATGTTTTCAAAGAGGCATCTATCAGTTTAAGCCCTTCTTTACTTTCATTTAGTTTGTGTAGTACAAAGCCTTTATTGTTTAGAGCATAAGGATCGTTGGGTTCAGCTTTAAGAGTCATATCCAAATGAATCAAAGCATTATCGTATTCTTTATTTAAAAGAAGATAATACCCCTTGTTTTGGTAGCAAAGGGTACAGGTGCTGTCAAGTTTAATGGCTTGATCCAGTTTTTTAACAGCCTGATCGTACATTTTTAAGAAACCAAGTGCACTGGCACTTTTTAGCAGGGCGTAGGTATTACTAGGTTCTATGGATAAAACATATGTATAAATTTCCAAAGCTTTGGGGTATTGGTAAATAGCCATATAGCTGTCAGCAATACCCAGAAAACCATCTGAAAATGAGCTGTCGGATTCAACGCTAATTTTAAAATTAATAAGTGCTTCGTAGGGGCGGTCACTTTTAAGTAATATCAGGCCTTTGAAAAAACAGGCTTGTGTATATAAGATTGACTTGGTAACAAAGGCATTCATTTGCTTTTCTGATAACCCATCTCCCAGATAAAGCCTTTTGGCAAATAGCTGCTCATCAGTCTGGTAAATATTGATAAGGCTGTCAAGTTGTTGCTCAGCTTCAGAGTTGCGACTTTCTTGTAGCGCAGTTATGCTGTTCTCTATCAGGTATTGGTAAGTTTTAAGATCCGACTGAGATTTAAGCTTGAGGGGAAGCAATAAACAAACGAATATTATGATTTTAAAAAAATGTTTCATCTGAGGTATAAAGGTTTTAGCTGACCTAGTTTGGTTCACTAGTTATAAGAACATTGCGTATAGTATAACCCAAAACTATGATAAATGAGAACAATGCAAGTGCTTTTGCATTAATATCCTGTTGGTACACTGTGCGGTGAGGGCTTTCCACTGTATTTCAGTACTGAACCTGGAGTTTTGCCTGATCAATCAGGAGTGATTTTCAAGAATCAGAGAGAGTAAAAACTTATTTGTAGAAGCAAACAGAGGTAGAGTGCATGTTGTTCATATTCGGAATAATCATTCCATACACTCATTTGGCTATTTTAAACCTACGGCGGAGGTTAATTAATGAGGCTTATCAATTTTGAGCTTTAGCAAACTTTCAAAGTTTGCTAAAGTTCAAAATTATGCTGGGTTGATTTAAACATCTAATTTCGGATTCGGATGTTTATGCCACTAATTCTTATCTGGTTTCGAAAAGGGTCTGAAAAGGCTTTCTTGTTTTGCTAATTAACTGTGCTTTGTCATCAGCAGCCCGATAGCCAATAGGTGCTATTACCGATACGTGTAACCCTTCCTCTGTCAACCCTAGAATTTCATTGTATTTGTCGGCTTCAAAACCTTCCATGGGGCATGTATCAATTTTCAATGCTGCGCATGCAGAGAGGAGGTTGCCAAGGGCAAGGTAGGTTTGTCTGACCATCCATTCTTGCCGTTCTGTTTCCGATTTTTCAGCGATTTTTTCTTTAATGAAGTTACCATAACCTTGAACGGTGTCCAGGCTAACCTTTCTACTGAGTGCATGCAATTTCATGTAATCATTTATATGATTATCATGAACATAGGTATAGCTGCAAAATACAAAGAGGTGTGAGGCCTCTGTGATCTGACTTTGCCCCCAGGAGGCAGGTTTCAGTTTTTCTCTCAGAGTCATATCTTCTATGATTAGGACTTTGTAGAGTTGCAGTCCATATGATGATGCTGAAAGCTGAACTGCTCGTTTTATTGTCTCCAGGTCAGCGTCACTAACCTTTTTGGAGGAGTCAAACTTTTTAGTGGCATATCGCCATTCCAAATCTTTAATTAATTGCATGAATTTCTGAATTTAATGGTGTAGATAAACTATTTATTCAAGGTGTAATTCTTCATTAAAAATTGCTCTTCAAACCCCAGTCTTATATATATGCCTTTGCCCATGGCAGATGCCTGGAGTGTGGCAAACTTAAAGCCATGCTCTATGGAGTGATTGAGGATTATTTTCATCAACTGTTCTGCATACCCCTGTCTTCGTGCTTCAGGAATAATACCCATGGCATGAATACCTATGATATCGCCTGAAGGGTGATGAAGTACCGCCGTTCCCACTGGAGATTCATTGTGGTAGGCGATAATGAAGTCCGTGCTTTCATAGTCCTGTTGTAGGAGTTTATGACTGATTTGATAACCAAAGGCTTGTTGAAATAGCTTCTCCCAAAGCTGGGCTTCCTTTCCGTTCCTTACCTTTTTGAGCTCAAGGTTTTGCGGTGCATCGTAACTTTGGGTAAGCTTCAACGACATACCGATTTGTTCAAACCTAACTTCAAAGCCATTGCACTCTAAGAGCTGGTGTGCTTCGTTTGCGTATATGTCCCAGTAAGGAATGGTTATATTTTTGGAAGATGAAAGCAAAATCTCTTTGGCTTTAGCAACGGTTTTTTCATCGGGAGCCTGATGGAACCACAACCGGTTAGGCCATTCAGAGTAGGGTATCATGCTATATTCGAAACCCTCTTCTGATTTCTGGAAATTGGTCTTTTCACTCACTGTTTGCCATAGCGAAATCAGGTTTTCGATGTTTTGGTTGATAAGTTCTTCTTTTTTCATTTTTTGTTAATTAAAAATATACCAATGATCATGGCCGTTACTCCTAGCAGCCTTTTGTAGGTAGCAGGTTCGACAGGAAGGTTAAACCAGCCAAAATGTCCGGCAATAACCGAAAACATGATCTGTCCGCATAGGCCCAGGGATATCATGGTGGAGACACCTAGCTTGGGTATAGTATAATAATAGAGACTGATACCTATTACGCTGAAAAGCCCTCCGGCTGACCATAGGTACCATGGCACTTCCTTTAACTGCTGGGCTGACGGAATACTTCTCACACTGAAAACTATGATGAGGAAAGCAAACATTGTACTATTGAAAAATGCTATCAACGATGCGAGTAGCGGGTTTTTCAAAAGTACTCCCAGTTGAGCGTTAAGCCCGCCCTGCATAGCAAGGAATATACCTCCTGTAAATGCTAAAACGCTTAATGTTATCTGATTCATGAAGCGAAGGTAGCTGAGGTGAGAGAGGAAAGCATTTACATATGTTGATACATTAAGATTTATTCAAATTTTTTCTGACCCGACTAAGTTGAGTGGGGGTAACCCCCAGGTAAGAAGCAATTTGCAGTTGAGGAACCCTGTTTTCGAGGTCAGGGTATTGCTCAAGAAATGTTAAATATCTTTCAGTGGCGGTTTCAGTGGCAAAAGCAATTTGTCGTTTTTCATTCTCTATAATCCACTTCTTCTCAAGGTAACCGATATAAAAATTCTTTAGGTCGTCATATTTAAAAATCAGGTCTCTGTATTTTTTAAACTCCATTTCAAGGATAACACCGTTTTCCACGCACTGGATACTGAAATCAGAAGGTGAAACCTGCAGCATAGAAGCTGTGGAGGCCGCCAGTGTTCCTTCCAGAAAAAAGTTCTTGATGTGTGTGTCACCGTCATTGGTTGTATAAAGTGATATTAGTAAACCTTTACAAACAAAGTATAACTTTTTTGCAGTTTGCCCTATACGTATCAGATCTTCTCCTTTATTGACTTTCCTGAATTTGACTATGCTGCATAAACGGTGAAACGACTCATTCGTGATAGGAGAGAAATCATCCAGCGATTGTCTGAAGAGGTTAAGATGCCTTTGTGTATCGACCATAGATTTGTGGAGCTTTTATAGGAATGTTATGAGCTGGTAAATTTATGGTTTTGTCAAACTTATTGCTTGATATGTATCTCCTTTTTAAAAGTAATAGACTTTTAATTGATATGAGGTGTGATCATTTTTAGCTTTTCGATTTCACTATTATCGATGTTGGAGGCAGAGAACCTGATTTTGTCGCCATTGGTCAGCATGATATAAGATCTGCCAAATGGGGTGTAACTAAGAGTTATCCGTTTAATATTGCTGAGTTTTAGTTTGGTTTTAATGAATAGGTCACGGTGGATTGTTACGGTGTTTTCTCTTGCTTCTATGTAGTTTCTGTTAATGAGAAAGTTGATCAAATTGATGGCGAGCAATGCTATGAACCCGAAGTAGAAGTAATATATTCCACCTGACCTGTCAAACGCCTGATATACTAAAAGGCCAATGAATATTGTCAAAAGTATAATGCTGGAAAGAGGTCTTTTTATTTGAACCATGATCATACCTGTTTTGAAGTAACAAAGTATATGTTTTATTCATAATTCAAATAAGGAACTGATAAGCGCATGATCGGAGAGATGAGCGGTCTTCGGGAGGAGAGTAAAACAAAAAGGCCGTATCAAAAAGTCTCATAGTTATTGTAGTACTTTTGATGCGACCCATGTAGTTGATAGACAGCTGATTAGTGATTCTTGAATACAACTGTTCCGCCAAATCTTCCGCTTCCGAAGCTTCTGAATGGTTGAACTCTTAATCCTCAAATTTAGGTTCGCGCTTTTCCATAGAAGCTTTGAAGGCTTCAAAAAGGTCTTCTGATAGCAGCATGGCAGCATTCCATGTACTCATATAGTTTAATGCATCATCAACTGAATGGTCTCTCGTATAACGAAGTACCTCTTTAGTGCCTCGGATGGATAGTGGTGATTTAGCGGCAATGGCTTGTGCTATTTGTCTTACCCCTTCAATCATACTTTCCTTGGAGGGATAACGATGATTAACCAATCCAATACTTAAAGCTTCTTGTCCGGTCATTTTTCTTCCGGTGTAAGCCAGTTCTGCGGCCATTCCTGGAGATATTATCTTTGGTAGCCTTTGTAACGTTCCCAAGTCTGCAACCATACCCAGATCAATTTCCTTTATAGTGAAATAAGCATCTTCGGTGCAATAGCGCATATCGCAGGCTGAAATTATATCCACGCCACCCCCTATACATCCACTATGGACCGCTGCAAGCACTGGTTTGGAGCATTTTTCAATAGCTGAAACGGTATCTTGAAGTGTAAGTATCAACTCACGGACTTTTTCACTACGTTTTCCTGAGCAGGAGACATCTTTGAGCGCCCCCACTGACATTAGTAGCTCAAGGTCTATGCCCGCACAAAAATGTTTGCCTTCACCACTGAGTATGATTACCCTGGTGCTATCTGATTTACTCAGCTTATCAAAAATTGCCTTCATTTCAATCCATGCTTCCATGTGTAAAGCATTGGCCTTTTCAGGTCTATTGAAAGCTACATGGGCAATATTGTTTTCTATCTCAACTTTAAAGTGATTATAATTCATTAGTTAGGCAGTTAAGGTTATGGATCAGCGGGAAAATAGCCAATTGTAGATATAAATCGTAGTCTTTTTGTTTTAATCCTCATAGTGAAATCATTAATATTAAAATGTTAGTTGTTTCCGCATAAAGCTGATAAGACGTTTCTTATTGTGAGAAATGATTGAGAAAAGATTGTATAGTTCTATACTTGGAAGTAGTTTCTTTTTATTTTATTTTAATAAATCTGTATAATTACATTTTTTAAAGGTTTTGAATTTTGTCGAATACCCAATACAGGTCAGTTTTTGCTACTTTTGATCCCTATCCATCTTATAAAGGTTCTGCAATCCACATTGACAAGGTTACTGAAGTGCTTTCGCAGAAATTTCCTTCTGCCTTGTTGCTAAGTTTGGGTAGACATATGTCAAAAGAATTACCTGAGACGGTCCATCATCTGGAGTCGCCCATTGAAGAAAGCAATTATCTCAAAAGGGCACTGGCATTTTCAGCATGGGTTGACGGTATTTTGACTCAGCAGCATAACTTGCAGATAGGACATTTCAGAGATATTTGGAGTGGTCTTCCTATACTGGCAAGGCAGCATATCACAAGTATATTTGAGGTTAATGGTTTGCCTTCTATTGAATTAGTAAGCAGGTACCCCTATATGGGACAAGGCACCTTGAACAAAATTCGTAAGCTGGAAGATGAATGTCTGGAGAAAAGCCAGTTGATCATTTGCCCTTCAGAAACCATCAAAAGGCACCTGGTCTCCCGGAGTGTATGGGAGGAGAAAATACATGTGATCCCAAATGGAGCGGATATCCCAGTGATAAATGCTAAGCCAAAAGGTCTGCCTGAGCAGTACATTGTTTATTTTGGTGCATTACAGCCTTGGCAAGGAGTGGATACACTCTTGAAGGCTATGAAGTATCTTGGAGATAAACCCGGTTTAAAATTAGTTATTTGCTCATCGCACAAACCACGCTTTGCTCGTCCATTTCAGAAGCTTGCTGAAAAGCTTGCTGTAAGCCGACGGGTCATATGGAAGTACCAATTAGGCAAGGAGGAACTTCATCAGATTATCAGTTATGCATTATGTACTGTAGCCCCCCTTACTGAGTGTAGCAGAAATCTGGAGCAAGGGTGCTCTCCTTTGAAAGTATTTGAGAGCATGGCTTGTAAAACGCCAGTCATTGCTTCGGATCTGCCCGTAATTCGAGAGATATTAGAACCTGATACTGAAGCCAAATTTTTTAGGCCGGAAAGGCCCGCAGATCTTGCCAGGTGTGTCAGGTTGTTGATGGATTACCCAGAGTTGAGAAGTGAAATAGCTGAAAATGCTTTTGTAAAATTTAAAGAAAAATATACTTGGGAGAGAATAAACCGAAAATTGTCTTCTACATACTATAACATTTTTAATCTTGTTTGCTAAAATCTGCAACTGTAATTATGAATAAATATTCAGATAAGTATCAACACCTTTCGCCTGTACAGAAGCAATTTATTGACGAAAAGACAGTAAGTACCACTATGAGAATAAGTAAGTGGCTCTCATTACTTGTCAAAGTATCCAAGTTTGATCAGCGGAATGATAAAATTATTAAAAGGCTGCTAGTTTGGGCAATTGTAAGCTTTTTGCTTGCCTTTTTCTCGTTTGTAAGTTTTGCCGTTATAAAGGAAAACGCATTTTACTTTATAGCTCTCTTTGCAGTCACTGGCGTAACACTTCTGATTTTGAGAGGTAAGAAGAAGCGCAAGGATGTAAATAACTATTTGAGAATGTTCTTTTTGCCCATACTTACTGTGCTTGAAGCGAAGTGTGGTAGTGATGCGAAACTAGCAGCCACTCTTGATTTTAGAATACCAAGAAAAGCAATGGCTCCGGAAAAAAGCAAAGTAGGGGTGAAAAAACTTAAACTATATTCTCCTAAATATATCGTTGCCAGAGTGACGATGAAGGATCAGGCCGTGCTTGAGTTTGTAGTGGCGGATGATATCAAGGATTTCTCCTGGAAAAAGAGGAGCCGCAGTGGTAAGACCAAGTATAAAAGGAAAACCAAATTTGTACATCAGTGCCTGATCAAAATGTCACTTCCAAAATCAGAGTATCGCTATAAAGGATCGAGGAATCGTACGGTCTCGGTGGTTGAAGTTAATGAGCATTATCAGGCTAAAGCTAAAATAAAGATAAAAGCTGTAGGTCAGGATAAAATGTTGGGGGTGAATGTGTTTTTTGAGACCATGCAAAAGATCTATGCGAATTTTGAGCCCATCAATCCTGTAGGACAGACTACACCTCAAAAGCCTAAAGGGAAAGGTAGAAAAGAGGTGTATGAAGAAGATCCAGGGTTGGCCTTGGATACCCCATATATATGGTATGGAAGTGCATTTAGCACATATGACTATGATAGTTTTGAGTATTCTGATTCAGGGGATACCTTAATGGAAGATGATTCTGTAAACGCATTTGATAGTTAATGGGCACGCCTACTTGTTTATGGCTTACGGACCATTATCCTCCTCAGCGAGGAGGAATGTCACAATCATGTGATCGCATTGTCAACGGTTTGCGTCAGGCAGGCTTTACGATTGAAATCATTCATTTTGTAAACAGGGATAGAAAAATACGCCGTAAGCAGCAGCAAAATGGAGGGTATACAGTCATCCCCTTTAGCAATAGTGAGGCCCATGTGCTAAATGTTGCCTGGAACTACATTAAAACGTTAGGTAGCTTTGATTACATTGTTTGCTTTGGAGGCTATTTGTCCATGATTGGTGCACCTGTGTTTTCTCAATGGGCTGGGGTGAAGTTGGTGACACTAATCCGTGGTAACGATTTGGATATATCCATATTTACACCCCGCAAACGAGGAATACTTGAAGATGCTCTGAGGCAGTCTTCCCTGATTTTTACCGTAAGTAGTGATAAGGCGGATAAGATAAGAAAATGGATCGGTCATGAAGGTGTGCACTATGTTGCAAATGGTATAGATACCATGCTGTGGCAACCCACTTCCGGAGAGCTTGAATTTGCTAAAGAGTGGAAGAGGCAGCAAGGGGAGGAGCAATTGACTTTGGGGATTTTTGGACAGTTAAAGGCCAAAAAGGGGCTTGACTTTTTCCTTGAAGCTCTTAAAAGGACAAGTCTTGTAGAGAAGACTCATTTACTGCTTGTAGGTGATGTTGAAGAGCATTTGGAGGAAGAGTTGGAGCAAATGCGCTGTACATATACGGTGCTTCCCTTTCATGATCGCTATGAGCTTATGAAATATTATCTTTGTTGTAATGCTCTTGTTATTCCCTCTTTTTATGATGGTATGCCCAATGTATTATTGGAAGCAGGCGCATTAGGTGTCCCGGTTATATCCTCTGCAGTCGATGGTATGGCTGATGTTATAGCCCATGAGGAAGATGGGTTACTGTTTGAACCTGCTGATGAAGATAGTTGCAGAGAAACTTTGTATCAGTTCTTTTCTATGACTGGAGAGGAACAACTCATGCTAGGACAGCACCTGAAAACTAAAATTGAAACTCAATATTCCCATACTCATGAAACACTCGCATACAAAAAATATCTATCTTGAATTTTGCCTTATCATTATGTTACTCGTTCTCTGGGGGTGTTCTGGTGGTTCCGGGCAGGAAGGTGAATCAGTTACTGAAACTCCTGCTGAGGAGGTTGAGGTAGTTGGTGCATTGAAGAGTTACTATATCAGCAATAGAGAAAATGTTTCATTGGCAGAGATCACTGATAGAGGGAGTGAACTGACGGTCAATACCCAGGAAGGAATATTGTTTGGGGTTATGAAGAGAGAGGGTAAAAGGAAATACTATGATCAGAATGATGAATTTCAGTATGCGGTGAAATATAAGGATGATGGATTTAAGCTCAGGAGTAAAAGTGAGGCTCTGATCTGGAAGGTGAAAATCAAAGAGGGAAAGATTAAGGTAGCAAACAATGAAGAGATGACGGGAGCTTATGAAATACACTGCTATGATGACGGGCGTATTAAGCTAAGCCAGGAGGAAAATGAACTTTCCTCCATCCGGTTTGATCCTGGTGTACCTATGTTAGAGGTGCAGGGTAAATACTTTCTACGCAACTTTTCAGACTCTTTTGCCCCTGGAATATTACTCATTCCCGAAATGCAGGAAACGGAAAAATATATCATTTGTGCGGAGTTGGCTGCACAAGATAAATGATAGTTTTTTATGGTTTTGGAGGTGGTTTTGGGCACCTGTCCCGCATAAAGACTTTTATTGCTAGTGCGGGAATAGAGGAGTCATATAAGGTGCTTACCAATAATCGTAGCGCTTACCAGCTATTTAATGCTGAACAAATAGCATTCTTACCACCTACCTATAGTTTTGAGGCAGCAGTCTTAAGGAAATGGATCAGGGAACTCATCCGGGAGTATTCTCCTGAGGCATTTTACATAGATGCTTTTCCGTGTGGTCTTTTAGGAGAGCTGTCAGATGATTTATTTGCTGGCATATTGGTACATTACCTGTGTAGAAGACTCAAGTGGAGAATGTATAAACCCCTGATCAATCGGTGTCCTCCTGCTATGGAATGTGTCTATGTTTTCGAGCCATTGGAGCCTGATCATGAAAGTTATGTTAAAACCGCTACGCAGGTAAAGCATATGGAACTTAGTTTTCCATCTCCTACCCACATTCTTGAAAAATTGGAAAAATATAATCAGCCCGTATGGTTGGTAGTACATACTACACATCTTGATGAAATTGAGGTGTTGTTAAATCATGCTGTCGATCTTGCAAAAATGGAAGGCAACGACCCTCATATAGTAGTGCTATGCGATCAACCCGTGAGTGTTCCTGAAGGGGTAAGTTTGCTGCATGGTGAAGAACCTGTCGACTGGTATCCGCATGTTGATAAAATATTCACGGCAGCAGGGTTTAATACCTGGTATCAGCTCAAGCCCTGGAGGAGTAGGCACATAACAATCCCTTTTCCCCGTAAGTTTGATGATCAGTTTTGGCGATCAGGAAATTAGCTATTCCGGATGTCTCACTACGAAGGCAATCGGGCGAAATTGCAATAATGACTAATTATATTACCTTAAGTGCTATTTTTTTGTCAGGGTTTATATCTTAGAGCTTTATGTATTTATAGGCAATGAACGACATTCAGCATCAGCAACAATCGTCACCATCATCTACCCCTGGAAGCAAACAAGACAATTTACAGAAGGATAACCTATCCTCGTCATCATTAGGTATTCAGCAACTGTTCGGGCAGGCTGGATTTATACCAGTTCAGAAGGCATCGGGTAATATGGGAGGTGGGCAAGCTTCTGAAGCACCTACCTCTTCAAACAAAGGCTCAGGCGGACTTCCTGAGGTGGTGAAGGGGAAAATGGAAGGTGCATTTGGGGCAAGTTTTGAAGATGTAAAAGTTCATAGCAACTCATCGCAGGCGAAACAAATTGGGGCTTTGGCTTATGCTCAGGGCAATGATATACATTTTGCTCCCGGGCAATATAATCCCCATAGCGTTAAAGGACAAGAGCTGATAGGCCATGAGCTTGCACATGTGGTACAGCAAAGACAAGGCAGAGTCAAGGCGACAACTCAGGCAAAAGGTCTGGTAGTTAATGATGATCCTGTTTTGGAGCAGGAAGCTGACAGCATGGGCTACAAGGCAGCTCGTAATCAGGCAGTAAGCGGTGGGGTTACTGTTCAGAAGAAAGCACAGGATGATGTGGTGCAGAAAAATGAAATTGAAGGTCCCTGGAATAAGGGAGACCCTGTTCATGAGAACCTGACTCTGCAATCGCTCATAAAGGCAGGTGTAGTACCAAAAGATGCCTCGCTTGATGATGAGGAAGTTTTTGAGTACATCAGAGGTGTGATCTGGAATGATGACCCTGAAGGTCTTTTGTTTGATAACAACGAAAGGGAAAACGACAATTATAGTAGCGGTTTGGTCTGGTACAATCACTTTTCTGATGGTAAAGGCAAGAGCAAAAAAGGAGAGCGGATAGGCAAGAAGGATAATATGACAGCCAGAAGTCATTTTGGTGATTTACAATTCTTTCATGCCATGGCGATTGCTGATGGCATCAAGGCGCAAATCACCAAGGACAAGGTCATGGTCTGGGCGGAGTTTACTTACCGTGTAGGAATAGGTGATATCAAGAGCAATACTACACTGACCGGCGTACCTGTAGCTGGTTTTACAGAGTACTTTAAAGGGACTCCGAATGCGGATAAGCTAACTATTGATGACTTGTTTCATACCTATAAAGATGGAAGTACCCCTAAGCGGGCTATGGGTAGCTTAATGCATATGATTCAGGACTCTCATGCTCACGGACATGCAGAGAGGGCAGAGGAAAAGGGTGATGACTCGATCAAATCTTTCCACTCTTATGTGAACCAGGATGGGCATAAGCATGGTGAGCATGATAAAGGGAATGGAGACTATAGCTATGAAGGTTTATCTAAGCTTAAAGGAGCCAAATCTGCGATGGATAAGGGAGCTCAGGTATTTAAGTATTACAAGGCTAAAACACCATGGTCTGAGGTAAAAGTGTATTTGGATACTCAGGTATTTAACCTTGTGGAGCGCCCCACTGATTCCGGGCCGGGAGAGGAGTTTAAAGTAACGAAGGACTAATATAATTAGATGCAAACAAGTTATAAGGTGGTAGTCAGGTATATACTCATCAACACGGGTTTTTTGCTGGCAGGTTTCCTATTGAGCTTTATCATTAACTTTGCTTCATGGTTTCGTTTGGATGATCCGCATGACATGGGGTTGGGAAACCTGTTCTTTACTACCTCTGTTTTTACCATTCTTGGCCTGGCCTATACAGGATATGTTTATTCCAGGTTTAAGGTTTTGCCAGTTGTATCAGTGCTGGCGATTATAGGGATGCTGTTCTTTCTTAATAGCCTGTTTTACTTTATTTAAAATAGCCTTACGTTGTTATGATAGTTAATTACATACTGATCAATGCGGGCTTTGTGCTGGTAGGCTTTCTGCTCAGTTATGTGTTTAACTTTGCAAGGTGGTTTAGTCTTGACCATGCCCACGATATGGGGTTGGGTAACCTGTTTTTAAGTACATCACTTTTCGCAATTCTGGGCTTTGTCATTACCGGATATCTTTTCTATGACCACAGGGTCCTTCTTATCATTTCATGTGTTGCCATTGTCGGGTTGGTACTTTTCCTTTGGAGGCTTTTTGCTTAATTTAAGTGTATTCATACTGAAACTCCATAAGCCATCTATTCACACATTAAAATACAGAGCTTCAATCCAGGGTATAAAAATTGCGTACATAGGCTCCTATTCCTATAGGAGAGGTGATTGGGAAACGCATTTGTAGGCTCTTGGTGGATCGTTTTGTGTATTTTTTTATCCTTGCTATGTCCGTCCGAAAAGGAGTTGACAAGCGTTTAAATGGCCTCAAAACCATATTGCTTATATATGCTTATGATAGTGCTGTTAAGTTGGTTCACAACTAATTCTATACTTTTTATATGGTTTTAAGGGCAAGTCTGGTTGAGAAATCCATGGCTGCTTTTCTGATTTTTTCTTGGTAAGTCTTGATTGTGTATAACTTGCTAATTATAAGTTTGTTATTGTGTTTTATCAATCCGAGATATCCTGTTGGAGGCTCTTCAACGATTAGTAAATAGTAGCTGTTTCACTGGCAATTTGGTCTTGCAATAGCTTCTTTTAATTGAAACTCTGTTAGAAAATTATTAGTGTGGGTATGATCGGATCATAAAACTTCATGCGATATATCCCCTGCTAATTGCTCAATAGTGAAATGATCAGAGGTGCCTGACGCCTTTCTAATTGCTATCATCTAAACTTAAATGAGGAGCTAAGTTAACTGAGCAGATGAATATATGAAATAAGCGCTGCGCTGAAGAATAGATGTTGTGGATAAAGAAAAAGCACTCCCCTTATGAATAGGGAAGGTGCTTTGTAGTGTATTTACATTTGAATTTTAAGGTTTTAATCGTCTATTGTAGGGTATTTTCCTTACAATTTAGATGACTATTGCTTATACCATCAGGTAACGTAAAACACCAACTCTCAGGGGGAGAGCTGGTGTTGCTGGTGATACATTGGAGCTATTAGGGTTTAGACTTTAGCCATTCAAGTGCTTCTGTGGCTGAGTTAAATTTGGTTACAATATTTGAATCCGGCATGGCGTTTTTAGCAGATAGCTGTGCGAAAATATTTTCTGAGAAAATCCATGCGAAATGTTTTAGGCCTGCTTTTTCCATTTGAGGAAACCACTGGGTTACGGTCCATTCTGCAGCGTCTTGCCAAGGGCCGGTAACTTCTGTATTATCATTCAATATTTTAGTGCAGTTGGCTTTCTTTTTAAATAGTTCAAGTATTTTATTTCCCCCTGAAATGATTTTGTCCCTGTTTTGAAAACCTATCCAGCGACAAAATAGGATTTGATTTGATGGATCATAAGTTACCTCCAGGTTTTTCTCTTTTAAGAGTGATTCACCTTTCATTATGCTAGCTTGATTCATAGTTTTTAATTTTTGATTGAATTTCCTTTTAATTTATTACTTGCAAAGATTCTATGCTGTTAAATAAGAGACTCGATTGCATGGGTGTAATATATTTAACCTTGTGTTTATTTGATGTTGTGTAACTTATTGATATTTAATAACTTAATAATATTTATATCTATTAATACTCTAATACAATTGATGTAATGATGTTTAAAATGTAGATAATGAGATACTTATAGTGTGATTTCTTACTTCTGTAACAGATTTTGTCTTTTTATACTACGCCCTTTTCCACACCACATTGAATACAATATCGTGTTCGCCTGTACGGATTGGGGGTGTTGACAGTATCATTCGATCTCCCTCTATTTCACCGTAGCGCTCTTCAATATTGCCCAGCCAGTTAGGAAAGGTGCCACCTTCCACAGTGTGTTGCAATACTCCCGGTTCCTTCTCTATGAACTTACCGAAATAGGCGAAGTATGAGGTGAAGGCATCAACAATTTCATCAGTAGTACCATCATACATTCCTCCACTTTTAAATTTTTTTCTGTCGTTCTTCATAATATGGACACTCATGTAGCCGCTGTCGGTATACATGAGTATACCTTGAGGACTTTTGCCGAAATAGTCAATGACTTCTCCGTTGTCGTTTTTGAAGGTCCAGGAAACAAGTTTCCAGGTACCTATTACTTCTTTAGATAACTTAGTTGTGACTTGTTGTGCTTCCATTGATTTATTTTTTTAGGTGAATTAAAGCTGGTTTTGTTACTTCATTATTAATTAATTCGGTAACAAAATCTGTGCATGATCTTAGGTAATGGTGGTCACCTTCGCGCTCTATGAACCTGAATTTCAGGGTGGTTTCATTTTTCCAGAGGTTCATTTGTTTGTTACTTACCGTGATATCACTTTTTCCATGTATGGCAATGATGTTGACATCCATAGGAGGAGCGAATTCATACTTGTAAGAGTCGAGTAATATCAGGTCGTTTCTTAAAAGTCTGATCAGTATCTCACGAAGCTCGGTATCAGGTATGGCTTCTTTGCTCAGATGAGGGAAACGCTTTGTCAGAGTTTGATCATCAGCATTGTGATCCAGGTGCTGTTTGTCATAGGAAGCCAGTTGTGGTGTAGATGAAACTATGAGGCTTACAGGAGGTCTTGCCAGTCTTCTTCTCAGCTCACGCATTACCTCAAATGCTATCAGGCCTCCCATGCTATGCCCGAAGAAGATCGCAGGTTTGTCCATTACGCCCATTAGTGTATCAGAGATCTTGTGGACGGCTTGCTTCATATTGGTGAATGGTTGCATAGATGATGATTTCCCCCTGCCAGGCAGTTCAACAGTCACGAGCTGTATATTGTTTGCCAGTTTTTCCTCCCAGTCTGCATACAGGTTGGCATTACCTCCGGCATCATGAAAACATACCAATTGTACCTTATGTTTAGCATTGGAAGTGCTGGCAACAATGGTCGGTTCAGAGGTACTTTGTTCTTCCTTCTGCTTTTTGACCTTGAACAGCTTCTCCACCAGAAAGGTAGCATATTCGGCAATGGTTGGATGCTCCCAGATGTCTGTTACCGAAAGTTTGATATTCAGCTCCTTTTCCAGTTTGTTTCTGAACTGCACGGCCATTAAAGAATCGATACCTAAGCTCTTGAACTTCATAGTTGTAGATAATTGATCTTCCGGCGATTTGATAATGCTGGCGGTTAGCTTCTTCAGATGGCTTTCCAGTGCATCCAGCCATTCTTCCGAATTAGGTACACTTTCTAGTGTCTGCAAGAGTGACTGACCTGCATTTGTGTCCTCGTTTTTATGAAGGAGGCCAGAGAAGTACTTGCTGTTACCCAATGCAGGAAAATGTTCGGCAGTCTGATCGGCATTCACTTGGAATACTCCCATGTTAGCAGGGCTCTGGTCAAATATTTTGTCCAGTGCTTTTACAGCATCCGACATGGGGGTAGCTACAAAGCCTTCGGCCTCAGCGAACTTCTCCAGATTTTTGAGCGATGCTACCATACCGACATCCGATATCACTCCCCAGTTAATGCAGAGGGCGGGTAGATGCTGCTTTTGTCGGTATTGAGCCAGTGCATCCAGAAAGGTGTTGGCGGCTACATAGCTTACCTGACCACTCAGACCTAAAAGGCTGGAAGCAGAGGAGAACATGATGAAGTGATCGAGTGCATACTTTCTTGAGGCTTGGTGAAGGTTCCATGCCCCTATAACTTTTGGGGCCAGTATTGAAGAGAACTCTTCATGGGAAAGGTTAATAATCTGTTCTGCATTGATTACTCCGGCAGCATGGATGATACTTTTCAAACCGGCCTCGCTTTGAAGCTCATCCAAAAGGTTGTTCAATGCAGGTGTATTGCAGACATCGCACGCAACGATTTTGAATGTGGCACCCTGATCCTCCAGAGATTTTATTCTTGTTTTTAATGCTTTATCAATATTATGACTACGGCTTACCAGGCAGAATTTACGGGCTCCTCGGGCAAACATCCACTCTACCAGTGTGAATGCAATGCCTTTGTAACCGGTAACCAGATGGTAAGCAGAAGTAGAGAAGGAGATTTGCTCCGCGGTAGGCATTGCGGGAACAAAGCCAGCAAGGCGAGAGCTGTAGAAACTTTCGTTTCTCAGGGCTATTTCACGTTCCTTAGCTACGGGTTCCGCGGCAACCTTTACGAGATTTCTTAATTCCTGTAAATTACAGTTATAACTGAGATCAACGATCTGGGGTTCATATTGAGACAACTCATTGTATGCCACCCTGCCGATGCCTACTATTGGTCCCGCAGCAACGTTGATGTGATCAGACTTGATCCCAAAGGCACCGTTAGTAACTATGGTAAGTCCTGGATAGTGCATCAGCTTTTTAGCTTCCAGGTCTTTGAATAGCTGGATCAGGTAGAATGCCTTTTCAGTTTCGATGGCTTCCTGTGTAGCTACGGTATGACCGTGGCTGAAATAGATGATGTGGTCTACCTTTTCAAGCTCTATTTGGTCGAGTGAGGCACTAAAGGGAGTATCCTGGGTGGTATGAGGTGCTACCCAGTGGAAGTCATGGCCAGCGTCAGTTATTTCTTCCAGAAACTGTTTGGTAACATCATCGTTTTGTGTAGCCACTACTACGAATGATTTCTGCCCATGGTTTTTGAAATTGACCTGTTCAGGCACCCAGTTGATATGGTGGTACCATTTTTCTTTTTGTTCTCCAATTTCTTCTAGTTTGAAGATCTTACCACCCAGGCCCTTCAGAGTAAGTAAAACATGGCCTAAAGCATCGGTAATGATACAGTTGGCAGTAAGCGAAGTACTCTGGCCTTCGTTGGTAAACTCCAGGCTGATGATCTCAGTATGAATGTACAGTTCATCAGTGAATCCAATGGGTTTATTGATCTCCACGGTTTCAATACCAGAGAGGTAAGACATGGCCGTACTTTCAGTATCACAGTTACTTTGTGTAGCGAAAAGAGTTTGAAGACAGGCATCGAGAACCGCAGGGTGGAAGCCGTACTGGTTGAGACTGTACTTCAGTATATCTTTTACAGCTACTGAGGCTCGAATATGTCTACCATTTACATTGATCTTTTGTATTCCTCTGAAGTATGGGCCATATTGTAGACCAAGTGTTTGTAGTTGCTCATACAAAGCTTCAGTATCCATATTTCCTTCAAACTCGGTGTTTTCAGTGGTGCCTTCTGCAATACTATTGTTGAGGATGTATATACCACTGGCTGTTTCGACCCATTGTCCGTCAGCTATTTGGTAAAAGGTAAATGTCGAAGTGTCTTCACCTTTTTGGACCTTCAATTGGACACTAACCTTCTCATCACTATCAATGATTACAGATGATTTGAACCTCAGGTCTTTGATCACCACTTGATGACTTCCTGTAAGTTGGGCTACTGCGGCATGCAGCATTTCAACATAGCTTACACCTGGTAGTACTATTTTGCCAGTGACGACATGATCCTTCAGGTATGGAAATTCATCGATACTAAACTGAGCTTCCCAGAAATGTAATCCGGTAAGCTGTGCCAGCTTCATCTCTTTTCCAAGCCAGGGGTGCCCTTCTCTTTTTGTATTATGATTTTGCTTGCGTTCTGTAAGGGCATAAGTTGCTCTTTGGAATGGGTAAGAAGGTAGCTTAATGAATGGTATTTTAGGATTGCTATAGAACGTTTTCCAATCAAATCTGATCCCTTGTTGATAAAGCAGGTCAAAGTTGTTGTATAGTTCGCCTTCTTCGGATTTATTTCTAGCAAGAGTGCCCGATACAATACCGTGACCATTAAAGGCTTCCAGACACTCTGTAATAGCTGTAGTCAGTACTGGATGTGGGCTTACCTCAATGAAGGTGTTAAATTCTTTTTTGATGAGTTCTTCCATTATGCCGGCAAACTGCACACCATTTCTTAGGTTATCTACCCAGTACCCGTTGTTGAGCTCCTCTCCGGATACTTCTCTGTTTTTTACTGTAGAGTAAAGGGGTATTTTGTTTTGTCGTGGGTTGATGTTCTGAAGGGCTTTTGCCAATTGGTCTTTTAAAGGCTCCATTTGAGCACTGTGTGAGGCTACGTCAACTTTTACCTGGCGACAAAACTTGCCCTGACGCTCAAGCTCTTCCAGTAGCTCATTGATAATTTTCTGGTCTCCGGCTATTACTGTTGATTTAGGACTGTTATTTACCGCAACTGATAATCCAGTGTATTTTTTGATGATTTCTTCGGCCTCGGGAACAGTAAGTTCTGTTACAGCCATAGCGCCACCTTTACCACTAACTGTTTTCATTAGTTTACTTCTGGTACAAATCACTCTTGCAGCTTCATCCAGCGTAATGCTACCAGAAATATAAGCGGCGGCCACTTCGCCCATGCTATGACCGGTAACGGCATCCGGCTTTAAGCCAATGGATTCCCAGAGTCTGGCCAGAGCTATCTGCATAGCACAAAGAGCGGGCTGGATAACATTGATTTCGTTCATCCTACTGGTACTTACATTGGCCTTTAGCTGAGCTGTCAGCGACCAGTTGCAGTATTTGGAAAATGCTGCTTCGCATTCGTCTATTGCTTTTTTGAAGATGGGTTCTGTTGCATACAGGTCACGTCCCATACCAATCCATTGAGAACCCTGTCCGGGAAAAACAAATACTACTTTTTGTTTTTCGATACTTGTTGAGTTTATCTCAGGGCTTTTGAGATACTCATCAAGTTTCTCAATCATCTCTTGCTTGCTGTCGGCAGCAAAAGCTTTACTGAATTCGAAGGCTGGTTTTCTGAGTGCTGTAGCAGTTACAGTATGAATAAACTCATTGGGCGCACCATTAATACTATACTTTAGGTAGTTTGTGTAACTCTTAACATAGTCAGTGAGCGCTTTTTCAGACCGGGCAGAAATTGGCAAAACGAATTTGTGGTTGTGTATTTTTTTTGCCGAGTTAAACAGGTTTGTTTTTGGCTTGTACTCCTCTAAGATTGTGTGTCCATTGGTGCCTCCCCAGCCAAAGGAGTTAACCCCCGCTTTTAGTGTTTCTCCTTTAGCTGATGGCCATTCTGTATGTGTAGCCTGAACCTTCAGGTTGAGTCCGTCAAAATCAATTTTTGGATTTGGCTTATTGAAATTTAGGTTTTTAGGCAACTGCCGGTGATTAATAGCCAAAATGGCTTTGATCAAACCGGCTATGCCAGCTGCTCCTTCCAAGTGGCCTATATTTGTTTTTACAGAACCTACATGAAGAGGTCTTTTTCTTTTTTTATTAAAAAACATTCCCAAAGCATTTGTTTCTGTAGGGTCGCCTAGTGGGGTTCCTGTGCCGTGAGTTTCTACATAATGGACTTCACCGGGTTTTATGCCGGAGTCTTTATAGGCTTCTGCCAGTACGTCGAGTTGACCTTTAATGCTTGTGGCAGGCAGGTTTTCATTGAAGCCATTGTTGTTTATGGCAGTTCCTTTGATTACGGCATATATCTTGTCTCCATCACGTTCTGCGTCGGATAGCCTTTTCAATAATATTATTCCTCCTCCCTCGCCTCGCACAAAACCGTCGGCTCCCGCATCAAAAGTGCTGCATTTTCCTTTTGCAGATAAACCACCAAATTTAGATAGTAGTATATTTTGGTCAGGGTCCAAGGTATGGTTTACACCACCTACTATGCTTTGTTCAATAGAGCCATCCCAAAGGCTCTGGCAGGCTAGATGCAATGCCACTAACGAAGATGAACAGCCGGTGTCAACTACCAGACTAGGACCTGAAAAGCCATAAAAGAAAGATATTCTGTTGGCTATGATATTGGCTGATTGACCAACGGCAGAGTGGGAGGTAACCTCTGCATGCTTATGCTTTCGCAAGTGCTCAAAGTCACTCCAGATGTTACCTATGTAAACGCCTACCTTACTGTCTGTTATGCTTTCATATGTAGCATTGCTGTTCTCTATGCATTCCCAAACAAGTTCCATCATAAGTTTTTGAGATGGGTTCATCTCAGCAGCTTCCGCAGGTGATATATTAAAAAATAATGGATCGAAATCGTCAATGTGTTGTAGCATGGATCCATGCCTTTGATGGGTTTTGTCTTTCGCCCCTTTATCAGGGCTGTAGTACTTATCAATGTTCCATCGTTTGATTTCTTCAATGGTGTCTTCCCCTTTTTCGAGGAGACACCAAAAGTCCTGCAGACTCTGCGCTTTTGGAAAGCGGCAGGACATTCCGGTGATTGCTATAGGTTCTTTTGACATGATCGGATGGTTTTAGCAGTGATGTTTTTATTGATACTAAGTTGGGAAGAAGCTGGAGCGATTATTTCAGGGGATTTACTGATTTTACTAAATCAGTAAATCATTGATATAAAAGGTTCTATTTTGGCTTTTAAGGAATACTTTGAAGAGCTATGAGCTCGTTTTCTGATTTTCTTCAGGGTGGAATATCAGGGATGTCTAAGGGTACTAGGGGATATCCCTGAGTCAAATCAGGAGGAAAAATCCCTTTAACACCTATTTTTAATTCATATGAGTTATGGAGACGCAGAATTATTAGTTTATAACATATTCGTATTTAAAGGTTTGTATATTTATACTTTGTAACAATCTGATCAAAAATGCTACTTAAGGCTTTTCCTGATATACATTGGATAAGAAATAAGGCAAAGACCAATTTTGAAGATAGAAAAGACGTAAATGGTCGGGTTATCCCCGGTAAAGGCTGGCCTAATGTGGTATTGAGTACTACTAGCAAAGGAGCCGAGCGCACTGACATCCTGGCGCCTTTTTCCATGTTTTTAAATTTGAAAGGTAAAGGCTTAGTGGTGGCAGATGGGCGTGAGGTTACGATTGATCAGGATTCCTTTTGCCTGGTGAATAAAGGCCAGAACTATGACCTGATAATACCAGAGGCTGTTTCGACCACTACATTTAATGTTCATTTCGGGCAGGAGTTGTTTGAGCATACAGCTTATGCCAGGGCAAAATCTCATGAGCATTTACTTGATAACCCGCATGTTGAAAGCTGTCATCATCATGTATTTACAAGATCAAGGTGGCTGGAACCTGATATAGCTCGTCACATTATATTACTTCAGGACTTTTATAATAAGGGTTACAATACTTTTTCCTTTGTAGAAGAGGAGGAGGTTTTACTACATAACCTGTTAACAGATTTACTCAAAAAGACAGATTTGGACAGGAAAGGCTTTAGCCGGATTTCATCTGTGAAGCCCACAACGAAAAGGGAGTTGATGTCGAGAATGTTACAGGCGATAGACTACATTCATGCTCACTATCAGAAACCTGTTTCTCTTAATGAACTAAGTCAGGTATGTCTGCTTTCCAGGTTTCATTTTTTACGTGTCTTTAAAAGTGTATTTCATTGCACCCCTCATGAATATATCATCTCGATTAGGATACAGAAAGCTGAAATGTTATTGAAACATACCAAATTGCAAGTTAGTGAAATAGCCGATATGATCGGGTTTGCTGAAGCCAATTCCTTTTCCCGCTTTTTTCATAAGTACCATAAAGTATCTCCTTTAAAGTATAGAAAGGGAAATTAGCAATATTGGATAGATGCTCAGGTTGTAACTGTGCATATTTTTGCACAAAAGACATCATTATGGTAGTAACAGGATTTTATTTATTGTCACTGGGCATGTCTTTCAGCCCGTTTTACATATTGCGAAGGTCTGATGAACGGAAAAGGTTAATAAGAAACTATGTGCTGGGCTTTCTGACCTGGCTGATCTATTTGCTTGCGCTATCCAACACTGGCGTTCTAAGCGATTTTAGCTTGCCCCCCAGAGTTCCGTTATTGATTATAATACCTTCGATCATTATAAGTGTCTTTTTTTCAGGTAGTTCCTTGTTTAAGGAGGCAATGGCCAGGGTTCCAGTTACATTTGTAGTTTATATTCAGACCTTTAGAATATTGGTGGAAGGTCTCATCTACGGAGCTTTCTTAAATGGGGTATTTCCTAAGTCCGTGACTTTTGAAGGTACTAACTTCGATATTTTAGTAGGTGTTTCAGCATTGCTTGTTGGGTTTCTGGGGCAGAGAAACATACTGGGCAGGAAAGGACTGTTGATATGGAATATACTTTCTGTCTGCATATTGATACTCACAGGTTATTCCTTTATATCGACATACTACTTCAGTGATTTGGCGGATACATTTCAGGCGCTGCAATTTGTACAGGTGCCTTATTTACTGTTGCCGGGTGTTTTATTGCCTGTTGCAATATTTTACCACACCGTTTCTATACGCCAGCTTATGTCGAAAAACTGACGAAGATCATCTTTATCGTTGACTGTTCTCTTTCCATTCCGGAATTAAATAGGAGTACTTTGGGGCGTAGTTAATATTAAACATGCAGGGAGTATCCTCTATTAAAACTGAGAGTGGTCTATGAAAGAAGCTGCTGTAGAAGAGCGCGTTGATAAGCAGGTGAAATGCTACCATTGTGAGGAGGAATGTCGCAATGACCATATTATCTTTGATGATAAAGATTTTTGCTGTGTAGGTTGCAAAACCATATATGAGTTGTTTCAAACAGATGACCTGCGCGAGCTTTATGAAACCCGGAATAAGTCTAAACCACATCTCGTTGGTAGGTACGATTTTTTAGAAAATAAGGAGATCAGAGATAAGCTATTGAGCTTTCAGTCTGAGGGTTATAATCTCATCCAATTATCACTTCCTGATATCCATTGTAGCTCGTGTGTGTACGTTTTGGAAAATCTGGCAGATTTTCACCCGGGAGTTATCCAGTCTTCAGTCAATTTTTTAAAGAAAACTGCAGAGATCAGGTATAACCCTACGGTTATCCAACTGCCAGAATTGGCGGCACTGCTATCTTCAATAGGCTATCCGCCACAGTTTGATACTGAAGGTAATGATAATAAAAAGAAAAAGACCAGTTCTGCACTATCAGTGAAAATAGGTGTAGCGGCATTCTGTTTTGGTAATATAATGTTGCTAAGCTTTCCTGAGTATCTTGGTATTGATGAGTCAATGGATGACTCATTCAAAAAGTTTTTTGCCTATCTCAACATAGTTTTGGCTTTGCCTGTATTGCTATACTCTGCACGAGATTACTTTATTTCAGCTTATAAAGGTTTAAGTAGCGGCTTCGTTAACATAGATGTTCCCATTGCTCTTGGTGTTGTGGCGTTATTTGGTCGTAGTCTTTATGAAATACTTACGAAAACAGGTGCAGGTTATCTGGACTCGTTAGGAGCTTTAGTATTCTTTCTACTCATAGGTAAATGGTTTCAAAGTAAAACTTACGAAAACCTTTCGTTTGAGCGTGACTATAAATCGTATTTTCCTCTGGCAGCCACCAGGGTAGAAAATGGTGTGACTACCACTGTACCCATTGCAGATCTGAAGGCAGGTGATGAAGTCGTAATCAGGAATCACGAAATAATACCCGCTGATGCCGTATTACTAAGTCAAAGAGCCAATATTGATTACAGTTTTGTGACAGGGGAGGAAAAACCTGTAGTTATGAAGGCAAAAGACCAGCTTTATGCAGGGGGGAGACAAATAGGAGAGCGTATTACAGTGAGAATTGCTAAACCCAGCTCACAGAGCTATTTGACCTCCCTATGGAATAACCATGCCTTTAAGGTTACAGATGAGCTGGGAACCGAAGAAATAACCAATCGAATAAGTAAATATTTTACGTTTATCATTTTGGCCATAGCCCTGGTGGCAACGGTATTCTGGTATTTTGTCAATCCGGATAATATGTGGCAGGTTGCAACGGCCATACTCATTGTAGCATGTCCCTGTGCCCTGGCTCTTTCAGCACCATTTACCAACGGTAATACCATACGTGTTTTTGGGCGCAATAGGTTTTACCTTAAGTCTGCCCCAACAGCGGAGAAACTAAACGCGATAGATACGATTGTATTTGACAAAACAGGTACCCTGACGGAGAGCGGGGAAGGTAAAGTTAAATTTTTTGGAAAAACTCTTACCGAAGAGGAAGGTGGTATGGTCAGAAAGTTGGTGGAAAACTCCATTCACCCAGTAAGTCAAAAGATTAAAAAGAGCCTGAAAGATACTGGTTTTACCATATCTGATTTTAAGGAAATTCCTGGTAACGGGCTTCAGGGTACGGTCAACGGACATCTGCTGCGGCTAGGTAAACCCAGCTATATTGGTATGGATGATGTGAAGGATGAACCAGGAAGGGTTTATCTGGCTATTGATGGTATATCGCGAGGTTACTTTGAGGTAAGAAATCAGTACAGGGAAGGACTAAGTACTTTGGTAGGTCGATTGCAAGGGTATAAATTAGCCATACTTTCAGGAGATAACGACCATGAGCGCTCGCAACTAGAGGAGGTATTTACAGGCAAAACAGAGATGAGGTTTCGACAACAGCCTCAGGATAAGCTTGATTACATCAAGCAATTGCAGGAAAAAGGGCATAAGGTAATGATGCTCGGTGATGGGCTTAATGATGCAGGTGCTCTGAAGCAAAGCGATGTAGGGATTGCAGTTACAGAGGATGTTTCCTCCTTTTCCCCGGCGTGTGATGGTATTCTTGAGGGTGGACATCTCAAGCATTTGGCAACGTACCTAGACTACGCAAAGTATGGTAAGAACATTATTATCGCCAGTTTCGTTATATCATTCCTATATAATGTAGTTGGATTAACATTTGCCATTACCGGAGTACTTACTCCGATATTTGCTGCCATTTTAATGCCATTGAGCAGTATATCAGTAGTTGCATTTGCTACTTTTACTGGTAATTATTTTGCACATAAAAAACATTTATTCTAATGTCAGTAATATTCATTTTGATCATAATAAGTATGGTAGTTGCCGGTAGCTTTCTGGCTTTGTTTATCTGGGCAAACAAAAGTGGTCAGTTTGATGATACGGTAACCCCATCTATGCGAATGCTTTTTGAAGATAAAAAGAAGAAAAAGTAGTAAAGCGATTGATTTATAGAATGATCTCTGTCTTTCCATATCACTAAATATAGTGATTGATCATATTCCCATTTTATGGTGATGCATCGCGCATGTGCAATACCTTTCTTTGTAACTGTAAAATCGACCATATAGGTGTCGAGGTCGTTAGGTTAAGAGAGGGGTGTGTTGAGCCTCTCTCTATTCCTGCAGAAAAGAAACATTAACTTAATAAACATTACCAAAATGATTTACGGAATTACATTAATGATCCTTGGGGTTTTGGCTTCACCAAACCTGCTTTTAGCAAAAAAGCCAAACGCAAAAGAAATTCTTGATAAAATCACTCCTTATCAGGGATGGATAGGCCTTGTGTTCTGCTTCTGGGGTATTTGGGGGGTAATTCAGGCAGTATTAAATATGGGTTTACTTACAAACTGGCCTATATGGTGGATCACCTGGTTGGCAAGCAGTCTGGTCGAAGCTGTTCTCGGCTTTATTTTAGGATATGGAATGATTAGTAAGCTTTTACTTTCAAAAAATGAAGAAGCTCTGAAAAAGGGAGAACAACTGTTGGCAAAGCTGGCACCTATTCAAGGTAGACTGGGATTAGCGGGTATTGTAGTTGGCGTATGGGTAATTGTGGCCGGTATCCTATTCTACGTATAAGTAATAGCCATAAACTAGGTTGTATCGCAGTCACTCGGGGAAACACTTGGGTGGCTGTTTTTTTATCCCCAAGTATTAGTGACAGTGACAGGAACACTGGGAGTTGACTACTGAGTACCGAACACCAATCCAATTAATCTAGATAACTGAAAACCAACACCAAAACCGATTAATACTTAGGACAGGGCCTGAGCCCCATTGCAAGGAGACTGTTTCCTCCTTCGGTTGCATATGAGACCAATTACTGGATCACCAAATACCCATCACGCAATCCCCTCCTCAAGGGCATACTTTACGAGACCAGCTGTATTTTTTAAGCCCAGCTTCGACAACAAGTTTTTTCTATGTGAATTAACAGTATGCTGACTTATAAATAGTTTTTCAGCAATTTCCTGAGTGGTGTTTTGTGCTACAATAAGCTTAAGAATTTCAATTTCTCGTCTGCTAAGAGGAGGTTCTTCGTTTGATTTGCTTTGACGGGCAAACATGCTGTTGGTATATTTTTCTTTTACCTCTTCGGAGAAGTAGTTTTGCCCTTTGGCTAGTGAGTAGACAGCTTCCAATAGCTCACTTTTATCTGCATTTTTTAATAAATAGCCATTCACATCATCCTGGATCAGTTTATTGATGGTTTTAGGGTCACTATGTGTGCTGAGCACCATGGTTTTTATGTGCGGGTAGCTGTCTTTGATGAGTTTATTCAATTCTATACCATCCATCCCAGGCATGCTAATGTCCATGATCACAACATCTACTGTGTTAGATTCCAGAAACTCCAGGGCTTCCTTTCCATTTTTTAAGGTTCCGGTGAGGTGGACATCTTGAATGTTTGCAAGCAAGGCGGCAAGTCCTTCCAGAAACATATGGTGGTCATCAACAATGAGTATATTTATTTTCTCCATTTTCTTCTTTAAATTAAATGTCAACAACAGGTATGGTAATATCTACAATAGTACCTCTATTAATAGTCGTGTCGATATTGATTTCCCCATCAAGTAATTTCACTCTTGAGTGAATATTGTTTAAGCCTATTCCGCTTGAAGTTGCTGAAGCATCAAAGCCAACTCCATTATCTTCAACCATTAAATTGAGGCTTTCATTCAGTTTGGTGAGTTGTATGTCGACCTGATCAGCCTTGGCGTGCTTAATGATGTTATTCATCAACTCCTGAATAATTCTGTACACTTCTGTTTTGATCTGGTTTGGCAACTTGTTTAGCTCAGTCTGTGGGTGATATCCGAAGTGTATTTCGAATAGATGGCTTCTTTTCAAATCATCCAGATAATTTTTTATCAATTCGATGAACTCATTCTCCATTATTTTTGGCGGAATCAAATGGTGAGAAAGTGTGCGGACTTCATGGTAGGTTTCATCAATATTTCGGATCACTTTATTTAGTTCCTGATTTTGTTCTTTGCCTGACAAGTTAGCGAGTACCAGCTTGATTCCCGCCAAGTTACCGGCTACGCCGTCATGAAGTTCCTGGGCTATCCTTTCACGCTCTTTTTCTTGCCCCTCAATGTTAGCTTTTATCGATTTGATTTCATTTTCCCTGATAAGCTCCATTTTTTTTTGTTCACTAAGTTCTTTGGTCTTAATGGAAAGCATTATCTGGGCTTTTATTTTTTGCTGATAGTTGATGAGGATTATAACGGACACGATGAGGATCAGTGCTGCGCCTACTATGGCTACATTTTGAGTTAGTGACTGGCGTTCTAAAGTTGCTTCTTGCAATTCTTTTTCCTTTTGAAGGATCTCAATCTCTTTTAGCTGTTTCTCAGCGTCATATTTAGCAAGCAGTTCTTCGGTTATTCTGTTCTTTTCATGTGTAAAAAGGCTGTCCTTTAGCTTTACATGTATTAGGACGTGGTCCAGGGCTTGTTTGTATTTCTTTGCATCCTTGTATACAAAAGCCATGTTGGCATGGATAAGGTGTTGTGATGAGTAATTGGTTTCTTTTCCTATTTTCAGGCTTTTTTCAAAATAGTTGATAGCGCTGTCATATTGTAGCATATACCAGTGCAGGAGGCCTGTGCGGTTATATGTAACCATGAGACCTTTTTTTAAATTTAGCTGTTCCTGTTTCTTCATGATTTCATGGGAATACTTCAGGGCCAAGGAATACTTTTCAAGATCCATGTAGATGCTTATGGCAATGCCCAATGGGATAAGTTCACAAGTTATGTCGCCCATCTCATAGCATATATTCAAACTCTTTTCTATATACTGTAGAGCGTGGTCATATTTTTTTTGATTTCGATAGACCAGGCCAATGTTGCTGAGTAAGATGGATGTTATGCTTTTATCAGGTGCCATTTCGAGACAACGGGTAAAATACTCGATGGCTTTGTCATAATGCTGCTGGTCCAGGTATACAGAGCCTATATTATTGGTCAGGTTAATGATTTCGTCAGACCAGTTGATCTGCTCAGCCAGCTTGAGTGCTGAAATATAAAACCTTAAAGCTTGTTCACGATGACCGGAATATTGATATAGCCGACCCAGGTACCGGTTGCTACGAACGCTGCCCCGCTGGTCATCGAGTTTATCATACAATTGTAATGCAGTATTTAGATTATTACGGGCGGGGTCGAAATCTCCATTAATAGTGTAAGCGGCACCTAGTAAGTAGTGACTTCGGGCCAAACCAGAGGTATAGTTGCCTTCTTTACTGAGCAGGAGGGCAGAGTCAGCATAAGTGATAGTGAACTCGGTTGAAGAAGAAAGCTGTTCTTCGGCCAACGAGAGTAATGAGTCTATTTGGTGCTGTGATTGATCATTTTTGTCGGACTGTCCATAGCAGGTAACAGGGAAATATGATAAGAAGATCAGTGTGATAATATGAAAGGTAGGGATTAAAGTATGTAATGTTTTCATTTCAGGAATTTAGCAGCAACTTATACCTAACCGTGCAATTTGTATTCCTTGCATAATTAAGAAAATAGTTTTTGATCATAATCACTAAATGTAGTGAATTATAGTTTTCACTTCTTATGGTGATTCCCCCGAAATGTCAGTGTGCTAGTTTTGTGAAGGTCATTTAAAGACCATTGATACATATTATTTTGGTAGTGAGCCTCACTATTCTGTTTTAGTCAGGTTCGACTGCTTATATGAAATCTTATAATTCAACAACTATTTAAGCAAAACTTAAGATGAAATTTGAAAAGAATTCCTTAGCTCGAATAATCAGGGTAGGGTTAGTAGGTATTGCCTGTTGTTTTTATTCAGAGCATACCATGGGGCAATATTACCCTCCCAGCTTTGATAAAAGTTCGCTAAATGGCACCAATGGTTTTATTATCCATGGGTTGGATGCTGATAATAAACTAGGAAACGAAGTGTCTTTTATAGGTGATATTAATAATGACGGAATTGAAGATATTGCCGTTGGTAGTGGTAATGAGCAAGTAGGGACATTTGAACTTGCAGGAAGGGCTTATATTATATTTGGTCAGTCAGGCAGCTTTCCATCACCTTTTGACCTAACCTCGCTTGACGGTACCAATGGGTTCATTGTTGAAGGGGTAGCTTATGATACCAGGCGAGGATCGACTATTGCAGGACCGGGAGATATCAATGGAGATGGTATAGACGATGTAATAATTGGTAGCAGTAATCAAGATGCTGATGAGATTGTATTATATGGTTCTTCTAGTTTTCCTTCCAAAATTACAGTTAATGATATAAATGGTACCAACGGTTTCCTAATAGATACTCCGGGTAGCAATCAGGTAGATGCTCTTGGAGATGTAAATGGAGATAATATCCCAGACTTTATTATCGCTACTCCTCACTTTTCCTATCAGTCATGGATTGTATTTGGAAGGTCGAGTAATTTCCCTGCAAGTATAGGTATCTCCTGGATGGACGGCGTTAATGGCTTCAGGACGGATCGGTTTGTAGGAAGCAGACCATCTTATAAAGTTGGCGGAGCAGGGGATATCAATAAGGATGGTTATAATGATATACTTATAGGGAACTGGTCTATTAGCGGGCATACTGCGGAAATTAGCTATGTCTTATTTGGTAAAGGTACCCCATTTGATCCATTAGTGGATATTGAGACCGTTGATGGTTCCGATGGATTTCTTATTGATAATACGGATGGTGTTTCAATAACCTATGTAGGACCACTGGGAGATATCAACGGAGATGGTATTGACGACTGTTATTCTGAGAATAACGTGATCTTTGGGTCTACCAGCCCTTTTCCGGATAGTTTAATGATGAGTGATTTCAACGGAACCAATGGGTTTGTTTTGGAAGGTTCAGTTATATCTGCCTCTTCAACCGGCGATTTGAATATGGATGGAATTGATGATTTCATTGTATCTACCTGGACCGGCGATTATGTTGTATATGGAAAGAGTACAGGCTTTACGGCTTCATTTGATCTTGCGGCTGTTGATGGTATTAATGGTTTTAAAATTGAGGATATCAGCAATACCAGAATAGGGCAGCCCATTGCAGGAGGTGGGGATGTTAACGCGGATGGTTTAGAAGATTTCATTTTTGGTAATGTAAAAAGCAACACCGCTACGGGTGAGGTTTATGTTGTATTTGGAGGAGACCATTATGCTATTCCTTTAAATAGCAATTATCCAAAGGCGATTCATGAAACATCAACCGGCTTTACTCTTCAGGTTAGTGGACAGGAAACAGGTAAAATATATTATGCGGTTTTTAATGATGGCTTACCAACCATTTCTGACCATAGTGTCATTTTCTCCGGCTCAGGTGCTGTAGTCAATGGGAGTTTTCCTATTAATGCAGTAAATTCTGTAATATCAGATATGGTTAGTGGTCTTAGCCCTATCACAACTTATGATGTATATCTTTATTTTGAAGATGCCTCAGGTAATATGGGGGAGATATACCTTTTAAGTGATGTAACCACACTCGAGTTTGATGATACTGAAGGACCTGCTATCACTTGCCCGCCGAATCAGTTGTTGGGCTGCAATACGGTGATACCTAATTATACCGACTTAGTCATTGTATCGGACGATCATGACTCTTCCCCGGAAATAAGTCAATCCCCTAAGGCGGGCGCTATGTTTACACCGGGGATGCTCATTACATTTACTGCTACGGATTATTCTGGCAATTCCAGTACGTGCAGTTTTGAGGTTAATGCACATTCTGTAAAGGTACTCGATGCAGGTGCAGATGTAGAAATCCAGAAAGGGGATAGCATCACATTGACACCTACAGTTCAAAATAGTAATTCTGGTCAATTTTTATGGGAGCCATCGCTTGGCCTGAACCGCAATGATATAGCTAACCCCAAGGCTTTTCCAGAAAAGACCACGACCTATACTCTTACTTATATTAATGAGTATGGGTGCGAGAGTCAGGATGAAGTTACAATTGTGGTGACAGACGCACCGGCAAAGCATGAATTTGAAATAGCCAAAAAATATGGGATTTCACCTGATAATGATGGAGTTAATGATTCCTGGATACTTGAAGGGATCGAAAACTATCCAGATAATAAGGTCAGGATATTTAATAGGTGGGGGAACCTCGTCTTTCAGGTGGAGGGATATAATAATACTACACGAAATTTCAAAGGGAGGGCAAACCGGCTCTCTTCACTAGGATCGGGCCAATTGCCGGAAGGCACCTATTTCTTCACCCTGCAGCTTTCAGAAGGGGAAGATGAGCTCAAGGGTTTTATTGTAATTAAAAGATAGTACAAAAAATTGAAATAACAGACTATGAAAATTACCGCTATATTGAGTATTGTAATTTTGATGAGTTTTTCTGCCCTTGCGCAGCAACAGCCTTCTTTTTTACAGTATACTTATAATACGATATCAATCAACCCAGCTTATGCAGGGTACCACAACAATCTGGCTTTTAACTTTTCAGGAGCAGGGCAGCACCTTGATATGGAGGGGGGGCAGCGTACTACGTCTTTTTCAGTGCACGGTCCGATTCCGGATAAAAAAATAGCTGTCGGAGGTGTCTTTATCAATGATAAAATAGGAGTGACCTCTACGAATAGTGTTTTTGGAACTTATGCTTATAATTTTATCTCGAGACAAAGAAATTCATATACTTCATGGAAAGATAACCCTCATGTTTTATCCGTGGGTCTTCAGGCTGGTGCCACCTTTTATAACGAAGACCTTACATCACTAAGAGCACCAAATGATCCTAAGTTTGATCAAAATGTAAATGAGGTGGTGCCGACTTTCGGCGCGGGCATATATTATAGCAGGAATACGGTCTACATAGGCTTTTCTGTGCCACGGCTTTTGGGTAACTCTTTTGGTGATAACATTACCACGAAAAGGCACTATTATTTGAATGCGGGAAAGCAGTTTAAGGTGGGAGAAAACTCACGGCTCAACCTTAGTTCTTTAGCCAAATTTGTGAATGGATCCCCTATACAATATGATGTGCATGGTGCCTATAATTGGTATGGTAAATTCAGTCTTGGAGCTGGTTATAGTTCTCTCTCCACTTTAAATTTTTCTACAGGTATACGTGTCGGGGGGGCTTTTACCATGACATATTTTTTCGGCTTGCCTATTCATGATAATTCAGACATTTCATCAGGGAAGCATGAATTTATGTTAAGCTATGTGCTTAAAAAAAATAAATCTTGAATTAAGAAAACCTAAAATCAAAAAAAGCTATCACTAATTATAGTGATTTTGACCTTTCACTTGTAATGGTGATGTATAAGGTTGAGTGGCATGCTTTCTTTGTAGGAGAATAATAATTGAAAAACAAAAACTATTTTAAAACTAATGAAAAATCTATCCCTTAAAAGTGGCCTTGCATTAGCAGCACTTTTGCTAGCATTTGGAGTAAATGCTCAAAAGCTTGACAAGTTTGGCAGTACTGTTGAAAAGAAAATTGGACCCAAGACTATTAAAGTGCCTTACACTGATGTGATCAGCTATTTGGGCTACGCTGAGCCGGGTAATGAGGATGAAGTGAAAGACGGTAAAAAATTCTATTATATCTATGTATGGGTACCGGCAGTAGCTCCTGAATTAGGTGTAAGAATGCTTTCTCCATTGACTGACTATAAAAACAAGAAGGCTATCCAATCTGCCGAATACAAAGAGCATAAAGGTTCAAGTGATTTCTTTGATACTTACATAACGTTAGAGCGTTCTTCTATTGTAAGTAAAGATGACATCAGTGCTGACGCTGTTAAAAGTGCTAAATGGGTAGTGTTAGAGCGTAATGATGATAGCGGTGAAATGCCAAAAGATCCTGAAGGTCGTAACTACAACTCTTTGTTACGTTACAAAAGTGTAGCAAGCAACCCTGAACAAGCTTTGACAGTAGGTTTGTACCGAGTTGGATTTACTACTTTCAAAGTAGGAGAGGTGAAAGGAACATTCCTTGCAGAAGTTGCTGCTCCTGTAAAATTACCTGGTGTTGCTATGGCTAAATCTATCGATGAGCTATTGAAACAATTGAATCAATAATCAACGACTGAATAATGAATGTGTCAGGAATATGCCTGACACATTTACTTTTTAATCCATTAAGAACCTAAATACCTCACTTAAATTTTTCTATCAACATTAAAGTATAAGTAATGACAAATACGACAAGTAATTCGGCAGTAGAAGAGTCTCAGTTGGCACCAGTATGTAACGAACCTAATCAACCAGGTTATTTTGTATACGTAGATGAAAAATATTACTTTATCGACCCCTATCATATACAGTGGGAATTTGGGTTTCATAAATTGCAAAACCTAAAATATGCACCGGTTGAAGGTCAGGATTTTAAAGTTATTGTAAACCTTCCTAACTGGGCTCCTAATCATGCCGCATTTTTTGCCCAACCTATCGAAATAGTAAATCATGATTATACTACCCCGATAGAGCCCAAAGTAACTGTTAATAATTTTAACAGGATTGAATTAACTTTTGATAAGCTAAAACAAGGACAGCTTTTGATCATCCGGGATCAAACTAACTTATACGGCATAGGTATAGGTAGTATTTCTGGTAAGCTGGTGGACCTATTTAATACTACAGATAGACCTTCTCATGCTGTATTAGGTAATTTGAAGGATGCCTTAAAGTCATTTCCAAACAATGTCCAATTGAAAGAGCTATTGGGGGTATGGGAAGAAAAATATGTTGTAGAGAAGAGCGAAAAGACATGGGCCACGGTACTTGAAAAATGGGAGACGTATAAGAGAGAAGAGGAGAGAGGTTCTAAGAAAGTTTTTGCCAACGATGTAGAGCATGAAATTGAATATTACCTGTCTTTAGCAGATAATCAGCCAAATAAAGGCGAGGCTGAATCAATTTTAGAGAAAATAGAAGTATTTAGAAATACCAAAGTGGATTTGGGTCCAAAAAGGCTTCCTGGGAGGGAAGAACTTAGCGGTCGGGTAACTTGCTATAGAGGCTATGGTTCTATGGATTTATTTATCACTATGGTAGAGGTTGGCAGTAAAGGGGATGTTCTTTTACGATTTAGAGGACTTCCTAACGAGGCTGATGGAGTGGTATATCTTCATAAAAAGGCTATTCAAAATGAGTCAACCGGATCTTATATACTACAGTCTTCTGAAATTAATGGTGATAACTGGAACACTTTGAGCTACGAGAATGATGGATGGGGCGGAGGCCGTTTGTTTGTGTATCCGCCCTTGGTAAATCAGGCTATTGATATAGCTGTAGACCACAGAGCGGAAGGTGTGGAAAGTCCTGATGAGATGTATGATGATTATTGCAATAGGGTGAAGTAATCAATTTGTTCTGTTTATAGAGTGAGGTGCGCCGGGAATTTGATTTTCGGTGCATTTCTGTTTTAGAAGGACAGTGTATTTCTATAACTCTATAGGCCATAAATAATACTCAGTTTTCTTTATTTCAATAATATAATGGTGAGTTCGGGAAGGCGACGGATCATTTTGTTCTTCAGCCCCCTTTCTCGTCTAATTTAGGAGAGGGCTTCAAAAGAGGTCAAACATGTTATTCATGGGCGTTGACTCTGAAACTGATACTCCTGAGCGGTTAAAATCTTCTGCCGTTGAAAATAATGATGATCAATGGCTTTTCCTCTGGGTTACAGAAGAGAGTACAAGGGAGTTTGCAGCTGTACTGCGGTCAAGTATAAAAAGATCTCACCCATGGATTTCAGCCATTCCAACATCATTAGTGTTTAACCAGGAAGGAGAGCTGGTACATCAGCCAGAAGGACTGGGGTGGATAATAAGGAAACAGAGGAAGCAATCATTGAACTTGCCCATTAAAGGATGAAGTATTTTTATCATCGAGGTCGATGAAATAGGCAAGGAACGTGATTAAACTACTTCTGACCTGTCAAGTGAATAGATGGCAGACCCAACTTTATTCAGTTTTGCAATCAGAGAGTCGCTTCCCTTGTCTATTACCTCTTTTCTTTCCATATGGGATATCGGTACCATCCATAGAAAATTAACCCTGGAGTTGCGGTATTGCCCCAGTTCAATTTTGGGGAGAGCTCCTAGTTTATTGGTCAATAATACACTGTTAAATTTCTTAGAGTTTAAAGGTTGGAAATTTATGGTATGACCTTCTCCCAAAAAAGTGATATTATCCCAAGGAAGTGAAGATTGGCCGCTAATCCATTCGGCTATACTTTGCAAATCATCCTCCTGTAGTTGCGAGTCTAAAATAATCCCTAATTCAATGCGGTTATATTCCAATCGGTCATCAACGTATATTTCAACGGATGGCATGGGTATTAGAGAAAGCCCTACAGTGGCGAATACGGTTTTTGAAGCCCCGTTTCTCAGGTATAACCCTTTTGGTGGCCATTGGTTACCATCGATGGCGTAATATTTATCATTTTTACCCAACAGCTCTTCGTATACTTCAAGTATTCTGGGTTGCTCAAGTCTGAAGGGGTTTAGCTCACTACTCCAGGAAAACCAACACGAAATGGCCTGTTCCACTCGTTCAGGCAATTCGTTAGCCTTTGTTATTTCCCAGGCCAGGTATCCGTTGCCTTTACAGTCTCTTGCATACCCGGTAAATCCTTCCAACCCTGACCATGATGGGATGATGGCTAATATTTCTTTTTTCAGGAAAAGTGCAGCTGCATCACCTTCTTCAAGCCAAACAAGGCTCAGGTCGCTTGCCTTTAACTTTTCCTGGCCATCAGGGAATTTACAATATTGCTTAGGAAGCATGGGGGGAATCCCTTTATTTATCAGCTTGGTTTCAGGTTCGTCAGGGGCATGTGTTAAATTTCTTATCCAGCATGATTTGACACCAAAGCTTGTTTCGTCTGCTCCCCACAAATAAAAGTATGCAACACGATCATCTTGTTCTACAATTGCTTTGATAGGGCATAATGGAGACTCCTCTTCCAGGAGAACTTCGGGCTCTTTAATGGCCTCCTTTGATGAGAAGATTTTCTTTATAAAACTCATTGCTTATGGTATAGGTTGTAATTTATTTAGATTGTTCATGTTTTTTGATTCCCTCAGTCCAGGCGGAAGACACAAAGTATGGATCTATGCTGTTGCTGAAAATTCCATACATCAATGTGGTGTCATTAGAACTGACAGTTAACCACGCCCCGCTATTAATGGAAAGGAGGTATTTTTTAGTATTTTGAACTAGTTCCCCTGTTACCCGGCAGGGAAGGTGTTCAAACTTATAATGCCACTTAGGGCCGTCTATTTCCTTTGCATTGCCAATGATTACCCTTACTTGTTTTTCCGTCAGATTCCATGTGCTGCACATAGTTGTATCGTTCATGGATGATGGAGAGTCATTTTTCTTTGTCAGGTTTTTAATCTTATACTCCCTTTGCCGATCGAAAAATGAGTTAGTTTTTCTTTTGCGGCTAAGGTAAATGGTGGCATTGCTGTTGTTAGGGAGTGTTACTTTTTCAGTAAAATACTCTTGGTGTGAGAAATATAGAGTAACCTCATCGCATGATTGAGCAACCTCTCTAAAATCAAATTTCCCATACTTTTTAGTGAAGATTTTCTGGTTAAAAGGTTTGTCCAGGTCAGTAGTATCTGTTTGACCAATGGCAACATTTTGTATTGGAAGTTTGGAAGCTTCGTCCAATACAACCCCTGATATCTCATATTGGCAGTCACATCCTGTCAGTACCAATACGACAAGCAAGCTTAAGATGCTATGGAAAGGTTTCAAAATGATCAATGTTCACTTTTAAATTATTATCTCCATGGCCTGTACATTTCAATTAAGCAGAGCTGGCTTTTAAGCCAGCCGTCACTTTTAAACTCAAGGTGGTGCTAAAAGTTTAGAATGACGACTATATTTGCTTATAATACAGCTTGTTTTATACTAGTTAGTATATCACTTTGAATTCTACTCTTCTGTTCTTTCTTCTGTTTTCTTCAGTACTATTATTAGCCACGGGGTTGCTTTCGCCACCCGCTTTAACAGTAAGCCTGTCTGTGGCAACACCATTTTTTATTAGGTATTGACTCACAATATCAGCCCTGTTTCCAGACAATTCATAATTTGTTTTTTCATCGCCCAGGTCACAAGTATACCCAGTTAATTCTATGTTAAAATGTTCTTTGTTTTTAAGTAAAGAAACTATCTTATCGAGAAATTCCTTTGATTCAGGTGTCAGCTGATCAGAGTTAAGTTCAAATTTTACAGTTTCTTCGAGTATTTTTTTCTCCTCAGGAGTTAATTCAGGGCTAGCTGTTACAGTATTGTCGCTATTCACCTGATCCCCTACACTTTCTTCAATAGTTTCTGTCTCTTGGGGAGAGTCATTATGGTCTTCCTCTGGTTGTTCTTCTTCCGTTTCGGGTTGCTCCACCTCTTCATCCACTTGTTCTTCTTCGATCGACTCACTGATCTCTTCTGTTGGTGTTTCTTCCTCTACTACATCGGGTTCTTCTTGAGTAGTTGTAGAGGTTTTTGCTGGAGGCGATATTTTTTGAGGTACATATGCTTTGGTCCTACGTTTTAGTCTGAATGAAATAGCAAGTTCAAAAGTACCGTTCTTACCGGTTTTCAATTCATCACCAACAGGAAGATCATAGCTAACGCCAACCGTAAATTTTGGCTGTTCATAAGCTATAGAGAATATCCCTAGGTCATTGGTGTTGTACCATAAGCCCAAGGCTATACCTTTCGGCCCTTCATCAGTGCTTTCGAGCTCATAGCCAAACCTTGACCCCAAATTAAAGAAATTATTATCCGCTTGGTTTACCCATCTTAAGGTAGGCATAACGGAAAATTTCATTCCCTGATAAACTCGGTAGCCTGCCGTAGCCTTCAGGCTCAATGGCAGGTTGTCGTCCTCCACGTCTGCAAAGGATATATTAGGTTCGGTAGCATTGAAAATAGATGCCCCTATAAAAGCTTTGTCTCTACCCGATTCATCACTTAGTTGGTAATATATCCCTCCACTCAGTGTCGGATAGCTCTTGCTTTGGTTTAATACAGCATCACCAGATACTATGGTAGGGTCAAAGGCACCATTTACAAACTGATCATCTGTAGTGAAATCCCCATCTGTTTTCCTTTGAAAATACCCGCCCTGTAAGCCCAGGCTTAAGGCGGAATAGGAGGAAATCTGGATGCTGTAGGCAACGCCTATTAGTCCTCCATTGGTACTGACAAAATCTGATGCCTGATCATTAAGGAAGTTACCTGCTATCACTAACTTGTGGTTTCCGATAAACACAGGATAGTAACCTGACAGTGATGAAGTACGGAAATTATCACCCGACTCTATGGCCTGATTTCTATAATTCAACATTAAGCGTGCATCCTTTACTGCTCCTATCTGTCCCGGATTGGTGAAAAATGGGGCGTAATGATACATAGAAAAGTTAGGCTCCTGTGCCTGAACGTTACTGAATAACATCAGTATCATTATAAACAGGATGGAAAATTTTTTAAAGAACATCATACTTATGTAATTATCATTTCTTGCTATAAAACTTATCATCTGGCTAAACGGATTATACCAGTGTTTTTACCATTAATTAATATTGGAGCTCCATTGGAGAAGCTTCCTCTTACTACCCAAACATAAGCCCCTTGAGGCTGTTTGGTCCCTTCATTGGTGCCATCCCATCCTGATTGGGTCAATTCTGCTATGCTATTGGAGCTATATACCAGATTGCCCTCCCTGTCAAAAATGCTTAGCTTAATCTCTGTTATATCGCCACCTCCGCGAAGCAAAAAGCGATCATTACTTTGATCATTGTTAGGACTGAATAGAGTAGGCAGGAAAAGTTCGTTAGGTAAAATCTCGAAAGTTCTTGTGACATCTTCTGCCGGTTCATAAAAGTCGTTTCCATCCTGGCTGGCTGTAACTGAAACTGTACCTACCCCTTCTATTATAACGGTGCCGTTTGATAGCGTGGCTACACCGGTAGCCGGCTGCGTAGTGATAGTAAAAGTAACAGGCTCTCCTGAATCACCACCGGTAGCCTGAAGTTGTACAGGCCCTTGACCCAGAGTTACGTCAGGAATTGCTGCAAAAGTGATAACCTGAGGTTGTTTTGCATCATTATCTATAATGGTATAGGTATGAACTGTAATAGCACCAAGTGCAGCATTGGAAGGGTTGCTCAAAGTGACCACAATTGTTTCATCTCCCTCAATAAGCAGATCATCCACTATGCCGGAGATGTTAATACTACCACTTTGGTTGCCGGCATTGATAGTAAATGTACCGTCCAGTAACATGTAATCCGTTCCATTGTTAGTGGCTGTGCCGCCTACTGTATAGTCAACGGTAACATTTTGAGCACTGGGTACAGACAGTTCTATTTGTAAACTGGCACTTGCTACAGATTCACTGCCGGTACTATTACTCGTACTGAACTGAATGCTTGCAGCCATTTTGTTGATATTATCTGTGGCTGGTGCTCCCACATTACCTGCAACATCGGTAAGGGTCACACTTAGGGTGATTGTACCATCCGGTAACCCGCTCAGGTCAATACCTGTAACCTGATCACTTGCTGATGCTATTGTTCCTGAACCCGTTATATTGGTACCGCCACCCGAACTGCTGAATGTAAAGTTGTAGGTAGCGCCTGTTTCAGCTCCGGCAAAGGTAAAGCTAACAGCATTTTGATTCCCTATGTTAATATCAGCTTGGTCTATGGTAACAGTATAGCCGGCAGGTGCAGTTTTATCCAGATTGAGTATCAGACTATTATCTGTCTGCTGATTGCTGGAGGCGTCAGTAGCAGTAAGAGGAACAGCAATAGCTGCACCCTCAACCATATTGCCCGACGCATCAACATCTGCGATAGTAACACTATAAGTACCATCGCCGTTGTCAGTCATGGCCGCAGTACCACTTAGTCCTGAGTTAATTACAGAAAGGTCTACGGTTACTGTTAGCCCTGATTCTCCAAGATCAGCTACTATGGTCAGGCTCTCGCCTGATCTGTATGAGTTATCACCTCCATTATCATCTACAGAGATAAATACCGGTGCTGAAGCGTCTTTATCCACCGTATCTGTTGCCGGAGATCCAGTGTTCCCGGCAGGGTCGGTAAGGGTTACAGATAGTGTAAGCGTACCATCTCCCAGTCCGCTCAGGTCAATTCCGGTAATCTGGTCAGAGGCAGAACCAACAATCCCTGTACCAGTCACATTTGTACCTCCGCCAGTGCTGCTGAAGGTATAGTTGTAAGTGGCTCCAACTTCGGCTCCTGCAAAGGTAAAGCTGGCTGTCGTCACATTGCCGGCATTAATGCTGGCCTGATCTATAGCAACTGTGTAGCCTGAAGGAGCTGTTTGATCTAATGTCGCAGAATTATCACTTACAACACTACCAGTATTACTACCTCCGTCTGTAAGTGATACTTGTACCGTTAGCACACCATCTGTTAGTGAGCTTACGTCTATCATCACTACCTGGGTGCTGCTGGACACTACCGTTGGGTTTGATACTGTGGCTGTGTTTCCATCGCCTGAACTGCTAACAGTATTGTTGATTGTGGAACCTATTTCTGCACCTGAAACCGTAAATGTTGCCGTTGGGGCTTCAGAAGCATTGATAAGGATATCATCCCAGGCTACAGAGTATCCTGAAGGAGGTCCTGCATCTTTGGTTTCTGTTGTAGTTGCATTTGAACCTGTATTTCCTACTCCATCGGTTAGGCTAATGGTAAGTGTTATGGTACCATCAGTAAGACCACTCAAATCATATCCGGCACCACTATTATTAAACTGTTCTGATGTAGAAGTAACGGTTTCTGTTCCGGACACCGGTGTACCTCCTCCATCGCTGGTAAAGGTATAATTCAGGGTAGTGCCGACTTCAAGTCCGGTAGCAGAAAATTCTATTATGGTCTGATTGACCGTATTGATTATGGTTTCCCCAAGAAGGTCAATGGAGACTGCGTACCCTGAAGGAATACCAGTGTCTTTAGTGATATTATCCGTAGCAGTCACACCTGTATTACCAGTGTTATCTGTTAAGGTGACTGATAGCGTAAGCGTACCATCGCCCAGGCCACTCACGTCTATTCCAGTGATTTGATCTGTAGCCGTACTAATGGTGCCTGAACCAGTAACATTGGTGCCTCCGCCTGAACTGCTAATAGTATAATTGTAGGTTGTACCAACTTCAGCTCCTGCAAAGGTGAAACTTATTGCTGTACTGTTGCCTGCATTTGCTGCTGCCTGGTCAAAAGCCACTGAGTATCCTGTAGGAGCAGAGGTGTCTTTTGTCTCTGTATCGGTGGCAGCGCTTCCCGTGTTTCCGTTGGTGTCTGTAAGGGTTACAGTAAGGGTAATTGTGCCATCACCCAGTCCGCTCAGGTCAATACCCGTAATCTGATCAGTAGCCGTAGCAATGATGCCTGAGCCTGTTACGTTCGTGCCGCCACCAGAGCTGCTGAAGATATAGTTGTAGGTAGCTCCAACTTCTGCTCCTGCAAAAGTAAAGCTTATCGCAGCCTGGTTCGTAGTATTTATGGGGCTTTGGTCTATCACTACTGAATATCCGGTAGGAGGTACGGTTTCTTTAGTCTCTGTATCAGTGGCAGCACTACCTGTATTGCCATTGCTGTCAGTAAGTGTTACTGTAAGTGTTATAGTACCGTCACCTAGTCCACTGAGGTCAATTCCGGAGATCTGGTCAATCGCTGTTGCAATAGTGCCTGAACCGGTTACGTTAGTGCCGCCACCAGAACTGCTAAATGTGTAGTTATAGGTGGCTCCTATTTCTGCCCCGGAAAAAGTATAGCTGACAGCGGTTTGGTTAACAGAGTTTATAGGACTTTGGTCTATTACTACTGAATATCCGGTAGGAGCAACAGTATCTTTAGTCTCAGTGTCAGTTGCAGCACTTCCTGTATTGCCGTTAGTGTCTGTTAGAGTTATGGTCAGGGTAACGGTTCCGTCTCCTAATCCGCTAAGATTAACACCCGTGATCTGGTCAGTGGCTGTAGCTATGGTACCTGAACCGGTTACATTCGTGCCACCGCCTGAACTGCTGAACGTGTAGTTATATGTAGCACCCACTTCTGCCCCGGCAAAAGTGAAGCTTACAGTACTTTGGTTAGCATTATTAATCGGGCTTTGATCTATCACTACAGAATATCCGACAGGAGCTGAGGTGTCTTTAGTTTCAGTATCTGTAGTAGGGGTTCCCGTATTGCCATTAGTATCGGTAAGTGTTACGGATAACGTTATAGTACCGTCACCGAGTCCGCTGAGGTTAATACCCGTGATCTGGTCAGTGGCGGTAGCTATGGTACCTGAACCGGTTACGTTCGTACCACCCCCTGAACTGCTGAACGTATAGTTATATGTAGCGCCCACTTCAGCTCCGGTAAAAGTGAAGCTTACAGCACTTTGGTTAGCATTATTGATCGGGCTTTGATCTATCACTACAGAATATCCGGTAGGAGGTACAGTTTCTTTTGTTTCTGTATCAGTAGCAGGGCTTCCAATATTTCCAATGGCATCGGTTAGGGTTACTGATAAGGTTATTGTACCATCACCGAGTCCGCTGAGGTTAATACCGGTGATCTGGTCAGTAGCTGTAACTATAGTCCCTGACCCGGCTACGTTAGTACCACCGCCAGAGCTGCTGAAGGTATAGTTGTAAGTAGTACCTGTTTCTGCACCTGCAAAAGTAAAGCTTACAGCGGTTTCGTTGCCCGAGTTGATTGGGCTTTGATCTATAGTGACTGAATATCCTGACGGTGCTGCTGTGTCTTTTGTTTTGGTATCGGTGGCAGGACTTCCTGTATTGCTATTAGTGTCAGTGAGCGTTACTGATAAGGTTATGGTACCATCGCCCAGTCCGCTAAGATCAATTCCTAAGATTTGATCTGTGGCAGTTACAATGGTGCCGGATCCTGTTACGTTCGTACCACCGCCTGAACTGCTTAAGGTGTAGTTATAAGTAGCTCCTGTTTCAGCTCCGGCAAAAGTGAAGCTTACTGCGGTCTCATTAGTCTGATTGATCGTGGATTGGTCTATAGCTGCAGAGTAACCGGAGGGAGCAGTACTGTCCTTTATCTCCGTATCCGTAGCCGGGCTTCCTGTATTGCCGCCTCCATCGGTGAGGGTAACAGAGAGTGTTATAGTACCATCGCCAAGCCCACTCAGGTTAATTCCGGTGATCTGGTCTGTTGCGGTTACTATCGTTCCTGATCCTGTTACGTTGGTACCACCACCTGAACTGCTGAAAGTGTAATTGTAAGTAGTACCTGTTTCCGCTCCTGCAAAAGTGAAACTTACCGCATTTTGATTGCCCGAGTTTATGGGGCTTTGATCTATAGTTACCGAATAGCCTGAAGGTACCGTAGTATCTTTGGTTTCTGTATCGGTTGCTGGGCTTCCTGTATTCCCGGCAGCGTCAGTAAGTGTTATTGATAAGGTTATTGTACCATCACCCAGTCCGCTGAGGTTGATGCCTGTGATTTGATCAGTAGCCGTAGTAATGGTGCCTGAGCCTGTAACATTAGTACCACCTCCACTGCTGCTAAATGTATAATTGTAAGTAGTGCCCACTTCTGCACCGGCAAAGGTGAAACTTACTGCATTTTCATTGCCTAGGTTAATACCTGCCTGATCGATGGATACTGTATAGCCTGTAGGGGCTGTGGTATCTTTAATTCCAGTATCGGTTGCCGGGGAACCTGTATTCCCAAATACGTCGGTGAGGGTAACAGAGAGTGTTATCGTGCCATCACCAAGACCGCTGAGATCGATCCCTGAGATTTGATCAGTGGCGGTAGCTATGGTACCTGATCCGGTCACATTAGTACCTCCGCCACTACTGCTAAATGTATAATTGTATGTAGCACCTACTTCTGCTCCTGCAAAAGTAAAACTGATGGCTGATTCATTACCCGTGTTAATTGGGTTTTGGTCTATAGATACTGAGTAGCCGGTCGGAGGAGCAGCATCTTCATCCGTAATGGTCAAAGTTACTTGTTGAACCCCATCTTCAGTTGCATTTGTAGGGGGATTCATGTCTATAATAACTGTTTCATCTCCTTCTTCAATACCATCAAACATTGAAGTTACTCTAATACTATCTCTTAATTCTCCCGGGCTTAGTGTAATAACTGATCCGGTAATTGAGTAGTCAGTACCACCCCCCATGGCTGTTCCACTGAAAAGCAAGGGTATGCTGACAGTAACTCCGGCCACGGCACTGATCTCGCCTATAATATATGCCTGTCCGCCACTTTCATCAGCTATGGGGTTATATGCAGGCCTTAACAGGAGTGAGGCTGTTGGTTGAGCATCGTCGTTTGTAATAGTATAGGTGACCTGCTGAGTGCCATTCTCAACCCCTCCGCTGGGTACATTGGCAATGTCTATTATAACCGTTTCGTTGCTCTCATAAAATGCGTCGTTAATATTATTTAATGCAATTGTGCCTGTCGTTGATCCGGCTGTTACGGTTATAGTCGAGCTGCTAGTGGTGTAGTCTACACTGTTTGTAGCAGTGCCGCTAAATCCCAGGTTTATAATTGTATTGACTCCATAAGCATTGGAAAGTGTCGCTGAAACCATTGTGGCAGTTGTTATGGCTTCTGATTTACTTGTTGGGCTAATTCCCAATGTTACCGTAGGTACAGCGCTGACGTTTAAAGTGGCGATGTAGTTGCCAGTGCTGTTTTCTGTTCCGTCATTAACCTCAAATTGGAAGGAGGTGTTGGTTGAACCGTTTTGAATGTATTGGAGATTGCCTGCGTCCAAATCAGCTTTACTTATCTGGTCGCTGACTGAAACTTCTTCACCGGCATCGTAGAGATCATCATTATCAGCATCTACATAAAGAGTTCCCGAACCGGGTATTGATTCTATGAGAACGTGGGATAAAACATCTCCATCGCTATCTGAGTACCCAAAGTCTGCGGTGGAGAAGGTATAGGTTAAGTTTTCATAGGGGCCGTTGGCGGCAGTAAAACTTGATGCAGTAGGAGCTGCATTGGGCGATGAGGCGGCTGCAATCAGGATCTCATCAACATTTAAGGTTACATTGCTGCCACCAAAACCGCTAAGTCTGATCTCATCGATATTATCAAAGTTTGTATTTGCCGACAGGTCTACTGTGGTGTATGTAGAGCTGGCTGTTGCATTAACAGATCCTATCGGTGTGCCATCTCTGTAACTCGTAATGGTATAAGTACCAGCGAACGAGAAAAACTGTACCCGATAGTTTTCAAAATTGAACTCCGAGCCATCATTGCTGCTGATATTGATAGTGCTGGTTGCCTGAACGAACATATTAACATTACTGGGCGCACTGGCACCATTATGGTTAATAGACCCGCTTCCTGTTCCATTGATGAAAAAATTCCAGCCCGCGACAGTACCACTACGAGGTAGCGCGCCAAAGGGGGCAATATTGACATTTGCACCATCAAAGGTCGTAATGCCAATAACAGGTTGGGCCATCAAAAAAGATACATTGACAGCGACCAAGCATGTTATAATTATCAAACTTTTAGTAAAATTTTCCTTCATTGATGTATGGGTTATTTCCTCAATTAATTTCTTCACAGAATCAAACTACTTTCTGCTTTTTCTTTTTTCTCTATTTGATAATTGGAGTTAAATTTTTCATTGGATTTAACTCCCAATGCTGCCAGCTTATGACCAGTAATGTATGCTTCCGGTGTTCTCAAAATATTGATCCTTAAAAAACGGTAGTCTGAGCAAAGCACAAATATGCCATTTTGACCATCCGCATGTACTATACTTCCCGGTGAGAGTAAAGCTGCATTAGAAACATCAGCCGGGCTTACTTCAAGAATCCTTACCATAGACCCTCTAAAATAGGTTATGGCACCTCCATATTTGGGGTTACTGGCGTTAACAAGGGCTTCTATACTATCGGCAGTTTGATTGGCCCAGTTGATCGTCAGGTCCTTAATGTCGGGTTTTTTCTTGCTTTGCCCTTCTGGTATTTTTTTAAAGTTGGATTCTGGCAGATTAAGTAAGGTTATGATTTTGTCTGCTAAAGAGGCTGATACCAAGCTCAACCTAGCCCCGAGCAGACCCCAGTTCTCACCTGGGTAGATCGGTACTTGCTCCTGATATACCTGATAGCCTTTGTCAAAAGACTCTGCCATCAGGTGGGCTGTAATATGGGCTACAGTCTGCTGTTCTTTGAGAACCCAAAAAAGTGGATCTGCACCACCATAATCAGGAAGTTGTCCAAAGTGGAAATTGACAACCCCTTTACTGGGTATAGTCAGTATTTCTTCAGGCAACAGGTAGGGAAAAGTCATGCAAAAAGCCAGGTCAGGGGATAACTCATTGAGCCAGTCTTTAAGAGTGCTTCGCAGCTCTTCTTTTCTAACACGGATTATAGGAATTTTGTTTTCTATGGCAAAAGCTTCGATATTTTCATTTTCATGATGAACTACAGAAGGTATGATAATACCCTGGAGTTTATTGGTTTTGGTGAGTTCCAGCAGCAAGGGTATACCCCAAGAGCTATTTGTAAATACCACTATCTTCATTACACTATCTTTTTTCTTTCTTCTTCATTTTTAGTAGAACATGTATGGATTTGTAAATGCTGCTTTTGTCATAGTCATTTCCTCTATTATTTCTTTCGGGATGTCATTTGCATCTACAGTAGAGCATACCTCAGATTGTTTTGTAGAGGATTGCCCTTTAAATATTTTTATATTACCCATAAGTTCATGGGTGTATTGATCTACGCTGAAAAATTCATCACCCAGCTGGAATGTAAACCCCTTCCATGCATTCAGTATATTAATGCTATCGTCCTTTGGAGCGTTTAGCTTTTGGGCTGCTTCATAGACCATAGCTCCGGAGCGATAGCCCAGTACATGAAAAAGATCCGGAGTGGTATCGAGGTACTCCTGTACGCCATTTATAAATGACGGATCGGAAGGTGTGAGAGTCCCTCCGGGAAATGCCCAGTATTTGTTTGCAGGGTTGTCGTGGTTATAAAAGGGGGTGATTACCATTTCATCGATACTCGAATCCAGCGTATCCACAAATTGATTTAACAGTGATGGTGGCAGAAATAGGGCAGGAGTTAGTCCTTCCAGACTTTTGATGCGGCTCTTAAATTCAATAATGAGATCCCCGACTTCATGAGCATTAAGATAAATTTCATTGTTGATATGGGCACCATTGGTCTGAAGGCCCACTCTAAAAGCTCTTAACGGGTCATAACCACTGTCATATAAAGAGGATATAAGTATCCAGTCCCTCTTGAAATTGCTGGCAAGATATTGTCCTAGATGAAAGTAGGATTGCCAAAACTGAAAGGTATTGAAATAGAGATTTTCTGGAATGGAGTCTGTTTTAATGGCGCCTTCCCCCAGGTTCGAAATTAAAACCGGTATTTCTACCTGACTTAGCATTTGGGCCAGTTCTACGGCAGTGGATGATCCCATGTGGCCGACAATGAGGTTGACCTGATCCTCAACCAAGAGCTTATGTGCTTTTTCATTGACCAAGGTGTTTGTGCCAAAGCCAATATCTTCTATGATCAGCTCAACTTTGCCTCGCTGAAATTTGTTTTCAAAAAGTGTGAAATAGAGCTTAATACCATTTACAAAATTAATCCTTGCTTTTGGATATTCTGTGGATTGAGGCATTAATACCCCCACTTTTATAGACTTTTGACTTTCCTTTTTTTCTAACATTAAAGTCAATATTTATAAATACAAAAAAAGGCCAGAAACTAACCTTATTTGTATTTCTCTTATTAATGATTTCAGTTATAATTTAGTTATATGGCTAGAACCTGTGAAGGTCATAGCCACATAATTAAGAAAGCATTAATTTCTTGATGGAAATATTCCCTGATAGCAAATTATAGGTAAAATACATGCCCATGGTTGCATATTTTCATGAGATAGATTTCCGCCAGTGTTTCCGATAGTTGTATTTATCGGATTGAAATTGATTCCGGTTATTTGTACGGCATCGCTTGCCATAGTTCCGTTGGCACTAGATTCGTAAATAGGAGCAGCCTGATCAACCCCTAAATAATTACCAGAAGGGTTGGTCCCGCTAGAGGAATTGGCGTTAACTCTTACAGTTGCTGTTGCACTATTCACCGTTGGGTTGCTTGTAATAGCAGTATGGTTATGACTTGGTATCTCAAGTATGTTTAATGTTACGGTTTGTGCGCCACCTTTTTGTCCGTTAGACCGAGGAGTTAACCCAGGGCCATATCCTGCGCCAATGGGAACACGTCCTCTAAGGTCAGGTAGTGCAAAAGTGGTTCTGCCATCACCACCGTAAAGAGTTCCTATCAAAGAAAAGAAAGCGGTGAATTGAGAAATAGCCAGTAGTCTTCCGTCACAAGGGAACCAGTTTCTGGGAGACCAGGTTGGTCCGAAATAACGAATCTCTGAAATAGTACCTTCCATAGTTTTTGTTTTTAGTTGAAATTGTTTTAAAAATTGGTCTTATATATTTTTTTATTTTAATTTGATATCAAAATTAATATAAAATGAATAAAATATTTTCTCATTATGAAACTGTCAAGAAAATAATTCTTGAGGATCTTGAAACCTGGGCGCCCAATAAGCCTCTGCTAGATGGAATCTGTGAATCCTGGGCAGGTAACCCATTGGTTTATGATAGGTCTCTCATAAGTTATAAGGGAAGCGAGCCAGTGTATGAGGTATGGAAAAAAGAATTCTTTTTACATGCTTTTGTATATGCTCATCTGTACAAAAACGGTTATACCGGTCAGACGATAGCCCAATCTTACCTGGGATTTAAAGAATTTAATCCTTGACGAGAATAATGACTATTTCAATGAACACCATCAGGTTAAAAATAGCTGGCCCATTTTTGGTCAAATAAAGGTTCAATGAAAGCACAACTATTAATTCTAATTGACTAAATATAGTTAAAATTAACAATTGGCATCACTACTTATTACTATTTTTTATTAAATTTAGTAATAGTTCATATGTAATAAATAATGTGTTTTAGTGTTGGTGGTTAGGTGTATTTATTTGATTGTCAGTTGGTATGTGATTTATTGAGTAGTAGAAGAAGTTGGAATTTGTGTAAGAAATTTGGGGTATTGTTAAAGTCTTGAAGTATTAATTAAGAATTATTAACCCGAATTACAGATGGTAATTCGATGCAGGTCATCAAAATATAATTGAAAAGTGAAATTTGAAACTGAAAAATTAAACCATTAACATCATGAGCAAACAATCGACAATCCTAAGCCTTACAGCTGCTAATTCTGTCAGGACTATAAATCCCGAAGGGGTTGGTAAGGAAATGGAGGAAAATGTATGGGATGTAAGTATAAGTGCCAATGGAACCATGTGGGCTGTTACTCTCGACCCTCTGGCTACAGAGCAAGAAGCTGGAGGAGGAGGAGTAGTAAAATACAAAGAACCTAAAGGTAAAAAATGGATTACACTGGAATCAGGCGGAGCTACTAAAATTGATGGTGGACCAAGCGGGTCAAAGGCTTACATCATTAATAATAAAGGGGAGGTGTGGCAGTTGGAAATCAAGAAAGAGCCAAAACAGTTGGCCGGCGAGGGTTTTGCCAGAGAGATCAGTTCAGGTGCTGATGGTACCGTATGGGTGATAAGTAATGAACCTGTACATGGGGGGGGATTAGTGCAGTATCTTGATGGTGATCATTGGATTAAGGTGCCAGGAGAGATAGGAGGTAGCAAAATTACCGGCACACCCGATGGGAAAGCACTGATTGTGAATGTTAATGGCATGATCGCTACTGTAACTAAAGATGGTGGTTTTGAGCAAATGACTGGTGATGGTTTTGCAAAGGAAGTTAGCGTAGCGCCTGATGGCTCTATCTGGATAGTTAGCAATGAACCCTCTGAGGATGGAGGAAATAAAGTTTCTTACCAACCTGCCGGTGGAGGAGCCTGGCAGGATGTAGAAGGCGGTGCTGTAATATTGGATGCCGGGTTTGCCCTATAATAAAATATTGAATTGCAAAGACCGTCTCCAAGTTTTCTGGAGGCGGTTTTTTGTTGCATTTAGCTGCAGGTCTTTCCGGAATAGTAAGTGTGTCCCCTGTCTTCCCAGCATTTAAACCCTATTTTAATATTTACAATTTTCCAATGACCATTCAGTTTTTTGAGTTCTATGATTCTTTTTTCCCAGGAAACGGAATCGTCAAGGGTTCCTTCGTGGGTTAAAACTAGTAATAAAACCTTCTGAACTCTTGACCTGTTCAATGACCAGCCTTGATGAACCTTCGGTTTGGTGAAAAGGAAATAGTGTTCTTACGATGGAGACCGGATCATTTGTCCAGCTCATTTGTGCCTCTAAGCCTTGGGATATTCTATCATTAAAGGCTTTAAAGTCTTCTGCAATAAAACTATCAGGATCATCTCTGTTATTACAACAGGATAAAAAAGTGATCATGGAAACATAAACAAGTGTTTTCAGGCTTTTCATACTGTATAAAGTTCTTAATATCAGGCATAATGTCAATTAAACTTCTCTTGCTGATAGCGGATTGGGGTATAAGATAGTCTTTACAAAGCTTTTTCGGTTAAAGTAGGCCCAGATTCATGGTGCCAATGGGTAAACATTACGATTGAAAACTTAGAATATTGTAGAGCCACTCTGCATCAATAGTCTTGCAATATCTCACTCCCAAAATCGGCCTGCCTGATAACCTGACATAAATCAGTTTTCTCGCTAATTCTCATCATGTTGCTCAGGAGAGGCTATAGGTACCTTCGTGATTGATAATTAATTTATAACCAGATAGCTTATGGAACTCGAAAAATTCAGCTATGACAATAAGATCGTAAAGTATTTTATCATAGCTACAGTTATTTTCGGAGTGGTTGGTATGTTAGTAGGACTAACGGCAGCCATTCAACTTTTTTACCCCATTTTTAATTTTGATACGGCTTATACCACTTTTGGTCGTATTCGTCCACTTCATACCAATGCGGTCATATTTGCCTTTGTTGGTAACGCCATTTTCGCAGGGGTATATTATTCGATGCAGCGCTTGTTGAAGACAAGAATGTTCTCGGATGCCCTAAGCTGGATTAATTTTTGGGGATGGCAACTGATCATACTAGCGGCAGCGATCTCCCTTCCTATGGGTTTTACCACGTCCAAGGAGTATGCAGAGCTGGAGTGGCCAATCGATATTGCCATCACATTAATATGGGTGGTTTTTGGTATCAACATGATCGGTACTATACTGAAACGTAGAGAGAAGCACATGTATGTGGCCATTTGGTTTTACATAGCTACCTTTGTAACAGTAGCCGTGCTGCATGTTGTTAACTCTTTTGAACTACCTGTTAGTTTTATGAAGAGTTACAGTTGGTATGCAGGTGTACAGGATGCGTTGGTTCAATGGTGGTATGGGCACAATGCTGTAGCTTTCTTCCTTACTACGCCGTTTTTGGGTTTAATGTATTATTTTCTTCCTAAAGCTGCTAACCGACCAGTTTACTCATATAAATTATCCATTATTCACTTCTGGTCATTGATCTTCATATATATATGGGCCGGACCTCACCACTTGCTTTATTCTGCACTCCCTGACTGGGCGCAGTCATTAGGTGTTGTATTTTCTGTTATGCTAATTGCTCCAAGCTGGGGGGGGATGCTTAATGGATTACTTACCCTTAGAGGTGCCTGGGATAAGGTTCGTGAAGATCCTATTTTGAAATTCATGGTAGTGGCAGTTACTGCATATGGTATGTCTACCTTCGAAGGCCCTATGCTTTCATTGAAGAATGTCAATGCCATTGCTCATTTTACCGACTGGATTGTGGCACACGTACACGTTGGTGGGTTGGGTTGGAATGGTTTCCTTACTTTTGGTATGCTTTACTGGATGGTACCAAGAATGTGGAATACAAAACTACACTCTGTTAGGCTTGCCAATATCCACTTCTGGATTGGTACTCTGGGGATCATTTTCTATGCATTACCACTATACGTGGCGGGTATTACTCAAAGCTTGATGTGGAAAGAATTTAATCCAGAAGGTTTCCTTGAGTATAAAAATTTCCTGGAAACAGTAGTACAGATTTTACCTATGTATATGTTGAGAGCTGTTGGTGGGTCTCTTTATCTCACGGGTGTGTTTATTATGACCTACAACCTCGTTAAGACTGCTAAAAGTGGAAGTTTTGAGGCTAATGAGGCCGCTGAAGCAGCTCCATTGGAAAAACACAAAAAACATGTGGGTGGCCACTGGCATAGTGTGTTGGAAAGAAAACCTGTACTCTTCACAATATTTACTACAGTAGCTATTGTAATAGGTGGTGTAATTGAAATGGTGCCTACATTCCTGATCAAGAGCAATGTGCCAACTATAAGCAGTGTTAAACCATACTCTCCTTTGGAACTCCATGGTCGAGACCTGTACGTCAGAGAGGGTTGTGTGAGTTGTCACTCACAAATGATCAGACCTTTTAGATCGGAGACTGAGCGCTATGGTGAATATTCAAAAGCTGGAGAGTTTGTATATGATCACCCATTCCTTTGGGGATCAAAACGTACCGGTCCTGATTTGCACAGAGTGGGAGGTAAGTATCCTGATAGCTGGCACTACTATCATATGCTGGACCCCGCAGCAGTTTCTGCCGGTTCAATTATGCCTCCATACCCATGGTTGTTTGAAAGTGTTATAGATATACAGACCACCGCCGATAAGGTGAGTGCCATGAGAATACTGGGAGTACCATATGAAGAGGGGTATGAAGAGATAGCTAATGAGGAGTTGATGGCTCAGGCGCAGCAGATAGCCAAAAACCTGAAAGAGCAGGATGGTATTGAAGTTATGCCTGAAACAGAGATCGTAGCCTTAATTGCTTATTTACAGCGATTAGGAACAGATATTAAAGTGAAGACAGAATCACAGAGTTCTAAGTTAGAATCATCAAACCAATAAGATCATGTTTAAGCATTATTTTGAACAAATACATCAGGTGGAGGTCTGGCCTATAATTTCTCTGTCTATTTTCTTCATCTTCTTTGTAGGGCTTCTCCTTTGGGTAGTAAAGATGGACAAAGGCTATGTAAGTAAGATGAAGAACCTGCCTGTAAGTGAGGAGGGAAATACATTGTCAACCGTCAAAACAGAAAGATCATGAATAGTATAAATAAATATTTAAAAGCACTCGGCTTAATTACCTTACTAATGTTGACGGGGAGTACCTGGGCGCAATCCGGGGAAGCATCGACCGCAGGCAGTATCGAATTTTATATCGTAATGGGTTTTGTGTTTGTTACAGCCCTTGTAGTGCTGGCTGTTGCAGTGGTTATCCTTAAGCTGTTGAGGCTGATGGTTAAATTGCAGACACGTAAAGAGGCGGAAGCCAGAGGTGAAGTATATGAGGAGGCTCCTCAAAGGAGCTGGTGGTCTAAGTTCCTGACAGAAGCTAACGATGCAGTGCCTGTTGAGAGTGAAGAGACTATTATGCTGGATCATAACTATGATGGCATCCGTGAACTCGACAATCACTTGCCACCATGGTGGAAATGGTTGTTTTATGGAACCATTGCCTTTGCAGTTGTTTACCTGGCGGGATATCACGTGTTTGGAACGATGCCCTTACAACTTGAAGAGTATCAGTCAGAAGTGGCGCAAGCTGAAAAGGTGGCGTTGGCAAGAAAGGCTGACACTCCGGTCAGTGATATCAATGAGGAAAATGTGGAACGAGTTACAGATCAGGCGCTATTAGATAACGGCCGTGAAGTATTTATTAGTAATTGTGCACCCTGTCATAAGGAAGATGGAGCTGGTGGTATAGGGCCAAACCTTACTGATAAATATTGGATCCATGGAGGAGACATCAAAAGTATATTCAAAACTATCAAGCAGGGTGTGCCCGAAAAAGGTATGATTTCCTGGGAGCCATTGCTATCTCCTGATGAAATGCAAAATGTATCTTCATTTGTGATGAGCCTGGCAGGTACCAACCCGCCAAACGCTAAAGGACCTCAGGGGGAATTATATGAACCTGAACTAGAAAAAGGAGTAGAGGAACCAACTCCAACCGATAGTGTTAAAGTAGTAGAAGCAAGTATGTAACAAGAAAAATGGTGAAGATATCATGAGTGAGCGAAGAGACATGGAGGAATTGTATCAGTTTGATCAGGAGTTTAAGAATACCATAGCTACGGTAGATGAAGAAGGAAAGCGGGTATGGGTGTACCCTAAAAAGCCCTCGGGAAGGTTTCATAAGTTGCGCATACTGGTTACTGTAGTGTTGTTAGGTATTCTTTTTGCCGGTCCGTTTATCAAGATAGGGGGTCGTCCTTTTCTGTTACTGAATATTTTTGAACGTAAGTTTGTGATCCTGGGACAGGCATTCTGGCCCCAGGACTTTTTCTTGTTAGCACTTTTGTTAATCACCTTTTTTGTGTTCATCATTTTGTTTACAGTAGTGTTTGGTAGGGTCTGGTGCGGCTGGGCCTGTCCTCAAACACTTTTTATGGAAATGGTATTCAGAAAGATTGAATACTGGATAGAAGGTGATGCTAATCAGCAAAGGAGGCTGGACAAAAGTCCATGGAACTTTGATAAGATAAAGAAAAGAGCAGCTAAGCATTTGATTTTTATCGTCATCTCCCTGCTGATATCTCATACCGTAATGGCTTACCTGATAGGAATAGATGAGGTTCAGAAGATTGTAAGTCAGGCACCTTCTGAGCATTGGGCGGGTTTTCTAGGGCTAATGGCATTTACTGGTATTTTTTATTGGGTGTTTTCCTGGTTTAGAGAGCAGGCCTGTATAGCTGTTTGTCCTTATGGAAGGTTGCAAGGTGTGTTGCTGGATAAAAAATCTATAGCTGTAATGTATGACTGGCTCAGAGGTGAACCAAGAGGCAAGCTGAAAAAGGGCAATGTGCAGGATGAGAAAGGAGATTGTATTGATTGTAAGCTATGTGTTCATGCCTGCCCTACGGGAATTGATATACGTAATGGTACGCAGTTAGAGTGTGTGAACTGTACTGCATGTATTGATGCATGCGATGATGTGATGGAGAAGGTCAATAAGCCCAAGGGCCTGATCAGGTATTCATCTCATGATGCTATAAAACAAGGAAAGCAAAAGCTTTTCACACCCCGTGTAGCGGCATATACGGTGGTACTGACACTGCTGGTAGTTATTTTTGTTTTTTCTCTGGCTACACGTTCGGATATTGAAGCTACTGTACTTAAAGTACCGGGGCAGCTTTATCAGAGAACTGAAGACGGTAATATTACAAATTTATATAATGTGCAATTTGTAAATAAGACTTTTGAAGAGGTCAGTCTGGAGTTGAGAATAGAAAATGCTCCGGAGGTAACCATCACAAAAGTAGGTGAAGGAGAGACGGTTGTACCTGCCAATGGCTTGACTGAAGGGGTGTTTTTTGTAAGTATGCCTAAGGAATTGGTTAAATCGGCAAAAACAACATTGACCATTGGTGTTTATGCCGATGGAAAACGCATAGATAAAACAACAACCAAGTTTTTAGGACCGGTATCAACCGACTAGGTGCTTTGTTGTATAACTTTAAAATGGAATCAAAATGAACTGGGGAACAAAAATAGTCGTGTCTTTTATCCTTTTTGTAGGGTTAATTGCCACCATGGTAATCATAAGCATGCGGCAGGATGTAAGTCTCGTCGCCAAGGATTATTATGTGCAGGAGATTGCCTATCAGGATCAAATAGAAAGGATCAAAAATTATAAGGGTTTGGGGGACAATCAGGTGAAGTTGAAGTATGAAGTACAGACCGATAAGATTGTTTTAATACTTCCTAAAAGCTATGCCGGAAAAGGGGAGGTTCACTTCTTCCGGCCATCTGATGCTTCGCTGGATGCTCGGTATGTACTAAAGCCTGATGCCGAAGGGTATCAACATTTTCATGCCAGTGATTTTAAGAAAGGTCTTTGGAGAGTCAAAATAAGCTGGCATGAAAATGATCGGGAGTATTATGAGGAGAAAACTCTGATAATCTAATTTATGAATGCCTTATTTATCACCGGTTTGATGACGGGGATGGTGGGTAGCTTGCACTGTGCTACCATGTGTGGACCACTTGCTATAGCTGTTTACTCAAAAAGCTCGTATTCAAGGCAGGTTGCATATAACGTAGGAAGATTGACAACCTACGTTATTCTGGGAGTTGTATTTGGCATGGTAGGGCAGGGGCTGGCCATATTTGGTTCGCAGCAGGTACTTTCGGTGATTATGGGTGTTACAATTATTATTCTAACACTTTATCCACGCTTTCAACACAAACTGCTGCAATCAGCCTGGCATACTAAGGTTATTATTCCTATGAGACGGCTGTTGAGTGGTTTGATTGATGGGCAGAAGCTATCGTCCGTATTTTTAATAGGTGTGCTAAATGGCTTGCTACCATGTGGGCTTGTGTATATGGGGCTATCATTGTCGGTGGCTTCTGGTAGCGTGGCTGGTTCTGTATTGGTAATGACAGGATTTGGTTTAGGGACATCCCCGGTTATGTTAGGGCTTGCTGGTGTAATTCAGTTTTTCAAAAGTAAACAAGCCTTTTCTTATCAACATGTTATAACCTCCTTAGCTATCATTATGGGCACTTTGTTGATACTCAGGGGTATGGCGCTTGATATTCCCTATGTAAGCCCTGTTATGACTGCAGTTGGCTGGGATTTGGGTATCACAACATGTGGTGCGCCTTAGAGTAAGTACTCTTGGTGAAGGCTTGATATTTGGACATCGGAAGTTTTTAAAACTTTTGATGTCCTCTTTGTTTAAGGGGGAGCACTTCTAGTTTGATCAAAAAGTTACAGACGGTGTTTATCCTCTCATCCGGGCTCAGTTTTTCAAACTACATTATTTTAAAGTCCAGTTTGTCAGGAGCCTTGCCCATTTCCTGTCCCTGGCATCATTTTTAGGGTTGGACAAAAATGTGGCTTCAAAATAGTCCGAATTACCTGTCGCAAGGGCAGTCCTCGGTATTCCTCTTTCGCATGTAATGAAATTTTATCAAAATATGATTAACAATTTGAGTGTTTTTCTTCTTATTTGACGGTGTACGAAAGTGATCCTTTTCAGTATTAGTTGTGACAAAGGTCATATTGTAAAGATGTACTGACATGTAGCTTTGGAGTAACAATTAGGAGATCAATTGAACCATAAATAAGGTTAATTATGAATGATTTAAAAATAGTATCTGCCGAGGAGGCAGTGGCCAATATAAAATCAGGTAACAGAGTCTTTATTCAGGGCGCAGCCATGACGCCAACTGTTTTGGTTGAGGCGTTATGCAATCGCTATCAGGAACTGGAAAATGTGGAACTACTTCATCTACATACAGAGGGGAAAGCACTTTATGCCCAAGAGCCTTATTGCCAGTCGTTCAGGGTTAATAGCTGCTTTGTAGGAGGTAATGTAAGAGAAGCTGTTAACGCAGGAAATGGAGATTACATTCCTATATTCCTCAGTGAAGTACACTTGTTGTTCAGACAAAATATTCTACCTCTTGATGTGGCATTCATCCAGGTTTCAATGCCGGATAAACATGGTTTTTGTTCATTGGGTACCTCAATTGATGTAGCTATTCCTGCCATTGAATCTGCCAAGACCGTTATAGCTCAAATAAATCCTATGGTGCCCCGAACACATGGAGATGGGATAATTCATGTAAGTAAAATCCACTGTGCTATTGATGTAAACTTGCCTATATACACCTCAGCCATAGCAGAGCCAAATGAACAGGAAAGGCTCATAGGACAACATGTGGCCGGTCTGGTAGAGAATGGAGCCACTTTGCAGATGGGTATTGGTGCTATTCCTAACGTGGTTTTGGCAAATTTAAAAAATCACCGAAGGTTAGGTATTCATACGGAAATGTTTTCTGACGGAATCTTACCCCTTGTGGAATCAGGTGTAATTACGGGAGAAGAAAAGAAGGTAAAGCCAAACAAGGTTGTAAGTTGTTTTGCGGTAGGTTCTCAAAAGTTGTACAATTTTATGGACGACAATCCTCTTGTTCATATGAAGGAAGCGGCTTATACCAATGATACAGCGCTAATCAGGCAAAACCCGAAAGTAACGGCCATTAACAGTGCTATAGAAATAGATCTTACCGGTCAGGTTTGTGCTGATACCATTGGTAAGTACCAGTATTCTGGTGTTGGGGGGCAGATGGACTTTATCCGTGGAGCATCTTTGTCCCCCGGAGGCAAGGCCATTATAGCTTTACCATCTGTAACTTCTAAAGGTATTTCTAAGATTGTTCCATTTCTAAAACAGGGTGCAGGGGTAACTACTACCAGAGCACACGTTCATTATATTGTTACAGAATATGGAGTGGTTGATCTTTTTGGGAAAAATCTAAAGCAGAGAGCTCAGGCTCTGATATCTATCGCCCACCCGGATCATAGAGAGGAACTGGAGCGAGCGGCTTATGACCGGTTTATGGCTAAGGTTTAATTTTTTGGATTGAGGTATTAATATAGACTAAAAAAGCACCCCAAAGGTTATGTCTAACTTTTGGGGTGCAGTTCAAATTACGGGGCTTTTAGTTTTTTACTTCTACTTGGCAAAGTGCCACCTCTGAATCTGCTGAAGTTTATCCTTTCGGAGAATCACTATTTTACCAGATCGTGTTTCGAGTATACCTTCTTCCTTCAAATCTGAAATTACCCTTATGACAGATTCTGTGGCAGTACCAACGATATTAGCCAGATCATCACGGGATACACTCAACTCAAAGCTTTCTACATTATCAGGGTTAAACTTTTCACTTACCGTGATCAGCGCCTCGGCAGTACGCTGGCGTACCGAGTTATAGGCGAGGTTCAGTAGTTTTGACTCTTTTTCAGAAACTTTGTTAGATAGCATTTCAATAAACTTTTTGGAGACCTCTCTATTGGTATAGATCAGTTCATAAAATTCCTCGGCAGGAATGAATACAATCTCTGATTTCTCCATGGTTTCAGCACTATCCGCGTGTTCTTTACTCTCAAGCAAGGCTTCATAACCGAAAAAGTCACCCTCAGTATAAATACCGGTGATAAGCTCCTTGCCATCTTCATTAGTACGTATGCTTTTAACTTTTCCTGAGGCAACAAAATACATATAGTTGGCATACTCACCTTCGCGGTAGATGTCATGTTTTTTCTTGTAAGGGCGGGGTTTTTTGTCGGCATGTAGATGAGAGAGGTCGTGCAGGTCTTTTGCATCCTTGATGAATTCATTAAAACCTTCGGTGCTGCCATTGTAATTCTTCTTGAGTACCTCGGCCTTTTTAAACCTTATTTCAATAGCATCCAAAAGCTCAGTATCTTCAAAAGGCTTAGTCAGGTAATCATCAGCACCCAGTTTCATACCCTTTCTTACATCGCTTCTTTCGGCTTTAGCTGTAAGGAATATAAAGGGTATGCTTGCAGTTTCTTCTTTTTTGGCGAGGATGTGAAGAACACCATACCCATCTAGCTCGGGCATCATAATATCACAGACGATGAGGTCAGGCATTTCCTCCAGGGCTTTTTGTACCCCTTCCTTGCCATTTCCAGCCTGAATGGTTTCATATCCGTCCAGTTCAAGAATTTCGGCGATATTTTCCCGGATCTCTTTGTTATCTTCTATGATCAGTATCTTTTTCATATACACAGTTAGTTTAATATTATTTAAGGAGTGGTCTCCGGTTCATTATTTGGAAGATCAATACTTACTGTAGTTCCAGCTCCTAGTTTGCTAGCAAATGAAATGCTACCTTCCAGCATATCTACATATTTTTTTACAATATTCAGTCCAAGCCCTGTCCCCTGAATGTTGGTAGCATTTGAGGCCCTGAAGAATCTTTCAAACATATGTTTTTGTTCTTGTTCAGGGATACCCATACCTTTATCAGATACTTTTAACAATACTCCTTCCTTTTTTTCCTCAACGATCAAATCTACGGTTTTACCAGGTTCAGAGTATTTTATTGCATTACTCAGTAGGTTGATCAGTATATTTTTCAGTATTTTTTTGTCCGAATATAAATAGTATCGATCATTATCGAAAATCAACTTGATCTCCTGCCCCTCTTTAGCTATTGCGGACATCTCATCAATAATGTCCAATAGCATCTCATTCAGGTTAATGACTTCCTTATGGAGTTCTACTCTGCCTTCCTCAAGTTTGGATACAGAAAGGAAGTCATTGAGTATAGCAGTGAGGTTGCTTATCGAAGATTTTATTTTGTCGACATGTTTCTGTCTTTTTTCCTCCGTTCCGACATCAACATATCGCTCAATAAGCGAGGCAGATGAAAGTATGGTGCTTAGGGGAGTTCGAAATTCATGAGAAGCCATAGATACAAATCTTGTCTTAAGTTCATTGAGCTCCCGCTCCCGGCTCAGAGCTAATTGGGTTTCTTCCTCAGCCTTTTTCCTAATAGTAACCTGCTCTTCAAGCTCGGCATTGGTTCTTTCAAGCTTGCTTATGGTGAAGTCAAGTTCTTTAGTTCGCTGTGTTACTCTTTTTTCTAGTTCAGCTGCATATACAATCAGTTGTTCCTCACTTCTCTTAAGAGCTTCTTCTATTTTTTTTCTTTCTGTAATGTCTATTATGAAAGCTACGGTATGATCTATACCGTCAATCTGAGCCCGATTCAAGCTTATTTCGACAGGAAATTCATCCCCATTTTTTTTGTGTCCGGAAAGATGACGACCTTTCCCCATTTGGCGTGGTGAAGGGTGTTTTTCGTAATTTTTACGGTCTTTTATATGAGAGATTTTTACATTGGGTGGTACCAGATCTTCTACTTTCAGGCCTATCATTTCGCCAGGTTTATACCCAAACAGATTATTACATGCCGTATTGGCCATTACTATTGTGCCGCCTTTATTAACTACTAAAATTCCCTCTTCACAGGCTTCAAATATTGATTTGTACGTATCCTGATGTTCTTTTGTCACCCTAAAAATTTGTTTAATGCTAGCAATTTCTTTTGAATTTAAAAATATGATAAAAATCAGTAATACCCATGACAGGTATTCATGATGATACAATGGTCAGCTTGCTACTTTAGTACAAAAATAAACGAGATATCTATATCAATAGCCATGTTTAAAAGTATAATTTGTCCGGTTGACTTCTCAGAGTCCTCTGCTAATGCCCTGTCATTTGCCTTGGATATTGCCCAATCCAACCAAAGCGAATTAGTCGTACTATATACGTATAGATTGATTTCGGGTACCGATGATAAAGCTGGTGCCAATAGGATCTCACTAAAGAGGCAACAAGAGGAAATCGCCAATAAAAGGATAGAAGAACTAAAGAAGCGCTTCCCGGAATTTGAACAGGTCAGGCATACATTCCTTGCAGAGGTGGGTTTTATTAATGATCGTTTGGCCATGGCTATTGAAAAGTATAATGTGGACCTGATAGTCCTAACAGAGAACATTAAGATGCGCTTAAAAGAGAGGTGGGAGGATGGCGATGAAAGTGTACTTGCAAGATTTAATTGTCCGGTATTGCTTATACCCTCCAAGGAGGTAAGAGAGGAAACAGCCATTGGCTCAGGCTAGAATATTGCCTATGGCCTTAATTTACTCAGGAAGCCAGCCGGTCAAAATCTTTAAAATGTATCATTATGGGAGATCATTTGGCAACCAAGGCAGATAGCCGTGAAATAAGGGCTAAATTTATCAGGCACCTACTGAGTGACATCAGGGCGCTGGAGATCATGCTTGAAAAGGATAGCTTTGAAAAGGGGATAGTCAGGATAGGTGCTGAACAGGAGTTTTGTCTGGTGGATAATAACTGGAGGCCATCTGTCAAGTCTGATATAATACTTAAGGAGTTGGATGACGAGCATTTTACTACTGAACTGGCCCGTTATAACCTCGAAATTAATCTCGATCCCTTAGAGCTTACAGGTGACTGCTTTTCTCAAATGCAGTATCAGCTAAAATCATTAATGTCTAAGGCGGACATCATTGCAAGAAAGCACCAAAGCAAGACTTTGGTTACAGGTATTTTGCCAACTATAAGCAAAGATGAGCTGACCCTTGAGTTTATAACGCCAGGTATAAGGTACAAGGCACTTAATGAGATGACAAGGACTCAGCGCGATTCTGATTTTGTATTGCACATGACGGGAGTAGACGAGTTGGCTGTTACACACGATTCGGTACTTTTCGAAGCATGCAATACTAGTTTTCAGTTGCATTTGCAAATCAGTCCTAAGGATTATATTAATAGCTACAATTGGGCGCAGGCTATAGCTGGTCCGGTTCTTGGGCTTTGCACTAATTCTCCACTATTGTTGGGACGTGAGCTATGGAGTGAAACTAGAATAGCTTTGTTTTTGCAAAGCATGGATACCAGAACCTCTTCCTATGCACTTAAAGATCAGCAGGCAAGGGTCGCCTTTGGAAGTCATTGGGAGTTTGGGTCAGTCGCTAATATTTATAAGGATGATATTGCTAATTATAAGGTAATCCTGGCCAAGGACATTAAAAAGGATTCTCTGGCAGAGTTGGAGAAAGGAAGAACTCCAAAATTGGAAGCCATTAACTTACATAACGGCTCCATTTATAGATGGAACAGACCCTGCTATGGTGTTTTTAAGGGTAAAGCACACTTACGGATTGAAAACAGGTACCTTCCTGCAGGCCCAACTATATTGGATGAGATGGCAAATTTTGCTTTTTGGACGGGACTGATGATGGGGCGTCCGGAGAAATACAATGACATGTCATCATACATGGATTTCCGTGACGTTAAAGCCAATTTTATTAAAGCAGCAAGAACGGGAAAAGAATCTGTAATGCACTGGATGGGAGAAGATGTTTTTTTAAGAGACCTGTTAAATAAAGAACTTTTACCCATGGCATATATAGGGCTTTTGGAGCAAGGGATAGACAAAGAGGATGTCGAGAAGTTACTTAAAGTCATTGACGAGCGAATTTCAAGGCTTACAGGGGCACAGTGGCAGGTAAGAAGCTACAGGAATATGCGAAAACTTATGAAAACAGATGATGCCTTGTTGGCATTAACCAAGGCTATTCACAATAACCAAAATAAGGATTTTCCTGTAGCTCAATGGCCGGTACTAAATGTTTCAGGGCCGGTGCATGAAGCTGCCAGTATGGTGAAACACATTATGTCTACACAATTGTTTGTAATTGATGAAAATGACCCGGCTGACCTGGCAATCAATATTATGGAATGGAAGAATATTCATCATATGCCTGTAACTGATAATCGAGGGAGGTTAAGCGGTTTGCTTACTTGGACTCATATGTTGGTAAATAAAGAAAGAAAGAGTGATGATAAGCGAACGGTAGCAGATATAATGGAAACAAAAGTTATTACAGTGCAACCCCAAACAGATATAAATAATGCCATTCGTATCATGAGGAAGAATCAAATTGGATGTTTGCCTGTAGTATGTGGAGAAGACTTGGTAGGCATTGTTACTTTAAAGGATGTAAGTGCATTTGACCATGGTTAAGGTTTATAGCAAAGCTCTGGCCCGATATATAGAGGTTGATCGTATTATCGGTCATATCAGGGGAGAGATGCATGGGCCTACTTTGGTTTTTTCTGCTGGGATTCACGGCAATGAGCCTTCTGGTATATTTGCTTTGTACAATGTGCTTGGTGAATTAAGAAGGAAGAATGTTAAGTTAAGAGGCAGCATTTATGCACTTAGTGGTAATCTTACAGCTCTTCAAAAGGGTGAGAGGTATATCAATCATGATTTGAACAGGCTATGGACCAAAAAAATACTCCATAAGCTTCTAAGTGAAAGACCATATGCCCATGATGACGATTCCCTTCAGCAATTGGACATATACCATACCATTAAGGACATACTAAAATCAGAGAAAGGTCCTTTTTATTTTATGGACCTTCACACCACCTCGTGTGAAACCAAGCCGTTTTTAACAGTAAATGATACCATCCTGAATAGGAAGTATACTTCGCAATATCCTTTACCGATCATATTGGGGATAGAGGAATATCTGGTAGGACCGTTACTTAACTATATTAATGAGTTGGGGTATGTGGCTTTTGGCTATGAGGGTGGGCAACACGACGCTTTAGATGCAATTGAAAATCATGAATCTTTCATTTATTTGTCGCTAGCGTTTTCCGGATGTATTAATCCTGCTGATATTGAATTTGATAAGCATTATCAGAAGCTGACTGCGCTGTCTGGAGATAGAGATGAGTTTTATGAGATTTTCTACCGTTATCAGATTGAAGAGCAGGAGTCTTTTAAAATGAAAGCCGGATTTAAAAATTTTCAAACTGTAAAGAAAGGTACCGAGTTAGCGCTTAGCAATGGAAAAATAGTGCCGGCTAAAAAGACCAGTCTGATATTTATGCCGCTGTACCAAAACCAGGGTGATGACGGTTTCTTTTGCATAAGGAAAATTCCTAAAGTGTTTCTGACGTTGTCTACTGTATTTAGAAAAGTGCGGTTGGATAAACTCCTTACACTTTTACCAGGTATCAGTTGGGGCTCGCCTTTTAAGGATACCCTGGCCGTCAATAAAAAAATAGCTCGTTTCTTTGCAAGAGACTTGTTTCACCTATTGGGGTACAGAGGTAAATATATTGATAAAGATCATATAATAATGAAAAGCAGAGAGGTAGCCTCAAGAAATGATGAATATAGTGAGGAGAGGTGGAATAAAAAATGAAGGTTTAGAAAAATGTGACTGCTTGAACATACCTGAAAATAAAGATCATATGCCGTCAGTAACTTTACAAGAGGCATTAATTTTTATCATGAAGGCAAACTTGATAAAGCTCTCGATCAGTTTACAAAGGCCATAGAAAAAGATCCGACCCAGCTGGATTACTATTTTAACAGGGCAATGGTGCTTGTTAAACTGGATCAGATCGATGAGGTCTGCAAGGGCTTATTGTTAATTAAAGATTTCTGATCAGGAAGCTTTGGAATTTTACGACAAGAATTGTCAACATTGATCTCATTTCTGTAAAGATGAAAATTTGAATTATTTCAACATCTTCCAAGTTAGCGATTAAGAGCATGTGGAGTTTAGGGACATGACCAAAATCATCCTCAACCATGATGCAGGTCTCTCATTTCAACCTTTGGAAAAGGTAATTTTAAGTAAATCAAAATTTGAATTACCATGGGACTATTAAGGCAGAGAACCGGCCCTTTCCATAGAATTGGTGACAGGTATGCCACTTTATTTGATTCTGATCATTTCTTGGGAAGAAGTGCTTTTGAGGACAGTTGGATGGTGAAACCACCAGCCAATGTCAAGGAGCAGGGAGATGTAACTATTTTTGAAATAGCCATTCCAGGTTTCAATAAAGATGAGATCAACCTGGAAGTAAAAAATGATGCACTTTATATATCAGCCAAAAAAAAGGGTGATAGTGATAAGGCAAACTATGTTAAGAAGGAAGTGCCAACACAAATATTTAGCCGGGTGGTAGATATAAAACCTAACATAGATCAAAGCAAAATATCAGCAAGGCTTATTAATGGCATTCTCAGATTAGAGATACCTCAGGCCATCAACGGTAAAAAGACTAAAACTATAGAGGTGTCCTGATCTATTATATTAGGACAGGTGCATGTATATAAATGAGGCTATGATGGTATCGCTCGTTCTATCATGCAACTATGCGGAGCAACTTTATGTTCTAATATACATAAAGAAATACCAAACTTAACGCTGCGTAATTATGATACTTTTAAGACAAAGAAGCGGGCCATTTCACCGGATAGGAGACAGGTATAATACTTTATTCGGTTCTGATCATTTTATGGGAAGAAGTGCCTTTGAGGGGAATTGGATGTCGAAAACAAACCATGCATATGGTGAAAAAGGAAAGGAAGTAAAGCTTGTCGTGAAAGTAAAGGCTGAGTAGCCCCTACCGCACTAAAAAATACTTGTCAATTTTTCGGTTGTCAGTAGAAATCTATTGCTCTTTTTTTGCATAACCTCAAGCGCAGCTATAGCGGATATGTTGGGGTATAGTAATGGAGAGTAAATTCCATTTACCGAGTTGAAATATTTTGTCAGTCGTATAGTTTGCACCACATCTTTACCTGTCTCTGTTGACCTTGAAAACGGGTATAGCCATAAAGCAGCTAAAGTTATTGAGAATGTTGAGGCGCTACACCGTTTAGGTATTGCCGGCATTAACATTGAAGATTCAGTTATTGATACTAATTGTGATAGGCAGTTGCTTGAACTGCATACATTTAGCGAAATTATATCAGCGATTTCCAAGTATAAGGATAAGACAACAAGCGAACTGTTTGTAAATATTAGAACGGATGCATTTCTCTTGGGTACTGACAATGCTTTGAAAGAGACCTTAGGCAGATTACCTATTTTAAAGTATGCTGGTAACTTCCGATAAAGAAATACAAAAATATTACGATGCACTGATCTCCAGGGATCAACAGTTTGTGGGCGTGTTTTATGTAGGAGTTAAAACTACTGGGGTGTTTTGCATAGCGACCTGCAGGGCCAGAAAACCCAAACTTGAAAATGTAGAGTTTTATACTGACTCAAAGGACTTGCTTCGGAATGGTTACAGACCATGCAAGATATGTAAACCTACAGAAAATTTTGGGCAACCTCCAACCGAAGTATTAGCAGCTCTGGAGTGGTTGGAAGAGCAGCCTAAAGTGAAAATTTCAGATTTTGACCTTAGACAGAGAGGTTTAAGCCCTGATAATATCAGAAGGTGGTTTAAAAAGCATCATAATATGACTTTTCAGGCATATCAAAGAATGGTAAGGATCAATACAGCTTTTCAGGAGCTTAAAAATGGTAAAAGCGTTACCAGTTCTGCCTTTGATTCCGGTTATGAATCATTGAGTGGGTTTGGTTACACCTTTAAAAGTCTGGTAGGAAGGTCACCTGATGAAAGCAAGGATAGAGATGTAATACTAATGACCCGGCTGACTACTCCACTAGGTCCAATGTATGCCTGTGCCACGGATAGAGGCATTTGCTTACTGGAGTTTACTGACAGAAGAATGCTCGAAACTGAATTTAGAGACCTCCAAAAGAGACTTGACGCCAATATATTGGCGGGAGAAAATGTCTATTTAAAGCAGCTCAAAACAGAGCTTCATGAATATTTCCAAGGAACAAGAAAAGAGTTTAACGTGAGCTTGCATACACCAGGCACAGACTTCCAGCAGCAAGTCTGGAATGCTTTGCTAAAGATTCCGTATGGCACTACCTCAACATATCAGCAACAGGCAGAAAGGTTGTACAAACCCAAGGCAGCACGAGCTATAGCCTCGGCCAATGGACATAACAGGATTTCTATTATTGTACCATGTCATAGAGTGATTGGTAAAGATGGAAGCCTTACGGGGTATGGAGGAGGATTGGAAAGGAAAAGGTGGCTACTCGACCATGAGCGTAAAGGCGCTTGAAATAATGTTTGTAGGAGTTTTAGAACTATTTTTGTTTAGCCACGTTTGCTTAGGTAAGCCCTGATAGCATTGAAATACGAGCAAATCCCCATACCACCTGCCCTTGAAACATTCATACAGTCAATATGGAAGTTGGAAGATGATGAACATAGAAGAGATCATTTTCAGTCTTTTCAGTTGATAGCAGATAGCAGTCCCGGGCTTATTTTTCAGCATGCCGATTTTGGTAACTTTTTTCGGGAAGGTAAGCAGCTGCCTGCTGCATTTGTTTTTGGCCCATCTACCAAATTTGGAACTCTTCAGTTAGAAGGGAGTTTTAAAGCCATGGGTATTTTCTTTTATCCAGATGCGCTGAAGACAGTTTTTGGTTTGAAGGCTGAACAGCTTACTGATACATGCATGGATATAGATACCATGACCCATGTAAAAAGCAGGAGCCTGGTTGAAAAGCTTTTGAATGCCGAGTCAATTGAGGACAGACTCAACTTGATGTTATCCGCTTTGCAGAAGTTGCGCGCTGATCATGAAAGCAATATTGATGTAAATGTCTCTTTTGCGATTTCTGAAATATTAGCATCTCATGGGCGGCTGTCTCTACGAGAACTGAGTAAAAACATGAATCTGTCAGAGAGAACTATAGAAAGAAAATTTCGGGAGAATATTGGAATTACACCGAAACTTTTTTCCAGGTTATGTCAGTTCCAGTCGTCGCTCAGGTATTTGAAATCGCAGAATCATCACAAGCTCTCAGATGTTGCTTTTGAGTTTGAATTTTCAGATCAATCCCACTTTATTCGAACATTTAAGGAATTTTCTGGTTTCACACCTAACAATTTCATACGCAGGTCGAAGGAGTTAGTAGATAACCTGGCGCAACCTGTCAGGTAGTTAGCGCTGTCGTTTTTGTTCTATTTTTGGTACTCACTCTCCATCACCTTTGTAGAAAAAGGTAAAATTATGAAAGTAGTAATTTTTGGAGCAACCGGTAGCATTGGTAATCAGTTAGTTATCCAAGCCTTAAGCTTGGGGTACGAAGTAACTGCCTTTGTCAGAAACCCTCAAAAGATAAACGACCTTCCACACTCCAGCCTGACTCTTATAGAAGGGGATGTATTACATCTCAATGATGTGCAGGAAGCGGTAAAAGGGCATGACGCTGTTTTTTGTGCTTTGGGAGCAGGAAGAAACGGTGGAGTAAGGGCTGAAGGTACTCGGAATATCATTAAAGCTATGCATGCCGAAGGAGTAAACCGGCTAATATGTCAAACTACGCTGGGTGCTGGTGATAGTTGGACAAACCTTAACTTTTTTTGGAAGTACATCATGTTTGGGTGGTTTCTCAAAGAGGCATTTAAAGATCATGAAATCCAGGAAGGTTATATTTTTGGGAGCCGGCTAGGTTGGACGGTCATAAGGCCGGGTGCATTTACGGATGGTCCGTTAACTGGAATTTACAAACATGGTTTTTCAGTAGATGAGAAAAACACAAAACTCAAAATTTCAAGAGCTGATGTGGCTGACTTTATGCTCAAGCAACTAAAAACAGATGAGTATCTGCATAAAACACCAGGTTTGTCTTATTAAATTTATCAGAAACCTGCCAGGTTACCGATTTGATCTCTAGCTGTAAAAATAAAGAAAAGGTACCATTAACCGCGCCTTTTCTTTATTTACACCGAGACCTTTACAAAAGCGGAAAATTTGTAGGAGGAAGTATGGCAAATAAATTGACTAAAGCAGAGCTGTCATTACTTTCCAAGTTTCCATTTGCATTGCACAATATACCGTGTAGAGATTCACTTCTGTATAACTCTTGGCTAGATACTTAAATTTCCCAATTTTGACCATTATCCCAGCTTCAACGTTAAGTATTACTAGTATTACTTTGCCATAATGAAAGAAGTAATTAACCTTGGTGGTGAAGCCATAAGTGTAGGCTTTCTCTTTGAGTTCTGGTAGAATCAGGATGCTTTTCTCTTAAAGTTTGTTAAGCTGCTCGATAAATTCGACAGACCGGCTCAGTACAACTATGGGACACTCTTTATGAGGTGTATGGCCAACATCAGGAATGATGAATTTTTCGGATATTCCACTTACTTGATTGATCGTTTTTTCTACTTGTTGCAAAGAACCATATTCATCTGCTTCACCCTGAATAAATAAAAGAGGGCAACCAATTTTGGGTAGACAATGCTCAATATTCCAGTCTCTGTAATCACTTCTTGTCCATGTTTCAGTCCAGGCTTTAAACAGTGTATCCACCTTGTTGCCATGATATTTTTCCAGACGTTCAGGAAGGTTAGTGGTCTTGTATGTCTCCATAGCGTCATATATCCCCTGGAGTGTGACATCTTCAACAAAGATGTGTGCAGCCTCGCAGATTACAGCTTTGATCCTTTTAGGATACTTACTGGCTGCATGTAGCGCGATGGTGCCGCCATCACTATGTCCAAATAAGATGGCATTATCAATTTCCAATTGTATCAGCAAACCATTTAAAATGTCAGCCTCTAATTCCATGTAGTTAACCGGCCTTTCGGGTGTAGGCATAGGGTCAGATTTGCCATAGCCCAGACGGTCGTATACCAGTATGTTGCATTGAGTTGCCTCCGCTAGTATTTTTGGGAAATCCCGCCAGAGCTGTGCGCAACCCAGAGAGTCGTGTAAGAATACCAGTGTCGGTCTACTTGGGTAGTCTTTATTCCTTTCTACGTAAAGGCCTTGCGTATTTATATTGATCAGTGTGCTTCTTTGTGCCATTCAAAATAGAATTTAGGTTAGTTGGATGTAACTCTTTCTCTCCGGGTTTTGACTATGCTACAATAATAAACAAACAGTATGAATCTACAGGAAGACTTTACTCCACGATAGTGATATGCATTTTGTTATGTTTGAACATTGTATTGTTATGGAGTGGACTCTTGCGCAGCATATCGCCAGATCAAGTTACTTCATTTCTAGGTTCCTGCTCAACCAAGTAGCTTGATGCTTACTATCACGACACAATCGGGAAAAGAAATTAGAATTGATATGCTTCCAGATATAGATGACTTTCTGCCTGACCTGATGAGGAAACGAACTATATATATTGATGATCAGGAAGTTCAGTTGAAATCTGAAGCAGCTGTTATACTCTCATTATAATAGGTTAGGTAACCCGGAAGGACTTGAAGTTTTCATGGCCAAAGAAATGATTGAGTTTTTCGGTTTGCAGACGTATTTATAGTAGTCATATACTTTCAGTAGAGTCAGAAGCTCATTTAAATTTTGGGCTTCATACATTGGAATAGCTTTTGAATTATTGTTAGAATTTTGTCGCTTGGCATAAAGCTATAGATTATATTGAAAGTTGAGGCCAGGCAAATTCCTCAGAATTGTGAAGGTAGGCCAGTCCTTTGTTCTGTAGTATTGCCATGGTGGCAATACAAAGTGCAACCCCAATGATCACTGCGGTGCCTAGAAACGAAACCACATGGTAAGTATGAAAGTAGCTAAAGCGCTCCCAACTACTCAAAGGTATCCAGGACGATGATCAGTCTGATTTTGTTAACCTTTATTGGTTTCTGTATAGTATTATAAATAAACAAATGAAGCAAAATTCCGATACCTATAAATGCTGTAGTAAGTTGAACTTTAAACAGGGTAGCGGCTGTTTCGGCAAACAATACAGGCTCCAGACCAGTAATGCAGGAGGATAGGGACATTAGTTTTTAAGGCTTGAGATAATTTGATTCTAACGATTTTGTTTAATTTTTTTATTAAATCTCAACGTTTTGCTTGGCGTTCGATTGCTTAACACATGACAATGTGTTCTCAGGAAACGAATTAATTTATATATTTGGAACACCATGGAGTTTAAAAAATAGTTCATAGGATCTTTGCTATGTAGATGGATAATCTATGCAGTAATGCAGTAAAATTTTTAAATGATGAATTGTTCGGGCTTCATTTTGGAGAAGCCATGCAGCTGTCAGCTTTGGGTGTGGGGGAGGGATACTTACAAGTGGTACTGTTGCCGAAGCATTGTCTCAGGCAGGAGAATTGATTCCTGATCACCGATGTTTTCTCTATTGAAATGAGCCATATGGCTGATCAGTTCACTATATCGTTAGTAGGTGAGGAGCACAACATGTCGAGGATTTTTCCAGTACCTACAGACAAATGGAGGAATACCTGTTGGCTTTTGTTATTCATGAACGGGATGGGTTGATTCTCCGGAAAGTTCAGCCTGTCCAAGCTGAAGTTTCTTTGGTAACAGGTCATGATTAGAGTATAAAAGGGTTTTAGAGCTTGATGATATATCTTTAGGCTAGTCCTTTAAATAACATTTGAAAGTGTGTACCATGCACTACAGGCTTATGCCCTTAAAGCGGATTGATGCACTGCTTATAGCAGGCGATTATACAGGCTCCTGGAAATGCAAAGTATTAATCACTGCTAGCTAATTCTTACCTGAACACTACTTCATTGGACGATGTCGCATTTAATTCCAATATGGCAGCGCGAACATTGCAACCTGTCCATCGCTTAAATGCTCTTACAAACTGCTGGGGTCCTGATACCCCAAAGCAGATGCAATTTATTGAAGAGGAAAGAAAGACACTCGCAATCAAATATCCGAATCAGAGTATCAGGTCAAAGAGAAAGAATCTTGGTTATTTTATTTACTTAAATTAGTTTTATTTATATTAAATATTTTATTTTATTTTGAATTTATTTTTAAATTATATTTAATATGTGTATAAATTAAAATAAATATTGATCCTCTTGTGAGGGGATATCTTTAATGATTTATATCTGCCTAATAAACAAATTGTTAGGGTCAAAATGACCCTTCGATACACTTTTTTAATCGACGCTACGTTATACAATATATTTTCTTAAACATCTTCCTTGGAAATACAGGATCATGGGTAAAACATGAATGAAGCATAAGTAAAGTTGCTGACGCTGATGCCTTAACCTTTTATGCATTTCAGCAAATAAACGGCATGAATTAAAATATAATTTTTCTAATATTTTTAAGGTGATTTTTCTTCTTAGCAATTTAATTGAGTTAAATAAATTGTTTTTTGGAATTAGAATAAAAAGATCGATATTCGAGTGAAATTAATTAGCTGTTAATATTATAATCAGTTTAGAACTTTTTGTGAAGAGCCATACAAGTTACGATAATATGCGCAATTCTTCTATTTTTTCCTATAAATGATAAAAAACCGTAAACCTACCCTTACCCAACGATTGATTTGGCTGGACCAAAGTATTTCCAGTCCTCATAAATACAATATTGGTGGCTATGTTACTTTACGGGGAAATTTGGATTTAGAGCGCTTTAAAGCTGCAATTAAAAAAATATTAATATCCCAAGAAGTTTACTCGGCTATTTTTAAAAAGATAAATGGTGGAGTGTGTTATGAGCTGGGAGATGCTTCAGAAGATTTTGCCCTTAATGTTATAGATTTTTCAAATGACCTTAGCCCTGAAGAGTCGGCATTATCCGTTATGAAGCAGGACTTTGCTACACCTTTTGATGTCGAAGGCTCTTATTTATTTAAGTTTTTGTTCTTCAGGCTATCTGCCAATAGGTTCATCTGGTACTCAAAAATGCACCACCTCATTGCTGACGGGTGGACATTTATGTTATTGTTGAATGAAGTGGCTTCATTTTACAATAGTGATGATCAGCCAGATCATTTTCGTTTCAGGTATAGTGATTACGCACTTAAGGAGGAAAATTACCACGCATCTGATAAGTTTAAACAAGATCAGGAATTTTGGGAAAATGAATTTAGGACTATTCCTGAAGGACTTTTTGAGAAATCTCTGCACAATAATAAAACAGGTTTGCCTTCAAAGGTATTCACTATGCCTGTGAGTGAAGAGGTAAAAAATCAATTGATCCAATTCTCCATATCTCATAAGGTTTCATTATTTCATATAGTCATAGGCTTATTTCTGGTGTATTTTTGTCGTACTCGTGGGAAAGAGGCTATCACTTTTGCACTTCCTATATCAAACAGATCTAACAGACAGTATAAAAATACTGCTGGTGCCTTTATGAATTTAATTTGTTTACCATTGACGCCAGATCTTAGCCAAAGTATGCTCGATACCATTTCATGGGTTAAAAAGAAAGTACTCAGAGCATTGAAGCATCAACAGTATCAGTTTGGTAATCTGGTGATGGACTTGGGCGTAGGGAGCCATGCTCCCCTGTATCATTTAAGAGTGTCTTATGAACATTTTGAGTTTAGTCAGAAGTTAGGAGATGTGGAAAGTAAGGCCTTCGCCTTGGGTAATAAGGCTGAAAATGATCCTCTGTCTGTTTATATCAGAGATTATAATGATGACGGTCTGGATATCAAATTTGTTTATAACAGTGAATACCTCGCAGAAGATGACATTCGGTCTGCATCATCAGGTATTTCTGTTTTAATAGATGAGCTGTTGACTGAGAATGCTCGTCCATGCAAAGAGGTTCAATTAATCGACCATGAGGAATATCTAACCATAGATAGGTTTTGTAAGGGACCGGTTATTGAATGGAATGATGATCACTTTATTCCTCTATGGCAGAAAACAGTTGAAACCTACCCTAATAGGCTCGTGGTAAGTACAGCTAACCATGCTTTCACCTATGCGGAGGTCAATAATCAGGCTTTAAAGCTAGCATCTTATTTGTCTGAGTCTGTGAAAAAGGAGAGTGTAGTAGGGTTGGTGCTGCCTAGAAATGAGATGATGGTTATTGGAATGATAGGTTGTATGATGTCAAAGGTGACATATACTCCTGTTGAACCGGGTAACCCCGCTCAGCGATCTGAAAGGTTTTTCAAAAATATTGGATGCGACTTGTTGATAGTCAGTAAGGCAACCAGGGTGCAGGTGGAGACGGTTCGTAGTGTAAACCTGGAGGACATAGTTGCCGGGCAAACGGAAGCTCCTGAATTGCCTCAAGTGCAATACGACCCGGAAGATACCTGCTATATTTTGCATACCTCTGGTTCCACCGGAAATCCGAAGGGAGTGGCTGTTTCACATAAGGCCGTGGGAAATTATATCCAGTACTTCAAAAGTTTCTTTTCTTTAATGCCGGATGATGTGGTTTTGCAGCAGGCTTCGGTAAGTTTTGATACCTCGGTAGAGGAAATATTCCCTATACTTATTACAGGTGGCAGAGTGCATATTCTTGAAGAAAGAAGAGATGTTCAGCTCATGCAAAAGACTATTGAAGAAGAAAAGGTGACCATTTTAAGTACTACACCGCTGGTATTGAAAATGCTGGGAGATAAACCTGATTTTTCTAGCTTAAGGACAGTTATCAGTGGAGGAGACGTACTGCAGCCTGATCACTTTAAAGGATATCTCCAAAACGGGGTTGATGTTTACAATACTTATGGACCTACCGAGGCTACCGTTTGCTGTACATACCATAAAGTAGTACCGGCCGGATCTACGATTCCGATAGGGAGACCAGTGGCCAATACCAGTGTTTACATTTTAGATAAGTACATGAACTGGCAGCCCATTGGTATAGAGGGGGACATTTATATTGGAGGTGTTGGTTTGGCAAAAGGATATATCAATAATCCTGATGCGACCAGGGCAAGTTTTGTTGAAAATCCCTTTCAGCCAGGAACTGAGCTATACAAAACAGGTGATATCGGAAAGCTAAACAGTGTAGGGGAAATCGAGTATACTGGCCGGTCAGATGACCAACTGAAGATTCGAGGTATGAGAGTCGATGTTAACGAGATCACCGATGCTATCAAATCATACGACTCTGTTGAAGAAGTAGTGATAGACCATACCCATGAGGCTGAAAAGAAGGCCTTGGTTTGCTATTATACTTTGATAAACAAGAGAAGCTTGGATATTGAGGTGTTGAGGGAGTTTCTGGAGCTCCATCTTCCGGAGCATATGATACCTTCATACTATATTGAGGTATATGATATCCCCTTAACCATACAAGGGAAAACCGATAGGAGAAAGCTTAGGAAGCATTATCTGAAGAATACCGTTGCAGAGTCTGGAACAAGGCATCAGCCATCTACTAAAAATGAACAATTGATAAAGGATATATGGGAAGAGTTCATTCATATGAAAGATATCAGTACCACTGACAACTTCTTTCATATAGGGGGCAATTCATTAGTAGCTACTATGGTATTGAATAAAATTAATGAGGTTTTGGAACTAGATGTTAGCCTGAATCAATTCTATTCACATCCAACCATAAAAGGGTTAGCTCAGTTTATAACACAATATGAAGATCAGCATTTTGAGTATATAGATCTCGATTAGCTGAAAAATACGAGAAACGTAAATGAAATTACTGGATTTATTTAAATCAAGGTCACGGTATTTTTATGCCATTGTCTATGTAGTTAGTATCATCAGCAGTGTTGCCAATATTGGCTTGCTGATTTTGATCAATGATATAATCAGGCAACAATATACTGGTGAACATTTTAATGTCAACTACATTGCCTCTTTCATTGGGCTTTTAGTCGTTTCTTTTGCGACTTCGGCATACTTCCAGAGGTCATTGGTAAGCATCACCAATGAAATAATGTGTGAAATGGAACTTTCTATTATTCAAAAAGTAAGAAAGGCCACCTATGCATCTTTTGAGAAGCTGGGCTATGAGAAGTTATACTCTGCCTTTGCTGATACGCAAATTGTGAGTAATATACCAGGGGCTATAATCAATGTATTTACGGCTGTGATCACCATAGTGTGTGCGTTGGTCTATATCTTCTTCACTTCTCCGATGAGCGGAGTGTTTTTATTCGTTTTAATGATTCTTTTCCTGGTGATATATATCGTAAACGATAGTAAGAATGCTCAAAACATGGAGGAGGTTAGAGATCTTCAGGATGAATATTATGGACACCTCAGGGAGTTTTTGATGGCATTCAGGCAAATTAAGATCTCAGGCATAAGAAATAATGCCATTTACAATAAGCATCTGCTCAGGAACAGAAATGATACGAAGCAAATAAAGACCAGACTGTATCAAAAATATGCTATTAATGAGCTTTTTGGTACCTACAGCTGGTTCTTACTTTTGGGTGTAGTGATATTTATATTACCTTGGTTATTGGGTATTACCATAATACAGGTTACTACCCTGGTTACTACCATTATCTTCTTAATTGCTCCTTTGGGCAAAGTAATGACATTTATTCCCAGCTATAATCGTTTTAAAATTGCCATCAACAGGATTAACAGAATCGAAAAACTGCTTATTGTTGATGCTAAACCGATATTAGAAAAAACAGTTCATGACAGTTTTCAAACCATACGATTTGAGAATATCTCATATCAATATGGGGGTAACGAACAAGGTGCATTTACACTGCGAATACCGGAGTTAACACTGAATAGAAATGAGATAACCTTTATTACAGGAGGGAACGGGAGTGGCAAAACTACCTTCATTAATATTCTAACGGGTCTGTATAGACCTGATAGTGGCAGGATATTTATCGATGACAATGAAATTGACTGGCAGCAGTATGCCCAGTTTTGTAACAATATGTCCGTTATTTTCTCAGATCATCACCTGTTTAGGCATAACTATGATGAGCATGATCTAAGCGAAGCTAATACAGAACTCCACAGGTTAGTGAAGAAAAAGAATCTGGAGAAGGTTTTTAAAGTTGACAGTAACAAGATAGATGTTAACCTGTCGAAAGGTCAGCAAAAAAGAACAGCCCTGATCCTGAGCCTGCTTGAAGAAAAATCAATGGTGATACTTGATGAGTGGGCTGCTGAACAAGATCCTTTTAATAAGAATGAATTTTACAGTCAATGGATCTTTGATATCAAATCGAGCGGAAGGATGCTTTTGGCAATTACACATGATGATGAGCATTACGCCAAAGCTGACAGGATCATCAAGTTTAAGAATGGTGGTGTAGCCGAAGATATCAGGAATCAGGAGTTGAGCTATGACTGCTAGCTCTAAGGAATTATTATTTAGGAATTAAAAATTAACGGTACTTAAAATGACAAAGGTTATTTGCCTTCCGTTTGCGGGCGGCAGTAAATATTCATTTAAGGAGTTTGAGGACTATAACTGCGAGGGTATAGACGTTGTGACGCTCGATTATCCTGGCCGTGGAGGTAGGATGAGAGAGCCACTCCTTTCAGAGACGGTTGCAATTGCGCATAACCTTCTACCTCAGGCAAAGGCTCTAATAGGTAATGAAGACTATGTAGTTTATGGGCACAGTATGGGAGCTACAGTGGGGTTTGAACTGGTACATTTCCTGATGAATGCAGGATTACCACAGCCAGCTCACCTCTTTGTTAGTGGCGCAACAGGCCCGGCAGCTTTCAGCAGGACAGTGCGAAACTGGCATAACCTGCCCAAAGACGAGCTTTTAAAAATTCTCAAAGACCTTAACGGTATGCCTGAGGAGATACTGAATAATGATGAGTTCTTTGATTTTTATGAGCCGATCATTAGAGCAGATTTTAAGGCAGTGGAAAGCTATGCTTATAAAAAAAGACAACCCTTGAACATTCCTATTACAGTGATGAATGGAACCCGTGAGCCTTTCGATGAGCAGGAAGTTAAGTTATGGGGCGATGAAACAGTTTTCCCGGTAGAATATATGAAAATGGAGGGGCATCATTTCTTCATTTTTGATCATGTAAGCACAATTATTAATACAATAAGAGAAAGAGTATCGACAAAACAATCAACTAATTATTATGGATAAGAAAAAAGTGTATTTGAAGCCTAATGTTGTATTCGAACCACTTGTTGACAGGTGGTATGCGTGGAGTCATCTGATATCTCCGGCAACAGCGGCAATGAATATCGTAGGGAGACATCTCGAAATTATAGAATCTTATTTGGCTGCGCCTGAGCTGCATGCCGAGGCAATAGGTAATCCTAAATTACTTGGAGGTCCGTTTATGGACATCCCTGAAAGTAGAATTGAGGATGTAAAGAAACTCAAGCAGGAGACAGAGGAGAAAAGGAGCAACATGATCGCTTTTAGAAATGCCGTGGCAGAACTGGACAGAATGTTGAATGAGGAAGCCAAAGGATATGGGTTGGAAGCACTGTATGAGAGGGTTCCGGATATTTTGAAAGGTTATGTGGAGTTGTATTACGACCGATATGGAAACCCTGGTTTCAGGTTCTTCGAATCGCTATTATATAACAGTGAGTTTTATGATGATTCAGCTCAAAGCCTAGCCTTATGGATCACTAACAACGACCACCGTCCGTTTTGCTTAAGTACTCCAAGGCTTGATGATGAAAACATACTTCACCTTGAGATACCTTTTGCTAATAAGGCTATCGACGAACTGGCGAAAATGAAGAGAAACGGAGGAGACCTGGATGAGATCAAAAAATTATTGAACATCAAGCCTGAGCAGGAGGCGCTATTTGAGACCTTCTTCTCTGAAGATGCACATCCTACTTATCAGAAGTATGATGGTGATAAAATCAGAATGCGTTACTTCGGGCACGCCTGTATACTGATTGAAACAAAAGAGATCAGCATTTTGGTAGATCCTTTGATCAGCTATTACGGATACCACTCTGACGTAGAGCACTTCTCTGATGCTGACCTTCCTGATTTCATTGATTATGTGATCATCACGCATAACCACCAGGATCATATCCTATTTGAAACGTTGCTTCCCCTTAGACACAAAATTGGTAAGGTAATAGTACCTAAAACAAGAGGAGGAAAGCTAGAAGATCCTGAGCTTGGGCTGATGTTTAAGAAAATAGGTTTCGAAGACGTTGTTGAGCTTGATGAAATGGGTACTGTAGACTACGAAGAGATCACTGTTACAGGTGTGCCATTCACCGGAGAGCATAGCGATATGAATATCAACTGTAAGCTTTGCTACCTCGTTCAAATTGGAGAGTTTAAACTAATGTTCCTCGCGGACTCCCGTATAATGGAAGCCAAACTTTATGAGCACATTCACAAGCAGGTAGGAGATATTGATGTGATGTTCCTCGGTATGGAGTGTGATGGTGCGCCGCTTACCTGGTTATACGGACCTTTACTTACCAGTAAACTACCAAGAGATCAGGATAATACCAGACGTCTGTCAGGTTCAGATTGCCAGAGAGGTATGTCAGTGGTCGACATCTTTAACCCATCGGAAGTTTATGTATACGCTATGGGACAAGAGCCATGGATCGAGTTTATAACCAGTACCAGCTATACTGCTGAATCTAACCCTATTATTCAATCAGATAGAATGGTGAAGATATGCCAGGAGCAGGGTAAAACAGCAGAGAGGTTATATGGAGAAAAGGAACTTCTCTACGAACGTGAAATGGTATTTTAAATCAGGGTTGAAATAAATTTTTAGCATTAAAAGCAGGATATCCATCGTCATATGAATAAAAATACCCCAGTTGCCAGCTTAGTAAACGAAGCAGAATACAACGGATTTAAATTCTTTTTTGATCAGGGTAAGCTTAGGCTCAGAGTGCCTAAAGAGGTGAAGGTTGATCGTCAGCTTGTAGATCGGATAAAGTCCAATCTTGACGAGGTCACAGCTTACTTGAGAGAAAGAGAAAAAGAAGATATTGCATTGTTTCAAGTGGATAGGGAGCCGGGACTCCCTGTTCCACTGTCATTTGCTCAAAAAAGTCTGTGGTTCATAGACCAGTTGCAGGGAAGCAGACATTATTACATGCATTGGTTGTTTGATATTCACGGAACACTTGACCAGGATGCATTAGACAAGTCTTTTGAACAAATTATTGCCAGGCATGAGGTATTGCGGACAGCCATAGTTGAAGACGGTGAAACCTGTAGACAAGAGCTCAGGCCCATCAGTGAATGGGCTCTTGAGCATTATAATGAAGATGAGATAGTTGCCAAAGGGCAGGACTTAGAGGCCTTTATTGAAGATCAGCTATCAAAGCCAATCAATTTGTATGATGACTGGCTGATAAGAGCAGTACTTATTGAGAGAGCACCTATGAGCTTCAGGCTCATGGTCATCGTTCACCATATGGTTTTTGATGGGCTTTCTGCTTCTATTTTGGTTCAGGAACTTCAAAGTTTTTACCAGCATTATACCAGTGCTGATGTGGGTATTATGCCAGCACCTGAAGCTCAGTATGCTGATTTCGCCATATGGCAAAACCGTAGTGTTGAGGAGGCTGCCTTTGAGGGACAGCTGCAGTTTTGGAAAGAAAACCTACGCGGACTCACTCCGCTTGAGTTTCCAACTGACTTTGCACGATCTTCAATGCAAAATGTCAATGGTGCCGTTGAAAAACATACACTTTCAAATGATATATTCAATGCCGTAGTATCCTACTGTCGTAATCAACAGGTGACAGCATCAACTATGATGCTGGCTGTATTCAAAGCTTTGATATACCGGTATACAGATAATGGTGATGTATGTGTTGGAAGCCCGGTTGATATAAGAAACCGGAAAGGTCTTGACAAACTCATAGGCTTTTTTGTCAATACGCTACCGATACGTACTCAGTTAGACGGTTCCGATAATTTCAGTACCCTGTTAATGAAGGTTCGCCAAACGATGACCAATGCTTTGGGGAACCGGGATTTACCTTTGGAGAAAATAGTGGAGGCATTTGGAGGTCAGCGTGATGTAAGCAGAAATCCTCTTTTTCAGATCATATTTGTAATGCAGAGTAAACTTGCCAATGGCGAGATGGATCTTGGAGGTATGGCTTTGCAGCAGGTTGAGAGCACTCACCATACAGCTCGTTTTGATCTGGAATTTAACGTTTTCGAAAACGACGAAGAAATAGAGCTTCGGCTGATCTATAACAAAGATCTGTACAAGCAAGAGACTGCTGCAAGTATAGTGGAGAGCTTCCTTACATTGCTGAAAGAAGTACTCAGTGACGATAGCAAAACATTAGATCAGTTAACTATAATTGATGGTGCCACCACAGCAAATCTGGTGGAGCAAGGGTATTCTCCTTCAGGTTATCCTGAGGATTGTACCATTATTGACCTGTTCTACAGGCAAGTGCAGGCTTACCCTAAATACATTGCCATTAACGACCAGGGCAAGGAATTAACATATAGTGATTTGGATGAAAAATCCAGCCAGCTGGGAAGGTACTTGCTGGAAAGCGGATTAAAGCCAGAACAACTTGTACCCGTTTGTATGGAGAGCTCTGCTGAGTTTATCATCAGCATTCTTGCCATTTTAAAAGCAGGGGGTGGGTATGTGCCCATAAACCCGGCCTATCCTTCAGATAGAATAGATTATATACTTGAAGATACCAAAGCCACTTTGGTTTTAGCTGCTTCGGGTACGAAAGACTTATTTAAACCGGATCAATATCAGGTCATTGAAGTCGATAGTTTCAATGGTCAACAATACACGAATGAACCTCTGGCGAATATTAGTGGTCCGGATAGCCTGGCTTATGTTATTTATACTTCAGGCTCAACCGGTAAGCCTAAGGGAGTATTGATAGAACATGTTAATGTTGTAAGGCTGATACAGGTCGATAAACCCTTGTTTGACTTTAATGAAAAAGACAGTTGGACCCTGTTTCATTCTACTGCATTTGACTTTTCCGTTTGGGAGATATTTGGTGCTTTACTGACAGGCGGGAAGTTGGTTATAGTGAACAAAGAACAAACACTTGACCCTGTACTGTTTCTTAAATTGTTGAGAGAGGAACAAGTAACGGTACTCAACCAAACGCCATCTGCATTTTATTCTCTTCAGGAGAGTGAACTACAAAATCCGGGGGGACTGAATGTAAGGTATGTGATTTTTGGTGGGGAAGCATTAGACCCGCAAAGGTTGAAGGGTTGGAGTAAACAGTACCCAGATTGTTCATTGGTAAACATGTATGGTATCACCGAAACCACTGTTCATGTAACCTTCAAGAAACTTACGCAGGAAGACCTACTGTCCCATAGCAGCAATATTGGTCGAGCCATACCTACTACCTCTGTTTATATTCTGGATAAGAATATGAATTTTGCTCCGGATGGAGTTGTAGGAGAGATTTATGTAGGAGGCTACGGCGTGGGCAGGGGATATCTAAACCGTGAAGCCTTAACTCTTGAACGATTTGTAACTAACCCTTTTGGAGCCGGTAGGCTATACAAATCAGGTGATCTGGGCAGAAGGCTACATAGTGGAGACATTGAATATATTGGTCGTGCTGATAATCAGGTCAAAATAAGAGGATATCGTATTGAGATAGGTGAAATTGAGGGCGTTTTAAATGATGCACCTGGTGTGTCCCAGGCAGTTGTACTTTTGAAGGAAGATGACCCGGACACTCGGACGCTTCATGGGTTTGTAGTGGTTACTGATGGCTACAGCAAGGATGGTACCCTAAGTTATCTGGGAAGGAAGCTGCCAGCCTATATGTTACCGGCTGCTGTTCACGCTGTGGAAGAAATGCCCTTAACTACTAATGGCAAAATAGACAAAGCGGTACTTTTAAACACAATTAAGGAAACAGAGGGAGCAAAAACAGTTATATCGCCTCGTAACGAGACCGAAGCCGGAATCCTAAACATATGGGAGAGACTTCTTAATAAGGAGAATATTAGTGTCTATGACAACTTTTTCGAGTTAGGAGGACACTCATTACTCGTTACCAGGATGGCTTCGTCCTTGAGGAATGAATTACAGGTAGAAATTAGCGTTAAAGATATTTTTCTGTCGCCGACCATTGCTTCAATAGCCCAATTGATCAAGGGCGGAGAGAAGAAAACAGTGTTGTCGGATATTCAGGCGGTAGAGCGTCAGGACAAAATGCCATTGTCATATGCGCAGGAGCGGTTATGGTTTATTCATAAGCTCCACGGCAGTATTCAATACCACATGCCGGCAGTATTCCAGTTGGGAGAGACCCTTGATACGGAAATACTTGAGTTTGCATTCAAAAGTATTCTTAAGAGGCATGAAGTACTTCGGACCAAAATTATTGAAGTAGAAGGTGTTGGCTATCAGCAAGTGATGGGTGAGGCAGGGTGGAGCCTTGCTATGAATACACAATCCGCGGATCAGTCGACAGAGGAGAGTATACGATCATTAATTGATGAGCCCTTTGATCTGTCCGGCGATTATATGCTCAGAGCCACACTCATCAGACAGGAAACATCAAAATATATATTGGTGGTAGTTATGCACCACATCGCATCTGATGGGTGGTCACTCTCTGTAATGTTGGATGAACTGATGCGTATCTATAATAGCATGGCAAAAGGACTACCTCTGGAAAGTGAAGACCTGGAAGTGCAGTATGCAGATTACGCCTGGTGGCAGAGAGAGCTTCTTTCCAAAGAAATTGATGATCAACTGAACTACTGGAAAGAACAATTGGCTGACGTGGAGCCCGTAATGTTGCTGACAGACTATCCCAGAGGTGAAACCAAAAGTCACAAGGGAGCCATTGTTAAACACACTTTTTCTGAGGCTACAATTCAGGGATTAAGGGCAATTTGCAAAGAGGAGCAAGTAACGCTTTTCATGGTGCTGATTGCTGCCTTCAAAGTATTGATTAATAAGTATACCACGGTCAATGATATTTGTGTAGGTATCCCGCTTGCAGGCAGGAGACACAGCAAACTTGAGCATATGATTGGTTTTTTTGTCAATACACTGGCATTGAGAAGCCAGATAGACGCAAGCCAGTCCTTCAAGACATTTTTAAAACAGATAGAAAATGTAACTCTTGAAGCGTATGCTAATCAGGATACTCCTTTTGAGAAAGTGGTGGAGGAAGTTGTCGGCTCCCGAAACAGTGATAATACACCGCTTTTCAATATCATGTTTGCCCTGCAAAACACCCCTGATCTTGCTCAAATTGACTTACAAGGTGTCGTGGTTGAAGAAATTCCTTTAAAGAACAGAACTGCAGTTTTTGATTTTGTTTTTGATCTCAAGGAGATCAACGGAGAATTGAAACTGGAGTTCCGATACTGTGAGGACCTGTTTAAGGAGGATACAGTCAACCGATTCATAAGCCATTATGAAAAACTGCTGACCTCCGTTATAGAAAACAGAGAGCAGTCTATTGGCATGCTTGATATCATACCGGCAGAGGAGCAAAAGGTATTGATAGAGCAGTTTAGCAAGGGAGAAAACTACCCTGCTGAGATGGGTAGCAGTATCATAAGCCTGTTTGAAGAGCAAGTAGAGCAATACGCTGAAAACCCTGCCTTGAGTTTTGGCGATCAAACGCTTACATACCGGGAGCTTAATGAAAAGGCCAACAAATTAAGTGCATACCTGATTGATCAGGGTGTTTCACAAGAAATGCCTGTTGCCATTGCCCTCGAGCGTTCAACAGACCTGATCATTGGTATTATTGCCATACTTAAATCAGGAGCAGCTTATGTGCCGATTGATGTTAAGCTACCGGCAGGCAGAGTACACTTCCTTTTAGATGATATACAGGCTAAAATCATCATTACAGACAAGAGTTTTAAAAGTAAGCTCAAAGGGTACAACAGTGATATTACCATAATTGATCAAAGCGAACAGAAGGATGAAATATCAGTTTGTGATAGTAAAAATCCGGGTGTTAATATGGATGCTGAGCATCTGGCTAATATCATATACACATCAGGAACAACCGGCCGCCCTAAAGGGGTAATGGTTAGCAATCACAACATTGTCAGTCTCGTAAGAGGTCAGTCATATGCGAGGCTTTCTGACAAGGATGTCCTACTATCCACAGGAGCACCATCATTTGATGCTTCAACGTTTGAATATTGGGGCATGCTGCTTAATGGAGGCCATCTGATCATGGCATCAGAAAATAACCTCCTGGTGATTGAGCTGCTTAAGAAGGAAATACAACGTTTTAGTGTAAATAAAATGTGGTTTACCGCAAGTTGGTTTAACTACATTGTTGATACCCAGATTGATGTTCTTGAAGGGCTGGACCTGGTCATGGCCGGGGGAGAGAGACTTTCAGAAGAACATATTTATAAAGTGAAATCAACCTACCCTCAGTTGAGTATTGTCAACGGTTACGGCCCTACTGAAAACACTACGTTTTCACTAACCTACGAGATACCGGCAGACTATCAACAGGAGAACATCCCTATAGGCAGGCCTTTGTCGGGTAGAGCCGCTTATGTATTGGACCCCAACCTTAACCTTGTTCCGGTAGGTGTAATTGGCGAGCTATATGTTGGTGGCAGTGGGGTAAGCATGGGCTATCATAATAAGCCTGAGTTGACGAAGGAGCGCTTTATGGCCAACGAATTTGAGGGTAGAACATCACAATTATACAAAACAGGAGACCTGGTGCGCTGGCGAGCGGATGGCAACCTGCAATATATAGGTAGGTACGATAGCCAGGTGAAGATCAGAGGCCATCGTATTGAATTGGGTGAGATAGAGAATACATTAAACCTGCTTGATGAAGTATCGAATAGTTGTGTGGTGACCGTGGAAGGAACCGGAGGAGCGCATAGAATCTTCTCGTACATTGTACCGGAGAAAAAGGAAGTGCAACTTCTGGAAAACCAACTTCAGCAAAGTCAGGTAGAAAGTTGGAAGAACCTGTATGACTCAGAATATGGAAAAACAGAAAATGACTCTGCTGTAGATGAAGAGTTCAACATTATCGGATGGAATGACAGCTTTACAGGAGAGCCCATACCTGCGCATCAGATGAGAGAGTGGCTGGATGATATTTCAGAAGTCATCTTCCATGAGCGGCCTCAAAATGTAATGGAAATAGGCTCAGGTACAGGACTGATCTTTTATGCATTGGCCGGTAAAGTTAACAAGTACATCGGTACGGACTTTTCAGGTTCATCGGTGAGACAAATACAGAACAGGATCGATAAGGGACTTAGAGAATATGGTAGCAATGAGTTTCATGTATGCTCGGCTCATGAAGTAGGTGAGGTGCCTGTCGATAGCGTTGATACGGTTATACTGAATTCGATCATACAATACTTCCCGACTGAAAGCTACCTGACTGAGGTTATTGAGAAATCTATAGAAAAGCTCAATGGACAGGGAAGACTTATCATAGGAGATATCCGTGATAACAGACTCTTGAAACCATTTAAAGGAAGGCTAACACTGGGCAACTATCAAGGCGGGATGGATAAACGCGAGTATTGCTGGCTCCTCAATCAGGCAGTTTGGAATGAAGAAGAGCTTTGTATTTCGCCACGGTATTTTGCAGGTATGAAAGACAGATTCCCAGAGATCCGATTTATTGAAGCATTCTGGAAAAGGGGAGATGAAGTCAATGAACTAAACCTTTATCGCTATACCGTAATTATTCACCTTCAGGAGAAAGAGGAGATAAAACCGACCTGGCAAAACTGGAGTGAATGGAGACAGAAAGGCGATTTTGAATCGACCTTGAAACAACCACTAATAGCGATCAAAGATGTGCCTAACCCAAGGCTGACCAAAGAAAGGTTGTTTTTAGAAGCTATTGATTCTGACGAGATCCATACGGTAATAGATATTCAGCAACACCTGGAGCAATTCTTATCTGAAGAGGAGCAGCTTGTTGCCGACCTGCTAAGAATGGCTCATGCCAGAGGTCGCCATTATAAGTTACTTTTAAATGAAGACCCCTTAAAAATAGATCTTCTACTATCTGTGAATCCTATAGAGGGTTATGTAGATAATGGCTTTATGTCTTCAGGAGCAAACCAAAAGAAGGATTTATGGAGCTCGCCATTATTTGCGAATATAAACCTGGAACTTCAGAAAAAAGTAAAAGAACTGCTTCAGGGACAACTGCCTGAGTATATGGTTCCGGCAGAAATTATCACCATTAAGGAAATACCACTTACCCGTCATGGCAAGTCAGATAAACAGTTTCTGAGTACTATAAAAACGGGAGATGAACTAAGCCCAACACAATATTGTGCTCCAGAAAACAAACTTCAGCAGGACTTGGTAACCATATGGAAGGAGCTTCTGGTTAAAAGCCAAATAGGTATTAATGATAATTTCTTTGAGCTTGGAGGGCATTCGCTCCTGGCTACCAGGGTGGTTTCAACTATTAGTAAAACAATCGGTATCAAGATCAGGCTTTGGGATTTGTTCCTTTATCCAACTATTGGAGAGCTTAGCGCCCATATTAAAGATGAGCTTTCGGACAATGATTTGCCTGCTATTTCTGTTGAGCCGGATAAAGATTTTGTGCCCTTATCTTTCGCACAGGAGAGGCTGCATTTTATTGATAACCTTCAGGGAAGTGTACAGTACAATATGCCTTGGGTGTTCAATATCAAAGGCCCTTTGAATATCGACCTGCTTGAATCAGCCTTTAGGCAAATTATTGAAAGACACAGTGTACTAAGAACAGTATTCAGAGAAGAGGATGAAGTCGGACAGCATTTTCTGAATAGCGAAGACTGGACGATCAGTACTTCCGAGATTAACGGAGAGCAGACCCGGGAGGAATATGAAGAGTTCATCAATATGCAGGTGAATGTTCCTTTTGACCTGGCCCATGATTTTATGGTGCGAGCGGATATTATGAAAAGAGGTGCTGAGGATCATACACTTGTTGTAGTTTTTCATCATATCGCTTTCGATGGCTGGTCTATAGGAATCTTTGTAGATGAACTGGTGAAGATATATGACAGTGGCTATAGCGGGCAACCTGTTGATTTACCAAACCTGTCGATACAATATGCAGACTATTCAATTTGGCAGAACAAGTACTTTAAAGGGGAGTATCTGGATGACCTCCTGGGATATTGGAAAGAGCAATTACACGGTCTAAAGCCTATATACCTGCCAACTGATATGCCAAGACCTACCGTTCAAAGTACTCGTGGAGATACTCAATATTTCTACTTGGATAAGGAATTAAGTGAACAATTGAAGAGAGTATCTCTGGAGCAGGGTGCAACCCTCTTTATGACTATGCTGAGTGTATTCAAAGTCATGATGTACAAATACACCAGAGAAACTGATCTGGCCATTGGCGTGGCCATAGCCAACAGAACAAGAAAAGAGGTAGAGCCACTGATAGGCTTTTTTGTAAATGCAATAGTAATACGGACTCAACTAGAGAAAACGCTGACTTTCAGAGACTACATGGAACGTGTTAAGGACAGCACTTTGAAGGCCTATGAATATCAGGATGCCCCTTTTGAAAAAGTTATAGAGACAGTAGTTGGAAAGCGGAAAAGTGTCGGTAATCCTTTGATCCAGACCATGTTTGTTTTGCAAAACACTCCAGACGTACCTGATCTGAAGCTTGCGGACCTATCCCTTACTAGCGAGGTGGCAGCTAATGTGACATCCAAATTTGATATCACTTACGACCTGAGGGATAAGCCTGAGGGAATAGAGTTCAGAGTGGAGTATTGCTCAGACCTGTTCTACCCAGATACTATCAAAAGAATGTTTGACCACTATAAGACACTGCTGACATCAGTAGTAGCTGATATTGACAAACCTATAAAATCCATGAAGATGATGGGGGCACAGGAAGCCCACCAGATGCTAACCGGTTTTAACAGATAATGAAATTTAAAAATGCAAGAGACTACAAAATATATACACCAGGAAAATATGATTAATCAGTTTGAGAGCGTGGCAGAGCAGTATGCCACATCCTTGGCATTGGTATGCGACCATCTGGAGGTGACCTATGATGACCTTAACCAAAGGGCTAATCAACTTGCCCACGGGTTGGTTTCTCATGGCGTAAAGCAGGGCCATATTATCCCGATTGTGCTGGGGCCATCTGTAGAAACCGTTGTAAGTATACTTGGTGTTTTAAAAACAGGGGCCGCATTTTCTCCGGTTGATCCCAGGCATCCGAAAAAGTACCTCAACTTTTTGCTTAATGACCTGGATTCAGAGGTTATAATTAGCAGCGCGGAGCATCGTGAAATGCTGAAGGCAATCAGACAGGACTTCAAGATCATAATCCCGGAGGATAAAGAAAGCATGGAAGGCTTCGAATGCACAAATTTAAGTGCAGGCAGGTCTGCTGACTCACTAACCTATGTAATCTATACCTCAGGAACCTCGGGAGTACCCAAAGGAGTAAAAGTGCTGGATAAGAATTTGTGGCATTATATCAGTAATGTTGCAGATACATACATGCCTGAAAAGGCGATAAACTCAGGGACTTTACTGTGTCTGTCCTTTTCTTTTGATGCTTCTCTGACAGCGATATTCCTTCCGCTGCTTAGTGGCAACCCATTGATCATGTCTAAACAAAAGCTAGGAGATCTTTTTAAGGCGGATCTGGTTAAAAAGTATGCTCCCTATCAGTTTTTGAAAGTTACTCCGGCGCAGCTGCACTTGCTTGAAGACTTATATATCGATGATGTTAACCCTATTACAAGAAGACTTGTAGTAGGAGGTGAGGCACTGAATTACAGCCACCTGGAATTCCTGACCAAACGGAACATCTCAGTTGATATCATCAATGAATACGGACCTACTGAAGCTACCATCGGTTGTACATGGTATACCTTCAATACCTTACAAGCAGAGAAAACCCCTGATAACAATATTCCGATAGGCAGGCCCTTCGAAGGAGTTAGTGCCTATGTTATGGATGAGGATGAAGAGTTGCTTCCTATCGGTATTGAGGGAGAACTTTATATCGGCGGCGAAGGTGTCACGGCAGGCTACCTCAACAATCCACAGTTGACTGCTGATCGGTTTATGGACGATGAGTATGCTAATAGGCCAGAGGCAAAAATGTATAGAACCGGCGATCTTGTGAAATGGTTGCCTGATGGGAATATTCAGTTTTTAGGACGTGTGGATGATCAGGTGAAGATCAGGGGACATAGAATAGAACTGAAAGAGGTTGAAAGCAACCTGAACCAGATAAGTCAGGTTCATCAAAATGCTGTTGTGGCTCAAAAAGATGCGCTGCAAATGAATAAACTTACGGCCTATTTTGTGCCCGAGAAGAAGTGCGTTGAAGAACTTGAATCTAAGATTATCTATGAACAGGTGGATAGCTGGCAAGACCTGTACGAATCACAATATGGTGATTCTGATGAACCGGAAGATGTAGAGTTTAACCTTGTAGGTTGGGGCGATAGCTTCACGGGACAGGATATCCCTAAAGACCAGATGAGGGAGTGGCTCAATGACATCATTGATGTTATCAAAGCTCATAAACCTGAAAACCTTCTTGAGATCGGTTGTGGTAGCGGATTGATGTTTTATGAGCTGGCCGGGAACCTGAAGAAATATATTGGTACTGATTTTTCTGCATCGGCCATAGAAAATATCAAATCCAGAGTAGCCTCAGGAGTAAAAGATTATGGTGCCACAGAGTTTTTCAGAAGTCAGGCGCATGAAGTTAAGCTGCCGGCAGAGCAACCACTGGATACCATATTGATCAACTCTGTTATTCAGTACTTTCCAGGAGAGGAATACCTTTCCAAGGTTATTGACAATTGCGTGAATATGATCTCCGATAAGGGGAGAATAATCATCGGAGACGTTAGAGATAACAGGTTGCTAAAATCCTTCAAAGGCAGGCTCTACCTCAATAATGTAATGGGCTCGTTGGATAAAAAGGAGTTTGAGTGGGAGCTTAGACAAGCAATACTCGCTGAAGAAGAACTTTGCCTTCATCCTCAATATTTTTACGATTTGCAGACCCAATATCCGCAAATCAGCCATGTAGAAATTGTAGAGAAGCAGGGAGAGGCCATCAATGAATTGTCACTTTACAGATACACGGTTATACTGCATATTGGGCAGGATACCAACCTTGAGAAACCAGATTGGAAAGTTTGGGGTGATGATAGTATTGAAAAGGCATTACAGGAAGGTCATTCGTTGATTACCATAAAAGATGCACCTAACCCAAGGCTTAAAACAGATCAGCAGTTCCTGGAAAGTCTTCTGCATAATGATATTGAAACCGTCAATGACATACTGAAGTCACTGGAAAAAGTAAGTGATAGCAGTCCTGCAACATTAGAAATTATAAAGAAAGCTACTGAGTCGGGCTACAGCACCCGTTTCCTTGTCAATGAAGACCCATTCAAGCTGAATATAGTGCTTTCTAAAGACATGCCCTCAAGTGTGGAGAACCACTGGTCCCACCAGAATGCAGGGCGATCAGGTCTGACTAATATCCCTTTGTATGGAGAAATAAAAGCGAAGCTACAAGCTGAGGTAAGAGATGAGCTGGCCTTGATGATACCAGAGTATATGGTGCCAACGGAGATGGTAGCTTTGGATGAACTCCCCACCACGAGCAACGGTAAGGTGGATGTGAAGTTTTTATCGGAAGTTAATAATGACAGCAGCCTCGATAATAAAAATCATATAGACCCGGAAAGTGAGCTGGAGATCAGAGTGAGTGAGATATGGAAAGACCTGTTGGAACTGAACAGGATTGGCTTACACGATGATTTCTTTCAGATTGGAGGACACTCACTGTTAGCGACCAGAATAGTGTCAATGATCAGAAAAGAACTCCAGGTAGAATTAAGCCTGAGTGATTTCTTTGAACATACCACGTTGCATGCACTCTGTAAGTTTATACAAGGGCAAACCAGCAATGTGACTTTGCCGGCCGTTAAGCCCAGACCTCGAACGGGAGAGGTGCCACTTTCTTTCGCACAGGAAAGACTATGGTTTATGGATAATCTTCATGGAACAGTACAATATCATATGCACTGGGTGTTCAGGCTCAAAGGAGACCTCGATACCGATGTACTTGAAAAGTCATTGAGAGGAGTGATCAGGAGACATGAAGTAATGAGGACGGTGATCAAAGTTGAAAATGAAGCGCCGGCTCAGGTAGTCCTGCCGGTTGAAGATTGGAACCTTCAACGCCACGATATTGGGGAGATAGAAAAACAGTTTGGATCTATAGATGATTTTGTTGAACAGGAAATAAAGAAACCCTTTAACCTTTCCAGCGATTTTATGGTTAGGGCACATTTGATTAGCCTTTCAGAGGGAGAACATTTGCTGGTACCTGTTTTACACCATATCTCATTTGACGGTTGGTCTATGGCTACCCTTGTTCATGAGTTAAAAGAGCTTTACAATAGCTTCCTGCGGAAGTCACCTCCTACACTACAGCCTCTTTCACTTCAGTATTCAGACTACGCTGTGTGGCAGAGAAAATACCTTGCCGGGGATGTATTGAATCAAAAGCTTACTTATTGGACGGATCAATTGCAAGGGCTTACTCCGCTGGATATGCCTACTGATTTTAGAAGGCCACCACAGCAAAGCTTCCGTGGAGCTCAGGTATCCGGTACGATCAGCAAAGAATTGAAAGACAAACTGATGAAGCTGAGCCAGAAGGAAGGAGTAACCCTTTATATGACTATGCTGGCCGCATTTAATGTATTGCTTTATCGCTATACGGGTCAGGATGATATAGCTGTAGGTACAGCTACTGCGGGCAGACAGCAAAAAGAAATAGAAGGTCTGATAGGCTTTTTTATCAATACTATTGTATTACGCAATCAGGTTGACGGACAGGGTACATTCAAGGAACTGGTACAACAGATAAAAAGCGTTACGCTGGCTGGTTTTGAAAATCAGGAGGTACCTTTTGAAAAAGTTGTGGAAGCTCTGGGGGTTGAACGGGACATGAGCAGAAACGCCTTATTCCAGATCCAGTTCCTCATGCAAAATACTCCGAAAACAGAGGAGTTGAAGTTTGATAACGTAGAGCTGATCCATGAGAACAATGACACGGTAACTTCCAGGTTTGACCTTAACTTCAGTCTTACTGAAGTTGAGGATGAGATCTACCTTGAAATAGTTTATTGCCTGGATCTTTTCAAGCACGACACCGTAGAAAGGCTGTTTAAGCACTTTGTAAATGTGCTTACCAGTATTGTGGATCATCCTGAATCACATATTGATACCATAAACCTGCTCGATGAAGAGGAGAAGGCTCTGATCATGAATGACTTTAGCCAGACGATAACGCTTCCGCAGGAGGAAAAGACATTGATAGACTTGTTTTATCAACAAGCCGAAAAGACTCCTGATAATGTAGCATTGGCCTTGCGTGACACCACCCTTACTTATAAGGAACTGGATGAACGATCCAATAAACTCGCCAGCTATCTGATGGAGCGTGGTATATCTAAAGGGAAAATAGTACCCCTATGTCTCGATCGTTCATTTGAAATGATCATCGGAATCCTGGGAGTATTGAAAACCGGAGCAGCATATGCGCCAATTGATCCAGAATACCCACAGGAGCGTATTACCTACATACTGAGAGATACGGAATCGAAAATAGCGATCAGTAATTCAAGGTGCCGTCATTTGTTAAGGTATACTGATGTATTTTCTACCATAGTTAGTTTGGATAAAGACTGGGATACCATAGGGCAACAACCGGGAGAAAAACTACCGGTAGAAACCAGACTGAAAGACCTGATGTATATCATCTATACTTCCGGGTCTACCGGGCAGCCCAAAGGGGTACTTCAGGAGCATGGAGCTCTGACTAATTTTATTTTGCATCAGTCTAATGAGTTTAAAATTGCCGAGGACGACAGAGTATTACAGTTTTATAGCTATTGCTTTGACCCTTCGGTAGAGCAAATATTTATGCCATTGATCAATGGTGCAGTGTGCGTGCTCATTCCCGATGATACCCGAAGGGACCATGATCTGGTAGAAAAGTACCTGCACGACCTTAGCATTACCCACTTGCAGGCTACGCCAGGTTTCCTTAATAACCTTAAGCCGGGTAAGTACAATGGATTGAGAAGAGTTGTAGCCGGTGGAGAGGTTTGCGCTCCGAAGTTGTACGAAAAGTGGAGAGACTACTGTACTTTTTACAACAAATACGGCCCCACGGAAACAGCCATTTCTGCAACTCAGTATAAATGCAATGGCGAAATTGACACAGAGCGAGCCTTATCTATACCCATCGGAAGACCAGTGACCAATACCCTGGTTAGGATACTTGATAAGAATATGAATATGGTACCTATTGGTGTAGCTGGTGATATGTACATTGGTGGAGTACAGCTGGCCAGAGGCTATCATCAAATGCCCGAACTGACCAGAGAGAAGTTTGTGCCTGATGAATTTTCAGATGAGAAAGGTAACAGACTATATCATACCGGAGACCTTGCCCGGTGGATGCCCGATGGTAATATTGATTTCTTAGGAAGGTCTGATGAGCAAATCAAAATAAGAGGATATAGAGTTGAACCTTCTGAAATAGAAAAAGTACTGCAAAAGGCGTCAGGCATTAAGCAATGTGTGGTAATTGGTAGCCAGGATCATGCAGGGTACAACCGATTGGTAGCTTATGTGCTGACAGATGAAAATTATCAGAAGGAAAAAGCCAAGGAGTATTTGCTGGCTCATTTGCCGGAGTATATGGTGCCTAGCTTCTTTGTAGAGATAGATCATATTCCGCTTACGTCAACCAGTAAAGTAGATAAGAAGGCTCTTCCGGCAGTGGAAGGGATGGCGCTTTCCAATAACAATATTACCAAGCCCAGAAATGAGGTTGAGGAAAAGCTCATCGAGATCTATAAAGACATTCTGGAAATTGATCAGGTAGGTATACATGATAATTTCTTCGAAATAGGAGGACATTCACTTCTGGCTACCCGTGCCGTTTCAGTGATCAGGAAGAAGCTGGGCACAGGCCTTAGTCTTAACGACTTCTTTATGTATCCACGGGTGGCAGACCTTTCTTCGAGAATGGATACATCCACTGCTGAAAGTACCCTGCCCAAAATATACGTACAGCCTAAAAACGGAAATATTCCTTTGTCCTTTGCGCAGGAGAGACTCTGGTTTATTGATAAACTCAGAGGAAGTGAGCAATATCATATGCCGTGGGCATTTGAAGTTAAAGGTAACCTGAACCTAAGCTATCTGGAGTCCGCGTTTTCAGGAATAGTGAATAGGCATGAAATACTGAGAACGGTAGTTGAAGAAAGCGATGGTAAAGGCTTTCAAAAAGTGCTTCCGGCGGAAGGCTGGAAAATGACGGTTACGGATTGGAGTGCGATTGAGAATAAGGATATCGAAGGCTATATCACAAACTTGATCAAAGCGCCTTTTGACCTGGCCCAAGACTTTATGCTGAGGGCAGAGGTTATCAGGAAATCTGATGAAGAGCACATTGTTGTTGTGGTTTTCCATCATATTGCTTTCGACGGCTGGTCAGTTTCCGTTTTGGTTAAAGAACTGGTGGAATTGTACAACTCGTTGTTTTACAAAAGACCCGCCCACGTACCTCACCTGTCGTTGCAGTATGCTGATTATGCACTTTGGCAAAGAAAGCATCTTGAAGGAAAGGAACTCAATAAGCAAATACAATATTGGAAAGATAAACTGACCGGAGTGCCGGCATTGCAGATGCCAACAGATTACCCCCGACCTAATATACAGGGTGTAGACGGAGGTATGTATCAACATACTTTGGATAAATCACTTGCGGATAAGCTGTATGCTCTCTCCAAACATGAGGAGACTACGCTTTATATGACCATGGTGGCGGCGTTTAAGGTATTGCTTCACAGGTATACTGCTCAGCAGGATATATGCATTGGTAGTCCTATTGCCAACAGAACTCAAACAGAGCTGGAAACTATGGTTGGATTCTTTGTTAACACCCTGGCACTGCGCACGACAGTGAAAGGAGATATGACTTTCAAGGACTATCTGCAGCAAGTTAAAAAGACGACACTTGAGGCTTATCAGTATCAGGATGCGCCTTTTGAAAGAGTGGTTGAGGCTATAGGAGTGGATAGAAATATGAGCCATAGTCCTATTTTTCAGATACTCTTCGTTATGCAAAATACACCACCGATTGATAATATCAAGCTCGGTGATGTAAACCTGAAAAACAGAGATTTTGATACGGCACTATCAAGGTTTGATATCGACATCAACGTAACAGAACGTAATGATGAGATGATCATCAACTGGGGATATTGTAAAGACCTTTTCAAAAACGAGACTATAGTTAAGCTGGCAGAACATTATGTGAATTTGCTACAGGCAGTAGTTGATAATAGCCAGGAAAGTATCGAAAAACTAAAACTGTTAAGCAGCGAAGAAGAGCATAAGCTGCTGGAAGGGTTCAACGACACAGCAAAAACATATTCAGAGAGCCGTTCTATCATCAGAATATTCGAAGAGCAAGTCACGCTGTCGCCAGACGAAACAGCGATTACTTTCTATAATGATAGTCTGACATACGCAGAGCTTAATCAGATAGCGAATAAGTTGGCCAGACATCTGGTACAGGCCGGTGTTCAGCCTAACAGCATTGTACCCGTGTGTATGGGCAGGTCAATAGACCTGATTACATCTATACTTGCCATACTAAAAGCAGGAGCAGCATATTTGCCGCTTGACCCTGAGTACCCTAATGAAAGATTACATTTCATGGTCAGTGATTCTGGCGCTGGCATAGTGTTGACAAAGGACGACACTACAGGTAAGTTTGACACTATTGAAGACGAGGTTCAGCTTATAAACCTGGATAAGGATTGGGATCAGATAGCTCTTCTTGAGGAGGGCAATATCGTAAGGCCTGAAGTTGAAGACCAAATGGTCTATGTAATTTATACCTCAGGGTCTACCGGTACTCCTAAAGGTGTAGTAATGGAAGAGGCAGCCTTAATAAACCTGATGCAATGGCATGAGGAACAGGCATGCTCAACAAAAGGGAAAACCGTACTACAGTTTGCCAGCCTTAACTTCGACCCCAGTTTCCAGGAGATTTTCTCTGCACTTTGCTATGGAGGAAAGCTGGTATTGATCGATGAAGTCCGTCGAAGAGATATGCAGGGAATGCTGGCATTGATCAAAGAGAATGGAGTTAACCACTTGTTTATTCCATACATTGTTTTGAAGAACCTTTGTGAGCAGGCGGTAAGAACAGACATTTACCCGGAGAGTATTCAGGCGATATTTACTGCTGGTGAGCAGCTTATACTTAATGAAGACATCAGGCAATTCTTTGATAAGACCAATGCCAGGTTACTCAACTATTATGGTCCGACCGAGACACAAATTGTGGTCAGCTATGAAGTTCAGAAAACTGATTTTGAAGATCGCAAGTACTCACCGATCGGTAAAGCCATAAGCAATGTAACCCAGTATGTACTGGATGAGCATTTGAACCTTTGCCCAATTGGAGTGGTAGGTGAGCTTTATATTGGAGGGGTTGCCCTGGCTAAGGAGTATCTCAACCGGGAGCAACTCACCGGAGAAAGGTTCATCCAGAGCCCTTTCCACAAAGGTCAAAGGCTTTATAAAACAGGAGACCTGGCCCGATGGCTGTCTGATGGCAATATGGAGTTTATAGGCAGGAACGATGATCAGGTAAAAATAAGAGGTAACAGGGTTGAATTAGGTGAAGTTGAGACCAAGATCAGACTGAACCCTATGGTGAGACAATGTGTGGTTATGACTAAAGAGAATGCCTCTGGCTTCAAGTTTTTAGTGGCACATGTTGTTCCCGGTGCAGAGTACAATCAAAAGGAGTTGATGAATACTTTAAAAGCCCAACTCCCATACTATATGATTCCCGATGTAGTCATAGAGCATGAGTCAATACCCGTAACTGTAAATGGTAAAATAGATAAAAAGCAACTTCAGGCGATTAATATTCAGGCGCAGAGCGGTCAAGAATATGAAGCACCTCAAGGGAAGGAAGAGCAGGATCTTGCCAATATATGGATGGAGCTGCTGGCTGTTGATCAGGTGGGCAGGTACGACAACTACTTTGATTTGGGAGGTAATTCGATTATTTCCATTCAAATGGTGAGCAGAGCAAATCTGTTGGGGTATGATATGGAAATTAGCGACCTGTTTGAGTATCAGGTTATCGCAGATATAGTACCTGTGCTGAAACAAAGGGGTGAAAAAAGAGCTAAAGAGATCAGCTTTGAAACATTGGAAAGCCTTTCGGCAACCCCTAATCAGCTTCAATACCTGGAGTCAGCATCATCAGGTTACCTCTCAGTGGCACTGTCAGTAGACAAAGCTCTGAGTGTAGCTAAACTACAACAAGCACTTAACGAGGTGGCCAAACGACATGCAGCACTAAGAGTAGCCTTTGCAAAAACGGATGATCAATGGACGCAACGCTTTGATGACGCACAAACACCATTGGAGGTTGTTGATTTCTCATCCAGTAAAGAAGTTCATGAGGGACTGCAGGTAGAGATAGCACAGCAAAAGCTTCAGCATCTTCCTGAAGATGTAGCCTTTAGAGCTATACTGGTGCAAACCAATGAAGATGTAGAGCGCAATGCAGTGATCCTTAATGCAAACTACCTACTGGTTGATCTGCCTTCTATGGACATTATTGCAGATGAGTTCATGTCCGTTCTGGACGGGAAATCTCTTGGTGAGCATATAGATACCTATAAAAGCAGATTAGGTGCTTTGAATGAATCATATCAGGCAGACCGTTACAAGAGAGAGGCAGATCTGTGGAAAGGATTCGCGGCGGAGGATATACCTGTGCTGAATGATTCTTATGAGCACTTTACCGAACAGATTGACCTTTCCGCCTTTGATGCATCTTCAGCCCATGCTGTGTATCAGACCGGTAACCTCGACTTCTTGTTGGGTGCTCTTACCTTGTCACTTAGGCGGAGAGAAGACGCCAATGCTATTGTAGTAGGTGTCGAAAATAATAGCCGAACGGATAAAGTTGTAGGACATTTTTATCAGACCTATCCATTCAGGCTGCATGCTGAAAAAGAGCTGTGTGTGGATGAACTGATAAAACAAGTTAAAGAGTCAAGAAGTAAGATCTCAGATCATGGACTAGGTTACGGAGTACTGAAGTATATCCTTAAGGAACCTCAGTTTGAGAAGAATCCATGGAATATAAAACTCAGGTTCCATGGCATGACCAGTGTTAGTAACCTGTCAAAGCATGTTATATCCAACGCTTATTTGCAGAGTAACTTCCCATTAACCGGTGAAGAAGTGATCATTGACTGTGGGTTTGATCAGGATCAGCTATGGCTGAGGTGGTCGTTTGGTGAGGCAACTGGTAGAGAGCAGACCCAGCGTATCAGTGCTGAGTTTGTAAATAGCCTGAAGGAGATCTTCGAACACTGCCTGGAAAAGGAAAAACTGGGGCAAAGACAGTACACTCCGTCCGATTTTGGATTATCCGGAGTGATCAGCTATGAAGAGCTGGATAGTTTCCTCAATGACGAGGACTCTGAAAAAGAATCTGATGATATTATAAAATTTTAATTGAGCGCAAAGACCACTATGAATATAAAAGAATGCATTGACCTGCTTGATAAAAACAATTTCTTCCTGGAAGCTAATGGGGATAAACTCGTTTTAAAGGCCAGAAAGAATAAAGTAAGCGAGGAGCAGGCTAAAGCCATTAAACAGAATACTGAAGTACTTAAATTCATTAAGGAAAATAAGCAGGAATTGATCGACCACCTCAACTTAAAAAGTGAGGAATCGAAGAAGGATATAGAGTCGATGTACAAGTTGAGTCCCTTGCAGGCGGGTATGATGTTTCATGACTTGTACGATCAGCAGGTTGGAGCATATCGTAACCAGCTTAAATGTGACCTTAAACGAGTTGACCTCAACCTTTTTAAGCAGGCATGGGATCACTTAATAAAGAGTCATACTATTCTTCGTTCCAGTTTTCATTATGATGCTTTCAAAATTCCTGTACAATGCGTGCATCGCCACGTAGAAATGCCACTGGAGATTGTAGACCTGAGTCATCTGAACGGGCATGATCTTGATACAGCTTTGGATAAGTATGAGCGAGAGGACCGATCTAAACCTTTTGATTTTAAGAAGGCACCACTGATGCGGGTAACACTGCTTAAACTGGGAGATGATAGCTATAAAATGTTGTGGAGTACCCACCACATCCTGTTAGACGGTTGGTCAAGACCCATACTCATGGAAGAGTTTCTTCAGGTCTATGATAAGCTATCAGCCAGTGAAGACATTAAAGACGGGGAGGTTGACAGGTTCGAAGATTACATCAGGTTTATTGATAGCCAGGACAAAGAAAAAGCACAGGCTTACTGGTCAGAGCACCTCAAACCTGTAACCGGAAGCACTTTGCTTCCGTTCATCCCGGTTTCAGCCGAACGTACCAGAACAGTTTCTGATTTTAATGAAGAAATACTCGTTTTTGATGAGGATGTAACTCAAAAAGTTGAGTTGTTTACCAAGCGTAACCGAATTACAGTGAATACTCTGATGCAGGGAGTGTGGTCGTATCTGTTGCACCAGTATACCGGAGAGGAAACCATTTCATTTGGTGTGGTAGTGTCCGGCAGACCTGAAAACCTGCAAAATGTAGAAAGAAGAGTAGGAATGTACATCAACACCCTGCCACTTGTTTCTGTATTTGATAAAAGTAGTGATGTTAAAACCTGGTTAAAGGGCATTCAGAATGATCAGATAGCGTCAAGAAAGTTTCAGTATAATGCTTTGGCTGATATCCAGAAGTGGTCGGGTGTGCATGGCGACCTGTTTGACAGCATTATGGTATTCCAGAATTTTCCACTTTCGGAGCTGACTTCATCCACGCAGTGGAAACTGGAAGTGAGTAACTTTAAAGGGTTGGAACAGTCGTCCAATTATCCCCTTTTGATCCGTTTCTCCGTGAGTAGACAGATCAATGTAGAGATTATTTATAAAGAGGAGCTCCTGCCTAAAGAGTTTATAAACCTAATCAAATTACATCTTGAGCAGGTGCTGTTAAGTATTGTAGAGGAAGGAGATACCTCATTGAATAACCTCCATTTACTTGAGGCACACCCTATTGCTGAGAAGTCTGGCGAGGCTCAACCGCAACCTGATCTGGTAGCACTTTTCGAGGCAGCAGCCTTGAATTTCCCTGATAAGGTTGCCCTGGAATATCTGGAAACAAAACTGACTTATAAGGAACTGAACGAATATGCCAACAGGCTGGCAAATCATCTGATAGGAAAGGGAGTTGAGAAAGGTACTTTGGTGCCTATACATTTTGATAAGTCACCACAAATGATCATTGCGATACTTTCTGTTATGAAAGCCGGTGGTGCCTATGTGCCTCTAGGGCACAAAGATCCTGAAGAAAGGCTCAGGAAAATTGTTGGTATGGCAAATATGACCATTGGCTTATGTGAAGTAGAACCGTCAGTTGAAACTGTAGAGTGGATCAGTATAGGGCAACTAAATGATATTTTCCCTAACGAAAGCGTCTCTAATCCTGATGTACAAATCGCTGGTCAGGATCTGGCATATGTCATCTTTACATCCGGATCTACCGGGGAGCCTAAAGGTGTGATGGTAGAACATTCAGGCATATCCAACTATATTCATAACCAGACAGATCTCTTCAAAATAGATGATAGCGAACGGATACTTCAGTTTAGTGATTACACATTTGACGCCTCTATTGAGCAGATTTTCCTGGCGCTGACCATGGGTGCTACGCTGGTATTGATCCCTGGTGCTTACCGTTTGGATAAGGAGCTCTTTGAGCAGTTCCTTAAACAGAAACAACTGACCCATTTGCACGCGACTCCAAGCTTTTTAAAAGTACTGACCCCTGGCAAATACGGAGGTCTGAGGAGAGTAGTTTGTGGAGGTGAGATCTGTGATAAGCAGCTTGCCGAAGAATGGGTGAATTACTGTCAGTTTTATAATAAATACGGTCCTGCCGAGGCCACCATTACCGTTTGCGAATACCAATGCAGTGCTAATGATCTTCAAAAGGGAGTGAACTCAGTGCCAATAGGTAAGCCGGTGGCCAATACTAATCTTTATGTACTCAATGAGTTGGGGCAACAGGTACCGACAGGTGTTTTAGGAGAGTTGCACATTGGAGGTGTCCAGGTGGCAAGAGGTTACCTGAACAACGAAGACCTCACGGCTTCTCATTTCGTTCAAAACCCTTATAACTCTGCTGAAAAACTTTATAAAACAGGAGATCTGGTCAGGTTCCTGCCAGATGGGAATCTGGAGTTTGTAGGAAGACATGATGAGCAGCTCAAAGTCAGAGGGTATAGGATTGAGATCGCAGAAATAGAAAGAGCCTTGCTGGATGCTCCAGGTGTACTGGAAGGCGTTGTGTTGGTAGTGGAAGAGGCGTCGAACACTCAGCTTGCGGCATATGTCGTCATGGAGAGGGTTTTTGATCCTGCAGCTATTAAAGAAGCATTAAAAAGCGAGCTTCCTGAATATATGATCCCGGGTATTATAGTGGAGTTAGAGTCAATACCACTGTTGCCAAGTGGTAAAGTAGATAAGAAGCAGCTGAAAGAATTAGGAATTGCAGACATCCGAGAAGTAGAATATGAGGCTCCTGTAGGTGCGATGGAGGAAGCCCTTGCCACAGTATGGCAGGAACTGCTCTCCGTGGATCAGGTAGGCCGTCAGCATAACTACTTTGAGCTGGGAGGAGATTCAATCATATCTATTCAGGTAGTGAGCAGAATCCGAAAATTAGGATTTGAGCTACAAGTGGGTGATCTGTTTACTTACCAGACCATAGCACGTATTTCACAGGCAGTAAGCAAGCGGATTGAAGATGAAAAAATAATCAGGAAAGAGGCCGGTGAGGTCGATACAATGCCATTGACACTTTCCCAAAAGCGATTGATCAACAACACTTCATTTGCCTGTTACCCTGACTTTACGCTGGCCTTGAATAAAATGATCAGCAGAGAGCAGGCCAGCCAATGTCTGAATCAAATGATTGCAAGATACCAGGGACTTCAGGCAACATTCATCAGGCAAAATGGACAGTGGAGACAGAAACTTATATCAAAGCAGTTGGAATTATCAGCTGTAACTGTGCCGTCGGATATTTCTGACCTGTCAGCATTTTTGGAGAGTGAGCGTAAGAAACTTTATAACCTGATCGATCTTGATAATAATGAATTGATCAGTTCCACATGGTTAGAAACCCCGGAGGAAGAACAACATAACAGGCTTATACTGGTTGTGCATCACCTCTTGATGAACACCGTAAACTGGAGAGACTTTATTAATGATTTGAACCGTGTTTTTGCCGGGCAGGAGTTAAGTGAGCCTAAAAGTTATAAAGAAATCCTGACGGGTATTGAAGAGCAAACACAAAAGCCATTGTTTGGAAAATGGGTGGAGCAATGGGAAAGCCAGATCCAGGGCAAGGAAGCCGGTCAGGCGAAAAGTGAAAAAACCTATCAGGTATATAAACAATCTATCGCTGATGAAAATCTGTCAACATCGTTAAACCTTTATCGAGAGGTATACCATGCAAACGACACCGAGATACTATTATCAGCTATCTACGGTACACTGGGCCAGTGGAAAGGTGATGAGCAGTTGGTTATTGGTGTTGAGAGCGACTCAGGAGCAACGGGACAACTTCATTCAGCGTACCCATTTATGCTGAAAACCACAGCTAATGATGCTGGACATGCTCTTAAGTTGGTGAAGTCGTTTAACAGGCAGAACCCGGAAATGGCACTTACCTACTCAGCTTATGCTGACAAAAAGGGTAGCGGAAATAACCCGTGGGATATCAGGTTTAAATTTTATGGAGCATACCAACAGGAGGAAGGTCCTGTAAGTCTGGCGTCTGAAAGAGCCTGTTTTGATGCCGCACCTGGAAGCTATGGTCATGAGCAGCTTATCATTGCATGCAGAATTGAAGGCGAAAAGCTACAGCTTGAGCTGCTATACGATCCTGCAAAATATGGAGAGGTTGACATGGCTTCTTTGACTGATAAGCTGACCGCAAGCATCGAACATTTCTTGTCAAATGCTGCTGCCCTGAAAGGGGTAGACCCTCAGTTTAGTCCGGCAGATTTCGGACTATCTAAAGAGGTTAGCATCGATGACTTTGACGAATTCCTGGATGGCCATCTTGACAATGGAGCTACCAGAAGATCGTCGATACAGAGCTGTTATAGACTAAGTGCATTACAATCAGGTATGCTATTTCATAGCCTTTATGATGAGAATGCCGCTACTTACCGTAACCAGTTGAAATGCGATATCGTCAATCTGGATGAACAGGCCCACAAGCAGACCTGGGAGTACCTGTTGCAAAAGCATACTATTTTCCGTAGCACCTTCCATCACGATGTGTTCAGTATACCGGTACAGTGTGTACATAAAACAGCTTCACTACCTATCGAGGTGATAGACCTTACCTCACTTGAGCAGGATGAGCTGATTGGTAGAGTTGAGAAGATCGAAGAGGCAGATTTGCAGCAAGGTTTTCGTTTCGATAAAGCCCCATTGATGAGGGTGACGCTTATAAGACTAAATGAAACTCATACGCGCATGTTGTGGACATCTCACCACTTGCTGCATGATGGGTGGTCACTGCCCATACTGATGGAGGAGTTTTTGACTTACTACGATATCTCCGTTAATGGAGTAAACCATCAAATCAAAGAGGAGGATAAATATGAAGATTATATAAGATTCATAGAGTCGCAGGATAATTCAGGAGCCGCCGAATATTGGCAAAGCTATCTGGAAGAGATAGAAGTAGGTACACTGTTGCCATTTATCGAATCATCTTCACTGCGTAACAAAGGAGCAGGAACCTATAAGGAGATAAATCTGAACATAGATAAACAAACCACTGAGGCTATCAGGTCATTTGCAAGACGTCACAGACTTACGGTTAATACACTGATGCAGGGAACCTGGGCCTATTTATTGCATCAATTTACAGGTCAGCGCGATGTCACATTTGGTGTGGTTGTCTCGGGTAGGCCGGAAGATATTCCTTCGGTTGAAAAAAGAGTAGGTATGTACATCAATACATTACCGTTACGTTCATCATTGCAAAAGTCAGATGAAATTCTGCCCTGGTTGACAGGTATTCAGAATGATCAGGTTAACTCAAGGAATTATCAATACCAGTCTTTGAATGAGATCCAGGGGCTGGTAGGGGTGCAGGGCGACCTGTTTGATAGTATTATGGCATTCCAAAACTTCCCGTTGTCCAAAGTATTGGATGCGCAGGACTGGAAGCTGAAGGTAGAAGAAGTTTATGTGCAGGAGCAGTCTAACTATCCACTTTATATTACCATAGGTGCTTTTGAAGAGATCAATGCCCACTTCTTTTACAATACCAATTTACTGGACCCGGCAACGGTGAAGCTGATCACTGAGAAGTTCCATCAGGTATTGACGCAAATCATAAACAGGGACAGCAGCAAGATCAATGAATTGAAGCTGCTTACTCCGGCCGAGAGAAATCAGCTGCTTTTTGACTTTAATCAAACTTCAGCAGATTATCCGCTGGATAAGACCATACCAGACTTCTTTAGGGAGCAGGCAAGATTACATCCTCAGGAACAGGCAGTTGTTTATAAAGGACACACGATGACCTATGCCGAGCTTGATAAAAAGTCGGACGAGCTGGCGCATAATCTCCTGAGTTATTTGGGAGGTGCCGAAAACTCTCCCGTACCTGTGTTGATGGACAGAAGTTCAGACCTTGTGATATCGGTGTTGGCAATCATGAAGGCTGGGTTGGTATATGTACCCATAGATCCTGAGCAGCCCGAAGAGCGAATTGCTTATATTCTTGAAGATCTGTCGGCTAAGGCCATTATTGCAGACCCTGCTTATGATCATCTTATAAAGCGTACGGATTTACGAGTGATCCACCTGGCTGAAAGTGAAATAAAAGATCATTCAGGTGAACTTCCGGGAGCACAGTCTGATCAATTGGCTTACATCATTTACACTTCAGGTTCTACCGGAAAGCCAAAAGGGGTAATGGTTGAACATAGAAACCTTGCAAACTATGTTTTAAATAGTAAGGAGTTGTATATGACTGATGATGCCACTAGTGGTAGCTATAGCTTCATGTCAAGTGTATTTGATGCATCGCTGACTGCAGTATTTACACCGTTGGTAAGTGGTAAAAGCATCATTATATCACCGAAGGAGGCTGAAGTTTTTGACCGGGAGATTACCAGGCAGAATGATCCGTTTGGCTTTATTAAGCTCACGCCGGCACACCTGCTGTTATTGGAGCAGGATCCGTCAGTATTTGCAGGTACCCGTAATTATGTAGTAGGAGGTGAGCAATTGACCAACAGGCATTTGAAAGTGCTTAACGTTGTAGGTCAGGATATTCGGGTATACAATGAATATGGTCCGACCGAAGCTACGGTAGGATGTGCAGTGTTTAGCCTTCAAAATGAAAGCTTTGATGACTATACTAATATTCCCATTGGTAAGCCAATGGCTAACGTTCAGTTATATGTACTGAATGAAAGCATGGAGCCGGTGATGAAGGGTGCGGTTGGAGAGTTGTACATTGGCGGAGTTCAGGTGGCCAGGGGTTACTGGAATAACGATGTGCTGACCCAGGAAAGGTTTGTAGACAATCCTTTCGCAGAGGGTCAACTGTTTAAGTCTGGCGATTTGGTGAAAATGAGAGGCGATGGGAATCTGGAATTTTTAGGTAGAAAAGACCATCAGGTGAAAGTCAGAGGCTATAGGGTTGAACTGGGTGAAGTAGAGAAAGTAATTAATAGCGCTGAAGGAGTTAACCAGGCTGTTGTTTTAACTTCAATAAATAAGAGCACAGATAGCACATATCTTTCTGGTTATGTCGTCACGCAAGGCCAATACTCAAGAGAAAAGTTAATGACTTACCTGAAAGACAACCTGCCGGCCTATATGATCCCTGACAGGATAATAGAAGTCGAAGAGATACCATTGACCATTAATGGAAAAGTGGATAGAAAAACGCTGCTGGAATTAGAAAAGCATAGTATTTCTACCGATGACTATCAAGCGGCTGAAAATGAATTGCAACAGGAACTGATGGATATATGGAAAGAGTTTCTTGAGTTGGAAACGGTAGGAGTTAATGATGAGTTCTTCAGTATTGGAGGTAATTCGTTGCTGGCGATAAGTATCATTTCAGTTATCAGAAAGCGCCTTAAAATAGATGTGTCGGTAACGGCATTCTTTGAGTTGACTACTGTCGCGAAGCTATCGCAATTCATTGAGCTCAACAGACAAAATGAGTTGGTTGATCAGGAGGAGTATGAAACCATAAAGCTTTAATATGATCATTTCCCATAAACATAGATTTATATTTATCAAAACTCAGAAAACAGCAAGTACTAGTGTTGAGATTGCCTTGTCTAAGTTTTGTGGTGAGCATGATATAATTTCCTCAGTCCATACGGATGAAAAGATCAGAAAAAAGCTAGGTTATAGAGGACCACAAAATATCAGGGTGCCATTCAGTAAATATTCTAAACTTGACTGGCTGGAATTTATATATACCCGGAAACGTACGGTCTTCTATGATCACATGGCGGCATCAGACATTATGAGGTTTGTAGATGTAGATGTGTGGAATAGTTACTATAAGTTTTGCTTTGAAAGGAACCCATATGATAAGATAATATCATGGTACTATTGGACGAGACATTTACATAAACAAAATACTGTTAAAGAATTTATTGAAACAGGTATGGGGTCGAAAATAAGAGGGTTTAATCTTTATACTATTGACTCAATACCTGTAGTAGATAAAATTTATAAATACGAAGAAATGGAGGAGTCGCTAAAGCATATTGGAGATGTTTTAGGCCTTGATACACCCATTGAGCTGCCTTTGGAAAGGGCTAAATCGCATACAAGGAAAGACCGAAGGAGGTACACCGAAGTATTGTCTGAAAGCGAAGCAGAGTGGGTTTCCAAAATCTTTGCAAGAGAGATCAGGTATTTAAACTACGACTACTAAAGAGATATTATTTATCATAACTATATGAACTGGATCGATTACCGAACTGCCGTCCCTTTTAATTATTCAAGAGAGAATATTGAGGACTTACCCGAACAAGCCATTGTCACTGTTTCTGCAGACGAGAGGGGGAGGCTTTTCGAGGCTTCCCTGAAGATACCTTATAACCCTTACAGGATGAATGAGCAGGAAAAGTTCATTTCTGAGGCAAAGAAGCTGTCTGACTTACTCTCCTCAGAGAGTAGAAAGCTTATTGACCATGAGCTTTATGAGGGGTATGGGGCTGTATTGATTAGCGGATTGCCTATGGATCCCGATTTGCCTGATACACCTGAGAAGGGAGGATCACTTTCTCCGGAGTATAAGAAAACCTTTGTTACCGAAGCTATGCTCATGGCATTTGGAAATCTGACGAACACCGAGCCATTTAATTTTCGTCAGGAAGGTTGGGGAATGGCTCCATTAATTGACAACATTGTACCCGTGTTAAAGCTTAAGGATCAGCGTGGTGCGGGAGGATACTCTAATGATTTCCCCTTTCATTGCGAAAGTACCTGGCACCGAAAAAGACCTGATTTCCTGATATTAGCAGGTATTAGAAGTGCACAGAATGCAAAAACATTAGTGTTTTCAGCTAACCAGCTGAAAGGAACTAAATGGTATGAAGAAGCGGGTAAAATGGAAGGCAAGTTCAGATTAAAGGCACCCGACCTTTATCTTAAGATGGAGGCTGAAGGTATCCCTATGGGTACTCCGCATCACTCATCAATGTCGCCACTGGCTATTAAAGAAGGTATGGTTGAATTGAACCTGAATTTTAACGGTATTGATTGTATTGATCAGGATTCTGTAGATTGGATGCACAGTTTGGAGCAGTTCATAGAAGATAATTCTGTGGGTACCATACTGCAGCCTGGAAGCCTTTTGATACTTAACAACAGCAGGACGTGCCATACCAGAACAGGGTATATTCCTGATTTTAACAAAAAAGACAGGTGGTTTATCCGGGGGTATTTCAAGAGAGATCTCTGGGTAGGAGTGAATTTGGATATGTATCATGCTGACAAACAGTTTTTTAATGAATTGTTGGCTTGCGGCTGGACAGATGCTGAAGGTAAGTTGACCAAAGAGTTTTTGAGGTATGTATTTGAGTATAAAGAGCTGGAGAAACTCGATGGGAAAATGCAGCAACTGGCACAAAATGCTTTTGGCTATACACCTGTAACAGGGTCCAGAATAGTTTAATGACGTATAATTGAATTGAATCTAAAGTATGGAAAAAAAGAAAAGTGAACTTGTTTTGGTTTCATGGGGAGGCATTGGTGATGCTATAGTCTGCACGCCAACTTTGAGAGAGCTTAAGAGACAAGACCCTAAAAGAAAGATCATCTTATACCACCTTGGGCCAAAACATTATAGTGTATTTAAACATAATCCTTATATTGATTCATTGAGGAGCTTAAAGACAAGAACCTTAATGAAGCACCCTGTACATTTTTATAAGTATTTACATAAGCGGAAGCATAGAGAAACATACACTTACCTCTTCTTTCAGCCGGTGGCGCCTACCCATATTTATCGCAAAAGTGTGAAGAATATTGTGGCAGATATTTTTGACCTGAAGCTTGAAGACGATAAGGTGGAGATTTTCCTTACGGAAGAAGAAGAGAGAAATGCAAAAGAAAGACTTAGCCTATTTAAAACTCCGGTGATTGTGCATGTCCACTCAAGATCATCGCAAAATCATCATTGGGAGTTGGAAAAGTGGAATGCTCTGGTAGAGAGTTTACCGGAATATGACTTTATCCAGGTGGGAAACACGGATGAACAGAAAGTAGAAGGAGCCATCGACTGGAGAGGGAAAAGCACACTTCGAGAGGCTTTTGCTTTGCTCAAATATGCATCTTCTTTTGTTGGTGTTGACTCCAGTCTCTCACATGTCACCAATGCTTTTGGGACAAAAGGGGTAGTGCTGTTTGGTGATTCAACCCCTGTGTTCTGGGGGCATGATAACAACCTCAATATTTACAAAGGAGTTTCCTGCTCACCATGCTTTTACTACTTGTTTAAAAACAAATGTATTTATAATCATGAGTGCATGGATATGATAAGTGTAGATGAGGTGAGGCAGGCACTCATCAAACAAGTAGGGAGAGCAGACCAGTCAAAAATTAAAACAGCGCATTTCTAATATGAAAAATCATAAGGACACAGAAGAAGTTAAAGAAAGAATAGCCCATTTTCAACAAAGGCTTGATAAGATCAATGAAGGGATCAACGATCAGCTCAATAAGCCCTTTTTTCAAAGGAATGAGAGAATTTGCAGGTTTCTTGATGTTGAAAAAAGAGTAAATAGTATGGTAATAGACCAATTAAAATGGGTGATCAATGAGGAATGAATTGGTACTTATTTCATGGGGAGGTATAGGCGATGTTTTGGTCTGCACACCTACTATCAGAGCCTTGAAAGAACAGGATCCGGAAAGAGATATAGTCGTATATTGTATGAAAAAGAATCATTTAGAGGTGCTGGCCAATAATCCTCATATTGATTCTCTGCGTTATCTGCATTGGAAATCTATGTGGAAGTACCCATACCATTTGTATGCTTATTTGTTTAATAAGAAACTGGTTAATTATACCGTATTTTCTTTTCAGCATGTAGATCCTCCAAACCTATATTCGAAAAGCATTAAACATATCGCTGCTGATATATTTGATATTACCTTGGAAAAGGATGATAATGAAATTTATCTACTGGCCGAGGAGCAAGCCTGGGCAAAAGAAAAGCTTAAGGAGTATAAGAAGGTAGTGTTAATGCACGTTCATTCCAGAGTAGCACCAAACCACCTTTGGGAAATTGAAAAGTGGAACGAACTGGTAAAATCTTTGCCTGAATATACTTTTATACAAATTGGTTTTAAAGATGAAGCCAAAGTGGAGGGGGCTATTGACTGGAGAGGCAAGACAACTCTGAGAGAAGCATTTTCACTGATGAGTCAGGCAGACGGATTTATTGGCGTGGATGCAGGTATGTCTCATGTATCTAATGCTTTCGGTACACCCGGAGTTGTATTGTTTGGAGATTCCAGTCCGGTGTTTTGGGGTCATAGCAACAACATCAATATTTATAAGAATGTGCCATGCTCGCCTTGCTACTATTACCTTTGGAAATATCGCTGTGTTTACAATCATGAATGCATGAAACTCATCACGGTAGAAGAAGTAAGGGGGGCCCTGGTCTCTCAGATGGAGAAAAATAACTTAAACCTTCATAAAACTCAACAATATGCTGTTTAGCTATTTCAAATCGTCTTTTAAGTTTATTAAGAATAATATTGGCTTTTCAATCATTAACCTGACAGGACTGGTTGTTGGGATATGTGTATGCTTTTTTGCATTTATTTTTATCGATTTTGAGCTTAACTATGATCGATACCATGACAATGCTGATCGCATATACCGACTGGTAACAGATATAGAGAATCCCACCGGAGTGACTAACGAGAGCAGTTCAGCTCCGATGGGACCAATGATAACTGATGAATTTCCCGAGGTAGAGTCATTTGCCAGGGTATTTCTTGATTATCTGATCCTGAAAAATGAATCAAGAGATCAATATACAGAAGAGAATATTGCCTACGCAGATTCTTCCATGTTCACTGTATTTACATTTTCATTTGTTCATGGAAACCCTAAAACAGCCCTGACAAAGCCTTTTAGTCTGGCCATTTCCAGGTCAGCTGCCATGAGAAATTTTGGAACAACTGACTGTATAGGTAAAACATTGATGCTGGATGGAACTGAGCCTGCCCAGGTTACCGCTGTCTTTGAGGATATGCCTGAGAACTCGCATTTCAAAGTCGATATTTTGTTATCAATGACTACCCTGCTACAGGAGTGGAACCCCAGAATGAATAATAACTGGACACGTTTTGGGTTTTACACCTACCTGTTATTCAATCAGCAGGTAGATGCCGAAGCTTTTAATGCAAAGCTGAAAGAGTATCCCGAAAAGTACATTCAAAAAGAGGGTGTAACTTATACTTATCTCATTGAACCCTTAAAAGACCTTTATCTGCATGCACTTCCAAGAGGTAGCCGTTATGGTTCAGCTGTAACAGGTGACATTGACAAGATATACATATTTTCTATCGTAGCAGGCTTAGTACTATTTATTGCCTGCTTCAATTTCATTAATCTTTCTACTGCCATGTCAGTAAAAAGGGCCAAAGAAATAGGAGTGAGAAAGGCTTTGGGAGCACAGAAGGAGCAATTGGTTTTTCAATTCCTTTCAGACGCACTATACTTTTCAATGATAGCCTTCGTGCTGGCACTTGTAATAGCGGCACTTCTGCTGCCTACTTTCAATCAAATTATAGGCAAAGAGATCAGTACCAATATCCTCGATAACTACAAGCAGGTGCTTATGCTGTTTTTCATTGCCGTACTCAGTGGTGTAGTTTCAGCCATATACCCTGCGATAGTATTATCTGGCTTCAACCCGATCAGTAGCCTGAAAGGGACCCAGGTTTCTGGCACAAAAGGGAGTGGTCTTCGAAAGGCTCTTGTGATCATGCAGTTTGCTATCTCTATCATCCTTATCATTTCTACGGTTGTGGTTTATTCACAGCTTGATTACATGAAAAATCAGGATTTAGGCTTTGATAAGAACAGGAAACTGGTTGTGGATTTTCACTTTGATAAAAGCGTAATTGAACATGAAGAGTCCCTGAAACAAAAGTTTAGTACCGTTCAGGGAGTAGAGCAGGTGTCTATATCGTCAGCTATACCCGGTAGAGTCAATCGAAAATTCGATACAGAGATACCTGATATTAATAACCAGACAGAAAGCTTCTTGTCAGACGTTTATTTTGTTGATTATAATTTTTTACAACAGTACGGTATAGAAGTTATAGCAGGCCGCGGGTTCTCTAAAGACTTTGCTACAGACTTGCGCGAGGCCATGATCCTTAATGAGTCGGCGGTAGAAAGCCTGGGGTATGATAATCCAGAAGATGTAATAGGAAAAGAATTTAGCCAGGGACGTGATACCGGATTGATCATAGGTGTGGTTAAAGACTTTCATTTTGAGTCATTCCATAACAAAGTACAGCCACTGACCATCAGAATATTACCCGGGCTATTCACCTTTATGTCTTTTGATCTGCAGGGTAACGATATTGCCGGTACCATGAAAGCTCTTGAAAAAGAGTGGCGCGAGCTTATACCCAATAAGCCCTTCCTATACTTTTTCTTTGATGAGGACTACAATGCTCAATACGTAGCAGAAGAGAGATTCGGAAAACTATTTATCAGTTTAGCCCTGATCGCCATTATCATTTCCTGTCTGGGGTTATTGGGTCTTTCCGCCTTTAGCATGGCACAGAGAACCAAGGAGATTGGGATAAGAAAAGTACTGGGCTCTTCCACAACCAGTGTACTTGGGTTATTGACCAAAGAGATCGTGATACTGGTAATACTTGCATTCATACTTGCTTCTCCTTTAGCGTGGTATGCCGCTGATACCTGGTTACAAGGATTTGTCTATAAAATAAACATTCCCTGGTGGGCCTTTTTGCTAGGAGGAATATTTACACTCTTAATAGCTCTGCTTACTGTAAGCTTTCATACCGTTAAGTCAGCCAGACAAAATCCGGTTATCAGTTTGAAGCATGAGTAATGGTCTCTTTTTGAGAGGCCCTTTTTGATAAAAGTTGTGAGTTGTTGAGCATAAGCTTGACAGGTTTAGTCATTGAATAAAAAATAGTCAAAGTATAAAATGTCAGAATTTAATTTTTCTACTGTAATAGATATTCTCCGGGAAGCTAACGAGTTGGGGGTGAAGATACTATATGAGAATGATGAGCTATCTATTAAAGTGCCCAAGGGAGAGAAACTAAATGAAAGTTTTATACAAAGACTTAAAGCTGAGCAATCATTGCTCAAAAGGTATTTTCAAGAATATACCACAGAAAAGCCCGTACCTGAAATAACAGAAATTATCAATTCCGGAGGCTATAACCCTTCGCAAGCTCCCTTGTCCTTTGCCCAGGAAAGGATTTGGTTTATTGATCAACTGGAAGGTTCATCGCAGTACCACGTATCATCCGTGTTTAAGCTTAATGGAAAGGTAAGTTATGAGTATCTGGAAAAATCCTTTAAGGTACTTCTTGACAGGCAGAGAGCCCTCCGTACCTACCTGATTATAAATGATGAAACGGCATACCAGGCAACTCAGCCATCAGACACATGGAGTATTAACCTGCATCAGGGGCAGCAGTTTGATGAACAGAAGTTAAAACAGGAAATTGAGAGACTGAAAAAACAACCTTTTGATCTTACACGGGATTTTATGTTACGGGTAGATCTGCTGGAACGCACCGGTTCGGAAGTGTTTCTCATCATGACGGTACACCACATTGCCTGCGATGGTATGTCTATGGCTATACTTTTCAGGGAGTTTCAGGAGATATACAATGCCATGGTTTTAAACAAAACCGTCAGATTGCCTGAACTGACAGTGCAGTATGCTGATTATGCATTTTGGCAGCGTAAAACCTTTGATGAAGGTTACTTTGATAAAAAAATAGCCTATTGGAAGAGGCAATTGTCAGAGTCGAAGCCATTGAACCTTCCTCTCGATTTTGATAGAACAAAAGCAGCACTTAACCCCAAAGGAGAAAGCTATCAGTTTGAACTCGACAAAGAGACTACAGACAAAGTAAAAAATCTCATTGCTACCCATCAGGGAGTAACACTATTTTCATTTTTATTGGCAGCGTACAATGTTGTTTTAGCGCGTTGGAGCAGACAAAGTGATGTTATTGTAGGGTCTCCGGTAGTTAACCGTCAGCGCGAAGGCCTTCAAAATGTAGTAGGCCTCTTCTTAAATACATTGGCTTTGAGGAATAAGCCAGGTTATGACAAGCCGTTCATGCAGTTTCTTCATGAGGTTCGTGATAACACTGTAGAAGCGTTCCAAAATCAGGATTATCAGTTCGAAAATCTATTGGGACAACTGAATATTAAGAGAGACCTGAACAGGAACCCTCTTTTTGATGTGTTCTTTAACCTGATCAATTTTAAGCAAGATACTTACGGACACCTTGAAGGGATAGAGATCAACTCATACCAGGACAATGATCTGCTGACAGCCAAGTTTGATCTTAATCTCTATGCCAGAGAATACGAGGGTAAACTATACCTGAATTGTGTTTATAATGGAGGCTTATTCAAAAGAGAAACCATTGAATATGTATTCAGTCAGTATGCATTGCTGGTAAATCAGATTGTATCCTCACCCGAAACGCACATTGGTGAATTTAACATTTTTAGTCAGTCGACACTGCCAGATGTCACCAATTCAGTTCAGGTCAAGAAAAGTTTTGATCCGTTTGAAGAGGAAGAGATCAACCAGACGATACATGGAAGGTTTTCCGAAATTGCAGGGAAGTATGGACACCATATTGCTATTTGTACAGAAGAGGATACTATAAGCTATAAAGAATTAGACAGGCTTTCACATCAGTTGGCGGATGGTCTGGTACAGGACGATCAGGTGCCTGCGGCACTGTTGTTTGACCATGGAGCCAGTATGATCGTCGGTATGCTGGGAGTACTTAAGGCTGGGCGGCCCTATGTTCCTATTGATACTTCGTATCCGGTAGACCGAATTATTGAGATACTTGATGACAGCAAAGCGGATACTATTGTCACTGAGCATGGAAATGAAGCACTGGCTCAGGAGGTAATATCGCAGGTGGGTAGAAGCTTACGGATGATAAGTCTCGATAAGCTGCCCGCGCCAATATCATCTTATGCCCAAGATGTGGAGGTGAAACCGACAGATTTGGCTTATATACTTTATACCTCAGGCTCAACAGGTAAGCCAAAGGGCGTAATGCAGTCTCACCGCAATGCTTTACACTTTTGCAGAACATACACCAATGCCTTGCATATAAGCCATGATGATAAACTGACCGGGCTGTCGAACTATTGCTCAGATGCATCCAAAATGAGCATATATGGAGCCTTGCTAAACGGAGCAACACTTTTTCCTTTTGATATAAGAAATGATGATTTCTCCAGGTTTGGCGAACTTATCGATAAGCATGGAATTACCATTTACCATTCCACACCGTCAGTTTACCGTTTTTTTACCGATACGCTTAAGGAAAAACCGTCATGTCTAAGCTTGCGATTGGTCGTATTGGGTGGTGAACCTGTATTGGTGGAAGATGTAGAAAGGTACAAAAGCCATTTCTCTGATAGCTGCCTGATGATTAATGGACTCGGGCCAACAGAGTCAACACTGGCGTTACAATATTTTATAGATAAAAATACAAAGACAGGAAAGGGGTATGTACCTGTGGGTTATCCGGTTGCTCATACCAGAGTCGATATCAGAAGGCCTGATCTGGAGTTGACAGATGTATACGAAGAAGGAGAGCTTGTATTCCATAGTAAGTATCTCGCACTGGGATATTGGGGTGATCGTGAAAAGACGGCAAAAGCCTTTTTAGAGTCCGGAGGTAAATCAGCTGTAAGAAGCTACAGGTCAGGAGATATGGGAAGGGTTTTACCTGATGGCACTATTGAGTTTATAGGTAGAGCGGATAATCAGGTTAAATTAAGAGGTTATAGGGTAGAATTGGGCGAGGTAGAAAACGCTATAGCTCAAATTTCCGGAGTGGAGAAGTGCAGTGTGACTTTAAAAAATCTTCATGGGGAACCACACCTGGTAGCATACCATGTTTCTAAGTCAGACATTACCAGCGATCAGATTAGAAACAACCTCGCCAAACGCTTGCCTGGGTATATGATACCCACTGCTTACGTAAGCATGTCAGATATTCCCCTTAATGCCAACGGAAAACTCGACAGAAGCAAACTTCCTGAGCCGGAAAGTGCCATTGAGTCTGAGCGATATGTGGCTCCGGCCGGTGAAACAGAGTTGAAATTGTTGGAGATATGGTCAGAGCTACTTCGACAGGACGCAAACCTGATAAGTGCGGAAAGCGATTTCTTTGATCTTGGAGGACACTCGCTGCTGGCTACCAGAGTGGTATCGGCCATTCGCAAAACGCTCTCTATCAAAGTGCCTATTGGTGATGTTTTTGAATATCCCAAGCTTAATGATCTGGCAAAACACTTACGATCACTGGAAAAGGGCGATACAGATGAAGTGAGAGTCGCTCAAAAAATCGATGGCCCTGTTCCTTTGTCTTTTGCTCAGGAGCGGCTTTGGTTTATAGACAGGCTCCAGGGAAGTTTGGATTATCACATGCCTTGGGTGTTTCATGTCAAAGGACAACTTGATACTGATGTTTTGCAAAAGGCCTTTGTCAGCATCATAGAGCGCCATGATGTGTTGCGCACCGTGATCAAAGAAGAAGAGGGTATAGGATATCAGCATTTTAAAGATGCTGCTGACTGGTCAATTAACAAAGTTGATGAGTTTGAGCTGCACGGACAGGATAAAGATGCCTATATCAATTCCCTTATTAAAACCCCATTTGACCTCTCTAAAGACTATATGCTTAAGGTCACTTTGATCAGGTCATCTGAACAAAATCATATGCTTCTGCTTTTGCTACACCACATAGCTTTTGATGGATGGTCAATATCTATAATGGTCAATGAGTTAGTAGAAATCTATAATAGTCTGAAAAAGGGACAGAAGCCGAAACTGAAACCCTTACAGTGTACCTATGCCCATTATGCCCTTTGGCAAAGGTCGTATTTATCCGGGGACAATCTGAAAGCAAAAATAGGGTATTGGAAGTCGAAACTAGAAGATGTTTCTACACTTCATTTACCCACTGATTTTGAGCGTTCGCGTCATCACGGAGCTATCGGTGCGGTGGCTTCTAAAAAGCTGCCCCTACAAATACTTAAAGGGTTAAATAAATTATCGAAACAGCATGATGCTACACTTTTCATGTCTCTGCTGGCAGTTTTCAAGGTATTGCTTTATAAGTACACAAACCAGACAGATATATGTATTGGTACGCCAATAGCGGGAAGGCTACAACAAGAGTTTGAAGGGCTGATAGGCTTTTTTGTTAACACCCTGCCACTCAGGACACAAATAGCTGAAGAGCACTCATTCTCAGAGTTTCTTCAACAGGTCAGGCGAACAACATTGGAGGCTTATGAAAACCAGGAGGTGCCCTTTGAGAAGATAGTTGATGCTCTGGAAGTCGAGCGGGACGTCAATCAGAATGCGATTTTTCAGGTTATGTTTTCGCTGCAAAATACACCGCAGGCTGAGGCTATAACTCTGGAAGGACTGACACTTGAGCGTGCCGGTACAGATAGGAGCAGGGCTAAATTTGATCTTAATCTTGTAGTGAACGAAGGCGATGATGGTATTCAATTGGGCATGGTCTACAGAAAGGATCTCTTCAGAGAGGATACCATAAACCAATTACTGAATCACTATGAAAAACTTCTGTATGATATCGTTACCGAATGTAATACTCCGGTACGTCAGGCAGAACTGCTTAGTGATGAAGAAATATCAAACCTTATATCGGGTTTTAATAACACTGACGCCAGTGTGGATTATGAAACTGTCGTTGAGGCGTTCAAGTTGACAGCAACTCATGAGCCGCAAAGCATAGCCGTTATAGATAATGACAAACACACTATTACCTATCAGCAACTGGATGAACGATCTGACCAGGTTGCGCATTACCTGGCAGAGTCGGGCTTAAAGCAAGAGTCAGTAGTGGCGGTGTACTTAGAGAAGAGTATTGATATGATTGTAGCCATTTTAGGTGTGATCAAATCAGGTTGTGTTTATCTGCCCTTATCGTCAAAATATCCAAAGCAAAGAATACAATACATATTACAAGATTCAGGTGCTGTAGGTATAATTAGCAATAAAAAGAGTACCAAGGGGGGAGGTATTGATGGAACAAAAGTGATCATTTTGGATGAGATGGTTTCACCAATGGATACGGAAGTATCTATGTTGGGTAATGCTAAAATCAGGTCAGAGCAGCCGGTTTATATAACCTATACATCAGGCTCCACTGGGCAGCCTAAAGGAGTGATGGTTGAGCACGGAAGCCTTAGCAACTATATATCAAACCAGATCAAATACTATGGGTTGGAGAATCAGGAAAGAATATTGCAATTCAGTGATCCTACATTTGATGCTTCTATCGAACAGATATTTATTGCGCTTACATCAGGGGCAGCTTTGGTATTGCTTCCGGAAGAGGACAGGTTGAATAGTTTGAAATTTAAATCTTTTCTGAGGAAAAATAGCATTACACACCTTCACACCACACCTAGCTACCTGAAGACCATTTCGCCAGATAGTTATGACAGTCTAAGGAGGGTAGTAGTAGGAGGTGAGATTTGTGAGTATGATTTAGCAAAAGCCTGGAGTAGACATTGTCGTTTCATTAACAAATATGGTCCGACTGAGACCACCATTACCGTTTGTGCATATGAATTTAAGGCTGATCTATCTCCCCGCTTAAAATCGGTACCTATAGGTAAACCTGTACCTAACACACAATTTTATGTACTTGACGAGCGGATGGAGCTGGTACCGGTAGGTGTTGCCGGGCAACTTTATGTAGGTGGAGCACAACTGTCAAGAGGATATTTGAATAGGGATAAGTTGATGAATGAAGAAAAGTTTGTCCCCAACCCTTTTGATAAGACTAAAAGCAGCAGACTATATGCTACGGGTGATATTGTGAAGTGGCTTCCTGATGGTAATTTACTCTTTGTCGGCAGGGATGATGATCAGGTAAAGGTCAGAGGCTTGAGAATAGAGCTGGGAGAGATAGAGTACCACCTTGGGCAGCATACTCAGGTTGAGCATAGCAAAGTATTAATAACAGAGCATCATGGTGAAAAAATCATAACCGCATTTTACGTTTCTGGTAGTGAATTAATGCCTGTCGATATAAGGAGCTTCCTGCTGGAACGTCTGCCTGCCTATATGCTACCTTCCAACTATGTGCATTTGAGTCAAATGCCTTTGACGCAGACCGGAAAGGTAGATAAGAAAGAACTAATTTCTGCTTCCAGTGTAAACACAGAGGGGCATCAGCAGCCAATGGATGATTTAGAGAGGCAACTGGTGGCTATATGGGCTGAGGTGCTGAAGATTGATGGAAAAGCCATAAGTACTGATCAAAGCTTCTTTGAGCTAGGTGGACATTCCCTGAAAATGATGGTTATGGTCAACGCCATACAAAAGTTTCTACAGGTTGAAGTGCCATTGGCTGAAATATTCAAGCGTCAGGATATTAGGGGAATTAGTCAGTACATTCGTGAATCCGACAGTACAATTCATAAACCTATTCCGGTCCTAGGAAAGAAGCCTCATTACAGGTTGTCTTCTGCTCAGCAGCGGATGTATTTTCTCCAGCAGTTCGACAAAAGTGCTGTGACTTATAATATGCCTCAAATGTACAGACTACAGGGTGATCTGGATAGAGCAAGAATGGAGTACGTCTTTCAGTCTTTGATTAGCAGGCATGATGCATTCAGGACGTCATTTGTTGAGGTAGATGAAGAGATTGTACAGCAAGTTCATGATAGCGTTGATTTGAATATTAAGTACCAGACATGTCTGCATGATGAAGCCATAGGAGCGATAAAGAGTTTCGTCCGACCATTTGATTTGAGCGAGTGCTCACTGCTCAGGGCGGGTCTGGTTTCATTTACTGATAGAGATAATGAACACCTCCTTATGGTTGATATTCATCATATTGTCAGTGATGGTATCTCACAAAAAATCCTGCTTAGAGATTTTGTGTCGCTGTACAATGGTGAAGACTTACCCGAGGTGAAGCTAACTTATAAAGATTATGCGGAATGGAGACAGCAGGAGGAACAAAAAGTAGCTCTGACAGCTCAACAAGAGTTTTGGCTCAATGTATTTTCAGATGAAGTGCCTGTGCTGGAACTTCCTGCAGACCATCAACGACCAAAGTATAAAAGTTCTCGTGGAGGGGTAGTAGGTTTCAACCTGTCCGAAGAAGCAACACATAAACTTAGACAGATCTCGCAGTTGGAGGGAAGTACCATGTTTATGACCCTGCTATCGATGTACTCTGTATTGTTAAGTAAGTTGAGCAATCAGGAGGACCTGGTTATAGGTACTCCGGTAGCGGGAAGAGAGCATACTGACATCGAGCAGGTGGTAGGTCTTTTTGTAAATACATTACCGTTGCGCAGTTTCCCTAAGAGGGAGTTGACTTACAGAGATTTTCTCAGTGAAATGAGGGATCAGGTAGTTGCTTATTTTGATAATCAGTATTATCCATATGAAGAGCTGGTGGATAAACTCAGAATTGAGAGGGATCCGGGAAGAAACCCGTTATTCGAAGTTATGTTCTCTTATCAGAGCTTCGAACAAACTGAAGTGGAGATGTCAGATATTAAGATTGGTCAATTTAGAGCGGGGAATCCATTGGCGAAGTTTGATCTCAATTTATCTGCCACTGAATCTGATGACCAGATACACCTTAACTTCATATATAATGCAGATCTTTTTGAAGAAGATACAGTAGGCCGTTTTGCAAAATATATGGAAAATATCATCGATGTTATTTGCCATAATCCGGAAATCAGATTGGGCAATATTGATTTCATGGAGCAGGTGGAGCAGGATCAGTTACTCAATGAGTTTAGCGGTATACAGCAAAAGCCAGTTACAAAGTTAACCTTTAATAATGTTTTGGAGGCATTTTCTGCAAGTGTATTACAGGCCCCTGATAACATGGCTCTGGTATATGATAATGCAAGAATGACCTATCGTCAACTTGATGAACGTTCAAGCCAGGTGGCGCATATCCTGAGCCATCTGGGGATAGAGCCAGGAACAATAGTGCCTATTTGCCATGAGAAAAATATGGATATGATCGTGGCGATGCTTGGGGTTCTGAAAGCAGGCTGTGCTTATCTTCCTATATCTCCGATGTATCCTGCGTCAAGGATAGAATATATTATCACAGATGTACAGGCTAAACATGTGATAGGAGATAGTAATCTCGCTAATTTTGAAGGTTCTGGTATTGAGATCATACAAATGAATAACCTGGCTGACCCGTCAGCTTTGGCTGACCTCAAAGGGGTAGAAATATCTGCCAGTCAGCCAGCCTATGTGTTATACACGTCAGGTTCCACGGGACAGCCCAAAGGTGTAGTGATAGCACATGATAGCCTGAATAAGTTTATCGAAAGCCAGGTCAAAGCTTACCCATTGGAGGAAGGTGAGAAGGTTTTACAGTTCAGTGACTTTACCTTTGATGCCTCGGTTGAGCAAATATTTATGGCCTTAACTACCGGAGCCACACTGGTGTTGCTTCCGGATCAATACAGGCTGGATCATGAGCTGTTTGAATCATACCTGCAAAGCAATGAAATCACCCATATGCATACTACCCCTAGTTTTCTAAAAACCATTACCCCAGGGGTACATGGCAGCCTGAGAAGAGTGGTAGTTGGAGGGGAGGTTTGTGATTACCATTTGGCTGAAGAGTGGAGCAGGCATTGCAGGTTCTTCAATACCTACGGGCCTACTGAGGCCACAGTTACTGTTTCCATGTTTGAGTTTAAAAGAGGAGACAATCAGGAGCTAAAATCAGTGCCGATAGGTAAGCCGGTTGCTAACGCTCAACTATACATACTTAATGATGATTTGAAGCCTGTACCCGTCGGTGTTACCGGAGAACTCTACATTGGAGGAGAACAATTGGCCGTGGGGTATCTTAACAATGAAACGCTCACCAGGGAAAAATTTATAACCAATACCCTTGCCATGCAAGGAGACAGACTTTATAGAACAGGAGATGTTACCAAGTGGCTTCCGGATGGTAACATCATGTTCATGGGAAGGAATGATGATCAGGTCAAGATAAGAGGATTAAGAATTGAGTTAGGAGAAATTGAACATTGTCTGGGAGGGCATAGTGATATTATAAATACAAAAGTGATCCTTACAGATCATCATGGTGAAAAGGTGCTTGTGGCCTATTACACTGCCCGACAGGAAGTAAGTACTGCTGAAATACGAGATTTTTTACTGGCGTCTTTACCAGGTTACATGTTACCATCATACTATGTGTATCTGGAAGAGATGCCACTGACGCAGACCGGGAAAATAGATAAAAAAGCGCTGCCGCATCCTGAGTTTGCTATTTCAGGGTACATCGAGGAGCCCTCAAATCATATTGAGGAAACCTTAGTGACCATATGGTCTGGTCTATTGGGGCTGCCTGAAAATAAAATAAGCGTGACACGAAGCTTTTTTGAACTAGGGGGGCATTCACTGCTTGCTACCATGATGGTAAACAAGGTGTATAGAGAATTGAAGGTGCATGTACCCGTGAGAGAAATATTTAACAAACAGACTATAAAGGACCTTTCGGATTACATTATTACGGCGAATCAGATAGAAATACATTCTGAGAGTCAGGACGATATTATCGAGTTTACACTATGAGAATTGATCAGTTTATTACGTCATTAAGGAATAATCACAACATTATTCTTTCCGTTGACCAGGGAAGCATGAAGATCAAAGCATCTAAAAAGGATCTGACCGATAAAATATTAAATGAGATCAAGGAAAAGAAAAGTGAAATTCTGGATTTCTTTAATCAGGTGCGTAAACCTGAGCATGTAATAAGCCAGGTTAAGCAGCAGGATCATTATCCTATTTCCTTTGCACAGCGCAGACTTTGGATATTGGATCAGGTCGTTGAGGTGGACGGCGTTTATAACGTGCCGGTGGTATATTCGTTTTCCTCATTAGACATAGATGCATTTGAACGTGCTTTTGATAAACTATTGGATAGACATGAGGTCTTACGCACCACCATTCATACTATCGAAGGGGAACCTCGGCAAAAAGTACATGAGATAAAAGATTTCAATTTTGCTATTGAAAGGTCAAAAAGGTCAGAAACAGATATTGATGAGCTGGTAAAGCAAGAGATGTTTCAACCTTTGAATTTGAGCGTTTCCCCCGTCAGAGCAACATTGGTAGAGCGACCTGACGATAGTTTCGTTTTAATATTGGTTCTCCATCACATCGTTACAGATGAGTGGTCCATGAAGGTTCTTTTGAATGATTTTCTGGAGTATTATTACCATTTTAAAGACGGTAAATCACTGTTTCTACCTCCATTGGCATTTCAATATAAGGACTATACATCCTGGCAACTAAAGCAGTTAAAAGAAGGTAAACTTCATGAATCCCGTAACTACTGGCTGCAAAACCTTTCAGGGGAGCTTCTAGAAATTGAATTGCCCGTGGACAGTAAAAGGGAGAAAGTTAAAAACTATCAGGGAGGTGCCGTTTCATTTGATATAGGAAGCGATCATGTCAGGAAATTGACCGGGTTGGCCAATAAGCATGATTCTACTTTGTTTACTGTACTGGTGGGTATAGTCAATGTTTTATTGCATAAGTATACCAATCAAAAAGATATCCTTATAGGGACTCCTGTAACAGGCAGAGATACCCCAGAACTGGAAAATCAGGTTGGATACTATGGCAATACCATAGTTTTAAGAAACCACATTGCAGAAAATACATGCTTTACTGAGTTTCTGAAAAGTGTACGGGATGTAGTACTTGCGGGCTTTGAACACCAGTATTATCCGTTTGATCTTCTGGTTGATGAACTTAACGTAAAAAGGAATCTTAACCAGAATCCCTTGTTTGATGTAATGCTTTCCTATGTCGACTCCTCGAGATACATTAGTTCTGCAGATAAAAAAACGTCAGACACCATAGAAAGTGTTGATAACGGAGTCAATAAATTTGACCTTACTTTCTCTTTTATCAGAGACAAAAATCAGTCGCTGGGAGTAATCATTAACTACAACAAAGGACTGTTTAAAAAAGAGAAAATGATGCGGATGGCCGGTCATCTTCGCATGCTTTTACAAAACATTGCAACAAACCCTGATCTGCCGATTGAGAGGATTGGTATGCTAACAGAGGGTGAGGTGCAGCAGATCTCAAAGCAATTTAACTGCCAGGATAGCAGCATACAATATGAAACAAGCATTAAATCCCTGATCGAGGCACAGGCGGAGAAGCGACCCGATCAGGTAGCCGTGGTTTCTGAGTACAAGAGTTACACTTTCAGGGAAATAAATCAGGCCGCAAATCAATTTGCCCAAAGGGTCAGAGATAACTATTCGCTACATAAACATGACCATGTAGTGGTAGTTATGCGCCCTGATGTTGACAGACTTATATGTTTAGTCGGGCTTATTAAATTAGGAATAGTATATGTGCCTGTTGATCCGGATTACCCACAGGAAAGGATGCAGTACATTGTAGATGATGCAAAACCCAAATTGATCATTTGTGATGAACAGATTGAGCAGTGCATGCAGAAAATTAATACTGAGATTAAAGGCATTGATTTTACAATGATTTGCTCTGGTGTTGGTGAGCACGAGCCGGCTAACCCTGAGGTGCAGGTTCTTCCAGATGATATATTTGCAATACTCTACACATCAGGTTCCACCGGACAGCCAAAAGGTGTTCTTATTAAGAACAGGGGGTTGATCAATAGAATGAGCTGGCTTTGGAATGCTTATAACTTTTCTGAGGCAGATCTGATCTATCAAAAAACACCCTATGTTTTTGATGTTTCCATTGGGGAGCTGTATATGCCTCTCTGCTATGGAGCCAAGTTGTTTATTGCGGATGATAACTCTTCAGAACGAGTTTACAATAATATCCTGAAGTATGGGATCACATACGTACACTTTTCGCCAACACTTTTAAATCAGTTTCTCGGGCTGGATAATCTCGATGCACTTAGTTCATCTTTGAGGTTTGTATTCTCCAGCGGGGAGGCATTGCTGAAAGAAACAGTGAAGAGGTATTACGCCGTAATGAACATTCCTTTGATTAACCTCTATGGACCTACAGAAGCTTCAATTGAAGTTTCCTGTTATGAGGCCAAAGCAGATGATGATATAATACCGATTGGTAAACCCCTGCCAAACGTAAAGCTGTACATTATTGATGAAAAGGCTCAGCTTCTTCCTGTCGGTGTTGCAGGAGAAATAGCCATTGGTGGGGTTGCTCTTGCCGAAGGGTATTTAAACAGTATTGAAAAAACAAATGAAAGGTTCATTGCGGATGAACATTCGGGAGTAGCTAATGCAAGACTTTATAAAACAGGAGATCGCGGCAGGTGGAATGAAAGCGGGATGATAGAATACTTAGGAAGGTTTGACAATCAGCTAAGTTTGTGGGGGGCGCGTATTGAACCAGGGGAAATAGAAACAGCACTGTTGGGGCACCCTGCAATACAAGAAGTGGCTGTTGTTCCAAAAAAGGATGATTACGATAATGATCACCTTGTGGCGTTTTATGTAGAGAAAAGCACTAAGGTGGATACTTCTTCCCCCGCACCTTTACCGGTTGAGATAAAAGACGCTGAAGGTTTTGAGGACGAGATACAACCTGTTGAACATGGTTCAAGCATAATGCAGATGTTTGATGAGGCAGTACAACTTTACCCCAATCGAATTGCTGTAATCTCACAAGGCGAACAATTAACCTACGAACAGTTTGATTCCGAGGTGAATAAGCTTGCCAAATACCTGGCGCTTGAGCTAAAGGTAGGCAAAGGTGATCTGGTAAGTATATTAATGAACAGGTCGGAGAATACCATAGTGGCTATCCTTGCTTTGATCAAAGTTGGAGCAGTGTACGTTCCTGTTGATCCGTCGACCCCTGATGCTCAACTCAATTACATACTCGCTGATACAGAGGCCAAATTATTAATTAGCGATACGGAAAATAGAACTAGAGGTATGGAGGGCGTTCCTGTTTTAGTCTATGATGGTACAGTGCCTGAAACCGATGAGGAAGATCACTCATTTAATACCGCTAATGATGGAGACCTCTGCTATGTATGTTATACCTCTGGTACTACAGGCAAGCCCAAAGGAGTAATGGTGGAGCACCGTTCTGTTGTTGATTACATAAGCACTTTTAAAGCGTATTTTCAGCTTGAAGTTAAAAACAGTGTGCTCCAACAATCATCCCTTGCCTTTGATACCGCTGTAGAAGAGATATTTCCTACGTTGTGTACGGGGGCAACTCTTATAGTGCTGCCCAATGGAGGACGTGATATTGATGCCATCATAGATGCTATCAATACTTACCCCCACGCTGTTTTAAGTACCACTCCACTGGTAGTCAATGAAATCAACAATAGAGTAGACGAGTTGACCGTGCTCCCTGAAATTATTATAAGTGGAGGAGATGAGCTCAGACCCTCATTTATTGATCAGCTTGTAGATAAAGTAAAGCTATATAATACATATGGTCCTACAGAAACTACGGTTTGTGCCTCTTTTGCCCGGATAGTGCATACATCAATGAGCAATGTGATAGGAAAGAGTATTCCAAATCACCAGATATACCTTTTGAATGATCAAATGAAGCCCGTTGCTCATGGCGAAGTAGGAGAAATGTATATTGCTGGTGTGGGGGTAACCCGAGGGTACCTGAATAGAGAACAGGAAACTCATGAAAACTTCCTTCCTAACCCTTTTGGTGAAAGTAGAATGTACCGAACCGGAGATTTGGCGCGTAAGAATGATCAGGGATTACTGGTGTTTTGTGGCAGGAAAGACAGACAGGCCAAAGTTAGAGGGTACAGGGTGGAACCTATGGCCGTTGATCACGCATTGAAAGAACTGGGCTTTGCGGCAAATACCTATACCACAACAAAAGTTGATGGGGATGATGTAAAGCAGCTGGTGACTTACTTCATTTCTTCTAAAAATGAGCCGGATACAGGTGAATTAAGAGAAGCTTTATCAGGTAAATTGCCCCCATATATGGTTCCTGCTTATTTTATCAAGGTGGATGATTTTCCTAAAACTGTCAATGGAAAAATAGACGAAGAGGCACTTCCATTGCCTCCTATGATGTCAGAAAAGACAGGCAGAGGCTATGAGTTTAAAAACTATCTGAAAGGTAAATTACCAGTCTATATGATTCCTACCTACTTCTTTAAGCTTGACGAATTGCCGCTGTTACCTTCTGGTAAAGTAGACAGGAAGCTACTCCAAAAAGAAAAGATAGCATCTCATAAAAGCAAACAGGTAAAGGAACCAAAAAATGAGCTTGAAAGGAGCTTGTTAACAATCTGGCAAAATATTTTAAAAACCTCAGTTAGTACTGACGATAACTTCTTTGAAAGTGGAGGAAACTCAATCAAAGCCACACAGATCATCTCTGCCGTGTATAAGGAGCTGGGCTATGATCTCACACTTAAAGACTTGTTTAACAATGCTTCGATTAGTGAGTTAGCGCTTGTACTTGAGCAGAATAATCAATCTAAAGATTTGCTTTGCAAACTCGGTAGTATTATTGATAATCGTCCGGAGATCTTTTTTGTGCCGCCAATCATTGGTTCCTCTACCGTATTTATGAACTTGGCCAGGCATCTTGAACAACAGTTCAATATCTATGGCCTGCAATATAAAGGTTTTGATCATGAAGCCACCTTTGATATAAGTATAGAAGAGATGGCCAGCTCCATGGCTGATGAAATAGTGCGTATCAACAGAGATCCAAGGCATGTAATCGTAGCCGGTTATTCCATGGGAGTGCCGGTGGCATATGAAATGACCAAGATTCTGGAGAGCCTTGGTTACACGGTTGACTTGTTTATCATTGACCGTGGAACGGGACGCGGGAACAGCCAGTTACAGCAAGGTGAAATAGATAAAATTCTTGAAAGAGAGCTTCAGGCATGGCTTGAACAAATAAAGCTGCCTGATATGGAAAGAATTAAGAAGCTGGTGTACCACAATTACCAGTTGCTGAATAAATATAGCCCGTCAGGGAGTGTTGCTGCAGACATAATTGCTATTGAAGCTTCACTTAATATTAACAGCACTGAGATGGAAAGATGGAGGCCCTTCACTTCCGGGGGCTTTCATTGTCACTACATTGAAACTTCTCACCATAGACTCTTACAGCCGGAGAATGTTAAAGAGGTTACAGACTTAATGTCAAGAAGGTCTCACAAGTTTCAGTCAGAGTCACATATTATCACTTAAAAACCCCTATTACTTTAACCATGAAAATACAACTCATTGCTTTAGTTTTTTCGGCCTTGTTTTTGGGATGCAATACCATGCCGTTTATTAAATACCACACGACTTTTAAAGATGGTAAATTCCCCAAGGCAGATGCAAAGTATATCAGTAAGGCAAATGACATCCATTGGGTAGGTTATGATGTAAATTATTATGACCTAAAACTTGATGTTAATCCTGATAAAAAGTTTATAGACGGAAGCATGACCATCCGTTTCAAAGCCAATGAAGATATCGACAATATCCTCGTAGACCTGCACCGTGATCTTAAAGTCAACAAGATCGTTTATAACCAGAGCAAAGAGGTGAAATGGAAGCACAAGAAAGATGTTCTGACAGTGCTGTTAAATGAAAAGGCGAAAATTAATTTAATGTCAGAGTTGGAGATTTTCTATAGTGGCAAGCCTCCGAAACTATTGGATAAGGGGCCTGTTCACTGGAAAAAGGATTCACTGGATAACCATTGGGTAACTTCCATTACGCAAGGTATAGGCGCTCACTGGATCATACCCTGTAAATACGATCTGGAGGATGAAGCTGACAGCACCAAAATTTCAATTACAGTACCTCAAGGTCTGGTTGCAGTTTCCAATGGTCAACTTGTTGCACAGCGAGTTTCGAGTGGAAAGGAAACTTTTGAATGGAAGGTGACCAACTCCATCAATGTCTATAACCTTTCTTTCAATGTGGGTAAATTCAAACATCTTGAGCTGCCTTATGAAAGTGGAGGAAAAAGCCAAAAGCTACATTTTTATGTGTTAGACTATCATTATAAAAAAGCACAGACATATTTCAACCAGTGTAAGGATATTCTTCAGTATTTTGAAGGTCTTTACGGCCCATACCCGTATTGGAATGATGAGTTTAAAATTGTTGAATCACCGCTACCCAAAGGTGTAGGTATGGAACATCAATCAGCTATTGTGGTAGGACTTTCTTATAAAAACACCTTTGTAGATTATTCCAGTGTATTGATCCATGAAATAGCGCATGAGTGGTGGGGCAACAGTTTGAGTGTCACGGACTATGGAGACATATGGTTGCATGAAGGGTTTGCTACTTACAATGAGGCGCTTTTTATGGAGCATATGTATGGAAAGGACATGTACTTTAAGATTCTTAATTTTCAAAAAAGAGGCATACACAACCAGAGGCCTATTTTAAAGCCATCCGGGGTGAATTACAATTCATTTGTGAGTTCGAAAGATGGAGATATTTATAGTAAGGGCTCTATGCTATTGCACACATTACGGTATCAGATGTCTGATGATGCTCTGTTTTTTGATATGCTGGCATCTTTTTATAAAAAGAATCAATACAAAGGAGTACGGACCAATGACTTTTTAGCTCATGTAAATGCATATACAGGTTCAGATTACACATGGCTTTTTGATCCTTATCTTAAAAATTATAAAATCCCAGAATTGTATTATAAAATTGATAATAAAAATAATAATAGAAATAAAGTTAGTTTAAATTATAAATGGGTTGGTGTTGGTAATGAATTTAAACTTGATTTAAATGTTATTCATAATTCCGATACACTTAGGCTCAGACCTACAACCTCCCTTCAGTCTATTGAGTTGAAAGATAACAACACGGTTGAGTTTGATAGAAACAATGGCTATGTCAATTTTGTGAACGGCACGCTATAGTCTTCCACCGCTTATCACTAATCCCTTCCTGAGCAATAACTTTTAAAAAGGACTGTAAACAAGAAGGGGTTTTCTTATAAAGTCAAGGCTTGCTTCCGGCCTGGGTATTAATTACAGTATAAGCTGATAGACAGATTTGTTTTGGTTGGTCTTTATGGATTACCTTGATCTTTTCTAGGTCTATAAAAAAGCTAGTGTATGTCCTGGCTGTTAGAGAAATAGCGAATTTTAAAAGATGAACCTTTGGTGTGATTTTTCTTCAAAAACAGAAAGTTTATGCACATGGTTCAAATCGAAGGTAATCTTCATTTGGGCTATCGAAAGTTCTATTTGATACTTCGAGGTGTTTGTTGTGACTGAAAATGGTTAAAAAATGTGAATTTTATTACATGATTTATTCTCAATTATAACCTCACAAGGTTTCATGAATTAATGGTATGTTCTCTCGATTGATACCGTAAACAGTTTTGTTTTTTGTGTTTTCCTGAAGCAAAAAAGGCTTGTATTTGATAATGGAGGGTCTATTTCTTCGATCGAAATATTTCAACTGTGGATTAAATTCCTCAAATATTTGAAAGTCAAATATTTTGATATAAACCTTTTTTGTTTTTTGTTCGGAGGTATAACTTTGAAGAGTAATCAACTCTGACAACCTTAACAAATTACATATTGGAGCCTAGCAAGTGGTATGTTGCATACGTTCGGACAAGGTTTGAAAATAAGGTGTATGAGAGGCTTAGAGCCAAAGGTATTATCTCTTATTTACCAAAGAAGATCGAACTCAGGCAATGGCATGATCGTAAAAAGAAAATTGAGACGCCTGTTTTTCCCAGTTATTTATTTATTTCGCTAAATGGGGCAGAAGACTTAATTAAGCTTTATAACGTGCCTGGCTTTATCAGGTTGATTACCACTGATGGTGAGCCTGATACACTATCTGCAGAGCAGGTGGAACTGATTAAGAAATTAGCCCGACGAGATTTTGCTGTTTCTCATAAAAGCTTTATCATTGGAGAAGCTGTAACGGTCACCAGTGGGCTGCTTAAAGGAGTCAAAGGAGTGCTTGTTGGAGATAGAGGAGATGGAAAGTTAGCGGTCAAAATTAGTTCTGTAAATTCCTATATTATTGCCTCTGTATCTGTTGGATATTTGAGGAATATAGGCTCTGAGAGTAGAGCTACCCTAAAGGAACGTTTAGTTTGATATAGGATAATTTACAGGATTTAAATAACTTTATTATGCTTAGTGAGGACTTATGTTACTCAATGAGCGGAGCTGTGCTTGTTGAAATTAAGTGCTGCTTAAAAAACTTAATTGTTGTTTATTAGATAGATGAGGATAAATGTTTTTCGAGTCAGTTACGCGTCAAGTTCGGAAGATCAATAGTAAGAGATATTGTCAGTGTTTATTAATCCTGACTTCTGGTTCTTAGTGAGAGAAGTATAGAATTGTAATTCGGTCTTTTTTAAAAATTAGAAAAATGACATTTAGCAAAGAAGTAAAGTGCATTGTATGGGATCTGGATAATACCATTTGGGAAGGTGTATTAACGGAACCCGAGGATGTGAAACTTAAGCCAGGCCTGATCGAAGTTATAAAGGAACTTGACAGGCGTGGTATATTACACTCAATCGCCAGTAAAAATAACTATGAGGATGCCTGGGAGCAACTAAAAACATTTGGTATTAGTGAATACTTTTTGTACCCTGAGATACATTGGGATACCAAGTCTGGGTCTATTTCAAGAATCAGGGAAAACCTTAATATAGGTATAGATACAATCGTCTTTATAGACGATCAGCCGTTTGAACGTGATGAGGTGAGTAGCGTACACACTGAAGTAGAAACCTTTGATGCGGTTGACTTCAAATCTCTTATTGAAAATCCGAGGTTCCTACCTCGTTTCATCACTGAAGACTCAGGGAGAAGAAGGTTGATGTATCAGGAAGAGATGGTAAGAAAGAAGGATGAGGAAGGGTATAAAGGGCCTCAGGAGGGATTTTTGGCTACGTTGAATATGGAGTTTGCTATAAGCGAGGCAAAGGAAGAAGACCTACAACGAGCCGTTGAACTTACTGAAAGAACCAATCAACTCAATGCTACCGGAAGGACTTATAGTTACGAGGAGTTACAATCCTATATGACATCAGATGGTCATAAGCTATATATCTGTGAGTTAACGGACAAATACGGTTCTTATGGTAAAATAGGTCTGGCGCTTGTTGAAATTACTGAAGGGCACTGGCATTTGAAGATGATGTTAATGTCATGCAGGGTGCTTTCCAGAAGCGTAGGCACAGTACTTATGACTTACATTATGAACCAGGCAAAATCTGAGGGTAAAAAGCTTCGGGCCGATTTTAAGCAAACCGACAGGAATAAGATGATGTATGTGACTTATCGTTTCTCCAATTTCTCTGAGCTGGAGAATGATGGTCAGGGTAATATCGTTTTTGAGAATGACCTTACGCAGATTCAGCCATTTCCACATTACATCAAGGTAGAATTACCAGAAGATATTATAGAGAATTCAACACTTATGGTCAAATAACGACGTTATAGGATCAGCTAAAAGAGGAAAATTTAAATACAATATGAATCAAAAAGAACAAGTTCGACAGTTTATCGAGTCAAACCTCATTGTATTTGAGGATGAAGCGGACCTTAAAGATGATGATAACATATTTCAACTAGGGTATGTAAACTCTTTATTTGCTATGAAACTGCTTAACTATATTGAATCAGAGTTTAATGTGAAGATAGAAACTGACGAGATGGATATTAAAAACTTCAGTTCGGTTAATAATATAATAGCGCTGCTTGACCGAAAGTTGGGCGTAACTGAATAATAACAATAGATTCTATGTCAGAGACAGTTGCACAAACAGAGGCTGCTTTTCAGGTGGGCAGGGTTAGACAGTTTGTGGATAAAGAAATAAGGCCTTATACTTCTGAGTTTGATAAGGAGCAGCTTATTCCAGAAACCTTAATTAAGAAACTTGCTAATAAAGGGTACCTTGCCGGAAACTTTCCAAAAGCCTATGGAGGACTGGGATTAGGCCCTTTAGATTACGGACGGTTAACAGAGGAGATAGGCAGAGTAAGCCCGGCGGTAAGATCGGTACTGACTGTACACTGCTCCTTGGTGGGTGAGAGTTTGTTGCGTTGGGGAAGTATAGAACAAAAGGAGAAGTTTCTGCCGAAAATGGCTTCGGGGGATACTTTGGCAGCTTTCGCTCTTTCTGAACCTTCAATAGGGTCAGATGCCAGAAATGTGGTGACCAGCTACACCAAAGCCGACAAGGGGTACCTGATCAATGGAAAGAAAAAGTGGATAACGATGGGAGCAAGAGCTGATCTACTGTTGGTGATAGCATCTTGCGAGGATCAGGTTTCCGCGTTTTTGGTAGATAGTAATACTGAAGGTATAAGCAGAAGCCAAATAATGGATTTAATGGCTGGAAGAGCAGCTTATACAGGGGAGATAGAGTTTGATAATGTTTTTGTGCCAGAAAGTCATTTGTTGGGGAATGAAGGAGGGGGATTTGCTTACATTGTGAATACAGCATTGGATCATGGCAGGTACAGCATAGCATGGGCAGGATTGGCGGTTGCTCAGGAGGCTTTACATGCTATGGTAAAATATGCCAGGAAACGAAAGCAGTTTGGGACAGGTATATATAACCACCAACTGGTGCAGGAAATGATTTCTAACGCCGTAGTCAATGTAGAAGCAGGTAGAGCACTTTGCACAAAGGCTGCCGCCCTTAGAGCGGAACAGCATGAAGATGCTACCATTCAAACTACTATTGCCAAACAATTTGCTTCTAAAATAGCTAATAGTGTTGCTAATGACGCCCTTCAGGTACATGGTGCCAATGGGTTTTCGACGGAGTTCATTGTAGAACAACTCTACAGGGAAGCTAAAGTTTTTGAAGTAATTGAAGGCTCTACCCAGATCTTACAGCAAGTAATTGCCAGACATGGTCTGACAAGGTTTCATAAATAATTTATAATTCAGCAATGCTTATATCTCATTCACATAAATTCATTTTCGTACATATACCCAAAGTGGCGGGGTCCAGTATTTCTCATGCATTAATACCTTACGTTCATTACAACCTTTGTATTGATGGTGAGTTGAAGGAGCTCGTGGCTTCTTTCTTTGAAAAAATCAAAGACAAAACATCGCATGAAAGCTTGTCGGAGGGTGAGGCATGTGTCGTTAATGAACTTATAGGTCATATTGGAAAGGTAAGCGACAGGCAGTTTACAGATATGTATAATGATGCTGATCCAGGCATTTTTGCTAAACTATCGCCATCATATCTCAATGAAACGTATCCTAAAGTATACTCTGAATTTTTACTTCATGATACGGCCAAGGCTGTACGAGAGAAAATACCTACATCGATATTTAATGATTATTTTAAGTTCGCTGTTGTAAGAAACCCTTTGGAGTGGCTGGTTTCTTTATATTACTACTGCCTGCAAAAGAAGGGGACCTATTTACATAAATACATAGTGAGGTTAGGCTCTTTTGAAGGTTACATTGATTATCTGCATCGATGCAAGAGTGATAGTAAGACTCAGAATATTTTTGGAGAGATATATTGGGAGACTTTATCCGATTACCTGTTTGATGATAACGATAACTGTATGGTTGACTACATTATCAAAATGGAAAGTATTCATGAAGACTTTGCCAAGGTGGGGAAAATCCTTGGTTTCGAAGCGAATTTACCTCATAAGAACAGTTCGAAACATGACCATTATTTGAATCACTATACTGATGAAACTTATGAGAAAGCCAAATTTATCATGAACAGAGACTTGAAGCTTCTGAAGTACTCCGAGGAACTAAGCTTACAACAAAAAAGAGAACAAGTAAATGCTAATCTCACACTCTCATAAATTTATATTTTTTCATGTTCCCAAAGCTGCAGGTATTAGCCTGTCGTATGCGTTATTGCCATATATACATTACGACCTTAATCTAAAAGGATGGTCAAAAAAGCATATGTTGTGGCTTTTCCGGAAACTGGAAAAAAAGCACAAACATGAAGATCTGAATTACTTAGAGAAGCAAAGCCTGATATGGGTGTTGAACACCTTGTCGAAAAGGGGTACTGAGAAGCTCAATTATATTTATACCGGAGGTAAGGCAGCAATTTTTAATAAGCTGGCTTTGTCGTACCTCAATAAAGAATACCCCAGGATATACTCCAGGCTTATGTATCATGATACTGCGCAGGAAGTAAAGCATCAATTGTCATCAGAGGTTTTTTCTGGCTATTACAAGTTTGCAGTAGTCAGGCACCCACATGATTGGCTAGTGTCCATGTACTTCTTTTTAAAGCAGCGAAAAGATATAATGCTGAGTAAATACTTTGAAAAGTTTCATTCGTTTGAATCTTTCATCCATTACTTGTACGAGTTTCGAATGAGTAATCAAAAACTCAATCTCTTTGGGGATGTATATTTTCAAACTGTCTCGGATTTTCTATATGATGAAGAAGGACGCTGCTTGGTTGATAAAATTGTGCGGTTTGAGAATTTGATGGAAGATGTTGATGAAGTTTGCGAGCAGTTGGATCTGGATATTAGGCTACCGCATAGAAATAAGTCAAAGCATGATCATTTTACACAATACTATAACGAAGATTTGTGGAATAAGGCAAAACATATCCTGAAACGTGATTTTGAACTATTGGAATATGAAAGTGCCTATCAAGATTCATTAATTAACCAAGAATAATATAAAATAACACAATGCTAAAAGAGGTGAAAACAATCGGAGTAATTGGAGCTGGCAACATCGGTCTTGGTGTGGTTTGCGACCTGTTGTTTCATGGATTCAATGTAGTGCTTGTTGATAATAGTGAAGCGGCTCTAAAAAAGGCCAGTCAGGAAATATCACAAACACTTAGATTTGCTCCTATTATAGATAAAAGGCTGAAAGCTATATCCGATGAAAGTGAAATTGCTTCCAGACTCAATGTTACCAGTGAGTTACAAGATGTTAAGGATTGCGATTTTATTATTGAGAACATTACTGAAAAGAGAGAACTTAAGAAAGCACTTTATCAGCAGCTAGATACTATTTGTCGTGATGAGATATGCTTTGCGGCCAATACTTCATGTATCTCGATAACCGAAATCGGAGGGTATACTAATCGCCCCACTCAGGTTATCGGCATCCATTTTATGAACCCGTCATACCTAAAACTAACGGTTGAGGTTATACAAGGAGATTACACTTCAGAGGATACTATTGCCGTTACCAGGACATTGCTAGAGGCAATGAATAAAGAGCTCGTTTTGGTAAACGATCTGCCGGGTTTTGTTTCTAACAGAATATCACATCTTTTTATGAATGAAGCTGCGTTTGTAGTACAGGATCAGTTGGCTAAGCCAGCAGATGTGGATAAAATATTTAAAGAATGTTTTGGGCACAAAATGGGGCCATTGGAGACAGCAGACCTCATAGGATTGGATACAGTGATGTACTCACTTGAGGTGCTTTATGAGAGTTTCCAGGATCCAAAGTACAGATGTTGCCCACTTTTGAAAAAGATGGTAGCAGGTGGAAAACTGGGTAAAAAAGTAAAAAAAGGTTTTTATGAATATAACTGACAATAAAAAAATGACAGAAGTTAATCCAGAGATCAATAATCAGGTTGTGGCATTTATATCAGCTCATACAGGTATTGATGAAATTGATGAACATGAAAATATTTTTGAATCAGGGTTGGTTAATTCCCTATTTGCCATTGAACTGATGACTTTTATTGAAAAACAGTTCAATATCAAAGTTACTATTCAGGACCTAAGCCTTGATACTTTCAGCACAATTTCAAAAATAAATGAATTTGTCACTGCAAAGATGACTAGTAATGTTTGAGTATTTGAACGCTTCTCAGCGTGAACAGGTAGCATGTTTCAGCAGCTTACTCAAAAACCTCAGTGAACGATCCGGGGAATGGGAATTAAACGAAGGAGTGGACCAGCAGTCTATAGATATGCTGGCTTCTGAAGGCATTCTTGGAGGGTATGTTTCAAGGGAGTATGGTGGTTCTGGATGGGACGCTCTTACCTATGGAATGCTTAACTTATTGGCCGGGCAGTTTTCTCCATCCCTCACCGGGCTCTTCAACGTTCACTTTATGGTGACCAAAACTATTGAAAAGTGGGGGACTGAATCTCAAAAAGCAAAGTGGTTACCCAGGTTAACCTCTGGAGAAATAATCGGTGCTTTTGCCCTTACTGAGCCTGAGGTAGGTAGTGATATCCAATCAGTAAATACCACCTACACCAAAACAGATGAAGGGATTAGGTTAACCGGAACAAAGAAGTGGATCACTTTTGGAGCCGTTGCCGATGTATTTCTGGTTTTTGGAAAACAGGAAGGTGCGGGTACGGTATACCTTGTGGAGAAGGGTACACCAGGTTTTGAGATTGAGCCGATCAAGTCAATGCTTGGCTTCAGGGGAGCGCATCTGGCCAGATTACAATTTGATAACTGTCTGATCAGAGAAGACCACCTTGTTGGTAAACCCGGTATGGCGCTCAGTTTCATCGCCCCTTATGCTTTACGCTATGGAAGATTAAGCGTGGCATTTGCTTCTCTGGGAATTTTGAAGGGTGGTATGGAGGTGGCAAGCGCTTATGCCAATGACCGCATGACCTTTGGGAAAAAACTGGTAGATCAGCCCATAATTCAAGAGCTATTGGCCAACATGGGGATGGCCTATGAGTCTGCTAAATTCTTTTGTAACCAGGCGGCAGAGTCAATTGAGCACGATCTTTCTAAATCGATGGAAGCTGTGATGGCAGCAAAGTATTATGCCAGTAAAATGGCTGCAACACATATTCCTGAAGCTATTCAGGTTATGGGGGCTGCCGGCTGCTTTGAAGATAATATTCTCCCAAGGCTATATCGGGACGCGAAGATTATGGAAGTAGTTGAAGGTAGTAACCCCGTACTGGTTCAGTTTCTTGGTAAGCATTACGCAATTAAGTCTAGACAGGAAAAATTAAATGATTTCGACAAAAAACATAGCGTCTCTCAATACCACCTTACATAGGGTATTCGAAGACACTGCAATCGAGTTTCCGAAAAAAATAGCCGTCAGCGATGCCATGGGAAATACCATGACCTATGGAGAGTTGCTTGTGCGTGCAAAAAGGTTAGGGAGTGCCTTAAGGCTAAGAGGAGCTGAAAGAAACATACCCGTGGGCATTGTAATGGAGAGATCAGTTGATATGCTGGTGGGGATATTGGGTATATTGTTTTCGGGAGCACCATATTTACCTTTGGACCCTTCAGCTCCAAATTCAAGGAATTGCAGGATATTATCATTGGCAGGGGCTAACCTGTTATTGACTAACGAGTCTTCAGCTACCCTTGAGCTTACAGAAGCATGCGTTCAGGTGATATTAGAAGAGGCAGAATCTGAAGTAAATATTGGAAATTCTGACCTTGAATACATCAGCAACCCGGATGATCTGGCTTATGTAATTTTTACTTCAGGCTCAACAGGGGACCCTAAGGGAGTGATGATTGAACACAAGTCTGCAATTAACAGACTGCAATGGATGAAAGAGGAATATGACCTGGTGCCGGAGGATGTGCTTATCCAAAAGACACCATACATATTTGATGTTTCTGTATGGGAGATATTTCTTTGGTACTTTGGTGGAGCCAGCCTTTTCATTCTCGAGCATGGGTATGAGAAATTTCCGCAGGCAATTGTAAGTGCAGTACAAGAGAATAAAGTGAGCTTTATGCACTTTATCCCTTCTTTGCTTAATGTTTTTCTCAATTACATTGGCCCACCTGAGCTTGAAAGTCTTTCCAGCCTGAAATATGTATTTTGTAGTGGGGAGTCTTTGGGAGTTACTCTTGCTGAGAAGTTTTATAGCCTGTTTACTTACGAGAATACCAGGTTGGTGAACTTTTATGGACCTACAGAGGCTACCGTAGATGTTACTTACTTCAATGTTCCGTCTCATGATCTGGGGCAGAATATTCCAATAGGGAGGTCTATTGCCAATACAGGATTACATATTATAGATGGGGATGAGGTTTTGAACGAAGGGGATACAGGAGAAATAGCCATTTCAGGAATTAATCTGGCGAAAGGGTATATAAATCAACCTGCTCTAACCAATCAACACTTTGTATATCACACGGGCATAGGAAAGAGAATTTATAAAACAGGTGATCTGGGGACCATGACTTCTGACGGACTTGTGTACTTTTACGGAAGAAATGATGACCAGGTAAAAGTTAGAGGAATAAGAATAGAACTTGGTGAAATTGAGAACCTACTGTTGAGACACCCAAACGTTAAAGAGTGTGCAGTGGTGTTGGATAAGAAGAGCGAAAATGTTGTGTTTATAGTGGCTCATATAATCGTCAGAGAAAATGCTGATCTTGATGAAATTAAGAATTACGCAAAGTCTAGCCTGCCGGCATATATGACCCCTAATCGCTATTTGGAGGTCACCGAATTACCAAGACTGGCAAGTGGAAAGATTGATAGAAAACAATTGAGGTCTAGTGCTCTGATAAACTGACCGGTAAATTTTAAGAGATAATTAAAAACTAATATATGAGGCATATGCTATCATTTTTTAGAAGTATTAAAAAAAGGTGGGTACTTACTTTATTGAATATCGTAGGGTACGGGGTGGGAGTAGCGGCTTGTATTCTGGTATTACATAACATTTTATATGAAACCAGTTACGACAAGTTCAATAAGGGCCATGAAAATATTTATAGAGTACAACTAGATCATTTTTATAGTGACGTGTATCAAAACTCTACAGCAATATCCTTTTACCCGATAGGACCTGAGTTACAGAAAAGATATCCGGAAGTACTTGACTTTACCCGGGTTCAAATTGTAAATAATGCCACAGTAGAGTATGAAGAAAATCGCTTTCTGGAAGAGAATGTATTTACCACTGACAGCTCATTTTTCAGGATGTTCTCGCTTGATCTTGTCAAAGGTAGTTTTTCGAACCTCAACAGGCTTGATATATTTATGTCGGAGTCTCTAGCGAGAAAATATTTTGGAGAGGAAGATCCTATCAATAAAATGATTACTGTTTTGGGGCGGTCTTGTGAAATTAAAGGCGTTTATAAAGACCTGCCCCCAACTACACATCTGCAACATGATATGCTTGTTGTGAGACCTAATTTTGAACGAATGGCTGAAAATTGGGCAGGTTACGCCTACCATACATATTTATTACTGGAGCCTGGTGTTGATATAGAGAGTTTTGAGGCTAAGTTGCAAGCTTTTAGTGATGAGTTCTCGCAGGTGTCCGATGAGCAGAGTAGCGTTGAGTATTCCTGGAAAATGGATTTGATGAAACTCAGCGATATCCACTTAAGATCTGATGTGGATTTTGAACATCAGGCCAATGGGAATATGACAAATATTTATATTTTAGTTATTGTTGCTGCTTTTGTCCTCCTTATCTCAGGCTTTAACTACGTTAGCCTTACTAATTCAATAAATGCTGAGCGAATTGGAGATGTGTTTGTTCGAAAGTTGCATGGTGCCTCTAAATTCAACGTATTGAGAAAATACGCTATTGAATCGCTTATTCTAAACTTTTCAGGAATAGCACTGGCAATAATCCTCACACTGATATTTTCAAGATTTGCAGAAACCCAGGCATTGGATTTCAATTTTTCCATAGACTGGTCAAACCCTAACTATTACTTCTTGCTGGGAGGTGTGATATTACTTTCATTTATATTTTCAGGATTAATACCAGCATTGGTTTTTACCTCTCTCAACCCGCTTAAGTACTTAAAAGGCGAATATTTCAGAAGCAAGAAAAATAAGAATTTCGGCAAAGCACTCTCTATGCTTCAATTTGCAATTTCTTTTGTGTTGATATCTGGGGCTCTGACTATTAACAGGCAACTTAACTATATCAATCAGGTTGATCTGGGTTTCGAAAATAAAGATGTGGTTGTACTCAATACACCCAGAATGGGTTATGAGGATAGCAGGAGTACTTTGAATAAATTCAGGTCTGACCTGATGGCCAGTTCACTGATAGAGAATGTGGGCTTTTCTGAATTTATTCCCGGTGTTAAATACACCCGTGACGTTTCTGTAAGGTTACAGGATGATCCTGCTGAAAATGCAATTTTTTGCTATGCACAAACTATCACCTCACAATATCTAAATGTATATGGTGTTGAACTTAAGGCAGGACGTGCTTTTGATGATGATAGAGATGCGGATATTGAAAGTATCATGATCAATGAAACTTTGGCAAAGGAACTTTATACAGGAGATTATAACAACCTGCTCAATAAGACGGTTGTTTTACCATGGCATGAAGAGTATAGGACCTTCAAAATCGTAGGAATTGTTGAAGACTACCACCATGAGTCAATAAAAAATGCCGTACAACCATGTGTTTTTGTGTCTCTACGCAATGATGGTCTTGCATATAATACATCTATTAAAGCGTCACCGGGCAAGAATGTAAGAGAGGTTGCTCAGTTGATAGAGCGTACATATAAAGCCAATTTTCCAGATAGAGTTCTTGATCTGTTTTACGCAGATACTTTTTATAAGCAACAATTTGAATCGGACATTCAGTTTGCAAACCTAATTGAACTATTCGCATTACTTGCCATACTTATGTCTGGCGTTGGACTTCTTGGGTTGGCTTCAAACGAAACAAGGAAACGTACAAGAGAGGTAGCCATTCGAAAAGTTAACGGTGCAGGTATGCGGGAGATAACAAAGCTCTTTGTATTGCATTTCCTAAAGCAAATTGGAGTGACCATGCTCATTGCTTTACCAGTAAGTTTGTATATCGCAGATAGCTGGTTGGATAATTTTGCCACCCGTGTTGATATTGGTATTTGGTTTTTTATGTACCCGATACTGATTACTATTTTGATATCAGCACTATCTATGGGGCATCATGTATTCAAAGTGGCCTTGGTAAATCCTGTAAGGATATTAAAGGACGAAAGATAACCACTGATATATCACAATTCTTTTATTAGCCTGCACAGTTTGTTTTCGAGATAGTTTTCGAATGCTGAGGTGCAAGTAGCGAGTGGATTATGTCCACACATATGTAATTATTCATCAGAGTAAATACTGCTTAAAAACATTAAAACGAGCAACTAATAATGAAATTAGATAAACAAAACATTGAAGACCTTTTAGAAGTAACACCTTTTCAAGAAGGATTGCTGGTGCATTATTTGAGCAATCCCAAGGAATCTCGCCAGTATGCAGAACAGCTTTACCTAAGAGTTGAGGGAGAAACTTTGGATCCTGAAATATTCGAAAAGGCATGGAGTGAAATTCAGAAATCAAATGAAATACTCAGGACAGTATTTAGATGGGAAGGTTTGAAGAAACCAGTGATGGCGGTTCTCAAACAATCTGAACTAAAACTCGAAGTGGTTGACCTCACTGAAACAGAAGGGGAAGAATTAGATGCCAAAATTGCAGTATTAAGAAAAGATGATCTTAACCAGGGGTTTAATCTCAATGAAGTACCATTTAGAGTAAAACTGATCAAGGTAAAATCTGACGAATATAGAATATTGGTAAGCAACCATCATATTTTATACGATGGATGGAGTACCGGAGTAATACTTCGAGAGTTTTTTGAAGCATACCAGGCCTTGAGCAAAGGTGAACAAGTTCAATTTGCGTCTAAGTCCAAGTTTAAAGAATACATTCAATGGTGGAAAAAATTAGATTCTTCAAATGAAGAGTCGTTTTGGAAGGATTATCTGCAAACTTTTGCCGGCAAACCTGAAATTCCATTTGCAAATCATAACAAAGTAGTTAGTAAGTCTGGAGAATCACTGACCAGAAAACACATTTTTGACTTTGATGATAATATTGTTGAGAGGCTGAAAGAGTTTTCAAGGCAAGAGAAGGTTACCAGTGCCACGGTATTGTACTCTGTGTGGGCTTTATTACTGGCTCAGTTTAACAATGAGGATGTTACAATAGGAACGACGGTGTCTACCAGGCCTAACACAATAAAGGGTATAGAAAACACGGTAGGACTATACATTAATACATTACCGTTAGTTGTTGAAAACAACGGTAATAAGTCCATTGCTCAGGTTCTTAGTGATGTACAGGCTTCGTTAAACCAAAGAGCTCCTTACGAGATGTCTTCACTTACAGGTATAGGTGAATACGTACAAGGAGCAAAGCAGGGATTCTTCGACTCTATTGTGGTAATAGAAAATTACCCGCTCGATCAGTCACTTACTGAAAATACCAGTGCATTAAAAATTACTGACCATTATATGGATTATCAGACGCATTACCTGCTTTCTGTAGTAATATCCATGTTTAAGAATATTCAGGTAACTTTTACCTATAATGAGCACTCATTTACTGAGGAATCTCTGCAACGAATTGAAGCATACTTCATTTCAATAGTTGACTTTATCATTAAAAACCCTGACAAGAAAGTAGCCGAAATCTATCAGGTTTTGAGCAATATCCAACAGATCGATGGTGATACGGTACAAAAGGAGTGGGAGCCTGTATCTTTGATCAGAAAGTATGAAGAACAGGTCAGTAACAGAGCTATAAAACCCGCTATTAAAGGTGATAGTGGCATGATCAGCTACTCTGAGCTGGATGGTAAAGTCGGGGCATTGGCTGAAATGCTGCAGGAGAAAGGCATCAAAGCTCAGGATACTGTTGTTTTATATTTTGATACCTCTGTTGAAGTGGTGACAGCCATGCTTGCCTGCCTGAAACTAAACGCCACTTTCTTACCTATCGCTCCAAATACGCCAGACGATCGTGTTAAGTACATTATTGCCAATAGCGGAGCCAGGATGGTATTGACTGATTTGAAAAATCTATCCAAAGCCAATTATTTACAACTTAATCTGGAAGTAGTATGTGTGTCTCTTAAAGCACTGGAGTCTTCCACATTTAAAGCAGTAGAAAGCAATCCTGATGATATTGCTTATATAATTTATACTTCAGGTACCACTGGGCAGCCCAAAGGAGTTAAAGTTAAGAGCAGTGGTTTTAAAAACTATATACTAGGTTCGATCCAAAATTATGTAAAGGAAGAATCTGTAAGTTTCCCATTATTTACATCACCAGCCTTTGACCTTACACTTACATCGATCTTTGTGCCGTTGGTCTCAGGAAATTCAATAGTAGTATACCATGCCGATAATAATGATTTTCTCATTGAAAGGGTATATGAAGAGAACCAATGTGATGTGATAAAACTAACGCCTTCACATCTAAGGTTGCTCAAAGAGAAGATGGAGCAGAAGAAAGAGCAAAATGGAAAATCATCGAGGATAAAGAGATTTATAGTAGGGGGAGAAGACTTCAAAACAAGCCTTGCAAGGCAAATCCATGACCTGTTTCATGGTGAGATTGAAATGTATAACGAGTACGGACCTACAGAAGGTACTGTAGGTTGTATGATTCATAAATATGATCCGAAAACCGATGTGAGAAAGTCAGTTCCGATCGGTCATGCATCTGTAAATAATCAAATATATGTGTTGAATGAGCAGATGCAACCTGTTGTTTGTGGACAGACCGGAGAGATTTACATAGGAGGTGCAGGAGTTGCTGATGGGTATGTGAATAATGAGGAGATGACTGCCTCCCGTTTCGTGCAAAGCCCATTTGGAGCAGGTGAAGATAAACTATACAAGACAGGAGACCTTGCCCGGGTACTGTCCGGCGGAAATCTCGAATTTTTGGGTAGAGATGACAAACAGATCAAATTAAACGGCTACAGAATAGAGCTTGGCGAGATTGAAAATAAGCTTTTGCAATATGGTCAGAACACTGAAGAGAAGGAACCTGATTTTAGTATAGCAAATGCTACTGAAAAGTTAAGAGAGTTGCACAGGTGTACTAGCTGCTTATTGCCGGAAAATTATCCAGGGATAGAATATGATGACAAAGGCGTTTGCAATATCTGTAATGAATTTGATCACTACAGAACACAAATAGAGAGCTACTTTAGAAAAGAGGAAGACTTTGAGGCAGTAGCAGCAGAGATGAAAAGCAACAGTCAGGAGTATGACTGCCTGCTGCTTTATAGTGGTGGTAAGGACAGTACCTATGTTCTGTATAAGCTTATAGACTACGGTCTGAAAGTGATGACCTATACCTTTGATAATGGTTATATTTCACAAACTGCCTTTAAAAATATAGAGAAAACTACAGAGAAATTGGGCATCAAGCATTTTACTATTTCTTCTGATAATATGAAGAAAGTATTTGCAGAAAGCTTGAGGCAAAGCTGTAGTTCGTGTCATGGTTGCTGGCATGCCATCAATACTTTTGGTGTACAGTTGGCGAATGAATATGGGATTAAGTATATAATATCAGGTTTGTCAAGAGGGCAGATATATGACATGAGGCTTGAGGGTATATTTGAGGCAAGGGTATTTGAGGAAGATGATATCGAAAAGCAATTGACAATATTTAGAAATCAATTCCACTCAAAAGACAACAAGTACTCTAGATTACTTAACGTGAGTGTGAATGATAAACTGGAAGGAGTACAGTTTGTAGACTTTTTCCGGTACTACAATACACCGATCAGTGATATTAGAAGCTACCTGCTAAGCAAGGGCTGGATACAGCCAAAAGATACCGGTTTCTGCTCTTCTAATTGTCTCATTAATGATATAGGTATATACACCCACATAAAAGAGAGAGGTTTTAACTTCTATACCGCACCATTGAGCTGGGATGTTCGCCTGGGCCAGGCCACGCGTGAAGAATGTATGGAAGAGATCACAGCATTCGGGTCAACCGAAAAGCATGTAAGAAAAGTTCTTGAAGAAATTGAGTATGCCAAAGCATTTGAAATTGATGAGGCCATTGTAGTGAAAGAAGAGACAGAAGAAGGAGGCGAAACGCTCACTGCATATCTGGTATCCAATATAGAACCTAATGTTTCTGAACTCAGAACATTCCTGAGAAGAGAGTTGCCGGAATACATGATCCCGTCTCACTTTGTGCAGATTGACAGCATTCCACTTACCAGCAATGGTAAAGTTGATGTCCTGGCATTGCCGAAGACTTCTTACAACAGGCCAAAACTGGGTAGTAACTTTGTACAACCCACTTCGGCGATAGAGCTCAAAGTCACTGAAATATGCCGAGAAGCACTGAAGATCGACGAAATCGGCATTTATGACAATCTGTTTGATCTCGGAGCAAAGTCATTTGACCTTACCAGAATAGCTAATAAGTTAAGTGATGCCTTTGGTTCTAAGGTCAACGTGATCACCCTCTTCGAGAAGTCTACTGTTCATGAACTTGCTAAAATGTTGAATGGTTTAGCCAAAAAAGAAGCAGAAAAACCTCAGGCAAATGAAAGAACTGCGCCAAACAAGTTAAGACAAAGAAGAGCATTACTGAACAAGAAATAACAGAAGGAGCAATTAATTCTTACCTATCGAATTCAGAACATTAAATGGATAATAAAGAGAACTATACAGGTTTAGAAATAGCAGTAGTGGGTATGTCAGGTCGTTTTCCTGGCTCAAAAGATCTGAATGAACTGTGGACCAACCTCCGTGAGGGTAAGGAGCTGATTAGCTTCTTTTCAGATGAAGAACTCAGAGCCAATGGCATAAGTGAGGATTTGATCAACGATCCTAAATATGTGAAGGCGAAAGGTGTATTAGAAGATGTAGAGCTGTTTGATGCCTCGTTTTTTGACTATACCGACAGAGAGGCAAACTTCATGGATCCGCAATTGAGATTATTTCATGAATGCGTATACCATGCACTCGAAGATGCCGGGTATGGAGGTGCCAATAAACCGGTTACCGGGCTATTTGCAGGAGCTGGATTTAACCCTTTCTGGGTTGCTAACTTTCTGCCTGAGTTCAAAAATTTTTCTGAAATATTTGAAATATCAGGTCTTAACGCCCGTGAGTACCTGGCCACCCGGGTAGCATATAAACTTGACCTGAAAGGTCCTGCAATGACCGTGCAGACTGCCTGCTCTACCTCTCTTGTAGCCATACACATGGCCGTTCAGTCATTATTAGCTGGTGAATGTGATATGGCACTGGCCGGAGGTGTTAGTACTTTATTTCCATCTTTAGAACTGCCCCGTAAATACGGTATGCTTGCCCAGGAAGGGATGATTATTTCCCCTGATGGACATTGCAGGCCCTTTGATCAAAATGGTACTGGTTTCATGGGAAGCGATGGGGTAGGTGTGGTTGTACTGAAGCGTCTTGATGATGCCATTAGCGACGGAGACCAGATCATGGCGGTCATTAAAGGATCTGCCATTAATAATGACGGTAATGCCAAGGCGGGTTATTCTGCACCTAGTGTAGAAGGTCAGTCTGCTGTAATTCAAAGTGCTTTGGCTATTTCAGAAGTAGACCCAACTACCATTAATTATATCGAGACCCATGGCTCAGGTACTCAGCTTGGAGACCCTGTAGAGGTAGAAAGTTTGAAGAAGGCTTATCACTTTAATGGAGAGAAATATTGTGGTATAGGTTCTATTAAATCTAATGCAGGACATCTGGATGCTGCTGCCGGAGTAGCCGGTTTTATAAAAACTGTGTTGTCTTTGAAAAACAGAGAGATACCACCCAGCATTAATTTTAGTGAGCCAAACGAAAAGATAGACTTTGAAAATAGCCCTTTCCGGGTAAATGATAAACTTACTGTCTGGGAAGCAGGCACAGGACCAAGACGAGCGGCAGTAAGCTCGTTTGGAATTGGTGGTACCAATGCTCACATTATATTGGAAGAATATGATAGTCAAAAACCGGAGTATAAGGATGAGGAAGAGTCCGTGGTTCTATTATCAGCCAAGTCGGAGCAGTCATTAATAAAACAAACCGATCAGCTTCGTCAGTTTGTCAAAGAAAGAAATGGAAGCCTCTCCCTTTCAGATTTGGCATACACTACTCAGATTGGGCGCGGGTCATATGAGTACAGGCGTGCTGTGGTGAGTAAAGACCTGGATGAGCTTTTCAATGCATTAGCTCCAGAATTGACGGAGAAAAAAATTGTAAGAGCAAAAGGCAATGTGTCAAGGTCTATTGTATTTGTCTTTCAAGGGTTGGGAGGCCAGTATGTCAATATGGGACTGGACCTTTACCTTAAATATGATATTTTCAGGCAAGCGATGGATGAAGGCTTTGCTCAGGTGAATAAATACCTGGATGTAGACCTAAAGTCAATTGTTTACCCTCAAAAAGGAAATGAGCCAGAGGCCAAAGAGAAAATCAACACCTTTGAAATTGCTCAGGTCGCTACTTTTGTATTTGAGCGGGCACTGGCCAAACTATTGGTTGCGTTTGGTGTAGAGCCTGATGCGCTTCTTGGCTATAGTTTCGGTGAACTGGTAGCTGCCTCCATAGGCGGCAGTATTTCATTTGAAGAGGCAACACGCCTTGTCGTAGCCAGAGGAAAACTGGTGGAGAAAAGTATGCCGGGCGGTATGCTTAGTGTTCCTTTAAGTACAGAGAAAATTGAGGAGTACCTGATGCCACAAATAGAAGTAGCCATCGACAATGGCGACTCATGTGTACTTTCAGGACCTAAGGGGGAGATTGCCAGGCTGGAAGCCAAACTAAAAGAAGACAGGATACTTTCATTAATGCTTCCGGGGCAATTTGCTCTTCATAGCTCTATGATGTCGCCATTGCTTCCTGAACTTCGAGGTGTTCTTGAAAGCATTTCAATTCAGCCGACAGAGATTCCTTTGATCTCCAATAATACAGGAGATTGGGCAGGACAGGAAATTACTAATACAACTTATTGGGAGAAGCAGTTATGTGAAAAAGTAAGGTTCTCCGATAGTTTGAGTAAAGCTTTGGAACTCCCAAATGCTGTTATGATAGAGGTAGGTCCGGGAGCTGACCTGACATCAACCATTCAACGCTACCTGGATTTAGATAAGGGACATTATGCTACAAACCTCATCAGACCGGAAGCTATGGCTGTCACTGACCATAGATTCTTACTGAATAAGCTGCAACGTCTATGGTTACAAGGGCTCGAAATTAACTGGAGCCCACTACATAAAAAGGGAGAGAAGCAACGCATATCTATGCCAGGGTATGCCTTTGATAGAAAAAGATATTGGTTTAAGGATCATCAAAAGAAAACACCTGAGTTGGCTCCTGTACCAGTTACTGCCATAGGGCTCTCAAAAAATATAAATGCAGACGAGTGGTTTTACCTACCGACATGGGAGAAAGTTTATACCTCAGGCAAACAGGCGTTTGACGGAATATACAGCTGGCTGGTATTTAGTGATGGGTCTGCCCACGCTGAAAAACTGATTAGTTCTCTCGAAGTACAAAATCAACAGGTTATAAAAGTTACCGAAGGTAGAAAATTTGAACGAGTAGGGAGAAATCACTATCAGGTCAACCCTGCGATAGAAAAACAGTATGATTTTCTATTGAAGGAACTGAAAGCGGATAACTCTATACCCGAGAAAGTTGTTCACCTTTGGAGTATCAGTACTAGTGGTGTAGAAACAGCTTCGGTTGACTCTCATATAACAGCAGGATTCCAGTGCCTGACCTCTTTTGCAAAATCCTTCTACCGACATGCAGGTAAAGAGCAAAAGGTTGTAATCTATACACTGACCCAAAATGTACATCAGATTAGTGGAGCAGAACCACTAAACCCCATAGCTGCTTCTATATATGGAGCTAGTAGAGTAATTCCGATCGAATTCGATGCCATAAAATGCATTAATATTGATGTCGATAATGAAGAGGCGATTGGCACGGATGTTTTACTCGAAGAACTAAAAACATCGCAACCTAAAGACCTTACTCTTGGTTTCAGGGGCACTGGAAAATGGAGATTGCAGTACAGAAAGCAGCCAGTGGTTAAACGAAAGAAAGCACTGGACCAACTTTTTGAGGAAAAGAAGGTGATAGTGATCCTGGGAGGTCTTTGTAACAGAAGCAATATAGGCTATTTGTATGCAAAATATCTTTCAGAGCAAAATCAGGCCGATATTGTATTAGTGAGCAGAACGCAATATCCGTCAAGGGCTGATTGGGATAAAGTAGAAGAAATCGCACCCGGCCTGGCCTCAAAAATTCAACAGATCAGAGAGATTGAAGATAAAGGAGGGAGAATACATACCTACTCTGCTGATATCACGGAGCAATCTTCTTTAGAAGAAGTTGTAAAAATGATCGAAAAGGAAGTAGGACAGATCAACGGAGTTATCAACGTAGCAGGTACGATGACCGGAGATTCTATGGGCTTGATCATTAATGAAGTACCTGCTTCATCTCTTCAGGTACAGTTTGATATCAAGATCAAAGGAACTATCAACCTGTACGAGGTCTTTAAGGAGCACGAACTGGATTTTTGCATCTTTAGCTCATCCCTAACCTCACTCATGGGACCTTTCTCAGCCTATGCGGCAGGTAATAACTTTATGGATGCCTTCAGTTATTGGGTAAAAGATAAGGTTAAAGGAAGGTGGCTGTCTATCAATTGGGATCACCTTTTGGGATTTGAAGATAAGCAGGCAGACCAGCCGTTAGCTATAGATCATAATGAAATACTGGATGCTTTTGAACGCATAATTTCAGATAGCGAACATAATCAGGTAATACTGTCCACTGCTGATATTCAGGAACGAATTGATAAAACTTACCGACTGAATAAAGATGTACAGCGCTTTAAAAAGAATGGCCTTGACGAGTGGTTCTATAAGCCCGTTTGGAAACAGACAAAGACAGACGTTCAGCAAAATATTGAAGTGCCTGCCGCTATAGTTTTTGTAGATGAAGATGTATATTCAGAAGCCATTGAAAAGGCCATATATTCAAATGTAAAACAAGTTGTATGGGTGAAAAAGGGAGATAGCTTTGCTCATAACAACAATACCTTTACTATAAACCCTGATCAACCAGAGCATTTTGATCACCTGGTACAATATGTTAAAGAACAAGGTATTGATATTGATACAGTACATCACTACTGGAGTTCCTATGCACCAGATGCCGGTAAAGATTTATATATAGGTTACAATTCATTGTTGAATTTTTCGCAGGCATGGTCTAAGCATTTTTCCGGAAAGCTGTTGATCAGAGTGATTACTACAGATATGTACCCGGTATTGGAAGGACAGAAGGTACAGCCTGAAAAAGCTATTATACTTGGTCCTGCGAGGGTGATACCTGTTGAGTACCCTAATATTAATGTACAGGTTATCGACTTTGCAGGGGAAGACCTCTGTGGGACTAATGAACAGGAAAAGACTGGACTATTGCAGACGAGTCTCAACACATCTTTTGTCAAAGGCCAAGAGGGATTGAGTTATAGAAATGATCACATCTACGCTCAGAAATATGTTCCTGTAGCACTCAAAGATACGGGGAACCAGATGTCAGTAAAGAGTCAGGGTTTTTATCTGCTAACTGGCGGACTGGGAGGAATGTCTCTGCAAATTGTTGAAGCATTTTCTCAGATGGCTCCGGCTAATTTCTTATTGATCGATAAAAAGGATTTTCCTAAAAGCGAACAGTGGGATGAACTTCTCGACTCAGGAGATACCTGCGAGGAAATAAAACAAAAGATCAGACAACTGCAGGAGGCCGAGATGAATGGTGCCAGGCTGTTAATAAAGCAAGCCGATGTCTGCGATCAGGAGTTGCTGAAACAGGCTTATGCAGAAGCGCAACAGTTGTTTGGAGCGTTGAACGGTTTGTTCCATATTGCTGGAAGCATTGACAATGGAGGAATAATTCAGGGTAGAAATGCGATAGATTCAGCTCAATACCTGGACCCTAAAGTGCTGGGTGCACTGATGCTGGAACGACTGATCGAAGGTGAAAACCCGGATTTTGCTTTATACTTTTCATCCACAGGTAATATATTCTCACGCCTGAAGTTTGGTCAGGTAGCTTATAATGCAGGTCATGAGTTTTTAGATGCCTATGTTCATTCATTGCGATCTAAAAACATTAATGCTTATACCGTAAACTGGAACGACTGGAAGGGAACGGGAATAGCTGCAGAGGCTTCTAAAAACCACCAATTCTCTATAAAAGGACAGGAAATAGGCTTTGAAGAGCTACTTTCAGTTAAACCAGCAGAAGGTTTACATGCCCTGTTCACAATTTTATCCAATGATGAACCAAGGGTAGCTATTTCAGCTTACGATCTTGCCGAGGTCCGTCAGTTTATCGATGAACTTAATTTTTCGGATGTTACTGAAACACGGGAAGATAGTTTGCTTAACTCAGGGCAGCGTCCGGAAATTGACACGGCCTATGTAGCACCATCCAGTGATGTAGAAGCTAATGTGATAGCTACTTTTGAGACTACCTTTGGTATGTCTGGTATCGGAGTAGAAGACGACTTCTTTGAGTTGGGAGGAGACTCCATAAAAGCAATTTCGTCAATATCCCTGATGCAGCAAAAGTTTGGTTACGATGTTCCGGTTACCACGTTTTTTGAACTGAGAACAGCGAGAAAAATTGCTGAATTGTTAGGAGGAGGTGTGCCTATAGAGGCAGAAAAGCCAGAAGCAATTGACGTGGAGGCAACAGACGGTTTTTACGATCCATTTCCTATTTCACCCATACAGATGGCCTATCTGATGGGACGGAGTGACCACTTTGAAATGGGGGGTATTTCCACCAACGTCTATCAGGAAAGTGAATTGAGTGTAGATGTAAAGCTGTTAAATGACACCTTCAACCGCATATTAAACAGGCATGCGATGCTGAAAGTAGTCATGCTTCCGGATGGAACACAGAAATTCCATAACACAGATCACTACGATATACAAGTGAAAGATCTAAGGTCTTTTAATGATGAAGAACAGACTAAACACATAGAAGCTGAACGCCAAAGGCTGGGTAACCGGTTGTTTGATGAAACCGTTTGGCCGCTATTTGAAATTTCTGTGTTCAAGCTTTCAGATGAAAGAAACTACCTTTTCTTCTGTTTTGATCACCTGATCTGCGATGCTGCCAGCATCATGATCTTTGTGAAAGAGTGGGGCATGTTACTGAAAGACCCTTCAGTGGAGCTTCCGAAATTAAGCTATACTTACAGGGATTATATGAACAATTTCCATGAGCTACGCTCAGGAGAGAAATTCGTAAAGTCTAAAAAATATTGGTTGGATCAATTGGATGATTTTCCAACTGCACCTGAGTTGCCCTATAAATGCAACCCTTCAGAGATAGCACGACCGAGGTTTAACAGAAAGAGGAAACTCTTTACCAGTGCCGAGTGGGATAAGCTAAAAGCCGTTTCTAAGGCCTACCATAGTACACCATCGGTATTGTTATGTACTGCATATGCCAGAGTCCTTTCATTCTGGAGTAACTCTCCCGATCTGGCGATTAACCTGACATTGTTTAATCGCTACCCTTTCCATGAAGATATAGATCGTGTGGTTGGCGATTTCACTACACTGGTAATATTGGGTTTAAACATTGATCCCAATGAGCAATTCGGCAATCAGGTAGGAAGTGTTAGGAACAAGCTGCTGGAGTCATTGGATAATCGTTTCTATGATGGAATTGATTTCATCAGAGAGCTGAGAAGGCATAGAAAAATGGGTACAAGCGCTATCATGCCTTACGTGTTTACCAGTGCACTGTTTGGTGGGGATATTGTTGCTACGGAAGAAGACGCTATCCTGGGATTCTGGGGAGATCAGCGTGATGCGGGTATGGCAGTGTCTCAGACTTCTCAGGTTTTTATTGACTGTACAGCAGCGGAGCTAAGCGGGGGACTTGAGCTGGTTTGGGATTATGTTGAGGATCTTTTTGATGAAGATACTATCCAGGCCATGTTTGATCAGTTTATAGCTTCTTTAGAATCCGTTATTAATGATAAAGAAGTACTAGCCTTAAAGGCTCCTGAAACTCATCTGGAGATATTCAGAAAACTTAACGCCACGGAGACAGCATTGCCAGATGTGCAGTCAGTGATCACAATTTTTGAAAAGCAGGTGAGACAATCACCGGATCAGGTTGCGCTATCCTTTAATGGCTCTAACCTGACTTACGGAGAACTTAATAATAAAGCAAACCAACTGGCACGAAAGCTTAAAAGTGAAGGAGTTGGAAAAGGCGATATTGTAGGGGTTCACATGGGTAGATCTCTGGAGATGATGGTCGGCATCTATGCAATCATGAAGATGGGAGCTGTTTACCTTCCCATACCAGTGAATACACCGGCTGAACGTATGCTTTACATACTGGAAGATTCGAAAGCCAAAAAAGTGTTGGTGACCGATGACCTTCCTGAAGCTTTGAAGGCTGTGGAAACTGTTTTAATTGAAGAGGAGACCTATCGCCAGTATGATACGACTGATCTCAATGAGAAAATAGATGGTGTTGACCTGGCTTATATGATCTATACATCAGGTTCTACGGGCAGACCCAAGGGTGTTATGGTGGAGCATCTTCCTTTAGTGAACAGGTTGCACTGGATGCAAAAAAACTACCCGTTGAACAGCACTGATCAATTGGTTCAAAAAACCCCTATTGGGTTTGACGTATCCCTTTGGGAGCTGTTTTGGTGGCCTTTTGGAGGCGCAAGCCTTTCACTCATGGTGCAAGATGAAGAGAAGTCGCCTTCTGATGTCTGTGAGCACCTGATATCACAACAGGTCTCGGTGGTTCACTTTGTACCCTCTATGTTTGAGATGTTCCTCAATCATGTTGAAAAAGAAGGTCTCGCAGCAGAGCTGCACTTAAAGTATATTTTCTGCAGTGGAGAAGCACTGCTTCCTTCGCATGTAAAAGCTTTTAATGCCCTGTTTAAGGATCACAAATGTCAATTGATCAATCTATATGGCCCCACAGAGGCTACGGTAGATGTGTCTTACTATGACTGTACAGGTCAGCCATTGGAGCTTTCAGTGCCTATAGGCAGGCCAATAGATAATATTGAGCTTCATGTGTTGAATGAGGCACTACAGCCTGTACCCTTTGGAGTCCCCGGACAACTACATATTGGAGGAATGGGACTGGCTCGAGGATATGTAAATAATGAGCTTACTGAGGAGAAATTCATCTATAACGAATCTGTTACCTCTTCGAGGTTGTATAAAACTGGTGACCTGGTAAGGCTAAACAAAGACAGCCAATTGGAATTTATCGGGCGTATCGATGATCAGGTGAAGATTAAAGGGAACCGAATAGAGTTGGGAGAAATATCGCAAGTACTCTCAACTATTGAGGGCATAGATAGTGCTGCCGTAGTAGTTCGGAAGTCTGATGATGGAGAACCATACCTTTGCGCTTATCTGGTAGGCAGCGAAATGCCGGTGCAGGATATACGTAAGCAATTGAGCACCAATCTTCCTGAGTATATGTTACCTGCTTATTATATATTTCTTGATGATATCCCTTTAACGCCAAATGGTAAGCTGAATCGTAACCTGTTGCCAGAACCAGGTAAAGTGATCAATACAGGTAATGTATATGAAGAACCTTCAACAGAGATGGAAAAGGTTTTAATGCCTGTTTGGTGCAGAAACCTGAAGATCGATAAAGCAAGCATTAATGACAATTACTTTGACTTAGGAGGTGATTCCTTTAGAGCAACCTTCCTGATAACTGAGATAGAAAAGGTAGCAGGTCACAAAGTGCCACTTGCCCAACTCTTTAAAACACCAACACTAAAGGAGCTGGCTGCACATTTGGAAACCCTGACTGAGAGACAAGCTGGTATTAAAAAAGCACCTCAGCAAACAAATTACCCATTGTCTGCACAGCAGGAACGCATGTACGTATTGAACAAGCTGTCTCCAGAATCAACCAATTACAATATATCCACTGCTAAAGAGATCAGAGGAGTGTTGAACGTTGAACTGGTGGATAGGGCGTTTAAGCAAATTATTGATAAACATGAAATTCTGCGTACTACTTTCCATGAAGAAAATGGCAGCTATTATCAGCGCATTGAAGAACAAACAAAGTTTGTTATAGAAGCTGTAAAATGCGGACAGGAAAGTGTCGATGAAAAGATCAATGAGTTTATTAAGCCCTATAATCTGAGTGAAGGACCTTTAATGCGAGTGGCGGTTATATCAGTTGATGAAGATCGTCACTATCTGGTGCTGGATATGCATCATATCATTACAGACCTGATGTCACTGGGTTTACTTATTAATCAGTTTATATCAGCATATCAGGGAGATGAAATCGCATTCAGTGAGTTCCAATACAAGGATTATGCGTTTTGGCAGACCAATGAACCCGCCAAAGAGGAGAGCATGCAGTATTGGATGGAGCAGTTTGAAGGAGAAATTCCGACATTGAATTTACCTCTGGACTATTCAAGACCGTCTGCTCCAACTTATGAAGGCAGCAGGTACACTGGCAATATGGATGAAAGTCTGGTAAAGGCACTGGAAACCTTAAGCAGGAAACATGAGGCTACTTTGCAGATGACCCTAATGGCTTCCTTCTTGATTTTCCTTCATAAAGTTAGCGGGCAGAAAGACTTGATAGTGGGCTCTCCCGTACTGGACTCAAGACCTGCTGAACTGTCGGAGTCAATGGGTATTTTTGTGAATACAGTGGTGCTGCGAAGTGAAGTTGATGTAAAGTCAACATTTGCTGAATTCCTGCAACACATCAAGGAAAGAATACTTAAAAACTATGAACATCTGGATGTTCAGTTTGAAGATCTGGTGGATGCACTTGATATACCAAGAGATATAACCCGCAATCCGTTATTTGATGTGCTTTTTGATTTTCAAAATACGGATACAAAAAGTGTTGATCTGCCGGGATTAAAAGTTTCTGATTATCAAATAAGTAGGAATAATGCCAATTTTGATCTTTCATTGGTCTTTATTAAAAATGATAATCAGCTTGAGCTGACGATCGACTATAAGTCTCAACTGTTTTCTGAGCAGACCATTCAAAGCTACTTTAGCTGTATAGAGCACATCATCAGGCAAGTGGTAGCTCATGATGAGACTTCGGTTTCGGAGGTGTCCATACTTACCGATAAAGAAAAGAGCAGGGTAGCGGAGCAGTTTAACCAAACGGCAGCAGGTATACCAGATGAATTGATCCTGGATCCATTCAAACTATCTGTAAAGCAGTATCCGGACAATCAGGCCGTACATTACCTTAATGAATCGCTTACCTATGCAGAGCTTGATACTCTTTCTGATAAAATAGCTGCTTACCTACAGCATGAGTTTGATGTTAAGAAAGGCGATTTTGTAGGGTATCTGGCAAATAAGAACCTTTGGACTATTCCATTGATCTATGGAATCATCAAGGCAGGGGCAGTTTATGTACCTATGTCACTGGACAACCCATTGGAAAGAAGCAGGAGAATTGTAGGTGAAGCCAGGTTAAAGATGCTTGTTTCTGACCATCCGGAGGCGGATCAACTGGTTGATATGGTAAGCGTACTCGACTTAACCACAATAGCTGACCATGTAACTGATTATGAAGGAATTTTCGAGCCTGTTGCATTGTCAGGAACAGACCTTGCCTACGTGATATTTACTTCGGGCTCTACCGGAACGCCCAAAGGAGTAATGATAGATCATAAGGCCTTGTACAATAGGATTTTCTGGATGCAAAAAGCCTACTCGATCGATAGCAACGATACCCTCATCCAGAAAACACCTTTGGCATTTGACGTGTCTGTTTGGGAACTATTCTGGTGGTCATTTACAGGGGCGGCGCTGGTTGTATTACCACTTGGCGATGAGAAACAACCAGAAAAAATACTCAATACGATTGAAGAGTATGGCATTACCACGATCCATTTTGTTCCATCAATGTTGCAAGCATTTTTGAATACAATAAAGAGTATTTCGGAACAAAACAGGCTGAAATCAATAAGGCAAATTTTTGTAAGCGGGGAAGCACTATCCGTTAATCATGTAGAGCTTTTTAAACAAACTGTTTATAATAAGCACGCAGCATGCAGGTTAATCAATCTCTATGGCCCTACTGAAGCTACAGTTGATGTTACTCATTTTGAGTGTCCATTAGATACTCCGCTCAGCAACATCCCTATAGGTAAGCCCATTGATAATATCAAATGCTATATAATCAATGAAGTTGAGCAGCTAAACCCTGTGGGAGTACCCGGAGAGTTGTGTCTGGCAGGTGTCGGTTTAGCTCAGGGGTACCTCAACAATAAAGAACTTACTGAAGCTGCATTTATAAATTTGGATGCTGTGGGTGAAAGAGTTTATAAAACAGGGGATCTGGCCAAGTGGCTGCCTGATGGTAATATTGAATACCTTGGCAGAATTGACCATCAGGTGAAACTAAGAGGCTATCGAATAGAGCTGGGAGAGATAGAGGCACAGCTGAGTACAAAGCCGGAAATTGAGCAATGTGTAGTCACAAGTCAGGGCGTAGGAGAGCAGCAAACACTGTCTGCATACTATAAGAGTACCAGAGAACTCACCGAAAAAGAACTGGTTGAGTTCCTGATGACAAAGATTCCTGCTTACATGCTGCCGCAGCACTATATTGCCCTAAGCGAAATACCATTAACGAGCAATGGTAAAGTGGATAGAAAAGCGTTACCAGCTCCTGATATCAGAGACTGGAGTTATGTAAAGCCTGAGAGTGATATAGAGGAAAAACTTTGCGAGTTATGGGGAGAAATTTTGGTTGTTGATCCTGCGGAAATTAGTACGGACAGGAGTTTCTTTGCCCTTGGAGGGAATTCATTGAGAGCATTGACCCTCATTAGTAAGATCAATAAAGAGTTTGAAATAGAGATACCATTCCTGGAGCTGTTTAACCACCAGACTGTTCAGGCTCTGGCCGCTTTTATAGAATTGTCGAAATGGGCAGACATCAATGATCAGGAAAATAATGACAAGAAAACGGAGATGGTGATTTGATATGGGCGTAGTAGAGCTATTACTGACGTTAAAGAAAAATAACATAGGCCTGACGGTTGAAGGGGGTAATCTGAAAGTGAGTATTCCTGAGGGCGGTACTGATGAGTCCCTGATCCGGCAGATCAGAGAGCATAAAGCTGATATTATAAACTACCTAAGCAGCCTTTCAAAATCTGCTTCGGTGGAGCATATTGAGTATGCAGGAGTGCGTAGTCATTACCCACTTACCTCTGCTCAAAAAAGGCTTTATTTCCTCTTTGAACTGGAGCCATCTTCTTTGGCGTATAATCAACTTCAAATTCTTAAAATTGAAGGGGATCTGGATCAAACCCGGCTGGAACAGGCATTCCTACAACTTATTGAAAATCACGACTCTCTTAAAACAAAGTTCAAGGTTGTTAATGGAGAGCCCGTTCAATACATTGATGAGCAGGTGTCATTTGGTATAGACCATTATGAGAGTGATAATTTGAACGAGTGTGTTCAGCGCTTTCAAAGACCCTTTGATCTAAAGAATGAGCTACTGGTACGAGGAGGGTTGGTCAGGATAGATGAAACTAGTCATTGGCTATTAATAGATACTCATCACATCATATGCGATGGTATTTCCCAGGGTATACTGATTCAGGGACTGATGGACGCTTATCATCAGCAAGCCATCAGTCGGTCAGACCTGAGGTATGTGGATTTTGCCGTTTACGAGCAAAGTCAGTATTGGCAAAACAAGCTAAAAGCACAGGAGAATTTCTGGTTGAATGAGTTTAGAGAAGGAGTTACTCCTCTTAATTTAAGAACGGACTATCCCAAATCCATAGGACGTAACAGAAAGGCACAGGTGCTACGCTTTGTGACAGATAGGCCAGCCAGTTTGAATAAGCTGCTGGAGGACGAGGGGGCTACTTTGTACATGCTGTTGCTGAGTGCTGTGGAAATACTCCTGTATAAATTGACAGGACGTACGGATATAACTATTGGAACACCTGTTTCAGGGAGAAATGATGAGCAACTGGATAAATTAGTTGGAATGTTTGTCAATACGCTGGTTATCAGAGGGGAAATAGATTCAAACGAAAGTTTCAGATCCCTTTTGAAAAGAACCAAAAATAAGGTGTTACAATGTTTTTCGAATCAGCAGTATCCATATGAAGCCTTGGTTGAAAAACTTGACATAGAAAGGGACCAAAGCAAAAATCCACTTTTTGATGTAATGTTTGCTTACAGAAATTATGATCTTCCTGAATTAACAATGGAAGGTGTGAGGGTAAGCCCGTTGTCAACCGATCAATATGTTACCGCACAGTTTGATCTTACTATAACCGTAACAGAACGTGAAGAAAGGCTGGATTGGCAAATGGAATATGATGCCTCCCTTTTTAAACCGGCTACTATTGAACGTTGGGCTCAATATATACAACAAATTTGTGATGTAGCCCTTCAGTGCCCTGATGAGGCCATAAAGAGTCTCAATATATTGCCAGAAAAAGAAAACAAGGTTATTGGAGAGGTCAACCTTACAGAGATTGACAGAGCGGATCAGACTATTCTGGATCTTTTCACCAGGCAGGTTGAACGTACCCCGGATCATGTTGCCGTCAAGTTTGAGGACCAGTCACTATCCTATCAGGAAGTGGAGGATCTTTCAAATCAAATAGCAACATTTCTTCATAATGAACTTCAAGTCACTCAGGGCACGCGCATTGGATTTCTATTAGAGAGAGAACTGTGGCTAATACCGGCTATCTATGGTATTATGAAAGCCGGAGCTGTCTATATCCCTTTAGGGGTGGATCAGCCAGAAAGTAGATTATCTCAAATTGTTTCAGAGGGGGATATTGATCTTGTGGTGTCCAGAGACAGGTTTAAAATAGATTTGCCAGAAGGGTGTCGATGGGTGGATCTGGATTTGGCAGCGAACGATATTATCAAATGTAGCACAAAGCAACCGCAGATAAAGATTACTGGTAGCAACGTGGCATATACCATTTTCACATCAGGCTCAACAGGTAAGCCCAAAGGAGTAATGGTAGACCATCATGCATTGATGAACAACATGCTGTGGAACCAAAAAGATTACCCATTAACAGAAGCCGATGTTCTGGTACAGAAAACACCACTAGTGTTTGACGTGTCCCTTCAGGAGTTGTTTTGGTGGTCCATTTCGGGAGCCTCGCTTATCATAATGCCCCCCGGAATGGAAAGAGATCCTGAGTTGATAGCTGACCTTGTGAAAAAAGAAAGCATCACGGTTATTCATTTCGTGCCCTCCATGATGGAGATCTTTCTTAACCTGTTGAAAGATGAAGCAGCTTTTAGAGCACTTAATTCCTTAAGACTGGTAATTGCAAGTGGCGAGGCGTTGCTCCCCGGTTTGGTTGAGTATTTTAGAACGAAATTTAAGGAGGTATCCGGTATTCGGTTGGTAAATATGTACGGACCTACTGAAGGCACCATTCATGTTACCCATTATGAATGTCCGTTAGATCAACCTTTGAACACAGTTCCCATAGGGAAACCAATAGATAATCTTAGGTGTCATATTCTTGACCCTGATGGAAATAAAGTGCCTTTAGGTGTGATAGGTGAGCTTTATCTTGCAGGTGAAGGGTTAGCCATAGGTTACTATAAGCAGGATGACCTGACAGCCGCCAGTTTCATAGAAAGTAATCTTGGGGGTGAATCCCGCATCTATCGCACCGGAGACCTCGCTTATTGGAGGGAAGATGGTAATATCGAGTATTTGGGTAGAGTTGATCACCAGGTTAAGCTATTTGGAAATAGGATAGAGCTATTGGAAATAGAAAGTCAGATCAGAAGGATTGAAGGAGTAGGGCGAGCTGTGGTAAGTATATATGGCGATGGAGCCAATAAAAGACTTGTAGCCTATTATGAAGCAGATACCCCACTGGATTATCAGTATATAAGCGAAGCGCTAAAGGCTATATTGCCTCCGTACATGGTTCCTGGTCAATATATTTGGATGGAGTCGCTGCCACTAATTGCCAGTGGCAAAGTTGATAGAAAAAGTTTGCCAGCCCCGATTGACAAAGCCTATGAAGAGATAAAACTGCCGAAAACGTCCCTTGAGAGGACAATTATAAAAGCATGGTCTCAGGTTTTGCTATTAAAAGAGGATGAAATTGGAGTCAATTTTAATTTTTTTCAATCAGGAGGCACCTCGTTGATGCTTATTAAACTCAGTACGTTGTTAACCGAATCTCTTGAACGTAGAATTTCAGTACCCATGCTTTTTAATCATCCTACTATAACATCTCTGGTTGCTCACCTTCAGACGGAGGAAGAGCAATCCGCCAGAGATATTGAGGAAGTAAACGAGGAGGTTGATGCAATGCATAACATATTGGGTGAAATGGAAGACTGATACAGTCTCAAAAAGAATTTAAAAAGATATGAAAATGGTCATCAGGCTACAAAAATGATTTAGCCAAAATGACTATCCGTGTGATCATAGAGAATTAAATATAATGAAAGATTATAGTGGTATAGAAATAGCTGTTATTGGTATGTCAGGTAGGTTTCCTGGCGCTAAGAACCTTAACGAATTCTGGAATAACCTGAAAAATGGCTATGAATCTGTAACCTATTTTTCGGATGAAGAATTGGCAGAGGCAGGTGTTCCTGAAACGGAATACAAGCACCCTAACTATGTGAAAGCCAACTCTTTCGTTGAAAGTAAGGGAAACTTTGACGCTGACTTTTTTGGTTATCGCCCTGAAGAGGCGCAACTGATGGACCCTCAGATCAGGCTTTTTCATGAAGAATGCTGGAAAGCGCTGGAAGATGCAGGGATAGATATCCGAAAGAACCAGGATAAGATAGGTCTTTTTGCCGGAGGGTCGCCCAGTTTAAATTGGGAGACCTATGCTATGTTTGCTAATGAGCAAAACTATGTAGACAGTTTTACAGCTTCTCAGCTGAAAGACATAACCTACCTATGTGCCCGGGTATCCTATTTGTTGAACCTTCAGGGGCCGGCTTTTTTTCTAAATACAGCCTGTTCCACTTCACTCGTTGCCATTCAACGCGCAGTAATGAGTTTACTTTTGAGGGAATGTAAGGTAGCCCTTGCCGGTGGCGTTTCGCTAAGCCATAGCACCAAAAGAGGTTATTTTTACGAAGAAGGTATGGTAAGTTCTAATGATGGACATTGCCGTGCGTTTGATGAAAAGGCAATCGGAACAATAAGAGGAGAGGGAGTGGGTGTGGTTGCTCTGAAACGTTACAAGGATGCCCTTAAGGATGGAGACCATATTTATGCCGTTATCAGGGGAGCAGCAGTTAACAATGATGGGTCTGAGAAAATGTCTTTTACAGCTCCAAGCGAGCATGGGCAGTATAAAGCTATTCTTAAAGCCTATAATATGGCTAAAGTTGACCCTGCAACCATAAACATGGTAGAAGCACATGGGTCAGGTACACCATTGGGAGACCCTATCGAAATAGAGGCACTGAATAAAGTCTTTGGAAAAAACGGAACAGCCTGTGCAATCGGTTCGGTAAAAACGAACATAGGCCATCTTGATACAGCTGCCGGAGTAGCAGGCTTTATCAAAACGGTGCTTTCCTTAAAAAATAAGAGTATTCCAGCCAGCTTGCATTATAAAAAACCAAACCCAAAGATCGATTTTAATCAGGGACCGTTTTTTGTCAATACCAGTTTAAAACCATGGGAAAAAGGAGCAACCCCCAGAAGAGCAGGAGTGAGCTCTTTTGGAATGGGAGGTACCAATGCCCATATAGTATTGGAAGAGTGCCCTGAAGTGTCAGACAACACCGCCTGCAACACTATTGATTGGGTCAAACTTTCTGCCCATTCTGTAGACGCATTAAAGCGTAATGTATCCGAACTGATACAATATCTGGAGGGTAACCCGCAGACCAACCTATCTGACCTTGCCTATACCTACAATCAAGGGCGAGCAGATCTCAGATATCGCAAATCAGTGGTGTTTCATGATAAAGCATCACTACTCGAAGCTCTTTCATCAGAAAAGTTGCTGAAGCATCCGTCGCTGTTCAACGGACATAAATCAGTACCGGCTGTTTTTATGTTTGCTGGTCAGGGGGCTGAATATGTAAACATGTGTAAAAGCCTTTACCAAGAACTGCCAGTCTTTAGGGAAACTTTGGATGCCTGCTTCGAGATCGCGCAAAAATATGTGGATGTAGAGCTGAAAAATATTCTTTTTTCTGAATCAAAAAATGATTCAGACCTGATCCACCAAACTAACTATACTCACCCAATATTGTTTGCCGTGGAATATGCCCTGGCAAAATCGGTGATGAGTTGGGGCGTTCAGCCGGACATGGTTATTGGCCACAGCCTGGGAGAGTATGTAGCGGCTTGCATTGCAGGTGCATTTGACCTGGAAGCCGCTATGCAACTGATCATCAAAAGGGGAAAATTGATGAAAACAGTAGCTCCCGGTGCTATGATGGCCGTATCAGTAACCGAAGAGAAACTGAACAAGTACCTGAAAGATCATGCAGGAGTGACGCTGGCAACCGCCAATAGTAGTGAGCTACAGGTGGTGGCCGGAGAGCATGAAGCTGTAGAGCAGTTAATGAAAGTACTTGAGCGTGAAAAAATATCATGCAGGATCATACCCGGAGCCTCAGCGTACCATTCTCATCATATGAACCATATAGCGGATGACTACCGCAAGGTTTTAGAGACAATAGACATGCAACCGCTGACTCTGCCATTGATCTCCAATGTAGACGGGCAAAAAAAGGAAGCAGGAACTGTATTATCAACTGAATATTGGATACAGCATTTGGTCAGCACAGTGAAGTTCAAGACCGGGATTGATACGGTAATGTCAGAAGGAGATGCCAATTTTATCGAAATTGGTCCGGGTATAGAATTGAGCGTATTTGTGAGATCTAATACGTCGCGTCATAAGGGGCATAAAGTGGTTACAGTGAGCAAGCATCAGGACCATGATTCTACAGACCTTGATCATTTATATGCCGGTTTGGGTAAACTATGGGAGTATGGTGCGGATATCAATTGGCAGGCCTTCTATAAGGATCAGGAAAGACATAAAATATCACTGCCGGTTTATTCTTTTGATCAGCAGCAGTTCCCTGCAGAAGTAGATGCCTACAGACTGATTACTGAAAGGATGAACCAAAATGTTCACACAGTAGAAAATGATCTTGGGAAATGCTTTTATACACCAGCCTGGGAAACGGCAGATGCTTACAGACCTGATACATTGCAGCAAGAGTATGACTATCTGATCATATTTGAGGGAGAGGAGTCTGCTGACTCGTTAACTGATAAACTGAGAATAAGCGGGGCAAAGGTTGTTGTTGTTTCGAAAGGAGAAGAATTTGAAAAAACGGACGATTTACACTTTACCATAAGAGCTAATAACCAGGATGATTATAAAGTACTTTTTAGTCATTTTAAGGATGCGTCCATAAGAATATTATTCATGTGGTCTATGGATGAGACCATTGTGGAATTAACAGGGAAGGAGTCTTTTGTTTCTCAGTTAGATGCTCACTATTATCCGCTGATCAATATTGCCAAGTCAATAGACGAATTAAATAATCAAGAGCAAATTACCCTTATCTCTTTAACCAACAGGCTTCATCAGGTTTTTGCAACCGAGCAAGCCTCTCCGGAAAAAACACTTCATTTGGCTGCCATAAGGATTATTTCTAAGGAATTTCAAAAACTGGCTTGCAGAAATGTTGATGTAACAACACTGGATGATACTCTGGTAGAGAAACTTCTGAGCGAGTTTAAATCCGACAGTCGCGATGTAGTTGTAGCCTATCGCCATCAGACCCGGTTTGTGCAGCGTATGAAACCGGTTACTTTACCAGTAACCTCAACAGCAGATGCAAGTTTTAAAGACGGAAAGACCTACCTGATCACAGGAGGTACCGGAGGTATGGGAATCAATTTTGCACGACACATCTCATCACGGGTTAGTGGTGTAAAACTTATCCTTACCGGACGTAGCGAATTATTGCCTAAAGAAGATTGGGGAGATTCACAAAAAAGGGCAAGTCATCCCAAGGCTAAAGCCATGGAGTCTCTACTGGCTATAGAGGAGGCTGGTTCAGAAGTGTTTTATTACCAGGCTGAAGTTGCCGATAGTCAGCAAATGGAGGAGGTCATTAGAGACGCACAAAAGAATGTAGGATCGATCAGTGGAGTAATACATGCGGCAGGAGGAGCCGATTTTGGAGGGATCATTTATAACAGATCGAAAGAAGATGATTTAAAAGTAATGTTGCCAAAAGCAGTAGGGGCTATTACCCTTAACCACTTATTGCAAAAAAATCAACTGGACTTCTTTATTTTTTGTTCATCCACTGCCTCTATTGCTGCCCCTGAAGGTGAAGTAGGGTATGTGGCTGCCAACCTGTTCTTGAATGCATACGCAAAACAGATTTCAGAACAGTTTGGAAATAATGTGGTAAGCATTAACTGGAACCACGTACGAAATGTGGGAATGGCCAATGAGGCTGCTAATGTACTCAGAGCAAAAGGATTTGATGAGATAGTAGACAGTATCTCGGCCGAGGAAGCCGGGGAGGTGCTGCAAAGATCAATAAATACCGGAGTTACAGAGTTGATGTTGTCAAGACATAAACTGTCAGACTTCTACGAGCAGTTGCCAGATAGGCAGGCCGATGATTACGACACTCATATAGAAGAGGTAGAATTGTCAACAGAGCATTTAGGGAGTGTTAGCGAGGTACTCCTTCAACTATGGCATTCCTTTTTTGGCAAGCCTGATATTAGTGTTGATGATGATTTCTTTGATCTTGGCGGAGATTCTCTTAAAGCCCTGACTCTGATCGGAAGGATCAATAAGGCCCTTCATGTCAAAGTTTCCATTAAGGACTTTCTTAATCATAGTGATATATCCGGTCTTAGTACCTTGATCGAGCAGAGACTGGAAGCAGATAAATCGGAATATATACCTATTCCGAAGGCACAAAACAAAGAGTTGTTTGCACTTTCGGCGGTGCAGAGAAGACTTTATTTTGTATACCAACTCGATAAGAACTCGCTTGCCTACAATAGCCCTAAACTGGTAAAGCTGGAAGGAAAACTGGATAAAGACAGGCTTATGAATGCAGCAAGACAGTTGTTTGAAAGACACAGTAGCTTGAGAACAACGTTTGTGCTGCATGATAAAGAACCATACCAAAAGGTTAACAACTCAGATACTTTCCAACTGGAAGTTGTTTCAGGGGCTGATACTACCGTTGAAGAGGTGCTTAAAGCATTTGTGAGACCATTTGATTTGGAACAAGGTCCACTTTTGAGGATCACCCTTTTTGAGGAATCACCGGAAGTCAACTATTTGTTGGTAGACATGCATCACATCATAACCGATGGTTCTTCACAAAATATCCTGATCAGTGATTTCCTTCACTTTTACAATGATGATCAATTGCCAGATCTTCCGGTACAGTATGTTGACTTTGCCGAATGGCAACAGCAGGAAGAGCAGCAGGAGGCCATAGCAAGACAAAAGGAGTTTTGGTTGGAACAATACGCCAACGAACCCTCTATGCTTGACCTGCCTATAGATAATGCCAGGCCGGAAGAGAGAAGCTATGAGGGAGCCACCAGTAATTTTGCTTTGAGTAAAGAAGATTCGTCGAGGCTAAGAAAGCTGGCAGAACAGGAAGGGGTAACATTGTATGTGCTTTTACTTGCTGCTTACAAAGTTTTTCTGAGCAAACTGTGTAATCAGGAGGATATTATTATAGGCTCTCCGAGTGCAGGAAGGAGTCATCCCGATTTAGAAAATGTAATTGGAATGTTTATCAATACCTTGCCAATTAGAAGTGAAGTGAAGCCGCAATGGACATTTCAGGCATTTTTAAAGGAGCTCAATAAAATTGCAATCTCATGCTTTGATAACCAGGATTTTCCCCTGGATGAACTGATTGATGAGCTGAAACTGGAAAGAGAGACAGGGAGAAATCCTCTGTTTGATGTGGAGTTTGTCTTCAAAAATTATGAGGAAACCACTTTTGAGCTTAATGACCTGAAGCAAAAAAATATACCGCTGGAACATCGTGCAGCCTTTGAGCTGATCCTTTCTACTTATGAAATGGATGGCATGTTCCATTTTAGGTGGGAATATACCAAAGAGCTTTTTAAAGAAGCTACTATAGATAAATTTACAGGTTATTTTAAGAAAATTGTTGAGGGTATACTGGCCGGTGCTACTCTGGAGATCAGTAGTTACGAATTATTGGGAGAAGAGGAAAAGACCAGAATAATCGAGAATGCCAGTGGACCTGTTCAAAAATATCCGAACTCAACAGTGATTTCTTATTTTGAGTCCGTTGCAGAACAGCATCCCGATCATGTTGCTGTACAATTTGAAGATACCCCAATAACCTACAGGGAGTTAAATGATAAAGCCAACAGCTTAGCAGTACGGATTGCAGAAACTTGTAAAACGTCTAAGCCAAGAGTCGCATTACTGTTTGATCCCTCTCTTGAAATGGTCATAGGAATGCTCGCAGTATTAAAGACGGGTGGATCATACCTGCCTTTATCTCCTGCAGCTCCTCAGACACGGAACGAACAGATTATAAAAGATAGTGGTTGCCAATTATTACTTAAGCAACCAGACCTTTCATTAGATGGCCCTGGTAACACACTAACTGTTCAGGTGGCTGAACTGGAAAGCCTGCCGGAGAACCCTGAAAGAAATGAGACTCCTGAAGATCCGGTATATATTATTTATACCTCCGGTACAACAGGTGAGCCTAAAGGAGTGGAGGTTCCAAACAAGGGAGTGATGAACTTCATATACTGGAGGATTCAGACCTATGCATTTGGTAAAGATGATAACACACTGCAACTGTTGTCTTATCATTTTGATGGATTTGCTTCCAATTTATATGCTTCTCTGCTTTCAGGAGGTAAGTTGATCCTGGTGTCTGACGATAAGCGTCTGGATGCAGCGCAACTCTTCAAACATGCTGATTTGGCCTCAGTTACCAATATGGTTGCAACACCTGGATTATATGGAGCTTTGCTGGAGGGTATAGCTAATCAGCAAGATGCTAAGTTGGATATGAGATTTGTAGTTTTGGCAGGTGAAAAAGCTAGTCCCGCACTTATTAACAGAAGCAAGGAATTGCTTCCGTCGGTGAAGCTGCATAATGAATATGGCCCAACAGAGGCATCTATTGGAGCTACTTGCAATCTCGATATGAATGCGGCCAACGTTTCAGTTATCGGAAGAGCAGTGGCTAATACCTCATGCTACATCCTGGGGGCATTGGGAGAACTGCTGCCTTGGGGAATCAAAGGTGAACTATGTATTGGTGGTGACGGGCTGGCCATAGGTTATACTAACCAACCAGCACTTAATGCAGAGAAATTTGTTAAGCCACAACACCTCAATGGACAGCGCGTCTACAGAACAGGAGATCTGGCCAGATATAACAGCGACGGAACTATAGAGTATTTGGGAAGGGTCGACAACCAAATCAAAATAAGAGGTTTCCGTGTCGAACTTGAGGAAATCAGTAAGCATATCTTACAACTGCCTGGAATAAATGAAGTTTATCTCGACGTTTTTGAAAAAAACAACGACAAGTACATTTCAGCTTATTGTGCTTCGGCAGATAGTGCCAACGTTCTGTCAGTAAGAGAAAAACTGGAAGAGAGCTTACCTCCTTACATGGTACCTTCTTACTATGCTCATGTGCCTGTTTTACCACTGACTAATAATGGTAAGGTTGATATACAAGCCCTTAAGGAAGTTCCCTTCCTGAATGAACAGGCGAAAGTCAATGGTAAAATGGCCAAAACTACCCTTGAAAAGCAAATAGCAAACATTTGGAAAGAAGTGCTGAAAATAGATGAAGTGCGTGTAGAAGATCGCTTTTTTGATATCGGAGGTACTTCATTAAATGTCATTAAGCTTAAACCCAGGATCGAGGAAGTTGTAGGAAAAGAGATAGATATAATGGCCTTGTTCAAATACCCAACCATAGAAAAGTTCATTGCGAACGTTTTCCCCGAGGAGTTGGCCGTTGAAGAGGAGCCGTTGGATCGAGCGGAAACCATTCGTCAAGGTAAGGCCAACAGGTTGAAGCGATTAAACAGAAAGAATTAACTTTTTAAAGCGGAATATTTAATAGAATGAATAAAATCAGCTTTGTGTTTCCCGGAGTTGGGTCACAGTTTACAGGGATGGGTAAGGAATTATATAATGAATTCCCTGTATTTAAAGAAACCATTGAGGAAGCCAGTGACCTGGCCGGTACAGACATATTTAAAGTTTGGCAGGATGCCGATCAAAAGCAAAGGCTTAATGAGCTTAACTTTGCACAGATTTCCCTGCTTATTATTTCTTATGCCTCTTACAAAGTACTACAGGCTGAACTAGGGATCGAGCCGGATATGATGATAGGGCATAGCCTGGGGGAATATTCAGCACTATGCTGTGATGGTATTATGAGTTTTTCAGAAGCCATTCCTCTGGTGCAAAAGCGCGGTGAATGCATTATTTCGGCTGCCGAACAGCTCAAAGGCACAATGCTATGGGTTATCAATGTGGATACACAAATAGTGGAGCAAGTGTGCGATCAGTTAAGACAGGGAGGTATTAAGGTTTACCCTTCTGCTTATGATACTTCAACGCAGTGTAGTATTTCATGCTTTAAGGATGATATATTCACCATTGCCAAAGCATTGGAAGATAAGGGCGCCCTGGTTTACCCATTAAATCTTAGTGGCCCTTTCCATAGTCCATTAATGCAGCAGGCTGCCGTAGATTTTGAAAAGGTACTGGACGGCTGCACCTTTCGACCCCAAACATCCAGAGTGATTGCCAATGAAACAGCAAAACTATATAGCAGCGATGTTAAAGGGCACCTGACCAGACAGTTGGTATCACCCGTAAAGTGGTTCCAGTCACTGGATTTATTGGAGGCTTCCGGCGTTTCTACCATCGTTGAAGTCGGGCCGAAAGAAGTGCTTACATACCTTACACAAAAAAGCGAGAAGCCCTTCAAAGCCTATACCTTCAATACCATTCAGCATTTGAATACACTGAAAAATGATCTGTTAGTAGCTGAAGATGAATACCTTATGAAGATCAGTGCTTGTAAAGGGGTAGCAGTGGCAACCAGAAACTATTATACTCAAAATAGTAATTATCAGCGGGATGTAGTGGCTCCATATCGGGAGATAGCTAAAATTGAAGAAAGTATTAGGGAAGGGAGAGAGGTTGCTTCGGAGCAACATTTGAAACAGGCCCTGGTGCACCTGAATACCATACTAAACAACAAACGCGTACCGGCAGATATTCAGCAGGCAAGCCTTTCACATTTGCTCAGCGATAAATTTAAGCACCTGGTATAAAGTCAAACCGATAAAAAATATTTTATGTCATCAATTATAAATGAAAACGGACTGGAAATAGCTGTTATCGGTATGGCCGGCAGGTTTCCAAAGTCCGCGAACCTAAGGGAGTTTTGGGAAAATTTAACAAAAGGAGTTGAGGGGATAACTTTTTTTGATGGACAAAAACCATCGGAAGATTATGTGCCTGCTTATGGGATTCTTTCTGAAAAAGAGACCTTTGATCCTGCCTTCTTTGGATATTCCAAACGAGAAGCAGAAGTAATGGATCCTCAAATGAGGGTAATGCACGAGGAGGTTTGGCGTGGTCTGGAAGATGCCGGTTATACACCAGGTCTGCATAAGGAGAAAACCGGACTTTTTTTATGCGGTTCTGCTAATCCTTTTTGGGAGTACCTGTTTTTCAATTCTCCTCAATACGAAGTATATGGAAGTTTTGCAGGGTCTCAGTTGGTAGATAAAGATTATATGGCTACAAGGATTTCCTATAACCTAAACCTGACAGGACCAAGCATTACACTAAGTTCTGCTTGTTCATCATCCCTTGTGGCCATTCATATGGCAGCCCAGAGTTTACTGAATGGCGAATGTGATGTAGCAATAGCAGGGGGTGTTTCCATCACCAATTACAAAAACGAGGGGTATCTCTATCAGGAAGGGATGATCAGTTCTCCTGATGGGCATTGTAAACCTTTCGCACACGATGCTCAGGGTACTGTGGGAGGAGAAGGAGCCGGAGTTGTGGTGCTTAGGAGGTATTCGGATGCTGTAGAATCAAAAAATAATATCTACGCAGTTATCAAAGGGTCTGCAGTTAACAATGATGGGAATGATAAAATTGGCTACACGGCCCCCAGTGTATCAGGACAAAGCGATTGCATCCGCACTGCGCACCAGATGAGTGAGGTATCGCCGGAGACCATTGCCTTTGTGGAAGCGCATGGCACCGCAACAGAACTTGGAGACCCGATAGAACTGGAAGCGCTTCAAAAAGCTTTTGGTCAATTGCCTGATGGTTACAAATGTGCTATTACTTCTGCTAAATCCAATTTTGGACACCTTGATGCCGCCGCCGGAGTTACCGGTTTTATCAAGGCAGTACTAAGCTTAAAACATAATGTGTTGCCTCCAAGCTTGCATTTTAATGAACCCAATCCGGCATTGAAGTTGGATGAGACAAACTTTTATGTTAACAACCGACTACTTTTGCTGGAGGCCAATGGTACACCTCTTAGAGCAGGCGTGAGTTCATTTGGGATAGGAGGAACCAACGCACATGTAGTCTTGGAAGAGTATAAGAACGCAGTAAAAACAGAGAGCAATGATGAAGGGTTCTGTGTGTTGCCGTTGAGCGCCAAGTCACAAGAAAGTCTGGAGCAACTAGAGAAGTCCCTGGCGTCGTTCCTAAAAGAAGATGGCTCTCCTGCAATTGGTGATGTGGCTTACACGCTGCAGCATAAGCGTGAGCACTTTCCACATCGGGTAGTCTACTCAGGAAACAGTAAAAATATTATTAAGCAGAGTATTCTCGATCAAAACTCTGTAGAAAGGGAAGAGGCCATTCGCCAAGGCGAAGTTGTCTTTATGTTTCCCGGGCAGGGAAGCCAATATATCAAAATGGCTTACGGACTTTTTAGTCAGGACGAGATATTCAGGCAGAACCTGACACAATCATTTAGCACCCTGGAAGGCCTTTTGGGAGCCGATGTGAAGAACATCGTTATGGGAGCTACCGAAGAAGACGTATTGAGGCTAACAGAGACAGCTTATCTTCAGCCAATCCTATTCTGTCTGGAATACCATTTGGCTCAAAAGCTTATGGAATATGGAGTAAGGCCATCTTACATGATAGGGCATAGCTTGGGAGAATATGTTGCAGCCTGTATTTCAGGGGTATTTAATTTCGAGCAAGCCTTAAGGATTGTTGTAGAAAGAGGTAAGGCCATGCAAGCTGCCCATGAGGGAAGTATGCTGAGTGTAATGATGCCCGAAAACGTAGCAGAAGGCTATACCAATGAGTTTGTAAATATTGCTGCGGTCAACACACCTTCACAGGTCGTTTTTACAGGTGCACACGAGGCTATTGAGCAATTACGTAAAGTATTGGAAGCTGAAGGTTACGAAGGACGAAAACTGGCTGTCTCCCACGCTTTTCACTCCTATTTGATGGAGGAAGTAAAAGACAGGTTTTTATCAGCCTTTGAAAATGTCAAACTTAAAACTCCGGAGATCCCATTCATCTCCAACTTTACAGGAGATTTCATAACAAATGAAGACGCAACCAGTCCTGAATACTGGTGGAAACAATTAAGAAATAAAGTCAATTTTGCTTCAGGGGTTCAAAAGCTAATGGACTTGGGCAACATAGTGTTTGCTGAAGTAGGACCTGGCAATACACTTTCAGGTTTTGCCAAAAAGTGTGGAGCAAAGAATATAGTGCCTACCATGAGACCCTCGTCATTTGATGTAGATGATCAAGAATATTTCATGCAGGCACTGGGTAAGCTATGGGTAAATGGTGTCGATATCAAATGGCCTGTTAAGGCAGGTGCCTCAATGGTATCGCTTCCCGCTTATCCGTTTGACAAAGTTCAGTTTGACTATAAAAAACTGATATCAGGCGAACCAGAAATGCAAAATCAATTAGTGCAGCAAGTTAATAATCGTGGAGAGATCAGAGACTGGCTATACGCACCAACATGGAAATTAGCACCGAAGCTAGGTAAGACCCACGTATCAAACCAGGTACTGGCCTTTATGGACGAACGTGTTGAAATACAAAGGTCTTTTTTAGAGGAGTTGGCAAAGCACACCAAGGTGATACAGGTGAAATTTGGAACGGTAAATGATTTTACAAATCCGGAGCATATTACCATTGACCCTGCACAAAATCAGAACTTTATAGCGCTGATCAAGTTCCTGCAAGAAAATAATACACTTCCCGAGTCTATAATATTTGGTAGAGGACTTGGCGAGTTGGATCAGGTCAATGAAGAAGAAATACTAGGTACGGCTATGGATCTTGGCTTTTTGAGCCTAAACAAACTGGCTCAGGCACTTACACCTCTCAAAAGGCCATTTAAGCTTACAGTGCTGGGCAGTGGTACTTTTAAAGTACTGGCAAAGGATAACACCAACCCTTATACCAGTTTGTTTCATGGCCCAGCTAAACTCATAGAGGTAGAAACAGATCACATCAAAACGCAACTGATTGATCTGGAGGTCAGTAATGGAAAAGTCAGTGATATCGATGCCGTAATAGCAGAGATCAATAATGATCATTTTCACCCGGCGGTAGCATTTCGTATGGGAGACAGATGGGTGCCTTCTTTTAACAAATTATCAGAAAGTTTGGCGGAAAGAAGAGCAGAGGACTTGCTAAAGAAAGATGGCGTTTACGTAATGGTAGGGGGTCTTGGAGGTATAGGTTTAGAAATGGCTAAATACTTTGGGCAAGTGGAAAATACCAGTCTGATTCTGACAGGTAAGAATGCCTTGCCGGAACGGGAAGAATGGGAAGATATACTTGAAGGCAAACTCAAGACTGAGGAAAAAGGTGAGCAGGTAAAAGGGCTTAGTGATGAGTCGCAGTCACTTATTCTGAGAAAGGAACAGGAGCTGGAACAGAAGCTGGGTATACTCAAAATCGAAGAGCATGGCACCGTGTTGCAAGATCTGAATACGTTTTGTGCCAGCAATACAATGGCTTATTTACAGCGAAATGCTGCTATTAACAAAGGAGATACTCTGAACAAGGAACAACTGTCTAAAACTTTGAAAGTTGAGCCTAAGTATGACAAGTTATTAGGATACTTATTCCATCTACTGGAGTCAGAACAATGGATAAGCGTACAGGGTAATAACATTAAAGTTCTCAGAGTTAGTGAAGGTAATGAGGAGTCTCTGCTTGAAAAATTTGTCATACAACATAAGGTGTTTGCAGGGTTATTCGAGCTGGTATACGAGTGTACCCGTACCTATGATCAAATACTGACAGGTCAAAAAGAGCCGGTATCATTTTTATATAAGGACTCACCACAAGGTATTATAGCAGAAAAAATGCAGGGCATCCCCGCATTTACAGATGATGAACTTTACCTTAAGCTATGTGGAGAGAATTTACTACCAGAACTGATTAATACTTTGCCTCAAAACAGGAAGTTGAGAATCCTGGAAGTTGGTGCAGGTTCTGGCTCGTTAACAAGTCATATCCTTCCTCTCCTTGACCCGGAAAAAGTTGAATACTACTTTACTGATGTGGCTAGGGCTAACCTCATCAAAGCAGAGGCTGAAGCCCGGAAAAGAGGCATTGACTTCATTAATTATCAGGTACTTGACATCGCAACAGACCCGGTATCTCAGGGCTTCCGTGAAGATAGTTTTGATATAATACTTGGTTATAATGTTGTGCATGTACCCAAACAGGTCTCCGGAGCACTGGATAACCTCAAGAGATTGCTGAGGTCAGGAGGCTATCTCGGGCTGGTTGAGTCAACCTATATCTATAGCTGGACAAATCTCATTTGGGGGCTTGTAGAAGGGTGGCTTGAGTATGAGGATGACAGAGTGAAAAACCATTCACCACTAATGAGTGCTCAGCAATGGAAAGATAAACTGAAGAAGTGTCAGTATGAAAATATAGTAAGCTTTCCGGGGGAAGGTGCAGAGAGAAATACAAGCGTAATACTTGCACAAAAAGGAGCGGTATCTCAGTCAGCAGGAAACCACAACAACGAGCTGTTGAAGCAGAGGTTAAAAAAACTGATAGACCTTGAAAAGAATGGTATAAGGTATGAACTGGCCAATTTTGATGTAACAGATAAAGTAGCTGTACATCAGCAAATGCAGTACGTTTATAAAAAATACGGACGTATAGACGGTGTTATGCACTTGGCTGCCACTCCTGATGATTGTACCATCCAGAATGTTAATGAAAGTCTGGCTTACAAGTTACTAAGCCCTAAAATAAAAGGTGCCGTTAACCTGGTCAATGCGCTCCGGGATATCCCTACTGATTTTGTGATGTTAAGCTCAGCACTTACATCATTTGTTTCCGCTGTAGGACAGGTCCATTATTGTACATCTAATTTGTTTGTAGATGCATTTGCCAACTATGTACAGACCAAAAACCCTTCACAAAAGGTTATTGCGGTCAACTGGGATCGCTGGGAGAGCATTGGACTTGCCGTTGAGGTGGAGAAGCACCACAAGCGGGTAACAGATGATGATCTGGTTGGTGGCTTCAGCGGAGAAGAAGGCCTGAAAAGCCTTAACTACCTGCTTCAGTTGGTTGAGCAGCCGCAAGTGGTAATTTCTACCCGAATGGATGTAGACTACCTGAGCAGACTTATCATCATGGACAGGGGCAGTAATGGTAAACAGGAAGGTGAAGGCAAGGTACACGATAAAGAAGAGGTTAGAGAAGTGATCAGAGAGGAGTTTAACAAATTCCTTGATGTTGATACTAACCCCAATAGCAACTTCTTTGAAGTTGGACTTACTTCGCTGGATATAGTAATGATCAATGGCAAGATCAAGAAAAGACTTGACCTGGATGTGCAGATCACAGATTACTATACCTATCCTACCATCACATCTTTCATAGACCATTTCACAAATAAAGGTGATGGAGAACCTGAAGTAGCAGAAGTAGCGGAAAAGAAAAGTGCAAAAGAGGTCAACAGTAAGTTGATGATGCTCAGGAAGAGAAAAAGTAAATCAGACATATAAATAAGTTTCGTAATCAACAAATTAAATATTCCAAACCAAGATATGGATAAAGTATATCTAAAACCGAATGTAGTAATTGAACCTTTAATTGATAACTGGTATGCATGGTCGCATCTGATTTCACCGGCCACTGCAGCTATGAACATTAAAAATCGTCACATGGAGATTATGGAGTCTTATGCCGAATCTCCGGAGTTGCATGAGATGGCTGTAGCCAACCCAGCGCTTTTGGGAGGCCCTTTTATCGATTATCCTGAAAGAAGAGTTGAGGATATAAAAAACCTGATTACACAAACTAAAAAAGAGAGAGCAAAGATGTTTGAGCTGGCGAATGCGTTGGTGGAGCTCGATAAAATGTTGCTATCTTCTGCAAAGGGGTTCTCTTTGCAAGACCTTTACAAACAAGTTCCCGATATACTGAAAGGATATGTGGAGTTGGTATATGATCTCAACAACCAACCATCTTACAGGTTAATAGAGCCTCTGTTATTCAAAAGTGAATTTTATAATGATTCAGCACAAAGCCTAATGATGTCACTTATTGATAAAGATGACAGACCTTTTGTGATGAGTACTCCAAGACTTGAAGATGATAAGAGCGTTGAGTTGAAGATGCCCTTTAATTCAGCATTGATTGATGAGTTGTTTGAAATGAAAACCACACCTCGTCCCCTTCAAGAGATTTTAGATAAAATCGGTATGCAAAACGGTAAAGCGGAACTGTTTAAAAGCTTTTTTACCACAGAAAAACCTCCCGTATATGAGAGTTATAAAGGAGATAGCATTCGTTGGAGGTATTTTGGGCATGCGTGTATACTCATAGAAGCAAATGGCTTTAATGTACTCTTCGACCCTGTATTAAGCTATACCTATGAAAGTGATATCTCGAGATATACCTATGAGGACTTACCTGACCAGATTGATTATGTAGTTATTACTCACAATCACCAGGATCATATTCTTATAGAGACCTTGTTACAGATCAGACACAAGGTGAAAAATATAGTAGTTCCCAAAAGTGGTGGTGGAGCGCTTCAAGATCCGTCATTGAAACTTACGCTTAGTTATTTGGGCTTTAACAATACCATTGAACTGGATGAATTGGAGAGCATTAATACCCCAACAGGAACTTTAACAGCTATACCTTTCTTTGGTGAGCATGCAGATTTAAACATTCGGACAAAAGCAGCATGGTTGATAGAGATTAACAAAAAGAAAATTATGCTTGCGGCAGACTCATGCAATCTGGAGCCGGCACTTTATGAGCACGTACAGAAGATCTACGGACATATTGATGTACTGTTTTTAGGTATGGAGTGCGATGGAGCACCTTTAAGCTGGTTGTATGGTCCTTTACTTTCTAAGTCATTGCCAAGTGATATGGATAAGTCCAGAAGGCTGGCAGGCTCTAACTACGAGCGGGGAATAGATATCGTAGATCGCTTCGACTGCAAAGAAGTTTATGTGTATGCTATGGGGCAGGAGCCGTGGCTCAACCACGTAATGGCCGTAAAATATACTGAAGACTCAAACCCTATCATAGCTTCTAATAAGCTGCTGGAGGTTTGTAAAGAGAAAGGAAGAGTAGCAGAACGATTGTTTGGAGAAAAAGAACTGGAGTTAAAATAAAATAACAATTCGCTCACCGTAGCGGAAACAGCAATATATCTATCATGGAAAGAACAGGAATGGAGGTCGCCATCATTGGGATGGCAGGTAGATTTCCAATGTCAAAGAGCATAGACGAGTTTTGGAATAACCTGATCAATAGTAAAAACTGTATTACCCATTTTTCAAAGGAAGATCTGCTTAAAGCAGGTATAGGTAGAGAATTATTGGATAATCCACAATATGTCAGGGCAAAGGGCTATCTCGAGGGAATAGAATATTTTGATGCAAACTATTTTGGTTTGTCTGCCCAGGATGTTGTGTTTATGGATCCGCAGGTGAGACTGTTTATTGAGCTGATCAATGAGGTATTGGAAAATGCCGGCATCAACCCTCAAAAGTTTAAAGGGTCTATTGGATTGTACGGAGGAGCTATTGACAATTTTGACTGGAAATTGAAGACCCATTTGCAGCCAAAAGATAATATTGACCCGTTTTCTGCAGGGATGAATTCAACCAAGGATCTGATGACAACCCTGGCGTCTTATTTATTCGATTTCAGGGGCCCAAGTTATAGTATACAGACTGCGTGCTCTACTTCTATGGTTGCCATACATGCTGCTTGCAGGAGTGTACTCAGTGGAGAGTGTCAGGTGGCACTAGCCGGTGGTGTATCTGTAAGCCCATATCAGAAAAGTGGTCATTTATACAGCGACGGCATGTTTTTCTCGCCAGATGGCAAGATAAAGTCATTTGATGCCAATGCCTCAGGTTTTGTATTTGGCTATGGAGGAGGCGTTGTTGCACTTAAACCCCTGGAAGATGCCATTGAAGATGGAGACTATATACATGGAGTAGTAAAAAGTTCGGCCATTAATAATGATGGCCGACAGAAAGTAGGGTATGCAGCACCCAGTGTACAAGGGCAGGCCGACGTGATAAAAGAGGCAATTGAAATTTCCGGAATAGACAAGTCCGATATTCGCTACCTGGAAACCCATGGTGCTGCCACACCTTTAGGAGATTCCGTAGAGGTGCGGGCACTTAAAAATGTATTTGGAGATCAGCCTGCGGGCAGCATAGGAACAGGGTCGGTGAAATCCAACATCGGCCACCTGGATGCAGCGGCAGGAGTTGCGGGTTTTATTAAAACCGTTCTATCTGTTAAGCATAGGGTATTACCGGCTACAATCAACTTTGAAATACCTAATGAAAATCTTGACCTGATCAACAGTCCGTTTTTTATCCCTCAGCAGCCAGTGTCATTGGCCGAAGACGAGTTTCCTGTATATGCAGGAGTAAGCTCGATGGGTATCGGAGGTACCAACGTGCATGTTATACTTGAAGAATATGTGCAGGAAAAGAAACAAAATACTGCCGGAGAACAGGTAATTGTTTTGAGTGCAAAAACTCAAACCGCTTTGGCTCAGCAGGGGCGTCAGCTACGTGAACATTTGAATAAAAATCAGAACCTTGCCTTATCTGATGTTGCATACACATTACAGGAAGGTAGAAAAGAGTTGACTTTCAGAAGATCAATAGCCGTTAATAACCTTGAGGAGTTACTAGGGCAACTGGCTTTGGAAGAGTATCGCTATGCCAGGGTTACCACCAAACCTGAGAAGTTAATGCTGGATTATACCGCGTTTGACTTTAACAGCGACTCTGCAATAAAGCTATATGAGAATTCTGACATTGTTCGTAAATACATAGACAAAACCTATCAGGAGCTTCAAGGGGTAATACAGTCTTCTGCTTCGGTTAAAGAATTCATCAGTCAAAGTGAGGCCTCATGCTTGTTCTGGCACTTAAGTATTGCCAGATTCCTGAAGGACGCAAGAGTGAATGTAAGTGTTGTTAAAGCTACTTACATGCAGGCTATGATGTACGCAATAGCAGGCAATAATAATGCTGAAGCTACATGTCTGAAATGGATTGCCCAAAATAATGATCAGGAAATAACGGCTAATACAATGGTTACCCTTATCCAGGATCTGGGGAAAGGAGAGCAGGAGTTAGCAGGTAGTGGGGATATAAAATGTTATAGCATTGGTAGTCTGAATCTGGTAAGCGAAGAAGACCTGAAGAGCGATAAGGGATGCCTGATATTTAAAGTAGAGCAAAACAGTTTTGCAGCTTTGCTTGGACAACTTTGGGAGAATGGGATCACTGTTAACTGGGAAGCTCTGGCTGATCAGACAGCGTTATCAAAAGTGCCGTTACCAACCTATCCGTTTGAAAGAAGCAGGTATTGGATTGATAAGGATATAAAAGAGCTCACACAACAACATTTAGGAAATGATTTATATAAAAAGGAGAAGGTAGAAGACTGGTTCTATCATGCTTCCTGGAGTAGAACACCATTGAAAAAGACCCATGTAAATCCGAAAAAGGGAGAGACCTGGATCGTGTTGGCAAATGATTCGGAGTTATGCAGGGAGTTTCTGGCTGTTTGTGAGAGGGAGTCAGTAGAGGTAATCCGGGTAAAGAAAGACGAGGGACGGATGGGCCTCCATCAGGTGTTTGATAAAACTGACGTAAAAGAACCTAATAGAATAGTGAGTTTTTGGCATATCGGTGACGCAGCCAAAGACTTTAATGTTGATGAATTACTATTTGATAATGGCTACAATACAGCTATTGCCTTGGCAAAAGCTATTCATAAAAAAGGTATAAGCCAACCAGTTTCCCTTCACTGGGTTTCTACAAGTTTATTTGATGTAACCGGTGGAGAACGTATAAATCCATCGGCCACGACCGTGCTGGGACCTTTAAGATCTATACCTCAGGAGCAGCCCATAGTTACATGCCAGGTACTTGACGTGAGTACTGTTGAGCGGAACATCCAAGTACTGGTGAGTCAGATATGGAATGAACTTTGTCAGGCAAACACGGTTCCTCAAGTTGCTTTTCGCAATGGTCATAGGTGGGAGATGGACTATCACTTAATGGCTCCACAACCAGCACCGGTTAAGTCAAAGTTTGAAAAGAATGGCCTGTATATAGTGTCAGGAGGTCTCGGTAATATTGGTTTGACCATAGCTGAATACCTCACCAGTACTTATAATGCTCACGTGGTATTGCTTTCAAGAAATGCTCTGCCGGCTGAAGAACAATGGGATAGTATTTTAGATCAGGGCCAGGCTTCAGGCATTGGAAAAAGAATTGCTTTCCTTAAAAAATTGAAGCAACAAAAAGCTAAGGTCACAATCGCAGCATGCGATGTTACTGACAGCGCTCAGGTAAAGGCTGTGATTGAAAACTTATCGGCTGAGTATGGGAAGATCAATGGTGTTTTCCATGCAGCAGGGTCTATTGGAGAAGATGCTTTTACACCTGCTATCGAGACCTCTGATTTGCATGCTTCGGGAGCTAACTATAATGCGAAGGTTTTGGGCACCATTAATTTATGGGAGGCCCTTAAGGGTAAGGACATGGATTTTTGTTTGTTAATGTCTTCGATCAGTTCAGCCCTTGGAGGACTTGGCTTCTCAGAGTATGCAGCAACCAGTCATTTTCTTGAAAACTTTGCTCTTTGGGCAAATATGCAGAGTGATTGTACATGGAGTAGCGTAGGTTGGGATAGCTGGCCGGTAACAGGAGGTAAGGAGGATAGTGATATGCTCGTGGATCAACTCAGGATGTCGCCGGAAGAGGCTGGGGTTGCCTTGGAATATGCGATTAATCTGGAACAGGATGGCTTTGCGGTTATTCATTCGCCTGCTGACCTGAACAAACGAGTAGAGCAATGGGTGATAGGAAGCGAAGAAGAAGATGAAGAAAAAGAAATAGCTCGTGCTCCAAGACCTGAGGTAAGTACCGAATATATAGAACCGATAACAGAACTGGAAAAAGAGATAGCGTCTATATGGATGAATGTATTAGGTCTGGATAGAGTAGGTTTGGATGACAGCTTTTTTGAGTTGGGAGGAAACTCACTGAAAATGATCGCTGTAGCCTCAAACATTCATAAAAAGCTAAAGCGCAAGGTTGAAATAAAAAGACTGTTTAAAGCACTGACTATCCGTGCTGTAAGAGCATACCTGGAGTCTTTGGATGAGGATCACTCATATCAGGCTATTGAAAAGGTACCTGCGGCCGAGTACCATGCATTGACCCCGGCAATGACCAATATTTTTATGCAGTGCCAGTTCAGGAATATCGGAACAGTATACAACATTGCCAATGGATTGTTACTGCAAGGGAAAGCTGATGTTGATCAGATCAGAAAATGTGCACAGGCTCTGGTCGATAGGCATGAGCCATTGCGGACCTCGTTTCACAATGTAGAAGGGGTGCCTATGCAGAAGATACATGAGAATTGTGAAGTGAACCTAGAAGTTTTCGAATCAAAAGATGATCGAAATGAAATTGAACAACTGATAGGTAAGCTGATCAGACCATTTGACCTGGCTGAGAAGAGTCTTTTCCGTGTGGGGCTGATTCATGTGGCTGACGAAAAATCAATTCTGATTTTTGATTTACATCATATCATTTGTGATGGTGTAACCATTAGTGTTTTGGCCGATGAATTTACCCAGCTGTATGCAGGAGAGCAGCTTGAGGCATTGCCAGTACAGTTGAAAGACTATATTGCTTATCTTCAAAGGAATGAAAAAGACGGAGCGGAGAAATTTTGGCTTGAACATCTTGCTCCGGAATTACCGCTATTAGAACTTCCTGCCGATTTTGACCGAGGTGCAGGAAGAGAGTTTGAGGGGGCTCAATATAGTTTTGAAATAGATAAAAGTATCATTCATAAGCTTAATGAGTCGCATAATGATAGATCAGTAACACTATTTGTGAAATTGATGTCTATCACCTATATCCTGCTTTCTAAATATTCAACTCAGGAAGATATCATTATTGGTAGTGGTGTGGCAGGCAGAAACCACCCCGATGTAAGCAGAACTACCGGCTTGTTTTTTAATGCATTTCCTGTTCGAATAAAACAGTCATCAGACATAACTTATGCAGAGCTGATAGAAGCCGTCAAAGAATTGATGCTTAATATTTACCAATACGAAAGCTGTGATATGGAGAAGGTTTATAAACAACTTCAATTACAGAGAAAACCTGACAGGAATTTTCTGTATGACGTGGTTTTTCTTCTGCAAAACTATCAGGCTTCAGGTATTGGTATCGACAATGTAGATATTAGTCATTACCCGCTGCCTGTAAAATATTCGCAAAACGACATCACATTTCACGCCTATCAGCTGGAAGAGTCGGGACTGAAAATGGTGCTTACCTATAGTTCAAAGCTCTTCAAAGAAGACACCATACAGAGGATGGGTGCAAACTTTGAAATGATAGCCAAACAGGTGGCAGAAAACTCAGCGATAAAGGTTTCGAATATTGAAATCGGTGATATCTATGAAAAAGCAGAGGTAGATGTGTCTGGAATGGACTTCGACTTCTAAAACAAAGGTTATTATACAAAGCTACAAAGACGCTTAAATTACATTTTTGAATATGAACACACTAACCGAAAATAAAGTCAATGCAAAGTATTGGCAGGAAAAACGGAATATAGATATGGTTACCTCTCCCTTGCTTTATGATGGAGGTGAGGTTAACTCAAATGATAACATAGAGGGTAGTCTGGAGATCAACCAGGAAGTAGCTGCAGCACTTCTTGAGATCAGCAATGAGAATGAAAAAGCATTATATGTTATCTTATTGTCATCACTATTCGTCATAGCTAAAAAGTATAATCAAGAGGCATCGGCATTTTCTTTAGGGATACCCAAGGAGCAGAATGATAAAAAAGAAGGGCCGGCTGAGTGGCTTCCGTTAATTATCAGTGTTGAGGATGGCGCTTCATTCAGAGAACTTTTAAATCAGGTTAAAGGTGAATGGATAAATGCCCTCATACATCAAAACATACCGGTAGGGCAGGTTTCCAATGAGTCACTGCACGATTGGATAATAGCCATGAAGGGTTTGCATGGGCATTATAACCAATTACCTTCAGAGGCAAGCTTATACTTCAATGTAGATGTATCAGGTGGGAAATTACGAATTGATTGGGTTGCAGATAGCTCAAAGTATAGTAAGGATCTTGTCTGTCAGGTGCTTACGCACTGGTATCATCTGTTGGGACAAGTGGTTAGAGATATCAAACAAGATATATCGTCTTTAACCGTAATATCAGCAGAAGAGAACAGAATACTGCTTTCTAACTTCAGTGGCGCCAAAACTGATAATGGTGATCATACACTAAAATCTCTTTTCGAAGAGAAGGCAAGACAATGTCCGGACCAGAATGCCTTGATTTTCGGAGATGGAGTGATGACCTATGCAGATCTTGATCAAAAGGCTAATGATATAGCATCCGTGCTTATTGATCAGATGGATGGAGAAAAACAGGCAGTTGCACTTTACTTCCGTCCCTCTTTTGAAATGATCTGCGCCATGTTTGGTTGTATTAAAGCCGGACTTCCTTATTTGCCGTTATCACCCGAAGATCCGGGTTCCAGGATCGATTTCATTCTTAAAGATTCAGGAGCCAGGATTGTTCTGACCCATTCTGAAACAAGAAAAATATTAATCAGCAAACTGGAAGCAGATGTAAAAATAATAGAAGCGGATACAGTTAAAGGAGATGGGAAGTCACCACATGTTGTGGTAAGTAAAGAAGATACCGTCTACTATATATATACTTCAGGTACTACGGGTACACCCAAAGGAGTAGATGTGCTTCATCAGGGTGTTGTAAACTATACTACCTGGCGAATCGATAATTACAATCTGACTCAGGAAGATGTTACATTACAGGTATTTCCTTACCATTTTGATGGGTTTGGGTGTAACCTCTATTCTACTTTACTGTCCGGAGCCACTTTGCTGCTTATGCCAGATGTCAAAGAGGTTGGGGCATCAGAAATGTTGCAGGCTCTTAAAAAGCATAAAGTGACCAATGGTTGTTTTACTTCAGGAGTATATGATTTGATACTTTCCGAGCTGGACGAGTCAGATATGATAGACCATTTGAGGTTTGTTGCACTTGCCGGAGACAAGCCTTCAAAAAGCCTGATTAAAAGGAGCAAACAACTATTACCTGAACTTAAACTAACTAATGAGTATGGGCTGACGGAGACTTCAATCGGTGGTACCTGTAACAACCAGCTTAATGAGAGAAATCCGGGGGTGATAGGTAAACCTAATGCAAATACCTACATCCGTATCCTTAACGAACAGGGGGAACTTCAGCCCATAGGTGTTACGGGTGAATTGTATTTTTCAGGAGACAGCGTGGCAAAGCGCTACCTCAACAGGGAGGAGCTAACTACTGACAAGTTTATTGCTGATCCTTTTGAAGAGGGCGTAAATATGTATAAAACAGGAGATATGGCTCGCTGGTTGCCAGGCGGCAATATCGAGTTTATAGGGCGTCAGGACGATCAGGTGAAAATTCGTGGTTACAGGGTTGAGCTTGACGAAATTGCACATTACATTAAGGAAGCTACTGAAGTAACCGATGCTATAGTAGTGGTAGAGAAAGAAGGTCAGGATCAGGACCCTTATTTGATTGGATACTTTGTGGGTGAAGAAGGTGCAGATGCTCAAAGTGTAAACGAATATCTTAAAGAAGCTCTACCTGAATATATGATTCCTGCTTATCTGGTGCAGATTCCATCTATACCGCTTACAGCTACAGGTAAAGTCAATAAAAAAGAACTCCCTAAACCTGAAAAAGAGGTAGTAGGGCAGGGAGATGACCAGCCAATGTCGGCCGTGGAACTGGAACTGGCAGAAATGTGGGCAACAGTAATCGATGTTGATGCAAAAGACATTAATAGGGCGAGTGACTTTTTTAAGCTTGGTGGACATTCTATTAAAGTGTTAAAACTTATTAGTCAGCTTCAAAAGAAATTTGGAGTGACCATTGAGCTACAGGAGTTTTTTGAAAACCCTACTATCGGAGCCTTATCGGACAAAATAGGGAAACAGGAGGGACAGGACGACGTACCGGAATTGATCGTGGATGAAGATAACCGACATGAACCATTCCCATTGACAGATGTACAGTATGCTTACTGGATTGGTCGAAAAGATACTTTCAATTTTGGGCAGGTTGGAGCTCATGGCTACTTTGAAACTTTTGTTCCTGAGTTGGATATTGATCAGTTTCAGCAGGTTTTAAGAAAGCTGATTGACACCCACGAAGTGCTTAGAATGGTAGTGACAGGGAATGGTGAGCAACGAATATTGAAGGATGTTCCTCCTTATGAAGTACGTGTTTTGGATCTGAGAAAGTATGATAAAAAAGAGGGAGAGGAACTGTTCTACAAATGGCGGGAAGAAATGGCACATCATGTGTTCTCTGGTGAAGAATGGCCGCTTTTTGATGTAAGAGTTACTGTTTTTGAAGATGAAACCTACAAGATTCATTACGGTACGGACGGGCTGGTTATGGACGCAGAGAGTTTAACCAAATTCGTATCAGAATACGAATATTTATATGCTAACCCTAAAGCTGAGCCTGCAAGAGTAGATATTTCTTTTAGAGACTACATGATGAGCGAGGGTAACTTTAGAAAAGGTCCCCTTTACCTGAAATCAAAAGAATACTGGAAGGCACGTATTACCGACTTGCCTATGGCGCCCGAACTACCAGTAAAGCCTATAACAAGCTTACCACTGAAACCAAAGTTTGCACGTAGAGCAGGCCATTTAGATAAAAAAGCGTGGGATTATCTGCAAGAGAAGGCAAATGCACTTGGAGTAACACCTACTGTATTCTTAATTGGTTGCTTTGCCAAGGTGCTTGACTATTGGAGTAAATCAAGTCATTTCATACTTAACCTTACTCTATATAACAGGATACTATTCCATGAAGATGTTGACAGATTACTGGGAGACTTTACATCGCTTACATTACTTGAGATAGATTACAGGGGCAACGCCACCTTTGCTGAAAAGCTTAAAAAGCTCCAAAACAGAATGTGGTCAGACCTGGAACATAAATATTTCGGAGGTATCGAAGTATTAAGAGAGATGTCTCAATATCATGGCAACTCTGTTATGATGCCTGTAGTGCTGACCAGTACCCTGGGTATCCAAAGAGATGAAATTGCTGAAGAAGAGACCATTATTCGTGAGATTAATGATCCGATGAAAGAGAATTATGCCATTTCTCAAACACCTCAGGTATGGATTGATTTTCAAATTGGAGAAAATAGTAAAGGACTATGGTACAACTGGGATTGTGTGGAGGAAGTTTTTCCTCAGAGCATGTTGCAGGATATGTTCGAAGCCTTTGGTAAGTTACTCAACAAGCTTTCTGAGGATGAGAAATGCTGGGAAAAAGTATCTCTTATCGACCTGCCTCAAGAGCAGGAACAAAGAAAGGTAGCCGTGAATGATACATGGGGCGAAGAACCTGGCTGTTTACTTCACGATAACTTCAAACTTAAAGTGAAGGAAAGAGCTCATTCCGAGGCTATTATATCTGATGAAATAACATTGACCTATGCTCAGGTAGAGCATATGGTAAATCATGTTGCTCATCGATTGATTTCTCTGGATGCGAAGGCGAATCAACTTGTAGCTATAGTGATGCACAAAGGTTGGGAGCAGGTGGTAGCTTCTTTGAGTATTTTGTCTGCGGGAGCAGCTTATCTTCCTATAGATGCTTCACTACCCCATGAGCGTATCCGTCTGCTTTTAGAGCAAGGTGAGGCTTCAGTTGTAATTACTACGGATGCCGTAGCTGACGAAATAGACTTTAATGATGGATACAAGGTATTGCATGTCAATAAAAGTCTGTTGAATGAACAGTATCAGGATGCTCCGCAAGTGAGTAATCAACCTGAAGATCTGGCTTATGTTATTTTCACATCAGGATCTACAGGCATGCCCAAAGGTGTTGTTATCGACCATCGCGGAGCTACCAATACAGTCTGCGATATGAATCAGCGTTTTGGTATAACAGATCAGGATAGGGTATTGGCCATTTCATCACTCAGCTTTGACTTATCAGTTTATGATATTTTCGGAGTACTGGGAGCTGGGGGTACACTTGTTATGCCTGCACCGGATGAACTCAAAGATCCCGAAGCATGGTACAGATATATTCATCAATATGGTGTTACACTGTGGAATACAGTGCCTACGCTGATGCAAATGCTTGTAGACTATGCAGAAAGAAGAGATAATGGTCTGCCATCGATAAGAAATGTATGGATGAGTGGAGACTGGATACCGGTGAACCTTCCGGACCGTATCAAAAAATTAAGCCCTCAAGTCAAAGTTACCAGCCTGGGAGGAGCAACAGAAGCTTCGATATGGTCTATTTACTACCCGATTGAACAGGTAGTTGAAAGCTGGAAAAGTATTCCATATGGCAAGCCATTGTTAAATCAGCAATTCTACGTGCTGAATGAGGCACTCGCCATATGCCCTGACCTGGTGCCGGGTGATTTGTATATCGGAGGTATTGGGTTGGCTAAAGGATATTGGAAAGACGAACAAAAGACGGCTAACAGTTTTATCATTCACCCTGAGTCCGGCGAGCGGCTTTACAAAACTGGTGATCTGGGCAGGTACCTGCCGGATGGCAATATTGAGTTTCTTGGTCGTGAAGATACTCAGGTAAAAATACAGGGGTATCGAATTGAGCTAGGAGAGATAGAGGCAGCTATCAATGAGCATCCACAAGTGAGCGAGTCTCTGACTATTGCAAGAGGGGAAGCGAGCAAGTCCAGAGAACTGATAGCCTATATAGTGCCAGGCGAAGTGCAATCTTCTCAGCAGGTTGATCATGTGGGTATAGTTACAGATCCTTCAGTTACCATCAATGACGAAAAAGAGCGGTCAGTATTTAAACTGGAAAAGCATAATCTCAAGGATATAAAGACAGAAGTTAACTATGCTTTACCCTATCAAACAGAATTGAAACTGTCAGGAAAGAAAAAATTAGGGGGCAAGGCTGCCGGTAAAGAAACCATTACAAAAGATACTTTGGGACAATTGCTGTCAGCTGTAAGAGGTCAGGTTTATAATGAAATGCCGTTACCCAAGTACTTCTACCCTTCAGCGGGAAGTTTGTACCCTGTACAAACCTGGATTGAGGTTACAGAAGCAGCCATAGACGGTGTCGAAAAAGGATGTTATTATTTGCATCCAGAGCATTTTGAACTGAGGCAGGTAAGTTCCAGGGTTAACATAACCGAAGGGATCAATATCCACCTGATAGCAGATCTGGATGCTATTGAGCCTCTGTATGGCGGATTAGCAAAAGATTTCGCTCGCATTGAGGCAGGCTATATGGCCAATTTACTGATGACTTCTATGGTAGCTGTAGACTTACAGACTACGGATGTAGAACAGCAGGAACTGACAGCTTTATTCGGATTGACAGCTTCTCAAATGCCTGCTATTTCTCTGCACGCCACCGGCGTTGCAGAAGGTTCGGCGGATGATGACTATATACCTTTGACTTACAACGAAAGAAAGAGTTATAGGGATTTTCAGAAAGAAGAAATCAGTGTGGCAAACGTTGATGTGCTAACAGACAGTCTGGTACAGGCAAAGATATTATTGGGAGACGTTTGTAAAACAGATGTATTCATGGTAGTGAAACCACGAGCCGTGCATGAGATGCAGTCAGGAGTGTTTCAACTCGATTATACAGGTGGGGTTTGGAACAGGCTTGGAGATATCGATGGCGAAAAACTATTTGCCGGTAACGAAAAGCTTCATAATGCAGCAGGAGTATCATTACATTTTGTGTCTCCTAAACAAGCTATAAATGGAGATTTTTATGCAGGATTCATGTCTCAGGCAGTTATGAACATGAGTATAAAAGAGCAGGTTGGCTGGTGTGCCATAGGTGTAGTGGATGAAGTTGAAGCAAAGTCTGCTTTTGATTTGCATGATGATCAACGTATAACGCATAGCATAATAGGCGGTAAGGTCAGTGCAACGCAAATTGAAGATATTCAGTCAACTGAGGAGGCACTTAGTGAATCACCTGAAGAGCAGATGAGGCAACACCTGCAATCAAGGTTACCTAAATATATGATCCCTTCATATTTTGTAGTGCTTGAAAAAATGCCCCTTACGCCAAATGGTAAAATAGACCGCAAATCATTGCCGGATCCGGCAACCAGGATTGACCACCAGTTTAGAAAACCAGAGACTGAAACGGAGAAAACATTGGTGGAGATTTGGTCAGAACTTCTTGACTTGGAAGCTTCTCAGATCAGCACCAACAAAAGCTTCTTTGAACTTGGAGGACACTCTTTAAAAGCGAGCCTGATGATGAATAAGATCTTTAAGGTTTTGAGTGTTGAAGTGCCTCTGCGAGAAATATTCAAGGAAGATACTATTCTCAGCATAGCGGATTACATTGAAAATGAACTTTGGCTGAAAAGTAAAGGGGGCCAGGAAGTAACGGAAGGGGACGAATTTATACTGGATTAATATTAGTATTTAAAAATTTTATAAACAGGGAGTGAAGAATCTTTTAACGAAACTAAGGAATAAGCGGATTGAATTAACTGTGGTTGATGGCAAGCTCAAGGTTAATGCCCCCACCGGGGTGATGACCAAAGAGTTGCTTGAAGAGATCAAGGGCAGGAAGGAAGAATTGGTTGAGTATATTGAAAAAGCCAACCAACTGAAATATACTAATATCCCTATTGCAGATGAAAGGGATTTTTACCTGCTTTCATCTGCTCAAAGACGACTTTACTTTTTATATTCCTATGATACTTCATCATTGGTTTATAATATCCCGAAGGTGATGAAGCTGGATAAGGATGTTGATGTAAACCGACTAACGGATGCTTTTAACAGTTTAATAAAAAGGCATGAAAGTCTTCGGACATCCTTTAAATTGGATAAGGGAGAGCCTGTGCAGGTAGTACATAATACGGTAAAGTTTAATATTGAAGTTGTTGATGCTGCTGGAGACAAGAACATAGCTGAGCTTATTCCAAAGCTGATTAAACCATTTGATCTGGCTCAGGCACCAATACTTAAGGCCACTCTTATAAAGGATAATGATAGTGCCTGGTTGGTCATGGATATTCATCATATCATAGCGGATGGTACTTCTGTTATGATCATGGAAAAGGAGCTGAAAGAAATCTATGAGGGACATGAATTAAAACCTCTGGAGGTACAGTATAAGGACTTTTCAGAGTGGCAGTTAAAAAGACATGCCAGCGAAGCCTATAAAAGCCAGGAGCGTTACTGGCTAAGTGAGCTCGGAGGAGAGTTACCTGTATTGAACCTGCCTTTTGATTATCCAAGGCCAGACGCCCAAAGTTTTAGAGGAGGTTTTATGAACTTTCAATTCTCTGCTGATAAAACAAAGGCGCTGAGACTGTTATGTGAAAAACATAATATCACGACGTTTACATTGATCCTGTCTATTTACCAGATTATGCTGTCTAAGGCATGTAATCAGGAACAGGTTTTGGTGGGAAGTCAGGTAGCCAGCAGAAATCATGATGAAATACAGGGAGTGATTGGCAATTTTGTTAACACACTGGTTTTTCAAGGTTTTCCTGAAGGGCACAAATCGTTCTTAGAGTATATTGATGAAGTAAAAGAAAAAGTATCCGAAGGCCTGGCTCACCAGGAATACAAGTTTGATGAGCTTGTTGAAAAAGTCTCTTCTAAAAGAGAACCGGGAAGAAACCCTGTGTATGATGCAGCTTTCGTATTCCAGAATTACTTCAACGAGTACATGGATAATAGGGAGGAGAACTGGAAATATGAGTCCTCTGAAAGCACTATTTCAAAGTTTGATATTGATTTGGAGTGTTTTGAAACTAAAGACCACTTCGACTTTACCATTCATTACTGCACCGATCTGTTTAGAAAGGAGACTATCGGTGCCTTTATAGAATATATAGAAATTATTTCTGATACACTGGTGAGCTCGCCAGACCTTAGACTTCAGGATGTAGAGCTGTTAACCACTGTTCAAAAGGAACAGATGATCCAGGTCAGTGAGGCAGAGAAGAGCAGTTTCGTTCAAAAGCCGGTTAATGAGTTGTTTGAGCAAAAGGTTCAGGAACACCCGGATAAAATAGCGCTGATCAATGGTGATTTGACATGGACCTTTCAGCAACTGAATCAGGAAGCAAACAGAATAGCTCAAAAGCTATTAGCATCTTCCAAGACAGAAAAAAGGATTGCAGTATTTGGACGAAGAGATTTTAGCATGATAGCCGCGATTATTGGAGTACTCAAGTCCGGTAAGACCTATTTGGCAATTGATGAAAACTATCCTCCAGAGAGGATTCAGTATATGTTGCAATCCAGCCAGGTCCATGTGGTGGTTAACACTGGAAACAAATCATTGCCAGAAGCTGCGCAGGGAGCTGTTGATATTATTAATGTCGATGAAGCTTCTTTAGAAGGTTTTGATTCAATGAACCCTGATGGAGTTAGTACTCCGGATGAGGCTTATATAATTTACACCTCGGGTACTTCTGGTCAGCCTAAAGGTGTGGTATGTTTACATGAGGGACTTGGGCACTATGTTCAGTCTCTGTATCATAGTCTTGCATTGCAGTCTGACGATGTTTTCTTACACACCGCAACCTTTTCTTTTTCCTCATCGGTTCGCCAACTTTTTATGCCGCTATGCCATGGGCATACTCTCGTACTGGCTCAAAAAGAGGAGATTGAAAATCCAGTGCTTTTGTTTGAAATCATAAGCAGAAAATCAGTAAGTGTAATAGACCTTGTACCATCATATCTGAGAAACTGTCTTACAGTACTTAATTCGCAATCTAAGGATATAGTGGATGGCTTTTTAAACAATAAATTGAGGCTGATCTTGACTGCCAGTGAGCCTTTGCCTGTATCACTTGTGAACAAATTATACGAGTTCTTTCAAGAGAGCTTACAGTTGATCAACATGTATGGTCAGACGGAGACTACAGGTATAGCAACAACTTTTCCCGTGGATCGGGATATAGTGCTGAATGATAAAATTGTTCCTATTGGTCGCCCGATTACCAATACGAAATGCTATGTTTTGGATAAATACCAAAATTTGGTTCCCAATGGGCTTGAAGGCGAATTGTACATTGCCGGACCACATCTGGCAAAAGGATATATTGAGGAGCAAAATATTAATGAGGATAGTTTTAGTCATGCGGCCTTCTTTAATGAACGCATATATAAGACCGGAGATGTTGTTAAGTATAATGCTGATGGGATACTGGAATATAAGGGAAGAAAAGACAACCAGATTAAGATAAGGGGGTTCAGAATAGAACCGGAGGAGATCGCTGCCCAAATACAGAATATGACTTTGGTAGATGATGCCATAGTTACTGTTTTGCAAGAAGATACGCTTGTCGCCTATTATGTTGCCGGCGAGGATATCGACAGCAGGCAGTTTATTCAGTATTTAGTTGATAAGATGCCTGACTATATGGTTCCTGTACATTTTGTCAGGATTGAGCGTATTCCACTAACGCCGAATGGAAAAGTGGATAAAAGTGCATTACCTGCGCCATCATTTAGTAAGGGTGAAAATTATGTGGCACCCGCAGATAGTATAGAACAAGGGCTTGCCGCTATATGGGGAGAGATTCTGAAGATTGATGAGGCTGTAATTAGTACAGATAAAAGTTTCTTTGAACTAGGTGGACATTCATTAAAAGCTATTGTCCTGTCTAACAGCATTCACCAAAAATTTGGAGTGGAGGTATCGTTAAGAGAAATATTCAGAAGACAGAATATTATACAACTTGCCGGATTTATAAGAGATGCTGAAAAGAGCGTGTTTCAGGAGATACCAAAAGCATCTCCCAAAGAGTATTATGCCTTGAGTTCGGCGCAGAAAAGACTATATTTCTTAAATCAAATGAACTCTGGAACGCTGGCCTATAATATGCCTCAATTCCTGGTTGTAAAGGGGGAGCTGGATTTTGAGAAGTTTGAATCTGCGTTTAAGAAACTGATAGACAGGCATGCGAGTTTAAGAACTTCCTTTCATATGATTGATGGAGTGCCTAAGCAAAAGATTCATGACTCAGTGGATTTTGAGATTAACTATTCATCAGATAAACATATCATAGGGGGAGATCTGCATGCTCGTCTTCATTCATTTGACCTTACAAAGGCACCGTTGCTCAGGGTTGATCTGATTAGGAAGACTAATGAAGAATATTTCCTTATTGTAGATATCCATCACCTGATAACCGATGGGGCATCTCAGGGAATTCTGATCAATGATCTGAAGACCTTGTACGATGAAGAGCTTCCACCACTGAGAACTGACTATAAAGATTATGCGGAATGGCAGCAAACCGAAGAATATAGTGATATCGTCAAGGTTCAGCAGCAATACTGGAAAAGACAATTTGCAGAACCTCCTGAAAAATTGGCATTACCTATCGATTTTGCAAGACAGGGGCTTAATGATAGTGGTGATTTTGTTACAATTAGCCTGGAGGAGGACATCGTAGAGCAGATCACAGAAGTGACTAAAGGGCATGGTACTACCAACTTTGTTATGGTGTTGACCGTACTTAATGTATTCTTGTCAAGGTTGTGCAATCAGGATGACATAGTTATAGGGGTGCCCTCTATTAATAGAAATCATGCTGATGTTCAGGATATGGTTGGGCTGTTTCTCAATACACTCGCTTTGCGAAACTTCCCTCAACTGAAACAAAGTTTCAGTGATTTTCTCGATGATGTGAAGACAAATATGCTCGAAGCACAGGAAAATCAGAATTTTCAGTTTGAAGATCTTTTGGAACTCCTTGATATAGATAGAGACATCAACAGGAATCCGTTGTTTGATGTGTTTGTGAACTACCTGAATTTTGACAGGGCAGCAGTAACGGAAATAGGAGATCTACAATTTGAACCTCTTCGGGAATTAGATACTGAGGTTGATGCAAATCAATCTGCAGCAGTACCCCCAAGAATACACAGCAGGTTTGACCTCACCTTTTATGTTTCTGAAGGCGAGGGGAAAATGAATATTTCCATGGTTTACAAAACCAGCATTTTTGCAGCTCAAACGATAGCCTATCTGGCTGCAGAGTTAAAAGAACTGATAGTACAAATTGCTAATAAACCGGATACACCTATTGGTGATTACCAACTGATGTCGTCCAAGGCGCTTAGAATTAATGAAACGAAACCAGTTATAGCTCAGGATTTTGAGTCATTTACTCAGGAAAGCGTTGAGTCAACCATTGACCGTAGATTCGAAGGGCAGGTAGAGAAGTTTGGTAATCATACGGCCATTAAAGTGGGAGGTGTAGCACTGACCTATGAGCAACTAAATAACCGTGCTAATCAGATTGCTCATAGCATTAATCAACTGACTAATAAAAATGAAGGCATTGCACTGCTTTTTAATATGGGAGCTAATATGATAGTTTCTATGATTGGAGTAGTAAAAACAAATGCTTTCTATATTCCTGTGGACCCGGCTTATCCTCAAGAAAGAATAGGCTATATGTTGGAGGACAGTGCGGCTGAGGTGTTATTGGTAGATAATGAAACGTTATCTATAGGAGAGCAAATTAAAGCTTCGAATAAGCAGGTTAGGATTATCAATATTGATGAGATTATTGATGATGAGCAGCAGAGTAATAACCTGAGGCTTGATAAGGATAAAAGATCAAAGGCATACTTGCTTTACACTTCAGGCACTACGGGTAGACCTAAAGCAGTTGTGCAAATACATCGCAATGTGTTGCATTTTGCCAGAGTATATACCAATGCTCTCCATATTAGTGAGCAGGATAGATTGACTTTACTGTCCACTTACTGCTTCGATGCCTCTGTAATGGATATTTATGGGGCACTTCTCAATGGAGCCACACTGTACCCATACAATTTGAAAACAAATGGCATTTCAGCATTTCGTGATCTGGTGTATAGAGAAGATATTACCATATATCATTCTACCCCATCAGTTTTTAGGTCTGTTTTTGATAGCATAGAGAATGGGAAATCTGTACCTCAATCGGTCAGACTGGTTGTTATGGGAGGTGAAGCTGTTTTACCAAAAGACCTTCAGGTTTTCATCAACAACTTTAAAAATGATTGTATTTTTATCAATGGACTGGGACCTACCGAATCAACCATTACGATTCAAAACTTCATTTCAAAAGACATGGCCAAAGCGTCTGGCAGAAGGGGAGTCCCTGTAGGGTACCCGGTAGAGCAGACGGAAGTACTTATTCTTAACTCTCAAGGCAAAGAAGCGGCTGTATTTGAGACCGGTGAGATTGTTTATAAAAGCGAATACCTGGCCCTAGGTTATTGGAATAACAAGGAGGCAACGGAAAAGGCATTTGTAGAAGATATTAATGGCGAAGGTGGTAGATATTACAGGTCTGGAGATCAGGGAAGAAGAAGGCCTGATGGAACTATCGAATTTTTAGGGCGGAATGATAGACAGGTAAAGGTAAATGGCTATAGGGTAGAGCTTGAGGAGATAGAAAGCCAAATGCTAAGGCATGAGTATATCAGCCAGGCGGTGGTTCAGGTGGATGAGCTGGGAGGGGGCAGTTGTTTGGTCGCCTATTATACAACTTACAGCAGGCAGCCTTTTGCAGAGAAGGAAATAAAGAGCTTTATGTCTCACAAGGTAGCTTCGTTTATGTTACCCAGGTTCTTCATTTTTATGGACAAACTGCCACTGACACCTAATGGAAAACTGGACAGAAAGGCACTACCTAAACCTGCCCTTACTTCTGAGAAAAAGTGGGCTCCGTCTACAGAAATAGAGAGTAGACTAGCCTCCCTGTGGGCAGATATGCTTCAGGTATCAAGAGTGTCTATACCCAATGATCAAAGCTTTTTTGAGGTTGGAGGAGATTCTCTCAAATTACTTCAGCTCAATGACAGAATGAACAGGGAGTTTTCGGTGAAATTGGATATTGTGGATCTCTTTAGATATCCAACTTTGGAAGGAATGGCTAACCTGATAGAGGGGGTAAGCACTAAAAATGACGTTGACCAAGCCACTGATGAAGAAGTGGAAGGACTGTCAGACATTATGAATCTATTGAATTAACCTAAGCACTAAACTATAGTATGCAAAAGTATAACGGAATGGAAATTGCGATTGTGGGTATGTCATGTCAATTTCCTGGAGCGAAAGATGTATTAGAATTTTGGCAGAACTTAAAAGATGGAAAGGAGTCTATAAAACAGTTTTCGAAAGAAGAACTCCTGGCGGCAGGTGTGCCAAAAGAAGTGATTGATAACCCCAGGTATATCGGGGCACGAGGAGACCTTTCAGGAGCAGAGTATTTTGATTCAGAGTTTTTTGGATACCGGGCTGCGGAGGCTAAGCTAATGGATCCCCAGCTCAGACTCTTTTATCAGCATTGCTGGAAAGCGGTGGAGGATGCTGCCTACGACTTGCACACATATGATGAGAAAATAGGCTTGTTTGCCGGAGGCGGACCTAACAACAATTGGGAAAACGCAGCTATTCTATCTAATACAGAAGGAGAGGTAGAAGAGGTTACAGCATCTCAGTTGCGCAATATATCCTATCTAAGCACCCGGGTTTCTTATAAGCTTAACCTTAAAGGGCCTTCACTCTATTTGAATACTACTTGCTCTACGTCGCTGGTGGCCATACAGCGTGCATGTATGAGCTTACTATTGAGAGAGTGTAAAATGAGTCTTGCCGGAGGTGTATTTATTACCAATTACCCGGATCGTGGTTATCGATACGAAGAGGGTATGATTTACTCCAAAGATGGTCATTGCCGTGCTTTTGATCATCAGTCCAGCGGTACAGTAGCGGGAGAGGGTATTGGCGTATTGCTCTTAAAAAGATTGGATGATGCCCTGAAAGATGGGGATACTATTCATGCCGTGATCAAGGGGAGTGGAATCAATAATGATGGAGCGCAGAAAGTATCTTATACCGCGCCAAGTGCTGATGGACAGCAGGAAGCCATAATGAAGGCTTTGAAAATGGCTAAGGTGCCTAAGGAAAGCGTTACTTACATTGAAACCCATGGTACAGGTACAGCTTTAGGTGATGTGATTGAAGTGGATGCACTTAACCGAGTTTATGGTGAGAGTGATCAGCCCTATTGCGCATTAGGGTCTGTTAAAACCAATATCGGGCACCTCGTTGCAGCATCAGGTGTGGCAGGAATTATAAAGACTATAATGGCCTTAAAGCATGAGCAGATACCACCTTCACTTAATTTTGAAGTACCCAATTCTAAAATCAATTTCCACAGATCACCATTCTACGTTAATACTGCACTTAGGAAATGGGATGGAGGTAAGTACCCACTTCGAGCAGGTGTGAGTTCTTTTGGTATTGGAGGTACAAATGTTCATATGATATTGGAGCAGGCACCTCGAAAAGAGGAAACACCAGCCCCGGCAAGAAACCTGCAATTACTTCAGTTTTCTGCAAAATCAGAGAAAGCACTTGATAATAACATGGCCAACTTCAGGGACTTTTTATTGGAGTATCCTGAAACCAACCTGGCCGATGCCGCCTATACTTTACAAACAGGAAGGTCTGAGTTTTCATATCGTAAGACATTAGTTGCCGATTCTGTACGAGAGGCCATTACCAAATTGAGAATTCCCGCAGATTTGAAAGTAACAAAAGCTTCAAAATCAGCTAAGAAACTGGCGTTTATGTTTAGCGGACAAGGAGGGCAGTATCAGGGGATGGGAATCAAACTCATGCAGGAAAAAGTATTTAGACAGTATGCCACCCAAAGTTTTGAGATAGCCAAAAGGCTCACCGGCAAAGATTTTTATAAGATACTTGAGTCTTCACCTGAAGAGGTAGATCAGACCATGAACAGCCAGCCTCTCATATTTATCATTCAGTATGCGGTGGCAAAGCAACTCATGCATTGGGGTTATCAGCCTGATGTACTGTTAGGCCACAGCATTGGAGAGTATGCTGCTGCGTGCATCTCAGGAATAATTGATCTTGAGGATGCTCTGAAGTTGGTTATTGCAAGAGGTGAGCTCATGCAGCAACAGGAAAAAGGTCAGATGCTGAGTGTGGCAATGGGAAGAGATGAACTGATATCATGGCTTTCTGGCAGGGAAAATATTTCAATTGCTGCCTCTAACAGCTCGGCACACGCTGTGGCTTCAGGTAGTATAGAGGCCATAGAAGATCTGAGGCTAAGCCTCGAAGAAAAAGGGATACATTCAAGAGTACTGCATACATCTCATGCTTTTCATTCGTACATGATGGAACCTGTCTTAGAGCCATTTAGGAAAACCTTGGACGAAACATCTTTTCACAGACAGGAAATACCGGTAATTTCTAGTGTGACAGGACTCTTGGTTGATGGTGAGATGCAAGACAAAAGCTATTGGAGCAATCAAATTGTAGAAGAGGTGCAATTCTCCAAGGCATTAGAAAGCCTGCTTACAGAAAGCTCACTAGCCTGCATTGAAATTGGCCCGGGAGATTCCTTATCAACCTTTGTCAGGTCACATGACCACAGGATGGATGATCATGATGTGTTTAATACTATAAGTAAACCCGATCAGGTCATTGATGATAACAGATACCTGCTGCAAACCATCGGAAAGCTATGGTCAGTGGGGCTGAGGCCAGACTGGAACAAATTCTATGAGCATGAAAATCGTAGTCGTATTAATCTGCCGACGTACGAGTTTGACAAAGTAGAATACCCCCTTTATGTGGACTCTTACAAAATGATATCGGACCTTATCGCTAAAGGAGGTGGAGCATCTCCTAATCCGGTAGAGTGGACACATAAACTTATTTGGGAAATAGATGCAATGTCTGCCACTCGTAAGACTGATGAAAAGCCTGTGTGGATCTTTAGTTACAATGAAGGTTTACAGCAGACATCCCATGTTGAGGGTAATTACAATGTCCGGCTGGGAGCTACTTACCAACAAATTGCCGACAGACAGTTTGAGATTAACCCGGCTGATCCATCCCATTTTACCCGTCTCTTTGAAGAGACAAATATGGGAGATGTTCGTATAGTTTATGCCTTGGATAATCGTGCAGAGAATGATGCCAATAGCCATGTAGAAACATGCTATTATGGTTTGATCAATCTGGCTAAGGCATTAGGGGATAGAAAATCACAAACAGAGGTTGACCTGTTAACAGTTACTTTTGGAGGATATAAAGTGCTCCCGGAAGATAGTGTCAATCCATTTTATGCTTTGGCAGCAGGAGTAACTAAAATAATTACTAAAGAATATGCCACTATTCAGGGTATGCAGTTAGACCTTCCAGAAGAAGAAGAGTGGTTGTCTATTGCCTCAAAAGAGCCTGTAACTTCGGGTGAAGTAGTTGCCTATAGAAAAGGTATGAGGTTTAAGCAGGGAGTGAAACCATTTGCCTTGAAGGCGGAGAATAAAATGCCTGTATTTAAGGATAATGGTGTATATCTGATATCAGGAGGTACAGGAGGAATAGGCCTGGCACTTGCTCAGCAAATGGCCGAAGAAACAAATGGCGCTCAGTTTATACTCATTGGTAGAAAGGAGTTGCCTGAACCGAAGCATTGGGCACAAAGTGATAATGATACGATAAAAAGGATCAGGGAGATTGAGACCGCTGGCGGACAAGTTCATTATATAGCCATGGACATAGCTGATAAAACGTCTTATTCATCCCTTAAGGAAAAGATTAGTCAAATAGGTCAGGTAAATGGAGTAATTCATGCGGCAGGAAGTATTGACAAGGGAGGAATCATTCAAAACCGCGACAGAGCGGCAGATAGTACATTGATTAATACAAAGGTTTTTGGAGCACTTAACTTGCTTGAAGAGTTTGCACATGATCAGTTGGATTTTTTCTTGAATTGTAGCTCGGCTGCGGCCTTTAAAGCACCCGTGGGAGAAGTGGGGTACGTGTCAGTCAATTTGTTTTTAGATGCTCTTGCATATCAATACCCTACCGTGAAGAGTATAGGTTGGAATGCCTGGTCAGAAAGTGGAATGGCTGTTAAAGCTGGAAATGGAATGGTGGGAGTAAATAGCGTAAGCAATAAGGAGGGGTTCTTACTTTTCAGGAATATGCTTACGAGCCTGGAATGTCATGTTATAATATCCAGAAGCATCCTGACGGCATTTCAGAAAGCAGATGATGCTAATGAAAGAGGGGAAGAACAAGCTAACCATACCAATGAAAACCCGATTAACCAGGCAGCAACGGTTGAGGAGAGGTTAATAGTATTGTGGGAAAGGTTTTTTGGCAAAGAGACTATTAAACCATTTGATGACTTTTTCGAGCTGGGTGGAGATTCGTTAAAGGCATTAACTATGATAAACTGGATCAAGAAGGAGTTTTCAGTTGATGTATTGATCACCGATTTCTTCAAGAGATCCTCTGTGAGACAGTTAGGTGAGTTTATTGAAGATACTTTAGGCTCTGCAAAGGAAAATGTAATCTCTAAGGCAAAGCTGGCCTCAAAATATCCGGTAAGTGCGGCTCAAAACAGGCTATATTTCTTATGGAATTATGATAAAGATTCATTGGGTTATAACCTGCCGCAGTTTGTAAAGGTAGAAGGAGAGCTGGATAAGGAAAAACTATCAAAGGCTTTTTCACAGCTGGTAGAAAGGCACGAAATTTTGCGCACCTCTTTTGTCCATGAAGGAGATCAGGTATATCAAAAGGTACAAAACGTAAATTTTGAAGTAGAACATGCCGAAATTCATGAAAATGAGCTGGAGGTATATTTTGAGCAGTTTTGTAAACCTTTCGACCTGTCAAAGGCCCCACTACTCAGAGTTAAACTGCTCAAGATAGAAGATGCCCTGCATTATTTATTAGTTGATATCCATCATATTGCTACAGATGGTATTTCTCAGGGAATCTTACTCAATGAATTTGCCGCATTATATGCAGGTGAAGCGCTGGAAAAACCAAAAATCCAGTACAAAGATTTCGCAGTATGGCAAAAGGAGCAAACCGGAGAAAGGAGCTGGAAAACACAGAAGTCTTTTTGGGTGGAGCAGTTTGAAGGAGAGCTTCCGGTGTTAGATTTACCTGGCGACTATAAAAGGCCGGTGGAGCGTGAAAAACCAGGAGGAAAAGTCAGTTTCGAAATAGAATCGGAATTACAATCTCAGATAGCCTCATTCAATGAAGAGCAGCATGTAACTTCATTTATGTTCCTATTCTCTGCATATAGTCTGCTGCTTGGTAAGTTGGCGAGAACAACCGATGTGGTTATTGGAACACCAACTGCCGGAAGACCTCATCATGATGTAGAAGGCTTGGTGGGCATGTTTGTAAATACATTGCCTATCCGTAGCCGTTTTGATGACAAGATGACTTTCATTGAGTTTGTTCAAAGTGTTAAAAACATTTCACTTCAGGCCTTTGATAATCAGCAATATCCTTTTGATGAGCTACTCAACGATTTGAAAGTTCGCAGAGAAAGCAATAGGCATCCACTATTTGATGTTATGTTCTCCCTTCAGAATTTTGGTGGAGCTGCTATTCAGATCCCTGGCATTACACTAAGGAGACAAGAAAGAAAATTAGGCCATAATAAGTTTGATTTGAGCCTTACTGGTTACGAGGGAAAAGACAGATTGCTTTTTAATTTCGAATACTCAGGTGATCTTTTTGATGGATCAACTATTGAGCGCTTTGCCAAATGCTTCCGACAAATTTTGGAACAGGTTGCGGGTAATCCGGATATTCTCATTTCCGACATTAAACTGGTAGATGAAAAAGAGTATGAATTGGTAGTAAATGAGTTTAATCAGACCAGAAAGCTTTACCCCGATAATACTACCATTCTGGACCTTTTTGAGAAGCAGGTTGAGGAAACACCTGATGCCAACGCTGTTTATCATGAAGACGCAGTTCTGACTTACAGACAATTAAACGGAAAAGCCAATACGCTGGCCAATAACCTACAGAGCTATGCTATTAGCGAAGGAAGTATTGTGCCTGTTGTTATGTCAAGAGGCATTGATTTTCTGGTGTCGGTAATTGCTATATGGAAGCTGAAGGCAGCGCCGGCTCCACTCAGTATTTATTGGCCGGAAGCCAGGATAAAAAATGCCATAGCAAAGTTAAATGCACCAGTAACCCTTGTAAACAACCTGGGTGTTGATGAGAGCGGGCTAAGTATCGAAGAAGGATTTCATTTAGTGGAATCGGGTTTGTTGGAAGAAACCGAAAGTAACCTGCCGGAAAAGCCCGGAACAGAGCTCCCTATGTATATATTTCATACCTCGGGAACTACAGGTATGCCGAAGGCGGTGGTAGTACCTCACAAAGGTGTTTATAACAGGTTTATGTGGATGAATGACTACTTCGGTAAAGCATCGGCGCAATCTGTGTTAAGAACAACAAAGCACATTTTTGATAGTGCTATCTGGCAATTGATGTGGCCATTGGTTAATGGAGGGCAGACTGTTATCCCATCGGAAGAGAGAATGCTTGATCTGAGGTATTTCAATGAGCTTATAGAAGAATATGGGATTACCATGACTGATTTTGTTCCCTCACTATTTAACGAAATGGTAAGGCAAATGAAGGCTGGAACTAATAAGTTTAACCCTTTTAAATTGAAGGATATCGTTATAGGGGGAGAGGCCATTACACCAGAGACCACGAATTTCTTCATTCGGAAATATCCTCAAATAAGACTCACAAACTTGTATGGGCCAACTGAGGCGAGTATAGGCTGTGTTTACTATCCCGTGGAAGAAGAGAAGGAGATAATACCCATTGGTAAACCTATTAGCAATACTAAGATCTACATTTTGGATCAAAACAAGCAAGTAGTTCCTGTTGGGGTCCCCGGTGAGTTGTGCATTGCAGGAGTCTGTCTGGCTACAGGATATTTTGGAGATAATGTTCTAACAGACGACAAGTTTGTTGCAGATATATTAGATTCGCAGCCCGGTAAAATGTACAAGACCGGAGATCTGGCTAAATGGCTTCCTGACGGAAATATAGCTTTCCTGGGTAGAATTGATGATCAGGTAAAAATAAGGGGCTACAGGATAGAACTTGGTGAAATACAGTCCATACTGAATAAGGCTAATGGAGTTAATGAATCAGTAGTACTTGTTCATGATAATGACCTGGGCAATAAAATCCTTGTAGCTTACCTGGTGGTATCGGATACTTATGATGAAGCTGATGCAAGGGAGTACCTTAAGGCGCAGTTGCCTAACTACATGGTTCCGTCCCGATTGATAACCATGGACAAGTTACCTGTGCATGAAAGTGGAAAAATAGATAAAGCAAAACTGCCTAAGCCTGATTTTAAGCAAGAGCGAAAGGCTCCTAAAAATGAAGTAGAACAGCAACTGGTTAACATATGGTCAGGCCTTTTGGGTATTGACACAGAAGAACTCAGCGTGGATGCAAACTTTTTCGAAATGGGAGGTCACTCACTCATGGCAATCCGTGTGGTAAGTGCAGTAAGGGAATTGTTAGGTGTTAACCTTACCATCAAGTCAATTTTTGTCTATCCAACCATAGAAGAGTTGGCAGATTATTTAGGTGTATTTGCACCTGCAGAAGAAGGCGAAGATGAATATGAGTCGTTTGAGATCTGACGTTAAACGGTAAGTTATATTTAGTTATATCAATATAAGTCCTGATAAAGAAATGGATGCATTAAATATTATAACGGAAGCTCACGAAAGTGGAATATCATTGTTTTTAAATGAAGAGGGTGAGCTCAAGGTTAACGTACCTAAAGGTACACAGCTAAGTCCTGCACTACTTGAAAAAATCAAGGCGGGGAAAGAAGAGTTAAAATCGTTTCTAAAAAAGGATCTGGCAGTAGCCAAGTCTGTGAAAAGAGGTTTGACCATAAAAAGAGTCAATAGAGCCGAGCTAGATGAAATTCCGTTATCCAGTTCACAGGAAGCGTTATGGTTCATAGACCAAATAGAAGGTGGACTGGCCTATCACATTCCATTCTCTATTGAAATAACAGATGGCCTTGAAAAGGAGCATTTAGTCAAAGCATACAGTGAGCTTATCAACCGTCATGAGCCTTTAAGAACGGTAATTAAGGAAAAAGGTGGGATACCTTACCAGTTGGTACTTGAAAAAGAAGAGTGGAAATTTGAAGAAATTGAAGGAGGTGAGTTTTCCAAGGCATCTTTTGATGACCTACTAAAGGAACAATTGCAAGAGCCATTCAACTTATCTGAGGGACCTTTATTAAGAGCAAAACTCATAAAATACAGTGACAGGTATATTTTCCTTGTAGTAGTGCATCATATTGTTTTTGACGGGTGGTCGACTGCTATTTTTGGAAATGAACTGAGTCAGTTATACTTTGAAGTATCGCAGAATAACGCTTCTGGTCTTAAGTCTTTAGAGGTCGAATACGCTGACTATGCGGTTTGGGAGAAGTCGAGGCTTACTGAGGATTTTCTTAATAAGCATCTCGATTTCTGGGAAAAAGAACTTGAGAACGCAGAGCCCACCACATTGTTGGGAGATTTTAACAGACCTCAGGTGTTATCTGGAAATGGTGATATTATTGAGCAATACATTGATGACCAGTTGGCTGAAGGGCTTAAAGGTTTAGCAGCTAAGCAGAATACTTCATTGTATATCTTGTTATTGTCGGTATTTAATTTATTAATAGCCAGATATGCCCGAAAGGATGACGTTGTTGTAGGTTCACCCGTTGCCAATCGTAACCTTCCTGAAATTGAGCCACTTATTGGCTTCTTTACCAATACGCTGGTGCTTCGAAATGGAATACAAAATGACCTTCCATTCGATAAATGGCTAAAAGATGTTTCAGATCATGTATTTGATGCCTTCGAACATCAGGATATACCATTGATCAAAATCGTAGAACACATGAAAAGTGACAGAGATGCCACGTCAATGGTGTTGTTTAATATCATGTTTTCGCTGGCTAATTACCCTGAACCCGGTAAAAAGCAAATCGGAGAGCTGAAAGAGCTTGAAGAGATTACTTCACAGTTTGATATTACACTTCGAGCTAAGGAGGAACCTCAGGGTTTCAATCTGTCTGTCAACTACAGTACAGATCTGTTTTTACGTGAGACAGTAGAGCAGTTTTTAGGTCAATACATCACTCTTTTGGAGCAAATTGTAGCTGATCCAGAAGCGAAGTTGAGCTCACTGAGCCTGATGGATTCGGCAGAACAGCAGTCATTACAATCCATTCATTATAATGCACAACCCTTACCAGAGATCCATGAAACGGTAATGGAAAAGTTTGATCGTCAGGCCTTACTTACACCGGATCATGTGGCCTTATATGAAAGAGATGAAGAGATCACATATCAGGATTTGCAGGTACGATCCAATGACTTGAGTCATCAGCTTCATGCCAGAGGTGTCCGTCCTGGTGACATAGTAGGGGTGAGCATGGAGCGTTCATCAGATTTGATAACTACCATTTTCGGGATACTCAAAGCAGGATGTGCCTATCTTCCCATAGATTGGACCCAGCCGGATGCACGCCGGGCGTACATCCTTGATCATACCGGGGCTCAATACCTTGTAGCTGATAAAACCACTGGCAGTTTCTATGACGGTTTTGAGGCAGTTACGGTACTTGATTACCAGCATTTAATGTCTGAATCTTCAACATCCGAGGATGAAAAACCGGCTCATGAGTCAGGTATAGAAGATTTGGCTTACATCATTTACACTTCAGGGTCAACGGGTACCCCTAAAGGAGTGATGGTTGAGCATAGGTCTCTAGCCAACCTCATAGAAACCATGCAGGATCAATACCCTCTGGCGGCCGGAGATAGTTATCTGCTCAAGACCAATGTTGTGTTTGATGTGAGCTGTTCTGAACTATTCGGGTGGTTTGTATCGGGAGGATCGTTGGCTATACTTCCTCAGGGAGATGAGTCAGACCCTATAGTTATAAAAGATGCGCTTGTTCGATACGGGGTGAGTCATGTAAACTTTGTACCCTCCATGTTGGGACTGTTTTTGGAAGAGGTAGGTAGAAAAGGGGGAGCGGGTCTTGAGTCGTTGCGTTATATCATTTCAGCCGGGGAGCCACTGGCACGTAATACTGTTGATTATTTTAATAGACTGGGCTTATCGGCACGTTTGGAGAACTTGTATGGTCCCACCGAAGCTACGATCTATGCTACAGGTTATTCAACATCTTCATATGAAGACCTTCGAAGTGTTCCGATAGGGAAACCCTTGCGAGGAGTAAAAGCCTATGTTTTAGACACAGCCAGCCAACTGGCCGGTTTAGGAGTGCCCGGAGAGCTGTGCCTTGGAGGGATAGCCCTGGCACGAGGATACTACAACAACCCTGAACTGACCTCGGAGAAGTTTGTAGATAATCCATACGACGGAGAATCAGGAAGCAGGTTATACAAGACGGGAGATTTGGTTCGTTGGCTTGCTGATGGGAACCTGGAATATTTAGGTCGAATAGATGAGCAGGTTAAGCTGCGAGGCTACCGTATTGAGTTAGGAGAGATCACGCATTGGTTAAAAGAGTTTGAAGGTGTTGCAGAGGGAATAGTGCAACTTAGAGGAGAGGGAGAAAATCAGTATCTGGTCGGTTACTATATGAGTGAGGAAGAATTACTTACCAAGGATATTCGTGAACACCTGCAAGCACACCTGCCATCATATATGGTTCCGGAGTACTATGTACGGATCGAAGAACTACCCTTACTGCCGAGCGGTAAAATTGATAAGAAAAAATTACCAGAACCGAACAAAATTAACCAGGATGTATATGTTGCCCCTACTGATGAAATTGAGCATGAACTGGTTCAAGCCTGGTCTATATTGCTAAGTACTGATAGCCAGCAAATAAGTACCACTGCCAACTTTTTCAAAAATGGAGGACACAGCTTACTGGCTACCCGAATGATATCCATGATACAGGACAAGTTTGAGGTGTCATTCCCGGTCAGAGTTGTTTTTCAATACCCTACTATACAAAGTCTGGCAAAGTACATTCGCATCATAAACAAGGAAGCTGCTCCTGCTGATGAATACGATACAATAGATATTTAATATGGACGATAAAGTACTAAATATTCTTAATGAGCTGAAAAACAGTGGCTCATATGCATACATTGAGGCTGGAAAGCTGCAAATAAAAAAGCCTAAACAGAACACCATTAGCCCTGAACTAATTGCCGAAATAAGGGAAAACAAGCAGGCTATTATTGATTTCCTGAGTTTGTCAGAATTGTCGGCACCAAGCGAAAAGATTAACCTTGAGAGCCGTAATGGTTTCGATAAGTTGCCATTATCCTGTTCTCAGGAAAGAATCTGGTTCATTGATCGGTTTGAAGGATCTACACCCTATCATATGCCAACTTTACGTAGGATTCAAGGGAAGCTGGATATTGATGCACTTCAATATGCTTTTACTTCAGTGATCAACAGGCATGAAATTTTAAGGACCGTGTACAAAGAGGAGGAAGGGAATCCATACCAGGTGATCCTTGACCAAATGCCAGAATGGTCGATAACCCGACTGAGTTTACCAGATAAGTCCCATGAGGAAATTATGAATCTGGCAGCAGAGGAAACTAAGAAGCCATTTGACCTGTCGGAAGATATCTCCTTGCGAGCTACCCTGATCACGGTAACGGAAGAAAGTCATTACTTCATCATTGTAATGCACCACATTTCATCTGATGGTTGGTCCATTCCCATTTTTTATGAAGAATTGATGGAACTTTATCAGTCAAGAGTTGAAAAACGACAATCCAATTTAAAGGATTTGGAACTTCAGTATGCAGACTATGCCTGCTGGCAAAGGAAACAACTTGAAAACAATACCCTTGATAGTAAATTAAGCTATTGGGAAAATAAACTAACCGGCTACGAACCCCTTAATTTACCCACTGATTTCCCACGACCAACCGTAAAAAGTTCAAGCGGAGCTTTGCATAGTGGCATGGTTCCTGTAGAAATAAGCCAATCCATCAATGACCTTTGTGCCAGAAGTGAAACCACACAGTACATGTTTTTACTTACAGCGCTAAGTGTGTTGCTGCATAAATATACCGGACAATACGATATTGTAATTGGTAGCCCCATTGCCAACAGGCTGCACAAGGAAACGGAGTCCCTAATTGGTTTTTTCCTTAATACTGTTGCACTCAGAAGTAAATTTAAAGGAACTGATACCTTTCAGGAACTATTGAAACAGGTTAGGAATACATCGCTGGAGGCATTTCAACGTCAGGATGTACCTATAGAGAAAATTATAGAACGTGTTGAGAGCAAAAGGGATATTAGCAGGAGTACACTTATTCAAACACTCTTTGTTTTTCAAAACACTCCCGAAGGCGAATCAAAAGGGCTGTCAGACATCCAGTTGGCTTGGGAGTCTGTCGGACAGCATACGTCCAAATTTGACCTGACTTTTACAATTACCAGCACGGCCCATGGATTGAGGGTGTATATCACCTATTGCGATGACCTCTTTAAGGAGGAGACCATGAAGAGAATGATGAATCATTATAAAAACATTCTCAAAAATGTGGTAAAGGAACCTACACTGTGTATAGATCAAATCAGTATGCTTACTCAGGAAGAGCAAAATGTTTTACATAGGTATGAGAGGAGTGAATATGGTTTTGAAAATGTACATGAAATAGTTCAAGCTACCTCCAGGCAGTCTCCTGAGAAAATAGCGGCATGTTATAAAGATCAACAGTTGAGTTATGGTGAGTTGAATAGCAAAGCTAATACACTGGCCAGACAGCTATTGGAACGCGGGATAGAGCCGAATGATTATATTCCTGTGGTTATGTCTCGAGGTCTGGATTATGTGGTTTCAGCCTTGGCAGTATTGAAATGTGGAGCTGCTTTTGCTCCATTGAGTATTCATTGGCCCACAACCAGGTTGGATGAAATCATAGAATCCTTAAAGGCTAAGGTTATACTGACTAATACCAAGGGGCTAAGGGAAAGTGAGTTAGTATCCGATCAACTGCTTTTGGTTGATATAGACCAGTTGAATGATAGTGAAAAAGATATATCTTTTCCGGCAAAACAAGAGGACGCGATGTATGTGTTTCATACTTCAGGAACCACAGGCAGGCCTAAAGGAGTGGTTGTTACACACGGAGGAGTAATGAACAGGCTTTACTGGATGAATGAGTATTTTGGTAAGGACGCTGCTAGATCAGTGCTGCGTACCACACAGCATATCTTTGATAGTTCAGTGTGGCAGATTTTCTGGCCATTAATGAACGAGGGGCAAACAGTGATTCCTTCAGAAGATCAATTGCTTTCGGCGAAATATTTCAAAGAAATCGTTTCAGGGTTTAATATTACCATGACTGATTTTGTGCCCGCATTATTTAGTGAGATAGTGCATGAAATGATGGAACAAGGAGTAAGCGATGATCTGAAAAGCTTGAAGGAAATCGTAATTGGAGGGGAAGAGATACAGGTAGAAGCAGTTAACCAATTTAAGAAGATCTACCCTGATGTGAGAATAACTAACCTTTATGGGCCGACGGAGGCAAGTATTGGTTGTGTATTTCATGAAGTTAAAGAAACAAATAATAAAATCATTCCAATCGGAAAGCCGATAACTAACGCCAGGGTCATGGTGGTTAGTGAAGGAGGGCAACTTGTACCAGTAGGTGTTTCAGGAGAATTGTATATAGGTGGTATCCCGGTGGCCAAGGGTTATTTGCAACAAGATAAAACAAGAGAAAGCTTCGTTAGCAACCCTGTAACAGGAAATAAGGAAGAAACCTGGTACAAAACAGGAGATTTAGTGAAATGGACTTCACAGGGAGATCTGCTCTTTATGGGAAGAAAAGATGATCAGATTAAACTTAGAGGTTACCGCATAGAGCCAGGCGAAATTGAGTCGCATATCATGGGAACAGAACAGGTGATTGCCTGTAAGGTTATTTTGCAGGAAGTAGCGTCACAAAAGAATCTGGTTGCCTATGTAGTCCCTTCATCTCATTATAATGAGGATCAACTGCTCATATCGCTAAGGAAAAGCCTGCCGGACTATATGGTACCTGCATTCATTGTGCCGTTGGAAAAACTTCCTTTGGATAGCAATGGGAAAATCAACAAAAAGGAACTTACTACAGCAACACTCGATTTGGTAGTTGCCTTGAACAGGCCTGCTAATGAAACAGAAGAAAAGCTGGTGGAGATTTGGCATGGTTTACTCGGAATGCCCAAGGAAAATATTGATGTGAAGAAGACCTTTTTCGAGCTTGGAGGTCACTCACTTTTGGTTATTAGACTGGCCTATCAAATTGAAAAAGCATTTGGTATACAGTTATCGTTACAACAACTTTTTAACTTTTCATCCATAGTGGAGCTGGGCAAGTTGATAAGTATTTCAACATCATCACAAGATCACAAATCAGAAGAAAAAGTATACGACTTATAATAGGTTAAATGAGTAGGAAAGAAATTGTAGGGCTTCTTATCGAAGCCAATGAGAAGAATATTGCACTCTTTCTTGAGGGGGATAAACTAAAATACACACTAAAAAATGATACGGTAGCAGATGAATCTTTTTTAGCTCAGTTAAGATCACATAAAGAAGAGATCAAAGAATTTTTAAAAAAGCAATCTGCTGATATTGTTAAGCCTCAGGATAATCCCATCACCCCTTTTGACAGGCAGGAGGTATTAAGGATACCTCTGTCATTTTCTCAGGAGAGGCTGTGGTTTATTGACCGTTTGGAGGGAAGTTCGCATTATCATATCCCTACTATTTTAAAATTAGCCCCTGGGATTGAGGAGGAAGGCGTGAAATATGCTGTTAATGAGCTAATCAATAGGCATGAAACCCTTCGCACAATTTATAAGGAGGACGGGCAGGGGCCATACCAGGAAATCTTACCGCAGGGCAGTTGGCCTTGTACAGTTAGCGAGTCATCCGAAGAGGATCTTCAAAAGCATATTTATAATGTTAGTAAGAAGCCCTTTGATCTTTCCAATGACTGCATGCTTAGAGCAGAGTTGATCAAGTTACCATCTGACCATAAGGTGCTTGTGCTGGTTGTGCACCACATCGCTTTTGATGGATGGTCGCAACCGATATTTATTCAAGAGTTAAAAACATATTATGGGAAATGGATTAGTGGAGATACAACAGGACTTCCACCATTGTCTGTTCAGTATGCGGACTATGCCATGTGGCAGAGGACCTTTATGCAAGGCGATGTATTAGAGAATACCATGCTTTTTTGGGAGGAGCGATTAAAGGGGTTATCTCCTCTCAGCTTGAAAACTGATTATCCTCGACCACCTATTCAAAGCACAAAAGGTAGAACAGTAACCCTCCCTATGCCAGATAAATACCGAGACGCATTAAGGCAGTTTTCTGCTAAAGAAGGAGTGACTCAGTTTATGGTGCTTTTTGCTGCATTTAGCGTATTGTTAAGCAGGTATACAGGAAAAAAAGACATCTGCATAGGAACACCTGTAGCCAATCGGTCTAAGGAAGAACTAGCGTCACTCATTGGATTTTTTGTTAATACCCTGGCTATAAGGTGTAATCTGGGTGAAGGTATGAGCTTCTTACAGTTGCTTGCCCATGTCAAGGCTACCTTATTGGAGGCATATGAGCATCAGGAATTACCATTTGAGAAGATCATAGAGCGGCTTGGTGTTTCGCGTGATATTAGTAGAAATCCGCTTGTTCAAATATTGTTTGTTTTTCAGGAAGCCAATAAAGGCAGCCTTAGCCGTGATCAGGTTCAGGAATCTGGCCCTATACAGGTTATCTCGCAGTCGTCAGATAGCAGCAAGTTCGATCTAACGATGTCGGTAGTTAATGATGAAAAAGGTCTGAGGTTAAGTGCTAATTACTGCACGGATCTTTTTAGTGAGAAAACCATGAAGAGCCTGCTGGCACATTTTGCACAACTTATTATCTCTGCATTGGAGAGCCCTGAAGCGCCTATTCACAGGCTCAGGATGGTAGGGGAGACCGAAGAACATAAGTTAATGAAGTGGTCGAAAGGGCCAACTCAAGAGTTAGGCGGAGCAGGGCTTTTGGACATGTTTGCGAAACAGGTAAAAAAGCATCCTGATAAAGTGGCGATTGTCTCCGAAAAGGAATCGATGACATACCGTGAGGTGGATGTAGCTTCAGACTACCTGGCCAAATCACTGAGTGAGGCAGGAGTAAAAAGCAATGATTATGTGGTCATTTGTCAGAGCAGGTCATTAACTCTTATTGTAAGTATATTGGCAGTTACCAAAGCCGGAGGAACATATATTCCCCTTGACCCTAACCACCCATCCAGTCGTATAGAATGGGTACTTAATGATCTGGGAGCCAACTATGCCGTTGTTAACGATAGTACCACAAAGTTTTTTGAGTCGTTTGATATAGAGCTTTTTCAGACAGATTTGAGACCTGCACCATGCAGCTATTCCGTGGCATTACGGAAACCTGATCAATTGGCATATGTAATTTATACTTCAGGTTCTACAGGCAGGCCAAAAGGTGTGATGATCAGGGAAAAGTCCCTGTTAAATCTTATTCATTGGCATAAGGAAAGATTCGGAAATAATGAACACAGCCACTCAACCGTGGTGGCGGGTGTTGGTTTTGATGCATCTGCCTGGGAGATTTGGCCATACCTGCTTACAGGAGGCACATTACATATTATAGATGATAATACAACGCTATCAGTGATTGACTTGGTTAATGTATTTGAGTCTAAACAAATTACACACTGCTTTCTTCCTACAGCTCTGGTGCCAGACTTTGTGAAATATACAAAAGAAAGGCCTATGAGCCTGAAGCACCTGCTAACGGGCGGAGATGCTTTACCTGCTCTTGATGTATCAGGGCTGGCTTATGCACTGCATAATAATTATGGCCCCACTGAAAATACGGTGGTGTCAACCGCACATCTACTCACTCAAAGTGATGAAAAGCAGGCCCCTGCAATTGGTAGACCGATTAACAACACCTATGCTATTATTCTTGATCAGCACATGAATGTTGTTCCTGGAGGAGTTGAAGGAGATCTTTACCTGGGAGGAGAGCAACTGGCCTCTGGCTATTTAAATAATGAAGAACTTACTGAAAAAGCATTTCTGGATAATCCACTGGTATGGGGTGGAAGTAAAATATATAAAACTGGAGACCGGGCCTCCTGGGATGAAAACGGGGATATATTCTTTGCAGGAAGACAGGACGATCAGATAAGTATAAGAGGTTTCCGGGTTGAGCTTGGAGAGGTTCAGGCCATACTTCAGATGGCTCCAGGGGTTGATCAATGCATGGTAATGGTTAGAGAAGATATTCCAGGGGATAAAAGAATTGCAGCATATGTAGTACCTACGGATATCTACACCGATAATGAGACTCGTGATTATCTCATGGAGAGGTTGCCAAGGTATATGATGCCGGCTGCAATTGTTGAGATTGATCGTTTCCCATTAACTGAGAATGGAAAAATTGATAAATCGAAACTGCCTGTGCCCAAAATATCCGGAGCAGAGGCATATGCAGCACCAGTTTCGATAACGGAAAAAGCCTTGGTACCTATTTGGGCGGAGCTTTTGAAAGTCGAAGAATGCAATATAGGTATTGATGATGACTTCTTTGTAATGGGGGGGCATTCATTACTTGCGACACGTTTGGTGTCTCAAATTGTCCATAACCTGTCTATTGAACTTACAGTAAAGGATGTCTTTTTAAACCCTAATATACGAGACCTTGCCGCGCATATTGATCTTTTGGAGAAGAAGGAGACCGTAGGTATAGAACCTGCAGAACGGGATGGGGTATTGCCTCTTTCCTTTGCCCAAGAAAGGCTATGGTTCATTGATAAGCTGGAAGGTAGCACACAATATCATATTTCATCAACTTTCCCTTTGGGGAGTAAAGCGGATTCTGATGGTGTGGCTCATGCATATCGCTCGGTGATTAATCGCCATGAGATATTACGCACTATCTATAAAGAGCAGGATGGTGTGCCGTTCCAGTATGTATTACCGGAGCAAGACTGGAAGCTGGATAAAGTTAATTTACCAGGAGAGGAGTTATCCACTTATATGGAAGGTTTTAAAAAGAGGCCTTTCGACCTTTCCATGGAAATTCCTATAAGAGGGGAATTGCTGGAAACTGACAAGGGTTTCTTGCTGCTCGTCGTAACTCATCATATTGCTTCAGATGGTTGGTCGCACCCGATATTTGAAAATGAGATGCAGGAATTCTACCAGTCATGGGTGCAGAAAAAAGAACCTGAATTAAGCAATCTAACAATTCAGTATGCGGATTATGCAGTTTGGCAACAATCTTACTTTAAGGGCCAGTTGTTGTCTGCTAAATTGCAATATTGGGAGGAGAAGCTTAAAGGGCTTCAGACACTTGCTTTCCCTACAGACTTGCCAAGGCCAGCAGCCATTAGTACAGCAGGAAGGTCAATATTGAGGAGCTTGCCCAAAGAGCGTTTGTCTGAAATTAAATCTTTGTCCGAAAAGAACGGAGCGACATTGTTTATGACTATGTTAAGTGCTTTTCAGCTATTGCTTAGCCGCTATTCCGGACAGGATGACATTGTTGTTGGTACACCCGTTGCTAACAGAGGACATAAAGAAATAGAGCCACTAATCGGTTTTTTTGTCAATACACTTGTACTTAGAAACAAAATAGATGATGAAGTTACATTTGTAGAGCTTCTTCAACACATCAAGAGCACAACCCTGTCAGCCTACGAGCATCAGGATGTGCCATTTGAAAAAATAGTGGAGCGTGTCGAGAAGTCGCGTGACATGAGTAGGAATCCTGTTTTTCAGGTAATGTTCCTGCATCAGATCAATAAACAAAATTCAGTTACACCTGACCATGAAGTTTCCTTTGTAACTGAATCAAAATTTGATATTACCCTTTCCATAGTCGAAAGTCCTGACCAAGGTTTGAAAGTAGGGGTAACCTACTGTACCGATCTGTTTTTGAAGGAGACAATGGAACAGTTTTTAGGTCAATACATCACTCTTTTGGAGCAAATTGTAGCTGATCCAGAAGCGAAGTTGAGCTCACTGAGCCTGATGAATTCTGAAGAGCAGGAGTCATTACAATCCATTCATTATAATGCACAGCCCTTACCAGAGATCCATGAAACGGTAATGGAAAAGTTTGATCGTCAGGCCTTACTTACACCGGATCATGTGGCCTTATATGAAAGAGATGAAGAGATCACATATAAGGATTTGCAGGTACGATCCAATGCCTTGAGTCATCAGCTTCATGCCAGAGGTGTCCGTCCTGGTGACATAGTAGGGGTGAGCATGGAGCGTTCATCAGATTTGATAATAACCATTTTCGGGATACTCAAAGCAGGATGTGCCTATCTTCCCATAGATTGGACCCAGCCGGATTCACGCCGGGCGTACATCCTTGATCATACCGGGGCTCAATACCTTGTAGCTGATAAAACCACTGGCAGTTTCTATGACGGTTTTGAGGCAGTTACGGTACTTGATTACCAGCATTTAATGTCTGAATCTTCAACATCCGAGGATGAAAAACCGGCTCATGAGTCAGGTATAGAAGATTTGGCTTACATCATTTACACTTCAGGGTCAACGGGTACCCCTAAAGGAGTGATGGTTGAGCATAGGTCTCTAGCCAACCTCATAGAAACCATGCAGGATCAATACCCTCTGGAGGCCGGAGATAGTTATCTTCTCAAGACCAATGTGGTCTTTGATGTGAGCTGCTCTGAACTGTTTGGCTGGTTTGTATCCGGAGGATCGTTGGCTATACTTCCTCAGGGAGACGAGTCAGATCCTATAGTGATAAAAGACGCCCTTGTTCGATATCGGGTGAGTCATGTAAACTTCGTACCCTCCATGTTGGGGCTGTTTTTGGAAGAAGTAGGAAGGAAAGGAAGTACAGGCCTTGAGTCGTTGCGTTACATCATTTCAGCCGGGGAGCCACTGGCCCGTAATACAGTTGATTATTTTAACAGACTGGGTTTATCTACACGTTTAGAGAACCTGTATGGTCCAACGGAGGCTACGATCTATGCTACAGGTTATTCAACATCTTCGTATGAAGGCCTTCGAAGTGTTCCGATAGGAAAACCCTTGAGAGGTGTAAAAGCCTATGTTTTAGACACAGCCAATCAACTGGCAGGTTTAGGAGTACCCGGAGAGCTATGTCTTGGAGGAATAGCCTTAGCACGAGGATACTACAACAACCCCGAATTGACCTCAGAGAAGTTTGTAGATAATCCATACGATGGAGAATCAGAAAGCAGGCTATACAAGACTGGAGATTTGGTTCGTTGGCTTCCTGATGGGAACCTGGAATATTTAGGTCGTATAGATGAGCAGGTTAAGCTACGAGGCTATCGTATTGAGTTGGGAGAGATCACGCACTGGTTAAAGGAGTTCGAAGGTGTTGCTGAAGGAATAGTGCAACTTAGAGGAGAGGGTGAAAATCAGTATCTGGTCGGTTACTATGTAAGTGAAGAGGAATTACTTACCAGTGATATCCGTGAATACCTGCAGGCACACCTACCATCATATATGGTTCCTGATTACTATGTACGGATCGAAGAACTTCCCTTGCTGCCAAGTGGCAAAATTGATAAGAAAAAATTACCTGAACCTCAAAGGATATCTGAAAACACCTTTCAGGCTGCGGAAAATGACGTCCAGGAGGTATTAGCAAAAATCTGGTCCGAATTGTTGAAAATAGATGAACAGTCCATCAGTATAAATGCTAACTTCTTTGAACACGGAGGACATTCTCTCTTGGCTATCAGGTTAATTTCAAGGATAAAAACACAGTTGAAGGTTACAATAGCTGTGAAAGATATCTTCTTGAAGCCTACTATAAAAGAGCAGGAATGTCATATTAATTCTCTTGAAAAAGTTGAGAGGGAAGTAGTTGCAGTTCAGGCCAAAAGACCGGAAAAGATACCATTATCGTTTTCTCAGGAGCGACTTTGGTTTATTGATAAGCTCGAGGGAAGCACGCAGTATCATATACCCATAGTAATGAAGCTGGAAGAGGGTACTTCTGCGGAGGGAATTGCATATGCCTATAGCGAACTGGTCAACCGGCACGAAGTGCTAAGAACAGTTTTTAGAGAGTATCAGGGCGAACCATACCAACAAATTCTCAAGCCACAAACATGGGGGGTAAGTTATGGGGAAGCTAACGAAGAGGTACTCAATGAGGCAATCCATGAAGAAGTGAGAAAACCGTTTGATCTCGCTCGTGATCCTATGCTTAGAGCTAAATTGATCAGCCTGGATACAGGAGGGCATGTTCTGATACTTGTTGTTCACCATATTTCTTTCGACGGTTGGTCTCAACCCATTTTTATGAGAGAGCTAGTGCAGTTCTATCAATCATGGAAGGAAAATAAAGCGCCAGATTTGAAGCCCCTACCTATGCAATACGCTGACTATGCTATTAAGCAACGGGAAAGCCTAAAAGGTGCTGTGTTGGAATCGAAATTAGGTTTTTGGGAGCAGGCTTTAAAAGGGGTATCCCCTCTTAACCTGCCTACAGACTTTACGAGGCCGGCGATGCAAAGTACAAAGGGTGGGTTTGTATCAAAACGGCTGTCAATCACATTAAGTGATCAAATTTCGAATATTGGCAAACAGCATAATGCCACACTTTTTATGACTTTACTGGCTGCTTTTAAAGTATTTCTTTATAGATATACCAGGCAGGGTGATATATGTATAGGAAGTCCTGTTGCCAATAGGCAGGATGAAGAGATTGAGCCTTTGATCGGCTTTTTTGTCAATACATTAGCTTTTAGAACCGGAGTAAATGGTCAGGTTGGTTTTCTTGATCTCTTGACTAAAGTTAGGGATACTACACTGCTGGCATATGATCATCAGGATATTCCTTTTGAAAAAATTGTAGAGAGGGTAGAAAAGCATAGAGATACCAGCAGGCATCCGGTATTTCAGGTGATGTTTAGCTTGATCAATTCTGCTACAGATCAGTCTGTAAAGAAAAGCAGTGCCATTCAGAGCATTGGAGTGTCACGAGAAAATTCGCTCTTTGATTTAAGCCTGATTGCAGCAGAGAGTCCGGAAGGTTTACAGTTGACACTAGAATATTGCTCGGATCTTTTTGAAGAAGGGACAGCTTTGAGAATGCTGGAGCAGCTAGAAACTTTATTGGAGGCAATTAGCAATACACCAGAAAAACCTGTGGGTGAGCTATCCCTGCTACCACGCAAAGAACAAGACAGAATCCTCAATGAATTTAATCCTCATCCGATCAGGGAGACTCGGGGCCATACTTTCCTGGAAATGTTTGATCAGCAAGTCAAAAATTATCCTGAAAGTATAGCGTGTCGCTTTGAATCAGAAGGAATTAACTATAAGTCAGTAGATAATGCCTCCTCAAACCTGGCATCAGAGCTAAGAAACAGAGGTATTGTTTCAGGTGATATGGTGGTCATTTCAATGCAGCGTTCTGTTGATATGATCATAGGCATCTTAGGTATTTTGAAGGTAGGGGGTGTTTATGTGCCTGTAGATCAGAAGTATCCTGATGAGCGCGTTCAGTATATTCTGAAAGATACACAAGCAAAAATCTTTTTGACTGACCAATATCGTGAAGCAGTTGATGAAGCCGATCAAATTATCATTGGAGAGTTAAACCTGTCCGAAAAGGAAACTGTATGGGGAAATCTCACAGGTGTTACCCCTGAAGATACAGCGTATGTCATCTATACTTCAGGAACAACGGGTAACCCTAAGGGGGTAATGATAACCCATGCCAGTCTGGCTTCCAGACTTGAAGAGGAGATGAAATTGCTTTCGTTTTCCAGAAATGATGCGGCATGTCTGTCTACAAATTTTGTTTTTGATGTTTCTGTACTAGAGATATTTTTGACCCTTTATGCCGGGGGAACTTTAGTTATACCCAGTGAAGAGCAGGTGCAGGATTTTGCTCTGCTGGCATCACTGATTGGTCGGGAGCGAGTGACAGTACTTCAAGGTACTCCCAGTCAGTTGGCAGGACTTATTGAGTATTTTACAGATGAACAGGATTTATCTCAATTGAGGCAGATCTGTATTGGAGGAGAATCCTTGAATTCAACGATCATCAGGCAGATTAAAAGTGTTTTGCCAAATGCACAGATCAATAACCATTACGGGCCAACCGAAACCACAATAGATGCTGTATGTCTGCAAAATGTGGAGACCTTTAAACGTAATGTTATTGGCTTTCCATTACCAGGGGTATATGCCTATGTGATGGGAGGCAATATGGATCTAATGCCAGTTGGCATTTCCGGGGAATTGTATCTTGGTGGAGTAGGTGTTGCTCTCGGATATTTAAACCAACCTGAGCTTACGCGAGAGAAGTTTGTTGATAATCCCTTTGTAGATGGTGACAGGCTATATAAAACAGGTGACATCGTTAGGTGGTTGGCCGATGGTTCATTGGAATATCTCGGCAGGGCAGATACCCAGGTGAAGATACGAGGCTTTAGAATTGAATTAGGGGAGATAGAAGTCGCTCTACAGGATATGCACGGTATATCGCAATGTGTAATTGATGTATACGAAAAAGTGGTGGGCGACCCATCCCTGGTTGCCTATATCGTACCTTCTCAAAATTATGATGAAAGTGAAATACTGCTTCAGTTAAAAAAGCAATTGCCAGTATACATGTTGCCCGCCCATTTCATTACACTGGATCATATTCCTCTTACTATTAACGGAAAAGTGGATAGGAAGGCATTGCCAAAACCTGAGCTAACAGATAAAAATGATTATGTTCCGCCGCAAAATAAGCTACAACAGCTTTTGGTGGATGTTTGGGCGGAGTTACTCAGTATTGATAGTGAAAAGGTTAGCATTGATGATAACTTTTTCCAACTGGGAGGACACTCGTTGTTGGCTGTAAGATTAATGGCGAGATTGAAGAAAGTACTCTATGTACAGATGCCTATTGCCGCTTTATTTGAATGTCCCGATATACGTTCGTTAGCTCTTAAGATAGAAATGGTGATGGAGGGGCAGTCTCAGGAACAAGCTTCTACACTTATACCTATAAATAAGTCCGGTACGAAAAGGCCTATATACCTCGTTCACGGTGGGGGAGGTAGTCCCATGGTCTTTTATCCATTGGCTAGTAAACTGGGAAAAGATCAGCCGGTTTATGCGTTTCAGGCTCAGGGGTTTGAAGGTTTAGACAAAGCTCTGGAAACAGTAGAGGAAATGGCTGCTCAGTATTTGGAAGAGCTGCTGAAACAACCTCACGACGGATCATTTATAATTGGTGGTTACTCCTTTGGAGGTAGCATTGCTTATGAAATGGCGCTAAGGTTGGTGCAAATGGGCTATAAAGTGGAGCATCTAATTTTATTTGATGCTATGGCGCCTTATGTAAAGCAACAAAACCCATTCAAAAGCGAAGATGAACTGTTACATGGTATTGCAGAAGTATTTGGCCTTATGTACGGAGAGACCATTAGCCTGAAGGTTGAGGATTTAGTAGGTCTTGATCCGCATCGTAAGTTTGATAAAATACATTCAAGTGTTCTGGATTGCGGAATTGAAGTTTCGGTTAATCAATTGAAAGGTTTCATTACAGTATACAGGGCAAATCTTTTTTGCGAATACTATCCGGAGATTAATGCTAAACCGAATTTCCAAATCACGCACTTTAAAGCAAAGCAGATGACTTTCTGGCAAAAGGATAATGAGTCGGAGTTTGATTGGAAAGGCTTCACTACAGGGAAAGTAGTGGAGCATACTTTGGAAACAAGCCACTGGACCTTGCTTAATACAGCTGGTGCTGCAAGGATTAGAGAAGAGCTTGATATAACCCTTTAATAAAATAGAAGTGAAAAATTGTTTTAAATTATTTATCTGTCTGGTTATATTTTTAAGCCAGTTTATGACTTTAGCCGTTGATGCTCAAGATATCACGGGCCGGTTAAGAGTAATGGCGGAGGAGCAAAGTGAGAAAGGTCATATACCAGGAATGGTCATGATAGTGGTTAACAAAGGAGATACCTTTGTTGAGTCATTTGGATATGCTGACCTTCAGACTGGTAAAAAAGTAGATAGTCAGAGTCTTTTTCAGCTTGGGTCGTTAAGCAAGGCTTTCACCTCTCTTGGAGTTTTAAAGTTAGTTGATCAAGGAGAACTTAAATTAGATGATAAGGTAGACGATTATCTGCCATGGCTTCAATTTTATCATGAAGATAGCTCTGTTGGCGTGACCATAAGGGATTTGCTTCATCATACAAGTGGTATCCCTTGGGAGACAATAGCCGATATACCGGAGGCTAACGATGAAAATGCATTGCTACGAACCGTAGAGGCTCTTAAAGACCAGGAATTGAGATTTGAGCCAGGAGAGGAATTTGAGTATGCTACCATCAACTACGATGTACTGGCATTGGTTATAGAAACTATTACAGGACATACTTTTGAAGACTTTTTGCAAAAAGAGGTTATTGATCCGCTAGGTCTACAACATACCAGTATAGGGGCACCTAACGATTCGTCAGCAATGACAGTTGGATACAAAAGTTCATTTTTCCGTCCTAAAGCTTATAATGCTCCTGTTTATCGAGGCAATAATGCTGCAGGATATGTCATATCTAATGCTGATGATATGGCGAGGTGGCTGAAAATTCAATTGGATCTGCAGCCAAATGTATTGTCCAGGCTTGTTGCTGAATCTCACATAGCGGATGACAGGGTCGCCCCTGTACATCTCTCATACTATGCTATGGGATGGGAAGTATCACTAAGAGGGGATAAGAGGGTATTTCATCATGGGCAAAATCCGAATTATAGCAGTCATATATCATTATTGCCGGAAGAGGGCATTGGTGTAGCCATACTGAGTAATTCAAGCAATGAATTGATGAGTGAGATTGCCTATCAGGCATTACACATACTCAAAGGAGAAGAACCAGATGAAGATAGGGTACTGGCAGAAGGAGATGGTAACGATAAAGCCTTTTCAGTTGTATCAATTATTTTATGCGTTTATCTGCTCATCCTTTTGGTGTTTTTTGGGAAAATGACAATAGACATAAGTAAGGGTAGAAGGACATTTAAAGTTCCTGATATGAGACTGGTATTAACCAGTATGGCTTCTGTAGGCTTTTGCATCCCTTTGCTGATTGCCATCTACCTGCTTCCCAAAGCGCTGGGGAATCTTAATTGGGATACAATAAATGTTTGGATGCCTTTTAGCTTCAGTACCATGGTAACCTTGCTTATTTCATCCATGATATCCAGTTATCTGGTGTTCTTTATTGCGCAGCTTTTTCCAGAGCCAAATGAAGTAAAAAGAGAATTACCTAAAATAGTACTTTTTAGTATTATCACGGGTATCTCCAACATGGTGGTCATATTTATTATAACCTCTTCTCTCCGTCATGTCATGGATTTGGAATATCTCATATTCTATTTCCTCATAGCCATGAGCATTTATGTCTTTGGTAGAAAACACGTACAGACACGTATTGTAAAGGTAACGCAGAACCTGATCTTTGAAATCAGGCTGAAAATGATCTCGAAGATATTTTCGACCTCATATCAGAGTTTTGAAAAGCTAAAAAAAGGGAGAGTTTATGCTACATTAAACGACGATGTCTCGGTAGTCGGTAATTCCACAGGCATGATAGTGACTATAATCAGAAATACCATAACCATAGGAGGGGCATTTTTTTACATGGCTACGGTTGCCTTTTGGGCTACTATGCTAACGCTAACATTGATTGTTTCAATTACCACATTTTATTACTTTGTAAGCAGGAGAGCTCAAGGGCACCTGGAGATAGCTAGAGATACACGAGATGAGTTCATGTGGCAGATCACCGGACTGGTTGAGGGTTTTAAAGAACTGTCTCTGCACTATGGGAAAAAGAAAGGGTATAACGCCGATATTGAGAAAACAATTGGAGATTTTAAAACTAAAATATACACGGCCCAGATTAATTTCATTAATGCTTTTCTGATAGGAGAGTCGTCGCTTATACTGGTGTTGGGTGTTGTTGCAATAGTCTTACCTAACCTAATGCCTGGAATTGAAAATTATGTGATCACCAATTTTGTGATTATCCTGCTTTACTTAATTGGGCCTATCAACGAACTGCTAAGTGCTGCACCTTCAATTGTGCAGCTTAAGATCGCCTGGACAAGAATTCAAAAATTTCTTCTTGAAATTCCTGCAAATCATGACTGGCAAGCTTCTCAACTTACAGATCGTACTGCTTTCGTAGAAGAGTTGAAAATCGAGTCGTTGTCATTTGAGTATCAGGTGGCGGCTGATTCTAAGCCATTCAGGGTCGGTCCGATCGACTTAACTGTTAAGAAAGGAGAAGTTCTGTTTATAATTGGTGGAAATGGAAGTGGGAAAACAACCTTTGCAAAGCTCTTGACAGGTTTGTATATAGGAAATTCCGGGCGAATATTAGTAGACGGAAAGGAGATCAAAAATATAGGGGAGTATTATTCTGCGGTATTCAGCCCTATGCATTTGTTTGAGAAAATATATAATGTGGATCTAACTGATAAAAAAGATGAAATAGATCGGTACCTGAGGTTGTTGGGCTTGTCAGATAAGGTGACCATTGAGAATGGACATTTTAGTACAACTAAACTTTCTGCCGGACAGCGAAAAAGACTAGGGCTTTTACAGTGCTACCTTGAAGATCATCCAATCTACCTCTTTGATGAATGGGCAGCAGATCAAGACCCTGAGTATAGAAATTTCTTTTATAAACAGTTGATCCCGGAAATGAAAAGGAACAACAAAATTGTAATCGCAATAACCCATGATGACCATTACTTTAGCGTTGCCGACAAAATTCTGAAGCTGGATACAGGAAAACCGTCGTTTGTGTCTAATAATTATAAGGTAGAGGATGTTTTAGTTCAAAACCTGAATTAATGATTATTTAATTCAAAATTTAATATAGCAGATCATAAGAATATCTCTTTCTGGAAAATATTTCTTGTTTTCTGCGGTTGTTTAAATTAATAGTAATTTATAAATGAGTAAGTTAAAATTATTTGCCTTTCCATATGCCGGAGGTTCATCAAGTATCTATCATGGATTAAAACCCTATCTACAGAGCCATATTGAATTTATACCTGTAGAGCTAGCTGGTAGGGGCCGAAGAATAGGGGATGACTTATATGCCGGACTGGCTGAGGCAGTTGATGATCTATATAGAATTGTATCACCTCAAATTAAGTTTTCTCCATTTGCCTTTTTGGGTCATAGTATGGGCAGTTTGTTGGCTCATGAGCTGACAGTTCGACTTAAGTATGAATTGGGATTATCTCCAAATCATTTATTTTTTTCCGGCAGAGGGGCAATACAGGTGAAAAGGAAGGATGAAAAGATGTATCACAAAATGGATGAAAATCAATTCAAGGAGGAGATACTTTTGCTGGGAGGTACACCTCCGGAGTTTTTTCAGCACCCCGAGCTACTGGAGCTGTTTTTGCCATTGCTGAAAAATGATTTCAGAATTGCAGAGACGACACCTGATATTGAAGGTTTCAAGCGGTCAGATGTAGATATTACCGTGTTCACAGGAAAAGAAGACGACCTTACGGAAGCACAGGTGCAAGGGTGGAAACAGTATACAAATGGAGGCTGTGAGATTCATGAATATGATGGTGGACACTTCTTTATTCATCATGAAATGGAGTCAATTGCTTCAGTAATTAATGCTACTACAGGTCAGCTTGTTACGAGATAACTTGAGGGAAAATTATTGAAATGCTCTAATTTGTAACTATCAGATTTATAGGCAATTACAAATAGAAAATTTTACTTTTAGATGAAAAGATCAAAAAATCTTTCATAATTTTTGTTTTAATATTGTTATAATTCGTTCCGTTACTTAATTTTAAACCATTGCTAACTAAAAACAATTATTATTATGAGCAAGAAGAAGATGGATATCCAAAAAGTAAAGGATATGATGCTTTCAAAAATGGGACAAGCTAACCTTAAAGGTGGCTTCAAAAGTAATGACTACATTATTGCCGGATGCTGTACTCAAGGGTGCTGCGAATTCGAGGCACTTAGATAATTAGTTATTTAGTCTCGACAATACAGGTGGCAAAAGCCACCTGTATTAATTTTATGGATATATTATTATATAATATATCGACATACATGCCAAGTCTCATGGCGAAGATCAATGGCAAGCGTGCTTTATAAGCAAACGCAGTTGCTTGCCAAACTAAATTATACCCGAAATACTATACTAAATATATGAGCAAATTTTGGTGGCCTTTAGACCTTTCTGAGAGGGCGCAACGCATTTTTGAAGACACAAGAAAACATTTTGAACAAGAGCAGCAACAACTGGATTGGGAGAGTGCAAAATCGGTAAGTAATCTTTCTTCAAGACTGATGAAAGCTAATCTCAACGAAATTCTGGAGCGCGATAGTTTGCCTAATTTATGCCATATCATTAATGGCTGGGGAAATGCCGCAGTAAATGACCACCATCTTTTAGATTATTTTGAAGACTTTGTTCATTACAACGAAGACAACAAGCCTCACATACTACAATGCCTTCCTGAAGGAGATTTTCACCCCTGGCAAAGTTTTGCCTATGCTGTAATGGCTGGCATAAAAGGTGATGAAGAGTTTGGGAAAAGAGGTCTCACACTATCTGAGGTTTCAAAGAATAGCCGATATGTTAATCATAACGAAGGTGAGGAGTTAGGACACTTATTGTTTGCGCTGTCATTTCTTGAAGACAAAGTTACTCCAGAACCGTTCGCGTTCAGAGATCGCCAGGCTGACTTAGAAGAGCTTATGGAGTGGGCTACTACCACGCATGTAACAGGTACTTTCCGCGTATGTCGTAAATTTCATCTTACAGAGGGCCTTTGCGCGGTATCTACAAGGTTTAAAGGTTTTGAACCTTACCAGGAAATCGCTCCATATTTCCTTGAAGGGCAATTGAACATGATTTTCCTCTTGTCTATTATTCTGGATGAGGCATTAGAAGCTATTGGAAGTGAAGATACGATGGAGGAAGGAAGTGTCGCAGGCGAGTTGAGAGAAGTGATGGCTGTGAAGGAATATTTTGAAAACCACCTGTACTATGCAGGTCACATCATCGAATTGGCAACTTTTGCACATTTGCTAGGTTTCAAAATGTCTGATGCACATCGCAATGCTATGATTAAAGTGATCAATCAGTTGAATAGCATATTTCCTAAGTATATTCCTGCGCTTTGTTTTAGTGAAGCATTCTTGGGAATAGGGCATTACCGACGTTCGGTTACACTGCTCATGGAAATCATGCAGCGGGAAGCAAAAGGAGAGGCAATGGACTGGGAGATGCTCAAAAAATTCACGGTTGATTTTAACCAGATTGAGCCGCTAACATTTACTGATGATGAAGTAAAGGAAAGTGAACAATTAGTAGCATTAGAGGTTTTTAAGTTGGCTGAGCCATCTGAAAAAACCAATGACTATCTTCAACAGATTATTACAGCATATGAGGGTCTTACACCTTCCAAGCAATTTTCTCTGCGAAGCAAATTTCCTCACTTCCGACGCGTATTACCAGAAGGTTGGCCTCGTTCTGTCCATTTTGAATTGTTGGATTACGATACAAAGTCAGAGGAAATAGGACTCGAATTCCACCTTGAAAGTGAAGAGGTGAAATTCTTACAGTCCTCTTTGGGAGAATTACGCGATTTATTATCCAAGGCCTTTCCTGAATATGAAGTTATTGATGACCTCGAATGGTATCATGGAAAGGGGCGCGTTAAAATTGCTCTTCCCTATAACGAGGGAGCTGATAATACAGCCAGAGCTTTTATGAAATTTATTGAGGTGAGTCATCCGTTTATCCATGAGAAACTAGAAAAGCATTTTAATCACCTTCAACAGGTTAATGTGCTATAACCTAAATATCGAAAAAGATAAAGTTTAAATAAGAGCGAGGACATTCTATGAATTGGGAGGATGTAAAAAGAGACTGTCTATACTATAAGGGACATATTCCATGCTTGCCTAATAAGCAGAATGGCCACGTTTGTTCCAGTTGTAAGGCTTATAGTAAGATATCCAAAAGAATCCTTATTATTAAACTTGGAGCTATCGGAGATGTTATCAGAACGACACCACTTTTGCAGAAGTATAAAAAACTTTATCCAGGGTGCCATATTACATGGATAAGTGATTATACAGAGGTTCTTCCTAAATCATGGATTGATCATATCATTCCAATGACCTCCAGAAAAATGATGGAGGTCTCTTATACACAATATGACATTGCTGTAAATCTGGACAAAGAACCAGAGGCCTGCATACTTTTAAAACAGGTTACTGCTCATGAAAAGTATGGGTTTACCTGGGAAAACGGCATAGCACCCGCTACACGGGCTGCCAAAGCTAAATTGCTTACCGGTTTATTTGATGAGCTGTCAAAGCAAAATAAAGCCTCTTACATTCAGGAGATCTTCTCTATATGTCATCTTGAATATTCTGATGAAAGGTATATTCTGGACATTGACCCGGTACACCATAGTCAATGGAAAGAGAAACTGCAAAATGAAACATCGTTACCTGTAATAGGCCTGAATACCGGGGCCGGACAACGATGGCCGACAAGGCAATGGCCACTTGAGTATTGGGAGTCTTTAATTAGAACCCTTCAGGACAAAGGATATTTTTGTGTGTTATTGGGGGGGAAAGATGAACATGAGAACAACACAAGACTTAATGAAAAGACTGGAGCCTGGTACCCTGGAAATTTTCCAGTGCAGCAGTTTATTGCTTTAATTGCTCAATGTGACCTGATTGTAAGTCAGGTTACAATGGCCATGCACTTATGTTTGGCCTTAAATAGAAAGTTGGTTTTAATGAATAACATCTTCAATCCTTATGAGTTTGACTTATTTGATCAGGGAGAAATTATACAGCCTGAAAAAGCCTGTGAGTGTTATTTCGGGGCCTCATGTGTGTATGGAGAAAGCTGTATGAAATATATTACACCGGAGTCTATAGCTGATGCAGTTGAAAGGCAACTGCCGGTAAAACAGGGAAATATGGAACCCAATTATTCTTTAAAATATGACTTTTGAAATGATAAAGAAACTATACATTTTATTAATCACTATTGTTATTATTAGTCACTCAGCGTCTGGGCAAGGTAAGGCAGTTGCGATCACTTTGGACGATCTGTTAGTAGCTGGTGCGTCAGGGTATACTATCGAGGAAATAGAAGATGTTAATAATCAATTGCTTGGGCATCTCGATAAACTCGATGTTCCTGTAACTGGTTTTGTAAATGAAAAGAGCCTTTACGTGAAAGGGGAGATTGATCGTAGATCAGAGGTGTTAAGAGCATGGGCCGGACGAGATAAATTAAGTTTAGGAAATCATACTTTTAGCCATCCTTCATTCCATGATACAAAACTTGAAGATTTTAAATCTGAAGTGTTGAAAGGGGAGATTATAACCCGAATGATATTAGATGAGGTAGAGAAACCGTTGCAATACTTTCGTTTTCCATTCAACTCAGCCGGATCAGACTCAACATCCAAGGCTTCATTTGAAAAATTCTTAACAGAAAAGGGGTACACCATTGCTCCCATGACAGTGGAAAGCTCTGATTATATTTTTAATAGTTTGTATAAAAAGGCTAAAAAAGAGGGAGATAAGAAAGGAATGAATGAGATAAGCAAGGCTTATTTACATCATACGGATACTTTATTTGACTTTTTTGAAAATATGGCTCTTAAAACTCAAGGTAGGCAGATCCCTCATATTTTTCTGGGACACGTCAATGAGCTGCACGCTGATATCATGCCGCAACTGGTTGAACTCCTTAAAAGGAGAGGGTATAGCATTATAAGCATGGAAGAGGCTATGAAAGACCCGGTGTATCAGCAAAAAGACCCCTATGTGGGTAAATGGGGTTTTTCCTGGATGCATAGATGGAATGTAGAAAACCGGATAGACTGGCTTAGGAAAGAACCAGAACCAAGTGAAAAGGTTTTAGCAGATTTTAAAATGCTGAATAAGTAATCTATGACCGGAAGTGTGGCGCCCAGCTTTTCATTTATCATTCCCTATCGCGATCACTCCGGCCACCATAAAAACCTGCTGACCGTACTTCAGTGGATCAAAAATTTGCATGCTGAAGTGATAGTGGTGGAAGAAGGTAGCCAAGAGCGTTTGCAGCTTCCATTTCCTTGGGTAAAAAAAGTATTTATCTATAGCCCACATTCCTTCAACAAGAGCTGGGCACTTAATGTAGGCGCTGAAAAAGCTACTACAGATCGTCTTGTTTTTACAGATGCTGATCTCTTATTAAAGCAAAGCGATATCCTTAAAGGAATTTCTCTCCTTGATGACTACGATGCTGTTTCACCTTATTCCGAGGTTGTTGATCTTACCGAAGAGGAGTCCGAACAGGCTATGGAAAAGTTCCCGGACTGCATGCAGAGAGAAGGCAGGCCCTTCATTAATTTTGCAGGAGGAGTTTTGATGATGAAACGTGAAGCCTTTGAAAGTATAGGAGGATGGTGTGAAGAGTTTTTTGGGTGGGGTGGTGAAGATAATTTTATGACATGGAAGATTTACAAATGGCTTGATTGGAATGAATTGTCAGCTACAGCGTATCACCTTTGGCATAAGCGGAATGAACCCGATAATAACTTGTATGATTTTAATATACAGGTGTTTAATAGGGTAGATACCTATGGGGATGAAGATCTTATCAATTGGGTTTGTTATAGCGGGATATGGAAAGGTGATAAAAACAGATTTGATAAAGTGCCGCTGAAAGAGACAAAAACCTTGGTGATAGAAGTAGATAATTCAAATCATGGATCGAGTATGTCTGCTTTGAACCTGACTAACAGCAGGGAAGAGCAGCATGAAGTTAATAGGAATGACTTATCGGATAGGGTTAAAGAGGGACAGGTAAAAAATATAGTGTTTGTACAAAAAGGATGTTTCTTCCATAACTCGCAATGGTATAACGCAATTGAAAAAACTAGCAGTGACGGAGGTCCGGTATTATTATTTGATCATGATATTATCTGTGTACATAACGATTTTCATAGGCAGGTTATCAGTAAGGAGCCTGTTCCTCTAGGAAAAAATATTGCCTCTGATTACATCTGGGGAGCAGTAGCTTTAAACTATGCAATATGTGATAGAGAACTCCTTGCATTGTTTGAAGATGGAGACCCTTTAAAGATTAAAGAATATTTTAAGAATGGCGATTCTGTTTCAGGTGCTTGTCTGATTAAAGATGAAGCATTTTTTTGTGAAACCAAGACAGAAAACTTGCCTTTGGAGTATAAAAATTAAATAATACTGACTATTGAAAAAGAAGATAGGGATTACCGGAGGAGATAAACATGCCTGGGTAAGTGTGGATCGTACCCGTAGGTTTTATATAGATGCTCTCAATCAAGAGTTTGATCTTGTTTTTATCGAAAATGCACAGCAGCTTGACGAAAATGAAATAGATCTTTTGTTAAATTTTGCAGGGAACATTGGTTGGGAAGTTGCAGGAAAGGTGTCTTGTCCTATAATATATTGTGCACATGGTGGAGCTATACTCAATCAGGATTTCCTATATAAGCAGCTGCCTAACCTTAGAGAATGTGATGGTATCATTGTGAATTGCCATTCTGATGTTGCAATTTTTGAAAGCATGTGTGGGGAAGTTCGGCCCAACTTTTATTATTTGCCGCTTCCGGTTAATGAAGACCTGTTCAATCCAATGGATCAATCATTGGCCAAAGATGTACTAGGTATCCCGGAGGATACGGTGTTGATTGGACATATCTGCCGTTTATTGCCTCAGAAAAATTTGCACAGGTTCTTACATTTATTTGCAGCGATATCAAAAAAACTGGATAACAAGCAGGTTAAGGCTTTGGTGGTAGGTAACTTCTGGGTCGATTATCCAATTCTGGATTATGTTACAGATGCATACCCGCAATATATTGAAGATCTTATCTCCGAACTTGGTATTGAGGATCAGGTTATAATGCTTCCTGCTAAGCTTAGTGATGAGGAATTACTTTGTTGTTATAATGCGTTGGACCTGTTGATTCATCCGACTCATTCCCTGGATGAAAACTTTGGGTACGTTCCGGTGGAAGCTATGGCTTGTGGCGTACCCGTAATCGGAAGTGCCTATGGAGGTCTAAAAGATACAATAAAGGACGGAGTTACCGGTTTTGTAATGCCTACATGGGTTACTTCTAATGGCATTCGTATGGATGAAGCATACGGTATCAGCAAGGCGCTTGAGGTGCTTCAGGCATCGCCGGAAGAAAAACAGAGCGTTAGGCAGGCATGCATTCAACATGCAGAGGAAAAATTCACGTATGAGCAATGCGCTAATATCCTGGTAAAGTTTGCTCAGGAGAGCATGCATCACTATAAGGGCTCGGAAGCCAGAAGAATACTAACAAACCCCGATGAAACCCCCAAACTATCCGGTATGTCATTACCCTCTACCGAGAGTGGCACCCATTGGGGAATGTACTACAGTGTAGTCTCGCATTATGTAAGTAAGGAATGCCCTGATTTTATTCCGGGTACTAAGGTAAATCCCGCTTATCCTTGGCAATATACTGCAGATAATCATATAAAATTAAATGATCCTGCCTGGCCTGCTATTTATAATCTTAATGGAGGAAAAGACCTGTTTGAGAGAATTGGTAAAGAAGGCCTGGTTTATGAAGAGGCTATTCAGGAGGGAGTGTCAATAGAGCTTATAAACGAATGGCTTAAACACGGTCTATTATCTTTAACCAAGAATCATTAAATGTTTAAACTGGATATACTAATACCATGGAAGAATAGGAAAGAGCTTTCACGGTGCCTGAAGGAGAATAGTGTTTTCTTAAAAACAGAAGGTGTAGAGGCTAATTTTATAATCATCAATTGCGGAGGAGATAAGCAGCAAGTTCTTGATTTGGTAAATGAGGCTGATACGAGTTTTCCTGTTCGTATTATTAATTTCGAATATCCCGGTTTTAATAAATCACTAACATTGAATTTGGGGATACTCAATTCAACTGAGGCTACAATTATGGTACTCGATACCGATGTTATTTTACAGGATCTGGAGATTGAGCAATTGAAAACCATTATTGATAACAATGCCTTTGCTACAATAGCAAAGGTACTGGAAGAAAAACCGGAACCGGAAGAATTTCCTGAAGCAGGTGAATTGCTCGAAATAGGTCACTTCATAGAGTTTAAAGGGGCCAACGGGAATAAGGCTCTGGTGGAAATGAACAGACAAGGGGTGTTGGATAAAAGCAGAAGCGGGCCAGGGATAATAATAGCCTCAAAAAAAGCACTGACAGATGTAGAAGGGTATAATTCTGAGCTGGAAGGTTGGGGGTGGGAGGACCTTGATCTAATAACAAGGCTTCAGTTAAAAAAGGGGATGGAAAGAGTAGCCATAGGTACAGTCTTACATATGACCCATAGTGATGATGTGCGATATATAACACCTGAGTTTGATTTTAAAAAGCAGAATGAGCAAAGAAACTTTCAAATTTGTCTGATCAATTATAGGTTAGGGATTGTGGAAGGAAGTCTGGAAGAAGATAAAAAATATATTGATCTCATTGAAGAAGCACATTTTAATGACAGAAAATAAACCGTATTATAATAAAGAGATTGTCAGTAGACAAATCAGGCAAGCCAATGAAACTCAGGCACCGCTATATTTGATATTCATAGGTACGAAACCATGTTATATTAAGCTGGCCAGTTTAATCCATGGTATGAACCAGTACAATGTGCCCTTTTTGGCTATAGATGTTGGTCAACACTATGACCAAAACCTGATTAGTGCTCAGCATGAGCTGGGATTTTCAAATCATATATCTGTTTATCTAAAAGTTCAGGGCACTCTTACCGCAAGAACTCCACTTTTGGCGCATAGGATAAATTGGTTGTTTGATCTGCTAAAAAAAGAACATAGGTTAAATGGACAGGCTATACCGGTGGTATCAGGAGATACCTCAACTGCCGGTCTTGTTCCGGTCTTCTGGTATTTGCAGGAGGGAGGGACCAGTATTCATGTGGAGGCAGGTTTGCGTTCGTACTATCCTGATGTTGATTGGAGTAGCGATGTAGAAGAAGTACTTGCTATACAGAGTACATGTGAATGGAAAATGATCAAAGATGCTCCCTTTCCTGAAGGATTTGACACTCGTATTGCTTCGGTAGGCTGTCAGTTGTTGTTTGCTCCTGAGGAAGTTAATAGGCAAAACCTTCTGAATGAAGGGTACTGCACGTCATCCATACAGTTAAGCGGTTCTCTAAGTAGTGACGCGGTACAAGCGATTAAATCAGTAAAACCGGAAAAGTCGGTATTTGAGGAGTACCCTTTTTTGAGCGAAGGAAAATGGCTGAGAGTCGATTTTCATAGAAGAGAAAACATGCGCCCTGCCGAGTTAAAAATACTATTGGAAGGGCTGATCATGTATATGAAAGAAGGCGGCAAAATCGTTTTTGTGATGACGAATGCTGTTAAGGCTGCTCTGGCTCAGTATGAATTTGATAGTCTCTTTGCAACGGCAATTAAAGAGGGTATGCAGGTGACTCCCCTTTGGCCGGAGTATGCCCAGGTAATAGAGTTTATTAATTCAGATCGATGTATCGGCATTTATACCGATAGTGGAGGACTACAGGAGGAAAGTCATATTTTGAATGTTAAGTGTGCCACTTACAGATGGAATACTGACAGACCCGAAACTGTAAACGTTATCCCATCTAATGTGCTGGTACCACCTGTGAGTGCTGATTTTATTAAAACTAGTTTACAGCTTATATTTCATGAACAAAAAGTATTGACTTATGGAGGTGAAAAAAGGCTGTATGGTGAGCAGGTGGGCTTGAATATAGCATCTTGCCTAAAGCAGTTTTCACCGGTTAACCCTGTTTTAGAAAATGTTATAAGCTATTAATAACCCAATAGTTGTTGAATTTGGATTTCGAACACTTTTTGATCACACGGTTTAATGTGAAAAATACCAAATGGAAAGCTGATAAAAGGGGGGTAACTGTGAGAGATGGACTGTGGACCTCCAAAAGGATGCAGTTATTTGAGTCTATTTGTCTGCCATCAATTCAACATCAGTCAGTTCAAGGTTTTAAATGGCTTATCTATTTGGATTGTGATACCAATGATGAAATACGAAATCGTATGGTTCATATCCAATCTGCAAATCCATTTATTTTCCCCAAGTATATTGAAGGTATGGATGTCTTCATAGATTCAGTTAGAGAAGATATCGGAGAATTACTACAACCGCGAACTAAATACCTCATTACGACAAGAATAGATAATGATGATGCATTTCATCAGCAAGCTATAGCCAACATTCAAAGTGGCTTTAACGGACAAAAATTAGAGGTTATCAATTTGCTTGAAGGTGTGCAGTGGGATTTGAATGAAGATAACTTTTATTACGCATTCAATGAAAGCAATCCATTTGTAAGTCTTATTGAGCAGCTGAATGAAAATGTACCCCTGAAAAGTGTTTTTTATAAAGAACACAGGCACTATGCAGAAAAACCCGATGAAAATTTTACTATGAAACAGTTTTGTGGAGAGCCTATGTGGTTACAAGTGATACATAATTCAAATATTTCAAATGAGATAGATGGCCACCCTATACTTAAAGACGGTGTACTAGAGTTGTTTAACATTAAAATTGACTGTAACTAGTTTATGAGTATTGAATATATCATTGATAATGGTTTTGCCCTTATTGGGATTGGAAAAGACTCTTCTGAAGAACCACAACCTATTCAAAGTATCTCAGAGCTGGTCAATTTTGAATATGTTATTGTATTAGAAGGGCCTTTACTTCCTTATGTAGATCAGGTGTTGGAAAGTGAATGGCTTGATTTTGATGATGATTTTGTTGTGTTTCTCGTAGAAAGACACAGTGCTCCGATTATCAACGGACAGGACCAGGGACCGGTGAGAAGCTTCATTTGTTCATCACAAATATTTGCTGTTCATTATGGCCATTTTAAGGATAATGAGGTTGATACATGGGCTTATCATTTAATGGAGTTGGTTTATGATAGTCAGGTTAACCCTGATAAATTAATGGTAAAGCAACTCCCTTTTAAAGAGTATAATACCCCTGATAGGGTTGCTGGTAAGTTGATCAATGTGGTAATACCTCATAAAGGGAAGAGGGAGGATCTAAATACCTGTTTAAATTATCAACTTAAGGGTGAATATAGCGATCAGAATATTGTGGTTGCATTTGATGAATTTAATAAAGAAACGGATAGCCAGATTATTTCGCGATGGGGGCATGAAGTGTCTTTTTATTGTGCTAAACCAGACAATGTAGGACCTTATGTGGTAAGAGAATTACTAATTAATCAATGCAATGAAGGACTTATCACTTTTGTGGATTCGGATGATATTTCCTGTACCGACAGATTGCAGGTTCTTGCGGGTGCCCTTAATGATGAAGTACGTATGGCTGGGTCTCATGAATTAAGGTTTGATGTTATTGATAAGAAGCTTCGTGCCATAAGGTATCCTCTTGATGTGTCAGGTGCATTAAAAATGCATCCGGGTTTTCCGTTATTGCACTCCACTGCGGCAATGTTTCTTGAAGATTTCAATCTAATAGGAGGTTATTCTACCAACAGGAAATTTGCAAATGATACTCAATTTTTATTGAGGAGTTACTTTTTTGTAAAAATTATAAATGTTGATGAGTTTCTGTACATTAGAAAAACACATACTGATTCGCTGACATCAGGCAAGGTCTATCCTCTTAATGATCAGATAAGAGTTCAGTTGGCAAATCAATGGAATAATGATTTTGAGAGTATTAAATGTGGCCATATGACCATAGAGGATTCTTCACTAAGTCCTGAAAAAGCAGATATTGATCGGTTTGGATTAGTAAAGGCTTAAAATATAAGACATTAAACAAAGATCAGAGTTTTGATAAACAAGAAGAGGGAAAGCAGGAAGGCTCTTAAATACATATTGATAGGAGTAATATTACTAACTATTTTAAGTTGTAAAAAAGAGGTTAAGTCAACAGTGTTATCATCATATGAGGAGGGTGATAGTATCAAAAGGCCTGAGCTATCTAAAAGTGTTTTGCAATACGTTACTTATGACGATCGGATAATAGCACTTACAAATGCAAATATTATTGATGGAACCCATGATCGGATCAAGGAAAGTCAGACCGTAGTTGTCGTTGACGGGTACTTTCAGGTAATAGGGCCAAGCTCCAAAGTTGAAATTCCAGATAAGGCTACAGTATTGGACGTGAAAGGGAAAACCATTATTCCGGGTATAGTAGGTGTTCATAACCATTTACATATGCCGGATTACCCATTTATAGGAATTTCAGGGGCAATGCTATATTTAGCTTCTGGTGTTACTACTATCCAAACATGTGGAGCAGCCTCTCCATTTAAGGATATAGAACTTGCTGAGAAAATACAAATTGGAGAAGTCGCAGGGCCCGATGTAGTAACCAGTGGCCCTTATTTTACCGGACCCGGAGGCAGTACTGGTATGATTATTCCAAATAGTGATGAGGAAATCAGAGACACAATAAAGTACTGGACGAACCGAGGTGTTCGATGGTTTAAAGTATATCGGCACATCAGCCCACATGATTTAGAAGTAGTTATCAACGAAGCACACAAACACAATGCGAAAGTGACAGGACATTTATGCTCTGTTACCTTTGCACAAGCGGCAGAGATGGGGATAGATGGGATAGAACATGGGTTGAATAGTACTAGTGACTTTAGGGAAAATAAGACTTATGGCAAGTGCAACGGATCCAGAGGCTATTTGGATGATCTTAATATTTCAAGCGAAAGTGTGGTAGCGCTGCAGCGTTTGATGGTAGAAAAGGGTGTGTTTTTAACTTCCACATTAGCTATTTACGAAGCGAGCATACCTCAACGAGCCTTTGCCGATAATAGAACTGAGGAAGCAATGTCTCCGAATTTGAAGGCGCAGTACTACACAAGAAGAAAGCAGTTAGACAAGTCAGATTCAGATAGCACAAGGTTGCACAGATTTAGAAGAATTATGCAGTTTGAACGACAGTTTTTCAAGATGGGAGGCACTTTGACAGCTGGAGTAGATGCAGGAAGACATGTGCTGCCAGGCTTTGGCGATCAGCGCAACTTTGAGTTGCTGATTGAAGCTGGTTTTACTACTGAGCAGGCAATTCAAATAATGACGAATAATGGAGCTAAAGTGCTATCTAAGCAGAATATTGGGTCAATAGAAGAAGGAAAACGTGCTGATTTTGTGATCGTTGATGGTAACCTTAGTAACGCCCCAGGTAACATCAGGAACGTGGAGGTGGTGTTTAAAAATGGGTACGGATACAGCCCAAAACTGATGCTGGAGCAAATAAAAGGTAAGATCGGACTCTAATATTTGATTTTTGCAAATTATGGATTGATACAAGCAAACCACTTCAACCACTTCTGAGGGAGCTTTGTATCATAAAAAAAAACAAAAATCAAATATTATGAATTTATCCAACAACAAAATACTGATTACCGGTGGAGGCTCTGGTATTGGGTTAGGACTTACTGAAAGATTTATCCTCGAAAACAATACAGTTATTATTTGTGGAAGGAGAGAGGAACTGTTGAAAGAAGTTTCTGATCGCTACGATAACGTAATAGCCTACACTTGCGACCTATCGACACAGTCAGGGAGAGAAGAACTGTATAATTGGGTTTCCAAGGAACACTCTGATCTTAACGTCTTGGTCAATAACGCGGGTATCCAGAACTGGATGCATATTGATGATGCAGATTTTTATGATAAAGCAAAGCTGGAAGTTGAAACTAACGTCATGGCTCCTTTACATTTAACGAGCATGTTTGTAAAGCTTAAAGAGCTCAATACCGTCATCAACGTTACATCAGGATTAGCTTATGTTCAAATTGCGAAGGTACCAGTCTATTGCGCTACTAAAGCTTTTTTTCACTCATTTACACTATCTCTGAGGCATATGCTCAAGGATCGTAATATCGAGGCCATTGAGGTTATTCCTCCTGCAATAAATACAGATTTGGGAGGTAAAGGAATACATGCTGCATATCCACAGGTAAGTGATTTTGTAGAAGCTGTATTCCAGCAGCTTTATGAGGGTAAGCAGGAAATTACCTGGGGTTTTAGTGAGGACATGGCCAAAGCATCACCTGAGGTGATAGCAGAAACCTTTGATAAGATGAATGCTGCCTGACAGGAAATTTTTTAGGATCATCCACAGGAACTGAGACAGGATTTCAGACTTCCCGTCTCAGTTTCCGTATTTATAAGCATACTTTTACTATACTTTGATTTTTACAAGAGACTATGGAAGTACTTTCTATTAAAGACTTTTATCAAGAACTATTGCCAGATATGGATCTTGATCAATACTTTGGAGAAAACAATGAGCAGGATATTGGACACTTCAATGTATTTGATATTGCTGAAATGTGGAAGAAAAGTCCGTCTAAGCCTAAAATGCCTTATAATAGGCGCACATATTACAAGATTAGTCTCGTCAATGGTCAAAATAAAGTTGAGTATGCTGACAGGGTGGTAGATATTGAAGATTATGCATTGATCTTTGCCACTCCTAAAGTGCCCTATAGATATTATCCGTTAAATTCTGATCAAAAGGGATACTTTTGTGTGTTCACCGGAGAGTTTTTGTCTAAGTCAAAAACAGGTACGCTTATAGATGAACTTCCTATTTTCAACCCTGCATCTAATTTTGTATACCATATGGATAAAGAGTTGTATAATAGGGTTGATGACATTTTTAATAAAATGCAGCAAGAACTATCCTCAGATTATGCATATAAGTATGATTTACTTCGAACTTACCTTTTGGAACTTATCCACTTCGGCCAAAAATTACAGCCTCTTAACCCTTCGGACAAATCACATAATGCTTCAAACAGAATTTCTTCTTTGTTCATAGAGTTGCTTGAACGACAATTTCCAATAGAATCTACCTCTCAAAGAGTTCGGATTAAGTCCGCCAATGAATTTGCTGCATCACTCAATGTACATGTTAATCACCTAAATAAAGTTTTGAAAGAAGTAACGGGTAAGACCACCTCCGATATTATTAAGAGCAGGCTTGCTCAGGAAGCAAAAATCCTCCTTCGGCAAACCCAATGGAACATTTCCGAAATAGCCTTTAGTCTTGGGTTTGAAGAAATAGCGCATTTTTCGAACTTCTTTAAGACGTTGACTTCATATTCTCCCTCCGAATTCAGGAATGGAATGAGAAACTAAGACGAATAGGGAACATGTAGCTTTAATGGAATGATTTCAGCTTGTTTGGAATATCACCTAAGGGTAGGATATATTGTGCTGCTCCAAGCTTTACAGCTTCTCCGGGCATGCCATATACTACGCAGGTTGATTGATTTTGAGCTATGGTTATTGCTCCATGCTTTCTCATTTGTAAAAGGCCCGTAGCACCATCGTTTCCCATACCCGTCAGGATAATACCAATAGCATTTAGCCCGGCGCTTTGGGCAATGGACTCAAAAAGCACGTCCACAGAAGGACGGTGGCGGTTTACAAGTTTGCCATTTTTGATCCTTATCCGGTAATTGGTAAAGTTGTATTCGAGTGTCATATGAAATCCTCCAGGGCAAATGTATGCATGACCGATTTGTATGATCTCACCATCAACAGCTTCTCTTACTATGATAGGGCAGCGGGCATCAAGACTTTTTGCAAATGATTGAGTGAAGCCTGCAGGCATATGCTGTACGATCAAATAGGGAGGAGAGTCAGTTGAGGCATTTTGCAAAAGCTCCCTTATGGCTTCAGTACCTCCGGTAGAAGCTCCCACTGCTATGATCTTATGTATAGGCTGCGCTGAAAAATGGTGTATAGTCGAAGAAGGCGGATGAGCTATAGTTTCTGGTGCTTTTTCATTCTGAGTCAGAGGTCGTCTTCGTACAGGGGCCATATTTGCGGCTTTTATGGCATCAGTTATCAGTACTTGTGACTCCTCAAGATGATCTTTGGTATTTCTGATCTCTGATTTGGCGAGAATTTCAACGGCACCGAGTTCCAGGGCTTTTAGAGCTTGTCTGCTACCCTTTTGAGTAAGGTTTGAAATGATAACCACCGGAATAGGGTACTGTGCCATCATGGCTTTGAGGAAGGTAAGCCCATTCATTCGTGGCATCTCAAGGTCCAATGTAATTACATCTGGTACTTCATTGCGAATCTTTCTTGCTGCAAAATATGGATCGGCTGCAGTACCAATTACTTCAAGCTGGGGGTCTGAGTTAATTATGTTGCTCAGGGTTTGTCTTACTAGGGCAGAATCATCAATTACTAATACTTTGATATACCTCATACTTGGTTGAGTAGCTTCATTTTAACTTTTCTTGTACTGTATTGAATATTAATTTTCTTCTGAAATGACCTCCTGTACGCAGTGCCAATATCTTTATGCCATAATGTAGTATCAAGGGTTATCAGTTTTTTAGTTGAACAACCTTCCTTTAACTTCGATTTTACCAGTAGTGTGTCAATAGAAAAATATCATTGATTAAGATTTTTATTTTTAATTCCAGGAGTACCAGGGGCCTGTAGTGGTTCATGCCTGCCACATGGGATAGACAGATGGAAATGCATGAACCTAAAATGGCTTGTATCTCAGTAGCTTCTGAAGTAACAATAAACTGATCATCGACCAGGTAATATATTCTCATGGTATGTGTCGGTAAATGGTCGGTTTTACTTGTTCAAAAGGTACTTTCATCCCCATCGTAGATTCACTGTGCCCCAGAAATAACAGACCACCTGGTCTTAGATGTTTTGCTAGTCGATTAATTACCTTTTCCTGGGTGGCTTTATCAAAATAGATAAGTACATTTCTACAAAATATGACATCAAAATTCATGGAGTAGGGCATATCATATTCATGTACCAGGTTAATCCTCTTATATATGATCTTTTTCCTGTATTCAGGTTTGATCCGGACAAGAGAACTGCCAGGGTCCTTACTTTTAAGAAAGTAAGCTCGTTTCAAATGGTCAGGGAGCATGTCAATTTGCTCGTGGTTGTAAACTCCTTGATAAGCAGATTGTAAGACCCTGGTGTTGATATCACTGGCCAATATAGAATAGGCGAGAGGACCAGTAGCCTTTCTGAACTCCTCAAGAGTTATTAAAATGGTGTAGGGCTCCTTGCCTGAAGAACAGGCCGCAGACCATATCCTCAAAGGGCGGTGCCTATTGTTACTTACGTAGTGTGGGAGAAAGTCTTGGGTAAGGTGATCAAAATGAGCAGGTTCCCTAAAAAAATCAGTTTTATTGGTGGTAATTAGATCAACAATATGCGGTAGTTCCTTTACTTTTCCTTCTCTGCCAAATATATAGGCTAGAAATGGTTTATAGCCGTTATAACCTAAATTTCTTATTTTTTTATTAAGCCTGCTTTCCAGCATACTTTTTTTTGCTGGAGGGAGTTTAATACCGTATTGTTGCGTGATAAAGGTGCTAAGTTTTTCAAAGCTTTCTTCATCCATTTTTATAAAACCAGATGAATACATGTGGAAGTTTTTTAACAAAAACGTTTAATAAAAAAGCATGCGCCCTATTGTGAACCTAACAAAACTACTACTTATAAAGAAGTGGGCGCATGCAATGGGTTTGAATGTTTAGGTAAACCGTTTAGTTTAATTGTTGCTGAGCAAGTGCATTTTCTATCTGAGCAAAAAATGCATCAGCATTGTATGGTTTCCTTACCCATGCAAATAGCCCTGCAAGTTTGGCTGCCTGCATTTTTTCCGGGTTTGTTTCAGTGGTAAGAAATATCACTGGTATTTGTTCTGTTTCATTATTGGATTTGATCTTATTTAACAACTCCATTCCTGTACAATTTGGCATATTATAATCTGAAAGTACCAAGTCTACCTTGTTTTCTGAGAGTATCTCATAAGCCTCATTTCCATCTGAAGCACCAATAGTTTTATACCCTTTTTTTTCAAGTGTTTTGCATAGAAACATTTGAATGCTACTAAAATCATCTACTACAAGTATGGTTTTCATATAATCAGTTTTTTGAAATGTTAAAGTTCTACCGTGAGTTAACTCCAATGGGGTTGTATCACAGCTATGATAATTTTTTAAAACTCAGAGAATTCATTATCAGCCGGGCCTTCGTCAAGCTCGATTTTGGCACCGTTTCCCTGTACTTTTACCTCTTGTTTGCTGCCATGGTTTTTGTTGTTAACCGTAGATACATTCCCTTTCTTATCAGAAATATTAAAATCTGATTGACTGTTGCTGACTTTAAAATAGCTGATAGCAATTTTAAGCTCTTCGGCTTGAGTGCTAAGTTCTTCAGCATTGGAAGACATTTCTTCTGATGAGGAAGCATTGTTTTGAGTGATCTGGGAAAGCTGTTGAATGGCTCTGTTGACCTGATTGGCCCCAGAGTTTTGTTCTACACTTGCCGCAGCAACTTCCTGAACCAGTTCAGCAGTTCTATTAATGTCAGGAAGGGTTTGTATCAACATCCCTTTTGAGTCCTCTGCTAGTTTGACGGTATGCGATGATATTTCATTGATCTCAGCTGCAGCCTGCTGGCTTCTTTCCGCCAGTTTTCTTACTTCCGCAGCTACCACTGCAAAACCTTTTCCATGTTCACCGGCACGGGCGGCTTCTACCGCGGCATTGAGAGCTAACAGATCAGTTTTTGATGCAATTTCTTCGATGATAACAATTTTTTCTGCGATGTTATTGATTGCTTGAACTGTTTCTGAAACAGATAAACTAGTGGCTTCAATATCTTCAGAAGCCTTATTAGCGATCTTCTCAGTTTCTCTTGAGTTTTCAGTATTTTGCTGTATGTTAGCTGACATTTGCTCCATAGAAGATGATACTTCTTCCGCTGAGCTGGCTTGTTCCTGGGAGCCTTGTGATAATTGTTGCGAAACAGATGCCACTTGCTGACTGGCGGCTAGTACATTATCAGCACCATTAGTGATGGTGATCACAATATTGCGAAGGTTGTTGACCATCTGCTCTAACGCTTCATCCAACTCGCCTCCATGATTTTCAATGGATTTGAAGTCAATCACCAGATCTCCGAGTGCCACCTGCTTGGCGAGGTTTACGGATGACCTTAATTTAATGATCATCACTTGCAATTCTCTGAGCATTAGCCCTATCTCATCTTCCGTGGATATTTTCACATCTGAGGAGAAGTTTCCTGCTGCGATTTTCTTTACTGCATCGGTAGCAATATTCAGAGAACCAGTAATACCGCGAAGTAACCATATAGACATGAATACACTTAAGATGATGGTTACAGCAATAATGATGATCATGCTTCTTATGGTGCTACCGTACTTCTCGTTGTTGGATATTTTATCATTTTCCAACAATCGTTTTACCTGATCATAATACTGCTTTATTAGAATATTGATCTCATCGGCTATGGCATCAGCCTGACCCTTTGACAACTCTAAAGCTTTTCCATTTGTAGCCTGATTGGCCATATTCATAGCTTTTTTGTGGATGTCATAATAAGCCGCATATTGTCTGGTATACTTTTCCAGCATTAACTTTCCTTCCCCTGACAGGTTTCGGTTCAACTGACCCAGGTAAAGCTCAAATCTATTTTCAATTTCTGATGCCTCCTTCAACACAACTTCACGGGCACTGGGAGAAGTGGACAGAATGAGTTCGTTTTCCAATGAGCGAAGCATATGAAATTGCTCATCCAATGCTGCAACGGTAAGTACCTGCTCCTTCGTGCCGTTATTAGCCAGATACGTTTGCAGCTCGGTCAATGTAGAGTTGGCTTTGGTGAATTCATTGCTTCCTTCTTTTGTAGAGAGGTTTCTGGCTACATTTTCAGAATTTGTCATGCCCAATTCTACAATATCCATATTGATCTTGATGAGGTCATCTATCTTGATATCCAGTGCCTGTGCAAGGTTGAGTAATTCGCCTGAGCTCAGGGAAATTACTTTTTCAATTCGCTCATTAATTGTCAAAGCGTTATTGTCAATTCTTCGTTTCAGGTCATTCATTTCCTGAATTTCTGAAGATAGGGCTAGTTTTCTTTGGTTCCGGATCATATTCATAACCTCATATCTTAATTGAGCAATATTTCTTTGCTGTTCCACTGTTCCATCCAAAACCTGGTTAAAACCTTGATTAATGGCACTTATTCTACTATAGGAAATGATAAAGATCAGGCCTACAAATAGAACAAGTACACCTAAAGTCAGTATCAGCTTATTACGAATAGTAAGTTTGTTCATCATGTTTTCTTTGGTTATAGTTAGAACTAGTTTATAGTTTTGTTCATGTGGCTTAATTCATCGACGGAGAATACACGATGTATATCCATGATCATAGTAATATCACCATGGTCATTCACAATACCCGTAACAGGAGTTGTGCTTTTGAAACCCTCTATATCGTCAGGTTTTTGTATATTTTCGTCTTCAATCTCCACTACTTCCCTGGCCACATCTACTATGGCACCTATAGAGGTAGTAGCATCTTCCTTATCGCGAACATTTAAGATGAGTATCCGAGTCTTATTGGTTTTTTCTTTTTGCGGAAGCCCGAGTTTAATGCGGGTGTCCAGCAGAGGTAAGATGGTTCCCCTCAGGTTAAAAATTCCCAGCATATACGCCGGGGCGTCAGGTACTCGGGTGTAGTTGTTGAGTTCAACTACTTCGTGTACATAGTTGACGAGGACTGCAAACTTTTCATCCCCCAGCAGAAAGGTGAGGTATGCTTCAGATTTTTTGTCTGTATTCATATACTATCTTTTTTTATATGTCTGGAAAAAAGCCTGTCCGGGTCCAGGACCAGTGCTACTGCTCCATCCCCAAGTATTGCACTCCCGGAAATAAAGTCCTGATCATTATACATGTCACCCATCGGTTTTAAAATCACCTGCATCATGCCTTCGATCATATCCACTGCGATGCCTTTGATCACACTATTGACATTGATGGAAATAACGTCTGATGTTTTTGGGCCACCTTTTTCGGAATGATATTGCTCTCGTAATGAGAGTACCGGCACGGGCTTTTCGTTAATCATGACTTCAGTTTGTATCTTGTTTTTCCGATTGAGTAATGATGTAGGAATACGATCTATCCGCTCAATAACATTGATCGGAATGATGTATTGTGTATCGGCAACTTTTACAAGAAGACCGTCGATAATTGATCTGGAAAGTGGTAATTTTATGTAAAACTGGGTGCCGGAACCGGTGGAACTGGATATTTTAATACTGCCTCTTAGTTCAGAGATCTTCTGCTTTACCACATCCATTCCGACGCCTCTTCCTGAAATGTCAGAAATGGTGTTTGCAGTGGTCAGACCTGGGTGGAAGATAAGATTAAAAGCTTCATCATCAGTTAACTGGGCCTTGCCGTTGATGAGTCCATATTTAATGGCCTTATTGATGATTTTATCCTTGTCAATCCCTTTTCCATCGTCACTGATGACCAGGTTGATAAAGGCACTTGAGCGGAAAGCATGGAGCTTAATGGTGCCATGCTCAGACTTACCTTGGGATTTTCGTTCATCAGGGGGCTCAATCCCATGGTCCACGGCATTGCGTATGATATGCAGGAGCGGTTGTGTCATGGTTTCTATAATGTCTTTGTCCATTTCAGTATCCACACCCTGGGAAATAAAGTTGACCTTTTTTCCCAATGACCTGGAAAGGTCACGAACCAAACGTTTAAACAGGGTAACCAATGTCTCAATCTGTATCAGGCTAATGTCTAGAGAAACCCCCAATAACTGACCGACAACACTTTCTATTTGCTCTGCAACATCATTTAGCGCTATATTATGAGTTTGATGAGCTACATTGAGCAATTGCGATTTTAAAATGACCAGTTCACTGATCTTGTTGAGTAAGTCATCTATTTTGTGTTTTTTTACCTTAATTATGGCTTGCTGATATCCGATAGGTGTAGGTTCATCTTTGCTGTCAGACATGTCAGGCTTTTGGGCCTGATTGTTGATATGCTCAAAGAAAGAATTCAACTGTTTCTTAGTGATCTTTCTATCCAGGAAATTATTAATTTTTGCCGCATAAGCCGGTGTTTCCAGTAGATTGCCAGCTGCCAGTGGCGAAATAATAACTTTACATTCCTGCTCAACAAAAAGGAAATAACTTTCAATCTCTTCCTTCGTAGATACTGTAGCAAGTATCATGTTCCAGTGATCTATAGTTTTACCTTTTTTAACCTCAACAGCTACTTTGGACATGCCTAGGGCCTCAATATCCTTGACAATGTATAGTATTGGATGATTTCCATCAGCTGTAATTTTGATGTTCGGATAGACCTCCACAAGATAGGTGACAAAGGTTGTTTGTGCCGATAGTCTGCTTACCGAATCTATCGCATTACCAGCGATTTCATTTCGTTCCAGGAAGAGCTTGACCTTATCCAGGTGGTTTTTAAGTTCTTTTGGATCCTCTATTTTACTAAGGTTCTTTTTTTGAAGTAGGTCTCGAACTTTATCAAAAGCGTTTAATGTAATGCTTACCAAGTCATCAGAAACTTGCATATGACCATCTCTGACAAGGTCAAAAAGGGTTTCAAGATGATGAGCCAGCTCTCCGATATGCTCAAAGCCAAACATATTGGCAGCACCTTTGACAGTATGCATGATACGAAAGACCTGCTCCAATGGAGCAGAAGCCTGAGGGGTAGCTTCTAATTGCATCAGACCTTCATCGAGTTGGTTCAGAAGGTCTAGTATATCTTCTATAAACTGCTTCTGATTATCGTCCATTGGTACGGGCAAGGTTTTCTGGTTGTGGCTTAAGGGTACCCGTGTGGCTAGCCGGAAAGCAATACACTTTATTTACTTTACCGGAAGGTTTTTTCTTTGGCGTAGTAATCTGACAATTAGAGTCTGGCTTCATATAACGAGCACTTCATTAGGTTTGTGCGAAGGTGCCTGTTCTGCATGATTACTAAGTCAGAAAAACACAGACAAAAAGGTGGATATTTAGATAGACAAAAAGGTGGACTTTTATTAAGTTACTGATAATGAGTTTGTTGATTTGGTTTTGGCATTTTTATTCTCCTTGGTGTGGATATTTATGATCGGGATCAAAAACGGAGGAAATAATAGACAAAATGAAAAGTGGTTATCACATATGAGGATAGCCTGAGATAGAGACATTAATCATATAGCGGAATGACTTTTGTTATTGAATTTACAGGAGGGATCTGGTTAATTTTGAGTAAATATCAAGATCAATTGTGCAATGAAAGAGGAGTATATTAAAACGGAAAAGTCAGTTAAGCAGAATGGCTACACTTTTGTGATTGAGGCGAAAAATGATCATACTGATGAACAATATGAAGCTTTTATAACCATATATAAAGGCAGGATTGAAGTTGGAGGAATAGGAGTGATGGGAAAGAACCATAAGAGAGCTCATTTCCCTTCTGCAGAGGCAGCTTTTGTAGGGGCTGAAAAGTTTCTGGATTTTAACACTTGGGGTACTGGTAAAAGGTCTCAATGATCCCCTAAGCCTATAACATTATGATCATAGAGAACGTTATGCGCTCTATGAAGAACTTGTTGGTAGTTATTCTTTTTTCATTTCTTAATGTCATTGTTTATACACAAAGGGGATATGGTCAGCCTCAAAAGCTTGATGGCGGGTGGCACATTAGTGACCTGCTTTTGCAAAAGTTCGATTCTTCCAAGATTAAAAATCTGTTTAATCAACTTCGGGAAGGGAATCATGAGATTCATAGCATTGTAGTGGTGAAAAATGATGAAATCATTATTGAAGAATATTTTGATAATAATAAAGTTAACACCACTCATGATCTGAGGTCGGTGACTAAAAGCATCACGTCGGTTTTAACAGGAATTGCGATCAAAGAAGGCTTTATAGATCATATCGACGACCCTGTTAGTAAGTATGTAAAACAGCCGGTGCCTCAAAAGAACCGAGATGAAAGAAAAAGCGATATAACAATCAGGCATCTATTGACCATGTCAACCGGGCTTGATTGTAATGATTGGGATAAAAGTTCGAAAGGAAGGGAGGATAAGGTTTATAGGAAAAGCGATTGGTTGCAATATTTTATGAACCTGCCTATGATCAATGCCCCTGGAACGGTTTCCAATTACTGTACGATGGCACAGGTTATGGTGGTCGAAGTCATATCCCGATCATCTGGAATGTCTATTGATAAATTTGCTAAAGAATATTTGTTTGACCCATTACAGATCAAAAATGTAAGGTGGGGGCATACATCTGATGAAAATGTTATTTCCGCAGCTAAAAGGTTATACATGACTTCTCGGGATATGGCCAAAATTGGCCAATTGGTCATTAACAACGGCAGGTGGGATGGGGAACAAATTGTATCTGAAGCATGGATAGAAGAATCTACAACTGCCAAAACCAAGATTGCCGGGATTGATTACGGTTTTTTATGGTGGAACCTCCCATTTCATATCAATGAGCACATAACAGTATCTAAAGTTGCCACTGGCAATGGAGGACAATATATTTTTATTTTTCCTGAATTCAATATGGTAGCAGTATTTACCGGGGGTGCTTACAATTCTTCAGATGACAAACTACCTTTTGCCATAGTACAGGATGTGCTTTTGCCAACTTTTGCGATAGGGAATAAGTAGACCCGGTTCAAGGAGGAAAGGTGCTGGCTCAAAAGTCATTTTTCTACCGTCATTCCGAACTTGCTTCAGAATCGTCTTATTATTTTCTGCGCATTTCAAAAGCTTCCAAATCAAGTATGAAATGACGAATAAGGTTTTGAGCCAGCCTCTTCTAAATGATATTGTAATTCGATCTCATGATTATTTTTTAATTACCGTCTGGATAAAGCTGCCCTGATCAGTTACCATTTTTAAAATGAACTGTTTGCCATACTCGGCTATGTTAATGGTAACTGATTGATCAGATACTACTGGTTTATCGATCGACTTAATCAATTTGCCTTGCATATTGTAGAGTTCAAGGCTTAACGGCGTACCTGACTGACCAATATTGATGAATAGTTTATCTTCAAAAGGATTAGGGTACACCAGAAAGTCACTAGTGTTTACATTAGGGGTGGCAGCATCATACATTCTGGTGCTTGAAGCATTATTATTAACCTGTATCAAAAGCCATTGAGCATTCGGGTGATTGGTATTGGCATATTGCTTACAATCAGCACCATTGGCACTTTGGCCATAACCATCTAAAAACATTCCTGAGGATCGGTTTTTGATTCTGTAATAGTCTCCATCATATTTTTGTAATGACCAGTGCGAGTTTCTATGAGTAGTGTTGGCCCATTGCCCACATGCAGCACCGTTGGTAGTTGACCCTAAACCATCAAGGATCATTCCCGTGCCACGGTTTACAAATTGGTAATAGCCATTGCCAACGTCTACCAGTTTCCAATGTGAGTTTACATGTGTTGTATTGGCATATTGCCCGCAGGCGCCTCCATTGTTTGTTCGGCCCATGCCATCTAGTAACAGGCCGGTGGAACGGTTTTTTAGTTGATAGTAATTAACATTATTAACCGTGATCTGACCGCTGTGGGAGGCAGTAGTCAGGCCTCCGACTGTAGATACAGTATAATTGAATATCCCTGCTTCTATAGGAGTGCCACTAAAGGTAACAGTTTGATCACCCGTGTTGATTGTAGTACTAATACCCGACGGAAGACCGGATACAGTTACTGAAGTAGCGTTAGTCCATGAATAATAAAAACCTTCAATGGTACTACCCAGGTCGACTGTCTGTATTGAAGAGCCTGCTCCGTGCTTTTGAAGAGTGGCTGCAGGAGGAGAAGGGTTCCAGTTGTCAGTACCAGCCAGAACTGTGGCTCTTTCATACAAAGCAGCCTCGGCATCCGTAAGAGCCCTTATACCTGCCCAATTAGCTCTGCCACTCATATCAGCACCACCACCAGTATTTTTGTACTCGTATAGTTCCAGTTTGTCAGAAGTGGCTGCATAATCCATATTCCATGTAGTAGGCCACCCTTCCGGATTGATCATAGAAGTCATATCACAGTACAGCCATGCTACTTTAGGGTAATTATGCCATGGTCTTCCAAATGCTATTTTGTTGCCATCGTCACCATTTCTGGGACTGTTGTCTGCATATGTTACACTGCATTTATAGAAAACAAATCCATACTTCTGGCTCTCAGCAGTAGATGGGGCAGTTATCCAGCCACCTCCCCAACTTCTAATCTCACACGCTTCGAAAAAGGCGACGCCACCTCCGTAAATGTAGTCGGTCCTGCCAACGATCAGACACCCGTTAAAGTAAGCTCTTTTACCTACGTTCCAGAAATAAATAGTATCCTGATAACTTTTTAGATCACAATTCAAAAAGACCACTTTGTCTGCCTGAACAGTAATGGCCTGAGCCTGTCCAACAGGACCTGCTGTGTTTTGGATTGTAAGATTCTCTGCTTTAAAACCATCACCTTTGATGGTGAGGGTTGCAGAGGTTCTGATGACCTCTGCTGGCCAGAGGGCAGCATCGTCTACCGGACACTTACCACTTCCTTCACTACAGTTATAGATGTGATAACTAATAATAGTACTTGTCCTGTCTTCGCCCTGAATTGTTACATTTTTCTTCTCGCTGGGAATGATGAGTTTTTCCGTGTTATACAGCCCGGACTTGATGTAAATAACAGTTCTGGTAGAACTGTTATCCGGTACTGAGTTAATTGCTGCTTGAATGGAGGTGTAGTCCCCGGATCCGTCTTTAGCAACGATAATATCTGCGTCTTCTTGGGCTGCATACCCCGAACAGAAAAATAGCCCTATACAAATGAAGGCCATAATGAATTTTACTGATTTTCTTAAAATCATCATAGGTTAAAGGGTTAGGTTGAATAAATATGACTTGTATTAGGGGGGACTCAAAGCAGTTTTTACCTTGAATATATTTCTGAATATAGAATTGTAATCGATTAAATAAAATAATTTCGCAAAAAAATGTTTAGGCGCTTAGTCATGTACTTTACTGTGAACAATATAGCAATATGGAGTATAAGCCAGATACATGCATGATGTTAGTCGCTACCGTCATTAAAATTTCAGATACTTAATGCACTGGTTTAGCCCTGTTTTATTAGTAGAGTAAAAGGTGAAATTCAGCATGATGATACTTGATGTGTTAAAAAATGATGCTTAATATCGATTTAATTATAATATGATTGTCGTAATTGTGCCAGTAGTTACGCTCTCTTTTGCTAATTGACAAATAAGGATACTTTGAGAAGAAAACCCTCTTAACATTTGAGGCGCGTATAGTCTCTTTAAATATTATGAGGGAAGTGAATGTTTAATCGATAGATAAATGATTAAAGTGTTGAGTTTCCGTTTTCTATTGATAGAAACTATGTCTTGTCCTGTCTGTTTTAAAATGGCTACGGACAGTTTTAGCTTCACTTTTTTATCAAACTTTGAAAACCTTAGGAATTATTTTATATATTTGAGTAATCGATTACACTAACTTTTAATTATGACTAATTCAGATTTTAGATACGCTACAAACCCGGTGGATGCGAGACGATATGGTACCAGCGAACTAAGAGAACACTTTTTAATTGATGACCTGTTTGTTTCAGGTCAGATTAACCTTACCTACTCAATGTATGACAGGTATATCGTTGGTGGTGCTATGCCTGCCAATGAAAAGGTGCAGTTGGAAACTATTTCTCATTTGAAATCTGATTATTTTCTGGAGAGAAGAGAATTGGGGGTTATTAATGTAGGAGATAAGGGACTGGTTATTGTTGACGGCATGGAATATGAATTGGAGAAAAAAGAAGCCCTATATGTGGGGAGAGGAAGTAAAGAAGTGTCTTTTGCTAAGGTAGGGGAAGGACAACCGTTGTTCTATCTCAACTCTGCTCCCGCGCACAAAGAATGCCCTACCCGTAAAGTTGGAAAGAAAGATGCAGAGGTAGTTCACCTGGGAGATGATCTCAATTCTAATAAACGAATAATAAATAAACTCATCGTTAACAGCGTGGTGGAAACCTGTCAGTTGCAAATGGGGCTGACCGAACTTTTGCCGGGCAATGTATGGAACACCATGCCTGCGCATACGCATAGCAGGAGAATGGAAGCTTACTTTTATTTTGATTTGAAAGAGGGGCAAACTATCTCACATTTTATGGGTGAACCTCAGAATACCAGGCATATTTTTATGCACAACAATCAGGCGATACTCTCTCCCGAATGGTCCATACACTCTGGAGTAGGAACCTCCAATTATTCCTTTATATGGGGAATGGCAGGTGAAAACCTGGACTATAGTGACATGGATACTTGCGAACCTCATGAACTTAGATAGAAATGATGAACTTATTTGATCTTACTAATAAAATTGTCTTGGTAACAGGCGGTACTCATGGCTTGGGCATGGCTATGGCTGAGGGGCTGGCGTCAGCCGGAGCAGAACTAGTGATTAGTAGCACAACCCCTGAAAAATTGGAAAATGCCCTTGGCTATTATAAAAGTAAAGGGTATAAAGCGACCGGTTACATATTTGATATTACCGATGAAAAACTAGCTTCTGATCAGGTAGAGAATATAGAAAAGGAAGTGGGAGAGATTGACATCTTGGTCAATAACGCAGGAATTATTAAGCGTGAGATGGCTGTAGATATGGCCATAGCTGACTTCAGAAGGGTTATTGATGTAGATCTGGTTGGAGCATTTATCATGTCTCAGCTTGTAGGAAGCAGAATGATAGCCCGCGGTGGAGGAAAAATAATCAATATATGCTCTATGATGAGCGAGTTAGGAAGAAACAGCGTAACTGCTTATGCAGCAGCTAAGGGTGGGTTGAAAATGCTGACGAGGAACCTTGCCACTGAGTGGGCCAAATATAATATACAGGTCAATGGAATAGGGCCTGGCTATTTCGCGACTGCGCAAACAGAGCCTATACGTGTGGATGGACATCCGTTCAATGAATTCATTGTGAACAGGACTCCTGCTGGACGATGGGGAGAACCTTCAGACCTGGCAGGAACGGCCGTCTTTCTGGCATCTGAAGCCAGTAACTTCGTTAATGGTCAGATTATTTATGTAGATGGAGGAATATTAGCAACTATAGGTAAACCGGCAAATGAAAAGTAATACAACAATACAATCAGTTAATGGCAGAAAGGCACTCATTCATTCCGGTTTCCTTTTGGAAAATCGCTATGCAGAAGAGCTATATCATGACTTTGCCAGCAAAATGCCCATTATCGATTATCATTGCCACCTGTCTCCTGCAGATATTGCCAATGATAGAGTTTTTGACAATATAGCTGAGGCGTGGATACATGGAGATCATTACAAATGGCGGGCAATGCGCACTATGGGAGTCGAAGAAAAGTATATTACCGGAGGTGCTGCTGACGTAGATAAATTCAGGAAATGGGCTTCAGTTGTGCCCTATACCATGCGTAATCCACTTTATCATTGGACGCACTTGGAGCTGGCCAGATATTTTGATGAATATAAACTGCTCAATGAGAGTACTGCTGCCGACGTGTATGAGGCAACATCTGGACTTTTAAATACTCCTGAGTATAGTTGCCAGAACTTGCTGAGTAAAATGAATGTGGAGGTGGTTTGTACCACAGAGGATCCTATCGACACTTTGGAGTATCATCAAAAAATGAAACAAAACGGGCATGTCTTAAAAATGAGTACGGCATTCAGGCCCGATAAGGCCATTCTTATTGATAATCAAGCATACAACGATTACATAGATAAGTTGGAAGAGGTATCTGATATTTCTATAAATTCATTTAAGGATATCTGCGATGCTTTAAGCAAGCGTATGCAATATTTTCATAGCAATGGTTGCAGGCTGTCTGATCATGGCCTTAACCATATGTATTTTGAGCCTTCTACCGATCAGGAGATCGATGCGATATTTAAAAAGAGAAGGTCAGGAAATTCATTATCAGATTCAGAAGCATTAAAATTCCATTCTGCTATTTTATTGTTCCTGGCGGAAGCCTATCATGACTTGGGCTGGGTGCAGCAATTTCACCTAGGGGCGCTAAGGAACAATAACAGCAGAATGAATAATTTGTTAGGGCCTGATACGGGCTGGGATTCTATCGGGGATTTTTCTCAGGCTTCAGCACTGTCAAGGTTTCTTAATGCTTTGGATGAAAAAGATAAATTGGCTAAAACAATCATTTATAATCTTAACCCGGCAGATAATGAAGTTATGGCCAGTATGATTGGCAACTTTAACGATGGAAAAGTAAAAGGCAAGATGCAGTTCGGCTCAGGTTGGTGGTTTCTGGATCAAAAAGATGGTATTACCAAGCAGTTGAATGCACTATCTAATATGGGCTTACTTAGCTGCTTTATTGGTATGCTCACGGATTCCAGAAGCTTTTTGTCATTTCCAAGACACGAATACTTTCGTAGGGTATTGTGCAACATTCTAGGAGACGAGATTAACAGAGGTGAACTGCCAGCTGATATGGAATGGATAGGTAAAATGGTTCAGGATGTCTCTTACTACAACGCGAAAGAGTATTTTGAATTCTTATAACATACGATTATAAATTATAAACCGGCTGACTGTTGAAAAAAGTAGTTGCTATAGGCGAGGTATTGTTAAGGTTATCCACAAAAGAATATTTGAGGTTTTCTCAGGCTCATGGTTTCAATGCTGATTACGGAGGGAGCGAGTTAAATGTAATTTCGACCCTTACCAATTTTGGGATGGAGTCAGCATTTGTGACAAGGTTGCCCGACAATGATATTGGGGATTGTGCTCTGGCTCAAATTCACCAGCATAAAATTTCAACAGATCATATTGTAAGGGGAGGAGACCGTATGGGAATTTATTTCCTCGAAAAAGGAGCCTCTCTTCGTGGTAGTAAGGTAGTTTATGACCGGGCTTTTTCATCGTTCTGTACTATTGGAAAGGGCATGGTGGACTGGAAGGCTGTTTTTAAGGATGCTGGATGGTTTCATTGGTCAGGAATTACCGCCGGGGTATCTCAGGGGGCTGCCGACCTGTGTATGGAGGCTATTGAAGAAGCTAACCAAATGGGGTTGACCATATCAACAGACTTTAATTACCGAGCCAATCTCTGGAATTATGGGAAATCGCCAAGCGAGATCATGGAAAAGATGGTCGCTATGTGTGATGTTGTGCTGGCGGGAGATTACGCTTCAAAACAATATTTTGGTATAGAGCCATCGGGCAACACTGAACAGACACGACAGGTATCACTTTGTCAGGAGTTGATTAGGAAATTTCCGAAGGTAAAGAAGGTAGCGGTTACCAACCGGGGTACGATCAATGCATTACATAACACTTGGTCGGCGGTGCTGTATAGCGGTAAGCAGCTTTACAATTCAAAGCCTTATGACATCACCTATATTGTTGACCGAATTGGAGCCGGAGATAGTTTTATGGGCGCTCTTATTTATGGCTTATGCCATTTTGACGAGCAAAGAGCCCTTGATTTTGCCGTTGCAGCTTCTTGCTTGAAACACACTATTTATGGAGATACCAATTTAGTTTCAAAAGAAGAAGTGCTAAGCTTAATGGCAGGCAATAATTCTGGTCACGTAAAAAGATAAAAACGACATGAGTAGATTTTCAAGGATTGAGGTATTCTCACAAATGGAAAAAACAGGCTTAGTGCCCCTGTTTTTTCATGAGGATGCCCATGTGGTGAAACAGGTGGTTAAAGCATGCTACCTTGGAGGTGCCCGACTATTTGAATTTACTAGCAGAGGTGACTTTGCCCATGAGGTTTTTGCTGATCTAGCAAAATTCTGCCAAGAAGAATGTCCTGATTTAATGCTTGGGGTGGGTTCGGTTACAGATGCTGCTGCTGCATCACTTTACATGCAAATGGGTGCAAACTTTGTAGTTACCCCTGTATTTCGAGAGGATATAGCTATAGCATGCAATAGAAGAAAAGTGTTGTGGTCACCGGGTTGTGGTACACTTACTGAGATTGCCAAAGCCGAAGAGTATGGGTGTGAGTTAGTTAAGCTGTTTCCGGGAGACGTATACGGAGCAGAGTTTGTAAAGGGCGTCAAAGGACCTTGCCCATGGACTAATATTATGCCTACCGGGGGTGTTTCGCCTACTGAAGAAAACCTGAGATACTGGTTTGAAGCAGGAGTAAGCTGTGTAGGAATGGGATCTCAATTGGTGCTGAAGAGTATCGTTAGCAGTGGTGACTATAAAGCATTGGAACTTAAAGTAAGAGATACTTTAGGCATTATTCAAAAAATTAAGGGTAGTTAATATAATATGAGGCGTGCGTTTACCATATGGCTAACCCTTGTTGCACTAATAGGCGCAAACGGTTGCAATCAGCAGAAAAAGACCAGGACCGTTAAATTGGCTCATACGCTTGATGTAAGTCATTCAGTACACCAAGCCATGGTCAAAATGGGAGAGGATCTGGAAGAGCTTTCAGGTGGAAAATTAAAAATTGAGATCTATCCCAATCAGCAATTGGGTACTGAGCGAGAGTGTCTGGAATTACTCCAAATTGGCAGTTTGGGTATGACAAAAGTGTCGGTTGGAGTATTGGAAAATTTTGCTCCAGGTATGAGAGTGTTAGGGTTACCTTTTTTGTTTCGCGACAGAGAGCACGCTTTTAAAGTGTTGGATGGCCCCATAGGACAAGAGTTACTTAATGAGGGCGAACAATACTGGCTCAAAGGGTTAGGATATTATGATGCCGGCTGTAGAAGTTTCTATACCAAAGAGCGCCCGGTTAACCAGCCAGATGATCTCAAAGGTTTAAAAATCAGAGTGATGGAAAGTGTTACAGCCATGGATATGGTGACGAGCCTGGGAGGTTCTCCAACACCTATATCATGGGGAGAATTGTATACCTCGCTCCAGCAAGGAGTGGTTGATGGTGCCGAAAACAATCCACCAAGCTTTTACTTGTCACGCCACTATGAAGTTTGCAAATATTATTCACTTGATGAGCATACTTTACTGCCCGACGTACTGGTAATAGGCACCCATCTTTGGAACAGACTGACACCAGAGGAACGAACATGGCTAAAACAGGCTGTAGATAAATCAGTAAAATACCAGCGAGAACTATGGGCTATATCTGAGACCGAAGCTCTGGAGATGGTTCAGAAGGCCGGTGTCGAGATCATCAGACCTGATAAGAAGCTGTTTGCCGGAAAGGTGGAGGGAATATACGAAGGCTACAAAAAGGATAAGAAGCTCTATGAAATCATCAGGGAAATCCAATCAACACACTAAGTTATGGAGTTAAGAGCTAAAATAGATAAAATACTTGCCAACACACTCATCCTGATTATGGCATTGATGGTGATCAATGTACTATGGCAGGTCTTTAGTCGATACCTGATGGACTCTCCAAGTTCCTTTACAGATGAGTTGGCCAGGTATTTAATGATCTGGGTAGGGATACTTGGTGCGGCCTATGTTTCGGGCAAACAGGGCCATGTAGCCATAGATGTGTTGCTTCGAAAACTTAATGCGGCCCAACAAAAGCGGTTGAGAATATTTATTGACCTGCTCGTTAGTTTGTTCAGTTTGTGCGCACTTGTAATAGGGGGAGGAAGGCTGGTATATATCACCTATGTACTTGAACAGTACTCTCCGGCCATGCAACTGCCATTGGCAGCCGTGTATGCGGTTATCCCAATCAGTGGCATCCTGATCATCTATTATAAGCTATACGATATGATAAATCATTAATGTTCATGGAATATTTACCAATACTTGTTCTCGTTAGTAGTTTTCTTGCTTTGCTAGCCATAGGCACTCCTGTGGCATGGAGTATAGCCATTTCAGCGCTGCTAACCATGCTGGTCAGTATTCCTGCTTTACCTGCGTTTACCACGGTTTCCCAGCGGATAGGCACTGGGTTAGATAGTTTTGCTTTACTGGCGATCCCGTTTTTTGTGCTTTCCGGAGAGCTAATGAATAAAGGAGGGATTGCCCACCGGCTTATAGCTTTTGCTAAAACACTGGTAGGCAGTTTGCCAGGAGGACTGGCATTGATCAATATTATATCCGCTATGTTAATGGGGGCCATAGCGGGTTCAGCTATGGCCTCCGCATCAGCTATGGGTAGCATTTTGGGCCCTGAAATGGAGAAAGAGGGTTACTCTAAAGAGTTTGGAGCAGCGGTAAATATTACTTCGGCCACTACAGGGTTGATCATTCCACCCAGCAATATCCTTATTGTTTACTCACTGGCCAGTGGTGGAGCATCTATAGCGGCCCTGTTTTTAGCTGGTTACATCCCTGGAATACTTACAGGCTTGTTCCTGATGATAGTCGCCCTGATATGGGCGAAGAAAAAGAATTACAATGTAGGAAAACGAAGCTCACTAAAAGAGGTATTCAAAACATTCGTAGACGCATTACCGAGCCTCTTTTTATTAATAATAGTAATCGGAGGTATTGTAGCTGGCATTTTTACAGCAACAGAGGCTTCTGCAATTGCAGTGCTCTATACCTTGATATTAGGCGCTATCTATAAGGAACTAACACTATCAGGTTTGCCAGATATTTTATTGAGTTCGGCAGCGACCACGGCGGTTGTCATGCTATTGATCGGAGCTTCTATGTGTATGTCGTGGGTTTTATCTTATGAAAATATACCGCAGGATATCAGTTCAGGACTTTTAAGTATCAGTGATAATAAAATAGTTATCCTTATCATCATTAACCTGTTACTGCTTTTTGTTGGGGTCTTTATGGATATGACACCGGCCGTATTGATTTTTACTCCAATATTTTTGCCCGTAGTGACCAAGCTTGGGCTTCACCCCGTACACTTTGGAATTATCATGATATTGAATTTATGCATCGGGCTATGCACCCCGCCAGTAGGTTCGGTACTTTTTGTAGGGGTTGGTATTGCAAAAACTACCATAGAGAAAGTCATCAAGCCTTTGATGCCTTTATTTCTGGCCATGATACTTGCATTGTTTCTGATCACATATTTTCCGCAACTAAGCCTTTGGCTTCCCGGATTATTTGATTTATAAAAAAACTTTTCAATTGATATGATATGAAGAAATTAACCAGAAAGGGACTAGGGATAACAGAAGAATTGTCTGTGAAAGTGCTTCAATTCGGGGAAGGTAATTTTCTGAGAGCATTTGTTGATTACGCTTTTCAGAAATTAAATGATGAAGCGGGATTTAATGCAGGGGTGGCTGTGGTACAACCACTTGATAAGGGACTGGTCAAGCTTTTGAGCGACCAGGATGGACTATATACGCTCTTTCTGAAGGGGTTTCAAAAAGGAAAAGAAGTGCAACAGCAGGAGTTGATCAGGAGTGTCGTTAAGGCTATTGATCCCTACCAAAGTTTTGAAGATTATATCAGTCTTGCTAGAGAAGAATCATTGGAGTTTGTGGTATCCAATACCACTGAAGCAGGCATCGCCTATTTGCCATCGGATACGCCGGATATGAATCCACCGGCCTCTTTTCCGGGAAAGTTGACGGTATTCCTTTATGAACGTTTTAAATATTTTCAAGGAGCAGAAGACAAAGGACTGAGCATTATCCCATGCGAACTGATCAATTACAACGCAGATACTTTAAAGAATATAATACTCCGTTATGTGACAGACTGGAACCTGGGAAGTGATTTTAAAACGTGGGTCATTGAACACAATAGTTTTCATAATACGTTGGTAGATAGAATTGTACCAGGATATCCAAAGGATGAAATCGAGTTATATAGCAGTCAGCTCGATTATGAAGATCAGTTGATCGTAACAGCGGAATCTTTCTTCCTATGGGTAATCGAAGGCGATGATAAGCTAAAACAAAAGCTACCCTTTGAGCAGACTAGTCTGGATGTGAAGATCGTAGATGATATGCAACCCTACCGAACCCGAAAGGTTCGTATTTTGAATGGAGCACATACCGCTATGGTGCCGCTTTCTATTCTCTATGGTAATATTTTGGTTAAAGAGACAGTTGAGAATGAGTTTACAGGTGAGTTTATAAGAGAAGCGGTTTTTGAGGAGGTATTGCCAACACTTGAAATGGATAGGTCGGAACTTGAAGATTTTTCCAATGAGGTTTTTGATCGTTTCCGTAACCCATTTATCAAGCATCAATTATCCAGTATTGCTCTCAACTCCATATCAAAGTTTAAAGTGAGGGTTTTACCCAGCATTTTAGAATACCAAAAGCTCAATAATAAATTACCTGTCCATCTGACTTTTTCTTTTGCTTGTCTGCTACGTTTCTATCAGGGGACATGGATGAGCAAAAAGCTTCCTGTACAGGATGATCAGGAGATACAGGACTTTTTTACAAAGGTATGGTTGACAGATAATATCGAGGAGGTGGTACATAACAGCCTTCGAAACGAAGCCTTATGGGGGCAGGATCTGTCTCAGGTTAATGGCTTGGAGAGCATGTTGACCATTGCATTAGAGGAGATCATATCAAATGGTATTGAAAAAGGTTTCTTCAATTATAAGAACAGTGTATATAAAGCTCAAGTGAATCATGCTTAAAAAATTAATCAAAGTTCACCCGTCGGATAATGTGGCAGTTGCTTTAACAAATCTTCAGCAAGGTGAGATCATAGAGGTAGATGGAGAAGAGATAACTATACAAAATGCTACACTGGCAAAGCATAAAGTAGCTTTATCTGCACTTAATCAAGGTGATAGCATAGTTATGTATGGAGTGCTGGTGGGGAAGTCAGGGGATGCCATTGGAAAGGGACAGGTGCTCACTACTGCCAATGTACAGCATGATGTGGCGAAGGTGACGCAGAAAACCGGAACTATCAATTGGACTCCGCCGCAGGTTGATCGCTTTAAAGGGAAGTCATTTATGGGATACCATAGGGCTGACGGTCAGGTAGGTACGCAGAATATATGGCTTTTCTTTCCGCTGGTTTTTTGTGAAAACAGAAATATTGAATTGCTAAAGGAAGTCTTTGAAAAAGAACTTTTAAATAAGAAAGAAGATAAATACAGATTATTATTACGCTCATTGATCCATAATGACGGAGAGCAAGATGAACTTGTAAAGGAACCTCAACAGGAAAGAGTATTTGACAACGTAGAGGTACGTTTCATTTCCCATCAGGGAGGCTGTGGAGGTATTCGTCAGGACTCAGAGTCTTTAGCCAGGTTATTGGCAGGGTATCTGAACAACCCCAATGTGGCAGGAGCAACGGTACTGAGTCTGGGGTGCCAGAACTTGCAGGTACAGGTGTTCAAAGATGCACTCGCTACTATTAACCCAGATTTTCAAAAAAGGCTACTGATCTATGAACAGCAGAAAATGGGCACGGTTGACGAAATGCTCAGCACCGTAATCAGGGAGTCGTATGAAGCCATAGCCGCTGCCAACGAAATCAAACGTGAGCCGGCTCCCTTATCGAAACTTTCTATTGGACTGGAATGTGGAGGTTCTGACGGGTTTTCGGGTATCTCGGCTAACCCAACGTTAGGGCACACTTCAGATCTTTTGGTAGCGTTGGGAGGTAAGGCAGTGCTATCTGAGTTTCCAGAGCTGTGTGGTGTGGAACAAGAGTTAACCAATAGATGCGTTAATGATGAAAAGGCTAATAAATTCCTGGCTCTAATGCAGGCTTTTGAAAAGTCGGCTATTAATGCCGGATCAGGCTTTGATATGAACCCTTCTCCTGGCAACATCAAAGATGGTTTGATCACTGATGCCATGAAATCTGCCGGTGCAGCCAAGAAAGGAGGGACCTCGCCTATAGTTGATGTGCTTGATTATGGTGAATATGTTTCAGAACCGGGGCTTACGTTACTCTGTACTCCTGGCAACGATGTAGAAAGTACTACAGCCATGGCCGGATCAGGAGTGAACATTATCCTGTTTACTACTGGGTTGGGTACACCTACGGGAAACCCGATTGTACCGGTGATCAAAGTTTCATCCAACAGGGAATTAGCAGAAAGAATGCCTGATATCATAGATGTTGATACGGGAGCCATCATCAGTGGTGAAAAAACGATCGAAGAAATGGCTGAGCAATTAATAGATCTTATCATTGATGTAGCCAGCGGTCGGATTAAAACCAAAGCAATGCAACTTGATCAGAATGACTTTATACCATGGAAAAGGGGGGTGTCCCTATAGAATGAGCTACTTAGCTTTTTTCTTTGCTACCGGCTTTACGGACGATTTGCGAGAGATCAGGTGTGGGGTTAGCTCTACTTTTTGTTCAATTTTAACTTTTCCGACACCCGAAACCTGATCAAGAAAAACTTTAGCTGCCATTCTTCCCATTTCATGTGGGGCCTGATCTACAGAAGAAATGGAAAGCTCCATAAGTTGTGTGAAAGGTTCATTACTAAAGCCTACAACACAAAAATCATCGGGAAGCTTTATCCCCAATTCCTGCAACCTCTGGATAGCTCCCAAGGCTACAAAGTCACTTGATGAAAAGATGGCATCGGGCTTCTTGTCAAGTTTCATTAGCGTATCTACAGCGCTTTTCCCTGCCTCGGTATCACTTTTTACGTGAAGCAAATACTTTTCGTCATATTTTAGCCCATGATCCAGTAAGGCTTGTTTATATCCTTCGGAACGATTCTTATATATTTCAAGTGACCAATCACCAGACAAGTGTGCAATCGTTTTACAACCCTGCTCTATAAGGTGTTTGGTAGCTACATATCCACCTTCAAAGTCGTCTATGGTTACACTGCTTACACCCTTGATGTTTTTTCGACGGTCAAAGAATACCAGAGGTATTTTTTTATTGAGGATATGCTCAAAATGAGTCGTTTCCTTGGAAGTTTTTGAAAGCGACATGAGTATTCCATCTACCTGGGCGTTTAGAAGAGTATTTACAGTTTCTATTTCCTTAGCCTCGGTTTCGTGAGTTTGGCAAATGATTACATTATAGCCTTCTGGGTGCAATGCTTCTTCAATACCCCTAATGATTGAAGCAAAAAAGCTAGTGTCTATGTAAGGTACAATTACACCGACCAGATTGCTTTTGCCACTTTTTAGGGCCAGAGCCAACTTGTTCTGTGTGTAACCCATACTTGCAGCAGTTTCCATAACTAGTTTGCGTGTAGTATCGCTAATTCGTGGATTGTTATTAAGTGCTCTTGAAACTGTTGCTGCAGTGATATTCAGTTTCTTGGCTATGTCGTAAATAGTTATCTTTTCACTCATCTGATTAAGTTAAGCTGGCTCAATTTAAGGAATTTACGGATAAACTTGTTGATTATGTGTGTGTTATCGATTACATAAACAATATATACGCATCTTTTATTCCTGTTATAATTGAATTATATATTTAATTAGTTTTATTAAGCAATCTTTTTTGATTGTTATTCGTCTATCTTTAGGAAGCTGTCTTTTTAATTTGCTTCATTTTATTAATAATTCCGACATGTTTTTTGAATTTTTTTAGCTTTTTGAATTATTTAGTGTAATCGTTTGCATAAATCAAATTGCCTTATTAATTTCAACCTGTTAACGAATATTTCTCAGTAGGGTGGCCTGTATTTAGTTTAGGGGAATTAATTGTACAGGTTATCAATCCGGGATTGAATGAAAGTCCATTTTTTGGGTTTGGACTTTTAGCTCTCAGGAAGTAAATAGTTAGAATAGGGGTATTTGGTTTGGTGGTCTGAAGGTATAATCAGGTCACCGAATAAATACCTGAGAAGATGCTGCAAGGTCATGGAGTAGAGGAAATAATATTTAAAGCCCCATTTTAACCGTGCAATACTGTGGAGTACCCCGCAATGTTACGGTAATATCAGAGTGAAAGGATATTTGTCAAAATCTAAGATAAATACGAAAACCGTAATACTAAAAACAGCTTAACCTATGAAAATCGACCTTTTAATGATTAAGCCCATGAGCTGGCTTATATCATTTATTATTTTTCTGACTTTATTCTCGGGAAGTCAGGTGTATGCTCAGAAAGGACTCACTGTCCAAGGTACTGTGGTTGACACCGAAACTCAAGCTCCGTTACCAGGGGTTAACATTGTAGAACTGTCCACTATCAGTGGTGAAGTTAACGGTACCATAACCGATTATGACGGAACTTATAAGCTTCGGCTTACTACCGATAATGCCGTTTTATTAATGACCTATATAGGTTTTGCGGATAAAGAGGTAGCCGTAAATGGAAGATCAACCATAGATGTATCTATGGATACTGACTCGGAAACGTTAGAAGAAGTGGTTGTGATAGGATATAGTGAACAAAAGAAATCTGACGTAACTGGCTCGGTAGGTAGCGTTGGTGCTGAGAGCATTACTGAGCGAAATTTTACTAATCCGGTGGAAGCTATTCAGGGTAATGTTGCTGGTGTACAGATCTCTTCATCTACCGGTCGCATTGGCGATGGTTTTGATATCACCATTAGAGGCAAGAACTCTATGAGTTCTAATGCAGACCCTTTATATGTAGTGGATGGCGTACCGACGGATGGAATAGACTTCCTTAATCCCCAGGACATTGCTAGAATTGATATCTTGAAAGATGCCTCTTCAACGGCAATTTATGGTTCCAGGGGCTCAAACGGAGTTATTATAGTCACAACCAAAAGTGGGGCCACCGCTAAGCCGGGTGTTAACTTTGTGTTTGATAGTTATGTAGGTATAAAGGATGTCGCCCGCTTGCCTGATATGATGAGCGGAGAGAAATGGTGGTACTATCACCAGTCTGCTTACTTGGCAACAGCAGGAAAAGACCCTGATACAGGTACTGTTACTGAACAGACATTATATGATGCGGTTATCGGTACGAATAACAGCTTATTGGAGAAAAGAGCCAATAATAATGAAGTATTTGATTGGTATGATGCCGTACTTAAAACCGGAATTCAACAGAATCACTACCTTTCAGCATCGGGTACTTCGGGTAATGGTATTTCGTACAATTTGGGGATTGGCTTTCAAAATGAAACTGGTAATATCGAAAACGAATCGCTGGATAAGTATACTTTCAAGTTTGGTCTTGTAAATAATATCAATGAAAAATTCTCAACAGGAGCCAATTTTACCATTGCTCTAACCGATCAGGATTTGGGAAGTGATCTGGCCATGAGGGAAGCATTCAGGTTAAATCCTTTTCTTTCACCTTATGGGTTAGATGGAGAGCTGTTCCCTTTGCCAGGAAAGCTTGTTGATGCTGATGGCAATTACCTGATCAATAAAACAAGTACTTATAACCCACTTCTGGAAATAGCAAACTCTGTAGACAATATCAGAAGATGGAATGGGGTGGGAAGCGTATTTGTACAGTACTACCCAATGGAGTGGCTTAGCTTCAAATCGACTCTTTCTGGTGGCGCTGACCTTTCCAGAAGAGGTAAGTCATGGGGAGCAGAAACCAATATGGGAGTAAATAGCCGTGACCTTGCTTCCGCTGAGATTTCTAAAACGGAAAACTTTAATTATACCTGGGACAATCAGTTTAATATCAACCGAGACTTTGGAGATGATCACAATGTCAGTTTGCTTGGCTTGCAAAGCATCTTCTATAGTACTACAGAGAATTCCTTTGCTAGTTCCAGATTTATGCCTTTCAATACAAGCTACTATAATTTAGGGTCTGGAGATCAGGGAACCTATGCTTTGGGTACAGGATTTTCCAAGCAAACTTTAAGCTCTTATGCTATTCGTCTGAATTATACATTCAAGGAAAAGTACTTGCTTACACTATCTAATCGATGGGATGGTTCTTCCCTGCTATCGGAGACTAACAGATGGGATAACTTCCCTTCGGGAGCTGTAGCCTGGCGAATTAGTGAAGAAGCTTTCATGGGTGCTCAGGAAATGGTGACAAACCTAAAATTACGTGTTAGTTATGGATTTACCGGAAATAATATCATAGCTCCATATTCAACACAAAATGGACTTGACCTCCAGACTTACTACGATTTTAACGGTACCAATGCCAATGGGTGGCTTCCCTCTGCACTGGCGAACAAAGCGCTTGGCTGGGAAAAGACTAAGGAGCTTAATGTGGGAGTGGATTTTGGTTTATTGCACAATAGAATAACTGGTAGTGTGGATATCTACGATCGTTTGTCTGACGAATTGTTATTGGAACAGCAGTTGCCCAGGGAATCAGGCTGGGAGACTATTAGAGCAAATGTTGGTTCTGTAAGCAACAAAGGCGTAGAAATAGTCCTGACCACGGCTAATGTAAGAACTCAAAAAGTTTCATGGGAGACTACTTTCACATTCACAAAAAACACCAATGAGATCAGATCGATCTATGGGCAAGATGAAGTAGATGATGTTGGTAACGGCCTGTTTATAGGTGAATCCATAGATGCTCATTACAATTATAAATTCATTGGTATATGGCAGGCCAACGAGGCTACTCAGGCTGCCGAATATGGCATGAAGGAGGGACAGGAGAAACTGCTGGATGTAGATGGAAATGGCGAGTATGATCCTGATGCAGACCGCATGATATTAGGATCATCAAACCCTGACTGGACGGGAAGCATATTCTCCAGACTTACAGTTGGAAACTTTGATCTTTCAGCTTCACTGATTACCAATCAAGGGGTATATGTGTATAGCCCTTTTCATGCAAACTTTACCAATACCCGAGACAGAGGACGACAAAAGCTTGATATCGATTGGTATATACCTGCCAATGATGCAGGCTTGCCGGCACAATACTCAAATAATTATCCGCAGCCCAGAAATGAAGGTTCATATTGGAGAAATGATGGTGTGGGCTATTATAGAGACGCATCTTTCGTGAAAGTCAAGAACATAGCTTTAGGTTACACCTTGTCGAATAAGCTAACCGATAAGCTTGGATTACAAAGTTGCAGAGTCTACACCAATGTGTTAAACCCTTTTGTATTCACTGATTATGATGGATATGATCCTGAATGGGCTGCGGCTGATTTTAATATCGGACGGGTAAGCTCTGTTACTTATCAGTTTGGAGTTAGTGTAAAATTTTAAAATGAAAGAGATGAAAAATATTATATCTATACTTGGACTCCTCACTATGATTTTAACTTCCTGTAGTGATTTTCTTGAGGAGGAAAATAAGTCAAGCGTAACTGCTGAGGATTTTTATATAACTGCTGAGGGCTTTGAGTCGCTTGTCAATGCCAACTATTCTCAGTTAAGAGAGATCTATGGGGGAGAAGCCTATATTTTTTGTTCCGGTACAGATCTTTATGCTGAAGGCAGAAACGCAGAACCTCCAGGCCTGAGCCAGTATACACAGCTAACAGCCTCTTCTGAAGGGATAGCAGAACTATATAACTCGTGTTATGAGGCTATACAGGTAGCCAATATGGCCTTACATTATGGAGAGTTGACGGAGAAGACGAGTACACTAGATCAGCGTTTAGCTGAGATCAGGTATCTCCGCGCCAATGCTTACTTTTTGCTGGTACAAACTTATGGAGGGGTAAGCCTTGTTACGGAATATATTTCTAACCCTAAACTAGCTTTTGATCGTAGTAGTGCCGAGGAGGTTTATGACTTTATTATTTCCGAATTGGAAGAAGCCTTAAAAGGGGTTGGAGCAGGTACATATGATGGAAGAGTGACTAAGCGTGCAGTAGAGCATTTGTTGGCAAAAGTACATCTTACAAGAGGTTATGAGCCTTTTGGAGCTTCTAATGACTTTTCTGCAGCAGCCACTTATGCTGATAACGCTATAGCAGGTCAGGGGCTTACCATTCCATTTTTAGAGTTATGGGTACCCGGTAATGAGATGAATAGTGAGGTTATATTTTCAGTTCAGTTTGATCAGGCGTCCATTAGTGCTGACCCTTACAACCTAGGCAATATGCAGGCCGGTTATTTTAGTTCTTATCAGGGAGGTTCAGAGTCTGCTGGAGATGCACCTTACAGGACCTATACTTTGTGTCCGACGCAATTTGCCATAAGCTTATTTGATGAGGGAGATGAGCGATGGGAAGGTACATTTATGACTACAGTTTATGAGAGATACTATGACTTTTATGATGTAGAAGATCATGGTTCTCTTACAGTCACTGAATACTATGGACCAAAGTGGGCCAGCACTCTGGAAGATCAGGCGGCGTATGAGGCTGCACACCCTGAAGCAACCTTCCATCCTTATGGCATATATGTACCTTCTGTAAGCAGAAACTTTGATTATGAAACAATTCCTGTGCGCAAATTTGATGACCCCAATGCTTTGTTTGGTGAAGGAAGGGTGAGTTCAAGAGATATTATTTTGTCGAGATTGGCAGATACTTATTTGATCGCTGCCGAAGCCTATCTGCAAAGTGGAGATCCTGCTACAGGCTTGTTGAGGTTAAATGAAGTGAGAAATAGAGCAGGGGTTGCAGAGGCTACACTGGCTGAATTTGATATCGATTACATCCTGGATGAAAGAGGGCGTGAGTTGCTAGGAGAGTATCATCGGTGGTTTGACCTTAAGCGTACAGGAAAACTGGTAGAAAGAGCGTCAGCACATCATTACCTGATAGAGGAAAGTAATTTTGTTGGAGCCAACGGAGAGATGAAGATCCTTAGGCCAATACCGCAGGAGGCACTTGATCTAAATCAAAACAGAGATTTTCCACAGAATCCAGCCTATCAATAAAACGCCTCATAATTGTTGATAAGGTTTCCGGGCAGGTGGCTCAAACTTATTGATCCATTTGTCCGGATCAACACTCAAATGAATGCCAGATGAATGAAGTAAGAATATTTTTGATATCGAGTCTTTGTTGCTTGTCGGCAGCCTCCAGATCAGAAATGATGTCAGGCGGTGAGTGCCATGAAGTAGCCGTATCAGATTACTACAAAGTGGTGGCTCGGGATGGTAGTGGTGATTACACCAGTATCCAGGAAGCTATAAACAGTTCGAAAGCATTCCCATACCAAAGGGTAATTATCAAAGTAAAAAATGGTGTCTATAGAGAAAAAGTAAAGGTATACGCCTGGAACCCAAATATATCACTAATTGGTGAAGACAAGGAGAAAACAATCATTACCTATGATGACCACTTTAAAAAAATTGACTTAGGAAGGAACAGTACCTTTCATACGGCAACATTATCGGTAGAAGGATGCAGCTTTTATGCATCCAATCTCACCATTAGAAATACAGCAGGTGATGTAGGGCAAGCTATAGCACTTTCTGTTAGCGCCAATAAAGTGATGATTGAGAATTGTAACATTGAAGGGAATCAGGATACGCTGTATACTTCGGGAGAAGGTTTCAGGCAGTACTACCATAAATGTTACATTGAGGGCACAACGGATTTTATTTTTGGTAATGCTACTGCATTATTCTCCAATTGCACCATCCATAGTAAAGCAGACTCTTATATCACTGCAGCTTCTACACCTCAGCATGAGCCCTTTGGGTATGCTTTTGCACACTGCACCCTTACCGCAGATGAGCATGTAAGCAAAGTTTATTTGGGCAGGCCCTGGAGGAAGTATGCCAAGACTGTTTTTGTAGAGACGGTAATCGGAGATCATGTGGTTGAGGAGGGATGGAGTATGTGGTCAGGAGAAGAGGACAATCATGCATTTTATGCAGAGTATAAATGTACTGGCCCAGGTTTTAAACCAGAGAGCAGGGTGGGCTGGTCCCACCAACTAGATTCGTTGGAGGTAGCAAAATATACCATTGAAAATATACTAGGAACCGGAGGTTCGGAATCAGAAGATCCGTGGTATTTGCCTCCAAAAACTATGTAAGCTGCCTGTACGGCTGTAGAATTATCAATTCACCAAAACCCCATATGTTATGAAAAAACGGACACCAATCACAAGCACCTTTACCACCATGCTCATGGATCAATGGTATAGGAACTAATTATTGAGTACTCCTTAATAGAAGTCAAGTTAATCCGAATACATCATTAAAATCCTATAGCAGGCTTGTAGATGTATCCGGTGATTATGCGTGCAATTTGAACTTTTCATTGAAAGCATCTTAAAACCGGAGGCACCGTGCCGGGAAATTACACGGAATTCTTTAAAACAAACCAAATGTCTATGTGACAATAAATAAACATTTCACCTAAACCTATATCCTATGAAAAAAACAACATTAATTGTAGCACTCTTATTCGCGCTCTCATGGACCAGTGTCATGGGGACCGATTATTATGTGGCCACCAATGGAAGCGATTCTAATTCTGGAACATCAGCTTCGAGTCCATTCAGAACCCTTCAAAGGGCCGTTGATGTAGTCTCTGCAGGAGATTACATATACTTGCGAGGAGGTGTGCATGTCATATCCTCAACTCCTTTAGTGATTACCAAAAACGGAAACTCCAGCGCAAGAATAAGAGTATTTGCCTATTCTGGTGAGAACCCTGTTCTACAGTTTAACAATGTAGTTAGTTCATCTAATCGTGGAATTGTCATGGATGGAGATTATTGGCATTGGAAAGGCGTAACCATAGAAAGGGCAGGGGACAATGGGATGTTATTATCTGGAAATAACAACATCATTGAAAACTGCATATTCAGAAGGAATAATGATACAGGGCTTCAGCTTAGCCGCTTCAATACAAGTGCCACTAGCATCAGTCAATGGCCTTCCAACAACCTGATCGTTGGCTGTGAAGCATATGATAACAAAGACCCTGGCAACGAGAATGCTGATGGTTTTGCTGCAAAACTTACTTGCGGAACCGGAAATATATTTCGTGATTGTGTATCTCACCATAATATTGACGACGGATGGGATTTGTATACCAAATCTGATACAGGGCCTATTGGTAAGATATTGTTTGAAAATTGTATCGCTCATAACAATGGAACACTTACGGATGGTACTACTTCAGGAGGTGGAGATAAGAATGGTTTCAAGCTGGGGTCTTCAGCTCACAATATAGATCACGAGTTGCGCAGGTGTATAGCTTATAGTAATGGTAAACATGGGTTTACCGACAATGGTAACTTAGGAAATATTAAATTTTACAACCTGACATCATATGACAATGATGGTTATAATTACCATACCAGGGACAATGCTTCACATACATTTAGAAACTGTATTACGCTAAATGGAGGACATACGGACAGAATTGTGGGGGATTCGCCCCTTACCTGCAACGCACTGGATGATACGGATACCAACTGGACGCTTTCGACGAGTCCATCTGATTTTCAGACGTTAACCCCCGCATCAAACTCAAACCCTACTTCAAATGGTTTTTTGAACCTGACTTCTTCAAGTGCTCTTATTGATAAGGGCTGCAGTGTATCAGGCGTTAGTTCCAACGGTTCTGCTCCGGATTTGGGAGCAATAGAATATGGAGGAACGACTCCACCATCAGGAAATACCTATACTTTAACCACCAGTGTATCTGGTTCCGGTACCGTTTCAGGGGCGGGGACTTACGATGAAGGCACTGTTGCTACTATTACTGCCACACCGGCTCAGGGCTGGTCGTTCAGTAACTGGACAGGTGATGTTGGTGGAAGCAACACAACTGTGTCCATTCTTATGAACTCGAATAAATCTGTTACTGCAGTATTTACAGAAAGTGCCCCCCCTCCATCAGGTGGAGGCGATCGTATAGAAGACACTGATTCGCGTTTGGTGTCGTATGAAGGATCAATAAAATCTTACAGTAGTGCTGATAATGGGCAGGCCATTAACTTGAGCAATTCCCCTGATAAGCGTATTGTGTGGAATTATACAGCCTCATCATCTTCGCAGTATGCTATTACCTTAAGGTATACCAGAAAAGCATCCATGAATACATCGGTGGATATGGATGTAAATGGTAGTCGTCAGACAGTGTCCTTACCTGAAACCGCAAGTAGTGGGTTTTCTACGGCTACTTTCACGGCTGGTTTACAGAGTGGAGGTAACACCATAACATTGATTACTAATGCGGACGGTGAGAGTGCTGATATCGATTGGATAGAGATAGGAGGAGGCGCAAATAACCCTCCGCAGAGTAATAATACTATAATCCTTCAGGAAAGTGAAATAGGTTTCTGCAATGTCGATGGTATGGTAGACAATGTGCATAGTGGATATACGGGGACAGGGTTTGCTGATACGGAAAATATTTTAGGTAATGGTGTTCACTATAAAGTAAATGCTTCTTCCGGGCAGGCAACCTTAGAGATCCGGTATGCAAATGGTTCTGGTTCTGATAGACCTGCCAACATCCTGGTTAATGGCAATATAGTCGTTTCCGGTTTAAGTATGCCACCTACAGGAGCTTGGGCAACTTGGGCAACTGTTTCGGCCAATATAAATCTGTCAAGTGGAACCAGTGACATCAGCATAATATCAACTACGGGTAGTGCTTTAGGCAATATTGATTACCTGCAAGTAACAGGTTCTTCTGTTTCAGCTGCATCATGCACGGGCTCTTCAGCGTCAGTTAATCTTACAACTTTGGCTGGAGATGGACAGGTTTCACTGAACTGGAGTTCCAATGGATTGGGTAGTGGATATGCTCAGCAGGTTTACCGTGATACGGACAGTGATCCATCTGGTCGCAGCCGAATAGCCATTGTAGGTTCGGGGATTAATAATTACACAGATGAAACTGTCAACAATGGTACGCAATATTACTATTGGATTAAGGGTAGAGATGAAAACGGTGATTTTGTAAATTCAAATGCATCGGGAGCAAGACCTGTAAGTTCAGGTTCAGGAATTAATAACGAAATGATGGGTTTTGCAACCGTACCTGGCGATGGTATGTCCACCACTACAGGTGGAGAAGGAGGTAATGTTATAACTATCAGTAATCTGGCTGAATTGGAAGCGTGGGCGGCATCTCGTGAGGATAACTACAATGCTGAGATCGTTTATATTAACGGTAGGATTACCTCATCATCTAGTACTTTAGTCACCATCAAAAGAGGAGCAAATATTTCCATTCTTGGATTGGGTAGCACCGCAGAGCTACAGAATGTTGGGCTCAATATCAGGGATTACAACAATGTAATCGTTCGTAATATTAAGATCAGGGAAGTGCTTTACCCTAACGATGCGCTTACCATTGATGGCTGCAGTCACGTTTGGGTTGATCACTGTGAATTCCATAGCAAAATTGGTAGTGGCATTGGCGTGGATACTTATGACGGTCTTTTGGATATCAAAAAAGGTTCAAGGTATGTGACTGTGTCATGGTGCTATTTGCATGACCATATGAAATGTTCCCTGATCGGGCATACCAATAATACAGGTCAGCAGGCTACGGATAGCCAGATGAGGATTACTTATCATCATAATTATTTCAAAGATACCGATGGTCGTAACCCTAGTATAAGGTATGGTGCTATTCATATGTTCAATAATTATTTTGATGGTATTGGTGATTATGGCATAGCCGCCCGAATAGGTGCACATGCATTAGTTGAAGGTTGCCACTACAATAATGTTAAGCTGCCAATGAGCACGGATAAATTTCCTGTGGATGGAATGCCCAACGGATATATCTGTGAGAGTAACAATTTGTTTACGGGCTCAACGGGTGATGTAGATATCTCTCAGACAGGTTGTAACTGGTGGAACTCATCAACATTGCCATACCAGTATTCGGTAGATGATGTCAATACAGTAGCTGCTAATGTTCCGGCCAATGTAGGGGTAGGGAAGATCTCTGTACTTTCTTCAACTGCTGCTGCACGCTTGACAGGTGATGAGCCTGTACCTGAGGTGGAAGCTCTGACGAGATTTGAGGCTTATCCAAATCCATTTAGCAAGTCAGTGTCCATATCATTTGGCATTGAGAGGGATCAAAACCTTTCATTCAAACTTTATGATATGAGAGGAAGAATGGTAGGGCAGTTTGGAGATGCACGCTACACCAAAGGAATGAACACTGTTACTTATGAAAACGATAAATTGAAAAATGGAGTGTATATATTAAGTATACAAAATGAGGAACGTAGTTTGAGAAAAATGCGATTGATCGTGCAGTAAACATTGTTTTGAGGATGATAGAGGCATGTCTCAGGGGCTTGCGTTAACCATTGTTATGGTCACCGACCAGGATAGCGAAGGAGCTTCTGAGACAGCTTCATTTAGTTTAGAAGAAATAATCATGATAAAATTATAAACACCTGATAGAGTATGCAGATAGGTCTAAGGAGTGATGGAAAAAAGTATTATTTACAGCTTATATTTTTGGTTTTTTGTGGGGGACTTATGGACAGGTGTGGCAGCAGACAGGAAAGCGATAACCGGCCTGAAACAAATCCATTTGCCGTAGCTGATGAAATTATTAGTAAGATCCAAATACCTCAGTTTAAAGACACCACATTTAATATTATGGACTACGGAGCGGTTGGAGATGGAACAAATGATAACTCCGAAGCATTCACTAAAGCCATTGAGAACTGTCACAAAATGGGTGGAGGAAAAGTGCTGGTACCTGAAGGAAAATTCCTAACGGGTCCGATTCACCTGAAAAGTAATGTCAACCTACACTTGGATAAAGGAGCTGCAATTCTTTTTAGCAGGGATAAAAGTGACTATTTACCTGTGGTGCATACCTCATATGAGGGGCAGGAACTCATGAATTATTCTCCGCTTATCTATGCGTACCAGCAAAAGAATATAGCCATTACCGGCCAGGGAACCTTTGATGGTCAGGCTGACAACACTAACTGGTGGTCATGGAGTGGTAAGGATGTGTATGGCTATAAAGAAGGAGCAGCCAGACAACAGGATGAACATAACCTGCCCAGGTTATGGAAAATGAGTGATGATAATGTGCCGGTGGTTGAAAGGATTTTTGGCGAGGGCTATCAACTGAGGCCGTCATTTTTTGAGCCTTTTGAATGTGAAAATATACTGGTGCGGGGAGTGACATTTACCAATGCACCTTTCTGGGTATTGCACCCTGTTAAATCCAATGATATTACCATTGATGGAGTTACTATAGTTAGCCACGGGCCAAATAACGATGGTTGTGATCCTGAATATTCCAGGAATGTACACATCATCAATTGCACCTTTGATACCGGAGATGACTGCATAGCTATAAAGTCAGGAAGAAACTGGGATGGCAGAAGAGTGGGAATACCAAGTGAAAATATTGTGATAGAAAACTGCAAAATGAAAGATGGACATGGAGGCGTGGTTATGGGCAGTGAGATGTCTGCCGGAATAAGAAAAGTTTATGTTAGAAATTGTGATATGAACAGCCCCAACCTTGACCGGGCATTCAGGATTAAAACCAATACTTTGAGGGGGGGCTTTGTCGAAAATGTATACTTCAAAAACATCCGGGTTGGGCAGGTGAAAGAAGCTGTATTAAAGATTAATACGCATTACGGTACATATGCTAATCAAGAGGGCGAATTTATGCCCACTGTCAAAAGCGTTCATCTGGAAGACATTGAGGTAGAATATGGAGGTAAATACGGTGTTTTAATTAACGGAAGGGAAGAAAGCCCGGTGAAAGATATTACGCTGACCAATGTGCATATCAAAAAGGTTGAAGAACCTGTTTATGTAGAAAATGCAGACCCTGTTCAGTTTAAAAATACTACAATAAATAGTGTTAAATATTAATACAATGACGATGAATAAACTTCTGATCGCTGCAACAGCAGCATGCTGTTTCTTATCCTGTAAATCGGATAAAGCCAAAAGTAATGTGGATGTTTCTGAAAATGAAACTGAGGTGCAGAAAATACTGGTTTCCAGGACGTATGCGGAACTCTCTGTAAAGGAAGGAGGAAATTGGAATGACGGCCGCTATGAGGGCGGACATTTTAAAAATATAACAGAATTTGAATGGCCAGGAGGATTACAAGATCATGCCTATTACCTCAGGTATGAAGGCCCGGGTTGGGAAAATAGCCAGGTAGGTTACAGGTTATACCTTGACTGGAGAAATGCTATTGACATCTTTGGAAAAAAGGTAGATACTGTAGTATTAAACCATGTAGGTCTGGATGGTTTTGATTCTTATCATGAAAATTCCGAGTGGGGGCAGGATATCCTTAAGGTTGGGAAGTCTTTAGGGATTGGTTCCTACGGAAGACTTTTGGGAGATTCTGTTGTTCATTTTCAGAAAGTTTTAAAAACAATGGCAAAAATAAATAATGCAGACAGCACTTCATCGATTGATATCAGTTATGCAGGCTGGCAGTCAGGTAGTGATACAGTTGATCTTGCTACGCAACTGACTATTTACCCGCAAGGTCGGTACACCAAGGTGTCTCTTGATGCATCCAAAGCTATTTCAGGAATATGTACAGGTATTGTGAAGTTTGATAGTATTCCGCTGATGAAAAAAGAAGGACAGGAGTGGGGCTATATTGCTACCTACGGTGCTCAAACTCTGGTTAATGAACAGGATCAGCTGGGTATGGCCATTTTTTATAAGAAATCGGAAACACAGGAAGTAAAGGAGGGTGATCATGACCACCTGGTTGTCTTTAATTCTACAGAAGAGCCTGTTACGTACTATTTTCTGGGGGCCTGGAGTCAGGAGAAAACTGGGATTAAGAATGAATTGGAATTTGTCAAGCACCTTGATGGCAGGCTTAGTCAGTTGGATAAAAACGATAAGCTTTAAATTAACGTAGGATTTTTTTGTATTCTGCTAATTGCATATATTGCCTTCTTCTACAGACGTCATAACTATACATTATCAATATTTACCAACCAACTTACCTTGAAAAACATGGAAAATTTATGCCGCTCTAGACTTGTAGCTATATCTATATTGGTATGCACATTAATAAGCACTAAAGGTTATAGCCAATGTACAGGAGGTTATTCATCTGGCGACCTAACCGTATCAAGTGCGTGTACCATTAGTGCTGATATCACTATTACAGGAAACTTATCATTGCTAAATTCCGCTTCTTTAGTAATTAGTCCGGGAGTGACAGTTACAGTGCTGGGAGATTTGCAAACAGGATATATGGCAGGTACCCTTAGTGTGTCAGGAGGAGGTGCACTCGATGTTGCAGGGAGATTTTATAATGATGTGAGGACCTCAACTTCTTTCACTTTTTCCAATGTTGCAGTAACGGTGGGAAATAACGGAGGTACCAGCACAAGTATTAATAACTATACATCTACATTAAGCCTGCTAAATGGAACTTCATTTACAGTGACCGGTGGAAACTTTGAAAATGATAACGGAACAAGCTTCAACATTGATAATTCGTCACTTGACATTTCTTCAGGTAACTTTATTAATGATTTTCAGGCTGAGACCATCATTCAAAATGGAGGAGTGCTAAATTTATCCAATGGCAATCTTGTAACAGAAGATCAATCACACCTTTTGGTTGATAACAGCACGGTTGCGGTATCCGGAGATCTTAACAATGACTTTCATGCCCAGTTAGATGTGCAAAATAACTCTACGTTCACTATTGGAGGTGATTTTAATAACGGGTATAGCACTGGGGGTGAAGTGACTACAGGATATGTAAACATTGATGGTTCAAATTTAAGTGTTGGGGGTAGTTTAAATAATGATTACGGAAGTGATATTAACATTGATGGGGGAGGAACACTCGCCATAACCAATGATCTGACCAATGATCAGGCTGCCACTATAGATATACCTGATGGTTCACTCATTGTCGGAGGTACTATTACGGATGATTTTGGAGGTATAGGAGCTCCATGTTCTAATGGTTGCTGTGGTAATGGGTGTGTCTTGCCAGTTACCTTGGTCACATTTGATTATGACGTGGTGGATGATCATGTAGTATTGAGTTGGATGACTGCTTCAGAAGTTAATAACGATTACTTTACAATAGAAAAGTCCTATGATGGTGAACTTTTCGAATATGCCGGTCGAGTTTCCGGATCAGGGACCACGGATTTTCCCAAGAAATATTACTGGGAGGATGTGAGGCCTTTAAATAGTACTACATATTTTAGGCTTAAGCAGACCGATTTGGATGGTACAATTGAATATAAAGGCATGGTAACAGTAGGTTATCACAGTCAGGGAAATTATTTAACAGTGTCCCCTAATCCTGTTAGTTCCGGGTGCTCGTTCAAAGTTCTTGGTGAGAACTTGAACAGTAAAGTTTGGAAAATACAAGCCATCAATGGATTGGTTGTAGCTCAAGGCTCCTTTGAGGAGCAGGTACCGGACATAAGTACTGTAGGGATGGAAAGAGGTGTGTATATGTTAAATATCAGCTCCAATACTTACCAGAAAACAATTAAGATAGTTATTGAATAATTAGCATAAAGGGCCGTCTTTTTTAATTAAAAGATCGGCCCTTAGTTTTGGGTTAGTGGCCCTTCTCTTCGTTTTGAATACCAGTTTTATACACTATGCATTAGGGTTTTAAAAACTGGATTGGAATAGTCACTTTAGTCTGGTCCCACATCATCAGAAGGTTAGCAGTATCATTTTTTTGTTCAAAGGTAATAGTGAATGGCTCCCATACCGTGCCTTGTATTTTTTGAGTTGGCACGTCAAATCTGATAACATCAGCATCCTTGTTATAATTATAAGAGCCCCACTGGCCTAGTTCTTCATTGACGATGATAGTCCATTGATTTTGCTGAGGGATAGAGAAAATCGAATAGGTGCCCGCATTCAGTGTATCTCCATTTATAAGGATATCACCGGTAAGTGTTATCTCAGTCGCTTCATTGGCACCGGTTCTCCATACATGTCCGTAAGGAACCAATCCCCCAAAAATGGCTCTTCCTCTTTTATGAGGTTGGCAATAGGTCAGTTTAACGTATGTCTCATCATACTTCATTGTAATGATTGCAGCGGGGCTGGGGCGGGGTGTTATGGCCTCTTGAGCAAAAACATTTAACCGAATAGCTAAAAATAAGATAAATGAAAAAGTAAGGTATCGGAATTTGGAATTCATAACTTTGTGTTGATTTTAATCTGCGTCTAATATACGCAACTTCTTAACAAATATTGTACCGCATAAGTAAACGACAATCTTAGATGGAACGCCCGGAATTTGATGATATTTTTATGGAACTGGCTGTTAATCTGGCCAAGAGATCTCATTGTATAAAACGACATGTAGGGGCCGTTTTAGCTAAGGATACCCGTATCATATCGATTGGTTATAATGGGCCTCCGGCAGGTACTCACAATTGCGATGAACAATGGCCCCATCAGGGTTGTCCCAGAGATTCAAAGGGAGGCTGTTCACTGGCTATACATGCGGAGCAAAATGCATTGCTTTATGCCGTTAAAAATAAGACAGAAGTTAAGGGAGCTACACTTTATGTTACACTTGCTCCTTGTTTGGCATGCGCCCGTATCATATTTACCATGGGGGTGAGCAAGGTTATCTACCTCAACTCATATGCGGAATATAAAGGAATTGCCAGTGATGAGGGAGTGGATTTCCTTCAGAAGTTTGGTGTTGAAGTGGAGCGATACCATGGCAATATTTCGCATGCCACCGCTCTGACCTAATCAGAACTGATAAAAATGTGGGTTATATAATGTTAACCTCGGCATGGAGTTTAATGCCAAATTTTTTAATAACGGAGTCTCTAATTTCTTCAGCCAGACTCCTCAGGTCATCTCCTTTACCACCTCCATAATTAACCAGTACCAGAGCCTGTTTCTTATGCACACCGATTGCTCCCCGTGTTACACCTTTCCAGCCACATTGCTCAATTAACCAGCCTGCAGGTACCTTAACTTTATTGTCGGGTAAGGCATATCCGGGTATTCCCGGGTATGCAGTTTTTAATTCTTCATACTGGACTTGGTCTATGCTGGGGTTTTTGAAAAAGCTACCTGCATTGCCAATTTGAGTAGGGTCGGGAAGTTTACTTTGTCTGATTTTGATTACAGCATCACTAATATTTTGAATAGTAGGATATTGCACCTCCATTTCTTCCAGCGTTTCAGATATAGCACCATAAGAAGTATTTAACTGATGATCTTTCTTTGTCAGTTTTAGCGTTACATGCGTTATAATATATTGGCCTTTTACAATATTCTTAAAGATGCTTTCCCTGTATCCGAAACGGCAGGCTTCTTTATTAAATTTTTCAATCTTCCCGCTATTGATATTTACAGCCTGCAGATGTTCAAAAACTTCTTTGATCTCAACACCATAAGCCCCGATATTTTGCATCGGAGCTGCTCCCACAGTTCCCGGAATAAGAGAAAGGTTTTCAACTCCACCCCAGTTGTTACTCAATGCATATAGCACAAAGTTATGCCAGTTTTCCCCGGCACCAACCTTTACCAGTACAAAGTCATCTGTCTCCTGAATTACCTCCTTGCCTTTGATGCTATTTTTAATAACAAGGCCATCAAAGTTTTTGGATAACAGTACATTACTGCCACCGCCAAGAATAAACAATTTGTTGTTGTGGGCAATTTCCAACTGCAGTACTTCCTGTAGTGTTTCGACTGACTCTACTTCAACAAATACCTCTGCTTTGGCTTCTAGTCCGAAAGTATTCAAGGGTTTAAGGGATACGTTTTTTTGGATGTGCATACTTTGCGAAGTAAAGAAATCTCAGTTAAAGTAGGTATGAAAAGTATATTTAAAATGTAGTTAAGACCCATAAATTACTCTTTTGAGGGAAGGTGAAAGGTTTTGATATTTAATATTTGGCAGACTATTAGATAACTTTTAAGTATATTAAACATCAAAATTGATATCATGTTAAAGCTTATAACCTCATTGGTGTTGTTGTTTATGGTCCGACCTGTAGCATCTCAACTGTACTTGCAAAAGGAGCCTTTTGCTCATACCTATTCTATTGTAGCCCGTGATCCTGATACAGGTGAAATGGCTGTTGGAGTTCAAAGCCACTGGTTCTCAGTAGGTACAGCGGTAAGTTGGGGGGAAGCTGGCATAGGCGTTATAGCCACGCAGTCCTTTACAAATAAATCTTTTGGACCAAGAGGCCTCGAACTATTGAAGAAAGGAAAGACCGCGGAGCAGGTACTTAAAATTTTACTAAAATCTGATGAGGGGCGTGAAGTGCGGCAGGTTGCTATCATGGATGCCAATGGTAACGTAGCAACACATACCGGAGATAATTGTATTAAGTATGCCGGACATCAGCAGGGAGATAACTACTCTGTACAGGCCAATATGATGTTGAACAAAGATGTATGGCCAGCTATGGCTGCAGCATTTGAAAAGAGTAGAAAACTACCTCTGGCCGAACGTGTATTGATAGCCCTTGAAGCGGGAGAGGAGGCAGGCGGGGACATCCGTGGACGACAGTCAGCTGCACTGATAGTAGTAAAAGGTAAACCAGAGGAAAATTCTTGGGATGATCCCATGATTGATCTGAGAGTGGATGATAGCGCTGAACCGCTGGTTGAATTGAAAAGACTGCTCAAGATCTACAGGGCATATGAGCATATGAATAAAGGGGATCTGGCTGTAGAGGTAGGCGATATGTCTCTGGCTTTGCAGGAATATGGTAAGGCTGAATCCATGTTTCCTGAAAACCTCGAAATGCAGTACTGGAAGGCAGTAGCCCTTGCCAACAATGATAAACTAGAAGAAGCATTATCTATATTTAAGCGAATATTCAGGGAGGATGAGAACTGGAGGGAACTAACAGCACGCCTGCCGGATGCAGGGCTTCTGGATTTGAAAAAACGTGAGCTTAAGAAAATACTTAAGCAACAATAAGTAAGGGTTTCCTCTTGCTTTATTTAACATTATCCAAGGGAGTATTCACATTTTAACCATAATAAGGAATACTTCCATATATACTTTCTGTGCCCAGAGGGAGCTATAATAGTAGTTTTGACAGTTCTTGAAGTTGTATTGTCGTTAACTTTGCATGTCAGTACTTTTTTTGAATTATTATCCATTAAAAACCTCAAGCGTTTGGTGGTGGATTTTTGTTTTAAATTCCTTGTCACTAAATACCACTCCTGAGATAAGTATTATGTAAAAGTAAGTATCTCATTTACAGGTTTTTATTTTAAATATGTTTCAGCCCTTAAACATAAAGCTTTCCGAAGAGTTTAAAGAGTAATAGGATTTGATATAAGCTGTGAACTAAGGTAGTGAGCAGGAACATTGATCATGATTGAAATTATCGATATCAGGATCAATAAAATCGATCTTTTTCGCTTATAAGATAGAAAGCAAGTAACTACACTTGTATAAATTTTAATACACTTATTTCAACCTTTAAAGAATATGAAAAAGACAATTACATTTTATGTGTTGTTGGCCTTTGGTACGCTTTTTACTGCATGCCAGGAAAAAGCTACACAAGAAGTGGAGGAAGTTGCTGAGGTCGATGGAAAATCGGGAGCCACAAAAAAAAGCAGGTCAAACATGAAAGCTAACAGCAATAGCGACTGGTGGCCGAATCGGCTCAACCTGAGTATTCTTCGCCAGAATTCTTCCTTGTCAAACCCGATGCAGGAAGACTTTAACTACATTGAAGAATTCAATAGCCTGAATTATGATTCACTAAAAAGTGATATAAGAAAAGTATTGACTGATTCACAAGATTGGTGGCCGGCTGACTTTGGTCACTATGGAGGGCTATTCATCAGAATGGCATGGCATAGTGCCGGTACTTACCGTACAGCTGATGGACGCGGAGGATCGCGTTCAGGGCAACAGCGCTTTGCTCCACTCAATAGCTGGCCTGATAATGCCAACTTGGATAAAGCCAGACGATTGATTTGGCCTGTTAAGCAGAAGTATGGCAACAAAATCTCCTGGGCGGACCTTATAGTACTGACGGGTAACGTAGCCCTGGAAGACATGGGATTTAAGACCTTTGGTTTTTCAGGAGGTAGAGAGGATGTATGGGAGCCGGAAATAGATGTGTATTGGGGTGCTGAAGGAAAATGGCTTGCGGATAGTGAGCGATATTCCAAAGAAAGAGAGTTGGAAAACCCGCTGGCGGCAGTACAAATGGGACTGATCTATGTAAACCCTGAAGGCCCTAATGGAAATCCCGATCCGTTACTTGCAGCTGAGGATATCCGCGCAACCTTTGGAAGAATGGGGATGAATGATGAAGAAACTGTCGCATTGATTGCCGGAGGTCATACATTGGGTAAAGCTCATGGAGCAGGTCCTGCTACTAATGTTGGACCGGAGCCTGAAGCTGCTGATATTGAAGAACAAGGCTTTGGGTGGAAGAGCAAATACAAGTCAGGTAAAGGGGCAGACGCCATTACCTCAGGCTTGGAAGTAACCTGGACAGCAACACCTACCCAATGGAGTCATATGTTCTTCTTCAGTTTGTTTGAAAACGAATGGGAACTGACCAAAAGCCCTGCCGGAGGTCATCAGTGGGTGGCTAAAGGTGAGCCAAAGATGATGGTACCGGATGCTTATGATTCAGAGAAAACCCATAAACCAACCATGTTTACTACCGATTTGTCATTAAGAATGGATCCGGGTTTCGAGAAGATTTCTAGAAAATTTTATGAAAACCCTGAATTGTTCGATGATGCTTTTGCACGAGCATGGTTTAAACTTACACACAGGGATATGGGACCAAAAACAACCTATTTAGGGCCTGAAGCTCCGACTGAAGATTTGATCTGGCAAGATCCTATACCTGCCGTTGATCATGAGCTGATCAATAAAAAGGACATTGAGAGTCTGAAGTCAACAATATTAAACTCTGGATTATCAATTAGTGAAATGGTTACAATCGCGTGGGCTTCTGCTTCTACTTATCGTGGGTCAGATAGAAGAGGTGGTGCCAACGGCGCAAGAATAAGGTTAGCTCCTCAAAAGGACTGGGAAGCAAATAACCCTAAACAACTGGCTAAAGTGCTTGGCGTTTTAGAGAATATTCAAAAAGAGTTTAATGCGAAGTCTGGAAACAAGAAAGTTTCTATGGCAGACCTCATTGTATTGGCAGGTGCTGCCGGTGTAGAAAAAGCAGCTGCAAATGCAGGTTATACCGTTAAGGTACCTTTTACTCCTGGTCGCATGGATGCTACACAAGAGCAAACTGATATTGAGTCAATAAATCTGCTGGAGCCAATGGCTGATGGTTTCCGTAATTACCTGAAAACAAGATATACTATTTCTACAGAGGAATTATTGATTGATAAAGCTCAGTTACTAACCCTAACAGCACCTGAAATGACCGTATTGGTTGGTGGAATGCGTTCACTTGGAGCTAATTATGATGGTTCTAATGATGGTGTCTTTACTGCAAATAAAGATGCTCTTACTAATGATTTCTTTGTTAACCTACTGGATATGGGTACAGAGTGGAGTGCTACAGATGACACTAAAGAGAAGTTTGAAGGTAAAGATAGAAAAACTGGAGAGTTGAAGTATACAGCAACTCGTGCAGATTTGATTTTTGGTTCTAATTCTGAGCTAAGAGCTTTGGCAGAAGTATATGGTAGTGATGATGCAGAAGCAAAATTTGTCAATGACTTTGTTGCAGCCTGGGATAAGGTAATGAAACTTGACAGGTTTGATTTGATCTATCCGTAAACTAGAGCGGAAAGATTTGAAGTCAAGGTAAAGGCCAGTTTGTGAAAACTGGCCTTTTGTATTTTGTCTGTAAACTAACTCTCCTGGTCAGAAAAGATATGTATTTTGCTGGCCGTATATTTCAGCACCAAAAGAGATATCACAAATATAGCCGTGTACATCAGGCCCTCATTCCAGGCCTTGAAAATGAAACTTCCAGTAAGAAATAGTGCACTATAAGCCATAACAATAGCACTCAGCCAACAGATGCCAAGTTTTATTAAACGGTCGCCATGAACTGATTTGCGGAAAGGAGCCCAGTTACCGTCTGGTCGAATTTTATCGAAGAACTTTTTGAGTTGAGCTTCATCAGTGGGTTTTGTTAAATAGGTGGCAACGATCCATGCAATTGTAGTAAAAGCGATGGTAAAGAAAAAACTTCTAGGATCTTCACCAATGCCTTTGCCCCATGCCTCATCAAATTGTACAAAAACAAACTTAGCCAGCCCATAGGCCATAAAGGGAGCAATGGTAGCTACAATTTCGCTCCAAGCGTTGATGCGCCACCAGTACCAGCGAAGTATCATAACCAAGCCTAAGCCAGCACCACATTCAATGATGAATGCCCAGACACCGGAGATGGTGCCGATAAGTGAGGTAACGAACAAGGCAACAAGCATTAATAAAAGCGTACCAAGACGTGAGGCTTGAACAAATTGCTTCTGCTGTGCTTCAGGGTTGATAAACCTTTTATAGAAATCGTTGATCAGATAGCTGGTGCCCCAGTTCAATTGGGTTGATATTGTACTCATGTATGCAGCAAAAAAAGCCACCAGAAGAAGGCCTTTAAGACCTGTAGGTAAAAATTCTTTCATAGCCATCACATAGCCCAGTTTGCTGTCCGCAGCATTAAGCTCGGGGTAGAGCAACATGGCACAAAGCGCTACGATGATCCATGGCCAGGGGCGAATGCAATAATGTGCAATCTGGAAAAAGAGCGTGGAGTATACTGCATCTTTCTCAGTTTTTGTACTCATCATGCGTTGAGCGATATAACCACCACCACCGGGTTCAGCACCGGGATACCAGCTGGCCCACCATTGAAAACCGATAAAGGCCAGGAAGCTTCCTAAGCCAAGAGCCAGCATGCTTCCGCTTCCTTCGCGGCCTACGTGGGGAAAGAAATCTAATGTGCCTGAAGGTAAATTAGCCTTTAAACCATCTATGCCACCAATTCTATCAGAGTTTAAAACCAGGAATGCAAGGATGATGCTGCCCGTCATGGCAATGACAAACTGTATAACATCTGTAAAGGCTACACCAAGCAGGCCTGACATGGCAGAGTAAATGACAACGATGACCATAGCCCCGGCAACATACCAAAGTAGTTGGTTTTCAGGGATATCAAAAAATACCTGAAGCAGAGACATCAAGGCTACATTTACCCAGCCTATGATGAGCACATTCATGAAAACACCAAAGTATAAAGCCCTGAACCCTCTCAGGAAGCTGGCAGGCTTGCCACTATATCTCATTTCAATGAATTCGATGTCAGTTAAAACCTCGGCTCTTCTCCAGTATTTAGCAAAGAAGAACGTCGTTAGCATACCTCCTGCTAGCATGTTCCACCAAAGCCAGTTGCCAGCAATACCATTTTGAGCTACCAACTCTGTAACGGCCAGGGGGGTATCGGCAGCAAACGTTGTGGCCACCATAGAAATACCGGCAATGTACCAGGGCAGATTACGACCTCCCAGGAAAAAGGAGCTGATATCTTTACCTGCCTGCTTTCTAAACCTTAGGCCAATGGTCAGTGAAAGCAGGAAAAATGAAGCAATTATGATATAATCGAGAAGAGCTAATTCCATAGGTTGATTTTAAATTTGCGGGAAAATAGTATTTAATTTTTTATATTCTATGGAATAGCCAATCAATTGCTATTGGCTGTGCCGCCTACACTATCTGGATACCTGCCTCTATATATGGTTTCAACTTCGCCTCTTTAGGTTGGTTTGTAATGATTGTGCTGATATCCTCAGTAGGACATATGTAATACGGCTCAACAGTTTCAAGTTTTTCGATGGAAGAGAGTGCTATGATTTCCTGAGAATTGTTGATGATGACTTTTTTCACCTCACTTTCTTCATAATCAGGTGTGGTTGTGCCCAGAGAAGAGTGAATGCTGCAAATACCAAGGAGACAGAGATCAGCCCTGATATTTTTAAAGAAGCGCATCGTTTCATGGCCGGTGGTTACGAAAGAGCGCTTGAACAATCTGCCTCCTGCAAACAAAACCTCTACGTTTTTGTGTTCAGCGAGCATCGTTACTATAGGGAAACTGTTTGTTACCACGGTGATCCGGAGGTCTTCTGGTAAAATGCTGGCCACCGCCAGGGTTGATGTGCCACCGTCAAAGATCACAACCTGTCCATCCTGAAGTAGAGGGAGAGCCTTTTGTGCTATAATCTGTTTTGACTCACTGTTATAACCTATCCGGTCTTTGAAATTATGGGGTACCGGGGAGTGAGGAACAGCTCCACCACGGACAGCTTTTAACAACCCCTGGTCATCTAACTCTTTAAGGTCGCGCCGAATAGTGTCCGTAGAAACATTCAATTCCTTGCTGAGCTCGTGCAACAGTACTTTATTGTCGGTGCTGAGTCTGTTAAGTATATGTTTGAAACGCTCTTCCTTTAACATTGTTTTGCGATTTTGTGCTGCATATATTGCAATAATATGCAATAATTAAATACTTTTGAAGTGAAATGTTGCATAAAAGAAAATGTATATGCCAAAATCAAGAAAATCTATAGCCATAGACATGGATCATGTGATTGCTGATATTGAATACCAAATGATCGATTGGTATCACAAAAAGCACGGAGTATTAGTGGAGAGAGAAGCACTAAAGGGGCTTCCTGAGGGTGCTGCATTTCCTGAAAGGGAAAAGGTACGTCAGTTGCTCTATGAGCCAGGTTTTTTTAGAGAAGCCCGTGTTATTCCAGGCGCGCAGGAAGCCGTTGTAAAGTTGTGGAATGATTTTGATATCTATATAGTCTCAGCGGCCATGGAATTTCCCCTGTCATTACATGAGAAATACGAATGGTTAAAAGAGCACTTCCCCTTTATCGGCTGGAAGAATATTATTTTTTGCGGAGATAAAAGTGTCGTGGATACAGACTTTATGGTTGATGATCACCTTAAGAACCTGAACTATTGCAAAGGCCGTGGTATCATGTACACGGCTAGTCATAACATGGCAATAGATTATGATGTGAGGGTGAATGATTGGAGTGAAGCACTTCAGTACCTTTATTCAAACCATTGATATTGATGATCACACCATTCATAAAACGCTCCCGTATAGCCATTAGCCTTATTTTTTTTAGCTATGGATTATGTTTTGCCAGTTGGGCATCAAGAATCCCTACTATTCAGCAGTTGTTAAACCTTTCTGAAGCTGAACTTGGAGGAGTCTTGTTCGCCTTGCCGGCGGGATCTTTGGCATCATTACCGCTTTCCGGTTTTTTGGTAGCTAAATTTGGCAGCAGGCATGTAGTCATGGCAGCGGCACTTACATATGGATTATCGCTTATATGTATCGGTCTGTCCTCCAATGTTATGCTGCTTCTAGCCTCACTATTTGCTTTTGGTCTGATCGGAAATATGCTTAATATCTCGATAAATACCCAGGCGGTGGGCGTAGAATCGGCTTATAATCGTAATATAATGGCCAAATTTCACGGTATGTGGAGTCTGGCAGGTTTTACAGGGGCAGGGATAGGAGCATTAATGATCGCTCTTCCCATTTCTCCGTCAGTGCATTATGTAATTATTGCCGCTTCGATACTTGGTGTGCTGCTATACAGCTTCAGGTACCTGTTGCGTAAAGATGTAAATACCGACCCTGATAAACCTCTTTTTTCACTTCCCGATCGCTCTTTAATGCTACTCGGTGTAATAGCCTTTTTCTCTATGATGTGCGAGGGAGCTATGTTTGACTGGAGTGGTATTTATTTTAAGAAGATCATAGCCGTTCGTAAAGACTGGATTGGGATAGGTTATACGGCTTTTATGATATCAATGGCAGGCACCCGTTTTGTAGCCGATACCCTTGTGCATAGGCATGGTCTGAGGAAGGTGCTTATGGTCAGTGGTTTACTAACAGCTTTTGGGTTATTTCTGGTTGTAGCGCTGCCATACTTTATTCCGGGTATCATCGGCTTTTTCTTCGTGGGAATAGGAGTGTCGTCAGTAATACCACTTGTTTTTAGTGTAGCAGGCAAGTCTAAAGTTCAGTCGCCTGGAGTAGCGCTTGCCTCCGTTTCTACCTTAGGCTTCTTTGGCTTTCTGTTGGGGCCTCCTATTATTGGGCTGATTGCCGGGGCGTTTGATCTGAGAGTGTCCTTTATTTTCCTTGCAGTGATCGGTGTCACTGTTGCTGTGCTTTCTGGAAAAGGAGTTAAATGAAATATATAGGCAGGGTATAGAGACAAGTCCCTTACTGCTTAAACTACATCATATTTGCCCAGGTCTCTCAGCATCCTGGCATGAAGCGCAATGGCTGCGAAGAAATTAGGCTGTGAATGATAAGGTAAACCGAATTCTTCAGCAGTCTCCTTTACTATTTTAGATATTTTCTTGTAATGCACATGGCATATGGTAGGGAAAAGGTGATGTTCTATCTGATAGTTGAGTCCACCAACGTACCAGCCTAAAATTTTGCTTTTTGGGCTAAAATTGGTGGTTGTGTAAAGTTGATGAACAGCCCAGTCATTTTCAAGGTTCCCTTCTTTATCAGGAAGAGGGTACTTTGCAGATGGCATAACGTGGGCGGGCTGAAATACACAGCCAAGGATCAGGCCTGCAGTAAAATGCATGGCAATAAAAAAGAGTAACACTTGCCACCAGGCAATAGTCAAAAATATAAGAGGCAATACAAGAAATATCGTATAATAAACTACCTTGGCAATGATCAGCTTGGTGAGTTGAGCAGGCATCTTTATATTCTGAGCTTTGGTAAGTCCCATCTTTTTGTATCTGTACAGTTGCCTGAAATCTTTGGTTGTGATCCATAGAAAGGTCATTAACCCGTATAGACCCCAGCCGTAAATATGTTGAATCCGATGCAGTTTATACCTCTTTCTATGCGGAGATAAACGCATCAGTTTTCCTGGATCAATATCTTCATCCATACCATCTACATTGGTGTAGGTGTGATGAAGTACATTGTGTTGGATTTTCCAGTTAATTGCACTTCCTCCAACAATGTTGATGAGATACCCCAGATATTTGTTAACATTTTGGTTTTTAGAATATGCACCATGATTGGCATCATGCATAATAGAAAATCCAATCCCTGCCATGGCTACTCCCATAATAATCCACATGCCAAAAACCGCCCAGGTATTCGTAAGTAAGCCAGACATCATAATCACATAAGGGATAATGTATATTAGCAGCATGGTGATGGTTTTGATAACCATTTGGGTGTTACCATATTTTGAGATGTCGTTGGTTTCAAAATAATCACTTACTCGTTTTCTGACAACTTTAACAAAGTCAACACGATTATCTCTGGAAAATTTGATGGATTTGTAATTCATACAGTTGTAGACAAATGGCAAATATAGATAATTACGAATATGAAAACGTTTGAAAGGGGAGTTTAATTATTATAAAGAATTAATTATAAAATGAAATAATTACGCAGCTATTGAAAAGGTGACTAAAAATTCGTCAAAACGGCAGTTTTGATATTCTTCTTTTCATGGTCTGTCCATGCAAAAATGATTTCATTATCTCTATGTGTCATTTGAGGGAAACCACTTGCCCTTGCCTCAGATGAGGAGGCTATGGTGACAGTTGGAGATTTGGTGCCTGACTGATTGACCTTAACGGCATTAATGTTATTACCTTCCATCCAGCTGACTACCGCGTCTTGTTCATTGATTAGAATAACACCTACACGTCCGATGGCCTTATCGGTACCAATTCTTATCGGCTTATGAAAGGAAATACCCTCATCTTCAGAAAAAGCCAGTTTGACCTGAGCTTTTCCTTCCGGAGCGGAAAACCATGCCACGGCAAGAGTTTTATTTAAACTTGCCACTCTGGGTCCATTGACTGGGCAGCCAGCTATTTTCCAGTTGTCAGCATAAATTGTTTTGGGTTGGGTCCATGTAGTGTCTTCCCAACGGATAATGGACATATCTCTTATTTCTCTCTCAGAGCGATCACGGTAAATTACGACAGGGCCGTTTTCAGTAATTGCTGCGGTGGTCTGACAGCAATCACAAACTCTATCGTCAAGCAGCCATTCCTCGATTTTTGTACCAATGGAATCCAGTAGAGCTGCTCTTAGTGTCATCGCCCCTGCACCATGCCCACCTGAATGGTCGTGCTGGCTTGAAGTATCTGCCAAAACCGTATTTCTTCCATCCAGCCAGAACACAAAGTAGTTGTTTTGATAGGGAAGAGTGGTTACAAATCCGTGTTCTGCCTGTTTTCCATCGTCATGTAAAGTTAACGGAGCAGACCAGGAAGCTCCGCCATTGGTGGAGTGCGTGATTTTAATATCATAAGCATATGTGCCTGAGCCACTTTTTTCGAGAAAGTGTGCCATCATATGTTGCTTGCTACCTGAGGTCACCATGGGGTAATCTGCCCAGTTTATAAACCAGTTGTTGCCTTTGGCTACTGTTTGAGGTATTGACCAGCGTCCCTGGTCCAGTTTAGTGAATTTCAGATAGGCAGAGTCATGCTTTGTTTGGACCCAGGATAAATAAACCTCTTTCCGGGAGTTGGTGAAAAGGTAAGGTTCTCCACTAACAGTATCTGCAGGCGATGTGATGGTATCCAATCTAAAACTGGCTTTTTTTTCGTCGCCGGCATGCTGGCAGGCAAAGAGTGCAAATGAAAAGACTATGGGTAGCCAATGGTTTTTCATACTATTTTGAAATGGCATTTTTGATGAGTTGTATGCTTTCTTCACTATTCCAGTCGCGAGCTCCCATTTCTGAAAAAGTAAGCTCTCCTTTTGGGTTGATGATAAATGTGGTTGGTAGGCCCTGAATGTTGAGTTGCGCGAGAGGTATGTCAAGCTGTGCATAATTGAATGTATACTTATGAGCATGCATAAAACTTTTTATCTGACTTGCGGATTCGTTGGAAACCAATAAGAACTCAATATTTTCTTCTTTTAGTGTTTCGCTAGCCTTTTCAATAGATGGCATCTCCTGAATACACGGACGGCACCAGGTAGCCCAGAAATTGATCAATAATGCTTTACCCTTAAATTTTTCTAGTTTCAGCTCTTCGTCATTCAGTGTTTTTAGTTTAATACCATCCACGATGTCGGTAGTTTCATTGGATGAGGTTTCTGATTTTGTGTTGCTTGTACAGCTTATGGAGGCCAAAACGAGGATAACAACAACTACTCTTATCATCATATATACTTTTTTTGCTAAAAATATTTTTTAATTCAGACAACTCATAATTTGTTTTGTCGAAATCATTGTCAAACGATGAAAAAGTGAATTAAAAGGACTTTGTTATCGTTATAAGATATATTTATTAAAATGGAAATATGAAAAATACTCTCTATGCTTTCTTGCTGATGACATCCGTGATCATAGCGTCATGCTCTGACGATGATCAAGCTGAAAATACACTTTTTACCGGAAGGGAAGTAACCTATAACCTTTTGCAAGGTTCAGATTTTCCAGTCTATGGTACAGTTACTTTCAAAGAACGCAAAGATCTTTCGCTCCAGGCGGTGGTGAAATTAGAAGGCACTGAAGGCGATGCTGTACACCCTGCTCATATGCACTATGGAGATATTTCGAACCCTGATGCAGAAATGGCTTTACCCCTGAATGATCTATCAGCTAAAACGGGAGAAAGCCTAACCCTAATTACAAAATTGATGGACGAAACACCTTTCGGTTACGATGATATGATGACGTTTGGTGGTAGTGTCAAAGTACACCTTGCAGCAACAGGTGATGGAAAGAGTGTAGTGCTTGCAGGAGGTAACATTGGTGAAGACACAAAAGCATCCAGTATAAGCGGCAGGGTTAAGATTGCGGTTTGTAAAAGTGAGTAACTTTCTCGTTAAGCATGTTCTTCTTCTTTCTTTAAAAGCTTTTTGAGTAACAGACCATTTTCAACAGCCTGTGTGTTGTGATCATTATTAAAATAAATAAAAACTTCTTTCACTTTTAACCTTTCTATTCGATTCTTCCAGTAGTTAAGCTGCTTTTTAGAATAGTGGTAGTTGTACCAATCCGTTTTACCATGAAACCGTAGATACGCAAAGTTAGTAGTTGTAATTATATCTTCAGGAAGGTTTCCAGGAGCTGAAATGATGCAATAAGCAATTTTGTATTCCCTCAATATTTCATAGATTTCTTTATGAAACCATGAGGCATGACGGAATTCAATAACGTTTTTATAATTTGTTGAAAGTGCCTTGCAAAAATTGATTAGCCTTTCCTTATCAATTTTTAAGTTAGGAGGAAGCTGCCAAAGAATACTTCCCATCTTTTCTTTAAGAATGTCGGCCAAATGGTAGAAATGTGCTATGCTTTCCCGGGCTCCTATTAAGCGTTTTACGTGAGTAATATATCTGCTCCCTTTCAGTGTAAACAGAAATTTTTCGGGTGTTCGGTCATACCAACCCTCAACAGTAGTCTCTTTTGGTAGCCTGTAAAAAGAGTTGTTGATCTCTACAGTATCAAACCTGCCGGCATAAAATTCCAGCCACTTTTTCTTGTTGAGGTCTTCAGGGTAAAATTTTCCAACCCAATCGCTATAGTAAAATCCGGAACAACCAATGTGATACTTTTTCATATCATAGATATTTGGCTATACTAAAGTATGAGCAAGGTGTGTGCCTCTTATATTTTTGTTGAAAAACGGCTAATTACCAGGGTTGAAGCAGGGAATTTTTTCTACTCAGTGTGGAATTTTTTTTTAACTCCAACACTCAGGAAGGTATTAACGGGAGGTAAGAAATACGTATAGGAAAGACCGCCCTGAAAATATTGACGGCCTCTTTCAGCTTTTATTCTATTTCAAAAATGGCTCTGATGTTAGATTTTATTTTTATGGTTTTAAATTCAAGATCAGATTGATAGCTATCATTTTGAGCTGCTTTAGAGTAAGCCCTGGATCTCTCATATAATGGCTGAGGGGTTCCATAATCCTCTTCATGTATTTCAAGTGCTCCCCCCAGTTCTTCTCCAATACCTTTTAGCAAGTGACTGGCTTTTTCCTTTGCTGTTTTTAGTGCTTGCAGTTTTAGGTTGTTTTGATATTCTTTGATTTTTGAATGTGTTATTTCAGCAACCCCCATGCTGTTTATTCCCTCAGGGTCAAGCTTCTCGATCAGGTTGTTAACCATTTTTACATTGGAGACTTTAAGTTTAAAGCTCTTGGTAGCTAGAAAATCGTCACTTTTCTTTTTTCTCCAGTCCCAGTTATAACCATAAATGTTGTCCACCATTAAGTTTTCTTTTGGTAGTCCCAGTTGGTCAACAGCTTTTACCAATTGAGCCTCCAGCTTATCCATATTCACGATTTTTGCATTTTCCTTATATTCCTTTAGTGCAATACGCAGGTAGATTTCATCAGGGACCACTTCCATTTCAGCCGTACCCATTACCTCAATCTTTTTGATAAAAGGCTGCTGGTTTTGCTGTTGTGCGTAGGTCATTCCGCTAACCAAAATGGCGGCTATTAAAGCTAATTTTTTCATAGTTATTTTTTTGTTTTTAATAAAGATGCAACATCATGAATATTTCCATACCGATGCAATGAATTTTAACGTTTGGATACAAACATATGTTTTAATAACACGTTTACTACAGGTATGGAACAGACCAAGAAAAGATCACCGAAAGCGAAGGTAAATCCTTCATCAAAAATAACTGAGGCTTATCGAGAATATGTTCTGCTTAATGGCAGTCAGCCGCCTTCTGTTTTTCAGTTTATGAAAAACCTTAAAATGAAGGAAGATGTATTTTATGAGTACTATGGTTCATTTGAAAACCTGGAAAAGGAAATCTGGAGTGGATATATAACCGAAACGACCTCCATACTTCATAATGACGACAATTATGCAGCATATTCTTCCCGGGAGAAACTTCTCGCATTTTATTATACTCTGATTGAGGTGCTGAAGAAGGACCGGAGTTATGTGAGCTATTCATTTAAAAATGTAAAGAGGCCGGAATTGACACCCTCATTCCTTAAAGAGTTTAAAACTGATTTTATTGATTTTGTTCAGGGGATATTGAATGAAGGCCTTGACACAGAAGAAATAATAAAACGACCACTGATTTCGGATAGGTATAAAGATGGACTTTGGTTGCAATTGATGTTTGTTTTGAATTTCTGGCTAAAGGATGAAAGTAAAGGATTTATCAATACTGATGCAGCAATCGAAAAGTCAGTACACCTTTCTTTTGAACTCATGGGGCGTGGACCCTTGGATACCATGGTTGACTTTGCGAAATTCCTTTATAATAACAGATAGTGATCTATGAAGGAACAAGCAAGAATACCTACTTCAAAAGTAGAAAGGGCTTCAAGATTTATACGCACTGGAGCCAAGGTAGGGGGCAACTATATCAAACACTACAGTAAGAAACTTCTTAATTCAGAGTGTACAAGAGAAGAGCTGGATGCTGAAAATGCAGCGGATATATATCAGTCTCTGAGTGAATTAAAGGGTAGTGCCTTAAAAGTGGCACAAATGCTTAGCATGGATAAAAATGCATTGCCTCCGGCATATCAGGATAAGTTTTCTTTGTCTCAATACAGTGCTCCTCCGCTTTCTTACCCTCTGGTGGTCAAAACATTTCAAACTTATCTGGGTAAAGGTCCAGACAAGATATTTGATTCTTTTTCTAAAAATGCTGTCAATGCGGCTTCTATCGGTCAGGTACACCAGGCTGAATTGAATGGCAAAAAGCTCGCTGTAAAAATTCAATACCCCGGAGTCTCGGATAGTATCAGTTCCGATCTACGTATGGTCAGGCCCATAGCAGCTCAAATGTTTAATGTCAGTAAGAGTGAGCTGGACTTGTTTTTTGGAGAGGTCGAATCTAAGTTATTGGAAGAAACAGATTATGAGCTGGAAGTTCGGAGGTCCATGGAACTGTCAAAGAAGTGTGCTCATCTAAAACATGTGGTATTTCCCAAATACTATCCTGAATTATCCGGTGAGCGTATTATTGTTATGGATTGGTTGGATGGTTTGCATCTCAAAGACTGGTTGGACCAAAACCCTTCGCAAAAAGAAAGGAATAGGATAGGACAGGCTTTATGGCATTTCTATGACTATCAAATGCATACTTTAAAGCAAGTACATGCAGATCCCCATCCCGGAAACTTTATTATAACTTCGTCAGGGGAGTTGGGTATCATTGATTTTGGATGTGTAAAAGTGGTGCCGGATGAATTTTATGATCCTTATTTCAAGCTTCTGGAACAGGATATATCACAGGAGGACCATGAATTGGAAGCGCTGTTTACTGCTCTGGGTTTTCTCAGTGATGCAGACTCTGAGAAGGATAAGATGTTTTTCATGAACATATTTAAAGAAATGATAGAACTGCTGGGAAGACCATTCAGGATGGAACGGTTTGATTTCGGTAATGATGAATACTTTCAGCAGATATTTGAGGCAGGAGAGCGCGTGTCTAAAATGAAGGAGTTTAGAAAGTCCAAAACAGCCAGGGGAAACAAAGACGGTCTGTATATCAATAGAACATATTTCGGCTTATATAATTTGTTGAATATGTTAAAAGCCAATGTGGAGACATCCACCATGTTTATCGAATAAGTATTAGGGTTCATTCTTCAACTTATATGATTTAGTGACTTTTAAACTATGAAAAAGAATATAGGTATTCTCGGGTCAGGAATAGTAGGGCAGACCTTGGCAGAGGGGTTTGTTAAATATGGTTATCCAGTAGTTATTGGTACTGGTCATCCTGAAAAGTTAGCCGCTTGGCAGGAGAAGGTTGGGAATAAAGTTTTGGTGGGTAGTTTTAATGAAGCTACAAAATCTGCAGATATCATTGTATTGGCCGTTAAGGGGAGTGTAGCGAAAAATGTATTGGAGCAGTGTGGCTTGCATAACTTAAAAGGTAAGGTCGTTATAGATGCTACCAACCCCATCTCCGAAGACCCTCCTGTCAATGGTGTACTTAAATTCTTTACGACTTTGAATACATCACTCATGGAGCAACTACAAAACAGTTTCAGAGAGTCTCACTTCGTTAAGGCTTTTAACAGTGTAGGAGCCCATCTGATGGTTAATCCTGATTTTGGAGAGGAGAAGCCGACCATGTTCATTTGTGGTAATAGTGTAGAAGCTAAGGCCGAAGTGAAAGATATTCTTGATCAGTTTGGTTGGGAAACGGAAGATGTGGGTAAGGATGAAGCAGCCAGAGCTATTGAGCCCTTGTGCATTTTATGGTGTATCCCTGGGTTTAACCATAACCAATGGGATCATGCCTTTAGGTTGCTAAAGAAATAGCACATTTGCACTTTAGCAATACTTTTAAAATCAATCTGTTTTATAAACCGGAATAGCTATTTTTGTCAAAAACAATATTGGCATGCGTTATCTTATTCCTGTAATTATTATTTTTTTATCTGCCTGCGGAACTAATACCGATACTCAGAAACAGCGATTTTTGATCCGTGGGAACGATGCCCTTCAACAACAGAATTTCAGGGAAGCTACCAGGTTTTTTAACGAAGCCATCAACCTCGACTCCTGTTATACCGCTGCTATCAATAACCTGGGTATTGTTTACTTCCGCACCGGACAGTACCACAAAGCCGAGTTGGAGTACACCAGGGCACTGGCATGCGATCCAGCCTTTATGGATGCTTACATGAACCGAGCTAATGCCTTTTATGAACTCAATGAACTGTTCAGGGCATTGGACGACCTTGAATATGTAGAGAAACATATACCTGATTCTGCCACTGTGCATTTCAGAAAAGGTCTTGTGAAAACAAAAATGAGAAAGTACGAAGAAGCGCTTAACTCTTTTGACCGGGCCTTTGAACTCGACACTACGAATGAGGAGACATTGATCAACCGAGGTACTGTAAAGTACTATATGGGCAACTTTGAGGGCGCTCAAAATGACCTGAATGCGGCTTTAAAGAGAGATCCGTTGCAAGCGAATGCTTACAATGCGTTGTCACTCATAGAGGTGGAAAAGGAAAATTATACAGAGGCAATGGATTTGGTAAACAGGGCTTTGGAACTGGAGCCGGGGCAGCCTTACTTTTTGAATAACAGAGGGTTTATTTATCTGATGCAGGGTGATGAGGAAAGTGCGAAAAACGATATAGACCGTAGCATAACCATTGATCCTAACAATGGTTGGGCATATCGAAACAAAGGATGGTATTATTTCAAAAATGAGAACTATGAAGATGCTGTCAGGTTGTTGGAGCGTGCCGTAAAACTTGATCCATTTGTGAGTAAGGGGTATTTATTTCTGGCCCAGGCTTATTTTCAATTAGGTGAAATGAAGCTGGGATGCCAGGCGCTGCGAGAAGCCGGAAAAAATAAAACAATGATAGCCGAAGAGCTAATGGAAAAGTGTAGATGATCTATCTGCACTTTTTAACAATAACCCCAAGACATACCAGGCTGGTCAGAACAGACCATATCATGTAACCTCATTCCAACATTGTTGTTGACTATACGTGTTTTTTAAAAGGAGTTTTTAAGCATTGAATTTTCTATACATATTTTTTGACTGACTATTTGGTCAATAAAAAATATAATGTAAATTAGCGCAAAATATTATTGCAATGAGTCCACGAACAAAAGAGCAGTTTCAGGAAATAAGAGAACAGAGTAGGGTGAAAATCCTTATGGCAGCGTTAGAAGTTTTTGCAGAAAAGGGTTATCACAGTTCTTCTATCGGAGAGATAGCTAAAAAGGCGGGTGTTGCTAAAGGGTCAGTGTATCACTATTTTGAAAGCAAGGAAGCAGTATTGCAGGAGGTGATAGTTAATGGTGTTACTGAGCTTGAGGGTATAATGAAGCTGGTACAGTCGAAAGCATCCCCAAAAGAACAGTTGGAAACACTTGTTTCTTTATCGTTCGATTCAGTCAGGGATAGAAAAGATTTTTGGCAGCTTTATTTTTCCCTATTGACGCAATTGAATTTGCCAAAATCGTTGGAGCAGATCATGGGGCCAATGATCACCGACATGTTCACATTTATAACTCACCTTATGGAAGCGTTGGGAGTTGAAAATGCGGCAATTGAGGCCAAAATGTTAGGGGCAACCATGGACGGAGCTTTTTTGCATTACTTGATGCTTGGAGAAGAATACCCATTGAAAGATGTTGAGACTTCAATTATTAAAAAATATATCAACACATGAACATGTATAGGATAATAGCGACAATTGGTGTAATGGCAAAACTTAAAATTTTGTTGGTTTTTCTGTGCTTACTGAACTTAGAGGCACAATGCCAGGATAATCTTGATGCTACAGCATTGGTTAAAAAGGCTGACGAGCGAATGCGAGGCCAGTCTAATTTAGCAGAAATGACAATGGAAATTATACGGCCGGATTGGAGCAGGACTATGAGTATGAAAAGCTGGTCCAAAGGAACCAAATATGCATTGGTATTAATTCAGGCTCCGGCTAAAGATAAGGGTACCGTTTCATTGAAAATTGACAATGAGATGTGGAATTGGTTACCGTCTATCGAACGGAGTATAAAAATTTCTCCATCCATGATGATGCAGTCTTGGATGGGATCCGACTTCACTAACGACGATTTGATCAAGCAATCTTCCATCGTAAATGATTATAAGCATAAAATTCTTAAAGAAGAGATTATTCAAGGGGAGCCTTGTTATAAAATTGAACTGATACCCAAGCCCGATGCTCCGGTGGTTTGGGGGAAAATTTTGATGTGGATCTCTAAAGATCTCAATAACCAGCTAAAAGTAGAGTATTATGATGAGGGGCAGGAGTTGGTCAATGTCATGACAGGCTATGATCTTAAAACACTGGATGGAAGGCTTGTTCCTACTCGCTGGGAAATGGTGCCGGTGGATGAGGAGGGGAAAAAGACGGTGCTCACATATAAAGATATTGACTTCGATATTGATATTCGGGATAGCTTTTTTTCAAAGCAAAATATGAATAGGGTTAGATGAAAATTTAAATGCATATGCTTATTCAACTGGCTTGGCGAAATGTTTGGCGAAATAAAAGAAGGACCGTTATCACGCTGTCTTCAATATTTTTTGCTGTATTGCTTGCTCTTTTTATGAGATCAATGCAGTTGGGATCTTACGAAAATATGATAAGGAATAGTGTTGAGTTTTATTCGGGTTATATTCAAATACATAAAACAGGTTACTGGGAAGATAAATCTATTAACAAGATGATGGTGGAAAGTGATTCCCTTAAAGCCACTATACTGAATGCACCAAATGTGGAGTTTTACATTCCAAGATTAGAGTCCTTTGTGTTGGCAGCCTCCGATGAGATATCTAAGGGAATAGTGGTGGTAGGTACTGCTCCGAAGAAGGAGAATCGTATGACGAAGCTGGCTGACCGGGTTCAAGAAGGTAGTTATTTTAAAAGTGATACTCGTGGTGTTATGGTGGCTGAAGGTTTAGCTAATTATCTGGAACTGGGCCTGGGAGATACATTGGTTATGATTGGTCAGGGATACCATGGAGTAAACGCAGTCGATCAATATCCTATTACTGCGATTTTAAAATTTCCTAACCCTCAGGCTAATGATAACATGGTCTATATGCCCATAGAGCTTGCCAGGGAATTTAACAGTGCCTTGGGCTTGTCAACCGCTTTGGTATTATCGGTTGATGATATTGATCAAATCAAGAATACCAAACAACACTTAATAAGTAAGCTAGGAAGTGAGTATGAAGTGATGGATTGGACGGAGATGCAGCCGGAGTTGGTACAGTTAATACAATCTGATAATGCTGGGGGTATTATTATGCTAGGCATACTCTATTTGGTTATTGCGTTTGGCATATTTGGCACCATCATGATGATGAGTATGGAAAGGAATCGGGAATTTGGAGTTTTGGTGGCAGTCGGTATGCGTCGGCGAAAGTTGTCTTTACTGGTAACCCTGGAGACCTTCATCATCGGTGTTCTTGGTTTGAAGGTTTCTTTGGTAGCAGGCATTCTTCTGCTGCTCTACATGCACTACCATCCCATACCTCTCACAGGCAACGCGGCAGAAGCCATGTTGAAAATGGGGATTGAACCTATTATGCCATTTTCTCTGGATCCGATGATCTTTATAAGTCAAATGTTGGCCATTTTGGTCATTGTTTTAGTATGCCTGGCATATCCATTAACTAAGATTATGAACTTAAAGGCTATAGCCGCTCTTAAACACTGACAGCAAAATCTATAAAAAAATGATCGTTTCAATATCATGGAGAAATGTCTGGAGAAATAAGTTACGAAGCTTTGTTATTATTATGGCCATTACAGTAGGTCTTGTTGGCGGCGTTTTTACCGTAGCGGTTTATAATGGTATGTCGGAGCAAAAACTAAGAACAGCCATTGATACCCAGACGGCCCATCTGCAAATTCATGCAAGAGGGTTTCAAAAGAATAAGGATATACGGCTATATATAAAACAGCCTGAAAATATACTCTCGGCTATTCAAGAGCAACAAGACGTAGAAGGAGTTGCTACAAGACTAATAGCTACCGGGATGGCTGCCACTTCTACATCTAATGCCGGGGTGCAGTTAAATGGAATTATCCCCGAACAAGAGAGAAGAGTAAGTACTATTTATCAATTTGTAAGAGAGGGTGACTATTTTGAGTCCGGTAAAAAGAACCAAATCCTGATCAGCAGTAAAACCGCTAAAAAACTTAAACTGAAGTTGCGCTCCAAAGTAATTATCACTTTGCAGGATATTAATGGGCAAATTGTAGGTGCAGCCTTTAGGGTAGGAGGTATTTTTAAAACTACACATAGCCTGTTTGATGAAGGTAACGTGTTTGTTAAAAAACAGGATCTTGAGCGTGTTTTGGGTGCTGGTAGCACTATTAATGAAATAGCCCTGCGTATGAAGTCAATCGGTCAGGTTGAAAAATTGCTTCAGAATTTTGAGTCCAAATTTGATGACCAGGAGCTGGACATTCAAAGCTGGCGGGAAATTCAACCGGAGCTGGCATATATCAACGATGCAACCTGGCAGATCAACTTCCTTATCCTGATCATCATATTACTCGCTTTGGCCTTTGGAATACTCAACACCATGTTGATGGCTATTTTTGAAAGAGTAAAGGAGATAGGAGTGCTTATGGCAGTGGGCATGAATAGGTTTAAGATATTTACCATGATAGTACTGGAAACGGTATTTCTATCATTAACAGGTGCTTTTGTTGGTTTAGGGGTGAGCGCGCTTCTGGTGAGAAAAACCAATAGCTCTGGTATTAATCTGTCACGCTTTACTGAAGGGTTGGAATCCTGGGGACTTGGCAATGTGATATATCCGCAATTGGAAGCCCATTTCTATCTTAATATCGCGGCAATGGTTGTTGTAACTGCATTACTGTCGTCCATATACCCTGCACTCAAAGCCTTGAAACTTAATCCAGTGGATGCTATACACGGTTAATGAAAACAATATAATTAAATAATGATAATATGAGCATTATTAAGTTAATAAACATTGACAAAACTTATAATCCGGACACCATACCTGTACATGCCTTGTCAGATCTTAATTTGGAGTTTAAGCAAGGTGAGTTTACTGCTATTGTAGGTCCGTCAGGCTGTGGGAAAACAACATTATTGAATATAATAGGGGGGCTGGACCAGCCTACCAGCGGAAAGGTGATTATTGATGGTACTGATCTGTCAACACTTGATAGAGGACAGTTAATAGATTTCAGGCTACAGAATATTGGTTTCGTTTTTCAGGATTATAGCTTGCTCCCCGTTTTGACGGCTAGGGAGAATACAGAATTTATAATGCAATTACAGAAGCAGCCGAAGAAAAAGATAAAGGAGCGTGTAGTTACTTTACTTCGGGAAGTGGGGCTTGAAGATAAGTTAAATGTATATCCAACAAAACTTTCAGGAGGACAGCAACAACGTGTGGCCGTTGCCAGAGCCCTGGCATCAAAACCAAAATTTGTGCTTGCAGATGAGCCAACGGCTAATTTAGACTCTCATTCAACAAGTGACCTTCTGGATATTATGTTGAAGTTGAATAGAGAAGAAAATATCACATTTATTTTTTCAACACATGATCAGCGGGTGATTGATAAAGCCAGACGAATAATTATGCTTGAAGATGGAAAGATAGCAAAACCTGAGCTTGTAAAGCAGGAGGTGATTTGATGAAGCCACGTGGATATGGAGAGGTGAAATGGCAATTTTACTTAGGACTGTTTTGGATGGTGCTAATTCCGCCTATACTACATGCTCAGGATGATAGCTACAGGCCGCCAAAGACATCGCTCAACGGATACCTTAAATTTCTACAGACGGTACAGTTTGAAGATGTTGATGGGAACTGGACGACAGATAATATCATTCACAATAGATTGAATTTTAAATGGTTTCTATCTCCTTCATTAAAATTTGTTACTGAAGCCCGAACTCGATTGTTTTATGGGGAAACAGTGGAAACATACCCACAATATTCTGATCTTGTTAATAGAGATGTTGGTTATTTTGATTTTTCTGCCATTGTAGTTGAAGGGGGGGCATATTTTATTCACACTACCATGGATCGACTTTATCTTGACTGGTCTGTTGATAACTGGCAGGTAAGGGCAGGGAGGCAGCGGATTAACTGGGGGCAGTGTTTTGTATGGAATCCCAATGATATTTTCAATGCCTATTCATTTTTTGACTTTGATTATGAGGAGAGGCCTGGGTCAGATGCGGTTTTAGTGCGGTACTATACAGGCACTACGTCTTCGGTTGAATTTGCTACTTCATTTGCAGATAGCTTTGATAAGTTTAAGATGACCGCAATGTACCGTTGGAATGTGTATGACTATGATTTTCAGGTTATAGCAGGAAAAGTGGAACAGGACATGGCCTTAGGGGTTGGGTGGTCAGGACAAATAAAAGATGCTGGCTTCAAAGGGGAGGCTACCTGGTTGGAGCCCGAGCACAAGTCAGAATCGGAGAGGGCTGTGGTTATTACAGTTTCTTCTGATTACACTTTTAAAAACTCCTTTTTTATACACTCAGAGGCTATTTACAACAGTTTTGGCAATAAGGCGGCTGGTGATTTAGGGTTCTTTTCAGAGTCACGAACGCCCAAAACATTAACTGCAACGGAATGGTCTTGGTTTAATGAAATTTCATACCAAGTTAGCCCGTTGGTAAAGGCTGGGGTTTCCAGTATTTATAACCCAGAGGTGCGTAGCGTATTCCTTGGTCCTAATGCTGAAATTTCGCTTTCAGACAATCTTTATGTTTTGTTTTTTGGGCAGTTCTTTTTTGGTCCGGATGAATCGCAGTATGATGAGCTTGGTTTTTTGAATTACTTACGGCTTAAATGGAGTTTCTAGCCAGTTTGAATGCTATCAATCATTTAGCATTGCCGAGACTTCTTCATCAGACACTTGGTCAAAGTGTCTGTAATATTGACCCACTGCATTAAAGTCTGGGTGGGTTTCAAGGCATACAACTTCATCGGCAGCATCCGCTAGCTTTTTTATAGCTTGTGGAGGAGCAACAGGTGCAGCAATAATTACGCTTGATGCTCCTTTTTTTCTGGCTATTTTAATAGTTGCCAGCAAAGTACTGCCGGTTGCAATACCATCATCAACAATAATTACAGTTTTATTATGGAGGTTCAAAGGTGTTTTTTTATGCATGTACTGCTCATACCTGTGCCTTAATGCGGCTCTTACGTTTTCTACTTCCTGCTCAATATATACTTCGGGTATCATGTCCACTTCTTTTGTAAAATAGCTACCATCAAGGCCAACTGCACCAATAGCATATTCTTTATTTCCAGGGTGCCCGATTTTTTTGGTTAGAATGATATCCAAAGGAAGACCTAGAGTTTTAGCAACCACTTTTCCAATGGGTACACCACCACGCGGTACAGCCAGGATTATGGCATTTTTATTCTGATATTTTTTTAGGCTATGGGCAAGCTGCTGCCCGGCATCTTCTCTATTATAGAACATAGTGCAGAAAGACAGTGTGATTTAGACCATTCATCTATACAAACAATGACGTAAAATCATTTGTTTCGGTATATTTATCAAAGCCGGAGATTTATTAATTTGATGATGCAGTCAGGAGGAGCTATGAATGCAAAAATAGAAATAAAGCAAGCATTAGGTGAGCACCATATGAAGCAGGTGTATATGATCCGCAAGGTTGTGTTTACCGATGAGCAGGGTATATCTGAGGAGCTGGATAATGATGGAAAGGATCCTGATGCAACAAATCTGTTGCTTTATGTAGATGGAGTAGTGGCGGGCACAGGTAGGGTGGTATTTGAGGATAACAAAGCAATATTAGCCAGAATTGCAGTTCTGCCAGATTTTAGAGGTAAAGGATATGCTAAACTGATCATTAACGAATTGGAAAAGCATGGATTAAGTCATGGGGTTAAAGAGTTTGATCTCTATCCGCATAGTTATTTAAAAAGGTTTTATGAGAGCGTTGGCTATTTACAAGCAGAAGAGAAAGTATATGAGGTTGCAGGTCACCAACTGATCAAAATGTCCAAACGAGTATAGAGTATGTAAAAAGGCCGTTCCTTTTGAGAACGGCCTTTTTACATACTTGAATTAGGAAAAACTATTCTGCCTCAGTAACTGGTACCGGGAACTGTGTCCATACATCATCACCTTCTCTGTCAATAGGTAATTCATTCAGTTTATTATAGCGCCTCATGTCTATCCATCGATGACCTTCACCAAATAGAGAATATCTTTTTTGAAATAATATCTCGTTGATAAGGTCCGATTCTGCTACTCCTCCAGTGTAAGGGTCAAGTCCGTGAGAAGACCTGATTTGATCTATTGCAGTAACCGCAGGACCGGTGTTACCAAGCCGTGCATTCGCTTCAGCGTAAATAAGAATGAGCTCTTCATTACGGATAATTGAAATATTATCAGACTGAGAAGGGTATACCATCACGTCATAGTTACTATTCAGGTTATCCAATGATGCTGCAGATTCCCTTGCAGAAACTTTGCTAAGTCTGTCATCATTAGGTAAAGCATCGGTTACAAATGAAGGGTGTGCAACCCTGGTCTCTCCACTGGCATTAGCAGGGAAAAACAATGGATTGGTTAAGTCACCACCAGCTGTTGAATAGAAATGCTGAGGTCCAACATTCAGGTCTCCGGTTAAATCGTAAAATGAATCGTCAATGTAGTTGAGTGCAGTGGTAAAGTCCTCTTGGTATATAGCTACTCTTGCGGCAATAGCCCTGTTAAACTGTAAGAAACCTGCAGGATCATCAAAGCCGGCAAATCCCGAACTTAAGCTGAATATAAACTCATCCTCACTACCTGCAAGCTCAGTAGCAGCTTCATTAAGCAAGGTTTCGATATCGTCAAGCGATTGTTCAAAAGTCCTGAAAGGACCGAGGTTATCAGGGTCGCTTACATTCGTTCGTATACCGTTTTGGTAAAGCAAGTTCAGGTTTAGCAGCAGTTGATAAGCCTTAATTGTTTTGGCATATCCTCGCATATAGTTTTTTTGCGCATCACTGATGACTGCAGAAGTTTTGTCTATTGCTTCCAAAAGAAAATTGGTGTTTTTGATTACACGGTATCTCTCTGCATAAGGCCCGGTGATATAAAAAGTGTTATTATCAAGCTCTGAAGAACCTTTTCCCAGGAGATCGGCAGTAAACCTTGGATCTGAACCTGAGAATCTGTAAAACTCCCTGCCGATTACGCCCACATCGTCATAATATGTGCCTAGCCGGGTTCTCATCCCAGCCTCTACACCGGTGATCAGGTTCTGTAGCTCACTTAATGTTGCATCATCAATGAGGTCAACACTAGGGTTGTTCGGGTCATCCAGTTCGTCAATCTCGCAGCCAGTAGCAAAAAGCATACAGGCTATTGCAAGAGCGATTAACTTATTTTTATATATAAATATTTTTTTCATTTTCATTCAAATTAAAGTTCTAAAGCCAGGTGGAAAAAATATCTTTTTGAAGAAGGGAACGGAGTAACCTCAATACCAGTTGAGAGACCGTCGCCACCAAAGTTAGATACTTCAGGGTCGTAACTGTTATAATCGAAGAAGTTTACCAGGTTATAACCAGAGAAACCAACTCTTATACCAGTAAATACACCATTGAAAATATTAAGAAGTAATTCGTCATCAAGGTTGTAGTAAACACCCACTTCCCTTAATCTGATGTATGATGCATCTTCTACGAATGGCTCTGCTGATACACCCAACTGAGAAAGGCGGTAAGGACCATTTTGCAACTGCCCTGAAGGGTCAAGATCTCCATCATCAAAATCAGGGCTGGTACCATTAAGGTCTGTCAAAAGTGTAGACAGGTTCACATTTTCAGCACCTTCTTTCCAATGCCATAAAAATGAAAACTCAAAGTTTTTCCATGTGATGAAGTTATTCCATGACAATTGGAAGTCAGGTTCAGCGTCACCCCATTTCGTTACACCATCAGGGTTGTTAGGGTCAATACCTACCAGTTGCGTAGCGCTTTTTCCTTCCTCCACTCTCAGTGTACCCAGAGTAGCACCAAATGCACCTGTATTGAATGCAGGAACCCTTAGCTCTGTAACTTCAGAACGGTTAAACCAGAAGTTTAAAGAAGAATTATACTTCAGATCCGGCTTATCAATTGCCAGCACATTTAATCCCATTTCAATACCCTGATTCTCAAGCTCGGCACCGTTGATGATTTGAGTTGTATAACCTGTTGATGTAGGTACTAATGCACTTAGCAGAAGGTCCGTTACATTCTTTTTATAATAGGTGAAGTCAAACATTACTCTGTTATTTACCACGCCTATATCAAAGCCTGCCTCGATTTCAGATTGCTTTTCAGGCTCAACTTCCTGGTTCCCTAACTGAGCGCCAATCAAAGAACCTGCCTGTCCGTCTATAATTACACTACCAAATCCGGTGTACTTTGATCCAAATGTTGCAAATCTACCTGCCTGTCCGTAAGCAGCTCTTAGTTTTAAAGAATTAACTGCATCAATTCCCCAAAAACCAAATTCGTGTAGATTCAGGGCCAGGTTAGCTTTAGGGTAGTAAAATAGTTTGTTTACATCTCCATTGTTAGATGACTTATCAGCCCGTAGACCAATGGTGGCTATGAACTGGTCAGAGAAATTAACTTCTTCCTGAATAAAGAAACCTGCATCCTCTTCAGGCTGAATAGTTTGCTCAGCATTAATAGCACTGGCTTGATCCAGGTTAGATTGTGTACCGATCAACTGGGTGGCCGTGATCAAAGTTGTATTCCTGTTAAAATCCAGCTTCAATACACCAAGCTGCGTAATAAAGCTCAGTTTGCTTGATGGGAAGAAGCTGTGAACAAGGAAAGCTTGCAGGTTTCTGTTTTCCAGCACGGTTCTACCTTGAATGGAGGCACCCCCTGTACCATTGTTATCTTGCTGAAACTGAAGTTCTCTTGGGAACAAGGCAGTCGTTTTAAGGGTGTAACTATCCAAACCAGCCAAGCCTATGAATTTTAGTTGCATGTTGTCAGTTTGGAAAACCGTAGCTTCCAGTTTAGCACTACCTATAAACCTTTGCACCTCTTCACGGTTAGTGACGAGATCACGGGTTTGCAGGAAGTTGGAGGGGGCATCAGGGTTATTAGGGTAGTTGCCGTTTTCATCTGCAAATAGCTGAGTATATGGTCTTGTAGAGATATACGATATACCCATTGTCGTACCAGAGTTATCGTTGTTAAAGAATCCACGATCAGCTGAAGATAAAATGTAGTTTGAGGTGAGAGCCACATTAACATTTTTAACGATGTCATGTGAGAAGTTTAACCTCATGGAAGTTTTCTCATACCCTGTGTTTTTTACAATGCCTTCTTCATCTTTTCTGATGAATGAACCGTAATATCGGGTATTATCATTACCACCCGATGCGCTAAGTACTGTGTTTAACAACAGGCCTTTGTTTCCATACAGCTCATCTTCGTAATCATGAATGAGACCGGCATCTCTTGCATTCTGGAATCTCAACACCTCTGCTGCTGCAGCGGCTTCTCTTTCGGCGGTTTCCTGAGGTGTTTCATTGTCGCCGGGAGCGAAGTATGTGTTACGTATCCTTTGTTCTGTAAATGTTCTTGTGCCCAAAGGATTAAGGATAGAAGCCTGGCCTACGGCTTGTTCAAGACGTATTTTTGTTTTCCCAGGCGTTCCCTTTTTAGTAGTGATAACAATAACACCCGCAGAAGATCGTGATCCATAAATAGATGCTGCAGATGCACCCTTTAGGATTTCGATAGTCTCAATATCATCTGGCGACAGGTCTGCAATCCTGTTAGAAGGGTTATCTTGGTTTGAAGAACTACCTCCGGCTGCCGCAGCAGAAACAACATTTAACCCTGATGCAATGGATGAGTTATCCACATAAACCCCATCCACGATGAAGAGAGGCTGTGAGCTACCCGTGATGGAAGTGATACCTCTAAGCTTTACAGCTATACCACCTCCCGGTGCTCCTGAGTTTGATACAATATTTGCTCCCTTAAACTTACCATAAAGCGCCCCGTCTACAGTTTGAGGGGTAGTTGTACCTATGATCTCCTTAGCAGAGATGGAGGCCACGGAGTTGGCCAGGTTACTTCGCTTGATATTGGAGGCAAGTCCACTGATCACAACTTCTTCAAGGCTTGTTATATCTTCTTCAAGTTGAATATCTAACCTTGAACCGGTAACCGCAGCTTCTTTATTTTTGTAGCCAATAAATGAAAATACCAGAAGAGTTCCGTTATCAACTTTGAGGCTATATTCTCCATCGCCGTCGGTTATCGTACCGTTTGTGGTACCTTTTACAATAACGTTAACACCTGCAATAGGGTCACCGCTATTAGCTTCCGTCACTTTCCCATTGACGGTGATCTCCTGACTGTATACAACCTGAGAAAGCATTAAGCTCAAACAAGCAGCCAGAAGAAAGTAGTAATTTTTCTTCATAGTGTTGATTTTTTAGGTTCGACATAAGTATTGCAGGATTAAGATATAAATTAAAAGTCGAAATATAAACTTGTAAAGGGGTTAATTTTCAGTGGTTTATCCCAGAATTAGGGTGGTTTTTAAAATTTCATTCTGAAAATACACTGATTTGCATGAGTTTAGATGGAGAAAGCTACTATCGAAGTAATTTTCTGGGTGGTACTACAAAAATACTGAAGTTGTATACGAGGGCAGAATTAAGCTGATTGTCAACTATAACTTTGGAGTTAATAGATGCATCGTTGGAGAGATCAAAGCTGATATTGCTTCTCAGTCCGCCTTCGATACCAAACCATAACCAGTCATGTATTTCCCGTTCCCAGGTGAGTAGAAACCTTACTTCGGATTTATCCAGAAAAACCAGGTCATTTTTATCTTCATCCAGTCTAATACTGTAATTAGAACCATGCAGTTCGGTTTTGGCGTAGAAGTAGTTTTTTTGATTAAGCGTGCTATACCTTAGCTTTATCTCAGCAGGTAGTATGGACTCTATCCCCCACTGGTTATTAAAGGATTTGTTATAAGCGATGAGGGGGTAAATAGAGCGTTTACCAAAACCATAACTAAAGGCGATACCAAAGGCATATGAAACGTAATCATTTTTCTTCCAGCCAATCAGAGGGGAGATTGAAAACTTGAAGAAGTCATTCTTTGCAAAAGACTCAGATTGATAGTCACCGTTTAAGCCGCCGCTTAGTCTGAGGAGATAGTACTTATTGGTTCTAGTCGGTTTTACCATGAAAATTTCTCCTCTTATGCTTTTTAAAGATCGATTCTCAAGGTTTTTGTAGAATGGGTAGTCAAGATTTTCAGGACTGTCAAAGTTAAATTCCTCAACAAAGTATTTAACTCCGGCGGCTATTTTGAAACCATCTTTCAAAATGATGGGGGCTCTCAACTTAAATTCCCACCGACGGTTTCTCCTTACCTCTGCAGAAGAGTTACCGTCGTTGGATTCGGACTTGATACTATAATCACGCACAATCTCTCTTTTTATGACAATACCTTTAGAGCGAGGCAGCCCTACAACACCAGGTATACAAAAGACGGAGTCAGTACAGTTTACTATTGGCTCCTGAGCAAGTACCGGAGCTGCACTGAATAAGAGTAAGACAAGCTGAAGTATCCGTATGGACATTTAAAAAGAAGATTAGCTGCTTTAATAATTACAAATTACCAATTTTATTATACAAACATCTTAATTTTATTGATGTTTAACTGATGATGAGGAAACTAATTTTGATATGCCTGCCTGTACTTGTTTCATGCAAATTTACTCCCTATAGCGGCAGCGATGTTTACAATGCAGAAGCACATCTGCCTGAAGATGAAGCATTACACTTTAAAAACTCGTTGGAGTGGTGGTACTTTACCGGACATCTGGATGATGTTAACTCTGGTCGTGAATATGGCTTGGAGTATGTAATATTTCATTTTAATCCCAGAAATAAGAATGACTACCTGATGACTAACTTTGCTATTACCGTCCCGGAGAGTGGCAAATTTGTTTATGATTACAAAATATTGAAGTTGGATTCATTGCTTAAACCGGAATTACCGTTGCGGTTGGTTGCTGAAGATAAGGGAAGGTTGCATAAGTTGGAAGGCTCAATGGGGAAGTACTATATTAAGGCTAATATGAAAAAAGAACCTGTGGAAGTAGAATTGAGTACTGAAGCATTGAAGCCAGTATTACTTCACAATAACACAGGGTATGAAACTTATGGAGAATATACTAAGGCTGGCTACTATTCCTTTCCAAGACTTAGTGCCAAGGGGTATTTAAATATTGATGGAAAGAATATCGAAGTAGCAGGGGAGCTGTGGTACGATAGGCAGTGGAATTGCGTTGGGGTATGGCAAAAGGAAGTAGCCTGGGATTGGATATCAGTGCAGTTTGAAGATCCATCGAGCGAACTTATGCTTTACCGGCTTCATCACTTTGGAGATAATAAGGTATTGTTTGGAGGAAGTTATTATGATGAGGAGGGTAATGCGTTTACGTTGCAGGAGGAGGATATGGAACTGGAAGAACTGGGATACTGGGAGAGCAGTAGGTCCAAAGCTATTTACCCTGTTAAGTGGCGGCTAAAAGTGTTGAGTCTGAACCTCGATATTATCATTGAAGCCCGAATTCCTGATCAGGAGCTTGGAGTTGGGTTTACTACTTTTTACAAACTGTATTATTGGGAAGGTATGTGTTCGGTGACAGGAGAACTGAATGGTAAACCGGTTACAGGAAAATCATATGTTGAATTAACTAATAGAGACGCATTTAATAAAAAGTGATATACAAATTTGTTAACCTTTTACAGGATAGGTTGAGTAAACCATTGCCAGGGGCCGAGGCACAGAGGATAATGATGCCCAAGGAGAGTTCTGATGCCCGTTTTGATCTCAACAGGAGAGATGCTCGTTTGGGAGGAGTAATGGTGTTATTGTATCCGAAAAACAATGAAATATACCTGCCTTTGACTCAGCGCCATGATTATAGAGGTACGCATGGAGGTCAGGTAAGTTTCCCGGGAGGTAAGTGGGAAGAAGGAGACCCTAATCTGGAATTTACAGCATTGAGAGAAACTTACGAAGAGATTGGGGTGAGCCAATCTGATGTTAAGGTAATAGGCAGACTTACTGATCTTTACATACCACCAAGTAACTTCAGGGTGTCACCTATTGTTGGTTATGTAGATGAATACCCAACGTTTAATATCGACCCCTATGAGGTTGAAACACTTATAGAAGTCCCTTTGTCATTATTGACCAGTGAGGCTACATTGAAGAGAAAGGATATATTGGTAAGGGGAAAATACAAGTTAAATGCGCCATTCTTTGATATTGATGGCAGAGTAGTATGGGGTGCCACGGCAATGATGCTTTCCGAGTTGGTGATGTTGATGCGTGAAATAGAAATGAATTTGTAATTCTTAACAATTATCGATTAGTTTGGCCTCCTTAAAAAAACTATCGATTTTATGGAAGACGAAAACTTTGAGCCTCTCTTTACTAATGATGCCGTAATCTTTGGCATTTTAATGACTATTCTGGCCATAGTATTTAAAACTGCTGCCAGTCAAAGTCCGGGATGGAAAAAATTTTATAAAGTTATTCCTACTATACTCCTTTGCTACTTCCTGCCATCACTATTAAACACCTTTGGGCTGGTGGATGCTGAAGAGTCGAGGCTTTATTTTGTTGCTTCCAGATATCTTTTGCCGGCATGTTTGGTGCTGTTAACACTGAGTGTTGATTTAAAAGAAATTATAAGGTTGGGGCCTAAAGCCCTGGTCATGTTTTTGACAGCTACGGTCGGTGTGGTTATAGGAGGGCCCTTAGCTATTCTCATGGTCTCTGCTATAGAACCGGATTTTGTAGGAGGTATTGGCCCTGATGCGGTTTGGCGTGGTATGACAACGATAGCTGGGAGCTGGATAGGTGGGGGCGCAAATCAGGCGGCAATGTATGAATTATTTCAACCTTCCGATAGTCTCTTTTCCGTGAGTATTACTGTAGATGTAATTGTTGCAGAACTTTGGATGACAGCATTGTTATTAGGAATAGGCCGTGCTGATGATATCGATAACTTTCTGAAGGCTGACAGCTCAGCCATTACTACTTTGAAAAATAAAATGGAAGCTTATAGCCTAAGCATAGCTAAAATACCATCAGTGGCTGATTTAATGATTATTTTGGCTATTGGCTTTGGAGCAACGGGGTTTTCACATTTCATCGCGGATATTGTAGCTCCATACATTGCAGAGCATGCTCCATATCTTAAAAACTTTAGTCTGGATGCTGAGTTTTTCTGGATTGTAGTAATATCTACCACTATTGGAGTGATATTTTCATTCACTAAATTACGTGAGTTAGAAGGAGCTGGAGCATCTAAAATAGGGACAGTATTTATTTTCATACTTGTGGCAACAATAGGTATGAAAATGGATGTCCTAGCCATTCTTGAGAATCCCGGATTTTTTCTGGTAGGTCTTATTTGGATGATCATTCATGTTCTGTTACTGATTATTGTGGCCAAAGCTATCAAAGCTCCTTATTTCTTTTTGGCAGTTGGTAGCAAAGCCAACATTGGGGGAGCTGCATCAGCACCTGTTTTGGCTGCAGCGTTTCACCCTGCTCTAGCTCCGGTAGGTGTATTGTTGGCCGTATTAGGGTATGCGCTGGGAACTTACGGCGCCTGGCTATGTGGTATACTCATGCAGATAGTGTCTAAATAGAGACACTGAGTTTGTTTTCTCCAATATTTATCCCCTAGGTTATATTTCAGTTAGCGATTGAGGAAATAAATCCATTACCCAATCAACGGATTCAAGGCTTCATGCACGGAAATATTAATTGCGGGATTCCTAAATACTTAGGAAAGTATATTTTTTGCAATGGAGAATTCACCTTCAGAAATGCACATTGGCTACTGGATACCAACATATTATTTTTATTTAAAATTATTCTAAACAAAATTTGATGACTTCCTAGAGCCTGTTATATTTGTGTCATTATTTAAACAAAGTCTAAATAAAGATAACGTTAACCACTTATGAAGCTTAAATTATTGTATAGTCTATTGTTTGTAGCGGCCTTGTTTTCTTGCGATGAGGATGAAGATGCTTTGCCGAATGTAGAGGTGCCAGCTACTTATGAATTTACCAGAGATGGTCAGTCTACAGTAAGCTATCAGGGGCAGATTGATAGACTTGATATGGTTGCAGAGATAAAAAGTTACCTTTCTACAGGTAACCTGGGAGAAGCCATAGAAGCATCTAAACTACTCAACATGTTTGCTAATGAGAACAATGCCTTTATCAGTGCTGAGCTGAATGCATCATCTAAGCAACTTGAGGATAAAACTTTTATTTCTGATGTACAATGGTTTAAGAATTTATTTGTAGGAGCTGAAGAGGCAAGTAATTCAGGTATATCTGCAAGCAATGGACAAGCCGGACTTTTAGAAAGAGGAACGGGTTTTATCCTGGTTAATGAGAAAGGTTGGGAGTTTACTCAGTTTGTAGAGAAGGGATTGATGGGTGCTGTATTCTATAACCAGATCTACAACTCTTATTTGTCAGATGCCAAAACAGGTGATGATGTAGATAATGAGACCATGGTTGATGGTAAGAATTATACTACTATGGAGCACCACTGGGATGAAGCTTTTGGATATTGGGGTGTTCCTGTTGATTTTCCAAATGGTACCCCGGTATTATCAGAATCAGAGGATAGATTTTGGGCAAAGTATACTCTGGGGCGTGATGCACTTTTGGGAGTTAGCACAACATTGATGAACGCATATCTGACAGGTAGAGCTGCAATCGTAGCTCAAAGGTATGAGGTGAAAAATGAGCAGAAGGAAATTATTTATGAAGCCCATGAATTGGTAGCCGCAGCTACAGCTGTTCATTATCTTAATCAGGCCATGAGTGATTTAAGTGCAGCAGATCATGGCAATTTATTTCACCATTTGTCTGAAGGTTATGCTTTTGTGAAGGCTTTACAATACAGCCCGGTTAAGAAGATCACCCAAGCTGAAATCAATGAAATACTCAACACAGATCTGGGTATTGATGGTAACTTCTGGGAGGTAAAACTTGCAGGGATTCAAAAGGCAAAGGCCACCTTAGTGGCAACATACCCATCACTGGAAGCTATTAAAGATCAGTTATAAATGAAGCAAGTAATTTCTGTAATACTGTTAATAAATCTCATTGCGGTTATAGGCTGCAGTGATGATGAAACCGGAGGTAATACTCCCGGTTTTGATCGTAAAGCAATGTTAGAAGATCTGGCCGATAATGTTATTATACCGGCTTATGATACTCTAAATAAGGAGGTGATTACTTTAGATGAAGCAGTCAATGCTTTTGTAGCTACTCCGGATCTCTCTAATCTTAATGCTGCTAGAAATGCATTTCAAGTGGCCTATCATGCATGGCAGAGATCTTCCTTCTGGGAATTTGGTCCTGCATTTGATGTTTTGTTGATGAGTTCTGTCAACTCATTTCCTGCAGACTACATTTCTATTGATAATAATATAGTCACCGGGTCATACGATTTTAATACCATTTCAGGGCAGGATGAGAAAGGATTTCCAGCAGTTGGGTATTTATTGTATGGCATTTCCGATACCGATCAGGGTATTGTGGATATGTTTACTGTTGATGGCGACGCTTCGAACAGAAAAGACTACTTAAAGGCGGTTGCCTTGGATATTCGTACGAGGGTATCAGAAGTGGCTACCGGGTGGAGTGCAGCCGGTGGTGATTATAAGTCAGTATTTATCAATAATGATGGAACTGATGTTGGGAGTAGTGTGGGGCTTATGGTTAATGAACTAAACAAATTTGTTGAAAGAGAAACCCGTGATGGCAAAATCGGTATTCCATTAGGCAAAAGATCTCAGGGAATTCCGATCCCGGCAGAGGTAGAGGCAGGATATAGCGATCTCTCTATTTCGCTGGCTTCAGAAAACCTGAAGGCACTATATAATTTTTATATGGGCATTGGTGTAAGTGGTGATAAGGTCAGCTTCTATGACTATTTGACCACTATAAACGCCCAATATAATGGAGGTCTTCTTTCGGATGCTATCAAATTACAATTTGAAAGAGCAATGAAAGAGGTAGGGGAGATTCCATCTCCATATAAAGAGACCGTAGAAGTTAATCCAACACCTGCCGAGGAGGCTTACACTGAGTTGCAGAAGTTGGTAGTAATGTTAAAGGCCGATATGCCTTCTGCTCTTGGGGTTTTGATTACCTACCAGGACAATGATGGTGATTAGATCATTCGAAGATGAAAAATATCATATATAAGCCAACATCCATCGCACCCTTAGTTGTATTCAGGGTGCTTTTTGGCTTTATAATGTTTGTAAGTGTAATGCGGTTTATGCTTAACGGATGGGTTGATTCCCAATACCTCATGCCGCGTTTCTTCTTTTCTTACTATGGATTTGAGTGGATCAAACCTCTCGGTGAAGTGGGCATCTACGCCATGTTTATTGTTATGGCCATAACTGCACTATGTGTTATGGCAGGAGCTTTTTATAGGGTATCTTCTTCGGTATTCTTTCTCGCATTCACCTATGTAGAGCTCATAGATAAAACCAACTACCTGAATCACTACTATTTTGTAAGTCTGGTAAGCCTGGCTATGATCTTCTTGCCGGCTCATCGTCATTTTTCCATTGATGTGTGGCGTAAGCCAAGCTTGAATGTCAGCAAGGTGCCATATTGGTGCATCCTTGTTATTCAATTACAGCTGGCATTGGTCTATTTCTACGCCGGAGTGGCCAAACTTAACTACGATTGGCTGGTTGAAGCACTTCCGTTGAGAATGTGGCTCCCACCTAATGCGCATGTCCCTGTCGTAGGCTCTCTTTTTGAAAAGGTTTGGGTGGCCTATTTTTTTAGTTGGTTTGGTGCGATTTACGATCTTACCATTCCTTTCTTCCTTTTTTATAAACGCACTCGCTCATATGCTTATGTAGCAGTTATAGCATTTCATATCATTACCTGGTTGCTTTTCCCTATAGGGATGTTCCCTTTTATAATGATACTCTCTACAACCATTTTCTTTTCTCCTGATTTTCATCAGGGTTTAATAAATAAATTAAGGGTTGTTTTGCAGCGCATGGGAATTTACAGAGGTTCTACTCCTAAAGAATATGATGTTACTACTGCCAGTCGATGGGTGGTTAGTTTTTTTACCCTTTTTTTAATAGTGCAGGTATTACTGCCGTGGCGCTTTACGCTATACCCCGGAAAGCTTTTTTGGACGGAGCAGGGTTTTCGTTTTTCATGGAGAGTTATGCTCATGGAAAAAGCAGGGTATGTCATTTTTCATGTTAAGGATCCTGAAACCGGACGACAATGGGAGGCATATGCACATGACCATTTAACGCCTATGCAGGAGAAGCAAATGTCGACTCAACCAGATATGATATTGCAATATGCTCACTTTTTGGAGCAAGAATATATAAAACAAGGAATTAATGACCCGGAGATTAGGGCGGAGGCCTACGTGACATTGAATGGTAGTGGAAGTAGGTTATTCATTGATCCGGAAGTGGACCTGACGAAAGAGCAGGACGGGTTTAAACATAAAAAATGGATATTATCCTATAAGAATTAATGAAAGTAAAGTTTAAGTACGTAACCATACTTTTGGTTTTTCTAGCCATACAGGCTAGTGCTCAGGGTATTATTAAAGGAACTGTTAAGTCTACTGATGGAGTTCCTGTTGTTGAAGTGGAAGTTTTCCTTCAAAACACAGCTTATATTACTTCTACAAACAAAAGAGGCTATTTTGAGTTAAAGGATGTGCCTTACGGAACTTATACACTGGCAGCATTTTCAATGGGGAAGGCAACCTCGAGCAAAGAGGTAACACTTACATCTGAAAATAGCGTATTAAACATTGATTTTGAATTAACAGAGCTTGCGGCAGAGTTGGATAATGTGACGATCAAAAGCCAACGTGAAGAAACCTCAGGTATTCGCAGGTTGCAAGCTGTTGAGGGGGCTGCCATTTATGAAGCAAAAAAAAATGAAGTAATAGAACTTCGTGATATTACAGCTAATCTGGCCGTAAATAATAGCCGTCAGGTTTATGCCAAAGTCCCGGGGCTTAACATTTGGGAAAGTGATGGAGCTGGCCTGCAGTTGGGAATTGGCGCACGAGGACTTGATCCCAGTAGGACAGCAAACTTTAACGTAAGACAAAATGGCTATGATATTAGTGCGGATGCTTTAGGCTACCCGGAAAGCTATTATACCCCGGCAACTGAGGCGGTGGAGCGCATAGAAGTGGTGAGGGGGGCTGCTTCCCTGCAATATGGTACTCAGTTTGGAGGGTTACTGAATTTTGTGATGAAAGAAGGGGCAGAGGAGAAGAAGATCGAAGGTATTACACGTAATACGGTAGGTTCTTACGGTTTCTATAGCACTTTTAATAGTTTGGGAGGTACCGTTGGAAAGTGGAACTACTACACCTTTTTTCAATATAAAAGAGGTGATGGGTGGAGGGATAACAGCTCCTTTGATTCCAAGATGGCTTATGGGGCTTTGAAGTATGAGCCTTCTGAAAGGCTCTCCATAAAGTTTGAATATACTTTCATGGATTATCTGGCCCAGCAACCGGGAGGGCTTACTGACCAGTTCTTTGCTGAGAATCCTAGACAGTCTATTCGAGGGAGGAACTGGTTTCAGGTAAACTGGAATTTGTTTGCCAATACCATCAATTATAAGATTAATAACAAACTAAAGCTAAATGTAAGGAGTTTTGCCCTGTTAGGAGGTAGAGATGCACTCGGTAACTTGGGGAGAATTGACCGCACAGATGATGTGGAAAAGGAAAGAAACTTGTTTTCCGATGAATTTCATAATTTTGGTAATGAAACACGTCTGATTTACAACTACAGCATCGCTGATAAGCAAGCAGTGTCACTGGTAGGTGTTAGGTATTACAATGGTTTCACAGATAGAAAGCAAGGCTTGGCCGATGCTACAAGTGAGCCTCACTTTACCTTTTTGAACCCTAATAATCTAGAAGATTCGGATTTTGACCTGCCTAGCGAGAACCTATCGATATTTACCGAGAATATTTTTGACATTACAGATAAATTTAGCGTGACTCCAGGGTTACGTTTCGAGCATATATTTACTGGTGCAGATGGATACTATCAAAAAAGTACCTTTGTGAAGGATCCGGTAACAGGGTTTAAGAAAGATTCAACCTATCAAGAGTATGAATCCAGAGAGCGATCAAGGGACTTCATGTTTTTCGGCTTAGGTCTTAGCTATAAGCTTGAGAATAAGGAAGTTTATGCTAATTTCTCTCAAAACTATAAATCTATTAACTTCAATGATATCAGAGTAGTTAACCCAAATTTGGTGGTAGATCCAAATATTAAAGATGAGTTTGGTTATAACTTTGATCTTGGGATAAGAGGGAATAAGCCAGGGAAATTTAATTATGATATAAGCCTGTTCTATCTCCGGTATAATGATCGCATCAGTGCCATTCAGAAAAAGGATACGGTTAACTTCAGAGTTTACCGATATAGAGGAAATATATCGGATGCTTATAGCACTGGAGTAGAGGCTTTTGGTGAACTCGAACTGTTTGATGCGCTTGGGTTTGACTCACAAAACAACCTGAATTTATTCGTCAATGCATCTGTAATAGATGCAAGGTATCTGGCGAGTGAAGAAGAGGCTATAGAAGGGAATAGGGTGGAGCTTGTACCTCCATTCAGTTTACGTGCCGGGTTGTCTTATATTCACAATGATTTCAAGGTCACTTATCAGTACTCTTATGTTCAAAAACATTTTACGGATGCCACCAATGCGGATGATATGGTTCCGGGGGCTGTATCAGGTCCAATACCTACTTATTATGTGATGGACCTCTCAGCAAGTTATCGTTACAGGTTTGCAAAATTAGAGGCCAGCATTAATAACCTGACAGATAATAAGTATTTTACAAGGAGAGCATCGGGCTACCCGGGACCTGGAATAATCCCAGCAGATGGCCGTACTTTTTACCTGACATTGGAACTTAAATTTTAGATAGCCTCTTACCTTGTAAGTAGTGTTATTGTTTTGATGTTACTAAATAATTAAAGGCTGTATCGCAACATTACTGATACAGCCTGTTTTATCTAATTTTTCCTTCAGAAATCATGATCGTCGGTGCGAATAAACAATCTTCTCATTTATGCCAATTTTTCACGCTAATTGATTACATTGCTGCCCCTGCCAAAATTGCAGAGTTAACTGATCTTTAGTAGTTATATGAGTACGTGTCTATGCTTGAAGTTTTGACTGTTCTAACCCTTGGAAAAACTATTAGTAAAATAGCAAGGAAGAAGGGCTTGAAACCATGGAAATATGTTATTATACTGTTGATACTGCTGTTCGGGTTTGAGGTGTCTGGTGCCATGGTAGGAGCTATCTTATACGGGCAAAGTCCTTTGGTTTATGTGCTGGCCATACTTGGAGCTGCGTTTGGAGGTTTTTTAAGCTATCAAATCGTGAAGTTTGCAACACCAGTATCGTCATATTCTTCAGAGGATGTGCTTGATACACATTTGCGAGGTTAATCAATCTGTTTATATTCAATTATTACCCTATGGAAGTAAGAAGTGCTACGCTGGAAGACGTTCAAAGTGTTTTGGATCTTCAGGAAAAATACCTGTTTAACAACTTAAAAGAAGAGGATAGAAAGGATGGTTTTGTAACAACACCTTTTACTCAACAGCAAGTTGAACGTATAATTTCTGAGGGTGGCTTGTTCATTGCTTTCGATAAAGGAGCAGTGGTAGCATACATATTTGCTGGTAGCTGGGATTACTATGCACAGTGGCCTATTTTTACTTATATGACCTCGTTTTTCCCAAAAGTCCAATTTCCAGGATATGATCTTACTACAGAAAATAGCTTTCAATATGGACCGATATGCATAGACAAGGCTTACAGAGGAGGAGATCTGCTGAAATCCCTTTTTGAGGTGATGCGCCTCCAAATGGTAGAGAGATACCCTTTGACTGCTACATTTATAAATAAAGCTAATGCCCGTTCATTGAAGGCTCATACTAATAAGTTAGGTTGGAGCACTGTAGGCGAATTTCAATATAACAATCAGGAATATTTTATTATGGCTTATGATATGAACAAATCAGTTTTATCAACAAAGATTGCAGGCGCGCAAACCGAGAGCTAAAGTTCAAGCGCATTTAAAGTTTACCTACAGTTTGAGGAAAGTAAAAGGTGCTAATTTCATCATTGAATTTCGTAGAAGACTGACCTGCGAGGGTGTGATTAATAACCCAGTTATCGAAAGATCAATTTTAAAAGGATGATTTTATTGTATATTATAATAATCTGAATAATTTACAAGCTTGTAAATAAACTCTATAAACTATGAACATAAAAGCCTTAATTATTTCATCATTGTTGCTTGCCCCGGTAGCAGTTGTTTGCGGACAGAAAATGAAAGTAAGATCCGGTGATCTTGATTTTCTTAAAAGTCAGAAGAAACTGAATATTGAGTATGACTACAGTAATATGGGGGTAGGAAAGTTTGAAAAAGAAGAGGACTACGTTAATGAAAAAGTGGCTAAGTTAAATAAGAAAGAAGTAGGATCGGGAGATAAGTGGAAGAAGAACTGGATAGCTGATCGAAACGAGAGGTTTGAACCAAAATTTGAAGAGTTGTTCAATAAGAATTTGGAGAAGTACAACCTGGTGGGAGGTGATTTTGATGGTACAGAATATACATTGATATTGAAAACTACTTTTACTGAGCCTGGATTTAATGTAGGTGTAGTTAGAAAAAATGCATATACTGATCTTGAAGCTGTATTTGTAAAAACCGGCACGACTGACCCTGTAGCAGTAGTTACTATCGAAAATTCACCCGGTAGAGGAGGTATGGGGTACGATTTTGATACAGGATACAGAATTCAGGAGTCTTATGCTAAGGCAGGTAAGGAATTGGGACAGTATTTAGCCAAAAAGGTATTGAAATAAGCTTTTTATAGCTTAAGAGACAAGTTACTCTTGAGGTTGGTGTTATTACATAACCTTGAGGGTAACTTTCTTTTTTTAAGTATTACATCGACTTGACTTACTTGATATCAGGTTTAAATAGGGTAGTACAATCCAATAATTTCTCTGGCCAGATAAGCTACATAAATGAATATGAGAATGTATCCGAGTTTTTTATTTACTCTCCATTTGTAAATAACGAAGGTCAGAAAGATTAGTGCTACAGATGCAAAAAGTAGAATAACCGATTCATTTAAACTTGCAGCATTGGTCAGGATAGGTTCATTTTTAACGATTGATATAATTAACCAGGGAAATCCCAAGCCTATAAGTATATCAAAAATATTAGACCCTACAGCATTACTTACAGCCATTCCACCGCGCCCTTGACGAGCCACGATAACTGATGAAACCATATCTGGAATTGAAGTTCCAATGGCTAATACTGTGAGCGCTATTACCACTTCAGGTATTTTCATGATCATTGAAATGCCAATGGCAGATTCAACAAGAACCCAGCATAGAAATGCAATGGCTACTATAGAAAATATGAACGTGAGTATGTAATGTTTCGGATGGGGAAACATTTTTCTAAGAGCATAGCGCAATGGGATGAAAATCCTTTTCCAGCCTTTTAGTGTTGGGTTTTCATACCCTTCATCTATAAGGTCTCCATCTTCAAAGTTGAAAAGCCTTTTCCAGTTCATTACAGTGAGCAGGTAGCCTCCATAAAAGATAATGAGTAACAGGCTTTCTACCCACGTAACCAAGCCATCGCCTAATACTACAAAAAGAGCGGCTACAGATAGGGCATAGAAAACGAAATCTCGAACTACTGGTTGCCACATAAGTTTGGCATTACGTACTATGGCTGAGGCTCCGATAATCACTAATATATTAAATAAGGCTGAGCCTACAATCGTACCAACACCAATCGCTGCATGATCACCAGATCTGATCAATGAAATAATGGCTACAAACAGTTCAGGAGCACTAGATCCAATGGCCATTAAAGTTGCTCCTGCCATTTCATGTGACATTTTTAGTCTTTCAGCAATTTTGTCCAGTGAAACTACAAAATAGCGATCACTTACTTCTGCCAGTAGGTAAAATGAAGTGATCAAAGCCAGACAATATAGAATTAAGGACATGTGTGAAATATATAATATTTCATAGGTTAAATAAAGATTTTAGAGCATTAATATTTAAAAAAAACACTTTTTTAAAGACGGTAATGTCAAAAGCTTTTAACATTTAAGAAACCTCAATAAAATTGTGTCTATGGCTATTATCTTTTCAATAATTAAAATAAATTAAATTTCAATTCGTTAAGCATTATCCGTGAAAAATAAGTTACAATGTTGAAGTTCAATTTGCAAATATGTGTAATTATGCTGACTACGTTGCTTCAATGTGGCAGTATTGATAAATATGAAGATTATCTGAATTATTCGATTGAGCTTGATCGACTCATGGATTCATTAAAGGTTGATAAGAAAAAACTGAGAATACTTATCGATAAAAGTGAATATAAGCTTACTTTATACTCTGAAGATGTAAGGGTGAAGGAATATCCTGTAGTATTTGGAGGCGATCCTGTTGGGGATAAGTTAATGGAGGGAGATGAACGGACGCCGGAAGGTGTGTTTTCTATTCGAGGGTTTTATCCTCATAAAAGCTGGTCAAAGTTTATCTGGATAGATTACCCAACTCAAGATTCATGGAAAAAACATAAGCAAGCCAAGAAGGAGGGACTCATTCCGGAAACGGCTAAGATTGGTGGTGAAATAGGCATTCATGGTGTGCCCGCAGGATATGATCATGCGATAGATTACAAGATGAATTGGACTTTAGGGTGTGTATCATTGAAGAATAAGGATGTCAATGAAATTTATAAATATATTTATGAGGGAATGCCTGTAAAAATTGTTACATGATATGGTGAAATTTAGAAGCTAATAGCTTTTAATAATACACTAATAATGAAGACTTTGTCTGAAAGGGTACCAGGTAAGTTTATTTCCGGGCACTGCTGACACCTGAAGCTGCAAATGCAAAATACCTTACATTATCCCTAATTTCCTGTTTGTTATAAGGGTATTCACTTCTTAGAAAATCAATGAAGTCTGGGGCTTCATCTCTATCTTCTGTTTTTATATATAGGTTAATGCAAAATAAGTGCTTTTAATTTTGGAAAAGAGGTACTGCTATGAATGGTTAGTGAATATTGTCATGAAATTAGATTTTATCGGAGTATAAATAATTTCATTTATGTCATGTGATGGTGGATTGATAACACATGTTCCCTTTCTGTTTTTCTTTGCTAACCTTGTGTAAAGCCCTGGGGAACTCCATATACGTTTATTGTCATTTTATTTTTAAATTTCAATATGAAAATTTAAATCAAGAAAGTGTAAGGAGTGGACTATTACGTGCTTGTAAAATTAATTTTTAGAATAGTAGGGTATGAAAAGTCAATTAAAAGTTGGTTTAAAAAAAAGGCAGCCATAAGCTGCCTTTTAGAGTTTTAGAGAAATTACTTCTGCTTTTCCTTTTCTTTGATAAGGTTAAGGGCAGACCCTGCTTTAAACCATCCAATTTGCTGTTCATTGTAAGTGTGATTAGCTATGATGGTATCTTCAGTACCATCCGCATGTTTCAGCACTAGAGTCAATGGCTTATCAGGAGCAAATTGATCTAGATCAATGATATCTATGGTGTCATCTTCCAATATCTTATCATAATCATTTTCGTTAGCGAAAGTCAGACCAAGCATACCTTGTTTTTTCAGGTTAGTCTCATGGATTCTTGCAAATGATTTTACAAGAATAACCTTTACTCCCAAGTGTCTTGGTTGCATTGCTGCATGCTCTCTGGAAGACCCTTCCCCATAGTTGTGATCTCCTACTACTATTGTAGGAATGCTTTCAGCCTTATATGCTCTTTGAGTAGCAGGGACAGGGCCGTATTCACCTGTTAATTGATTTTTTACAGAGTCAGCCTGATCATTGAAAAAGTTGATAGCACCTGTCAGGGTATTGTCAGCAATGTTATCCAAGTGTCCTCTGAACCTCAACCAAGGCCCTGCCATAGAGATGTGGTCAGTGGTACATTTTCCTTTAGCTTTGATCAACAATTTCATGCCAGTCAGGTTTTTACCATCCCATGGCTTAAAAGGCTCAAGTAGTTGCAACCTTTTTGAATCAGGAGCAACTTCTATATCAATGCTACTACCATCTGCAGCGGGGGCTTTATAGCCACTGTCTTCTACATCAAACCCTTTTGGAGGAAACTGTATACCTTGTGGTTCATCCAATTTTACTTGCTCACCGTTTTCGTTGGTTAGCGTGTCAGTCATAGGGTTGAAAGTCAGGTCACCTGCAATCGCAAATGCAGTAACGATCTCGGGAGACGCTACAAATGCATGGGTGTTAGGGTTACCGTCATTTCTTTTAGCAAAGTTTCTATTGAAAGAAGTGATGATGGAGTTCTTTCTCGTAGGGTCATTGGTATGTCTGGCCCACTGCCCGATACAAGGACCACATGCATTAGCCAGTACAACCCCACCCATTTTGTCAAATGTTTCGAGGTACCCGTCTCTATCCACTGTATATCTTACCATCTCCGATCCCGGAGTAATAGTAAATTCTGCTTTTGCTTTCAGGTTTTTATCTGTAGCCTGTTTAGCTATAGATGCTGAACGCGTAATGTCTTCATATGAAGAGTTAGTACATGAACCTATCAGACCTACCTCAAGTGTTGCAGGCCAGTCGTTTTTCTTTACCTCCTCTGCAAACTTAGAAAGAGGAGTAGCTCTATCAGGAGTAAAAGGCCCATTAATGTGTGGTTCAAGTTCAGAAAGGTTAATTTCTATAACCTGATCGAAATATTTTTCAGGGTTTGCGTAAACCTCTTCATCACCAGTAAGATGTTCTTTTATACCGTTAGCCAAATCAGCTACTTCATCTCTTCCGGTTCCCCTTAGATACTCTTCCATTTTTTCGTCGTATCCGAAAGTAGATGTGGTTGCTCCAATTTCAGCACCCATGTTACAGATGGTTCCTTTTCCTGTGCAGGATAGAGATTTGGCCCCTTCGCCAAAATATTCTACAATGGCACCAGTTCCTCCTTTTACGGTTAAAATTCCTGCTACTTTCAGGATTACATCTTTAGCTGATGCCCAGCCGCTTAGCTGCCCTGTAAGTTTTACACCGATGAGTTTGGGGAATTTTAACTCCCATGGCATGCCAGCCATTACATCTACAGCATCGGCACCACCTACACCTACAGCTACCATTCCAAGACCACCTGCATTTACTGTATGTGAATCAGTACCTATCATCATCCCCCCAGGAAAGGCATAGTTTTCCAACACTACCTGATGAATAATACCAGCACCAGGTTTCCAGAAGCCGATTCCATACTTGTTAGATACGGACTCCAGGAAGTTAAACACCTCGCCACTTGCGGAGATTGAATTCTGAAGGTCTTCCTTTGCACCTTCCTTTGCTAGAATAAGGTGGTCGCAATGTACCGTTGAAGGCACTGCCGCCTGCTTTTTTCCAGCTTGCATAAACTGCAATAGCGCCATTTGTGCAGTTGCATCCTGCATGGCCACCCTGTCAGGGGCAAAGTTTACGTATGATTTAGCCCTCACGAAGTTTTCCAGAGGTTGTTCCTCTGCATGAAGGTGAGAATACAAGATTTTTTCAGATAGTGTGAGTGGTTTACCTACCACCTTTCTGGCAGCATCTATTTTTTCTCCCATTGAAGAATATACTGCCTTAATCATGTCAATATCAAATGCCATATATATTGAGTATTTAAGGGGTTTGAAATGAACTGCAAAATTACGAATTAAATTATTTATTTAAGGATCAGCCCTCCCTCTGATCCTTATTTATATCTACTTTAAATAACAGCTACTGGCTCCCGAAGTTTATCTAATAGCCCATTAAGCTGTTTTGCTTCTTCTAGATCCAGATTATCAATGAGGTGATTAAAGCCTTTAACTCTTTCATCAGTTATTGATAATAGTTCTAATCCTTTTTGAGAGATGATTACTTCAACAGACCTACGATCATCCTCTGAAATTTCCCGCGTGATCAGTCCTTTCTTCGCTAATCGTTGTACAATGCGTGAAGCGTCACTCATTTTGTCCAGCATTCTTTCTTTTATCAAGCTTATGGACGCCGGATAAGGATATTGCCCTCTCAATATCCTTAAAACGTTGTACTGTTGTCTTGTAATGTCTACCTCTTTGAAAACCAGATTCATCTCGTGTATAATGTGATTATACGTGAAGATTATGTTGATTAATGTTTTCTGGTGTTCATTTTTGAATTCTTTTTGTTGAATTTCTTCAGCTAGTCCCATTTTATTTCGTTGGTTGGTTTCAACCTATGAAGTTACAGACTTTCAGCTAAAATTTCATTTACTATTGATATAATTTAAAAACTCATTCTTTGTTTGGTTCTCTTTAAATTTGCCCATAAAGTAGGCTGTACCTGTTTTACTATTGGTATCTCCCACACCTCTGGATGCTACACATAGGTGCGTAGCATCTACGACAACTCCTACATCTTCTGTGTTTAATGCCTTTTGAAGTTCTTTGGAAATTTGAACAGTAAGCCTCTCTTGCACTTGGGGGCGTTTCGCATAATACTGGACAATTCTATTTATTTTAGAAAGCCCGATAACTTTACCTGATGAAATATAGGCCACATGTACTTTTCCGAAAATAGGAACAAAATGATGTTCACAATGGGAGTAGAAAGTGATGTCCTTTTCAACAAGCATTTGATCATACTTGTATTTGTTTTCAAATAGGCGGGCATGAGGTTTATTGGCAGGGTTAAGACCACTGAATACCTCCTTAACAAACATTTTGGCCACTCTTTTTGGAGTGCCACTGAGTGAGTCATCATTCAGGTCAAGACCCATGATGTTCATTATTTCCCTGAAGTGTCCCTCGATCTGCTTTATTTTTTCATCATCACTCATATCAAATGCATCAGGCCTGAGAGGGGTTTCGTAAGAAGATGTCACATGATCATCACCAAACTCATCAACAAGGTCTTTTTCATGCTGGGTATTCAACAAAATTTCTTTCGGTTTCATATAATCTGATTTTAAGGTCTAAATTATGGTCCAACTCCTTCCTGAGAATATTGTAAATGACCACGGCAATGTTTTCAGCGGTAGGATTTAAATTTTTAAAGTATTCTGTGTCCAGATTGAGATTTTTGTGATCAAATTTGCTAATTACTTTATCCTTAATAAGATCACTGAGTTCTTTCATATCATAAACATAACCGGTAACAGGGTCAACCTCACCAGTTAGTTTTACGAATAATTCATAGTTATGGCCATGATAATGAGGGTTGTTGCACTTTCCGAAAATCAGATCATTTTTCTCCTCACTCCATTCCGGATTATGTAATCGATGGGCAGCATTGAAATGCTCCTTTCTAAATACAGCTACTTTCAAATTAGTACAATGTTTTACTGACTCAGTCGCTAAGCTCGATGACGAATGTTATAACATCAAGTTTAACGAAAAGTTCCTTGCTTTAAACAAAAGGCAAAATTAAGAATTTTACAGGGCTAAAAATACCTTTCTGATAAGAAATGAAAATCAAATACTTCCATATCAAGTGTAAGCGTCAGTTCATGGGTATTGAAACTGGGGCCAACGGACTTTTCTGTGGGGACTTCAAATATATAACCGAAGCGTAAATTATCATTGATGTTTAATTGGGCCAGGAGACCATAGGTTTGAAAGTTTCTTGAAATGATACCTATTGTATATTTATCTCTGAATATAAGACTGGCGTTGTAATCAACAGACAAGGGGGCATCAGCCACTCCTTTAAGTAGTATAGATGGCTTTAAAGCAAAGTCTACCCCTACATGATAAACGTAGCCGGCAGCCAGGTAAAAATGTCGTTGATATACCTCAGTTTGTATGTTGCCAAATTCTTCTTTGCTTTTGATCATTCTGGGTACTGAAAACCCTACATAGTATGTGGGGCCTTTAAGTGAGACACCAGCCCCAATATTAAACTTAGAGAAACTTTCGTTGCTGGTAAATACAGGATCATTAGGGTCTTTTACCAGAAGTTCCTCATTGTTCTCTTTTAAGTTAAGCACACCTGCCTGCATACCAAAAGAGAAGATATTTTCTCCATATTCAATTTTGTAGCTTCCCGTAACATTGAATTGAGTAGTGGTAGTAGCTCCAAGTTTATCTCTGACCAGAAGAATACCTCCGCCTACCTTGTTTTCAAAAAATGACGAATGTACACTTAAAGATGTGGTATTGGGCGCACCCTCTATACTTGTCCATTGTGCCCGATGGCTAATGGAAGCGTTCAACACATTATTGATACCTGTATAGGCTGGGTTGATTACCAGCGGATTGTTTATATACTGGGCATATAGAGGATCTTGTTGGGCTTTGGATTGATTATACACCCAGCAGAGAATAAAGACGAATGGTAAAAACTTCTTCATAATTATTTCTTAATAACTAAATAGCCAGTATACTTTCCTTGAGGAGATTCTATTTTATAGTAGTAAGTCGCCGATGGTAGATCATCTAATAGGGTGTTTTCCTCGCTAACATAGTTATTGAGTGTTTTAACAAGGTCTCCCCAACGATTGTACAGTTCAATTTTGTTAGGACTTGATATTTTGAAAATTTCCCACCAGTCATTCAAACCATCATTATTAGGAGAAATGGCATTGTAAATGGTTAATTTTGAAGGTATTGGGTCTTCAGTAGGTGTTACATTGACTTCCATAGATGCAGGTGTAGGAGTGGTATTGTCAAAGTCAGTTGCCGATATTTCAATGGTTCTTATCGCAGAACCTGGTTCGCTCCCGGTATTGACAAAGGTCACTGTTCGTAGCGCAGCCTGGTAATCTGTAATGGAACCATAACCACTTAACGATAGTATTCCACTGGAAGGGTTAAAAGAACCCGTTATTGCACCTTGCGGTGTGAAAGCAAGCGAGTCGGTACCGGTTAGATAGTTGCCGGTAATGGCTATTTGAGCTCCTATGATGTCATCATTAGTATCATCTGAAATAATCAGAGAAGGGGCCAGAACAACAGGTGGGTCTCCTTCAGTATAGGACTGAGAAGTTACACCCAGTGAGATTTGGGGAGGTTGGTTTTGATTTTCAAAGAACCTAACCTCTCCATAGTGATTACCCACATGAGCATCGAGATCACCATCTTCATCAAGGTCTGCAAATGCAGGATCTGCATCTTTTCCAACATCAAAACCATCAAATGGGTTAGTAGTACCTTTGGCCTCACTGAATACGCCACCTTCATTCATAAAGTATCTTAATGTTCCATCTTCGGTTATAAAATCCCCGGAATAATCATTATCACCTACACCAACTACAAGGTCATAGTCACCGTCATGATCCAAGTCAATCAATTCGGGCTTAGCAAAATTTCGATAAGGGGTGGTGATTAAAAATACTCCCTCAAAAGGGTTCTCAGTGCCGGTACGTTCAGTAAAAGCAGGGGAAGTAATGCTGCCAGTATTTTCAAAATACCTGAGGCGGCCCTCTTCTTTGCTTCCCAAAACGAGGTCAAAGTCTCCATCGAGATCTACATCTCCAAAGGTGGGTGAGAATGTTTGATTTTGGGTAGTGTCAGCAATGAGCGGAGGTTGTAGCTCAAGTGCGTTATTATTATTGTTTTTATAGTAATGAAGAAATGTTGTACCTGGATATGTATATCGGTCTTCAAGGCCTAACAGCATGTCTGCATCACCATCATTATCAAGGTCGGCCAATGCAGGGCTAAACTTGAAGAGGTTGCTCTCGAAGCTTTCTTTAATGGGGTTTGCAGGGGTATTAACTTGGGTAAATACACCATTGTTATTTTGGAAATATTGGATGGTGTCATCAGCGTATTTGCCTCCTATAATTACATCTATATCTTTATCAAAATCTAGATCGGCAAAGGCAGGTGAGGCATTGAAGTCTAAGGTCAGCCCTTCAAAAGGATTGCTAACACTAAACCTCTCTATAAAATTGGGGGAGGTCGGAGATCCAATGTTTTCAAAATAGTGCAGCCTTGTGTAAGGGCCACTTCCTGCTATGGCATCAAAGTCACCATCTCCATCAAAATCGGCAAATTCTGGAGACGCATTTGAGCTTAGGTTAATGCCATTAAATGGGTTGTTGGTGCCGATTATTTCTGATGGGAATGCCGGACTCGTGTTGCTTCCTGTATTTCTAAAAAACCTGATATTGCCATTGGCATCACCCACAAACATGTCTTTGTCACCATCGCCATCGATGTCGACCAAAGCAGGGGCAGCACGATCAAGGGTACCTCCGAACTCAGGGTTCACGATGGAAATAGGGTTTGAAGAACTTTCTTCGGCTGTAAACTGAGCAATGGGCAGAGTTCCATCGTTTCTCCAGAATTTTATAGTTTCTCGATAGCTTGAATAATTGGTGTTTCTCGATCCACCAACAAATACATCAAGATCCCCGTCGTCATCAATATCAACAAAAGCAGGATGGCTATGGTAACTGTCTGAAAAGACATTGTCCATCGGGTGTTCATTTGATGGCAATGAGAAAACAGGTTTGGAGGCTGACCCGGTATTTTCATAATAGCGAACATTTGGGTTAGGAAAATAGGGATACTGGTAAGATTGTCCAATAATCAGATCGAAGTCACCATCTTTGTCCAAGTCAGCAAAAGCAGGTGTTGCGGAATCTCCAATATCTATACCGTTAGCGGGGTTGTCAGTAGAATAGAGTTGTACAAACAGGGGGGTTGAAGCCGTGCCATCGTTTCTTAAAAATGCTATTGTACCATAATTTGAACCTACAAAAACATCTAAATCACCATCATCATCTATATCTACAACTGCAGGGTGTTCATTGCCAAATGAATTAAGCTGTACGGAGGGTAGAGGATTTTTGGGTTCATTTGAAACAAAGGGACCCAATTGTTGGGCGTTTGCTTGAGATAAGCTTAATGACATGGCCAGTGTTCCTGATGCCAAACCCAGTTTGATTTGCCACTTCAGAGAAGAAAGGCGTTGCTTCAGCTTGTCAATTCTATGAACAATCTGCCTTTGTTTCTTTTCAGAGTATTCATAATACTGACCTGTTTTAAGGCTTTTACTAAATCTAGATTGGTATTTCTTGTACTTGGCAAGTGTATATCGATAGAGTATGCGAAGATGGTTATCCATAAAACCTCTATAAAGGGTATTGTTTTTAAAAATCTAAGGTACAAAAATAATCAGCAAATTTCCTTATCTTATTTTATGATTTTTACATCTTTTAATTTAAATATTAATAGATATGAATAAATAAATGGAAAGTAAGGGCAATATATTAACTTTGGTCACTTTAGTTAATGCTGATGGTTATGGCAACAATGAATATCTTGTTTAAAAACGTTTGGGAAAAAGATCTTGACCTGAAGGAGCGGGTGAAGGAGTTTTGGAGGCAACTGAAGGCTTTGCCTGAAAACGTTAATGTTGACGAAAGGGCACGACAATTGGTGTTTGTTGCAGTGGATGATGCCCGGGTAATTGGTGTTACTACGGCTCAACGAGCCAGAATCCCCAAGCTCAATGATAATTATTTTTATAACTTCAGAACACTAATCCATCCAAAATACCGTATACCGGGTTTGGTAGACAAACTAGCCGTGCTTACGCGCGACTTTTTGGAAACTCTTTATATTTCAGGTCAGTCTGATTGTATAGGACTCATCACTTTAATAGAAAATGAACGGTTAAAACAGGAGCGGAGAGAAGCGGTTTTCCCAAGTACCAAAATGGCTTTTATAGGGCAAACCAAAGCCGGACATCATATCAGGCTTTACTACTTTAAAGGAGCTAAAATATAGTTCTTAAGAAAACAATTTCTATTATTATATATGACAGGGAAGCGACTTTAAGGTTCTGACAGAAAGGTTGTTGTTCCAAATCGGATTAGTGGTGTTGATGCGGTAATCAGGGAACATTTCCAGGAATTTTCCTATTGCTAATGCTCCTTGTCTCTTAGCCAGCCAGTCACCAAGGCAGAAGTGAATACCGCTTCCAAAAGCAATATGCCGGTTTGGGGTACGAGTTAAATCAAGGGTGTCGGGTTGTTCAAAGTAATTACCATCTCGGTTGGCACTTGCCAGACATAAGGTAACGGTATCTCCCTTTTTGATTTGCTTGCCGATCAATTCAACATCTTCAGTAGCAATTCTACCCAGCAGGTGAACAGGGCCATCGTATCGCAGGAGTTCGTCTATTGCATTGGGCATAAGCTCCGGTTGAGCAATGAGCCGACCTAGCTGATCAGGGTTTTTAGATAAGTGCATAAGCCCTGTGCTTATCAAGCCTATGGTAGTTTCTTGTCCGGCAATAAAAAGAAATATAAACACTGAAATCAGAGCTTCATCTGATAAAGGTTCGCTCTCCTGTTCATTGGCTACTATTAATTTACTGATGAGATCGTTGCCTGGAGTTTGTTGCTTTGATTTTAATAGTTTGTTAAATAGCGAAATCAGGTTTTTTGATGCGGAGTCTATATTTACCAGGTCCTTGAAGCTATTGTATAGATTTAGCACTTTCACCAAATTATTACTTAGAGTGCTGAGCTTTTCATAGTCATCATTTGTAATTCCCATGATTTTACAAATTGTCATATTGGGAAGGGGTTTTGCAAGATCATCGACAATGTCTAAAGTACTACCTCTTCTTCTGGTGGCGAGTAAAATGTCAATATTTTCTAATATAAGTTGATCCACCACTTTGTCATCCCATACAGAGGAAACGAATTTCCGTATTTGTGTATGTTCAGGAGGGTTGATTAATAATAAAAATGAGTTGATGGCGGTTGCAATGGCTGACAGATCTCGATCTCTACTTTTAAAATATGTGATACCGCGATTAATCCATTCCAGCTTGTTCCCGGATCTGAACCGTTGATCCTTCAGTATATATTTGACGTTTTCGTAACAACTTATGATCCACTCACCGGTTTGGGCCTTATAAATGGGGGATTCTTGTCTTAAGCGTGCATACATTGGAAAGGGATCCCGGACATTGTCCTGATCCAGCGGTACCCATAGGTTCATTGTTGTTGAAAGTTTTCTTTAAATATTTGAGTTGCAAGTAGCCTTATGGTAGGGTAGTCCCAGAAGTATAATGGACTGATGGTAATACCATAGTAGTTTTCAACTTTTTCAAGGAGGTATACCGAGCTGATGGAATCAAGTCCGAACTGGTGAAGACCAAGGTTTTCATCAACATCAGAGTAAGGCAATTTGGTTTCTTCAGCGATTACCTTTTGCAGGAAAACTATGATTTCACCTTGTGACTTTGGTTTGACCATTCTAGTTATCTCTTTTCATAGCCCAGAAATCTCCAACAGGTGATGTTATAGCCACTTTGTGATTGGCGCTTTCATGGTTGAGTAATCCAGGACGTCTGCTGCCTGCCATTATCTTTACATCGTATATTTCCTCAACACTGTTTTCATATTTAATATGACCAACAATACCTGCTGTTGGCAAATGTAAAACCATTATGCCACAGAACAACGACCTTTTGGCAATTGGTAGATCTCGAAATGTAGAGCTAGTTTCTCTTAATTTAGATAGTCCGATAAAAAGGTAGTCACCATGTCTGACCATACCTCTTACAAAACCATCAAATTTTTTAATGACATCATACTTACCTGTATTGGTATCTATCCTTATCAATTCTCCGGTAGCCGATAGCAGGGTGAATAGTTCACCTTCATAAATTCTAGGTGAATGAGGCATGGCGAGATTTCTGGTTATTATCTCGTCGGTTTCAACATCAATAATTATTCCACCACTGGCTTTGCCGGTACGCCAGCTCTCGGTAGTATTCCCATCACCCAGTGCACTTGTAAATTTGGGCCTTCCATTTTCCATAGCCAGTCCGTTCAGGTGGCAAAAGTCACTCGGAGCATATGTTGTTACGAAGGGAGGTTTCCATACAGGTTTAAAGCTATAATCTTCATCCAGTGTTACGAGGCAGGAGAACAAAGTGTTTACTGCCCATAACTTGCCATCAACCCATTCAAGGTCATGAATATCAATAGCTCCCGAATAGTATGTAACACGCGGTAAATACAGCGAATCATAGGTGTTGGGCTGGTTAGGGTAGTTTGGAGCCATTTCTGGAGAATTGGCAAGAATAATAACTTCATCTTTGGTAGCTATTGCCATTTTTTTACCGTTGAAAGCCATCCCCATTGGCTTCTGAAAGTTTCGAGGTAGCTGAATAAGGTTATTGTTATTCATGGCACTGATTAGTATTACCTTCCCTGCCTGGTAGGTGCTGATAGCTACGGTGCAATTTAATTGATTGAGTAGTTCCGGTAGATTAGGAGAGTACGAGCAGGTGAATGGGGATAAAGGTTTACTCATATTAATTGGTTCATTCGATAACATAATCTTACAAGTGTCGAAATCTCGCAGGTTTGCCTATCGATTTTGTTTAAATATTCAATATATTGGCGTTAGTAGACATCCGGAGCCTGTTCAAAGTGTCATTTTACTTTGCAGTATCCGGATTAATTATTTCTCAAAGTAATAATTATTTATAAATAAATTGAAAAACCTGTGATTAGAAGACTATCTCTGGTTATTGCTATTGCTGCAATAACTTTTTCATGTGATCAACCTGCCGAATACCTACCCGAAAGAAACTTTGAAGATAAGCAGCAGCAGTTGCTTTCTGAATTTATCATGGCAGAGGACAGTTCCGTTATCGAGCTTCCTGAAGGACAATTTCTATTTAGTGGCAGCCTGATTCTGGAAGGAAAGAAGCATGTGACTATAAAGGGGCAAGGTATAGATAAAACTATATTATCATTTAAAGACCAGAAAGAGGGGGCTGAAGGTATAAGAGTTGCGAACTGTGAGAATATCACTATTGAGGACCTTTCTATTGAAGATGCTGCCGGTGATAATATCAAAGTTACAGATACAGATGGTATTACCTTCAGGCGGGTGAAGTCTGCATGGACTGGTGAGGTGTCTGAGGAGAATGGAGCATATGGGCTTTATCCGGTAATCTGTAAAAACGTGCTGATTGAAGAATGTATTGTAATAGGTGCCAGTGATGCTGGTGTTTATGTAGGACAGTCAGAAGGTGTGATTATAAGAAATAACGAAGTGTACTGGAATGTGGCAGGTATAGAAAGTGAAAACTCAGAAAATGTAGAGATTTACGATAATGTGGCTTATCATAATACGGGAGGAATTCTTGTATTTGATTTACCCGGTTTAACCCGGTATGGTAAAAATATAAAAGTGTATAATAATAAGGTTTATGAGAACAACTTTGAAAATTTTGCGCCGGCAGGCAATATTGTTGGAGTTGTACCAAAGGGTACAGGTATGATAATATTGGCCACAGAAGGGGTGGAGCTTTACGACAATGAGATTACCGATAATAAGACCATAGGTATAGCCATTATCAGTTACGAACTCGTAGCAGCTATTTCAGGAGAAACTTCTGAAGAAGCAGATGGTGTTGGCTCAGCACAGACGGTAAATAACAATTACAAGCAGGATAAAAACTACAACCCGTATCCTAGAAAAATCTACACGCATGATAATAGGATTGAGTCATCTTACTGGCTCCCCGCTCTGAATAATGATTTTGGGAAACTTTTTGTGTTCAATTTTGGATTTTCCTTACCAGACATTGCCTGGGATGGCATACGTTCAGAGGCATACCTCTCTGATGATGGCTCTATCAACGAAGAGTATAGAATATGTATCCAGGAAGAGGAGTCGGTGAAGACGACCGATTTAGATGCCGCAAATGATTTTGATAATCTCAAAAGCTATCCTGAAATATTTAATTGCAAGTTATAAGATTATGAAGTTATTACTGGGATTGGCCCTTGTTGGACTCATGATGTTGACATCATGTGGAGGTGAAGTGGCGAATACTACCGAAAACGAGCAGCAAGCCACCGCTATGACTCATGAATTGGCATGGCAAATGCCAGATACAGCTAGCTACGTTAAATATGGTAAGGCAAAACTCTCTGACTATAATTTTTTTGAAGGAAAACTGGCAGACCTGAATCCTGGTGATCGAGTTTTTCCTTATGACATCAATAGTCCTTTATTTACGGATTATGCTTTGAAAAAGAGATTTATATATCTGCCAGAGAGTAAAGAGATCATTTATAATGATGATGAAGTGCTGGAATTTCCTGAAGGGACCATTCTAATCAAGAACTTTCACTACTCAGGTGAGCAACTTACAGGAGGGAAAGGAGGAATAATAGAAACGCGCCTTTTGGTTAATGAGCCGGAAGGTTGGAAGGCCCTTGTTTATATATGGAATGACGAACAGACCGATGCTTTTATTGAAATCACAGGAAAAAAAGTGCCTTTGCAGTTAGTTTCTCAGGGTACTATCGATTACGCTGTTCCCAACATGCTACAATGTAAAAGCTGCCACGATAGAAAAGGTAAAATAACGCCAATAGGCCCTTCTGCGAGACAGTTGAATAAGTTAGGCCAGGATGGAGATAATCAACTGGCCAAATTGGTTAACAAAAAGTGGCTAAAAAATGCACCTCCGGCAGACCAATGGCCGACACTGGTGCAATGGGAGAATGATACAGAGAGTCTTGAACAGCGAGCCAGAGCTTATCTGGAGATCAATTGTGGGCATTGCCACAGAAGTGATGGTCCAGCAAAAAACTCCGGTCTTGATCTAACTACCGAGGCACATGAGGCCCATGCAATGGGTATTTTTAAGGCGCCCGTTGCTGCTGGAAAGGGTAGTGGTGGTTTAAAATATGATATTGTGCCAGGGGAGCCAAATGAGTCCATTCTTATTTATAGAATGCAGTCTAATGACCCAGCCATTATGATGCCAGAATTGGGACGTTCCACTGTACATGAAGAAGGTATAAAGCTGATTAAAAACTGGATACAACAGCTTGATAAGGATCAGGTTTAAATTGGGTATCCTTAGAGAACCTTTGCTTTAAAAGAGAAACTAGCTGTATTGATAAAACATTAGTCCTCAACTTTGAAATGTAATCTTAGGCTTTTCCTAAGCAGAAAAGTCAGCTTACCCTGCGCCTTAGTATTAAAGCTTATAACTAAAAATAGGTAAGAAGAATAGATAATAACCGCACTTTTTGAGGAGTATAAAAATTTTAGTCGATTTGATCAATAAGTTCCTCAATTTCATTTCTTTTGAGTAGCATTTGGATATCTTTGGTTGAACACTAATGGCTATACTAAGGTGACATTTGAAGGGATAAAAGAGCAATTTGAGAAATATGCATCGGAAGGGAAGAAGATGTTTACCACCTCTTCTTTTCAGTCTCACAGTATTGTACTATTGCATATAATTAGTAGGATCAATAAAGACATTCAGGTAGTATTTATTAATACTGGGTATCATTTTCCTGAAACGGTAGAGTTTAAGGATAGAGTGTCACAGGAATTTGGCCTTGAGGTTATTGATCTCAGGTCTAATACTCCTAAATTTATGCAGCGAGGAACTGATGGCAGACTTCTTTTTACATCAGATCCGGATCATTGCTGTTATTTGAATAAGACTCAGCCTGTAGATGCGCTTTTGATGCAAAATGACATCTGGATCAATGGTGTAAGAGCAGATCAGAGTGCTGTGCGCAAGGCTATGAAAATGGAACAACCAGCGCCGCATGGTACTATTAGGTTTCACCCGATGCTGGATTGGAACGCTAAGATGATCTATCAGTATCAGAAGGAATATAACCTGCCAAAGCATCCACTCGAAAATTCGGGTTACCTCAGCATTGGTTGCGAACCATGTACACGAAAGGTTGATCCTGAAATGATGGAGAGGGAGGCTCGATGGTATGGAATGAGTAAAACCGAGTGCGGTCTACATACTGATTTAGTTAAGTAAATAGAGGTGATATCAAGTATGGCTTTCAGTTAAGGGTAATTGCTGAGCCAGTTTTACCCTATTATTTTTTAAATGACTTTATAAATGAAAATTCTGATCACTGGAGGTGCCGGATATATAGGTACCGAACTGGTAAATGTACTCACCCAAAGAGAAGATGTTGAAGAAATAATAATTTATGATAATCTCAGTCGGGCAAACTATAATTTATTTTTAGGACATAATTTCAGTAACCCTGAGCGTATCAGCTTTGTTAAAGGGGAGTTGCTGGATTCCCGGTTTCTTAAAAAGGTATTGAAAGGAGTAGACGTAGTTTACCATCTTGCAGCTAAAGTGACTACTCCCTTTGCTGATACGGATCCTCATTTTTATGAGCAGGTAAACCATTGGGGGACCGCGGAGTTGGTATATGCTGTAGAGGAAAGTGATGTTAAAAAATTTATTTTTACCAGTAGCACTGGTGTTTATGGTTCTTCTAAATCATCTGTTGAAGAAGCAGCTACTCCAAACCCAAAAACGTTTTACGGAATATCTAAAATGAGAGGGGAGGAGCATGTAGGAAGGCTAAGTGATAAAATTGATACTTATATTTTTAGGTGTGGTAATGTGTATGGTTACAATCGAAGCATGCGCTTTGATGCAGTGATCAATAAGTTTGTATTTGAAGCCAATTTCTATAAAAGGATCACCATTCATGGTGATGGTAGACAACGCAGGTCATTTATTCATATTGACCATGTAGCTCAGGCACTATCACATGTGTTGGATGGGCCGCTTCAAACCGGTGTTTATAACCTGGTTAACAGAGATTTGAAGATATTGGATATTGTGGATACGCTCAAGCAGATGATACCGGAACTCGAGTTTATTTTTGTTAACCAGCACTTGAAATTGAGAGAGCTAAGAGTGCAACCTAATCAGATACTGAACAAAGCTTTGTCATTGCCAGAGCCTATAAGCCTGATGGAAGAGCTTAAGCATTTTCAAAGTAGGTTCTCGTTTTAGAGAATAATGTAAAAATCTACCCTGTGTTAAGCTAGGGTGCCTCCAATAGTTGGGGAATAAATAATTATACATGGAAATACCTTTATTACAGGATGTCATAGTTATACTCGGCCTTTCAGTGGTTGTTATCCTGATATTCCAAAGGTTAAAACTACCAACCATACTTGGTTTTTTAATAACAGGCGTTGTGGCTGGACCACATGGTCTTAGTCTTGTTGAAGCTTCTCATGAAGTAGAAATACTCTCTGAGATAGGGGTTATCCTACTATTGTTTATTATTGGTCTGGAGTTTTCTCTGAAGAGCCTGGCGGCCATTAAAAAAGCGGTTTTCCTGGGAGGGAGCTTTCAGGTCTTCGTAACCATTGCCGTAGCCTCTTTAATAGCTTACCTGATGGACTACTCTTTAACAAAGGCAGTCTTTATAGGGTTTCTTTTTTCATTAAGTAGTACAGCTATTGTCCTCAACCTCTTACAAAGTAGAAGTGAGATCAACAGCCCTCATGGTAAAATATCACTGGCTATTCTGATATTTCAGGATATCATAGTAGTGCCAATGATGTTGTTGGCACCGATACTTTCAGGGAGGACTGATGATGTGGCGTTCACCTTGTTATCTTTGGCTTTAAAAACACTTTTTGTTATTGGGCTGGTGGTGTTGGCTGCACGGTACATTTTTCCCAGACTTTTGTATGAAGTGGCTAAAACCAGAAGTCGGGAGCTGTTTATCCTCACCATTGTAGTGTCCTGTTTGGCCGTTGCATGGTTAACTTCCAGTATCGGACTGTCACTGGCACTTGGAGCTTTTATTGCGGGTTTGATTATTTCTGAGTCTGAATATAGTCACCAAGCTACCAGTCAAGTGTTGCCTTTTCGGGAGATATTTACAAGTTTTTTCTTTGTGTCTATAGGTATGCTGCTGGATGTTTCATTTTTTTATCAGCATCTTTTTCCTATTCTTGGTTTTACAGTGGTGGTCTTCATCATTAAAGGACTGATCGCTACGCTTGCGGGAGCCGTTTTAAAATACCCACCAAGAGTTTCTATTTTAACAGGTTTGGCCCTTTTCCAAGTAGGGGAGTTTGCTTTTATTCTTTCCAAGGTTGGTATTGAAAATGGACTGATCGATTCAGGTACTAACCAATATTTTTTATCTATTTCGATATTATCAATGGGCATCACCCCATTAGTGTTTATGGCTTCAGGAAATATAATTAACCTGTTCTCCAGTACCCAGCTATCAAGAGGGTTGGCCAGGTTCAATTATTGGAACGATGTAGGAGGAGAGTCGGAGGGAGAAAATGCAATGAAGGATCATATAGTGATCATTGGATTTGGTATAAATGGCAGAAATGTAGCCGCCGTGGCAAAACGGGCCAATATCCCTTATGTGATCATCGAGATGAATGCAGAAACAGTTAAGGCTGAAAAAGCTAAAGGAGAGCCAATACTTTTTGGAGATGCTGTTAGCCCATTCATACTTGAGCATGTCAACATATGGAGTGCCAGGGTAGCTGTTATCGCTATTTCTGATCCAGCGGCGAGTAAGAAGATTGTGACGGCAATCAGGGACATTTGTAAAACTGTTTATATTATTTTACGGACACGGTATGAAACGGAAGTGGAGGGTGTACTCCGCCTTGGGGCCGATGAGGTTATATCAGAAGAATTTGAAACTTCAATTGAAATATTTACACGGGTGTTGAACAAGTACCTGGTTCCTGAGGAAGAAATTGAGAACTTTGTTAGTGATATTCGTAGTGATGGTAACCAAATGCTTAGACCAAAAGGTATGGCTGCAGCGAGTTTGCACATTCCCAACCTACGGATAAGCTCACTTTCAGTGAAGCAATCTGATAATGATATTGTTGGAAAAACTCTTGAAGAGTCTGGCGTTAGACATAAATATGGCATTACCCTAATTGCCATACAACGTGATGGTGATTTTCAAATCAACATTACAAAGGAAACCCAAGTGCTTCAGGATGATATCATTTTTATAATGGGTACCCCTCAGGCAATATCCGAGTTTAACAAACACGTTAAGATTTAGCCACCTTACAGGTAACCAGCTTTTTTAAATGCGGTATATACTCATGCTTGACCCTGTTTTGATGCCCTTTTTCGACCAGTACATGGTGTGATACTGCACAGGTTGAGCATTTGCTATAGGGTCATACCCAAGGTATAAAATGCTGGATAGTCTGAGAATAAAAAAGCTGTTTGGAGGTTTGTTCCAAACAGCTTAGTGAAGTGTTTATGTTTTTACTGTTAGCAGTATTCGTTAAATACTTCTATCAGGTGATTTCCGATCATTTCAGCAGTTCTTCCCTCAATGTGGTGTCTTTCAATGAAATGAACCAATTCACCATCTTTGAATAAAGCGATGGATGGTGAAGAAGGAGGGTAAGGTAAAGTATACTCCCTGGCTTTAGCCACTGCACCCTGATCAACTCCTGCAAATACAGTAGTAAGGTGATCAGGCTTTTTGGAACTTTGTTCGACTGCCCACTTAACACCAGGTCTTGCTGCGCCAGCTGCACATCCGCACACTGAGTTAATTACAAGCAATGAGGTGCCTTTAAGGTCTTTTAAATGATTATCAACTTCCTCCGCAGTTTTGAGTTCAGTGAATCCAACTGAAGTCAAATCTGTTCTCATAGGTGCTACTAATTCTTCTGGATACATAAGTTGTAAGTATTTAGTATTAGTGTAGTGTTTTAATTTACTATTAAGTCTTATAGGAACCCTAACTCAAGCTTGGCAGCCTCAGACATCATTTCTTGAGAGTAGGGTGGGTCAAAGGTGATCTCAACATTCACATCGTTAACGCCTTCTATTTTTTTAACGCTTTGCTCTACCTCTGTTGGTATTGATTCTGCCGCAGGACAGTTCGGAGAGGTTAAAGTCATCAAAATATAGACATTATTTACAGGGTGAACACTTATTTCATAGATAAGCCCTAACTCATAAATATCTACAGGTATCTCCGGATCGTACACTGTTTTAAGTGCCTCAAGAACCTTATCTCTAAGCGATACTTCCGTTTCTTTATTTTCCGTTTGTTGACTCATAAAATTTCTCCTTTATGCTTCTGCTTTACTTTTTAGGGCAAGGGCGTACAATTTCATTTGCTTCACCATTGCTGCAAAGCCATTTGACCGTTGGGTACCGATGAAACGGTCCATGCCCATTTTTTGAGGGAAAAATAGCTCCGCATTGATAATGTTATCAGGAGTTTGGTTAGATAAAACTCGTACTAAAAGGCTGACTAATCCTTTTGTAATCGCTGTATTACTGTCAGCCAGGTAACCTACTTTGCCATTTTGAAGGCTTGCGGTAAGCCACACTTTGGATTGGCAACCCTTTACAATATTATCTTCCGTTTTATCTGCCTCGTCCATTTCAGGCAGTTTCTGACCCAACTCCATAATGTAGAAATTGGTCATTTCCTGGTCTCCATCCAAGATGGAAAACTCCTCTATAATTTTATTCTGAACTTTTTCTATTGATTCGGTCATTGAAAGTTTACTTCATGAATTTTACAATTCTTTCAAGCCCCTCAACCATTTGGTCGATTTCATTTATCGTATTGTAAACAGCAAATGAGGCACGGACAGTTCCTTCTATTCCATACCTGTCCATTAAGGGCTGAGTGCAATGATGGCCTGTTCTTACAGCTACTCCCCTGGCATCCAGCATCTGACCTATATCAAAGTGATGAACACCTTCCATTACAAACGAAAGCACACTGACTTTGTTTGGGGAGGTACCTATCAGGCGAATATCTTTTATCGAGGAAACGGCTTCGGTGGCATATTGCAGTAGTTCTAATTCATACTTGGCCATTGAGACTTTACCTGTATTTTCAATAAATTCGATAGCCGCCTTAAAGGCCACTACATCGGCAATGTTGGGTGTTCCAGCTTCAAATTTGTATGGGATGTCATTGTAAGTGGTACTCTCAAAACTTACGTCTTTGATCATCTCGCCACCACCCTGATATGGAGGCATGGCTTCAAGAAGTTGACGCTTACCGTAAAGCGCTCCAGTACCTGTTGGGCCATAAAATTTGTGAGCTGAAATAGCGTAAAAATCACAGTCAAGATCCTGAACATCTATGGGAAGATGCGCTGAGGCCTGGGCGCCATCGATTAAAACTTTAGCACCCACGTCATGAGCAGCCTTTATAATATCTTTAATTGGGTTAATGGTACCCATGCTATTAGAAGCATGATTGACTGCAACAATTTTTGTACTACTATTAAGTTGGGTTAAATAGTGGTCATAGTCCAGTTCACCATTTTCCTTTACCGGAATAACCTTAATGGATGCTCCTTTTTCTTCGGCAAGAATTTGCCAAGGTACAATATTAGAGTGATGCTCCATGCCGGAAACAATGATTTCATCCCCCTCTTTTACATTTTGTCGTCCGTAAGTCGCCGCAACCAGATTAATGGATTCTGTAGTTCCCTTAGTGAAGATTATTTCTTCACTTTCTTTGGTATTCAGGAAAGCTTGTAGTGAGGTACGTGTGGCCTCGTATGCTTTTGTAGCCTTCTCTGCCAGCGTGTGTATGCCGCGATGTATGTTGGAATTATACCCTTCATAATAGTCTGATAGTGCCTGAATTACGGCATTTGGCTTTTGAGTAGTCGCTGCATTATCAAAGTAAACCAGGGGCTTTCCGTTAATCTCCTGATGCAGGATCGGGAACTCATTTCGAATAGCCTCTATGTCCAATGTTTTCAAGGTTTCCTGACTTATTGCAGACATATTTAAAAGTCTTTATGTAATCGTTCGGAAATTATGTTTTCAAGGTGATTTTTTAGAGGCTCCAGTTTAATGTTTTCAAGTACATCTGTGGCAAATGCATATAGTAACAATACCCGAGCCCTCTCTTTGCTTATACCACGTGATTGAAGGTAAAACATAGCTTCTTCATCAAGCTGTCCGGTAGTACACCCATGAGAACATTTAACATCATCTGCCCATATCTCTAATTGTGGTTTAGAGTTTATAGTGGCTGTATCACTTAACAGTATGTTTTTATTTGACTGAAAAGCGTTTGTTTTTTGGGCTGCCTGTCTTACGTATACTTTGCCATTGAAGACACCATGAGATTGATCCTCCATAATACCTTTATACAACTCGTTACTAAAAGAGTTGGGTTTGATGTGGTCAACGACAGTGTGGTTATCAACATGGGTTTTGCCGTGCAATAGATACAAACCATACATGTGAGTCTCACAACCTTCTCCGTCAGAGGCTATATTCAAGTTGTTTCTAATCATAGCACCATCTAGGGTAAAGGTATATGCAGAAAAGTGACTGCTGCGAGCTTGCCATACTTGAGTAGTCCCTACATGAAAAGCCGTATCCTTATTATTCTGGATTTTGTAGTAGTCAACATGAGCGTTTTCATTGACTACGATTTCAGAAACAATATTTGTGAAGCTCGAAAAATCACCTATGGTGTTGAAAACTTCAATAAATTTAGCTTGGCTGTTCTTTCCTACCACAAACAGATTTCTGGGTTGGTTGTAGCATTTTTCTGTTTGAGCATCGTTAAAAAAGTACAGTGCTATAGGCTTATCAACTACTTTGTTCTCAGGGATATGGATAAAAGAACCATGCTCTGCAAATGCCGTATTTAGTGCAATAAATGCATCAGATTGATAGTCTGCATATTTGGCGAAATAAGATTGCAATTGCTCCTCGTTTTCTTTTGAAGCAGTACCAAAATCCTTTACGGAGAGTTGATCTTCCGGACTCATAATTGATGAATACTCAGCAGAGTAGACGCCATTAATGAACACCAGTTTATTGGCTTCTATTTCCGGAAGGAAATATTTGTTGATGGTTTCTTTGTTGACCTTTCCCGAGAGGGAAGGGGAGGTGAAGTCAAAATTTTTCCTTAGTGATTTATTAAGGTCGGTGAATTTATATTCTTCATTTTTTGTCGTTGGTACTCCAAGTTTTTGAAAAGCGCTGATAGCTTCCTTTCTAATTTGGTGTACGGGTAAAGCACTGGCTCCGTTTATTCGTGATTCCAGTGCTTTGAAATTATCAACAAACTCTTTTTCTAAACTTATGTCTTTAGTGGATTCGCTCATATTGTTGCCAGTAATTTTACGTTGTAGTAGTATCTGCTTCTTCTTTTATCCAGTCGTATCCTTTTTCTTCAAGTTCAAGAGCAAGTTCTTTGCTTCCGGATTTTACTATTTTTCCTTTGTAAAGTACGTGCACATAGTCAGGAACGATGTAGTCAAGAAGTCTTTGATAGTGGGTTACTACGATCGTAGCATTGTCATTGGTTTTAAGTTTATTTACACCATTGGCAACAATACGTAGGGCATCAATATCCAATCCTGAATCAGTTTCGTCAAGTATAGAAAGCTTTGGCTCAAGCATAGCCATCTGAAAGACTTCGTTGCGCTTCTTTTCTCCACCAGAAAATCCCTCGTTTAATGAACGGCTGAGAAGGGTTTGATCAATCTCTACCAGCTTCATTTTTTCCTTCATCATGGTAAGAAAAGATACCGCATCAAGGGGTTCCAGGCCTTTATGCTCGCGAACCTCATTAAGGGCAGTTTTTAAGAAATTGGTTGTGCTCACACCGGGTATTTCCACAGGGTACTGAAAAGCAAGGAATACACCTTCACGAGCTCTTTCTTCAGGGGCAAGGTCCAGAAGGTCCTGACCCATATAAGTCACCTCACCTGCAGTTACTTCATACTCTTCACGGCCGGCAAGTACAGAAGCCAAAGTACTTTTTCCTGAACCGTTAGGTCCCATAATGGCATGTACTTCTCCTGGCTTCACTTCCAGATTGATACCTTTAAGTATCTCTTTTCCCTCAATTGATGCGTGTAAGTTCTTAATGCTTAGCATATTCAGTTATTCAGTTTACAGTTAGCCGCAGCCTGTTTCTCAATGTTCGGATTGTGATTGGCGGTTACTGTTTACAGTTATTAATTATTCAGTATTATTTTGTTAGTAAAACAATTCGTTTTTAAGGTTACCCAACGCTACCTTCGAGAGTTAGTGCTAGCAGTTTTTGAGCTTCAACAGCGAATTCCATAGGTAGCTGATTTAGCACTTCTTTACAATAGCCATTCACAATGAGGGCTACAGCTTTTTCCTCATCTATTCCCCTCTGAGTACAATAGAAAATCTGATCTTCACCGATTTTTGAAGTGGTAGCTTCATGCTCTATCTGAGCTGATTTGTTTTCTATATCTATGTATGGGAAAGTATGTGCTCCACATTTATCCCCCATAAGTAATGAATCGCACTGAGAGAAGTTACGAGCACCTTCAGCTCTTTTCATAACTTTTACCTGACCGCGGTAACTATTTTGTGAGTGCCCGGCCGATACACCTTTAGATACAATCCTTGATTTTGTGTTCTTACCTATGTGGATCATTTTGGTGCCGGTATCAGCTTGCTGCATGTTATTAGTTACAGCGACTGAGTAAAATTCACCAATTGAATTGTCCCCCTTTAATATACATGAAGGGTATTTCCATGTAATGGAAGAGCCGGTTTCAACCTGCGTCCATGATATCTTAGAATTGTCTCCGGCACAAATACCTCGTTTGGTTACGAAATTGTAAATGCCACCTTTTCCATCTTTATCACCAGGGTACCAGTTTTGAACCGTTGAGTATTTTACCTCGGCATCTTTTTTAGCATATATTTCTACTACAGCAGCGTGTAATTGATTTTCATCTCTTTGCGGGGCTGTACAGCCTTCAAGATAGCTGACGTATGAGCCCTCTTCAGCCACGATTAATGTTCTCTCGAACTGTCCTGTATTTGCTGCGTTGATCCTGAAGTAAGTGGAAAGTTCCATAGGGCAACGTACTCCTTTAGGAATGTAGCAGAATGAACCGTCAGAGAATACAGCAGAATTTAAGGCAGCGAAATAATTGTCACTAATAGGGACAACAGAGCCGAGGTGTTTTTTTACCAACTCCGGGTGCTCCCTTACAGCTTCGCTGAAAGAGCAGAATATGATGCCTAATTCAGCAAGTTTGTCTTTAAAAGTAGTGGCCACAGAAACACTGTCCAAAACAGCATCAACAGCTACACCTGTTAACCTTTTTTGCTCCTCCAGAGATATTCCCAGCTTTTTAAAAGTTTCTAAAAGCTCAGGATCTACCTCATTCAGACTCTTGGGTTTTGCTTTCTGCTTAGGGGCTGAGTAATAAATGATGTCCTGGTAGTTGATCTCAGGAAATCCAACATTGGCCCATTTAGGCTCTTTCATTTTAGTCCATGCCCTGTAGGCTTTTAGTCTCCATTCAAGAAGCCATTCGGGCTCCTCTTTTTTTGCGGAAATGAAGCGGACTATATCTTCATTCAGGCCTTTGGGAGCCTGGTCTGCTTCTATATCTATGTTCCAGCCGTGCTCGTATTCTTTCGAGGTAAATTCTTCTAAAATCTGGTTGTCTTTACTCATTCCGGTTATTTAGACTAATTTCAAATTACTATGCAAATGTACAACAAAATTTGTACTTTAAGGTTCCTGAGAGATAAATTTTGGTATTGAAAAAGCCTATTGAATGATAGTATAAATCAATCACTTCATCTCGAGTTGAATACTGCGATTAATGCTTTCTTCCAGAGATATCATGGTGTCGGTGCGAACTATACCTTCTACCCGTTGAATTTTATCATGAAGAACATCTTTCAAATGTTGGGTGTCCTTGCAATGTATTTTCGCAAACATACTATAATTGCCAGTAGTATAGTGTACATTGACAACCTCCTGTATTTGCTTTAGCTCAGCTATTACTTCATCGTAGAGTGCACTCTTAGATAAGAAGATCCCAATAAATGCTGTGATGTCGTATCCGAGTTTCGTATAGTCAAGGTTCAGAGTAGTACCTTCTACAATACCCATGTCTTCCAGCTTTTTCATCCGTACATGTACGGTTCCTCCAGATACAAAGACTTGTTTGGCTACTTCGGTGTAGGGTTTTTTTGCGTTTTTTAGCAAGATCTCCAATATTTTGAGATCTATATTGTCAATTTCATAATTAGCAGGCATGAATTAGCAGGTTAATTTTGTATTTGTTAATTGTGAAACAATTATATTAAAAATATTGTAAATAATTTGTATTATGATTAGTATTTTTTTAAAAATTGAATCCTTTTTCTACCTTTGAAATGTCAAACAAACACAATGTAGGGTGTTGAAACTGGCAGACAAGCCCTCCGGTCTCGAGGGTGGAGAATTCGGGATAAATTCCTTAAAGCATCCAATAGCAATGGGAACTAACCGCTTCGTGGAGGTTCGAATCCTCCCCCTACAGCAAGTTTCTTTAAGTTTAGGTTTATTGGAAAAAAAGATGGCTAGGAGTGAGGGCCATCTTTTTTCATTAAACCAAACAAAATTCTATTCTGATCCCGACTAAGCTGCTAAAGTGTTAGTTATGCATAACTTTTTGCCCGTTCTGTTCTGATATTCACTAAATTTTTGCAATATTGGTCGCGTAAACCAATGATTTTTATAAATGAGCGAGTTCCCCTGGGTGAAAAGATACCCAAAAAGTATTCCTGCAGAGATCGGTGAGATAGAGTATAAGTCTCTGGTGGAGATGTTTGAAGATTCATTTGCTAAAAATTCGGGTAAGGAGGCTTTTGAGAATATGGGAAAGGCCATCACCTTTAAAGAGCTCGACGTTTTATCACAAAATTTTGCAGCATACCTTCAAAATAAATTAAACCTAAAAAAAGGAGATACTATTGCCTTGCAAATGCCAAACATGTTGCAATATCCAGTGGCTTTGGTAGGAGCTCTCAGAGCAGGCCTGATAGTGGTAAATACAAATCCACTATATACTCCCCGTGAGATGGAACATCAATTTAAAGATGCAGAAGTTAAGGCGGTGGTTATCGTAGCTAATTTTGCTTCGAACCTGGAAAAGGTTATTAAAAATACTTCCATCCAGCATGTTATTGTAACTGAGCTAGGTGATATGTTGGGAGGTTTAAAAGGTAGCATTGTGAACTTCGTAGTGAAACACGTAAAAAAAATGGTGCCTTCATTTAATCTGCCCAATGCAGTAAAGTTCAAGAAAATCCTTTCTGAGGGGGGTAATTTTGAGTATAAGAAGCCTGAAATAGATCCTGAGGATTTGGCATTTTTACAATACACTGGTGGAACCACCGGTGTTTCTAAAGGAGCCCAGCTATCACATCGAAATATAGTGGCGCATACACAGCAGGTCAGACATTGGTTTTCTCCTCTTTTGGAAGAGGGGAAAACCGAAACAATGATAACAGCAATACCTTTATATCACATTTTTGCTCTCTCTGTAAATGGTATATTCATGTTGAGGATCGGCGCTAAAAATGTACTAATAACAAATCCACGTGATATGAAAGGGTTCGTTAAGGAACTGAAAAAACACAAGTTTACCCTGTTTACCGGAGTGAATACTCTTTTCAATGGTCTGCTTAACCAGCCTGATTTTAAGGATGTGGACTTTTCATCAGTAAAAGGTGCGATCGGCGGTGGTATGGCAGTTCAGGATGCTGTCGCTAAGAAATGGGAACAGGTGACAGGAGGTCCGTTGGTAGAAGGTTATGGCTTGAGCGAGACATCTCCCGTGTTGTCCGTTAACCCACTGGATGGTACCCATAAAATGGGAACAATTGGTTTACCTGTCTCAAGTACAGAAATGGCGTTATTTGATGAGAACGGAAATAAGTTGGGTAAAGGCGAAGTAGGTGAGATCTGTGCAAGGGGTCCGCAGGTAATGAGAGGTTACTGGAAAAGAGAAGCCGAAAGTAGCAAAGTGTTCTTCAAAGGAGGCTGGTTTAGAACAGGAGATATGGGACAGATGGACGATGAAGGCTTTTTTAAAATTGTGGACAGGAAGAAGGACATGATCAATGTTTCAGGCTTTAACGTTTATCCCAATGAAGTAGAGAATGTGGTAGCAGGTCACCCGAAAGTGCTTGAAGTAGCTGCAATTGGTGTTCCTGATCCAAAGTCTAATGAGGCTGTTAAGGTTTTTGTGGTGAAAAAAGACGATTCTCTCACTAAAGAAGAGCTTGATGCTTATTGTGATGAAAACCTTACAGGTTACAAAAGGCCAAAGCATATAGAGTTTACAGAGGCACTCCCTAAATCAAATGTAGGAAAAATATTGAGAAGAGAGTTGCGAGAACAAGAGGTTGCAACAACAAAATAAGTGTTGTCAACTAAAAGGATGAGTACTGTTTCTTGTACTGAAAGGTCGGGAAACAGTATTTTTTTTGTTACGTAAGTCTATTTTTGGAGAACTTTCTAATCGTGATTCAGGAGAGGCAGCCTTGTTAAATGTTTTTCTATTGTGTTGAGCTTCTTGACTTCATGCTTTATTAGATTTAGTTTTGCACATCTTTTAATCTGCATGTTTTGACCTCAATAAACAAATCCCGACTTCGCGTTTTTATAGATGAAAACCCTTTAAGGGCTATACTTTTTGCAGCATTGGTCTTGCGGCTTCTGGCTGCATTCTTTTCCAAAGGGTATGCTTTTCATGATGATCATTTCTGTGTAATAAGGGTGGCCAACAGCTGGGCGGAGGGTGTTCCTCAATGGTTACAGGGAGAGCATCCACCTAAGCATAGCATGGTTTATGCTGGAGCTAATGCTATTTTAATGTGGATAATGAGTGCATTAAGTATAGTGGACACTGAAGTGAAAGCTACTGTACTTAGGCTAGTGCATGCAGTATACTCAATGTTTGTGGTATACTTCGGGTATAAAATAGTAGAACTTATATCTAGTAAGAGAAATGCAATACTCGCGGGGTGGATTCTGGCGGTACTTTGGTTTATGCCATATCTTAGTGTGAAATTCCTGGCTGAATTGGTTTGTGTTCCTCCGGTTCTTGCTGGCTTTTACGTTATGTTAAAAGCTGAAAGGGGGCATGCGGGAAAATGGATTCCCTGGCTGCTAGCAGGGGTATTATTTGGTATTGCATTTACCATTAGGCTTCATATTGTACTGTTTGCAGGGGGACTGGGGATTGTGCTTCTTTTTAGGAAACAATGGCTTCAAAGTATTTTGTTTACTCTTGGCTTTTTGCTCATAACTTTTGTGCTGATTGGTATTCCTGATATGCTGTTTTTTGATTATCCGTATCAGTATGTAGTAGACTACTTTATTTACAATAGCGAAAATGCATATAATTATATTACGGGGTCGCCGTTTAAGTTTTTGTTAACCACATTCGGTTTTTTGGTTCCGCCAGTTAGTGTCTTTTTGATGTGGGGTTATTTAAAAACATGGAAGGTTGAGCCTAAAATATTCCTGGCAGTTTTGATCTTTTTTCTTGTGCATTCCTTTTTCCCTAACAAACAAGAGCGTTTTCTGCTTCCCATGTATCCATTACTTATAATAATGGGAGTAATAGGTTGGAATACTTTTAAAGATAAATCACGTTTTTGGAGCCGTCATGAAGTGTTATACAGAGGCCTTTGGAAGTTTTTTTGGACTATCAACGTTATTGCGGCTATAGCCCTTGCACTAACTTTTACTAAGAAAGACAGGGTAGCCCCGTTACATTACCTGTCACAACAGGAAGATGTAAGTGCCGTGATTATTGAGAGTGAGCGTGGTAAGGTAAAACAGCCACCTGTTTATTATCTTGGTAGCAATTGTGCTGATTTTGATGAGATTCAGAATGGAGAGCTGGGTTTTGGTCAGGTAGAGGTAAATGAAAAATATGCTGACCCTGAGTTTATAGTAACTTTTAATCTGGGTACTGAGAAAACAATTGAACAGCTTACCCATGAAATTGAAAGCACGGGTAAGCAGCCCAACTATGTGGTCTTTAAAGGGGATCAGAACTTTGATGCCAGAAAGAGTAGGGTACAACAACTTTTTCCAGGTAAACAGCTGGTTCTCATTGAAGAGATCAATCCTTCAAACTTTGATCTATTGCTCCATATCTTAAATCCCAGGGTACATCGCAATACCATGGCAAGGATCTATCGAGTAGAGTAGGTCATTTTTTGAAGTTTGTGTTCCATGCTATGCCCATGCTATAGAAAAAGTCTGGCGCATTGTCATTAAGAGGTAGACCTACAGAGGTGTCGAGCTGTAAATTGCTGCTTAAGAGATAGGTAAGCCCTGCGTCAATACTATGTGTTGATGGAAAACCCGTTGCAAAGTATCCGAATATTTCTGTAAAAGCACCGAATTTATCAGAAATGGAAGCACTAAATGCAGAAGAGTAAGCCCAGGTTGTTTCTCTTGAGTCATCCCAGTCAGCTCCAAAGCCATGTGACCAAGAGTATCGGTCATTGAAGACATGCTCTAGCAGCAGTCGTCCTCCGTAATTTATCTTATCAGTTTGAAACTCTTCTTTAGCAGGCTCAGGAAAGGAAATTGCAGTGGCTAAACTTATTCTGGGTATCCAGGAGTTTTGATCAATTAATTTCAGTTTAGGGCTTAGTACTAGCGGTGCTACTCCGGATAAACTGTTTTCGATATTGTAAGCATCGACTTTTAAAGTTAGGTAGTTAGCAAGAAGCCGCAGCTCTAACCATTCTGCCAAACCATATTTGATGCTCAGATTAGGAGAGGTGATGCTTTTAAAATCAATTCCCACAGCATCATACATTGTATTCATATAGCCCATTTCTATTTGAAATGTGCCTGGGGAGATCAGTTTAACGGCATCAGTTGTTGTAGGGCGATCCGTGAAGATAGTTTCTTGGGAAAATGTTGGGTATGAAGCTATTAGGAATAGAATGGTAAAAAAATGTTTCATGGGGTTTAAATGTTTTAGTTTTTATAGGTTAGGTATATGAAACAGATTGCTGACATCTGAATACTTAAATATGCGGATTACGGAGCAATAATCGAACTATTTATTGATCAATAAATTTTGTGGCGGTTTCATTTGATGAGAAAAAAATCGTATTTTTCATTAAGGTTATCATATAAAAGCTGATGTATTATTCAGGCTGTACAAGCATTAATAATTATATTCAATTGATTAATATTGTGTGATTAAATGTAGAGGTTGTGGGCCTCTGGGAAAATTTTTATAGTAATGAGTGATTTGATTAGAAACATTAAGCTGGAGCATTTTATTAACCTTGTGTCGGTAGCTTTTGCTGATGGTTTCATTGAGGATGTGGAAAGGGAATGTTTAGAGGAAAGGGCTATAGAATTGGGGCTTTTACCCGAGCAGATCATGTCGGTAATGGCCAATATAGAGAATCTTGAGTTTATTGTGCCCGAACTGTCTGAGGCGAAAGAAGAACAATTGGCAGATGTTGTTTTTATGTCTATGGTTGACGGTAATATTGAAGAAAAAGAGTATCTGCTATGTCTTAATATTGCTGAGAGGTTGGAATTAAAGAAATCCGACCTTGATGAAGTAATTGCATTGACTAAAAGACTATGGAGTCGAAATAATTAGAGTATTATATAAAGTTTGTTGTCATGATAGGATTTTTTGAACACCAGTACCTTGCTTTTAAAAAGAATCACCTGAGTAACCTTATAGCTCTGGCTAAAGTTGATGGACACCTGCATTCGGAAGAAGAAAAAATGCTTTACAAGGTAGGAGCCAAATATGGGCTTAAAGATCGCCAAATTGCCTTGCTGATAAGAAGTGATAAGAAGAATATTTTAAATATACCTGAGAGCCATGATCAGAAAATGAACCAGCTTTACGATTTGGTGATGATGGTTTATGCCGATAATGTGGTTGAGGACAGTGAGATCGAATTTTGTGAAGATCTAATGTCTAAATTTGGATTTAAGAAATCAGTGGTGAAGTGGATGATAGAGGTGTTCGAAAAAGGAAATCCTCCCACACCTGAGGCATGGGAGGATTTGAAAAAGGTTGCGGCAGAAAAATATGTTGCCTGACGGGATATTTATCAAATGATCGATATTCCGAAGAATTTATCTAACACAGTGTTAATAAAGATTAGCCCTAATAAAATAGGGGAGACGTATACAAGGATAAGGTTTATGGCTTTTTCCATAAATGATCCTTTATAGCTTTCGTTACCTTCACTTATCTCATCTGAAAGGTTCTGTGTCTTCCATTTTACAGCAATAAAGATCGACATCAGGCATCCACCGAGTGGTAAGCTTATATCGGAGAATACTTCAGATACGAAATCGAGAAATGATTTATCTCCATAAAAACCAAGAGATGAAAATGATTCTACTGCGCCTTGAGATAGCATGCTTGGCAGTCCTACGATAAAAATAAAAGCTGCCAACATCCAAACAACAGCTTTTCTGGGGAGCTTTTTCTCATCTACCAGGTAGGCTACAGGCACCTCAAGCAAAGATATCGTTGAGGTTAAAGCTGCAAAACAAAGTAGAAGGAAGAATCCACCACCAACAACCTTGCCTATAACAGGGCCCATGGCGTTAAATACTCCTGGTAGTGCAACAAAAACAAGTCCAGGGCCTTCTGAAGGCGTCTGGCCTTGAGAAAATACTAATGGGAAGATGAGCAAGCCAGCTAAGAAAGCTACAGATACGTCCATTACTGAGATCATGGCTGCAGATGAAATAATATTTTGTTTCTTATCAATATATGAGCCATACGTGATCAAGGCACCCATACCTAATGAAAGGGAGAAGAATGCTTGTCCTAAAGCGGAGTATATAGTTTCCAGGTTAAGTTTACTAATGTCTGGTAACAGGTAGAACTTGATTCCTTCAATTGCATTATCTAGAGTCAAACTGTATACGATTAATCCTAGGAGGATTACGTATAACATGGGCATAAGTATCTTAGACGCTCTTTCAATACCTCCTGAAACACCCTTAACTACAATGAATGCAGTGATGATCATGAAACATATTGAAAAGATGAGGTTATCCCAAATGTCACTTACATAACCGCCAAAGAAGCTTCTGAAGTCTTCTGATTGTAGCAGGTCGCCAAAGGATATCTCAAGAAAATAGCCAAATGCCCAGCCCGCTACTACGTTGTAAAATGACAGGATCATGATACCACATAGAATTCCGAAAAGTCCGATGGTACCCCATTTTTTTCCTCCAATTGATTTATAGGAGCCGTAAGCATCTTTTTGAGCTCGTCGCCCAATAGCTATTTCTCCTATCATAATGGGGAAGCAGATAAGAAATGTACAAATTAAATATACCAGCAGAAACATAGCGCCTCCGTTCTGGCCTACTTCGTAAGGAAATTTCCATATATTTCCCAAACCGACAGCTGATCCCGCTGCCGCTACAATAAAACCTATTCGGCTTGAAAAGCCTCCTCTATTTGCCATAATTTTTATTTTGAGGGCTGAAAATATGGACAATTTCTGATTATTCAAAAGAAAAACTGGACCCAGGGTGTATTTCTTGATATGCGGTAGTTAATTATTTTAATTAATCCCCTGAAAAGGGTGATTGTATTTGAAGGTCCAGGCTAATATTTAGAACACAAAGCACTCGAATATTGTATATTATGTAAATGGGTATCATACTTTCGCATTTAAAATATAACTTTGGTTCTGAGACCAGAATGTAAGAGATAAGATGGATTCACTAAGACAACTGACTACCAAAGAGAAGGCACTTCAAGTTAATCTGAATAAGCATATTTATGGATCGTTTGCGGAGATAGGAGCGGGGCAGGATGTCGCCGCTAATTTTTTTAAGGCAGGCGGAGCTTCAGGAACCATTGCCAAGACCATGTCAGCTTATGATATGAGCTTTAGTGACGCCATTTATGGTATGTGCGAAAGGTATGTCTGCGAGCCAAGATTGATGAAGATGCTGGAGCATGAGTATGACTTGCTGATCGAAAGGTTACCGCATAGAGCACCAACCTCGAAGTTCTTTACTTTTGCCAATACAGTAGAGGCTTTAAATTATGAGCGAACCAATCAACCGCATGGTTGGATAGGCTTACGTTTTCAATGTACCCCAGAGTCGGAATATAACGAGTGTATCATTCATGTTAAAATGCATGACAATGATGCTGTGTTACAACAACAAGCGCTTGGAATTATTGGTGTAAACCTCATTTTTGGGTGTTTCTGTATAAAAGACCCTGAAGAGCTGTTAGACTCTCTTTCTGATGGACTCACACCAGGAAGGATAGAAATAGATATGTTCAGGATATATGGTCCTGACTTCAGGCATGTAGATAACAGACTGATGAGTCTTAAGCTTGTTAGGAGTGGTATGACTTCTGCCGCTATGTTTGGTCCAGATGGTAATGTTATGCAGCCGTCGGAGGCACTGTATAAGAAGAATGTGCTTGTACTTCGTGGGCGCTTCAGACCGGTAACACATGTAAATGTAGATATGTTATTGACTGCCCGAAGGTACTTTAAAAATGAACCTGATGTTGAAAAGAATAAAATAGTGGTGCTTACAGAGCTCACGCTTAACGACTTGAGGACAGAAGGAGAAATAGATGAAAAGGATTTTCTGAATAGGGTAGATATTATCTGTTCATTAGGGCAGAATGTTATGATCTCTAATTATCCTGAATATTATAAGTTAGTCGATTATCTTTCAGGGATTACTAAGGGAAGAAAAATTGGTATAATTCTCGGTATCTATAATCTACAGCGTGTATTTGAGGAGAAGTACTATACTAATTTGAGGGGAGGAGTACTCGAGGCGTTCGGTACACTGTTTGGTAATAATGTAAAACTTTATGTTTATCCTTCGCACAAAGTGGGAGGAGAGGGACTCTATACGTTAGATAACTTTGAGCTACCAGATAATCTTCAGGGACTTTATCAATATTTAATTGATAATAGCAAGCTGGTAAATATCAAAGGAGCTAATGTAGATAATCTACATATTATATCAGACAACGTATTAGCGATGATTAAATCCGGCCAGGAAGGGTGGGAGAAGATGGTCCCCCGAAAGGTTGTTAGCGCCATTAAGGACAAATGCCTTTTTGACTACCCTTGTGAAATAGGGATTAATGCTGAAGAGGAAGAGGTTAAAAAGAAAAAAGCAGGTTAAAAGAATGAGCCGCTCTTGTTGGCAGCATCTTCCATCATTTCCTCTGCCCGGTTTCGACCCAAATACTTATCTATAAAGTGGTGTGCAATATAAAGTGTCGGAGTCATGATGATGGCAATGGCGAATTTGTATATGTAGTTAATAATACCGACTGACATGACCTGTGAGAATGTCCATTGGACATTGGTAGGCGCCAGTAAATAAAAAGCTATAAATAGGACTACAAAACTGTCAATTAGTTGCGATACTAAAGTGGAGCCGGTAGCTCGTAACCAAAGCATTTTGCTGCCCGTAATCAGTCGCAACTTGTGAAACACAAAAACATCGAGTAGCTGGCCTATTAAAAAGGCAGCAAGTGAACCTACAATAATTCTTGCACCTTGAAGGAATACTTTATCAAAGGCATAGTCCATATTGAAAGTATTGCCATCATCATCAGTGCTGTTGATTTCCATCCAGAAGTCTGCCGGGCTTAACCAACTTACGGCAGCTATAATGAGAAAGGCATAAGAGATAAAGATCACTGTCAGGAAACTAATCTTTTTCACGCCCTCTTTCCCAAAGTATTCATTAATAATATCTGTGGTTACAAACACAACCGGCCAAAGTACGACTCCGGCGGTCAGGTTAAAGTCCAGTACCCACCCTCCAAATAAATTGATTTGAGCAGGGTTAAAACCCAATGAGCTTTCTAATGAGAATATCTTAATGCCTACCAATTCAGCTAGAATGGCGTTGGTTAGGAATATACCGCTAAGAATTATGAAGAGGTTGGTCTTTTTATCAATGATGTGCTTCATAGGTCTGGTATGTCAATGGCTTCACCTTCTGTTGCAAGTATGGTATTGTTGAAAACGGCCTTTGCTTCTGTTAGAAAGGGGGTGACATCGTTGTATCGCGCTGAATAATGACCAATGACTAGTTGTCCGACATTGGCCTTTTTTGCGATTTCCGCGGCTTGGCTTGTTGTTGAGTGAAAAGTTTGGCTGGCCCACATTTCCCTTTCATTTAGAAAGGTGGCTTCATGATATAGTAAATCTACTCCTTTGATGTGAGGAATGATAGACTCCTCATACTTGGTGTCAGAGCAATAAGCATATGACCTGGATTTTCTAGGGGGTAATGTCAGGTCTTTGTTTCGGTGAAGAAGCTTACCCTGATCGTCGTATATATCTTCTCCTTTTTTTAGCAGGCCGATATGCGCCAAAGAAATTTTTTGAGGAAGTTTATCTTTATTGAGTCTTACTGGTTTGGATTTTTCCTTAAAAAGAAAGCCGCAGCAGGGTACACGGTGAAAAAGCGGAAAGCTGCTAACTTCAATGGTATTATCCTCAAAGAGTAACTCAGGTTCATTTGGGTTAAGTTCTTTGAATCGGATGTTGTAATTAAGTATAGTATCAGAATACTTCAGTTGTGTTGTTATAATTTCTCTTAAACCCTTTTGCCCGAATATGTAAAGGTCACTTTTTCTCCTTAGCAGGTGCATGGTGAAGATAAGGCCCATTAATCCCAGGTAGTGGTCACCATGAAGGTGACTGATGAAAATGTGATTGATACGGAGGGTTTTGCACTTATACCTTGAGAGCTGTATTTGCGTAGCCTCTCCACAATCTATTAGGAAGTGGTGGTTCTGCACGTTAAGCAGCTGGGCTGAGTGGTGCCTGCCGTAGGCAGGCATCGCTGAATTAGAGCCAAGTATTTTAAGTTGAAACGACAAGCTTTTTTAACCTACTCAATTCTCATCCTCACCCTGTTTCAGGTCATTCTCCAATTCATTCATAAACACAGCGTCAATGGCTTCTTCTACAGTAGGGAGAATATTCAATACACTGTCAAGTTGTGATATTTTTATCAATTTCATGGTGTGGTCAGAAAGCCCGGAAAGAACAAAAATACCTCCATTTTCCTGGATTACTCTGTTTCCAACAAGAAGAGCACTTAGCCCTGATGAATCAGTGTATTTTACTCCTGAAAGATCAAGTATAATGTTTTTTGCTCCTTCAGCATGAATAGTTATAAGTTCTGATTTCAGGTTGGGAGCAACATTGGAATCTAACTTCTCCTCATGAAGTTTTAAAAGACAGTATTTCTCTTGTTTATCTATAGTATATTTCATTTTTATTTATTTTTAGGCGGCTGGGAAACAACCGCGGTCTAACTCATTGCTTTTACAATACTATTTTTAATCCTCTCATTTACTTGATTATAGTCTTGCTTTTGAAATGATTCTCCTGTGAATTTCTCGTAAAGTTCAAGATACCTATCAGAAATTGAATTTACAACATCGTCAGTCATTTCGGGGATCTTTTGGCCATCCTTGCCCTGAAAACCCTTTGATATCAACCATTGTCTAACGAATTCTTTTGAAAGTTGTTTCTGAGGCTCACCTTTTTCCTGTCTTAGCTTATAACCCTCTGCATAAAAATACCTTGAAGAATCAGGCGTATGGATTTCATCAATGAGGTAGATGGTGCCATCTAGTTTTCCAAACTCATATTTAGTATCCACCAGGATTAATCCTCTTTCATTGGCCATTTCACTTCCTCTTTGGAAAAGCTTTCGGGTATAGTCTTCTAATTGAGTATATTCTTTTTCAGACACAAGTCCTTTAGCAATGATTTCCTCTCGGGAAATGTCTTCATCATGTCCTTCATGTGCTTTGGTAGTAGGTGTAATGATGGGCTCAGGTAATTTGTCATTTTCTTTCAGTCCCTCCGGCAGTGTCACACCACAGACTGACCTTTTGCCATCTCTATATTCTCGCCAGGCATGTCCGGCAAGATAACCCCTGATTACCATTTCTACAGGAAAGGTCTCACAAGTTATTCCTATAGCTACATTGGGATCAGGTGTTTGCTCCAGCCAATTGGGGCATATATCTTTTGTTGCGTTAAGATTTTTTGTTGCAATCTGATTTAATACCTGCCCTTTAAAGGGTATAGCTCGAGGCAGAATTACATCAAATGCTGAAATCCTGTCTGAGGCTACCATAGCCATCTTGTTACCAAAAAAATAGATGTCTCGCACTTTACCGCGATAGAAATTGGTCTGGCCTTCGAAGTCGAAATTTGTTTCTTTTAATGCATTCATAGGATACTAGCAAATTTAGCTATGAAAGCATATATTAAAAACACTATTTGATTTATTTATGCTTTCATATGCTTAATTGTTTCTGGTATTTTCTTGTTGTTTGTCAGGGGGTTACATTAAGAGGCACTTTCCAAGAATAATTTAAATTCAATTAATTTGCATCAAAGGGTGCCGTCTTTGTATCTATCAGTTGATTGTTTTTATAGACTTCGACTTTTACAAGTTCACCCTTATCATTATAAAACTGCCATTCATTAACTTTTCTGTTGCTTACAAATTCCCCTTCTTCCTTAATTTGGCCGTTTTCATAATAGCTCTTATATATTCCATGTTTTTTATTGGCATGGTATGAGGTTTCAGTGGCCAGTGTACCGTTTGGATAGTAGGTCTTTCCGGTTTCGTATTTCATTGAGAATTTGAAAAGTTGCTCTGACGCTTTATTCCCATTTTCATGATAAGTAGTTTTTAGCCCGTTTAGTCTGTCCAGATCATAGTATTCAATCTGTTTTACCTTTCCGTTACTATGAAAATATTTCCACTCTCCATGAGGCTTAGCGTTGAGATAGTTTTCTACACTGGTAAGTTGCCCTAGTGAGTCATAGCGTGTTATTTTTTCTTCTGTCTGGTCTTTATTAAGCTCGGTCATGATTTTCGCTTTACCATTGCGATAGTACGTGTAACCGGTACCTACCTTTTTTCCTGCATTATAGGTGAAGTTGTGTTTCATATTGCCATTAGGGTAATAGCCAATATTTTCTCCGTGAAGCTGACCATTCATATACATCCCCTTGAGTAGTAGATGGCCTTCCATGTCATGGGTTTTGAAAATGCCTGTTTTTTCTCCTTGATCCATTTCTGATTCCGTTTCAAGCTGTCCGTTAGGAAAGTATGTCCTGTAGTATCCATTCAGGATACCTTTGGCATAGTTTCCTTCCGTCATTAATGTTCCATCAGCATAATAAGTCTGCGTTATGCCTGTTTGAAAACCATTTTTATAGGTGATTTTTCGCTTTATTTTCCCGCTAGGGTAGTACTCGAATAAAGTACCCTCAGGTTTTCCATTAATGAAATATCCACGGCTTTTGAGGCTGCCATCGGAATAGTGGGTAAATAGGCTGTCTGCGAGTTCATTGTTGCTAAAGCTGGCCGTTTGGACTAGTTGGCCCGTTTCAGTATAAATTTTTACAGGGCCTTCTTTTTTGCCTTCTTTGTAGGTGACCGTTCTCTGTAGCTTTTCGCCCGGGTAGTATTCTTTAAATATCCCATCCTTATAGCCGTTTTTAAAAGTTCCTTCAACAGCAATGTCACCATTAGGGTGGTATTTAAGGTATTTGCCCTCGATAATACTAGGTTCATTCTTGTTTACATAATAGACTTCCTTAAGGGTGTTCTCCTCGGGATCATAATACGTGCGAACCTCTTCCTGTGCGTAGCTTAAAATAGGAAAAACAATCAGAAGGATAAAGTATACATACCTTTTCATGTTGCAAAAGTAATGATTAATTTGATAGGAGCCAGAGCTGGCAACCTCTGTAAAGCTTGGTGTGAGGCAATTATTTTGCCAGATTAGTTCCTGCTGTATTCAATAAAAAAAGCCTTACGTTTTTAACGTAAGGCTTTCCTTAAAATTATATCTGGTATGGCTTAGAGTTTTTCGATAACAATAGCAGAGGCACCACCTCCACCATTACAAATACCAGCAACTCCTATTTTGCCATTATTTTGATGAAGTACATTATTCAAAGTTGCAATAATCCTGGCTCCAGAGCAGCCAAGCGGGTGACCTAGTGCTACGGCGCCTCCGTTTACGTTAACCTTTGCAGGGTCAAGTTCCAGTTTGGTGTTGTTGGCAATGGCAACTGCTGAAAAAGCTTCATTAATTTCATAAAAATCTACATCTTCTTTTTCTATACCTGCTGCTTTCATTGCTTTCGGTATAGCTAAAGAGGGGGCTGTTGTAAACCACATAGGGTCCTGTGCTGCATCTGCAAAGCCTCTAATTTTGGCAATAGGCGTTACACCTAACTCTTTTACTTTTTCTTCGCTCATTAATATTAGGGCAGAAGCACCGTCATTAATAGTTGAAGCATTAGCAGCAGTTACAGTACCTTCTTTAGAGAATACAGGTCTCAGAGCTGTGATTTTGTCAAATCTTACATTTTTATATTCCTCATCTTCGTTGATTACTAAAGGATCTCCTTTTCGTTGAGGAACCTCTACAGGGACTATTTCCTCAGCAAATTTACCGGCTTCCCAGGCTGCTGCAGATCTTTTATATGAATTGATGGCATATTCGTCCTGCGCCTCTCTTGAGATATTCATCTCTTTGGCAGTATTGTCAGCGCAGTTACCCATGGCGAACTGGTTATAAGCTTCCCACAGACCATCGTGCATCAGGCCATCAATTAACTGGCCGTGACCATATTTGTAGCCGAATCTGGCTTTAGGCATATAGTATGGAGCATTGGACATGCTTTCCATACCACCTGTCATTACCACATCGTTTTGCCCCAGCATGATCGACTGAGCGCCCAACATCACTGCTTTCATGCCTGATGAGCATACTTTATTAACGGTGGTACATGGTACATTGTATCCTATTCCTGCGCCAACGGCTGCCTGTCTGGCAGGTGCCTGACCCAGTCCGGCTGATACTACGTTGCCGAAGTATACTTCGTTAACTTCTTTAGCATCTACGCCAGCTTTTGATAAGGCGCCTTTAATGGCTGCTGAACCTAACTGTACAGCAGTAAGACTGGAAAGGCTGCCTCCAAAACTTCCGATGGGAGTCCTTACGGCCGCTACGACATATACATCTTTCATAATATAATCTTAGGGGTTTGTGATTAAAAGAAAAGCCTAACTTTCGTTAGGCAGACAAAAATAACCAAATAGGATGTAGTTTAAAAGGTCTACATGCATAATATTCTACCAGTCTGGTTTGTCAGATTCCCGCGGTTTGGTAGCCTTTCTTTTGTTTTGCTGGTAATACTGAATTTCTTTGTTTTTAAGAGCTTCCAGTATCATTTTTGCTTTCTCTTCTGAGATTTTCATTTCTTGAAGCTTATCAGACGCAGAACTCATTTGGTCTTGCTTGTCTTTATTTTTCTCATCTGATTCCTCTCCATCTTCAGGTTTTTGTTTTTCCTCCTCTTTAGGTTTTCCATCCTCTTTCTTTTCCCCGTCTTTTTTATCTTGTTGCTCCTGATCTTCTTTTTCGTCACCCTTGCCTTCCTTTTCCTGATCTTGCTGCTGTTCCTGGTCTTCTTTCTTTTGCTGCTCTTGTTTTTGTTGATCTTTCTTTTGCTGGTCTTTCTTCTGTTGATCCTGGTTTTCCTGATCTTGTTTGTCCTGGTTTTTCTGATCCTTGTTCTGTTCTTCCTGCTCTTTCAATACTTTTTTCAAAAGTTCATAATTATAGCGGGCTTCTTCATTGGCTGGGTCAGCTTTTAGGGCTTCTTTAAAGTGTTCTAGGGCCTCTTTGAATTTTTTTGATCGGTTTGCAATTACGCCCAGTTGCTGTTGAGCAACTGAACGTATAATGTTGTCTTTACTATCCACCACGGACTGATAGTTATTAACGGCGTTGGTGGTATCCTTGAGCTTGTAGTAGGCGTTGGCCATATTTAGCATTATGTTGTCATCTTCTACCTGCATGGAATCTACAAGGTAAAGGTAGTTGTCTAATGCTTTTTGATAGTTGCCGTTGTTGTAGGCTGTCTTAGCTTCCTTTTTTAATTTATTGACTTTGGCTATTTTGTCAAGGTCGGTCCACGAACTGGCTACAACAAGGAGTATGGTAAGTAAATACTTCATATCTTGATTGTTTTAACGCTGGTAAGAAGGTCTAAAACCAATAGCAGAAGTGCTATGCCCAAAAAGTAATAATATCTATTGGCTGAAACATCAACCTGTCTTGAATCTCTAAGCTCTCCCTCAATGTTATTTATTGTATTGATTAGTCGGGAAACATCATTGTTGGTTTCATTAATTTCGAAATACTTTCCGTTTGTTTCCGAAGCTAGCTTTCTTAATGTTTTGCTGTCAAGTTTTGTGATTACATCCTTACCACCCCTATCTTTTTTATAAACTCCGCTCGTTCTGATCTTGCTGCCACGCTCTGTTCCAACCCCAAGGGTAAATAGTTTAATTCCCTGATCTTCAATTTCTCTGGCAACCTCTTCCGTTTCTTCTCCAAAATCTTCGCCATCACTGATCAAGATTATGGCTTTTGATTTTTGTTGGGTAATAGGGGAGTCTTCACTATTTAGTTTTTCGAGAGCTAACCTTATAGGAGGAGTAAAGTCTGTTCCGGTATTAGGTACTAACGTTGTATTCAAAGTTTCAATGAAAAGATTGAGCGCATTTTGATCAAATGTAAGGGGTGCCTGCATAAAGGCTTCTGAAGAAAAAATGATAATACCAATGCGGTCAGAGCTGAAGGCTTCCACAATATTTTTTAACTCAAACTTTACTTTTTCCAGACGGGTAGGCTGAATATCATTAGCGTTCATGGACTGTGAAAGATCAACTAAAATGAAAATATCTTTACCGACAGACTTAACCTCCCTTTTTGATTCCCCAAAGGAGGGTCCCAAAAGGGCAATAATGAATAATGCGAAATAGACAGACCTGATACCTAGCTTAATGAATACGGAACTGTAGGGGGTACTCAACTTTTTGGCAATGTTGATTACCCTTGCCAGGTACAGCAAATAAAATACGATAAAAAGTATGATAAATGTAATTTCCAATCCACTAAGGGAATAGAGCCAGCTCATATCAAAAGCGTTGAGTTTAAAAACTATAATGGACAAATATATAAAAGCAGTCTTTGGACTCAAATACCATTAGTCACAAAACAAATTTTTAACATTAAAAACATTAATTAAACGGCGTTATGCACGATTTAGTTTGTCGTTTGAAAATTTCTTTAAAAAAGTTTTTCCAGGGGCTTGGTTAAGTGGAGTGAGTTCATTTATATTTGCACTCTCTTTCGGAGACAGTGACGTTGGTAAGTGCTGAAAAAGATGGGTAATATCAATGTTTGTAACACATAAAAGAGTGTTTCAATAACCATCCGGAGAGGTGGGTGAGTGGCTGAAACCAGCAGTTTGCTAAACTGTCGTACTTGGCAACAGGTACCGGGGGTTCGAATCCCCCTCTCTCCGCTGACTCTTTAGAGTGCCTGATAAACGATCAGGAAAAAAAGTAAGATTTTAATTAAAGTTCGGGGCGTAGCGCAGTCCGGTTAGCGTACCTGGTTTGGGACCAGGGGGTCGCAGGTTCGAATCCTGCCGCCCCGACTTATTTTAAAGAATTCAAAGTCTAGATTTCTAGATTGGGTTCCGTAGCTCAACTGGATAGAGCAACTGCCTTCTAAGCAGTAGGTTCGGGGTTCGAGTCCCTGCGGGATCACTAAGGAAAGCTTCCTAATTCTAGGGAGCTTTTTTTATGCCTTCTATTTAAATTCCATCCGAAAACCTTCATCAGATTATGGACCATATGAAAGTGTTTTTCTTAGCGATTTTTTTCTTTATTAACCTTTCTCTTTATGGCCAGCAGGAAGCCGTACAGTATTTAGATAAGGACTTTTTTCCTACTGAAGAAGAATCAGCATCATATTATAAGACTTACCAGAATTCGGAAGAAAATGGAAACCAATGGATTGAGAAAATATACAGAGTTTCAGGGGCTTTGTATTCTGAGGGACGCTATGAAAATGATATGAAACAAGGTGCTTTCATAAAGTACTATGCTAATGGGGCAAAATGGAAGGAGGCTCTGTTTGATCAGGGAATAGCAACAACTATAAAAATATGGTTCCGAAATGGGCAAATAATGGAAGAGGGGCCGGTGTACGATAATGAGTATAGGGTGACCTCTTCATGGGATTCCTTAGGAAATATGCTTGTACAGAAAGGTACCGGAAGTTACATTTCGTATCACGAAAATGGTATGGTAAATGAAAAAGGTGAACTGGATGGCTACTTAAAGCAAGGTCAGTGGGAAGGGTTTTATGAGAATGGTGCCATGTATTATATTGAAGAATATAAATACGGTTCGTTGATAGAAGGTAAAAGTTGGAATGAGGCCGAAGAACTATTTTCGTATAGTACATTGCATACTTCAGACGACTTCATGGAAAAGGCTGAAAAATTTTATTCTAAAATTGCCCGCAAGTTGAGGTATCCACCTACAGCAAGACGTAGAGGTATTCAAGGCAAGGTTTATATCATGTTCTTTATTAATGAGAACGGTAAAATGTGCGATGCGGTGGTGTTAAAAGGGATAGGGTATGGTTGTGATACAGAAGTTTTAAGAGTGTTTGAGCTTATTTCTGAAGAGTTGAAATTCCAGCCGATGCTTGATAGAGGTCAGTATTCAAGAACTAAAATAGTATTACCTATAACGTTTAAACTTGGTTGAGTGCAGGGTAATTCATTCACTAAATTGTATTGAGCAAGAAGGCATAGTATCAAATACTACTTATAAGGTACAGATTGTACTAAAGAGCTTTGTTTTTAGAAGTTGCAAACTTAATAAGGATCATTTTGTTAGCTACTCTATACATTTCCAGGTCCTTCCATAAACTTTTTCTTAATTTGCGATCCTATTGGAAGAATAATTATGATCCAAGAGGAGCAAAATGATCAGCCTTTTAAAGAGTATAAAGGAAGTGACGTTTCTTACGATAAGTCATTGATCCGGTACCTTGAGCAGCGTCAGCCTTCAATATCATGTGATAAGAGGACGGTCATTGTAATTGGTACACACAAGTATTATAACTTGTTTTGTGCGCAGTTGGTGGAGTGTAACCTAACTAATGATGATCGTTTAAAGAAACCTTTCACCATTCTTAATCCAATTGATCTTGTTTGGGGTACGAAGTCCGTCGACAAACTCCGCTTTTATTCTTCGATAATTAAATTTCAGGCCTTTTATGAAAAGTCTTTGATCGATAATGAGGGGTTTAAGGCATTGATATTAAATCCGTTGCAGCTTGAAATATATTATCATAATAGCGATGTCTCAGAGAGAATTAGTCCGCGATCTATCTCTCGAGTTATGTTCAAGCATGGCAAAGCCTCATTCAAAGTATATGTTAACCAGGATGAAGGAGAATATGAAATTAATGGTGAGCTAACTATCAACGGTGAAATCTATACTTTGCTTTGTGTTGATGTCAGGTTTGATAATTTTTTAATTCATGGTAATTGTTGGTATTATATTGATAACCCTGAGTTATTAAATGCTATCGCTTATTTTAAGCGATGTAACAACAAAGTGAAGGTTCCGGAGAGTGATTTTCAAAAGTTTCAGACTGACGTTCTGAATAAAATGGAAAATCATATTGCTGTGAAACATTTATACCTAAATGCCGGGACAACTGCGCAGATAAAGCGGGCGGGCTTTGATCAGGAACCTGAGAAGCTAATATTTTTGTCGGACTTGGATAGTTACGTTATGATCAACCCCGTCATGAAATATGGCGACACAGAAGTTCCGGTACTTACAAAAAAACAAATCAATGCCTTGGGTGATGATGGCGATATATTCGAGGTAGTTAGAGATTTTGATGCGGAAGATAGTTTTATTACGCTTTTGATTAGGCAGCACACGCTTTTTGATGAGCAGTTGGATAACCCTCTTTTATACTTCTATTTGCACAAGTCATATTTTCTTGATGAAGGCTGGTTTCTGGAGGCATTTGAAACCTGGAAAGATCAGGGGATAACTGTTTTAGGGTTTAATCAATTGAAGGGAAACAAGCTGAATAGCGACAGGGCAAGTGTTTCTATTCAGGTGTCCAGTGGATTAAACTGGTTCAATGCCAAGGTAGGGGTTGGGTTTGGCGGGCAAAGGGCTTCTTTAAAGCAACTATACAAGGCTGTTAAAAACAGAACTAAATATGTAAAGCTGGATGATGGAACTTTCGGTATTATTCCTGAGGAGTGGCTCCAAAGATTTCAAAGTTACTTTAGTGGGGGAGAGATCGAGGATGAGAATATTAAAATACCCAAAGTTAATTATTCGGCGGTAACAGAGCTCTATGATGCTCATATGCTTGATAAAGAGGTGCAGGAGGAAGTGACACGTTATCATGTTCAGTTATCTGATTTTGAGGCAATAGAATCTATTGAAGTATCCTCTGCATTGAATGGTGTACTAAGACCATATCAGCTTCAAGGGTTGAGTTGGCTTAATTTTTTGGATGACTTCAATTTTGGAGGGTGTCTTGCTGATGATATGGGACTAGGCAAGTCTATTCAGGTTATTGCCTTTATGCTCCGTCTGAGAGAAAAATCAAAGCAAAACACTCACTTGCTGGTTGTTCCTACCTCACTGATACATAACTGGAAAGAAGAGGTGCGCAAATTTGCTCCTTCCATAAAATTATATATTCATCATGGTCCTGAACGGCTAAAAAATGTTGATGATCTTGCTCAATATGAGACTATCATTACTACCTATGGTACATTAGTGTCCGATGTGATCTTTTTGAGGAAGTATGAGTTTACTTATGTGTTTCTCGATGAGTCCCAGAATATTAAGAACTTATCATCCCAGCGTTATAAGGCAGCCAGATTGCTGAAATCAAGAAATAAATTGCTGCTATCCGGAACCCCTTTGGAGAACAATACTTTTGATATTTATGCTCAACTATCTTTTGCCTGTCCAGGGCTGTTGGGAACAAGGAGCTTTTTTAGGAATACCTATGCCATACCTATTGATAAGTTTAAGAATAAGCATAGTGCCTATGCCCTACAACAAAAAATAAGTCCCTTCATTTTGAGGCGCACTAAAAAGGACGTGGCTACGGAGCTGCCAGAAAAAACGGAGATCATACTTTACTGTGATATGAGGGAAGAGCAGCGCAATATTTATAATGCCTATGAACGTGAGTTTAGAGAGTATATTTCGGCCAGCAGGGAGGAGGATATATCCAAAAACTCAATGCATGTTTTAAAAGGTATAACCAAGTTAAGGCAGATATGTAACTCACCCCTGTTAATTGGAGATGAGATACATGCAGGTGATTCATCGTCAAAAATGGAGATGCTTCTGGAGCAATTAAGGAGCATTTCTGGTGATCATAAGGTTCTTGTGTTTTCGCAATTCGTATCTATGCTAGACCTAATCAAAAAGGAATTGCAAAAAGAAAGAATTAAGCATGCATACCTGGTGGGTAGTACAAAAGATCGTGAGCAGGTCATTAATCAGTTTCAGCAGGATGAGGAAACCAGGGTGTTTTTAATCAGTTTAAAAGCAGGAGGGACAGGTTTAAATCTTACCGCAGCTGAATATGTTTTTATTGTTGATCCATGGTGGAATCCAGCCATTGAAAATCAGGCTATTGATCGTTGTTATCGGATTGGTCAAAGTCGTAACGTAATAGCTGCGCGACTTATTTGCCCTGATACGGTGGAGGAAAAAATACTTGCTATGCAACAACGAAAAGCATCATTGGCAGAAGATTTGGTAAATATAGAAAACAGCTTCTTTCAATCGCTGACAAAAGGGGATTTGTTAAGCATTGTCTCAAATAATTAAAAATGGAGACTAGGTTATGTCAGGTCTAATTCATTTTCCTTCTTCATGACTTACTTTGACATTGGCAGTGTAGCTACGGTCCTTATAAAGAAACGGAAGCTAGTCCTAACTTTTAAACAACTGTCATAATTAAGGTTGGAGTGATTATTTTAAATAAATGCCTTCTCGAAACATCAAATGAAGTGATGAAAAGGCATTTTTTCTTTACAAAGGTCTGGTTCGCTGTTACTGAGGGAGCCAGTCATTATGCTATAGGCGAAGTAAATCCATAATCCGGTCTATACGCCACACTCCGTCTTGTCCTTTCTCCCAACGTATTACATAGTTACTCTTTTCCAGAGACTGCACGCCATCTTTTATCACAGTTTTGTCGGATTGACCAATGTCAAAAGCCACATTGCCATGTATAAACCTGTCATGTAATCTATCATCGGAGGAGACTACACTTCCTGTTTCAAAAAATTGACGATAATGCACATACAGTTCATCGCGGTCCAGATCAAGTCCCAGTCCGAGCAGGCGGAAGTCTTGTGTATAGAACTTATAGGCTTTGTCTGCATCCCCCGTTGCAAGTGCTTGCATATATTCATCAAACCGTTGTGAAATAACGTCTTGGTTAATAGCGTCATTTCCTTTGTTGTGATCGTTAACATGGTTCCCGAAACAAATTACCGCCCCTTCATCAGTGGTATGGTTAACAGGGATAGAGTTGCCTCTGGGGCCAGCAACACCTCTGTCAACATGCCAAAGATGATCATTGCCCTTTTTCCATCTTAAAAAATAGTATCCATTGATAACAAATGGCGTACCGTTTATGGCTTTTCCTGGATTATCATAAGCCCCAATATCATAAACTACATTATTATACACATAGCGTTCCAATGATTCCAGGTCGTAAGAATATAGCTCACCTCCATTCTCATAGAAAAAAATCATTTGATCTAGCATCTCATCACGATTTTTGTCAAAATTTGGAACAAATTCATGGAAGTCCGGTGTCCAAAAGTCGTTATACAACTGGTTTATATCTTCTGTAACAAAAGCTGCTACATATGCCTGGTGGCGGTCAGTAATTTCCTGACCGGTTGTAATACATTTTTTACTCATGGGCTTGTTTTTTTTGAAATTAACTGACGTAGGGTTCATTTCTGTACTTGAGCCGGACGCAACTGTCAGGTCACTTTCCAGGTCGGAACATCCCATAATTAATAAATAGGTGGTTATTATAAGTATGCTGAAAGCTGTGGCTGTACTATTGTAGAATCGTATTTTAGTTTTTAGCCAGGTTGAGTTTGGTTTACATTTTTTCATTTTTATTAATGTTTAAATTGAATCATTATTAATGCTATTAAAAAAATGTACTTGTTTGAAATATTAGACAGGACAGAAAGGTGGACATTATGGCTTAATAAATGTAAGTGTCGGATAGCTAGAACATTGTCTTCTTAAAAAGAGAATAGTAAAATAATTAGATTTTTAGGTGCTATACTTGTGAATGACAAGAAGGATTTTTGAGAGAGGAAACGAGGAGGAGGAAAGAGAGATTACTGTCTTTTATGGAGATGAAAACTTCAAATTGTGACAATTCGAAGTTTTACAAACTAGGTAAAGGAAGGGGAATGGCTTGTTTTAGTTTTTAAGAAATAAGGCCGGGCATACCCCGACCTTATTGTAATACCTTATTCACTCAAAAAATCATCTTTACTTTTGATAGTTATTGGCTTTAAATTACCCTTTTCAATGTAAGCGGTCATTTTACTAATCTGTTTTTCTTTTATCTTTTTAAAATCCGCTTTGGCCTTATTAAACCTTTCTTCTATCAACTTGAGATTGTCCATTTCTGAGGCTGAGGGTTTTTCAAAACCTGCAGCTATTTTACTATACAGGTCAGATAGTTTCTCCCTTAATTGAGGTTCAGCCGCACCTACATAGTTATCTCCCTTGGTAATAACCATGGTGTCTTTCAGGTCATTGAGCAACTTGATGACCGGTTCGGCTACCTTTTTGGATTTAGCATCCTCTTTGAGTAGATTTTCCGCTCTGGTAACCCACTCGTCCATTTCGTAAACAGTATAGGCCAGATCTTCTGACATATCATAAAGTTTCATGGTTACATCGTACTTCACTTTGCGATCAGCATCTGTTAATAAGGAGGTGGGGTCATTAACCAAAACCAATTCAGTTTCATAAGTGTCTTTTCCCTTGATGATAACTACTTTATAAGTACCTGCCTGTACCCTTGGAGAGGTAAAGCCGCCGTAAGTGAACGTCTTACCTTTGGCCACTTTGGGTTGCTTCGTCCTGTAGTTCCAAGTTACTATATTGATACCCTTTGATTTTCCCGGGGTTAACTCTATAACCTGATTTCCTTCACTATCCTGAATTTCCATGGTCATTTTGCCAAATGTATGACGCTTCTTTAGATAGTAAACTATACGGGCAGATTTTGAAGGGTTGGGACCAATAAATTGGGTTTCTGTGCTTCCCCCGCCAAAACCGCTCTCCTCAACCATAATAGTTGGTTTTGAATCGAAGAAGTGGACATTCTTTTGAAGTACTTCCTGGCTTAGCTGACGAAGGGGGGAGATGTCATCTATAATAATAATTCCTCTGCCGTGTGTGCCAAGTATCAGGTCGTTGGTTTTCTTATGTAGCTCAATATGATGAATAGCCACCGCCGGAACATTATTGGTGAATTTCGACCATGATAGGCCGCCGTTAATGGTTATATATAGGCCAAATTCTGTTCCAAGAAATAGCAAGTTTTCATTCTCATAATCCTCCTGAATGTTACGGGCAAAGCCATCAATTTCATCTGTTATAATAGACTTCCATGTTTTTCCAAAGTCGGTTGTTTTATAAACATAAGTGTTGAAATCACCCGTACTATGTCCTTCAAATACGGCATAAGCTGTTCCTTTATTGAAGTTGCTAGCCTCAATGTGGTAACACCATGTATTTTTGGGGAGGCCCTGAATATTTGTAATTGTATTGGTCCACGATTTTCCTCCATTTTGTGTTACCTGTACATTTCCATCATCGGTACCAACCCAAATTACCTGCTCATCGATGGGAGACTCTGCGATGGTAAATATAGTTGTATGGTTCTCTGCCCCTGAGTTATCTTTTGACAGTCCGCCAGATTCTTCCTGGGTCTGCTTGGCAGGATCGTTGGTAGTCAAATCCGGAGATATTTTTACCCAGGTGTCTCCCATGTCTTCGGATTTATGAAGGAATTGACTTCCCATATAAAACCTGTCAGGCTGATGAACGCTTATAGCCATAGGGGCATTCCAATTAAACCGGAGTTTGGGGTCTCCTTTTACCGGTAGTGGCTGAATAGTTTTATTCTTGTTTCTGTCAACGTCATAGCGCCATACATTTTCGGCCCCCTGCATTTCAGAGTAAATAATGTTTTTGGTAGGGTGTTTTAGCACCCTAAAACCATCCCCATAACCGATAGAGTTCCAGTCACGAGCTTCTATACCACCTGGGGAGGAGGATGGGCCATACCATGAGCCATTATCCTGAAGGCCTCCATAGATGTTGTAAGGTTCATTGTCATCTACACTGATGTGATAAAACTGCGAAATAGGCAGGTTAGTAACCATCTCCATGGTAGTTCCTCCGTTGTAAGAGCGGTACACTCCTCCATCAGTTCCTACATACATTCTGTCAGAGTCATTGATGTCAAAAAGAATGTCGTGAATGTCCGCATGCATATTGCCCAAGTTTTTGAAAGTCTTACCACCATCACGGCTTATAGACCCAAACAGTCCGCCTTTAACCACCACGTCAGGGTTTTTGGGGTCTATAACAAGGCGTGAGAAGTAAAATGGTCTTACTACCAAACCGAAGTCATTGTTCAGGTGTTGCCAGCTTTTTCCTGCATCATCAGACCTGTAAAGCCCGTTGTTTTTGGCTTGCTCAGTTTCCAGTACCGTATAAAGAATGTTAGGGTCGGAGGGGGCTACTGCCACTGCAATTCTTCCCAGTTTACCAGAAGGGAATCCGTTATGGATTTTGTCCCAGGTTTTACCTCCATCTGTTGATTTATACAAGGCACTATTTTGCCCTCCTGAGTTGAACGACCAAGGTGTTCTCCTAAACTCCCACATGGATGCATATAAGATGTTAGGATCTTTAGGGTCCGTAACCAGGTCACTGCAACCAGTTTTTTGATCAATATAGAGTATCCTTTCCCATGTTTTACCTCCGTCTGGAGATTTGTATACACCTCTTTCCTCGCTATCACTCCACAAAGCTCCTAATACCCCAACATAAATATCCTGAGAGGAAGGGCTAATGGCGATACTGCTTATACGCTCTGATTTATTAAAGCCTACTTTTTTCCAGTTGTTGCCTCCATCAGTGGACTGAAATAGTCCGTCACCAATGGATACACTGTTTCTTGTCCAGGTTTCACCAGTTCCTACCCATATGGTATTATCAGGATCCTTGGGGTCGATACTTATGACCCCGATAGATTGAGGGTGTTCATCAAATATGGATTTAAAGGTGACACCACCGTCAAAAGACTTCCAAACACCACCACCTGCAGCTCCGGCGTAAATGACTCTGTTGTTTTTAGGGTGTCCTTCTAAATCATTTATTCTCCCGCTCATTAGTGCTGGGCCAATTTGACGGGCTTGTAAGTCTCCGAATAGTTCTTTGCCCTTGAGCTTAATTTCCTCCTGAGCTGATACTCTGGAGAAAATAAGCGTACATAGGGCTATGGTTACATAAAATGCACTTTTCATATTTGTAGAGTTAAATGAGTTGTTATGGTTTTGAGTTGATGAAGGTGTCAGTTGCCGGTAATGGAAGCGGCAGGTCATCATTATAAAGGAGCTGAAACTAAAATGGCTCAGAATTTTTTCTGAGCCATTTCTGAATATTTACTCTCCTTCAGGGAATGCAAATTCACTTTCGTCTATTTCAGGATTAACTTCAATAGCATCTACAGTAATGGGTTGAGAAGGACCATCTTTAACTCCCTGTGAAATAGAGAAAGGGAAATACAAGCCTTCTACTTCCTGATAGTCGCTGAACGTGATATGTGATATAACTCCTTTTTGAGGCCCTGAAACAACTTCACTTTCCTGAGCTATGGGAACAAAGTTTTCTTTATCGAAGAAGTAGTACACTACATCTTCTACTTTTTCTCCATCTACAGTAACAGGCTCTTTTACAAGCTTTAGTTTAAAGGTCTCAGTGCCTTCTACAGTTTCATTGCCTACCAACTCAAGTTTATATCCTTTCTTTTTGTAATCATAAAGATCTTGAGGGAAGTCGTTGGTGTTTAACTTATGGTTGGCAGTAGTTTCTGCGTCAGCTTTTTCGGCTTTCATAGTTTGGAAATTAGTGTTCCAAAGTACGTTACCATCATATACACCTTGCATAAAGTTATTCCCCTGTAGAGAAACTTTGGTGTATTGCTTGCCATCAGACAGTTGAACCACTTCAACAGGGATTTCCATGCCCCCCTGATTTACTTTGAAATTCATTTTTACGCCCTTAAGCGCTCCCCAATTTTCATATCCACCAGTGTTCTCAAAGTAATTAGTTATAATTTCATCTGCTGTTTGGGCTTGTGCCCATGATGCTACAAAAAATAAAGCCAGCATCATTAATTTCATTCTTTTCATATCAATTTGATCAAGGTTGTATTTAATTTACAAGTCTTAGAGCCTTTAAGGCTTTTAAGACAGTGTAATATGATAAAAAAGATGAATAGTTCTAATCAAGAAGTGATGACCTTTTAGTATTTGCTGATGATTGGTACAGAGAGGTGACGAAACTACTATAGATTTCAGTAGGTTACCGAAAATACTGATGCGGATTCCTCTTAGTCTATGGTTCGAATTGATGGTGTGTAACACCCTGATATCAATTCAGCTTTAAGAACATTTTGTCAAAGTTCATCGTGAGTTTATCAAACTGTTGGAAATACGCCTTACCTGAGATTGCTGTACATTCCAGTGTGGTCTTTCAGGTTATCATCAAAAAATGCAATGGCTTGATCAACTTGAAATGAACGTTGAGCGATGGATGCTTTAAAACAAAATGTGTAGTTGTGAATCTAGGGAGAATACCTGGTTGTCAGGGATGTGGTGGTAAAAGCTTGAGAATTATCTATGGGGCGATTTTTTTGATACTTCTCATAGACTATATTTCATTCAGTAAATGAGAGTGTCAATGGTTTTGCTGTTAATAACTACTGGGGTAAGGTAGCCGGAATTTAACAACACGTGCATGTCTTAAGTTATTATCAAAAATAAGGGCTTCCGCGTCCGGATGTTGTTCTTTTGCTAGCACGGTCATGTTTCTGAGTACATGCTGAAAGTCTACATTTTTTTCAGTCGCGGTCGTTCCTTTAATGATATGGGCAAGCTTGTTATTTTCCGAGGTTGCCTCATATAATTGATCATTATGAACTTCTCCCAAAGGTTCTACCTGCATTCGAGGTTCTGACAAAACATAAATATACAGCCCATTGACCTGCTTTACTGCTATGGCCTGACTTTTATCGATTGTTTCACAGGAAGCTAAACCAACCAAAAACACTAATAATGTTAAAGTTCTCATATTTGATCTGGAATTTGTTTTATAAATAAATATAAGGTATAAAACTCTATTTTAAAAACCCTGGCCATTGTGTATCAGGAGGGGCTATTGGGTAATTTTACTCAATTTTATAGGTAAAAATACCCAATACTGATTTTGATAAAGTTGTTCCGTTTTTAAGAAAGGGCAATTCGTGTCACGGGTAGACTTTTTTGTGAAAAAAAATATATTTTTTATAGCTAGCTTTTGATGTCTAAAAGTTGGTGGTTAAATGGGGGCTATTAAGCGCATTTAATGGATTGTGTAGCAACAAAACCGCTTTTTAATTTGTTTTAATTAGTAACCCAAATTTTTGCAAATGGAACAGGCACGAAGCGTACTTATTACTCATCGGGGTCACATGAATGGAGAAAGGTACTTGATTGACAACTCCAAGAAGGAAGTGCATGACCTTTTTAATGTTAAAACCAATTGCCAAATCAATGATATCATGAAACATGGGGACGACTTACCATGTAAGTCGCTGCAGAAGGCTCACAAAGAAGGGGTTCATGATTGCATTTGGTGTATTGGAGGTACTAAAAAATAATGACCTTGATGAGTAGCTAATTGAACAGGTAAATGGTTGGAAATACCTGATCTAAAGGGGTGTTGTTTTTTTATGTAAAGGCCCTTATAACACCTGTTATTACCTGTTTGAAACACCTCAGATGACTCACCATATCACCAAATTAGTACAGAGCAACATAATGCAAAGCGGAAAATATCAGGCAAACCTGGATACCCATAGAAGTAACGCTGTAGGGGAAGGAAATCAGATATATGTCTGATCGTGTTTGAAAGCGATTACTTAAAGAGGTATAAAGAATAGCATATTTCCTAGTTTTGTGCTTAGATGACTAGAAGTGTATCCCTTTTTAAGAAATATCCCTGGATTACCTATCTGCTGTTGGTGATCAATATTTCAGTTTTTGGTGCGATGATATTTTTAGGTTATAGCACGCTGAATATTTATGATCTTCTTGATTGGGGCGCAAACTTTTATCCCTATACTTTCAAGGATGAATGGTGGAGGTTGATAACCAGCATGTTTCTTCATATAGGCTTTTTGCACCTTCTTGTAAACATGTTTACCCTATATAGTCTGGGGTCTCATATTGAATCTAAGTTTGGGCATAGAGTATTCATTGTTTCCTATCTGGTTTCTGGTCTGTCGGCAGGATTGGTTAGCGGGTATTACAATTTATATGAAGTCAGTGCAGGTGCTAGTGGGGCTATCTTTGGTATTTATGGTTTTTATATTGTGCAGGTACTTGCCCATGATTGGGAAGACAAATCGGCGGTGATCAAATCATTTTTGGGGTTTGCTTTATATATAGCTGTCTTTACCGTTATTGGTACTCAGGCTAATTTTGATAATGAAGCACATTTTGGAGGTCTTGGTGCAGGAATAGTTATTGGCTTGGGAGACGTTATTTTTAATACACAGCGAACTCATCGTATCTACCCGTTAATACTTGTGGTTTCGCTTGCACTTATTTACTTGGCCTATCAAAATATTCCTCGCTCAAAAGTACAGTATTTTGATATGTTTCAAGTATTTATGGAAACGGATAATATGACTGTAGACAAAATGAATGCCCGTTACGCTTCAGATTCTGTCATGGCGAATAACCTGGGTGAGCTACTCCTTGAATGGGATACCGTGAGACAGGAAATAGATGCCTTGCCTGTTATTCCCGCCGCATTAGAGAGTGACAGACAGATCCTCGAAAATTATACTGAATGGAAAAAAGAGGAAATCAGCTTTATTTTGACCATCCTCAGAGAAGAGTCTTATATCTACATGGATAGTCTGGATTTTGTAAGAGCTAAAATGGATAGTAGCCCCCCTTTGCAATATGTACTCAATTATAATCGCCCTTTAAAAACAGTCCCGGATTCAGCAAAAATACAAGACTCACCGGTTCGGGAAGTCGTTGAAGTGTATTACGATAGTTTATGGAATGAATGTCCTATCTGGAAACACCATTATTATAGAAGAGGCTATAAAGATAGTTTGGGAAGGTGGGATGGCTACGTTCGCGATTACTACAAAAATGGCAAAATACAAATGAAAGGAAAATATAGCCAGAATCTTAGGGATGGGGTTTTTATCTATTATAATAAGAATGATACTTATTCTGCTGCAGGCAGATACAAAAAAGAGTATAAAGTAGGTAAATGGCAATATTTTTATGAAACGGGTACTCTGTCATCAGAGATAAGGTACCAGGATCGGGCATATACTATCAATACCTGGGATTCGTTGGGTAACCCCATGGTGGTTCAGGGTAATGGAGAAGACACGCACAAGTATACTAATGGCATTGTTGCTTCATATGAAAACTATGTTGAGGGGAGGATAGAGGGGGAGGCTTATGGGTATCATCGAAATGGGAAGCCATATTATAAGGAGTTTTATAGGGATGGTAGACTGGTGTATGGTAGAGCAGTTTCTTTGAAAGGTGAAAGATTCGATTATGACATGAGTACATTTATTCCTCATGCCGAAGGAGGAGCCGATGCTTTTCTGGATTATATTGACTCTCATAAAATTTACCCGGCCGAAGCCCGTAAAAATAATATTTCCGGAGATCTGGAAGTAGTTTTTACTGTTCATATAGACGGCACCATCAGTGATGTGCGGTTTTTAAACCATTTGGGTTATGGGTGTGAAGAAGAAGCAGAAAGGCTACTTAAAGAGGGGCCCGAATGGATACCGGCTTACCTGCATGGTATGGAACCTGTTACTTCGGAGGGGATGGTCAATATTAGTTTTCCTTAAGCTATTGTTTATTTAACATTATTTCACTTTAATTTTTATTGATTATCGTGTTTATATATGTTTTAAACAACTTTAATTAGTATTAATAATGATTTTATATTGAGCTTGTTTTGTCAGGTTCAGGGGCTGCTGTTTTTTGGTTTGAAGTAAGATTTGGACTCATTATAACATTAAATTAATGTTAAATTTTACTGGTTAGGGGCCCTATTTACCAATTTTCAGTAACCTAAATTTATGTTAAACGTAAGCATCAAAGGTTCGTATTGAACTTTTGATTGATGTTTTTTTTGATTTTTTAGGAAAAAATTGTTTAGAGCTTATGAATTGAGTTGAAAGCATATAAAGTATTAACGATTAGTACCCAAGGTAGATAACAGTTTTATCTGGAAAAAATAATATAACCATATTGTATGTTTTTCAAATAATCCTTATCATTGAGCCATTAAGTAAACCAACCAACCAACCAAAACTTACTTAAAAATATGGAGACCCCATCTGTTAAACCATCCTGCTGGCAGGTAGTTTATACATATTCCCAGTATGAAAAGAAGGTGCAAAAGGAGTTCCAAAGAAAAGGCATTGAGTCTTTTCTGCCCCTTCAAAAGAAAATAAGGCAATGGAGTGACCGCAAGCGTAAGGTAGAAGTGCCTTTATTTCCTAACTACATCTTTGTTAGAGTAGCTATAAAAAACCTTTGGAAGGTTTTAAAAGTGAACGGAATTGTCAAGTTCATTTCCAGTGAAGGTCGACCAGTGACCGTTTCCAATGCCACTGTTGATTCTATTAGAAAATTGATCAATCATGATGTCGAAGTTACCAATGAGCTTTTTACTGAGGGCGATATAGTGAGGGTGATTCGTGGGCCATTGTCGGAGACTGAAGGAGTTTTGGTTGAAAAGAAAGGGAAAAGCAGATTAGCTATTCAGATAAGTATAATGAAGCAATCTGTTTTAGTTGACATTGCTCCCTGCGATCTTGAAAAAGTGGGTAGGTTGGAGCAGGCAGTTTAACAAATCTGATAGACTGAGGTATTTAAGGGTGTTGTCATTTTGATGACACTTTCATGACAAATATTACATCATAATTTTTACTTTCTGGAAGGTTACAAATGTGACTGGGCTTAGCGGAGCTGTATCCTTTCAAACCCCTTAAACTAAGGGACAGGCTATGAATAAGCTGCATTTTATTACAAGTCAAATTGAGGGCTTTGCATACTAAAGCATCCGTGATTTGTACGATCATCATCAGTGTTGATATAAAGATTCAAATAATCAATAAATCTTTGTGAAAAATACTTTTACATCTTTTATAGATATAGCTAGATCGCAGGCTGAGAGTAGCCCTGATGCTACGGCATTCATTTTTTTAAAGGATGGCGCCAATGAATCAGGTGTCCTTTCTTTTGAAGAATTGGATACCAGAGCCAGGGCCTTGGCGGTCCAATTACAGGAAAAGGGTCTGGAAGGCTCTTCTGTGTTATTGCCCTTTCCCTCTAGTTTAGATTTTATTGTTGCTTTTGTTGGCTGCATGTACGCCAGAGCGATTGCTCTTCCATTTCCGCTTCCAAGTCAGAATAAGCCACTGGAGGCTATGCAGCGCGTAATAAAAGATGCAGATGTAAAATGTATTTTAACTAATAACCAAGGGTTTCAGTCCCTTTCTAAAAATAAACATTATAAGGTCCTGGCAAATCTTCCGGTAGTTACCATTGAGGAGCTGGACATTGAAAAAGCATCAAAATGGAAAGTTGGGGAAATAAACCCTGACGATCTGGCCTTCATTCAGTATACTTCAGGTTCAACCAGCGCCCCTAAAGGGGTCATGGTTAGTCATGGGAACGTGGTACACAATGTAAAGGCTATCAACAATATTTTTCAGATCTCCAAGGGTACCGTAGCAGTAAGCTGGTTGCCTTTCCATCACGATATGGGGTTGATAGGAAATCTACTGGGTTCTATTTCAATTGGTGCTAAGCTGATTTTACTGCCACCTATGTCATTTTTGCAAAAGCCGATCAAGTGGCTAAAAGCAATTTCGAAATATAGAGCAGAAATAACAGGAGGGCCTAATTTTGCTTATGACCTTTGTATTGAAAAAGTTTCTGAAGAGGATATATCTTCCCTGGATCTAAGTTGCTGGAAAGTTGCATATAATGGAGCCGAACCGGTGAAAGCCTCTACAGTGAGCCGTTTTACGGACAAGTTTGCTGCAGCGGGCTTCAGATATGAGTCTTTCCTACCCTGCTATGGGATGGCCGAGAATACTTTATTTATTTCCGGTGAAAGGAAAAAGCCAGGAAGCATAGAAGTTGATGGTCGTTCATTGGAAACCGGAGACGTAGTGCAGGCTACTTCTAGTATAGGCAAATACACTAGTACTTTTGTTAGCAACGGAACCGTCGACGGTGATAGCAAAGTTTCAATTGTTGATCCCTCAACCTGCCGCAGGGTAGATGAACTGCAGGTAGGGGAAATTTGGGTGTCAGGTGATAGTGTTGCACAAGGCTATTGGAAGCAGGAAAAACTGACCGAAAAAATATTTGATGCTCATATATCAGAGACTGGGGAGGGGCCATTTCTTCGAACCGGTGATTTAGGCTTTGTATTTGAAGGAGAACTTTATATTACAGGGCGCTTAAAGGACTTGATCATTATTAGAGGCAGAAATTTTTATCCGCCAGACATCGAGCTGACAGTAGAGCAGTCTGATCAATGTTTAAACCCTTTAGGAATTGCCGTTTTATCCTATTCCCTAGAAGGCAGGGAGTTTTTGGTAGTTTTGGCCGAAGTTAAAAGAACTGCTATCCGGTCACTTGATGTTCAGGAAGTTTGCAGCACCATAAGAAATGCTGTAAGAAAATATCACGATCTGGATGTGGATGCCATCAGCCTGGTAAAACCCATGACGCTCCCTAAAACTTCTAGTGGTAAATTGAAGCGCTATGCCTGCCTTCAGGACTATCGTGAAGAGAAGTTATCACTTATAGGGGCATGGAAAAAGGATGGTGATGATTTAGGCACAGAAAGTAACAATAAACCGGTTGAGAACTCAATCTCCGGTCTATCTAGAAGAGAAGTAACCGACTTATTGGTTAACCTTATTTCAAAAGCGTTGCACATCAATAAAGAAAGCATTGATATTCAACGTCCGTTAAGCGAATATGGGTCTGATTCAATGGCCGCAGTGGAGATCTCCAATGAATTGAGCACCCATCTGAACAGGGAAATCAACCCTACACTCATTTACGACTTTCCGACCATAGAGAAGATTGCCGTTCATTTAGCGGAAAACCAGAGCAATAACCAAGGAGTAAGTCGGAATCATTCACTCAAGGAAAATGAGTACGTTGCTATCATTGGAGCCGAGTGTAGGTTTCCAGGTGCACCGGATATCAAATCCTATAGTTCTCTGCTATATCAAGGTAAGTTTGGAGTAGAGAAAGCCTCTGAAGAACGTTGGAGAGATAGCGAAATAAAGCAGTGGTTAAAAGAAATTGATCAGGAATCCCCAGTATTTAAAGGAGGATTCATTCAGGATGTAGATAAGTTTGATGCAGACTTTTTCCGGATTTCCCCTCGTGAAGCACGGAATACAGATCCACAACAACGCCTGCTGTTGGAAGTTGGCTGGCATGCTTTGGAAAATGCAGGGATACCCCCTTTATCGCTATCAGGTAAAAAAGTTGGTGTTTTTGTTGGTGTCAGCAGCAATGATTATGCTCACCTGCAACCTTGGGAAGCGGATAACATTGAGCCTTACTCAGGTACAGGAAATGCTTTAAGTGTAGTGGCTAATCGTTTATCATATTTCCTTGATATCAACGGGCCAAGCATGAGCGTAGATACGGCCTGTTCATCATCACTTGTTGCCATACACCAGGCTTGCCATAGCCTTATTGACCAGAGTAGTGATATGGTACTTGCCGGAGGGGTTAACCTGGTTTTAAACCCTAAAGTTAGTGCCGTATTTGATGAAGCTGGTATGTTGTCTAAAGATGGTAAATGCAAGACCATGGATGCCACGGCAGACGGCTACGTTAGAGGAGAAGGGTGTGGCGTAGTTATACTTAAGCGACTTTCTGATGCTTTGAATGACGGGGATATCATTCAGGCCATTATTAAAGGTACAGCTGTAAATCATGATGGAAGAAGCAATGGGCTGACCGCGCCTAATGGTCCGGCCCAGAAAAAAGTTATTACTGATGCCTTAAGAAATGCAAAAGTGTCCGTGGATGATGTAGGATACTTTGAACTTCATGGTTCCGGTACACCTCTGGGAGATCCTATTGAGGTAAACTCATTGGTTTCTCTGATACAAGAGCAGGGTAGTAAAGCTGCTAAACATTGGTTAGGTGCTGCTAAGGCTAATATAGGTCATTTGGAATCTGCTGCAGGTATTGCAGGTCTTATTAAGTCCGTAATCCTGTTAAATAAAAAACAGATTCCACCGCAAATTAATTTTAGTCAGCTGAACCCAAACATTTCACTTCAGGATTTACCCATTGAAATAGCTAAAAAAATTGAACCTTGGCATACCGCTGAAAACCATAAACGCATTGCCGGAGTAAGCTCTTTTGGATTCGGAGGCACCAATGCTCATGTTATTGTAGAAGAGTATTCGAGAGAGATAAAGAAGTCCACTGCAGATTTGCATGAAAGAGGAGAACACCTCATGTGTTTATCTGCTGCTACAGAGCCTGCACTTCGTCAGTTGGTGGAGAAATACCTCACGTATCTGTCTAATGACGAATATGATTTTGCCGACATAGCTCATTCGGCAAATAACGGGCGTTCTCACCTGTCATGTCGATTAATCGTCAGAGCTACAAATACCCGTGAAGCGGTTGGTAGACTACAAAGCTATTTAAATAGCGAAACTCATATACCAGGGGTTGAATATGCAGACATATCCTTAAAACCTGAACCGAGAGTAGCCTTTCTTTTTACGGGACAAGGAGCCCAGTACTTTGGTATGGGTAAGCAACTCTTCGAAACCAATGCCTATTTTAGAGAGATTATAACCACCTGCGACCACCTGTTGAAAGATAAATTTGACCTGCCTCTTATTGAGATACTTTATGCTGGCGGTGATGAAGACAAAATTCATGAAACAGCTAACACGCAACCGGCGTTGTTTGCCGTGGAGTATGCTCTGGCTCGGTTGTGGGAATCGTGGGGTGTGGTACCTGATGTAGTTATAGGGCATAGTGTAGGAGAATATGTGGCAGCTTGCATTGCAGGAGTATTTAGTCTGGAGGATGGACTTATGCTTACTGCTGCCAGAGGAAAGCTAATGCAGGAGCTCCCTTCGGGAGGGAAAATGATTTCCGTATTTACATCGGCGGAAGAGGTAAGAGGAGAGATAGAAAATTACGATGACAAAATATCTATTGCTGCAATTAATAGCGCCGATCAGGTAGTACTTTCTGGTGATGGAAAACTCTTAGCTGAAATTTGTCAAAGCCTGGAGGCAAAAGGCCATAAAACTGTTGAGCTTAATGTTTTACACGCTTTTCATTCGCCGTTGATGGCACCTATGCTGGATGATTTTCAGCAAATTGCCAGTCAGGTTCAGTATCGAAAAAGCCAGATCCCGGTTATATCTAATGTGAGTGGAAAGCTTGCAGGAGAAGAGATGAGTACACCGAGCTATTGGGTAAACCATATTCTTGCTCCGGTAGACTTTCATGAAGGACTTAAGACCTTGGCGGCCCAAAAATGTGAAGTTTACTTAGAGGTTGGGCCAAAACCAGTATTAACCCCTCTGGCAATACAGAGTGATGCTGATTCTGGTAGAAGCCACCTTTATAGCTTAAAGCCGGGGGCAACTGAATGGGAGTCCCTTCTGACAACTTTGAGCAAACTCCACACCTCTAACTCCCCTATAAGCTGGGAGGATTTTGACCAATGCTACAACCGCAGAAGGGTGGTACTTCCAACTTATCAATTCCAGCGCAAATCGTATTGGCATAGTAATCATAGCCAACCTCAACAACCTATGGCAGAACCAGTAACAGAATTTGATACCCATTTGAAAAAAGAGGAAATTTTAAAAAGTATTAAGACTTTGATTGCCGAAAATCTGGAGATGGATATTTCGGAAATCAATGATCAGAAGTCCTTTCTGGATATGGGGGCAGATTCCCTGGTATTGGTGAAGATTATTCAGACCATTGAGAAACAATATAATATCAACATTACCATTCGCCAGTTCTTCGAAGAATTGCACAATATACAATCACTGGCCGGGTATATCTATAGGAACCTGCCACAGGAAGTGAAAAATGCTAGTGTGGTTCGGGAAGAAACAAATCATGCCGCATATGCCTACGATCCGGATGCTGCCAAAAAGCAATTACAGGGTGCAGCTTCCATGGCACAAAGCAACGGCCACGACGAAAGTTTAGAAGGAATTATTCAAAAACAGCTGGATGTATTTGCTCTTCAGCTGAAATTGTTGGAATCAAGGGGAATGTCAAATGGTGCAAGTAGCATTACGCCACTACCAGCGACAGCGCCTAAGGCCGAAAACACATCTGCTCAAGCTTCAAAAAAGGTTAAGTTCAAAGCCGTTAAACTTGAAGAAGACAGACCACTTACCAGCAAACAGGAGACGTTTATTAAGGAATTCCAGGCCAAGTATAGCCAGAAAACCCAAAAGTCAAAGGACTATGCTCAGCAGTATAGAAAGCCCCTCGTAGATTGGATTAACTCCATAGACTTCCGTTTGTCCCTTAAAGAATTACAATATCCTATAGTCTCTAAAGGCTCTGAAGGAGCATATTTTCAGGATATTGATGGAAATGATTACATAGATCTGGCAGTAGGGTACGGTGTAAACTTCTTTGGCAATAACCCACCATTTCTAAAAGATGCCCTTAGACAACAATTGGAAGAGGGCTACGAACTGGCTACTCAATCTGACCTGGCTGGAGAAATTGCTGAACTTTTGATAGAGTTAACAGGTGTTGAAAGAGTAGTACTTTCCAACACCGGAACTGAGGCAGTAATGGCAGCATTACGGATTGCCAGAGCCAAATCAGGCCGTAATAAAATAGTGATCTTCACCGGATCGTACCATGGTACATTCGATGGAATTCTGGGCCTGCCTGATGGTACCGATGCTAATGCAGTACCTATTGCTATTGGTACTACCCCAAATATGGTCAACGATGTCATTATGTTGCCCTATGGTAGCGAAAGCTCTTTGGAGTTTATTGAGCAACATGCCCATGAGCTGGCAGCAGTAATGGCAGAGCCGGTTCAAAGCAGAAACCCCGGCGTGCAGCCTGGTAAATTTCTGAAGCGGTTACGTGAAGTGACCAAGAAGAATGCAGTTGCCTTGATTTTTGATGAAATTATAACTGGTTTTCGCATTCAGCAGGGGGGAGCTCAGGCTTATTTTGGGGTTAAAGCAGATATAGTATTGTACGGGAAAGTAGTTGGTGGAGGCATGCCAATAGGTATTATCGCCGGAGATGCTGCATACCTCAATCATATTGATGGTGGCATGTGGCAATTTGGTGATGATTCTTACCCTGAAACAGAAATGACCTTCTTCGGAGGAACATTCTGTAAACACCCGTTGGCATTAGCTACAACCAGAGCCACTTTACTGAAAATTAAAAACGAAGGAGAAACTATCTACCCTCGTGTAAACGGACTTACTGAAAAATTTGCTTCAGAGGTCAACGAATTTTTCACCAGATTGGAAATCCCAATTAAGGTGGTTCATTTTGGCTCTGTCTTCAGGTTTGAGTCATTCGGAAAGTATGCTGCATTATTGCAACCCATAGAGATGGACCTGTTTTTCTATCTTTTGATAGCAAAAGGGGTGTTTACATGGGAAAGAAGAATATGTTTCTTTTCTGTTGCCCATACGGAGAGCGATGTGCAGGCTGTTATTAAGGCAGTAAAAGAAAGTATTCAGGAATTACAACAAGGAGGTTTTTTCCCGGAGAGCAGGCAGTTTGATGAAAATGAAGAGCAAACAGCCAGTGATGTTGTAAAAACCTTTCCTCTTTGCGAAGCACAGAAACAGCTTTGGATATTGGCACAAATGGATGGCGATATGGCATCCGTTGTCTATAATTTCTCCTCAGGTCTGGCACTTTCAGGACCTGTTAATATGGCCAACCTCAAACGCGCCATGGAGTTGCTTATCGACAGACATGAGGCTTTACGAACATCAATAGATAGCAAGGGAGATGTACAGCACGTAAAAAGGCGCTCAGATGTTGATCTGCCGGTTACAGACCTTTCTGATCATAAAGAAGAGAGTGCAGATAAGGCATTTCAGGTTTGGAACAGAGCTGAAAACCGGATACCCTTTGATTTAGTAAACGAGCCTTTGTTCAGGTGCCACTTAGTGAAAATGAGCAACGAAGAGCATGTACTCAGTCTCACTGTCCATCACATTATTTTAGATGGCCTTTCAGTTTCGCTGATGCTTGGCGAAATGATAGAGATCTACTCGGCTTTGTGTGAAGGAAGAGCACCCAAGTTGGAAGTAGCCATGCAATACAGCGATTTTCTTGAATTGAGGGAAAATGACAGGGATAGTGATGAATGGAAACATGCAGAAACATATTGGTTACAAAAATTTGCCAATGATTATCCGGTACTATACTTACCTACCGATCGTGAAAGACCGCTGGTAAGAACTTATCAGGGCAATAAACTGTCAGCAAAATATGGTAAAGAATTGGTAGACCAGGTAAGGCAGTTGAGCGTGAAGCAAAACAGCACACTTTTTATGACCCTGTTCTCCGTTTATAGTGTGCTGATACATAAACTATCCGATCAGGATGATCTGGTCATTGGAGTGCCCGAGACAGGCCGTGTATATGACAATAGTCAGACAGTAGTAGGGTATTGTTCACGTTTACTACCCGTGCGTTTGGCATTTGATCAATCACAAAGTTTTGAAGAGTATTTAAAGTGTACTCGTTCTACCTTGTTGGAAGGCTTCGAAAATAGTCGCTACCCCTACGCTGACCTGATCAATGAACTAACGAAAAAGGCGGACCTTAATAAGCGACCTCTGGTAAGTGCGACCTTCAATATGGAGCCAGTTTCGCGTCTGCCTAAGGTATTTGAACTTGAAACTAAAATTTTATCAACCACTCAGGATTTTTCACCCTATGATCTCAATTTGAATGTGATCGATGAACAGGGAGAGATCACCATTGAGTGGATATACAATACAGATATTTTTGCAGAGGAGACTGTTCATAAGTTTATGGACTATTTTAAAAACCTCATTGAAGGCATTATAAGTCAGCCTGATGCAGAAATTGATAGCCTTTCCTTATTAAGTAGTACAGAAAGGCAAGCATTGCTAAAGGATGAGAGCCTACAGTCAGTACCTCAGGAGTGTATTCATGAATTATTCGAAGCGCAGGTCGTAAAAACTCCTCACCGTAAAGCTATTACGGATGGACAACAATCATTGACCTATTCAATATTGAATGAAAAGGCCAACCAACTCTCTTTTTATTTGCAGAAAAAGGGCGTTAAGCAAGGTGACATGGTTGGTATTTTTATGAACCGGTCTGTAGATGCTGTAATTTCAATGTTGGCCATTTTAAAAACGGGGGCAGCATATGTAGCCTTAGATACAGCAAACCCGGCTTCGCGTCTTTTATATATCCTAAATGATGTTGAGCCAAAGATACTCCTGGCTTCATCACAGCTAATTGACCGGTTGCCCGAGTATGATGTAGAAGCCATCCTAATTGATCAGGAATGGAAAGTAATTGCAGAAGAAAAGATAACTAACCCGGAACTGGAAATATCAAACACAGGTCTGGCTTATCTGGTATATACATCCGGTACAACCGGAAACCCCAAAGGAGTAATGACCAAGCATTTGGGAGCTGTTAACTACCTGCAATATTTGATTAGCGAATATCGTCTTACTGATGTCGATATAGCCTTGCAGTTGGCTTCTTTAAGTTTCGATTCTTCAGTACGAGACATCATGGCACCCCTGGTATCTGGGGCCAGTTTGGTAATGCCTGAGGATAACCGTGACTTTCCAGCCCTGCTAAAGCACATTAGCGACCATGATGTCACTTTGATATTAAGTACTGTGCCATCCATGCTCAATGGCCTGCTGGCCACTATTCCTACATTAGATTGGCACAATGAAAGTGTAAGACTCATACTCGTGAGTGGGGAAGCGCTCCATGCAAAAACAGCAGAAAAGGTAAAAGAAACGTTTGGGAAAGGCACATTGTTGGTTAATCAATATGGGCCGACCGAGTGTACGATGACCTCCACTTTTTATAAAGTAGGCGACCTGCCAAAAGACAGGGATAACGTACTGATAGGAAAACCTATACCCAACGCCCAGGTATATATTTTACAGGGAGATGAGCTGTCTCCCGAGGGCGTACCCGGGGAGATCTGTATAGGAGGATGGGGACTTGCGAATGGGTATTGGCGAAAAAGCGAATTAACAGAAAAAGCATTTGTTTCTAATCTACTTGACACTAGCCGTAACAGCAAACTTTACCGTACAGGAGACAAAGGAAGGTGGCTCAATGGTGAACTGGAATTTTTGGGTAGAATTGATAATCAAGTGAAAATCAGAGGGTTTAGGGTTGAGCTTGGAGAAGTAGAAGGTGCCCTGCTAAAACACCCTGGCATTTCATCCTGCGCAACATTGATGGTGCAGGACAATGAAGGAGGACAGGACCTTTACGCTTACATGGTATCAGAAAACCAAGAGCTAACAGTTGATGAGTTAGTTAGTTTTCTGCAAAACCAACTCCCTGAGTATGCCATTCCCTCAAAATTCATTACTATAGATGAGCTGCCATTAACAATTAATGGCAAGCTTGATAGAGTGGCATTATTGGATATTGGGAGTGAACTCGAAGGAAATAAGAATGAACCCGTTACTGATGAGGAAGAAAACCTTCTGGCTATTTTCAGACAATTGCTGGATAAAGAAAATATAGGTATCCATGATGATTTCTTTAAAATAGGAGGTAATTCATTAAAAGCTATTCTCTTGATCAAGAGGGTTTATGAAAAGTACAACAAACGATTCAGTGTTAAAGACCTTTACACCAACCGGACTATCCATAAATTGAGCTTGCTGTTAATAGATGCGGATAGCGCCGATACTGTTGAGATCAAAGCCTTACCTGAAAAAGATAGCTATGACCTGTCTCATGCACAAAACGCTTTGTGGCTGATGGATCAGTTTGAAGATGGGCAGGTGGCTTATAATGTAGCAGGAATGCTGACTTATAATGAAGAGCTCGATACCCAGGCACTTGTTCAGGCATTTGAAGAACTGGTTCGAAGACATGAAAGCTTAAGGACAGTATTCATTCTGGATGACGATAGAGCTAAGCAGAAAATACTTCCCTTTGAAGAAACCGGATTTAAAGTACAGTTTAAAGATCTCAGTGAACTGGATGAGGAAACCATTCAGAGAACTATCGATGAAGAGAAAATAGAAAAGCCATATAGACTGGATAAAGGTCCTCTATTACGTGTTAAGTTGCTTAAGATCAGTCACACCAAATATATAATTTTATGCAGCACACATCATATCGTGTCAGATGGCTGGTCAATGAACGTGCTTCTCAATGAAGTCTTCCTGCGATACAGTGCAATTAAGGATAACAAAGCACTTACATTAGAACCTTTAAGAATACATTATAAAGACTACGCAGCCTGGCTTAATGCACAGCTAACAGGAGAGAAACTGGAGAAGTATCGTACCTTCTGGAAAGAATACTTTGAAGGAACAATATCGCCGTTAGAATTGCCAGTAGATAAGAAACGTCCTGAGCATCCGACCTTTAAAGGTGATGTTATTAGTTTCAAGGTTGATGAAAAATTGACCCAAAAGATACTGGCACTGGGCAATAAAAATGATGCTACTTTGTTTACCACACTAATGTCACTTGTCAATGTCCTGTTATACAGGTATTCAGGTCAGGGAGATATTGTGATTGGTATACCTATGGCTGGCAGAGATCAAAAAGAACTTGAAGATCAAATTGGTTTTTATATCAATCTTGTTGCTTTCAGGTCTGTGTTTAATCAGGACCAGGCTGTTGATGATTTTCTTGCAGAAACGCAGAAAAATATAATCGACGTTCAGCAACATGCATTATACCCTTTTGCTATGCTAACGGATGACCTGGAGAAGAGTAACAAATTAAAAGGGACGGGCTTGTTCAATGTAATGGTACAGATGCAGGATACGCATCAAACCCTTAAGAACAATGAATATACTGACTATATCAGGGAGAATGTAATGGAAACCAACATTGATATAAGCAAGTATGACCTTACTTTTAATTTCACTCAAAGCAAAAGTGAAATTATCATAGACGTGGAGTACAATACGGATCTGTTTTTTACTTCCACAATTGAGAAGCTGAGGGATGATTTCATTTTTATACTGGAAAAGGCTTGTGAAGACTCGGCTATAAAAATATCCAGTCAGGAATTATTGCCACTTGGCGAAAATACTGATGTTTTAAACGAGTTCCTTAAACCACTCGATGAGATATGATGTAGGAGTGTGGGGACAGGAATGAGTCTGTAAGTTAATAAACGTTGGCTTTAGCATACAGCTTGACAAGTTGTGTATAAAGTCATGAAAGTGAGCCTTTTTAGGCGATTAATGATTTCAATGTCAAATTAAAATATACAAATCTGGAATGTGTGGAATTACAGGGATATTCAGTCGGTCAGGAGCAGGAGGTATAAGTGAAGGTTTGGTTCAGCGCATGGCTGATACATTAACGCACCGGGGGCCTGATGAGGCATCGTGCTTTACCAATGAATATATAGGTTTTGGCTTTCGACGCTTAAGTATAATGGATCTTGAGCATGGCCATCAGCCCTTCTTTACGGCTGACAAATCGGTTGTACTGGTCTGCAATGGAGAGATCTACAACTTCAAAGAACTTCGAAGCGAGCTAATAGCCAAAGGGCATGTTTTCAGCACAAACTGCGATGTTGAAGTCATACTTTACCTTTATATGGAATATGGTACAGCATGCCTTGACCGTTTGAATGGACAGTTTGCCTTTGCTATTTTCGATAGCAGGAACCAATCGCTGTTTATGGCAAGAGATCATTTTGGTATTTGCCCCTTATTCTATAGTGTAAAAGATGATCTGGTTTTATTTGGCTCGGAGGTAAAAGCCCTCTTGCAGCACCCGGATATACGAAAGGAAGTAAATATAACCGGACTAGACCAGGTATTTTCATTTCCCGGTATGGTGAGTCCTACTACCATGTTTAAAGATGTGCGTAGTTTAAAGCCCGGACATTATATCATTGCCAATAAAGATGAGGTTAAGGAGTTGGAGTATTGGGATCTTGACTATCCCGTAGAGGATCATGCTTATGAAGATAAGCCGGAATCTTACTACGCAGAGGGTCTGGAACATCATTTGTTGAAGTCAATAAACTACCGTTTAACTGCCGATGTACCTGTAGGGTTTTACCTAAGTGGAGGCCTGGACTCTTCATTAGTTGGAGGTTTGATGAAATCGCTTTTTCCATCAAGTCGTTTTAAGTCCTTTTCCATAGGATTCCCTGATGTTCAGGATAAACAACACGATGAGAGGAATTTCCAAAGGTTGATGGCAGAACATTTGAAGAGCATACATCATGAGATAGAGTTTAACAAAAATGATGTTGAAAAAAGATTAAGGGATGCTGTTTTCTATGCAGAATCTCCTTTAAAAGAAACATATAACACCTGCTCTTTAGCACTTTCTGAGCTGGTAAACAGGGAAAATATAAAAGTAGTTTTATCCGGTGAAGGTGCTGATGAGCTACTAGGAGGCTATGTCGGTTACCGGTTCGACAAAGAACGACAGAGTTTTAGCAACGACAATGACCTGGCCGAAATGCTGGAAAAGCAGATGAGAAAGAAACTCTGGGGAGATCAGGACTTCTTTTACGAAAAACGTCAGCACGAATTTAAGGAAACAAAGCAGGCCTTATATTCAGATCATTTGAATAGTATATATCATGATTTCGACTGCCTGGAAAGATTGGAGATTAACCAAAATCGACTCAACGGCCGTGATAGTTTCCATAAGAGATCTTACCTGGATTTAAAACTGAGGTTATCAGATCACCTGATTGCCGATCATTGCGACAGAGTAAGTTATGCCAATTCGGTTGAAGGAAGATATCCGTTTTTAGACATTGAACTATTAAACTTCATCAGAACCATTCCATCCAAAGTGAAACTGAATGGGCTAAATGAGAAGTACATACTTAAGAAAGTAGCTAAAAAATATGTGCCATCTGATATATCCGACAGGCAGAAATTTAGTTTTGTGGCCCCCAATAGCTCACACCTTTTGAAAAGCAATATAGAATGGGTCAACGACATGCTTTCATATGACAGGATAAAGCGTCAAGGCTATTTTAACCCGGATACCATAGAAAGGTTGAAGACAATGTACAAAGCCGATGACTTTAACCTGTGTCTGCCTTTTGATGATGACCTGCTTATCGTCGTGCTGACTTTTAACATATTTCTTGATCAGTTTGAAATGTCAGGTATCTAGAAGACGATCCAAAAGGAAGAGCAACATTAGTGAGATGTTGAAGAGGTTGAGAACATATTGAAATTATTCAAGTATCACACATTAAAACAGCTAATTCATTGAAGTTCGATTATATACATCAGTGGTTTGAGGAAACTGCAGCAAAACTACCTGATAACCTGGCCTTATCAGGTGAGGGTAGGGAGGTCACTTATTCGGAACTTAACACCCAGGCCGATGACCTGGCAGCCTTACTTTTAAGGTTCGGGAATGGAGGGAAGAAAGTATGTACCATGCTGCCGGGAAGCATAAATCTGGTATCGTCATTGCTGGCCATTTTTAAAGCAGGACATATATATGTGCCATTAAGCGATGAGTTTTCTGATAAGCGATTAAAGCAGATCCTTGAGCAGTGCCAACCAGAAGTGCTGATAATTTCGAAAGCTGATTTTGAATCCGCTAGCGCCAGGTTGAGCGCTGTTAACTATCGCCCGGCATGTTTGATCCTGTTAGACGGAAACAGCGATATTGAATTATATTCATATAGCTCCGGTTCGTGGCATTTAGTACCTCAAAATGATGACCTGCCCAAAGCGAGCCCTCAGGAGCTAACGGACGACAGTTACATATTTTATACTTCAGGCTCTACTGGTGAAGCCAAAGCTATATTGGGTTCTCACAGATCACTGAGCCATTTTATTCATTGGGAAAGCAGTGAGTTTGAAATTGATGATAAACACAAGGTCAGCCATCTTGTTCATCCCGTTTTTGATGCTTCATTAAGAGATATTTTCCTTCCATTGTGTACCGGCTCTACCTTGTGCATACCTGACAGAGCCATCATGCAAAACCCAGTACAATTGGTGCAGTGGATTGAGAACAATAATATTACCCTGATTCATTGCGTACCTAGTGTGCTACGAGTGATCACTGATGAAATAGCTGATGACAGTCAGCAACGATTCAAGAGCCTTCAATACATGCTGGTTTCGGGCGAGCCATTGTATGCTCAGGATGTACGCAAGTGGCGCGGGAAAGTAGGTACACATGTAGAACTTGTCAATCTATATGGAACGACAGAGACTACACTGATCAAGACTTTTCATAGAGTAGAAGCTGAGATAAGTGATGATCAACACATGATACCGGTGGGCAAGCCAATAAGCAATACCGTGGTAGCCATAGTCAATAACCAGCACCTTTGCCAGCCGGGAGAAATTGGCGAAGTATTCATAAAAACGCCGTTTTGGAGTAAAGGATATCTCTTTAACGAGGCCCTTAACCAGCAGGTCTTTGTACAAAACCCATTGATCGCGGGTAGGGAAGATATAGTGTACAAAACAGGAGATCTGGGTGTGTATCTGAAAAATGGCAGCATCGAGATCAAAGGACGGCTTGACCAGCAGGTAAAAGTCAATGGTATCAGGGTGGAACTGGGAGAAGTTGAGCATGTATTACTAGGAGTTGAAGGAGTGGAGCAGGCAGTAGTGACCAGTCATCAGGATGAGAGCGGTACCGTTATGCTCGCTGCCTATTACACAGGGCAGGAGAGGACCCCAGAGGAAATTCGACAATACTTATCCAGGGAACTGAATCAAAATATCATTCCCGGGCATATACAATACTTAAAGGAACTGCCGCTTACCATCAATGGTAAAGTTGATCGTCGTGCTTTACCAAAACCAGGCGATCTGCTCAAAAAGTCATTGAGCTACGAAGCTGTGCAGGGAGCTACGGAAGAGAAGCTGGAGCAAATGTGGGAGGCCATCCTCGACATGGACAAAATAGGAAGGAACACTTCCTTCTTCACCATAGGAGGTACCTCATTAAAGGCTATCAGACTCATTTCAAGCATATACAAAGAGTTTGGGATTATGCTCAAGGTGTTTGACGTTTTTTCTAATCCAACCATAGCCAAAATGGCCCTGTTGTTAGGTGATGCGCCTCAAAAGGGATATAAAGAAATTATAAAGCTTCCTGCAAGTGATCGTTATCCTGCAAGTTTTCAGCAAAAACGATTATGGATATTAGATCAGTTTGAAAAAGAGCAGGTGACCTACAACATGCCCAATGCCTTTGAGTTAAGAGGTACCATAGATCACAAAGCGTTACTGGCAGCTCTAAACGATGTGGTGATGCGCCATGAAAGTCTGAGGACCAGCTTTGTGATGGAAGATGACATCCTATATCAGCGTGTTCAGGAGGATATACCCGCAGGTTTTGAAGCCAGGTATATCGATGTCAGCACTATGGCAGAAAGTGAAACAGAGGCTAAAGCCATTTTATCAGAGGAATTGAATTATCACTTTGATCTCTCAAAGGCACCTTTATTCAGAGCACTGGTCATTCGTACCAGTGAGGATAGTGTGATCCTTTATTTCAATACACACCATATCGTGTTTGATGCCTGGTCTACCTATGTGATGGCCAGAGACATCTTATCGTTGTATAACATGAATACAAAGCCCGGTACACCGGCATTGGAGCCACTAAAGATTCAGTATAAGGATTATGCGGCCTGGCTGACGGAACAACTGGCTGACAAAAAAGAAACAGACGAGCGGTTTTGGCTGGCGGAGTTTGAAAATGAAATTCCAACATTGAACCTTCCGGTTGATCATGCCAGAGCAGATAAGCAGACATTTGAAGGAAGCAAATATAAGTTTCAATTGGATGAGCAATTGAGTGCACAAATTGAGGCTTACTGCAAGGCACAAGATGTAACCCAGTTTAACCTGCTTTTGGCAAGTGTAGAGGCATTGTTTTATTATTACACTGGCCAGAAGGATGTTGTACTCGGAATACCCGTTACCGGCCGTCATCATAATAACCTCGAAGACCAGATCGGGTTTTATGTCAATACCATTGCTTTTAGAATGCAGTTCTCACCTGACACTACGGTTTCTGACTTTGTAAAACAGGTGAAGAAAAAGTCACTCAAAACCTACGAACATGGCATGTATCCATTTGACCAATTGGTAGATAAACTTCAAACCGGATCAGATATCAGCAGATCAAGTTTATTTGACGTGATGGTGCAAATGCAGGATACCGACCTAAAAGAACTGTCCCTCATGCTCCCTGACGACATAGAAATGAGTGAGGTTGCACTGGACTTCAAATCAAGCAAATTTGACCTGACCTTCAATTTTGAAGTGTTGAAGGATAAAAAAGTTCTCAGTGGCTGGATAGAGTATAACACAGCCCTTTTTACAACAGGTACCATTGAACAAATGCATCAGATTATGACTACAATCCTAACGGAAATTACCGAGCAGGAACGTAGCGAGTTAACATTGAAACAACTGAAACAATCATTGAATAGCCGCTTTAACGGTCAGTCAGATGTAAAGAGTGATGCCTTTTCCAGTATGGAAATCTCAGAAGATTTTTAAGAATAGCCACCTATCTGCGGCATAGAGATATTGACAATATCAAGAACATGAAGAAAATAATACACTCGGTGTTTGAAGAAGCAGTATCGCGTTTTCCTGAAAAAACGTGTGTTGTTGATAGCAACCGTGAAATATCATACCAAGACTTAAACCAATTCTCCAATCAAATTGCGGGTACGCTTAGTCAACTCGGAATTACCCAAGGCAAAATAGTTGGAGTTGTCATGCCCTCAAGCGTTGAGTTAGTAGGCTCTATGTTGGGGATTTTCAAGTCAGGAGGCATTTATTTACCCGTAAATGTTTTGCTCCCAGCAAAGAAACTTCAGGGAATTATTGCGGAGTGTCAACCGGAAGTGCTGATAACCAGTAGAGCAGATATTGACCAAATTAAGAATATCTCTTGTGACTATATTCTGGCTGTAGATGACGAGTTAGGTATTAGCGTATTTAAAAATGATGAGGGTAAGCGGAGTGAAATTACCGTTGAACAAGTAACCATCGAAAATCCGCCAATCATCAATGACCCCAACGATGGAAACTATATATTTTATACTTCAGGGTCTACCGGTACTCCAAAGGCTATCCTTGGCTGCCATAAAAGTCTGGCGCACTTTATAAACTGGGAAATAAATGAGTTTGATATTGACGATAAGTGCCGCGTTAGTCAATTAGCCTCAGTTACCTTTGATGCCTCACTTAGAGATATGCTGGTACCACTTTGTGCCGGAGGAACATTGTTTATCCCGTCGGCTGAAGTAAAATCAAATGCAGATATGCTCCTTGAGTGGCTGGAAAAATATAAAATTACCCTGATACATACCGTGCCTTCTATGTTGCGGTTGATCAACAACGCGCTTTCCGGGAGCGAATCACATGTCGGAGAGACATTCAAAAACCTGAACTATTTGTTTTTATCAGGAGAAGCCCTCTTTGGCAAAGATGTGTTAAAGTGGAGAAACCATGTAGGAGATCATGTAAGTGTGGTCAACCTGTATGGAGCCACCGAAACCACAATGATAAAAACCTTTTATCGTGTAGGAGCAGATGTGAGTGAAGATACCCAAAGAATACCTGTAGGGAAGCCAATGTCTAATACCCTGGTAGCGGTGATCAACGATGGAATACTTTGTAAACCCGGAGAAATAGGCGAGATCTACATTAAAACTCCTTTTGTTACTAAAGGATACTTATTTGATAAAGCACTGCAGGATAAGGTTTTTGTACAAAACCCTTTGCAGCAAGAGCATGAAGAGATTGTATATAAGACAGGTGATCTTGGCAAATTATCGGATAGTGGAGACCTGGAAGTTTTGGGAAGAAATGATACCCAGGTCAAGGTAAATGGAATAAGAATTGAGCTGAACGAGGTTGAGAATGCCATACTATCCATCAAGGATATTGCTGAAACGGTGGTATTGCTTCATACCAATAATGACAATGAATCATCTTTAGTATGCTATTATACCAGCGAATCAGTTGACCCGGTAGGGGTCAGAGAAGCGCTGAGCGAAATCCTTGAGCCTTCTATGATACCGCAGTGGATTACCCGCTTAGAATCACTGCCCTTAAGCCTCAACGGCAAAGTTGATCGAAAGGCCTTAGCCAAAAGAGAATTGCAACTTGTAGAGCAAGAATATTCCGCACCCAGCGGAGAAAAAGAGATACGTCTTGAAACCATATGGAAAGAAATGCTGAATCTGCCCAGGGTAAGCAGAGATGCTTCTTTTTTCAGCATAGGAGGAACATCCCTGAAAGCCATTCAGGTTATCTCCAGAATCTATAAGGAATTTAATGTGCTGCTCAAGATTGCAGATATGTTTGATAACCAAACCATAGCTCAGCTTGCAGGCCTTATCGACAGCTCAGGTAAATCAGCTTATGAAGAAATTGTGCCTGTTGCACAGCAGCCTTTCTATGAGGTTACATATGCTCAAAAGCGGTTGTGGATACTGGATCAACTGGAGGAAAACCAGATAACTTATAATATGCCTAGTGCTTATAAAGTCAATGGAGCTTTGGATACGGAAATGTTCAAGGCAGCACTTACAACCGTGGTCAATAAACATGAAATTCTGAGAACCACATTTGTAAATGTAGAGGGGCACCCTAAGCAAAAGGTCCATGAAAATGTAGATTTCCAGCATTGCTATAGTCAGATTGATCTGTCAGAAAAAGAGGATCAGCAGGGGGAAATTAAAAGAATAGCCGATCACGAGTGGAACAAACCCTTTGATCTGGAAGAAGGACCACTTTTTAGAGTTATTCTACTTCTGTTAGGAAAAGAAGAGGTCATTATTCTTTTGAATATGCACCACATCATTTCCGATGGATGGTCAACCGATATTTTAACCAATGAAGTTTTAAGCTGCTATAATTCTCTGAAAGAAGGTAGCTCAGCATTTCCGACTACTTTGAATATTCAGTTTAAGGACTTTGCCCATTGGGAGAACCAGCAGTTAAATGGAGATAATTTAAAAACACATCGTCAGTTTTGGTTAAAGCAGTTTGAGGGAGATATTCCTGTTTTAAGCTTTCCGCAAGCCAAGGCGAGACCCGCAGAGACAAAATATAATGGCGACCACATCCAGTTTGAATTCGACCAGTCCATATTGGCAGACATCAATAAGCTAACAAAGCAAAAGGATGTAACCCTGTTCATGTTTTTACTAGGTCTGGTAAAAGTTCTCCTTTACAGGTATACCGGACAAACGGATATCACGGTTGGAATACCCGTTGCCAACCGTGGGCATAAAGACCTGGAAAACCAGGTAGGTTTCTACGTCAACACCTTGGCAGTGCGTACTCAGTTTAATGCTGAAATGGAATTTGATGCTTTTATGCAGAAGATCAAAACCAATGCGGTCAATGTTTTCAAGCACAGCATCTATCCCATAGACCTGTTGGTGGAAGACCTGGAAATACCTTACGATCAGACACGGAACAGCCTGTTTGATGTAATGGTGCAAATTCAGGATACACAGTCCGCAGTAGAGAACATGCCAGTGGATAATGACCTGCAAATCGAAAAACTCGATATGGGGCATTCCACCAGTAAATTTGACTTTACTTTCGATTTCAGAGTACATGAAGGTAAGCTGATATGTACCATTGAATACAACACCGACATATATGAAGCTGCTTTTGTGGAGAAAATGAAAAACGATATGTTACTGCTGGTGATAAACGTAGTCGGTGACAAAACCGGTTCTCTTTACCACCTGAGAGACCTTCTTATGGATGAGGTGGAGATTAATCAGGTGGAGCAACAGTTTAACGAAGTTAGCTCCGAAATCAGTGATGAATATTAAATGAACAGGATGAATAAGCGAATCATTCATACCGTATTTGAGCAGGTTGCCTTAAAGTTTCCTTCCCATATTGCTATAGAGGAAGAAAACAGGCATATTGAGTATGCAGAACTTAATAAAAGGTCAAACCAGTTAGCTCACTTATTAAGAGAAACAGGAGCCGGTAAGGATCAGATTGTAGGGGTAATGCAGTTGCCCGGTATCTCTTTGGTTACCTCCCTATTGAGCGTATTCAAGTCAGGAGGGATATACCTGCCCATTTCATTGGAGGTATCATCAAAAAGGTTATCACAGATATTCGAACATAGTGCACCTCAAATACTGATTGTGCATCAGAATCAGCGAGAGCAGATTATTGAACTGATAACCTCCCTTAAACTGGATCTTTCAACGCTATTGATATTGAGCGATGATGATGTCGTTGAGTTACTGGAAGATAATTTAACCAAGTCCAGAAAAGAAAACTTACAGGATTACGCCAGCGATACACTTGAAATCGTTAACTCACCAGCTGACGGAAATTATATATTCTATACCTCAGGATCTACAGGAGATCCAAAGGCTATATTAGGTTGCCATGATAGCTTAAGTCATTTCATTCATTGGGAAATGAAGGAGTTTGGCATCTCCGAAGAAAGCAGAGTTTCGCAACTGACAGCCATATCCTTCGATGCATCCTTAAGAGATATATTCGTCCCTTTATGTGCCGGCGGTACACTATGCATCCCTGATGTCGAAACAAAAAACAACCTGGTCAAATTGATAGAGTGGATTGACCGTTCTAAAGTTACACTGATCCATACAGTCCCGTCCATGATGCGCGTGATTGTAGAGTCAGTAGCAAAGTCAGGGACTTCAGGTGAAAAATTTGCAGGGTTAAAGCATCTGCTCATGGCAGGAGAGATGCTTTATGGGCGAGATATACAAAATTGGCGTAAGGCCGTGGGAGAGCATGTGGAACTGGTCAATTTATATGGAGCGACAGAAACCACCATGATCAAAACGTTTCATCGCATAACCGATCTGCCTCCCAACCCTTCCGATATTATTCATGTAGGAAAGCCAATTGGCAATACAGCTGTTGCCGTTATCAACGATCGCCTTTGCGGTGTAGGTGAAATAGGGAAAGTCTATATTAAAACGCCATTTGTAACCAAAGGGTATTTCAATAACCCTGAATTGACCAAGCGGGTGTTTGTACAAAACCCATTGGTTAAAGACAAAGAAGACATTATTTACCATACAGGGGACCTTGGCCGGTACCTTGAAAATGGAAATATAGAAATCCTTGGCCGTCAGGATGATCAGGTTAAGATCAATGGTGTTAGAGTTGAGCCGGGCGAAATACAACACGCCATGTTATCACTAGAGGGGGTTCAGGAAGCCATTGTAATGCCTTATTCAGGCAATAACAATCTCATGGAACTCATTGGCTACTACACAGGTACAGCTTCTGAGAGTGATATTGAGTCCGGGTTGAGAAAAGCAGTGAACAAGGAATTGATGCCTTCCTATATATTCAAACTGGAAAGCATTCCACTGAATATTAACGGCAAAGTGGACAGGAAGGCTCTACCGAAGCCGGAAGACATGCTGATCTCAGAAGAAGACTACCAAGAGGCCTCAGGCGAGGTAGAGCTTAAGCTGGAAGAGATTTGGAAGACCTTATTTGGACTTAAAAGAATTGGGGCAAATACGTCTTTCTTTAAGATCGGAGGTAATTCATTAAAAGCCATTCAGCTGATATCCAGGATTTTTAAAGAGTTTGGAGTAATGATCCTGGTGAGAGATATATTTTCAGCACCCACCATCACCCAACTAGCTCAAAAAATAAATGAGGTAAAGGAGAAAGAAGACTTCAAAAGCATTCCACTGTTGCCGGCCTTGCCACATTATGAGCTGTCTCATGCACAAAAGCGGCTTTGGATTATGAGCCAGTACGAGCAATCCAGTACAGCCTTTAACATCCATAGTGCCTATGAAATAACTGGTGACCTGAACACAGAAATATTCCAACAGGTAATTAAGGATTTGGTGATCCGGCATGAAGTACTGCGGACCACATTTGTTACGGTGGATAATGAGCCAAAACAAAAAGTTAATGCCTTTGATGATCTTGAATTTAACTTCAATAATGAGGATGTAAGTGGAGAACCTGATGATAAAGTAAATGGATGGGTAAGGAAGGAAGCGGCTACCGTTTTTGATCTGGAGAAGGGGCCTTTGGCCAGGTTTACGCTTTTTGACAGAGGCGACCATTCTTTTATCTTTTCTTTCACCATACATCACATCATTAGCGATGCATGGTCGCTGCAACTGCTGATCAATGAAGCTTTTGAGCTTTACAATGCATACCTCAGTGGTGAGGAAAGCCCGTTGCCATCACTCAAGGTTCAATACAAAGACTTTGCACACTGGCAAAATGAACTGCTGGAAAACAACGTAAAAATTGATAAGCATAAAGCCTTCTGGCTGGAAAACCTTAGCGGCGATCTGCCGGTATTAGATCTTCCAACCGATTTTCCAAGGCCTGTTTATAAAACCTACAGCGGCGGTGTCGTTAAAAGCTTCATTGACGATGAACTGATGGACAAACTGGAAGCTCTTGCCAAGCAGCACAAAGCCAGTTTATTTATGGCTCTGCTAGGCATAACCAAAGTGATGTTCTATAAGTACTCAGGGCAAAAAGACATCATTATAGGTACGCCCGTGGCTGGTCGTGAGCACTCGGACCTGGATAATCAGGTGGGATTCTACATCAATAACATTGTGCTCAGGTCACAATTTGAAAATGAAGACAGTTTCAACTCGCTGCTCGAAAAACTAAAGACCACTACACTTAACGCATTTGACCATCAGCTATATCCGTTTGATCGCCTGGTTGAAGATTTAAATATCCCACGTGTTACCAGCAAGTCACCAATTTATGATGTAGCCCTGGTGCTGTTAAACCTGGATATTGAAAAGAAAGACAATGAAATGTCAGGGATTACGCTGGACACCTACGACAGCGGATTTCATCAGAGTGCCCTGGATATCAGAATGGTGTTTGAAAAGTCGGAGGGAGGATACTACATGATGTTTGAGTACAACTCAGACCTGTTCCGGGAAGAAACCATCCATCGTATGGTAGGGCATTTCAAACAATTGATTGCTGCGGCTCTGGAAGCTCCGTCAAAAGCTATTGGAACATTAAGCTACCTGGCTGATGATGAGGTTCAGGACCTCATGCATATAAAGAACAATACCAGTCGAGACTTTGAGGTTCCCGCCTGTATACATGCATTATTTGAAGCACAGGTACAGAAAACACCACAAGCTCAGGCTATAGTTTACAATGATCAGGTGCTGACCTACAGTGAAGTCAATGAAAAGGCTAACAGCCTGGCATTTCACCTGAGAAATGAACTCCGTATCAAACCAAATGATGTAGTAGCCTTAATGGCACCGGGGAATGAACTCGCTATAGTAGCCATACTGGCTATCATGAAAGCCGGAGCTGCTTATCTTCCGATCGATGCAGATTTGCCGGTACAGAGGAAAGCATACATCCTGGAAAATGCGGAGGTCAAGTTATTGCTGACTGAAATGGGTACACTCGATGAGGTGATGACAGTTTATCAAGGTGCTATTTTCGCCCTGGATATACAATGGTCAGACCTGGAAGCACACCCTGAAAACCTTCCGTCCGTTAATGAACCCACTGATGCGGCTTATGTCATCTATACTTCCGGATCTACCGGTGCACCCAAAGGTGTGGTCATTAAGCATGAAAGCCAGGTCAATATGTCCATGGCGCAGACGGAGATATTTAATATAAGTTCCGAAGATCAGGTGTTGCAGTTTGCCTCACTATCTTTCGATGCATCCATATCGGAGATTTTTATGGCTTTTTATGCAGGAGCCACCCTCGTACTGCATGACAAAGCCCTTCTCTATGACCAGCAGGGATTCATGCAATACCTTCAGGATAAAAAGGTGAGTGTTGTCACATTCCCACCGTCATTTCTGAGTACCCTTAACCTTGAAAAACTACATTTCCTCAGGGTATTGATTACAGCCGGAGAAGCTGCTAATGTTGCAGATTTAACCTATCTGAGTCAATTTGTTGACTGCTACAATGCGTACGGGCCTTCCGAATGCGCTGTTTGTGTTTCAACTTATAAGGTAAAACCAGAGGATAAAGACAGAACTACCATCCCTATTGGCCGTCCAATTGCCAACACCAGAGTTTATATTCTGGATGAAGACCTGCAACTGGTTCCCAAAGGTGTAGAAGGTACACTGTATGTTTCAGGCAAAGGATTGGCAAAGGCGTACCTCAACAATGAAGAGTTAACCTCAGCCAGCTTTGTAAACAACCCTTTTGAAGAGGGTGTTAAAATGTACTGCACCGGGGACAGGGTCAAATGGTCAGACGATGACGAACTGCTGTTTTTAGGGAGAACAGATACCCAGGTGAAAATAAATGGCCATAGAGTAGAGCTGGGTGAGATCGAATCCAGCCTCATTGGCCATGATAAAATAAAGGACGCTTTTGCAACTACTCATCAGAGCAAGGGTGGATTACCTTACCTGACGGCCTACTATATAGCTTCGGAAGAGCTTTCTAATACTGTTTTGAGAAACCATATGTCAGGCTACCTGCCTGATTACCTGATGCCCGCTTACTTTCTAGCAGTGGATAAGTTTCCATTGAATAACAGTGGAAAAGTAGATGCAGGCAAACTGCCACACCCTGAAAATGAGAGAAACGCACCGGTAGATCATGTCGCAGCTCAGAACGACATCCAAAAGGTGCTTGTTAGAAGTTGGGAGTCAATACTGGGAAGAGAAAACATAGGCATTCATGATAACTTCTTTGATCTGGGAGGGCATTCGCTCAAAGCGATACAGATCCTCGCAGAAGTAGCCGATATATTCAATGTTAAGCCTGATCTCGCCAGTTTTTTCAACGCCCCTAACATAGAAGCGCTGTCACGTCTCATCGAGTCATCAGAAGAAATTGAAGATGATCTGAAACCTGTAGAAGCACAGGAATTCTACGAGACCACCAATGCTCAAAGACGATTGTGGGTGCTTGAGCAAATGAATACAGACTTTGCAGCCTATAACCTCCCCTTAGCTTTTGCTATTGAAGGTAAGCTACAGGTAAACCATCTTGCCCAGGCTTTCGACGAGTTGATAGCCCGTCATGAGTCCTTGAGAACGACATTCCACATGCAGAGTGGCATACTAAAGCAAAGAATTGAAACCGGAATCGATTCTGCACTGGAATACACGGACCTTGGTAAGGAAGAAAATGCAGGGATAAGAAGCGAAGAAATAGCCTCGGAAATCTTCGGAATGAAGTTTGACCTTAGCCACGGGCCACTTATCAAAGTGCATGTGCTGCATTTGGGGAATGATAAATACGTGCTTGTATTCAACATGCATCATATCATTGGTGATGAGTGGTCTATGCCAATAATGGTTAAAGAACTCCTTCAGCTTTATCAAAATATAGCAGCAGGAGAAGAGACCCGACCCGAAGTGCTCAAAATACAATACAAGGACTTTGCAACCTGGCAAAATACACAATTGGAATCAGGTGCATGGGAGCAGCACAAGGCTTATTGGGTGAGCTTATTTGAAAAGCCAGCCAGCAAAGTTGATTTTGCAGTGACCACTCACCGACCGGAACTGAAGACATACAATGGCAACATAGCAAAATTGTCATTGGGCAGGCAGGTAAGCGAGCAGGTTATGGAGGTTTGTAAAACCAGGGAGGCCAGTTTGTTTATGACCTTATACAGCTCTCTATGTGCAATACTCCATAAATATACAGGACTGGAGGATATAGTGATAGGTACTCCGGCTACGCTTAGGTCTCGCCAGGAACTCCAAAACCAGATAGGTCTGTATCTAAACCTGTTACCCTTAAGACATCAAATAGATAGTCAGCAAAGCTTTGCCAAGTTGCTGGAAAATGCCAAACGCAATATCATTGAAGCCTTTGGTCATCAGGAATATCCTTTCGATCAGTTGGTAGAAGACCTGAATCTATCCAGAGACCTTGACCGGTCACCACTTTTTGATATCATGATGGTTTTACATGATAAGGAAAGCGAAGAGCAGGCTATTCCGAAGGTTGAAGGTATCTCCATTGATCAACTGCAAGAAGGAACGGATACCAGCAGGTATGATATGACCTTCCATTTCAGAGCTCAGGAAGATGATATCGAGGTGAGTCTTGAGTACAATACAGACCTTTTCCCTGAGGCATGGGTAACGCAGTTTCTTGCCCATTACCAACAGTTGATAACACAACTGCTTGCTGACCCGGAAAAACCGTTGGCTTCACAGGAATATCTGTCATCAGAGGATAAGCAACATCTGCTAACCGGACACAATGAAGTTCCGGTTGAGTACACAAATAAAGAAACTATAGTAAGTCTGTTTGAGAAGCAGGCAGAGGAAACACCAGATTCAATAGCCGTTCAGTTTGAAAATGTAAGCATAAGCTATGGTGAACTTAACCAGTTAAGCAACCAGGTAGCACATTATCTGAAAGATGAGATGGCTATAAGCAAAGACGATCTGGTTTGCCTCCTGATGGATCGATCAGAGAAGATGATCATAGCCCTGTTAGGTATTTTGAAGGCCGGAGGAGCTTATGTGCCCATAGCGCCGGACTATCCGGCTGCCAGGATCAGCTTTATTTTGGAAGATACTCAGGCAAAGTGTCTGATACTTGATGAAGGTCAGACCAGAGATCTGGAATTAGGAAATTGCAGGGCCATTACGCCAGGAAGCTGGGAGGCCATTTCTAAATACCCCACAAACAACCTTTCGAAAGGTCCTTCATCTACTGACCTGGCCTATGTCATTTATACCTCAGGTTCCACTGGGCAGCCTAAAGGTGTAATGATTGAGCACCGCGGTGCGGTAAACAGGCTGGAGTGGATGTGGCAGCAGTATGATTTCTCAGAAAAAGATGTAATCCTTCAAAAGACGAACTACGTTTTTGATGTATCTGTATGGGAACTATTCATGCCTCTCATGTATGGCGCAAGGCAGGTTTTATGCCGTCAGGAGGTAATCTATGACGTTCGGCAGCTGGTGAGCTGCATAGCTGATCATGGGGTTACCACGGTACACTTTGTGCCAGGCATGTTACAGATCTTCCTTCAAGGTCTGGACGATGAAATGGCAAACAGCCTGAGTGCCCTGAAACGCGTAATTTGTAGCGGAGAAGCATTATCAGCAGCGGTTGCGGGCAAGTTTCATAACAAGCTGTCTGCAGATCTCTACAACCTGTATGGACCTACAGAAGCCAGTATAGATGTGAGTCACTATCACATACAACATGGCGATCAAATTATACCTATCGGTAAGCCCATTGCCAATACGCAACTATTCATTGTTGATGATCATATGCAATTGCAGCCCGAAGGCGTTTTAGGTGAGATCGCCATTGGAGGTATCGGACTGGCCAGAGGCTATTGGAATAGGGAAGACCTGACCCGTGAAAGGTTTGTTACCGCAGATTTTGGAGCAGATGCTCCACAGCGTGTATACCTTACTGGTGACATTGGCCATTGGATGACAGATGGAAATATCGTTTATCATGGCAGGAGAGATAATCAGGTAAAGATACACGGTCAGCGTATAGAACTGGGAGAGATAGAAAACGTGCTCTTACAGCATGAATCTATAAAAACTGCCGCTGTTACCATTTTAAAAACAGAAGGAAACTTTAAGATTGCGGCTTATTACACCAGTGAAACAGAACTGGAGTCCGGTGCACTTAAAGCCTTTTTGCAGCAGCATTTGCCTGCTTATATGCTCCCAACCTTTTATATGAGGTTGGAAAACTTACCCTTGACCACCAATGGGAAAATTGATCAGAAGGCATTGCCTCAGCCTACAAGTAACCATTTGGTAGTGATCAGTCATTATCGAGCTCCGCAAAACGCATTGCAAGAGAGAATGGTAGAGCTCTGGCAGGCTTTATTGGGAGATATAAGTGTAGGGATAGACGATAACTTTTTCGATCTCGGAGGAAGTTCTTTGAAGATCATCATGCTGCATGAAAGGTTGAAAGAAGAGTATCCGGATATCGAAGTCATGGACCTGTTTAAATATCCGTCAATAGGTGAATTAAGCCACTTTTTAGAAGGCGCCAATATGATGGAAATTACAGGATTTGAAGTATAGTGATAGGAGATAAAAAGCAAACTGTTTAAGAACCTAAAATTTTTATTTGAATGATGAATATTGTCCGTAAAGGAATGTTGTTGGCTTTTCTTTTCATAAGTCATGTATCAATGTCTCAGGAGTCCTTTCTGATCGAAGGGGAGATCTTAGACAACGAAACAGGAGAGCCTGTTATTAGCGCACATGTAGGGGTAAAAGATGGTTTTATAGGGACAATTTCAAACCTGGATGGCAAGTTTGTTCTTAAGTTGCCCCTGGCTTATAAAGAAGATACACTACGCATATCACACGTAGGATATCAACAGTATAAAACACCGATAGCCACGGTCAAAGGTGATCAGGTACAGGTTCGTTTAGAGCCATCAGCAACCATGCTTAAGGAAGTAAAAGTTACTCCGCTTAAGCCTACGGAAATTATTCTTGAAGCAGTAAAGAAAATACCTGCTAACTACCCTAAAAATGCCTCGATGATGAAAGCCTTCTATAGGGAAACCATAAGAGATGAGCGTGAGCTTATATCTTTGGCGGAAGGCATCATTGATATCTATAAGTCTCCATACGGTCCCCCTGAGCAGGATCAAATGAAATTGGTAAAAGGAAGAAAGGCTCAAGATCCCGTCAAGATCAAAATACTGGATAACCTGACCATTTCCGGAGGGCTGCAAGTGGATTTTGTAAAGCATGGCATCTCGTTTCTGTACGAGCAGTATTTCAAATACTTCAACTATGAACTCATGGAGATTGTATCTGATGGCGAAGACCGGTTTTATGTCATTCAATTTGACCCGAAAAGACGTAAGAAAGGCAGAGCACAGCTCAAAGGGAAAATATTTATTGAAGTGGAATCTATGGCCTTTAAAGCTGTAGAGTACGAGTTGGTATCCGAAGCGATCAGTAAAGTAGACAAAAAGAGCTCGAATGAAAAAGCTGATATGAAAAAGACGGGGGTGGATGTGGAGACCTTGAACTCAAAGACTTTTGTTGGATACAAGAAAATGGGAGATAAGTGGTACCTGCACAGGGCACACTCTACTTACACAGTTCATGTAACGAGGCAAAAAGAAAATATGGAGGGAGATGTCACCTATCAGTCCAATCTGATCATCACCGCCATAGATAATGATAACCCAACCAGATTCCCTAAAGATCAGGTTCTGGTTACTTATGGTAAAGACTTCGGAGAGCAAATGGATAAGGTATACGTTGAAGACGCGTGGAATAATGATAACTACCTGAAGCTGGAAGAAGGAGCAGAGAAAGAAATTGCAGATTTCCTTAGAAAGCACGGAAATGGAAAATAACAAAAATGCGGTTGCAATCATTGGTATGAGCGGGGTATTCCCTGAAGCTCCTACCATAGGTGCATTTTATCAAAATTTAAAGTCGGGACGTGACAGTGTCAGAGAGCTTAGCCAAAGCCGGATGATACATTCACATATCAATCCTCATGGTCATTATCTGGTTACAGCCCACATGGACAGGGTAGACCTTTTTGATCATAAATTCTTTGATCTTTCCAAGAAGGAGGCGGACCTGATGGATCCGGAACAGCGCCTGTCACTGGAGCTGGCCTGCCAGGCGATAGAGCATGCAGGGTATAGCCTCAAGAGCATGGAAGGGGCCGACACCGGAGTATTTCTGGGCAGCAGACCCTCTTCAGACTATGGCTCACTGATCGAGGATTTTGATGCCGTGGCTATGACCGGAAACCTGAGTGCCATTACAGCCGGCCGTATATCCTATTATTTGAATTTAACAGGCCCGGCTATGATGATCGATACTACATGCTCATCATCATTAGTAGCGGTGCATGAGGCCTGTCAGAAACTGATTAGCGGAGATATTTCAAGTGCATTGGCCGGAGGTGTTTTTGTTATTATCTCATTCCCCGAATTGGGCAATAACATTAGCCAGGTAGGGATTCTTTCACCAGATGGCAGAAGTAAAACTTTTGATGCTGATGCTAATGGCACCGGAGGAGGAGAAGGAGGAGGCATGCTCTTTATGAAACGGTTGGACAAGGCATTGGAAGATGGAGATACCATCCATGCCGTGATCAGAGGAGGAGCGATCAATCATGATGGAAAAAGGTCAACCGGCTTAACCGCACCTAGCCCGGTGGCACAATCGGAGGTACTCATAAAGGCCTGGAAAAATGCCTCAGTCGCACCTGAGTCAGTAGCCTATATAGAAGCTCATGGTACAGGTACAAAATTAGGTGACCCTATAGAATTCCAGGGAATTAGCGATGCGTTCAAAGCATATACCAGTAAGAAGCAGTTTTGCGCGGTAAGTTCAGTGAAGACAAATATTGGCCACCTCAACAACGCCGCCGGTATGGCTGGGGTGATCAAATGTATACTTTCATTAAAGCATGGTGAACTATTTCCATCCTTACATTTTAACAAGCCAAACCCTTACTTAAACTTTGACAGTTCGGCAGCCTATGTAAACAAGGAATTAAAAGACTGGAAATCAGAAGGCAGCCCCCTAAGGTGTGGAGTAAGCTCTTTTGGACTGAGCGGTACCAATGCACACCTCGTGCTGGAGCAAAGCCCTCAACTAAAAAGTAAGCAGGAAAATATAGCTAATCCTGCAAACATCCTGAAGATTTCGGCAAAGACACCAACTGCCTGTCTTGAATATTTAACCAGAATTAAAAAGCACCTGGCAACGTCCGAAGACACTTTGCACGATACCGTTGCCACCCTTAATAGCGGAAGGGATGATCATGCCTACAGGCTGGCATTTGCAGCTGCTGATAAAAAGCATTTAATAGATCAATTGGCTGAATTTGAGAACCAAAATGCAAAAAGTGATATTGCAACCAGCAAGGTAACTATTAAAAATCTGGTACTCTTATTTTCTAACTCCCAAGTAGAGAAAAGTACGATTGAGCGGTTGTCAGACCAACATACCGTTTTCAAAAACAGCCTTGAAGAACTGAACAAGAAGATTTTTCAATATGCTGATTCGAAAGACTTGCAGTTGTTTGCATATCAATACGGACTATTTCATTTGCTAAAGGCTACCGGGATATCCGCTAATACCATAATAGGTACCGGAATAGGAAAAGTGACCAAGCAGGTGATTGTTGACGGGCTGTCTGTCGATGATGCGATCAAAATTATTTTGAGCAATGACCTGTCGGCACATCCTTTAGATGAAAACAAATACCTGCAAGCCGTGAAGTCAATGGTTAACTCACAACAGGTTGTTTTCCTAGAGGTCGGAAGCGAAGGGATCTTGTCGGATAAACTATACCAATGGCAGGAAAATATACCGCAGATTACAGTACACAGGCTGATTGAAAGCACGAAAAAGCTGTCATTTTATAAGAAAGTTGCAGCCCTTTATCAAGAAGGTGTGAACGTAAACTGGACAGAGGCATATCCAAACAACAGTTATCAGAAAGTTGAAGTGCCTACCTATCCATTTGATAAGGTGAGCTGTTGGGTGAAACCAGCGCTCCCTCAGCAAAGCAAGCCGGCTGATATACAGGATTGGTTCTATCAACTGGAATGGGTAGAAAACAAGCTCCCGGAAAACCCTGTACAATACAAGGGACAAACGTTCCTGCTTATGATGGACAGCCTGGGTTTTGGAGATGCATTGAACCGCCAGTTATCTACCAACAACACTTGTATTCAAGTTAGTGCAGGGAGCAAATTCCAGAAACTGGCGCAAAACGAATATACCATTGACCCTAGTCAGGAAACGGACTATGAACTTCTTTATAAGTCTGTTCGTGAAGACTACGAAGACCTGGACGGTATATTTGATTTTACTTACTATAAAGCACAGACACCACTTACTGACGAAACCATAGAATATCAGCTTCAAAATGGAGTGTATTCTAGCTTCTTCCTTTTGAAGGCTTTTAGTCAGTACTTTAAAAATAACTTCCTGCTGTCGATAATTACTTCCGGCGCCTATAGCCTGAAAGCCAATGAGAGTGTATTGCCAACTCAGAGTATTGCAGCAGCTATTTTGAAAGGTGTGATGGCCGAGTATCCCATGATAGATGCTCATCACATTGATTTTGAGAAAATATCAGAAGACCAACTGGAAAATAATACATTCTGCATCCTTAATGAAATTGGGGCAGGTAACGGTATCAGGTTTGTAACTTATCGCAATGCAGTAAGATACGTACAGAAGTTAAGAAATCTGCCTGAAGTACGAGAATCACATCATGTTTCCTGGAAAAATAAAGGCACTTACCTGATCACTGGTGGCGCAAGAGGAATAGGATTTGAAGTATCTAAAATGCTGGCCTCACAATATAAAGCCAGTAAACTGATTCTGTTGGGCCGTACTATACTTTCCAGTGGGAAGGAGCACAACCCTGCTGATGAGAAGGCCCTTGAAATACTAAGAAATATCCAGTCTCTGGAAAAACTTGGAACATCAGTCAGCTATCATGCCGTAGACATAAGTGACTTTGAGCAGTTACAGAAAGTATTTGAAACATTATCTGGTGCTGTAGAGAGAATCGATGGCATTATACATGCCGCGGGTGTTCCTGGTAATTGGGAGCCATTAAAAGATAAAAAGGTAGAAGATTTTAAATCTACCATTTCACCCAAGATACAGGGTACCATCAACCTGGATCAGCTATGTGAGCCGTTTCAGCCAGATTTCTTCATAGCCTTTTCATCTTTAAATGCAGTAGTTGCCCAGAAAAACAGCGCTGATTATGCTGTAGCCAATGCCTTTTTAGATGCCTATGCAGCCTATGAAGGAAGGAAAAACCGAAAATTCATTTCCATAAACTGGCCCGGTTGGTATGAGACCGGAATGTCATTGAAAAATGGTGCATTACCCGTTGGGGATCAGCCGGTCAAACCTATCAGCAATAAGGATGGGATAGAGGCATTGAACCTCGCACTGGAGTTAGATACTTCTAATGTACTCATTGGAAATGTTAACCTGAAGCTTTTCAGGATTAACCCATTCTTCCAGGTTCAGGAAATCGAATCAGTAGCTGCTGAGGCAGAGACCATCAGCAGTAAAAACACCAATATAGATGAATCACTCACTCCGGTTCAGGCAAAAATTAAGAACATCTGGAGAGCTGTTTTAAATGAAGACAATTTTACCATAGAGGAAGACTTCTTTGAAATAGGAGGACACTCGCTCAATGGCATGCAGGTGATCAACAGGGTTCATGAAGAGTTTAATGTAGAGCTGGAAATTGAGAATCTTTTCGAATTTGCAACAATAAAGGATCTTGCGACATTCGTTGAAGAAAAACTGGAGTCAGGTACGGTCAATGCTTTTGAAGCCATATCCGCAGTAGCAGAGAGTGACCATTATGAACTGACGCATGCCCAAAAAAGGTTGTGGGTACTGAACCAGCTTGAAAAGAATAGCAATACCTATAACATGCCACTCGCATTCGCTCTTGAAGGGCTTGATGAACAGGTTTTTGAAAAAGCCCTGTACAAGCTGGTGGAGCGGCATGAAAGCTTCAGGACGGCCTTTGTTGTTGTTAATGGAGAGCCCAGACAGAAAATCATTCCTTTTCAGGACCATGCTTTTAAGATTGCCTACCAAGATGCATATAACATCTCGGAAGAGGAATTACAGCAACAGGTTGACCAGGAATCGTCTATACCCTTTGATTTGGAAAAAGGGAAATTATTGAGGACCAAGCTGTTCAGGACAGGAGACAGTAAGCATATCCTTGTTTTTACTGTTCACCACATTATATCAGACGGATGGTCCATGCGATTGATAGTCAATGAACTTGCCGGCTTGTATAATGCCTTCCTCAACGGTCAGGCAGATCCGCTACCCGAATTGAAAATTCAGTATAAGGATTTTGCCAGTTGGCAAAATGAGCAACTGAGTGATGAAAACATACTGGAGACGAGAACATACTGGTTAGATCAGTTTAAAGGAGATATACCGAAGCTCGATTTACCGACAGACTATCCTCGTCCGGCTGTCCGGTCTTTTGACGGTGATATGCATACCGTTGTTATTCCTCAGGCTATTGTAGATCAATTAAACAAGTTCAATATCCGACAGGGCACGAGTTTGTATATGAATTTGCTGGCCGTGCTTTACATCCTACTTAATCGCTATACCGGGCAAAAAGATATAGTGGTAGGCTCACCGATCCTGGGCAGACCTCATAAAGATCTGGAAGGAATTGTCGGCTTCTTTTTAAATAACCTGTCCTTACGGATACAGCTGGAATCAGACGAAACCTTTACTTCACTTCTTAAGAAAGTGAAGAACCTTACACTGAATGCCTATGAGCATCAAAACTACCCTTTCGACAGGCTGGTTGATGATCTTAACATGCAGGTAGACCGCAGTCGCCATCCGCTTTTTGATGTAGTACTGACTGAAAATGTTGAGTTGAGTGGGGGGGAGGAAGTTAAAATGTCCGGTGTCACTACAGACCTGTTCAATACCGGATTCAGATCAAATATGGTGGATCTGAGGATTATCTTCTCAAAAGTTAAAGATGGTTTGGCGCTTAGCTTTGACTACAACAAGAAGTTGTTTGCAACAGAGCGTATAGAGCAGATGGCAGCCCATTTTGAAGGCGTACTCAATGCAGTGGTCCACAATGAAAATACTTCCATTGCCCGTTTAGACTACTTGTCTGAAGAAGAGAAAACCGTGCTTCTTAACGGTCAGGAATATAAAAATATTGATTACCCGACTGATAAGACCCTTTATCAGCTATTTGAAGCGCAGGTACAAAAAATGCCTGATCAGGTAGCCGTAGTAAGTACAGAGAAAACACTGACCTATGATGAACTGAACCAAAGTGCTAACCAGCTTGCCCACTTTCTGAGGCAGAGCTATGATGTAAAGAAAGATCAGGTTATTGGCCTGATGTTGGAGCGGTCAGAATATGTCTCCATAGGGATGTTGGGTATTTTGAAATCAGGAGCAGCATTCTTGCCGATAGACCCATCACTACCAGCAGCAAGAAAAGAGCTGTTACTTTCACAAGCAGGGGTAGAGGTGTTACTCATAGATTCTGAAAACATGCTGGAGCTGGAAGGCTACCAGGGAGAATTGGTGGCGTTGGATATCCAGTTGGCCATGCTGGACACGCCAACCACCAACCTCGAAAATATCGGTGCGGCATCTACCGACCTCGCCTATGTAATTTATACATCAGGCTCCAGTGGAGTGCCCAAAGGTGTTTTGATCGAACATAGAAGTATTGTCAACATTGTGTTGGACCATATAGATCAGCTAAGTATTACTCCCAAAGACAGGGTCTTACAGTTCGCTTCCATATCTTTTGATGTATCGGTTTGCGAATCGTTTATGGCTTTGTTAGCAGGAGCAGCCATAGTGCTACCTACCGGGAAAATGATCAATGAACACACGATACTTCTGGATTATATGGATCAAAAGGAGGTTACCATTGGCGTATTTACCGCTTCCTTTTATCATGCACTTGATCTGGAAAGACTTAAAAAATTAAGAGCCTTCATTATAGGAGGAGAAGCCCCGGATCCATCAAAAATTATATATAGCAGCGAGTACAGCACAATGCTCAATGCTTATGGCCCTACAGAGTGTGCAGTTTGTATTACCACACATAAGGTAAATGACAAGGATAAGAAGAAGGTAAGTATTCCTATAGGCAAGCCTATCGCCAACACTAAAATACTGGTGCTGGATAAAAACATGCAGCTGGTGCCTAATGGCATCAAGGGAGAGATATATGCCGCTGGGGCAGGCTTGGCCAGAGGTTACCTGAATGATGCCAAACAGACAGATGAGAAATTTATCAAAAACCCTTTTGATGAAGCAGAGCGGCTTTACAAGACAGGAGATGAAGGTAGCTGGTCATTCGATAAAGAACTTCGAATATTCGGGCGTTCCGACCAGCAGGTCAAAGTAAGGGGACACCGGATTGAACTTGGTGAAATTGAAAAAGCCCTGTCCACCTACCCGGAGATTAATAGTGTAGGGGTACTGGTTAAGCAAGAAGGTTCAGACAATCAATTGATAGGCTTTTATTCCGCAGAAAATGCATTGAAAGTAGATCAGATAAAGACATTCTTGTCAGCAAGGCTACCTTATTACATGGTACCTGGTCAGTTGATCCATGTTGCCGAGATCCCATTGACAACTAATGGAAAAGTTGATGCCAGGAAGCTTCTTGAATTAAGCAATCAATATGGGGCAGAGAGTGAGTATGTAGCTCCTGAAAGTGAAACCCAGAAAAAACTGGTTGACATTTGGGAAGAGGTGCTTGGACGTAAGGAAATAGGTATAGAAGATAACTTTTTTGAATTGGGCGGGCACTCTCTGAAGGCTACTCAGCTCATTTCCAGAATTATAGAAAAGCTTAATGTTAACATAGAGGTAGTAGATATATTCACTTACCCTACCGTTAGAGAACTGGCTAATATAGTGGATAACTTATCGGCTACAGATTTTTCTAAAATTAGCCAGGTTGAGCCTCAGGAATATTATGAAGTGTCCCATGCCCAAAAAAGGCTATGGATACTTAGCCAGTTTGAAGAAAATGCCACGGCATACAATCTTCCGGTAACCTATAAATTCAAGGGTAAGCTTGAAGGCGAAGCACTTGCCGAAGCCTTTAATGATATATTGCAAAGGCATGAAATACTGAGAACAACTTTTGTATTGGTGGATGAGCAACCCATGCAAAAAGTTCATGAGGTAGAGTCATTCAACTTTAAGCTGGATATCTCAGACCTTAAAGATGCTGAAAACCCAGAAAAAGAACTCAATGATTTAGTCAGAGAAGACCTTACCACAGTCTTTGATTTGGAAAAAGGACCGCTCTTCAAAGCCCGGCTATTTCAAGCAGAGGAAGAATGCTTCTACTTGACCATTACTGTTCATCATATTATTGCAGACGCTTGGTCATTGGCCTTACTCATTAACGAGATAGCCATTTTCTATAATGCCAGGGTATCAGGGCAGCCGCATGATATGCCGGCGTTGCCCATACAGTACAAGGATTATGCGGCATGGCAGAATCAGCAATTTGTGGACACCGGGATGGAGTCAGACAGACAATACTGGCATCAGCAGTTTGAGGGAGAGCTACCCGTGTTGGAACTACCCACGGATTTTGCAAGGCCAGCACAACAGACCTATGATGGTAGTCATGTAAAGCATGTTTTGGAGGCAGAGATAAGCGAGGGCCTAAGAAAGTTGAGCAAAAATAGCAACGCCAGCCTGTTCATCATCCTGCTTTCCGCCTTTAAGGCTTTATGCCACAGATATACGGGTGATAGCGATATCATTGTAGGAACACCTATTGCCGGAAGAAACCATGCAGACCTGGAAAGTCAGGTGGGCTTCTACGTGAATACACTTGCTATACGCACACAGTTTGAGAGCGGATATACTTTTGAGCAGTTGCTGGAGGCCGTAAAGAAAAATGTATTAGATTCTCAGAAGCACCAGCTCTACCCCTTTGATAAGTTAGTAGAGGAACTGGATCTGGATCGGGATACCAGCAGAAGCCCGCTTTTTAATGTCATGCTGGACATGCATGTGGACGATAGCTCAGAGGTATCGATCAATTTGGAAGGAGTCAGTGCCGAGCAGGTAGAACCGGATTTTGAGATCAGCAAATTTGATTTGTCGTTCACTTTTGTAGATACTAACGACCGCATAATAGTTGGTGCTGAATACAATACCAACCTGTTCAGAGCAGAGAGCATTACCAGATTATTACAGCATTATAATCTACTGTTGCAATCCATTTTGGATGACAGTCACACAGCACTTAATGAGCTGAACTATATTACACCGGCTGAAAGCGAACAACTTGAGCAGTTTAGTCAATGCGTAAGTGTTGATTATGATGGATCGAAGACACTGCAGCAACTTTTTGAAGAGCGAGTGAAGGCTAACCCTGAGAAAACAGCGCTGATCTTTGAGGGGCTTGAAATGACCTATGAAAGCCTGAACGAAAAGGCCAACAGGTTTGCCGAATACCTGAATCAGCATCATCAGATCCAGGCCAATCAGCTGGTGGGTATTCTTCTCAATCGTTCTGAGAATTTGCTGGTCGCCATACTGGGTATATTAAAAGCAGGGGCAGCCTATCTGCCTATTGATCCTCAGAACCCGGAACAGCGGATCATTGATATTTGTAATGACAGCAAAATGCCTTTACTCATAACCAGTAAAGACTTTGGCCAGTCCACAGCTTCATTGAATACTAACGTAGTCTATATCGATGAAGAAATGGAAACGATCAGCAGCTATGCAGGAGTTACTACCAATACAAGCAGCGCAAGTGATCTGGCGTATTGCATCTATACTTCAGGGTCTACAGGCAGGCCAAAAGGTATTACTATTCAACATCAAAGTATAGTCAATTATATTCAATGGGCTAACAGATATTATTTTGATGATCAGTCTGGGTATAACTTCCCATTGATCACCCCTGTATCCTTTGACCTGACCCTTACGAGCATGTTCTCTACCTTGCTGAGAGGCGACAGTTTGGTCATTTATAAAGAAGCTAACATCGCTGATATCCTTATGGAAGCATGCGCTGATGACAGGATAGGCGCAATTAAACTCACGCCGTCGCACATAGAATTGATGGAAGGGTTAGGCATTCAGGAGACTCAAATCAAATGTGCCATTGTAGGAGGTGAGGCCCTGACTTCGAGCCAGGTAAATATCCTGTTGGAGCTTAATCCCGGTATGAAGGTGTATAATGAATACGGTCCTACAGAAACAACTGTTGGCTGTACCGTGAAAAGGCTGGCCCAGGATGAACCCATTACAATCGGTAAGCCGATAGATAATGTCAGTGCTTATATTTTTGATCAAAACCTGAATGCAACGCCCGTAGGCGTTAATGGGGAACTGTACATTGGTGGAGATGGTTTGGCGGCAGGTTACCTGAATCAACCCGCGCTTACTGCGGAGAAATTCATTCGCAACCCTAAGAACAAAGAAGAATTACTCTATCATACCGGTGATATTGCGCACTGGACTGCAACGGGTGAAATAAGTTTTATAGGTCGTGTAGATACACAACTTAAAATAAGAGGACACCGAATAGAGCCAGGGGAGATCGAACAAGCCTTGTTGCAATTAAAAGAAGTCGAACAGGCGGTGGTTAGTGTGAATAAGGATAATCAACAAGACAGTCATCTGGCAGCTTTTATCAGGATCGAACCGGATACAACGTTTGACCCCGATCGTTACAGGACTTACCTGAGCAGTAAATTGCCTGCCTATATGGTGCCGTCATTTTACGTTCACCTGGAAGAAATACCTTTGACCAGCAACGGTAAAGTTGACTACAAAGCCCTGCACTACCTTGACCATATCGGTGAGGATGCATCGGAGAAAGCCGAACCGGTTACAGAGATCCAGACAGAGCTGGTCGAGATATGGAAAGAGGTCCTTGGGTTGGATAGCGTAGGTATATACGATAACTTTTTTCATATCGGAGGCCATTCATTGAAAGCTATTCAGGCAACTACCCGGATAAGTGATAAGCTGGACATGAAACTTAGCCTGAGTATCATATTCCGAATGCCTACTGTTGCAGCGTTGGCTCAGGAGATCGAGGCTATGCGTTGGATACAGGATGACCAGGAAACAGAACTTGAATCACATTATGAGGAGGTGGAGTTATGAGTGTACTTGAGTTGATTTTAGAGCTAAAAAATGCTAACCTCAAAATTAGAGTTGGTGAGAACAACAAACTAAAGATATTTGCTCCCCATGGTAAAATATCCGATGAGCTTAAGAAGAAAATAAGCGAGCGTAAAGAAGAGCTGGTCAAATATCTTAATGAAACTTATTACGGAACAGTAAAGGAAGCTCATAATATTAGAAAAGCACCCTCACTGCCATACTATGAAGTATCTCACGCCCAAAAAAGGTTGTGGATCATTGATCAGTTCGAGAAGGAAGAAAGGGCATTGAACTTTGTGCCCAATGCACATACCATCAAAGGCCACCTGGACATAGAGGCTTTTTCAAAGGCCTGGGATACTTTGGCCGAGAGACACGAAGTGCTCAGAACGATATTTCTGAATATCGACGGAACACCCATGCAAAAAGTGCTGCCGTCGCTACCCGGACCTTTGGTTGAGTATATTGATCTGAGCAACACTGACGATGCTGATGATCGTGCAGAAGCATTGTCGGAGGAAGAAAACAATACACCTTTTGATCTGGAAAAAGGACCATTGATCAGAGTGAAATTGATCAAGGTGAGAGAAGAGGAATACCTGCTTTTATTTACACTGCATCACATCATTGCCGATGGCTGGTCTAATATGGTCCTTCAAAATGAACTGGTTACACTTTATGATGCCTACTCCAAAAAAGAAGATAACCCCTTCGAACCTTTGAAAATCCAATACAAGGATTTTGTGTACTGGCAGAAGGAGAAACGCCTGGCGAGTGAGGAAAAGTACTGGTTAGATAAACTTGCAGGTGATCTTAATTTTATTGAATTACCCTATGACTACGATATGGAAGAAGAGAGCTATCATGGCAAAAGTATCTTCCACACCATAGATGAGGAAACCACAGCTCAGTTGAAAAAGATTGCATCACAGGCCAATCGCTCCTTGTCTCATCTTGTATTTACAGTTTTCAATGTTTTCCTTCATGAGATCAGCGACCAGGAAGACCTGCTGGTAGGTATGGCAGTAGCTAACAGAAATCATCTGGAACTTGAAAAACTTATCGGTTTCTTTATCAATACACTGGTTATAAAAAGCACCATTACTGATGAAATGGACTTTAAGGAAATATTCGATCACGTTTCAGCTAATTTGATCGAGGCACACGAGCATCAGGATTACCCCTTTGATTTGCTCGTGGAGAAATTAAACCCTGAAAGAGTTTCTAAAAAGCAACCTCTTTTTAATGTGATGTACTCTTACCAGAGCTTCAATGATGTTAATCTCAACCTTGATCGTAATAAGAAAAATGTATTGAGTTTAACCGATATCATTGATGATCACGCTTTGGCAACCGAAGCTACGCACCAGGCAGTGAATAAAGCCTATTTTGATCTGACCAATAGGGTAGTAGATCAGGGAGAAACGATATTACTCGAGTTAGAATATAACGCGGACCTGTTTGAGCAGGAAACGATCGAAAGCCTTTTCGAGATTTATGAGGATGCTTTTATTACCGCAGCTCAATTAGATAACAATTAAGTAAGCACATTCATGTCTTCAAAAACAGACTTCAGAAAAATAAAGGACAGTAAAAAGGCAGATATCCTGGCCAAAGTAGTTGAAGAGTTTAACAATACTGCTCAGCCTTATCCGGACTTAACGGTTCATGAATTATTTGATCAGATTGCAGCGCAATACCCCGATCATGTGGCCATTGAGCATGGTGGACAGGAGATCGACTATTTTGCTAATCCTTTCGCAGGGCAAAAAACTTACCGTGAGTTGGCTGAAGAGGCTAATCAAATGGCTAGGTTTTTACTTGATCAGGGGGTACAGATCGAAGATCGAGTAGCCGTACTTCTTGATGATAGCATTGATACTGTTATAGTATTGCTCGGTATACTTAAGGCAGGGGCAGCTTATGTATCCATTTTTCCTGACTTTCCCTATGAAAGGAAAAAGACGATCATAGACGATGCGGCCTGTCAGATACTCGTTTCATCAAAAAGCTATATAAAGTCTATCAACAAACTTCAGTGGGACTGCTCTTCTTTAAAGACTGTTCTATGTATCGATAGCCATGACGTTTACCGTGAAGTAGAACCGGAAAATGAATTGATGAAGAAGGACCTGTGGGATTTTGTTGGTGAAGATGCTCAGGATGATATTCAGGGTGGAGGCTGGACAAACAGTTACACTGGAGAAGATCTGGATAGGCTGGTCATGGATGAGTATGGTGATAACATCCTTCATAAACTGAAGCCCCTGCTTAATAAGGAGAGCCGCGTACTGGAAATAGGATGTTCGTCAGGGATAAGCCTTTTCCGTTTAGCGCCACTAGTGCAGATGTATTATGGCATCGACCTTTCGAGCGAGATACTCAAAAAAACGGAGATAGAAAGGGATAAAAGAGGATTGACTAATGTACAGCTCCAATGCCTGCCTGCACATCAGGTAGATAAGGTTGAGGAGAAAGGCTTTGATGTAATTATTATCAATAGTGTGATCCAGTGTTTCAACGGGCATAACTACTTGCGAGATGTGATCGGCAAAGCCATTCATTTACTGAATGACAAAGGAATTTTGTTTTTTGGTGATATCATGGATCAGGATTCTAAAAATGAGCTGATCGATTCACTACTTTCTTTTAAAAGGAGTAATGTGGGGAAAGGATACACCACGAAGATCGACTGGTCTAATGAACTGTTCATTGCCCGGGGATTTTTCGAAGACCTGAAATTCGACTACAACTGTATTACCCAGGTTGAGCATACAGAGAAGATATATACCATGGAGAGCGAATTGAGCCAGTTCCGCTATGATACCATGGTATCTGTAGACAAGACAATAAATAAAGAGGAGGCCGTCGAAACTCGCCATAAATACTTATTAGACAGGCGATCCCTGGATCAACATTCTTCGGAGCAGCTGGAACCCATAGGCAACTCGCGCAATATAGCATATATCACCTATACTTCAGGAACTACCGGTATTCCCAAAGGGTCGATCATTGAGCATCGTAGCATAGTGCGCCTGGTGAAAAACACCAACTTTATTGAGATCACAACCGATGATGTGGTGGCTAAAACGGCACCAGTTTCGTTTGATGCATCAACCTTTGAAATATGGGGACCATTGCTGAACGGAGCGAAGCTAAACCTGATTGAAAAAGAAACACTGCTTGATCCGAAAGGCTTAGAGCATCGCTTAAAGAACAATAATGTTACCATAGCCTGGTTTACCTCATTCCTTTTTAATGAAATTATAGATTACTCCGTCGATGTGGTCTCAGATCTCAAGACCATTCTGGTTGGAGGAGATGCCTTATCACCGGTCCATATCAATGCGGTCATGGAAGCTTACCCTGAGATTACATTGATCAATGGTTATGGGCCATCGGAAAATACCACCTTTTCAGCGTGCTTTAAAATAGACAAGCCATATGAAAAGTCAATTCCAATAGGTAAGCCAATAGCCAACTCACAATGCTATATACTCAATAAAAAATTAGAACCAGTTGCCGTAGGTATAACCGGAGAGTTGTATGTATCAGGAGATGGACTCTCCAGAGGGTACCTTAACAACCCTGAGTTGACCCATGAGAAATTTATTGACCACCCGTTTAGAAAGGGAGAGAAACTATACCGTACCGGAGACAAGGCCAAATGGTTGCCCGATGGTAATATTAGGTTTATAGGAAGGGATGATGAGCAAATAAAAGTCAGAGGTTACAGAGTTGAACTGGACGAAATAGCCGCAAGGGTCAAATCCATCACCGGGCTGAAGCAGGTACTGATCACCTTGAGGGCCAATAAAGCAGGAGAAAAAGAAATATGTGCCTATCTGGTAGCAAAAAGTAAACTCAACGCCAAGCAGTTGAAGAAGGACCTGGCATTATTCCTTCCTGACTACATGGTACCACAGCACATTCTCATTATAGACAGCTTTCCGCTTACTTCCAACGGAAAAATAAACAGACGTTTACTTCCTGATCCCGATAAGCCTACGGAACTGTCAGGGTACATCACCCCCAGAAATGAGACTGAAAAGCAGTTGTCAAAGATCTGGCAATCCATTTTAGGACTTCAAAAAGTAGGTGTCAATGAAAACTTCTTTGACATAGGAGGTCATTCCCTAAAAGCAACACAGCTTATATCTCAGGTCCAAAAAGAAATGGACGTTGACCTGAGCATCCGGGAAGTATTTACTTATCCCACTATTATGGAGCTTGCCCATATTATAGATGAGCGCGAAAATGTGGCATTCAAACATATAGAAGCTCTGGAGCCTAAAGCGCTATATGCTGTTTCGCATGGGCAAAAACGTATGTGGATACTTGATCAACTTGAAAAGAATTCACTGGCTTATCATACAGGAGCAGCTTTTATATTGAAAGGTGACCTTGATATAAGCATATTGGAGGAAGCCCTAAGAAGTGTAATTGAAAGGCACGAAGCACTGCGTACTACATTTGTAATGAAGGAAGGTGTTTTGTATCAGAAAATTCATGCCCCCGAAGCATTTAACTTCAAGCTTGGAGTTCAGTCAGTTGTTGATCAGGGCGATAATGCTGAAGAAGAAGCACGTAAATTGATCAATAAAGAAGCTTCCACACCATTTGATCTTGAGGCAGGACCATTGTTCAGAGCCAGGCTGGTTCAGGTTGAAAATGATCAATATATCATCATATTCTCCATGCACCACATCATTTCGGATGGCTGGTCATTGAAAGTACTTGTGGGAGATATCGCCAGACTCTATGAACTGTACGAGCAGGGAAAAGACAATTCGATGGAACCCCTCCGAATCCAATACAAGGATTATTCGGCGTGGCAAAATGAACAGCTAAGCGGAGATCATCTGAAATCACACCAGAAATTTTGGTGGGAACAATTTAAAGATGAAGTTCCGGTGCTTGACTTGCCCACCTGCTACCCTCGTCCTTTCGAAAAAGGCTTTAAAGCAGGTAGCTTGGACTTTATTATTGATAAAAAGCTCAAAGCCAGGTTAACAGAGTTCGGAAAGCAGACAGGTACAACTCTTTTCATGCAACTGGTAGCTTCCATCAAAAACTTGTTTTATCGCTATACAGCTCAGGAAGACATTGTCATTGGCTTCCCGATAGCTGGACGTGAGCATGAAGACCTGAGAGACCAGATCGGGCTTTATCTAAACACATTACCCATACGCACAAAGTTTTCAGGAGAAGAGAACTTCATGCAACTGCTGAACAGGGTTAGGGAAAACACGCTGAATGCCTATGAACATCAGGTTTATCCATTTGATAATCTGGTGGATGACCTCGATTTGGAGAAGGACCTTAGCCGACACCCTTTATTTGATGTTATGGTGGTGTTGCAAAACATCGATATTAATATCGATAAAAACCTGCCTGACATGGGAGGCATTCAAATTGGAAATTATGCTCCCGGGGTGGCCTCTAATAAATTTGATCTTGTATTCAATTTCTCTGAGCAGGATGATCAGTTCAAAGTAAACATCACCTTTGACCTGGACTTGTTTACCGAGACCAGAATAAAGAACTTATTTGAACACTACATTGCTTTATTGAGCGCAGCACTTGCCGAACCTACTACCGAGCTCTACAGACTTGATTATCTTTCAGATGCCGAGCAACAAACCATATTGAGACTTTCAGAAGGAGAGAGCGATCAAAGCCTGCTTAAAAGCTCATTCATTAGCCAGTTTGTAGATCAGGTTGCAACAAATCCTGAAAGCACGGCTATAGTTCACCAAGAGCAAACTGTACGATACAAAGATCTGGCAGTTCAGGCAGATCAGCTGGCTCATCATTTAAAAGACTACTTCCAGGTAAATGCCGGAGACAGGGTAGGCGTAGTAGCCAATAAAAACATCAATACCATTGTAGCCTTTCTTGCCATTATTAAACTACGGGCAGTCTATATGCCACTCGACGGTAACAGCGGCGAACATCAGTGGGAGCAGATGCTCGAGGACACCAAACCCAAGGTTATCCTTTCAGAGGCATCATTCCACGATAAGTTGGAAAATAAAGGAATACCCGCACTGATACTTGACCAAGTTGAATATTCTTCCGATACCAAGCCGCAAATAATCCCGGAGAATCTTCCCGGGGATGTTGCCTATATCATATTTACCTCCGGTTCTACGGGCAAGAGGAAAGGCGTGGAGATAACCCACAAAGCCCTTATCAACCTCTGTAATTGGTATGTTCAGCATCTTGAGATAGGAAGCGACGACAATATTTTATTACTGGTTCCGCTAAGTTTTGATGCCTCTATCAAGAACATCCTTGCTCCGTTAATGGCGGGTGCCCGATTGACCTTACTGGATGATTCCGTTAAAGATCCTGCGGAAATAGCCCGCATCATAGATAGAGAAGGAGTTACCCATATCAATTGTGTGCCAAGTGCTTTTGAGCCTGTTTTGCAGTCGGCTAAAAAAGATAATTATAAGGCACTAGCCAGCCTGAAGTGCGTTGCCTTGGGAGGTGAGTCGGCTGATGTTGCCGTGCTACAGGAGTGGATGGATTCAACCCACTGCCAGAGCAGGATCATGAACCTGTATGGTCCTACAGAAGGTACGGATACCAATACGGCCTATCTTGTCAATGAGGAAACGCTCAGGGAACTGGATACCATGCCGATAGGTACACCTATCTCCAATAACAATGTTTATATACTCGATCAGTATGCGCGCCTGGTGCCTAATGGGGTAAGAGGAGAGATTTGCATAGCCGGTACCGGAGTGGCCAGGGGGTATCTCAATAACGCTAAGCTTACCGCGGCCAGCTTTGTCAATGACCCATTTACGGAAGAGGACAAAAAGATGTATCGCAGTGGAGATGTCGGCAAGTGGTTGCCCAATGGCAATATTGAGTTTGCCGGTAGAATAGACAGACAGGTAAAAGTGAGAGGATACAGAATAGAGCCGGGAGAAATTGAAAGCGCTCTATTGATCTGCGAGGGTATTGAAAAAGCCAGAGTTGTGGTGCTGAAAGATAAGGAAGGGATCAATAATCTGGTAGCTTACTTTATCGGAGAACCCTTAACACTGGAAGAAATCAGGCATCATCTAAGCCTATATGTGGCCAACTATATGATACCTGCCTATTTTGTAAGACTTACAGAGTTCCCTCTCACAGCAAGCGGGAAAACAGATATTAAACAGTTACCCTCTCCATTTAATGGATCAGAGGGTATGCAGCTACTGGGGACCGAAAAGAAGAAAATAAGACCTAGAAATAAAAAGGAGCAGGATTTACTTCAGATCTGGCAAACATTATTGAGTAGAGAAGAAATTGGTATATATGACAACTTCTTTGCAATAGGAGGGGATTCTATTAAAGCGTTGCAGATAGTGGCCAGAGCTTATGAGCAAGGCTATAAAATAGACATGAAGAGTATTTACTCCAACCCTACAGTGGCTGAGTTGGCAGCAACTGCACAGCAGGCTGTACAGGAGACGGAGCAAGGGGTTGTTTCAGGTGATCTGCCGCTTACGCCTATTCAGGCTGATTTCTTTCAAACGGTTACCCAAGAGCCATCTCATTTTAACCAGGCAGTAATGTTCCGCTTCAAGGAGCATATAAACGTTGAGACACTACAGGCTATCTTTTCTAAAATACAAGAGCACCATGATGCTTTAAGGATCACTTTTAAGCAATCAGGTGATCAGGTAACTGCTTATAACAACGACTTAAGTCTGCCGCTTTCCATTAAGAAGTACGATTTGAGCGATAAGGAAGAAACTGAAGCGTTGACAGAGCTCAAGGAGATTGCGGGGCAGTTACAGGCAGGGTTCAACCTTGAAGAAGGACCCCTGATGACCTTAGGGCTGTTTCAGTTTAAAGACTGCGACCGGCTTTTAATTGTGATCCATCATTTGGTGGTTGATGGTATTTCATGGAGGATTCTGTTTGAAGATATGCAGCGTCTCTATGAGCAACATCAGGAAGGGAAGCCATTTAACCTTCCGGCCAAGACCACTTCATTTAAACATTGGGCGCAACAACTTTCGGATTATGCCCATTCAGCGAAAGCGCTAAAGGATATTGATTACTGGACTAAGTTAACTCAGGAAGAATATCAGGCCGTTCCAAGAGACTTTGAAGATGGAACATGCTTCCATGAGCACATTACCAGTCTGCGTTTTAACCTAAGTAAGGAGCAAACCCAACTTTTACTCACCAAGGTTAATCAGGCTTTTTACACAGAGATCAACGACATACTGTTGACAGCCCTGGGCATGGCAATGAGCAAGACCTTTGGACTGAATAAATTATGGGTAGACCTGGAAGGGCACGGAAGAGAAGATATACTGGATAATGTAGATATCAGCAGAACCGTGGGGTGGTTTACAAGTTCTTATCCGGTACTTCTTAATATGGAGTATGCTGATGATACTGCCTTACAGATCAAAACGATCAAGGAGCACCTGCATCAAATTCCTAACAAGGGAATCGGCTATGGTATAGGAAAATACCTAACCCCTAAAAAGGATCAAAAAGGATTGGATGCGGTTCAAGCTCAGATCATTTTTAATTACCTGGGCCAATTCGATTCGGATGTTGAGAACCTCGCCTTCGAGGTTACCGATGAAGAAACAGGTGCGTTGCAAAGCCCGGAACAACAGCGTAAGCACGACCTGGATGTATCAGGCATGATCGCCGAACAGCAGTTAAGCATGGCTATCTCTTTTAGCGATAAGCAATACAAAAAGGAAACCATTGAAAAGCTGGTAGACAGTTACAAGCAATCGCTGGAAGCATTAATAGATTATTGTACAGCCCAAACGCAGTCTGTACATACTCCGGCTGACTTTACTTATAAGAAGCTTTCGCTGGAAATGCTCGACAAACTAAATGATCAGTATGCCGTTGAGGATATTTACCCGCTTTCTCCATTGCAGGAGGGACTTCTGTTCCATTCCCTGTATGATAGAGACTCTCAGGCCTACTTTGAGCAAATATCATATTCGGTTAAAGGTACACTGGATGAATCAGTAGTTAGGAGAGCAATAACCGAGCTTTCAAAACGGCATGATATTTTGCGTACAGGCTTTGTGCATGAAGGCGTGGCACTTCCGTTACAGCTTGTTCTGGCAGACCGTGGTATTACCTTTAAGCATGAAGACCTCAGTCAATTGGCAGATCAGGGAGAGAAAGAAAAAGCAATTAGAGGTTATAAAGAAAATGATAAGAAGCAGAAACTTGATCTTGCAAAAGACGAGTTGATGCGTTTATCACTCATCAAACTGGAAGAAAATGAGTATATCTTCATTTGGAGTTATCACCATATATTGATGGATGGCTGGTGCCTTGGAGTACTCATTCAGGAGTTTTATGAAATATACAGGAGTTACGTTCAAAATCAGCCACATTCACTATTGCCATCAGTTCCTTATAAGCGCTACATTCAGTGGCTGGATAAGCAGGATAGAAAGACAGCTGCAGATTACTGGGGACAATATCTTGATCAGTATGAAGAAGCAGCCTTTATTCCTCAAAGCCGCATAGTTAACAGACAGGAATATAAGCAAGGCCAGTTCAGATTTGAGATTAGCGAGGAGGTAACAGAAAAGCTGAATCAAATATGCACCCACTACAATGTGACCCTGAATACTGTAATTCAGGCCATATGGGGGATAATGCTCGGCAGGTATAACCAAAGGGAGGATGTCGTGTTTGGTTCCGTAGTGTCAGGGCGCCCTGCTGAAATCCCTGGTATAGAAAGGATTGTAGGCTTATTGATCAACACCTTGCCGGTCCGGGTTGATTATGAAGAAAATGAAAGCTTTGATACACTGATAGCTAAAATGCAACAGGCAGCTGTAGAAAGCGAAGCCTATCAGTTTTTTCATTTGGCAGATATCCAGTCCAACTCTCCATTGAAGGAGCAGCTGTTTGACCATATTTTGGCATATGAAAATTATCCTCTCGAAGCTCAGGTTAAACAAGGACTGGAAGAAAACTCTTCAGAGGTTGGGATGGATATTTCGGATGTTGATGCCATAGGGCAAACCAATTACAACTTTAATGTGATCATCAACCCGGGGTCTTCCATTAAATTCACCATTGATTACAATCAAAACTTATATGATCAAGCCTTCATAGAAAGTATTTCAGGCCATATCAGACAGATCGCCGGGGAAGTATCTGCCAATCCGCAGATGAATATCGGGCAAATAGAATTACTCAGCTCAGATGAGCGTGAAGCTGTATTGACGGCCTTTAATGACACGCATGCTGAGTATGACCGCAATATGACGTTGCATGGCACGTTTGAACAGCAAGCAGCGCTGTCACCAGATGCCACGGCATTAGTGCATAAAAATGAGCAGTTTACCTATGCAGCGCTAAACGCAAATGCCAACCAACTGGCACATTACTTAACGCCATTTGTGGAGGGCAGTACCAATTGCATTGTAGCAGTAATAATGTCACCATCCGTATTGATGGTGGAAACCCTGTTGGGTATACTCAAATCGGGAGCGGCATACCTGCCCATTGATGTGGAATACCCGGCTGATCGTGTACAATACATGCTAAAGGACTCCAATGCCAGGGTTATTATCACTGATGATAGCGAGCATGTTGCTAAACTGGAGTTGGAAAACATAGAAGTTATCAACGTCAACGATAAGCCAAAAGGTCTTGCTGCAAGCCCAACGGACAACCTCACATCAACCGGAGGAGCGGAAGATCTGGCCTATGTACTCTATACTTCAGGGTCAACAGGTCTGCCGAAAGGCTGTATGATCACCCATAGAAATGTGCTCAGACTCATTAAAAATGACCGCCATCGCTTTGATCTGTCATCTGCAGATGTCTGGATATTGGCACATGCCTATATTTTTGATTTTTCTGTATGGGAAATGTACGGTGCATTGCTTTACGGTGCCAAGTTGATTGTCCCCACAAGGGCGGAAGTCAAGGATGTTGCAAATCTGGCAAACCTGATTCAGGAGCACAGGGTTACAATACTCAACCAAACCCCGTTGGCATTTGAATACCTTTCCGATAAACTCAAAACATTAACCGGACTGGATGAGCACCTGAGGTTCATTATTTTGTCTGGGGACCGATTGGATACCATTAAACTAAAATCCTGGACAGAGGTTTATCCACCGGAAAAGATTAAGCTCATTAACATGTATGGTATTACGGAAACTACAGTAGTTTCCAGCTACCATGAGATCACCATGGAAGATATTCGAGAGTACTCTAATACCAAAGGCAGTCCTATTGGTAGTTTATTACCTGAATGTACTTTGCATGTATTGGACAATAAAGGCAGGTTATTACCCCACGGTGTAGTAGGTGAGTTATATATGGGAGGTACAGGGGTTAGTCAGGGATATCTGAATAATGAAAAGCTTACAAAAGAGCGTTTCATTGAAAGTCCATTTGAAAAAGGCAAGCGCCTGTACAAAACGGGTGACGCCGGAAGATGGCTACATGATGGCACCCTTGAATTCTTTGGAAGAATTGATAATCAGGTAAAAATCAGAGGGTATAGAATAGAGCTTGGAGAAATAGAGCAACAGCTCCTTACCATGAAGGAAGTGACCCATGCCATTGTCAGAGTGCATAAAGATCAGGGGAATAACGATGGTTTGATTGCCTATATCATGGCAACTTCAAAAGTGGATCAGGCATCTGTAAAGGCTCATCTCGCTCAGAAACTTCCTAACTACATGATACCGGCTTACTTTATCCAAATTAATGAAATACCATTGACCATTAGCGGTAAAGTTAATTTTAAAGCATTACCTGCCGTATCTCATGGCAATGCTACTGAAAAAGCAGAATACGTTGCGCCCAGAAATGCTGTTGAAAGTCAGTTGGTTGAGATCTGGTCTGAACTGCTCAATCTGGAGAAAGTAAGTGTTACCGATAACTTCTTTGAACTCGGAGGACATTCACTTAAAGCCATAAGAGCTTTATCGCGTATTCAACAGGCATTCGGTGTGAAAATAGAATTAGAATCAGTCTATGAACACCCCACAATAGAAAAGATAGCTGAGATTATAGGAGCCATGGAATTACTTGATGATTCTCAGCAACTCGGCAATGATTCAGAAGAAACACAATACGAAGAATTAACATTATGAGGGTTGGTGAACTTTTAGAGAAGCTAAAAGCCAGTAACATTACGTTACGGTTGGTAGATGGTCAACTCAAGGTCAAAGCACCTGTTGGCGCTCTGACACCTGATATAAAACAGGCTTTGCAGGAAAACAAGCAGGCAATTCTTGATTTGCTGGGCAATGCCTCGCAGCCGAAGTTACCAGCTATCGTACCAGTAGCCGAAGCAGACTGGTATGAGGTGTCGCATGCTCAAAAACAGCTTTGGCTGGTTAACCATTATAAGAGTGCCAAGACATCCTACAATATTTCAGGAGTGTTTTCTGTAGAAGGAGAGCTGGATATAGCCCTGTTTGAAAGAGCCGTTTATCAGCTTGCATCCAGACATGAAATTCTGCGAACTACTTTTATTACCATAGAGGGAGAACCTAAACAGCGCATTAGTGAAAAGCCGGAGATTAATCTGGAAACTTTTGACCTGGTCAATGAAAATGATGCGACCGGGAAGTTGGATCAGATCATTAAAGATGATTCCGATGCCCTGTTTGATCTGGCGACAGGCCCATTGTGGAGGTTGAAATTCGTTCGTCTTGGAGAAAACAAGCACTATATCATCATCAACATGCATCATATCATTTCTGATGCCTGGTCGATGAACGTTATTTTCAATGAAGTGCTGACCAACTATTCAGCATTGCGGTCTGATAATAACTATTCGCTGCCCCCACTGAACATTCAGTATAAAGATTACGCTGCATGGCAACTCAGTCTGCTGAAGGGTGACTACCTGAAAGAGACGGAGGCCTATTGGCTCAATCAGTTCAAAGGCAAGAGTACAGTGCTAGATCTACCTTTGGATTACACCAGACCCCAGGGTAAGACCTTTGAAGGCAGGTCTGTTGACATAACTTTTGATGAGGAACTGACTGGGCGAATAGAGAAATTTGCCAAAGCGCATAAAGCCAGTTCGTTTATTCTTTTGGTAGCAGCAGTGAAGTCACTATTGTACAGGTATACCGGACAGTCTGAGATTGTGGTGGGCACCACCACCTCAGGAAGAACAAATTACGACCTGGAAAGCCAGATAGGTTATTATATCAATACGCTGGCGCTACGCTCCACAGTAAATGGTGAAGATAGCTTTGAAACATTGCTCAATCAGGTCAACCGCAATACCCTACAGGCGTTTAAGCATGAGCTTTATCCATTTGATAAACTTGTTGAAACTTTACAGTTAAACCCTGATGCAGGCAGGTCTCCATTATTCGATGTTCTGGTTGAGTTTGTAGATATGGACGAAGGGGCGCAAACTAACCCTGACGAAGACCTGATCATTCAACCGGTTAACGGACAAAATACTATCAGCAAGTTTGATCTTTCTTTCCGTTTTATCAAAAGCGGACAAAGGCTGACATTCTACCTTGAATATAAAACAGCCTTATTCAAAGAGGATAAAGCTCAAATGATCTCCACTCATTTTCAACAATTGCTAAAAACGGTAATTGAAGACAGTAGTATTTCTGTGCAAAGTCTTGATTATTTTTCATCAGGAGAAATACAAAAGCTACAAGCTTTTGAATGTGGTGAGCGTGCATTAATTGGAGAAGAAACGGTTGTAGACAGCTTTAAGGCTCAGGTACGGAAAACACCCGATGCGGATGCCGTGCTATTTGGAAATGTAAAGCTTACCTACAAAGAACTGGACGAGAAATCTGACCAATTGGCAGCGCGCCTGATTGAACAGTACGAGGAGGGTAAGAAGCCTGTTGTCGCACTTTTAATGGACCCCTCTGAACTATTATTGATTGGTATGTGGGGGATATTGAAGGCAAATGCAGTAGTGCTTCCATTGTCAACAAACCAGCCACTTACAAGAACTGCTTTCTACCTTGCTGATGCGCAGGTTGATCTGGTAATTACCCATTCCGACTTTATGTTTGATTTGCCAGAAGATTTCAAGGGAGAAATCATGGCTCTGGATATAGAATTGGACACTTTTAAGAATACTTTACCTGAGTTAATATATCATCATGACGACCTGGCTTATGTAATTTATACCTCAGGCTCTACAGGTACACCGAAGGGAGTGGCTGTTGCCCATAAGAGTTTGACCAACTATTTAAAATGGGCCAATAACTATTATTTTGAAGGCAAAAGCGGGTTCAACTTCCCTCTGTTTACATCAGTTTCATTTGACCTGACATTTACCAGCATTTTTAGCACCCTAACTCGTGGTGATGCCGTAGTTATTTCACCGGAAAAAGAAGTTGGAGTGCTGCTGAGGGAAATGTTCGATCCGGAAAATAGCCGTGTGCAGGCGGTGAAAATGACACCATCACATGTTAGCTTACTGGGCGGACTGCAATTGACGAAAACGAAAGTCTCTCATGTCATATTGGGAGGTGAAGAAGTAAGGCAATCTCACTACGATTTTCTGAAACAGCTCAATAGCGATATTAAAATATATAATGAATATGGTCCAACCGAGACCACCATTGGTTGTACGGTAAAACTGATGTCGGATGATCAGGATATACTATCCATCGGAAGGCAAATTGTCAACACCTCAATATACATACTGGATAGTACTATGAACCGCGTGCCGGTTGGCGTAGAAGGAGAAATGTATATAGGAGGGGACTGCCTGGCCAAAGGATATCTGAATAACCCATCACTTTCTGAGAATAGCTTTTTACCTAATCCTTTCAAGCCAGGGGAAAGGCTGTATAAAACCGGTGATTATGCCAGATGGTCCCCTTTAGGAGAGCTCTTATTTAGTGGAAGAAAAGACCATCAGGTCAAGATCCGTGGTAACCGCATAGAGCTTGAAGAAATAAGGCAGGCCATACTGAAATATGAAACCATTGATGAGGCAGTTGTAATCGCTAAGACTGATGAAAATCAGGATAAGCAATTAGTGGCTTATTATTTAAGCAAAAATGATCAGGACTCATCTGAAATAGCAAAGCACCTGAGAGATCTTCTTCCAACATATATGGTGCCTAATTTCCTGATGCAGATCGAGGAACTACCCATTAACAATAACGGTAAGCTGGACACTAAGGCACTTCCTGATCCTTTTGCTGTTCATGGCACAACCCAAAAGAAGGCATGGCAACCTGCCGGACCAGCGGAGACTAAGCTGGCCAACATTTGGAAGGAAGTCCTGAATCTTGACGTAGTGGGAGCAGAGGATGAATTTTTCCAGCTTGGAGGGGACTCGCTGAGAGCTACACAGATGGTAGTCAGGATCAGACAAGAGCTGGGAGCGCCTATAGAGTTGGAAAATATATTTGACCATTCCACTATAGAGCGATTGGCAGCATTTGTAGGATCACTGGCTGGTGAGGTGCATGACACTATACCTGCACTGGAAAAACAAGACCTCTATGAAGTGTCGTATGCCCAAAGACGTTTATGGATTTTACATACTCTGGGAGATGCCCAAACCCCTTATAACCTTCCCGGTGCCTGTATTTTCAAGGGAGGGTTTGATCGTTCCGTTTTTGAGCAAGCCATCCGGTTTGTTATTCAAAGACATGAGATATTACGCACCACTTTCGTGGTGGTGGACGGAGAACCCAAACAGAAAATAGCTGATCATGTCAATTTTGACCTGGCATATACTGAACTTCCAGAGGGAGAATCTCAGAAAAATGAGTTAGATCAACTGTTAGAAGAATTTGCCTACACCCGCTTTGACTTAGAAAACGGGCCTGTTTTCAGAGCAAAATTGGTTGGCCTTTCGCCAGAGCGTTGTTGCCTGTTTTTTGTCATCCACCACATCATCTCCGACGGGTGGTCCATGCAAGTGTTGGTAAATGAAATAGCTCAGGTTTATCAGGCTATGCTTAACCAGATGACACCGGACTTGCCACCGCTTCGAATCCAGTATAAAGATTATGCAGACTGGCAAAGGAAGCAACTGAGCAGCCAGGAATTTGAAGCAAAAAACTACTGGCTCGATGTGTTTAAACAACCTATACCGGTACTCGATTTGCCTACCGACTACCTGAGGCCGCCAATCAAAACCTTTGAAGGAAAGCTTTTTACGGAGGTAATTGCAGCGCCTTTCAGCGATAAACTCAAAGAACTGAGTCAGGCCCATAATACTACATTATTTACACTGTTACTTTCCTCAGTATATGGTTTACTTAAGTATTATTCAGGTCAGCAGGATATTATCATTGGTACGCCCGTTGCAGGAAGAAATCACCTGGAGCTGGAGAATCAGCTGGGATGCTTTGTAAACACCCTCGCCTTAAGGCTTGATTTTGATAAGAACACGTCATTTAATGATTTGCTGGATGGAGTCCAGTCGATTACAAGAAATGCTTTTAAGCATCAAATTTACCCATTCGATGAATTAGTAGATCAGCTGGAATTGGACAAGGATCTGAGCCATTCGACTTTGTTTGATGTCATGGTACAGCTACAGAACGAAAAAGGCATATTGAGCCATGAAGAATATGACGATGTGCTGTTGATGGAGAACTATGACGTCGATTTTAAATATACAAAATTTGACCTGTCGTTTAATTTCAGAGAGAGCCATGAGGGATTAGTGATTGAAGTAGAGTATAATACCGATCTCTTTAAGTCCACTACCATAGAAAGAATGGTTAACCACTACACTAACCTGCTTACTGCAGTGGTGGAAGATTCGTCATTGGCCCTGGAAGATATTCCTTTCATGAATTCTTCAGAGGAGGAGCTTGTTTTGAAAGGGTTTAATACTACCAGTCAACCATACCCGGAAAGGCTTACTCTACATCAGATCTTTGAAAACCAGGTAGATAAATCTCCGAACGATATAGCGGTGATTTTTGAAGACAAACAGTTAACCTATAGTGAATTAAACTCAGCGGCAAATCAATTTGCCCACCATCTCCTGGAGCGCTTCCAGGTAGAAGAAGAGGACCTGGTGGCCGTAGTACTGGAGCGATCAGAGAACATGATGATTGCCCTGTTGGGTATTTTGAAAGCGGGAGCCGTTTATGTACCTATTGATCCGGAATACCCTGCAGAGCGCTTAGAATTCATTATCCAGGATACTCAGGCAAAAGCTATAGTGGTAGATGAAAGGAAAGTGCTGGCAGACAAACAACTGACACTTTCTAATGTAATCAGTTTTGCTGAAGACCATGCAGCGATTTCCGGTGCTAACACGGAGAACCCGAATCTCACCTGTGCCCCAAACAGGCTGGCTTATGCCATCTACACTTCAGGTTCTACAGGACGGCCAAAGGGTACCTTGATTGAGCATGCCGGTGTAGTCAATAGAATCGATTGGATGTGGAAGTACTGTGGCTTCAATACTAACGATGTAATCTTCCAGAAAACACCATATGTATTTGATGTTTCCGTATGGGAGATCTTCATGACACTTTGCTATGGAGCGCGATTAGTGTTGTGTAAAAGAGAAACTATCTACGACCCGGAGCAAATTGCAGACCTCATTCATAAGCACAAAATCACCACTTTGCACTTTGTGCCCACTATGCTGAAGATCTGGCTGGAGTCAATCGGAGGATCAGATGAAGTGAAACTCAGCTCCCTTAAAAGAGTCATTGCCAGTGGAGAAGCATTGCTGCCTGAAATGGTCGCCAAATTCTACAAGATATTTGATATTCCACTTCACAACCTGTATGGGCCTACAGAAGCATCAGTGGATGTGAGTGCATACGATACGGTAAGTACAGACAGCATCGTTCCCATCGGTAAACCCATTGCTAACATCAGGCTTTATATTCTTGATGAAAACAAAAAGCCATTGCCCGTAGGTGTAAACGGAGGGCTTTACATATCAGGAGTAGGAGTAGCCAGAGGATACTTGAACAGACCCGACCTGACCAGGGAGAAATTTATTGACAATCCATTTGCAGAACCAGGCTATGAGAAGCTTTACAGAACCGGGGATATTGCAAAATGGCTACCGGATGGAAATATTCAACTGGCAGGAAGAGAAGATGATCAGGTAAAGATAAAAGGATTCCGGATAGAGTTGGGAGAGATCTCCAATGTGCTTTTGAGTCACGATGGTGTGAAAGAAGCTCTGGTGGTAGTCAAAGAAGACACGCAGGGAGAGAAGTACCTGGCAGCCTATTATATACCAAAATCTGAGCAGGAGATAGATTTTATAGACTTTTTAAGAAATAAGGTGCCAGCCTATATGGTTCCTGCCTATTTCATTCCTATGGAGTCGTTTCCATTTACCCCCAACGGAAAGTTGGATACCAGGAAATTACCTGCCCCTGCGGAAAGCATAGAAGAACCTCAAAGCGAGGTTTATGAAAACGAGCTTCAGGAATGCCTGGCCGCTGTATGGAAATCAGTTTTAGGAAGGAAAAAGATCACCATCGACGAAAACTTCTTCTCCATAGGTGGGGATTCGATTAAATCTATTCAGGTGGTAGCCAAGCTGCATGAACTGAAATACAAAATAAGTACACAGGATATCTTTCAGTTTCCTACCATCAGAGAGTTATCGCGCGTTGTTAGCGTCAAGGAAGGCTTTGCCGATCAGTCTACGGTAAAGGGCAGAGTACCACTTTCTCCAGTACAAACGCAGTTTTTTGAGAAAGCTAAAAAACACTCGAACCATTACAACCAGGCATTGATGATCACCTCTGAGCAGCGCATGGATAAGCAGGTGATCAGCACCATTTTTAAGAAGCTTATAGCGCACCATGATGCTTTGCGAATGAGCTTTAAAACCAGGAATAATAAGATTGTACAGTATAATCATGCTTTGAGTTACCCATTGCATATAGAAGAGCACGATTTGCAGAACAGTCAGTCGCCACAAAGTGAGTTGACCGCTATTGCTGAAGAGCTGCAGGCAAGCATTGATCTGGCAAAGGGTCCTTTGCTCAAGCTGGGTTTGTTTCATATGCCAGATGGAGACAGGCTGTTGATGGCCATTCATCATCTGGTCATGGATGTTGTATCGTGGTTTATCCTGCTGGGAGACCTCGAATTGCTGTACAGACAACACCAGGAAGGTTCAAAACTGATGCTACCACCAAAGGATGACTCATTTAAGAAGTGGTGCGAAAGGATGGCAGACCATGCAAAAAACGGTCTTTTACCCGAAGAGAGAAATTACTGGAAAACACTGGCCTCAAAACCGCTATCCCATATCACCCTGGACTTCTCTGATGAGACCAATATGAACAAAGATGAGCAGCGTGAAAATTTCAGACTCAGCAAAGAAGAAACTGAAAACCTGACAACCAAGGTAGGAAAGGCGTTTAATACCGAGATCAACGACATCTTGTTGGCAGCACTTTCCCTGGCTGTTTACAGGCATTTTGGACTTTCTCAGGTTGCCGTAGCTATGGAAAGCCACGGGAGGGAAGAGTTGTTTTCCGATATCAATATTAATAGAACCATCGGATGGTTTACCAACATTTACCCGGTTGTGCTTGAGGTAAATGATGCAAACGACCTGTCTCGCTATATTAAAAATATAAAAGAGCAAATGCGCCACATTCCCAATAAAGGACTGGGGTATGGCCTGGCCAGGTATCTTGCTCCGGAGGAGGCTCCCGAAAATCAATGGGATATCAAGCCGCAAATGAGCTTTAACTATTTGGGGCAGATGGATGCCGCAGTAGACAACTGGTCTTTTGGTATTGCCTCTGAATCTTATGGAGCCACGCAAAGCCCCGAAAATGAAAGGGACTATGTCTTGGAAGTTACAGGCGCTATTACTGATGGTGAGCTTGACATGGCGGTGATTTATGGAGCCAGACAGTTTAAGCCAGAAACGATGAACCTGTTCATGAAGCACTATCAGGAGGCACTGACAGAAATTATTGCTCTCTGTACAGAGAAAAAATCAACAGATATAACCCCTAGTGATCTGGGGTATAAAAACATTTCCATGGAACAACTGGAAAACTTCTTTAACTAATCTAATAGCATACACTATAGTATTTTATGCAGAATTACGAAAATATTCAGGATATCTACACACTGTCACCGTTGCAGGAAGGGATGTTTTATCATTATTTACAAAATCAGGATTCCAAATCCTATTTTGAACAGCTTTCCTACCGTTTTAAAGGGGCGCTGGATATAAAACTGGTAGAAGAGAGTGTTCAGCAATTGTTTGACCGGCACGACGTGCTTCGTACCCAGTTCTTTAATGATAAGGCGGATGTAATGTTGCAGGTAGTCCTAAAAGAGGTGACAGCAGATTTTCATTTTGAAGACCTGCGTGGAAAAGCAACATCTGAAGAGAAGCTCACCCATGTTGAAGAATATAAAAAACGAGATAAGGAGAACTCATTTAATCTGGAAAAGGACCTCTTGATGAGGGTTGCCATATTGCAACTGGATGATGAAGAATATGAATTGATCTGGAGCCATCATCATATCATTGTAGATGGCTGGTGCATGGGCATACTCATCCAGGAGTTTTTTGAGCTTTATAAAAGCAAGCTGGAAAACAGGCCGCACAGATTGCCTTCCGTAACTCCTTATAGAAGATATATCGAATGGCTTGAAAAACAGGATAGAAATGGCTCCAGAGAATACTGGAAAGGCTACATACAGGGCTATGATCAGCTGGCAAGTATACCCAGGTCCGTCACATCGGAAGGGAAATCATATGATAGACAGGAACTATACGGATATTTTGAGGATAAGAGCTATAAAAAGCTTCAACTGTTTGCTGAAAAATATCAGGTAACGCTCAATGCTGTTTTCCGGGGCATCTGGGGAATAGTACTGTCAAAATATACCGGTCAGAATGATGTGGTATTTGGTACCGTAGTTTCGAGCCGTCCTCCGGAAATTGAAGGCATAGAGCAAATGATCGGCTTATTTATAAATGCCAACCCGGTAAGGGTGAAATTTGATGCTACATCACCTTTCCATGAACTGGCTCAAAAGCTGCACAGCGATATGGGCGAAAGCCAAAGGCATGCACACCACCCTATAGCTGATATCCAGGAACTGACCCCACTCAAAGGAAACCTGATGGATCACATGTATGGGTTTCAAAACTTTGCACAGGCCGCTGAGATAGACCTTGGATCTGGTCAGGCAGAAGAGGGGCAAGATGACCTTTTAGAGGTTCAGGGCACAAGTACATTTGAACAGACCAATTATGATTTAACCATTAAGATACTCCCCGTGAGTCGGTTGGGTGTTCAGGTCGAATTTAATGCCAACGCCTATGCGCCACACTTTGTCAAAACCCTGATCGATCAGGTGATATCAGTGGCTGAACAAGTGATCTTAAAAGAGGAAATAAGAATAAACGAGATTAACTTCTCCTTATCCGACAGCGACCTTAAAGCGTTTTACCTTAATTACAATCAAAATCAGACTGCATATCCCCGGGATAAAAACATAGCGCAGTTATTTGAGGAAAACGTTTCTGCCAATCCTGAGAAAATAGCGTTGGTGCATAACAACCAGTCATTGACTTATGAACAACTGGATAAGTTATCAAACCGCATGGGGCACTTTGTACAGCAGCAGGAAATTCAGGCAGGAGATACCGTAGCCATTTTAATGCACCCCTCTGTTAACCTGATAGCTGCCATACTGGGTATATTGAAGGCGGGGGCTAACTACCTGCCCATCAATACAGAGTATCCACAGGAACGTATGCAGTATATGTTGCGTGATACCGGATCAAAACTGTTGATGTCAGAGTCAGCCTTCATCCGCGAGTTGAACCAGTTGCAATGGGAATGCAAAGACCTGAAAACATTTATCTGCCTGGATAGCGAGGATGTCCATAACGAAAACGAATCAAGAGGGGCATTAATGGACAAAGAGCTTTGGGAGTACATTGGAAATTCGGCAGATGATGATATCTCAGGCGGTGGCTGGGTAGATAGCTACAAGGGCGAAAAGTTTACCCGTGAGGAAATGGATGAATATGGAGAGAATGCCCTGCAAAAGCTGCTACCATACCTGGACAAGACCAAAAAAGTATTGGAAATAGGCTGTGCTTCTGGTATCACCATGTTTCGAGTGGCCCTCCATGTGGCTGAATATTACGGTACAGACCTGTCTCAGGCCATCATTGATTCCAACAAGCAAGTATGTGATACCAAGGGAATTGAAAATATCAAACTATTCTGCCTTGAAGCTGAGAATGTGCTTGATATCGATGTGCGCGATTTCGATATTATAATCATCAATAGTGTAGTTCAGTGTTTTAGTGGCTACAATTACCTGAGAAAAATCATCAAAGACCTCATCTCCATGATGAGTGAAGAAGGTATCATTTTCCTGGGAGACCTGTATGATCATGACAAAAAGGAATCATTGGTAGAAGCCATGAAAGCCTATAAAAAGGAGACCAGGAATTTTAAAACAAAAATTGACTTTTCGAATGAACTGTTTGTTGCCAGAGGTTTTCTGAATGATCTCCAGGCTGATTTTGAGGAGATCAGTCGTATCGACCATTCCGACAAAATAGCTTCTGTAGATAATGAAATGACAGCATTTCACTACGACAGCGTATTGCACATCAACAAAGGCAAAACCGATAAGCCAGCTTTTGAGAGAGAGAAATTCCAGTACGATGCTACTGCTTTAAGATCTTGCAGTGAAGCACCGCTACAGACAGATCTCGACCCAACACAGATATCCAATATCATCTACACCTCAGGTTCAACCGGTAACCCTAAGGGAGTGACCATTCCACATCGCGGTATAGTCAGACTGGTAAAAGATACCGATTACATGTCAGTGCAGTCTGAAGATTGCTGGGCACAGAATGTTAACATATCATTTGACCCATCAACGCTGGAAATATTTGGAGCACTGCTCAATGGAGCGACCCTGTCTATAACTGATAAAGACAAGCTGCTGGATATTGACCATTTCCAACAGTATTTGTTAAAACATAACATTAGCATGATGGTGTTGATTACACCTGTCTTTCATGAGTTTGCTAATTTGAACCCCGCTATGTTTAAGACTCTTAAGACTTTGATCATAGGAGGTGAAGCACTCAATGCTGTACAGGTTAGAAAGGTTATGGCAGTTTGTCCCGAGCTTCAGATTATTAATGCTTACGGACCTACTGAAAACTCCGTAATTTCTACCACTTATCAGGCTACAGGAGATGAAGGTATTATGCCTATTGGCAAGCCCATGTCGAACTCTGAGGCTTACATCATCAACGAAAATTCAGAGCCTCTGCCAGTAGGTATAGTCGGCGAACTGGGTGTAGCAGGTGACGGAGTGGCGCATGGCTATCTGAATGCCCCGGAATTGACTGCTGAAAAATTTGTGAGCCATCCGGTAAAAGAAGATAGCCTGTTATACAAAACAGGAGACCTGGCCAGGCTACGAGAAGATGGTAATATTGAATTTGTAGGCCGTGTAGATAACCAGGTAAAAATCAGAGGGTATCGTATAGAACTGGAAGAAATTGAAAAGACGATCCTCAGCATTCCTCAAGTAACAGCAGCGGTAGTATCAGTGCTCGAACCAGAGGGTGTGGGCAAACAACTATGCGCCTACGTACAACTGCTGGAAAATATTACCGATGAGGAATTTCAGGATCTGATCACTATTGATCTGCCAAAATATATGGTTCCTGATTACTTCGTAAGGCTTGAAAAACTTCCTCTTACCGCCAATGGCAAAGTGGATCGTAAAGCATTGCCTATGCCAGAGGAGTTAAAGCATAAAGTCACTGAGAATTATATAGCTCCGAGAAATGAGACTGAAGAAAAACTGGTAGAAATATGGTCAGGTATATTGGGTAGAAACCTGGTGGGTATTGACGATAACTTCTTTAAGATTGGCGGTCACTCTTTGAAAGCCACCCAGCTGGTTTCCAAGATTTACCGGGAAATGAAAATCAAGATAGAATTGTCTGAAGTATTCGCCAGCCCAACGATCAGGGAGATAGCCGATAAAATTTCCCAACAGGGAAGAGAAGGGTATCAGCGCATCGAGCCGGTAGAACCACAGGAACACTATGTCATTTCTCACGCTCAGAAGAGACTTTGGATTCTTAATGAATTTGAGGAACAGCAAAAGTCATACAACTCCAGCAGCGCATTTTACCTGGAGGGAATCGACCCGGAAATATTTGAAAGAGCACTCAATACTATTGTAGAGAGACATGAAGCCTTGAGAACCACCTTTATCAACCAGGGAGGAGTGCCTTATCAAAAGATCCATGAGTTGAAAGATCTTGATTTTAAACTTAGCCATATTGACCTAAGCCAGGAGGCCGAAGGGGAAGAGAAGGCTGCAAAATTAGCCCATGAGCAAGGAGAGCAGGTCTTTGACCTGGCCAAAGGTCCCTTGATGCGTGCCATGCTGATAAAACTTACAGATGATAAGTGGCTGTTTGCATTTACGATGCACCACATCATATGCGATGGTTGGTCTATGCAGGTGCTAACCGGTGAGCTTGATAAAGTATATGAAGCTTACAAAAATGGTAAGCCCAATCCACTGCCGGAATTGCGAATTCAGTATAAAGACTTTGTCTATTGGCAAAACAACATCATCAATGAGAAAGAAGAGCAATACTGGCTCAACAAGCTGGCAGGTGTAAATGGCTGTATCGCATTACCCTATGACTTCGAAAAAACGAATGAAAACACATTTGATGGTAAGAATGTAATAACCTTCCTGGACCTTGAGTTGACCACTCAACTTAAAGAACTGGCCCTGGAACATAATACTTCACTTTCAACCGTCGTCTTTACCATCTTCAATATATTGCTGTACAATATTTCGGGTCAGCAGGACCTGGTAGTGGGAGTGGCCATAGCCAATAGAAACCACCCGGATCTTGAAAACCTGGCAGGCTTCTTTGTAAACATATTGGCCATTCGTAACCAGATGGAAGAAGACGCAGCCTTTGAAGATATACTGAAGAAAAGTTCGGAAAGTATGACCTCTGCATTTGACCATCAAAACTACCCGTTTGATCTCATCGTGGAGAAGCTAAACCCGGAGAGAGCAGGTAATGTACAGCCACTTTTTAACGTACTATACGGTTTTCAAAACTTTACAGACCTCTTTATAGACTTTGAAGAAACAGAAAAATCCGATCAGACTATCAAGGCCAAGGGACTAGAGCAGGACTTTGAAACTTCCAAGTTTGACCTGACGCTTTTTGTCTACGAATATGAGAATGGGTTGCAGTTGGCATTTGAGTACAACTCATCCCTGTTTAAAGCTGCTACCATAGAAGAGTGGATGGGCTATTTCAAAGGATTTTTACAACACGCAAGTCAGGTTACTGAGAATATTTAATTATGAAAATTTCTAGCTTTAAGCTTGTCGAAAAAGGCGCGGCTAAACTACCTGCCGCATTTGAAGCATTAAACCAAACGGCTACCGATTATCCTGATGATAAGACGGTAAGCCAGCTATTTGAAGAGATTGCCGGGACATATGCCGATAAAACAGCCTTTCAATACGGTGACTTCTCATTTACCTACAAGGAGCTTGATGAGCGTTCAAATCAGGTCGCTAATTTCCTTGTAGCTCATAATATTGCTATTGAAGAGCCTGTTGCCGTTTTGCTTCAGCCTTCCGATCATATGTTGGTAGCCTTGCTGGGTATCCTCAAAGCAGGAGGCACCTATGTGTCTTTTCATCCGGACTTTCCCTTTCAAAGGCTTAAGTATATCATAGAAGATACCGGGGCGAAGTGGGTTATTTCAGAGAAGAAATACCTCAAACTGCTCAACAAACTTCAGTGGGAGTGTCCATCATTAGAGTCGTACCTCTGTCTGGATACGGATGACTTGTTAAAAGAAGACGATGAAGTCAATGAACTGGGCAAAGCAGAACTCTGGGATTACATAGGGCAAAAAGCTGCGGATGACATTCAAGGTGGAGGCTGGGTAAACAGCTATACAGGCGAAGATCTCAGTAGAAAAGTGATGGATGAGTATGGAGATAATATACTGCATAAACTCAAACCACTGCTGAAGAAAGAACATAAAGTGCTGGAAATAGGCTGCTCCTCAGGGATCAGTATGTTTCGTCTGGCGCCATTAGTGAAAAGCTATTACGGTGTAGATCACTCCGAAGAAATATTAAAGAAAACCAAAGCAGAAAGCGAAAAGCGCGGACTGGACAACATCTTTCTGCAAACTATGTCTGCTGATGAAATCAGCTCACTAAAAGAGAGAGATTTTGATGTCATCATCATCAACAGTGTGATCCAGTGTTTTAACGGACACAACTACCTCTACAAAGTGCTTGAAAGCGCTATGGAGTTGGTGAGTGATAAAGGGCTTATTTTTATTGGAGACATTATGGATCAGGATAGTAAAGATGAGCTTATCCAATCCCTGAAAGACTTCAAAGCACAAAATCCGGGCAAGTATACCACTAAACTGGATTGGTCTAATGAGCTTTTTATCTCCAGAAATTTCTTCAACGACCTTCAGCACGATTTTGCTGCGATCGATCGCGTGGAGCACTCTGAAAAGATCGCCACCGTGGAAAGCGAATTAACGCAGTTTAGGTTTGATACCATGCTGCATATCGATAGGACTGCCAGCTCTGAAGGCAGGTCACTGCCTGTTCGCAATAAGCGACAGTATTCGCAAAAGCACTTTTCAGCATTGAGCAAAGGTGCCGTTAAAAGAGATCAAAGTGCAGATAATACTGCTTATATCACCTATACTTCGGGCACAACAGGTGTACCCAAGGGTGTACTGATCAGGCACAAAAGCATTAACAGGCTGGTTAGAAATACCAACTACATCAACATCACTCCCGAGAACAGAATAGCACAAACGGCACCGTTGTCATTTGATGCATCTACTTTCGAAATATGGGGTGCACTGTTGAATGGTGCCTCTCTTCACCTCATCGATAAAGAAGCCTTATTAACGCATGTAGAATTTGGCGTATATCTAAAAAAATATAATGTAAACACCTGCTGGCTAACAGCTTCCTTATTCAATAACCTTGTGGATGGAGGTACTGAAGTTTTTGCTCCATTAAAAACCTTACTGGTCGGAGGTGAAGCACTTTCTGCCCCCCATATCAGTAAAGTGAGAAAAGCATGGCCTGACCTTGCCCTGATTAATGGCTATGGGCCAACAGAAAATACCACATTCTCTACGACCTTCCTCATCGATGGAACTGATGAAAGCCTGAGTAATATCCCTATAGGTAAGCCTATAGCCAATTCTCAATGCTATATAGTTAAAGAAACTGACTACAACCAGATACTGCCACCGGGTATACCAGGAGAGTTGTGCGTTTCCGGTGACGGACTCGCCAAAGGATATCTTAATGATCCTGAACTTACCGCTGAGAAATTTGTACCTCACCCTTTCAAAAAGGGAGAAAAACTTTATCGCACAGGAGACAGAGCGAGGCTATTACCTGATGGAAATATTCAGTTTATCGGCAGGGTAGACGAACAGGTGAAGGTCAGGGGCTATCGTATCGAACTGAAGGAAATTGAAAATCAGCTTGGAAAAATAACCGGAGTAAAAGAATCAGCCATCATTGTTGAGGAGGATGAGTTTAAGCATAAGCGGCTGGTAGCTTATGTAGTCCATCATGAGGAACATACTATAGAGGATATTAAGGCAGAGCTTTCATTGTCTTTGCCAGGCTACATGGTTCCCCAGCATTTTATACCATTGGAGGCACTACCCCTTACAGATAATGGTAAACTCAACCGCAAATTATTACCCAAGGTAACAGACTACCTTAAAGAAGGTGTTGACCTACCTACTAATGATACTGAAAAAGCGGTAGCAGAGATTTGGAAAAAGGTACTGGATATCCCTCAGGTAGGCATACATGATAACTTCTTTGAAATAGGAGGTCACAGCCTTAAAGCCACTCAGGTAACAGCAAAAGTTGAAGAGGAGCTTGGTGTTAAGGTAAGCATCAAGGAACTGTTCCTGAATCCAACCATTAAAGGATTGAGCGAGATCATTGCCGGAGGTGATCGTGCACAGCAAGTTAAAATTGAGAGATTGGGAGACCGTCCATATTATGAGGCATCCTATGCACAGAGAAGGCTATGGGTACTTGACCGGATTAACCCTGATCAGATCGTGTACAACATGCCCGGCATGTCAATACTCAAGAATATTGATAAAGACGCCCTGAACAAAGCTCTGCTTACGCTTATAGAGCGGCATGAAGTGCTGAGGACAACTTTCATAACCGTGGACGATGAGCCGATGCAAAAAGTCCATAACCTGGAAGACTTCCCTTTCAAAATGGTCTATGAGGACCTCAGAGACCAGGCGATTGAAACAGATCAATTGGAGCAAATAGCTCAGAAAGAGGCTCAGACTCCTTTTAATCTTGAAAAAGGTCCACTCTTTAGAGTCAAACTTCTTCAGTTGACAGACAATGAGTGTGCATTCATCTACACAGTGCATCATATCGTATCAGATGGATGGTCCATGGGGCTAATGGTAAAAGAAGTACTGTCGTTGTACGAAGCCTTTGTTCAGGATAAAGAAAATCCATTGCCTGAATTGCCAATTCAATACAGGGACTATGCTCATTGGCAGAAGGTGCAGTTGAGCGGAGCCATACTGGAAGAACATAAGCAATTTTGGCTGGGTAAATTGCAACACCTGCCGGCACCTTTGGAGCTGCCTACTGACTTTGAAAGACCATCAGTCCAGTCTTTCGATGGAGGGCTGATCGATTTTGAGTTGACAGAAGATATGGCATCCCGGTTTGAGGCGCTTTGCAACAAGCATCAGGTTACCCTGTTTATGGGCTTCCTGTCGGTAGTCAGGGTGCTGCTCTATAAATATACAGGGCAAACAGACATGACCGTTGGTTCGCCGGTTAGCGGAAGGGTACACCGTGACCTGGATAATCTGATTGGCTTTTTTGTCAATATGATAGCAATCAGAGGCGAAGTAGACCCTGATATGAGCTTTAAGGACTACTTATCTCAGACTAAAGCAGAACTGCTGGAAACTTATGACCATCAGGTTTATCCTTATGATCAAATCGTAAGTGATCTGCATCTCAAAAGAGATATGAGCAGGAACCCGCTTTTTGATGTGGTGGTAACTGCAGATATCAATAACCTGTCAGTCGGGGCTGAAAATACATCAGAAGCACTCGACGATACCACAGCAACAGATTCCGAAATAGATTTTAACATAGGAAGTAAATTCGACCTCCTGATGAGGTTGATCAGAAGAAACGAAGGTCACCTGCAAGTACATGTAAGGTACAACTCCAACCTTTTCAAAGAGGAAACAGTGCTGCGACTTAAAGAGCATTTGCTATGCCTGTTTCACCATGTGCTTAACAATCCTGATACTGCTTTAATAGCTTTAAATCATGAGTCAGACCAATTGTCTGATAACCAGACAGCAAAAGAGGAGGGAACCGACGTACCTTCAATAGAGGATAACAAAAGAATACAGAAGTCGTTCAACAATACCCAGGCAGGCTACCCTCAGGATAAAACCTTAATAGACCTGTTTGATGAACAAGTGAATCTGGTGCCAGACCATGTGGCCGTGCAGGATGAAGAGCGCTCGTTGACATACCAGGAGTTATCACAGCAGGCCAGTGCTATTGCATCGTTTATAAAATCCCAAAACGTGGGGAAAAAGGCAATTATCGGATTGCTTTTAGATAACTCCATAGAGGCCGTAGTCAGCATATTCGGAGTATTGAGAGCTGGATGTACTTACCTGCCTATTGACTCTAAAAACCCTTATGATAGAGTCAAATTATTATTGAATGATACCGATGCCCCACTGTTGATCACCCAGAAGAAATATTTCGAAACAGTAAACAAGCTGCAAGATGGAGATTGTGAGGAACTTGGTGCCGTATTATATATAGACAGCGAAGAGCTTTCTGATGAAGTGAGATCAGAGCAATCAGATAGATCGCAATTTGATCTTAGAGATATTGCAAACCATGCAAATGCGGTAGTAAAGTCTTCAGCCAAGCCCCAAACCCTGGCTTACATTATCTATACTTCCGGGTCAACCGGTACGCCAAAGGGTTGTATGATCACACATGAAAATGTGGTACGATTGATCAGAAATGACCGTCACCCATTTAGTTTTTCATCGGCTGATGTTTGGGTACTGGCCCATGCCTATAACTTCGATTTTTCAGTATGGGAAATTTTCGGATCCTTGCTCAATGGAAGTAAGCTGATGGTGCCAACGAATACCACGCGTAAAGACATGGCCCACTTTGCACGGTTCATTAAGGAAAACAAGGTCACAGTGCTCAATCAGACGCCATTGGCCTTTAAATATCTTTCCGAATACCTTCTGAAACATGAAGAGGAGAGCTACCTGTCGCATTTGAAGTGTGTCATTTTTGGCGGCGACCGCCTGGAGCCTGCCACTTTCAAGCCATGGATAGCATCATATCCGCTGGATAAAGTAGCACTGATCAACATGTACGGTATTACAGAAACCACGGTGCATGTGACCTATGGCAAGCTGACCGAGGAAGATATCCTTACACCTTCAAAAGGTAGCCCTATCGGTGTTCCGCTTCCTGAAACTACAGTATATGTATGCGATAAGGATGGTAACCTGCTTCCTACAGGTGTTGTTGGGGAGATGTTCGTTGGAGGAACAGGGGTATGCAACGGATACTTTAACAATGTTAAGCTGACTGCTGAGAGGTTTATAATCAATCCTTCAATATCAAATGAAAGACTGTACCGGACCGGTGATACAGCCAGATGGCTTGAAAACGGCACATTGGAGTTTTTTGGTCGTATAGATAACCAGGTAAAAATACGAGGTTACCGCATAGAACTGGGAGAGATACAAAGGACCATGCTGAAGCATCCGGCAGTGAAAGATGCACATGTGATGGCACCTGAAAATAAGGATCAGCAGCGCTATATCGTCGGCTATTATATAGCCAATGGCGATCTGGACAATGATGAACTGAGAAGATTTTTGACCAGTAACCTGCCCGAGTATATGGTGCCTTCATACCTGACTGGTATGGACAAGTTTCCTTTATCTACCAACGGAAAAATCAATGCCAAGGCACTTCCCTTGCCACATTCCTTTGTAGAGTCGAAGAATTATCAGGCTCCGACCACTGCGATGGAAACCTCTTTGGTGAAGATATGGCAGGATGTATTGGGCATCAATCAGGTAGGCATTCTTGACGATTTCTTTGAATTGGGAGGAGACTCTATCAAGGCCATTCGTATTTGTAATAAAATACAGGAGTTAACAGGTGATATCATTCATATCACACTCCTTTTTGAATCACCTTCTATCAAGGAACTGGCCACCAGTTTATTGAATTATCAAAACCAGGGAGGCTCATCCATTGATGATCAAAAAGAGGCAGAATTCAGAAACCTGATAGTTTCTCCTGAGCCTGTTGCTCTTGATGAGCCTAAAAACAAGCCGGCAGTATTTATATTATCACCACCACGGTCAGGGTCAACATTGTTCAGAGCTATGCTCAGTGGCCATCCCATGTTATTTGCTCCACCGGAACTGGAATTGATGAGCTTCAATACCCTGGAGGAAAGGAAAGACAAACTTGAAGGGCCATATAGTTTCTTCCTGGAAGGTACAATCAGGGCATTAATGGAGCTTAATGAATGCGATGCCGATCTTGCCAGAGATATCATGCGTGATCTGGAAAGTAAAAAAATGCCAGTGAAGGAGTTTTATGCCCTTTTACAAAAGCTTTCAGGCGATCGTATGCTGGTGGACAAATCACCCAACTATACCATTGACCCAGAGGCTTTAACACGGATGGAGACTTACTTCGAGTCACCAAAATACCTCGTACTGCAAAGGCACCCTTATGGTATGATCAACTCTTTTGAGAATACCAAAATGGATCAGATATTCCGTTATGAACACCCATTCACTTTACGTGAATTAGCAGAGCTAACCTGGTTGGTCAGTTATCAGAACATCCAGGCACATCTGGAAAATGTGCCTGCTTCGAGAAAGTTTGTGGTCCAATACGAAGACCTGGTACGAGAGCCGGAGTCAACATTGATGTCAGTATGTGACTTTCTTGAAATACCTTACGAAAAAGAAATGCTTGAAATATACGCCGGCAAAAAATCAAAAATGCTGGATGGTATATCTGAAGATTCGAAGATGATCGGTGACGTGAAATTTGCTACACATCAGGGCATCGATAGCACCATTGCTGATAGGTGGAAGGACACCTACAAAGAAGACTTCCTAAGTCGCAAAACACTTGATCTGGCGAGATCAATGGCTTATCTCCCCATAAATGGAGAGCAAAAGGCAAGTGCCATTGAGCCTGTTCCTGCGGCGGCATATTATGAAGTATCTCACGCTCAGAAGCGCATGTGGATACTCAACCAATTTGAAGAGCAGCGCTCCATCTATAATAGCCCGGCGGCCATGATATTTCAAGGGCTGAACCTGGAAGTATTTAAGCAGGTACTAGCCGAGGTTGTTCAGCGCCATGAGATCCTTAGAACCACTTTTACCATGATAGAAGGAGACCTGATGCAACAGGTGCATGAGTTTTCCGAATGCGGTTTTGATGTAGAGTTCATAGACTTGAGTCATGAAGCTCAAAGTGACGAGAAAGCTAGTGAAATTGCTGAGGAAGAGGCGATAGCTCCATTTGATCTTGAGAAGGGGCCGCTATTAAGGGCCAAACTGGTTCAGCTGGAGGAAGGGAAGCACCTTTTTGTGTTCAATATGCACCACATCATTTCCGATGGGTGGTCGCTGATCGTCCTGATCAGGGAAATGACAGAATTATACAATGCCCGTATTGAAGGAGCAGAAAGTCCGTTGGCACCACTTCATATCCAATATAAGGATTACGCCCACTGGCAAAACCAACAATTGAGAGGAGAAAGCCTTAAAGTCTACCAGCAGTACTGGCACAACCAGTTCAAAGGTGAATTACCACTTTTGGATTTACCCACTGATTTTCAGAGACCAAGGGTGCAAACCTTCAAAGGGGACCATACCAGTTTGGAGTTGGATAAGGACATCGCCAAAAAGCTGAAGACATACAGTCAGGAGCAACAGGTCAGTTTGTTTGCTACCTTACTTTCGCTCACCAAAGCACTTTTCTACCGATATACCGGTCAGGAAGACATCATTGTAGGTACACCATCTACAGGCCGTAATCATCGGGACCTTGAGAACCAGGTAGGACTTTACTTTAATACACTGGGTGTCAGGTCTATGTTCCGGGGCAATGAGGACTTTGGTCAGCTGCTTAAGGAGGTTAACAAGCAACTTTTAAATGCACAGAAATACCAGATCTATCCTTTCGACAGGTTAATAGAAGAGCTGGAATTGGTCAGAGATGTGAGCAGGTCTCCACTTTTTGATGTGATGGTGACCATGCAAAATATCGACATTGGCCCCGCAGGACAGTTTGATTTGAATGGTGTAAAAACGGTTAATTACGCACCCACTTTCAACGTTAGTAAATTTGATTTATCACTCGTATTTAAAGATAATGGAGAAAGCGTATCGATAAGTGCGGAGTATAATGTTGACCTGTTTAAGAAAGAGACCATAGAGCGTATGCTCAATCACTTAGGGCAACTGGCCCTGAGTGTTTTGGATAGCCCACAAGCTACCTTGGATAATTTGGATTATATACCTGAGCATGAAAAAGAACAGCTTAGGGACTTCAGTAGCTTCAGCGAATCCACTTACCCTGAAGACAAACCCCTGCATGCCCTGTTTGAAGAGCAGGTGCTATTGAACGGTGAGAAAACTGCCTTAATTACATCAAAGCAGCAGTTGACCTATCTCAACCTGCATGAAAGATCCAATAAGTTAGCTAACTACCTCATAGAAACCGCCGACGTACAATCCGGCGATTTGGTAGGGGTGTTGATCGATCGGTCTGAAAATATGCTCATTACTTTGCTTGGTATTCTCAAAGCAGGCGCTGCCTATGTGCCTGTAGATAAGGATTACCCCTTGGAGCGGATCGATTATATCTGCCAGGACAGCGGTATGAAAGCACTGATCACCAACGCTGAACTACAAGTAAATACCATGATGGAGGTGATTAACCTGAAAGATGTGGAGGAAGGGATAGATGCTTGCCCATCCAGCCTGCCAGCTAAGGGCACAGCAGATTCGGCCATCTATTGTTTATATACTTCAGGCTCCACCGGCAAACCCAAGGGAGTGCTTGTCAACCACAGGTCAGTAGTGAATTTCCTCACTAGCATGAAGCAGATCACAGACATTACTGCTGATGACAGGATGTTGGCAACAACCACCTATTGCTTTGATATATCTGTATTGGAACTGTTCCTGCCATTGGTAACCGGAGCTACAGTGATACTGGCAGATGATGATACGATTAAAGACCCTATTCTGGTTAAGGAGGCCATAGAAAAGTACAACCCGGATATAATGCAGGCGACACCTACGATGTGGAAAGCCCAGGTAGACGCCGGATGGCAGGGGAGCAAAACCCTGAAACTATTATGTGGAGGGGAGGCTTTGTCTGTTGATTTAGGGCAAAAGCTTCTGGAAAGGAGCGGAGCACTCTTTAATATGTATGGGCCAACAGAAACTACCATTTGGTCAACGTACAAGTATATAAAGCATAACGACGATTTGCTCACCATTGGCAGACCTATTGCGAATACCGGAATCCACATATTGGATGCACACCAATTACCAACAGGTATTAACATTCCAGGTGAGCTATGCATTTCAGGAGCAGGACTGGCACACGAATATATGAATCGTCTGGACCTGACCGCCGAAAAATTCATCACGGTCAAAACCCTGAACGGAGATCATGAAAGGCTCTACCGTACAGGCGACCAGGCCAGGTGGCTTCCCTCTGGCGATATAGGCTTCATGGGCAGGTTAGACAACCAGGTCAAAGTCCGTGGACACAGAATCGAACTCAAGGAAATCGAACATGTATTGCTTCAACATCCGGATGTAGATCAAGCCATAGTAACAGTGAAAAAAGATGGCGATCAGGAGGCACAAATGGTTGCTTACTTCATTACCACTAAAACATGGCAGCCGGGCGAGTGGAGAAGCTATTTGAACAGATACCTGCCAGAGTATATGATCCCCGCTTACTTCATACCGCTCGATGAGGTGCCATTGACCAGCAACGGAAAAGTTGACCATAAGGCACTTCCTGATCCTGTAGGAGTGAACGGTTCATCTCAAAAAGATTATGTACCTCCAAGGAATGCACTACAGTCTAAAGTTTTAGAGATCTGGACAAATATCCTGGGGAAAACATCCATGGGTATCCATGATAACTTCTTTGAACTGGGAGGACACTCGCTCAAAGCCACGCAATTCGTTTCACGTATCAGAAAAGAGATGAATGCCGACATCAGGTTGAGCGATGTATTCCTTAACCCTACCATAGAGAGTGTGAGTGCCTGCATAGCACAGGCTGGCCGCGCAAACTACCAGCAGATAGAGCCAGTTGCCGAAGCTGATAGCTATGAGATTTCATATGCACAGCGGCGCCTTTGGATACTGAATAAGTTACAGACCAATCAGTTTGCTTATAATATGCCGGGTGCTTATGTGCTTGAAGAGGAGGTAGATAAGGATGCCCTGGACAGGACTTTTAAGGCACTTATTGAGCGCCATGAAACTTTGAGAACCACCTTTATAGAAGTAAATGGAGAGCCAAGACAAAAGATCCATTCTTATGAATCGCTGGGATTCTCAGTTGCTTACACCGATCTGAGAGGAGAAGAAAACCCGGATGAAAAAGCAGCAGTGTTGGCACAGGAAGAATCCCGTAAGCCATTTGACCTGACCAACGGGCCACTGATCCGTGTTAGCTTATTGCAGTTGGGAGAGGAGAGAAGTATGCTTTTATATACGCTGCATCATATCATCGCAGATGGGTGGTCGCTAAGGATATTTTTCGAGGAAGCTATTTCACTATATATGGCATTTGCCAACGGCAGGGCCAACCCGCTACAGCCGCTTAAGATTCAATACAAAGATTATGTGCACTGGCAGAACAACATCAGCCTGAAGAATGATGAGGCATATTGGATGACAAAGCTTTCAGACTTACCGGATAAGATCCAGTTACCTTATGATTTTGGCTCCGAAGAGCTCAACAATTTTAATGGAGCAGTTGAAAGCCTGGTGTTGAATGCAAACCTAAGGGAAGGACTTCAAAGACTGGCCTTTAAAAACAGTACGACGCTTTCCAATACCGTATTTACTATTCTCAACGTGCTGTTGCAAAATATCAGCGGCCAAAACGAATTATTGGTAGGTACAGCATCGGCCAGCCGGAATCATGTAGACCTGGAAGGTCTGATAGGGTTCTTTGTAAATCCGTTGGTAATCCTCACCAAAATTGAAGAAGATGCCAGTTTTGAGGAATTATTACAGCAGGTTACTCAAAATTCGATTGAGGCCTTTGATCATCAAAATTACCCCTTTGACCTACTGGTTGAAAAGGTAGGTCCTAAAGGGGCGGATCATAAACAACCCATTTTTAATGTGTTTTATGGCTTTCAAAATTTTGTGGATATCAACACTCCGGGTTCTGCTGAAGAGCCGGGTAAAGAAGATAAGTCAGAGGAAATCTCAGAAAAGCTTAAGGGAGTTCAGCAGGATTTTAACGTATCCAGGTTTGATCTCACACTTTTTGTTGTCGATAGCGCAGAAGGGATCTCTCTCAAGTTAGAATACAATTCAGATCAATTTAAAAGGGAAACTATTAAAAAATACCTCAGCTACTTTGAGCAAATCACTCAGGCTGTATTGGAGGAACAACCTGAAAAAGAATTACATGGAGCCCATGAGGCAACTATATGAGAACGATTTTGAGATATCAGAAATTAAGCACCAAACCAATCACTTTGGTGTAATTAAAAAATGAATATAATATATGGTTAAGTTATCAAATATCCGTTTGACGGATGCAGGGCAGGGAAACAAGGAACTGCAAATTTCCTTTAATCAAACCAAAGCGGGTTATTCAAAGGACAAGACAATTGTAGACCTGTTTGAAGAGCAGGTGGTATCCTGTCGTGATAAGGTGGCGTTGGAAGACGAGACAAGGTCTCTGACCTATGGAGAACTATCCGGTCAGGTCAATGCCATAGCTTCATTTATTCAATCAAGAGGTATTAAAGGTGATGCCATTATAGGCCTGCTTCTGGATAACTCCATAGAGGCCGTGATCAGCATTTTGGGAATATTGAAATCCGGTAATGCCTATCTGCCCATAGATCCTGAGAATCCGTTTGAGCGAATCAGATTTCTTTTGACTGATACGAAAAGTCCATTGCTGATCTCTCAGAAAAAGTATGTCAGAACCATGAACAGGTTGCAGTGGGAGTGTTCACAGCTTAATAACCTGCTTTGCATTGATAGCGACGAATATTTGGCAGAAAAGGAAGCCGCGAATGAATTGGGACGTAAGGACTTATGGGATTATGTAGGAGATAATGCCCATGATGATATATCAGGAGGAGCCTGGTTTTCCAGCTATACCGGAGAAGACCTGAGCCGTGAGGAAATGGACGAGTACGCTGATAATATTTTTGAAAAGCTAGAGCCTTATTTGAACGAGAATACCCGCGTACTGGAGATCGGATGTTCTTCAGGGATCAGTATGTTCAGGATTGCTCCTTTGGTTAAGTCTTACTACGGTACAGATCTTTCTGACAGTATATTAGCCAAAACCCGAGAAGAAGTAAGCCGACGAGGCTTTGATAACATTCAGCTTAGCACACTACCGGCACATGAGGTGGATACCATTGCCGAAAAAGATTTTGATATTGTTATTCTCAATAGTGTAATTCAGTGTTTTAACGGGCACAATTACCTACTCGATGTCCTGGGTAAAGCAGTTTCACTACTTAATGATCAGGGGATAATTTTTGTAGGTGATGTGCAGGATCAGGATTTGAAAGAAGCATTTCTGGATAGCCTTACCCAGTTTAAAAAAGAGCATGCCGATAAGACATTTAAAATTAAAAGTGACTGGTCTAATGAGCTTTTTCTTTCGAAGCAATTCTTTCAGGACCTACCCTTCAACATCAATGGCATTGATTCAGTTAAGATATCAGAGAAAACAGGAACCATACAAAATGAGTTGACGCTTTATCGCTATGATGTTATACTGGGAATCAAAAAGCCTTTTACTCAACCTGTTTTAGATACACGCAGTAAGAGTCAATTCGACAGGAGAGCATTACAACTGTATGGTAGCCAGGCATTCGAATCACCTGCCACACCAGCAAGTGTAGCCTATATTATTTACACTTCAGGGTCTACCGGTGCTCCTAAAGGGTGTATCATAACGCATGAGAATGTGGTGCGGTTAATGAAAAACGATCGCCATCCTTTTGACTTTGGATCGGAAGATGTTTGGGTGATGGCACATGCCTATAACTTCGACTTTTCCGTATGGGAAATTTTCGGAGCATTACTCTATGGGGGCAAGCTGCTCGTTCCAGCAAGAACGCTGGTAAAAGATATCTCCCAATTTGCGCGATACATTAAGGAAAATGCAGTTACGGTGCTCAATCAAACACCTCTGGCATTTCGATACCTCTCAGAGCATATTTTAAATATGAGAACTGAAGACCAACTAACAGACCTTCGTTACATCATTTTTGGAGGAGACCGTCTGGAGCCTGCACGTCTGAAAGATTGGGTAAAGACCTATCCGCTAGAGCAGGTGGCCATGATCAACATGTATGGAATCACCGAAACCACCGTGCATGTGACTTACCATAGGCTTACTGCAACAGATATTGACAATCCCTCTAAAGGGAGTCCTGTAGGTAAAGCCATCCCTGAAACCACAGTGTACATTTGCAATCAGGATGGAGAATTTGTTCCTCCGGGGGTAATAGGAGAACTGTTAGTAGGAGGAACGGGTGTCTGTAACGGATATCTCAATAATGAAGCACTTACCCATGAGCGCTTTGTTGAACTCCCGGCCTTTCCTGGAGAAAGGTTTTACAAGACGGGAGACAAAGGACGCTGGCTCGAAAATGGTACCATCGAATTTTTCGGAAGAATAGACAATCAGGTCAAGCTCAGAGGATACAGAATAGAACTGGGAGAGATAGAAAACTCCATTGGTGCCCACCCGGCGGTGAGAGAAGCCTGCGTATACTTATCTGACCAGGAAGGCGGCGAAGACAGCAGCCTGCAGGCAGCGATAACTTTAGAAGAGGATAACCATACCGTAAAGCAACTGTTGGACTACAAAACCAACAATCCGGAGTTTTTGAAGCAGCTCTTTGATCTGCCTAACGGAGTGATGCTATTCCATAAAAATCAGTCTGAGACACTCCATACTTACCATGAAATATATGAGCACCACATTTATGCCCAGCATGGTATCACTATCGATGATGGAGACGTAATATTTGACATTGGGGCTAACATAGGTATGTTTGCTTCTTATGTAGGTTTTCATGCCCGTTCAGCCAAGGTATATGCTTTTGAACCGGTACCTCCGATCTATGAGTGCCTTAAGGCCAATGCAAGCCTGTATCCTTTTGATATTGAGGCATACAACTTTGGTTTTTCTGATAAGCAGGAGCAAATAACCTTTGCTTACTACCCTCAAAACACCGTGATCTCCGGTAGATATGGTCAGCAGGGTCGTGACAAGGAAATGGTTGGGGAATTTTTGGCCTCACAGAATCAAAAGTCTGTAGATCAGCTATCCGCTGAGCAAATGGAGGACGTGTTGAAACAGACCTTGCAAAGCCAGGAGGTGACCTGCGATCTTAAAAGGCTTTCTGACTTCATTGAAGAAAACAAAGTTGACAAGATCGATCTGCTTAAAATAGATGCAGAACGAAGCGAGTTGGATATTCTGAATGGAATAGAGGATAAGCATTGGAATATCATTAAACAACTGGTAGTAGAGGTACAGAATATCGATGGCCGGTTGGAGCAAATTACCCAGCGCCTGGAAAAAGCAGGTTTTAAGGTTAACAGCCTTCAGGACGATGCCCTGGCCAACTCCAATATTTATAATGTGTATGCCCGCAAGGCCAACGAAGAAGCATCAGAAGAAGATAATGTGAAGAAGAGAGCAAAGATCGCTTTTTCCAATCCCAAGTCACTGCTTAAAGAGATCAATCAATATTGTAGCGCCAATTTACCATCCTACATGGTGCCGGCCACAATAAAGATCATTGACAAAATCCCGTTGAACACCAACGGGAAGGCCAACAGGAAAGCGCTGCCATACCTGGAAGGGATCGAATTGAATCCCGGTAAAAAAGTAATCCTGCCACGAAATGAAACCGAGAGAATACTGCTGAACATTTGGGAGGAAATACTAGGGAATAAAGGTATCAGTGTCAAGGATAACTTCTTTGAGATCGGAGGACATTCCCTGAAAGCAACCAAAGTAATATGGAGCATCCAAAACCAGTGTAATGTAAGCCTCGATCTGGGCGATATATTTGCGAACCCCACCATTGAAGAACTGGCACCGCTGATCTTTAACGCAGCTCAGGAGGAGTTCCAGCATATTCCTGCTGCACAGGTAAGAGATACTTATGCCTTATCACATGCGCAGAAAAGATTGTGGGTGATCAACCAGTTCGAAACAGCCAAAACGGCTTATAACATTGCAGGAGCCTACTTCCTGGAGACCGCTCTGGACAAGGAAGTATTGGAGAAAGTATTCCGTACGTTAATAGAAAGACATGAAAGCCTGCGAACAGTTTTTGTTGAAGTGGATAACGAGCCACGACAAAAAATAATCCCGAGCAAGGATTTCCAATTCAATATCACCTTTGTTGACCTGAAGAATCAGCCCGATGCGGAATTACAAGCCAGAAAAATGGCGGAAGAAGAGGCTAACATACCCTTTGATCTTGAAAAAGGACCTTTGCTGAGGTTTACACTCATCCAGTTGGCCGATGGTAAATTTGGTATTCTATTGACCATGCATCACATCATTTCTGATGGGTGGTCTATGCAAGTCTTCTTAAAAGAGCTTCTGATGGTTTACGATGCTTATGCTAAGGGCGTCGGACATCAGCTTTCACCGCTAAAAGTTCAATATAAAGACTTCTCGGAGTGGCAAAACGATCAGCTGTCAGGCGAAAACCTTGAAAGCCATAGAGCGTATTGGCTTACCAGATTTAGTGAAAAGGCCCCGGTGCTTAACCTGCCTACTGATTTCTCCAGACCGGCTGTAAAGACCTTCAATGGAGACAGAGTTCAGGTGGTATTTGATAAAGATAAAGTGTCCAGAATCAATCAATTGAGTAATAAATACCAGGTCAGCCTTTTCATGACCCTTGAGGCACTGGTAAAAACCCTGCTTTACAAATACACGAATATCAGTGATATCACCATTGGTACGGTGGAGGCAGGCAGAAAGCACAAAGACCTGGAAGGTCAGATTGGCTACTATCTTGATACATTGCCGTTAAGAACACACTTTAATGGAGATGACAGCTTCATTGCTATGCTTGATAAGGTGAAAGCAACTACCCTTGAAGCTTACGAGCATCAGGTTTATCCTTTCGACAGGCTGATTGATGATTTGAATCTCGAAAGAAATGCCTCACGCTCTCCGTTGTTTGATGTGATCATCGCATTGCAAAACCTTGCACTGGAAGCATCTCAAACGGGTAATGAAGGAGGAGGCGAGCTTCCTATAGCTGCGATGGACAGATCGTTTTTATATACCAAATATGACCTGACTATCATTTTCCACCCAGATGCTGAAAATCTCCATATGGTGGTGGAATACAATACTGACCTCTTCACAAAGAAGCGGATACAGCGCATGACCGATCACTTCCAAATGTTGCTGGACAAGGTATGTGAAAGTCCGGAACTGCAGCTCAATTCACTTGAATTGGCAACAGCAGATGATAAGAAGAAGCAGATAGAAGAATTTAATCAGGTTCCTGAGCATACTGATTTTAAGACCTTTATAGAATTATTTGAATCAAAAGCCAAGGAATGCGAAAGCTTAATTGCCGTCGAATTTGGTACGGATACGTTGACCTATAAGGAGCTAAATGATCAGGCGGATAGGTTGGCTTCATATCTCGTCGAAAATTACGCTTTACAGGCAGGGCAAAACGTAGCATTAATGTCAACAAGGAACCATCACATGGTGGTGGCTATGTTGGCTATCTGGAAGGCCGGAGCTACCCTTGTGCCTGTAGATACGGCAATCCCTGACGAAAGAAAACAATATATACTGGAAGAGATCGATGCTAAGGTGTTGCTTACAGAAATGGATCAACTTTCAGAGGTGAGCTACTTTGAGGGCCACGTTTTTGCCCTTGATATTCAGCTTGACCAATTAGCAGATGTTGCAGGCAAGCTTCCAAAGCAGAGCAATGCAGACGACGTAGCCTATATCATCTTTACATCCGGCTCTACCGGATCTCCCAAAGGCGTTGAAGTTCGATACAGGAACCTATCGAACTATTTGCTATGGGCTAATGCGTATTACTTCCAAAACCAACAAGGTCATGTGATGCCGTTTTTCACCCCGGTAGGTTTTGATCTAACTTTCACGTCCATATTCTCGACTTTACTCAGAGGCGATAAACTGGTAGTGTTTGATGAAAATAATCAGGTAGACAGTGTTTTAAGGGAAATATTTTCAGCCTCTTCCTCAGTTAATGCAGTAAAACTGACCCCGTCACACGTTGCAGTATTGGCGCATTTGGGGATAGAGAAAACTAATGTAGATGCTGTTATACTAGGTGGCGAAGCACTTACACATGCTGCTATCAATACATTAAGAGCCCTGAACGCTGATATTAAGATCTATAATGAATATGGGCCTACAGAGACTACAATTGGTAGTGCTATAAAACTAATAGAAGATGACGCAGCTCCTATTACCATCGGAAAGCCCATTGCCAATACGCATCTATATGTGCTGGACGAGCAAAGCAATATGCTGCCTATGGGTATAACCGGCGAAATTTGCATTGCAGGAGCCGGTGTGTCTAAAGGTTATGTGAATCAACCTGAGCTAACCCAGAAGGTTTTCATGGCCAATCCATTCATAACTGAGTATGATACGATATATAGAACCGGAGACATAGGACAGTGGCTGGAAAGTGGAGAATTACTCTACCTGGGGCGTAAAGATGACCAGATAAAGGTTAGAGGAAACAGGATAGAACCTGGCGAGATCTCAAATACACTTTGTCAGCATTCTGCTATCAACGATGTTCACATTCACCTGACCCATCAAGGCTCAGGGAATGAGTTCCTGACAGCAATTGCTGTTCCTGATGCGGAGAAAGCACCAGCCTTGCAGCAATTGCTGTCAGCAGAAACCGGAGATAAGCATTTGGAAATGCTTCCCAATGGTATGCTGGTTCATCATCAGAATAAAAGTGAGACTGACCTCATTTACTTTGAGATTTTTGAAGATCGAACTTATTTAAAACACAATATTCAAATAAAGCCCGGAGATACCATATTTGATGTGGGAGCCAACATTGGTTTGTTTTCATTGTTCTCCTCGTTGTATTTCCCGGATACCAAAGTGTTTTCATTCGAACCATTGCCTGCTGTTTATGCGAGTCTGGCAGAAAATGCGGCTCTCTACAAAACGAATATCACACCGTTGAATATTGGGCTTTCTAATAAAGAGATGACCGTTGAGTTTGACTACTATCCCAACAATACGGTGATGTCGGGCAGGTATGGAAACATGGCAGAAGAGCATGAAAACGTAAGACAATACGTGATCAGTCAAATCAAGCAAAGAGGAGAAGAGGTTTCTGAGGATAAGATTGAAGAACTTCTCAAAGAGCGTGTTTATAGCCAGAAGGCCACCTGTAAGCTAAGAAGGCTGGCTGATGTGGTGAAGGAGAATAACATCGAGAAAATAGACTTGCTCAAAATCGATGTGGAGAAAAGTGAGTGGGATGTGCTGGAAGGCATTGATGCGGACTGCTGGCAAAAGATAAAGCAGATTGTGATCGAAGTACATGATAACAATGGCATGAAGTCAAAAGTGGTAGAGCAGCTGAAGGAGCGAGGGTTTGATACCATTGTGGATCAGGATGAATTCCTGAAGGAAACGAATATCTACAACATCTATGGTATAAAACCTGAGGTTGATGCCAGTCAGGAAACCATACCTGATGAGCAGTTTTTCCAAGGCCACACGCAGTTCCTGGATCAGAAATTAATCAAAGATGAACTTAGAGTGCTCGCAGGTAAAAAACTGCCAGACTATATGTGTCCTGCTGAGTATATTTTGTTATCGAAATTACCATTAACAGCTAATGGAAAAGTTGATAAAACCGAAGTAGAACGCATTTGTCAGCAAAAGCTTACTGGAGAAAAAGCTGTTGAGCTTCCTAGAAATACAGTGGAAGAGAAGTTGATAGGTATCTGGAGTGAAGTACTTGAAAGAAGTGATATTGGTATTTACGATGACTTCTTTAACATCGGAGGGCACTCACTTAATGGCATCCAGGTAGCACAGCGCATCCATGAACACTTTGGAATTACCATCGGACTTAGCCATATATTTAGTAAACCCACTGTGGCGCAACTGGCCGAAACGCTACTGACCATGGAGCAGCAAAGCAGTTTCAGGGAAATAGCGGCTGTACCACAACAAGATTACTATGACCTTTCGCATTACCAGCGGCGGTTGTGGCTTGCAGAGCAAACCCATGAAGGAAAGAATAATTTCAATATACCTAATGCCTATATCTTAAAGGGAACACTGAATCTGGAAGTGTTTGAAAATGCGCTTAGGTTCCTGGTAGACAGACACGAAGTGTTCAGAACCTCTTTTGAGATGGTTAAAGGAGTGGCAAAACAAAAAATCCGCGAAAAGGGTGCCTTGCCATTTGGAGTGGAGGTATTGGACTTCTCACAGCATGCAGACGGTTTTGAAAAAGCGCGGGAACAGGTTAATGTGGAAGCCTCCAAACCCTTTAACCTATCAAAAGCACCACTGTTTGTAACCAAGCTGATAAAGCTGAAGGATGACGAACACCTGTTTTTCTACAACATGCACCACATTGTATCTGATGGCTGGTCAATGGGAATTCTTGCTACAGAATTGATCAGCACTTATAATCATTTACTCAAAGGTCAGGAGGTCAGATTACCGGAGCTTAGAATTCAGTATAAGGATTTCGCAGCATGGCAAAATGAGCAGCTACAGGGCGATAGCCTGGCCAGTCATATGGCATTTTGGAAAGAGCAGTTTAAAGATGGAGTACCGGTATTGGAACTTCCTACAGACTTCCCAAGACCGGCAGTGAAAACCTATAGAGGCAGTAATATCTATACTGCTTTTGATAGCAGTCTGGTGGAGCAATTGCAGGAACTGACAGCTCAGCGTCAGGCGAGTATGTTTATGACCCTTCTGACACTGCTCAATGGGTACCTCAACAGGTGTACCAGACAGTCAGACTTTGTCGTAGGTACATCTACAGGAGGTCGTCATCATAAAGACCTTGAAAATCAGATAGGTTTCTATGTGAACCTGCTGCCTATACGAACTGAAATAGCCAATGATGAAACCTTTAACTCCTTGCTGGGTAAGGTTAGGGGCAATGTATTGTCAGTTTTTGATCATCAGATGTATCCTTTTGAAAAGATAGCCGAAGATTTAGGCGTAAAACGGGATACCAGTCGGGCACCTGTCTTCGATGTAGCTCTCGTGTTTCTCAATTTCAAATCGGAAAATGAAATAACAGAAACCTTCGAGGGTATTGAAGTGATGGATTATCCTATTGACTTTGACAAAAGTGAACTTGACTTGCGGTTTACCTTTAAAATGACGGAAAAGCAACTATACCTGAATGTAGAATATTCCCTTGATCTCTTCGAAGAATCTGGCATACAACTGCTGACCGAAAGAATGAAAAAATTCGTTGAGCAGGCCGTGGCAACGCCTGACCAGTCCATAGCGGATCTGGATCTGGCCCTGGAGGAAGAAAAAACACTAAAAGAGGAATCAGCTTCATATGATTTCAACTTTTAATTGAGCACGCATTATGAATACAATTAAAGAACGGTTAATAAAAGAGTATTGGATTGAGAAAGCCCTGAAGGTAGAGGCATATCCTTTCGGAGAAGCAACAATTGAAGGCAATGAAGGAGGGGATTTTGTGAGAACAAAGCAGGGGATCTCACCAGAAATTATTGAGAAAGTAAAGCATCTGGCAGGCGGTAATGAGGTTACTGAGTTTGTTACCTGGTTGAGTTTTTACTGCATACTCTTAAATAAGTATTATGAAAGAAATGAGATCGTTGTAACCTCACCACGATTCAAAAGTGAACAGCATGGATCGGGTCACGATGCGCTTAACTTTTTCATGATAAACATCGAGGATAAAGATTCTGTAAAGGATGTGTTGATCAAGGTGAGGAAAGAAGTGGTTCAGGCCCTTAACTATCAGCAATTTGACTTTCAGGAACTTAAAAGTCATTTTGAAAGAAACGGGATTCCTTATGAGGGACTGTATCAGGTTGGGTTTACGATGGGTGGCTTGTTCGAATCCACTGAGTTTGACCAGGTTTCACTGAGGTTCACACTCGATTTGGATGCTGAAGAGCCAATTATCATTAACTATGACAAAAGTAAGTTTGATGATTTTTTCATTAGTCAACTAGCTCTACATTTTGTTCGGTTGCTAGAGCAGGGGTTGTCAGATTATGATACCAGTGCAGCAGATCTAAGCTTGCTTACCGGTGAGGAAAGAGACCAGATTCTTAATGGATTCAACAATACCCAAACGGCCTATCCGGATGCTAAGTCAATAGTAGCGTTATTTGAAGAGCAAGTAGCCGTAAATGAAAATAAGCTGGCACTCACATATGACGGAGTGGAAGTTACCTACGGAGAGTTAAATCGCAGAGCCAATAAACTTGCATATTATTTAAAAGAAAATGCCGGGCTGGGTACCGGAGATAAAGTAGCCATCTTTCTTGACCGCTCCGACCACTATATTGTTTCCCTGCTGGGTATCCTGAAAGCCGGTGCGGCCTATGCACCCATAGATCCTAATGCGCCGGAAGAGAGAATAAAATACATCTTACAGGATCTGAAGCCAAAAGCGGTGATCACTGTTTCTGAGCACATTTTCGAATTTGATGAATACGATGGAGAATTAGTGAGTATTGATATTCAGGAAGATTCATTTGATGAAAATGTCGACGGTGTAGCCCATGACCTTAATGCGGATCATATGGCCTATGTGATGTACACCTCGGGAACAACCGGTAATCCCAAAGGAGTAACCGTATCGCATCGCAATGTAGTGAGGCTGGTCATTAACAGCAACTATGTTGAACTGGATGAAAGTTCAAGTATGATCATGACAGGTTCCGTGGCCTTTGATGCCACAACCTACGAAATCTGGGGAACGTTGTTAAACGGAGCTGTTCTGCATATACTTTCTAAAAATGACCTCATGGATGCCAGGGTTTTAAAAACAAAAGTCCATGAGCTGACTATAACCCACATGTGGTTTACCACTTCCTGGTTTAACCAACTGGTTACTACTGAACCTGACATTTTTAGCCAGTTAAAATACCTGGTAGTAGGAGGAGAAAAGTCTTCCCCAAAATACTTTAACAAAGTAAGGACGCTTTCCGACAGCCTGAAGATTCGACATGTATATGGCCCTACAGAGAACACGACCTTTTCAACTTACTATGCAATTGATGAAGTCTCTTCTCGGCCATTTCCTATCGGAAAGCCTATTAGCAATAGCACGGCTTACATCTTAAATAAGCATGGAAAACCTGTGCCGGTAGGTGTTGAAGGGGAGATATGTCTGGGTGGAGATGGCGTGGCTATGGGCTATCTCAACAAACCCCAACTGACCGAAGAGCGCTTTGTCCCAAACACATTCCAGGGCAGCGGCTACATTTATAAATCTGGTGACAGAGGGAAATGGCTGCCTGATGGAAGCATCGAATTTATTGGGCGAAATGACAATCAGATAAAGCTAAGAGGGTTCAGAATAGAACTGAACGAAATAGCCAATGCGTTAAATCAACTTCCTGAAATACAGGAGGCATCCATAATACATGTAAAAAAGGAAGTAGGGGATGGATACCTTGTGGCCTATCTGGTAAGCCAGAAACCTGTAGATGAAGTGGCATTAAAGGAGTATTTGAAACGGCACATACCTGATTATATGATACCCACCTACTTCATTGCACTGGACCGAATTCCTTTAACCGTTAATGGCAAGATAGACAGACGCGCATTGCCTGATCCGGAAAAAATGGAGCATCGAGTGAGCGGAAAATACGAGGCCCCTCAGGGTGAGATTGAAGAGAAGATGGTAGATATCTGGCAGAAAGTACTCAACCAAAGCAAGATTGGTGTTCACGACAACTTTTTTGAATTGGGAGGACACTCTTTAAAAGCCACGCAAGTATTGATGGAGGTTCACCAGGAACTTGAAGCCCAGCTCGAAATTGGAGATATATTCAAACAGCCTACAATCAGAGAACTGGCTCAGATTGTCCAAGGCCGTGGTCGAATGAAATTTGAGGAGATACCTGCTCTGGGCAAGCAAGAGTATTATGAGCTTTCTCATGGTCAGCGCAGACTTTGGATCTTAGATCAGTTTGAGGAAGAGCACAAGGCGTACACTATCCCCAGAGCATTTACACTGGAAAATATTGATCTGGATACACTCGAAAAGGCGTTTGTTAAAATGATTCAGAGGCATGAGGTTTTGAGAACTACATTTGTGAGTGTAGGCGATGAACCCAGGCAGCGCATACAGGATCCGGATGATGTTGATTTTAAAATTCATATTGTAGATCTGAGAGAAGTCGAAGATCAGGAGAAAGTTCTCCAGAAGCTCTCTGCTGATGAGGCAGGGATGACCTTTAATCTGGGGGAAGGGCCGCTGCTAAAAGCTTCGCTGGCATTGCTCGATGAAAAGAATTCAGTACTCTTTTTGACGATGCATCATATCATTTCTGATTACTGGTCATCCAACGTCTTTTTCAATGAAATGCAGGCCTTTTACATGGCTATCAGCCGAGGAGAAACCACTTCGCTGGAACCTTTGCGCATACAATATAAAGACTATGCAGCCTGGCAACGCCAGCAACTGCTTGGTGAAAATCGTGACAGACATAAGCAATATTGGAGAGACCTGCTAGGTGGAGACCTGCCTCAATTGCAATTGCCATTGGATAACCCCAGGCCAGGCATTAAGACCACCAATGGGGCGGCGGTTTATGTAACCTTTCCGAAAGAGATAGGCCAAAAACTCAAGCAACTCAATAGGAAAAATGACTCTACCACGTTCAATACATTACTTACAGTAATATATGGGTTGCTTTATCGCTGGTCCGGGCAGCAGGATGTAATTATCGGGGCTCCCGTGGTGGGGCGCGACCATAAGGATCTGGCAGGACAGATAGGCCTGTACATCAACACACTGCCTATCCGTATCAACCAACCGGTTGATAATAGCACATTTGAAGAGTTATTGGCCGGTGTACGGAAGGTTACTGTGGAGGCGCTAAGCCATCAGATGTATCCGCTCGATTTGGTCATGGAAGACCTGAATGTAAGGAAAGACCCATCGAGATCAATGCTATTCGATGTGATGGTACAGATACTAAGCTCTGATTCAGCTCAGGCGGATGAGCAGAAAGAGGAGGATGATGTGAATATCGAGGGCTATAAACAACAGATAACAACCTGCTCCTTTGATATGATATTTGACCTTGTACTAGCCGGTGATGATCTGAAGGGAGTGATCAAGTACAACACCGATCTGTTTCAGGAAGAAACGATCATCATTTTGCGAGATCGCTTTTCCAGGTTTCTGGAAGATATCCTGGATAACCCCGAAAAGGAAATTGATCAACTTAGTTTTCAAACTGTCGAAGAAGCTGAAAACAAGAAGGCCCTTCTATCCAAAGAGTTCGATTTTTAATGCAGTGTACTTTGAGTACCTGAAGAATGTAATATGACTGATAAGAAAATAACAGATAAGCTTAACAAGGAATACTGGTCAAAGAAATTGCACCAAATTTCCGACTATGCTCTGACTTCCATTGAAAATGACAATACTGTTGAGAAAGCCGAAGAGCAAAATCGGTATGATTACGTGCTGTCAGATCAGTTGGGAAAAGACCTGTTAGCTGTAAGTAAATCGAAAGATATCAATATATACCTGCTGATTTCTGCTGCCTTGGCGGTATTGGTCAGGAAATATACTACGAATACAGAGCAGGTTTATTTAGCAACTCCACCCTTTAAAGGAGAGCAACCTGATGGTGAGGTAGCAGATGGTTTGGTATACCTGACGCTTGCTCCTAACTTTAACGATAGCGTTAGAATGCTATTAAAAGAAACCCACGAGGAGATCAATGAGGTTTTTCAACATCAGGCCTTCGGTTTTCAGGATTTACTCAGGCATCTGACAGAAACTACTGCGATCAACACATCGTTGCTTTTTCAGGTAGGATTATATTATCCTGGTGTCAATGCGGCTTCATCTCATACGTCGAAAATGGATTTGCTGGTTGAGTTTAGAAGAGAGGGGGAAGGGTTTAACTTGTTAATAAGATATAACGCTGTCCGTTTCGATAAAAGTTTTGTGACCAGGTTTACATCGCATCTGGTACATATTCTGGAAGGCATGGTGGCAGATGTCGGGGGGCTTATCGGAGATATATCCTTGCTAACAAAGCCAGAAGAGGAAAGCATACTTTCAGGCTTTAACGATACTGTCGTAGATTACCCCAGAGATGAAACCATTGCTTCATTATTTGAAGAACAGGTTAAAAAGACACCCCAAAAAACGGCATTGGTTTTTGGGCAGAGCACCCTCACATATCAAGAGCTTAATGAAAGGGCTGACAAGCTGGCGTATCACTTACAAAAAACATGTAATGTGGGTAAAGGTGACCGAGTAGTAACATTACTAGAGCGATCAGACCTGTATATCGTTTCAGTTTTAGGAATACTGAAATCTGGTGCAGCATACGTCCCTGTTGACCCGTTGCTTCCTACAGATCGTATCAACCTGCTCTTGGATGATTTGGATTCGAAAGCTTTAATCACCGTATCAGATTTCATTTTTGAACTGGAAGATTATGAGGGTACGCTGGTAAGCATCGATATTCAGGAAGATACTTTTGAAGGTCCTAATGAGGGGTTGCAGATAAACTCGTCAGCAACTGATCCGGCTTACATCATGTATACTTCAGGTACAACGGGGCAGCCAAAAGGAGTAATTGTTACCCAGCGCAACGTTATCAGACTGGTCAAAAACACCAACTTCGTGGCCCTGGATGATAGTTCCAGGCTATTGATGACCGGGGCAGTAGCTTTTGATGCCACCACTTTCGAAATATGGGGTATGCTGTTGAATGGAGGAGAGCTTCATCTCCTCTCTCAGGATGAGTTGATGAATACTGAAAAGCTTAGAGAATATATTCATCAGAGACAAATCACACACATGTGGTTCACCTCATCATGGTTCAACCATCTGGTGAATACGGCAGTGGATACTTTTGAAAAGCTTAATTATCTGGTGGTAGGAGGAGAGAAGCTTTCTCACCACCACATTAATCAGGTGCTGGAGACCTTTCCATCGGTGCAAATTATTAATGGATATGGTCCTACTGAAAACACTACATTTTCAACTTACTACCAGATAAAAGAAAAGCAAACAGCCACCAGTATCATCGGCAGGCCAATTGCCAATAGCACGGTCTACATACTAGATGAGCGCCTGCAGCCAGTTCCGGTAGGGGTTGTTGGGGAGATCTATCTGGGAGGTGATGGACTTAGCCAGGGTTACTTCAAACGGCCCGAACTAACAGAGGAAAAGTTTATTAATAACCCTTTTGGCAATGAGAAACTCTATAAATCAGGCGATCTGGGAAAATGGCAGGAAGACGGCAATATTATTTTCATAGGCAGGAATGATAATCAGGTAAAACTAAGAGGTTTCAGGATCGAGCTTGATGAGATCATCAATGTTATTGTTACCCACCCCAACATCAGTCAGGCCGTGGTTACATTCCGCAAAAACGAGCAGACCGGCGATTACCTGACTGGTTACATCATTTGTGACGAGCACGTTGAAACACAGGATTTAAAAACATATCTCAAGCAAAAGCTGCCTGAGTATATGATTCCATCCTATTTTGTAAACATTGACAGGCTGCCGTTAACCGCTAATGGAAAACTCGATGAAACGGAGCTCCCTGACCCGTTGCAATTAGAAGTACAGCACAAAGACTATGTTGCTCCTCAAAGCGAACTTGAAAAAGCCCTGGTGTCTATATGGGAGACTTTATTTCCGTCGATGCAAATAGGTATTCACGATAACTTCTTTGAGCTTGGAGGGCACTCCATTACAGCTATAAAGATGCTACATAGGATACATGCAACGATAAGTACGGAGGTTCAGATCAATTCTATCTTTTCACACCCGACCATATCACTGTTGGCCAAATCGATAGAAAATATAGCAGGAAATACCTCAAGACGAATTCCGGTTGCTGAGTCTAAAGCCTTTTATGACACGTCCTATTCACAGAAGCGTTTCTGGATGGTAGAGCACGCAGGGGGAGGTTATGTAGGCTACAATGTACCCAGTGTCTATTTGTTTGAAGCATTGGATGTACCAGCATTTGAGAAAGCCATAGATGCATTGATAGCGCGTCATGAGATTTTACGTACCACCTTCGAGGTTATAGACAATGTACTGAAACAAAAGGTACACACCCCCGAAGCGTATGGTTTCAAAATTGTTCATGTAGACCTGAGTGATGAAAAGGAGGCTGAGCAAAAAGCCAGAGAGATTGCATTTAAAGAAATTAGCCAGCCAATTGACCTGGAGAAAGGACCTCTTTTAAAGGCTAAGCTCTTTAAATTAAACAAAGGTGAAAGGTATCTTTTCTATGCACTTACTCATCATATAATCTCCGATAGTGAATCTATTGCAATTATTCTGAAGGAGTTATTGACTCTGTATAATGCCTTTTGCAAAGGAGAGCCAGATCCATTAAAGCCATTGAGAATTCAATATAAAGATTTTGCAGAATGGCAGAATAAGCTACTGGAAGAAGAGGGGAAGGATTCTCTAAAAGAATATTGGCATAGAAAGATGGAAGGTGGGAATATCCCCGAACTGAATTTACCTATTGATATTCCCCGTTCTGCCGAATCGGGGCGTAAGGGAGACTCGGTAAGAGAGTTTATTGATGAAGAGCTTCAGGAATCTCTGGATGACTTTGTGAACAGACATCAGGTAAGTCATTTTGTAACCTTGCTTACCGCATACTATGTGCTGTTATACAGATATACCGGTAAGAATGATATTATAGTAGGTTCTCCTGTTGCCGGAAGGAGTCATATTGATTTGGAAGATCAAATAGGTTGCTATATCAATATGCTACCCCTGAGATTGAAAATGAATGATGAAGAGTCAATGTTGGATGTGTTGAAGAAAGTAAATACAACCACACTTGAAGCTATTGATCATCAGGAATATCCATTTGAACTTTTGCTTGAGGACCTTCAAATAAAGCCGTTTAAAAGTGGGTCTTCACTTTTTGATGCAAGTTTTTCTCTTCAGGTAAACCCGGGAAATCAAATGCCGTCCGAAGAGGGGCAGGGAAGCCTGGATGCGCAAGGGCTGGATTCGAATTACCGGGTAGCACATGTGGATTTACTCCTTCAGGCATGGAAGTTTTCGGAACGCACTTTACTTTGCTTCGATTACGATGCCGCCATTTTTCATCAGGAATCAGTTATCTCTATGAAAGAGAGATACATAACGTTGCTAAAACAAATGCTGATAAATGAAAATTTAAAAATTATTGACATATCTTTCGGAGAAAATACAGGAAAATTCGATGAAAGTGAATTCGAAATTGATCTAAACTTCTAAATAAGTTATAAAAATGAATAATAATAGTCAGAATGGGCAAATGACTTTGACCCGAGGTGACCTGTTGCTTCATAGGTTGTTTGAAGCATGTGTTGACGTTAACCCCGAACGTATAGCGGCTGTTTCTAATAAGGAAGAATCTACTTATTCAGAAATAAACAGAAAAGCCAATGCACTGGCCAACTACCTTAGAAATGATTTTGAACTAGGTAGGAATCAAACCGTAGCCCTGATCACTGAAAAGTCAGAGCGTATGCTGGTAGGCATGATGGCCATTTTGAAGGCCGGAGGTGCCTATGTTTCTATTGACCCGAAATACCCTAAGAGTCTGGTAGATTATATATTAAAGGATGCCCAAGCAGATATCTTGCTTGTAGACTCGCAGTTTATTCACTTAATCAGAGGTTATGAAGGTCGTGTTTGTCTGGTAGACATTGAATTAGATAGTTTAGAGGATCATCCTGAGAACCTCAAGGTTGTTAATGAACCGGATGATCTGGCGTATATCATTTATACTTCTGGCACTACAGGGCAGAGAAAGGGAGTTGCCATTGCTCATGAGGCAATCCTTAATACCTTGCAATGGAGAGTGAAATATTATAACTTCAGTGAGTCCGATGTTACACTTCAGATCCCTTCGTATTCTTTTGACAGTAGCGTTGCCGATATCTTCACTACGCTTATATCAGGGGGAAAACTGATTTTGCCAGATGAGCAGCTAAAGACTGACCCTGAATATTTTAATAACCAGTTAAAAACATATGGCGTATCAAACTTCCTGATCACACCTACTTTTTATCAACGCCTTCTGCCCTGGCTGGATAAAGACCAGGATTCACTACGCTTTATCACTATAGCAGGTGAGCGCTTAACAAAGGAGCTGGTGAAAAAGCACTATGAGAAATTTCCTGAAATAGAGTTGATCAATGAATACGGGCCATCTGAAAACTCGGTATGCTCTACAGCTAAAAGGTTGTCAGCAACTGATTCACAAGTAACTATAGGTAAACCTATTGATGGCACTTCACTTTGGATACTCAATGAAAAACTCGAGCCTGTTGAGGGAAGTGAAGTGGGAGAGATCTACCTGGGAGGAAAAGGTCTGGCGCAAGGGTACTTTGGGAAAGAGTCGCTTACGGCCAGCAAATTTATCAGTCACCCAGGGCATCCTGATCAGAGGATATATAAAACTGGAGACTTGGGCAAATTTGTAGATGAAGGAGAAGTGGAATTTATGGGGCGTGCCGATAATCAGGTTAAGATCAGAGGGTACAGAATAGAGCCTGATGAAATTACCGCTAAGCTGCTTACCATGCCAGAGGTTAAAGATGCTGCCGTAATAGCCATTTCAGATGCAAACGATCAGCCCATATTGGTGGCCTTCTACAGTCTGAAAGATGATACGGAGGAGGCACAATTGAGAGAGTTTTTGAATGCTGAATTGCCTGATTACATGGTGCCATCGCATTTTGTAGCACTGGACAATATGCCGCTCAACCACAATGGCAAGCTGGATACAGTAGCTTTGGAAACCGCCTACGCAGCCAAAAGTGAAAACCAGAGTGGAAAAGAGCTGAAACAGATGAATGAGGTAGAGAGGGTATTGGCAAATATCTGGAATGAAACACTTCAGGTCAATGGTGTTGATCTCGATGACAATTTCTTTGAAATAGGAGGGGACTCTCTGAAATCAATAGACATTGGAGCACGCATATATACCGAATTAGGTATATCCATTCCTGGAGTCGAATTGTATAACTACCCGACTGTAGCACAGCTCTCGGAATACCTGATGAAAAAGATGGAATTGCAGCCACAACCTTCTTCTGATTAAAAAAATGACATTAACAGCGTAACGCTATCCGGCAAAAGTTATCCCGGTTTTTTTGGATTTTACTACACCTCATTGTCATTGCGTAAATGTGGCAAACGGGTATTCTATGATTTATCAATAAGGATTCTGATAAGCCAGGAGACAGGAGTATTCTTCAAAATTTAAAATGATAGACTAAATAATTAAGAACAAAAATTTAATAAAACTAACCATATGAACTATAACGTAATTATCTGCGGAGGAGGCCTCGCGGGATTGTGTTTGGCCAGACAACTAAGATCTCAAAATGATGAATTGTCGATAGCGGTACTTGAGCAATTAGAGAGACCTCTTCCTGGTCCTACTTTAAAGGTTGGAGAGTCCAGTATCGAGGTAGGAGCCTATTATTTCAATGAGGTAATGGGACTGGAAAGTTATATCGATGAATTCCACCACGAGAAGTTGGGGCTACGATACTTCTATGGAAGCTCTACTGATACAGTAGATAAGCGCCCGGAATACGGTGTTTCTGAATACCTACCTGCCAAATCAGTACAGTTAAACCGAGGTAGATTTGAGGAGCACCTCAGAATGCTTGTTTGTGAAGAAGGTATTGACCTGATCGAAGGGGCCACTGTAAAGGATATTGTATTTGGAGAGGGTGAAGAGCCGCACGAAGTGACTTTTCAGGTAGGAGAGGATGTTCGCACCATTTCCGGCAGGTGGGTTGTAGATGCCAGTGGCAGACGCAAGCTTATTCAAAGGAAACTTAACCTTAGCAAAGCCAACGAAAGAGTTCACAGCTCAGTTTGGTTCCGTATCGACGGTGTATTGGACGTTGCCGAACTGGCAGCAAAGGAAAACATTGAATGGCATGAAAAAGTAAAGGAAAGAAGGTGGCTTTCTACAAACCACCTGATGGGAGAAGGATACTGGGTATGGCTTATTCCAATTAATCCGGAATGTACCAGCGTAGGTATTGTGACTACCGAGGAATGTCATCCTTTTGCAGAGTACGCCACTTTGAAAAAAGCGAAGCAATGGATAGCAAAGAATGAACCTTTATTGGCTCCTCATCTTGAAAAATATGAAGTGCTGGATTTTAAGGCGATCAGGAATTACAGCTATTCTTCGCATCAGGTTTTTTCAGAGAAGCGTTGGACATGTGTCGGAGAAGCCGGTGCATTCGTTGACCCTTATTATTCTATCGGGTCTAATATGATTGCTTATAGCAATGGAATAACCTGCAAACTCATTGAGATGGATCTGCAGAATAAGCTTACGAAAAAGGATACGGATTACTTCAACAAGTTCTACCTTACCCTAATCGAGAACCTTGCACATAATATTCAAAGTGTTTACCCTATATTGAATAAACCAAGAATGATGGTTTTAAAGACTATCTGGGATTTTGAGGTAGCCTTAGGTATTTCAGATGTGCTTTACTATGAAGATATCTACCTGGACCCGAAAATGAGTGCCGTGGTTAGCCAGTTGACATCTCCTATTTTCGTTACCCAGGCTAAGTTGATCAAGCTTTACCTGGAGTGGGCTAAATACCCTGAAAGCCCCGTGGCCTTTGACTTTGTTGACTACATCAAAGATCTGCCTACACTTACTGATCTATTGGTAAGAAACACGCAATCAAAAGAAAGGAAATTCGTTGAAATACTCGATAACATCAGGTATGCTATGGATCGTCTTGAAGAGCTTGCACATGTCATTTTCTTTATGGCCGTAGAAGATACCATGCCAGAGCAAATGGCACGGTTTGAAGAAAATGGTAAATGGATCAATATCAACGCGATTAGCTTAGATCCTTCAAAGTGGGAAGAGGATAAACTTTTTGTTCCCGAGACCTCACCCAGAGATTTCAGTAAAATGGAGCAGGAGATTAAAAATGCATTAAACTCTAAAACTCTAGAAACAATCAACTAACAGTCTTAAAAAAACATGAACCATTATTATTTAAAGTCGAACGTTCAAATTGAACCTTTGTTTAACCAATGGCATGCGCATCCATATCTCATTCAGCCTGCTACAGCGGCGATGTACCTTGTCAATGCTCATTTATCGACCATTAACTCCTATGTACAAATGCCTATGGCCCATGCCGCAGCGCTGAAAAACCCTGACCTTATCGGTGGGCCTTTCATTGATTTCGATGGTAAAAGAGTAGATGAAGTCAAAGCCCTGAAAGCCTATTCAGAGCAGGAGTTTGAGTGCCACATAACCCTGGCCAATGATATTAAAAAGTTATATGAGCTTTTGAATGAAAAGGCCAAGGGAAAACCGTTAACAGAGTTGTATGAAGAAATACCTGCTTCTATCAAAAAGTTTGTTGAGCTGGTTTATGATATGGAGTACCAACCGTCATTCCGCTTAATTGAAAACCTGCTGTACAAAAGCGAGTATTATAAGAAGGATGCACAAACACTTTCACTTACCCTGATCAATAGTGATCATAGACCATTTATTTTAAGTACTCCAAGGCTGGATGATGAGCATATGCTGCAATTGCCTATAGACTTCTCCAGCGAGTTGGTAGATGAGCTGATGCGATTGAAGACTGAGCCTCAGACGTTAGAGTATATCATGGAAAGGTTTGATATAAAGCCTGAAAAAGAAGAGGTGCTCAAGACCTTGTTAACCGAAGAGCCTCATAAAATTACCAAGCGTTACGATGGAGAAGGTGTTCGCGCACGCTACTTTGGACATGCCTGCGTATTGCTGGAATCTAAAGATGCTGCAGTACTTACCGATCCGCTCATCAGTTATAAATATGATACTGATCTACCGAGATATACCTATGAGGATCTGCCGGAAGTGATTGATTATGTAGTAATTACTCACACCCATCACGATCATATCGTTATTGAGACTTTGCTTCAGTTAAGAGAGAAAATCAAGAATATCATTGTTCCCAGAGCAGGTATAGGTTCACTGGAAGACCCTTCCATGAAGTTGATCTTGCAGAATATCGGATTCAAGAATGTTTTTGAAATCGATGAGATGGAGACCATCAGTACAGAGGGGCTTGAGATTACGGGAGTACCTTTCTTCGGAGAGCATTGCGATCTCGATATCAGAAGTAAATCTACCTATCACCTGAACTTCAATGGAAATACGTTCCTTGTGGCTGCCGACTCTAACAGTCTTAACCCGGAAGTTTACAAGCAAGTACATGAAGTACTTGGCGATATAGATACCTTCTTTGTCGGTTTGGAATGTACCGGAGCACCTATGTCATGGGCTTATGGGCCATTATTTCCTAAGGAGATTGATAGAGATTTGGATCAGATCAGAAGGTCCAATGGTTCTGATTATGAGGCCGTAATGGAAATGGTTGACATTTTTGCTTTCAAACAGGTTTATCTGTACGCTATGGGAGCCGAACCGTGGCTTAACTATTTCATGGCCCTGCAGCATAAGCATGAAAATGCTTCAGAGCAAGCCTCAGAGCAGGTAATAGCCGCTTGTGAAAGTAGAAATATTGCCTCCGAAAGACTTTATGCCACCAAGGAAATGGTCTTCGCATCGGAGGAAGTAGTCTTTAATTAAATCACCCAAATGGATATCACCAAAGAGAAGAAAATGGATTCAGTACTTTTTACTGGTAGAGAATATACAGATCATAAAGCGCACTGGCAGAAAGTGCTGTCGGAAATCGATAAGCCCTTTATTTTTCCCAATGCAAAAGGTAGCACCATCAACAGAGACGCTGTCACTTATAAAACCTCTGAGTATAAAATAGCAGAAAAACCTGCAGCTCTGGTACATAAGATAACGGCAGATAAACCGTTGAATGTGAGTGTTATACTCTTGTCGGCTTATCATTATATTTTAGCAAAGTATACAGGTCTTGAGTACTCAACCCTGTATACTCCAAAGCTTGCTAAAAATAGGGAAGGCTTAAAGCCGGGAGATAAGGAGCTCGTAGTGCTACATCAGGTAGTACCCACAAGCGGATCTGTAAAAGAATTCATTGGAGCTGTTAAGGAACGGATTGCAAAAAGCTATCAATATCAGGATTATCCCCTTGAACTGCTGGATGACAGTACATTGCGTGATGATAAATCTAATGTGGCTTTTTACAATCCTGATATCCATGCCATTAACTTAAAGGGTGCATTTTTTGACCTTATATTAGAGGTTAATCAGCGAGGAGGAGACTTCTTTATTAGTTTTCATTACAACCCGGAAAAGTTTCAGGAAAGCTTTATCAGTGACTTTTCTGGTAACCTTCAGAAAGTGCTTTCCGGATTTGATCAACTGGACAAGGACATTACTCAGCTGGCCTATCTGGATGACGAGCAGGCAAGTAAAATACTTGAAACCTTTAATGGTTCGCCGGTTGATTTTTCAACTCGACAATCCATCATAGAAGCTTTCAAAAGTCAGGCAGAGCAAACGCCAGACAATCCGGCCATCTCATTCAGAGATCATAAATACACTTATGATGAAGTAGCAAAAAAGGCGAACCAGTTAGCCCACCATTTGCGAAACGAAATGAAGGTTGAAAAAGGAGATCGTGTAGGGTTAATTTGTGAGCGATCAGAAAAAGCAGTCATTTCGTTCCTGGCTATCATGCAGCTGGGAGCTACGTACGTACCTGTTGACCTCAGTTTTTCTAAGGAACAGGTAAATCAAATACTAGGAGATGCTGATCTCAGTGCACTCCTCATTGATTCCAGTCACATGTTTAGGATAAGCGACTTTCAAAAGCCTGTATTTGTACTGGATTACCAGATGGATACGCTGGAGGAGACCACTGAGTATATATCAGCGCCATATGACGAAAATGATACAGCATATATTATTTTCACCTCAGGGTCTACAGGAGGCAGAAAGGGCGTAGAGGTAAGCTATAAGTCATTTCATAACCTATGCAACTGGTACATTGAGAAATACGGTATTGATGTACAGTCTAAAATGCTGGTCATTGTACCGCTGGGTTTTGATGCCTCTGTTAAGAATATAATCGGTCCACTGATGGCTGGTGGTGAAGTGGTACTGCCTGCCAGTGACGATTATAACCCTGAGTATCTGGTTAACCTGATTGAAGGTGAGGGAGTTACTCACTTAAATTGCGTTCCCAGTGCATTTATGGGAGCATTGTACTTTGCGGAGCCATCGGGCTATAAAAAATTACAGAGCCTTAAATGGCTTGCTTTTGGAGGAGAACCGCTTAACCTCAAGCCATTTGAAAAGTGGCTAAGTAGCGAGCATTGCCACGCTAAATTGACCAATGTTTACGGACCTACCGAGGCTGTTGATACCGATACGGTATATGAAGTGAAGGAGGGAGATACTTTTGCCCCCATAGGGAAACCTGTCTCAAATGTAAAGGTCTATGTGCTGGATAATGCACTGCTCCCGGTTCCGGTAGGGGTTACCGGAGAAATTTTCGTTGGGGGCATGGGCGTAGCCAAAGGCTATATCAACAGGGAAGATCTTACTACCGAAAAATTCATCAGAGATCATTTTTCCGATGACGAAAATGCCAGAATGTACAGCACTGGAGATATTGGTCGCTGGCTTCCTGATGGCAATATTGAGTTTCTGGGAAGAGCAGATGAACAGGTTAAAATTAATGGTATCAGGATCGAACCTGCTGAAGTGGAAACCGTGCTCCGTAAACATTCGGGAATAGGAGAGGCACATATTGTAGTAGAAAAACATGAGCAGGATAGCAGACTTATTGCCGCATTTACACCGGATAGAGAGACCTCCTTTACTATCAATGCAATATCCCAATGGCGCAAAAAACAGCCTGAAAGGTTGAAGAACCTGTACCTGTTGCCCAACGGGATGCAAATCACCCACCTCAATAAGACAGAAACAGACTTCATTTATGATGAAGTATTTCGAGACAATGCTTATATCCGGCACGGAATTAAAATTAAAGATGGGGATGTGATCTTCGATGTAGGAGGTAATATAGGCATGTTCTCACTTTTTGCCGGACTGCATTATAAGGATGTAAAGGTTTACTCATTTGAACCTCTCAAACCTGTTTTTGAGGTGATGGAAACCAATACCTCACTTTACGATATCGATGTAACCCCCTATAATGTGGGGCTCTCAAAAGAGAACGGAGAGGTAGAATTTACTTACTACCCTAACAATACCGCGCTTTCAGGCCGATATGGAGAAGAGCATGGTGATAAGGAGATTCTACGTCGTACCATGTTTAATCAATCCAATCAGTCTTCTATTAGCCTGTCAGATGCCGAAATAGAGGAGATACTGGACGAGAGGATCCATGGAGAACAGGTGAAGTGTCAGATCAGAAGACTCTCAGACATCATTAAAGAAAATAATATCACCCGCATTGACTATCTGAAAGTTGATGTGGAGCGTAGTGAATTGGATGTATTGCTGGGTATCGATGAGGAAGACTGGTCTAAGATCAGGCAGATCGTGCTGGAGGTTCATGATATCGATGACCATATTGAAAGGATAGAATCTCTCCTGAAGAAACATGGATTTACCTATAAAATGGAAGAGGAGGATATTCTCAAAGGTTCAGGGCTCTATAATCTCTATGCTACCCGCGATGAGCAAGGGTTAGATACCCCAAGGGTACTGCCTGAACCAGTGGTGTTTAACCAGGAGGGTACCCGATGGACAAGTAATAATGAACTGGTGAAAAACATCAGGCAGTTTCTTGCTGACCGGTTGCCAGATTATATGGTGCCTGCAAATTTCAAGGTAGTCAACGAGTTTCCTGTTACACCCAATGGAAAAATGGACAGGAAAGCCTTACAGGAAATAGAAGGCATTGAGATACAGCATGATGAGGATTTTGTGGCACCTTCCAATGAAACGGAAGAAAGACTCGTAAAAATATGGCAGGATATTCTTCATAAAGATACCATCAGTGTTGATGATGACTTTTTCAAGGCAGGCGGAAATTCCCTAAAAGTAGTTCAACTGATTAATCATATCCACAAAGATTTTGGTGTTAAGTTTGACTTTAGAACCATCTTTGAATTGCTGACTGTTCGGTTATTGGCAACGGCCATTGCTGCCGCTGGAAAAGAGGAATACGATACCATTGTGCCAGTCGGTGAGCAAGATTACTATGAAGTATCCTATGCACAAAAGCGTCTGTGGATACTGGACCAGTTTGAAGAAAATCAGGTAGCATACAACATGCCTGCTGTTTACCCACAGGAGGGTATTGATCCACTGGCTTTGGAAAAAGCACTGGAAATAATCGTTAAGCGCCATGAGAGTTTGAGAACGGTGTTTATTACAGTGGACGGTGAGCCTAAGCAGCAAATCAGAAGCTTTGAAGAATCTGGTTACTGCTTTGAAAATATTGACTTATCTGAAAGAGAGCAGCCTGAACAGGAGGCTCAGAAGCTGATCGATAGGGAGATCAACACACCATTTGATCTCGCTAACGGGCCGCTATTCAGAGTTAAGCTGATTAACCTGGGAGACCAAAAATACCTGCTGGTTAGCAATATGCATCACATCATTTCTGATGGTTGGTCGCAGGAAGTACTGAAAAAAGAAGTATTTACCTTATATGAGGCCTGTCTGAAAAGTCAGCCTGATCCACTGGCACCGTTGACCATACAATACAAAGATTATGCAGCTTGGCAGCATCAATCTTTAGCAGGTACTGCCATGAATGATCACCGTGCCTACTGGACCGGAAGATTTGAAAACGAAGTGCCCATCCTGGAACTGCCAACAGATTACCCGAGGCCGTTGGTTAAAACGTTTAGAGGTAGCTCTAAAGACCTGATACTGAATAAAAACATCAGCGATAAGATTAATAGCTTCAATGAGGAGCATGGTGCTACTATGTTTATGACACTAAGGGCATTGGTCAATACCTTGTTATATCGCTATACAGGGCAGGATGATTTAATTGTAGGGACGCCAATTGCAGGCAGAAGTCATAATAACATTGAAGACCAGATAGGATTTTACCTCAATAACCTGGCTCTGCGTACAAAGGTAGATGGAGGTGAAAGTTTTGAAGCCTTTTTAGAAAGGGTCAAACAAGATACACTAGAGGCATACTCCCATCAGGATTATCCATTTGATAAGCTGGTTGAAGATCTGGATCTTTCCCGAGACCTGAGCAGATCACCTTTATTTGATGTGTTCATGGTGTTGCAAAATGTCAGAGAAAAGGGGGTATTGGGAGATCCGGCTTTGAGGGCACAAAACAAAGGATCTTACCTGGATAATTATGTGGTCAGCAAATTCGACCTCACGTTTGGCTTTGCTGAATTTGAAGATGGCCTGCTGATGACAGTGGAGTATAATACAGACCTCTTTAATGCCGAGCGCATTGATAGGCTGCTGAACCACTTTGAACAATTACTAGTCAGTGTTCTGGAAAATCCGGAGGTAAGGCTGTCGGATATACAATACCTGACCGAATCAGAAAAGGAGCAGATTTTACTCAGCAACAATCAGCAGAACAATATCGCTTACCCAGATGACAAAACCATCCATCAGTTGTTTGAGCAGCAGGTTGATGCAAACCCAGAAGCCATAGCAGTGGTAGAAGGAGGTCATGAATATACCTATGGAGAGTTAAACGAGCGTGCCAATCAATTAGCACATTACCTCATGGAAGAGCATCAGGTAAAAGCCAATGATATGGTCGCACTTGTTGCAGGCCGCTCAGCCAAAGCACTTACCGGCGTATTGGGTATCCTAAAATCAGGAGCCGGCTATGTGCCTATCGATCCGGCTTACCCGCAGGATAGAATAAAATACATGCTGGAGGATACAGGCTCGAAAGTGGTGTTGACCGATACTGAAAATGTGGAGGAAAGTGACCTTACAAAAGGAATGATCAGTCTGAATGATCATTCCGAGGAGATATCTTCTTATTCATCCGAAAATCCGGAAAATGGAGTACGTTCTAATGATCTTGCTTACGTGATTTACACCTCAGGGTCCACTGGTAAACCCAAAGGTGTAATGGTAGAACACCGTAATGTAATAAGGCTGCTATTTAATGAAGCATTTGGGTTTGAATTCTCGGCTTCTGATGTTTGGACCTTATTTCATTCCATGTCCTTCGATTTTTCTGTATGGGAAATCTGGGGAGCACTTCTTTACGGTGGCAGACTGGTTATTGTGCCCGAGGCAGATGCAGGTAACCCTGAAGAAGTAGTTCGAATACTCGAGCAGGAAAAAGTCACCGTGTTTAACCAAACTCCATCATTCTTTCAGCATATAGCGCGGCAAATAATAAGTCGTGAAAATCCACCGAATTTATTCCTTCGTTATGTTATATTTGGAGGAGAAGCGCTGAATCCCAATGCTTTAAAAGACTGGTATCAGCGATATTCAGAGGTGAAGCTCATCAATATGTATGGTATTACCGAAACCACGGTACATGTGACCTACAAAGAAATTGGTGAAAAGGAAATAGCAGAAGGGTTAAGTAATATCGGTAAGCCGTTACCGGCCAGTAGTATTTACGTTATGGATGAGAACCATCAACTCAAACCGATAGGTACTACAGGCGAGTTGGTTATAGGAGGAAAAGGAGTATCCAGAGGTTATTTAAATAATGAGGAACTCACCAAGAAGAAGTTTATAAGCAATCCATATACAGCCGATGAAACCTTGTACTGTTCCGGAGACTTGGGAATGCTTTTGCCTGGCGGAGAAATACAGTATATGGGGAGAATGGACCAGCAAGTTAAGATAAGAGGGTATCGAATTGAGCTGGGAGAAATTGAACATGCATTGCTAAACTATAAAGGAATTAAAGAAGTGGTAGTTACCGCAGGTAAAGACAGTACCGGGGTTGACTGCCTGACGGCCTATTTAACTATCGACGGTACAGAGCCTTACTCTTCAAAAATGATGAGAGAGCACCTGCACAAGTTTTTACCGGAATACATGGTGCCGTCAAGCTTTGTAGTTATGGATAGTTTACCGTTGACCAATAACGGTAAAATTGACAGAGCTAAGCTACCGACCCCTGATGCCGCAGGAGCTTTAGAAAGTGGAGAAAACTATATCGCTCCAAGAAATACCTGGGAAGAGCAAATGGTAACTATTTGGGAGGAGCTATTAGGAAAGCAGCGTATAAGCGTGCTGGATAACTTCTTTGCTATTGGTGGACATTCGATCAAGGCAGTTCAGCTAATTTCCAGGATCAACAAAGAAATGAAGGCTAAACTTGAGTTGAGAGACATCTTCAGTAACCCAACTTTGGAGCAATTGTCTGAAGTGGCAGCCAAGGCAGAGAAAAGTCAGTATGAAGGTATAAAAGCCATTGATGAGCAAGAGCACTATGAGCTTTCCTACAATCAGAAGCGGATCTTAATGGATCATTACTCCAGGGATCAGATAGGTTATAACATTAACGGAAATTTCAGACTAACTGGTGAGCTTAATGTTGATGCCTTGCAAAGAACCTTTCAAACCCTGGTGGAAAGGCACGAAGCTCTCAGAACAGTCTTTATAACTGTGAAAGGGGAGCCCAGGCAGAAGATAATGAAACCTGACTTTTTCATTCCGGTAGAGTACATCGACCTGAGAGATACCGAAGAAAAAGAAGCTATCATCAGCCAGACTGTATCAGAAGAGACAAGAAAAGTCTTTGATCTGGAAAATGGTCCCTTGTTGAGGTGTAAACTGTTACAAGTAGAAGATGAGGATTACATCCTGTCCTTTACATTGCACCATATTATAGCAGACGGATGGTCAGTCAGCCTTTTGATCAATGAAGTGCTAGCCCTGTACAATAGCCATAACCAAGGTAAAGGAAATCCTTTTGAACCTTTGAAAATCCAGTACAAGGATTACGCTGCATGGCACAACAACGAGTTGAGCGGTGTCAACCTGGCCGAACACAAAGCCTATTGGCAAAAGCAGTTTGAAGGACAGATTCCTGTGTTGCAGCTGGCTACTGATTTTCCGAGAGCTGAAGAGAAGCACAATAACGGTAACATCCTGAAATTCCATATGGATCAACCGGTGATGGAAGGACTGAAAAAGTTAAGCCTGGAAAATGGTACAGGACTTTTTACCGCCCTGTTATCATGTTTCAATGCCCTGCTGTATCGCTACACACTACAGGAAGATATTGTAGTGGGTACGGTTGAAGCCGGTAGAAATCATATGGACCTTGAAAGTCAGATCGGTTTTTATGTAAATACATTGGCATTAAGAACCAAATTTAAGGGAGATGATAGTTTTGAGGAGCTATTGAGCAATGTGAAGGATGTGGTGCTGGGTTCGCATGAGCACCGTATGTATCCACTTGACCTTTTGATGGATGATCTTGATCTGAAGAAAGACAGAAGTCGGTCGTCCCTGTTTGATGTAGTCTTTGCCCTGCAAAACAAAGGACTTACGCAAAGTGAAGAAGCAGAAATGGAAGGATTGAAGGTAAGTGTTTACAATCACGCTGAAACTGTGTGTATTTACGATCTCATTATAGATCTGTATGAACAGGCCAGTGGTATTTACATTGAAGTGATGTATGATACAGATTTATTCAGAAAAGAGACGGTTGAGCTATTGATGGAGAGATTCATAAAACTTTGTGAGAACATCGTCGAAAATCCTGAAATAAGAATTAATGATATCTTACTTTCTGAGGAGGAGGAGCAAGGTGAAGCAGAGGCCGGTGAGGTATTCGATTACGATTTTAATTTTAATAAAAAGCCATAAATAAATTCCTGAACGAATGGATAAAGTACTTTTATCAAGTAGCAAGTATGCCCCTTATAAAGCATTTTGGAAACAGTTTCTCAGCAGTCATGAGCATGGTTTTGCTTTTAAACAGGAGCAAGGCAACAGTGATAGTGCCGGGAAGCTGCAAAACCTGACCTTTTCGCTTGATAAGGAGAAAACAGCTCCTCTGTTTGAATTGGTTAATGGCAATGATATGGGCATTTTTGTGTCCTTACTTGCGGTGACCGGTGCCCTGCTGCACAAGTACACTGAGCAATCTGCTGTTATCATTAATACACCACTGCTTCAGTCTCAAAAGGATAAGAAACGCCTCGTGGATTATGTCCCGATGGCGATGACTATAGGAGAGGAACAGTCATGGGAAGAACACCTTGTGGCTGTACAAAAGCTGGTGAAAGAGTCATATACCTATCAGAATTTCCCCCTCAATCTGTTGAAAGAGGATGATTCCGATGAGGCTCCTGTATATGCAACCAATGTTTTGCTGACCTACGATGGCATTCACCTGGAATCAGAAGATACAGCCAGGTATGACCTGATCATACAGGTTGCCCGTAAGGATGCATCACTTGAACTGACAGTAAGCTATAATACCGAAGGTTTTGACAAGTATTTTGTTGAGCATATAAAAGGGCACCTGGAAACCCTGATGGATAAACTCAGCACTCCTACAGTGCGTCTGGCAGAAAGTGACTACCTGACCGCAGAAGAAAGGGAACAGGTACTCACGGGTTTTAATGGAAAGATCACCGATTCAGCAAGCCATAAAAGTCTGGTAGAATTGTTCGAGGCTCAGGCAATTGAGCATCCGGAAACTCAGGCGATAGTCTATAATGAAAACAAAGTAACCTATGGTGAACTGAGTGCAAAGTCAAATCAACTGGCAAGGCATCTGCATGATGAAATGGGAGTGAGGCAAGGAGATGCCGTAGGTCTCATGGTGGACCGTTCGGAGCGAATGATCATAGGGTTGATGAGTATACTCAAACTGGGTGCCATCTATGTGCCAATAGACGCTGCTCACATGGCAGATCATACCAGGAATATATTTGAAGAAACTGACCTGAAAGTATTGCTTCTGGACTCTACCTATATGTTTAACATCACTGGGTTTGATAAGCCGGCTTTTGTGCTCGACTATCAGCTTGGCCAGTTGGAAGAATCAGCGGAAGACTTTAATGCAGGCTATAAAGCTGATGATCTGGCTTATATCATTTACACCTCAGGGTCTACCGGTAAGCGAAAGGGAGTGATGGTGAATTACGGTTCACTATCTAACCTGTGCCACTGGTATATAGAGCGCTATCAAATGGAAACCTCTTCCAATGTGCTATTGATGGTACCCTTTGGATTTGATGCCTCTATAAAAAATATGATAGCCCCTTTAATGGCAGGCGGTACAGTGGTGATCAGCCCTGCCGGCAGCTATGACCCCGAGGCTATTGCCAATATGATTGCTAAAGAACAGGTAACACATATTAACTGTGTGCCTACCGCCTTTTTACCAGTATTGCAGCATGCCGGGCAAGAGGACTACCAGGGACTCCAAACATTAAAGTGGTTGGCCTTTGGAGGCGAGCAACTCAATATTAAACCTTTCCTTGACTGGACAAGTAAAGCACATTGTCAGGTCAAAATCACGAATGTGTATGGACCCACCGAGGGTGTGGATTCCTCAACGGTATACGAAGTGCCGGCGGAAAGGGAAAATCAACCTACTAAAATACCTATTGGAAAGCCAGTGCCTAATGTGAAGGTGTATATCCTGGACAAGGCTATGCATCCGGTTCCCGTAGGCATGAAAGGTGAGATCTACCTGGGAGGACTTGGTGTAGCCAATGGCTACCTGGCCTCTCCTGAGCTAACCGCAGAGAAATTTGTTAAAGACCCGTTTGCTGATGCAGACAGTCATAAGCTATACAGGACCGGTGACATCGCCAGGAGGAAAGCCGATGGTAATGTTGAATTTTTGGGCAGGGTTGATGACCAGTTAAAGATCGGTGGAATACGGATAGAGCCGGGAGAGATAGAACATGTGCTGCAACAGCATCCTGTTGTTAGCGAAGCATACCTTCAGGTAGACAATGCTGGTGAGGAAAAAAGCCTTACCGGTGTGTTGAAGCTTGATAAGCATCGTACGTATCCTATTTTTAAGATTATAGACCTGTTGAAGGCTAATCCTGACCTGTTGTCTTCACTTTATAAGTTTCCAAATGGACTTATCGGGTTTCACATCAATAAAACGGAGACAGATTTTATTTACAATGAGGTCTTTGGAGACCAGTGCTATATTCGTCATGGTATAAGAATGAACCATGGAGATGTAATTTTTGATGTGGGAGCCAATATTGGTATGTTTTCGATGTTTGCAGCCCTTCATTTTCAGGATGTTAATGTATACGCCTTTGAGCCTATGCCTGAAGTATATCATGTGCTCAAAGCCAATGCATCTATATACAGCCCTAACATTCATGTGCATAATGTTGGCATATCCAATGAAGAAGGAACTGCCACATTTACCTACTATCCGAACAATACAGCACTTTCAGGAAGGTATGGAGATGAAGCAGACGATAAGCGTATACTGCGTACGACCCTTATAAACCAATTGGAGCAGGAGGGGTCAGCAGTAGATGGTTCACATATCAATGATGTAATAGATGCGCGGATCAAAGGTGAAGAGATACAATGTAAGCTCACCAGCATCTCCCATGTCATCAGAAAGAACAACATCAAAAAAATAGATTACCTGAAGGTCGATGTGGAGAGGAGTGAACTTAACGTATTGGAAGGAATAGACGATGAGCACTGGCCGATGATCAAACAGGTGGTCATCGAGGTGCATGATGTGGATGGCAGGCTTGATACCATTACAAACCTGTTGAACAAACATGGTTTCATCATCCACACCAAAGAAGAAGATCTGCTCAAAGGCACCGGACTTTACAATCTTTATGCTACGCGAGATAGCGAAAATCAGAATACTGATCGTCAGGTACTCGAACCGATACAATTCAACCATGAAGGACTTTGGACGAGCAAAAAAGAATTGATCAAAAGTATCCAGTCATATTGCAGGGAACGCTTGCCTGCTTACATGATCCCGTCTAAGTTTGAAGTAGCAGAGGTTATACCATTGACTCCTAACGGTAAAGTCGATAGAAGCAAACTTTCTGAATATGACGAGGTAGATTATGAACCGGAGTCAAATACCGTGCTTCCGAGAAACGAGACTGAAAGTACGCTGGTCTCCATATGGGAAAGAATAATAGGCAGGTCACCTATTGGTATTGAAGACGACTTCTTTGAGCTGGGAGGGCACTCACTTACGGCGCTTAGAATTACCCACCTCATCTATGAAGAGATGGGTGCCAATATTGGGTTGAACAGCATTTTTATGTATCGTACCATACAGGAACTGGCCCCTGAAGTAGAGAAGTCGAAGCATAGTACCTTTCAATATACACTGGCTCCTGAAGGAGAAGAATATTATGATGTATCGCATGCTCAAAAGCGTTTGTGGGTCATCCATCAATTCAAGGAGAGTGCCGCAGCTTACCATATGCCTGCCGCTTATTCGTTGAAGGATATTAATGTTGAAGCCCTGGAGCAGGCATTTGCCACACTTGTTGAGAGGCATGAGAGTTTGAGAACGACCTTCATAACCGTTGAAGGAGAGCCCAAACAAAAGATTCATTCAAGCGCTGAATTTAACTTCAGGATAGAGCACACGGACTTGAGGGACCATACGGACCAGGATCAGCAGATAGCAGCCATAACCCAGGCCGTAGTCAATGAACCTTTTGATTTGGAAAAGGGACCGCTGTTGCGCGCCAGACTAATTCAACTGGGAAGTAATGAGTACCGCCTGATATTTGTGATGCATCACATTATTTCTGACGGGTGGTCAGTAATGATCATGTCGCGGGAGATCTTCACACTTTATGATGCCTTCAGTCAAAACCGTGAAAACCCGTTACCGCCGCTTAGGATTCAATATAAAGACTATGCCCTGGCTCAAAACCAGGCATTGAATGATACACAAAATAACCCGGACAGGGAGTACTGGCTCAATCAGTTTCAAGGTGAAATACCTGTACTGGAACTGCCTCTTGATAAGGCACGGCCAACTGTTAAAACCTTTAACGGAAGCTTTGTTAGTGCAGTCTTTGATCCGGTAGTGAGTGATAAGTTACAGCAGATGAGTCAGCAGAATGGTACCAGTCTTTTTGTAGTTCTGCTTACTTTGGTCAAGACCCTTTTACATCGCTACACCCAGCAGGAGGACCTGGTTATCGGTACTACGGTAGCGGGAAGAGAGCATCCTGACCTGGAAGGGCAGATTGGTTTCTATATCAATATGCTGGCTATTCGTTCCCAGCTTTCAGGCCAACAGCCATTTGCTGAAGCATTACGACACGTAAAACAGAATGTAGTAGATGGATTGAAACATCAGCAATATCCATTTGATAAACTGGTGGACGAACTGGAGCTGAAAAGAGATCCGGGACGCTCTCCATTGTTTGATGTGTTGGTAGAGTTCCTGAACTTTAAGATTGATAGCGCTGAAGAAAAATCAGGAGGCTCGTCTGATCAATCTACGATTGCTCCGGAAGCAGCACCATACGCGGTCAGTAAGTATGACCTATCCTTTAAGTTTGATCAGTCAGAGCAAGGTATAATGGCGGCCGTTGAGTACAATACCGATTTGTTTACTCAAGAAAGAGTATCACAAATACTACGTCATGTGGAAGAACTGGCAGCCCATGTAGTAGACAACATGGAACTTCCTTTGGAAGAATTGCAATACATGAGCCGTGAGGAGGAAACCCTGCTATTGGAAGCGTTTAATACCAGCACTGCGGATGTAGCAAATCATCAGCCAGTATATCAGCTTTTCGACCAGCAGGCAGCCCAAAACCCTGAAGCCATAAGTGTTGTATCTGGCGATAGGTCACTGACCTACCAGGAACTTCAGGAATCTGCCAATCGCCTGGCTCATTACCTGAAATCGGAATGTCAAATTCAACCCAATGATACTGTTGCGTTGATGCTACCACCCGATGAGCAAATGATCATAGCCATAATGGCCATACTAAAGTCCGGAGCAGCCTTTATACCGGTAGATGTAGACTACCCTGAAAAGCGCAGAGCATTTCTGCTGGCCGATTCTCAGGCCAAGGTATTGATCACGCGCTCAGACCTTATGCTGGATATGGTTGACGTATACAGTGGTCAATTGTTTGCTATGGATGTTCAGCTTGAACAACTCAGTACTGAAGCTAGCAATCCGACTTATACCGATAATCTTCAGGACCTGGCTTATGTGATGTATACTTCAGGATCAACAGGTACGCCAAAAGGTGTCGAGATCAGGCATGAAAACCTTTCCAATTATATCATGTGGGCCAATGGGTACTACTTCGGAGAGAGCAGCCAAAGCCCGATGGCCTTGTTTACATCATTGTCATTTGATTTAACACTTACGAGTATTTTCTCCAGCCTTACACGCGGTGAGCGACTGATCATTTTTGATCACAAGCAAGTTGATGAACGCCTGAAAGCGGTCTTTGACCCGAACTCTGAAGTTCGCGTAGTGAAGTTGACACCATCGCATATCAACTTACTGGAAGAGCTTGGCATGGAGAAAACATCGATCGAAAAGGTCATCGTTGGAGGCGAAGAATTGCATGAAAAGCATGTCAGGATATTAAAAGCCCTTAACCCTGCCATAGAGATATACAACGAATATGGTCCTACAGAAGCCACCATTGGCTGTATGATCAAATCGATCAGCGATGATGGCGAGCCTATAACCATTGGAAAGCCTATAGCCAACACACGCATTTACATATTGGATCACAATCAAAGGCCTATGCCTGTAGGGGTTCCCGGAGAGATTTGTGTTGCAGGTGCGGGCGTATCTTCAGGTTATTGGCAACAGCCTGAATTGACCGGTAAGAAGTTTATTAAAAACCCTTTTAAGGATAATAGCAGAATCTATCTGACCGGAGATAAGGGTAAATGGATGCCCGATGGAGAAGTAGTGATGCTCGGACGGATTGACCAGCAGGTTAAAGTGAGAGGGTATAGAATAGAAACTGGAGAAGTGGAACAGGCACTTCTGCAAATGGACGCGATTGGCCAGGCTGCAGTTATTCCTGTTTATAGTGATGGCGAGAATTGTGAACTGGCCAGTTTTTATACGCTTGCCGAAGGTTTTGAACCAAGTAGTTCGGAGGTCAGGCAGAAGCTGGCTGAATATATACCGGAGTATATGATACCGGCCTTCTTTGTAGCCCGGGAAACTTTACCATTGACTCCCAATGGCAAAATTGATCGGAAGGCTTTAGCAGAACTAAGCCTGATAGAGCAAAGTGAAGAGCAGGAATACCTTGCTCCCCGAACCGATAATGAGAGAAAACTGGTTGAGATCTGGGAGTCCGTGTTGTTAAAAGACAAAATCGGATTAAAAGATAACTTCTTCAGTCTTGGAGGCCACTCTTTAAAAGCCATACAAATAGTGGCACGAATTCATAAAGTGTTTAATGTGCAAATAGCCATAGGAGACATTTTTGTGAATCCTGTATTGGAGGACCTGGCTTTAAAAATTGATTCCTCGCTTAAAGAGGAATACGAGTCTATTCCTGTCATTGCTCAGCGTGATTACTACGATGTGTCTTACGCACAGAAACGTCTGTGGATTGTTAGCCAGTTTGATGGCATGGAAAGTGCCTATAACATCCCTAATACCTACATTTTTGAAGGAGGATTTGACAGGCCGGCATTTGAAAAGGCTTGCTTTGCACTTTTGGATAGGCATGAAATATTGAGAACCACTTTCACCCAACTGGATGAGGTAATCAAACAAAAGGTACATGATAGTGCTGGTTACGGTTTTGAAGTGGGATATGTAGACCTGAGAGGGGAGGAAAATAGCCTTGAAAATGTACAAGCATTGATGCGCGAGCAAATAAAAATTCCTTTTGATCTGGAGAAAGGGCCTTTGTTTAGCGTTAACCTGTTCCACCTTGAGGAGGACAAACACCTGATGCTTTTTGTAATCCACCACATTATTTATGATGGCTGGTCTATGAATATTTTGATACAGGAAGTACTTGCATTATACAATGCATTCAGACAGGACAAAGAAAATCCACTGCCGGCACTTGAGATACAGTATAAGGATTATTCTTACTGGCAACGTGAAAAACTGACAGGAGATAACCTGATCAACCATCGTGATTACTGGATGAGTAAATTTAGTGATGGTGCACCATTGTTGAATTTTGAGACAGACTATCCGCGACCTGAGATAAGGAAAACGGAAGGTGATATTGTAAGCTTTACTTTAGACAAACCGTTGGTGGACGGCATCAACGAGTTGTGCAAGCAGGAGGAGGTAAGTCTCTTTATATTCTGTATGGCAGTGGTAAATTCACTCTTTTACAGGTATACCGGGCAGGAAGATATTGTAATTGGTACACCAATTTCAGGAAGAGATCACCAAGACCTCGAGAACCAGATTGGTTTTTATATCAACAACCTGGCGCTGCGTACGCAATTCAGCAAAGAGGACACCTTTAAGGCCTTATTGGAGAAAGCAAAGCAAGTAGCGCTTGAGGCTTACGATCACCAGGTTTATCCTTTTGATCTACTGGTGGAAGACCTTGACATTGAAGCAAACAGAAGCAGATTCCCATTATTTGATATTTTGTTGCTGGTTGAAAACAGTATGGAGCCAACAGGCCAGGTCAAGTCTGACGATTTCTCTATTGAAGGGTTTAATTCGGGTTATCTGGTAAGTAATATAGATATGAGGATTGTAATTCAGGAAAAGGATGGAGATATCTCGGGGTATGTGGAATACAATGTCGCTTTATTTAAAAAAGAAACCATAAATGAGTTTGTGCAAAGGATATTGCGCGTGATGAATGAAGTTATCAATGACAACCAGGTCAAGATTTATGAATTAGAAGTAGGAGACAAGGACGACGAGGAAAATAAGGTAGAAGTATCTACCCAGTTTAATTTTTAGGAAAGAATTGTCCGGATGTATTGAAGATCTGCACGTAGCAATAGAAAATCAAATTCAAAAACATTATTGAAACATTTAAAATGGAAACAACGGCCGCTTATACAGGAAAAAAGTTTTTTAATCATTCAAAATTTTGGGAGCAGAAGCTAAGCTCAATAGATAATGCATTCAAAGTAAAAGGAAATAAGTTTAACGGAGATTGTAATTATCCATATCCGGAGTATACTTTTGAGTTGAATAAAAAACACACCGATTTACTGGAAAAGTATACAGGTGGCAGAGACCTTGAGCTATTCATTCTTTTGAAAGCAGGGTTTGATATCCTTTTTTCAAAGTATGAAAGAAGCGCGGATGTGATTATTGATACTCCTTTGCACAAAAGTAGTGTCACTGGAGAAATAGTGCAGGCACATGTTTCACTTATTCAGAGTGTCAACAAAGAAGAGTCGCTTAAAACACTATTTCAAAAGGTAAACCAGGGCACCCTGGAAAGCTATAAGTATCAAAATTTCCCATACCGCCTTCTCGCCAAGGATAAATCTTCAGCAGACAAGTTTCCTCTCACTAATGTTGCGTTGTTTGATCAGAAGGTGCATACCGCACCACCTGCAGATAGCCTGAAACACTACGATCTTATCATTGAAATTGTTAAGGAAGCTGGGGTTCATATAAAAATTTCCTTCAACACTGAAAAGTTTGACCAGTGGTTTGTTGAAAATATGGCTTTGCATTTTCAAAATATCCTTTCCTTTTTCAATGAACTGGATATATCCGTTAAGGACATCTCATTCTTATCGGAGGAACAGAAAAACAAGCTGGTTAACGAGTTTAACCAATCAGATTTAGACTTTCCAAAGGATAAAACCCTGGTTGATGTTTTTGAAGAACATGCCATCAAAACCCCTGAAAATAAGGCACTTGTTTATAAAAACACAACGCTAACTTATGATCAGCTAAACCAGAAAAGTAACCAGCTGGCACACTATTTACGAACCGAATGTGATGTGAAGCCCGGAGCCTGTGTAGCTGTGCTGATGGATAAATCGGAGAATTCTATTATCAGCTTTCTGGGGATACTTAAAGCAGGAGGGGTTTATGTACCCATAGACCCGAAAAACCCTAAAGAGCGGATCAGGCATGTCATTAGTGAAACGGGTTTAAAAACCATTTTAACTCAATCTGAATACCTTTTTGAACTGGATTACTTTGAGGGTAATTTATTCTCTATCGATATACAGTTAGAAGGACTTACTTACCCGACTACAAATCCTGATAAAATAAACCAGGTGACCGACACGGCCTATATCATCTATACATCAGGCTCTACTGGAAATCCAAAAGGAGTGGTAGTTGAGCATCAGGGAGTGGTGAACCTAGCGTTTGGTTATATACATGTGCTTGAGATCACGCCTGACGATAACATTCTGCAATTCTTTTCATTGTTGTTTGATGCCTCTGTTCTGGATATCGTGATGGCCCTGTTGGGTGGTGCCACCCTGGTTTTAGCGGATAAAGAAACCGTAAATAACAGTGAGGCCTTTGCGAAGTATGTAGAAGATAATCAGATCACTTTGATGACCTTAACACCTTCATACCTGCATACTTTGAACAGGCCCTCAATGGACTCTCTCAGGATCATTATCACTGGCGGAGAAGCTGCCATTGTGGATGATGCCCTGTATTATGCAAAAACAAAGGACTTTTATAATGCCTATGGGCCCTCTGAAGCAACCGTGCTTACCGCCTTGTACAAAGTTGACCCTGAGAAAGAATATTCCAGTATTCCAATAGGTTCACCACAGTCCAATAAAAAGGTCTTTATTCTGGATGAGGAATTGAATTTAGTACCTGAAGGTATTGCCGGTGAGCTATGCGTTTCCGGTGTTGGGTTGGCTCGTGAATATTTAAATGATAAAGACCTGACCGATGTGAAATTCATTGAGAATCCTTACCTGCCTGGAGAGAGGATGTATAGAACTGGCGATTTGGCCAAGTGGTTGCCCGATGGAAACATAGAGTTCATGGGAAGAAAAGATGATCAGATCAAAGTCAGAGGTTTCAGAGTTGAACTTGGAGAAATAGAAAGTGTCCTGAACAAAAATAGCCGTGTAAATGAAGGGGTTGTATTGCATAAAGAAGGGGAGAATAACCAGGGTGAATTGATAGCATTTTTTACAGAGCGCAGGAAAGTAGAGATCGCTCCGTCTTTAGGAGAGCATTCTCTTTATGACCGGTTCGTGTACCAATCGATGGCAACGGACTATACGCGTATTTCAGGTTATAAGAAAGTAATTGAGAACCTTGTTAAAGATAAAGTAGTAGTTGACGCAGGCACAGGGCCTGATATGATCCTGGCCCGTCAATGTCTGGCTGAAGGAGCTAAAAAGGTATATGCCGTTGAAATCTCTGATGAAGCCTACCAAATGGCTCAGGAAAATCTTAAGAAATATGGACTTCAAGATAAAGTAGTACTGATTCACGGAGATATTTCAGAGGTAGAATTTCCTGAGAAAGTTGATGTATGTGTTTCTGCCCTGGTCGGAAATATTGCCGGTTCAGATGGTTGCATTACCATGATCAACAACCTGAAATCAAACCTGAAGCAAGAGGAGCCAATTACCTTTGTACCTAATAAGTACCACACAAAAATTGGCTTGGCCAGCTTGCCTGAAGATGCTTTTGATTATGCCTTCTCCCATATGTCGATGCATTATGCTGAGGATATCTTTAACAAACAGGGGCATAAGTTTGACTTAAGGCTTTGCCTGCGAAACTTCACAAGGGACTATCTTATCTCTGACGATGGCCTGTTTGAGCATATTGGGTATGATGAAAATACTGAAGTTGAAGCCACTAATTCCGTAAAATTAACAGTAACGAAAGATGGTGAGGCCCACGGTTTTGCTTTATGGATAAATGCCATGTTCGATGAAAAAATGATCATTAACAGCATTGAGGGAACGCATCATATGCCGGTCTATTTTCCGGTCTTCCCTGAAGGAGTCGAAATGCATAAAGGCGATGAGCTGCATTTTGATGTCCGCAGAAAGCTGTCGGATGATAAACTAACCACAGACTATGTACTGGATGGGAAAATAGTGAGGAAAGAGAGGGGTGAAGAGCCTTTTACCTTTGAGTCACTCAATCATGGTGAGGAGTTCAGGCAAAATAAGTTTTATGAAAAGCTTTTTAATGAAAAGGGAGAGGTAAAAATAATCAGTGATGTAAGTGAGAAAAGCTTAAAAGCGTATTTGAGTGAAGGATTACCTGGATATATGGTGCCGAATCAGATCATTGCACTTGACGAAATGCCATTAAGCAGTAATGGGAAAATAGATAAGAAGGCCCTGCTTAAACTGGGAAATGCGGCAAATGAAAACAGGGGAAATTATGTAGCTCCCCGGACACCTGAAGAAAAAGTATTAGTTGCCATTTGGCAGGAGGTACTGAATAAGAAAAATATAGGTATCAAAGACGACTTCTTCTCTTTGGGTGGGGATTCTATTAAATCCATACAAATAGTAGCCAAAGTAAAAAAGCAACTGGATAAAGAGCTCAATATAGGCGCTTTGTATGAGAATAAGACCATTGAGGACCTTGCCAAATATTTGGCCGATCAGGCAAATGCTTCCCTGCATAATGCTCTGATGACGGGAATGGATAAATTGGAAGCGTTTAAACAGCGAATTTTTGATCAGGAGGGATGGATTGAACTGCCGGAATCATACGAAGATGTTTATCCTTTAACACCCATAGAACTGGGAATGATCTATTCATCCCTGATGCGCCCTGAGGAGCCTGTTTACCACGAACAACTCATTTTGAACGTAGACATTGATAACATAGACAATTTCAATGCAGCCATAGCCAAAATGGTTCAGCGCCATACTATTTATAGAACCAAATACTATATGAATAGCTATGGAGAACCCTTAAAAGTGGTATTGAAAGATATAGATCTGCCGGTAAACTTTGAAGATATTTCGAATTTATCCCAGGCCGAGAAACAAATCAAGATCAGAACGCTTACTGAGAAAAATTTAGATGCCAGGTTTAAGTTTGATGATGAGCTTTTGTGGAACCTCAATGTTTTTAAAGTTGAAGGCGACTCTTGCCTGATCGTATTCTACTTTCATCACGCCATATCAGACGGTTGGAGTTTCTCAGTTTTCAATACTGAATTATCTAATCTATTGGATAAAGAAGGCCTGAAAGATCTGCCTCCGTTAAAACATAGCTATAAAGACTATTGTGCCTTAATATTAGGCAGAGAAGAGTCTGATTCTATCAGACAATACTGGAAAGACCTGCTGGGAGGGTTTACCCGGAACAAGCTGCCTTTCAACTTCAGAAGGACTAAAATATCCGATGAAAAAGGTATGAAGTCAGTTCGTCAGCCCATTAGTAAGGAGTTGCTCCATAATTTGGAAGAGTTAAGAACATATCATAGTGTATCGCTCAAGTCTATCTTCCTCGCAGCTCATACCTACCTGATGCATATCGTTTGCTCTGAAGAAGATGTGGTGACCGGTATGGTAACACACGACAGGCCAGAATTAGAAGATGGTGAAAAAATAAACGGTTGCTTCTTAAATACCATCCCGGTCAGGGTTGAATTCGATAAAATAAAAAGCGGACTTCAACTGATTGAATTTATCCATAAATATTTGATTGATGTAAAACCCAATGAGATACATTTATCGGATATAGGGCAAATAGTGGGTGAAAAAGCATCGGTAGGGAACCCTGTGTTTGATACCTTACTGAACTTTACAGACTTCCACTCTTACCAGGAATGGAATGAAGATACCGCTATTCAGGAAGCTTCGGAAAGACTATTCGATGAGGAAACAAGTATTTCCAGCGAAATGACCAATACCATGTTTGACCTGGAAGTTGACAAAACCCAGGGCTCACTGTCAATCAGAATACAATACATTCCTGCTTATTTTCACCGTTCGGAAATTGGCTATGCATTACAGCTCTACGTTAGAATACTTGAGCAGTTTGTGCAAGACGCATCACTTCCGATCAGCTCTGTATCTCTTTTAACCGATACAGAGAAGAAAGAGGTCTTATCAGACTTTAATGATACCATTTGTGATTACTCAAGCGATAAGTCCATCAGTCAGCTTTTTGAGGCCAGGGTTTCAGAAAGCCCGGATCAGGTTGCATTAACCCGTAATCAGTCAACCATGACTTACGAAGAGCTGAACCAATCGGCTAATCAATTGGCCAGGTATCTGGTGAGCCAGGGAACGAAGCCTGGAGATAACGTAGGGCTATTGATAGGCAGAGGATTTGACACAGTGGTAGGCATGTATGCCGTACTTAAGGCTGGTGCCGCCTATGTGCCCATTGACCCGGAATACCCGGTAGACAGACAGCAGTATATTATCAATAACTCCGGTATCAACAGGGTAGTTTGCGACGAAGACTATCCCATTATTAAAGAGGTTGATAACGTACAGTTTCATGTAATAGATCATGAAAGCCTGAAATCCGAAAAAACAGATAACCTCGATATTACCGTTCCAACCGATCAGCTGGCCTATACCATTTATACTTCAGGCTCTACAGGAAGGCCAAAAGGAGTAATGGTAGAGCACCGTTCTGCTGTTAACCTGATCGAATGGGTGAACAAAACATATGAGGTTGGAGCTTCAGACCGACTGTTGTTTATTACCTCTATCTGCTTTGATCTGTCAGTTTACGATGTCTTTGGTATGCTGTCGGCAGGCGGTACGGTAGTAATAGCCGGTAAGGAAGAGGTACAGGATGTTGACGTGCTGAGTGAATTGATGATCAGAGAAAAGATCACATTCTGGGATTCTGTGCCAACAACTATGAACTACCTTGTTGGTGAATTGGAGCAGCGTACGGAGATTTTTGCTCAACATGAATTGAGGCTGGTGTTTATGAGTGGAGACTGGATTCCGGTACAGTTGCCGGATAAGGTCAGAAAATTCTTCCCTAATGCCCAGGTAATAAGTCTCGGAGGTGCAACAGAAGGCACAGTATGGTCTAATTTCTTCCCTATTGAAGATGTAAATCCGTACTGGAGCAGCATACCTTACGGTAAACCTATTGCTAACAACTATTTCTACATACTGGATAAAAACCAGGAACCGGTGCCATATAGTGTGGCCGGTGAGCTATACATCGGGGGCATTGGTGTAGCCAAGGGATATGCTAACGATCCGGAAAAGACCACTAAATCATTTGTTAAAGATCCATTTAACCAACAACTGGGTGGAAGAATGTATCGAACAGGTGATATGGGACGCATGTTACCTGATGGTAATATGGAATTTCTGGGAAGAGTTGACCATCAGGTGAAGATCAGAGGGTTCAGAGTTGAACTGGGAGAGATCGAAAGCATATTGTCCAAGCATGAGTCCATAAGTGAAGCAGTGGTAAACGTATTTACTGATTCGGACGGGAACAATCAGCTTTGCGGGTACTATGTACAACATAATGATATAGCCACACAGGAAATCAGAGATTACCTGAGTCAATATTTACCAGGTTATATGATCCCTGTTTATTTTGTTCCGATGCCTTCACTACCTTTGACGAGCAATGGCAAAATTGACCGTAAAGCATTGCCGGAACCGGAAAGTCTCACCCAAAAAACAGAGTTTATAGCTCCGCGTAACGAGGTAGAGGAAAAGATGGTGGCGATATGGGAGAAGATCCTGAGAAAAAATGGTATTGGAGCTGCTGACGACTTCTTTGAACTTGGTGGACATAGCTTAAGTGCTATGAAGCTTATGGCACAGATTCATAAGGAATTTGGAGTGAAGGTTAGTGTCAATGAAGTTTTCACTGAGACCACCATAGGAGACCTGTCAGCGTTAGTTTCCAGAAAAGTTTGGGCACAAACCTCAGATGAAAGTGTTGAAGCAGAGGAGAGTTTTACCTTATAAAAAAGATTCAAAACAGTCTGGTGAATATTGAAGTTGTGCGTGCCGGAAGCGGCATTCACAACTTCTTGATAAAAAATGAAGTCAGTAGTCCTTTGTGCTATGCAATCAGTACAAGGATATAAAAAAGTATTGCTTTTGAAGGCTATTAAGCCATCTGGATAAATATGATAGAGCAGCTAATAGATAAGTTAATTGAGCATAACATCAAGGTTGAAGTAGTTGATGATCAATTAAAAGTGTATAAGGATATCAGTCAAATACCTGTTGACCTTCTAAAGGAAATGAAGGCGCATAAACAGGATTTGATTGACTATTTGACCAATAGCCATAAGTCAGAGCAATTTGAAGGTATTCCTGCCGCAGCGAAAGCAGAAAGCTATCCTGTTTCAGATGCTCAACGCAGGCTTTGGGTGCTCAGTCAGTTTGATGAAGGTTCCGCAGCCTATAACCTTTTTGGGCAGCTAGACCTAAAAGGGTATTACAACCTTGATGATCTGGGCAAAGCTGTAGATGCAGTTATTGATCGCCATGAGGTGTTGCGTACAGTGTTCGGGGAAGATGAAAATGGAGAGCCCCGCCAGCAAATATTGGATCGGGAACAGTTAGGTTTTTGTGTTGAGCGCATTGACCTATCCCAAAAGGCAGACTGTAAAGAGTTACTGAGCAGCTATATAAATGAGGATAAATACCAATCATTTGATCTTAAAAATGGACCACTGGTGCGTGTTTATCTTTTTCAATTATCTGATACATTCTCTGTTCTTTATTTCAACATGCACCATATCATCAGCGATGGCTGGTCAATGGATCTGTTGATTAAAGAGATATTTGCCATCTATACGGCCTATCAAAGAAAACAGGAACCAGCTTTGCCAGAACTGAGAATTCAGTACAAAGATTATACTGTATGGCAGGCAAAACAATTGGAGGGGGGAGAGTTTCGTAAGTATCAGACTTATTGGTTAGATAACTTGTCCGGAGAGTTGTCGGTAATAGACTTGCCCGGAGATAAGTTGCGTCCTAAGGTTAAGACCTACAGAGGACATAACCTGTCAACATTTATTTCTGAAAGCACGACTCAAAATTTGCGATCCTTTATCAAGCAGCAAGGTGGCAGTTTGTACATGGGATTATTGGCCTGCTGGAATGCCTTATTTTATAGATATACCTCCCAGAGAGATATTATTATCGGCACCGTGGTAGCAGGCAGAGAGCATAGCGATCTGGCTAATCAGGTAGGGTTCTATGTTAATACATTGGCGCTACGTAACCAGGTAGATCCTGAAGAAAGCTTTACTACACTGTATAAAAGGGTGCAGGCCACTACCATGTCAGCCTTTGATAACCAACTGTACCCCTTCGACCGTCTGGTGGATAGTTTGGATTTACGTAGAGATACAAGCCGAAATCCGGTATTTGATGTTTTGCTTTCACTGCAAAATACCAGCGAAAATGCGAGTGAGCTTCAACTGGAGAAGGGATCAATAGACAAGATAGCAGATAATGGCCCTGCTGCATCGAAGTTTGATTTGGAAATCACCTTTCAGGAGATAGGTAGTTATCTGTACTTCCATATCAATTATAATACTGATGTATATGATCAGGAAATGATAGAAGGACTTATGAGGCACTACAAGCAGCTTATGGAGTCGCTGATATCATTTCCGAACGCGAAAATAGGGCTGGTTAATTACCTGAATACCGATGAACAAAATCAGCTTCTGACATCATTTAACGACACCTGGACTGATTATGATAGAGACAAGTCGGTAGTAGAACTTTTTGAAGATCGGGTAAAGGACACCCCTCATCTTCCAGCCCTTATTTTTGAAGGTCGGGTGTTGACCTATCAGGAACTAGACCTGCAGTGTAACCAATTAGCTAATTACCTCAGAGAAAATTATGAAATCGAGCCCGATGAGCTTATAGGTGTTTCATTGGGAAGAAGCGAGTGGTATATCATATCCATATTGGCTGTGCTTAAAGTTGAGGGAGCTTATGTGCCGCTAAATCCTGATTACCCCCAGGATAGGATTGATTATATTAAAAATGATACCGGTAGCAAGCTTTGGATCGATGATGCTGAGTTGGCCAGATATAAAACAAGTCAGACTTCATATTCAACAGCCTCATGTTATAAAAAGACAGATAGAGATCGCCTGGCCATGGTTTTATACACTTCGGGTTCTACCGGTAAGCCCAAAGGAGCTATGCTAAGGCAGCGGTCCGTAGTCAGGTTGGTGAATAATATTAGTTATCTAAGTATAGGGTCGGGAGATAGTGTATTAGGCTTGTCAAGTTTCGATTTTGATGCTTCAACGTTCGACATTTTTATGCCCCTGTTGAATGGTGCTACCCTGGTGCTTTCGTCCAAAGAATTCTTTCTTGATCTCTCAAAACTGGAAAGTTTAATAACAGACCATGAGATAAACTATCTGTTTTTAACCACAGCTTTGTTCAATACCGTAATGGAGGATCATTTACCTTCATTAGGCAACTTAAAGTACCTGCTTTTCGGGGGAGAGCAGGCATCTGTAAATCACGTCCGGCGGTTTAAATCGCTTTACCCTCATGTGAGATTGCTGAATTTATATGGGCCTACTGAAAACACGAGTTTTTCAACTTACTATGAGATAGAAGAAATTCCAGGCAAAGAACAGCTTTTGCCCATAGGGAAACCTGTACCCAACAGCACCTGTTATATTTTAGATCAGTATCAGAATCTGGTTCCTTTAGGCGTAGTGGGAGAAATATGTGTGGGGGGTGACGGACTGGCTAAAGGCTACCTGAAAAAGCCTGATCTCACTAGCGAGAAATTTGTCGATCAGCCGTTTGTTTTTAGCAATTCGGGCAAAAAGGAGAGCAGAAGCATAAAACTATACAAAACCGGAGATCTTGGCAGATGGCTGTCCGATGGCAATATAGAGTTTGTCGGGAGAAAGGATAATCAGGTAAAAATTAGAGGGCACAGAATTGAACTCGGAGAAATAGAGCACGCCTTACTGCAATTTGAGGAAATCGGGCAGGCCGTAGTGTTGGCGAGAACTAACCAGCATGGAGAAAAAGAGTTAGTCACCTATTTTACCTCTGGACGGGAGTTGAAAATAGCAGACCTGAAGTCATTACTAAAGACTCAGCTACCTGACTATATGGTGCCGGTTTATTTCATCCAGTTGGATGAACTACCGGTGACGAGCAATGGCAAGGTGGACAGAAAAGCATTACCAGAACCTGATGAGATGGAGCTGGAAACTGAATATATAGCTCCTAGAAATGAAATTGAGTGTAAACTGGTTACGATTTGGGAAAGTGTTTTGGCAAAGACTGGTATTGGTATAAAGGATGACTTTTTTGCCCTGGGTGGACACAGTCTTAAAGCTACCAGACTTTTGGCTAAGGCTCATAAGGAGTTTGGTGTAAGAGTGACCATGAATGACATCTTCGCTCATACCACATTGGAAGACCTGGCTGCTCTGGTAGAAAGTAACACATCGAAGACCATATTACATGTTGCGGATGGTTTTAAAGAGATTCCTCGCGTGGCAGAAAGTACAAGCTATCCGGTGTCAGATGCTCAGCGCAGGCTATGGGTGCTTAGTCAATTTGAGGGAGGTTCGGTGGCCTATAACATACACGGCCAGCTGGAGTTGAAAGGTGATTATGATTATTATAATTTTGAGAAGGCACTATACACAGTTATAGAGAGACACGAAATTTTAAGAACTGTATTTGAAGAAGATCCGAAAACGGGAGAACTGAGACAGCGCATTTTAGAGCCTGCACAATTGCAGTTTAAAGCAGATACAATTGACTTAAGCAGTGAAGTTAATATTCAGGCCAAGGCACAAGAGTACATCAGAGAAGACAGGTACAAGGCTTTTGATCTGGAAAAAGGGCCACTACTGCGTGTGAGCCTGTTAAAACTACGGGGCAGCCTTACGCTTTTTTGCTATAACCTTCATCATATCATTAGCGATGGCTGGTCAATGGATGTGATGATCAGGGAGATCTTTACGATCTATGATGCTTTGCAGAAAGGTGAGCTTGCCAAGCTGCCAGAGTTGAGCATTCAATATAAAGATTACGCTGCATGGCAATTGAAACAGCTGGAAGAAGCCTCATTTCAGGCTTACCGCTCATACTGGATGGACAGGCTGTCCGGAGAATTACCCGTCTTGGAATTGCCTACACTGAAGTCACGTCCGAAAGTAGTTACCCACCAAGGGTATAGCTTGGGTGCGTATATACCTACCGATAGCACGGAGAAGTTAAAAGCATTTAGCCAGTCTCACGGGGGGAGTTTGTACATGGGCATCCTGGCCTGTTGGAACGCCTTGTTTTATCGGTATACATCGCAAAAAGATATCATCATAGGTACCGTAGTCTCAGGCAGAGAGCATACGGACCTGGCGAACCAAATAGGTTTTTATGTAAACACATTGGCACTTCGCAATCAGGTAGACCCTTGTGAAGATTTCGTAAGCCTGTTCAAGAGGATCAAATCGAGTACCTTGTCAGCTTTTGATCATCAGCACTATCCGTTCGATCGCTTGGTTGAAGACCTCGACTTACAACGGGATACCAGCCGTAGTGCCATTTTTGATGTACTGTTTACTTTTCAAAATGCGGGTGAAAATAATAGTGATCTCCCTGCCGAGGAAATGCTGAATAGCATTACCGATAATGGACCTAGTGCCTCAAAATACGACATAGAAATCACCTTTCAGGAGTTTGACGATCACTTGCACTTCCTGATAAACTTCAATAAGGATGTTTATGAGCGGGAGATGATAGAAGGTTTGATGAAGCACTTCAGGCAGTTGCTGAATTCTTTGCTGAATCATCCTGAAGAACAAATTGGAGCCATAGACCTCCTGACTGCTGAAGAACGGGATCAGCTCACAGACAAATGGATGGGCATCGACGTTAGCAAGGGATCAGAAAGGACCGTTGTGGAACTTTTTATGTCTCAGGTTGCGACTACCCCGGATTACACAGCCCTTGAATTAGAAGACAGGGATATTACCTATCAGGAGCTGGATGCACTGTCCGGGCAATTTGCCAATTATTTGAAAACGCAATATGCGGTGGGTGCTAATGACCTGGTAGGCTTACAGCTTAAAAGGAGTGAATGGTCAATAATAGCAATATTGGGGATCTTAAAATCAGGAGCCGCCTATGTGCCTGTAGATCCAGCCTATCCTGCTGAACGGATCTCCTATATCATAGAAGATAGTCATTGTAAGGTCTGTATTGACAACAATGAGTTGGAGAACTTTAAGTCAAACTCAGCTCTGTATTCATCAACCCTCAACAGTACAAAACCAGCATTAGCAGATCTGGCTTATGTAATTTATACTTCAGGCTCTACTGGCTTGCCCAAGGGTGTGATGATCGAACACGGAGCTTTAATGAATTATATAGGTTTTGCTCAGTCAACCTATTTGATTCCACCATTTGAAAATTCGGCATTCGGACTATTCACCTCGTTGTCGTTTGATTTAACGGTAAGCAGTTTGTTTTTACCTCTTGTGTCGGGAGGTAAATTGAAGGTTTATAGCTCAGATTGGGAAATAGCAGATGTTTTAAAGCATTATCTGGAAGGTAGCTTCACCCATATCAAGCTTACACCGGCTCACATCGATGTTATAGCAGCACTTGACCTGAAAACTACTTCCGTGCAGGTAGCCATCGTAGGGGGAGATACTTTATATCCCGGACAGGTAGATGTTCTAAGGAGATTAAACCCTTCAATGAGAATTTACAATGAATATGGACCTACTGAAAGCACGGTGGGGTGTACTGTAAAGGAACTGAAAGCAGGAGAGCGCATTGACATAGGGAGACCTATACCCAACACATCTATCTATATACTTAATGAAGTGGCAGCGGTTCAACCTCAGGGTGTTGTTGGGGAGATTTGCATTGTGGGACTAGGGTTATCCAGAGGGTATTTGCATAGGCCCGAACTGACCCAAGAGAAATTTATCATCCATTCTGGTCTTGCTAATACCAAACTATATAAAACCGGAGATCTGGGTAGGTGGTTGCCCGACGGTAATATAGAGTTTTTGGGTAGAATGGATAACCAGGTAAAAATACACGGCTATAGAGTCGAACTTCATGAAGTAGAACGTGCTTTACTTGAACTTACAGAGGTAGAGCAGGCAACTGTGATACCAGTCAACAGTGATAAGTTAGGAGGGATGGAATTGGCTGCCTATTTTACTTCGTCTCAGAAGCAAAGTGTATCAGCTTTAAAAACATTGCTGGGAGAAAAATTACCCAAATATATGTTGCCTGCTTACTTTGTACAGTTGCAGAAATTGCCTTTGACTGTAAATGGTAAAGTAAACAAAAAGGCATTACCCAATCCGAAGAAAGATACACTGTCGAGCGGGGTAGCTTATGTAGCTCCTGAGCGTGAAATAGAAAAGCAGCTCACCTCATTGTGGGAGAAGCTATTGCAAAGAGTAAACATTGGGCTTAAAGACGACTTTTTTATGATTGGAGGTAATAGCATTAACCTTGTACGTCTTTCAGGTTTATATAGGAGAGAATTTAATAAAAAGATCCCTGTACAGATGCTGTTTGAAAACCCAGTATTGGAGCAACATGCCCAATTATTAGAGGAGCATTTGTCAACTGTCGAAGAGGAATTCGTTCCTTTGAATACATCAAATCCCAAAAACAGGAATATGATCTTCATTCCTCCCATCATGGGGCATGCGATCATTTTCAGAGATTTTGCAAAATATATCGAAGGTGAGTTTAACTGCTACGGTCTAAATTATGATGGAGACCGCAGTTATAATTCACTAGAGGAGATCAGTGATCATTTCTCACAGCTGATTACCCACAAAGGGTTTGATAAAAATGAAACACTATTTGTTTTGGGATATTCCATGGGGGCTGCTATCGCATATGAAGTCGTTAAAAATCTGGAAAAACTCAACTTTACCTGTGAACTGGTACTAGTGGACAGGTATCCTAATGAGGAGATTTTTATTGATTCTATCGATCAATATTCTGAAGAAGTGGTGGCACAATATTTAAATGAAACTATTCTGGGGTTATACCAAGACGTTTCAGAAGAGGAGTCTATACGCCTTAAGCAGATTCTTTTAAAAAATACAAAAATTTTGGAAGATTATCGTATTTCTGGTGTTATAAGTGCTAATATTACAGGCATAGTGACTACCAAGAATTCTGGTGGCGATTACATGAGCCCCTGGAAAAAATATTCCAAAGGAGAGTTTCAATTATACACTTTGGAAACGACTCATTATGAAATATTTAAAAAGCCATTTTTTGATAGCATATATAGGTCTATCACAGTTTCAGAGACAATGAGTTTGTCCGGACAATAAAAACAGATTTCTAAAGTTGAAGCACAAAGTTTCAATTGTTAAAACGTAAAATTAGTATTGATTAAATACAAGTAAATAATCTATTGGCATGAATACATTAATGACCTTACTGCAAAAGAGATCAAGGTTTTTTTATTTTTTCTGTATAGTATTCGGTTTGGTAAGCAGTCTCTGGAATATTGGGTTATTGGGAACAATCAATGCCACACTTACCGGAGATGAAATTCCTTTTGCTATACTTCCAGTCTGGCAATTGTTTGTGCTATTGCTGGTATTATCCCTTGTCACCAGCAAATTGTTTCAAAATTTTATGGTGAAGCTTAGCAATGACTTGTCGTATGATTTTGGGATATCAATCATAGAAAAGTTAAGGTTCGCTGCATATGAGGACTATGAAGCCATGGGAAAGGAAAGGGTGTATACTGCATTGCAGGATGCACAAATGGTAAGTAGTATCCCCAGAACGATGATCGAGTCATTCAACTCAATAATTATTGTGGTAAGCTGTATGGGATATTTGTACTATGCTTCCTGGATTGGCGGGCTCATGTTAACATTGGTTTTTATCCTGATTGTGCTGTTTTATGTGGTGCGGAATAAGAAGATTGAAAAAGACTTCAATATTGTGAGGGATATGCAAAACAGTTATTTCAGATATATTAACGATCTGATTCTGGGGTTCAAAGAGATTAAAATGAACAGCAAGAGGAATGACTCCCTGTATCAGGATTATATCAATGCCAATAGAATCAAGACCAAAGATCTGCTTATTGAAAATCAGAATAAGTATGTGAACAATAACCTTGTTGGTACTTATAGCTTTTATGTAGTAATAGGAGTTTCGCTCTTTGCATTACCCATGTTTTTTGAACTGGAAATACAGCAGGTATCAGCTTATATCATTACGCTACTTTATGTTTTGGGGCCGTTAGGTGGTTTGATTAATCTTATTCCGGTTTACACCAATGTTAAGATTGCTGTTGAACGTCTCGAGGAGTTTGACGATAAGTTGAATTCCCTGTCTACGATTAAAGTAAGGCATGGCGACCTTTCTGAAATTAACGACGAGTTTGAATCCATAGTTTTTGAAAATGTCACTTACGAGTATTACAGCAAGAAAGATCAGCGCACTTTTCAGTTGGGCCCAATTAATTTGGAAATAAAGAGAGGTGAATTGATGTTTATTATTGGGGGGAATGGAAGTGGTAAAAGTACATTTGTGAAGTTGCTCACCGGAATTTATAAGCCAACCAGTGGGGTCATTTACATCAATGGTGTACCGGTATCAGCAAACAATTATCCCTACTACCGTAATCAGATATCAGCCATTTTTACTGACAATTACCTGTTTAGTGAAAACTATGATAACATCGATTTTCAGAATTCATCCGTCTCACTCAAACAGTACATTGATACCATGCAGCTTGCAGAAGCACTCCGTATAGACAGGGAGAGAAATGTGATAGAAAATGGCCTTTCAAAAGGCCAGCAGAAAAGGTTGGCCATGATTTATGCCTTGATGGAAAATCGCCAGGTTTGTGTATTTGACGAATGGGCAGCAGAGCAGGATCCGGTTTTCAGACGCTATTTTTATGAGGTGATCATCAAAGATCTACAAAGAGATGGCAAAACCGTCATTATCATCACCCACGATGATGAGTTTTATCATCATACTGATAGACTTATAAAACTGGATTATGGAAAAATAATATCCAATAAAGTAATTAATAAACCAGAACTTGAACCAAAAATATAGCCTATGATCAAGTTATTTTGCCTCCCGTTTGCTGGGGGCAGCAAGTATTCCTATAGGGGATATGAGACAGACGCTCCGGCAGATATTGAAGTGATTCCTATAGAATTGCCGGGGAGAGGTCAAAGAATCAGGGAACCCCTGATGACGGATTTGGAAGCACTAGTGGATGATTTGTACGATAAGCTGGCTCCACAACTTGACCTCGGACCCTATGCAATTTACGGGCATAGTATGGGGGCATTCCTGACTCATTTGTTGACAAAGAAAATTCTTGCAAACAACCATGAAAAACCCCTGCATTTGTTTTTAACGGGGTGTAGGGGGCCGTCGGTGGATGACCCGGATAAAGGAAAGCACCTCTTGCCTAAAGATAAGTTTGTGGATAAGCTCATTGAATACGGAGGCAGCCCTGATGAAATACTTCAGGACCGACAGTTGTTCGATTTTTTTGAGCCCATTCTGAGGGCTGATTTTGAAGCCATTGAATCCTATAAACACGATTCTTCTGAGCCGCATAACATACCTATGACGGTAATGATCGGCGACCAGGAGGTGACTACCGCAGATGATGCCAGAGCCTGGCAAAAAGAAAGTACTATACCGATTAACTTCATAGAGTTTCCCGGCAAGCACTTTTTCATTTTCGATCACCAAAAAGAAATTATGGAAATTATTACCTCTACTTTAACTTTAATACAAATAACATCATGAGTAACAAGAAAGTATACCTGAAGTCCAACGTAGTTCCGGAGCCTTTATTTGAAGGGTGGTATGCCTGGTCTCACCTGATTTCTCCGGCCACTGCTGCCAGGAACATTACAGATAGGCATTTAAAGATTATAAACTCATACATTCAGGCACCGCAAATCCATGCGGCAGCGGTTAAAAACCCCAAAATGCTGGGAGGCCCGTTTATGGACTTCAATGGTGTTGATAGAAAAGCTGATGTGGAAGTGCATAAGCAGCAGATATTGGAGCGTCAGCAAAAAATGATTGAACTATCAGATGCAATTAAAGAACTCAACTCTATGCTGATGAACGAAGCAAAAGGGTATTCTTTGGAGCCTCTTTATGAAAAAGTGCCTGATATTTTGAAAGGGTATGTAGAACTAACCTATGATACTAATAATCAGCCTTCTTATCGTTTTTTTGAGTCATTGCTATACAAAAGTGAGTACTACGATGACTCTTACCAAAGCATTGCGCTGTATTTAATTGAAGAAGATGACCGTCCCTTTGTATTGAGTACACCACGTTTAAGCGAAGAGGGTGTGATTCACCTTAGAATTCCGTTTAATCATAAGGGAATTGACGAGTTGTTTAAAATGCAGCGTGTTCCTAACTCATATGAAAAAATAAGAGATGAATTGGGAATCTCTCCTGAAGATGAAGAAATATTCAAAACCTTTTTCACTGAGACGCCACCTAAGCCTTACGAAAAGTATGAGGGAGAGGGTATCAGAACCAGATACTTTGGCCACGCATGCATACTGGTAGAAACTAAGGATGTATCTATACTTGCAGATCCGGTGATCAGCTATGGTTATGATTCTGAAATATCAAGATACACCTACACAGACTTACCTGATGAAATTGACTTTGTTCTAATTACACATAACCATCAGGATCATATTCTATTCGAGACATTGCTGCAATTGAGGCATAAAATCAAGCATATAATTGTTCCGAGAAATGGTAGTGGTGAATTACAGGATCCAAACCTGAAGTTAATGTTCAACCACTTAGGGTTTGATAATGTAATAGAATTGTCTGAAATGGATAGTATCAAAATAGGAGATTGCGAGATCACCGGGCTACCTTTTTTAGGAGAGCATGCTGATTTGAATATTGCTACTAAGCTTTGTCACCATGTAAAATTCGAGGATAAACTATCGGTACTATTTGCAGCTGATTCATGCAATATTGAGCCAAAACTTTATGAGCATGTTCAAAAAGTAATAGGAAACGTCGATGTGCTATTCCTGGGTATGGAGTGTGATGGAGCACCTTTGTCATGGCTATACGGTCCATTGATTACCGAAAAATTAGATCGCGATAAAGATCAGTCTCGTAGATTAGCAGGTAGTAATTATGAGCGAGGTATGCACATTGTAGATCAGTTTAGTCCTAAAGAGACCTATGTCTATGCTATGGGGCAAGAACCTTGGTTAAATTACATCATGACCATAAAATATACGCCAGAATCTAATCCGATTATTGCATCTAATAAGTTGATAGAAGACTGCAAAACCAGAGGTACAGAGGCAGAGCGATTATTTGGAGAGAAGGAAATCTTCTATAACTAATCAGAAGTCAGGAAGGTATTTATAAGGTGGTGTAGCGTTTGTTATTCTTGTACGAGTAACTATTGACTATAGTGCAACTGTCTTTGAAGCAGCTTCAATATCAAAACCCGTGTTTACATATTTTGTGATGAAGCAGGTAGAGAAGGGGGTGTTGGATATAGATACACCTGTTTATAAGTACCTTCCTAAAAAAGAAATAGTAAGTGGCCGAAGGCATAAGCTGATAACAACAGGAGTGCAATTCTGTTCCGGCCAAAGACGAGGGTGTGGGAATAGTCTTGCTGAGTAATAGCGATAATTTTCTGAAGTCTAAATTCGCTCAGAAGGTAGTAGAGTTTTTGGGAGAGTTATGGTTTTCAGTAGCTTAAAATAAAGTGGGAAATCGGTTAAAGGTTTTATTACGTGAGAAGGTAATTAGTACACGTCGAGTTTGTTTAACTGTAGAATTAGCCAACTAAAACTAAATAGTAGAAAAAATAAATGTTCAGGAATTACCTAAAAGTAGCTTTTAAAAATATTTTGAGACAAAAGCTAATCGTTTTGATCAATGTTATTGGTTTAAGCGCAGCCCTTGCATGCTGTATTATAGCCTATCTGAGCTGGAAGTTTGACCATAACTTTAATGCCTTTCATGTTAACGTTGACAGGATCTTTAAAGTAAATAGCGTGGCTAATATCAACGGTGTACCGGTTAACTTTGCTATTACTCCTTTGCCTTTGTCACCGGCTATGAAAACCGAGATTGAAGGAATAGAGACATCGGTTCGGTACACGGAGACCAGGGAAGAGTTGATCTTTGGGGACGAAACCTATAATAACAAGTTAGGGTTTGTTGATCCCGATTTTCTGGATGTATTTACTTTTAAGATTATCCAGGGGAATAAACTAGCCAAAGGTGATAAAAGTAAGGTGCTGATCTCTAGGAAGATGGCTGAGAAGCATTTTAGCGGGAAGGACGCTATAGGCGAAACGATTACAGTTAATTACAAAAATATAGGGGAGAGAAGCTATACCGTAAATGGTGTTCTGGATGATATCCCACTCAATTCGAGTTTCAATTTCGATATGCTGCTGTTGTTTGACAACTTTCTTGATCTGGCAAAGTTGGAAGAAGACGACTGGGCATCATTTGTTCTCACCACTTTCATACTCATGAAAGATGCTTCAGAAGAAGAAAAAGTTGAAGGGCAACTGGGGAAGTATGCTGCAATACAAAGTCAGGCCAGAGAAGATTTGAAAATGAATGGCTTTTATTTGGACCCACTGCCAGAAATGGCAGGCAACCTGGAAAACCTGAGAGGAAATGTGCTTAGACAGGGGTTGCCTTCTTCAGCAGTAATTACGCCCATTGTAATGGCCGTGCTGATGCTGTTGCTGTCTTGCTTTAATTTTGTGAACAGCGCCATGGCCATGTCAGGAAAAAGGTTAAAGGAAATAGGCTTAAGAAAGGTTTTCGGAGGTACAAAGAACCAGGTAATGATACAGTTTTTAACTGAAAACCTGGTAGTTTGTCTGATTGCCATATGCCTGGCCATAGTGCTTGCCAGCTTTTTGGTGCCGGCTTACAGCGCCTTATGGTCCTTTTTAGAGCTGGAGTTCAATTTCTTTGAAAGTCCGGATATTATTTTACTCTCTGTGGTGTTATTGATCGTAACAGCCGTTTTGGCCGGAGCCTATCCTGCTTTCTATGTAGGTTCATTTGACCCTACCAAAATATTCAGAGAGAACTTTAAACGAGTAGGAACTAATGTTTTTATGCGATTCCTGCTGCTGTTTCAATTGAGTATTGTACTACTATCTTTAATTGCAGGACTTGCCTTCAACGAAAATGCAGAGTATCAACAAACTCTGGATATGGGGTTTGATCACCAGCAAACCATAGTGGTGCAGGTAAATAATAAGTCCGAGTATGACATATTTGCTAATAGGCTGACTCAGGAACCCAAAATATTAAGTGTTTCCGGCTCAGAAGGACACATAGGCCGGAATATCTATACCAGCTCGGTGCAATCGGGTGATAGAGAAGAACGGGTAGAGGGCATCAATGTAAGTCCTGAATTTTTAGAAACAGCTAGCCTGACTATACTGGAGGGAAGAAATTTTGAGCAACACTCTGCAAGAGACAGGTCGGAGTCGGTGCTTGTGACGGAAAGTTTCGTTAAAGAATTTGGATGGGAGGAGCCGCTCAATAAAAAGATCATTGTAAATGACACGCTACAATTATTTGTGATTGGGGTGGTGAAGAATATTTATATGCGGGGACTATGGCAGCCCGTTAAGCCACTCTTTTTGCGTATGGCAGATGAAGACAGGTATCACTTTATAACTGCTAAAGTAAACCCGGAGGACCGGTACATGATGAGGCATAAACTGGAACAGGAATGGAAAGAAACCTTTCCTAATATTCAGTTTCATGGATACTTGCAGGAAGAGATGCTGTACGAGGCCAAAACCATCAATAGTAATATAGAAACGGTATTTTTTATTCTGGCCATGGTGTCTTTGTTTATTAGCTCTTCAGGCCTGTTTTCCATGCTTTCATTGAATATCGCGAAGCGATCCAAAGAATTTGGGATCAGAAAGGTTTTGGGAGGCTCAAAGACGAATATTGCATTTCATATCACTAAAGAGTTCATGATAATTTTACTCATATCCATGTTTATAGGAATATTTGCAGCTTCTTATTTTGTGGATTGGCTATTGGATAGCATTTACACCTACCATACCCAAGTAAATATATTTGCCATATTTTCAGCCACCATACTGCTATTTGGCATTTTTGCTATCACGGTGGGGTATAAGGTGATCAAAACCGCAATGGAATCTCCAGTGAAAGTGATTAGGAATAGTTAATTGAAGATAGCTTGATTTTGTATTTCTTATTGATAATTAATTATCCTTAATTCTTGTTTTATTTAATTAAATAATATTTAAAGTATAAAGTTTTAAAACTTAACCAGTTGATGATATGAATGTTCCGCACATTACCGAAGTAAAAGAGAAGCTCGACGGACTTAAATCTCAAAAATTGATTAAAGATTGGGAATTGCCATATGAGGATATTTTAACCCGCATTAGTTCGGCAGTATTTTTTGTTAGCCTCGAGGATGATGGTAAGGCAGAAGAAGTTTGGAGCGAGTTAAGTGGAGTTAAAGATTTTAGTGTAAGACCCAATGAGGAAAAGAAGCTTTCTGAGTTGTCGTATAGACTGACTTTCAGTAAGGAAGAAAAAGAAAAGAATGAAAGCCTAAAAGAAGAGGCGCTGGCAGATAACTAATAGTTTTTTTACATGTTAATTGACTTCCGTCAACAGCGAATAAGAGCATATACACACTGTCAGTGTAATTCAATGGCTTGTACAAAGGAATGTATTGCCTTATGTAAATGCTTTGACCAGAACCTGTAAAGTTAAAATGTAATAGCAAGCAATTGTTTTTGAACTCTTCCGAACGATATAGATCAACACATTGAGATGAAAATAAAACCAACAAATTATATACTAGTCATTCTTTTTATGTTAGTGCTCGGACCATTGTGGGCACAGCAACCAACGCAAACGATCCGGGGAACGGTACGTGATGTCGATTCCAAAGCACCCTTAATTGGTGTAAACGTAGTGGTAAAGGTGCCTGGGCCTTTAACGGGAGGGGTGACCAACGAGCAGGGCAACTTTGAAATACGCAATGTACCCGTGGGTAAATATGATATAGCCGTTTCATATATAGGGTATCAAAGTAAGCTTATACCTAACGTTATTGTAACCAGTGGTAAGGAAGTGGTGCTTTCTGTAGAAATCACGGAGTCTATTACCGAGCTTGAAGGCGTTGTAATTACCAGCAATGAGCAAACAGGCGAAGTTTTAAATGAATTTTCTACCGTTAGCAGTCTGTCGTTTTCTATGGAAGAGTCCAGCAAATATGCAGGTACCTTCAATGACCCGTCAAGAATGGTAACGACTACTGCCGGAGTTATTGGAGGCGGAGGTTCCGATGATGTGGAGAATGAGATAATCATACGTGGAAATTCACCCAGAGGGTTATTGTGGAGAATTGAGGGCGTAGAGGTTCCCAGTCCTAACCATTTTACTGATCAGGGAGCTTCCAGCGGCTCGGTAAGTATCATTAGCAGTAACCTGATGAGTACATCCGATTTTTTTACCAGTGCATTTCCTGCCGAGTACGGTAATGCCCTGTCAGGTGTGTTTGATATTAAAATTCGCAAGGGGAACAGTGAGAAACGGGAATATGCTTTTAGCTTAGGGCTGATAGGCATGGATGCAGCTATGGAAGGACCCTTTAAAAAAGGAGGAGGATCATCTTATTTAATGAATTACAGGTATTCAACCTTGTCCGTGTTAAATGATATGGGCATTGAACTGGTTGATGATGCCTTGCCTATTTTCCAGGACCTCTCGTTTAAAGTTAATATTCCTACCCAAAAACTAGGTACATTCTCCTTATTCGGAATAGGCGGATTAAGTAAAGAGACAGAAGTGACTAAAGGTAGGTTAAGTAGTGGAGAAGACGGTGATCTTCTTAAGGAGACTTTTACCTCAGATCTGGGAATTGTTGGCCTTAATCATGATGTCATGCTTAATGACAAAACCCGTTTGTTAAGCGTACTTTCCTTTTCGGCTAACGAGGTAAGTTTTACCCGTGATGTATCTATCTCCAGGAGTAATACCATTAGGGTTAATAATGAAGACTTTGTTGATTATTCAAGCCGGTTGTCTGTTGCATTGAATCATAAGTTCAATGCTCAGCACCTTTTCAAAGGAGGATTTATATACAGTTATTTAAATTATGACCTGCTTTCTCAAGTCTATAGCAATAGTGAAAGAATGCTGGTAGATGAGGTGAATAATGAAGGGAACACAAGCGTGGTTCAAGGATATGCTACCTGGAAATACAGACTAAGTGGAAATTTTGTTTTGAATTCAGGGCTACACTTTACCCAGTTTATGCTTAATAATCAGAGGTCAATAGAGCCCAGGCTCAATGCCAAGTGGTTTTTGGACGACAAGCAGTCACTTAGCTTTGGTTTTGGTTTACACAGCAGGAGAGAGGGGTTGGCTACCTATTTGGTCGAAATGTCACCACAAAGCGATGTGCCGCCCGTGGCATTGAATAAGGATCTAGACCTTTCAAAAGCATTGCATTATGTTTTAGGATATAACTACTTCTTTACGGATAACCTTTCTTTCAAGGCAGAAGCATACTATCAGGACCTGTACGATGTGCCTGTTATTGACAACTCTTATTATTCTGTGACCAATGCCAAAAAAGGGTTTACCGGGTTTGAACTTGTGAATAAAGGGACAGGAACGAATTATGGTGTAGAACTTACGCTGCAAAGCTTCTTCGATCAAAACTATTATTTCAATACCAACGTATCGCTCTTTCAATCCAAATACATAGGAGGGGATGGAGTAGAGCGTAATACACTTTATAATAGTAACTTCGTAGCCAACGTACTCGGTGGCTATGATTTCGACCTAGCCAAAAATAGATCATTAAATTTGAATGTAAGGGCTGTATATGCAGGAGGCCAACGTTATACTCCCATTAATGAAGAGGAATCCAGACGACAGGGAATGGCCGTTTATGATCTGAGTAGAATATATGAAGAGCAGCTGGAAAACTATTTTAGAACAGACTTCCAGGCCAGTTATACGCTGAACTATCCCAAGCATACCCTTACTTTTAAATTGGAGATCCAGAATATTACAGACAGATCGAATGTCAGGGAAATAGTTTATTCGCCCGTACTTCAGTCTGTTGATGTTAAAAGGAGAGGGCAAATATTGCCCATCGCCAGTGTACAGGTTAAGTTTTAATTTTCTACTAATGACCGATTATTTGATGTTTGGAAATCAAACATCAGTGACCGGTCTTACCACAACCTTTCCAACCGTTTTATTTATTTAACTCTGACAGGGTTTTGAACCCTGTCAGAGTTAAATAAATAAAAATTAAACCTCAATAATAAACTTGCTCAGGTCATCATCCTCACTGCCCAAAACATGAAACTCCTGATAACAGCTTTGGTCACCAAACCATTTGATTACCTCTTCCCTTTTTAGGCGGGTTTTTCTGGAGTCAAGGTGGCTCCAGTAAGAGGAGTAGGGGTAGTCCTTGAAATCGTCAGTAAAACCATGTTTTTCGGGGTTCTTGTGAATGTAGCTGACCAGACGGGAAAAGTAATGATCATTTTGTACTGGAATCCTTCTGAATGGCCTGTCGAACAGACTTCCTGTGCGGCCATAGGCCTTGTTAATGGACTGAGAGTAGCTGTTAAATAGTTTGGAGAACTGTTTGCCTATGGTTTTGCTAAAGTCTATCTCGGCGCTGAAGTTATTATCTCTATCTCTGACAGGGTTCAAAACCCTGTCAGAGATGATAACTTCAGCAGAACAAGTTCTGATCAGAAAGTGAAAATGGTTGTTTAGCAGGCAGTAGGCATAAGTATCCGCTATGGGATTGATATATTGCGCGTACTTCTCCAGGAAATAGTTGTAATTACAGGCTTCCTTAAAAATTGATTCACCATTAATTCCCCGGTTATATACATGATAATAGGTCTCTGGTTGAATAGGTTCGGTATGTTTCTTTCTCACTAAAGATCATTATAGAAATGGATAAATTATGGGGAATAATAAATTATCAGTTAACCTTCACCACAACCTTCCCAACCGTTTTTCCTTGCTGGAAAAGGTGAATCGCCTCATGCATCTGGTTAAAATCAAAAGTATGGCCGACATGTTGAGGTTTTAACTCTAGAGCCTGCAATTCGCTGAGTATCTCAAGCATCATATCAGTTTGCTCATAAAGGTAAATGAGATTGAACCCCATCAGCGATTTGTTTTGAGAGGGGAGCCTTAGAGGATCGATCTTAGGTCTTTTGAGAAACTTCCAAATCAGTTTGGGGTAATTAGGCCTGGAACCATGGCTGGTAAAGCTAGCTGACCCATAAGCCACCATCCGCCCCATAGGAGCCATAGCCTCCCAGCTTTGCTTCAGTATGCTGCCCCCGATGCATTCCATTACCAGGTTCAACGGTCTGTCATGAAGTGCAGTTTGTAACTTATCTCCAAAATCTTTGTCCCTGACAATCACTTCATCATAAGCCTCCTGAGTTTTTAAGAACTCAACCTTGTGGTCATTGCTTACCGTACCAATCGTATAAGCACCATACTTTTTACAAATACGATTAGCCAGTATACCCACGCCTCCCGCCGCACTATGGATCAGTACAGCCATATCCTTGTTCAGGTTACCCAGTTTAGTCAGTCCATAATAAGCGGTTAACCCTTGGACCAAAAAGCCTGCTCCTTCTTCATAGCTCCAGTCATCGGGTAAAGGGATTACATACCGATGATTTGAGTTGATGTGTGAAACATAGCCCCCAAATTTAGTTGCCCCCATCACACGATCACCAACCTTCCATTTCTTTACATCTTTGCCAACCGCGATGATCTCTCCCGAGTACTCCAAACCGGGAATAAATGATCCTTCAGGCGTGGCACTATAAAGCCCTTGTATGGCAAAAATATCGGCAAAGTTAAGCCCTACAGCTTTTACCTTTACACATACCTCATCGGCTTCCGGTTCAGAGAGTTCTTCAGTTTGGAGTTTAAGGCTTTTAATGGAACCGGCTTTTTCAGTACGGTATACCTGGCGTTGGATCATAAGTTTACGTATTGGTTTGTGTGTTGCTCATCAAAATCAAAGCGAGTTAAAACTACTTAAAATTTGTCTCTGTATCCAAAGTTTATGCAGGAGAGCGTGCCATTTACATAAATACCTTAAATTATAACAAGCCCATTTCAAAGATGTCCCTGATAAAGCGTATTTTAGAGTACGTTATCTTTTAACTCTGAAAGAAACAACTGCCATGAAATGAAAAGTAAATGAGTACATTGGTCTCAATACTTAATACTAAAATCTCAATACTAAAATTATGAAATTCGGAAAAGTAGATAACCCTGAAGAAATAGATTTTACCCTTCCTGCTGATCATCCTGATACCGGAAAAGTTTTGGGAGCGAATGACAAGCCACTACAAACAGTGAGTGTAGGTTGTGCCAAATGGAATAAGGCTGATCTGAAAGGGTTTTACCCCAGAGGCACAAAAGATGAACTAGGGTACTACTCCAACGAATTTAATTCAATAGAACTGAATGCGACCTTTTACAATCTATATAAAGAGGAGCAAATCCTTAAATGGAAGGAACGCACTCCGGAAGATTTCAAGTTTTTCCCAAAACTGCCCCGTTATGTAAGCCACCTAAAGCGACTGAGCGCGGGGTATGAAGATTACCTGGATGACTACCTCGTAGGTATTCAGGCCTTTGGAGATCAGTTGGGGATGTTATTCCTGCAATTACATGATAACTTTGGCCCCAAGGAAGAGAATTTCAATAGACTGAAAAACTTCATTGATAAATTCCCACATGACCTGCCACTGGCGGTTGAGCTAAGACATACAGATTGGTTCGGAAATCAGGAAGTTGCAGATGAGTTATATGATCTGTTAGTGAAAAACAATATTAGCAATATACTGGTAGACTCAGCCGGCAGGAGAGACATTATGCATATGCGTCTCACTACTCCCACCGCTTTTGTTCGCTATGTAGGAGCCAATCATGAAAGCGACTACAACCGTCTTGATGACTGGATAGAGCGAATCAAAACATGGAAAGAACAAGGTTTGGAAAACCTCTACTTCTTCATTCACCAAAATGTAGAGAAGGAATCACCACTTTTGGCTGCTAAATTTATCAAAAAGCTTAATGAGGCAATTGGTACAGATATCAAGATACCGCAGATGCCGCAGGATAAGCAGGGGAGTTTGGATTTGAAGTAGTGGACTAATATCTCTGAGTTAATAAGGCATGGGGACCTATTCATGTCTTATTATACACATCATAATTACTCTCGTAGCCTATTCCGGAATGATCTCAATAATATGGCTGTCCCAAATCTTCCGAAATCTTAAGATATCATAATGATTTGATCAAAGGAGAAAGTGTTTTAGGCCGATATGTTTTTATCGTAAGCATCCAATGTGATGAATATAAGGGATAAGGCTATAATTAACAAAGGGGATATTTTAATCCATAGCCCCCCTGATAGATTATGCTAGTGTCTCCTCCCAATAGTATAATTCATCAGTATTTCATGAGTTGTGATTCATAGGTTACCTTAAGTAGGTTAAATGGAATTTAAGTATGTTTACGATTTGTATTTTATCAAAACTTTTAACTTATTAGAAGCGTTAAATTGAGACATGCCAAGCAAAAAGAAAATAATTGAAATAAACTCCAAACGAGAACCAACTCAGGGGTTTTCAGCAGAGGATTTACATACTGCCAGCGTACAGGCTATTGAGACTATAAGAAAAAATAACTGTATAGCTAAGGTTAATGTAAAGACTGTATACGCCGGATGTTTTTTAACTTCTTCTATCTCAGAATCTAATTTTAATTATTCAACATCATATAAGCATTCAATTGATTCTTGAGTAACAAAGTTTATGTTTTCGGAGGCCCCAATGGAGTTGGAAAATCAACACTTGGGAATCAGTATAGTAGAAATCATAACATTAGATTTGTAAACCCAGATCAAATAAACAGTGATCAAGCAATTCTACACGGAGAACCATTATCCTATATAGAATTGAACTATGCGATAGATACTTATATTTGTTCAGCAATTGAAACCGAAGAACAAGTTTTAATTGAAAACAATTTACATAATAAAGAAAGTTTTAAGTTTTTGTTGTCATACATTAATGCTTACAAGGCTAAGTCGTTTTGCTACTTTTACTATTTGGATGATGTAGATGAACTGGTACGAAGAGTAAAAGTGCGAGCTGAGCATTTAGGAAATATTGTTTCGGAAGATACAGTGCATGAAAGGTACGCGGGTTCTTTTAATATGATTTTAAACGAAATAAACTCTTTTGACGAGATTCACTTTTTCGATGTATCCAATCTTACCCCAGTTAAGGTTTTTGAAGTGTTCAATGGAGAATTAAATTATATTAATGAAAAAGAAGAATTTGAATGGAGTAATAAACTGATAGATCAAATCCTTAATAATTGATAGACATAAATTAATTCCTCTCCTATGCTCGCAGAAGATTTCTTTTTGAAATAGGGATAATCCATGGTCCCCCGACAGACCACTCTAACCATAGTCACATCACTTCCCAATACAAAACTTCGAAAAAATATTCGCCAGTAGATCATCCGTAGTGATCTCCCCGGTAATCTCCCCGAGGTAATGCAGCGACTGACGGATATCCATAGCCAGAAAATCACCCGTAATATTATTGTCAAGACCGTTTAATACATCCATGAGTGCATTGCGGGTTTTGAGTAAGTTATCGTAATGGCGGATGTTAGTTACGATGGTGTCACCAGTTTTGAAGTTGTCAAGGTTTACCACTTCCAGAATGCGACCCTTGAGTGTGTCAAGATTCTCTTTGGTTGCTGCCGATATCAGTACTGAGCCTTTGATCTTCTCTATGGCTGCTTTCAGGTCCGGCTGTGCTTTGTCCTGCTTGTTGCCTACAACAATAAAAGGTATGCCGAGATTTTCCAGTTTATTGATGTCACGGTTTACATCCACGAGGTTGTCATTAGCCATATCGATCATATAAATGATCAAAGAGGCCTTTTTCATTTGCTGTTGAGTACGCTCTACACCTATTTTTTCGATGGTGTCGGTAGTTTCGCGCAGACCTGCAGTATCTATGAAGCGAAAGGTAATGCCACCCAGGTTGATCTCATCTTCAATAAAATCACGGGTAGTACCGGCAATGTCGGAGACAATGGCCTTCTCCTCATTGAGCAGGGCATTGAGTAGGGTAGACTTACCCGCATTGGGCTTACCCGCTATCACTGTAGGTACACCGTTTTTGATCACATTACCCAGGTCAAAACTTTCAATAAGGGCATTGATCACTTTAAGCAGGTTATTAATGAGCTGTTTAAGATCATCACGATCTGCAAATTCCACATCTTCTTCTCCAAAATCCAACTCAAGCTCAATCATAGAGGCAAAATGGATCAACTCTTCACGCAACTGACGGATTTGCTCAGAAAAGCCACCACGCATCTGGTTTAAAGCAGCCTCATGAGAGGCAGCGGAGTCCGAGTTGATCAGGTCAGCGACAGCTTCAGCCTGGGCCAGGTCAAACTGACCGTTGAGAAATGCCCTTTTGGTAAATTCGCCAGGAAGGGCCAGGCGTGCTCCCTGAGCAAGCAACACCTTGATCAGTTGCTTTACAATAAAGGGAGACCCATGACAGGATATCTCCACCACATTTTCTTTAGTGAAAGATTTAGGAGCTACAAAGAGAGATACTACAACCTCATCTATAACTTTATTGTTATCGCGGATCGTTCCGTAATGTAGGGTATGAGATTCCTGCTTTTCAAGGTCTTTGCCTTTAAAAACCTTATTACAGATCTTTATGGCATCGTTGCCTGATAGCCTGATCACAGCAATGGCACCTACTCCGGGTGCAGTGGCTAATGCTACTATTGTATCCTCTGTCGATCCTATATGTGGTGTACTCAAGTCTTTTCCTTTTAAATTTCAGCGGCAAAGTTACGGTAAAAAGTGAAGAAGTCGCCGTAGGCCTGTCAGGTAGTTGAAGACCTGATGCATTATGCTATGCATATTGATGGGGGAGAGTTGTCTGCATTTTTCTTATTTCAGGTTTACTCATTTAATATTGTCATTAAACTACTTAAAATTGTATAATATAATTATATTTTATTAATTTTATATACAATCATATTGTTATTTAATCCTACCTGAAATGATCTCGAACTAAAAAATCAGCAAAATGAAAAAATTGGCTTTAATTATTGCATACATGGTATGCTTTCTTTGTGCGTGCGTTACTTTGTACGCCCAAAATGATCCCCCGGTACACTTAAATGTGAAAGGACTGGAGACCCTTCACCCATCATCAATAAGTGTTAAATTTGAAATTGATAGTATAGCTCAACTTGATTATTTAAAGGTGTTTGATTCAACCAGGTTTGCAGCTATTAGGTTAGGGTATGATGAAAACGCTGTTTTTAAGGAAGTCTTGGATCTCAATGATGGATCATATCAGTATTTGGAGATGATCTTAAAGGACTTTAGTGGTAGGGATTGGAATGGAATGTTTCTGGCACTTAACGAAACATACCCGCCAAATGCAGTTGCAATAGGCTCTTATTTAGCGTCCGCTGAAGATTTAGGTGATGGATGGTTCAAAATAAAAATACCCGTTACTGACCTTGGTCCAATAGGAATGTTAAGTCACATTACATTTCCACACGCTTTTAATACCAACATTGGCGTTAAAAACATCACTTTTAGCGGTGGAGCAAAGAGTTTTGAGTGGTTTGGAGTAGAAAAGTATGACAATGCCATAAAGGAAAATCAACCGGGTCAATCCCAGTTAGTCTTTAACCCTGACGGTATCAGGCCAGATCAGCTTACCTTAAAGGTACTGTCTCAAAATGTTGTGCTAACGCAGGATATGATGCCTTACAAAAGCTTTACTGTTGGGACTGTTGCCGGAAAAAATAAACTTTTAGGTATAGTATCGGGTAAAGATGGAGCCATCTACTATTCAGATACACTTACATTCAACGTACCTGCGGGTCTTGAATACCATGTAACAAATGTAAGTTGCCACGGAGGTAGTGATGGTAGTATCGACATTTCTTTGGAGGGGGGATTGGAGCCATACATTTTTGCCTGGAGTAATGGAGCTAATACAGAAGATGTTAGTGGATTGCAGGCTGGAATATACACCATTAGTATAGCGGATTCTCTGGGCCGTAGTCTGACTTCGAACATTAGGGTAAATGAACCAGATAGGTTGAGTGCGACCCTTATGCCCTCTGGTTGCGAAGGTGACAGCTTGTTATTAAAGGTATCAGGAGGAGTGGCTCCTTATAAATATAGTATCAATAATGGAGCTTTTGAGAATTTAGGCAATCCGGACAGTAATGTAGCCTGGAGATTGCTCACCAATCAAAGTATAGATCAGGATGAAGTTTATCCTGCTGTACCTGATTACGGCAGTGATCATGAGAGTAACCTGTATGTTACAGGAAGGTATGTAGATACGCTACGATTCGGTGATGAAGTTGTGGGGGAGGCGGGTGAGAACGGAAGCTACCTGGTTAAACTAAATACCTATGGCGAATTTCAATGGGGTGTGCATAACCCGGATATCTATGTAGTGAGCTCTGTAACCGATGAGGGGGGCAATACTACCTTATATATAAACGTCTTATCATCCACAGAGGTACAAGGCCATCAGTTGGGAGCTGGCCTGTACTTATTGAGGATTGATACAGAAGGAGTGGTAACATGGGCAGAATCAGTTACCATGACAGTAGCTGATATGGACACCGATGGGCAGGGTAACATATATGCAATGCAATTATCAAATGGGCAAGGCACATATATGTCTAAGTATTTAAACGATGGTCAACTGTTGTGGAGTAAAAAGGTAATGAGTGAAGGCGCTGCTCTCACCGATATAGACGTTACCAGCAATGGAAATGTTTTTGCTATTGGACATTTCGAGAAAACTATTGATTTAGGAGGTCTGATATTCACTAGTAAAGGCTATAATGATGCTTTTGTAGTCGCGTATAACGCCGATGGCTATACATTGTGGGCAAAAACAGGTACCAGTTCAGAGAAGAATGTATGGGGCAACCGGGTAGTAGCCGATGAGGATGGTAATGTTTTTGTTACGGTCGAATATTACAAGCCCAATGGGAAATTTGATGATATCGTTATAGATGAAGCTGCGGTAGTCCTTATTCGTCTTGAAGCTTTAAAAGGAGATGTAGTTTGGATACGGCCATTTGCCTTCGCAGGATTTCTTTCTTTCTTCTATAATTTTAATATGGCCATACAAAATGACGGAACTATTTTTATGGCGGTGCAGAGTATCGATTTTCTCTTAAGAGAAGGGGAGGAGGTTGATATCAGGTATTACACAAATTTTTTGTTGGGGTTTGATTATTCCGGGGCGCTTACTTCATCTGTGGGTATTGGGAATGCTTACTATGACCATGGACTGGAGGTGGCGTTGGTTGCCACCAATGATAACCATGTTGTTTACCCCGATTACCGTACTGGGTATACAATAATAAAACGTGGAGCTTCCATGAGTCAGCTCATTCCCTGGAATGGGGCAGATCAATATGTTACGGTTAAAAGTGTTAATGATTGCTCAGTTACGGTAGAGTCGGACTCCATCGATACTTCCCCTGTAGCCCCTGCCATTTGCTACGTTACCTCAGAAACGGAAGGCAATCGAATTGTGCTAAGCCCTGATCAGGAGGAAGTAGATTTTTATAATATATATAAAGAGACTGGGGCAACTGATCAATATGAATTTATAGGTTTTACTACAGGTAGCGAATTTTTAGATTCGATATCTAACACTTGGGAAAGAAGTTATAAATATGTGGTGACTTCGGTTAATGCTTGTGATGTTGAGTCAAAGCGTAGTGAGGCACACCGCACCATGCATTTAACTGTCAACCAAGGTAACTTAGGTCAAATTAACCTGATATGGGACGGTTATGAAGGGTTTGAATACAACAGCTATAAGATTTATAAGGGCTCTTCATTATCAGACATGCAGTTGATCACCAGTGTACCTTCTTATCTATTTACCTATACTGATCTAGATCCCTCTATTTATGCCCAGTTCTATCAAATTAGGATTGAAACCGAGGATGCATGCACACCTCCTTTACAACCTGCTTTTAATGGACGAATTGCCGAGGGTAACGAAGCTTTTGAGGTTACTTCGAACATCTCAGCCAACTATGGACAAGCCGGGAACCTGTCATTCTATCCCAATCCGGGGCTTGATCGTGTACATGTGAAGTTTAGTCCGGATGGAGATGAATATTTGCTCAAGGTGATTGATAGTGGCGGGAGAGTGGTAAGGCAAATTGAAGGGGTATTTGATAAAGCCGTAATAGAAAGAGGAGAGTTGCCCGCAGGTATATATAATGTGGTTTTGAGTAAAAATTCAGGAAACCCCATGAATGGAAGAATTGCCTTTCATTAATGATGGATGGTGGGGAGATGGTGATTAGTGGAAAGTTCACAATTTTTTATTGTGTATAAAAGATGTGCGAACTACAAAACTACAATCGGGTTTAGTACTCCACACATAATCCTTTGAAACGGTAAGTAATGGCTTGTGGCTCAAATTTCAGGCAGGTTTATTTCGGAGGGTGAAGTTGTACTGAACAGAGGCTTTACTAAACTTTCAAAAGTTTAGTAAGCTACTGCCCAATAGTATCAGATGAAAGTAATCGGTAGCTGGTGAATTATATATTAATCAATGATTACCGGTTACATCTGACTAAGAACTATTTGCCAAATTAAATGTAGATAAATCATAACCAGACCATGCCTGCACTTGTTAATAAGTTGGTGCGAAATATCTGTTCGTACCTTCTATTAACAATTAACTTATAAAACCAATTATTTATGGAAGCTGCAATATTAGAAGAATTTGGAAGCAAATTGTCCGTTAAAGAGCAACCTACGCCAGAACCTGGGGAAGGAGAGCTGCTCGTGAAAATTAAAGCCTCCGGAATAAACCCCGTAGATGCCAAACTTGCTCATGGCTATATGAAAGACAGGTTGCCCCATGAGTTTCCAATGATATTGGGGTGGGATATGGCAGGAATAGTAGAAAAGAGAGGGCATGGAGCCCGGAGGTTTAGTGTTGGCGATGAAGTATATGCCTATGCGCGCAGGCCGGAGTTAAACAACCATGGTACGTTTGCAGATTATATTACCATTCCTGAAAGCTATCTGGCCAAAAAGCCGATTAATATCAGTTTTGAGGAAGCTGGAGCCATCCCTCTGGCTGGGCTTACTGCCTATCAGTCTATTCTTGAAGTAGGTAAACTTAAACTTGGAGATACAGTCATGATACTGGGAGCATCCGGAGGGGTAGGTTCATTTGCAGTGCAGTTGGCTAAATATGAAGGAGCCCAGGTAATAGCGGTGGCCAGCAAGGATAACCATGCTTACCTCAAGGAACTTGGAGCAGACCATTGCCTGGATTATAAAGATCAAAAAATAGAAGAGGTTATCTGGGACATTGCCCCCGAAGGAGTAGATCTTGTTTTTGATGCAGTAGGGGGTGATACCACATTGCAAGGCGCACGTTGCTTAAAAGAAGGAGGTAGGCTCGTGTCGATTACTCATAAGGGAGATGGGCTTCCTGATCATATTGATTTTCATTATGTGTTTACAGAGCCTAACTCCCGCCAATTGGATCATATCAGAGAAATGGTTGAAGCCGGTACATTGAAAGTGAAAATTACTAAAGCATATCGTCTTGATGATATTAATGATGCTTTGGAGCAGATAGAGACTGGTCATACCACAGGAAAGATAATCGTCAAAATGTAGATTGAATAGCTCTATACACCTTAAATAAAGAGAGTTTCTGGTCGGAAGCTCTCTTCTTATTTTTAATATAGCAACCTAAAAAAACACCACAAATAATAACCAGGAAAGTATAGCTGCATGTGGGTGCTTACAACGTCTCCATTTCATTCAGTAGTATATCAGCACCTGACAATGATATACATGGTGAATCAATTAGCGAAGATTGACTTTTTCTATGAATACATAAAATATTGAAAACATGGGGTTTGTTGGCACCCTTACTTTGCTTGTGGCTCTTATCCATTTACCAACGGAAACGCAGCACTTAATACCTTCCTCGAATTATAAAATGTGTTATGTTTCTCCTTTTGGCTGTTTGGAAACCTTAAACGTACTTAAGAGGAAAGATCGTTTTCAGTAGTAATGATGGGTTTTAGGAAGTGTGATAAAATTACCACTGCTATAATATTTTAGAAAAGCATATGTCTCAGTATGGGAGAAAAGTCTTATTTTCTATATATTAAGATTTTGGTTAGATCTATACAAGGCTATGAGGTTTTATACAATATTGCTTTTTTATTTGATTAGTGTTCCTCTGTTCTCTCAGCAAGATTCGGTGAAGCAGGCACAGCTTTATTTGCAGCAGGCCAACCAGATCTACAGTCAGCAAAAAGAGGCTATAGAGATAGCCAAAGAGTTGTACGTTCAGGCCGCTAACCTGGACCCGGCTAACCTTGAAGCTAACTGGATGGCTGGTAGTCTGTACCTTGAAACTATCAATAAGGATGAGGCCGTGGTGTACCTGTTACGTATAGAAGCTTTAAAGCCCACATACAGGTTTGACTTGTTCTATTTTATTGGACGTGCCTATCATTACGGGCTCGATTTTGATAAAGCCCTGGAGTATTATGAGCGATATAAGCGCAAGCTTTTAGGAAACAGAAGTTATAGAGGAAAAGACCGCGTGCCGTTGGCAAAAGTAAACAGAAGTATCCTTGAGTGCTCTAATGCTAAAGATATTATAGGCAAACCTGCACAGTATTCAGTGATTCCGTTGGGGGAGAATATAAACTCAATTTGGCCTGATTATGCGCCTGTGCTCAATAAAGACGAAACTATCATGATCTTCACCTCCAGAAGACAGGAGGGAAACACCACAACCAATGTGGATAAAGACAATTTTTATTTCGAAGATGTATTCATATCCAGGAAGTCAGGAGGTGAGTGGGGGCCTGCTGAAAATATCGGGCCACCGATCAATACCGAATATCATGATGCCAATATAGCACTATCAGCAGATGGAAAAAGACTGTACCTGTATAAGGACGTGCAAATGGGGGATGTCTATTACTCAGACTATGAAAACGGTCAGTGGTCTGAACCTAAGTTTTTAACAAATAAGATTAATTCATCTATTTATTCTGAAAATGCAGTATCAGAGACATCTTCACCCGATGTTATCCTCTACACCAGCAACAGGCCGGGAGGCGAAGGAGGGATTGATATTTATTATTGTACCAAAGATGAAAAGGGGAACTGGTATAAGTCCAAAAGTCTGGGGACTGTTATTAATACAAAATACGATGAGGATAGCCCCTTTTTGGCGCACGATGGAAAGACACTATATTTCAGCAGTTCCGGTCATAAAGGCTACGGTGGGTACGATATTTTTCGGTCAGTGTATGATAGCGCTAGTGGTGAGTGGTCGACACCTGAAAATCTTGGATATCCTGTAAATACACCTGACGATGAGATATTCTTTCAAATGACATCTGATGGCAGGAGGGGGTATTTTGCCTCTGTTAGAGAGGGTGGTGTAGGGTTTACTGACATTTTTATGATTAAATACCATGGTGATAAAGATCATAAACCAGTAGCGTTTCTGACCAAAGAGCAGGAGAAATTGTTTAAAGGTATTGAAGCGGAACAATTGGCTCAGTCCAATAAGTTTGAGGAGTATGAGTTGAGACTGATGGAGCATACCCATAAAATATTTTTTAATACTGACCAGTCGGCAATTAAGGATGAACATCAGGTTGAACTGGATAGCATCATAACTCTGGTGCAAAAGCATGATATACTTAATATAGATATTGCTGGGTTTGCAAGCTCCGATGGAAATCCGCGCTATAACCTGGAGCTATCACATAAAAGAGCCTTGATCGTGCTGGATTATCTTGTAAGCAAAGGCATTAGTGAAGAGCGTATTATAGCACGCGGTTATGGCGCCATTGATGAAGATACCACGCCTGAAGAGCAAAGGCGTGCTGATGTTCGTGTAGTTATGACCGGAGTCTCTGATAAATCTCCCTGACCTATTTTGTTTTATTATGCGGTTTTGTTTTAAACCCCAGAAGGCTTAAGTATAGCTTTCTTTCTTCTATGTTTAGCTATTAAACCATTGGTAGGACTTAGTAGAAAGGCCAGCATAAACAGCAGTCCGGCAACTGAAGCCATAGCACCAGCTATGGAGCCATCAAACCAGGCGGCCAAATAATACCCCACCGCTGATATTACTACTCCTAATAGAGAAGTAATGAGAAGCATTTTCTTTAAGTTTTCAGTGAGTAAATATGCGGTAGCGGGAGGAGCAATAAGCAGAGCTACCACCAAAATCGCACCTACAGATTCAAATGAAGCCACAGTTGTAAGCGAGACGGCGCCCATAAGAAGATAATGCCAAACGGCTGTTGAAATGCCTATGGCAGAAGCATAAGCGGGGTCAAAAGTGGTGAGGAATAACTCTTTGTATCCTAAAGAGATAAATGCAATCAAAATAATAAGTACTGTCCCTGTAATGTAAAGTACCCGTGGTCCCATGATTTGTCCGGAGTCAGTGATCCACAGGTCAAGAGGAACGTATGCAATTTCGCCATAAAGCACACAATCCTGGTCAAGATCTACCTTGCCGGCAAATACTGAAATCAGAATTACGCCTACAGCAAACAGCCAGGTGAACGTAACGCCAATCGAAGCATCTGTTTGCAGTCTGCCTTTTTTATGGAAAAATTCAATAAGAAAAGTGGTAAGAATGCCAATAGCACCGGCCCCAATAAGCATGGTGACCGAATCTCTTGATCCAGTGAAAAGAAAGGCTAAAACTATGCCTGGCAGTACGGCATGAGAAATGGCATCCCCAACCATGGCCATCTTCCTCAGTATTAAAAAGCAACCCAATAGCCCACAAGCTATGGCTACCAATGATCCTGCTAATATTATCTGTAATGCTTCCATTTTTACTTACTCTGATTGTTTTTTGCTTACTGCCTGCATTTGACTTTCGTTTATTGGTAAGGAATCTCAGACTGATGCGGGTCTACTGTAGGGTAGTCCAATAGCTTTTCAAGCCTGGTTTCCAGTTCAGGAGTCAGTATATGCTCAATAGTATCCGCGTCATCATGAACGTGATCAGGTGCGATACGTAGGTATTGTGTCAGGTAGAGTTCCCACAACCTGTGCAACTTTACAGTACGCTGTCCCTTATGCTTACCTGCCTTGGTAAAAGACCAGTGGCCACTCTCATTCCCTAGGTATCCCTCTCGTTTGAGTCTCCGTAGCCCTGTTTTTAAGGAAGCAGGGTCAAATTTCCTTTTAGTTAATATTTCTTCAATGGTTCTTTTTTCATAGAAATTCTTTTCCTCCTCGCCAAGTTGATACAATGCCTTTAGTATATTTTCGTCATTGATCTGCCTTCTGATCTTTCTTTGGTTATTCATCCTGTACAATATCCCTCGTTTAGGAGCCATGAAGAACGAAATAAAGGCAATGGTTGAAATCACTACAACAATCCATGGGCCGGTAGGCATCGAGGGAGCAATGTATGAGATGTAAGCTCCTGTTAGTCCACTAAAGGCTCCGAATATGGCTGCCAGCCAAACCATTGTGGAGATCTTTTCTGTCCAGAAGCGAGCAGCAGCTGCAGGAGTAATGAGCATGGCAGCCATGAGCACTACACCCACCGCCTGAATGCCGATAACCACCGCCAGTACTGTAAGGGTGGTGAGTAGGAGTTCAATAGCTCTTACCGGCAGGCCAATGGTGGAAGCGAAATCTTCGTCGAAGGCCAGTAATGTAAATTCCTTAAAGAAAAACCAGACACTTAGGATCAATATGGCGGCAATCACCGCAAATGCAATGAGATCATTGCCAACAAGGGATGCTGCCTTACCAAAAAGGATTTGATCAAGACCTGTTTGAGCAGCATTCCCCGACTTTTGTATGATGGTGAGCATGAATATGCCAATGCCGAAAAAAACGGACAAGATAAGCCCTATAGCTGTATCTTCTTTGACCTTTGAGTGGGAAGATATGATGTCGATTAGGATCAGGGACAGCCAGCCCGTAGCAAAGGCCCCAAAGATAAGTATGATAGGATTTTTTTCGCCATACAAGATAAACGACAAGCAAACACCTGGTAGTACGGAGTGTGCGACGGCATCTCCCACCAGTGCTTTCTTTTTGAGAAATGTGAATGAGCCTACAATTGCTGAACTGGCTGTAAGTAGGAGGGAGCCAATTACAACATACCGGATGTTGGGGTCAGCAAATGAAAAGAATTCAAAGAAAGTGTCCATATCATTTGGGTTTTTGTGCTTTATCGAACTGTTCCCTGTTAGGGAATCTCTCCCTTCTGATCAGATCACCTACATCGCTTAGCAGTGTAAGCTTGCCCCCGTAGGTTTCCTGTAGAAGCTCCGTTGTAAAGACTTCAGAAGTAGGTCCGGAGCCTACGAGTCTCATGTTGAGCAGTATCACCCAGTCAAAATACTGTGTTACAGACTGAAGGTCATGATGAACCACAATTACCGTATTGCCTTTAGCAGACATTTCCCTGAGTATTTCGATGATAGCTTTTTCTGTGGCAGCATCCACACCAGCAAAGGGTTCATCCATGAAGTAGAGATCGGCTTGTTGGGCAAGAGCCCTTGCCAGGAACACGCGCTGCTGCTGCCCACCTGAGAGTTGAGATATCTGGCGTCCCGCGTAAGCGTCCATACCCACTTTTTGTAGGCTATCTAGGGCAATGTCCCGATCGGCCTTCCTGGGGCGTTTAAATAGCCCTAGCTTGCCATACCTTCCCATGAGTACCACGTCTAGTGCTGATGCGGGGAAATCCCAATCTACTGATTCTCGCTGTGGAACATAACTGATCCTATCTCTTACCTGCTTCAGATCCTTGTCAAAAAGCTTTACATACCCGCTGCTATTCGGTGTAAGTCCCATTACGGATTTGATCAGTGTTGACTTACCTGCTCCGTTAGGGCCTACAATACCAATCAATTTCCCGGCAGGGAGGGTAAGGTCTATATCCCAAAGTACCGGTTTCCGGTCATACGATACGGTAAGGTCATGGACTTCTAAAACCGGATTATCTACATGCTTAATCATTTTATTTTCTGGTTAATGACTTTTGGGGTACTGATTCAAATGCTTTGTCTATCGATCATCGAATATCGATAACGTCTGTTTTCTTCTACTTTAATGCTTCAACAATGGTATTTACATTGGCTGTTACCATACCTATATATGTGCCTTCAGGGGTACCTTCTTCACCCATAGCGTCAGAGTAGAGGTTGCCTCCGATAGAAACTTCAAAGCCACGTTCTTGTGCTCCCTGTACTACTGCATTGATCGATTTTTGAGAAACTGATGTCTCTACAAAAACGGCTTTAATTTTATGGTCTACAATAAATTTGGCTAGTACGGAAACGTCTCTCAATCCATATTCGGAAAGTGTGGAAATTCCCTGCAAGCCCTTAACTTCAATATCGTAGGCCTCTCCAAAATAGCCAAACGCATCATGGGCAGTAATCAATGTTCTCTGCTCTTTAGGTATTGTGCCTACCCTTTGGATAACCCATGCATGTAGCGACTCAAGTTGCTTGATGTAGTTCATAGCATTTTTGTGATAATAGGCTGCATTACGTTTGTCCTGTTTTTGTAAAGTGATGTCAATTTCCCTCACCGCCTCAATCCATAGTGATACATCAAACCAGATATGCGGGTCGTAGTTGTTGTTGAACTCTGGTACCTTTCTGAGCTTGGTATCTTCAATATTCTGGGCCACTGCAACAACCGGTTTCAGGTGACTGAGCTTTTCCAGAACTTCTCCCATTTTTCCTTCAAGATGAAGCCCGTTGTAAAAGATCAGGTCTGCGCCCGTGAGCTTTTGCAGGTCTCCCTGAGTGGCCTTGTAAAGGTGGGGGTCAACACCTGGTCCCATGAGTGCAATTACGTCAGCTGAGTCGCCCACAATATTGGTAACAGCATCGCCGATCATGCCAGTGGTGGTGACAATATTGAAATGTGCATTTTCAGAATTTTCTTTGGCAACTTTGCCGCATCCCGAAATTACAATCACCCCTAGAATGAGCCACTTTGTTATTCTGTAATCCATATATTTTCTGATACTTCTTTTGATATAAAAACTGTCTTCTTATTGTCGATCAAAATCTCCAGAGAACTGTCAAATTCTACCTTGTCAATTACCTTGATTTTAGCTCCGATATAAGCTCCGATTTTGTCGACATATTGTAGGAACGGAGCACTCGCATCTTTGACTGCCACAACCACTCCTTCGTGCCCGATTATACAGTCGCCAAGAGCCACTCGGGGTTTCGATTTGAACTCTCCAAATTCGTCCGGTATCGGGTCGCCGTGAGGGTCATATTTTGGATAGCCCAAAAACTCATCAAGCCGCTTGATGAGTAGGGGAGATTTAATGTGCTCCAATTGCTCTGCAACTTCATGAACTTCGTCCCAATTGAACTTTAATTTTTCAACTAAAAATGTCTCCCAAAGCCGATGTTTTCTGACCACTTGGAGGGCTGCTTTCTGGCCCATTTCTGAGACCTTTACACCCCGATATTTTTGGTATGAAATCACGCCTTTATTCGAGAGTTTCTTGATCATGTCAGTGACCGATGCAGCCTTCGTGTTAAGGGTGTCGGCTATAGCATTAGTAGAAACTGCCTGCTCATCATCACCCGATAAATGGTAGATGGCTTTGAGATAATTCTCCTCTGCAAAACTTAGTTTTATTTCCTTCATTATTAGCAAATATAGCAATTTAGATATATCTAAAAAATTTTTTAATTTTTATTTAAAAATTTAACAAAAATAGGGTTGACGTAAAATTGGCAGGGAAAATGAAGTTGAAATACTTGAATTTAGGCGTGTCTAAAAATCGAATTTTCAGCCAATTGAGTGGAAAATCAGGTGTTGTCACCCATTTTGTAGGTGGAATTGTCGAAAAAACACCTTAATATTTTACTTTGCTTTGTTGTTATTAACTATCTGATAAATAATGATTTATTGTATTATATTGCAAATGATTTCTAGTAGCTTTTTCTCCTCTGAAACCCATAATATTTCGTCTTTTGGGGAGGTTGTGTAAAACTTGGTAGTCTTCATTTTTTGAAGTGTACTTTCAACGTCAAAGTTGTCGATGTTGACTGTGATTGAAGCGTTGTAGTGGCTGCATAGTTCCGTCCATGGGTGGTGATCCTGAAGTAGTATCGGAAGTTGGTTGCCGAGGTACTCAAAAAGCTTGGTCGGCATAGTGTTCATAGTGCTCTTGTTCCAGGGGTAATAGATGACTCCGAAGTCAGCCTCATGGATGGCTTTAAGTACCTCGATATGGGGGACTAGTTTTGTGCCCCCCTCAAGCTTTATGAAGTCAGTGTTTTCGATCGCTTTTTTTAGTCGATTGAGTGTTGCGGGGATGGAGCAATACCCTATGATTTTTAACTGTATTTTAGGTTCTGTTTTATGTAGTTTTTTAACAAGTTCTATACACTCAAAAACACCTGTACTTTGAGCTATGGTTCCGGTGAAGATCAGGTTGATTTTTGTGGTATTTTTATCGTCATTTTTGTGGTCTTTTTTTTGTGTTACATCGAGGCCGACAGGTTGGTATTTGTTCTCAATTATTGTGCTCTTCCCGCGTGAAAAACTGAACTCATTTTCGTACTGCCTTTCGGCCAAAAAGTAGTGATCAAAAAACAGTCGGCTAAGGTACTCTTTGCTTCTGACATAGCCTGCTATGAGGGGTCTGAGAAGGAGGGGGAAACTGTTGGTGAAAAGGATGTTTCTGAAGTAGTTTTCTCTGATGTCGTAGATGATGCGTGTACCAAATAATATTTTGTATGCGATGGTAACAATTAGCAATTCATGGGTGTTGATGATGATGAGTTCAGGCTTTAATTGAAGGTATTTTTTGAAGCATTTCAAGGGGGCGACCAGTCTCGAAATGTTAAGTCTTTTGAAATTGAAGAGAGGGTGAAATATTATGTTCTTTGCTTCAGGAAGTTTTTTTGCATAAAACCCTATGATATTAATCTCATATTTATTTGTTTGGCCCAACGAAAGCCCAAGCTTCTCATACATTCTGGTATCATCGATTGGTTTCAGTATCGATGCTATGACGAGTTTGTGTTTTTTCATTAACAGTAATAATAAAAGATTAATCAATAATAGCTGATGGATTTAAAAGAAATTGTAGAAAATGCATGGGAGAACCGCTCCTTACTAAAAGAAAAAGATGTTCAAATTGCTGTAAAAACAATAGTTGGTGATCTTGATCTGGGAGTAAGAAGAGTGGCTGAACCAAATGGCAAAGATTGGTTAGTCAATGAGTGGATCAAGAAGGCGGTAATACTCTATTTTCCACTGATGAAAATGCAAACCATCGAAGTAGGACCTTTCGAATTTCACGACAAAATCAAGCTCAAAAATAACTATGAAAAATTAGGTGTAAGGGTTGTGCCTCATGCTATTGCCAGGTATGGGTCTTTCGTCAATAAAGGGGTGGTGATGATGCCGTCGTATGTGAACATTGGTGCCTATGTAGATGAGGGTACTATGGTTGATACCTGGGCTACTGTGGGAAGCTGCGCCCAAATAGGGAAGAATGTTCACCTGAGTGGAGGTGTAGGTATTGGTGGTGTGCTGGAGCCGGTTCAGGCGGCGCCGGTAATCATTGAGGACAATGCATTCATCGGTTCCCGTTGCATTATAGTTGAAGGAGTTAGAATAGGTAAGGAAGCAGTGCTTGGTGCCAACGTGGTGCTAACAGCCAGCTCTAAAATTATAGATGTGACCGGGGATGAGCCCGTAGAAACAAAAGGATACGTTCCGGAACGATCAGTAGTCATTCCGGGTTCATATACGAAGAAGTTCCCTGCTGGTGAGTACCAAGTGCCATGCGCCCTGATCATAGGTAAGCGTAAAGAGAGTACAGACAAGAAGACATCTCTTAATCAGGCATTGAGAGATAACGATGTGGCGGTGTAATTACTTGATTTGGCATTTGCTTTGTAGTGGTAACTGGTATAAAGTAAATAATGGGGTACCGAAAGGTGCCTCTATTAAAAATAGTTACGAACATGAAAAACTTTGTTTCTCTATTTTTTATCACAATCATTCTAAGCTCTTTCACCTCAGGTGATGAAAAGGTCTACGAGGAGATACCTCATGAGAGCTTTCAGAAAGGTGAAGTGCTTGATTACAAGGTGTCCTTTGGGATTTTTAATATAGGTAGTGCCAAAATGCTCATTCGTGATAATTACTACCGCGTTAATCATAGGGACTGCTATAAGGTGGATATCTATGGCAAGACCACGGGTATGGTTGACTGGGTGGCGAAAGTAGATGATCATTGGGGTGCATATGTTGATACGGCAGCATTGGTGCCGCATATCTCTTACCGCATTATCAAAGAGGGCAAGTACCGGAAAAATGAAATTGTACGCTTTGATCATCGTACGAATCTAATTGAAGCGAAGGTTAAGGATAAGAAGACCGGTGAATACAAAGAGCCAAATTATTATGCTGCTCCTGAGAATATCCGGGATATGTTGGCTGGGTATCTCTACCTGCGTACTATAAATTTTTCCAAAATGGATGAAGGAGACATATTCACCATGAAAGGCTTCTTTGAAGATACCTTCTATGAGTTGGATGTAAAATACAGAGGTAAAGAGGTTGTTAAAACCAAAGCGGGAAAATTCAATGCCATTAAGCTGGAACCGATCATGCCTGAAAATAAGCTTTTTGATGGGGAGGATTCCATACTAGCCTGGATATCTGATGATAAGAATAAAATACCTTTAAAGGTAGAAGCCAAAATGTTTATAGGTAGTACCGGGGTAGAACTTTCCGGGTACAAAAACCTCAGAAATGAGGTAAGTATACTCCGTTAATATTTTCTAAGGAAATAATAATGTTGTAGATTGCCTTCTTACGACCGAAACCTATGAAGCGTTATTTACTGATCGTTGGCTTATGTCTATTTGGCTTTAGATATAGCGCGTCGTTAGCGCAAAGTGAAACCATTCGTTTTAAATCTATAGATGGTATAGAGATGGCTGCAGACCTTTATTTCAGCCATCCTAAAACAGCCCCCTTTATAGTACTTTTTCATCAGGCCAATTGGAGTCGCGGTGAATATGCAGAGATTGCTCCAAGATTAAATAGCATGGGGTATAACTGCATGGCTGTAGATCTTCGTTCCGGGAATAGCATTAATGATGTCTCCAACATTACGAAGCAGAATGCATTGAAGGCAATGAAAGCCACCCGATACGTCGACGCTCTTCCTGACATGATGGCTGCTGTGGATTATGCAAAGAAGAATTATGCTCATGGTAAACTTATTGTCTGGGGAAGTTCTTACTCTGCTGCACTTGCTCTGAAATTAAGTGGCGATCATCAGGAGAAAATTGACGCGGTGTTGGCTTTTTCTCCAGGGGAATACTTCACCTCTCAGGGTAAGCCAAGAAACTTCATTTCCTCTAGCGCGGTGAACATTACTCAGCCAGCCTTTATAACTTCAGCTCGAGATGAGAAGAGCAACTGGTGGGGTATATATGTTGCTATACCATCTGGCAAAAAATCTTACTTCTTACCTCAAACTACTGGAAACCACGGCTCAAGAGCGCTTTGGAGTAAATACCCTGATGCAGATGACTACTGGAAGGCTGTAAATGATTTTTTAGGGTCTATTTAACAGATTATTATTAACTTTGTGCTTATAAGTGGCGATCAGATCTGGTCAGCCACTATTTTTTTATTTAAAACCTTTATTGAACTATGCGGAATGTATTCATAGTGTTTTTTTTATTCTTGTTGGCTATTAGTGCATGTAAAGATGAACGCTCGGATATTGGAGATCAGTATTTTAAGAATGGGCAGTTTAAAGAAGCTGTTGCGGCCTACACTGAATATTTGACTTTGGAGCCAACCCATATCAAATCACTTTACAACAGAGGCCGTGCTTATGAGGAGTTGGGGCAGCATGACAAAGCACTGGCAGATTTTCATAAGATTATCAAAGAAGACCCACTTAACGTAAATGCTTATCTGAGTATAACGAGTGATTATTACTACAGACAACAGGATTACGAGAACACCATTTTTTATGCTGAAAAGATTTTGAAATTGAATGAGAATAGTCCTGTGGCTCATACCCTAAAGGGGAAAGCACATCAGAAGTTAGGTAAACTTGATGAGGCAATGGCGGCTTATAATGCGGCAATTAGTGTGAATAAAGAATATGCAGATGCCTACTTGTCAAGAGCTCTGCTAAGAATTCATTTAAAGCAGACCAGTAGGGCATGTACTGACCTGACGATGGCCAAGTCATTAGGTGCTAGCAATGCCGCTGAGGTTATTAAAAAGTATTGTAAATAGTATTGTTATTGTTTTTACTACAGTGTGTTGTGGTGTATGCCGGCTCTCATTTCCTCTATTGAAGGTTGAGAGCCGGCATTTTTTTATTTTGCAAAGCGGTCAGCTACGATCAGGTCTTTAGTGCCATGACCCCAGCTATAAAACCCACTTCCTGATTTAACTCCTTTATGGCCAGCTTCCACCATATTTACCAGTAGTGGACAAGGTGCGTATTTCGGGTTACCGAAACCTTCATAAAGAACGTTAAGAATTGAAAGGCATACATCCAGGCCTATAAAGTCTGCTAACTGAAGAGGCCCCATAGGGTGCGCCATGCCTAGTTTCATTACCGTGTCGATTTCTTCCACACCGGCAACCCCCTCGTACAAGGACTCAATAGCTTCATTGATCATTGGCATCAAAATACGGTTGGCAATGAAGCCGGGATAGTCATTTACCTCAACAGGTACTTTGCCAAGGTTCTTCGAAAGCTCCATGATTGTAGATGTTACCTCATCAGTTGTATTGTACCCTCTGATCACTTCCACAAGTTTCATTACAGGTACTGGGTTCATGAAGTGCATGCCTATAACCTTTTCTGATCTTTCGGTTACAGCTGCAATTTTTGTAATAGAAATCGAAGAGGTATTGGTAGCCAGAATAGTTTCAGGTCCACATATCTTATCCAGGTTCTGGAATATTTTAAGTTTAAGATCAATATTTTCAGTTGCGGCTTCCACTACGAGGTCAACATTCTTCACCCCCTCTTCAGTGGAAGTGAATGTGGTGATGTTAGCAAGCGTATTTTTCTTGTCGTCCTCAGAGATAGCTTCTTTTTTGATCTGTCTGTCGAGGTTTTTTTCAATCGTAGCGAGCGCTTTTTTTAATGCATCCTCAGAGATATCAACCAGAGATACGTTGTATCCGTTTTGAGCGAATACGTGAGCGATACCATTTCCCATGGTTCCCGATCCGATTACAGCTATATTTTTCATGAATTACTGTGTTTTTGGTTAAAGTTTTGGCCGAGCAAAGATAGTAAGTTTTGGGAGGGATAGTATGATTGTAAACGTTTTCGTAAGCAATCAATACTTATCAGGTTGAAATCTTGTTATGATGTTTATAGGGTTTAAGAAATTCATCTTAAGACGTGATGTAGTGCAACTTGCTTAGGGACTGCTAAGAGGTAATTATGGAATAGGTCTACAAGCCAGGAGTAGCTATTAATGGAGATAGTGATGCGGTTAGAAAAAAGAATACAGAGGGCATGATAAAAGCATGTCTGTTGCTGCCTCTTTTTGTGTAGCTTTGCAGTTATGGAAATAGGTAACTATTACGAACTCGAAGTTGGCAAGGAAGTAGACTTTGGGGTTTATCTGAATTCAGAACTAGGGGAAATCCTTTTGCCGTTAAAATATGTTCCGGAAGGGACGGAAGTGGGGGATATCCTTAGGGTATTCATTCACAAAGACTCTGAAGACAGACTTTTGGCTACCACATTGGAGCCTAAAGGTAAAGTAGGGGACTTTGTTTCGCTTACCACTAAAGACCTTACACCTCATGGAGCTTTTATGGATTGGGGATTGGAGAAGGATCTTTTTGTACCCAATAGAGAGCAGCACACCCCATTTCAAATTGGGCGCAACTACATTGTAAGAGTTTGTCTTGATTATAAATCTGATCGGCTTATAGGAGTAAGTAAGATCAATACCTTTTTGAGCAATGCGAATCTTGAAGAACTTAAAGAAGGTGATCAGGTTCAATTGCTGATTTATGCGGAGACAGAGGCAGGGTATTCAGCTGTCATTAACAATAAGCATAAGGGTCTTATCTATCGCAATGAAGTTTTTGAGCCTATCAATGTTGGTGATGAGAAAACAGGTTTTATAAAGAAGATTAGGGAAGATTTGAAAATAGATCTTTCGTTAAATTCGATCGGGGTAGATGCAATTGATAAAAATAGAGAGGTGGTCTTGGAAAATCTACGTGAGCATGGTGGTTTTTTACCCTACCATGATAAGTCTGAACCTGAAGCTATAACCAAACAGTTTAATATGAGTAAAAAGGCTTTTAAAAAAGCTATTGGAGGTCTTTACAAAGATCAGGTTATCAATATTGAATCAGACGGCATCCGGTTAAAATGAGGGCTGTTGTTTGGATTCTGAGCATTTGCACTGTTATATTCTGGCTAACTTATCTTAGCAAGGATAGCATTCGGAGATACTTTTTTGCTAACCATGTTTTACTTAATGTCAGAGGAGAGGCTGACCCTGCATGGGTTCATATTGATTGGACATCTGATGCTGCCGGAGATACGATTACCATTTTTGAGAAGGGGCGTGAACTTGACGTCCTCTATGAAGCCAGAGGGAGCAATACATTCATGGTCTACTATAAAGGAAAAAGCATAGGCATCTTAGAGCATTTTAAATCAAATGCCTTTAATCCTCATACTTATATTTTCGAACTGCTGCTGCAGCAAGACTCGGTATATCTGGATCTGACAGTGTCAGGGCCTGATGCTACTCAATAACTCTTGGGCGAAGGTGTGGAGGTACTTTTGATGAACTTCTGCTATTTACCTCAAGCTTAAGTATATCGGTAGGCTTTTGGCAAACCACAGCCCTGTTATTAAATACTGCTATTGGAGCTTTGAGTAAATGAGGGTTGTTCATGAGTACTTCTAACCATCCGGTCATAGTAAAAGTATTTCCTCTTACTTTGGCCTGGTACTCAGGGTTAGATTTGTCGAGCAGATCTTTTGGCTTGCAATCTAACATATTAAGAATCTCCTTCCACAGTGTAGTTGTAAAGCGTACATTATGTAAGTCGACTTCATTGACGTGATTGCTTACTGATCGTGCATAGGCGCGTGTTTGCTTGCCTGTACTTGAACTTGGGTCATGATAAATCAAGAGAAGTTCATTGGGGTGAAATTGTATACTGCTCATATAAATCAAAATTAGGTATGTTATAATTTACAAAAAAAAGGGGAGAAAATAAAGCCCCTTTCTTCTCATAACAGTTTACAGGCAGTAAGGATTCGAATGGTATTGTTTTTTATTCTATAAAAATCATAAACTTTTGATTTTTAGATGATTATATGGTTTTTTTCATTCGGAAGGTTAATCATTATATATTAATACTTCTTTTGCTAAACCAGTGGCATTGAAGCGTATATTGAGGTATATATGTTCAGCTTCTTCATTGCTTGATTCACATTCGGTCGCATTAGCTATTTCGTATATATAGAATTTTTGGTTCCGCTTATATAGCTCATTTTTGTCAGGTTTACCTAAAACCTGAACTATTTCATCCTCAGTCAGGCCTTTGATGTGTTCTTTGCATTGTTTAAGGTTATTCATCATTTGCAATCGCCTACCTAAACAGCCATTGTGATCGCTTTGCCATTTGCTTTCATCAAAGTTGGGAAGATCAACGGGCTTATTGCACGAATAAAGGCCAGCCATTATAATCAGGAAAATACAATACTTTAATTTCAAGATTCTTTTAGGGTAACTAAAGGTTGATTCTTATTTACAGAAAAATTGAGCAAAATCATCCAGCTCATAGATACGACAAAGTAAGCAATAGAAACTATGATAAACCAGTGGTTCAGGTTTAAATAATATGACAAGGCAATAACACCAGCTGATAGTGCCAATATTCTTGCCTTTTCAAGTAACCATACCCAATTTTTCATTTCAAATAATGCCCCGCAATTCATGATAGTGGCTATGATAGCAACAACAAAAGCGATCTTCTCCCAAGATGAGAAATTAGCCTGCTGAAATAGAAAGAATGCGGTTGCTCCTAAAGCTATTAAGTACTGGAAAAGTACGTAGAGGTTAAGAGGGGTAGGGGTAAGTGTATTGAATTTTTTATAATGTGCTTTATCTATCTCAGGCGCGGGTTGATATCCACCCATATATTCGGGGAACCATCCGGGTTTGTAGAACATAAACTTTAGTTTGTCTTTCCATTTAGGGATTTTCTTTAAGTAGCCCCACATCCATACATAGTGATCCAGGTTGACCCAGACTGGGTTCCAGCTGTTAATGGGTTTCGTAATACCATAAGTAGGCCTTTCTTCCTCTTTTTGAAAGGTGCCAAACATCTTATCCCAAATAATGAATACTCCTGCGTGGTTTTTGTCAATATACTTAGGGTCTCTGCCATGGTGTACTCTGTGGTGAGAAGGTGTGTTCATAAATTTTTCAATGAACCCCATTTTACCAATGGTCTCGGTGTGTATCCAGAATTGGTATATAGTAACCAAAGCCGAAACAAATACAAAATTTACAGGATCAAAACCGATAACCGCCAGGGGGAGGTTAAATGCAAAGGTCCAAAGAATCTGAAAGCTTCCCTGGCGAAGAGCTACTGAAAAATTATAGTCTTCACTTTGGTGATGTACCACATGTCCACCCCAGAAAAGGTTGATCTCATGGCTCATTCTATGAGCCCAATAATAGCAGAAGTCCACTGCAAAGAATAATATAACAAAGGTTAGCCAGTTAGATGGGATCTCAAATATTGCCAGGTATTCATAAACCATGTAATAAACACCGACTCCAACAATTTTTAAGAATACTCCGGTAAGCTGTTGAGTGATACCACAGCTTATATTTGTTACGGCATCATTTAACCGGTAAATCTTTTTTCTAGAGATTTGTTGAATGATTAATTCTATTCCGATGAGCAAAAAATAAATAGGAATAGAGAGAACTATTGGGTTAATATCCATTGGGGCGATTTTATTAAAAAACTAAACTTAAATAAATTTAGTTTAAATCTCTGTTTTTTAAAACATGGTTTGGTAAAATGATATGGTCTGGCTAACATTAGTTTATAAATTGGATTGTATAAAACGACGAACCCCGGTAAAAATGCTTATCAGACTTCTCACCATTTTATTTTTTTTAATTGTTACAGGAACAAGCCAGCTAAATGCTCAGGAAGCAAAGGAGCAGCCAAATAAAAAGCTGATTATAGGAGTAAAGCAAACACCGCCCTTTATTATCAAGGAGGAAAATGGACAGTACTCCGGCATTAGCATAGCTCTGTGGGAGAATATTGCGAAAGAGTTAAGGCTCGATTTTGAATATAAGGAATATGACCTGAACGGATTGTTGGGTGCTTTGCGGCAAGGTGAAGTTGACGTATGTATTAACCCATTGACAGTAACCAGTCAGCGGGTGGAACAGTTCGACTTTACACAACCATTTTTTATTACCAACCTGGCTATTGCAGTTGATAAAAGTCAACAGAATAAATGGCTGTCATTCTTGTCTAATTTCTTTTCATTAGCATTCCTTAAGGCAGTTTTACTGCTGTTACTGGTATTGTTGAGTTTCGGTGTACTGGTATGGTTCTTTGAGAGGGGCCAAAATAAAGAAGAGTTTGGTCCAGGTATGAAAGGCATATGGAATGGCCTGTGGTGGTCTGCGGTAACCATGACAACTGTAGGGTATGGGGATAAATCGCCAAAGACCATTGGAGGAAGAGTAGTAGCATTAATATGGATGTTTACGGCAATTATTATAATTAGTGGTTTTACAGCAAGTATAGCCTCTTCGCTTACGGTTAATGAACTCGAGTTTGCAGTAAAAGGGCCTAAAGACCTGAAGAAGGTACATACTTTGGCCGTAAGAGCATCTTCAGGGCAGCAATACCTTGAAAACAATAATATAGGTCATGAAGAAACAGATAACTTAAAAATGGCCCTTCAACAATTGGCAGGAGAAAAGGTAAATGCCGTTGTTTACGATGAGCCTATTATGAAGTACACTATAAAGAATTTGGACCTTGGTTCTAAGGTGGCTGTTATCCCCTCTAAATTTGCAACGCAATACTATAGCTTTTCGTTGCCCAAAAATAGTGAGCTAAGAGGGAGGATTAATCCAGTTCTGCTTAGTGAAATAAATGGAAGAGAATGGAGAGTGATTTTGGGTGAGTATGATTTGGAGAAATAAGAAAATTAGCAATTGCTCCCTTCTGTTTTAAATAAAAACATAACTTCGCACAAAAATTTGATTCTATATGACGCGATTAGTTAAAGCTTTCTGGTTTCTTTCATTAATTGTTGGTTTAGCCGTATTGTTATATACTTATGCTGGTTTACCAGAGCAGGTTGCTTATGAAATTGAAACCGGAGGGGGAATGTCATATATGAGTCGCGAAACCTTCTTTTATTTATCTCTGGCCGTGCTGGTAGTGGCCAACTTTTCCTTATATACCGTGTCTAGATCTTTGAGGTACAGAAAGGAGTCATTAAACGCTTTAATGACGAACTGGCAGTTAAGTCTTGCCGGAGTACTTAACTTCTTTTTTATTGTAATTTGGAACTTTATATCATTAGTCAATAGTGGAGAGAACTTTGACTATGATAATTTTGGTTATATGATCTATGTGGCATTGGGGTTGATAGTTATATGGGTAATAGCACTTCCTGTATTGCTGATCCGACACCAGGCATCCTCTTAATGAATTCTGGTTAATTATTATAGACTAAAAATCTAATTATCTGATATTTAGGTACTTCTATGTGAATTCTTACTGGAGATGCCTTGAGAATTCATTTCTTTTTAAATGCTTGAATTAATCTTAAAATTGGTGTTTATTCGCCTGTCGAGTAGTAGACATAATATTAAATTAAATGGCTGTAGAGAATAATTTTGAATATACTGAAGACAGTATTAAGTCCCTTGATTGGAAAGAGCATATCAGGCTCAGACCAGGGATGTATATTGGTAAACTAGGGGATGGATCAGCTCAGGATGATGGTATTTATGTTCTTGTTAAAGAGGTAGTAGATAACTGTATCGATGAGCACATGATGGGATACGGTAGAACTATTGATATAAAAATCACTGATCATAGGGTAGAAGTGAGAGATTATGGTAGAGGGATACCGTTAGGTAAAGTTGTGGATTGTGTATCCAAAATAAATACGGGGGGTAAATATGATTCGGGAGCCTTTCAGAAGTCGGTGGGTCTGAATGGTGTAGGTACCAAAGCTGTAAACGCCCTTTCTAATTATTTTAAGGTGCAGTCATACAGAGACGGACAGACTAAAATGGCCGAGTTCAAGCAGGGCAACGTAGTTAATGATAAGGAAGTAACCAGCTCTAGTGGTAGAAACGGAACTTTAATCGTTTTTGAGCCAGATGAGACTGTGTTTAAGAACTTCCATTTTATACCAGAGTATCTCAACGATCTTATTTGGAACTATGCATTTCTAAATGCCGGCCTTACGATCAACTTCAATGGTAAACGCTTTCACTCTGAGAATGGTCTTAAAGACCTGTTAGAGCGTAAGACAGATGTTGAAAATCTGAGATACCCTATTATACACTTGAGGGGTAATGATATAGAAGTGGCATTGACCCATTGTAATCAGTATGGTGAAGAGTACTATAGCTTTGTTAATGGACAGAATACTACACATGGAGGTACTCACCTGGCTGCTTTAAGAGAAGCTGTGGTTAGAACAATAAGGGATTTTTATAAAAAAGATTTTGACGCAACGGATGTCAGGGCTTCAATAGTCGGAGCTATAGCTGTGAGGGTGCAGGAGCCGGTTTTTGAGTCGCAGACTAAAACGAAGCTGGGATCTCAAAATGTTGGCCCGGATGGACCTACCATGAGAACATTCGTTAATGATTTCCTGAAAACCGAGCTTGATAATTACCTGCATAGAAATTCGGAGGTAGCAGACGCTCTATTGAAAAGAATACTACAATCAGAAAGAGAGAGAAAGGAAATAGCCGGAATTAAAAAACTGGCTAATGATAGGGCAAAGAAAGCTAACCTACACAATAAGAAACTTAGAGATTGCAGGGTTCACTATAATGATAAAAAAGGAGGCAGGGCTGATGAAACTATGATCTTCATTACCGAGGGAGATTCTGCCAGTGGTTCCATTACTAAGTCCAGGGATGTACAGACCCAGGCTGTCTTTAGTTTGAGGGGTAAACCCTTGAATTGCTTTAACCTTACAAAAAAGGTGGTGTATGAAAATGAAGAGTTTAATCTATTGCAGCATGCACTGAATATTGAAGATGGTATTGAAGGCCTGAGATATAGAAAGATAGTTATAGCCACTGATGCCGATGTTGACGGTATGCACATTCGACTATTATTGCTTACGTTCTTCCTTCAATTCTTTCCGGAATTGATCAAACAGGGACATGTTTATATTCTGGATACGCCGCTTTTTAGAGTACGAAATAAGAAAGAAACAGTATACTGTTATTCTGACGAAGAGAGAAAAGAGGCCATTGGAAAATTGGGAGGTAAGCCAGAGATAACCCGGTTTAAAGGACTTGGAGAGATATCACCTGAGGAGTTTGGTAATTTTATTGGTGAAGACATCCGCCTGGACCCCATCATATTAAATAAAGAAACCACTATTGGACAGCTATTGTCATTCTACATGGGTAAAAACACGCCAGAAAGGCAAGGGTTTATTGTTGATAACCTTCGTGTCGAAAAAGACCCGGTAGAAGGACTTGTAGCTTAAATTTATATTAAAGGTCTTCATCTGCAGCAAGCATATGTCGGAAGGTCTTGTTTCTATAAGTATTTTTTAAAATAAAAATGGCAGAGGATAATTTAGACAGCAACAATAACGGATTAGAAGAACATAATGACGAGGACAAAATTCATGATGTTACCCCGGTATCGGGCATGTATCAGAATTGGTTTCTTGAATATGCATCTTATGTAATTCTTGAAAGAGCGGTGCCCGCCATTCAGGATGGGTTTAAACCCGTACAAAGGCGTATAATGCATGCTCTCAAGGAGATGGATGATGGACGTTTCAATAAAGTTGCTAATGTTATAGGTAGTACAATGCAATACCATCCACATGGTGACGCTTCCATTGGTGATGCTATTGTAAATTTGGGTCAGAAGGATCTTCTAATAGAAACCCAGGGTAACTGGGGTGACATACGGACTGGAGATGGCGCTGCTGCACCAAGGTACATCGAAGCTCGTTTGTCAAAGTTTGCTTTGGATGTAGTTTATAATCCTCAAACTACCGAATGGCAACTATCATATGATGGAAGAAAGAAAGAACCCGTCACTTTGCCCGTTAAGTTCCCTTTGCTCCTTGCTCAGGGAGTTGAAGGTATTGCGGTAGGGCTTTCTACCAAGATACTTCCTCATAACTTTTGTGAATTGATTAAGGCCTCTATTGATCTACTAAAGGATAAAAAAGTTAAAATCTACCCAGATTTTCCAACAGGAGGTATGGCCGACTTTTCTGAGTATAATCATGGAGTACGCGGTGGAAAGGTGAAAGTAAGGGCCAAGATAGAGGAATATGATAAGAAAACCCTTGTAATTAAGGATATACCATATGGTACTACCACTACGAGTCTGATTGAGTCCATTATCAAAGCCAATGATAAGGGTAAGATAAAGATTAAGCAGGTAGTGGATAATACAGCTAAGGATGTTGAAATACTGGTCTCTTTAGCTTCCGGGCAGTCTCCTGATATTACCATTGATGCACTGTATGCTTTTACGGATTGTGAAGTTTCCATATCTCCAAATGCTTGTGTAATCATTGATGAAAAGCCTCACTTTATTGGGGTAGAAGAGATCCTCAAGGTGAACACTGACCAAACAGTGGACCTACTTACTCAGGAACTTGAGATTAGAAAACATGAATTAATGGAGAAAATACTCTTTTCTTCATTAGAGAAAATATTTATCGAAAATCGCATTTACCGAGATATTGAAGAGTGTGAAACCTGGGAGGCGGTAATTGATACCATAGATAAAGGTCTAGACCCTTATAAACCTCAATTTTATCGTGAGATTACAGAGGAAGACATAGTTCGACTTACAGAGATCAAAATTAAGCGTATTTCTAAGTTTGACTCCTTTAAAGCTGATGAAATGCTGAGAAAGCTTGAGGAAGAACTTAAAGAAACAGAATATAATCTGGCTCATATTATTGAATATGCCATAGACTATTATGGAAAACTACTTGAAAAGTATGGCAAAGACCGTGAGCGAAAAACTGAGATCAAATCATTTGACTCAATAGATACAACTATTGTAGCTGCAAATAATCAGAAGTTATACGTTAATCGCGAAGATGGTTTTGTGGGCTATGGTATTAAAAAAGATGAGTTTGTAACAGATTGTTCGGACTTGGATGATATCATCGTTATTAGAAAGGATGGTAAGTGCGTGGTTTCCCGGATATCCGAAAAGGTGTTTATGGGGAAAGGTATACTACATGTGGGAGTTTGGAAGAAAGGTGATGAACGTATGACCTACAATTTGGTCTATGTTGATGGAAAAACCGGACGTTCTATGATCAAACGGTTTAACGTCACTGCAGTTACCAGAGATAAGGAATATGATCTCACCAAAGGCAATAAGGGGTCAAAAGTACTTTATTTGAGTGCAAATCCTAATGGAGAGGCAGAGGTTATCAATGTAAAGCTTACCTCGGGTAGTTCAGCCAGAAAGAAGGTCTTTGATTTTGATTTTGCAGATCTGGACATCAAAGGAAGAGGAGCAGGAGGTAATATACTGACTAAGTATCCTGTCAGAAGAATTGAATTAAAATCTGAAGGCGTATCAACGTTGAGTGGCTTGGATATTTGGTACGATGAAGTTGTCGGGAGGTTAAATAAAGATGAGAGAGGTACGCTTATAGGTAATTTTAATGGTGACGATAATATTCTTGTGATCTATAAAGATGGAACCTATGAGTTGACGTCCTATGAGTTGACAAATAGATATGAACCGGGGAAAGTGATGCTTATTGAAAGGTTTGACCCGAAAAAAGTGATCTCGGCTGTTCATTATGACGGTGACAGCAAAAATTACTTTGTTAAGCGATTCAAAATTGAAACGACTTCAGTTAATAAGGCTTTTAGTTTTATTAGCGAATCATCAGGTTCAAAACTCATAGCAGTATCCACCAAAGATAGGCCATTGGTTGAAGTGGAGTATGTTAAAGGGAAGAGCAAAGATAAACTTAAAGAAGAGGTAGCACTTAACGAAGTTATTGAGGTCAAAGGTTGGAAGGCGATAGGTAATAGATTGCATTCTGAGACTATTAAGAAAGTGAAATATATAGGGGGGGAAGATTTTGAAAAGGAAGAAGAGACTCAAAAGGAAGGCGATGTCGTTAATGAAAACAATAGCGAAGAGGTAGGTAAAGTAGAAAAAGCTCCTGAAGGATCTGATGCAGCAAAAAGGAAGAGTGATGGAGACTATGGGATTGGAGATACTATAGAATTGGACTTTTGATAGAAAATGGACAAAACTTCACTTCAGCTTCTTGACTTTTTAGGCAAATATGTGACTGAACATAAGAAAGCGCTGATCGATGAAGTGCTGTCGCGTCGAACAAGGCATCTTACCTTCGTTTTGGAAGATATTTATCAATCACAGAATGCAAGTGCTGTGGTCCGTACTTGTGACTGCTTTGGTATTCAGGATCTTCATATTATAGAAGATAAGCATTCATTCGAACTCAACCCCAGAGTTGTTCATGGTGCGTCTAAATGGATCAATATTTGCAGCTATCAGGATAAAGAAAATAATGCAGCTGTCTGTTTTGATTCACTTCGAGAGAATGGGTATAAAATTATAGCAACCTCTCCGGAGAAAGGGTGTATTTCTTTGCATGATGTTGATATGACAGAGCCGGTAGCTCTGGTTTTTGGTACCGAAATAACGGGAATATCAGAATTTACAAAAAGCGAGGCTGATGAATTAGTGACTATACCGATGTATGGGTTTAGTGAAAGCTTGAATATCTCGGTTAGTGCAGCGATATGTGCCAACATACTTATTGAAAAGCTATTTAGATCAGAAGTAAACTGGGGGCTAACGGAAAACGAAAAGAACGAAATTAAACTCAGTTGGTATAGGGCAATTGTAGGTCGATCGGAAATTCTTGAGAAACAATTTTTAAAATCGGTAAATCATTCATGAAGATTTTTCGTTCAAACTGAGTCATGCGTTTTGTGAAGATCATACTGAAGGTAATAGGGTATTCCATATTTTCGGCACTTATGGTTTTACTTACGGGCAATATATGGGTTTACCTGAGTACAGTTAGCCATGTCTATGAGGATATTGATGATATAGAACCTTCTCAGGTTGCCTTGGTGCTGGGTACCAGCCATCGGTTGATCAACGGAAACCCTAATCCATATTTTTATGAGCGGATGCAAACTGCAGCCAGATTGTATCATACGGGTAAAGTAAAGCATATACTCGTGAGTGGTGATAATGCTACAAGGTATTATAATGAGCCGGAAAAAATGAGAAGAACCCTAGTGAAGTTAGGCGTGCCGTTTGATGATATTACACTAGACTATGCCGGATTCCGTACGCTTGACTCCATCGTGAGATGTAAAAAAATTTTCGGGCAGGAAAACGTCATAATAATCACTCAGCCCTTTCATAGTTATAGAGCCTTATTCATTAGTAATCATTATGATATGAATGCAGTGGTTATGACAACCAAAGAAGTTGAAAAATCATTAAAAGTACAATTTAGAGAATATCTTGCACGAATGCTGGCAGTGTGGGATCTTTACATAATAAATAGAGAACCAAAATTTTTAGGTAAAAAGGAAACCCTTGACATCTGATTTCGGTAAAAGTAAATTCGTGTTATTAATTTTTTAGTTGAAAATTGGAATACATTAAATCTTTAAGGCTACTATTTTTCAGCCTTTTTCTTTTTGTTTCACTTTCCGGGTACGCTCAGAAAACTGTAGTGACGGGAAAAGTAACAGATGCAAACTCGGGAGACCCTGTGCCCTTTGCCAATATAGTGTTTAAAGGTACGAGTGTAGGTACTACGACTGATTTTGAAGGTAATTACCGGCTTGAAACTAATGAGCCTACAGATTCTATAGCCGCATCATATATAGGGTATATTACCAAGACTAAAGCGGTAAAGAAGGGAACTAGCCAGACGATTAATTATCAGTTGGAGGAAAATGTACTGAGCCTTCAGGAGGTTGTTTTTGTGGCGGGTGAAAATCCGGCGTTTGAGATTTTGCGTAATGTGGTTAGAAATAAAGACAATAACAATAAGCGGTCTTTGGATGCCTATGAATATGAAACTTATACTAAGATTGAAATAGATGTAGATAATATTTCTGAAAAGTTTCGGAAACGTAAGATCATGAAGAAGATTACCACGGTATTGGATAGTGTGGAGCGGATAGCCGGTGAGGATGGAAAACCAGTATTACCAGTATTTATTTCTGAGAGTTTGTCGGAATATTATTACAGGAATAATCCTAAACTACAACACGAGAAAATTCAGAAAACGAAAATTACAGGAGTGGGTATTGAGGACGGTACCTTAGTCTCGCAATTTATAGGCTCATCATTCCAAGAGTATAACTTTTATCAAAACTGGCTGAATATCGTAGGTAAAGAGTTTGTGTCGCCGATTGCGGATGGTTGGAAATTATATTATGATTATGATCTGACAGATAGTGCATATGTGGGGGATGACTATTGCTATAGGCTCGATTTTTACCCGAAAAGTGAACAGGATCTGGCCTTTAAAGGTACAATGTGGATAACTAAAAGGGAATATGCGCTGAAACAAATAGATGCAACGGTTTCTTCTACAGCTAACCTGAATTACGTTGAAAAGATTAAGATACAGCAAGAGTTGGCCCCAACAGATGCCGGGCCATGGATTCCGGTAAAAAACAGAGTGCTATTGGATATTGGTGAGGTAACTAAGGATATGGCAGGAGTTTTGGCCAAATTTTACACCTCCAATAAAAATATAAAGGTCAATACGCCTCAGGATCTTAAATTTTATGCTCAACCCATAGAGGTGGCAGAAGATTTTAAAATTGGCAATGATAATTCTTTCTGGGATAGCCACCGTCATGAACCACTAACACCTACAGAACTGAGTGTTTATAAAATGATAGACACTCTCAAGAACATTCCGGTGGTGAAAACCTATACCGAGATACTTAAAGTAGCCATCAATGGATATAAGAAAGTAGGGAAGTTTGACGTGGGACCATACCTGTCTCTTTATGCTAATAATACAGTGGAGGGACATCGCTTTCAAATAGGAGCACGGACAAATATTGATTTTAGCGATAAGTTCGTGTTTGGAGGTAGAGTGGCTTACGGTACCGAGGATCAGGAGTTTAAATATCGGGGATTTGCTGAAATGATTGTTGATCGGGACCGATGGACTTTGCTGAGGGCTGAATATACCAAAGATATAGATCAGGTGGGGCTGTCAGCGGATGACCTTCTAGATAATTATATATTCCTGGCAGCAACAAAGTTTGGTAATCTGATCAGGCCTTATAAGTATCACCAGGCTAAGATGAGCTTTCAAAGAGAGGTTTTTAAAGGTCTTACACAAAAGGCGAGTTTCCAGTATCGTACGTTTGATCCTCTGTACAACTTTGCATACTATACTAACCCGGATCAGGCAGATTCACCAATTGCTGATGAGTTCCAAACCTCAGAATTAATTCTGGAAACACGGTTTGCTAAAGATGAGGTGTTTGTCCAGAATGATAATCAGCGTATAAGCTTGGGGACTCAGAAATGGCCAATAGTTACTCTAAGATATACCAGAGGTTTAAAAGGGGTGATGAATAGTGATTTTAACTATAACAAATTGGGAGTTAATATTACTAAAAATATGAAAATGGGATTCTTTGGTACATCGAGTTTCTCTATTACAGGTGAACATATTTTTGAAACTTTACCATACCCTTTGCTTAAGGCTCATATTGGTAATGAGTCTCTATTCTATACCTCTGCGGCATTTAACCTTATGAACTTTTCAGAGTTTGCTAGTGATAGCTATGCATATCTTAAATATAACCACCACTTTGAAGGGTTTCTTTTAAACAGAATTCCGCTTATGAAAAAGTTAAAGTGGAGATTGTTGGCAACAGCCAATGTTATATATGGTCAGCTGAGAGAAGAAAATCAGGCCTTAATCCCTGAGTTTACGGAGGATGGGGAGGTTGTGAAACCAATAGGATCTTTTAGTAAAAATGAACCCTATGTTGAAGTAGGGTATGGTGTTGAAAATATTCTCAAAGTACTTCGTGTAGATTTTCTACATAGGCTCAATTATCTTGATAACCCTGATGTGGATAAATTTGGTATTAAAATTAGCTTCCAGTTTATTTTATAAACGATTTATTGTTTTTTTTGGTAGGTCATAACTTATTTTTGAAAATAAAACTATGTTGATTTTTATCCCTTAACCATTCCATTATTTTTGTGTAGGTTATTTGAATGATTCATGTCGTTAAAGATAAAGCTGATTATAGGTTTATGCGGTATTCTCTTTGGTGGGTGTGTAGAGCACTCCAAGGATGCGCTGCTTGACACCGAAATAAAAGTAAACCCTAATGAAGCGTTAGAATACCTTCGTGAATTGGCTGATGATGACCCTGATAACCCTGAAGTATTTTACCAGTTAAGTAAAGTTTATTTTGATCAGGGTAACTATAGCCAGGCTCAGCGAAATATTCGAAAGGCGGTTGATATAAAGGGAGACTACTCCGAATACCATTTTATGGAAGGCAAGATATATCAACAGCTAAATAAGCCGGAAGAAGCAGTTAAAGCCCTGCTACTTGCAGAAAGTATGGGAAATATCAATCACGAGCTTTATCAAATAATTGCTGAGGAATACATGAGGCTCGGGATGGGCAACAAGGCAAAGGAGGCTATTAGTAGGCTTACAAGTATAAATCAGTCAGCAGAGTCGTATACTTTACAGGGACAGATCATGTTGTCATTGGGAGATACCACTGAGGCTATTACCAACTTTGAAAAATCTATCTCCTTAAATAAGGCATTTAAGAAGCCGTTTATAGTGTTGACAGACATAAACATTGCGAGAAATAACGTGAAGAGGGCTTTTAGTCTTCTTAATCACCTTATTGAACAAGAGCCTGAGAACCTGGGTTTCCTTGAAAGAAAGGGAGATTTGTTGCAGCGGACAGGCTTGTTAGATAGTGCAGCGCAAATTTTCAAATATATCGCTTCTAAGCGGGATGATTATATGAATTTGTATAAATTGTCAAACATCTACTATCTTATGGGGGAGTATGATTCTTCAAGAGTGATGGCGGAGAAAGCCTTTATGAGGAATGAGGGGTTCCTTGATGCACAATTGGTAGTGGCGAGGTCGTTGGATAAATTACGTAAGTATCAGGAAGCCATTGATGTGTATGAGCTAATAGTGGAGTCTGATTCTACATTTAATTTAGCTATTACTGAATTGGACAATTTGAAAAGAAAAGTTGCATATTTGTGGCGGTTGGAGCAACAGCGTAGAGCCTTGGAAAATGTTCCGCCTCCAGTACAGAAAAAGGAATTACAGGATAATTAGAAATTAGATTTAAATAATGATCAAAATAACATTGCCTGATGGTTCGGTCAGGGAGTATGAGCAGGGAGTAACAGGTCATGATATTGCCATGAGCATTAGTGAAGGACTTGCACGTAATGTGCTATCAGTGAAAGTGAATGGCGAAGTTTGGGACTCAAACAGGCCTATTAGCAATGATGCAGCGGTGCAATTGTTGACCTGGAATGATGATGAAGGGAAGTCCACTTTCTGGCATTCTTCAGCGCACCTTCTTGCGGAAGCTCTCGAAGAACTGTATCCGGGGGTGAAATTTGGTATCGGTCCTCCTATTGAAAATGGCTTCTACTATGATGTGGATCTTGGAGACAAAGAGTTTGGGGAGGATGATCTGGAAAAAGTAGAGCAAAAAATGCTTGAGCTGGCCAGAAATAAGAATGAGTTTGTACGAAAAGATGTCAGCAAGGCCGATGCTTTAAAGTATTTTGAAGAGAAAGGTGATGAATATAAAATTGAACTGATCCAGGACCTGGAGGATGGTAAGATAACTTTTTATGAGCAGGGTAACTTCGTTGACCTCTGCCGTGGTCCTCATGTACCTCATACAGGTGTAATAAAAGCCATCAAACTAATGAATGTGGCAGGTGCTTACTGGCGGGGTGATGAAAACAGGAAGCAGCTGACAAGGATTTATGGAGTTTCTTTTCCTAAGCAGAAAGAGCTTAAAGAACACCTGGAAAGGCTTGAGGAGGCCAAGAAACGTGATCATAGAAAACTAGGTAAGGAACTGGAGCTATTTACCTTTTCTGAAAAGGTAGGTTTAGGATTACCGCTTTGGTTACCTAAGGGCACTATTTTGAGAGAGCGTCTTGAAAACTTCATGCGTAGGGCTCAGGTTAAAGCTGGGTATGACCCAGTGGTGTCGCCTCACATTGGAGCTAAAGAGCTTTATGTTACTTCAGGTCACTATGAGAAATACGGGGAAGATTCATTCCAACCTATAAAGACACCGAATGAAAATGAGGAATTCTTGTTAAAACCGATGAACTGTCCTCATCATTGTGAAATTTATAAGCACAAACCCCGATCTTACAAAGATTTACCCGTAAGGTATGCGGAGTTCGGTACGGTATACAGGTACGAGCAAAGTGGAGAACTTCATGGACTTACCAGGGTTCGTGGTTTTACGCAGGATGATGCACATATCTTCTGTCGCCCAGATCAGGTGAAGGAGGAGTTTATAAAAGTAATTGACCTTGTACTTTATGTATTCAAGGCATTAGGCTTTAAAGACTATACTGCTCAGGTGTCATTAAGAGACCCTGAAAACAAGGCCAAGTATATCGGAGATGATGCACTTTGGGAGAAAGCAGAGCGTGAAATACAAGAAGCTGCCGATGAGAAAGGTTTAGAAACTGTAACAGAGCTTGGTGAAGCTGCATTTTACGGCCCTAAACTTGACTTTATGGTAAAAGATGCATTGGGGCGTAAGTGGCAATTAGGTACAATACAGGTAGATTATAATCTGCCTCAAAGATTCCAGTTAGAGTATACTGGAGCTGATAACCAAAAACACCGCCCGGTAATGATCCACAGAGCTCCGTTTGGATCAATGGAAAGATTTGTGGCTGTATTGATAGAGCATTGTGGAGGAAACTTCCCATTGTGGCTGGCGCCGGATCAGATGGCGATACTTCCTATTTCAGAAAAATATCATGAATATGCACAGGAAGTTTTTAGTAAGCTGGGAGAAAAGGATATCAGAGGTTTCGTTGATGACAGGGACGAGAAAATAGGTAGGAAAATACGAGATGCTGAGGTTAAAAAGGTGCCATTTATGCTGATAGTGGGAGAGAAGGAGCAGAATGAAGGTCGTGTTTCTGTAAGAAGACATGGACAAGGCGATCTGGGTAGTATGCCGTTGGCTGAATTTGTTGAACATTTTCAGCAAGCAAGTGCGTCTGACTTTAATTAGGGTTAGATTGCATAATAGTGAAAAGCTATATACATTTTGACTTATTCAAATAATATAGCGATATTTGCAACCTGTTTTTTCGAACTAAACTACGGAGGTTAAAATTAGTAAACAAAGATTTCAGAAAAGGGGCTTTCGAGGGAGAGTTGAGGAGCCCTATAAAGTAAACTCGAAGATCACTGCACGCCAGGTAAGGGTTGTTGGTGAGAATGTAAAAGTGGATGTATATCCCATCGAACAAGCTTTAAAAATGGCCAGGGAGCAGAACTTGGATCTCGTAGAGATCTCTCCAAAGGCTGATCCTCCGGTTTGTAAGGTTATTGATTATTCGAAGTTTAAGTACGAGCAGAAGAAAAAACAGAAGGAAATAAAGGCGAAAGCTCAGAAGACCGTAATTAAAGAGATTCGCTTTGGTCCTAATACTGAAGAGCATGACTTTAATTTTAAATTGAACCATGCCCAGAAGTTCTTGAAGGAAGGGGCTAAGGTAAAAGCGTATGTACACTTTGTTGGTCGAACAATCGTTTTTAAAGAGCGTGGGGAAATACTTTTGTTAAAGTTTGCTCAGGCGCTCGAAGATTACGGCAAAGTAGAGCAATTGCCTAAGTTGGAAGGTAAGCGAATGACAATGTTCATTGCTCCTAAACCAGCCAAATCAAAGAAATAGTACAGATCAAAATAAATATTTAAAATGCCTAAAGTAAAAGTAAAATCAGGAGCGAAGAAGAGATTCAAGCTGACGGGGACTGGCAAAATTAAAAGAAAGCATGCTTTCAAAAGCCACATCCTGACTAAAAAAGAGACTAAGCAAAAGCGAAATCTCACAAAAATGGCTTTAGTTCATAAGTCAGATGAGCCTAACGTAAAGGCCATGCTTAATATCTAAGCCGGTAATAACTAGGTTTTAAAATGTATAACCAGGTTAATTGGCTTTAAAGTGTTGTCACAAGTTAATACGCTTATGACAGACGCCATTGACCAAAAACAATTAACAAAATGCCAAGATCAGTAAATCATGTTGCGTCTAAAGCGCGCAGAAAAAGAATACTAAAAGCTGCCAAAGGTTACTTTGGTAGAAGAAAGAACGTTTGGACGGTAGCGAAAAATGCTGTCGAAAAAGGTTGGACTTACGCATACCGCGATAGAAAGGCAAAAAAGAGAGATTTTAGGAAATTGTGGATTCAAAGAATCAATGCTGGAGCAAGACTGCATGGTATGTCTTATTCACAGTTCATGGGTAATGTTAAAAAAGCAAATATCGACCTTAACAGAAAGGTACTTGCTGACTTAGCAATGAATCACCCAGAAGCTTTCGAAGCTATCGTAAAAAAAGTAAAATAAGTTTAACCCGATCTGTATTATTAAGGCTGCCATTGGCAGCCTTTTTTGTTTATACACAAAATAGTTTTTAAAAGGTAAAATATAGCCTGCTAGTTGAGACTACGGGGATGCTTCTTAATTAAGGTGAGGAGAATAGGAATGTAAGGAGGTCTTAGTTTGTTCAGCGTCATAACCGTTGAAAGGAGAGCTTCCTGCTATGTAACAGGAAGCGGAAAAGAGTAGGGGAGCTCTGGAGGGTACTATGTGTTAATTAACTCCTTGTCCCATGCTTTTAAATTGGCCACTAGCGGCTATTCCTTTGTTGTTAATATTATCCAGGTTATACTTAAAGCCTAAAGCCGTGCCATTGTTTTGAAAGCTTATGCCAGCGCCGTTAAGAATGCCATTGTCTTCAGTAACTATCAAGGTATAACTATTAGAAAACTTTGATGTAATCCTATTCAGGTTTTCGGGAGTACAATATTTCCTTCCAACAACGAGTATATGCAGTTTGGTAAGGTCCAGTTGGTTCTCCTTTAAAATGTTTATGGCTACCACGTTTTGGTTACCCACTGAGCGTCCCATTGTTTCCTCAGAAATCTCTTTATATAGATCAAATGAACCATATACTCCAATGTTAAAAAAGCCATGCTTTGATTGGTCAGGCCAGTTCATATACCGGGTAAAGGCATTGATAAATTTAGCTTTATAATTTTGTTGTGCCGATACGCTAACGTTAGCGGCTAGAAGGATACCCAAAAGTAATACCAACTTTCTTTTCATCTTTTTGGTTTTTTGTTGTTTGTATGTTCATCAGCGAAGTTAAGTAAGGAGCATTACCTCAATATTAATGACAATTCAAGGAAGCATTAAGGCTATGGTTTATAGGAAGTTGGCAAGGAACTCTATTTACCAGTGGCTAAAAGTAGTTGCTTAGTTGTACTGACTTGACAATCGCTCACCATTACCCTAATGATCTCAGAATTTATTATATGATAGGTGATGCAAAAAATAATTTGAATGATAAATTTAATGCATGTAGAGACTTTAAGAGTTTCAGAGAGCTTGGTTCTGAGGCGGCGGCTGATGCAATTAGTGGGTATTGCATTGAGTGATGAAAGGAGAGGTGAGCATATGTTCTCAGGCAGTTTGGATAGGTAGGTCGTCCATCAATGCCCACGCTGTCCAGGAACCGTCGTAAACAGCTTTATCATTCTTGCATATTAGTTCGCAGGCCATAAGAACAATGCAGGCTGTTACACCTGATCCGCAGGAAAAGATCAAAGGGGTACACCCTTGGATTGATTGACCAAAGACCTGTTGTAATTTTTCGGGAGCTTTGAAGAAACCATCGTTAAGTACCTGTTCAAAAGGAATGTTGATGGAGTGAGGGATGTGCCCACTTCTTAAGCCTTCTCTGGGCTCGGGAGTTATTCCTTTAAAACGTCCTTCAGTACGTGCATCAATGAGGAGAGCATCTTTCGTGCTGAGGTTGTCAATGACCTGGGCTGTTCCTACGACTAATTCTGGTGTATAGTTGGTAGTAAAATTTCCATTACTGTTGATTTTGTCAGGGAATAATGCCGTATCAAACCCATATTTAACCCATGCAGGAAGACCTCCATCCAACACTGAGATGTTATTGTGCCCCATGACCCTGAACATCCACCAAACTCGAGGACTGGTATAGTTTCCTAGATTGTCATAGACGATAATTTTGCTCGTATTGTTGATGCCAAGTTTCCTGCATTCTTTTTGAAAGACTTCAGGAGAGGCCAACATTGAAGGTAGGTTGCTCTCATATGAGCTAAAAACTTTTAGGTTAAATACCCTGGATCCCTTAATATATAAAGTATCAACATTGCTAGTTTTTCCAGCTTTGTTATGCTTAGGGCTGGCATCCAGAATTACCAGTTCTGAGTCATGGAGGTTTTTATGAAGCCATTGAGGGCTTACTATCAATGGTAATTGAGGGCTGTAAGTCTTGGTCATATGGTTTACACGGCAACAGAAGAACCACGAATGATCAGGTCAGTCTTTAGTATTTTGATTTCAGGCTCGATAACCTCATCTTTTTCAGCTTCAATCTCTCTAATGAGTAGTTTGGCTGCTTCCTGTCCCATTTTAAAGCCAGGCTGATCAACAGTAGTAATTGCCGGGTCAGTCATTGCAGTAAATTCCCAATTACTAAAACCTGCAATCGCAAAATCCTGAGGTATTTTGAGTCCTTTTTCTTTAACCGCTTTCATAACCCCAAGTGCAGCCCTGTCATTGATAGCAAACATGGCATCCGGAGGATTAGCAGAGTTGAGAAGTTGAGTTGTCAGTTGTTTGGCTAAAGTTTCATTATCTGCAGCACGGCCACGTATTATAATAGATTCATCAAATTCGAGACTATGTTCTTTCAGCGCCTTTTTATAACCATCCATACGGTGTTTACTCAAAATTAAATTCTCGGGACCTGCCAGGTGAGCTATTCTTTTAAAGCCTTGTTGGATCAGGTGTCTGGTAACTTGATAGGCTCCATCAAAATCATCAACAACCACCTTACTGCAGTTGATGGCATCACATACACGATCGAAGAATACGATGGGCAAGCCACGCTTGTGTATGGTTTCGAAATGGTCATACTTAGTGGTCTCTCTTGACATTGAAATCAGTATGCCATCTACTCGGTTTTTTGATAAGGCAAAGGTATCTATTACCTCCCGGTCGTACGACTCATTGGATTGCGACACTATAACGCTGTAACCTGCACTATAGGCGATATCTTCAATTCCACTAATAACTGTTGAGAAGAAGAAGTGAACAATTTCAGGTATTATAACTCCGATGGTGTTGGACTTGCTTCTTCTTAAGCTAAGAGCAATGGAGTTCGGTTGATAATTGTACTTTTCTGCCAGATCAGTGACAGCCTTTTTGGTTTCCGGACTAACGTTGGGGTGATTCTTCAGAGCTCTGGAAACAGTTGAGGAACTGATCCCAAGTTCTTTTGCAATATCCTTGATAGTAACCTGAGAATTTTTCATTCGAATGGGGCCCGCTAATTGATCCGGCAATATAACAAAAGCAGCTGTGTTAAGAAAGAAAAGGGGAGAGATGTGTGAAAAGTGCAATTTCTATAAAAAATACAATATTTGATATGGGTGATAGTCAAGTGGTTATGTTTTTAAGACAAAAGGAGAGTAGCTAAAAAACTAATGATATTCCGCAAACGTTTGCGGTGACGGTGTCATGGAAAAACGGCGAAAAAAGGGGATTTTTAAATTTGTTGGTAATGAATTTTTTATAAGATTAGTTAAGAGATGATTATGTAATTATAAAAAAAATTAATCTATAGACTGTACGCAAACGTTTGCAAAGCACCTTAGGATGGGTTTTAACGTACTTACTGTCAATCCCTAAATCTTAAAAAAATTATATTTTAAAATGGAGCTTATGAAACAAAAATTACTACTGTTTTTTATGATCCTTAGCATCACAACCTCAATGGTTTACGCCCAACAACAGACCATATCGGGTAGGGTTACTGATGCCGGGGATGGCCTGAGCCTGCCTGGGGTCAATATAATTGAGTCCGGCACCAACAATGGAACAGTTACCGATGTAGATGGTAACTATAGCATAAAAGTGGCCTCTGATGCTACCCTGATATTTTCGTATGTAGGGTATACATCGATAGAAATGCCTGTAAACGGAAGGTCAGTAATCAATGCATCGATGGAAGCTGATGTTACCCAATTGGCTGAAGTGGTTGTAGTGGGTTATGGTGTACAGACCAAAAGAGAGGTAACAGGTTCAATCGCTAAAGTTGAGGGCGAAGATCTCACCACTATTTCTGTACCTAGTTTTGAGGCTGCACTGCAAGGTAAAGCAGCAGGTGTTCAGGTGATCCAAGGTAGTGGTACGGCTGGTTCGGGATCAATGATTCGAGTAAGAGGTATTGCATCCCTTAGTGCTGGGGGAGACCCACTTTATGTTGTTGATGGTATCCCCATTACGCAAGACTATTTTCTGAATGGTGACCGCGGAGCATTTAATAATAACCCGCTGGCAACAATCAATCCCAATGATATCGAGTCGGTAGAAATTTTGAAAGATGCATCTGCTGCTGCGATTTATGGGTCCAGGGGAGCAAACGGTGTTATCCTCATAACCACCAAAAGAGGAAAAACAGGTAAACCTAAATTTGAATTCAGCACTAAGCTGGGTATTTCGAAACCCTCCAGAGAGGTAGACCTTCTTTCTTCAGAGGAATGGCTTCAGTTAAGACAAGAAGCATGGGAGAATGATGGAAATGTTGGTTTAGCAGACCTTCCCGGAGGAATTACCTGGGAGCAGGCAAGACAGACGGATACTGATTGGATTGACCTTGTTACGCAAACAGGGTTTAAGCAAGAGTATAACCTTTCTATGACTCAGGGGAATGAAAAGCTGAGCTCCTATGTAGGGGTTTCCTATAGCAACAACGAAAGCTTTTTGAACGGGAACAGCTATGAAAGGTTTAGTGGAAGAGTAAATCTCGATTACAATATTATGGATAACCTGAAAGCTAGTCTGACTACTTCATTGAGCCAGGGTATAAATAACCGAGTGAGTGGTTCGTGGGATGGCGGCCTTGGAGCGGCTATGTCTGATGCTTTGCCTATTTATCCTGTAAGAAATGCTGACGGTACCTATTATACTGCAGGGAATAACCCTGTAAGAAAACAGGAGCTGGTAGATTGGAGAAGTAGAGAGAATAGATCAATTTCAACTTTGACACTTGCTTATGAGCCCATTGATAAATTGAATATCAATGTATCAGGTAGTTTGGATTATATGGATTTGCAAGATGATCAGTTTGAGCCTGCAGAATGGACAAATACTGAAAATATAGCGAGAAGATATCCTACCTGGGTGACTAACTATACTATATCTGGTACAGCCTCTTATGACTACACTCTAAAAGATAATAATAAGTTTACTTTTCTGGTAGGGGGGGAGTACCAACGTTCACTCACTGAAAAATGGAACAAAATAGAAGCTTTTGGAGTAAGTGGTCCGTTCTATGAAGATCCTTCTATTCCAGATCGTGGTTTGGACGGAGAGGGTAAACAACTATCTAACCCCGTATATGAAACTGCTCCTGATGAAGTTTGGTCTTTTATAAGTTATTTCGGACGAATTAACTATGCTTATAAAGATAAGATATTTCTGAAAGCCTCGGCCAGGGTAGATGGTTCTTCCAGGTTTGGACAGAATAACCGTTATGGTTTCTTCCCCAGCGCGGGTCTGGGCTATGTAATATCAGAGGAGGATTTCTTCCCTAGCTCCAATGTGGTGAATTTCCTGAAGCTTAAAGCGAGTTGGGGTATTACCGGTAATGCAGATATCCCTAATTACCAGAGGTGGGGTACTTTCCAAAGACGCGAAGGGAACGACGGTAATCCTTATAACCAGGAGCCTATAATATTCCCGGTAAGACTTGAAAACCCGGATCTTCAGTGGGAGGTTCAGAGAACATATGATTTTGGTTTTGAATTAGGTTTATTCGAGGACCGCGTAGTGGCTGAATTGGCCTATTTTGATAAAAATTCAACAGATGTTTTGATAGATAGGTTGGTGCAGGCTTCTACAGGTTTTCAAAGATACTTCGAAAATATAGCAGAGATTAATAATCGTGGTTTTGAAATTGGTCTTAAAACGAGAAACCTGACAGGTGCCTTTACCTGGACTACTGATATTAATGCTTCTCGTCTTGATAATGAGGTTATTGACATAGGAGCAACACCTCCTGATGCCATTGCCGGGTCAGGGGACACCAGGGTAGTTGAAGGTTTACCGGTAGGTGTTAACTTCCTGAACAGATTTTCGAGGGTAGACCCTGAAAATGGTTTACCTATTTTCCTTGATAAAGAGGGTAATGAGACTTATGAATTCAACCTTGATGACAGGGTTCCTGTAGGAAGTGTAGTGCCGGATTGGACTGGAGGTATAACCAACTCCTTTACTTACAAGAATTTTGATCTAAGTGTACTTTTTACCTTCACTATAGGAGGCAATATCTACGATGATTCAGGAAAAAGACAGTTGGGAGTAGTCTCTGACTGGAATATGCGTAGAGAGATTGTCGACAGGTGGAGAGAGCCAGGAGATGTAGCTCAATTCCCAAGACTAACTATGGAGCCGAGCACTTATGGAGGTTTGGCAAGTTTCTGGAATTTGAACACTACACAGTTCCTTTATGATGGTACATACGGCAGAATCAGAAATGTGACCTTAGGGTATAACCTACCTTCTGATCTGGTAAGCAAGCTGAGACTGAGAAGTGCCAGAGTTTACTTTAATGGTACTAACCTGATAACTTTTACTAAATATCCGGGGGCTGATCCAGAAATTGTAAGAGACCATAACGGTCGTCAGGGAAGGAATCTAAGCCCGAATGTGACCTATTTAACAGCTCCACAAGAGAAGGCCTTTATGCTTGGTATCAATGTGGGCTTTTAATCAAATAAGATGAATAATATGAAAATATTTAAGTATATATTCTTAGCTGCTATTATTACTGTATCCTGTGACGACCTTTTGGAAATAGAGCCAAAAGGAGAGATAATAGCTGACGATGCATTACAGACCCCTCAGGATATGCAGGAACTTCTTAACTCTGCATATGATGCACTACGGGGCGATGGGGGAGACTTTTTAGGAGGAAGAGTTCAGGCGATAACTGAAGTAATGGGCGATAATATTGATGGAAGTCAAACCAATCTTAATAATGCCGACTTCAGGGCCTACTATAACAAAACCAGTACTTTCTTTACGGGGTATACTCAAGACATGTTTGATGAACCTCATTATGTGATCTACAGGGCCAACGTGCTACTTAAAAACCTCGACCTGATAGAAGGACTATCTCAGTCAGAGCAAGATAGAATTGCAGGTGAAGCAAAGTTCCTGAGAGCAATTTGCTATTTCGAGTTAGTAAGGTTGTTTGCTCATCCCTATGGGTATACTCCTGATAATACTCACCTTGGAGTGGTTTTGCGTACTGAACCTTCTGCTGAAGCGAAGAACAGAAATACAGTTGGCGAAGTTTATGAGCAAATTGTAAGTGATTTGTCAGATGCAGCTTCATCGCTTCCTACTTCAAATGGGGTGTATGCAGACTCTTGGGCTGCCAAAGCTTACCTGGCCAAGGTACGTTTCTTTATGCATGATTATGAGACGGCCTTTAATGTAGCTACTGATGTGCTTAATAATGGACCTCATGCTTTTAACTCTGATGCTGATGAGTATCAGAATCGTTATTCAACTGAAGGTACCAACGAAGCCATTTTCGAGATGGTAAGTAATCCAAATGATCACAGAGGTACCCAGCTATCAACACATTTCAGGTCTGATGGAGATAACCCTCCAACTTTAAGAATATCCAGGGATATGTATGAGTTGGCTACTTCCAGTGCCGATGACTTAAGAGGCCAGAACTGGTATAGAATAGAAAATGAGGGAGCTGAAAATGAGGCTATCTTTATTACCAAATATGATAGTATAAATTATTTTCAGGTGCCATTAATGCATGTTACAGAGCTCAAACTGATAAGGGCAGAGGCTGGTCTGGAATTAAATACCACAGCATCGATTAATACTGCTGTTGATGACATTAATGACATCAGAGCAAGAGCAGGCCTGACACCAGTAACCAGTGGAGTAGGTCAGGTTTCGCTGTTAAATACAGTGAGAGAGGAGAAAAGAAAGGAATTGGTATCAGAAGGACAAAGATTTCATGATTTGAGACGAAGAGGTGCAGCAGGGGAGAGTAGTTTAAGGATTAGGAACTCCGCATGGGATTGTCCGGGTATGTCCATACAATTCCCTGATACTGAAATAGCCGGTGCAGGTGGTACAGATGTTTTTACACCTAATATTGAAGGTGGCTGCTAACAACTAAATATTAATAAAGATGAAAAAGACATTTATATACATAACACTCCTGGTATTTGGCAGTTTACTAGCTACCGGGTGTATTGAAGAATATGGAGGAGTAGGAGAGCCCGTGGATAAAGTAAATGAGTTGGCAGGTACGTGGAAGTTGGGATCAGTTATTCAGGTTGACGAAGATGCGGTAAGAAAAGGTTTTCCTGCTTTTGTCCAGACCTTGGATATTACTGAAGTTTTTAGTTATACAGATTATACGATGACTCTTGAGGTAAGCGGAGGAGCTCCGGCAAGTTTTGCCATTGAGAGAGGCAACTCTCCTGCTATTTTAGGAGTTGCCTCAGGACAATGGACCCTTGACGACCTACAGGCGCCAACACAAATCATATTTGCTGATAGTGAAGCACTTGAATTTGAAAGCTATCTGGAGCTCCGGGAAGGAGTACTGAACCTGAAGTTTACAAGGTATCAAACCAATAGCAAAGGAGAGAAAAGTGCTTTCTTGAGCTATAGATATCGTTTTATCAAACAATAAAGGAAATAATGATGAAGAACATATTAAAAATTTTATTGCTTGCTTTATTGCCCCTGGCAGGAACGGCTCAAACTGTAACGACAAGCCCAGGAGTGTTTACTGCTGAAGATGAAGTAACCCTCACAGTTGATGTATCCGGTACTAGTCTGGCAGGTTATACCGGCGATGTATGGATTTGGGCCTGGATTGCAGAAGGCTGCTCTTCAAGCTGTGATGCACCTACAAATATAGATCCGGCTGGCGGGGCAAATACAGAAGGAGCAAAGGTAACGAGAGATGAAACTAATTCTGATGTTTATAGAATTACCTTCACTCCTGTAGATTTTTTTGGCAAAGCACCTTCTGAAATAGGGAAAATTGGGTTGAAACTTAAGAGCCAGAGTTGGGGAGACGGCAAACAGTCGGATAATGATCTGACTGTGGCAGTACAACCTTTAGTATTTATCCCATCTGAGAACCGTACATTTCCCGTAAAGTTCACCGAAGAGGATGTGGTGACACTGTTTTTTGATCAGAATCTCACCAGTAGTTCAGGTATGAAATCTGTTGCAGAGGTCTACGCCTATCTTTTTGTCAGCGGACAGAATGCTGATGGAACTGACTTTCAGGATGTGGTTAAAGCCCAGTGGTCAGAAGTAGGTTCTACTCCTGAATTGAAGCTTCTGGATAGAGGTGACGGTTTATATTCCATTTCACTTATACCGAAGGCCTTTTTTGATGTCGCTGAAGGAGCTACAATAACTAAGATTGGTTATATATTCCGAGATGCAGGAGGTACGGTTCAGAGTGACACATTTGAGGCATTTCCTATAACAGAAGATTAAATTATCAGTTATGAAAAACATTTATTTAATACTTATAGCAATTTTTATTGCCTTTTCCTGCGAACAGGAAGAGTTTGAAGGTTCCGGACTGGAGAGTCTGCGCGACTTTGAGTTGAACCCTGTTTCAGGGGCACGAATAGAGTTGAATTCAGTAGCTCCTGATGAGGAAGTTGTAATTAGCTGGAATGAAGCCAGAAGTGGATTTAACTCTACGGTAAATTATACTTGGTTAATAGATGAAGTAGATGGGGATTTTAGCTCTCCGCTACTTTCCTTTCCGTCCGATAATGATGGTACGGCCACGCAAATTTCCCTCACCAATAAAGAGTTTGATCAGGCTCTGGAGGCATTAGGCTTAAATATTGGTGATGAGATAGAAGTGAAATGGACAGTTTTAGCAACGAATGGTGATTTGACCAAAATGGCTGATGCAAACACTATCACGTTAAAACGTTATGTGGATGCTATATCTCCGATTGATTTGTTAACACCAACGGATGAATCGATTCAAAATCTGGATATAGCAAACCCACTTTCTGAAGTGAAATTTGAATGGGACAGTGCTTTTTCCGGATTAGGGAATAATGTAGTTTACACATGGCAGGCTATATTGTCAAGTGGTGATTTTTCGAATCCTGATTTAGAATTTAGTTCGAATATTGATGGGGGTGAGAATTACTTGACTTTAACACACCAATTGTTAGAGGATACACTTGCTTATTTTGGTATTGAGGAAGGTAAGAGCGCCACTATCCAATGGAGGGTATTGGCTCAATCTGGTAATTTATCATTGGAATCAACTCAGGACTTTTCTTTAACTATTAGGAGATTTGTGAATATTACTGAGCTTTATCTTGTCGGAGGCTCAACCTCTGCCGGATGGAATGAATTTACGGCTGTCCCATTTAGGTTAATACTGGGATCATCTACTGAGTTTGAAATATACGAATACATAACGGTCGATGGCGATGGGTTTAAATTCTTACCAACACTAGGCACTTATGAAGGTGACATAGGTAAGAAAGTTGGTGAAGAAGGTATATGGGCAGAAGAAGGAGAAGAAAACGTAACTGTAACTTCTGATGGGTTTTATAGAATTGTATTTGATGCGGCCAATGGTACTTATTCAGTGACGGAGATAGGTTGGGCGATTATAGGGAGTAGTACTCCAAATGGTTGGAACGACCCAGATACGGATATGGCGCATTCGGGAGTTAAAGGAGACTATAAATGGACCATTACTACAACTCTAATTGACGGAGAGCTGAAGTTTAGAGCTAATGATGGATGGGATATTAATTTTGGGGATAATAGTAATGATGGTTCAATAGAGTATAGTGGTGCAAATATCCCAGTTTCAGGAGGTACTTATACAGTTACATTGGATTTAAATCCTGTTAATGGTTATTCTTATAGTTTAAATTAATCTTTTCATAGAAGGGGCAGGGTAGTAACCATTGCCCCTCTTTTTCTTCCTCAATTTCTTACTTATGCGAATTATTTTTTTAATTCATGCTCTATGTTTCTTGAGTCTTATTACAACGGCTCAAACATTCACAACAAACCCCGCCTTTCCAACAGCCGATCAGCCTTTAACATTAACTGTAGACGTTTCTTCAGTACCTTCCCTGGCTGATGAGTCCGCAATTTGGCTTTGGGCATGGCTTCCCGACTGCTCTTCCAGCTGTGATGCCCCTACAAATGTTAATCCTGCCACCAGCGCACAATCTGCCGCTAGATTTAGCTCAACCGCAGACCCTGATGTTTTTACCTTAACCTTTACACCAACTACCTTTTTTAACAAACCAGCAGATCAGATTGCCAGAATTGGATTTAAAGTAAAGGCTGATGACTGGGGTAATGGTCAAAGCCCGGAAAATCTGTTTATTGATATTTCAACAGGGGAGCTTGAGGTATCTTTTTCTGAACCTTCTGACGAGTACTTTTTTGTAGATGCAGGAAGTGTTATCAATATTGTGGCATTAAGTTCAGTATCAGCAGACCTTGAATTGAAGATCAATAATGTAGTGGTAGAGACTTTAACAGGTACAGTGCTAAACTATGGACATAATGTCGTTGAAAGTGGAACCATTGAAGCTACAGTTACAGCTTCGATTGGAGGTGAAATAGCTACCGATAAATTCTATTTTATTGTTAGGCAGGCAACTGAAAGTGCTACCATGCCAGCCGGCATTATTAAGGGAATAAATTATGATGCAGATCTTTCAAAAGTAACACTATGCCTGGAGGCACCGGGAAAATCCAGTGTTTATGTTATAGGAGAATTTAATAATTGGATACCTTCTACTACCTACCAAATGAAGCAAGATGGTGAGCTGTTCTGGCTGGAAATAAACGGGCTTAACTCAGGACAGGAATATGCTTTTCAGTACTTTATTGATGAAGAAATTATTGTAGGGGATCCCTATGCAGATAAAATTCTGGATCCTAATAATGATCCGTTTGTACCGACGGTAACTTACCCAGGGTTGAAGACCTATCCGAACGGAGCATCTGGCAATGTTTCTGTTTTACAGACCAGCCAGGTGCCTTACAACTGGCAGATTACTAATTTTCAGCAGCCAGCAAAGGAAGATCTGGTTATTTACGAATTGCTGGTAAGGGATTTTGATCAGGAGCAGAACTACCAAAGCATAATTAACCGGCTTGATTACCTTCAGGGACTTGGTGTTAATGCCATCGAACTTATGCCGATTATGGAGTTTTCCGGTAACCTGAGCTGGGGCTATAACCCGTCCTATTTCTTTGCCCCGGATAAATATTACGGTACTAAAAATGATTTGAAGTCGTTTATTGATGAGTGCCATAGCCGAGGTATTGCTGTGATACTTGATATGGTACTTAACCATACCCATGAAGATAATCCTTTGGCCCAATTATACTGGAACCAGTCAACCTACAAGCCAGCGGTGGATAACCCTTGGCTCAATGTAACTCCACGCCATCCTTTCAATGTGTTTTATGATTTCAATCATGAGTCCTTATACACACAAAATTTTGTAGATACGGTTAATCATTACTGGCTTCATGAGTACAAATTTGACGGCTATCGCTTTGACCTCACCAAGGGCTTTACCCAAGACTTTACCGAAGGCTCTGATGTTGGAGCCTGGAGTGCATACAATCAAAAACGGATCGACCTTTTAAAGCGAATGGCGGACGCCATTTGGTCCCATTCACCGGAGGCTTACGTTATATTCGAGCACCTTGCAGACAACAGCGAAGAGAAAGTGCTGGCCGACCACGGTATAATGCTCTGGGGCAATATGAACCATAATTTTAACCAAAATACCCTTGGCTTTAGTGATGGCTCTGCTATAGATTGGTCATACTATAAAACACGGAATTGGCAGGAACCTAACCTCATTGCTTACATGGAAAGCCATGATGAAGAGCGTTTGGTATATCGAAATATTAGTTACGGTAATTCAATTCCCGGAAGTTATAATACCAAGGAGCTGGATATAGCTCTGGAGAGAGTAAAAGCAACATCAGCAGTATATTATGCTATAGGTGGTCCAAAAATGATCTGGCAGTTCGGTGAATTAGGTTACGATAAATCGATAGAGCTTAATGGCAGGACAGGAGAGAAGCCCATTCCATGGGCAGATGGAGGCCTGGGATACAATGAAGACCATGAAAGGTTAAAACTTTATGATGTTACTGCCGAGCTTGTGAAGTTAAAAACATCATACCCAATATTTTCTAATAGTATTACTACCATCAATGAATCGGAACCATTGGTAAAGCAGGTTACCCTTAAAACAGATCCGTTTGTGAGTAACCCCGGATCAGTTGATGAAATGAACCTTTTGGTTGTGGCCAATTTTAATCTTACAGCGAAAGATATTGCAGTAAGCTTTCCACATACAGGAAATTGGTATAGCTATTTTGCCAATGGAGATGAGCTAGGTGTAGAGGCGAGCCCTAAGGTATTGCAGTTGCAGCCAGGCGAGTTCAGGATATATACAGACATTAAATTGCCTGCAGTGGCCGCCGAGCTAACTGATTTTGTTCAGCCCATAGCTCCAACCGGCTTGTCTGCTAAGGTTACTGGCAATGAAATAGAGTTGAACTGGAAGGATAATTCATCCATAGAAACAAACTACCAAGTATGGAGGTCAACTGGAGAAGGTTTTGAGTTGATAACCACTGTAAACTCAAATGTTAGCAGTTATATTGACCAGAGTGTAGAGGAGCTAACTACCTATACGTATAAGGTAACGGCAAAAAATGCACATTATACCTCAGATTCAGAAGAAACTACCGTTACAACCACTGAATTTGTGACCGGTATAAACGGCGGGGTTAGCGAGGCCTTGAAGGTTTATCCTGTACCGGCAAAAGATTACTTAAAGATTGACGGAATAAGGGGTAATTCGACTTATGAAATACTCAACCTTGCAGGGAAAAGTATACTTGCAGGAAATGTCAATGGGTATGTTGATGTTAGCACTTTGCCTAAAGGCGTATATGTGCTAACAATAAAAAATAGTAAAGACTTACATAAGATAAAGTTTATTAAAGCAGGTCAGTAAAACTAAAATAGATGCTATCTGTTGATGTCTAAAATACTTAGAGGATATTCAGACTCAGTAGCTGTCAAGATCAGAATGACCACATAAAGCAATTATGAAGGTATATAAACACATGTTTCTAGCCCTGGTCTTCATAATGGCCATGTCCTGCCAGTCTGAGCAAGGGTCAAGAGAACCTATCTCAGCCTGGCCTCAACAGGGTATTACCTATGAGATTTTTGTGCAGTCTTTTTATGATTCTGACGGGGATAGCATCGGCGATATCAACGGGATGACTCAAAAGCTTGATTACTTGCAAGACCTGGGAGCAGAGGCCGTTTGGCTCATGCCTATTATGCCTTCACCAAGTTACCACAAGTATGATGTTACCGACTATAAGGGCATCCATCCTGACTATGGTACAATGGATGATTTTAAAGGATTTGTTCAGGAGGCGCACAACCATAATATCAAAGTCGTGATAGATTTGATCATTAACCATACTTCTTCGGAACACCCCTGGTTTAAGAGCGCTACGCAAGATGAAAACAGTCAGTATCGCAACTATTATGTTTGGGCAGATAAAGACTCAATCGCCGATCAATTAGCTAAAAAAGAGGTTTCCTTTGACTCGGATAATATCACCCAATGGCATGCCGTAAATGGAGACACTACAGCGGAGCATTACTATGGCTTCTTTTATGGAGGTATGCCAGACCTGAATTATGACAACGCCAAACTGAGGGCAGAGATCTATGATATTGGTAGGTTTTGGTTACAGGACGTGGGTGTTGATGGTTTCAGGTTAGATGCCGCTAAGCACATTTACCCAGACGACAGAGCTAATGATAATCATGAATTCTGGAGGGAATTCAGGGCTGAGATGGAAAAGGTGAAGCCTGATGTTTACCTCGTAGGAGAGGTGTGGGCCAATACAGACATACAAGCGCCTTATGCCGAAGGATTTTCAGCATTATTCAACTTTGACCTCGCGTTCAGCATTCTCGAGACATTAAATAAGGAAGTGAACGTTTCGGCAGCTATTACCGGTCATGGTTGGACTACCAATGAAAAAGGGAGCATAGTGAATAACTATACGGGTGGACAGGAAAAATTTAAACAATATAATCCTGAGTTTGCCATAGCTACATTCCTTAGTAACCATGATCAAAACAGGGTGATGAGTGTGCTCAATAATGACATGGAGAAAGCCAAAGCCGCCGCATCCATTTTGCTGACCCTTCCGGGAGCACCCTACCTTTATTATGGTGAAGAAATTGGAATGAGAGGGCTAAAGCCTGATGAACACATTAGAGAGCCATTCCTTTGGGAAGCTGCTGCGAATGATAAGGGCCGAGCCCAATGGATAAAACCCCAGTTTACCACTGACGAATCCGTTAAGCCCCTCAGTGAACAAATGGAAGACCCCAATTCTCTATTTAACCATTACAAGAAGATGATAGCCCTTCGTCGAGGTAGTGATGTACTTACTTATGGCGACATTGAAATGGTAGAACACCCCAATCCTGCATTGTTAGTTTTTAAACGCACATACAAAGGCCAGGAGTTATTGGTAGTGCATAATGTTTCAGGGGAGGAGCAGTCTTTGGAGGGATTGCCAGAGGGGTTTGATGAGATATACAAGTTTTTTGATGAAGGTACACCTCAAAATTCCTTAAATGCTTATGAGAGTACAATATTGAACTAAGGCCTTTGACCACACTTTTTCTAAAGCACTATCTTAACTTTTTATTTGATATAAAGTCTAATCTGCCTTCCTTGCGCCGGAATTTTAGGCTTTAATTAAAATATTATATTTTGACTTACTTTAGTTCCTCTTAATTTAAGAATTAAGATTTTTCTTAATATTATTGGTGTCAAAGAGTTGTCATTTATGCTGGCCTCATCTGACGACTAAATTATCCCCATAGAATTTTGTTTACTTTTTCAGCTTTCGTTTACCAGTAGGCTGATACACTACTTATCCATAGAGGTGTTTTCTGTGCATAAGGATTGAATATTATACTGTGTGAGGCGATTTCTAACAAGAACTAGCTTTAACTCTTTTAATTTAACTAAATCATATGATTAAGTACGGCTTTTTTATTGCAGGTCTTTTGATCTGTAGTTTTACCAATTATGGGCAGGTAAGCCCAATTTATGAAAAGGTAATCCCTCCATCACCAGAGGCAACGAGTATTGCAAAGTATGGCAATACACCGATCAGCTATAATACTGGTACTCCGAATATTTCAATACCGGTCTACACCATAAAAGGCGAAGATATTGAACTCCCCATAAGTCTTACATATGATACTAAAGGTCATAAGGTGGAGGATGTTGCCAGTTGGGTAGGTTTGGGATGGACGCTGTCGGCCGGAGGGGTAATAGCCAGGACCGTTCGTGGCAGACCAGATGAACATAATTTTGGCTATTTTAATCAGAGAGATCGATGGGAAACACTAAAAGATCAGGTTTATAATACAGATAATTTTGTTGGTCATGCAAAATATCAGTTTCAAACCGATGTGGCAAGTGGAAAGTTTGGGCTAACTCCTGATGCCTTTACGTTTAATTTTGGTGGATATTCAGGTACCATAACTTTTAAATATATTAATGATGGTTCCGGTTTTGAGTTTTACCCCATGGTATCTCCGTTTCAGGATATTAAAATTCAACACCCCTTCGAAGGCACTACCAATGGGAATTGGATAATCAGCACCCCTGATGGCCTCAGATATACTTTTTCGGATAAGGAAACAAATGATACCCGATCTACTAATGGCCTTGTAGTATCTGCATGGTATTTAAGTACTATCGAAAGTATTAATACACATGAAAAAGTCATCTTTAACTATGGAACGAATGGAACTCATGTGGTTGATAATGGAAATATGTATCAAGTGAGTACCACTACACTTCAGGGCACCGGTAATAGTTCATCATGCGAATACCCTGATCCTTATATAGAGACTGATGATCCTGATCATGTAACAACTCTCTATTTAAGTTCCATATTCTACTATCCGGATATTTCTATTCAGAATGACAGTTATATTAAAGTAACACTGAACTCCGTAGCAGGTAGATCATGCGAACGCGTTGTAAATTATACTCCTATTTTGAGGAAGCTGAATAATATTCTTGTCAACTCCCATCAACCTGGAGGGGCTAGCTCATTAATCAAAAATGTTGACTTTGAATACGGGGTTTATGGAAACCCTGCTGATTGTAACAGTAGTAATAGGTTAAGGCTTGACGCTGTTACGGAATCTGGTAAGCCTCCATATCAGTTTGAGTACAGTAGTAATACACTTCCGGAATATGGCTTTATGTCTGACCATTGGGGATATTGGAATGGAGAGGGCAGGCCTGCGAACAATTCCTTCATTCCAAAGTTGTCCAGAGAATATGAGAAGTTATATATAAATAATGGATTGGCATCAGCTAATAGAGAAACGAGTCATATATATAGCCTGGTAGGGTTGCTCAGTAAAATTACATATCCTACCGGTGGCTCTACAATGTTTGAGTTTGAAACGCATTCAGGTCAGGGGTATATCGATAATTATCATTTGCCAACGGTTATTTCTGTAACTGCCAAAAGTGATATTGAGAACCATGGGACGATGTCGGCAGATGAGCTTGCATTCAGAGAACTATGGAATGATGGTGACACTGAGATCCCGGATGGCATGCCTAATGTAAGGCTCATGAGGTTTACGATTGATGAGGGGCAATATGTAAAAGTTAGTTACTCTATATCACCTTCAGCAAATTATCAAGAGCCCATAGGCGCTCGATTGTACAACTGGCCGGTGGTTGATAAACTTCAACCCATAAGTTTTAATCCTGCCATTGAAAAATTCTTGCCGGCAGGCAATTATGTACTGGTAGCTATGGTTGGTGAAAATCATAATGGAGTTACTGTTTCAGCTTCTATGGATTATTATAAAGTGGTGGACAATTATTTTGTCAAGGATAGGTATTATGGAGGAGCACGAATTAAAAAAATAACGGATTATGATCCTGTTGACCCTGATAATCCAGTGATTACCGAATTTCGTTATTACAAAGACTATGCGAAATTTTTGACTACCGGTAATAGTGGTGACGGACTTGCATGGGAGGGCCCGTTGCCCACAGATAACAATGGCACAGTAGGGGGTACTTCCGCAGAAGAGGAGCCTCAACCTACATCCAGTGCTACTATCTTTTATTCCCCTGAGTATTTTGTAGACGATATTTGTGATGGACAACTTATAGTTTCTGCATATAGTAGCCATCCTTTTGGCCTAATCAAGGGACACCATATCGGATATTCTGAAGTGGCAGTGATCAGGAATGGGGGTGAAAACTATGACAATGGTATAACCATATACAAATTCATAAACAGTCCAAACCCTGATGTCAGGGACTTGCAAAAAGAGGAGGCTCATTATGATGCCGATCTTAATCTACTTAATAAAACTATCTATGAATATGCCGATAGCTATAGTGAAAACACAACCGGTTTTATCTTTAAGATAGATCAGGTAAGGGTTTTGTTTGATGATGGAGAAGGCTCCCTGCATTATTATTATTTCTCTGATAAAATGCCTGAAACCAACTATAATTATGGGGCATTTTGGAGACACCTGATCAAGCAGAGTGATTATAGTTATACGCTCAATGGTGGCGAGTATCTGAAAGAAACATCTTTTGAGTACGGTACTGAAAATTACAACTTCAAAAATCAGGTTCACTATCAATTTCTAACGAAGCAAACCGAAACGATTAATGGAGGAGTGTTGAATAGCTACTACCTGTATCCTCCACAATATTCAGGCACTCTCTACACTCAAATGATCAATGACTACAACTATTCTCATTTGATAAAGAGCTACTCAGAGGTGGAGCCTGAGAATGGAACCCCTCAGGTAATTGCGGGAAACAGCTATGACTACCAAAAGATTGGCGACAGGTATGTACCTGAAAAGGAATATGTTTTAAACAGGGAAACCTTGCAGTATGAGACTAATCGTGTTTTTGCACATGATACCAAAGGTAAACTTGTTGGCATTCGCAATTTGAGAAATGGTATCAATACAGCCTATCTGTGCGATGCCCGAGGACGAAATTTGGTGGCTGCCGTTAAAAATGCATTACCCGAGCAAGTTGAGTATTGCAGCTTTGAGATGTTTACCCGCAGTACATGGACAATAGGCAATACCATTGAAGATACGGATGCTGTAACAGGCAACCTGGTTAAAGATCTTAATTCAGGTACGGTAACATTTGCGGGAGGTTTGGCAGCTGGAACTTATAAAGTGACCCTCTTTGCAAAGAATGGATCAGTAACAATTAATGGTGTTCAAAAGAATGCCGCTTCCGAATGGACATTTCTGACCTGGGAAGTTAGCAATGGTGCGTTTGCAATTAGTGGTACCGCGACTATTGATGAAGTAAGGGTCATGCCACTGAATGCCTATGTGCAGTTCAATACCTTTAAAGTGGATGATTTTATTGGCGTTAATTCGAAATCAGATCCCAATGGTATCTCAACCTATTTTAAATATGACAGCCAGCACAGGCTGGATCATATCAGGGATAATAATAAAAATATTACTACTAAATACGAATATGGATACTATAATGACTAAAGTTAAAGCATTGCTAATATTATTGGGTATTGTAACTCTGTCAGTTAATGCTTTGGCACAGGTGCCCGCTACGATGAAGCTTGAGAGCTCTGAAGCCATTAGTGGTGAACAGAAATTTCCGATAGAGTCAACGATTGAAATCTCAGGGGGGAATATAGTATGGACACAGTTTAGTCAAAGCGGTAGCAGCCAGGAGGTCCGGTTTGTAGTCTCAGAGGTTAGCGGTGATTGGGATCAAAGCACCAATCAGGGTGTATTGACCTACGCTGTGGAAATTGATGGTAGCACTAAGGAGGTTATTATCGATAGTACTGCCGACTTAACGGAAGTCAAAATCGATCCTGATAACCAGTACGCTATCCGGGTGGTTGTGCATACCATTTCCTATAATTAATTCGTGTTGAGCATTAATTCATTAATAATGATAAGATTTTTACTTTCTATAGTTGTTACCCTGATCACATGTTCTGTTTATGCCGGTGTTATTAGCGGGCCAACGAATGCAGACGCGGACGTGGAATTGATGTATACATACTCCGATGAGTTTCTTCAGCTTAGGCCTAACTGGGAAGTTACCGGAGGTGTTATCACCTATCAGGGAACTATGATGCCTGACAATGACCCGGAAGCTAAAGTAGCTTATGTTGTTAGGATAAAGTGGAACTATGTTAGCTCCGGTACAATCAAATTTAAAAATGGAGATCTAGTTAAAAGTACACTTACGGTGATCATAGATGTACCACCGGCAACTCCTCCGAATCCGACAGCATCAACAAATTTATGTGGTAGTAAAACCCTTACCCGTCAGGGTACACCTCCCTCGGAAGTGACATGGTACTGGCAAACCACTTCAAATGGAACCAGCACGGCCTTAGGTTATGGCAGCACTTATGTGGCTAATAGCTCAGGAACATACTATCTGCGAGCAAAAAGTGGCAATAGCTGGAGTCTTGGGTCAGGTTCGGTATCTGTTTCGGTTATAAACCCTGCCATGCCACCGGTACCTACCGTATTGTACAATTGCGGATTGGCTACATTGTCAAGAGAGACGCCTCCGGAGGGACTAACATATTATTGGCAGACACAAGCAGAAGGAACAGATATTTCTGATTCAAGGGAAACAAGGCCTGCCACAGCAGGTACGTATTATCTAAGAGCTAAAAACGAGAATTGTTGGGGGCCTTCATCGAGTGTAACAGTCATTGGTGATAACCCAATTGACCCTGTAAATGTAGCTTTAGGGCAGCAAATAACTTATTATGTTGATAACTCAGGTTCTGCCGGTGTCTGGTGGCATGCTAATGAAGGTACTACAATATTAAATACCTACTCCGAAGGCACAAGGTATTATGCTGATGTGCGGTGGGATCAGCTCGGTGACGGGTACATTAAAGGATGTTCCGGTCCTTTCAAAATCAATGAAGTCTTTGTAGAGGTAATTCTTCCTGCACCTGATGTTGAAATGCAATGTGGAAAAGCTATTCTTACGAGAAAAGGGGCGCCTGAGGGGTGTGAGACCTGGCACTGGTACAGAGCAGGCAATTCCTCTTCATTAGGTTCAGGGCCTACTCTTACCGTAACAACTTCAGGTACTTATTATCTTAGACCAAAACAGTGCGATGGCACTTTGTCCAGTGTTGGCTTTACCGCGGAGGTAAATATTGATCCTTTGCCTGTTGCCTCTGCTGATGTAAGTGTTGAAGACCTTATAAATCCGGGCTTTGTCACTATGACGGTAAATGATGCTAACCCGGCTTATACCTATCACTGGTATAGAAATGGCATTAAGGAATACGAAGGTACCACATACAGGGCTTTTTGTACCGAGACCAGTACTTTTGATGTTTATAGTGTTAAAGACGGTTGTTCAAGTGCGGTAGCGAAATCTGTTACCAGCAATGTCTTCCTCATCCCTGTAATACATGTAGATGGTTCGCTTTTTATAAAGAATGGTGAGCAAACCCGTCTTTACATTGATAATAATAACGTTTTTAACCATTACCAATGGGTAAAGGATGGTAACAATATTAGCGGAAGCACTCAGCCTGAGCTGAATGTATCTGTACCCGGCGTTTACCATTTGGCAGTAAGTTTAAATGGAACGGACTATTTTAATACCCGGTCGGTAAAAGTGGTCGCACTGGGCAACAGTCCGGACGACTCATCAGCACCGATACTGCAAAGTAATGTCCCCACAGCTACTTTAGGGACATCTGATGTCAATTTTGTAAGAACATATACATTCAAAACGCCATCAAATGATTTGAGGGTAATAGGTACTGTCCCTGATCTCCCTGTTGAGCAGGTCAATGTTTCAACGCAATATATTGATGGTTTGGGACGACCGGTGCAAACGGTGGTTAAGCAGGGTTCTCCAGGGAAAAATGATATCATTCATGCCGTAGCCTATGATAAAGGAGGGAGGCAGTATAGAGAATACCTACCTTATGTAAGTGCTTCCGGTCTTGGTGCATACAGAAATAATCATTTGCTGGAGCAATATGATTTCTACAGAAATCTGGACAATACCAGCCCGGGGTCACTTGCTTATAAAGTTGCCCGTACCGGTGTTGCTTATGCCGAAACACGATTTGAAAATTCACCATTGGATAAAGCCCTTGAAGAGTCGGCACCTGGTGAGTCCTGGAGACTGGGGAGCGGGCATACTACCCAAAGCGATGTGAGGCCCTATAACGCTGCCGATGACCAGGTAGTAACCCGGTGGTCCGTGATTGATGATCAGCTGGTGCATCAGGGATATGTTTACAGTGGTGAGTTGATGGTAGAGGTCGCGGTAGATGAGCACGGTCAGGAAGTGCATGAGTTTACTGATAAGCTGGGAAGAACGGTGCTCAAGCGAGTTAATGGTAACAACCGGGGAGACTGGCTGGATACATATTATGTCTACGATATGTTTAGTAACCTTCGGTATGTATTACCTCCGGAGTGTTCGGCAAAGATCGTTGATGGCTTCAGTTGGGCTACTGACTTCGGCATTATTGATAACTGGGCATTTCAGTATAAATATGATGGGAGGGACCGCATGATATCCAAAAAGGTGCCTGGTGCAGAAGCAATGTATCTGGTATATGACAATAGGGATAGACTGGTACTTACCCAGGATGGAAACCAGCGTTTGCATGGAGAGTGGGCCTTTACCAAGTACGATGAGGTAAACAGGCCGGTCATGCATGGGGTTACAGAGATGTTCGGCTCTTTAGATGATGTGCGCAATGCCGTAAAGAATCACCCCGTTTTGTTTGAGCAAAGAGGAGATGAGATGTTCGGGTATACTAACCAGGCCTTCCCGGTAGATACGCTCGTTGAAAATTATTACCTGATCACCTATTATGATGATTATGAATTTTCTTATGCAGACAGCCTGGCTTTTGAGCCTGAGCTGGGGCATACGGCACCGTTTGACCGAGCCGTGGGTCTGGTTACTGGTACCGTTGCCAAAGTATTAGGCGATTTCAAATGGCTGAAGTCCGTAACCTATTACGACGATGAATACAGGGTAATTCAAATACAGGAAGAAAATCAGCAAGGAGATGTTAATATAACTTCCTACAGGTACAATTTTTCAGGGGACCAGGTGGAGGTAAAAACTTCCGGTAAGGATGTTACTGTAATTTATGATATGTCCTATGATCACTTAGGTCGACTGGTAGATACTTACCATTCCATCGGCTCATATGAAAAAGTGGAGTGGAAGGATCTTGTAAATATGACTTATGAGACCGAAGGCATTGTGAAAAATGCAGGTGTGAATAACTGGAATGGCGGAGCGGCTTCTTTAAATCAGTTGCCTATGGATGAAGATGGAGCTTTAGCGCTTACGGCTGAGGTTGTAGACTATCATAGGATGATCGGTTTATCTCCATCCAATGCCAACGAACATTGGAACACCATCCAATACGCTTTCTTTTTAAGAAGTGATAGCACATTTCAGGTTAGAGAAAAAGGTTCTGCTAACCTGCTGTCAGGTGTTCATAAATATAAGGTCGGCGACAAGTTCAAGATTGAAAGAAAAAACGGTTCAATACAGTACTTTCATAATGACCAATTACTAAGAACCGTTAGCGCTCTCAATACAGCTTTACTGGTAGATGTAAGTGTTTACTCTGATGGATACATTTTAGAGGATGTGCATTTGAGTAAGCTTCAAAGAGTGTTGCTTTCGCATAACGAGTACAATGAAATAGGGGAGCTGATAGAGAAAAACCTGCATAGTGAAGATGACAAAGCCTCATTTGCGCAAAGCGTGGATTACGCTTATAACCCAAGAGGTTGGCTGACACATATTAATAACAGCGAATTGTCGGAGACTGAAGTGCTAAGCCCTAATGATTATTTCGGTATGGAACTGATGTATGATCATGGCTTTGAGCAGCAACAGTACAATGGTAACGTAGCCGGGGTAAAATGGAAAACATTGGGTAAGTCTGAAAGCAAAGCCTATGGTTATGTTTATGATGGACTTAACCGCTTGAGGTTGGCAGACTATGTTGAAGGCCAGACCGGTGCATGGACATTAAAACAGGGAGGATATAACGAGTACATTCAAGGTTATGACCGCAATGGAAACATACTTGGGTTGACGCGTTACGCGGACCACGATGGTCCGGAGGTGATTGACCAGCTGGAGTATAATTATGGACAAGGCGCTGACCATGCCAACAGGCTGCTCCATGTGGCTGAAAATGATCTTCTGACCTATAAGGAAGAAGGATTTAGGGATATACAAGGTGATGATTATGTGTACGATGCCAATGGTAATATGATTGTTGATGCCAATAAAGGTATAGATCAAATTACCTATAACCACCTTAATCTACCTGTTAAAGTAATCAAAAATGATAATGATTATGTTGAATATATCTATAATGCTCAGGGGAAAAAACTGGCACAAATCATTTACGAATACGGATATACAACCCGGACAGATTTTGTGGGAGAATTTATTTACGAGAAGGTCCTGGATTCAGAGCCTGCATTGCAACTTATCCAGCATGATCAGGGGCAATTGATGGCAAAAGAAGGTGAAGAGGGATTTGAGTATCAGTATCATATCAAAGATAACTTTGATAACACAAGGGTAATATTTACGGCCAACCCTGACACTTTAATATTCTCAGCTTCCTTTGAATCAGAGGTGGGCACGGATGAAGAAAATCTGTACACCAATATACCCGAGACAAGAGTCACATTTAGCACGGCTGATGCCAATGATGACGGTGGTGATCAGGTGGTACGACTCAATGTTTCATCTCCGGTAGGCCCATCAATTAGCTTGCCACTGGGAATCGGCGATGAAGTTGATATTGAAGTTTATGCGTATTATGAAGGTGGAGATGGATATTCTTCCCTACAAAATCCTACTGCTATGATTAGCGCTATTGCAGGTGCTTTTGGCGGTGTAAATGGAGGTAACACCTACGAACAGTCTACCTACGATGCATTTAACAATGTAAATAATGGTAATGCATTACTTAGCGGCACCTCCAGCGATACAAGGCCTGCTGCCTACCTCAACTATATTATGTTCGATGAGAACATGAATCTACAGAAATTTGGTCATGCACAGGTTCTGGAAGAGGCGGGAAGTCATAAAAAAATCGCTATAGAAAATATTGTGGCTGATAAGCCTGGCTTTATTTATATCTACCTTACCAATGAAAGTAATACGGAAAATCCAGTATACTTTGACGATATGAAAGTCACTCTTCGGGAGCACCCAGTGATACAAACGGATGATTATTTTCCTTTTGGGTTGTCATTTAATGGATATAAAAGGCTGGTTTCCGATTATAAAGGATCATATTCCCAGAAGGGTACAGGGTGGAAGGATCTTGGTTTCAGGCAATATGAACCAGTTACCGGAAGGTTCCTCACCATTGATCCCCTTACTGAATTGCAATTGGATCAGAGTCCCTATCAATATGCTGGTAACGATCCTGTAAATAACAAAGACCTTTTGGGCCTTTTGATTGAGGATAACAGTTGGAAGATGAGGAATGGCAATAAAAAAGCAACGGGTCCGAAGGAAAAAGATAAAAAGGATAAAGCCAAAGTAAAAAAAGTGAAGGTGAAATCCCGAGGCACGCATACTAAAAGAAAAATGTATGTATATGTGACCAAGGGTAAGAAGAGAAAGCAGAGTAGAGGAGATAAAAATGATGGGTCATCAGGTTCCGAGGATGAGTCTGCTTCAAATGAGAATAGTTCAGAACAAAAGGACAACTTAGCAAAGAGTGATCTTAGCACGATGGATGTAGTTAATAGGTTAATTGCCTATGGAGTTGGGAATGAAGCCGATCAGAACTACAAGGAACAAGCTATTAAAAATAAAATTGATCGCGTACATGGACCATTGTTTTCTGGAAATAATATTGAAAATAAATCACCACGATACAGACCGTCTTCAGATTCAGGGACTCCGTCTATAAGCACCGACCAGTCCGGCTTATCAGGTCATGTGCAATACTGGCATGAGAAAGGTGTGAATCAGCCTGAAGTAGCGAAATTTGAACACCTGGCAGGTAACCTGCCTTTTGGTCAGGCCCTGGCATTGCATTATAAGCTATTGATACAGTCGAAGCATCCGTTTTCTTCCAGCTTTAAAAGGGCTATAGATGCCAGAACCACTTACAGTCAGTATGACGATGAGGCGTTTGACCAGGCAGAACCTGTGCATGTAACGGTAAAAGATGGAGGATATACTGTTGATTATGAAAATGACGGTATTAATGGCGTGCTTAGTGATCTTTATATAGAGGTAAATATGGGGGAAGACCACATAGACCTGTTAAATGTTAATAAGGTTGACATTACAGCAAGTGGTTCCGTAGAAGAGCAAATGATTTTTTTGAAGGCAGGTAAATTTATCCGAGACTTGCTTAACGAGGCCATTCAGCAGCAGGAGATTGTTGTGCCTTCTGAGATACAGGAGTATCTGGATGCTAATCATGACCTGATACAGGACGAGATTAACCGCATTAAAAACCGGATACTGGCCGATGGCGATCTACATGACTTTGTAGGTATCGACCAGGCCGAGAGTGATAAGCTTAAAAACTCCATGAGTACATTTGAAAGCGAACCGTTCGGACTGGATGCAGAGGTTATGATTGTTGAAGAAGCCTATTTTGACATCATAGTGGATGATTATAATCTTGGCGTAAGGAGTACAAATAAAGATGTGACCATGATCCTGGCCAAAAAAGAGGATGGCACATATGAGCGGCATTTGGTATATCGTGATGACCTGTTTGTACTGCCAACAGAGAAAAAATATGACGATGGTACCGTGGTAGCTCTGCCTCATGATGCAACGGTTATGGCTGAGTTTGAAGCTCGCAGAGATGAGGCCATACAGTCGGCTATAGACTATAACAATACACAGGTTTACAGCAACTACTCTGGGGATGTGGTGGATATAGTAGGAGAAATTACCTTTGAAAACAGATCTCTGGAATGGACAGACGATGAAGGAAATGCACGAACCTTACTCATATACGAAATCTATGATGATGGCGGTTTTTTGGCAACAGATGGTGAAGTCAGTGAGACCTTCAGTCCGGCTAATGATCCCAATATAGATGTTCCCAGCCAACTTGAAGGCACTACGGCCGATGCGGATGAACCTGTATTAAATATTTTTGAGAAGACCATGCTTGTGGTTAAAGCAGCTAAAGATCTGCTGGATGATGTTGGCATTGAAGAGTCGCATTGGTACGAGCAGGGTGGAGTCTCCAACACCTGGGGGATTTGGGTGCCTGATCCGGCGGCAGGAGTAGGAAACAGTGCGTTGGATGAGCTGAAAAGTATCCCTGAAATGGTCGCTTTCGGATTGTCGATGTTTGACAAAAAGACCCGTCAACAATTGATAGAGTCTATAATTTCCATTGATTTCTCAACCTTAGAAAATATGTACTACGGTAAAATTGCCGAATATGAGAAGTCAGCTCAATATGCTGGTTTTTATGACACTTCTGCCATCATTTTTTCTATACTTACAGGAGGTAAGAAAGTTTTTGACGAGCTATCAACCATTTTAAAGAAAACTGGTAAATTAGGCAAAATTGATTGGGCGACGGTTAAAGGAAAAGGCTTTGATGATGTAACAGCCCGTAGATTTGGAGAGGATATAGCAGCGAATGACGAGTTGGCCGAGGCATTGGCTGAGAATGCGGATTTGGCTGATGGGTGGAAGAAGATGGATGAAATTGATCCTGATAATCCACTTAAAAAAAATCCGGAATTTTTGAGTCATGTAAATGACTGGGATGGTGCAGGGGCAACACTCTCCAAAAATTTAGATGGCAATCTTAATTTGACAGATGCGGCGGGAAAGAAAATTGCAGAGATTAAGAACGGTAATGTGTTGCCTGAAAAGTATGGAGATGGTACACCGATTGGTGAGCCAAAGAATGGCTATCAGCTTGTAGATGATGGTGGTGAGCTAAAGATGAAGCGTACACCTGATACGTCTGGTTACAATGCGGATGATCTTACAAAGCTTACTGAGCATCCAGATGCTCACGTATTAGAAAGACATGGCCATGATGTTACCAATGATGCCTTAATAAAAAGGGTAGAGACAGGAATTGCTCCAGATGGTGCTGTGCAACAGGTGTCAAATTATGCCTCACGGTTCAATAGCCCTGAAATGGTAAAAGAAGCTTTGGAGAATGTTAAGCCTGGAACCCCCGCTTTTACCGCTAAGATTCAAGACCCAATTTCTGGAAATTGGATTGTGGAACATCCCGGAAATTTTGGAGTTGGATATGGTAAAAATGTTGGCAATGGATTGCAGCAGATGTCTAAAGTAACTGCCGTATATGAAGAAGTTTCTTCAGGGGTTTTTCAGTTAGTAACAATGTATCCAAATAAGTAAATGGAAGATTTAATAGTGTTTTTTAGAGGTTATATGTCTTTATCTGAATGGGGCTACTCTATCGATAAGATAATTAATAAGCTGGAGAGACATAACCCTGGTTTTAGTAAAGAAGGTTTGAAGTCTAATTTGATTGAAAAATTAAATGATAACTCTTTTGATTGGATAAAAATTGCATTAGAGACAAAATTTGTTCCTACCGCCGATGACATGCCACCAAGAGAGTTCAAGATAGATGATCTGTTGATATACTCTGGTTTGGTGGGTACAATTTCAAATAGAGAGGCTAAGTTGGCAGAAGAAGAGAGAGAAAAATTAAGCGATCAATTGAAGGATATTGAAATTCACAGTTTTTCCAATATACATGAATTAATGGACAGCGAGCAATTCTCTTGGCTTAGGTTTGCAACCAAACATGACTATAAGTTGGCCTTTGGAGAAATCTATTACACAAAGGAAGATGTGGTTTTTCATGTTAAGAAAGCAGCTTGGGAATATCTTTTTCCCGATACACTGGATCAGGAACGGATGGAATTGATAAGTCATGAATGTAACAAGTTACTGAAAGGGTACACAGCTAACGATGGCTGGATGGATATGGACGAAATGGTAGAGGTTGTTTCCCAAACATATCCAGAAGTGGATATATACCTTTTATCAAAAGTTAATTGGGATAAGAAGATCCAAAGCCTTAATCATTTTAGGAATCCTATTGCTTTGGGATTTAAAAGGCATCTACTTTAGTTCTAGCTTATGAGTGGAAGTCCCCCAATATGCGGGTACTTATGATGCTGTAACTTTAATTGCGGCTGTTTTGACTGGGGGAAGAAGCTTTTTGATAAAGTGGCCGATGTATTTAAGAAACTGGTAAATTAGGCAAGATTGATTGGGCTACCATAAAAGGAAAAGGCTTTGATGATGTAACAGCCCGTAGATTTGGAGAGGATATAGCAGCGAATGACGAGTTGGCCGAGGCATTGGCTGAGAATGCGGATTTGGCTGATTCGTGGAAGAAACTCGATGATCTTGGGGATGATGTTCCCGATGGTTGGAAAAGAGATCCTGATTATCTCAAGAAACTGGATGATGTAGTTAAGAATGGGCCGCTTAATAAGCACATATTTGAAGGAGATGTTAAGCCCGTTATTGACCCAAATACTGGTCTGCAAAAATTAGCTCCTGATGGAACCAAGATGTGGAGTGTTTCGGGAGCACACAGCAAAGATGCATTAGACCCAAATAAGTTGAGAATTAAAGGTGAAATTACTCCAGTAGGTAATAGGTATTATAAAGCTAAAGTTGAGGCTAAAGTGGAAGCATTTACTGGTGAGTCTTATTCTCCAAACGACGGTTGGAAAGTGAAATCAAAAGAGTCGACATTTTTTCCAGATTCATGGTCTAAGGAGAAGGTTCAGGCAGAAATGGCTTATGCTTTCAATAATAAGACTTCTTTGGGAGGAAATAAGTATCAAGGGACAATGTCAGATGGAACGAATCTTACAATTTATTTGGATGAAGCAGGCAATGTGAGTTCTGCATTCCCTGAAATATAACAATATGAATAAAACAATAGAAAAGTATCCTGTAAAATTCATTTTTATAGAAAATAGAAAGACATCTGTGTCTGAAAGTTCTGAATATGAAATTTTAGCTCAATACTTAGATATATGGAGAGATCCTAGGGAGATAAAGGAGACTTTATTACCAGGTATAAATTCCGTGTTAGAAGGGGAAGTGAGTTTTGTTGAAATAGGTGCAGATGTAGTGGGGCTTGCTGTTGTGCAGAAAGAAAAAACGGAATTGTGTGGAAGCGAAGTAGGTTATAAAGACTTGATAATGCCTTCCATAGATTTTAGGAACTTAGTAATGGAATGGCTCGAATTTTTGGAGAGCCAAAACAGGTAAACAAAAAACCAGTGCTAGTTGCTGGTTTTTGTCTTCATATGAAACTGCTCAAATACATAGCTCTATTCTTAATTTTCTTTGCAGCGGTTGATGCTGTAATAGGAAAGGACTATGCAGTAGTACATGAAGAAGATCGATGTTCATATGTAGAAGGATTAACTGATTTTAATAAAAAGAAAGAACCGATTGAATCGTCTTCACAAGAAAATGGTATGTTCGGGATTTCTTTGTTCGAGAAGTGCGATTCAGGGGAGCATAATGTGTTTTTTGTTGCTCCCGACTTGGTCGACTCCTGGAGGGGGTTGGATGATGTGGGGGTTGAAGACCAGCCCAGAGGCTTTGGCAAAGACCAATAGGTATCTATATAATGGTCTAACCATTGAGAGTGGTGGAATTGTGAAACAAGCTGATGGTACTGTACTTGGAAAGCTTGATAATAATGATGTTTATAATCCTGGAGAACTAAAAGTTAAAGGAGAGCATTCTTGAAGATATTTCGATCCAGATGATGCAGGTGGGCCAATTATTAAAAGGGGTTGGACGGATGCAAATATAGATTCAGATGGCATTAGTGATGTAGAAAAGCACTTGAACAGGTTTGGGGCTGATCCTGACAATGCAGGGATGATAGAAAGGTTGAAGAATTGAGCGAGGAGAGATCGAAGCAACAGATTATGATAAGCGTTTTTATACACATGAATTGGAAGAGTACGCTAGGTATAAAAATAAAGGAATAGCAGATGGGTAATGATGAGGACTTCTATTATAACGCTTCACGCAGCAAGTTTGGAATCTTATAGCATATATGAAGCTGACGCACCGTTATATCACCCAGGAAATTAATTATGAAAGAGATAACAAACGAAATGCTACTAAAATGCCTTCAGTTTATCCAAGATAATGGAGGAGAAGTATCAAGGTATTCTTTTGATAAGTATATAACTAGGAATATTCTTGTCAAAGAGAGTTTTAATATAGTACCAAAGAAACTTGTAGAGGAAGGGTTTATTAACATAGTCAGAGATGGTAAAGAGGTTAAGATAACTTTAACTCAATTAGGAATTGATAAGGTAGGAAACTCGCACGTATGATGAAAAATAAAAACCAGCCAGAGTACTTGTTTTTGCATTACCAATGAAACTACTCAAATACATAATGCTATTCTTAATCTTCTTTGCAACAATTAATGTTGCTATCGGAAACGTTTATAATATAGTTACTGAAAAAGAGTGGCGTTCATGTGAGGAAGTGTCAACTCACCATTTACAACAGTTTTGACAACGCTTTTGCGTTTTTTGATAATGGTCAAACAAGTAATGATAATGTTCCGGCAGCATATCTTAATTATATTCTTTTCGATGATGAAATGAATTATAAAGATGCCGGGTACCTGCAGGTGTCCGATGATGCCAATTTTAACGTTGAAAAACTAGAGATCGGTGACATAGAAATTAAAGAGGCCGGATACATTTATGCCTATGTGAGCAATGAAAGTGCTACTGATAACTGGGTGTATTTTGATGACCTGAAACTAACGCACAATAGAAGTAAAATCATAAAAAGTGAAGATTTTTATGCTTTAGGTCTTTCGTTCAATCCTTACCATCGCGATAACGAATACTATACAGGTTCAGTAAATACCAGAGGTATAGCGCATGGTATTAAAGATTTAGGCTTTAGGAAGTACGATGCTGTTTTAGGCAGGTTTTATAACATAGACCCTCTTGCTGATCTGCAACTTGAACAAAGCACGTATCAATACGCCGGCAACAATTTTGTCAATAATGAAGACTTGCTGGGCTTGCTGATTGAAGATGGAAGCAAGGTAAGAGAGAGAAATAAACGAGCCAGAACAGGGAAAAATAAAGATAAACGGAAGAAAGATAAAAGAGTGAAGCGAGTGAGGGTAAAAGGCCGTGGTACACACTCCAGGGTAGCGATTAATTTACCTAAAACGAAGAAGCAAAAAAGGCACAGAAAGGTCAACGGGAAAAAGAAAGATAACGGAAAGCAAGATAGAGAAGACGAACAGGATGAAAATACCTCAACCGAAACGGACGATCAGCAAAGCGGAGGTAGCAGAGATCATGTTGCTCGGACAGGTTCTTTTGAAAGCTCGAAGGGTGAAGGTCGCAAAAGCTTTGATGTGCTGGGCAGCCAGGATGAGGAAAGCTTTGTCTTTGGCCCTGCAAGACCCAAGAAAGAAACTTATGCTGCTTCATCCATGCCTGTGAGCGGACCGCAAATACGCCAACCAAGGTTTGTGGGGAGTAGCCAGCGTAAATATGAGAGTGGTACCGATAACAGCGAAAACAACTCCATCGAGAAGGTTTATGCTCAGTTAAAAACACATAAGAGTACTGATACCGGTGCAGGTACGATAGCGCTGGAAAAGCATTACTCCGGTAAAACGGGTTTTGACTATAAACGCGAGGTTTCCGAAAACCTGAAGATGTTTGGGCCAGACCCAGTTGGAGCGGGAGACTACCTGATGAAATTATGGGAAGATCTGGGCTTTAACTATCCCAAAATGTTTGTACACCCTGATAAGGTGGTTGTTGAGGGAGAATATATTATTACCGATAAGGATGGTAATGAAATATCAACGACCTATACCGTTACTTTTAATAATAATGATTCGGAAAGGGAGCTTTTTGATAAACTTACGATATGGGCAGGTAGCGCTGACTATTGGGGGAAAAGCGCCGCTGTAACAGATCAATGGAGGGATAAAATCAACTATCACATCAAAGACCTGAGTAATGCTATACCCGGTGACGAAGGTGGTTTGGTATTATACTCGTACATTGTTGCCGATATAGTTACAGCACCGCTGGTGGCTGCACAAACAATTATTAATGGCAAACACTATAGAACTGATGAGCAGCTTGCAGGCTGGGAAAGGGCACTAGCCATTCTTGACTTGGTGCCCGGTGAGGCACTTGTTAAGGCCGGTATTGTTGGAATGGTTGTGAAGATTGGAGGTAAGGTGGTAGATGTTGCTAAGCTTAGTGCAATTTCCCGAAGGGCTATTGCCAAGGCGATTCAACTTGGAAGTAAGGTATTACCAACCGCCAATGAACAATTCACTTTAATAGGAAAGAGCGGAGCCACAATTGGTGTACTTTTGAAAGAAGGGGCTGATGATGTATTGCGCGTTGCAAATGATGGATGGCTGGATGATGCGGTAACATCCGCTGATGAATTTATAGAAATATCAAAGGATATTGCTGTGAAAGATGGCATTGGAAACGTTATAGGCGAGAGTGTCTATCTTGTTAAAAAAGCTGATGGCACCTCCGGGTTTGTAAAGGCCAGCCAGTTCCAGGAACTTTTAACTGCAAGTTCTCAGAAAATTGGGATTAATTTAGATAATTTAGGTACGGCAGTTGGCTCATCAGGAAATGTTTTGTTAGATAATTCTAAGGTGTATAATGATTTAGATGGACTGGCGAAGGAAGTTTCTTTTGGGGATATTATAGCTTCAGAAAAGGGGCAGAAGTTAGTTTTGGCGGCTGAAAATCAGAAGGCAATAGATGGATTTTATAATGAAACAGGACAAATGTTCCAGTTGAAGACACTGGGAGGTAAAAAACAAATGATAAACGAGATAAACCAAACGTACCAAAAAGCAGTTGAGTTGGGCTTCAATAACATTGACATTAGAATTAATGTGGATATTCCTGTTGTGATGATGAAAAATCACTGGCTAAAAAATGTTCGTCAGCCTAGTCTTTTAATAAAAAATGATGGTGTAGTTGGTGAAATTTGGGTACATGGTAGTGATGGAGTTATTTCTTTGGATTTAGAACTATTAAGAAAATAATATGATTGAACAATCACGATTAATTATACCTATTAATAACAGCTTGCAACTAAGCGAAATAAGTACCTACTCAGATATTTGCATGCTGTCATTTAAAAAGTATAAAGATGAAATTAACATGAAAACTGTTAAAAAACTGCTAGAAGATTTTAGAACTAGTTTTTCCTACATGACCTATAATTCCATCGGTTTAGCCGCTTCTAATATTAATCAGACAAACAGAAATGTCTGGAATAAAAAAAGCGCATTACAGGAATATGGTGATTGGATTAATGGTATTAAGGATAAGGATGTGAGATTAGATGATATAGTTGCTTCCGGAGACTTAAATTACAATTTTGGATTAGTTGATTATAATGATAATACGATTAAAGGAGTTGAAGAATCTATAGGAAACTTTCAGCTTTGGCATGAAAAAGAAGACGGACCAAATCATACTGAGTTTATAGTCTATATCCAGAGAAATCTTTTTAGTGAGTCAATTTACCTTGATAATGGAGCTACAATGTTATTGCCCCAAAAAATTGTCAACCATAACCGGCGCGTAATAAATGCTGGTATTAAGGATTTTTCTGGCTGTTGGACTTGGGACGAAATCAAGTTTGAAAGTGCCAAGCCTTATTATTTGAAGTTTGGCGCTGATGGTTTTGAACTTTAAACTTCAGTAGAAAATTAAACATGATTTTTGATTACAGTAAGAGAGATCATTTGGAGAAGATGATCAGGTATGGTCAAGTTGCAGAGTGGTCATTTATTAGGAGCTACTCGTTATTTAATATGGGTTCATTAACGGAAGACCTAATAAACTTTTCTAAAGCATTTGATTTTATAAGTTACGATACTATAGTTATAGGAAATACTAAGGAGGATTTAGGTGGAAGTAATGTATGGAAGAGTGGTGATGAAAGTTGGGTTAAATGGTTGAAGTCATTGAATGAGAGCACAGCTTTTTATGATATACCTGCTACGGTTAATTTCGGTTTTTACATTGATCTTGTTGACGCACATGATAGAATTGTAGAAACCAGACACGTTGCAAATGCAGGAAATCTAAATTTTTGGAATGATACATATGAAGAAGTGCCTTATGTGGCTCTTACTTTTGATATTAAATTAAATTTATTCGGCCCCAAGTATTATCTAAACGATTATACTGAATTCGAACTTCCGGAGAGGATACATTCTTACAACCGCAAACTATTTAATAAAAAACTTCATCAATATACTTGTGGAGTTCAATGGCGGGATATAGAAATAGAAAGCCGAAAGCCGTTCTATCTTAATATATCGGAATCTGGTTTTAAGCTGTAGATCAGCAGTTCAGATTAGAGATGCGGTATTTCCGCAGCATGGTCCTTCATTGGAAGCTCAAGTACAGCTTTATTGCGGAGAATTGAAATATTAGAGAAATATGGAAGTTTGATCAGGTAGAGCTGATTAGATAGCCCATCTGGGCACGGAAGTTACTTCCGCGATGACTGAAATAAATGAGCCTTGCAGCAATGCGAGGCTTTTTTTATGAATACGTCTGTTTGGCTTTAACATTTTGAAGTAGTCCGTCAAGAGCATAAAGGATGTGTTCCTTGTCACTATTGGGAAGCTTATTAAGTTCCTTCAGGCGTTTTAGCATTACAGGATCTTTAAAGAGTGTATCGTCCTCCGTTTTACCGAGTAAATAACCAACAGTAATATCAAGCAAAGCAGCAATTTTTTAGCAACTTCGATTGAAGGAGTCATCTCGTCCCGTTCATATCTCCCGATAACGGAAGTAGATGTATTGAGCATTTTGGCCAGCTCCCCTTGAGACATTTTTTTATCCTTCCTAAGCTCTGCAATTTTTTCACCGAAAGTAGTCATATCAAAACACTTATACGGGCTATAAATACCCTGTTTTACTACCTACTTCTTTTATATGGGAGTACAACTGGATATAACGGTTTGAAATATGCCACTGATTTCGGAGTGTTTATGCCAGTGATTACGGTTCAAAATATGCCANCTACTTTATGTAAGAAATTAATGATAATCTCGGAAATGCAAAAAAAAACTGTTCCAACACACATTATACCGGTATCCAGTGATACCATATTACTTTTTTCAGAGGTAGGTTTGATTACAAAATTTTCTACATCTAAAACTTACTAATTATGAAAAAGCTTAAGATTGAGCAACTTAAAGTGAAAAGCTTTGTAACTGAAATGCCTACAGGCAAGAGTGAGACTGTAAAAGTGCAGGGGGGAGCATCAGCAACAGTTTGTGGGAAATTGAATTGCCCAACAGTAGTTACTTACGGTTACTGGACATACTGCTGCGAGGATTCCGGTAATTACTGCCAGTAATTATTGATCATGAAGATTAAGAGGCTGGATTAAAGACCTCCTAAACGTAAGTTTGGGAGGTCTTAACCAGCCTCTTTTGATTTATCATGACACTATGCTTTAATAAACTTCTTGGCTGCCTCCTGACCATAGCTGTTATTGATGGTGAAAGTAATAAGTGTTCACTGCAGACCGCTTAATGATGCTCAAAGCCTAGACCGCTTAGATGATGTTCACTGAGGTGAAATATGTTGACTTGTGGGTTTGTTATTTGTATATGTATTTAGAAAAGTGGCCTGGTAGGTTCATATCATGGTAGCAATTTCAACAGGGAAGGAACCTCTATTGGTAGCTAGTAATTGTTTCGAAAAATGGGTGTATAACTTAATGTATATAATGCTACAAAAAATGTGAGATTAATATTAAATTTGCCGCTTATCCAAATCAGATTTTGAAAAGACTACTGCTAATACTGTTACTCTTTTGTTCCTTTATCCAGTTAATGGGACAGGGTGTTTCTTCTCAAGATTCTACAAATACTGTCAAAGAGGAAACTGATTCCACTAATCATAACCGGGGGCAGACTTTATCAGATTCGTTAAAAACGGAATGGTCAGAAGCGATGCCGGATAGTACAGATGCTCAAAAAGCAAAATCATTAGCCAAAAGTGCTTTGAAGGATAGTCTTGATAACAGGTTGGATATTCCTGATGTTGCCATTGACAGTACTACTGCCAGGAAAGCAGAAGGTAAAGCAAAGCAGGTTTTGAGAGATTCGCTGCAACAGTATGTAGATGTTCCAGATATCAGCATTGATTCCACCACGACGGATCAGGTTAAAAGCGAGGCTAAGTCCAGAGCCAAAGCAGCCTTGGAGGACGAACTGGGGGAGGAAATACCGCAGGTTACTATTGATTCCACCATCACTCGGCAGGTAAAGGATGCTGCAGTAAAACGTGCAGAAGAGGAGCTAAAAGGCACCAAAGAGTATGATGCTCTCAATGGAATGGGAAATGAGTCTGAATTGGGGCAGCTGGAAGATTATAAAAACAAGCTGGAGAGTACCCAGGAGGAATTGAGGCAGGCGGCTGCTAAGCAGGAATTAAAACAAAAGATGGCATCTCAAGCAAGAGAATACATCACGCAAAATGCGGATAAAATACAGCAGGTGCAGTCGCAGATGGGGGAGATGAAAAAGAAATACTCCTACATGCCTAATAGCAATGATCTCAGCAGTGCTGTAAAAAGAACATCTTTAAAAGATGAGTCATTTTGGGAGAGACTGGTCATTGGGGGTAATTTTAATATAAGCAAAACCAATCCGTTGAACATCGATCTGTCCCCTACCTTAGGGTATAGAGTGAACAAACTTTTTGAAGTTGGAGTTACGGGGTGTTACCGTAGCCAATTTAAGGCAGATAAGCATAGAGTGACTTCACAAAGCAATGAGGAGGTATATGGGTATAGCGCTTATGCGAATCATATGGTGTTTAAAAATTTCTTTGCCTACCTCGAAGCAGAGAGAATGAGAACAACCACAATGTCTACAGAAATCCCTAAGAGGGAATGGAAGCAGACCTTATTAATAGGCGTGGGGAGAAGGTTCAATGTTGCCAAATGGCTTGAAATGCAAGCCCTTGTACTATTCAATGTGCTTCATGATAATGAAGATGGTTTATACAACAGTCCCGTTGTATTTAAAACCGGCTTTAGGCTAAGGAAGTGATCCGGTATTGGTGACTGGCAGGTTGTGAACTCGTCCATTATGATGAGTTAAATAAAGGGATATACCCGGAGCTCAGTCTTCTTAACCCCTGACGGAAGACCCTCTTACCACAAGTTCTGTTTTCAAAACTTTGGTAACGGAAGTAATTACCTCGTCTTTCTTGGCTTCTATTGCTGCTATAAGCAAGCGCGCTGCTTCCTGTCCCATTTCAAACCCTGGTTGAGCTACGGTCGTAATTGTAGGTTCAGTTAAAGAAGTAAATCTCCAGTTACTAAAACCAACGATACCCATGTCATTAGGAATTTTTAAACCATGCTCTTTAATAGTGATCATCGCACCAAGGGCAGCAATATCATTATTAGCAAAAATGGCATCGGGTCTTTCATCAAGCTCCAGCAGGTGTTCGGTGAGTTTCTTTGCTACATTTTCATCGTCGGAAGCATTTTCAGCAAGAATCAGGCTTTCATCAATAGGAAGCCCGTGCTCTTGCAGTGCTTTTTTGTAACCTTCGAGACGTTGCCTGAACATATGCAGGCTATCCGGGCCAGCCAAATGTGCTATTCTTTTATACCCTTCGTCAATTAGATGCTTAGTAGCTCTATATCCTCCATCAAAATCATCTACTACCACCTTGCTGCAATCTATAGGATCGCATACGCGATCATAAAACACCATAGGAATGCCCCTGTTGTGTAAAGATTCAAAATGGCCGTAGTCAGTTGTTTCTCTTGACATGGATACCAATATACCGTCCACACGATTATTGAAAAGGGCTTTAGTATCCATTACCTCTCGATCATACGATTCATTACTTTGGGCTACCATTACACTGTAACCTGCGGCATAAGCAATATCTTCTATACCACTGATTATAGTAGAAAAGAAAAAATGTACTACCTGAGGGATAACTACACCAATAGTATTGCTTTTGCTACTTCGAAGGCTAAGGGCTATACTATTAGGCTGATAATTCAGTTTTTCGGCTAGTTCTCTAACCTGTTTTTTTGTTTTGGGGCTAATGTCGGGATGATCTTTTAAGGCCCGCGAAACTGTAGAGGGTGAAATATCGAGTTCACGGGCTATATCTTTAATAGTAATTTGATTACTCTTCATTCTAAATCCATTTTTAAGAGGCGTTGGTAAGGGTCAGAAAACATTTTTCAATTTCTACTGTTGGAGAATAATACGCCATGACTTATTCAACTAAATATCAATGCTACTATTTTTAGTTCAAACTTCCAAGAGCCTCGTTTTGAGGGGGTCATATTATAAAAGTCCAAATTAGGGAAGGTCTCTTGGAAAATGTCAATTATCTAAAAGTGCAAGTAAAGGGGGTAGTTTATGCAAACGTTTGCGATGACGTTTTCGGTAAATTCAGGGCATTTTTATTAGGAAAAGTGCACTCTAAATGATTAATATTGATAATTGACATACGAGTCTTACCCCATATTTGTTGAAAAAAGTACTCATAATCAGGGGTAAGAGTGTGTCATGTAGTGAAACATCAATAACTATATGACATGAAATAATACAAATTTAAATTCTTTTTAAATCTAACCCCCTATGAAGAAAATTTTACTACTTTTTTCGCTTATGTTGGTCAGCTATGGAGGCTTGCTTGCACAACGGACAGTGACAGGTAAGGTCGTCGACCCGAGCGATGGATCGGCTTTGCCTGGTGTTAATATTTTAGAACAGGGTACCAGCAATGGTACTGTTACGGATATCGAAGGTAACTACTCCTTATCCGTTGGTGAAAACGCCACACTGATATTTTCATTTATTGGATATAAAAATAAACAGGTAGCCGTAGGCTCCCAAAGTGTAATTAATATAGATCTTGAAGAAGATGTAACCCAACTTTCTGAAGTTGTTGTTATCGGTTACGGTACAGTGAAAAAATCAGATGCTACCGGAGCTGTGGCAGTGGTTGACGAAGAGCAGTTTAATAAGGGATTCCAAACCTCTCCGGAACAGTTAATACAAGGGCGTGTTTCTGGTGTTCAGGTTGTAAGTAATAGTGGAGAACCAGGAGCAGCAACCAGTATTAGAATTAGAGGGGCTTCCTCAATAAGGGCAGATAACAATCCGCTTATAGTATTGGACGGAGTGCCCTTAGATGGTAGGGATATTAGTGCTGGAGCGGATGTAGGTGCAGGTAGAGTGAGCGCTAAAAACCCGCTTAACTTTATTAACCCAAATGATATAGCATCAATAAATATTCTTAAAGATGCTTCAGCTACCGCAATCTATGGTTCTCGTGGTGCCAATGGAGTGGTTATTATTACTACAAAGCAAGGAAAGCAAGGAAAGCCTGAACTCACATATTCTGCTTCATTCAGTTCGAGTAGTATACCTGAGAATAGAAAGTATGATTTACTATCGGCAAGTGAGTTTGTAAGTGAAGTACCTAATACTAATCTTCACTTTGGTGCCGATGTTGATGCTTTTGATGAAATCACAAGAACTGCCTTTACTCAGGATCACAACCTTTCGTATGGAGGAACTACTGAAAATGGCGGTAGCTACAGAATATCCCTGGGTATCCAGGATCAGGAAGGTGTAATTAAAAGCACTGGCCTTGAAAAGTACTCAGGGTCTGTTAACATTGGGCAAAGTGTACTTGATGAAAGAGTTAAGTTACAAGGAAGCTTAATAGCAAGTTTTGTAGGAGATCAAGGAGCCGCTTTGGCGGATAATGTTGGAGCAGAAGGTGACATGTTGATCTCTGCTTTAAGGTGGAATCCGACCAGACCATTTAGAGATGCTAACGGAGATTTCATTCAGCCCAGCGATAATGAGAGAAACCCTTTGGCTTTTCTTAATTATTATGATGATGAAACAGAAACAACACGTATTTTCGGAAATATTTCAGCAACTATAAATATCATTGAAGGCTTAGATTATAAAGTCAATTTTGGTGTTGACAGGTCTGAATCAGAAAGAAGGGTTGCTGTATCAAGAGCACTTAATGCAAACTTTGCATCAGGTAGTGGTGGTATAGGTAATATTGAAAACATTAAGGCTTCCACACGTCTGGTTGAGCATACTTTGAACTTTACAAGAGACCTTAATGATGATTTTAATATAAATGCATTATTGGGATACTCCTATCAAAAATTTGTAAGAAGAGGAAGCAGCCAACGTGGTGTAAGCTTCTTAGATGATAATCAGTCATTGTACACTAGTAATTTAAACTTTGCTAGTAGCTTTCCTGCTAATCAAAATAGTTCGTTTAAAGATCCTGACGATGAATTACAGTCATACTTTGGTAGGGTAAATGTAAGTATGTTTGACAAATTTTTGCTGACGGCAACACTTCGTGCTGATGGTTCTAGCAGGTTTGGAGAGAACAACAAATATGGTTATTTCCCTTCAGCAGCATTTGCCTGGCGCTTGGGGGATGAAGATTTTGCACCCGAACTATTCTCAGACCTAAAATTAAGATTAGGGTGGGGGATTACAGGTAACCAGGAGTTTCCTTCCGGATCAGCACAAAATCAGTATAAGCCTCTCGATGATGGGTCAGGAATACAGCAGAGTATCGTAGGAAACCCAGATCTCGTATGGGAAGAAACAACTCAATATAATTTTGGACTTGATTTTGGATTCTTTGATAACAGGCTGACAGGTTCGATTGACTACTATCAAAAAGAAACAAAAGATTTGATTTTCAGACTAAGGGTTCCTCAACAAGGTCCTGATGTATTTGTATGGAGAAATTTGGACGGTGTTACCGTTAATAATTCAGGTATAGACTTTAATCTGGATGCGATAGCAGTTGATAAACAGGATCTTTCAGTAGATGTTGGATTTAACCTGAGTGTGTTTAATAACGAAATTAAGAATGTTTCTCCTATTTTTCCTGATGGTATTATTACCGGGGAGATCAATGGACAAGGTTTAAGTAATCAAAGAGCACAGTTGCTCTATGATGGACAGGAGTTATATGCTTTTTATCTACCTGTGTTTACCGGGTATGATGAAAACGGATTATCAACCTTCGAGGATATCAATGGTGATGGTGAAAATACAGCCAGTGGTATTGTAGGGCCAGGTAATGGAGATAGAAAATTTGTTGGGTCACCTAATCCGGATATGACATTAGGTATCAGGTCTTCGGTAAACTATAAAAAGTTTGATGCTAGTATATATTTTAATGGAGCATTTGGACATCAGGTTTTTGACAATACATCACTGGCACTATTTAGTAGGGCAGCGCTTAATGGAGGTGCCAATGTAGATAAAAGAGTGTTGTCTTCTGAGCAGGGTGGAGGAGACTCACCCGTTCCGTCTACTCAGTTTCTGGAAGATGCTGATTTCTTAAGGTTAACTAACTTAACCCTAGGCTACACGTTTGGTTCTGGTGACATAGCACCATGGATACAGTCTTTAAGACTGTTTGTTACCGGCCAGAATTTATTTGTTCTAACAGGGTACGAAGGTTTCGATCCTGAAGTAAACGTTAACAAGTCTATTGATGACGTTCCGTCTTTCGGGATTGACTACGCAGCTTACCCTAGAGCTCGCACATTTACAATGGGTTTAAGAGTTCAATTTTGAGTTAGATCATGAAAATGTTAATTACTATGAAAACTTTATTTTCTTATATTTTGATAATTTCTCTTTTCCTCACCTTTGGGTGCAGCGACTTGGAGGAAGAACTTAACGATGGTATTGCTGAAGGCCCTGATGCTGATGTGGATGTTCAACAACTTTTGAACGGAGCATATGGTAACTTGAGAGACCTTCAGAGTCAAGATAACCTGCTGGTTTTAACAGAACATCCTACTGATGAAATGGCAGGACCTACCCGCGGCCGTGATTGGGATGATGCTGGTATTTGGCGTGTTTTACACCGTCATTCATGGACAACAGCCCATGCTTTTATTAATAATGCTTGGAGAACATTAAACAGAAATGCCTTTAATGCACAACAGGTGCTTTGTAGCGGTGCAACAGGATCTGTTGCTGCCCAAGCTACTTTCCTAAGGGTGTTTAATGATTTTCTTGTATTGGATAACTTTGGAAAGATACCCAGAAGGGCATGTGATGAAAACCTTTTAAACCCTCCTTCTGAATTATTGACAAGAGGAGAAGCTTCAGCAGTTCTTATCTCGGAGCTGGAGGCCGTTTTAAATGACTTGCCAACAGATACTGATGAACCAGCACTGGCTACACAAAATGCAGCTCGTGCTCTATTGGCAAAGCTTTACTTAAATAAGGCTGTTTATGCTGCGACTGATGCAGAAGGTGGAGCTGAGGAAGGGCCTTATAACTTTGCCGCAGCTGATATGGATAAGGTTATAGCATATGTGGATGGTATAACAGGTCGTAATCTGGACGCAAATTATTTCGATAACTTTATACCGGATAACGGTAATGCATCAGATGAGTTAATTTTTGTTTCTCAAAACACAAGTGGTGGTGCTGCAGGTAATGCCAGGGCTTATTGGTTTATGACCTTACATTATAATCAGAACCCAAGTGGTTGGAATGGTTTTGTGGCATTGAGTGATTTGTACAATAGATTCGAGCAAGGTGATCAGAGATTACATACCGACCTGCCTTATTTAGCCTCTAACGGAAGTGGTTTGAATGCAGGGTTGTTGGTTGGTCAGCAGTACGATGTAGATGGAAATCCTCTTGAAGACAGGGCTGGTAATCCATTAGTTTTTACAGAAGACTTTAACTTGTTGGAGACAGGTAGCAATCTTGAAGTAACAGGGATTAGAGCCATTAAGTATCCACCTGATTTTACTACTGAAGGTGATGCTCCGGATAATGACTTTGTGTTCTTGAGATATGCCGATGCATTGCTTATGAAAGCAGAAGCAATCATGCGAGGTGGAACATCTGGAGAAACAGCCTTAGATATAGTTAATCAACTAAGAACCATCCGGGGAGCTTCTACATTAGTAAGCCTTTCTGAGCAGGATCTACTTGATGAAAGAAGCCGGGAATTATATTGGGAAGGTTGGAGAAGAAACGATTTGGTTCGATTTAATTCGTTCCTCGGTACCTGGCAGGAAAAGCCTTCACCGTCTGATAAAACCAGACTTTTGTTTCCTATACCTTCAGAGGCTATTTCTACAAACCCTGAATTGGAGCAAAACCCAGGCTATTAATTCATAAAATATTTCTCCCAAGGCCATCCTTTTTGGGTGGCCTTTTTTTTGAAAATCCTTAACTTAAAGGGAAGGCATATTGCGTTATAACCTGTTTTGGATTCACATTAGAGCTATGAAATTTTCTACCAACCTAATCTTTTGCTTAATAGTACTATCCATGTTTCCTGCTTGCCAATCTTCTGAAACTAACCGGCAGTGGGTATTTGAGAAAGTAAATAAAGAGCATACCGGAATTGATTTTGTAAATAATGTTCAAAATACTACGGACTTCAACATCTTCCTATACCGTAATTTCTATAACGGAGGAGGTGTAGCCATTGGAGATATTAATAATGATGGGCTACAGGATGTCTACCTCACCAGTAACATGGGTGAAAATAAGCTTTACCTTAATAAAGGAAACCTAAAGTTTGAAGATATAACTACTACCGCCGGTGTGGCCAGTGCCGATAAATGGAGTACAGGAGTCGTGCTGGTTGATATTAATGCGGATGGCTTTTTGGATATCTACGTTTGTAATGCAGGGTACAGAAAGGGAAGTGATCAAAAGAATGAGTTATTCATTAATAATGGTGACCTTACCTTTTCTGAAGAAGCGGTAGGTTATGGACTAGATGAAAATGGTTACACAACTCATGCAGCTTTTTTTGATTATGATAAGGATGGTGATCTGGATGCTTATATCCTCAATAACAGCTTTATGCCAGTAAATACTCTCAACTATAGTAATAAGCGGGAGGTGCCGGCAGATGAGTGGCCAGTAAAAGACTTTTTGAAAGGAGGTGGGGATAAATTTCTTAAAAATGAAGGCGGGAAGTTTGTTGATATAACCAAAGAGGCGGGAATATATAACAGTCTCATTGGCTTTGGGTTAGGGATTACTGTAGGAGATGTCAATGGTGATAATTGGGAAGATATCTATGTCTCCAATGATTTTTTTGAACGGGACTACCTCTATCTCAACCAGAAGGATGGTACTTTTAAAGAGCGTATAAAAGACCAAATGGGACATATCAGTGCCTTTTCAATGGGGGCCGATATGGCTGATATTAATAACGATAGTAAGCCTGATATCTTTGTTACTGATATGTTACCTGACAATGATGAAAGGCTGAAATCTACTTCATCATTTGAGCCCTATAGTGTTTATGAGCTTAAACTTGACAGGGATTTTTACCATCAGTATATGCAAAATACCCTGCAACTCAACAACGGAAATAACAGCTTTAGTGAGGTGGCATACTACAGCGGAGTTTCATCTTCAGATTGGAGCTGGGGAGCTCTTTTATTTGATATTAACAATGATGGGTATCGCGATATATATGTTTGCAACGGCATTTATCATGATGTTACCGATCAGGACTTTATAGATTTTTTTGCTAATGAAATGATCCAGAAAATGGCATTGGCAGGAGGAAAGAATGATATTAATAACATCATTAGCAAAATGCCTTCTAACCCGATCAGAAATAAAGTATTTTTGAATAATAAGGATTTGAAGTTTGCTGATGTTTCTGAGGACGCTGAAAATACGCCTTCCTTTTCCAACGGTGCTGCTTATGGTGATCTAGATAATGATGGAGACCTTGATCTGGTGGTCAATAATGTTAATCAGGAGGCTTTTATTTTTAGGAATAATACGCAGGAAACTACGGATAGCCATTATCTGAAAGTTAACCTAAAGGGTTCAGGTGCTAACAGTTACGCTATCGGAGCCAAACTAACTTTATATCATAAGGAAGGAGTCATTAGCTCAGAGCTTATGCCATCTCGTGGATTTCAATCATCTGTTGATTACAATATGATCTTTGGGTTGGGGGGGATAGATAAGGTTGACTCATTACAAATTATCTGGCCAGATCAGACTAGCTCCATTATTAAGCCATCAACTGTCGATACACTGCTTACTGTTAATCAGACAGGGATAGAAAAAGTTAAAGGTTATTCCACAGCTACCGTCGAGGGAGGCACATGGTATCACATAGATTCTACTGGCTTTGAATCGCACCAAGAAGATGATTTTGTAGACTTTTATAAAGAGGGACTTGTGATAAGAATGCTTAGTCGAGAAGGCCCTAAAGCAGCAATTGCCGATGTGAATGGTGATGGTCTTGAAGATGTTTTCATTTGTGGAGCATACCGACAGGCTGGGCAGCTTTATATACAAAGTGAAGGCGGCCTTGATCGTTCGGAACAAGCGTCGCTGGAGAAAGGTGCGTACTTTGAAGATACGGCAGCTCGCTTTTTTGATGCCGATGGGGATGGAGATCCGGACCTTTTTGTTGGATCAGGGGGTAATCATGATTATCGAGGGGCTACCGCTATGCAAGACCGCCTCTATCTTAACGATGGAGAGGGTAATTTTGAATTGTTTGGAGGAGCCTTCCCTAATAATGGTTATAATACTGCTGTCGCTATTCCATTAGACTTTGATGCTGACGGAGATCTTGACTTGTTTGTGGGCAGCAGGAGTGTTCCTGGCAATTATGGCATCTCCCCCCGAAGCTACCTTTATCAGAATGAAGCTGGTAAGTTTACAGATGTTACTGCTGAAAAGGCCCCTAAGCTTAAATCTCTGGGAATGATTACTGATGCATCGCTTTCAGATATTAATGGAGATGGAAGAGATGAACTGATTATTGTAGGTGAGTGGATGTATCCTATGGTGTTTGAGATTACAGAAGGAAAGCTAAAAGAGTTTGTTACCGGGATGACAGAATATAGCGGTTGGTGGAATACTATTGTACCGGCAGATATTGATCAAGATGGAGACCTGGATCTCATCCTGGGTAACAGGGGAGAGAATTTTTATTTTACAGGTACATCTGATAATCCCGCAAAGCTATGGGTACATGATTTTGACGATAATGGAACAGTGGATAAGATTCTCACACGAAATATTAATGGGAAAGATGTAAGTATACACTTGAAGAGAGAATTGACCCAGCAGATTGCCAGCCTGAAAAAGCAAAACTTAAAACATTCTCAGTTTGCAGATAAGTCTATTCAGGATTTGTTTGCGACAGAAGTTTTACAAAAGGCCACGGTCAGAGAAGGGAAATGGTTTAAATCATCAGTGGCTTTAAATGATGGTAAAGGTAATTTCTCAATAATCTCACTTCCTGCAAAAACACAATTATCTAGTGTAAATAGCATTTATGCTACAGATATAAACCAGGATGGTTTTACTGATCTGATCCTGGGTGGAAATAATTCAGCCTTTCTGCCTCAATTTTCGAAACTGGATGCCAGTTATGGACAGGTACTCATAAATAATGGTAATGGTGGATTTAGAGTAGTAGATAGTGCTGAATCCGGTCTTTTTATCAAAGGAGATGTGCGTCAATTTTCAGGAATTAGCATTGGAGGTGTTGAGCAAATACTTGTGATGAGAAATAATGACAAACCGGTATTCCTTAAACTAAATAGTAAGTAAAATCAGAAATAGTGATGTTGAGATTTTTTTTCCCGCTGTACGTGATGGTAGTGTTGTGTTTTGTTTCAGGGTGTGAACAGACAGATAAAACACAATATCAGTTTGAGTTACTGAGGAAAGACGCTACAGGTATAGATTTTGAAAATAGGCTGGAACAGACCAATGAATTCAATGTATTTAGTTACATGTACTTCTTTAATGGTGCCGGTGTTGGTGCCGGCGATTTCGATAACGATGGTCGGGTAGACCTGTATTTTGCCAGTAATCAAGGAGCTAACAAGCTGTTTTTGAATATTGGAAACATGAAGTTTGAGGACATTACTGCTAAAGCTGGAGTGGATGGTGCAGGAGGCTGGTCTACCGGGGTTTCCGTGGTTGATATCAATGGAGATGGTTTGCTGGATATATATGTAAATCAAGTAGGAGATTTTAAGACATTAAAGGGAAGAAACTTGCTATACATCAACAAAGGAGTTGATAATGGATATCCTGTATTTGAAGAGCAGGCAGAGCAATATGGTCTTGACTTTGTTGGCTTTGCCACCCAGACGGCATTTTTTGATTATGATCAGGATGGTGATCTGGACATCTACCAACTCAACCATTCAGTGCATGAAAACGGGACTTTTGGAGAGCGAGAATCCTTTATAGGAAAGGTGCATCCGACATCAGGAGATAAACTTTATAGGAATGAGAATGGTAGTTATCAGGACGTGACAGAAGCTTCTGGTATTCATAGCTTGGTGATTGGCTATGGGTTGGGGATCACAACCGGAGATATCAATGGAGATGGTTTACCCGACATATACATTGGTAATGACTTTCATGAGAACGATTATCTTTATCTAAATCAGGGTAATGGTACATTCAATGAAGTTCTGAATAGTCAGATTATGCACACCAGTCGTTTTTCAATGGGAGTTGATATGGCCGACATTAACAATGATGGGTATAATGATATATTCTCACTGGATATGCAACCATATGACCCTCAAATACTCAAAAGCTCTTTAGGTGAAGATGATTATTCCATCTTTGACTTTAAGCTCAAGTATGGATATCAGGTGCAGTTTGCCAGAAATAACCTTCAACTAAATAACGGTGATGGTACATTTAGTGAGATAGGCATGTATTCAGGGGTACACGCCACTGACTGGTCCTGGGCATCCTTATTTATGGATTTTGATCATGATGGATTCAAGGACCTTTTTGTTAGCAACGGCATTCCCCGGCGGATGAATGATATCGACTATGTCAACTTCAGAGAGAATAATGAAGATCACAGATGGAAAACACAGGCCAACAGGGCAAATGAGGAAGACCTGGTACTGATTGATAAAATACCTCAAATCAAGCTTCCCAATAAGTTTCTTAAGAATAATGGGAATTTAAAATTTGAAGATCAGGAGGAAACCATTAAAAATAATACTAACACCTATTCTAACGGTGCTGCTTATGCTGATCTTGATAATGACGGCGACCTTGATATTGTTGTCAATAATATTGATGATGAACCTTTTATCTATAAGAATTTAACCATTGAGAATGCCTCTGGAAATAACCATTATTTAAGACTAAGATTTGATGGAGGAGGTAAAAATACTTATGGAATTGGCACAAAAACTATAGTTTATAAGGGCAAGGAGAAACTGGTATATGAAAACTACCCGGTAAGGGGTTTTCAATCATCAATGGAGCCAGTGAGCCATATAGGTATTGGAGATACATTGTCAGTTGATTCTGTTTTAGTTATCTGGCCTGATGGTAGCTATGAGAAAGTAACAGGTTTTAAATATGACGGGACGCATACGGTTAGGTACAAAAATACTTTACCGAAGTATCATGTAAGGTCTGAGAAGGAAAAGGAACAAGTGCAGTTTTTTGATATTACCAAACAGACCAATATCAATTTTCAGCATGAGGAAAATCCTTTTGTTGAATTTGATAGAGAAAGGCTTATACCCTTTATGGTCTCTACGGAGGGGCCTGCGCTGGCAGTCGGGGATATCAATGGTGATGGGACCCAGGATGTGTTTTTTGGGTCTTCCAAACGTAATGAAAGTGCTATTTACCTGCAGCAACAAGATGGGACGTTTATAGAAAAAACACCTGAATCAATTAAAAAGGATAATGTTTTTGAAGATGTTGATGCGGTTTTTGTTGATATAGACAATGATGGCGACCTGGACTTGGTTGTGGCTTCAGGAGGCAATGAGTACTGGGGAGAATCAGAGTATCTGAAACAACGAATCTATATTAATCCCGGAGATGGTAATTTTGACCAGCGGATTACATTGGAAGGAGCCTACTTAACCGCTTCATGTGTATTACCTGCGGATATCAATGGGGATGGATTGGTAGATCTGTTTTTCGGAGGACGTGCAGTCCCTAACAACTACGGTAAGATACCCAAATCCTACTTATTTCTTAACAAGGGCAATGGGCAGTTTACAGATGTTACCCTAACATATGCCAAAGATCTTGAGGAAGTTGGTTTAGTAAAAAATGGAGAGTGGACTGATGTGGATCTGGATGGCGACCAGGATTTGGTGCTGGCTTTGGAGTGGGGTGCGGTTACATTGTTTTTAAATGATGGACAGCAGCTTAAGAAGCAGGCTGTCAGCAACCATACTGGCTGGTGGAAATTTGTTTCAGCTCAGGATTTCGATGGAGATGGAGACATAGACATACTTGCCGGTAATGCTGGGGAAAATACACGATTCAATCCTACATATGATCAGCCTTTAAGTCTTTATGTGCAGGATTTTGATGGTAACGGTCAAGTGGATCAGGTGTTGACGTATTATTTAGATGGGCGCGAAATACCTTTTGCCAATTACTTTGAATTGACAAAACAGATGCCTTTTCTCAGGAAAAATTATCTGTATGCACAGGATTTTGCAGCGGCTTCCATCTCAGAATTATTTGGAGAGGATAAGATCCGGACGGCAGAGCTTTTACAGGTAAATACATTGGAAAACGCCTACTTTGAAAATACGGGAGATTTGAAATTCGAAATGAAACCATTGCCGTCAACCCTTCAATTTTCAACCATAAATGCAGCAGCAGAAGTAAATGTTACAGAAGATAGCCAAGATGTTATACTAGCAGGCAATTTCTTCAATAATAATGTGGAGATGGGGCGTTATGATGCTAGTTATGGAAGCCTGCTGTCAATAGATGAAAACGGAGAATTTGCTATCGGTAAACTGGGTACTTTGAAAATTAAAGGGCAGGTGAGAAAAATAATGCCAGTTGTAATTGGAGGAGAGACAGCATACATTTTCGCGCGAAATAATCAATCTGCGGTAGTGGTGAAGCCAATGAAAGTAAACCAGCTTATAGTTGAGAAATGAGATATATTATTCTAAGTGTTTGCGCATTAATCGGAACCATGTCTTTCGGACAACCTCCGGAAAAGTCTCCATGGCACTTAGTCGCAAAAAATATTGATCCCAACAACTATTATGGTGTTACAGTAGCCAATGGAATGGTGGGGATCGTTTCATCTCCTGATCCTATGAAGGTTTCTGATGTCGTACTCAATGGAGTTTATGATTATTATCAAAGGGGAAGAGTTTCGAATATCCTCAAAACCTTCAATCATGTAAACATGAACCTCGATGTGGATGGAAGGAGAGTAACCGCTAGCGAAATAAGTAACTACAGGCAGGTGTTGGATATGAAGAAGGCGGCATTGATGACTAGCTTCGATGTTGGGGATAAAATCAGTGTGGAACATAGCATGTTGTCATTAAGACATTTGCCATACACGGCACTAACCACAGTGAAAATTACCGCTAAAAAAGCCGTCGACATCGTACCAATGAGTGTGATAGAAGCGCCGAACCATTTAATTGATATCAGGAATTATTACAGTGAAATAGATCGCCCTCATGTAAAAGTTCCGCTACTGACTTCTGTTGCAAAAAGTCCTTCGGGTAAGCATGAAGTGGCTGCCAGCAACAGTTTTATCTTCTCTGAAAAGCACAGTCAGGAACCAGAGCTCATTCACGAAGACTGGGACTATAACATGCACCTGGCCAAATTTCACAAAAAGCTAAAAGCTGGAGAGGCCTATGAATTTTCTGTTGTTTCTTCGGCAGTTTCCAGCGAACATTATGAAGACCCTCACAACGAAGCCGAAAGGCTGACAATCTTTGCCATGTTAGAAGGCAAAGACCGGTTGATGAAGAAACATGAGGAGGCATGGGAGAGGTTATGGCAAAGCGATATTATTATTGGAGGAGACCTGCAGGTGCAAAAAGATGTGCGGTCGGCACTGTACCATTTATATTCCTTTGCAAGAGCAGGTACAGCCTATAGTTTGTCGCCTATGGGGTTGTCCGGACTTGGCTATAACGGTCATGTTTTCTGGGATACCGAAATGTGGATGTACCCTCCATTATTGATGTTGCAGCCCGAAATCGCTAAATCTTTACTCGAGTATAGATTTCAAAGATTGGACGCTGCCAAGCAAAATGCCTTTGCTCATGGATACGATGGAGCCATGTATCCTTGGGAGTCATCAGATGATGGTTCTGAAGATACTCCTGTATGGGCTTTGACTGGGCCATTCCAGCATCATATTAGTGGGGATGTAGGTTGGGCCTTTTGGAAGTACTATCAGGTAACACATGATAAAGAATGGCTCAGCACCAGGGGATATCCCATGCTGAAAGAGGTAGCAGACTTTTGGGTAAGCAGAGTGGAAAGAAACGGACCAGAACAATATGATATTAACAATGTAATAGGTGCTAACGAATGGCAGGAAAACATTGATAATAATGCTTTTACGAATGGCATGGCTAAAGTAACACTGCGATATGCTACGGAAGCCGCTAAAACCTTGGACATACAGCCAAACCCTGACTGGATGCACGTAGCGGAGAATATCCCGGTTTTACAGTTTCCTGATGGTACAACCCGGGAAAATGCAACTTATAATGGAGAAACCATAAAACAGGCAGATGTTAATTTGCTGGCCTTTCCACTTGATGTGATTTCTGATGAAGAGCAGATCAGAATAGACCTGAATTATTATGAGCCTAGAATGGCAGCCGATGGTCCTGCTATGGGGAGGTCTGTGCTTGCAACACTATATGCGAAGCTAGGAGAAACGGATAAGGCATATGAACTTTTTCTTAAAAGCTATAGGCCAAATGAAGTGCCACCGTTCGGTGTTATTTCTGAAACGGCGGGAGGCACAAATCCTTATTTTGCAACAGGCGCCGGAGGCATGCTACAGGCAGTGATTTCTGGGTTTGGAGGCTTGGAAATAACCGATGAAGGTATGGTTCAAAATGAAAAACGGATTCCTAAACAATGGAAATCACTGGAAATTAAGGGCTGGAAATAAATAATTAGAAGTTATGTTTAAAAAGTACTTTTTGATCTTAGTAATGATTGTCGCAGTTTCCTGCAATGAAACACGACAGAATGTTTCTATTGAAGCCGACAAGCTTCATGACTCTATGCAACTGCTTAGCGATGTTATCGTTCACGATATTTTCTCACCACCGGTTGCAAGCCGAATATATGCATATGCAAGTATAACTGCCTATGAAATTTTAGCGCAGAATGACGCCAACTACTTGTCTTTGGCTGGTCAGCTTCATGGCTTAGAAAGCATCCCTGAACCTGCCGAAGTGGTAGACTACGAGGTTGCAGCTATTGAAGGTTTTCTTCTTGCTTCAAGAAAGCTGATTTTTTCTGAGGATAAAATTGAAGCATATCGCCAGCAATGGCACCAGGAACTTCTTGATATGGGCTTGGATCAGGCTGTTTATGACAATTCTATGGCCTATGCACAACAAGTGGTTGATCATATTTTTGTATGGGCTGATAAGGATAATTATAAAGAAACGAGAACATTCCAGAAGTACACCCTCAGTGATGACCCTGACAAGTGGCAACCGACACCGCCGGCCTATATGGAAGCCATTGAGCCACACTGGAATAAGATTAGACCCTTTGTTATTGATTCGGCTTCCCAGTTTAAGCCAGAACCACCGACAGCGTATGACATGGCAGAAGGTAGTCCGTTTTATAAAGAAGCATATGAGGTTTATGAGACGGGTAAAAATCTTAATGCAGAGAGAAAGGAAATTGCAAGTTTTTGGGATTGCAACCCTTATGTTATGAATATTCATGGGCATGTCATGTTTGCAACCAAAAAGATTACACCCGGAGGTCACTGGATAGGGATAGCAAAAATAGCCAGTCAGCTGTCTGGTGCAGGCCTGATAAAAAGTGCTCAAACATATACGCTGACCTCTATCGCATTGGCTGATGGCTTTATCAGTTGCTGGGATGAAAAATATAGAAGTAATCTGGTGCGTCCTGAAACTGTGATCAATAAATTCATTGATGAGGACTGGACTCCATTGCTGCAGACACCCCCTTTCCCGGAATACTCAAGTGGACATAGCGTGATTTCAGGGGCAGCGGGTATCGCACTTACCTCTATTTATGGAGAACCCTTTCATTTCGTTGACAGCACTGAAGCGAAATATGGCTTGGCGGTGAGAGAGTTTGATTCATTTATAGAAGCATCGGACGAAGCAGCTATGAGCAGGCTTTATGGAGGGATACATTACATGCCAGCGATTAAAAATGGAGTGAAGCAGGGTAGGACATTGGGCAGGTTCGTTGTGAATAACATCCAAATGACTAAATCAAAAGAAAAACCTAAAGTTACAGCCAGTAAATAAGTATTGGTCGGTATCTAAATGAATTTGACATGAAACAAATACCTAATTTGTACAAGGCCATTGTTGTCTCATTGGTCATTTTGTCGGCATGTAGCCAAGCTCCTGAGCAAAAAGCTGAACAGTTTGATTTCTACCAGTCGGACTTCTTTAAAGAAGTGCAACTCTCAGGGATTTTCCCTGATTCCAAAACCTTTGTGGACTGCACACCAAAGCAGCCTCTAGCAGAGATCAATACTATATATGAAGCTCAAAAAACGGAAGAGGGATTTGTGTTAAAAGATTTTGTGTTGGAGCATTTTGAACTGCCAGTAACCCCAGTAACAGGCTTCAAATCTGATACTTCAATGACTGTTGTGAAGCACTGCACCGACCTTTGGTCAGTACTTACACGTCAGCCAGATGAGTACAATCCGCTATCTTCACTGGTACCACTACCAGAGTCATACATTGTGCCTGGTGGGCGATTCAGAGAGATATATTACTGGGATAGTTACTTTACCATGGAAGGACTTGTGAAGTCAGGGCAGGAGGATATGGCCAGGAATATGGTCAACAATTTTTCCTTTCTGATCGATTCCCTTGGATTTATACCTAATGGTAACAGAAACTATTACTCGGGAAGATCCCAACCACCTTTCTACTCCTTAATGGTTGATTTAGTTGCCTCAGGGCAGCGGGAGTTGTTTATGAGCTATCTTCCGCGCTTACTGGAAGAATATAATTTTTGGATGGATGGGGCAGATACACTCAACAGTAATTACCCAGCTCACCGAAGAGTGGTGCTAATGCCCGACGGAAGCTTGCTTAACAGGTATTGGGATAACTACGCCTTACCAAGGCCGGAATCATTTAAGCCAGATTACGAGCTTGTAACAGAACATGACCTACAGCAGGAAACAGCATATCGACACCTGAGGGCAGGAGCGGAGTCAGGATGGGACTACAGCAGCCGATGGTTTGAAGATCAAAAATCATTAAAAACTATCCATACCACTGACATCATTCCGGTGGATCTGAACACTTTGTTGTATTTTCTGGAGCTAAAAATAGCCCAGGGGTATAATTGGAAAGGTGATTTGCAAAATGCTGATCTATTCATAAATAAGGCAGAAAAAAGAAAGCTTGCCATTGATAAGTACTTATGGGATGAGGCCGACAGATTTTATATCGATTATGATTATACGAAGCAGCAAAAGACAGGTGTACTTTCTCTGGCAGGTGCTTATCCTTTATTCTTTAAAATAGCATCGAAAGCACAGGCTAAATCTGTTGTTGAGCGGCTGTTGGCTGACTTTCTCAAGCCAGGAGGGTTCGTGACAACCCTTAATGAAACAGGCCAGCAATGGGATGCTCCGAACGGTTGGGCGCCATTACAATGGATAACAATTAATGGTCTTTATAACTATGGATACGGAGACGAGGGAAACGGTGCTGCGGAAAGATGGTTAAATAGAAACACTGAAGTTTACAAGGCTACTGGCAAAATGATGGAGAAGTACAATGTGCTGGATACCATGCTATTGGCAGGAGGAGGAGAGTATCCATTGCAGGATGGCTTCGGTTGGACCAATGGAGTGGCTATTGCACTTCAGAAAATACTGGCAGATAGAGATACAATTAATACTATGAGAGGTGCGGAACCGGTGGAAATGAACAATTGATGACCGTTAGCAGACATGCCGGGCTCTGCTTTTGTTATCGAAAATTGTAGGCTGTATCAAAAGGCTTTTTTCTTGCACTCATTCTGCACTTGTTTCAGAATCTGTGTTTACGTTTCTTGCACATTCAAAAATAAGGTTAGAAATGGAGGTTAAACTTTTGATGCAACCTATCTTTTTATTTGATGTTTTGTAGTCGTAAAGGAGGAAGAACCGACAAAGATATCTTTTAGGCATATCGGTTAATTAATATTTACGTGTGAATATCAAAGAAGAGTAATTTGTCGTGAGGGGTTCAGTGTCTAAAGTATAAGAAGCTTACTTTTGTACTTCCATATTATATTCTACCTTTCGGGAAGTTATTGAAAAAAAATCAAAACTCAGAGGGAGTTTCGTCGATGATATACAGTTATTAATTTGCGCTTAAGAGTTACAGGTCTTGGAAAGTGTTTATCAGTCAATAGCTAGTTTACAGAAGTGCCAAAAGATGTAGTATAACTATTGCCCGGCTCAAGACTTACCATGCCCATCTTATTATTCAAAGCATCAACGTTACAGGTCATGGGCTCTATGGCAATACAGTTTTTTTCCGGGGTAAATAATTGTAGATAAGGTATTGTATCTACATCACGCCATAGGGTAAGACAAACCTTGTCATTCTGTAGGTGTGCTATATTGCGCTCGTTGCATTTTAGGATGAAGCAATCATCTAGCTTTATGTTATCTACTGCTTTAAAGAAGGAAAGTGCTTTATAGTTTTTTACATTTCCAGATGGAAGTGCCCTTTCATTCAGTTCAACTTGATCCACCTCACTGATCTTTAGCTTAGCATCAGCCCATTCGGGGAAAGTGAAGTAGGGGTGCCACCCCAGTCCAAAGGGCATATTGATCGGAGATGTGTTTTCAATCTTGATTTTTACTTCAAAATCAGACTGGGTATTAATTTTGTACGTGACACTAAATTTGAAAGTGAAGGGGTAAAATTTTAAAGGCGTAGACTGGTCCAACACCAACTTGATTTCTGCATTCTCGACGGAAGTGTTAATATACTCGACTTCAAAGGGAAGGTCAGCAATAAAGCCATGGATAGCATTGTGCCTTATCCTTTCATTGAGCGGAAAACTATATGTGACGCCGTTTTCTGAAAAAGTACCATCCTTGAGTCTGTTTGGGAAAGGGAAAAGAAAAGCACTTTTATAGTATTTATCGCTAAAAATATCCTCTTCAGAAGAAAAACCATCAATCACTTCAATTCCCGAACCAGTCCCTACACCTACCTGGAGGCTATTTAAACGTGCTCCAAATGCCGGAATAACTTCCAGCGCGATATTCTTCTGCTTGTGGAATATTCTAATAACTTCAAATTCCCCCAAATGGTATTGTGATAACTCAAACATTATTGACTGTAAACGATGTTGTACTCCTTCTTTGCGCGAGTGTGTACAATTAAAATTTATTTAATAATTATTTGTTTTTTTTAATGATATCCTATTGAGGGAGTCGTACCCTCGAAAAGCGAAATATATAAGTATTTTTTCTAAATAGAATCAGGAAAAAACCGATATTTTTATCGCAAACGATTGCATAATTAGAGGGGAGAAATTGTGAGGCTAATGTTTATGAAAACCTGCTTATTATTCTTATAATTAAGATTCGGAGCAGGCTTTGGAGTTGGATGATCTTTTGTACATAACTTTTATTTTAATGCATTTCAAGCTTTTTCTTTAGCCTGTGACTAATCACCACTTTTTAACTTACCCCTAATATTATGGAATTGAATTTTTATGATAAACTACAGCCTGTTGATATAGGTATAGTTATCTTTTACCTGTTGTTTGTTGTTTTGCTTGGCCTTTACTTCGGGGCAAAGCATAAGGACGCGGAAGACTACTTCCTGGCAGGCAGAAACCTTACCTGGCCGTTAATCGGTTTTTCACTTTTTGCTTCAAACATGAGTAGTAACTCGCTTGTAGGGCTGACTGGTTCCGGTTATGTGACTGGTTTTTCAGTATTTAGCTATGAATGGATGGCGGTATTTGTACTCATTATTTTTGCTGTCTTTTTCCTTCCCTTTTATCTTAAAAATAAAATATATACCGTTCCGGAATACCTGAACAATCGTTTTGATTACTTCACGCGTGCTTATGCATCTGCTATTGCTATTATACTCAATGTTATAGTAGATGTAGCGGCCACATTATATGCAGGAGGTATACTCATTCAGCTCATATTTCCACAATTTGAACTTTGGATTATTATTTCTGTCTTGGCCGTTATAGCAGGTTTATATACTATCTCAGGTGGCCTGAGTGCCGTAGTGTATACTGATGCTATTCAGGCGGTAATATTGATATTTGGAAGCATACTAATTACCTACTATGCATGGGATGCGTCAGGTGGTTTCCCTGAGGTTATGAAGGTTACTGACCCTGATCATTTCGATATCATCAGGTCAACCTCAGACCCTGAACTTCCGTGGCCTGGTTTGTTAACAGGAGTACTTCTGCTAGGGTTCTATTTCTGGGGAACTAATCAGTATATTACTCAAAGAGCGTTGGCTTCCAGAAGCACACTCCATGGTCAGTGGGGGTCAATGTTTGCTGGACTTTTGAAGATCTCTATCCTGTTTATCATGATTTTCCCCGGAGCATTTGCCAGGGTAATCTATCCTGAGATTGACAAGGTGGATACCTTATACCCAACCATGCTGTTCGATCTGTTGCCCACTGGTATTTTAGGGTTGGTGCTAGCTGGCTTTATTGCTGCATTGATGTCCAGTATAGACTCAGGGCTTAACTCAGTTTCTACATTGGTGACCATGGACTTTATAAACAAGATATGGCCTGAAAAAACTACAGAACAGCTTATGAAAATGGGGCGTTGGGTAACATTTATTGTTATGGTGATTGCTACTGCATGGGCACCACAAATTGTTCATTTTGAAAAACTTTGGGACTACCTGCAACAAGCACTGTCGTGGTTCTGTCCTCCGATAATTGCTCTGTTTGTTATGGGGCTATTTTGGAAAGGTGCCAATACAACCGGTGCACGTTGGACCATCATAGTAGGGTCTGTTATCACTGTATTGTCAATTATATTCAATGATGCTCAGTGGAAGCCGCACTTCTTGTATATGACAGGTATACACTTTCTGCTAAGCTGCGTAGCAATGGTGGTAGGATCCATGTTTGGAAAGCGTCAGTCCGACGCCGTACTTGAAAATACCGTTTGGTCGGTCAAGGAATTTAGAGCTGAAACGCTAGAGTTGAGCAGCTTGGCATGGTACAAGAACTACCGAATTCATGCAGTGATTTTGGTTATTATTGTTGCACTGATTCTTATAGCATATTAAAGTTCAAACGAATGGTGTTGCGTATGAAAGTCGTTATGCATAATAATTTCTGTCTCTCGGGTATTTGTCGATTCCTTTTGGTAATTTAATCGCCATGTCTGTATATCTAGGAGAATTTATAGGAACCATGTTGCTCATTACCCTTGGAGGTGGCGTGGTAGCCGGTGTCGTTTTAAAGGGAACAATATCGGAAGGAGCAGGGTGGCTGGTGATTGTTGTAGGCTGGGGCCTGGCAGTCTCTTTTGCAATTTACGCAGTGGGTAATATTAGCGCTGCGCATATCAATCCGGCAGTAACCGTGGGACTGGCTTTCATTGGTGAATTTCCATGGAACAAGGTACCCGGCTATGTGCTATCTCAAATTTTGGGCGCATTTGTGGGAGGAACTATTGTCTGGCTTCATTATTTACCACATTGGGGGAAGACCGAAGATGTCGGCGCCAAGCTGGGGGTATTTTGTACTGCTCCAGCCATACGTTCATATGCAGCAAATTTTGTTAGCGAAATGATTGCCACCATGGTACTCGTGATAGGAGTACTGTTTGTAGGAGCTAATAAACTAACAGAAGGCCTGAACCCTTTGGTGATAGGAGGTTTGGTCATGGTTATAGGCCTGGGACTTGGTGGTACTACAGGTTTTGCTATTAATCCGGCACGTGACTTTGGCCCAAGACTAGCACACTTTTTACTGCCTATCTCAGGTAAGGGTAAATCCGATTGGACCTATTCCTGGGTGCCAATTATTGCTCCACTTTTAGGAGGAGCTCTAGGTGCAGCGCTTTACAGGATATTATTTGACCAGCAAATGGACCTTATTTACTTTGCAGTAGTGGTTCTGGCTGTGCTATCCGCTGTTTTTGCTATTGTAAAAGATCAACAGAATAAAATTAAGACTCAAAAATAAAGTTTATGGCAGTTAAGTACATTATAGCCTTGGATCAGGGTACTACCAGTTCAAGAGCAGTGCTTTTTAATGATAAAGGAGAATTGCTGGCTATTGAGCAGCAAGAGTTTAAACAATACTTTCCAAAGCCAGGGTGGGTCGAACACGACGCACAAGAGATTTGGGATACCCAGTATGAAGTATTAACTGCACTTATAGCAAATCAAAAAATCAAACCAGCAGAAATCGCTGCATTGGGCATAACCAATCAGCGGGAAACGACCATAGTATGGGAGAAGGCTACAGGGAAACCTATTCATAAGGCTATAGTTTGGCAGGATAAAAGAACCAGTTCTATTTGCAACGACCTGAAAAATAAGGGGATGGAAGGTATGGTTCGAGAAAAAACAGGATTGGTAATAGATTCATATTTTTCAGCGACTAAGATCCAATGGATACTCGATAATGTACCCGGAGCACGTGATAAAGCCGATGCCGGAGAGTTGTTATTCGGCACGGTGGATACCTGGCTGGTGTGGAAACTTACCAAAGGGAAGCAACACGTGACGGATTATACAAATGCCTCCCGAACAATGCTTTATGATATTAGACAGTTGGAGTGGGACACGGAATTGATCGACATGCTTAGAGTAAATAAATCATTGCTTCCTGAGGTTAAACCCTCAGCGACACATTTTGGTATGTGGGAATTTGGTGGTGAAGAGATACCCATTACTGGTATTGCTGGAGATCAACAGGCCGCATTATTCGGGCAGGCTTGTTGCGAGGTAGGTATGGCAAAAAATACTTACGGCACGGGTTGCTTTATGTTGATGAACACTGGCGATAAATTACAAATGTCAGAAAATGGACTGATCACTACGATAGCCTATGGTGTTGACGGGAAAGTTCATTACGCCCTTGAAGGAAGTGTTTTTGTGGCAGGAGCAGCAGTACAATGGTTGCGCGATGGTATAAAACTTATCAAAGACACTTCAGAAACAGAAGCTTTGGCTGAGGAGGTCAAAGATACGGAAGATGTATTTGTTGTGCCTGCTTTTGTGGGGTTAGGTGCTCCATATTGGGACATGTATGCGCGAGGTGCCATTTTTGGGCTTACGAGGGATACAGATACCCGACATCTTGTGAAAGCAACTCTGGACTCTCTGGCTTACCAGACCAGAGATATACTGGAAGCTATGCAGAAAGACTCTAAAATAGACCTTAAATCCCTTAAGGTTGACGGAGGCGCGGTGGCTAACAATTACCTGATGCAATTTCAATCCGATATATTGGGAGTAGAAGTGGTTAGACCAGAGGTGATTGAATCGACAGCTCAGGGAGCAGCCTATCTGGCAGGAATCGGCGTTGGCATGTGGAAGCAAGAGGATCTTACTAAACTCCAAAAGATTAATCGTGTTTTTAAGCCTATGCTTGAAGAAAAGACTCGAGAAAGGCTTTACAAAAAGTGGCAGGAAGCGGTAAAACGTACCATGAATTGGATTGAAGAAGACGAATTATGATTACCTTGTCAGCATTGGACCGTCCTGTTTTATTAGGAGAATTGCAGTCTGCCAGGTTTGATCTTCTGGTTATCGGTGGAGGGATCACTGGGGTGGGGATAGCTCTGGATGCTGCCTCACGAGGACTAAAGGTAGCTTTGGTGGAAAAGGAAGACTTTGCCTCAGGGACCAGTAGCCGTTCAACAAAGTTGATCCACGGAGGCCTAAGGTATTTGAAGCAATTTGAAATAGCACTGGTGAGAGAAGTGGGGAGAGAAAGGGCAACGTTGCATAGACTAGCCCCTCATTTAGTGACCGCTGAGAAAATGCTCTTGCCTCTGATTAAAGGGGGGAATTTTGGTAAGTTGCTTACGTCATTTGGACTGATGGTCTATGATGTATTGGCTGATGTGCAAAGTGCTGACCAGAGAAAAATGCTTGATAGGGAAGAGGCTCTGGCTAAGGAACCATTGCTGGACAAAGAAAAGCTTGAAGGCGCTGGTATTTATGCCGAATATCGCACGGATGATGCCCGGCTTACTATTGAAGTTATGAAAGCAGCTGCTCACTTTGGAGCAACATGTCTCAATTATGTGGAGGCTCATGAGTTTACTTATGAAAGTAACCAGATAACAGGTGTAAAGGCCAGAGATATATTAAACGGAGCCAGCTTTGCTGTTAGGGCTGATCTTGTAGTAAGCGCTACTGGCCCGTGGGTCGATGAAATAAGGAAAAAGGATCAGTCCCTGGAGGGAAAAAGGCTTCACTTGACTAAAGGTGTACATATAGTGGTGGACCATGAAAAGCTACCAGTAAAGCAAGCCGTTTATTTTGATGTACCAGATGGCAGAATGATCTTTGCTATTCCAAGAGGAGAAATCACCTATATAGGAACTACGGATACAGACTACTTTGGGGATAAGGAGCATGTACTTACCAACCAGGAAGATGTAGAGTATCTGATCGATGCGGTCAACCATGCTTTCGCCAACACGGAAATAAATATTGAAGATGTCAAATCAAGTTGGGCCGGACTGCGTCCACTGATCCATGAAGAAGGAAAATCAGCATCAGAACTTTCCCGAAAGGATGAGATTTTTGTCTCAGACACAGGACTGATCTCTATTGCCGGAGGCAAACTGACCGGTTATAGGAAAATGGCAGAAAGGGTTATAGACCTTGTTGTTAAAAAACTTAAAGATAAAGGACTATCTAAAGAGTTGGGAGGGTGCAGAACAGACCAGATACCACTAGGTGGCGGGAAGTTTATGGATGCACTATCCATAAAGCGGTATGCAGAATCTCTTGAGGGAGAAATAGATAGATCAGAAGCCAATTATCTGGTGGCTAACTATGGCACTCAGACAGAGGAGATACTAAGAGAAAGGAAAGAGAAAACCGCTTTTGGCCTGTTAGAAGCCGAATGTCATTATTGTATTGAGCATGAAATGGTCAACACTTTATGTGATTTTTTTATAAGGCGGACAGGCAGGCTTTATTTTAATGTTGAAAGTGTAAAGACACATTACAAACTCCTTGCAAAATATATGCAGAGCCAATTTGGCTGGCCCCAAGAGCGACTCGACGCTGAAATAAAAAATATTGAGCAGGCCATTTTTGAGGCCTCACATTTTGACCCCATTAAATAATTAAAGCAATATGGAAAGAACCTGGTGGAAGGAAAGTGTAGTTTATCAGATATATCCACGAAGTTATAGAGATTCCAATAACGACGGCATAGGAGATATTCCGGGTATAATTAGCAAACTGGATTATATTAAGTCACTTGGGGTAGATATCATTTGGATATGCCCCGTCTATAAATCTCCCAATGATGATAATGGCTACGATATCAGTGATTATCGTGATATTATGGATGAATTTGGTACAATGAGTGACTTTGATACTTTATTAAGCGAAGTCCATCAGAGGAAGATGAGGCTGGTAATGGACTTGGTACCCAACCATACTTCAGACGAACATTTCTGGTTTCAGGAATCCCGCAAATCAAAAGACAACCCATATCGTGACTATTACTACTGGAAGCCTGCTAAAAACGGACAACCTCCCACAAATTGGCCTTCCTTTTTTGGAGGGAGTGTCTGGGAGTATGATCCGTTAACAGAGGAGTACTATCTGCACCTTTTCTCTAAAAAACAACCAGATCTGAATTGGGAAAACCCAAAAGTACGTCAGGAAATATATGATGTGATGAAATTCTGGTTTGATAAAGGAATAGATGGGTTGAGGATGGATGTAGTATCGCTCATATCTAAAAATACTGATTTTCCCGATGCCAATATTAAAGATTTCAATGCCATAATCAACCGCTATTATGCTAATGGACCAAGGGTACATGAGTTTTTGAGAGAAATGCAGCAGGAAGTGCTTTCCCAATATGATATCATGACGGTCGGGGAAGGCCCTGGAATAGACCTGGATAATGGTATTAATTATGTAGATGAGTCCAGAAAGGAACTCAATATGATCTTCCACTTTGGCCATATGTTTATGGATAATGGACCTGGAGGAAAATATGATCCTGTTGAATGGGACTTAGTCGATTTCAAGAATGTATTCAATGCCTGGGATGAAAAACTGAATGCTAAAGGATGGGGAAGCATATTCTTGGGGAATCATGATTTTCCGAGAATGGTGTCGCGATTTGGTAACGATAAAACCTACTGGAAACAGTCAGCTAAGCTCTTGTCGACCCTTTTGCTCTCCATGAGAGGAACCACCTATATTTATCAGGGAGATGAAATTGGAATGACTAACGTAATACATCATTCTATTGACGATTATCGTGATATCGAAACATTAAATAGTTGGAAAAAGGCTGAAACAGAAGGTAAATCCATGGATGATTTTATGGAACTTGTTCACCTGCAAAGCAGAGATAATGCTCGTACACCAATACAGTGGGATGCTTCGGATCACGGCGGATTTTCATCGGTTGAGCCTTGGTTAAAAGTAAACCCTAACTTTACTGAGATCAATGTAGAGATACAGCAAAGTGATCATGATTCTATCCTGAATTATTATCGTAAAATGATAGCTTTCAGAAAAGATAACCCCACGCTGGTATATGGTGATTACAGGTGTTTGTTAAAAGATGATCGTCACATTTATGCCTATGAAAGGTTTGATAGCGATGGACACTTTCTGGTTGTGCTCAATTTTTCTGAAGATAACCGGTTGTTCAATGAAAAAGTTGGCGATAACCTTGAGTTACTCATAAACAACTATGAGCAGGAAAATGAAGCCTCCGTTTTGAGACCCTGGGAGGCTAAACTGTTTAAAGTGAGTTGAAATTTGAATTATAAATAACCAGTAATACCAGGCCTTTAATAATTACAGGCCATAAATAAGGTAATCATATTTGTAAAATGGCAAAAGACAATAAAAAACTATGGGGTATTGACCTTGGAGGTACCAAAATAGAAGGTGTAGTTATTAATTCACCCAATATATCGGAAGTATTATGTCGTACCCGCATTTCAACGGAGGCTGATAAAGGTTATAAACATATTTTAAACCGGATCAAAGAATTGATCGGTCTGATGTCAGAAGAGGTAAAAAGCACCCCGGAAATCCTCGGAATTGGTACGCCGGGAAACCTGGATCCTCAGACTTATTTATTAAAAAACAGCAACTCTACTAGCCTTAATGGGCAGCCATTTAAGCAAGACCTGGAAGACCTTTTGGGTATAGAAGTTAAAATGGCTAATGATGCAAACTGCTTTGCCCTTGCCGAAACCAGGCTGGGCATTGTACAGGATATAAATTCCGATGCTGAGGTTGTTTTTGGGGTTATTATGGGTACAGGAGTTGGAGGCGGCCTGGTGGTCAATGGCAAAGTGATCAATGGACATCAAGGCATAGGAGGAGAGTGGGGCCATAACTTCCTGGATGCATCCGGAGGGAAGTGCTACTGTGGAAAATCCGGTTGTGTTGAAACCATAATAGCCGGACCTGCTTTGGAGAGATATTATCAGGGATTATCGGGTGAACATAAAAAGTTGAAAGACATAGTAATACAGCAAGAAGGCGATAAGTATGCTGCCGCAACCCTTGAAAGGCTGGCTCATTTCTTTGGATTAGGTATTTCTAATATTATCAATATCCTCGACCCTGATGTAATTGTACTTGGTGGTGGAGTAGGAAATATAGATATTCTTTATAATCGAGGAGTCAAAGAAGCTGAAAAGTACACTTTCAACACCAGCCTGAAAACCCCAATTGTTAGGCCGAAACTTGGCGACAGTGCAGGAGTATTTGGTGCCGCCCTCCTTGTGAGCTAACCATTTACTCCATTATTAAGCTTTTACCATCACAAGGCAAGAAGGCCTAATCAGGGAAATGCAAATTAGAGAACTTTTAAAGCCAGGCTAATACTTCAAACTTCATTAGTAAAAAAGGCTTGATAGTATGACAAAATCAAAATTTATACAAACCTTTAACATTGTATGTTCAATGATGTTTTTGGTTTGTTCATGCAATAAAATGATCAACTATGGAACAAAAACAATACACTATACCCTCTAAAGAAAGAGAAGAGTGGCGAAAATTGGTAACAGGACTGTTAGATCACAAATTCCAAAATTTTGTACTACAAATGAAAACTGCAGAGTACCAAAGTAAGATTTCATCAGGGGAGCTGCCTTTAGAAAAAGCCATCGATGAATTACACCAATTGTGTGAAAAGTATGTAGTAGCGGTGCAGAGTGATTTTAAAAAAATATTTAAAGACTGGTAAAATGAAAGCAAAAATACAAGAAAACAAACTGATGGATGTAAAGTCGACATCCAAGCTGATAGAAGAAGGTAAAGTATTGGTACTTTCTGGTTCTGAAGACCTATTAAACCAACTTCCTCATGGAAATTGGATCGGAGCTACTACACCATTCTTCTACCTGGAACAGAAAATAAATAAGGAATCTGGTAGGGGATACCTTATGGTTAGTGATTTCACTGATTTGATAAAGTCTTTTTCAATATCGGTTTTTGATGAGACATCTTTAAAAAACGTCAGCACAAGTGGTTTTGAAAATGGGTTCAACTTTTTAGTATTGCCTGCATTGCGTGACATCCAGTTTTCCTTTGCTCTAAACTCATCAAGCTACGAAAAATTGTTTGAGAACCCGTTGATAGGATTGGTAGCCGGAGTAGATTTAGAAGAATTTACTAAAGGTAAACTTTCAAAAACTTTCTATGGACCAAGTGGAGAAAGCTTTACCGACAATGCAGTGGTATTGCATGCGGAGTTACCTCCTGAGAAAGTAGCTCGGTTAGAAATAGTCAATGTGTTTGAGCCGGAAAATGATATTTTTATTGAAGTGGAGGAGGATGCCTTTAGGGTTAAAAACTGTTTGATCGATGGTAAGCCAACTAGTCTGTACGAATATATCAAGGAGCATAATATAGACACTTCATACCCACTTGTTTGTGATTATGCAGGGGCTACCGTCAATGTAAGCTTTCAGTATCTTGATGATGAAAAAAAGGAAGTTGTCTTTTATGCCCCACTTTTTAAAGGAAAGAAATACACTACTTCTAAAAAGTTTGACAGTTACTCCGAGTCATTTAGAAATAGAATAGAAAGTGTTTTAGAAAACGAAAAAAACATTGTTTATAACTGCAACTGTATCTTAAATTATCTATACGGCGAGTTAGATAAGCATGATATTGGTTTTTCTGGAGCTACTACTTTTGGAGAAGTGGCTTATGTTTTATTAAATCAGACATTTACATACCTGGCAATTGATGAGCAATAGAACAGAGAGGCGATTCCCAGAGTAAAAAGAAATTACACTTAAAGGAGGTTCAAGGGCCTGTGCCTGGCAGGCCTTGAATCTCCTTTAACCTTTTCTCTAATAGTTTATCTTTTCCTGTACTAAACCAGTGTTTGCTTTTAAACTACTCCTGCTTTAGATCCTCAACTTTATCTTTGAACAACAACCCAAAGAACAGCATAATAAGCCCTGCAAATGCACAAGGTATCAACCAGAAACTCTTCCATTGAGCAGAAGTTAAAGCTTTCGCGCCGCTGAGAAAGTTATTGTACACCTCACCGGCAATCTGGGCACCTATAAGCATACCCACACCATAAGTAATAAATACTAAAAAACCCTGGGCCTGTCCGCGGATCTTGGCTGTTGATTTTTTATCAACATAAACCTGACCGGTTACAAAGAAGAAGTCATAACAGATACCATGAAGAATTACACCTGTAATTACCATCCAGAATATACTTTCTGGAGCTGAAAATGCAAAAAATGCATAACGCAATACCCAGGCACCCATACCCAGAAGCAGCATTTTCTTAACACCCAGCCTCACAAAGAATAAGGGCATTAATAGCATGAAAACCACTTCGGAAACTTGCCCCAAAGACATGGTAGCTGCCGGGCGCTCAAAACCGGTGTAGTTAACAAAGATGGGGGCAAAATTATAATAAGCTGCCAAAGGTATACTTATCAGGAAAGAGCTTACCAGAAATACAATAAATGATTTGCTCTTTAAATAGTGGTAGGCGTCTATACCTAAGATGCTTCTGATTGAAGTCTTTTCACCTTTAGCGGGTGGAGGTGTATGAGGTAAGGAGAAACTGTAAAGTCCCAGTATAACACTTGAAAAAGCAGTGGTGTACATAGGAAGTGGTGTAGTATCTGGTAAACTATCAGCAACAAAATATACAAGAACATAGCTGATGAAAAGGCCTGCGGCTATCCATCCGATAGTACCGAACACCCTCACAATAGGAAATTGCCTTTCCTGGTCCTGAATGTTATGAAATGCAAGAGAATTAGTAAGTCCCAGCGTGGGCATATAGCATAAATTATAAGCGAGCAGCATCACAATAAACAGGGTAGAGTTACTTGTGGTTTGAGGTACATAAAACATGATGGCAGCTCCCAGCAAATGCAGCACGCCTAAAACCCGTTCTGTTGCAAAATACCGGTCGGCAATCATACCCAGAAAAAAAGGTGCAATAATAGCAGCTATTGGATTAACAGTATAAGGCCAGTGGGTTAGGTCTGCCATACCATGAGCACCCATATAATTACCGATGGTTACATACCAGGCACCCCACACAAAAAACTGCAAAAACATCATGGTACTTAGTCTGGGAAGGATGGTTTTATTCATAGTTCTAGAGGTTTAAAACGGGATAATAACCTTTAATTTTAAAATCTGCAAATTCATCATTTATCGCAAACGTTTGCGTCAGAAATTACATTTTTAAAGTCACTCATAATTTTTATATTGAACCGATAAGGGCTGAAAAACGCCCAGTTTTTTACCTAACTTTTTATTTGTACAATAAGCTTATGGCAATGAAAAACCGCAAGATAAAAATGGGGATGGTTGGAGGTGGAGCAGACGCTTTTATTGGAGCTGTTCACAGAAATGCTGCCGCTTTGGATCAGGAGATTGAACTCGTTTGTGGAGCATTTAGTAGTAGCCCCGAGAAGTCCAAACAAACCGGTCAGGCATTGTATCTTGATGAGCAAAGGGTATATGATAGCTGGCAACAGATGATTGAACATGAAAGCAAATTCCCCGAAGGAGAGCGCATGGACTTTATATCCATAGTGACCCCAAATCACCTGCACTTCGGGCCTGCTAAAATGGCTCTGGAGCATGGTTTTCACGTTATGTCAGATAAACCCTTGTGTTTTTCTTTAGATGAAGCATTGGAACTGAAGACCCTTGTAGATAAAACAGGTTTGCTATTCGGGTTGACCCACACCTATAGTGGCTACCCCATGGTGAAGGAGGCTAAAAACCTGATAAAACAGGGTATGTTAGGCAGTGTGAGAAAGGTGTACGTAGAGTATCCACAGGGGTGGCTTACTGATAATATCGAGAAAGGTGGGCAAAAGCAGGCTTCCTGGAGAACAGATCCTGCAAGGTCAGGAAAAAGTGGCTGTATGGGAGATATAGGTACACATGCAGCACATCTGGCAGAATATGTTAGTGGTTTGAGTATTAGCAATGTTTGTGCGGATCTCAACAAAATTGTTGAAGGGCGTGAACTTGATGATGACGGAGCTGTTCTGCTTCGTTTTGATAATGGTACATCTGGTGTCTTGGTTGCAACACAGATAGCAGCCGGAGAGGAGAATAACCTTAAACTTCGTGTTTATGGAGAAAAAGGCGGGCTGGAGTGGAATCATACCGATGCCAATACATTGCAGGTGAAATGGACTGACAGGCCTAATGAGTTATGGAGGACCGGAGTAGATAACCAATACCTGTCTGAAGCCTCAAGAAGAAATACAAGGTTGCCATCAGGGCATCCAGAAGGCTACCTTGAGGCATTTGCTAATATCTACCGAAATTTTGCATTTGCCATCAAGGCTGTAGAATCGGGAGAAAAGCCTGATTTAGATATCTACGATTACCCCGATATAAATGACGGAGTAATGGGCATGACCTTCATTGATAAAGTAGTAGAATCAACAGAAAAGAAAAACCGGTGGATTAAGATGTAAAGCCACTTCAAAACCAACAACATATGATGAAAACCATACAAGGACCAGCAATATTTCTCGCACAATTTCTGGATGATGAACCTCCATTCAATAACCTCAACAACATATGCAAATGGGCATCGGAACTAGGTTATAAAGGGGTACAAATACCCACTTGGGATAAGCGATGCTTTGACCTGGAAAAGGCAGCAGCAAGTAAAACCTATACTGATGAGATAAAAGGTACCGTGGAGCAGTACGGTATGCAGGTAACGGAGCTGTCCACTCACCAGCAAGGGCAGTTGGTTGCGGTTCATCCTGCTTATGATACTATGTTTGATGTTTTTGCTCCAGCTGAGCTGAGAGGCTATCCGTCTGAAAGACAAAAATGGGCCGCCGAACAGGTGAAAAAAGCCGCGAAAGCCAGCCGTAACCTAGGCATTGATGTTCATGCCACTTTTTCAGGAGCTTTGCTATGGCCCTTTATGTACCCCTGGCCACAAAGACCGGATGGCTTGGTCGAAGCCGGCTTTAAAGAGTTGGCCAATAGGTGGGAGCCAATATTGAACGTATTTGATGAAAACGGTGTAGACCTTTGCTATGAAGTTCATGCAGGAGAAGACTTGCATGATGGCATCACATTCGAAAGGTTTGTAGAGGCTACAAACAAACACCCAAGAGTAAAACTGTTGTTTGATCCGAGTCATTTTGTATTGCAGCAGCTTGATTATCTGCAAATGATTGATCACTATAATGAATACATTCGCATGTTCCATGTTAAGGATGCTGAGTACCATTACAATGGTAAAAGTGGTGTTTATGGGGGGTATCAATCATGGGGAGACAGACCCGGTCGATTCAGATCATTGGGAGATGGACAGGTGGATTTTACGGGAATATTCAGTAAACTATCACAATATGGCTATGGAGGTTGGGCAGTGATGGAATGGGAGTGTTGCATCAAATCACCCGAGCAGGGAGCAAGAGAAGGGGCACCATTCATTCAAAGTCATATTATCGAAGTTACCCAAAAAGCTTTTGATGATTTTGCTGGTGGAGAATCCAATGACGAGCTAAATCGTAAGATACTCGGAATCTGAAAACTTGATTTAAAATAAAACCCAATAATGCTGCTATGAAAATGGTTCTATAGCACTCTATACCTATGAAGAAAATATTCCAGATAGTTCTCGCCCTAATTTTATTGATATCGTGTACTAAGGAAGAAGAAACAAGAGAACGCCCTCGCAACCCATGGGTGTTTCGCTCGGTTCTTGATGAGCAGCCAAGAATAATAACCGTAGCCTTACATGACGAACTTTACGCAGCCTATGATGCCCGATATGGAGGTTTGTACAAGGCTTGGAAAGGAGGCGTAAATTTTGATGGTGCCGTTTATACTACTAAGCATGGCCCTCAGCCAACCAGTAAAGGTTATGCTTATTATGCCAGTAAACTGAATCATACCAAGTGGGTAATGATAAAAGGCGGTATCGAAGTTAAACCTGAAGTTGATTTTAAAGGCTATCAATTCAAAAACGGGCAAGTGCATTTTAAATATGAGCTAGAGGATGATCAAGGTAATACTATTCAGATAGAGGAGGTGCCTGAGTATATTTCAAAAAATGGTCATAATGGGTTGTCCAGAACATTTACGGTAGCTAATGTGCCTCAGGCAGTACAGGTAGGACTTAAGGTCAGCCTTACCAATATGAAAGAAGAGAAGGACTATGAGTGTACAGGAGAGTTTCAGGTGACCAACCAAAAGAAAGATATGTATACCAGTGGGTCAACTTACACCGTGGAGGGGCTTTTGCTATTGAATGGTGACGGAGCTACAGAACTGTCTGTTTACTTTCATCCCGGATTTGATAAAGGAATGTCAGGGGATGAGGTTGAACCAAAGGTAGTAATAGCAGAAGGTTCACTAATGGAAGGCAAGCAACTCATAGAGAACAGTGATTGTAAAACCTGTCATAATGAGGTCAAAAAGACTGTAGGTCCGGCTTATATAGATATTGCGAAGCGATATGAGAACTCGGAGGCTTCGACTGTGGACCTTGCGCAAAAAGTCATCAATGGAGGTAGCGGTAATTGGGGGGAAGTACCTATGACAGCACATCCTGATTTACAGGAGATTGATGCAAAAAAAATGATGGCATATGTCCTTTCGCTGGATAACGAGCCTCTAAAAGAAACAATGGAAGTTAAGGAAGATGATCTGATGCTCGGCGTTGCATCAATAAAACTACAGCTAAATGATCAAAATGAAGCTTTTAAAGCTGGTGGTGAAGAACTCCACAATGGCCTTGCTGCCAATGCCTACGCTTGGAATGAGCCTAATACTGGTTTTGATCAATTGGTAAAAACCACTGCTCCCGTGCTTTCCGGTGTCATTCCTGCTATTCATTTGGATAATGCTGCTGACCTGGGGAAGTTCAAAGAAAATATTTATATAGAGTTCAAGGGGTTTGTTGACGTAGAGGAAACATCTAATTATGTATTCAGGCTGGTTTCAGATGATGGTTCAAAACTTTACATTAATGACAAACTGGTTATTGATAATTCTGGTTTTCACGGTCCGGAAGCTAAGGATGGTGAAATTTACCTTCAAAAGGGGCTTAACAAGCTGAAAATTGAATATGCTCAGGGAAAGGGGGGGGCAGTATTGTCATTCCAATGGGCGAAATATGGTGATCGTAAGTTTTCAATAGTGCCTGCATCTGTATTGAAATACAAGAACACCCAGTTTAGAGAAGTGATACCCTATATAGCACCTGAAAAATTAATGAGGAGCATCCCTGGAGATCAAAGACCTTTGGTGGAGGTACATCCGGCATTTGATCTGTTTCAGGCCCGTCCTGATGACTTTGAACCTCGTGTTGGAGGTATGGATTTCCTTTCAAATGGACGCATGGTAGTGTGTACATGGGATTCCGTTGGTTCTGTTTACATCGTTGATGGAGTGGAGACAGGTGACCCTTCCCAAATGAAAGTGAAGCAAATAGCATCAGGGCTTGCGGAACCGTTGGGTTTAAAAGTAGTTGATGATCAAATTTATGTACTTCAAAAGCATGAACTTACCAGACTCATAGATCATGATGGGGACGAATTGATCGATGAATATCAGACAGTAAGTGATGACTGGAAAGTATCTGCTAATTTCCATGAATTTGCCTTTGGGTTAGCGTATAAAGATGGACACTTCTATGCGGCTCTGGCCATTGCGATTATGCCTGGAGGAGCCAGTGCAAACCCTCAGATCCAAGATCGAGGCAAAGTCATTAAAATTTCTAAAGATGATGGTTCTGTTGAGTTTATTGCTCACGGCTTGAGAACACCCAATGGTATAGGCATCGGAGTTGATGGAGAACTGTTTATAGCAGATAACCAGGGGGACTGGTTGCCTTCCAGCAAGATAGTCCACGTACAGAAAGGAGCCTGGTATGGTTCCCGGGCTGTAGACTTTGAGGGTACTGCAAATATAAAAGAAACCAGGCCGGTGGTCTGGCTGCCTCAAGATGAGATAGGCAATTCTCCGAGTACACCAGCTTACCTTGATCTTGGCCCCTACAAAGGACAAATGATCCATGGGGAAGTGACTCATGGAGGTGTAAAAAGGGTATTTGTAGAAAAGGTGGATGGTAAATACCAAGGAGCAGTATTCAGATTCATTCAGGGACTTGAGGCAGGGGTTAACCGTCTTACCTGGGGACCCGATGGAGATCTTTATATCGGAGGTATTGGCAATCCGGGTAACTGGCAGCAAAATGATAAATTGTGGCATGGGTTGCAACGGCTGCATTATAATGGGAAGACTGCATTTGAGCCCTTGGCCATCAGGGCCAGAACTAATGGTATAGAAGTGGAATTCACCCAACCCATTGCAGAAGATCAGGGACAGCATGTTGATGATTATCAGGTTAAGCAGTGGCATTATAAACCTACTGAGGATTATGGGGGTCCTAAACTTGATATGAAACAACTGAATGTTAGGTCATTACATATGTCTGGTGACAGGAAAAAGATATTCCTTGAACTTGAAGGGATGGAAGCTGATCATGTGGTGCATTTTAGAGTAGTTAACCCCTTTACCAGTGCCGAAAAGCAATCGTTATGGACCACTGAAGGCTGGTATACAATGAATAACATTCCTCAGGATAAACCTGGTTTTGTTAACCCTGTAGAACCGGTGCCCCATAACCAGTTGACCGAAAAGGAGAAGGAAGAAGGGTGGAAACTTCTTTTTGACGGGAAAACTACTACGGGATGGAGGAAGTTTAAAGAGGATAGGATCGGGCCAGCATGGAAGGTAGGGAATGGTACACTTTACCTTGATAATTCTAAGAAAAAGGACTGGCAGGTAGTAGGCGGAGGGGATATCATTACGGACAAGGAGTATCAGGACTACGAACTGGTTTTGGACTGGAAGGTCGAAGAAGGGGGCAATAGCGGTGTCATTTATAATGTGGTTGAGAATGAAAATTATGATTATGTATGGCAGACAGGGCCTGAAATGCAGATACTCGATAACCCTAAGCATCCTGATGGTCGCATTGAAATGCATAGAGCCGGCGACCTTTATGATATGATATCCACCCGCTTTGTGACGGTTAATCCGGGAGGGCAGTGGAACTATGCACGAATAGTATCAAAAGCTGGACATGTGGAACATTGGCTAAATGGATATAAAGTTGTGGAGTTCCAGATGCATGTGCCTGAATGGGATGAAATGATCAAAGGAAGTAAGTTCAAGGCTATGTCTGGATTTGGTAAAGCCAGAAAAGGGCATATTTCTCTTCAGGATCACGGTGATAAAGTGTGGTTTAGAAACATAAAGATCCGGGAACTATAATAATATATAATGAGAGATGCATTACTGGCAGTACATAGGTTCAGGAGGCAAGACATCGAAGAATGTGTTAGAACAATAGCGTAATCATATATCAAAACTATACCTCTTTGCAAATAGAGGCAGAGGAGGCTTAAAACCAAACAAAAATGAAAAATCATACCAGAAGAAGCTTCATAAAGTACAGTACATTGGCAGGTGTTGGCCTGATGTTTTTGCCTTCATGTCTTGGGCAGACAATGCCGTCCACGGGCATTCAGCTTTACACCTTGCGTGATCAGATGAGTGAAGATCCAAGTGGAACACTGGCCAGAGTTGCGTCTATTGGTTATAAGGAAGTAGAGTCTGCAGGGTATGGAGAACGACAGTACTATGGTTTGTCGGCTAAAGAGTTTAGAAAGCTTTTGGATGAGCATGGTTTAAAAGCCGTTAGCGGACATTATCTTAGTGGTAAGCAGGCTCCTGAAAAACAAGGTTCATTGATCAATGGCTGGGAGCAGGCAGTCGAAGATGCCGTAGAAGTAGGGCAAAAGTATATGGTATGTGCATACCTGTTTGATTTTGAAAGAGAAACCCTGGATGCGTATAAAGAAACCGCAGAGTTGCTTAATAAGTGTGGAGAGGTGTGTAAAAGCAATGGGATTCAGCTGTGTTATCATAATCATGCTTTTGAATTCGAAACACTTCAAGGGCAGGTGCCTTACAATATTTTACTTTCAGAAACGGATAAGGATCTCTTGAAAATGGAGCTTGATCTGTACTGGACTAGAAAGGCAGGTATTGATCCGGTACAATTATTTATTGAAAATGAAGACCGTTTTCCACTATGGCATGTGAAGGATATGGATAAGACTGGTGAATTTGCTGCAGTAGGTACAGGGGAGATCGACTTCAGTCAAATATTTGCTAATAAAGATAAAGCAGGGCTTGGTCACTTTTTTGTGGAGCAGGATAAGATAATAGGAGATCCTTTTGAAAATATAAAGACAAGCTATGGTAACCTGCAGAAGATAATAGCATAAAAAGGAGTTGGAAAATGATAGCGACTAGTATCCCTGGTCTTGATACTCCTGGCATTTTCAGTATTATAATATAATGCTCCGTAACAATGGCTCTGTATGGCCATTTATGGTTATGTTACACTTATTCATATTTACTCTGTGAGAGAAAAAACTTAGATAGCTCAGTGAGCTGATAAAGAAGTGTTTGCTAAACTATAACAAAAAGAGCTCCCGGCATGGATACCGACATCAAATTTACTTATGTAAATACCATTGGAATCTCTCCAACAGCGGTTTAGTAAATTAAAAATTATCAATATAAGGAACAACAGGGTCTGGCCAGTTGTCTTTAATCGCTTTATAAACCCTACGGACCCAAACGTCATCCTGAGCTGCGGTTTTTCCAACATAGCCATTTCCGCGTGCATTAGTTTCCAGGCAAAATTTTATTCCATCCAGGTTGCGGTTGCCGGTAACTCTGGAAAGAAGCAGTATCCCGTCTTCGGTCACTCTGAATTGTGTGTTTACAGTGTCATCCTCCGATGCTACGAGCGTCTTTATGTTTTCAATGGTAAAATCCTCAGGATCATTAAGATTGATTTGCATGGTGTAAATCTAATTCGAGCTAAGTAAAATATGCAAATCTTGAGAATGAATTTGCTGACCTGAAAGAATAAGTTGTAGGAAACGAGTAAAATAGATCATGTGTCCCGAGTACCACAACTCTTATTGGAGAAAAAGAAAGGAAAGGCTTTTCAAATAACAATAGGATATTTTAATGGTTCTTGTTGATCAGTAATCATGGATAATTATTTAAGGTTTCATAATTTAGGCAATCGGTTACATTATTGAGATTGGACTGGTATATAATCACTTACGAATTCCCCTAGCGTTGGTTGAGCAACAGTTCTTTGATCAGTTCCTAATTTTACAATGAGTTTAATATATAAAATAGCTTCAATAAGGGAGTACCTGGTAAATGTTGGCGTAGATGAAAGCTTACCACCACAAGAGGTCAGGAAAGTTAGACTCGTCAATGGGATATTATTGACTGGGGAGCTACTCTTTATGTTGATCATTGTTAAAAGTCTGATCATGCAAGTACCGGAAGAGTGGCCGATTCAATTGGCTGGAGCTTTGGTTTTTCCCATGCCTATACTGTTCAATAAGTGGAAGAAATACAATTTAGCCAGACTTTTTTGCCTTTTGATCCCTTTTTTATACCTCAGCTTGCTGACTTTGTACTGGGGTAGTGAGAGAGGCTCTCAACTGATCATATTTGCTTGCTCCGGACTTGCGGTACTGTTTTTTGATAAGAGAGTATATGTTTATCTGCTCATCGCTCTTGGTGGTCTGTGCATTATAGCAGTGGAGATGTACAACTTTGATCATGAGCCAATTTATAGAACAGAGCAATTAAAGGTTGCTTATGTGATCAATATTATGATTACGATCATTCTCCTTGCCGTGATCTCCTCTATTTTCAGAAGGGAAAATGAAAAATATCAAAAGAGCATCCAAAGAAAAAATAGTCAGATCACGAACCAACATTCCCAGTTGCTACAATTGCATAATGATTTGAAGGAATCTGTACGATTAATCAATGAGCAAACCAAGTATGCTCGAACAATACAACAGGCTATACTTCCATTAAAAGAGGAGATGGAGGATATTATGCCAGACCATTTCCTTTTCTTCAAACCAAGGGACATGGTAAGTGGAGATTTTTACTTCGTCACAAAAATAAGAGAAAGGATATTTATTGCTGTGGTGGACTGTACCGGTCATGGTGTTCCGGGTGCGTTTATGAGTATGATAGGTTATAACCTGTTACTGGAGGCCATAGAACTCAATTTTATTTTTGAACCGGCAAAAATCCTCGATTACTTACAGCAACGCATCGTATATGCCTTAAAGCAGCAACAAACAGATAACAATGATGGTATGGATATTTCTATATGCGTTATTGATAGAGAGCAGCAGGTGCTCTCGTATGCAGGTGCTAAGCATCCATTACTATTGATAGAAAATGGAGAGATGAGAAAAATTGAGGCAGACAGGGTTTCAATAGGGGGTATTCTCGGGCGACCTGACCTTAGGTTTCGAAACCATAAATTCGACCTTTCTACAATTACAGGTTTCTATATGTTTACTGATGGGTATAGAGACCAGTATGGAGGTGAAGAATTTAAAAGATTTATGAGTAAACGCTTTCGGAAGCTCCTGCTTAACAATTGTAATAAAAGAACATATGAGCAAAAGGCGATAGTTGAGCAAACTTTCACCGAATGGCGTGGTAAAAATGAACAAACCGATGATGTTTTGATCATAGGAGTGAAGCTATGACCAAAACATAATGCGGCACTCATTAGCTAATCAATCATAGCTACTACCCTGGCAGGAGCGGCAGATGCACCTTTGATCTTCAAAGGAAAGACTGCTACTTTGAAACCCTGGGGAGGCAGTGCTTTAAGGTTGGTTAGTTGCTCCATATGACAGTACTCCTTGTGTTGTCCTACAAGATGCCCTTCCCAAAATAGCTTGGCGTTATTTTCTTCTTTGGCTTTTTTTGCCATATACTTGAGAGGCAGATCCCATCCCCACTGGTCAATACCCATTACCTTTACCCCTTTGTTAATTAGCCACTCAGTAGCTTCAGCACTCATTCCTGTACCTCGTTCAGGAAATTCTTTGGTGCCCATATACTGATCTCTGTCGGTACGAATAAGGGCAATGGTTCCCTGATTGATTTTAAGGTTATCCTTCTCCACCTGTTTGCGAACATCCTCAGCAGTGATAGGGTCATAATCTGCCTTATGAGTCATATTAATCACTACTCCAGGGCCATAACACCAGTCTAAAGGAACTTCATCAATGGTTTTTGCTCGTTCACCATTGCAGGTTGGACTGTAATGCCAGGGCGCATCAATATGTGTAGATGAGTGCACACCCATACTTTTTATGGTATCGTCTGCCCAGCCGGTGAATTTATCAGGAAATAACTTTTTAGGAAGGCCTATGAACAAACGTATTAACCAATGAGCCTTGCCGTGAGGTTTATGCTTGATTTTAATTCGCATGAACCATGGATCATTGGGGTTGTATTCAATTGTTTTGGATAGGTCAATTATTTGCATTTTGGTTTGAAGTTGGTTGCCGAAAATATTTGTGATATTACAAATATTTTCGGCAACCTTAACAAGCTATTCCCATAGTCTTTTGATAAACAGATTATAACTCGCTTACAAGAGGTTCAAGTTTTTCAATGGTAACATGCTCCATAATCACTACTTTAAACCATTTAGGGTTCTTGTGGTTGTCTGGAACCAAACCGTATTTTTTTGCAATCCCAGCCTTAATGTCGCTGCTTTTAATGGTTACAATATTAGATCCTCGTTGACGGTAATGAGTAATGTTCTTTTCATTAAGTCTATTGCACAGCCAGTCTGCTCGATTGAGTAATACCAGGATTTTTTCCTTCCAGCCGTAAGGTCCGTAAGTCATCAATATCATCCACACGGCAATGGCATTGGCACCACTACGGCTTCCTATCAATGTGAAGTCTTCACCTTCTACGTAGCTGGCCTCTTTGGTGTTGGCATATGAGATAAGCCCCTTTCTACATAGAAAAATACCCGTTCCGTACGGAGCTTGCAGCATCTTATGAGCATCCAGTGTTATGGAATCAACCTTTGGGTTGGAAAAATTGAGTAGGTGAATGTCTGTTGAAAAAGGAAAGAAAAACCCACCATATGCGCCGTCTATATGTAGCTTATATTTACACCCCAGTTCATCAAGTGATGATGTATATAACTCTACATCATCAACGGACCCAAACATGGTTGTCATCATGTTAGCGATAACAATAAAATATTTATAACCTTTTTCCTGTTGAGCTTTAATAGTCTGCAGAACGGCTTGCTTACTCAAAGTACGGTTGTTTTCGTCTACCGTAGTGTAAGCAATGTTTATATTGAGTACATTGGCAGCTTTACTGGTTGAGTAATGGCTATCTTCAGAACAGAGAATGCTAATCTCTTCCTGTTTAGCTCCTAATTCTCTCTTAAAATAATTTCTATATATCCAGATGGCCTGCATATTAGCCTCTGTTCCTCCTGAAGCTACGTATCCGTCAAAATCATCGGAAGTACCTTTGAGTATTTCTTCTGAACATATCCTGATCAGCTCTTTTTCTATTTCCTGAGTGCCTTTAAAAAAGCTTTCAGATTTGCCTAATGTATGGCAACCAATATGATTAGGGTTATGTATAAGCGTTGACAGGTAAGGGGCATTATCCAAAAAAGGAGCATCCAGATAGAAGACCTTATTGTCAAGGTGAGAAGCTGGTATGCCTAGTATATTGGCATCATAGTAGTTTATATTTTGTTTGAGAGCACCAAATACCCTCGCCTGAATTTCACCATGGGTAAGTTTTTTCCAGATTCGCATTTCTTAAAATTTGTGTTGTAATAATTTTTAGGCAAGCTTTCATGATACGATAACGGAGTTGTAGAACCTCGTGCGGAACAGCTGCATAGTAATGCGGCCGCTGCTAATATAGGAAAGTTTGAAATAAAAAAAATAGCTATTGGGTGATAGCTGAGATAATGATTAGGAGGATGTCTCTATTCTCGTTTTTCTCTGAAAGACCTTAGTAGCTTTAATGTCTGGGCAGATACTTTGTTTCTGAGAAAAGGAGTGAAGCCCAGAAAAAAACCAACAGGGCCCAGTGCCATGCCGCTCCATTTCCAGAAGTTGAAGCTATCTTTATGCTCTATGATCTGTCCATCTTTAAACCTGAAGCATGCTTTAACCTTGTTGTTCACTTTTCTTCCGGTTTTGGAAAAAGTATATGTAGCATTCCATCGCACGGTTCCCTCATCATTATTGGCAGCAGCATCAAAATATTCGATATGAAGATCTTCGGCTCGGGAGAGCAACATCCTCCACATATCCCCAGCTTCATCACCATTTAATTTCCTGAAAACAGGGTCTTCAAATTGAACATCGGGATGGTAACATGCCGCCATTGTCTCCGCGTCCCCCATCTTGAAGGCATCATAAAACTTCCGAATTATTTCGGTATTACTATTACTATTCATAACACTTAATATTTTTACGCACTAAAATGGTCATTTAAATTTGTTGTTAAAAAAAATATTCTACTTTTGTACAAAGATTGTTCTTTTAAAGTATTCTTATCAAGAAAGGCTGAGGGAAATGGCCCGGCGAAGCCTTAGCAACCGTTCCTGATTATTGGGAAAAAGGTGCTAAATCCATCTTCACATAATGTGAGGGCAGATAAGTTGGTAAAGCTATCGAAACACAAAAATATAGAAGCTCTTCCGATTTGTCGGAAGAGCTTTTTTTGTTTATAACGTTTTCTAATTAATGAACATCAACGGAAAGAATATACCTTACTTGAGATTAAGCGGGTTAGAACCTTTAATAGTAACGCCAGATGCCAATTTTATTAACATAGGGGAGAGGACCAATGTGACAGGTTCCAGGAAGTTTCTTAGACTGATACAGGAAGATAAGTATGAAGAAGCTCTGGAGGTAGCGCGTGACCAGGTTGAAGGTGGTGCTCAGGTTCTGGATGTTAATATGGATGAGGGAATGCTTGATGGTGAAGAGGCTATGACAAAATTTCTTAACCTTATAGCTTCGGAGCCTGAAATATCCAAGATACCGATTATGATTGACTCCTCGAAATGGCACATTATCGAGGCAGGACTTAAATGTATTCAGGGTAAAGGCATTGTTAACTCCATCAGCTTGAAAGGGGGAGAAGACGAATTTGTCAGACAGGCTAAAAAAATAAAGCAGTATGGAGCTGCCGTAGTTGTAATGGCTTTCGATGAGGACGGTCAGGCTGATAATTATCAGCGCAGAATTGATATCTGTAAGCGTTCATACGACATCCTTGTTAATAAGGTAAATTTCCCTCCTCAGGATATCATTTTTGATCCTAATATATTTCCAGTTGCTACAGGTATGGAAGAACACAGGAAAAATGCGCTGGACTTTTTTAATGCGACTCAATGGATCAGAGAGAACTTGCCGGGCGTACATGTAAGCGGAGGAGTTAGTAATGTTTCCTTTTCTTTCAGAGGTAATAATGCAGTGCGAGAAGCAATGCATTCGGCATTTCTTTATCACGCTATTAAAAAGGGGATGGACATGGGTATTGTGAACCCTACTATGCTTGAAGTATATGATGAAATTCCGAAAGACTTGTTGGAGCATGTGGAAGACGTATTGCTTGATAGACGAGATGACGCTACCGAGAGATTACTGGAATTTGCTGAAAAGGTTAAGGGTGGGGCTAAAAAGAAGCAACGCGATAATGCCTGGAGAAAGGGTTCGGTTGAGGAAAGGATATCCCACGCCCTGGTAAAGGGAATTATCGAGTTTATAGATACTGATACGGAAGAAGCCAGGGTAAAGTATGGTCAGCCCCTGCACGTGATAGAAGGGCCATTGATGGACGGTATGAATATCGTGGGAGATCTGTTTGGTTCAGGTAAAATGTTTCTCCCTCAGGTGGTGAAAAGCGCTCGTGTCATGAAAAAGGCCGTGGCTTACTTGGAACCTTTTATGGAGGAAGAAAAACGAAAAAATAAGTCTACAGAATCGGCGTCGAAGATACTACTGGCAACGGTCAAGGGAGATGTGCATGACATTGGAAAGAACATAGTAGGAGTGGTATTAGCGTGTAACAACTATCAGATTGTTGACTTGGGAGTCATGGTTCCTGCTGAGAAGATTCTGGAAACAGCTGTTAAGGAAAATGTTGCAGCCATAGGTCTAAGTGGATTGATCACTCCTTCACTAGATGAAATGGTACATGTGGCTAAAGAAATGGAAAAGCAGAATTTAAAGTTTCCATTACTTATTGGTGGGGCTACTACATCGAGGGTTCATACAGCCGTGAAAATAGATGAAAACTATAGCGGTGCCGTGGTACATGTTTTAGATGCTTCCCGAAGTGTGCCTGTAGTTGGTGAATTGATCAGCAATAATACGCGAGAAGCCTTTCATCAAAAGATCAAACAAGAGTATAAGGAGGTGAGAGAAGGTCATGCCACCCGAAAAGCCGATAAATCGTATGTGAGTTTATCTGAGGCTCGTCAAAATCAGGTGGCTTTGGACTGGTCTACTTACAGGCCCGTTAAGCCTAAAGTATTGGGCAACAAAGTGTTTAATGATTACCCACTTGAGGAGATTAGAAAATATATAGACTGGACCCCATTTTTCCAGACATGGATGCTGAAGGGGAAGTTTCCTAAGATATTTGATGACAAAGTGATCGGTAAGGAGGCTAAAAAACTATATGATGATGCGAACAGGATGCTGGATGAAATAATAGAAGGCAGTTTGTTGCATGCCAATGGAGTAATTGGACTTTATGAAGCCAAGAGGGTTGGAGATGATGTGAAAGTTTTTGATCATGGTGAACATTTGGAAACGTTTCACTTTCTGAGGCAACAGGGCAAAAAGGGTAAGGGGATCTCTAACCTATGCCTTGCGGATTTTGTTGCTCCTGAAGAAACCGGTATTACGGATTATATTGGTGGCTTTGCTGTGACGACAGGTATTGGGATTGAGCCACTTATTGAAAAATATAAAAAGGCACATGACGATTATAATGAGATCATGGTTAAGGCTATCGCTGATAGACTTGCAGAAGCTTTTGCGGAGCTTATGCATGCAAAGATCAGAACAGATTTTTGGGGGTATGATCCAAGTGAAAGCTTTTCAAATGAAGAGCTTATAAAAGAAAAATATGCCGGTATCAGACCAGCACCCGGATACCCTGCATGTCCTGACCATACAGAAAAACCATTGCTTTTTAACCTACTTGAAGTAGAAAAAAATACTGCAATATCTCTCACTGATTCATATGCCATGTATCCTGCAGCTGCGGTGAGTGGTTTCTATTTTTCTCACCCTGAATCGAAATACTTTGGTCTGGGTAAGGTTGAAAAGGATCAGATAGAGGATTACGCACAAAGGAAGGGCATGTCTGTCGAGCAAATTGAAAAATGGCTGGGGCCAAGCCTTGCCTATTAATATGTTTTAAAAATATGTTTTCCGTATTTACGGAAATCCAAGAGCAAAATATGAAGATAACAGAACATCTTTCAAAGTCGAAAAAAACACTTTTTTCATTCGAAATACTGCCTCCGTTAAAAGGGGAGAATATTGATAACCTTTATAATCATATTGATCCCCTTATGGAGTTTAACCCGCCTTTTATAGACGTTACTTATCATAGAGAGGAGTTTGTTTATAAGAAAAGAGAAAACGGCCTGCTGGAGAAAAAATCTATTAGGAAGCGTCCGGGAACAGTAGGAATGTGTGCAGCTATTAAGAATAAGTACAATGTAGATACCGTACCTCATATTATATGTGGAGGTTTTAACAAGGAAGAAACGGAAAATGCACTCATAGACCTGAATTTTTTGGGGATAGATAATGTGCTGCTACTTCAGGGTGATGCTATAAAGTCAGAGTCAGTATTTATAGCTGAACCAGGAGGTCATAAGTATGCGTCTGAACTGCTTGAACAAGTAGTAAATATGAATAAAGGGAAGTATCTTGATGAAGACCTTTTGAATGCTAACCCCACTGATTTTTGTATAGGAGTAGCTGGATACCCTGAAAAGCATTTTGCAGCTCCTAATCTGAAGACAGACATGAAATACCTTAAGATGAAGGTAGATATGGGTGCTGACTACATAGTTACTCAAATGTTTTTTGACAATAAAAAGTACTTTGACTTTGTAGCTAAATGTAGAGAAATGGGTATTAATGTGCCTATAATTCCAGGCTTAAAGCCACTTACAACTAAAAGGCAACTTAATGTTTTGCCTAGAATTTTTTATATTGACTTACCTGAGGAGTTGGCCGACGCAGTAGATAAATGTAAAGATGATAAACAAGTGCGTCAGGTGGGTATTGAGTGGACTATTAAGCAATCAAAAGAACTTGTGAAATTTGGTGTCCCTGTATTGCATTATTATTCTATGGGAAAATCAAATTCAGTATTAAATATAGCGAAGGAATTGTTCTAAAAGGGGAGACACCGTCAGGTGTTTCATTTATAACCGGGTGTGCGTAAGTGCATCCGGTTTCTTTTTTGCATAGAACTTATTCCTGTCATTTTGTCTGTCTTTGTTATTTTCTTCCGTCATTTTGTCTGTTTAAGCTTCCGTATAGACCATGGTATGATGGTTGTTGTTATAACACCAAACGAAAGGAGATTTTATGAAGTACGATAAAGATAAGAAATGGGTGAGAAGGGTGCTACATACAGCTGATATTGTAAATACGCTCAATGGAGGCATCAGCGAACCTCAGGTGGAGTTGGAGAAAAAATCCGATCACTATTTGCTAAAGGCCCGTATTCCAGGGGTAGATATTGAAAAAATTAAGGTGGAGATTGTTGAGAAGAATTTAATGGTTTATCATAACCTTGAGTTTAAAGGGCGCAATAACTCTGTCATCATGGTACCTCATGTCGCGGCGACCTGTCCACTATCACCAGAAATTGATTTTAGGAATATTTCAGCTTCATTTGAAGAAAAAATATTAAGTGTTTTCCTGCCCTTTAATGAGTTAAGGACTGGCTTTCATAAAAATATAGAAATAAAGAAATGGTAGTTTTTGGAAGGCTCCGACTGGTCAATCACTTGTCGGAGCCTTCCAGAATCAGTTCACCAGCTCTGAAAGCTCATCTTCTGTTAACTTGAATAGGCAGATACGGGTAAATCTGTCTGCGACTGAAGTAGCTCCGGCAACCACAAGGCCGTTGTCTTCGGTTATATTGAATCCGGCGATTTCAAAGGGATTGGCAAAACCCAAATGTTTTGTACCCAATAATTCCCCGGAACTTGTGCTATATGCCATTAAAATAATTTTACCTGCTTTAGTGTGACTTCCAAAGATTGATACATTCTTACCATCAATAGTCATTTTCTTGACCATTATTGGGGCATCAGGAACCAATTCAGGAAATGAGTTGCCGGCAAGGTCAAAAGAGGAGGATGTACCTGTAACATTAAGGTCTACTTTTGGAAGAATATAATTATCTCCATAATTGAACCTGGCAATGGCAAAGCTATTTCCAGCTATATGTGAAATGGCACTAATTCCCCCGTTGTCATGCTGGCCCTGCGTTACCCCGTTGGGGTCTTCACTAGAAAAGTTAGTGAAAACCAACGACATCGTGTAATTGTAGAAACCGTTAAAATAATAAAGACCATTGTCCATTTTTCCGGCAGAGAAGGGGAGTTGTCGGCCTGTTCTTGTGAAATGTTCCATGATGGGTGCTTCTACCTCATCTCCGGCTCCAATACTAAAATCTACCTGATTTATAACCTGTCCCAAAGTACTTACCAAGGATAGTGCTGATCTTTTTTCTCCATTATTATAGCTATGCAGTATAATACTATTTTCATCTGCAGCAGCATATAACGGGTAATATACATTGCCACCAATGGCAGCAGTGTCTGTAAGTTGACCAGCACTGTTTAATGTAAATAAGTGTGCCCTGAGACTGGTAGCTTCCATTGCCACAAAGTAGAATTTGTCTTCTAGTTCTATAAGACTATTAACAGGGTGAACGAACTGTGAAGAAAGGTTTTGTTCGGAAACGAATTGCCCATTTTCATCAGCTTTTAGCAAGTATACTCCGGAGAAATCAGAATCGTTTAACCGGGTGGCTCCTAAAATAAGATAGCCACCATCTCCGGTCTGTTTTACATCAATGGGAATAAATGAGGCCTGAAATTGATCATTATCATAGATCCTGAAAAATGAAGCATCCGGTGCAATTTCATTGTCAGCAGTATCACAGGCTGATAGCAGGCCCAACATGATTAACAGGAGGGCTATATATTCATTAAATTTACTTTTCATGGTTGGTGAATGTTAATTTGCATCAAACTGTTTGTTGATAAACCTCAATGGGAATAAAAAGCCAATACTGAATGATATATTGCGCATTTCAACATCATCAAGAGCATCTCCAATACCAGCTAATTCGTTTTTCGAGTACCTGTTTTTGGCATTTGTGATATTATTCATGCCATAACGATAAGTAGCATCCAGTACGATTCGCATATTCCAGAAGTCATAACTGGCACCTACGCCTCCGGCTACACCAAAAGAACTTTTAATAAATAAGTCTTTGGCTCCAATAACTAAATTTTCGGTATTGAAGGGGCCTGCATTTCCTGATGCATAATCGGTTCCTGTTATTTCTACTGCCTTATTGGCATTTGCCAGTGTGGCGTAGTAACCACCAATTTGGATAAATGGTCTTAGATTCCCTCTTGTAAGGTCATATTTAATGAAGAAAGGGATCTCGATGTAATCGAGTTGGTGGTCCTGATCGTATTTTAAGTCCAGGCGATTGTCGGGATTTTCGACATCTTCCCAAGTGAACTCATTATAGTAGGAGAACCGTTGTCTTCTATAGTTAGGTTGTAGGCTAAAGGAAAAACCTCTGTGGTAGAAAGTAATTTCAATACCAGCATGCCCCCCTGGCAACTCATAGCCGCTATAGGTTTTCTCATTCAACTCCTTGTCATAATTGATTGGACTAAAGCCAGAAAATCGTCTTATCGGATTAGCCTCAGTAAGGTTTGCTCCCGCTCTAAAACCCAGCCACCATTGGGTTTGCAAAAAGCGATCATCCTTTTTTGGTCTTGAAGTGCTGTATGCGGGATACATTTTATCCCTCTTTCTCTTGTTTTGAGCCTCTGTAGCATGATGCCCTAGGAGTAGCACTGCGCTCAAAAGAAGAATGGTTAGGTTTTTCATTGATTCTTTACTCTCTTATAATCAGTTTTTTAGTGTCCTTTAATATACCCGATTCTATTTGGTAGAAATAAACTCCGGGCTTGATTCCGGCAAGATTAGCTTTAAATGAATGCTCCCCTGGACCTTTTCTTTCTTGCATCAGCCATTTCACCAGTTGGCCTTTTTGGTCAATTAGTTTAATGTTTACCTGGTTTTCAGCATTGATGTAGAAAGAAATATTTGTTACCCCTGATGCTGGGTTAGGATAGGCATTGTTAAGCCTGAACCGATCTTTAAAGAAACCCTCAGTACCTGTTACCTCATCTGAAATTAATTGCAATGGTTCATAGTTTCCTGAGCCATCTTCTTTAGGACCATCAATAAAGTTACCAAAGAATATATCATTATTGACAACATCCTCATCTACCTTCATCCAGTCTTTTAGGATGGTAGCATAAACTTGCCTGTAGTCATGTTGCATGTCAATATTCCCATTGGCGGTTGACAAGTCATGGTTCGTGCCTAATACGCCAGGCTTAGCATATTTACCAAAAATAAACATTGGGCCACCTTTACCATGGTCGGTACCAAAGCTACCATTAGAGTCTATCCTTCGTCCGAATTCTGAAGTTGTCATTGATAATACGCGGTCCTCAATACCCCTCGAACGAAGATCAGCTTGAAAAGCATTCATGGCAGAAGATATATGATACATTAAAGCAGCGTGTAAACCCATTGTTGGGTCATAGCTTTCAACCTGGCCTGCATGGGTATCAAAACCTCCAATTCTTACTAGGTAAACTTTTGTTTTTGCACCCCCTGCAATTAGCCTAGCCACTACTTGTAGTTGTGGGGTTAATCGGTTCGTAAGGCTACCAGAAGGGGCATTGAAAGGATATATTTCAGGGTAGGTGACTGAGGTTTCACTGGCGTTGTTCCAAACTTCCAGGAGCCTGGCTGCGTAATCTTCAGACTTATCCTCTAAACCAAGTATCCAGTTTAGCTCTTTACCATAAGGAGAGTTGTCTAAACCAACAGGTGGTTTGCCTCGTGGGTCAATAAGCTTATCATCAAAACCTTCAAGGCTTTCTACCAAATCGGCGAACCCCTGAGGGCCTCCCGGGATAGAAATAGAAGTGGGAATGTTGCCATGCTGATGAAACATTAGAGAAACATCACTTCCAACTTCTATAGCCAAGGGGTCAGGCATTTCCGCATTGGGAAAATCATTAGGGTAAACTTTGGGTAAATAATTGTTCTGAAGAAATCTACCTACCCAACCTGATGAATAATAATCATCAAATCCACCTCCCATGTGCCATATATCGCGCCCCCTGAAATGAGAGCCATTGTTGTTAGGATATGAGACACCTTGAACTATGGCCATCCGACCTCGGTCATATAGGTCTTTAGCCCCAATCATATCGGGGTGAAGGCCTACTTGATCGGCTGACGGTAGGGTAGAGTCTAGAGGAATGTATCTTCTTACACTGTTTTTAGCTGGAATTGCAATGTTAGCTCTCCTGCTATAATACAGGTCATATTGCTCTATCGGAATGACAGCATTTAAGCCGTCATTTCCTCCATGAAGCTGAATAATGACCATAACACGATCGCTGTTACTTTGGTCTGCCAACCTGAGGAAATGACTTGACTCACCCATGACACGGATAGGTATATTATTCAATGCCAGCGAAGCACCCGCTAACATGGGTAGCTGTTTAAGGAATTTTCTTCTTTTCATGGTTTAAAATAGTTGGTATTCAGGAGACTGCATCATTGCGTTAAAAAGCCTTCTTAAGTATTCCCCGGCTTCCAGGTATTTAGAAGGATCGGCATACAAACTACCCCAGTCCGAATTGGCCTGATTAACAGCTGCTGTATCCTGGTAATCATCGAACTGGATAAATACCTGTAAAAAGTACCTGATGCGTTCCTTGGTTAGGTCGCCACCGTCTACTTCATAATCAAGATTTTCAGCAAACGGGAAAATATAGGGGGCAAGTGTTGTAATAAATTGCTTTGCGTCCGTAGCCTGGGCATTGAAGTTTAGTTTTACATATTCCAATAAGTCAAAGGCCGGCAAACCCTCATTTTGGTTCATCAACTGACGTATGTAATCATAACGTTGAGTGAGATAATTTGTGGATATCCAGTTTCTGTTATAAACAGGGTATTGGTGGTAAGCCACATAGCCTGCTACCTCATAAGGTTCATAAAATGTCATTCCCTGGCGGTTCATCAAATCCATTAGGCTATTGGCCATCATGTAGAAATTCTCAAGATCGCTTTGGTATGACGGGAGCTTAATCTCCAGGAATTTTAAGGTGCCTAGAATAAGGTCAAGGGGCGATTTAATGATACCGCCAAATTTATCGTCGTCTACTCCAGCCACATTATCATAGAAATGTTCGCTTTGGAAGAGTTCTTCCAATACAGGTTGGATTTTAAAGTTATTGGCAGTGAAAGTGGTCGCCATTTGGGCGATGACATCATCATCGAGATTTTCATCTATATCATAGTAAACGAAAAAACGATACAGTTTACGGCAAATTTGACGTGCTGTTTCCTCCCTTGAATAGATCATATCTATCAGCTGGCTGATTTCATCAATTGCACTGTCTTCAGTTGGTCCCCCTTGTAAAAGTGTTGGGTCAGGGCTCACTTTGCCGCCATTATACCCGTTAAAGTAATCACTGAATTGCTTTACTCCCCCTGCATGTTGGGTTGCAATAATATTTCCTTTGATTCGCCCTCTGGGAATACCCGTATATTGATCAATGGTTTCATAAGTTTCGTCACGATCAAATCCGGAGAGTACTTTTGCAGCAGATTGGACATCTTGTTCCGTAAATGTGAAATAGTCTCCAGGCCCTGGAGGGGTCATACCGTTTACACGAGCTTCAAGCCCTCTACCAATAGTGTAAAGTTCGAACATTTCCCGGGCATAGTTTTCATTCACACTTCCCTTAACGTTCTGGCGTCCATCAAGAAATATGAGCATAGCGTTGTCTATGCATACTTTCTTGGTGAGTTCTTTAAAGTTTCTCGGTGCAATTTCATTTTGAGAGCTTCCAGTGTCCTCATCAACTATTACAACATTTTCATCATCCTTATCAAAAGCAAATAGCCTAAATAAGGCATTTTGAAAGTACAATGCGCGGCTGTCATCAACTTTTTCCTCCATGGTTGTAAAATGAGTATGTAGGAATAAGGTGATTTTTTCTCTCAGAGCATAAGCTAGCTCTTGGTTGGCAGCAATGTCGGTGCTCATCATCTGACCAATGAACCAGGCCTTGAAGTAGTTCCTTAATTCATCGTCACCGCTATTTACGCCTTCTACCACTCCACTTTCAACCCATTCCTGCCCAGTGGCAGGATCAAGAGGTAGTGTGGGATCAGGTAGATTGGTAGCAAAAAGTTGAGCTACGGCTTGCGCTGCGGTTAGGTTGGCAAAATCATCGATTTGCTGCTTTGATGCTCCAAAGGTGGCTCTGCGCAATAAATGAGCGGCTCGTTTCACCCCCAGTGAACCAGTTAAAGCTGTTAATGGCATGTTAATTAATGTTTTAGCAAGTTTTGGATAGTCAATCTAAAAATTAAAACTATAATTTTTTTTATTGTGAAGGATAAATAAACAATTTGATCGTTCAATGGTATGTTTTTGTCTTTTATAGGCCTAACTAATACATTTGCATACCTACTTAAAAACAGATATGAAAATAATAGAGTGCCCCAGAGATGCTATGCAAGGTATCAAAGAATTTATACCTACTGAATTAAAGGTTGAATATATAAATAAACTTTTGAAAGTTGGGTTTGATACCATCGATTTCGGAAGTTTTGTTTCTCCAAAAGCTATTCCTCAAATGAAGGATACGGCTGAGGTACTGGCTGGGCTTGATTTGAGAGACAGCAAGTCCAAATTGCTAGCCATTGTAGCTAATACCAGAGGGGCTCATGATGCGGCTCAATATGATGCTATTACTTATCTGGGTTTCCCTTTCTCCATATCTGAAACTTTCCAGAAAAGAAATACAAATAAGTCGATTGCGGAGGCACTCAATACCCTCAACGAAATACAAGAGATCTGTATAAAACATAATAAGCGGCTGGTATCATACATTTCTATGGGGTTTGGTAATCCATATGGCGATCCATACGATGTTGAAATAGTGGGTAAGTTCACGGATATATTGTCTTCCATGGGAATAGGTATAGTTTCTTTAGCAGATACGATCGGTGTCTCAAATCGGGAAAACATTACTTATTTGTATAAAAACCTTATTAAGGGGTACCCTAATATTGAATTCGGAGCGCATTTACATTCCAACCCTAATACTGCCCAGGAAAAGATAGATGCTGCTTATATGGCTGGATGTCGCCGTTTTGATGGGGCTATCAATGGGTATGGTGGATGTCCCATGGCTAAAGATGATTTAGTAGGAAATATTGCCACGGAGAAAATTGTGTCCTATTTAGAGACAAAAAATCCCGATTTAGGACTAAATCAAAAACTCTTCTTAGAGGCGGTGGGTGCTGCACCTGCTATTTTTACCCAGTTTCATTGATTTAAATTTATTTTAAGTTTTTAGCATTCTTTTTGTTAGGAATTTGTTACCCTGAAAAACCAATTAAAATTGAAAATGAAAAAATATATTATTGTGGCCGTTGGTCTGATTCTTTCAATTACCTCGTACGGACAAACAGCTGCAGAATTTACGGACAAAGGAAAGAAGCTTTATGAACAGCGTGAATATATGCAGGCTGTAATCAATTACAATAAAGCTATTGAAATTGATCCTAACTATGCTCAGGCTTACTATATGCGAGGAAAAATAAAAGAAGCATTTGAAGATATCCATGGAGCAATGAAAGACTTCAATACGGCTATCGAAAAGAATAATAAATACGCAGAAGCTTATTTTGCCAGAGGTAATATCAAATACAGATTGCAAGACTATTACGGAGCGATTGAGGATTACTCTTCTACTATTGAGATGGATGCGAATAATCTGGACGCCTATTACAGACGAGGGCAGGCAAAGCAACAACTGGAAGCCTATCAGGACGCTATAAATGACTGTTCTAAAATATTGGAACTCAACCCAAAGAATGTGGACGCCTATTATCTGCGTGGAGTACTCAGGTTGGAGTTTGGTCAGTTGCAGAAAGGATGTCTTGACCTAAGTAAGGCAGGAGAACTGGGTGATTTAAAAGCATATGATATTATAAGGGAACAATGTAATCAGCGGATGTATTCTACTGATAATGATAATAAAGATAACTAATCGGGGTTTTTCATGGTAAAAGGACTCTGCTTCGGCGGAGTCTTTTTTGTATACCGAGTCTGGTGTTTCGCATTGTAATAAATGGAAAGTTAAGAATAAGGCACTTGAGTTAGGAGTTTGAAATAAAAAGAATCAACGAGAATACTACTCACAGTGGTATTTAAATAAAGTTTCTGCTTTATAATATCCCAACTCCATCGCGTTAGCAAAGTCTTGGCAGGCAGCTGAGCTGTCATAATAGCTTATCTCATTCAAACCCCTGTAATAGTAGGAAATAGCGTGACTTGGATCCATTTCTATAACTTTTGAGTAAGTAATGGCAGCCTCTCTATACCGTTCCTGATTTTGAAGGCACCATGCCTTACCAAATAGAGCTGTTTGCAAATGGATATTGTGTTCAATAAGGTAGTTAAAGTTCTTCTCACCTTTATTAAATTCGTGTAGGCCAAATGCATGCAAAAGGCCAAGCTGAAGCTCCAGACTATCTGTAGTATATTGAAGAGAATCAGCCATACTCAATGCTTTCATCGATTCTTCATAATTGCTGAGACCTTTATAAGAAAGTGCTTTCAGGTAATATAGCTCGGCAAACTGCGATTGCCTTTCAGCATGCTCCAACCCACGGTTTACAAAATATAATCCTTGCTCATAGTTATGAAGGTTGTAGATGCATATCTTACCTCCTTCAATTCCAGCTTCTACTGCCCGACCTCCGAAAGTGGTAATTGCACGGTCAAAATGGTTTAGGGACTGGTAGTATTCCTGTTTTTGCAAAGCCTCCATACCTCTTTCATAAGAAGTTATTGAAGATTTATAGATAAGCCCTATGGGGATGAGTATAATTGCCATGATAAAAGCAATTATAAAGACTCGGGCCAGCATCCATGCTGTTGGAGTATACTTGCGCTTTTCAGTGGTATAGTGCGATTGTCGGGGAGCATAATTAGGCGAATTTGGAGCCGCTATCTGCTGCTTCAAAAGTTGATCATAGCTAGGCTTTTTGGCAGGGTTTGTCAAGACCTTGTACGCCTTATTGACTCTTTTGAACTTCTCCTCACTATCAGGGTCACCGGAATTTTTATCTGGGTGATACTTCTTTGCTAACCTCCGATAGGCACTTTTTATTTCACTCTGAGAGGCAAAATTGTCCAGTCCTAAAATGTGATAGTAATTATCTCTCATTTACTGTTGGCAAGCTTATAGCTTTTTCCCGGTAAGGAGTTAACGAACCCTTTGAATTCGAGGTTCAGTAAAACTGAAGCTAATCTACTTACAGGAAGCTGGGTTTGCCAGCTAAGGTTATCTATGGCAACAGCAGTGTCATGTTTTTTTAGTTCTGAAAAGACCAAAGCTTCATCATCATCCAGGGATGAAATGTCGATTTGTGGCTCTGGTTTTTTCTTTCCTTCTTCCAAAGGAGCCCAGTTCATGATATATTCCAGATCACTTACGCTCGTTAATAGATGTGCCTTATTTGTTTTAATCAGGTTGTTACACCCCTCTGAAAAAGAGCTTTTTAAGTCCCCTGGAACAGCAAATACATCTTTGCTATAACTATTGGCAATTTCTGCCGTAATCAAGGCACCTCCCTTTTTAGCAGCCTCTACCACTACGATAGCGTCCGCCATACCAGCAATGATTCTGTTTCTCGCAGGGAATTTAGGAGCATCCGGTTTGCTCCCGAAACTATGTTCGGAAAGTATACCGCCATACCCGGTCATTTGCTGCGCAGTTTCTCTATGCAATGCCGGATAGATAATGTCAATTCCACTTGCCATTACACCTACCGTCGGCAGTCCGGATTTTATAGAGCATTTATGAGCTTGAATATCAATGCCATATGCTAATCCGCTTACAATTAGAGTGTTGTGAGATTTAAGTCCTGCGATGAATTCTGCCGTGAAATCTCGTCCATATTGAGTAGCATTTCTTGTTCCTACAATAGCAACTATCTTTTCTGCGTTTAGGTCAGCGTTACCTTTGTAGTATAGTAGGGAAGGAGCATTGTTAATGTGTTTCAACCTTTGAGGGAAGTCTTTGTCTGAATAGAGAAGTAACCTCGTATTTTCCTTTTCTGCCTTGACTAGTTCTTCTTCCGCTTTGGCGAAAGGGCGATGTTCCAGTATTGATTTTGCCGTAGCTGGACCAATACCTGGTATTTTTAGCAGTTTAGCCTTGGGCAGGTTAAATACATTTTCGGCAGAACCAGAATAGCTAATGAGTTGTTTGACCGTGAAATTCCCAATTCCTGGAATGAAATGTAGTGCCAGTTGAGCCAGCCGATTCTGATCCATATTGTGATTTGCTTAAGGGATCTGCTGTCTCAATTCTTGGAGAAATTCCTTAACCCTGGTTAAAGAGTCAATCATATCCATCTTATCTTTTACTGCATTGGAGTCATTCTTGAGCATGTCCTTTGCTCCTTGCAGGGTGAAACCTCTTTCCTTTACAAGATGGTAGATAAGCCTTACATTGTCAATGTCTTCTTTGGTGAACTGACGATTACCTTTGCGGTTTTTTTTTGGTTTGATAATGTCAAATTCGGTTTCCCAGAACCGAATTAATGAAGTTGCCACGTTGAACATAGCTGCCACTTCTCCAATGGCGTAGTACTTCTTCTCTATGGTCTTCTCTTTATAAGGCATGGATAATTCAGTCTTGAATATAAGTAATTATACCGCTATCGTCAATTTTTATTTTTACTTCAGGGAAATCTTTTTCGGTAAGTTGTTGCAAACGGGAGATGACTCGCTTTTGAGGATCGATGCTGGGGCCTCCGGGAGCGATCTGTATCACTGGAGTGATTTCACCTTTTATAAAATTTCCATAGCTGTCGGTAAAAACTTTAATGATAGGAGCCAGTCCGTTATCTCCTCTTAAATTAAATCGAGCGTAGGTGCAAAAATTGCCCAGGCTATATGCTATAAACTTGTTTTTGTAAACCTCGACTGCCCTTGTAACGTGCGGACCATGTCCAAAAACAATATCAGCACCGGCATCAATAACCTGATGGGCAAATAAATAGACATTGCCACGGTTCTCTCCATAGAAGTACTCATTCTTTCGCGTTACATGTTGATATTTGCTGCCTTCAGCGCCTCCATGAAAGCTGATGATAACTATATCACTTATAGAGTCAAGGTGTGCAACAATCTTCTTCGCGTTGGCAATATCATTAATGCTTACAGTACCTGTATTGGGAGCAAAAGCAGCAAAACCATATCGCATCCCATCTCTTTCAAAGGTAGTGTAAGGATTGGTGAGTAGGCCTGCATGGTTGATACCCAGGGAGTCCAGAACCTTCATTGTGTTTTTTCTTCCGGGAGTACCGAAGTCGCCTGCATGATTGTTGGCAGTGCTCATTACATCAAAACCTGTTTTTACCAGGTTCTGTGCCAGGTATTCGGGTGACCGGAATATATAACAAACTTTTGGGTCTCTACAGTATTTTGCATCTCCTCCTTTGTTAAGTATAACACCTTCCAGGTTACCAAAGGTAACATCAGCATTACGAAGAATGGTGTCTACTTCAGCAAATAACTGAGCGCCATGATTGGAGGGTAAGTACCAATTTTCAGGGTAGTTGGTGCCCATCATGATATCTCCAACACCCACTATGGTCAGAGTGTCTTTGAGCACACGGTGAATGCCAATGACAACAGAATCCTGAACCTCGGGAACTTGGGCTATTGTTGAGTCCGCAGGCTCTTGAATAGTGGTATCTGTTTTAACGATTCCTAATGTATCTGTTTGACTTTCAGTAGTTTTTTGAGAAGGTCTGGATACCTTACAAGCACTAAATACTACCGTTATAGCCAACAACAGACATAAATATTTTATTGAAGTGTATATCATAGTGTTAATCACGGGGGCGCAAAAATAAGGTAAGATTGATAAAAATCTAAAATTCAAAGAATTAAAGTCCTAAGCTTTTTTAGAAAAGTAGGTACTGTAAAGGTTTGAAATGTTTTATAATCAGGAAAAAGGAGGTGTGTTTTTGATGAGAGACTTTCAGTTTTTATATACTGTAGCAATATTAATGAAGGGAAAGAGTACGAGTTGCATGTATGGTTTACATATTTAACAGATTGTAGGAAGGAATCTAGTGCTCTGTTCGTAGTTTTCTGATATCCGGTACACTTCTCCGATTAGACTCCAAATTTTTTGGACTCATAATCTCTTTTCCCTTCATTGAGAGTAAGAAAATGGTGGGCATGATTCAGAGTTTTTTGTAATAGGCACTTACATCAAGGTATTGAGCAGCAGCCAATAAAGATCGTCCTTCATGAATCATTGTTTCGCTTTCTGTAAATTTCAGTGGCTTTTAAGGTATGGTGCTCAACCTCGGAAGGTTTTGTGAAAAGGTTATCAATGCCAAATTGATACCCGTTATTTTCAGCAATTGACAGAGCGTCATGCGCATAGATTTTCGCTCTATCCCTGGGAATAATCGGACACCAAGATAGGCCTGAAAGAACTCTAACTTTGGTGGTGTCATAGGAGGTATTCTCAAATTGTTGAAGTAAACCCATGTTATTTTAGTAAACAAAATAATCTGATAATCAGAGCTCTTATGATTTGAGCTCACTTTTGTATCGTGAAATTAAGATAGGATCAATTTGTTTTACTTTATAAGCGATTAAAAATTACCCCTCAAGCGAAGAATAGTTTGTTTTTTTAAATTCAATATTTTGAATGAACAGGTTCACTGGTTTGGTATTAATGATAACTTGTACGGCCTCCTTTAACAGTGTAAACTGCTTCAATTCATGGTCTGTAGGGTAAACAAAATCTTGTATAAAGCGGTCACCCTTTCGAAGTTGTTTTAATTCAGATGAGAAAATTTCCGGTTGGATTAGCTTGCTATTCGATTTAATAATAAAAACATCCGGCTGTATGAGTAACTCATGTTTTCCATGATTGACTATTTTAACAGAGAGTTTGAGGCTATTTTTCAGTTGGTAGGCCTGTAATTGAAGGTTAATCCCAGCTAATGATAACTCATTTTCATCTGCATGAAGGAAGGACGATAACCCATTACTAACCTGATAGTTACTTTGTGTTAAGGTGTCCAGAGCTACATTATAGAGCGTTGTAGCTCTTTTTATCCCATGTTTTTCAAGGTATTGGTTATAACTACTTTTGTTAGCCTCAAATTCTATTTTTTTATTCAGACTGGTTATTTTCAGGGAGTAGGAGGGACAAAGGTCTCCTATCAGGTTTGTTTTTTTGTAAAACCATCGATCGTTGACTACCTCAAAGGGAATCAAAAGAGACTGTTTGGCAATAGCAGGGTCTACCGGAATAACTTCCCTGGGGTTGGCTCGTCCTCCTTCAAAAGCTGTAATCGACAAACCTTCAGGGGAAAATATGTCCTTTCCTGCAAAATCATCAGTGTAAGTAATCCATGCAAGCACATGGCCGGTTGAGGGGTTAGCAAAGAATTTGATATGCAGGTTATCTGGAGATGTCTTCGTTTTATATTCAAACGTGTAACCTGAAAATTGCGGGTATCGCTGAAATAAAGCCTGTGTATTTACTTCTTCACGCTGAGGTTGGCAGGCGAACGAAAGGCTTGTGATAAGAATAATTATAATATATCGCATTGGACTAAAATAACAACTGCCCAGGTATTTTTCAATCAATATTGAAAACCAGGGCAGTCATTCTACATTATGAACTAAAAACTTTTATTTTGGAGACCAGATGGTGTAACTGTTTGGAGGACATTGAATTTTCACCCATTTCCCACTTTGTGTCGTGGGTTCCCAGTTAGAATTTCCAGTGTAGTCTTTTATTGTTGTGCTACTCCAGTTGGTTTCTACCCATCTTTCAACCCAATTGTTAGAGTCATTCAGGTATACTACTAAACCTGGGGAACCATTTCTTTTGGCTACATACTCATCATTATCGGTATATAGTATAGTGGTAGAGCCAACAGCCTTGTTTCGGTGTATCCATATGAGGTTGTTCAGCTTGCTTTTATCCAGCCACTCTTCATAATCTCTATAGAAAACAGTGGGGTATCCTTCATGGGTCATGATGTAAGCGTAGGCATGCATTTTGTCCCAGATTACATCTGTATCGTGGTTGGTTACAAAAGTTACAGTTTTGGAAGGGTCACGTTTCCATAGCATGTCATCATTAAGCTTGTTAAGGTTATTACCATCAAAAGCTTCATCCATTCTGTAATAGCAGGCAAAATCAAAAGCTGATGATGTTCTGTTTGTTGCATTAACCCAATTTTGTAAAAGCTGTGCATTGCCATCCCAGTATTCTCCTACAGCAAAACCTCCGACATTATTCATCCAATCACGTACAACCCAGCCTCCAAAGCCTTTCACATAGTCAAAGCGGAATCCGTCAAACCCCATTGTATTTTTATAATATTTGCCAACTCCATCGCTTCTTTTCCATAACCAGTCTTGTACATAAGGTACGGAATGGCTCAAGTCAGGAAATCCTCCGAAAATACCTTCATCATTATTGGCATAACCATTAGGATGAAAGTCATTATAGCTTCTGTAAAATTTGCCTGAAGCAGGGTTAAAGTCAGTATAGGTATTTGTGCCTGTATTAGGGTTGGCTTCAAGGTCGCCACCACTGTTATGGTTGATCACAATATCTGCATAAACATCGATGTTGTAGTTATGTGCGGTTGTGATCAGGCTTTGTAACTCTGTTTTAGATCCAAAACGGGTTTCAAGAGATCCATGTTGATTGTAATTTCCAAAGTCAAAGTAATCAGCTGGATCATACCCCATAGAGAATGGTCCATTTTGAGCTTTAGAAACGGGAGGAAGCCATATAGCCGAAATACCGGCAGCATCCCAGGAGGCTAACTTGCTTTTTACGGTGTTGTACCAGGTTCCACCAGCGGGCACATCCCAATAAAAAGCTTGCATTAACACACCACCTCCAGGGCCAGGGTTTTTCGCATTGGTGTCGTCTGACTTGGAGGCTACGGGGTCTGGTGTAATTTGCTCACCTTGCTTTTCTCGCTGTATTTCGGGTTCAGCGCAGGCAAATAGTAAGGCTAAGGCACAATAGTGCCAATTGGTTTTGATAAACTTCTTCATAAGTATAAGGGTTTGGTTGAATGTTAAAATTGGAAATAAAATGGTGGATTTTTTTGGCTAAGTAAGGTTAACTGCTTAAGTGTCAATGATAAGGGTGCCGCAATCGTTTGCGATATTCTTGAACATGGAAAGTCTTGTAAGTTTTTGGTTATGTTTTAATGTTTAGGAGCGAAAGAGGGAAATGAATCAATTTGAAATAGCAGAATTGATAGCATGAAAAAGGTCAGTTCTTAGTAACTGACCTTTTTCATGCTATCAATATAAGATATTAGGATCAATCTAAAGGAATGGTTTCCTGCTTGGAGATCTCTATTAGCTTTTCATATTCATCGTTGCTCAAGTCGCGTTGGAAGAAGTTGATTGGGTTGATAGGTTTATAATTAAAAAGTACTTCATAGTGCAGGTGAGGAGCCTGAGAACGACCAGTACTACCAACATACCCTATTACTTGTCCTCTTTTTACGCCTTCACCCTGATTAACAATATACTCTGTTAGGTGAGCATATCGTGTCTGATATCCATAACCATGATTTATAAATATCACGTTACCGTAAGTTGAGGATCTATACGATGAGGTTACTACACCATCACCAGTTGCATATACAGGAGTTCCTGAAGGTGCCGTAAAGTCTAGTCCTTCATGATTTTTCCATTGTTTCAATATAGGGTGATATCTTTTGCCAAAAGTGGTGTGGAGCCTGGTAAGTTCTTTGTTGTTGATAGGTTGAATGGCTGGTCTGGATGCCCACATTTTTTCTTTTTCTGAAAGCAGACTGGAGATTTGGTCGTAAGATTTGCTTTGTATGTAGAGTTTTTTCTTCAGCTTATCCATTTTTTGGAATGTTCCTACTATCATTTCAGACTGTTCCAGGTCTTCTTCCATCAATCCTTCATACTTATCGTGTCCACCGACCCCACCTTCTCGCACGGTTAGGGGAATAGGTTCGGTATCAAGTATAACTCTGTATATCTTGTCATCTTTGAACTCAAGCTCTTCTGCATGATCATAGGCTCTTTGGAGTTGATCATTCAGTAGGTTCCACTCTACTTGCAGGTCTTGGTTTTTAGCTAGAAGTTTAGACTCTTTTATGGGGGTGAAGTTAGTTCTATATAAATAGATCAGCCCTAATGCAAGTACTATTGATACACTGAGGAACCCCATTATGTTCATAAATACAGCCCTTTTGGAAGCTTTTATGGGCTCGTATTTGCAGGTTTCTGTGTTATAATAATATCGTATTTTAGCCATCTGTTAAAAAATATGCTCAAATAAGTTTAAAAAATGTCAATCGAAAGACTGATTTTCGTGTGACGCTAATGTTAAAAGTTTTTGGTATTCTTTATGGCTAAGTCCCTGAATAAGGAAGTTTGCCGGATCAATTTTTTGGTTATCTTTCATGATTTCATAATGTACATGTGGTGCAGCAGAGCCACCTGAGCTTGATACATAAGCTATTATGTCTCCTCGTTGAACCCTCTGGCCTGGTTTTACCTTTATCTCACCCAAGTGAGCATATTTGGTTACATAGCCAAAGCCGTGGTCGATTTCAACATAGTTGCCGTATCCGGTCTGCAGTTCGCTATTGTCTTTAACAAATTTTACTTCACCGTTACCGGTTGCAAATACTTCGGTGCCCCGGGGGGCAGCAAAATCAATACCACTATGCATTACCCTGCCTTTATGGAAAGGGTTGATTCTCATGCCAAAACCCGAAGCTAACTTTGTTAATTCCCGATTCTTTACGGGTTGTATACAAGGTAAAGAAGAAAGCATAGCCTGATTGTCACGGGCTAGTTGCATGATTTCATCAAAGGACTGATTTTGTATGCTTGCCTTTCTTTTTATTTTGTCTATTTTTTTGAAGGTATTGATTACAAGTTCTTTATCATAGAGACCTTTTTCCATAATACGCTTATACTCTTCAGCACCACCATGTCCGGCTTCACGAATGGTTGGGCCTAAAGGTTCGGCTTCATAGATTTTTCTATATATATTATTGTCTCTTTCTTCCAGAGCCACAATTACCTCATTGACTTCATCCATTTCTTCCTGGAGGTTTTCATAATAGGCTTGTAGTTCCTTGTTTTCTTTTTTTAGTCTTATTTCAGAAGGAGAGTCGAAGTAGGTATTATATATAAGAACAAACGCAATTGCCATGACAAGAGCTACTGAAAAAAATCCTAAAACATTGAATACTATATCAGAAGAGGTAACCTTCGCTCTTTCATAGCGGCAGGTCTCAGTATCATAGTAATATTTTATTCTGGCCATTAATGTTCTATGCTAAAAACTTCTATTTTTGTCTCTCTCTACTAAAAAGAGGCAGTTATTTGTCAGTTAACACGAGGTTTAAAGCTTTAGTTTAACTGCAATATATTAATTTTCTTTAAAAAAAAGTCTTCGGGCGCAAAATTATCAATTTTTTTGACAATAAATGGATTCTAAGTTAGTAAGGCGAAAATTTCTTGAGTTTTTTGAAAGCAAGCAGCACCAAATAGTGGATTCTGCTCCTTTGGTTAATAAAGATGATCCTACATTGATGTTTACCAATGCAGGTATGAACCAGTTCAAAGACTACTTTTTGGGCAATAAAAAAGCTCAGTATAATCGTGTGGCAGACACTCAGAAATGTTTGAGGGTATCAGGCAAGCACAATGACCTTGAGGAAGTTGGACTTGATACATACCATCACACCATGTTTGAAATGCTAGGCAACTGGTCTTTTGGGGACTATTTTAAAAAGGAAGCCATTGCCTGGGCTTGGGAACTGCTTACAGAGGTGTATGGGTTGCCAAAGGACAGGTTATATGTAACTGTATTTGGAGGTGATGAAGGAGATAAACTTGACATTGACCAGGAAGCTTACGATTTCTGGAAGGAGATCATTGCGGAAGACAGAATTCTGTACGGATCGAAAAAAGATAATTTCTGGGAAATGGGTGATACAGGGCCTTGCGGGCCTTGCTCAGAAATACATATAGACCTCAGGGAGCCGGAGGAGATAGAAAGGGTGTCAGGAAAGGATCTCGTGAATCAAGATCACCCAGCAGTAGTGGAGATTTGGAATCTCGTATTTATGGAGTTTAACCGCCAGGCTTCCGGAGAATTAAAAAATCTGCCTGCCAAGCACGTGGATACTGGGATGGGGTTTGAAAGACTATGTATGGCTATACAAAATAAGTCTTCAAACTATGATACTGATGTGTTTACACCTTTAATAAGCCTCTTGTCAGAAAAAGCCGGTATTAAATATGGTGCAGATAGTCAGAATGATATTGCGATCCGTGTTATTTCAGATCATGTAAGAGCTATTGCTTTTGCTATTACTGATGGACAGCTACCTTCTAATACTGGAGCTGGGTATGTGATCAGAAGAATATTAAGAAGAGCAGTTCGGTACGGATTCACTTTCCTTGACTTTAAAAAGCCTTTTATATATGAATTGGTACCAATACTGGTGGATCAGTTTGATGAGGTGTTCCCGGAACTCAAAGCTCAGAAGGACTTTGTAATGAAGGTGATTGAACAAGAGGAATCTTCCTTTTTAAGGACCTTAGAAAATGGGCTTAAAAAAATAGACTCTGTAAAATCAGATATGACATCAAAAGGGGAGAAGGTAATTGATGGGAAATTAGCCTTTGAACTTTATGATACCTTTGGTTTTCCTTTAGATTTAACCTCTCTAATTGCCAGAGAGAATGGTCTTTCTGTTGATTCAGAGGGTTTTAATGCGGAGATGCAAAAACAAAAAGCCAGATCAAAGGCTGATGCCGCTAAGGAAACAGGTGACTGGAATATAGTAGGAGACCAGGAGAGTGTAGAGTTTGTAGGGTATGAGCATCTGGTAGCTGATGCAAGGTTAGTTAAATACCGGACAATTAAACAAAAGGGAAAGGAAATCTATCAGGTTGTGTTAGATAGGACGCCTTTCTACGCCGAAAGCGGAGGGCAGGTTGGTGATCAGGGATACCTTGAAGGAAATGGAGAGAAAGTCAGTGTGCTGGATACTAAAAAGGAAAACGACCTGATTGTTCACTTTACCGATAAACTTCCTTCAAACCTTGAAGGAACATACAAAGCTGTGGTAAGTGAGAAGAAAAGAAAACTCACCATGAGCAATCATAGTGCTACACACTTATTACATGCGGCTTTAAGGTCAGTGCTTGGTGAACATGTGGAGCAGAAGGGATCTTTGGTTAATGATAAGGTGCTTAGATTCGACTTTTCTCATTTTCAAAAAATGACAGATGAGGAGATTGCGAAAGTTGAACATATTGTTAATGAGAAGATCAGAGAGAATATTGCACTGAATGAGAAACGCAATGTACCGATCGAGGAAGCCAAGAAGTTGGGTGCGATGGCACTATTCGGAGAAAAGTATGGTGACTTTGTGCGTGTTATTACTTTTGGTGAAGATTATTCAGTAGAGTTATGCGGAGGTACTCATGTTTCTTCTACAGGTAATATCGGCTTTTTTAAGATTGTATCAGAGAGTTCAATAGCCGCGGGTGTTCGAAGAATAGAGGCTATAACTTCAGAAGCGGCTGAAAAATATATTGAAGAACAATTTGCATTAGTAAGCGAGCTGAAAGAGCTACTTAAAAACCCCAAAGATATTAAGGCAGCTGTACAAAGTCTGGTAGAACAGAAAGTAAAACTGGAGAAAGAAATAGAAAAATTGCATGCTGGCCAGACTCAGGGAATTAAAAAAGAGCTGTTAGGAAAAGTGAAGCCTGTTAATGGTGCCAATGTAATTATTGAAAAAGTGGCAGTGCCTGCTGGTGATGCTTTGAAAAACCTGTCATTCGAGCTAAAGAATGAGGTAGAAGACCTGTTTATGGTATTGGCTGCGGATATTGAGGGCAAGCCACAGATTGCGGTGGTTATTGGGGATAACCCGCTTAAAGAGAAAGGCCTGAATGCAGGTGCTATTGTGAGAGAACTTGCGAAGGAAATCAAAGGCGGTGGTGGCGGTCAGCCATTTTTCGCAACAGCTGGGGGTAAGGATATCAATGGGTTGGACAAGGTTTTGGAGAAGGCCAGGACAATCATTTAATTTGAAGGTAAATGGATAAAGCGATCAGAGATAAATATACAGCTGTTATTGGCTTAGAGGTTCATGCGCAGTTATTGACAAAGACCAAAATATACAATTCCGATTCTGCTGAATATGGTAGTTTACCAAACACCAATATAAGTGTTATCACCCTTGGACATCCAGGTACTTTACCAAAACTGAATAAAAGGGTGGTTGAGTATGCTATCAAAATGGGATTGGCCTGTAACTGCGATATCAGCCGGGTACAGATCTTTGATCGTAAAAACTATTTTTATCCTGATCTTCCGAAAGGTTACCAGCTTACTCAGGACCGTACTCCTATATGCATGAAAGGATTTGTAAGGGTTTCTCCCAGAAATGGAGAGCCTCGTGACATCCATCTTAACAGAATACATATTGAAGAGGATGCAGGTAAGTCCATCCACCTGGATGGAGAGAAAGATACATTGGTAGATTTCAACAGGGCAGGGGTACCGCTGATTGAGATCGTGACCGAACCTGATATCAGGACCTCTGATGAGGCTTATTCTTTTCTGACAGAAGTAAGACGATTGGTGCGGTATCTGGATATATGTGATGGTAATATGGAAGAAGGTTCACTTCGTTGCGATGCCAATATTTCTATCATGCCCAAAGGGTCTAAAACTTTTGGTAAGAAGGTAGAGGTTAAAAACATGAACTCAATCAGGAACGTACAGCGTGCGATTGATCATGAAATAGAAAGGCAGATTCTTGCGGTGGAAAATGGAGAAGAGATATTTTCAGAGACCAGAACCTTTGACGCCAACACAGGTACTACCTCAGGCATGCGTACAAAGGAAGAGCTTAATGATTACCGTTACTTCCCTGATCCGGACCTTAGTCCACTACATGTTACCAAAGAGTGGTTAAAATCTATCGAAGAGAGTATGCCAAGCCTTCCGCAGGAACTTTTTGAAAAGTATGTAAAGGAGTTTAACCTGCCGGAGTATGATGCTCAGGTACTGACTGACATGAAAGAAATAGCTCTCTATTTTGAGGACTTGTGTTCTAAAACTACTAATTATAAGGCGGCTTCTAACTGGGTTATGGGCCCCGTTAAGTCATACTTAAATGATCAAAATCTGCAGATCGAAGAATTGCCGGTAACTACAGGGCGTTTAGCAGAACTGATTCAATTAGTGGATGACAATAAAGTGAGCTTTTCAGTAGCATCTCAAAAGATATTCTCTGAAATGATAAAACAAAAAGGTAGTATGTCAGCCTTAGAAACGGCGGAGTTACTTAATCTTGTACAGGACAGTGACAGCGATGCTATTAGTGTCCTGGTGGATGAGGTTGTGGCGGAGTTTCCTGACAAGGTTGCTGCCTACAAAAAGGGTAACAAAGGGTTACTGGGGATGTTCATGGGAGAGGTAATGAAGCGTAGCAATGGAAAGGTAAATCCTAAAGTGGCTAATGAACTGTTGAGAACCAAATTAAGTTAATAAAGGCAAATATATGTACATGAACTTTTTAAGAATATTAATGATATCGGTGGTTTCCTTTTGGGCCTGTTCTTCAAACCCTTCATCAGAGCAGAGCACCGAAGGAACAATCAACCTTTCGGGTACTGTGGGGTATCCTCAAAATGGACAGATAATTTTGGAGAAATTCAATGGCAATGTACCGGTACCTTACGATACGATCACTTTGAATGAGGAAGACTACACTTTTAGTCAGCACGTAAAGGTTGAAAGTCCGGGTTACTATCGTCTTAACTTTTATGGAAGACAATTCGTGCCGTTAATTCTTGATAAAGATGATGTTGTAGTTAATGTAGACGGCAATAATCAACAAGGTTTTTTTGAAGTGAAAGGATCCCGGGATCATGATTTCATCAGTGAGGTGCAGGAAATGGCGAGCAGCTTCCAGTCGTCTGAGCCAATGCAAAAAATCAATGAAAGGTTTAAAGCTGCCAGTCAGTCAGGTGATCAGGTAGAAATGGATGCTATAAGAGATGAATATGTGGAACTGGATGAGAAGTTTAAGGAGCAAATAATGGCTAAAATAGATTCTCTCGGAGCATCACTGGGTGTGGTGGAGATTTTGAAATCCGGCCGCTATTTGGATAAAGATAAACATCATGAGTTCTTTGTTCGTTATGCTACACTTCTTGACGAGGAGATGCCTAATTCATCCATAGCCCAGGAGTTTGTAAGTGAGGTAGAGAAAAGTAAAAAACTAGCCATTGGTCAGGTTGCTCCTGAAATAGCCTTACCTAACCCAGATGGAGAAATAGTTAAGCTTTCATCTTTGCGAGGTAACTATGTGTTGGTGGATTTTTGGGCAAAATGGTGTAAACCCTGCCGCATGGAGAACCCCAATGTGGTAAGAATGTACAATAAGTACAATGAGAAAGGGTTTGAAGTTTTTGGCGTGTCGTTGGATAGAAAGCGTGAAGACTGGCTTGAGGCTATCGAACAGGATCAACTACACTGGACACAGGTTTCTGATCTTAAGTTTTGGGGCTCTGAGGCTGCGAGGCTATACAATGTTAACTCGATACCATTTGCTCTTTTACTTGATCCTGAAGGAAAAATTATTGGAAAGAATCTTCGAGGAAAGGAACTTGAAAATAAATTAGAAGAGATATTTAGTAGCCAGGCTGAGTAATAGCCTGGTTACAGATTAAACATTTTATCCCTTTTGAGCGATACCATAACGGGCCGGTGATCTGAAACTAACTTCTCATATACCCAGATGCACTGGTCCAATGCCAATGTTATGAAGTTGTCAATCAATTCATTGCTGCTTTTGCAACATTTCAGGTGTATATTAACCAATGTTACTTCTAAGCCATTGTGTTGTTTGATGGTCGTAAGTACTGGTTGTCTTTCGGATATTTTTCAATATTGCATGTCATTATTTCGAGTGTTTTAGGGGATGGGCCGGGCATACAGGCTAATAGCTCATCCGTGGCTGGAGAATAAGTATTGTGATTATTGCTTGATACTGGTGTCTGGCTATTGCTACAGTAAGCAGAGGTTATGGCAACAATAGGGAAAAGGTCCATTTTTCATAAGTGGCTTAGGGTCAAAGTAAAGCTAACCATAATCACCAGATACAATTACATTTATGTCAAATCTTAAACTTATTCCACTACTAGGATCCCACTCAGGTATTTTAGCTCTATCTCAGCCTGTTTAGCGGCAAATGCGGCGTTGAGGTATCTTATTTCTGCGTTGATAAGATTGATCTGAGATTCGCGTAGTTCCAGGGAATTAGAGAGCCCTATCTGATATCGTTCCTGTGCTATTTCGTTGTTTTCCCGGGCCACACTGAGGTTTTCCTTTTCCAGTTTCAGGAGATCAAGGTTGTTGCTATAGTTGATATATCTTGTTTTAATGTCCGTGGTGAAAGCTAATAACTGGTCTTTATATTGGTACTGAGCATTTTCGTACTGAATTTTAGCATTGGACATTCGTCTGTTGACATCAAAGCCATTGAAAATGGTCCATCTGGCAGCAATACCATAGGTAATGTCATCGGATTTTCCACTTAAAACAAAGCCAGCAGGAGTTTCGAAGCTGGAATGCGTATAGTCTGCAAAAAGGTCAACTTCAGGCAATCTGTCACCCTGAACTATTTTTTTATCATACAGGGCTATTGCCTGATCTCTCTTTAATGTGAGTAACTGTGCATTCTGAGACTCCAGATGATCGAGTAACCCTCTTAATGAAATATCCGGATCATTTTTAATTTCATATTTGATATTAAAGTGGAGGGTATCTTTATCAATGGCCATTAATTTCATGAGTTCAAACTTTCTAATCGCCAACAATTCCAGTTGTTTGATCATTGAAGACTTATCTGTGTTCAGGTCCACCTGAGCCTGGAGGTATTCAATTTTAGATGCTTTCCCCAATTCATACTTATCTTTGGATACATTTAAACGTTCATCAGACAGCTCTACATTACTTTCAAAGAGAAGCAGACGCTCCTTTTCTAATGCGGCACTGTAAAACGCCGCAGTGACATTGTAAACCAAAAGTTCAATCTGAGCTTTTGTTTGATCCTTACTCTGCTGGTTAAGCACCTCCAGTTGATCATAAGTGGTGAACATTTTGAAGCCGTCAAAAATCGTCCAGTTTAGAGTAGCGCCGTATGTTTCTCGTTTGCTCTTGGCTCCACTGTCACTAACTTCTCCAGATGATCTTTGTTGCTCAAAGCTTTGAACACCGTAATCACGGTTATAATCCGCGGTAATGGTGGGGAGAAAACCGGCATTGCCCAAGGTATAGTTGTTTTTGGTTACTTCTTCGTTATTTCGGGCTATTTTGATAGAGTAATTATTTTCAAGAGCTGTTTCTATAGCTTTTTCGAGTGTCAGTTCTTCCTGTGCCAAAATGGGGGAAGCTAACAAAACAATAGAAGTAATGACCAGGGTCAGTCTCATCATAATCTTGCTAATCTTTTGTGTTTACTGGTGATATAACTATACACTGCGGGTATCACAAACAGGGTAAGTATAGTGGCGAATAACATACCACCTATTACGGCTATTCCCATTGAAACACGGCTCTCAGAACCTGCGCCTAAGGCCAGTGCAATAGGTAAAATGCCTAAGATAGTAGATAAGCTAGTCATTAATATTGGCCTGAATCGAGCTTTGGCGGCACCTATTATGGCTTCTTTAAGTTCTATATCATGGGCCTTTCTCTGGTTCGCAAATTCAACAATCAGAATGCCATTTTTAGTTACCAGTCCAATGAGCATGATGATACCGATCTGACTAAATATGTTGAGTGTTTCACCGAAAAACCAAAGGGATAGAAGTGTGCCAGCTAAGGCCAAAGGTACTGTGAACATAATGATCAACGGGTCTCTGAAGCTCTCGAATTGAGCAGCCAGTACCAGGTAAATAAGGATAAGAGCAAAGCCAAAAGCAAAGTACAGGTTATTGGCACTTTCCTGATATTCTAATGAGCTTCCGGCAAGAGCGGTGCTGAAGGACCCGTCTAGTACTTCTTCAGCTATTCTGTCCATTTCTTCCAGTCCGGCACCCAAAGTATATCCAGGAGCAAGGCTCGCTGAAAATGTGGCTGAAGCAAACCTGTTATAACGATAAAGCTGCGGAGGTGTACTTTTCTCTTGCAGGGTTATGAGGTTGTCCATTTGCACTATTTCATTGTCATCATTTTTCACATAGATGGAGCGAAGATCAAGAGGGTCGTTGCGATTCTCTCTTTCTACCTGGCCTATGATGTAGTACTGTTTGCCATCTTTTACAAAATATCCGAACCGTTGACCACTTAAGGTCAGCTGAAGAGTTTGAGCTACGTTACGTACAGATACACCAAGGTCTTGGGCTTTATCCCTGTTAATGGTGACGTTGAGTTCGGGTTTATTGAATTTTAAGTCAAGGTTTACAAAGTCAAACACAGGGCTGGACTGTGCCTTTTCCTGAAACTGAGGAAGTACCTCTTTCAGTTTTTCAAGGTTAGGTGCTTGTATTACAAACTGAACTGGGAGACCTCCTCGTCTGTCACCTATGGTTTGCGGTTGAGTAACAAATGCACGGGCACGAGTGTTTTGAGCTATTTTAGGTTTCAGGGCATCTACAATTTCACTTTGACTGCGCTTTCTGTTTTCTGTATCTTCAAGCTTTACAATTACAAAAGCAGAGTTAACGGATGACGAGGCCCCAAAACCAGGTGAGGTGACCGAAATGATAGATGCATTTTCAGGGACTTCTTTTTTGGTCATGTCAATCATTTGGTCAACATAAAAATCCATATACTCGAAGGTGGCGCCTTCGGGTCCAGTGGCAATTACCCTGAAAGTTCCTCTATCTTCCAGTGGCGCCAACTCGTTGGGTAATTGTTTAATGAGTCCGTAAATAGCAAAGCCCGATATCAATACAATAACAAAAGCCATCCATCGGTATCTCATAAAGGCATCAAGAGCATTGCCGTAAACATTGTTAAGCTTTATAAAGAATGGCTCCGTTTTTCTATAGAGCCAGTTATGTCTTTCGCGCCTTTTGAGCAATTTGGAAGATAGCATCGGCGTAAGCGTCAGTGCTACAAAGCTTGAAATGATAACGGATCCGGCAACCACTAAACCGAATTCACGGAAAAGTCGCCCTGTTATACCTTGAAGGAAGATAATGGGGAAGAATACCGCAGATAGGGCTACAGTTGTGGATATTACTGCAAAAAAGATCTCTTCTGTACCTCTTTTGCCAGCATCAACAGGCTTTTCACCACCTTCTATTTTTGAATAAATATTTTCCAATACCACAATGGCATCATCCACTACCAGGCCAATGGCCAGTACTATACCCAGCATGGTGAGTACGTTGATGGAGAAACCAAAGAGGTACATTAAAAAGAATGAACCTATTAGGGCAATGGGAACTGTAATAACAGGGATAAAAGTAGTTCTCCAGTCGCGCAGGAAAATAAAGATAATAAGAACCACCAAAAAGAAGGCGAGATAGATGGTCTGCTCTACCTCATTAATAGAATCCTGTATATATTCAGTATTGTCAAAGGCTACAGAGACCTCGATGTCGTCAGGAAGGTTCTTTTTAATGCCTTCCAATCGCTTGTAAAAATTTTCAGCGATACTCAGGTTGTTCGTTCCTGGTTGAGGAACCACGGCTGTCATCACCATGGGAATCCCATCATTTTTTAGCACGGTACGATCATTTTCAGGGAAGAATTCTGCCCTTCCAACATCTCTGAAGCGGATGATCGTCTCTTCATCTTCCCGGATGATAAGGTCGTTATATTGCTCTGGCGTATTAAGTCTGCCCAGTGTTCTTATGGTCAATTCTGTAGAAGAGCCCTCAATTCTTCCTGACGGTAATTCAAGGTTTTGCGCATTTACTGCCTCATATACGTCCAGCGGTGTAACCTGATAGGCAGCCAGTTTTTCAGGGTCCATCCAGAGTCTGATAGAATACCTTTTTTCTCCCCAAACCCTTACTTCACTTACACCTTCTATAGTTTGGAAGGTTTCTTTAAAAGTATTGTCAGCAATCTCTGACATTTCCAGTAGATTCCGTTTTTTGCTAAATATTCTGAGAGCAATAATAGGAGATGAGTCTGCATCTGCTTTAGAAACAATGGGCGGGTCCGCATCGGGTGGCAAATTACGTACTGCACGCGATACTTTATCTCTCACATCATTGGCTGCAGCCTCCAGATTAGTATCAAGCCCAAACTCTACACGAATGGTACTGCGTCCTTCTCGGGAAACAGAACTGAGTGTTTTTATGCCTTCAATACCATTGATTGATTCTTCGAGAGGTTCCGTTATCTGGGTTTCGATCACATCAGAGTTTGCTCCTGCATAATTGGTGGAAACCGTGATAATAGGAGGGTCTACGCTAGGGTACTCTCGTACACCCAGGAAATTGAAACCAACCAGACCAAATAATGTAATAGTGATTGACATTACAATGGCCAATACAGGTCTGTCTATGCTGATATTGGAGAGACTACTCATTGCCTTGAAGTTCTATGTCAATGGAAGTGCCTTGTCTGAGTTGAAGCGTTCCGGATGTAATTACGGTATCACCTGCGCTTAAGCCTGAAGTTACCTGGATCTTGTCCGCAGTTCTTATACCAGTTTCCACATGTTTGGTTTGGGCAAGACCATTTTGATAAACGTAAACCTTTTTGCCATTAAGCTCTGGGATAATTGCTTCTGTAGGAACCATTATAGTCCTTTCATAACTGTCAATGGTTAGCTGAATCTTGGCAAATTGGCCGGGCAAAAGTTTGTTCTCATCGTTTTCACTTGTTGCTCTGATTTTCAGACTTCTCGTTTTGGGGTCTATTTGTGGTTCTATGGCATATATTTTACCAGAGAAGGGCTCTTCGTAGGCATCTGTTGTAAAGGTGATTTTATCACCTGCATTTACCTGAGGCAAATATTTGCCCGGAACGGAAAAATCAATTTTAATGGGGTTGATACTATATAGTGTGGCGATGTTGTCCGACGGATTTAGATAACTACCAACGCTGACCGACCGCAGGCCTATAACGCCACTGAATGGAGCGCGAATTTGATGCTTATCAAGTCTAACCTGCCTAACCTTAATGTCAGCGCGTGTGGTGTTTAAAGTTGTCAGTGCGGTCTCATATTCCTCTTGGCTAATGGCTTCTCGCTGAAGGAGTTGTTTTTGACGGTATTCAATATCTTCGTTAAGTTTTCTTGTGAATTGTAATTTTTCAATTTCAGCTCTTACTTCGTCATCATTTAATTGTATGAGTAACTGTCCCTTTTTGACATGCTCACCTTCCTTAAAGTAGATTTTTTCAACAAGTCCAGCAACTTCAGATCTTAAGGTGACAGATTCGTTTGCCATTAACGAGCCTGTTGACCGTAGGTTATTGTCAAGAGTGGTTGTATTTGCAATAATTGCGGTGACAGGTAGTTTACTAGAAGAACTGGAAGTGTGCTTAATTGTGGACGGAGTATTTTCATCACCGAAATCTAATTGCGGGTAAATTATAAACCCAATTACAGCTAAAATCATAGCAATAATCAGGATTTTCTTGACTGTTGAATTCATAACTCGTAATTATCCCGCAAAGTAATGTTTAAACATTGACTATAGCATTACCGCTTATAAAATTTGCCGAACGCTTAAACAAAAAAGCAAATGCAGTTTAAGTAGTATTTGCTAAAAACGTTAGCGTCCTTTTGCAGAAATAAATAACAACCCTCTGCGCTTGATGATCTTTGGTTTGTAACAATACTTTCACATTATAGATTGTAGGTTTAGGTTAATGTCGGGGTGTTAAGTTTGCAGTTTACCTAATTAACCTCTGGAGTTCCATAATGTTCAATTGAAAAGGTATTGATCAAATAGATTGAGGCTACTTTTGAGAGGAGATAACACCAGTGTATTTGAATATTCTATCTTCACCACTGTCTTTGCCTCTGGCTACGACATCAGCCTCGATATGCCACTTGTTATCAGCAAGTTTTTTACCTTTGAGTGTGCCGCTGATAATAGGGTTGTAGCCTCTGTCCATACACCTGCATTCGCTGATGCGTACATAAGCCTGTTTTTTTTCCCATGAGTTATCATTAATTTCAAACTCCTTTGCATCCTCAGCAATGTCAAAAACCAATGAGGTTGTAACCTGAGCGTCAACCCTGGGATCGCCACCCTGTACTTTTTTAATTTCGAAAACGATGCATTTTCCCTTAGTTAACTCCACTTCTCCATTAGTTTCGGCTAATTTTTGATCATAAGTGATAGTTACTTCGGGCATTTTCGATTCTTTCTGAGCATAAGTAGTGGCAAAAGTTGCCACTACTATTAAAACTGTTAATATTTTAATCTTCATGTATGTTGATTTTGTTGATTTTGTCCCCCTGACGGATCATGTCTATTACATCCAGGCCTTCAACTACCTTGCCAAAGCACGTATGGTGTCTGTCAAGGCCTGCAGTGTTATCTCTACTATGGCATATGAAGAATTGGCTACCACCGGTATTTCTCCCTGCATGCGCCATGGAAATAACACCTCTATCATGATATTGGTTATCTCCGTCAAGTTCACAGTCAATTTTGTACCCTGGACCACCATATCCCGTACCTTCAGGGCAACCACCTTGAATAACGAAGTTGGGAATTACTCTGTGAAAGGTAAGTCCGTCATAGAATCCTTTTTTAGAAAGGTCAATAAAATTTTTTACAGTATTGGGAGCATCCTTCTCATAAAACTCCACTTTCATTGTTCCTTTTTCGGTAATTATCTCTGCTGTTTTCATTTATTGAATTAATATAAGTCGTTAAGTTTCTTAAGCTCCAAGATGCAAAAATCTTTTTGCGATTCTTTTAAACAAAGCTACCAAATTTCTCCGGTAATACGTTTATTTTGTATGCATGCTGAGTATCCAAACTAAAATGAAGCTGATTAACTGGTGGCCTCCTATATTAGGCACTGGTATCAACCTGAAAAAGGTTTCTAAAGACATGACTACTTTTGTGGTGATCATGAAGTTAAGGTGGTATAATCGAAACCTGGTTGGTATACATTACGGAGGGTCACTTTATTCAATGTGTGATCCATGGTATATGTTTATTTTAATGGCCAATCTGGGTAAAGAATATGTAGTACTTGATAAGGCAGCAGCCATCAGGTACAAGAAGCAAGGAAGAGGAACTTTAAAATGTGTTTTTAATATTAGCAAAAACAGGATTGCGGAGATTAGGGAAGAAATTGAAGGGATAGGAAAGAAAGACTATACATTTACTTGTGAAGTGATGGATGAAGAAGGAGAGGTTGTTACTGAAGTGGATAAGGTCGTTTACGTTCGAAAGAAAGGTTTTGATTTTGATGCTTTGGAAAAAGAGAAAGAGGGGGGAGAAGTCAAAACTTCAGAGTGAGTTGATAGGAGGCCGTTTCTTCAATTTCATGATTTAGGTTGGAAATGGAGAGTCCCAATAAGCGAATTTTCACATCGGAGGTATCGAAAGTGGTGAGCAACTCCTCATATAGTGAAGTAACCTGGTTTTCATTTTCGATCCATTTAGTAATGGTCTTGCTACGGGTAATTTGTTGAAAGTCATGAAATTTCACTTTCATAGTAAGTGTTTTTCCTTTTGTACTAGACCTTTTCATGCGGTTAATCAAAATGTCTTTGATGTTTTCGAGCTCTTTTCTTATTTCATCAGGTTGAGTTAGGTCATGAAGAAAGGTGTTTTCTGCACCTAGTGATTTGCGTATGCGGTGTGGGTTTACTTCGCGGTCATCGATAGCCCGGGCTATCCGGTAATAGTATCTACCGGATTTACCAAATCTAATAGCCAGATCAGATTCGCTATACTTTTTTAAGTCAAGCCCATTTTTAATGCCCATTTTATGCATTTTTTCGGCAGTTACTTTACCGATACCAAAAAAACGTTCTATAGGTAAGCTTTCTATATAAGCTTCTGCCTGATCTGGAGGTATAAGAAATAGGCCATCGGGCTTGTTTACATCAGAGGCAGTTTTTGCCAGGAATTTATTGATTGAAATACCTGCCGATGCAGTTAATTGTGTTTTCTCTTTTATTTTAGATTTTATCTCCCTGGCAATAAGGGTGGCAGAAGGCATATTCATTTTGTTGTGTGTTACATCCAGGTATGCTTCATCCAAAGAAAGAGGCTCAACTAAATCCGTATATTCAAAAAAAATCTCTCGTATCTGGTTTGATACTGCTTTATATGCGTCAAATCGAGGCTTAATGAAGATCAAATCAGGACATTTTCGAGCTGCAATGGAAGATGGCATAGCAGAACGAACTCCAAACTTCCGGGCTTCATAACTTGCAGCCGCCACTACACCACGGTCAGAGCTACCGCCCACTGCAACAGGCTTCCCCTTTAGCTCAGGGTTGTCACGTTGCTCAACAGAGGCATAAAAAGCATCCATATCAATATGTATAATCTTTCTCATTAATATAGCCCCATGTATCGTTGGTATTGGTAGGTTTATACGATTAATATATCGTTCTGGGTTTGCTTAGTTTATCAAGATCAAAATTAGTTCAATTATTTTATTTGATCTTTCTGAAAAGGTATGGGATATTTGCAAGTAGACTAGAGTATGATGAGTAAAAAGAAACTTTTTTTGTTATTTGCGATGATATTTTTCGGAGCGATGATCTATGTCACTTATGATATTTCAATAAGGACCACTTTTCCAGGATCAAAACCTCAGTTAAAAGAACGCTTGCTTCATAGAGGAGAGCAGAAAAAGGATACTATTTATGCTGACAGTCTTAGTAAAGTGCAATTCAACGACGATTAATGCAGTCCAACGATCATAATATTCGTTTGTCGATGTTAAATTGATAAAAGCAGTTTTAGGCTATACCTTTACTTCATATTAAAGCCAACTATAGACAACAAAAAATCCCTTGGGGCTAGGTCCCTAAGGGATTTTTTATTTAATTTCTATTTGGAAAGGGCATGATTGTGGCTTATGCTTATTAGACATCGTAGCTCTACACCATCCTGATTATTATTCTCGATTAAAGTTCATTAGCCTGAGTGGATATGTTTGTTGACTGTTGCTACACTTAGTCGTTGTTATATGTCGTTGGTCGTTTCATTATTTACAATTGATTATTAGTCTGTTATCTTCGAAATAATTAAAGCCAACTATAGACAACAGAAATCCCTTAGGGCTAGGTCCCTGAGGGATTTTTTGTTTTGTGTGTGATTGTAACTATTAGGTCGCCAGTCGTTTAACTTTTGATGTGGTTGTTTGGTAGGTAAAATTAACTGTTGATCTGAATTTACTTCCTGAAGCTATTATTACTTGCTACTTTAGTATCAGTAAAGCCAACTATAGACAACGAATTATCCTCTGAAGTATGACTTCAGGGGATTTTTTGTTTGTATGCAGAGATTATCGATGTTTAAAATATCCGATTATTTTTTAGGTATTTTACATAGTTTGCCTGTTATACCCTTTCCCAACACTAAATAAACAATATTGCATACATTCGTTAGTCGAGAGCTGATGTTTATTGCCCATTGCTGCACTTTAACGGTAGTATTTGTTATTGGTCGTTTCGTTATTTGTAAAAGAAAGGAATGATACTATCTTTCATTCAATTAAAGCCAACTATAGACAACAGAAATCCCCCTGAGCTAGGTTCTCAGGGTTTTTTTGTTTATAAAGGTTTTTGTCTAACTACTCTAGCTTACCTTCTACAGTTATTTTATAAATAACTCGATACTTGTGCCTAATTTTGTAGCTAAAGAACGCTATTATCAACGTTGTTCACTTATTGTACACCTGTATTCCAGTCAGTGTATACCCCATATAGACAATAATATAGTTCCTGCTAGCATTGGATTTATTCTCTTTGGCTTTTGAGTAAGCAGCCACGCTCTGTGCCGGTTCTTAACTTAAGAATTAAAGTTTAAACTCGTAAATTGAATAAGGAGGCAACCAATGCAAATTTATCTCCGTCATGAGGGCAAAAGGTCTAATAATACGGTTAATCCTGACTATGACATGATCTTAATAGAGGGGTGTAAAAGTAAAAATAGAGAGAGTCAACGTATGCTCTATAAGCATTACTATGGTTATGCCATGAGTATATGTGTGCGGTATGCGCAGGATCATGAAGAAGCCAGGGAGATCTTAAATGATGCTTTTATGAAGGTTTTTGCTAAAATTGATATGTATGATTCGAAAAGGTCATTTAAGGGGTGGCTAAGAAGGATTATGATCAATACTGCAATAGACCACTTCAGGGCAAATAAAAAACATTATTATCATGCGGATATTACCGAGGGACATGATCAACAGGTGAGCGTTGATGTAATTGATGATATGTCGCATAATGATATTCTGGAGTTGGTTCAGAGGCTTTCGCCAATGTATAGGACAGTATTTAGTTTATATGTAATTGATGGGTATAACCATGAGGAGATAGCTAAGCAATTGGGTATTTCTGTTGGAACATCAAAGTCTAATCTATCGAAAGCCAGGGCTAATTTGAGAAAGATGTTGATGAAGATGAATAAGGAAATATATGAGCAATATATCTGACAATGATTTAGACAAATTGTTTAAGGAGGCGGCTGAAGAGTATCAGGCATCATTTGATGAGTCTGCCTGGGAAGATATGGAACGTAGAATAGATGATGGAGGTGACGATGGCTTCTCTTATTTTAAGATTCTGGGCGGGATAATAGGTGTTTTGTTGCTAGGTTCTATTGTAATATGGAAAATATCTTCTGAGCGTCAGGTAATACCTTTAGCAGAGGTTTCTCAGGTTACTATAGAGCATCAAATGAAAGAGCGTCAGGAGACAAATGCTGTTAGAGATAACTGTTTTGAAGCGGGTGATGAAAACATAGGCGTGCAGCAGGGAGGAACCTCTGAACCAGGTAATTTCAATGCAGAATACTTTTCTAATGGAGGCATTGATAAAGAAACTTCAGGACATGGTAAAAATAGAGAGGAATTAGTGAACGAAAGAGACGATACGGAGGGCTATGTTTCCTCCAGTTCGGAGATACTGAAGGAAGGAGAATCTGTCTTTGATAGCTCTCAGAATGCAAAAAGGTATAGGCTGACAACCGTTGAGCGAAAAAATGACAGGCAACCGGAGAGTTCTTTGGGAAATATGGAAATAAGTTCAGAAGAGAATATTACTGGTAAGTTATCAGAAGAAGATAAAAACATGGTTGACGTTGAGGAAAGTAATATCTATAGCACTGAAATTTCAAGGTATACTATGAGGGAACATAATATTGAGAGCGAGAAATTCAATGCAGGATTGCAGGTGAGTATTATTGATGCCAGGCAGGACCGTGATCAGCAAAGGGAAGAAAAGAGAGGTTTTGATGAAGAGCCTGCTGATGATATCTATGCTATAGAGGTTCGTACGGCAGAGCGGATTCATAATGATGAACTTGTGGGTGTTATAGAGGACAAGCCGGAAGAAGAGACCATGTCTAATAGACAGATTAAATCAAAGGAGGAAAATCGGCAGGTCATAGCAAATGCTGGTAAAGAAAGAAGTGATAATTATTCTAAAAAGGATAAACAAGTTTGGGTCTATAGCCCTGCATTTCTTGAGCCCAAGAGCTATTTGGAGCACCAATACTCATATTCATTTGATCACAGAGAATTGAATATGGTAGAGATTCCTGATGATAGTGATGATATAACAGGAGAGGCGTCGCTCAATAGTAGAAGTTTTGCATTGAAACTTGCTTATTCGCCAGACCTAACCTCTGTAGGTTATTTTGAGCCTGATAAGCCTGGAAGTAACTTTGGTTTGATGGGAGCATACTATATCAATCGGTGGAGCATTTCAACGGGAGCTATTTATTCCCGCAAAATCTATTTCAGTGAGGAGAGTTCCGGAGGAGGTTACTATTCAGGTTCAAGTGATTTCATTAGAATAGATGGTGACTGCAGGGTAATTGATATTCCGGTAAATATAAGTTACTACCTAAGTAAAAATGTTAATCATGGTTTTTATCTATTGACTGGTTTTTCAAGCTATATCATGCTACTGGAAAGTTATGATTTCTTCAGCAAAGCCAATGGCACTGAAAAGGAGTGGTCCAGTGAATATGAAAATAAGAACAACCATTTTTTTAGCGTGCTGAACCTGTCGTTGGGTTATGAAAGACAGGTAAAGAATGGTTTTTTTGTTCAATTAGAGCCCTTTATTAAGGCACCTGTTGCGGGTATAGGGGAGGGGAAGGTAGACCTGGTTTCTACCGGTGCATTTTTAAATCTTATGTATAAGTTCAACCAAAATAAATAAACAAACTTATTAAAATGAAAAGATCGATAAGGACATATTGTGTTGCCCTTAGTTTGGGGCTGTTATGGCTTTCTGGGTGTTCCAGTGAGAAAGATCCTGAACCCGTCAACTGCGCGGATTCAGGCCTTCAAATAGAAATAGACAACGTGAAGAATGTATCCGATTGCCTTGCTAAGGATGGAGCTGTGACAGCTTCAGCACAAGGAGGGCAGGGAGATTTGCTGTATAGTGTTAACGGTGTGGATTTTCAGGCCACCGGAGTGTTTTCGGGACTTTCTGCTGGAAATTACGTGGTGACCGTTAGGGATGTTAATGAGTGTGAAGTAACTACTTCAATTACAATTGGTGTTGTGGGCTCTTCATTGGTCATAAACAGTATATCTACTACCAGTGCGGGGTGTGATTCGGAAGGGGGTGAACTCGTTGTAAATGCTACTGGTGAAGGTCAGCTGTCGTACCAACTGGATAATGGCACTTTCCAGTCCTTAAATACATTTAGCGGGCTAGCCGCTGGGACATATAAAATAGTTGTAAAAGATGAAGCCGGTTGCCAGGTGTTTGCCCAAAAAACTATTTTTAATGGCACAAGCTATGAGCAACAGGTTAAAGAAATTATAATAACTAACTGTGCAATCGAAGGTTGCCATAATGGAGATCAGGGGGCAAATCTGAATTGGAATGTTTTTGCTAATGTAAAGGAACATGCTGATAACATAAAGAAGTTGACCCAAAATGGTGATATGCCACCACCGGATTCAAACCAATCACTATCGCAGGAGGAAAAGGATCTTATCGCCTGCTGGGTAGAAGATGGAGCTCTGAAAAATTAAAAACAATAATATTAACAACCATGAATCCAAGAATTAAATTATTAATCGTAATATTTGGCCTTAGTATCACCGCTTATGGGCAGAAATACAAATCCTTTGAAAGTAAGGTAAGGTTCTTTTCAGAAGCCACTCTGGAAAATATAGCTGCTGACAACAAGGATGGGTCAAGTGTATTTGATGAAGAAAGTAAGCAGATCGTTTTTTCTATACCAATCACTTCTTTTGAGTTCAAAAAATCGTTAATGCAGGAGCATTTCAATGAAAACTACATGGAGTCTGAAAAATATCCAAAAGCTATATTTAAAGGAGAGGTGATCAATTATGAGGAAGGTAAGGCAACTCAAAAGGTAACAGCTAAAGGAGACATAACGATACATGGTATTACACGTGCTATAAATGTAGATGGAGAGATGGAATATAAGGATGGTAAGTTATACCTTAAAAGTGTATTTCCTGTACGCCTGGAAGATTACAAGGTAAAAATACCTCAGGTTCTTTGGCAAAATATTGCTGAAGAAGTAGAAGTAACCATCAACTTTATTTATAAACCAATTTAAGGAAAGAAAAGACAATGAATTTTAGATATGTATTTTATTACTTCATGGCTGCTTTTGCTATGATTATTCACCTTCCGGTTATGGCTCAGGATGATTTAATGGACCTTGTTGATGAACCTGAAGGTAAACAATATACTTCGGCCACTTTTAAAGGCTCTAGGGTGATATTAGGTCACTCTGTAGAAACCAAGCATAAACAAGCGCTAGAATTTTTGATCAGCCATAGGTTTGGGAGGGTGAACTCTGGTGCACATAATTTATTCGGTCTGGATAATGCAAACATCAGGCTGGGGTTAGAATATGGTATTACAGATAATATTAACTTAGGAGTTGGCAGAAGTTCCTATGATAAGAGTTTCGATGCTTTTCTGAAATATAAATTTATAAGACAGGCTTCTAATGGAGCCCCGGTGAGTATGGTATTGTTTAATAGCCTTGCTCTTAAAACTACCCCTAAAGAAGAGGATGACCCTACTTATTCTTTTAACGACAGATTGGCTACAGTTAGTCAGTTACTAATAGCTAGGAAGTTTAGCAGCAATCTGTCTTTACAGGTGATGCCTACTTTTGTGCATAAAAACAGGGTTGAAATTTTTGATGATAATGATCAGATTGCGATTGGAATGGGAGGGCGTGTAAAGTTAACGCGACGACTAGCGTTTAACGCAGAGTATTATTATCGCATTAATCCACCTGAAAATAGCATTTACAAAAATTCGATCGCCGTAGGCTTTGATATTGAAACAGGAGGTCACGTATTTCAGCTACACTTTACTAATTCGGTTACAGCTATTGAGAGATCGTTTATTACAGAGACTAATGATGATTTCTTTGATGGAGATATCCACTTTGGGTTTAATATTTCCAGAACTTTTCAGCTAGAGAAGAAAAAAGAAGCTGGCTGGTAGCTTTTGTATATAGGGTAACAAGCCACTCATTGGCCATGAGTGGCTTGTTTTTTATTAAGCTTTTTTATTACTGAAAAGACCGTGTAACTCCACATCAATTTTGCTTACGATACTTGCAAAATCTTCCTGGTTAGCAACAAAATCCATATTGTTTACATCCACAATTAACAGTTTGCCCAGATTGTAGCTATCTATCCATTCAAGGTAGCGCTCATTTAGATTTTTCAAGTAGTCAAGTCTGATGGCATTTTCATAGTCCCTTCCTCTTTTCTGTATCTGACTTACCAGTTTTGGAATATCTGCCTTCAGGTAGATCAAAAGATCCGGAGCTTCTACATGCTGGATCATTGACTCGAAAAGTGTGAGATAGCTGGAGTAGTCACGATCATTGATGTAGCTTGACCGATAGAGGTTGTTGGCAAATATGTAAGCGTCTTCATATATGGTTCTGTCCTGAACGGTAGACTTCCAGTTTTCACGAATCTTTTTCACCTGGGAGAACCTGCTGTTCAGAAAATATATTTGCAAGTGAAATGCCCACCTGTGCATATCTTCATAGAAATCTACCAGATAGGGATTATCTTCTACAGATTCGAGTTCCGCTTCCCATCCATAGTGACGGGAGAGCATTTTTGCAAGTGTTGTTTTACCAGAACCAATATTACCACAAATAGCGATGTGCATGAGAAAAAAAATTTGGGAAGGCAAAAATATTACTTCGAAGGCTAAGGAAAAAATAAAAATAAAAAAAGGCCGGTAACCAGCCGGCCTTAGGGCAATAACCTTATTAAAGTACCCCTATGAAGAAGTCTTAACTAATTATGCTTCAAAGGTATTATTAGTCTTTGTATAGTAATGGTTATCCATATTATGGATATGTTATATGTTTGAGCATCAGATAATTTTAAGGTAAAGCCTATGAATGAAGTATGAGTTGACCGGCAGTTCTCAGTATAGATTCTTATTGCGAAAGGCTTAAACATGTTGTATTTTTATAAACAGAGGAGATTCACTTATGATTCATTAGGCTCAGTTTAATAAATGAACTTCTCGCCCGTAAACTTACTCCTTTGTATCTCATGCTTATGAAGCAAAAAAACTGTCATCAATAAGTTATTTAAACAGGTAAAGGATATGGAACTTAAAATACAACACAAAAGTGACTTTTTCGACCAAGCCAGTTGGGAACAGCTTTATGTTATTACAAATTACTGGAAATCAGACCTTTGCTTTTATGGTGATGAAACAAGTTTCTTGAAACATCTTGTGGGTAAATATTCTATTTGGCTCACTGTATCAGATAATATTGAATGGGTACAACAGGTTACTGAAAAGCTTAATGTATGTGAACGGTTTAAGGATGATCTATTAGCAACTATTGCCAGACATATGGGGCATATAAGAGGTATGGTGGAGAACCCTTTTGTACATAATGAGCAAAAATTCAGAGAAGAACATGCCCAATTGGAGGAAGATGTCGTCGACTATGTAAAATCACACAGGAGCTTGAAAAAGCAAGTTTTTACCATTACTGAAAAAGTGGTGGAAAGTGAAAAGCTTCACAATTTATTAGGTCAAAATAATAATTCATAGGACGACAAACCTTTGCCTGTGGTTGAGTATAATGTATGGTTTGGTTAAGGAATAGTTTATTGCCTATTATTCCTTCTGCATCAGAAGTTTTGAAAGAATGTTATTTCTTCGGAATAAGTTACGGTTTTTCTACTGATGATATGATGTTTTCTATAAAGTAACATCGACAAATGTACAGTTTGTGCTAATCGGAAAGTACGGCTTTTTTACGACAAATTTAAGGCACTTATGTCAAAATGTACGTTTAATGACCGCTATGCTACTTTGGGTAAGAAAATGGTAAAAGTGCTTTCTTTTCTATAAGTGCTCTTAACCCATATCTTACCATTAAGACGTTCAATAGCCATTTTGGCAATGTACAGCCCTAACCCGCTGCCTTTAGATGCCTCAGTTCCTCTGTAAAACATGTTGAATATCTTATTAACCTGAAAGCCTTCTATTCCGATACCATTATCTTTTATGCTTACTTCTATTCCATCGCTTACAGACTTCACACAAGTTTCAATTTGTGGGTTATCTTTAAATGGGGCTGTGAAAATGATAGCATTTTCCATAACCTTTTCTAATGCCAGCTCAATCAGGTACGGGTTTGATTCATAATTATCTATATTCACTTTTAATGCAAAATCGATTTTATCGACTAGGTCATGGTTGTTTTGGTATTGGTATTTGATAATTTTTTTGATTAAGGCATGGAAATTTATTGGAGCTACATTTAATGGTCCCTCGATGATATTGGTCAATTGTTCAAGATCATAGATAAGGTGATCAGCTTTTTTTGCTGAAAGTTCAATGTGATTAATAGCTATAGGAAGCTCGCCGGATCGGAGGTATAAATCTATAATATTAGTAAGACCGAGTATTGATTTTATTGGTCCCCTTAGGTCGTGAGAGGCTTTATAGAAAAACAATTTCAGGTCTTCATTGGCATTTTTTAACTCGCGTATTTTATTATTCAGATGCCTGTTATAGTGAGCACCAAGGCTATAGATGAGTAATGAACTTACAATTACGAAAAACCACCCTTTAAAAATTTGTATTTCGAGAATGGACTTTTTGTCATGAACAAATAGGTTGACTATACTATCTGAAACTAATATCCATAATACACCAAGAATAAAGTAAATAATAGCAATTCTAGCTGAAGGTTTTATCTTAGGCATTTGTAAGAGCTCTCTAATCTTTACAAAATGTAAAATTAAGAGTAGTTATAGCTTAATTGCGAAAATGTAATATTTACTGCTTATAGCAACAAAAATATGAACACTTGACTATAGGAAAGCTATATTTGATTGGTTGAAGAGAAGAGACAGAGGTAAGTTTATGGATGAGTCACCCTTTACAAGTTGCTAAAATTCTAATGTTTTTATTGGCTCTTTTCCGGCTTGAATAGCCACACGTCTGCTAAAAATGTGCCGAAAGGTAGCAAAGAAGCTAGCAAAGCCCAAAATATCTTGCCAAAGCCCCATTTTACTTCTACTGCTACAATGATTACCCAAAGGCAGTACGCAATAAAAAGTATACCATGCGCCATGCCAACATATGAAGTAGGTTCAGGTATATCCATCAAGTATTTAAGAGGCATACAAACACCTAGTAAAAGAAGGTAGCTAATGCCTTCCAGCAGACCGAGCACTCTAAGTTTATTAATATTAGTCTTTAACATGCGTAACAGTTTTGAAATCAGCTGTAAAGATTACCTTTGAAGATGAATTAAACCAGAACCTGAAATAAATAATTTAAATAAAAGCCGGAGAGCCTAGAAATGTCTCCGGGCTTTTATGATATATTAATTTTGGGGTTCTCCGATATAACCGACAGCTTTTAGAGCGTCCACTACTTTTTGTAGTCCACTTGCATCCGTAGCTTCTACTGTCAGTATTTTATCCTGACTTCCAAGGTCAACTTCCCATGTTTTTACTTCTGGTAATTGATCCAATTGAGGCTTTACGGTTTCTAGGCACCCCATACATTTGATATTAGTTTTAAATTTAATAGTGTTCATTTTATTGAGTTTTAAGAAATTATATAACTTATATTTTTGCAGCCTTTAGACGCAGGCTGTTACTTACTACTGATACAGAACTTAAAGCCATTGCTGCACCTGCTATCATAGGATCTAGAAGAAAACCATTTACTGGGTAAAGTATACCTGCTGCTATGGGGATTCCTATAAGATTATATACGAATGCCCAAAAGAGATTTTGACGAATACCATCAACGATCTTTCCTGATAAGTTCAGTGCTTTAGGGACTGATTTAAGATCGGAAGTAATCAAGGTCATTTTGGCTACATCCATGGCTATATCAGAACCCTTACCCATAGCTATACTTACATCCGCCTGAGCCAGAGCGTGAGAATCATTAATACCATCACCTACCATTGCCACAATGTGTCCTTTTCGCTGGAGTTCTTTTACAAAATCAGCTTTATCAGCAGGAAGAACTTCTGATTTAAAGTGACTCAAACCAACCTGTTTGGCAATAGCGGTGGCCGTTTCCCGGTTGTCTCCGGTAAGCATGTAAACTTCAATTCCTTTATTTTGTAAAAGTTTAATAGCCTCTCGTGAGGTTGGCTTTACCTGGTCTGCGATGGCTATAACGGCTAGAAGTTCGTTCTCATCAGCAAAGTATACGACCGTTTTTGCATCTGTCTGCCATTGGTTCGCTGTTTGAATCATTTGCTTGTTCAAGGAGATGTTTTTGTCTTCCAGCAACCTTTTATTACCAATTAAATATAAGGTGCTGTCATACTTGGCCGATACCCCTTTTCCTGTTATACTATTAAAATCTGTTAACTGAACCTTTTCTGTTTTTCCTTCTCTGAGCTTCGATACAACTGCTTCGGCTAAGGGGTGTTCTGATTGAGATTCAAGTGTATAAAGGATGTCATATAGTTTTTCAATTTTATGGTTTGTCCATACAAGATCAGTTACTACTGGTTTGCCCTCTGTTATGGTTCCTGTTTTGTCAAGAATAATAGCATCGACTTTGTGAGCAATTTCAAGGCTTTCGGCATCTTTTATGAGTATATTGTTTTCGGCACCTTTACCCACACCTACCATGATTGCAGTAGGAGTAGCGAGGCCCAAGGCACAGGGGCAGGCAATAACCAGGACTGTGATGGATGTTAAAAGGGCATGAGTAAAGGCATCATTCCCTCCGGCAATCATCCAAACAGCAAAGGTAATAATGGAAATGACCATCACCACGGGTACAAAAATACCCGCAATTTTGTCCACCAGTTTTTGTACAGGAGCTTTGCTCCCCTGGGCTTCCTGAACCATTTTGATGATCTGAGCTAGTAAAGTATCAGAGCCGACTTTTTCAGCAATAAACCTAAAGCTACCTTTTTGGTTGATTGTACCAGCAAAGACTTTCCCGCCTTTTTGCTTTTCTACTGGAATGGGTTCCCCCGTGATCATGCTTTCATCTATATAAGAGCTTCCTTCCTTGACCTTGCCGTCTACAGGAACCTTTTCTCCAGGCCTCACCAGTATTTCATATCCTGTTTGTACCGAAGCGATCGGGATTTCTGTTTCTTGATCTTCTATGATTACAATAACAGTTTTAGGCTGCAAACCCATAAGTTTTTTAATGGCTGATGAAGTATTGGATTTTGCCCTTTCTTCAAGCAACTTGCCTAACGAAATAAAAGCAATAATAACAGCCGCGGCTTCGTAGTAGACGTGTGCTTCCAGGCCTTTAGAGATCCAGAACTCGGGGTTTATAGTATTGAAGACACTAAATGTGAATGCTATTCCAGTGCTTAGAGCAACCAGCGTATCCATATTGGCCATGCCATGCTTTGCCTGCCTGAATGCATTGATAAAGAAGTTTCTCCCAAAGTAAAATAATATGGGGGTTGTCAAAGTCATTGAAACCCACTCACCATAAGGTATGTTGGTAAAAAGCATTCCAACTGCGACTACAGGAACCGCTAGAATAGAGGACCAGATTGTCCGTTTTTTAATTTCCTGATACTTTTTAAGCTGGGCTTCTTCTTGTAGTGCCTGAGGGTCCTCAGTATCAATGATCAGGTCATATCCAATAGAACGTACAGTACTTTGTAGCTCTTCGGGGGTGATATTGCCGTTTTCTAACTCAACCCAGGCTGATTGGGTAGCAAAATTTACACCAGCATCTTTTACACCGTTGATGGCCTTTAGCGTTGACTCTACACTTACTGCACATGCAGCACAACTCATACCACTTACTGGATAGGTTTGTTTATTACTTGTGACCATGATTTTTCTTCCTTTGCTTTCTTTTTATAATAACAAAGTTATACCCGAACCCTATCCATTGTGTTATAGAATTATCAGTGAGATTTATAAGGTTTGGCAGTTATACCTGATCGATAAATGATCTGTGGGGTTGCGACTGTTTTTTGAAAGCACTTGGACTCATGCCAGTCACTTTCTGAAACTGTCCACTAAGGTGTGCTACGCTACTGTACCCCAGCTTCCATGCTATTTCAGAGAGGGTGAGCTGATCATAGAGAAGCAACTCTTTGACCTTTTCAATTTTCTGTTTGATAATGTATTGCTCAATGGTTATTCCTTCGACCGAGGAAAAGAGGCGGCTTAGGCCTTTATAGTCTTGGTTGAGAGATTCAGCAATGATGTCTGACCAATTAAGCTTTTGCTGCTGAAGGGCAGCTTCTTCATGGTGGACTTTGCTAATCACAATATTTTTGATGGATTCTATATTTTGCTGTTGCCGGTTGGTGATCAGTTCAAAACCCAGTTTTTTCAAACCACTATCAATAAACTTTAATCTGTCTTCAGAAATTCCTGATGCAGTTACAACCTCACCCAACATTACAGAAGTATATTGGATACCTTCTTTTTTAAGAAATTGCTCAACTGCTGCAATACAACGTGGGCATACCATATTTCTAATATGTAGCTTCATCCAATTGCCTATTTTTCTTTTACAAATCTAACGCCTTTAGTTTGATATGGTTTCGATACAATAAAAATGCGCAGTAAAAATTGATATAATGGGTTATATTTGCCCCCGCTTGGGGGAATAGCGTATTGTTAATCCCATTTAGCGAGACGATATCAGTTTATCATGCCATTAGTACAGTCAAAATATATCCCCCCCTTTTATCTGAAGAATGGTCATATGGCCACAGTTATACCCAGTGCCTTTCGTAAGGTAAATGATGTGGAGTATGTCCGAGAGCGAATAGATACCAACGATGGCGATTTTCTGGATTTAGATTGGTTGGCTCAAGGGTCTGAAAAGCTTGTTGTGATATCTCATGGTCTGGAAGGAAGCTCTCAGAGGCCCTATGTAAGAGGTATGGCTAAGTATTTTCATAAATATGGGTGGGATGTATTGGCTTGGAATTGCCGAAGTTGCAGTGGTGAAATCAATAAAAAACCGCGTTTCTATCATCATGGGGATACTGAAGATCTGGCACAAGTCGTACGTTATGCGGTAGAGAGGTACGGTTATTCCACAATAGTTCTTGTTGGTTTCAGTATGGGAGGAAGCATGACACTTAAATACTTGGGAGAAATGGTTGACCATGTTGTGCCCCAGGTAAGGGGGGGAGCAGCATTTTCCGTGCCTGTCGACCTTGGTTCAAGCGTTGATGAGCTGGCTAGAAAGCATAATAACTTTTATCGTAAGCGATTTCTTAGAAAACTTGAGCATAAGATTAAAGTAAAGGCGGAGCAGTACCCCGAAAAGATACAATGTAGTGATTTTAGTAATATTCGCTATTTTCCGGATTTTGATAATCTCTATACAGCACCACTACATGGCTTTAAGGATGCAGCAGATTTTTATAACAGGGCTAGTGCTAACCGTTATATGTATAATATTGAGCTTCCCACGCTTTTAGTAAATGCATGGAATGACCCATTTCTACCAAAGGAATGTTATCCTGAAAAGGAGTGTGAAATACATGATTATCTGTATTTTGAGTCTCCGGATTATGGTGGGCACGTCGGTTTTACTCTAAAGGGCAGTGAGTTTAATTATATGGAAAGGCGGGCATTACAATTTTTCAATGATAATATTGACTAGTTACAGTCATTGATTTTTGACCTGATGACGTTTGTTCTGTCTTCTCTCTCAAAGTCATAGGTTTTTTCCGTTGCAGTTATATGTTCCAATATAACCAATGACTTTTTATATAGATTGATGCTTTTGGTCGAACACAAAGGAGAAGCAAGTTCTGCTGCTTGAAAGCAAAGCTCGGCCAACACTTTAAACTCCATTACAGATAGTTTCTTTTCTTTCTTTAGAAATTCGATGGTCTCTGAGGTATCCAATGGTTCCAGTTCATGAATGGTAAAGCCAGATGTATGTAAAACGTGATTGTTTATTAGGGTGTTGGCTTCATCGGTTTTTCCATCGTTCTTCAATCCGGTGATCTTGGCAATCAAAAGGTTGAGCTTTTCAATCTCCTTTAGTATGAAGTCTCTTTGTATCATTGGTCATCAAGGATTTGCTGCACCCTGCCTATTTGCCCGTCCTGCAATCTTACTTTTATTCCGCGATGGTGTACTGGGGCTTTAGTAAGCAGGTCTTTTACTATTCCTTCTGTAAGTTTACCGGTTCGTTGATCCTTTTTTAGTACTATGGCAACCTTTAAACCAGGTCTTATATCTTTTCTATTGGTACCGTTCATGTATTAAATGTATAGTTACGTCAAAAGTACATGATTTAATGATAAGCTACCACTTTGAAATACACAATCATAACACTACATTTAGAAGTAACTATAGATGAAGATGAAGAATATAATAACACTGGTTTTAGTTTCAGCTTTTATATTTTCCTGTGGGAACAGCGAGAAAGAAGCAGACGAACATTCGCATAAGCGTAAAGCAAAGGCTGCAAGTACACTTAAGGAGGATATAATTGGGGAGTGGCGTAATATAGCTATGCGAGTTATTATTAGAGGGGAGTCGGCCGATTCTGTTGTAAATGTGCCGGCCGGAAAATGGGAAGAAGTACTGAAGATCCAACCCATCACAACTGTTTTTAATAATGATGGCAGTTTTAGCTCAGAATATAGAGACCTTGATGATGCTATAATCATGACAAGTACAGGTATGTGGGCTGTAAATGGAGATACTTTGGAAATGACGCAAGAGGGTAGTACTACTCGCTATACCACTAAGGTTGAAGGGGGTATCGTAGAGTTTGAAGGAAGTTTAGACTGGGATGAAGATGGAGAGGCTGACGACTATTATTGGGGAAAGCAAGAGAAACAAAAAGAGTAAATCATTCGTATTTTTTTCTATTGTGGCTACTAATTAAAATGAAAAAATTACTGACAAGGTTATTCTTGCTGGTTATACTCATAATATTGATATATGGGTTGAGTTACGCATGGAGGACTTTTCCTATAATTAGCGGTTATGGGGCCAAAAATCTGTGTAGTTGCGCCTATATTTCCAGAAGGCCCTCTCAATCTGTCATAGCAAATGAGTTGGGGAGCTTCCCTCTTTCATTAGGTGCTTTTTATCTTGATTTATCAGACTCTTCTGCTTATGGTGAAGTATTTGGTATGGCCTCTAGAAAAGCTATATACCGTAAAGGCTTAGGGTGTACTCTTATTTCGGAATTGACTGAAGAGGAAGTGAGATCGCAGGAATATAAATTGTCTGATTCTTCCATGGTGCTTTCTGATACCCTTGAGTGGCCTTTAGGTACTGCTACCTCTGATAGTGTTATGCAATTTATTGATTATAAAGTACTTAATGATGCTATTGACAGGGCTTTTCTTGAGCCTGATAAAGAACACTTACAAAATACTCGTGCGGTTGTAGTAATACACGATGGTAAGTTAGTGATGGAGCAATATGCGGATGGGTTTGATGCCACTACTCCACAAATGGGATGGTCTATGACCAAAAGCGTCACGAATGCCTTAATAGCTCTGCTCATTAAAGATGGAAAGTTGCACTTATATCAACCAGCCCCCTTAGAGCAATGGAAAACAGAAGGGGACCCAAGGGGTACAATAACTATTGATCATTTGCTAAGAATGAGTAGTGGACTCGAATGGGAGGAGGAATATGCAGGACCAAGTACTGCAACAAATATGCTATTTAAGCAGTCAGATATGGGAAGTTTTGCTTCAAGTTTTCCTTTGGCAAATCCACCGGATACCAAATGGTATTATTCAAGCGGAACATCTAATATACTTTCCATGATCATCAGACAAAGTGTTGGTAATGAATATTATGCATTTGCCTATAGGAGATTGTTTAACAAACTTGGAATGACAAGTGCCGTGTTAGAGCCGGATGCTTCAGGGACATATGTTGGTTCTTCTTATATGTATGCCACGCCAAGGGATTGGGCAAGGTTTGGCTTACTTTATCTTAATGATGGTGTCTGGAATGGAGAGCGAATACTTCCGGAGGGGTGGGTAAAATACTCATCAACACCAACACCTGGGGCGGGACATGGACAGTATGGAGCTCATTTCTGGTTAAATGCAGGTGCAGTGGGGAATCCTGCTGACCGGAAATACCCTGATGCTCCAACGGATATTTTTAATTTGAATGGGTTTGAAGGGCAGTGTGTATTTATTGTTCCATCAAAAAAGGCTGTGATTGTAAGACTTGGACTCACTAAAAGAGGCAACTTTGATTTTAATGAGTTTCTCAAGGATGTTTTAAGCGCTCTACCAGATTGATGATAGGCTACTCAGGTGGATTAAATCTGATTGACAGAAGTAATGGCTTTCTTTATGATCGTTGCCGAAGCTTCCAGTTTTTCACGTTCGGTATTGGTCATTTCGGGGATTAGAATTTCAGAAGCCCCATCAGAGCCAACTATGGTGGGAAGGGAAATAGCAACACGCCCCATGCCTAAGGCTTTTGGTAGAACCCGCGAAAGTGTTATGATTCTTCTTTCACCCCGAAGTATCCATTTTATCAATGTTGCCGTTACTAGACCAATAGCATGATTAGTCGCTCCTTTTCTTTTAATAATTTCTTGAGCAGCTGTTCGCACCTGTTCAGCGATCATAGTTTCTTTTTCCTTTGTCCATCCTGGCCATGACTGCAAATCCTTTCCTCCAACGGTGGCGCTTGACCAGAGTACTACTTCAGAGTCACCATGTTCACCTACTACCTGAGCATGAACGCTCCGAGGGTCTAGATTAAGGGTTTTGCCAAGTATTTCTTTCAGACGTGCGGTGTCCAGCATAGTTCCCGTGCCGATAACCCTGGATTCAGGCAGTCCTGAAAACTTTTGAATGAAGTAAGTGAGTACGTCAACTGGGTTGGAAACTACTATTACAATACCCTGGTAGTTCTTAAGTTTTAAGGCTATATCACGAGCAATGATTACATTTTCGTTGAGTAGTTGAAGTCGTGTTTCACCAGGCTTTCCACCACGTCCGGCAGCTATTATAATAGCGTCAGTGGCCATCATATCCTCTATGGAGGAGGCCGTTACGCTGGCAGTAGGGTAGAAGGAGGAACCATGGCTTAAATCCATGGCTTCACCTTCTGCAATTTCTGTTCTTATATCATGAAGCAACAATTCATTGGTAATACCTGAATGGAGTATGGAGATAGCAACACTGCTACCAACCCAGCCCATACCGATTATTCCAATAGACTTTCTGCCACCCATATTTAGTATTGTTGCATTTCAGGGTCAATTTCTCTGGCCCATTCCAGGATACCACCTTTTAAGTTGTAAAGGTTGTCAAGACCATATTTACTTTCCCAGTACTGTATGGCCTGGGCACTTCTGGCACCGCTACGGCAATGCACCACTACTTTTTTATCCCTGGCGATCTTCTCACCGGCTTCTGGAACCTGTTGCATCGGGATAAGCTCACCATTTAAATTCGCAATATCATATTCATGAGGTTCACGAACATCTAGTAATTGGAAGTCTTCACCAGACTCCTGAAGTGATTTTAACTCTTGTACAGTTATTTCTTTCATGGTTTTTGTTGTTTTAGCTCCATAACAAAACTCTTCATAGTCGATGAGTTTTTCAATTACAGGAGCGTTTTTATTTCTGTTAATTTTAATGATCCTGCTTTGCATATTCAAGGCATCGAAGATAAGTATCTTACCAGTAAGTGGTTCCCCGATCTTGGCCAATACTTTTATAGCTTCATTGGCTTGCATAGATCCGATTATTCCAGGCAGTACACCTATTACACCTCCTTCCGCACAGTTAGGTACGGATTCAGGTTCGGGAGGTTCAGGGTATAAATCCCTGTATGTTGGGCCATTTCGATAGTTAAATACGGCTACCTGTCCTTCAAATCTGAAGATTGACCCATACACAAATGGCTTTCCAAGCATGGTGCATGCATCGTTAATCAGATATCTGGTGGGGAAATTGTCGGTTCCATCGATGATCAGGTCATAGCCTTTTAGCACTTCAAGAGCATTTTTTGAGGTCAGACGAGTTTCATATACCGCTACTTCAATATATGGGTTTAGTGCTTTTAATTTATCCGCAGCAAGTTGTGACTTTGATTTACCAATGTCACTTTGCTGAAATAATACTTGCCTTTGAAGGTTGGTCTCGTCTACCTGATCGAAATCAACAATACCAATGGTTCCTACACCTGCAGCTGCCAGATAGAGCAAAACCGGGCTTCCTAGTCCACCCGAACCTACTACTAGTACTTTTGAAGCCTTCAGTTTTTCCTGTCCTGACTTACCAAATTGTGGTAAAGTAAGGTGTCGCTGATATCGGGCAAGTTCATTAGTAGTAAGCATATTTGAAATCAAGTTATGATCAGTTATTAAAACGTTTTAATGCAAGATTTGATACAGTATCTCCAATAGATAATGAGGAGGTTGCAGCAGGAGATGGAGCATTACATACATTGACGGCATATTCGTTTTCCAAGATCAGAAAATCGTCTATCAGCCCTCCATTGCGGTCGCATGCCTGAGCGCGTACACCGGCCCCTCCTGGCTGCAAGTCTTCTTCACGGATTTCCGGTAGTAACTTTTGAAGAGCCTTGGTAAATGCAGCTTTTGAAAAAGACCTGTACATTTCCCCCATTCCGGTTTTCCAGTATTTCATAGCTACCTTCTGAAAGCCAGGCCAAGCTAGTGATTCCCCGAGCTCAGCCAGATTAATATCACTTTTTTTGTACCCTTCTCGTCTAAATGCCAATACAGCATTAGGACCTGCCTCTACACCACCTTCCATCATTCGGGTAAAGTGAACTCCAAGGAATGGGAAATTTGGATCGGGAACCGGATAGATCAGGTTTTTTACCAGTCCTTCTTTGTCTTCATTCAGTTTATAGTATTCTCCTCTGAAAGGGATAATTTTAACATTTATTTTTTGATGTGTAAATTTGGCCACTTTATCAGAATATAGTCCTGCACAGTTTACAACAAGCTTGGTTTTATAGCTTTCAATATTGGTGGTAACTGTACTTCCTGAGCTTTCCGTATGTATACCAGTAACCTTTTCTCCAAGTTTGATCTCTCCACCTTTATCTTTAATACGCTCAGCATATTTTTGAGCAACAACCTTATAGTCAACAATACCTGTTTGAGGTACAAAAATGCCTTCCAAACCATTTACATGGGGCTCATATTCTTTGAGTTCGTCAGCTTTTAAAAGCTTCATGTTGGTGAGCCCATTTTGTTCCCCTCTTTTAAGTAAGTTATGCATTAGAGGAATTTCCTCTTGGGAAGTGGCTACTACAATTTTGCCACATAAGTCATAGTCAATTCCATTTTCATCACAGAAAGTAATGAGTTGGTGGTACCCGTTAATACAATTTGTTGCTTTAAGGCTTCCTGGTTTATAATAAAGCCCCGAATGTATCACGCCACTGTTATGCCCGGTCTGGTGTGCAGCCAGTTTATTTTCTTTATCGATTACCAATAACTTAAGGGCTGGTTTTTTTGTTTTTATCTTTAAGGCCGTAGCGAGACCAACAATCCCGGCGCCTATAACAATTATATCGTACTTCAAGACTTATGTGTTTGTTGTAAGAATGCGAAGATATAATATGTTTTTTGAAATCGAGAAAGATGCACCTAGCATCTTTATTATCTCAAAGAGATGTAACTTTGAAAAATGTTGAATAAGTATAGTCTGTTAACTAAGCGTAGAAGTGTTTGTTTTTTAATACTGTTGGCTTTTTTTATCGGTTGCTCTGACCCCGTGTTGAAGCCAGCTTTTGTTATTGCAGAAACACCCGAAGACATTAACCCGGTGTTGGGAAAGTGGGTGAGGCCTGTACTTTATGATAGTAAGATTAATTTTAGCAAACTTACCGTTCAGGAAAAGAAGGAGAAATTTATAGAGATGCTGTTACCTTCTGTTTTATTGGTTAAGCATAATCTGGCAGAGGAAAGAGCACGTATAGGTAATATCATTTGGAGGATGACCAATGATAAGCTCATTAACATAGAGGATAGAGTTTTTTTTGATGCTAAAATGACAGAATTTAAGGCTAGAGGGCCTGAGGATCTTTATAATCGAATGGCAACCCACCCAACAAGTATAGTACTTGCACAGGCTGCTATTGAGAGTGGTTGGGGGAGTTCACGTTTTTTTAATGAGGCTAACAACATTTTTGGTGTGTGGTCATATAATCCTGATGAAGATAGGATCATGGCATCTCAAAGTAGAGGTAGTCGGCCCATTTTTTTGCGTAAATACCCTGATCTACGAGGTTCCATTCGGGATTACTTTCTTACTCTTTCCAGGGCTAATGCTTATGGAAACTATCGAAAACAACGCTTAAAGATCAAAGACCCTTATCAGTTGACTTATTTTCTGAAGAACTATTCAGAGTTACGCTACACCTATGTCTCAAGGTTAAACATGGTGATGAAAAAGAATAATCTGACTCAATATGATAGCCTTGAATTGGACCCATCATATTATAATAGTGAGAATAGAATTATTCTTTAAAAATTACGAGATAATGAGATTAATGATCATGTGTACTTTGTTGTCTATGGCTATATCCTGCAACTCTCGCTCAAAGGGAAAATCTACTCAAGAAATCTATAATAATGATTCCATTGAGAGAGAGAGGTCGGCTGTTTGTTTTGTATATCACCGTTTTGGAGATAGTGAGTATCCATCTACCAATGTAAGCCTCGAAGATTTTGCTGCTCATCTTCAATACCTGCAGGATAATCAGTTTATAGTAATGACCCTTTCTGATGCAGTAAAATACCTAAAATCGGGCGGAGATAATGAAAAAGTAGCCGTTATTACCATTGATGATGGTTATAATTCTTTTAAATCCGGAGGCATGCCGTTATTACGTAAGTATGGGTATCCGGCAACACTATTCGTGAATACCGAAACGGTTGGAGGTGGAGACTATCTTGATTGGGAAGAACTACGCCAACTTTCTAAGGAAGGAGTGGAGATAGGGAATCACAGTCATTCACATGCTTATTTTTTGAATATCCCAGATAGGGAACGTATTCAGCAATTTATATATGATATTGAGAAGGCCCAGGGATTGTTGCAAAAGCACCTTGGTATAAAGCCCGCAGTCCTGGCATATCCTTATGGTGAATATAGTCCTGAAATGAAAGATGCAGCTGAGCAGATGGGGTTTGTTGCCGCAACAGCTCAGAACTCCGGTGTAATGAGCAATCATAGTGATTATTTTGCTTTGCCCAGGTTTCCTATGGCTAATGCCTATGCTGCTATTAATGGGTTTGCGGAGAAAGTCAGGATGGAGCCTCTTAGTGTAAAGAAAGAGTATCCAAAGTCGGTGCTAATTTCTGAGAACCCTCCAGAACTTGAAGTGAATTTTATTAACGATCAATTGAATGTAGGCTCATTGCAGTGTTTTGTGCAGGGAGGTAGTTGTGAAATGCAAGTGATACATAAAGATCCTTTAAGTATAAAATTAAAAGCAAATGCACAGCTTAATAAAAGAAGGACTCTTTATACAATTACAGCTCAGTCTAAAAATGGGCAATGGCATTGGTACAGCCATTTGTGGGTGAAGCCTGAAGTTAAAGAATGAGGGGCTAAGGGTAGTAAGTCAGTAGCCCCTGATGGAAATTCTATTTTTCCTCTTTGAAGTCCAGCGCTGCTGAGTTGATACAGTATCTCAGACCTGTAGGTTCAGGGCCATCAGGGAAAACATGTCCCAAGTGTCCCCCACATCTTGAACAAACCACTTCTTCGCGAACCATTCCAAAGCTGGTATCTTTCTTTACTTCTACATTTTCGTCGTCGATAGGTTCGTAGAAGCTTGGCCAACCGCTACCAGACTCATACTTGGTGCCAGAATCAAATAATTTTTGATGGCAAGCTGCGCAGTAGTAAACACCTTCTTTGTGGTTATTCCAGTACTTACCTGTAAAGGCCCGTTCGGTACCCTTTTCCCTTAGAATGTGGTATTCTTCCTGGGAAAGTTCCTTTTTCCATTCTTCTTCAGATTTCATTATTTTATCCTTTTTATTTCTTTCAATGGTCTTTTTAGCCTCCTGTCCTTTGCTACACGATACAAGGCTAAATGTTAATGTCAAAATTAGTAGAACGGAGGATGTATTTAAAATTTTCATATCACTCATATCTTACGATAAAATATTACAAACTGTTTTTGTATATTAAGGTTTCTTTTATTTAGTAATTTGCCTTTTTATGTCTGATTGAAGACAAAAAACTATTTTGGTAAACTTAGGGTGAATTTGATGTATTTACCTTTTAAATTGCTATTTTGGAGTTATTTTTTGAAATTAAAACAAATGAAGCTTACTTTACAAGGGTAGGGAGTTGTGCTTTAAGCCGTTCAATTCATGAGAAAGCTATTTTTTATTTTTACATTTTTATTTTTTGGCCTAGCAGTGCAGGCGCAAAATTACCAGTTACATTCAGTTTATATTTATAGTTTCATTCGCTATGTTCAATGGCCGGGAGGAGATACTTCTTCAGATTTCATCATTGGAGTTTTGGGAGACTCGCCTTTGATCCCTTATCTTCAGAAAATGGCAGAAGTAAAAAAGGCCGGAAACCGAACCATCATAATAAAGAAATTTGATTCGGTTAGTGAAGTGACTGATAGTGAGATTATTTTTATGTCCAAAGAGTCGGGCAATCAACTAGAGGGCCTTTTGTCTAGGTTGAATGGGAAAAATACTATGATAATAACTGAAAAGGAAGGGATGGGAAAAGAGGGCAGTAATATTAATTTTGTGATCCGTAATGGCAAACTTGCTTTTGAACTTAACAGGGCCGCAATGGATCGTGCCGACTTGAAAGTATCAACAGAGTTAAGCCGATTAGCAATTATTATTTAACTAATAACTAAGTAACAATATTTAATCTACAGATTCAGCTATATGCGAAAGATGAAATTTAAAATTGGGAATAAAATTTTTGGTGGTTTTCTCATCCTCATTGTATTGTTTGTACTCAATGCTTCTATCATTTTTTACAATGGTAATGTAATTGATCAAGTGGTAAATCGCTCATCTGAGGTGATCAGGCCGTCAAAAGAAGCAATTAATGATTTTATTCTTTTGGTGACCCGTTCTAAAATGCTTATTACGAACTGGGTGTACCTTCAGAGTAATACTGATGATAAAGATGCTTTGAGGGACCTTCACGAATTTGACTATCCTGAGTTGAAGGAGGATATCACTGGTTTGATGGTGAATTGGGAGATTGATAGTCAGAAGCAGTTGATGGATTCAGTGTTTACAGAGTTTGATAAGCTGTTGAAAGTAGAGAAGGAAGTTATGGGGCAATTGGTGACATTTGAAAACTATGAGGACCCACTGACAAAACTTTTGGCAGAGGACGCAATTGAAAGCCAGATAATACCACTTACATCATCGATTATTTCCATGCTGGATAAGGTAGCTGAAATGCAGCAGGAAGTAACAGAAGAATCTGATGCTGATCTGAAAACAGCTGCGAGTCAATTAAGAAATATTACGATAATTCTGGGTGTTATTATTGTTGCTTTGAGCCTTTTCATGGCATTTGTTATGGCACGATCGATAACTAGGCCTATTAATTATATTAAGGACATAGTCGTTAAATTGGGCAAAGGAGAGCTTGTGGATGACTCGGGACGCAATTATAATAATGACGAAATTGGAGAAATGGCTTCTGCTATGGATAGCCTCATCCATGGCCTGAGGTCAACTACCCTGTTTGCAGAAAATATAGGTAAAGGCAGCTATGATTCGGAATTTAAACCATTAAGTGATCATGATGTGCTAGGTAATGCACTACTTGAGATGAGAGAGAACCTGTCTCGTGTGGCTGAAGAAGATAAGAAAAGGAATTGGTCTACAGAAGGGCTTGCTAAGTTTGGAGATATCCTTAGAAAGAATAATGATAACATCAGCAAACTTAGTGACGATATTGTTCGGAATCTCGTGAAGTATATGAGGGCTAATCAAGGGGGGATTTATATTATAGATGACAATGAATCTGATGACCCTTGTATGACTTTGATGGCAGTTTATGCCTGGGATAAGAAAAAGTACCTTAATCAAAAAGTATACAAAGGTGAAGGTCTTGCTGGTCAGGTGTGGCTTGAAATGGATACAATCTACCTTACAGAGGTACCGGATAACTATATTAAGATCACTTCAGGGTTGGGCGATGCGAATCCAAAGAGTATACTGATTGTTCCGTTGAAGGTTAATGAAGAGATATATGGTGTGGTGGAAATTGCATCGTTCTATGCATTTGAAGAGCATGAAATAGAGTTTGTTGAAAAAATCGCAGAAACCATTGCATCTACAGTGTCTTCGGTTAAAATCAATGCCAAAACGCAAAGCTTGCTTGAAGAATCTCAAGAAATGACCGAGCAGATGAGATCACAGGAGGAAGAGATGAGACAGAACATGGAAGAGTTGCAAGCTACTCAGGAAGAGATGCAAAGAGGACAGGCAGAAGCTGAAAATACCATGGAAGCTATCAATCAAGCTGTTGCAACTGTTGAGTTTGACCCAGAGGGCAAGATCGTAAACGTAAATCGTAATTTCCTTGATCTGATGGGTTACAGCAAAGACGAATTGGTAGGGGAGTTCCACAGAATATTTGTTACGAAGGAAGAGAAAACATCAGATGAATATAAACTGTTCTGGAGAGACCTTTCTTCTGGTCAGGTGAAAGAAGGGGAATATATGAGAATTGATAAGACAGGTAAGGCAAGATATTTGAAAGAGAGTTATGCACCTATCCGAAACAGAGATGGTTCTACTGCTAAGATTATGATGTTTACTACTGACATTACTGAGTATAAATAAGAGAGAGGACGAGGTAACTCAAAATAAATAAGTGATGAAAAACCTTCTCCTGATCGGGGAAGGTTTTTTATTATGCGGTTAGTTTTTCAATAAGAGCATTTAACTCTTCGGGACTGGATGCTACATGATTGGCCCCTATCTCAAGTAAAATTTCTCCATGCCCATTACGTATATGGCTGGCTCCTGTAAAGCCTATGACAGTCATGCCGGCTTCAACGGCAGCTTTAACACCACTTTTGCTGTCTTCAACTACCAGACACAGTTCGGGGCTAATACCCAGGTTTTTGGCTGCGTGGAGATAAATGTCAGGAAATGGCTTTGGGTTAGATACCATTTCAGAAGAGAAGAGTCGTTCATTAAAAATATCCTCCAGACCAATATGTTTAACAGCCTTTTTTACTTGCCATAAGCTACTGTTTGATACAACTGCTTTAGGAAATGGTAAGGATCTTACCACTTTCTGCATACCCTTTACAGGTCTTAACTGGTTATAAATATCAACATCACATTGATGAGTAAAATCTTTCAGACTTATGTTTTGAAGTTGCTCTGGAGATAATAATGAATTGAATATGGACGAAATGGTTTTTCCTGTGTAAGTGGTTAAATACTCCTCAACAGTGATGTGAATGTCGAATTGTGTAAAAGCCTTAGTCATGACCTCAGCAGCTATTATTTCTGTATCTACTAGTACGCCATCGCAATCAAAAATGAGTTGTTTAAACATGAAGTGGATTTTTTTGTTGATATAATTTGTAATTACAGTGCAATGATAATATTTTGTTACAACGATTATGTAATAAATTTGAGTATCTTGCGCAAAATGAAGATACTCTCAGCTATTGGGAAGTACTGCGAAGTAATTGGTGCTGTTGACTTTAAATAAAGTAAATATTGAAATTTAAAGATTTGGGCCTGGACAATCGCCTTTTAGAGGGGATTGAGGCCATCGGTTTTGAGAATGCTACTCCGGTTCAGGAGCAGGCAATTCCGGAAATATTAAGTGGCAAAGATATGATTGCCTCAGCCCAGACAGGTACGGGCAAAACGGCAGCTTTCTTACTGCCTGTCATCCATCAGATATTGTCAAAAGAGCAAGATGACAATCATATAAAAGCATTGATCATTGTGCCCACGAGGGAACTGGCTGTTCAGATTGACCAGCAGATGGAAGGACTGTCGTATTTTACATCTGTAAGCTCCATAGCGGTTTATGGAGGGAGCGACGGAAGTTCCTTTACTCGAGAGAAACAGGCACTTTCCGAAGGTGCGGATGTAATAGTAGGTACTCCTGGACGCTTGATTGCACACCTTAATATGGGCTATGTGAAGGTCGATGCCCTTCAACATCTCATTCTTGATGAAGCAGATCGTATGCTGGATATGGGATTTTATGATGACCTGATGAAGATCATATCTCATCTTCCGAAGCAGCGTCAAAACCTGCTGTTTTCGGCTACCATGCCCCCAAAAATCAGAGAGCTTGCAAAGAAGATACTGGCCGATCCTGTTGAAATTAACATCGCGGTGTCCAAACCAGCTGAACGCATTTTACAGGTAGCCTTTGCTGTATACGATAGTCAAAAGATACCCCTTGCCAAATATTTGCTTCAGGCAAAAAAACTACAGAGTGTTATTGTGTTTTGTAGTACAAAAAGTAGTGCTAAGCAGTTAGCAAAAGAGTTAAAGGGACTCGGTTTTAAAGCTGAAGATATACATTCAGATCTTGATCAAAATGAAAGGGAGCAGGTACTAAGAGATTTCAAAAACAGAAAACTCAATATATTGGTAGCCACAGACATCATGTCACGTGGTATAGATATCGAGGATATTGAATTGGTGATTAACTATGATGTTCCTAATGATGGTGAAGATTATATTCATCGTATTGGAAGAACGGCACGAGCAGCTTCAAAAGGAGTGGCTTTTACATTTATTAATGAAAAGGAACAGAGTAAGTTTCTAAGCATCGAAGAACTCTTAGGAGCTCCAGTACCTAAAGGGAAAGTTCCAGAGTCACTTGGAGAAGCTCCGGTATACCAACCCAAGAAAAGGCGAAACGGTGGGTATGGAAGACCAAGAAAGCCTAGAAAAAGTTTCAAAAAGAAAAACTGATAGATATGACAAAAAAGGCTTCGGGAACCCCGAAGCCTTTTTTTTATTTTATGAGTAGCCCCCTAATATCGGGAGTAAAATGAGTTGACAGCTGATGTCAGTTGATCATAAATGGGTTTGGTAAATTCTATAAACATATCCTGAGGAGGGGGCGGAGGGACCTCTGAGTTGTTGCAAATATCTAATTGATCTTTGCTAAGTGCTCTATCGTCGCCGCTAAACGTGCCCCATTTGGAGAACCATACAAATTCACCATTGAATTTTTTATGGCTAAGCACTGCATCGGATTGGGCATCAAAAACCCGCATGCTGAAGATGCCTTTGGAGATTACCTCTTTTTTCCATGTTGTAAGTTTTGCTGTTACCGTTCCATAAGCATCTATTTTTTCTCCATCAACTTCCACTGAGCCAACCTTTACACTATCCCTGCTAAAAGTTTCTGTTTCTTTAATTACATGTGTTTCCCCCACAGTAAACTCATCAAATTCCAACCTGAGATATTGATCTACATAAGGCAGCTTCTCTTTATCTGCCTCAAGAGGAGTATAGAACCTTACAAATTGATTGCTTCTGTACTGTGAGTGGAGGTATTCTTCGATTTTATCCTGAAAAAAGGCTGCACTTAGCCTGAACCTTGAATGAACAGGTATTTGCTCCACTACTACTTTAAGTGTGGCAATAAAATGAGCTTCTTCTATTTTATTCAATACATCTTTGTATCCCGGTACATAGTCTTGTACATCTTTAAAAAGAAAGTAGGCTGTTTTTGCATCTTCACGGGTTTGCCGATTTAATGCGGTTATACCTGCTTCATAGCTTTCATTTGCAGCTCTTTCTTTAAGTTCAGGCAGCTTATCGTAGTAGTTTTTAGGGTTATGAATTACCCTTAGTGCTCCAGGAGATCTTCTGATCTCTTCATACATAACGTTGACTTGCTGGTATTTTCGAAGTGCATCGCGGTACTTGAAGGGAGCATTGCTGGCCAGGCTATTACTGGCGCTGTTTTCGATAGTTTCCAGTGCCAGTGGATACCCTCTTCGCAAGGTCTCTTTGGACTTTTTATGATCAGGTTTTTGGCGTAACCTGTTAACAGCCTTTAAAACAGCTTGGTAATAATCTCCTTGTTCGAATGCCTTCTTGCCAGATGTACAGTCGGTTAGTAAAAGAGGAGCAAATAGTAATAATAAAAAGTAAATTTTTTTCATATGCAAGTAAGTTTCCAGCTGCATACAGAACTGCTTTGGCTATTAAGCTCACAAGCAACTATTCAAATATGTTCTATATGCTATGACCAATAAGTGCTGCAATAAACATAATTGATGCCAAATTATAAAGTCTTAGCATGATTTACCGCTACAAATTATAGCTATTACTTAGATAGCATTTTCTTTCATTGATACCTCGTCTTCATCGTTAACACCCAGGCAAAGCAAACCTGCAAGTATCATAGAAATCCCTCCAATGATCAGCGCATAAATAAACTCACTGTCGAAGAAGGTTGAGATCATGAATCCCAGTACACTGGCCGCAACAATTTGAGGGATCACAATAAAGAAATTAAAGATACCCATATAGTAACCCATTTTCTTTGCAGGGAGTGCTGAGGAAAGCATAGCATAAGGTACTGATAGTATACTTGCCCAGGCTATGCCAACCCCTACCATGGATAAGATCAACCAGTCGGGATCACTAATGAAGTAAAAAGAAATGAGTCCGAGCCCACCACATGTTAATGCCATAAGGTGAGTGATGCGGCGACTGGTCAATTTGGCTAGGTAAGGCAGTACAAGTGCGGCAATAGCGGCTATACCGTTGTAGCCACTAAAAAGAAGGGAGACCCAGTCAGCCCCTTCGTTATAGGCCAAGCTTGTTGTGTCGGTAGACAGGTAGATGTGGCTGGTAACAGCTGATGTTGTATATATCCACATGGCAAAGAGAGCAAACCAAGAAAAGAACTGGACGAAGGCCAGTTGGATCATGGTTTTAGGCATATTTTGAAAATCTCGAACTATTTGGACAAAACCGTTGCGATATAAGTTTTTCTTCATAAATAATGATGCTATGAAGTAGGATAAACCAAAAACCGAAATAACACCGCACAACACATATAGTTGAGGGTCTAATTGTTGGGTGTAAAACCAGATTGTAAGTAATGCAGCAACTGCTAAAAGAGCAAGACCTATTTTCATATACACTTCAGGTGCAAATTTGATCTGTATTGGCTCATCTTTTTTTTCAGGGTTAATATCTTCTTTATCCGGAGGGTATTCCTTGGTTGATAGCACGGTCCACATTACCGCAGCAAAAAAAGCAAAGGCGCCTACATAGAATGACCATTTTACCGATTCGGGAATTTCTCCTGCAACTGCTGTGTTGGATAGGCCGACCCAATTGGTGAACATCCACGGTAATGCTGAAGCTACCACCGCACCAATACCAATAAAGAAACTCTGCATTGCGAAACCTGCAGTGCGCTGTGACGGAGGTAGCATATCTCCGACAAATGCTCTGAATGGCTCCATGCTGATATTTATGGAACCATCCATAATCCAGAGCATGCCAATGGCGATCCATAGGCTAGGGGAGTTAGGCATAATAATCAAAGCTATTGATGCTAAAAGAGCTCCAATTGCAAAAAATGGTCTTCTTCGTCCCCATTTTGGGTGCCAGGTTCGATCGCTGTAATAACCTATCAATGGTTGTACCAGTAAGCCTGTTACTGGTGCCGCCAGCCAGTAAAACGCCAGGTTTTTAGTGTCACCGCCTAAGGTTTCAAAAATGCGGCTTGTGTTAGCATTCTGTAGAGCAAAACCAAACTGGATACCCAGAAATCCAAAGCTCATATTCCAGATCTGCCAAAAACTTAACTTCGGTTTTTCAGATGTAAGGGATACCTTCTCCATTTTTATTTATCGGTAGGGTTGAAATAAAAATCGCCTTCCTCGTTAGGCAAGAAAGGCGATTTTCATATTATTTAACAATTACAATGTATTCGTAAGGTTTTAAAGATTTAAGGCTGGTGAGATCAATCTGCTCATTGGTCATGTAGTTCTCATATTCCCCTGATAGCTCAGGGCTCAGTTCTATTTTCTGTGGTTTGTTGCTGAGATTGAGGATAACCAGAACTTGGTTGTTGTCCTTTTTTCTGCTATATACTAATATGTTCTCATTATTAGAATTGATCTTTTCTGGCATGCCCCCGTAATGACCACTCCATAACGCAGCATTGTCTTTTCTCAGTTTTACAAGTTTTTTATAAAAGTCAGTTAAGCCGTTTTCATCGTTCCAGCTAATACTGTCTTTTTCAAAGAATGCCAGTCTTTTGTCCAGGCCAACTTCCTGACCACTATAGATCATAGGTATTCCATAAACTGTGAAAGTAAAGACCGCAAAGGCTTTGTGACCTTCTCCATATCGCTCAAATACGGTTCCTGCCCAGGCATTTTCATCGTGATTGGTAGTCATTAGTAGTCTGAAAGGGCTATGTCCGTAATGAGCAAGATCCTTTTCTATAGACTCATACAGTTCATCGGCTGAATGCTCTCCTTTGGCAACGCTTTCAGTTGCATGCAGTATACTCCAGTTGTAGGTAACGTCCAATTCCATATGCATTCTGGGTTCGTCCCATTCGGCCAGCCAAAATAAATCTTTTATTGAATCTAGAGTTGCGGTAGCTTCTTCCCAGAAGTAAAGGGGTATTTCATGACCAGCATGATCGCACCTGAAACCATCAATATCTGTTTCATCAATCCAGAACTTCATGGCATCAATCATTTCCTTCCTGGTTTCTGCATTAGAGTGGTCTAGTAAAGCAATATCAGTCCAATCTGCTTCATAGGTAATATTTCCGAGACTATCTTTTGCATAATATTCCGGATGTCCTTTGATCCATGGGTGGTCCCAGGCGGTGTGGTTAGGTACCCAATCAAGTATAACATACATTCCAAGTTCATGGGCTTTATCAACGGTAGTCTTAAAATCTTCTAATGTGCCAAATTCAGGGTTGACAGCTTTATAATCTTTTATAGAGTAGTAACTGCCCAGGCTGCCTTTCCTATTTTTCTCACCAATTGGCTGTATAGGCATAAGCCATAGAATTTCAGTTCCTAATTCTTTTAATCTTGGTAAGTGTTCATTAAAGGCTTTAAAAGTGCCTTCAGGAGTGAATTGGCGAATGTTAACTTCGTATATCGTCATATTACCAGCCAACTCAGGAAAAGTGACTTCTTCTTTAGTGGCCTTGGCTTTTTCTTCTTCTTTACTACCTTCTGCAGGTGTACATGCGTAAATGCCTGCCAAGACAAGGGTAAGAAAATAGATGCTATACTTCTTCATAGTAGGATTGGATAGGTTAAATAAGTGATTTGGAAATCAGTTTCTTACCATTTGATTACTACTTCATCGTTGCTGTTCTCAATGGAAAGGACTTTAAGATCTTTTACCACAAGCTTGGTGTTTGGTTCAGTGTAAATAGGATCAAAGTTGGAAATAGGTAATACGAACTGATAATCATATGTTTCAGTTGCTATAACCTTGCCATCTATTGAGATTGGAGCAAGTTCAAAGCCATGAAGACATACTTTGATGTTTTTAAATCGTGAATTGAAAGCCCCTTCCACTTTAGATATTTTGATAGATGAGTCTTTCGGATCATACTGTATTGTACGTTTGTAATAATTGCCTTCCTCATATTCGTAGGAGTCCCCGTCATCTTCGTAATAAGTGTAGATCGCAGCTTTTTTGCCGGCGTAGATATGAAACTCCAAGGTATCACCCAGGTTTGTGGTATTATAGCTTGCTTGTGGACTTATTGGTATTATTGATGAGGCCTTTACGAATAAAGGTAAACGTTCAATTGGGCACTCCGCAATAATCTCCTGTTTGCCATGGTAATGTTGATCAGTAAAGAATTCATACCAATCTCCTTCAGGTAAATAAACCTTTGTCAGGTGCTTTGTGCTTTCTACAGGGGCAACAAGTATGTTTTTCCCAAACATATACTGATTGTGATAACGCTCATCATAAATCATATCATCATGACTATAATCAATAGCAAGGCTTCTGGCTATGGGTGTGCCGGTCTTAGCAGCTTCAAAAAAGGCACTGTAAATATATGGCATTAACTTGTAGCGCAACCTGATATAATTTCTTGAAATTTCTTCTACTTCTTCACCGTATGCCCAAGGCTCCGAATCGCGGCTGTTGATCATGCTATGACCTCTGAAGAAAGGAGAGAAGGCACCTAATTGTACCCATCTGGCAAACAAGTGCTCACTGGAGTTTCCTACAAAACCGCCGACATCATAACCGGCGAATGCAATACCAGTCAGCCCCATACTATTTACCAGTCTTACACCTACAAGCATGTGCTCATCATTAGCGACATTGTCGCCTGTCCATACCGCAGAATATCGCTGTACACCCGAGAAGCCTGCACGGGTAAGGTTAAAAGGTCTTTTGCCGTTAAGGTGATGTTTGGCTCCTTCGAAAGTACTTTTGGCCATCTGCATCCCATATAGGTTACGACCTTTTCTTGTGGTTCCTTTGCTACCCTCAAAGTCGAACTCAATCAGTTCAGGCATCATTTGCCCCCAAGTGGCAATTTCATTCATATCATTCCAGAAGCCATGGACACCCATTTCGACATATCCTTTTAATTTATCTCCCCACCAAACTCTGGTTTTTGGATTGGTGAAATCAGGGAAATGACACCAGCCGGGCCATACTGCACCAGAGTAATAGCTGCCATCAGGGTATTTGAGGAAAACATCATTCTCTTTACCGTCTTCATAAGCCTCATATCCCTTTTCGATCTTAATACCAGGGTCGCACATGACCACTATATGAAATCCTAATTCTCTAAGCTGAGCGATCATTTTTTCAGGGTTGGCAAACTTTACTTTGTCCCAGGTGAAGATTTTGTAGTCTTCCATATAGTGGATATCAAAAACAATTACATCGGCTGGGATATCTTTATCTCTAAAAGTTTGAGCTACTGTTAAAGCTTCTTTGTCAGGGTAATAGCTGTACCTGCACTGTTGGTAGCCGATACTCCACATAGGAGGCACTGACATTCTGCCTGTCAGGTAAGTGTATGATTGTATTATCTCATCCACTGAGTCGTGGTAAATAAAATAATAGTTCATATCGCCGCTGTCAGCCGAAAAGCTCGAAAACCTGTCATTTGAAGCGCCAAAGTTAAAGTGCGATTTATGAGAATTATCAAGGAAAATGCCGTAAGCAAGTTTGTTATGTAAGCCCATATAAAATGGCGTGGAGCAGTATAATGGGTCACTTTCAGGATCATATGCAAAGCTGTCAGTATTCCAATGTTGGTAGCCATGTCCTCTTCGGTCTAAAGGTCCCGTCTTTTCTCCAAGACCAATAAAACGCTCACCGTTTTGCAGTTTTTTGTAAGTTGTAACCTGTTCCCCAATCCATGAAGTACCAAAGGTCTCGTCTTCGTTAATGATATTCCCGTGTTTGTCATAAAAAGAAAAGCGTACAGGGTGCTTATCTATTTTAAGATTTATTGCACTGGTTTTAAGTATCAAATGATTTGTAGCATCTTCAAGATTGAAATCCTCAAATTCCGGTTTGGCTATAACTGCATATGATTGCTCGTCAAATTTCTCATTAGCAGTGATATGGACGCGGATTATATTTGCTGAATAAACAAGAACACGAAACTGATAACTGCCAGTTTTTCCCTCTATACCATTATACTTTTCTTCAAACTGAATCAGGTTATCCAAGCTGTTGTTAAGGTTGGTTTTTGATGATGATTGAGATACTATCATTTATCTAAAGTTAGTTAAAAAAAAGCCAAAAATCCGGCCTTTTAGTGACTGTAATTCAGACGAATTAAAGACATTATTCCTTACGAATCGACCGTTTGGACCAAAAAAGTACCGAAAACGATTGCGTTGACGATTGTATGGAATGTTCTTGAAATTCGGTCGTTACATACAACGCTGGTTTGTAAGTAATTTCCATTGCAAAATGCCTTGATCAGGGGTATTGATAGGAGGAGTTACGGTCTGTTAGAATTGAGAATACGGTATAAAAAGAAACCCACATTTTGTAGGGTTTCTTTTTAAAGCTGTTTTAGTTTTAACTGGTTTTAATAAAGGTAATCAAGAGCTGTTTTGTCATTGGTGTTGAAAGGCCTGTCACTGCCATCAGAGCAGGCAAGCATCCAGGAAGCAGCATCCGGGTTGGTAGGTGTTCCCGGAATGTGGTTCGCGCCAACACCACCATCTCCTTCATCGTCAGCACTTCCACCGCAGCTATAGCTTCTGTCCATATAGTCTGTGTGGCGGAAGCCGATGCAGTGGCCCATTTCGTGAGCAATAGTGGTAGTTAGGGCACCAATATCACTTACTCCGTCATAGTACTGCGTAGTAAGTAGAATCTCATTATGCGGGTCTCCACCTGCTGTTGGAAATCCTGCAGATCCCAGAATTCCAAACCAATAGTACCACCAGGGAGAGGGGTTGATAGCTATATCAGCACCACTGGAGCTCGTTACTCGTTGAAAAGTGAGATTTAAGTTTTCACTATTGTACCTTGTTATTGCCGCATCTACAGCAGTAAAGTACTTCGATGAAAAGCTGGTACTCACATATACGTCAATAGTGCGTGGCAGTGAGGATACTAAGTTGTCAGTATGATACTGTTCCTCAATAGCAACGATGTTAGACGGCTTCATATGATTTAGGTCGGCTTCGTTAAGTACAATATCACCTTCAACAACAAGAGAACCATTGTATTTGAATGCATTGTCAGTTTTAAAGCCCAGAGCGTTCAGCTTAGCAATGGATTCAGGAGAAATAGCCTCTTTTTCGGGTGCGACATTTTCCTGTTCGCTACAGGAAACCAATAGACATATGGCCATGCCGATGGCCAGCAATTTTGGGTTAGTCATAATAAAAGTGGTTTAGGATGGAAAATGATTTTCAAACTTAATATACAAAGCATTGATTTATAATGCTTTTAAAAATAAGGGAGGATATTACATGCAAGAGGAAAGTGAGGATTTAGGTTTGTTGAGAGACGTACGGAAGTCTGATGGAGTTAGTTTGCTTAGAAAGATGTGAAAATTGAAGCTATCAATTTTTATAAACACTGTCAAGTAACTGTGAGAGAAAGGGAATGCTGATGCTGGCTGTAGTTCCTAATTTAGATGTGCTATGTTATACGTACTCTAAAGGCAAGTTGCTGAAAATTAGGACACATATTTGGAGTGTTTCAAACTTACCCACCACCCAGACCAATAATTGAAGGTCGTGGGTGGTGAGGTTACTTACTTTTTAAATGTTGCTAAGCTTGAGAAGTGTTAAGGACCAATTAGAGATCACTAACGTCTTAATACTTTTCCTTTGTAGTACTGATTATTGCCTGTAACGGACACGATGAGTTCTTTACTTTTAGTTTTTGGTAGATTTACACTTACAACTTCAGACGGCTTTTTGATTTCGTCTGTCAAGACTACCTCGCCGTACATAGTGGTGATCGTTAGGCTTACCTCTTCGAACTCCTGAGGAAGAACGATATTTAGGCTTTCATCGGTTGGGTTGGGGTATAAAGTTAGCTGTAAATGCTCGGTTTTGTTGGCAGAAACTATAGACTTTTTAATGTCAGCAACGGCGTTAGTTTCTTTGGAGATGTTAAGTAGTATATTGTTGAGTTCAGGTACATTGGAAAAAAAAGGAGAATGTCCGCTATTAATTTCGAATACTTCTTTGCATGGGGAAGCGGTATACATTTTTTTCTGAATATATGGAGATATGGCTCTGTCTTGATTTGTGGTGATGTAGTATCGATCAATACTGCCATAGTTTCTTTCTGTTATTTCAAGCGGGGTTGACAAGGGGAGTAGAGGCTCAGGAGTTAATAATTTTCGTGATAAGATTACGGTTTCTTTAGGGGCATCTTCATAAAACACGTCAACTATGCGCCCAGGGCTTAGGTGAACAATTCTGTTCTCGCTGTCAATGGTTGTGCTAGGAAATATAAGAGAGGTTGAATCCTGTACAGATACATCCATAACTGACTGTCCATTTTTCAATAAGAAGGCTGCCAGGTATACGAGAGACTGAACTTTGTTTGGTCTTTTTTCAGCAGCAGCTGAAATTATTAATCCTCCAAGGCTATGACCAACCAGGATCACTTTGTTTTGAACCTGATCCAAAGCATTTACCACGGCGGTTTCATAGTCACTAAGCGTAATTTGTGATGCATTGTTATATTGCAAACCATGTCCAGGTAAGTTGACTGAAATTACTTCATGACCCGCTTTTGTTAATTTTTCTTCTAAAAGGTACCAAGACCAGTCTCCATGCCAGGAGCCATGAACAAGCATAAAAGTACTTTTTTGGTTTGCAGATTGGCATAGGGCAGAGAGTGAAAATAATACCATTACCATTACCAGTGTAGTTGTTTGTAATAAGTTTCTCATAGAAATATAGTTTAACTAATATAAAATTTTCATAATAGACGTTTCAAAAACTGGCGCAATTTGGACATTATTTATTTAAAATATTACTAAGTTTCTTGGTTAAAATTACATTGTAACTTTTATTCCAAAATATTATATAAAAAAAGAGGGCGTAGTAATCTTTTGTTTAAATGTTACACATTCCTTGATTTGAAGCCTGATAGAGCATTGGCTATTCCTGTAAATAACAAATCACATTTTATTTCCTGATTTTTATCATGAACCAGACTGCTACTGATTGCTATATTCGCGCCTTAAAGCAGGAGGGAATGAACACCATAAGAATTACCAAAGAATTTACTTTTGAAATGGCTCATGCGCTTTCAGAATATAGAGGTAAGTGCTATAACGTGCATGGGCACTCCTATGGCCTGGAGGTAACGGTTAAAGGTAAGCCACTCAGGGCGGAAGGGGTGGAAGAAGCTGGTATGGTAATGGATTTTTCTATATTGAAGCAGATTGTGAATGAGGCAATTATCCAACCCTTTGATCATGCTTTTGTGATACATCATAGTGACAGAAGATTTACCTACCTGCCCAAGGCTACCAAGATGGTCATTGTTAATTATCAACCCACGTGTGAATGCATGATCATCGATTTTGCAGAGAGACTGCAAAAACTTTTTCCAGAGGGGGTGGCCCTGCATCGTTTAATGCTTAGGGAAACGGCAACAAGTTATGCAGAGTGGTATGCTGAAGACAATAAAAGTGTGCAAGAAATTTAAGGAGATAATATGGATTACATAAATAGCAAGGTTGAACTACTGGCTCCTGCGGGTTCATTTGAGGCGTTGGCTGCCGCTATACAAGGGGGAGCAGATGCCGTTTACTTTGGAGTAGAGCAATTGAATATGAGAGCCCGCTCCGCCAGTAACTTTACTGTTGAGGATATGCAAAATATTGTGAGTCAGTGCAATATTCATGATGTGCGGGCATATCTCACAGTAAATACAATTTTGTATGATCATGATATTCAATTGATGAGGAGATTACTTCGTCAAGCTAAAGAAGCTGGTATACATGCTATTATAGCTTCGGACTATGCTGTTTTGCAGGAGGCAAAAACTATTGGGTTGTCTGTACATATCTCCACACAAGCCAATGTGAGTAATATAGAAACTGTTGAATTTTTTTCTGCCTTTGCAGATACTATAGTGCTGGCTCGAGAGTTAAGTTTAAAACAGGTTGCTCATATGTCAAGTGAAATAGCAAGGAGAAAGTTGAAAGGGCCTTCAGGTAATTTGATCAGGCTGGAGGTTTTTGCTCATGGAGCATTATGCATGGCCATATCCGGTAAGTGTTACCTTAGTCTTCATTCTCATTTTGGGTCCGCTAACAGAGGGGCTTGTGTACAGAATTGTAGAAAGCCATATATCGTAACAGATAAGGAAGATGGTACTGAGTTTGAAATCGACAATGAGTATATTATGAGTGCTAAGGACCTCTGTACCATAGACTTTCTTGACGAAATTGTAAATACAGGGATTCGTATTATTAAAATTGAAGGAAGAGGCCGTTCAGCGGATTATGTTTATAAAGCCACAAAATGCTACCGGGAAGCTCTGGATGCGATTGAGCAAGGAAAATATGGAGGAGATAAAATTGATGGCTGGAAAAAGGAGCTTTCTACTGTTTATAATCGTGGTTTTTGGGATGGATATTACCTCGGACGTAAGCTCGGCGAATGGACCAATCAGCCCGGATCATCTGCGACTCAAAAGAAGATATACATTGCAAAGGGTACTAAATATTACCCCAACATACAGGTGGGGGAATTTTTGATAGAAGCAGGAAATATTAAACAAGGTGATGAACTTATGCTTATTAGTCCAAAAACCGGTGTGACTTCACTAAAGGCAGAAAACTTTAAGGTCAATGGAGAAGACAGCAAGGAGGCAGTAAAGGGAGGTAAGCTAACCATTTCTTTAGAGGTGAAAGTTTCGAAAAATGACAAGCTTTACAAAGTAGTGAAGGAACAAAATGGCTAAAGTTATTCATTACAGAAATAAGTGTATCGGATGTAATATTTGCTTTGAAATGCAACCTAATATTTGGAGAATGTCACAAAAAGATGGAAAAGCTACATTAGTCGGAGGGGAAATTAAGAAAGGATTATATATTTTATCTATAGCTGAGGGCCATTCTGAGGTGCTTTTGAATGAAGTAGCGAAGGCTTGTCCGGTAAATATTATTAAAGTTGTATGAGTTTTGAGGGGTGTAAGTATTAGAGAAGTAATTAATATTAGAGAAGTAATCAAATAGAAAAAGGTTGCCTGAAAAGCGATTTGGGCCTTTCAAGCAACCTCCGGATAGCGTAAGATATAGCTGGAATTGTTAATATTTAGCCAAGGCTATGGTTTGGGTTTCAAAGCCCACATAGCTAACTACAAGTTCATCAGTTTCTTTGAAGGCGGTTAATTCAAAGGTGCCATCCAGATCGCAAACAGTGCCACTATTTGTTCCCTTTATTAAAACATTTGTTCCTGGCATAGGGTGGCCATCTAATTTAGTGACCTTACCAGATACTTTTAGTCCTTCTCTTTTTATTTCTACTTTAAACTTATCTTCAATAGTTTTTATTTCATTCTTATTGATTTTTGAGAAATCAGCGTCGTCTCCCAGTTTAAAGCTTATAGGTAAAACAAGCCGTTGCTTAACTTTTTTGCCGCGTTGTTTGGCTGGTTTAAAGGGCTCTATAGTTTTCATTGCATCCAGTGCTGCTTTATCACATCCGCCACCGATTCCTTTAACCACCTCTATCTCAGTGAGGCTTCCATCCGTGTCTACTATAAATCCAACATACACTTTACCTTCAATACCTAGTTTTCTTGCTTGTTCTGGGTATTTTAATGCTTCAGCTAACTTAGCATACATTGCTTCAAAGCCTCCGTGAGGTTCAGCTGTTTCTTCCACAACCCAGTAAGTGCCATCAGCATTTGGTGATTTCATTAGTTCCCCGCTTTTGCTCACAATGATGCCAATCATGCCAGTATCTTTCCATTCTTTGGTGTAGGCGATTGTCTTGGGATCCAGTTTACCCAGTTTCTCAAGTTTTTCTTTATTTTCGGCATCAGTTTCTATATATGCAAACTCAGCTTCAGGGTGCTGTTTCTGTAAGCGTTTAAGCTCAGGTTCCAGTTCAGCCGGAATCTGTTTTTGAGTAGCAGTTTCCATAACTTCATTTACGTCATTGCAGCTAAAGACTGTGATGACCATACCTACTATGAGTATCATACTAACCCATTTCCAGTTTTTAAATTTTGTCTTTGGTGATTTTATCATCTTGATTCTTTTTAAAGTCATTGATTTGTTAAAATGGTGACCTAAGGAGATGCTCATTTGTCTGAGCGCCATTTTTGCAAGCAAGCTGCTATAACTCTCGCTGTCAGAGTTTTTGATTATGCTCTGATCAGCCAGGTATTCATGGATGTCTCTAAGGCTTCTATGCATCCACCAAGCCACCGGGTTGATCCAAAACAGGATTTTTACCAATTCCAATACCAGAATGTCAAGCGTATGTCTTTGGCTGACATGTACAGCTTCATGCTCCATGATCTTCTTTTTTTCCAGTTCCGACAAAGGAGCGGTGTTGTCAAAGAAAATCATATTGAAGAATGCAAACGTAGGTAACTGGCCATCCGTTGGTATAATCAAATGCTTAGTTTGACGGATAATGACATCTTTTTTTAGCCGTCTGAAGTTGATTATTTGATATACCTGATGCAAAAATAGTGTTAGCATAACCACTATTACTCCAAGGTAGACCAACGAAATGAGTAAAGGGAATGACCAAATACCTGATAGGCTATTATGGCTAAGCTGTTCATCATTCGGATTCAGATTAACCAGCAGTTCAGGTAAAGTAATCGCTTGAAGGTCATTCACCAGCGGTATGGTATTCGTTCCTGTGAAAGGATTGCTAAAGTGCAACAAAGGGATAATAAGCGTAAGCAAGGCAGAGCCAAGCAGATAGTATCTGGAAAACTTGAAATGGGTGTCATTTCTTAGCACCAGATAATAGAATAACCCGAAAATAAGGAGGCATAAGTTGGCCTCAAGTAAATAATTAATATAACTATTCATTGCTCTTACCTTTTTGGTCTGACTTGGCGTGCTTTATAAGCTCTTCAACTTCTTTAATATCAAGATCATTTTCTTTGGCAAAGAACGATACTAGTCGCTCAAATGAGCCATTGAAATAACCTGACAGGAAATTGTTAAAGTAGAACTTACTATATTTTTCCTTGGCAATTAGTGGGTAATACTCATGCGTTTTTCCATATGCATTATGGCTCACAAAGCCCTTTTGTTCCAGAATGCGCACAATAGTTGACACTGTATTGTAGGCAGGTTTCGGAGGATCCATCTTTTCAATAATATCCTTTACAAAACCTTTCTCAATTTGCCAGAGAATCTGCATAACTTGCTCTTCTGCTTTTGTTAATTCCTTCATAGTACTTTTTTTAGATAAAATGCCGTCCGGAGCGGCTACTTTAGAATATTCGTAAGTAATACGTCAAATGTATAACTAATTATTTAGTTTTCAAACTATTTTTTTAGTTATGATGAGTTTGACTTATCATAAATGCAGGGAAGATGTGAATTAAAATGTATCAAAAACTTGTTTTTTGAGCAATTAGGGGGATGGTTTGCTTAGTTTAGTGGCTCGAAAAAAAATGTAGAATAATGATTCGATTTAATTTTTTTATAGCAGTGTTGGCATTTTTATTCTATGGTTTTGCTGCTTCCGCACAGGAAGGTTTTTCAGCGCAACCGGTTGGAGGGCAAATGGTCTTTGAAAAATACATTGAGGACAATATGCAATATCCGGAACAAGCCAAAAAATTCAGCATTGAAGGAAATGTGTTCGTGGTATTTGATATTGATGAGGAGGGTAATCTTACCGATATTATGATTGCAAAAGGCATCGGGGCAGGTTGCGACGAGGAAGCTATGAGGCTTCTGAACAATGCGCCAAAATGGAAACCTGCCATGCAGGGAGGAAAACCTGTTAGGCAAAGAGTTTCTATACCCATCAGGTTCAGGTTACCAGATTAAATGATAAGTCCTTACGGTTGTTATATTATAAGCCGGTAGGCACCGCGTTTATTCTGATTACCTTAAAGAAGCTAAGTGTCTTTACAATAGGGTATGTAGGGTCAAACTCAAACCACTTAGTAGCAAAGTTCACCTTATTTGGTAGCTTGTGATGGTTGTTTTGGAAGAGTTCCCCCATCATAAGAAAATCAAGTGCCAGAGAATTTTTGGATTTGTCGTTGTTGTCAAAGTTTGTGTAACCAATTTTATGGCCACCCCAGTTTACTATGGCACCATGTATAGGACCCATTAAAAAATGGAAGGGAAGAAGTAAGTACATGGTCCAGTGTGTACCGGGCAACTCCCAAACCGAAATGCAAAGCACATAAACAGCTATATATATAAGGCCCCAGATGAAACGGGGTGTGTTGTTGTCTTCAAATAGTCTGTCAAAAGCTTTCCAGGCTGGAATATCTTTGAGAAACCTTTCCTCAGCACGGGCTTCTCCTCTCAAGTAAGCATTATACTCATTTTTTGTCTTCCACATCATCTCAAGTATATTCTTGCTATGGTGCGGGGAATGCGGGTCTTTTTCTGTGTCACTATAAGCGTGGTGCATGCGATGTAATATGGCATATCCTCTGGGACTGAGGTATGATGAGCCTTGAGTGATATATGTGAAAAGATAAAAGAACCTTTCCCAAAACTTATTCATGGTAAACATTTTGTGTGCGGCATAGCGGTGCAGGAAGAAGGTTTGGCTAAAAAGGGAAAAATACCAATGCAAGATGAAAATGACAATGATGATCAAAACGGTTTATTTATTCAGTTATAGGGTTTAATAAATTTAAATAAAATCAGACAATTACTGATAATGAGTAAAACAATAAGATATAATATTGGCACCCATTTTTAGGGCCTGTTGTCTCTTAAACTCGGGATCATTGTGGATGGATTGGTCTTCCCATCCATTACCGAGGTCACATTCATAGCTGTAAAAACAAATGAGTCTGCCTTTGTATATGAGTCCAAAACCCTGAGCAGGTTTGCCATCATGTTCGTGGATTTTAGGAAGCCCGTTAGGGAAGTCAAACTTTTGATGATAAATAGGGTGATCAAAAGGAATCTCGATGAATTCCAATTCAGGAAATACTTTTTTCATTTCCAGCCTGATAAACTGGTTAAGTCCGTAATTGTCGTCAATATGTAAAAAGCCACCCGCTTCGAGGTAGGTTCTTAAATTTTCTGCGTCATTATTGGAGAATACTACATTACCATGCCCTGTCATATATATATAAGGATATAGAAACAGGTCTGGGCTGCTAACATCCACAACCTCATCCTCAGGGTCGAGGTTAGTGTTTAATTCTTTATTGCAAAACTGGATCAGGTTAGGTAGTGCCGTTTTGTTGGCATACCAATCACCTCCACCATCATACTTCAGTTTGGCTATTTTGATCTGGACCTGTGCATTTGCTATAATGCAGGAAAGGGCTATTGTTATAATTACCAGTATTGATTTTCTAAATATCATATAGCAATCTGAATAGTTTATGTAGAAACTAATTTTAAATCTTTTTCTAACTTTGTAATTAAATATCAATAATACCTTGGATTCAACAAGTATACTAATCAATATTCGAAAAATTCTTCGATCTGTCAACCTGGAGTCAAAAAGAATTCAGAAGGAGTATGGTATCAGTATTCCTCAGTTGCTAACGTTAAACTTCCTGAAAACATGTGATGACTTCAAAGCTACTCATGGACAGATATCGAAATACCTGAACCTAAATTCCAGTACGGTTACTGGCATTATAAGCAGGCTTGAAAAAAAAGGCTATGTAGCCAAGTTACCTAACCTAAAGGATAAAAGGATTACATACGTAGCGTTAACAACCAACGGTGCATCATTGCTGAAAAAAACACCAGAGCTAATGCACGAGCAGTTGCAGACGAAGCTTAATAAGCTGTCGGAAGATCAGTTAAAAGAGATTGAGCGTGGCTTTAAGCTTTTGATAGATGTTATGGGTATAGATAATATTGATGCTTATCCACTGGTGACTCTGGATGATTTGCTTCCTACTCAGGGTGATAAATAATTTGTACAGAAGCTAATTATGATGTGTTTACTGTTATTGTGTCATTAAAAATGGCATTTTAAATGTTATATCTATAGTTTTGCGTTTTAAATGTTTCTATAGAAAATAATTTTTTTAATGCACGCTATTGACCTGGCGATTTTCGCCATTTACATGTTGGCCATGTTAGGAGTTGGATTCTACTTTTTAAGAAAGAATAAAGATACCGACGATTATTATGTAGGAGGCAGAAAAATGGGGGCATGGCATGTTGGCTTGTCTGTGGTGGCTACAGATGTGGGGGGAGGATTCTCAATCGGGCTGGGAGGGCTTGGTTTTACAATGGGAATAGCAGGTTCATGGATGCTGTTTACGGGATTAATTGGAGCATGGCTTGCAGCAGTTCTGCTGATTCCAAAGGTGAGTCGTCTATCCAAACTTCATAACTTTCTTACTTTTCCTCAAATCTTCGGGCATTTCTATAATAGTTATGTAGCCTTACTTGCGGGTGTTATATCAGCTATCGGCTATATTGGCTTTACCAGTTCCCAGATATTAGCAGGAGCAAAGCTTGCATCAGCGTCATTTGTTGAGTTGGACCTGAACACGGCGCTAATCATAATGGGAGTCATTGCTATAGTTTATACGGTTATGGGAGGAATGAAGGCCGTTATCTATACTGATACCATTCAGTGGATAATTCTGATGTCAGGGTTAATATTTATAGGTATTCCCTTGGGCTATGTAGCGATTGGTGGGTATGATACCATCACAGATATACTGCCAGCGGAATATCTGTCTTTCGGAAATATAGAATGGCAGACCTTTGTTAATTGGGGGATCACTATTATCCCTATCTGGTTTGTGGGTATGACTCTATATCAGAGAATCTATTCTTGTAGAGGTGAGAAGGAAGCCCGAAAGGCCTGGTTTATTGCTGGTCTTTTTGAATGGCCTATTATGGCTATGATGGGTGTTTTACTGGGGCTTTTTGCCAGAGTTGCAGCCGAACAAGGTATGTTTGAGGGGTTGGGATACGCAAATGTTGGAGACATAGATTCTGAAATGGGTCTCCCACTTCTGTTGAGAAGTATTCTTCCGGTGGGCTTGATGGGCTTGATGATGTCAGCGTACTTTTCGGCAATTATGTCGACGGCTGATAGCTGTCTTATGGCAGCTTCAGGCAACATACTTACCGATGTGTTTGGTAGGTGGCTACACATTGGTAAAAGTGAAAAAAGCATTCTAAGAACTTCACAGGTGCTTACGCTCGTTATAGGTATGGCGGCACTTGTTCTGGCTACATTTATGCAGAACGTTTTGGAGCTAATGCTTTACTCTTATGCATTTATGGTTTCAGGGTTGTTTGTTCCTGTTATAGCAGCATTGTTTGTTAGAAACAGTAGTTCATTGGCGGCTTTCCTTGCTATGCTTACAGGAGGGGTAGTTACACTAACACTTATTTTTAACCAGCAAAAGCTGCCGTTAGGTCTTGATGCTAACTTCTATGGCATTACTTCTTCATTGATCATATTTATAGTCGTCAATGAAATAAGAAAGAAGCAAAAATTAAAACATTCTTAAATTATGAGTACAATTTCAGCAAACACAAATAAAGATACAAAAATGGTTCAATACAATATCCTGACACCTGCGGAAACAGTGGGGTTGATTCACCGTGAAGAGGTGGCAGAATTTTTATATGTACATCTGGATGAATTTGGTGATGAAAAAGCAGATATACTGAAAGCTATTGATTATGCGCTGGATAGAGGTGTTACACCAGGTGGATTTGTAGTAACAGCCAGGCTCGACGGAAAGATTATAGGTGCAGTAGTTATTAATAGAACCGGTATGTCAGGATATATACCGGAAAATATTTTGGTTTATATTGCTATGGATGCTGCACATAGGGGCAAAGGTATTGGTAAAGAATTAATGAAAAGAGCTATTGACAAGGCTGATGGAGATATCGCTTTGCATGTGGAGCCCCATAATCCTGCTAAATTTCTTTATGAGAAACTAGGCTTTACCAATAAGTATCTTGAAATGAGACTTAAGAAATAAGCTGTTTTATATTGTATGCCAATAAAGGATACAACGCTGCAGAAATTGTGGCAATTACGTAAGGAACTACATCAGGAGCCGGAGGTTTCTGGCGAGGAAAAGGAAACGGCCAGTAAAATCAGGCGGTTTGTAGAAGAGTATGGTCCTGATGAAATAGTCACCGGTATTGGAGGAGAAGGTATGGTTTTCTTTTTTGATGGAGAAAAACCAGGCCCTACGGTAATGATAAGAGCAGAGCTTGATGGGCTCGCGATTGAGGAAATCAATAGTATTCCTTACCGTTCAAAAAAAGAAGGTAAGGCACATCTTTGTGGGCATGACGGACATATGGTTATGGTTGCGGGTGTTGCTCCACTACTGGCCGAGAACAGACCAGAAAAGGGTAGAGTGGCTTTAATGTTCCAACCTGCTGAAGAAACAGGCGAAGGGGCCAGGCGTATGATTAATGATGCCCGATTCAAAGATCTGAAGGTAGATTATGTTTTTGCTCTTCATAATCTCCCAGGTTTTTCCAGAAATGAAATCATAGTTAAGGAAGGAGTTTTTGCGGCAGCATCAAAAGGTCTGATTATAGAGTTGCAAGGTAAAACTTCTCATGCTGCTGAGCCTCACAATGGTATTAGTCCGGCTCTGGCGGTGGCTGAAATTATAAAATTAATAGAACGCGCTCCCTTAACTTTAAGTGGGTTAAAAGATTTTTCGCTTGCTACCGTGGTGCATGCCAAGTTAGGAGATCGTGCTTTTGGTGTTACTCCCGGCAAGGCAGTGGTTATGGCTACCATTCGTGCTTATTATGACGATGACTTTTCGAAATTAGAGTCGGAAATCGAAGAACAATCAAGGAATATTTCAGAAAAATATGACCTAAAGATAAGAATCAGCGAGACAGAGGTATTTAACTCAACCATAAGTGATAAAAATTGTTGTGAGTATATAAAATCTGCAGCAAAACAATTGAAACTTTCGGTAATAGAAGCAAAGCAGCCATTTAGATGGAGTGAAGATTTTGGTCTCTTTACAAAAAAATATAAAGGAGCTCTGTTTGGGCTGGGTTCAGGAGAGAATATGCCCGACTTGCATAATCCGAATTATAATTTTCCGGATGAGATTTTAGGCACTGGTGTTTTAATGTATCATCATATTATCGACCAGCTTTTAAAAACAAAAAATGCATAGTACATCTACAATTGTACTCAATTCTGATGCCTTGAGATCCAATATTGAATTTATTAGATCGAGACTTGGCGAAAATGTAAGGTTATCATCCGTGGTTAAAGGCAATGCCTATGGCCATGGGATAGAGGCCATGGTGCCTATGATTGAAAAGTGCGGAGTGGACCACTTTTCGGTATTCAGTGCAGATGAGGCTCATAGAGTACATAAGGTAATAAGTGGAGAATGTACCATTTTGGTAATGGGTGAGGTGTATAACCATAATGTGGAATGGCTGATTGAGCAGGGTATAGAGTTCTTTGTTTTTGATGTAGAAAGGGCGGGAGTAGCACTCGATGCAGCAAAAAAGGTAGGAAAACCCGCTCTTATCCATATTGAAATTGAAACTGGGATGAATAGGACCGGTTTCAACCGCAATGAGCTAGAACTACTGGTCGATCTGATTGTTAAAAATAGACAATATTTGAAACCACAGGGGTTATGTACTCACTATGCGGGCGCAGAAAGCATAGCTAATTATGTAAGGGTACAAAAGCAGATAAAAAGTTTCAACAAAACCTATGCATGGCTCAAAAAACATGGTGTAACTCCGGCATTGAGACATACGGCATGCTCTGCTGCTGCCATAGCCTACCCGAAAACTCATATGGATATGGTTAGGGTAGGTATACTGCAATATGGCTATTGGCCAAGCAAAGAAGTATTTATTGATTACCTCGGTAAGCTTAAAACTGAGGTCAAAACAGACCCGTTAAGGCGGGTTATTACCTGGACGAGCTATGTGATGGCCGTTAAAGTAGTAAGGGCAGGTGAATTCATCGGTTATGGTACCAGTTATCTTGCTCAGCAAGATATGGTCATAGCAACCATTCCTGTTGGTTATGCTCATGGTTATAGCAGAGCACTTAGTAATCAGGGGCTTGTGCTGATCAATGGAAGGAGGGCTAGTGTAATTGGTACGGTCAACATGAATATGATGATGGTAGATATTACCGATGTAACTGGTGTTTCAAAAGGAACTGAAGTAACTTTAATAGGAGGGCATGAGGAGACTGCCATATCGGTAGCTTCTTTTGGGGAGCTAAGTAATCAGTTGAATTACGAACTGCTCACCCGGTTGCCTCGTGATATCCCCCGTATAACAGAATAAAATACAATGGCATTTTTAGAATTATATAGAGATCGCTTAAAACATAATTATCAATACCTTTCAAAGCTCTTTGAGGACCGGGATATAGAGTGGGGAGTGGTAACGAAGCTGCTTTGCGGTAATAAAGACTATATCAGAGAAGTAATTAACCTGGGAGCAAGAGAAATACATGACTCCAGGATAAGTAATCTGAAAGTGGTGAAGAGTATTGATAGTAAGGTGCAAACAGTTTATATAAAGCCTCCGGCTAAGCGAAGTATTCGCAACCTGATCAGGTATGCGGATGTAAGCTTTAATTCGAGTTATTCTACAATTAAGCTCCTGTCGGAGGAGGCAGGGAGGCAAAACAAAAAGCATAAGATAATCATCATGATTGAGATGGGAGATCTCCGTGAAGGTGTGTTGGGAGAGAATGTGATTGACTTTTATGAGCGTATTTTTGAGTTACCCAATATCGAGGTTACAGGTATAGGCACTAACCTTAATTGCTTGCATGGAGTTATGCCATCGCAGGATAAATTAATACAGCTTAGTCTGTACAAGCAGCTCATCGAGGCCAAGTTTAACAGAAAGATTCCTTGGGTTTCGGGTGGCACCTCAGTAACCATACCCTTATTATTGAAAAAAATGAGACCTATGGGTATTAACCATTTCAGGGTAGGAGAGATTCTCTACTTTGGACTCAATCTGTTTACGATGAAAACTGTAAAGGGAATGAGAGATGATGTCTTTAAGCTATATACTGAGATCATTGAGCTCTATGAAAAACCTAAGGTGCCGATGGGAGAACTGGCGGAAAACCCCTCAGGAGAAGTTATGGTGATTAATGAAGAAGACTATGGTAAAACTTCATATCGGGCTATAATAGATGTAGGGCTCCTGGATATTTCTCCGGAATTTCTTATTCCTGATGACCCTAAAATAGAAATTAGTGGTGCCAGCAGTGATATGCTTGTTATCGATCTGGGAAAAACCAGGAGGAACTATAAAGTCGGTGATTTGGTGTCATTTAAATTGCGATATATGGGAGCTTTAAGCATCTTGAACTCGGACTATATTGACAAAAAGATTATTTAGGCGCTTTTATAAAGCCTTTTTTCATACACTTCTTTTCGTACTTAACTTGATTGAACCAAATTTAATAATTGAGACACCAAGCACAACACCACCAATTTTGTTATCAATGGTAGCTCAAAGCTGAAAATGATGGTAACGGAGATGTGTATAGCATAAAGAATGAGGGTTTTGGGGAACAATGAAATAATACTTGATCAATGCTGAAATTAAAGAAACAGGCCCAACCTTTCAGGCGAAGAAATGGCACGGAAATGTTGATGGATTAAGAAATATTATTGTCTTTCATGACAGATGTAGCAAACACGGCTATAAATATTGGTGATGCAGGCACCTAAGACATGATAAATACGTTTCAATAAAATAGAAAAGAGTCATTGGGTTGTTCACCGCTTTTTTAGGTAAATAATAATTCTAGTTATATAGAAGCTACATTCCGAAGTACTACATACACAAATGCCCCACTAATCAAAACTTTGATCTTATGGGAAAGCTTACCAAATCTATTCTTGTACCGGTTGACTTTACTGATGCTGCTACCCATGCCGCCAGAAATGCAATCGAATTGGGAGAGAAATTGAAAACGGGTGTACATCTCGTTAACTTCATTCCCCCAGTCAGGCATAAAGCTCATCATGCAAATACTATAGAAAATATTAGTGAAGAACTTTTTTCTTCAATTAACTTATTAAAGGAAAACGAGGAAAAACTCGGGGAACTGGTTAAGAAAATTGATAGTGCCCGAGTTGAAATTACTTCTGAAATAAAAATTGATAAACTTGCTTCAGGGATAAAAAAGCAGTTAAAAAAGAAAGATATAGGACTCATTGTAATTGGAATCGCCGGTGCACATACCATTGGAGATTCCTTTTGCAATTTAAAGCAGGCCCCTGGGTTGATACAAGTTAATTGCCCTGTTATGGTATGCCGTAATCATGAGCATACTTTCAAAGGAAGGCACAAATTAGTGGTCTCACTAGATTTTGATTCCTCAGAGCAGCAGAATGTAGAGGAACTGGTTTTTTTGGCTAAAAAACTGTCGTCAAAAGTCTATTATATACATGTCAACCACCCCGACGATAAAAAGCAATGTAGTTTCTTTGATATAGAAAATTATTTGAATGCACATGACTTGAAAGCAGCAGCTATTGAGGTTGTAGACAGCTCAGATAAAGAAATGGCCATTAAAGCATATGCCAATAAGCTTAGTGCCGATTTTATAGCTATTAACAGGTTCAGTAAATCTTCGGGTTACAAAGAGTGTCATGCAGATCAGGTTGTGGAAGAAACTGAGAGCCCTGTTTTTGTTTATTGATATCACAATTAGTTGACCGATTATAAGTTTAAGTCATTGAGTTTTTTGTGGATTTTATCTGTTTGATAAGCAGATTCTTATTCATTTATTTTAGAATATATCTTCTTAAGTCATCCCATTGATATTAATAATATGCTGGTATTTATGTCATAGAGATTAAGATATTCATTCCAACCTAAACCCTTAATCTTATGAAAAAATTATTCCTTTTACCTATTATCTTATGCTTTGTTCATAAAGCTTTTTCTCAGGTGCCAGTTACTAATTTTGGCTCTAATCCAGGCAACCTTGGTATGTATATATATGAACCTGAATTACCTGTTGCAGGTGCTCCACTGGTTCTGGCGTTGCATGGTTGTACGCAAAGTGCTTCTGAGTTTGCAGGGGAAAGTGGTTGGAACGAACTGGCTGACCGTTACGGCTTTTATGTAATCTATGCGGAGCAAAAGAATAGCAATAACTCTTCGAGGTGCTTTAACTGGTTTGAAAGTGGAGATTACAGCCGAGGTTCTGGCGAGGCGTTATCCCTCAAATCAATGGTAGATTTTGTGAAGGCTAACTATGCCATCGATAATAATAGAGTATATGTCACCGGATTTTCAGCGGGAGGGGGAATGACTAGTGTTATGCTGGCAGCCTATCCTGATGTATTTTCGGCCGGAGTTGTAATGAGTGGATTGCCATATAAGGTTGCTACGGGAAGCAATGAAGCTTTCATGGCCATGTTTGGTAATATAAATAAGAGTCCGGAGCAGCTCGGTAATCTGGTGAGAAATGCATATCCGTCATTTAGTGGAAATTATCCCAGGGTGGCTACTATACATGGTACATCTGATTACACAGTGTATTTTGTAAATCAAAGAGAATTAATGGAGCAATGGACCAATGTGCATGTTACTGATCAGGTTGTGGATCAGGAAGATACTAATTATGATAATAATGCTTTGGTTACTCGTAAAGCCTACAAAGATCAAGGTGGAAATGATGTTGTTATAACCTACAGTATCGAAGGGATGGGACATGCTATTGCTGTAGATCCGGGCTCAGGTGATAAGCAGGGAGGGCAGACAGGCACCTATGCGAAAGATGTCAACATATTCAGCAGTTATCTGGCAGCTACATTTTTTAACATAGTTGCAAGCTCTGAAGTGTTTGAGGCTCCAGGTAATGTACAGGCAGAAGCTGTATCATCTTCAGGGATTAAACTTACCTGGAATGATAACGCTACAACGGAAACAGCCTATGTTGTTGAAAGGTCATTGTATTCTGATAGTCAGTTTGCTGAGGTAGCTAATTTAAGCGCTAATACTACAGTGTTCAATGATGAAGGGCTTGCTTCGGAAACACGCTACTACTATAGAGTTACAGCTGTCAATGCGATGGATGAAACAGCCGTAAGCAATACAGTTTCTGCCATAACCTTTTCAGAGGGAGGGCAGGGAGAGTTGGTGGTAATAGATCAACCGAATGGCAGTGGCATATTGAGCTATAATAATGGGCAGGATATGGGACAGTCCTTCGTTGCTACTGCGGATGGCAACCTTGAAACAGTTTCTTTTAATTTAGTTAATGCTATATCCGGGGCTGCACTTCGTGTTTATGAGGGAAATTCGGTGACCGGGCAGATCGTTTACGAGCAGACAGGAATTAGCAAAGGAAAAGGGTGGCAATCTATTACTTTGCAAAATGGTCCGTGGCTGTTAAGTGGACAGCAGTATACAGTGCAGCTTACCAATGCGTCGTTAAAATATAGCTTTTCAAATGCATACTTTGGTGGGAATTTATGGTATAATGGAATCGCCTATACTGTATTTGACGCTGCATTTAAAATAGAGATTAGAAAATCCCAGTTCGGATTATCAGGAAAAAGCGTAGGCTTGGGAGAGCTGCAGGCAGATATTTACCTGTACCCCAACCCAGCTACTTCCCGAATTTACATTAGAGGTAAATTTGCCAATATGCAATCCGTAAGTATAGTCTCGACTGAGGGGAGAGAAGTATCTTTAATTACTGAAAAGCAGGATGAGTTGCTTATGCTAGATGTAAGTCACTTGAGCGAAGGCATGTATATAATCAACATGATGATTGACGGTAAGCCCTGCTTTGAAAAGATTATGATCAGGCATTAGCAGTTTGTTTATGCCTGAAAAATAGCATGATCATTACAGGAAGCAGTGTTAGATCAATTAGCAAGGCGAAAATGAGGGTCAGGCTTACAAGAAGGCCTGTGTAGAATGTTCCTCCAAAGGAGGAAAGCAGTAAAATGAGGAATCCGCCGGAAAGGATAATGCTGGTTACAATAATAGCCTTTCCGGTGGATAAGTAGGTTCTTTTTAAAGCATAGAGCAATGGTTTTCCTTTGGCAAGCTCGATCTTAAGTTTGCTGATGAAGTGAATAGTGTCATCAACAGCGATACCGAAAGCGATTGAAAACACTATAGACGTTGAAAGCTTTAATGTAATGCCTGAGATGCCCATAATACCTGCAATGATGAGTAGCGGGATAACATTGGGCACAAGAGTGATCATGACCATTCGCAGTGACTTAAAAAGCAGGCCGGCAATGACAGCGACGACAAAAAAGGCAATGCCAAGACCTTCAAACATGTTTTTAGCCAGGTACTCATTGTTTTTGTCAATCAGGTTGGATGTCCCGGTTACTTTGTAGGTCACAAGAGCTGTATCCGTATGTTGTCTGATGTATGTTTGCAGTTCTTTGGTCTTTGCTAGTGAAATTGCACTGCCAATGTCTCCGACGCGAGTACTGATCCTGCCCACTGTATTTTGCATGGCCGTTATGTTTCCCGATTTCTGATATCTTTTTAGTAGCCGTGGCAGGTATTTGTACAGTCGCTTCCATTCCTTGTCATTTGAAGGGAGCCTATAGGCATCTGAAGACCCTCCGTTTATGGCTTGGTTAAGGCCCTTCACTACAGTTACAGGGGATATGATACCTCCGGAACCAAATAAGGAGGTAAGGTGGTTTTGGAGAGAGTCCGTTTCGATCAAAACCTCACGGTCAAAAACAGTAGCACCACTTTTGTTGACAGTAGCAGTTATTTCAAAAGGTCTTGATCCACCAAATTCTGTATCGAAGAACATAAAGTCTAGCTTTAGTGGATCATCTGAGGGCAAATCTTCTATAAGGTAAGTGTTGATGCGTATTTGGGATATTCCAACCAAAGAGATGATTATAAGTGCTAGGTTAATGGTCAGAATACTTTTTCCATTTCTGGCCACTTTGATAAATGATCGGCTTAAAAACAGGAACCATGAAGACTTGTGAACCACCTTGTAAGAAACTTTTGGTCTTGGAAGCAGATACAGGCAGGCAGGTAGTAGAGCAAAAGCTACAATAAAGGCAAAAAAAACGCCTGCGGCGGTATAGATACCGAACTCCTGAATAGGTTGGATACTGGCTGTTAGCAATGTGGCAAAACCAACAGCGGTAGTAAGAGAGGTTAGGAGGGTGGCAAGCCCTACTTCCTTTATGGTTGTTACTATGGCGTCTCTTTTACTATCACCTACTCTGAGTTGTTCTATATATTTAGTCATGATATGGACTACATCAGACATACCAACAATGAACATGATGGTGGGTAACAGCACCATGAGAATATCTAACGTTTTGCCCGTTAAAGCCATGAAACCAAGTATCCATATAGTGGATAAGAGTACAACGATTAATGGTACAATTACACCCGAAAATGACCTGAATGCTATAACCAGGAATACAATGACCAAAGCAACAGAGGCAGATAAGAAAATAGCCAATTCGTACTGCATTTTTTCAATGAAGATACCTTGAGCATATGATTTGCCTGCCAAATGAAATTTCTGAAAATCAAGATGATCAATTGCCTTTCTTATACTGTTGACTAAAGAGTCTGCAGCCTCTTTTCCTGATAGAGGTTCGTGCTTTATGACAATAGCCGTGGCTTTCGCATCCCGCGAGAGAAGAGATTCCAATAACCAACCATCTTTGTAAAGACGAATGCTATCCTGTTTATATTTTTCGGGAGCCTCTACGTGTATTACAGGTATTTCAAAATAACCTGCCGGGCTGATTATCGGTTTTTCAATATTAGAAATGGAGGCTACACTGGTTACATGGTCGGTTTGTTCAACGTATTTAGTGAGTTGTCCTACTTTGTGAAGAAACGCACTGTCAAAAACAGTAGGCTCATTAACAAGTCCTACAAGTAGATAATTATTGTCATTTTCAAACAGTTCCTCAAATGTTCTGTAATACTCCAGGTCGGGGTCATCAGTAGGAAAAAAGCTCTCAAATACATAGTTGAATTGTAGGTCTTTGATGAAATACCCCAAAATCAACGATGTGATTACAACAAAGGTAATTGATAACAGGGAGGCTTTTTTTAGCATCAGTATTTATGATTCTGCTGTACTATGACTACCCTGTAAAAATAGATAAATCAGCGTGATTTGGAAGGCTCTTTTGCTTGTACTAACAGTTCTGCCATCGTGAGTTTTTCAATAAGCATCTCCTTGTTCTCAATATCTGAAGTTCTGACCCATTCGATAGCCTCTCTTATTTCTTTGGAGGAGTAAGGAATCTTTTCATTTTTACCGCTATAGTAATTTCTGACAGACTCAATGATGCGTTGTCTTTTAGGACTAAAAAAGTTGCTGAAAAATCCCATAGGTAGTTATATGCACAAAATGCACCTTTGATTAAATTTGTGTTTGTGTAAAGTAGGTTATATCCTAGATAATCAGTTATTTATGGAGTTAATCTTTAAGTAAAAAATGATAGGAGGGGAATAATTAATGTGAACGTAATTACTCATTGGTTTTAAGCCACCTCTCTAGACATATTGTTTAAAAAGTACTAACGCTACGCAAAGGTATAAAATCAAAATTTATATCTTAGCTGTAATTTTAGCTTTTATTAATTTATACCACACGCCTGTTTCGGTAAATATAAATTTACAGCGGTAAATTGCTGTTAAAATGATACTTCTATAGCAGGTATGTACTCAACAAGAACACAGTAGGTTATGAAACAGTACTTAGGCTTAATGCAGGATATTCTTGATAATGGTAATCAGAAAGGTGATAGAACGGGGACAGGTACTGTAAGTGTATTTGGGCGTCAGCTTAGGTTTGACCTTTCCCAAGGTTTTCCGTTGTTGACCACTAAAAAGCTTCACATACGTTCAATCATTCACGAGTTGTTATGGTTTTTAAGTGGAGACACCAATATCAAGTACCTAAAAGATAATGGGGTTTCGATTTGGGATGAATGGGCTGATGAGAATGGAGATCTGGGGCCTGTCTACGGATACCAATGGAGAAGTTGGCCAAAGCCTGATGGAGGTAAGGTAGACCAGATATCTCAGGTCATTGAGGCTATTAAAAGCAACCCAAATTCCAGAAGGCATATTGTTAGTGCATGGAATCCCGCCGAAGTGGATGAAATGGCTTTACCTCCCTGCCACGCTTTATTTCAGTTTTATGTAGCAGATGGTAAACTGTCATGTCAGTTGTATCAGAGAAGTGCGGATTACTTTTTGGGAGTTCCTTTTAATATTGCTTCTTATGCTTTGCTTGTTTATATGTTTGCCCAGCAATGTGACCTGGAAGTGGGTGATTTTGTATGGACTGGTGGAGATGTGCATCTTTATTCCAATCATATGGAACAGGCTAAAACGCAACTGAGTAGGGAGCCAAAAAGTTTGCCTCAATTGAATATAAAGAGAAAGCCCGCTTCAATCTTTGATTATAAATATGAGGATTTCGAGATCTTAAATTATGATCCTCATCCTGGTATTAAAGCACCGGTGGCGGTATAGTTGGCGCTCTGGCTTGGGTGCATGAAAAAAACAGTTTATTAAAAGTTAACTCAAGTTAATTTTTTAATTGATTCTATTGATTTATAGTAAGTTACTTTGTTAATATTGGTTATAGGGTATAGGCCATTGCTGTTGCATATAAATACACCTTCGGCCACTGATAAAGCTTCCGGGCCTTCTTCAACTTCGAAATATTGAATGTTTTTAGCCTTGAAAACATCAAAGATATGGCGGCGCTGAATCCCGGCAATGCACCCGGTGAGAAGCGATGGTGTGTAGTAAACATTATCCTTCATCCAAAAAATATTGGATGAGGTGCATTCTGTTACCTGACCATGAACATTCAGAAGTATTAGCTCATCGAGCTTCCTGATATCTCTTTCCTGAGTGGCTATTATATATGGCAGGGCATTAAGGGTTTTGAATCGTGACAGTTTCCAATAATGAAGTATCACATCTTTTGAATACCCTACATTTTTCTTAACTGATGTAGCGCTTGAGGGCTTTAACATAAGTAAGGTATTGACATCCCTGTCGACACTTGCATATGCTCTTTGATTATTATTTTTTCTCCATACCAGTAGTTTGGCTGTTGCCTTGGTATCCATTTGGTTGTGAAAGCGTAATTCTGCTATCTGCGACTGTAATAATTCTTCAGTAAGATAATTCGGAAGTTTAAACCGTAAAGCTTCAGCTCCTTCATTCAAACGGTCAAGATGGTAGTTTAAAAGCTGCGCCTTGCCGTTTTCTACCTTAATGGTTTCGAATAAACCATCTCCGAATTGAAGAGCCCGGTCATTAATAGCACAAGAAAAGTGATCAGTGATGTACTTATTATTAAATATTGCAGCCATAAAATGGAAAAACGATAAATAGATATGATCTTTGACCTGTTTGGCGCCACCTAAAATACTTTATCACCCAATTTGGGGCTTCATATGGGTTATTAACCATTCATAATTTTCAGGTGATGCAACAGTAAAATTATCATTAATATTGAAACTATAATAATTTAATGCCATGGCGGAGAAAAGTAGTGTATTTGATATGATTGGACCCGTAATGATTGGCCCGTCAAGTTCGCATACTGCCGGAGTGGTGCGAATAGCTCGTGCTGCGATTAGGGTACTGGGAGGGAAGCCTGAAAAGGCAATGATTACCTTTTATAATTCTTTTGCCCGTACATATGAAGGACACGGAAGTGATAAGGCTATAATAGCCGGATTGCTTGATTATAAAACAGATGATGAAAGAATTAGAAATTCATTTGATTTTGCAGAGAAGGAAGGCCTTGAATATACTTTTAAATCTGTAGGCAACGCTTCGGTTTATCACCCCAATACTATTAAGTTGAATCTCGAGAAGGACGGACGCAAGATCGAAGTAATAGGAGAGAGTAAGGGGGGAGGTGTGATTAATATTGCTGAGATTGATGGATTTAACGCTAATTTCTCAGCTAGTTTGCATACGCTTATACTTAAGGCTGACGACGTTAAAGGTAGTATTGCCTATATCGCTAATATTTTATCTCATGATAACTGTAACATTGCGACCATGTCAGTGTCTCGTAAAGGGAAGCATGATATAGCTTGCCAGGTAATAGAAATGGATAGTGGTTTAAAACCTATAACATTAGAATATATTCAAAGTCTAAATTGGATCAAAGAAGTAATTTATATCCCTGATATCGATTTATAAATATGATGAAAAGGAAAGCGGTAAAAGTATTAGTAATCTCCTTATTGTGTTCACTGGGGGCCTTTGCTCAAGATAAAAGCGAATGGACTTTACAGGAATGTATTGACTATGCTATGGAGAATAACCTGGATGTTAAAAGAAGCGTCCTGAGCGTTGAAAGTCAGGATATCAACTACAGTCAGTCTAAATTTTCCAGGCTACCCAATGTCAGTGCCAATGGCTCGTATGGTTATAGCTGGGGTAGATCTATCGACCCGACTACCAACTTATTTGTTGACAACCAAAGAATAGCCTCTGCAAATGCTAATGTTAGTGGTAGTGTCGTACTATTCAATGGTATGAGGGTTAATAATTCTATAAAGCAGTCGAGGCTTTCCTTTGAGTCTAGCCAAATGGACCTTGAAGCATCTAAAAATAGTGTTATACTCAATATAATTACATTTTATACCAATGTTCTTTTTGCGCGCGAGTTACTTGAAAATGCCCGTACGCAACTGAGCAGCACTGAGCAGCAAGTGGAGCTGACTAGTAAGCAGGTTGAAGTTGGTGCTTTGCCGAAGTCAAATCTTTTGGACTTGCAAGCTCAAAAAGCGACTAATGAACTTAATGTGGTAAATAGAGAGAATGACTACCTGATGGCTAAAATTCAATTGAAACAGGTACTTCAGCTTTCTCCTGATAGTGAAATTGAGATTGTTGTGCCTGAGCTTGATATAGAATCTGAGCCGGTAATGGAGCTTTCAGCAATAGAAATCTACAACATAGCTTTAAATTCCATGCCAGAGGTTCAGGGAGCTCAACTTAACTCTCAAAGTGCTGAAATCGGTGTTAGTGTAGCCAGAGGGGACCTTTATCCTACCTTTTCACTTCAAGGAGGACTTACAACCAGGTACTCTGATGCCTCTCAACTGCCTACAAGTCAATCACCTGTTTTTATAGCGAATCCCGTGAGTCCAAATTCCGGAGATGTACAGTTGTATCAATCAGTTACTTTTTTAAATGGCAACGACCTGCAAACAGTAAATATTCCTGCTACTACCAGCAGTGGCTATGAGACTATCGATTTTCAAACGCAGGTGGATGACAACCTGAGTAAATTTGTTAGCTTTAATGTTTCTATTCCTATTTTCAATGGGTTTTCAGCCAGGTCTGGTGTACAAAGGGCTATTATTACCAGAGAGCAGGCTCAGATCAATGAAAAAGATGTTAAATACAAACTTTGGACGAGCATAGAGCAATCTTATAATGACGTTACCGCAGCTATCAAATCTTACAATGCGTCATTAAAGCAAGTGCAGGCAAGAGAAGAGTCTTTTAGAGTGATGAAGCAGCGTTATGATATTGGAGCAGTCAATTTTACGGACTACCAAATAGCAGAAAATGATTTGTTTCAGGCTAAGTCTGATCTCTTAAGAGCTAAATACGACTACATTTTCAAACTGAAAATATTAGATTTTTATCAAGGTAAACCTTTAGATTTTTAAACTGATGTCAAAAAAAAGAAGATCCAATAAATGGTTATATTGGTTAATCGGTGCGTTTGGTGTTCTGGTTGTGATACTTATTGTCGGTAAGTATGCTGGCTGGATAGGCAAACCAAATGAAATTGAAGTAGAGATAGCCAAAGCTAAACAGCTTGCGATTACAGAAAAAGTCAGTGCTTCCGGTATGGTACAGCCTGTAGTGGAGGTTAAGCTTAGCCCTGAAGTATCAGGTGAGCTTATAGAGTTGAATGTTGAGGAAGGGGATTCTGTTCAGGCCAATCAGGTTCTTGCCAAAGTGCGACCTGATAATTTTGTAGCTGCAGTTGAGCAGTCCAAAGCTTCTCTAAACCAGCAGCGAGCCAACCTGGCTTCTTCAGAAGCAGCACTTCAGAGGGCTAAAGCCACATTCATTCGTGCAGAGCAGGAGTATCAGAGACAGGAAAAACTGTTCAAGGAAAATGTAATATCTGATTCCGAATGGGAGCAGGCGCAGCAAAACTTTGTTATTGCTGAAAACGATCTTAAGTCTGCTGAGAAATCTGTTGAAGCTGCAAGGTATATCGTACGTTCAAGTAAGGCTTCTTTGGATCAAACCCAGGAGAATTTACGTAGAACGGCTGTTACCTCACCTATGGGAGGGATAGTTTCTAAACTGAATGTAGAAAAAGGGGAGACTGTACTGGGTACGCAACAATTTCAGGGTACTGAAATCATGAGAATTGCTGATCTTAATAAAATGGAGGTAAGGGTAGATGTTAATGAAAACGATATCATTAGGGTTTCCCTTGGAGATACAGCGGTTATTGATGTAGATGCGTATAGCCATCTTGATAAGGAGTTTAAGGGAGTAGTTACTGCTATTGCAAACACGGCTAATGACAAGGCTTCTGCAGATGCTGTTACTGAGTTTGAAGTACGAATTAAAATTTTAAACTCATCATATAAAGACCTGATTGAAAACGGTAGCAGGTACCCTTTTCGTCCGGGTATGACGGCCAGTGTTGATATTGTTACCAACCGAAAGGAGAGTATTTTAACCGTTCCTCTTTCTGCAGTTACAACCAGAGACCCTAACAAGAAAAAATTTGGTAGTAAAGGAGATAAAGATGGTGAAGAAATAGCTAAAGCTGATGAAGAGAATACCGGGGCAGGTGCCAGGGATGATGTTAAAGAAGTAGTATTTGTTAACGAGGGTGGTACTGCCGTATTAAGACAGGTTAAAACTGGCATAAGTGACTATGAAAACATTGAAATACTTGAAGGTGTGAATGAAGGAGAGGAGATAATTTCAGGACCGTTCCTTGCCGTATCAAAAAGGCTGGAAGATGGAGATAAGATTAAGGTAGATGAGAAAAAGGAAGAAAAAAAAACTGAAGATAACAGTAGTATAGCTGAGGAGTAATGATAGCTATATTGATCATTTTAAAAAGCTGCATGGGAGTGCAGCTTTTTTTATGTACTCACTTTCTTACTAAAAGCCTTACCCTGGCCCTCGACAGGCCATTATATGGAATAGCAACTAACAAAACTAAACAGCGGCTTTACTAAACTTCTGAAAGTTTGGTAAAGCTTTACTGCTCCGAAGTATTGACAGAAGGTATACACCCACCCCCCTGCGGGTGCCTTCCTCAAGGGAGGATTTAGCGCAGAGCAAGGATTTGTTGTAGCAAAACAATGACGAAGTTTCCTTAAAAAACTTATTGAAGAATTATAATAGGATAGGTTTCACTACCCCAAATGTCCCCTTGAGGGGACTACAGGGGTGTTTTTCGCTTATTCAGTTTCGGCATTCAGGGAATCACCTCAAAACCCTGAGGAGCATGTATATAATCAAATAAATAACTATATAAGGAATAATATGATTTTAAATCTTCAGGATCTTCACCATGAGGCAGTCCACCATATATGTTGGTATTTAATAGCGCGTCATGGTTAACAAATAAGTAGTCGGGGTAATGATCACTTACTTTGCCTTTTACATCCGCCAGCCACTGTCTTTCATTGTCCGACATGTTTTGCTGCCCATACCACAGCAGTTTTACAGGAGCCACACCAGGTTCATTGTTAAATCTGTTAAAAGTGCCTTTTTCTTCAATAAAAGCCGTGTAGTAATTGGTTAGCAGTGATAAAGTGAGCCGAAGAGTTCGGGTGATGCTTACCTCGGCTTCGGTTTTTGAAAGTTCAATTCGAGCAACCAGATTAGGAAACTGAAGATAGCTATCATCATAGACCTCAAATTTGCCATTGCTTTGAAGTTCACTAATTAGTGATACCCAAGTATCATCTTCAATACTGGTTATTAAGTTATTGACTTTGTTTTCGAGGATACCTAACAAAAGCTTGTAGCCCGGGTATTCATGATTAAGGAGAGGACACCCAATAGGGTAATACTTGTGTACTTCCTGCAAAAGGTCAAGTTTAGTTTCCGGTTTCATTGTTCTTCCTGGCTAGAAAATTTTTCAAGGTACTGCTTTTTGGAGAAAAAAGAGATACTCCTTGTTAGACGATCATCGGGAGCTTTGGGCTGTAATGTATAAGCAATGCAAGGCTTTGGTATTTCAGTTTATCATGGTAACTCCACTAATAAGTATCTTTAAACTTCTCCAACATTTTTTCAACCCCCTCATCTTCGTTTAAAGGTATTAAAAGATATGATGTACCATATAGAACATGGTAGGAACTGTGTATTACCTCTACACAACCAAACTATTGGATAATACTATCAAATAAACCCCAAACAATAACATACCCACGGCACAAAGCAAAACCATCAACAATTGAGCATTTATATTCCTCCTAAGTTTAGCTATTAGAAGATATGTATTATAAAGTTCAACGGCAATAAGGATATACAGTATAGGAACATATACATTATCTTTTAAACTCAAAAAAAGTATGAGAAGAAAGGCTCCAATAATCAAAAAGGCTATAATTCTTTTCATTTTAAAAAGGTGGTTTTATGTCTGTAGGCTTTGGAGGACCAACAAAACCATCGCTGGACGAGGAACTCTGAGTGTGATAAATAACGCTATTTATCACACTCCCTTTAAGGTTATTATCTATACTACGATGTGTTGAATTCTTAGCCTCAATATTTATCGTCTTAGTTTTTTCTGGATTCTTCGCAGTTACTTTGTCACCCATAGGAAAAAAGTTTGTCTGATAATAATTAATGGCCGTTCCGACATTCTCAGAAATTTCAGTGTCACTGAAGTAATCAGCAATATCTAGAGTTATTAATGCATCAACCTTCAAATTACTATTTTCATTAACCATCTCCACCAAATTATCTCCACCTAAACTATGGCCTACTAATACTACTTTTCCTTCAGGACTCGCAGAGTTAAAATTAGATATACTTTTTGATATATCATTTTTTGTATTGCTACTATGCGAAGATGCAAAAACTGCAACTTGTGTGTCTTTTGATTCCAAAGAAGTTACACTTCCGATACCCGAGTAATCAATTCCACCGCCTATTTCTGGGCTATTTTGTGCTTGTGTTTTCCCATCACTTGGACTTGCTCCCCCGTAACCCTGAACCACAATTACAAGATTATTTATATCTTTCTTAAGAGACACTGCCTCCAAACCTTCCAATTCAATATGAGAAGTTACCTTGTTCTCACTAAATGCGTACGGACTGTTATAAACGTACTTTTCTGCCAACGGATCAACATTAAAGAACCTTCCTATATCTGGTTGGTGATTTCTCCATTTGAAAGAGTCCCAGTTAAGCCCCAGATCATCAATGTGTTCCTGCCCCTGGAATTTCCATTTATTCTCCTTGGCCGTGACTCTCTGGTAAGAGTTAAAGGTTAACCCAAAAGGATAGTAATCATCCTTCTGCACCACATTACTCTCCGTAAGCACCACATTCATATCATCAAAGAACACCGGCAATGGACTATCACTCTCATTGCTCAGGTAAATATAGGCAAAGCCTGTTTGGTCTACAATAACACCATTCAAGGTCACTAGCTCATGACTGTTGGCAGTTCCCGTGATTTGAGTATGCCCAAATTTGTAAGGGTTCATTTTTTCATCGAACAGGATGTAGTTCAGGTAGGCTGCGGGAACAGTACTTCCTGCATTGTTACCTGCTACCACCATACTATTTTCATGCGCACTGCTAAAAGCATCATAGGTAGACTGCTCATAGGTATTGCCACCATTTACTCCTCCAAAGGCTCCGGCCACGGCCATCAATACTGCATTGGCAGACTGTGGACTGCCATAGTCTCCTGCTTCGTAGTAGCTGTACACCTGCATGTCCAGCTTATCGCCGGGGCCTACGGGGATGCTCAGTGCGGCTCCGGCGGAGATCTGGTTGTTCAGTCCTATGACTTCATCGTCTCCTGTTACATGGATAGAGTCCTGCGTGGCATCTGCACTGGGGAATATTACCCGGGTGTTGTCTATGCCACTGTATAGTTGTTCTTCATCTGCTGCTGTTTCTGTCTCAAAGCGGGCTGGGAAATCGATCGTTTTCGGCTTCGTCGTGAAGGTCAGCCTTGTATTTCCCAAATGGTCTTTTAAATGGTACTGATATTCGAAGTCTCCTGTAATTTCATCGATCACTACTCGCCCTTCTTCATGTTGGATCATGGTCAGCTCTCCGTCTTCATAGATCAGCTCTCCGAAGTATCGGGTGCTTTTGGGGGCTTTGCCTTCTTCATAGACGATCTGTTCTTGTTTTACGCCTGTAGCGTCGTAGTGGTAGACGATGTAGTTGTTGGTGTCTTTCTCTACTCTTACGGGCAGGTTCAGGTGGTTGTAGGTGATGGTGATGCCTTTGTTCCTGTCTACGATCATGTTGCCATTGGCATCGTAATCGTAGTCATCTCCTGCGGTGTTTTTATCGGTGAAGCCTTCCCACCCTGCGGCATCACTGACGGCAGTCAGCTGGTTGCCTCCGTTGGCATAGTTGTAGGTCAGGGCATCTATGGTGCGCAGGTCTTCTGCTATGGACTGTCTGTTGAGGCTTTGGATGTTTCCGTTCAGGTCGTAGTTGATGTTATGTATGCTGTAGCCGCCTTGTGCTGATTGGGTGGTCCAGGTTTTGTTGGCCTGGGTTTTTCCTTGGGCATATTGGGCGGTTTTGATCCGGTTCATGGGGTCGTAGCTGTAGGTGTACAGTTTTTCCTCTGTATCTCCATGGGTTTTCCACTTGATGGCTGATATGTTGCCGTTGTATTGTTCTTTGTGGACTTGGGTGTTGTTGGTGGCTATGGAGGTTTGGGTTGTGGAGCTGATCACGGGGCTATAGCCGGAGTATTGTTGTCCGTTGGTTGCTCTTACCCGGTAATAATAAGTGGTGGCGCCGGTAAGGTTGCCTTCGCTGTATTCATGAGCTCCCCGGATGGTGGTGGCTACTCTTGCAAAGCCATTGGTTTCATTGAGTGATCTTTCTATCTCATAGCTTATGGTCGGGGCCTGGGCTGTCCAGGTGATGAGGTTTTTATCAAAGTCGGTTGCGATGGCCTGCACATTGGCGGGAATTTCCGGAGCTACGACGGCCTCGAAGGATATGGCTGTTCCTTTAATCTGTCCGTTGCTATGGTAAAGGCTAACGTCTACCATCAAGGGGCCGGTAGAGGGGGTTGTTGAGGTGTAATAAACTTCTCCATTCTTTTTGTAGGTTATGGTGGTTCCTGTCCTTTCTATGCGCAGGATGTCTCCATCTGTGATATCTCCTATACCATGTTTGTTCTGGCTTTGCTCACTGACTACGATGGTGTTGCCACTGCTGAGTTTGATGGCATAATCGATGTTATTGGTTGCATCGGTGCTGTTTTCGGTGAGGCCAAAGTAGCGTTCGTAGCCGGTGGCATAGGCTGTAAGTTCTGCCCAGCCATCGGTGCCGGCCGGAAGTATTTCTACGGAGGTGGCTCCGGCATTGTCGGTGCCCCAACCTGCGGTTTTGAGCAAGGCATTGTCTGCCTGTACTTCTACGCCTATTTTATCGGTCCAGGTAATCGGGAAGCCTGCTCTTGTGGTTTCCTCGGGGGTTACGGTCTGGGTATTGCTATAGGAGGAGTTGCCTCCTGGGTTGTAGGCATATACCCGGTAGGTATAGCTGAGGGCACTGGTTACGGTGGTATCGGTATAGCTGATGGTGTTGGGAGCCAGGTTAGCGACTTGTTCGTAGGCTCCCGCTCCGGTTTGTCGTTCGATGATAAAGCCGGCTTCGTCTTCGGCATTATCTGTCCATTGCAGGCTTACGCTGTTTGAGCTTAGCGTGGTGCTTTGCAGGGCTGTAGGGGCGTTCGGGGCTTCTACTGTAGCTGCGCCAAAGTTGAGGGTGCCGTTCCTGATTTCTCCATCGTTATGGTAAAGGCATACATCTACTCTGAGTGTTGTGGTTGACGCTATTTGTGAGGTGTAGAAGGTGGCTCCATTCTTTTTATAAGTTATGGTGGTATCGGTTCGTTCTACTCTTAGTACGTCTCCGGCTTCTATGCTTCCGTAGCCTCCGCGGGATACGCCGCTTTCCTGGATCACGATGGTATTGATGCTATTAATTTTGATAGCATAGTCGATGTTTTTGGTTGCATCGATGTTGTTTTGGGTCAATCCATAGTAGCGCTCGTACCCTGTGGGGTAGACGGTAAACTCAGCCCAACCATCGGTGTCTGCGGCTAATACTTCCGCAGATGCAGCGCCCCCATTGTCTGTTCCCCAGCCTCCGGTTTTGCGCAGGGTATTGTCTGCCTGCACTTCCACGCCTACCAGGTCGGTCCACGTGATGGGATTTTGGGCGTGGCCGCTATAACCACCAATGAATAGCAGGAATATCAGTATGTATTTTACTAAGCGGTTGCTTGTACTCTGGAGCTCTTTCATTTATTAGGTCTTGAACTGTGGTTTAAAAGCAGCAAATGCATAATGAAGGGGCAGTTTCAAATATATGATTAAATAATTATTTCAATAATTTTTATTTTGTTTTTCATCTTGCTTCTTGTTTATCAAGTAGTTGTACTGTTGTAGGGTATATAACCACTAGCAAGAACAAAGTCACTTCCCCATGGCCGTCCCCCGACAGGCCATAAAACAGGTGAGTTATCTTAAAAGACTTACTTAAAGTATGCTGCAATAGGATAGAGGCCACCGCACTAAATGTCCCCTTGAGGGGACTACGGAGGTGTTTTTCCACCTTCTAAGTTCAGTATATACTTACACCCCTCAATTCAACGGATAATTCACCGTATCCTTAATCATAGTTAATTTCTGCGCATCCATGAGTTGCTTCAACTGTTCTACATGACGTTTCATGCTGTAGTACATCAATTCGAAATTGTGCTCGTAGACCTTTATCAGGTTTGCTTTATGCATTAGCTCGTCAAGGCCATTTTCGTAGATCAAATTGGCGAAATCCATGTTGGTGCTTTTGTAGGTTTCTGCCAGCCGTGTGGTGTTCTTTATGAGTTCGTTCATGCCTTCGAGCAAGAGCCGGTACTGGTTTTGTGATTCCTCCCAAGAGGTAGTATTGTCTTTCATCATTCAAATGTTTCAGTAGCCACCGCCGGGAGGCACTTGCCCCTCCCGTTGGTGGCGTTCAACCTAAACCCAATTGAAACGGGTTGCTTTAAATATTATCCTCTGTTACAAAATCCATCACTATACTTCCTTTCCTGGCATACCTGTAGCTTTTTGACCTTTTGTCGAATATTACAGGAGCGCCAAAGTCATCTTTCAGCATCTTTAGCAGGTTAAATACCGTACGTTTGGATACATCAAGTTGTTTGGCGAAATCGTCAGCGTTGCCTATGTTCCCACTTTGAAGAAGACGATCGGTTTGTACTATTCTTTCGATTACCTTGCTTGACTTCATTTTGTGCTACTCAGAATATAAATGCCTATGCAGTCCCTTCAGGCAATTTGGGAGGTGCCATTACGCGCACCTCCCGTTGACCCGTCAACCTAAACCCAAATCAACAGGGCTGCCTTTACCAGAGCGGGACACGCTCAGCCATTAGTTTTTTACGAAACTGATAATTGATCTTTTCCCTTTTTAATAATTTCATTTCTTCTTCCAGCCCTTCTATAAGCCCCTGAAACCTGGCGCCATAGGAAGAGAGGTTGCCGTTTAACTCCTCCTTTAGCTCAGATTCTGCCAGCTGGCAGATGAAGTCGATATTGGCCTCAAACAGCTCTTGCGTTATGACTTCCATCTTCATGGCCAGAAGCTCCATGCTTTGTATCACAGTTTGATAATCCTTTACAGTAGGCATGTTTTTAAGTTTTGATTACTGCTCAGTGGGGCGAACTACTTTCAATTTTACCTATATAAAACTCCCGTTTTGTTTTGCCCCGGACCGTATTTCCAAATGGGTTACAGGCCAATGGCAAATTCAATGGTTTTATATATATTTGATCTTTATGTGATGCAAACAGCATACATGAATCATGTATTCATTTTGTTTACATTCATGTGTGTAAATATAATATTTTGTCAACAAATTGAAAACAATTACCGAAAGAATCTCGCACTTTAGGAAGAAAAATAATTTATCTCAAACTGAGCTTGGAGAACAGATGCAGGAGATCACGGGTCAATTGTTTACGCGCAGTGTAGTTTCTAATTATGAAAACGGCAGAAGGAAAATACCGGTAGACCTTATTCCTGTTCTGGCGAAAATATTCGGTATCACCACAGATGAATTATTCTATTCAGGTGAGGGGATGGAGAAGCCCCACGAATATAGCAGCAGCATTTCCGAACTTCAGGAACTTGCCCATAGTGATGCTAAAGCGGCTTTTGAAAAGTCGTTGATCCTGCTCAGGGAAAACAGCAATCAAATAAAAGAGCTTCAGGAGCAATTGAAAAACTCTGAAAAGGAGGTAGGCAAGTATCAAAAGAAACTTGAAGTGATGATAAATGCCTCTGACAAGCTTGCGGATACAATTAATGAGCTAAAAAGAGCCGCCCTGGAATAAATTAGTGTATAATGAAACTACTATAGGTCAAGGCAGCCACTTAAGATTGGCTGTCCCTGAGCATTTGTCTGATAGAATGCACCTGTTGGTTTAAGGCTAGTACCTCTTCTTCCAGCCTTTCGTGCAGCTTTTCTAGTTTGTTACTCTTTCTCTCTTGTTGATTTTTATAATTGCGATACATGATTAGTCTTTTCCTGTATTTATACAGCACAAACACCAACAAAAGCAGGCCAAGGGCAGCGCTTATGGCGTAAACGATATTCATTAAATCTGCTCGCTGTTCCTTTTGCAGTAACTCGTGCTTATACTTTTCTTCATTGTTCAAGTGCGTAATTTCAGCTTCCGCCATATCAACGCTTTGCTGCGCATACATGGAGGATATCAGCTCATTTTGCTCTTCCAGTAATTTATTCTTTTTATCCCGGATCAGGCTATATTTTTGGGAGGAAACCACCAGACCAGCAGCTCGGGCAGACGGGTTGTTGCTCAGCGTTTGCAGGGCTTCTAAAGCAGTACTGAGTTCTTCGGAGAGCAATTCTTTATCAGACACGGAAAGCTCCACCACCTGGTCATAATATTTTAGGGCAGCTTTGTAATCACCTTTGAGGGAGGCCAGTTCTGCCAAATAATTCAGGTTCGGCCGTTTATCGGCATCATCCAAAGCGGTTTTTATTTGCAGGGCTTCATTGAGCCATTTTTCGGCCTGACTGAGTTCGCCTGTATTCATATAGCTTTCCCCTATGTTACCATGTAGAAAGGCCTTTTCCAGTTCCTGATTATCGTTTAAATATGTCAGAGCTTTTTCATAGTTTTTTATAGCTTCATCAAACCTTTGTTGTCTGAAATATAGTTCACCGTACGAAGCATATGCATTATATATCCAAAATGATGATTCCAAAACAATACTGGCTTCTAGGCTTTTTGAAATATGGTATTCTGCCTTGTCAAATTCTTCCAAGGCTAAATACACTAAACTGAGGTTATCATATACCAGTGGCAGTTTCTGTTTTTCGTTCAGTTGAATATATATGTTTTCAGCTCTTTCATGATATTTTAGAGCTTCCAAAGGTCGTTCAGCCACTCTGTAGGCATTACCAATATTTGACGCCATCTTTGCCATTTTTAGAGAATCTTTTAATTGGCTATAGAGGTTCATTGCCAATTTATACGATTTGATAGCTTCTCCATTTTTGTCATTTTTTCTATTGAGATAACCGTGATTGTCATAGTACTTAGCTAAGTATTCTTTGTTATCTAATTCTATGGCTAGGGTTCTCAACTTTTCAAGTAGCTCAAAGGCTATTTTAGAGTCCTTATAGTGGTTTAGGTACTCTTGATAGGTGTGCTCTAAAGCTTCAATCTTGGCTGGGTCGTGGGTATAGATCTCGTCTTGAGTGCAGGCCGTGATAAACAGCATACTCAAGACCGCCAGAGTTGCAAGTCTCGGCATAATGCTAGGTAAATTATAGGTTGAAAAATAACTGTGATAATATCGAACAAAGATGTCGGTATTATCACAATTATCAAGGAGCATATACTTGGGAAACCTTACGTGCATTAGTATTTACCAAGTTTAATCATTTGGATCAATCGTCTTCCGGCCCTTGGTCATGTCCTTCATTTACACCTTCAGTGTTTAGTACATTATCGGTGTCGGGTATTATTTCTTCTTCCTGGCACGATGTAAAGGTTAATCCAAACATACCAAGCACGGCAATTAATGCAATTTTTTTGATTTTCATTTGTTTCCGAATTTAAAGGGTTTAGTTGTATTTTGGGTCATCAGGCAATTGAATAAGACCCTCACAAATTTAATGGTTTCTCAAATCATCGTCTCATGGTACTTTCATGGCAATGTTACGCTGGTAATGAATCAGTTAGACTTATATCGGTTACTATCAGACCACTAATGAGTTACCTCTGGCAAGTAAAAGAAATTTTATATAAACCGAGCCTGACCAATTGTACTGCAATAGAGGGATATGTAAAATTGCTTTCCTAAAGTGTCATTTTACAATAATACCTTACACGGAATTTTCAATAATAATCCGTCGATGCAACTAATTTGCATACATAAAAGCGTATAATTTCCTTTTTGTAATTTATATTCAACGGCTAAATTAATACGGTTGTGCAAACTCAATATTCCAATGCTCATCCGCTAAAAATACCCAAGGTTGGGTATTGACAGGGATACTACTGTAGAGTTACTTTTAGAATTGTTTACAAACGGAATTGTGGGGTTCGGAAAGGAGTGGGGTGTGTTGGGAAAGTTTTGTGTTGGTTATTGGTAGGAAGGGTTAAGTTGATAGTTGTTATGGCTGATTTGTAACTGCTTCTCTGTATTACCTTATTAACAAACAGGGAATTATGATCAAAAAGGTATGCTACAGAAAAATGTGCCTGAGCTTTGAAAACGATAAACCGCAATTATATGCAAATAGAGAAAATTGAGATAAAAAATTTCAGACTTTTAAAGAATGTCAGCCTTTCTTTACAAGACAAAACAACAGTTATTGTTGGTCGCAACAACTCTGGAAAAACATCATTAACTGAGATATTCAGGCGATTCACCAAAAGAGATAAATTCAAACTTGAAGATTTTAGTCTTGCTTGCCTTCCTTGTTTCTCAAAAGCTCTAAAGGCTAAATTGAAAAACAAGAATGACTCTCTAATAAGAAGATTGCTTCCAAGCATTGATATGTCTTTGTTGATAAACTACGCAGATAATAAAGATGATTATGGAGTATTGAGCAATTTCATCATTGATTTGGATGAGAAGGTAACAAAGACTAAAATCAAAATATCTTACAGCTTACAAGATGGAAAGATTGATAGTTTTTTTTCAGACTTGAAGGATGAAAATGACCCTAGCCTATTAGATGTAATCAAAGAGCGAATACCTCAATATTATGATTTTGAAATTCTTGCAATTGATACACAAGACCCTGAAAATACTTCAAAGACAGATTTAGAAAATTTCAAACGCTCAATTCGAACAGATTTTATTAATGCTCAACGTTGGTTAGATGATGAGACAATAAAAGAAAATGATGTTTTAGGAAAAGTACTAAGCAGCATTTTCAGTAACGCTTCCAAAGAATCTGCACCGGAAGAAATGCAGCAAAAATCCAAAGAACTGGATGATGTTGTAAAACAAATACAAACACAGGTTGATTCCGACTTCAATACTAAAGTTCAGGCTTTAATTCCTGCACTTGAAATTATGGGCTACCCTGGTTTAAGTGACCCTAAATTCACGACTAAAACATCATTTGATGCTAAAACAATAATTGAGAAAAACACAAAGCTACTTTACGAAAAAAACCATGGAATACACCTTCCCGAGACATATAACGGATTAGGTTCAAGAAATCTAATATTTATCTTATTTCATTTATTTGATTATTTCAGACAGTTCCAGTCTGATGAGATACAGCCCAAAAATCATATCATTTTTATTGAAGAGCCCGAAGCACACCTTCATCCTCAAATGCAAGAGGTATTTATTCGGAAACTATATGAAATAGCAGATACCTTTTCAAAACTGTTAAACAAAAGTCAAAGTTGGCCAGTTCAATTTATAGTAACCACACATTCCACACATATTGCAAATGAAGCTGATTTTGATTCGATACGTTACTTTCTAACAAAAGGAGAAGATGAACTTCAGACGTTTATTAAAGACCTCAATGAAGAATTCAGCAAACCTAAAAACGAAGCTGATAAAAACTTTATTCATAAATATTTGACCCTCACTAAATGCGACTTATTCTTTGCAGATAAAGCCATTATGATTGAAGGACCAACTGAAAGAATTCTAATGCCGGAATTCATCAAAAAAATAGATAAAGGCAATCTATCCAGTCAATTTATTTCTACTGTAGAAATTGGTGGTGCGTATGCACATCATTTCTATAATTTCTTAGATTTTTTGGAGCTAAAGACTTTAATCATAACCGATCTCGATTCAACTAAATCAGAGCAAACAGAAAAAGGAAAGAGATACAAAGCATTCCCTGTTTTTGAAGGCGAGAAATCAAGCAATACCGGAATAATTAAGTGGTTTAAATACAAGGATGACAAAGGTAAGGATGAAGAAAATATTGATTTAACTGAAATACGATCTAAGAAACCTAAAGATAAAATTCAAGGAACAAGGAGAATAGCCTATCAAATAGATGAAGAACCAAGAGAGTGTTGTGGAAGAAGTTTTGAAGATGCTTTTATCATTGCCAATCCAACACTTTTTGGCATTAGCGAAACCAAGGGGGATGCTTTAGCAAATGAAGCTTATGAGGTTGCTCAAAAGTATAATACAAAAAAGACAGATTTTGCTATAAAATACGCCTATGAGGTAACGGATTGGGACACTCCTCTGTATATCAAGGAAGGGTTAAATTGGTTATCGGAGACAGAATCAAATAAAGTATTAAGCACCGACATTGTAAAATAAGACCCTTATGAGTAATCCAGCTATAAAAGCATCAGAAGAAACATTAAAAAAAATATTTACTGCATTAGATGAGGGAGGTTCATTTCGTGTTGAAGCTGGAGCTGGTGCAGGTAAGACATATTCCTTAATCGAAGCTTTAAAACATCTGATAAAATTGAAGTCTCTAACACTTCAAAAAAGCTTTCAAAAAATTGCATGTATAACCTATACTAATATTGCTACAGAAGAGATTAGAAGTAGAATTGACAACCATCCATCCGTTTTCGTTGATACAATTCATGGATTTTGCTGGTCAATTTTGCAGGGGTTTCAATCCCAAATGAGTGAACTAATTCAAACATTAGGTGATGATAAGCTTAATGAAAAAATTGCTGAAGCAGGAGGACTAAAAAAACAAAAAGTTAAATACGATTTAGGTTATCGTGCAGCAACAGAGAAAGAAATCTCGATCCATCATGACACTGTAATACAACTTTTCACAGTCCTTTTATCTAAAGAAAAATTCAGAAATATTCTGAAAAATCAATACCCTATAATATTCATTGATGAATATCAAGACACCAATGAGGAATTAGGTAAAACCATCATCTCAAATTTGATAGAATCTAATACTAATATACAAATTGGATTATTTGGCGATCATTGGCAAAAGATATATGAAAAAGGAATAGGGCAAATGGTATCTGGAAAGGTCGAGGAAATTGGAAAAAATGCAAATTTTCGATCTGAGAAGAAAATAGTTGAATTATTGAATAGAATGCGTCCAAATCTTCCTCAAATGGAAAAAGACCCAACTTCTGTAGGAGAGATTAAAGTATACCATACAAATAATTGGACAGGTACAAGAAGGGATGGAAAAGGTGGAGGACATTGGACAGGGGATTTACCTGAATCGCAAGCCGGTAATTATTTTAGGAAAGTTAAAGACCAATTAATTCATGAAGGCTGGGAGTTTACACCTGAAAAAACTAAAATATTGATGCTTACTAATTCCGTTCTTGCAAGGGAACAAGGCTATGCTAACCTTGCTAAGGTTTTTAGGTATTCCGATGATTACCTGAAAATGCAAGATAAATACATTGACTTTTTTGTAAATATTATAGAACCTGTTTCGGAACATTTTAGCAAGAAGAAATATGGAGAAATGCTAAAAGCAATAGGAATTAGAACTCCAAGGTTGAAAAACCATGACGATAAAAGAAATTGGAATGAAAGCCTTGATAAACTAATCTCAACAAGAAACACAGGTACTATTGGAGATGTTATTGATTGTTTAGCTGAAACTAAAAAACCTCGTTTATCTGCTAAAATTGAAGAATCTGAACAGAAATTCTCTTCACTTAAGGATTTAACAGAATTTGAGGATGAAGCAGATGAAAAACTTGTTTCACGAATCAAGAAGCTCAAATCTGTTCAATACTCAGAGGTAATAGAACTTGCTAAATACATTAATGACAAAACCCCATTTTCAACCAACCATGGTGTAAAAGGGGCTCAATTTGAAAATGTCTTGGTTGTTTGTGGTAGAGGGTGGAATAAATACAATTGGAGCCAGTTTCTTACTTGGGAAAACGATGGAGTTCCTGCTGATAAGAAAGAAGCTTTTGAACGAAACCGGAACCTTTTTTATGTTTCTTGTTCCAGACCTAAGAAAAGGTTAGCTGTTTTGTTTACACAAGAATTGTCTGGTCCAGCTATGGCAACATTAAATAAGTGGTTTTTGCCAGAAAATATTTATTCAATTTAGTTCTACGATATATGAATGAGGTACATATACTATCTCCATAAATATCGTTATCTCCGTATGATGTCATATCTACTACCTTGCGGCAGAGTCTCTTGCAAAACTTGCAAAGGACTCTGCGTTAATCAAGGCTTCCCTGCTAGAGCGAGGAAGAAAGATATTTTTGTGTAAAATGCACTAAACTTTGTCTGTATGTGGTGTTCATGGAATAGAACAATCTATTGAAAAAACTCGTTATCTTTGTACTATGATTGCAACAAAAGCTCCCATTGGCGAAATAATAAATTACATCCATAAGAATCCAACTCCTTATGGAACAGAGAACTTATTTAAAAAAATTGAGTCCTTAATGGATTTAATAGTTATTCGAACGAAAAAAAAAGGAGTTAATAAAGCTTTAGACTCTTTGATGGACGATCTTTTTAAACTTAGGTTTGAAGTAATCGACAACCACGAACTAGTTGGGTCTGTATTTGAGCAACTTAGTGATCTTATTGAAGATAGAATTGAAAAACAGTACAGTAAGTCAACTGATCATAAAGATTTAGAATATGCCTTTGTTAATGCTATTGATATATATGGTAAAATTGCAAGTTCGATTATTGAAAAGGTTTCAAACAACCCATTTGTTGCAATAAACAACTTGTCTTCCTTTGAGTACGGCAATATAGAAACGTTATTGAAGAGCTTGCCAGGACAAGACTCTCAAATCATATTATCTTATCTCAAGTCTTCAATTGTCCTAGACTATTCTTTTATTGTTTCCGAATTAATTTTTGACGGTGAATTACATATAAATAAAACTGAAATAAGCCGATTATATTCGTTATTGAAAAATTCAATTGAGGAATTTGCGGTTTATTCTAATGTGTTTAAGCTATGGAGCCCAGATGAATCTGATGAGTCACAATGGATGCGCAACATTAAGATCAGAATTAGTGTCTTTGAAGCAATTTTGAATACAAAGCACTCGTCTTCTGATGAGCTCAAGAAAGTATTAGCTGCATAATGGATTTTGGACTTACTGATCAATTTAAAAAAGACTTTGCCAAATTGAAATCAGAAAATCAGAAGTTTTCAAGTAAGGTGATGGAACTTATAATAGCTATTGAAAGCGCTTCTAATCACTTAGATGGAATTGGACAGCCAGAGCTTTTGAAAGGAAACCAGGCAGGTTGTTACTCTAGACGAATCAATCAAAAACACCGACTAATTTACTTGTATTCTTCTAAAGAAAAGGTTGAATTAATTTCTTGTTATGGTCATTATAGTGACAAATAAGAATAATAGTCTCTTGCAAAGGCCCATCTCAATCAAGGTACGAACGGAATAGTAGCACCTCACTATTGCCACATTTATCCAACCAAAACGCGAAAGTTTGATCATCTTCCCTCTATTGTTTTCAAAATAGCTTTAATTTGCACCGCAGTTGCTATCTGCTTCAGTGTGATAGCAAACAAGTATTAGTAAAAACTTTATATCGGCGCATTATTGGCAGACCCTGTTAAAATTTCCGGAGTAATTATTACCTATAACGAAGAACGTAATATTGAGGCTTGCATCAGTTCGATGATTGATATCGTTGATGAGGTGGTTGTTGTTGATTCGTATAGTAAAGATCAGACAGAGGAAATCTGTAAAAGGCTGGGGGTTAAATTTGTTCAGCATGCCTTTGAGGGGCATATCGAGCAGAAGAATTATGCCATGAACCAGGCATCTTACGACCATATACTCTCTCTGGATGCTGATGAGCGGGTGTCGGAAAAAATGAAAGCGTCGATTCAGGCTGTGAAGGATAACTGGCAGGCAGATGGCTACATATTTAACCGTTTTAATAACTACTGTGGAGCCTGGCTCAGGCGCTCATGGTATCCTGATAAAAAGTTGAGACTTTGGGACAGGAGAAAAGGGCAGTGGGGAGGTACCAACCCTCACGATAAGGTAATCGTTTCAGGAAAAACGGAGAAGTTAAAAGGAGATATCCTTCACTACGCATACGAGAACCTGGAAGAGCACTACGAGCAAATAAAGAAGTTTGCCATCATAGCGGCGCACGCCAAATTTGAAAAAGGGAAAAAGGCAAACTTTATTTTTCATGTGATCCTTAGCCCGCTGTATAAGTTTTTTAGAAAGTATGTACTCAGGCTGGGCTTTCTGGATGGGTATTATGGATTTATATTTAGTGGACTAACGGCCTATCTGAACTTTATGAAGTATTTGAGACTTTGGGAGTTAAACCGTAACCAAAAGAGAAGATGAACAGGGATTTGAAGATATCGGTGATCATGGCAACCTACAACATGCCGGAGTGGCTTGAAAAGGTTATTATCGGATATGAGAACCAAACCTATAAGAACTTTGAAGTGATCATTGCCGATGACGGGTCGGGAGAAGAGACGAAAAGGGTCATTGATCAGGCAAAAGAAAGAGCAATCATTAAAATAACTCACCTCTGGCATGAAGATGAGGGGTATAGGAGACAAACCATCCTCAATACTGCCATCATGGAGGCTAAAAATGAATACATTCTGTTTACAGATGGAGATTGTATTCCCAGGAAGGACTTTGTAGAGATCCACGCCCAATTTGCGGAGAAAGGACGCTTCCTTTCCGGTGGGTATTGTAAGCTGCCGATGGACCTGAGCGAGCAGATCAGCAAGGAAGATATACAAACACAGCGTTGCTTTGAGGTGAAATGGCTCAAGGACAATGGCCTGAAAGGAGCCTCTCAGCTAAGAAAATTAGGAGCTCAGGGAAAGTGGGCGGATTTTCTGGATTTTATCACACCGGCAAATGCATCATTTAATAACTGTAATACCTCCGCATGGAGAGAGGACCTGATCGCTGTAAATGGTTACGATGAACGCATGAGGTATGGCGGCCCGGATAGAGAAATAGGCGAGCGTTTGGAGAATAAGGGTATAAAAGGAAAGCAGATCAGGCACAGAGCCATTTGTGTGCATCTTGATCATGCCCGGGGCTATAAGACTAAAGAATCGCTCGAGCGTAACCTTGAGATCAGAAGGAACACCAGGAAAACTGGCGTGGTGAAAACTCCCTACGGAATAGAAAAACTTAACGGATGAAAATTTTAATTGTTTTTGATAAGCCCATACCGGTAGCCAAGTATGGAGGTATACAACGTATTGTCTGGTGGTTAGGAAAAGAATTGGTGAGACAAGGTCACAAAGTCATCTTTCTTGTGGGTGAAGGTTCTACCTGTCCATTTGCTGAAGTTAAAATATATGATCCTGAAAAGCCCCTGAGTGTGCAGATCCCTGATGAGGTTGATTTGGTACACTCCTATATTCCCGTAATGGAGGAGCTTAACAAGCCTTACCTGGTGCATATGGAGTCAAACACCAAGAAACCGGAGTATGATATCAATACCGTGTTTGTTTCAAGAAACCATGCAGAAAGGCATCACGCTACCTGCTATGTGCATAACGGGTTAGACCCTGAAGACTATGGTCGACCAGCCTTTAATAAGAAAAACTACCTTCACTTTCTGGGGAAAGCAGCCTGGAGGGTGAAAAATGTTAAAGGGGCAATAGAAGTGGCTCAGAAGAGTGGAAACAAACTACATGTAATAGGAGGCTCGCGGGTCAATTTCCATATGGGCTTTCGATTTACCGTTGACCCAAACATGCGTTTTCACGGTATGATCGGAGGGGAGAAGAAGAACAAAGTCATGCAGGAGTCAAAAGGACTTTTATTCCCGGTGATATGGCATGAACCTTTTGGGATAGCCATAACGGAAAGTATGTACTTCGGATGCCCCGTTTTTGCAACACCCTATGGTTCTATACCAGAAATTGTTGACGCAGATTCAGGCTTTTTGACGGCGAATAAAGAAGAAATGATCAATTACCTGAAAGATCCTGCAGACTTTGATTACAAGCGTATCCACGATCGTGTTATGGAGTATTTTTCTATTACCCCAATGGCTAATTCATTTCTTAAATTATATGAGAAGATCATGAATGGGGAGACCTTAAATGCTTCCAAACCATACTTTGAAAAGGATAGTGAACCGAAGTTCCTTCCTTTTGCCTGATGGCGATACACACAAGATAATAGTTTTGAGTGTTGATTAAGAATAGTCGAATTAAGGCTTTTACTCAAGTTGTAGCTTCAAAATTCCCTTTTCCATGTCGGAGAGGTCATATGCATAAAAGTGTGGAGCGGCCTCCTTCTTGAGGTATTACTACAGCTGGTGCTATGGAGCAGTCAAGCTTTACCAAACTTTCTTAAGTTTAGTAAAACCGTAATTTGGCTTTGTTTGCTACTGTTTTAAACAAAAAGATCCAATAGGAAAGACGCCTGCTAGAGCAGGATAGATGATTAAGACTTGAAAAGCACCTGTTGTAGCCAGGCGAATAACTCCATGAGCCAGGCTACACCTACATGGATGATAACACCTCCAAAAATACTACGACTCTCATAGGCGATTACACCCAGTATATAACCTCCGAAAATTGAGCTGATGGCTTCGCCTTCCGGTTTGCCAAAATGTAAAAAGCAGTAGGTCACCACCATGGGAACCACTACATTTCTACCCATAAGTGAGGCCATACCTAAAATCATGAACCCTCGAAACACCAGCTCTATGGTTAGAAAGTTCCACCCATAGGCCAGTTCATAAATAATAGCAGGTATCCATTCTGCAAGGCCAAGGTAGTTAGGGGCAGGGTTAGCCTTATAGATCGGATAAAAGTTGTTAAAGTTGTCAATAAATGATGCAGCGATCAGCAAAGGCACCATAACGAGCAGAAGGAATACGTATGGTTTGTAATCGAAGCCTTTTAAGGTAAGTCCGTAAAAGCTTTCCAGTTTGTGATCCAACGCCTTGTAGACTATCCATAAAGGAATAATAGTGGTAAATATGTTGACCAGGTTTTTAGAGACCTTTTTAGCCCAATAGTGAAGCTGGTAACTTAACTCCTGGTTAATGAGTATTTCGTGGTAGTGGAATGCAGCATCCAGTGCAAGTACTGTCAGTACAGCTGCACTTTTGATCCAGAAGGTGCTGTTTAGTAATAGGGCCTTGTCTTTTTTGAAGAAGACCATGATGAGCACTGCCGAATAATAGGCAAACCCATAAAAAAGAAAGTAGTAAAGTATCCTTATGCTTTTGCCATGGTAACTGTCTATGACGGAGTCCTCAAAGTCATGGTAGTAATTGAAAATAAGACTAAACGTAAGGAAAGTTGCAATAGCGCCATAGTATCCCCAGCTGAAATCTTCTTTAAGGTGTTCTTTCAGGTAAGCAATTATCTTCTTCAAAGGGCAAATAGTTAAAAGGAGAGGAGGGCTTGATAAACCTTATGAACCGGGAGACCTACTACATTAAAAAAAGATCCTTCTATCTTATCAATGCCTACCATACCTATCCATTCCTGGATGCCGTAGGCTCCGGCTTTATCGTATGGGCTGTAGTTGGTGATATAGTAATCAATCTCTTCTTCTGTCAGGCTTTTAAAATAGACCAGTGTGGTGTCATCCAGGGTTACTTCTTTCTCTTTACTTTTGATACATACACCCGTAATTACCTCATGTTTTTTACCTGAGAGAGCTGTAAGCATGCGTTTTGCATCTTCATAGTTTTGAGGTTTTCCCAGTATCTCATCATTAAGCTTTACAATAGTATCAGCAGTGAGTAGTACTTCATTTTGATGGTCAATTTTGTATGCAGCACCTTTTTTCGAAGCCAGGTACTTGGCTACCTCTTCAGGGGGAGTTCCTTCAGGGTAGGACTCATCCACTTCTTTAGTTCTTACTTTAAACTCAAAACCAGCATGTCGCAGCAGTTCCTGACGGCGAGGAGAGTTAGAAGCAAGAATAAGGTGGCGATTGAAATTCATCATTTTTAATAGAGCTAAATAAGAAACCACAGATTACTTTAGGGTAAAAATAGGTTGATTTTTGAGGCATAAGATAGCCACTGTAGCATACTTTTTTTACTTCTTGCATGGTGATTTCATTGGTGATGATAGCCATTTGGGCCTCATCCCGAATTACCTTGGCAAGACAATCGCTAAAGCTACGGTCAAATTCTATATTTTCGGAGGAGCGTTGATCTTTGCCTGGTACCCCGAGTATCTTCTCTATAATGAAGTAATGCATTACCGTCAGATCCAGTCTTTTTACTTCATCTGAGAAGTTCCACTTCAAGGTTGAGATCTTCTCAGGCTTTAGTCTCACTTTGTAAGCATTGTCTTTAAAAAGTAGTCCAAAGGCCCACTGTTTGCCCAGTATGATCTCATTGATATTATAGGCATCTTCAACAGGTTTGATGATGAAGTCTTCGCTGAACTTTGCCATGAGTTCTTTTTCATCAAAATCACCTATGTTTTTTATTACACGGTGTGTAGGCAAAATTCTCAGGTCATCAGCTTCAGTGTTGGTCAGGAACATCAGGTGATAGTTGTATCCTTCATCTCCTTTGCGCCCTTCCTGTTGCATCATTTTCTTCCGATACATCAGAGAACCCTCGTATCTGTGATGCCCGTCAGCCAGTATAATCTTTTTATCGTCAATTACTTCAAGGAATTTTTTAATGATCTCAGCGTCATGGATTACGCTGAGTACATCTCTTACACCCTGGTAGTCCTCTGTTTCAAATAATGGATGCTTCATACTTTCATCCATATATTTCTCTAGCTCAAAGTCTTTATCAGTGTACAAGCCGTGGGTAGGGCTTACATTTAATTGTGTTTTGTCGAGAAGTTCAATGCGATCATTTACAGCCTTTGGAATAGTGTTTTCATGTCGGAGAATTACCTCTTCATCCCAGTCGTAAGCTTTAATATTACAGATAAAGCCTTTTCTGCAATACTCTTTGTGGCTTCCCGGTAAGGTGAAATATTGATAGTATACATAAATTCCGTAAATAGGATCTTGCTCTATAATACCATCATCTTTCCATTTTTGAAGCAATAAAGCAGCATCGTCTGCGGCATTTTCGCCTCTTGGCACTGACAGGTGTATACTATTATATGGGTTCTGATATAATTTCTCCCTTTGTCGGGAGGATACTACATCAAAGAGGGGCGACGTGAGCTCTTCAATTTTGGGGGTTAACTCACTATTATAACGCCACGCCCTTAAAGGTTTTATCTCGGCCATTGGTTGATTAATTTCTAATTCCTAGCTCGTTGTTTCCATTTACTTTTTGAGTTGGAATTAGATGTATTTTGGGTTTTATCTTGTTTTGTATTGTTAAGGAGCATTGCAGCCAGAGCTACAGCAATCTTTTGTTCCTCAGTTTGTTCAGTTGTTTCTAGCTTGTCCGGAGAAAAGTGCCTTTCTACAAAAGTTGTATCAAAATTACCCGAGGTAAAAGCCTCATGGTTGAGTACAAATTTTCCGAATTCCAGCGTGGTTTCAATTCCACTTATTTCATATTCCTCGATTGCCCTTAGCATCCTTTGTATGGCAGCGGGTCTATCTTCTGCGTATACTGTAAGTTTGGCAATCATAGGATCATAATAGATAGGTATATCCATACCTTGTTCAAAACCATCATCAACACGTACGCCAGGGCCCTCAGGTCTTTTATAGATATTTAACCTCCCGATATCCGGAAGGAAGTTGTTCTTAGGGTCCTCAGCATATACTCTTAGCTCCAAAGCATGACCACTAAAAGTAAGGTCATCCTGTTTAAACTTAAGTTCTTGTCCTTCTGCAATCCTTATTTGCTCTTTGACCAGGTCTATCCCTGTAATTTCTTCTGTAACGGGGTGCTCTACCTGCAGGCGGGTATTCATCTCCAGGAAGTAGAAATTGAGCTTATCATCTACAATGAACTCGACTGTGCCGGCTCCATAGTAATTACAAGCCTTGGCAACGCCAACTGCGGCTTTACCCATTGCTTCTCTTACTTCTGGTGTTAGAACTGATGAGGGGGCCTCTTCAATTACCTTTTGGTGGCGTCTTTGTATAGAACATTCTCTTTCAAAAAGGTGAACAATATTACCATGTTGGTCACCCAGTATCTGAAATTCTATATGCCGCGGAGAAGTAACAAACTTCTCAATAAATACTGATCCATCGCCAAAAGCAGATTTTGCCTCGCTAATGGCTCTTTTCATTTGCTCTTCAAACTCAGCTTCTTTGGTTACTATCCTCATACCTTTACCACCACCACCGGCACTGGCTTTAATGAGAATGGGGTAGCCGATATCTGCGGCAATACTTTTAGCTTCGGAGATGTCGTCAATAGCCTTTTCAGTACCAGGCACCAGCGGCACATCATATTTTGCTACAGCTGCTTTTGCAGCCAGTTTGCTTCCCATGGTTTCTATGGCTTCAGGGGAGGGGCCAATGAAGATGATATCATTTTCTGTAACCAATTGGGCAAATTCTGCATTTTCAGAAAGAAATCCGTATCCGGGATGTATGGCATTCACACCCAGGTCTTTACATGCTTTAATGATTTTATCACTGCGCAAATAAGACTCCGCCGAAGCAGCAGGTCCCAGACATATAGCTTCATCTGCATGTCTTACATGCAGCGCGTTACGATCGGCCTCACTGAACACAGCGACGGTTTTTATGCCCATTTCGCGCGCAGATCTGATGATTCGTAGTGCAATTTCGCCACGGTTGGCGATCAGTATTTTCTGGATTTTCTTCATGTCAAATGGCCTCAAAAATGAATCACAATGCTAATTAAATATTTGTTATTTACGAAATTGAGGGCGCATTAAAAATAAACACGCCTTTTTGACAAGACCATTATTAATGTTAGATTTGTGTGCTTTTTATAAAGTATAAGACGTTTTATAATAAAACTTATTTGTAGTGGATCTATTTGATAAATTAAAAGTAGAAGAGGGCGCTTTAGGTCAACATTCGCATCTTCCGAAGGATTATTTCATGTTCCCTAAACTAGAAGGAGATATAGCTCCGAGAATGAAGTTTAACGGGAAAGAAGTATTGACGTGGAGTTTGAACAATTATTTAGGGTTAGCAAACCACCCGGAAGTGAGAAGGGTTGATGCTGAAGCTGCTGAAAGATGGGGGCTTGCATATCCTATGGGAGCCAGAATGATGTCAGGAAACTCAGTGCATCATATTGATCTTGAGGAGAAACTGGCTGATTTTATAGATAAGGAAGCAGTAATGCTTCTAAACTATGGTTATCAAGGTGTATTATCAATTATTGATGCCATAGTAGATAGAAAAGATGTTATCGTTTATGATGCTGAGTCTCACGCTTGTATTATAGATGGTGTAAGGTTACACATGGGTAAACGCTTTGTGTTTCCTCATAATAATATCGAAAACCTGGAAAAACAACTTCAAAGAGCTAAGAGGATCACCGATGAAACAGGTGGTGGTATTCTTGTAATCACTGAAGGTGTTTTTGGTATGTCAGGTAATATGGGTAACCTGAAAGATATTATTGCGCTTAAGGATAAATACCAGTTCAGACTATTTGTAGATGATGCTCATGGTTTTGGTACTATGGGTAAAACCGGTGCAGGAACAGGCGAGGAGCAAGGTGTTCAGGACGGAATTGACCTTTACTTCTCTACATTTGCAAAGTCTATGGCTAGTATCGGTGCGTTCGTTGGAGGTAACCCGTCTATCATTCAGTACCTGAGGTATACCCTAAGATCTCAAATCTTTGCTAAATCGCTTCCTATGCCACTTGTCATCGGAGCCCTTAAAAGATTGGAGCTTTTAAGAACAAAACCAGAATTGAAGGATAACCTTTGGAAAGTTGTAAATGCATTACAGTCAGGGCTTAAGAAGCATGGTTTTGATATCGGAACCACAAAATCTCCTGTAACACCAGTACTGTTTAAGGGTGGTTTAGGAGAAGGTGCTAATATGGCTATGGATTTAAGAGAGAATTATAACATATTCTGCTCAATGGTAATCTACCCTGTTGTGCCTAAAGATGTAATCATGTTGAGGCTGATCCCTACAGCTGTCCATACTCTGGAAGATGTAGAGGAAACGATTAATGCATTTGCTGCTGTTAAGGATAAACTTGACAATGGCGTTTATAGAAGAGAGGAAATTATAGCGATAACTAAGTAAAAAAGTTAAAAAAAAGACCGTTTTTGGTTGAATTATAAACATTTTGCTTATATTGCCTCCTCAAAAATAATAGTAGAAAATTTTCAATAACCTTAAAATTTATCACGTATGAACAAATTTGCTCAACTTAGAGATTTAGTAATGTCATTGGAGTCTGACTTCGATAAATTCTACGATAAGAATAATAACGCTGCTGGAACTAGAGTTAGAAAAGGAATGCAAGATTTGAAAAACCTGGCTCAAGATATCAGAGTTGAAGTTCAAGATATCAAGAACAAAGGATAATCTAAATTCTTTATAGCAAATAAATAAAAAAGGGACAACGAAAGTTGTCCTTTTTTATTTTAAGACGTTTTTTAATAACATTCTGAAAATCAAGGGGAATGATCTTATTGTTTTAGGTAAGTGTAGTTAGTCTCTGAGCAATTTTAAGGTATGCAGATAACAGTATAAGCTGCCCCGTTGTCACAGTGAGAAGTATGTGGCTAAAGTGCGCTTTACTAAACGTTTATGGTTTTAGTAAAGCGCACCGGAATTTTTACAGAGCTGTTAAGGTATTTTTTCGAGACTCTTAAATAGCTGAAAGGTCAGCTTTCATCTGTTGTAAGGATTTACTAATACTATCTTGCAAGTCCTGTGAAGCCGGAATAAGAGGTAGCCTTACAAAATTACCGCATACGCCGAACTCTTTTAAAACCTGCTTAATGCCAACAGGGTTGCTTTCAGCATACATTAGCGGATTGATCTCTAATAATTGAAAGGCGGCACGGGCAGCTTTCTTGTAGTCATTTACCTGTACACTTTCTTTTATTTCTTTGAAGACATCCGCGAAACCATTGGCTAGTACAGAAATAACGCCTACCGCACCGATGGAGTATAAAGGTAAGGTAAGCATATCATCTCCACTGATCAGCATAAAATCATCAGGTTTATCCCTACTAATGAGCATAGCCTGCTCAAGGTTGCCCGAAGCTTCTTTAGTACCAATGATATTACTATGTTTTGCTAACCTCAAAGTAGTGGATGCAGAAATATTAGATCCGGTTCTTCCAGGTACATTGTACAATATTACCGGCACGGGAGATGCATCTGCAATGGTCACATAATGCTGATAAATACCTTCCTGAGAAGGTTTGTTGTAATAGGGGCTTACGGATAAGATAGCCTCAATACCTTCCAGGTCAGTTGACTTGATGGTATTGATCACATCTTGAGTATTGTTCCCTCCAATGCCATACACCAGGGGTAAATGGTGTTGATTATTCTTCTTGATATAGTCTAATATATCAGCTTTTTCTTTAGCCGATATAGTGGCAGATTCGCCTGTTGTGCCTTGTACCACATAATAGTCAACACCCTTTTCAGCTGTAAATTTCAAAAGATTGGTTAACCCTTCATAATCCACATTTCCATTACCATGAAAGGGGGTTACCAGTGCTACGCCTGTACCGTATAATTTAGACATCAGCTTAATATTTTAGTATATCTGTACATTTCATCAGCCAGGTGTTGGATACTACTACCATTTTGGGGTTGTATCATCAACTCGCAAAGCTGGTTATTAACTTCATTAAATTTTCCGACTCTGCATTTAGCCTTGCTCATAGCCAAAATGTTTGTCATGAGCGGGTTACTTTTATTATCCAGGTAAAAAAGATAGTCAAATGGCTTTTCTACAAAATTGTGTACCTGTTCTGAAGTGAATTTTCCCCATATGGATACATCCTTGTCAGTGAAAAAGTCAAACAGGAACTCAAAATTTTCTTTTCCTTTAGGAAGAAAGGCCAAAACCTGTACCTTTTTTCCGTCTTTTTCAAGCTTACTTACCAATTGCTTGATGGTCTCGTGCTTGGCCAGGTCATCGATGGTAAAAATAATACCAATGCTCTTAGCCTGTTCATAGCTTATATTATTGCGGGCAACTTTGCTCTTTTTTACAAGTGCCTTGGTTTTGTATGAAATTATTTTTTTGCTAAGCATTTCGTATTATTTGATCATCGCTTCGAAATCAGGCTCGGAAATAATGCTTACACCTAATTTTTCTGCTTTCTCTTTTTTAGCAGGTCCCATTTTGTCTCCTGCCAAGAGGAAATCGAGTTTTCCTGATATTGCCGAGATCACTTTTCCTCCGTTTTCCTGAACCACTTTCTTCAGTTCATCACGGCTATATCTTTCAAACACGCCCGAAATTACGAAAGTTTTGCCATCTAAAACATTAGATACTTGTGTATTATCTACTTGTTCTAATTCCATACGAACACCAGCTGCTTTCAGGCGCTCTATTTCAGTGACATTTTCAGGGTCTGAGAAAAAGTTAATTACACTTGTGGCAATCCTTTCACCAATTTCGGGAACATTGATAAGTTCGTCATAGCTGGCGCTGATGATGTTATCAATATTTTTAAAATGTGCAGCTAGTTTTTCCGCAACTGTTTTACCAACGAAGCGGATGCCCAGGGCAAAAAGTACGCTGTCAAAATTAATTTCTTTTGAAGTATCAATTCCTTTAAGCAAGTTGTTAGTGCTGAGTTCTTTAAATCCCTCTAGCTGAAATACTTTTTCAAAAGTTAAGTCGTAGAGGTCCGCCGGGCTTTTTACAAAACCCTTCTCGAAAAGCATATGAATTGTGCGCTCACCCATAGAGTCTATATTCATCGCTTTTCTTTGAATGAAATGTTCTATTCTACCTTTAATTTGCGGAGGGCATCCTTTTGTGTTAGGACAATAGTGTATGGCTTCACCCTCAATACGTTCCAATTTAGTGCCGCACGCCGGACATTGACTGATGTACTCTACAGGCTCTAGTCCTGGGGTACGGGCAGTTAGGTCTACTCCTGTGATTTTAGGTATGATCTCACCACCTTTTTCAACAAAAACCATATCTCCGATTCGCAAATCGAGACGTTGGATCTCATTGGCATTATGTAGGGAAGCTCTCTTTACTGTAGTGCCTGCAAGCAATACCGGTTCAAGTTCAGCTACTGGAGTGATGGCCCCAGTACGTCCAACTTGGTAGGTAATATCCTTTAGGCGAGTAGCAGCATTTTCTGACTTGTATTTATAGGCAATGGCCCAACGTGGACTTTTTGCTGTGAACCCCAGCCTTTCTTGTTGTGCAAAACTGTTAACCTTAATTACAATTCCGTCTGTTATCAGAGGAAGTTTATTTCTTTCTTCCTCCCAGTCGTTGATGTATTTTAAGACTTCATTGATGTTCTTACACCTTCTAAAGGTAGGAGAGACATTAAAACCGAGGTTAATCAATTTCTGAATGGAATCAGCATGGGAATCAACACCAAGGTCATCTCCACTCATTGAATACAGATAGCAATCCAGTTTACGTTTTGCTACAGCAGCGGAGTCCTGCATTTTTAGGGTTCCTGAGGTAGTATTTCGGGCATTGGCATAAGGCTCTTCTCCTATATCCTCACGCTCTTTGTTCAGCTGTATGAATACTTTGTTGGGCATAAAAGCTTCACCGCGAGCTTCAAATCCCTGCGGGTAATCCCCCTTTAATCTAAGTGGAATAGACCGTATAGTCTTTACATTGTTGGTTATATCGTCACCTCTGAGTCCATCTCCTCGTGTAACACCTCTTACCAGGATACCATTTTCATAGGTAAGGCTCAGGGCCACCCCATCAAACTTTAGCTCACAGAAGTATTCATAGGGTTCGCCATTTAGTCCTTTGGCCACACGTTTATCAAAATCTTCCAGTTCCTCCTTTGAATAAGTATTGCCTAAGGAGAGCATCGGAGTTCTGTGAGAGACTGTGTTAAAGTTTTTAGTTATGGTACCTCCAACACGTTGACTTGGAGAATCGGGGTATTTGAATTCGGGGAAATTTTTTTCAAGCTCAATCAGTTTTTCAAGGAGCATATCGAACTCATAATCTGATATTTCTGAAGTGTCGTTCAGGTAATACTGTTCGTTATAATGATCAATTTTTTTTGAGAGATCAGCTATCTCCTGTTGTGCTTCTTCCTTAGTCATAATGTGCCTTATAAATGCGTAAAGCTAACCAAAGTCTATATAAAAAAGAAAGATGAACTTCATTCGAAATCCATCTTTCTTTATTATCCTGCTATGCAGTTTTTGTTATTTTGTAGGATCTTCAAAAGCTTTCATGGCACTTTTAAGCTCAACACTGTTGTTAGACCTGTCAATGTCGGCCATTCTACCTGTGGGGTCTATTTCTATGCTTTTGATTTTGGATACCCCATTGTTGATCTTTAAGGTATAAGTAGGGTACGTCCATGGCCAGACTTCTTTATTCATGCGCTGGATTTGAGTATTTTCAACGTCTTTGGCCCCTCTCATAATTCTTAAAGGAATATAGTATATTTCTTTAGAGCCGTCCTCATATTCCACATACAGGTCTATTGGCATCATCATTTCACCGACACGCTCCAGAGTTACATATGTGGCATCTCCTTCACCAGCTACAGTTTTAATACCATAATCTATTTGGTCAGTAGTGTAAACAAATTTTTCCAGATACCAATCTAACTGCATGCCTGAAGTTTTTTCCATAACCCTGATAAAATCAACTGAAGTAGGGTGTTTGAATTTCCAGGTGTTGAAGTACCTTTTCATTCCTTTCTTAAACGTATCCTCACCAATGATATAGCTTAGCTGATGAAGGAATACCGCTCCTTTTGCGTAGGAGTTAATACCATAAGACCTGTTGGAGTGGTATTGATCTGCATGTGTGGTTAATGGCTCCTCTTTGCCACTGTTGGCCATGTGGAAATAGCCTCTATAAGATCCTTCATGAACATTGCGGTCACTCTCAGGATCAAACAGATGTTTCATTGTAACATCTGAAGCATATGAAGTGAATCCCTCATCCATCCATGGGTATAAACTCTCATTGGTGGCAAGTACTCCCTGGTACCAGCTGTGAATTAGCTCGTGAACGGATACACCTATAAGGCTGTTAAAGTTTCTGTTACCGGTTATGAGGGTAGCCATGGGGTACTCCATTCCTCCGTCGCCACCCTGTATGAATGAGTATTGATCGTAAGGGTATTTGCCGAAGTTTTCGCTCATAAATTGCACGGCTTTAACCATATGCTCAGGCAGCTTTTCCCAGTTTTCCTTATTCTCCTCAGTTTCCTGATAAATAAAGTGTAATGTTGGTCCATTGGGCACTTGCGCTGTAGTATGTTTGTAATCAGGGTCTGCAGCCCATGCAAAATCATGTACGTTTGGAGCTTTGAAATGCCAGGTAAGTGGTTTGTCAGATGCTTTTACCTCTTTGTTCTCTTTTTGATATCCATGACCTATTTTATCAGGGTTTTGAAGATAACCCGTTCCTCCAATAACATAAGTAGGGTCAATGGTGATTTTTACATCGAAATCTGACCACACACCATGAAACTCTCTTCCTATGTAGGGGTTTGTATGCCAGCCTAGGTAGTCGTATTCACTCAATTTAGGGTACCACTGTGTCATGGAATAAGCCACTCCCTCGGCGTTGTCACGGCCCGATCTTCTGATTTGAATAGGTACCTGTGCTTCGAACTCCATTTCGAAGGTGGTTTTATTTCCAGGCAGGACAGGCTTATTCAACCTTACTTCCAGGATTGTACCCTCAACTTTATAGGTTACTGCTTTGCCATCTTGTTTTAGCGATTTGATATGTTGATAGCCAATTTCATCCTTATTCAGTTGGGATATACGACTTCCCACCCTGCTATCGGGATCCTCAATATTCAATGAGCGAACATCCATCATACTTCCTGGCTGGAAAGCATTGAAGTAAAGGTGGTAATAAGCTTTGGTAAGCGTGTCTGGAGAGTTGTTATAATATACCAATTCTTGCTTACCGCTGTACTGGTGTGATTTTACATCCATGTTAATTTCCATGGTATATTCAGCTCGCTGCTGCCAATAAGGCTGTGACTTGGGCTGTGCCATCCCTAATATGGGAAGGATCAATAAATAACTTAAAATTAGTCTTTTATAAATATGCATTAAGATTATGTTTAAGTGTGTTTGAATTTCGGCCAAAATATCAATTTACATGCTATTATCAAATTGTAATGTGAAGGACGGTAAAATCAATCTATATCATCCAAAGCCTGATTAAGGTCATCTTCAGTATTCTTGAGTTTTTGTTTACAGCTTTTAATCAGAGTGGCAGCTTTTTTTACAAGTGCAGAAAGCTCATCCACGTCGGTTTCTCCTGATTCTATTTGAAGAATGATTTTTTCTATCTCCTCCAGAGAATCTTTATAACTGGTTTCCTTTTTAGCCATTTTTGTCTGTTTGAGTTTCTATAGTACTGATTATAATTTTTTCGGCACTTTCTGTTTTCATCTTGTCACCCTGTTTAATGTCAGCTTTAGAAATTGCCTTTCCATTAACAGTTGTGAGTGTATACCCTCGTTTTAATATGGTTTCAGGGTTTAGTAGCTCCAGGGACTTTTGAGCAAGATCTAACTTTTTTCCATGGTTTTGAAGCTGATTTACAGTATGGATTTTCAGCCTTTCCTTTAAATTGTCAATCCTGTATAATTTAGAGGAAAGCTTGTCTTTTGCTCCTGCCTTAAGCTGGTAGCCCAGTGTACTCAGGCGTTGTGATTCTAATTTAAGTACATTGTTGGAGAAATGGTAAATTTGAGCGAAGGCATCATTAAGTCTTTCTTCAAAAGCCCTTACACCACTGATCAGAAATTCAGCAACAGCTGTAGGAGTCTTCATCATGGTGTGTGCTACAAGGTCAGCAATTGTTTCGTCTCTTTCATGCCCTATACCTGTAATAACGGGCAACGTAAACTGAGCAATATGAGAGGCAAGGTCATAGTCGTCAAAACAGTCAAGGTCTATTTGACTTCCTCCGCCGCGAATAATGATAAGAGCATCAAACTGTTCCTTGTTGTTATGTACCTGAAGCATGGCATTGATCATGGATTCGCTCGCTTTATCACCTTGCATTATTGCTTTAAACAACTTGACATTAAAATGGTAGCCATAGTTGTTTTGGGTAACCTGATCCATAAAATCGCCAAAGCCCGCAGCAGTAGGAGAGCTGATAACTGCAATGCGCTGGGGAACGATTGGGAGCATATGCGTCTTGTTCATTTCAAAAACACCATCGGAGATAAGCTGTTCGATGATCTTTTTTCTTCGCTGTGCTCGTTCTCCTAAAGTGAAATTGGCATCAATGTCCTTGATGTTGGCGCTAAGACCATAAAGTTCGTGAAACTGAATTACTACATTGCAAAGTATCTTTAGGCCAGGCTGTAGTGCCTGACCGGTCATTCCTTCAAACCAAGTGGAGAGGTTTCTGTAGGTGTATGCCCAGATTGTAGCTCGCATTTTAGCGATTACTTTATCATTGTCCTTTTCAACCAACTCCAGGTAGCAGTGTCCTGTTTGATTTGATCGCATTTCACCAATTTCAGCAATAACCCAATAGGAGGGCTCCAGGTTGGTGTCCAGCGTGTCCTTTACAAGTTTGTTGAGATCAAATAATGTTAGGTGTTCCATGTTGGGAACCTCAAAACTATTCAATATTTAGGAGTATATAGCGGAGTTTGTTATGAAAATTAAAACATGGTATTTAGCCTATACAGGGAGCGGGATTAAATGCTTCTCTATACTTGGCCTGACATGAGAAATGCTATCAATCTACAAAGTAGGTAACAAGCCCATAACAGCAACTAATACTATATCTCTCTTAAAGTCTCAAACAATCCGGCATTTTTGCCTTTAAATCTCACCACAAGTAAAGGGTGGTTCATATTGTCATTTACCATTTTCTCAGCAAGACTACCAAGGAAAAGTGCGGCGGCAGCAGTTCTTCCTTTAGCCCCGATAATGATGAAATCTGCATCAATCTTATCGCCAAGGTCATAAATATCACTGGCCAGGTTGTCATTGGTGTCCAGGGAGTATACTTCATGTATTTTGATTCCTCTAGGATCAATTTTCTTGATAAACTTTTTGAAAGACTCCTGAGCATTCTTTTTCATGATCTCAGAGAATTCATTGAAAGATTTGCCAGTGTAATGATAACCTGCCGGTACGTTGTAAACGTTCTGGCAGTATATCTCGCCTTTGCCGCCAGTTTTTACAGCAAAATCTATGGTCTGGGTAAGCGATAGCTTTGAATAGTCTGAGAAGTCAATGGGAACAAGAAACTTGTCCACTTTAGGAGTTACATTTTCAGGTACGATCAGCAAGTTACAGCTTGCCCGTCTTGCCAGACGCATCGTAGTAACACCAGTCCCATCTAATGTTTTTTTCTGTCCTATTATAATGAGGTCAGTCTGGGATTTATTAGCAATGTCCAACAGCATTGGAGCCTGCCCTTGTTTGACAAGATAGGTTACTTTTACCTTCTTTTTAGGTGTAAAATGAGTTTTGACAGCTTCTTTGATCTTGTCTTTTCTGTCCTGAATAGCGCTGGTAACGATATTTGGGAACTCTTTCTTTACGTCGGAAGGGATATTGAGATTGCGTACAATATTTACGAATTGCACTTTCTCTGCCGATGAGTGGTCGACTAAAAATGATGCATACTTAATGAGTGTAGCATCCAATTTTGAAGTATCAAGCCCAACTAAAAGGTTTTTAAATGGTTCCATAGGTTTACGATTGCTCGTGCAAAATTAAGTCAATAAATGACTTTACATTGAGAATTTTCCACTTTTATTGATGAAATTATTTTTTTATTTTCAATAGCTCATCAGCGAGTATTTCCACGTGTTCTTTTGAGTGAGTAGGGAAGTTGGCAATCCTAATATGCTTGTCTTTAAATTTCCCATATCCACTGCCCACTACAAATGATTTTTCAGAGAGTTTGGAGATTATCTCTTTGCTTGGAATAGTCGTTTCAGCTACAAGCGTAGTCTTTGACCTATGTAATTCTTTGGCTACAAATGGCTTCAGAATATTAGATTGTTCAAATGCCTGGTATAATACAGCTGCCTTATATTCAGTCTCTCTGCGTATTTGTTCAATACCTTTGTCTACCATATCTGTTGCTACTTTGCCTAATAGGTAAACAGCCAGGGCATTTGGGGTCTCAGGGGTTTGGTTTTTAATGCTCTTTTCCAAAAGCGAAGGCAGGCTGTGGTATGAACCGATAACTCGGTCTTTATTTAGCAGCGTTTGAGCTTTTTGGAGACACCTGTTATTAACAATCCATACGCCAAGTCCTGCTGGCAGCCCAAAGCACTTTTGAACTGAGAAATAGGCCGTGTCAATAAGGTTATAATCCAAATTGACATACGGGGCAGAAGAAACTACATCGAGGGAAATTAGCTGGTCAGGAAAGGCCTTTCTGATCTTTTTAATATCCTCAACTGGCTGGCTTGCTCCTGTACTGGTTTCGTTATGTGTTATGGCAATGAGTTCTGCTGTTTCAGGAATGAGTAATTCTTCGGCTTCCACAACTTCACCTTCTTCTGCCACTTGTGACATGGCATTGATCCTATAGTTTTCAGCTATTTCAAAAAAACGTTTTGAAAAAGCACCATTAACCAAGTGAAAGGATTCTGTATCAACCATGTTTTGAATGGTGCGCTCCCATATTTCTGTGGCAGATGAAGTGAAAAAAATGTGATAATCATCAGGTAAAGCCAGTAATGAGCGAATGGCTTCCACGGTATGATGGTGGATTTTTTCGTAGTCTTTGCTGCGATGGGATATGGATGGTATGCCCTCCTTGAGGGCGTTTTTAAGATGCTCCTCAACCGTATAATACAGCTGTGAGGGTCCGGGGGTAAAATAGAATTTTCTCATATATAGTTGGTGCTAATAGCAGGTGCCAAAAATAATCAATCACAGTTCATATTGGAATAATAAACGAGCAAATATTAGTAACACTATAGTAATGTCTGAGTCAAACTGAGGTAATGGTTGCTCACTACATTTGCATTGTATGAGTTTATTAAGATACCCTTTTGGTTTAGTATGAGTTTAGACTATTAAGGGTATCTTTTTTCAGAAACTTTATGAAAGAAAAAAAACGTCCTGTTGAAGTAGTAGTAATATCAGATGTTCACCTTGGTACTTACGGTTGTCATGCAGAGGACCTTCTACGCTACTTAAAAACAATCCAGCCCAAGAAACTTATCCTTAACGGTGATATTATTGATATATGGCAGTTCAGTAAACGGTATTGGCCTGCCAGTCATATGCAAATTGTTAAGCATATAACCGGATTGCTGAGCAAAGGTACTGAAGTGGTCTATATTACCGGAAATCATGATGAAATGCTGAGGAAGTTTGTGGGATTCAATCTAGGTGCTTTCTCCATTGAGAATAAGGTTGTGCTAGACCTTGATGGACAAAAGACATGGATATTTCATGGTGATGTGTTTGATGTTACTATGAAGCATTCCAAATGGTTAGCCAAGCTGGGTGCTATAGGGTATGATACACTTATTCTCCTGAATACATTTGTGAATTTTATTTCTAAGCTTGTAGGAAAAGGTAAAATATCACTCTCCAAGAAGATTAAAGATGGCGTAAAGTCAGCGATTAAGTTTATTAATGATTTTGAGCAGACCGCAGCGGATATAGCTATCAGTAACCAATATGATTTTGTAGTGTGCGGCCATATACACCATCCGCAAATGCGAAAAGTGAAGTCTGAAAAGGGGCAGGTAATGTACTTGAATTCAGGTGATTGGGTTGAGAACCTGACCGCTCTTGAATATAACAACAAGTCGTGGCGCCTTTACAATTTTACTGAAGATCCTGTTGCAATGTCCATAAAGGTTAATAAAAAGAGTAAACGGGCAATGAATACAGATGATATCTTCAGAGATATGGTCAATGAATTTTTAATTGTCAAGTAATGAAAATATTATACGCAATACAAGGTACTGGAAATGGTCACGTGAGTAGAGCTATGGATATTGGCCCGGAATTGGAGAAGTACGGAGAGGTTGATTATCTGGTAAGTGGAGCTCAGGTTGAAATATCTTTACCCAAAGAAACGAAGTACAGATCAGAGGGACTTAGTTTTTACTTTGGTAAAAAAGGAGGTATTAACCTGTCGAAAACACTAAAAAGTAACTCCTCACGTCGTTTTCTTAAAGAGATCAAGGATTTTCCAATCGATAATTACGATCTGATTATAAACGATTTTGAACCTATTACTGCCTGGGCATCAAGGCTTAAGGGGAAGCGGTGTGTTGCTTTAAGCCATCAGAGTGCATTACTTTCTGCCAAATGCCCCAAGCCTGAGTCTAAGGATGTGGTAGGCCAAATGATCCTGAGGAATTATGCGCCCGCATCTGTCCACTATGGCTTTCATTTTAATGCTTTTGATGAAAATATTTATACGCCTGTTGTAAGAAGGTCCATACGTGAAGCTAAAATCACTAACAAGGGGCACTATACAGTATACCTGCCAGCTTATGCAGATGAAAAAATAGTGGAAATACTTTCGAAGGTGAAAAAAGTCAATTGGGAAGTTTTCTCCAAACATAATAAGGAAGGGTATGAAGAGGCGAATGTAAAAGTATCACCTATCAATAATCAAAGGTTTATTGATAGCATTACATCAGCAGAAGGTGTATTGTGTGGGGCAGGTTTTGAAACTCCTTCGGAAGCCCTGTTTCTTGGTAAGAAGCTGATGGTGATCCCGATGAAAAACCAATATGAGCAGCAGTGCAATGCGGCGGCGATGGAAGAGATGGGGATACCCGTTCTGAAGAAGCTTAAAAAAAAATATGTAGACGAGATTAAAGACTGGGCTTATTTCAGAGATGCAACTAAGATAGAATACCCTGATGAAACGGAAGCAATCATTTCACACATCGTTGAGAAGGAGGCCGGTGCATGAACAATTCTATCAATCATAAAATATTGATTGTCGATGATGACAAAGATATTCTTGATCTGCTGCAGTATAACCTGGAGAAAGATGGTTATACGGTAAAAGTAGAGCGCAAGGGTACGCATTCACTTGAAACGGCCGGAAAGTTTCATCCTGATCTGATCATATTGGATATTATGATGCCTAAGATCAATGGCATAGAGGTTTGCAGGCAATTGAGAGAGCATCCTGACTTTAAAAACACTTATATATTTTTTCTAACTGCCAAGTCTGATAAGCAGTTACAACTAAAGGCATTGGATACTGGTGGGGATGATTATATTGAGAAGATAACAGGACTCAGAACGCTTACCCATAAAATAAGTACTGTACTCAAAAAGGACCTGGTGATCAGAAAGAGTATTGAAAAGATCAATATCGGAGATATGACTATCGACAGAAGAGCTAGCTCAGTAACGTACAAAAGCAAAAAAATGTCCCTGCCTAAATATGAGTTTGAGCTTTTGTATTTCTTTGCTCAAAATCCTAAAAAAGTGATTACCAGAGATAATTTGGTTCATAATATCTGGGGTTCCGATGTATATGTACTGGCCAGGTCTGTAGACACCTATATTACTAATCTGACTCAAAAAATAGGAGAGGGGTTAATATCCAGGATTGAGGAAGGAAAATATAAGTTTCAAGTGAAATAGTTAATAATGGACTTGTCTGTCCATTTTTCTGTAAGCCAATAATATATCTTTTTTGTTGTTAATAGGAGAGGTACTTTTAGTCAGGGTTAGTAGCTCTGAGGCAACCTGCCCTATGGACTGGTTGGGGTAGAAATTATCTCTGGCATAATGTACGTACTTCAACACCTTGAAACCATCAAACCATTGATAGAAATGCTTTATAAAGGTATTGATGGAGGCAGCATTGTTGTTAATGCGCTCAGTGTGGCATATGAAGTCATTATCAACAAGGAAACTGCGTATACTTTCAGGCTGGTTTGATAAAAAGGTTTCGATAAAGTCGGAAGAGGCATTGTAAAGCTCCGGTAAGCTATCTATAAAGCACTTAAGGTCTTTGAAGGTTTGTATAGCGTATGTTGACAGGTGCCGTGTTTTTTGCCAGTCATTTACCGCTTTGCCGGTGCCAAAGGGCACACGATCTGAGATTCTCGGGGAGGGAATGACTCTGGTATTATTAACTTCTCCAAAATTACCCAGGGGAATGATTTTATGAAGAAAGTAAAAGTCTTCTCCGGCTTTTCTACGATTCATGCCTCCCTGTTTTTGATAGGCTGAGGATCTTACTGCCATGCTGGAGCCAATGGTTTCATAAGCATAAGGAAAGCCAGAGTAGCGCAAGGCATTTACGTAGTATCGAAGGAATAATTCGTAATCTATAATGGCATCATAAATATTGTCATCAAAGCTGCCTTCCAGAGGGTGTTCAAAATAAATTGAACAGCCAGGAGATTTAGAGTTACAGTAAAAATAATCGTGAACAGCTTGAATATAGTTAGGATCGCATGTACTGTCAGCATCGTAACATATGATTACTCCGTCTGGTCTGCCTACGGACTCCAGTCTACGCACAGCTTCATCCATTGCTATTTTACGAGCCAGCCCAACCCCGGCGTGCTTTTTAGGGAGGTCATTTTTGTAGATTACATGAAAGTAAAAATCAGGCCTGGAGTGCTTTTCTGCCCAGCGTTTTACCTCTTGATAAGATTTTTCATTTTGTAGCGATATGTGGGAGGGTGCATTTTCGGCCTCATTTATAAGTAGGATAACCTCAATACATAAGTTCTGTGTATTACACATCAGTAATGAGTTCAGGCTCCGGATTGGATCAGGTTCATTGTAGCAGGGGATGGTTATTACCAACTCCAAGCCTTTATGAGGCTCCTTATTCAATAAGGAGCCTGGAAAGGCATACCTGGATAAGTAGATATTTTCTTTTATGGTGCTAGGCGATTGATCTTCCACGTATTGTCTTCGCGTGTATATACTATACGGTCGTGAAGCCTGCTGGCGCGTCCTTGCCAAAACTCAAGAAAAAACGGCTCTACAATATATCCACCCCACTGCTCTGGTTTGGGTAAAGTATCCTGGCCTTCAAACTTCTTCTCCAATTTTTGTTCACGCTCTTCAAGGATCTCCCTGCTGCTTATAACTGAGCTTTGAGGTGAGGCCCAGGCTCCGATCTGGCTTTTTCTTGGCCGGCTTTTGAAATACTCCTCTGATTCCTCCTTACTTACCTTTTTTACAATTCCTTGTATTCTCACCTGTCTCTCTAATTCAGGCCAGAAAAAAGTAAGTGCTGTTGATGGGTTGACCTCAAGTTCGCGGGCTTTGCTGCTTTGATAGTTAGTGTAAAATGTAAATCCATTTTTATTGACATCTTTAAGAAGCAGTATTCTTGATGAAGGCACCCCCTGCTCGCTTACCGTCGCCATATTCATGGCAGTGGCTTCACGAACCTCGGCTGTAAGTGCCTCAGTCAACCATTTTTGGAATTGTTTAATGGGGTCTTTGTCTACGTCTTTTTTCCTTAAGGAATGGCGAACATAGTCTTGCCTGATTTCTGCAATATTCTTTTCCATTGGATGTCTATTTTGAGTGCCAAATTTAAAATCTTTGAGTATTAATACCCCAAGTATTTTTAATAAATAAATCTTTTCCTTTTAATTGAGGGCTGAACGAAAAGCAAAATTCTGAATATCGCATTATTCAAACCATCAGTTACTGGTTTCTGAATATCATATCATTTACTTAGTGTGAGGTAATGAGCGTGTTGAGCTACTGCGTAGGAATTCGAATAAATGGTTTAAAAATTCATAAAAAATAATGAAATTAAGTATTGATCTGGCTTGTGAAAGTAGCCAGGCTTGGGTAGACACAGTTATGAACGATTTTGATGCGTTTTTGCAAGACCATGCAAACTGTGAGCGTAAAGCTTCAGCTATGGCGATGAGTTTTGTCGCCAAGTATCCGGATAGATTGGAAATAATTCCCGAACTTATAGATACTGCCGTAGAGGAACTGGAGCATTTTAGGTCGGTTTATCAGATTATGGAGCAGCGTGGGGTATCCCTGCCTCCTGAAATGGGGCAGGATATTTATGTGAAAAAACTGATTGACTGTTGTCGGTCAGGACGAGAAGATAGATTTATGGACAGGCTGTTGTTGGCTTCAATTATAGAATGTAGGGGTGCTGAGCGTTTTCGCCTCGTTTATGAAGCTCTTGAGCCCGGTGAGTTAAAAACTTTTTACCATAACCTGTGGGCCTCCGAGGCCAAGCATGGGAATATTTTCGTAAAAATGGCTCTAAACTATTTTGATGAGGATATTACCTATAGAAGATTAGAGGAACTGAACTTAATAGAGGCAGAGGTGTTAAAATCTTTACCTCTTCAACCTGCTTTGCATTAGTTATGGACTATTTCAAATTCAATAATAACCAGAAACCCGGAAAAGGAAGTTTGCTTGTTTCCGAGCCATTCTTGCCTGATCCAAATTTTGAAAGAACAGTGGTACTCCTATGCGAACATAGTGAGGAGGGGTCGTTTGGTTTTGTTTTAAACAAAGCTTCAGCTGTGGCATTGGATGAAATAGTTGAGGATATAAAGGACTTCAGTCAGCCTGTTTATATTGGAGGGCCAGTGCAACAGGATACTTTGCACTTCATTCATAAAGCAGACTATCTGGAAGGAGGGATGGAAATAAGTAATGGCCTTTACTGGGGAGGTAACTTCGAGCAACTGATGATCCTTATCGATACAAAGCAAATTAAAGCGGATGATTTCAGGTTTTTTATTGGTTATTCAGGATGGGGAGAGGGGCAGCTTGAAGAGGAGTTAAAAGCAGATTCATGGATAGTAGCAAACTATGCCACACCGGAGCTGGTTTTTGATCATGGTGGTGAAAACCTATGGAAGGCAGTGCTGAAGCAATTGGGAGGAAGGTTTAATGTATATTCAAATTATCCAACCGACCCACGTTTAAATTGAATGATTTTATTATTTTTACAGTTATAGAGGTTGAAAAACTGCACAAATGAATAAAGAGAAGGACATAAAGGAATTGGAAAACGTCAATACTGAAAACCAGGAAGTGGAAGAAAGCACTGATGAGGTGAAGAATCAGGAAAGTTCTCAGAATAGTGAGAAAATCGCTGACACTGCCGATCAGGAAATGGAAAACATTTCTGAAGGTGATCAGGAGCTCGTTGATAAAAAAGAGGAAACCGTCGAAAATTCTTCGGAACATACCAATGTGGAAGAAGAGCATGATGACGATGAACATGACGATGACGAAGATGAGCATATAGACTATTCCGAATATTCCAAGGAAGAGCTTGTGGAGTTGATCAAAGCCCTGGCTAAAGATGATAATGTCCAGAAAGCAGATCGTGTTTTGCGGGAGATAAAGCCTCTGTTTGATGAAATAAGAGAAACAGAACGAAAAGAAGCGCTGGATAAATTTGTTGCAGATGGAGGGGAGGAAGTTGATTTTGAGTTTAAATATGATGAATTAACGAATCGTTTTGATGCTAATTATAAGTTGATAAAAGACAGAAAGTCGACTTATGTAAAGGAAAAAGAGCATCAGAAAGAAGCAAACCTTAAGAAAAAGCAGGAAATACTGGAAAAGCTTCGGGAGTTTGTAGACTCGGAGGAAACTAACATTAGTTTCAATGCTTTCAAAGATCTGCAAAATGAATGGAAAAATATAGGCCCAATACCAGGTGCGCATGCCAAAACATTATGGGCAAATTATAATGCCCTGGTAGACCGCTTTTATGATAACAGGAGCATTTATTTTGAGCTTAAAGAGCTTGATAGGAAAAAGAACCTGGAGTCAAAGCTAGAGCTTTGCGATCGTGCAGAAAAGCTTGCAAGCCATGAGAACCTTAAAGAGGCTATCAAAGAGCTTAACGAGCTTCATAATGAGTTTAAACACATCGGTCCTGTGCCACAAGAGGAGCAGGAAGCATTATGGCAACGCTTTAAAACTGCTTCGGACGAGATTTATGCCAGAAGAAAAGAGTTTGTAGAGCAACTTAAATCTGAACTTGAAGATAACCTGAAAGTTAAAGAGCAGCTGGCAGAAGAGGTTCAGCCCTTTACGGAATTTGATTCTGACAGGATCAAGGAATGGAATCATAAAACTAAAGAGATTCTGGAAATACAGAAAAAGTGGGAGGCTGTAGGAGGGTTGCCACGTGCTAAGGCCAAAGCTGTAAACAAGAAGTTCTGGGGTACCTTCAAAACCTTCTTTAATAATAAGAGCGCATTCTTTAAGAAACTGGATGCTCAGAGAGAAGGTAATCTCGATAAGAAAAAAGAGTTGGTGCAAAGAGCTCTTGAGATCAAGGATAGTACAGACTGGCAAAAGACAGCTGAGGAGTTTAAAAAACTTCAACGGCAGTGGAAAGAGATAGGCCCTGTACCAGAAAAGCACAGAGAATCTGTTTATAAAGAATTTAAGGAAGCTGCAGATTACTTCTTTAATAATAAGAGGTCAAAAAATAGTGAAGTTGAGAAAGAGTTTGAAGAGAACCTCAAAAAGAAAGAAGAAGTCTGCGATAAAATAGAACAACTGGCCAAAGATAATCCTGAAGACATTGAGCAGCTTCGTGATTTGCAGGATGAATATCTGGATATCGGGTTTGTGCCAAGAAATAGCATATCTAAAATCAAGAGTCGTTACTCCGAAGTAGTAGACAAATTTATAAACAATATCGAGGGAATATCCAATGAAGACCGTCAGGCGATCAGAATTGAGAACCAGGTCAACAAGATATTAAGTGGTCCCAATGCAGATCAAAAGATTTACCGAAAAGAACAGGCAATCAAAAAACAGATCAGCAAAGTTGAACATGATATTTCCTTGTGGAAAAATAACCTGGAGTTTTTCGCTGATTCCAAAACAGCCGACAAATTAAAAGATGAATTTAGTCAAAAAATTAAGGCTGCGACTAATGAATTAAAGAACTTAAAACAGCAATTAAGGATCATTAGAACGGCATCTTAATTTTTTTTAAATTTTTTCCTTCTGAAAATTTGTATTTAAAAATCAGTACACTACATTTGCAATCCCTTACAACAACAACCACTCAAAAAGTGAGAGGAAAAGGGAAAGAAAATTAAGAAAAATTAAAGCCTCCATAGCTCAGTTGGCCAGAGCAACTGACTTGTAATCAGTAGGTCGTTGGTTCGAATCCGACTGGGGGCTCTAATAGCAAGAAAAACCTCTCTAATTTGATTTAGAGAGGTTTTTTTGTTTATAGGTCATTTATGGTGTTTTATAGTTGGAACTCTGAAGTTGTACGCACTTCCACTTTTTTTTATACGATCCGAAATCAGATTAGCAATAGACCTCACCTTTAAAAGCTCATCATTAATAGTTTGAGTATTCATATGGGTATCGGAGCATATTACTTTCTTAATTAATCCTGAATTTTTTAGCTTGTTTAACCCATCATTGATGAATAAGCCGTGTGTGGTAATTACATAAATGTCTCCTGCACCTGCGTCTTTATAGGTTTTGCAGCATTAACAATATTTCCTCCTGAACGGATCAGGTCATCATAGATGATAACTGTTTTTTCCGTTGACATCGGCATTCACGGCACTGACTTCGGTTTTGTCTCCTTGTAACCTACGTTTTAATTATTCATTTATATCATAGTGAAGGTAGGAAATTGGGTAATGCCAATTTATAAACGGTTTATAGTGGCTGGAAATGCTATTGTGCTATTGAAATTAAGTTATACCCGTTTATAAAACTTTACAGTTTATTAATGAATAGGATTCTTTAATAAACTGTAAAGTTTTAATATTGAGTGTTTTACTGGTTGGAAAATATCAAAACTTTTTATTGAACCTCACCTTAAACAACGTTGGAACCTAAATGGTTACATCAATATTTGTTTTCATGGTTGTCATGCTGTGCGCCACGATGATTATATTCACACGCAGATTTATTAGGGGTTTTATATCTATTTATAGTTCTTTTTGATGTATTTATGCTTCATGGAAGTACTCCTTATAATAATTATTGTAGTCGCTACTGTTGCATATTTGGTATTTCATAAAAAGAAACTAACCACCACGCCTACGAAACTTCAGCCAACTCCAGAACGGTGGAAAAGGTTATTGTTAGATAAGGTTCATTTCTATCGAAACCTGAATAATGAACAGCGGCTACAGTTTGAAGGAGATATTCAAAACTTTCTTTCTGTAGTAAGGATCACCGGAGTGCAATGTGAAGTTACTTTGGAAGATAGGTTACTAGTGGCGAGTAGTGCAACAATACCTTTATTTGGTTTTCCTGCATGGACTTATAAACATCTCGATGAGGTATTGTTGTACCCGGATTCATTTGATAGAAGCTTCAACATTGGGAGTAAAGAAGAGATTATTACTGGTATGGTTGGGAGTGGAGCTATGGAAGGTAAAATGATATTATCAAAACCTTCAATGCATTTAGGTTTCGACATTTCAAATGATAAGAAGAATGTGGGAATTCATGAATTTGTACATTTGTTCGATAAAGAAACAGGAGAGGTGGACGGCATTCCTCCTGGGTATGAAGACAAAGCATATTCATTACCGTGGTTAGAATTTGTTAAAGAAAAAACGGACGATATTTTGATGAACCAATCGGATATCAATCCTTATGGGGCTACAAATCGGCAGGAGTTCTTTGCTGTGGCAGGCGAATATTTTTTTGAACGTCCACATTTGATGAAGAAAAAACACCCGGACTTGTATCAAACATTGTCCCAAATTTTTAATCAAGATATGACAGCTGTAATTGATAGATCATCATTTAAGAAAAAGGAAGATGTGGGGAGGAACGATGTTTGTCCTTGTGGTAGCGGTTTAAAGTATAAAAAATGTTGTTGGGAAGATTGAGGACTTTATTGTATTAATAAGCTATTTATGATATTCAACCTTCCTAATGCGCCAAACTAATTCAGCTGCCGGGGTTTTTACAACGGCTTCAGTACCCACTTTTTTGTTTGTCTTTATAGAGTGAGAATTAAGCTTTTGCAATAGAGCAATTGTAAAGGAGAAGTTGTCCTTCTAAAAATTATAGCTGAGCTCTAGAGCTATGTAATAATTCCTGGGCAAACCCGGATAGTAATACCTGGGAGCGGAACCTCCAAATCCGACTGCGTTGACCAATACCATGGAAGCATAGTTTTCGTCCAGCAGATTGTTGACCCCCATACTGATGTCAAACTGAAAACTTTCTTGAAACCGCCTCTTATAGCCGGTTTTGAGATTGATTAATGAGTAGCTGTTACTGTACAAGCTGTTGGCATCATTGAGGGGTATATCTCCTGTAGATTGGTAATTACCATAAATATATAAGCCGATTTCAGAATCTACGTCAATTCCAAAATTAAATACATGTGATGGTACTCCGGTAAGATCATTTCCGGAATAGTCTATTTCTTCGCTAATGAAGTCGTCAAAGCGATAATCCATGAGTGTAGCAGAGAGGAATGGCCTGACAGTCCATGGACTGTTTTTGACTAAATCCATATGAATGAGAATCTCCAGCCCCTGATGTAAAGTCTTACCTGCATTTACTCCAACATAAGTGTCGGGTCCAGTTCGTTGAGCTACAAGCAAGTTTTTAATATTCATTCGATACACTGAAAGTTCGGTGTACAGCCGGTCGTTTAACCAGGAATCTTTACTTCCAATTTCATAGTTCCAGCCAGATTCGGGTTGAATATTAGTATTTATACTTCCTTCCGGGGTGAGTGTTTCAGCTACACTGGGAGGCGAGAATCCATGACTCACTGAAGTATAGATGCTATGTCCATTTTTAATGTGATAAACTATACCTACTCTCGGAGACCAGGTAGTATTAAAACTATACTTTCCTGATTGATCAAGACTATCTGCATATAGGTCAATTAATTCATAGGTAGTTTTGTTGTTATTGATGCCGGTCTGGAGTGATAGTTTTTGTGTAATCGTCCAATCGAGTTGGGCAAAGAGATTGTAATAATACCTATGCTCTTTATTGTCGCTGAGTATACTACCTGGTCTACTGCCGGTTCCCGGGTACTGTTTATATTGATTTTCATAGGTTGACCATTGGTACCAATCGCTGAAATACTCAAAACCAGCGCTCCAGGTCATCTCCCTTTGTAATACTTTGGTATCCCACATTAATTTTGATCTCAACCCGGTGGCCACTGTGCTTTCTTTTAAAATGTTAAAAGGCCTGGGTTCGTCAGCATTACGAAAAGTTAAAAAGGTACTGGTAGTGCTTTTCAGGTTGCTGGTAATATCGGAGTGATATGAGATGCCTACATTGGCTTTGTTGTACATCTCGTATCCTTGTGCCTGATACCAGTTAATGGCAGCGGAGGAAGGCGAAGTTTTAAATGTTTCTTCATTAATTGAGCTTGGAATATAAGCTTTCAGGTGAGTGTAAAGTCCCAAAACAGAAATCATGGTATGTGGGTTGGGGGAGGACTTCGATGTAAAAATGAATGACCGCCGATCGTACTCGCTATTTTGCCTGTAACCATCCGTGTGTGTAGTGGAATACATTAAATTAAGTTGGTTGTGTTCTCCTGCTAACTCTGCTCTGGAGTTTGTTCTAAAAAAACCATATGATCCGATGGTGCTTTTAGAGGATAGGGTGTTCTTGTTATCAGCTTGTAGAGAGGTGAGGTTTATTGTGCCACCTAAACCGCTTCCATATACACTTGAACTGGGTCCTTTGATAACCTCAATACGCTGGATAGCTGCTAAATCAATATCTTCAACAGTGGTTTCCCCTTCACCGGAGGTCAGCGGGATATCGTCATAATATGCGCGGACTTTGTTTGTGCCATATGGAGTGCGGGCACCTACACCGCGGATCGTAATTCTATTGGTGTTTAGGCTGCCTGAATGCATATACACACCAGGAATTTGATTGAATACGGGAGCGGGGGAGGCTTCATTATTTTGCCGGAGTTGCTTGCGTGTTATCAGGTTAACAACTCCGGGTACTTCACTGTAAGCTTCTGCAACCTGAGAGGATTTAACAATAACCTCTCTGAGGTTGGTTTCTGAAGTTTTGAGGGTAAACTTAACAAAATCACCGGCTCTGGCATGTTTTTTTTCTGAAATATACCCCAAATGGGATATTTGAATAGTTACAGAGCCGTTGTGCAGCATTTGTAAAGTAAAGTATCCTTTTTCATCGGTTATTGTACAAGTATTATCATCCAATGTAATCACTGAAGCATTGGGCAAAGGCTCATTGTGTGTAGCATCCAACACCTGGCCAGAAATAGTTTGACCAAAGGAGCAACTATAAAAGAACCATTGCATAAGCAATATTATATCTGTAATAAGAAAATACTTCATACCATTCTAAGGTAGGTTGATTTGGTAACTTTAAAAAGCCAGATAGTTCTTTTCAGGGGTCAGTGGTCAACAGCGGAAATATTGTTCCCTTTGAGTTTCTTCTTTATGTAGAGCCACTCCTGTAATTTTTGGTCTTTTTCTTGAATTGTTCCCCAAACCTTTAATCTTTGCAGCCGTTAGCGTTAATGTTTTACAAAATGCTATTGGAGTATTAATTGTCGCGTTGACTTCATAAGATTCATCGCTTATTCGGTGTTGAAGTATGCGTACATTCAATAAAAAAGTTTATGAGAAAAGTATACCTGCTGTTACTGCTTTGTGTGGTGTTTACCGCAGAAGCCCAGAAACCCGAAAAACCCAATGCTGCTGATATTTTGCTTAAACTGAAAAAACTCAACTTTTTAGGCAATGCCTTGTATGTAGCGGCACATCCCGATGATGAAAATACGAGGTTGATATCTTACCTGTCTAATGAAAGGCTTGCCAATACGGCTTATCTATCACTTACCCGTGGAGACGGTGGTCAAAACCTTGTAGGGCCGGAGATTAGGGAAGCCCTTGGGGTAATCAGAACGCAGGAGCTGCTCGCAGCACGACGGATAGATGGAGGGCAGCAATACTTTTCGAGAGCTAATGATTTTGGCTATTCGAAATCTACAGAGGAAACTCAGGAAATATGGAATAGAGAGCAAATCCTTTCAGACGTAGTTTGGGTGTACAGAAATTTTCGCCCGGATGTGATTATTACCCGTTTCCCTCCTGATAAGCGTGCTGGGCATGGTCATCATACTACCTCAGCAATCATGGCAGAGGAGGCAATGAATTTAGCAGGAGATAAAAGTAAGTACACAGATCAATTGAAGCATGTAAGTATTTGGAAACCTAAACGATTGTATATGAATACTGGTCGTTGGTGGAGTCCTGATATTAACTCGGAGACACCAGGTGTACTAACCATTGATGTAGGAGGATACAACCCCTTGTTAGGTAAGTCTTATACTGAAGTGGCAGCATTGAGTAGAAGCCAGCACAAAAGCCAGGGTTTTGGTTCTAGTGGTAGTAGGGGGGAGCAGCTTGAGTTTTTGGAGTATATGGCCGGTGAAGAGGCTAAGAAAGATATTTTTGAAGGTGTAGATACTTCATGGAAGCGGGTGAAAGGTGGAGAAAAGATTGGTAGTATAGTGGAAAAAGCCATAGCTGCTTATGATCCAACCAATCCTACTGCAATTATGCCTCGGTTACTCGAAGCCAGAAGTGAAATTTTAAAACTGGATAATAAGTATTGGCGAGAATTAAAACTTGCTCAGGTTGATGATTTGATCAAAGCGACTATGGGGTTGTTTCTGGAGGTTGTAGCAGATGATTATTCCGTGACTCCGGGCGACGCAATTACATTGACTGTTGAGGCTATTAACAGATCCGGGTTCCCGGCTAAACTGAAGCATGTTAAATACAATGCACTGGCCGATACTGTTGCCAGTATAGAGATGTTGGAGAATAACGATATTGTATTTAAAACCACTCTGGATATTCCTGAGAATAAAGAATACTCTAAGCCCTATTGGCTGCGTGAGCAGGGTACATTAGGTACATATAAGGTGAATGATCAGCTATTGATCGGAAAGCCTGAAAACACTCCAGCTATTCCTGTAAAATTTACTCTGGAAATAGGAGGGCAGGAGATATCTTATACTGTGCCTGTAGTGTATAAATGGAACGATCCTGTTAAAGGAGAGCAATATAGGCCATTCGTAATAGCTCCTCCGGTATTTGCTAATATTTCTGAACCTGTATATATATTTTCCAAAGCAGCAGCTAAGGAGGTAGAGGTGACTTTAAAAGCAGGAAAAGGAGAAATAGCTGGTAAGCTTAAACTACAGGTGCCCGAGGGGTGGAAAGTGGATCCTGCTGAGCATAGTTATCAGCTTGATGTTAAAGGTGAAGAGGAGAAGTTTTATTTCACACTTACTCCGCCGGATAAACAGAGTACGGGTGCCATAAAGGCAATTATGAAAATGGATGGTAAAACCTATAATAATAGCCTGGTTACTATCAATTATGAGCATATTCCAACCCAGCTACTTATGCCGGAAGCGGAGGCCAAGGTGGTGAAGATCAATATTGAAAAGTATGGAGAACTGGTAGGGTATATTCAGGGAGCAGGAGATGCAATACCTACAGCATTGAGAGAAATAGGTTATGAGGTGTGGGAAATGAAGGAAGACGAGATTACACCGGAAAACCTGACAAAGCTTGATGCAGTGATTCTTGGAGTGCGTGCATTGAATACCAATGAGCGCATCAACTTTTATATGAATGACCTTCTTGATTATGTGAAACAGGGAGGAACACTTATTATACAGTATAATACAAACTTCAGATTAAAAACTGATCAATTTGCTCCTTATCCTCTTGAATTATCGCGAGATCGGGTTACTGATGAAAATGCTGAAGTAAAAATACTAGAACCAAAACACCCAGCTATGAGTGCCCCTAATAAGATCACTGGTAAGGACTTTGATGGCTGGGTTCAGGAACGAGGCCTTTACTTCCCTAATAAATGGGATAAAAGTTATACAGCGCTATTGTCTAGTAAGGATAAAGGTGAAGGTGCTAAAAATGGTGGACTACTGATAGCAAAATATGGCGAAGGGTACTATGTCTATACAGGTTTCTCGTGGTTTCGAGAACTTCCTGCAGGAGTTCCTGGGGCATATAGAATATTTGTAAACCTGGTTTCTTTAGGAAGCAAAGAGTCAAAAACTGAGGCCCATAAACCCTAAGCAGGATATCAATGACAGAGCACAATAAAGATTCAAATACTGAGGAAAAACCACCGTACTTTAAAAGGTGGAGGGGATGGTATCTTCTGGTGTTAGGCAACTTAGTTTTTTTAATCATACTCTTCTACCTTTTCACTAATCATTATTCATGAGCGTAATTGACTGGACGGTACTCTTAGGTACATTATTGTTTATAGTTGTATATGGTGTATGGAAGAGCAGGGGTAGTAAGAATATCAATGACTACCTGCTGGGTGATAATTCAATGAAATGGGGAACAATAGGGTTGTCTGTTATGGCAACTCAGGCCAGTGCAATAACCTTTTTATCGACCCCAGGACTGGCCTATGAGTCAGGAATGGCATTCGTGCAGAATTATTTCGGGCTTCCTATAGCTATTATTATTGTTTCAGCGGTGTTTATTCCTATTTTTTATAAACTAAAGGTTTATACGGCCTATGAGTTTCTGGAAAGTAGGTTTGACCTGAAAACAAGATCTTTGGGAGCTTTTTTGTTTCTCGTACAGCGAGGCCTGGCAGCCGGTATTACCATATATGCGCCGGCCATTATCCTGTCCACTATGCTTAGGTGGGACCTTTCTCTGACTATACTAATTACAGGTATACTGGTGGTTATCTATACTGTTTCAGGCGGAACAAAAGCGGTTAGTCTTACTCAGAAATATCAGATGGCAGTGATAATGGCAGGAATGTTTATTGCCTTTTTTATGATCATTGATCATCTTCCTGATTACCTTTCTTTTAATAATGCTGTTCATATTGCCGGTAAAATGGGGAAACTGGAAGCTGTTGACTTTTCATTTAACCCGGAAAGAAGGTATACCATTTGGACCGGGCTTACGGGGGGACTTTTTCTCGCACTTTCTTATTTCGGGACGGATCAATCGCAAGTGCAACGTTACCTGACGGGCACATCGGTGGCTGAAAGTAGGCTGGGGTTGATTTTTAATGCCATTTTAAAAGTGCCAATGCAGTTTTTTATCCTGTTTGTGGGCGTAATGGTATTTGTATTTTATCAATTTGTACAGCCTCCATTGTTTTTTAAACAGGCGGAAATGGAACAGATCTATAGCACTGAATACCGCGATGAGGTGGAACAGCTTGAAAGTGCATATAGCCAGAATTTTGAAGAGAAAAAGCAGCAGTTAGAAGATCTGGTAGTGGCGATGGATAAGGATGAGGTCGAAAGAGTGGCTTCATTAACTGCTGAGGTGCGTCAGAGTGATGCCAAAGCAAAGGAGATAAGAGGAGAGTTAAAGGACCTGTTGCAGGCTCATAACCCAGAGGTAGAAACCAAGGATTCTGATTATGTATTCCTTACATTTATTATGAATTATCTGCCTAAAGGAGTAATTGGTTTATTGCTGGCTGTTATCTTTTCTGCAGCCATGTCATCTACCTCAGGGGAACTTAATGCTCTGGGTTCTACAACTTCTGTTGACTTTTATAAAAGACTTATTAAGAAAGATGGCTCAGATAAACACTATTTGATAGCATCAAAGCTTTTGACTGCCTTTTGGGGAGTGGTAGCCATAAGTTTTGCGCTGTTTGCACGACTTTTAGAAAACCTTATTGAAGCTGTTAATATTTTGGGGTCAATATTCTATGGTACTATCCTGGGAATTTTTCTTGTGGCCTTTTTTGTGAAGTTCGTTAAGGGTAATGCAGTGTTTTTGGCCGCTGTCATTGCTCAATTAATCGTGATTATGAGCTTCTACACCTTTGAGATTAGTTATTTGTGGTATAATGCCATAGGGTGCACTTTGGTTGTATTGATCTCGGTGTTACTTCAACTAATTATGTCAGGTGCAAATGGTAATAAAGACTCTTCGATGGCATCGTAGGTTTTAAGTTTATTGAGTGGATAGATAAAAAAACCGGCAGAAGTAATTTAACTTCTGCCGGTTTTTTTTGAAGGTTATTGTATGGATTACTTCAAACTGGCAATCAGATCCTCATTTCTTTTTATGTAACCAAAATCTCCTTGAGGAAATGCTTTCGCAGCCTCCATAGATTTTTTAGCAGTTTCTATAGCTTCTTTTTTCTTGCCTAACTTAGCAAGTATCTGAGCTTTCAAGTGTACATTCCAGAATTGCTTTGAATTTTCACCTTCAGCAAGGTACATATTAACCCACTCCAAAGCCTGATTAAGGTCTTTGTCTGTATTGTAGTAATAATTTGCAGCGGCAATATAGTTAGAAGGGTTCACCTTTGTATTGGCAGCGATATCCTTCATTACAACTTCATCAAACTCTACTTTTACAGGAACTTTGATAGATACATCGTCCCAAGACAACTGGATGTTTGCAGAAGTATTGTCTTCGCTGATATCAGCAATGTTGAAAGTCAAAGTTTCTACTGTTTGGCTAAGTGAAGTTGGTTTTACAGAAATGTTCAACACTTCATTCTTTTTGTCATAGGCTGATACGTTACCACCAATGCTGAGGTCGGAATAAAGCATGAAGTTCCAGGAGTCTTTACCAGGAACAGTAAATATTAAGTATTCTCCAGCAGGAACTTTTGTGTCAGCAATTACAGCATCAGTGCTTAAAGTCAGTTTAGATCCAGAGTTTGCTCCTGTTCTCCAGGTTTCACCGTAGGGCTGTAAATAATCCTTTCCTTCTCCAAATATCTTTCGGCCCTTTACTTTTGGTCGGAAGTAATCAATAGTCACATCTGTAAGGCCAACTTTACTGTAAACAGACCCGGCTGGACTTGGTTGTGGGGTATTGATCTGAGACATGGCACCTGCAATAAAACAAAATAATGCCAAGGCTGTTAGTAATGTTTTTTTCATGTTAAATATGGTTTGGTTAAATTTCAAAATTGATAACGAAAATTAGAGAATTTTGTTGACAATAAAACAAGGATAGGTGATGAAGCTTGATAAATCATTTTTTCAGAGAGAGTCAGTAACAACAGTAGCTCGTGAGCTTTTAGGAAAGACCCTTTATACTAATTTTGATGAACAACTGACCGCCGGAATTGTTGTGGAGACAGAAGCATATTCTTATACCGAAAAGGCCTGCCATGCCTATAACAATCGAAGAACAGCGCGTACGGAGACCTTGTTTGAGCGAGGGGGAACTTGTTACGTGTATTTGTGCTATGGAATACATAAACTATTCAATATTGTTACCAATAGAGAAGGAACTGCCGAAGCTGTTTTGATACGTGCAGTGGAGCCAATAAAAGGAATGGAGACTATGCTGTATCGCAGGGGTCGGGATAAAGGGGGAGTCGCTCTAACCTCCGGTCCGGGTAAATTATCTCAGGCTTTGGGTATAACCCTGAAACATGATAAGCTTAGCCTCTTTGATAATGATATATGGCTGGAGGATAGTGGTTTTGACGCTGGAGCTATAGATGAGTCCCCCAGGATTGGAGTAGCCTATGCACAGGAAGATGCCTTGTTGCCATGGAGGTTTACTATAAAAAATAATCCATGGGTAAGCAAAGGGAATAACACTTATAAAATTTTATGTTCTAAATAGTATATTTGTATCAATGAATAAGATATTATGTCCCATAGATTTTTCTGATTCCTCGCTTAATGCCATAGAGTTTGCCGTAGAAATTGGCAAGAAGTTTCGGTCAACGGTTACACTTGTACATATTTTTACTGAACACGAGTTCAATGAAATAGTTGGAGAAGCCTCCATAGGCAGATCTTTTAAAGAACTGCTGGGAATGGCCACTACAAAGCTTAAAAAACTGGCGGATCAGATTAATGCAGATTACAAGTCTGAAGGGTTACTCAACTGTGAGTATCATATAGCTCTTGGGGAGCTTACAGATCGTATAACGGATATGATCACCGAGGAACAGTATGATCTTATAGTAATGGGTACTACTGGCATCAGTCGTGTTAGAGGTGTATTTGTAGGTAGCAACACTGAGGATATAATAGAAAAAGCTAAGGTTCCCGTACTCTGCGTGCCAGAAGATGCGATTTACCAGGGCTTTAATAAAGTAGTTTATGCCTCTGACTTTATGAAGGAGGATAAGATGGCCATTCAGGAGGTAATTTCTTTTGCCACACTTTTTGATGCCCGTATAAGCGTGCTGCATATTAATTTGCGTGATGATGAGGAGCACTATAATAATTTTATAGAGGAATTGAAGAGCTTTATTCAATATGGAAAGATAAACTTCGTTAACAAAAGGTTTAAAAACGATATTGGTTTGGCCATTGAAGAATTTATGCAGGATGAAAAAAGTGACCTTTTGGTGGTTTATAGAAAGCAACGAGGGTTCCTTGATAGTATGTTTCATAAAAGCCTTACCAAAACCTTGTCTTATTCTACCGATAAGCCGTTCTTAGTGCTTAAATTAGAAAATAATAATATTGACTGACTTTCGTTGAATTCTTATATGATAAGGAAGAGTATCTCAGGAGTGCTGGTGTTGGTTTTATGTGCAACTTCTTTAATCGCTCAGAGTGTAGATCGTGTATTTGCTAATATCAACAGTATTTATGATGAGCAGAACCCCGTCCTCAGTCCGGATGGTCAGACTTTATACTTTACAAGGAGCCATCACCCTGGTAATGTTGGAGGAGTAATTGATAAGGGTGATATCTGGTATAGCACGCTGATGGTAGATCATCAGTGGTCAACGCCCAAAAATGCCAAAAACCTTAATAATAAGGAGTGGAATGGTGTGATTGGCTTTTCGAAAGATGGCTCTATCATGTATCTGCATAATCATTATACTGAATCTAATGGGATAGTAAGGACTCAGGGCATTGCAAAAGTTACCAAACAGGGGGGAGGCTGGTCTTCACCAAAAGATATCAATATCCCATACTATAAAAATTTATCAGATAACTTTGGAGGTTATATTTCCAAGGATGAGAAGGTTTTGGTTATGTCACTTGAGTCGTATGGTACAAAGGGAGGTGAAGACCTGTACATTATGCTCAAAAAGGAAAATGGGACCTGGGGTGAACCAAGGAACCTTGGTAGTACCATTAATACTCCGTTTCAGGAATTCTCCCCTTTTTTATCTGATGATGGCAAAATCTTATATTTTTCCTCCAACGGCCTGGGGGGAAAGGGGAGTAGTGATATTTTTATGTCAGAGAGACTGGATGATAGCTGGAGGAGTTGGAGTACCCCATCACCTTTAGACCACGTCAATACCAAAGGTAGGGAAAAGTATTATAGAACTTACGAAAATTTTGCTCTGTATTCTTCCACCATAAACAGTGATGGTTATAGTGACTTGAAAATCTATACAGAAAAACCAGTAGATTCCCTCATGAAGGTAGCCGAACCTACTGAACAATTGGATACTGTTGTGCAGATAGTGGAGGTTGAGAAGGAAACGATAGAGGCAGCCCCTAATGCAATTACGGTATATGGTAAGGTGCTAGATGCAGATACTAAAATGCATATCGCTGCTATTGTGACAGTAGAGAGAAAAGGGAACTATAAAAAAGAGGTGCCTGCTGCTGATGATAATGGGTATTACTCCTTGAGTATTCCTGCTGCAGGAACCTATGAAATCCGAATAGATGCCCCAGGATACATAAGCAAACGAGAGAGTCTCGATGTTTATACAAATGAAATGAAGCTGGTCGAGGTGAACTACACGCTGCAGCCTATTTCGGTTGGTACAACGGTGAAGCTCGAAAACGTACTTTTCCAGCAATCAACATCAAATATACTTGAAAGCTCATATGAGGAACTCGACTTGGTAATTGATCTGATGAAACAAAACCCATCCATGAAAATCAGGCTTGAGGGGCATACCGATAACCGTGGATTACCCAAGCATAATCTTAGACTCTCTAAAAAAAGAGCAGAAGCCGTAGAGCAATACCTTATAAAACATGGAATTTCTTCTAAAAGAGTTTCAGGAAAAGGCTATGGAGGTAGCAAACCCATTGCAGACAATGATGATCCTGAAAAACGAAAATTAAATAGAAGAGTGGAGTTCACTATTGTTAAGGAATAATATAAGCTATAAACTTCACCACCATAGAAGAAAGTTAATCTCTACAGGGATCAACTTATATTTCTTTAAGCGCCACCCTTACATCTTGCGGGGATACTATCTATGCTTCATGAAAGTTTATTAACTCCTGATTGAGTGTAGGCTTCCATTTTTGCAATTCAATATTTCAACAGTATTTAATGTTTCATGGGAGTATTATCTCCCTCTTGTATGCTAGTGGTTACTCTTCATTCGGGCTTACAATATGAGATCGCAATAGACTTTTGTTGCCAGAAAGCCTTTAGCAAAGTTTTTAACGGAAAATGCAAAGTGGAGAAGCTTTAATTTCACTTTCTTAAGTGGCTTAATAAAAAGTAAATAGTTATAGAAAGCGTTGACCTCTTTTACGAGGTTAACACTTTTACTCAATTCTCTTGGCCTTGCGTGGTAAATTTTGAGATCGATTAAAGGCAGGCATTAATTTTTGATAGACTTTGCTATTGGGTGTTGTCAGAGGAAGCATTTCAATGTAACTAACCTCTTTACGGAAGTCTGGTAAGCACCCAATGAAGTTTGATAAACCAATTGGAAATGGGAGGCTGGTTTTAAGCTTTTTCCCTGTAAACCTTTAATTAAAGCTTATGAAAAACTTATTTAAAAGAACTCTCAGGCCTTTTGTTGGCTTGATTTCGCTTATGGTTTTAACTATACCGATGGCGAATGCACAGGTTTCTATAAAGGAGGCCGGAGGGTGGCTAGAGTCCGCTTATGTCAAATGGACTCCCGTTTCAAATGCTGAGCGGTATAATGTCTACTATACGGGAGGCGGATTCTCCAATCGTAAAATTGATAATCCTCTTATTCGTAGTTATGGTTCATACTATCGTGCGGATGTTTTGGGTATTCCTGCAGGAAATTATATTATAAAAGTAATTCCGGTAATTTCAGGAGTGGAGAATTCATCATTAGCATCTACTACACAAACTCTTGCTGTAAGATCTCATGTGAGGGAAGGGTTTGCCTTTACAAATAACGTGGTGCCTGGTGCATATAACATGAACGGGACACCCAAAAGTGGAGCAAAGATCATTTATGTAACAGCTGACAATGCTAATACAGTAAAATGTGAAGTGATCAATGACAAGGGCCAGGCAGTATCAGTCAGTGGTCTTATTAATATTTTGGGAGCCAAAGGCAAAGGCTATGACAAGACACCATTGATCATTCGGATGATTGGCCAGGTAAAGGCAAAACATGTTATTGGTTTGAAGGGTGGCAATTCTATTTTCTTTATTGGAGCAAATACAACGGATAGGCTTATTGAAAATATTACCATTGAAGGGGTAGGTGATGATGCCACTGTCTATGGTTATGGTTTTTATACTAAAAGGTCGAGAAGTATTGAAATCAGAAATTTTGGGATCATGCTTTTTGGAGATGATGGTGTCGCTATGGAATCCAATAACTCTCATGTATGGGTACACAATAATGACTTGTTTTATGGAACTCCGGGCCCAGATGCCGACCAGGTTAAAGGTGACGGTTCCATAGATATGAAATACAATACGACCAATATTACGATCTCGTTTAATCATTTCTGGGATACCGGTAAATCAACATTTGCCGGCGGAGCTACAGAGACTAACACGATTAGGTTTACCTATCATCACAACTGGTTCGATCATTCAGATTCAAGACACCCACGCCTTTGCTGGGCAACAACCCATGTATATAATAACTATTATGATGGAGTTGCCGGAATGGGATTGTTAAGTACTGAGGCATCGTCAGCTTTTGTTGAAGCAAATTATTACAGGCATTGTCCGTACCCAATGATGATCAATATGCAGGGTACTAACCGTGAAATTTGGCCTAATGGTTCTCAAAATGGAGGTATTGTTAAAGCTTATAACAATATGATATTAGAAGCAAGGCAGCTTATTTATCAGACAGAAAGGCCTGATGATTTTGATGCATATCTGGTAACATCGAGGGATGAGCAAATTCCGGAGACTGTAAAGAGTAGTAAGGGGAGCAACACCTACAGTAATTTCGATACCGATCCATCAATGTATAGTTATAAACCTGATTCACCTAATAATGTGCCCAATATTGTGAAGACCTATGCTGGCCGTATGAATGGGGGAGACTTGAAATGGACTTTTGACGATAGCGTAGATGATCCTTTGCACGAAATAAATCAACCGTTCAAAGCTATGCTTGTTGGCTATGAAAGCTCTTTGGTATCAGTACAAGAGGAAGAGATTTCGCCGATTTCCGTAACAGGCGTATCGGTTTTACCAGGTAGTATGAATATTGAAGTAGGAAATACGGTGCAGCTCACCGCGGCTGTAAGTCCTTCCAATGCCACTAACCATAATGTGGAGTGGAGTTCAAGCAATACTTCAGTAGCCAGTGTGAGTTCAAGTGGGCTGGTAACAGCCATTGCAAAAGGCTCAGCAACGATTACGGTAACTACTAATGATGGAGGTCATGCTGCTACAAGTGCTATTAGTGTATGTGCTGCTTCGCCGCTTACGTCATATGTGCAGATAAACGGAGGAGCATGGACACAAACTAAATCAGCAAGTGTAAACAAAGGTGATAATGTAACATTCGGGCCACAGCCCACCAGTGGTGGTACATGGAGTTGGAGTGGTCCAAATGGGTATTCAGCATCGTCAAGGGAGATTGATTTAAATAATGTCCAAGCCTCGCAGACAGGGGTCTATATAGCTACATTTACAAATAGCTGTGGTACCCAAAGTAGCTTAAGTGTAAACTTAACCATGGTATCATCAGGTTTTTATGATGCTTTCAGTATTATTCAGGCAGAAGATTATGATGAGATGTCAGGGGTTAGAACAGAAGCATGTGGAGAAGGTGGATTAAATGTTGGTTATATTGATAATGGCGAATGGATCAGGTTCAGTAATGTTGATTTTGGAAACGGAGCCAGCTCTTTTGACGCGAGAATTGCCAGAAATGCTGGAACTATCAGTCTCAGACTAGACGGTATTAATGGTGAGGAAGTGGGGGTACTTAATGTTGCCTCTACAGGAGGCTCTCAAGTATATGAAACGCAGTCATGCGATGTAAGTGGGGTAAGTGGTGTACATGACCTGTATCTTGTTTTCGGAGGCGGTGGAGGCTTCAACGTTAACTGGTTCAAGTTTGTAGCATTAGCCACAAATATAACACTTACCATACAGGAACAGGAAACCGGTTTTTGTAGCGTAGATGGTAGAATAGATAATGACAACGCGGGGTTTTCCGGCACTGGTTTTGCCAACACATCAAACTCACTTGGTAATGGAGTTACCTGGTCTGTAAGCATTCCATCCAGTGGACCTTATATACTTCGATGGAGATATGCCAATGGAGGTTCTGCAGCAAGACCCGGAGATGTGCTGGTGGATGGTACCAAAGTGGCTTCGGCAAACTTTGAGGTAACAGGCACATGGACAGACTGGTCCGAAAATTCAAGTTCAACAGTTGCAGTTACACTTCCTGCCGGAACACATACTATCAGGTTGAAGTCAATAACATCAGCAGCGTTAGGTAATATTGATAAAATGGAGGTAGAAGGTGTTGACCCTCAAGCAGCAGGCTGCGGTTCATCATCTTCAAGAAAAGCTTATAGTGAAGATGAAATTATAAGAGAAGTAACAACAGGTTTTAATTTATATCCAAACCCTGTATTAGCAGGGAGTCAACTAGTTGTTCAGGGAGAAGATCCAATCTATCTTGTTGAGGTTTATAATGCATCAGGAGGGTTGGTATCAAGTACTTTTGTTGATGGTAAAGCCAGAGTAGAGATTACCGTTCCGGAAATTAAAGGGCTTTGTATTATAAAAACCTACTCAAATGGCTCTGTGAATACAGGAAAATTGTTAATAAATTAATTAACTGTTTACAGTAAACTGTACGATATAAAGCGGGAAGGTAGTAATTTAATTAATTAAGACCTTCCCGTTTTTATGTCTTCAATTGATAAAGGCAGTTAACTTATCCCATCAAAAACCAATGGCCATATCATCTCCACGAGGGTCTGCACCACCTTCCAATTTACCCTCAGGAGTTACCAGAATTGCATCCACTCTGCCAATAGGTCTCCTTTGCTCAATTTTATGCCCCATTTCAGACAACTTTTTTAAGACTTCTTCATTTAATTTGTCTTTTTCTACAAAAATAACGTCGGGTTTCCATTGGTGATGAAATCTACCTGCAGATACAGCTTGTTGCATATTCATATCAAATTCAATTACGTTGAGTACAGTTTGAAAAACAGAGGTGATTATTGTGGAACCTCCTGGTGAACCTACTACCATATACAGACTGCCCTCTTTTTCAACAATAGTTGGTGTCATTGAACTTAGCATTCTCTTTAGTGGCATAATAGCATTGGCCTCTCCACCCACTAACCCGTACATGTTTGGGAAGCCAGGTTTTACGCTAAAATCATCCATTTCATTATTCAAAAGGAAGCCTGCACTGTCAACAACAACATGAGAGCCGTAGCTGCCATTGAGTGTAGTTGTAACAGCTACAGCGTTACCCTCTTTGTCAACTATTGAATAGTGTGTCGTTTCTTCAGATTCATAAAGCGAAAACTCACCTGCAGCTATAGAGTCACTTGGAGTAGCTAAATTTTTATCTATGTTATTTAATCTGATTTTTAGGTAGTTATGGTCTGTTAATTCCTTTGTTGGTACAAGGTAGAAATCCGGATCGCCTAAGTGCATGGCTCGATCCGCATATACCCGCCGCTCAGCTTCAACCATATAATGAATTGCTTTGGGCGATTGAAACCCATATTCCGCAATCGGTATATCTTCTATCATGGTCAATAACTGTGAAAGGGCAATTCCACCACTTGATGGTGGAGGCATAGATATGATCTTGTAACTTTTATAGGAGGTACTAGTAGGTTTTCTCCACATAGCGTGGTAGTTGGTAAGGTCTTCATAAGTAATGATACCACCGCCACGGTTCATTTCTCTTACAATAAGGTCAGCAGTCCTACCTGAGTAGAATCCCGCTCTTTTAGCATCTCTTATACGTTCCAGGGTATTTGCCAGGTCTTCTAATCGTAGAGTATCACCTTCACGCCAATCTCTGAGTAAGTAGGATGGCTGTGATGTATTATATTTTTTAAAGGTCTCAATGTTATCATTGAGACTGGATGCTTCAATGGCCGTCAACGGAAAGCCATTCTGAGCCAGGTCAATAGCTGGCTGTACCAGGGTTTCCCATGACAACTGGCCATATTTTTCGTGAGCTTTTACCATGCCGTCTACGGTTCCGGGCACACCCGATGCCAGGTGACCTAGCCGGCTGAGTTTTTCAATAACCTCACCTTGCTCATTTAGGTACATATTTCGAGAGGAGGCCAGGGGAGCAGCCTCCCTGTAGTCCAGAGCATCAGTATTACCCTCATGGTCTCGATAAACCATAAAGCCACCGCCACCTATATTCCCCGCTGCTGGATACACTACAGCCAAAGCAAACTGCACAGCAACCGCTGCGTCAACTGCATTACCTCCATTTTTTAGAATTTCAAGCCCTACTTTGGAAGCCAATGGATGAGCAGAAACAACCATAGCGTTATCGGCTATTACGCCGGTGAGAGGAAGTTCATTAGCAGCTTCTTTTTTCTGACAACTAAACAGGCAAATAACTGCCAAAAACATTATTGATCTGATATTCATTAGGTTTTGTATTTTTGGAATTTCTAATATAATCCTTTATTGTAAGAATTATCGATCGTTTGACTGCATAAATTCGGGGAATAACATTATATTGGAAATCAATTATGGAAACTATAGAAGTAGGGGTTAGGGCCAAAAAGTCTGCCAGAATAAAGGTTGATATATTGATTGCTTCTACGCAACTCGTTGGTAAAAAGTCATTTACAGAACTTTATGTTGATGATATTTGCGATCGGGTAGGAATTTCTAAAGTAACTTTTTTTAAATATTTTCCGCAGAAAGATCATATTCTTCTTTATTTCTTAAGAACCTGGTGTCTGGATAGGGCAGTGGAACTTTACCATAATCCTAAAGAGGGCATCGATGGGATTTTATATCTTTTTGATAAAGTTGCTGATACATTCGAGCGTAATCCTGGCTTAATGTTGAGCCTGGTAAGCTACTTTACCAGTCTTACACGTCCGCCATCTCCCTTTCCCTTGAAGCCTGTTGAAAGGAGGATACTTTACCCTAATGAGATCTATCTGGATAAGATACAGATTATGTCCATTCCTCAGATGATGGAGAAATTTTTGCTTGAGGCAATTTTTAAAAAGCAAATAACGCTATCAAGTCATACTAAAGAATTGGCAAATCTTTTCATTACTGTATTGTACGGCTCTATTGTAACCGCTCATCTGGAGCAGATTAGCCCTATCAAGGTCTTATTTAGGAGAAATATAGATAACCTGCTTAAAGGGTTGAGCTGATTATGCCATCATAAGGAAATCTCGACCTTCCTCGTATCCCTTATTATGTAAAAAATTGTAAACTTCAACTTTGCCCTTTCTGTCACTGATATAGCAAAGGATTATAAAAGCACCAGGACTTGGCTGTGAAGGAACCTGTGAATAGTGTAGGAACTTACTATCCTTCCTTACTTTCACATCAATAAACTTGGATATATTAAGACCTAATGCAAGCAAGGGTTTAGTCCGGTTATTTACCACTCTGCCTGCTCCCCATATATAAATAGCCGGAGTTTTTAGAAACTGTTGTTTTAAGTACCTCAGCAGGTAAAGTGCCTTGACCTTATAAAAGCGTTCATTGCTATAGTTCAGGTCAGTTCTGGAGAGTCTTTCAGGGGTATCATACCAGTCTAGAAGTACTTCATTGATTTTGTGCATAGTTACTCCGTGGTGGAGCCAGCGCAACCAAAGCTCGTAATCTTCTGGTATATCAGCTTCAGAGTAACCTCCATATTTGTTGACCAGCTGTTTTCTAAAAAATACGGACGGGTGAGCAAAAGGGGACTCCATAAACCGTTTTGAAGCTATTTGTTCCGATTTTGTTAGCTTGTTGATCCATTCAACATACTTTGCATAGCCTTTATTTTTATCAGCATCGCCAATATGCTTTACAAGGCTTGAAACTAACCCCACTTCTGCATGTTTTTCCAAATAATCAAATTGCTGTTGAATACGTCTAGGGTAGGAAGCATCATCGGCATCCATTCGGGCTATATAATTGCCAGAACTCATTTTAATTCCAAAATTGAGTGAGCGGGCTATGCCTCGATGACTTAGGGTATAATACTTTATGCGATTGTCAGTTGAGGCTAACTGATTAACCATATTGGAGGTATTATCGGTAGATCCGTCATTAATTATAAGCAGTTCAAATTCAGCAAAAGTTTGGTTAAGAATGCTTCTTACAGCCCTTTTGATCGTCTCTGCAGCATTATGAACAGGAAGGATAACTGATACTTTCAAGCCTTTTTTTTAAGGACCCCCTTTAGGAAAACCTTAAACTCCTTTCTTTCCGATTTTGTGGTGATTATCCTTTTAACCAGACTTAAATAACTCTTTATGGTTAACTTTTCCTGTCGGTCGTCATATTCGTCTGCCTCAGATTGCTTTTGCTCTGGTGGAGGTGACTTTGGCATCGGAGGTTCATGCTTCTTAATTTTCTCATTGTCGTATGCAGGATCTAGTCGGTCTGCATTATCAAAGCTTTTTTGTGCCTTTTCTTTATATCCAAGTTTTTCTTCAACAAGCCCTTTATTATTAAAAGCAATGGCATCTTCAGGGTCGAGTGCTATTGTCTTTTCGTAATCTTCAATTGCCCCTTTAAGGTCTCCGGTACGCTCTTTGATGAATGCTCGACTAGAATACCTGAATGGTTTGTTAGGCTCAAGTTCGACGGCTCTGTTAAGATCTTCCAATGCTTTTTCATTGTCACCTGATAGGTGGTATGCAACTGCCCGTTCGCTTAAGTAAAAAGCATTTTGCGGATGACGGTCTATCAAATTACTAAAGTCGGTCAGAGCTTCATCAAACCGTTGAAGTTTAAAGTTTGACTTTGCCCGGTTGTAAAGAGCTTCCGTATGGCCGGAGTTCATGGAAAGAGCCTGACTGAAAAATTCTACGGCCTCTATAAAATTTTCACTCTTACATGAGGCCATTCCTCTAATAAAGTAGTCCTGTGCTGTCTGATTCATTTTGCGTTTCGTCCGGAATACTTTTTTCCGTTTCTTTAATTTCTTCTTCCTTGATCTTTTTCTTCTTAGGAGGTTTTTCTTTTGGAGGTTTTACGGCTTTGGACTGCTTAAGTATTTTTACTTTAACATACTTTACCCGTTTTTTTCGCTTGTCTTTCTTTTTGTTGTAGTAGCGGTTATGGTTTACCGGCTTTACATGTTTCACTGTAATGTAACTAGCTTTATTGCAGCCAATTAATATTGCAATGATCAAGAGTGATATGGTAAGTAGTTGTCTCAAGTAGCTCAAATATCAAAACGTAAAGAAGACCTATTTTATTGAAAAATGGAAGAGGTTTATCCTTGAATAAAGATTAATTGGCATTTTCTTCTTTATCAGGTCTTTTGAAGCTTTAAGCTTGTGCTCTTTTGGCCTTGTCCCAAACAGCAGACTGTGTACCTTTTATATATCTGAGAAAACCTCTGTAAACGGCATAATTCATCATACTGAAGTAATAGGGAATAAAGAAGATTTTGAATTTCAGGTTATTGTTTTGTAGGACCCACCCAATAGCAGAAAATAAGTAAAATAAGACCTGGAGTTCAAATATAAGTTGATAGAGTTGGCTGCCATTGAGTGCCAGGTAGAAGTTGGTAAAGAATATAACGGGCAGTGCTAATGGAGCCAAAGTCCACCGTAGTACGCGGTGAGAAATATACTGAAAGCTTAGCATGCCATATTTAAAAATGTTAAGTAGAGGGGCGAGCTTAACTATGGCTTGAATACCTCCGGCGGCAATTCTTATTTTTCTTTTTAGTTCTTCCTTTACTGAGGCGGAACCTGACTCCATGGCATAAGCTGCGGGTTCATATTCTACCTTGCGGCCATTCATGGCTATTTTTAGTGAGATATAGAAGTCCTCAATAATGATATTTTCATCAACAGGGTCGAATAGGTCTGTTCTTATAGCAAAGAGTTCTCCGGCTGCACCAACCACTGAATGTAATTCGGAATCCCATTGCTTAAGCTTAGATTCGTATTTCCAGTAAAAGCCCTCTCCTGAAGCAGCGGCACCATCTGCATTTTTTGATATTACCCGCTTTTCGCCTGCAACCAAACCTACTTTAGGATTGTTAAAATGACGGACTATGTTTTTGATTGCATCATCATTCAGCGTGGTATTAGCATCTGAAAACACAACAACCGGAGACTTCACAAACCTGATAACACGGTTTACTGCAGCGATTTTGCCGTTTCTGTTGTCTTCATGGTAGTGTAGCACCTGAGGATAACTTTTAATAATATTCATGGTTTCGTCAGTAGATCCGTCAGTAACTATTAGTACTTTGAGTTTATCTGCAGGGTAGTCCAGGTTAAGAGAGTTTTCAATTTTTTGCCTGATACACTCATCTTCATTGTAAGCAGCAATGACATGAGTTATTTCTGGGTAATTAGAAATACTCGGAGCAATCTTGGGGGCTCCAAAAGCCCTTTTAATTTTGACAAGAAGGAAAAGCAGAAATCCGTAGCCAACATAAGCGTAGACAACGATGAATATGCAAATCCAAAAACAAATTTCTACGAGTTCCTTCATTAAGAGTTTTTTATATTTAATAGTTTTAATCTAATACAATGAGAGAAAATATCGGCAAAAAAGGTTTATGATATAATGAAATCAAAATTTTAGCTCTTTTTTTAAGTAAAATGTTATGTATCAAAGGTAAAATAGGTTTGATTATTTTAAATTTGTTGTTGAAAAACAGTAATTTACAAAGATTTTGAGTGTTAGTACAACCATACGATTTCTAATATTAGCAGTGACGTTTTGCTGTCTGACTGTTTCTGTATGGGCTCAATCCCCGGCGTTTACAAGTACGTCTGTGGAGACGGGTACCTTTGATGCAATGTATACTTATAATATCACTACTGGAGGTCAGGAGAATGTTGATCGCGAGATATTGCTTTCATCTGGTGTTTTACCAGGAGGGGTAACCCTGATGGATAATGGGAACGGGACCGCTGTGCTGGAAGGAACACCCACTGAGACCGGTAGTTTTCCTATTGAATTAATAGTTAGAGAAGTTCTTTTTCCAGAAAATAATGATACCCAGTCTTTTACTTTAATCATAAATAAAGCTACTGCAACTGTAACACTGGGTACTACGAGTGTAGTCTATAATGGTACCGGTCAGTCAGCTACCGCTACTACTGACCCAAGCGGACTTAATCTGGTTTTTACCTATGACGGCTCCACTACACTTCCTGAGGATGTAGGTGCTTATGCTCTTGAGGTGAGTGTAGATGATGCCAATTATGAAGGTTCTGTATCAGGAACATTCAAAATAACCAAGGCCACAGCAACTGTAACACTGGGTACTACTAGTGTAGTTTATAATGGTACCGGTCAGTCAGCTACCGCTACTACTGACCCAAGCGGACTTAATCTGGTTTTTACCTATGACGGCTCCACTACACTTCCTGAGGGTGTAGGTATTTATGCCCTTGAGGTGAGTATAGATGATGCCAATTATGAAGGTTCAGTATCAGGAACATTCGAAATAACAAAAGCTACGGCAATAGTTACGTTCAGTTCATTAAGTGTAGTATTTGACGGAAACCCCAAATTAGCGACTGCAACCACCAATCCAGCAGACCTTTCTCTGTCGTTTACCTATGACGGGTCAGCGACACCACCTACAAATGCAGGGAGTTATAATGTTGTAGCAACTGTTAGTGATCCTAATTATACAGGGGCAGCCAGTGATGTGTTTGTCATCAGCAAAGCAACTGCCACAATTACATTTGGTAGTTTGTCGTTTGTATATGATGGAACTTCCAAAAATGCCTCAGCAACCACAAGCCCTTCAGGACTAACCGTAAATTTCACTTATAATGACTCAGCAATAGCTCCTGTAAATGCGGGAAGCTATGCTGTTGAAGGTACTGTCAATACACCAAATTATATGGGATCATCCAGTGCTACACTTACAATTAGCCAGGCCACAGCCTCAGTAACTATTTCAAGCCTTGAGCAAAATTATGATGGTAGCCCAAAACCTGTAACGGTAACCACTATACCGGCAGAGCTTGGTACGGTCATTACTTATAACGGTTCTACAACCGTGCCATCTGCAGTAGGTACCTATACGGTGGTGGTTACTGTTAGTGAGACCAACTATAGTGGATCGGCTACAAATACCTTAATAATTAATGGTCCCCCAACTTCATCAGGGATATTAGATGTTAACGTTAATGAGGATGCTGCCAATTTTGTTATAAATCTTAAGCAGGCTTTTGATGATCCTGAGGATAATGATGATGTTCTGATATATACTATTGAAAGTAATTCCAACCCTTCTTTGTTTAGTAACTTGTTTATTAATGCAGCAAAAAGGCTGATTATTGGTTTCGCTGCAGATCAATATGGAGATGCAGATATAGTTATCAGAGTTACTGATAGCGGAGGGTTATTGGTTGAGGAGCAGTTTCATGTTAGTATAGCTTCGGTTCAGGATAACCCCAAAATATCAACTATACCCATAACTGGTATTTTACAGGGTGAAAGCTATTTATATCAGCCAGTAGCCATTGATCCCGATGTTTCGGATGTGTTGACATATACAAATGTGTTTAAACCTGCCTGGTTGACATTTACAAATAAAGAAGGTGGAGTTGGTGAATTGAGTGGAGTTGCTGGGGTTTCTGATATTGGAGATCACTTTGTCTCTTTGGAGGTGAGTGATGACAAAGGGAATAAGGATACCCAAAATTTTACAATTACTGTTGCGGCTTCCAATGAGCAACCTGCATTTATTTCCACTCCCGTAACTTCAGTAGCTGAAGATGATTCATATACCTACAATATCACTACGAGTGATCCGGATGACAACAACAGGACGATCACGGCACCAACATTGCCTTCCTGGCTGTCGCTCACTGATAATGGAAATGGCACCGCCACACTGCAGGGGACACCGGTTAATTCGAATGTGGGTAATCATGCGGTGTTATTGAGAGTGACCGATATTTTTGGTGTTTCTTCCGACCAGTCGTTCAGTATTGTAGTGTCCAACACCAATGATACACCTGAGTTCACCTCTTCTCCTGTGCTGTCGGCAAAGCAAAGTGTTACTTATACGTATAACATTTCAACAGCTGATGTTGATGTTGGAGATAGCAGGTCAATAGTTTCAACAATTATTCTACCTTCCTGGCTTAGTCTTACTGATAATGGAAATGGCACCGCCACATTGACGGGGATTCATCCTGTGAATGAAACCAATAACCTGGCTTACCCTATTAGCCTGAAGGTACAGGATGCAGGAGGGGCCAGTGCTACTCAGACTTTTAGCATAACAGTGCAATATGAAAATAATCCGCCTACACTTGATCCTATAGCAGATCCTAGCCCATTGAATGAAGATAGTGGTACTGTTACAGTTCCATTAAGTGGCATATCAGCGGGGGATGGGGAAAGCCAGCCATTGACAGTTACAGCTTCCACAGATAACACTGATCTCATTAAGGGATTTACTATCAATTATACAAGCCCAGAGCCTTCCGCGACAATAACTTTTCAGCCAGCACCAAATGCTTATGGTACAGCTACCGTTACTGTACTGGTTAAAGATGATGGTGCTATGGTGAAAAATAGCATTGAGCGTTATTTCTTAGTCACTGTCAACCCAATAAATGATAAACCGGTATTTACCAGCAGCGTTTCAGATATTCGTGTGGTTGGAGGAGATGAGTATATCTACCATGTTACAACTCAGGATGTTGATGCTGGTGATGTTTTAACTATAACAGGAAGTATCTCCGCACCTTGGTTGTCTCTCGACGATGCTGGTGATGGAACGGCTGTATTGTCAGGTACTGTGCCTTCAGATGTAACAGGTGACTTTTTGGTGACTTTAACGGTTACGGATGAGCTTGGAGAGTTTTCAACACAGTCGTATACTATTGGCATTAATAGATTACCCGAAATCAGTGATATAGCTCTTGCCATTAATGAAGATGAGAGGTATTCACTCAGTGTTAGTGACTTTAATTCAGGTTATCAGGATGCTGATGGTGATAATATCAGCAAGATAAGAGTAGAATCTTTGCCAAATTTGATGGGAAGTTTTGAGTGGAAGGGGGTTGCCATAAAACCAGGGGATGTAATTCAGGTTACGGGAGGTTCCATTAGCGGTTTTATTTATACAGGCCCTAAAGATCAAAGCGGACAAACAAGCTTTAGCTGGAGTGCCTATGATGGTTTTAACTGGTCTCAGCAGAAAGCCAAGGCTACAATTGATCTGATCCCTGTAAATGATATGCCATTTCTTACACACTCAGACGATACTTTGTATTACAGTCAGGGCGACCCTGCTCGTGAGATAATAGAGATGTTGATCATTAATGATGTTGACAATATTGATATGGCAGGAGCGACTATAAAAATTGAAACAGGGTATGTCAGTGGTGAGGATATGCTGATTTTTGATAATATTTTAAATACTACTATTACTGGCAGTTTTGATGTTTCGCAAGGAGTATTGACATTAACCGGCGTTGATAACAGGTCTGTTTATGAGGATGCTTTAGCAAAGATCCAATATCGTAATACTGTTCTTGGGGTTACTGATGTTCTTAATAAAAGTGTTTCAGTTACCGTTAGTGATGGTATTGAGGTAAGTAATAAGGTTGTCAGGCAGATCAAGATCGCCGAGGTACTTCCTGATGTCAAAATATTTAATGCGTTTACCCCTAATGCTGATGGTGCAAATGATACTTGGTATTTTGATAACCTAAGTTTTTATTCTGAGATCAAAATTTCAGTATTTGATGGGAATGGGGTAAAGGTTTTTTCATGTTCTACACAGGATTGTCAGTGGGATGGGACTTACAATGGTAAGCCTCTGACCGTGGGGCCTTACTTCTACACCATTGACCTTAATCATGGAAAGCGTAAGTATCAGGGTACGGTAACTATTTTAAAATAGGTTAAAACAATAGATTTTTATCATTATAACTTTTAATAATTTTGATTGTTTGACAATAAGAGTTGGATATTGAAGACCTTTCCGACTGTCACTTAACCTAAGTTTATTTGCGCTTTTGTGGAAGCTGACGGCTTGGATTAAGCTTGCTTCATGGAATATTTGTTTTCCTGAACTTAATATTGTAAATGTTTTTATATCAAATATGGATAATGTAAATGATCATTAGAAAATTGTAAATTTGCTGCTTTATTCTGTAATCTCAATTACGATATTTAATGACAGTGGAATGGTGACATTATTAAGATGATAGGTAAAAGGAAAAATATAGTTTGGCTACTTTCTTTGGGCCTGGTTATCCTTGGTTTTAATGGATATGGTCAGCAACAGACTTTTACGCAATATTATTTAAACCTGCCTTCGGTAAATCCTGGTTTTACTGGTATGGAGCCATACCTTGATGTTAAGAGTGCCTTCAGGCAACGTTGGAATGGGTTTGAGGATAAAAATAATTCAATCTACCTGAGTGGGTATGCTTCATTGGGAAGAACGTCACCTACTGTGTTTAAAAACAACTCTTTGAGAATTAGTAGTCCCGAGGCGTATGATAAGGTGGCCAATTCAGGCTCATTAAAACGAATGCACGGGATAGGAGGCATGGTTACTTCACAAACTGTGGGGCCTTTCAAATCTATGTCCGCCAACGTCAATTATGCATATCACCTACCTTTATCTCGTAGTTTAAGTTTATCCATGGGTACGGGGGTGAGATACATTAACTATGATGTTAATCTGGATGGTTACACATTTAGAGAGGAGAGTGATCCATTTATTGATAGACTTAAGGGCTCCAATGGGGGGAGGCTGCAGCAGTTTGTTGGGGACTTTGGAATCGCTCTCTATAGTGATAAATTTTACATGGGCTTCTCTTCTGCTAATCTGGTATCAGAAAATATGAGTGGGGGAGAACTTTTGCAGCTCGATAGAGATGTTTCTTACCATGCTCTGGTTGGGATTCAAATTGATTTAGGCCCAATTATTAATTTTTATCCGGGTGGGCGCTTGAGTTATAGTGACCTCCACGGTGTTACCTGGGAAGCAAATGCACGTATTCGATATAGTAAAATGATATATCTGGGGTTGGCATATGAGAACGATGTTAAAGCTTCATTACTATTTGGTTTGACCTTTGAAAATAGATATAGTATTAACTATTCTTATGATTATTACTTTAATGAATTAAAGGAATTTACCACTGGTAATCATGAGTTTACATTGGGGATAGCCATTTTTAACAAGTATTCTACTCCTGCAAGGCTATGGTAGTCGGAGATATGGAATTAATCAAAGGTTAGATGCATAATCAGAGTTTAATATTCACCATTTTTTTATTTGCCGGAATAACTTTTGCCAGCTACGCCCAGGATTTTGAATTTGCAGATCCGGTAAAGCTGGATAGTTCAATTAATTCAGCTTCTGAGGAGGTCAATCCGATGCTGTCTCAGGATGGTTTGAGGTTGTATTTTGTAAGGGCATTGCATGAGGGTAATACTGGAGGAAAATATGCTGGCATGGATATTTGGATGTCCGAGAAGTTTAATGGGTATGAGTGGAGTAAGGCGACCAACAATATAGGTTTATTGAATAACAAAGATAATAATGCTGTAATTGGAGTGAAGCATGATAATCAAGTGCTTTACCTTCTCAATACTTACAATAACCGTCGAGGTATTGCCTTTACAACGAACTACAACGGAAAATGGACAATGCCGGAAGTTATAGATATACAGGGGGTTCCCCGTAATGATTTTGTAGGTTTTTATATGGGACCTGAATATGATGTTTTACTTATTTCTATGAAGGGAGATAAATCTCAAGAGAATGAAGACCTTTATGTGAGTTTAAAAAATAACAGTGGTCAATGGACCAAACCTATCAATTTAGGTACCACTATTAATACCTCAGGGTATGAAATATCCCCTTATTTGTCAGATGATAAAAAGAGACTGTATTTCGCCAGTAATGGGCATGGAGGTTTTGGTGATGCAGACCTTTTTGTATCGGAGCGGTTGTATGACAGCTGGACTGTATGGAGTAAACCTAGAAACCTTGGACCGGGTATAAACAGTTCTGCTTTTGATGCTTACCTTACTATTGGGGCTGATTCTACTGTTATGTTTTCTAGTAATAGAGAAGGAGGCTTGTCTGATATTTATCAAAGTCGTATTGTAGGGGTTGAAAAAAACTCTCAGGCTGCATTAAAAGAAAGCCTGATAGAGGAAGCCAGAAAAATACTGGCAGATCTAAGAAATGGAGAATCCATAAGGGAGCATTTTATTGCCTTTGACAGCCAGTCTATTGAGATACCCGAAAACCAGAAAACAAAATTGTCTAATGTAGTAAAAGATTTGAATTATCAGCGTTACTCTAGAATAAATTTGCTCAGTTTTGTAGATGAAAATGAAAATGCCGAGGTTAACAACAAAAGATTGGATAAAATTGTAAATTATTTGAAGCTTTCTGGAATTAATGAGGACAAGATAAATGTTACTAGTTCTGGGAAGATGTATGGTGCCGAAGCAGGAAGCGCTGAAAAAAGAAAGCAGCAAGGTGTTTTAATTATTATATCTAATCCACCAAACTAAATTGCGGGTAAAGAAATGAACATTTATTATCTAATAAATTTAATAAAGAAGCGCTTATGGCTTCTGATTATCATTCCGATAATAGGAGCAACTGTAGCCTTCGTAGTCATGTCAAGCCTGCCTAAGAGCTACAGGTCAAGTTCCCAGCTGGCTACCGGTTTCACCACAGATGAATCTGTGAAGTTAACAGACGAAAAGTTTAATATGGGTAAGACAGCTCAGGACTTTAATAACCTGATTGAGCAAATTAACTCAGAATTGGTAGTTACTTTGGTTTCTTATAATCTGATTATTCATGACCTTAACTCTGATTTACCTTTTAGGACGGTAGACTATTCTGAAAATGAGGATATTAAAAGACCTACGGAAGAGCAAATACAGGAGTGGATAAAGATCTACAAGGAGAAATTGAAGTCTATAGAATTGTTATCTGCCTTCGATTCTGTAGAGGTGAAGTTGCTTGAGCAGTTGAAATTATATAAATACAATTCCTTTTGGTTGAAGGAAGGAGGCTTGAAAATACATCGTGTAAAAAATTCTGATTTCATTTCTATTGAGTTTACCTCAGAAAACCCGTTGCTATCCGCCTATGTGGTAAATACCCTGAGTCGTGAGTTTATAAGGTATAACAGGAACTTAAAATCTTCATTATCTGATGAATCTGTTTCCCTTCTGGCTAAGTTGGTTGAAGAGAAGAAGACAATCCTTGATGAACATACAGCCAGACTCAATGACTTCAAAAGTAATAACCAGGTGCTTAATCAACAATTGGAGAGTGATCTGAAGATTAGTCAGATTATGGAGTATGAGGTTAAGAAACGGGAAGAGGAAGGCAATGTCAATGCATTGAGGCTTTCTATTGCGCAGACTAAAAATAAGTTAAACAAAGCAAGTAGTAAAAATGGCCGTAATAATGCCAAGGTACTTCAGCTCAGGGATAGAATTAATAAGCTCAATCAACTATATATAGATGGTGGTTCGCAAGATGTGGAGCTTGAGAATACAATTGCCCAACTGAGAGATGAGATGCAGACCGAAATGACTAAACTAGGCACCGAAGCAACATTGCTGGATGAAGCTGCCCTTCAGGAAGAATTGGATAGTTACGAGCTGCAGCTTAACATCTCTGAATCTAACCTGGCAAGTATAAATAATACTTTAGCAAGGCTTAGGTCGCAAATATCTTCACACAATACCAAAGAGTCTACCCTTGAGGGGCTTACTAAGGAAGTGGAATTAGCCACAAAAGAATATAATCAGGCACTGGATAAGTATAACGAATATAAAAACCGCTCTTTGGTTTTAGGAAGCTCTATACGAATTGTTAAAGAAGGACAGCCGGCACTTGAGCCAGAATCCTCACATACTTTGATCATCACCGCTTTGGCGGGGTTTAGTGGGTTTGCTTTGTGCGTGGTTTTCATTGTACTCATGGAGTTTGTAGATTTTAGAATTAAGACGAGTGACAATTTCAGGAAGGTTACTAAACTGCAGTTAGCAGGTACTGTAAATAGAATTACAACCAAGAATCTGAAGTTGACAGATATCTTCAGCGAAAATAATCATCACCCTGACCTGGTGGTTTTTAAGCAGTTGCTTAGAAAGATCAGGTTTGAACTAGAAGGTTCCGGAGCACATTCCGTATTGGTGACTAGTACCAAAATTGGTGAGGGGAAAACATTTTTTATTCTTTGCCTGGCATACTCACTGAGTCTCATTAAGAAGAAAATACTCATCATTGATACTAACTTTAAAAATAATGGGCTCACAAAGCAGTTGCTTGTAAAACCTAACTTTCACAAAATGTTGGAGGAAGGAGAGAAGCGCAGAAAGAACTATTTGATCAATGCTCCTAATCATGAAGAAATCCCGGTAGATGATGAAGAGCAGGAAGATCAGGATTTTACCAGGAAGATCATTCATCCTACAGGTCATAGGAATATAGATATTATTGGTAGTAACCCGTCGACCAACTCACCGATGGAGATTTTGGCGGGAAGGGACTTTAAGAAGATGATTAAGACCTTCCAGCAGAATTACGATTATATTTTAATGGAAGGTGCTGCACTTAATGATTTCCCTGACACAAAAGAATTGGTTGAATATGTTGATATCGTATTGCCTGTGTTTTCTGCTGAGTCAACCATAAAGCAACAGGATAAGGAATCCATAAGCTACCTGAAATCGTTGAACGGGCGCTTAATGGGAGCAGTGCTCAACAAAGTGGAGAACGAAAATCTTAAAATCTAAAAACACTATCCACCGAATGATCAAAGGTAGAGATATTGTCGTAATAGGCATTCAACCATGGGATATATCGATAGGCAGTAATTGTAAGAACCTTGCAGAAGAGTTTGCTAAAAACAATAGGGTACTGTATGTCAATGAACCACTTAACAGGATAAGCAGTATTCGGGATAAGCATACTGACCAAGTAAAAAAAAGACAGGAAGTAATAAAAGGCAAACAGGAAGGGTTGGTTCAGGTGTCTGATAGCCTATGGACACTATACCCTTCTAAAATGATAGAGAGCATTAACTGGGTGCCAAAGTCGCCGTTCTATACACTTTTGAATAAACGCAATAACAGAATCTTTTATGAAGAAATAAAGCAGATCCTGGATAAGCTGTCTTTTAAGGATATTATCCTGTTTAACGATAGTCTGATGTTTCTTGGGTTTTACTCTGTTGAAATGTTATTGCCTGACCTTTCCATCTATTATATCCGTGATAATTTGGTTTCTCAGGACTATTTTGCCAAGCATGGCCTGGAAATGGAGCCCGTGCTGGCGACTAAGTATGATGCTGTAGTAGGGAATTCGGACTACCTTGCCAACTATCTTAAGAAATACAATGACCGTTCATATATGGTTGGGCAAGGGTGTGACCTTTCACTGTTTGACAGAGATAAAATATCGGGTAAACCGGAAGATATCAAGAACATACCGGGGCCGGTTGTAGGGTATCTGGGCTTTCTGACCAGTATGAGGTTGGATATTCCACTGATGGAACATTTGGCAAGTTCCATGAAAGAAGGTAGTCTGGTACTTGTAGGTCCAGAAGATGATGATTTTAAGCAGTCAAAGCTTCATGATATGGATAATGTTTATTTTCTAGGAAATAAACAGTCTCATGAGCTACCCGAATATATTGGTGCATTTGATGTAGCCATAAACCCCCAGGCGGTTAATGATCTTACTATTGGTAATTATCCGCGTAAGGTTGATGAGTACCTTGCTATGGGTAAACCTGTTGTAGCTACGTTTACAGAAGCCATGACTTACTTTGAAAAGTATGTTTATCTAAGTAGGAGTGTAGATAACTTCGCTGAGCTTGTGGCCAAAGCCATAGCAGAGGACAACGAACAGGTTGCTCAGAATAGGATTGCTTTTGCTAAATCCCACACCTGGGAGAATAATGTTGAAAATATTTATGAAGTAATGGAGCGAGTGATGGATGAGAAGAGTGTAACAGCTTCATCATAATTTTTTTTACATTCTTCTATGCAGTATTCTGTTAAAGCCAGTGGCTTAGATCGCGACCAATAAGTTGTTGAAGCTTACGAATGTCATCAGAATATATTTCAGTGGTTATTTTTTTATGCAACTCCTGGTCCAGCTTGGGTTGTTCCAGGTTCCGGTTTTTAAGGTTGTTAACCATTTTTTGTAACCAGATATTGTCCTTTACTTTATTGTAAAAAGGTGCTGGGGTAATTTTTTTTACAGCTTGCTTAATGACGCTGTTATGTCCCAGTGTTCGGTCATAAAACTTGTTTTTGATAAAACCGGATTTGTTGTACTTCACAGAATCATTGATAGATTCCAGGGGTTTGACTCCGATGAACTCAAAAAGGTCTTTCATTAAGGCGTCAGAATCTTTTTTGAGGTCTTCATTTAGGTATACCCTTATATTTTCCTTAGGGAATATATTAAAATACCTGGATAGGTTCTTGTAATAGAAGCCTTCCTTTACCAAGTCATTTCTTACCCACCAGATGGAATTTTTATCGAGTACATCTTCAAAATTTGGAGAAGGAAGTTCATTTTCACGTGCCAGGTGAAGGTATCGTGAGTATAGTCGCTCCGTGGGTTGCCTTAGAATAGCAATCAATTTAACATCAGGAATATAATCTTTAATCGTCTCTGCCGTTCCTTCAATGACAAGATAGGTGTTGGAAGTTTCACCAATCATCTGATTTGCTTCGGCAGCTTTGAATAATGGTAAATAATCTTCTATTTTTGTAATAGATGTGTGGTAATGTGCTAATGCATCCTTATCCAGCGTTGAAATATCAATTCTGTCATAGGCGAAAAAATCCGGTTCCTTAACCGGGCTCATAAAGACATCAGGGTGCTGTTTTAAATAATTATCAAGCGAGGTTGTGCCGGACTTTCCAGCACCAATAATTAAAAAGTTAGGTAGTTTTTCCACTAATGGTTGATTTTATTCAAAACTAGTTATTCTTACTGTTGTTATACTCATAATTAAACCAAATACTGAGTGACAAGTTTTATAAGATAATGAAATTCAAGTATATAGGTACATTACTACTAGCGGGGTCAACAGTATTGCTGGGGCTTAATTTTGATAAATCACACCAGACTACAAAGGACGAGGAAATTATTATAAATAATAGTACTTCGTCACAAAAAAATGCATTCGATACTTTTTTAGGCATCAATTCAGTAAGAGAGCAAGATATAGCTAAAATTAAAGATCAATATCAGGTTGCCAGATACCATCGCCTATTTGGTATGGATAGTCATGTATTCACTGGGGAAGAAATAGTTAAAGAGTGGAAGGGAAAGAGTTGTTTGGTTGATCGTAGTATTCCTCATGATGCATACCCGAATGATAAGATAGGGTTTAACCCAGCCAAGGGAGCGGGAGGCTTTAATTTTGACGAGTTTCTTCAAACAATGAAGGCAAGTGGGCTACAGTCCATTCCTGTTTTAGCTAGAAATCTGCTGTATACTAATGTCCCCAAAGATAGCATGATCAACGTATGGCAAATACCCTGGGATGAGGGGGGGAATCCTGAAAACCCTATGGACTATAAGGCTTACGCGTCATTTTTATATCAGTTTACGGCCAGGTATGGTAAAAATAAGTTGATAAGTGAGGGAGGGACTATTGACCCTAAATTGTTGAAATTAGCTTCTAATAATGAAATCAAAGCAGGGCTTGATCTTGTTTTTGCCATTGAGCCAGGAAATGAAATGGACAAGGACTGGTTTAGTGAAAGAGAGAGAGCTACACCAAAGATTATGGCGGCATTTTTATCGGCGGCCATTGATGGGCATATGGGGAAAATGGGAGAAGGTCATGGTATACTTATGGCTGACCCAACTATGCAAATAGCTTTTCCGAGTCCTATAGATATTAAATCTGACTATGTACTTAGCGTATTGGAGGAATTGAAAATACTCCGGTATGATGCAAAAAAGCACGGAAAGAAGGTTGTGCCTGAGGAAAACCTAATTCTGACTGCACATGCTTATCCATTTAAAAATGGTAGCCAATCAGGAGCAGAAGCCAGTGATATTGTAGAGAATACGGAGATGATATCCAGGTCAAAAGATTTTGTTGAGGTGCTTAGGTCCAAGTATTCCAGCCCCATATACTTGACTGAAACAGGGTATGATAAGGTAGTGGGTGATGTGAGCCCTATAGGTACGCCCACCACCAACATAGATAGCATGGATTCGCATGAGATCAGTACTTTTGCTCAGGCTAAGCATATTACCCGGTTACTGATGTCCATGTATGGCGCGGGTTATGATAAGACTTTCCTATTCACCCTGAAAGACCCTGTTGCGATTGAAGCATGGGGGTTTCGAAGGAAGTTTAGTACATCCGGACTTATCAGAAAAAATGGAGACAAGGATTTGGCTTGGTATGTTGTTAATTTTTTAGGGAATAAACTGACCGGATATAAATTGGAATACGCTTATTTTAAAGGTCCTTTGAGTGTTATGAAGCTTAATAGCGGAGATAAAGTAGCATTCATGTATTGGATGGGAACCAATAATAATAGCACTACGAAGGTAAACCTGCCATTAAAGAGAAATTACAGCTCCGTCTCTGAGTTTGTTCTGGAACATTTTGATAATGAGTTTAAACCCAACTGTTTGGACCCAAATAAGAGCATAAACATTAAAGTAACAGAGTTTCCCCGCCTGATTATTCTCGAACCTTGAATCTAATAATTTTAATATTATTAGAATAAGTAAATCAAAGCATTAGCTTTGTGGTTTAAATTATAGTTATAAGACGCAATAATATGATCAAATCGTTGTCGGCAACTGCTAAGAGACTATTTGGTAGCAAGGTATATAATGATATAAGGGCCAACTATTTGTTTAGAGACTTGGATAGCCCATATCCACTATATCCGGATACTCCATTTAACATGGACTGGGCTAATTTTACTCCTGCCGTAGCCCAACCTGTCGTTGAGGTTAAAACGGCTTATATAGTTTCTCCAACTCAACGTAGCGGAACTAATTTTCTTAGTCATATGCTCGACAAACATCCGGAATTGGAATTTCCATCAGGAGCTGATCTACCTGATGAGCAGTGTCTTTATACATACTCAGAGCATTTAAAACAGTATGCGTACAAGACAGTGAGTACATGGAATAAGTGGGTTGATGGGGGTGAGTCAGTGCTTCAGGAACATGCTCGTGCCCTTATGGGCGCTATGGGCAATGGTATTCTTCAATACTTTGCCCGTTTTACAAAAACAGGAAGCACAATACTGTTTAAAACACCCGATGCTGGTCACCTTGATAATTTCTTTCACCTTTTTCCTCAGTGCAAGGTGGTAATCCTTTATAGAGATGGTCGTGATACTATCGAGTCTTTTTCAAAGTCGTGGGGTGGTAAAGGGGCATTCAGGAAAATGTGTGATCGATGGTCAAAGAGAGTTGATACAATTACAGAATTTGTTAATATGGCCGAAAGAGCTGGGTATGGAGACAGGGTTATTACCACCCGATATGACCACTTGAACGATAACGCAAGGGAAGAGCTGCCCAGAATCTTGAAATTCCTGAATGTAGATGTTGACAAGTATCCTTGGGATGAGTTAGATGAAATCCCTGTTTTAGGTTCATCTAGTTATAAGGGTGAACAGGGAGAAGTACACTGGAAGCCTGTAGAAAAAGATGAAAAATTCAAACCAACACAAAAGTGGCTTACCTGGGATAAGAGCAAAAAGGATATATTTAAAAAGGCGGCGGGTGATAATCTTGTTAAGCTTGGTTTTGCCAAAAATAATGACTGGTAATTGGCATGTTAAATAAGCTTACAAAGTCGTATTGGTTCAAGTCAGGTTCCCTTACGTTGCTTAATCGTATTTCTATAACACTATTCGGGTTATTAAACTTCTTTTTTCTAATAAGGATATTAAGTCCGAATGACTTTGGTGTTTGGGTTATATTTTTGTCAATAACCGGGCTTTCAGAATCCATTAGAAATGCATTCATATATAATCCTCTTTTACGATACCTGAATTCTGAAGATGAAGAGAATCATAAGGATATTATTAGTGCTTCATTAGTCCTGAACCTTCTTGCTGCCTTCATTATTTCAATTGTATTTATAGGTCTGGCTTATACAGTAAACTACTTTTTTGAGGCACCTGCATTGAAGGGGATGCTGTTGATTAGTATCATATCTGTATTTGGGTTTACTTTATTTGCCCATTTTACCTTTTTACAACAAGCCAATCTAAGGTTCGGGGGTACGGTGGTTAGTACCTTTTTTCAAAAGCTGGTGCTATTGGTATTCATACTTTATGCATTTGTTACAGGTTATGAGCTGACGATGTTTGAACTAGCTTTGTTTTTTAGTTTTGGTTACGTAATAAGTTCCTTGCTAGCTTATTGGTTTGCGAGAAAGGAGAGTATGTTTACTTTTGGGTTCGAAAAGGTTTGGATAAGCAGGCTTTTTCACTATGGCAAATTTACCCTTGGGACTAACATAAGTACTATGCTCAATAAAAACACCAAGGAGTGGTTTTTGGGAGGAATGATAGGCCCTGCATCTGTAGCCATATTCTCGCCAGCTGTTAAAGTCACCAACTTATTTGAAATTCCCCTTGCAGCCATTGCATCAGTGTTTTATCCTGAAATGATCAACAGGGTGAAGAAAGAGGGTGTGTCTGCAGCTAAGCACCTTTATGAACGATCAGTAGCCATTATCATGGTAGCTATAATACCTTGTGTGGTATTCATATTTTTCCTTGCAGAACCTATTGTTTTAATCATTGCAGGTCCAAAATACCCTGAGGCAGTACCTGTTTTACAGGTTATGGTATTATATGGAATTTTCGAACCCTTCCAACGCCAGTTTGGAGTAACCTTGAATGCAATTGGAAAAGCACATATAAATTTCTATTTTATCATTATTAGTTCTGCAGTAGGGATTCTTATCACGTGGCTCTCTATTAAGTATTTCGGCATTATGGGAGCTGCGTATGGAACTATTCTAACCTATGCACTAGGAGCTGCTTTTATTCAATATATTTTATATAAGCAGATCGATGTGAGAACTTTAAATATATTTAAATTAAGTATTCAGGCAATACAGCAAGGCTGGCAAATAGTAATGAAGGCGATTCGTAATAAAAGTTTAAAAAATGGGTGAGGAAGAAGAGGGAAGGGACGCGGAGAAAAAGGTAAGTACAGTTATTTATAAGGGTATCGTAATATCTTTCATAGTAGTAGTTTATCTTTTTATCTATATTAAGCTGATGTTTTTTTAATAACCAACCAAAGGCATTTGTCGATTACTAGTCAATTGAAAATTAGTTTATACAGATGAAGCAGTGGCTGTTTGACCGTATTGTAGTAGAAAAGTTCAATAACGTTTTTGGGTTTATAGTACTTACCGGTCTATGTGTTTTATCTGCTTTTGCTATAGCATTTATGGGGATCAAGGGTGGTGTCATTGTTTTAGCAGGCATCATTGGTGTTCCTGTAGCTCTATATAGCATTGCCAATAACAGATTTGGCTTTTTGATGATTATGGGGTTTTCGACTTTCATGTCATTTATTAGTCGCCTGACTTCAGCCAATATCCCTTTTGGTGTTGGAATAGATCTACTTTTTACATTGATGTTTTCTTGGATACTTCTCGAACAGATATTTTCAAGCGATCCACGTAAAGGAAAAGATTTTTCTCTTAAAAATCCCGTATCAATAGTTCTGTTTGCATGGACAGGTTATTTGTTGCTTCAGGCATTTAATCCGGCAGGCACACCGGCAGGATGGTTATTTGGACTCAGAAATATATTGAGGGTGGTTATAGTATTTATTGTAGCTCAACGGGTGTTTAATAGCCTTAAAGCCGTTCATGTATTTGCTACTTTTTTTATTTCACTGGGCCTTTTTGTGGCCCTCTATGGCATTTATCAGGAATTTGTTGGCTTACCTGGGTACGATCATAAATGGGCAACTGCTACTGATGAGCGAATCAACCTCCTGTTTATTCAGGGTAAATGGAGAAAATGGTCATTTTTATCCGATCCTGCTATTTTTGGCTTGTTTATGAGCTTTTGTAGTATAGTAGCTTTTATGCTAGCACTGGGGCCTTTTAAATGGGGTAAGAGGATATATTTTGCGGTTGCTGGTGCGTTTATGCTTCTGGCAATGTTCTTTTCAGGCACGCGGACTGCATATGTGATGGTCCCAGTGGCTGTAATACTATATGTCTTACTTAATATAACCAAAGTAAAAACTTTGGTATTTGCCTGCGTGAGCGTCGTTCTTTTTCTCATTGTTTATTTCGGGCCGTTTTATAGCAAGCCAATAGTCAGGTTCCGTTCCGCTTTCAACCCTACGGAGGATGCCTCTATGAATTTGAGAGACTATAACCGAGCGCGTATACAGCCTTATATCCATGCACACCCTATTGGCGGAGGGTTAACTACCAGTGGGGTTTATGGAGAGAGGTTCTCCCCAAGTCATCCGTTGGCAGGTTTTCCTCCTGATAGTGGATTTATGAAAACATTATTGGAAGTAGGTTGGATAGGGCTGCTTTTTGAACTTATCATGTACTCTGTAATACTGGCTGTGGGTATTACTAATTACTACAATTCCAGGGATCCGATTATAAAGGCATATTATACCGCATATATCGTTTCCTTTTTCGCTTTGACCATAGCACTTTATGCAAAAGAAAATATTGAACAATTCCCACTTAACTTGATACTTTATGGTATTTTTGTTTTAATGTATAAAATGAAGCAATTTGATATTTATTTAGTTCAAAAAACTAATCAATCGAAATGAGAAAGTTAATCATCCTAACAATAGTATTGCTGCCTTTGTTGGTAAAGGCTCAGAACGTTGATTACAATGCTATTATTCTACCCAACAACGTTACGGATATCAGTTTTGAAGAAAAACTTGTAAGATTAGCCTGGCAAAACAATCCAGCAAATAAGATACTTGATTATCAGGCCAATATATCTAATATTGAAGTTAAACAGGCGCGTTGGAGCTGGCTGGATGATTGGAGAGTACAAGGTAACTTAAACGAATTTACCATAAACGATAATGCTGATGTGGGTGATCGAGCACAATTTTATCCTAAGTATAATGTTACAGGGATGATCAGACTGAGCTATTTTGTTGATATTCCTCTGGAGGTAAAAAAGAAAAAACAGGAGGTGTTAATATCTAAGTCTAATACTAATTTACAAAAACTGGCTATTAGAGCTGAGGTACTTACCCGCTATCAGACCTACTTGATGAACCGTGAATTGCTAAAAATACAAACGGAAATAGTGGAAGATCTTTATGCTTCACTTTCACTGGCCGAACAACAGTTTAAAAACGGTGAAATTACTCTGAATGCGTATAATATCCAACAGGATAGATATAACAATCAAAGGGTTAAGCAAATAAATGCTCAGGGTGATTTCAATATATCTAAAATAGCTATTGAGGAGATGATAGGAATGAGGCTGGAAGATGTTCAGTAAATATTATTTCACTTTTAAAAGCCGGTTTGCAAAGGCAAACCGGCTTTTTTATTATCAGTGACCCTTCCTAAAATAAGTTGATACAAAATTGACTTATTGTAAAACATCTTTTTTGTACCAAAAACATCAACTTATTTTAGGAAGGATCAAATGGTGCATTGTTAGAACACGCAGCCTATTGAGGTTTTACATATGCTTCGATATAAGCATTTTCAGGTATCCGTGGGGCCAAAAACTTATCATCCAATTTATAATATTGCTGAAGGCATTCGCGCACAGATGGTGGATAGAATCTATTAAGCATAGGGATCACCTCAAATAGGACAAGGTCGTATTCCTTACTTACTATTTTATCACATATCATATCAACTTCTCTTTGAAAGAATGCCACATTGCGATGAAACCAAAGCGGTTGATTCGATCCTGCCTGAGGTATATAGCCGATTTCATAGGCGAGTTGAGTCAACTCTGACATGTTGAGTACATTCAGGTCTTCTTTACCTGTCCATTTACTTTTAAGCCTTTTAATGCCTTCAATAGTTTCTTTGGGGAGATATACATTATCTAATGATCTAAACGGAGTGGGTTGCCAATCTGATCTGTCCGTGCTAGGGCCTTCGAATTCTTTAAGCTTCCATGTTCTTTTACTTACATAGTTGTAATTGACCTCCTGCTCGATCCCAAACACTTTTTGCATGATACGCTTACCATACCTCCAATAGTCATGAGACCATAGAAAAATAATCAGAACTAAAAGCACACCAAATACCCAGGGCTTTCTAAACTCAATTTGTGGGATCTGAGATACAATAAAAACAAAGAAGAAGCTGTGGTAGTAATAATGGGCATTGGCCGGGATATAGGTGGTTACCTGTGCCAATAAAACCTGAAGGATAAGGGCAAGGGTGAATAATGTAAAAAACAATTGCCTTTTATCTGCAATCATAGACTTAACCCCTCCTTTGTTGAGTTTGTAAAGCAGTGCTATTATAATAGCGGCCAGGTAAACCCTTAAAATAAGAGCCCCCTCATTGAAGGTGTCGTCAAGGTAATCGAACAAAGCAATTCTCGATGTGTGAGGAAGTTGTCCATAATTAAACCAATAGCTAAATTCGTATGAAAGTAGAGGAGCAATAACTAAAACGGAGGTTGCTATAAACGAAAGCAAAAAAAATAAAGTTGTTTTAAACTCCTTCTCTACTAAATTGTTAATGACAAGTAGCGTTAGGGAAATAATCAAACCCAGGCCGCCAATGTCTTGTTTAGTAAATAAAGAAAAGAAAATGAAAATACCGGCAATTACCAAGTTGAGCCATGAGTACTTACCTTTTAAGAAAATGCCTCTCACTAAAAAGGCTAGGCCTACCAATTCATAAACAAATACAGTGTGGTTGTACCAAGGCCAAAAATTCACAAACACGTATGATAGACAAAAGAAAATAATGCCTAATATCCTGATAGGAGTAGACACTTTAAAGGTTTTCATTATCGAAACAACGGCTGCGATCGATATGGCGTTGAGAAGTACCTGTGCTTTTATTAGGGATGACATGAAAGGACCAAAAATTTTGAAAAATAAGGAAGGTATTATCCAAAACCCATATCCAAGAGGCATGCCGAAATCACGATAAGGGAACTGACCTGAATACATCCTGTAAGCCCCATCCCATGCAAGATAAAGGTTTATCTTATAGGGAAATGTGATGAAAAGAGGGATACAGCAAAATATTAGTGCTACTAATATTTCGAGGATATTTAACTCCCTGTTTTTTAAATACGGGTGTTTAAACATTTGGATATTTTTTATAAAAAAATTAATTGATAACTTGCGGCAAAATAATAAAAGTAAGACTTTTGAAGCTAGCAAAGCCAACAAATAAATTTATAATTTATTTGACTTCTTTTCTTTTGCTGGAGGTGTTTTTTATAGCATTTTTCCCTGCAAATAGGACCGAGGTGGATGATGGTTATTGGTATGCCACCGATATACGTGATAGCGAATATTTAGAGCTGTTTAATCCTAGGTTCTTTCTGTTCTTACCTATTGTAAAGTTATTCTATAATACATTCTCGTCTTTAGGGTTGACTTTGGATGCATACGATTTCATGTGTGTGATAAGCATTGTCTTTTCAGGAATGATGCTGATCTTGCTTTATGATACATTATGTAACTATCTCAAGTTTCAAAAGAAAACTGCATTTGCGATTACAGTTTTTGTTACTATTTCATATGAGTATTGGCGTTATTCCGTAGAAGCAGAAGTCTATGTCATGTCAATGTTCTTTATTTTGCTGACATTGAGACTTTTCTTAAAGTATAAACATACAAGAAAGTTTGGCCATGTATTTTTATTAAGTGCTCTGGCTGCTTTCACTACACTTTTGTATAAGCCTAATTTTATCCCACTCTTTGTAGTATTTCCGCTTTTGTTTCTATACTACAGAAAAATAGGTCATTTAGTAATTTACTACAGTCTCAGTGCCATTATTATTGTGGGCGGCTTTTATATTGTGCATGTACAACTCTCCCCAGGTGAATCGTTTATTGGTTATCTGTTTGGTGGTACTAACCATCCTATTGGTAATCCTATGGCGTCAACGTTAGTGATAGCCTCCAACATCATGTCTGTGTTATGGGTGTTTAGTTTTGATGAAGCTACTACATTTATCGTTAACGGGTTCCCTCATAAAGTGATAGAAGAAGAAGTTTTTCTGGCTCAACAGGTAGGAGAACTCAAATATTTTTTACTACTGGTTTTGGTGGCAACCATAGTAATTTTTTGCTGGTTTGTTGGTAACGCAATTCGAAAGAGAAAAAACTTTTCTGTATCAAGGTTCAGGATGCTTTTGGTTTTAGTTTTATGGGTTTTACTATATGGTGGTTTTTTGATGTTAATGGACCCTACTTCAAATGAGCCATGGCTAATGCTTCAAGTACCTATTATAATTCTGTTTGGAGCGTTATTGATCGAACCACTAAAAAGAAACCAATATTGGGTTATCTATGGTTTTCTTACCCTGGTTTTTATAAATAATTTTCTTGGGGGAATGAATTTATTAAAGGATATCCACTACGATTATTATTATCAGAAATCTAAGTGGTTAATTTCTAATGCCACAGAAAAGGATTATGTTATTTCTTATGGACCTGTGTCGTTTATCCGGTATATGCGGTATCATACAGATGCTAAGGTCATAAATTTGGAAGAAGAACAGAAAACTGCAATTAAATTATTACAAAATGCGGGCAAGTTAAATGGAGGAAAGGTATATCTTTCGGAAAATATATTTCACCCGCCTCGTGCTATTCTTTACAGGTCGCAGTTTGACATAGAGCAGTTATTTAATATCTATAAGGATCGGGAATATAGGTCGGAGTTGGTATGGGGCAGAGACAATGAACAATTCACTACATATAAATTAATAATGAATAATTAATGGGAAAGGTTGGCGATATAATACAGCTAATTCGTGTCAAACAGTGGGTTAAGAATGTTTTCTTATTCATTCCAATTTTCTTTGCAGGAGAGATATTTGATGTTGATAAACTTTTAATGGTTCTGAGTGGCTTTGCCATTTATAGCATGTGCGCAAGTGCTGTTTATATTTTAAATGACATAAAGGATGTTGATCTCGACAGGATTCATCCGGAAAAATCGAAGCGTCCCCTGGCTTCGGGAGCAGTATCCATGGTGACTGCGTATATACTCTATACTTCTTTTCTGATCTTTAGTCTTTTGTTAAGTTTCCTTATTGATATTAATTTCTTTATCATCATCATGGCCTATATGCTAATTAATGTAGCATATAGCATGGGCTTAAAGAAGATATCTATTCTTGATCTCATGATGGTTTCTATTGGCTTTGTCCTTAGAGTTATAGCAGGTGGCGTAGTGGCAGATGTTTCATTATCCCATTGGTTGATTATTATGACATTCCTTTTGTCATTGTTTATCGTTCTTGCTAAAAGGAGAGATGACCTTGTTGAGTTTAAGAACTCTGGAAAAGTACTAAGAGCATCAAGCCAGCATTATAACCTTGATTATATCCATTCGATACTTACCATGCTTTCTGCTATTTTGATTACAGCATATATAATCTATACGGTTTCTGATGACATTCAGCAGCAGTTTAATACGGATGATTTGTACCTTACCAGTATATTTGTAATAGCAGGGGTGATGCGCTACATTCAGATTACAATGGTGGAAAATAATAGTGGTTTTCCTACTAGTATATTATATAAAGATCGGTTCATTCATTTTACCTTGCTAGGGTGGTTGTTGAGCTTTTACCTGATCATATATGTTTTAAATGTCTAAGTAAGTGGCGGAGAGAAAATTAACAAACTGGGGAAATTATCCGGAATTAATCAGCAATGTAAGGTCATTCGATACAACTGGCATGGTTGAAAAACTGTGTATAGAGGAGAAGCACTGGATAGCCAGAGGTATGGGAAGGTGTTATGGCGATGCTTCCTTGGGACAAAATGTACTGTCAACCCTTAAATATAATAAGGTTACCTTTTTTGATGTCCAGAGCGGAGTCATAGAATGTCAGGCTGGCTTTACACTAGATGAAGTGCTACAGCTTGCAGTTCCTAAAGGTTGGTTTTTGCCTGTAACGCCTGGAACTAAGTTTGTTTCGCTGGGGGGAGCTGTTGCGTCTGATATCCACGGAAAAAACCACCATAAAGAGGGATCATTTTCCAGGCATACCTTAAACATAAAGGTGCTATGTGGTGATGGTAAAATATATGAATGCTCCCGCACTGAAAACAGTGATCTGTTTGAGGCTACATGTGGGGGCATGGGGCTGACAGGAGTTATCCTTTCCGTTAGGTTTCAGCTTAAAAAAATTTCTACCTCGTATATAACACAAAAGCAAATTAAAGCTTCAAATCTGGATGAATTGATAGTACTGTTTGAGAAGTACAAAGAGTACACATATTCCGTTGCCTGGGTGGATTGTCTTGCTCGAGGAAAGAAGTTTGGCAGGAGTATTTTAATGTTGGGGGAACATAGTGAGCTTGACGAACTTAAAGGGAGTAAGACTAAAGCTCCTTTAAAAGTACATTCAGAAGCAGGTCTGAATATTCCGTTTAACTTCCCATCTTTCGTCTTGAATAAGTATAGCATAAAGCTTTTTAATTTTGCTTATTACCATAAGAATCTAAAGAAACTTCAAGAAAATATCGTGCACTACGATGGTTTTTTCTATCCGTTGGATAACATAAGGAACTGGAATAGAATGTATGGTAAACCAGGTTTTTTACAATATCAATTTGTTCTGCCCCTTGATCAGATAGATGGACTGAAAGTAATAATGAATAGAATTGCTGAAAAGAAGCAAGGTTCGTTCTTATCAGTCCTTAAAGTGTTCGGGGCTCAAAATGATCTTATCTCATTCCCTGAAGAAGGATACACACTTGCATTGGACTTTCCAATAACCGATAGTCTTCTTGAATTCCTCGACGAACTGGATAAAATTGTAGAAGATTGCGGAGGACGTATCTACCTGACCAAAGATGCCAGAATGAATAAGGACTTTTTTCATAAATCGTATCCCAGACTTGAGGAATTTATGCAAATTGTGAATAAATATAATCCAAACGCTGAGTTTAAATCAGTGCTTTCAGACAGACTTTCAATAACTAAATGAGAACAGTTTTATTACTTGGGGCAACCTCAGATATAGGCCAGGCACTGGCTGATAAATATGCAAAAGAAGGATATACCGTATGGCTAGCTGGAAGAAATACGAGTCATATGCAGGACATTGCATCAGACTTGAAAATAAGACACGAGGCAAATGTAGAATACTATAAGTTTGAGGCACTTGATTATGCTTCGCATCAAAAATTTTATAGTGATCTTCCTGGTGTTCCTGATATTACCGTGTGCATATTTGGCTACCTGGGTGATCAGGAGAAAGCTGAGAGGGAGTGGAATGTGTGCCAGAATATATTGGATACAAACTATAAGGGTGCTGTTTCCATACTAAACCTGATTGCTAATAGTTATGAAGAGAAATCTGCCGGTACTATTGTTGGAATTAGTTCGGTCGCAGGGGATAGGGGCAGACAGAGTAACTATTTTTATGGAAGTGCTAAAGCGGGTTTTACAGTATACTTAGCAGGGCTAAGGAACAGGCTATTTAAATGCAACGTACATGTTTTGACGGTTAAACCTGGATTCGTTGATACCAAAATGACTGAACATTTAGATTTGCCGGCCCCTCTTACAGCACAACCTGAAAAGGTGGCTACTGCAATATTCAAGGCTGTTAAGAAAAGAAAAAATACCATCTATGTCTTAGGTATCTGGAGGTTGATCATGACCATCATTACATCTATTCCAGAACCTATTTTCAAAAGATTGAAGCTTTGAGGAGATTAGTGTTATTTGATTTTGATGGTACCCTAACCTCTGGAGATACCTTTATTGAGTTTATTAAATTTTATAGTGGTACATTAAGGTTTTATCTTGGCTTCTTATTGCTTTCACCGGTACTGGTTTTATTCAAGTTGAAAATTATTCCAAACTGGAGGGCTAAAGAATATGTACTAACGTATTTTTTCAAAGGGGAACACCTTAATAAGTTCAATGAAAAGGGTAGGAGCTTTGCTGAAATCGTAGTGCCTAATATGATTAGGAAAAAGGCGATTGATAAATTTAATAAACACCGTGAGCAAGGGGACTTGGTCATTATTGTTAGCGCTTCAGCAGTTAATTGGGTAAAACCATGGGCTGATCAACAGGGAGTAGACCTGATAGCAACTAATCTTGAGATAGAAAATGACAGGCTAACCGGCAGGATACGAGGTAGAAATTGCTACGGGCCAGAAAAGGTTTCCCGAATCAGCCAGCAGATTGATACCCATGATTATTTAGAGGTCTATGTATATGGTGATAGCCGAGGTGACAGGGAAATGCTTGAATTAGCAACTCACCCTTTTTACAAAAAATTCTAACTAGCTGCCTATAAGTAATCTGCTATACTTGGGAAATATTCTTTTAACAACTATAACAGCTACAATTGAAAGTGTAGTGACCAGAGTAGTGTAAATTAAGAAGGTTAGTGGCCCAAGTCTAAAATCTGGCTCAATTTGCTTCATTGTAATTTCGAAGGCGGTGATCACGTAGAGATGAACAAAGTAAATACCAAAACTGTAATCGCCCAAAGCTTTCAAAATTACATTGTCACGGTTAAGAACATAAAAGCCTCTAAGTAAAATAATACAAAGGAGGCTAACTTTTAGCTTAGAAAAGTTAAATGCAAAATAAGGTGCCGTGCGAGAATACTCAAAAGAGCTGAGTTTTGGAATGTCTATAATATTTATCACTTCTAATAAGGCGATTACACAATAAATGGCTCCCAGCAGTACCGCCCATGAGGATTTTAGATTAATGAGTTCTTTGCGGTATCTTGCAGCTCCCATTCCATAGATGTAAACAGGTAAGTAATGAATGAACGAGTCTATGGTATTAGAAAAGAATCCAAATCTATATGTAAACAAACCTGCTGTAAACACGGCAGGAAATATAAACTTGTAAAAGAAGGGACGGTCCATCTTTAACAATAATGGGGATATCAAATAAAAAATGACAATCATTGGTATGAACCAGAAGGGACCCAGGTGTTTTCCTGTGGCCAGCATATAAAGAGCATGAATTATTTTTGACTGATCAACGATACTTTCCGGCATCCAAACGGGTGGTATATCCGAGTACAAGTCTAAAATGATAGCTGGAGTAGAAGCTATTATGTAAGGGAGTATTACATATTTAGCCTTTCTTTTTAAGTAAGAGAAATATTCAAATTTACTTTGAAGATACTGAAACAAGAAACCTGCAATGAATACAAACAGAACGGTGCCATTATCCAATAGCGTAATAAAAATATCCTTGAATAGGGAGTTTTCGGACCATCTGAAAGAAATACGGCAGTGTATACCAACAATAACTAAAATCGCGAACCCTCTGAACAAGTGAATGTAATTGAGGTAGCCTTCTTTTTTATTCATACCTTCTGCGGATAGTATAAATTGGAAAAAGGGTTAGAACAAGGACGCAAGTATGGGTTATACAGACCGATGTAGGTTACTGTTTTGTCACGATCCATTTTGTTAATAAAGAAATCTGTAGAGAGTAAAAAATCCCCAACGATATCACTACGGTACTGTAAGTACTTGTATTTATAGGGGAAGCTTGGGAGTATGGCATCTACCATATAGCTAAAGCGGACCAATTGTCTTTTCTTCCAATCAAAAAATTTACCTTGCCAATGTTGTTTTTGCTCTGCTTCTCTTACAAAGGTTTCATAGCTGGTTTCGTCCACCTTTAAGTGAGCAAGATCATGTTTTAGCATTTTGATAACCACGGTATTAAAATCCAGTATGGCAACAGTGCCTATTACTGCTGCTATAACGGTAAGTAAAGCTATCCATAGAAACTTGCGCCTCGATATTTTTCCAGTTTTACCTGTCATGCTAAATACTTTTCTGCAGCCCTTAAAGAAAGGGCGGATAAAGTCAGTGTAGGGTTAGCCGGAGTGATCGAAGGATATGAGCTGCTCCCTAAAACCAGAACATTTCTATATTTATGATGAACCATGTTTTTGTCAATAACACTGTCATCTGAAGTTAGCCCCATCTTTGTTGTGGAGCAAACATGGAATTCAGTTTTTTGACTATAATCATCAATTTCCACTTTTTCAATTGGTAAGAATCCAAAATACTTATTGATGTCTTCTGGAAGTCGGGCTATACCTCTTTGTGCATAATCGGAATGCGAGTTATAAACAACTTTCGGCTTTCTTTCATCATCAGAGAGTACTATTTTGTTTTCTTGTTGAGGGAGGTCTTCATAAATGAATTTAAAGATGGAAAGCTTTCTCCATTTTCCGGCTTCATTTCTCACAAATGGGGTATTAAAGCTTTCAATAATACAGCCTGCATAATTTTTCCTATGCTCACCATCATACATCATATATCCATTTGCTGATATGATTGAGCTGCCCCCAACATTATCAAGGTCATTGTAATACAGCCGAGCAAATACTCCAACCTGCTCACATATTCCGGTTCCGGTATTGAGGTTTGAATCTCCTGAGTTTAACAGAATATGTGCGTTAAAAACTGCATTAGCTCCTAATACAATGGTTTCCCCATCAGCTTTTTTTTCAGTGTTTTCCTGAACATAATGAACAGATTTTGCCAGGTTTTCTTGGGTATCGAGACCTATTACCTGGGCTTCGTATTTAACTGTTACACGAGGGTCTTCGTAGATGTAGCCTAGTCCATTTTCAATAGTGAACTTGGAGTTTACCGGACATAGATCACAAACAGAACTGGAACAACATGCTCCACGTTCACCGACAGTTCTACTGGCTCTTGCCGTAGGTTGACTAATGTACTTATCTCCATATTTAGATTGTAATAAACGATCAACGGTGCTGAGCTGATGAGCAGGAAGGGGATAGGGGCCTTTCTTAGGAAATGGTGTTTGTTCAGGCCCTGAAATTGCCATTATGTTTTCTACCTCATTGTAATAAGGTTCAATATCATCATAGGATATGGGCCAGTCCTGACCTACACCATATAGTGATTTGATTTTGAAGTCATTAGGAAGAAACCTAGGGGTGCAGCCTGTCCAACAATTGGAGCTACCACCGAAGTTGGGATCAAAGACCCAAATTTTGTCAACATCAGAGGAGTATGTCTGACCTGCTTTTTTTATTTGAAACCTTTTTTGACCTCGTTTTAAGGCTAATCTTTCAGTATAGGGGTGGAATTTGCCTCTTTCAAGAACCAATACTTTTTTATTGGTACCGGCTTTTTCCAAATAAGATTTTAGGAAAAAAGACGAGGCAAAGCCGGTTCCAACTATGATCAGATCATAACGGTCTGTCATATTATCTAATAATAACGCGTTTCTGTGATTTATTATTTCCGTCAGAAATAACTACAATATAAATTCCTTTGTGCAAATTGTTTCTGGCGTCAATTGATAGTCCCTCTAATAAACTATTAGGATCTGTTTCTATTAACAGTGAGCTTTTACCCATTACATCGTAGAAGTTAATGCTTACCCTGTCAGACTCTGATTCTACATATCCCTTAATGTTAATGTTATTGGGACTAGTTGGATTAGGGTATACCGAAAGTTCATCAAAACTGTTTTTGAGCGTAATTCTAATAACATTTGAGTAACTAAAATTGCCATCAAAGTCAACCTGTTTAATTCGGTAATAAGCTAAATTCAAAGGTTTGGAATCCGTATATTCATAGCTTGAAGCATTTGTAGTAGTACCAGAGCCATTAACTCTGCCGATTTCAGAGAAATCTTTAATATTTCTTGCTCTCTCTATTGAGAAATATTCATTATTGATTTCGCTACCTGTAATCCAATTCAAGATTACATTGCCACCACTGATGGAGTAAGAGAAATCTGTAAACTCAACAGGGAGTGGACTGCCACTAAGCGTTTCAACTGTAATAGGATCGCTATCTATTGACGTATTATTAGCACCATCTTGCGCTGCTACGGAGAAAGTATACAAAGTTTCGGGAGTTAGTCCTTCAATAGTAACACCATTGCTGCTTGAGAAAACCGTCTCAGCCTGAGTACGTGCAGAAGAGTTTTTTCTAGACCCGCTGGCTTCTGAGGCAAGTGCATAAGTTACAATATACCCAGTAACTCCTACGTTGTCCACTGAATTATCCCATGACAGCGCGACCTGGGTATCAGTTTTGGCTCTGACCCATAAGTTTTGGGGAATAGATGGGGGAACCACGTCTGAAGGCGTTGCTGTGTTGGCAGTGTTTGAGAAATCAGATGATCCATAGGTGTTTACTGCTTTGACCTTGTAAGCATAATTGAGATTAGGGACTAAGTCTGTATGGTTATAAGAAGTTTCTCCATAACCTGTAGTATGCACTATTTCAAAGTCCGAACCAGCGGTTGAGGCATAAACTTCAAATTTTGGTATATAAGGACCTACTTTTTGTAGTACCTGTGTGAATATGTAATAGTGGCCTGGGGCATTTACGTGGATTCCGTCCCCTGAATCAAATTGACCCTTTATTCGATTGTCATTACCAAAATCTGTCAGATAATTATAAATATCGATAACCCTATTACTCAAAGAAGCTCTTACAGCATTGGCTTCGGTTTCCAACAGATGTCTCTTATTCGAGTTATTGTTGAAGTTCCTAGGCTGAGTGGTGGTGAAGAAAATTTCTACATCTTGAGCCAAGGCCAAGCTTAGAAGTTCATTGTAGTGTACTACCGTTGTTGCTGCATCTATATTTTCAGCAACATTGTTTGAAGGAAGATTGACAATAATAATATCTGGATTGAGAGCCAGGGCCGCAGTTATGTTATGAGCCGGGTCAGCAAAGAAACCCTCTCCGTTAGTTCCTGTTTCCCTTACATTATAGGTATTCAAGCCATTGGCGGCAAGATTAGTCAAGGTGTAGTTGGCATTGTTGGCAGTCATAGTACTGTCCAGTCTTGCGACCCAGCTATCACTGGAAGAGACTTCAGCACCATTGGCTGTTGATGAACCCAATACTACTATATCTGTTGATTCATAATCCCAATTCAGATTGATACTAAATTCTGTTGCATTTGCATTAGCCGTCAAGTTAGTTGGCGTGTTAGGAAGATTCAACGCTGGCATAAAACCACTTTTCAAAGCAATATCTGGAATTTGTTGTTTGTATATTCCGCTACCAGAAGGCCCTTTGTAGTAAACTTGTAAGTTGTTACCTCCTGACCTTTCAAAGTACTTGACAGTTATTGGGTGAGCTCCGGTAGTCAAATAAATTGAGCCACTTCTTTCCCTGTTACCATGAAGTCCGTCATTATCAACAATTTCTTCGTCTCCAATCCATAACTGGCTACCATCATCTGATACGGTATAGAAAGTGTATGTACCAGGTGTATTGATGTAAATGTAACCAAAGAAGTCGAAGGCAAAATAGTCATCGTCTTCGGTATAATCTTCTCGCACCGAAATTTTGAAGTTGGGATGGGCACCCTTAGCGTGCAATGCCCAATCTGAGAAGTCCCTAATTTCATCCCAAGTGCCTCCCGCAAAAAGGTTAAAGTACAGTCCTTCAAGAACAGTGGTTACTGAAACAGCGTTACTGGGACTTGAAGCATTTCCTGCATTGTCATATGCAACCACATAAAAACTGTATGTTTTTTCTTTTTCCAGTCCGGTGATTGTTGCCGTTGTATTTGCTGTTGTGGCTGCTAAAGTTCCGTCCAGGAAGTAAACTTTATATTCAGTAACTCCAACATTGTCAGTTGAAGGCAACCAGGAAAGCACTGCCTGATCAGTATGAACAGTGAAGTATTCATCGGCCAAATTATCAATTGTTGTATTGACCCTATGCTCTGTATAGGCAAAATTTTCGAACTTAAAGTCGCCAGGTGCTGTTGGCTTTTGACTGTCAGCGAGTGTTGTTGCTGATGCAATCTCTGTTGGGGCAGAGGGACCATTGGCGTTATATGCCCTTACTTTGTAATAGTAGGTTGTAACACTATTTAAAGCGGTATCGGCATAAAGCAATTTGTTGGGGGCAGTGGTAGTTACCCAGGTGAAATTGACCCCATCTGTACTTCTGTAAACTTCAAAGCCAAGTTCATCATCAGACTTGTCCTGCCAATAAACATTTATTGAGGTAGCAGAACTTGCTGAAGCATAGATGTTATCAGGAGCTGCAGGTAGTGAGCCTGAATAAGGTTGATTGGATACGTATATTTTATTGGATTCAAAACCTCTGCAAAGTCCTTCGTCTTTTACAATCAATGAATAAGCTCCAGGAGTTGAAACTGTTATGGTATTTAATGTAGAGTCATCAGCATATAAAACACCATCTTTATACCATTCATAATAGATACCAGGTTCATCAGTAGATAAGTTTACTTCTGTGCTACCATCTAAACCGGGTAAAGCAGTACTTCCCTCAGCGAATATGTGTGCCATTGGTCGCGGCTTCTTAGTAATTATATAAGGCTCTGACCATGCTGTCCATACAGCTCCTCTTCTAAATCTAACTTGATAACTGGCGAAATCATCAGCTATTGTTTCATTATCTCTTTCCGGCGAAGGGGGCATTGCAGTAATAACACCATCCTTTATCTTTCTCCATTCGTATTCGTCAAACCCTTTAGAAATACCAAGCCTAACATTGACTTCGTCTCCCTCGCAAACGGATTTAACTCCATAGTAGCCGTGGATGGTTAATTTGCTATATTGTAAAAACCATGAAAAGAAGTCGGGCTCAGCATAGGCTGTATTCCAAACACCGTGCCCCAGTGTAGGGTATAGGGTATACCTTGGCGTACCTCCAAGGTTTCTGATTTTATTAAGTTTTTGCTCTGTAGCAGAAGGTTTGGGTCTGGTATCCCTTCCCCCTTGAAATTGCCATACCGGCAGGTGGATCATCGTAGTATCCGGAGATACTACGTTAGTGTCAAATGCACCATGGTCTCTGTGACCTGACATCGGAGCTGCTGCTGCAAATAGATCCGGTCTTGAGTTAATAAGCATCCATGTACCCTGAGCTCCTTCAGAAAGTCCATGTATATAGATTTTGTTTGGGTCAATGGGGTAGTGCTTTATGAGTTGTTCTACCAGAGCAATAACCCGCCCTGTATAGGTCTCTAGCCCTGGCCCTGGATTGTAACCATTTTTGTTTTGTGGGAACAACACAAATCCTGGCCAATGCCGTGTGTCTGAAGGGTCTCTGTTAATGGCTTCTAGGTGTTGGCGTCCTCCATGTTGCAGATTATGGTCATTGTTCCACATCCTGGGGTCGTTTTCTCCATAACAGTTTCCTCCCCAGCAATCTGCTCTTTCTCCGGCGCCGTGCATAAAGACTACCATAGGTTTTAAGTCGCTGCCTAAGGAGTCAAAGTCAGTGGGGTAGGCAATTCTATAATTGATTAACCATTTATTATTTCCTTGGTTATATCCACCGTTTCCGGTTTTAGGAAGTAAATCTACTTGATGTGGGTCGGTTATCCAGTTTGGGTCGGTGGGGTGACGAAATAACGTAAAGTCTTTATACTGAGATGAATTAAAACCTGTCATGGCACCACCATAGTCTGACCCATAATAAGTTCCTCTGACCAAGGTGTCTGGCTTGAGTTGTGGGTTACCCGAACCATCCATTCGATAGCTCATGGTACCAGGAACAATATAATAATAATCTTTAGGGACTTGTGCCGACAAGGTTATTGTCGCCAGCAGCAGAATAAATACGGTAGTGAAATTTCTTTTCATTTTTAACGCCGTTTAGACAACCTAATGAGACAAATATTAAAATCACAAATGGATGTAATATTTAAAACCCTTTTTAAACCCTTTTAATAAAGCTCTATTTTAGTATTTATACTTTTATAGATTGTAAAATTAAACAATTTCTTCTAATACTTAAATTTTTACACCAATAACTTCCTGTCATTCGTCGAATTTGTGTTGCCCTTTGTTAGGTTTTGAATTTCAGAATAAAATGGTAGGCAACTTCATTTTGTTTAAGTATGTTCCGATATAATAAAGACCGAATAATAATGTATTATTTTATGTTTAAAATCCACGCTTCTTGGAATTCAAATTCATATATTTTCCTGATTTGATTCCTTACTTCTGATGCGGAATCGAAATCCTCAGAATGCTTAATGTAAACATAGTTAAGGCTTGTTGCCGGGTTAAATCCTACAGAGACATAGTAACCGGATGCTCTTACCTGGGCAGCATATGATTCAGCATTTTGTTTGCTTTGATATGTACCTACTATTACATAGAAACCTGGTGCAAGCTCCCCTGGTTTGATGACTTTCTCTTTTTTTGCCGCCTCATCCTCGTCATATAAGCGTTCTTCAAGTTCGGTAACATATTTCTTTTGGATCACCGGAACATCTTCTTCTTTTTCTTCAGGTGCCACTTCCTTGTTATTTATAGCTTTATTTGCCTCATCAGTATGGATGAGTCCTTCTTTGGTTATTGGTTGAATACCTGCAGTTTCCTCTGCCTCTTCTTTATCTATTACTTCGCTGCGTTTACCGATATTGTCAGTTTTTCTTGTGGGAATTACTTCATTGCTTACTATAGTCTTATTTTTTTGTCTTTTGTTCTTGCCTAGTTTTATGCTAACCTGAAACTCATGGGTGCCATCACCAAGTTCAGATGATATGGCGGCAGGAGCAAATTCATAGGCATAACCCACCTTGATAAATTCATTGATAGTGAAGCCTGCAAAACCATTAGCTCCTTGTTCTTCTCTGTATCCTCCACCAACCCAAAAAAGGTCATTGTAAGTAATAGCAGCTAAACCTCCTAGCTGATCAATCGACTTTTCGTCACTCTGATAAAAAATGGTCGGCTCAAGGGTCAGTTTTTGCCCTAAATCAAACTTATAGGAAACAGATGAAAAAGTAAGTTTAGTTGCTTCAAGCCCTATTTCTTCAAAATTCTTTTCCTGGGCAAACTGAGATTCCATCAATTGAGGTAGAGCAAAACCTACCGTTAATCTGTTCAAAGTAAAATTGACTCCAAACTGTCCGGAAAAATAAAAGCTCCTATCCAAGGCATTGGCATAAGCAGGATCATTGTTGACAAATTCGATCTCGTTTCTACCTACACCAGCGGTTAGTCCAAAAGATAAGCGACTCGTGGGACCAAGATTGATATTGTAACTAAACCCAGCGGTTGTTTCATAGGTGGTTATTAATCCAAGTTTGTCGCTATATAATACTAAACCGAAGGCAAGTCTTTCTGAAAGAGGAGTCTGAATATTGACATTGGTAGTTACTGGAGCACCCTCTATTCCAACCCACTGTTGACGGTGATTAATGTTTGCTTCTGTATAACCTGATTGACCAATGAAAGATGGATTATATAGCGCCGGGTTAAAAAAGAATTGATTATATGACGGTACTTGTTGACCAAATGCGTTCATGGTCACAAGTATAAGTAAGGCAATTAGTGAAGTTATTTTTCGCATGTTGGGTTTACTTCTTGCTATCTTATTACTGTTATACTTCCTGATGACGATGTTTTGTTATCACATTTTAAAATGTAAAAATAAACTCCATCTGGTAACTCCTGACCATTTAGCTGAGCTTCCCAGTTGTTTTGGTATGATATTGACTCATACACCTGAGAACCTCGTCTATTATAAATGTAGAGATGGCAATTCTCATACTTACTCAAATCAGGATCGAGTATCCATGTATCATTTTCCCCATCACGATTGGGGCTAAACATTTTCATAGGAAATTGGAGGTCGGTAAATTGAGAAATAACTTCTATATTAACCCTGTCACTACCTGAAAGCCCCTGGTTGTTGGTAATAGTTAATTCAAAGGTATAGTCTCCCTCATCAAGTCCGGTTACAACCAGAGAATCAGAATCCACTCCACTTAGTTGAGCTGTTGCACCTGCTATTTGCGTCCAAGCGTAAGATTCAATTAAGCCGGGGGTTATCATTTTGCCTGTTAGCAGTGCGTTGTTTTCAGGAAGAATAATGATTTGGTCCCGTCCCGCATCAACTAAGGGAGGTTGATTTTCGTTTACATCAGGCGATGTCACTACAACTTTTACATCATCAGAATCTGCCAGTCCTCCATCATCGGTTACTTCAAGCGTAAAGATGTAGACACCCTCTATTAAACCGGAAATGGAAAGGTCTGAAGTGTTTTCTCCAGAAAGGCTAGGTGTATTTGAACCACTTGCCATAAACCAGTGATAAGTGTCTATTATACCGTCTGGGTCCTGACCTGATCCATTGATCACAATGCTGCTTGTTGGAAGTTCCAGAAACAGGTCTTCTCCTGCGTTGGCTACTGGTGTCAGATTGAAAGAAGAAGGGAGAATGCTGATTTGTACTTCGTCGGCCCCCTGAGCTCCATCGTCATCGGTTACCGTGAGGCTGAAGATGTAAATACCTTCTAAAAGGTCAGAAAGGTTAAGTGTGGCCTGAGTCTGGTCGCTAGAAGTTCCATTGGGACCACTAACCTTTTCCCACAGATATGAGACTATGGTACCATCAACATCATTTCCTGAACCGTTTAGTACGGCAGTATTCGTGGGGAGTTTTATTACTTGGTCCGCTCCGGCAAAAGCTGTTGGAGCAAGGTTAGTATTTAGTGGCAGGATGGTTATCTGAACATCATCGGAGTCTTGAGCGCCATCTTCATCAGTTACGATAAGGCGAAATATATAGACGCCCTCCAGCATATCGGTTACGGTGAGTTGTGGCGTATTTTGATTGGTTAAAGTGGCCGAAGGTCCGCTGAGTTGACTCCAATTGTAGGTTAAAACTGTGCCATCAGGGTCACTGCCAGATCCATAGATTATTGCTGAGTTGGTAGGTAATACCAAGGTGAAGTCAGCACCTGCACTGGCTAGTGGGGATTGGTTCACCGTAGTTGGTTGCACTGTTATTATAACTTCATCGGATCCGGTGTCACCGTCATCGTCAGTTACAGTAAGTCTAAATTTATATTGCCCCTCCAGTAAATTACTTGCGGTCATCGTAGGAGTGGACGTATTAGTCAGATCGGCTGCGGGACCACTGATTCTAGTCCATAAATAATTTGTAATGGAACCATCTACATCACTACCTGAACCTACAATATTAATTGTATTGGTTGGTAGCACTAAAGTTTTATCCAAACCAGCATTAGCCGTAGGTTTTTGATTGACAGTTTCAGGTTGAACAATGACATTGACATAATCATCATCACTTGCTCCGTCATCATCTTGAACGGTTAAGCTAAAGGTATATGTACCTTCGACTAAATCGTTTACTGTTACTGTAGGGTTTGAGGCTCCTGATAAGGTGGCCGCAGTTGGTCCGCTTGCCTGACTCCAGGAATAACTGACAATAGTACCATCAGGATCACTGCCCGCACCTACTATGTTTGTGCTGTTTGTAGGCAATACCAATGTTATATCACTACCTGCTTTTGATGTAGGAGACTGATTTACAGCTTCCGGGTTTACAGTAACTGTAACATCATCCATGTCAGTAGCCCCGTCATCATCCGTTACCATCAAAGTAAATACGTAAGTACCCTCTATCAAACCTGAAACAGTAAGTGTAGGAGTGGTATTATTTGATAAAGTTCCTGCTGATGGACCACTTTTTTTTGTCCAGTTATATGAGGCTATGGAACCATCAGTGTCAGACCCGCTTCCAGAAATGGTAACAAAGTTAGTAGGTAGTGTAATGGATAAGTTGGAGCCTGCTTCTGCGGTAGGAACCTGATTTGTAGCTGCTGGATTTACAGTTATTATAGCTTGGTCAGATTTAGAGCCCCCATCATTATCAGTTGCAGTAAATCGCAGGGTAAATGACCCTTCGGTGAGGTCGCTTACTGTTACTGTCGTAGTATTTTGATTAGCCAAAGTGGCTATAGGGCCACTTATTATACTCCATGAGTATGATACAATGGAGCCATCGCTATCACTTGCTGTACCTGTAAGGTTAATGCTGTTCGTGGGAAGTGTTACATTTTTATCAGGGCCGGCATTTACAGTAGGTAGCACATTAGATGCTGTTACTACAATTTCTACATCATCTTGAGCAGAATCACCATCGTTATCAGTGGCTGAGAATCTGAAAATGTATGTTCCTGCCGTAAGGCCAGTTATTGATATTATATTGCCGCTTACTGTAAATGAGGCTGCCGGACCACTTATCTGAGTCCATTGAGTAGATGCTATCGTTCCATCATTATCGGTTGCTGTACCAGTTATATCTACGTTATCTGTAGGAAGTACAAGGTTGACATCCGCCCCGGTATTAACAACAGGAGGGGTGTTTAATGCAGTGATAGTTACGTTTACATTGTCTGAGCCAGAGGCTCCCTGGTCATCGGTAACAGTAAGTTGGAATGTATAAACACCTTCAATGAGATTGTTTGCACTCAGATCAGCCGTTGTTTCTCCAGATAATGTTGCCGTTGAAGGACCCGATACTTGAGTCCATCCATAGCTGGCTATTGTACCATCCGCGTCGGTTCCTGAGCCATTTATCACAACGGAATTCGTTGGTAATGTGATGCTAATATTTGTGCCTGCATCTGCTACCGGAGACTGGTTAACTGTTTCTGGAGCGACACTCACAGTAGCTTCATCGAAATGAGTTGCTCCGTCATCATCTGTTACTGTAAGCCTGAATATATATGTTCCTGCCACCAGGTTGTTTGCAGTTAGTGTTGCAGTGTTTTGGCCCGAAAGTGAAAAGGTAGAGGGGCCAGAAGTTTTAGTCCAGGAATAACTGGCAATGGTGCCGTCAGAATCAGAGCCTGACCCATTCAACATAACAGAATTTACTGGGAGGGTTATATTTTTGTCTGAACCTGCATTGGCAACAGGAGCAATATTTGGAGGTAATGATATTACTGTAACCTGTACAATATCCGTATCTTCTGCACCATCATCGTCTGTGACAGTAAGTTGAAACTCGTATGTGCCTTCTACAAGATTTGATATACTGGCTGTAGCAGTGCTGGCATTGACCATTGTAGATGCCGCAGGGCCACTTATTTGTTGCCATAGGTACGCTGTAACAGTACCATCAGCATCTGTTGCGCTTCCACTAAGGTTTGTCGCATTGGTGGGGAGCGTCAGGTTAATATCCGCACCGGCATTGGCGTTAGGATTTTGGTTAGCTGCAATTACCGTTACCAAAACATTATCAGATCCTGTAGCCCCATCATCATCAGTAATAGTTATTTTGAATTCATAGCTTCCTTCGATTAGGTCAGATAAACCTAATGTAGTTGTGTTTTGGTTAGCTAAAGTTACTGTAGGGCCACTTAGCTGCGCCCATGCATAAGAAACTATTGATCCATCACTATCGCTACCACTACCTGTAAGTGTAGTACTGTTCGTAGGTAAATTAATAGTTTTATCCGAACCCGCATTTGCGGTAGGAGGAGAGTTTATAGTTGCAGGGTTTACAATCACATTAACTTCATCAAAAGCTGTAGCTCCATCATCATCAGTAACTGTAATTCGAAATTTATAGGTACCTTCGATTAGGTTACTTACTGTTATGGTAGCGCTGGCGGCACCAGTGGTTGTTGCAGTGGATGGTCCGGATTGTTGAGTCCATGCATAGGTTACTATATTACCATCCGCATCACTCGCCGTACCTGTAATGTTGGTACTGCTGGTAGGTAGTATCAAAGTTATATCTGCATCAATATTAACAGTAGGGGACACGTTTACAGCGGCAGGGTTTACTGTAACGTTAACATCATCAGTTGCTGTATTTCCGCTATTATCTGTTACTGTAAGTCTAAAGGTGTAAATTCCCTCCAGTAGGTTGTTTGCAGTGAGCGTTGCAGTGTTATTATTAGCCAAACTAGCTGATGGACCTGATATTCGCTTCCATTGATATGATGTAATTGTGCCATCAGGGTCACTTCCAGACCCGCTAATGGTTATACTGTTCGTAGGTAGTGTAATAGATTGATCAGGTCCTGCATTCGCTGTTGGGTTTCCTGATAGAGATTTAGAGAGCATCCACTCATATAAATTGGGGTTGTGGTATGTATGCCCTGTATTGTATGCTCTGGTCCATGAGTTATGCCCAATGCCTTCATAGGTGGTGAATATCAATTCTGCAGTAGGTACCGGAGTTGTACAGTCTTTTACAGAATTAAACATGGCAAGCCCACTGGCGTAGCCAACAGTTTTGTCTTGATCACCATGAAATGCCCAGAGTGGTATTTCCCTTTCAGAGATCACACATCCCTTGTTAGTGTCTGCCCATGCTGCTATGGGAGATATGGATGCCAGTTTGTTAGGGTCATTCACTGACATGTAAGAATATTTGTATACACCATTTGAACCCAGGCTTAGTCCTGTCAGGTGTATTTGGTTAAGATCAACTCTATAGTTTAATGAACCATTAAGTATATATCTAAAAACTTCATCGATCAGAGAAACGCCCCAAGAAGGCTTATCCCCTGGTAATTGAGGTGCAATGACAATAAAACATTTTTCCACTCCATCTACAGTAAAGCACATATTGTGGCCATTTTGAATCTCTTTTGGGGGGCCATGTGCCTTTACTTTTTCAAGGTCAGAAGGGGAACCACTACCTTTTTCACCGGCACCATGCAAAAACATCATCAAAGGATATTTTTTTGTGGAATTTGTGGCATAATCAGGAGGTAAATACTCCAGATAACCTGTTCCTGCTGGAGTCATTCTAGGGGTAAACTGAGACAGACCAATTGTTGGAGAAAGTAAAAATACAATCGCCCAAAGCAGAAAATTAGGTTTGGTGTTCATGGGGCCAAAAACTATTTGATATATACCGGTAGCTATATCAATACAAGGTACAAAAAAAGAAATTAATTTATTAAAAAAATAATTTAAAATTGAATTCTACCTGTTTAGTACTAATTGGGCTTAATCGCAATTCTTTGATATCCAGTCTTTAATGTTGATTTTGTATAAATGGCCTCCAAGCATCTTCTTAAACCTCTCATCAGCTATATATAAGGTTTCATTGTCAATAAATGTAATGGCTTCTTTTTGTGTAAAACTGTCGAGAATAATTTTTGTGATTTTTCCTTCGGAGAATTTCTTTCCTTCAAAACAACTAAGTACCCATATTTTTCTATGGGAGAGTAGTGCTATGGTTTTTCCATCAGGGCTGATGTCAGCTCCTGTTATCCAGTTGTCATGCATAGATCCGGACTCAAGCTTCAAGCTGTCAATCAACTCTGCCTCATAGTCTCCGGGAGTAGTGGGTATTTTATATATTTTAACAACACCTGTAAATGGATTAGCGCGATTTTTTGAGAAGGTATAAAGAGAGTTGTTATAATGAATCATGGCCTCAGAGTCATAATTCATTTCCTTAGTAGAAGGAGGGAAGTTTTTTTGGTCTGGATAATTGAAGCTTATGGTTTCTGATTTAACTCGCTTCGAAGTATCGTTTGCCGAGAATTTGTAGATGTAAAGTTTTTTTCGATTATTTTCGTTATTTCCAATGTCACCAATGTATATGTTGTCTTTATGGTCTATGGCAAGGTCTTCCCAATCAAAATTTGAAGAGAAAATTACTTTTTTAAACTGATTTATTGTACCGGAGGTATCTAATTGCATAATGTATGGCCCATTATAACTGTCATTGTGTGCCCATAATACACCTTTACTATCTTTAATTAACCCGGAGATTTCATTTAGTGACTGAGGAAGGGTACAAACTACTTTGAGTTTCGCGTTATTTTCACTCGCTAAAGATGCTGCAGTATTATCCTTGAGACCAATGCCCTCATAAAGTACAGTGGATTGATCCTGGTTCAGTTGGTGTGATAAAAACCATTCGTAGATGTTGGGGCTATTCCATTTATGGGTTAAATCATAAGCTTTTTGCCATGAGTTATGACCTGTATTTTTATATGCGGTGAATTTATAATCTTTTTCAAAACCACTTTTGCACGAATCAATTTTATCAAACATGGCCTTGCCTCTGGCAAATGATACTGTTTTATCATCTACACCATGAAAGACCCAAACAGGGATATTCCGCTCTTTGACAATACATACCTTATTGGTACTGCCCCAGCCTGCGATTGGAGCAATTGCTGCGAGCTTATTTTCCGCGTTATAGCTGCTGTATGCATAATTCCAGGTACCATTTCCGCCCATACTTAAGCCTGTAAGGTAAATTCTTCCCGGATCTATATTATATTCCGAAAGAGCATAATTGATGAATTCGTCAACATATCCTGGCTCCCAAAAAGTATTTGGTTTATCCAGTTGCGGGGCAAGAACTATAAAAGAGTAATTCTTTCCATATGATTTAAACTTTCCGAAATCTCCATTTTGAATATGTTTTAGGGGCCCATGTTTTAAAACTGCCTGCATAGAAGAGTCGGAACCATCACCACGTTCGCCTTTACCATGCAGAAAAAATATTACAGGACTTTTACTACTGTGAGCTTGGTAATCAGTAGGTAAATATTCCCAAAACTTTATATTGGAAATGGTACTTGTTTGCTTGGGTGTTAAAGTTTGGCCACTTGAATGGGAAAAGAAAAACAGGCACCCGCTAAGTAAAATTAGCAGGTATTTGTTTCTTTTTACATCCATTTTTCTTTCCACAGTTGGAAAATCAAGATATTCCACAGCTTTTGATGGTTTATTTCTTTTCCTGAAAGATACGCATTTCTAAGTTCTATTACACTTTTAGTAAAAATACCATCATTTTTTAATCTAGTCTCATCCAAATACTCAAGGTAATAGTCTTTTAACTCATCTTTAAACCAAACCGTAAGGGGTGCAAGGAATGGCTTTTTAGGACGATCCATGATAGCTTTGGGTACATATTTATGAACTATCGTTTTCAATATACTTTTGTTGACGCCATCCTTTATCTTATAACTTGAAGGGAGCTGACTTACGAATTCAACTATTCGGTGATCCAGTATAGGCTCTCTGCCTTCCAAGCCCACTGCCATGGTAGCCCTATCTACTTTGGTGAGGTTGTTATCTAAAAGAAACGTTTTGTAATCAATGGCAAGAAGCTTGTTCAGAGGGTCATTACCATTATTCAATTCAGATTCAATGTCGAAATATGTCTTCTTATTTTGAAAGTCTTTTGTGAGATATTTTCTAGCCTCTTGCTCTGTAATGAATTGAGAGATCACTTTCATGGCGTGAGATGGAGATTTATACTTCCATATTTCTCTCATCTTCTCATACCTTGTCGAGAAGTTGTATTTTTTATTGAATACAGGGATGTTTTCCGGAGATATCAATCCCATGGCACTACTCATGAGGCTTTGAGCTACTCCTGGAAGCTTAGTGAAATTAACTGCTCTGTTAAACTTGTCATACCCGGCAAATATTTCGTCGCCTGCATCACCGGAAAGCGCTACTTTTACTTTAGTACGTGCCAGTTGACTTACAAGAAATGTAGGTACCACTGAATTATCTGCAAATGGCTCATCATAAATTTGAGGAAGCTTATGGAGGATATCTGCTGTATCCTTAGCAGTACAATACTTTTCCGTATGGTCGGTTCCCAGGTAATCAGCGACTTTTTTAGCCTCGGGGGCTTCGTTGAAGGCCTGTTCTTCGTACCCAATGGTAAATGTTTTGATCTTTTCGGTGCTTTGAGACTGAAGCAGAGCCGTAACTGCAGTGCTATCATAGCCACCACTTAAAAACAATCCTACTGGTACGTCGGAGACCATTCGATATGAGAATGCGCTCATAAGCAGTTTCTCAGTTTCTTCAACAGCCTCGTCATAAGATATGTCCAGCTTTGGTTTGTTGTAATGATCCACAACATCCCAATATTTATGCTTCTTGAGATCCTTATTTTTTAAGTCGAGTCTTAGAAAATGACCAGGTTCTAATTTAAAGCTATGTTTGAATATAGAGTAGGGAGCGGGTAAATAGTTATACTGAAGAAAGAGAGCAAGATTATCATGATCTATTTCTTTCCTAAAAGAACTATGTTTATGAAAGCTTTTTAGTTCTGATGCAAATAGTAGACATCCGTCTTTAAAATAATAATATAGGGGCTTTACTCCAGCCCTATCTCTAAAGAAAAGTACCTCGTCATTGTTTTTGTCGTAGAGTACAAAAGCAAACATGCCAATAAAATGATCTACTGCTTTGGTACCCCAGCAATCAAAAGCTTTGAGAAGTACTTCAGTATCGGAGTGGGATTTGAACTTATATCCCTTTTGAGAAAGGAGCTCAGCAATCTCTTTGAAATTATAGATCTCTCCATTAAAAACAACTGTATATTGTTGGAATTGCATGGGTTGATGACCCAGCATACTCAGGTCAAGAATAGAAAGTCTTCTATGTCCTAATCCGATCTGAGCGTATTCATTATCTTCAAAATGAATACCACTATCGTCAGGTCCGCGATGGATCAATTCATCAGTCATCGCCCTCAATATCTCTTCGGACGAATGCTTATTAAAATCTATAAAACCAGCTATGCCGCACATAAATTACTATTAAAACTGTGGTACTTCTTTAATTCCAAAATTCCAGGTTATTGCTTTCCAGAAGACAGATAAGTGTTTGTATTTGCCTTTGCTAATAAAGGATAATACGTTTTTGGGTATTGTAAAGAACAGGAGAAACGTTAGAAAAATGGCATATGAGACGCTACTTTTATTTCTTCGCATGAAAAGAATGCGGTTTCTTGTTAGGTAGTATGTTTTAAGTGTACTGTCCTGACCTATAGAAGCAGAAACCTTATGACATACAAGCGCTTTTGGCTGATAATATATTTTATAGCCTGCCTTTTTTATCATTTCACACCAGTCAAACTCTTCATAGTAGAGAAAGTAATCTTCGGGCATTGGTCCAACTTTCTCAATAATACTTTTGGGAACCATCATGCCACCACCATGGGTATAATGAGTTACTGATACCTGGTCATATTGTCCTTGGTCTTTTTCATCGGCACCGATTGTTTCGTTTCTTCCTGTAAGAGCGCTAATGGAGGAATATCCTGCATATTCAATTATTCCGGGCTTATTGAAATAATGAAACTTAGGACTCACAGCCCCTACATCTTCGAACTGCTTAAATGTATCCAAAAGGGGGGGGATACAATCAGGGGTCAGTTCTGCATCATTGTTTACTAAAAAGACATATTCGCCTTTAGCTTCTTTTATCGCTACGTTGTTTCCTCCCGCAAAACCTAAATTGTCAGAATTCATGATAAAGTTCACTTCAGGGAATTCATCGACAATATCTTCTATATCCCTGTTGGCAGAACCATTATCAACAATTATTATTTCCAGATTTTCATAGTTAACTTTTCTGAGGGACAGTAATAACTCTTTGGTCTGAACAGTGCTGTTATAATTTATGCTAACTATAGAAACCAGCGGTTTGATTATAGGTTTCATTTTTGACTAGGGGAACTATGGGGTGTATGAATAAATTTCTTGTTTGCTCCTTTGAGCTTAAACAGCAGCAGGAACATTTTCCAGAATATAGCCGGTAGCCTAAATACAGATTTTATTAGTCTTGGACCATAATAGCTCTTGGGAATTGCCAGAAGAATTCCTAATATGGTTGCACTCCAGGTCATAAACCATATATTGAATGGAATGGTTATGACTGACTGAAGAAAGAAAAGAGTAAAAGTAACACCAGTGATAAGTCCAAGGTTAATCAAGCGTGGTAATTGCACATTACGAAGGACGGTACTATTAAAATAAGTTATTCTTCCTTTAAAAAGGTTTACAATTCCTGATAAAAAGTATTGTTTTAGATAAAAGTACTGGCTCGATATCCATCTCTTTCTTTGGTTTTCAAAAACATGGGACTTCTCAACCTTTTCATCATAAATTATTGCATTGGAAGCATATTTCACCTTTATACCTTCATTTACCAACCTTAGCTCAAGTTCCCTGTCAAAGCCTCCAATTGAAGCCATTTGCTTGAGCATATCTTTCAATATAGCATAGCGGAATGACATGCCGGAACCCTTAAGAGCAGCTGAAAGGTGGAGTGCTGTTCCTCCACGACCATAAACATGGTTATTTATTTCTTCACTAAGTCCATCGAGGTAAGATAGTGAGTTGTTTTCATTTTTTGCTGCTCTGCGACCTTGTATTGCCAGAAATCCCTGTTCATGGAGATTGTTCATGGTTTCAAGGAAATCAGGTTCCATGATATTATCCGCATCCAGAATCACAACAAAGTCATAATCATCGCCAATTCGTTTCATGGCTTCATTCATGGCTTTCACCTTTGTGCTTTTTTCAAAGGACACTTCACATGTATTAATGGGTAATGTTTTTAGCTTGCTAATGGTTTCCGGCTGAAGGGAGTCTGCAATCACAACCACCTCATATCTATCCTTAGGATATGTTTGATTAAGTGCTTCTTTTGCCACATGGAATATAACGCCATCTTCCTTGTATGCAGGAATCAGTACTGCAAACTTATTTTTACGGGTTACTTTAGCAAGGGGAGGTTTTTGATAAAAAAGTCCTGCTACAGAAAGAGTAAGGTTGTACAGAGCTACATAGGCAAAATAGGATAGTAAGACTATCTCAATAATAAAAAAGACTATATTCAAGGTCTAAGTTGGGTTTAAGTTTTAAAACACTATTATACTATACGTCTTCTGATTGCAGAAGTGCGGCTGGTGTTTTTAGCATAATTTTCAGATCATACCAGAAGGAGTTTTTCTGGGCATATTCCATATCTAAGGCAACTCTTTCAGCTTCAGACATTTCCTCTTTCCCTCTTTTGGTTATTTGCCACAGTCCTGTAATGCCTGCTGGGGCAAGGAACCTAAGAGCCCATTGATCTTGTGTGAGTTTTTCAGCTTCGTATAGTGGTAATGGCCTATTGCCAACTAACGACATGTCACCTTTTAGTACGTTGAATAATTGAGGTAATTCATCAAGACTTGTCTTTCTTAGGAATGAACCCAACTTGGTTATTCTTGGGTCATTTTTTACTTTGAAGAATAAAGCATCATCACCATTGCTATACTGATTCAAATGTTTGAGGTCATTAACAACCTGATCAGCATCCTGTCTCATGGATCTGAATTTATAGAAATTAAAAATCTGATATCCTTTCCCTGCTCTCTTAGAGATGTAGAATATGGGCCCCTTAGAGTCGATTTTAATAGCTATGGCTATAATCAATAATATGGGACTGACCATTAATAATAATGAGGCTGATATGGCGATGTCAAAGGCGCGCTTAAGTGACCACATTTTGAAAGAATCACCATTATGAAGAGATGGTTTAGGTTTGATACCAACTTCCTGTTCCTGGTTGTTGGATAAGGTTTTCAACCTGGTCAGGAATTCAATGCGAAGTGTAAGATATTTTGCACTAATGTTATCCGTATAATAATCTTCCGCTCCAACTTTGATGGCCAGATCGCGTTCTTCTTCATCAAATTTTTCGGCTATGATAATTACCGGAATCTCTATTAAACTTTTACTTTTCTTTAACGATTTTATTGTTTCTACGGAGTCAGGCGTTATTTTCTGGCTGATAATAATAACGTCGGGAAGTTTATCTGTGGAAGAATTTGCATTATGAAGTAAAATTTCAACCCCTTCACTGATATCCTTAACGTTATGTACGTCATAACTCTCAAGCTTCAGGTCCAGGCATAAATCGCCATATTCTCCAATGAAAAATACATTCCCCTTCTTCTTATGCTCAACTTTAGGTGTTTCTCCCATTAATGAGCTATCATGCTTGAGAGACTGAAAATCCAAAACATAACCATCTTTCATATCTTAATTGATTAGAGAGTTCTCCTTTCGTTTATTGGTAATTAGGTTGTTGAGCAGTTCAATTAGTTTTTCGGGATTAAATGGCTTTACTATGTATTCGTCAGCACCTGCTTCCAAACAGTAATTCTTAGTTTTATCATCTCGGAAAGATGAGATGACAATTACAGGTATCCCGGAATATAGACCGTTAGTTTTTAGATTAGTCAGAAAGTCCTTTCCATCAATAACTGGTAAGTGGATATCAGTTACAATAACATCAGGGTGGCCAAATTGATTCATATGTTTCAATGCATGTGCTACATTACTAAACACATCAACAATATAGTCCTTCTCAAGCATCTTTTTAATGAGCCATCTCATGGCCTCATCATCGTCAATTACCAATATCTTTTTCTTCATCGCAATTTTCTTAAACTTACACTAAGATGCTCGCCACTTATCCGATTGTACTCCCGTATGGATTCAACCTTTAAGATTATTAAGCCAACCATCTATTTACAAAACTGAGAACATCAATTATAATAAAAATTAAGGACTTTTAGAAAGACAAAAGTAGTTTAATTTTATTTTACAATTCAAATTTATTTTTAAACAATTTTAATTTTCCAAATATTATACTGGTTAGATCTTTTCAAAAAGTTACATATGAACGATTAAAGTACTTTTTTTAATTTTTTCATACATAATATTCATTATAAATCTATCCAATGGATATTTACCATAATTTCGTTGGATATTCAATGATGTAAGTCATAACATGTAATTTGTATCAATGTTTTTTGTTTTGATGTTGATGACTCCATCATTTAAATACTAACAAACAACAGGCTCTGGGCTATACAGCCATCCCAGATAGCAAATGTTGGTTGACTATAACACAAAGTTAATAGCGCATGCCTTTTATGAAATTGACCTGTTAATTACTAAATTGTTAATATTATAAAAAGGGAATGATAATAGAAACATTCCTGACAGATACATTCCTGTTTTGTAAATTATCATTTTATAATTTTAATTAAACAGTTAGTGGAGAGGTTGTTATAGTAATTACACAAGGTAGTGAAAAGGTAACCTCTAACTTTGATATAAATATGATTTTTTTATAAAAATCTATTAATAAGCAAGTTAGTGATTTGTGGAGTAAGTGTAAAGGGGAAATTCACCCTTGTCAGCTTTGATGTTAGTCTAGGCATTGGATTCTCGCTATAATTTTAATATCTTCCTTACGTATCCTGGGTTTTGGTAATGAGTTTGGCAAGTTTCTTTTACCATATGCAATGAAAAGATCTCGTGTAATTGGCTTTTTTGCTTTTCTGTTGACTTTGTCTTTAACACAGTACCTTGCCTATCAGCAATATCTCATTGTTAAAGAAAATGAAACTAAAAAGGTGAAGCATGAACTCTACTCATTAAGTGACAGGGTAGAGGCAATGTTAAAATATAGTATGTCTGCAACCCGTATATTGGGTTATTTGGTAGAAAAGTATGGTGTGCCTGAAGACTTTGACAGTGTAGCTTATGATATCCTTGATTCTCATAAGTATATTGATGCATTACAGCTTACCCGTAAAGGGGTGATTACGCATGTGTACCCCGTACAGGGAAATGAACCAGCTCTGGGCTTTGATGTACTTAGAGACTCATCTGTTAGTGGAGAAGCAATGAAAGCTATTGAAAGAAAAGAGCTTTTTTTTGCAGGGCCACTTAATCTCAAGCAAGGGGGTAAAGGAGTTGTGGGCAGATTGCCCATATTTAAGGATGGCGAGTTTTTTGGTTTTTCAGTCGTAATCATCAAGCTATCCACACTCCTTGATGCTTTTGGTATGCAAAACCAAAATCATAATTTTAAATACCAATTATCAAAAATAAATCCGGTTACCAGGCAACAGGAGTTCTTTCTGAAGGATGAAATTAACGCTCAGGAAGAAGCTTCAGTTTTTATTGAAGTGCCGGACGGAGCATGGATGCTTTATGTGAGTAGCGCCTCTGGTTCAATAATCTATTATAGCGTTTATGGCTTTGTTTTGGGAGGTATATTGTTTTCCTTTATACTGGGCGTATTTGTATTCCAATGGGTGGAAAAACCGGAAAAGCTCAAAAAACTTGTAAAAGAGATGACTTCACAACTCCTGGCAACTCAGGAAAATTCAAAAACCACCCTGGACCGTATAAGTGATGCTTTTGTTTCATTTGATAATGATTGGCGATGTACCTATATCAATCAACGCGCGACAAAGCTTTTTGGATTGAAATCCGGGCAGGTTATAGGGATGAATATCAGGGCTAAGTTTCCTGAATTATCGGGAAGTCCATGGTATGATGCTTTTGAAAAGGCAATGGATTTACAAGAATACGTATCCGTTGAATTCTTCTTCTCTGAAAAAAGTAAATGGCTAGAAAGTCATTTTTATCCGTCTGTTGATGGGGTATCTATATTCATTCGTGATATTACAGAACAGAAAACGGCTAAAGAGCGGCTGGCTAGTAGTGAAAAGTACTTTAGGGCACTGATTGAAAACAGTGCCAATGCCATCGTTTTAATGGATGCCAATGGGGGTGTAAGGTATCAAAGCCCTTCTACTATTAGAATAAGTGGATATTCACTTTCTGATATGTTGGAACTAGATGGTGTTGGCCTGGTACACCCTGATGATCGAGATGCTGTTGTGCGATTGTTTGAAAAAGTGTTGCAATCTCCAGGAAGGGTATTTCATACGGAGTATAGGTTTAAACATAAAAGTGGTAGGTACATTTGGTTAGAGGGGTATTATATCAATTTGCTTGAAGATGTTAACATTGGTGCCATAGTTTATAATTATTATGATGTTACGGAAAGAGTCAAAACCCAGCAGGCCATCAGTTATGAGAAATACTTGTCTGACTCTATTATAAATAGTTTGCCCGGTATATTCTACTTGTATGATCGGTACGGGAGATTTTATCGGTGGAATAAAAATTTTGAAAAAATATCCGAGTATACTTCCGAAGAGGTGAGTCAAATGCATCCGCTTGATTTTTTTGATGAGGGGGATAAGGAGGTGATGCGTGAGAAAATTGAATCTGTATTTATAAAAGGTAAAGACGATATAGAATCTTACTTCTATACAAAATCTGAAAGGAAAATTCCTTATTATTTCTCGGGATGTAGTATTTGTATCGAAGGGCGAGAATACCTTATAGGTATGGGTATTGACATCACTCAGAGGTTAGAGGCCGAGAAAAAGGCTCTTGCAGAATACAGAGAAAAGGAAACTGTTTTAAACAGGATAAATGATTCTGTAATTTCTCTTAACAACTCGTGGGAATATACATTCTTGAACGATGCAGCCTTGCGAATGCATCCGTTAGGTAAAGACAAGACTATTGGAAAGGAGTTTCTTGAAGTACATCCTGAGTTGGAAGGTGGGCCTGTCTATAAAATGTTAAAACAAGCGATGCAAGCCATGGAAGTTATGGAAACAGAAGGGTATTACTCTTCATTGCAGTTATGGTTTTCAGCAAAAGCTTACCCTTCAGAAGACGGACTTACTGTGTTTTTTCGAGATATATCTGAGAAGAAAAAGGCCGAGCAGGAGATTCTGAACCTGATCAATAACCTTAAGGAAAAAAACAGAAACCTTCAGCAGTTCTCGTATATTGTGTCTCATGATTTAAGGGCACCTCTTGCTAATATTTTAGGTCTTGCGGGGGTTATTAATGAAAGTGAGACAGTTGATAAAATTTGTGTTCAGGCAATGGCAGACGAAGCCAGTCGCCTTGATCAGGTAGTAAGGGATATGAATTCGGTTGTCTCAGTGAGGGAGATGGTTGCAGAGAAAATGGAGACTGTTTCATTTAAGGAGGAACTGGATTGGGTAGTTGGTCAGTTGTCAGTAGATATTGAAGCTTCCTCGGCCTCTATTTTAGAAGATCTTAAGGTTGCTCATATTGACACATTAAAAAACTACATTAGAAACATCTTGTTATACCTTTTGACAAATGCTATTATGTATAGGTACCCTCAGCGCGAGCCTAAAATCAAGGTAAAAACAGTCTATGATGGAGCTTTTATCCGTCTGTCAGTTGAAGACAATGGGTGCGGAATAGATCTGCAAAAGTATGGAGATAAAATTTTCGGGTTGTATCAACGGTTTCATAGTGGTGGTAATGCAAAAGGTGGAGTAAACATGGTTAAAACAATGACTGGTGCTTTGGGTGGGTATGTGGAGGTTGTAAGTGATATTAATGAAGGTTCGATTTTCAAGGTATACTTACCTTTAAACTATAAAAAGTTAAAGTAATTAAATGGATAGGAAAGTTTTGCTCATCGATGACGACCCCATTGCTAATATGATTAATCGGGAATTATTCGAAATCAGGGGATATGTTGTAAATGCTTATACTAACCCAAAAGAAGCTCTTGAGTATCTAGAGTCTGCCAATTCGAGTCTGGGTGATATTCCTGATATTATTATGCTGGATATTAATATGCCCGAAATGGATGGGTGGGGATTTCTGGATGAATACCAGAAAATTGAATTTGCTTCTAATAATAATTGTCGACTATTTATGCTTACCTCATCAATAGCCTCGGAAGATAAAGAAAAGGCATTTACTTACTCTTCTGTAAAAGGTTTTATCTCAAAGCCATTAACTATGGAGTGGGTCCAGAATCTGTAAATCAAACGGGTCTTCACCTTAATGTGGGCCTGGAAAATTAGTTTATTTAATTGCCTCCGGGTTTTCATTTCGTAATATTATCAAACAAGACAGTATTTCATTAGCATATTTCAATAGGCTATAAAAAGTATCTTAACTAGTAGTAATCGTATAAATTAACTGAAAATCAACCTAAACATGTCAAAAGAAAACTTTGAATCATTGCTGGCGGAAGACTTTAAAGCTACTGCTCATTTCGATTTTAATATTATTATAGAGACGCTAAGGCAGGCCATGCTGAAGGGAATTGTCGATCCATTAATTGTGGATAAGATTGATCATGAAAATGACGATGGCACTATATGGGTGGAAAAAAACGAAATATTGCTCTCTCCACCAGTTATTGAATTAGTCTTATTGGAAGATCAGGAAATTGTTCCGGTCCCTGAGGGGCTGACAATCAAAGATGAGAATGGTAACGAAATTCCTCTTGAGGATGTGGACCCTCCAGTGGATAGGGAGCAGCAGGATGTCTTGTTTGAAATACAGGTACCTTTTCATTTGCAAACTAACAATGCTGATTTGGCTTCTGTGGATGTAGAGGAAATTACTGGTACCCTGATCATGGTAGCTTTGCCGTATTTTTCGCCTTCAGTGGGTGTAGGAGTTATCAGGTATGATTTTAATCTTGAAATTACCTCAACGGGGCCTTCAAATATTAAAATTATTAATGATAATGTTATAAGGCCGGGACTTCTAAATAAGTTTTACCCCAAGATAATTGAACTAATAGAAAAGGCAAAGTTTCAATTGCCTGATATAGATGGACTTTCTGTTCGGGCAATGAAGTTGTTCCCTCATTTTAATGAAATTCAGCCGGCTACCTTATCTATTGGGTTGGGAGGGACGGCTGGAGCTGAACAGTTATTGCCTTTGCTTGATGGTGGTGATGGGGTGACGATTAGTGTGTCAAAATCACTATTTGAAGAAAAAGTTGAGAACTTTAGTTCCAATCTGCCAGAGAAGTCATACAATTGGGATGACGAGCGATGGGAGACCCTGCACCATGTGAAACTTAAACTTGGAAATGGGCATGTTGATTTGGATACGAAGATTACTGTTCATGGTCGGGGAATTGTACCTGATGCGACAATTTGTATTGAAGGACCAATCCGTTTTGACTTCGAAGTTGATGGTGTAGACAGTAAGTTGAAAGGTGATGGGAAGGACCTTGATGTGGACTTACCTGCGTGGCTTGATTTCATTAGAGGGCTTACTGATGTGTTGACTCTCGGTTTTGCTGAGTTTGGGTGGACAGGATTTTATGAAGATTCTGAAAATGAAGCGAGAGGCGGCGCTACAAAAACCGTAGCCAATACATTGAACAGAGCATTGTTGGGAGCCTTCCCTTCGGGAATGGAATTATTTGGTAAAAATATGTTTATGACCAGGGAGAGTGCAGTGCCATGGGGTACGCCTAATACTATTGTAATTAAAAAAGAGGGCCTTATGATTGGTGGACCTGGATTTGGAGGTATAAAGTACGAGTTAAGGAAGCTTAATTTAGATGCGGTTTACAGACCTTCCGGAACAATTAGAAGTTACGGTTTTGAAAATGAGTTTTATCTCTCAAAGGCAAGGACCATTGAATTGTGGACCAGGAAGAAAATTTATATTCCTGGGGTTATGGTGGGAAGAAGAGGGGCGAAGTACTTTTTAAAGGATATCCCAGATAAAAGGAAAGCTGATAACTTAAGTGAAAAGCCCACTTTCAGTATTCATAGTACATCTCTAGAAAATGCAGATCATTTTGAGCCTGAGGATACTTCGAAAAAATATGCTTTTAATGATTCAGAAGAGTTAGTGATGATGAACCCATAATGCCTAGAATTTGGCATAAAAAAACCGTTTAAAACTCTGTTTTAAACGGTTTACATTGTTTTGCGGTCTGGACGGGACTCGAACCCGCGACCTCCTGCGTGACAGGCAGGCATTCTAACCAGCTGAACTACCAGACCATTCTAAATTATGTTTTTAGCCCTTTCGTTTAAGGTGATGCAAATGTATATCTACCTTTTTTTAAATGCAACACCTGGATGGAATTTATTTATTTTTTTTTCACACCCCTTTAAAATAACTCATATGCTTACCAAAAGTGAATATTAGTTATATTTTTGTACCCTTAACTAAACAGACATGCTATTGGATTTCGAAAAACCCATTGCAGAGCTAGAAGCTAAGTTAGATGACATGAAGAAAATTGCTCAGGAGAGCGATGTAGATGTCAAAGATGCTGTAAAATCTCTGGAAACTAAGATTAAGAATCTGAAGAAGGAAACATTTAGTAATCTCACACGATGGCAGAGGGTTCAACTGTCTAGACATCCTGAAAGGCCGTATACGCTTGATTATATATACGAGATGTCGGATGACTTTGTTGAACTTCATGGAGATAGGACCGTAAAGGATGATAAGGCCATAGTGGGAGGATTTGCTACGATTAATGACCAAACTTTTATGGTTATAGGTCAGCAAAAGGGACGTAACACCAAGCAGAGGCAGTTGCGCAATTTTGGAATGGCTAATCCTGAAGGTTATAGAAAGGCGCTTCGTTTAATGAAGATGGCTGAAAAGTTCAATAAACCTATTATTACGCTGATAGATACTCCTGGAGCTTTTCCTGGACTCGAAGCCGAGGAAAGAGGTCAGGGTGAAGCCATTGCCCGTAACCTCAAAGAAATGTTTATGCTGAAGGTTCCTGTTATCTGTATCGTAATAGGAGAAGGAGCTTCAGGGGGAGCCTTGGGCATAGCCATCGGAGATAAGGTATTTATGTTAGAGAATACCTGGTATTCTGTAATATCTCCTGAAAATTGTTCCACTATTCTCTGGAGAAGCTGGGATTATAAAGAACAGGCAGCGGAGGCCATGCGTGTTACTGCGCATGATATGTTAGACTTGCAGCTTATAGATGGTATCATTAACGAGCCTTTAGGTGGAGCACATACAGACCTCAAGGCTATGTCTAAAGAGATGAAGAAGGTGATTATTGAACACACCAAGGAGTTGCAGTCGATGCCAGTTGAGGAAATGATTGAAAAGAGGATAGATAAATTCTGTCAAATGGGAGTTGTAAAGGAGTAAGCTCATTAAAAATCTTTATAAATTTAAGCCACAGGAATTTTCTTGTGGCTTTTTAATTGGTGCCAGTGCATATTTGAAATGATAGCCGCAGGGAAAAACCACCTTCAGGAAACTTATTTGAAAACTGATGACCTCAGATAGAAAGGCGTTCAGGGTTTGGATTCTCTGCTATTGGAAGATAGTATTTTTTGACCCGTTTGAAAACTAATTTTTTAACCAAGGTTGGCTTTTATGGGGTGTGCAGGGGAAGAGGTTGTCTTTTTTTGGTGAGAGCGAAAGAGGTGCTGAAACAAATGAAAACAGAATAATTTATAGTCTATGAACCTACACGTAATTAATACAGGCTTTTTCAAGCTTGACGGAGGTGCAATGTTTGGTGTTGTGCCCAAAACCCTATGGTCAAGAACAAACCCAGCAGATGAAAATAATATGTGTAATTGGGCAATGCGATGTCTGTTAATAGAGGATGGAGGCCAGCTCATATTAATTGACAATGGTATAGGAAATAAGCAAAGTGAAAAGTTTTTTAGTCATTATTATTTACATGGCGATGCCAGCCTTGAGGCTTCATTGAATCAGGCAGGTTTTAGTCATGATGACGTCACAGATATGTTTCTTACTCATTTGCATTTTGATCATTGTGGAGGAGGAGTAAAGTATGTTGGAGAGGGTAATTTAGAACTGGTTTTTAAAAATGCGAAATATTGGTCCAATCAAGATCATTGGCAATGGGCTACAGAGCCTAATGCCAGAGAGAAAGCTAGTTTTTTAAAGGAGAACATTTTGCCCATACAGGAAAGTGGACATTTGAATTTCGTGCCGTTGGATGGAGGTTCGCCCTTTTCCCAGTTTGATATATTAACAGTCGATGGGCATACAGATAAGCAAATGATTCCTAAGATCAAATATAAGGATAAAGTAATCGTATTTGCCGCTGACTTACTGCCTTCTACAGGCCATATCCCGTTGCCTTATGTCATGGGATATGATACCCGGCCGCTACTTACATTGTCCGAAAAAGAAGTTTTCCTAAAGGAAGCGGCAGATAATGGGTACATACTTTTTTTGGAGCATGACCCAGTTAATGAATGCTGTACAGTTAAGCATACTGAAAAAGGAGTGAGGCTTGATAAAACTTTTTCTTTAAAGGAGGTGCTTTAATGAAAATTGGATTGGTCTTATCTGGAGGAGGGGCTCGTGGTATTGCTCACCTTGGTGTGATAAAAGCGCTTCAGGAGGCAGGAATTAATTTTTCTGAGATATCAGGAACCAGTGCAGGCTCTATTATTGGAGCTCTTTACTCGCATGGCTATAGTACTGACGACATTCTCAGTATTGTAAAAGAAGTTAAGGCTTTTCGTTTTCTGCAACCAGCCATGAGTTGGCGTGGAATACTTAAAATGGACGTGATGCATAAATTTTTAGAGCAACTTATGCCTCACAATAGTTTTGAGGCACTAAAAATCCCTTTGCACGTTGCTGCGACAAACTTGAGAACTGGCATGACTGAATACTTTAGTTCAGGGAAGCTTATTGGGGCAGTGTGCGCCTCATCATGTATACCGGTATTGTTTGACCCTATTGAATTCGAAGGAGAGCTATATATAGATGGCGGGATATTAAATAATTTACCTTATGAACCTTTAAGAAAGAGTTGCGATGTTCTTATAGGTTCGCACTCAAACCCTATTGATCATAATTTTGAGCCGAAAAATGCGAGACTGGTAATGGAAAGAGCCTTGTTGCTAGCAATTGGTTGCAATGTCTATAATAGAAGTAGTCAATGTGATTTTTTTATAGAACCTTTGGGACTTGAAACTTACAAAGTGCTTGACCTGACAAATATTGATGATATCTATAGAATAGGGTATGAACAAGCCATAAAGCAGATAGAAGAACAAAAAATAACAGAAACCTGTAAAGTATGAATTTTAGAGAACTGATACTTCAAGGTATCCCCTATGAATTACCCTCAAAAAAAGAGTATGATAAAGATGTTAATCATGCGCCTAAAAGAAAAGAGATCTTAAGTGAAATCGAGAAAGAGTTGGCCTTAAGGAATGCTCTGAGGTATTTTGATCCGCGTCATCATAAAGTGCTCATTGATGAATTTAGAGAAGAGTTAGATCTGTATGGTAGAATATATATGCATAGGTTACGCCCTGACTACGATATGTATGCGCGACCTATTGAAGAGTATCCTCATCAATCAAAGCAGGCGGCTGCTATCATGATGATGATCCAAAACAATCTTGATCCTGCTGTGGCTCAGCATCCTCATGAGTTGATTACATATGGTGGAAATGGAGCTGTATTTCAAAACTGGGCACAGTATCTACTTACTATGCAATATCTTGCCACAATGACTGATGAACAGACTTTGCATATGTATTCCGGACACCCAATGGGATTATTCCCTTCCTCAAAAGAGGCTCCCAGAGTGGTTGTTACTAATGGTATGATGATACCTAATTATTCAAAGCAGGATGATTGGGAGAAATTCAATGCGCTTGGAGTTACCCAATATGGACAAATGACTGCAGGGTCATACATGTATATCGGCCCTCAAGGGATAGTGCACGGTACTACAATTACTGTATTGAATGCAGGAAGGAAAATATCAAAATCGGGTGAAGGCCTTTCAGGTAAATTATTTGTTTCTTCAGGCCTTGGGGGAATGAGTGGTGCTCAACCTAAGGCGGGTAATATTGCAGGTTGTGTTTCTGTCGTGGCTGAAGTAAATCCAAAAGCTACTCATACCAGACATTCCCAAGGCTGGGTGGACGAGGTGATTGATAGTATGGATGAGCTTGTGCAAAGAGTTAAGCAAGCCAAGGAAAATAAAGAAGTTGTATCTATAGCCTACCAGGGTAATGTGGTTGAGATATGGGAGAAGTTTTATAAACAAGACTTGTTTATTGATCTGGGGTCAGATCAAACATCATTGCATAACCCATGGGCAGGAGGGTACTACCCAGTGACGTTGACCTTTGAGGAAGCTAATCAAATGATGGCTGATGAGCCTGAGAAGTTTAAAGGGCACGTTCAGGAATCCCTAAGAAGACAAGCGGCTGCCATCAACAAACATGCAGGAAAAGGAACATACTTTTTTGATTATGGAAATGCCTTTCTGCTGGAAGCATCGAGAGCAGGGGCCGATATTATGGCTGATAACGGTATTGATTTTAAATATCCTTCGTATGTTCAGGATATTATGGGACCAATGTGCTTCGATTATGGCTTTGGACCGTTCCGTTGGGTTTGTGCAAGTGGAAAACCAGAAGATCTCGAAAAAACTGATGAGATAGCTTCAAAAGTGTTGGAAGAAATTATGAAAGACTCCCCAGAGCGTATACAGCAGCAAATGGCTGATAATATCAAATGGATAAAGGCAGCCGGGGAGAATAAACTGGTTGTAGGTTCGCAGGCAAGAATTTTATATGCAGATGCAGAAGGTAGGATGAAAATAGCTTCAGCCTTTAATGAAGCAATAAGAAAAGGGGAAGTAGGAGAGGTAGTATTAGGAAGGGATCATCATGATGTTTCCGGGACAGATAGTCCATATAGAGAGACATCAAATATCTATGATGGCTCAAAGTTCACTGCGGATATGGCTATCCACAATGTTATAGGAGACTCCTTTAGAGGGGCAACCTGGGTGTCTATACACAATGGTGGTGGCGTTGGCTGGGGAGAGGTGATTAATGGTGGCTTCGGTATGCTACTCGATGGAACCTCTGACGCTCAGCGAAAACTGGAGAGCATGTTGTTTTATGATGTCAATAATGGTATTGCACGCAGAAGTTGGGCAAGGAATGACGAAGCCATGTTTGCCATTAAAAGGGAAATGGAAAGAAACAGTCGTTTAAAGGTGACTGTGCCTAACCTTGTGGATGAGTCTCTTTTGAAGGGCTAAGAAACTTTTGGGTGGAAATATGATTGATAAGATATAAATAAAAAATAACTTTGCGTCATAACTAACTAAACAAACCGAAATAATGAAAAAAACTTTACTTACTGGAATTATTATGATAGCTGGTGCATGCTTTGCCCAAGCGCAAACAGAGCAGGGTGGTATTTTAGCAGGTGGTAGTGTATCTATGGATTTTGAAAACAATAAACTAGAGGCAGGAAGTACTACTGTGGATAGAGGGAATACCTTTTCTGTATCTTTTAACCCTAATGTGGGGTATTTCTTTATGGACGGATTGGCAGGAGGCCTTGAGTTGGAAATATCTTCGTCAACTTTTACGGAAGATCAAACAGATTTTGAGACCAAGTTTTCTACGTTTAATTTCGGCCCTTTTGTGAAATATTATCATAGCAGTGGCCTTTTTGGATTAGGAAGGTTTGGTGTTGGCTCAGCTAAAGAAGTGGATGAAGATGCTGGAGGAACAGATGAAACCAAATTTGGTGTATTTACATGGAGGCTTGGAGCAGGATACGCTTTGTTTTTAAATGATAATGTTTCACTGGAGCCTATGCTATCATATGGTTCATACAACTTTACTAATAAAGATTCTGACCCAGAGGTTAAGACTATAGACAATAGCTTAAGGATAAGTGTTGGTTTTCAGATCTTTCTATAATACTCTATAGTAGCCTCAGTTGGCTACTAGTTTATAACGTAAAATATGAGAAAAAGCCCTCAGTTTTGAGGGCTTTTGACTTATAAACTATCTAGTTCCTGCCACCAAAGAAAAATGCACCAATTCTGACTCCCAGGTAGCTATTTTTGATATCATCAACTTCTACAGTACCTGTACCACCGGTTACAACAACATCAGGGGAGCTTGCTCCAATGATGTTATAGTCGATATTGACATTGAAGTGACCTAGATCAAACCCAACTCTTGGGTAGAATCCAATTTTAGATTCACTAGATGCTGCAGCGGTAGCGGTAGTACCTCCAATAGTAACTGATGATGAAACTGAAGCTAAAGAGAAAACACCAACACCAACTCCTACATAGGGTCTGAATTTTTCATTACTTAAGTAATACTGGCCATTAACTGTATAAGAGGCATTTCCTGAAACACTTCCTTCTGTTGCTCCAATGGCTCTTGCCATAGCTGCAGAGCCCAGTCTCAGGCCAATGGCAATTTCATCACTAAGCCTGTAAGCAGGTTCAACTTCAAAAAGAACGCCACCACCACCGTCACTAGGTGATGCATACCCTAGTCCTAAACCTAATTTAAAAGGCTTGTACTCTTGTGCGTTAACGGCTACTGCCCCTATGAGAAGTAGCGTAATGGATAATAGAAATCTGTTCATAGAATAAAGTTTGGTTAAAAAAAATCTATTTCGCTTGCGAAATAAGTTGCGCCAAAATATGAAATCCAATGGGAAAAGCGAAATTTTTAAAGAGGGGTTAAGAATTTTGCTTACGCTGGATAGGTTGGCATGCTTTTGGTATGGAGCAGTTAAATGTTAAACAAATCAGATAAAAATTATCTGATCGCTTTTTAATCTATAAACAATAATTATGAAAAAAGTTTTACTTTCTGCTTTCGCAGTGATCGCATTTGTAGCAGCTACAAACGCGCAGGATTTTGGAGTTAAAGTGGGTGCTAATATAGCTAACCTCAATGGGGATTCTTTCGATAATTCTGACTCTAAATTCAACTTTACGTTTGGTGTTTTTGCTGAATTTATGCTTTCTGACAAACTGGGCTTACAACCTGAATTAATACTTTCTGGACAAGGAGCAAAATATGATTTTGATGATGGTTCAGGAACTTCAATTGAACTTAAGCAAAAACTTAGCTATGTTAATGTTCCTGTTTTAGCTAATGTTTACTTAGGCGAGAACTTTTATTTGCAAGGTGGACCATACATTGGTTTCTTAACAAATGCAGAGGCCAATATTTCAGGATCACTCGGTGTATTAGGTGGAGACAATAAAGATGCTTTTAAAAGTACTGATTTTGGTGCTATGCTTGGTTTTGGTGCGAATGCCGGGAAATTCAACTTTGGTATGAGATATCAACTGGGGTTAGCTAATATAGCGGAGGATGTAAATGGAGTTGAAGGCGATGCAAAAAATGCGGTTATTCAAGTAAACGTTGGGTTTAAGATTTTGGATAATTAAGAGTTATTATATTATATAGATAAAGGATAAGTCTGGCAAATTTGTCAGGCTTTTTTGTAAAACCAGATCAATTTATAAGATACAGCATAGTCTTGACTTAAAGTATTACTCAATATAATAAGCCAATTAGCAGTTTGTTTTTTATATTGCAACAAACCAAAAACAAAAAAACAACAATATGAAAAAAATTACTTTATTAGCGATTTTTAGTATAATCTCTATTATAGGTCTGCATGCTCAGGGCATTGGCCTGGGAGTAAAGGCAGGTGTTAACTTTGCCAATCAGGATTTTGAGGCCGATGGTTTATCTGTCTCTCCAGATGGAAAAACAGGCTTCCATTTTGGAGCCTTTGCTTCCTTGATGTTTTCAGACAAATTGGGTTTACAGCCTGAAATATTATATTCTACTAAAGGTTCTGAGTTTGACCTGGGAGCGCTTGGGTCAACCGAAACGGACTTAAGTTATTTAGAGATTCCAATTTTGCTAAGATTTCAGCCTATTGAAATATTAAGTGTACATGCCGGTCCTCAGTTTGGTATACTAGCGTCTGCTGAGCAGGATGGTACAGATATAAAGGACAACCTTAAAGGTTCAGATTTAAGCTTGGCTGTAGGTAGTCAGGTTGAGTTACCCCTTGGCTTTGTAGGTGGAGCAAGGTATGTTCTTGGTCTTTCTGACATTAATGATGTTTCTACTTCTAACACTGAAGTTAAAAATAGAACTTTCCAGCTTTTTGTTGGATGGAAATTTATGTAATTCAGTATAACATAAAGAGATTTGTTTTCGTTTTTTTGAAAGAGCCTCAAGTTAATTGAGGCTTTTCTTTTGAAATTTTAACCATACTTAATTTGTGAAATGAAAAAAATACTACTGATTACAGCAATTTGTCTATTTGGCTATGTTGTAGAATCTAACGCTCAGGCTGGGCTTCGATTAGGGATCAAAGGAGGGTTGAATTTTGCCAATTTCAACTCAGACTTTGATACAGATGCTAAGACTGGCTATCATGCAGGTGTGTTTGCTACGTTGAAGTTTACCAAACTGGCAGTACAACCAGAGGTGATCTTCTCTAAGCAAGGTGCTAAGTTAGATATTAATGGAAGTGAATTGGAGTCTAACTACTCTTACATCAACATTCCTGTTATTGCCAAGTTATACCTTCTGGGAGGTTTAAACCTGCAACTTGGACCACAATTTGGTTTTCTTGCTTCGGCAGAACAAGTTTATGATGGCGTTGAAGAAGATGTAAAAAAGCAACTTAAAGGCTCTGAGGTAAGTCTGGGGCTTGGTGCCGGATGGGATTTACCTTTTGGTCTTACGGTGGATGCTCGCTACAACTTAGGGTTGTCGGATATCAATGATACAGGAGATTCATCAGCAGAGGCTAAAAATCAAGTATTTCAGGTATCAGTAGGTTACAGGCTTTTTGAGTTAGGAAATTAAATTAGTATCCTTCTAAAATTAAAAGGCCTCACTATTATCTCTTGGTGAGGCCTTTTTGTGCATAATGTAGTTTAACAGAATTTATACTACATGGATCAAAAAGTAATTCTTTTTTCCCTTTTGAGCTAAAAGGTATTTGCCTTGCAATAAATCAAAATTAATGATACCGTTGGGGTCATTTACTTTTGACTTATTGATACTTACTCCGCCACCTTTGATCATTTTTCTGGCTTCTCCTTTGGAAGAAAAAATGATACCATTGGTGTTCTCAGAAAGGAGATCAGTTACATTGGCAGTTTGCAGCAAAGCCTCTTTGCTAATTTCAGTTTGTGGAACCCCTTCAAAAACGGAAAGCAAAGTGTTTTCATCTAAAGAGGCTAGGTCTTCAGTTGTAGACTTTCCAAAAAGAATCTCAGATGCCTTTACCGCCATTTCATAGTCAGCTTCTGAGTGTACTCTTGTAGTTATGTCTTTGGCTAAAGCCTGTTGTAACTTTCTCTCATGCGGAGCCTCAGCGTGTTCTTTTTCAATAGCCTCAACATACTCCCTTTCAAAAAGTGTGAATATTCTGATAAAGTTTGCTGCATCTTCATCCGACGCATTCATCCAATACTGGTAGAATTTATACGGAGAAGTCTTCTCACGGTCCAGCCATACTGTACCTTCTTCAGTTTTTCCGAATTTCGTACCATCCGCTTTTTTAATTAGTGGAGTGGTTATAGCAAATGCTTCGCCCTGAGCTTTTCTTCTAATCAATTCGGTACCTGTAACAATATTGCCCCATTGGTCCGAACCACCCAGTTGCAGTTTACAGTTTTTATTAGAGAATAGGTGATAAAAATCGTAGCCTTGTACCAGTTGGTAGCTAAATTCAGTGAAGGACATACCACCTTCCAACCTGTTTTTTACTGAATCTTTAGCCATCATGTAATTAATGGTAATGTGCTTGCCCACATCACGAATAAAATCCAGGAACTTGAAATCTTTGAACCAATCATAATTGTTAACAACTTCAGCTGAGTTGTCTCCACAATCGAAATCAAGAAATTTTTCAAGTTGTGCCTTAACACAGGCCAGGTTATGATTTAGGGTATCTTCGGATAGCAGGTTTCTTTCAGCGGACTTACCAGATGGGTCACCAACCATGCCAGTGGCTCCTCCAACAAGTGCAAAGGGCTTATGTCCAGACCTTTGAAAATGAACCAGTGTCATGATCTGAACCAGATTTCCAATGTGCAACGAATCGGCAGTAGGATCGAAGCCAATATAAGCGGAAGTCATTTCTTTTTTTAGTTGGTCTTCAGTACCTGGCATAATGTCATGGATCATGCCCCTCCATCTAAGTTCGTCTACAAAATCTGTCATTTCTATTGTTTGTTGAAAATTAGGTGATATATAGGCTGCAAATATAGAAAATCAGCTGTATCAAATAAGAGTTTCAGAAGCCTTTATTGCCATAAGAAATAATATTTTGAACTTGTCTGGTGCAAGGAAAACTAACAGTCGCTATATTTGTTTGAAATGGTATCAGGCATGCGAAAAGGCATGTTTTAGCGATCATTCACCATCTTTTTTGTCCGCTTAAGTAATAAAAACAACAGGGGCAGCATTTTTTGTCTTCGAAATGAAACTTAATGATATTATATCAGTCTCTATTGTTAGATATATTTAATTAATTATGAAATTACGGCAAGTCGTTATTATTGGGATAGGTTTGTTTTTACTTATCGGTTCTTTTCTATTGAGTGGTATTTTAGGTGGTATGAAAGATCCTCCTAAAGTAGAGACACCTGTTGAAGTGAAAAAATATGTTAAAACCGAACCCGTTGCATATAAATCGATCAAAACAGAGATAGAGGCCTTCGGTAGGGTTCGAACGGCCGAGTCTTTAGATATGATAGCAGAGGTATCAGGGAGAATGTCAGGAGGGGCAGTGCCTTTAAAAGAAGGGCAAAGCTTTAAAAAAGGAACGCTTTTATATAAAATTGATGATACAGAAACAAGACTAAATCTTCAATCACAAAAGAGTACTTTCCTAAAGGATTTAGCAGCTATTTTGCCTGACATTAAAATTGACTTTAGCGATAATTATAGTGCTTGGGAAAACTACTTTAACTCTATTGATCTTAACAAATCGTTGCCGAAACTTCCTGAATACAAAAGTAATAAGGAGAAGACTTTTCTTGCTACGAAGAATATTTTTAGCAGCTTTTACAGTATAAAAAGTGCGGAAGCTCATTTAAGGAAGTATAGATTCTACGCGCCATTTAATGGTACTATTTCAATAGTTAATTTACAGTCAGGTTCCTATGTTAACCCTGGCAATAATATTGGTAAACTCTTGAGGTCTGATAAGCTCGAGCTACGCGTTGATGTGGCTACTTCAGATATTGACTGGATAGAAATTGGGTCTCCGGCGAGAGTAGTTTCTGAAAGTGGCCACGAATGGTCAGGTATGGTAACACGAATAGGAGAGTTCGTTAATCAGCAAACCCAATCTATTGATGTTTTTATCAGCATTGTTGCAGGGAAAAATAGAATGTACGATGGTGAATATTTAAAAACCATTATACCGGGTAAAGTGGTCGAAAATGGAATGATAATCCCTCGTAGTGCAATCTTTAATGGAAATGAAGTATTCGTACTCAATGATAGTACGCTAAATGTAGAGCAAATAGACATTCATAAAATGAATGCAGAAACTGCGATATTTTCAGGGCTTAAAGAACAATCGGATTTGGTTGTAGAGCCATTGATCAATGCTCACAATAATATGAGGGCCTATAAACTGGAAAGTGAAAAAGATATTGATCTGGAGAAGAAAGATGGCTCAGGTAGCAAATTGGTTAAAAATTAAAACTCAATGGTAAAAGGCATACAGAATTTAGTAGAGTATTTTGTTAAATACCCTATACTAGCCAATATAGTTATTGCTATCACATTACTTGCAGGTCTGGCTAGTTTATTGGGTACCAAAAAATCATTTTTTCCCACTAGGAAAGATAAGAATATAATTATCCAGGTAACATATCCCGGAGCTTCCCCTGAAGAGATGGAAGAGGGGGTTACTTTGAAAATAGAAGAGGCTTTAACCAGCATTGCCGGGATAGACGAGGTTTCATCCACCTCATCGGAAAACTCCGCCAATATCAATGTTTTGACATTAGAAAATTATGATATTGATGAAGTTTATACGGATGTTAAAAATGCAGTTGATGGTATAAATTCCTTTCCTGTAAGTGCTGAAAAGCCTATCATTTATAAGCAGAGGCAACAGTCTGTAGCTCAATGGCTGGCATTAACTGGTGATGTCAATTTGCGTGTATTGGAGCAATATGGAGAGGAAATCAAAGATGATCTCTTAGCTTCTGGGGTAATCTCTCAAGTCAGCATTAGCGGGCTTCCGGAACGAGAGATTTCCATTGAAGTTTCAGAAGCAGACCTTAGCCGTTTTGGACTCACCTTTGGTCAGGTGGCTACGGCAGTTCGTCAAAATAACCGGGATATTTCCGCAGGATCTATCAAAGCCCAAAGTGAAGAGATATTGATCAGGTCGAAAGCCAAAGAAACCGACGCTGCGCTTATTGCTGAAATTATAATCCGCTCAAACTCTGATGGTAGCAATTTACTTTTAAAAGATGTAGCCAGCATAAAAGAGCAATATGCCGATCAGCCCAATAAGGCATTGTTGAACGGGAAACGAGCTGTATTTATCCAGGTTAGCAAGCTTGAAGAAGAGGATTTGCAAGAGATTTCGGAATTTGTGACGCCTTATGTAGAAAACTTCAATGCTACACATTCAGGAGTACAGCTTGATCTGACTTGGGATTTCATGACCATGCTGAATCAGCGATTGGAATTACTGACTAGTAATGGTGTTATAGGTTTGCTGTTAGTGCTCATAGCCCTAGGTACTTTCCTTAGTCTGAGATTGTCATTTTGGGTTGCCTGGGGTATTCCATCATCATTTCTGGGGATGTTTATATTGGGATCATTTGTAGGGCTTACCATCAATATGATATCATTGTTCGGAATGATACTGGTTATCGGTATTTTGGTGGATGACGGGATTGTAATTGCAGAAAATATTTACTCCCACTTTGAAAAGACCAAGAATCCTATTAAGGCAGCAGTTCAGGGGACTATGGAGGTAGTTCCGGCTGTTTTTACTTCTGTAACAACTACCATTGTAGCATTTCTTCCCTTGCTTCTGCTTACCGGGGGGTTTGAGTTTCTTCGTGATATGGCGTTTGTCGTAATCTTCAGTCTTGGGTTTTCTTTAGTTGAAGCATTTTTTGTGCTTCCGGCTCACCTGGCTAGTAAAAGTGTTCTCAGTGTTAAAAAGGAAGATACCCGGAGCTATAAGATCAGGAACTCTATCAATAAAGTAATTGATTTCATGAGATTTAACCTCTATGGCAATGCATTGAAATATACGATGAAGTATAGGTTTATTTCTATGTGTCTCATTCTTTCTTTGTTTGTAATTACGGCTGGGTTATTTCAGGGAGGTTTTATCAAGTCAACCTTTTTTCCACAAATCCCATTTAATAGCTTCAATATTAATATAGCTTTTAAACCAGGAGAGAGAGAAACAAAAGTGGAGGCCTATCTGGATAGGTTTGATAATGCAGTTTGGGAAGTCAATGAGGACCTTAAGGATGACCTTGAAACAGAAGACAATATTATTAATTACACTTTTGGGTCAGTTGGCAACACCAGTGATGGTTCAGAGTCAGGTTCACATGCAGGAAATATCAATGTCTTTTATAAGGAGTTAGATGACTATGGTATTAATAGCTTTGACCTGATCAACAGAATTGAAGCAAAAATTGGCAAGGTGCCTGAGGCTGAAAAGTATAACATAGGGGGTGGAAACAGATGGGGTAAACCAGTGTCGGTAAAACTACTCGGAAAAAACTATGACGAACTTCGGACCGCTAAGGAGTTTTTGAAAGAGGAGCTAGGTAAAATTACTGACCTGAAGGATATTGAAGATAATGTTGCGATAGGCAGGAGGGAAATGCTCTTTGAGCTGACCCCTGAAGCTTACTTCTTAGGCTTAACACATAATGATATCACGCAGCAGATCAGGCAGGGCTTTTTTGGTGAGGAAGTTCAAAGGCTCCAAAAGGGTGACGATGAGGTTAGAGTTTGGGTAAGGTACCCGAGTTCTGGACGCTTAAATATAGGTCATATCGAGGACATGAAAGTCAAGACATCTAGTGGTGAGCAGTACCCATTGTCTCAGCTGTCAGAGTATAAAGTGGAGAGAGGTATTTCCGGTATACGTCACTTTAATAGTAACAGGGCAGTAACTGTTGAAGCGGATCTTGTTGACCCTTTTGCAGAGGTTCCTCCTATACAAAATAAGGTTCAAAATGAGATCATCCCACAACTGCAGGCTAAGTTTCCTACCGTAAAAGTTGACTATGGAGGGCAGGCTAAAGAAAGTGCCAGAGCAGGGCAGGAGATAGGCTTATTCTTTGGGGGTGCATTCTTGTTGATATTCTTTATTATCATGATCACATTTCGCTCTTTTTATCAGGCAATAATGATCATTATGATGATCCCTTTAGGCTGGGTAGGTGCATCAATAGGTCATGGTATTGAAGGACACCCCGTGTCATTGCTGAGTGCCTGGGGTATGATAGCACTTTCGGGAGTGATCATTAACGATGCCGTTGTCTTTTTGTCAAAGTATAATTCACTGGTTAAAGACGAAGGTCAATCTGTGTATCAAGCTGCCTACAATGCTGGTATTGCAAGGTTCCGGGCTATTATGCTGACTTCTATCACTACAGTGGTTGGTTTATGGCCACTCATTATAGAAAAGAGTTTCCAGGCTCAGTTCTTAATTCCTATGGCTATTGCCGTAGCCTACGGTGTACTGATAGGTACATTTATTATCCTACTTTTCTTCCCTGTGATTATCCTCGTTTTTAATGATGTGAGGAGATATGCTAAGTGGCTTTGGACAGGAGAGAAGCCAACTCGTGAAGACGTTGAAAGAGTGCTTATTGATGAGCATAGATTGGAAAAATACAAGAAATCAGCCTGATAAAACTTCTTGAAACTTTAGCTAAGAATGAAATATAATTATTTAATACTAATACTTTTTATGTTTTTGGCAGCTTCTCTAAAAGCTGTTGGCCAACAGGAATTATCTCTTTCTGAAGCCATACAATTAGGTCTGGAAAGGAACTATGATATTAATATTGAAAAAAAGAACGTCGAGATTGCTGAAAATAATAATAGCTGGGGGCAAGCAGGTCGCTACCCTACAATTACACTTAACCTCAATCAAAACAACTCGTTAACGGACAATGTGAAGACAGCTAGTCCCTTTCAGCTTCAGGATCAGACCATTTCCAATAGCTTAAACCCATCAGTTAATCTTGATTGGACATTATTTAATGGCTTTAAGATCAATATGAGCAAACATCGCCTGGAGCAACTCCAGGCTCAGTCTAAAGGCAATGCAGAGATTGTTATAGCTAATGCGATCCAATCTATAATTTTAGGTTATTATAAGGCTGTATTAGAAAAGGAACGCTTGGAAGAGTTTCAAAAGCAGTTGCATCTTTCAAGAGACAAATATGAGTATACTAAAATAAAGTCAGATATAGGAAGTGCGGTGAGTACAGATCTGCTGCTTGAAGAAACTAATTACCTAACTGATTCGACCAATTTTATCAATCAGGAGCTGAATTACAGGAACGCAATAAGGGATTTAAATGTACTATTAGCGGAGCAGGATGTTGATAAAACCTATGTATTAACAGATGAGCTGGAGGTGGAAATCCAAACTTATGAAATGGCCGATCTAATGTCTAAGCTCAATGCGCAAAATGTTGATTTAAAGAAGCAGTATATTGCTCAACGTATCCTTGACTACGATGTGGCTATAAGTAGAGCTGATAAATATCCACGATTAAGTTTTAGCGCTGGATACTCTCACAATCGCAGTAGGGTAGATTTGAGTAATGCAACCTTTCCTTCTAGTGATGGAACAAGCACCCCCGGCCCTTCTGATCCATTAAATGCGATAACGGATACTTACTTTGGCAACTTCACACTCTCGTTTACACTGTTTAATGGTGGTAAAATAAACAGAGCAATTGAAAATACTCTCATTACTGAAGATATTGAAAATATCAGAACTGAGCGTCTCCAAAATACATTGTACAGGGACTTGGCCAAGGCTCACGATGAATATGAAATCAGGACGAGACTTTACAGGATCAGTGACAGGAGAATGCAGGCCACTGAAAAAAACCTTCAAATTTCAGAGGAGAAGTTTAAAAATGGAACAATCAATTCGTTCGACTATAGAACCGTTCAAAATGATAACCTTACTGCTGCTATTCAGGAATTACAATCACTTTATAATGTTATAGACTCAAAGGTGAGCTTAATGCGTCTGACAGGAGGTATAATAGAAACTTATCTTTCCGAGTAAAGCGCGGCCTGGTTGTAAACTATGATATGATGACTTTAAAAGAAAACCCATGATTATCATGGGTTTTCTTTTCCCACTACAATTTAATGTTTAAAATTGCAACTGATTAGTAGTACTGGCAAGTCATTGTCTTCCAGTTATCTTATCATTGATTTTACCTTTGTATTAATTCCTTATATATATGAAACAACCAGATTCTCTTTTGCAGGTGGCAGAGTTCCACAAAACTTTCCAACATCCTATTCTGGATAATCCATCAATTCCCGATGAAAAGAGATGTGCTTTAAGGGTATCCTTAATTGCAGAAGAGCTTAAGGAGCTTGAAGAAGCTATTAAGGACAAGGATATCATTGAAATTGCGGATGCTTTATGCGATATTCAATACGTGTTGTCAGGCGCAGTGTTAGAGTTTGGTCTTGGAGAAAAATTTAAAGAACTGTTTGATGAAGTTCAAAGATCAAATATGAGTAAAGCTTGTGATACTGAAGAAGATGCTCAGGCAACAGTTGAGTATTACAAAGCCGAGAAAGATACAGCGTGCTATTACAAAGAAATTGATGGGAAGTACCTGGTATTCCGTACTTCAGATAACAAGACTATCAAATCTATAAACTATTCTCCTGCCGATTTAAAATCTATTCTTAAGTAATAATTTCTGTTTAAACACAGAAATTATTAAATTATAGAATATTCTGGATTTTAAATGTCAAAGGAAATCGAAGATCTAAAGGCTGAAGTAAAGCGGTTAAAAGCGTTGGTCCACCAAAACAAATCATCTGGGGGGGATCAAACATTCAAAGATTTATTTGACAATAGCACTGATTTGATTTATATACACGATGAGAATGGTGTATTTATTGATGTTAATCAGGCGGTGGTGGATAAGTATGGCTATAGCAAAGAAGAAGTTATAGGCAATACGCCAGTTATGTTTTCTGCCCCCAATATGAATGACATAGAGGATGTAGAAAGCAAGATCAAAATTGTGTGGGAGGGAGGAGTCGCACAGTCAGTTGAGTGGTGGAGTATAAAAAGAGATCAGGGGATTTTCCTTAAAGAGCTGATTTTAAGAAAAGGCAGGTACTTTGGTAGAGATGTTATAGTGGCAACGGGTCGCGATATCACAGAAAGAAAAGCGGTTGAGAATCAGTTATTAAAAAATAATAAAGAACTCAAAAACCTCAATGCGACTCTTGATGCATTTGTTTATAGTGCTTCACATGACTTAAAAGCTCCGCTTCTGTCCGTTAAGGGGCTACTCAACTTAATGGAGGTTGACCATGATACTGATCCTGACTATTATCTCGAACGGATCAAGCTGGCCATAGAGAAATTAGCTGATTTTGTGAATGACCTTGTGGAGTATTCCAGGAATACCAGAACTGAGGTTAAGGTTGAAAGGGTCAACTTTAATCGTCTACTGATTGAAGTGTTTCATAACTTCGAGTTTTTGCCGGAAGACCAACAAATCAAAAAGATTATCAATATTGATCCCATTGATGATTTTTACTCAGACCGTTACAGAATATTTATTATTCTTAATAACCTTGTTTCAAATGCTATCCGTTACAGTGACTTGGACAAGGAGACAAGTTACATGAAAATATCGATAACCAGAGATCGTAGTGCTGTAGTGATATCTGTTGAGGACAACGGGATTGGGATAGCCAAAGAACATTTTGAAAATATATTCAATATGTTTTATCGTGCTACAGATGTAAAGACTGGTTCGGGTCTTGGATTATACATTGTTAAGGAAACTTTACTTAAGTTAAGTGGAACGATAAAATGTACTTCAGAGGTTAAAGAGGGTACTTGTTTTGAGATTAGGCTGCCAAGTCTGCAATAAAAGCTGATGTCTAATAAGTAGACCCCATTTGTACTTTACTTCCTTTTATCACTGTGCTTTCGATTGGAGTTGCCATACAACAAGTTGACCCTAGTAAAAACATGCCTATTTCATCTCCAATAGATAGATAAGTCCCAGGTTTAAAGTTTTTGTTAAGCACTATAGTGCCGACTGCCGGTCCTCCGACGATTGAAAGGTACCAAAAAAGACCATCGTCATCCCTAAGTATTACATTAACCCGTTCATTACGTATTGCTGGTAGTGAAGGGTCTGTTTTATAGACCCACGGCCTTAGAAGTATCAGTTCACCAGGAATGCGCTCATAGTCAACAGCAGTGCCACTAACAGGGGCATGTATTCTGTGGTAATTATTGTTATGTAGGAATATATTGGAAAAGTAGTAGTCATCGGGTATTTTACTTCCATAGCTGCCAAAAATAGCTCGAATGTGCCTTTTGTCACCCTTGACATTAATTTTAGGCATGCTGCTTACCAGGCCGATGTCGCAAAGCAGGCCCTCGCATGGCCAGATATAAGGAGAGTTAATTTTGGGAGGTTCTATATACTTTCTTGTAAAGAAATCCTGAAAATTTCTATATCCCTTGCGTCCGTTCTCTGATTGGAATAAACCCAGGTAGTCGTCACCCAGTCCATTAAACTTACAGTAAGGCTGAATTATATACCGAGTGAAGGTTTTGTTGTAGACTTTGGAGTAAATTTTAGATACTTGCTTTTGCCAATAAGCAGGAAGAAGCCCCCAGATGTTTAATGATATGAAGCGATATAAGAGTGTTGTCATTGAGTGTGTCTATTGAACCTATAGGTTTTTACGAGCTTCAATGATGAAAAGATGACATTGTAGAGACCATTTAGACCAACAACATGCAATGAATGATCAATGGCAACGTATGTAATATGAAATAGTTTCTAGATGTAAAATTCCAGTTGGAATACAGGCGAAGTGCTTAGTGGTAGAGGGCGTACCGCTAGAATATTGGCGTTGTTAAAGACATGGATAAACTCAGTCCGGCTAATACGTTCCTTGCTTTGTCCCGGTTTGATCTTGTGGTATTGCATACGACCGGACTGATTTGCAGTAGCACTGTAAACAAAATTGTATCTGAAAGGAATAGGGGAGGGTACAAATCTCAAACTACCCATAAAAATCTCCTTTTAATATGAATTCTTGAAGTCAGAGTAAAGCATACTGTTCTGAATAGAGTTGTATTGTGCTAAAAGAGCATATGCCGAATTGGGCACATAGTTAAACCTTAGTTTAAGGTTCTCTACTTCAGAGGATAACTCTTTAATGTAAAACCTGATTTGTTCAAGGTTTTTGCATCTTTTGGGCTTTTCAAAGTTTCGTCTGGCAAAACTTGAAAATTGTTCGTCTAATTTCCTTTTCTCAAATTCGCTCATTTAATGTGTTATTTTGCACACGTTTGAAATGTAATAATACATAATATAAGCTATATAAGCAAATTTATATAAATTATTATTGTGTAATAATGCACAAGATAATTTTGAGTGTGATTTAAGGTTGTTCTATTTAAATAGTTGATTTTGAGTTTGTTAAATGATTTTTTGTGATTTTTTTATTTAAGGTCTATAGCTAAGAAATTTACTATTCAGGTGAATGTAGTTTTCAGAAATGTATGTTGAACATTTTTAGTGTCAGTTAGTAAAGTATTAGCTGTTCCTGGTTAAGTATATGGAAGTCTTCATATTATTCTTGCCGGCGCACTCAATTAGACTATGCTTATAACGGGGGATTATCAACTATTTAATTATATTTAAGAATTGTAAAACTATAAAACAGAAAAGTGACTATGGAAGAATCTACGGCAGGAGGCTTTCTTGAAACGTGGCATTTAACGATGATAATTGGGGCTATCTTCTTTTTTGTATTATCCATTATTATCTTTATTTACCACCAGTTACGCATATCTATGATAAGCGGGTTCAAGGAAAAATATGATTACATACGCAACAATGAAATCAAGGTCTATAAGATAAGCTTCATTTGTATAGCTGTAGCTGTAGCAATGATGATCAATACTTATGGCAAAGGTTCTTTAACTTTTGATCCTGTTTGGTTTTTTGTCAGGTCGTTTATCTCAGTAGCAGGGGGTACGCTAGTAGGTTACATAGCTTCATTGGTCTTACAATACTATTACCCAACCAAACTCAATAAGAAGCTAAGAAAGTGGCGTTATACGCCGCGAATAAATGCTGAGACTGGTAATAAGATGAGGCTTTTAAGTGAGGATGAGGAAGATGTCCATCTGGATGAAGGGATGAAAGCCGAAGAAAATGTTTTTTCTGTAGACTATGATGTGTGGATTGATGAAGATACTGGTTATACTAAAATCGAAAAATACCCTGGTCACCTTGAGGCTTTACAGTGTGGTAACTGTGGTTTTTATACACTTAAAGTTGTGCGTGAGGAGATCATAGAGCCTCCTACAGAAACTAAGGAAGGCGAACTCATAAAGCATTATGAGTGTAAGTATTGTGGTTCGGTTAGAGCTACTCAGTTCCATATAGCTAAAGAGGAGAGTTATGAAGGGTTTAAGCCTGAGAAGTCCCAATTCAAGAAAAATGCTCTGGTGAGTGTAGTTAAAGTAGAGATTCACGGTTCGTCTGGTGAAAGGAAAGCATATACCTTTCAGACCGTGGAGCAAGCTAAAAGTTTTCTGGAAGAATTTGATTTTGAGAAAGCTGGATAGTCATTTTTTAATTAAATGAACGATTGTAGACTTTGAACTGCAGTGGTTCGTTCTGTGTTTTAACTAAGTTTTTTTTACATCTGGCACCCTTTTCGTTGTATATACGTTATACATCAAAATATTTAATACTGAAATAAGAAGAAGAGAAGCATGAAGAAGATCGCGATACTCATAGCACCAATTCTGGTACTTTTAAGTTTTATCACCTACAGCTCCAACTCAGTCCTAGATTTTAATACTACATTAAGTGATTCTACTAAAATTACGCCTAAGTCGTACTATGGCAATGAAGCCAAACTTATTACTCAAATTCTCGATACCTATCATTACAAAAAAATAAAGCTCAACGATTCCCTGTCATCAATTATACTCACTGATTATATTGAGACACTGGATAACAACAAGTCGTATTTTCTAAAATCTGATATTGAAAAATTTGAGAAATACAGAACTAAGATTGATGATTATCTGGAAGGAGGCAACGTCAATCCCGCCTATGAAATCTACAATGTGTTTAAGGAGCGTTTTGATAACCGTATGACTTTTGTATTAGACAGTATGATCAATATGGACTTTGATTATTCGGTAGATGAGTATTATAATACTGATCGCTCAAAGGGAGAATGGGCTACATCAGAAAAGGAGCTTGATGATCTATGGAGGAAAATGGTGAAGAGTCAGACTTTATCATTGAAACTTAATGGAAAAGACAAGGAAGGTATAAAGGAAACTATTAAGAAGCGTTATGAGCGATTTAGTAAGGCAGCTCAACAGCACCGTTCGGAAGATGTCTTTGAGGTGTTTATGAATGCCGTGGCTGAGGCGTTTGATCCGCATACTAATTATTTTTCACCTAGAACTTCTGACCGCTTCAAACAAAACATGAGCCTTTCTTTGGAAGGTATAGGTGCCAGGTTGCAAACCGAGGCTGATTTTACTAAAGTAGTACAGATATTACCCGGAGGGCCTGCCGAAAAAAGTAATCTGTTGCATGAGAATGATCGCATTACAGGTGTTGCACAGGGTGAAGATGGAGAGATCGTTGATGTTATAGGTTGGAGAATAGATGATGTGGTGCAGCTCATCAAAGGGCCTAAAGGTACTACAGTAAGATTAGAAATATTACCAGCCGAAACCGGCGTAAATGGTCCCTCTCAGGTGATCACACTTGTACGCGATAAAATTAAGCTTGAGGATATGCAGGCGAAGGCCGATGTGATTCCTCTGATGAAGAATGGTAAGGAATATAAGATCGGGGTGATTACACTTCCGAGCTTTTATATGGATTTTGATGCCTATCAACAAGGAGATCCAAATTACACCAGTACAACCCGAGATGTTAAAAGGTTGGTTGAAGAGTTGGAAAAGAAGGGTATTGATGGCCTGATGATGGATCTTAGAAACAATGGAGGGGGATCGCTGGCTGAAGCTATAGACTTGACCGGATTGTTTATAAAAAATGGTCCTGTGGTTCAGGTGAGAACTTCTACCAATAAAGTGGAAGTTGGTGAAGATGAAGATCCTGAGATTATATATAATGGACCGATGGCAGTTATGATCAATAGATTTAGTGCTTCTGCTTCCGAGATTTTTGCTGCAGCTATTCAGGATTACCATAGGGGGGTGGTGATAGGAGAACCAACTTTTGGAAAAGGGACTGTTCAAAGTGTAATAGACTTGGGGAGATATTTGCAGGTGCCGGAGGGCGAAAAGGTAGGTCAGTTGAAATTAACACTTCAGAAATTTTACAGGGTTACAGGTAGCAGCACACAGCACTTAGGGGTAAGTCCTGATGTTAACCTTCCTTCTGCCTTTGATGCTGAAGAGTTTGGAGAAAGCGCAAGCAAAAGTGCTCTACCTTGGGATCAGATCAACAGCACAACTTTTAATATGACCCAGGAAGTATCACCACAGTTGGTACTTAAACTGAATGATGAATACGCCAAGAGACTTGAAACCAGTGCTGAATTAAAAGCGTTGGTAGAGGATACCAAAGAACTCAAACTCAATCTCTCTAAAACGCAAATCTCGTTAAATGAAGAGAAAAGAAGAAAAGAGATTGATGAAGCAGAAAAGCGTGAAGCAAAACGTGTAAGCTTGTCAGGGGCTCAAATACAGAAGGAAGGGGAAGGCAGTTCTGATGAAATTAATATAGAAGATCAATACCTAAAAGAAGGGGTTATCATTTTGACACAAATGATTTCCGACATAGGGTAAAAATTGTAAGTAAAATTAAACAAAAAAGGGAGAGTGGTAATTGCTACTCTCCCTTTTTTGTTTCTGAGGGGGCCGAAAAAGTATTACTTTTAAGGGTTCTAAATTCTAAACTTTATAATAGTTATGATAAACCGAAAGTTATGTATACTACTTATCTTTTTCATGTGTTACGGCTTAAGCTCTGCACAAGATAAGAAAGAGTATAAAAATCTGAAGGAGGCTATATATGCAGGAAGAACCCTGTCTGGAGACGCTGGACCTCGCAGCGTCAACTGGATAGATGGTGGAGATCGTTTTTCATATATAGCCAGTGAGGCGGAAGTACCTGAAATAAGATCTTTTAACCCTAAAACGCAGAGCGATGAGCTTGTCTTCAAGGCGGAAGGGGTAAAATTCCCAGGACAGGAGAAAGACTTTGAGTATACTTCATTTCAGTGGTCAAAGGACTCAAAGTACATTCTGTTTCAAACTAATTTTAGACCGGTTTGGAGAAGATCGGGTATTTCTGATTTTTATTTCTATTCCCTAGAGGACAAATCACTTAAACTAGTAGCCAAGGATGCACAGACTGCAGAGATATCTCCAGATGGTACCAAAGTGGGGTATGAGAGGGGAGGAAATCTCTATATTTTTGACTTTGCCTCACAAAAAGAGTCACAACTTACCTTTGATGCAGAAGACTATTTCTACAACGGGCGCTTTGGTTGGGCCTATGAGGAGGAATTTGGACTTGCACAGGCATGGATATGGTCACCTGATAGCAAGTATATTGCCTTTTGGCAGTCGGATGAAAGAGAAGTACCCATTTTTCAGATGACTGACTATTCAGGGCAGCATGCTGAGTATGTTAATGTTCCCTACCCAAAGGTTGGAGACACTAACCCTTCAGTACGGATAGGGGTGATCAATATAGCTAAAAAGAGTAACCAATGGATGGATGTGAAGCTTGATGGAGGATACATTCCCAGGCTTTACTGGACTTCGAAGCCAGGTACGCTAGCTATAGTACACCTGAATAGAAAACAAAACCACCTTAAGCTCTTCTTTAATGATGCTGATACTGGTGTGGGAAAGTTGATTATGGAAGAAGAATCTGAGGTATGGGTAGATGTATTTGATTTTTTCGCAGGTATTATGCATCTTTTTTTCTTTCCTGAAGATAAAGAAGAGTTCCTTTGGATATCAGACAGAGATGGGTGGAGCCATATTTACCGATATGATTACAAAGGCAAGGTGCTTAATCAGGTTACACAAGGTGAATGGGAAGTAACCCGTTTTGAGGCAGTTGATTCCAGAGGTGACGTAATATATTATACCAGTACAGAGGCATCTCCACTTGAGAGACATCTATATGCTATTGACTTTAATGGTAAAAATAAAAAGAAACTGACTACAGCTCTGGGACGTCATCACCTCAACGTTGCTCCAAATGGTAAGTATTACATTGATTCTTACTCTAATTCAAATACACCATTACAGGTAGAATTATTATCTATCAAGGGGAAAATGCTCAAAAAGTTTGAAAGTAATGATGAGGTTAAAGCATTTACTTCTGACAACTTCTATGCGCCTAAAGAACTCATCAGCTTTACTACGTCTGATGGGCAAAAGCTTGATGGCTATGTAATTAAACCAAAAGATTTTGATCCAAATAAACAATACCCACTGGTATTGAATATCTATGGAGGCCCAGGAGCTCAGTCTGTATACAATGAGTTTGCTTCTAATGGCTGGGAGCAATACCTGGCTCAGGAAGGGTATGTGATTGCTAGTGTTAATAACCGAGGTTCTGGAGGTTATGGTAGTTCATTTGAGAAAGTTGTATATCGGAACCTGGGTGAGATCGAAAGCAAAGATTTTGTTGAAACAGCCAAATATCTGGCCTCCCAGCCTTGGGTTGATGGGGAAAGGATGGCCATAAGAGGACATAGCTATGGAGGGTATATGTCAAGTTACACCATGCTAAATCACCCTAATGTGTTTAAGGTATCTCTAGTAGGGGCACCTGTTACCGACTGGCGTTTATACGATAGTATTTACGCTGAGCGCTATATGGACCTGTTGGCGGATAATGAAGGTGGCTATAAAAGAAGCGCCTCTACCACGGCTGCCGGTAACCTACAAGGGAAGATGTTTATAGCACACTCTGCGATGGACGAAAATGTTCATATGCAAAATACGATGCAATTGGTAAAAGCGCTTATTGACTATGGAAAGGATGCCGATCTTAGAATCTATCCTCCTGGTGCTCATGGCGTGGCTTATGATGGTGTAAGTTACGTCTTGCTATACTCACAATATGTTAATTACCTGAATCAGTATTTAAAATAGGCATTAAGCCTGAGACTTAAGATAAAGTCCATTCATTTTCCATCGATGGAAGATGAATGGATTTTTTATTTAAGAAAAAGGAGTAAATCCATCCATAGATAAACCATGATGGTTTTCATGTCGTTAACTATGTTGTAAGGATAACCGCATCAATATGAAAAGGCTTCTTGTACTTCTCATCCTGATCTTCTCCTGTTTCGAGGTACTACCTCAGGACTCACTCATAAAGATGAGTATTTATTTTGATGGTGGAAGATACTATATTGATGATTTACAGGTAGAAAAGTTGCAGGAGTTCATTCAGAGAGTGGAACGGTTGGAGAATTATGAAGTGATCATCTTTAGTCATACCGATAATATTGGGGGGCGCGAATATAATCTTTGGTTATCCAGAATGCGCAGTATGGCTGTTATTGAGAAATTAATGGAAATAGACGTGCCTCGGGAGATGATCAAAATTCGGGATTTTGGTCTTTCTAATCCACTTTATACTAATACATCACATAACGGCCGTATCATGAACCGGAGGGTTGATGTCATACTTTGGCCTGTTGTGTTTTGACCTAGGTAACCAGGTCACCTGGTATGTTATTTTGAAAGCTTTATCAACAAGTTTCCAGAACTCTAAGTGATCTGATAAAGGAACACAAATAAAGGGCATATGCTTGAAAAGCAATTGTATATGTAGTATGTATAAAATTCGTCAGTAATCGGCTGGTAGGGTTAATAGAGGTACATGGCTATGTAGTACTAGATTTCGGGTGGTGCTCCCTTTAAACAACTGCCCAAAAATATTGTGACTTTCAGGGCTTAAGGCCAGCATATCGATGTCATTCTGATAAGCGTACTCATTAATGCTTTCGGCAACATTTTCAGACGATACGTTTACAAAACTATGCTCAAACTCTCTGAATTTTTCAGCAAGCCATAATACAGCGTCAGAATGAGCATCATCTGCCAGCGATGGGTGTTCACCTTTTGAAACGTGTAGAAAAAAGATTTGCGCTTTGAAATGCCTTAAAAAGTGTCTCAAAATAGTGAGAAGGTGGATGTTTTCCTTTTTGTGAAGATCCACTGCCAAAGCAATTTTTTTGATATTGAATTTTTTTGATTCCAGGGGGATCGTTACCACTGCACATTTAGTGTTCTTTACTACTTTATAGGTGTTGCTGCCTAAAATATCCTCAAACTTGTTGGTTGTACCGGTTGTACCCATAACTATTAGCGAAACCTGCTGTTCTTTTGCCGTGGCCAATATTTTGTCTACAGGGAAACCAACGCAAACTAATGTTTCAATATAAGGAGTGTTGATATCATCAAGCTCATTGGTAAGATTCTCTAATTTCTTTTTGGCCTCCGACGTTTCTTCCGTAATGATATGGTCATCCACAAACATGGTGGCATCACCACCGACTGGTTCCACAACATGCATTAATATAAGTTTGGCATGAAAGGCCTTGGTCATTTGAGCTGCATAAGACATGGCATTCAATGAGCTTTCAGAAAAGTCAATTGGCATTAATATTTTGAGCATAACTTTTAAGGGGTTAATCAGTTTTAGCTATTTATTTTTTAGAGTGCATCAGTGTACTTCACTATTAAAATATTTTGATAAGATTTTAAGTTGTAACTGACTGATTTTCTTTGTTTTGTGTGGTGAGTTTAAAGCAAGGTAAGTCAGCCCAAGACGTGACAGTTTCCAGTCTCTATAGACATTCCCTTTATTACATATGTACACCGGTTTAATATTTTCAGAGGTGCTCATATGCACGCTGTTCATAGCATCAATCAGTGGCGAAATAGCACTATTAAGCTCATCTACATTTTCATAACCAATAGACTTCATCCAGTCCTGAGCATAGTATCTTAATTCATGATCATTCAATGCTTCCAGAAAACGTAGCAAAACAGCACTTTCAGTTGGTACTCTCTCTAATGATGTGATTGATATTTCCATGATTTTAACGGGTTTGTTTTAGCTTACATAAGTATCTTGCTTTTGCATGTCACGCAACCTTTTGAAAAGGTCTTGTTCTTCCTCTGATAGTTGAGTAGGAATCTGTACATTGATGGTCAAATACAAATCCCCGTACGTCTTTCCGGTAGGCATACCTTTACTTTTTATTCGAAGAACTTTACCGTTGGCAGTTCCGGCAGGTATGGTTATGTTCACTGCTCCATGTAGAGTCCGTACAGTTGCTTTTCCACCAAGTATAGCAGTATAAATGTCAACGGCAAGGTCGTGGTAGAGATCATTACCCTTTCTTTGATACAATGGATGAGGGTTAATAATTATTTTCAGGTAGAGATCTCCTCGGGGACCATTAGGGACAATTGAAGCACCTTTTCCCTTGAGCCTTAGTGTTTGACCGTCATTTACACCAGGTTTAAGTTTTATCCTTATCTTTTCACTATTAATACTGAATGTTTTTGGACCACCATGAAATGCATCTTCCAGACTGATATGAAGGTCGGCATGCAAATCTTGTCCTGCCGGAGTTCTATGTCTTCTTTTTCCACCGGTGGCCCTGCTACTACCACCAAAAATGGTTTCGAAGAAGTCTGAGAAGTCTGTGTTTCCAAATATGTCATTAGGGTCACCCTGGTAATATGAGTAGCCCTGGCCTTGCTGACCTGAGGCATACCTAGACCAGTCGAAGTCACTATCATGCCCACCGGACTGCTGGAAATGCCTCCAGTTACTACCGAGCTGGTCATACTTCTTTCTTTTTTCCGGATCTTTCAGAACTTCATAAGCTTCGCCTATTTCTTTAAATTTTTCCTCAGCAACCTTGTTATCAGGGTTTTTATCCGGATGATATTTAACAGCCAGTTTTCTATAAGCCTTTTTTACATCATTTGCAGATGCAGTTTTATCAACTTCTAATATCTTATAATAGTCTTTGTATTCCATATTGAGCCTTAATGTCTGTTTAATAATAACAAACCAAACAGTGAATGAGTTAAATTTAGTTACTAACACTTGTTTCGGACAATAACGACGGTCAATGCGAAACATGACTTATATCATCCCCATATTGGGTTAAGTGGTATGTCGCTTCTTCCTTATATTAATCCTGAGGCTATCAATAAAAATGCCCTGAATTTTAATCCAGGGCACTTAGCTATTAGTATGCTTATATTGATGAAACACACAAGCTATCACTAGCCTTCTAATGCGGAATGAATATATGGAGCCCTGGTACTGTCCGGAAACAGCTGGTCGAGCACCTCTTCCAGTTGCTTTTCGGAATAAATGAGCTCATCATTTTTCTTTCCTATTGTTTCGCAAATTTGAAGAATGCAATTCTTTTGCTCCTGCGTCAAATTCTCTGATTCTTCAGTAAACAATACTAAAGCCGTGAGCTTGGAACGAAGGTCATACGACTTCACTTTTAACCTGCGTGTATACCTTAAAATATTGTGGTATTCATCATTTAATTTCATGTATATGTTATTAGCTGATTAGTTCTATATAATTTAATAAAATATTAGAGAAATAATGCCTGTTTTGGAGAATAATTTTACGTTTTTTTTACCTGCTTAAGGTCAGTGACTTAAGGTGCCTTAAAAGTTGCTATTTGATAGCCGTTGCAACTACCAATAATTAAAATTCAATTAAAACGTACGGTGTAAGATATTACATGTTTCTAAATGATTAGCTGTAAATTATTGTCTAATTTTATTAATGTAACAATAATGCCTAAAATGTAACTCTAAAGTTAAATGTAATGTCGGGTAGAAGCACTATGTATATGTACTGGTTTGGTTTAGTTTACGATCTGTCATTTATTGTTTCAAATCTGGAGGCAGTAGAGGCAAACTGAGGTTGTGCTATAGACTAGCGAAGAGGCCGGGAATCTTGAAATATATTTCCATTGCATATGCCATTTACTCTGAAAGGAAAATATGGTGACTTGAAATGGCAGCTTTCTCATAAATATGTACATCAGGTTATAAATATTTATGATTCTCAAGACATTGCCTTTTGTGTATTGTGTACTAAACGGATAGGCAATTTGGCTCTTATTTTTTGAAATTAGTTTTTGTATTATAGTTAGCTCCCCATATAGATGAAAACAAAAGCAATTACTATACTCTTCTTTACAGTACTGATAACATTTAAGGGGCATACTGAGCCCATTGCTCGCTGCAATTCAACAGGTGAAGTTATTTCTTGCATACCAGCTTCAGTTTCTAATGAGCAGTATTCTGGTTTTTTTGCAAGTATCTTTGACACAAGTAAGTGGCCTCCACGATGGCAGTGTGGTTCATGGAGTGCGGTTCATGGCTGGACCTATATTTTATCCGATATAGGTATCTGGCTGGCTTACTTTGCCATACCCATTATACTTGGCTTTTTCTTGTATAAAAAGAATGGCACAGGACTTCCGTTTTCGGGTATTATGCTATTATTTATGGCACTTATTCTATCTTGTGGCCTCACACATCTGATTGACGCTGTTATATTTTGGCAACCTGTCTATAAACTCAGTGCAATGGTTAGGTTCTTAACTGCTGTTATTTCTATAGGTACCGTTTTTGCTTTGATCAAGGTTGCCCCCAGGGTTATACAATACAGAAGCCCCCAAGAACTTGAGAAAATAGTGGAGGAAAGAACTGAGGCGCTTAAGCGTGTCAATCAGAGCCTGGAAAAAGAGATTAGTGAGAAAGAGGCTGTCAAGAAAGAAGGGAGGTTACTATTAGAGTCATTACCAATAATAGCCTGGGGTGCCGATCCCTTAGGAGAGTCAACCTATGTAAATGGGCGTTGGAAGGAATACACGGGTTTGGAATCTAATGATGATGAAAGTTGGCGCAAGACGGTTCACCCCGATGACCTGAAGATAGGTGAGAAGCTATGGAAGCATTGTGTGAAAACCGGGCAGGATTTTATTTTAGAACAAAGACTGGCAGCAAAAGATGGACATTATGAATGGTTTCTAATCAAGGCTATCGCTATAAAGGATGATCAAGGCAACATCATTAAATGGATAGGTACTGATACCAATATACATGAACAGAAGGAAAGTGAGCACAGAAAAGATATCTTTCTCAACATAGCAAGTCATGAACTGAGAACGCCTCTAACCAGCGTAAAGGCTTACATTGAGCTGCTTAGGGAAATACTTGGCGAGCACAAGTTTGAGCCGGTGCCTTCTTATCTTGATAAAGCATACAGGAGTACAGAAAAATTAAATGCACTGATAAGTGAGCTTTTGGATGTATCCAGAATACAATCAGGCAAGGTTGTATTAAACAAAAGTGAATTTGACATTGATGATATGGTTCAGGATGTAATAGAGATATTTCAACATGATACGCCAACACATGAAATCGCTTTTGATGGAGGGATGGATAACCTGATAATTGCGGATAGAGGTAGAGTTGAGCAAATAGTAAATAATCTATTATCCAATGCTATTAAATACTCACCGAAAGCTAATAAAGTGATTATAAGAACCATAAAAGGAACTGAGCATGTTCGGATTGATGTAGTGGACTTTGGTGTAGGTATTCCTGTTGAGGAACAAGACAAGCTTTTTGATCAGTTTTACCGGTCATCAGATGCTGCAAAAAGTGCGAATGGTTTGGGCATGGGATTGTACATTTCTCAGGAAATAGCCAAGCAGCATGGTGGAATAATAAAGGTTAAAAGTACGCTGGGAGAGGGGGCAACTTTTTCGCTTATATTACCTTTTTCGCAACAGAATTGAGTGAAACAAGCTAGTGATTATAAAATAAAATGTATAAATAATAAAAAAGATTGCAAAAGGGCTTGGTAATGGCCGATGGAGAATTTATTTAGGTTCAGTTATGTATTACGATTGAGGAGTAATTGATTTCATGAGCTGGGTGTATTTTTTTAACGAGTGAGAAGGGGGAGTGAATTGATAGGTATTGGTATGGTGCTGTCCAACAATGTAGTGTGAGCAGTATTCAATGGCTTTTCTACATTTCATAATTACACTTAAAGTTTGATAGATTCTGTACCCTACACAAGCATTTATACATGCCTGACAGCATTTTATAAATTGTATAAAAAGGTTTTTATGAAGTGAGTTAGGTTCTTCGTTAAGCTTGATGATAAGGATCATTCCTGCATCAGTACAAGCCAGTGCCTGGTTTAAGCAACTCTTTCCAAATGTTTTATTTGATGACTGTGCGCATGTGGTTGTTAGGTTTTCACAAGCCTCAACACATTCATAGATGGAATCCAATAATATAGACTTTTCCATGGCGGTCAATTTTTGCATTACTGTTACAGTATTGGAATAACTGTGCCAATGCGTAAAACTGCTTGCAAGCCTTATAGTGTGTCTGCCTCAGGGAAGTATTTCCTCAACTTTTTGGGAAAATTTTTACTCAACTTGTTGAAGGGTTTATTAAATTAAATCAGTGGTGAGAAGTCATTATTTCATTTGCTCCTGAACACGTTGCTCTTGGTACATACGTCTATTCAGAGTGGCTGAGTAATCTCGTGCTTTTTTGTTACCATAATCTACATAGGCCCTGTCTGCCCATGTTTTAGCGGTTTCAAGCTCACCCATGACCTCGTAAGATATTGCGATATTATAACAGAGATACCCGGCCTCCTTTGTAGCAGCATGGCTGAGTCCGCTTTCCCATTTATTTGCTGACCCTTGCCAGTCATTGATATCGGCTAATCGGGAGCCCGCAGCTATTTCAGGTACTTTTTTTGACTTGCTGTAAAACTCTCTCGAAATCCTGATTGGCATAGGAGCGATTTTGTAGGCATAATCAGAACCAGCTATTTTGCCCATATAGCGGGTTGCGTCAGACTTGGCTATAAGGCCAGCCAGAGCATCTTTAGCACTTTTTCCTGCTGCCTGCCAAGTATTTGACTTAGAGAAGAGTTGTTGGTCAACAATTGTTTTTTCCTTGGGATCGTAGACCCTAAAGCCGATAGTAAGGTTGCCTACACCTTCTGCATAATATTCATCTACTTCGATTTCCTTTTTCACACCGTCCTCTTCTATTTGTTTCTTAACTTTTCTTTTGCCGTTGGTTATTACAAAGTCAGTATCAAATATTTCTATGGCTATTAATATTTCTGCACCATATCGACTTGCCATTTGCTCAACTTTAAGCCAGGGAAGTGCTGCAGGAAAAGCAGAAGTGATGCTATTCCCGATCAGTTGTTCACTGGCCACCTTAGTATGAAAACGAGGTGAAGCCATAAGTTGGTTTTGAAATGCCATCATTGTGGCCTGCACACCGGCCTTATCTTCTCCGGGCATCTCACCGGTCAATATGCCTTCTACAATATTGACTGCATTTTTGTCGAATTTTGAGCGGTCTACAATTACAATAGTATTGGCATATGATGGAAATGTGATCTCTGCCGGTCGCATGGCATTCATAGTTACGATGCGTGTACCAGAACAAGCACCAAGGGCTATCATGCAGACTAATAATATAAAACTAAGATATTTTGTAACCGTTCTTTTCATTGGAGTTTCGGAGATATTCTAAAAATCAATATATAAATATCATGATGCTTTTACCAGAAATATTGTTAGTTCCTTATGTTATATAAGTGCATTAGAGCCACTTCTTTCGTCGAAAGAAAAGTAGCGTGGCAGCGGAAGAAAGTATCATCAGTAAAATGGCAAAAGGATAGCCCCAGACTTCATCCAGCTCGGGCATGAAAACAAAGTTCATACCGTACATGCTGGCGATTAGTGTTGGTGGCATAAATACCACTGTTACTACTGTAAAGATTTTGATAATCCGGTTTTGCTCCATATCCACTAAGCCCAGAAAAGTATTTTGAAGAAACTCTAATCTTTCAAAACTAAAGGCGGTATGGTCAAGTAATGAACCTACGTCTTTGATCATTACCCTGATCGTTTCATAATCGTCTTTTGGAAAAAATCGACTCTTTAGTATGGAAGAAAGTATGCGCTGCTTTTCCACAATATTTTCGCGTATGGCAATTGTGGTTTCCTGAAGAGAAGTGATTCGGATCAATAGGTCGCGTTCCAAATCCTTGTCTTTTACCAGGTCTCTACTGATACCAGTTATATGATCAGTTATGTTTTCAATGAGATCTGCATCAAAATCAATTCTGGTTTCAAATAAAGTCAACATAATATTGGCACCTGTTTTGGGTTTGAATATGTTGATCTTTTTCAGGGTGTCAGTAAAAGTATTGTACTCTCCCGAACGTTGTGTTATAAGAATGTTGTTCTTTAGAATAAATGAGACAGGCTCATTGGCAAATCCTCCTTCTATATTGCGTTTAAGAAAATTAAGGTTGATGCCAACTTCTTCCTCATTTTCAAGGTATCGGGAGCTGCTTTCTATCTCTTTACTTTCCTGGCGGGTAAAGAGTTCTATTTCCATGACTTTTTCTATTAGAGCCTTTTCTTCTTTGGAAGGAGAAAGCAGATCTATCCATAGCAGGTTATTTAATGAGTCAGGTAAAACTTTAACGTCTGGTTCTACGACTATTTTGCCATTTTCTTTAGTGATTATGTTTATCAATTTTTCGTCGTCTTTAATTTGTTAAGAAAACCCGACGCTAAGGTAACTATTTATATTTGGCAGTTTGCAATGGTGATGGTGGGATTCTATTATTTTGCGACTACCTTAAAAATAGTGAGATAAATAGCCATAGTAGGGAGAGTGTTCATGGGCGGGCTGCCGCCTGCCCATGAGGGAGCAAGTCAGACTTAAACCTTTACGGAAGCTTCCAGACTTCTTTTTTCATCCCTTAATAGATTTTCAATCAACTGCTTGTGCTTTATAAGACGGGCTTTTGTACGTAAGCACTTATTAAGCCTTACTTCAAAGTCACTAAGCACATTCATGTAGTTGATGAAGGCCAGATACGGAGAAGGATAGGGATTAAAATAGTTGTGAACCTGCCCGTCAGCAAAATCTTTGGTACTCATATAATAAAAATGGTCGCTGGCCTGAAGGTATTGCCAGTCTCTGAGTATTTCAGGGTTTTCACATCTCCTGACTTTTTTCTTTAATTTATAAAGGCTTTCAAAGGCATCGCATTGTAGCGAATTGCCCAACCAGGCACTCAAGTCCCTGGCTTCATCAGCCCAAGAAATAGTATGTGGTACAGAAAGGATATCAATCGGTTCAAACTTATTCAAGGCCTCTGAAGGGTGAACAAAACTGAATCCTGATGAAGAAAGAATCTGCTCAGGCAATTCCTGTAAGAAATTGAATATGCCACTATCTGCCCATTGATGTTCTCCAAAGGTCTCATAGTCCATAAAGAGATTAATCACATGGTGCTGCTCAGGCAATCGGTTTAGCCAATGGACGTATTTATCCGCACTTAGTGGCCATTGGTTCCATGACTGGTCAGAAAAACGGAATGCAATGTCATCACTAAGTTTATAGTTTTTGAGTAGAACTTTAAGCTCTGAGGGTGTGTGAGCTAGATAAACATAATTGGGGCTTTTATGGGCTAATATGCTATCAGCACCCTCAGTGAGGATACCGTTGAAGCCCATGTCTGCCACTTGATGAGCAACAGCATCATTATAAATCAGTTCTGTATTTCTGAAAACTTTTGGGTGCTGTCCAAATATGTTGTAGATTTTCCCTACATGCTGACTCACTTGGCGTCTAAATTCCTTTTTCGAAGCTACCGAGGCTAGCGAGTGGGCATATGTTTCAGCCAGTAGTTCTACACATCCGGTATCAACGAGTTTTTGAAAACTAGTGAGAATTTCTGGTGCATATCGTTCAAACTGGTCAAGTGCAGAACCAGATATGGAAAAACTTACTTTAAAGTTTCCGTTATGCCTGCAAATGAGGTTATGAATGATCTCATTTGCAGGTAAATAACATTTCTCTGCAATTTTCTTAATAATAGCAGGGTTGGTTGTCTCATCGTAATAATCATGGTTACGACCTATGTCAAAAAAACGATAAGGTCTAAGCCTGAAAGGTTGGTGAATCTGAAAGTAAAAACAAATGGCGCTCATACAGTTGTTGGTTTTATAGTTGTAAAGTTTATCGACTTATTTCCGGGGAAGAAGACTTGAGTTGTCGGATATAAACCTCTTTTATAACGGATGCTGACCTCTGCCAGTTCAGCACTTTAATATCATTCTTTCCGTGGTCCCGGAATAAACCGGAAAGGCTGTTGTATTGTAGGAGTGCGGCTATGGCGTCGGCAAGGGCGTCCACATCCCAAAAGTCAACCTTTATTGCATTTTTTAACACTTCAGAAACTCCCGATTGTTTGGATATGATCACGGGTACATTGGCTTTTATTGCTTCCAATGGGGCTATTCCAAAGGGTTCGGATACAGAGGGCATGACAAAAACATCGCTCATGCCATACATTTTATCCACTTCGCTTCCATTTAGAAAACCTGTAAAGTGAAACCTGGAACTCATCTTTAATTCAGCAACCCGCTCAATCATGGTGTTCATTAAGTCGCCACCGCCGGCCATTACGAACCTTACATTGGGGATTACATCCAGCACTTTTCTGGCTGCTTCTACGAAGTATTCAGGGCCTTTCTGGTAAGTGATCCTACCCATGAAGGTCACTACTTTTTCCTGAATGCCCTTTGATGAATGAACTGCTTCATTGTCTTTTGAAGAGATCCCATTGTGTATAACACTGACCTTGTTTGGATCTATTTCATATTTATCAATGATTATTTTTCGAGTATAATCGCTTACAGCAATGACATGGTCTGCCTGCTGCATACCCTCTTTTTCTATATCAAATACGGCTTGGTTAATATTTATGCCAGACCTATCATATTCTGTAGCATGGATATGTGCGATCAGAGGTTTTCCGCTTGCTTCCGAGGCGGCAATGCCAGCCGGAAATGTAAGCCAGTCATGCACATGGATAATGTCAAAATTATATGTACTTGCGATCTCTGATGCAACAACGGCATATTTGTGTACCTCTTGCATTAGCTCAGTACCATACTTGCCGGTCATTTCAAAGCGTTGAAGTGGATATTTTTCCATTACTTCAGTCTCGCGTATCTCCACTGTTTCGGTGCATTTAACTTCCGGCTGATCAAATGAAGTATAAGGGGCCAAAGGCGATTGTGCTTCAATATACTGAAGCCGCTCTGACCATTTCCTGGTCACTGGTTTATTCGTATTTATCAATACATCGCTGGCACTGACCAGTCTGAATGCTTCACTGTTTTCATCTCCATAAAGCTTTGGAATGACAAAAATTACTTCTACTTCCTCTCGGAGAAGCCCTGTAACAATACCGTAGCAAGCCGTGCCCAGCCCACCTGAAATGTGTGGTGGGAATTCCCACCCAAACATGAGTACCTTCATTATAGATTATAGAGTTCTTTTATTTTTGAAGATTTATTTTTCAATATATTTTTCTTTTGGGTTGAGTATTGTGCTATAAGTTGTTTTACCCTGAGTACTTCGGCGATGCTCCAAGCCTGAGAAATAGCACCGCCTGGCACTGCATTGCTGCCATTGTAAACTTCGCAAAGTGTTCCAAGTCCAAGCTCAATAATGGCGGGCTCAAGGTCATTATATATCTTTTTAACAAAACTGATGCCTTTTGTTCCTTTTACATTAAGGTAGGCCTCTATAAATGGCCCTAAGAGCCATATCCATGCGGTACCTTGGTGGTATGACAGATCTCGATTGGATTGATCTCCGAAGTAAGTGCCTCTATAATTAGGGTCAGAGGGGGATAGCGTCCTCACACCCCTGGTTGTTAGCAGCTCATCTTTTACCTGATCTATGATACTTTCGCTCATGCCACTATTCAAAGGACTAAAGGGTAGCGAAATGGCGAATAGTTGATTTGGCCTGAATGACCAGTCCACATTTTCTCCATCTATATTATCAGCCAGGTAGCCTTTGGCCTCGTTCCAGTACGCTGAAATAAATGAACCTTTTATAAGTTCGGGGTATTTAGACCATTGGTTAACAAAGGTTTTATCACCTGATTGTTCAGCAGAATGCAAAGCGAAGTTTACTGCGTTATACCATAAGGAGTTAACTTCAACTGGCATGCCAAAGCGAGGGGTTATGGGGGTTCCGTCTTGTTCCGCGTCCATCCAGGTTAAGGCGTGATTTGTATGCTCAGAACTAATCAGGCCGGATTTCAGCATGTGAGTATTATAATGCGTGCCGTTTTTAAAGTTTTTTAATATAGACTTAATAGAGTGACCATAAATTTGCCATACAATTTTACTGTCACCGGTTTGTATAGCATACTGCTGCAATGCCCAAATACACCATAGAGGGGCATCAACAGCATTGTAGCCGTTATGTTTACCCTTTCCGGTATTAGGGAAAAAACCTCTTTTTAACTTCTTCAACATGGAGTCCATTATCAGTTTGAAGAGAGCTGGTTTTCCAGTGGTAAGAGTTAGGCCAGGTAGGGCTATAAAGGTGTCGCGGCTCCTGCACTTTCCAAACCAAGGCCATCCGGCAATGATATATGCGCCTTGGTTATCATGGACAATGAACTGTTCAGCAGCATTTTGCAGACAGCTCCCAAAGTCTTTCCTCAGGATAATCCTTTCCCTTTCACTCTGAAAGGTGCGCTTGAGTAAGCGGGGTTTAACCTCACGGGTGCCAGCAGCAAATATTAATTCATCACCATTGTGAAGTGTATATTCAAAATTACCGGGTACAAAAAGTGATTCTGTATAGTCATATCCTCTTTCTTTTTCTTTATAGTATTCTATATTATGGTACCAATCCGGTGAAGGGGAGAAGGTACCCTTTCTTGTACTTTGGAAAAATAAAGGATCATACATACGGAACATACTGAATCTAACCCCATTATTAGCTTCCTTAAAGGTAGCCTGTGAATGGTTGTCTGCATTTCGCAAGGTGTGGTAATTTCGGCAGGCGATAAATGGCCTTAATTGCAACTTTATTTTCCCCTTGCCCTCCAGGATATGATATCTGATCATTAATGTATTAGACTCACGGCTAAGGATGATTTCCTTTTCCAGTATAACCTCACCTATGTAAAAGGTCCACTTAGGGGCCTTTTCAAGGAGAAAACTCTTCATGTATTGCTGTCCTTCAGGGAAGTGTACCCCGGGGTACTGATGAACAGCAAGAGCATACCCTGTTTTACCTATCTTCACTGTTTCGTCGATATTGGAAATCATCACATGGTGTTGGTCATCGATTTTGGGTTGAGGAATTACCAAAAGCCCGTGATACTTCCGAGTGTTACAGGTAGAAACTGACGTAGAGCAGTAAGCTCCGAGACAGTTGGTCAGCAAAATTTCTTTTTCTTTCGAATAAGAAATGTCATTAAGTAAAGGCTTGGTCAATTTGATATACGACATGGTTGGTTGGTTTTAGTGGATAACTCTCAAAAAATATATTTTTAAGCCGAATCGCGATGACTTCGGTCATTTATCACTTCTGATCGTAATCATAATACCGTGTTGTATGCTCTAATAAACACAGGCATGATCAAGTTGTTTTGTGAAAACGTTAAGTTGTGAGATGGTTTTTGGAAAAATTACTGATGATGAGTGGTTTATTGAGTGAAAATATTTGCCATAGCCAAAGTTTTATAACCTAATGTTTTTTAGTTAAAAACTAATCAGGAAATTGTCATCTTCGATATTATGTCTTTTTCAATGGCTTATTTCAAAAGAGGAGGTTTTATAATAGGGACCATACCGATTTTGGTAGCTGTATTTTTTGTTTAAAAGTGCTAGGTATCTTATTATTAATTGTAAGAACTATTGAAAGCTTTTCGTTAAATTAATAGTATAATTGGTTCATTATTAAACATACGGCAGATGTACAAAATCCTGGTTCCAACTGATTTTTCAAAATATGCAGGCTATGCAACAGATTTTGCTCTGGCCTTAGCGACTATAGAAAAAGCACACGTTCATTTTTTACATGTTGTTGAATACCCATCAGGGGCAATGGTAGATGCCATGGGAATGATGGTTCCTGTACCTGCAGATCTGGATTTTGTCAATGTGCTTAAGGAAAACTCCTTAAAGAAAATGGAAGCTTTGATCCGCGAACTGGAGCTGGAGGCTACTTACGATGTACAAATAGGCAGTCCTTCAGTTGTAATTCAGGAGGCTATTCAGGATAAAAGTATTGACTTGGTAGTAATGGGTACCAGAGGAGCATCTGGACTCAAAGAAATTTTTATTGGTTCCAATGCCGAAAAAGTAGTACGCAACTCATTATGCCCTGTTATTACCATACACGAGGAAGCAGAGGCCACTGAGATTGAAAATATAGTCTTTGCTTCCGATTTAAGAGAAGAGAGCGATGAATTGATGCAAAAATTAAAGCATTTGCAAAAGGCATTTCATGCTCATTTGCATATAGTAAAAATTGATACAGGTGGGCATGCTGATGAAGAAGATGAGTTGGCAAGTATGGAAGAGATAGTTTCGAAGTATAAATTCAGGAATTACACGCTGAATGTCTATAAAAATAAGCATGAGGATGAAGGTATATTGGCTTTTGGGAAATCTGTTAATGCAGACCTGATAGCTCTAGGTACACATGGAAGAACAGGGTTACCACATTTTTTAACCGGCAGCGTAGCCGAAAATTTAGTAAATCATGCTAGGTGCCCTATTTGGACATGTCATCTGGGGAAGACAATGGATCATTTTAATTAATGGCAGACTTTAACGAGAGGCTCCGATTGGAGGTGCATTTCTTCTAATAATCCCAATTTTTTCTCCATCCCCTTTTCTTCACGCAAGGCTCGTCTCAATAGCCTTGTGATATCGGGGCATCCGGCAGAGACAGCACAGGTTATTGCAGTTTGATAGCCATTAATCTGATGCGTTGCCATAGCACGACCAGTGATAATCATCATTGTATCAGAAAGCTCAGTTTCGGTACATTGATTGGTAAGCTTTCTTTGAGATTTTGTCATGCAACGCATTACATCATCAATTTGGCCTTCCGTATCTTCCTTCAAAATTGTGAAAATAATTTCCATACGGTGCTGTTGGCGAAGCTTCTCTTCTATTTCCTCATCGATTAACTCTTTCAAATCATTAGAATATGCTTTCTCTTTGAGTAATGGTAGTGATTTGTATATGGTCCGGTCTGCATCATATAATGAGCGAATCTGTTGCAGCATCATGTCCTTCATATTGGTGATCTTCTTCATAATGGTATTCCTTTCTGTTTAGAGTCATGTTTATTATACATTTAAACAAATATCTCTACACAATTACCCAATATTCATTTCAAAGCCTTCTGAACGGATATTTGTTGATTTTCATCCCAACACTTTTGCCCGTTTAACTATATTAAAAGCTAAACAATTCTTTGATGAGAAGCAAGAAAATGGGTATCTCAAGCTTAATTTTTTTATGAAAAACGTTCATATTGGTACATATGTAATAAGTTAAAAATATAAGTCATTAATCTATATTAGTAGTAAGCAGGTGCGTAATGGAGAGTTAAGCGCTCTACAATTCATATAAAGTATAACAGGTTATTGCTTCATAATGTTTATGATAGAATAAGGAGTTGATTATATGGAATTTGTGAGACACTAAACCTGATGAGACGGATATTATGAAAGGTGTATGAGAGCCGTTTGTTTAAGTATTTAAATTGAGGTATTTACAAGCATCTAGGGGTTCCAGAGTGAATGTTTTTTTGTCATCATCAAAAAGTTACTTAAGAATATACAATAAAATGGATCGGTTTTTTTACAATAAAACTATTTTACTTACATTGTTCTGCCTCAGGTTGTTGCACTTATCCGCTAAGTTGGAATCAGGCTTGAACATCTATATTGACCATTTCTCCAGCGCAAAAATGGTGCGTAACCGGATGTTTTGGTTATAAACTGATGGCAGTGCCTGGTTGTCAGGAGACTACATTTTAATTTCGGATAAATTAGAAAAAGTAGCATTCTCGTATCATTAATTTTATTTGATATTAACTTCCTGATTTTCCATGTCAATTGGGGAGTTATTGTTATTATTGAATTCGGAATTAAACCAGTTTTAGTTCTGGTTGACCATTGATATAGCCATTAACGTTCGAATGGAATGTTAATCTTGGAATGGCCCTAGCTTAAGCAACTGTAATATTAAACACCTAACTAAATCATATATACATGCAGATATCAGGACGTATCATCGACATTGAAAATCAAAAAATCTTTAAAGGGGAAATAGTGGTTGAAGGTGGAGTGATTACTGCTATCAATGAAAAAGATGATGTGGATGGGCAGTACTTGCTTCCGGGATTTATTGATGCTCACGTGCATGTTGAAAGTTCTATGGTAGTACCTTCCGAGTTTGCTCGCATGGCAGTAGTACATGGTACTGTGGCGACCATCTCTGATCCACATGAAATAGGTAATGTGCTAGGGGTTGAAGGTGTTAATTATATGATTGATAATGGGAAGCAAGTGCCTTTTAAGTTCTATTTTGGAGCCCCAAGTTGTGTTCCGGCAACACCTTTTGAGACAGCTGGAGCAGAAATAGATGTTGCTGGTGTTGAGGAGTTATTGAAAAAAGAAGAAGTACGCTACTTAGCTGAAATGATGAATTGGCCAGGGGTTTTGAATGATGACCCCACTGTAAAAGCAAAAATATCACTGGCTCAAAAGTATGGCAAAGTAGTGGATGGCCATGCCCCAGGACTTAAAGGAGACATGGCAAAACAATATATATCAGCCGGAATAAGCACTGACCATGAGTGCTTTACTGCTGAAGAGGCGGCTGATAAGCTCAAGTATGGCATGAAGGTGATTATCCGGGAAGGGAGTGCTGCCAAGAATTTTGAAGCCTTGATTGAGCTGATGAATGACCATTGGGAGCACATGATGTTCTGTTCTGACGATAAACACCCCGATAACCTGGAAGAGGGGCATATTAACCTTCTGGTAAAACGGGCTTTGGCTAAGGGTATAAACTTATTTAAAGTATTGAAAGCTGCTTGTATCAATCCTATTGAACATTATGGTATGAAGGTGGGGAAATTAAAAATAGGTGATCCTGCTGATTTTATAGTAGTTAATAATCCGAATGATTTTAAAGTACTCAAAACTTTTATCAATGGAGAACTGGTGGCTGAGGATGGCGTTACAAAAATTCTGAGGGTTGAAAATAAGGTAATCAATAATTTCAATACAAAACTTAAGAAGACCTCTGATTTTGCTCTCGAAGCCAAAGGAAATGATGTCAGAGTGATTGAGGCACTGGATGGGCAATTGATCACCAATGAGTTATCCCATAAACTTAAGACTAATAATGGCCATGCTGTTTCAGATATAAATGATGATATACTGAAGATAACTGTGGTCAACCGCTATGAAAACGCTGACCCTGCAATTGCATTTATAAAAAACTTTGGTCTCAAAAAAGGTGCTATAGCATCATCGGTAGGGCACGATTCACACAATATTATAGCGGTGGGTGTTGATGATGACTCTATAGCCATAGCTGTTAATATGATTATTGAGGCCAAGGGGGGAGTCTCTGCTGTAGGTGGGGATAAAAGTATGATCGTGAAACTTCCCGTGGCAGGGATCATGTCTCCTGAAGATGGCTATGAAGTGGCTAAGCAATATAAAGCAATAGATAAAATGGCCAAGGAACTAGGCTGCAAACTTAATTCACCATTTATGACCCTATCCTTTATGGCTTTATTGGTGATTCCTTCTTTAAAATTAAGTGATAAGGGCCTTTTTGAGGGCAATCGCTTTGAGTTCACCGATGTATTTAAGGCATAGAGTACATCACATAGGCTAAGAGAAAGGCAATGCTATACTTTTAAAAGTTAGAATTTATCTCTAATATGTATCATCTGTTAGATATGAAGAGGTATATCTCCATAGTATTTCTTAGCATATTCCTGACCTATCATATTGGTTACTATGGGGTTTATCTGGTTATGTGGTACAAAATAGAGAGCCAGTGGAAGCAAAAAGTGTCAGGGGCGGGTCTCAGTGTTCATGAACTCAACAAAATATCAACGCCATTATCATTACCCTATAGCCCTGATCAGCAAGAGTATCAGGAGGCTTCTGGCTCAATCCAAATTGAAGGAAAGTTTTACCGGTTTGTGAAATATCGCTATGCTCAGGATTCCCTTCATCTGCTCTATGTTAAGGACAATAAGATGGAGCAACTTCATAATGTTTTACGTGATTGGGCTGTATCATTCACTAGTATTCCTATATCCAAAAATGGAAGTGTGGAATTGTGGAAATCCATGTCTAAAGATTTTATATTCTGGCTTGCTTCGGCTATGAAAGCACCCAACGGTGTTGACTGGTTAGGTACCTTTGACGGTTACTTAGACAGATGGTTGTCTCTCTTTATTCAAGTCCCGTCGCCCCCTCCCAAAATAGGCTAACAGGTTAATTAAATTCTATTGAATTATTCAATGCATGCTGGATAATTAGCCTTTAACATACTAATTCTGTATTAACCCTTTATCTAATCACGTAGTAGGGCATAGTGCTTTGCATGATTCCTGATATACCTGTTCATTAATTTGGTTTGAATAAGGTACACTGTTATGTGCAGTGCTGTTAACCCATATAAGATATTTTATTTACTATGAAAAAAATCAACTTAACCCTAATAATATTTTTTTTAGGCTTGTTTCCTTATATTAATTTGCACGGCCAAGGCTGTGTTGCCATTCGTTCGTTTTCCGGGTGTGGTACCGGAGTAGGCGGAGGGGCCATTTTACTTCCGGGCGAATCCACAGCTGGCATGAACTTCCGATATTTTCATTCATTTAGGCACTTCAGAGGAACAGAAGAGGAAAAGGAGCGATTGGAACTTGGAACTGAAGTTATTAATGACTCTTATTTTGCTGACTTTTCCTACACCTATGCGTTTGCCAGGAGGTATTATGCTTCCCTTACCATACCATTTGTTTATCACGAACGCTCCTCTATGTATGAGCACGGAGGAAATAGCCTGGGGGATCGGCATAAGACCTATTCAAAAGGGCTGGCTGATATTCGTTTCGCAGTGGGACATTGGTTTCTGGACCCGAAAAAGCATCCTATAGTCAACGTGGCGTTGGCCATGGGACTAAAGCTTCCTACAGGAGATTATGATGCGGAAGGTAAGTTCTACAATGTAGGGCCAGACAGGGAAATGGTTACACGCCCGTTAGACCAATCCATACAACCAGGAGACGGTGGCTTGGGTCTTACAGTCGAAACTCAGACCTTCTATCAGGTTAGCTCAAAACTCATTTTGAATGGAAGCTTTTACTATTTAATTAATCCAAAGGAAGACAATGGTACCAGAAGAAGGGAAGGATCCACTCCGTATGCAGCTCCTGATCAATACGCTGCCAGGCTGAGCATGGTATATGCTACACCTCTAAATGGTTTGGGCCTGTCGGTGGGAGGTCGCATGGAGTGTGTGCCAGTTTATGACCTCATAGGAGGGAGCGATGCATATAGAAGGCCCGGCTATGCCATTTCAGTAGAACCTGGTTTAAACTACCAGTTGAGAAATTTCCTGCTAACCGCAAGTATACCGGTTGCTATAGAAAGGAACAGAACTCAAAGCTATCTGGATAAAAAACGTGAGCGTGAAACAGGAGAACCGAGACATGGCGATGCTGCATTTGCAGATTATCTCATTAATGTAGGAGTAGTTTATCGGTTTCATAAAATGAACCAGGTAAGTAATATTTTCAATGCTAATCAATAGTATTTGATGTTAAAGAGCGATTCCGGGGTACTGAAAGGCTAGGGGGCTTAAAGTACCCGGATGCTCTTTATAATTATATCTTTTATTAGTGGTTTAATAGAAAGTCAATTTGAGATTGATATATCTTCGAATATTTTATTTCACCTTGAAGCAGCCACTCCTGGGTTTCTGCTAATATCTCATAGCCAGGTGTATTTATGTGCTTTGGAATTTTAAACAGTCGCTCATCTTTCTTGCCAAACGGGCAGTCGACCTTAGAGTTGAACAAGTATGGAAGCAGGGTTTTAGAACAACTTAATCCTATTCTGTTAATTTCATAGTCATCAAAATACTCATGAAGCCTTTCGTTAATGCTTTCGAAAAAGTGAACTGTGTTGGCTAATCTTACGCGTGAACCCGCTCGGGATTTTCCCTTGGATTTTAAATATTTAACCTGACTCTTACCTTGCTTCTTTCTAACCATATACGATTTAAATACCTTATGATCAATCATGATATCATCATCAAAGTACCCTAATGCAGCTTTACCGGCCTGAATGAGGATGAGTATATAGCCAACACTCTCCTCAGTACTATCCCAAGCATCAAGATTGTCAATATGTGGAAAATTTACAGGAAGGCGTAGTCCGATACTTTCTTCACTGGTCGGGTCAGCTTCAATAGTTATGCGGTGTTTCTTCTGATCATAGTGCCAGATAAGCTCACTGTTTTTCAGGCGCCTGATCATATTGTACGTTTCTTCCTGACTTAAGAGCTGCTCCATGCTTTGCGTATGTGTTTGCAATTATAAGTATAAAAAAGTATGTGAGTGACCATGTATTCAGGCAACGTTAAAATTTAAGCAAACCGTTCATTCTGGGGTTAGCAGGTTTTCAATATCATTTATTAGTGAGCACTTATAAAATGGATTATTTCTGTTAAGTAATAGTAAGGCATTGACCACATATTAGTATCTAAGTGAAATTAAAGTTTACATCTTCTTTCAGGTTAGCTAAAGGTTGGTTTATATTTGAAATAAACCCATATTTTATGAGAGCAGTAAACATCATTGGCGCATATAATTCCACGTTTGGAAAACTTGAAGAAGAATCACTTTATAGTCTGTATGAGAAAGCAATTAAAGGAGCTTTGGAGGATGCACAACGAAAGGCAGAGGATATAGACGCTGTTTTCGTTGGCAATTTTAGTGGAGGCAGTTTTAATAACCAGGAAAATATAGCTTCTTATGGTGTGAATGTTATGCCCGGCCTTCGTCACAAACCCATGTATCGCACGGAAAATGCATGTGCTTCTGGCTCTTCAGCGGTTCATATGGCTGCTATGGCCATTCAATCAGGTATTATAAAGCGGGCACTGGTTGTCGGGCTTGAAAAAATGACTGAACTAGATACAAAAGGAGTAACCCGATCTTTGGCTTTGGCTACTTACTGGCCTGAGGAAGGTGCGAGAGATGTAACTGCTCCATGTATGTTTGCCCAGTTGGCTAACGGGTGGATGAATAAGTATGGTTTTCGTGAAGAACAGGTAAGACCATGGTTGGCCGCAATAGGCTCAAAGAACTATACCAATGCAGCCCAAAACCCTTTGGCACATTTGCAAAAGGCCAGAACAGCAGAAGAAATTATGGGGATACCGGATGAAAAAAATCCTATGATCAATACTCCACTAAGACTGCATGATTGCTCCCTTATTTCCGACGGTTCGGCGGCACTTGTATTGGAAGCAGAAGGAGAATCTTCCGGTTCAGCAGTGGCTTTAAAAGGCTTCTATAATGCCAGTGATTATCTGGATACTTTTGGAGTGCATAAATCTGATCATTTCCTTGAAGGAGCATCTTTTGCTGTTAAAAATGCCTTACAACAAGCAGGTATGACTATAGAAAATATACAGCTAGCAGAGGTTCACGACTGCTTTACCATTACGGAAATGCTTTTGTATAGCGCCCTGGGTTTGGCAGAACCAGGAAGAGAGTTTGAGGCTATTGAAAATAAAACTGTATTCCCTGACGGAAAATGCGTTGTAAATGCATCAGGTGGATTGAAAGCCAAAGGGCACCCAATAGGAGCAACGGGAGTGTCAATGCATGCATATATTTATAAGCAGTTGACTGATCAGCCTATGGGGCTTAGCGTATCCGGTGCAGAATCCGGGCTGGTTATGAATATTGGTGGGTCTGGTACATCCAATTGTGCATCCGTGCTTACCCGGTTGTAGTAGAGGGTAACTCTTATAAAAGTCTGCTGATAACACTTCGGTACGTCTGTCCGATAGGTATTTCGTGCTGCCCTATTTTGATTCTGTTGCCTTCAATGGTCTGTATTTTGTCCAAAGACACTATAAATGACTTATGCACCCTTAAGAATTGACCTTCAGGTAGTAGCGTTTCGAAGTGAGAAATTTTCTCATGGCTGATGATCATGCTATCCGTTAAATGTAGCTTGGTATAGTTTCCATATGCCTCTACAAATAGGAGATTTTGAGTGAAAACCTGATGGTATTTTTTGTCGCCCTTAATAAAGAAACTAGACTGCAAAGCAGGGGGAGGCACCTGTTTAGCTACGGGAGATACGGAGGGCATTGTACCAACTGCTTTGTTTACAGCTTGTACCAGCCTTTCGAAGCTAAAGGGCTTCAGTAAATAGTCTACAACATTAAGTTCATACCCCTCCAGGGCAAATTCTTTATATGCTGTAGTTACTATAACTTGAGGTGGATTGGGCAGCGTTCTTAAAAAATCAAAACCCTTAAGCTTTGGCATATTAAGATCCAGAAACATAATATCCACGGATGCACTGCTTAAGTATTGCATTGCTTCCATAGCATTGTAGCAGTGCTGTTTTAGGTTAAGGTGGGGCAGCATGCCACAAAACTCTTCTATAAGTTCATGAGCAAGAGGCTCGTCATCCACGATAATATAATTGATCATTTGATGTTTATGTTTAAGTCAACTTTAAAGGTATTGTTCCGCTCGGTTACTGTAAGTTTATACTCTTCAGGATATATCAAGGCTAACCTACGTTTTAAGTTTTCTAAACCGATGCCGCATTCCTCACTTTTTATGGTCGGGTCAAAATTATTCTGGATACAAAAATGCATTGTTTTGCCGTTGCTAACCAGGTTCATTTTAATATATGCCCCATCTGATAAGGACTCCACTCCATGTTTAATGGCATTTTCAAGCAGTATAATGAAAAGTAAGGGAGCGATTTGATCGTCATCTCCGACATCATGTTCAAAATTAATATTTACCTTCTTATGATACCTGATTCTATGCAGGTCAATGTAGTTATTGAGGTATTTAATCTCTTCCTGAATAGGCACGAAGCTCTTTTTGCCTTCATAAATGGTATAGCGCATCATGTCTGAAAGCATTAATATCACCTTTGGTGCTTCATCAGAATGTTTGACTGTAAGCGAATACAAGTTATTCAGGGTATTAAAGAAGAAGTGTGGATTGATTTGGGTTTTAAGTAAGGCCAGCTCAGCTGCGGCTTTATCTGCTTTCAGTGATTTTAACCATTTCCACTGCTCATACCCCCAAAGAATAAAAAATATAGGTATGGGAAGCACTAATAAGGTAAAGGCAAAGCCTTTCTCAAACTTAAGATAGTGTTCAAAGTTTTCAGAAAATAACCTGACATATGTCCAGTAACTAAACAAAAAGATGTAAAGAGTTAGGATGTATAATCGGTACTTGCTGAAAAAGATAGGAGCGAGTAAATAAAGTAAGCCCATCCAGAAAGTAATGATCAAGAATATCGATATCGGGTTGTCAGGAATACTCAGGTATGAATCAATCCATAAGGTAAAGACCAAGAGTGAAATAAGACCAATGATCCTAAAAACTATTTTTTTCTTCTTTTTTAAATACCCACTAAAATGAAATGGCAAGGAGATAATGATCCACCAAAATAGAAATAGCAAAATATTGACTGCTACCTCACTTTTATCTATCAGTATGAAGTCAATAGCAACTAATACCTCAATAAGGATGCAGGTTACTATCAGGCCTATAAAGAAACCCTTGTATTGCTTTAACCATTTAATCATGCCTCAAAATTAGCAGGTATACAAGAACTACCTAATTAACTTGATGAACATGGTTATTATCGATATGAATAAAACTGATTTTATGTTGAATTGATATTGATTTAGAAAGCAGAGCTGTCTGTTATTGAATGCCTTGAACTGATCACACTTTTTAGCAAGCCTCAAGAGGAGAGTATACATTCGATCAAAATTCATTTGATCAATTAATAAACTGCTATGAATACTCTGAAAATTGAAAATTTGACAAAGACTTATGCTAATGGGGTTAAGGCGCTCGATGGTGTTACGCTCACCATTACTAATGGAATGTTTGGTCTTCTTGGTGCTAATGGCGCAGGTAAATCCTCATTGATGCGTACCATAGCTACTTTGCAACAACCTGATCAAGGAATGGTCAGTTTCAATGAACATCACATACAGCAAAAGCCTGAGGAAATTAGAAAATGGCTGGGGTACTTGCCACAGGAGTTCGGCGTGTACCCGAAAGTATCTGCAGAAAAGCTCTTGGATCATATAGGGGTATTAAAGGGTATAAGTAGTAAAACAGAACGTAAGAATCAAGTAGAAAGCCTTCTTCAACAAACTAACCTGTATACACACCGAAAGAAGTCAGTGCATACCTTTTCAGGAGGCATGAGGCAGCGTTTTGGTATTGCTCAGGCACTTTTGGGAGCCCCAAAGATCATAATCGTAGATGAGCCCACCGCAGGCCTCGACCCGGAAGAGCGTAACCGCTTTCTTAATTTACTGAGTGAAATAGGGGAGAATGTTATAGTCATACTTTCTACTCATATCGTGGAGGATGTCCATGGTTTATGCTCTAAAATGGCCATCATGGATAGTGGGCGTATCATTAAGGCAGGAGAACCCGCAGAACTAGTTGCGGAGCTTGAGGGGCAGGTGTGGATCAGGGTTATGGATAAAGCACAATTACAAAGCTCTAGGCAGTGTCTTAATGTTATATCTACCCGGTTGGTTTCAGGCAAAACTCAGGTAAGGGTTAGATCATCTTCAGCACCGGGCTATGATTTTGAACCAGGTACGCCTGGGTTGGAAGATGTGTATTTTACTTCAATATATGATAATAAAAATTTTGTAAATCAATAAGATATGATTTTAGATTTGATAAAATTCGAAAGCTTGTATCAACGTAAGCAACGTGCTTTGTTACTGCTGTCTTTGGTGTTTTTGTCTTATGGGCTGCTTATAGGAAGTATGGGACATGCACCGGCCAACGTTAATTTTAATTCGGGTTATCAACTGCATTTCTACACGGGGCTCATGACTTTAGGTGGCGTATTTATCGTTATGTTCTTTGCTATCAGTGGGGTAATAAGGGATAGAAAGCATACCATGGAGAGTATTTTATACAGTACGCCCATATCCAAGTGGCAATACTTTTTGAGTAGGCTTGTAGGGGTTTACACTTTTAGTCTGCTGACCTTTGCTGCATTCCTGATTGGGCACGTAGCAGGTACTTTTTCACCTTCATTAGATCCATCCAGAGTAATGCCGTTTAACTTTTTAGATTACCTACAAACTTGGGTGATATTTGTAATGCCCAATATGTTTATTTGCGTAGCATTGGTTTTTTCGGTAGCACTTCTAACTAAGAATAACCTGGCAACTTATGCTAGTGGTATTTTTATTTATATGCTTTATATGGTCAGCTCTATGGTTTTGAACTCACCTCTTATGGCTGCGTCCGTTCCAGCTACACCTGATGGGTTGATGATGGCTGCATTGGCCGATCCGTTTGGGTTAGCTGCCTTCTTTGAGCAGACACAATTTTGGACCGCTTACCAGAAGAACAATGAGGTACTTTCCTTTACAGGCCTTCTTTTCCTGAACAGGCTGCTTTGGATGTGTATTGCTATCTTGTGCCTGGTTGTGGCTTACCGTGCTTTTTCTTTCCGCAGGCCTGGCGAAAAAAAAGAAAAGAAAAACGATGAGAGATCGGAGAATGTTATGGTCAGGCCTTACGAGTCCGCACACCTAAGTTTTAATCATTTTTTTCAGTGGTCAGCACTCAGGTTTTTAGTCATCAGTAACCTGAAAGGGGTCTTTAAAAGCCTGCCATTTGTCGGCGTTATGTTAGTCTGGTCAGTTATCGAATTTTCAGAAATTTATTTCAGAGTTGTGGAAGGTGGGGACTACCACGACAGCTTATATGCTACAACAAGTCAATTAATAGACTTGCTTTCTCGCCCATTGGGAATACTGGCGTTGATACTAATTGTTTTTTATTGCGGGGAGATTGTTTGGAGAAACAGGGAATTCAAATTTGAAGGCGTTATAGATGCTACGCCTGTCTCGAATACCATATTTTTCCTGTCAAATCTGATTTCAGTGCTAGCTTTGCCGTTTATTTTAATATCATCAGGGATATTGATATGTGTACTTTTCCAATGGTATACAGGGTATTATAACTTTGAGTGGGACTTGTACCTTTTAATGTTTTATTATCAGGGTTCCAGCCTGCTGTTTTATGGCTTGCTTACACTTTTTATACAAAGCGTACTTCCTAATAAGTATGTTGCGATGGGACTTTCTGGTTTGCTGATCCTAATGTTAGGAACGTTTTCCACATACATTGGTATTGAATACCCTATGTTTAGGTTGGGGATAAACCCTATACCCAAGTACACTGAAATGAATGGGTATTCAGTACAGGTGGCAGCATTTCATGATTATACGGTATACTGGTGGGCGTTAGGTGGCTTATTAGCATTATTATCCTTCAGATGGTTACAGCGTGGCGTAATATCTGATATAAAATTCAAGTATGCTAACATACTTCATGGATGGACAAGGAAGCAGCGTTTGACACTTGTAATGTTTGCTTTTGCCTTTTTGACGTCAGCCTTTAAGATTTACTATAACACTAGTGTTGAAGGGGAATATATCAGCTCTACCGAAAATTTGGATATCAAGGAACATTATGAGAGGGAGTATAAGCACTATGACAGTCTGGATAGATTAAGTTATGTTGATGTTTATACTGAGGTTGACCTTTACCCTTCTGAGAACAGATACACCATATATGGGCAGCATATACTAAGAAATAACAATAAGCAAGCTTTAAGTGAAGTTTTTATCAATGAAAGGATACCTCTAACATCTTTAGCACTTGGAGAGGGTAAGTTAATAATCCGTGATACCATTTGTGGAGCATATCTTTTTGAGTTTGATCCGGCTATCCAGCCCGGACAGGATCTAGTAATGACTTATAGCCTTGAAAGAATATCATCTCCGTACAGGGTAGATCATGCCATTGTTAACAATGGTACTTACGTTTCATTTAGAGACTATGAGCCTAAGTTGGGGTATAACAGCAGTATGGAAATTTATGATGACTTTGAGAGGAAAAAGCGAAAGTTACCCAAAAGGGAATCTGAAGATGATACAGAAAGTCATTTGCTTAAAACTGATACTAAGGTCAGCAAAACATCATTTGAAACTATTATTTCAACAGAGAGTGATCAGACCGCTATTTCTACAGGGCAACTGATTGAGCAATGGGAAGATCAGGGAAGGAAATATTTTCATTATAAAGCCGCTTTTAATGTTTTGCCCACCATAGCTTATTTATCTGCCGGCTATGAAGTACGAAAGAGCAACTTTAATAACATAGCTATAGAGCAATATTATCATCGTGGGCATGAATATAATCTGGATAAGATAGAAGAAAGCACGAAACAAACCCTGAAGTATTGCACTGAGCATTTTGGAGATTACCCTTTTGGGCATGTTCGCATCGCTGAAATTCCAGCATATCGATCCTTTGGAGGAATGGCTATGCCGGGGGTGATAAGCATGGTGGAAGATAGGCTTTACCTTGTGGATATTCGGGATACACGCGGGTTTGATCTGGTAAGCAAACGGACTATACATGAGGTAGCACATCAATGGTGGGGAATGATATTAACTCCTAGAATAGTAGAAGGGGGATCCATTTTTGTTGAAGGTTTTGCAAAATATACTGAAGCGGTGGTAATGGAAAAAATGTATGGTAAAGGAGCTACCTGGCAAATAAGCGAAACGGCTAACCATAGCTATTTCAAGGGGCGTGCTTTTGCATCAGAACCAGAACCCCCAATTTACCTCGAGGGTGGAGAGAATTATCTGGCCTATGGGAAGCACTTTACCGTTATGATGGCTATACGAGACCTGATAGGTGAAGGTAAGCTTAATCAAGTGCTTAAAACCATTACAGAACGCTACAGGAAAAAAGATGAACTACTCGTAACCTCTCTGGATCTGATGGAAGAACTGTACAAAGTAACTCCTCAGCAATATCATTCATTGGTAGATGATTGGTTCAAGCGAGTGATTACCTACAACCTGTCCGTTAAGGATGCTTCAGTTACTCCTTTGGAAAACGGCCAATTCAAAGTAGATATAGATGTTGCTACAAGTCGATTTAAGACAGACGAAGATGGTGAGCCGCGGCCTGTGTCAATTAATGAACCAATTATGGTTGGAATTTTCACAAAGCACCCTAAAGAAATTACCGAAGAGCAATCAGTGCTATATATGAAACCACATCGGGTTAATTCAAATGAACTTCATTTGAGTATTATCGTTGATAATGCCCCAACGCATGTAGCTATCGATCCTTATGGTACCCGCAGTGATGAAAACTTATTTGACAATGTAGAGGAACTGTAGCTTGATAATTCTTGTGATTAACTAGAAAGCAGAGCTTTTCTGAAAGGGGTAGGCTTTGCTTTCTTTGTCTTAATTCCACAGAGTTCGGAGACTCTTTGAGCTCTTCTTCATAAAGTATAATGATTAGGTGTGCCGGAATACCGTTAGTTTTACCATAATAGTTGTTAACTATTTGTTAAACACTCTTTTGGAAATGTGGTTTTCTTCACGGAAGGGATATATTAAGGGGAAATCTAATTAACATGAACAAAACCCTAATCACCTTTATCCTTATTCTGATAGCTTCAAAAGCTTATACAAAAGGTATTCACCCTGTTATAGAAACTCACTCAATAACCTCAAAGATATTAAACTCAGAAAGGGATATTTTCATTTATCTTCCTTCGGGTTACGATAAGAATAAAGACAAACATTACCCTACACTTTATATCATGGATGGGCAGTGGTATTTCTACAATGGCATCGCCATTCAAGAAACACTAAGAAGTGAACTAGTGCTTCCCGAGATGCTTATCGTAGGTATAAATATGCCCAGGCCTGAACGGGATAGCCTGTTTATTTACCACTGGCAGGAGCTTAAGCAGTTTGTTGGGAATGAAGTAGTTTCTTTTGTTGATGATAAATACCGTACTTCCGATGAGCGCTTACTCTTTGGCTGGGAGAGTAGTGCAGCTTTGGTTACGGATATCCTGTTCGGTGAAGGCGATACATTCAAGGGGGGTATTGCCACAAATGGCACGTACATTACCCCAGAAATGGCTAATGCTCTGGCCACCCAGGAAGCAGAAAGCAAAAAGTATCTTTACATAGCCAATACCATCAAGGATATTTACAATATTGATGCTTCTAACCAGGCTGCTGTAGTTCTTGGTCAAAGCAATTTACCAAACTTAGTATGGGAGTACCGTTTATTTAATGAAGAGGTGCATGAGTCTTTGGCTTATGTATCTATTTATGAGGGGCTTAAATTTTACTATCACAATTTCGCTTCACTGGCTTTCAGCAGTATCGATGAGTTTAATACATTCGGAGGTATTCCTGAAATCAAGAAGTATTATATAGATCGGGGAGAGCGGTTTGGGTTGCCAACAGAAATAGATAACAATACCAAAAACAGCTTGATATGGCTTGCCTGGCACCGTGATAATTTCAAAGCCTTTGAACTGTTTATGACCGAATTTGCAGATGTGCTTACAACAAGACGATATGCCTCAGCTTATTGGCAAAACAGATTCGGGCAATTCTACCTTAAACATAATGACCTCGAAAATTCTATTCGCTATTTCAATCATGGTATTACAAAATATCCGAATAAAGCGTATATGGCAGAAATGTTTTGTGGCCTGGGTCATGCTTATGAGCGTAAAGGTGATAAGAAGCAGGCCATTAAGAATTATAAAAAGGCAGTGGCAGAAGCCGAAGAGAATAATGACTCTAAGTTGGAAAAGTACCGGGCGCAGCTGAGACAGTTGAAGTAATCATGTGCAATCTATTAGGAACCAAAGCAGAGCCTAACTTCGCCTTATTGAGATTTTAATTTGACATTAGAGCGAAAAGTTATTTAATATGATAATTTTCTGTTGATTTCATAAAAGTCAGGTTCTCGATGATAATTACGGTTGTGTGAAAATGAATTTTAACCCATCACCTATACTGCTTTCAGGATAGGGGTGAAGATTCTAAAGATTTCTTTATATTAACATTTCAGGTAATCTAATATAAATGATCTTATCATTGAACCGTATCCGGGACATTCAAATTTTGATAAACCCACATCCTTATGTAAAAGGTTGGAGGACCAAGCTGAAGGTTGCTTTGTTTTTCTTTATAACTATCTCTTTTGTGCTTTTGTTTTTGGAACCATTTAAAACTGGTGAGAGTCCCAAAGTACTGGTCTTGGGGTATAGCTCAGGGGTTTTTCTGGCCTATATGACCGTATTGCTGTCGGAATCGGTTTTATTTCAAAGCAGGCAACAGTGGACACTTAGGGATGAAACCCTTATGTATATTTTGTTTTTTGTCCTGTCTGCCATCTTTGTCTATTGGTATGATCTGGTTGTTATAAAAAGCACGGCTTATTACTGGAGTGATATATTGTCTTTCACCGGTCGGGTCACACTTCCGTTTACAATTATATTCTTACCCGGCGTGGGCTGGTTAAGGTATTATTATGGCAAAGTATATGAGCGGTCCGACCTATTTCATGTTACTATAAGAGGAAATGTTAAGGCCGATGTTCTGGAAATGGATCAGCGTAAAATTCTATATGTGAGATCATCTGATAATTATGTAGTCATAAAATATATAGATTCAGACTTTGACTTAAAAGAGACATTACTACGAAGCACCCTGGCGCAGATAGAGGGGCAGCTTCCTGCGTTGCTGAAATGTCATAGAAGTTACCTTATCAACCCGTTACACCTGGTTGATGTGGAAGGGAGTCAGAAGAAGGCTTCCATAAAATTGAGCGGACTTGAAGAGGAAATTCCATTGTCCAAAACATATTATAACAATATTAAAGACCTCCTTTTTAAGGGGTAATTCACCACAAAACGGGGTTCATTGGCCACAAAGACCGATTGTGTATTGATTATTCAATGGGTGGCGGTTTAAATTTAGCTTAATAATAAAACCGTTTTTACTATATGAATGTCTACGCTTTTATCACACCCATTGTGGTGATTCTTCTTGTTGCTGAAATAATTTACTGTGCCAGGGCTAACAATGGTAAATATCCCTTTCAGGATACAGTTACTAATCTGGGAACAGGTATTGGCAACCAATGTGTAAACCTGGCAGTAGCCTTTTTTGTATATAAATTTTATGGCTGGCTCTATGAGCTTACACCTTTAAGTATTCCTGCCACATGGTATACCCTTATCTTATTACTTTTACTACAGGACTTCGTCTTTTATTGGTTTCACCGCTTAGGGCATACCATCAATGTCTTTTGGGCTGCACATATGCCTCATCACTCATCAGAAGAAATGAATTTATCGGTTGGCATAAGGGCTAGCTTTACACAACGACTGTTTCAGTTTCTGTTTTTTGACTGGATATTGGTTGTAGTAGGCTTTAGTCCGGAGGCAGTGTACTCTATGGCAGCTGTACATTTGCTATTGGCATATTGGCACCACACTGCAGTTATTAATAAAATGGGGTGGTGGGAAAAGTACTTTGTTACCCCTTCACACCATAGAGTGCATCACGGTGTAAACCCACAATATATTGATAAGAACTTCTCAGAATTTTTAATCATCTGGGACAAGATATTTGGATCCTACGAGGAAGAGGTGGAGGAAGTGTGTTATGGCGTAACGCATCCACCCCGAACATGGGACCCTATACATATCAATTTTCAATACTGGAGTCAGCTCTGGAATGATGCAAAAGCCACTAAATATTTCTGGGATAAGATCAGGATATGGTTTATGCCAATAGGCTGGCGCCCAAGAGATCTGGAACCACACTTTAAGGGAGGACGTATTGGTTATAACCGTTCCGAGCAAACCAAATATATCAGCACACCGCTGCAAAAGTCTAAAGAGTACCTCATAGCTCAGATAGGGTTAGGGTTGGTTGTACTATACCTCACTATCAGCCTGCAGTTACCATTTGAATACTGGCACAGAGTTATACTGTCTGTAAACATCTTTATGATGATCATTAGCTGGGGAGCAATTCTGGAATCTAAACCCTGGGCTAAGTCACTGGAAGTTGTCCGTATACTAGCCACAGCAATAAGTCTGGTATATGTTTTACATGATTCGGGAGTATCTAACTATCAAACTTGGACAACCATAGTGATACTGATGCTTTCAGGCATAAGTATATTATACTTTTCAATAGCGGTGGCTAGGGAGGGAGCAATGGCTCGCAGCTAGCAATCTTATATGCTATTGCGCTGGAGGGCGACGGGAATTCTTCTGATCATGGATAACGAGTTTAATCGTTAATGGGTCTTTCTTTGTGATCGGGGGCGTCGCTCTCTTCGCGTTATTTCAACGCAGTGACGTAGTTAATGTTGATACGGCATTAGGCTATGTTTGGGACGGTTATTAGGCAGTTATTAGTTATGTGGTCTTTTTCGTTACAATACCTTCATATATGCTTAATACAATATATTGATTTAATGTCAAAAATATTTTTTTATATTGCACGAGAATTCAAACTAAAACCTAAACCTAATGAAAAACATTTACAAGACCTTAGTCTGTCTGTTTCTTTCTTTTCTTTCTTTTCATTCCGTTTATTCTCAAGTAACGAACGGCTCTTTTGAAAACTGGACAGGTACTACACCTGATGGTTGGACCACCATTGATGGAGGTATTTCAATAAGCGAAAACACTTCAGTTACGAAAGAAGGAAGTAGCTCAGCTAAAATTACCGTGAACACTTCTACTCAGGGAAATACAGACCTGAGACAAACCGTAAGTGTAACTTCTGGGCAAAATTATACCTTTTCCGTATGGGTATACCATACTGAAGGTAACGTAAGAGCTCGGTTGTATGTAGATGGATATCAGAATTATTCTGATCCGTCAATCATCAATCAGTGGCAGCAGATCTCATTTGCTTACACGCCATCATCGTCAAGCATAGAAGTGGGCTTAAGGTTCTATGATGTGTCAGGGTTTGATGGTTCTGAGGTAGTTTATACTGATTTTTTTGAACCTACATCAACTTCCGGCGGCGGCGGCGGTGGTGGTACCGGTGGCGGTACTGGCGGTTGCACCGATGTGGTTCTTACCTTAAAAACAGATAGCTATGGATCAGAAACAAGCTGGGTTATTAAAAGTGGGGCCGGTGCCACTTTGCATTCTGGTGATAACTACAGCAACAATACAACCTATACAGGCACATTCTGCCTTGAAGAAGGTAATTATGATTTTGTGATTTACGATTCTTATGGAGATGGTATTTGCTGTTCATATGGTAATGGTTCTTATGCTTTAACATCAGAAGGCACAACGCTGGCATCTGGAGGGGCATTCGGTTCTTCTGAGACTACCTCTTTTACCATAGGTTCCTCCGGTGGAGGAGGTGGAGGTGGAGGCGGAAATCCTGGAGACTACTATAGTAGTGCATCAGGATTAACTGGCTATACATTAAAAACTGCATTGTATAACATCATTAAAGGTCACTCAGCTCAAGGGTACGGCGCACTTTGGACATTCTATAATTCTCATGAGTTGGATAATTACTATGAGAATGATGGCACTATCCTCGATATCTACTCTGAAAACCCGAATGGCAATGACCCTTATAATTATACCAAGTCAAATGACCAGTGTGGTACTTACTCAGGTGAGGGATCATGCTATAACAGAGAGCATTCTTTCCCTAGAAGCTGGTTTGGTGGTTCTATTGAGCCAATGAATTCGGATGTACACCATATTTTTGCTTCTGATGGATATGTAAATGGAAGGCGTAGCAGCTACCCTTATGGCGAAGTAGGTTCTGCTAGCTATACTTCTTCCAACGGAAGTAAATTAGGTAGCGCCGCAGCAGGTCTTGGGTATAGTGGTACCGTGTTCGAACCCATCGATGAGTTTAAAGGAGATTTAGCAAGAGCTGCATTTTATATGGCTACGCGTTATGAGAATGCCATAGGTTCATGGCAAACTAACAGCACCTACGGTAATGCAGTTCTTGATGGGACGAGCAACAAGGTGTTTGAAACTTGGGCGCTTAATATGTTTATAGCATGGCATAATGCCGATCCTGTAAGTGCGAAAGAGATTGCCAGGAATGAAGCAGCCTATGCACATCAGGGTAATAGAAACCCGTTTGTTGATCACCCTGAATATGTTGCAAGCATATGGGGAGGAGGCTCTTTACTGGCACGAACTGCAGGTGAAGAGGATGTAGCTTCAATTACTACCTCTTATTCTGAGAAACATTTGTTGGTAAATCACGGACACGTTAATCCTGTTAATGTAACTATTTTTGATGCCTCAGGCAGAGAGGTTATTAATTTTAAATGTGCAGGAGATAAATCTCCGGTTACAGATATCCCTGTTTTCCTAAAACGAGATTCTCTTTACATCATTAAGGTATTCACCGCTGATAAAGTGATGAGCAGAAAGCTGATCATTGAAGATTAAGGAGAACAGAAATGAGATAAAAAGAAGGACCCGCTTAAGATTCAGGCGGGTCCTTTTTTGTCTGAGGTGTGTATTGCATCAGATAATACACCTGGTATCAGATCAGGGCTAATCAACCTCTCCAAACCTTTTATCACCGCACATTCTAATGATACGCGGTGTAAAAGTGCCAAGCACATCAACAAGCTTAGTTTGGTGTGCCATTACTTGATAGATGTTCTTGTAGACCATTGGGGCTTCATCCAGTCCTGAACCTATCACCTCAATTCCAGCCTGTTTCAGGTGTCTGTCTACTTCGTTTTTAGATAATGTCTCCTTGGCTTTACGTCTTGACATGACCCTTCCGGCTCCGTGAGAGGCCGAGTTAAGAGAATCGACCAGTCCTTTACCTCTTACAATGAAGCCTGGAGATGTCATGGAGCCAGGGATAATACCTAATACGCCTTTACCTGCAGGGGTTGCACCTTTTCGGTGAACGATCACTTCATTGTCAAACCTGTCAAGCTCTTTCCACGCAAAGTTGTGATGGTTTTCAACCATCATTAGCGGTTTTTCTCCTATGGAGGCAGATAGCCTGTCATGGATTTGATGATGGCATGCTGAAGCATAATCTCCTGCCAGGTTCATTGCGTTCCAGTATTCAATACCATCTTCGGTATCCAGTCCTAGCCAGGCCAGGTGCTGAGCTACTTTTGGAAGCCTGCACTTATCCATAGCCAGTTTGGTATAATGACGGGCTATATTGGCACCCAGTCCGCGAGAACCGGAGTGGGAGAGCACCGCCAGATATTTGCCTGTTGGCAGTTGCCATTCATTATCTGCGTCAGTGATTTCTCCTACACCAAATTCTACAAAGTGGTTACCGCCACCAGAACTTCCAATTTGGCTGTAAGCTCTGTCTTTCAGTGATTTGAGAATGTTTATCTCATTGAAGTCATTTCTTTCCAGCACTTCATGGTCCATTGGGCGCTTAAAAACCTCATTGCCGAACTTTGTGTTATCTATGAGCATCTTTTTCAGCTTCTCACTGTTTTGCTCTAAGAACTCAGGGTGAATATCATATACTGTCATGCACATTCTGCAGCCAATGTCTACCCCTACAGCGTAAGGGATAACTGCATTGTCAGTAGCCAATACACCGCCAATAGGTAAACCATACCCCTGGTGAGCATCAGGCATTAAAGCACCAGCCTTGGTTACAGGGAGCTTCATAGCTATCTCCATCTGGTTGATTGCACCAGGCTCGATGCCCTCAGCTCCGTATATGTGATAATCAAGCCGGTTTTTGTTTAGCTCAACGGTTTCGTTATGCTCAGTTTTTATAATCAGACTTTTTGCAATAGGGGCCAGAGAATCATGTTTGAGGTAATACTCCGGGGCTTTTATTACACTGCCCAGTAACTCAAGCTTGTGTTTTTTACTCTTTCCTTTGTATTTACCCTCAAGCACTTTGATAGCAATGCCTATTACTTTGCCTTCAGGATAACCCAGTTGCCTGAGTTCCTTTCCTGATATTTTTGTAGTTGCCATTTTTATTCATTAACGTTTCCTGAGCGACTACATCAGGCTACATCAAGAGTAGCATTGTAGTCTAGTTGCTCTTTAATTTTTATTTTTCTGGCAATTCGTTCTATTCCGCGTTCACAGCTACTGATCAGATCCTCATCAAGAGCATTGATAATAGCCTCGCTGTAAGTGGAAGCTGCATTATTATAATCACGAAGCATTTCAAATGCTTCAGCCTTGTTCCTTTGTATATAGGCTAGGTTTATACCTCTTATTTTTTCAGCTTTTTCAGCGAATTCAACCATCTCCTTATACCTAGAGGTCATTTTTAAAAGATAGATGTAATCACTGTAAGTGGTAGTATGATACGGTTCAAAACGGATTGCCATCTTAAAGTGGATCTCAGCCATGTCATATTGGTTGAGCTGAGAGGCATAGATCCAGCCAAGCAATTGATGAGCTCGCCCGTTATCGGGCTGATCTTCAAGTATCTCCATCAATAGCCTTTTGGCTTGGATGTAATCCCAGCTGTCTATGTGATCCTTTGCTTTAAGTATGTATTCTTCTGTATTGAGTAAAATATCGTCCATTACATTTCTTTTGTTCGGTTAATGTCCCTTATGAGGACAATCGGGTTAATTTTTGCCAGACATTACAAGCCTGGCTTTACCAAAATAGCATCCATCTCTTTTTACGTGTTCGCTTAATGTTACCACGTATGCCATCAATCTCCTGATTATCCAAAGTATGGCGTGCAGCCAACTTGTAATGGTCTATCGCTTTGCTATATTCACCTTGTACTTCGTATAGCCTTCCTAAGTCATTGTAAATAAATGACCTTTGAACACCAGCTACGTGCATGGCTTTATTTAGTAATTGTTCTAATTTTTGCCATTTTCCCATGTCGAATAGTAGCTGTGCCATGTGCATATAAGGAGCATGATAATCAGGAGCATACTTCAAGGCTAACTTTAAGTGCATTTCGGCTAATTTAAAGTCCACTATATAGTAAAGGTGCAGCCAACCAAGATGGTTGTGAGCTTTTGCATAAACCGGCTCCATTTCAAGAGCTTCATGCAAAAGGTCTTTCCCTTCGAGCCATTCCTGTCTTTCAAAGGCCTTTTCGGCATCAAAAACATACTGTTGTAATACTCGCACAGTCATTATTTCTAAAATTATTAAATAGTTGAACACTTATATTTTAAAGACCGCACTTTCAATAACTATAAATAATGAAACATTGATTATAGTTAAATAAAAAAAGCCCGATCTGAGAGGACCGGGCTTTATATAGTTGAAATAAAACTAAATCAATGTATATAAAACTTACCGATCCTAATGTAGCTACAGAAACCCCATAAAAAGAATGTGGTATGAAGCTGTATTGCATTGAGCGCTATTGGATCTTTTGTGTAAATCATATTTTCTTATAATAAAAAACCCGGTTCTTACGAGCCGGGTCTATATAATATTTTGTTAATAATTTATATTATCCCAAACCGTAATACCTAGCGCAGACAAAGCTGCCTGACTCCGTAAATTTGATATTTGGTTTGTTCATTTCCATTTTTGTTTCGTTGATGTTGCAATTATTGGAAAATATTTTTTTTGAAACAAATGAAATTTTAAATTTTTTCTATTGACTGGTAGAAATCGATGAGATACTAGAGATAGTTGATTTAGTACACGTTGTAACATTGATTTACTGATGAATATTTAAGTTAACTCAAGTTAATTTATATTTAACTTTTTGGTTTGTAGTGTTTTGTGATTATGATATTCTGATAGAGGGCATGAAAGTATGGCTTTGAAATTACCTGTTTTATAAGTTGATGGGTAGGAAATACTTTTATCAAAAGCCATAATCGGGATATTCCTCCGTAAACTCGGCGTCGGTAATGGTCGGATTTATTTTAATATCAGAGAATTCATAGTGTTCATACAAGCCTTTGTCATCGTATACCTTCATTACCAGTGGAACCATTATTTCTTTATCGATCATTAACGACATTTTTGGTGAGTAATCATTGGGGATAGTAATAATCTGCCCTTCAGTGATATCATCGTAATCATTAATGCTCTTATTTACTTCTAATATCATGTAGCTGCTGAGCTTGTATTTATCAGCTATTGAATTAACAGTTTCATTTGGGCCAACAGTGTATTTCGAATATTTAAAGTTGGGGTTTTGAAACTCCACTTTCCAGCAGGGTTTGCTATTCCATATTGTGGACTCAAGGGATGTTAGTGAATGTATTTCGGCATTGTATTTGGTAAACAAGTGTTCTAGTATAGATACCACATGATCGTACCCTGCATTATGGATGGTGTGATGTTGCTCTTTCCTCATTCTATTTCCATGCGGATCAAGTTTCAGGTTTAACCATGGAAACCCATTAGGGTTAATTAGTGCAGAATTATCACCTTCTTTGAAAAGTACCTCAAGGCCATCGTTTGGATATTCTTGTTTGGTGTAAACTTTAAAGGGCTCTCTTATGAGCTTCACAAAGGAGACCTGTGTGGTCATTTCTCCTTTTATACGCTCTATTTTCTTCATTCTGTAAATTAGCGTCTTTATATCCTTGGTGGCTGCAAACATTTTTTGTGTTACTTCAGGCCCGGAAAGTGTCTGCCCATTGCTAATAAAAAATGAAAATATCAGAAAAAATATACCGCAGAGAGTAAGGTTGAAATTATTTATCACGTATATCAAAGTTGTAATGTTTACCCAAACTGGTTTGCTAAATGTACTTATTTCAAAGAGTTAGCAAGGGGTTTGTGCTCAAACACCAATAACTCCGAAAAAGTTAAAGGCATAGTGCATTAATTTTTTTAAATAACCTTATTAATGACTAAGAACTTATAAAAATGTTTCCATAGGGTTAATGAGCTTTCATTGTTATATATAGATAGGTTTAGCAGAGTTTAGTTATATTTGAATAGTGTGAAGCTGAAAAGACGATTGAATTTATATATGAATAGAACCTTTTCTCTATTACTTGTTGTTCTCTTGATGATTTTTTGGGCCTGTGATACAGATACAATCGAGCCCGATGAAGAACGCTTGGGTACTACCTTTTTTCCTTTGAGCGTAGGTTCATATAGCATTTATGAAGTGGAGAACATCGATTATAAGATAACAGGGGAGGTGATAACTTCTCATTTTCAGAGAAAGGTTGCGGTGGTTGACTCATTTGAAAATCAGGCAGGTACGATATCGTATATAGTTCATTACTCGCAACGGGATACGGAGGCTGATCCATGGGAGTTTTCAACTGCGTGGACCGCTCGAAAGGATGGTAATCAGGTTGTCCTCATTGAAGATAATATACCTTATATTAAAATTTCTTTTCCGATTGAAACTGGAAAGACATGGAATGGTAATGCTTTAAATTCATTAGACTCTATTGAGTATAAAATGGATAGCCTTTATAGTGAGTATATTACACCAGCTCAGGATACTATTGAAAATACCCTTACGGTTATTCAAGAGAATGATGAGGACTTCGTGGTGGATCTTAATAGGAAGTATGAAATATACGGGCTGAATATTGGATTAGTATATAAGGAGGACGTTTTTCTTCAGTTTTGTACGGACACTGATTGTTTGGGACAACAGCAGATAGAAGTTGGTCATGAGTACCGTCAGTATTTAACCGTTTATGGTAGTGAATAACCTGAACACTGGATCTTAAAAGAAAATGATATGTTGAAGAAACATCTGATATCAGCTTTGCTTGTTTGTTTTAGCGTAAGTATTTATGCTCAGGTAAACCGATATATGGTCTTTTTTAGTGACAAAGCAAATACACCATATACCGTGGGCAGTCCTGAGGCATTTTTGTCATCGAGGGCTATAAGCAGAAGACAAGACCAGGGTATACCCATAACTACTACGGATCTGCCTGTAGATCCGGCTTATATAGCGGGTGTTAATGGTGTTGGTGCAGAGGTTTTTTATACCACCAAATGGCTAAATGGTGCACTTATACAGGCTGATGCAGGATTAATTAGTTCAATAGAAGCTTTAGGTTATGTTGATTCTGTAGTTTACATAGCCCCCGGATCAAAGCTCATGTCATCAGGAAGGTTATTAGAAGTTGGAGAAGAAAATCAAACAGAAGGATCTACAGCTGTTCAATTGGGAATGCTTGGCCTTGACCTATTGCATGAAAAGGGATATAAAGGTGAGGGGGTGATGATAGCTTTTTTTGACGGAGGTTATAAAGGGGTAAATACGGTTGAGGCTTTTCAACATATATATAATGAGAACAGGTTGCTTTATGCCTGGAATTTGGTAGAGAATAATAATAATGTATATCAATACAGCACTCATGGTACCAGGGTTTTTTCTGCAACAGCAGGGTTTCTGACGGGCGCCTATGAGGGTAGTGCCTACAAATCGGACTTTATGTTGTTTGTTACAGAAGATGCCAGTTCTGAATATCGAATAGAAGAGTATAATTGGCTGATAGCTGCTGAAAAGGCAGATAGTGCCGGAGTGGATATCATTAATGGCTCGGTTGGGTACTTTGATTTTGATGATCCCGGTATGAATTATACCTATAAAGATATGGATGGAAAAACTACCATTATCAGCCAGGCAGCCAAGTTTGCATCGGATAGAGGGCTATTGGTAGTGGTAAGTGCCGGGAACGAAGGTAACAAAACATGGAAATATGTTACTGCACCGGCGGATGCTGAAAACATACTTTCAGTGGGCTCTGTAGATAGTAATGGTAGTATAAGTAACTTTAGTTCTTTAGGGCCCTCATCAGATGGTCGCATTAAACCCGAAGTAATGGCTTATGGAGGAGCTACCGCCGTGGTTAACGACTTTGGTAGTATTATCAATGGTACGGGTACTTCCTTTGCTACACCGTTGATCACCGGGTTTGCGGCTACACTCTGGCAGTTATACCCTAACCTTACTAACACTGAATTGATCTCTTTTATACTGGAGAACAGCAGTAATACCACGGTTCCTGATAATCAATATGGTTATGGTGTTCCCAGTTATAGATTCATTGTTTCAAGTATTGCGGACGGAGTGACCCATGATTTCTCTGTTTACCCTAACCCGCTTACTTCAGACTTGCTAAATATAAGAATGACCAGCGAAGTTGAAAGTGTAGATATAAAATTGTATGATGTTTCCGGTTCATTGATCAGGACTTATAAGGTTGGTGCACCATCAGTGTCCATGCCATCCACTATTTCGTTGGATGGGGTGAAAGAGGGACTTTACCTGCTTGAACTCAATTCTGGGAAGAATGTGGAGAGTTACAGAATTGTAAGATACTAAATCATATTTTTCTATCTTTGCGGCATGGATAAACCGATAATAGCCCCATCAATATTGGCAGCTGATTTTGCCAATTTACAGCAAGAAGTTGAAATGCTTAATGAAAGCGACGCGGATTGGATTCACGTCGATATTATGGACGGAATATTTGTGCCTAATATTTCTTTCGGAATACCAGTTACTGAAGCTATCAATGCACATGCAAAAAAGCCATTAGATGTGCACCTTATGATTGAAAAGCCTGAAAATTATGTCGAAGCCTTTCATAAAGCCGGAGCGGCCTCCATATCAGTACATTATGAGGCATGCCCACATTTACACCGTAACTTGCAGCAGATAAAAAATTTAGGCTGTAAAGCAGGAGTCGCAATCAACCCTCACACCAATGTACAGTTGTTGGAAGACGTTATCCGTGATATTGATATTGTATGTCTGATGTCAGTGAATCCTGGCTTTGGAGGGCAAAAATTCATAGAAAATACCTATGCTAAGGTTAGACAATTAAAGAAAATTATAGCTGGTGCCGGAGCTCATACGTTAATCGAGATTGATGGCGGAGTAAACCAGCAAAACGCTAAACAGCTTCTTGATGCAGGGGCCGACATTCTTGTAGCCGGAAGCTTCGTATTCAAATCTTCTGATCCTAAAGACACAATAACTAACCTGAAGAACGTTTAGTTATCAGCTAAAAGCACTGGATGAAATTTAAACTGATATTCTCTCTTTTTGTATTACTAACTCCTGGGCTACTGGCTCAAACCGGTGAAGTTAACGGTATAGTCAAAGATGGTGAGGGTAAGCCGCTCATGGGAGTGAATATTCAGAAAGAAGGCTCTTCTTCTGGTGTTTTTACAGACAAATCAGGCGGGTTTAAGATTGGTATAGAAGCCAATGAACCCGCCATATTATTATTCACCCACGTTGGATATACCCCGGAAAAACGTACTGTTACAGTTAAGGAAGGAGAAGTTCTTCAACTCCATGTAATATTGGTAGAAACTACTGAGGTACTTACCGGTGTGCAAATAGAAGGAGAAAGGGATAACCGTGATGAGGTCAGTATCACTAAAATCAAACCCAAATCATTAGAAAGCCTGCCAACGGCCTTTGGTGATTTCAATAAAATACTATCTACATTACCAGGTGTAGTGAGTAATAATGAATTGTCATCTACCTACTCGGTGAGAGGTGGAAGTTTTGATGAAAACCTCATCTATGTAAATGATATCCCCGTTTACAGACCATTTTTAATTAGTAACGGACAGCAGGAAGGGTTAAGTTTTGTTAATAGCAACCTGGTTGAGTCTGTCGAGTTTTCTGCCGGAGGCTGGCAGCCGAAATATGGAGATAAGCTCTCATCTGCACTAAATGTTGATTACAAGAAGCCCTCGGCGTTTGGAGCATCCCTTACTTTAGGATTGCTAGGCGGAATGGCTCATGCAGAAGGGGCATCCAAATCTAAGAAATTTACATATGTAGCCGGTGTGAGGCACAAATCTGCACAATATTTACTCAATACGCTTGAAACTCAGGGAGAGTATCTGCCAAAGTTTACAGACCTTCAGGCCTATGTCAGTTATAAACTGGATGACAAGACCTCGATAGGCGTATTAACCTCATATGCCCGAAATCGCTATTTCGTTCAACCTCAAAGCCGTGAAACTGAGTTTGGAACGTTTGATCGTTCCTTCAGGCTATTTGTAGGGTTTGCTGGCCGTGAGATTTTAGAGTATGATACCTATCAGGGAGGATTGAAACTGACAAGAAAGCTTTCAGACCGATTTAAGTCTGAGCTTATAGCTTCAGGAGTCTATGCGCTTGAACGTGAATATACTGATGTGGAAGGGGCCTATAGGCTATGTGATGTAGATAAGAACCTGGGGTCTGATACTTTCAACGAGTGTGTTTATGTAAGAGGCATTGGTAGTAATTATGACTATGGCAGAAATAATCTGGAGGCCAACATAATTAACCTGGAAAACAGAAATGTATACTCGGTTGATTCCAAAAATACCGTAGAGTTTGGTCTTGGGTACTCTTATCAAAATATTGATGATCAGCTTAATGAATACACTTTCAGGGACTCTGTTGATTTTGTAATTGATATAGAATCTCTACAGGCAGATAATGAAACTTCCAGCCAACAATACACTGGGTTTGTGCAGCATACTAGTGATCTTACCAAAAGAGTAACTACAACCTATGGGGTCAGGCTAAACTACTGGACCTTAAATAATCAACTACTGGTAAGTCCGCGGGGGCAGGTATCGTATCGAACTGATTGGGTAAGAGATGTGGTGTTCAAGGCTGCTGTTGGTGTTTATCAGCAACCAGCTTTCTACCGTGAACTCAGAGGTCCGGACGGAGTACTTAATAAGGATCTTAAAGCTCAGAAATCGATACACTTCATCGGTGGTATGGATTATAACTTTAAATGGTGGGGCAGGGATTTTAAATTTATTAGTGAGCTTTATTATAAAAGGCTACGTGATGTTGTAGCTTATGATATAGACAATGTTAAAGTACGTTACTATGCCAATAACAATGCTAAGGCCTATGCTACAGGGCTTGATCTGAGGGTTAGTGGTGAGTTTATAGAAGGCACGGAGTCATGGTTTAGCCTCGGACTGTTGAATGCGCGTGAAGACGTGGAAGGCGATGGAAGGGGGTATATCCGCAGGCCAACAGATCAGCGGTTGAACGTTGCTGTATTTTTTCAAGATCATTTGCCCAATAATCCAACATTTCGTGTTAGCTTGAATTTATTCTTTGGCAGTGGCTTACCGTTCGGCCCTCCGCAAAACTTTGAAAAGAGAAACGTATTTAATGGAGATACGTATAGAAGATTGGATATTGGCTTCTCAAAACTGTTTTACCTCAATAGGCAAAAGTATGATGAGGAGCGACTACTGACTTTAAGTGCTGAGATATTGAATGTATTGGCTGTGTCCAATGCCATATCTTATACCTGGGTTACAGATGTGAGCAATAACCAATTTGCCGTACCCAATACATTATCGGCAAGGTTTTTGAATGTAAAGCTTTCTATTAAAATTTAACTGTTAATCATGAAAAATTCACTAAAGAGCATTTCGTATTTATTTATAATCGGACTGATAGCCTTTGGTTGCTCTCAGAGATCCGTTACCCGTGTTAGTCCAGACCAGCAAATAGATCTTAGTGGACGCTGGAACGATGTGGATTCTAAGATGGTGGCAAACAAAATGGTGCAGCAATTCCTGAACAGCCCGCGCTATCAGCAGTATGCCAGTGATAATGGTAAGACACCTGCTATCATTGTTGGTTATATTAAAAACAAGACCAGCGAGCACATAGATTCCGACAACTATATCAAGAAATTTGAATTGGAAATATTCAATTCAGGGCTGGCTGATCTTGTTGAATCTCCTGAGTTCCGTGAAAAGCTTAGAGAGGAAAGAGCCGATCAGCAAGAGTTTGCTTCTCCTGAAACAGCTGCCAGATGGGGTAGAGAGTATGGTGCAGACCTCATGCTTTTTGGTACTATGACTTCTGAAACAGACACCTACAACAAGAAGAAAGTGGTTAACTACATTACCACTCTTTACCTTACTGATATGGAAACCAACAAGAGAGTTTGGTATGGCCAGGAAGAAATTAAGAAGTATATCGAAAACTAATTTGATACTTCCGTTTTAAAAATCATTGCAGCAGGTTAAAGCTGACCTATCAGGTAATAGCCTGCTGCTTTCTACTCGCACCATTGGGCATCTGTTCGTCTATTTATAAAAGTTAGCCATACTCTTTGAATGATAAGTTTATATAAAAGTCTCATTTTCAGTCTTTTAATTTTGCTTACTTCGTGTGCTACTTACTATGAAGTTAACCGTGAGTTTAATGCCAATTTTGAAAAAGGCAGACTTGAGGAAGCTGAAAAAGTATTGGCCAAAAAGGAGAAAAAGATTGAAAAAAGTAAAGAGCGTCTGCTTTACTACCTAAACCGGGGTGTGGTACTTTCACTTATGGGAGAATACCGTGAGAGTAATAAATACCTGGAAAAAGCCTATTTGTATGCAGAAGATTATCGTACTAATTATTTGAATGAAGCAGCAGCTATGCTCAGCAACCCCACCTTCACGGCATACCGAGGGGAGGACCATGAAAATCTGATGGTGCTTTATTATAAAGCCATGAATTTTATGAAGCTCGGTGAATATGATAATGCCCTTGTGGAATGTCGTAGACTTAATATTCGGCTTAATCAACTGAGTGATAAATACAAAAGCGAGAAAAAGTATCAACAAGATGCCTTCATTCATACCCTGATGGGTATTATTTATGATGCTAAGAGAGATTATAACAATGCTTTTATTGCTTATAGAAATGCATTAGGCATCTATCGCGATGATTACCAGGAGATGTTTAACCTGAGTGTACCCAGGCAGTTGAAAGAGGACCTGTTAAGAACGGCCTACTTAACCGGGTTTATGGATGAGTATGATTTGTATAAGAAGGAATTTGGTATGGAGGACTATAGATACAAGCCTGCCGATGGTGGTAGCCTTGTTTTTTTCTGGAACAATGGTCTGGGGCCTGTTAAGAGCGAGTGGAGTATCAATTTTGCAGTGGTGCATGGAGCAGGAGGTATGGTGAACTTCACTAATGAGGAATATGGGCTTAATTTTCCCTTTGCAGTGCCTTATAACGAACAGGATCAATCTACAAGTCTGAAAGACCTCGAATTTTTCCGTGTAGCATTTCCCAAGTATACGGAAAGACCTGAGTACTACACTGAAGGAGCACTTCAAATCAATAATAGAAGTTACAAGCTAGAGCTTGCTGAGGATGTTAATGCCATAGCATTCAGAAGTTTGAAAGAGAGAATGTTGAAGGAGTTTGGGAAGGCACTGCTAAGGGTTGCACTGAAAAAGGCAGCAGAGCATGGGGCAAGAAAGGAAGATGAAGGACTGGGGGCCGCGGTAGGTTTTTTTAATGCGCTAACTGAAAAAGCAGATACCAGAAATTGGCAGACACTGCCTCATAGTATTTATTATACTCGAGTGCCACTGGATGAAGGGCAAAAGAAGGTAACATTGAAACTGAAATCTCCGCAAACAGGAGCTGAACACGAAGAAGTTTTTGATTATCAGGTACAAAAAGGAGAAACTGTTTTTCAGACGTATTCAGCCTTAGATTACAAATCTGTACCGGATTGGTGAGGCTTTAAATGTCGTTTTTTTCGGTTTTTTTTGGCTGTAAAATTTGATTTACTAGGTTAAAAGGCCTTTATTCGAAGTTATAATAATAAAAATATATTTTAATTACCCATTAAAGAGATTGACACATGAAGAAGTTAAGTTATCTATTCGTTGCATTTATGTTGTTTGTTGCTGGTAATACAGCAGTAGCCCAGGATGAGGAGATTAGCAACGAGGATTTGAGAAGATATGCCCTGATGATGGAGGTGGTTGATGCTATGAAGCAAGAAATAAGTGACATTACCAATGATATGATCAAAAATCAGGAAGGTATGACAGGAAAGAGATATATGGAGTTGGCGGCCGCTAAAGGAGATGAAGCTAAACTTAATGAGCTTGGTGCAAAGGAGTTTGAAAAGAAATTTATGGAAGTTATTACTAAGCAGCAGAATGAAAGAAAAGAAGCCATTGGTGACGTTGTGCAGGTATTAGCTACAAAAATGTTGCCTGGTGGTGGAAAGACCTATAAGGCAATCAAATCAGGGTTGGCTTCTGATGAGTCTTTGAAAGCAAGGTATGAGAAGATCGAAGCTCAAATGAAATTACAAGAAGACGGTGATGCCTAATCACTGAATAACTCCAGAGATATTGGAAGGCCTGCAGATATGCAGGCTTTTTTTATTATGGACCACATCACTCACCATTAAACTGGTTTGTTGTAGTACTTAATGATTTGTTTTTTTTATTTGAAGAAGTTGAGTAAACCGTTTGGCACTTTATTCCGTCCTTGTTTTATTTAAAAAAGTACTATATTGAATAATTATCCATTGATAACTGCTTAAGTATATGTTTTCAGAGAATGAAATAGCTACAATGATTGAGATCCCGGCGATTCATGAGGCCACACTCGAAGCTAGAAAAGATTTCAAAACTTCAGAGGCCAGCATGCTGGAGATTTCGGAACACGATTTTCTTTCACTCATAATGATGACACCCGCAATGGGTCTGACGTTGGCTAATGGAAGTGTTAGTTTATTTGAGGAGTTGGGATTGAATAAAATGGCTCGAAAAATGTCGAAAGGTGGGTATTTCCTTAAGGTAGACCCTGTAGCGCACGCTATGAAATATGCCTTAAAAAACTTCGATGCATGGGAAGATAGATTCCTGAAAGTTATCAGTATTGCCATGGATGCGACTTTTGATATGGATCGATTGAGGAAATTAAAAGGCAACAAGCTTGAGGATCCTGTCAAAAGCTTTGCCAGGGATTTGATGACTGTACCTTACATCTTCGTGCGATTTTTAAGCACCATGGTGTTAAATGATGAAGCCGATATCGTAGATCACCGCAGTATTTCTCAGGTGGAATATGATAAGATTTCAGATATTGGTGGTAAACTGGGAATCAGTGACCTTCCTGTTTTTGAGTCCTTTTGCAGGACATTTGATATTAAATAGCATGGCTTTTGTGATGCGGTGAGCATAATATTTTTTAATATTGCCAGTTCTAATTGAAACCTTACATTAGCCCTTGACATAAAAAGTGGCACTGGTTTTGATTCCTAAGACACGTAAAATGATCAAAAACGGCTTACGTATACTTTTTTTGGCTTGTTTGTACTTGCTCTCTTTTGCTGCGACTACTCCTATATTGGCGCAGGATAAGAAGAATGTATCTATTCCATTGGATCACTTTTATGTAGACCCGGAATATAACAACGGCTTACGTAAACTGCTCAGCAAGTTGCATTTTACTTTCTCAACAGGATACGGAAATACATTTTATAGGCAGGATCTCTCAGACTTTTCTGTATTGCAACAGCCTGGCAATACGCCTGTAATATTTAATAAAGAACTTAATGCAGCAGGAGGTAATGTCAGCACTGGCTATACTTATTGGTTCAACGATATTGAAAGCGACAGTAATATTAGCTTTGATCCGGCTAGCTCTTTTTTAGTACAAGCAGATACTGCTGATTTGAAGTTTAAGGCTTCAGGAATGAGTATCCCTCTGAATCTGTCTATACATCTGGAGTTTGACAGGTATAAAATAGGAGGGGGAGCTACATTTGAATATCATAGACCTGGAAAATTTAAACCCTCTGACTTTGAAGATGAGATAGGTACTTACAAGCCCAATTTCGGAAGTGTTTTCTATAAGAAATATTATGCCTTGCTGGGGGTTAGGGTATATCGTTATTATGAGTACAGCCTGTCAATAGATGCCAACATTGGTGCTTTTAACCTTACCAAAAAGTTCAATAAAAGTATAATTCAGAAAGGCATTTATGTTAACATAGGACCAACCATAGAACGTGATATGTCTGAGTATTTCAGACTTTTCGTCAGGCCCAGTTTTGATATCAAAAGCTTTACCTTAAACATTCCGGAAACAGACCTGTCCATAAGTCAGTCTATGAATGCCTTTTACATTGGTTTTGGGTTTACCTATCGTATTCCGGAACTTCGAAAATGCTTTTTGAAACAATGCACAACACAGATCAACCATCAGCACGGAAATAGGGAGTATAGAAGCAGAGTGCACCCGTTCTATAAAAAGCAAAACCCACACCATGGGGAAAACTACCCACGCCTGATCAAATACAAGAAAAAGAACAGAAAGAAGATGCATGCCTATTGATCGGTGATCTATTTTAGCTCCACGTAACTTACTTATTATTAATTTGTTGGGATGAGTTGGCTGATGTATAACAAACTGAATTTGAATTTTCCATCCATGTACAGCTATTCAGTGAAAATAAAGTAGGCCTATAGGGTGAAAATACACATTTAGAGATTGTACTTTTTGGGGATATACGGATAAGTGAATAAGCTTTACAATGATAGGGTATGAGCATTAAAATGAAGTATGTTTTTAACGCATTTACAGCCTCATATAGAGCATCAAAAGACAATAAGACTGTGGTAGGTAATAATTGTACGGAAACGTTGTTAATTGCTGATTGAATTGCTTAAATTCGCCATGATTTTTTTGATAACAAAGGACTTTAACATTATATATGGCTGAAGGAGCAAATGAGAATATCATCCCTATTAATATAGAGGATGAAATGCGTGGAGCCTACATAGACTATTCTATGTCGGTTATTATTTCCCGGGCATTACCGGACGTAAGGGATGGTTTAAAGCCAGTGCATAGAAGGATCCTTTATGGAATGCTCGAGTTGGGAGTAAATTATAATAAGCCCTATAAAAAGTCTGCCAGAATTGTAGGGGAAGTACTGGGTAAGTACCACCCGCATGGTGATGCGGCTGTTTATTCTACTATGGTGCGTATGGCCCAGCCTTGGTCGCTTAGGTACCCATTGGTGGATGGTCAGGGTAACTTTGGTTCCATAGATGGTGACTCCCCGGCGGCGATGAGGTATACTGAGGCAAGGTTGAAGCGCATAGCTGAAGAAATGCTCACCGATATCAACAAGAATACAGTAGAGTTTCAGCCTAACTTTGACGACTCCCTTAAAGAGCCAACTGTTCTGCCTGGTAAACTTCCTAACCTGCTCTTGAACGGAACATCGGGTATTGCCGTAGGTATGGCTACCAACATGGCTCCTCACAACCTGACAGAGGTGGTGAATGGTATTTCTGCTTATATTGATAATAATGATATCAGCATTGCCGAACTTATGGAGCATGTCACTGCTCCTGATTTCCCGACAGGTGGTATCATATATGGTTATTCTGGCGTGAAAAGCGGATATGAAAGCGGTAGAGGCAGTATTGTTATGCGAGCCAAAGCTGAGTTCGAAACCACAAAAACAGGCCGTGAGCAGATTATCGTGACTGAAATACCTTATATGGTGAACAAAGCTAGCATGATTGAAAAAACTGCTGCTTTAGTCAATGATAAAAAAATAGATGGCATCTCCGATATCAGGGATGAGTCCGACAGAAACGGTATGAGGATCGTTTATGATCTGAAAAAGGATGCTGTTCCTAATATTGTACTTAACCACTTATATAAATACACTCAGTTACAGTCTTCTTTTGGGGTGAACAATATCGCTCTTGTTAAAGGAAGGCCACAAACGCTGAACCTGAAAGATATCATCAAGCATTATGTAGATCACCGTCATGAGATCGTGATCAGGAGAACAGAGTTTGAGCTTGATGAAGCTGAAAAAAGAGCACATATTCTGGAAGGGTATCTTATTGCTCTTGACAATCTGGATGAGGTAATAGAACTGATCAGAAACTCAAAGGATCCTGATGAAGCTCGCGATAGTTTAATCCAGAAATTTAGCCTTTCTGAAATCCAGGCTAAAGCTATCCTTGAAATGAGACTTCAGCGGTTAACAGGACTTGAAAGAGACAAGATCCAGAAAGAATATGCTGAAGTACAAGCTTTGATCAAAGACTTGAAAGACATACTTGCTGACGAAGACAGAAGAATGCAGATCATTAAAGATGAGCTTACCTTACTGAAAGATAGATATGGTGATGAAAGACGCACCGATATTGTACACAGTGCAGATGATATCTCTATAGAGGATATGATACCCAATGATGAGATGGTAATTACTATTTCGCATCAGGGATATATCAAGAGGTCTCCTTTGTCTGAATACAGAACTCAAAGCAGGGGAGGGGTAGGCTCCAGAGGTGTGTCTACAAAAGATGATGACTTTACAGAGCACTTATTCATAGCAAGAGCACATAACTATCTGTTGATATTTACCGAATTCGGAAAAGTATTCTGGAAAAAGGTTTATGGCATACCAGAAGGAGGTAAGACTTCTAAAGGTAGAGCTATTCAAAACCTGATCAATATTGAATCCGGAGATACAGTACGTGCGGTAATCAATGTAGATAGCCTAACCGATGAGGAGTACGTTAGCAATAACTTTGTAATGATGTGTACCGAAAACGGTACCATTAAAAAGACTGCCCTTGAAGCTTATTCCAGACCAAGGCAGAATGGTATCAATGCAATTACCGTGAAGGAAGGGGATCGCCTGCTGGATGTAAAACTTACTAATGGAGACAACCATATAGTTATAGCCAAGAGAAACGGTAAAGCTGTACATTTCCACGAGGGGGGCGTGCGCTCCATGGGTAGAACGGCATCCGGAGTAAGAGGCGTTACGCTGGAAGATGATGACGACAGAGTTATTGGTATGGTATGTATCAATAGGGAGGAGGCCAATTTGTTAGTAGTATCTGAAAAAGGTTATGGTAAACGTTCACCTGTAGAAGACTACAGAATCACCAAAAGAGGTGGTAAAGGAGTGAAAACCATTAACGTCACAGAGAAAACTGGCAAGCTTGTTGCAATCAAGGAAGTAATTGACTCTGATGACTTGATGATCATCAATAAATCTGGAATTACAATTCGACTGGAAGTCAGTGCTTTAAGGGTAATGGGACGGGCTACACAAGGAGTGAAGCTGATCAGGTTGAACGAAAATGATGAGATCTCATCCGTTGAAAAGATCGAAAAGATTGAAGAAGAAGTAGAATTGGATGAGGATGGTAACCCAATACTTCCGGAAGAAAATTCCGTAGATAGCGAAGGAGCAGGAGAGGAAGAGGCGGATAACAAAGAGGAAAACAACTCAGAAAAAGAATAACTTTATACCAAAACCAATAGATTTAAAACAGAACAAATAGATTATGAAACGATTCATTTTATTACTGGCTGCTTGCGCTATAGCCGGTTTTTCTTTCGGCCAGAAGAAGCCTAAAATTAATCAAGCTGAAAAGGCAAGAAGTGAGGGAAATCTTGGAGAGGCCAAAGAAATTATAGATGAGGCTATTGAGCATGAAAAAACCAAGGATGATGGAAAAACATGGTACTACAGAGGCCTGATCTATGCTTCATTAGATACAACTACAAACCCTCAGTATAAAAACCTGGCGAATAATCCGTTAAAGATTGCTATGGAAGCATTTGATAAGGCGGAGGAAATGAATAAAGGAAAAAGTGATTATTATATTTCTGATGCTAACGGGCTGCCTATCCTGAAAAGTCAGCAGTTGGAAACATTATGGGGTCACTACCTGAATAAGGGTGTAGAAGGTTATCAGTCGCAGAATACGGAAGATGCAGTTAAATATTTCACAAAAACTCAACTTATAAAGCCAGCAGATACTACAGGTTATATTTATGCAGGTTTAGCTGCTCAGTCTGGTCAGGACTATAAAACAGCATCTGAGAACTTTTATAAGCTCATCAATAAGTTGGATTATCATAGTGAAGATGTTTACAACTACCTGATTTATATTGAGGGTACTGTAAATGAAGATAACGAAAAGGCTCTTGAGATGATCCGCAAAGCTAAAAAGCATTTCCCTGATAATGTAGACTTTGCAAAATCAGAGATTAATGCTCTAATCCAGATGGATAAAATAGATGAGGCCAAAACCGAGTTACAGTCTGCAATTGCCAAAGAACCAGATAACAGCAATTTGTACTTTACCTTAGGGGTAATGCAGGAAGAGTTAGACAATAAAGAAGAAGCTAAAAAAGCTTATGCCAAAGCTGTTGAGCTCGATCCTACAAACTTCAATGCAACATTTAACCTGGCAGTAATTAACTACAACGAGGCTGTTGAGTTGATTAAAGTTAAAAATAACCTGGGTATTACTTCTGCAGACCTGAAAAAAGCTAAGGAAATGCAGACAACCATTAATACTAAGTTAAAAGAGGCTATGCCTTACTGGGAGAAAGTAATTGAGATAGAGCCTAACAACAGAGTAGCGCTTGAATCTTTACAATATACTTATAGCCAATTGAAAATGAACGAGAAGGCTCTTAAAGTGACTGAGAAGCTTGAGTCTCTTGGAGATGAGGAAGGCTAATAATTAACAACCCATTGATTTTAGAGAAGGCCACACTGTGAAGTGTGGCCTTTTTATTTGTCTTATTTTCAGTAAGTTATTTACGTTTATTAAAAGTAAATTTTTATATAAACCTCATGTTCTTTTCATGAGTTATTGGAGAAGTGAGTAGCTGACAGTTAATACCAGAAGACACTGACAATCAATTAGTTAATACAAATGTGTGTTATGGATTAATTAACTCTTTTTGTCATAGAGGCTCTTCGCTCCCTGAAATTTTAATCTGGGAAATTCAATTTTTTTTGAAAATCAAGGCCCTTATAGGCTCGTACGTCATAATGGTTGCAGCTATTCAATTATTATTAATCAGTGAATTATGGGCAACAGTTATAAGAAAAGCTAAGGCATTTTCGAATTATTTGCTAAATTGATAAGTAGTCTTAAAGTCTCGTTTTATTGTGAGAAAGCTCTATAAGTGGTTGATTCTTTTTTTTGTTTTACTGTGGAGTGGTTTGGGCAGAACTCAGGACCTGCGCTTTACACGACTCTCATTGCAAGAAGGCCTCTCACAATCTTCCGTTCGACAGATTATTCAGGATCGCCAGGGGTTTATCTGGGTTACAACTGAAGAAGGCCTTAACCGTTATGATGGTTACCAATTTCTTAATTTCAATTATGATAAGAATGATACTACCAGCATTGGAGATCAGTATACCAATGCACTTTGGGAAGACCCGTCAGGGTGTATTTGGGTGGGAACCAACAGTAGCGGTATCAATAAGATGGATGTAGAACAGGAAGTATTTGTACGATATAAGCATGTGCCGGGAGATTCCACTACTTTATCTGACAATAATGTGTATGTCTTTCATGGCTTGTCTTCTGGGATAATATGGGTAGGTACCGTCAAGGGACTTGACAAGTTCAATATCCTAACCGGTAAAGTAGAGAAACAATACAAACATGACCCAAAAGACAAAAGTAGTCTGGTTGATGATATGGTTCATGGAATATTGAAGGATAGTAAAGGGGACTTATGGGTAGGGACTGAAAACGGGCTGAGCCGTAAAAGGATGGGGGAAGAAAGTTTTAGTAATTACTTTTGTAAAGGCAAAGGCTCTATTTCAACAGCTTTATCCTATAGAGTTGCAGGTATTTATGAAGATCGATCTGGAAATATATGGGCAGGAACGGACCACGGACTATACCTTTATAATGAAGCAAAGGACGATTTTATTTCGGTGGATCATGCCGCGGCTGAATCTAATGATCCTGATGCAAAAGTAGTACAGGCCATACTTGAGGACCATGCTGGTACGCTTTGGGTTGGTACGAGGGCTGGACTATATAGAAGTAAACAAATAGATACGGAAAATAATGTTTTTCAATTTAATGTTTACAAAAGTGATCCGCAAAATGAAAATTCGATTAGCGATAACGTGATTTACACTCTTTTTGAAGATGACTCCAATATGCTCTGGGTGGGTACTTCCATTGGAGGTGTATGTAAGTTGGACCTGGCCGGATCGCAATTTCAACATTATAAAGAGACTCCTGAAAGTATAGCAGGTCTCAATGATCCATCTGCCTGGAGCTTTTATAAATGGGACAATGGTGAGCTATGGGTTGGAACAGGTGGGGGAGGCATTACACGCTTTGACAAGAATATGGAAAATGTAAGCCATTGGCTGCCTGACCCAAAGAACAAAGAAGCTTCGGTAAGTGGTAACAGGATCTGGGATATGGCTGAGGATAAGAATGGTAATCTATGGATAGCAGTTTTTGCTGGGGGCCTTAATATGTATGATCCTGTAAGTAATACATTTACACACTACGTTCACGACCCACAGGATAGTACGAGCATAGCTAATAATCTGGCTATAGATGTCTTAATTGATGATGATTCAGGAGCCATATTCGTAGCTACCTGGGGAATGGGGCTGGATATTTTGAATTCAGAAACTGGTGTTTTCGAACATATCCGGGAAATACCAGGGTTTGTGACTTCTATAACTAAAACTTCTGATGACCAATTTTGGGTAGGAACCATGGATAAAGGTTTGTTTAGTTATAATAGGGCAACAGGGAAAGTATATCACTTTATGCCAAGTGAGGAACATAATTCATTGTCTAATAGTACTGTATGGGGGGTATATAGCAGACACCCCGATACTTTATGGGTGGCAACAGCATGGGGAGTTGATGAGGTGCTATTAACAGGGAAGGAACCCGTTTTCAGGAATTACAATGAAGAGCATGGGCTTGCTAAAAATACGGTATACTCTGTAATCGGTGATGACCTTGGATATCTGTGGATGATTACTACTTATGGACTTTCCCGGTTTAACCCCAGTGATCAGTCTTTTTTAAATTTTTATCTGGAAGATGGTATTCAAAGCAATGAGTTTAACCATGGTGCTGTTTATAAAAGTAAAGATGGTATGCTTTATTTCGGGGGAATAAATGGGTTTAATATCATAGATCCAGCAGAAATTAAAAGCAACAATAAGGTGCCTCCGGTCTATGTAACTGATCTTAAATTGTTCAATAAAAGTGTTCCAATTGGCAAACAGAAGGGAGCGGATGGTTTTTACCTAAACAAAAACATTTCAAGAGTCCATGAAATAACACTGGCATACGATCAGGCTTTTTTCTCATTTGATTATGCGGCACTCAATTACAAGCAACCGGAGCAAAACGAATATGCCTATTACCTGGAAGGTCTTGAAGACGATTGGAACTATGTGAAAAACAGACGGACTGCCTATTACACTAGTGTACCTCATGGTGAATATGTATTCCATGTAAAAGGCTCAAATAATGACGGCGTCTGGAATGAGAAAGGAGCCTCTATTAGAATTGTCATTATACCTCCCTGGTGGCTGACACCCTGGGCAAAAGTACTATGGGCAGGTATAGCCATGGGTTTACTCTGGACGATTTACAAAGTTCGCGTGAATAACCTGAGCAGCCAAAAGGAAACCTTGGAGCATGAAGTGGCCTCACGTACACGAGAGATCATGAAGCAGAAGGAGGAGATGGAAAGCCAGGCGGAGAACCTTATAAAAATGAATTTGGAAATCCAAGAGCGCAACAGTGAGGTTCTAAGCCAGTCGGAGTTTATACAAGAGGTTAACGATGAGCTGAAAGACAAAAATGAAGCGTTAGAAAAGGCCTATCAAAATGTAGCCCTTTTGAGTACCATAGGCCAGCACATCACAGCGCAATTGTCCATGGGAGAAATGATCAGGGAGGTATATCACAATGTACAATCCCTGATGCGCGTAGATGAATTTGGTGTAGGAAGATATGATGAAAGCCTTGGGGAGATCATTTTTGAAGCAATCTTTAGTGGATATCAAAGTAAGTCTCACAGACCTATCTCTGTAACCGAAAAACACCGCTTATCAGTGCAATGCGTGTTGAATAAGCAGGAAATATTCATGAGAGATGTTCAAAAAGAATATTTGGAATATGCAAAATCAGGTAATACAGGTTACCACGAGGAGCTGTTAAGTGCTTTAATTGTGCTACCACTTGTTTCGGGTGAACAAGTAACCGGACTAATCTGGGTACAGAGCAAAGAAAAGAACGTTTATTCTACGCATGAGCTGGACCTATTGAAAAACCTTGCGTCATATGTATCTATTGCCCTTGATAATGCCGGCGCATACCGCAAGATCAATAATCAGCGTAAGGACCTGGAAAAGGCGCAAAAGTTGATCAGGAAACAGAATGAGTCACTTTCGAATACCAATGAAATTCTTGAAGAAATGGTCGAGCAAAGGACCCGGGAACTCAATCACCTGACCTATCGCTCAGCTCATGACCTTAAAGGTCCCATTACCAGACTGTTGGGGTTGTGCTATGCATGCCGGCTCGACATTAAAGAGTCTTTGGAGCGGGAGGGCTCCCGGTTCAGACCTAAGCTGGAAGAATATTTGGGTAAAATGGAAAACACGGCCAGTGATATGCAAAAGATGCTGTCCAGGCTTCTAAGAATTCATGATATCAAAATGAGAATGCCGACCATTCAGGAAGCATCCGTTATGGCGACAATTGAAAGCTCCTGGAAATCAGTGTCGGATAGGATCAATACATCAGAAATTGACTTTCAGATTTTTGGCGGAGAAATGGATAACGTAGAAACCGACCCTAAGCTGTTGTTATTGCTATTGGAAAACCTCTATGAGAATGCAGTGCTATATGCAGACCCGAAGGAAAAGGAACAATACATAAGAACCAAGATATTCAGACAGCAAAGTGAATTAATACTTGAAATATCAGACAATGGAGTTGGAGTTAATGAAATGCTGACTGACGACATTTTTAAAATGTTTGTAAAAGGTACTACAGAGTCAAAGGGTGTGGGGTTAGGACTGTACGAATCCAAGATCATTATTGATAAACTTAAAGGTAGCCTTCAACTTGATCTGACAAACCATGATGTCACTACCTTTCGGGTATGGCTACCTTAAATATTTCGTCATTATAAAGCAATCCCCTGATAATGAATGGTGAACCTGATTTGGGTAGCAAATTACCATTTATTCTCCAGCTGGGGGGGAGATCGTTTTTGTAATCATGACCAGAAAAAAAATGCCCATCTAAGGGTTTCCATTATATGTGAAGCAAAAAAATACCATAAATTGATTATTCTTATTAATGTCTTAAGTTATGGTGAAAAAAGTATTGCTTCCGATTTTGTTAGCTAGTTTATTGGGTGCATGTGGCTCTCACAAGGAGCAGAAGAAGAATTTTACAGATACAACTTCGCAGATCATTACTCTGGTGAATATTGTTGAGTTTCATGAGCTGATGAAGCAGAGGGAAGACTTGCAAATTGTAGATGTGCGTACACCCAAAGAATTCGACTTGAGCAAAATTCCCGGAGCAATAAATATAGATTACTGGTCTGATGATTTTAACAGTCAGGTAAGTAATTTGAATAGAGACAAACCGGTTGCCGTTTATTGTGCTGCCGGACGTCGTAGTGCCAAGGCAGCCTCAAAACTTCAGGAAATGGGATTCAAGCAAATTTATGATCTTGACGGAGGTATGCGAGCCTGGCATACCGGACCGTTACCCGCCAAATAAATCTTAAAATTACTAATCGTTTTTATTATAGCTCTTCTTACGTGCTTCATGGAGGGAGTCGAAGGCATTGCATTAATGTGCAGGTTAAGTCAGGAATTTATACAGATACTTGTTGATCTGAAAGCTAAATATTATGTTAAATAGAAAAGTCACTAACCGCGCGATAGAAGGGGAGCAGTAAAAAAGAAGCCAGACTGTTCTGTCTGACTTCTTATGTCAATTTTTTACTTTATTCAACAATGAAATGTTTCCTATGAATACCTTTTTGGTTCATATACAAAATAAAGTAATGGCCAGGCTCCAGGTTGCCAATGTCAATGGACTTATCGATGATATCATAAGTGCCTTTAGAATCGCCATTCATATCAAAAATCTCCAGTTGATTGGTGACGTCATCTACGTCATTCAGGTTTAAAGTTCCATGCACCTTAATAGGGTTGGGGTACATGGAAGATTGATCGGGTTCAGCTTGTCTTAGTGGGTTAGGACCCGTTCCGCAGTTTAGCAACAAACTTTTGCTGAGTTTACAAACAGTACCATTGACCAAAGTTACCTTTGCATATACCACAAGGTAGTAGTTATTCCAGTTTCCGGAAGGGTAATAAATAGGCACCCAATGTGTAGTGGTGGTTCTGCCGGCAGAGCCTGAGTGGCCGCCCAGAGCCCACGTCCAGTCTACATAGGCGACGCAGCTGGTATATGCATTGGATAATGAGGCATAGCCGGTAGTGCATAACCCACCGCCACCTTCATTGCCAACATACAACGCGCTGGAAGGAGGACAGGATGGACTGGAAGTGCTAATTACCTGGCAGGACTCAACACAATTACCATTCGTAAATCTAACCAGCCGTACCTTGCTGGTAGAGGATGTACATGAGGGCAGGTTCAGTGTGATCGTACGGCTGGTATTCGAACCTGAGATAGTAGCGGAACCACTGCAAACCTGCCAGTAGTAAGCCTGAGCACTTCGGGCGGTAAGTGTAGAGCCGCTTCGGGTGATGTCATTGTTAGGGTCGGTGCAAGTGCTGCAAGTCTGAGCCGACGTGTAAAGAGCTTAATCTATGAGATGCGTATGCATTAACGGGGTAGTACTTATTGGTGTAAGAATTTTAGACAAGAAGAAGAATATCAGCAGTTATAGATTAGCGTAGAGCAGGGAGGAGTTAAAATATCTATTTAACATAATATAAATTATATAACAAAACTAGACATTTGCGCAATACGCAGCGTAGCGAAGTATTTAATATAAAACCCGTTATCGTCACTTCAGTGCGATAACGTTAGGGTTTTATGTTAAGCAAATGCCGGTAACTTATGGCAACTTTGAATTTGTCGCACAATGCTAAAAACCAGCCAAAGTGTGCCGTTCTATTNATTATATAACAAAACTAGACATTTGCGCAATACGCAGCGTAGCGAAGTATTTAATATAAAACCCGTTATCGTCACTTCAGTGCGATAACGTTAGGGTTTTATGTTAAGCAAATGCCGGTAACTTATGGCAACTTTGAATTTGTCGCACAATGCTAAACCACCCAAAGTGTGTCGTTCTATTTTATGAATGTTCAGGCGATTTTCAAATACGTAATTCTCAGCTGTTGGAATTTGTCTGTAAAACACTTGCTGGCCAACGCTTTGTTTTGGCACAGCCTGTAGCTCGAGTTTCGTCATTGCGAACCAAGGCAGCTGACGACAGGAGGATGCATTGGTGAAGCAACCCCCTTGCTACTGGCAAAAAAGCTCACAGGTGTTTTACTATTAATGGCGTTCGCAGTTGCCCTCGTGCCGGGCAGGCAAATACTTTTTTCATTGATAAAAAAGTATTCAAAAAATCTAGCCAAAATAATCACTTCCACCCACAGGCCACCGCACGCCCGGTATTTTGGCATCCTACCCTCCATTAGACAGAAACCGAAGGTTCACGAGGGGTTTGTGCGGCATGCCTTGCGGGTATGAGTAATAATGCTTCTGCCCACTGGCCTACGCTGGCCCGCTATTCTGTCTGGCCAACGCTCTTTTAGATTCTTCTATTTAACATAATCCCACACACACAGCGAAAAGCAAAGTTTCGGTTGTTGGTTCGGGAAACCGAGGAACGAGGTTCATGAGCGCCTTTGAAATATCACTGGCACAAATCGAACCGTTTTGGCTTCTTACGGCCAAGTCTGACTGGCACAGTTTGAACCGAAATCAATGGCACTAAAAAACCGAAATAGGTGGCACTAGTCGAACCGAATTAGCCAAGAGTTGGTTCGGCTCATTCCAAACCACTGAAGGAATCAAATATTTTGTTGGTTTCTGGCCATCTATAAAAAGCACTAATCCGATCCAAAGATCCCTTAAACCTCTTTCCAGATCGGACTTTGTGATGAATGTGTAGTTCGTTTTTTCAATATTGATCTGACGACAGAGAATATCAAACTCTGACTCCCCTACCCGATTAACTACCCTGAAATTTGCTCCTTTATGTTCTACATAACTTTGAATCACATGATGATCTTCAGACATGATAAAGGCCGTTTTCATAATTGTTTCGGCCAGTTGATCGAGTTTGGAAATTGGACGGAATTGAGACCACTGATTCATTTCTCACTAAACAAAACTTCACTGATAATGAACGTATTTATATTATCCAATAAACTATTGATTGCCAAAATAATCATTTGGTACATTATTCAATTAATTTGTAATATTTCCAAAACCAGCAAAAGTTTCAAGTATCAAATCCTCTGTTAAGTTCATTTTAGGTTCCAATTCTTCTAGGTCAAAATCTTTAACCATTTCTTCAACATATTCTTTATTCTGTAGGAATTTTATTACTAGATTATTGTACGAGTTTCGTTTTACATTTTTGTTCTTTTTATTGGCACCCAGATAAAACTTACTCATAACTGCTGTATAGCCTAGATAAAAGTCATCATTAGTTAATTTTTGTGCTAGAGCAGTCAAATCATATAAATCTCTATACACCTGCCTAAAAAATAAATTGATCATCTTCATTCCAGCCAGCTCAATAAGAGAAGGTAATTTTATATTACCTATTTGATTAAAGTTTTTAGGTGCATGAAATTGATGCTCTGCATACAGATCGATTTTTACACTGTCAGCTGTAAAACGACTCATGTTCTTAGTTTCATTAAGAAACTCAATCTGAAAGTCTTTTTTAAATTGCTTTAGAATTTCTTTTCGATAAGGTGGTTCAAATGATTTTCCACCAGCATTTTTATTATAATAAAAAAGATCAAGGTCTTCACTTAAACGATGACCTAATTGTATAGATATGCCTGTACCTCCTACTAGATAATAATCAGAAAGCAATTTGTACTCTTTGACTATTTCAAGAACCTTTTTAGTATTTGCTGCTAGTCCCTGCAAAAGCTAGCGATATATTCCCTTTGTTTTCTTTCTTGGTATTTCTCAGGGTTTCTAATACTAAAAAAGAACCTAGCTACCTCATGATTGTTATTTCTAGAACCCGAAAGACCCCCAGAATTAATCCAAACTCTTTTGATATCAGCTTTTTTAAAAGCTCTTTTTAACTTTTCCCATTGATGCTCGTCGCCATGATGAAGATATTTCTCAATTAATAACTTCTCACTTACTCGCTCAACTCCAACCTGTCGATTTGACCACAGCCAATCTTTATGCTTCTCAACAAGTTCTTCCTTTAGCTCTTTGACAATATCGTTGTCGTATATCTGCATGAATTATATCTACAATTTTACAACAATATAGACAATTAGTTAGTTCTTTAACAGATATTTTATATACTACATGAATTAACAATATCTTTTATTCCTTAAGTATATAAATTAATCTTACCAAATCTTCCACACACATTTATTCACCTAATTATTTATTTTCAAAGGGGTTCATGAACCTTCGGTTTGCCATTCGCACAAATCTGCCCTCAATCCAAAAATGTCAAAAGAGTGTGTAAGCCCCCCCTCTTGAATGTCGAAAAAAAGCCCTTCCCAAAACTTTATTGCCAGTCCTTGGCATTTTGAAGGGTTGAAGGAAAATAACCCTTCAAAATGCTCCTAAGCTATATTAACATAACACGAGAACATTATATAACAAAACTAGACATTTGCGCAATACGCAGCGTAGCGAAGTATTTAATATAAAACCCGTT
>NZ_JAEUGD010000065.1 GCF_016775155.1 Fulvivirga marina | reverse complement strand
CTAAAAAGGCTGGCGATAGAATTTTCGCCAGCCTTTCTTTTGAGAGACTTTTGAGACAGCCTCTTTTATTTTCATTCACTTTGCTAGGTTTTCTCAAGGCAGTAATTGAATAAATTGCCTTTATTAGTTATACAATTATACTGCACCAACTAAAGAAGCCGCCAGAGCTGCCTGGAAGATTTCTCCGGTACTTGGGATAGTAAATATTCTTATGCCTAAACGGGAGGAGGGAGAACAGGGATGAACTCATCGCTTTTTTTGAATTCCATCTGGAAATTAGAAAGATCATATACACCACCAATCTAATAGAGAACCTAAATGGCAAAATCAGAAAGTATACCAAAACAAGCTTTCTTTCCCTACTGATCAAGCCGTCATGAAATCAGTTTATCCCGTTGTACGGGAGGCCACTAAAAAATGGTCAATGCCTATCGGGGGTTGGAGAATTATTCTTAATCTATTCTTAACTTTATATGAAAAAAGGGTCAGAATTTAATCTAACCCTTACTTAACGTACACACTTTCTGGGACAGTGTCTCCTATTCTTTTAGTTTATTGTTGACTATTGACTTTTACTTCTCACCTCCATCACCAGGAGTGTTTCCGTCAGCATCAGTTTTTATAAACTCTATGACATTATTATTGTTAACTTTGGCTGTACCCAATATAATAAGACCTCTGTCTGAAGATTCCTTGACGAAATTACCAGAATCATCGTACTCCCCACCAAATGTTTTCGACCAGAGTAGCTGCCCCAGGGAGTTTGTTTTTAAAAGATAGATATCACTTGTTCCTGCTGTAGTAAGGATTTTACCAACTACTGTATATCCACCGTCCGAGGTACGAGCTACGGAGTTACCCTCTTGGGAGAATGTAGAAGTTAAGTCCGCCGCCCATTTAAAAGTCCCTTTATCACTTATATTAACAAGCAAAACATTGGATTCACCACTATTCGTAAATGATTTCCCTGTAATAATGTATCCACCAGTGATCTTTTTCATATCGCTGGCAACGGACTGGGAGTTATTTATTTCCTCCTGATAGGTATAATCCCAGATCAAACTTCCAAGCGAGTCGGTTGAGACAACTCTCATACTTTGAGTACCATTTCTGTTAAGAGTTCCACACCATACCAGTTCTCCCGCCTCGTTTTCCACAACAGAAGTTACAGCATCAAATTCATCTATTAATCCATAGGTATTGCTGAATATCTCATTACCAGAATCATCTACTTTGGTAATGAGCATATCTTTATCAGAAGCATTGTTTTCTATTGTACCTATTAGAAGGTACCCGCCTGATACGGATGGTATAAGTCCAAGACCTTCTTCATTTTTAGTGCTATCACCATAAGTGAATGAGGCAACTTCTTCACCTTCGGAATTGATATGCAGAAGTAGAAAATCAGTGGTTCCGTTAGAAAGTGTGGTATGTCCGAATATAAAAGCGTCACCATTCGAGAGCAGTTCAATGTCTTTGCTGGTTTGATTTAGAGGTTGCTCTACTTGCTTTTGCCAAACACGGTTTCCGTTAACGTCTGCTTTTGCTATTAATATATTAGTGCTACCATCTTCTGTTGAGTTTGTGGAGCCAGTGAATATGAAATCACCATTATCAGCTTCTATAGCGGCATAGCCATTTTCATCATTTACCTCTCCAAAAAATTTGATGAACTGTCCTGAATCATCTGGTTCTGCAAACGGGTCAACCTCGCAGGATACACAGGCCAAGATGGCAAATAATGACAGAGCAATTGTTATATTACAAATGTTAAAGGAACTTTTCATGTCTACTGTTAATCTTGCGTACTGTTATTTTTTTGATTTTTTGACTAACAACTTTGGCTTATACTTAGGAATTAGATAACCAACTGTAAATGAGTAGTTGTTTATGCTAAAATCATTGTCTACATATAGGTAATCGTAAACTAGTGATGTATTAGCTGTTCTGTTATCAGGGTTTACAATATTATTCAACCCATATGTATAGCGAAAGTCAACTATCAGGTAGCCTCTGCCAATAATGTTTTTGAGTTTTACACCGGCACCAACCGCAGCTGCATAATTAATACTATTGCGCTGATCAGCTAAGTCAATGGATGGTCCTGAAACCTCACGTTGGTTTTCACCGCTGACGGCATCTTTTCTCAATACATCAGCTTCCGAACTTAGAAGATAGCTAACCGACCCTCCTGCATTGACGAAAGGAGTAATGTTATTATTCTTTCCATAATTGCCTATGTTGTATTTGACAAAAACAGGTAGTTCTACTAAGGTTTGTGTTTCTTCAAAGTTCAGGTCCGCAAAGCCCAGTATAAGATCTCTATACTGGTATTTTTTCTGGCTGAAATAGATTTCCGGAGCTGCAGATACCTTTTTGGTAATAGGTATCTCAAGGGCTATACCAACATTAAACCCTGGTATAAAGTTGTATTTACCCCTTTCAATAGAGGAGTCGTCAAGGCTAAAATTCTTTGAAACATTCACAGCAGTCATATTACTTCCTGCTTTACCACCTAGCAGATATACAGGAGTAGTCCTAAAAGAATTGTATAAATTAATAAATTCTGAGGGGTCAGCGATTACATCTATTTCATACTCAGGGTTTAGTGAAAGGAAGAAAGTCATTGCTTCAGCAGCCTTGTCACTTTCATTGAAATAAAGGTATGTATTTACCAGGAGTTTGTATGCAGCTATTTTTTCTTCCTTGTTAAATCCTGATTTCAGGCATGAAGCGAGTTGTTCCGGTACCAAATCGATACGCCCCCTTTCATAGGTAAGTTGGGCTTCTCTTAAGGTTTGAGAACAGCTACTTTGAGATTGGGCTATAGCCTGCAAGCTAAAAGACGCTGAAATTACTAAAATGAATATGATTCGTTTAAACATGATTGTTATATCGCCGTATTTTCAGGTTGAATTAATGTTAAGAATATTGCTATAATCCTTTGTAGTTTTGACAAGTTCTCTGATAGGATATGTCGGTAGTATCAGCAACAAAATCTTCCCACTCTTTTAGTTCCATATTACGAGAAATTTTACCGCAAATAATGTTAGCCATACTCTCTATTTTTGTAGGCCACATTCTGATCAAGTGGTCTTTACAGCCTGCCAATATGTAATCTCCGTTAGGGCTAAATTCAATAGACCACACCCAATCATCATGATCATCCAGTATGATAGGGGGGTCGTTGAGTCTTTCTGTATTCCAGATTCTTACCGTAGCATCGAAGCTTCCTGTAGCAAGCTTAGAATTATCTGCACTGAATCTTATGTTATTTACACGAGCAGCATGTTTATCCGAAATGGTTAACGGCATATTGGTACGAAGATTCCACACTCTTACTGTTCCATTTTCATTTCCAGCTGCAAGCATTTTCCCATCGCTGCTAAATGCAACGGATACCATATCTGATTGTGTCCTGCTGTCATGATAAAAAACTTTCTCTTCTTTAGTATCCAGGTCAATGAAAGTTACCTGTCCCTGTATTTTTGCAGTGGCTATTACCCGTGTTTTAGGGTTAAGCGCAATTGAGTTTATTTTTAAATCACTTTTTGTGATTTCACGAGGAGCAATAACTGTTGTTTTTGTAATCTCTCTTGGAATATCCCAAAGTAGTATTCTTTTGTCCTCACCAACTGAAATGAACTGGTTATTAGAAGCAAACTCTAAATACCATGTAGACCTGATCCTTTCATTCTGGCCGATCAAGTAGAGCTGAGGAGCACTTGGGTTTGTAACGCTAAACAATTGCAAATAGCCATAATCTCCTCCAGTAACCAGCCACTTTTTATCAGGACTTAAGGCCATAGATTTATTGATGAGCCTTTCGGTATTTGTTTTTACGGTAATAGGGTTACTTCTATTATTTAGGTTCCACAATAGTATAGTACCATCACTACCCGTTGAGTAGATTTGGTTGCCGCCACCAGGTACATTGGTAAGGACCCTAACATTATCAGTATGCTTGATTAGTTGGTTATATCCCTTGCCCTGAAGTTTTTTTACAGCATAGTATAAGCCACTGTAAATGTCAGGATCCAGAGGGTTGCCACCATTTTCATGATTAAACTTATAGGCTTGTTGGGCGACCAATCCCATTTCTTCAGGGTCCGCAATTTGCAGCGATTTGATAGCCATAGATCTTGCAATAGACAAGAGTCGCAAGTTATATGCATCTTCTTTTGCCAGGTCAGCAATGTTCTTTTGGTTTAGCGCATCATTTTTTGCACTATCAGCAAGGATAACAGCATCTCTTGCTATTCTTTCATTTCTTCGAGCTTCTTGCATGGCACTCGTCGCAATCTCTTTTTGCTGTAATGCAATCTTTCGACTGGAATCAGCTTTAATAGCTGCTATCCTGGCTTGCTCGCCCTTTTCGATTGCCTTTATTCTTGCGCTGTCTGCTTTTACCTTCTCTTCTCCCGCAATGATTCGTTGCTTTTCCCCATACAAAAAGAAACCAAAGGCAATAAGGAATGCAAGACCGAAGACTCCTGTAGTTACTTTTGCAATGAAAAGTCGTCTTTTCTGAATCTTTTGCTTGTTGCGCTGTTCCTTTTCATACTCATTCTTACTGTATTCTAAGAATAACATTGCTCTTTCATAGCCAGGGTTATACCTTAAACCCCAGGAAAGTGAAGGTTTGTGGGTTTCAAGCCAGCTAAGAGCCAGTTGAAGATCCGGTGGCCTCCATAGGCCCGCCTTACCTAACTGGTGCATCTCTGCAGCTTCGCAAAGTCTGAGGTAAAGTTTGGCAGACTCTGACTCATCATCTACCCATTCTCTAAGGTTAGTCCATATTCTCATCAAACTTTCGTGAGAAATATCAACCATGCTGTCCTCAGTCAGTGTAACATTATATGGAGGCATCAGCAAGGTACGACCTGCTGCGCGAAAATGCTCTACAATAAACATCACTTCTTCAGTAGTAGCTCCAGCAATTACGGCAATCTCCTGAAGACGCGTAGGTCTTCTTGTACCCCGACCGCCATCACCTTTTTCAGTAATGTTTTTAAATATCTTTTCACATAAAGCTTGTTGCTTTTCATTAAGCTCATAAAAGGCCTCGTTAGCGTGTATAGAAAGAGCCTTTTCCATACCTCCAATAGCCTCATAATGGGCAAATGAGATTGCATCACCCTTAAAACTATTATGCAGCCAATAGTCGTATGTACGCATTAAGGCATGCTGCATTACAGGTAGAGAATCTGCATCATCCCCAACATCATTCAGGATTTTCTGGACAAGGTCTTCATCAATAGTTGCTCCAACGGTTTCAATAGGGCCTATTACGGCTTTCTTTTTTTCCAGCCTCGTCATTTGAGGTATAAGAAACTGACTGTCATTTATTTTGTCTGTAAACTCAGGGTATTTTGCACAATCACCAACAAAATCAGAACGCATTGTAATGGCAATGTATATCGGTATCTCACTCTGACTGGTGGCTGTTATGAGTAGGTTAAGAAAGATACTTACATCATCATAATTGTTGTCATTCTTTTCTCTGTACCTGAAAATTTCCTCGAACTGGTCAATGTATATTAGAATGTTACGTCCTGAAGCTTCGTATCTTTTGCCTGCAATATTGACCAGTGTATTTACATCTCTCCTTAAATTATCTACTGTTTCAGTAACCAGTTGCTGGGAATTTTCATCATCAGCATGTTCAATCTTTTCGTGCAACAGAGCCTTGGCCATGTTTTTAAGGGCCGAGTTACCTGGACGAAAGTTTACGGACTCCCATTTAGAACTTACTGCTGTCTTGAAGTCTTTGAATAGAATGGGTAAAATTCCACAGTTAATAAATGATGATTTACCTATACCTGACGTTCCAATTATGGCAACGAAATGGTGTTCTATCAGTTTGTCCAGTACCTCACCAATCTGTTCTTCTCTGCCAAAATATAAATGGCTTTCCTCATACCTAAATGGCCTTAAACCCGGAAATGGGTTGAAAGTTTCATTCGAACCGTTCATAAGATCTGGTTTAGCTTCTGTGTTGGATATTATCACTGTCAATCGTGTTTATGGCTTACAAACCGGAGATGCCGGTATATTTAAAAATCCTGATTCATATTTATTTACCAGAGGTTTATGTTAACGTCATTAAACGGCCATTACCTCTTTTTTTTTATCATTTAATTCGTTTAACAAATTGTCAGGAAGTACTTCATAGAATGAGCACAATTCACTGAATGCCGATCTGTCAATCCAAAATAAGATAGTATTTTCGTTAGCAATAAGATTATATTCAGCTTCGCCTTCATTTATAAGATCCAAATCGTGCAAGAAACCATTTTGATCATAGCTGTTAAGCTCAAGACCATTTTTTTGCAGTGAGACAGAACCTTTGTAAATAAAAGCATAGGCCATATCATCCATACCATTAAAGGAAACAACTTCAGTTCCTATAGGGTAGAATGCAGCCTTGGTAAGCTTTGCGATTTCAGAAAGCACTAACCCAGGTACAGATTGAAGGCCTGCTATGTCATTTAAAAATTTAACCACTTCTATATTTAGTTTAGGGCTTTCTTGCAGTTCACCTTCTTTTCCTTTTTCAACATCTTCGATTAGTTTTAAGGCCTGTTCCGCATATTCCTTTTTGTATTTATCACGCTCGATAAATACAGCAAAGTTTTCTTGGCTCAGACGATAGTATGCTGCAGCAGCGATCTCCCTAAGCATTTGATCAGGGTTTACAAGGTTTGCCGCGAAAATGTCATGGTTTGATGGAGAGTTTTCCTCTGCCAATTCCATAATGGCACATGCCTTGGTCCATCTGTTGATCTTTTTATAATCCTTTAGGATCAAATCATACAGTACTTCATTCTTCGACATGGATGTTGTAGGAAGTATATACTGTAGTTTATTAATCTTTTCCGAGTAGGAAGAGACATTTAGAATGGGAAGTACAATCGGTTTCAATTCCTCTTCAAGGAAAATATCGAGAAGTTCTGATGCAAAGTCCGACTGATCGGTATTACCGCTGTTAATGTTTTCCTTAACGAGATCAACTGATTTTGCTTCGTAGAGCAGAGCCAATAGTTGGAATATCGTATTGTAATTATTCTCTATTTCTGCAGTTACAGCGTTAAGCAATAGGTTAGATGCTTTTTCTTTTTGCAAGTCCAGGTATGCCTGCATATTGGAAATGGTAGTTGCGCATATTTCCTCTAACTCCCTCTTAATATTAAGGGCCTTATCCTTTTTTACATTGTAACCTGACTTACTTAAGGCCACCAATGTTGCAGCTATCACATTTTGGTTTGGTAGGTCCAGTTTTTTCAATAAGAGTTCTACAGCTTGCTGAGATCCAATGCGACCATAGATCTGAACTATTCTAAGTTGGATTTTTTCTGATTGTCCGGTCAGGTGGAATGCAGATTCTAATACTGGCAAAGTTTGCTCTCCTGTTGCAGAAATTGCAGCTACCGCAGCATTGCTGTATAGGGGATTGTCAAGCATGACGATCAGGTTTTTTAGCATACTTTCATCTTCGGAACCGGCTGCAGCCGCTGCCGCGTAGTACCTTACTTTGGTTACAGGGTCACGGAAGAGCTTGTTCAGAAGTTTGGGTTTTATATCCTCTTCAGCGTACCTGGTTAATGAGGCTCCAAAGATCCTTTCGTTTACTAATTTGGAGTAGGTCAATTGCTCGATGTAAGTTAACTTTTCAAGCCTGAATTCAGCACCCCTAAGCTTATGATACGTTTTCTCAATGAGATCTCTGTTTTTAAGCACATTAAAATACTTGGATTCCATAATCTCATCCAGAATCGGGATAGCTTCTAACAGGCAGAGATGGCTGGCCTGATGAAGGGCTATCTTCTGAGCTTTATCATTATCACTATTGATGATCGATAATACAGCCGATTTAAATACAACAGGGTCGAGAGTGTTTATGATATTTAAGTGGCGGGGTAAGCGAGCCAAAGGGATGTTTTTTGTTTCTCGTGCCAATTTTTCTGCGTAACTCAACCTGGCTTCACTGGTTTTAACCAGCTGTTGTTTATCAAGAGTATTCTTTAGAACATCCCTATACGTGTTGTAAATTTTGAATACTATAATGATGCAAACAATGCAAATTATAATCAGAGCTGCAGCAAAATAGGCATCATTGTCTATGAATGTTGCTGTAGTCATATAGAGCAGAATACCACCGGCGATGGCAACGGAAGCCTCTCTGATTACTCCGGTTATTTTTAATAGAGTATCCTGTCTTAGCAGGTCCTCGATAGGTAGGAAATAGTACCTGAAGGCATTTGCAGTTAGGTTGTCATTAACCGACGTGCCGATAAGTTTAAGGATGCAGATAGTAAGGAAGAACACATGAAACGTGTTAGTACCAGGTACATGTCCAAAATAAGAGCCGATGACTATACCCAACCCAGATAACAGGCCTACAATAATGGGTAGAACCAGTAATGCTACTTTTAGGCCGTACTTATTCATTACACGGTTGTAAATCAAAATATGAGTGAATATTCCTGCTATTAATATGCAGCCATAAAAGAAACCCAGGAAGTCTAATAGCTCATTAGTGCTTGAATAGCTAGCTTCTACAATGTGTAAAAAGTAATAATCCACAAATAAGAGTATGACTGTTACTGTTAATGAGAAAAGAGCTAACTGTACAAGGAAGTTGTTCTTACTTATTTTGAAATAACTGTTTTTTGCATTGATATATTGAGCACTTACTGCCAATTCCTTAAGCACTACAGAACTTCGTGATATCAATGCCAGCAGGAGAGAGGAGAAAGCAAATGCGAGGCCTGCAAAATATACAAACTCAGAAATTGAAAGTGCAAGTTGTTTTCGTAATGGGGTTATTGTGAAAAAAATAGTGGCCGCACCTATAATTACACCTATGTGGGTCCATTCAGAGAGCTTTTTATGTCGCTGTTGAGCAAATATTAAACTGCCCAGGCTTCTGAAATTATAGTAAACAAGCGCATTGATTGGACCAGTTAATACAAATAGCCAATATACATATTTATAATAGTCAATATTTTCCAGACCATAATAAATAAAGAATGTGCTCAGAGTGATCAGAGTGAAGGAAATTATGGCAACTCTGGAAAACGAAAACCTGTTTTTTTGATAAGCGTATATCCCCAAAACAATAACTCCTACCAGTCCTGACATTGCAAAAGCAGATGGTAAGTCCTGACTATCGTATTTGTTCAAAAAGAGACTTACAGCGGCGAGGTCCAGGAAGGCTAGTCCGATGCCGATAAATATTCCCAATGTGGCTAGGATTGAGAACTTTCTTTTTGTGTTAAATGCTTGGTGGTTAAGGCTTTTCATTATTGCTCTGGCTCAACTGTATTCAATTTTTTGCCAATCTCACTTCGATAAGAACATGTTACTTCGGTCAAAAAATAGTTAATCTAGATTATTGTAACGCGTAAATATATTCAACTTAATATTCAAAAAATAACTTTTACATGGTTTTTCCTGTCTTTTTCAGCTCTTTTCTTATCCCTTCGTAAAAATTATCTTCTGTGACATATCCTTCATTATTATGGATTGCCATCATGGCACAATATCTTAATACATTTATAATATTACCACCAGAAAGTTCATATTTTCTTGAGATTTCATGGAGGTCAATTTCTTCATCTAAAATATAGTTTCCGGTAAATGCCTTTTTGTATAATTGGTGTCTTAGGTTTTCTCCTGGCATTGGGAAGCGGATCAAGGATTGAAAGCGTCTCATGAAGGCCGGATCCATATTTGACTTATAATTACTAGCGAGTATGACAACTCCAGGAAAGTCCTCTATCCGTTGTAATAGATAAGATACTTCCTGATTGGCATATCTGTCGTTTGAACTACTGGTTTGAGTCCTTTTTCCAAATAGTGCATCGGCCTCATCAAAAAACAGAATCCAATTACGGTTTTCTGCATGATCAAAGATTTTTGCCAGGTTCTTTTCGGTTTCACCAATATATTTGGAAACTACCATTGAAAGGTCAATATGATATACATCCAGCCCGGCAGTTTTCCCCAACAGGCAGGCAGTTAACGTTTTTCCTGTTCCTGATGGGCCATAGAAAAGGCTTCTATATCCTCGCTTAATCTTTCTACCTACTTCAGGGTCTGTAAGGAGGTGATGACCATGCTGTAACCATATGCTTATTTCCTGTACCGAATCGTAAGTTTCTGAAGCCAATACCAGATCATCCCAGTTTAGTTTTGTTGAGATTCTTTTAGCTGGAAAATCCGTGCTATACTCAGGGCGGTGGTGTTCTCCAGAGGTTAGCATACTCAGGTATTCCTTAGAAATAGTCAATAAACCACTCAGTTCAGGCTCGTTTTTATGGATATGTTCCAGATATAAGATGTTTTGGGATGCGAAAAAATGCTCTTTACTGAATAGTTTTGATAAGTAGAATCTTAGCTCCAGATTATCGGCAGCTAAGACATAAATGGCTGTTTCACCAGTTGGCATAAACCCGTTATGATTATTCCCCACAATCCCACCAAACTCGGTAAACACTCTTCCATACTGGTCATTTCGTGTAAAAAAAATGTCAAGCATTTCAGGTTTAATGTGGGGCAGGAGGGCGAGTAATAGCACTATGCGCTCAGGCAGGTCCATATTGAACTGCGTAACTAGTTGAACATAGGGAGAGGCAGAAACACTCTGATCAAACTGGGGCGGTTCAAGTTTATAAAGCTGCTGGGCGTCAAATTTTCTTTGCTTGTGAAGCTCTATTCTGAGGCTTAGAAAATTGGAGAGCCACTCTAGCTCCCTTGCCAAGACAGCAGCATTTAAGGAGAGTAAATTAGGACTTTCTTTCATGGCACAGATCAATCTACATTATGGGGACAAAAATAGAAGAATAAAAATATTTCTTGTAAAAAACTTGATGTGTTGTTTGTTATTTTTGCTATAAGTGAAACATTATTAATTCGTTATGTGTTATTTAAAACTTTGACCGCTCATTGCTGTATAGAAGTCAGCTTCATTCCAAAGTAATGAGATCATTTACAACCTTATACATTACCAATCTAAGGAGACTTTTTGATCTATATATTCAATTGTACCATCGGCCCCTGCATATCCTTTTTCACCCTGTCTGCCAGAGTTCCCCCGGTTTTCTCCCTGGCCTCCATTTCCTCCTGCACTATTGGAGCCTCCCTCGCCACCTTTAGATAGAATGGTTATTGCATTTATATACGGTTTTGCAGCAGGGTCTATATATACACGAACATTACCACCATCACCCCCGTCGCCTCCGTGTCCACCATTACCCCCGTCACCCCCATTGCCTGACTTCCCGTTGGTGTAATTAGAAGAACCACTACTTCCTCCAGACCCGCCATTACCCCCGTTACCGCCATTACCACCAGAGCCACCCCAGCCACCGTTAGCAATTATTGACAAATAACTGTTGTCGCTATTGATCTTCAGGTAATGTTCTTTATGTGAAGTGGTGCTTTTGATATGGACATTTAGAATTGGAACCTCATTAACATATGATCCTGACAATGAGACATATACTTCAACATTTTCACCATTCCCACCATCATCTCCATCACCACCATCCTGACCTCTGCTACCAGGTGAACCATCACGACCAGACCCTTGGCCTCCACCTCCTTTTCCATCTTTACCAGAGTTTCCGCTCCTGCCATCACGACCATTCCTGCCCGATCTCCCCCCATAAAAGGCCACTATTTTATTCTTAAAATCCTGAGGTATTTGTATGGTATCATTTATCGCTTTGTCAGCAACCAGTTGAGCGTTTACTCCAATAGTATTATTCCTCATATGCCGGTGATCGGTTTCCGACAAGGTTATAATTCCATCTTTAAATACTCCGCCGTTAGCCGTGAAATTGAGGATATCCCAGGAAAAACTGCTTGATTTGCTCGTAATGGTTTCCTCATTATACAATCTGGCGGATAAATTCAAGGTATAGCTCAGTGGATCTTGTGTTGGGGTGTAGTTAAGATCTATACTTGAGATTTCATGGACAGGGATAATCAATTCATCTTTGAATTCGGGTCTCATGATCACACCTACCTTCACCTTTACCCCCTCGTTGGGAATGTCGGAGCGCTTTGGGGCTACATGAACTAAACCGTTTTTAAAAGATCCTCCTTCAACCTCAACCGCATAGGCGGTCCAATCGATTTTATTATTGCTAGTGCCCGTTGTAATGGTTTCCTTATTTTTTTTCTGTTGAGCTTTTACTATCAGAGGTACGTGAGAACCCACTACATATAAGCCACTATCAGTAGGGTACATGGCTTCAATGGATTCAATCTTCTTTACATTTTTTTTAGTACGTATATCCTGGGCAGTTGCCTGCTGAAGTAGCAGGCAATACAGTACATAAATGAGGAAAAACCTTGGAGCTAATCGATAAAGTAGTAAATGGTTTAAAAGTGACATTTTGAAAATTTAAGTTGAAAAAACTATAGTAGGTAAAAAAATGAATAGTGTAAAGTGAGGATATCGAAAAAATGCCTTTTACGAAAATGTTGTTTTTTTATTGAGGTTTCATAATTAATCCCTTTATATTGCGTGCTTGTGAATTTTCTAAGATCGGCTCTATCGTCCCCATTAAGTTAGTGCAGGCATTTTGCAGTGAGGCATTAACTTTTCATGAATAGCCATCAATCTCAACAACAGTCAAATACAACCACATCTGGCAACAAGCCAGATAACCTACAGCGTGACAATTTATCACCAAACTCGAAAATACCTAACCTGACAGGTACAGCGGGGTTTGTGCCAAGATCTTTATCGGGTGCGGCGTCTGACGGGGCAGGAACAGTCTCAGCTAGTGAAATTATGCAGATGATGAAGATCGATTATTCGTCTTTGAAAGAAGTACAAGATAAAATAGCGACTGATAATGAAGATGGTGCATCAATAGAAACTAAGAGGAATGAAAAAGAAGCTAATTACGAGAGAACAGACCCTGAAATAAAGGCTCTGATCGGGGCTATTAGGGAAAGCATATTTAAGTTGAGGTATAAAATGGTGATTATGCCAATAGACATTTAGATTTTGAGCAAAATTGGACAGAAGATGCCAACGTATTAGGAAAAGAGTTGAATGAAATTGTGAATAAGTTGCCCATTTCTTGTGATGCCTTCACCTTATTAAGTTTAAAAGAAAGGGCTGAATATTTTTCTTCTGAATCAAAAAAGGATATCGAAGCAATGAACTGGCCAAGGAACTATTAATTGATTTGAAAAATATAAATGCCGAATTATTTAGCATAAATGTTTGGCAAATGACTAATAAGGAGTTAAGCAAGAGGTTGAAAGGAAAAGATTTATTAGGGTTTGATAAAAAAATCATAAGTGCAAAGAGCAATCTCCAAATTTCTCTTAGCAAAATTGATGATAACAATCAATTAAAGGCTGGTCTGAATAGGTTTAGACTTGGGGATTACCTGGGGAAAATAAAAAAACACGTCGATGCTATCATTTTGTGGACAGCCAGTGATTCGGTTTTAAACATTGAAGCACAAAAAATTATCAATTTACTTAGAGGATATAGGCTCTAATGAAAGGAGTGGTTATAAATATATTATGTTTGCTAATACTCATATCATGTAATGCTCAAGATGGGGGAGAGGCTGTTTCGAACAAATGCCTTGAAATTAAAATACCTCCAAATTGGCAGGTAGATGCTTTTGATAAAAGTTCTGAAAAATTCCTATTGGTTATTTCTGAAAAAGAGAGGGAAATTGATAGAATGGCAAGAATGGAAATTTTTAAAATTGAAGCCAATGAAAATGAAGAGCTTGAAGTTGCTTTTGATCGCTTAACATCATGGAATGTTGCTGTGGATTCAGTATTTGAAAAATCCACTATCTCCACAAATAATTTAGGGGTAGGTTTTTGCGTTCTAGGCCATGTTTTTTTTCAACCTAACCGTGTGATAAAAGCCTATTATTTTTCGGACAGGGATAGTATTATAATCATATATAGCGAGTATCCTGTTGAGGAATCTTTGAGACAAGAGCAAATATGTGACAATATAATAAAGACATTGGTTAGCAAATGTTAAGTATGAAAAGGGTGCTTGTATGTATATTATTGTTATTAGTATTGGTATCATATAATGCTCAAAATGGGGGAGAGGTTATATCGAATAAATGCCTTGAAATTAGTGTTCCTCAAGATTGGCAAGTCGATGTTTTTGATGAAAGTTCAGAAGAATTTGAGCTCGTGATTTCAGAAAAGAGTAAACAAATTGAAAAGATTGCGAGAATGGAATTTTATAGAATTGAAGCAAATAAAAATGAAGCTATGGAGGTTGCCTTTAATCGCTTCGTGTCCCTGGATTTTGCATTAGATACCCTTCTGGAGAAGTCCAGTATTGTTGCAGGTAATTTAGGAAGTGGATTTTACTATACAGGAGAAGTCTTTTTCCAGACCAACCGAATACAAAAAGTATTTTATTTTTCATATGGTAAATATATTGTAATTATTCACTGCGAATATGTTCGGGAAGATTCATCTGAGCAGGAAGAAATTTTTGAAGATATCATAAGCAGTTTGGTTATTAAATGTTGATCTCATTGGAGGTGTAGTGACTTACCTAGTAAATGCTAGATATGAAGTAGTCTGCTAGTGCATAAGGTGCTTCAAAAAAAAATATAACTTTTCATTTAACTTTTTAGAACCATAACGCTATATTGCCGGCTTGTGAGAAAAATCACAACGCTATTGGCCAGGGGAATAAGCTTGTTAATTAAGTGTTGTGGTATAATTTGTTGTTTAACTTGTTGATATTCAGATGTATCTGAATTTGGTGCTAAAAATAGATTTTTTATAAAGGTTACCTTACAAAAAAGTACTGTATGCATCACTTTATTAAAAGATATAATCTAACGAAAGTCATTGTTTACAATGTCTTCAACTTTCTGATTTAACCAAAACCAATTACTTTCTACATGCTATGAAGCAAAATTTACTTTCATTATTCTTTACAGCTTTAGTATTAACAGCGGTGTTTTCCTTGTCATCGTGTGGCGGAGACGATGATGGTCCGGCCCCTGACCCATGTTTAAACACTACGCTGGTTGTAACTACAACTTCTGACGCATTTGACATCACTGCAACGGCTACAGGTGGCGAATCTCCTTATGAGTTTTCGATAGACGGAAGCACCTTCCAGACATCAGGTACTTTTGAAGATGTTGCCCCAAAAGAATACACTGTAACCGTTAAAGATGCTAATGCCTGTACTAACACTACTAAAGTGACAGTAGCAGATGCCTGTGCAGACCTTGCAGTAACTGCGGCTGTAGAAGAATATACTGTAGAGGCAACAGCTACAGGAGGAACAGCTCCTTACGAATATTCTCTAGATGGCACAACTTTCCAAACCACAACGACCTTTGCTGATGTAGTTGCTGCTGATTATACCTTAACCGTTAAAGATGCAAATGCTTGTACAGCTACTATTGCTGTTACTGCTTCAGATCTAGAGTCATTACTTGATGAAAGAGATGGACAGCGTTATAAAATTGTAACCATTGGAGAACAGGTTTGGATGGCAGAGAATCTTGATATAGCTTCTGATACAGCAAGATACTGCTATAATGAGGTGACGGCTAACTGTGATGAGTACGGCTCAATGTACTCTTGGTATGCCGCTAAAGTTGCTGCTCCAGACGGATGGCATTTGCCATCAAAGGCTGAGTACGATGCTTTGATAGCGGAACTTGGCCCAGCCGTAGAAGAGGCTGCTCCTAAATTAATTGTTGGAGGGAGTTCTGGTTTTGAGGGCAAGCTTGGAGGAAGGAGAAAAGAAGATAATACATATGCCGGTATAGATGTAGTAGCTATTTATTGGACAGCTGATGAGTACTCAACAACTCATGCGTCTGATTTTTCTCTGCAAGAAACGACATGTGGCACAAGTTTGGGAGGCAGCGATAAAAATAGAGGACTTTACATCCGTTGTATTAAAGATTAAAATAATTTTAAGATCGGGAGGTTTTTTATAATCTCGGATTTTATGTTTATAAATTTTATATCATGAATAAACGCTTGCTGTACTTTTTGCTGATTGGATTTGCAATAGCTTTAAGCTCTTTTTCTCCAATAGGGTTGAAGAGCCTTAGTGATTTTTTTCTCATAACCTCGATTACAACCTCAGGTGTAAGCGGAATAAGTGATACTCAAGCATCAGTGGGAGGAGAAACAATTGTTGGAGTAGCAGTTGGAGAGACAATTACAGGTAGAGGTACATATTATTCAACTTCCTCTGGTGTAGATACGACGTCTACACAAGTTTCCTATTCAACTGCAGATGAAGGAACTGACTTTGTCCATGACCTCACCAGTTTGGCATCAGCTACGAAATATTTTTACAGGGCCTATGTAATGAGTGATTTGGTTACAGTTTTAGGAGAGGAAAGGAGCTTTTGGACTCTTTCTACGGAGCCAGATACACATCCTGGAATACTTGAAGCTGTTGCAATTTCTTCAACCTCTATCTCAGTTAGCTTTTCAGCGCTCGATGTTTTAGGGGGAAATGGTGCTGATGGATACATCCTTGTCAGGAAGAGTGGCGGCCTGCCGATTGATATTTCATCTATTGAAGATGGCTTGGCACCAGCTGATTTGAGCTTAACCGGTATTACACTTCTGAGTGATATAACCGACACCTTTAGTAATAGTTTCACTGATAATGTGTCCCTAAGTCCTGATACCCAATATAGTTATGCAATTGTTCCTTATAAAGTTGGTGCCAATAATTCGACATACAATTATCTTACAGGAACTGATATTAACTCATTATCAGTAAGGTCTGTAACGGAAACAACTCCTCCAGATCCACCTGCAAAAACTACTAATGTAGTGGCTTCTAATATTGGCTCAAGCAGCTTTACGCTTACTTGGGATGTTATGGATGGTGCTGATTCTTATGATATTGACGTGGCAACTAATGCTGGGTTTAGCACTGGCTTAATACAAAATACTGATATCGAAGGCAATACTTATGACGTTCCAAATTTAGCTCATTCCACTAAGTACTATTTTCGTGTTAGAGCAAAAAATGCAGGAGGAGTTGGAGACTTCTCAGACAGAGGAGAAGTAACTACATCAGCACCTATGCAGGTCTATCTTGCGACTACTGAACCTGATCTAGTAATATGCTCGGGAGATAGAGTAGATTTCTTTGCTTTTGGAGCAACCACTTATGAATTTAAAATTGGTACTACAGTAGTTCAATCTAAAAGTTCTGTAAGTACTTATTCAAGCGTTATCCTTCAGAATGGTGACGATGTTTCTGTTACTGGATACGAAAATTCGGATTTGTCCTCGGCTTCTTCTGGGGGCTTTACTGTTTATGATGCGCCAGAAGCAAATATAATAGATTCAAGCCCTTCATTCTTTGTTGAGGATGATCCGGTTGCATTGGAAGGCTATATTTCGTATTCTGGAGGAGTTTTGTCTGTTTCTGGTACCGGGGTCGCAAAGGATGCTGATGGCTACAAGTTCTATCCTACAATAGCTGGTGAAAATAATCATGAAATTATATACACTGTTGAGTCACCTGAAGGGTGTGTAAGAACTGTTTATCAGAATATTGATGTTTTTTCCGGAGCATTGACATTATCAGGTAAATACTGTAGCAATCTCTCCTCTACTACTTTAACGGTAAAATTAGAGAGGATCCCTGAGGGTAAAATTTATCAGAGACTTCGTTTTATGTATAATGGGTCTGAAATATCAAATCCTGCGGTTTATCAAAGCACTAGCTCGGATAATATACAATATACTTTTAGTCCGGCAGAAGCCTTTGCTGCAGGTATAGATACTTTGCAAGTTGAATTAATAGTTAAGTCTATCGATGTATGTGACTCGAGACACCCGAGCTACCCCGAGCAATGTGATGAAATAATGAATGATTCGTGTCACCCGGATAACCCAACTTACCCTAATAATTGTGGATGTGCATCCTGTGGGGTTTGTGACCCCGATTATGATGCCGGTGATCCTTTTGACCTAAACGATCAGTATCCTGAAAGTTGCAGTACGGTTATGAACAACCCATGTCACCCAGATAACCCCAGTTATCCGGGTAGTTGCACGGATTGTGACACGAGAAACCCAAACTATCCTAACAGTTGTGATGCGGTTATGAATAACCCTTGCCACCCTGATAACCCATCTTATCCTGGTAGTTGTGATGATTGTGATACCAGAAATCCGAATTATCCATACAGCTGTGACAATGTTATGAATAACCCGTGTGATCCTGATAACCCAAGTTATCCAACCGGCTGTGATATTGGACCTGACCCTTGTCTGCGTACTGATGGCACTGGGCGTTTCATTGATTGTCAATTACAGAGAGCAGAGGAAGCGCGTGTTACAAGAATTGCTGAGAAGTCTGCTAGGATCATGGAATACAATAAGTTAGCGTTCCCTCAATTATTTGCTTTGGCTTCTGATGAGGAAATATTTCAGACAAAAGAAACTAATATAATTATTCCAGAGATCGGAGAAATCACTTCTCTTAATGATTTCTATTGTGCCAGTTCTGGGGATGTTCAGTTGGAAGGTACGTTTTCAGGTAACTTTTCGGGAGCACATGTTCAGGAGGTAAACGGGCAATATTTCTTTCAGCCTAGTACTGTTGTTATTCCTGCCGGAGAGTCATTTGTAAATGAGACTATTGTATATTCATACTTTGATAATGGTGGCTGTTCTAATAGTATTGAGACCAATGTGAAAGTATATGAGCTTCCTCCTTCACCTGTTGTGGACGATATTGTATTATGTCATGGGGATACCCCTGAGAACTTTTTTGTCCAAAATCCAGCATCGGGTGCCTCTGTTACTTGGTATAGTGATGCTGGTCTTACTATTCCGGTTGGGAGTGGAACTGTATTTAATCCTGGGGTAACTACCACTGGCCCTTCGGGTATTACATATTATGTTACACAAGGAGTAAACGGCTGCCAGAGCATGGCGGAAACAGTGAATATTCTAATATATGAATTATCTACAGGCTTAGTAATGCATGAACTTTCAAACGCAACATACTGTAGAGATTATGAAGGACAAATTTCTCTTATAGCCGAACCAGCACCGTTGCCAGGAAGTTCTGCTGAATTTGTTTTAGGTAATACTGTTTCTCAAACTTATCATACAATTCCGGCGTCACTTTCTGGTGATGCTTTATATGGTGTTGCATCTTTCAGTCCTGCTGATTTTGACCTTGGTGTTTATAAGATTCATTATAGATTTATTAATGAAAATGGTTGCGTTAGTGAATCTGCTACAGAAACGGTTAATTTTGTTGATTTTGAACCTACAGTTAGTTTCGGTGTATCGAGGATTCAGGAAGGTGAAGAGACACTATTTAAAGGAGACGATTTGATAATTAAAAATTTATCTTCAGGAGGTCATGTTCTGGACTCAGTATTTTGGAATTTTGGAGGAGAAGCGGTTGTCGCTGATGGAAATAATTTAGATAGTATATACAGACATCAGTTTTCTGCTGCAGGTGTTTATGATGTTACCTATTCAATATTAACTGAAAGTTTTTGCTCAGGACAAATAACAAAAAAGGTGGGTATATTCCCCGCTATTGAGGTTTCTGATGATAATTACTATATAGAAAGCTTCGAGCAAACGGGACATGGTTGGATTGAAAGCGAGAAACTGGAGTTAGGTAATGCATCGAGTTGGGCATTAACCATGCCGCAGGGAGATACAATTAAAGGAGCTGCTTCAGGAGTTAACTCGTGGATAACCAATGCAGGGGTTGACGCTTCAGGTAACCCTAATAATTCGTACAATAAGAGTGAGGATTCATGGATAGAAGGACCATGTTTCTATATAAATAACTTAAGCAGGCCTGTTCTTTCTCTGAAAATCTGGTCAGATACTGAGGATGGCTTCGATGGAGCGGTTGTTGAATATTCAATAGGGGATACAACGGAATGGAATACATTAGGAAGTATTGAAGAAGGGTTGGAATGGTATAACACTCAAGGGTTGGTTGGAGCTCCAGGTAATCAAAGTGGAGCCAGTTTTGGGTGGTCAGGAAAGCTTCATGGCGACTGGACACTGGCTAAGTTCCCTCTTGATGATATTCGTGTAAAGGCAGGTAATAGGCCAGTTCGGTTTAGGGTTGCATTTGCAAGTACCAGTGACAACCCTTTTGGTAAAACCTTTGACGGGTTTGCATTTGATGACTTTACTATTGAGAGCAGGAATAGAGTTGTTCTGCTTGAGCACTTTACTAACTTATCAAGCTCTGAATCCAAGAGTGAAGATAGTAAACTAAGAAGTTTTGTAGAGGGAAAAAGTCCGGAAGTTATTGATATTCAATACCATACGTCATTTCCGGGGGCAGATCCATTGAATCAATTTAATAAGGCTGATCCTAGTGCAAGGGCATTACACTATGCTATTGCCGAAGTACCAAGAACGGTTATGGATGGAGTGTATGGTGTTTATTATAAGAATGAGCCATTCTTTAGAGATAGTTGGGGTGTTAATGCTTATAATACCCGTGCGTTGATTTCAGCTCCGTTTAATATTGATATTTCATTGGGTGATGATGTTGCCACGACTTTGGAGATTACAGCTAATATTAGTAAAAATGCTACAGCAGAAATCATAGAAGGTAACTTGATTGTGCAGTTGGCCGTGGTTGAACGTCAGGTAACTATAGATGGAAACACTTACTATAATGTGGTGAGGCGGTTATTACCTAACGCAGCGGGTAACAGGCTGTTCGGTGATTGGCAACCTGAGGATACCCGAGTAGAGCAGGTTGTTCAAACCTGGAATCCTTCTATTGAACCCGGAAACTCTGAATTCATGGTTGTGGCTTCTATATATAATGAGAAAAGTAAGGAAGTTTATCAGGCTGCGCATATGAGTATACCAGCTAGTAAGATGCCTCCTATGGCTAAGGTAACAGGTGTAGATGATCCTTTGAGTAAAGGAGGTGTCAGCTTGTTCCCTAATCCAACAGAGAAGGAAATTAATATACTATTCCCGGCTCCGTTAAATGAGGAGTATGTGTTAACAGTATATGATATACATGGAGTGGAAGTGCATAGAGGAGTTGTAAGGAGAGGGGCTGTAAAGGCCACTTTAGATACAGAAGCCTATTCTAGCGGAGTATATTCTGTTCGATTGAATAGTGGTACTGATCAGGTGATCAGAAGATTTATAAAGAAGTAATACAAAAGTTCTAAGTAAAAGCTGCTTTCCTTTGAGGAAGCGGCTTATACCTTTATTGAGGTGTTTGCATTTTATTGTATTGATTAACAGAGAGTTGTTGTTGGTGTTGTGGGATTTTTTGTCAATTTATGCCTCTTGCTTGCCTTTAGAGTGCAGGTTATCTGGTATTCGGGTATCAGAAAGAAACTTCTAATTATATTCAGTTTTTAAGGGTGTGTTGATATATTAGCAAACCCAGCATAATTCTAATCTATGCAAGACAATCTACTCCAAAACCAACAACAGACATCTGCTGCTTCTGCTCAGAAAGTAAGTAATTTAGATCGAGACAATTTGCTTCCGAACTCGAAGAAACCTAATGCAAATGGTACGGCGAGTTTTTATCCCACAAATACGTCTTTAGGTGAGGCTTTCAACAACGTAGGGAAAAACTCCATTTCTTCCGTTTTAAATTCTCCTTCGGTAAGCAGTTCTCCGGTTCAGAAGAAGGCTAATAGTGAAGATAAACTTCAGCTAAAGGCTAAAAATGAACCATTACAGGAAGCTCCGGCAGAGAGTGTTAATGCTAGTCTTGGCGGAACAATGGTCCAGGCTAAAAAAGTACCTGTTAATGATGATGCAGCTCTTGAAAATGAAGCAGATATCATGGGGGCAAAAGCAGCTAGAAACGAAATGGTCAATGTAGGTGGAGGTGCTTTGTCACAGACCGTTCAGAAAAAAGCTGTTATTCAAAGGCAAACAGGGGAACAGGAGTTGGATAGAATCGCACCCCAACAGGCCATCTATGAATATGCTGCGCATCATCTGGTGTATCAGCAGGAAAATTATGCTTTAACAAATGAAGAGATTCATATGCTATCCGCTGCAGGTTATAATCCAGCAGGAATTGCTTGGTATGGGGCATCTGCGGGTGCACAAACCGGGTTCCAGGCGGTACTCGTGCCTTCAAGAAGTGATGAAAAGAACAGTTTACTTGCCATTAGAGGTACAATACCAGGAGGTGGATCTGAAAACTTATTAACTATATTTACTGACTTGGATCCTCAAGCGGTAGGAGCTTCTCAGTTTGCCAATAATAGGGCTCTTATTGAAAGTATATTGGAGGATGCTGGAAGGCAGGTTGATGTCACAGGTCATAGTTTGGGGGGAGCAATGGCTCAGCATGTCGCAGTTAACTACTCAGGTCAAGTGGGCAATGTAGCTACATTTCAATCACCTGGTATAGATCAGGCTTCCGTAGACCGGTTTAATAGGCTATCGGAAGATGAACGGCCGCACGTCGTTCATCATATTGTTACAGGAGACTTGGTTGATAAGGCAGGAGAAGCCAGTCTGCCAGGAGATGTTTTTGAACATGATTTTGGTAAATCTTTGGATGTGAGGGTATTGTTGAGTACTATAACAACCTCTGTTACTGAAATAAGGGCTGATATTTCATTGCTTAACCAGACAGTTCGAGAAATTCTCGGTATCGTTCGACCTCAATTAAGTCTTCCTATTTCAGTTTTTGAAGACGCTCAACTGTTATATCAAAAAATCCAGTTATTATCCACTATAAAAAACCGCATCCAAGAAAGAGTACAGGCCCTAAGAACCTATTTATCTACAACTGCTTCTACAGTAGGAGAGTCTCATGGAATGCATGCATTTGGGGCCGCTAGATATAATACGATGAGATCTGGTTTAGGAATGGGGGATAATGTTATGGGTGATAATGTAGGGAGAAGTTCAACTATCAACCATTATGAGAGTTATCCACACACTGAGCAGAGGGAAGTAGCGGAGCCTATTAGGAAAAGTGCAGGCAGAGCTTTACAAAATATTTTCAGGGCATATATTTCCGTTGTTCAAACTTATGAGTCAACAGTAGAAAGTTACAATAGGTTTAAGCAAGGGATTAGTAATGCTTGGGATCGATTTACACAGGGAGTTAGCGATGGAATGAATGCTGCAACAGACAGGATTAACCGTGCTTGGAGATGGCTAACAGATTGGTGATAACTATGATACGTAAAGCAAGTATTTTTCTCTTTTATTTATGCATAATAATTTCGTGCGAAATGTCTAAAAAATATAGTAATTCTGAGCTTGAAAAGCTTTTAAACGAGCGCTATCACAAAGAATTCAGAGTTGAAACAAATCAATTTAATGTAGAAATTAATAAGTTTCAGTTCTTGGCAGTACCGGTAGATAATGCAGCTGTAAGGGTACATGGTTCATATAAAGATAATAACTCTGATGTTTTAGATAACTATATGCAGATGGAGCATAGTTATCAGGCAGAGGAAGTCATGAAGGAGCAACTAGATAAATATTATGAACAATATGCTGTTAAGGCCAATGCAGCCATAGATAAATATACCTCACCTTCGTTTCTGGAGCTAGTAAGTAATGCGGAACGGGATATTATAATTTACTACTATATTTATTTGTTTGACAATGCCTACAGTTTAGAAGGTATTAAATCTGCTGTGGATTATTTTAAAAATCAATATTATGGTACTTATACTTTTACAATATATTTCTGGAGTCCCGAATTCTTGAAGGGCAAAGATTTTGAGAAAATGAAGTTTGGGTTTAATTATAATAGTGATAAGTATGCTGATAATTTGATGGAAAAAAGAGAGTATATCAAGCAAGAGTTAATATTTGAGTTTGATGCTTCTGAGAATACTGAAATTACTATTGAAAGACTACATGAACTGTTAGCGCCATACAAGAAAGGTAAACAGTATAATAGGTTGTGAAATTAGTAATCTCTTTAGGATTAGTTTTTTCCTTCTTGTAAAAGAAAAGTGAAAAAATAGCTCTTATAAATTCTGTTTTTTGCTTGGCGTTTATATCTTAGTAACACTAGCTATTTCGATTAATTTATGCAGGATAACTTACTCCAAAACCAACAGCAATCTGCTACAACAGCAGGAAGGAAAAATAGTAACCTAGATAAGGATAATCTATTTCCCGATTCAAAGGTATTTAATACCTCAGGTAAAGCAGGTTTCAAGCGAGCTTCAACCTCTTTAATGAACACCTTGGGAGAAGGAGCAGCAGCTACCATAGGGATAAATGCCCCAGCTCAGATGAAGGCTATCAATATGCCGACTCAACTTATGGTTGACAAAGGAGTTAAAGAGGATGAAAAAGTTCAGATGAAGTCAGGGGGAGATCAGTCTACTGGTGGGAACCCTGCTAGCCAGTCTGGCGCATTACCATCCTCAGTTTTAAGTAAAATGGAAGGAGCTTTTAATACCAGCTTCAGCGATGTTAAGGTGCATAATAATTCTTCGAGTGCAACTAGTATGGGAGCCCTTGCATATGCTCAAGGCAGCAGTATTCACTTTGCTCCCGGACAGTATAACCCTAATAGTACCAAAGGGCAAGAGCTGATAGGTCATGAGTTAACGCATGTAGTTCAACAGCGACAAGGGAGAGTGAAAGCAACAACCCAGGCTAAAGGTGCCCCTGTTAATGATGACCCTACGCTTGAACGCGAGGCTGATGAAATGGGAAAAAAGGCTGTGCAGGGTAAGTTTGCCGACGTAAAGGGAAGTAGTGGTAATGCTGTTCAAATGCAGGAAGATCCAAAAAAAGAGGATATTACCTACTATAATGGTTGGGGGGCTAAAGAAACAATCTCTGGAGTAGAAGTTAAGGGAGACTACTATAATGTACAATATGTAAATGGCGAACCTCGTAAAGCTAATGTTGCTAAAATTATTAAAACCACAAAGTCAAAGTGGAAGGAAATCCTGAAAAATGCGGATAGAGGCTACCACATGTATCATAAATGGATATTTGGTTTCTTGAAAGCAAATGTTCATGGCTTAAGGGAGTTTAAGTGGATACCAAACCAAGCCGTTATTTCAGCTTCAAACTCGGGTCCTCTTTATTGTGATTTATATGATAATTCTCCTTATGGGGAGCAGGATATTTTGAATTTTATGGAGGCGTTGTACGGTATTGGTGAGAATGAAAATGAGACTGATTTGCCCAATGGATACAATCTAGAAGGAGGAGTGTTTGCTGAGAGGACGTTTTTTCCAATGATGGGGCAATTCGTTGCCAAACATCAACCAACACTTTTAAGAAGTGTTTCCTATAGTGGTAACAACAGGTTGGACAGCAGTTCAGGAAATATAAGACACTTTGCAGATGAAGCCACTCCACAGGGAGTATTTTCATATGGAAGCCCTGATGTGATTATTAATATGATTCAAAGTGCATATGGCTCTGCTTTGGCATCAGTAAAGGCCATTTTAAATATGTCGGTCAACGGTATTAATGACACTAACGTTACCAGTGCCATGAATGAAAATAATGTAGTATATAACGCTGGGTTAACCATTAACAATGCCATTAAGGCGTATGAAGGAGTGGTCAACAGGGTCAATGAAAATAGACAATCTGCATTTGACTTGGCATGGTCCCTCGTGCCGTTTAGCGATAAAGTGCCTGATATAGCTAAGGAGTCGCTAAAGATGGTGGCAAGTGCTGGTTATAAGGCTGTTTTTAGCAGTAAGGCAGACAATGTTTCAGACCTTAAGGACAAAATGAAATCAGAATTTAGTGGGATTCAAGGGTTTATTAATGATATTATCAACGACCCTGAAGTAAGGGAGAAGGTTAATTTCGATCTTTTAGGACTAAGAATAGATAACCTTAAAAATACATTTGATGCAGGAATTGATGGCTAAAAGACTGATTGTCGCTTTCATCTTAATAGTGACTGCCTGCAATACAAAGTTGCAAGAAAACAATATTGACACATCTAAAATGATAGAATTACCTAATGATTGGCGAATAGGTTCTTATTCGGCAATTAGCGATAATAAACTATTAATACTGGCAAATCATCCTGACAAGTTGGATAGGAAGTTATGGATGTATGATTTAGATAAACCGAGGGAGAATCCGGTTTTAATATATGAAGGGAGGCATTTTAACATAGAGCAAATTGTTGAGAATAAATTATTGTTAGCCACAGACCTACTGCCTATTGATAGTCCAAAAAATGTCCTTATCTATGATTTAAAGTCAGGTGATCATATTAATTTTTCACAATCAACATTTTTGTTTGTAGGAAATTACGGAGCCATATTAAAGAAAGAAGACAATGCTTTTTTGTGGAAGCCTGAAGTGGAAGACTTGGTACTTCTTAATAAAAAAGTAGAGGAATTACTAGAAGGCGGATACTGTTTATTTAGTTCGTTTTCAGGTAATGAACTTCAGTTTATTATTCTTTCAAGCTATTCCGATACGTCACAGCTGAAAAGAGTTAATTATAACTTGGTAGCCAGAGAGCTAAATCAAAAAGCCTCTAATTTAAATGAGAAAATGGTTCCTTTAAAGGTGTCACATACTGATGGAGAGATTGTATTGCTCTCAACATCTAATAAAGTATACGCTATTGAAGATAAAAACGATCAACTTCAATTAAGAGAACTAAGGAAGATTATAAACCTGCCTGAACTAGCTTCAAAGCAATTGGTTGGTGAGAAATTAATTGTGTCAGATGGATATGCGGATGAAACTTCTGTTTACATACTAAACGAGAACAATGGAAAGGAGATACTTGCAGAGGGAGTTAAAGCTGCTTATAGTGAGTCATTCAAGAGTTTTGCAGGAACAAGTGCGGATGGTGGGTATACAAATATCTTAATTTTAAGTGATAACCACGTAACTGAATACAATACCAATGGTGAAAAGGAAGCGGAGTATAAATACCCTGCTGATGTTTCTGTAGATAAAATTATTGCTCAATCAAATGAATACATCGTTTTATCTGATGATAGAGGGTTTTATGTACTTGAGAAAGAAAAGTCATTTGTCCAATAAATTGTTCGTCGGATAACTTTTTTCTAAAACTTGCGAAAAAAGTAGAATTCATATTAAATAGTGATGGGTGGAAAGTATGGCTTAGGGTATTTATGGTTAATTACGCCGATATGTGTTTTCTTGATAGCGATACCCTTCAACTAGTAGCCAATACTTCTGGAAATATAGAGTTGTTGGTATTAGAACCTAACTGGAGGTAAAGAGATTTTTTTAAGCTTTTTCCAAACTGGAAAAGCAGTTATCTGGAAATAATATAAGACCATATTTTTTTCTACTTTTCGTAAAAGCCCTCTATTTGATGCTTTAAAAAGGATAAACCAGATAAAGCCCTGTGGGAAATAGCTTTTAATAATAGATTTTGTGAGAATGAGAGTCTTTTAACAACAAGCAAATATCTATTGGTTAATTGCCTTGATCCTGTATTCAGTGTCCATCAATGCAGCATATCTCAGGATGGTGAATTAGTTAACGTTTAGAATAGTCCGGCACTTTTATTTGATTCAGCAACACGTTCTCCCTTGTGGGGTACTTCAATCCATCGCTTCCCTGATTATCATAGCATAGTTTTATCTACTCTCAATATTTCTGCAACGCTTGACAGTTGGTGGTTATGCCGTTTACCTAAAATAAAAAGATGTCAATGTAGCTGATTGCAAATAAGCTCGGCTATACTTCTAACCTCCAAAAACTCATCATTTAAGGTATTAACATTTTTGTGGGTGTCGGTACAGATCACTTTTTCTATAAGGCCACAGTCTTTTAGCTTTTGAAGGCCGTTACCTACAAATATGCCATGTGTGGTGATTACATAGATCTTATTTGCTCCAGCGTTCTTATAGGTTTTTGCAGCATTGATGATACTGCCTCCGGACCGGATCATATCGTCATATATAACGACATCTTTGCCTTCCACATCTGCATTAATGGCACTGACCTCTGTTTGGTCTCCTTTTATTCTTCTTTTTAACACAAAAGCAGCATTTACTCCCATGTCGTTGGCTAAAGATTCTACCCATTTTGCGCGACCAGCATCGGTGCTGGCAAGCACAAAATTATCACCACCATATTGGCGTGCAGCTTCCATTACAATACCTTTACAGTACACATGAACAGGGTATAAATGGTGTTCAAAGTAGTGAGGGATTCCTTCCGTATGAAGATCAAAAAGATATATTTTATTGCCTTTGTTGCTTCTGGGTATAGCCGATAGTAGCCGAGATCTGGTTTTAGCGGTTACCACTTCCCCGGGAAGAACGGAACGCTCCATAGTGGAGTGACCAAAATAGGGGACGACCATGCGAAGTGAATTAGCTCCACAACTTACAATTGAAGAAGCCAAATCAAATAGTTCAAGTGTAGCTTCATCATTAACTGTACCGCCCAAAACTACGATATCCCTATCCTCTACATCAGTAAGTATACGCTGATACCTTTCTCCATCAGAGAAATGGTCAACTTTTACTTTACCTTCTTCAAAATCACCATACTTAAGTACTTTTTCTGCCAGATAGGCATAGTCTGTTATATGAAATAAAACTCTTTTCATGAAAGGGGTTTATCTATCTTATCTTGATTTATATACATAAAAATGTAGCTGATACCTAGGCATAGTAATCCTAAAACTACATATGGTGCTCCACCAAGGGAGCCGTGTACCACAGCGTGTGCCAGCTTCATTTTTGTCATTTCACCGGCCTCATCAACATGTCGCAAAGAAACCATATAGTTTTTAATAAGACCAATTATGCTAAAGGAAAGTGCTGACATTCCCAGTGGTATGAGTGAGTGTAGCATGAAGTTCCTTTTCTGTTGTACATGCTTTCTGAAAGTTTGTACGCTACCTATACAAATGATAAGCACAAAAAGAATGAACAACAGTACAGAAAGCCAGGATTGAGAAAATAAAGGTAAAGTCATTGCTATAGATTTATAGCTCCAAGATAAAACTATTTAAAACAACTTAAAAGCTAAGTGTTTCAGTGAGATAAAAGTATTTTATATGCTGGAAAGATCATTGTAGTGACTTGTGAATTTTACTATCACTTTTAGTCTGATCATGCTCTTCCATATTAGCTGGCTCTACATGCACAAGCACGTCTAGTATTTCTGGCAGATGGTTCCTAATGTGATTTTTGACATTATGGGCAATTTCATGCCCCTCGGCCACTGACATATGTGAGTCAACCCAGATATGCATATCTACTACATGCATAACTCCCATTTTTCTGGTATGACACTTTTCTACTTTGTGTACAGCTTCTACTTGTTCGGCCAGCTCTTTCACCTGAGTATTAAGTTCAGGAACAACAGATTCGTCCAAAAGTTCTCCGATGGCAGGGCGTATTATAATGTAAGCATTAATAAGTATTACCGCAGCAGCAAAAAGAGCAGCATAATCGTCAGCTACTTCGTACCCTTCACCACCAATAATGGCTATGGTAATACCTATAAATGCAGCTGCAGAGGTAATGGCATCGCTACGATGGTGAAAGGCATCAGCTTTTACTGCTCCACTATTAATTTCTATTCCTGTTTTCAATACATACCGATACAATAATTCTTTGGTTGTGATTACACTTACAAGAATAATTAAAGTATAAGGAGCCGGAGTTTTGTGGGGTTCCATTATATGGTAAATGCTGTCTCTTGTAATGATGAAGGATGCTATTGCAAGAGCAATAGCTATGCCTACTGCTATTAGAGCTTCTGCTTTTCCATGACCATAGGGGTGATTTTTATCAGGTGGGCGAGCTGACCATTTTAAGCCTATCCAAAGCATTATAGATGATAATACATCACCGGCAGATTCTATAGCATCTGCAATGAGAGCATAGGAATTGCCAAATATTCCGCCCAAGGCTTTTACAATGGCTAGAATGGCACTGATAATAATCCCTACTAATGTAGTTTTAAGACCTTTTTGAGTAGGGTGAGGAATATGGTCTTGTGCTTCTTTATTCAAATTCTTTACAATCTTCGGAGGGAACTGAAACTCCTGCTGCCTGTTGATAAACTAATGAGGCGCCTAAATCACCCATATATGTTAGCAAAACACTTCCTATGAGCATTAAAATAACCACAATGGTCCTTCCTATCCTTCTGAACCTGTTGATCTTTTCGGATAGTATAGCTATATCCAGAAAAGAAGCTGCCGTAAATATATATGTAAGGTAAAAAGCCATATTTTCATGACTTTTTAACACGGTAGGGTCACAAACAGATCTACTTACTTTGCCATCAGCCAAGTCTCCGGTATAGATAGCTATCCATGCGGTAATGGTCCCAACATACAACAGAAGACTTCCCGAGGTAGTTAAAAATTGCTTGTTGGTAACCATGGCAACAAGCTTAAGCAATGTGCCCAGTAAAAGAAATGCAATAGGGAAATGCACGGACAATGCATGATACACCTCTGTCCGTATCCAATCCGGTATCAGACCCATGCTTAATCCAGTACTTTTACTGCGATAGGATCAAGTCTTTGGCCAACCTTCTCCACTTCAACTTCCACCTTCATGCCTTCTTTAAGAATATCAAAGTTTATGGTTTCTCCATTTTTTGTGAGCTCTGTTTGGTCTGTAAAGTAAAGCTCAAGTTTCTTGTTGTCTGTCGTTTTTACATATATCTCTGTTTTGTCAGCTTCAACTTCATCGATAGTTCCCTGATAGATTCCGGATTCAACCACGTCTGTACTTCCACCACACGCTACCATGGTTATGACAAATAAAGTTGCCAATGAAACAGAAGAAAGATAATGCGTTAATCTTTTCATAAGTGATAAGTTTAAATTCTAGTAAAGTAAAAATTCTTACAGTAATAACAGTTGTAAAAACAAATCTTCTAAACTCTGGCTTTATCGTATTTATGTAGCAGTTTCAAAGGTAGTAAATAAGAGAATATTTGCTTCTAAACATCTTGTTTATTCCTTGTCACCATCGGGATCATAATCATCGGCACTAACACCGGGAGGGTTGAAAAGCCCCCAGCGATCTACGCAATAATTCCAAGGGTCAAAAGTGCTTACCCAATCAATAAACAGTAGCCTATATTCTTCAATAGCTTCTCTTATCAGGTGCAGGTACTGCGTTTCTTTAAAACCAAACATCTTTAGCCCGCTACAATGAGTCATCAGATCCCGTGCAGCCTTTCGTATAATAGCAGCATTTTCCATTCGTATATCATACAAGTCAGCAGCCTCAGCTCCTGCAACCTTCACAGTCAGATTGGCAGCATCTTCAAGCATAAAGTCTTTATAGGTACACAACATCTGATCTTCATCAGGAATAAGATCAGTGATTTTAACGGTTAATTCATAAATTTCCCGTCCCTTTTTAAATATTGGCAGCTGTTCCGGGTTGGGTGAGCTGGCGTCTTCTTCCTCGTGCATAGATTGTTTGGTCAGGTCGTTTGTACTATCTCAAAATTACTATATTTGATATGATAAGTAAATACAGCACCCTTTTGTTTAAAGATGTTTAAGAAATCATAGGTGCTTTTTAATGAGTTAATTTTACATATGAACAAGGTAGATAACTATATTAAGACATTAAGTCTACAACCTCATGTTGAAGGGGGGTATTATAAGGAGACTTACAGATCTTCAGTTGAAAATACTTATGACGGTTTTAAGGGGAAGAGGAGTGTAAGTACCGGTATTTACTTTCTGCTCAGGAGCGGTGAGTTTTCAGCATTCCATAGGATAAAGTCTGACGAAATGTGGCATTTTTATGACGGAGACCCTTTGTCTATCTATGTTATTTCAGCCTCAGGAAAGCTTCAGGTTATTAAGCTGGGGTTGGATTTAAGTAATGGTCAGCAGCCTCAGGCAGTAGTCCCTGCAGGGTGTTGGTTTGCATCGCGGGTTGAGCAGCCTGACAGTTTTGCCTTGGTGGGGTGTACTGTGGCTCCTGGTTTTGATTTTCAGGATTTTGAAATGGCTGATGGAGGAGAGCTAATGAGAGAGTTTTCTCAGTATAAGACCATTATCACTGAGTTGACAAGAGTCTGAGGGGGGCTTTAATTAAAACGGGAAGCCTCAATCAGGCGACCCGTTTCAGAGTGGTGTTAATTAGTCGATCACCTCAACATTAATCGCATTAAGTCCTTTGCGGCCTTGCTCTACATTAAATGATACTTTATCATTTTGTACAATCTCATGGATCAAACCACTTTCGTGTACGAATATATCTTCTTGAGTATCATCTTGTAATATGAAACCGTAACCTTTTGACTCGTTAAAGAATTTAACTGTTCCTTTTTTCATTCTATTGTTATTAATAATTATTAGATTCCTTTCTTTTGATTGCTGGTGTCAGCCTTATCATTTTTTGTGGAAGATGTATCTTCATGTTCTGATGGCGGAGTGGATGTAATATTGCCAAATTCATCTACATAGGCAATCATATCATCCAAATTGCCCCCTGTAGAGTTTTCTTTTCTTTCCTGCTTTTTTTGCAGTTTCTCTTCTTTCTTCTTCTGTTTCTTTTTTTCTCTCTGTTGCTTAATGAAGCTGTTTTGAGATCGTGCCATATATTGTGTTATTAGTTGATAAATGTGACTGCTTTTCCGGTTTTCCCGGCTCGGCCTGTTCGGCCAATTCTATGGATATAGTCATCATATGTTCTGGGTACTTCATAGTTGATTACCATTGAAACATCTGTAACATCTATACCTCTGGCCATAACATCAGTTGCCACTAAAACCCTGATCTGGCCTGTTTTGAATTTTTTCAATGCTCTTTCACGCGCTAGTTGGCTCTTGTTGCCGTGTATTTCGTCTGATGGAATACCGGTTACGTTCAGTTTTTTAGCCAGTTTGCTTGCCTTCCTCTTGGTTTCGCAGAAAAGGATAACCCGACTGTCTTTTTCATTATCACTAGATATTACGGACATTAGCGAATCAAACTTATTTTCACCCTCAGATACGGAAACCACGTTTTGGTCTACATTGTTAGACGATTTTAATGCTGAAGAGGCTTTGACTTTTACAGGGGTTGGTATTATTTTCTTGATAATTCCTTCCTGTGAAGCCGGCATAGTTGCTGAAAATAGCAAAGTTTGTTTTCGGGCAGTCATTTGGCTAATTACCCGCTCAATATCTCTTATAAAACCCATATCCAACATCCTGTCAAATTCGTCAAGAATTAGCACGGGAAACTTTCTGAACGCCAGTTTACCACGTTGAGCCATATCCATTATTCTTCCAGGCGTACCTATTACAATATGTGCAGGCCTTGAAAAAGCAGCCATCGATTTGTTCATATTGGTGCCACCGATAAGAGTAATAGAGCGAAGCTTTGTAGCTCGGGTCAATTTTCGAAACTCATCTTCAATCTGCAATGCCAATTCTCGCGTGGGGGTAATTATAAGTGTGTCGAAAAATGCAGGTTCTGTAAGTAATCTGTTAATAATAGGTATCAGAAAGGCTCCTGTTTTTCCTGTACCGGTTCCTGCAATACCTACTACATCCTTACCTGCAAGTATATGGTTAATGCTTTTATCCTGAATTTCAGTAGGAGAAGAGTAACCCCGGTCTTCGATTCTTTTGATGAGGCCTTGTTGAAGGGGGAAATCTACAAATTTATTGGTAACCTGATATACCTCTTTTTGCTCTGGTGCTATTGCCTTGCTTATAAATTTGTTAATGTCTATACTGCTGCTATTATTGTTTTTCTTTTTGTTTCTATTTCTATTTCCGCCGGAGTTGCGGTTAAAGTTTGAGGTGCGTTTTGTTGGCCTCTGTTTAGTTCTATACATTGTATTTGTTTATATAAAAAAATCATGCTTACCCAACCATTTAATGATATGGGTAGCCTGTGGATTTCACTCATGCCTAATTCATAGGCTTGGAAATTTTCTAATCATAATAAGAATTCAACCGCATGAAGAATAATGCTACAGCAGGTTAAATCTGATTAAAAAGCAACTCGGTCTTGATTGTTGTTTAAAAGAACCGACTTTGGTCAAAGCCGAAGGATATTAGAGAAAAGAATCTTGTGAGAAATTTCCTGTAAGAGGTTGCCTCTACTTTGATAAGTGACAAAGGTAGCACTAATATGTCTCATTACCTAATATTATTGTCACCATATGAGGCTCTTAGCGAACCAAAAGGCAAACTGATTAATGACTTTTTGGTTCGTTTAAAGGTCTTCCTATAGGGGGCTGGTAGAGTTATTCTCCTAATAGATATTAATCAGCCTCATAGGGAGTAAGTGGAGATGATGTAGTTAAATCATCCTCAAGACTTTTCATGAAATGTATGAGGTCTGAAATTTCTCGATCAGAGAGTCCTAATGTATCAGCTGGTAAGGTCTGATTATGTAAGAACATACCTATACCGTTTCCACCACCAAGGTTATAGAATTTAACTACTTCCTCAAGAGTATTGAATACACCGTTATGCATGTAAGGTGCAGTTTTGGATACATTTCGTATAGTTGGAGTTTTGAAAGCAAACTTTTTAAGGTCTGCCTTGAATAAGTTGTACCTGCCAGAGTCAGGGTCAACGGTGGCGTTTGCAAATACAGCCAGTTCAGGTACGCCAAGTACCTCAAGCTCTGTATGAGAAAAGGCAGGAGGAACTGTGCCATTAAAAATAGGTGCAAAGTGACAAGTACCACAACCTGCTTTTCCCATAAATAAGTTAAAACCATTAATCTCACTGGCCGTAAGTGTATTTTCTTTGTTAGATATATTTCTATCAAATTTTGAGTTAAATGGCACCAGAGTTCTAATATACTGAGCTATGGCATTTCTAATATTTCTGGATGTTATGCTATCCTTGTAAAGCGCCTTAAATTTATCTCTATATGTTTCTGAACCGTTTACAGTTTCCTGAAGGAGGTTGATGTCAGAGTGAAATTCTCTTTCGCCATTTACCACATCTATAATCTGGTTTTCCAAATTAGCTACGCGAGCATCATAAAACTGATTGTTTTGTAAGGCAGCATACAGCAAAGTAGGTGAATTGCGGGGAAGCGGATTTCCATCATTTGCGGTGGATTTAGTTAGACCATCCGTAAAGTATTTTTCTGGCTGGTGGCATGTTGCACAACTCATCGTTTTACTCCCGGACAGGTTTTTGTCAAAAAAGAGTTGTTTACCAAGAGATATTAACTCTCGTGTTGCTTTTGGAGAGTAAGAAGGGGCAAAGCTAATGGTATTGAATGTAGTACTATCAAAAAATGTTTCAGCTTCATAATTGAGTTTAGTTTCAAAAGGAAAGCTAACACCCCAGTCTACTACTGTTTTTTTCCACAAGTTCAATAGAGGATGGATATGATTTTTGATGAATGCATATCGGTCAAAAGTATCAAAGTCTTGTTGATTAAGGTTTTGAGCACTCTGGATTAATGTTTCAATCCATTGGTTATAAAGTTTTTGGTCATGAAACCTCCCTTTATGAAGTTTCATGTAGTTCATGAGACTGAGCAGAACCTGTCTGTTTTCAGGAAGTGAGTAATGTAATACTGGAGAGTCAAAACCCGAGATGCCCAGGGCTATAATACGTAGAAATGAATCTCGGAGTAGCCAAAGGAAGTGGTAGTCACTAGATTTAGCGATATTGACATTGTCTTTTTCAAGCTTCAAAGTCCTGTAAACATTAGTGATTTCAGCACGAACTATATCGATATCCATACTATCGCCTGCCAGCAACTCTTCAATAACCTGAAAGCCTTGCGGAGGTTCATTTTCTATGCCATTGTCACCTTCATGAACAATCATCAGGTTTGGCTGATTTAGCGCTTTATAGGCAGAGGCTTTAAAAAAGGCCATGATAGGCTCTGTTTGCTTGAATTTTAAACGAGCTTCAAGGAAGATATGCTGAAGACTGTCTGCGCGGTCGGTCAGTTGTAGTCGCTCAACAGCAAGCAGGGTTTCTTCAAGATCATGAAGGTACAAGTCCTGCATTTGTAAAGGGATTGGAGTTTCTGCGGTTCTATTTTTGTTAGAACAGGCATTGAGAAGTATAAAGAGGCTTAGCAGAAAAGCCCCTTTATACAGAATAGGAAAATGGATGTACATATTATCTTTCTAAACCTTTGAGTACTACTGCATAGCTACCTTGATCGGAGCTATTTTCGTCTGTACCTGCTCCATCAGGATTAAGGAAGGCATCATTATGCCAGGAGTGTGCCTGAACGATTAGCAGGAAGCTTCCTTCAATACCGATTTCGTCAGAGATGTCTATCATACCGGTAAGCTCCCAAGTACCAAAGCCATCATTTGCGGAGCCATAGCCTCCCGAAATGTAAGCGTCTCGATCAACTTCAAGAACAGTTTTTACTTCCCCTGTTTTTAGGTTATACTGATAGAGATAGGCATCATGTTGCTTAGTAACATCATTATCATATCCATTAGGATCTTCCTGGATGTAAGCATAGTTTTCTGTTACAAGAATGTTGTCTGGGCTGTGGAAACTTTTGGCTTTTCCATTCAGGTTATCACCATCGAGTACAAGCGTAAGCGTGCCTTTAGTAGGGTCATTTTCATTAAGTACTATTTTATAAACACGACCATAAAGAGTTCTGGTGTCGTTGAACTGGCTTCTGCCTGTTGCGTTGAAGTAAAACTCCCTGTTGGCTTCGCCCGAACCTTTTCTGTAATCAATATCCTCAACCCGGTTAAAAGCCATTACCTTTTTAGCAATTGCTTCATCGTTTAGGGCATCATAAGTTCTTTCATTCAGTTCTACGAATGTAACGTCATATTCCTGGTCTACTATAAGGTCATTGTCAACAACAGTTCCATCACCAACCTTTAGGCCGTAGAGTTTGCCATTATCAAGGTCACCGGCACTGTTGGAAACATACATGGCAAGCTGACCACCTGCTTCACCATGGCTGTCATCACCTATAAGAGCAACAGTTTTTCCAGGGAAAGCATCTTTTCCTAATACAACAGCATTCTCAGTAGTCCACTGACCGAAGTTAACCAGTGTTTTTGCAGAGCTTGCAGCAGCAGCACTTTTGAAAGGGTCAGTTACAAACACGTTAGTTGAAGAACCACCCCACTCACCGCCGCTCAGATATAGAGGACCGAAGCCATGCTCTTCAGGAGTAATCAAAGACCCTGAGCACTGAGCAGTATTGGCAGTGGCATCAGAGTTAACGATATATTCTCCTTTTACAGGTTTGAATGTTTCATCAAGAGTAATTCTTGCAATAGAATAGTCCGCTTCAATATTGTTGATTAAGGTAAAAGTACCGTCAGAATTTTTCAGTAAACCGGCACCATCGGCCATACTTCCGTAAACGAAATCAGGAGATTCGCTGAGTTTATCTTCAGAACTGATCAGAGTAAAAATTTCAACATCAGAAAACTCTGGCTTAAGCTCTAACATATGTGGGGTTTTGGAGTGATTCTGTAATACAACCGGGTTGGCCGGTGAGGTAACATCATCATCTCCACATGCACAAAACAAGCTGCTAACCAGCGCTAATACAAGTAAATTTCTTTTCATTTTTAGTGTTAATTGGTTAAGTGTGTTTCTCTAAGGCGCAAAATTATTTATTCTTTAAAGCCCTGATTAATAAGCGGTATTATGCTTTTTTTATCTTGTTTGTACGAGGTAACAGAAATTTAATTAAGGTGTAACAGTGTCATGATGCAGCTTAAATTAAATCGATTAATAAATAGTTTACAGTAATTTTTGTAAAAGCAGGAAGGTGCTGAATAAAGAGGCTGAAGCCATGGATATATTCTAAAATATTCCGAATTTGGTTTCACTATTGGATGCGCAATCAATAATCTCAAAGAAAAAATAATGTAATGGAGACAAAGCAACATGAAATCCCTGCGCAATTTCAAGTGGAGAACCTTACGGATCAAAGTACCTATCTTGTTAATGGGGAACTAAAGCCTTGGAATGGAAAAGTGACAGAGGTGTACTCATCTATTCATAGCGTTAATGCCAAGGGTGAATATGCACCTACTTTACTAGGGAGTATTCCATATATGACTGAAGAGACAGCTCTCGAGGCTCTGGATGCGGCCAGCAATGCCTATAGCAAAGGACAGGGGGTGTGGCCAACCATGAAAGTGAGTGATCGCGTCGCGTGTATGGAAAAGTTTGTGAGCCAGATGAAACTCAAACGTGGTGAGGTGGTCAAACTTTTGATGTGGGAGGTCGGTAAGAACCTTACTGACTCTGAAAAGGAGTTTGATCGAACTGTGGATTATATTTATGATACCATAGAGGACTATAAACAGTTGGATCGAGACAGTGCTAAGTTCGAAAAAAATGATGGTGTGTATGCTCACATACGCCGAGGTCCCTTAGGAGTAGTGTTGTGCCTTGGCCCCTACAACTATCCTCTTAATGAAACCTTCGCCTTACTTATACCGGCTCTCATTATGGGCAATACAGCTGTTTTTAAGCCTGCTAAGTATGGTGTTCTGTTAATTTCTCCCTTGTTAGAGGCTTTTAGAAACAGCTTTCCTTCAGGAGTGGTGAACATCATTTATGGCCGGGGTAGGGAAGTGGCTACGCCTATTATGCAAACAGGCAAGGTTGATGTATTGGCACTTATAGGTAACAGTAAGTCGGCAATTGCACTTCAGGATCAACATCCTCATAAGAACAGACTTCGCCTCGTACTGGGATTAGAGGCTAAAAACCCTGCTATAGTATTGCCCGATGCCGACCTCGACCTCACTATTGATGAATGTATAGCAGGAGCACTCTCTTTCAATGGTCAGCGTTGTACTGCCCTGAAAGTGCTTTATGTGCATGAAGATATCATTGAAGAGTTTAATGAACGATTTGCCCGCCGGGTAGATCAACTCAAATTTGGTAATCCCTGGGATGAAGGTGTAAAACTAACACCATTACCAGAACCAGGAAAACCTGCATATATTAAAGAACTTATTGATGATGCCACTGCAAATGGAGCCAGTATAATAAATGAAAAGGGGGGAGAAACTACTGAAAATTATATTTTTCCTGCAGTCTTGTACCCTGTCAACAAACAGATGCGGGTATACCACGAAGAGCAGTTCGGTCCAGTCGTACCCATTCTTTCCTTTAAGGAAATAGATGAACCTCTTGATGATATGGCTGAATCAAACTATGGTCAGCAGGTGAGCTTGTTTGGTAAGGATATCCAGACCATAGCTCCGTTGATAGATACACTTGTGAACCTGGTTTGCCGTGTCAACCTAAACAGTTCTTGTCAGAGAGGTCCTGATGTTTATCCTTTTACAGGCAGGAAGGACTCTGCCGTGTCAACACTTAGCGTATATGATGCGTTGCGCTCGTTTTCAATCAGGACATTTGTTGCCTCTAAAGACAATGCTTATAATAATGAGATACTCAATGCATTACTAGAGAGTAAAGCTTCAAATTTTGTAAGCACAGATTACATACTGTAATAACGAAACGGTCATAGTTATACCGGGGTTTCTGTCAGGTCATGTTAAGTAATGGCAGGAACCCGGTATTAATTTTAGAGGAATATAATAGTTGGTTAGGTTGAGAAAGAAAGGTGGTTATGAGATCAACATCCACTCTACCCTTTGCAGAGTATCTTCATGGTCGTTGCCATTGTCTATGTTGCTTTGTATAGTGCTGACAATCTCTTCTATACGCTCTTTGGGATAACCGAATTTAATCGCAAAAAGATTACATAGCTTTTTCTCTTCACCATGTACATCATTGTCAATTACCATCATATGAACAAGGTCGTAAAGCTGAGAGAATCTTTCTAGTTTGTCTTCCGGAATCTCGAAAGGCACAGTATCAGGATTATTTCTGATAGATTTTAGTTGTCCATTAGAGATGCCATTTCTCTTGGCAATACGTTGGAGAAGTTGATATTCAACTTCGTCAAAGTTACCATCTGCTGCAGCCATTTCAATCAGATTTTTCATATGGCTCTTGGCAGTGCTTTTACCTTGCCTGAATAGATTTAGGATTTCACTGAATTTCATGTTTTAGTACTTAAAGCCAACAAGTTAAATTCATAATTTATGGTTTATAATTGGTACTAAAAAGAAAAATTTTAAATAAAATGTGAAAATATTTAAAAATAACTATTTGGGTAAAAAGAGAAGAGACTGTATCAAATATTTGTAGTCCTTGCAGTATACTATAACAAAAAATATTTAATACAGCCTCGAATTATTTTGACAGGCCGGAATAGGTGTTATCCTATAGCTGGCCATTTTATATTGTCATCATCATCAAAGAGTGGCCCTAGTTGAATCTCTGATAACACGTCATCGTCAAGCCAGAAATTAATTTCAATCTCTTCTGCCGAAATAAGTTTGTGGTTTGGGCTTTCTGCTGATGACCAATCTTCAAACTCCAGGTGACCAATTTCCAGGCTTTTCAGGGCTTTAACCAATTCATCATACTTTAAGCCTATAAGCTTATGGCCTTTGAATAGTACATCTTGAGCGCTTATAGCAATTGAAACGAGTTTCCAGTCTTCTTCCTCGTCAAATGATATTGATAACTCTGCACTATCGTAATGCCAGGTTTCGCTGAGTTCTCCCTCTTCTGTTTCATAAGAGTAAGTCTCAACCTCATCAGGTTCTCCCAAAATTTGTTTTACCTGATTAGTAGACATGCCAAATTTAAGTTGTCCCAAACCTTCACCACTTTTTATTTCTTGTATTTTCTGATCCATTTGTATTTCGTATTTATTAAAGCAAATTTGATATAAATAATTGAAACACACTTCTGTTTGCTTCACTTTATATACACTTGGTATTACAACTCATCAATCATAACCAGTGTCTAATAGGTAATGGTAATCCTAAAAAACAAGATTTATGTTTAAAGGTCTTGCTTTAATTGTGTCTGTAGTTTTACTCGCTGCATGCCATTCTGAATCCATTGAAATAGTTGACCAATGTCGTTATAATGCTGTGATGAAAGATCATTCCGATCTCGATGGCTGCGGTTTTCTACTAAGATTAGAAAGTGGGAAATACCTTGAGCCATTATGGTCATACTTTCTCCAAACGCCAGCACAACCTATAGAAGATCCTATGCAAGATCTTGAGTTGGTGGATGGAATGCATGTTCAGGTAGATTTTGAATACGTAGAAAGCTTCGCAACGGGATGTATGGGAGGAAGTCTGGTGATGATCAATAGTATAAAAGAAGCGCAATGTGCCCAAGCGGAATAGAACTACCATTTAACCTTGAGAGGTACACGATACCAAACATCAAAGAAGTAATTTCAGGTCTGAATTTTTATATCAATAATTTCAAGAGAGGTTAACTGTCCTGATTTGACCTATGGGAATATGAAAGAGGATTATCGATAAGATACGCCAGGTTATAATCTGTAGATACTCAGGAAGTGGTTTTAGGTATACCTGAGCGAAGCTGTAGAGTATCAACTTGGAGTGAATGAAGGGGATAAAACTCCCTTGAACAACTTTTAAAATGAACCGCTCAAGGGATTTAATTTGATAATAGCTTAAAGCACTCTTTCGATAAAATGGAAGAAATCTTCCTTATACTCAATAAAACTTTTGTTAAATGCTTCCAGCTCATTCATAATTTCGTTATGCTCTTTAAAGTATTCTATTCTTGACTCATTTCTGGCTCCGAGCATTCCGGCAAGTTGCTTTTCATGGTCGCGAAGCTTGCTCCTCAATGTATCGATCAATTCTCCACTATAATAAATGATCAGATTTTGAAAATGATCTATTTGTTTCTTGTCTTCAATTTCAGTGAATTTCGAAGCATTTTGGTCCAATAGTTTTTGAAAGAAGGCCAGCTCTTGCTTCCAGAGTAAAGTGGCAGATAACCACTCAAGTGTTTTCCTATGCTTGTCCAGCAAACTAGGCTGAACAATGTACTTATCGGTAGCTGAGGTAACAGATATCATGGGCTTTAATTGTTTAAATTGTCTAACTAAGGTAGGCATGCATGTAACTTTCTTGAAATGATCTTAATCACCCTTTAGCTTGACCTTGGTCATCGGAGATTATGATATGTTAGGTTAGGTTTGTTTACCTTAAAAGGGTTAAATTATAATAAAGATGAAAAACTTTGTTCAGCCTTTTAGCTTTCTAACAATGAATGATATACCGGAGGTTGGAGGTAAAAATGCGTCGTTAGGTGAACTGATCAGTACCTTATCCCCATTAGGGGTCATGGTTCCCGATGGTTTTGCTATTACTGTAGGTGCTTACAGGTCATTTATTGTTAAAAACTCACTTGAAGTTCCACTGCAGAAGACTCTTAATAGACTTGATCGAAAAACCTTAGGAAACCTTGCTGAAGTAGGTAAGGAATGTCGAAAGCTCATTTCAAAAGCCGATTGGCCGAGTGATGTGGCACATGCTATTCATGAAGCATACCAAGGCTTTATTGAAGAAAAAGGTAAGGCAACATTTGCCATCAGAAGCAGTGCTACGGCCGAAGATTTACCAACAGCCAGTTTTGCTGGTCAGCATGACTCTTTTTTGAATGTTTCAGGAGTAAAACATGTACTAGAGGCAGCTAAAAAGTGCTATATATCCCTGTTTAATGACAGAGCTATCAAATACAGAAGTGACAATGGTTTTGCTGATATGCAGGTTGGACTTTCCGTTGGGGTTCAACAGATGGTAAGATCAGACAAGGGTAGTGCCGGGGTAATCTTCACCATTGAACCTGAGAATGGAAATGAGAACCTTATATACATTACAGGAGCTTGGGGGCTAGGTGAGAGTGTGGTTCAGGGGGCAGTCAATACGGATGAATTTTACCTGTTCAAGCCTGCGTTAGAAAATCAGGGACACCCTATTGTTTATCGTAGTATGGGTTCTAAGCAGCAGATGGTTGTGTATGGTAAAAGTGAAGCTCATGAAACTAAGTGGAAGGAAACACCTGTAACCCTCAGAGACCAATTTGTGCTTTCAGATGAGGAGATCAACTTGTTGGGGCAGTGGTCATTGGCTATAGAAAAACACTACCGAAGCCCAATGGATATCGAATGGGCTAAAGATGGGCTAACGGATCAGATTTACATACTACAGGCACGCCCTGAAACCGTACACTCTCATCGCAGGAATATCACACTCAAGGATTACAAAATATCCACTAAAAAAGAGCCTCTTTTGAGGGGGAAAGCCGTGGGAAGGGCAATTGTAAGCGGTAAGGTGAGGATTGTGAAGTCCCTGGCCGATGGAGCAAAAGTTAAGGCTGGGGATATTATCGTTGCCGATATAACAAACCCTGATTGGAATGCACTGCTGAAGAAAGCTGTCAGTATTATTACCAATAAAGGGGGGAGAACAAGCCATGCTTCCATTGTAGCCCGTGAGTTGGGAATTCCGGCTATAGTAGGTACGCTTTCTGCGACGGAGCAGTTAATTGATGGTCAGATTGTTACCATATCATGTGTAGGCGGAGATGAAGGGTTGGTTTATGATGGGAAACTGAAATGGGAGGAAAAGGAGGTCGAGCTCGGAGCAGTAGCCAATACTAAGACAGCTCCAATGTTCATTTTAGCTGACCCTGGTAAGGCGCTTTTACTGGCCACATATCCTAACAAGGGTGTAGGGTTGATGCGGATGGAGTTTGCCATCAGTAATAGCCTTCAGGTACATCCGATGGCGCTTGTGAAATATGATGAGCTGCCAAATGATAATGAGAAAAAGCAAATAGCTGCTCTTACAAGGCATTACGCTGATAAGAAAAAATTTTTCATTGATAATCTTGCCGAGTCTGTTGGTTTGGTGGCGGCAGCCTATTACCCGAGGGAGGTTATAGTAAGGATGAGTGATTTTAAAACCAATGAGTATGCCAAGTTATTGGGAGGCAAGTTTTTCGAGCCAGAAGAGGAAAACCCTATGCTTGGTTTCAGGGGTGCCAGTAGGTATTATAATGAACGTTATGCTGAAGGCTTTGGACTGGAATGTGCAGCTATTAAAAGAGCCAGAGAAGAAATGATGCTGGACAATATTAAAGTGATGATACCTTTCTGCCGTACGGTTGAGGAGGGCCAAAAAGTATTGGATACTATGGCACAGTTTGGCCTAAAGAGGAAGCAGCATGGACTTGAGGTGTATGTAATGGCTGAAATACCCAGTAATATTCTACTCGCGGATAAGTTTGCCGACATATTTGATGGCTTCTCTATTGGCTCTAATGACCTGACACAACTTACTCTCGGCCTGGACCGAGATTCGGCTATAGTAAGTAGTCTGTTTAATGAGAAAAATGAAGCTGTTCTTTATCTTATCAAGCACCTTATTAAGGTGGCACATACCAAAGGAGTGAAGGTTGGCCTATGTGGGCAGGCACCAAGCGATTACCCTGAATTTGCTCGTTTTCTGGTCGAAAATAATATAGATTCTATATCCTTTAATCCTGATGCAATTATTAGAGGTATTGAAAATATTGCTGAAGCCGAAAAAAGGTCTAAGCCAAAGATGGACTCTAGCTTAAGCTTTTAATTCATTTAACATCTTTTTATCTTAACCTGCATGATGAAGGTTGATTAAGTGATAAAGCTTCCCTCATAAATTGAGAAATATGCCAACTCAGAAAACTATTGCCAAAGAAAGTTTACACATTTTAAAGTGGTTACAATTCATATTTTTTGGAGCTGCCATCTTATACTTCGGTAGAGATATATTTGTGCCTATAAGCTTTGCTGTACTGATTAGCTTTATTTTATACCCTATTTGTGCCTGGCTCGAAAGGAAAAAAGTTGGCCGTATGGCGGCTATTGTTATTTCATTGAGTATACTAGTTCTTTTAGGGTTGCTCTTATTAACACTTTTAATCAGCCAGTTTATAGCATTTCTTGATGAATGGCCTTTGTTGCAAGATAAACTCAAGCAATCATTACAGGACCTGAGTCAAATGCTTATTGATGTGTTTAATATTTCAAAGGTTCAACAAGAGAATATATTGACGCGAATGTCAGATGAGTCAGGTATTAATATATTTAGAGTTGTACGCAACGCGGTTTCTGCATCCGCATTTTCGGTAGTACTTATGCTGCTTGTTCCAGTTTATGTAGTCCTTATTCTATACTACAGAGGCTATTGGATGGAGATATTATATCGAGTATTTCCTTCTGAACGGAATACAAGGATGTTAAAAATTATTTCTCTTACCATTCAAACTTACTATGATTTCATCAAGGGCATGGCCATCGTCTATCTGGTGGTAGGTACTTTAAATAGTATCGGGCTACTGATATTGGGGGTTCCTCATGCCATATTGTTTGGTTTTATCGCTTCAGTTTTAACATTTATCCCTTATGTGGGTATAATTGTAGGTTCGTTATTGCCCATAGCCATGTCATGGATTACCTATGATTCCATCTGGCACCCGGTAGGGATCATTGCTGTTTTTTCCTTTGTTCAGTATCTGGAGGCCAATGTTATATTTCCCTTAGCAGTGAGCAGCAAGTTGCACGTAAATACTTTGGTGATGCTCATTGCAATATTTACGGGAGGTTTACTATGGGGTATGGCTGGAATGATCCTTTTTGTGCCATTTGTCGGCATTATCAAGCTCATTGCAGATCAAAACCCGAAGTGGGCAACCGTCTCTATGATGTTAGGTATGAAAAATGATAAACAAAATAAAAATAAATAAGGAATAGGATTAGGTGTATGCTATGCTTAAAAAACAACTTTGGAACAAAGAATTGCTTAGCATATTGAATATACCAAAGTGTATAGGTGTCGTGAAATGCCGAAATAAACGCAAGATAAAATAAAGTGAAAGATTATTAGGTCGTTAGACTTAATAACCTTTCACTTGTCAAATCAATTCTTTAAGGCTTTAATCAGGCCTTGCACAATACTGTTTGTATCAAGGGCTCCATAATAACTTTTGCTGTAATAGAGTTAGAGATCAGGCAAGAACGCTCTGTTTTGTTCAGTATTTTTAAAGCACGCTCGCGATCTTCATCATCATATAATGTTACTACAGGTTTTACATGTACCTCGGTCATGTACAGTTTTCCATCAACCATTTCCAGTTTTCCACTTGAGTCACATGAAAACCCCTTGAAGTTAAGTTTAAAGTTTTCTGCTATTGCCAGGAAGGTAGTCATGAAACAGCTGCTTACGGCTGCTGTAAACAAGTGTTCGGGAGACCATAGGCCTTCAATACCTTTTGGAAATTGCGGAGGTGTAGCTACTTCTATGCTACCGTTTCCCGGGGTCATGTTATGAAGTTCAGGAGAGCTCATCAGTCCTATTCTTTCTTTAGACCAGGTAACATTGATATTATAAAAATGTGGTCCCATTAAATATATTATTTAAGTGTTATTGTATGTCACAAACCTAGTACATCAATTGTTTGTCAGGTATGACTGAAATCATATGAATGGGTGAGTGTTATCAATAAAATGAATAATTACATATCCAGGGATTCATGCTAATGAGCAATGATTTTAAAAAACTTTGCCAGATAGTTTATAGTCATATTCAAAAGACTGAAAGTTACAATGACCAGCCAGTCAACAACGGTTAGGGGGTAAAGAGAGAGTACTTCACGGAAGATTTCGAATTGGTACAAAATGCCAATGATGCCAACCCCGCATGCCAACGCATACCATACATATTTGTTCCTCATAACCTCTGATCTGAAAAAATTACTGCTAGATGAATTCATATTAAAAACATGAAGCAGTTGGGCACTGATGAGTGTAAAAAACAGAATGTTATTATATAGCTCGGGGTTCCACTCACCGGCAGGGTAAATAAGAAAATGGTAGCTTACTACAGCTCCCAAGCTACAGGCACTTATGGTTATGGCATAAAATATTATGGCTCTCCATCTTCCAGGGTCGATAATAGGTTTATCCTGATTTCGTGGAGGTTGCTTCATAATATCCCCGGGAGCAGCCGTTGCCCCAAGAGCTAGAGCCGGCAATACATCAGACACAAGGTTGATAAAAAGGATCTGTAAGGGTAGGAGCTGGAAATGGAGTGATAACCCTGAAGCTATGCTTATGGCAATTATTTCACTTAGATTACTTGATAATAGGTAAATAACGAATTTTCGAATGTTTTCAAATATAATCCTCCCTTGTTTGATAGCCATTACTATCGATGAGAAAGAGTCGTCTTTTAGTATCATATCAGCTACTCCTTGAGCCACTTGTGTGCCTCTTTGTCCCATAGCTATTCCGATATCAGCTTTTTTGAGAGCTGGAGCATCATTAACGCCGTCACCGGTCATGCCTACAACATACTTTTGGTCTTGCAATACCTGTATAAGGTCGAGTTTTTGAACTGGGTTTACCCTCGCAAATACGGATGTTTCGGTCCAAAGAGTTTTATCATCTTCCGTAAGTTCTTCATAGGCTTTCATTTCGGAACCCATAAGGCCGGTGGAAGTGCCTTTATTTTTCCGGTCAATGAGATTTAGTTGTGTAGCAATCTCATTTGCAGTTTGTGGGTGGTCGCCCGTGATCATGATTACTTTGATGCCGGCAGATTTACATTCATCAATAGCCTGGGCTACATCTGGTCTTGCCGGATCCATTAAAGCCACAATTGCCAAAAAAGAAAATCCGGCAGTCCTTATTTTATTAGAAGGGCTTTGTTGAAAAGCCAGTGCAATTACTTTATAACCCGAAGAGGCTAGTTCTGAGGCCTCATTGAGTAGAGCCTTTTTGTTTTCACTGGTAAGCACAGTGTTTTCGGTACCTATTTTGTCAGAGATGAGAAGTATCTCCTCAACGGCCCCTTTGACAAAGGCTATGGAGCCATCATCATCCTTATGGGTGGTTATCATCCTTTTGGTTTCAGATGAGAATGGCTCTTCACTTATTTTAGGATAACGACTTCGAATACTATCAGATACCCCATATGTGTTAACATACCTAAGCAAGGCAGTTTCAAGAGGGTCTCCGATTTCAGTGCCGTCATCTGTGATGTTAGCCGTATTACAAAGTGCCATGGCTTGTAGTATTTTACTATTAGCAGGATCGGCTTCCGATGGTTTGGGTTTTACTCTTTGAACGCTCATTTGGTTCTCGGTAAGCGTACCGGTTTTGTCCGTACATATGACATTGGTGCTACCCAGAGTCTCAACTGCAGACAATTTTTTAACAATGACGTTGTGTCGGGCCATTATTAGCATGCCACGTGCTAACCCTAAGGTGGCCACAATGGGTAATCCCTCTGGTATGGCCGCAACAGCAAGTGCAATAGAGGTTCTTAGCATTTCGAAAAAATCCTGTCCCATGAGCCATCCGGCAATGAATATGAGCAAAACAAGTAACAGAGTGACTTTGATCAGTCGCTTACTGAAGGCCTCTAGTTTCTTTTCTAGTGGGGTGGAGGCTTGTTCAGCTTTACTCACAAGATTGGCTATTTTTCCCAATTCAGTGTCCATACCTGTGCCGGTAACTATTGCAGAAGCATTGCCTCTGGTTACATAAGTGCCTTTAAAAACCATGTTGACCTGTTCGGCAACTGCAGTTCCTTCAGGCAAAGCGTCTATACCTTTTTCCACGGGTAACGATTCCCCGGTAAGAGTCGATTCGTTGATCTGGAGCAGGGCCAGTTTGAAAATCCGAGCATCAGCAGGTACCATGTCACCGGCTTCCAGGTAAATGATGTCCCCTGGCACCAACTCCCTGGAGTCTATCTCCATAAGTATACCGTTGCGAATTCCTCTGGCAGTTATTGAAGTTAGGTCTCTTAAAGCTTGCATGGAACGATCAGCTTGGTATTCCATATAAAAACCTACAGCTGTATTGATAAGAATCACAATAAGGATGGCAATACCATCAAGCCACTCTCCAAAAAAGAATGACGCTCCAGCTGCGAAAAACAGCAGAAGAACAATGGGACTTTTAACTTGTCTCAGTATAATGTCTGCCCAGGTTTGGCCTTTGTCTTCCTGTATATCATTGACCCCATATTGTTCACGCCTTTCCGTCACTCCTTCATCGTTGAGTCCAGATTCAGGGGTTATGCCCATAGCTGAGAATATCTGTTCAGGTTTTAGATTATAGGCAGATTTCATATTAATTACGTAAGGAAAACGATAGCATAAATTTAAACCAACTGAATACTAAGATCAGCTTATCGACGAAGGTATAATATGAGTATTAGCATTACATAAGACGATTATTGTCATAAAATGCTGATAAAATGAGAAGGTTTGTATTGAATAATTTATTAAATTGAAGAAAAAGGATTTCATATGATTGGACAGAGGTTCCTTGAGAGTGAAGCGGGTTTTAAGGTGCTGTTTGATTGTGCAACAATCAGTATTTTGGTTGTTGATGAAAAGGGTTATATTGAACTGTCAAACCCATGTGCTGAAAAGCTTTTTGGATATTTCCCTGATGAGTTAAAGGGAAAACCTATTGAAACTCTGATTCCCGGAAACCATAGAAAAAAACATTTTGATCACCGAGAGCATTATTTTAAGAACCCTAAATCCCGGTCTATGGGAGGTGAATTGGAATTATTTGCTCAAAAGAAGAACGGAGAGATTTTTCCTGTCGAAATAAGCCTTGGACATTATAAGGTTGATAGTGAAAAACTGGCCGTAGCGTTTGTTACGGATATCACTGCTCAGGTAAGAGCCCAGAAAATGGTGGATGAAAGAGAGGCGTGGTTTAGAAGTATTGCAGAAAACTCTCCTACGATGATCTGGGTAGCTGATGAAAAGAAGGAATACACCTATTTCAATCATACCTGGCTGGAGTTTACTGGTTGCGATATTAATCATGAAAAAGGTTTAGGGTGGTTGGATAACGTATACCCGGAGGATAGGAGTGTAATGCTGGAAGCTTTTGATTTAGCTTACGAAAAAAGAGAACCCTACATTACAGAGTTTAGGTTAAAAAGAGGAGATGGGGAATATCGATGGATACAGCAAATTGCAAAACCGGCTTATTCTCCTGAATATGAATTCACTGGTTATATAGGGTCATGTACTGATGTAAATGACCAGCGTACCACGCAGGAAGAGTTGGAGTTGAAAGTGCACCAGAGAACTCAAGAGCTCAATGATGCCCTTGATCGTGAAAAGACTGTAAGTGAAATGAAGTCAAGGTTTGTGTCTATGGCATCTCATGAGTTCCGTACACCACTGAGTATCATACTTTCCAGTGTTACGTTGATTGATCAGTACGTAGGAGGAGTGAATAAGGATGAACGCATTGGTAAACACTTGCAAAGAATTAGAACATCTATAAACAACCTTACCGAGGTGCTCAACGATTTTTTATCTATAGATAAGCTGGAACAAGGTAACGTGAAACTGGAATTTAATGCCTTGAATATTTCAGAATTTGTTCAAGATCTTATTGCCAATATGCAGGTTTTGAAGAAAGGTGAACAGAGGATAAACCTGGACGTGAAAGGAGAAGATATGGTGCTGTTGGATGCTAACAAGTTCAGACATGTTTTAGAAAACCTGATTTCTAATGCAATAAAGTATTCATCTGACGGGACAGAAATTGATCTTCACATACAAAATGACAATGGGGCCTTGGAGGTTATGATTCAGGATCATGGTATAGGTATTCCTGAAGAAGAGCAGGTGCACTTATTCAATAAATTTTTCAGGGCTACAAATACAGGAAGTGTACAAGGTACAGGTCTGGGTTTAACAATCGTGAAGAGATATGTGGAATTAATGAACGGAACTATTACTTTTAAAAGTAAATCAGGAAAGGGAACCAATTTTACCATTAAATTGCCAAACATTGACTATGAAGAAAACAGTATTGGTCATTGAAGATAACAAAGAGATTAGAGAAAATACTATTGAACTTTTAGAACTGGCAGGGTATAGAGTGATTGATGTAGAAGACGGTAAAGCAGGGATACATGCCGCCGAAAAAGAGTTGCCAGATATTATTCTATGTGATATAATGATGCCTCTGACTGATGGCTATGAGGTTTTGGAAAACCTTAAGGGCAACTCTTCGACCACTAATATTCCTTTTATTTATCTTACCGCAAGTGCCGAAAAAAAAGAGATTCAAAAAGCTATGGATATGGGGGCTAGTGCCTATATATGTAAGCCGTTTGACGTTAATGAATTAATAGATACCGTTGAGCGCCTCTTGCAATAAGGCACTTTTCACAAACAAATAGAGTATCCACTGCAAACAAAAATCATAAGATCCAACGATATAGATCATGGCGGAAAACCTTCCGTTAGCTTAATTTTATAAAATAAAAACACGGAGGTAATTATGAACTTAACAGTGAAAAAAAATGAAGGTTTTCCTTCATTGCTAACAGACTTCTTCAGCCCCACCTCATTACTAGGTCGCGAATTTTTTGACTTCGATTCAGATGCATGGCCTACACGATTAGGGGTAAATATGCCAACAGTAAATATTAAAGAATCCCCAAAAGATTACAGATTGGAACTGGCTGCTCCAGGTCTGGAACGTAAGGATTTTATCATTGAAATTGACAATAATATTCTGAGCATCAAGGCAGAGAAAGAAGAAGAGAAGAAAGAGGAAGAGGGTGACTATTCAAGAAAAGAATATTCATTCAATTCCTTCTGTAGAACATTTACGCTTCCTGAGAATATCAAGGAGGATAACATCAAGGCTAAATACGAAAATGGTGTTCTTAATTTGACCATTCCCAAGCTCAAAGAGAGCCCTGTAAAACCGGCTCATAAAATTGATGTTTCGTAGCCAACCAGTGCGTGTACATATTGATGAAGCAGAGGAAGATACGCAGAAAGTTTGGTAATATCTAAGCGGTAGCAAGGTATCCTCTTTTGCTTCATTGCTTTTTGACACACCAAAACTACTCAGTAAAATGAAAACCGATGAACAAATAAAACAAGATGTTATTGAAGAGATCCGATGGGACCCTCAACTCACGGATATAGCTCCTCATATAGGGGTGAGCGTAGATGATGGAGTTGTGACACTCTCCGGTATGGTAGATTTCTATGCTCAAAAGCTGGCAACAGAAAAAGCAGCACAAAGGGTTAGTGGGGTGAAGGTGGTAGCTGTTGACATTGAATTAAAAGGGCAAAGTGAAAAAGTAACCGATGCAGAGCTTGGAGAGGCCATTAGAAATGCGCTTACCTGGCATAGCGCAATCAATGAAGACCGGTTGGAAATTATGGTTGATAATGGCTGGGTATCTCTTTCAGGTACGGTGAAGTGGGACTATGAGCGTAAAGCTGCCCAAAAAGCAATAGAAAAAATAATCGGCATAAAAGGCATAATTAACCGAGTTAAGGTTGAAAACGAAATTGTTGAGCCCAAATATATTAAAAAGAAGATTAGCAATGCTTTTCATCGACACGCTACCGTTGATGTTGAAAATATTACTGTTGAGGTTAACGGAAGTACAGTAACGCTAAAAGGGAAAGTAAGCTCATGGTCAGAGAGGGAAGATGCCGAGGATGTGGCTTGGGCTATGCCAGGAGTAACTGAAGTACTAAATAACCTGGTTATTGACACCAGTATTTATGCTGAACATTAGAAACTCCTTCTTTGAAATAACTCGATAAACTTTAAAGATTAACATTTTTTAACCCATGAAAGACCTGGGGATTGAATTTCTCAATTATATGATTAAAGTCAGCCGGTTGAGCGACATCTGTCATATTGGTCATAAGGGGGAGATCCTACCTTTAGGTCGTGGAAAAGATCAACTTTTAAACAATGGATAAATCAGTTGCTTTATTATCAGAATTGCGTGAATGTTTGGGGGAGGAAGGTAAACTTTCCATAACCAAACACGTCTTTGTTGGCTTTGATGGTTTCGTAGATAAAATAAAGAAAGCCGTAAAGCAGAAAAATAAACTTGATACGATCTACTATAATACTTTAAATGAGTTTTCCGAACGTATTAATGCTGCCTCAGGTAAGAGTGGACAGGTTGAAATGGTCACTGAGAAAATTAAATTAGGAGGTAATGCGCCTATTTTGGCGGATACTTTAGGTAAGTTAGGTGTAGAGAGCATTTGTTTGGGAAGCATGGGATATCCCGAAGAGCACGAAGTATTCAAGCAGATGGATGAGAGGAGCAAGAGAATCAGTGTGCTGAATCCGGGTGAAAGTGATGCCATAGAGTTTGATGATGGCAAAATGATATTTAGTGAGCTTAGTGTTTTTGATAAATACGATTGGGAATATATCAGAAATACAGTAGACCTCCATGAGATCAGGAGAGCTATAGGAGAGAGTGATCTCATTGCTTTTGTCAATTGGGTAAACCTACCTCATGCCAGTGATATATGGACAGGCGTACTTAACGACCTGATCAAGCCATCAGGCAAAAAAGACTTTCTTTTTTTGTTTGATCTGTCTGACCCGTCTAAGAAATCACCAGAGGAAATAGACGAAGTGCTGGGTTTGATGAGTAGCTTCTTTCCATATGGAAAAGTGACACTAGGCATTAATGAAAATGAAGCACTTAAAATATGGGCTGCCATAAATCGTGTGGATATTAGTAAGCCAGGGATGAAAAAGAAACTCCCTACTGTACAGGAAGCAGGAAAGCTGATATATCAGGTGATGAACATTGACTATTTGCTTGTGCATCCGGTTGATCGGACTATACTGTTTCATCAGGGTGATATGTTGGAAATTCCAGGAAGACTGGTGACCGAACCGAAGGTGCTAACCGGTGGTGGCGATAATCTTAATGCAGGATATTGCATGGGGCTAATGTCAGGCTTCTCATTGCCATTATGTATGTTGCTGGGAATGGCAGCATCAGGTGCATATATCCAAAACGGAAAGAGTCCGGATGTGGCTGATATTAAAGATTATATCAGCATTTGGATAGATGAACTTTTAAAAAATACTGATAAGCATAAACAGATGCTTGCTAAGTGACATAAATAGTTGTAATATAAATCATTATTTTAAATAGAACAGAGATGAAAACCATTATTGAAACACCCAATTTTAAGGCAAGACAAGAATTGTTGGATTTTGTGCAGGAAAAAACAGACAAACTGGACTTGTTTAGTGACAGAATAATTGAAAGTAGAGTTTACCTAAAATTAAATAATTCAGATAATGGAGATAATAAAGTTTGCGAACTGAAAGTCCTCATTCCTGGTAATGACCTTTTTGCTTCAGCAGAAAGCACTTCTTTTGAAGAAGCAGTGGTTAAAGCTATAGAGGGTATTAAGCACCAAATAGAGCGTTGGAAAGATTCTAAAAATAAAAAAACTCATTCAACACCTTTATAATTCAAGTAAAGTAGAGTGAAAGAGCCGTTCCAAGATCTTGGAACGGTTTTTTTGTGTTGTTCTGAGATTCTACATATCCCAATTCACAATTTTCTCTTTATAGTTATGGTAACGAAACTGAAGGAGGTGATTATTGAATTGAACTTCATTCGAAGTGCTAAGTCAATACATTCTTTGAGATCAGGGGTTAGGCTTTAACGCGTACTTACTATGATGAAAATACTGTTTTATTTCCGAAATGAGAGCATCATAAGGCAGCGTAAGTCCACACGGGACACTTGATTTGGTCAATTACCCCCTCTGTAATACTTTTGTGAAACAGGTGAGCCAATCCGCTCCGTGCATGCGTACCTATGACCACCATATCCATAGGCTCATTGTTGGCGAAATCAATAATCCCCTTTTCTTCGCTGCGGTAGTTTCTGAAATGCAGAGCATAGTTATTTATCTTATAGTGCTTAACAAATTCCTCCAGAGCACTGCTGGCCTCGGCATCACTATTGAAAAGAGAAGGAGTATTGACTAGTAAAATGTTCAGTGTAGCATCAAAAAATTCCTGAACCTCTTTTACCTTGTGAATAAACTTGGTTAGCTTGAGAGAAAGGTTCGTTGGCAGTAAAATATTTTTAATGGTATCGGCTTCTATCGCTTCGTGTATGGCCATTACTGGTACATTAGAGTTGCGCACTATTTTTTCAGTATTGGAGCCAATGATCATTTCTTGTACTCTTGATATGCCTGTTGTCCCCATTACTACCAAGTCAATCTTCTTTTTTTTCGTCATATGTGTTACGGCTGATAGCACATCGTCATAGACCATTTCAAAGTGTAATTTTTTGTAATTTTCAGAGAGCTTTTTCATTTTTTCAAACTCTTTTTCCGTATCCTTTTCAAATTCGGCAAGCAAAAGCGGGTCATAAGACAAGTGAGCTCCACCAGGGATATATATTGCGTGAAATACAATGACTTCGCTGTTGTTGATGGCGGCAATACTTAGAGCCATTTTAAAAGCCTCCATTGATGGCTCTGAAAAGTCGGTAGGAACCAGTATTCGTCTCATAACTTTTTTCTTTAAAGTTATTTGGATCAGCCAACATAAGTCATGACTGGTATTTACCGGTTGATATGATAATTGTCATGTGAAGTTAACTCCTGAAGGTTGAGCTGTAAACTGCTAAAAATCACATTCAAAGTATGATACAGGTCATGCATATGAAGTCGGTTATACACTAATTTTATATACAAATAATAAATCAGATGACCAACATTCTTGTGCCATATGATTTTTCAACTCAGGCAGCCAATGCTTTAAGGTTTGCTTTGCAGTTTAATGAAGAACAGAAACGGATAGTGCACATTTTGCACGTAGTGGAAATGATTTCGAAACCTTTTCTTAATATAGACGAAGAGGTGCTTGATGACTTGAAAATAGAGGTTGAAAAGAAGATCCTTTCCAGGTTGGAAGAAGAAGCTTTGAACAAGTTTTCAGCGAAACTAAATAATATAAGAATACAAGTGGTATTCGGACACATCTCACAAACCATACTTAAGTATGCTGATAGTCATGAGATGGACCTGATTGTAATGGGTACCAAAGGAGTGACTGGAATGAGAGAGCTACTTATAGGTTCTAACACTGAAAAAATAATCAGGGCTTCCAAAATACCTGTGATAGCCGTGAAGAACTACGTGAAGCCGGAAAGAATAAAAAACATTGTTTTCCCTAATACGCTGCTATCCGATGCAGATGAGGAACTAATATTGAAAGTGAAGGCCTTACAGCATCACTTTGGAGCCGCATTACATATTGTGTGGGTGAATACACCCACTAACTTTCAACGAGATGTTGTAACTAGTGAAGAGCTCAAGCGCTTTAGTAAATGGTTTATGTTTAAGGACTTCACTACAAATATATTTAATGATACCAATGAGGAGGCAGGCATGATCAACTTTACCCACTTGATCAAGGCCGATATGATCGCACTGGGTACACATGGTCGTAAAGGACTGGCGCATGTTCTTAATGGCAGTTTGGCTGAAGACCTTGTGAATCATGCCGATGTACCGGTATGGACCTATACTATTAAAGAAAGAGAATAATAATTTTAATTATTTTAACCATGGAACTATTAACTAACCCTAAAGCTGATTACTTGCTCAGTGCAAGTCTCGAATCGCTCCATGCTGAGAGCAAGACTTGGCTCAGTGAGATAGACTTCTGGAAGGATGAAATGGCTTTTTTTTATAAATTACTTACAAAGAAAAAGCTGTCTGTGCATTTTTCCTCAGATAAGTTGGCTGCCATAGAAAAAGAAATTGTTCGTATCAGTAATGTAGAACTGGAAAAGCTCAAAACCGAGGTTAGAGAGCATGAAATAATGCTGGCAGGATTATTTAAAGCGAAATCGCTGAAAGAGGAAGGCTATCGGGAGGCTCATAGCAAATTCTTAAAGCGCATGCAGGAAACGCTTCAGGTGATCAGGGAACTTAAGAAAGAAATCTTTGCCTTCGTTGAAAAATCTAACTAGGTGTAAAAGAAATTTCTGATTTATGTCATAATCTGATGTGACGTAAATCATGCTATTCAAAACAGGGTTTACATAATTTAGCAGCAAACTGAATACTGATGTGAATGCCTCGTTTTTTGCATTTGTTAAGTTTTTAGGCAGTGTAATGACATCCTGTTCATTTTAGGAAAGGAGTTAATCTGCTAAATTATTGACTCATTCCGTTTGTTCAAACATATAATAACGCCCCTTAGACCCCATATTGTATGAGCTATACCATACTGCTAATTGAAGATAATCAGGATATGGCTGAGAATATTACAGGTATCCTGGAACTGGCACATTATCACGTAAAACATGCTTCAAATGGAAAGATTGGTGTCAGTATTGCTCAAATTGAACCTCCCGACCTGATACTTTGCGATATAATGATGCCTGAACTGGACGGGTACGGTGTGGTTCATATTCTAAGCAACAGCCCGGAAACTGCAGATATCCCTTTCATATTTCTTACAGCTAAAGCGGATCAAAGTGATTTTAGAACGGGTATGAACCTTGGAGCTGATGACTACATTACTAAACCATTTGATGGTCTGGACCTATTGAAAGTCGTGGAGACGAGGCTAAAGAAAAGTGAACTGCTGAAGTCAAAATATGGAAATAATCCTAGTGATGTAAGCACCTTTTTCAATAAAGCACGGGAACTTAAAGAATTTCAGAAACTCTCTGAAAATCGACCAGTTCGTACTTTTAAAAAGAAAGATCTGATATTCATGGAAGGTCAAAATCCTAATGATCTTTATCATATTGAAAAAGGAAGAGTGAAAACATATAAGATCAATTATGATGGCAAGGAACTGATCACTGGCATTCATGGAGATGGTGACTTTCTAGGTTACCTGCCATTGTTAGAAGAAAAACCCTATAATGAAAATGCAGAAGCATTGGAAGATGTCAGAGTGTCTGTAATACCCAAAGCTGATTTCCTTACCCTGATCTACTCCAGTAAAGATGTAGCGAGGAAGTTTATTAAACTCCTTTCTAATAATCTTGAAGAAATGGAGGACAGACTGTTGGATATTGCTTACCAATCAGTAAGGCAGCGTGTGGCCAGTGCCTTATTAAAAATACATGGTCAATTTTTAAAGGAAGAAAATGATACCATTATTACCATTGCCCGACGCGACATATCGAATATAGTAGGTACAGCTACAGAGTCGCTAAATCGTACGCTGGCTGATTTTCGTGATGAGGGACTTATCCAAATATCTGTGGAGGGACTGAAAATAATCAATAAGGCGAAGTTGGAGAAGCTTCTACACTAGATTAGTATTTTGTATAACTTAACGAGAATAGGTAAATCTTGAACAGAGAATTATAATTAAATTGTCAGGGATGAGAAACAGTTTTTAAACTAACTAGCTCGTGGTAGCCAGCTCTCAGTATAAAAAAAATGAAAACCTGATGAATGTCATAGAAAATGAAATTCACATTATACTATTTTGAAGTTTATTTTATTTTGGCATGACCTGAATCATTGAGTAAGGGCATGTCTTGTCCCTAATTTACATGAGTGATATAGTATAGGAAGAAGGAATGACTTCGTTTAAAATTATTTTAGGTATACTTTTTGGAATACTGGTAGCTTCAATTGCCGTTTTAGGGTTGGTTTCATACCGTACTTCTCTTGTGGTAGATGACACCTCACAACTCGTTAAAGATACACGGAGAGTAATACGCCTTGCTGAAGACATTTCATCGTTGTCTAAAGATATTCAACTTGAGAGTAATGGTATTTTTGTAAGTAGTGATTCAGGTTATGAAAAGCCTTACTATGAAGCCAGGGCGTTGATCCTTACAAAAGTAGAGAATTTAAAAGCCTTCTCTTCAGATAGGTTTCTTGGTATTGCTAAGGTTGATTTGTTAGACAGCCTAGTTCATGAACTGCTGTTTTTTGGTGATTCAGGATTAGTAGCTAATGCAAGCTCTGAAGAAGATTTGCTCAACCGTATCAGGCAAGCAAAAGCCTTACGTGAAAATTTTACTATGTTAATTGATGAAATTAAGGGTGAAGAAAGCCGCTTGATGCAAGTCAGGGAGGAGGCTAACCAAGCCAGCATCGAAACGTTTAATCGGTTGCTCATCATGCTGCTTTCCGGTATCGCCCTGCTGTTATTGGCCACTTTTTTTGTTATCCGTTATAACTTCAACAAGCGTATTCGAGTAGAGCAGAAGCTGCAAAACGCAAATGATCTTTTCAGTAGACTTTTCCATGAAAGCCCTGTCGGTATAATAATTACACAAAATGACAGCGGTGTTATTACCGATTGTAATAAATCTTTCGAAGAGTTAATCAATTACAGTAAAGAAGAAATGGAGGGCAAAACAGCGGTTGAACTGAATATTTTAGAGTCTGATCAACAGCGAGAAGAAATAACAAAAGATGCCAGAGAGCAGGGTACGGCACATGATATTGAAACTTACCTGAAACCGAGAGATAAAGAGCCTGTTTGGGTTGCTATATCGATGCAGTTAATTAGCATTAGAGGTAAAGAGTGCCTTATGTCAGCAGTTGCTGATATGACATCGCACAGGAAGGCAGAGGAAAAGATCAGAAGTGCTTTGGAGGTCGAAAAAGAGTTAAGTAAAATGAAGTCAAACTTTGTTTCGATGGCCTCACATGAATTCAGAACCCCGCTTACCACTATCTTGTCTTCAGCTTTTTTACTCGAAAAGTACTTGAAAAATGATAATGAACAACCGGCTGTAATGAAACATATAGCCAGGGTGAAGTCTTCTGTAAATAATCTGACATCAATTCTAGACGAATTTTTATCTGTGACCAAAATTGAAGAAGGTAAGATTGAACCTAAAATAGAGAAACTGAACCTTAAGGAATACTTACAGAATGTGTGCCTAAATTTTCGTAATTTCACTAAGTCGGGGCAAAACATTATTTATGATCATACAGGGGAAGACGAGATATATTCAGACCCTGTACTGTTGGGGAACATTGTTAATAACCTTGTAACTAATGCTATTAAATATTCACCCGAGAATACAGATATACATGTTTCCTCATCTCTCAATAGCCATATACACCTTAAAGTTAAAGATATGGGTATAGGTATACCTGAAGAGGATATGAAGTATTTATTTGAGAGGTTTTATAGAGCTTCAAACGCAGGCACTGTACAGGGTACAGGCCTTGGGTTACACATTATGAAGCATTATGTAGATATGTTAAAAGGTTCTGTTGAAGTGACCAGTGTGGAGGGTAAGGGCACCGAATTTAAGCTGGAATTCAAAAGGATAACCCCTGACGGGTAGTAGCTTTTGGATGAGATAACAATCATTAGGCAGACATGACCCATGTCATTGATCACAAGTCCTCATTTTAATAGCTTTAGCAACAAAGCTATTACTATGGAAGGGTACACTGAAATATTGATCAGAGACAGAGAGCACGCAGGAGAACTGCTCTGTAGAAAACTCAATACTTACCAAAAAGATAATGCTGTAGTTGTGGGTATACCTCATGGAGGTGTGTGCGTGGCCTCAATTATAGCTAAAAAACTTAAGCTCCCTCTTGAAGTGATGCCTTGTCGAAAGATTAAGCACCCCACTGACAAGGGTAAAGTTATTGGATCCGTATGTTACACGGAGGCTTGCATCCACGATTGTCCTTTTGATGTTCCCCAGGATTATATCTATCACCAGATGGCCCTGCTGAGAAATGCGATTAACTATCAGCAAAAATTTTACTATGAAGGGATGGAGCCTGTTTCGCTGAGATATAAAACGGTGATACTGGTTGATGATACGTTGATAGCCAGCGATACAATGATAGCCTGCCTGAGAGAAATCAGGAAACAAAATCCACTGAAGATTATAGTTGCAGTTCCGGTTGTAAATACCGAAGCCGCAAGAATCATAAATGAGGAGGCCGATGATCTCATTTTTTTAAGAATGGGAAACGATAAAGAAACTTTGAAGCAGCATTATGCCAATTTTCCGGTGATAAATGATGATGCGGTAAGAGATATCTTAAGAAAACAAAAAGAGAAGCAGAAAACAGCTGCGAAGTTTAACACTTAATTTAAAATAAGATGAAAAGGATATTAGTACCAGTCGACTTTTCAGATTGCGCTAATGCAGCTGTGGAAGTCGCGTTGAAAATAGCGAAAAAGGCAAAGATGGAATTATTCTTTTTACACCTTTTTCCTGTTAGGGATAGTGACCCGCATGTGCCGGGACATGCCAATATTTACGATAAAACACCTCAAGATGCCAGACACGGTCAGGCAAAACAACACCTGTCAGCTATTGTGTTAAAAGCTGAGGCATTGGGGCTAAAGGCTACACCGGTATTAGTATATAATGAGGGGTATGACAACATAGAAGACTATATAGCTCCTTACGATATTGACCTTGTTATTATGGGGTCTCATGGCGAAAGAGCTATTAAACAAGCAATGCTGGGTTCAAATACACGGAGCTTTATCAGGCATGCAACAGCCCCGGTATTGGTTATCAAGGAGTCATTAAGCGATTTTTCTGTTAGAAGGATTGTTTTTGCATCTTCTTTCGAAGACGATTCAGTAAAGTCTTTCGAGGTCGTTAAGCAACTGGCAGAAGTGTGGAAGGCAGACATACACCTCTTATATGTCAATACGCCGTATCATTTTAAAGAAACCCATGACAGTCTTATAGCTATAAAAACATTTATGAAGCAATTCCCTGGAGTTGAGTATACACCTATTATTTATAATGCTTTTAATGAAGAAGAGGGTATCCATCGCTATGCCAATGATTATAAGATGGATCTGATAGCTATCAGCACTCACGGTAGAAAAGGCTTTTTGAAACTGCTTGTACATAGTGTTGCGGAGACTGTTGCTATGGATGAAGATATACCCGTGTTGGTTATCAATATGAAAGAGTTAAATGTGAAGGAGAATGTAAAGGATAAAAAGCAAAAAGATGTTAATTTTGAGTTTAAGCTGTAAAGTAATACTGATGGGTTGAATTTTTACCCTGAAGTTTATTTCAAATAGGGACGAGTGGTTTTTCAGGAGTGAACGAACGGGGTCTGATGAGTAATGTTTGGAAAATTCGCTGGTTTCCTAAAATATATCTCTGATCACATAGGGCCTTTGGTCCAGAAAGCATATCTCACCTTTTCTTTTTCCTTTCATTTGGTTGAAAATAGTGTCTTCCGTAGAGATACAAGTTATTTTTTTACCATTGAGATTGAAGGGATCTATACTGGAAGATATAAATATAGTGTGGATATTAGTAATCACTATGGCTCCAAGTTCTACTTCTTGGTGGTTCATGTAGCTAACTGATTGAAGGTATCGCAACCGATTCATTTCCAGTTGCACAAATATCAGTGCATCATTGAGAAGGTCAACTTCTTCGAGAATTTCCTGGGTAATTACTGGTTTTGAGTCCGTTTGTTTGCGTGACAGTTCTCGGATCTCTGACAGCAGCATTTTGATTCTTTTGCTGAAATCGTCCATTAATGCCTGCTGTTGTTCAATACAGGCACTCATGATTTGCTCTCTAAGCTTCTTTTTCTCCATTTGAACCACCATAGTCCCAAGGTAATTAAGTCATATTAAAGGTATCATAACAATCATTATGAGTTTCTAAAACCTTCATCATATTAGCAAGAGGTGAATGAATATAGAAATGACATAAATCATAGATTTACCTCTATTAGCGTCATAAACTTTTTTGTTGAATAATAGCACCTTTACTAAGGAAGACACAGGTAAAGGTAAAAGGTTGGAGTTAAAAATTCGATAAAAAAAGAGTTATGGATATACAGCATCAAAACAGCGGGCAGGCAAATGATGCCGGAAAAATGGCTATTGAAACATTATACCCGATTAGTGAATACTGGAAGTCAGATTTACAATTTTTTAAAGATGAATTACAGTTTTTAAGAAGCCTGGTCGATAAATATTTCTCTCATTTTATTGAGCGTGAAAATATGGATAAAACCAAGCAATTGGCCGATAAGCTAATCCATATTGAGAAGGACCGGCTTGCATTGGAACAGCGTGTGGATGATCATCTTAAACAGCTTTCCGAAGAACTAAAGAGTGCATCAGCAGAGAAGTATTATGAGGAGACACATGCGAAGCTGGAAGTGGATACCATTGATTTTCTGAAACGATTTAGAGAAGTTAAAAAGCAAGTGTTTGCACATACAGAGCATGTCATGGAATCTGAAAAGGCAAAACATTTATTAGGGCAATAACGGAATATTATCATGATAGTACTGATTACAGGCCTACCGGGGAGTGGGAAAAGCTATTTAGCGGAGCAACTGGCATCAAGAATAGATGCTGATTATGTGAATAGTGATCAGGTAAGGAAAAGATTAGGGGCTATGGGAAAGTATAATTTACAGGATAAGCTGGAGGTATATAGAAAAATGGTTTCCCTGGCTGAAAACTCACTTAGGAAAGGTAGGGCGGTAGTAGTTGACGCTACTTTTTATCTGCAGTCTACCCGTAACATTTTTATTGCACTAGCCCGGAAATATACATCTGTCATCCATATGATAGTGGTTTATGCTGATGAGGGGCTGATTAAAAAGCGATTAAGTTTACCAAGGAAAAATAGCGAAGCTGACTTTGCTGTATATGAGCGGGTAAAGGCAGAATTTGAAGCATTTACATTTCCACACCTTGAACTGGAGTCAACGGATGACAATATAAACACTATGCTGAACAGGGCTGTTAACTACCTCGAAAGCAAATGGCATGAATGAAAAAGAGGTTAGATCACTAGCCGATAATGGATCATACAATGGAGAGCCTTTATACGGAGAAATTGAGGAGACGCACATTTCATGGGTGATATTGACTAAGAAATATGCTTTCAAGCTTAAAAAGCCCGTAAAACTCTCATTTCTTGATTTCTCTACCCTGAAGTTTCGCAAAATATTCTGCGAAAAGGAGGTAATACTCAATAGTCGTTATACAGATATTTATGAGTCTGTAGTACCTGTTCGCCATATGGCAGATTCATGGCTTTTAGGCGACGGAGAGGGACTGGTAGTAGATTACGCTGTAATGATGAGAAGACTTCCTACTAACATGCGGATGGATAACATGCTCAGGCAAAATAAAGTCAATGCAGAAGATATTCAGCTACTCGCCCTACAGGTGGCTGCTTTTCATCAAAAAGCTGATAAAGTTTATGCGCCCTTTATGTTAGCAACAGCCATTGCTCTGTTTAATGACATAGATACCTGTAAAAGAATAGTGCAAAAGCAGGTTGGTTTACACTATGCAAAAAAAATTGAGGAGGTTATTACTTGGAGTGATGGCTTCTTAAGAAAGCATGCAAATAGATTTCAGGAGCGAATTGAGAGAGGGTTTGTGAGGGATGTGCATGGAGATTTACACAGTGGTAATGTGTTTCTTGATGATAAGCCAGTGATTTTTGACTGTATAGAGTTTAATGATCAGTATAGGCAAATTGATGTATTGTATGAAGTGGCTTTTATGTGCATGGATATGGAGGCCTTTTATCAACCCCAATTGGCAGAAATATTTTTAAATACCTACAGCGACAATTTTCCGTGTTTTGAGGTTGAAGAAGATTATTCATTACTTAATTACTTCAAAAGTCTGAGAGCTAATGTGCGTGCCAAGGTACATACTTTGAGCATTGACCAAAGCAATGATGTACAAGAGGTTCAAAAACATGTCAGAGAAGTGGAAAAATATATTGATCTGATGTATAGCTATATGGGAGGCTAGATTACTAGTATAATGAAAATTTAACTTATCGGATAAAATTTCATGATCGTGATGACGTGGGTCATCGACAATTACTGATTAAGCCTATAACTTATCTTTAGAATATAAAAAATTAAAGCTATGGACACAGGAAAAGCGATATTAGGTGTAATGGCAGGGATTGCCGCAGGAGCTGTAATTGGGATATTACTTGCGCCTGAAAAGGGTTCTGATACAAGAAAAATTCTTTTGGGTAAAGGCGAGGACTTCGCTAAAGATGTGAATAAGAAAATCGATAAGAAATTTGATGAGCTCATGCATACCATCACTGCCAAGTTTAAGTTTGCGCAGAATGATTTGGTCAAACCTAAGAAGAACAAGACAGCAGCCTCTTAAGCTTGCAGCATGGCTTCGTTGACGATGAAAGCATGGTTACTCAATGAGGTATCAGACCTTTCCAAAATTACCCAGCCACTAGCAGCAGGCGAACTTCCCATACCCAGCCCTAAGGAAGGAGAGGTGCTGATCAAGGTACTGTGTTGCGGAATATGTCATACGGAACTTGATGAAATTGAGGGCCGGATCAAGCCCAATAGCTATCCCATCATTCCTGGCCATCAGGTTGTGGGAGTGGTGATGGAGTCCGGCCTCAATGTTACTCGACACAAAAAAGGAGATAGGGTAGGGGTTGCGTGGATATTCTCAGCTTGTGGGCAATGTGAGTACTGCTTGACCGAGCAGGAGAACCTTTGTTCTCGTTTCAAGGCAACCGGACGTGATTTTAACGGAGGATATGCAGAATATATGACTGTTAATCAGTTTTTTGCCTATAAAATACCGGAAAGCATATCCGATACAGAGGCCGCACCGTTGCTATGCGCCGGGGCTATTGGTTACAGGTCGTTGTGCCTTGCCCAGTTATCTGATGGGCAGACCTTAGGACTTACCGGTTTTGGTGCTTCAGGACATTTAGTGCTGAAAATGACAAAATATCTTTACCCAAACTCAGAGATATTCGTGTTTGCCAGGAGTAAGGAACAGCAACAGTTTGCTCTTTCACTTGGAGCACGGTGGGCTGGTGATATTAAGGATATACCGCTGCATAAGGCCAATGCGATTATAGATACTACTCCTGTTTGGAATACGATCATCGGGTCTTTGTTATATCTTAAGCCAGGAGGTCGGTTAGTGATCAATGCCATTCGCAAAGAACCTTATGATCAAAAAGCTTTACTGGACATTAGCTATGAGGACCATTTATGGATGGAGAAAGAAATAAAGTCTGTTGCTAACATTACACGGGCCGATATTGAGGAATTCCTCAAGTTGGCAGCTAAAATACCCATTAAACCCAAAGTGGAAATATATGCATTTGGAAAAGCCAACGAAGCTTTGCTGGACCTGAAGCATAAACATGTGAATGGAGCTAAGGTTTTAATGGTTGCAGGTTAGGTTGGGGGTATTGTTTATATTTACTTGTGATGTTAGCTGATCCTAAAATATTAATCAGATCAACTGAATACCCAGATTGCCGAAATAAGCCCCCAAAGTTACGATAGAGCAAGAGATGATGACACCAAGACTGATGGCAGAAAATGCTCTTTTGGGAGGTATTTTGAAAAGTATGGCAGCAATTGACCCCATATAGGCACCAGTAACAGGTAAAGGTATCATGACAAAGATCATCAGCCCCCAAAATCCATACTTTTCAATGCTGCTACCCACTATGTTTTTGGCACGTCGAGAAAGCCGAACACTTTGCTTTTTATACAGAGAGTATTTCCACATTCTTTGGTCGAAAGCTTTTACAATGGTATGCATGATAGGAAAAACCAACAGGTTAGCGGCAAGTCCTGACAGAAATGCCAATACTGGAGGTACTCCATTTAAGATGCCGTAAGGAATGCCTACACGTGCTTCACCCAAAGGAGAAACGCTAAACAAAATTGTAAAAAGAATGTCTATGAACATACTAAAAACAGGCCGAAAAGGGTTTAAAAATCATTCTCATATTCGGGATGCATCAAAAAAATAGCCTGAACAAATTTATATTATAAATACAAGATTCGGATATCAGGCAAGTTGCGCACTTCTTGTTTTTGATAACGCAAAGCTGAGGAAATAAGTTAAAATATTATGACTTTTTTCATGGATTTTATTTTAAAAATGTTGCAACTCATAATCTTAGCCTCAGCAACACATTATAACTTTCAAACTTTGCAACACTCGCCATCTTAAACTAAGTTCACCAACCCTATTATTGCTACTGCATGATTAACTATATTCAAGTATTATCTGTACATGTTAAGCTACTGTATGAGCTATATTTTTTACGAAGGTGGTATTTTAACAAACTAGTAAAGCAGTTGAATGACTTGTTGACTGAATATGGCCAGCAACTTACGGGCGATCAGAAGAAGAGAATTGCAACATATACAATTTTGGGCATTTATGTGAACTCTTGCTTTGCTACGTTGAGAGGTGAAAAATTAAGTAAAACGGAGGTGAAAAATACACTTTATCTCAGTGTACTAACCGCTTTGCTTGATGATTTGACTGGTATCCTGAAGCTTTCTTCAATTGAAATACTAGAACAACTCAACAACTATAAAGGAGACAATGCTGTCGATATGTTGCTCCCAAAGTATTTATTTGACCAAATTAGAGATAATAGTAATAAGAAACTGTTTTATGAAACCTTGGGACAGGCACTAATAGCTCAGGATCACCGTTTACTGCAACTTGAAGAAAAGCCGCTGACTGATGAAGAGTTGCATGAAATCACCTATGAAAAGGGCAGTATCTGGACGGTTTTGTTCAGATTGATGCTTTAATCCCTTGGTAGAAAGAGAGCAAGAGGGCAGGGCATACTGCAGTTTGGCTACCTCATACAATTGACTAATGATATGTATGATGTCTACAAAGATCTTAAAAATGGGCAGCAAACCCTCTTTACCAATACAAGAGACATTATGCATCATGCGTATCAATATGATCAACTGACCCAAGATATGATTCAAGCCTTTCTGTTACTTGGTTATACGCAAAAGCAGATCAAAAAATGTATGCGTAAGCAAAGCGCTTATGTTGTGTCTTGAACAGTTAAAAAACTGTCAGACCGAAACAGGTGGAATATTTACATCTATCAGTTATACACGCTGCCAGCTTGTTTGTGATATGGAAAAATGGTCTAATCGCCGAAGGTATGTGAGTTTACAGCTGGAATATTATAGAGAAGTTAGCAAATTAATAGAATCTGACTGAAAGTGGAGCATTCCGTAAATACAGTGCCAGGTTTAGGTATTAATTCATAATTATTACTACTCTTATATATTGTAATACCCAATGGCCGTAATGTATTAAGAACCAGCAAAATATTCCAATAATATTTCAGCATCAACCATCCTTTTCATTCTAGCTTGCGTGATAGTCTGATAACAAAGCCCCATACTAATGACAAATCCCCATACCACCCTCAAGTTAATGAGATTATCACATGGTACGAACAACGGTATTAAAAACACTGAACAACAGAAGACTTAGCCTTTTAAAAGCAATTTTTTTACAATTCACCATCATTTCGGCCATCGTCAGGCTATCTCTATATGTCTGGTCATTTAGCGAAATTGAACTTTCAATTACTCACTTAGTCAGGGTTTTCTTCACGGGCTCTTTTTATGACCTGGGTGTAATTTCATTTTTCAGTATACCGTATATATTTTACCTCATGTTTTTGCCCGACAGGTGGAGCGGTAGCCGAGGAGACCGGTTGGTTACCTATTTTTATTATGCCATTACTACCATCATTATCACTTTTTCTTTTTTTGCAGAATTTACCTTTTGGGGTGAATTTCAAAATCGTTTTAATTTTATTGCAGTAGATTATCTGGTGTATACTAATGAAGTGATTGCAAACATCAATGAATCTTATCCTATACCTTTATTGTTTGCCATCATATTGTCGGTTGATGCGGTTCTATTTTACATCCTTTCCAAGAGGTTCATTTTTAAATATACTTTTGAGGGCACGCTATCTCGGCTACAAAAGGCTGGTCTGATTTTAGTTTTGATGGTGCCGGTTTCTTACGTAGCATTTGTACAAAATAATGATGCCGAGTGGTCGGATAATCGCTATGAAAATGAACTTTCTAAAGCGGGTATCTATTCTGTTTTTGCTGCTTTTAGGAACAATGAGTTGAGTTATACGGATTTTTATGACACACAAAACCTGAAAACTACTTTTGCCACGCTCAGGTCACACTTAACTTCCCAGCAGGAGAAACTTTCTTCTAAAGATTTGTTTGATATTAAACGGACCGTAACGCACGACAGTATAGAAGTGAGGCCTAATGTGATTTTTATCTGCATAGAAAGCCTTAGCGCTGAGTTTTTAACCCATTTTGGTAATACTAGCCACATTACGCCAACCCTTGATACACTACTCGAAAACAGTGTTTACTTTGAAAATATCTATGCTACTGGTACCAGAACCGTACGAGGCATGGAAGCCATAACCTTGTCGGTGCCCCCATCTCCAGGCCGCAGCATTGTAAAGCGGATCGAAAATCATGGGCTTCATAATATTGGTGAGGTGTTCGAGCAAAAAGGTTACTCACGTACATTTTTCTACGGTGGAGATGGATACTTCGATAACATGAACAGTTTTTTTGGAGGGAATGGTTTTAATATTGTTGATCGTGGCCGAGGCTACCTGCTTGGCGACTCTTTCGATACCAAACGCAGCAATATAGAGGATGATGAGGTGACCTTCGAAAATGCCTGGGGAGTTTGTGATGAAGATGTCTATAGTCGAGTAATTAAAGAGGCTGATAAAAGTTTCTCTACTGGTAAACCTTTTTTTAACTTTATTATGACTACTTCCAATCACCGCCCGTATACTTACCCTGAAGGGAAAATTGATATTCCTTCTGGTAGCGGAAGGAACGGAGCCGTAAAGTATACCGATTATGCCATCAGGAGCTTTCTGAATGAAGCAAGGCAAAAACCGTGGTTTAAAAATACAGTATTTGTAATTATGGCAGATCATTGTGCTAGTAGTGCAGGTAAATGGGAACTTAATGTTAGCAAATACCGGATCCCGGCCATTATTTATAATATGCCGGGCCATGAGCCCCACCAACTCAGTGTTCAGTGTTCCCAGATTGACCTTTTTCCTACACTGTTCGGCTATTTAAACTGGAACTACGAAACATTTTTCTATGGCCGAGATGTGAATACTTTCGATAAGGATGACCAGCGAGCCTTCATTGGAAACTATAGAAAGCTTGGCTTATTGAAAGGGGATACATTAACCGTGCTTGGTGATCAAAAGCAGCATAATTTTTATCTATGGGACAAAGCAACTAATAGGCTTATCCTACAGCCTGAAAACAGAAAACAGTTGACAGAAATCATTTCCTATTATCAATCCATAGATTATTTGTATAAACACGGCCTGTTGAAGAAAATGGAGAAGGGGTAAAATGGAAGTGTTTTCATGTTCTCATATGCCGAGCTACTTAAAAGGAGATTCTTTTACTTTAATATTGTTGTGATATAGGTATGTATGCAAAATGTACCGAGTCCGTTGAGTATTAAAATGTGTTCCGAAGAGCCGTAAGATAAAAGTATATAACTTTTAAGGTTGATATTTTTAATACTAAAATGTTGGTTAAGGGGATATCTATTTAATCCACAATGGAACAAAAATTAGCTGTTTACAATCTTCTTCGTTGGGAGACAATCATTTTTCATATTTTAATTTCAAAAGAATCCAACCATTTTTTGTCAATAGCCAGGGAATTTAAGATTTACAACCTTAGAGGTTATAAGCTTACCAGCCGATTTTATCATAAATAACCAATACTGTTTGTGTTTCAATTTTTGTCTGAATTTTTTTCCACTTCAGAGGACAATATACTTAATAATAGGTTGACAAATAGGTAGACAATTGGTTTTTACCCTTGTTTGAGTGTTTTTTTGGTTGCTACCTTTGCACAAGACATAACACAAACAGTCTTCATACATAAGTGTTGTTCAGGTATTAATACTTGTGTTTTTAGTTGAGGAAAGTGAAGACGTTTGAGTTTATGGTTTAGGATTAAAAGAAAGGCTAGACCCTCAAGGGTAGAGAGTCGGATTAATTTCGAGTAGTGTTGATTGCAAGTTTCTCAATCCCGTGATCGGGAAGTCTGTGAGAACAGATGAATGGTTCAGTCGTCAAACTCTGGTGATATATATGGGGCGTCAGAATTGATGTACTGGACCATCATCTTTTTTATTTTAACTATTAAATCATAGCCCTTGATAAGGCATTTTGCAAAATATACAATATATAAAGAAAAAGAACTAATGGTTGACACCAAATTGTTTCATTCATTTTATTGCGTGATGTTAACCTATGCCCAACAAACCGCTACTTTTACCGAAGGAAGTTGTGAGTTTCTGAGCCCGTTATAACTTGATTTCCATTGATCTGGTGTGGTTTGTTGGGGCTAGTTTAATTATCTAAACTAAGTAACAGAAGTTCGGAGAACTTCTGTTTGAGTCACAAATGAGAAGAGTAGTTGAATCGGTAAAGAGTGTATTCTTATTAATGGAGCAAGGGGTTCTTATCATAATTTCATTACCTCTAATGTTCATCGTTCAGCTCTTTATCTGGACGAGAAATGAGTTGTCAGAAGGAAAGTACGCAAAGTTTTTAAGGCAACTGGATGGTAAGTACATTTCCTGCTATAGCAATAATTACCTGGGTTTTATTGAGCAAGAGCTATTATCTAAATTGCCTAATTCCGTTGAAGCCATTTTTACACATGGATCAATATTAAAATCAAATTACAATAGGACTGATCCTTTACTTTTTTTAGGTCCATACTTTATATATGGACACTGGAAGCGAAAAAACAGTGATCAAATTGAGGTTATGACAAAAGATCAGAGAAAGCGTAAAAATGGGTCTTTTTATGAGTCAGGTATTGCTATCGATACTTAAGGAATTAAATGGTTTATACACACAACCTTTAAGCCAACCTGTTTAAATCAGTAACAGCCCTTCTTTTCTCAGTTCTTTCCATGCCTGGCTCTGTATTATCGTGTTAAAATCAGCTCCTGTTTCCTTTTGATAGGCAACCTTGGTTTCAGCCAATGTCCTGCTCATTGCAGATGAAGGTATCCATGCCTGTAGAGCCTTTTGTAGCCATTTTCCTGACTCCAATGAGGTATGGATGATTAATGAATTGCTCTTGTTGTGAAAGTGCAGCTTAGCCGCTTTAAAAGACTTTCCTTTTTTCTTTTTCTTGTAGATTTCAAGAGTTGGTGCATTACCCAGCCATACTAGTATGGCTTTTTCTTTTAATGGTTTTCTGTTTTGGCTGTCTATGGCCCTTTCAATAAAGTTATAGGGTATAGTAGTACGAGGAACTTTAAAATCGAACCAATCTTGGAGGGGCATTTCAAACCCAACTCCATGCATATAGTTGTAAAGGGCTTTGCTGAGTCCATGGCCAAATTGCTCATGGTCACATCCCGAGGGGTCATTATGAATAAGGTCATTGTTTGCAAATGCTCCCGTTTCAGGGCCAACCTTGACCACTCCAAAAGTATTGGGTTCAAGGCCTACGGGGCTATGGGCTGTCATAGCGAACAAATGCCAGAAACCAGACTGTATGACACCATTGAAGAATAGCTGTCTGACCATTTCTAAAGAGTCTATGGTCTCCTGTGCAGTTTGGGTGGGAAAGCCGTACATCAGATAAGCATGTACCATGATACCCGAAGCTGTGAAATTCTCTGTAACCTGTGCAACCTGTGATACTGTGACTCCCTTTTTCATTAACATGAGCAGGCGATCCGAGGCAACTTCAAGTCCTCCGGAAACAGCTATGCAACCAGACGCTTTCAACAGTTTGCACAGATCAGCCGTAAAACTTTTCTCAAACCTGATATTGGCCCACCAAGTGAGCTTAAGGTTTCTCTTGAGTATTTCTAATGCCATTTCTTTCATCAATGCGGGTGGAGCTGCCTCATCCACGAAGTGAAAGCCTGTTTCGCCAGTAGCTTCAATCATTTCTTCCATTCTGTCACATAGAAGTGCGGCATTAATCGGTACGTAATTATTGATATAGTCTAATGAGATATCACAAAAAGAACACTTCTTCCAGTAGCATCCATGAGCCATAGTAAGCTTATTCCAGCGTCCGTCGCTCCATAGCCGATGCATGGGATTAACCATTTCAATTACAGATAGATAAAGGTCTAATGGCAGGTCAGTGTAGTCAGGGGTACCGGTTTTGTTGAAAGGAATGTCACCTTCTTTTCCTCCATTGATATAATTTACCGTACTATTTTGAAGTAAGAATGTACGTTTAAGTTCCTCGGCATCTCTTTTTCCGTCTATATATTCGAGCAGGTTGAGTAAAGGCCTTTCTCCGTCATCTAAGGTAATATAATCCACATAATTGAATACACGAGAATCCGTTAATGAGCGTAATTCAGTATTAGGAAACCCTCCACCCATCACCACTTTGATGTCGGGGTAATTCTCTTTTATGAACTTACCACAGCGCAGTCCTCCATACAGGTTTCCGGGAAAGGGGATGGATAAGCAGACCATAGATGGTTGAAGGCTTTCGATCTTCTTTTGCAGAAGATCTGTCGATACCTTGTCAACAAAGCTTGGCTCCTCAGTTAATGTTTCTTCTAAAGTATCAAAGGAAGTTGCAGATCTCCCGAGTCGTTCGGCATATCGGCTAAAACCAAAATGAGGGTCTACGGTTTCCTTAATGAGATCGGCAAGATCCTCAAGGTAAAGTGTGGCCAGGTGTCGAGCTTTATCCTGTATGCCCAGGGCGCCAAAGGCCCATTCCATATCGTTCAATTGATCAAAACGGCCGGCTTCAGGCAGAAAACCCCCTTCGCAGATGTTGTAAGCCAGTGTTGGGTTTTTATGTTGTAAAAAACGGATCACCGGGACAATTGTACTTATATACTCTGTTTGCAGACTAATCATTCTGAGTGCATTATCAGAATAGTCCCCACTTGGCCGGATGCTGCTAAATATCGACTTCAAGCCCTCCTTAGAAAACATTTCGAGTACTACTTCCATACCCAGATCTGATTGATGAGAGGTGATGCCCTGGGTATTTAGAAAACCTTTAATATACGCAGTAGCCGGGTATGGCGTGTTAATCTGGGTAAAAGGGGGGGTTATTAATAAAATGGATGTCTTCACAGAGTGTAAATTTGGCTACGAAATTCGTAAACATAAAGGAGAAGCCAATGATTCCCTTTTAAATATTATTGTGGAGCGGTGATGTGTTACTTTTTTTTAAATTATTTCAACGTTAATCTATAAATGTACATCGATGTAATAACCAAAGTTAGAGAGAAGACACTTGAAGAACTCTAAAAGAAGGGTGATGAGTGGTTGATGGCCATTGGTTCTATGTAGTCTGAGAAGTAACCATTAAATATCGGGTTTCGTGTTTGCGAGCATGCACCTAATCATCGTGGTCAGGTAGCACTGGCTACCAAGTGGGTTCCAAAGGTGTAATGGGTTATAAGAAGCGCTTATAACATTTGCTGATAGGCGTTTCCAGATAAAGTACTGGAGGGACTTACTCAAAACTATAACTTCATAATCTATGTCTAAATCACTATGTGTGGCTGCTTTTATTGCTGTATTAGTGCCTTTGACTCCACTATATTGCACGCTTCTCTAGTTGATGCTAAAATGAAATCTTATTAAAACTTCGCAGTTTCCATTTTAACTGCCGAATGCATTGAAGTCAAAACAGGTTGACTTAACCAGGAAATGGAAGAGGTTGATACTCTTTCTGGAATTTATGACCAAGTTAACTTTAAAAGTACCCATGACATGCTACATGCCTTATTAGGAAATAAGTAAATTATTAAGAATGGTAGGCATGCAAAGTTGTCTGAAACAAAATGAAAGTTACTGAATAGGGTGGAGGGATGGTGAGAACCCTTACATTGGTCCAAGTATGTCTTTGCTCTTTATGGTTTTCCCTCCCAAAGCTTTGATTTCATATTTTGCCTTTAAGAAGCCATTCTGATCTATAGCTCTTGTAGCATCTTCAATCACATAAGTGCCAAAACCCTCTCTCAAGGCGTCCTTGGCAGTATAGAAAACGCAGAAATCTGCGGCAAGCCCACAGATGTAGACGTTTTTGACTTTTCTTTCCTTAAGGTAGCCGGAAAGACCCGTTGATTTTTTATGACCATTGTCGTAAAAGCCACTGTAGCTGTCTATTTCAGGATTCATACCTTTCCTGAAAATGGCCTCAATTTTTTCCATGTGGAGAGAGGCATGAAACTTGGCTCCGGAACTTCCCTGAACGCAGTGGTCAGGCCATAGGATCTGCTCTAGCCCTTGAAGCATTGTGGTTTCAAAAGGGGTTCTTTCTTGGTGGTTGCTGGCAAAGCTTTTATGGTTTCGCGGATGCCAATCCTGTGTAGCTATTACCAGTTCAAATGATTTCTGAAGTTCATTTACTATTGGAATAATTTCATCTCCGTGAGGTACTGCCAGGCTTCCTTCGGGTGTAAAATCATTTTGGATATCAACAATCATCAATGCATTCATCGGGTTATTTTTTATATTGGCTTCTTAATTCGTTTCTTTCTTTTAAGAGGGTGTCGCTGATACCTACTTTATAAACATGGGGATTGTAAAAACGTTTGTGTTCATCTGGTAGTTGGCCCAGCCGCTTCTGGCAGTAAGTTGCTACTTCAAGGAGGGATGGACTTGTAGCTATTAACTTTCCATTTTCCAAAACTTTATGTAGCAAAGCCTCCTGCTTCATGCCTTTTAGGCTTAAGGATTTATCCGGCTCTGAAGGATGGAACATTATGTCAGGGGCTTGTTCATCAGCTTTGATAATAACATCAGCTCCGAAAAAGTTACCATCATCATTCATGACTCTATGTACTTGTTTCATATCCGGTAATGTGAGCTTTTTCAGGTTTTCAGATAGTTTTATCCTTGGTTTTCCTCCGGAGAAGGAAAGCTTGTAAACACCATCCAGGGCTGCATCTGGTGCGCCGGTAACCAGGCTGGTGCCTATACCAAAGATGTCAATAGGTGCGCCCTGATCTTCAAGACTTTTAATTACCCATTCATCGAGTTGGTTTGAGGCGGTGATCTTGACTTCATGAAAGCCCGCATCATCAAGCATTTTTCTAACCTTCTTCGATAAGTAGGACAAATCACCACTATCCAATCGTACTGCCAGAAGGTTTTGTCCTCGTTCCTTCATTTCCCGGGCCACTTTAATGGCATTGGGTACTCCTGATTTTAAAGTGTCGTAAGTGTCAACCAGTAAAATGCAGTTATCGGGTCTGTGGATGGCAAAATCGCGGAATGCGGTGAGTTCGTCATCATAGCTTTGAATAAAAGCATGTGCCATAGTACCAACTGCAGGAATACCGAAGTCCATGGCAGCTTTTACGTTGCTTGTGGAGTTAAAACCTCCAATAAAAGCAGCTCTTGATGCATAATACCCTCCAGTGCCCTGAGCCCGGCGTAACCCGAAGTCACTGAGTACTTTGTCACCTGACACGGATCTAATGCGTGCGGCCTTTGTGGCAATTAGCGATTGGAAATTAAGAATATTCAGTAGGAGTGTTTCTACTATTTGAGCTTCTATAATAGTACCTTCCAAACGTAGTACAGGTTCATTTGGGAAGATGACCTCACCTTCTTTTACTGCGTGAATAGTACCGGTGAATTTGAAATCTTTCAGGCTGTCGGTGAAGTCAGCATTAAGGCCATTCTGTTTCAGGTATTCTATGTCGTCCTGGGTGAAGTGAATATCCTGAAGAACTTCCAAAAGAGTACCTAGCCCTGCAAAAATCGTAAAACCTCCGTCAAAAGGATGTCTTCTATAGAAATAATCAAATACGGCTTTCTGGTCATTTTTTCCTGTCAGGTAATACACCTGCGCCATCGTTAACTGGTAAAGGTCTGTATAAGTACCTGTTATGGAGAAGTTTTTCATTTTGGGTTTTCTGGTTCTTGCCAAGGTCAATACTTCTCGTAATGGAAACCAGCAACTGGAAAACTACGAATCACGAGCTATTGAACTGTCAGCGATCAAGCAGCGGAAAGATAAACACTTTAGAAGCTTTTTCATTAAGAAGGATGAAGGAATCTGATATAAGTCCTAATACCCTGGAATTCATCGGCCGTTTTTCTGCAGGTATAAACCCATTAGTAGATGCCGGTACAAGCTATTTTGCTATCCAGCCACCATCTACAGCCATAGATTCTCCGGTAACAAATGAGGCGGCGTCTGAGCAGAGCCATACAATAGCTTCCGCCACTTCTTCAGGTCGTCCCATGCGTCCGACCGGTTCCATATCCTCATAGGCCTTTTCTACGGTCTTATCTTTCCCTGTTACCCGATCTACCATTGGTGTTTTGATCACACCCGGGCAAACTGCGTTGATCCGTAAGCCAAGTTTAGCATTTTCCAAAGCGGCAGTTTTTGTGAGTCCTATCACAGCATGTTTGCTGGCTACATAAGCGGGTAGTCCAGGAAAGCCTACTAACCCAGCAATGGAGGCTAGGTTAACGATTGAACCTTTACCTTGGTTTAGCATAATGGGGATTTCATGTTTCATACAAAGCCATACTCCTTTCAGGTTGACGCCCAATACTTTCTCCCAGTTTTTTTCGCTGCATTCATGTACTGGGGCAGTATCGCCTTCAATACCTGCATTATTGACGGCAAAGTCCAGACTTCCAAATTGTTCTACGGCTTTATGGACCATAGAGGCAACATCTCCGGTGTCAGAAACATTGCATTTGACGAAAATTGCCGTACCGCCATCCTTTTTTATAGCATCTATAGTTTCGTTGTCCTCAACCCAGTCGGCAACCACCACTTTGGCGCCTCGCTGAGCAAATGCTATTGCGGTTGCTCTACCAATACCAAAAGCCCCTCCGGTAACTAAGGCCACTTTATCTTCGAATATTTTTTCCATAACTTATGTGATTTATAAGGTAATATTACCTTTTATGTATGCTTTAAATAATGATAATGGAATGGGTAAAGAGTGATTTTTATCATGCGATATCGGGCTGTTTTTTTTCGGCTGTCAGACATGATGAAGGTCTTGCAAGTTGATGATTTTTGTTACTGCAAAACCGACTGTATAGTAGTATTTTGAATCATAAACATAGTCAAAGTCTCACTGATTGAGGTAAACAGGATAGTAGATATAATTGCTGCAATAGGCATTAAACTATTCCGTCCGATGATTGTAGTTACAGCAATCGCTTAATCGAAGGTTTTGGTTATGCAGGTAACATAGAATAACTACTTCAAAAGGTACTAAACTATGTTATCCGAAAAGGCGGATTAAGTTCCGCCTTTTTTATGCAATCTTATTCTCATCGCCAGGTCAAACAGTACTGATTGAGGGGCGGTACAAATAAGTATATGTTATCAAAATGCCTGGGTATTATCGTCCAAGTTGGGACTCTTCTCTTAGGAGGTAGTGCAAGTTAAAAGAGGAAATTATAGTTCCTTAAGAAAGTGCGATTTTCAGTTGTGGGTTTCAAAGAACTTCCGACGACTTTACTAAACTTCTAAAAGTTTGGTAAAGGTTTGCTGTTGAGAAGCTCTCACTATAGTTTAACATCCAACTGAATTAAGATCAAATAGACCTATAGTGAGCATTCATTGGGTGAGCAAATTCAGCGTAACTATTCAGTGATTTTATTCATTCATAAAAATGAACAAAACCTGCTTCACTACTTTATGAGCAACTAAAATCATGTATTTAGATGATCCATGTTATAACAGTATAACATGGACATGCTTTACTTTGTAATATAAAATTTGACCCTATGCGATTGTTTGCGCTTCACCCCACCGATGTTTTAGGAAAGGAAATAGCAAGGCATCTGAACCGACCCCTTGATTGGCTGGAAGAACGCAATTTTGAAGATGGAGAACATAAAATACGTCCTATGGTAAGCGTGCGAAATGAGGATGTGTTTGTAATCCATACTTTGGCGAGTGATCAGGAGCAGAGCGTAAACGATAAACTTTGTAAACTTTTATTTTTCATTGCTACCCTCAAAGATGCAGGGGCCAGAAGCGTGACTGCTATTGTTCCTTACATGTGCTATTCGAGAAAGGACCGTAGGACAAAGCCTCGAGATCCTGTAACATTACGTTATGTTGCCACACTCTTTGAGGCCGTTGGGACTGATTGCGTTGTTGCCATGGATGTACATAACCTACAGGCCTATCAAAACGCATTCAGGTGTATGGCAGAGCATCTTGAGGCTCATCATTTGTTTATTAACTATTGCCTGCGGGAAGTACCAAAGGGTGCTGAAGTAGTAGTTATGTCACCGGATATTGGCGGAGTAAAGCGGGCAGAACGTTTCAGGGACAAACTAGTGCAGGCCCTTTCTTCAGATGTTGGCTTTGCCTTTATGGAAAAACAGAGGAGCCAGGGAATAGTCAAAGGTGAGACTATAGTAGGTGATGTACAGGACAAGTTTGTGGTGATACTAGATGATCTTATCAGTAGTGGTACAACAATGGCTAGGGCAGCAAGGGCGTGCAAAATGTCAGGAGCAAAGCAAGTACATGCTTTGGCTACCCATGGTGCTTTTGCTGAAAATGGGCTGGCTGTTTTCAAGGAGGAGTCTTTGGATAAGGTAGTTGTTACCAACAGTATGATCAGCTGTAGTCTTAACGAAGAACTGACTGGTGGAAAGCTGGAGATACTGGACTCTACACCCTTTTTGGCGGAAGTAGTAAAGAAATTAGGCTCGGGTGGTTCGCTGGTATCATTGGTGAACGCTGAATGGTTTTAATTACGGCTCATACAGGTTTAATGGCGGAACAAACTGTTTTATTAATGGACAAAGTCAGGTTTTTGAGTAGACCTGAGAGTTATGCTCATACGCAGGAGGTCCTGGTGCGTGAAACTCATATGTCATTTGTATTCCTAACAGATGACCATGTATATAAATTAAAAAAGCCGGTTTGCTATGATTTTCTGAATTTTAGTACGCTAGAGGCTCGTCACAAGTACTGTAGGGAAGAGGTTAGGGTCAACAAGGTGTTGGCACCAGATGTATATCTCGGGGTTGTTGCAATGCGGTTTGATGGTGAACATTTGAGTTTAGGCAGCAAGGGTGTGCTGGTGGATTGGTTAGTAAAAATGAGAAGATTACCGGATGAGTATATGCTTGATAACTTGCTGAACAATGGCAGGGTCCCAATGCCTTGGATACAAAAGGCAGCCGAAAAGCTTACGAATTTTTACTTAAGTACCTCTCCTGTGTGTATGAGTGGGCATCAGTATAGAGAAATGATCAAAGAAAAGGTTGAAATAGATATCAATAATCTTCTTAGCCAGGAATTTGGTCTTTATAAGCCTCAGATCATGGGCATTGGCATTGATCTGCTTCGTTTCCTGATGCACTTTTCGTTTTTGTTTGACCTACGTGTGAGTGAAGGTAGGGTCAAAGAGTGCCATGGAGATCTGAGGCCCGAACATATTTGTCTTTTCCCAGAACCGCTAATGATAGATAGAATAGAATTTAACGAGAATCTAAGATTGATGGATATAGCAGAGGAGTTGTCTTTCCTTACCCTGGAGTGTGAAGTACTTGGGTTTTCCGAAACCGGCGAAACATTTATACACTTTTACCGGTTGAAAAGTAAGGATGATATTCCTGAAGAACTGATACATTTTTATAAGGCAAAGCGGGCTTTACTTCGTGCTTGGTTGTGTATCCATCATTTATTGGAAAAGGTTTATAGTGATCAGGAAATAAAATGGAGGGGCAAGTGTGAAAACTATCTCAACATTGCTTCAGATTATTGTGAGAAAATGTTCAACAGTACTACCTACAAACGTAATGAAAGTCATGAATAACAAAAATAACAAGCTCCCGTATAAGATATCAGCCTACATTAATGATCATTTTAAAGAAGACTTTTTATTTGATGTAAAGAGGATAAGAAAGGGAGAACAAGGGGTGATTTATACCGTAGAAGTTTCTAAAGATGGCTATATCCATGAGCTTAATTTCAATGAAGAAGGAAAGGTGCTAAGCCAGGACACGGAACAAGCTTTTCCAATGGATGACCACGATGGAAATGAGAGAGGAGAGGTGCCGGAGTAAACTTGTGGGCAAAAGTAGGTTGGTCTATTGCATTGTGGGGTGATCCTTTTTTCCAAAGGTCAAGGTAGTACAATATCTGTTCGTCACTAAAGTTATGGAATTCATCATGGCTTGAAATACTGCTTTGTGAATTAATGGCGAATGAAGGATGATAACATAATCTACGAGCGAGCACAATTTTTTACCATCTTTTCTTCTAAAATAGGAGTGGTGACCACGATTTTACTTGCATGTTGTTTTTTACACATAGCTATTGTAGCAGAAAGGGTTGCTTCTGTAGCCATTCCGTCATCAGCGATGATTACAGTTCTGTCTTTCATTACAGGTAGGGGCTTTGACTTTCGTAGCTTTTCAAGTCTATGTTGTATCTCTTCTTTTTGTTCTTCTATTACACGGTCGATCTCATAGTTACTGAGTTTGTATCGCTATATAAGCTTCCATCTTCAGCCGCAGCTCCAAAAGCCCGTTTGGGGATCAAAGAGGTAATTCAGCTCACAGGTGATAACAAATGAAAGTTCAGCTTTCAGATGCTTGGCGATGTAGTAAGCTGTTACCACCTCTCCGTGTGGAACGCCCAATACAAGTACACTCTGGGCAGTATATTTTTCAAGTGCTATGACGAGTCTTTGAGTAGCCTCCTGTCTGTTTCTGAATTTTATGATTATCCTTGGGGCTATTGACTTGTTAGTATAGTGCGGCATCTGACTCAGGAAGTGCATGTGACTTTTCTAAAATTCGCAGCTTTTCTGTAAGTTTACCCTCTTTTTGGATTGATCTTTTTAGCATTCTTGTAATGATGTCGTAGCCCAATGATGTTGAGCACTTGATAGCCTCTTCATGAATATTGATCGTATAATTGATCAAGGCATAATAAAGAGTGACTATTATATGATCGGCGGTATCGCTGCTTCCATGCTTTTCCTTTAATTTCCTTTGGGTAGATACAAGGTATTTTACTATATCATTGCTACTCGTGCTAGAAGGGTCCTCATTTAAAAGCCTTAGGAGCATTTCAAACCTCATTTGTTGTTTCTGTTTTCCCTCGGATTCCGTGCCGAAAAACTCCTTCAGGTCTGGTGCGGTTAACTCATCTTTTATTTTAGGCAAAGTTTCACTAAGCTCCTTTTCCGTGACATATATCAGCCGCAGAAAGTAAGCCAGTAGTTCCTTTATAGTGGTTATATCTTCCATTGCTTTACATAGGGGTGAAAAATATTAAATCAACAGGAAAAGGTTTATTATGGCTTATACAAGTAGCTACGGGTGATATTTGCCAGCTTTTTATTTCCTGAGATGTATCAGGACACTTTCCCGTTATAGGGAGGAGTAACAAGAAGGTCCGGAGTTTCCTTCCGAACCTTCCGGTAACATGACAACAGTAGTTATGCGTAAACTTCGGTGTCAATTTCTATTTGATTATTAACCTCCAGTACGCCGGGTGAAGACCATGCCACACGTTCCGCTTCTTCTCTTTCGGCATATGACATAACCGTTCCCCGTAAAGTAATGCGGTTTCCTGCGGCTTCCAAGCGAATAGCGTGTGAGTCAAGGGTGGCGTTGCGGTGGAACGCCGCCGCTATTTTACTTTTAACATCCGACACATCAATGGCTGCTGGCTTAATTTTGATGTTATTGGATATACCTCTTATACCCAACAGTCCTTCAATGCTGTTATAAGCAATCGTTTTTTGGTACTTCCACTCTACTTCGCCATCAAGAGTTACCCAGCCTTTGTCAACTTTTACTTCTATTTTATCTTCATTAACATCACTGTTCCAGCGAAGGGCGTTTTTAACTACTTCGGCTATTTCGGTATCTGTTTTTTTGCTGAAGTTGTCAGTCCTGACTTCTACATCACTTGCTATCACTTTTACACCGTGTACGCGCTGCGCAGCTTTTTCTACTGCTACCTTTTTGTTGAGAGTATCCACCACACCAGAAAGGGTCACCACTCCATTCTTCGCGGAAACCCCGATCTCTGTATGGATATCACGCAATTGAGGATCCCATCTGATCTCGTCCATTACATCTTTTTGAAGTTGGTCATTGGTTTTCATTGTAGTATGATTTTTAGCTTTGTTTTAGATCATTTATTATAGCATTGTTTGTTGATAATAAATTTAAAGAGTGTTACATCTCTTGTCGATGATTATGATCAGTCATAGGGAGGATTTTGATTATTACTTGAGCAGATATCTGATACTAGCAGACCATAGAAACCCTGTTTCCAGGTCCTCTTCGTATGTCTCTTGGTCTGTAACTACAGTAGAAGGGTTAACAGGAAACAATAGAGTGCCGGCAAGTGTAAACCTGAGTTGTTTGAGCTTATAAGTTGCCTGAATACCTAATTCATAGTCAAGTATCTGAAATTTTTCATATTCCAAAATTTCAATATTCATTGTTGTTGAAGAAGATCCTCCATTTGAACCTGATCCGTGACCTTTCCCACTACCCCCAGAGCCTGTAGTTATGCTCCTTTTAGTGTAGTATTCGTTGTAATAACGCTGTGTACCCAAGTTAGTGTAAAAGGAAGGGGTAATGATGAGCTTGTTGCGTGCCATGTAGAACATCCTGCTCAATTCAGCCCCCAGAAAGAAGTCTGTACTTTCGCTAAAACCAAGACTGGCATCAGTAATCAGCATAAAGGCCTCGAAATCATATCCGGCATATGCAGAAAGGAAAGTATTCATTTCAGCCTGGACAGCATAACTTTGGTCACTAAAGAAGTACTCGCTAATAGATATTCCAGTCATCAGTTTTTTGCCAAAATAGTCATATCCTGCAGTAACTGTAAATAGATCAATTCGCCCTTCGGTGTCAGTAGCGAGGTAAGACATGCCTCCATTGATGAATAATCCTGACTTATGGTAATACCCAACAGTTGGTACAAAATACGGAGCTTTTGCAGAGTCGGCTCTACCCATGTAGAAATAATCGCTTTTATAGCGTAACCCCAGCCTTACATACGAATCGGTTGATGTAGTATCATTAGCTCGGGTGACGGATTGGGCAAAGGTGATTCCAGAAGTGCCCGAAAGTACTATGAATATAAAAAGTAACCATTTCATTGCTGTAGAAGGTAGGTGCCATAGCCTGTTCAAAAACAGGCTATGGCGTAAATTTTAATTACCTATACGTTTACCAGATCCTACTTTTCCTCTTTGCTCCCTTTTTTCCCTCTCTCTCAGATCCATACGATCCCGGACACGTTGCTCCATTCTATCTTTGAACCTCTCGCGGTTTTCGTATCGCTTGCCATCCATATCCAGGTATTCACCATTTTTTAGCATCTCCTTTTTACCATTTTTGGGTGTATAACTTCCATCCGGTTTTATAACACCGCCATTCCCTAGTTTCCAGGGCTCATGAAGTTGATACTGCATATGATTTTGAAAGCGGTACACATTTCCATCTTGGAATTGGAAGTGAGGCTCCGACATAGCCGTTATTCGAGTTTGCATATGCTGGTGGTATTGTTGCTGCGAACGAAATTGGTTTCCTTCGCCATCTAAACATTCCCCATCAGATAGCCTGTTCTGCTGTCTGTTTTGAAGTCTGTAGCTGGCATCCGGATTAACAGTCATGCCATTGGGTAAACTTAATGTTTCATTCACACGGGCACGTACTTGGTTTTGTACATGATACAGTTGCCCATTATGTGCTTCAAAGTGTGCCTGGTTCATGGCCTGAAGCCGTACAAGCGCCTGCTGTCGAAATTGTTCCCGGGATGCATAAGAGTTACCCGCCGCATCGAGGTACTCACCTTGCTGCAATTGCATACGTTCCTGGTTTTGCAACTTGTAGCTTCCGTTGGGGTTTACAACCAGTCCGCTTTGCAGTTTTAATTGCTCCCTAACCGGCTCCTGTTTGCCGTTCTGCATTTGGTGCATTTGGCCATCCTGATACATAAAATGCTCCTGGTTAAGCGCTTGCAACTGCAGTTGCATGTGCTGGCGAAATTGATCCCGGTTATTGTACAGGTTGCCCTCAGGGTCAACACATTCGCCATCACGTAGCCGTTTTTGTTCCTGGTCTCTTAGCTGCAAGTTGCCATTTGGGTGGAGTACACCGCCATTGGCAAGGTTCAGGCGCTGTTGCAATTGCTTTTGCTCCTGATTTTGGATGCTTTGTACTTTGCCGTCAATAAACGTATAATGCAATTGGTTCTCTGCCTGATTGCGTAATTGCATTTGCTGCCGGAACTGCTCAGATGAACCATAAAAATTACCTTTCATATCCAGGCATTGACCGTTTTGTAATTGAAGTTTTAGACCGTTTGCATGTCTGTAGGTTCCATCCGGATAGACAATCGATCCGTCTTGTAATGCCAATTGCTCACGTAACTGAACCCGGTCTCTGTCTTGAATTTGTAAAACTTTACCATCCTGTATGAGCAGGTGTTCCTCCAAACGAACCTGATCCCGATCTCTTTCCTGATCTCGATCCTGGGCTTGTAATGTAAAGGCTATCATTACTGCCAGGAATGCATAAATTAGATGTTTCATAATATTGGTATTTCGGTTTTGTTGACGTAATTTCTAATGTATGGTACTGTATTGCGATGACGCTGGTATGCTCATTTAGAGATTTTTATTATTTAAGTATTACATGGTGGGCTGAAATATTGTCCTCGTCACTACCATCAACTGTCTGATATCCTTTGATTGGAGTAATTACCTAACGAGCTGTATTCATTTGATGACAAAGTAGATCTTTGTCATCCATTTAGAGGTGTCCTTTTCCTCTACAGGGTCAGAGTAGTATTCCTCGATAATTAGTTCCTTTTTTAAACCATTGTTTTTCAGGTACCCATCTAGCGCAGAGTAAGCAGGGTGGATGCTCTCATAAGAGCCATAATGGGTTGTGGTAATTACTTTAGCAGGTGGAGTTTTGAGAATTTCAAAATTAATAGACTGGGGGAGCTCACCTTTTACAGGCACTGCAGCCGCCAGGTCAGTTTCCTGTTTTGTTTCATCAATCGAAAAGTAAACTGCAGAAGGCACTCCATTTGTTTCAATACCGTTCTTTTCTATCCAAGAGTATATGGCCTTGTAGTTTTTACTGAAGAAATCGGAAAGCTGATCAAAGCGTAGTTTTTCCCTTTTGGTGATGAAGGTCTTTTGAGGCCAGTTAACTTCAACAATATCATATTTTACCGTATCTGTATAAGTCTCCCCCTTATTTAGCAATTTATTGATTCTTGTCAGTAAGATCTTGGCTTTTTGAGTAACATTAGCCAGGTTTGATGCTGATGAAATGCCATCGACGCTGTCCAGCACATAAGAGCCTTCGCCGGATGTGGTCATTACAATAAGTTTATTTTTGTTTTTTACATTCTCTACAAAGGCTTTGGCATCTTCCTGTGGCTGGGTGTATTCCCATGTATGTAGAATGGCAATAGCACCCCAGTCATCTTCATTTATTTCCGTTAGCTTATTTACATCGATGACTTTAATATAAACCGGTTTTGCCTTGAGGGCATCAATTACAATATTAACAACCGAGTCTTTAAATTCGCTGCCCTGAGTTGCAATAACAATGCGCTGAGAAGCAGTTGAAGTATTTATTTCAAATGGTTCAACATTCTTCATCATGTGCGTGCTTTTGTACCGCACGGCCAATAGAAAGAGGATAAACAAAATTGCCAGAAGGGATATCCAGAATTTATGCCAGTTACTCATGGTTGGTATACTTTGATAGAACTGGTATAAACCTAATTCAATAGAGGATTTATAGCGATGACGTCTGTTATTACTTACAATGATTTTGGTTCTTGGGGGCTATTCTATACAGACTTTACAGCTTTTTACGTCACTTTTTATGCCTGAATCTAACACCTGCTTTTTACGGGAATTGAGCCGAAATATGGTTATTCCCTTAAGCTTCATTTCCCAAGCAGAAAAGTATATATCGTGCACATCAGATGGTTTTGCTTTTTGTGGCAGGTTTATTGTTTTCGATACCGCATTATCTGTAAATTCCTGAAAAGCTTTCTGATGTTTAAGATGCCATGAAGGGTGTATCTCCGGTGCCGTCTTGAAAAGTGCTTTTACAGAGGAGGGTATACTTTTCATTCCACGAAGTGTACCTGTTTTTTCGATATGTGAGATCACACCTGCCGGATCGATATGCTTTTGTTTCAGGTATTCCAGTAGGGTGTTGTTACTTTCGTAGAGTGTGCTGCCTTCCAGAATGTGTTGCCTACGGTAGGCCAGGGCAAAGTAAGGTTCGATTGATGAGGAGGTATTAGCTAAAATTGATATAGTACCTGTAGGGGCGATGCAGGTGCGTGTGGCATTCCTTACCGGGATATGCTGGTTGCTGGCATGCTTTTGCCAATTGGTAAAGGGACCTCTTTCCCTGGCAAGCATATATGAGGCTGTCAGACTTTTTTCTGCAATGAACCGCATCAGGGTACGGCCTGTTTCTACAGCATGGTTTGAGTCGTAGGGTATTTCAAGTTTACTTAAAGCTTCTGCCCAGCCCATTACCCCAAGACCTATCTTTCTGTTTCCTTTTACCATATTTTTTATTCGCAAAGAAGGAAATTCACTAGCCTCAATTACATTATCAAGAAAACGGGTGGCCAATATTACGGTTTGCTCAAGGGCAGGCCAATCAAACTTCTTTTGCTTAATAAAAGCGGCAACATTAATGGAACCTAAATTACAAGCTTCATAAGGTAGTAGAGGTACTTCTCCACATGGATTTGTAGCTTCAATGGTACCTAAAGAAGGGGTGGGGTTAAATTGGTTAATGGTATCCAGGAATATAAGACCAGGATCTCCTCCCGACCATGCGTTTTCAATAATAAGATTCCATAGGTGTTTTGCTTTTACCACTTTTGTAATTGCTCCTGTCCTGGGGTGTATTAGTAGCCAGTCGCCATCTACCTGCAGGGCATTCATGAAATGGTCGTAAATCCCAATGGAAATATTGAAGTTAGTGAAGGCATTTTCCCTGCGTTTGCAGCATATAAACTCTTCAATATCAGGATGGTCAATATTCAGTATGCCCATGTTGGCACCTCTGCGTTTACCTCCTTGTTTAATGTAGGTGGTGGCAGTATTGAATATCTTCATGAAAGCAACTGGTCCGGAAGCCTGGCCCTGAGTGTGTATCAAAAGATCATTTTTGGGGCGAAGATGGCTGAAATTAAAGCCAGTCCCACCGCCACTTTTTTGAACTAATGCAGCTAGCTTTAATGAGGAAAAGATATCTTTCAGATGATCTTCCACTGGAAGCACAAAACAGGCACTTAGCTGAGGGGCAGACAGGCCTGCGTTCATGAGAGTAGGAGAGTTGGGAAGGAAATGCAATGCTGTTAGCATCCTATAGAATTTTTCTTCCCATACTTTAACATCAGTATTTGAACCCCAACATAACTCTGCCTGAGCAACAGCCTTGCTCACCCTCTGAAACATTTCTAAAGGTGTTTCGGTAACCTTGCCAAAAGTGTTGCGCTTTAAATATCGACTTTCGAGTACTTTTAACGCATTTTTTGAAAGTAGAACCTTCCCATTGGTTTTTGCCTGTAACATAATAGCCTCTATTAAGAGGAAATTAGATTACATTTGTTCATTTTCGAAATGACATACATTGGCAAAAACCGGGATATTTGTCATTCGTTAGTACAACAAGTTATTAAGTTACCAGTTAATAATGTAGGTGCAGCTATCACCGCCCTGAAGTCTGGTTTCTTTTGAGGTATCCAGAGTTACATTATACTTTGTAGAATCTTTGGGCTTAAAGCGAACCAGCATGGAGGTGATGATGCCGCGATCAAAATCACTTGGATACGGATTGTCGCAAATCATTACGGCGCGACGTTTCTTTTCGTCGAATTCCGTTACTTTATAACTCCCGATCTTTCCCTTGGTGTGGTTCATATGGTATGCTACGTCTATAGCATTAAGTGCTTTTTCCAAAGAGTCTATCTCAGGAGGAAACTTTGCATTTGAGGGAATTGCTTTTCCTATAATGTAAAGTGTGTTTTCTCCAATATTGTTATATATTTCTTTAAAAGCATCAAGCCATTTTTGCTGGTTGTACCATTCATCCATGTCGATATTCTCAAGTCCATGTTTTTTGAGAATGTTGAGTCTGGTGTCACGACCAAATTCCATAGCATTTACTACAGACATAATGGTTTGACCATTTACTTTAACATTGGGATCATACGAAACAAATTGTGCCATAATTATTAGTGTTTAGGGGTGGATAACATTACTGGAAATAAAATACGAAAATATTCTTATAATACATATAAAGTACGTGGTATAAAAACATTAAAAGTCTTTTGTAAGAGTAAAGTAGGGGGACAACTAATCAGGTTTGTTAACCTTTCTTTTGACCTTAGCCATAAATTCAAGGATATTCTTACGTTGATAACCTTAGTTAAATATAAGTATTAATACAGGAATAGTACATACAAAATTACTTATGTGTGAGACTATTTTCGGTTATGTTAATTGGCAAAGGAGCAAACAAAAACTAAAACCATGTTAAAGGCTTTTTTACAGAGGGCGGCTGTTTACCTTCAATATCGCAACTTTCAGATGGATGTGTCCGGCATGTCGGAAAATTAGACATTAATATTGGAGCTAAACACGCTATATGCCTCTTATAATGTAATCAGAAGATGCTAATGTTTTGAGCATCATTACCGGGGGCTTTTCATTAGGCTAACATATAAGTTGTAGTGTTCTATAACTGCAGTCTTTAGATAAACAAAATCACCTTGACTTGGTAAACCTAAAGTATCAACTGATTTAGATCAGTTTTTATGTTGCTTCACGTCATATAACATTGGTTGATAGTGTAATATCATTGTGGCTGGTATCCGGGAGTGTTTGTACTCTGTCCGAGCAAGTGTGGCTATCAATCTTGATATATGTTGTAAAGTGCAGGGCTAAAGATGAACAATATTGAGGTAATTTCACATTTTAGAAATGAAACCGAAACAACTAAAATATATAGATTATAATGACAGAAAAACTTGTAACAGCAACTGATAAAATAACGCTTGTGCAGAACAGTTATGGGAGGTGCTTGAGTAATGGTAAGGTACTTGAGACTTTTTATCAGAAGTTCCTTTCAAGCAGCGTTGAAGTCAAAGAAAGGTTTAAACATACGGATTTTGAGCAGCAGCATAAATTATTACGCCATGGCATTAATTTGATGATTATGTATGCTGCTGGTAACATTGCCGGGCAGGCTGGATTGAGGAGGATCAAGGATAGCCACAGCCGAGTTAGGTTAAATATAGACCCCAGGTTCTATAGCTTATGGAAAGATGCACTAATGAGTGCCATTGTACAGCACGATAAGAAGTTAGATGGGGAGACACGCCGGGCCTGGAATGAAGTACTGGATAAGGGTATCGAATTCGTTACATCAGGCTATTGATTTGTTTGTAGTGATAAAGAGCTGTATCAAACGAAGTATATGATACAGCTCTTTTTAATTTTTAGGAATGGGTAAGCCTTATTGACGTAAAAGATACAGTTTGTCCTAATATCCTTGTTGAAACTTAATTTTCCAGCCGCAATGTGAAAGAAATCACAACCCCCTTAAGCCCAATGGGGCTTTCTATTCTAAAATGGTCCATTCATCATTTTAGAATAAGTTTTCTACAATATGATGCATTTCAGCTTGGGTGAATTCTCATTCGAACATGGATTTTATGACTTCTTAGCCATGCATAGGGGCATTTGTAACCTGATGGTTTCTAGCATCAGGGTGACACAGTTCAGCTAGTTTTAAGGTATTGGCTTGTTGAAAAGCTGAACCCTATGAGTAACAAGTTCTTTTGGTGACGTATAGTAACAAAAATAACCTGAACTTATACCTACGTAATTTATTTACCTATTGTTTGAATTTGCTTGCGTGCCGTTATTCGATGATTAAATTAAATGCCCCTTTAACCAGAAACTGACTTCCTTTCTTAAAATCATTGCTATTAAGAATTTCTATATACCCTTGATGACTCTGGCCAATTTTAACTTCTTTTTTATCGAGATATATGTTTTCATTTCCATCTTCCTTTTTGACCAGTACAAAAAAACTGTCTTCTATATTTACTACAGCTTCTTCGGGAAGGGCAGAAGCAGGATGAGCAGCGGTCAATATTTCCGCTTCAGCGTACATTCCCGGAGCAAGTGTTTGATACTCTCCCTGATCTAGGTGTGCGTGAATAGCTATTGTTCTGTTTTCTGTATCAATTGACTTTCCTATCAGGTGAACAATTGCGTTGTATTCCTTATCAGCGTTCTGTATCCTGAATTTAACGGGTTGTCCTTCGCTTACAGATGATACATCTTTTTCGAATACGCTTAACTCCAAATGTAAGTGGTCTGTATTAGTTATCGTTACAGCAATGTCTGCTGGGTTTAAAAACATACCTTTGACGGCGTTTACAGAGGTTATGAAGCCGGAAATAGGAGCCGTGACCGCAATTGTAGACCTGATGTTATTTTCTTTGAGCAAGTCAGAGTTTATGTTCATAAGCCTGAGGTTTTTTCTTAAAGATTCATATGTAGCCAGTGTGACTTTATAGTCTGTTTCGGCTTTCAAAAAATTCTTTTGTGAAGTTATCTTGTCATTGGCCAGCTCTTTTTGGCGTTCATAATCGACTTTAAGGTAGTTTAATTGACTTTTGGCTTGTAAGTATTCCCGCTGCATATTGATGTAATCAGGATTTTCTAATGTAAATAATACCTGCCCTTGCTTTATGGGTTGTCCGGGGAGAAGTTTGATTGCTTTAACGTAGCCTCCGAAATAAGCGCTGACAGAGGCTTTGTTTTCAGGGGGTACATCAATAATGCCATTAGCAATTACTGATCGGGGAAAGTTATGTACACTAATAGTGTCCAGTTCCATACCCGAAGAAGTAAACTGATTTTGAGTCAAAGTAACTGTATGGTTAGTTGCCTCAGGTGTGTTAGTGGTTTCTCCTGTTTCAGGTTCATTTGCCGTGCATGAGATCAATGTAATGAGCACTGCTAATAGTCCGTTAATTTTTATAAGTTTCATGTCCTGATAGTTTCCTGTTTAATTAAAATACATAGTTGGCTTCGAGAATGGTGTGATTATATTTGAGCAAATTATCCAGATAATTTATTTTAATATCACCAGATTGCTCCAAAAGCTGAACGTATTGTAGAAAGTCAATTTCTCCTTCCTCAAATGCTCTGGATGCATGGCTAATTAACTCTTCGACCAGAGCTTTTCCATGGGTATCATAGTAATCTAATGCACTTTTGTACTGCTTGAGGTCTAATAGTAGCGATTGAAATCTTGCATTCAGTTGGATGTTATAATTGTCAGACTCCTGCTCTCGGATAGAGGTTTCGGTACGTGCTGAAGCTATTCGCGATCGATAGCTACTGTAAAACAATGGAACCGCTATACCCAGCTGGAACCCGGTATATGTTTTTGAATTTAAACCGTTGTTGGTGCCTTGAAAAGCCTCGAGTCTGAATTCAGGAAGCAACTGTCGTTTTTCAACCATAAGGTTGCTGTTGGAGAGTTGCAGCATCTCCTGATAATATTTTAACCCTGTATGATTTGAGGAGATCAATGGACTTATTGCCGGACTCAGACGCGGCATCTCAACCTTAGATATTGTATAACTAGAATCAGATTGCATCCATTGCTGAAGTTGGAGGTATGATTTTCTTACTTCTTCCAAACCTTGTTGCAGGGAGAGGTTTACAGCTCTTTGTTTGGTCTCAGAAGTGATTTTTTCCAGATAGTTGCTTTCTCCCAGTTGAAACTTGCGGTTAGCTGCATATGCAAACTGACTATACAAGCTGTCAAGATACTGATAGTGGTCCACCACTGTTTGCCAGTATATCACTTTGTAATACACTTTAGATACTTCTTTAGAGATCATGGCAGCATCCAGTTCGTGTTGTAACTTTGCCAGGTTTATACGGTTCTCCTGTACACTTTTCTTAGCGGTATATACCGTGGGAAACTGTAGAGATTGACTTACTCCCCAGACTTTTAATGGTACCCCATTCTCTGCCAGGTTGTTTTCGTCATAGCTATAGTAAAGCTCTGTTTTACCTGGGGAAAATGCCGTTTTTGAAAGCTGTTTACTTTGTTCAATACGTTCAGCAGATGCTTGCAGGCCTTTGTTATTCTCAAGAGCGATCCGGATGGCTTCATCCAAAGATAATGATTGCGTTTGTGCATTAGCAGTAAATGATAGAACCGATAATGCTATAATGATCAGGCTAGCAAGAACTTTGGAGCCAGACCTTTTTGGTTTTCTGTCAAAGATGGCATACAATACTGGAAGGACTACTAGCGTAAGTACTGTCGCAGTAATCAGGCCGCCGACAACCACTGTGGCTAACGGGCGTTGAACTTCAGCTCCTGCGGAGGTCGACACGGCCATAGGTAGAAAGCCTAACGCTGCGGCAGAAGCTGTTAGCAGTACGGGTCTTAACCGTTGTTTAGTTCCTGTAATGATGCGTTCATTGATGTCATGCAGGCCATGCGCTTTTAATTCTTTAAAATGTTCAATGAGGACAATACCATTAAGTACAGCAATACCAAACAATGCGATGAAACCAACTCCAGCTGAAATGCTAAATGGCAGGCCGCGCATGTAGAGCAACAGTATACCTCCAACTGCTGCGAGAGGTATGGCACTATAGATCATTAAAGCTTCTTTTACAGATCCAAACGCAAAATAGAGCAGCACAAAGATGAGTAAAAGGGCGATAGGAACGGCTATCATCAGTCTTTCCCTGGCAGTTCTTAAATTTTCAAATTGCCCACCATATTCCACTGTGTACCCAACAGGCATTTTAACCTCATTGCTGATGATACTCTGCACATCCTGAACGACTGACTCCAGGTCCCTGTTACGAACATTTACTCCAACCACAATTCTTCGCTTAGTGTTATCTCGTGAGATTTTTGCCGGACCTTTGGCATAGCTTATAGAAGCAAATTCGCTTAATGGAAGTTGGTTGCCATCTGGCATTTGGATAGATGCCTTCTTTATATTCTCAATATCTTTTCTGTGCTCCTCATCAAAGCGAAGGACGAGATCAAACTGCTTTTCACCTTCAAAAATGGTTCCTGTTGTGGAACCGGCAAAGCCTGTGGTAATGATCTGGTTGAGGTCGGCTATATTTAGTCCGTACTTGGCAATTTTTTGCCTATCATACTGGACAGACATCTGTGGCAGACCGGCAATTTTTTCTACGGTAATATCGGCGGCGCCCTCTACATTTTGTATGGCCTTTTGTACTTCCATAGCCTTTTTATAAAGTATGTTCAGGTTTTCTCCGAAAATCTTAATGGCGAGGTCTGCTCGAACACCTGTAATAAGTTCATTGAAGCGCATTTCTATTGGCTGCGTGAACTCGTAATCAATCCCTGGAATCTCCTCCAGTGCTTCTTTAAACTTATCTGCAAGTTCATCTTTGCTATCAGCAGATACCCATTCGCTTTTAGGGTGCAACTTGATGATAACATCACTTTCTTCCATAGACATGGGGTCAGTAGGTACTTCTGCAGCACCAATACGGCTTACAACCTGATCCACTTCAGGGAATTCTTTGAGTATTTTTTCCATTCTTGTGGTTGTTTCAATGGTTTTACTCAATGAAGTTCCTGTTTTGAGTACCGGCTGGATTACAAAATCACCTTCGTCTAATGTAGGTACAAACTCACCACCCATTTTGGTAAAAAGGAATCCTACAACAATTAAAAGTATACTGGCCATTGTCAGTACTGCAATTTTCTGTTTTAGAGCCCACTTAATAACCGGTTCATACTTCCTTTCAAGAAATGAGATAAGGCGTGATGAGATGGTTGATTTTTCCTGTGCAGATGGCTTAATAAACAAGGAGGACATAACAGGGACATAGGTAAAACAAAGAATCATGGCTCCTATGAGCGCAAAGCAGAAGACCTCAGCCATAGGCCTGAACATTTTGCCTTCTACGTTGATGAGTGAGAAGATTGGGATAAAAACGATAATGATGATCAATTGGCCAAATACTGCCGAATGCATCATTTTAGACGCACCCTGAAAGGTGATGTTATCAATAAAAGTTCTCCTCTCATGTTTGGGGAGAGACAGCACTTTATTTCTCTCGCTGGTTATTTTAAAGGCGATAAATTCTACAATGATCACAGCCCCATCTATGATGATCCCAAAGTCTATGGCTCCAAGACTCATTAAATTGGCATCAACACCGAAGATATACATTAGAGATAAGGCAAAAAACAGGCTCAGAGGGATAACCGAAGCTACCACTAGCCCTGACCGCAGGTTGCCCAGTAGTAGTACTACCACAAATATTACTATCAGACAGCCGAGAATTAGATTTTCAGCAATGGTAAAGGTGGTTTTTCCTATCAGCTCACTGCGCTCCAGAAAGGGGTTGATGGTGATACCCTTAGGTAATGAAGATTGTATTTCACTTACCCTTGTTTTGACGGCTTCGATAACAGCTTTAGAGTTAGCGCCTTTAAGCATCATCACCTGCCCCAATACTTTTTCGCCTTCCCCGTTTCCTGTAATAGCACCAAAACGTGTGGCATGCCCATATCCGACAGTTGCTACATCTTTAATATAAACCGGTACGCCATTGCGGGTTGTCACTACAATATTTTCAATGTCTTCCAAAGTACTTACGAGGCCCTCTCCACGAATAAAAAAGCTTTCATTTGTCTTTTCTATATATCCACCACCGGCTATGCTATTGTTTTTAGCCATGGCGTCGTATATACTGGTTAATGAAACCTTCATGGCCCTGATGCGCTCTGGGTTAATTGCTACTTCGTACTGTTTGAGGTAGCCGCCCCAGGTATTAACCTCCACAACTCCGGGAATGCCGGCAAGTTGTCGTTTGACCACCCAGTCCTGGATGGTACGTATGTCGGTTATAGTATATTGATCTGAATATTCCGGCTTTACATCAATGATGTACTGGTATATTTCTCCCAAACCCGTTGAGACCGGTCCCATAAAGGGTTGACCAAATCCTGCTGGTATTTTTTCTTCGGCATTTTTGATTTTCTCAGCGATGAGCTGCCTTGGCAGGTAGGTGCCTATGTCATCATCAAAAACAATAGTTACTACGGAAAGACCAAATTTTGAAACAGAGCGTATTTCTTTCACGCCAGGTAGGTTGGCCATTTCTAGTTCTACCGGGTAGGTAAGAAATTTTTCGACATCCTGAGTTGAAAGGTTACGCGAAGTAGTGATTACCTGTACCTGATTATTGGTGATGTCCGGAACAGCTCCAATGGGTATATTCATTAATGAATAAATACCAAAACCGATGATCCCCGCCACAAGAAGTAGTATGATAAGCTTATGATGGATGCTGTAGTTGATAATGCGCTCTAACATTTTATTTCCTTTAGAATGATACATCAAAGTTGCAACCACATGCCTAAAGCTTTTCTCAACCTATTCTTAAAGTTTGCTTAAAACCGTTGCCGTGAATGGCAGGGCGGTTCAGGTTAGCATAGGGAATTTAATAATCACTTTTGTGCCCTTTTTTAGTTCACTTTCTACGGATATAGTTGCTTTAATTGCTTCTGCTGCTTTATATGCTATTGACAGTCCCAGGCCGGTTCCTGCTATCTGTTTATGGTCAAGCGCATCTGATCTGAAAAATGGATTAAAAAGATGCGGCATGTCCTCTTTTTTAATGCCTATTCCATAATCCTGAACCTGGCAAACGATATTATTTCCAACTTTTTCAACGGATATGTGAATCTCCTTACCATGATCAGAATATTTGATGGCATTGTTTATTACATTGTCAAGTATGAGGTTAGCGTAATACCTGTGTACTGCAATGTCTTTAACTTGCGAATTAACTTTTATTTTTACTCCTTTTTGTTCTATCTCCGAGGTGTGCCTTAGAAGTATTTCATCCAGGAGAGCTATTAGCACTACCTGACCCTTAGCGTGTGTCTTACGGCTATCATAAAACCGGGCTAGCAATAGCAGCTGCTCAAGGATGTCGGTCATGCGATCTATTTCTGTAAGGCTGTATTTGACCTTTTCTTCATATTCGGCCTGCGTTCTGGGTTTTCTAATCAATACCTCAAGGGTGCCCCTCAGTGAAGATAATGGTGTTCTTAATTCGTGCGATGCATCAGAGGTGAATTGCCTTTCCCTTTGCATGGCATTTTCCATACGCTCTAATAATGCATTGATGGAATTGGCCATGTCATAAAGCTCGTCTTCGTTAGCCGGAAGAGGAACACGCTCGTTTAAACTATTTTGTGTGATCCTTCTGGAAGCATCAGTGATCTTTCTGACAGGGATTATACTTTTACCAGCAAGGAACCTTGAAATGAAAAATAATCCGATCAGTACAACAGGGTAGGAGATCAGTAAAATGTAATTCAAGTCTTGGAGTACTTCACTGGCAGGTTCCAGTGATACCGCTGCCAAAATATAACCTTTGGTTTTCCCCTGATACATTACAGGGAGCTGTACCTGCCGAATTGCCCGATTATTAAGCTTGGTGTCAAAATGTTCTCCAAACATGGATTTGTAAAACGGAAGTTGTTGTTCTTTCAGGTTTGGAGATTTATCCATTAGCTCACCTTTTTCGTTAAGAATCTGGATAAAAACCGGATTAACCTGGGCTTCACGATGTTCCCTTTCTTCCCATTCGGTCTTATTTATGAAGTATATGATGTCTTCCTCGAACTGGATTTCTTTGGTGTGCTTACTTGCCTCGTAGGAGAGGGTACTATCCAGGTTTTGATAAACGGTACCTTTGACTGTGATGTATAGAACACCATATAGTACAGCAACCACTATGGCGGTGGCAATCATGTAGTAAAGTGCTATTCTGTTCTTAAAAGTGGTCTTCATACCTCCCGGGCTATATATCCAACTCCTCTTACGGTCTGTATGTAGTTCTCATCTTTGTCAAGCTTCAGTTTCTTTCTCAGGGCATTAATGTACACGTCGATCACACCAGTATTATATTCAAAATGAATATCCCATACACTTTCTATGATCCTTGTTCGGCGGCAGACCTTACCCTTGTTTCTCATCAAGTATTCCAAAAGCGCAAATTCTTTTTGAGTCAGCGCTATCTCTTCATCATTTTTGAAAACCTGATGAGTATTTGTGTTCAAGGTAATATTACCCAGGTTAAACTTGTAATGTTCACCTGACTTAGGTCGTAGTTGCACTTTAATGCGTTCAAGGAGCTCATCAAAATGGAATGGTTTTTTGATGTAGTCATTGGCCCCGGTTTGTAAACCAAATATGGTTTCTTCAACAGTATCTTTAGCAGTCAGAAAAATGATAGGTGTTTCCTTGTAGGTTTTTCTGAATTGCCTGCAAATCTCTATACCACTCATGCCGGGTATCATCCAGTCAAGCAACAGCAGGTCGTATTCGCCCGACAGGGCCAGTTCAAGCCCTTGATGTCCTTTCTCTGCAATATCTACAGCAAATGACTCCTCTTCCAATCCCTGTTTCAGGAAATTGGCTATACCAGGCTCATCTTCCACTATCAGAATTCTCATGATACAAATATCGTGAGTATAAGTTAAGTTCTTTTAAGCTATTTCTTAAGGTTTGCTTAAAAAAAATGGTTTATTGGTATTGCAAATACAAGTATCAGCACCCTACACTATGCAGTTTTAGCTAGCTATTAAGTAGCTAACTCATCCTTTCCGGCACCTACAGACTGTGTTGCAGTTTTTTGGGTGCCCTCAGGTGTGGAGATTGATTTATGTTTGGAGAGACCATGTAGATTTTGTTTGATGAATCCTTTTGGAAATTGCTCTATTCCCGGAAACCCAAGCCTGATATCCCTGCCATCATAGGGAATGTAGTCCGTTTTGAACAGGTAGTCCCAAATGCTTAGTGTCAGACCAAAATTCACACCCAGAGGTTTGTCTTTTGGTAAATCATAGGCATGGTGCCAGATGTGCATTTGAGGGTTGTTGAATATGTACTTTAATGGACCAAGGTTCAGCTTGAAATTAGAATGGTTGAAATGCCCTACAACCAAAGTGAAAATATGAATGATAAAGAAGTCTCTTAACCCGATACCGATCAAAGCCAGAGGAATATATTCTATGGAGCGGTAAACGACATTTTCCATCCAGTGAAAACGAAGATGTGCGGCAAACCCCATTTGCTCTACCGAGTGATGAACTTTATGGAACTCCCACAATGCAGGTACCTTATGCAAAAGTCTGTGAACCCACCATTGAACAAAGTCACGCACGACAAAACCTATCAGCAGGTGAGTCCATATCGGCCAGCGCATAACTTCAAAAGCTAGTAGGTTGGTAATTCCAATAGAGGCTAGCAGGTCATTGAAAAAATGTACGACCACATTTGACGCTGCATTATAAATGATCAGAGAAAAAAGGAAGAAGTTAAAGAACATATAGAATACGTCTAGCCAGAAATCCTTGCGGAAAGGAGGCTGATCCTTTCGCCAGGGTCTAAACCACTCTACACCAAAAAAGAACAAAGAAACACCTATAAGCCAGTAAAAGTAGTTATGCCATGAAGGAGAGGTTATCTCCTGCCAGAGGTAATTGGCATATCCCGTATAGGAGTCTGCGATGAGCTGTAGGTATTCCATCATTTTATTAGTCCTGCTTTAAGTTTTTTCCTCTTTTTTTCCAATCTGCAATACCTCCTCCCAGGTCAACGATGTGAGTAAAGCCCTGCTCTTTGAGTATATAGGAGGCAGATGCACTTCTTCCACCAACTGCGCAGTAAACAAACACAGGTTGATCTTTTTTTAGTTTACTTATATCATTCTTGAATGAAGGAGAGTTATAATCTATATTAACAGCATGCTCCAAATGACCACTGCTATATTCTCTGGCTGTTCTCACATCCACAAGTTGAGCATCAGGGTACTCATGTAGCATGGCTTCGAATTTTTCGCTATCCACTCGCTCGATTTTTCCCGTTTGCTGTGTGGGTTTTGTTTCTTGTCCATTGCTTCCTTCTGAATTTTGTTTGCAGCTAGCCAGAGAAAGGCTGGTTGTGATCATGATTAGAAATATCGTTTTTATCATTGATATGGTTTTAGTTGACATGTTATGCAAATCTACGATATTGCATTTCTTTAAATTGTAACCAATGTTACTTAAACGCTTTTGTAATTACATAATTTTGATTTGCTTAATATAAGTTAAAATAATAAATGATTGGGAATAAAGACCATGTGAGACTTGGTTTGAGGGAAAACTGGCTTCAGTTTCTGCTTTTGGTAATCATTAATGCTTTTGTTGGAGGTATGGTTGGGCTTGAGAGGAGTATCTTACCGCAGTTGGCCGAAGCAGAGTTTCAAGTGGCGGCAAAAACGGCGATACTATCATTCATTGTTGTATTCGGTGTTTTTAAAGCTAGTTCCAACTATTTTACCGGTGCGTTGGCTAATACATTAGGAAGGAAAAAGCTACTGGTTTTGGGTTGGCTTGTGGGGATTCCTGTGCCCTTTATACTGATGTATGCGGGAAGCTGGGAATGGATCATTGTTGCAAACATATTATTGGGGGTCAATCAGGGGCTAGCCTGGAGCAGTACAGTGGTAATGAAGATTGATATAGTAGGGGAGAAGCAACGTGGATTGGCAATGGGCTTGAATGAGTTTGCCGGATATCTTGCAGTAGCTGTTGTGGCATTTTTAACAGGCTATATTGCTTCAGAATATGGTTTGAGGCCTTATCCATTTTATTTGGGTATAGGCCTTGTCTTTGCTGGTTTTTTTTCAAGCGTCTTTTTGGTTAAAGAAACGCACCACCATGTGAAAAAAGAAGCAGAGAGTAACCTGGTAAAGCGATTGGAAAATGTTTTTATTGATACATCATGGAGAGATCGTAACCTGGGTACTGTAACACAGGCAGGCTTGGTGAATAACCTTAATGATGGAATGATGTGGGGGCTTTTGCCCTTAATACTAACCTATCGAGGGTTTGATCTGGAGCAAGTAGGAGTGGTAACGGCGGCTTATCCTGCTGTTTGGGGACTGGGGCAGCTTTTTACAGGTAAAATGGCCGATCATGTAAATAAAAAACGAATGCTCTACCTTGGGATGTTGTTACAGGCGGTGAGTATTTTATTGCTTTTACTGGCCAGTACTTTTATACATTTCATAGTGCTTGCCGTGGCGTTGGGTTTGGGTACGGCTCTGGTTTATCCTACATTTCTGGCTACAATTGCGGAGTTTACGCATCCTTACGACAGGGCTCAAAGTCTTGGTGCTTTTAGATTCTGGCGTGATCTGGGATACGCTATCGGAGCCGTTTTAACTGGTGTGCTTGCCGATTGGCTTGGTATGCTTGTGCCGGTGCTTGTTATTGGTTTGCTCACCTTATTATCCGCGGTGGTGATTATGATTCGCATGCAGAATTCTTCGGTGGAGAAAAAGCATAAAGAGAAAGAACAAGTTGAGATATAATCAGTTTTATATTTAAAAACGAAGGTTATTATGAATTACTATAGCAACAAATTGATCAAACATGGCCATTTTGATAAGGTCATACAAAAGGTGACCGAAGCTTTGAAGGAAGAGGGCTTTGGGGTACTTACCGAAATTGACGTGAGGGATACATTCAAGAAGAAGATCGATGTGGATTTCAGACCATACAAAATTCTTGGGGCATGTAATCCGCAGTTTGCTTACAAAGCGCTACAAGCTGAAGATAAGATTGGTACTATGCTACCTTGCAATGTGATTGTGCAGCAGACAGATGTTGATACCATAGATGTGGCGGTAGTAGATCCTGTTGCGTCTATGCAGGCTGTAGGAAACAAAGACCTGGAGAGTATTGCCGGAGAGGTTAGGGACCGCTTAAAAAGGGTGTTGGAGAAGTTGTGATGTTGATCTTCTGTAAATAGTAAAAGGTAATCTGTAATTAGTAAACAAATAAAAATAAATTATTGAAAATCAGAATATTGAAAATGTTTATAGTTTCTAAAATTACAATTTGCCAAGTTTTTGCCAAGTTTTGAATTTTTTCTCCAAAATTTGGCAAATTGTCATATATCCCGATCCCTTGTTGAATATAAAAACAATTTTGTCAGTGACAAAATTACAGTTTTAAGAATGATCTGTCAGGTTGAACCCTTCCCTTGCAACTTATGCTTCTTACTGAAATTCAATGTCATTGACCGAGTTTTTTTAGTGTGGATCTGAATATTTTCACCTCTATATGTTTACCTATACCAGCCATTTTGTACTACAATGGTTACCCCATGATCATTTGCAAATTTTTTATTATTTTTTTTAAATAATTCACGCAACATTTTTTATGTTTATACTTTTAAAGTACTATAAAACAGGCTATTAAGTTTTATAAACAGTAAATCAACAAATTTTGGACACATTTCTTCTTGAGACTTTTCACCATATTATGGAAGGTGACCTGAACCCTTTCATGAACAAAAACAGGGATTTTAATAAGTTACTTAATGAACAGGTTGATGGTGGAGCAAAGCTATTGTCCTATAACCATACTTACTTTACAGAAGACCATATAGAATACGTAGATGCCAATAGCTATTGGTTCAAAGGTCTGCATGACATTTACCCGATGTATTCGAAACATCAGATAAGAAAGGATAAATATCCGAGCTTGCTCACCAAGGTAAATAACCTTCCTGCAGATCGAAAAGTGATAACTACTTTCCAATATTACCCCGGACAGATAGAACTGATCCTTGAGGTTGATGTTAAGCATCTGACGAATAAAGAGGCCAGGTTTTACTATTATAATCTTTTACTAAGCCAGGAATACAAAAGGGTAATAGATACCCTCTACCAGAAATTGTTTTCTCTTACCGATGAAGGTTTACTGAACCGGTATATTAAAAATCTTCAATTGCTCCTGGAACGTTATATTCATACGATTGACAGCGACTATAATCCAGTGGGGTCTTTGGAATGGCACCTGTTAATAGACGCCGAATTTACTGAGCGGGATATTTTCAAATTAA
>NZ_JAEUGD010000064.1 GCF_016775155.1 Fulvivirga marina | reverse complement strand
ATAGTAACACCGAAATGACTGGCATAGTCCGACCGAAATAACCACAAGCATTAGAATACTATTAAGGTTGATTTCAGTTATATATTTTCTCTCTCCGCTGCCTGTTTCGTATGAGCGATGGATCAGCTTACCTTCAATGGCTACTTCTTGTCCCTTCTTTAAATATTGAGCCGCTATCTCACCAGGCTTCCCCCAAGCCACAACATGATGCCATTGCGTATCTTCAATCTTCTCCCCTTGAACGTTATAATAACTTTCCGAGGTAGCTACTGAAAAGGTAGCTACAGTTTTCCCGTTATTCAGATCTTTCAGTATAGGATCCTGACCAAGTCTTCCTATTAAATTCACGCTGTTTCTTAAATTCTTCATCATGGTAAAAGTTAGTTATTAGTATTTTTATTTGTCTTGATGATACATTGTTCATCAAATTCGATGATGCAAAGAACCGGTAAGAAAAAACGGAGAATCGTATGATAAGCGTTTGTATTCATTTAAATTACGTTTGTAAACGTTTACAAACGGATAAATAACTAAAAGTCAACATTTCACAAAATGCAAGAAAAAACATGTCTCGAATGTGGGACAAAAATTTTTGGCAGGATTGATAAAAAATTCTGCTCTGATCAGTGTAGAAACTCCTACAACAACAAATTAAATAGCGATGGCACAAACTACATTCGCAACATCAATAACATCCTTCGTAAAAATCGTAGAATTTTGATGAGTTTAAATCCCAATGGCAAATCAAAAACCCACCGTAGCAAGCTTGCCGAAAAGGGCTTCGACTTTAACTATTTTACAAACACTTATACAACCAAGGCAGGAGCCATTTACTACTTCTGTTATGAATATGGCTACCTTCCGATTGACAATGACTTTTTTGCTCTGGTAAAAAAGCAGGAGTATGTTGATTAGGAAAGATAACTTCAGTTTCTTTATCTAGCAAACATCTCGGTTTAACTCAAAACCAGACTGGTCAAGCATTCCAGATCATGCTCTAATATGACTTCTATTATCACCACCAGGTATATAAAAAAACAAATCCGATAATTTTAGATTACCGGATCTGCTTAAACAATGGCGTTTGCAAATGTTATTTAATATTTCCTCCCTCATCTATCTCCAGGTAGGGGTTAAAAGCAATCTCCCAAAGGTTACCATCCGGGTCAGCTATATACCCACTGTAACCACCCCAGAAAACCTTTTCCGGTTTTTTAACTATTTTGACACCCTGTTTTTCAAAGCCTTCAAACAAATCATCTACCTCTTGCTCTGTGCGAGTACAAAATGCGAGGGTAAACCCCTTGAACGTATTTTCATCCACTTTTTGACCGTTCATAGAAGCATCTTCGGCCAAGCCTGCATTAGAATACAAGGCTAGTTTGATCCCGTTGAGTTGCATAAAAATGATACTTTCATTGCTTTCATCTGTCTTACTCCACCCAAACTTTTCAGCGTAAAACTGCTCTGCCTTTTTAAGGTCATTCACCCCAAGAGTTATAATAGAGAGTCTTTGTTCCATTAAGTTTTTATTTTTTCAAAACAGTGAACTCAACGCGACGGTTAATTGCACGTCCTTCATCGGTTTCATTGGTTTCGAGTGGTACAGTCTCCCCATAACCCTTCGCTACCAGGCGATATTCATCAATACCCTGTCCAATCAGATAATCGACCACCGCCTGAGCCCTACCCTGAGACAGGTTAAGGTTATAATCGTCAGAGCCCTTACTATCAGTATGACCGGCTATTTCTATTTCAACCGACGAGTTGTCATTTAGAAAATCTACAACTTTATCCAATTCCACATAAGATTCAGACTTTAGCGTGGTTTTATCGAAATCGAAAAATATATTATTCAACCTTACTGTAGTACCAATCTCTATGGGTGTAAGATAAAGGTCCTTATTCAAAAGACTGCCATCATCGGCATTTCTCACGCTATCAGTAGCATTAATAAACCCTTCAGCTGAGGCTGCAATAAAATACCACCCCTTTTTATCCAATTCCTTTTCAAAGTAACCCTTTGGAGACTCTTTCTTATAAATTGCCTTTTTATCCGACTTGTGTATTATCTCCACTTTAGCTGTCAGTGGCTCTTCAGTTTTTGCATTGTACACCGTTCCCGTAAGTAATGTATTACGTTTGACAGGTTTAAGCACAAAATCCTGTATTACTGTCGTATCTCTAAAAACATCCTTTATAGATAGTTGAGCTTCATCTGGATAGTAACCTTCTGCACTCACCCTAATATGGTAATTCCCTTCACCAATCAGCTTTGTCTGATAGCTTCCATCTCCAGAACTTTCCACCAGAGTATCTGTATCATTAACAAGTCCAATTGCCAGAGAAGCCATAACCCCTGATTTGCTTTTAGCATCGAGTACAACTCCTCTCAAGCGAATTTTTATATCTTTCTCTTTAAGCCCGAAAATATCAAGGTTTCCGCCATCAATGGCATTACCCGACTGTGCGGTAAATACATTCCCTGAATTATCTATTGACATATAAGAATCAAAAGCCCGTGTGTTTAGCGGACGCCCCACATTAACCGGATCTGACCATTTCAACCAGGTATCGTCAAGCCTTACTGTTTTATAAATGTCGGCATTACCTAAGCCCATATCCTTACGTGTACTGGAATAATACATCGTTTTATTATCCGGAGCCAGATAGGGAGCAAACTCATCTCTACCGGTATTAATATTTTTAGGCAACAACACTGGCCTTGACCAATCGCCATCACCTACAGCTTTACTAAAATACAAATCACTAAAAGTGCCATTCTCTTTCTCACTCATGTATAAAATCATGTATTTACCATCAGATGACATGGTAGCACCATAAAACTTACCTTTATTCATACTCCTGAAGTCATCAACCTTGATCTCATCAGGTTTACCCCATTCACCGCCACTCTTTCTGGTAAACGAGAACCCCTTGGAATTACGTGAAGAACCTCCCCTGATAAAAAGTGTGTTACCATCCGGCATGACTGTAAATACCTGATTAGAATGGTGCTGATTTAGAGGCTTGTCCATATGCTTTGCCTCTCCCCACTCTCCGTCAGGCCCAAGCTCAGCATACCAGATATCCTGACTTCCCTCTTTACCATATGTGTTGTCAGGGTGATTGTGCACAAAAAAGTACAGGGTTTTACCATCGGCTGAGATAACAGGGGCTCCCTCATGGTAGCCGGTATTTACTTTCCTTCCCAAATTTAACAGCTCATATCGCTCGTTATACTCCTGACTAAAACCAATTAAACTATAGACAAACAAAAAAATGAGTAATTGTATTTTCTTCATTATGGATGGATTTTATACGGTAAAGATAAAAATTTACAACTTCATATGAACCATCTTCTCGATATTCGGACAAAAGATGTAATATTATAAGAATCCTTTCCGTTAACTTTGCGTAACTTCAATTATGACCAGATATTTTTTCTCAATTCTAGTTAGTTTGCTCTTTTCAATCACTCTCGTATTTGGGCAGGATAAAAACATAGAGATAACAGGTACAATCATAGAAGCGGGCACAAAAGAGCCCGTACCCTATGTTCACATAGTCAACAGGGCATTAGGCAAAGGTACTGTTAGTAATACGGAAGGTCGCTTTTGGATCAATATGACTAAATCGGATACTATTCAATTCTCAGCCATTGGTTTTGAGCCTTATATGTTCACTTTGAAAGAACAGGTCACCACAGACAGGATCAATGTTACTATTGAACTGAATACCTCCACCATGGAACTACAGCCTGTTAAGGTCTTTGCTTATAAGGATGAGCAGGCACTAAAAAAAGCCATGATTGCCATGGATGTACCTATTGAATCTGAGAAAAAGGGAATACAGCTTCCTGGTTTTTACTACGGCCCTACTAAAGAAGTGAAACCGAACCTGATGAACCCAATATCCTTTATACACAGCAAGTTTAGCAGAGAGGTTAAGGAACAACGAAAGCTTGCTGAATACCAACAACAGGAAAATTATCAAAACCTTATAAAAGCGAAGTACAACGAAAGTGTAGTTATTGAACTCACTGGCTTACCGGAAGACAAAGTTGAAGAGTTTATGAACTTCTGTAAGCTTGAAGATTCATTTATAGGCCGCGCTACGGAATATGAGATAGCGGTCGCAGTGAACAGATGCCTTAACGACTTTGAGGCTATTGAAGAAGGCAAGTGAAACCTTGTATTTCCTATCATCACCAGACGCTCCAGAAAATTCAAAATCAGGGATTTAATAGAATAAAATGAACTGGTAGCTTTGATATTGCAATCTTCTTATCCAGTTGAATATTATTTTATATTCATTCAAAGTATAGAAAATACAATGGCGTTAACCTCCATTGCTCACATTTCTTTCAAAACACTTAAAAGCTTTAGCGCTTTCAATGAAAGTTAAAAAAATGAGGCTGTCTTTCAGAGCAGCCTCATGCAAGCAAAGAGGTTATACATTTTTTATTTAATTACTTAAATTTACTAACCAAAAAGCATTTAGCCAAATCAAATAATCAACTTCCAATGAGGATAAAAGCTCCCCAGTAATAAGGCTCTTTATATTTGCCTTTAAGTTCCACTTGAGCGGCTTTAAAAGCCTGATGCTTATTCCCTGTTTTAAGCCAGTTGCTATAAAATTTTGTCATCAATTCCTGGGTAGCATTATCGTCTACCTTCCAAAGACTCATAATTATGGCATCGGCTCCTGCTACCAGAAAAGCTCTTTGCAATCCATAAACCCCTTCACCTGCCTTAATATCACCCACTGCAGTCTCACAGGCACTGAGCACTACCAAATCTGTTTTATCCAACGACATATTCATGGCCTCAAAAGCCGTAAGTATACCATTATCATCACTCTCCAGGCTCTGACTTGCCTCATTACTAATTACATTACCCGCATTGGTCAACAACAGACCAGCCCTTAGCAAAGGGTTACCTCTTGCACTTTCAATACTCACTCCAAAAACCTTATCTCCCTTTAACTGGTTATCTTCAAGGAAATACCCATGGGTAGCTATATGGAGTATCTTAGCATCATTTATAGCCTTGAACCTGGTTTCCGTGGCTTTCACATCACTTATAGTTGTGATTTTGTAACTTTTAGTTGCCAATATTTTGCTGATATTCGCAATTTCAGCTTTTGTACCCAGCAATAATGGTATATTTCCTCCATACTCCGGGTAACCTATAAGGTAAGCTGACTTGACTGTAGAGTTATTTGGCTGATATTCCACAAGCATTCTCGTGCTGCCTATAATGTAAAAATCATGATCATTCATCAAGTACTCTCCCGAAGCTTTTTGAAGGGTATTCATACTCAATTGATTATAAATACCATCAGGAGACAGATAGACCTGCTTCACGCCCTCAAGGAGGGGCTCAATTGGTGCCCAATACTGGTTGTAAGAATATTCATCGACAAGCTTTTGATGGATTGCATTGTTATAATACTTAAAATAACGTCCCTCAAGCTGCACCCCGTTTTCCAATAGTACTTTCCGAGGTTCAGTGCCATCTTTCGTCGCTACAAAAACAAGATACTTTACTTCATTTGTAAATGTATTATTAAAACCTCTGAACCTGACAAATTCCACGGCTGCTTCTCCAGGTTTTAGCTTTTGCTGTACCTCTTCAAAACCTATGGCATTTGCTGTATACTCACCAGAAAACACATCAGATTGCAGAGAAAGGAGCTTTTCATTATCATTGACAGCCCTTTCCAGTGAATCCCTATTGATATGCTGTTCATGCAACTCTTCCTGAGAATAGGAGTACAGCCTGGCCAATGTTTCTTTCTGATCGAGCCATTCCAGATACAAATTTTTCAGGTTTTCATCGTCACTTTTCAGTATTTTCTGTTTTATCTTGTTAGTGGACTTTAAGAGCAGCCCTTTTGTTGCGACATGGTAGTTATATGCCTTCAACAATAATGAGCCTGTATGATCAGGGGCCTCTGAAACAAATGAATAAAATCTCTCGAATCGGGGACGTAGCTTGTCCCAGTATTTGGTTTTTTCAGCTTCACTCATCGGAGGAAAGTACTCATTAATAAAAGACAATGACTGATCCAACGCTGATGTATATAATTTCACTGCCTTTTCATGGTCTCTCATTTTCCAGTATAAGATGGCCAGATTCTCCTTTGACTGAACAAATTGAGGGTGTTTTTCTCCCAATATTTTCTCTCGTATCTCCAGAGTCTCAATTAGCAGAGGCTTCGAAGCTTCATAATCTTCCTTAAACCTATAAAAATTCCCAAGATCGCTAATGGCTCCCGCATACAGTCTATGTTCCTTTCCGAATTTCCTCTCGTATATCTCAATGGCTTCTTTAAGCAAAGGTTCTACCTCATCATATTTACCCATTTGCATGTACAAAGCCGCCAGGTTATTTAGTATATGAGCATAGTCAGGATGCTTTTTACCAAACCTCCTCTCCTTTAGCTTGATCAGTCCCCTGAAAGCATTCTCAGCCAGCTCGTATTGTCCTATCTCCTGATAAAGGAGCGCCTGATTGGTGAGAAATTTCTGATGATTTCCAGATTTTTCATTTTGGAGGTTTGCTGATATTCCTATTGCTTCATCAAGTATTTTTTCAGCTTGCCCATACCTTCCCATGGCCTGGTATAACATGGCTTCATTGTTCAACGCTATAGCATAAGGCATGCTCTCCCTTTCATGCACTGTCTTCAAAGTTTCGGAAGCTTCCTTGATGAGCTTCTCAGACTCATTGTACTTACCAGTCTCTTTATAGAGTACGGCCAGGTTGTTTAATGAAGCCCCATAACCATTCTTATCTGCTTTTCTTAAGTCAAGTGCATTCAAAATATACTCCTCAGCTGTAGTATAGCGCCCCATTGTACTATAAAGCAACCCCAATGTAGACAAGGCTTTTGAGTAGTTGACATCATCTTTGAGTCCATTGGCTTCATATTTGATTTTGGAAGCTAGCAAAACCCTTTCCGCCATAGCATAGTAGCCACTAGCATAAAACCCCTCCCCTTTATCCAACAAGTCCCGGGCCTTTTCCCACTCTTCTTTTTCTGTTTCGTTTTTCCCGAGATTTGAATATGCCTTTAAAAAAACTTCCCCTTTCTCCCTAACATCATAAAGGTCTGAATTATCATTAAGAGAAATGGCATAGCTAAAACTAGTAGAATCAAAGTTATTTCTGGCCTCATCCAGTTTTGCTGAAGCGGCATTTTTTAATAGGTTTAGCCTGTCACCAGAGGCTAAGTTCTTAGCTTTATCTTTAAGCAGCTTACCTATCTGCCCATAACCTTCCTGAGTAACTACAACCAAAGGCAGGCATAAAACTATTATATAGACATATCTCATCTTTATTATAAAAAATGTATTAAAAGATAGAAAAAGATATTCATTAATTATAATTAAAAAGCTTTTTGTAATTTGGCGCCCCAATGAAAACACTTAAACAAATAGCATCAAAAATATATGTAGGTTGGGTATTGCTTGTCTTTACCACTTTCATGATTATACTCCTACCAATTATAATCTTTCCTATTCTTCTGGGTGAAAAGTATGGAAGCATAACTTACTTTGGTTTAAGGTCATGGTCATGGATCTTCAGTAAGCTCAACTTCATTAAGTATGAAATTGTCAACCGAAAAAATGTTGATCGCGAGAAGTCCTATATCTATACGTGCAACCATACCTCGTTTTTAGATGTACCGGGTCTTTGCCTAGGTGTACCTACACAGTTTCGCCCTTTAGCCAAAAAGGAGTTACTTAAAATACCCGTTTTTGGATTGATTGCAAAAGTTGCCGCAATAATAGTCGATAGATCCAACACTGAGAGCAGAAAGAAGAGTGTAAAGAAATTAAAACAGGTTTTAAGTGAGGGAATTTCTATCCTGATTTTCCCGGAAGGAACACAAAACCGAACTGGCAAACCTTTACAACCCTTTTATGATGGTGCATTCAGAATAGCTATTGAAGCTGGTGCCCCTATTATGCCTATAGTAATTACTAACGCTGGCAGGCTCATGCCTCCCAGCACCTTAAATGTAAAGCCCGGAAAAATAAAAGTAATATTTGGAGAAGAGGTAGATACGCTAGGATATACTCTATCAGAACTACCCTTATTAAAAGAAAAGGTTTTCAACGCAATGAAAGCCATCGTCGAAAGAGAATCTGAAAGCAAATAGAATTACAAGTGGCCTTCGGTAGTCATTGGAACTTCTATCAATAGAAGTTCCGTCTTGCTTAATGACCTCAGTGGAATCTCGGTTATTTCCCAAACGCCTATACCATCTCTTCTCTCCATAGACTCACCAGCAACTTCAACCTCCCCTTCAATGATAAATATATAAACACCATTATTATCGGAATGCAGCTTGTAGCTAGTTTCGTATTCAGCCTCAAAGTTACCCAGTGAAAAATACGCATCCTGATTGATTTTCAGAGTATCCCCGCCATCTGGCCCCACAACAGGCTGTATTTTATTAGCCCTGTCAGCTGGATCAAACAGTTTCTGCTGATACTTTGGTCTTATATCCTTTACTTTAGGGAGTACCCAAATCTGAAGAAAATTAACTACCTCCTCCTTACTATGGTTATACTCAGAGTGCAGCACACCGTTACCTGCCGACATCAACTGCACCTCATTGGTGCGTATAACTTGGGTATGTCCCATACTATCTCTATGCTCGAGACTACCCGACAAAGGGATGGAAACAATCTCCATATTATTATGAGGGTGGGTGCCAAAACCTGCTCCAGCAGATACAATGTCATCATTTAAAACCCGTAACATACCAAATTGGGTCCTGGCTGGATCCTGATAACTCCCAAAACTGAATGTATGATGAGCATCCAGCCAACCGAGATTGGCCTTTCCCCTGGTTTCGGCTTTATGTATTATTGTTTCCATGCTACTAAATAGTTTCAAGTAACGGAAACAAAAGTCCCGTTACTCCATCTCAATGACCATATCATCCTGTTCAACCATTTCTCCGGCAGGGATATAAATTTTTTTGATCTTACCTTCAAACGGCGCACTGATTGAGGTTTCCATTTTCATAGCCTCAATCACAAAAAGCGGTGCGTTTTCCTTTACCGCTTCGCCTTCCTTCACCTTAACTTCTGCAATCTTACCCATTAATGGCGCACCAATCTGTTTTTCTCCGGAAGCTTTTGCATAAGCAACTTTATCCGACTTAAAACCATTATCCTTTACCTCCAGCACTCGGGTCTGGCCATTCATTTCAAAGTAAACTTTACAGATACCGTTCTCATCAGGTGCCGACTTATAAAGCTTTTTAATAATAATAGCTTTACCCTTACCTATTTCCACAAAGATCTCTTCATCATCTCCGAGTCCATAGAAGAAGGATAAAGTAGGTAATCGCCACACCTCTCCATAGTTCTGCCAATGATCATAAAGTCCCTTAAATACTTTGGGGTATAACTTATATGATAAGAAATCCAGTTCATCACAATAATGATCAAATTCCTTTTGAAACTCCTTGAACTCCTTATCAAAATCTACCGGCTCAAGGTGAGCGTTGGGTCTGTCAGTAAAAGGTTTTTCTCCTTTCAATATTATATCTGACAATTCTTTGGGGAATCCACCTGGGGGCTGCCCCAGTTCCCCCTTGAACAAGCTTACTACCGACTCTGGAAACGATAGAGTATGTCCTTTGGTTAATATATCCTCAGAAGTAAGGTTATTTGATGTCATAAACATCGCCATATCACCTACTACCTTCGACGAGGGCGTCACTTTCACAAGGTCGCCAAAAAGATCATTTACAGCAGCATAATTTTCTTTTATTTTAGAAAACTTATCCTCCAGTCCAAGTCCCCGCGCCTGTGGACGTAAATTGGAATATTGTCCACCAGGGATTTCATGCTCATAAACTTCAGCCGTACCGGCTTTAAGTTCTGATTCGAACGGATAGTAAAACTCTCTTACATCCTCCCAATAGTTAGCGTATTTATTGAGCGACTTCAAATCAAAGTCGGGCTGACGTTCATGTCCTTCGAGTCCTGCTAATATAGAATTAAAGTTAGGCTGAGAAGTAAGTCCTGACATAGAGCTAATAGCTACATCTACCACATCTACACCTGCATTGATAGCCTCAAAGTATGTAGCACATTGAATGCTGGACGTATCATGAGTATGTAAATGTATTGGCAGGCTTACTGCTTTCTTAAGTTCGCTGATCAGCAATTTTGCACTTTGTGGCTTTAATAAGCCAGCCATATCTTTAATAGCCAATATATGTGCTCCTTCATCTTCCAGTTGTCTGGCCAGATCAAGGTAATACTGCAAGTTGTATTTAGTATTTTCCTTATAAAGATCTCCAGTGTAGCAAATACAGGCTTCTGCAAGCGAGTCCGTTCGCTCACGTACTGTTCTTATACTCACCTTCATGGCCTCTACCCAGTTCAATGAGTCAAATATTCTAAATATATCAATACCTGTTTCAGCAGATTTCTCAATAAACTTCTCTATCAAGTTATCAGGATATGCCTTGTACCCCACTCCATTGGAGCCTCTCAACAGCATCTGAAGCAAGAGGTTTGGCATAGCTTTTCTTAACAGCTTCAGCCTATCCCAAGGGTTTTCATGAAGAAACCTCATACAAACATCAAAAGTTGCTCCTCCCCAGACCTCCATAGAGAATACATCTGGATTATTTTTAGCAAAACCTTCTGCTACCCGTAGCATATCAAGAGTTCTCACCCTTGTAGCTAATAAAGACTGATGTGCATCACGAAATGTTGTATCTGTAAAATGAATTTTCTTTTCATTGCGAAGCCATTCTGCAAAACCTTCTCTGCCTAAAGCAGTGAGTTTATCCTTTGTTCCTTCAGGATAACCACCCAGCCGATCGAATTGAGGTATTTTAGGTTCACGAAATACCTTTGTAGGATCAGTACTTTTAACATCAGGGTTGCCATTAACTGCGAGATTACCGAGGTAGTTGAGTAATTTAGTCCCTCTGTTCAATCTTCTGGGAACATCGAAAAGTTCGGGGTGCTCAGCTATGAAGTTTACTGTAGCTTCACCTGAATAAAATGTATGATTAGAAATTACATTCTGCAGGAAGCCGATATTTGTTTTAACACCTCTTACTCTAAATTCACTCAAAGCACGTTCAAGCCTTTCTGAAGCTCCTTTAAGTGTGCGCCCCCAAGAGGAGACTTTAACAAGAAGTGAGTCGAAAAATGGAGATATAGTAACCCCTGCATAACAGTTACCGGCATCAAGCCTGATACCAAAGCCGTTGGCACTTCGGTAAGCGATAATGGTACCATAATCCGGCTTAAAATTATTTGTAGGATCCTCTGTTGTAACCCTGCACTGAATAGCAAAACCATTGCATTTCACATCTTCCTGATTCCTTATAAAGATGCGCGGATCTGCAAGGTCATATCCTTTTGCTATGAGTATTTGAGACCTTACAATATCTACCCCTGTTATTTCTTCAGTAATCGTATGCTCTACCTGTATCCTTGGATTTACTTCAATAAAGTAGATGTTTTCCTCTGCATCTACCAGAAACTCAACTGTACCTACGTTATTATAATTAACCTCATGAGCTATAGAAAGCGCATAACTATACAGTTTATCCTTGGTTTCCTGAGCTAGTGTTACACTTGGAGCTATTTCTACCACCTTTTGAAACCTTCTCTGCACGGAGCAGTCACGTTCAAAAAGGTGCACAATATTTCCATAGTTGTCACCCATGATTTGCACTTCTATGTGCTTAGGGTTATCTATATATTTTTCAAGAAATATGGTATCATCTCCAAAAGCCTTCTCAGCCTCATTTTTGGCTTCCTCAAATGCCTTGCTTAGTTGGTCAGCGCTTCTTACCACGCGCATTCCTCTACCGCCACCACCAGCTGCGGCTTTAACCATAACAGGATAGCCTATCCTCTCAGCTTCCTTGAAAGCAAGTTCTGCCGTGGTAAGATCCTCCTTACTATCCTCAATAATGGGAACATTGGCTTTGATAGCAATTTTCTTAGCCTCAACTTTATCGCCCAGTTGGCTCATAACCTCTGGATCTGGTCCGATAAATATAATTCCCTCCTCTCTACACCTACTGGCAAAGCGTACGTTTTCCGAGAGGAATCCATAGCCAGGGTGAATGGCATCAACTCCATTGCGTTTGGCTACAGCGATAAGTTCTTCAATATCCAAGTAAGGTTTTAACGGATCGTTATCGGCCCCTATCTGGTAGGCTTCATCAGCCTTGTACCTGTGCAAGGAATACCTGTCTTCATAGGTAAAAACCGTAACTGTTCTGATCTTCAGCTCTGTAGTAGCTCTTAAAATTCTGATAGCGATCTCTCCACGATTCGCTACCATTAACTTCTTAATCTCCTTTAGTTGGATACTCATTGAAATACTTTAAATAATTAAATACTCAGGTGAAAATTAAAACATTACAATGTCTTAACAAAGAGAATCAATTCTGGTTAAGTTTTTTATCAGGCTTATAATTGCCCTCACAAATACGTTTACATTTAAAATATCTAAATTCAATAACGATAGCTTCTTGTAATTTTTACAGAAGCACTCTCAAAAAATCTAACCAGAACTATAATTATATAACCATTTAAGTTACTAAATTAACAAAAAATAAAACTAAAGAACCACCCGTTAATAATTCACCGAACAACACATTTTTTAAGCAAGATTAGAAACTTTTTTTCATCTTTAGAATACTAAAAAAATTAAAAACAAATGAAATATTTTTTACTCACCCTTCTAGCAGCACTCATTATTATCCAATTCTTTAGAATTGATAAGTCTGTACCCGAATACAATAAAACACAAGATTTTATATCACAGGAAACCCCTCCTGAAACTGTAAAACACATCTTAAAGAAAGCTTGCTATGACTGCCATTCCAATGAAACCGTCTACCCTTGGTACTCAGAAATAGCCCCTGTTTCCTGGTGGCTGGCTAGTCATATTGAAGAAGGAAGAGAACACCTCAATTACTCTACCTGGGGTGAGCAGCCCGTAAAACGTAAAAAACATAAGCTGGGAGAAATGATAGAAGAGGTAGAAGAAGGTGAAATGCCACTTACGAGCTACACGTTGGCGCATAGTGAAGCCAGCTTAACAGCAGATGAAAAAGCAGCACTTATAAACTGGCTTAAGCAGGTTAATTCCTCTCTATGACCCGGCCACTTCCAGGTGTTGCCACGTCAATGGTTGCAGGAAATCCTCGATAATAAACATTGCCACTACCGGTAATTGAACCGGTAATGGCTTCATCTACATTAATAAAGCTATTACCCGAACCTGATATAGCTACATTACAGGTGTTTGTATTCAAAGCGAAAGCATTGATATTGCCTGAACCTGAAATTACTGTTCTAAGACGATCTGCATACCCTGAAAGATCAAAATTACCGGAACCGGTCAATGTTATATCCAGATCTTCACAATCTGCAGATACCTCAATATCCCCGGAACCAGATAATACCAACTTCATATTGTCACCCACCCAAATATCAGAACTATGCATGCCCCCCGAACCAAAATTAGAAATGGACTGTAAATCGGGGGTGGTGACTGTTATTGTAGTATTATGATCCCTTAAGCATTTTCTTGATTCGATATATAAATGTTCGCCACTTACATTCGTTAGGATGTCATCAACAATATTATGATTAGACTGCACTGCTGCTTCGTAAAAACTGCCCCTCCTAATATGGATGTCTGCATGAATAGAATTACTTATACCGATAAATGAAGGTAAACTTCTGATACTGGTTCTCAGGCCAGCCTGCCCTTTTTCACAAAAATCATCGTCATCAAGATCAATATAACACCCGGATAAAACCAGCGTTATTATCATGAACAATACTGCGGTAGTTAACTTTAATGTTTTCATTTTTTAATTATTGATCTTAAAGCCTGTAATAACTATAGACAGGCACATTTTCACAATTAAAGACAGCTCCTGCTAAATAAGGTTGCCAAAATTTGTTGATAAACTTTTAAATACTTTAATTTTACACAGTCGAAAGTATAGCATAGTGAAAGAGGAACCCACAACCCCACCTAAGATTGAAATACCAAAAGACTTCCACTCCTTTTCAAAGCAGGGGCTTTTTGAAAGGTGTATAGAGTGTGATAAGTTTCTTCTAGATGAAGGCACGGAGTATTTTATAGAAAAAGCTGTAAAGAAATACCCCGGCTACAAAGCTTTTGATGTAATCTTTGAATATGCCATTTGCGCTACATGCGCAGAAAAAATGCGTAAACGTATTTCTAAGGAATCGTTAAAAAGCATTGAAAAGTATTTTGCAGAAAATGTAAACATCAATCAACGTATAGATGTGATGCAGGCTAACCCTGACAATCCGAATGCATGGATGAGTGAATGCATGGTAAAGGGTTCTGCCAAAGCGGAACTTAACGAATTCCAGATTTATGCACACTGTAATGGCAAGCACCTGGAAATGGTGCAAATGCCTTATCTTATCAGTGGTCAGGCTTTAGATGAAATAGCTAACCTTTTATCCGAACAGACACTAGATGAACTTGATGGCTTTGTTAATAAGCACTTTGGGCCCCCTCCGGAACTTATGGAACCGATACCCAAAAAAAGGTTGGTTTTAATTTAAGCTGACATTCAAAAGCTAATCATCCAGCTGGATATCATTATTGCTTTCAAGCCGTGCTCGTATTTCTCGGATTACAGCATCCAATTCTTCAGTTGACTTCATCAGGTGATCTACAATCTCTCTTTCGTTGTCCTTAAGGTTTGACTTCTCAAGGAGGTTTACAAGCCCCATAACACTAGCCACGGGTGCCCTTAGCTCATGGGCATTGCTATGGGCATATGCTGCTAATAACTTATTCTGATCTTTTAAAGCTTGAGTTCTTGCTCTAATCTTATTTTCAAGACCCTGATTTAACCTCTCAAGGTTTTGATTGAGTTTCCTAACTTCTTCAGACTGTGTGAGTATTTCTTCAGACTGCGCTTGTATCTGTTCATTTTTGGACTCCAGAAGGCGGTTCACATTTTGCTGTATTTTGCGTTGTTTATAGAACGCTGAAGCCACCGCAATAGCAAGTATAAATAACATTACAATAGCTATTATAACAGTATTTTGCTGCTTCAGCATTATTTCGGCAGCTTGCTTTTCCTTTTTCAGCAGCTCTGTTTCGAATGTGGTCTGCAATTTCGCTATTTGGTTAGACTTTTCCTCCGTAAATAGCTCGTCCTTTATCAGTGTGTGCTTAATATGACTCCTGTATGCACTGTCAAACATATTATTATCAGCAAATACCGTAGCCTTACTTTGAAGCACATTCATTTCAATATCGCGCGCACCAATTGCTTTGGCCTCAGCCAAGGCCATGTTATGGAAATACAATGAGCTGTCATATTGCTCTAGTCCATCATAAACTTTACCCAATAGTAAATAAGTATAGCTAGCCCCTCTGTGGTCTCTATTATTGACTCTCAGCTGAAGTGCTTTATTAGCATTGATCATAGAAGCTTCATAACGCTTTAGCTCAAGCTCTGCTTCAGCTATGCCATGATAAGCATAAGCCTCGTATTGCACATTTCTTTCATTCTCATTACTCACCAAGGCCTTTTGAAAGTAATATAATGCAGAATCAGAGTTGCTCAACATCAAATAAGCCTCACCGATATTAACATAACCTAATGTAGGATACCCATGCTTTTCTAACACCTTTATAGCTTGAAGCAGGTAAGATAGTGATTTATCTACCTCACCAAGTTTTTTATAAATCTCTCCTATATTGTTAGTTACCTGTGCCGCTAATAGTTCTTCATTTAATGCCTGGTAGATTTGGAGTGCCTGAAGGTAATACTCTAATGATTTATTATAATTGCCCAAAGCCCATTCAAGGCCTCCGTAAACATTGAGCGACTTAGCCTTACCTTCCTCATAATCAAGTCTTTGAGCAGACTCATATGCAATATCTACATCATCTCGCGAGGCTATGGGGTCAACGTGTAAATATGCAAATGCAAGCTCATTCAAAACATCTACCTCTGCTGTATCAGTAGTCACATTCTCCAGGATCTGGGAAAGACTATCTATTTTAATTCCCTGAGCATGCATCAGAGAGCTACAGAATAAAAGGAAACTTATTAACAAGTGTTTTTTTATAGTTTCTGCCATGATTTTCAATCAAAGTACAAAATTATTAAAACAACCTTTCTATTTCTTAAAATGTAATTTTTTGAGTATTTTGTTACCCAATTTATTCTTACTTCTCCTCAACCAGCAATTCATAATATTTATAATTACAGCAAATAAAACATCATAAATCACTGATTAAAAGTAAATTATAATCAAAAATCCTGATTGGCGCAATATTTCCATAGTATATAGCATAACTAACCGAAATTTCAATTATGCTCAAATGGACAGTAATATTTTTAATAATAGCTTTGGTCGCTGCTCTCTTCGGGTTCGGCGGTATCGCAGCTGGTGCAGCAGGGATTGCCAAAATCTTGTTTTTCATTTTCCTGGTATTGTTTATTGTTTCACTATTATCACGCGCCGCGCGTCGCTAAATGCCCTATCAAACACTATTATCGGTTTTTAGAGGTGGGTGACAGTCGTTTATATTGTTACAAGGACCAAGCTTTCTGGCCCCTCTAGCGAAGGGTCTGACCGAAAGGAATAGTTATAACAAAACAGATCTATCAGTGGAAGGATTTTCAGACGAAAAATAAGGGAGAATTCAATAAAAAAGAAAGGCTCCACTTCTCAGCGGAGCCCTTTCCCAAAACTTACTTACATTAACATGTTATCAACCTTAATTAAATTAGGGACAAGTACTATGCCAAAAGCTTAATTACTCATCGCCATCAGCAAGTCATGTTGTGTAATAATATGTACATCATGTGCCTGATCTCTAACCAGCACAGCCTTGTTATCTTTGTTAATCATTGATGAGAGCACATCCAGGGTATTATCCATCGCTACAAAAGGCATAGGGTTATCCATTACTTCTCCCACCTCTTTTTCTCTGATTTCAGGGTCTTCGATGAGTTTCTCCAGTAGTTTAGCTGTGGAAATACTTCCTACAAAGTGATTATTTTCCACGACAGGTACTTGGTCGATACCCTCAGTGTTCAACATTTTAATCACTTGCCCTATCTTGTCTGATTTGCCTACCGTTAACAGCTTATCAGAACCATTTTTATTAGTAATAATGTCTTTTGCTGTTGCAAAATCTCTCGCTTCAAGGAACCCATGATCTTTCATCCAATTGTCATTATAGACCTTAGCCAGATATCTGGTACCATGGTCAGGAAGGATGATCACCATCATGTCATCTTCTTTCAGATTTTCTTTTGCATACTCCAATGCTCCGTGCACGGCAGATCCACATGACCATCCTACAAAAAGTCCTTCTTCTCTTGCCAGTCTTCTTGTCATAATTGCAGCATCTTTGTCAGTTACCTTGACGAAGCTGTCAATAAGGCTAAAATCAACATTTTTGGGAAGGATGTCCTCTCCTATCCCCTCTGTCATATATGGGTATATCTCGTTTTCGTCAAAAACTCCTGTCTCTTTATATTTTTTAAACACCGACCCATAGCTGTCAATACCAACTGACACCACGTTGGGGTTTTGCTCCTTTAGATACTTCGCGGTTCCACACATAGAACCTCCTGTACCAACACCTGCCGCATAGTGTGTAATTTTTCCCTCTGTTTGATCCCATATCTCAGGACCAGTGGTTTCATAATGCGCAGCAGCGTTTGAAATATTATCGTACTGATTAGGGTAAAAAGAATTAGGTATATCCTTGTTTAACTTCTTTGCTACTGAATAATATGATCTTGGGTCTTCAGGAGAAACATTGGTCGGGCATACAATAACCTCCGCACCCATTGCTCTGAGGATATCAATTTTCTCCTGCGATTGCTTATCTGCCAGTGTGAAAATACACTTATATCCTTTAGCTATGGCTACCAAAGCCAATCCCATCCCGGTATTACCTGAAGTGCCTTCTATAATGGTTCCTCCCGGTTTTAAAATGCCTGCTTTCTCAGCATCTTCGATCATCTTCAGGGCCATTCTGTCTTTCATGGAGTTTCCGGGGTTAAAATACTCCACCTTTACAAGAACAGTCCCCTTTATTCCTTCGGCCAGACGGTTCAGTTTAACCAAAGGTGTATTTCCTATGGCTTCTATAAGTGAATTGTAGTACATGTTGAGGGTTTTGTTTTTTACAAAATTAGGAAGATAATTGCTGTTTTTATAGGAATGCATACGTAATTTAACCATTCATTAAAACAAGATGGTACAAGAAGCCGTTTAAATTTTCGACGCTAAAAACCCAATTTGCCCATGCAGCATGCCTCACTTATCAGCTACTTTTCGGTGCTTTTACTGCTTCTCTTCATACAACCCCTTGCTGCACAAAACAATAGAATTACTCGAACGGTAATTAATAGTGAGACCAACGAACCGGTACCCTATGCCACGGTGTCTTTTCCTGAACAGCAATATGGGTTCAGCACCAATGCCAGCGGTCAGTTCCAACTTCAGGTAAATCCCACAATGCTGAAAAGAAAAGTGGTGATTTCAAGCATTGGCTTTGAGTCCTTTGAGTCAACGCTCGGAGACCTGGCAAAAACAAAAAGTGACAGCATTTCTCTCCACCCTAAAGTAACTGTACTGAAAGAGATACTGGTGAAAGCCAAAGCTGAAACCCCTCAAGATATAATCAGGAGGGCTGAAAAAAAATTAAAAACATTTTTAAGGCAGAATCCTTATTACTTATACGCCTTCTACAAAGAAGAAATTAAGAAAAATAATGCTTATGTGGGCTATACCGAAGCTTATGGCATATTTCATATTTCAGGCTATCATCCAGCGTATAACCGCAAAAATACGCTCTTCTCCTACGATCTGGCCCAGTGGAAAAATATTCGACGCTCAAAGTATCAAATCAGCTCAGAATGTAATGATACCGTACCTCGCCTGTTGGAAGTTGACAAACTGATAAAAGCTAAAAGCGAGTACCTGTACAATGGACCATTCAGTAAGCTTAGGGATCAGTTCAGGTTTACAATTGATAGCTTAACCAGCTATAATAATGAAGACGTCTTCATAATCAGCTTTACCCCAGCACAATTAGAGGATATTTCTTATCGCGGTAATGCTTATATAAAGGCAGATGATTACGCTCTGCTTAAATTAGAGATATGGGAAGAAAGTGCAGAAAGGCTGTTTTACAGCAATTGTTCTATTGAAAATGTCTCAGCCCACTTTAATTTAACTTATGTAAAAGTTGGTGAGAAATATTACCTTAATAATATCAGGCTTACTTCAAACTATGGCTCTACTCCTATAGAGGAGCATATAGAAATTTCCGGCGGGGAATTTAGAGACAGCAATGTCACCAAATTTAATGAGGAGCAAAGATTAATAATTTATAAGGAGATGACCAACCCTGACATTGTTTACACCTCAGAATTTTGGGCGCAACATGACCGGCCAATACCTTCTGATGTAAATGATGATCTTTCCACTGATGCTCCACTGCCAAGACAGTTTTTCACCAGTAGTGGCAAAAGGATCATCCCTCTTCCTGACACTTACAGCAGTTACCAGGAAATGTTTAAAGATAGAGATGTTTTCAGAATCTTTTTAAATGCTGATTACTAAGACGGGTTAATCATTATTTACCGCCCGCCAATAAATACAGTACAGCCATTCTCACAGCTACTCCGTTTTGAACTTGCTCAAGAATAATAGAATGTTCTGAGTCAGCCACATCACTATTCAATTCCACACCACGGTTAATCGGTCCGGGGTGCATAATGGTGATCTCTTTATCCAGCTCATCAAGCATTCTTTTGTTAACTCCGTAGTATAGAGAGTATTCACGAAGTGAAGGGAAGTATTTAATTTGCTGCCTTTCCAGTTGAATTCTCAGGATATTGGCTACATCACACCATTGTAATGCTTTCCTGACATCCAGTTCTACTTTTACTCCCAAAGATGCGATGTACTTTGGCAGCAGGGTATTTGGTCCGCAAACCATTACCTCTGCCCCTAGTTTCTGAAGGGCAAAAATGTTAGAGATGGCTACTCTTGAATGAAGAATATCACCAATGATTGCAACTTTAAGCCCTTCGACAGAGCCATGCTTTTCCATGATGGAATAAGTATCGAGAAGCGCCTGGGTTGGGTGTTCGTGTGTGCCATCACCTGCATTGACAATATTAGCGTCAATGTGCTTTGCCAGAAAATGCGGTGCTCCTGGGCTACTATGCCTCATCACTACCATATCCACTTTCATAGCCAGGATATTATTTACCGTATCCAACAAAGTCTCCCCTTTCTTTACGGAGCTGCTGGAAGACGAAAAGTTGATAACATCTGCAGAAAGCCTTTTTTCAGCCAGCTCAAACGACAACCTGGTACGGGTGGAGTTTTCGAAGAATACATTAGCTATCGTTATATCACGTAGCGAAGGCACCTTTTTTATTGGGCGGTTGATAACTTCTTTAAACGATCTGGCTGTTTCAAAAATAAGTTCAATATCTTTCCGAGTGATGTCTTTAATGCCCAGAAGGTGCTTTTGACTTAATTGTGACATTATTTACTTTCCTTATTTATCAACCAGATTTTATTATCCTTAAAGCCTTGATCTTCAAGCTCTACTAACACTTTTTGATACTCCATGGTATTTACATCTTTACCCACGTAATCAGGCTCAATGGGCAACTGTCGGGAATACTTTCTGTTTACCAATACCAGTAGTTCAACTTTCTTAGGCCTACCAAATGCAATCATAGCATCCATAGCTGCCCTTACTGACCTGCCTGTATATAACACGTCGTCAATAAGCACCACATTCTTATTCTCAATAATGAATGGAATTTTAGTGGCATTGGCCTTTACCGGGGTCTCTCTTCTTCTAAAATCATCTCTAAAGAAGGTAGTATCCAGGTAGCCCAGATCTATTTTAGTACCTGTATCTTTCTCCAGCTTTTTATGGATCATTTCAGCCAGGTATATACCTTTAGGCTGCATACCAATGATAGCGGTATCTTCAAAATTTCCATGATTTTCAATAAGCTGTTGGCAAAGCCTGTTGACTGTGATGTTGAGTAGGTGGGTGTCGAGTATTAGTTTCTTTTGCATGGCCTAAACTCATGCAAATATAGAAAAAAGTTTATTGTAAAGGCAATTGGTACGGCGGAGATTGGAGAAAGTTTTTGTGTTAGTAGCTTTAGGGTTGTTGTACATAGACAAGAGACTGCTTCTTCGTTCCCGAAGGCTTCTGGACAGACTTCACATCTCACTGTGATAGCCGTCGTCATCGCGATGAGACACGAAGAAGCGATCTCCTTTATTAATACCTATTTATGCTTGCAATGAATAACTTTTGAAAAGAATGATCCCTATTTATCAGCCTCCACTAACTGCTCAACCATCTCCTTAAGCTCAGCAATTTCTTTGGCCTGAGCTTTATTCACTTCATTTTGTTCTATGAGATAGAGGGTTAGTTCTTCCACTTTTTGCAATAACTTCGTATTCAATTCCGGGAAGCAAAACCTTGATTGAGTCCACCTTTTCATTCCCAATCTGGCTAACCTGTTTAGCATACCCCTCTCCTTTTGTGGCCTTGAACAAACTATCAGATTTATGTCGCCAATACTTCTTTACTTGTTTAGCATATCGCACACTATCCCTACTATAAAACTTCTTAAACCTCTTCAGTTTTTAAGCAGGATCTTCGGTTTTCTCAATTTTACTCAAATGCTTTTCTGATAACTGTAAGACTGGCTTTTGTGCAAAGCTTGTTGATATTGTAATAAAGAGGGTAAGTATGGTTAAAGTTTGTTTCAAAGTTTTGTTAAATTATTCTATGCAACATTAGCACGTGTTATACTTTCGCTAAACCTACGCTAGCGGAGGCGCTAGAATTTGCCGTGTCACAGACACTATATTTCATTTGGTTGTCCTTAGTCATCCTACCGGAAGACTAAGGACAGGTGGTTATTAATTTATCTTTTGACTGAATTCCTGTCTATGCTTTCAGCAACATACTTCTGGGAAAAGCCTGGCTTAATACACATGTAAGATACTAAATACTTCAACTTACATAATTATAATTTTACGCAAGAAATAAGTAGACTGACTTTGAACTTCAACAAAATACATCCCAGGAGAATATCCTTCTGTATTAATGTCTAATACTTCACTTTCTATACTCTGCTTCTCATATCTGATCAACCCTCCTGTATTAAGCACCCTAATTGTTTTGAGCTCAGAAGCTGCTTCGCCTGTAAGTCTAATCGTTATATTGCTTTTAGCCGGGTTAGGGTAAATCACAACATCAGATATTGAAGGTTGTGATTCTTCCTTTTTTCCAAGGGAAAAATTGAACAAGAACGATGACGAAGCTTTCTCAGAGTAACTAGACTCATCGTTAAAATTAATGTCACCTATGAAAAAACCGGACAAATAAAGTTCATTATTTTTTAGTCTTAAATCGGTTACGTGATTCTGCCCTGCACCTCCTATCACTTCCAACCAACTAACGTTACCTTTAGAGTCTAAGTCAACCAGAAAGATATCCGTAAAACCAAATGACCAATGAGACTCTCCGTTTAATCGCAACTCTTTTTCAAAGGTTCCTGCAACAACAATTTCATCATCAACAATTTCAACGGCATGAGCAACATCCATCCCTACACCACCGTAAGTATTCATCCATTCAATAGTCAAATTAGGAGAAAGCTTTCCTAGCAATACATCATGGAGTCCGTTGGACTGCATGATCTTTTCTTGATGAATAATAAAACCTGTAAACGATCCACAAAAATAGATTTCACCTTTATTTGTAGCCACCATTGATTCCACTCTATCTTCTTCTTCCCCCCCGACAGTAGTAATCTGCTTTAAACCTCCGTCTAAATCCATTTTAGCAAGAAAAATATCCGTTTGCCCATTAGAAACAAGTGTATTGTTTCCAATTGTTGAATTACCTGTAAATTCTCCTGCTATATATATATTTCCTGCACTTATATAAACGGACTTTCCTACTACTCGACCGTTACCACTGGAATACTTACACCACAACAAGTCTCCCCCACTACTATATTTCGCAATAAAGAATTGAGCATTATCTCCCGCCGAGATAAGCATATCTCCAAATTGAGCATCATGCTGAATGGAACCTGTAATATAAATATTATCATCTGAATCAAGGGCCATATCGTAAACCAAGTCCTGACTGACTCCCCCAATAGATTTCATCCATATAAGTTCTCCATTCTTTCGATACTTCCCAATGAAGATATCTTCCAACCCCTTAGACATTAGTTCAGCACCATCAAATCTCCCTTGATAATTATACACCCCAGTAATGTATAAATAATCACTCTTGAAAATAATATCGGTACCATATTCGTCAATTGCGTTAGAATGCCCAATTGAACTTCCTGCTTTTTTTGTCCATGACGCTTTACCTATATTAGTTATCTCGTTGATCACTATATCTGAATTCGCCGTTCTCATACGTCCATTTTCTGAATGACCACTCTCCTGAGAGGCTCCAATCATATAAACTTCTCCCGCGTCAGAAATACTCACAGCTCTGGCTATATCTGCATTCCCTTCCTCTAGAGTACTTACCCAATTAAAGTTCAAATGCTGACTATACCCTTGTACAACAAGAGTAAAATTGAGCACTAACATTACTTGGAACAGTATTTTAAATTTTCTCATTTCTCTGCTTATTTTATTCCATTCCATATCTAAATTGGTAATATACATTCTCACAGGTTTCAGTATTTATTTTCACCTGGCTACCTGCTTTAGCTTCAAACCCCGGTTTTAACTGTATCCATTTTGTCGCAGTAAGGTTGACATTTGCACCACTGTTAATTAAATATTGCCCGCCATTCGAGTCCCCTCCTAAACGCATTGCTCCATTTAGCAAATTGATATTTTGTCCGCTAGTATATGACTGCACCGTTTTTTCATACCACACTTCATCGCAATATTCTCCTAAATTCATATACTTGTAATAACCATACCCTCCGTTAAATACAGCTTTATCACCAGCTACAAAAGCAAAACTGCCAGGTTCATCCTTTATCCAGTCTGCAGTTGTTAATTTCCCTTGCTCCACCATATTGGTCCATCCCGCACGAGGCTTTACATATAATATCACATCTTCATTTGCAACCGAAACAATATAATTACCAGAAATGGAAACATGAGGATGTACTCTAGAATTATCCGGTATATAGTGCTTAAGTTCAACATAATGCATTCCCGAGTACCAGCCGATAGAATTCATATAAAGTCTGGCTCCTCCTGTCGGCATCGCAATCAGCAGGTTTCTATACTCAAGGTCTATATTCTTTCCCTGTTTCAGCTCACCAGAATAAATAACTCTACTATTCCAACCAATTTCTTCCGAAAAAACCATTACACTTTTAGCACCTGTTTCTGCATATAGAGAAGCCGCGATTGTTCCTTCATGAATTTTCAACTCATAAATACTGTGGTAAGCAGACAAATCGAAATTCAATATCTCCGTATAATTTGTCCAGCTGCCACCAATTCTTTGAAACACTCTTAGTTCCCCCACATTATATTCATCACCCTTATCATTTACAACAATACGATCATTGTAAACGTCTACATGCCTCAACTTATTAGGGGGTGTATACCACGTCCAGTCTTCAAGATATATATCTCTTAGGCCTATCTTGACTTTATCCCACGAACCAGCAATCTTTTTGTAAACGTACAAAGAGGAAGTCGTAGCAACTGCAATAGTCTTACCATGAACAGCAACATCAAGGATGGTTTCACTAGTCGTAGATGGCAAGAAATAACCTGCTTCTTCCAACGTTTCGCCCTCATATATTTTCACACGTTGAAAGTTGTTACTATTATTAATTGCCACTACAAGTATGTCTTCATCATAATCAGACGCTAACACTTGATCATTGGTCGTGGTTATAGTATGTCGTAAATTATCATAGGGATCACCCTCCTCTCGCGGATATACAGTAATAATATCCTCATGATAATCATCATTAAATAAATTTCCTGCCTCAGTACTTAAAATCAATGCCGTCTTATATTTACCTTTCTGATCATACGTGTGAGCAACTGTTCCTCCTGAATACCCTTGATAAGCACCCTTCACTTGTGATCCCTTAGTCCAGGTTATTGGCAATTGAAAAAACCAATTACTATAACTAAGAGTTACGTTTGAAGGAACATAAGAAAAGTCCACAAAGTTAATTGACTCACCAGCAAAAACTGATCTTGCAGATTGGGTATACGAAGCATTAATACCTGATGGTGGTAATGCTTGCTCTACAGTTATAAATTTTGAAAGGGTACTGGTTTTACCACATCCATCTGTAACCTTATGTATTACTTCATACGTGCCCGGGTTCTGAAAAACCCAATCGGGATTTTCAACTGTTGATGTACCCTCAAAAAAGCCCTCTTTAAAATACCAATAATAGCTCACTCCATTTACACAGTTGACCAAAGATTCGTCCCTAAAACTTACCGGTGTATTTGCATAAACTGGTCCGTTCCAACTAAAATCTACAGTAGGAGGGCCACCTTCCGGGGCAACAATAATACTTCTAGAGTAAGTCGCTGTCTGCTGATAACTGTTACTTACCGTCAAGGTAATGGTATAAGTGCCATTTTTTGTAAACTCTATACTAGGATGTCGATATGTACTATTACCCAAAACGTATCTATACCCATCATTGGGAGAAACACTCCATTTAAAGAAATCTCCAACAGAAGCACTACTGTTAAGATCTACCCTTAAAGGAGCTGCCCCTTGCGACGGAGTAGCGCTAAAAGAAGAACTGATACTACCCCCCATATTAATGTTTATGGCTTGAATATAGGTACTTTGCTCTGTTGCACTGGAAACCGTCAGTGACACCGTATATACCCCAATGTTAGCATATGTATGCATTGGATGTTGGGAGGTAGAAGTATAACCATCTCCGAAATCCCATTTCCAGCCTATTATTTCATTAGCTGGAACTGATAAATCTGTAAATTGTACCGTTAGCGGGGCAGACTCATTTGTTGAATGTGTAAAACTCGCCACCAAATCACACTCAACCATTACACGGCCACCAGAACCCCCACTCGTCCAACACGAACCTGATGGATCTATAATAATAGAATGTCTGGTATCAGTACCTGAAGGAATAATCCCCGCTGTAGGCCAAGTACCATCTGCATTACGAGGCGGAATAGCCGTATAACTCACGTCAGAATCTTCCGAATCAAACGCAACCAAAGCATTCCCAGCAAGATCCAGACCGGTAAAATTCAGAGTTCTTTCTTCTGGCACATCACCTGCTGCAATAGTATACGCAGGAATAGTAAAAGTAAACTGTTTACGATCAGCACTTACTGCTGTCAGATTAGGATTTGATATACCATCAATTTGAAGAACCGGGTTATCAACACCATCATACCTCAGTGGTTCACTAGCGGTAACAGTCACTTTAATATCGTAAAACGGGCTGATTGTACCTTCATTAAGTTCAGAAAAATCAAGTATTCCAGATGCAGCGTTTGGCACCCATTCCCCTTCATATTTGGTTATTGGTAAATTACCAAATTGAGTAGCTACTTCAACACGTTCTATGTAGGGGCGGAAGTTGTCTATAAAAATTTTCGCATCTCTAACGGTAATATTGGGATCTGTATTAGTATTATTACTAATATCTTTAGCCCTTATCCTCAAAACATATTTACCATCAGGGAATTCAGCCTCAGCAATACCTCTTGCATCCTTATTCCCCCTATTTGAAAGATCCCAGTCCTCAATCTGTCCTATCCGTAATCGCGTATTAAAAAATCGATCATAAGGTTCTAAATGAGGGTGTCCTGTCAATATATAAACATGCCTGCTCTCTGCCCCTATAACAGACCTCGTATCATATATATATTGAGCTCGGATGTTATTTGGGACATTGTTGAAATTGATATTCTCAATTTCACCCGTTAAACTTGTTGCACCGCTTAAGATTTCATAGCTAACCGCATTAATACCATTGTTCCCACCATTAGAACCTGCCCCGGTTGACAAAATATGTCTGTCTCTCATTCTAGAAATAATATCTATATACTTATAAACAACTTTATGAGTTTCATTAGATATTGTGATTTCGTCAGTCAAAACTTGAGAATCAAAGTCATGTCTATGCCCATTGCTTCGAATCTCAACAGCATCATTTGAACTATTTTCTTGAATAATGTTGCCATCCACATTAAATGGCCCCATAAAATCAGGGGCGTGACTATCTGTGAAAGGGGTTAAAAAATTATTTAGAAAATTTGTTGTTCCTGGCAGGGAAGAGCTAGGATCACTATTATCATTTAAATGCAAGTGCTGGTTACATGATTCCCCCGTTATCATCAAACCTAGAAAAGTTCCAACAGCCACAGTAGAACCATTGCGTATTTCAGTCACAGCCAAACCCGTAACAGGATCAGTGGAAGATGGTCTTATGTGCTTATAATAAACATCTGAACCATCAGCTAGCCTAATTTGAATAAAATCATTCCAACAATCTCCATTGTTAATTACTGTTGCTGTTCCCGCGTGCATTGAATAAACAGCCCTGCCAGCAGCGCCTGTCAATGTACTTGTAAAATCAACACCTGAATGAAATCTAGCTCCTCCGTAACCAGCCCATCCAGTACCTCTCCAATCGCCCACTGTTCCTGAAATATTTCCTCTAATCACATTGCCCGAAGCATTACGAAATGGCCAAAGATCTTGTCCAAATGAAGTATTCCAAGAAAAGAAAAGTAAAACTGCAATTAAAAATCTATTCATTAATGCTGTATTTTAATATTTCACTTGCTATTAGAATTGAAAGCTGCTTATCATTAACCATTAGAATTGGTCTACCCTTAATATCCCCGACTTTATAATGCAGATAACTCTTTCCTAAAGACTCATTGTATATGGTTAAAAAACCGGTCGCATAAGTTTCAACACCTGTAGGTTCAGAAATTAACACTGCAATCCCTTTCCCCGGAATTGTTTGTACCCCATGAACAACTATGTATTTATCATTTCTTGTATGTTTGCCTCCTGCACCACTAAAAACCTCAGCAAGTATTTTTTCGCCTTGAACTCTACCATCTGACGCATTATAAAAAAGTAACCTATCAAAAGATGCAACAACCAATGTCGAAGAATTGCCTGTATGATAATGCCATGTTTGGATATCTGAATCAATAATTTTCGTCCATAAAACATTCCCATTGATATCATATGTTGTTAACCGATGTTCTCTTTTATCGACAAAAAATGTATAAACACTGAAATGATGTTCAGAAGCTAAAACCTTTACCACGAAACCTTCAGATTCAATCGCCGATTTGAAAATATCCTTTCCGGCATCATCAAAAAGAGCTACTAATGGTTTCATCTGCTTATTATTTGGAGTGATACCTATAAGTACTTTGTCACCATTGAAACTCATTGTAGAGGCACTAAAGCCACCTTCATACGGAGAGTAACTTGCCAAAAGTTTCATATCACTTGAATAAAATTTAAATTCATAGCCTCCTGCTTCTCCCTCATCTTTAACTATGTACGAACCGTTTTTAAAAAATTTAACCGATGTTTCATAGCTATCGTATTCAATAGATTGTAGCTGCGAAATTTTACCATCCTCAATGATATATTTTGCCACTGTCAACTTATCAGTTTCACAATGACACGTAACAGAATTTTTTACTGTATAGAAATTACTTCCTTTGAAGTATGAGATTTGCTCATCCTTAGCCAACACCCCTATTCGTTTTCCATCGTAAACAACATTTTTCTGTCCATTTTGAACTTCTCCATAAATAATAGATTCCGGAGTTATTATTACTCCCTCCCTATTATTGCTAATTTCCTGTTTTTCTACTAGTTTAATTTGACTCAATAACTCGGTATTGAGTACTAGCAAGATCATAAGTGTAATTATCCTATTCATCTTTATTTAATTCTTTCAATTCCTCAATTTCCTTTTTCAACTCAATAACATAAAGTGTCAACTCCTCCACCTTCTCCAAAAGCTTTACATTCATCTCTCCCAGATTTACACCATCTTTTTCTACTTCAGCTGTAGTTGGTATACCCGGTAAGTGTTTATTTTCTTTAATGTATTTTTCTACTTCACTCAGATCAGCCAGCTTATAATCTTCCTCGAATACATAGTCCGCCCAAGTTCCAGTTTTAACCTGAATCTCTCTTGCTCCAATTTTTCCTTCTACTGCTAATTTATAAGTACCCGGTGTAGATGTACCAATACCTACATAACCATCTCTGGTAATGTGCATATGATTTGAGTTATATTCACCATTACCTGAAAATATGAGCCCCATAGAACTTGAATGCTTTATAGCTGCATTAGATAAGCCCGCCCTATGAAAAGATAAAACAACGTCACCGGCATCGGTATTCGTTAACTCAAGCGTATGGCTACCTGGTAACCAGTGGTTAATGGTTGGGGTACCGATATTACCCTCTATGCTAGAGGTTCCAATAACATGGAGTTTCTCCTCTGGTGTGGTGGTTCCAAACCCAATATTTCCACTGGCATTAAAGGTGGCTATATTAGAATTTAGATGACTATTGGTAGTTCCATAATTAAATCTTAAACTGGAATTCCCAGATCCACCTGTAGTCTGTCTGGCGATTGACCAGATGTCAATATTATTTCCTACATTTCCTTGCACGAAGTTAATAGCAGATCCCCAGGTTCCATCTGCATTCGAGATCAGATCGAGTTGAGCATCAGTAGACTCCACAACCATAAACCCATATTGTGACTTCACACCACTTTCATCACCTACAACATGTACCTTAGCCTCTGGTGTTGCTGTGCCAACACCTACATTACCGGAGTTATAAAAGATATTTCCCGGTGTAATTCCACTCCAATTTTGCCCAAACACCCCTGTGCTGAGCATAACTAAAATACCTGTAAGTATTTTATTCATATCCATCCTCAAGTTTTTTAACTCTTGTTTTTAATTCCTCATTTTCCTTTTTCATTTCAATCAAGTAAAGCGTCAACTCCTCCACTTTCTCCAAAAGCTTTGCATTCATCTCTCCCAGATTCACTCCATCTTCCTCTACATCATTGGCAGTAGGTATACCTGGCAAATGTTTGTTCTCTTTGACATACCTTTCAACTTCGCTGAGTTCAGTCAAATTGTAACCTTCTTCAAAAACATAGTCTGGCCATGGGGTAACTGAAGTCACCTGTATTTCTCGGGCTCCAATTTTTCCTTCTACGGCTAGCTTAAAGGAGCCTGGATCATTTGTACCTATACCAACATTCCATGGAATCATGACTTTACTCATCCAATCTTCCCTACCGATCATAATTCCACCAGCTATAGTTTGTCCACCAAGAGTCAATCTGAAAGGGTCGGTAGACGTGGATGCTTCTTGCATATATAGTGCAGACTTTCCATCGCCAGAATGCAATTTAAATTCACTAGCAAGAACTGCTCCGTCAACATCCAACTTTGACATAGGACTTGTAGTTCCTATTCCTACATTTCCTGAAGTATGAACTATAAAATTGCCATTTTTCAAAGTATAGCCCCCGGGATAAAAATAGAGATGTCCTGAAGCACTACCTATGTCTGAAAATCCCTCTGAGGTATAAGGCCTTTCCAACCTAAGTTGAACCATGCCTTCTTCACTTATGTGAAACTTGCGCTGGGGGTTAATGGTACCTACCCCAACATTACCATTGTTATAGTATATATCTCCAATTCCATCTCCACCATCATCAACCCATTGAGCCTTAGCTGAGCCAATAAAAACAATCAAACATAAAATCTGCAATAAGAAGCGCACGTAATAATTCATATCATTAAAATTTATAATTGCACAATAATAACCACACCCCGTCTCAAAATATGAGACTGGACAATCTGTTTCTTAAAAAAAGTGTATTCTACTGGGGAGGTAATTGAGAGAGCGGAAACTATAGACCAACCTTACAAAAACCCAAAACGAGGGCGCAATTTATTATTAAAATCAGATACCAAGCAACCGATAACTTAAAAAAAAGTTTGTTTCTAAAAAACTAACAAAAACTCTATCAGATTATAATTTTACTCCTACAAAATACAAAAGAATAATATTTCAAAAGAGCATAAAACACCTAACAATATATGCTAAAAACTAAAAATTCATACCTCACTCAAACGCCACCTTATTCACAAAAAAAACTTTTCTGGTGAGGCCTACTCCTTCGGTGCGGAGGTTTTGGATATTCTGTATGCCGTAGGTAAAAAATACATCTCCATACCATTTGCTTAGCCCTCCGATTTTCGTTTCATCACCTTCTACTTTATCGGAGTCATATTTTAGGCTTATCTTATTCTCCCCCTTCCCTTCCAGCACCTGACTGCCTTTAATCGTTTTGGATCGGATGGCATCTTCAAAAACATAAAGCAGGTCCACCCTGTCGCCTGATGCATTTACATGCACAAACTGCTCCAGGTCAAATGATATGACATCGTTGATTTCAAAACTGTTATCCCATAACAGGTTACCCTTTTTATCGAAACCTAAGATTATAGCATGTGTGTAGCGATAGCCATCAAAAACAAGGCTGGAACTATATACCCCTTTATTAAAGGCCCAACCTGCACTGAAAAGTCCTCCATTTCCGGTTACGGTTCGGTACTTGGGATAAAAGGCTTCCCCCAGAAGGATATACTGATCCTCATGTCTGATCAACTCATGTACCAGCAAGCGGTAGTTAAACTTGATCTTCTTGTTCTTGATTTTCTTACGTTCAATTCTTGAAATCACCCGCCTTTCCCTACGGGCTTTCATATAGTTGAAAAAGTTTTCCAGCTCTGCGTAATTATAATACTTGATCTTCTGCTCTCCGTATGGGTTAACATTGGCTACAAATACACCTCTGGAATATTCTGAATTCCTTCGGCCATAGACACCCGCCACCAGTTGATTTTGATTATCCAATGTCTCCGCTCTTCCAAACAACAGACTCTTTGACTTTTCTGCATCCAGACTTATTTTCTTGATCAGGTTACCAAATTGATCAAAAGTGTTAATGAATAAGGTAGTGTTTTTCTCTTCTGTTGGGCCACTAAGTATAATATCAAACGTGGCATGATCATTAACTTTCATCTCAATCAACTGAGCTCGCTCATTAAAGAAGCCGGGAAGCACCTTGGGTATCTGCTCTTCCAGGTTATACAAGACCACAAGGGGCCGGTAATTGAAATAACCACCAATAAGAACCGCGTCGTTGATTACTTTAAAATCGTAAAATGCAAAAGGTATAAAGTTCCTTATGATGTAGTTGTCAATCTCTCCAGAAGCGGCAGAAAAGCTTACCAGACTCAGGCTCTTGTCACCTTGCTTAATACTGGAAAACAACAGATATAGCTTACTATCAATATACAAATGACTGATATTAACATAATTGGGATTAATAAAATATTCCTTTCGCCAGCTAATATTGAGAGCGGTATCCAAAAGATATACCTCCCAAAGGTTATCTGTAGTATTGTAGGTGTTCTCTATTTCTCTGAAAAGAAAAATTCCACCCTCGCCCGCGGGAGAAACCATAAAACCAGCATCACTATCAACTTCCAGCTCAAACCTTTCGGGCTGGACTATTTGTGCCAGGGCTGACTGTGTAAGGATCAGACTTAGAAGGCAGCTATATATTAAGTAATTACTCTTCAATCGTTATCTTATTGACAAACAGAACATTTCTTCTATTATCACCCTCAGGGTTAAGCTTATTTTGTATTTTATGATAACCCCAAACATAAAAGTAGTCTCCATACCAGTGACGGGCGTTACCTACACCATCATAGGTGCTTTTTATAACATCGGCCTCATCGTCGAGCATGATCCTCTCCTGAGCCTTGGTTATAGTTTCTGATTGATTGATAACCTTATAATTTATATTCTCTTCTGATTTATACACAAGGTTAAACTTACCTTTAGACTTACTGAGATCCACTACCGGCTCAAGCGAGAAAGTCTCAACATCTTCTATTTTAAAGCTATTATCCCACTGCAGTTCCCCTGCACCGTTCAATTTAAGAATCACTGACTCCAGATATTCGAAATGATTTGCATCTTGCACCTGCGATGAACCTCCCGGTCGCTTCACATAATCCTGCCTGGCAGCTGATGAATAAAAATCATTATCCACCCCAAAGCCATAAGCATAAGGAGAATATATGCTTCGGCTACCCAATTTCTCATACTGTGGGTTATAAATTTCTGCAACTAGCAAATAACCATCACTATCCTGTTGGACCTGGTGCATATTCAACCTTGAACTATACCGAAACTCTTTGCCCTTTGATATTTTCGAGTCGATCTTCCTTTTAATCCTTTCCGAACGCTTGGGTCCCATGTAATCAAAAAAATGTTCCAGGGCACTATAGTTAAAATACCTAACAACATCCTTTTGCCCTTCGGGTTTTACTATTACAAAATAAATGCCCTGAGAGTAGGTCGAAACGGTTTTACCATAGGTACCCGAAATAGCAATGTTACCGTCAACAAACCCCGTACACTTACCATCCATTACATCGAGATCTCTGTCCGTTTCAATGGTCTTATCAAAAAGTATATCCCCTTCAGGAGCATACGTACGAAGTTTTAAATCATACCCTTGATAAGCCTTTTCCTTCGTTAGTATATTAAAAGTACCGTTATCATTTTCACGCAGGTCTATGATTTCGCTTCGGTCTTTAAAGAACCCTGGAATAACTTCGAGTTTATCATCTCCCAGGCTATACGATATTAATGTAGGGCTATAACGTACGTAGCCTCCGAGTATAAGGAAATCATTTACTACAATTAAATGAGAGAGCTCAATGGAAATTTCATTTTTTATGTCATACCGCTTTGTCTCACCATCATCCACCTTTATGGTCACCAGCTGGTAATTGCTTTTGGCCGCCTCATCTTCACTAAAAAGCAGATACAACATTTCATTGTTCTGCTCAAACCCCTTAAAAACATGTTTGCTATCAATCAACAGCTCATTGTTCCACTTCTCCACCAATGCAGTATCGAGAGCTATTACCTGCCAGACATCACCTTCATTTCTGCGGTATTCATCAGTATCCCTAAAAATCACCAGCCCCTTTTCACCTACCGAAGTTACATTAAAGTAGTTGTCGGTATTATCTTTTTCCAACTCATACCTTTTGGTTTGAACCAGTTGAGATATGGCAGAAAAAGAAACCCCGACTGTTAAGAAAATGATTAGTAGAGATCTTTTCATATACTTATTCGCTCATGCCTAAAATTATGTCAAACTCCTCTTTTTTAACAGGCTGCACAGATAACCGGGAATTCCTTACCAAAACCATTTGATCCAGTCGGGCATCATCCTTAATTTCATCCAGCTTGACCGGGCGCTTTAAAGGCTGTACGGGAGCAATGTCTACTACCACCCAACGGTCATCCTCTGTTGTAGGATCTTGATAATGTTCTTTTACAATTTTGGCAATGCCCACTACTGTTTTTTCATTCACGCTATGATAGAAAAGTACAAGGTCTCCCACTTTCATTTCTTTCATATTATTACGGGCCTGATAATTCCTCACACCATCCCAGAATGTTTGTTTGTCCTTTACAAGATCATCCCATGAATACGTACCCGGTTCGGACTTCATTAACCAATAGTTCATTTAATATTCTTTTTCGTTGATACGTTTTCTCTAAATTTACATAATAATAAATACAGTCATCAATTGCTTTGCGCATTGTCCACGTACTGTTTTTAACATACTGGTCAATGCCATTTATAAAAATATAAAAAATCAGCACATTTTGGATAATAAAAGTATAATCAGGCTTTTAAAGCAAACCTGCTCGCTCATGGAATTACATGGCGAAAATGATTTCAAGATAAAAAGTTACAACAACGCCATCTTTAACCTGGAAAGAGAAAAAGGAGAACTTTCAGGAATGAACGCCGCGGAAATGGCCAAAATCAATGGCGTGGGCAAATCCATTGCTACGGCTATTGATGAAATTAACCAAACCGGATCTTTTTCAACCCTTGAAAAGTATTTGCAAGAAACACCTGCCGGAGTGATAGAACTGCTCTCTCTTAAAGGCATTGGAGCCAAGAAGATCCGTCAATTGTGGAAGGATCTTGAAATTGAAAGCAGTGAAGACCTGCTGAAGGCTATAGAAGAAGGCAAGCTAGCCAAGCTTAAAGGTTTTGGCGAAAAAACTCAAAACAACCTCAAAGAGGCCATATTATTCAAACAAAAACACAGCGGCAAACTGCTCTATGCTGAGGCCGAACCTTTTGTCAATGCACTGAAAAGCAACATTCAAAAGCAGTTTCCTGACATACAAATATCTGAAAGCGGTACTTTTAGAAGAAAAGTTGAAATCATCGAGGAGCTTCTCTTTGTCATTGCCTCAGAGCAAGAGGCTCAGGTTAAAACATACCTTTCGCAGATAGAAGAGCTCGAATATAATCAAAAGCAATCCGGCCCCTTCACCTGGCGTGGCCAGTTGAAGGAGACAGAAACTCCGGTTCGTTTCAGGTTTACTACTAAAGATAATTATTACAAAGACTTATTTATTTCCACTGGTTCAGGCGCACATATCTACCATGAAGTAAAGGAGCAGAAATCTCTTGCTGACCTGGTCAGAGAGTCAGAGCACGTAGCTTCTGAAGAAGAGATATATCAACTGGCAGGCCTTAAGTTCATAGAGCCTGAACTCCGTGAGGGACAGTTTGAATTTGACACAACAAAAATGCAGCAAAGGGCAATCCTAATAGAAACGGGTGACCTGAAAGGCATCCTCCACAACCACTGTACTTACAGCGACGGCAAACATAGTCTGGAGGAAATGGCCACTTACTGCAAAGAGCTTGGCTATGAATATCTGGGTATTACCGATCACAGTAAATCCTCATTTTACTATGCCAACGGCCTTTATGAAAACAGGGTAAAAGAGCAACAGGAAGAGATTGATGAACTAAACAAAAAACTTGCCCCATTCAAGATATTTAAGGGTATAGAGTGTGATATTCTGCCTGATGGCAGCCTTGATTATGACAATGATACATTGGCAAGTTTTGATTTTATAGTAGCCTCAATACATTCAGCTATGAGTATGGATGTTGAAAAGGCCACTCTTAGATTATTAAAAGCAATTGAAAATCCTTTCACAACCATACTGGGTCACATGACCGGAAGGCTTCTATTACAAAGAGATGGCTACCCCGTAGACCACAAGACCATCATAGATGCCTGCGCCAAAAATAATGTAGTGATAGAGATCAACTCACACCCCAGAAGGCTGGATATCGACTGGCGTTGGATTGACTACGCCCTGAGCATGGGTGTCAAACTAAGCATTAACCCTGATGCGCACGCCAAAGAGGGATACCACGACATGGTATATGGCGTACATGTTGGGCGTAAGGGAGGGCTGACCAAAGAAATGAACCTGAACAGCATGAGTTTGCCGGATATAGAAAAGCATTTCACCAATAAAAAAGAGAAGGCATTGAATGTTGCTGTTTAATTCCTTTTCCACGGTATGGCGAGTGGTAAGCTTTCCTAAATTTTGAATGTTCAGGAAAGCTCCTATAATGCTCTTAAACTTACTACAAGATGTTTTTATATAACCTCCACAACGGTCTCTCATAAAAACTTGCAACATAGCAGTTTACTGAAACTTTAAAAGTATCAAAGCTTGTTGGCTGTATAATTAAAAGAAATTACCAGTATATTTGTCTACTTTTTAACCTACCCTTCTTGCAATGGTTTATGATATTCTTCTAATCTCATTTTTTGCCTGCACTACCATCCAGATAGTATATTATACCATCTATGTGATTTCTTTCTCCAGGTATAAAAAAGATAGCGGCTATACTGACCAATCTGGTATATCAGTGGTTATATGTGCTCATGATGAAGAGGAAAACCTCAGAAACCTATTGCCGAAGCTATATGATCAGCAATACCCTGAATATGAAATTATAGTGGTAGAAGACCGGTCTAATGACGGCACCTATGACCTTCTCCTGGAAGAGACCAGGCGGAATACTAAACTTAAAATGGTGAAGGTTAATCATAAACCAGATAATTTCAATGCAAAAAAATACGGTCTTACACTGGGAATCAAGGCTGCAAAACATGATCGGATTTTGCTTACCGATGCCGATTGTGAACCTCATAACAACCAGTGGATAGCATCAATGGCTGCAAGGTTTGATGACAAAGCTCAGTTTAACCTTGGCTTTTCCTTTTACACTGCAACCAAGGGCTTTCTAAACACCTTCATTCGATTTGAAACACTATGGACAGCCATGCAGTACATAGGAATGGCACTTGCTGGAAGACCCTACATGGGGGTAGGAAGAAACCTGGCTTACAGAAAAGCTTTATTTATAAGCAAAAAGGGGTTTACCCCACACCTGGGACTCACGGGTGGCGATGATGACCTTTTTGTAAATCAGCATGCCACAAAAGAAAATACTCGGATCACATTAGGGGAAGATGCCTTAGTATATTCACACCCGAAGAAAAGCTGGAAAGCATTTTTTAGACAAAAAACAAGGCACCTTTCCGTTGGAAAGTACTATAAGCTGTCCGATAAAGTCATTTTAGGTACATTTTCGTTCACACATATATTATTTTGGTTAATTTTAACCATCCTGCTTCTCTTACGTATTGAACTATACTTAGTGGCGGGAAGTTTTTTAATAAGAACCCTGTTGATTTACCTTACATTTAATGTTATCTGTAAAAAACTTGGTGTTAAGTTTAATTTTTGGGGTTTGGTATTCTTAGATTTGATTTTTGTCTTTTATTATTTGATAACAGGCGCCACAGCATTATTTACAAAACGGGTTCGATGGAGTTAAAAAAGCAATTTTCTGACAAAGCATTAGAAGATTTCCGGTTAATAGATCAGGCAGTCAAAGAAGGTGATGAGCAGGCCTTTGCTATGCTTATGGAAAGATATAAAAGGCCGGTTTATCACATGATCCTCAAAATGGTGAGAAATGTCGATGATGCCGAAGATCTTACTATTGAGGCTTTTGCTAAAGCATTTAAAAACCTGCACCGGTTCAAGAAAGACTATACCTTCAGTACATGGTTATTTAGAATCGCCACCAACAATGCCATAGATTTTATTCGAAAAAAACGACTGGAAACTATGAGCCTTGACACCTCATTTACCGATGACAACGGGGAAGCGGTTCAGATCGATGTGGAGGATAAAAATCTGAACCCACAGGAAGAAACCATTAAAAGTCAAAAAATTGAGCTTATCCAAATGTTCGTTACCAAGCTACCCGCTAAATACCAACGGCTGGTGAGATTGCGATACTTCCAGGAATTCTCATATGAGGAAATAGCCACAGAACTTGACGCTCCCCTAGGTACTGTTAAAGCACAGCTACACCGGGCTCGTGAGCTCATGTACGATCTGGTAAAGAATAAGAAAGAGCATATGTAGCATTAGGCAAACTGTAATCAGTTGCTGGAGATCCCTCATAATACTGGAATGGCTACCTATAAGCTGAAAATTTAGAGTCGTCAACCCTTCAAACTATGAATAACATTTACATTGGCGAATGTTCCATAGAAGAGATCATAGCCATAGCAAATCAAATACCTGAGTTTGAAAACTCTTATCCCATAAGTGAATATAAAAAAAGATTATCTCAAGTTCCCTTTCTTGCGCTAAAAGCCGCTGTAGATGATAAAGATGCTGGCTTCAAATTAGGTTATGAACTTAATGATGACACCTTTTACACCTGGTTTGGTGGTGTACTTCCGTTCTACCGCCAAATAGGTCTGGCAGATCAGATGGCCACTGCTCAGGAAGGATGGGCTAAAGCCCGGGGATACAAAAGGATAAAATTAAAAACACGTAATTATTTAAAACCAATGCTGATATTTGCACTGAAAAGTGGCTTTAACATTACTGCCATAGAAGAAAGGCCAGATATCAATCAAAACCGTATCATCCTCCAAAAAGAGCTTTAATGAACGCTGACATTATTTTTAAATATTTCCCAGATCTAACCCCAGTTCAAAAATCCCAGTTTAATGCACTATACGATCTATACCACACTTGGAATGAGCAGATCAATGTCATTTCCAGAAAAGATATAGACGAGCTTTACATCCGCCATGTACTTCACTCTTTGGGAATAGCTAAAGTAATGCCTTTTAAACCAGGCACAAAAGTACTTGATGTTGGTACCGGTGGTGGATTTCCAGGTATTCCACTAGCCATTATGTTTCCCGAATCGGATTTTCACATGGTAGACTCAATCGGAAAAAAAATTAAAGTAGTTAAAGGCGTAGCCACATCACTGAACCTAACCAATATCAACGCGGAGCAAACGCGGGCAGAACAGGTTCCCGACCATTATGATTTTGTAGTAAGCAGAGCAGTAACACGGCTAAAGCCTTTTTATCAGTGGGTTAAAAATAAATTCAGACCTGAATCATTCAATACATTTCCAAACGGAATACTTTATCTTAAAGGAGGGGATCTCGATGAGGAACTTAAAGAGGCAAAAAAGAAGTATCAGTTATTTGAATTGTCTCAGTATTTTGATGAGGACTTTTTTGAAACAAAGAAGGTTGTCTTTGTTCCTGTAAATTAGAATGTCTTCAACCCATTTCACAAAACACCAAGGGGTAAACTAACCTTTATTGGTTTTAAAAAACAAGGATTCGAAAATAGCAATAAATGCTTTTAACCATCAACAAAATGGTTGATACAAAGCCGGGTGTTTTCAAGATCACCCCAAGAAGAGTTATAAAACTCTGAAAACCAAAACTTAACAAAACGATAAAGTAAAAAAATTTGTAATTAGGAGGTTTATCAGGAGCTTGTAAGTCCATTTTAAAAACTTGCTACTATGCTTAACTATCCACAACCTATAATTTCCAGCAAGCTCTTTTGGCAGGAAACTCCTATTGAAATTGCCACTGATAAAAACATAGCTCCATTTGGAGTTTTAGTCGATGACTATCAGGAGTATAAAGAGAAACCAGATTCAAGTGGATCGGTCTTTAATTTCTGGTGGAAAGGAAACTCCATTTACAGTGAAGACGAATCTAAAAATGACCGCACTTTACTTGGATGGTCGGTGGTTCCCGAAGAAACTGAAGGGGCTGACCTTAATAGAGCACAGGCTCTTTTATGGAACGCCTGCCAGTACCCTGATGCCGGGCAACTCTACTACCCTTTGAGAGGTGAAGATTATATCATTGTATTGGCGGAGTCTCACAGTGATATCAAGCCAAACCATTTTCGATCTTTCCATATTACCGGAGGCAAAGGAATTTACATTCATCCGGGTATATGGCAGGAAGGTATAATTCCATTGAATGAAAGAGCCAGCTTCTATATACAAAGAGATACGGAAAATCAAAAATGCATTAACTTCACCGAAGACATGGGGTCGTTTCTTGTTATACCATTGAAGACAGTTCGGAGCTGATTATTACCCCTCCATTCTTTGCACAAGTCTGGTAATGGCTTCCTTATGGTCAGCCAACTCTTTGATCGTGGCCTTTAAGGTTATTACCTTAGAAAGATCAGGAACCCCGACCTTTCCTTGTGTATATGAATAGGCAATTATGACTGGTATATAGTTTAATGCAAGTATCATCTTTTGCAAAAAATCCGTTCTTACCGGTTTAAAACCGACCTTCTCAGCAGTTCTTTCATTAATAACGTATGAAGTACCTTTAATAACCAACTCCTCCCTGCCGTCTTCCTCATACTTTTCCACCAATCGCATTAGCCCCTTTAAATAGCTCAGCAAAACCACCTTTTTTCTCTCAGCAGGTTTCACCGAAGCCAGATTAAAATAGTAATCAAATAATGTACCTCCATGAACAGCCACTTCGCCTTTCCGTTCGCTAGAAGCAATAAATAATGATGAATAATGCGTAAACTGTCCACTCTTAACACCTGTAGGCACGTCTATAAAAGGCGCCGCTATCGATATTAGCACTGGAATGATCACCACAAGCAAATAGAAATTAAATAGCCAGGCCAAAGACAGCACTATCAATATTGATAGTAAAAGAACAGCACTGATTTTCAATAGAAACAATCTTTGCTCCTTTTCTGCCTTTAAGAAAAATACATGTTCCATTTCCTTCAAAACCAATTACATATTCATATTTCGAATTAAAGACCCTCTAATTCACTTTGCAAATTCTGCCGTGCCTGATTCTCAAATTTATCAAAAAAGTGACTGGTTTTGAAGATACGGTCCATATTCAAAAAATGCAACAAAACCTTCTTCCTTCCCGGCTTATATAACATATCCGGGTAGATATGATATTCCCTTCTAACCTGATCTTTATAGGTCTTGTATTGAGTATAGTCACAACCAAGTATAGAAAGGTCTGCATCTGTAAAAAGATTAATATCACCATCAACAGCTTCGGCATGTCCCTTGGTAGCTCGTATCTGCCTGACGCATTTTTCAACTACCTCCTTTGGAACATTCAATACTTTGAGTTGCTTCTCAGCCCACCTGGCACTTTTCTCTTCATTATCACGTTTGACAGGATTATAGATCAGGTCATGATAAAACAAGGCAAATAGCACAACATCCCAATTCTTGATTTGCGCCTTAACCTCCGTAAGTTGCTCAAGCAAATTATGAAGGTGGTCAAGGTTATGATAGTGCCTATGCTTACAAGTGTAATGGGTTCTGATTTCCTCCCACAGTTCCTCCACCAGCTTTCTGTCATCCGTGTATTTCAAGGTCAACTCCTGAAATACCTTCTTTAATTGCCTTGTCGAGTCTGATGTATTTTCCATTGAAGCTTATTTCTGCCAGTACAGGCAAGTGATGAGCAGTAAATTTGTTGCTAAAAAGTCAGTGATCCGTTTGACCATTGGTCCAGAATATGCGGAAACAAACACCACGTATAGGAAAATCAGAGTGATTATTTTCATAGAAGATTAAAAAGTCAAAATGACAAAAACTACTCCAATAATAACTAAGCCGTAACTACTGCCGCTTCCTTGTATTTTTTATACAACCATTCTTTTCCCTCTTCAGGGCTCTCAACCAGCTTCATTTGCCGCCCCGTAAAAGCAATAATTGAATTAACCATTAATCGCGACAAAGAATTTAACCCGCTGACTGCCGTGGCCTTTGAGTATGGATTGTTTTTCTTGACAGTTTCCTTAATTTTTTGAATCAGCCCTGAGTTAAAACGGGCATCCTTAGCATGCACTAAAGCATACACAGATTTATGTGGCATTTTACTTATAATGATTTGATTCTCATCAAATACAGCTATCGCTTCCTCAGGGGAAGCATTGGAAATATCAGTGTAAACAATATCCAGTTCCTTATATTTAATAAGATTACATGAAGGCATAAGCTATTCGCTATAAATTTTAAAGAATGAATAAATTAATTAATGCAACAAAATAACAATTTTAATAATAATAGTGACAATTATTAAATTATAAATTCTTTAACGAATCTCCTTGCCTCTTGAATATTCTTGAAAGATGTTTTAATTAATCAATAATTATAATAAATTGAATATATTTTGCTTAAAAACCATTGTTCAACCAAAGAAAGAAATATTCTGCTGACCACAAAGTTGCTCGCCTAATCAAGAAGGGTAATGAGAGGGCTTTTCGCCTGTTATTTGAACAATATCACAAGCCGTTATACCTCTTTGCCATGAAGATGGGTATCCACCAGGAAGAGGCTAAATGTATTGTTCAAGAAGTATTTATAATCACTTGGAAAAGCAGGACAACCATTGATGAAAGCCTTTCTTTAAAAGCATATCTCTACACGATTACCAAAAGGTTGGTTATAAAAAAAATAAAAAGGAAAGCGCTTGAGGAGAGTTACCTTAAAGACCCTGATAACCTTCGCCCTGTTTATCATCAACAAACAGAAGACTACATTATTTTCACCAACCTGCTCGATCAGGCTCATGAAGGAATCAATAAACTCTCTCCGGGAAGAAAGCAAATTTTCATGCTTAGCAAACAGCAGGGTCTCTCTAATGAAGAAATCGCTGATCAGCTCAAACTTTCAAAACGAACGGTTGAAAATCAACTTTATCGTGCCACAAAAGAGCTTAAAGATATGCTGGGAGCCGATTTTACAGAAAAATAAAAAAAATCTCATTGTGACGTGAGTATTATACCTGACTTAAGGTAATAATACTACAAAGAGCTTTGCTAATTAACGTCACATGATGGAACAGGAACAACGATTAATCAAAAAATATCTTGCGGGAAACTGCACTAAAGAAGAGCAGAAGGCTGCAATGAAAATATTACGTAGACCTGAACCATCATTACTGGATGAAGTTGCAGAAGAGGTGTGGAACGAGCTATCTACGGACGAAGAACCAACCATTGATTCTGAAGCACTATACAAAAGTATAGAAGATGAATTGGGAATTGGCAACCCTAAAACAAAAACCTCCTCTTCGCTACCTTGGCTTTATGCAGCCTGTATCAGCTTCCTGGCAATATCCGCATTCTTTTTCTTTCAACAGCAATCCATAAATAATACACCCGTTCAGGAACTTATTGTAAAAAGTATGCCTGCAGGTCAGAAGTCTACTATTATACTAAGTGACGGATCTAAAATTATCCTCAATTCAGGCAGCAAAATAAGTTACCCCAAAACCTTTACAGACACCACTCGCACCATAACCCTTGAGGGAGAAGCCTTTTTTGACGTGGTAAAAGATAAGACCCGTCCATTCTCTGTGATTGCCAACGGATTAAGAACCACAGCTTTAGGAACATCTTTCAACATCAACGCCCGAGGTTCAATTTGCCGGGTAGCACTAGCAACGGGCAAGGTTATTATTAATAACCAAAATGACACCAGCAAAGACTTAAACACGCCTCATATACTGGCTCCCGGCGAAGCACTTGAAGTAGACTCAAGTTCTAAAACCAAACGCAAGTTTACTTTTGACCCACAATCAGAGCTCCTTTGGAAAGATGGTGTTTTATACTTTAAAAACACCTCTCTGGAGGACATTACCAAAAGACTGGAACTCTGGTATGATGTAGAGTTTGATTTCAAAGGCAAAACTGGCTTACAAAAGAAGTATACCGGAAGATTTGAAAACGCCAGTCTGAAGCATGTTTTAGATAACATTAGCTATGCCATGAATTTCGAATACTTTATTCAAGGCAAGAAAATAACTATAATCAATCAACCTTAACCACAACCCAATGTTAAAACTGATCAAAAAGACCCTCTTCATAGTACTTGGTTCTGCAGCAATAATTGTGCAGGCTGCAGAGTCACCTCATGCTAAGGTGAAGAGTATAAGAGAAGTTTACATCGATTTGCACCTACAGAAAGCTACCTTAAAAGAAGCTTTCGAACAAATGGAAGGCAAAACAAGTTTTCGTTTTCACTATTGCGATGATGACATCAATCAACATCTTCGCCTGACAAAAAATTACAGAAACATTTCCATGGCGACCATTCTCAGGGATCTTTCTAAAGAAGCCCACGTCAAGTTCCGCCAGATCAACGAAGACATTAGCGTAAGTAAACTAAGATACAAAGACAGAAAAGAAGAAACTGTTCAAGTAGATATTGTAACTAAAACGGTAACAGTAACTGTTTTAGACGAAAGCAAACAACCGCTACCCGGTGTAAACGTAGTGGTAAAAGGCACGGCCTCCGGTGGCACAACTGACCTCTCAGGAAAATTAGTTCTTGATGTTCCTGATGATGCCATACTCGTACTCAGCTACATAGGATACAAAACACAAGAGATCGCGGTAGGCAACAATACAACATTAACTATAAACATGGAACTGGACCAAGCGCAACTTCAAGAGGTTGTGGTGGTCGGCAGCAGGAACCAAAACCGCACTGTACTGGAAACCCCCGTTCCCGTTGACGTGATCTCGGTTGATGAAATTGTAAAGGATGTTGCTCAGATAGAGGTCAGCCAAATATTAAATTATGTAGCCCCATCATTTTCATCTAACCGGCAAACTATAGCCGACGGTACCGATCATGTGGACCCGGCTTCACTTCGAGGGCTGGGGGTTGACCATGTGCTGGTACTGATCAATGGCAAAAGAAGACATAACTCGGCATTAGTCAATGTTAATGGCTCTGTAGGTCGAGGTTCTGTGGGCACCGACCTGAACACTATACCCGCCGCAGCTATTAAACGCATTGAAGTATTGAGAGATGGTGCAGCTGCCCAATACGGTTCCGATGCCATTGCTGGTGTTATCAATATCGTACTTAAAGACAAAGTGGACGAACTTTACTTTTCCGGAACCTTGGGAGAAACCTATGAAGGCGATGGAGAAAATGCCCAGTTTAATGTAAACTACGGTTTCAAAGTAGGGAAAAAAGGATTTATCAATCTCACAGGACAGTATCAGCACAGAGGTCGTACTGATAGAGCCGGAGAATGGAATGGCTCCATTTTCAAAACAAGCTGGGATGGATCATCCCCCAGTGTATATGCTGAAAATTTTCAGGCAGGAGACCTTAGCCCTTTCGATGTGGGTAAAAAGTTAACCCAGCAAGAAGCTGATGCCATCAATGCTGCCAATGCTTTCACTAACAACCTGACACCACAAGAAGAGGAAGCTCTAATCAACCAGAATGGAGGAAGAAGAGCATTTACTATGAAGGTAGGTCAGTCAGAAGCGATTAACACCTCATTTATGATGAACAGTTCCTTTGAAATCGATGAGGATAAAGAACTTTATATCTTCGGAGGGTTAAACTCCCGAAGAGGACAAGCAACGGGTTTTTACCGACTTCCAAACCAGAACCGAACCCTGACTACAGTCTATCCCAACGGTTTTCTGCCTGAGATTAACTCCGAGATTTTTGATGGGGCTATTACAGGTGGCCTGAGGGGGAATATAGGAGAATGGAATCTGGATTTTAGTAATACTTTCGGCACTAACTCCTTCGCCTATCATGTCACCAATTCCCTCAATGCCTCCAGAGGCAATAGCACAGGCACATCGTTTAACGCCGGGGGCTTCAGGTTTTCGCAAAATACAACCAATCTCGATTTCAATAGATACTTTCCTGATGTAATGGAAGGAATAAATGTGGCATTTGGCTCGGAATACCGAATAGATACCTATGAGATATTTGCCGGAGAAGAGGCTTCGTATAGAAACTATGGCAATGTAAATGTAATGGACACACTGGCTGACGGCTCCCCTTTTTCCAATGACTTCAACCAGGTCAATATTTTTTACAATCGCCCCGGTGGATCTCAGGTATTTCCCGGTTTCCAGCCAGATAATGAGCTCAAAGAGAGTCGCTCTAACATTGCGTTCTATTCTGATGTAGAGCTCAACTTCACTGATGGTCTTTTTATAGATGTAGCGGCCAGGTATGAAGATTATAGTGACTTCGGTAACACTTTTAACTGGAAGGCAGCCGGTAGATGGGCTATAATCAAACCCTTAGCTATTCGTGCAGCCATAAGTACCGGTTTCAGAGCACCTTCACTACCTCAAAGGTATTACAACAGCACCTCAACGCTATTTTTTCTTAACGCTGAAGGTGTAAATGTTCCTAATGAGGTAGGTACTTTCAGAAATGACTCTCGCATAGCCAAGCTATTCGGGATCCCCAACCTCTCCAATGAAAGCTCCATCAACATTAGCGCTGGAATAACATGGCAGATTAACGACAACCTCAACTTCACTCTGGATGGTTATGGCATCCGTATTGAAGACCGGGTCGTACTTACCGGATCGTTCAGCTCCAGCAGCAGCGACGAGATTGCATCTATTCTCAACGAAGCAAACGCCGCGTCTGCAACTTTCTTTGTAAATGCTATTGATACAGAAACCAAAGGGGTTGACATGATCCTCACACACAGGACATCTTTAGCAGGAGGCACTCTAAAGTCATCTCTGGCAGCCAATTTCACCTCTACAGAAGTTACTGACATCAATATACCTTCAAGCCTAAGAGGTGCTCCAAACCAGTTTTTTAACAGAGAGGAAAGAAACAGGTTCGAAGATGCATTACCCCAATCAAAGATCAACCTCACTCTGATATACCACATCAACAAATTCAATATCACACTTTCCAATGTACGGTTTGGTGAGATTTGGGCTAGAACGGATAATGTGGATGCAAATGGGGATTTTATAGACCAGAAATTTGAAGCTAAAATAATCACAGATCTCAGTGTAGGGTATAATCTTACCGATCATATTAATCTTACAATAGGAGCAAATAACCTTTTCGATGTTTATCCTGAAGAAAACCGACAAGAATTCAGGAGCAATGAACGCTTTATCTATTCCAGGAGAGCAACTCAATTTGGCTTTAACGGAGGGTTTTACTTTGCTCGGTTAAACCTGACCTTATAAATCACAGAAACATAAACAAAAGCGCCATTATCCAGGGTATAATGGCCAAACTCTTTATTAATAAATAAGCAACCAATGTCAAACCGATAAATTAATTTACATGCAAAAACAAATTACCATTTTTTCACTAATGCTGCTCATTCTCCCGCTATGGGCGAGTGCGCAAACTATTAAAGGGACCGTTAATGGATCCGACGGTCCGGTTATTGGTGCCACTATCAGCACAACAGATGGCGTAGGGACAACTACCGACATAAACGGTAAATATACCCTTAATCTATCAGCTGGTACGCACAATGTAACCAGCAGTTATATTGGTTTAATCTCTCAAACTAAGGAATTTTCTTTGACGGAAGGCGAGACCGTCACATGGGACGTTAGTATGGAAGAGGATCAATTAACTCTACAGGACATTGTGATAGTAGGTTCACGTAACGCACCCAGGTCGTCTACAGACACTCCTCTACCAGTAGACATGCTGGAATCTGATGAGTTGCTATCTACAGGACAACCTACTTTCGATAAAGCACTGCAATACAGAGTACCTTCATTTAACACGGTTCAAACCCCTGTTAATGATGCTACTTCGCTTCTTGATCCATATGAAATCAGAAACATGGGCCCCAGCAGAACTTTGATACTTATCAATGGTAAAAGGAAAAACCTGAGTGCCCTGCTATATACACAAACCTCTCCGGGTAGAGGTGAAACCGGCGCTGATATCTCTGCCATCCCTACGGATGCGATCAAACGTGTGGAGATATTGAGAGACGGTGCATCTGCTCAGTACGGTTCTGATGCTATTGCCGGTGTAATGAACATTGTACTTAAAGATGATGCTGATGGCGGCTATGTAACCCTGCGCACAGGTATAACCTCTGAAGGTGACGGCGAAATGTTAGGCGTTGCTTTAAACAACGGTAGTACCTTGGGTGATAATAAAGGTTTTATCAACTATACCCTTGACCTTTCCAAAGTAAACCTCGCTAACAGGCCAGGTACAGTAGATGCAGAAGGTGAAGCTGCAGATTTTGGCGCTCCCATCGAGGATGTTCAGGCATTTTTGGCGCTTAAGCCTGATGCTGGTAATATCAACGGTTCTCCTGAAACTACCGCAGCCAAATTCCTGGTAAACAGTGGATTAGATCTTAGTGAATCTACTAACATGTACTTCAACGCCGCTTATGTTTACAAAAAGGTGAACAGCTTCGCTAACTACCGTACTCCTTACTGGAGAACACTTAATGATTTTCCTTACCTGGCAGACTTTTTCCCTGATGGACCTAATGGCTCTTATGTTGGTTATGTACCCACGTTTGATGGTGACCTGAACGACTACAATGCTACTGTTGGTTTCAAATCAAAAATGAATGACTGGATCTATGACGCGAGTTTCACTACTGGTGGCAATAAACAAACTTATACCGTAAGAAACTCTCACAACAGAAACACTGTACTTTCACCCCCAACATATCTGGGCGACCTGAACAATAATGGTATTGTTGACCCTGATGAAATTCAGCAAGGCGTTAATCTATATCGAGAAAACAGTGCCCTTACATTTGATCCGGGAGGTACAAGATTCTCTCACATGGTAGGTAACCTTGATATCTCAAGAGTGATCAACAAACAGTTGGGTATTGCCTTTGGTGCTGAGTTCAGATCAGAGACTTTTGAAGTAATTGAAGGAGAGCTGGCTTCATACGATGGTGGTGGTGCTGACTCTTTCGCAGGTAACAGGCCTGAAAACTCAGGAAAATTCAACCGTTATAACTTCGGTGGTTACTTAGACATCGCATTTGATATTACTGAAGACTTTTTACTAAACGGTACGGCACGTGTAGAAAACTACAGTGACTTTGGAGATGCTTTTGTTTGGAAATTAAGCTCAAGATACAAAGTGATTGATGACAAGCTTACGCTAAGAACATCCCTTTCAACTGGTTTCAGAGCTCCTACTCTACATCAGATCTACACTCAGAAAGCACAGTACAGCTTTGTACCTGGTCAGGGTATTCAGGTTGGAGGTTTAGTGAACAACGTATCTCCTCAGGCTAAGTTATTAGGTATTCCTCAACTTGATGCCGAGAAATCAACCAACTTTACTATTGGTTTAGGTTCTAAAGTTAACAGCAAACTAGATTTCACTGTTGACTACTATAACATCCAGGTAAAAGACAGAATTGTATTAAGTACTGAGATTGGCCCTACAGAGTCTGGAACTACTCCACTGGATGCTCTACTAACTGCCAACAACCTTTCAGATGTAAGCTTCTTCGTTAACGCTATCGATACGCGTACTTCCGGCATCGATGTAGTGGCTAACTACAAAAACATAACACTTGGAAGTGGTAGGCTGGGTTTCAACCTGTCTGGTAATTACACTATCCAAAATGAAAGAGATGGAGCCGTAAACAACCCTGCAATTGTAGAGCAAGGACAGCAGTCTGTAGTTAATGAGACTCAGGAAGCATTATTCTTTACTTCAAGACCAAAAACCAAATGGATCTTGGGTGCTCATTACGACATAGGTAAATTCAACCTGGCTTTGAACAACACCTATTTCGGAGAAACTACTTTCAGACAGCAAGGTATGAGCGCTGATCTGAAAACAGAATTTGCTCCTAAAATTGTGACTGATTTGAGCGTTAATTACAAAGCTTCTGAAAAGATCAATGTTACCTTCAACGTAAATAACGTATTCAACGTATTACCTGAATGGGAATTTGTTGCTTTGAATGCTAATGGAGAAGCTATACTAGCTGACCCTGCTCAGACTAAAGTACAGTCAAACTTAATTACTTTCAACCAGCGTTACTCTCAAATGACCTATGATGGCTACCACTTCAGTCAATTAGGTACTATGTTTAACCTGGCTGTGAACGTAAGGTTCTAAATATATATATCACAAAACTCTTTTCTACTATTGTTTTGGGGCTGCCTGCATATGCGGGCAGCTTTTTTTTATGCCAAAAGGAGTTCCTCAACTGCACATGTCATTACCTTCCAACCGTTGCCGTCGGGCTAGACACATCACCTGCCTGTAAATCAGTAGATACCGATTCACCATCAACTAAGTTGAGCTTTGCATCCATAATTCCAGACATCTGAAAATTTGGATTAAAATCCTTTCCCTAAGCCCCGCTCTTCTCATGAAGTTTTGCGATATTTGAAGATCATTTTTGATAGTCTTTTTTCAAACCACTCGCATATCAGCATGTATTTAATTTTTGATACCGAAACCACCGGTTTACCTCATAACTATAGTGCCCCTATTACAGATCTGGACAACTGGCCCAGACTTGTACAGATAGCATGGCAACTACATGACAACAAGGGTAACCTGCTTTCAAGTCAAAATTTCATAGTAAAGCCAGAAGGTTTTACCATCCCCTATAATTCAGAAAAAGTTCACGGTATCTCCACAAAACGCGCCCTGGAGGAGGGACATAAACTTGAGGAAGTACTAAATATATTTTCTAAAGACCTGGAAAACGCCCAAGTAGTTATTGGACATAATATTGACTTTGACAACCGCATTGTAGGTACGGAATACGTAAGGGTTGGCCAAAGTGACCAAGGACACGGACTGCTTGAGAAAAATAAAATAGATACCGCTGAGGTATCTACAGAGTTCTGTCAGCTTCAGGGTGGTATAGGAGGGCGACTAAAAGCTCCCAAGCTGATCGAGCTACATGAAAAGCTGTTTGGCTCTAAGTTCAACGATGCCCATGATGCTGCATATGACGTTGACGCCACTGCAAAATGTTTCTTTGGGCTGATCACGCAGAAGGTAGTAGAACCACTTGATGGTACAGACACCGCTGAGATCACTTACGAAGCCCCAAAACTTGCCGACGCCAATTTTGCCAAAAAAGAAGAGGTATCAGCAGTAAACTTTGGTGGCGATGAAGAAGCAGCAAAAAAAATAGACAGCCCTTTCTCACACCTGCATGTACACTCGCAGTTCTCCGTGCTACAGGCTGTACCTGACATCAAAGGCCTTGTGGCAAAAGCCAAAGAACACAACATGCCTGCGGTTGCTCTAACTGACCTGGGTAATATGTTCGGTGCCTTCAAATTTGTTCGAGAAGCCTTGAACAATGAAATTAAACCTATAATCGGCTGTGAGTTTTTCGTGGCTGAGGAACGGAAAAAGCTGAAATTCACAAAAGATAACCCCGACAAGCGCTTCACCCAGATACTGATCGCCAAAAACAAAAATGGCTATCATAATCTCGCCAAACTTAGCTCTTTGGCATATATCGAAGGTTTATATGGTATCTATCCACGTATCGACAAAGATCTGATTAAGGAATACTCAGAAGATGTGATCGCATTGACTGGTGGACTGAATAGCGAAATTCCTTACTTGATACTGAACGTTGGTGAGCACCAGGCAGAGGAAGCCTTCCAGTGGTACCTGGAAGTATTTAAAGATGATTTTTATGTAGAATTCCTCAGACACGGAGATATTGTAGGCCAGGGACTTGAAGAAGAAAACCGGGTAAACAGTGTGCTGCTTGACTTTGCACGAAAGTACCATGTAAAAATAATTGCTGCGAACGATGTTTACTACCTCAGCAGGGAAGATGCGGAAGCCCACGATGTACTACTTTGCGTAAAAGATGGAGAAATGAAGTCTACTCCTATTGGGAGAGGCAGGGGCTTCAGGTTTGGCTTCCCGAATAACGAATACTACTTCAAGTCTCAGGAGGAAATGAAAACCCTTTTTAGTGACATTCCTGAGGCCATTGAAAACGTTTCTGAGCTAGTAGATAAAATAGAGGTTTATAAGCTGGATCGCGATGTACTTCTTCCTGCCTTTAATATTCCTGACGAGTTTAAGGACCCTGAGGATGAAAAAGATGGAGGAAAAAGAGGTGAAAACGCCTTTTTACGTCACCTGACTTACGAAGGAGCCCAAAAGCGATATCCGGAAATTACTGACGAAATTAGGGAGCGCCTTGATTTTGAACTGGAAACTATCAGAAATACTGGTTATCCGGGATACTTCCTCATTGTTCAGGATTTCACCAGTAAAGCCCGTGAAATAGGCGTCTCCGTAGGGCCTGGCCGGGGGTCAGCTGCAGGATCAGCGGTAGCCTACTGTATCGGAATCACCAACGTTGACCCAATTGCATATGATCTCCTTTTTGAGCGTTTTTTGAACCCTGACAGGGTTTCACTTCCCGATATTGATATTGACTTTGATGATGAAGGACGGGATAAGGTTATTCAATATGTAATCAATAAATATGGTAAGCAGCAGGTAGCGCAGATCATCACCTATGGTACCATGGCTGCAAAATCTTCTATCAGAGATGCAGCCCGGGTAATGGAACTCTCCCTTTCTGAAGCCAACGATCTTGCCAAATTGATTCCTGAAAAACCAGGAACATCATTGGATAAAGCCTTTAGAGAAGTTAAGGAACTTGAAGATTTTCGCAGAGGCAATGACTTAAAAGCCAAAGTACTGAACCAGGCAAAGATCCTGGAAGGCTCTGTAAGGAATACTGGTACGCACGCCTGTGGTGTCATCATTACACCTGACGACCTGACTAAATTTATTCCTGTGTCTACCGCCCGTGACTCAGAAATGCTGGTGACGCAATTTGACAACAGCGTGGTAGAGGACGCAGGTATGCTTAAAATGGACTTTTTGGGTCTAAAAACCCTCACCATTATTAAGTCTGCCATTGCCAATGTAAAGAAGCGTCATAATGTAGATATTGACATTGATGCTATCCCACTTGATGATCCAAAGACATACGAGCTTTATCAACGCGGGGAAACAAACGGTACATTCCAGTTTGAATCTCCGGGCATGCAGAAACACCTCCGGGCACTAAAGCCTGATAAATTTGAAGACCTGATAGCCATGAACGCCCTCTACAGACCGGGTCCCATGGAATATATCCCAAACTTTATTGCCAGAAAACATGGAGACGAGGAAATCACCTATGACATCCAGGATATGGAAGAATATCTGGCAGAAACCTACGGCATTACCGTTTACCAAGAGCAGGTGATGTTACTGTCACAGAAACTGGCAGGCTTCTCCAAAGGTGATGCGGACGTTCTCCGTAAGGCCATGGGTAAGAAAATATTTGCCTTACTAGAAAAACTCAAGCCCAAATTCATTGATGGTGGTAAGGAAAGAGGGCACGACCCTGAAATATTAGGCAAGGTCTGGAAAGACTGGGAAGCTTTTGCCGCTTATGCTTTCAACAAATCTCACTCTACCTGCTACTCACTTGTAGCTTACCAAACAGCGTACCTCAAGGCACATTACCCTGCCGAATATATGGCAGCTGTACTTACACACAACCAGAGCAACATTGAGAAAGTAACTTTCTTCATGGAGGAATGTCGAAGTCTGGGTATCAAAGTACTTGGACCACACGTAAACGAATCAGCCGTTAACTTTGCTGTTAACCCTGAAGGTGAAATCCGTTTCGGGCTTGGGGCTATCAAAGGTAGTGGTGATGCCGCTGTTGAAAACATCATTGAAGAGAGAGAAAACAATGGTCATTACAAAGATATTTTTGACTTTGCGGAAAGAGTCAACTTAAGAACGGTAAACAAAAAAACATTTGAATGTCTGGCTATGTCAGGAGCTTTCGACTGTTTTGAAGAGTTCCACCGACGCCAGTACCTCCACGCTCCGGAAAATGACCAGACATTGATAGAGAAAGTCATCAAGTATGCCAACAAAATGCAAATGGAGGCTGAGAGTTCTCAGGCCAGCCTTTTTGGTGGAGATACTGGAGTGGATACCCCAAAGCCAAAGATACCTTACATGGAGCCTTTTGGTGAAATAGAAAAACTAAACATTGAACGTGATGTAGTCGGACTTTACATTTCAGGGCATCCCCTGGATGATTTTAAATTCGAAATTGACAGTTTCTGCAACGCGGAGTTAAATGCCCTCAACGATCTCTCTGCTCTTCAAAACAAAGAAATCAAATTGGCAGGCGTTGTTTCCAGTTTTGCACATAGAACAACCAAAGGAGGAAAGCCATTTGGAACACTTACTATGGAAGATTACAATGGTAACTTCACTTTCTTCCTCTTTGGTGACGACTACATAAAGTTCAAGGAATACCTGATGCAGGGCTGGTTCCTCTTTATACAGGGCCGGGCTATGGAAAGAAAATGGGGAGATAAGAGTCTGGAATTTAAGATCCACAGCATAGAGCTACTTAACGATCTTCGCGACAAGCGCACCAAGGGACTTATGGTCAATATAAACCTTAGCGAGATCAACGAAAATATTATTAATACCCTTGAAGAACTATGCAGGCAGTATAGAGGTGATTGTGCTCTTCACATGAATTTAGTAGATGTTAAGGAGAATATTTCTGTAGAAATGATGTCGCGAAAATATAAGGTAAACCCGAGCAATGAAATGATGCAGAAAATGAAGCAGATACCAGCAATTCACTGCAAAGTATTGGTTTAAATCAGACCAAAACCCCGGAAGCTATTGAGCTTTCGGGCTCACTTCCTTTGTTGGCTAACCTTTACTCACTCCGCCACACCACCTGCAATCCTTGATGGTTGTATCAGTTCTTTTTCCCAAACACCTTCCTGACAACCTTTAAACCACTTCTCAGCTGAGACCCTTTATTTCTGGAGAGCAGAAAAGCAATAGGTTTCAGTGGCTCATAATGCCTGCAAATTACCTTGATCATTCCTGCATAGGGCACACTCATAAACATGCCCGGCACCCCCCAGATCATTCCACCCGCTATAATGATCAGGATAGTAAACAACGGGTTAATAGCTACACGTCCCCCTGTAATATTAGGGGTCAGGATGTTATTCTCGGTAAACTGGATAATCAAAAAAAGAATGATAACTCCTATGGCATTGCCTGGTTCATCTGAAACCAACGTAAAAGTCAAGGGAAATGCAGCACCTATGAGTGTACCGAAATATGGAATAAAATTCATCACGGCAGACAGGATACCAAACATGATAGCATACTCCACCCCCACTATCATCAGCCCCAGAGAGTTAATAATGCAAAGGATAAATACCACGATAAACACCCCACTAATGTAATTTTTTGTAATTTCTGATATTTCTTTGAGGATAATTACTAACCTGCCTCTGTCATTAAAATCCCAGACCATAAAAATAAAACTCTTAATGCGATCGCTATAATAAAGCATAAAAAACACAAATACAGGCTGTAACCCCATCTTAACAATGGTACCTGTAGTAGCACTGAACACCTTGTTCATCAAATTTCCACTATTGTTGCTGAGATTAGAAATACGTTCACGCAACCACCACCCCTGTCTATTGCCGTTATCAATCCATTGATCAATGCGCAATTGAAGTTGATCAAGATTAGACAGAGCCTGCTCTTTTAACTCAGGAAAATCACTTATAAAAATCGTCATTTGCTGATAGAGCAAGAAAATAGCGCCACCAATCAGCGTCATACCCAGAATAATGGAAATAAGAATGGCTAAGACACGGGGAAACCTCCTCCTTTCCAACAAATTAGCCAAGGGGTAAAGCAAATAGGAAAACAGAATAGCCAGACAAATAGGATATAGGAATTCCCTTCCAATAATCAGAATGGCAAAAACCATCAACATCAGAAAGAGAATTGTAGTTACTCGTACTAGTAGGGGTAAGTCTCTCAATGCTTTTAATATCTTAATTTCACAAAATTGAATACAGTAACACCCGTACACTTTACAAACCGACATTAAATTAATAAGTTTATTAAAGAAGTAATGCGGAGTGGGGAATATAAAATATGACAGAGTACTACCAACATGGGCTGATGGTTCCCACCTATCCACTTACCCACCGCTCCGCTCTACAAGGTGCTACAAAAAAATTTCATTAGATTGGGCACATAAATCAATACTCAAAACCGAGACCAATGATTAAAATCAAAGCTCTCAGATATGGGTCAACCCCAGTAAAGTGCCAAATAATTTTGTAAGAGAGGGTGAAGATCGATTTGGAGAACTTCAATCTCTGACTAGGGGAATTGTATTGAGCCATCCTGAAATTTCTGAGGGCAATGTCATATTAAATTCTTTAAATAATAAAATTGGGTTAAAATTGGTTGATGCTTTTAAAAAGAACTCAATAAAAATTAAGTCCATCAGTGATTTAATCAAATAAAGAACATTAACAGTGAACATATTAGATTGTGATCTTCCTATTTTCAATATGCGAAAGTGCCTTGCGTCAGGCAGTTAGTCCTATCATAACTATCACCTATGAGACAATTGATAATAATTATGAATCACGCGTTTATCACTGGAAACAAAAAACGTTATATTTGCGTTGGATCAATATCGGAAGATAAAAAGTTTTAATATTTATAAATACTAATATAATGAGCAAAGCAATTGAAATCACCGACTCAAATTTTGAAGAGATCATCAATGGCGACAAGCCGGTTCTAGTAGATTTTTGGGCAGAATGGTGTGGACCTTGTAAAATGATCGGACCTGTTGTTGAAGAATTAGCAGGAGATTATGACGGTAAAGCTGTGATTGGAAAAGTAAATGTGGACGAAAACCCTAACGTTTCTGCTAAGTTCGGTATCAGAAGCATACCTACCCTTTTGGTATTCAAAGGTGGTGAGATCGTAGATAAGCAAGTAGGCGCTGTACCTAAAGGTGTATTGTCTCAAAAGCTTGATGCCCAGATAGCCTAATCATAAACTTAAGCTTAAAGGAACTTAAAGTGGATGCTTAAAAGCATCCACTTTTTTATTGCTCATTATATAAGCCCAGTGCCTCCTCTAGTATATCATGGTGATCAAATGCTAATGTAGGAAGATCAGCAACTGGCCACCACTTAACCGCTTTGGCATCATCAGCAGCATTTACCTCCTGGCCACTCATATCAGCTTTAATCATAAACGCAACAGTAACGGTTCTCCCTCTTGGATCTCGGCCAGGCTTACCCCAGGCTCCCAACTGAACAAAGTCTTCAGGGGGCAAATTCAGCCCGGTCTCTTCTTCCAGTTCGCGTGCCGCTGCAATATTCAGGTCTTCATCATCCTCTACAAAGCCACCAGGAAAAGCCCAGTTTTCCCTGAATGGCTCATTTTTGCGTTGTATCAATAGCAGATATCTTTCTCCATTTTCCCCGGAACCGAATACTACAGCATCTGCTGTTACTTTTATATTTTGATTTATTGGCATAGTTATATCAATTTTAAATCTGACTCTACAATCTACGGGTAGCTATTTCCCATGCTTTGACGCCTGTTTGCCTTCAGTTTTGTTATAGTAGATACGTTGTGTAGGGTATGCAAAATCTATGTCGTCATGTTTACTGAACTCTATTAAAATTTCCTCCCAGATGGCATGTTCCGTAGAGCGTCTTTTTTTGGGAAGACAGAGGTAGCGCATAGTTAAGGCAACCCCATGATCCTTCACCTTGGTATAAATAACTGGCGTTAAAGTATTATAAAATATCATAAACTTTTTAGAAGCTTCAAGAAGCTTTTTTTGAGCCGACTTAGTCAGGTTTTTAGTGTGTTTTTGCATCACACTGTTTAAAATATCCTTTGCCTTTTGCCAATCGCTTTCAAAGGTTACCACTACACAGATCTCATTCCAGATGTTACTGAACCCCTGATGGTAGTTAAACTGTGCCTCAGAAAAAACTTTGCCATTTGGTATATGAACTATCCTCCCCGTGCTTTGATCAGCTTCTACCCAATTTCCTATTTCATTGAGCGTAAACTGAAAGGCCCTGATATCTATTACATCTCCTGCAAAATCCATAATCTGTATCCGATCCCCCACTTCAAAAGGTCGTCTGATCATCAGAAATAACCACCCTGCCAGATTCACGATCGGATCTTTTAGGGCTACGGCGATACCTGCAGAAATCAATCCGAAAAAAGTAGCAAAAGAGTGAAACTCATCAATCCAAATAGTGCTGATGATCACTAAACTTAAGAAGACAAAGATATACCGAACACCATTTTTCCATTTATAGCGCTGTTTTACAGCCTTAATGCGCCAGAAAACAATCCTCAAAAGCAGCTCTCGCATAAATATCAACACAATGATAGCAAGCAGCGAAAAAAATATCTTCTCTTGAATTTCCTGGTCAATACCCCAGTGCTCTTTTACCCAGTCAATTATTTCCACATTATTTTTTTGTTATGCAGCCAGGCAACGGCTAAAAGAATAACACATTACAAAATGGCTTATTATAAACAAAAGTAATAGCTTAAATGAATGTTTTCCATCTATTTACAGAATAAAAAAGAGTAAAAATAGCAGCACTAACAGAATAGCTACCCATTTTATCCCTTTACTGAAACTGGGGAATTCATATCCGCAAATAGGACAAACCTTACAATCAGCATCTATCTCCATAGCGCATGAGGGGCATTCTTTCTTTTTCATACAACCAAATATTAGTATTTCATAAATATAATAAGCCCATCTGCAATGATCATAAGTTTACACACTTTGTATTCAAGTATCTAACTCATATTTTTGGCACTTATCTGACCAGAAAGCCTTTGAAACAAACCACACACTTTCGCCATGTGATAGACCTTAACCTCGCCATGATCCTGATGAGTACATCTGGTTCTTTGGGCAGATACATCGCTCTGCCACCTCCCGTCACTATCTGGTGGAGATGTTTGTTGGCGGCCATATTCTTATATATTTTCTGTCGTTGGAAAAAGATTAATCTGTCTATAAATCTGGCACATGATGGTTTCTCTATCATTACCGCGGCAGCACTGCTAGGTGGCCATTGGGTCACTTATTTTTATGCCCTGCATTTATCCAATGTAGCCATTGGTATGCTTTCTCTTTTTACCTATCCTGTATTCACGGCATTTCTAGAGCCTATACTCCTCAAGTCAAAATTCAATTTTTGGCATATCGGCCTGGGTGCTCTGGCTCTTGTAGGCATCTACCTACTTGCCCCGGATTTTGATATGGAGAACAGTTACGTTCAAGGCATCCTTTTTGGGTTAGTTTCCTCCCTGCTATATGCCCTCCGCAACATTCTGCTTAAGAAAAAAGTAGCCCGATACCAAGGATCAACGTTAATGTTTTACCAACTACTCATAGCCATGGTACTGTTTGTCCCTGTACTATTCTTATACGACTCCTCAGGTATAACCGAACAATGGCCTGCCGTAATTACATTAGCTTTGGTAACTACTGCTATCGGACACACTATGTTTATAATGGGTCTTAAACACTTTAGTGTAAGTACCGCAAGTATAATCAGTAGCAGTCAGCCTATTTATGGAATTATTATAGGCATGATATTCCTCCACGAAATTCCTCAATGGAATACTATAATAGGAGGAGCTTTAATATTGACTACGGTAGTAATAGAAAGTATAAGATCTTATTCATCTAGTGCCCGAAACACTTCTTAAACAGGTCGCGGTTTTTGAGCACCGTCATGACGACTGCAGCGACTAACCCTACCACGGTAATGCTATCAACTAGCGAGGCTGGAATATCGGCATTAAAAAGCATGTCGAGGTAGTACTTAACAAATGAGGAGGGAAGCCCTGTCTCCCCAAGCTTTCTTTTTACATCCCAGTGCCAGTCCGTCAAAAAGCAGTAACCAAACCCATAAAAAAGGCCCAGTAGTAGCCATGACATAAGTGTTATCAACACAGATAACAGGTGAAGTCGGCGCAGTTCATAAAAAAACCAGCCGAAAAGGTTAAACAGTGTTATCCCGATATGAAAGATTGTAAAAGCAATATCCTTAGTCTCGAGCCATGACATAGATTAAAATTAATCGTTTGTGAGGTTGTATCATAAATTGAATAATGATATTTTGATTATTCAGAATCCCAACCTAAACCCCAGCCCATGGCCGAGCTAAAAACCAAACTAAATGAGGAAAACGTAGAGAATTTCATAAATTCCGTTAAAGACGAGCAAAGAAGAAGGGACAGCTTCAAGGTTTTGCATTTAATGAAGGGAATCACGGACACAGAGCCTAAGATGTGGGGAAGTAGCATTATTGGTTTTGATCATTACCATTACAAATATAACAGCGGACGCGAAGGGGATTGGTTCATTACGGGCTTCTCACCTCGCAAACAAGCTCTCACGTTATACATCATGGCTGGGTTTTCAAAATACGAGGAACTGTTGCAAAAGCTTGGCAAATACAAGACCGGAAAATCATGCCTCTACATAAAGAGACTGGAAGACATTGATCTCAACGTACTCAAAGAACTGATAAACAGCTCGGTACGGTACATGAGAAAAAAGTACTATTGAACTACTCTTCAGATAGGCAACAAGCCCCTTGTTTCATTCAACAAATTATAGTTAATTCCGTTAGATAAAGGATATAAGTAAATCAAAAATCAACTAAAACAACTTACAATTATGGCACTTAGATTAGGCGACATAGCACCTGATTTTACAGCAGAAACCTCAGAAGGAAAGATAAGCTTTCACGACTGGCTGGGCGACAGCTGGGGTTTGTTATTTTCTCACCCAGCTGACTATACACCGGTTTGTACTACTGAACTAGGCACAACAGCTAAGCTTAAAGATGAATTTGCAAAAAGGAACGTAAAAGTTCTGGCATTGAGTGTTGATGATGTAGAGTCTCATCAGGGCTGGATCAAAGATATCAATGAAACGCAAAACACCACAGTAAATTTCCCGATCATTGCCGACCCAAAACGTGAAGTTTCAACGCTTTATGACATGATTCACCCCAACGCTGACAGTAACTTAACAGTGAGATCGGTATTCATCATTGATCCTGATAAGAAAATAAAACTGATCATTACCTACCCTGCTTCTACAGGTAGAAATTTTGATGAACTGTTAAGAGTGATTGACTCTCTACAGCTTACCGCCGATTACAGTGTGGCTACACCTGCTAACTGGAAGCATGGTGAAGATGTAGTTATAGCACCTGCTATTACAGATGCTGAAATACCTGAAAAATTCCCTAAAGGACATAAGGTAATAAAACCATATTTGAGAACTACTCCTCAACCCAATTTATAATTCAGCATAATAAGTCAATAAAGAGGTCATCCCAAGCATTTAGCTCAGATGGCCTTTTTATTTATCATCTAACTACCCTCTTTCACAGATTCCTGAATACGCACAGAACTTACACTTCGCCTCATCATCAGTCTGATTAAAAGGTGTTGACAGATCAAATATCTCTCCAATCAAAGCTTTGAGTTGTGTCGTATATTCATCCAGAAAAATTGCAGCGTTATCAACCATGCCCATGGTCTTATGCTTGAGCATAACATCTTCACCCAAAAACAAGGCATCTTTATTGAACACGGCAGGCACCATCAGATCCGTAGGTTCCTTTTTATACTGGTAAAGCAATGCGTAATAAAAGGTTTGAAATGCTGCCTTGTTTTTCTTTTTCCTATCAAAGAGTTCCTCAATACTTTCAAAAAGGTGCTTATCCTGACCTGTCTTATAATCAATCAGTCTGACTTTACCATTCTTCTTATCCAGCCGATCTATAGTACCTCTTAATCCAACCTTAATTGGTGTAGACTCTCCACTAATATCATGATCAATTTCAAAATCCAGTTCATACTTCTGTTCAGCACCAATAAACTCAAATGGAACATATTGCTCATCCAGTTTAAGTATACTCTTCATGAAATCCTTTATAATTTCCTTAGCTATGATGTTTTTCCCCTCAAAATAAAATTTACGTTCAGCACTAACAGCAAACTGTTGCCTGAATGCTTTAACAGCCGCATCATCAATTCTCTTTTTGAGGTTTTTGATATCTGCTTTTTCAATGACTGGTCCATCTCCAACTTCGCTCAGATAATCCAAATACAGAACCTCCATAGCATAGTGAAGTACATTACCCAGTGACCTGGCATCTACATCCTCATCCATGTCATCCTGTTCATAAAGGTCTGCTACATAGCGAAAATAGAACATCAACCTGCAATCTAGATAGGTATTTAATGCAGACGGAGAAAGCCTTTTCAATGGAGGGTGTTGCGCTGTCTCCAAGAACCTGGACAGGCTCTGCATAACCAGATCATCCTTTTCAATGGCTATAACCCTGGTATCATCAACCTCAGCATAGTTAGCCAATACCTGCATATTTATATCCAGGTTTGATTCATGGATAAGTTGTTGCAAAAAACGACTCATCTCCTCTCCGCCCAGGTCATTACCTTCTGTATTGTAATATAGCTCTATGTTTTTAGGCCTCTGAAGCAGTCTGTAGAACAGGTAAGCATATATGGCATCTTGTTGATCATAATTGGGTAGCCCATATGCCTTTCTGAGATTGTATGGTACAAAAGAATGTTTCCCCCCCTGGGAGGGGAAAAAATCCTCATTCATACTCAATACAAATACATACTCAAAATCAAGGTTACGCGTTTCCAACACCCCCATAATCTGCAGCCCTTTCAAGGGTTCACCAGTAAATGGAAGGCGCTCAGTTCTGACCAACTGCTTGAACAGCCTGCTGAAAGAGGCTAGGTCAGTTTTTTGACCAACCGCCTGCAACAGCTCAGAATATCGGTTGAGTATCTGATAAAAATGATGAATATACTCAATCTCCACGGTATTTTCTTCCCTCTCTGAAAGTCTATGTAACGCTAACAACACCTCAGATAAATAGGTAATGAGATTTTCCTCTGCCGGTTTAAATATGCTCTTAATCACCGGTTCTCCAATAAGATCCGCATTGGTGAGAAACACCTTATTGTTTTTAATAATATCCTCCGCTAGACGTTCCAGTCCCTCTGGGTTATGAGGCATAATCATCGGATGCTTGATGATTGCCAATACTGGCTTGAAGTTGTATAGCACATGCCCGTCAGGGTCTTTACGAATGGATTTTTGAAGATCAAGAATATGTTCAATCAAGCTATTGACCGGAGCATATGCCAAAGGGAATCCCATGGTGACATTAATGGCCTCAACCTCTTCGGGCAAAGAGTGTAGAACAGGAAATAACAGCGCCTCATCGGCCAACACTACTGCAATTTTTCTAAGATCAAACTCTGGATTATCGCGGAGGAGCTCTCCCAACTTCTGCCCCACAACCTTTGCCTGCCCTACATGTTGAGGTACACCTATAATATTAATCTGTTTCTCCTCCCCCTCCAGATACTGCGGGTTCTCTTTCGGAAAAGATGACGCAAAGGTGTTCGTCTCTTTATAAGTTCTTAAGAAATGACCTGCCTCCTGATGTCCGTTCCGCATATAGTAATCATCAAGATCCCAGACTATACTAGCCTGCCTGTTTTTAATAAACCAACTGATGATTTTCTCTTCCGCCAGGTTTAATGCATTAAAACCCGCAAATACCACCGGACCATCAATATTCCTAAGATTCAGCTTGTCCACATTATCTGCTACATAGCGGTATTGCATACCCTCATAAGCCAGGTTTTCATCCTTCAGCGACTTTTGAAAGTTAGCGTACACCTTATATAAACGATCCCAAACAAATTCAAACCGTTCCTTCTCTTCAGACTTAGTTTTATCAAAGCCCTGCCAAAACCGCTGGATAATCTCTTTCTGCTCAGGTTGCAAAAAATCAAAAGTTAGATCAAGCTGCTTTTGCCGGCTCAAGTTGGTATACAAATTCTCCGGATTAACAAGGTATTTATCTATATCATCAAAATCCTTGAGCAGCATCTGGCCCCAGTAATAAAAACGGTCGAAGCCCTCACCCGTCTTCATAATTTTGGTGTAAACTTCAAAAAGCCGATGGGTTAGAAATAATTTATCCGCTATTTGGGAAGACGACTGGTATGCTATAAAATCTTGAAAAGAAAGTATCCTGGGTGACCAGATGGGGCTACTGATTTGCTTTTTGATATTTTCTCGAAAAAACAAACCTGCCCTACGGTTAGGAAAGATCACAGTAACAGACTCCAGGCTGTTCTCATGATCCTTTACCAATTTCTGCGCTACCTGTTGTAGGAATGTTTTCATTTAGTTTCTTAATCTTTCTTTTTCTGCGTGCAATATGAGGTTTGTGCTATCAATTTCGAGATCTCGGCACAAGGCCGGGGAGTTGTATATATTCGATTTACTGAAACAACTCATAATGATCATTCTATTGTGGATTAATGGAGTTGATTAAATTTTCCTTCCATTCCCTTTTGTATCTCTTAATTTGTTTTTCACGATGTTAAGCGTCTTCCAGAAAAATAACCTCTTCAAAGTAAATCAGCTTATCACAATTGTATTTTTTACTAAAACCAGGCAACAACTTATACTTATGTTTCATATACCCCTCGCTCTACATCATTGGTAAAACAGGTATACAAAACAGTATATCTATTTCCATTGGTTATTATATACATGAAATACTTCTTCATTAATATTGAAAATATTTTACACTTTCCCGGCCTTGTGCCAGGACCCAGAACTGATTAACTTCACCCAAAACATCAAGCACCTCCTCCTAAACTAAGGTTTACCCCACCTCTTCCACTTTATTATCTCCCAGGTACCATAAGTATGACTGCACATGATCATACCCCATATCGCTCAGTAGTTGCTTATAAAGTTGCATCTGCTTCCTGTCAGCAGCTTTAGGCAAGCCAGTTTTGTAGTCAATAATTATAGCCTTATTATCTTTCAACAATACCCTGTCCGGACGAAACTCTTCGGACGGTGTGAGTATAGGCATTTCATTATAAACTTTCCAGTCTCCCGAAAACCATGCCCCGGCCTGCTCATTGGCCAGCAACTCATCTATCAAGTGCTCTATCTGGAGCTTTTGTTCATCATTAAGCCCTTCCTCATAATACAAAGCCGTGATAGCTCTGTCCCTATCCTCCCTAACCGTGATTTTGGAAAGCAACCGGTGTATCAAAATACCGTAGTTAATCTTTGTTCTGGCTTCATCCACCTCTACAAATCCCTCTGCCGACTGCTTCACTGTTATCCGTTTTCTCCAATCAAAATGTTGGTAATAATCAAGTGTAACGCCCGGTACAGAGGCCTCATGCTTACTTTCAAACGCAAAAGCTCTGTCTCCATACTCAAAAGTATTCTTTTCCCCATTCCAATGTTCCTTTAACTCAAAATCACTATCATCAAGTACCTGCCTCAATACTTTTGAAATACACTTTTTATTATCAGGAGCGAAGACCCAAAGGTTATGGACTGCGCGTGTAAAAACCACATAAAGGAGGTTCAGGTTATCTAAATGAGCCTTAATCTTTTCATCTTCATAAGCCTCCTGATAAAAGGTGTCTATTAGATCCTTCTTATACTTCATAGGCAGATGCCCTACATCAAAAGGTGCCTGGTCTGTTGAACTCCACATGATCGGCGAGCGCTGATGGTCTATTTCCCAATCACAAAAAGGCACAATGACCGATGGGTACTCAAGCCCTTTAGCTTTGTGTATTGTCAAAATGCGCATAGCATCAAGGTCATCTGCTACTTTGATACTTTCTTTGGAAGCCCGCTCGTCCCACCACTCCAGAAAAGAGGAAACATCTCCCTTTTCATTTTGAGAAAACTTTAAGATCAAATCCTGAAAAGTCTGCAGATAGGCAAATTGCCCAGTCATTTTATTAGCCTCAAAGATATTGATCAACGTTTCCACCAACTCATAAAATGGCAGGTATAAAAGGCTATGCTGTTTTTCTAAAAACATTGCAGGCAAAAGATCCGCAAAGTCCTGCACTGACACACTTTGAAATAGTTTACTTAAGGGGATATCGTCTTTTTTAATGGCCTTCTGGTATTCATAAACCAATTCAGCCTTCACCACCTTATCCTTTCTGTCATGCAAATGCCTAAGAGCAGCGATTACAATCCTCACAACTGGCGAGGCGGCCAAAAACAAAGATTCGTTTGATACCACGTCATACCTATAGCCTTCTTTGGCTTTGCCTGACTGTTCATGATCAGAAAGGAAATCAGCCACTTCCTTTCCTTCTTTATTACGCCGAACCAATATAGCTATATCTTTTAAGGGTACTCCTTTATCCTGCAGTTCCTCTACAATCATCGGCAGGCGTTCCGCCACCTTATCTTTCCATTTTTCATCCTCTTCATCCTGCAAAAAAGTAACATTGACATACCCCCTGGGTGCAGCTTGTTTATGAGGTGCTGTTTTTTGATACGTATCTTCATATACCCTATTAAGAACCTGCCATTCTTCAGAGTTTACCGAACCACCTTCATTCATCATAGCAGCGGGGATTCGCTTGAAAAGATTGTTATTGAAGTTAACAATATTAGCCTCACTTCTGAAGTTGGTATCCAACACCTCATTTAAGGTTTGCCCTGTCCCTACATCTTTCTCAATCTTATTCAGCAAAAGATCCCAGTCTCCACCTCTCCAACGATATATGGATTGCTTAATATCTCCAACTACCAAGTTCTTGTACCCCTGAGCTAAACTATCTTCCACCAAAGGCCTAAAGCTATCCCACTGAAAGCCGGAAGTATCCTGAAACTCATCAATCAAATAATGATTATAAAATGACCCCACCTTCTCATACACGAAGGGAGTATCGGAATCCCTTACCAGTTCCTTCAAAAAACGTGTAGCATCAGAAATCAGCATTACATCGTTGTCCTTTTTGTACTCCTGGAGTTTACGGGTAAGATCCGCCAGCAGTCCATATCCGTATATGAACTTTTTGATCTGTAGAGCAGTGTTGTATAACTTATGGCGATCTTCATAATAGCCAACGGCTTCGTGAAGTAGTGCTTCCAGACCACCATTCAAAGCACCATCAAGAACGTCCGCCTTTTTAGATGTCTTCGAATACCAACTACCGCTACCATCCAAAGCACCGCTAAGCATTGCAGTCGGTGCATATTTTCTCTGGTCTTTACGGATCTTATGCAGATGAAACATGACTCCCTTAGCTCCCCTGTAAAAATCTGCAATTGACACACCATACCTATCCAGCAGATCCAGGCCTGACTCCCCATAGTCATCCATCTTTCCTTCAAAAGTTGTAATTATCTCATCTACAGAAATTTTAAGCTTGCGTGTGAGATTTTTATCCTGCTGTGCTATTTCTTCTTCTATACTTTTGAAGTTCTCCGCGAATATTTCCTGAGCCAGTTGCCGAATATTTCTACGCACGTCCCAATTGCTACCTTCTTGAAGGTTTTCTCTGGCAAATTTTATCAGCCAATCCCTTATCTGCTTATTATCTGTCACTTCCAGCAGCAGGTCATCCACTATCTGAATAAGAATCAGATCAAAGTTTAACTCAAGTCGATAACTTCCTGCAAGTCCCAACTCTTTGGCAAAGCTTCTGATAACTTTTTGAAAAAAAGTATCAATGGTACTTACTGAAAAATGAGAGTAGCCATGAAGAATCTCCGTCAACAGTTCACTGCACTTTTGTTGAAACGCGTACTCATCCAATCTGGAGTGCTGCATGAGTTCCTCAGCCATAGTGTCAAATTTTCCATGACCGAACTCATCAAGTTTCTGGATGATACGGTTTTTCATCTCCTGCATGGCTTTATTGGTAAAAGTAACAGCAAGGATGTGCTTAAAATATCGATTGCTCTTCAATGCCAGCTTAAGGTACTCTTTGGTCAACGTGTAAGTCTTACCCGAGCCCGCAGACGACCGATAAATAACAAATTTCTTCTGAGACATGCGATGCAAAATTAGAGCAATAGAATGAAAAGCTAAGCTATTAAAAATATTGTAGTTAGTTTTACATAATATTCGTATATTCCTTAGGGAAATCTACTTAATACTTCACCATGAAAAAATATTTACCTTTCTTCTTACTTCTCACCGGTTCGTTACTTTATTCTGCTTGTAGCTCCGATGACGTTGAGGATCTCACAACCATCACCATCGATTCCGATCTCAAGCAAAGCTTTGAGGTCTCAGTAGCTGAGACAGGCCCTACTACAATCAGCACTGAAAAAACTTTTGATGCAACATCAGATGCTCAGATATTGGATTTTGGAAATAAGATCAGCGCTTATCAAATGGATTCTTTAACGCTGGAATTCAAATCATACGTAGGCGCTGCCGACATTAACCTGAACAATGCCTCACTAAGTATAAAAAAAGCTGATGGCAGCAATCTGGGATCATTTACTCTGATACCCTCCTCTAATATACAGGAGATTAACCTCAAAGAGTTTGATGATAACAATGTAGTAATCACAATTACATTTGATGATGCATCAACTCAAGCTATCTCTGATGCATTTCTTGCCGATAATAAAATCAGTATTGCAGTATCAGCATCGGTTGATGGACAGCCCGCAGACTTTACTGTGGAAACCGTATTATATTTAAAAGTATCTGGTTCACTGGCGGGTTGATAAAGGGAAAAAGAAGGCTACTTCAAAAGTTATAGCGAACATTGAAGCAGCCTTTTTATTTAAAGTCCACTAACTGCTACTCCAGAGGCAATTTTCTTCACCAGACCTTGTAACACTTTACCTGGTCCACTCTCAACAAATTTAGTAGCTCCATCCTCTACCATCTGCTGCACTGACTGCGTCCACTTTACAGGTGCAGTAAGCTGTGAAATCAGGTTTTCTTTAATCTCATCCACATCCATAGATGGCTTAGCATTTACATTTTGATAAACAGGACAGATAGGCTTATTAAAAGTGGTACTCCTGATAGCTGCAGCCAATTCTTCTCGGGCAGGCTCCATCAATGGAGAATGAAATGCTCCACCTACAGGTAAAGGTAGCGCTCTTTTAGCACCAGCCTCTTTCATGCGTTCACAAGCTACTTCAATTCCCTTATTGGTTCCGGAAATTACCAACTGTCCAGGACAATTGTAATTTGCAGGCACAACTACTTCATCAATACCTTCACAGATTTCCTCCACCTTGGTATCATCCAGAGCAAGTACCGCCGCCATAGTTGATGGGTTCATCTCGCATGCCTTTTGCATAGCCATTGCTCGTTGCGAAACTAATTTTAAGGCATCTTCAAAAGATAATGTTTTGTTGGCAACCAGTGCTGAGAACTCTCCCAGCGAATGTCCAGCTACCATATCAGGCTTAAAGCTTTCAGTGGTTTCTGCTAATATTACGGAGTGTAGAAATATTGCAGGCTGAGTTACCTTGGTTTGCTTAAGCTCATCAGCTGTACCCTCAAACATTATATCAGTTATTCTAAAACCAAGGATCTCATTTGCTCTTTCAAACAACTCCTTAGCTTTGGCATTATTCTCATAAAGCTCTTTACCCATACCCGGGAACTGTGCCCCTTGGCCGGGGAATACATATGCTGTCATAAAGTTTCTTTTTAAGTCAGGTCGCCAAAAGTAAAGACTTTTTTAATAAGCATCTAAAAATCTTTGTTTCAATTCAGGACTTGTCATCCTGCAATGATCCTGTCTACCAAACCACTTATAGCGGTTTGCAGCCACCAGATCATAGACAGCATCTCGGATAAAACGGGGTAAGATCTTAAATAAATACAACAACTTCCAGCCTCCTGAAAGTTGACGAGCAATATGGAGGGCTGCATTACTTTTGGTCATTAACCTGCCAGACCGGGTAATCACAACAATACTATTTAATGCCTCAGGGTCGTAATGATGACTTCGCAGTATTTCTTTGGACTTCTCTGATTGCAGTGAACCAAAAACAAAGCACCGTGAACGGTCTCTATCCAACACAAAATTTACAGTACCATTACATAGATTGCATACACCATCGAATAAGATAAGATCCTTATCATGCATATCGGATATTAGCGGATTATGTGTACCCATCCTTTTAACTGTTGTGTAGCATGTCTCGGGTCAACAGTATCGTAAGTCACCTTGGCTTCATAGAAATAAACGCCAGCCGAGAGGTCCTGACCATCATCATTTCTACCATCCCAATTAATAAATATAGTTTTTTCAGTACCAGCCTCTCCTTGATAAGTATAAACTTCTGTACCCCATCTATTAAACACTTTAAAATCTACAGATTTAACAAATTTGGCACACAACTCTGGGCCTGACTCTGCCCCATAGGCTCTAAAAAGGTCATTAAAATTATCTTCATTGCCAGGCGTAATAACATTTGGGAGTACATAGTTATAACAATTATCTATACAGAACACCTCACTAAACTCACTTTCATTGCCTGACCTGTCTATTGCCTTCACCTTATAACAACCCTTAAAAGAATTGTCCAGCGGGATAGGACTCGACTCATTATGAATATAGAAAGTATCTCTTACCGAAACGAGAAGTTGAAACCCACCCTCTGTAGTGCTGGCATAGTAAAGCTCGTACGTGCTCACATCGTTTTGACAGTCATCATCAAAGACGGTATTCCAGCCAATCACATTACGGTAAATAGCGTTAGTAAGATCGCAACCTTGATTTTCAACAAACTCTTCACAACTTGGCCCTGTAATGCTCACCGTTGGTGCACATGGAGGTATAGTATCACTTGGCTGAGCGCATACCATCTGAGAGAAATTAAGTAGTGGCGAAGCAATGGCTGGGTTACCATAAGTACCTTTGGTCATCACTTTATAGCAATACACCTGATCATCTCTAAGCGGAGTATTGTTGAACTGTCCCGAATCCACATAAACAAAACCATTGAGATTGACATCTACTTCATCTATGAGTTGAAGCTCAGCATCCGTATCTCCCAACTCACCTCTGTATATCAAATGTTTGCTGTCCGGAGGGAGTGGAATAACATTAGACCATGGCACTTCCGCACTCCACCTCAATTCTATCCTCTGAAACTGTGGCACTGGTTCCAACCTCACTGAAGAAGCTACCGCCGACACAATAGGGTCATTATCTCCCACTACAGCATTTGGAGCTTCCAGTTCTATTCTATAATTATAAACCTTATCAGTAGTATTTAATCCGGTATCTCTAAACTCCTGTTTATCAAGAGTAGCTACATTTATCTGCCTGCTATGTACCTCCACCATATTGACATCTCCGGTAAAGCCCTCTGAACGATATACCTTATAAATATACGGACGAGGATACACCACGTTATCAATTTCGTAAGGTTCCCTCCAAGCCACAACAATTTCCCCATTGGTCTCATCTGTTTTCTCCACCGACACATTGGTAATTATAGGATCTTCTGCCGGCACAAACTCAAAGCAGAGTTCATCAGAGACTATACTTTCACCACCGGCAGGCTGAGCAAAGGTTGCTACAAGTCTATAGCAGTACTTGGCTGCCGCTGCCAGATTAAGGTCTTTGTATGACGTGGCGTTGGCATCAACCTCCTGAATCAATTTATACCCGGCATTTTCCCTGATCCCTGTTTCGCAGTCATCAGGTATGTAAGGGTTGCTATCCACCCTGCGCCATATTTGTATCTGATTCGCGTTAGAGCATATGTACGGTTCCCAATTAAGCAATATTCCCTGCCCATCTTGTTGAACTGAAGTAAAATCAGGCTTAGGTCCAACCACAGTAATATTCCAGGTAGCAAAGCTGACCAACTTAGGCCCATCAGAAGGATTATCGGTAATTTTAAATACAACCTGGTATGGCTGATCCCTTATATCCACGCACTCCGTATCCCAAGTGAATCTCAATTCGGCCGGAGGACTTGATGACTGGAAAGCACCATCATCAGGGTCTACGATAGCACCAAGGTCAAATACCTGAGAAAATGCTTCAATTTTAACATTATCATTATTCGGGTCAGTCCCATAGATAATTTCGTCTATGGTCTCTCCGGCTTCTACGCATATATCTTCCGGAATTTGCAATTCAGGTCTTTCATTGTCGCAGTCTTCAACTATGATCTGCATATCTCTGGTTACAAAGCCCAGTTTAAACCAGTCTCCATTAATTTTTCTGTACTCCTTAACTATGAAAGCTACGTTATACTCCCCTACTGCTCCGGGAGCATTCCACTTGAGTTCTCCGGTAATGGGATTAATATCAAAGGTCGGTGGACCATTTAAGGTCTCATTAGCCTGATTATAGTTTTCATAAAATTCGGGCACGTTGGGATCAACGTAACCATCTACAACAGTTCCTACTTCTTTTTTAGGGACAACCAACTCAAATGCTATACTATCACCGTCAGGATCATAAGCCCCAGGATTGTGGAAAAAAGCCACACCAGGACACGCTCTGTCAATAGGAGGAATAAGTAATACGGGGGAATTGTTACAACCTAAAAATGGATCGATATTAATTTCGGTTTCAACGTAAAATGTGGTGTTTACTGAATTGTCAATATTCAATACACCTTCGTTACGGTTGGGCTCCACATAGCCTATAACGTATTTGCCGGGAGAAGAATAGGTATGGTCAATCGTAAATGAGGCCGTGGCAACTTGTGGCCCTAAATCCGAACGATCATTATTGTCAATTTGCGGCAATTGAATGGGGTCTGTACCATCTCCAAAATCCAGAAATCCATCTCCAAACTTAACCTCGGAGCCGGTATCAGTAAATACAATAATGGTAATGCGAAATGTAAGACTTTGGCAGTTAACTCGCTCTACTATAATCTCTCCTGCTCTCAAGTGCGTTGCCATAACTTCTTGAAAGAAAGAAACTATAAACAGCATAGCCAACGACAATAGTACCTTAGCACCCCGGATAAGACTGTTATATATCAATTCTATAGAGATAAAATGTTACTACTCGAAAACAATGAACACTAAATTTAATCAATTAGTTTTGCACTAACTATTAAGTGTAAGCAAAAATCGTACATTGTTGATTTTTGAAAGATTAACGCAGTAGTCGAAATTAAAGATTCATAAAAATGAGAGTAATTGGAGAAATTCCTCACACATCTTGTAAAATTACAATATTTCATTGGAATGGTAAGTATATTGTAAAAATTGAACAAGGTTTACTGGAACAATCGTTTAAAATTGATGAAACAGAAATTATCGACCCTGAAGATATAAAGAAAGTGTTGAGTGAAGATTTTATGCAATCAGCCTTGAAAAGGTTTCACGATATGCATATTGATTTAACAAACTCGCTGGAATCAATATAATTATGTTTGTGGAAGGAGAAGCGGTACTGGCATTTTGCTACATAGGTAAAGATGGGGATAACAAAAACATTTGTTATCTAACAAAGAAAAACCTGCTGATCAAACACAAAAATCGCCTTGAGTCATTTAACCATGAGATGATAAAGGGAATCAGTTTCGAGCACAAAATACTGCTACTCCCACTAGTGGTCGGTGGTATAATAACTCCCCTAAGCATACATGGGCTACTTAACACTTTTATCAACCCATGGGTTCTTCTCATATCCATGGTTATGGGGTTACTGTTTATGTATTATGGCTGGGAGGGCTCCTCGACCATCACAATCAAAACTAAAGTAAAAGATTACGACTTCTTCATCAGGCAGACTTCGGTCAACCTAAAGGCTTTTGCTGAATACGTACAACATTATATTTCAGATGATATAAACGCGAGGAGGTTTTACTTTATAACTAATAAACCAGAGTGGTCGAATGCGAAGGAAAGCCAAGTTTTCAAAATATCGAAACCTGTAGCTTTACACAACTGGAAAGAGGTGCGTCAAATGAAGCTATCCGCAGAAAAGGTAATCCTTGCGGTAGACCCAACAGAAAATGACATACAGATATCTTTCAAGCAATCTTCAGACAAAAAAATACTACACCCCCAGCTCACAAATAGCCTTCCCGCTACAGATATACACGAAGTAACGGGCTGGAATTAGTTCTTTCTAATTATATTTGAAATTCTCTAAACAAGAATCGTAATGCCTAAAGGCAATTCAAAAGATAAATCATACAAACCCATTCTTCCTGGCACCAACGCCTGGCCTGTTGTTCAATTAAGCAAAAACAGGAAACAATTTATTGCTAAGGTAATAGAAGAGGCCCTGAATAAAATAAAGGATGCAACCCCGGGCAGACAATCACTTCGTGAAGAGCTTGAGTCTACATTATATCAGGAAAAACTTCGTATTAAACAAAACCCATGGAGAGTAGACCCTCAAGACGATTATAGATTCTGGGAGCAAGTCAAAAATGACCTTGTGGAATTGGCTACTGAGCATGAAGCCAGAAAACAAGAAGAGGAAATTCTGCATAGGATAGTTTCTCGTTATGCCAATGAAATAGCCGGAAACTTTAAAAAGACCAGATATCAGTTTACCAGGGAAATGGTCAAATTCGGATTCGCCAGATTACTAAATGCCACCCGGGTAAAGAGATTTGGTGCTTTTTTTAGGAATGAATATACGTTAAAGGATAAGATTCAGGTTACGGGAAAAGCCAAGCAATTACGCAAGCTGGCAAAAAGGGGGACAGTAGTAATGGTTCCAACACACTTTAGTAACCTGGACTCCATATTGATTGGGTGGATCATACATGTGCTGGGAATGCCAGCTTTTATTTATGGTGCCGGGCTTAACCTGTTTAATATAAAGATCTTTGCATACTTTATGAATAGCCTCGGGGCTTACAAAGTAGACCGAAGAAAGAAAAACTCCATATACCTTGAAACACTTAAAATGTACTCCAACCTGGCTATTCAGGAAGGTGCACATAGTTTATTTTTTCCCGGAGGTACAAGGTCGAGATCAGGAGAGATAGAAAACTCCCTTAAATTGGGTTTATTGGGCACTGCAATGGAGGCTCAGCGATCCATCTATATGAAGCACCCCAATGGAGAAGGAAAAAAGATTTTTATAGTTCCTGTAACGATCAATTACAACTTCGTATTAGAGGCTCCATCCTTAATTCATGAACACCTGGAGCGGCAAGGCGCTGAGAAATATTACGTGGAAAGCGACGAATACTCCACTTCTTATAATATGATCAAATTTTTGATCAAGTTCTTCACGAAAGGGTCTGACATATCTGTGTCCATAGGTTGCGGTATGGACCTATTGGGTAATTATGTAGATGATGAAGGGAACAGTATTGACCAACATGGCCGTTTCATCAATACCCGAGATTACTTCACGTCAAATGGAGAGATCACGGCCGACAAGCAGCGGGAAGAGGAATACACAAGACGCCTTAGTCAGATCATAGTTAAAGAGTATCACAAAATCAATAGGGTTTTCGCTAGTCACCTTGTAGCATTTATAGCCTTCAATCTCTGGAGAAAGCAATATAACAAACTTGATCTATACGACTTCCTGAGACTTCCTGAAGAGGAAATGGTAATCAATTATGATGTTTTTAGAAGTCATTTCAAGAAAGTCAGAAAGCAGATATTTAAACTAAAAAAGGAAAACAAGGTAAATGTAGCTGCTCACCTGAAAGGGAATATCGATGACGTTATTAAGCTCGGTATTGACAATGTGGGGATGTACCATAGCAAACGCCCTCTACTCACTGACAAGGCAGGAAACATAATAACGAAAGACCTTAATACCTTGTATTACTATCACAATCGCATGAATGGTTATGACCTCAAAAAGCACATCTAAAAAACCGGTAGGCGTAATAGGTGCAGGAAGTTTTGGCTCTGCTATAGCCAATATTCTTGCTGAAAAAAGCGAGGTTTTACTCTATGCCCGCGATAGCAACACAGTAAAAAAAATTGCCGAGAATAAAGAAAACCGGGGGCATAAGCTTCATACCAATGTAACGCCTACAGGTGACCTGAGTTATTTGGCCAACGCCTGCGATATCATATTTCCAATTGTCCCTTCTTCGGCCTTTAGGAGTATGATGCAACAGCTATCTCCATACCTCCACCCCTATCATATCCTGATCCATGGTACCAAAGGGCTGGACATATCTCTACCTCCCGGAGAAACGATAGACTCAACACCATCTCTGACCCGGGAAAATATCAGAACTATGAGTGAAGTGATCATGGATGAAAGTGTAGTAATCCGTGTAGGCTGTCTGGCTGGTCCTAACCTCGCTAAAGAGATGGCCGCAAACCACCCTGCGGCTACTGTAGTCGCCAGCCGATATAAAGAAGTGATCAGGGAAGGGGAGAAATTGCTTCGCAATGATCGTTTTCAGGTTTATGGCAACAATGACCTTATCGGGATCGAACTGGCAGGAGTTCTCAAGAATATCATAGCCATAGCATCTGGTGCTCTAAGCGGACTTGGTCTTGGAGAAAACGCCAAGGGACTCCTCATTAGCCGTGGTATGGTGGAAATGATACACCTTGGCAAGGCTATGGGTGGTGAGGTTGAAGCCTTTGTAGGACTTGCTGGCATTGGAGACCTGGTAACCACGTGTAACAGTACGCTGAGCCGTAACTTTACCGTCGGACACAGACTCGCCAAAGGAGAAACTCTGGAAGAAATACTGGCCGATATGGAAGAAGTAGCTGAAGGGGTTAATACCGTTCGAATAGCTAAGAAGTTCATCGATACAGCTAAACTCCGCGCCCCAATTACAGAAGCACTCCACGAAGTATTGTTTGATGGACTTACAGTTGATAAAGCATTACAGATGTTGATGCGCTACCCCTACAACGTCGATATTGACTTTTTATAAGTAAAAAAATAAGGGATGCAAAATGCATCCCTTTATATAATCATCTGATTGTATATTCTCTTAAAAATTACTTCTAATCTTCTCAGCTACCCCTTTTAGTTCATCTTGAGAAGGCTGTAGTTTTGGTCTTGTGAAATTAATATCATCCATTGTATTCAACGGCACCAGATGTACATGTGTATGAGGTACTTCAATGCCAATTACAGCCACTCCAATGCGCTGACAAGGGATGGTCTTTTCTATTGCTTTGGCCACTCCTTTTGCAAAGACATGCAACCCGCCAAGAGTTTCATCGTCAAGATCATACATATAGTCAACCTCTTTTTTCGGAACCACAAGCGTGTGACCTTCCACCAAAGGGTTTACATCCAGAAAAGCTATGTAATTATCGTCTTCTGCCAGGATATGACCTGGAATTTCCCTGTTAATTATTTTAGTAAAAATACTTGCCATTAGATACCTATTTCAATGATTTCAAATTCTATTTCACCTCCTGGGGTTTGAATTTTCGCAGAATCGCCAGCCTTTTTACCTAGGAGGCCTTTGCCTATAGGAGATTGAACGGATATTTTACTCGCTTTCAGGTCTGCTTCCTCTTCTGATACCAAAGAATAAGTAAATACAGCTCCGTTCTTGGTATTTTTAATCTTTACCTTTGACAGAATGGAGACTTTTGAAGTGTCTATAGAAGTCTCGTCGATAACGCGGGCATTACCTACAACCTCTTCGAGTTGTGCTATTTTAGCTTCCAGATGGCCTTGAGCGTCTTTTGCAGCATCGTACTCAGCATTTTCACTTAAATCTCCTTTATCCCTGGCTTCAGCAATCTGCTTAGCTATATCTGCTCTCCCTTTGGTTTTCAGATCGTTCAATTCAGCCTTCAGCTTATCTAATCCTTCCTTAGTATAATATGCCACCTTTCCCATATTCTTTAATTTTATTAGCTCTATAAAAAACAAATAACGGTCTCAGGCATGAAACCGTTTATAATTATTTTTCCTTTAAATCCCCCGCAAAGGTAATTGTTTCTAACTCATGTTCAAAACAATCAACCTAACTACTTACCGACGAGTTCGGGTATATTCGTCTTTATTTGGTTGAGAATTTCATCATCAAACTGGGCTAAATACAACGTCTTAGCTTTGGTCAATTGCTCAAAAGTCAACCCTTTAGCACCGCGCAAATCCGCCTTGTACAAACTTGCATTTTCAAAATTAGCACCAGTAAGATAGCAATTTGTTAGATTAGCTTCCATCAAAAAAGCATTTTTAAAATTGGACTTGATCAAAAAAGCATTTTCAAGCTGTGCTTTGATCAAGTAAGCATCCTTGAAGTTTGCTCCACTGGCATAGGCCCCCTTCAACATGGCCTGGTTCAGATTCGAATTCTCCAGGTTTGTTTGGTTCAGCCGGGTATTCTCCAGGTTTGTTTCTATCAGGAAAGCGTTCGATATATCTGCAGAATTCAGATTTGAACCTGCAAGGTTTACATAATTCAGGTTAGTACGTGCCAAATGACAGTTCACAAGATTGATTTCATGTATCCCATGTCTATTCAAGCGTTTAATATTACCTACCGTTCTAAATGCAGCCTCTTCAGACTCCCACAAGCGAAAGTCATCAATCTCATCTTTATAGGTACGTATTCTTTGCCGTACTTCTCCGTTTTTGTTTAACCAGAAAATAAGCATACCGATTACAGCAATATCGAATATCATACCATGAGCTTCAGCCAATACTTGCCCGAAAAATGCATTAAAATCAGCCAGATAATATGGCATACTTAAACCCAACACTATAATGGATAGCACCACAAGCACTATCGCAGAGGTTAGTATGGGTTTTTCAATAATAGAGTTTACGTACTCCTTAATTTTTTTTGTTTGAGTTTTTAGCAGCATTGGCCAGACAACGAAAAAATGAACTCCTTTTAACTATATTAATAAAAACGCAGCTAAAATTAAAGGTTACACCACAATAAAATTTGGATACAATATGTAATAAATTTCATTGGATTCCGTTTATTTCCTTCTTTATTTTATCTACAAGCACATTATTGATCTTTTCATATGATTCATAAGACCACCCTCCAATATGTGGCGTAAGTATGGTTTTTCTCGAATTTACTAAATAATCAAACACTTTTTGTTCATCAGTTGTCAGATTATTGATCTTTTCATTCTCCAGCACATCTAGTCCGGCTCCTATTACTTTACCTGATTCAATGGCTTTACACAGGCCTGACAGAGAAACTATCTCCCCTCTAGAGGTATTCAGAAAGAAAATTTTCTTTCTGAATTTGTTGATATAATCAAAATCAACAAGCCCCTTAGTCTCTGTCGTCAACGGAATGTGTAAGCTAAAAACATCCGCACGTTCATAGATTTCCTCCATTGAAGTTTGTCGCATGTAACTATTGGTACAATTATCTTTGTACTTATCAAAAACAAGCACTTCGCAGTCAAACCCTCTTAATTTTTCAGCAAACGCAGTACCCATATATCCACACCCTACTAAACCTACCGTTTTACCACTCAGCTCATACCCTCTATTGCCTTCACGATCCCAAATTCCTTGTCTAACTTCCATGTCAGATTTCACTATATTATTAAGTAGGCCTAAAAGCAACCCAATACAATGTTCACCCAAGGCGTTTCGATTCCCTTCAGGAGCATTAAGTATCTTAATACCACGTCTATCTAACACCTCCTCATCGAGGTTATCAATACCAGCACCTGCCCGCCCTACAAATTTCAGTTGTTTTGCCTGTTCAACAAGCGCTTCGTCGACACGCGTTTTACTTCTGATAATTAACCCTTCATAATCATGGATAATATTCACGATCTCATCACGCGAAATAGTAGGCCGATAATCAGGCTCCAGACCTGCCATAATCAGCAGCTCCTCAATATTATCATACATATAATCAACAATCAGACACTTCATTATAACATAAGATGTACAGTGTAAAAATAAATAGCAAGCCCCAACAAGTCATTGGTAGTGGTAATAAAAGGCCCTGAAGCCAAAGCAGGGTTAAAACCAAATCTATTTAATACCAGTGGTGTAATAGTCCCCATAAATGAAGCAATAAGTACAACTCCAAAAAGAGCTATCGACACCACCATAGCAAGGTTTTGAGTTCCGCCGGAAATCAGGTTCCCGCCATAAACGAGTGTAGCAAGTACTGCTCCATTTAAGGCCGCAACAATAAAAACTTTCACGAGTCTTTTTGCCAGGCTATCACTGAATGCCGATGGGTTAGCCAAACTTTGCACTACAATTGATGAAGACTGAATGCCTACATTTCCTCCGGTAGCCTGTATCAAAGGTATGAAAAAAGCAATAGCTGTTATCCTTAGCAGTTCATCTTCAAACACACCTATAAGCATTGCGCTTATGAAACCACCTACTACTCCAATAATAAGCCAAGGCAACCTGGCCTTGGTCAGCATCCAAATACTATCATCTTCCTCCACGTCACCGGATATACCCGACATGATTTGCCTCTCTTCTTCTGCCTGATCTGTAATCACATCCACCACATCGTCTATGGTTATGCGCCCTAGCAATTTCCCTTGCATGTTGACAACCGGCACTGCTTCAAGGTCATATTTCATCATCACCTGAGCCACTTCTTCTTCAGACATATAGGTCTCTACTGAAATAAGCTCAGGCTCATAGATATCCGCTATTTGAGTTTTGTCCCCAGCCAGAATAATTCTCTTCAAAGATACCCTTCCTATAAGTCTGTCATTATCGTCGACGACATATACAGAATAGAGTTTCTGAACATTTTCAGCCTGCCTTCGAATTTCTTCTATACATTGAACCACTGACCAATTGACATTGGCTTTGATCAGCTCTTTGGCCATCAACCCGCCAGCCACATCTTCCTCGTACCTTAGTAGATCAAGTATATTTGCTTCCTTCTCTTCATTATCCAACTTGGCAATAATCTCCTCACGTTCTTTGATTGGCAACTCATTGAGTATATCAACTGCATCATCAGAGTCAAGATGATTGACAATCTCCGTGATTTCATCCGGCTGAAAAACCTTCAAAAACCTCTCTCTTATATCTTCATCAAGATCGTTTATAATCTCTGCCCGAGTTTCAGAAGGCAGTAAGTCTATGACATACTTTGAGTCTTCCGCATCAAATTCATGCAAAAGTGCAGAAATATCAGCAGGATTAACCCCTTCCAGGCTTTCCTTAATAAAGTCTTCATCCCTTTCATCAACTGCATGCTGAAAGCGTTCTCTAAATTCATTAGATAGCTCAAACTTTAATATTTCCTCCACTGGCTATATCATTTGTAAGTTTTACAAATTCATTTACTGAGAGCGTCTCGGCGCGCCGATTTAATATTTCCTGTGCCTTGACCTCTTCAGGTAAATTTAGTGGCTTTAGAGCGTTGCGTAATGTTTTTCTACGGTTTTGAAAGCCCTGCTTTACCACCTTTTTAAAAAGCACCTCGTCACACCCTAGCTTCACTTGGTTATTGCGCCTGAGCTTGATCACTCCTGACTGTACTTTCGGAGGTGGATCAAATACGGATGCATCAACCGTAAAAAGATATTCCATATCATAATAGGCCTGAAGCAATACACTTAATATACCATAGTCTTTATTACCAGGGGGTGAGACCAGTCTCCGGGCCACCTCCTCTTGTAACATACATACCACTTCGATCACCTTATCTCTCTCCTCCAATATCCTAAAGAATATTTGCGAAGAAATGTTATATGGAAAATTACCAATTACCGCATACTCATCGCCCAGAACAGCCCTGAGGTTCATTTTCAGGAAATCTCCTTCAACAATCCTATCATTTAAATCCAAAAAATGCTTTTTCAGATATTTTACAGACTCCGTATCAATATCAATAAGCACCAGATTATCAGCATACTTTCCTATTAAAAAGCGCGTAAGCACACCTGTTCCAGGACCAATCTCTAATATCCTACGCCCCTCATTGTCAGCGCTCAACGCATCAACTATGTCCTTTGCAATATTCTGATCCTTTAAAAAATGTTGACCAAGATGCTTCTTTGGTTTAACCATGCTTTTTTCAATGATTAGAAAATACTTTAACTTGCATTCAGAAAAGTAAAAACCCCGGCAAATATCCGGGTGGGTAAAGTTATTAAAATATAATGAGCAGTAATTCAAAACGCGAAGATAAACCTGTAATTGGCATTACAATAGGAGATATAAACGGCATAGGACCAGAGGTAACTATTAAAGCCTTACGAGATAGCAGGGTTCTTAATTTCATAACTCCGGTCATCTACGGTTCTTCCAAAACCCTCTCATATTATAGAAAAGCTTTACGCATGGACGATTTTAACTATAGTCATGTAAAAGAGCCCGGTCAGTTTCATTTAAAAAAAGTAAATGTAGTTAACTGCTGGGATGAAATGGTAGAAATAAATACCGGTGCAGTAACCCCTGAAGCAGGAAAGGCGTCTTTCCAGGCTTTATTGAAAGCCACCAAAGACCTAAAGGCCGGCCTAATAGATGCAATCGTAACGGCACCTATCAATAAAAATAATATTCAAAATGACGACTTTAAATTTGCAGGTCACACTGAATATTTCACTCAAAATTTTGATGCAAAGGACAGCCTCATGTTCATGACGTCAGATGACCTTAAAATTGGTGTGGCCACAGGACATATTCCAGTCAAGCATATTAGTGAAGTGCTTACTAAAGAGCTGATCTCTCGTAAGATTGGAATTATGGAAGAGTCTCTGAGGGTTGACTTTGGTATAAAAAAACCAAAAATCGCCGTTTTAGGTCTTAACCCTCATGCAGGAGAGGGGGGGTTACTCGGAAAAGAAGATATTGAAGTGATTAACCCCGCAATAAAGGAGTTTAAACAGAAGGGCAAACTAGTTTTTGGCCCCTTCCCTGCAGATGGCTTCTTTGGCAAAGGAGATTATAAGAAGTTTGATGGCATTTTGGCTATGTACCATGACCAAGGACTTATTCCCTTTAAAACACTGGCATTTGAAAACGGAGTAAATTATACCGCAGGGCTTTCTATTATAAGAACCTCACCTGACCATGGCACCGCTTATGACATTGCAGGTAAAAATGAAGCTCAGGAAACTTCTATGCGCCAGGCAATATATCTTGCCAGAGATATATACAAAAACAGAAAAGAACAATTAACAGAATAATATCTCAGTTTATTGCTTCTGAATGGCTATTTAACGGTATCAACTTTATAACTATCTGAGGCCTACCTATGTTTATTCACTGAAAACAATTAACTTTCAGAGAATTATAAAAATGCTGATGGATATCGTCACACGGAAACAGCTAAATATACTCATTCAACTCGCAGAGGCGGACAAGCATTTTTCAGTCCTCGAGCGTGATCGCATTTATGAAATTGCAGCCAAACGAAACTATCCTATAGAAGGGGTCAAAGAGTTAATCCAAAACCCTGAACCGATTGGATCTTTTGGCGCATTATCCAATGATCAAAAATTTGACTATCTATATAGTTGTATAGATTTAATGCTCATTGATGAAAAAATTTTTGATAGTGAGTTAATCTTTTGCATTGATATAGCCATTAAGCTAGGCTTCAAAAAAGATGTTGTCACATTTCTCAAGGATGAAATTCACAATCACCCTGCGGCAACACTTAAACAAATAGTTTTTGACCGGTATACATAATTTATACACAAAAACGTTTACACTTCTTTTTTAATTATTAGAATTATCTTCTTAACTTTGCGACCTTAAATTAGTGGGAATGGCCGTGCATGAGTTAGATAAGTATAACATTGATATATATAAGCTTCCCAACGGGACACATAATTACCAATTTGAAATTGGTAATTCGTTTTTTGAAGCTTTTGAAAATAGTATTGTAGAAAAAGGTAGAGGTACGGTTGATATAGAATTAGAAAAAACCGAGACCTTTATTAAGTTAAATTTCCGAATTAACACGACAGTAGAACTAGAATGCGACCGTAGTCTTGATTTATTTGACTACGCACTAAGCACCGAAAACAGTCTAGTGTTGAAGTTTGGAGATAGTGAGGAAGAAATAAATGAGGAGATCATTATTATTCCTCGAGACAAACAGCGTATAAACCTGGCGCAACATATTTACGAATTCATTGGGTTATCAATTCCGATGAAAAAGTTGCATCCAAGATACAGTGATGAAAACGAAGATGACGAGTTGATATATTCATCTGAAAGTTCTGATGCTGAATCAACTGATAATAAGGATCAGGATAGTGATGACGATATAGACCCCAGGTGGCAAAAGCTTAAAAACTTGAAATAAGAATTTAAATTTAAATATTTGTAAAATGGCTCATCCTAAAAGAAAGATATCAAAAACGAGAAGAGACAAGAGAAGGACACACTATAAAGCAGAGGCTAAAAACCTTGCTGTATGTCCTACAACTGGAGAGTTTCACCTACCCCACAGAGCCTTCTGGCATGAAGGTAAACTTTACTATAAGGGTAAAGTTGTAATGGAGAAGGAAGTATTAGCTTAAGTTTTTGCTTGTGAAAATTGCATTAGATGCAATGGGCGGTGATTTTGCTCCCGACTGCACTGTCAAGGGAGCAGAATTAGCCTCACAAGAGATATCAGACGACATCAAAATCGTTCTGGTAGGTAAGGAAGACATTATTCAATCCAAACTTCGCGAGCACAATGTTAATAATCCGAGCATTGAGGTTTTTCATGCGGATGATGTGATTGAAATGGGTGAGCACCCAACAAAAGCCCTCTCTCAAAAGCCAAAAGCCAGTATACCTGTAGGCTACGGATTACTAAAATCCGGGGCTGTTAAGGCTTTTTGCAGCGCAGGAAACACTGGAGCCATGCACGTTGGCGCCATGTTTACTATAAAAGCTATCGAAGGTATTATCAGACCTGGCATAGCAGGTTTTATCCCCAAAGAATCAGGAGATTTTGGTGTAATAATGGATGTTGGAGCAAATGCCGACTGCAAACCGGATGTTTTATATCAATTCGGTGAAATGGGGTCGTTATATGCACAGCATGTATTTAATATAGCCACCCCTAAAGTGGGATTGATGAACCTGGGCGAGGAAGAACAAAAAGGAACACTGCTTACCCAAGCAGCCTATCAACTATTTAAAATCAGCAAAACCCTAAATTTCGTAGGGAACATAGAAGGTCGAGACCTCTTTAATGATAAAGCCGACGTTATTGTCTGCGATGGTTTTACCGGAAATGTAATCCTCAAAATGGCTGAGTCATTCTTTGATCTACTGCAAAAACGTAGTATTAAAGACGATTACTTTGATAGGTTTAATTATGAAGCCATTGGTGGAAGCCCCATCCTAGGCATTAATGGCAATGTGGTGATAGGTCATGGAGTTTCCAGCCCAGAAGCCATAAAGAATATGATTCTACTGTCGGTTAAGATGGCTGAATCCAATATTCACACAAAAATTAAAGAGCACTTAGGAGAATAAACAAAAAAAATATGGCCAACATTAGAGCCGCTATAACAGGAGTTCAAGGTTATGTACCTGACTATGTACTAACCAATAAAGAACTTGAAACTATCGTGGAGACCAGTGATGAATGGATAACCAGCCGAACTGGAATAAAAGAAAGAAGAATTTTGAAAGGCGAGGGTCAGGGAACATCTGTGATGGCAACTGCCGCTGCTAAAGGCCTTCTTGAAAAAACAGGAACGAACCCTGAGGATATAGACTTGGTCATTTGTGCCACGGTAACACCCGACATGGTATTCCCTGCTACAGCCAACCTTATCTCCGCTGAAATCGGGGCAGTGAATGCATTTAGCTACGACATAGGAGCTGCATGCTCAGGGTTTCTTTATGCATTGACCACTGGTAGTCAGTTTATAGAAACCGGAAAATACAAGAAGGTACTGGTAATAGGTGCGGATAAAATGTCATCTATTATTGATTATACCGACAGAACAACTTGTATCATTTTTGGTGATGGAGCCGGAGCTGTTTTACTAGAACCAACCACTGATGAAGTGGGAATAATGGACTCCATTCACAAATCTGACGGAAAAGGTGCAGAATTCTTAAATATGAAAGCTGGAGGTAGCAAGTACCCGGCAACTGTCGAAACCGTAACCGCTAAAGAGCACTATGCACGACAGGACGGAGCAACAGTATTTAAGTTTGCGGTAACAAACATGGCTGACTATGCTGCCAAGATCATGGAGAGAAATGATCTAACCTCTGAAAGCGTAGACTGGCTGGTTGCTCACCAAGCTAATAAAAGAATTATTGATGCTACTGCCCAAAGGATGGGCATCACTGATGACAAGGTTATGATGAATATTGCCAGATACGGTAATACAACATCTGGAACAATTCCCTTATTATTGTGGGATTATGAATCTCAATTAAAGAAAGGAGATAACCTTATACTGGCTGCTTTTGGTGGTGGATTCACCTGGGGGGCTATTTATTTGAAGTGGGCTTACGATCCTAAGTAATTCTTTCTTGTTATTCTTAAGTTGATTCGTAAATTAGACAAAAATTTATTCTAACATGGCAACAACCGCCGATTTTAAAAACGGTTTATGCTTGGAGTATAACAATGGACTCTACACAATTGTAGAGTTTCAACATGTTAAACCAGGTAAAGGACCAGCTTTCGTAAGAACAAAGTTAAAAAGCCTTACTACTGGCAAGGTGGTAGAAAATACGTTTTCTGCCGGACATAAGATCACTACTGCAAGAATTGAAAGAAGACCACACCAATTCCTATATAAGGATGATCTTGGTTATCACTTCATGGATAGCAGTACCTTTGAACAAGCGGTAGTTAATGAAGACTTGATCGAAAACACGGGCCTTATTAAAGACGGTCAGGAAGTAGACATCCTATACCATGCTGAAGAGGAAAAAATCATCGGACTAGAATTACCTGCTTTTGTAGAGTTAGTAATTACTTACACTGAGCCTGGCATAAAAGGAGATACTGCAACCAACGCAACAAAACCTGCAACACTAGAAACAGGAGCTGAAATTCAAGTGCCGCTATTTATCAATGAAGGTGATAAAATTAAAATTGACACAAGAACCAACTCATACTCAGAAAGAGTAAAGGAATAAACAACTGAAGAAAATTTCTCCATATGAAGACAAAAGAAATCAGAGACCTTATTGACTTTATTTCCCAAACGGGACTTAATGAGGTAAACATAGAAACCGAAGAGCTAAAGCTTTCTGTAAAAAGAGATGCTGAAGTACAGACACGCATAGTAGAAGCCAGTGCTCCGGCAATTGCTCCTCAACCAGTGCCTGTAGCTGCCCCTGTTCAACAAGCGGCACCAGCTCCATCAGCAGGAGGTAGTGAAGCTCCAAAGGCGGAAAATACTTCTAACTATGTTGAAGTAAAGTCACCCATGATCGGAACATTCTATAGGTCACCTAACCCAGACTCTCCTGCATTTGTTGCCGTAGGTGACAAAATTGAAAAAGGACAACCTGTTTGTATCATTGAGGCCATGAAGCTTTTCAATGAAATCGAATCAGAAGTATCAGGTACTATTGTGAAAGTAATGGTAGACAATGCTTCTCCGGTAGAATACGACCAGGTACTATTCCTTGTTGATCCGTCCTGATAATTTACGATTCTAAGAGAGAATCCTTAACGGACAGCTTTAATAATTAATCGTAAATCTAAACAAGATTACTGTGTTTAAAAAAATATTAATAGCCAACAGAGGAGAGATCGCACTGAGAATAATCAGGACCTGCAGGGAGATGAATATTAGAACCGTTGCAGTTTATTCTCTTGCTGACAAAGACAGCCTTCACGTGCGATTTGCAGACGAAGCCGTCTGCATCGGAAAAGCACCAAGTAGTGAATCATATTTGAACATTCCTAACCTAATAGCCGCAGCAGAAATTACCAACGCTGACGCTATCCACCCTGGTTACGGATTTTTGGCAGAAAACGCTGAATTCAGTGCTGTCTGCCAGGAATATGGTATCAAATTTATTGGTGCATCTCCAGACATGATCAATAAAATGGGTGATAAGGCCACAGCAAAGGCTACCATGAAAAAAGCTGGCGTACCCACTATTCCAGGTTCTGAAGGGCTTTTAAAAAGCGTGGAAGAGGGAATGAAAATTGCCAAAAAAATTAAATATCCTGTAATACTTAAAGCAACCGCTGGTGGTGGTGGCCGTGGTATGCGTATCGTGAACGATGAAGCAGGATTTAAAAAGGCATGGGATGACGCAAGACAAGAGTCTGCAGCAGCTTTCGGTAACAATGGTCTTTACCTTGAAAAATTTGTTGAAGAACCTCGACATATTGAAATCCAGGTTGTAGGAGATAAGAATGGAAAAGTTTGTCACTTGTCAGAACGTGATTGTTCTATCCAAAGAAGACACCAAAAACTCGTAGAAGAAACACCTTCTCCTATTGTGACCCAAAAACTTCGTGAAAAAATGGGTGTTGCTGCCATTAAAGGCGCTGAAGCCATTAAATACGAAGGTGCCGGTACCGTTGAGTTCCTTGTAGACAAGCATGGAGATTTCTACTTCATGGAAATGAATACAAGGATTCAAGTTGAGCATCCAATTACAGAAGAAGTAACAGATTACGATCTTATCAAAGAGCAGATCAAAGTTGCTGCAGGTATAGAAATATCAGGAAAGAATTATTTCCCTAACCTGTATGCCATGGAGTGTAGGATCAATGCAGAAGATCCTGCAAATGGATTCCGTCCTTCTCCTGGTAAGATCACTAACCTGCACATGCCTGGTGGACATGGTGTTCGTGTGGATAGTCATGTATACGCTGGCTATACCATTCCTCCTAACTACGACTCTATGATTGCCAAACTCATTGTAAGCGGCCAATCAAGAGAAGAAGTAATTACCAGGATGAAACGTGCATTGTCAGAATTTGTCATCGAAGGAATAAAAACAACCATTCCTTTTCATTTAAAACTTATGGATGACAAACAGTTTCAGGAAGGTCAATTCACCACAAAATTCCTCGAGACTTTCGACTTCTCTGATCTGTGATCATAGCTCATAAGAAAAATATAAAGCTACTCAATTGAATTTGGGTAGCTTTTTTTTGTTGTCCGTCCCTATCTTTTTCATCTAAATACTGTTATCAAGTAGCTTTTTAATTCGATTGGCGTTACTTTGACATTGGAATAATAATGTAGCATGAAATACTTCGCTCTCACCTTATTACTAATAAGTACGGTATATTGCAATGCCCAGGACACTACCAGTATGTGGTTCCACATAGGCACAAGTGTAAATGCATATCATGGGGACCTTGAGGGTAAAAAGAAATATACCTCATCAATCCATGTAGGCTTAAGACTTAACAAAAAGAAAAAGCTAAACGGAAACATTAATATTGGAGGAGGAACTCTTAATGGAGAAGATCGTAATTTTACTTTTGACTCCAACCAAACACCCCTCCCTACCCCTAACAGGTTTGTCAAGACTAATTTCTTCTACATTAACTACGACCTGCAGTATAACATCATAAAAAAGAAGAATCTTATAGCATATATTAGCCAGGGCATTGGTATGATTCGATTCACTCCTAAAGATAGTGAAGGCAACAATCTAGCTGACCTGCCTGAGACGAGGGCAGGTCAGGAAACCTACCGGCAAGAGTCACTCATGCTCCCTACCAACATTGGAGTGATTTATCTGCTCCCAAACCAGTATGGGGTATCACTACAAACCGGATTTTACAATACACTTACGGACTATCTGGACAACATCTCTTCTCTCGGGGATAGTGGCAACAATGACAATATACTGGCCGTTAGGTTTGCATTCTATGCTCCTATTAAATGATCAAAGTGGCTGGTATAACTACTGTTCTTCTTCAATAAGCTGAACAAGATCGCTGTACCACTGTTCTCCATATTTCCTTATCAGGGCATCTTTTAAAAATTTGTACACGGGTACCTGAAGTTCTTCCCCAAGGCTACAAGCTGGGTTACAGATGCTCCACCTGTCATAATTCAGAGCCTCAAACTCATCATATTTAGCAGCTCGTATCGGATATAAATGACAGCTAATCGGCTTTTTAAAGTTTATTTTCCCCTCCAAATAAGCCTGTTCTATCCCGCACTTTAAAATACCCTGATCATCATAAATAGCATAGGCACATTCCTTCCCTCCTATTGTAGGCGTTGAATATTCATTATCCTCATCCAGCAAATACTTCCCCTGCTCTTCAATGGCTTTCTTTCCAGCCTCAGATAAGTAAGGTTCCACATGCTCGTATATCTCGGTCAGTTTATCTAGTTCACCCTCTTCTAATGGAGCCCCGAGGTCCCCTTCAACACAACAAGCTCCTTTACACTTCTCCAGATTACATACAAAGAACTTATCTTTAATATCATCCGACAGTAACACTTTTCCCAGTTCAATCATTCTGCAAAGATAAAATCATTAAAGTGCTTCAACATATATTATCAATAAAAAGATCACCAATGCCTTATTAATCTTATTTAAAATCAGGCAGAATCAAGCTCAGGAGGTATTTTATACATATTGAGGAATTTTTAACAGATTAGAGGACGTTTAATTGTTTGGTTATTGATTTTATTTCTGACCTTTGCGGATTACATTGTGTGTCGATTAAAGTTCGAGAATGGATTATCTTAAAAGCCTTAACGAGCCGCAGTATGAGGGGGTAGTAAATACTGACGGACCTACCATGATCATTGCAGGTGCCGGCTCAGGAAAAACAAGAGTACTTACTTTTCGCATTGCCTATCTGATTGAAAAAAAAGGTGTTGATCCTTTTAATATCCTGGCATTAACCTTTACCAATAAAGCTGCCAAGGAAATGCGTGATAGGATTGAAAAAGTGGTAGGTACTGAAGCCCGTAACCTCTGGATGGGTACATTCCACTCCGTTTTTGCCCGTATTCTAAGGGCTGAAGCAGACAAACTGGGCTACCCGAGCAACTTTACGATCTATGATGCGGATGATTCCAAGCAATTGATCAAAACAATTGTTAAGGAACTAAACCTCGATGATAAAGTATACAAGCCCAATGTGGTTTTTAATAGAATTTCCGGTGCGAAGAACAGACTGATTTCTTGGAAAGAGTATCTAAGAAACCCAGTATACAAGGCGGATGATGAAAGCAACATGAAACCGGAGCTTGGCCGGATATATAAAATCTATTCCGAAAGGTGCTTCAAAGCCGGTGCTATGGATTTTGACGACCTGTTGTTTAACACCAATGTACTATTCAAAGACCATCTGGATGTATTGAACAAGTACCAGCAACGCTTTCACTATGTAATGGTAGATGAGTTTCAGGATACCAACATCTCTCAATACCTCATCACAAAAAAACTATCTGCCGTCAGACAAAACATTTGCGTTGTAGGCGATGATGCACAAAGTATTTATGCTTTCCGTGGAGCTGATATCCAAAACATCCTGAATTTCGAAAAGGATTACTCGGACCTACGGGTAATTAAACTGGAACAGAACTACAGATCCACAAAGACCATTGTAAACGCAGCTAACTCCATCATCGATAAAAACCGAGCTCAACTTAAAAAAAATGTATGGACAGATAATGAAGATGGTACTTTAATAGAATTGCTAAAAGCCACTTCGGATAACGAGGAGGGCAAACTGGTTGCATCTTCGATTTTCGAAGAAAAAATGCAAAATCAATTAAAAAACAGTGATTTCGCCATCCTGTACCGTACTAACAGCCAGTCTAGGGCAATGGAAGAAGCGCTAAGGCGCATGAATATCAAATACAAAATAGTGGGTGGTCTTTCCTTCTATCAGCGAAAGGAGATCAAAGACCTGATGGCCTATTTGCGTTTTGCAATCAACCATAATGATGAGCAATCATTAAGAAGGATCATCAATTACCCCAAGCGAGGTATTGGTGATAGCAGTGTAGATAAAATAATAGTAGCTGCTAATGATCACAACATGGGGCTTTGGGATGTTTTAAATAACATCAGCTCATTTCTCCCCGGAAGGGCAGCTAACGCTGTAATTGATTTTGTAGCGCTTATCAAAAGGTTTAAATACGATATTGAAAGCAAAGATGCATACGAGGCCGCCTCGCTTATAGCCAAAGGTTCAGGCATACTCAAAGAGTTATATGCTGATAAAACGGTTGAAGGCCTAAGCCGATATGAAAACGTTCAGGAATTACTCAATGCTGTAAAAGAATATGTTGACGACCCCGAAAAAGAAGATAAATCTCTAGGCGCATTCCTTCAGGAAATAGCTCTCATCACCGGAGTAGATAATGACAAAGACGACGATGAAGAGAAAGTAACCTTAATGACCATACATATGGCCAAGGGACTAGAGTTTAAAAATGTTTATATCGTTGGCTTGGAAGAAGACCTTTTCCCTTCTCAAATGATGCTAAGCAGCCGTGCCGACCTCGAAGAAGAAAGGCGATTGTTTTATGTAGCTATCACACGGGCGGAAAACAAGTTATTCATGTCATATGCTTTATCAAGGTATCGCTTCGGGCGATTAAAGAACTGCGAGCCAAGCCGCTTTATTGATGAAATAGACCCCATGTTTATCAAAGTCAGTAAAAAATACACCAAGAAAGAACCCACGGTTGACACAAATAATTACACCAAAAGCTTTGTTAGTGGAATGAGGAAGACAACCACTTCACAGCCTGTTGTAAGAAAGACAAGTTACAAACCTTCTGCTGATTTTGAACCCAGCGATACCTCAGGGTTACAAGCAGGAATGAAGGTAGAACATCCCAAATTCGGGTATGGCATGGTCATGGAAATGGATGAAAGCGGAGCAAACCGAAAAGCTAAAGTAAATTTTAATGACTTTGGAGAAAAGACTTTATTACTTAGTTTTGCTAAATTAAAGATACACTCTAATTAGGAGTATAAACTACCATTATATGGAATATAACACAAGCCAGCCTCCTTTGATCTTAAGAGAATACGGAAGGAACGTTCAGAAACTCGTTGAATATATAAGAACCATTCCGGATAAAAGCAAACGTAGTGAAAGTGCAGAGACACTTATCGAGTTGATGAAGCAAGTCACCCCTACAGTTAAGGAAACACCTGAAACAAGCCAAAAATTGTGGGATGACCTATATATCATGTCAAACTTTGACCTTGACATAGATGCTCCCTATCCAATACCCGAAAAGGAAGTGCTCAACAAAAAGCCAAAAAGGCTCGACTACTCTAAACATAATGTGAAATTTAAGCACTACGGCAAAAACATCGAGCTATTAATTAAAGAGGCTATTAAAAAAGAGGACCCTACCGAACGTGAAGATGCCATCATTTACATCGGAAAGCTCATGAAAAGCTTCTACAGTAGCTGGAATAAGGAAGTCATTGATGATTCAGTTATCCTGGAAAACATTAAATCTATTTCAAAAGGGGAGCTGACTATTGACTTGGATAAGGTTAAAGAAGATAACCTGTTTGAAAAACTTTACTCCAACAAACGACGAAACACCAGATCGTCATCAGGAAAACCCAGCGATAGAAAAAGTAGCAACCGAAATAGAAGAAAAAGAAATTAATGAGTTCTTTTAAGATCCAAGGAGGAAAGAAGCTCAAAGGCGAAATTACACCTCAGGGCGCAAAAAATGAAGCTTTACAAATTATAGCAGCAACGCTACTTACTCCTGAACCTGTAACGATAAACAGGATTCCTGACATCAGAGATGTTAACAAATTAATCGAGCTTATAGGAGACCTTGGGGCTTCTGTTGAAAAACTCGACTCAGATTCATATAGGTTTACAGCAAAAGAAATTGATGTATCTTACCTGGAATCAGATGAATTCAAGACAAAGGCAGCCTCACTCAGAGGCTCGATCATGATCCTTGGCCCGTTATTGGCCCGTTATGGGGCAGCAAAAATTCCCAGACCGGGAGGCGATAAAATAGGCAGACGCAGGCTGGATACACACTTCCTGGGTTTTGAAAAACTTGGTGCAAAATTCCACTACTCTTCAAAGGACAGTTTTTATAAAATTGATGCATCCAACCTTCAAGGTTGCTATATTCATCTTGACGAGGCTTCCGTTACTGGTACCGCCAACATATTAATGGCAGCAGTGCTAGCTAAAGGTAAAACAACCATTTATAACGCTGCATGTGAGCCGTATATTCAACAACTATGCAAAATGTTGGTTCGAATGGGTGCTAACATCAATGGCATAGGGTCTAACTTACTGACTATTGAGGGCGTTGAATCTCTGGGAGGTACCGTGCATACGCTTCTTCCGGATATGATCGAGGTGGGAAGCTTTATAGGCCTCGCAGCAATGACCCAATCAGAAATTACAGTTAAAAATGCGGGCGTAGAACATCTCGGACTTATTCCTGATGTATTTAAAAGACTAGGGATAAAGCTCGAAATCAATGGCGGCGACATACTGATTCCTGAGCAAAAAAATTACGAGATTGATACATTCATTGACGGTTCCATTCTTACCGTTGCAGACGCTCCATGGCCAGGGTTCACGCCCGACCTCTTAAGTATCGTACTGGTCACTGCTATTCAGGCAAAAGGCACTGTTCTTATCCATCAAAAAATGTTTGAAAGCCGGTTATTCTTCGTTGACAAGTTGATTGATATGGGTGCTCAGATCATTCTATGTGACCCTCACCGTGCTACCGTTATAGGCTTAGACCGAAAGCAGCAGCTGAAAGGTATAAAAATGTCTTCTCCAGATATCAGAGCAGGCGTTTCATTGCTCATAGCAGCCCTTTCCGCAGATGGAGAAAGTGTTATATCAAATGTTGAGCAGATCGATCGCGGTTATCAGAATATTGATGAAAGGTTAAAACGTTTAGGCGCAGATATTCAAAGGCTTGAACAATAGAAAAATAAGTTTGTTATCAGAGAATAATTAGCTTATTAATCAAATCAACCTTATCAAAAATGGAATACATAGAGCAACTTAAGTTGTTTCTGGCCACGCAAGGTACAGAAATAGGTTTGTCAATTATTAAGGGGGTTCTTGTTCTTTTAATAGGGCTTCAGGTAATCAGGTTTCTTACCAGAAGCTTTAACAAGTTTTTAGAAAAAAGGAACACAGACCCTTCCCTGACTCCATTTCTTAAAAGCTTATTTCATAACCTGCTATTCATACTACTAATTCTCAGTGCTCTAGCTACTCTGGGTATACAGATGACCTCATTTGTTGCCATCATTGGTGCCGCAGGTCTTGCCGTTGGACTTGCCCTTCAGGGCACACTACAAAACTTTGCAGGCGGTGTAATTATACTAACACTCAAGCCATTCAAGGTTGGAGATTTTATCGAAGGCGCCGGACACGCTGGTACCGTTAAAGAAATACAGATCTTTAACACAGTTATGGCTACGCCGGATAATGTTCAGATTGTGATTCCTAATGGGTCTCTTTCCAACAACTCGATTAAAAATTACTCCGCCAATGACACCAGGAGGGTCGATCTCGTATTTGGAATTGGTTATGGTGACGACATCAAAAAGGCTAAGGAAATACTAGAAAACATGGTTAAAGGCGATAAACGAATACTGAGCGAACCTGAGCCTGTAATATCTGTAGCGGGCCTTGGTGACAGTGCCGTTAACATCAATGTACGACCTTGGGTAAACAAAGCCGACTATTGGGCTCTGTACTGGGACTTCCAGGAGCGAGTAAAACTTGAATTCGATAAAAACGGAATCTCTATTCCGTTCCCCCAAAGAGATGTACATATTTACAACGAAAAATAAGGCGAAAGTCGGAAAAACAGAAAAAGGCCTCAAAATTTAAATTTTGAGGCCTTTTTCTGTTTTGTATTTTTTTATCATTTCAAACGGTTGCAGAAAAATTTTCTCCTGTTTTTTGAAATTTCATTTGCATTTAAGAAAATAATCTAACTACATTTGTTTCAACAAGAGAAAAAATGAACAACATATTTACCATATACTTTAGCTATTTCTTTTTCTATCTACAGAAGAAGGGCTGGAGGTATATGTAAACTCTAAATGACATATAGCATCTAAAAGCCCTTCTTAACCGAAGGGCTTTTTTTTTGCCTGGTTTTAAACACGACAACAAAACGAAAATGAAAATAGCAATACAAGGCATAAGAGGAGCATTCCACGAGGCAGCAGCTCTAAAGCATTTTGGTGACACCATAGAAATCGTTGAGTGTGATACATTTAAAAGCCTCTGCGATACTCTAAAGAGCAGTATTGCCGACAAGGCCTTAATGGCTATTGAAAACTCAATCGCAGGTAGTATTCTCGGCAACTACACATTAATTCACGAATACGGGTTTTATGTAATTGGGGAGGTTTACCTTAACATCAAAATGAATCTGATGACTATCCCGGGAGTAGCTATATCAGATATTTCTGTTGTGGAGTCTCATCCAATTGCACTTCAACAATGTCAGGAATACATCCACAAAAACTTAAACGCCACTTGTAAAGAGTCTAATGATACCGCTGAAAGTGCCCGTAACCTGTCACTTTCATCTGACACTTCTAAGGCCATCATCGCATCAAAAATTTGCTCAGAACTCTACAATCTGGAAATTAAGCAAGAAGGTATTGAGACCCATAAGCAGAATTTTACACGGTTTCTGATACTAGGAAGAGAAGATGATAAAAGCCTGGGTAATAATAAGGCCTCTCTCCGGCTTCAACTTGGAAATGAAGTAGGAAGTTTGGCTAATGTGTTGGTTGCTTTCAAAGAAAACGAGGTCAACCTTACCAAAATCCAAAGCATTCCAATCATTGGGGCCCCATATGAATACGACTTCCATATAGATGTAGAGTGGGCCGACTATGACAGGTACCAAAGTGCACTTGCCGAAGTGGAGACAAAAACCCGCGCACTTAGCCTGCTCGGAGAATACAAAAAGTCATCATTTGAATTAAATCAATAACATATAATCATGATCATCAGTAAAGCAGAAAGACTAAACAGCGTAAAGGAATACTACTTTTCCTCTAAGTTACGTCAGATCAAGGAACTGAATGATAAGGGCATGGATATCCTTAATATGGCTATCGGAAGTCCTGACCTGGCTCCTCATGAAACTGTTGTAGAAACGCTAACTCAAGGTGCAATCAACAAGGGAATCCATGGTTATCAAAGCTATAAAGGCATTGATACACTAAGGGAGGCCATTAGTTCCTATTATCAATCTGCTTATGATGTATCATTTGACCCTAAACAGGAGATACTGCCCTTAATGGGCTCAAAAGAAGGGATAACACATATAACTCAGGCTTTTATTAACCCTGGAGATACCGTTTTGATACCAGACCCTGGATACCCCACCTATAGTTCAGTTTCAGAGCTAGCGGGTGCAAAAACTGAAGTTTATGATTTACTTGAAGATAATAACTATCAGCTTAATATCGAAAGTATTGAAAAGATGGACCTGAGTAAGGTAAAACTGATGTGGATTAACTTTCCACACATGCCAACAGGAGCGGAACCAGATATGGAAGTAATTAGAGCATTGATAAAACTTGCCAAAGCACATAAATTTCTGATCATTAACGACAACCCATATAGCAGAATACTGATCGACAAGCCATTTAGCATATTTCAGGTAGAAGGTGCAGAAGATGTGGCTCTGGAATTAAATTCCCTCAGCAAGTCACATAATATGGCTGGTTGGAGACTAGGCTGGGTATGTGGTAAATCATCATATATCGAGACTATCCTAGGTATAAAGTCAAATGCAGATTCGGGCATGTTCTACCCTCTTCAAATGGCAGCAGCGAAAGCCTTGCTTTTGGGTGAGGAGTGGTTCAGAGAACTAAATGAACAATACAAAAAAAGACAAAGTCTGATCTTTAAATTATTTGATTTATTGGAATGCACATACAACCCTGAGCAGGTAGGACTCTTTGTATGGGCGAGAATCCCCGATCATATAGCCAATGTAGAAGAGCTGGTAGACGATCTGATCTTTAATGCAGAAGTATTTATTACTCCCGGAAAGATATTTGGGAAAAACGGAGAACGCTACCTGAGAGCATCACTTTGTAGCAACGAACAAAATATAGACCTGGCATTAACCAGAATCAAAGCCTTTAAAATAGCGCAAAAGGAAAAGGAAGAAGCGATATGAATATGGCAGTAATAGGAATAGGCCTTATTGGCGGAAGTATGGTTAAAGACCTCAGAAAGACGAATTATATCGGAAAGGTATTTGGTGTGGACCTTAACCCCGTCCATAGCAAAGAGGCCTTAAGGTCCGGATTAGTAGATGAAATTGTAGCGCTGGATGTCGCATTGGCCAAAGCGGATCTGATAATTATTTCGATACCGGTAGATTCGGCAAAGCATGTTGTCTTAGACATTTTAGAAAATATTGATAAAACGCAAATAGTAACTGATGTTGGCTCTACCAAGGGAGGAATATGTGAAGTGGTTAAGAACCATAAAATGAGAGGCCGGTTTGTAGCAGGACACCCCATAGCCGGAACGGAAAACAGTGGACCAGAAGCAGCCATAGAAGGGTTATTTCAAAACAAGACAGGCATTATTTGCAATAAGAATGAGTCTGATAGTGATGCCCTGATAGTAGTTGAAAATGTATACAAGCTCCTGGGCATGAACCTTAACTACATGGATGCAGATGAGCATGACAAACACATTGCTTATGTTTCTCATCTCTCCCACATCAGTTCATTTGCACTCGCCCTGACAGTGCTCAATATTGAAGAGAGTGAAAAAAACATATTTGATATGGCAGGGTCAGGTTTCAGTTCAACAGTCAGACTGGCAAAAAGCTCTCCAGATATGTGGAAACCAATATTCCAGCACAATTCGGCATATCTCGAACGCGCATTGGACGAATACATTGATCAGCTTCACGACTTTAAGACATTTTTAAAGCATAACAAACAAGAAGATATCCATATGCTGATGACAAAAGCTAACGATATCAGAAGAATTTTAGACGGTAAAGTAAAAGAAGAAAACAAAAACACTATTGAACATGAAAAAGCAACTTGACATCTCCAGCGATCTATCTTGGCTATCTAAAGGCAATCGACCGGCCATAATCAGTGGGCCTTGCAGTGCCGAAACTGAAGAACAGGTAATCTCTACCGCCACTTCACTAGCAGCTACCGGTAAAGTAGATGTACTCAGAGCGGGAATCTGGAAACCACGCACCAGGCCAAATTCCTTTGAAGGTGTTGGAGAAGAGGGGCTAAAGTGGATCAAAGCCGCTGGAAAAGAGACTGGCCTCCCTGTTTCAACAGAAGTTGCCAATGCCAAGCATACCGAAGAAGCCTTAAAGCATGGTGTTGACATCTTATGGATTGGTGCCCGTACTACAGTAAACCCATTCTCCGTACAGGAAATTGCCGATGCTCTTAATGGTGTGGATATACCTGTAATGGTAAAAAATCCGCTAAATCCAGACCTCGAACTGTGGATTGGAGCGCTTGAACGCATCAACCAGGCAGGGATAAAGCGTCTGGCAGCTATCCATCGTGGATTCTCTTCTTTTGAAAAAACTTCTTACCGTAATGTTCCCAAATGGGAGTTCCCTATCGAACTGAAACGTAGATTCCCTGAACTACCTATTATTTGCGACCCTAGCCATATTTCTGGTAATAGAGATCTACTAGGTATGATCGCTCAAAAAGCACTTGATCTGGAAATGGATGGATTGATGATCGAAAGTCACATGTCACCTGACAGCGCATGGAGTGATGCGAAGCAACAAGTTACTCCCGCCACACTCAACCGTTTGCTCAGTGAGTTGATTGTACGCAGCAAGACTACTGAAAATCAAGAGTTCATGTCAAGACTAGACGAACTAAGACATCAGATCGATGAAATCGATGAGGAGATATTCCAAAAGTTGGGTAACAGGATGAAAATTGCTGTAGAAATTGGTAAATACAAACGAGATAACCAGGTAACGATCCTACAGGTGAGTAGATGGGACACTATCATTAAACAAAGAAAGAGTCTTGCCTCTGCACTTGGGCTAAGCGAAGAGTTTACAGAAAAGCTTTTAAGGATTATCCATAAAGAGTCGATCAGTCAACAAACTAAGATTATGAATGAGTCCCCTTTGGTTAAGTCATAAACTTTTGAACTCTATCTCAAAGCACCAAGGAGGCATTTTCCCATCTTAGGATAGCCAGAAGGCTTGACGAATCTTGATTAAGTCAAAACAAAAAGAGGCAGTACCGTTGGTACTGCCTCTTTTAAATTATTTTCACATTTAGGTTTTCTAAACGTAGTTATTCAGCATAACCGGCATTACCAGCATCAGAATATCTTCGTTATCATCCTTATCAGTGGGTATCAATAAACCAGCTTTATTTGGCTCAGACAGATGAAGTTCCACTTTATCAGAGTCAACATTATTAAGCATCTCTATCAAAAATTTAGCATTGAAGCCGATCTCTATATCCCCTCCATCATGCTCACAAGAAAGTCTTTCATTAGCCTCATTAGCAAAGTCAAGATCCTCTGCTGAGATTTGAAGCTCACTGCCGGTAATTTTCAATCTTACCTGGTGGGTTGTTTTATTAGCATAAATCGCAATCCTTTTTAAGGAGCTTAAAAGCTCAACACGGTCAATGGTCATTTTATTGTCATTGCCGGAAGGGATCACATTTTCATAATCAGGAAAACGCTCATCGATCAACCTACAAATCATTTTGATATTGTTGAACTTAAAAAAAGCGTTGGATACATTAAACTCAACAGTCACATTGGTATTTTCTGTTGGCAACGTAGACTTTAATAAGTTCAGTGCCTTTCTAGGGATGATAATAGCATTACCATTATCGGAAGCCACATCTACCCTTCGGTAACGTATTAAACGGTGTCCATCGGTAGAAACAAATGTAGTATTTGTATCTGTCAGGTTCATATAAACACCTGTCATGGCTGGACGAAGCTCATCATTGCTGGTAGCAAATATGGTATTATTTATCGCCGCACTTAATACTGAGGTTGACATATCCACTGAGAAATCATCGGATACCGCCGGGACTTTTGGAAAATCCGTAGCATTTTCACCGGCAAGCTTATAACGACCATTATCAGAACTGATCTCAACACTATAGGTCTCCTCATCTATTGTGAAGGTCACGGGCTGTTCTGGAAGGTTTTTAAGGGTTTCGAGCAATATTCTTGCCGGTACCGCTATGCTTCCATCTTCTTTAGACTCCACCTCAAGTTCTGTAATCATAGAGGTTTGCAGGTCAGAAGCTGTCACCGTCAACTTGCCCTCACTTATTTCAAATAGAAAATTTTCTAGAATTGGCACTACCGGATTAGTAGTAATTACACCGTTAATACCGGAAAGTTGCTTTAAAAGTGCTGATGAAGAGACGATAAATTTCATTACAAATAATGATTACGATGGTTAAGTTTAAAACTCGGTAAAGTTAAAAATAAAATCATTTTTAGGAAACGTGATCCTACTTTATATCCGCAGTTTCTTTTTTAATAAAGAAACTTTTTGGTCTCATGATCTTTTTGACCTTTTCAGCATCAAAAACTGCATAGTCAGCAGAGTCAATTCTACCTACGACCTCCTTTCCTCCCGGCAACATCCCATATACTTCTAGTGTGTATACATTTCTTCCGACATCTTCAATTTTAAAGAGGGCCTGAGGTCCAGTATTGATAATTTCACTATATTCTTTCTCCTCATCTTTGCTAAGGAAGTCATTGACAAATAAAAGCGACACATTATCCAAAAAATCAGTCAGTTTTGTAGTGTCTGTTTCCTGTATTTCAGGAATGGCATAAAACCTGTCAGCATACTTCACCGAAAATCCAAGGTCCTCTTTATCAGGATACACTACTTGTACACTACTCAAATTAGACCAGTTAATCGTAAATACAAGGGGATCACGCCACCCATTTTTATCTAGTTGGTAAATACCCGCTAAAAAACTTCTGTAACCAGGTATCTCAACAATATATGCCTGTCCTTTCTCATCTCTTGTCAAATAAGTTAATCCGCTATCCTTATCCCCCCAGACATAAAAACTGTGAACAATCTGGTCTCCTTCATAAAAGGCTACCCTAGTACCGGCTTCTTTAAATTTTTGTTCAATAGTTTCCTCTTGCTGCTTCGACACCTTTCTTCTCACACGCATTTGCTTCAGTATAGCAAACAGTACACTTACACGCTGTGGATCAGCTTTATACTCCCTTCCTATTTTCCATTGACTTCCTTCAAACGTCAATTGATGCTCTCCAGATACATCCGTAAACACTACTTTATCAATAGATGAAGGATCTTCATATGAAAAAATGTCCCTGCTTACTTTTAGCTTATCTGCAGGTCTCGTTATAAAGTATGCAGATATTGCTGAAAGTATAAGGACTATCAGAACAAGGATAAGTTTAATATTTCTCTTTTTTTGCATGAGTCTCTTCTGTACCAAACCCGGTATACTTCTTTTTTCTCCAATAGAACCTTAACATACCATAGACAATGAGCAACAAAACGGGTATCACCATATTAATGACTTGCCATGTCGTCTTTTCGTTGCTTACCTTAACCTTATCTAAAGGCCTTATTTTTATTTCCTTATTCCTTGCCGTAATTATACCTTCGTCATCTATAAGATAAGCTATCACGTTCATCAAAAAATCTTGATTGGCAAAGGTGTTTTGAGAAAACGGATAAAATCCCAACGGCTGCGGGGTACTATTCCTGGTATTGATTTCATTACGTGCAATATCACCATCACTGACCACTAAAAGTTTAGCACCCTCCTCGGCACGTTCAACAAAATTGGTCTCATCAATATTTTCAGGCTTGAAGCGATTTTTGTAAAGAGACTCAAAACGTCCCTCTAGTAAATATGCCACCGGCAAATACCTTTTATCAAACTTTTCGGCTGTTAAATTAGCTCTCAAATCCTGCACTGATACATTAACCGGAGCCGCCACTACCCGTGTATACTGAGAGGTGTACATTAGTGGTGTCTTTTTCACCCCAGGAGTTTTAATTGTATCTATGGTACTGCCAAACCTAAGCAGAACAGCATCCATGTTTCTAGTAATAGCGTGATCAGAAAATCGGTTAATAATGGGGTAGAAAGGCCAGTTCTGTAGCTTTATTTGCGGTTGGTCTCCCATATTCCCCACAACTACAGGATAACCAGCAGCACTGTTATCCATCATAAGATCGCTATTGATACGAACACCATATTTAAATAACTGATCATCAATATTGAGTTCATAAGGAAATGCATAGTTAAATGCTGCTGATGCGCTATCCATGTTTGCCTGTAGCTTATCAATAAGCATGAGCACCTTACCACCATTCATTAAATATTGATCCAAATGGTATTTTTCCTGTTCAGAAAACGCTTTGGTTGGTTTGGCTATCACAAGAGCATCGTAGCCGGTTGGTACAGTTTTCAGGTTTTCAACACCAAGATCATACAATTCCGCCAGAGCAGTAGCAAAACTGGCCATTTCAAGTGAATCAAGTTCATTATGCCCTTTTACCAAGGCTATTTTTTTTCTATCCAGGCTTGTCAAGCCTCTGATTGTTGATGCCAGTTCGTACTCAACACCTTCGATAGATTGGTTGAGTTTTTCTTCTGCCGTTGCTGCCTTGTTTCCCTTTAGCAACATTACTCCTGCCTCAACTCCACCATAAGACACAATCGCTCCTGGGAATACAAGTTTTTCTACCCTGTTTCCATTTTTTTCATCAATAATATTAGTTGGCTGAATTCCCTTGGCCATAAGTGCCCGCATGAACTCGCCACGAGCCTTTTCGCTCATAGCAGCACTTGGATCATTAAAAGTATATTGAATATTATCACCAGAATACACGCGAAATTCTTCCAACGTCTCCCGAATTGCACGTTGCAACCTTTTAAACCCAGAGTTGAGCTCTCCATCCAGATACACTTCAACATAAACCACATCATCCAATTCCCGAAGCATGTCTTTTGTTGGTTGTTTTATGGAGTACCTCTCCTCTTCGGTAAGGTCAAATCTATGGAAATAGGATGACGCCAATATATTGAATAGCAATACAGCAACCATCCCAATTAGGAACCGAAGAACCGATTCTAATTTTCTGCTTTTCAGATTTACCATTTTCTACTACTCAGCATCAATTTTGTAGACAATAACATGACCGTGATCACACTCAGAAAGTAAATCACATCGCGGGTATCTATCAGTCCTTTACTCATGGCATCGTAGTGATAAATTATACCCATCTGTTCAATGAATGAAGAGAACGCTCCCCAGTCGTTTATTAAAGCTATAGACCCCAAGCCAGAGTATACCATAAAGCAAAAAAAGACTGCTATTATGAATGACACGATCTGGTTTGTACTGATAGCTGAAGAGAAAACACCTATTGAAGTAAATACCCCTCCGAGCAAGATTAGCCCAATATAAGACCCTATAACGCCCGCCGTATCAATATTTCCTGTAGGGTTACCCAATTGGTAAACTGACCAGTAATAAATAAGTGTAGGTACGATAGAGAATATTACCAGAGCAAACCCTGATAAATATTTACCAAAAATAATATCCCAATCTGTTAACGGCTTGGTGATCAACAACTCGATGGTACCCGCTTTCTTTTCTTCTGCAAACATACGCATGGTAATGGCGGGTATCAAAAACATAAAAACATATGGCCCCATGGAAAACAAGGTCTCCATATCAGCATAGCCATATTCCAGAACAGATGTTTCCGGGAAAACCCACATTAGGAGTCCAATCCCGGTAAGGAATACGCTAATAACAATATAAGCGATCAGGGAATTGAGGAAACTGTTGAGTTCCTTAACAAATATCTGTATCATTCGCCTTGCTCCTTTCTGGTAAGCTCCTGAAAAACATTTTCCATAGTAACTTCCTCCTGATGTAAGCCCAATAGTGTAAGGCCCGTCTCGGAAGCGAACTTAAATATAGCCGGACGCGCATCTATAGCGGCATCGGTCTTAATTTTGTATTTATTGCCAGCATCTGTTTCTACGCTCAACACCCCTTCGATGGATTTAATTCTTTCTACATCTACCTTTTCGGAGAACTCAGCAGTAACAATCCGTACCTTTGTTTTTGATGTTTTGAGTTGACCAATAGCATCATCAGCTACAATTTTGCCTTTATTGATCACCACCACACGGTCGCAAAGCGCTTGAACTTCCTGCATGATGTGTGTTGAAAATATAACCGTCTTGTTTTTGCTTATATTTTTGATCAGATTCCTAATCTCAATGATCTGATTGGGATCGAGGCCAGTTGTGGGCTCATCAAGTATAAGCACTTTAGGATCATGGATCAAAGCTTGAGCAAGCCCTACGCGCTGTCTGTATCCTTTTGACAAAGCTTCAATTTTTTTATTTTGCTCTCGGGTAAGCCCAGTCAGTTGCACCATATCGTCAATTTTGGACTTTAGATTACCTCCCTTTAAACCATGAAGTTTCCCCATGAACCCCAGATATTCCCTTACATACATTTCAAGGTATAGCGGATTATGTTCCGGAAGATAGCCAATCTGCTTTCTTACTTCCATAGATTGCTCTACCACATCATACCCACTAATCTCCACCATACCATCATCAGGTGGCAGGTAACAAGTGGCTATTTTCATAGTGGTAGATTTCCCGGCACCATTAGGCCCCAGAAAACCGAGGATTTCGCCTTCCTGAACATTGAACGAGATATTATCGATGGCCTTTTGCGTCCCGAATACCTTGGTTAAATTTTTGACCCTTATCGACATAGCTTTTATTGAACGGCAAAACTATCAAGTTGATGCAACTATGACAACATTTTTTAGTTGAAAGGAAGTTTTATCCATTGCAATCAACTAAAGTATTGTTTTTCTGTAAATCCTCTTTGAAAATCACTGGCAAAATGCTCCCATTTATAATTAAAATCAAGGTAGCAAGAAACATGAAAAGGCAATTTTTTATTAAAGAACTTTGTACCATAAGCATATGTTGATAATTTTTGCGACGGTTTGAAAAAAGATGCAGATGAAAAAAATTCTACTTTACACTCTACTCCTTCTAACTTGTAGTTATGCTCATGCTCAAAAAGGGTATAAGCTCAACTTCAAAATAGAGGGTCTGGCCGACACTACCGTTTACCTGGGCAACTTTTTTGGAGAGAGCACCTACGTTAAAGATACCGCTCACATCAACAAAATTGGGGAGTTTGCTTTTTCGGGTAGCAAGCCATTAGAATCAGGAGTATACTTTGTTGTGTTAAATAAAACCAGATTATTTGATATCCTCATTAGTAATGACCAGCAATTTAGTCTGCACACAAAGCACCCTGAGTATGTAACTCACATGAAAGTAACGGGTGATATTGAAAACGAGGTGTTTTTTGCTAACCTGCTATACAATAGTGCCCGCAATGAAGAGGCTCAACCTTATGTCAAGGTAATGCGCGATAGCACCAGCACTGAAGCCTCCAAGTCCGTCGCTCGGTCTGAACTGGAAAAGCTCAACAAAAAAGTAATGGGGCATCAGGATGAGTTAATGAATAAATATCCTGAAAGCCTGCTGACTAAAATTTTAAATGCGAATAAAAGAATAGAAATCCCCGAGGCGCCAATATTGGACAATGGAAAAGTCGACTCAACCTTCAGCTATCGCTATTATAAAAAGCACTACTGGGATAATTTCAACCTTGCTGACCCTGCTATGATTAGGCTTTCAGAGCCCCTTTACAGAAAAAAAGTTGAAGACTACCTTGACAAGCTACTGATCCAGCACCCTGATACAATAACTAATGCTATACAACACCTCGCCGATCTGGCTAAAACTAATCAGGATACCTACAAATATTTGGTATGGACTGTAACTATAAAATATCAAAACCCTGAAATCATGGGGCTTGATGAGGTGTTTGTAAACATATACTATCGCTACTTTGCAACAGGCGAAATGGATTATTGGGCTAACGATCAGCTAAAGAAAAACCTTAAAGAACGTGCTGAACAGCTTCGGTTAAGCTTGATAGGCATGAAAGCTCCCAACCTTATCATGCTAGATGAAAACCTGAAATCACGATCACTTTATGACCAAAAGAATAAATATACAGTCATTTACTTCTACGACCCAGACTGCGGGCACTGCAAAAAGGAAACTCCGAAGTTAAAAAAGTTTAGCGAAGGCACCTCCTTTGACGTCAATGTGTTTGCTGTATCAGCCGATACTTCTATGTTAAAAATGAAGAATTACATTAAAGATATGCACCTGGAGTCTTGGGTTACCGTCAATGGCCCTAGAACTTATACCGAGCACTACCAAAAACTCTATGACGCTCTTACCACTCCTACTATTTACGTGCTAGATGAAAAAAAGAAAATCATAGCGAAAAAGGTACCAGCAGAAAAACTTGAAGATTTTCTAACACGATATGAGAAGATGGAAGCTTTGAGAAAAGAGAAAAATTAAAAAACTTTTTATAAGTATACACGTTCAAAAAATTAGGTCAACAACTTAAATAAACAACACTATGTCTTTCATATCCAATCTATTTGGCAAAAAGAAGAAAGCTTTCAAAGCTAACTGCGACCTTAGCAAGGAGCCAGTAGAAAAAGGTTTTGGATACCTACTTACTACTTCTCAGATTGTTTCTTCCAAGAAATTCTGGGACAACGTTATGACAGAGCCAGAGACTATGTCATATACTATTTCTCATTTCAAAAATCAGGACAAAACTGCAACTCAAATGCGAAGCATGATTTTTGAGAAATACAGCACGCAAGATAAATCATGGATAATATCTGATTCATACATTCAGCTTTTTGAAGTAAATAAAGAAGAGGCTCGCGAGCACGCTCGTACCTGGTGGGAAAACGAGGGCAACTATTCACTGGAAACCAGCGGCACAGCAATAGAAACTATGAGTGAAGAAGACTTCAAGAACATGAAGCACTATGCTGTAATGGAAGCTGGCAGGGAAAAAGTAGCATAAGTCCTGACCAACTTAAAAGCAATAAATGTAATAGCCGGGATAGTCATATTCCCGGTTTTTTGTTTCTCCCCTCCAATATTTACCCCCTCCCCCCTCTTTCACCGCTATTATTTATGTCATTTTCATCATGAATTAAGTAAAAAATACCGTCCCTCGTTCCATTCTTCGTCAGATTATATTAGATTCACCAATTATGAATCCGGCCTTCGATCTAGGCTAACGAAGTTAAAAACACATACACTTAACATATCCCCAGATCGTCGGCTTTAAAGCAAGCCCCATAACCATGTTCGGAATTGTAAACTTTGAAACATTCTTAATCGCAGGTATAATATTAAATTTAACACCTGGAGCAGACACCATGTTTATTCTTGGAAGAGCCATATCACAAGGAAAGAAAGCCGGCATTTTATCCGCTTTAGGAATCTGTACAGGGGCAATTTTTCACATCATTCTTGCCACATTAGGTTTATCTATAATCCTGGCAAAATCGGCAATAGCTTTTGAGGTTGTCAAGTACCTAGGAGCAGCATACCTGATATACCTTGGTGCCCGATCCCTGGGAGTAAAATCAAAAGGAAAATTAGAGTTGGAAGTAAAACAAGAAAATACGGGTATCATGAAAATTTACATGTCAGGCATTCTGACTAATGTACTCAACCCTAAGGTAGCCTTATTCTTCCTTGCTTTTTTACCTCAATTTATTGATCCAAATTACAGTCAAAGCTCCGTCTCATTTCTCATCCTTGGCCTTACCTTTTTATCTACGGCGACCATATGGTGTCTAACCTTAGCAATATTTGCTTCCAGATTATCTGATAGAATAAGGAAAAATTACAAAATAAAACTGTGGCTGGACAAAATAGCTGGTGGTTTATTTATTCTGTTAGGTATCAAACTCGCCCTATCCGAAAGGTAAAATCATCCTCCCAATACTTACAATTCAAACTATGTATGAGTCCTGTGTCATTTTTAGCATGCCTTAAATCAATTCGTTAAGCGAATTCCAAAACTCAAGTAGGCTTTAAATTTTTGATCAATCGACCTTCCGGTATCAAACGCCGATGCTACTTATTATAATTGTACCAATGGAAACTGAGAGAGTGATGCACAGGGAGCTTTTGGTGCGATTATTCTGGTCACCGGCATAGGTATGACTGGGACGGGCATTGTACTCTGGACTATTGGCGCTAATAAGTCAAAATAACAAAAGACTACAGAACCATTGCCTTCATTTACTCTTTTACATTAGATGAAGGCTACCTTAAATTACAGCCATGCTGAAACAAGTATGATGCTTCGCACACAAAGACACGAAAAATTGTAAAATTACCGTATATTATTGTTCGATAATAAAATATCTATTATAAATTTGTGCCCGATTAATAAAGAGTCGAAATAAGAGCGTTTACCCTTTTGGCTCTTTGTGTATAAACGGCTGATTTTCTAACATCTATGCACAAAACTACGCTTCATGATAGGTATTAATTTTAAAAGAACGTTATCATTCATATTCATTTTAGCATTTCTATGCCCACTTACTTCTTGTTTTGATATCATAGATGAGATCACCCTTAATGCTGATGGATCTGGTGAAATAACGCTGACGGCAAACTTGAGCAAAAGCAAAACAAAACTAGCCTCAATCATGCTATTAGACACTGTTAATGGCTATAAAGTGCCTGCCAGAGAAGACATCAATCATGCACTAAATAAAGCTGTTACCTTTCTTCAAAACACTGAAGGCATTTCAAACGTCAGTAAAAAAGTAGATTTTGACAATTACATTTTCTCTTTAAGCTGCCATTTCAGATCTGTAAATAACATTGATGACATTCTACAGGAAGTAACTAAAAACCTAAAGGTTAAACCATTGCTTTTCTCTTATAACTTCGATGCAACAAAAAAAGTGTTTTCAAAAAACTACTCCTATGATACTGAAGTGAAAACCGAATACGAAAAGTTAAAAGAAGACGACAAAAAAGTGTTTGATGAAGCTTCTTATACATCAATTTTCAGGTTTGAACATGAAATAACAGCCTCCTCCAATGCTAAAGCCAAGATATCAAAATCAAAACGAGCAGTAATGATGCGAGCTTCTGCTTTGGATGTGATTAACGGAAATATCAATCTTACTAACAAAATACAATTAAAATAACAACATGAAATACCTTTTACTCATCTGTGCCCTTTTCTCTTTCACATTCAACCAGGCGCAGGATCTCAGGGAGCATATCCCCTATAATGCAACCTTTGTTGGGAGCATTGATGGCAGCAAAATATTAGAATCTGTTACAATATCTGAACTTGACAATTCGAAACTTGGTAAAGAAATGCTGAAGGCCTTTTCAAAAGAGTCAGGCCAAGAGCTTTCCTCCATTGAAGATATTGGGATCAACACCAACGCTACAACATATTTCTACTTTGAAAAAAACGACAGTCTGTCGTATACAGTTCTACTAGTGCCACTTAAGGAGCCTCAATTCCTCGAACAGGCCTTTATCCATGATAAGGCTAAAATAATGCAAAATAACAACTACAAATATGTTCAGGCAGACAATAATTCATATGTAGCTTGGGATAACAATAAGATGGTCTTTGTTATAGGGTATAGTAATGATGAATATTTTACTGACTACGATTTTTCAACCATAGAAACTGAGCTGAAAGAAGTATCCGAAGAATCAGCTGAAGGTCAGGTATCGGAGGTGGAAGAAGTGATGGAGGCTACTGAGCAACCTGAGCAAGAACTGACATACGATGACCTTCCATACCTTTATAATTATTCACTACACCTATATGCGAGTAACTACTACTACTTCTCTGAAGATCTTAAGCAGGCTGCTAAGAATAATAATTCAGATTTCCTTGAACAACTGGAAGAGCAGGTAGAGCAACTTAAAGGGTACATTGCTGAGATTGACAGTATAAGCAACCCTGATCCGGAAAATCTGGATAACTTCATTTCAAACAGAGCTTATTTCTTAAAACAAGCTGCTTTGAGTTTTGAAGACCCATCGGATAGAGAATATGCGCAAAAGCTAATTGATGAGGCCACCTACTATAGTGATTCTTTCAAGGTCTATGAAAGCCCGTACAATTATGATGACACCAGTTACCTGGATCATTATGATGAGAAGAGGGTATTAGAATCTAAATGGACAGCGTACATGTTACATAAAACCATGGTCCCTGCTCAAAAGTCAATAATGAAAAACAAGCAGTACACTGCTCAGTTTGACTCAAAGGCGGTAATTAACATCTGGAATAGCCATTTAGGAAACACTATGTCTGAAATATATTCAGGTATGTACAATGCGCTTCAGGGATATCCCAAAAGCTTAGATGAGATGATGGGAGGATATGGTGAATTTTCTGCTAATCTTTACCTTGAAGGCCCGGAGGCTCGAATCAGTGTAGATATGGAGCTAAGTGATGAGTTTGCTGATATTTATCAGCGTATGGGAAATCAAAAGATCAACTCAAACTTCTTCAAATACCTCAATGAAGATAAGCTTTTGGGATATATGAGTTACAATGTGAATTTCAAAAATACATTGGAAGAATACCCTAGGCTTTTAGCTAAGACTTATGGTCCGCTAATGGAGGGAAAAATGCAGGATGAAATAGCCATAGGTGCCGATCTCTTCTCGCTATTACTAGACGAAGAAGCTGTAGCTAAATTAATTAAAGGAGATGCTTTACTTGCATTTACGGGTATTAATGAAAAAGAAGTAACTTATACGGATTATGAATATGATGAAGACTATAACTACACTGCTGTAGAAAAAACCAAAACGGAGAAACTTCCGGACTTCATCCTAATGGCTTCAACAGAGGAAATGAGTCTCACGAAGAACATCATAGCCTATTTGGTGAAAAAGCAACTTGTAGAAGCTGAAAATGGTTACTATAAAATAAAGGATAAAAAAAGTGAACTACCTTTGGAAGTTTATTTTGCTATTAAAAATGATATCTTTTTCCTTACCACTTCAGCTAGTGATATCTCAGATATTATTAACGACAGGTATACTGCCAAACTATCAGGAAAACATAAGAAAGTCATTAAACAAGGTAATTTTTCAGCCTTTTTTAATGGTAAAAGGTTTGGGGAAGCGTTTCCTGTAGAGACTAATATGCCTAACAAGAAAATAGCAGAATATGCCGTGAAGAATGCATCTGATTTCTATTTAAAATCATCTAAGATCAAAAATAAAACGATGCATGGTGAGTTAATAATGGAGGTTCCGGCAAATCATAAAAGTACGATTTCGTACCTGCTGGATTTTATTGAACATATAGATTAATGAATAGGTCAGGTTTTATAAAATTTATTACAAGAGCAGCAGTAGTGGTCCTACTGCTGCTCTTTGTTTTCTATGGCTTTCTTAAATATCGTCAATACGACTCATACCAGGGTATGATCCATAAAAATGCGGATCTTATCATTAAGATCAACAGTGATCAACTAATTCAAAAGATAGCCTTAAACTCCATATCCAACCCCTCCTTTTACTTCAGCCCCTCAGAAGAAGACAGTACCTCCGCCGAAGACGTTGATGTTATCTCCAAGGGCTTCACTTTACCTGCAAACCTTTTTATTTATTCCCTTAAAGGTGATATAAAAACTTACTATACTTCCCTGAAAGTAAATGACTCTTCAGCATTAAAAACATACATTCAAAGCAAGCTGGATGTAAGCAATTTTAAAGTATTGAGAAAGTATAGCTATGCTTCCTCTGAAGACAATAAAATACAGATTGCATATAATGACCAAAGGTTAGCGCTTGCATATACTTTCAATGGTCAGGACATAAAAAAGACACTGGAACAAATACTTTCTCAAAATGAAGCCGTAGCTACCGATAGCGAAACGATTTCTACTTTAAGAGAAGCAAGTGGCGACGTAGTCATTCTGCAGAGGGACAACCTTGCAGACATTGACTTTGATAATGGCAAGATTGTTTTATCAGGAATCTGGAATCCTGATGTGGGGATTGAGTTTCCAACTACAGCACCCGTAGCGCTACCGGATACCGGTACTTCGCTACATTTAGGTTTTTCGGGTAATGTACCCGCCCAGTTCTTAAAAAGCTACAACATCAACAGCATAACCATTCCTTTAGATAGTCTCGCCAGGGATTATGGAGGGTACTTTGATCTAAAAGTCACGGGTAACACAATACAGCATGATACTATCATTACCTATGACTACAATGATGATTTCGAGAAAGTAGAAGTCAAAACTGTTAATAAAACAAAAGTGCCCGGCGTTAGGGTATTGATCAAGGGAAAAGCAAACCATATGCTGGACCTTTTAAGGAAGAACAGAATAGCGATCAACAATAAACTCAACAGAACTATTCTCCCGTTGCTGGACTTAAGTATCATAGAAAATGACTCTTCAGAACTGTTTTTGACCAACTTGGATAGCGTCCCAGCCCCGCGTTATACTAACTCACCGGACTTCTTCATGCTCCACACCAATTTTCAAAGGCTGGGTCTTCAAAATTCGCTGTTTGTGCAACATAAATATCTCAAAAATCTAAATACTTTAAATATACAAGCATCAAGAGTAGGGAAGGCCGTTAGTATCAAGGGGCAGCTGTTGTTAAACAATGAAGACATCAATGCTTTGATACAATTGATTCGCAACTAAGCACTCACGATAACCCATAGAACCATAAAGCCAAATAGATTAATGTTAAACCACCTCAGCACATTTGGAATACTTACTGATAGTGAAGTCAATCAGGTAAAGCAATACCTAACCTCAAGGACTATCCAAAAAGGGGAATACCTCATCACAGAAGGCAAGGTATGCCAGGAGATTGCGTATGTTGAAAATGGCACATTGAGATCGTTCTACACAAAAGATAATGGTGAAGAGGTCACTTATTGTATCACTTTTGCCGGTAATTTTACAACCGCATACTCTTCTTATATAACGGGTGAAAAAACTCCTGAAAGCATACAAGCGCTGAGTCATGCAGAACTCCTCATTCTAAAAAAGAGAGACATCGAAACAATGGCTGCAAACAGCACTAACTGGGTTAAACTTCTAAAGTTTTTAGCAGAACAGCAGTACGTGGAGATGGAAAAAAGGATTTTTTCCTATCAAAAGGAAAGTGCCAACGAAAGATATCTGGAATTGGTAAAAAACCATCCTGATTATATTCAAAATATACCTCTGCAATACCTGGCATCCTACTTAGGGATTACCCCACGGCATTTGAGCCGAATTCGCAAAGAGTTGAGTTTATAGACATATGTCCTGAAGAAAGAGTAAGCTCGTCCATATTTTTGCCTGCAAAAACAAACAGGTAAAATGAAAAATATTCTAATTATCAACGGGCACCCCGATAAGGAAAGTTTTAACAAGGCATTGGTGGAAAGCTATAAACAGGGAGCGCTTCAGACACATGCCCATGTAGAGGAGATAACCCTTTCGGGTTTAAATTTCAACCCCAACCTACAGCATGGATACCGGAAAAGAATGGAGCTAGAGCCAGACCTCATGGAAGCCTGGCTGAAAATTAAAAAGGCTGATCACTTAGTTTGGGTTCACCCGGTATGGTGGGGAGGGCTACCGGCTATATTAAAGGGCTTCATCGACCGATTATTTCTACCGGGAATGGCTTTCCAACCTAAAGAAGGGTCTGTCTGGTGGGACAAACTACTCAAAGGAAAAACGGCAAGGATTATTACCACAATGGATCAACCCAGCTGGTACTACTGGTTAGTATATGGTCGCCCAAGTATCAACATGCTAAAGAAAAGTACCTTGGAATTTTGTGGAGTAAAGCCAGTAGCTGTATCCTCCATTGGAATCGTCAAAACAGCTGATCAGGCTCAGCGCAATAAGTGGTTAAAAAAGGTGCACCAACTTGGAGTTAAATTAAAATAGCAATTCTGATTTCAAGAAACAAATCGGGGATGTACTGATCAATGTCCCCCTTAGCATCTCAGACCTAGCTAACGATTAAAGCCCGAAACCTTGTGTCGATATTGGCCATAAAGAACAGCGTTCTAAGCCACTTATTTCCCTATTGAAAGGTTAGCCAGCCCTATTTCAATAGCCATAAGTCGTTGTTTTATTTAACAAGTTTTCAACAGCACAAGAAATCATGAGCTTATTTTTTGGGTTTTAGCGGCCTTACCTCAATGTCCACATGATGATAATTGGCCTGAGACTCGAGGCAGTGAATAATAGTACTGGCAATATCCTCAGGCATCATCATACTATCATTAACCTCAACAGAATCAATTTCATCAAAGAAATTGGTCTTAACGGATCCTGGGTAAATGCAAGTTACTTTGATACCAAAGCTTCTTAACTCTTTGTACATGGAGTGAGACAGGCCAGTAACTGCGTGCTTTGTAGCGCAATAGGCAGACATACTGGGTATACCTGTATTTCCTGCAATGGAAGAGATATTAATAATATGCCCTTCATCATTTCTTTTCATTTTAGGGATAACCAGTCTGCTACAGTAAAATATACCATCCACGTTGGTTTCAAACATCTGTCGCCAAAGCTTTGGGTCGAGATCTTCGATCCCCCCTTCATAGCCCAAGCCAGCATTATTGACCAGTATGGCAATATCCTCACCGAGATCTTTAACCGTATTTTCATAGGCTAAATTAACCTCCTCAATATCCCTAACATCAGTTTTATAAAAATAGAAGTTATTATCCGCAATATCTGGAGCCGTTCTTCCCCAGCCTGCCACCTTGCAGCCCTTATTCAATAGCATTTTTACAGTCGCGAACCCTATTCCTTTACTTACTCCTGTAACTATAGCTACCTTATTTTCCAACCTCATTACTTATTTCTTTCAATAGTGAATTGAACTAGCTGACTCAACGATGTCTTATACTGAGAGTCCTCAAAACCTTTCAGAATGTCCATGGCTTCCTGATAATACCTCTGCATTACTTCCTGTGCATACTCCAACCCTCCTGAAGCTTTAACAAAGTCTATGATCTCGTTGATCTTCCGTGTATTATCATTATGATTTTTAACCAGGTTCAATATCCTGCGCTTCTCCATCCACGATGCACGCTCCAAGGCTTTAATCAGCGGAAGAGTCATTTTCTTTTCACGGATATCAATTCCAAGTGGCTTCCCTACTTCAGTTTCTCCGTAATCAAACAGGTCATCCTTAATTTGAAAAGCCATACCTACCTTTTCACCAAAAAGCTCCATTTTCTGAACAGTACCATTCTGATTCCCTGCTGAAGCTGCACCTACTCCACAACAAGAAGCAATCAGGGATGCTGTTTTTTGCCTGATAATCTCATAATATACATCTTCGGTAATATCCAGGCGGCGAGCCTTCTCCATCTGAAGTAATTCTCCCTCACTCATGTGTTTTACTGCATCAGAAACTATCTTCAGAAGATCATAGTCACCGTTATCCACAGACAATAATAACCCTCTGCTGAGCAGATAATCACCAACCAATACAGCTATTTTATTTTTCCACAGTGCATTTACTGAGAAAAACCCTCTGCGATAATTGGCATCGTCAACCACATCGTCATGCACGAGCGTTGCCGTATGTAAAAGTTCTATTAATGAAGCCCCACGGTAAGTGGATTCTGATATATTGCCACACGTACCAGCACTTAGAAAAACAAACATAGGCCGCATTTGCTTTCCTTTGCGCTTTACGATATAACTCATTATTTTGTCAAGCAACAATACTTTAGTCTTCATAGATGCTCGGAATTTCTTTTCGAACTCCTCCATCTCTGAAGCTATTGGGGCCTTGATATCTCGTAGTTTTAAAGCCATATGGACAAATGAGGTACAATTATACTGACGAATTAACCCTAATCAAAATATTAAAATGACTAACTCACTGAAAATACATGATGATATAGTTTTAAACAGTAAACATCATAAAAAAAAGATACTTGTTGATGCCCGGTATATCAGCAACCAGCATAAGAAACCTGTAATAATTTTTATTCACGGTTTCAAGGGATTCAAAGACTGGGGGCACTTCAATGTCCTGGCCGATGAGATGGCCAAAGCAGGCTATGTTTTTATAAAGTTTAACCTTTCACATAATGGCACTACGCCCGAACATCCTGTAGATTTTGTTGATCTTGATGCTTTTAGTGAAAATAATTTTAGCATAGAGCTGGACGACACGGGAACTGTAATAGATTATTTATTTTCTGAAGAATGTGTCATATCCTCTTCTGAAATGAATACCGATAATCTATTTTTGATGGGGCATAGCAGAGGTGGTGGTTTAGCCCTACTAAAAACTGCTGAAGATGACAGGGTAAAGGCTGTAGCCACCTGGGCAGCAGTGGCAGATTTTAACAGATGGACCAAAGCCTTATTAAATGAATGGCAGCAGGATGAAGTTATATATATTCTGAATGGGCGCACGGGACAAAAAATGCCTATGAAGTATCAGATTGTGGAAGATCTTGAAAAGAATCAGGATAGACTAAGCATAAGTAAGGCTGTAAGTAGCCTGGCAAAGCCTGTACTCGTTGTGCATGGTACAGAAGATGAAACTGTTAGCAGCAACGATGCTCAAAAAATTCATGAGCTGGCCAGAGACTCTGCTCTACTTCTGATTGATAAGGCAAACCATGTTTTCGGAGCTAGTCATCCATACAAGGGATGTAAGCTGCCCGCTCATGCTCAACTGGCTTTTGATCGTACATATGATTTTTTTGAATCTTTAAGAAGTATATGAATATAAAAACACTACTACTGGATAGCAATTCCAAATTAATAGAATATATTGTTATCCCCTTTTTGATCCTGGTTATCGCTTTCATTCTATCAAAAGTACTGAGAGCGATATTAAACAAATTTGTTACTGGAGCTTCTTCCAAACTGAATGTTGATCCAACAAAATATAACTTTCTCAAAAACGCAGTCAGCTTTGTAATCTTTACCCTCGCAATTGTAGTCATTTTTCAAACCATTCCCTCTTTACGTGCCTATGGAGTTACACTCTTCGCCAGTGCCGGTATATTGGCGGCTATTGTTGGTTTTGCCTCTCAATCGGCTTTTTCAAATATTATCAGCGGCATATTTATAGTTATCTTCAAGCCTTTCCGTGTTGGCGATCTCATTAACATTGGTGAGACACACTCAGGAACAGTGGAAGACATTACTCTGAGGCATACCATAATCAGGAATTTTGAAAACCGCAGAATAGTAATACCCAACTCTATTATCAGTGAGCAAACAATAACGAATTCAACACTTACCGACGACAAGACCTGCATGTTTGTCATTATGAGTATCAGTTATGATTCTGATATCGAACTGGCTATACGTATAATGCAGGAAGAAGCCATGGCTCATCCTTTCCACATCGACAATCGCACGCAGGAAGATATTGATAAGGGTACTCCGGATGTTATTGTCAGACTGGTCAGTTTCGGTGACAGTTCTGTCAACCTTAGAGCTTCCGTATGGGCAAATCATCCTACTGACGGGTTTGCGATGAAGTGCGACCTGCACAAATCTATTAAGGAACGATTTGACAAAGAGGGAATAGAAATACCATTCCCCTATCGGACCATTATTTACAAAGAGAAAAAGATAGCTGATGCAACTACCTCAAATAAAGAATCTCTCTAAACTTTTAGGTGTAAAAAACCCCAAAGCAAAAGCAGGCATGCCTCCTGGCACCCTTATTTTTATGGGTGATAAGCTGACGGAAAAGTCTCAAGTAGACCTGATTTCGTACAACAGTCAGGACGTTATTGAGTTTTGTAGCAAAAGCTCTGAAGATGTAATTAAACAGCTCTCCCCTGACCGGGTAAACTGGATAAATATTGATGGCCTGCACAACATAAAATTAATAGAGGAAATAGGTGAACATTTCAATCTACACCCTCTTTTAATGGAGGATATACTGAACACAGAACACCGCCCTAAATCTGAAGAATACGAGCATCAGATATTTTTCACGCTCAAAACATTATATAACCTGACTGATCAGGAAATTACTTATGAGCAGATCAGTTTTGTGCTTGGTAGTGACTACCTCCTCTCCTTTCAGGAGAAGGAGGGTGATCTTTTCGAAAGTTTACGTGAACGCTTAAGACAAACAAGCACGGCTAAAAACAGAGCTCGAGGGAGAGGCACAGACTATTTATTTTACAGACTCATTGATACAATAGTAGACAGCTATTATATCATCCTGGAAAGGGTAGGTGAACGGGTAGACGCTCTTGAGGAAGAGGTATATGATAACCCAAGCAAAGAAACTCTGCATAGCATACAACAGTTAAAAAGAGAACTCATTTTCTTAAGAAAAACAGTATACCCCCTTCGAGAGGCGTTAAGTAAGGTAACAAAAGGAGAGTATCACTTTATCAAAAAAGACACCTTGCCCTTCTTTTCGGATGTATACGACCACACTATTCATGTCATAGAAACTCTGGAAACTTACAGAGACCTGGTAACGGGCCTTACGGATATGTACATGACCAGCATCAGTAATAAAATGAATGAAGTAATGAAAGTATTAACCATTATGGCCACTATTTTCATACCTCTCACTTTCATAGCTGGTGTTTATGGTATGAACTTTCAGCATATGCCGGAGCTAAACTGGAAGTATGGATACCCAACAGTATGGGGTGTTATGATAATAACCTGCATTGGTATGATCGTTTATTTCAAGCGAAAAAAATGGCTGTAGTATTGTTAACCCTTCAGCACGCAATGAGGTCCCTATTTCTACAATGAAAAATCAGCCTGAGTCAACACCTCATAAGCAGAAACTTCATTAGCCAGTTTGGAGTTCGTCAGGTAATATTCATCTGGATAATAAATAAACATGCAACTCTTGTTAGCGAGTTTTTTTATGATCTCCTTGTGACCATTCATGGGTATAGACGGGCAGCCGAAGCTTCTTCCTATTCTACCATACAATTTGGTAAATGAAGCGTCTACATAATCAGCACCATGCATCACTATTGCTCTTGAACGCGCATTATTATTAAACCCATGCTCAATTCCGTCTAACCTTAAAGACAACCCATGCTTACCATAATATGTTTCTCCGGTTATATAAAAACCCAGACTACTGCTATTGGAGTTAGGTACATTAGAAAATTTTGTAGCATACTCATTGCCTGTATTGCGCCCATGAGCAACAAGCGAGTGATGGACCACCTTGTTTTGTTTCAGGTCAATGATCCAAAGACGTTTTTTATTGGAGGACAGTCGAAAATCAATAAGAGTAAGCAAGCCTGACCTGGAAAGCCTGTTTTGCTTTTTTAAATTCAGATACCCTACAAGACCCTTTTTATAAATATCGAAATCAGGTTTTTTGCCAACAAATTGTAGCTTACTGTAGCTATTTTGTATGAAGCTGCTTAAAGAAATGTTTTCGTTAAATTTGATGCTGTCTGAAAATGAATTGCTAGCAAGAAGAATTACCACCCCTGCAATAACTAAAACTTTCTTCATAAAGGAATAAGACTTTTCAATTGTTTATTAGGTTGAAACGATCCACCAACCTTGACTGCAACGGTTGCGGAATAAAAAAAATTTCCGTTAGGTGAAATATTTTAAAAAATACTGGATAAACATTCTATGTATACCCCTAAATACCTTAAGTATTTCGCATACTTCTCACTATAGACTTTGGAGATAATATGATGCTGACGCACACAAAGAAAGGGCATTGGAGTTGCTACAAAAAATCTAACAAAACAATTAATTTGATTATCAATCAAGCCTACGTTCTTCCCGCATTTTATATTGTAAGGCTGCTTGCTAATCTATGGCCTAAGTCTAAAACATGAGAAGGTTCAAATTTTGTGACCTTTAACTTGCAAAATGGAACTTCGTCATATATGATTTCAATAATCGTAAAATCAGTCCCGTAAAATTCATTAAAACCCTTAACCTCTTTTTCTAATAAATGAGGTTAAGTCACCATAATCCTAAGCTCTAATTTCTTATTTGACTCCATCTATCAATGTTATTTCAATATTCGGGAACATATCACTAAACCGTTGTATTACGCCCTAGCAGGAGGTACAATAAGGATTATCTTTAATGTTCCCATTATCTTGTCATCTCAAGAAAATAGAAACATGGATATGATATCTTTAACAATCCACATTTTGAAACGCTTTAAGTTGATCCTCCTTTAGGTACTATCCATTTTTCTGAAGGTAGTAACCTCCATTCTTGATAAATGGAGCCAAACTTAAAAATTTGATCTGGGGTACAATTGGCAGATTCAACAACACCAATACTTATCTCTGAATCATCATATTCAACAAGTTTAAAATCAGTTCCTGCCACGGTATTGATTTCATAAATACATACTTCTAATAATTCCTTTCGACCTACTATTGTAAGTCGTGTTTTTTTATTTAATTCCATCTATTAAAATAATTTCGATCCCGGGAAACATATTATTAAATTTCTGTATTATTCCCTGACAGGATTTACAATAGGCAATTTCAGAGACTATCTGTAACTGTCCAGTATGATTATAAAAAACATCGCCTACCCTTGCATTCGGCTCCAACTTTCTAGCTAAATCTGTAAGCATATTATATTCACTATCAATATCCGCAAGGTATGTATAACCACTGCTCGTTTGGACTTCAGAAGCCTGCCATATCCTTGATTGCCCAGAAGGCCTGGGGGTCAATACATTTTGCTCTCCACCTACCCAAGTTCGATGCTCTGAGAATTTAGACACTGTCTTACCATCTATTGAACCTTCCAAACGAGCCACATTGCTATTACTTAAAACATCTGGTCTACTTTTTCTGAAATCGCGTAAATTGTTTATTGCATCTTTTACTTCATTAGGCCTTGCTTTTCTAGCTTTTGTCAACCCTAAATCATTGTCAGCAACATTTTTAAGTCCATTCATAAAAGATTGTTTCCTGCTGGCTTTCAATTCATCAAAAGCAGACTGGATGGCATCATCTGTAATGTTTGGGTTCGCTTTCTTAAAAGCATCCACAGCCTTAACATTATCAACACTTCGTAAAGATGCTTTTCCATTTGATAACAACTTCCAAGGATCTAAATCTAACCCTTGTTCATTAAAAGCTTTGAAGAGCTTCGGTTCTGCCAGATCATCATCCAGCTTTTTCAGCAAATCATCTGTCCAGCCTTCTACATCCAGTTTCTTAAGCACATCATCTGACAACCTGCTAATATTCCTGAACTGCTTAAATTGGTCTGCCAGACTTTTTAAAGCCTTAAACCCAATCTCATCACCCTGCTTCAACAGCTTATACCCACCAATTTCGGCAATTTCTTCTCCTTCGTCAAGGAACTTTACCGGACCAATAGCCCCATCCATTACTTTGGCTATTTCATCGCCCTGCTTGCTGAATATCTTCAGTACATCGTTACCAAAATTGTAACTCAACAAACCGCGAGCGTTCTTTAAAGCCCTGAAGGCATTCCCAAACTTCACCAAGCCCCGAACCAGTTGCTTGCCGCTAAACAGGCTGAGTACTTCATAGATGGGATATACCGGCTCCAAATAGCCGCTGCCGCTGTATTTGTTAAAAGCTTCCTTGCTTACCCTGCCATATTCTTTGGCTATGAGTGCTTTAAAATTGTCGCTGATCTGGCGCCCTGCATTGAATGCTTCTAAAATATGCTCTCGATACTCAATAATACCATCTGCATTGGAAGGATGCAGGGCTACATCTCCCGAAATAATGGCCACACTCTCAATGATCAGCTCAACATGCTTCACATAATCATCCCAGGCATACCAGCCTGCACCGGTTTCGCTGATGCTTTCCGGAGCAGTGTAATACAGGCTTTGTGAATAACCCTCAAAGTAACACCACCTTTTTGCGCCTCTGCGCCTCACATTGACAGGATCAGGGTCAAAGGTCACCGCTTCCTCTCCTTCAATGCCCACATAATCAGGCTTAGGGCAACGGGTACATTGTGCCACGTTGATGGCTTCATCAAGGATGTAAGGACAAACAGCTTCACCGGCATTGTCCATGTTTTCTGCGGTCATTTCGGAAGCATCGCTGATGTTTTCGCCTATGCCCGTAATGGTTTCCCATTCAGGGCTGTCTTTCATTTTAGCGGTAAATTCAGGTATGAGGCTTTCTTTATCTTCCAGCAGGTAGGTTACATATTCTTGTGCCCCTCCTACGGTTTCCGGCTCTTCCGGAAGGCAGCCCGGCAGCCCTTCCGCCCACATCATTTCATAGTCAGAGAGTGGCCCCTTTCCGTGTACTTCAAGCCATGCTTCCATGCTGGTTTTGAAGTCTTCAAGCACCGCTATTACTATCTTTTCTTCTATGGTAAGCTGCTGTTGGCTACCTTCATCAGGAGTGTTACTTCCGTTATTTTGGCCACCTTTTGTTACATTCCCGTCACTATCGACCAGGAAAATATCTCCACTTGAGTCTGTGATTTTCACTGATTTCTTTTCTCCGGTCTCTTCATCAGTTTCCTGCTCATAGGTGGTCTGCATACCATCTTCATCGGTAACCACAATTACACCGTCATCGCCAACAGTTACATCACTGATCTTCCCGTCATAATCAATATCTACACCATCAAAGTCATCGTTGGTATCGCTACTCTCACCATCAGCGTCATTCTCGCCATTATCAGAGTGAGTATCCTCGTCATCTTCCCAAGCCTCAACGAAACCATCAATACCATCCGAAAGAGCAATCACTTCCCCATCCACTACCTGGTACAGTTCATTGACCCTAATATTGTCAAACTTCACCGCGAGATTGACGCCGAGGAAAGGGGTTTCAACGGAGCCATAGCCCGAGAATACCCCGTCACCACCGGTTACTTTGGTGAGCCTCATATTGAAGCCCCCCACGGTAAACACCTCACCACGAATGGCAGAAATAAGCGGTGTGGTATTTAAAGGCTGCTGAACCTCCTGAGGATCACCGCAGGCAAATTCCCGGGGTGGATAGGTGGTAAACCTTTTGGTTTCTGTCCATGAGCTGACAAAGGCTCCCCGTTTGCTCCCAACACGAACCTCGTAGGCCGTTTGAGCCATCAGGTCTTGTAGTACCACATACATGCTGTCAGCCAGTTGTGCATCCGGCGGGAGCTGTAGTTCTTCCACAAACCATTCTGCCTGAGGATTGTCCGCCAGCCTGTATTCTACCGTGTAACCGTCCGGTTCCAGCGAAGGAACCCATGAAGCCATCCCCATGCTCTCATTAAGCCCCCAAGCCTTAAACTCACCCGGTTCAGGGAGCGGCTCTTCATTTTCGGCTATACTGTAAGTACTGATCTTACTGTAACCATTGTTTTTGAAGCGATCTCTCCCACCAAGGTCTACCGCCTGAACCTGCCAGACATATTCCATGCCCGGCACCAAGGGTGGTTCTGCAACACCGTAGAGCAGGCTCGTTTCCGCCGTTTGTAATTCATAGATCGGGTTGGTACTGAGCACAATGTCCGCAGGGTTTCGGTCTTCAGAACGGATTTCATACAACCTGAAAATATAATCCGTTGTGAAGCTGGAATTAGGGGAAATGGCCATTGGAGTCCATTGGAATATCACCGATTGCTGCATCTCGTTCAGCTCAAGCTCAGCGGCACATGCGGGCTGGTTGAGCATGGGTGGGTCAGGGCGAACCAGCCAGAGGTTCTGACAGCTTTGCTGAGAGAGCTGTATTTCAGGGTGGCGGTAGTCGTAAACGGTAAAACAGAACTGGTAAAATCCTTCGGGTAACCTGCCATATCTTTCAAACTCCGATTTGCTGTAGCCACTGAAAATGAGGTTTCTGCTCTCGAACAACGGTGCCAGATCAGTAGCATCCAGCCAGGTGGAAAGTCCCCCTTCGATGGTTATGGGCGGAGGGTTATAGGTTGGTGAAGTTTCTATCCTGACCCCCTGCCCTTCAATCACCAGCCTGATCCTGACATCATAGACCGGTTCGGTAAGGTCACGAAGGAAAAGGTTAAGTTTAAGCTGTTCCGACCCAGGCGCTACATAGTCACTGATGAATACGGAGTATGGAGGTGTTATCTGTGTGGTAGCATTTATGGGATAGACCTGGGAAAATGTACTATGAGCTACTCCCATGAGCATATAAACAGCCATAAATAAGGCTATGGCAAAGGAGTATTGATAGCTGAATGTTTGGCTTTTCATCTTTATCGTTTGTACCCTTGGTTGACCAGCACTTTGACTTTAAAAGCAAGGCTATGCCAGAGCTTTTTCAAGCTTATTGATTAATTAATATGTTATGGGGCTAATTAAGTCAGGTCGTAAGCGTGCTTAAGGCAGTGCAGATAAATTGCACTAAAGTGATTTCTTACATGATTTAAATGATTTACAAAGCTATCGATAATAGTTTATCATAAAAGACCATTATTGCTGATAAACTTACATCTCGTAAAATAATTTTGATAGCTAAGTATATGCTTACCAGGTACCTTCTTATACTGAGCTGGTGCATATTCTCTGCATTGGTTATTGAGTTTGCACCCCTTAATATTTACGATTATTTTACAGTTCTAATCGTCCCTGTTTTTGGGGTGTTTATATACGCACCTGTTAACTGCCTTAACTGAAATTCAAAATTCCGGTATGCTGCTTCGTCTTTATGGAATAGTGCCTGTTTTTGTAAGGCCATGGGTTTAAGGTATTGGCTAGGCCAACCAGGTTTTCTACCGTTAAATTCTGGTTTAGCATCGTATTCATAAAGTTGTTTCCATGCCTCTTCATATGCCATGCCACTACCGGTAAGTTGATCAACTATTTCAGAGGCACGCTTTCTTATATAATAGCCGTAATAGCTGTGGAGATACATGGCATTGGCAAAGCCCCGCCACACGTCCTCCTTGTTAATTTCCCCTGTTCTGTATTTCACAAGCCATTGGATATACTGCCGTGGATTATGGTAGAAATGTTGCTCTACTGCAGTGAATAATGTGGACTTGAAGCCCGCTTTCAAGAGTATAAAGGCGGCCATTAGTCTGGCAGATCGACCATTTCCATCTGCAAATGGGTGAATAAGTAGAATTTCAACATGTGCCTTGATGGATTGTAGTATTGCATCCTGCTCATTGCTGATATCTTCAAACATGCGGTCTATCGCGGAAGGAACTTCAGAAGAGTGAGGAAAGTGACGAAACCGACCTATCTTGACACCTTTCTGGCGAAAGAATCCTTCTCCTGCCAGCAGCGTATGGATGGTTAAAAGCACTTCACGGCCGGGGTAATTGATCATTTCATGATGATGATATACGAGGTAGTCAAATACTTTTTTATATAATGTGTTTTCTATGGGAAAAGAAGCATTATGGTGCTTGTACTCCCGGTGTATCGGTCCGGAAAATAATCCTGGCTGCAAACTGTACTGGTCTATGAATTTCCGGTGCTCATGTAGCCTTGAGATGGCTTCTTCAAGGGGCAGGTCTTCTTGCGGTGGTATATCCAAGGCTCTCAGGTTTATAAGAGTAGAGTAATGGGTTGATTACTTTTGAGCAGTGCCTGATTTCCGTGAAGGACCTGGCCTATATCCGACAACCGGGAACGTAAAACTTGCGCCAGATCATCTCCATACATGAAATAAGTTCCTCTACTCAGTACTTTGTATACCCATTCATGATAGTGAGGCGAATGGCCGAAAAGACTGAATTGATGATGACCGATTAGTCTTACTTTATTGGCGGGGTCGTTAAGTGTCATGCCTGCGCGCTCAAAAAGCTCTTCAAACATTCCGGTAAACTCGCTGTTTTTGTCCGTTGCAATGTGGTGCTTCTGCCTTACATTTTCACTCATGTGGCCATATTTTTTGAAACGCTGAGTGAGTTCTCCTGTCTCGATGGCTTCTCTTAGTGCCATCATTTTATACCGGTTGGCCTGATATGCACCAGCCCTGAGATCATCAATCAGAAAGAGCAAAAACATCAACGGATCAGCAGCATACTGGAATCCTTCACGTTGCCAGCTGTGTAGGTTACTGGCGTAATGAAAGTTGGCTCGCCAGACCGGATCTGCATAGAGGGATGCAGCCTTTTTTACACCCTGAAATGCTTTGGAGGCAGCAAACCCTACAAGGGGTAAGAAGCCCAAATAATCCAGGGCGGTGTGTTTGCCTCTATAAATGTTGAATGAACTTTGAGCTACACCAATAATGTCGCCCCCGATAATGTAGGCTCTTCCTGCCGTTACTGCCCACGCAGAGGCCTTGGCTGCGGTTGCCGTTGAGCCTACCCCAAAACCAAGTGTAACCGATACGGCAATGCCCGCAACAGAGCCTCCGAGGTAAGCTTCAGCATTGATAATCTCTCCATCTTTTCCATGGATGGCTTCACGTAGCGGTTTAGTAAGTCCAAAGGAAATGGTATCGCCCATACCCCGGAGGAAATCCACAGTGCCCTGTGCAATAGAGCGGGCCGTGTTTGATTCAACCTGGTTGACATTCCATTTGTGCGGATAGCCAATGGAAAAGCCATAATTATTACGGCCACCTGACGGAAAGACCGGGTTCAGCCCCTGAGACGCTATTCTTTCTGCCCTTTGTTCCAGCTCATGGCTGGTAATCATCATCATATCTATGCGCGGGCCTGCTGGTACAAAGAATGACCATAACTCTTTGATGCGCTGTTGGTCACGTTCTGATGATCTAACTGCTCCCGGACCAATGGTTCTCCCAAACAGGTCACGGTCTCCTTCAGGAGCGCTAAGCCAATAATCGATGACAACCTTACCCTCAAAATCTGTGGTAAAAAGTGTTGTGCCTTTGTAGTCTGAGCGGTAATAAGCATGACCGATAACCATGTTGTTTTCGTCATAGGAGGTGGCAGATAACCTTGTATTTATTCCTGGAATGCCACTGAAATACCGGACAATATTACCGTCGCTTTCATATTCTGCCACTTTTTGAGCGCCATCATACAGCGTGATTCCATAAAGTGTGGAAGGAAGCCCCGTACCCTGTGACATTCTGAATAACTCCTCTCCTTCAGGTCCATAAATAAACCGGGTTAAAAATTCAAAACTATGGTTGGCTGCGGGCGTATCTTCGGGGGTCATGCGGTTGGTGCTGGTCCTTATTTCTGTGCGTTCTCCCAACACAGTCATTCTTCCCATAGCATCATGGGCGAACCTTCTGCGGTTCTGGAAGTTTTGGGAAACGACATCTGTGCCTGATCCATGAATATTTTCCTGCACAAACTTCCTTTCGGTAAGGGCACCTTCAGGGCCAAAATAAGTATTGGTCTCTACAAAACCGACAGGATCATCTTTGGGGCTAACGGGTGTTCTGACTCCTGAGCGTTGGATAACCATTCCCGGAGATCCGAATGGCATGGTTTGCGTTACAGTAAAGTTACTTTCTGATTGAATAGCTCCCCCGTCATAATTGTAATCCCTGATATTTCGATAAGAATTCCTGGCTGTTCGCAGCGAATTTGTAACAGCGTACCGGCTGTCCATGAGCAATTCGGGAACAGACTTAAATTGGGTTACAGAAGCGATCTGTTGCCCTACTCCGTCGTAGGCGAGATCCTGGGCAAACATGTCGATGGGGTTATTGACAGGGTCTTCTGCAAAATGCCTTTTCAAGGTCATCCCTCTTAGCATGGGTACCTTATCAGGAAGTAAATCTTTGTCATTAGCACTCCATGGAGTAGCCTGCTCCCAGCTTTCCTTCTGGCGAGTATTGTAGAATAACCGCTGGTGAGACAATATCTCATCCTGCCCTTCCTTTCCGGACTTTTCTATGATGCCGGTAAGATTACCTTGCGGGTCATGATCATATGAAGTTGTATTGGCGAAATCATTGCCAGCAACACCCAGCATAGGGCGTCCTACTTTTTTAAGCGTTCGCCCATGATTATAAGCAAACAGGTAGCTTTCGTAAACGCCTCCCTCAATCTTTCTAAGAAGTTTATTGGCATCGTATTGATATTCCTGGGTAGTTTCAAACGGAGTGCGACCTACCGGAGAAAGCTTCACTTTAAATTTTGTTCGCAGGTCCGCATCATTGTATTCATATTCCTGTCTGGCAATCTCCCGGTTTCCACGGAAGTATTTTTTCAATTTTAACTTGCCGAAATCTGAATATTCCTGCGTTACGCTGAAGTTGTTCTCAAAAGGCCCCGCTACACTGTCGTTTCGAAGATATTTATATTCCAGTAGCTTATGATCCCAATCGTAGGTGAAGAGTATACGGGTGTTCGATTGGCTACTGATGTATGTAGCCGTTATTTGTCTGTTGTTATCATCGTAAACAAAGGAATGAGTAATACGTGAACCTATGGATTTTGCGATAATTCTGCCCAATGCATCATAGGTGACCTGTTCCATAACTCCATCTCTTCTTCTATGGGTTATAAGTCGTTTGAATGCATCATATTTTTTCTCTTCCCAGCCATCTGCATCCCGCTGCTTACTCACCTGACCGTGCCAGCTATAATCTATTAGTGAATTAAATTGTTTTTCTTCAATATGAGCAGCGTTGGAAGCCTGAAACTGACTCCACTGAATATTTGACTTTTGCTGTCGGTTATATATCGTAATGGCAATAGGTTTGCCGGAGCTATCCAGGGTGAGGTTAGTTTTTGTGCCATTCAGATCAATTTGACCAACATTTCTTCCATAACTATCGTATTTGTTGACTTGCTTCAGGTCTGCCTGCATCTCCCCTACATATTTTTCGGTTACAAGCCCTCTCCTATTAAGAATGATCTCTGAGGTGATGATCAGCCCTCCTTGATTCACTGCTTTTGATGGATCCTGACTGGATTCAACGATTTTGGAGGTCCTGCTGGACAAACTTGAGGATGCATCATTGTTTCCAAAATCCTGAAAGACTACTTTTTTCGTGGTGTTACCGTAGCTATCTTTAGCTTCTATCTGGCGGTCGAGTTCATCGTAGATAAAAACTGATTTAGGAGTTTCGCCAGGGTTGAAAGTACTAAATGAAGCCGGGTAATTCTCCAGTATATTGCCGTTGCTATCCAGGGTAATTTTCTCAGACCGTTCTTTACTTCCCGCTTTTTCAGTGACTTTATACTCTCTGCCCCACTGGTCTCTTTTGTAAGATTCGGTATGAACCAGCGTTGTGCCATCATAGGTTTCTAACCGTGAGCGTTCTCCCCAAATGTCATAGTAATACTTGGCTGTTAGAGGGCTGAGACTTGCTCCGAAGCTTTCTTTTTTCTCCGAAACCCTTCCCTTGGTATAGGTTTGTTCTATGGTTTTTACCAAATATGCCTGAGGGTCAAAAATCGGAGATTTTACTGCGGGAATAGTATATCGTTGCTCGTAGGCTTTGCCATTGGGGTCATCATAGCTGTAAATATCGGTGAATATATGTGAACGATAGCGAGCAGCCCTTGTATCTGGTTCAGGATAATCAGCCCTTACAATACGGTTAAGCTCATCTATAACCAGCTCGGTGACGGTACCATCGGGGTTGGTTTTCTTGCTCAGGGCACCTGTTTTATGGTACTGGCTAAATGTTTTATGAGCAGATTTGTCGCGGTATTCAATGATTTCTCCATGTTTGTTGTACTTCCACTCTTCATAACCTCCCTGACCATAGAGACTTGTAAGGTTATGCAGTCCGTCATAATGCCTGGTTGTTTCTGCACCGTATGCACTGCCCAGATAGGTTATAATGGCGATCTCTTTGACTTTGCTACATAACCCTATTGAATTGTATTCATAGTCAGTTTCGCTTCCATGAACAGGATCATACGATTTTGTGGTCCTGCCCATTTTGTCATAAGTCATTTCCCAGGTGAGTGTTGTTTGTTGGGTAGGTTCGATGGTCTTTTCAATGGACTTGCTTGTTGGTAGTTTTAGCCCATGAAGATCTCGCTGACCTTCACCATATTTAAAGGAAGTGACAATTCCGCGCATGTTGGTTTGCTTTTCCAGTAAGCCTGAATTAGCATTAAAAATCCATGTTTCCTTGACGGGTTGGCCATTGGCCTCGGGAGCTGGGTAAATTACCTCTTCAAACAATAGCCTGGAGTCATATTTATATTCAATATATGCCGGGGTGTTGGTATCGCTGGTCTTTTTTGGGTTGTACTTTTTCCATAACTGATAGTTTGAATTGTATTCGAATTTTAATTCAATTTCATCCGGCTCTATCCGTTTGGACATCAGAAATGTAGTGTTATTATCACGCCCTTCGTATTCAAAAGTGGTTATATTCTTATGTATATCTTCTACCCGGGCAATCAGTTTTGTTTTCATATGATACCCATACCGGCCGACCGGCAGCGTTGGGAGTGATATTCCTGAGGCCAGCACCTGATCATAGTTAGGCACTCCCAACAATTTGTAGCTGACGGGGTCTTTGTGCTGGGGTACATAGGCAAGCGCAATAACGGCCATCTCTTCAAAATGAAATTCATAGACGAACTCAACGTTTCCGGGGTTTCGGTATACTACCTCTTGTTTATCAGCGCTCAGAGGTTTGTATCTCCATAAATGCTCTCGGGCGTCATCTGCCTGGGCCTTCTGGTTTCGCCCAAGACGCCCCCAAAACCATTCTGCTACATTTTGGGGAATCCGGTGGAACCAGTTTCCATCGTAGTATTCATAAAGGTTTGCTACGTCATTAGGGTCTTTGATCGATCGCAGAAATGTCCCGGGGTCTGTTAAGTATAATTCACCCATTTTGTCGTAATACTCAAACTTCCAGGCCGGGTTACTGGCAACACTCACCTGTTGTACGCGACCCTGGGCCAAGTCAATATAAGTGCGGTTATTGTCAGGGTGTAATATGGTAGCATAGCCGCTATATGTTGAGTTATCAGGAATTTCACGAATAATGGTCTCCCGGCCACTTGAATCTTTCACGGTAAGGTGGCTTCCGGCTTTATCAAGTGTTAGCGGGTTCATTCCGGAACTGCCTTCAATATGTGGCGTGGTGATTTTTATGAGTGCTCCATTTTTGTCAAAATGCCATTGCTTACCGTTAATGGCTTTCAATTCATAGGTGACATCTCCATGGCTGTCTGTCTCCCTCTTTAATTTAAGTGAATGCCCGATTTCGGCATTACCCATCCAGTGCTCGCCCGGATACACCAGTTGATAAGTAACCGGAGCATTACTGTCGGGCTGGCTCGCTGGTGGTAAATTATTATCATTTGTATCTTCAACCGAGGAATAGGCTACAAACTGAATGCGATTACCATCAGGACAAACGAGTTCGGCATATTGATCGAGAACCAGGCCGTTGGGCGTTCTGGGTTTAATATATTCTTTAATGTAAATACCGTATTCATGGCTCCAACCTTTGCCTATCGTATTTTCGCAGTAGTAATCCCGGACCTGACTTTCGGTAAGGCCATTCAACACTTTCAGCATTCCCAGACTGTCCTGATAGCTGGCTTGCAAACTGTTGTATGAAAGGCTGATAATAAGGTTTTCGCCATGACCTCGCGTTTCAAATACAGGAATATTTAAATAGACGTTGCCGTTTGGGATATTATGCATGTCACCGGCATTGCTGATAAGCTGAAATCCATTAGATGCCTTGGCGTTGCCCAAATCACGATTATAAACCAGTAAATTGACCAAAGGAGAAAGGTCCTGACGTTCCACTTCTGTGGTTGTTTCCTCCGATTCTTCAGTAGTATCTGTGTCGTCAGGACAAGAAAGGGTATCAGGAGGTTTGTTTACAAAATGTATAGGAACAGCCTGACCTTTGAGACGCATTAGATTTTCATAGTTGATGTTGATCAGGTGTATGGCATGAATATCCTTTTCCGTATTAAGCTCAACTTTAGCTTCCATAGGGCTCTGCGGATCAATCTTCACATATGGAGGTCCGCTGAAATCATCATAATCGTCCGACCCCAGGCCAGGCGAAAAGTCCTTATAATAGGCTCTTAGTGTAAGGTCTTTTGAAAATGCCAACTCCAGGGGAATAAGAAAGCTACCTGCGAACTTTTTGCCTATGACAGTTGCTGAAGAACCGCCAGAAGCTCCGAGAGCGGGCTCGATCAACATTTCTGCAGCTAACTGGGGTTTTTGCTCCCGTAACTGATAGTAAGGTCTATCCACGTGTTTTTCCAGTCCACTGCTATAGGACCCTAATCTCCTGATTTTCCACTGAAGTTGATCAGCAGTTTTGAAGAACACCTTAATATCATGCAAAGCGTAGGTAAGCGGACAGGACCGTCCGCCAAGCATATATTCTACTTTAACCGTATAAATTCCGGATGTATCTACTTTTAGTTGAGCTGTGGGACTGGTGTTCCATGCAACAGGTGTTATATCGGCCTGTGCATCTCTATTGGGTTTGGCGATGACAGACCATTGGTAATAGCCTGGCCCTGCTGTAGGTGTAGAGTCAGGCAACCCTATCGCTTTTAGGGTGATTGTCTCATTTTTATTTATAGTAACACAATCATCACTGTCAATCTCCACGCCGAAGATATCGATATCATTTCCACAGCATTGATATGTAGAATTCAATATCTCATCATGTTCGCCTTTTAATAAGCCATCATTATCCCAGTCATATTCATTGCCACCGTAGTAGTGTTTTGTGACCCAGTAATTTTTTACAGGTTTGTCGGTGAGAAATGTAGTTGCACCCTGCTTCTCGAGGTCTGTAGACCTGATGTCTTGTCCTCCCGGATAGTTAGACGTTACTGTAGCCTGAATGGTAGTGCCTGCCCGGTCATCATTCTCGACTTTGGTTCTGGTTTTACAAGTCATTCCCAGTGCAAAAACCTGATTTTCCTGGTGGTTTTCAGCTATTTTTATACAAGGGTTTTTCAGCGCATTGTAATAAGCAGCTTTAATCTCCTTTTGCTTGTTCAAAATGGCTGAAGCATGGCCCCCGTGAGGGTTATGGCTCGCATTGAAGATCAAAACGGCCAGTTCTTCCTTTAACTTCGTTATAGCATCCCATTGATCTTTGGTAAACGAAATGAAAACATTGGCCCAATCAGTTCCTGCTCGGTGAATGGCATTAAGGGCAATAAATTTGATGATGAATTCTCCTATACCTTTAAAGAGAACCACTCGGTTGTTAAAGTTATCTTCACCTGGAATTTTGGTCTCAAAGGTTGTGTCAGTAAATTCCTGGTTTTTTAAAAGACTAACCGGGGCGTCATTATTGATCTGCCACTGTAAAGCTTCTGTCTCCTTAAAAAAGTCAAGTTGTGACCCTTTGAATTGTACTTCAACTTCGAAGTATTGGTTTATGAATTCATCCAGTTCTATAGAATCCGATACATATTGATTATAGCCTTGTTCCAGCTTACGGAGGTGCACTTTATAATGGTCGGCATCCAAACAATGATCGACTGTTGGGTCAGGTGAAGTGATTTTAATAAACGGATGGGGTTGAATGAGTGGAGTGGTTGTGACCGGACCACTGGTTGTGCCGCCTTTTACATGCTCTACTTTGTAGACATGTACCTGTTTTTCTAATTTTATAACCTGGCCATAATTGAGGTATTGTACGCTGATTTTAAAAACACCCACGCTTAAAGCAAGAACCTTAACCTGACAATTGTCTTCAAAAGTTATTTTGGCAATCGAAGGATTATCAATCTTCCAATTCCTGCATTTGCCATCCGGGCAGTTTTGAGAAATTACTTTGTATGTGTGTATCTCGTCAACGCAAACACATTCAGGACCTACCAGTTTGGCTGTACATGGTTCATAGGTTGTTGTTTCTGTAGTTTCTTCAGAGGTTTCCTCCGTTTGTTCGGTTTCTTCAGTAGCATCAGTAGTCTCAGTATCTTCCGTTGTTTCCTCAGTCTCTTCTGTGTTTTCCATTGTTTCTGTCTCTCCTGTCCCCCCTGTTTCTTCAGTAGATTCAGTTGTCTCCGTTTCTTCCTTCTGTTTCAGAAGCTTACGAAGCAGCTTGATGATGTTATGCCAGAATGTCCCTATGCTGTTGAAAGGAGAACGGTTTAGACTGGGTGCTTCCCCGGTTTTTATATCTAAGGGAGTTTTAAGAATAGCACTTTCGTAAGCCCTTTGCAGGTTGGATACATTATTAGAGGAGTTACTTTCGTTTAGATCACGAGCATTATCACCCTCCCCGGGTGTAGTCGGTTGCTCTTTCATAGGCTTACTGGTTTAGTTTTAATCCTACAGAGTCATTTCAACGGCTCAACGGCCTGAACTTAAATTAGGTCTTAGATATTATAAAATCAATACCCAAGGTTGGGTATTTTATCCAATCGTATGTATACCATGCTCTGTCAAATGAGTCAAATGGTTATAGCTTGCGGTTGTTATGGTGGCCTAAATTGAAAATTACTTTCTATCTCATGATGTGTAAATCATTCATTATCAACTGAATTGGTGTTAACGTGAACACCTCTCCTTATCCACGCTGCCCCATAGGCAAAGAGGCTAATGGTTTCTCCCCAAAAAATGGCTCCTTTAAATAGCTCTTTGCCCTCTTTAATAATTTCATAAAAGACTGAGAATATAGCGAGTGTCAGACCTACCATAACCATAACTCCCAGAAATAGATAAAGGGACCGAAACATATCTTCCTGTGCGAAGAATTTTAGCACTATGTAGCCCAGTATAAAGATAAAAACTGCGGCGGAAAGGTTATGTATTACACCTCTCCAAAGTAAGCTGTTGTGAGCGTATAAGGTGGTGCTACCGGTAAACATGGTTGGAACTATTGCCACAACCAGGGCTAATACACCTGCAATATTTGTTAATTTGTTTTCCAACTCCCACTTACCTCTGTAGGTAAATAAAATCAACCCGTAGCTGATTAAAATACCTGTAAAAATGGTACTCATTTTTGTATAGTAGTAGAAGCTTATGGAATGCTCGACTTCAAAAAATGCTTTTTCATGATCGAAAAATTGACTGTATAAAAATAGTAATACTGGCAGGGCTATACCCAGGTACCCTATTAGTCTTCTCAATTTTCTATACGATAGATTGTTAAGGTTAAGTCTGTCCATGATTTCTTTTCTTTTATAGAAATTAATCATTTGCATCAATTGAATCAATACCCAACCTTGGGCATTTTTCAATAACATTTGAAGAGTAATGGTATATGAAGGAAATATGTTGCAGGTTGTAAACCTCCCTATCGCCTCTTGCTCTTTGAAGCTTTATGTCCGTCTTCCCTTTTTCCAGGTTTTTTAAGTAAGAGGTTGTAGATCAGCTGTCAGGTCCGCCTCATGTTAATTGAAATTTTCACATCAATTAACTTAATCATGTTAAAGATATCTCTATTTTAAAGCTATATTCAAAGCTGATAAAGTTTCATGTGAATTTCTTTTATGAGAAAAATAAAACTTACTGTAGGTAATACTCCGGTTGGGGAAGCACTTACCTGGGCCTACCCCGCCGGAGATGGCAAAAAACTCTTTTTAATTCCCACTTATGAACTCCATGTTCGTGGCACTGACGATTCCGGGAAGAACATTGAAGAAACCTTTGAAGTCTTCCGGTTTGGGGTTCAACAAAGAACTACAACGTCGTCTCCCCGAGTAGTGGGACTTGCGGATGAACAAACTCATATTATCAAAGCGTGGCTTCCTGAATATTCAGTGCATAGCGCTCCATCAACAGAGGATGGAGCATGGCAGGTATATGGTAATTTTTTGATTCATGATGGTCCGGATGTTCCTCTCTCTCAAAGTAATGGCGCTTATGCTTCTGTAGGCTGTATCGAAATTTGTGGTGTGAAAGGATTTGAAAAGTTTAATAATCTGATGATTAGGCTTGGAGGTGCACCAGGCAATGATCGTTCGGCTAAGCTTAATACAATTGGCTCCTCCCAACAGATGGAGATCACCTATAAAAAAGCATCCAGACCGCCCTTGAAACACTATATCCAATTAGATGGGTCGGCCAGTCCTGAAACTTCACAGTTTTTTGAATCATATCATCAAATCAATAGCGAAGATGAAATTAGGCAGTTAGTAGCCAGTACTCTGCAAGATAGTTTATCACCATCTATGGCGAATATAGCTCCGGAATTTAACCTTACGCTTCAGGACTTTGCTTTTACCTTGTTAAATCAAAATTCTTTAAAGTTTACCTCATCAGCATTGGGGTTTCCCTTTGAGAATTTAAACGTGAGTGGTTTGATAACGGAAGAAAATGGTCGCCTCAGGGTTTTGTTGGTGGGTGTCCCCAAGTCTGAAGGTCATCACCCGGGAGACCTCCCAGGTATATTAGGGCAGTTATTGACTCCCTTCAATTTCCTCACCATCCAGCAATACGGAATTATTCTGAGCAATGACTTTATTCCCGGTAAGGAACTTATACACTTCGGCCAAGCGGCAGACGACAAAATGATTTTGAAGCCAGGCTTGAACATTGCATTGCTCTCTCAACTTTCTGATAGCGATGGGGTTTTGGGTGATTTACTGTCCGTAGTAGAGGGCATCATAGGTGATGGTACTCATTTCATTGTGTGGAATATAAGAGATACAACCCCGGATTTTTCACTGGATATCAGGATTCCGAAAGATATTGATCTTTCTATCGGAGGTATAAATATATTTGGTTTGATAGACCCTGAGGTAAGTCTAAGCGCGATTCCACCAAGTGTGGAAGTGAGTGGTTTGATTAATTTTAGTTTGCCGCCATTAAACATAGCGCTTCCAGGTAGTATCCGTTTAGGGGCAAACAGTATTTCCGGTAGTTTTTCTGTGGAGAAAGAACTTGAAAGCTTTCCGCCACCTTTTGGTTTTCCCGGTATACATTTATCCACGCTCCAACTTATGATTCAAGCCCAATTGAATCCATTTAATATTAATATTGGTGCCAGCGGTGCGTTCTACATTGGTCCGGATAAGCCTTCTAATTTGCCAGAAAGTGTAACTCCGCTGAGTCCGGAAGAAATTCCGGGCAACAATGAGTTTTCGATTATATTTACAACGCAGGGAGGCGCCACCGCTCCAATTCTTCTATCCATGTACCTTGATGAATTGAGCCTGGATACTTGCATAACGGCAGTGACGAATAAAAATCTGGATTTACCCGATTTCCTCAATGCCATTAGTTTCCATCAGGTTATGCTTTATTGGTGTGGATCCCCTACTCCACTTCAACAGGCCAACGGGGCACTGGCCTATCCTGGCTTGGGTCTAAGTGGAATAATGCAAATTTTTGGGACTCATGTTTACTCAGAATTAAAAATCACATCTGAAAAAAACATAAGTGGGGCCTTTATTCTAGACCCTATTCGGGTAGGTGGTAACCTCCTGGAGATCACTGGTAATGGTAAGGGAACGCCTACCGGTTATCAAGGTGCTGCAACGGTTTCTCCAGGGGGTGCTATGATGCAATTCGACACGCAACAGAGTCCATATTTCACCTGCTCGGCAAATGTTTCTGTTTTAGGCCTTGTTGAAGCAGGTCTTGATGCGGAGATAGGCAATGACGGCATCATGTTCGAGCTCAGAGAAAACATTGCCGGATTGTTTAGTCAGTCTTTAAAAGTATCGTTTAAGAGTATTACTGATTTTGAAGCAAACTCGGAACTGGATATACAATTGACTGGGATCTCCATAGCCCTTCCTTTGGATTTAGGTAATATAAAGCTGAATACAGCCGTTTTTGGAGGCTTTGGAGCCAGCTTTAAAGATAATAGCTTCAGTAGCTATATATCCGCAAAGTTTGAATGGAATGGAAAAACATTCAACCTGGGAACCTTGACTGTTGAGGTTACTGATGTACGTAAATTACCAGAATATCTGGTTCAATATATACTTGAAAACGTTGCTAAGATATTTGAAGATCTTCTTCAGAATGCCCTGGAGTGGTTGGAGGCCGTACTGGACAAAGCCATTGAATTTGTTGGCGAAGTTATGGAAAAGGTTGGAAAAGCGCTGGCTCACCACTTCGAAGAAACACTGGAAGCTTCAGCTAAATTGATGAAGAATGTAGGCTACATCGCAATCGACACGGGGAAAGCGCTTAAGGCGGGATTTGAAAAATCTGCACAAGAAATTGCTAATGCCATGAAAGAGGCCGGATACCTGGCGGAAGAAGTTGGTGAAGTTCTTAGCGAGTTGTTTGAAATGTCAGAGCAAGTTATTGCAGGAATACTCAATGCAATCGGATATACTGCCGCTGAAATCGCTAATGTTCTTAAAGTAGTACTTGCTCAACCCATAAGGGCTGTTGCAGAAATTTTAAAAGGCATTGGAAAAACAGCCGAAGAAGTTGGTTCTGCATTAAAAGCAATTGGAGAACCCGTGAATGTTGTTTCGGATGTGCTAAAAGGTGTTTTTGATCTGGGTGACAATGCCTTAAATGATATTCTTAAGGTAGTAGGCTTTCCTATTAGTGTCGTAGATGATCTATTACCACACCTTAAGCATATCAAAGCGCCTCATATCAAACACATTAAAGCACCACATATTAAGCACGTTAAGTTGCCTCATGTGAAGGTTTTTTGATTAATTACTGCATAAATAATATTCAATGGCGTTAGAAGTTAGACCATTTGGTGTGAAATGTAACATAGCGTGTCAATATTGCTACCAAAACATGCACCGTGATGCTGGTAACGGAGGAAGTCAATATCATCCGGAATTGGTCAAGCAGAGAATCCTGGAAGACGGGGAACCTTTTCATTTATTTGGAGGTGAGCCTTTACTGATGTCTATGACAGCATTGGAAGATCTGCTTCAATGGGGACACCAACAATTTGGAGAAACAAGTGTCATGACCAATGGAGCACTTATTAATGAGGCACATATAGAGTTATTTTTGCGGTACAATACAAAGGTTGGTATTTCTATTGATGGTCCGGAAGAGTTGAATGATGTGCGATGGGCTGGAACCATTGACAAAACTCGTCAAGCGACAAAAAGATCAATTAAGGCCATTCATCAATTGAGACAGGCCAAAATTCCAATAGGATTACAGATTCAGGTTACTCGGAGTAACAGCAGCCCGGATCGTCTCCCCAAGATGTTTGAATGGCTTAGAGAGATGGATGCATTGGAAATTGCTTCTGCGCGACTTCATGTACTGGAAATTGACCATCCTGCTATTCGAAAAATCTACAGTTTTTCTGCCGAAGAGAATATTACAGTGTTTTCAGCATACAAAAAGTTTGAGAAAACCTTAAAGCATCTCAGGTTTGACATTTTTCGGGATGTGCACCAAATGCTTCTTGCTGAAGATGAACATGGAACCTGTACCTGGCGAGCATGCGACCCCTATTCCACTGAAGCAGTCAATGGAATTGATGGTGAGGGGAATTTGCACAATTGTGGTCTTACTGACAAAGAAGGGATCAACTTTCAGCAGCCAGCAAATATGGGGTATGAGCGTTATATAGCCCTTTATCATACTCCTGATGAATATGGAGGATGTCGTAATTGCCGTTTCTTTCTGTCCTGCAAGGGGCAATGTCCCGGAACAGCAATTGATGGTGAGTGGAGAAATAAAAGTGAGAATTGTGGTTTATGGAAATACCTATTTGAAGAAGCTGAACAGGAGATGTTGAATGAAGGCTTGTCTCCAGTTTCGCTACACCCTCAAAGAAAGCAGATTGAGGAGAAACTGATTAACCATTGGGCTAATGGTCAGAACCCTACGCTACAGTATCTAATTCAAAACTTTACGTAAATGATAGCTTGGGACAAAATAGCCTTTCCACAACCAGACCACTATGACTTAGAGGTGATTAAAAGGTTGAAGGACACTTCGCTAATAAGACCAAAAGTAAAATCAACGTCAAAGGTATTATTTACATGTTTTGACAATCGGGTTGCAGTAGGTCATTATCACCACGAATGTCCCTATTCAGGAATGTATAACCATACTCCCGAAGACGTAATGATTTCCAAATCAATCGATTATCTTTTGGATTGGCCTGAAATGAAAGAACAGTTTCCATTCTTTGTGTCTTTCATCAATCCCATTCAATTAGAATTTTTTGAGTCAAATCCTTTTGGATCTTCTTCAGGGTGCCACTGGGATGAACCAGGATTAATTTATTTGACCACCAATGATCCTTTTCCCCTCGCTGAAGCTATGGTGCATGAAATGGCTCATTTAAAGCTTTTTTCATTAGGAATTACGATGAATTCTGCTTCTGAATGGATTAGTAACCCTGCGGAAGCAATGTACTATAGTAGTATCAAGGATACTGAACGCCCTATGGCTGCAGTTCTGCATGCTCAATATTCATTTATACATATACTCTACCTTGACTTAATTTTATTGAAGAAGTATCCCACTCACCAGGATCATGAAACCTGGAAAATATTAACCAATGATACATTGAAAAGAATGCAAACAGGACAAGAAGTCCTTGAAAGGAATATTAAGCCCACAAAACTAGGGGAACCCTTTATTGAGAGTTTCCTATCCTGGTCCAAAGACACCATTGCTAAAGGAAGGGCATACTTTACACCTATTCATTAATTATGACGCGATTAGAGTTTACAATGCCACCTTTCCGCAGGTTAAGCTGGGCTAGCTTTGAACTTAAAAGAACCTGGGAATATAGGTTTACTGAAATTGCAGTAGCGATTAAAAAGCTGTTTCAAAGTGAAGAAGGCCAAAAGCTATTTCCCGTTCAGTTTCATAATGTTGAAACCCATGGTGTGTATCAGTTTAAAAAAATACTGGAAAGCTCAGGTCTTGTTGCTGAGGTAGTACCTGCTTCAAGTGCCTCATATATGCTTAACGTAGCCAGTACAACCACAGTCAGAGGTGCAGACTATACATGTGTTGTAGCAGGAAAACGGAAAGCAGTAAGAGCTTTTTTAAATGATGGCATTCGGAATTGTGGTCTTCCTTTTTCAAAAGCATACTGGGATGCCTGGCAGGAGTTTAGTGAACAGAACATTAGAGATCCCAAATGGATATATCTTGCTGATATCATAAAAGAAAAAGAACAATTCTTAAAGGTTCAACAAGATATTCATACCAACTATTTTTGGGAGGATTGGGGCATTAGCCTTATGCCATTCCGTGTCCCAAAGTTACAATCAGAAGAGTTTGTAACCCTAGGCAATGAAATATTGAAAATTGCTCAAAATCAATTGACCCCACAACTTTACAACTTTTGGCTGGAAATTCTTTCATGGCCCGTTGAGTGGACCGCTATGCATGGCATTGCAGAACTAAAGACCCCTCTATTCAAAACATCCTATGATACGTTACCTACCGGAGAAAAGTTTGTGATCCAGTGTCATTCCGAGGTTTATCCGGAAAATAGCCCCAGCGGATTGCTATTCCCCTATAAACACCCGCCCAAAAAGTATTTCTCGGAATCAAAATCATTTACAAAAGGGCTTGAATTTGGAACCATTTTAAGTCCGAAGGCTTGAAATGTATTATGGAGCCAAGTCATCCCGGCTCTAAAGACTTGAACAGATCAGTAGTAAAAGTTAATTTTTTTAGAGTACGTGGTAATGATCGGCTCTTGTTATCATTCAGTTGTCTGATAATGCAGTTATCTAAAGGTTTACTTTAACCTCTGATACCGATTCTTTTTATTTGTCGCTGTTATTAATATGAAGAATAAATAATATATTTATTAGGTTAAAATTTTAAAAATTATGGACCCATTTCTACAAGCAGCGATAGATCAAGCAAAAAAAAGTCTGGACGAAGGAGGAATTCCGATTGGCTCTGTTTTGGTAAGAGACAACAAGATTATTGCCAGAGGGCATAATAAGCGGGTTCAGGAAGCTAACCCTATTTTACATGGAGAAATGGACTGCCTGAATAATGCAGGAAGAATAGGCAGTTATAAAAATACCGTGATTTACTCAACCCTTATGCCCTGCTATATGTGTGCAGGAACCATTGTGCAGTTCAACATCCCTAAAGTAATTGTGGGCGAATCACGCACATTTCCGGGAGCACGTGAATTCATGGAGTCTCATGGCGTTGAAGTAATCGATGTGGATGATCCAACATGTATTCAAATGATGGAGCAGTTTATTCATGATAAACCTGAGCTTTGGAATGAAGATATTGGAGAGCTTTAATTAAGGATGGGTTTGAACCAAGCAATATATGGCTATGAGCCATATGGGGGGTAGTGTTAAATCAGCGATCTCCCACCTGCTGTCCCACGCTTATGATAAAGTCAGACAAATCAGTATGAGTAGTATACAGAATACCTACTTCGTGCATAAAAGTGGTTTTGGGGTTATTGAGGTGGAGCCTTTTACCCTGAGCGTTGGACACCAGCAACCCCAGTTCTTCGAAAAATAATCGTGTTGCGGCAAAATCCCAGATACTCCCGCCTCCTTTTTGCTGTTTGGGAAACTTAAAATAACATCCAATACCTGAGGTCATTGCACCTAATGCATTTCGAACTGCTCCAAAACCCGAGTGGTATTTTATTCCGGTTTTGTGGGTTGCTGCCCATTCACTCAGCCAGTTGCTTACCAGGTCAAAATATACTTCAGATTGGAGACTTCTATCCATAAATATATGAATTGTATCATTAGCTGCTTTCTCCCGAACATAGGGTCTGTGGTTTAGCCATACCCCCGATCCTTTAATGGAGGTATAACACGCTGCTAAGTCGGGCACGTAAACCACACCAATTACAGGGTCTCCCCCATTTGTGATCAATGAAATTGAAACGGCATAGCCCGTCCGTTTTTCTGTAAAGGGTAAGGTTCCGTCCATTGGGTCAATGCACCAGAAATAACGTTTCTCTCCTCTTGACTGATCGTCAGCAGTTTCTTCAGTCAACAACCCGAAATCATAGTTTTGAGTGGCATTACCCAAATGTTTGAGAATGATTTCCTGAGCTCTTACATCTATGTCTGTTACTACCTGAGAAGCCAGGGAGTTACCACCTGCTTTGTGTGTTTTAGTATAATGTTTATTAAACTGGGATTGAATATATTCGCCAGCTGCTAATGCAGCGGTGGTTGCCGTCTGACAAAGTGATTTTAATTCTTCTTCTCTGAGTATCATTTGATCTTTAACTCGTCAATCACCTGCCTGGTGAGTCGTTTACTATAATCGTGCATTTTCCAATGACCAGGACTCCAGCCGTCAAGAAACCGGTAGAAATCCGCCCAGGCATAAGGATAGAGTAAACGCCACTCTTCTTTAACTTCTTGATAATCAATATTGTTATCTAGTGTTGTTTCAAGTTGTTGAAAGTAATGATTGAGTAGCTCCTCTTCATACTTTTCACACGCTTCTTCTTCAAAACAGCTGCTGATCAAGTAAGCAACGTCTTTCATGCCACACCCCTTACCTACATACTGGAAATCTACGGCTGCTACGAGACCGGTTTCGCTGAAGCAAAAATTAGCCAGTTTGGCATCCCCATGAACCAGTGTTTGATATTTGGCATGTTTAAGCCGGCTATCTATGGCCTTTGCTGCATGTTTCAGTGATGTGTTTCTCATCCGCGCCCATTCATCAGGACGAGTATCCAGGTGCCAGTAAGTACCTGTGGGCCATAATCCTAGGGGTGCTACATTCATGAATTTAGCGTGAAAATGTGCCAGCCAGGCAAGACAGCTTTTAGCGTCTTCCAGGGTCACATCATCAGGATCTAACCGGATGGTGTACCCACTCGCATCCAAGTCTTCTATGATCAATAACAGTTCATTCCCCTCTTCCACAGCATGATAACTATGAGGAACTCTGCAAAGGGTAGCTGTCTGTTCTGCAAAGTCTTGATACCATTTCCTTTCTACCTCATAAGACTTCAGCTTTCGCAGATGCGATAAGGGCGTGTTCCACCCCCTGGGATGCTGACTTCCTTCTGGCAACTGAATGTGCTTTACAATAACACTTGGGTATTCTCCTCCCTCTAAAAAATAGCGTTTAATCTCCCCATAACCGCTCCATAGTGTTTGCACGGATACTGCCCGGATGATAGCCGAAGCACGGGTGGTTGCAAGTATTTCGTTATGTATATCCAACATACAGGTTCAAAACTGATCTTTTTTGGTGGGATAGCCAAATGGGTTTGGAAATTGTAATTGAACTGAATCAATCAGCTTTTAGCTCGATTAGGGGTGGCTATTTACCACTTTATATCCTCTAATGGGGTATTTTGGGATCAGTAGCATTATATCTCAGGCGGTCCTTGCACTTTCCTGTAGAGTCTCTGGTAGAAGGTCTAATATAATGCTTTCAAAAGCCTTACTTCTATTTCTGTTCGCGGAGAGGCTGAATACTCTCGGTTGCTCTGTGAAGATTTGAGGATGATGTGCTTTTTTAGGTCTTCCTTAGGAAACAAAGGAGGTCTGAATTTTCGAAAATTTTGAAATTAACCTCTATTTTAGAAGTATGATAGAGATAGAACCCCACTACAAACCGATATTACTGGAGGCACTGGAAGATATGATGTATAAACTTTCGCTTCAGTTAAATGAACTTAAAGGCAAACCTTTAGATAAGGAACGTAAAGCACTTACACAAAAGCAGTCTGAGATAGAAAAGTTGCAGCATATTATTTCTATCTATCCGGGAGAAGCAGATAATTGATTGATCAGCTAACCTCTACTTTATCTTTGATTGTTTGCTCATAGAAGTGATGAATGTCAAACATTTGCTGTGCGCCAAACTTTTGTCCCGCCTGACTGGCCAGGTACAACAGCAATGCAATCACACTTAGTAGCGGAATCCCCCAAAGAATAGTGGTATCCTTGCCTAAACTCCATAAGCTAAAGCCCCAAACCCCAACAAAAAGTGCCAGTAATCCTAAAATAATATATCCGAAAAAGAAAACGGCCCAGAGTGAGGGGTTAGGACCATATAAACCTCTGATAACTACGTTTTCGCCTTCTTGTTCAAAGGTTAAGTGTAACTGGGGCGACCAAAAATGGAGATTGTCAGGATGAATCCTGATATAAATATGACCGGGAAGGTGATTGAATACAAATTGCTTTTCATTGGCCAAAGCAGTATGAATCTGCTGCTCTATATCTGCCTGATGCCCCAGAATGAGCTGCTTAAACCGGGGCCTGATCCTTAAACTTGACATTGAAGCAACTTAGTGAGCATTTGTAAAAACTACAATGATTTTTGTCAGAGATTGATGGTTGAATACTGAAAGGTCAGGAATATGGCTTTGTTTGAGCAAATCCTGTGTATTTCCTTCGCTGCTCATACTTCCCAGTAGAACCTCTGAGCGAACTCTGTGCCTGAAGAACCCAATATTACTTTCGTGAGGAAATAAGTGAGTGTTTAAAGTTCTACCCCCCACCCCCAATTGCTTTGATTTCTGTAACTCTTAAAAAATGAGGCAGATATGGTCTAAATATTGGCATATTCATATTATGGGGATATTTAAGTCACGGTCTGTTTATTAAAAAAGCCATCGCATTGTTACAAAATGTTACTATTTTATGCTTGTTAAGCTTTAAAAATTCAACCATGGAAACACACGAAGTATTCAACCAAAGTCCAATTCTTGAGAATATAAACCTGTTCGAAATTGATAAGCCACTTCAACATATGCTAAAGCAAGCTCATGTTGATTTGGGAGCATCAAAGGTTAGTGAGTATGGTAAATCCATGGGTACCAGACAAATGATTGACAATGGAAGACTGGCCAATAAATATACACCTGTTTTTGAGACGCATAATTCCCGCGGTTTCAGAACGGATGAAGTTGAGTTCCACCCTGCATATCATGAGTTGATGACTCAGGGCATAGAACATGGGGTACACGCCCTCCCCTGGTCTGAACATAAACCCGGAAATCACCTGTTAAGAATGGCGCTGTTTTACTTACACGGTCAAAATGAAGCAGGCACCTGCTGCCCTATCACTATGACTTTTTCTTGTATTCCTGCCATACAAAAGCATTTTCCAAAAGCAGATGAATGGATCCCTAAAATTCTGTCAACAACATACGATCCATCGAACCAGCCTTATTATGAAAAACAAGGCTTAACTATAGGCATGGCCATGACCGAAAAACAGGGAGGCTCTGATGTAAGGGCCAATACAACGGAAGCAAAGCCTGTTGATCAAAGTGGTGCAGGGGAATTGTATCAGCTAACGGGTCATAAATGGTTCTGTTCAGCTCCTATGAGTGACGCTTTTTTAACCTTAGCGCAAACGGATCAGGGTATTTCCTGTTTTCTACTCCCCAGGTGGCTTCCTGATGGCTCTAAGAACAACTTCCGTGTTCAAAGGCTTAAAGACAAGCTGGGGAATCGTTCCAACGCCTCTTCGGAAATTGAATTTGATGGTGCACAGGCATGGTTAATGGGTGATGAAGGCAGAGGGGTATCCGTTATTTTGGAGATGGTAGCGCTAACTCGATATGATTGTATGATTGGCTCTTCTGCATTGATGCGCCGGGGACTAACGGAAGTACTTCATCATATACAGCACAGAAAGGCTTTCGGCAAGCTGCTGGCAGACCAGCCTTTGATGCAAAACGTCGTTGCCGACTTATGCCTGGAATCGGAAGCGGCTCTGGCGATGACCTATCGTACTGCACTTTGCCTGGAAAATGGTACCAAAGAAGAAGAAAAACTGCTGCTGAGGCTATTAACACCCATCGGAAAGTACTGGATTACCAAACGTTCTATCCCTTTTCTGGGTGAAGCTATGGAATGCCTGGGAGGCAATGGCTATGTAGAAAGTGGCGTGCTACCGCGATTGTACAGAGAAGCTCCTGTAAACGCCATATGGGAAGGAAGTGGCAATGTGCAATGCCTTGATGTAATGCGCGCCATTGCCAAGTCTCCGGCGGCTCTGGATGCTTTTATCAGTGAATTGGAATCTGCAAAAGGAAATTTGTCGCTCTATGATAGCTTTATCGAAAAGCTAAGCGCAAGTCTTAGCAAACTATCTGAAGGTCAGGCGCGACATTTTGTAGAGCAGTTTGCCAAGGCAGCTCAGGCATCAGCGCTTATCAAATCAGGCCGAAACCATATGGCTGAAGCCTATTGCCTATCCAGACTTACAGAAAGTTCTACAGGATGTATGTTTGGCAACCTTTCGGAGGCTGCTGATAGTAAGGGTATTGTTGAGGAATTTTTGTTTTGAATGTTTAACCGTTTCGATGAGTTGGGTTGTTGGAGTTTTTCTCCAACAACGGCGTACCGATTACCTATCCCAAGTACCGGACATTTTAGATGCTAAAACAAATCTCAAACAACTCTGGACTCGGAATACAAGTCATATGCCGCTACCAGTGATTCTCTGCTGTTCAAAACTTTATGCTTGGCATAGTCATCTAACTGATCCCTATTCTCAAGATATACTGGTTGGTAATCTGACTCAAAATCGTCCCAAATGATTAGCAGGTAATGGTAGCTGAGCTTGCTCTGCCTGCCATTCTCTAACCACGTATTAAAAAGCTCCTCATCAAGTGATTTGGGGTAATCTAAACCGTCAAACATAGAAAATATTTTAGGGAAATCGAATGCAAGTTAGACAACTGCATCTGGCTAAACAAATCAAATATTTTCAGGGGTGAAATATGATGGAAGTATTCACGGACGGGTTTAACGGTTAATATGAGCTAATACTTCTCCCTAATTATTTTGATAGGAAAAATAGGTAGTTTAATACCGAAAAATACATAGTAATAATCGGCATTGGGGTTATACATGCCGTTTAGTGAAAGTGGTATAAAGGTCGTTTCCCAGGTTAGCTCCAGGCCTATCAGGTGGTCATAGTTGAAAAGTGGTAGCATGTACGTTGGTCCAATGCTTATCACGGTGGAATTATTCCATGTACCTATAGCCGTCGAAAGTAATAGGTATGAAGTGAAACCACCCTCAAGGTTGATGAAGGTGTAACTCGCACTGATATCATATAGAACCTTTTGCCTAAAAAACCTTGCATCAAAACCTATAGGGAACATTTGTGTGCTCATGGCCCGAGCTTTTTCGAATATTTCATACCCACTATAAAAATTGATGTGGGTACCAATATAGGTCTTTGTTGGGGCGCTTAAAAAGACCATGTCTTCCGGGCTATATAGGGTGCTATCTTTTTGCGCATAGCTATAGCAATTCATCAATGAAAGCACCGTAATTAAACGTATTAACTTCATCTTTTTCTTTTCTTAGAATGTCACCAATAATTCGCATAGAGTTTAAGCTTGATTCCCTGAAATCTTCTTTACTGACAGGAAATCCAATGAGCATATTGTTTAAATGTTGACTGCATATATCAAGGCTATTGATTAGTTTAAGGTCTGATGTTGTATCGGCAGGGTCAAGGTATAAATAAGCATAGTATTGAGATTGATTGAGTTCCTTGACCAGGTTAATCAGGCTGTCTTGCTGTGCTTCAGACCTGCCTTTAGGGTTGATTGAAATTTCAGTATCAATTCTGGATAAAATTCCTGCCATATTTTTTAAGATGGCAAATCGCTCATCATAGTAGGAAAGGTTATATTTTCGAACATCTTGCACGTATTGGTTGTAGGAATATTGAAATAGCCCCATGACTACACCAGCAATTGAAACCAGTATAGGCAATAGCTTAAGGAAGTAATCCCAAAGAGTATTGTTATCACGCTGCTTTTTCGCTGAGGATGATCTATATATGGCAGCTTGTGCCTGCTTCAACCGGTCAATCCGTAATTGGTTCAATTTTATACTTATAATTTGTCCGAGCTATTTCTTGCATTAAAAAGACTGTGTTATTGAAAATAAAACACTGTCTAAATTCCCATCCCTCCAACCTGATCAGTACCAGGTTGGTCCTTGGGTTTAAAGAAATGTTCCAATAGCTTTTTGAGCTATCTCCTTTTGAATAGTGGTAGAGGTTGTTCACCTTTCGAACTGGAGAGTCAAATTTGGAACTGTCATAATCCATTGATTCCAGGGAAGCTTTATAGAACCTTTGAACTTTCCAGGCTTTATAGGGAAGTAACCTTTCCAGTTCTCTGCAGGTTTTATTTTCGCTGCTTTGACCGTGCAAAGAACCGCAGGCAATTATTAGAATGAAAGTAATGAGCGCCTTCATGTCAAATAATTGAAAACTAGTGTATTATAAGTTATGAATTTATTGGCAGGTTGTCAATACCCAAGGTTACATATTTTGTAAGAAAACAATAATTTTTGTGCTTTAAAAGATAATAATTGCATTGAATAATTAAATTTTTATGAAAAAGGTGTTATGCTGGGCCGGGTTTTGATTTATGTCTAAAAGGGTCTTTTCCTATGGTCGTAGCAGTAATAAAATTAGATTATAGATTTGGTTGGTGAAATTTCTCTGAGCGGGTCTCTTTCATCAATGTAGTGTTGTTTTTCGATGAGATAAGACAGGATCGTGCTTAGGTAGTTTTATAACAACACATGTGCCTATACCTTCATGGCTGTGCACCTGCATTGTACCGTCATTAAGGTGAATAAAGTCATTGCATAGAATAAGTCCCAGACCACTACCCACTTCCTCATTCGTACCTGGTGTCGATGTCTTCATAGATAAATCAAATAGCTTAGAAAGCCTGTTTTCAGAGATGCCCACACCAGTATCTTCTACAATTATTTCTACATGATTATCTACAGTATCACGGGTGTACACCTTTATGGTTCCGGCGGAAGGTGTGAATTTTATAGCATTTGAAATTAAATTTCTAATCACTGTCTTGACCATATCGAAATCGGCAAATACATTGACGCTTTCATCGATCTCTGACTCAAACACCAGTTTTTTGCCGTCAATTAGGGGCTTGAGAAGTTCATAATTCACATTTACAATTTCCTTGAGATTAGAGGGAACCTTATTTACGACAGCTCCTTCCAATTGAGTTTTAGACCAGGTTAAAAGGTTGTGCAACAGGTTGCTGGTGTTTTGAGATGCCTTTTTAAGGTATTCGATAATAGTGCCAATTTCCTCCATGTCTCCTTTTTTAATAGAAGATTCCAAAAAATCAATCAGTGACTGGATATTGCCTATTGGACCTCTTAAATCGTGTGATACTATTGAAAAGAACCGGTCTTTTTGAGCATTAAGTTCTTCCAGTCGCTCTTTTGATTTTTTTAATCGTAGTTCGATTTCCTTCTTATCCTTAATGTTCCTGATGCTCCCCTGAAGGCTAACTATTTCTTTCTTTCGGTTATAAATAGGTGTTCCTATACCCTCAACCCATACCGGATGCCCATCCTTATGGATCATTCTATATTCCAGCTTAACGGTTTTCCCTCTCTGAATATCTTCCCTAACCCTGTTGAGAGATTCCATGTCTTCTTTATAAATCAGGTTATTGGCCTCTGTTCCTATTAATTCTTTGGGTTCATATCCTAGTATTTCTTTGACCGCTTCTGATACAAACTCCAACTTACCATTCATATTTTTAATCGTGATCATGTCACTGGAGCGCTTGGTAACACCTCTGTACATGGCTCTTTGTTGTTGCAATTCATCATTTACTTTGATCATCATAGCATTATGGATATTAAGCCTTTCCTCATTTAAAAAATGTACTCTGCTATGTGTTTCTATATTATATTTAGCGAAAAGCGCGATAAAGTAGTTCAGGCTCAGTACAATGGTTAAGTCTATCTTTTGGGACAGGTCATAATCCATAATGAGCCATGAAAATAATAATGATGCAACTATCACTATAGGGCCGAAGAAGAGTAATAAATCTTTAAACCTAATACCCAGAAAGATAAATGTACCATACATGATCAAGGACACGTTATGTGTAATCTGGGTATATGAAAAGGAGTTTAACAGCACAATGATTATCTGATATGAAATGGTCAATAAGCCAATTGTAACAGCCAGGTATTGGAAGCGTTTTGGGTTGGTTTTGAACAATGGCTTATTGGCAATGAAATAACACAATGCAAAAAATGGAACAATCACGAATAGCCTGAAGTATGCGGTATCGTAATAATTTGAGACGTAATCCTTAATGATATAAAAGCTATGAGCAATAAGAGCAATTAAACAAATAGTTCGGCAAGTTTTAATGTTGAAAGCCAGGGTTTCAAGCCCATACTTTTTCTCTTGTGCAGGATCCTTGAATTCTAACGTCATGCCTTTCATTGCTCCCTATGGTTTTACACCTGATGTTATAAGATAAAAATAAATTACCTAATACCATTATAAGCTTACAGATAATGTTGGAAGACTAAGCATTAAAGTTGATTAGAGGAGTGGTCAAGAACTGAAACTCTTGGGTTTATGCCTGTAGAAAGCTATTGTCTGAAAATTATACCGCTTACTCTCCTTTCAACAGCCCAAGAAGATGTGTAAGCCCCGTATTATCATTGTACTTGTTCCAAACTGCAAACAGCTCTGTTTTATGTTTGATCTCTTTTAACTCAATATATCGTACCTTATAGTTAAACTTATCTACCAATGAATTAGGAACTATGGAAATTCCCAGGCCACTTTCTACCAATTTAAAGATAGTTGGGCCATGTATGGATTGGTGCGATATCCTGGGGGTGAAGCCGTGTTCTTTGCATAGGGTCATAATCTGACCAAAGAACAAGTGACTGCTTTCATTAGGAAACAGAATATATGATTCATCTGCTAACTGTCCTATGTCTACAAAATTCTGCTCCGTGATGGCATGATTTTCAGGAAGTACCAATGTCAGGTTTTCCTTGAATACGGGTAAACTATGCATATTGGCCATGAGGTTATTGGACCTCAAAAAGCCTATGTCCAGTTCCTTTTTGTCTAGTGCCAGAAGTTGGTCCTTGTTACTTAATTCTTTCAAGTAGAACTTGATGCGGGGGTATTTGGACGTAAACTCTTTCAATAACTTAGGTAAGTAAATCTGCATAGCGGAACCTACAAAACCAATTCTCACTATCCCCTCTCCTCCTTCAACCCTAAATTGCCACTGCTCCATGCTCTTTTTCAGTTGCATGAGTATAGCTTCAGCTTCCTCTTTCAATAGTTCGCCAGCATGACTGAGAATAACTTTCCTGTTCGTTCTAACAAACAGCTCTTGTCCGAGTATAGTCTCCATACGCTGGATTTGCTGGCTTAAGGCCGATTGGGTAATAAAAAGTCGCTCAGCGGCCTTGCCATAATGTAAAGTCTCGGCAAGAACCAGGAAATACTCAAAATGCCTGACTTCCAATTGATTAGTTATGCTTATCATTCGATATAAATTGTTAATTGAAAGTAATTCTTTTAACTCATAATTTTGCATCATGGGTCAATTTTTTAATGAAATGGTGAGCGACCGTCACCACATTTTTTAGTCATCACAAACATTTTAATAATCACTACGATATGAATTTTGACAAGGATTCTTCACTTGATAAGATTTTAAATGCACTGTTCGAACCTTACAAGCATAGTGTACCAGAAGTAAACAAGATCAGTGATGCTATGATCGAAAAAGGTATGATTGCTGAGGAAAGCGATATTATAAACGACCATATTGCATTTCGCACCTTGGGTGTACCCAATCTTGGTATTGCTTCTTTTGAAAAGATCTTTCTGCATTATGGATATAAGAGAAGAGAGCCTTACTACTTTCAGGAGAAGAAGTTGAATGCGTTTTGGTATGAGCCACCAGTAGAAACTTATCCCCGAATATTCATCAGTGAACTTAGAGTTGAAGACCTGTCTCCCAAGGCACAGAGTATCATCAATAAGTATGTGGAACCTATCACCGAATGCCCTGTAGATGGTTTGGACTTAGATAACCCTGAAGAGGTGGGTTCATTTTTCTATAAACCGCTTTGGGACTTGCCTACGCTGGAAGATTATAAGACACTGTTACAGGAAAGTGAATATGCTGCCTGGGTAATTTACAACAGGTATTATCTCAACCACTACACCATCAGTATACACGAGTTGCCTGATGGTTACAATACGCTGGAGCAATTCAATGCTTTTTTAGAGTCGATTGGTATTGTACTCAATAGTGCCGGAGGAAAGATCAAAACCAGCGAAGATGGTCTTTTGAGACAAAGCAGTTCAGTGTCGAAAATGCAGCCTGCAACATTTTCTGATGGTGAAACCATGAGGATTTCTGGTAGCTACGTAGAGTTTGCAGAGCGTTCAGTACTGCCTCAATTTAAGAGTATTCCAAAGGAGCAGATTTCTCGCGAGCACCGAAGAGATGGTTTTGAATCAGCTAATGCTGATAAGATTTTCGAAAGCACTTATCTGGAGCAAACCTCTATGGCCGAAGTTTAAATTTTGGTTAGCTGGTTGTTAGACCTCCTATACCAGACCTCTATGGTTTTTAAAACCATAGAGGTCTTTGTTTTTATATAGTAAATAAGTTTAAAACATATGATAATGAGTAATATATAAATTAAAATATAAAGTATTACTTTAATAAAAAGTTGCTTCAATCAGAAGATATTGAAGAGGTGAAATGAAGAAGTAAAGTTGTACTTTATGATAGGCAATTTGATGAATGAACAGGCTGCAGTGGCTCCAATCCTACCCTTGGGATTGTACCTTGAATGTCATTGATACCAGCTTTTCTAACCAGGCTATCACGATATCATTATCACGTACAAACAGAGGTATTTATCCAATCTCATTTTGGGGTAAATACCTATTGAAACCTCTGTCATGTAAATCTATAAAACCAGTTGTAATTGTATGTATTTGCAGTAATTTTGCAGTTCAATTTTTTGATCCATGACAGAAACACCAGAATCACTTAATTTTTTAGAGCAAATCATTACGGAAGACCTCGCTAACGGCCTGTCGGCTGATAAATTGCGCTTTCGTTTCCCTCCGGAACCAAACGGTTATTTGCATATTGGCCATGCGGCATCAATCTGCCTCAACTTTGGGCTGGGGAAAAAATTCAATGCACCGGTAAACCTGCGTTTTGATGACACTAACCCTTCTAAGGAAGAGCAGGAGTATGTGGATGCGATAAGACATGATATTGAATGGCTGGGTTTCCAATGGGACAAAGAATGCTATTCATCTGATTATTTTCAGGAGTTATACGATTGGGCTATAGAGCTTATCAAAGCAGGCAAAGCCTATGTTGACGGGCAGTCTCCCGAGCTAATTGCTGAACAGAAGGGAACTCCAACAACACCTGGCACGGCCAGTCCTTTCAGGGATACCAGCATTGAGGAAAACCTTGAGTTGTTCCAAAGAATGAAGGAAGGCGAGTTTGAAGCAGGTACTTATGTACTTCGGGCTAAAATTGATATGAGCTCTCCCAATATGCTGATGCGTGATCCATTGATGTATCGTATAATGAGAAAGGCCCATCACAGAACCGGAACCGACTGGTGCATCTATCCGATGTATGACTGGGCTCATGGACAATCAGACTATTTAGAACAAATTTCGCACTCTCTATGTACACTGGAGTTTAAACCTCATAGAGAGCTGTATGACTGGTGTCTTGACCAGATATATAATAACGATAAACTCAGACCTAAACAGCGCGAGTTTGCCAGACGCAACCTGAGCTACACGGTTATGAGTAAGCGAAAGTTACTAGAGTTGGTGCAATCTAAAACCGTTGCGGGCTGGGACGATCCCCGAATGCCAACAATCTCCGGGCTAAGACGCAGAGGGTATACTCCTGCATCCATTAGAAAATTCAGTGAGCTATCTGGTATTTCTAAAAGGGATGGTGTTACTGATGTGTCGCTATTAGAGTTTTGCATAAGAGAAGACTTGAATAAGACGGCTACCAGGGTAATGGGAGTTTTAGACCCTGTGAAGCTGGTAATTACCAATTATCCTGAAGGAAAAGAGGAAATGCTGGTCGCAGAAAATAATCCTGAAGACCCTAACGCAGGTACACATGAGGTGCCGTTCTCCCGAGAGCTATACATCGAGCGTGAAGACTTTAAAGAAGAAGCCGGAAGCAAATTCTTCCGACTGACTTTAGGTCAGGAAGTGCGCTTAAAGAATGCCTATATCATTAAAGGGGAATCAGTAGTAAAAGACGAAAACGGGAATATAACAGAGATCCATTGTACCTGCGACCTTGATTCTAAATCAGGAAGCGGAACTGAAGCCAGCATGAGAAAGGTAAAAGGTACTTTACACTGGGTGTCTATACAACATGCCATCAAAGCAGAAATTCGCGAGTATGATCGCCTGTTTTTAGATGAGGCACCAGATAGCCACGAAGACAAGGATTTTAAGGAGTTTATCAATCCTGACTCGCTAAAGATCATCAAAGAGGCATATCTTGAGCCATTTTTGCAAGAGGCCAAGTTAGATGATAAATTCCAGTTCCAGCGTCTCGGTTATTTCACTCTGGATAAAGACGCTACTTCTGAGCGTCTGATATTCAATAAAACCGTGGGGTTAAGAGACACTTGGGCTAAGCAGCAGTCTCAACCTGCACAGCAAGGCAATAAGCCAGTAGCAAAGCCATCTAAAGGGCAGCCTCAGGGGCAAAGAAGTGCTATCAATGAGATTCAGAAAATCAGTAAGAAATACACCAATTTATCAGGAGATAAGCTGGCTAATGCCAGGGTTAACATCATGAATCTGGCTGAAGGTGTTACTTATGAAGAGTTGCAGCCACTTTTTAACACTGCAGCGAAAAAAGTAGGTACCCGGATTGGCGTTATGATCAGCCTTGGCGTACTGCTGAACAAAGGCTTGGAGCGCAATGCGGAGATCGATGCCTTTATCGAAGCGGGATTGAATGATGGTAATGAGCTTCTTTCTGAAGAGGCTAAGGCTATAAAATAATTTGGTATTACTGTAGTAGTACGCAAGAGTCCTCTGAGGGTCCTGAAGGAGACTCTGCTAAGGAGCGGTAGAAATCTCAACAGAACTAAATAGCGGCTTTACTAAACTTTTGAAATCGGTAGAGCTTACCCCTTAAACTAAAATGAGCATGTTGGAATAGTGTAATTTACTCCAACATGCTCATACCTAATAAATCTCATAAAGATTTACTCCTCTTTCAAACTATCCACTGGGTTTGCCCTGATCACTTTTTGAGTATGATAGCTTAGGGTTAGGCCTGTGATCAGTAAGGCGACAATGGCCGCAATTAGCAGATTTACCCAGTCAAAGTTCGTCCTTAAGACAAAGTTTTGAAGCCAACTGTTACCAAAATACCAGGATATGGCTACAGATACTATAAATGCCGCAGCTAACAGTGTGAAGAAATCCTTTACTAGAGTAAAGTAAAGTGTAGAATTTGTGGCTCCCAGCACTTTTCTGATGCCAATCTCCTTTGATCGCTGCAAGGCAGTAAACGATACGAGGCCGAATAAACCCAGGCAGGATACCAGGATTATGAGGGCTGAGCCGAATACCATGAGCCTGTAAAGCCTATCTTCTTTACCAAGCAGGTTGTCGAGCTGTTCATCCATAAAAGTGTATTGAAAAGGATAAGAGGCACCATAGCTTTTCCACATTTTTTCGATAGCCTGGAGTGTCTCTGATTGGTTTTTAGAATGTATCCGTATGCCCATAAACCTCCTGCCCCCATTATAGTATGCTATACACAGGCTTTTAAGAGGCTCACTGGCAGATACCATACGGAAGTTATTAACTACCCCTATAATGGTTCTATGCTCCTCGTCTTCACCTGGAAATTTAAATCGTGCTCCGACAGCATCTTCCGCAGTTTCATATCCAAGAAGTTCTGCCTGATAAACATTGATCAGTATACTTCTGAAAAAGCTATCCGCTTCAACAAAAGTTCTTCCCGCCAGAAGCTCAATGTTCATCGTTTCCAGGTAGTTGTCACTGACCTCTATGATCTGAGTAGGTGCCGATTCAAATTCCCCGTTAGGTTTTTCTACCATAATGCTAAACTCATTAATACCGCTTAGTGGCACATCATTCATCCGTGTTACATTTTCAACACCAGAGATGCTGCTGAGGTCATGTTCAAATTTTTTGATGTTACTTCTTACCGTTTCGTCGCGCAGATCAACCAGCACCAGGTTGTCCTTATCAAAACCCAGGTTTGTCTTTCGTACATAGTTTACCTGATCAATGACAACAAGCGTTGATATGATCAGTGATACTGAGATGACCTGCTGCACCATTACCAGTACTTTTCTAATACCTAAATTTCCCTGAGAAAACTTGCTTTGTCCCCCTTTAAGCACTCTGGCAGCCTCCAGAGATGAGAGGTGGAATGCCGGATATATGCCTGACATGAACCCGATACATATACCTATCAATAGTATACCTATGATCATCAACGGGTTGGTTAAGAAATTCAGTGTTAACTGCTCCCCTATCAATTGGTTGAAAACCGGGAGGATGGCCTTGGCAAAAGCAATGGAGATAACCGAGGCAATTAGTGCTGTTGTGACCGATTCGACTATAAACTGTACACTCAGGCCATAACGACTGGCACCAAGTGCCTTCCTCACGCCTACTTCTTTTGCTCGTGAGAGGGAGCGGCTCAAAGTCAGGTTCATATAGTTGAAACCTGCTACCAGCAGTAAGAATATGCCCACCAGGCTAAATACGTAAACGTTTTGTTTACTACCATGAGGAAACGGTTCCCAAATATATTCAGGAGCCAGGTGGAGACTTGTTAGGGGTTGAAGTATAATTTCTGCGGTACCATTGAGTTCGTCGAAAGTAGACTTCATATACTTTTCAAAGAAGGGTTTCCAGTGGTTATTAACGTCGGCCGGTTTGAAGGTCGATGTGGTTCTGATGTAGGTGTATACATGAGCGCCATACCACGAGTCATAATCTTCGGTCGCGCTGAAATAGGTACGATAAGAGATAAGGACATCAAGGGGTAAATGTGTTGGTTTATTAAAATCATCGAATACCCCGGTAATGATAGCTTCCCTTCCTTCCTCAAGCCCTACCCTTTTACCCAGAGCGGATTCCGTTCCATATAGCTTTTGGGCGATAGATTTTGAGACCACGATGCTGTTGGCATGGTTCAGTACAGTGGCTGTATCTCCTTCCAGTAACGGCAACCTGAATACTTTGAAATACGTGGAATCTGCCAGAAAGGCATTCCTGGTAATGATGTAATCTTCCTGTTCGTTCCACAGTAATCCCTCATGCACTTGCAGTCCGTTGTAGCCGTATAACCTTACAGAAGCTTTGATGCCCGGGTATTCTCTCACTAAAGTCTCTCCCATGGGTCTGGGAACGTTGGAAAATATATCCTGATGATCATCCAGTGTAAAATCTGCTGTTATCCTGTAGACATTTTCCGCTTCACTGACATGTTGATCATAGCTTAGTTCGTGAGATACATATAGAAATAACAGGAAAGCAAAACTAATCCCTAAAGTAAGCCCCAAGACATTAATGAAAGTATATACCCTGTCTTTAAGCATGTTCCTGATCGCTATTTTCAGTAAATTGAATTTCATATTGCTCGTGTTGTAATTATTGATCCGGCTGCAATAAAAGGGCTTTAAAAGGGCTTAAAAGACTTAAAAATAATTTGAGACTAATTAATTTAACCTGAAGCAGGGCTTTTTAAGAGACTTTTCCTGAATTGTGAAGGTGTTACTCCGGTGTACTCTTTAAATAGCCTGTTGAATGATGCCTTGGAGTTAAAACCGGATTGATAGGCCAGCTCCATAATGGTGACCCGCGAATCAGATTCGGTGCTTACCAGACGCTTAAATTCACTGACCCTATACTCATTAATAAAATCATTGAAATTCCTTCCCATATTCTGATTGATAAAACTCGAGAGCTCTGTCAATTTCAGTCCTGTTGCTTTGGCCAGATCACTTAGCGTAAGTTCAGGGTTAAGATAAACCTTGTCCGCTAGCATGGCTGTTCTTAGCTTTCTTTTTATTTCCTCTTCATAATTCACTGACTCATGGATTTGTTCTATCTCTTTGGTTAGAGCCTGAGCTTTTAGAGGCGGCTTAATAAGAAAAAATGAAACCAGAATAAAGTATAGCCCCGCTGATGTCTGAAATACCATCATAATCTGGTGATTTTGAAGGTTAGACATGGGAAGGGCCAGCCGAAATACCAACAGGAAGGCCGTTCCTACCATAAGGGTCTTTAAATAATAAGCAGGGTATATCGCTTTGCTTTTGCTGAGTAAAGAAGTTCTGTAAATTTCTGTACTGCTTAACCATAAGTATACACACACTTGTATCAGATATAGGCCATCAAATATTCCCGTCACCATCTGAGCAGGAATCAGTGGATAAGCGGCAAGCCAAAGTAATGGAGCTATCAGATGGATAAACCATTCTTTCGGCACCTTTGAAGTCCTTTGAACGCATGTGAATAAATAAAATGAAGGCCATATCAAAAGGCTGGAAAGCTCATAAAACAAACTTGGACCTTTAACAACAGCGACAGCCATGGCGAGAGCATGGCTTAGCCCGCATACTCCTAAAATGGTCAGTACGGGTCTTGTTCTTTGTGATATGAGGACCAACAGGCTGAAAACCCCAATATACCCTGATATAACCAACAGTATTAAGTTAGTAATCGAGATTGAGATGTTATGATCCACGCCCATATCTCGCGAAGATAATCGATTTATGGCGAAATATTCCCTTGCTGAGATACGCAAAGTCCCATTTGGGAGATGCTGTTTGCAAAGAGTAAAGGCGAGACTGTCTTAAAAGCCTGTCTACTCTAAACCGTCATTCTGAACTTGTTTCAGAATCTTCTCCTTGGTTGCTGTAGAACTTCAACATAGCACCAAAGCAAAGTTTGAATAATCTTAGACTTTTAAGAACAATCTCAGGGGGGATTAAACAAGTGATTCAGCTTGTTTTTACGGGTAACTCAGTTTTTTCATATTGTCCTCTGGCTTTCTATCCATAAGCTTGTGGAGTGGATCGATCCCTGCCTTTGAAGGCGCCTGACTTACCGTTATTTCAAGCTCTGATACTTCATCAGATATCAGATGCTTTTGTAAATAGATCAACTGGTCTTGTGCATAAACCCCTACATCTATCCAGTCTTCCAGAGAGGCTAATGTTTCATTACCCACAGGTCATTTGTAGTAGCTGCGCAGCATATCAAAAGCATAGAAGGTAATATGATCCATATCGGAGATACTACTGTCTCTGTAGGAAAGGTGAATGTCAGTAGATTGCTGGGACTCTAGATGTAAAACAGGTCTGTGCTCTGATTCATGGATTTGAGGATGGTCAGGGTTTTAATAGGCTTAGGGTCTATAGCCCTACTACTTTAATTCAAAACAGGCATGGTAAGTATTATCTTTTACATGTAGTTTTAAGCCGTCAGAATGGTGTAATTTGAGTATTTCATTAATGATTTCCTGTCCAAAACCCACTTTATGCTTAATATCAAATCCATTGGATGAAACAAGCTCATCTACTGTATTGGAGAGTTCCACTTTAACATGACTATTATTCAGACTTTTCAGTGTAGCAGTTACCTGTCCGCCATAGGGCGTATACTTGGTGCAATTTGATAGCAGGTTGTCAAACACCTGTAGCATACGATCTTTATCTGCTTCCAGTGTTATTCCTTCTTCAACCTCCAGTTCCCAGTTCAGTTCCTTGTCATTTTTAAATGACTTATAGTATTCGCACCGTTCTTTAAAAAGTGCAGAAAAGTCATGGCTTGCCATATTGAGTTTTATTTTACCGCTACCCATTGCAGCAGTTTCCAATATGGTATGAACAAACTCTAAGGCTCTTGCTGAGGATGCTCTGATCATTTCAATGATATCGGCGTATTCATTTGAGTCAATGAAAGAGGTTAACGTTTTAATATTGCTCAGCGGGGCTCTCAAGTCGTGGGCTACGTAGCCCACTAACCTCTTCATGCGATCATTAGAATTATAAAGGTCCTTTTCTTTTTTTTCGAGCATGAGAAATGCGCCAATAGCGTTGGCCATCATGGCAATCAGGTCACGTTCATGCTCTGAAAAACCGTATTTACGGGGCTGTGTTGACGAGAAGTTTAAAGTTCCGAAGAGTACCTCATCCACATATATAGGAGCGCTTATGTACGATTCCAGTTTCATATTGATGTAGACAGGGTGCGTTTTCATTTCCTTTAGTAATCCCACATGTGGTAAGCCTATCACACTGTTGGTTTTAACTACCTCTCTACAATATGTACCTTCCAAAGGAAAGATAGTACCACTTTCAATTTGTTGAATTTGGGAAATGCAATTGCACACCAGATATTCTGCATCATTGATTTTGGATACAATACCAATCTTCATATTAAAGATCTGTAAGCCAACTTTTAAGTAGCTGGAAATAAGCTCTTTAAAATCTGTAAAATGGGTGGTGGTCAGTCGTTGGATACTTTTAAGGTTGTTGGTCAGTGCAAGCAACTGCTCTTTCTCTGTTTTGGACGAATCCATAGCAAAGAAGGTCTTATTATCTATGAATTGAGGATATTGCATGATTACCTTTATCCTTATAATTTAATAAGATATTGTCATTATTCTCAAGATATTTCACAAATTATTAAGCTAGCTACTACAGTTTTGACTCCTGCACGCTCATCAAAAGGTATTGATTCTCACTCAATTTGTCATGAATTAACCATGCAGATAACGAATTATGCATTAGGTTTGCATCTGAATTTTGAACATTAAAACATCGATTATTATAGATGATAGCCATTGTATCTCCTGCCAAAACGCTAGATTTTGAAACAGAGTATAGCCATGAGCATACACTTCCAAGATTTCAAAAGGAAGCACTTGAGTTGATTGATGAACTCAAAAAGCGATCTGAAGAAGACATTTCGACGTTAATGTCCATCAGCGATAAGTTGGCCGAACTCAACGTGGAGCGGTATCATAACTTTACCAAAAAGAAGGATCCCGCTCATGCAAAGCAGGCTGTTTTTGCATTTCAGGGAGATGTTTATCAGGGGCTACAGGCAGAAACCTTTAGCCAGGAGGAGCTTGAGTATAGTCAACAGCATTTTAGAATACTTTCCGGTTTATACGGACTGATCCGCCCGCTAGACCTGATTCAACCCTACAGACTGGAAATGGGCACCAGACTAAAGGTCTCCGAACACGCCAACCTGTATGAGTTCTGGCAGGATAAAATTGCTAAACAGCTCAAGAAAGACTTGAAGGCTCAGGGTGACAACTTATTGATTAACCTCGCCTCAAATGAATACTTTAAGTCCGTAGACACCAAACAGCTTAAAGCCAGGATTATTGATGTAGACTTCAAGGATCACAAGAACGGTGAGTACAAGATTATTTCATTCTATGCTAAAAAGGCCCGTGGACTCATGAGTAGATTTATCATCAAAAACCAGCCTACAACCGTAGAGGAGCTTAAAGCTTTTGATTATGAGGGGTATTATTTCGATGAAAAGAATTCTACGGAGGATTTGCTGGCGTTTAAGAGAGGGTAGTATCCATCTCAATACGGGAGAGGTCGAACTTCTTGTCACCAATCTATATGATATGACCAGCAAGATATTACTACTGAGGATTTAGGCGAATTATATCATTTGCTATGGGGAGTAGAAGAAGGGGTTAAAAGTCTGAAGCCCAAAATCAAAATAGAGCAATTCGGGAGCGAGAAAACAGAAGGGATATTTCAGGAGTTCTATGCCATATATTTTGTATGAATATGATAGGACTGACGGGCAGTTTAGCCAACCGGAAAATTATACATAATACAAAACACCGTAGGCACAGGTATAAATACAACTGGAAAAAAGCTTATCGGTTCCTGAGGGAAAAAACATCATTTCTTTCAACTTTAAGAAATTCAACAATGGTTCAACAGCCTAATTGAAGAGATTATAACACCTGTGGTGGCTATAAAACCGGGAAGAAGTTTTGCACGGGACATGGATGCTAGAAATAAAAGAGGAAGGATTACCCACTACAACAAATAATACATGATATAGACAAACAAAACTTCAAACGCCATATTGCTCCAGCAAAACTCCTTGCAAGCAAGGGAAAAGAATTTTATTGACCAACTCAAAGGTAAACACTTCTTCAAAGCGATTGCCTGCAAATGGAAAATGACCTTTGAGACAAAATTAAACCTCCCTTTAACTTAATAGTCATTGAGGGAGTGTACCTTCATCTGATAAGTAACTAAAGCACACTTCCGGATGCAACACCCTCTGTCCTACGGACATCTCCCACATGGGAGAAATTAGCGTGCAGAAGTTTGTTAGCGAGTAGGTCAGGTTTAGCTTGTGCTTTTAAGCTGGGGATTCCGGATATTTTCTCCGCTGCTCTGCGAAAATTTTAAGTTGACGCGGTATTTATTCATACCATTCTTAGCCTTGGATGGTCTTTGTTCTCTGAAAAATTTTATGGTATTATATCTATCCCCTACTTATCTTTTAAGCCACTAGTTCTATCCCTTATAGGAGAATCTATCCCAAAAAGGGACGTTTTAAATTTCCTTAAAAAATACAACTCACTGATTATTAAGGATTTATGATTTTGGTGTTTATATTGTACAGCTACATTTATTACACGCCTAATTGCAACTATAAAACTATAACATGAAAACAGTATTAGTAGTAGACGACTTTGTCAGCATTCGCAAAGCCATTGTCGACACATTAAAACGCCATGGGTTTAATACAGTTGAAGCTACAGATGGCAAAGATGCGCTTGACACACTCAGAAGCCGGATATTTTCTCCGCTGCTCTGCGAAAATTTTAAGTTGACGCGGTATTTATTTATATCATTATTGACTTTGGATGGTCTTTGTTCTCTGAGGAATTTTATGGTATTATATCAATTCCCCTACTTATCTTTTAAGCCACTAGCTCTACCCTTTACAGGAGAATCTATCCCAAAAAGGGACGATCTGCAATTCCTTGAAAAAATACAACTTGCTGATTATTAGGAATTTATGATTTTGGTGTTTATATTGTACAACAATATTTATTACATACACGCCTAATTGCAACTATAAAACTATAACATGAAAACAGTATTAGTAGTAGACGACTTTGCCAGCATTCGCAAAGCCATTGTCGACACATTAAAACGCCATGGGTTTAATACAGTTGAAGCTACAGATGGCAAAGATGCGCTTGACACGCTAAGGAGCTCAGAAGCCACTATCGACCTCGTCTTATCCGATTATAATATGCCGGTGATGAATGGTTTCCAATTACTGCAGGCAGTAAAAAGTGATGATGAACTAAAGCATTACCCCGTAGTATTACTCACCTCCGAAAAGGCCAACGATAAAAAAATGATGGCCAAGAAGGCAGGTCTCGATGCCTGGGTCGAAAAGCCATATAAGATTGACAACCTCATTAACCTCCTGAATTATACCATAGAGAAAAGTAAGAAGAATGACTCAGTATGATCAAATGTTTAGGGAAGAGGGTAATGAGCAGTTAGAGATAGCTGAACAAGCCCTTCTCTCTTATGAATCGCATGCAGATATTCGTTATATAGAGGAAGCTTTTCGCGCTCTACATACTTTCAAAGGCGGGGCACATATTTTTGCCTTAACAAATTTGGGTGATTTTGCTCATATGATCGAATCTGTATTGGATGGCATACGTCATGAGCTCCTGACAGATGAACCACGCATTGCTGATAAGTTATTGAAGTACCTTGACCACCTCAAAAAGCTGATGAATGATCCTGAACTGAAGGATTCACAAATTCAGCTTAAAAACAACCAGTTGGTCAAGGAAATAAAGGCCCTTTCTTCAAAAATATCTGATGCCATCAAGAAAAGTGATCAAAGCAAAGAAACAGCGTTATTGGAGGCCTTCATTGAGCAGGAAGATGAGGAAAATATCAGCACTTATTATCTGACTATTCAACCTCTTATTGATATCGAGACCGGATCAGGGCACCCCGTATTTGGTATATTGGACGACATTCAGGAAATGGGCGACCATAAGATGAAACCGGCATTCAAAAATGATAACAGCATTGTTGTGCGATGGGATTTGTATGTAGCTTGCCAGGCCACGCGTGAGGACTTGGAGGCTCAGTTCATGTTTATAGAAGATGAAGTTGAACTTACCGTACATAAAATAGCCAATTTTAACCTTTTCAATGAATTAGGGTTCGAAGAGCTTCTAAATGTCCTTGACAAAACCCCTACTGATCAAAAACTCACGGAATTAACGGGTTATGTTGAGTCTTTAAAAGAGACATTAGTTGCGGATAGCGCAGACTCAGACACTACCGGCAAGGGTAGTAAATCAGGCAGTATAAGGGTTTCGACATCAAAAATAGATGTGCTGATGAACTTAGTCAGTGAGTTAGTAACTGACCAGGCCGGCCTTAAAATGATGGTCTCTTCCTCCCCTGACCCTCAGTTTGAGGGACTGGTAGAAAATATCGAAAGGCACATCAGACAACTCAGGGATATTGCATTTGAAATGACACTGGTACCTATTGACAGGCTCATGGGGAAATTCAGAAGACTGGTAAGGGACTGTTCCATTTCTATTAATAAAGAAGTAAATTTTAAAGTAACAGGTGAAAATACAGAATTAGATAAGATATACATAGATACCTTATCCGATCCGATCATGCATATTTTAAGAAATTGTCTTGATCACGGCATTGAATCACCAGAAGAACGCAGTAAGAAAGGGAAACCCGCTATAGGAACGATATCATTAGATGCTTACTACTCGGGAGCCTATGTACATATCGAGATCAGTGATGATGGAAGGGGGTTAAACATCCAAAGTATCCAAAATAAAGCCTTGGAACTAGGCCTGATCAATGAAAACGACAAACCATCAACTTCTGAGATATATGAACTGATATTTCAGCCCGGCTTTTCTACTGCCCAAAATGTAACCAATGTTTCCGGCAGAGGAGTGGGTATGGATGTGGTCAAGAAAAATATTGAGGACATACACGGTGAAATAAACATCAGCTCAGAGGCTGGAAAAGGCACAAAGTTCACCATTAAAGTGCCTTTAACCCTTTCTATTATCGATGCCCTGCTGGTTAAGGCAGATCATTCCCACTTTGTGCTGCCATTGCAGATAGTGCATAAGTGCTATGAACTCAGGTACGATTCCCTAACCGATGATTTCAATAAACTGCTGGTACTTGATAATAAGCAAATACCATTCATTGATCTGAGGACTGAGCTTTCTTTAGATAAAACACCCGTGCCAGAATATTGCAATGCTATAGTAGTGAAGTGCAGAAAGATGGAGTTAGCAATTATCACTGATGAGATCATCGGCGAGTACCAGGCGGTATTGAAGTCGGTAAGTGAATATTATAAACACCAGGAGTTTGTCTCCGGGGCTACCATTCTCGGCGATGGATCAGTGGCACTTGTACTTGACGCGGACAAACTTGTGGAACAAAAAACAAACTAGCATGAATTATGAAATAGATACTGCAAAAGCACTTAAATCCTTTCTGAGCTTTAAGTTGGCTGATAAAACCTTTGCTCTGGAGGTAGAAAAGGTGATAGAAATAATAGAAGTACCAAAAATCACTTCTATTCCCAAGGCCCCTGCTCACATGAAAGGGGTGATCAACCTTCGCGGACAGGTACTACCACTGATAGATACCTGTGTAAAATTCGGACTACCTGCAATAGAGCCCGACCTGAATACATGCATAATAGTAATAGACCTGCTGCTAAAAGAAAAAACCATTCGTTTTGGCGCCATGGTATCCCAAGTACTGGAGGTCCTTGAAAAAGAAGAAGACCATATCCATGCTTCACCTAGCATAGAGGCCAACTATAATCTGGAATTTGTAAAAGGCATAATTAAGGAAAATGAAGACTTTATAGTGGTCCTGGATATAGACAAGACTTTTTCGGTGGAAGAAGTGAAGTTAATGAAAAATGCAAATGAGAAGAAAACCGAAACATCTAAGACGAAATAAATTATCTGATATGAATAGAAATCAATATAAAATATTACTGCTGTCTACAGCATTCATTTTGGCGATAGATTGTGCCCAGGCCCAGTTAAATGTAAGTGCCAATTTCAGGGCAAGATCAGAGTATCGTGATGGTTCACGGATATTACTTGATGATACTCGCGAGCCAACATTCGTTTCTTCCCAAAGGACCCGTCTGATCACTAATTACAAAGACGACAGGTTTGAAATTAACATTGCAATTCAAAATGCAAGAATTTGGGGTGTCGATGATGAAAGGGGTAATGTACCCAATATCAACCTGGCCGAAGGCTGGATAAAATATTACCTGAGTGAAGACAAAGAAGGCTTTGCTATCAAAGTTGGAAGGCAGCACCTGGTATTGGACGATGGCCGTATCTTCGGTATGAGAAACTGGAACGACATTGCAGTTTCTCACGACCTGGCTATGCTCGAGTTTAACAAGTCTGACTGGGACATAAAGCTTGCGGGTGGGTATAACAACGATGGCAATAAGTACCAGGAAAGTGCCTATGATGTAAATTATTACAAATATCTGGCAGTATTATGGGCCAACAGGCAGATTAGCAACAATCTTTCGGCGTCAGTACTGACATCAGTGGATGGCAATGAAGACCCTGACGATTTCAAAAAAGTGTATCCACGCTATACCTCCGGTGTTTACCTGAAAGGGGGTAATAAAAAATCAGCTTTTGGGGTACAAGCTTCTTTTTACTATCAATACGGCGAGCATACGTCGGGACTGAAGCAGCGAGCTTACATGTACTCGGTAATCCCTACTTACAATATAAATGACAAACTTAAAGCTGTTGCGGGTATAAATTTCTTTAGTGGCAATGACCAGTTAGACCCTGATAATACCAACAGATCATTTAACAAGCTATTTGGAGACGGCCATCGCTACTATGGCTATCTGGACTATTTTCTGAATATAGAAAGCAACACCAAAGGCAGCGGGGTTAGAAATACATTTGCCAGCTTATTTTACAAATTTAGCAACAAATCAGAGCTGGAGTTTTCATACCATAATTTTGCATTTGGAGGCAACTATATGGATCCTGTAACATTAGATGCTGCAGACAATCAGCTAGGCAACGAAATTGACCTTCAGTTAAAACATAAAATAAATGGATACCTGAGTACGCGGTTTACCTATGCAACTATGTTTGCAACTCCGTCCATGGAGCTTATCAAGGGAGGTGACCATAATCGGTACCAGCAGTGGATTGCAGTCATGTTGATCGCTAAACCACAATTATTCTCATCAGACAAAAAAGATCAATAATACATTATCATGAAACAGACAAAATTCACAACGAACCAGCGTATAATCGGAATTTTCGCCTTCGTGCTGTTTATTTCCGTAGCGGGTGCCATCTATAACTCGTTGCAAACCCAAAAGTTAAAAGCTGAAATAGAGAAAATCTATAATGACAATTTATTGAGCATAGACTATCTCATTGAGGCGGACAGGGATGCCTACCAGTCGAGCATAGCCATATCACATGCATTGTCCGAAAGTGTACAAGTCAATGAAAGCGAGTTTAGCACGGCAATGGTGAATATAAAAACCAACCTGGAGCAGGTGCATGAGCGCTATACCAATTTCTTTAAAATCTCAGCTTTCACAAAATTGGAAAAGAACAATGCCTATGACACTTACGATACGCAATTCAGAGAAAAGTACGATGAATTAACCGTGCTGACCAACCAGATAATGTCGCTGCTTAAAAATGAAGATTTCGCAAAAGCTAATGAGGTATATTACGGCCCATATATGGCTGCCTTCGAACCTATGAGATCAGCTATGGACAAGTATACTGATTTAAGCCTTACTTCTTCTGAGGAAGCCTACCAGGCAGGTATGAGGCTAAGCGAGGGTATTTTCAGAAACTCTATGATCGTCGTACTGCTTGTGATGCTTTTCATTATTGCAGGAGGGTTCTACCTCAAAAACAGCATTTCAAGACCACTGAACGAGGCTATGAACATTGTGGATAAAATCGCTGCCGGTGATTTGAGAATAAAGATTGAAAAGGAAAAACATAATAAAAAAGACCAGATCGGATTTTTACTACATAAGATGGACGATATGCTAAAGAGCCAGCGCAATGTAATAAAAACCGTAATGGAGGGGGCTGAGTATATCAATAAAGCCAGTGTAGAATTGAGTGAATCTGCCGGACAGCTTTCTCAGGGTGCTTCGTTGCAGGCCAGCTCGGTGGAAGAAGTGTCGGCTTCTATGGAGCAGATGACCTCTAATATCATGCAGAATACTGATAATGCTAAAGAAACTGAACAAATTGCACTGAGTTCAAACAACCAGGTAAAAAAGTCTAACGAGGCTGTACTGGAAACCGTGGACTCGATGAATACCATCGTTAGAAAAAACTCAATAATAGGAGAAATAGCCAGACAAACCAATTTACTGGCCCTTAATGCTGCCGTGGAAGCTGCGCGTGCAGGTGAGCACGGAAAAGGTTTTGCTGTAGTTGCTGCGGAGATCAGAAAGCTGGCAGAACGTAGTCAAAACGCAGCCAAAGAAATAGATGATATTTCCAATAGCAGTGAAAAAGTGGCTCGTACGGCTGGTGACATGTTGAGCAAACTAGTGCCGGAAATTGAAAAAACCAGCAACCTTGTAGCTGAAATCAGTGCAGCCAGTCTGGAGCAAAATGATGGCGCCAACCAGATAAATGAAGCGATTCAGCAGCTTAACTCTGTGGTTCAGCAAAATGCAGCCAGTGCAGAAGAGCTAGCTTCTAATTCTGAAGAGTTAAATAACCAGTCCGACACATTAAGAAAAGCTATTTCGTTCTTTAAATTAGATGAGGATGAGCTGGATACCCGTGCCAATGCGACAAACGAAGTCTCTGCCCAGGTAAAAGAAAATAAACCTTCTACAAAGCAGACTAAAAAGGAATATGGCCATGCACAAAAGAAAGGACAGGAAAAGTCTAAGGGCTTTGAACTAGTCCTTAAAGATCCTAAAGATGACCTTGATCGTGGTTTTGAAGAATATTAATGTTATGTTTCAGTATACCCTGCTGACCTGCCTGTTGGTAGCGTCAGCAGGATCATCAGGTATTTAGTATGGGGTTACAGACAATACGAGGATTTATTAAATTGGGCAATCCAATAGAGCTTAATGATAAAGAGTTTTACAAACTGAGCAAATTTATCTATGATAACTATGGAATAAATCTGCCTATCACTAAAAAAACCTTATTGGAAAGCAGGCTGCAAAAACATTTGCGCAAACTCGGGATCACTTCTTTCCAGAAATATATTGACAATATCTGTAGCCGCACCGAAAGTGAAGAAGTGGTCAATATGATCAACCTTGTATCGACTAACAAAACCCATTTTTTTCGTGAATCCCTCCATTTTTCATTCTTGCAAAAAGAGATTTTACCTCATGTCAAGTCCTCAGCGAAAAATAAATTCCAAATCTGGAGCGCTGCCTCCTCCACTGGAGAGGAAGTCTACAGCATAGCCATTACTTTAGAGGAGTTTATGGCTAAAAATGGTCAGCATATAAGCTATTCTGTTTTAGGTACGGATATTTCAACGGATGCCTTGCAGGCAGGCAATAATGCTATATATAGTGAAAAACAAGTGGAGGGATTGCCCTTGGACCTGAAGAGGAAATACTTATTGAAAAGCATAGATAGAAAAGAGGGAAAAGTAAGGGTGATTAAAAAAATAAGAGATAAAACGCTTTTTAAACGTTTTAACCTTATCCAGAACAGGTACCCTGCCCCGGAAACACTTGATGTAATATTTTGCAGAAATGTATTGATCTATTTTGACAAGCCTACCCAGGAGCGAGTCATAAGAAGTTTAGCCCGGTGTTTGCGGGTTGGAGGATATTTATTTTTAGGCCACTCGGAGTCATTAATGGGAATAGACTTACCCCTTAAACCACGGATGCATACAGGTTATCAAAAAATATCTATATGCTAGTCTCTGCCTGGATGAATACGGATTACTTTTTAAAACCCGGAGAGTTGATTGTGACAAAAAATCCCATTCATATAACTACCATTCTTGGAAGTTGTATCTCCGTTAGTCTTTTTGACCCGGTACTCAAATTAGGTGGCATGAACCACTACATGCTACCCTTCTGGAACGGCCGCGACCAGAATCCTTTTAAATATGGAAATTGTGCAATTAAAGCATTGATTAAGAGAATGGTCAATAATGGTGCCGTTCACGACCGCATAATAGCCGGGGTATATGGTGGGGCCTTTAGCAGCAATTCTGTATTTAAAATAGGCCACCAAAACGCTATGATAGCGCAAGAAGTACTTCATGAACAGGGTATTAAAATACATGAACAAAACGTAGGCGGAAGATATGGCAGAAAAATCAGGTTTTCGGTATCAACCAACGAGGTAATAATTAATTATTTGAATTGAGAAAATTTGAAAAAGCCCATAAGTGTTCTCATAGTAGATGATTCAGCCTTGATCAGAAAGCTCCTGACAGATATTTTAAATTCTGACCCGGATATAGAAGTGTTGGCTGCTGTAGGCGACCCGTATTTTGCCGCTAAAAAAATCAAGGAACAGTTGCCCGATGTCATCACACTGGATATAGAGATGCCCCGAATGGACGGCCTGACTTTTCTCAAAACTATCATGTCGCAGAAACCAATGCCGGTAATTATTTTATCGAGCTTAACGGAAAGGGGTAGCCAAACAGCCTTGAAAGCACTGGAGTTTGGGGCTCTGGATGTAATCAAAAAACCTACCATGACAGCCCTTCGCAACCATGATGATCACCTTCGAAATCATTTGCTGGATCTGGTAAAGGCGGCGGCCGTAGTAAAAAATACCAAGCTGAAAAAGCTCCACACAAGTAACAAAGTAACTGTACAGCAAGTCAATGTTCCGGCTACCTCCAAAAGTATGATAAAGACCACTGAAAAGGTAGTGGTAATTGGTGCCTCAACAGGTGGAACCGAGGCTATCAAGGAAATATTAATGGCCCTTCCACATGACTCTCCTTCCATAGTAATTGTACAGCACATGCCTGAGACATACACAAAGGCGTTTGCGGACCGACTCAATCAACTTTGTAATATCACGGTTAAAGAAGCCACCAACGGGGACTCACTCATCAGGGGTCAGGCTTTGATAGCCCCTGGCAACTACCATACTGTAATCAGACGAAGTGGAGCAAGGTACTATGTTGAGGTGAAGGAAGGGGAACGGGTCAACAGACATCGCCCCAGTGTAGATGTGCTGTTCGACTCTGCAGTACAATACCTCGGCAAAAACTGCGTAGGCGTACTGCTTACCGGTATGGGCAAAGACGGCGCCAAAGGCCTGCTGAAACTCAAAGAAGTGGGAGCCTTCACCGTAGCCCAAAACCAGGAAACATCAGTGGTATTTGGCATGCCCAAAGAGGCAATAAAACTGGAAGCAGCCCTTACCATAGAACCCTTACAAAACATACCCTCCGTAATCTGCCAGCAAACTATGCAGTAAGCTTGTTTTTTGTATTGCCTTGGCTGCATGCGCTCGGTCAGGGAAAGGGAGTTATAATTACTATTGCTCTCGTTTATTATATCAAAGAATACTCTTACTATTTTACAACGCTCCAAAATAAAATAACACCGACAACACCCAAACCCATCATTCCTGAACTTTCGAGTGCGAGCATATTTTTATGTAGAGATGAATGAAAATATCAGGAATCTCTTAGCTATGGAGTACCTGCCTGCTCCAAACTACATAGCCGAGTCTTTCTGAAATGACTCCGTCAATAGTACTACTGCCCAAAATGTCCCCTTTAGGAGATTATAGGGCACTTTCAGTTGTAAAAGAGTCTCTCGTAAAACTCATAGAGGACTCTGGACTAAGAAGGGTCAACAGTTTCCGTACCTTTATTTTTCCTGAAAATACTGGTGACGCCTTTCATGCCTGATTTGATGGTACTCTTCCCGGCATTTTTTATTGCAGTCATCACACTGGTCACCACTTTGCCAGAGGATTCAATGACCAGATTTTTCAATAGACCAGAGGCAGTAACAAATGAATTTTTTCTAATGGTTTTTCGGTCGGCAATATCCCAGGAACCACAATAGCGCTGAGTTACTATGCCTACCCTTAATGTCAGAAAAGCATTGGTGGAACCTTCTAAAAGACTGTCTGTAACTATATGGGCCGCATGACCAATAATCGGAACAGACCTGCCAGGGCTGCGAAGTACGGCGTTGATGATAGGCTCTATCTGGCGGGTAATATCAATTTCATCGAGCTCAGAGGCAATAAGTGCTGTCGCACCTACATTGCCATACAGCTTAACCATGTCTCTCAGGGCCGGTCTTTGCCAGTAGATATGAGCAACCTTCCAGATCATTCTGCTTTGGGTAATGAATACGGTCAGTGCATCTAGCTTTCCGTTTTGCGAAATAGCGGTGGTAAAAAAGACACTTTTGGCCGTTTGTTTTATAACATCCTGAGCTTCATTGTTCAGCAGCTCCAGAGCCTGCTTCATACCCTCTTCGGTCCTTACATCCAAACCAGCCTTCTTCACCAATTTATTTCGAGCCAGACGACCTTTAAGGATGGTGTGATATTGAGCTTCATCCTCATAGTTATCAGGGAAAGCCACTGACTTGGGCAGTCTGGCAATCAGAACAATGGGAATGAGTAATAAGAGAAAAATCGTGATGCTGATAAACCCCGTAACCAGCCAGGCCAGGGTTTCATTGATGGTGGTGAGGTTGGCATGGAAGGCTATAATCTGATTGACAGCAAATAGTATAAAGCCGAGTATGAACGCCAATGATACTAGTAAGCCAATTTTTCTCAAGGTCTTCATATGTTACTAGACAGGAAAATCGACCAAAAGGTTACAGTTTAATCTGGCAGTTGTAAGTAAGCATCAATGGCTACTTCTGCAGCGCTAAATAAACTAATCTCTTGTTCAAGGGTTATATTTTTTACTAAATGCTATCTAATAACATTAAATAATATACCCATGACCAGCGAAGCACTTATCGAATATATCCATAACGTACTAATCACCATCCATGAAAACATTAGGGAGACCAGTGACCGGAAGGGCTGGGCTAATGAAGGTGAATTAACCCATATTGAAAGCAGGTTGCTGACCTACAATGAAGTACTACAGACTTTTAAGATCATAGCTCGGGAGATGGATTTGCCGGAGAGGGAGTTGGGGTTGTGAATTCCCTCAATCACAACCCATCATAATACCTAAAAAAGCTACACTCATCAATGATCTTCGAATAGAACTTCGTTGATTGGTATTCTGCCTTCAGCTTTTGAAAACTCTTTTTATACGGTAGTTCAACTTCGCTGACTTCCCCTTTGTAGTACCAATACCTGTTCGGCGTTTCGTTATACAATCGATTTAGCTCACACTTAGCCATCATATATAAGCATCTGGCATTAAGTTCTGTATCTGTGGAGTTTTCAATTACTTTCTGGTAATGCTCATAAGCCTTTTCTGCAAGATGGTAATCCGATCTCTTCTTGCCATCCAGGTAGTAAAGGTTGTATCCCCTATTATCGGCGATATACTCTTCTGATGTCATTTCACCCTTACTATAAGGAAAATAGTCATAGTTGCAGCAATTACCATCTCCGACTAAGGTGCCTCTGAAATAACCCGTGTTTGATACATTGAAGTAATAGTTGGCCAGCAGGTAATGAGATAGCTTTCGCTTCCACTGTTTAGTGTCTTGCGTCATGGAGTCAAGCTTTAATAGATTGGCTGCTAAATCGGCCTTGCTGAATGTGGGCTTGATGAATGAATATACTGAGGCCAGAAATACAGAATCTTCCATTACTTCAATTTCCTCGCAGTCAAAGCATTCCATAATGTTGTTGCTGAATACTCTTGCCGAAACAAAATTTGACATATCAATACCTGACTGAGCACTCATGGGATTGTCTTTCAATTGAGCTAACGCCTTGGCAGGATCTGCCTGAAGCAGGTAGTAGACTCCCTTTACAAACTTAACATACTCAGCTAGCCCATGTTTTCCGGTAGTATTACGAGTCCTGTCTATCAACTGCTTTTCAAAACTATTGTAGGTGCCCTGAGCTGCCAGTTTTTCAAAGTCTTCTATCAGAGCCAGAGAATTGATATAGCGTAATCTATCAAGATCATTATGGGTAAGAAAAGCTTTAGCCAGTTGTCCTTTTCTATAGTACAAATGACCGGCTTGATCCTGAACCAGGTGTTTCCAGTTTTCACTGGACAGGTAATAATAAGCATCGCCTTTCAGATCACCTATTACATTGGCAAGATAGGCCTCTTCCTTGGCTCCTATTGACTTCCATGAAAACACTTCATAGATATGCTTCAGTGTATTGACCTGGTCTGCATAAATACTTGACTTGACCGCACTCAACTTATCCTTTGCCGCAATGATATCCTTTTGCAGGAATGAGAGATAGGAATCAGCCAGCTTCCAGAAGTCTTTATTTTCTGTTTTTTTGTCATTGTAAATGGTGTAGGCCAACTGTTGAAGTTCGCGTAATTGCTTCTGATCACTGTCTTTAAGTGCAGGCAATACATATTCTGACAGACCGACATTCGTAGGCCAGGCTTCACGCTCTATAGCGTTGAGTGCTCTTGTAAAAAGTAATTCCAGTTTTCTATCGTTGGGTGAAGTGGTATATAACTCTCTCAAACCACTAAGCACATCAGTGAAGTCTCTCAGACTTTTTATGGTAATATAAGTGGCCTTATCCTCGCTACCCTTAAAATAGGTTTTACCCTCAGCCCCTTCATCAACGCAAAACTTATAGCTCAGGTAGGCAGAAGGTTTTCGGTCAGTACTGTTTTCAAATACAGTGAGGAACATATAGGCGGCTTTCTCATAATCGTGTAAAGAATAATGACAGCCTGCAACCTGATCAAGCAGATAATAGTCTATTTCACTGGCCGCGTCCTTTGTTACATGGGCATTATAAAAATCGATGGCTTCCTGAAATTGCTCGGTGTAGTGCAATATCCTGACCACCTGGTAGGCATACCTTGTCTTCAGCTGTTCATTTTGCTCTTCCTGATATTTTAGCATTCCCTCTTTTAACAAGGCTGCAATATCTGCAGGCGTAGCTTTTTTAATTTCTTCATACTGCCATGAATAGTATGATCTGTGGGCAAAAGCCTGACTACATTTTCTCGCAAAGGCCATGTATACCTTTGCCTTGTTTTCCTGAGTTCCTCGTTTCCCTGACCAAACCTGGAGAAACTCTTCATCCGTTTTTGCAAAAAGCGCCTTTTTAATGTCTCCAGTTGACCAGTTGGAAAGCAGCTGCTGCCATTGAGCAACATTGCCTGAGTGAATGTCAATTTCCAATTCGCCATCCATACCTTCATAAAACGTATGACTTTCATCGCGAAGAAAAGGATAATAAGCCTTATTAGAAATGTTGGATTGATGGAATAGATTGTAGAAGAAATAGAGGTCATTATCCGGCCCCCAGCCACAACCTATAGCGGACTTAGAAACGAAGAAGAGTAGTATTACGATCAGGAAGTGCTTCATATTTTTTCGAGGAGTTTAGCCAAATCCACTTGGATTAAAACATCATCATCAAGATGATACAAAATAACATTATTTAGTTTCAGTTTGCTATCCCTGACGATGGAATATGCATCCAAAATTTCTTCTACCCCACTTTCTTCCAGTTTCAGGCGATAGCCTTTCGAAAGATAAAAACCATGGTAAAGTGTATCACGGGTAACTTCAAATAAGTGATTGTCCAATTGCCTGAAATGCAGTGAATCTTCCTTCAAGGCTTCCGGCATGGATCTGTTGACCAACCTGACCTGTCCTCTGTTGTTTTTTATTACCGTTTGTGAAAACAAAGGAAGAGCAACATCGAGTGTTAACGGGTACGTGGTATGGCTTTCGATATAATCATCTACTATATCAGCCTGGATGATCGAGTTTTGCTGCTCATTTTTTAAGTCACCCATGTTATAAAGCATGAGCACACCATGTGATATCGGTGGCACGCCTGTTTGGGTTTTATATTTGATCTGATGAAGCCGGATGGTGGGCACTACTTCCAGGTGTTGATTCAACGACCTGATCAATTGGAAATATTTATCTCGGGTAGTTTCAGACCAGTCACAATCTAACTGGATGGTTTTGTGTTCCGAGCCAAAGTGGTGCAGACCTATTTCGTTAACCAGGCTTAAGATTTGATCGCTTAGCTGTTCAATATGGATACCCTCTTGTTGTAAGGAACGGTTAGTCACAAATACAACAGGCACAATATTGTATGCCTTAAATGCACTATCCACATCGTTTAACACATATACAGGATAGACACCCTTCTCCGTTTTGTCTACATCAAAATAATGCATGTAAATGGTGTTGTCAATACGAGGGTGCCGGAGCGCTGAAGCCATACCAGAGTTATGTTCAGCATTGTATTTCCAATGGTAGAATGAAACCTTAGACTCCGTGCTATCTGTGCAGGCGGATAGGATGATAAGTATAGTAATGTATAAATAGCAGGCTTTCAGAAGGCTTCTCATCTAATTAGTAACACCTAATTTGTAAGCCGTGAAATTATGCTTTTTTAGATAATTTAATAGGATAAGTTCTTTTTCACTTCTATTCTAATTATATTCGGCAAAACGAAACGTACATTTTTTAAAAACCAAAAGTACATTTTTGGTAGCTGGCTTCAAAACAAAAAAGAGGCTCCTCTGAAGCCTCTTTTAACACCCGTTTAACAACGCTTAAAGACTACCTAAAATAGGGAGCTAACACTGACGCTGGCAAGTCACTCAATAGGTAAGGAAGAGACGCAACGGTCCATGAGGCCGTTCCCTCAATTCTCCTTGATCCACCAAGCTCCTCATCACTAGCCAAGTTAACATCAAAGTCCATAGGTATAACACCAAGCTCCTTATCCAAAGCTGCATATGGTCTGAAATCCTCAAAGATAAAAACCATACTCCACTCGTTTGAAAAGTTAACCTTGTTCCAGAAGGCTAGGTTTGAGTCAACACTGTAGTGTTTAAATGGTATAGCATAACTGAATGAGCTTGTTTTCTCTTTCTTAAAGGCCATACCAGCCTTCTTGTTAGCAGTAGCCTTAGGCCAGTTACCAGAGAAGCCAGTAAGGATCTTTACATCACCAGCTGTAACAGCGGCATCAATGGTAACGCTATCAACCAAAGTTGTAGCATCGAACCCCTTCTTTATAAGCATACCACCAACGATTAGCGAGCCTTCTGCGATACATTCCCCTTCAGGTGTAAAGTCACCTAAAACACCGGCACCGCCACAGTCGTCATAGGCGGTAATTGCAAAATTCATGTGAAAATTTTTCATAGTAGATTAAAATTTAATAAAGGATACAATGATTTATATTTAAATATTTAAAGTCGTTCTCTCGCATTCATAATTTCCATACTCATGCGCATTGCACTATATACCACATCTTCAAGATTGGCAGTTCCATCTAATCCTAATGTAGATATTGGTATATTTTGCCAAAAATAAAGATCTTTTATGGCCCCCTCTATTTCAGGACTAACAGGCTCGCCAGTTTCTGCATTTACGATTGTGCCATGTGTGCCCACAGAAATTATGATATTTTTGAATGTTTCTCTTTGCCGCTTTCTCTGATCCTCTGTAATAGGGAGGGTGTTTATAGCTGTAAGAGTTTTTTCCCCGTAATTACCTTCTACATTCTCATAAAAGACAATTTCAACATCATGAATCATCTCAAGATTTTTTAATATTCTGAGCTGCCTATGCTCTAATTTTCGCTTTTTACCAGTTACTGGATCATCTCTGATTTCTATTTCTATAAAGTCAGTCATGTTATGATGTGATTAATGATGAATATTCTGAATCTAATTTTAATGTATTTACTGCAAGCGTTCTGAAAGCATCACATTCAGCAATACTCTTACCTGAAAGGTCATAGATGGCCTGCATCTTTGCTTTAAACTCTACATTCCCAATAGAGTTAAAACATGCTATACTAGACGCTTGACCTGAACCAAATGTAGGATTAAAGGTGATTGACTTAGCTGTAGATTTTACGTAATACTTTAGATTATTCGTCCCTGTACCACTGCCGTAATACATAAGTTGAATAAGAACAAACTCCTCCAAAGGAATGATGTTATCATCAGCAGAGTTATTAAAGCCTCCTATATTTGTACCTGCATCATTTTGCCACAAACATCTTAGTCTTCTTGTGGATGGAGTAATTCCAAAATTAATTCCTGGTTTTCCTATAGCACTTGATAATGGAAAACTCAAAACAGTACCTATTGTATCATTGAGACTAATCACTGTCATAATTAAAAATGCGCTACCATTATGGAGCTTATTAATTGCAGCAGATGGTGCAGCGGTAAAACTTGTAATATTCCCTATGTTACCTATAGCATCGGCATAAACTATTGGTCTCCTAACGTTATTAGATACACTTGGACTATTTAATTGATATTGATTAGAACTACCATCAGCTAATGATATAGCTCGTTGAGTACCTGAAAAGTCTGCCTGATTTAACCCATTTCTATAGTCGTACCAAGTAATTAATTTTCCTATAGTACTCATATCAGGAGTAGCACTGTAATTATATCCCTGTACTTTTGATGCTGAAATTATCATATAGCAGGATATATTACGTAAGAAAAATCTACCCAACAATCATACACTTGACCAGTTGATTCATTCTGGAAACGAAATTCTATTTCATCAGTGGTATCATTGTAATTTACATTTGGTCCACCATCAGCAGCACCTAGTCTTAATACTGAAATTACATCATTAGCACCTGATGTTGTTCCCGCAACATTCCTTGCTATTATCTTGATTGGATTACCGCTTTGTACATTACCATCGGCGCCTCTACCCCCAAATTGCTGCACAAATACTTCCACCACATTACCTGAGGGAACTGGGATTGATCCTATTATATTTTGAGCACTATTAGAAGATGTGGTTATAGAAAAAGCTTGAGCCTTTATGGTTCTAAATCCTAGGCCCTGATTATGTACAAATTTTTGTATAACCACTGCGGCTCTACCTTCTCCAGATGTATCCGTTTTAAACGTAATGTAATCAAACGAAGCATCATCTTTCAATCGGTATGCTATTGGCTGGCTACTAGGAAACTGGATTCCTGCATTACCCGAAGTAATTCCCGCCTGTACTTGTAAAAATGAGCTTACGCTACCCCCAAACTCAACGCTCCCGTCATTCCAAACCTTTAGTAAATTGTTCCCAAGATCATCAACAATCCATAAGCTATAATCAGAAGACAGGTCAGATTTACCAGCTAGTAACAGGGCCTGCTCTGTTTGATCTAGTTCGAATACTGAAACTAAACCTCCTGACTTAAGTACCTTAAAATTTTTAAGGACGTCAAGTTCTATTTCCCCATCTAAAGAGTTGTTGTAAGCATCCTGCAATGTTCCCCCAGGATTTCTCCATGTTGTATTACCAACAGCGGCATCAATAAGCGCTATTAATTCCCCTTCTGTATCTATGGTTTTGATAAAGTCAACAAGTTCCTGTAACGTATCATAGTTAACATCGTTGGAGGCTACGGCTGTTAGTATTGCGTTAACTGATGTCTTCACCTCATTAACAGCAGCAACTAAGTTCGTCTTATCAGTTGTCTGTAGATTATTTAACAAACCTAACATACCCAATAAATAGGCCTTAATGCTCTGTTGTGTAGCTCCCTTCGTTGCGGAATCACTGACAAAATCATCCTCATCGAGAAGCTCAAAACCAATAATCTCCCAATCCCCAGCCAGGTACTCAGCTTCCAGATCAGCAGTCTCATAAGGCCTTGTAGCAGATACCAACCTCAGCAGACACTTAGGATAGCCTGCCTTAGGCACACCAGTAACATACACCTCCTCTTGTTTAAATACTCCAGGCTTATGAGGTATTAACCCGCTTTCATTAGCGGATACCTCAGTCCAGTTGACACCTTCCACCGGTTGATTGCCTTGATTGTCATCTGTTTCTGACCTCCATAGCTTGTTGTTGAACTCAGCATATGATGGATTGCCGCTAACCGCTGCTGTGGCAGGAGTATCATAAGTAACCTCTGGGTCATATGCAAGTGATGCAGACTGCCCTGAACCTGTTATGTTACTCTTCCTGATCTTATAATCCTTTCCCTCACTGCTCTTCCTTATTACAATGAAGTCATCAGGGCTAGCCTCAAGCAGCTCTTTTAATCGGTCAAAATTTGTCGTTGTAAATGTCGTCATGCCGGGTTTACTTCAAATAGGTCATTATTAAGTTCTAGGATATTAAGAGGGGTATCAACATCCCCCTGGTCATCTGAGTTGTCAGCAACAAAATCGTATTGTCTAAGCTTTGCATTAACATGGCAAAAAGGATCGTTCTTGAAGTACTCAACTTCTATATCTTCTGTAGTTTGGTATCTGACATCATTTATATTGATATGATCATGGCCAAAGGCAAGCCCTATCTGCTCATATAAATAGGGCGGTATGTCAGGAACAAATAACGATGGATTACGCGTCTTATCTTCAGCCAGCTTAATAGCCCTGTTTCGGCTATCTTCTGTTACAGTCCTTTCCCCTCCAAGGGTCGGCCATTTAAATTCAGCAACAACCCGAATCAAATTCGTTAGGCCGGTTGAGTAGTACAGCTTATAAGCATTCTCATTATTCCTGTAGTCGATTAGCACACAATCAGGATGAGTGTCTTTAATATCTATTGGCTCACTTGGCGCTCTGTAATCAAGGAACTGATCATCAGTACCCTCAAGAACTATATAGTACTTACCAGAATCGTATACAGCCCAGTTAATAATGCTCTCATACACTTCATAAGGTTCTACATCATATATTGCCGATACGGTACCGGATAAAGGCACGGCGGTTGTTGCCGTTATTATGATTACTTCAAAACCATCGGCCAGCAATGTCCCTGGTTGAATAGCCATAATCTCATAGTCGCCATTCAACCCAGCGAAATCCGTAAGAGTAATGAGTTGCCCAGGCTCTGCATATTCCTGCAGACCATCCGCAAAGTATATTTGTGTCTGTGTTGGAGTCTCAGAAGGAGCCGCATAAGCCTCTGAAGAATCAGTGTACTGGGTGAATGAAGTCTTTTTAACAGGTGTTAAAGTGTCTGTTAAAACCCCGTCAATATCATAGATATATAAGGTGTTATTTTCGTAGTTAGAGCGGAACTGTACCTGAGTAACATCTGCATGCTCTATTAAGGTGTAGTACTCACAAGGATCTACACCAGGTATGCGCGTGTCCTTGAATAGACGATTGTCAAAGTTTGGCCTGTCAGTATTATCAAGTACAAAGCGATGGGTTTGAGCTATAGGAATATCAATGTAAGCCAACCTAAACCGCTTCACCTCAACAAGAGCCGTAGCGATACACCCAACCTCATCCCTTACTCTGATCAGATATTCTCCAGGTGAAAGATCTGTAAAGGTGTCTTCACTTTGATAAGAGACACCATCATTAATGCTATATTCTATTCCTGCATTGCTGCCTGATGCTATAATTCTAATACTGCCATTATCACCAAATTTAGTTTGTTCATGCGTCACCACAATAGCATCAATTGTTAGGTCGCAATCAACAGCAAACACGGTTACTGTCCTGGTATCAATGCAGCTGGTTTGATCTTTATACCTTACCTGTACATCATAGCTGCCAGCGGCAAGGTTAGTGAAAACAGGATCATCCTGCCACGCTCCAGCATCAAGCCTATATTCAACAGGCTTGACTACGTTATTGACTGTGTCTATTGTAATACTACCGTTTGAGGCTCCGGTATCAGCAGTAACTAGTATATTGCCCAGGGTAAGGTTACATACAACCACATCAGATCCAACCGCAAAATCCTGAAAGTCTACACATGCTTTTTGTCCAGGGAAATAATGCCTTGCATAACCTCTGTAAGTGCCTGCAAGCAGGCCGGTAAACACATTTGAAGCAACCCAATTTAGTCCGTCAATTGAATACTCCTTTGTTCCTCCTATTCCGGATAACGCATTGATTGTAGCCGTTCCGTCTGCTGTTTCTGTAGTGCTGGCATTGACGGTATCTATTGAGAATATTGTGATGCCACATACCTGATCAGCAACCTGTACAACCTGAGCATAAGGGGCTGAGTTCTTTGGCTTCACCTGGTAAGTCACCAGACCTTCCTTGTGTTGATAGATTACTTCAGGTGTCGGGGTATTGCATCCGCTGCTATCATCAAACACGCCTGATTCAATGACGTGGGTAACGTTGTTATAGACAATGTCATAGCGCTTACCGCCTAATGCTAAATTACAATATGATAGATTTATTAGTGCCATTTACAGGTTCGCTCTTAATAAAGTGAAACTTACCTCTCTAGTCCTCTGATCAGGGACAGCCTCAAGTATATAGCCCTTTTTATGGTTTCTATCCGTTGGACTGAATTCTATGTACTTTGTAGGGTGTTGGTTTATTGTCCGCCATTGCATAAGGGAAAGGCGGTGTTTGAATAAGTATATTTCATTCCTCCAGATCGCTTTACCAAGTTGCTCTTTGGTAATTTCCCCTGACTCTATTATCAGATCTTCCCCCGTTTTCTGGCTTAAGACCCTAGTATTACCTTCTCCGAAAGACATTTTTATACCCTCTTCTGACTTGATTAATGAAGCGGCTATAATGGCTCCATTCCTGATCAGATTACGGGATATGCTTAAATTTGCATTGTATACTGTGTTTGGGTCAAGGATATTATCCAGCATTGTGAAATCCTGATTACGTGCAGGTTCAAAGCCCCCAGCGGTACGCCTTAACTCTATGATAAAAGTTTCATTATCATTTTCATTATCCTTTGTTGTAGCGTCTTTATAACGATCTCTGCGAGTAAACTCAAGAGTGTACCCTCCCGCTATAAATGGACTTATCAGGTCAAGTGAATTCTTAACCTGAGTAATTGGTAAGGTCAATTCTCTCCTGGATAGAAACTCATCAAGATTATTGTATTCCTCATTTGCCCATTTTTTATATCCGGCCTTGATTTCATTGTAGAACCTTGTTGCATCTACTTTTTTTCGTATATCATTAACCCAATTGAGTATGATTGACCTTTCTTTGCTATAGAAGTGAGAAACAGGCTCCACCCGTATAACTTGCTTAGTTCCTTCCTTATCTATTCCAACTCCAATGGAATCAATTGCATTGCAGCCTTCAAACATCTCTTTAAAGCTCGTATGCATTGGATTATCCTTTAATGGGAATCCTCGAAGGAGCGCACCGTCTGTTTGCCCTCGTAAGCTACCCTCTCCATCAACAGAATATTGTCTTGGTTCCGAATCTGTTCGACCATAATAATCACTCCTGAAGCTATCTTCTTGATCGGTTATACTTTGACACACTCTACTCCAGGCTTCATGAATCAGTACTACTGGAGAGATTGTTGAAGGGAATGAGGTAGCAGAATCTATCCGCATGTATGAAGTATCTTTAAGGGTAATCTTTTGGCGATAAATCCAATCTCCACCGGATTCCCCCTCGTAATCTACATCGCTAAAGGCATGTAAATAAACCTCCTGCCCAGCCGTGAAATTGAAAGTATGTTGGTAGTTTACTGTATAGGTTTTCTTTCTCTTCCTAAATTCACCTACAGCATTAGGAGGCTCGTTAAGATTCATAACCTCTTCACTAAAAAATGCCTTAGGCGTAGTTTCATTGTGAATCAATGTTAACCCATCCTTTATACCAAAGAACACCTGAAAGTAATGAGTAATGAGGTCAAGCGCCCCATCTATATATTCAACCTCAAAATCAAGCTTGATATCAACATTATAACTACCCGCCTCTTTAAGCTTCATCAGATATAGTGAATTTTCTACAGGGTCAAGCTCTGACGGCCCGAAATTCATAAATGTATCTTCAATCTCATCCTGATTAATAACATCAAACCCAACCTTTATGAATGTTGTAGCGTTTAATCCAGCATTTAGCACATTAATTGCATCCTCATAATATTCCTGATTTGTAGATGCTACATCAAGAACCTTTTTGATACTTTTAGAGTGTAATAATATATTTTGAGTCTCTGAATCATAAGGCGAAAGGGTTACCCCGCCTTGACTGATAAGGCTTTGCAGGTTAACCTTAACATCCATTCGGTTCTTGAATTTTTGCAGAAATCCTGTGTTTTCCACATTACATGTAGCATATAATTCAGATATCTCAAGCGTAGTCATATTAAACCGTCCCGTATAATCTGTCGAGAATATTCTGGTTACAGGATCTTGAAACGTGACTATAAGGTATAACTCAACTTCAATACCATATTTCTCCAAGAAATTGTGAATTATAGCTTTACCCTTCTTAATGAATTGAAGTTTTGGAGTATACTCAAAGAATACTCCGTGCAGTTTACTATCTCGGATAATTTTTTTTCCAAGACCATCCCAACCAACAGGATCTTCAATTCTGATACGCCCAATTTCCTTATGATATATGTAAAAATTATACATTAGCAGCTATACCGTTTAGATGCATAGTTAGTCCACATCTGACCATTCTGAATACTCACATTAAAACCATTCTCATCAACATTTATATGACTCACTGGCTTATTCATAATGGCCTTTTTAATGTCCCTTAATTCCTTCTTAATTTCACCATCCTCATTATTGCCTGTCTTAACCCGCATGATATCCCCCCTTAAATGATTAGGAATGTGCTGATCTACAAGCTCTCTTAATTTTATGTTGTCAAAGCTTGAGTCCTCAATCATTGGCTTCAATAACCATCCAAATTGATTAGAAGCTTTAGCATGAACCACGCTTTCATTTTTACTAAGCGCAGCTAGAATACTATCACTTGTTTCGGTACCAGGCCCATCAATACTATACACACCATCCTTATACTTAGGAATGTGTTGAGACTTTACAGCAGCCACTTGCAAAGCGCCCTGAGCAATTGCAAAAGCCGAAAAAGGTAAACCGAATGTAGTTGGAGATTCAGAGATAGCTTTAGCTACAGCTTGAGCAGTATAAATAGCTATATTAAACAGGGCCAAATCTTGCTCTCTTCTGGCGCTCTTTGCCTTTATCTTCCTTTCTTTAGCATCAAACTCCTCATTAATCTTATCCCTGGCATCCTTGTTTTCCTCTGCCATTTTCAGCTCTACCTGCCGTTGCCGCTCAAGTGTTGATAATCGCTCATCCAGTTTATTTTGTTCTATCTGAGAAAAAGATGAAATGGCTTCATCGAACAAATCGTTTCCCGCTTTCCATAACCTTTCAAGGTATTTCTGATGATCTTCCTCATCTTTTTTTTGCTTCTTAAGTCTTTCCTGATTGGCCTCATACAGTTGCTGCATGTGTTTATCAAAATCCTCAAGAAGGGCATCATTGATAGCCTCCATATCTGGAAGAAAATCCTCTCCAAAATGTTTGGTAATAGCATCTGTAAACCTTTTGGCTTCTTCCGCAGGATCTCTCTTATCCAATAGGTCTGGAGCTAGTTCTTTTTGAATTTTACCTAACTCTAAAAGTCGTTGTATTTCAGCGTCAAGCAACTGAATTCGAAGGTTTGCTTTTGCTAACTGATCCACAGTGATTGCCTCGTCCCTTTGCTTCTTCGCTTCATTGAGTTGTTTTTGAAGTTCTCCAAGTATTGAAGTTTGCTTCTTTATATCTTCAGAACCTTTATTAAACTCCTTCATAAAGGCCTTGAACGAATCTTCAGCAATCTTAAGTATTGCTTTTGTATGCTCTAGTTCGAAATTGTAATCTTCAAGGATTATTTCTACCTGAGCCATACTAAAACCAAACTTATCAGCGGCCTGCTTAAGCTCTTCAGTAGACTGCGCCTGTTTTGATTCTGCATAGAACCCCTCAAGCCTTTCTAGCTCCGCTCTCCAGCGCTGTATTTCTCGAACTGTTTTATTTATAGCCTCGGCCTGATCTTTCTTAGTTAACTTTATGAACTTCTCAAGTTCCTCAGTAACTTCCTTATTTACATAATCATCAAAAGGGTTCTTGTTGGCAACCTCTATGAATTTGGTTATAGCTTCGGTTAACTCTGTAAATTGAACTATGAAGTATTCAATTATCCCCCCTTGGTTTTCACCTAGGGCAGCAAAAAATCTATCCAATGCATCTGAAGCATTGGATAGCTTGCCTCCTAAAGTTTCACTCACTACAGCCATCGATCCGGCTACACCTTCCAACTCTCCGAGAGAGAGTATATAATCCCTGATTGCACGATCCGTAAACTCAACTTCTTTAGTGACCCCTTTAAAAGTGAACCTTACTTGATTACCAGATTTTAAGGCTCTAATTCCAAACTCCTTCAATCGTTCAAACTCGCCTGTTGTTGCATCAAGTAAAGCCTCAACTATCTGATCAAAGTCCTTACCCATCGCGGAGGTAAGATCTCCGAGTTTGGTAAGCTCCTCGTTGGTAGGAACAAAACCTCTGTTCGCCAGCTTGATAAACCCGTCCGTAATCTGACTAACTTGAAAAGGTGTTTTTGCTGCAAATGTTAGAATATTCTTAAATGCAGCAGCTCCGGCAGACTCCGAACCTAGAGTATTATTGAGTATAGCTTTAAAGCGCTGAAATTGTGCGGTAATTTCGACTGTTTTAGTGAGGAATTCTTTTGCTTTATCCACACTCCAAAGAGCTAATGCTCCTTTTGCTGCCTTATTCATTAGGCCGCTCATATTATCAAGACTTTTGTTAATCCCGTTAATATTTTTTTCAGCCCTGCCAGTATCTCTAATTTGCTTTTCTAGCTGAGCCATTTCTTTCTCAGAGAGGTCAGCGGCCTTACCTACTGCACGCAGTTTTTTAATAAGATCGTCCAGGTCTTTATCATCGACTTTTGCCTTTACCGGAAATTCAGCAGCCATTCAGGTTTTATTTAGTTTTAGATTTATAGGCTCGGTAGAGCCAGCTATAGAAGTCTTCTGAAGTTTTTTTCTTTACTCGTTCAGCCTGGATCTCATCACCATTGGTATAGTGATACACCAGCTTTTCAAAGTTGTCTCGATTTCGTTGCCTTATACGCCGTAAAGCGTCTGATTGTAAGCGCGTAGTTTTACCATGCTTAGTTTCAAATATTGGTCTATATTTTTGGGTAATGACTTTCCAGTAATTTTCAAGCTTTGTTCTAACAGCGTCTTCAAAAAAAAACTTTTGTCTGGTAGACTCTTGAACTTGGTTATCTTATCTTGATTATAGTCCAGGTCATAGCAACTGATATCCTCATCTTTATCGAAATACATCAAACTAGCCATGTTATATAAAACCTCTATAGGTGTGCAGTCATTTATTGAAGACTGAGCCATATACACCAAAGATCCTACTCTGCTGACTTCACCCGAATCATTAGCCTCCTTAATGGCACTGAAGTATTTGTTGAGTGTTGTTCTATCCATTCCCATTTGACTCTCATCTCGAAAGTCAAGGTAATGGACAAACCTATTTTGAGGTATGTCGGCAGGTTGTACAAACTCGTAATACTGTTTGCCATCAATGATCAACTTAGGCACTGGGCGGATCATCTTTTTATTTACCCCATCAAGATAGACTCCTTCATAAGTTAGCTTATACAGAAATGAGATGAGCGAAAGAAGTAACTTATTAATCATACTTTAAATGGCTTTTAAAAGTCTGGAAAACACTAGGTAGGAAAACAGGACAATAACCGCCCAAGCTGAGAATCCCTGAAAGCCACGCCACAACTTATTATACCAAGATAAACCTTGATCAGGATCTAAAACCACTGTATCAGGACATTCAGATTCAACCTCAACAGGAATTGATTTCTTTTGAATTATAGTGTCAGGCAAGCACTCAACCTTTGATTTTAATACATTGTTGTACTTATCCTTCCAATACTTTACCTGAGCACGACCTGTTTTAATTGCGAAGGTATCTGCAATGTTATTTTTCATTGGGACTGCCGCCAAAAGACTATCTATGTTCATTTCTACATAAATAGTTTCAGCAGGTACTATCAATGATACCTCCTTTTCAACTGTGTCTTTAACCACTATTGTATGAGTCTCATTTGTCCCATACTTATCCTGGCATTTATCCCACGTAACACATCCACTAAGCCACATCATAAGCATTGTCAATCCAACAATTGTTACTATTGTCTTGATTGTGCCTGATCCAGAAATTCTCGGATCTTTAATGCCCAGAAGACTAAGCCCAAGAATAATTACTGTTATGCATTCCAACACACTAGCAAGAGGCAAAAAGAACAGGATCACGCCTGTTATAATTAGAATTATGCCTAATACACTTGTTATTATTCCCTTCTTGAAATTATCAATACTGAATCTTTTCATTTGAATAGTACTTTAAAGATTGACTTTTCCCTTATAGATATTTTTATCAGACACACCGATTGACCTGAGCCAAAGAGGTACATTGAAACTCGGACATTTTTTAGCCGTTGTAAACTGATTATGCCCACCGATCATAATAGAAGGATGCTCTTCTATCGTTTTTCTCACATAGTTGGCTAATGACAATCTTTGGCGAGATGTTCTTGTATCCATAACCGTTTTGCCAGTCTTGTCTTTACCACCAGAATAGACTACATGTCTGCTGAGCCAGTTGATGCCCGCAACCCCATTTGTAATTTCCCAAGGGTCAACTTCATCATCATTATTATATGGCACCAAGTTTACAAGCTCTCCCTTGAGTTGGATTAGGTCGCTATAGCCAACTTGTTTCCATCCTCTTCCTCGCGGTTTTGGCGATGTATGCCAGTCTTTTATATCAGCTGCACTAACTTCCCTACCTGCGGGTGTATCAGTGCAGTGTATAATCAGGTATTTTAATTTACTCATGATCTTTTGATTTTGGTGGGAGATGCCGAATTGCACCTACTTACTTCCTACATTTTCTATGAAGCTGTTATCTTAGCAGGGAGGGGACCAGTTATGGCTCATCCCTCATGTTCGCTAAGCCTGCTTACTTTTTAGAGCTTTTGCTTTGGCCTCAATGTCTTCTTTGCTGTTCTCCTCAAGTATTTCTTCTTGCTCCTTCAAAAGCTTTTCTATTGACTTGCGTTCATACAGCTTTATCTCAATTTCATGCTCTTTCATATACTCCTCAACTCTGTCTTTCTGATCCACCCTGAACACTGTACCGTTCTCAGCTATAATAAATGCATCTGCCCTGGTATTTTTAAAAAGGTCTTGAGCAATAGTGTCAAGAGCTTCTGTTGATAGTTTTTTCATGTGATGATTTGATTATCTTGTTTTTGATGTACTTACAGAAAGTGGTTACCAGAAAACCCGTAGCGGCTCCAATTGCAGATACCACAATTGACTCAACTATAACACTGAATGATAAGGTGGCTAAAACTTCACCGCTTGTTTCAATTGCCTTGTTGACAAAGGCTAGTATGGCACCAGTAACGGTGCCTACTGTCTTCGTCTGGTCAAAGTGCCAATTCATATTAGGCCTCCTGTACTATGGCTACACAGCCAGCCTCATCCTTGCGCTCTTTTCTTCCTCCACACCTCACCAATGCACTATAGATATCTCCTTGAGCAAGCGCATCCTGTAGCGTTTCAAAGAATTCAATAGAACCTACTGATCGGTGTACAAATCGCTCATCATAACAAAGAATAGCATCATTATCTGTTGCGGAATTCTTAGCATCAGCAGACTTTATTACGGGTAAAACTTCATTATCGAACCTTGGAACCACGTCAGTGCGTACAATATCGAACCCATGAAGTTTTACCAGTTCTCCATCTTTCCACACTGCACCTAATGCCGCCTGCTTATTAAGATCATTTACATCAGGATCTGATTTAAGTTGATTGTAGGCATCCTCAGTCATAATTGCCAAACGGGGGCCAGAGTCTTTTTTTGTAGACTTGTTCATTCGTGTTTTGGCAGCGGCAAGATCATTGGGGGTAAACAGCTTTCTAGTTCCTGTTTGACCGGAAAGATAAACAGCCGTATCAGCGCCTGAACTCCTAAGTATATTGTTCTCTGCTGAAGGATACCATTGTGCTAGCACATCACGTGCGACCTCCTCAGATAATACCCCTCTATGATCTCCAAATACTGAATCCATTTTATCATAGCTTAACTCTGCTTTATCTGCATTTGGTATGCGAGTGGCCTCAGTACTGAACTCATTCAATGCATAAGTTACATCATCGTCATTACGTTGTACTAGTGGCACAGGATAGACATTTCTATTCTTTGCAGCTTTAGGCTTAGCCCCTGCTTGAGGTATATGAACTACTTTTCCGTTGAGCACGTGCTCTGACCTATCCTTTGACCTTGTTAACCAGGGATAATCTCGGAAAAGGTTTTCCGCAATAAAACTCTCCCATATCTCCACCTGTACTGCTCTTAGCACAAGCCCCTGAGGAACCTGAGAAAAAGCGCTAATGACTAACCCCGCAAAAAATACACAGGCAGAAGTGTGTACGGGGTTAAGAGCCATAGATACGGCAATAGCGGAACCTATGAAGGCCGCTACAAAAAGATTGATTATAAGAAGTTTAAAAAATTTCATTGTATCAGTTATTTAATTGAAATGGGTTGATTAAAGACTTTTTAAAATGTTGTTAAATACCCCTATTAAGATTACGCGGCATCTACTACCTTATTCCATACACCTCCTACGAAGGAGGTACCGTTCCAAACCAGGGCAATAGTGTCACGGTCATTAGGCACACCAACCAGATCCGGCGCTACTATTGTATCACCTGTATTACCAAATGTCACGTTACGGCCAGTTGCATCCTGTATTATGTCAACATGTACCTCAGAGCCAACCACCAGACCATCATTTGCAACCAGGTCAAGTGTAACCGCTTCTACTGGACTTACCTGGATCAGTGTTTTTGTGTTTGCCACATCAACCGATATAGCTGCTGCTGAGTCTGGGGTTTCAAGCGTTGCGGCTCCAAAGGGAAATTTTATTATACTCATAGTTTATAGATTAAAATGAACAATATGATTTAAGAAGGTTTAAAACTCGAACAGAAAAGCACGACTATGCCTGGTACTCTCTGCCCCATTTCGCTTTGAACATCTCCGCATATTTGTCAGGACTATTAAGCTTAATTTTCTCCAGCTTTCCATCCTTAAAGTTTTTATCCCATGAAGCTGCCAGATCCTCGTCATTGGTAGTCGCTCCTGAGGAATTTAATTGAGCACTAATTGGTTGATATGCTTTTTTCTCTGCCAATTCTGTCTTTACAAAATCAAAGCCTTCCTCACTTCCAGAAGCAAGCTTCAAGTATCTCTCTTTTTGCGCTTCCACAATCTTACCAGCCGCCAGAGCTGCATCAACTACGGCCTCTGCTTTTCCTTTAAGGGCATTCCCCTGAGCTGCTTCCAAATCTGCTGTAAGCTTCTCCTTCTCTGAGGTCAGCGTTGTAATTGTTTCGGTTTTGGCTGTAAGCTCAGCCTTTTGATTGCTAAGAACTTTATTCATAGCCACAAGTATCTCTTGCTCACTAGCAGTACTGGAGAGGGTAATGCCCGTTTTTTCATGATACTTATTGATTTCGGAAATGATTAAATCCATCTTTTTGTGAGGTTTATTAGTTAAAAAAAGCTTGTTTAAATCTTGAGGGTTACTATCTGAAAGGCCAATTGAAACAACTAGCTCCTTGCCAAATAACCTTACCGCATTCCCATTACCAGGAATATCAGCTATGCTTGCCTCTTTCAATATTGACTTTGTAACTGTCGGGAGAGTTTGCCCCTTACCCATTAGCTTTGGGTCTTCGCTATATTCCAGCACATCGAGACCAGCACTGGCAGTGTTGAGAATACCTTTATCTATCTTGCTACTGATCTTCATCGCAAACTCATCATCTTCATCAAACACCGCATCAGCAAGGAGCTGTGAATCCTCTTTCCTTATATTCTCCCATCGGCCTATAGGAAGTATTACGCCATCCTTACCTTTACTTTCAAATGACCGGATATGAGCATAAAGCATTACCGGATTCTTTTTGAACCTCTTTAGATCAATACCTGCTGTCAGTATCCGAAATCCATATTCATTAACCGACTCATCAGAAAGTATGAAAGTGTGTTTCTTCATCGTTTTGCTAAATCATTTAGGCAAATATGAAAGCTTAAAAGCCCATTTAAAAGGGTGTAAAATTCATTTGCTAATATTTTTAGCTGTATTGGAGAGAATATTAACATCCTAAAATAAAGCCCTTTCCAGACCTGTCATTAGTATGCACTTTTGTACAAATCAAATGCTTTTACTATGGCTAAGAAAGAAGCGCAGGCACTGGCTAAGAACCTTTTTCTGCATAGCAATAAGACTCAGGAGGAGATAGCTGCTATCGTGGGGGTTACTAACAAAACTATGACAAAGTGGGTGCAGCCCTGGAAGAACATTAGGCATGCCCGTAATCTTTTACCTGATCAGCAGGTAGCAAAGATTTATGCACAGTTAGAGGCCCTTGACACTCAGATTGAGGATCAAAACAATGTCCCAACCTCCAAGCAGGCAGATATTAAAAAGAAGCTGACAGCGGCTATCAAGGACATTCAGAATGTCAGTCTTAAAGAATATGTGCTGTGCTATGAAGAGCTATTAAATCACCTCAAGCCTGTAGACCTATCCCTTGCCAAGATCCTGGTAGATCATGTTAATGATTTCCTTTTAATGAAGGCAGAACAAATGGAGTCATAAAATGGCAAGTAATAACGATAAGTACCTAAAGCGATTTAATGCGTTTAGCCAATCCATAAAGGCTGCTACACCAGACCAAAAGCTGAAGGAGACGCACGCAGAAAAAGAGGCGCGTAAAAAGAAGCTACTTAACAATTTTGAACAATTTTGTTACTACTACTTCCCTAAAGTAGCCAAGGCAAAGTTTGCCAAGTGGCATAGGAAGTATGCCAAACACACAATTGCGAATGATAGATCTATTGTTGCAGTGATGGTCGCAAGGGATCAGGCGAAGTCTTCTGTTACCGACATGCTTGATATCTTCCTATATCTCAATGGTGAAATTAGGTCTATGGCATTATTCAGTCATACAGAGACGCAGGCCAAACTCCTTTTAAAATCAATAAAAACAGCCCTTGAAAAGAATCAGCGAATCATCAATGACTTTGGTGTTCAAAAAGGAGCGCGCTGGCAAGACGAGTGGTTCATTACAAAAAACGGGGCATCATTTCGCGCTTTCGGGGCTGGACAAAATCCGAGAGGTGGTAAAGACGATGAAGAGGCTACACGATTTGACAGGCTCAGGTTTGATGACTTTGACGATCCGGAAGTTTGCAGAAATCCCACAAGAGTAGACCAACACTGGAAGTATGTGCAGGGAGATTGCTTTGGAGCCTTACATATATCTGGAAAAAGACGTATTACCTTCCTTAACAATAAGATAGACGAGGATTGTGTAATACAGCGTGCCTATGACCTGGTTAAAGATAAGCCCGGAGGCCTTAGGCTTAAAGTCAACCTATTAGATAAGGATGGAAATCCCACATGGCCGGAGGCATACACCAAAGAACAGTGCCAGGAAATGATTGACCTGATGGAGGATGAAGCTGACACTGAATATTTCAATAATCCGTCAATTAAAGGAAAAGAGTTTCAGAAGGACTACTTCATCTTTGCAAAGCTTCCACCACTTAATACATACCGATACTTACTCAGTTACTTGGATGGTGGATTTAAGAAATCTGAGTATTCCGATACAAAATGCCTGGTACTCATCGGCCTGCTTAATGGTGAATACCACATCAGGAAAGTTTATCTGAGAAATGGCACTAAGAACGAACAGATAGAGTGGCATTATGATTTGGATGAGTTTCTAAGGAAAAATAATGCTACAGCACAAATGTGGATGGAAGAGGTTTTTCTTTTAGATATGCTTTATGATAACTTCTCTGATGCCGCTAAACCCGAAAACTACGGGTATCAGATACCTATAAAAGGAGATAAAAGAAAAAAACCAGACAAGGATTTAAGAATAGCTGCAAACGCAGGCATGTTTGAGCGCAAAAAAGTCATTTTTTGTGAATCCCTTAAAGAGGACCCTGATACTAAGCGCCTCATAAATCAATATTTAAAATTTCGAGTTGGATCAAACACAAAAAAAGACGGGCCGGATGCCGTTGAGGGTGGAATATTCAAACTAAAGGAAATGATTTTCTCATGCCAACCCCCTAAGACAGGTATAAGAAAGAGAAACAGCAATATGTATTAAAACTATTTTAAATATGTTTATAGAGACAAATGATTATTCAGATCATGTTCAAGCAGACATCCTTGATAAAGTGATCAACTCAGATTCCAGTACGAGAATACAAGCTGAAGTAAAAATTCAATCACTGATTGAAAGTTATCTTAGTGTAAGGTATGATGTGAAAAATATCTTCAACAAGTCTGGTTCAGCAAGAAACCCAACAGTTGTAATGTATATGATCGACATGGTTGTGTATCGGGTATTTTCACGTTTATCTCCCGGACAAATTCCACAGCATATAAATGATAAATATTCAGATGCACTATTGTGGCTAAAAATGGTTTCTGCTGGCAAGCTAGAGCCTGACCTGCCAAAGCCATTAGGAGAATCCCTTGGGAGTAAGTTCAATGTAAAATATGGTTCTGAAAGAAAGCGAAACCCATATTACTAACTAAGGCTATCCACAAGGTATTTAAGAGCGTTTAAGAGCGCAGTTCTTTTAGCAATCATATCAATAGACCAAATCATTACTTTAATGGCTGAAAAACCCACAAAAACAAAAGCCCCAAAGCAGCAGGAAATAGTTATTAACCAAATCAACGTAGGACAACTTACACGCGGCAATCAAACAATAGATAAATGGATATCAAATATAAAGGCAGCAGAGCGGACAAGAAATCCATACAAAAAACCTTTACTTGACACCTATCACGACATTGATATAGATCTGCATTTAGATATGGTAAAAAGTAAGCGTGTAAGACCTGTAAAAACATGTCCCTGGGAATGGATGGATATGGAAAACGATCTAATAAAACAAAACTTCCGTGCCCCTTGGTTCTTTGAGTTCATGGAATCAATAATGGAGTTTGTATTTCAAGGACATGAAGTAATTGAATGTATATTTAAAGATCACCTCATTTATGACACTGAGATTATTCCAAGGCAAAATATATATGGTCAGGAGGGTATTATAACAAAAGAAATGTATGGGTCTAAAGAATCAGGATGGAGGTACAGAGAAGAACCAAACTGTTACTACATGCTGGAGATAGGAAAACCAAAAGATTTAGGTTTATACAGTAAAATAGCACCGTATATTCTGCTGACAAGGGGTAATCTATCTGACTTTAGCAGATATAACGAACTGTTTGGAATGCCCTTACGCCTTTATGAATATGATCCACATGATCCAGGCTCAAGAGATGAAGTAATTAATCAAGCAGAGTCACAAGGTGCCGCTGCTTATGTAGTGGTACCAAAAGGCACGGGATTCACAATGCATGAAACCAAAGGAACAGGAGGAAGCTCAACATATAAAGATCTTCATACGATTTTGAGAGACGAAGTGACAATTGGCGTGCTGGGTCAAAAGCTTACATCAAGTTCAGATGGAAAAGGATCTTATGCTCTAGGATCTGTTCACCAAGAAGTTGAAAAATCTGTTAATCTTGAGGATAGAATGATGGTCGAGTATATCTTAAACTATCAACTAAAGAACAATATACTTATCCCACATGGCTACCCCCTGGAAGGAATTAATGGAAGATTCCTGGTAAGCGAAGAATTGCCAAAGGAAAAGAAAGCAGAAATGTGGCTTAAAATCGAAGAAAGAGTGCCCATTGCAGCCGAGGACTTTTATAATGAGTTTGGAGTACCACATCCAGATGAGGCCGCTGTAGAGCTTTGGACGCAACGAAAATCAATTACGCAGCCTGGAGGTGCTGCCACAGAGCGGGGAAAGCAAAGCTGACCTTGGTAGGTCAACTGAAGCAACTTTACTCTCCCCGATGCAATCACGCTCAGGAGCGTCATAGAGAAATAAAGCTAACATACCAGGATGATCTGACTAAGATCATAGAAAAGCTAATTGAAAAAATCTACAACGGAGAGTCAGTGGCTATTGACCAGGAGCTTTACGAGCTTACAGCTAAGGAACTATTTGGAGCTGTAGAACAAGGTTTTGGTATGAGTATGGAAATAGCAGAAGGGGCTAATCTGGAAATGCTCGGCAAGCTTAGAGAGAATGTTTATGTGTTCTCCGGCTTCAAGAATTATCAGATGCTCAGGGAAGCTACCGATCTTCTTATAGATGAAAATGGTGCTCGTAGATCGTTTTCCCAATTCAGAGATATGGTACTTAAGCTTAACCAGGAATACAATGTGAACTTCCTTAGAGCGGAGTATAACCACGCAACAGCTTCAAGCAGGATGGCGAGCAAATGGGTGCAGATATTAAGCCAGGCAGAGACTTTGCCATTACTTGAATACATTACCGCAGGAGATTCAAGAGTAAGAGAAAGTCACAAAACTATGGATAGGGTTATTCTACCTGTAACGCATCCTTTCTGGGATAAATATATGCCTCCAAACGACTGGGGCTGTAGGTGTACAGTAAGACAGTTGGCTGAAGGTGATAGAACGAAGCCTCAAGATATCCCAGAACCACAGCTAAAAGAGATGTTTCTCAGTAATCCTGGTAAAGATGGTGTGGTCTTCCCTAGTACTCATCCATACTACAATATAGTTAACCCAGAGGACGCAGATAACAATTTTGGACTAAACATACCAAACGCATAAAGTACTATGTCAATAACAAGCTATACAACTGCTAATGCCTAACTACAAAATAGTAATTCAACGCCTTCAGGCTCTAAAGCGAGATCTTCCAATTCTTGTAGCAAATGAAATGGTTAACCATGCTATTGACAATATCCGAGCTGGCAGTTGGGATGGTGCCAAATGGCCAGTCAGATCAGATAATGCCCCCAGAAATAAAGGAAGAGGCTTATTAATTGACACTGGAGATGGTTTGAGATCAATATCATTCAAAATTCAAAAGCCTTTTGTATTACTTCAAATGGAAATACATATGGCCGCCCATAATGATGGGGCAACCATATCAGGGACTCAGAATGTGAGGAGCCATCGCAGAAAAAGAAAAGGAAGGACAGAGCAAGTAAGTGCCCATACAAGGTCTGTTAGTTTCAACCTCCCAAAAAGGCAGTTTGCAGGAGAAAGTAAGGTTCTCAACCAAAACATTAAAAAGATATTTGAGAAACGATTTAGAAAGGTATTCATTTAACCACATTTAAAAGCATGTACATAGAGAGAGAAATATACAGTGCCATTGAACAGAGGATTACGGACAACTCAAATTGGTTATTAACAAATGGAGCCAAACCCGTGGCTGACTATCAATGGTACAACAAACAATATGAAGAACAGGAGAACGACCTCCCGTTTACTCGTCCTGCTGTCTTTTTAGAGATGTCGGATATAGCTTGGGAGCATCATACCGCATTCTCCAGGAAGGGAATCCTTAGAATAGCTCTTCATATTGTACAGGATTTATATGTAGATGGTCGAAGGGAATCACCTCAAAATGATGATTTCAAAATTCAGCTTGACTATCCGTATTTGATTAATGAACTTTTCGACTCATGGAAAGGGGCAGGTACTTGTTTTAAGAGAATGGTATTAATAGGAACCCGTACTGATCATGACAACAACAACCTCATGGCTCATGTCTTCACATATTCAGCAGAAGTGGTTTCAAAAAAAAGCAATAATGCTCCTAGCTGATTTTTAACGTATATTTAAACCAATTTTAAAAACTATAAACTACTAAAATTATGAAACGATTCCTCCTTCTATTCTCTCTACTGATTGTTTTAGGTCTTAGCTCTTGCTCTGACGACATTGATGATGAAATTTTTGATTCAGGAAACCCTACCCTTAATCTTGATCCTCCGACTGGTGGAGATGATGACGACGAGGACGGCACAGCTCCACCACCAGCTCCCTGAAAACCGTTACAAATTTTAATGTAAGGAAATCTATCATTTTGAAATTTTTAAGGCAGCTATTCTAAGTTGCCTTTTTGTATATTTGATAGTATATAATTTATTATAGTTTCAATATGAGGTTTTTATTTCTGGGCTGCATTCTTATTATTTCTTTAACGGCATATTCACAAGAATATCACCAATTATATGACAGTGCAAGAAGGTATTACGCGAGTGATCCAACGCTGTGCATAGAGTTTGCTACTCAAGCAATGAGCGTGGCAACATCCAATATCGAGTTTGCAAATGCAAACTTTCTGTTAGGCTCAGCAAACTTTAACAGCAAAAATAATACAAAGGCCCTCATGTACTATTTTGAAGCTCTACGTCAATATCAAAACATTAATGATAAAAAAATGGTCAGTGATGTAAAACTCAACATTGCTGTAATTTTCAAGCATGCCTATACATATGATAAAGCCCTTAAGTTATATAAAGAGGTAGCGGATTTAAAAGCCCAGGTAAACGACAGGTTCCTGCTTGCTGAGACTTATAGAAATATAGCTAAAGTCTATAGATTAACGAATAACTTTGATTCAGCAAGCATTTACAATACAAATGCGCTCAAAATATATACTGAACTTGACAACAAACCCAGTCAGGCAATCATATACAATGAACTTGGCATTCTCTACAAAGAAGCTGAAAGCTACGACACTGCAATTCATTATTACTTCATAGCCCTCCGTTTAGACCCGAAGCGTAAAGCAAAAACCTACAACAACGCTGGCAATGCATATTTAGGAAAGAATGATTTCATTAAGGCAAAGGATTACTTGCTTAAAAGCCTGGATTTAAAACAAGCTAAAAAACCTGACGAATCGGCGCTAAGAACGCTTAATAATCTTGCAGAAACTTACAGAAATCTAAACTCCACTGACAGTGCCCTGCACTACCTTAATCTGGCATCAATATCGAACGACACTTTAAGTGTTGAGTTTTTAAGAACCAGAGAACTATTGGTTGAGCTTTATAGGGAGTCTGGAGAAATAGAGAAAGCCTTTGCTGTCTATGAACAAATAAACAAGTATGCTAGGGACGTTGCTCAGGTGCAAGATTACAGCAATAAAATGCATAACTTCTATGAGTTACAAGCTGGATTATCTGAAGTTGAAAAGATAGAAAAAGACAAGGTAGCGCAGAAAGAACGATTTCAATTGTTGCTTATAATAGGATTGTCTATTGCAGCGACAATCATCATAAGCTTAGCATTATTTCGGCTTTATAGAGGTTTAAAGAAAGAAGAGGCTAAGAAAGCGGAGTATAAGAAAGCTATCCTAAAAGAATTTAGGAGATAGCCTATTAAAGGTATCTTTCTACTTTTTCAAGTAACCTGTCTCGATCCTCATAAAGCTTAATTACCTTATTCTTCAACTCAATATTCTCCTTACTGAGTTCATTAATTACCATTTCTACCAAGCCTACTAAATGAGCCTGTCTGGCATCATGAACCATACCCCTTAATTCCATAATAATACTGGCGGTATCCTTATTATTTTTCAGGTATACTACAAATTCCTCCGCAACTTGATTTTGCGAGTCCCCAGGTCCATTGCTGAGTAACATTTCTCCCTGTCCTTTTAGTAGCCATGTTGGAGATAAATCAGGGTATTCTGAGAATATTTTCTCAAACTTATCTGAGCCTATAGAAGATTTGCTCTTTAGAGGTTTTGAGATTGACCCATTGCTAAGACCTACAATGCCCTCAAAAGAAGAGGGTTTAAGCCCTAAATAGTCAATAAATTGCGCAAGTCTATCGTGCCAGCTGGAGTGGTTCATATTTCAAATTTAGAAAATTTTCTCAGTCAACATTGTGTTATTAGAAAATTCTCTATATAATTGTTCTACAATCGACAATCAAATATGAACAAATTACACCAATTATCCGAACAAAAAAGAGAGCAGTTAGAACGCAAACTCAAGGAGAATAGTATATCCAAAAAAGAGCTTGCGTCTCGCGCAGGAGTAACACAGAGAGCAGTATCCTACTTTTTCGCTGGACGTAGCAACAGTCGTAAGATACACAACGCAGCTATCCAAATGCTCAATGAAAAGCTGAACGCCCAAATCTACCAGATTCAGTGCAACCACACCGACATACTTAAACTACAGACGGCATGACAGGGCAAACCATCACACTAAATGGAAAGCTATGCCTTGCTCTTCCTTCAAAAGTTGCTTCCATACAAAGCGGCCAGCTATTCAAGACCCGAGAGGACGACACCATATACAAAGCTTATAAGGTGGAACGCGGAGAGCTTATAGCAAAGAAAATAAAAGAAAAAGGAACACATAGGTTCCCAATTACTAAGACAAACCTAATGGTGATCATATGAAGAAGATAACCCAAGCAAAACAAATCATTGAAGGCTCTACTAATCTGGCTAAGAAGATTGTAGGGGTAGCTAACAACAATGTAGAAACACTAGCTACTGAACGATACGCAGTTTGCCAGCAGTGCCCCAACCTTACCATTACCAGCAACTGCAAACTATGCGGATGCTTCATGCCATCAAAGACACGATCTACAACAGCGACCTGCCCAATAAACAAATGGTAGTTAGAAAAGACATAGTTTGGTTAAGTGCTAGGGAGCTTTTGGAGTTGGTTGCACCTGACTACAGAACACAACTGGAAGAGACCATAAACAAAGGCAAGTACCGTAACAAAAATAACGGCCTTGACTCTTGGCAACATGAAAAGGTTAGCGGTGATGTTCTTATCAACTATAATACTATTCCGACACCTACCCTGGACAAATACGATCTTCCAGAACCCGCTCAGCTATTCAAACGAAACATAGAGCAACTGATAAGCATTCCCGCTAAAGCTTACGATTACTTTCTAGGAAAACCTGAGGTGTATGAGATAGCCAGAGAGTTGAGCGAGACAGCAGGCTGGTTATTATTCCTTTCCTCCGTTTCAAGAAGCCAGTCCACAAGCATGGGTTATAACTCCCTCGATGATCTCTACAATGATGCTATTGAACTTATGGGAGCAAAAGACGACTGGAGTAAATGGAAGTGTAACAGCATACAAGTCTTAAAGAGGAAGCTAAAACCATTTAACAAACTATTTAAAAAGCCTTTAAATGGTAATTACACTGATCAGGATCTTTACGAGTCACTTGACAGCCTTATCAGTAAAAAGTATGGCAACAGCAACAGTCAGAAGCTTGGAGAAGAACAAGAGGCACTTTTAATACAAATCTACAGCGAACCAAACAAGCCTAGCATTGAGCAGACCTACAACATGTACATGCGCAAGGCCAACGAAATGGTTCAGGCCTATGTAGTCAGTAATGGACAATACGGATGGAGCCATAAAGCACTTGTAAGTGACAGCACTGTTAAGCACTTCCTTATGAGTAAGGATGTACAGCAATTGGTCTACGAGCAGAGACATGGCCGTCAGCAGTACAGAGATAAGTTTGAAATAGTAACCAAGAGAAAAACGCCATCTTATGCCAATGCCCTTTGGGTACTTGACGGATCACCTGTACACCGTTATTACTTCGATCCTAAAACCAAAAAGGCGTACAGTAGGCTCAATGCTTTTGTCATCCTAGACGCCCATAGTTGGTGTGTAATCGGATTTCATGTAAGTACTACTGAAACTACAGAGGCAGTTAAAGAGTCTTTAAGAATGGCTTGTGAACTTTCAGGCTACCTACCTAATCAACTACAGTTTGACAACAGTTCAGCTATTAAGAGCTACCATGCTCAGCAGTGCATGCATGCCCTCACGGCACACTGTACACCTACTGCTGTAGGAAATGCAAGATCAAAGATAATAGAGAGCTTCTTTTCTAAATTCAATGACCAGATACTGAAATTTAGAACAGGATACACAGGCGGAAACATTACAGCCAAAACCCTGGACAGAAGTGGAAACAGAGAGGCACTTGCTAAGCAGGTTAAAGATGGATTGCTGCCTACAATTGACCAGGCTATTAAAGAGCTCCACGAAGATTTCACCCTCTGGAATCATAAATCATTTAATGGCTCAAAGTCTCCATTGGAGAAATATAAAGAGAGTATTGCCACTACCCAGAACCAACAAAGGCCATACACTCACAAACATGAGATTGAAGCATTCTATGAGATGCCTGGAGACTTAAAGCAAGTTAAGGTAGTTGACCAGGGCAAAACAAGACAATTAAACCAATTTGTCCCTCAGCCATACCAATATACCAATGTAGGCATGAAGCTTCAAATTGATAACCAGAGGCATGAACTAATCATTTCGGACCCAGAATTCAACTCCTTACATATAGGTGAGTCCTTCAATATCAAATACGATCCGCGTAATATAGAAAAGGTTTACCTATATCGAGACGGACGACCTTACCTCTTTAATGATAGCCACGTCTTCGCAAGTACAAAGCAAGAGTTCTCAATGGCTCTGGCAGACCGGACTGAAGGAGAAACAAAGCTTCTTAATGATCATCTAAACAGTAAAAAGAAGCAAAAGCTTATCACCACCAACAGGTATAACAGATTAGTTGAAATAACTAAGGAAAACGGAACATATACCGAGGCCATTACAGCTAACGCATACGACAAAAGCATACTAAACGCGGCTAAGGCCGACATGCTTGAAAAGCTGGTAAATGGAGACAGCTACAGACTTGATAAGGAAAATAAGGACAGACCTGAAGGATCAAAAAAGCTAAACAGATTCAATCCTTCGACCAATCAAATAGAAAATACACCTACGAAACGAGTAAATCGATGGTAGTCAAAATTAAAATACATTCAATGGATTACGCAGCTATGGACTTTGAGAAAGCCAAACTGTACAGACCCAAAACAACTGAAGATCTGATAGCGGATCGGGAATAACACTTAATTAAACAATTTAAGCCATGACAAAAGTAAAAATATTCATCGTTGGAGAAGCTGAGTTAAACCCTCCTAAAACGGGGACAAATCAACCTGATGCAATCATATTCAAGAGAGGTTCCCTATATACAGCCAAAATCACTATTGGTGGAGAAGAACACTTTACCGGAGATGTTATAATAGACAAGAATGGATCTCTTCAGATATCTATATCTCCATCAACAATTATCCCTAACACCCTTTATAGCATTTTCAGTTTACTGCTGGAGGAAGACAAAGGAAGAACTATCAAAGAAATCAAGGCATCAAATGTCAATGTGATTGACATAGATAAAAGCAAAGCCCCTTGATCGCGCCAACTCTCAAGAGGCCTTAACTATAATTTAAACGTGAATTAAAATTATGAATTTACAACACAAACAAAAAATCACCGAATCAGTCATCGAATGGATTGATTTCTCAGAAGAGAGATCTGCAAACAAGCTTTCTCAACAGTCTGGAGTAGTCTCAGCCTATATATCGCGCATAAGAAATGGAGAGTATTCCATGAGTACAGGAGAAGGGAAAAACAGCCCTATACCTGACAAGGTGTTTAATACACTATCAGACTTTTTAGGACTAAGATTCGATACAGAACTACACTGGGATACCAAAAATTACTTGTTAGTTCAAACGGTCTGCCAAAGTGCCCAGAGCAAAAGGCAAAGAATACTCCTGGAGGCGGACACAGGGCTAGGAAAAACATACTCTCTTGAGAGATACGCCTTACATAATGATAAAGTTCTATACATCAAAGTAACCAGGACAATGAGCGCTAAAGATATGCTTGAAGAGATCTGTAAGAAGCTTCTCATAAAAGATCAATTGCGTGGCAATAGGTCAAAAATGTTAGCAATCCAGAGAAAAGTAACGAGCGTAAATGGGTATCTAATCATTATAGATGAAGCTGAGTACCTTAAAAACAACCTATTTGACCTGGTTAAAGAAATAGCAGACTTCACTGATCGCAAATGCGGAATGATATTATCAGGGATGAACCTGATCAGCAAGATAAATACTATGGCTGATAGAGCAAAGCCAGGATTCCCACAACTGAGGCGCAGGTTCTTCCCTAACAGGGTAGAATTAAAGGAGATAAGTAAGGAGGAGATCAAAGAGATATGTAAAACCTCTGGAATTACTGACACGACAGCTATTAATGTGTTGGCAAAATACATTTTCGATTATGACATGCTTAGTCAGTATGTTCAGGTTATCCTGGAAAACATTCGCAACTGTGGCGAACAACTCAACGGAAAAGATATCATTGATCTATTTAACCTCGATTACTAATGGCTATTAATGTATGGGAATTGACAGAAATGGTTAAGAATGATGAAAGCTATAAGGCTGCATTAGAAGTCCACAGAAAAATGTGGGATCAGGAATGGATTAAGCTTAACCGAGACTTAGAGAAAATCAATAGGGATGATTTTCCAGGTCGAGTAAAAACACGCCAAACCATCATCATGGAGGAGCGCAAAGGGCTACTTGAACTTTATATCTCAGAGGCTGATGGCAGGATTTTCAGTATACGAGAGAGAATAGAACAAGTCAAATCTCAGGATATTGATGGCGTGCTGGAAAACAATGACCAAGAGATCATGACAGCCGATAGGCGTGCTGACTTGATAGGTGAAACAATTACTGAGATTGTACAATTGACAGAGGAGCTTGATAAACTAAAAGCTAAGTACGGCCCTCCTTACTTTACAAAGCACATTGTCCAGGAGAAAATTGACTGGCTTAGAGAGCTTAATAGAAAACTCACACATTTAAGAAAGGAGGAACTTGATTTTTTAATCAGGAGACGTGATGTAATAAGCAAGGCCATTTCTAGGTGCTCTCCAGGAGAATGGGTGGAACTGGAAGGAATAAAGGGAGAAATTGACAGTAAGATCAATAGGCTTAGAAAGGAGTTGAATAATGAGTAGTTCTACAGTCAAAATCAACTCAAAAGGAAGTGTACAAATATCTCTCAGTAGAAATCAAGCAGAATTAATTAAGCCAATTATAACAAGGCTGGTTGAAAGAATAAGTGGTGAACTTTTACATCGAGGCGGGCAAAAGCCACTTACGCTATCAAACTCAAACCTGATGCAGAAAGTGTATTTATTAAGAGAGGTATACACCAAATATTACACAGACCTGGACATGATCAAGGACATTTATAAAATGACCTGGACACCAGCTCAGGCAATATGTTTCTGGGAATGCAGCCAACTCTTTAGTGAAGTTGTCTACTGCCATCCAGTTATAAACAAATTCATGTACGAACTCCACCAAAAATTAAGTTGAAAGTCATGGCTAAGAACTACGGAAAGAGCGATATAATGAACTGGAAGTTTGATGAGCTTGAAATGCCACAGGAATGGGCTGACCATTTAGGCACTGTCTGCGAAAACTTTAGAATGCTCATAGAAGGCCCAAGCGGTCACGGGAAAACTGAATATGTAATGAAGCTTGCAAAGATGCTGGCAACTCACTACGGAAAAGTAAACTTCAATAGTACTGAACAAGGCAAGTCATCCACATTCCAGATAGCATACAAGCGCAATAAAATGTATGAGATCAAGGGAAGCAAGTTTATGCTAGCAGAAAAGTCTCAAAAGGTTTTTGAACCATATTTCAAGAAGGTACAAAAGCCCAATTCTGGCAGGGTTCTAATAATAGACAGCCTTGATTATATGAAGCTAACATTTGATCAGTTTAAGCAGCTACATGAGCGATTTCCTCACAAGGCGATAATAATAACCTGCTGGAATGATCCGATGGACACCCACGCCAAAAAGATTAAGTACTGCTGTGATATTAAGGTCAGTGTGAAGGACTTTAAAGCGGCCATACGTAGTCGTTTCGGAGGTAACAAGCCCTTTATCATATGGGATCAGCGAAGCAGAATGAGCACTCAATTACAAATGTCACTATCATGAATCAAGCAGATAAAGTAAGGCAGTTACATAATATAAACAGGGCTAAGGTGTCAATGCTCACCGGCCTCTCTGTTGAAGAGCTCTTCACCATGACATTTGAATCAGCATATAGCTACCTGAAAAATGTAATGCAGGTGGATGATTATGGCATGCAGCACCTACCACAAACCTCAGAGTTTTGGGCGTGGTGGCGTATGGAATGGAACCGTGTTGATATGATATTCATGTCAAAGATAAGAAAGGATCTAGGGGTAGGTTTATGTGCCATCGAAGATCCTAGATATGGTAATCTATGGGCCATGTATAGCAAAGGCGATCTGGCTAACTACTACAGGTTATACCACTTGGTTAGCCATGATAATGTACATATCAATTCAGCGGTGATGAGTGCCAGTGCTCACCGATTAATCAAATATCTCTAGCAAAACCAAAAGTTTAACAAGCAATTAAATACTCTTTAAAATGACAACAGAAGAATTAGACCAGTTAACAGACGATCAGCTTGAGCAGCTCCTGGAGAAGCGCAGAAAAACCAAGCAGAGAAAAGAGGAGGCCCGCCGCAAGAAATATGAACAAGACAGAGAAAACTTGATCAAGGATCTTACAAAGGAGGCTGTAGAAATTAGCATTGAAATCAAACATTTCAAGCGGGATGCATTCAATAAGATGGATCAGTTTTACGAGGTTATGAAGCAGTATGGAGATATTAAGCCCAACAGTAAAGGAGGCTTTAGCATTGAGAATGCTGAAGGTACACTAAAGATCAAATACAGCAGTCAGACTCGTAAAGGATTCGATGAACGTGCTGATATGGCAGAACAAAAGCTAAAGAGCTTCCTTGAAAGGTTTGTTAAAGTACGCGCCAAGGAAACCTATAAGCTAGTACTACAACTCCTTGAGAGAACCCACAGTGGAGATTTTGATGATAAGCTGATAATGAAGCTATGGAACATGGAAAACGACTTTGATGATGAGGACTGGAGAGAAGCAATAAAGCTGTTTAAGGAGTCATACAACCCAAAGGAAACAACCAGGTACATAAACTTCTACCAGCGCAATGATAAGGGGCAGTGGGAGCTTATTAACCTGAATTTTGCAAGTATAAATTTTTGATTATGCCATTGAAAAACAAAACTGTAATAGTAGAAGAAGACAATTACCGACTTGTACTAGTTGGAGGGACAACCATTCAGCTTCAAATAGAAAATGATGGTGATGATACCTTCTTTGATTTAAATAGTGATGAAGCTATTCAATTGGCAAACGCACTTATGCTATATGCAAAAACACCTTCAAGTGAGTTTTGTGACGATGATCTAAGGGGTGATCCAATGCAACTTTAACCTGTATAAAATGAATGATCTTAAATACATAATATTCAGAATAGGCACAGCAAAAATGTATTGGTATAAAGCATGTGTCTTTAATGGAATGCTTGTTCACGCAGGTATTGCCGCTGAGCATGTGAAAGAGGATGCTTATGAAGTGCATAGCGCAGGTTTTTGTAAAGTATCCATCAACGGGTACCCTATGGTAAAGTGTTGGGGAGAGTCAGAATCATTAAAAGTTAAGAGTGATCCCTCATTTGATGAACAAGTAATTACAGAAACATTATTCAATTTAACCAAATTTTAATGATATGTACTATGAAAGAAAAGAACAACAATCTAACAATCTCAGTAGATGAAAATGTCTATGATCTTGCTAAGGATGGCAAGATAAACTCAATAATGATAGAGACTGACACTGAACTATCAAAGAAGGCTTTAGAAAGAGATAGTGATGAAGTAATCATTACCTGCTCAGAGAAGCGTGGAAGCATTAAGAGAAGAGTTGTCCTTGTAGACCATGTCAAACACAGCTATTTAGGCAAAGGCTATCCAGCAGCGTACAGAACACGCAAACGGATGACCAGGATAATGATAGATATGTTAATCCCAAACCTTGAGAAAAATGAGCCGGAGCAAGTTACAACAATCAAATAAGTCTAATACCTCCGAAAGGAGGTATTTTTCTTCTCAAAACAATCGCATGCGTAAGAAGCTCCTATACCTTGGATATCAGATGGGTTATGATCAACCACGTAATCAGTCTCAGAAGGATCTACCAGCACATGAGATTAATAAGCAAAATGTATCTGGCTGGTGTGAGTCAGAAAAGTGCAGCATTCGCAAGCGATTAGAAGCAATGACAGGAAAGGAACTTGTGGATGCTGTTAGCCAATTTGAAAAGGTATACCAATCATTTTTATTAAAATATGCAGGATCGAAATCCTATAGCAATAAGAGATCGTGAGATCCGTGATGTTATTAACCACCTTAAGAAGCGTCATAACAAAGACTACATCAGTGATTTTATTTTCAGAAACTACTGGGTTATTAACTATTACAACATTCTCAAGCGAGTTGACTCCCGTCCGGTAGATCCTGAAAAAGCCAGTATAGTATATTCAAAAGTAATGAATAATGAATATTTCCATCTACAAGATAACAACCAGGAAAGCCGGTAGCCTCAAAGGCGCCGCATATATCCTATTTAAAGACGATATTTTAAGTGCTGTTAATTGGGAGTTTAAGAGACCTTTAACAGACAGAGAAAAGGATATTGTCCGTGCTAAGTTTCCATTCAATCTGACCGATTTAACAGCGCTTAAAGAGGTATTTGAAGTTACTGAGATGGAAGCCAAGACTGCACACGACAAACTAAAGTTATTCTGTATGTACTTTAAAGCTAAAAGAGGTAGTACATACACGGCTAAGAAGCAAGAAAAAGCCAACATTAAAGAGGTGGTCGTAACTAAAGGACTGTTAAACACCTATTTTTCAAATGATAGCTTTCCTTTAACATACGCTAAAAGTATCAACGATTACATACGGCACTACAACTACATTAGAGACATCAACAGAAACGGTCTACCTGAGAAAAGTAAGTTTCCCAATGAGTATGACGCACGCTTTGAAAAGCAACTTTCTCCTGAGGAATTGTCACAATATTGGTCACATCTACGTAACTTAGGTTTTAGACAAAACGACCGGAGGGTCTGGATATCTCCAGGGAAGCTAGACATCTAAGGCTATAAACATTTAAGTTAAAGCAAGCATGAAAATAATTCTCGCCATTATCATCACCGTTTTCCCCTTTATTACATCCGCTCAAGACGCCATAACGGCAGAGAATGGACTGTACACTTACCAAGAAGTAGTTGAGGCCACAGGAGACGCTCAGGAGCTTTACGGAAAGGCTAAAGAGTGGTTTGTTAACAGCTATAAAGATGCAAACGCCGTCATACAGCTAGAAGATGCCGAAAAAAGGAAGTTAATAGGTAAAGGAGTGATTAATGTAGTTCACACAATGGTAGGTCGTGACGTATACCATACAGTCACGATAGAGGCTAAAGACGGGCGTTATAGGTACACCATAGATCATTTCATAATAGACTGGATTACGGACGGTAGACACACACCACTTGAGAAGTACAAAGGCAAGCCAGGCAGTAAAAAAATGTTTGAAAGAGTTGATGAGGAAGTGCAGGATCTAATAGCCACTTTAAAGACTCATATGAGTGCCTCTGAAACCGTAGAATGGTAGCCTTCCATGTCCAGTTATACGCGTCCAGTTCGATACTTTAACGCAAAACGAAAGGTACATATTTAAGTACCTTTTTTTATGCCATATATTAACTATACATTCACCAGAAGCAGAATTTAAATAGTATTGATTGTTATACCGTGTCCTATTATCTTTACCGCAATATGTACTTAAATGTACTTTTCGTTTTGCATTGTGGTAATCCGGTTTTGCTCCAAAATCCCGCTAATTTTCCAGATTTCCGCAAATTTCCGCTAATTTTAATCTTCTTTTAATATGTACGTTTCGTTTTACCCCCGTCATAATGATGTCTTTTTAGTGTAAGAATACCCAAGGTTGGGTATTTACTTTGTTATATATAACGACTAATTTGAACTTATAGCCTGAACTAATATTAGCAAGGATGAAAGATAATTTATCTAACTCTACAAATACACTTGGAAATCGGTTAACTCAAAACCGTACCAGTTTAGACAGCAATAAACTTAACAGTACTGTTCAATTTTTAGACAATTTGAATCCTTCAATAACTTCGGAAAGATCTACTGATAGTAATATGCAGGAAGTTAGCCGCAGTCATAGCAGCCCTTCACAAGGTTCATCAGGCTCTTCGGTTATTCAAATGCTAAAAAAGAAACCTGTACACCCTGACCAAACACAGGCAGTGGAAGTACGTAAGTCCTTAGGTAAAAGCAGAAGGTGTGCAGGTTCGGGGCGGGTGAAGCAGAACGGAGTTTGGTCTGAAGTAAAGGCAGGGTCCAGTGCCGGAGCGGTAGGACCTCAGCAGCATGCTGAGAGGTTTGTGTTAAATCATTTTGTTGAAGGCTTGTATAACCAATCGAAGGAAGGCGTTTCTGGAAGTGGGTTTGCCAAATGGTTAAATATAAAGCAGGGAAAAGAGGCTGGTGCCTTACTAAAGAGTGCAAAAGTTACGGATATTGAGATGTATACTGAATTGCCACCTTGTTGGGGATGCGATCCTTGGATAAGCGAAATAGATAGCGCCATAGAAGGCGAGGTTGAAAGCAGCTATTCAATTATGCTGCAAAAATACTATGAAGACTACAGCACTTTAAACGCCATGAAATTAGGTGAACGTAAAGGGACGGAGGTGTTGTTTGATGCGCATATTAGCTATATTTTAGGAGATCATGAATCTGAACAACAGGCCTATAAAGCATTAAAAGCGAAAAACTATAATTCATTATCACTTTCTTTGTATTGGAATTACTATGGCAGCTTGCAAAAAATTGTTTTAGACGAATATGAGAGGGCGAAACTGATGGAAATGGAAATTTATGCTAATGGTAAATATACAGGTTGGTTGACTGAGGTACTCAATAAGATAAATAACACTGATCCTTTTCTGATTGTTAATTCCTTTGATCATATTAAACAACAAGTTGAGAAAGACACCAGAGATAAAGTAAAACTAATAAATACAGATTATGATAGCATTCAAGTGGAGCTTGACATGCTAGACAATTTTGAAGAGGTTGAAATGGATGAATACTCAGATGAAATTCAAGAGGAAAACAATTTTATTGGAGACGACGAAGTTGAAATGGTTGAGTTTCTGGATGAAATATAGTCTAACAGAAATAACTCTCATTGGTTACATTTAAAATAAGGGGCTTGTTTGTGTTAAGCAATTGTTCATGGTCACTGATCACTTAGTGAGCAATTGTTGTTTATAGCAATATACAGCAGGTAATGGGGACTCCGGTTTACCTAGAATTGCAGCAATCTCATCAACATCTGTTCCCAGACCTAGAGAATTATCATTCACGTTGTTCATAGCTCTTCGTTTAACCAGTCCCATCCATCGCTTGCGCAGTTCAGCCCATTCCCTACTCTGAAATCCCTGGTCAATGATGGCCTCAAAGGGTCTCATTTCAATATAAATAGTACGACGGGCTCCATGCTTAATTTTTGCCTGAGATCCGTGTAGTACCATCATATCCTGTATCAGGATGTCTCCGGCTTTGGCTGGTTGTTCAACTACCTCAGGTATATCCCAACCATGGTTTCTGATCATTTCACAGATATCCTGGGCTTTAGATTGCGTGCCGGGCACGTAACTAAGGCATCCGTCACCTTCTTCGGCATCGTCTAGGTACACCCCTATATTGAGATATGGAAATCTGCGATTATGCAAAGCATCCTGATGCCAGGGTATGACAGAATCTTTACATGGATGCTTATAAAGCACATCGCATGACAAAGGTACTACATCAGGTCCACAAAGCTCTTCTACAATGGCTAGCATAGCCGGAGATGAAAGAAGGTCCAATACGGCATCTGGATATATGCCCAGGATGTTATTACATCGTGTCAAAATGTTCTTACCCAGGCTTTCAATAATATGCATATCCTGAAGTTGTTCATCTCGATGAATGCTGGTGGCATGTTGGTACAATTCATCGGTTAGATGCTGCCATTGCTTCAGTAAATTGGCAGGAATGGCTTTGGGTAGCAAAACAAAGCCCTGTTTTAAAAAGCTATGCTTTTGAAGTGGGCTTATGTCGTATTTTTGTGACATCGGTTTGGAGATATAATGATGGCTTAAGATAACTTTATATGACGAATAGTACAACTCATATCGCTATTAGAATGCTACATCAGTAGGGTTGCCATCACCCACTCATTTATGTTTTAAACAATTGATATTCAATGTGCTTTAATTGATTAGGGTGTAAGATTTTACTATCTTTATAACTATCCCAAAGACAAAACAAATTCAGCACTTGGTTTTGGTCTTGTAAGCCGGGTTATATGTCTGTAAGTACATTAAACTGGATGAAAGACAATGGAGGTACAACCACAAAAAGGCTATATATTGCTGGCCGATATTTCCGGTTACACTGCTTTTATGGCCAATTCGGAACTAGCCCATGCGCCGCTTGTACTAAGCCATATTATACAATTTCTGACTAAAGAACTGACTCCCACTTTACAACTGGCTGAAGTTGAAGGAGACGCATTGTTTCTATATGCCACTGAAGAGGCTATTTCCAGAGGAGAGTTGCTACTGGAGTTAGTGGAATCTACGTATGTCAATTTCAGAATCAATAAAAGGACCATGATCCACAATATCACTTGTCCTTGCAGGGCTTGTCAGGAGGTGGCTAATCTGGATTTGAAGTTTGTTGTGCATTATGGTGAGTTCATGCTTCAGAGAATTGCAGGTAAGGTTAAACCCGTTGGTTCCAGTGTCAACCTAGCTCACCGGCTTTTGAAAAACAAAGTAACTGATACTACTGGCTGGAAGGGTTATGTGTTGTTTTCCAATATTTGCATGGACAAAATGGGTATTAGCCCTTCAAGTGTGCATCATGGTCATGAGCACTATCAGCATTTTGGTAAAATAGAGACAACGGCTGTTAATTTTGAGGAAAAATATGTTCAGTATACGGCTAATTGCAAAGATTACATTTCTGATGATCAGGCTGATGTATGTATTGAGCACACTTTTACTGCTCCACCGCCTATCATTTGGGACTGGTTAAATGACCCCAATAAGCGCAATTTATGGTATGCTGGCAGTAAGGCCAACTGGGTGAAAAAAGACAGGCCGGAAGGCCGTACAGGGCCTGCTTCAAATAATCATTGTACCAACTCCAATTTCATAGAGCATATACTCGATTGGCGGCCTTTCCGCTACTATACAGTATGTAATGAACGAGGATGGGTCAAAGCTAAAATTACGGGAGAGCTATATGAGCAAGACGGGGGTACTCATTATAAATGGAGAGTCAGGCTTTTGGGCATATTACCACGCAGCATCTTACGCCTTTTTAGTAGGTTTATTACCCACTCTGTATTACAAATGAACCAAAGTTTGGACAAAATGGAGCAGCTGAGTTGTCAGGCGCTCATGAAAGGTATGGCGCAAGAGGTACAAAGGTATAAGCATGTTGCTTCATACCAGGAAGCTTAAATCATTATTAACTGACCTGTTGTTATATACTTGTAGATATGAAAAATAAGTGTTTCTAGATATGTTCCACCTAAATTATAACCACTATGAAAACAGTAAGAGAAGTAGCTAACAGACTGGTAGATCTTTGCCGCAAAGGGCAATTTGATACCGCCGAACATGAGCTTTATGCAGATAATATATTATCCCTGGAGCCTGATAATACACCCGGACAACGTGTAGAAGGCATAAAAGGAAAACTAGAAAAGAGTAAGCATTTTAACGAAATGACCGAGGAGATCCATTCCATGGAAATTTCGGATCCTATTATAGCAGATAACTTTTTTGCCATATCCATGAAATTAGATGTGACAATGAAGGGAGTGGGACGAACAACTATGGAGGAAATATGTGTTTATGAAGTAGAAAATGGAAAGATTGTCACCGAACGATTTTTCTTCTCACCCACACCTCAGGCTGCATAACCCCGCAACTTTTTAGTTTCCGGAATCTCTAAATAGGCAGGCCGCTATGAAATGTTACATGGCGGCCTGTCTTGATAGGGGGCAAATCGTGCAGCTATTTTTATGCTTGATTGGATAAGGAATAAGAAAGACAAAGGGCTGAATTAAAGTCAGTATCTCTGTGACTTATTATACAGCCCATTGTGCCCTATAGTGTACCGGGTCTAATTCAGATCAAACCGGTCCAGGTTCATTACTTTGTTCCATACTTTTACAAAATCTTGCACAAAGCGCTCTTGTGCATCTGAGCAAGCATAGACTTCTGCCACTGCCCTAAGCTCTGAGTTTGAACCGAAGATTAGGTCTACCCGGGTACCGGTCCACTTTAGTTCACCACTTTTACGGTCACGTCCTTCGAACTCTAACTGGTCATCTGAGATACTTTTCCAGGTTGTACTCATATCCAGTAGGTTAACAAAGTAGTCGTTAGTGAGTATTCCTGGACGCTTAGTGAATACGCCGTGTTTAGAATGGTCATAGTTAGTGTCTAGTACACGCATTCCACCAAACAGAACGGTCAATTCCGGAGCAGTCAGGGTCATCAATTGCGCCCTGTCGATCAGCATTTCCTCTGCCGAAGCCGTTACCCTGCTGTTCTTCTTTACATAGTTGCGGAAAGCGTCAGCATTAGGCTCAAGGATATAAAATGCTTCAACGTCAGTTTGCTCCTGCGTTGCATCCGTACGCCCGGGTGAAAATGGTACAGTGATGTTATAACCTGCATCTTTAGCTGCCCTTTCTACACCAGCACATCCCCCTAACACGATCAGGTCAGCGAGGGAGACCTTTTTATTGCCTGACTGTGCCTGATTGAAGGCTTGCTGAATCTCTTCTAATGTTTTTAGTACTTTAGCCAGTTCTTCAGGATTGTTAACTTCCCAGTTATTTTGAGGAGTCAGGCGGATACGCGCTCCATTGGCACCACCTCTTTTGTCCGAATTGCGGTAAGTGGAAGCAGAAGCCCAGGCCGTAGTTACCAGCTGAGATACAGACAAGCCAGAATCAAGTAGCTTGGCTTTCAGATCTGCTATATCTTTTTCGTTAATCAGGTCATGATCTAAGGCGGGCAGTGGATCTTGCCAAATCAGCTCCTCTTCTGGTACCTCTGGCCCCAAATAGCGTGATAAGGGCCCCATGTCACGATGAGTTAGTTTAAACCAGGCTCTTGCAAAAGCATCAGCAAACTCATCAGGATTCTCATAAAAGCGTCTGGATATTTTCTCATATTCAGGATCCATGCGCAGTGAGAGGTCAGTGGTAAGCATAAAGGGCGCATGTTTCTTTGATGGGTCGTGAGCATCAGGAATTGTTCCCACTCCTGCTCCATTCTTAGGTCTGTATTGATGTGCGCCGGCAGGGCTTTTAGTTAGCTCCCAATCATATTTAAATAGATTCTCAAAGAAGCTATTGCTCCATTGGGTTGGTGTTGATGTCCAGGCTCCTTCCAGACCACTGGTAATGGTGTCACCGGCATTTCCGGTACCGTAAGTGTTTTTCCAGCCCAGACTTTGCTCTTCAATACTGGCACCTGCTGGTTCTTTGCCTACATACTTAACAGGATCAGCAGCACCATGTGTTTTGCCGAAAGTATGGCCTCCCGCAATCAATGCTACCGTTTCTTCATCATTCATGGCCATACGACCAAAGGTCTCACGGATGTGATGTGCAGCTTCTACCGGGTCAGGGTTGCCGTTGGGGCCTTCTGGATTTACATAGATTAACCCCATATGAGATGCAGCCAGAGGATTTTCCAATACATCACCGGCATGACGTTCTTTGTTGCCCAGCCACTCTCCTTCTGAGCCCCAATAAATGTCATCTTCTGGTTCCCATACATCTTCTCGCCCACCGGCAAATCCGAAGGTTTCAAATCCCATGGATTCCAGTGCGCAGTTCCCTGCCAGGATCATGAGGTCAGCCCAGGATATTTTTTTGCCATATTTTTGTTTGATAGGCCAAAGTAATAATCGTGCTTTATCTAGATTGGCGTTATCAGGCCAGCTATTGAGTGGTGCAAAGCGTTGTGTACCTGAGCCTGCTCCCCCACGGCCATCGGCAATACGGTAAGTGCCGGCACTATGCCAGGCCATACGAATGAAAAACGGTCCATAATGGCCATAGTCAGCGGGCCACCATTCCTGAGAATCAGTCATCAGGTCGAAAAGGTCTTGTTTTACAGCTTTAAGATCGAGGCTTTTAAATTCTTCAGCGTAATTGAAGTCTTCTCCCATGGGGTCAGATAAGGAAGAATGTTGATGCAAAATTTTCAAATTTAACTGATTGGGCCACCAGTCACGGTTGGATGTTCCATGGCCCGCAGTGAATTTCACATCTCCATGCATGAATGGACACTTGGCGGCTCCATTGTCACTCTGAATGGGGCTATCTGTGGCTGCATTGCTGTTTTTGTTATTCTCCATATCGATAAAATTTTAAGATTAAGGGTTTTAACTATAGCACTAAGGGGTTGTCGACATTCTTAGTAAGTTGGTTAGTTAAATATACCCTTTTATAAGGCTGAGAGCCAGTTTTATTGATTCTAAAAAACTATACTCTAATAGACAAAAGCTATATACCCTTGCATGGGTACCAAAATGGTTTAAAGTGCCAGCGTATTCCTCCTTTTTCGTTAATTTGCGCTCATGTCTACTACCGACATAATATTGGTTGTGCTCAGTGGTCTTGGTGTTATCCATGGCCTGTTTCTTGCTCTATTTCTGTGGACCTACCCTAAAGGCAATACAGTAGCCAACCAATTGCTGGGCCTGCTTCTGATTGTTTTGTCATTCAGAATTGGAAAATCAGTCTTTTTAGAGTTTACTGAAAACCTGGACGTCAAATTCATTTTCACCGGGTTGGGGGCAATTTTTGCGATGGGGCCACTATTTTACTTGTTTGTACGGTCATGTTGCCATAAGAACTTTAGGCTTAGATTTGTCCATGGGCTCCACTTCATTCCACTTCTGGCAGGGTTAGGTTTTGGGCTTTGGGTAGAGGAAAGTCACCTGACTTCCCTACCGATGGGACTTTTTATAACCACGTTTGCAGCTTATTATCTGCATTTCCTTTTCTACCTGGTACTTGGTCATACTTATGCATTAAAGCAAAGGCAGTCAGGCTTAGACGCTGATGTTTACCACTTTTTAAAGCTGCTATTCTATGGACTTTTGGTTATCTGGGTGGTTTATGTACTTAATCTTTTTGAAGAGCAGGTACCCTATATTGTAGGCCCTATACTGTACTCCATTGTGGCGTATTCTGTTAGCTTCATAGTTATCCGCAAAGGGTACATGGAAAAAATAAGCTATACCAAGTACCAAACTACAACGGTATCCGGTAAACAGTCTGAGGAATTATATTCCAGGGTTTTACATTTGATGAATGAAGAAGCTCTGTATAAACAAGCTGACCTCACCTTAAAATATCTTAGTGAGCAACTCAAAGTGAGTCCGCAGGTATTATCAATGGTGATCAATAAAATGAGTCAGCAAAACTTTAACAGCTTTGTTAATCATTACAGAGTTACCGAAGCTACCCGTATACTTGGGGAAGAAAAATACAGCAACCATACTGTTGCTGCGATAGCTTATGATGTGGGCTTTAACAGCATTTCAAGTTTTAACACGGCATTTAAAAAGCAAACCGGAAAAACACCTGTATCCTACCGAAAAGAGGTGTTAAAATGATCTTTTAGTCTTTCGAAATGATCATTTCGAAAGACTTTATCCTGACATATGGCCTCATTTGTAGCAAAAACAACGAAATATTATGTCTAGGAAAAAAAGAATTATCAAATGGTCCTTAATCTCTCTATTATGTCTGATTTTGTCACTGGCAGGATTCGGATATTGGTTTATAAGCTTACTTTATCCCATCGATACTGCATTGACCGGACTTGAATCCATGATGCCAGGAGACTTATCTTATGTCATGGAAAACCAGCCTGAAAAGCGAGGTAAAATACTGGCCGTGGTAACCAGTAGTGACACCATGGGAGAAAGCCAAAAGCCGACAGGCTACGAAATGTCAGAGCTCGCAAGGGCCTGGTATGTATTTGTGGCTAATGGCTTCGAAGTGGATGTGGCCAGTCCTCAGGGTGGTAAAGCTCCAGTCGTCATAGATGATGAAGATATGGGGGTTTATGATCATGCTTTTTTAAATGACAGTACTGCCCAGGCTAAGGTCAGCAATACCATAGCGATGGAAGATGTAGAACCTGATGATTATATGGCCATTTACTTTGTTGGTGGCAAAGGGGCCATGTTTGACTTTCCTCAAAACGCCCCTATTCAGTCCATTGTACGTGATTATTATGAAAAGGGAAAGGTGGTTGGAGCTGTATGCCATGGTCCGGCGGCTTTGGCGAATGTCAAACTCAGTAATGGAAACCACCTTTTAGACGGAAAAGCTATTTGTGGGTTTACTAATCAGGAGGAGCTTTTTCTTATCAAAGATGCTGCCTCTATATTTCCCTTTTTACTTCAGGACAAGCTGGTAGCTAATGGAGCTAACTTCAAAGCAGGACAAATGTACCTGGAGAATGTAGTTCATGATGGCAACCTGATAACAGGTCAAAACCCCTGGTCTACCTGGACTTTGGCAGAGGCAATGATAAAGCAATTGGGTTATGAACCTAAACAGCGTAGGAAGACGGGTGAGGAGAACACGGTTAAGGTTTTGACTACATTTCATAAACAAGGGTATGACGAGGCAAAGGAACTCATTACTAACTATCGAACTGTTAAGAATGCTCCGGTGAATCGGGAGCTTTTGGCTGTGCATAGTATTTTAGCTGCAATGCAACTGGATGTTATTAAAGCCATCAAAATTATTGGCCTTTTAAAATATGCTAAGTCCTTGGTTTGATAGATTTAAGGAGGGAGAAGCTGGTATCCGGAATTCGGCCTCTCCCCCATTTTGAATCAGTATATTAACGATGGGCAATTATCTTAGTTTACTTTAGCCGTAATCGATGCCAGGTTATTTATACTTGCCCTTTATTTTTATGGACTTTTAATGAATGGTATTGAAACGATCTATTATCATCATTCTGGCTGCACTGGCGGGAGCATGTGCAGGCACAAAAATCACCAAATATACGGGTAGCCCGAGATTACTGGCTAATACCAAAATCTTGTTCTTGTCTACTTTGTGGCTGAATGATTACAGATCTCAAGAGCTATTCGGGCTTGCTCAAAAGAAACTGGACGATAACAGCCAGTTGTATTACCTCCCGGGAGAAGAATATAACTTGATAAAAGCCGGTGTTGGTAGAGATCCTATCGCCAAAGTGTCCATAAGGGACACCGCAAGTCTGGCAGTGATTGCTGAAAAGCTGGGTGTCAGGTATGTTATCGGAACGGAGGTTATCGGCTTAAGGGAAGGCGGTTCGTATGGAACATATACCGAAAACGAACTTGATCCTTCAAATAGCATGTACAATGCAGATAATGAATCGAATAGCGCAAGTCTGATGTTTTTCATCTATGATCTAAATTCACGAAGTGTCAATTCAAAGTTTCAGGTAAAAACTACCATTGGAGCAATGCGCTTTCAAGATGATGAGGGCGGGGAATCAAGTGTTAATGTGACTGATCAGATCACTGCTTTGACAGTGGCCTATGAAAAAGGTATTAAACTGATCAGGAAAGAAATGGTTTCTATTACAACTTAGGCTCAGTACTCATACTCTTCAACCATGCTGAGGGAACTCAGACTGTAAGTTTAAAGCCGATTACTAACACATCATCGGTTTGTTTATTGTCCCCCTTCCATGTTGCAAGTGCTTCGTCCAACCTGGCTTTTTGCTCTTCCATAGGGAGCAAGTGTATTTTTTCAATGAGCGTTTTGAACTTTTTACTCATAAACTTCATGTTATCGGGCCCTCCGAACTGATCGACAAAACCATCTGAGTACATGTAGAAGTACATTTCTCCTTCAAGGTCAATTGTATGTTGAGTGAAACTGGCAGGTACTTTTCTTATGCCTCCAATAGGGTGTTTGTCCCCTCTGATCTGAAACACCTCCCCTTCCTTGATATAGATGAGGTGGTTTTTGGCTCCTGAAAAATAGAGTTGATCCCTGTCTGTATCAATAACGCATAAGGCCATATCCATGCCATCCTTATTACCGGTTTCTTCCTGCTTCAAGGCATTAAGCACCCTGCGGTGCAGTTCATGTAAAATCTTATCCGGTTCATCTACATAAGTGTTTACAATACTGTCCAGCGCATTTGACCCGATCATAGACATAAAGGCACCGGGCACGCCATGACCAGTACAGTCTACAGCTGCAACGGCTATTTTCTCATTATAGAGTTCATTAATCCAATAGAAGTCTCCACTCACTACGTTTCTAGGCTTAAACAAAACGAAGGATTGCGGTAGCAACTGCTCGAATTTTTCCTTACTGGGTAGCATGGCCTGTTGTATTCGCAGTCCGTAATTGATACTGCTCTCTATATCCATTTGCTTTTTATGAATCTCTTCACTGGCTTTCATCTTATCCTTGTAGCCTTTATAAATAGCTGCTCCTAATAGCCCAACTAATAACAGGCCAAATATCAATGAATTACGGATTAGCTTATTATTTTCCAGTTCGGCTTCCTTGGCTTTTAAGGTTACATCGGTCAGTTCTTTTTCAACATTGAGCAGATCAATTTTGAGTTGTTGTTCTTTAGTGATCTTGGCTATTTCTTTGAGTGAATCAGATACTTTTTCGAGCGTTTGCTCTTTGCTTTTTAAGGTTTGTTCCTGGCTTTTCAATGCCTGCAGCTGGCTTTCGAGTGTTTGCTCCTGGCTTTCCAAGGTCTGTTCCTGGCTTTCCAGTTCCTTTTCCACAGAACTGATCTTCTCTTCCATCGTACTCAGTTCTGTTTTCCTTTCTATGTCTCTATTGATGAGTGTGAAACTATTGTCATATTGCACAGCCTTTTCCTCATTCCCCATGGCTTTGTGGCTTTTACTCAGCCATGAGTAGCATTCTTTCTGGAGGTCTAAGTCTTTTATTTTAAGCGCGATATTCAAGGCTTCTTCAAGGGCATTAACCGATCTGCGATTTCTACCTCTAAGGAAATAACTTTTCCCAACGTATAACTGACAACGAGCCATGGACTCCTGGTCGTTATTGGATTTCGCATATTCCAGACTCTCTTCGAAACTTTTGATGGCATCATTATACGCATTGGAGTTGTACTGAATAAGTCCCAGGCTATACCAGCCATATTGTAACTGACCACTCAGTTTATTGTCTTCTGACAACCTAATTCCTTTTTGAAATAATTCCTCAGAATTTTTAGTATCACCCCTTTTCCAGGCATCGGAACCCATTTTATAATAAAGGTCAACAGCCAGTGGGTAATTCTTATTCTTTAAGGCAGCCTCCAGATCTTCGTTGGTCTGGGCATTAAGTTGAGCGGAATAAGAAAGTAGCAGGAAAACCAGGTTAAAAAAGAAAAGAATTCTAAGCATACAGACTTTATAAGATATATGATACATCCAAGCTTCTAAAATAGAAAAAAATGGAAGTACTTCCTATGGCATGGCCATGGTAAATGTTACAATCCATTTCCTGACCGAGTGGTTCAATAGAGGAGTTGGAATTTAGTATACCAGCCGAGTGATACATTAGAATGCAAAATATAATGAATGTTAAAATAAATAGTTGCAGTACTTTTATGATTATGGCGTAGGTCAGGTCAAGGTCTTGTGGCATTGCTGATTATTCTTTAGTTTTCATGTTTCTTTATAAATCAATACTTTATGAGCATCTTAAGACTAATATTAGCCATCATCCTTCCTCCCTTGGGGGTGTTTTTCACGGTAGGCATCAGGGGAGCTTTTTGGTTAAACATTTTGCTTACTATTCTTGGCTTTATTCCCGGAATTATTCATGCAGTATGGGTTATTGCCAAGCATGATAAGTGATAATTAAGTATAGATAAATGCCAGTATTATTGGCATGTAGAGATTTGTAAAGAGCCGGGCTGTTAAGAGTTAAGCCCGGCTTGGAAATGAATTGATATAGAGGTTTATCCCCTCGCTAGTTAACCTCACCTCCCGTCAGGTAAAAAGCCGTAAGGCTGATAGTATTGATAAGCACATGAGATAGTATAACTATAAAAAGTCTGCGCTTGGCCAGTAAGTATACCGTACCAAAAATCACCGCAATAAAGCCAGTGGTGATGATACCGTGTAAGCCCTGATAGCTATGCATTGCACCAAAAATTATGGAATGGATACATAGTGCTATGATATGAGCAGACTTGTTACTGCCGAAGAAGCAAGCCAGCCTGTTTAATAGAAAGCCCCGCATCAGTAGCTCCTCTCCCAACGCAGCTCCAAACCAGATAACACCAATGAGGTAAGCGATAAACAGTGCCGGCTTACCAAGGAAAAACCTGAACCTGTCTGCTGCTTCTGCCGGTTTCACTAAACCCATATTATTCAGCAAGGGGTCTAAAACCAGTCCCATAAGTAGAAAAACACCAATTACAGTAAGTAAAGCCAGACCAAGCTGTATGAACCACTCTTTACTTCCTTTGGGCAGTTGTAATCCCCAGTCAGTCCAGCGTATGCCTTCCTGTTTCATAAATGCAGTGGCTATCAATATGCCTGTCCATATGCCTATGGACCCGGCGCCGTTAATGCCAAAATAGTCGGCGAGAGTTTTGACACCGACAGTTGAAGCCATCACTACAGTAATTTGAATTAAGGTTTTAATATGAAAAGGTTTTGCAATGTCATATTTTACAGCATTAGTCTCCATATGTTTGATTAGGGGTTTAAGGTTAATAGCCTAGTATAAAGGTTGGGTGACCCAATGCTATTTTTATTACCTTAAGCCACTCATATACAGAGGAATGACTTATTTGGTGGTCTTAAATAGCTTGGCGTGTATACGTAGAGTTAGACTCACCAAACCTGAATATGGTTTCCAAGAGCCTGGTAAGAAACTGTTTAGTGGTAGATTATACCCTTAACCGGAACCTGAACATGATAGGAAAGCAGGCCTGGGTTAAACTAAGATTGGTTTTTCCTAAAGTTCACCCACTTTATAGAGCATCATCTCATGGGTTTTACCCTTCAATGATACCCTCCCTATTTCCTGGATGTTGTAGTGCGATACAACTCCAAGAGTATGATCCATATTAATATGTGTTTTAAAATGCCGTATATCCTTATTTTGATGCTTATAGAAAATAAAAAGCAATTGTAGCCTCAGTATTGTGGTTAAAATTCGTGGTTAGTTATTTTTTCAGCAAGTCTTTGAATATGTTAAATATAGGCTTTAACATAAAAGATTATCTACTAACAACCAGCGTGTTATGATTTATGAAAAACTACAAAAAACATACTTATATGCTTTAATAGTCAAAAAGTACCTTGCATAAATACCGGTTTTCGGTGATTTTATATTTTTATCAGAGTATTAACTTTGTAGGTTGAGTCTTTTACTGTACAAAAATAATTATATATGAAAAGGAAGCTTTTATCCCCCTCTTTTTATACTGCCATTACGCCTGTGGCAGACCATTTAGAGAAAGATGAACATAAGACCGCTATAAGCAAGGTGGATTGGGAAACCGAAGCCGTAAGGTGTTATACTGACTTGGTGTCTTTTTTTGAGCAAGTAGATACAAATCACCTGGGTAATAACAACATCGACAAAATAGGTGTGGTGGATATTTGCTGGAATGAATACGGAGGTGATATTGAGGTAGATTTTTTGCCTGAAAATGATATAGATACTGCTTTTGATGAGGGCTGTATTATGAACACTTCGGCCATCGACAATAATGTTTTTTTTGAACAATATTTTAACATTAGTGGTGAAGACAGTTTCGAAGTCATAGACAGGGACTACTCCGGGCTAATCATGTTTTTTTATAAAATAATGGGGGAAATTATAGGCTCCGTTGTAAAAACACAAGAATTCAAAAAGCTGCCCCTTAAGGAGCCTTTTTATGTCACCTTCAGTTTTTTTCATGATGATGAAAGGGATGTGATTTTCAGGAGTGAGTAGTATGACGGATCAAATTTAACTGAATACAGGTTTAAAACATGGGGTTCTATTCAAACCCTTATAACGATGGACTGCCCCAGTTATTAAAGCTCAAAACAAGGGATAACCTATTGGTCATGATCTGTAATCTACAGACCATAAAAAATGCTTTTACCTTTCTTTAATCGTTACTTTCCTCCTGCTCCCTATCCGTCAAGGCTGATCTAAGCTCATTTTCAACAAGTTTGCCCTTCTCGGGGCTTAATACCTTAAAAGTGATTGTCACAGATGATTTACCTTGCTCATCCGTATGGAATGTTATCGCCGGAGGGCTTAGTGTGCTCCACGGATTTTGAAGAATAATCTCTTTTATCGTGGCAGACGACATGGTGATATCCTTTCTAAGTCTACACTTAACCGTATATTCAATAGTATCTGAGCTGTCTTCCGAACTTACTGTTTGGGTAGGCCTTAAGTTCTTTCTGAAGAACCTGGAGACACCATCTGATAATCTGCGTAACTTCAACTTCATCGTATAACCTCCCTTTCTTTAAGCGCTCTTATCACAAACGGATGCATGAATGGGTTGATATGATAAATTCCCGATGCCTTTTCCTGAACTATACCTGCCCGAAGCATAGCCAGCAACTGACTTTTAACTTCTGGAGCTGTCCAGCCACTTACTCTTGCCATTTTTGCCTCCGTTAAGCGCTTATGCAATATAAATTGAGTCAGGAGCATAACCCAGTCTTCATTAAGCTCTTTAATACAGGTGGTTGATGGGGCGTCCGGTTTGTCAATAATCAGGCTATGTGCATGATGTTTCTTAATATGAGCCAGCCAGCCATTTAATGCTGTACCCGGACTACCCTCACTATAATTAAAATATGCATCAAATAATCGGGCCAGCTGTACCTCGCTAAGCGTTTTTTCCTGAGCATTGAAACCAACACCAAGTCCACTTGAGCGGTGTCTTTTCATAATTAGCTCTTTAAGATCTTCTGCGTCAAAGGGCACAAAATTTATAATCTCTATAAACCGGTCAGACAGGCGTGTCAACTGATTGATCACCCTAAAGGCATGAGGATTAATGTTTACAATAAACAGAATACGTTGGCCATAGTCATCGATTAGCTGCTGGAGCAAGTGTATTAGTGCCAATCCATCGGAATGCCTCTCCCAAAAGAGTTCAAGGTCATCTATAACCAGGATACTATCCTGAGGGATGGCACTTAAAATTTGGTTTACATCACCATTCATTTGTGTAGCCTTGCTGAGTGCCTGAGAGAAGGCCAGCGCTGACGTATCGCCCTGAACCGGAGGGAAAAGCGTATAAACCGAACCTGATTTAAGTGGTTGGGTCACGTGTCTGCAAAATGCAGTTTTACCCGAATTTCTGTCTCCCACCAGCAATATTCCACCTCCGAAACCTTCACGGTACCGTTTCAAGGCTGTAGCAAAGGCTTTCTCCTCAATAGTTCGTGGTATCCAGAAATCTCTTCCGATATTGGATTTGCCATTAAAGAGGGTAACATAGTAAGAAGGTAGAGAATGGAGTATATCCGCCGTGGGTGATACTTTCTCCTTCAGGTCAAGCATTTTACTATTCGGTGAAGTGAGGTCTTTCGCCCTGTTTAACTTTTTAGCAATAAGTATCCCTTCACTTCGGCTGTAAAACAGCTTGATGGTAATATCGAGCACCTTCTTTTTAAACCAGTCGGATACATGACTTATTCCTGTCAGTACTTTCTTACCCTGATAGTTGCGTAGCCCCGCGACAAAAGTATTAGCACTCTCTTCTATTTTTAAAGAAGATAACGGGTCAAAAGCTTCTGCAAATTGCTTTTGAGTAAATGTAAGGTAGTCTTGGATCGACTCATTTACACTTGTTTTCTCCTTCTCAATTTTCGTAACCAGATCTTCCAGCAGCTCTTTATCTTCAATTTCAGAGTCCGTATTTTCCAGGTTAAACTCTGCCAGATTTATAAGATCTTTGACGGAGTACATGGACCTTTTTAGCGCTTCAATCAGTTTGCCGAACTGCTCTTCTACAACCACCTCATATTGAGATTTCAGATAGTACTCGGCCATCCTCGCAACCGGAATAGCCAAAGTTTCCTGGTCTCCCTGGCTGTTCTGATTAAACGAATATACCTCCATAGCTTCAGGCATATGTTCCGTGAGGCCAATCATTCTGGTCATGTTATCACGGAATGTCTCCTGCAGCTCCACCTCAAAATGATCATTTAAGCGGACCTTTTGTAAGTCCGTTTCTTTTTTGTGTTTGTCTATACTGGTGATCAGCTCATCCAGGTTCTTGACGTACTTGCTCTCAACAATATCTCTCACATCATTTCCGAACCTGACCTGTAGCTCTTCGAGCCTGTTTTTGGTAGAGTTAACGGATAACTCCATCAAGATCATGTTGAGCAAGGTCTTAATTCTTAAATGTCGTTCTTCACTGAAATCTTTGGTGTTAAGACTAATCTCCTGATAGTACTTGGCTGGCCTTGATTTCTTTTTGATCCGACTATTGATATCGATCTTACCCAGATCATTACTCATTAACTGCAGGTTTTTCCTGAACTCAATCAATAACCTTCCTTCGTAGATGTTCAGTAGCCCTTTCTGGCGTACAGATTCACCACTTAACAAGTCTGCAATTTCGTTTATTTTAGTCTCATCGTTCCAATCCGGCAGTTGCTGCCATATTTTCTGTTCTGCCAGGTCTATGGTGTTGATCAGGGACCCTATCGTTTTCCTCAGGTCATGGTAAAATGATTTTTCATCGTCACCAAACTGATTGAGCAAGCGATTAAAATAAACAATTCTACTGTTGACCTGGTAGTATTTTGCCACCGCTCTAAAATTGACATGATGCTTTACAGGCGGGCCACTAAACCAATGCTTTATCAGTTTTAACCTTTTATAAAAACGTAGTGAAGCACTATCATCAGGCTGTATAGCAAATTCTTCTTTGGAGTATTCTACAATAAGGTCAGCAGGCATGTGCTTATGGTCGTTGACCAATCGCTCCTCATACCAGTCCGTAACATCAGTGAGTGCCGTAGTTTCTGCTGGCAGCGTACTTTTCTTGATTTGCTCATCCAGCAGGGCGTTGACCTTAAAGAAAACTTCATTTTTAAGTTTATCAATCTGCTTTTTTCTGCGATACGTGTCCGGGATGCTTTCAATATCAGCCAGCTCCTTCTTAATGGCACCTATTCGGGACTCCAACTCTTTGATTAAAATCAGCCTGTCGCTAATAATGGGCTGAAACAACTTTCTGTGCAGAGCCTTAACCAGTTTTTGGCCGTGATAGTCAATCTTTTGAATCTCTTTGACCACTTCAGGGTGTGGTGAATCTTCCAGGTCAGGAAGCACGTAATTGGCTTCTTCCAAACCCTCGATTTTAGATTTTGCCTTAGCCGGTGCAATCACTTCCATTTCTGCAAAATCATCTGAGGCATTGATGATCAATGCTGTGCCGGTTACTTCAAGTATACCATTAAGCTGATCATAATACTTATCCATTTGTCGGAATCTTTGATTCGGGATACCTATGATGCATAGGTCTGCGTCTTTTGATTCCGTCTCAATAATTTCTCTTTCGGAGATAGGGTTAACACCATTATTGACCACCCGGACTTCTGCCTCTACTCTAAAATCATTCAGTATGGCCAAAGTAGATTTATAAACGCTTTCAGCTTCCTCATTGATAGGATTAATAACAAGCACCCTCACCTTGGCCCTATTCCAAATAGAGGAGTTGTTGATATGACGCAGCAGGTTGATGGCCAGCGTGAGGTTTCTGCCTGCTCCACTCCACCAAATATCAATATGCTGGTGCTCACCAAACTTCTTTTCCGAATCATAATTCAGAAAAATCGAATTGTAGTTATTTTGATCAAAGCTCTCTGCAAGTTCTATAAACTTCTCCCTGTTTTTCGGCTTTTTGCTCCACCCCATCAAAATGGTGTTGGGCTCTATACCGGAGAAACCATACACCCGGCTGATCTGGTCCATACCGTCATAGATATCTCTGCAGTAAAGCTTATGTTGAAAATACCCTGCCGACTCTTTCTCTTCATGCAGGTTAGACTCAGTTTTGGCAAGTAGTCTCTCTTCACTTTTTACCAGCTCAAAAGCGGATAGAATGCCCAGCTTTCCGGAAATAGCCTTACCGACTTCTACCATATACTCCCGCATATCAGGGCTTCCGCTAAACATGATGGTATTGGGTCTCCAGTTCCTTTTATGAAGTTTATCCCTTTTCAGGTTAGTGATCCCGGTTTTGACCAGAGAGGCCCATACCCCACTCCAGGCGTCTCCAGACTCCAAAGTGAGTTCTCGCCTTTTGAGGTATAAGAAAAGCAAACCCAGCACCATTATAGCCACAAGCATGGCCACAAAATCCAGCTTGATCATGACTAAAATACAGGCTGCAGCCCCCAATATGCTTATCCAGCCGGGCACTTTGAATTCCGGGCGGAAATCAGCACTGGTCCATCTTTCAAAGGTTGCGCTGATATTCAGGAATCCATAGGTGGTGATAAAAAAGATAGAGACCACCCTGGCGATTACGTCAAGTTCTCCGATCAAAATACCAGCTTCTGCGATAACAAATGTCAGTAGCAAGGCATTGCGTGGCTCATTGGTTGGGCCGTACCCTTTAGAAAATAGTCTTGGAGTAATTCTATCCACCGCTGTGGCTTGTAATATCCGCGGAGCCCCTAAAATACTCCCCAAAGCGGAGGAAAGTGTTGCTCCCCATATACCGGCTATAACCAGCTCAGGAATCCATGAAATATTGAGCAATACCTGAGGATCATTGGCAAGCTTATCGCCACTTACGGTATAGGCAAAGAAAAAAGCAAGGCCTATGTACACCAGAAAACCTACCACAATAGCCATAATAGAGCCACTGGGTATAGACTTTTTAGCATTTTTCAGGTCACCTGACATGGAAACCCCAGCCTCAAAACCGGTAACTGCCGGGAAGAAAATACCGAAAAGCACCATGACAGGAACCGTCGACGAAGGGTTGGAAAACAAGGGCGCTTCCGGGGTAAAATTATGGGAGCCGAAAAAAATGGATAGCAGTGAAAGCACAATGGCTGCCATGATGAAGTACTGCGTTTTTATGGCTAAGGATGTACTGATGAAGGTCACCGTGGTAACGGCTACCAGCACCAGGGTACCAGTAAGCCTTATGTTATTGATGTTGCTATCAAACCCCCAATAGTTCAGAAAGCTTTCTGAAAAACCGATAAGATATAAACTGACGCTGAAGGATAACCCAACGAAAAGAGCAATACCGAGTGTACCCCCAATGGGCAGCCCCAGGCTTCTTGAGATCATATAATAAGTACCTCCCGCTTCCACCTTCTTATCAGTGGCAATGGCAGAAACGCTGAGCCCCGTTGTAACCGAAATGATGTGGGCAATTACGATAATACCTATGGTTGCCCATAATCCAGCTTCACCAATGATCATGGGAAGCCTGAGGTACATAATTACTCCTAAAATGGTAAGTATAGATGGAACGAATACGCCTCCGAATGTTCCAAATTTATTCTGTTTGGCCATAAACGGGTTATAATTAACAAGATTTAATGGTCTACTGTAAAATACGTAAATGTTTGCCGTATTTTTTCCGGCTTGAACGAATTTCGTCGCAAAGTATGAAAATCAGAGGATATGGTATCCGTTATTATCTGCCAAATGCAGAAAGCATGGGTTGATGTTGGTGTGAAGACTTCCCTTCTTTAGGACAGGTTTAAATTTAATTTTTTTCTCAAAGGATTTGTTTATCGTATTTAGCTATTTATCAATGATCCCACATTGTATCTTTTGGTTGATAAATTAAACTTTTCAAATTTATATCGGATATAGGTTGACATCTCTATTTCATGAGTTGAAATAAATATTTGTCTATCGTTAAAATCATTTCGCAAAACCTCAACAAAGCCAGAGGTATTCATATCATCCATAGACTGAACGGGATCATCTATGAACAGCAGATTAGAATTTGAATATTTCTTGTTTAGAGCCAGAGTAAACGCTATAACAAGTGCAGAAAGTTGACCATTGCTCATTGAAAAGACCGCATCATAAGTTTTTTCTGGTGAAGTCACAAACTTAATTTTGTCATTTTTATTAATAATAAATAACCCCAAACCACCCTGAAAGTCTTGTACAATTCGGCCTGAATAGATATGAAATAGTAATTCAATATCGCTGATTATTTTAGCATTATATTTTTTTAGAGAATCTTCTTGAATACCAACAATGCCTGTCACTTTACTTAATGATTCTTCTAGCTTTGTCTGCTTAACTAAGGTTCTATCTATAAGTTCAGTTTTATCTTTTATTGTGTTATTTTGAAAGATTGAATATTGCCATTTAATATATTTAGTTTTTTCTTCAATTAAATCTGCATCGAATTCATTTAGCTCATCCTCATTCTCTTCAAAGTAGGTTATAAAGAGATCATCAAAAGAAGGTTCAATATTCTCCTCGTCAATCCCTCGTTTTTTATATGTTAACATTTCAACAAATTCCTCTAATCTCTCTTCCTTAAATATTGTTTCTTTCGACAAATAACTCTCATAATCTATATTCAGTTCTTCCAATTCTCTCCTTCTCAATTTTAGGACTCTTTGCAGATTTCTCCTGAAAAAATCGTCCCTGAAATATTCTGGTTCATATAAATATTCAACAGTAAGAGCTTCAATACTTTCAATAAACTCAGGAAAGACAACTTCTTTGAATACGTCTATTTTTGTTGATAAACTAGCATTTAGTTCATCATTTAATTCCTTAATAATTTTAGTTTGGTCGTCGATTCCCTGAATTAATGCCTCCTTTGTTTCCCAGTGCTGACCACAAAGTTGACATATTCCATTTTCTTCTATTTCATTATGGAACTCTGTTTGATGCTTAATTAAATTTTCTCTTGTACTTATTAACTTGTTAAGAACTTTTGATGAAGAATTAGAGTTGAGTATAGCTCGTTTTACCAAATTAAGGTTGTTCTCATAGTTTCTGAACAATTCTGAATTATCTGTTACTTCTTTCAAAAATTGAGGGACGTCATACTCTCCATTTTCTATATTTTCAATATCGAAGTCCTTATGTAATTCCTTTATAACTCGAATATAATCATATACCCTTTTTTCGTTTTCTAAAAGCTCAGTTTTATCAATGAAAAAGTAATAGTCACAGAAAGATTGTAGCTCATTTCTATTGATTAACAGTCGATCTATTTTTCTATTAACTTTTGCCTGCAAGAAATCTCCTCTATATCTCAACAATTTGTTTAATTGTGGTAATACCCCATTTTCAGAAGACAGCCAAGTGAAATACTTATTTTCATCAAACTTGATTACCTCTGAATCCCATTCAAAGTTTTTCTCTGAAAAAAGGCGTACATATTGACTTTCATTTTGGGTAAGCAAAGATTCTTGCACCTTACTTACTTCTTCTTTAAGAACACGAATTTCTTCTTTAACTTTTTTTAGAAACTCATTTATTGTTGATTTAACCCTTTTGTATTTTTCTATTTCATCCTGAAACCGTGATGTATTAAATAAATATGCGATGCTTTCCTTCTTATCTCTTTCACTTTTTTTCAGTAGATATAAACTATCTTCTTGTTCTATATAATGAAGAAATTCAAAATCATTTTTGTAATTATCTCCAAGTAATTCCTTAAGTACATTTTCTGATTTTTTATTATTGTCACCAAGCAAAGAATCAATTGTCTCTGGGGAATGTAATGTGAATAAACTAAAGTCAATATCAGCCCCTAAATTTTCTTTACCTGGACTCCTTCTTGCTAAAACAACTTCATTACCACTAACTTCGAATGATGCCCTAATTTCAATAGGATCACCATCTCCTTCTGTACAATAGAAAGGGTTTTCGGTTCGTTTTTCTCTACCGTCTATGAGTCTACTTTTTATATATTCATAACGTCTAATTCTTCCGGTGAGCAATAATTCAATAGCATCAAAGATTGTTGTTTTACCAAACCCATTAGCACCGTCAAAAACTAATAAAGGGACATTAGTGAAATCAAAGTTTTGAGATTTATAAACTTTGAAGTTCTTTATAATTAGCTTTTTTATTTTAATGGAAGTATCACTGTTCATTATTTAATGGCTTTAGTATTGTTAGCAATTTTTCAAGTTCGATACTATCAATGTTTGCCATAATCTCTTCAGTAAACTTTGATTCTAATTCCTGATAATCATTTAATAGCCCCTGTTCTTCTATCTTTTTTTTAGTCTCTTCAAAAAGGTTTTCCAAATCGGTAACTTTTATGGCTTCTAAATTGAGAAAAGGCAATTTAGTCGCTAGACCATATAATAAATTGTACCAGGAATATTCAGTTAACTTATGGTTTTGCTTGTATAATTTAAAAGTTTCTTCATCATTTATTAGCTTAATTAGCTCCGTTACTTCTCCATCCTTACTTTTACGTTTTAATTCTGATTTAACTTCATCGGTGAATCTCAATACGTATTTTTTAAATTGATAAGGATCTTCTTCAATCTTATAAACCTTTTTCTTCCATGTCTCAAAATCTTCAGAATAGTTATTAAGGACAAGCATAGAGGTGTTTTTATCAAAATCGGAAAAATTGAACTTTTGTTTACATTCCGCAAACCATTGATCTTGCTTTTTTAATATCTCATCAATGTTTTCAACTAATACAACTATCCAATAGTAGGATTTTCCAATACCACTGTCTGTAACAGAAGAGTAATACAGCGAGCCGAAAGTTAGCTCTTCTTTCGCTTTTGAAAATCCCTGATGAGCGAATATCTTATCAACTATATCAACCATTTATTTTGGCTTTTGCGACTTCTCTTTTTATTAGGTGAATATTTGACCATTTATTTACATTATTTCTATCCTCTTTTCCCTCAACACTAAACTGCTTATTTATGGTTGTTTCAATACTTCCTTCCAAATCAGAGGTAATTAGAAAATCCGTTTGGTACAATGTGCCTAAGTCAGTATTAATAACATTATTATAAATATCCTTACAAATCTCTTCTAGGCTACTTTCCCCCTCATTAATTGCTGTTGCTCTATATTGCTTATTATCACTATCATTCCAGATTAAACCATCAACAATACCTGTTTTAGATACTACCAAATGATGTAAACTTTTCAAATAGGCAAGTTTAAATTCATTTTTTTGAATGTTATGATCTTTAAAGTCCGTTATACTTTCATATTTAACCTTTCTATGTGGAAGTATTGATTTAATAAATGTTATAAGGCCTTTGTCACTTAGCACATTGATTTGCTTTATGTACCCATCGAGTTTCTCTTTATCTGAGTCTTTGACAATTGCCCCCTCTTCTAACTCAAAACAAAATTCATTGTAATAACGATTTAATAGTTCTTTTGTGAGAAATGAATAATAGTCTTCATTCAAGCCCATGGATGGATCTTCTTCTAAAATTGTTCTGAAATCCGAAATTTTAATTATTTGATAATACGCACCTTTACTGATGGAAACCTTATTGTGATTGCTAGAATGTACTAAAATAACATGATCAAATAATTTCTTTTCCAGCTTACTTCTAATGATTGCAGTATTCCCAACAAAGTGTCCAAATTCTTTCTGGACAAGATACGATCTGATTAGCGCCTCTAATTTCTCATTAATATCATTAAGCGAACAATAGTAATTATTGTCGCGATACATATATAGCTCTAAGTTTGGATGCTTCTTATTTATATCATTAGCAGATTTTTCATTTTCAATTGCCAAGTGAAAATAGGCTCGATCACAAGGGTACTCGTTTTTTCTTTTTTCTAACTTTATAAAAGCTTTTTTAAAAGAAGAGTAGTATTTACTATTGACCGCTTTAACCTGATGTAAAGATATCGGTGTAATATCTTCATTTACGATTGCAAAGTCCTCTAGTGAATCTAGCTGTAAAAAGCTTTCATTATCAGGGTTTTCAATAAGTAATGTTAACACATGGTATAACGCAACTTTTCCCTGATATACAAAGCCACTCCATGTATCAATAGCTGTATGAATGTCCTTAGGATCAATTACCTGCTTCATATTATTTGTTCTCTCCACCAATTATCAATATGCACCTAATTTGCATTTAACTAACTTCATCGATGTCTGTAAAGTTTGCCCAACTTCCTTTATAGTTAGTATTATCGCAAGTGTATCTTTTAACTGGACACACATGACATATGAATAAAGCTATAAAGTTATCAACACACCTAAATATATCGATTCAATTAGAGATTAACCTGCAAAATTTTCCCAACTGCGCTATATATTTTCCGTATGCTATGCAAAACACAGATTAAATCTCGCGCAGGCATTCATATATGTCAATACCCAACCTTAGGCATTTTTCACTCCGAACCACCCTAACCCCAAAAATTCCCCCATCCCCTCCCATTCCACTTAAAAAGATACTATTTTAGCAGCCTATGAATGTCCGACTATCTCAAGAGCAAAAGATCAAGGTACTCAACTCTGAGGACCTGTATAAAGTAATGCAGCAGGTACTGCTGCGTGAAAACAAAATTGACCGGAATAAGGAACACTTCTGGGTGGTTTGCCTGGCGAGCAACAACCAGATATTGCTAATTGAGCTGATCAGTCTGGGTACCGTTAACCAGACGCTGGTGGAGCCAATGGAGGTGTTTAGTTTTGCTTTGCAGAAGCGGGCCGTTCAGATCATAATGGTGCACAACCACCCGAGTGGTGAGCTAAAGCCTACCAAAAGTGATATAGAAGTTACAGATAAGATGCTGGCTATTGGCAAGTTCGTCAATGTGCCGGTGATTGATCACCTTATCATTACAGAAGAGAAATACTACAGCTTTGTAGACTCGGGCATGCTGGAGAAGATTGAGAAGGAAACGACCTACGACCTGTCTTTTAAGCAGATTGACGAGCTGAAGAAGGAGATTGCCGGAATTGAGAAGAAGAAAGCTATTGAAATGGCTACTAGAATGTTAGAGGATAATCAACCTATCAAGGTCATTGCTAAATATACAGGCTTGTCTGAACAGGAAATCACTCGTTTGAGTAATCAGTAAGTAGTGGTTGGTATTCGGTTTGTTCTCCGTAATGGGGGGACTGCTTCCTTGTTCCTCGTCGCAGTGACGTAACGGTTTATTTGGTCGGTTCGTCTTTGGTGTTCATTTCCTTTGCCCATTTTCTGGCCCAGGCTCCTAGCGGACTAAGCAACTCAAAAAGCTCCTCTCCTCTTGAGGTCAGCGCATAGCCATCAATCGTTCTCTCTATTACACCGGCATGGGTCAGTTCTTTTATCCTAACATTGAGCGTGGTGGGTGAAATGGTTTCGCAATGCTCCTGTAGTTTTCTAAACGTACTGGGTCCTTCTTTCAGATACCAGATAACCCCCATAGCCCAGCTTCTCCCTAATAAATCTAATAATGCCATTACGGGTTGGCCTGTCTTTGAACCCCTTACGGGCTCGCCTGGTTTCGGAAATTTCATAGTCACTGCATTTTAAACGTTCAAATCTACATATAATACGGCCATTTTTGGGGCTATTGGGCTAAAAGTTCAATCTATTGATACTCGGCTGAGCACCTAGGTGTGGAGCACTTGTGTTTTTCCAGGCCTGGTGGTGATTATACTTAGCCAGTGCCGCTGTCTGTTTTGGTTAGCAGTCTCTTCTAATGGGGCTGGTCACTGAGGTGGTGTAAAATCATCTCTGAATAAGGCCATCTGAGTTCAAAAATTTTAGTATAAAATCTATTTGCATATTGTTACATTTAATGTAGTGTTACTACATAATAAGTAGCAAATGAAAACACTTAAACTACTGATTTTCATAAGGGTAAAATCCACTGACAAGGTCACTGATACTCCGGCTGCATCTATAAGTAAAGCAACAGAAGATATCGAAAAGGAGTCGCCTACTGCAAAGCGGATACAGGCTTACTGCGACTGTCCGCTTCATCCATTGAAGTAGGCTGTACATTGTTCTCCGTGCTATGAAATATTGAATGGCTGAGTGTGTATAGTGGTAGCCGGAACAGTAAAGCTTATAACTAATTCTCTACCATGTCAGTATTAACGAAAACAATACGTGAGTTCGTCAATGAAGAAAAGCTGGCCTTCATAGCCGCGGTATGCCCCGACGGAACTCCAAACCTCTCCCCAAATGGAACTGTAAGGGCTTGGGACGATAACCATCTGGTATTTGCCGACATCCACTCACCTAATACCATAGAAAACCTCCTGTACAATTCCGCCATCGAAATCAACGTGGTAGATATTTTCACCAGAAAAGGCTTCCGCTTCAAAGGGCATGCAGATGTGCTCTCGGAAGGTGAATTGTTCAAAAGCATTTTAACTTACTATAAACAAGGAGGCACACAGCAGCACATAGCATCAGACATATTGTACTCATTAAAGTAGAGCGCGCCGTCCCTTTGGTATCACCATCCTACTTCACTCCCCTGTCCGGAGAAGATATCCGCAGCCAGTGGGTTGGATATTGGGATGAGGTGAATGCGGGACGGAACTGAGTTCGGTATTCGGTATTCGGTAAGAGGTAATCAGTAATCGGTGTAAAAAAATACCCCTAACCATTTACCGATTACTGGTTACCGGTCACCATTCACCAATAACATCGATCTTCCGACTTCAAACTTCAAACTTCAAACCATGCCGTCATCACGAGGAAGCATGACGAAGTGATCTCCTTAATTAATGCAGTGTATGGAATCAGTAGTTGCCCAGAACAAGGGGATTGCTTTGTCGTTCCTACGTCTCTCCGCGCAATGACGAAACCTTAACCGATCACCATTACCATGAAGAAAGTCTACCGATTACCGCTCACTGATCACCGGTCACCATTCACCAATAACTTCGGTCTTCGATCTTCCGACTTCCAACTTCAAACCTCAAACTGTGCCGTCATCACGAGGAAGCATGACGAAGTGATCTCCTTAATTAATGCAGTGTATGGAATCAGTGTTGCCCAGAACAAGGGGATTGCTTTGTCGTTCCTTCGTCTCTCCGTGCAATGACGAAACCTTAACCGATCACCATTACCCTGAAGAAAGTCTACCGATTACTGATTACTGTTTACTGACCACCGTTTACCGATCACCACTTTTCACAAAAGTCTACCCCAATCCATACCATCCAAAGGACTAAATGATTATATTCAACGCAAATTAACCTTGAATAACCATGTTTCGCATTATAGACCTGCACAACCACCCTAGTATGAAACCTTATAACAATGACACCTATCGTGATGATGTGGACTTGTGGGATGGCATGGAGGCTGATGCGGAGAATTACTTTAAGCTTAACGGCCTGATCAGGGGTGTAATTACGGAAACGGCCCGCGACTCCCAGGCCCAAATGAGAGAATGGGTAAAGGGCAACCTGTCGTTGAGCATATGTGCCTTGCACCCTACTGAGCGTGGCTGGTTTGTGCGAAGCACCGAAAAGCGGGGTCGTATTCGAAAATTTTTACTCAAGCTATTTCTAGGCAATGACGATATAGCCCCATTAGGTGCTGCGCTTACAGGCTTCCCCCTGGCCAAGGTACAGAAAGTTATAGACCGGGTTAATAACAATCAGGGCATCGACTACTTCAATGACCCTGCCCTTGGCGAGTATAGTTACCTTAAAACCAAGCAGACTATACCTGGTCCGTGGGGCTTCACCTATAAAATTGTCAATGATTACAATGAATACCTTCAGGTACGCGCATCTGATAACCAGCTGGCGATGATCATCAGTGTAGAAGGTGGCCATGCACTCACCTCAATCACCAAGGGTTCGTGGTTTAACACAGCATATCAATACCTTTCAGACACCGATAAGGATACTTTTAAGGAATCCTTAAAGACTAATATTAAGCATTTAAAAGGTGTTGGCCCTGACCCTCAGCTTAACTTTGAGCATACGCCTTTATTTGTAACGCTGGTACATATGTACAACAACTTGCTGGCGGGACATGCTAAAAGTTATGGCGCAGGCCATGGTCTTATACCGGGTATGGACGACCTGCTATACCAAACCATAGGCATGAACCATGGTATTACAGAAGCCGGATGGCTGGCCATAGACATGCTGCTGGACCGTACCCTGGGCCGTAGGGTGCTGATTGATGTGAAGCACCTGAGCATGAAAGCTCGTGGCGAGTATTACCAATATGTGGCCGATAAAAAGGCAGCGGGCGATCATATCCCTATCATTGCCAGCCATGCGGCGGTCAATGGTTATGAACATAATGCTATCAGCCGAATGGACACTTACGGTCTGGATAAAGACACTTATCTGAGTCGTTGGTCTATAAACCTGAGCAATGAAGATATCAGGGCTATTCATGCTTCAGAGGGCATCATAGGTCTGGTAGTACATGAGGGACGTACACCGGGTGGCAAAACGAAAAAGCAGCTCAAGAAGCTAAAAAAATGTATAGCCAAAGGTGGCAAAAAGGCCTACCGCGCCCAGCAAGAGCTTGCAGACCTCTATTGTCAACTGGTACTAAGCAACATTTTCCAGGTCGTTTTGGCTGTAGGCGATGTGTCAGCCTGGGACATTATGGCCCTTGGCAGCGACTACGATGGCATCATGGACCCGTTTAACTGCTACCCTAAAGTCGGCGACTTCCATAAACTGATTGATGATATTGGTAAATTCCTCAACACCCCAAAACCCCTCAAGCTATATAAAAACGATAAGCTCACAACGGTAGAACCTTCGAAGCTAAAGGAGATGATGTATGGCCTCTCTCCTACGGATATCAAGCAAAAGATTGCTTATGAGAATGCGGAGGTGTTTTTGAGTAGATACTTTAATGATGGGTACCTGGCTAATTAGAAGCTGAAGTCAGATGGCCGAAGATAGAAGTAATCGGTGCAATAAGTAGTGGAGAACTAGTAGATAGCTTTATCAAACATACGTTTACTGCTATGATCAAAGGTATAGCTGAAGAGGCTGTTGCGGGAAACATTATATCAAAGCATGAAATGCAGCAAGTGGTTAATGACCTTTATAAAACGGCAGAGGGAGGTGCATTTTGTTATATTTCTTTCAAAATTGTAGGAAAGAAGCCATGATTTGGCGGTTCTTCATAGTTTTTTGTTGTGGCAGTTTTCACAAGTGCACAATTGCCTGGCCAGTCGGAAAACCTGATGATCGAACATAATAAAGAACAAAATAGTCTTTACCAGCCTTTTCGTTAATGGTAAGGAAGCCACTTTCATATTAGACAGTGGTTCAAGCATCTCTCTTCTGGATAAAGACCAGGCCAAGACAGGAAGATAAACGTGCTCGGCATATTTCCTAATCAGACACAAGGCTATCGTTGATTTCTTGTGGTGAGCAGATGAAGATTAAAGTAGGAAGCTATGCGCTTTTTCTGGGATTGATACTGACCAGGTAGCGCTCTAAATTTTATCAGGTATGAGTCGCTTTGCCTACTGCCAATTGATCATTATTTTTCTCTTTACATAAAATCAGGTAATAACAAGAGCGGTTAATAAAGATGCTATTTGAAATTGCTGATATGTATGGTATAGATGTAAATGATTATAAGGAGTGATTTTATATACTCTACATTTTCTAGTCAGAAGCATCGCAACGAAGTTGTTTAAAGTAATGAGCGGTTGGAAAAACCAAAAAGTACTTCTGCCCGGTGGCATTCATCAGTTTGACTGGCGCACCTTCCAGCTTGAGTATCGCGACTTTTTCGATATTACCAAGCTGGCTTCAACTTATACCTGGCTATGATACCCTTGCCGGCGCTTATGTTAACCATAAATATACAACTGGCTAGGGCAAATGCCATGCAGGTATATAGGGTGAGGTTTTTAAATAGCTTAATAACTAGTCCTCATCCTCGATAACTAATTTTTCACATTCATTAGCTACAATTTTTTCTTTCTCAGCAATTATTCCCTTAACATAATCAATCACATCTTCGGTAACTTTAGTACCTCCATTACAGGTTTTATAACCGGTATTGTGTATCCCAACAACATAATATTTGTCATTAACCTTCATCCATACTGGGGCACCACTGTCTCCTTTATGGGTATAGATTCCATAGGTCAGGTAATTTTCAGATGTAGTAACACACTCCTTTTTTGACCCTTTATTCCAAAGTGATCCCTCTTTGATAGCTTGTAAGTCAGCCGGGTAGCCCGTTATAAACACATCATCTGATGCTGAACCGGTACTTTCATATTCTGCCAGGTCAAAATGGCCCCCAGCCACCTTTCCAAGTATATCGGTTTTTAGCTTTATATACCCATAATCAAAAAGTCTACTCTTTTTCCCTTTAAACTGACTGTGGCTCTCTATCTGCTCAATCTCTGATCTGTCTAACTTAACAGATAGTGCACATCTATAGTCTGTAGTATCTTTGAAATATTCGAAAAGTTTTATTTCAACAGATTGAATTCTATTAGGAAATATCTTTCTGTATTCACCTACAGAATGGCCTGCTGTCAGAATTACGTTATCTGATACTAAAAACCCAGTGGAAGGAAAAGGACCTCCCCAGCGCCTATGTACAACCAGATGGCATATATATCTAAATGGCTCTTCATCTTTTACCACCTCATACCTTGCATTCTTGTCCATATTATAATTACCATATTGTATGTGGTTACTAACACAGCCAAAACCGGTTGCTATTAATAATACAAAAATGATCCTAGCCATAATTTACATTGATTTACTGTTTGCAATATTGATCAAAGGAATATCCCATGCCAACCTTAAAAATAACCTATCACCATTGACGAACTTCTCACTCCCATCCTGCAGTGAGATTTCCCTCAGTTCGGGAGTGTACTGATACCCTACAGCTAATGTCAAAGGTGAGTTTTTAAAACCATAATTGATGGATGCCCCGGGTGAAAACACCTGCTTGAACGTAACTTGGTCAGGAAGCTCGGAAGTGTCATCATCAAGTCTGAAATTTAGTATGGCACCGAGATCAGTCAATTGAAAAAACAAACCGATGGAACCTCGGGTATGGTTTAAATCAGGTTTGGGTTTAAATGTATATTCAAGCCCTATCGGCAAGGTAATTCCTGAAACAAAGCTCCAATCATCCTGATGCCTCAACTTTTCAGCGGAGACAAAATATCCTGGCTGGCCGGTAACAGAAAAAGTATGCCTGTAAGTTCTTTTCAAAATGTAGCTTGATGGCTGGGAGGCAAATTTGGTAATGATTTCCTTTACTTCATCCGAATTTTCTGCATTAATAACTTCTGACATGAAACTTCCATACTCCTCAATTTTGTATATCGTTGCCTGGTAGTTTTCATTGGCTTCTAGTAAATCATCAAGAATACGGAGTGCATAATATGCTGTATTGCTATAGTCGGCGTTCTTAATACCACTATAAACATGTACTAAATGTTGGGCAATTTTTACATATTTTGTCAAATCGGCATCATCTTCATTAAATTTCAATTTGATGATCAAATCAATATTTGCCTGAAGGTATTTCTCTAAAACCTCAGGAATTTCTTTCTTCTCATAGCTTTTCCCCGCCTGCTGAATGGTATTTAAAAGGCTTATTAAAGGGCTGATTTTGTCCTTAATAATTTTTCTTTGATCTTCTATTTTGGTTATATCAATATCAATGTCTTTGAACAAATGGTCAAAATATATATTGTCTTGCTGATAAAGAAGTGCAAAGAAAAGCTCAATTTCTTTTTCCGTGTTTAGCTGCTTCAGTTGCTCAAGGCTAATCCAAACGTTGGAAAACCCGCTGTTAATTACCTGCGCTGTGTCCCTGAGGTTAGATTGCAGAAGGTTTATGCCATGGATAACCTTTGCTATAGTATTTCCAGCCGACTTTGAGCTTAAACTATCTTCACTATAGTATTTGTCGTCTATGTAATTCAATACCTCAACCGGGTGTTGGTTTTCAATGAGTTTAGCGATCATTTCAGAAGAAATCACTGCAGGATAATAGAAAGAATGCCTTTTAATTTGAGTTAAATTTTTACCCTTGAGTAATGTGAGTTGATAGTCAGGCAATGCCTCTTCCGGAAAACCTTCTACATAGGTTAGTAAATTTGGCCATATATTTTTCAAATCCTCGTTAAAGATCTCTTTATATTCATTGCCGAGATCGGGAAATTTAGAAGGATCAGCCCTCTGAAGCTTCTTGTATGATTCAGGGAACAATATTCTTAATTCTCCTATCTGCCCGGCAGTAGCTTCAAACGCTTTCATGTAAGTTATTGTCTGTGCCTTTTTAAATTCTTCAGCATAGTATTTTGTAATCCCATCCAGGATATTGCTTTGTGCAGTATCGGTGAGTGAAAAATTGCCCGCTAGTAAACTCGGGATTAGCGTCAGAGCCAGGTTTTCTGTATTTTTTCCATTAGTTAAGGCCAAGCTAGCATTGTATACCTCTACATAACTATTGTAATTATTAACAACATTGCGGATAATATCGAGATTAATTGGGTGCACCTTTCGGTCGAAAGGCTTTTTTAAAAATAACTCTAAACTGTCTATTTCATTTTTCTCCATGTCGGTGAGGTTTAAAGAATCCTTAATGCTTTTTATTTTATCAACATCCAGCATGGCTAAATATTGGGCCTCATAAAATGCATTTTGCGAGAGTAAATTAGTTGAGATAAGGAGTAATGACAGGGTAAAAAACAATAAATAGGGGGTTTTCATATTATGGTAAAGTAGTCTGAAGGTTGATGTATAAAGTAATTTAGTTGTATTTGAGCCTTGTGTGACTAAGTCAAGGCTAGACAGTTTTTATTAAAATTGAACATTTGGTTTTACATTACATGTTTTTAAACGGTATTGGCATAGTATAAGCTGCTAAACTATACGTAATGATAGAGGGCGTCAATACCCAACCTTGGGTATTTTTAAGGTTTTATAGCATAAGACTGGTCAAATGGTGAAATAATGCGGATAAATGAGTAAATTTGCGGCTTTTAAGCTTAAAAACATTTATTATGTCAGAAATTAAACCTTGCCCCAAATGTGGTTCACAATTCGCCTACCCTATGGACTTATTGATGATCTGCCCGGAATGTAATCATGAGTGGAACCCTAACGAAGAGGTTGCAGAGGAAGAAACCGGTCTTGTAGTAAAGGATTCTAACGGTAACCGTCTTCAAGATGGTGACTCTGTTGTGGTTATTAAAAACTTACCGGTAAAAGGCTCTCCCCAACCTATAAAGGCTGGTACTAAAGTGAAGAATATCAGACTTGTTGATGGTGATCATAACATTGATTGTAAAATTGATGGCTTTGGTTCTATGGCTTTGAAGTCTGAGTTTGTGAAGAAGGCTTAGCTTTGGTAACCGGTGAGTGGTAATTGGTGATCAGGAAAACAGAGTAAACTCTTATCAATATAAAAAGCAGCCACTCTTAAGAATGGCTGCTACCAACTAACATGATCAAACTACTACTTATGGATCATTTTTTTGATTACGGACTCACCGCCTGCTTCTAACCTGTAGAAGTATATACCTTGTGGCAACTCCTGCCCTGAAAGTTTAATGCTGTGCTTGCCCGCATCCTTTTCTTCACTTACCAGCGTGAGTACTTCGTTTCCTTTGAAATCCATCACCGTTAACTTCACCTCACTACGTGTTTTAAGAGAGAAGTCAATAGTGGTTACTTCTTTAAATGGATTAGGATAGTTTTGCTGTAGAGCTGTAGCTTCTACCAAAGCACCTGAACCTATCGGTGAATGGCTGTTTACAGACATTTGCTGATCGTCCAGCACTTCAATATCCGTAAACTCAACTGGTGAAGTACCATTATCTTCATTAGGCATATTCGCCATACTCAGGTTGATCACGATCAGATCATTCATAGACCATGTTCTGAGTTTCAAATAATCCGAGCTGGTGGTGTATGCAGTGATTACCAGTTGGGTAGAGCTATTCATTACAGCCACTTCTGCCTGACCGATATTTTCACTTACATAAGTTCCCGTACGCATAATTCTGCCCTCAGAGCCAACATCCCAGACAGACATATTGAAGTTATTGTTATTGTCCTTTGCCACCACTACTTGTCGCTGACCAATTTTTAGCTGCTCGCTGGCAATATCCCTGATCCCCACATATCCGTCATCACCTTTTCTGGTTAAAGAGCCGTCTAAGCAGATCTCCCATACAATAGATTTTTGCAGTGAATTACTTTGCTTAACATTGGTAACAAATTGAGTGTATGACAACCCTGCAATAGAAACATCATCAATAGCACCTGCCGATCCTGTAGACTTAAGTGTAAGACCACCTGAGTAGCTTACGCCCCAATACTGTACTTCAAGATTACCCGTAACGTTATTTTTAGTAGCGGTAACTAATCTCATGGAGCTAAGTACTGCTGCTCCTGCTACGATATCGGCATTGGCAATGGTACCATCCCCTTCTCTGCTGATCTGCTCGGTTAGCTCAACATCCCAGATGATCACTTTCATGTCTCTTCCTGCTGTACTTACTGGCGTAGCAACTCTGCTTTGAGTTATTTTAACCAGGTCTATGTCACCCACTTCACCTGCATACTCTGTATCCTTTAAGGTGAAGGTACCGCTATTGTCTACTCTCCAATATCTTATTTGAAGATTGCCATTAGTCAATCGGGCAGCAGTTACCAAACGTCCGTTGGATAGCGTTACTGCTTTTACTGCGGTTATGTAAGAGCTTGTGGTATAACTCTTTTGTCTCGAAATGGTAGTACCATCATAAGCCACTGACCAAGAGATCAGTTTTAGTCTCCCATTGGCATCTCTGATCGCCGTTACCGCCTGAGTATTGCCTACAGAAACGATGCTGACGGCGTCATAGGTAGTGCCTATCTCCGGAGTAATTAATTCCCCTACCTTTTCCGTAGTATAAGATGCTTTAGCCAGCGCGAAGATGCTTTTGGTATTCCAGGTTTCCAATGCCGCCAAAAGCTCGTTTCTAAGAAGTTCTACAGTCGTTAAACGTGCCCCGCTGGTGAAGTCGGTTACCTGATCATAAAAGATGCAATAAGAATACTCCTTGTTGATGATGTTACCCGTGCCGCTATCTTTAAAAGGCAGAGATATCCAACCTGCATTAGAAACATAAGCAGTACCGATGTTACCAGCCTTGTGTACCAAACGGATCTGATCTTTGAAATCCTGGATCTGATCTGAGGTCAGGTTATCCAGATTGTTGCTCGCTATCAGGTTATCTACCTCCGTTTGTAGCATCCCTGACAGACCACCTGAAGTTTCGTTGATCATCAGGTTACTGAATGTCGTCCTTTGCGGGTCTGAAAGGTAGTTCCAGTTCATTATCCTGTCATAGAATCTGGCAAAATCCTTAGCCGTTGCGGTATTGGCAGGATTGTTATCAGGACCACCGCAGCCTAACTTGTGGTTGACTTTGGTTTTATCGGATATACCGAAATCATTGTCCAGCATATTGTTTATTCTGGTTCTTCCTAAAGGTGCGCTGCCATTGCCGATCAGCTCCATTACGGCGTTGGTCGTGCTATTGCCTGAGTTTACCATCATAATCGGCAAGGCATTTAACAGACTACGCGTAGCTACAGGTGAAGAGCCTGTATGGTCATCATCACACGATTCGTTAAAGCTATAGGCGAAGGTTAAAGTATTTAAATTGAAGTTGCGAACAGCATATGCATGAAGAAATACCTTCATGGTGCTCGCAGGGTAAAAGGCATAATCTTCATTACGACTGGCTATGGTTTTGCCACCTCTTTCCTGAAGGTAATATCCGTAAACACCCCCGTCAGAGTTTGCTCCCATATAACCATTCATGTTTAGCTCCAGCCGACAGTCAGTTTGTGCATTTAATGATCCTATAGTTAAAAATGCTGCAACCATAAACAGGAGCAGACGGATTAGCCCATTTACATGCGTCAATTTGGGCTTCATGTTTTGAGCTAATACTACTGAGGGTGGCCTGGTTGGCATCGTGTTTCTCATTTTATTGATTTTTGAATTAAACATATCCCGAAAGTATTTAGCAGTCAGTAGTTTAATTTCAATCAATGCATCTGCGGCCCTTTTGAATTTATGGATTAGGCTTTTGAGTTGACAGACAGATCTTGCATATGGCAGGAACCATGTGATATCATTTCGAGTAAGAATAACCGGGGTATAAGCCGTTAGTTTACAGTATGTTTTCTTATTTGGTTACCTTAACAGTGTATGTAAACACATAATCCCTGCCCATAAGTATGTGAAGTACATAGGTTCCTTTATATGGGAAAACATAGTCTACAGCATACAGACCTGTGTCATGATGATAAACTTCTCGCATAGTGGTGCTGACTCTACTTCCTCTTACCAGTTGAAGTTGAGCCTTTTTTACAACATAAGGGCTTTTAAACCGGAAGGTGATGGGCTGCCCCTTTTTCGCATCTACATTAAAGTGGTCTGGGTATACAGGCATCACCTGATGGTCTAATGCCTCCCTGTATATCAAGGGAGCATTTAAAAATTCCTGTAAGGTTGCTTTTTGTTCAGTTAGTAGCCACGCCGTGTCCAGAGGGTAATGATTGCGACCAAATGCTGAAGGTGCAGGAAGAAAATAGCTGTTACTGTACTGTTTAATAAACTTATGCTCGCCCGGATCAATGATACCACTCGACCACGTCGCATCACATAAATACCACAGACCGTCAAGCTCAACAGCATTCCATGAATGATTGGGAATGCCATCTCCTCCAATATTGGTATGAGCCGTACGACCATACCCATTGACTATTTCACAGGGGATGTCAGCATGGCGGGCGAGTTCCCTGACGACATAAGCATAACCGGTACAAACTGTTTTGTGATCGCTGAGAAGCTTTCTAAAAACGCGTGGCCCGAAGCTCTCATTCCAAGCATCAAGTTCCTCTTTGTTGTGCTTAAGCTTCTCTCGCTTCTTTTTGTTTTTTGTATAGAAGCTATAGTCGTTTTCAATGTTGTTACAGACCCAACGATAAATAGCCCTAAACTTTTCTGTATCTGAAGATAACGGTCGGGTTAACTTGCCAGACAGGCCTTTAAGGTCATTGAGTGAGTGTTTTGGATATAGGGAGGCCATACTATCTGCTTTGGCAAAGTGAGGATCAGCCTGTGGATCATGCTGAGCATAAATGCCTGTAGCTATACAAAGCAGCATAGCTATGGTAACCAAAAGCCTGAGTTCGTTAAATCTTATCATCAAAATAGGTTCTTTATTTTATGCCATAACCCTGCTATACCTGTCGGTTGCGCATATGCCCCTCCTATTACTACTTCTCCCATGATGTCAAACTCCATCCACATGGTGATTTCAATATTTGCCGGAGATTTTTTTCCAACTTTATATTCCTCCGTCGTTAACCCAATGAAACTAAACACCAGAACATCTCCTTCTTTAAGCTCAACCGGAAACTCAAACTTACCATCAATGTCCGTCACCATACCGGTTCTTGTTCCTTTGAGGACAACATTTACACCTGGCAAAGGCTCTTTATCTTCAGACATTACAATACCACGGACTACATGACCATCGGCTTTTTTAGGGGATAAGTCTGTCTTTTTATCGTCAGTATCAAAAATTTCTGTTTTTGCCATGGTTGTCGGCATGGCCATGCTCAATTCCCGGCTGATAAATACCAAAGCAGCGCTTAAAAGCCCGGTTTGCAGCCATTTGATCCCTGAACGGGAGTTGGTAGGTGTCTGGTGTTTATAGGTTTTGAGCTGATCTTTGCGAAAACGGCCACAGGTATTGCCAGATGTGTTTTTGAAATAGCTCATGATTTCCGCATCACTCATTTTGGTAAAGTCAATCACGTTTTTGCTACATGAAACGCAAAAGCCACCGGTGGATGTTGGTGTGAAATTGTTCCATTTTTCTGAGCAAGGCTGGGATACTGTAAGGGAGATATTATTTGCCATAAGTGTTTTTTATTTAAGGATGCTACCTGGGGTTGAATTCCATAAATGGATTAAAAAAATGTGAAATTCAATCGATCGGTTCAGCTGCACTCTGATCAATATATCCTCTTTTTTCTTTTTATAAGCTTCAAGGATAAATTAATGTTTGCTGAAAGTGTCAATTATTAATTAAAGGTAAACAAGCAATTTAATGTCTACAGTGGAAAATATTCAGTAGTAATTTTTTACGAGTACATTCTTTTACAGAAAAAAGAGAGTTTTCATCATTTCGTCCATACCCGAAAGTATGACAAGGGTGTTCCGGATTTTTTACCAAGCAAAAAATACGCCTAAGCCCTATGAAACCCTTTCATACCATCAGCTAAAATGCTATATTATAACATGGTTATGAGCGGTTTCGGCATTAGATCTGGATCAACGATAGCTTTGAGTATCGTTTTTATATTGATGTGCTTTACAGAAACAGTATCGCAAAGCGGGATGCGCTTTGAAAAAATTGATCCGTCAAAAGGGCTTTCCACAAACTCTATAAGCTGCATTATTCAGGATTCCAAGGGGTTTATGTGGTTTGGTACCCGAGATGGCATCAATAGATATGACGGCATTAAAATCAAAACCATCAGATTTTCAACTAATTATAATATCATCACTTCCATTTGCGAGTTGAAATCCGGAGCTATACTGGTAGGAACTATGAGCGGCGGTATCATTGAGCTCAATCCTGTTAATGAAAGGTATAAATCTTATCAACTTGAATATTCAGGTAATTTCACTTCCGCCGTTTTTATTCATGAAGATAATCAAGGGATTATCTGGGTTATTGATGACTTCGGGTCAATACTCCAGTTTGATATAAAGCATAAAAACTTTGTAAACTACAGGTCTAACGCATTATCACAAAGCCCAACGGATAAGATCACCTATTTTCATGAAGCTTCTGATGGAACCATATGGCTTGGTACTGCCAATAATGGAGTCATTAAATACAATAGAAATGGTGGCACCTTCGAGCAGGTTAGAAGTCAAACTGGTGAACTTCTTCCCTTTGCCAATGAGATCTTCACTGATCAGAATGAAAGAACATGGATAGCAACCAAAAATGGGCTGTTTTATAAGACTAAAGACGCACCATATTTCACAGAGGTAGCTCATGAACAAGTATTTAATGCAATATGGGAGGATCTTGAGGGGGTAATTTGGGTGTCATATGGTCAAGAATTGTTGAGTTTTGATGAAGTCACTCATATGCTGGAACACAAAAACTCTATTAAGGGTACTTATATACTTCCTCATATTATAGACTTATCACCTGTCACCAGAAACTCTGCCTACCTTAATCAAAGTAATGTAGGGTCAAAGTCGGTAGTTGTAGATGACAATAACAGGTTTTGGATCATTACTTCTGACGGGCTCGATATTTATGATCCTGTTGATTCAAAGATTTTACCGGTACGTGCTGAGGATGAATCAACTGATATCGGAGCAAATAAACTTACTACGCTTATGAAAGACCGATCTAATACACTTTGGCTCGGCACGGTGGCTTCGGGCGTGAGAAAATATACACCATCACTTTTTGTTCATTACCCTTTTCTCCCCAATACACAGGGAGCTTTGGGCAATAAGGTTGTTCATGCCATCATTGTTACTGACAATAACCATGCGTGGGTGGGGCAAATTGACGGTATATTTGCATTTTTTGATAGAGGCAATGGTAGCTTTAAAAGGTTCAAAATACCTGAAAGTAATTCCGCAATATTCGACATTCTGCCAAAGGAGAACGAACTGTGGTTAGCAACGTATGGCGATGGAATAGTGAACTATAATATCATCAATAACCAATACACATATTACCGCCATACTTCTGGTGATACATTAGGTTTACAGAGCAGTAAGGTGCAATGTATATTTGAGGACGGAAATGGTAACCTGCTGATAGGTTCTGACATTGGACTTGAGTTATTTGATCCTAAAAGTAAAAAATCACGTAGCATTCCGCTGGTTGACAATGACGGAAATTCTGTAATCAATGTATTTACAATTTTCCGGACAGATAGTACGCTTTGGATAGGTACATTGGGGCAAGGGCTCTTCCAAATGCACCCCGACACTCATGTGTATAGAAATTACAAAGCCAATGATAAGGATAGTGCTTCCATTAACCACAACTACATTACTTCTATACATGCTGACATGGAAGATGCGGATAAAATTTGGCTGGGAACGTATGGAGGCGGCATTAATGTGTTTAGTCAATCAAACCGTTCCTTTAAGCATTATGGCAAAGAATCCGGGTTGAAGAATACCGTAGTTTATGGCATAATGGAGGATACAACACAGAGGGTTTGGTTTAGCTCTAATGCCGGTGTGGCAATATTCGACAAAGCCAAAGGCAAAGTGGTTCGTGACTTTGATGTCAATGACGGGCTTCAGGCTAACGAATTTAACAGAGGTTCATATGCCGTTTTCCCCGATGGTACAATGGCTTTTGGTGGCGTTAATGGACTCAATGAGTTCAATCCGTATCAAAGTAACCTTACGAACTATGAGCCTAACATTGTATTGACAGATTTTAAAGTTTTTAACAATACACGACCAGACATACTTGATAAAATTAACAATAAGCAGGACGTTGTACTTCCTCATGATAATAACTTCATTTCTATTGACTTCTCAGTGCTTGATTATAGAAATACACATAGGAATGAGTATGCTTACCGGCTTAAAGGTTTGGTTGAAAGCTGGACCTACGTAACTAATGAAAGGCCCTTTGCCAACTACACGAATCTACCGTCCGGTCAATATAACTTTGAGCTTAGAGCAACCAACAGCGAGGGAGTCTGGCTTCAAAGTATGGTTTCAATTCCTATTTTCATACAATCACCTTTTTGGAAAACCTGGTGGTTTTTATCAGTCGTGTTGATCTTTATTATCAGTCTGGTTCTTTTTATCCATAAATGGAAGGTTAGAAGCATAACCAGACAGAAAGAGGTGCTTGATGAGCTTGTCAAGGAAAGAACCATTGTGATCCAGTCGCAAAATGAAGAGATAATGACTCAAAATGAAAATATTAGATTGCTCAACCATCAGCTAGAGTTTAAAGTAAAAGCAAGGACCAAAAGTCTGGAAGAAAGTAACAAACGTCTCCTCCAATATGCTCATGACAACGCGCATAAAGTCAGAGCACCATTGGCCAGATTGTTGGGTCTTGTATATTTAAATAAAATTTCCAAAAACGAAGATATGAGGGTACTTATGGAAAAGATAGGAGAAGCAGCAAGAGAGCTGGATGAAATAACCAGAGCGTTAGGGCGTAACCTCACTGAAAGGACTGGAATAGATCCGTTTGATGAAAATTCCCTGTCAGAGTAACAATTAAGAATCAATATTACAAGCATATGATATCAGCCCAGCTTCCTGATAATGAAAAAGAAAGACTTGATAACCTTTATTCATATCAAATACTTGATACAGCGGAGGAAGTAGGTTTTAATGAAATCATTAAAATAGCTGCTTATTGCTGTCAGGCAGAGTCAAGCCATATTACCTTTATAGATAAAGACAGACAGTGGAATAAGGCTCAGCTGGGTTTTGAGGGGAAGGAAGCCCCCAGAACAACATCCTTTTGTGCTCACACAATATTAGAACCTGAAATATTGGAGGTAACAGACGTAGAGAAGGATGAGCGGTTTCAAGATAATCCCTTTGTGAGCGGAAATTTAAAGCTCAGATCATATACCGGTGTTCCTCTTACTACAAAGGAAGGGTATAATATAGGTACATTATGTGTGTTTGATAGAAGACCAAGAAGGTTGAGCCATGAGCAGAAGGAAGTTCTTAAGCTACTGGCCAGAAGGGTGGTAAAGGAATTGGAGCTTAGGCTTCAAGTAACTGAAGCTGAAAAGCGAAGGAGTGAATTGCAAAGGCTAAATGAGTTTAAAGACAAACTGCTTTCCATCGTGTCTCATGATTTGAGGAGTCCGCTAAACTCAATTAAATCAACTATTCAACTTTTTGAGAGTGCTTCGCTTAGTGAAGCCGAAATCAAACAGCTGATGGGGTTTCTAAAGCTTGAAGCCAACAATACCAGCAATTTATTAGATAATATTTTGCAATGGGCCAAAGCTAAACTGGAAAACTTTGAGCTGGTAAAAACTGAGTTTAGTATTAACCCGGTAATAGAAGAAACGGTTAGTTTGTATAAGCCTGAAGCGAATCGTAAGAAGATCGATATAATCTTTGAAAGCACTAAAAGAAATACAGTTTACGGAGAATTTGAAATGATCAAATTGGTAATACGTAATCTGCTTAATAATTCCATTAAATATTGCAAAGGGGGTGATACCATTCGAATAAGCACCAAAGGAAAAGGTGCTTTTACACACATCCTTATTGAAGACACGGGTGTAGGTATGTCCAGTGAAAAACTTACCAAGATATTAGGGGGTGATATAATAGAATCTCAACCGGGAACATCCTTAGAAAAAGGCATTGGCCTTGGACTGATATTAATCAATGAATTTATAAACTCGAACAACGGAAGAATAATGGCTTCAAGCCAGCCTGATGAAGGCACTGTTTTCAGAATTGAATTGCCTTCAAGAAAACTGGCCCCTTAGAGTGATACTTAAAGCCCTAACAGGGGGTCTGTAAAGTGCTCCTCTCCCACTTTTTTATTTCAAAACTATATCAATAAGTTATAATCACCTTGATATTGATTGTCAATTATTTACTACAAGCTAAATAATTAATTATTTGATTATCAGTTATTTATGAATAATCTTTTAATGTTTTGTTTTAAATAATATCTGTCTAAATTATTAATTGAAGTGCGAAAACCACTCAGGATAAACCCGCACAAATTCATAAATAATTGTCAGACAAAAACTTACTCTAATGTGGTGATTCAGCCAACTCCTAGATGTCAGGTATAATGCCTGCAATAAAACTGAAAACCATTTATAAAAGATGACAGATTTTAAAAAAACTTTTGAAGGTGCAGGTTTCAGCATCGGAGATATGAAGGTGTTGTCAGATTGTAGTTCCGATCCCCTTCCCTATAATAGCGCACGGCAAATCTTTAACAGAAGGTTCCAATTTCGTCCTTGGGCTATAGTGTACCCAAGAACATCCGAAGATGTCTCTAACCTTGTTAAATTTGCTTATCAGACAGATCGCGAGTTTCGTGTAAGAGGTGGTGGACATGACCATGAGGGTGAATGTATGGCTACTGATGCTCTTGTGCTTGACATGAGGCATATGACAGATGCTTCTGTAGATCATACGGCCGGAGTGGCCAGAATTCAGCCCGGCTGTATATTTAAGAATCTGATTAAGGTATTGAACAAAAACAAAGTAGGCATACCTCATGGTACATGTCAGACCGTGGGTATAACTGGTTTCACCTTGGGAGGTGGCTGGGGGCCATGGACTCGTAAGCATGGCATGTGCTGTGAGAGCCTTATTGGAGCATCTTTGGTCCTCGGAGATGGTACTATTAAAACTATCACCGATCAAGGCTCTGATGAAGATAAGGAGTTGCTATGGGCACTGCGCGGAGGCGGGGGTTTTAGCTATGGTATCGTGACTGAACTGGTGATAAAGACTTTTCCACTCCCTGAAATCACCTATAAATTTGCAGCTACTTGGTATATGAAACCAGCATTAAAGGTACTGGAAGGTTGGGAAAATGCCATAGCACCTACTCAAAGTCCCAATCTTTTGGGCACTAACCTGCAGATCTTTGGCAAACCTGCAGATAGCACACCTGTCGAAAAGTCAGCCCATGACTGTACTTTCTTTGGGTATTATGCTGGTGCCAAGGAGGAAATAGAAGCTGAAATAAAACAATGGTTCCCAAATTTGCCTCCCGACAGATTAGAATTCTATTCCGATGAATCAGAAGATCATCATTTGCAGTTTTCTTCTTGGGAAATGACCCCGCACCGGCGTAGAATGGCTATCAAAAGTGGTTTACCTCTACTCAGGGACATACCTCTTGAAGATGATATTCCTGCTCCTCATAAGATCACTTCAAGGCTGGTCAATGCCAATGGGCTTGGAGATGAGGGGCGTAAAAAATTGATCAGAAGCCTGGAGTCTGAGCTGATATTTGAAAAAGGTGAAGAGCTTGGTGTCCGGGCGTATGTTACTCTTGGTGCTATATCAGGTCCATTTTATGCCAACTATAAATCTACAGATCATCCATTAGGAAGTGCATTTCCATACAAAGACCGCCCTTACACTATTCAATACCAAGTATGGTGGGATACCAGCAAAGAAATATTTCCCGAAGTATCTGAAAAAGCTGGGGTAAGTAACTATACCAATCGTGCCATGGACTGGATTGAACAATGTAGGAAGGCCGATTTTCCTGAGACCAGTGGGGCGTTTATTAGCTTTAAAGATAATGATATACCCACCGAAACATACTTTATGCAGAGTTATACAAAGCTAATTGAGATCAAAGAGAAATACAGTCGTGATCCTCAAAATAGGTTCAGATCCAGAAAAACGATCATTTAAACGAAAGAAGCCGTCATTCATCATAGCCTGTAGAATGACGGCTTAAATATTTATACAACAGAGCCGGTTAAGCTATCACTAAAGTCTTTTCCTTTCCTCCTTCTTTGTAAGTAATGTTAAAGCCCTTTTCAATCTCAATGGGATCTGCCAATTGTTGGTTCATGTCCAAAATAAGTCTACCCATAAACCTCAGGTTGAAATCTTTTAAGAACTTAGTTTTGTCAATGCCTTTAATTGACTTTGTAAATATTTTCTTTTCATAATGCACACGTGTGTTAATAGCTTTACTTAAATCATCATAAAAACCAGTTAGTCGGTTTACCATGATACCCACATCATTAAAATTGAGAATTTCAGTAGTTCTTGACGTATTATAAGCTTCATAGTTGCCTAATCCACTTTCGTACAAGCTTAGTTCAGGAAAGTTTTGCGTGTCAAAATATTCTGACAGGTCCTTTTTCACCAGACTAAGCATAACATCAGCCTGATTAAGAGCATAGCTGTTGAGATAGTTTGCCCAAAACGCCGTGTAATGTTTTCTGCGCAACTCAATGTTGTTTCTCACTCTAAAATCCGGAATATCTGCATAGTCTACTTGTAGCATGGAAGCCGCCAAAGCTCCAGGGATCAAAGTCTGAAGTGAGGGTTTAAAATAAGGAATAAGTTCTTCAAATTCTCCTTGAGGAACTTTTAGAAAACAGTGGTAAGTTACCTCGCTGGCACCTTTGTTCAGCACCTCGGTTTTGATCTTATTGATCACTTCAGCACTTTTCTCTTGTGGAACGATGTCCCAGGTTACCGCCCAATCCACAATATCTCTGAGTTCTTTATCGCTAGTCTTGTTTTCCTTCATATCAAAGGAAAGCCCAAAGGCAAAGTCAAACTTTTCCACAGTAAGATCTTCCTCCTTAGCAACGAATACCGGCATGGAGGCATCCATATTCAGAATGTATACATCACTGTTCTTTCCATGTTTATAAGAGCGGGTACTTTTTCGATTATAGGCATCAACTTTAAAGGCAAATCCTCCATCCGTCAGGAATTTCTTCTCTGTTACCTCTTTGAACTCTCTTTGGATACTTGACGTCAGTTTGAAATTACCGAAAGCCACGTTCAGTCCAAATGAACTTGTAATTTCTGTAGTTTTACGTTGTAAATAACTGGTTAGGTTATAGCTGCTCGGGTCTTTTTGGTATGCATCTATCAAATCTCCAACCTTTAGCTTTACAATATCACCGTGAAATTGATTCATGGCATTTTTACTGAATACCCCTGAGAATACCGATTCATTGGTTTTAATGTTACTATACTCATAGCTGATACCAACAGCTACCTTATTGGTGATCACTTCCAGAAGCTTCTCCTTTACTTTTTCTTTCTTTTGCTCGTATTGCTCTCTAAAGTCATCTACAGAAGAGATATCTGTAAGCTTGAGTAAAGATGCTGCCTTTAGTACCTTTTCAAGGTCTTCTTCTTTCAGCCCTGTAGTATCAATTTTTTCATTAATGTATTTGAACAGTTCCTCATCCACACCTTCAAAAAACTTGTTTACTAAGTCTTTGAGTTTATCGTTATCACCCAAAGCCGCCTCTATACCGGCCTTTGCTTTAAGCTCCTTGGTGCGCTTGATAATTTTATTAATACACACCTTAAACTTATCCTCTGCCTGGCGGATGATCACCACTGAAAAGTCATCCTCAATCTCGATTTTAAAATCTACAGAGGCAGAGGCATCCAGTTTCAAGTCAACCTGTCCGCTTAAATTCAACAACCCTGATACCATAGAGGCCGTACCGCTATAAACGTCTGTTACCTTTATGCCTGCATTTAAAGAAAGCTTGCCGGCAGCTTCAAAGGCCATAGCCTCATTAACCTTTAAGCTTGTAACATCATCCTTTTTGAAAATAAATTTGAAGGAAGTTACATCACCAGTAAAGGCGTCTTTTACGGTGGTATCACAGTCATGTATCCTGAAAGATTTGGCTTTGAAAGATTGTTCAGCATTGATGCCCAGTTCAAATTTTCCCAGATTTTCAGCAGAGGCATTAGCCTTAACTCTTCCTTCAAGTGAATACCCAAGTAGAGCCTGATTGGTGTATAGGGATTTGGCTTCAGGCCAATGTTCAAAAATTTTGGATTCGACGGAATGGTCATTAGTATCATTGAAAAGGTTTACAGAAAATGCCCCTTCAACTTTAGCACTAAAGAGAAAGTTTTCACCCGGAAGTGACAATGAAGGACTGGCCCCTCCTTCCGAGATTAACTCAGTAGATAAAGTTTTGTCACATACTTTTTTGTCATCGTCCTTGAGTAGTTTAGGTATTAGGTCTTTTATGTTCATTATATAATTTTTGTTTTCTAAAGATATTCATTCCTGCAAACTAAATAAGGAAGTTAAGGTACACATATCAATACCCAACCTTGGGTATTTTGTTTTTGTTGCTTTACAATCCATATAATAAAAGAAGCCGCCTATGGTAAGCGGCTTCTTTTAATGCTAAAACTTTATTAATTTAAATACAAGTCTTTCTACTTGATCTGTACCTTTCTCACTTTAACCTCATCTGCTGATACCACTTTTACGAGGTAGGTCCCAGATTCGAGAGCTGATGTAGACATGGTTAATCTCTCTCCCTGGTAGGTTTTAGAGTAAATCTCCTCCCCTGCCATGCTGTAGATAATCACCTGAGCCTTTTGTGATTGATCTTTAAGCTTTATCTGAAGCATGTCTTCAGCTGGGTTAGGGTAAATAGAGAAACCATTAATATAAGCCTCTTCTATAGCTTCATCAACAGTCTTTACGTCTTCCGCGAGCTGATCTTCCTGAGTCATGCGCGAAACACTCGATCCATAGTTATAATTAACGGCAGCCATGAAGTCGTTACGTGCGGTAGGCAGGTTTCCAGTGGTATTTGCCAGTGCAAAGTATTTCCACCTATCGTCGTTCTCATATACAAACCAGCAAAGGGCATTAATTTTTTGCCCATAGGTGTTCTCTCCTGTAGCATTGGTATTCCAACTGTTGATTTGGGAGAAAGCTTCCTGCATCCAGTTGTTGGTATAGCTCCATGCCGGAGCAGTTCCTCCTATCTGTTCAGGGTCGGTTTCACCATGAAAGGTATTAGTTTCGGTAATAAATACAGGTTTTGTGCGGGCATAGCTATATTTAGCCAATACATTCATCATTACTTTAAATGACCCAAACTCCCAGGAATTCTGGGCTCTATGCTCAGTTTTAAGGTAAAACGGTCTTTCAGCAGTTGGATACCAATCTCGGTTGTCAGCGCCGCCCGTTTTACCATAGGTATGTATCGCATAGCCATCACAAGTAGACCCGATCAGTTTAACTATTTCATCAAAATAGTCATCGTAATAAACTGCAGGACCCGTCCATGTTTTTTGACCCACTCCATTCCAGTTGGCAACAGGCCCAACTAAGATTTGCGCTTCAGGTATGGTTGCTTTTACCGTGTTGTATACCGTTTTGAAACAGTTGGCATATTGATCAGCCGGGACACCTTTACCATCTCCGTTCGGAGCGTATTCATAGTCTTGATTCATTTCATTACCAATATGGAAGTATTTTACACCGTAATTATTGTAGAGATTGCTCACTATACTTCTACATCTGTTAGCAAATTCCTGGTGTAAACTTGGGTCAGGTACGGTATTACCATAGTTCCAGTTTATTCTAACAATAGGTTGATAGGCTCCCTCGCTATTAATGGCACTGATTAATGAATTAAGAGCATTAGGGTTATTATCCTGAGCGTTGATTACTTCAAGAGTCCAACCTTTCTTGCCATTCATTAAGCTACCTGCTCCAGAGGCCCAAAAATGTATACCATAAATAGTTTGGTTGCCTCCGCCTCCACAGCCAGGCACAGTAAAGGACTGACCATTTGTATGGGTTGAACCATTCCATATCCTCCAATAGTAGGTCTTTCCAGGCTGTAGCGATAATGTTTGAGAACAATCGTAGTACCAGATACATAGTCCGCTGCTACTGGTGCTGGTCACGTTATCAATTGGTTTGTGGAAAGTTCTGGTATCTTGCGGGAAACTGCTGTTTTCAGATACATCAATCCACCAGCCAGAACCACTACCGGACCATGAAAAATTGGCAGTATAGGCAGAGCTTGAGCATGAAGGCTTGGATACACTTAAATTCGAAGGTGTACCAGAGCTAGCCGGGTTACCATATACCTCGATCTCAGGGATACGTGCATACTGATCAACAAAGTTTGCTTCATGAACATAGAATCGAACATACCTTGCCTTTTGCTGACTGGCCGGAGGATCATGATGTGTAGTGTGGTGTTGGTCTGTATTGGTGTAGGTGGCGACCGTTGTCCAATTACTACCATCCAGACTTAACTGTACGCTATACTTTTTAGTGTTCAAATAGTACGGTTCACCTCCTGTAGCTGCATGAAGTATCTTGACCCGGGTAACATTATACTGCTGCTGAAGATCAATTCGTATCCAGTGTGGTGCGTATGCGCTACTGCTCGTAGTCCATTTTGTACTGGTATAGCCATCTACAGCTTTACTCCCATCATAGGCGCTGCTATAGTTACTACTGGTAAGTGTGGGTTTGTTTTTCGCAATGTTCTGTGCATTTACCACATACGACGTCAGACACAGACATATCAGTGCCAGACATAGGTTTAAAAATCGGCTTTTGTTTTTCATAATATATTGGTTATTAGTTGGTTAATAAATTCTAATTAATGAGAAGATATGGTCAATTTCACGCTATGCCGTCAAAGCTTAATGGTGTACAAAGCGACGGTTTTCAGCTTGCTCTTCCCGCTGCACCTGTATAATGTAGATCCCTGGTTTGAGCCACCCTACATGCAATGGCTCCGTATGAGGACTACCAGGAGCCAATTCCTTTGTGTATAGCTCTTTACCCTGCATATCTGTGATGGTGAGTTGAGTTTTTAACTTTGAGGCACTGAGCTTTATATTAAGTGTATGGTCTGCAGGTACCGGGTAAATATTGAACAGGTCTGCTTCCTCATTATCCAAAGCGTCGTCAATTACAGGGGGTGAACTCAGCTGTCTGGCAGTCAATGCTGTAGAACTCACCCCTCTGTAGCTATACCATGCCGGCCTGGGGTTATGGTTGAGGTCCACCAGTCCATAACTTTCATCATATGGGTTCCAATGGGTGCGATCGTCCCAGGCAAACCAGAAAGCAACTTCTACTTTACGATTATTCCCGTCTTTTAAAGTTTTGAACAGGTTGTAGCAATTTGTCAGGTATTGCGCCTGCTGTTGTTGGTCGTTATTCACCTGCTGATATGCAATCCCAAACTCCGTAACCCAGATCTGGCGGCCTGAGGTGTGTCTGTAAAACTCATTGATTGCATTGTCCATTTGATCATGCGCAGGCCATCCTATACCTCCTGCCACTGCCTGATACGGATGTAATGCAGCCTTGTCAAAGTAAATATCTCCATTCCAATAGCTTTTTACATTGTCCAGATACTGGCCACCGGAAGCTGCTCCTGAAGCTAGTCCTGCAGAGACTACAATCGGCGGATTGGGCAGCGTTTTAACCTTGATATATGTCTGTTTGAGAAGAGAGGCATATTGATTTTCAGGAATGTGGAATTGTGGGATATCAGGCTCATTTCCGATCTGAACAGCAGATATCCACGGGTTTTCGCTTACAATTCTATGTGCTTCATTCGCAAAGTGAATAACATAGTCACTCCAGCTCATAGAACCTTGAGGTATGGTTTCACTATTGAAGATCACCAGCCATTTCACATTGTTTAAAGCATCCGATGGTGGAGTGAACCCTGCTTCGTACATAATGGATCGTACCCATTTGGCACCCAGATTTGTATACTCCTGTCCTGATGGGTTTTGTCCTGTAGCTACAGGGTTGGCATTAACGCAAAGGCCATAGAGCTCATCATCACTCCCCCCACACTCTCCTACCGTAAAAGGCTGACCCGTTGTATGTACAGATCCATTCCATATTCTCCAGTGATATGTTCGACCCGGTAATAGAGACAGCGTTTGGCTACAGTTCTCAAACCACATACAAAGACCACTACTGGTGGTGCTGGTCAGGTTATCAATACGCTTGTGGTATGTTCTTGTATCTTGAGGGAAACTGCTGTTCTCAGAAACATCCAGCCACCAACCAGGGCCACTTCCAGACCAGGTAAAGCTGGCAGTATAAGCAGATGAGGCACATTCAGGGGTAGCCACATTCAGGTTCGAAGGCTCTCCTGGGCTTGCAGGGCTGCCATATACTTCAATTTCCGGAATCCTCGCATATTGATCTACAAAGTTTGCCTCGTGAATATAAAACCGAACATATCTTCCCTTTTGCTGACTCGCGGGAGGATCATGATGGGTTGTATGATGCTGATCACTATTGGTATAGGTTGCTACAGTAGTCCAATTGCTACCATCCAGGCTTAATTGTACACTATATCTCTTGGTGTTGAAATAATTTGGTTCTCCTCCTGTAGCTGCATGAAGTATTTTAACTCTCGTAACATTGTACTGTTGCTGTAAATCAATCCTGATCCAGTGAGGAGCATCTACACCTGTCTGGGTGGTCCACTTCGTTCCTGTATCTCCGTCTACTGCCTTACTCCCGTCGTATGCATTGCTATAATTACTGCTTGTTAAAGTTGGTTTGTTTTGTGCTATATTCTGAGCTAAGGTATACTGGCAAAGTGCTGCTGATATCCATAGTATGATCGATAGCATCGATAAATTAATTACTCTCATGTAGGTTTGTTGGTTTACGGTTTTGTCTAATTCTGTTAATCATGTGATATGCAATTACATTTGTAGGTTTGGGGTTAAGAAACCACAGGCCATTCAGATTTTCAGGGGATACTGCCTGTTTTTCGAGTACTTGTTAAACACTGCAAGTACTTCACATAAATTGATGTACTGCTCTTGTAGGTCCGATTGATGATTTGCATATGATTACTGATTTACATTTACAACTCTTGCATGGCCAACTCAGAAAGTGTGGTAAATCAATAATTAATAGAAGAAATTCTGAAAAAAAGCGCTAGGACAATACTAGTACACCCGTTAAAATCTACTGATTTTCAGTAAAATACAGTCTTTTTGCTGACTTTTAGGTTACCTGAATTTCATGTCGGTTGAGCTGGTCTATCAGGAAAATGCTAACAATTTTATGTTTATCTCAAGTTGAAGGGCTAGCAAGACAAGGATGTTGGACTAAACATGCACGTTAAGGTCAGTTGTAATGAGAAGTGTACCTGTTCACTCTAATGATGATGATAGTACTCTACAATCTACCTGAGCTATATTTCAAACTATGGCTGGCGCGATATCGATTTTGATTTACCTGAAATATACTCAAAATAAGAGGTTTTATTTTCATTACAATACCAATGGGTGTTGCTCACCATATCACTAGATCGGAACTTTAGGTATCGGTACGGGTTATACAGGAGGTAAAGGGAAGAATAGGATTTCTGAATACCTCATATCTCAAATGAAGTTGCCTAACTTCGGCAATATACTGAAACCAGGTCGTGCATAAAAACCGGTACAAAATTGTAAATTAAGGGCTCTGGAATTAGAGCCCTTACTCTTTATAAATCAACACGACAGCGCGATTTCAACTGTATCCAGAATGGGCTTCTCTCGATCTTCGGAGGAGCCGAAAGCACCGGTGATTATATTATCACTAACAGTAAGAATACTCAAAGCCTTAACATTAGCACCTGCCGCCATAGTATAGAGCATGGATGTTTCCATATCGGCGCATAACATTTGATGCTCAGTCCAAATCTTCCAACGTTCAGGATCATTTTTGAAGTAGAAAAGGTCTGTACTAAAAACATTGCCTACCCTCACTTTAACACTTCTTTTATTCGCTACCTCCCAGGCTTTCATAAGCATATTAAAATCAGCCAGTGGGGCAAAATCCAAGCCATCAAAAAGCATCCTATTAGCATTTGAGTCAGTCGATGCACCTTGCGCAATAATTATCTCGCCCAGCTCAATTTCCGGCATCAAAGCACCACATGTACCTACTCTGATAAGTTTTTTTGCCCCATAGTTTTGGACTAATTCGTGAGTGTAGATGGCCAGTGAAGGCTGTCCCATGCCTGTACCTTGCACAGAAACCCGCTGCCCTTGGTAGAATCCTGTGAACCCCAGCATATTACGCACCTGAGAGTAACAACTGATGTTTTCCAACATATTTTCCGCAATAAATTTAGCTCTTAATGGGTCGCCGGTAAGCAAAACGGTTTCTGCGATATCACCTTTTTTAGCGCCTATATGTATACTCATAGATTGGATTGTTTTGATCACAAACTACTTCTTTTCATTGCTATACATAAAGGGCAAATGTTAGTTGAGACTATGACAAAAGTCATGAAGAACCAAAATACATGTGATGAACATTTGGCTGTATCTGCTTTTTAAGCAAAAAGCCCTGCAGAAATATTCCCACAAGGCTTTTTATCAAAACTGTAAATCAATTAACAATTAAAAGGTATGCTCATAAAGCTTAATTTCTGTAAGGTAGAAATCAGGGCCGTTTTTAGTGTTCATAGGAACCACATAAACCTCCAGGGCTTCACCTGCAGGCAGTTTTCTAACCGCTTCAGTAACATCGAAGACGAAGGTATGGCTAAACTCCTGCCCATTTACCATCGCTCCCATGCTATGGCCGGCATGCTCCATAGGGTGCGTAGAGCCAAATACTGCTGTAATACCATGGACAAAAGCATCATCCAGATTACAGGCATTCCAATCCATATTTGAGGGAATGGAAAATACTGCCAGTTGCTGGAACATATTTCGACCAAACTTCAGATTTACTTCTATGGTGTAGCGAACTTCCCCTGCATTAGCTTTCAGCCCCTGGGCTTTGACCAGTGGAATTGCATGAGGCTTGCCCACTTCATCCAAAACTTCGGGCATCTTCTTCACCTCTTCATGTAATAACTGAGTAGCCTTGGCCTTTTGCTTTGCACTCAGCATTTTCTGTGGTACCGTAGGCAATTGCTCATAAGTATAATCTATGTCATGGGCAGCATCCAACATTTCCTGCATGCTGTTATAAGTTACCCAAGAGTCGGTTGGTGTATCCCAAAACTGATAGATGTGCTTAATGGAATCCCACTTGCCGGCATATGTATTCATATCCTCTATCGTAATGGGGCCATAAGTTGCTTCCCAGGCTGCAAACATACGATCCACATTGGCATGGTGCAGGAAGAAAATTGGGTCGAAACCTGCACTCGGGATCTGCCCCATCAGACCAAACCCACTTTTCGTACTTTGGTAAATTCTGTTATACAAATCATGCGTTAAGTCAAGTGAGTCTACCGCACCACCAATGTAGTCATGCATTACATTATGCAAACGATCTTCGAGGCCTCGAGAGAACTCACTAACATCAGGCAGAGAGAGGAAGTCTGAGATATCCAGTGCTTGTTGCATGGTTTTGATACAAAGATTCTTAACGGAGCCATCAGGTAAAGTAACTGCAATACTATCCGTAGAGTTGTAGTCTATAGGTAGCTGTTTCATCAAGGTAGGTGAACGTCCAATCTCATAAAGCGGGTTTTTAGCCAGCTTCACGGTTTCAAAAGAGTAAGACTCCTGAGTAAAAGGTTTAGGCATTTCACCCTGATCTGTATAATCCCAATAAGGCAGGCTAAATTGGCTGGCAATCGAGTCCCCTAACCCAGGTAGTCCTGCACCACCATTAGCTATGTGATGACGGATGTTCCGCTCATAGTAATAGATATACAGTCTGTGCCATGTCAGAAAATTAAGCTGCTGATGTGTGGGGTACATGTGCGGGCATGAATTCCATGCTTTTAAAGGAGCAATAGAGTTATACGGAGCACACAACTCCACAGTAGGTCCCTCTATTTCATCTCTGGGAGGCACAGAGTGCATACTACCCTGATAGTACCAGCTAGCCGGATCAGTGCATTTCAGACCTTTGGTTATGGCCATTCCATAGGCATATAAATCGAGTACCTTGTCTGCATTGGCATTCGTATTAGCATTTACACGTTCATAACCGACTTCCATGACTGTTTCGTTGGTGTCGGTATTAGATTCTTTCGGCCCACAGCTGAATAATATAAAGCTAGCAGAAAGACTAAATAACAATTTTAGTTTTGTGGTTTTCAAATTTATATTGGTTTTAAATGGTTGGTTATGCATTTATCAATTTAAAGCTGAAAGGCAATTCACTGAAGCATGAAAACAAAAACAGAGGTGTAGCAATGGTGTCATTGTAGGCGCCCCCCACTACGGGGTTGCATACAATTTCTCGTAACACCGCGATTATTACCTCGAGTTTTTCGTTTTCAACTGCTTTCATGAAATACGCTCATTTTGCTTTACATACCTGTACACCAAAATGTGGTGTAAAAAGCATTATTTTAGCTTATACTTCACCTAATAAGCAATAATTATAGACTCAAGGCAATACCCAACCTTGGGGATGTTGGAAGGATTAAAGGCAAGCAGGTCATGGTCAGGATGTTCCTGAGAAAGAAAATTTGAGATTTTTTTTATGTTATAGCTCGGAATAAATTTTTCTTTTAAAATCACCGAAACTTGTTACAGGTCTTTCACTTTTTGGAAAATTAAAATAGACTACAGCATTTCGAGGTCATACTCATAATCAACACGCATATCATCATGAAGAGATAAAAGGGCCTTTTTTGCGCGTGTCAGCAGGCGGTCATAAAGGTTGCTGATCACACTGCTGCGGTGGATAGGTATGCCGGAAGATTTCATGGCCTTGGCAAAGTGAATGAGCACTTCCACTTCAGTTTGTTTATTCCCTGAATATCTGATGTATTTGTTTAGGTTACGGTTAATTTTTTGCAACCCTTTTTTGGCATAGTAGAGACTATCTGTATTAATCTCCTCAATCATATCATCAATTTCATATTTAATAGATGATATGTATGTTTCTTCATCACTGGCATCAAAAAGCAGGTATGTTAGCAGTTCCTTGTTATCCTTCTTGAAACGCCCTAGCCGAAGGCATATTTGCATAATTTCTTCGGGGTCTCGATGCTTCAGTTCTTTTTTAATCTCTGATAGTGTAGCTGCTTTCATTTATTGACTATTGTAAAGCGGATAGTTAAAATCTCCTGACATTTGCAAAGAACTAATTTTCATTCATGATTTCTGCAAATATCCTGTACGAATTGATGCGGTCTTCATGGTGAAACATATGAGACCCAACAATTACCTCATTAACGCTAGTCTGTTTGATAAATTCCTCTGTTTTACGCTTTACAGTATCTTTGCTGCCCACAAATGCATAGGTCAACATTCGTTGGAAAGCTTCATTTTGCTGTAATTCTCGCATTTCAGGGCTCATCTCTATAGGAGGCTGCATGTAGTCTATATTATTGGTCAGTACTCCTAAAAGCATTCGCATCATGGTCGTGGAAATTCTTTCGGCTTCCTGATCTGTATCAGCAGCAATTACATTAATACCTGCAATGGTATAAGGCTCATCAAGATACTCTGAAGGCTGGAACTGGTTGTAGTAAATATTCAGTGCTTCGAAGAGGTGTGTAGGTGCAAAGTGACTGGCAAAAGCATAAGGAAGCCCTGCTTTGGCAGCCAGATAGGCACTATCCGTGCTTGACCCTAAGATGTAAATAGGTACATTAACCCCTTCGGCAACATTAACACGTACCCTGGCTCCCCTGTTATCAGAAAAATATTGCTGGATTTGACTTACCGCATCCGGAAATTGATACACGGCCTGCATTCTTTCAGGCCTGATGGCTTGTGCTGTAACCTGATCCGTTCCTGGAGCTCTTCCCAGCCCTAGGTCAATTCGCTCAGGGTAAAGATTGCCTAAGGTGCCAAACTGTTCTGCAACAATCAGCGGTGAATGATTGGGAAGCATGATTCCTCCTGAACCTACCCTTATTTTTTTAGTACCCCCGGCGATATAACCTATCAGTACCGATGTAGCAGAGCTGGCTATACTTATCATATTATGATGTTCTGCCAGCCAAAAACGGGTATAACCCAGCTCTTCTGCTTGTTGTGCCAAGTCAAGGCTTCTTTCAAATGTATTATTGATTGTATTGCCGTAGGCTATACTGGCAAGTTCTAAAATGGAGTACTTAATATTCTTCAACATATCAAAGTTATAACTCCGATAATTGAGTTCATGTTACGTTTGACGGAAGAAAATTACAGGCAGTTTCTATTTACAACAACTAAATCAATGATTCGGCTTTCTTTGCCAGGCATTACTTCTCCAGATCTTACCGTACTACTTACAACTCTTTCTTTTATTTCTTATGGAATTTTTACTTTTATTGCACCATATGGGTGTGACGTTTTTGACATTGCCAATTATATAATCAACTTCCTTTTGCACACCCAAGATCTATACGATATGAGATACATTTTCCTGCTGATTTCCTTCATGGCCTTAACGCTTACCGGGCTTTCTCAAAACAAACAAGATTTCTATGCCACCAAATGGTTAAGGGTTTATCGCCTGGAGCTTAAAGATCTACCTAAATCTGCACTTACAGTGGTAGACTCCATTTATGATTTTGCCCTACGGCATAAGCATGATGAGCAACGCATTAAAGCCGTTATCTATCAATCCAAATTTGCCCTGACCCTTGAAGAAGATGCAGAACTAAAGGTTGTGCAAAGAATCAAAAAGGAAATAGATAAAAGCAAGGTGCCTGCCACTTCTATTCTTCATAACTACCTCGCAAAAATTTACAGACAGTACTTTAACAGGCACAGATGGGAAATGTATCGTCGCACAGAAGTTGATTACAAAGTGGATTCCGTGGACTTTCGCACCTGGGACATCAACACGCTGCTGAAAGAGATACACGGGCACTACCAACAATCAATGAGTCAATGGAATAGCCTTAAGAAAACAGATCTGGCTAACTTTAAAGCCCTGACCGAGTTTTATGACCCTAAGCACGATATCTACAGACCTACAATTTTAGACCTGCTGGTACATGATGCTATTAATTTTTACAAGTCAGATTACTCTACCTTAACACCGGACAAAGGTCTTCCATCTGACAGCTTATATTTTGAGGATTACACCAATATCAATCTTTCAGACACTGCGTCATCCTCAGAACATGAAGTACTTAGGCTTTATATCAGGTTATTAGCCTATCATGCTGAAAGAGGGGATGCCGATGCATTTGTTTCGCTTGATATTGAGCGACTCTCATACGTATCCGAGGTTACCGAAATGTATGGATCTCCATACAAAAATGCTCTAAACAGACTTTATGAAGCATATAAAGAGCACCCAGCCTCTACCCTCGTCGAATTTGCTTGGGCCGTACACTATCAAAGCAGATATAGTCTAAAGGAAGCGTTGAAATATTGTGAGCGTGCTATCAGGCATTTTCCAGATAGCGATGGGGCATTAAAAGCCAAAGAACTAAAAGCATATATACTGGCTAAAGACCTACAGATCCGTACAGAGGAGTTTATTGTGCCAGACCACCCCTTCAAACTGCTTGTTAACTATACGAATGTAGATTCATTGTATTTCAAGATTTTCAGATTGACACAAGCAGACGCTATGACCTGGCACAATATCAGATCGGACTCTGCCAGAACGGGTTTTCTAAAGAGCCTCCCCCCATTGAATGTATGGTCTGACAGCCTGGTTAATCCCGGGGATTACAACAGTCATGGCACGGAGATCATTTTTCCCGCTTTGTCTAAAGGTACTTACCTTATTTACGGTTCAACCAAAAACTATGGGAAGTTGCCCGCTATTACGGCATATGGCCTCATACAGGTAACAGATGTTGCCCTGGTCACTGCCACCATTAATCCACAGCAGAGATTTCAACTGGTTAACCGAAGTACGGGGAAGCCCATTGCAGGCGGGCATATTCACGTTAAAAATGATCCATCAAGTCATACTAATGTCAGTGTGGATGAGGTGCTTACTACCAACTCCAACGGTATGGCTTTCCTCCCGCTAACCGACAACTATATTCCTGCTCTGATCAAGGTTTTTATACCCGGTGACACCATCAACTTTGGCCGACACCATATCAACAGAAGATACCAACGAAGGGATAATAATGAAAACGGCAGCGTAACCGCCCGGGCCTATCTGTTTACTGACAGAACTATTTATAGACCAGGACAAACACTGTATTTCAAGGGAATTCTGCTCAAGCAGGTCAATGGAATATCATCGGTAGTTCCTGGTGAGTATGTGGAGATCTACCTTGATGATGTCAATGCAGAAGAAGTCGGTTTTTTGAGGCTAAAAACCAATGAGTTTGGCTCGTTTAGCGGTGAGTTTAAAATTCCAGCTAATGGCCTGAATGGAGAATATACACTTTATGCTGACGAGGATTCTGAAGAAGGTAGCAAATTTTATGATGAAGAAATAGATGACTTCGACTGGAATGAGTACTATATCTCAGTTGAGGAGTACAAACGCCCAACATTTGAGGTAAACTTCGACGCTGTGGAGCAGACTTTCGGTGTAAATGATTCCGTAAGGATAAGTGGACAGGCAAAATCCTTTAGCGGTTCTCAGATCAGCAATGCTAAAGTTCAATATGCCGTGGAGCGTATTGTTCAGCTTCCATACTGGTACGAATGGGGCTATCACTCAAGGTTTTATTCCCCTCCCGTAGAGATCGCTTCCGGTGAGGTGTTTACAGACCAGGAAGGTAAATATGAAATTAAGTTCAAAGCCATTCCTGATGAGAGTGTTTCAGCTTTAAGCCTACCTGTTTTCACCTATACCATAACGGCTGATGTTACTGATATCAATGGAGAAACGCGGTCTTCAACCACTACAATGAAAGTGGGCTACCATACACTGTCTGCTTCCTTAAGCATAAATAGCAATATTGATGTTCGAAGCAAGGATTCAAAGCTAACCTACGAGATCACCAATATCAACGGTGAGAAAGCAACAGCGAAAGGAAAGATCCAAATATATAAACTTCAGGCTCCTCCTGCACCACTCAGGGAGCGTCCCTGGCCACTGCCTGACCTGCCAAAAATATCAGAAGAAGAACATAAAACCCTTTTCCCGCATGAACCATATGGGGAAGTTGCCGACTGGAAGTCATGGCCTAAAGGAAATGTTTATCAGGATGTGGAATTCGACACTACTGACGATAACCGAGACCTGCCACTTACAATTGATGAACATTGGCCTTTGGGTGCCTACCTCGCAGAACTTACTACCACTGACAATAAAGGGAATGAAATTAAGGCAAAGACATGGTTTAAGGTATATAATTCCTCTATCCTCAAAGTCAGTGACAACCAACTCATAGAAATTAAAACGGATAAGCATGAATATAGGATTGGTGAGCAGGTTAAGTTAACTGTTGGTAGCGCATCAGAAGACCTGACACTCATGATAGAAATTGATAAAAATCATAAGATCAGCGAAACCCGCTTCATTCACCTTTCAAATGAGTCTAAAGAGTTGACAATAGATGTAACTCAGGATGCTGCTGAGGGTTTTGCGATCCACTATTACTTTATCAATTATAACACTTTTAAAAGTGGTACTCAAAGCATTCTTGTAAGCACCGCTGACAATAACTTTGAAATTGAAACACTAACCTTCCGCGATAAATTACAGCCAGGAGCAGAAGAAACCTGGAGTTTTAAGGTTAAAGGGAAGAAGAAAGAACGTGCAGAGGTAGAGTTCCTTACTTCTATGTATGATGCCTCTCTTGATCAGTTTAAGCCACATCAATGGAGGTTCAATATAAACCCCAAAGCTTATTACTACGCTTACAACCCCAATAGTGCCAATTCCTCTTTTGGGTCCATGAATTTTAATGTCCTAAATGTGTATCGATGGTACTATGATGCTCCTGTCACCCAGCATAATCAGTTTAACTGGTTTGGTTTTAATATTACAAATCCGTCATACTATAACAGACAGTATCTCAACAGCCTCCGGTTCTATAATCTGGAGGAACAACCATCTTCAGCAAAAGTGAGTCTGGACCAAACCAAGCCCAAAGGGTTTGTCTATGGTACGGTAACATCAATAGATGACGGAGCAAAACTCGTAGGTGTGAATGTAATCATTAAGGGAACAACCCGAGGGACAGTAACAGATGAACAGGGAAATTACCAATTGAAAATCAATAAAGGTAATGTAGTGGTATTTAGCTTTGTTGGTCTTAGCACATTGGAAGTTACTCCGAATGGCAACAATATCATTGATGTACAAATGTCTGCCGATGTCAGGCAATTAGCCGATGTAGTTGTAACCGCTCAGGGCATAGAAAGACAAAAAAGCGCCTTGGGATATGCTGTTTCAGAAATTGTTGAAGTGGCAGATGAAGAAGAGGTTGCAGAGGACGTAATGTTAGGCTTACAAGGAAAAGTTGCTGGTGTAGAAATTGCAGGTGAGCCGGGAGGCCACTCACAATTACTTATTAGGGGCAACAGTAACGTGAGTAATGACAAAGCTGCCCTTTTTGTGGTAGACGGTGTAGTGGTACAAAGTGCGGATCTTTCCCCTGATGATATTGCCTCTATGGAGGTACTCAAAGGAGATGCAGCTACTGCCTTATACGGAGCCCAGGCTGTTAATGGATTGGTTATTATTACAACCAAAGCAGGTCAAAAGAAGTTGGATGAAATACTTTCTCAAGTTAAGGCCAGAAGTGACCTGAGGGAAACAGCCTTCTTTTTCCCTCACCTAAAAACAAACAAAAAAGGAGAAGTCTCTTTCAATTTCACCACTCCGGAGGCACTGACTCGATGGAAACTTCAACTGCTGGCACATAACAAGGACTTAAAAACCGGATACAAATCTTTACAAACGATCACACAGAAAGAGCTGATGGTAGTACCTAATGCCCCGAGGTTTCTGAGAAAAGGTGACCAGTTAGTACTTACCAGCAAAGTAGTGAACCTCACAGGGAATACTCAGCAGGTCAATATAGACCTACAGCTTACAGACCCGATAACGGGTGATGAGATCACTAATAACTTTGTAAGTCAAACCAGGGTAACGCGAAATATTGCCGCCGGAGCTAATGCCAATGTCAGTTGGAGCCTGAATGTACCCCACAACTATGAAGCACTGCAATATAGAATAGTTGCCACCACAGGCACCTACAGCGACGGAGAGCAAAATATCATTCCTATACTATCGAACAGGCAACTGGTAACGGAAACGCTTCCGATAGCGGTAAAGGCTAACACCTCCAGAGAACTCTCGCTTGACAAACTTGTCACAAACAACTCTTCGACGCTGACGCATCACCGATTGACGTTGGAGGTTACTACCAATCCGGTATGGTATGCCATTAAATCTTTGCCCTACCTGATGGAGTATCCTTACGAATGCTCTGAACAAACCTTCTCAAGGTACTATGCTAATAAGTTGGCCAGTCATATAGTTGACAGTAACCCAACCATTAAGGAGGTCTTTGAGAAATGGAAGTCTGCAAGTGCTTTGGTTAGTAAGCTGGAAACCAATGCAGAATTGAAGTCCATTCTAATACAGGAAACCCCATGGCTTAGAGAGGCTAAAAGCGAGGCCGAACAGCAAAAACGGATAGCTTTACTATTTGATCTGGATGAAGTGGCGGCTGAATCAAAGGCTAACTTGCAAAAGCTGTCACAGATGCAATTTAGCTCAGGCGGCTTCCCCTGGTTTAGCGGCAACCCCTACCCTAACCGGTACATTACTCAGCATATAATCTCCGGACTTGGTCATCTTAGTCATATCGGAGAAACCATGGATTTAAGTGCTCATGAAGAGATGCTTGAAAATGGTGTTGCTTATATGGATAGCGAGATTATTAAGGATTATAAGCGGTTAATTGAAGATTCTCACAAACAGGAAAAGGGTTTCATGAAGAAGAATCATACCGGCAACTTACAGGTACAATACCTCTATGCGAGAAGCTTTTATGATTATGCTAAATCAGAAGAGTTACAGCCTGTTTACCAGTATTATCTGAACCAATCAGCGGAATACTGGACAGACTATGACCTGATGATCAAAGCTATGATCGCATTAGTTCAGCACAGGTCTGGCAATAAGGTGGTCGCTACTGAAATTCTTGCTTCGTTGAAAGAAACCAGCATTGTGAGCGATGAGCTCGGGATGTATTGGAAAGCCAATGTGGGTGGGTACTATTGGAACAGGTCTGACATCGAAACCCAGGCGGTGATCATTGAGGCGTTTTATGAGATGATGGATGAAAGTGAGGAACGACGGGAAATCTACAATGAACTCAATAATTGGTTACTTAAAAATAAACAGACTAACCGGTGGAAATCAACAAAGGCTACTACAGAAGCCATATATGCTTTACTATTGGACAAATACGCTGAAGTTGAAAATAGCAAAGATGTATCCGTCAAAGTAGGATCACTAGCCATTAATATCGATAATGCAGAAGCAGGAAGTGGTTATTTCAAAACTACGTGGCCTAAGGAGGAGATTACCCCTGAAATGGGTAAAGTGGCACTGGCTAATAAGGGAAATAAGCTGGTTTGGGGCAGCTTGTACTGGCAATATTTTGAAGATATTGATAACATTTCTACATCTTCTACAAAAGCGGTAGACCTTAACAAAAAGGTATTTCTGGTTACCAGAGAAGCTCAGGGAGAAGTGTTGACTGCTGTTAATGATTCCGTTAGTCTTAAACCTGGCGATATGTTGAGAATAAAGATCGTACTCAAAGTTGACAGGGATATGGAGTTTATGCATATGAAGGACCAGCGGGCATCGGGTCTGGAACCGGTCAGCACACTTTCAGAATACAAGTGGCAGGATGGTCTTGGGTACTATGAATCTACAAAAGATGCCAGTACTAATTTCTTCTTCGATGAACTGCCAAAAGGTGTTCATGTATTTGAATATGATCTCAGAGTAAACAATGCTGGTACCTTTACCAATGGCATTACTACGCTTGAAAGCATGTATGCACCAGAATTCAAAAGCCATAGTGAGGCCATAACTTTAAAAGTAGAAGCCGGAGAATAATAATTTAAAGACTGCAAGCTATAACATATAGCACCTTTCAGGCTTTCACACTTAAAAGTGAACCCTGAAGGGTGTTATAGCATATTGAACCCTCTGGGCAAACGCCTCACGTCTTACCCCTACTTATCATCCGCAGATGTACATCACGGTAACCCTTTGTCTCTTTATGGTTTAAGAAATACTATAAAAGTGTCTACGAATCTTTAACAAGGGAAAACCCTTAGACTTTAAGGGTAACAGCCAATTTTCAAAACCCGAGTTCCCCCGATTTTATTGGTTAGCACACATTCTATCTTTATCCAAGGACTTTCTAGTACCATACTAACTCAACCATATTATTTACTAAAACCCCAATCATCATGGCGATTGAAAAAAAATAAATAATGAATCCGCTATCGAGAGCAAAGAATACAAAGCCGGGATTCTGGTAAAACAGGTTCCAAGTACCCTGTCAGTTTATGAAAGTAACATCGAGGAAACCGTAAATATCATTGGTAATACTTCTCTGGAGAGAAACTATATCAAAGGTATTGTGAAAAAGGCCAAACGTCTGATCATTCTAATAGACACTATTAAAGTCATAGCAGAACAAGAGCTGCAAAACGTACATCAGGCAGCCGTTTAAAACACAACATAAACTTAAATATCGAAGTCATGTCTAAAAATGTGTTGATAGTAGATGATTCTCTATATATGAGAAAAATCATTAAAGATTTCATGGAGTCCTACGGGTATGTGGTAATAGGACAAGCCACCAATGGCGAAGAAGCCATTGATATGGCTTTTGAACTGATGCCCGACCTGATTACCCTGGATAATATTCTTCCGGATATGATCGGTACGGATATTTTGAAAGTATATAAAGATGAAGGTTTACCGTCAAAGGTTATCATGATAAGTGCAGTGGGGCAAGAATCCGTTATGAACGAAGGCTTATCGCTGGGTGCTATTGATTACCTGATAAAGCCTTTCACGAACGAACAGCTGTTTGAAGCTGTCACTAAAGTTTAGGGCTATGATCAAGGCTTTAGTGGTTGAGGACTCTGGATTAATGAGAATCCGTGTCACAAATGTATTAAGATCTGATAGGGCTATAAAAGTAATTGGGACAGCCAAAAATGGAGCCGAAGGTTTAGCGGCAATCAGGTTGAAAAAACCGGATGTTGTTATCACAGATATGGTAATGCCAGAATATGACGGGCTGTATCTTGTGAAGAATGCCATGAAACAACATCCGGTCCCCATTATTGTATTAAGTTCGCTCGAACGAAAAAACGCGCAGATATTTGAAGCATTGGCATTAGGGGCATTCGAATTTCTTGACAAACCCAGGAATGCGAGAGGGTTAGGTTTTAATCAGCCATTGATAAACCTTGTTAAAGCGGCCGCATCGGTTGACATAACTACTCTATGCAAATCGAGTGTAAAAAATAATGGTCATTGTCACCATTTTAGTGATGAGTTGATGTGCAATGTAGTTGCAGTCTGGGCGTCTACGGGATGCCCCGGCGCAATTGAGTGTTTACTCAGAGGCTTGCCTTCTAACCTTCCGGTATCCCTGGTCATAGCGCAGCATATGCCACCACGTTTTATTGAATCATTTGCTGATAGGCTGGATACATTATGCGGCCTGAACGTCAGGGTGGCCACTATAGGGGATGTGTTGGAATCCAATAATGTTTATATCTGCAACGGAGAGCAAAACATTGTTTTAGCGTAGTCCTAATTTACAAAATTACATACATAATATTTAACAATTATTCGTGTTTTTCATTATTGACAGTGTAACGACTTATTGTCAAACTATTGCATAACAATTGTCTACTAAGGCATTAAGCCATTACAAATGATATTTGTTAAAATTTGAATACTGATTATTAAACAAAAGTGGCTTTATAGAATCCACTAAAATTCTGAAGTGATTCTTGATCCTAAGCTCAAATATCATATTTAAAAACTTAAATATCAATATGTTGCAAACAAAAATTAACTCAGGTAAAGGCAAATTCACCGCAGTGCCTTACATGATAAAGCAATGTTAGCGATAGACTAAATAGAATCACTGCAGTTATCTGATGTGCAACTCCAAGACTGAGTGGTACAGCGAGAATAAGAGTTGAGATACCCAAGATAACCTGAACAAGAGCCATCAGCATCAAGTAGTTTGAGTACTTCCTTACTCGAAGGGTGCAATACCCTGTCCTGATTTTTAGCCATGTAGCTACCACAACACCAAAAACTATCCAGGCAAACCAGCGATGAAGGAATTGAACGAAGGAACCATTATCCCACAGGTCGCCCCTAGCAAAACTATCCCAAGGAATGAGCTGGCTATTCATTAGAGGAAATGTATTGTGGTAATACCCCGATTTGAGACCGGCAACAAATGCTCCTAGTACAACCTGGATAAAAATGAGTAAGAGACAGAGTGTTGCTAAGGGGAACCTGATAGTTTCCCAACAAATAAGACCTTTAAGGTCTGGGTATTTGATTTTAAGGATCAGCCATTGAATTGACCCGATTAATAACAGAGCCAAACTGAGGTGAGCAGCTAACCTGAAATGGCTCACATGAGGGTTGTTTATCAGTCCGCTTTTGACCATAAACCAGCCCATGGCTCCCTGTAGAATACCTAAGAATAGTATAAATATGAGATTTTTGATTTCTAGTTTGGAAAGTCGTTTCTTCCAGAGAAAGTATATAAAAGGAATGATAAACACTAATCCAGTGATTCTGCCTGCCAAACGGTGCGAATACTCCCACCAAAAAATACCTTTAAAACCTGATAAAGTAAGGTGATAATTCATCTTCTGATACTCAGGAAACTGTTTGTATGCGTCAAATGCTTTTTCCCATTCTTCAGCATTTAACGGAGGGATGGCACCTGAAATTACTTGCCATTCGACCATAGACAGGCCTGATCCAGTGAGTCTGGTTATTCCGCCGATCACAACCATGGCTACGACAAGAAAAAGTCCCGAATACAACCAGTTTACAACGGCAATTTTATGGTTTCCGGTCATTGTCTTATGTTTAATTTTTCGCAATGATCGTATATATGGGTTGCGAAATTTATGACTAGAATCATGTTTTTGACTGCCCTTTACCGGATAATGTTAACCTATAGAAATACTATAAGGTTTTAATTGGCAGGTACAAAAGATAGGGTGATAGGTATGTGGTAAAATCGGTGTTGATGATTTTCAGCAGCGCTTAACAAAAACAGGACACTCAGTGCATCATATGTGATCACCAAGTGTCCATTCATTGCTAATTAAGATTTTAAATCAATTACAAAGCGGTACTTCACATCGTTGTTTTCCAACCTTTCCATTGCCTCATTAATTTCACTGATTTGAATCAGTTCAATGTCTGCTGTGATATTATGTTCTTTGCAAAACTCCAGCATCTCCTGGGTTTCTGCGATACCTCCAATATTTGAACCTGCCAAACTCTTACGGCCATGTACAACATTAAAGGCTCCAATTTCCAAAGGCTCATTAGGTAAACCTACAAGCACTAGACTGCCATCCACTTTCAAAGTATTGATATACATATTTATGTCATGTTTGGCTGAAACTGTATCCAATATCATATCAAATCCCTTCTGTGATTTCATTTGCTCAGCGTCTTTGGATAATACAGCTTCGTCAGCGCCAAGTCTTTGGGCGTCTGCCATTTTATCAGGACTTGTGGTAAAAACAGTAACATGCGCTCCCATTGCTTTGGCTATTTTAATTGCCATGTGTCCAAGACCGCCAATACCGATGATTCCCACCTTCTTACCCGGAGCCGCGTTCCAGTGTCTGAGTGGAGAGTATACGGTAATTCCTGCACATAGTAAGGGTGCAGCAGCCGCAAGATCGTCAAAATCTGGCATTTTCAGCACATAATTGGCATCTGCTACTATGCTTTTAGAGAAGCCCCCGTAAGTCATTCCTCCCAGGTGTTTGTCGGGTGAGTTAAAGACTACAGTCCAACCTTCTTCACAAAACATTTCCTCACTATTGTGGCAATGTTGACAATTCCCACAACTATCTACAATACAGCCAATAGCTGCCAGATCACCTACATTGAACTTAGTAACCTTGTCTCCGGTTTTAGTGATTTTACCTACAATTTCATGTCCCGGAACTATGGGGTAGGTTGTTCCTCCCCAGTCATTTTTAATAGCATGCAGGTCGGAATGGCAAATACCACAATATAAAATTTCAATTTCAACATCATTATATAAAAGCGCTCTGCGCTTAATCTCCATATCATGGATCGGCGTTTCTGCCGAGTCCGCTCCATAGGCTTTCGTTTGCGTTACTCCCATTTCTTTTGACTAATATATTTTATTGTTTTACAGTTGTTCCTTTTAATGTCCCGCCAAAATTTGAACAGTAGCAGCTTTGGTCCTCTCACTGATCATAGCACTGAGATAAGGGCTACTGCTGTACTTTTGACGATACGCTTCATCGATCTTTTCGTTAATGCTTCCGCTCACTGGTTTAAAGCGAACAGCCTTCTCTAATCCGGCTGCTTTAATTTTGCCAGCCCCCTGGTTTATGGCTGACTGATACCAGCTGGATCTGACGCCATTATATGCCCGTACGAAAAGCTCTCCATTTACTTCTACAGCCCAAATCCATGTAGGAGTGCCGAATGTCTTACCATCCGCTCTTAAGGGGGCAATATGGAAGTCATCTTTTTGAGCAATAAGTGTAACTTCCCCTTTTGTTAATGTATTAGAAATGTTATCCATTTTTAGAATATTGTTCTTCTGAAACTTTCTCCATCCAGGTTACAACTTCTCCATCTACCTCTTCCTGAATGGCAATGTGACTCATAGCCTTGTTGGGTGATGCTCCATGCCAATGTTTTTCATTTGCCTCAAACCACACTACATCGCCAGGGTGGATTTCTTCTATCGGGCCTCCTTCTCTTTGCACCCAGCCTACCCCGGATTGTACAATTAAGGTTTGGCCGGCCGGATGTGTATGCCATGCTGTTCTGGCTCCTGGTTCAAAAGTTACCAGAGCTCCTGCCCCTTTGGTTTCCTCCCTTTTTCCAAATAAGGGATCAATTCTAACCATTCCTGTAAACCAGTCTTCCGGTCCTTTTATGGAATCCATTTTACCGTTTTTTACTATTTCCATATTCTTTACTTATCTTCTTTAAAAGTTGCAGATGAGTTTGAGGCTAAAGCTTTCACAAACCCATCAATGTCATTCATTTGCCCCATAGGGATAAGACCGCTTGCATATCCGACATTTTTGTAAAAAATGGCAATATTTCCCCAAGGGCCATAGCACATAATATCTCCAACCTTAGGGTCAGCCCCTTTTGGAGCTCCTGTTTTGCTCAAGGTTTCAATGGGATGGAAAATCTTTTCCTTGCCGGCATAATCTTCCAATTCAACCGTAAATGGCATTTGTTCGATTAAACTAAGTGAAGTAGGGTTATCGTACAATGTTGCTTCGAATACTTGTGAACCAACAATAATTTTTATTTGGCTTGTTAGCATATCTGTATTCATATTATTCGGTTTTTTAACATGCTTATGCTGGCAACTGGCAAAAATCCCCAGCGCCATAACAAAAAATATAGTTATTAAGGGTGCCTTCATAGAACCTACAATCTCTAGAAAGTGGCCGCGTCAATTACATACCTGTAGCGGGCTTTTTTATTTACAACCTTTTCCCACGCATTGTTAATTTCTGCCGCTTTTATCACCTGTATTTCTGGCTTGACATTATTATCTGCACAGTAATGGATCACTTCCTGTGTTTCGGGGATACCTCCGATCAAAGAAGAATTGAAATTAACCCTGCTGGCAGCAAGGGCCAGGTTGTTATAAGAGAGTTCAAAACCCTCTGGCATTCCCACATAAGTAAACGAGCCATATGGCTTTACACATGCTATGTACGGTGCTACATTGAATTGGTAAGGAATAGTACAGATCATATAATCCAGCTTCTTATTGTACGCCTGCATGCTTTTGAAATCAGCCCCCACGACAATCACCTCTTTTGCTCCCCATGACTTAATGTCCTCAACCTTATCAGGAGAAGTAGTGAACGCATATACTTCTGCGCCTTTAGATACGGCCAGTTTCACTGCCATATGCCCCAAACCACCAATACCTGCTACTCCTACTTTATCGCCAACTTTGATTTGCGCATTCATTAGTGGTGAATAAGTGGTAATACCGGCACATAATAGTGGTGCAGCCTCTTTAAAGCTAATGTGATCCGGTATGTGAACGGCAAAATGGTCACGTACCACTATTCTATTGGAATATCCGCCTTGGGAAATACCTGTTGGTTCTAACTCCATCGGATATCCATAAGTAAATACGGTCTCTCCCCTATCACAAAAATGCTCCTCTCCATGAGTACAACTTTCGCATTCCATGCAACTATCCACCATGCAACCGACTCCGGCGCGGTCTCCTACCTTGAATTTGGTGACATTTTTACCAACAGCGGCGACTACTCCTACGATTTCATGCCCTGGTATCTGTGGGTATTGCTGTTGTCCCCAATGTCCCTTCATCTGGTGAATATCTGAATGACAGATACTAGCATATTTGATATCGATCAATATATCATCATCGCCTACAGGTCTGCGTTCAAATTCCCAGGGACTAAGTTTTCCTGATGAGTCTTTTGCAGCATACCCTCTTGCCTTTATATTTTTACTCTTGCTTTGCTCCTGTCCTGGCTGAGAGAATAGTTGTAGTGGACTGGTTAGTGCCAAGCCTGCACCCGCCATTGCGGATTGCTGGATGAAGGTCCTCCTGGAGGTTTTACCTTCATATTTGTTTTTTGGTAATTCCATAGTGTTCCTATCAATTTATATTCTGATATTGTTCATCCGACACCGGTTCCATCCAGTTGACCACTCCCTTTTCAGTATTCGGTACAATATAAAGTTGCTGCATTCCGGTATCCGGACTGGCACCATGCCAGTGTTTTTTATTTGGGGGGCATTTAGCCACATCACCTTTTTTTAAAACCTGAATAGGCCCTCCTTCTATTTGGTGGTAACCTTTTCCTGCCGTAATGATCAGGATCTGACCAGCGGGGTGGGTGTGCCAGTTACTTCTGGCACCCGGCTCAAAAAAGACATTTCCCACAAGGGTGGTATAGGTAGAGTCCATAGGTACTAACCCATAGTTGTAAGCATTGCCGGTAAAATACTCAGCTGGCCCTTTTTGCCCTTGGGGAAATATTGCCTCCAGCTTATCCTCTGCTGGTTTCTGACAACCGCAGAGTAAGCCAAAGGCAAAGATCAACGATGTAACTACGTACCTCATGATCTGCTTATTTTAGGTTTTCAGTGAAGAAAGACTCCAGTTTATCAAAAGGGATCATATCTACTTTGTCATATAAGTCTATATGCCTTGCTCCTGGTATCACAACCAGTTCTTTGGGTTCAGCGGCTCTTTCATACGCATCTTCAGTGTAAAATTTTGAATGTGCATTTTCTCCCATGATGAAAAGAATCGGACGTGGTGAAATGTTTTCGATATCGCCCATCATTGGGAAGTTATTGAAGGCCAAGCTGCTGGTAACAGTAAAACTACCGGTTGCCCGAGGGTGGAATCCTCTTTCCATAGCATAATACTCAAAAAATTCACTGGTTACAGGATCCAGTCCTTCTGGGACTCCCGGAAGTGGTTGCTCAGGGAATGCCGGGGTTTGCGCATACTCACCGCTTTCAAAATCATTCCAACGTTGTTCACTAGCCTGTTTTAGAGTTTCCTTACGTTGCTCCTCGGTCATGCTGTCCACAAAGCCCTTACGATTCAAACGGCTTATGTCATACATACTTGTAGTAGCTATAGCCTTAATTCGGGTATCTACCTGTGCTGCTGTAATTGCAAAACCGCCGCTACCACAAATGCCAATAGCACCAATTTTTTCTCTGTCTACATTGGGATGTGTGCCAAGAAAATCAACTCCGGCACTAAAATCTTCAACAAAAACATCAGGAGAAGCAGCTTTACGAGGTTCGCCGCCACTTTCTCCATTGTATGACTCATCAAAGGCCATGGCTACGAATCCCCTCTCAGCCATATTCTGAGCATAAATACCAGCTCCCTGTTCCTTTACACCTCCATAAGGTGTCCCAATAATTACGGCAGGGTACTTTTTAGTCTTGTCAATATCTTTAGAAAGATATAAATGTGCCGCAACAGTTATTCCATACCTGTTTTTGTACTGCACTTTTTCCATAGTGACATTATCACTTAATGTGAATGTCAAATAATCTTTTTGAATAGCTTGTTCCATTTCAACTGTTTTTTTTGGTTCGTTATTTTGTTGTGTCTCCGCGCAAGCTTGCCCCAATAGTGTGAGGAATCCTGCTATAATAATTTTCGGATAATTCATTTTGTTTAATTTTTATGGTATTATTTTTATTTGCTTAGCTGGTATTCCGCCTACAACTGTATTGGCAGGAACATCTTTTGTTACCACGGCACCTGCTGCTATAACAGCGTTTTCACCAACCGTAACTCCAGGGAGAATTGTTGCACCAGCCCCAATCCAAACATTTCGTCTGATAACTACTGCATCCGGAACCAATGTCCTTCGCTCAGATAGTTCTACAGGATGGTTTTCGGAGGTAATATTTACCCTTGGTCCGATCATTACATTGTCTTCTATCGTAATACAACCCAAGTCCAAAAAACTGCAGGCGTGGTTAATAAATACATTTTTACCTAAAGTAATGTGCCGACCGAAGTTGGTGTGAAAAGGAGTGAAAACAGTGGTACTTTCATCTATCTTACTACCAATTATCTCGCTCAGATGTGCACGAATTTCGTTTACATCTGACGACGCGTTGAGCAGGTTTGAGAGCTTAATGGTGCGGTTTACCCTTTCCCTGATCCTGCTATACTGGGGATCATTCATGGGAATTGGCACTCCGGATCTTAGCCTCTCAAAGATATCATTACCAATTGCATTTTTTCTTTCTGATTTGTTCATTGGATTTGATTTGATAATGTTTAACAAAGGTATTTAATGCAATACCTCGAGAGTTAATGATTATCAAATCAAAACTTAAGAAATTCAAACCTTCTGCATGCGCATGGCTTTTGGAGTAGTATTGGTTAGTTTCTTAAAGAAGTTATTAAAGTAAGTAGGGTAGTCAAACCCCAAAGAATAGGCTATTTCACTGATATTCCAATTGGTGTGTTGTAGCAATGCTTTTGCCTCACTCAAAATTCGCTCAGCAATATGGGTAGATGTAGATTTTCCGGTTACATCTTTAACTGCTCTGTTTAAATAATTTACATGTACTGATAAGTCATTGGCATAATCCTGGGGCGTTCTTAAGCGCAGAGGACTATCAGAACTCTCAATAGGAAATTGTCTTTCCAGGAGTTCAAGAAATACTGAGGTTAAACGTGAAGCAGCATTTCTATGTTGGTCAGAATTTTCCAAAGGCTGCATTTTAAGGGCTTCATGGATGATCAGGTGGATATAATTTCGTATAAGGTCAGCTTTAAAGGAATAATCAGTCTGTTGTTCTTCTATCATCTTGCGAAAGATTCCATTTAAAAACTCCCGTTGCTCTTCATTAATACTTAAAATAGGTGTACCTCCTAACTTGAACAAGGGGGACTGCAGAATGCTTTCAGTCCGTTCTGACTGATTTAGGAAATCTTCGGAAAACAGGCAGGTATAGCCTACATATGTCCTGGAGACCGTTTCCCAGGAATAAGGAATGTGGGGGTTTCCAAAAAACAAAACAGTTCCTTCATGCTCAAAACTGCGGTCGGCATAATGGATCCTACTTTCTCCCGTAGTTAAACAAATCTTATAAAAATCTTTACGGCTGTAAGTTTTCATAGCGTTGCCATCACGCTCAATCTGAAAAGCATTAAAGCCTTTTAGCTTAAGTTCACTGTTAAACTCGGAAACTGATCTTTCTGTCTTGACGGTCATAGTGCAATATTAAGAAAATCAAACATTCTTTGTGAAAAACAATTGTTTGATCCAGGAAGTTTTTCTTTGTGTAAAAATTTAAGGCTGTCACTTTCGGTAACAGCCTTGACTTCTGCTTTATTATTGCAAAGAAATTTAATTCAGTAATTTACCTTATTACTATGCGCTGGCTGATCTGCCTGCCTTTATTGGTAGCCGACAACACATATATACCACTATTCAACCGTTGGCTATCAATGTATGTAATATTATATCCGGGTTTGGCATTGGCTTTCATCATATATACTGTATTTCCAACATTATCAATCAGTCTGAAGGTAACAGGTTCACTATTATCAGAGTTGTAATTGATCGTTAATACATCTGCAACGGGTACAGGATATAGCTTAACAAGACTGAAATCTGCAGCCTTCTGAAAAGCAGTTTCCACCCAGGAGTATTCATAGCTACCGTCAACATCTATCATTTTAAGTCTGTAATAATGATTACCATACCCAACATGTTTATGCATGAAAGCGTAACTGTTTTTTTCTGTCGAGTTTCCTGCTGCCTCTACCCTTCCGATCTTGCTGAAATTCTTACCATCAGTTGCATGCTCTATTTCTATATAATCGGAGTTGCTTTCAGCTGCAGAAGTCCATACTAGATCCACGTTACCATCAACAGGTTCGGCTTCAAAAGTAAGGAGTTTAATAGGCAAAGCCAGTGGTGGCGCACCGGGATCACCGGCACCAAATCCGGAGAAACCAGTAGTGAATGATGAAGTAATAGCATAACCATCGCCGAAGGCTACTGCAGAATTAGACAAGCCTAATTCTGGATTATAAGATCCTGAAGATGAGGAGTTAATATCGTTAATAGAAACATTTACTTTAGCTAGTTTCAAATCAACAACCGTCTTCCCTGTAGATGCAATCCAGCTATTAACTTCGGTCGGAGTATAGTAAAGTGTTATGTTGTATGTACCACTGATATTATTATTAGCCGGAGATACGAATACCGTTTTATCCATCAAATACTCGCTAACATCTGCGCTCCAGAACTCTTTGGTTCCTGTTCCCGACCGGTCAATTGAGATGGTTGTACATCCATAATCGTGGCTGGAGGTATTTTCTATTTTGGCCAGTAGTTCACCAGTACCTTCATCATAGAACATCACAGTTTCATTAGGTCCCAGATACTGCTCCGAGGCATAGTTTAGCGTGGTAGCAATGGTAGTGCCCGTTGCCGTTACACTAACATCATCAACCACAAAAGCTGGATCACTTCCTGTATTGGTATCATTTATCCATACAAATGCCAAATAGAATGATGTTCCTTCTAAATCTGCCGGAAGTGCTGTCTGAAAGGCTGTTGCAGAAGTAACACCCTGAAATTCCGAACCGAATGGAGTAAAGCTTGATCCATTAAAAGAATAGGCCAACATACCATAGTCCCAGTAGGTTGAACTGGAGTATTCACCATTGCACTTATAATTAAAACTTAAGCTTAAACCGGTATAACCTGAAGCATCAATTAGTGGCGTGATAAGATATGCCTCTGCATCATCATTGATATTATAACTACCTGTATTAGCATTACTACTTACATGTGCACTATAGGTTCCGGTGATAGCATTCTCTGTATCAATTCTCCAGTCGTTAACACTGGTTTTTGCTTCGGCTACTGTCCAGCCCGATGGTGTTGCTCCTCCCTCAAAGTTTTCTTCCAAAAGAGCGAATGTTCCAGCAAAACCAGGAACTTCGTCGTTATCATTGATAGTAAATGTATGCGTGGTCTTGGTAGATGACTTAATAGCATTAGTGGAGCCTGTAATAGCAAACTCAAATTCCACCACTTCAGCACTCTCTACACTTCCGTCATCATAAACACGCAAGGTAAAAGTCTTGCTGTCAGTTGCTCCATCAGCAAATAGTAACGTACTTGACTTACCGCCAGATGTAAAATTACCGTTTGTAGTAAAAACAAAGTCATCCCATTCGCTCGCACTAGTGCTTACACCAAGGCTTAATGTTACAGTAGCATCACCGGTTGGCGGATTAGCTATAGTCATGGTAATAGTGTGGTCTTTGTACGGACGACAATCACCTAACTGCGCTGCACTCTGTGAGGTTTCTGTATCTACCGTAGAGGCAGTCAGGAATGATATCTCAGGATTGGAGGTCGGCGCCGTTGCAAAGCTACTGCTTGAAAACAACCCTCTACCATGAGTGGCAGCAATCACTTCATTATCTGAAGCTCTGAGCTGAAGCATATCGGTTCTTACATTAGGGAAGCCTGAATCCGCGGGACCCCATGTAGTACTGGCTCCGTTGAGGTTGCTGGTGGTCCATACCCCTAATTCAGTAGCAATAATGGCCGCATTATTATCCAAAGGGTGAAACAGCGCCCAGCGTACAGGCATATCAGGCAGGTCCCCCTCTACTTCTGTCCACGAAGTACCTCCATCGACTGTTTCCCAAATACTGCTAACACCGTAGTTACTGAATACTACTAAAATATGGTTATCATCCCCGTTCTCAACTTCAACGCACGAAACATAGCTATTAGCCGGGAAGCTGCTACTCGAAATATCAGTAGCAGTTCGAGGCCCTGACATATTTGCATTATCAATTCTATACACTTTTCCGCCAGGACCAGCTCCAACTCCTGTTCCAGTGCCCACAAATAACCTGTTAGAAGTATTTGGAGAAACTGTAATCGCAGAGATCTGCCCTCCGTCTAAGCTGTTAAGTGTAACAAATGTTCCGGTACTACCAGTTTGGGCATTACTCCACCTGAGCATTTGATCAGTACCCGCAGCCGAGTACATAATGTTATTGGTATCATCGTACCTGCTGGGATTGATAAATCGACCTGTCGAACTACCAAACTCAGAAATTCCGGAAAATGATGTACCCCCGTTGGTTGATCTGTAAAAATTATTGTATACATATTGAGTCCATTGATAGTTAGGCTCATCCTGATCGATATTACAGTAAGCACCGTCTCCTCCTGAAACTTCAGTTGTTGAGTTCATGCCGGCGTTTCCAAACCTATGTGAGCCATTATCCTGAGCACCCGCTAGAAAGTGATTAGTGCCTGCTGTAGGGTGAATGGCTGCTCCGTAGAACTGAGTAACATTATAACCATTATTCCTGGCACTTATAGATGGGTTTCCGGCTGTTAAATCTGCTGAATAAAACACCCCTCCATCATTACCAAAAATCACTTCATCCACTGAATTAGGGTTAAAAAGAATCATGTGCTGGTCGGCATGTACGTAAGTATCACAACCTCCAGTCCAATATGAAATCAGGCTAAAATTGTTGCCGCCGTCCGTACTTCTGTACAGGTCTATTCCACCTATAACTACCGTATTGGCATCGGTGGGATGAACGGCCATAATCAAGTCATACCATGCCTGGCCTCTTGTAAAGTCCTCAGAGGAGCTATTACAGCTCTGAGCAGTATAACTTGGAACAGTCAAAGATGACCAGATAGTCGGGCTAGCCTGATCTCCTACCGTAGTTTTAACCATCCAGCCGACATTATTGCCGTCAGAGGCTATGGCATAAACAATACCGGCATTGGAAGGTGCACAGGCAAGTTCTACTCTTCTACCAGATCCCGGGTTGTAGGCCGTAGCCCAGGTAGTTCCGTTATCTGAGTATAGTATCCTTCCACCACCACTTGATGAATATACATCCGATGTAGTTCCTACAAATATTCTTCCTGAGGCACTTAATTCGATATCGGCAACATTATAGGTGTAGCTTTGAGATGGAACATTGGGCAATACCTGAGTAAAATTAACCCCTCCGTCTGTGGACCTGAACAGGCCTTGCTCTCCGGAAGCTGAATAGCCATGATAGGTATATTCATTGACGCTGTTCTGCACGGCTACATAAATAACGCTCGAACCTCCTTCATTTTTAACTATAATATCATTGACATAGTGGAAGTCATTATCTGTAGCATAAAAGCCATTGGAAGCCGTCATATGTGTCCATGTGCTACCTCCATCAATACTTTTATACATACCTTCACCTCTGGTAGAACCTATAACATGGCCTTCCCCGGTACCCAGGTACATAATATCAGTATTGTTAGGGTCATATGTAATGGCGCTAATGGAAATGTTATTCCACATATCACTTACATTCTGCCATGTACTGGCCGAGCTGGTAATATCATCATTATACCAAAGGCCTCCGGTTACACTACCAGCCCAAACTTTGGTATTACCGGCATCATTAGGATCCCACATTAAGGCTCTTGTTCTTCCTCCCACGTTATCCGGACCACGCTCGGTCCAGGTCACTCCTGATATTTTAGCTTGTGAATTTCTTGCTTTACGGATCTTGCTTTCTCTGAACTCCTGCGCCTTCTTTAATCTGGCTTTTGGAATATACTCCAATTTCGGGTCGCGGGTCATGTCGAATTCCTGACGCATAGCCAGGTCAATTCTATCTTTTTTAGCAATTTTGTTAGATTTTCTATCTAATGTTACATGAATATGTTTTGATTGATTTTGAGTAAAATAGTCTCGTGTTGTAAACCAACCAAACAAAGCTAAAGCTGCCAAAATGGCCAGCAAATATGGGGTTTTAATAATTGATCTAGGCAAGGGGGCGATTATTAAATTATTATAAAATTTTAAATTACAATGTAAGGTTTTTTAACATTTATTCGAAATTTTATTCGGTATATAAATAGTATTGCCGGATGAATTGCAGGTAAGATTATTATCCCCTTAGTTATTTAATATTATAAAATTGTTTACGCATATTAATGAGGATGGCGTCGAGTTTGCTAACGTCCGGAAATTCGGGTAAGTCAGAGTCCTGATAGCATCTTTCAATCTGGTCGATTTTGATTTGCGCTGACGATATTAGATCATCATAACTCCAATAACCATTTTTCACTTTAAGGAGGTACTCCCTGTCTTCCCTTCGTACATTCAGCTGCCCCAACCTTCCTATCTCTTCACACATATTAAGTAGTCTAAGTGTATGCATCATATTTTTTGCATCATACCCCATGCCATGACTCATAGTTCCTCTGTATCTTTTATCATTCCGCCTCTCAACCCACTCCCAGTAGGCCTTATACTCCTTACAATATGATGAATACGCTGATTTATTGAATGACATAATAGTTACAGGCTCCATACCTACCGGAATATGGCTCAAAGTGATGTCATTGGCATTCTCCCCATTAACTACTCCTTTAAACTCACCGCTCCCGATATATAAACCGTAGGTATCCGCCATATGAGGAATCTTTGCCAGCCCACAAGCCTCATGGCTACACCCATGTTGGTTAAGAAACTCTTTCAATGTTACTGATCCTTGTCCGTAAATGGCAAAACAAAAATCAAGCACACCCTTTCGCTTCTTTTCAACAGGGTTCAGAATCTTCTTATTCAGTCCTTTTGCTTTCCTTATCTGAGTCATGGCGTATCCACCAAAACTGTCTTTACATTGCCTGGAGAGAAAATTATATTGCCTCAAGGAAGCAAACAATGGATGCATGCTGATAATACAATCTTCCGGTGAGTATAGTAACTCCAGAATATTGGGGTTGCTTTTGGATAGCAACTCTATGAACCTCTTCAGTTCATAATAAACGGTATCATTCTTTTCATCACTTACCTGATCTACGTAGCTCAACCCGAAGAATTGATCTTCCGGGAGAATAAATACTCCTTTGATGTCAACATCTGAATCCTGAGTTGACAACCCGTAGGCATGGCTGCCACTCAGACATTCATAGATGATCAGGTCCTTTTGTCTCAAGTCTTCAATAGTCATCATACCTGATATTGCTCCTCCATTCCAGCATGCTTAACAACTTCTCTATAAAACTCATCCAGTAAGTCAAAATCGCCCTTAGCTGAAGGTAGTTGATTGGCTATGAGATCATTTTCCTGGATAGTCTCTGTTAAAAAATCATTTATCGATGGTTCGAAGGCGTGAGTATAACCTTCACTTTGGCAAGATTTAACATCAATTAATTCATGGATCTTTTTGCAAAGCTCTTTATCTGTTAATTCAAGCATCGTGGGTAATTGAATTGGAGGCATTGAGCGCTTTTCTCTTATCCACTTTCCTGCCATTGCTGCTCTTAACGCGTAAAAGTACTTTTTCAATTTTACCTCACTTTGTTCAGAACACATTTCGAAATACTTCTTAGCCATACTTTGATAGTGATGCATAACGGCTATCGGTGAAAAGTAATACGGACTCAACTGGCGAAACCTATTGATAAATGCATCATCAGCATAATAAACTATGGGAGACTGTATCCACTCTAAAAGTGGGGCGTTAGACTTCCATAGGAGCCCCAACGCCTTCCCTATTTCCCAGCCACCAATATCAAGCAAATCATTAACCGGCAGGTCTATGGTATCTCTCCTTTTTCTGATGGATAGATTCCAATCCAGATCATGGGTATAGATGAAACGCACGTCATAATCACTGTCAGGGGAAGGGAAACCCCATGCCCTCGAACCTGACTCACAGGCATAGAGTATCTTCACCCCTTTTTGTCTTTCTATTTCTTTAAGCTTCTGCTTTATTAAAGTTTCCATATTTAGTCTACCTCCTGAAATTTTTCGTCACCGCACATTCTTACAATTTTTGGCTGGAATGAGCCTACAACATCAACCAGGTCCTTTTGTGACTCCATAACTTGTTTGATATCCTTATAGGCCATAGGAGCCTCGTCAATACCAGACCCAATCACTTCTACACCTGCCGTCCGGATATGCTGAGCTACTGCCTGTTTATCAAGACTATTCTTTGCTTTTGTTCTTGACATGGCACGGCCTGCTCCATGTGAAGCTGAATTAATGGATGACTCTTCTCCCTTACCTCTTACAATATATCCTGGGGCAGTCATAGAGCCGGGAATGATCCCAAGTACACCTTTACCTGCTGGCGTAGCACCCTTTCTATGCACAATGATCTCATTGCCCTGAAGGTCTTTCTCTTTCCATGCGAAGTTATGGTGGTTCTCCACCATTGCTACCGGAGTAGCTCTCAGACCAACCGCCATTCTCTCATGGATTTGATGATGACAGGCTGATGCATAATCTCCGGCCAGATTCATAGCCAGCCAGTACTCCTGCCCATCCTCGGTATCCAGATCAAGCCATGACAGGTGACGTGCCTCATGTGGCAGTTTACATTTACTCATAGCCAGCTTAGTATAGTATTGGGCAATGGCCCCTCCAAACCCGCGTGAACCAGAATGTGATAACAAAGCCAGGTATCTACCCACAGGCAGTTTAAACTCATTATCAGGATCTTCAATTTCGGTAATACCAAACTCTACAAAATGATTACCACCCCCTGAAGAGCCGATCTGCGCTGCCGCTTTGTCTTTTAAGCCTTCTATGAGCTTAATTTCTCTAAACAATGAATTTTCCAGCACTTCATGGTCTTTGGGTTTGCTAAAGGTTGCTCTTCCGAATTTGGTGTTCCTGATTAACATCTGCTTCAAATCCTCTTTTCTCTCAGACAGAATGCTTTCAGGAATATCATAAATCGTCATGCACATTCTGCAACCAATGTCTACACCTACCCCATAGGGAATTACTGCATTTTCCGTAGCCAGTACACCACCTATGGGAAGACCATACCCCTGATGTGCATCAGGCATTAAGGCGCCTGCTTTGGCAATAGGTAGCCTCATAGCCATTTCTATTTGGTTTACAGCGCCCTGCTCAATTCCCTCCGCTCCGTATACTTTATAAAGATCCGGGGTATCTCTTAGCGGCAGCACCTCATCTTTTGGTTTCAATAGCTCATGAGCAATGGCAGACAATTTCTCATCATGAACAAAGTTATCTGGCTTTAACAGCACTGATTTTAGCACGCTGTAGGTTTCCTCTATACCGCAACCTCCAAAATGCTGTGCCGCAACTTCCAGAGCCACACCCATTACTTTTCCTTGTGGGTACCCTAATTCAAGTAATTCCTTTCCTGTAATATTTGCTTTAATCTTTTCCATGACTCAAAGTAAAGATGCATGTGCGCAGTGTTTTTGCGTAGCTGAAATTATTTTAAGTTTTTATAAATCAGGGTATCTAATAACCGCATTTTATCAGCCAGTGCATTTCGGAAAAGTGCCTGTCGGGGGACCATTAATTATGGTACAGTAGTGTCAATACTTCCATTGCTCAAAGTTCTTCAGAAATATCTGTGTTATATTTCGAGCATCATCGATACCACGATGATGGGTACCCGAGAACTTAATCTCCTCATGGGTTAGGGCTGCTTTCATGCCAATAGGCCTTTTCAACTTTTTCATCTCAGCAAACTGATGTTTTAAACTGATATGACTGTCAACCCACAGGGCATTAACATCGTGCAAGGAGCAATCGGCCTTCAATTGCGTTCTGTCGTAAAATCCCCATGAACAAAGTACATATGGTATTTCAAGATCAACCCATGTCTGAAAATCGCTGATCACTTGCGGAAACATTTCGGCTTGATCAATATCATCCTGGCTAATGGAAGTAAGCTCCTGACAAAAAGCTGAAAGCCTGGGATTTATAACGGGCTTGATAAAAGTATTAAATTCTGATATGATGCTTCGGTCACTGTCTACTTTAACAGCTCCTATTTCTATGATTTCTCTAATTCTACCTGACTTTTCCTTCCAACAGGTAGACTCTAAATCAAATATGATGTAATTCATTTATTCTAAATTGATAATTTCTTCAAAACGGGTAACCTCTACCCTGTTAAACCTTCTTTTAAGGTAAAGTACCTTTTCTTCATCCAAATCTGGTTGAATTTGATTTTCAAATCTCAATTGTGTTATATAGTGAGGCAATTGTAAACTTTAAAATATTGAAAAATTATGGCAAAAATATTTATCACCGGTTCTGCTGATGGTTTAGGGCTTTTGGGCGCCCAGGCTCTTATTTCTCAAGGACATCAGGTGTACGCCCATGCGCGAAACACATCAAGGGCAGAAGAGGTAAAGGATAAATTGGCCCATGTTACCGAAATACTGACAGCCGACCTTTCTAACGTTGAAGAAGTGAAGCAATTGGCTCATAAACTCAATACATTTGAAAAGTTTGATGCGATCATTCATAATGCAGGAATTTATTCAGGAAAGGGAAATGAGTTTTTCACAGTTAACGTGTTGGCTCCATATGTACTTACGGCATTGGTTGACTTACCACAAAGACTGATCTACCTAAGCTCAAGTATGCATAAAAATGGCAGACCTTTGCTAAACACTGAAGATATAAGGCATATCAATTACTCCGACTCTAAACTACATTTAACCACTCTCACAAAGGTCGTTGCAAGGCTATACCCAGACATCTATGTCAATGCGGTAGATCCAGGTTGGGTGCCCACCAAAATGGGTGGCCCACAAGCTCCCGACAATTTGCAAAAGGGCTATGAAACTCAGGTGTGGTTAGCATCGAGCCGGGATAAAGAGGCATTGGTTTCAGGGCAGTATTTTTATCACCAAAAACTACAACAGGCCCATCCGGATTCAGACTCAATGCAATCACAGGAAACACTGATTGAAATTTGCAAAGAGATCAGTGGTGTGAGTTTAGATCATAACTAAAATAAGCCTGACATCAATGAAGGTGTCTTGAACTGGCATGCCCTGTCATGTCATATTCCAAACACCTTCAGAATTCTACTTGGCTCCCGGAGTAAATATTCTTTTTAACTGGTTGATTACCTGGTCGTTTCCGGATACGGTGATCTCTCCAATTTTTTCAGCAATCTTCTCAACGTATTCCATCTCTTTGAGCTTGAATAACATCTCATTTTCTTCCATAAGCTTTGCTGTATTTAACAAACTTCTGGTTGAAGCCGTCTCTTCTCTCCTGGTGATCACGTTGGCCTGAGCTTTCTTTTGAGCAATCAATACCTGGTTCATGATCTCTTTCATATCACCGGGCAATATGATATCTCTCACTCCACAGCCTTTGATAACAACCCCCAGCCCTTCTGCTTTATCCTTTAAGGAGTTCATTACATGCTCACTAATAGTCTCCTTGCTCTCAAGCAATTCATCCAAAGTCAAAGTACCTATATACTCCCTTAGGGCAAACTGCATGAACACATACAACTGCTTTTGAAAGTCCTTATTTTCGACTACGGCCTTAGTGACATCAGTGACTTTATACTGCGCGTAAAAGTTTACCCTCAGGGCAGCCTTATCTCTTGTCAGTATCTCCTGACCTGAAACTTCCAATTGCAATTGTCTCAGATCTACCTTTGAAACGGATACTTCTTTGGCATTTTTCCAAAAGTAATATTCTCCGGGTCCAAGGACCTTCTCTGCTTTATTGTCTACGAAAAGCACACCATTTTCGAAGGATTCGACTTTACAAACCCTAACAAAAGGCACGAGCTCTCTTCGCTTAATAGCCAATAGGTCTATAGCCTCAGTGATCTCGATTTTGCTCAAATCAGCTTTTACAAAAGAGTACTCAACAACCCCCTTCCAGAAAGCATACTTCCCGGGTGTTAATACAGCTTTGAAATTCGCATCCTCATACTGCAATACTATTTCATTATCACCAACATCCACTATTTGCAGATGACGAGCCAACTCCGAGTCTCTTAAAAGCAAATTAAGTTCGATGGAAGGATAGAACGGCTTGGACAGATCATATTGCACAACTGTTTCAAATGGAGTAATCCAATAGTTACCTTCTGTTACTACCCTTCTGTAATCTCCATTTTTGAAGATTAAACCTATTTTTCCAACATTAATTCTAATCCTTTTCATCATCTTATATATTTATTCATTCATATTCATTTAAAATAAAAAGCAGTTAAAGTCAGACCATTCTTCTCACGTGGAATCATCATTGAGTTTGAATTAAATTCCTTGGTTTTCTTTAAGGGAACACTTTTTTCTGATCTGCCCAAAATGGACTTCACTTACTTTTAAGGTCAACTTCAAGAAAAGCAGTGGATTCGTATCAAACGGTATCCTCATAATTTCGTAACATCATCAGAACTGCGCCATCGTGTCGAAACACCATTTTGCCAGCCTGGCTTCTTCTGCTTTTTTAATAGAGCCATTTTCAGAAGTTGGCATCTTCAAACGGAACCTAAATCCGGTGTGTTATCCATTACACTATCTCAATTTTACGGATTGAGAGTGGGATTCGAACCCACATTACAAAGGGCTTGTACTCTAACCAACTGAGTTATTCCGGTATTACCCGAAAGAGGGATTCGAACCCTCGACATCAAGCGTGCGAAAAACAACATCGGGAGGAGTAGCATATCCCAATTCTTACCTTAGGATACTATGGAGCCATACAGAAACTCTCATCAGGTCTCTCACCTTCTGTTTTTTTCGTGCTTCCCTTTAGGGGAAGATTTTTAGTTCCTAACAGGAACAATATTTTTGATACTTTAAAGAACTTACTATTGCCAAATGGCACTGTTGCCTCTCTCCCCGGATTCGAACCGGGACTTCCCTTTAGGGACTCATCCGGCTATAAATGCGCTTCCCTACTCAACTTCTCCGAGTGGTTTTTCGGTGCTTCTGCAAATTCTGTCCATTTAAGGGCTTGCCCTAAACGGCATGTTCCGGATAATACACGGTTACGTCTAACTTTTACCGCAGCACTTCCTTTTATGCTAGAGAGAGTTTGTGGGGATGGCAGGATTCGAACCTGCTCAGCCATAAAGCACCAGATTTACAGTCTGGCCCGACTCTCCTCCGTCGGCGCATCCCCAATAATTTCAATGTCTGAGAAGCAGGATTCGAACCTGCGACCTCCTGCGTCCAAGGCAGGTAAACAACCACCGTTATCTTCTCAGTTTATTTCCCCCGACCGTTTGTCGGGGGGCATCTTGCACATGTTTTTGTATCCTTGTGCGTTATTGATGGTTCAAAGTTGAAGGGGTGATGCGCAATCTTTTTGCGCAGTAAATATTATTTTGTTTTTTTTATGAAAATATTTTTTGGAGCACCTCATCCCCGGCCCTTCTCCTCAAGGAGAAGGGGGCAAGTCCTCTCCTTGAGGAGAGGATTTAGGTGAGGTGTTAATACATTAATTATGAATAATTTACATTCAGGTGCTAGCGGCAACGACTTTAGAAATGCTAAAGAAAACAGACAGCAATTAACCTTTGCTGAGCAACTATTGTGGATGCAACTCAGGAACAGGAGGTTGAAGGGCTTTAAATTCAGAAGACAGCACCCTATATCGGCTTTCATAATTGACTTTTACTGTCATCAGTGTCTTTTGGCTATAGAAGTGGATGGAGGATATCATGAGGATCCTCAGCAAATGGAATACGACATTGAAAGGACTCGTGTGCTTGAGGAATTGGGGGTTCATGTAGTTAGATTTAGTAATGATGAGGTAGTGAAAAAGATGAGTTGGGTATTGGAGGAGATTGGGAAGCACCTCATCCCCAGCCCTTCTCCTCAAGGAGAAGGGAGCAAGTCCTCTCCTTGAGGAGAGGATTTAGGTGAGATGATCAAAAAAACAGATTAAATTATGCCAGTAAACAGAAATGCATTAGTTCGCTATAAAACCATAGACAACTGTCTTAGAAACAGGTACAGGCTCTGGACTCTTGAAGATTTAATCGATGCCTGCTCTGAAGCGCTATATGAATATGAAGGTATTGACAAGGGGGTGAGCCGAAGGACAGTTCAAATGGACATACAAATGATGCGTAGTGACAAGCTTGGTTATCATGCCCCTATAATTGTTAAGGATAAGAAATATTATACTTATGAGGATCCTGATTATTCCATTACGAATATTCCTCTTACTGATCAGGATCTTGGAAAGCTAACCGAAGTAGTCGATATATTGAAACAGTTCAAGGGCTTTACTCATTTTCAGGAGTTAAGTGGAATGGTGCAAAAACTGGAAGACAAAATACATGTTAGCAAAACCAAAGAACGCCCTATAATTGACATAGAGAAAAATGAAAACCTGAAAGGGCTTGAATATATAGACCCCTTATATCAGGCAATTAGTAGCAAAAAGTGCATTGAACTGACTTATCAATCCTTTAAAGCCCGCAGTTCTAACACCTTTATCTTTCACCCTGCCCTGCTAAAGGAGTTTCGAAACAGGTGGTTTGTATTAGGTAAAAAGAAAAGTAAAGACACATTCCTGCTGCTGGCACTAGACCGGATTGAAGAAATTAATGATTCGGATAAATCCTGCATGCCTTTTGATGAAGCATCTATTATAAATTTCTTTAAAGATGTAGTCGGTGTGAGCGTAAATAGCGGAGAAGAGCCTCAGGAAGTGATGCTATTAATTGAACACTCTAACGCTCCGTATGTACTCACCAAGCCTATCCATCATAGTCAGCAAATGGTGGAGAAAAATGGTCAGGGTGTTGTTATTTCACTTCAGGTTCAGCATAATTTTGAATTAGAAAGAGAGATTCTGGGATTTGGCGACTATATAAAGGTAATATCTCCATCACGCTTAAGGTCAAGGATAAAAGAAAGGTTAGCGCATGCCAGCGATCTTTACAATACAGAATTAAACAAAAGCAGGGTCAAACACTTTGGTAGAAAGCTCGAAGCCAGGGGCACTGTTATGACTAATCATGTATATACCCGCAAGGAATTATCCAAAATGGGCTCTCTTCTACATCATTACAAATCGATTAATGAATTAGAAAATGGAAAGGTATATGCTATCAGAAACTTACTGAATAAGATACCTGAGCTAAAGGTATTTCTGCTTAACAGAAATCTTAAAACGATCTTATCAAATATTGATGAGAATCTGTTTCTGACCAAAGCTCTGTTCTTCAATAAACCACCTCAGTCTAACTGGTACGTGACATGGCATCAAGACAAAACCATCAATGTTGTCGAAAAGACAGAAGTAGATGGTTTCAGTGGCTGGACCAAAAAGGAGGACCACTATGGAGTAGTACCTCCGGAGGAAATTTTGCTTAACACCGTTACGGTACGTGTTCATCTCGATGATGCAACTGAAGAAAATGGAGCGTTAAAGGTATTGGCGGGTTCGCACAACAAAATTCTTAATGATCACGAAATAGAACTGGTTACCGGAAATAGCATTGCCTCTACGGTCGAGGTAATGTCTGGAGGGATACATATCATGAAACCCCTGCTTCTACACGCTTCTTCAAAAACTACCAATAACAGAAACAGAAGAGTAATTCATCTGGAGTTTAACTCAAAAGAATTGCCCGGTGGGTTGGAATGGGCAGAGAAGTCAGTAGTAGTACACCCTGATTAACCGACAACAGAACAAGGGTGTCTACCTCTTCTCAAAAACCAGTCTGGCGTGACCTAGCACCTCCCTTTCGAAGCATACCTGACTAGGCCTTACCCTGAGAACGGCTAATTGATGACGAAGCTCATTATCAACAAGTAGCTTGGGTAATAAAGAAGCCAGCCACATATATTTTTTCAGCTCAAACCTGTAAAACCTTTTGGTCCATTCCTTATTCGTCTGAACATAATCCAGTCTGCCATCGCTGTAATATATGTTTTTGAAGTAAGGTTCAGCCATTCTGATGATGTGCTGATGTCCATAGGGCACCCATGAATTCTGCGTATGATTAAACAATAGTGCCAGCAGATAGCGAGTTGAATCTCGCGGTGCTTCGATATGAATATCTTCGTAAGGGATCATGTTCTTCTCGAAAGTCATGCTCTGCATGTAGAATCTACCTCCTTTATCAAGCAAGTTGGAGACATGCCGGAAGTAATCATCATAAACTTCATCCTGCTGACCATTGAGGTAGTCTTTTACCGATGATACATATTCAAAACTCCCAAAAGCTGTAACGGCATCAAAAACACCAAAATCCTCAGGTTTAATATATCGGTTATCTTTAAGGAAAACATTAAGCCCCTGCTCACGGCAAGCTTGTACCTGGCCATCTGAAAGGTTCACTCCAATGCCTCTGGCCCCTATTGTTTGCTGAATATGTCTAAGCCAGCCTCCCCAGCCACATCCCAAATCGAGCACCCTGCAACCTCGTTCAATGCCTAGCTGATCGGCTACAAATTCGTATTTTCTAATTTGGGCTTCTTCCAGTGACAACGTATAATCACCATTGTACATTGCATTGCTAAAATGGGCATTTTCGCCAAGGCTTATTCTTATGAACTTATCTATGCTGGTATAAGTGAAGTCCATCTCCATTTTCCTATCCCACACTTGTCCGTCCTTTTCACTTAAAATGGGCCATTTATTATTGATTTGAGTAGCCCTGGTGCCAAGGTCTTGGTTTGTGTTCATAGGTGTTTATGGTTAGGTAAAGATTGTTGGTCAGAATTTACACAATTTTTGTGACTAATACGAGTAATCGCTGGTATTGGGGCACTTAAGCTGCGGTAACTCAAGCTTATTTCATGCTTAATGAATTTCAGATTTTACTACTTTTACCTCGTTAGAAAATTATATGGCTGTATCTGAATATTTCTCAAAACTGTTTAAATGGCAGGACCCTGTTATCGTTATGCCTTATGGGGGCTATGCTAACGATGAGATGATACATGCTCAGGCACGTGTGTTGGAGGATGAGGGCATCAAACACTCTGCAAGTGATTCCGCTCTTCGAAATCTTTGGAACTCTTTTAAGCGGTTTGAATCAGATGAGAAAAAAGGTGCCAGAGTAAAAGTAACATGGGGTGATCAGGAGAAAATCTTTATTTCTGATAAAGAGGGTTATATCTACCTGAACGAGCCTTTGCAACAGGAGTTTCATCATAAGACAACGCTTTGGATACCTGTTACCTTTCAACTCATGGAGGGCTCCAACATCATCCATCAGATAACTTCCCAGGTAATGAAGCCCGCACCGGAAGCTGAATTTGGTGTTATCAGTGATCTTGACGACACCGTTATACAAACCGGAGTTTCTTCCACTTTAAAATGGAAATTACTGGTCAACTCTCTCTTTAGACATAGCCACAACCGCATGCCCTTAGAAGGTGCACAGGAATTCTACAAACTACTGCATAAAGGAAAGTCGGGATTTGCCACCAATCCATTCTTTTACCTTTCTAACAGTCCCTGGAATATTCATGACTACCTATGTGCTTTCCTTAAGAAATACGAATTTCCTCAAGGTCCGGTACTGCTAAGAGATATTGGTATTAGCTGGCCTAAAAGGAAGTCTTTTATGGAAGGTAATAAGTATATGAAAGTAAAGCACATCATAGAAACTTATCCGTCCACCCCATTTATCCTCATTGGAGATGCGGCCGAAATAGATGCTGACATTTATCTTAAAATAGCCAGAACTTTCCCGGGTCAAATCCTTTCCATATACATCCGGGCTGTAAAAAAGCAATCGCTTATAAGACGAGTTGAAAGTTTAATTGAAGCTAATACAGATATTAACGTGGTACTTATCAGAGAAAAGCAGGAAGCTATAGAACATGCAAAACGGCAAGGATATATTGATAAAATTTAGTGATCAGTGACCGGAAACGGTAATCGGTGTATAGATAAGGAAACATGTTTAGGCAATTCCCTGATCGGGAAAAGTGTTTTATTTTACCCACAACGGACTATGCACAGTTTGCTGTTTTGCAATTCTATGATTTGATGGTATATTCCAGCATGAAAAGAAGCTATAAGCAAATGTCGTTGTCTATAAAGTTGCTTAAAGTTTTGATGTGCCTGTACGTAATTACCACTTTAACCGGTTGCAGTGATGACGAGTCGGGCACTGCCCCTATTCATAATCCTCTGGCCAATCCTGCCGATGGACCTCCTGCAGGTAATCCAGGAGCGTCATACGTCATACCCAATGCAGCTACTCCGGAAGATGTATCTTCTCCCGATCATAAGGTTGGAAATGGTACACCTGAAAGCTGTACAGGACAGGTGGTAGTAGATGCTATTGCCAAGGGGGGTAAAATAGTTTTTGACTGTGGATCGGAACCTATTACCATCACCTTGCCTGAAACTGCCAAAATATTTAATGATGCCAATGATGAAGTTGTCATAGACGGAGGCGGGCTTGTAACACTGAGTGGCGGTGGTGTGAGAAGGATACTTTATATGAATACTTGTGATCAGGACCTGCACTGGACAACTTCACATTGTCAGGACCAGGACCACCCAAGACTGACCGTACAGAATATAACCTTTGCGGATGGCAATTCCGTTGCAGATACCGAATATAGTGGTGGTGGCGCCATCTGGGCCAGAGGGGGCAGACTTAAAATTGTTAACTGTCGCTTTTTCAATAACATCTGCGCGTCTACCGGTCCCGATGTTGGCGGTGGAGCTATCCGGGTTTTTGACCAGTTTCAGGACCAGCCGGTATATGTAGTAAACAGCACGTTTGGTGGCGCTGAGGGGTATGGCAATTCTGGGTCTAACGGCGGTGCAATCAGTAGTATTGGTATTTCATGGACAATCATCAATTCACTCTTCTCGCACAATACAGCTGTGGGCAATGGGGGTAACCCCGCAGAAGCAGGTACTCCTGGTGGCGGAAGTGGCGGCGCCATTTATAATGACGGTAATCAAATGACTCTCAGTATATTTGGATCTCTGATTGAACAAAATGAAGTAAATGCTTATGGCGCAGCTATTTTCTTCGTAACCAATAACCATACAGGCAATATCGTTATTGACGAATCTACAATCAGAAATAATAAGGGGGGCTCCTGGTACCCCGTGTATCCTGATATTTCTATGCATAGCGACACGGACATATCCGTATCAAATTCAGAAATAATTGATTAATTTATTTTTCTATTGAAAAGTACCTAATGCCGGGACTATTCCGGCATTAGGTACTTTTAGACATTATTCCAGTTAACCCTTATACGTGCCCTTCCCTGATCGTCAGTGTAGTTTTCAATATTTTTAAGTCCCTCCAGAGACTCTTTATTGGCCAGTTGAAGAGCGATATCACCGTTTAAGGTCATGGCTGTCTGGGCATCCATTAACTGAAGATCAAGCCCTTCAAGTTCCCCGCCCGTTAAAAGTGGATTGGGAGTGTAAACCAATTGTTTGTTTTTATCGAAGGGGCCAAATTTTTTTCGTGCCTGCTTTATCCGGTTATGGTAAGGGTCATCTTCTACCCCATTAAAGAACCCATTGACTATGAACTCCTTGAAATTATCGTAAACCATCAGTTCTGTAAAGGTTACTGCATACAGTTCATATACTTTGGCATTGTCTTCATTGTGGTGCAGGTCATGTAGGTTATAAGCGTATTGATTACCTGTAATGGACTCTCCAAAGCACAGGAACTGATCAGGGTATCCACCCCAGGCATGTTTCCATACCTGAGGGTGGTTCCAATAACCCATATCACGATATAATGATGTTCCGAGTCCGAAAATGCGATAACTGCCTTCATAAATCTCCATACCATTGCCATACATCAGTAGCTGCTGATGAGCTTCTGGCAAACTCAGATAAATCTGCTCTTCCAAAGAGTTCTGCGGAAATTTATCCGGATCCAAGCCGGGATACTTTACAAGTGTGTCCTTTGCTCCCTTATCTATTTTGACATTTTCCTTTTCCAAAAGAAAAGAGAGGAATTCTTCTACCTCAATGTCAGAAAGGTTGTCTTTATTCATGGTTTTATGGTTTGGATCATGTCAGATAAACAGATCATTTCTGTTGTAAACAAAGTTATAAATACAGCGCATCTATCTTATGTATATTTATAATAATTGCCATCAAGTTCACGTACAACAAACTGGTCAATCACCCGGCCAGCATAAACGCCACCTCCTACAAGGCTGTTTGACAGTTTGGTTTGAGAGAACCATCCGTAAAACGAATATGGCACACCAGTTATACTGACATCCGGCACGTGACCAACCACATTACCAGATGGGTAAGTGTTTGGTGTTGCAGTGTTGGTACCTTTCCTTTCTTTACTCGCAATTTGTCCTGCCTGGTAGCCCAATGAACCTGTAAGTTTTCTATCCGTTGATACCGCAGTAATGCTCCCCCCCTGGCTTGCAATATATTTATTGGCCAAAGCTGTGTAGTTGCGCACGTCACTTTGAGTCTGGGCATCCAAGGGCTTTTTATCCACGTTTACCCGATCGTAAAAATCAACAATATAAGGATTTCCTCCTGGTTTACCTGCAAGCTTCGTTGCCCCTTGAGCTGAAGGCAGGTTTTGAAAATTCATAATTACAGACGGCCCTCCCGGATTATAAAACGCAGGGGAAGTAGTATAACTTGCTCCAGATGAAAGCTTGGCAAGGTCATTTTTAAGGTTTTTAAGGCGTGTTTCAGCTCTTTTAAGTTGTGTTTCAGCGCTCTTTAACTTTAAGAGTGCTGCATTTTTGGCAGTTGCATTTTTGGCAACGGAAACCTTAAATTTCCATTTGCTCACTTCTGTCTTATACCGTTTTCTAGTGGCGGTCCAGCTTTTTATACTGGATTGTAATTGCGCTTTCTTATTAACCTTAACATACCCGGAAGGATCAGTGTATTTCAGTGGATTATTACTTACATAAGCAAGCAGATTAAGACCATCTATTGGTCCACCAGGGTCAGGATTAAGCCACCTGCCCATCCATGGAGCATAGTATCGTGCACCATAATAATATAACCCCGTTGAGTTATCTCTTTCCTTACCTGTGAAGTGATAAAATTTAAGCTTTACCTCCGCTGTAGATTGCCCGGATAAAATGGCTGTACCTCCAAAAGGAAAATATTCTTCGTAGCTGATGATATCCGCATTAGTATCTGTTTCCAGTGAGACAGAGTTCTGCAAGTTATCCAATTGATACCTTAACTGTGAGGTACCGGTAGGATGTTCATTATTACCAATTTTCCAGTAATACCTCACTAATGCACATGCACTCTTATTCATTACCCGCAACATTTGACGTTCGGTTTTCACCGTTTTGGTATTGCCCGAAACACTGCTGGTTCTGTATATCTGAAAGTTTCCGATATAAATGGTTTCGTCAATTTCTGTGACAGTTTCCTGCACCAGCCTTTCAATCACTTTCCTGACTCTCTCCTTGCCAGGATTGTATCTAAAATAATCTGCATCATTGGTGTTGTCAGGTCTCTCTATAATACCCGCGTAGGAAAGGTTACCTGCATAATCCCAAGAAAGGTTTACAGTACTTTCAGGCTTTAATTTAAGCATGTTGCCCGCCTCATCTGCAGGGACATTCTTAAGTAGGTTATTGCCATCCGATATTTCATTAACCATAGACCATGTACCTGAAGCTGCTGTATGTTTCTTAAGTGTAAGGTTTCCAGAGTTATCATAGGTATATTGTTCGGTATAGTTCTCCAGCTTTTCAGCATCATTGGGGTTTATATTTTTAATGAATTGACCATATTTTCCGGAAGTATGGCTCGTCCCCAAAGCCTGATGTTGTCTTCCAATAGCTATTTTCAACTGGTATATACAATCGTATGTATAATCACTAAGTGGTTCTATTTCCTGACCACCATTATAGATTGTATCGATACTGCTGTCCCTGGATCTGGTGGGGTTATCCACCGGGTCATAGGTATAAGCAATGTTCTGTAATACTGTTGGCCTGTCTCCTTCAGCAGCCCGTGTTGTTCTTATAAGCCTGACATTGGCGGTAGTATTTTCAATGACCTGTGTTGTAATGCTGCCATTAGCATAGGCTGTTCTGGTACTTGTACCAAATTCATCATAAGTGGCACTTTCTATTACAGTTTGCTCAGTACTATCTGCAAATTTCATGTACACTTGCTCCACCAATCCTCTTAAATTATAAGTATAGTTGGTTTTGGTACCATCAGGAGTGGTTTTATCTATGAGAAGTGCCAGGGCGTTATAGCTGAGATCTGTAGTATAAATATCGGGCTCCATCGGCACACTTCCGGGGTCAGACCAGTCTATCTGATTTTTATACTCAACCGCCAGTTGACGCCCTGAGGTCATCATTCTGTTCTGGATGTTATAGTCAGGTATGGTGATGATTCCGGCCTGATCATATAACCTATATATCTGCCCTATCAGGTTGTGAGAAGCGGCGTTATCCAGACCATCACCATACTCTATTCGTTCCACCACTCCTGACCATATCACCTCGCCAGTGCCGTCAGTCTCCGTCAAATATTTTCTGAGAGGCCGCTGTAAATGGTCATAAAAAACCCTGATTTTGATATTGTTAGGGTCAAATTGCAAAGCATTGTTTTCGAAAATATTCTTCAACACCTTCCGCAAGCCTGCATCAGAACTATTAATACTCCATGCCTCTGTTTCATCCATGGGGTATTCATTCTTCAGACTGTAGTAGCTCGTCCCTTGTTCGGTATTTTCATAATAAAGTCTGGGGTCAATCACCAGCACCTGCCTGCCTTCAACATCTACCTGAATAAATGTGGTTAATCTTCCCTGAAGCAGAATGTCATTAATGCCTTGTTTGATGGATTCATATACGGGATCCAACTGTAGACTGAACCCATTAAAATATGGTTGATATTTATCTGTTAAATATCCCTGGGCATCCAAATAACCCTTATTTACGAGCTCATTCCAAACATCAACAGAAGTTATTGGTGACTGTACAATGCTTTCAAAAGCGTTTTCAGAAACCTTCCCCAGGTTATCCTTGATTTCCCGAATTATCGAGCCTGTACTGTCCAATATCTGACGTAGTGGAGTGTTATAGCATAATGCTGCTTTATCCAATGCATCTTTTTCATCCTCCTGCTCCACAGTTGGATTGCCTGGGTATGAAGCCATGAAGGTTTTATAAAAGACAGCGTCCGTTACTGTATCATTCTCATCATAATAGGCAGTCTGCCAGGGTGAATAAATCGTCTTGTTAAAGAACCCTTTGGGTGTATCTTTTCTAACTACTCTGCCAATAGCATCGTAATGCGTGATCCATGGTGGTGGCACAGCTCCGGAAGCTGTTACCTGCTCTTGTGTTTCATATTGATAGATGTTGCTGAAGTAAGGTATGTATTCTTCAGCTATCTCGCCCTTATTATTGTAGACCACCCTGCCGGAAACAAGCCAGCGATCATTACTTTGCTCTACTATAAATCGACCTTTCTCTTTCTTTAGTGTGCCGAATTTATCGAACTGCAAGGCAGGTCCCGGTTCTGCATTGATCTTTCTTTCAATGGATCTTCCCGAACCATCATAATAATTGATGAGCTTTCTGATAGTAGCCGGATCTGACTCGGGTTGCTCTGTATAATATTCCTCTCGGATAAGGAGTATGGAGCCTGCCGGTTGGTTATCGGCCATTTGCTCATAGAAATAGTAATGTGTAGCCCCTTGTAAATAATAGTCGGGATGCTGCACTACATCTTCAAAACCAATTTCACCTCCATCTGTTGCATGTAACCTCGGGGTATATTCGGCTGGCTGCCCATTAACCGGATAAAGTCTCATGCCTCCAGTTAGGGAATCCCCGGCTTCGGTTCCTATAATTGAGACCACTGCCAGCTCACCAAGGGGATCAAACAAATACTGATGGATATTATCATTGATATCGGTAAGCTGCTTCACCTGTACACACTGATAATCCATTTCCAGTACTTGCCGGTGAAAATCGTTTTCGCTGTAGTATGTCTGTATTTCTTGTATATTCAGGTAATACCCGTCATAAAGCAATACTTCTTTCTTTGCCAACGAGGGGTCTTGTGTCCTATCAACCGGGATGTTGGGATATGGGTTAGCGATGGATTGTACTTGAAAAAATGCCTGAGGTGTAGTGTCATCATAATAGTAGGTCACCTCCCCCCTGTTCCACCAATAATTGCTCTCGTAAAGGTTGAAAAAATACCCTCCTATCTCACTTACTTCTGCAGCCTGAACATCATTACCATAAGTATCAGCGACCCATATATCCGAAAAGCTGGCTTTATCTATGTGATGCAATAACGCTCTGCTGCTGATAAATCCCGGACTTAGTGCGTCAGTTTGTTCTTCGTTCCAAAACAGCGTAATCTGCCATGATGTCAACATAACCGAAAGTCCGGTGGCATCTGGCGTATTGCTGTATGGAATAATAGTTTGGAGTGCATCAGCTACCTGTAATCTTACCTCTTCATATCCAAAATAGTTTCCTTGACTATTGTCGAGTTCAAATAGCTGATATGATCTGTTTTCATAAGGTATGCTTATGTAGCGGTATGTCTGGGTAATGTCATTATACTCCTCGGGGATGTTGATATACTCTGTAACGTTGAGAATCGCGGTTGTTTCAAGCTGTTCAGGGTAGATCACACGTTGTGCATTTGTTCTTCGGGGCAGGTATATCAGACAGCTTTCAGTCTCATGCCCAAAATTGTCCCAACCCACAACAAAAGATTGCGTTACCTGAGGGTCAGTGGGGTCCTGGTCGTACTGGTAATCGATGCTTTCCATAGCTATTGCCCTGAATACTCCCAGTTCAACCCCAAAGGGTTCCTGAAGGGCCTGAACCCGGTAATTATGCATTTCAACACTGTAAGGAATGCCATTGCCAACCTCAAATATTTCCTCTCTTATTAACCTGCCAGCAAGAGCTATTCTGGATTGTTTTTGAGCTTCAGTGTCTGTATTTACTTCATAAATGGAGGGTGGAAAATCAAGTGCTTCGAGATCTCCATTGAACTGTTCCCTTTCCATGGCAAAGTTCAATGCCTCTTCAAGCTCGTAAGCCCCCGTGTGATACCACTGCCTGGTTAACACCGGAGGCACATAAAGGTTCTTATCCAGAGCCTCCACAGGATAGTAAGGGTTGTTGCTTTTGAGTATCTCCTCATAGGTCTGAGAGTCGGTAGTTTCCACGTAACCAAAACCACGAAACTCTCTCTCCGCAACATCATAGAAGCCGTTGTGGTAACTATATGAATTTGTAGTTACCGTTCCCGCAATCTTATCCGTAAGGGTTGTTTTACTAATTAACTGAATTGGAAATGCAAGCTTACTCACCCATGGCTTTCCAGCTTTTTTATCTTCCAGATAATAGCTTGTGGAACTTTTATATTCAAATGAGGTGGTCAGCCCACTGCCATTCTCCATGGTAGTTAGCAGGTAGGGTTTCAGACTCTGTTCACTATTCGCTGGCTCAAAGCCCGTAAAATCAATAAAGTAGTGTCTGGGTGTATCGTCAATTTTGGTGAATACGAGGCTGGTGGTTCCGTTACCGGTAACATCCGCAAACTGTATTTCATCTAAGTCTGAATAGGGTTCGGGAAGCGTAACAAAAACAGGATCGGCAAAACTGTTCCCGCTCTGGTTAATATAGATCTCTACCTGGTCATGATGAACATAGGCGAGATCTGTAGTACCCGTACCATCGATATCCGCAAATTTCAGTCTTCCTTTGGCCAATCCTTTAGCAAAGGATGGTGCATTTCCCATGGTTATCACCGGGCCAAAGTTGCCGTAACCATAGCTTGGCCAGCACAGGACACTTCCGCTACGTATCTCTACCCGATGCGAAAGTCCATCACCAAACATATCCTGAAAGGCTACTACACCACGCACCAGATTTTTTTCTGCATGTGGAAAGCCTTCCTGACGAATTTGACTATACCCCTCACCATATCCAGTATAGCCTTCTGATGGATATATACTGATAAAGCTTTCTTCCACCTGCAAGATATCACTTCGCCCATCACCCGTGAGATCAGAGTGTTCTACAAATTCCCCATTCCGTAATGTAGGCATTTGCTTAAAAGGAGTAAATGGCTTCCATTGATGGTCCTGCCCGATTTTATAAAATCCGGATTTCTGAGGAGAGTCTACTACCAATTCCAGCTCAAAATCTCCATTGAGATCAGACAGGGAAAGTGTAGGGTTGGTGAGGTCATTATCTGTTGGCACCCTGATGAGTGACTGAGGTGTATTATACTTTCCATCACCCAGAGGTTCGTAGTAGAGAATATTATCAGGAACACTATGAACTATACCACTAATACCCTCACCATAAAGGTCTACTGGCAAATATTGTCCTTTATCCAGGTATCCTGGGATTTGATATCCGCCATCAACTTCCAGCTTTTTAAATCCTGTTGCCTCATTTGGGTTGAATTGAGAAAAACTGAATAATAAGGCAGGGGATGATTTTTCATTGATGGCGCCGGTTTCTAACAACTGCACCCCTATTTCCTGCATTTTTATGAGCTTGCTGACAACCGGATCCGCCTGATAGGTCAGTTCATATTTCCTTACTAGCAGTGGTTGCTCCCCCGTATGCTCTTTAAAGTAATTAAAACATAATATAGACTGGCAAAGCCTGTAGGTACGTATTTCGAACCCGGCATTATAACTCGAAAAAGGATCTTCTCTTACAGCCCATTCGGACGTTTTTTGACCCTGGGCATCATATTCTCCATAATTAAAGCACATGCGGTATGCAAACTGCTCATTGCTTTCATCATCCAAATAATTACCATATCGGACCTCTGATATGTATCGATTGGCCGTAACAATTCGATTCTTTTCAAACACGAGATTCTCTACATTGTCAGAATTCTCACCTTTGTAAAGATATTCTATCTTATTCCCATGTGCGTCTTCCTGATGTTCAACCAGCCATGTAAATACCTGTTGTGGATCATCAGGGTTAGCCACTCTTCCCAAGGTAGATTCGCCTAATACAGAGAGCATATTATCCCCGTTCCGGATCTGCCATTTGGATACTCCGGTTGCATCGTTTACCCAAAACTCAAGTCCGGGATAGTCCTTCTCAAACCGAACAACGTAATAGGCAACAGTCCATGAGACTCCTTGTTCGGTGACATTTTTGGTTATTGGTTTTCCTGCATCGTCGTGCATGGGAACCAATTCCTCCCCGCTGCTGAGCACAAAACGATCACCTCTCCTGTACCTGGGTATTCCCAGATTAGTTTTCCTGGAAATGGACAGCAGATTAACATCGAACCCCAGACCAAAAGGGCCATTACCTCCGGTAGACCTGTAGTTTAATGATATCTCCGGCTCAAACCCTCTTGCATCAAAGGTGTTGAGGGGTATATTGATAGAACCTGTGCCGCTAAAGTTATCATGTTTATAGCTTTCACCCAGGCCTTTAAGGGCACCCCCACCTTTAGGCAGGGAAACACGATCAACATTAAGTTTATTGGCAGGCTCCTGGTCTGCAGCAACTTCAAGAGGTGATTTGTCAGTCATTTAATCCTGATTACTTTATAAGTTCCATCCATTTGGACATGCCAGGTACAGAAGCATGCGCTACGGGACAATTTTCATGAGGTAAGCGCGCTTTATTAGCTGTTACGCAACCGCATTGCCCACATATCTTTCTATCCTTTTTTTCTTTGCTCGTTAACGAAGTCAGTTTATACAGTACATTTTCCGGAGGGTCCTGCCAATGCTCACACTGCTCACAAGCTGATAGACGTTGGTTATAAACCTCCTCACTTACGGTCTTAAATTTGGCTTTTGACCATTTGAGTATAGATTTTGAGGCCTTAGCCATCAATTCGAGACTAGTCTTCTTTTTTACTTTTGCATCGGCTTCCTTTTTACCGGATGAAGCAGGCGGATGACTTAACAGATAATTGATGAAAGCAGGTGTATCTTTTGAGGCCAACAGGTTATGCATATACCCCGGGTTATCTATTGCTGCTCGAAAAACCTCTTCGGTGAGAGGCTTTTTTATGCCAAGAATACCTGCCAACGCCTCAGGAGTCTGCTCAATAGGAGCAGACTCTTGTATGGTTATTTGATCAATCATATTCATATGCAATTTTTATAAGCATTCACAATTACAGCATTCTCCATCTACGCTGCATACTAAAACGTAATGACCTGCAGGCCAATTATTGTCTTTACAAATTTGGTTTAATTCCTTTCGTACACTCTCGCATTTTTGAGGTTCGCAAGTTGGTGCCATGGTGTAATCATGTTTGAACGGATTAACATAGATTTCTCCATTCACCATAACGGGTATTAGATCGCCGTCTTCGATTCCTTCCAGGTTAGAAGCATTGTGATTAGCTTGTTTTGCAATGCTTTCAATAATATTAGGCTCCAGACCTGATTCTTTTAATAAAGTGTAGTTTTTCATAGTATAAGTGGTTTTGCTGAATTAATGACATTTACAAAAGCAGCATGTTCCCGTCTCCATGGAACAGATAAGTATAGGAGCACCAATAGGCCAGTCATTTCGGCGACATACTTCATGTATAATTCTCGTATCATCATAACATCTCGTATCAGTGCACTCTTTATATTCATCGCCTGACGAATTGCCAGAGTACTCGACGCCATATACATCCTTACCTACTACCACCGGAATGAAATCTCCAATATCAATTCCTTCTATTTGGGTGGCCATATGGTTAACTTGTTGTGTGATCTTTTCAATGACATCCACGGAGCATTCAGCGGCCGAAATTGGTAATACTTCTTTCATAACTAAGAATTTATAGGGGGCTGGAAGCCCCCTGTTTATTGAATTATTTTGCTGTAAATTCAGCAGAACTTTTGTTTGGATTAGTTGGTTCTCCATTTGCTGAAAGCACATTAGAAACCGTTACCCGATAGTCAGATCCACTTTCAAAATTTGCCTTCAATACAACATCAACTCCCTTACGACCTGTTACCGTAGCGCTTTCTATTCTCACCCTCGGGTCGCAGACATAGTGCTCTACATTTTCAGCGGTGGCTTTGTTAACTTTCTGGTTAAAGGTAATAGTCACCTCTCCCTCATTATCAGCAACTGCACCTTCTACGGCCAGATATTCCTGGCTCGGTCCGCCTGCGCAGGCAGGTAGTTCCGGCTTTGTAGCTCCAGCATCAAGGGTCACAATTCTGCAATCCAATGTTGGCGATATACATACATCCGTATCTCCATTCGATATGTACTGGAAGGACTCTCTAACCTGCTCTATACCAGGGAATACCATAGACGCATATAAGTCATCGTACCACACTTTTCTCATCACGATGCGAACACCATAGTAATCGGCCTGCCCCATGCATGAATAGCCATCCTGACGTTCAGGTTCGCCACCATAAATTCTTCCTAGCTGATGAGCCAGTACAATTGACAAGCCTTGTAGCTTCAATGCTTCTATTCTTGCCAGTCCTCCGGTAACGATTATTACCTTCTGATCACCAAGGGTCGTAGAGTATGCATTGGCTTTTTCATTACTCCAGTCAAGGATGAAATGTACTTCAGGGTAAAATGCATGGTAAATAGTGAAGAGATATTCAACCTCAGCAATGATAGCACTATCGTAATAGGATGCTTTAGGAGCAAACTGACTCATTTGCTTAGCCTGATCCTCTGTAAGAAATGAAGGATCATTAGTAGGAATTGGGTCAAGTGCAATGCTGAATAACGTATGATTCCAATAATCGAAAGACTCCAACACTTTCTTGTCCAGTAAGTCCTTTAAAGCCATGGTTTTCTTTACAGTGTGTGTAGTAAGGGCATGTTCCTTGTCATATTCCCTTGTACCTACTTTAAATGCACCGATTTTACCATCATCCATAAATTGACCAAGCTCATCCTGAAAAAGCTGAACCACGTAATCGCCAACCACAATACCCTGAACGTTGAGCAGGTGACCATCTAAAGTGGTAGGTTTTTCGGTGCCTGTTGAGATATGATGAACACCTGTACTCACACTCACTCTGCGTATTTCTGTTACTTCAGCTGTATCTGATATCCCGGAAGCCTTTACCAGTTTATCTTTCCCAGGGACCAACTCATCTGCACGTTTCATTTTTCCATTGGGCATGAGGAAAAGGTTATCTTCCGTAACAACCAATTCCTTATTTTCACCACCATCATCATAGGTTACAGCTACCATGAAGGGAGAATTGGAGCTTCCGGCAGTACCGCCACTAAACTCCACTACCAGCTCTTTCCATGATGCTACATCAGGACCGGTAGCCAGTACGGGTTCACCTACAGCAAATAGTTCAACAGCTTTGTCCTTATCTGATGCATATGCTATGTGCGTACCAAATTCCAGGCATGAACAATGGCAATTACAGCACACTCCATCTGTACATACTAAAACTTTATGCCCTTCGGGCCATCCTTCATCTTTACAAATTTGATTTACATTCCCCTGCTGCTTACTGCAGTGGAAATCCGAGCAATCTTCTGCCATAGTTTTTACGTTTTTATAGGTTAATTAAATAGTTTAGTTGTTATCCCACTGCATTGCTCCCTTGTATGAGATCATAACTCCTATGTCGAGCAATTTAGCAGGATCAATGAAGCCATCAGTACCTTGCAGACTGGCCGGAATGCTGGCTTTATCTATGACGATCTTCCAGGTCCCGTAATAATCAGTTATGCTTTCAGGGACACTTTCCGAGTCAGTATTTGTATTGGAAAAAGTGAATTCAATACCATCAGCGGATAAGATATCCAATGTTGCTGTGAGAGTACCGGTGAGTGTTTCTCCATCGATAAGAGATAGCGTCATGCTAACTTCTTCGATGATCATGTTGGAGAGCTTTCCTCTAAACATGGCCGGAGTAATCTTAAATAACATCTCCTGTGTGTTGGCTGAGGCATTCGGATGCATGAAAGTGTACCATGAATCAGAGTATTGATGCGCCATGCTTAGCAATCTGGCACCTGAAAACTCGGCAAGAGCTGGCAGCGTGGTTACATTCTTTCTAAAGGCACTATCCCCTGCTACTGCATCATAGTTGAGTTCAATAATAATATCGGATATACTATTAAAATCTATGGGGTTAGTCGCCAGGGGCATTTCAAACTTCCATGTTGACACCGCACCTGTACCTTCAAAAGGCAGGTATCGCTCATCGCCAAAATTGAGTTGGAATAATCCGGAATCATTAACACCGGTAGAGAGTGCTATTTCCTGGCTTGCCCTCCAGTTAGAACGAAGTACGCTGTTATCCGGTGTAGAGGCATTTTCCCCGCCTAGAAGGAAGTTAACTCCATTAATATCCGGAGTAAGCAATACCTTGTTGGTCAATTGAGTAAGTACCGCCCTGATATTCTGATATGGACCTACTACCGCCGGAATCGAAATGGATATTGATTTGATCTGTCTGCGATATTGACCGGGATAATCAAAATCAAACAGTTTCTCCGTAAAGCTAAAAAAGCATACTCCCTTGGTTTTAAGGTCAATAAGAGCCTGAGGGTCTGTAAGCAGCAGAGAAATGCTTTTCTTGATTTCCATTTTTCTTTTGCCTTCAACCATATAGGCATTTTCTAACTGGTTCAGCCCAAGTGACAGTGATTCTCCAGCCAAAAGTCCTTTTTTGAGACTATCCCAATAACCGTACTCTATAAAGGTCTGGTTAGAGTTTCGTTCATACTGATAGCTCTTTTCGGCCGCAAGGGCAAGGTCAAAGGCGAGCTTATAGGTCTGGAAGTAAGTAGTTGACAATCTATTTACCATCCATTGATACAACTCTTTATTCGTGAACTTCTTTCTGTAGAAGTTTTCCAGCTCATTGTTTTGTTCAATGTTTTTTTGCTGTATAGCGATCTCCTGTTCTGCTATACTCAATGCCAGTTCGGCTGCCTCTATCTGTTCGTTGATCTGGCTTATATCATAATCTGCCAGTGTTTGTTGAAATTCCCATTCGGAGGCCCTGCGCTGATACCCTGCCATGGTGAGACTCATGGAGCCTATAAAATTGGAATAACTTGCCAGCATATCGAAGTAACCCCCTACGGCATTGAGGCTTTGCCCTACCTGTATACCACCGTAAGTCATGGCAAAAGGTGATCCTGCATTGGGTATAAGGTGGGCAATGGAGGAACTCATTTTCATCACACTACCGGCCAGATTCAGGTAATTAGCTACGGTGGTGGCAATGATATTTAGTATTTCGGTCGGAATAAGCCCCTCTTCTATCAGACCTGTATAGTGAGCTAAGCGAGCCTGGGCACTTTTCAGACCTTCCTGCAAAGCAGATAAATTAGCAGAGGCCTGCTCCCATTGTTGCTCCCTTACATTGAGCACCATGTTGTTTACATTTTGCTCTTGTGTTATCCTCAGTAGGGATAGATCTTCAGTATCTTTTTTCTCCAATGACGACAACAGTGAACCTCCCAGTTGCACCAGTGTAGAGGTAACATTTTTTGCCATGCCAAGCACAGTCGAGAATCTGTACGCAGGCACTTCGGGAACAAGCGCAGATACCACACTGGTGATATCACGACCTGACATAGAGGCCTTGATCAGCTGCATAGGATCTATCGGAGGCTGGAACAATGCCAATTGCCTTCTTTGCCCCTCAATATTCATGCAGTGTCTTATTTTAAAAAGCCTGTCCTCAACTTTGTCCCAGTACGCTTTGAACTTTTCATTTTCACCTACACAGAAATATGAATCTATATCGTTATAGGGTTTGGTATCCAGTAGTACACCATCAGTCTGAGAGGTATCAATAGAGTTCTCAAGCTGTATCAAAAACTCCGGTATATCGTCACCATACTTATCAAGAATATCCTGAAAGGTAGCTGTTTCTCTTTCTGCACAAGCACCGGTCTCAATCGGCTTATCACCCAGGAGGTCTTTAGCCATCACGTAGAGCATAGTGGCTTCTACTATAGATTCCCATGTATCCTGTGTGTACAGATAATCTCCCCAGTTGAGCAAATTATCTATATAGCGCATTACAATAGCTTTCTGAAATGCTGAAATGCGCAAGTGAGCAATCGCATCCGGGTCAAAGGGGTCGTTGTTATAAATTGCTATCTGCTCACTGTTGGTCAGTATTTCTTCAAGGCTTTGTGGCTCTACGCCCCAAAACGGCAGGAAACCCCAGTAGTGATCATTTGGGTTGTTACTGACTATAGTTGCCCGGTCGGTAGGGTTAAATATATACTGGTACCACTTTGTGGCTTGTTCAAACTGTTGATTTTCGCTCAGCGAATTAGCCACAAGGAAAGGTATATAGAAAAATACTTCCCAGAAATACAACCCATTGGCACCATTAAAGTCCAGTGTATCAGACATTGGGGGAATCACCGAACCCGGTCTGGTGCCGCCAGGGTAAAACCTGTTAAATGGCAATTCACTTAAAGTTTGTGAGTCAATGGTTAGTAGCTGATCAATGCCCTGAGTGAAAAGTATCTGACTTAGCTGGGGCACCACGTTGGTAGATAGCCTGTCAAATTTAAACTTCAGATCCGCGAAGTTCTCAGGAGTATCGGTATATGCGGTACAAAGCAAGTCTGTCTCATTGGTCTGATCAGAAAGCCCTTTATTGACCACAAGTATGTCATTGATCTGCTTCAGGCCACTTTCCTGTGACATCACCAGGAAGCTTTCGTCTCCATTGTCAAATACAAACCATCCTGGCTGATTCACCACCATGGAAATGGATGAATTACCTTCTGACAGGTTAGCGAGCAAACTTAATGTTGATCCCTGTGGAGCTGGCAACCCGTCTCCCACTCGGGTTATCATGTCTCCCATAAAATTATCGTATAGGAGGTTATTTGATTGTACCACATTCAAGGTGTAATTATTGACATCAATCATACCACGATATGGTTGTGGGTTACCTGGCGAGCTATTGTAGTTCATGAGCACCAGGTTAGTAATGTCATTTCTCATGTTTGTGGTTAGCATCTGGCCGATGGTCAGGGAAGTGTACCCGATCATGCCCTCATTAGTAGCTTTCACGGCCCGGTTAATTGAGTTATACCACATAGCATTGAGCTCATTCTGATCCTGATTACTTCCATATGGTGGCTCTGGCGGAGCCTGAGTTTCTGACGGAGGAAGGTTAGGCAGGTCGCCATACATCACAATGATATTCTCCAGATCATTTCCTTTTGTAGGTATATCCAATGCATAGGGACGGCGCCAGAATACATTTTTAGGATTAAAATTGATATTCATGCTATCAATGTAACCGGCAATGCTATTGATGTAAGCATCATTAGGGGTGTAGAATACAACTATATCCTCTCCCAAAGTTTGAGGTTGCACCCATTGCCCGTTAAAATTATAATATGAGTATTTGACCCGACCCTTGATAGTGGAGTTGTCCTTAGAGCTATTGTTCTCAATCGTAGACCCTTCGATTCTGTCTACATCAACCCAATAAATGAAAAGCTTGCCATAGGCATATACCGGTGTAATGAATTCTCCTCCTATACTTATTTCCATTTTTTCCCATGGGGTCCAGAACTTATAGTCCCCTTTGGTTACACCCTTGCGGTAATAATAAGTATAAGGTGAGTCAGCCGTTCTGCCAAAGGTAAACAGCGTTTTACTCTCCCCCCATGTAGGATCATCTACCTGGCGATAATAGGTACCAGCGATACGCAGATTGCCAACAACATTAAATTTGTCAAAATAATTGAAGTAGGCTTCAGTTACACGGTCTTCAGTGGCCTCTCCCTGTAGTAGGAAGTCATATAGCTCATTAAATTCTGTAGATTTCCTCTTTCTAAGAACAGGGTCAATGTAATTCTCAGGATATAAAAATACTTTTCTGTTAGCCTCCCAAACCCTGTAATTGGACATCCATGCCCAAAGCTTATCCGAAAGTTCAAACTTGTTAACCCCAACTTCGAGGTTCATTCTTGCCCTTTGTATGTATAATTGAACAGCACTAATGCCTTCCTTGATATAGGATATCTTGGCACAACCGCTCATACTTACATCGATCAGTAAAAACTGGTATAGATCATCTCGCGAAGTAAGGAGTATGCCGTCCTCGGTGAGATACCATATCATATAGTCTGCCAATACATCGCGCTCACTCTCCAGAATAGGTGACATGAGTTTATCATAAACTTCAGTCCATTTTTCATCGTCGTATTTGGCATTAATAACATCTATTAGTGATTGGGCATAGCTCTTGTAGAGCTCCCAATTGACATTATCAGAGGCAGGAAGGTCATTTATCTTGATCAGGCTCATGATGTAGTACACATCTACCCCTAGCGTATCGGCTATATTGAATGCTTGCTGGAGCCAGGCTATTGCCATTACAGATGAGGCTTCATTGCTATCAGGTAAATAAGCTCCAATCAAAGTACAGATCTGCAATTGATCCCAACCAGTGATCTGAGAAAGTACCTTACTCTTTTCTCCGGTCTTACAATCACTGTCTTCGGGCATAGCGAAATAGGTAATAAGACCATTGTTCACATCATTAAAGTCCTGCTGCAGGGCCTTAAATTTTGAAATGGTCATGATCTCACTGATAGAAAATTTAAATCCATTTTCCAGGTCAGCAATACCATAGCTTTCGGGATATTCAGCAATACTTTGTATCTCCTCAGCCGTTAACTGCAACTTCTCTACAACAAAAAGTAATTGTGAGATATTGCCCAAAAGATCATATATACTTTGCGGAAGAGGTGAATCCCTATCAACCGGATTGAGTAAAAGTGCTATGTAATTATCAATACCTGCAATACCTGCCGACAGGGCCAGCAACTCCGATATAATAGATGTTGAAGAGTTGTAAAAACCTGAAAGCTGCTCAACAGTCCCATTATATTGTAATGTTCTCAAATTGACAGTTGTTGCAAGCACATAGCTTGCCTGTCCGGTTACCTGTATAAGTACCTCCCGGGTGTCGGCAATCATGGCTTCCTGATTAGGTTCTCCGTCATACAGAAAGGAGAGATCAGTGGTTTCCGTAACTCTGACCTTTAACACACCATTGCTGGTTATTATATTATTGGTAACCAGATCATTAAAAGCAGATTGTGACTGGCTCTGGGTAATAAGTTTTCCTATAAATGATGTCGGCTGTGTAGCTATCAGGTAGCTCAGCTGCTTGATAATAGTCAGTATATTTCTTACCTGATCTGTTTTATCCTCACGCTGTGCATCTCCCTGAAATAAAAATGAAAGGTCTGTATCCACGGTGAAGCTTGGAATAAGATATCCTCCAACTACCACTCCATTACTCTCTAGATCAGCCAGGGCTTGGGTTGATTCTGTAAAATCAATAATGTCTGTCACGAATGATCCATTCTGTAGTTTTATCAGATCAGAGGTGTCAGTGAAATTCAACGCTTTATTTAAGAGTGCACCCCTCGTATTGGCGTATTCCGTGGCGATTAACTGTCGACCAATTACTGACGAATCCTGTATTGAAATTCCCTGAAAGACAAAAGATTGATCATTGATCAGCCAGGCGACAGATTGTGACCATAGATCCTGCAGCATAAGCCTGATCTCCTTATCCTGATGGACGGTATTTACAAATCTGTTGACTTTGCCGGTTCCAATGTACTGAAGTTCATATACATTAAAATTCGACTTTTTCATCCACCGGGTCACGGCACCCACGCCCATAAAATCAGAGATGGAGTCTATTTGTTTTGCCCCTATCAAGCCCAAAAGCACGAGATAATCCTTAACGGGTAATGCAAGCGTATACGCCTGCGTAGCATACCTGTAAAATAGGGTAAGCGTGGGCACGTCAAGGGGGATTTGATTATTCGTGATAGACAATACGTCCATCACTTGTTGTGCAATCAAGGTAAGTTCATCATCACTCACGCCGAGCGCGGCTACGAGTCGCTTTCTTATGGAAGAATCATGAGAGAGGTTTTGATCACTGTCAGTATATGGGTTCCAGTATAAAACCTCATCCTGATACAACGGATTCTCCGCATAGGTCGGATGATAAGGCGGCTGGTTTAATTTATTATCAGGGTTATAAAATGGTGTTGGGTAGTTGAAGGTCCTGTCGAACAGGTCTTTAGGTGTTTTGGTGTGGCCAACGCCTATGGTATTCATATCAGACCAAAAGGCACTTAGTTCCTGAACATTCAGATTATACTGTGCCATCAATACATCCATTTTGGCCATCCCCTCTATCAGCTTCTGGTTAATTTCATCTGCACCAATGGCTTTCATGAAAACATTGATATCCATATAAGCCCATGAAGTAGCATCAGCCAAACGGATAAAACGATTAAGCCTGTCAAGTGTATTCAGGTCAAGATTTACAATCTGAGAGTAAGGGTTATCAGGATCAGATTGATTAACCTCAATTTGCAGATAAGTATTCTCCGGAAGTACCTGATTAACATAAAGGCTGTGAGGTATGGCATTACTTTCTATTTCCTCCTGATTTAGATGCTCATATATAAGCACCTGTACTCTATCAATATGGAGACCCGTCTGATAGGCAAACAGCACCGTATGGTCCAGTCCTCCCAGACTGGTTTCGGTAATTTCTAAACCATAGCTATCCGTAAGTCCGGCAGGAGTAGCATCGGGCGTGGTTATCAGATCATACCCTTCTATGCTCAAGGTTAGCTTTTCTCTGGCCACTTCCATCTCAGGTACCTGATAGATTTCATAAATATCAGATAAGCTCATTCCAAAATGCTCGACACTTGCTCGTATTTTCTCCAATGGCTGATTATATGGAGCGTTGAAGGGATAGTTAGTCGTTGCCATGTACTGTAGCGTATCAACCTGCTTATCTACAGCTATTTTGACGATCATCACACCATTAACGATCTGAAGATATTGCACCAAATCATTGGTATGGCTACAATCCAGAGGTATTTGAAATAAATCAGGTCTCCTGGCCCTTAGCGTTCTGTCCGCCGGAATCGTTTGCTCATTAGGGACAGTAATATATTCATTGGTCACACGCATGAGGTCAACGAAGTAGGCTGCAGGACTTAGTATAGAGTTACAATGTCTACATTCACAATAATCCAATGTGCCAAACAGGTCGGTATATCCAGGGATTGAAGAATACTTCTCCGTGGTCTCAGCTCGTGTATTAGCAAACAGCGTACTGTTGTAAAAGGGTGAAGCTACCTGATCTTTGATATTACCATAAAGTAGCGCAGCTCTCTGCTTGACATCTGTGGCTCTTTTGTGTATATTCCTAACTAATTCATCATCAGTGTTAATATATTCTTTAACTAGCCTGACAAAGTTATCCTCTGAATAATGTGCTATTTTATGAGCTGAGGTCCATCCCTTTTCAATTAACTTTTCTATTATATCTTCATCAGGGGAAAGTCTCAGCAACCTTTGACGAACCTTCAACTGGTTGATGAATGCCTCAGTGTCTTTTATATCTTTAAGGTTGAGTTGACTAACCTGATCCTTAGCATGAAAATCAAAAGACAGAATGTCAAATGATCCGTTTGACTTATAGAAAGACTTAAATTGTGTACCTCTAAGCCGGAATACCTCTTTTTTCTTACTCATAAAGAATATGTTTCATAGTATGATGTCATCATTTACATCTGATTTCCAGTTGCATTCATAGTAAATTAGGTCAGCGCGGACTACCTATTGAAATTAATTGAGTGGGTAGGGAGTTTCCTTGAGTGAATGCTTAGATATCAAGAGTAAATGGATATCAGAGCTTAGCTGACATTCGAACCTGCATGCTGGTATAATGGAGATCTTATGAGTATGGTTAAGATGATGGCCAATAGATACTTTAAGACCAAACAAACTGTACCTTAGTGGTAAATATTCGTATATTGATTTGTATCCCTCTTATTTGAAACGGGTTTAGGATTTACATGAAAGAAGGACTTGATGTATTAATTCGGAAAATACTCTATAACAGATCACTTTCCTTTAAGGATAATCGCATCTACAGGATATTTAATATCATGTTGATACTGGCGATTATTGTAGTTTCACTTATGGGCATATTCCTGATCAGCCTTGGTGAGGCGTTACCATTTTGGCTCTGTATAGTTGAAGTTATGGTGTTTGCTGTTATGCTTCATTATCACATCGAAGGGTACTTCATGACCATACGGTACATATTCTTTCTGTTTGCTATATCCGTGCAGGTCTATGGCAGTTTATATCATGGAGTAAATGGTGGATTTGACTTTTACTTTCTGACCACGGCATTATCCCCTATCTTGTTCTTTGATAAAAAAAGATATTATTTATCCTTGTTCATTATCAGTATACTAACATATATCACCGTTAAAATCTTATATAACTATACCGTGCCGGTCCTACCTTTTGAAACCAGGCAGGTACTCCCTTATTATTTAAACATTATCATTAGTAGTATACTTATATACATTGGTTACGCCATGTTTAAATCGGAACATCTCAAATATGAACAGATGCTAAGAGAGCAGCGGGCCACTCTATCCGCGGTAAAAGGCCAACTTGAGGTACTCCTTCAGGCAAGGACCAGAAAGATCGAGGAGCATAACCAGAATATGATCAAGTACGCTTTCCTCAACTCACACAAAGTAAGAAGTCCTCTGGCACGTATATTAGGGCTCGTGAATTTAACCAAATACGAAGATCTGGACGGGGAGGACACCCGTCACTTTTATTTAAATGAGCTTAAAGTCAATGCGTGGGAATTGGATAAGGTACTTAAGGAAATAAGCCAGATACTTAATAATCACATTGATGAAGCTGAGCCAAACTAAACGCACTCACTTGTGTTTATAACTTGCGGACAGAGTAGTTGATCCTGTCTAAAAAGTATTTTGGCTTAAAAGTGAAAGACCCGCTGGCTTAAGTAATCTAATTGAACTAAATTAAAGGAATCATGGCAGAATATACTTTAAACATCAACGGAAAGCCCCATCACGTAGATGTGGCCCCGGATACACCACTATTGTGGGTATTGCGGGATCATTTGAAGCTGTTAGGAACCAAATTTGGCTGTGGTATAGGTCAGTGCGGAGCTTGTACCATCCATTTTGATGGTATCGCCACACGGTCATGCCTTATCCCGGTATCAGCAGCAGGTAGCAAATCAATCACCACCATAGAAGGGTTATCTAAAAAACAGGACCATCCTGTACAGCAAGCCTGGATTGAACATGACGTGCCCCAATGTGGCTATTGCCAGAGCGGGCAAATGATGAGCGCAGCAGCACTTTTAAAGCAAAACCCCAGCCCTTCAGATAGTGAAATAGATGCGGCAATGTCGGGAAACATATGTCGCTGCGGAACTTATATACGCATTAAGGCAGCGATCAAAACGGCTGCAACCAAAAGTTGATCCCGGTTCTCTAACTCAAAAATGACATTTCATGACACTTATTAAAACCAATTATAATAGAAGATCATTTCTGAAAGTATCTGCCGCGGCAGGTGGCGGAATTATTTTGGGTTTCAACTGGCTGGTATCATGTACCCCTTCAGAAAAGCAACTGGCTCAAATGCCTGAGGAATGGTTTAACATCAATGCATTTCTAAAAATCGGAGATAACGGTATTGTTACCATCATGTCGCCCAACCCTGAGATTGGCCAAAATGTAAAAACCTCCATGCCGATGATCGTCGCTGAGGAGCTGGATGTAGACTGGAAAAACGTGGTAGTAGAGCAGGCTGGCCTGGATACTCAAAAATATACCCGACAGCTTGCCGGAGGAAGCCAGTCGATACGCCAGGGATGGCAGAGCCTGAGAATGGCCGGAGCTACTGCGCGACGCATGTTACTTGAAGCTGCAGCAAAGCAGTGGAATGTGCCCGTGAGCGAACTCACTACAGCAGGCGGTATGATCAAAGACAAATCAGGACAGAGCATCAGCTATGGTGAAATTGCCTCAGCAGCAGCCAACATTGCTGTACCTGAAGAAGTAGAGCTTAAAGACCCAAAAGATTTTAAAATTATCGGACAGCCTACCAAAAATGTTGACGGTCCTAAAATCATTAAGGGAGAGCCTCTCTTTGGGCTGGATTATTATGAAAAGGACATGCTGATTGCTATGATAGTGCATCCACCTGCATTTGGTCTGAAGCCTAAAAACGTGGATGACAGCGAAGCCAAAGCATTACCTGGTGTCAAGGATGTTTTTATTATTAATTCCTTGCCGGACGGTATAGAAAAACAATGGTCTGATGTGAATGCCTTTCCGGAGCTAGTGGTAGTAGTAGGTACGAGCACCTGGGAGGTTATGAAAGCGAAGAAAGCTCTAAAAATAGAATGGGAAGAAGTAACGCCAGGTGAAAATACAGAGGACTACATGAATGGACTGGCCGCTTTAATGGACAAAGCTCCTGAACAGGCAGATCGTAAAGATGGCAATCCGGACGATGCATTTAAAAAGGCTACAAAAACGATCGAACGAACCTATACAGCCCCATTCCTGGCTCACAATACCATGGAGCCCATGAACTTCTTTGCCCATGTAACGGCTGATAAAGCGGAGCTTGTAGGCCCTATCCAAACTCCGGAATATCTTCGAAAAACCCTCGTTGAAACACTTGGACTTCCTGAAGATAAGATATCAATCATGATGACTCGTATGGGTGGTGGCTTCGGACGTAGGCTTTATGGTAACTTCGCTGTTGAAGCAGCTGCTATCTCCAAGAAATTAAATGCTCCGGTAAAACTGGTATATACCCGTGAAGATGACATGACTCAGGGAACATATAGACCGGCATACACAGTAAAATATCAGGCTGCCATCGATGCAGACAACAACCTTATTGGCTTCAAAGTGCGGGGGGCAGGTATTAATGGAAGCCCGGTTTTCAATAACCGTTTTCCTGCCGGTGCAGTGGATAATTATCTTGCTGAGAACCATTCTTTGAGCTCTAATATCTCCACAGGTGCCTGGCGAGCGCCATCATCCAATTTTATAGCTTTTGCTGAGCAGTCATTTTTAGATGAGATCGCCGAAACAGTAGGCAAAGACCCTATTGACTTTAGGCTTGAACTGTTTGACAGGGCCAAATCGAACCCTGTAGGTACCGAAAATGACTATGATCCTGAAAGATATGCGGGCGTACTTAAGCTGGTAAAGGAGAAGTCCGGCTGGGGTACCAGTAAGCCTGGTGTAAGCCGGGGTGTATCGGCCTATTACTGTCATAACTCCTACGTTGCCCAGGTTATTGACCTTGTGATGAAAGATGATAAACCCGTTATACAGAAGATCTGGTGCGCTATTGACTGCGGCATAGTTGTAAACCCGGAAGGAGCACTAAACCAGGTAGAGGGCGGTATGATCGATGGTTTGGGGCATGCCATGTATAGTGCTATGACATTTAAAGAAGGAAACCCCAATCAAAACAACTTCAATAACTATAAGCTGATCAGAATGAGTGAAGCACCTCTGGAAATAGAGACTTTCTTTGTTCAGAATGGTATTGACCCAACAGGTTTGGGCGAACCTTCCCTACCCCCAGTGGCTGCGGCTTTAGCTAATGCTATTTACTCTGCGACAGGATCAAGGATATCCAGCCAGCCTTTTGCAGAGCATATGGGTAAAGAGAAGGTGATGAATTAAAATATTTTGAAGGGAAGATTCAAAATTACTTAGATGACGATTTTTTAGAATACGTCATGATAATAGAAAAGGAGGACTTCTTGGTCCTCCTTTTTACTTTGATTTGTTATTTATTCAAACAAATATGCTTTCGTTTAAAAAGAATAAGAATAAGTCAAAGTAGCCGTAACCTCACTAAATTTAGTTGTAGCCTCACCGGTTTTGTTAAGGTAAATCAAGTTAAGCCCTAGTCTATGCTTGCCCGACCATTTCCTTTTTACAGGTTCTGCAGGTGACTCCTTTTGTACCACACCTTTTGGCAGGGTTTCACCTGTGGTTGTGCTATGCTCCTGATCCTTTTCTTTCAGTTCCTCTTCTTGTTTTTTAAGTTTTTCAGGTGTCAAATTGAGGCCTAGCCGTATGGTTAACACCTTTGAAGATGGATTATCAGAGTATTCCTGTATGTTGTAAGAAGTGGCTAATGTACTTCGTAAGGCTTTCTTCCACATGGATTTGGTTACAGATACATTAGGGCCAATGGTGGTCGATTCCGCCATACTCAATTCGCTTCGGTACATACTAACACCACTGGAAAGACTTAGGTTGGAAGCGGAGATCATATACCTATAGGCAAGGTTACCGTTGTAAAAATATGATGAGGTTGTTTCGTTTATCTCATCATTTTCATCGCTTGACTCCTGGTATGAGCCGGTAAACATTACGGACTGTTTGTTCTCTCTTGAACCAAAGGAATACCCTAATGACAATGCACTGTTTTTATTCACCTGATAGAAATTTAAAGTATCCAGATCATTTTGAAAGAAAGGATCAAACCTCGGCCTTACATTGGTAAAGGTGGTGAAGTTGGAATAGGTGGCGTTGATATTCCAATGTTGATCTGGAATATAGTTGGCATTGAATGATGCAATTACCCGTTCTGTAGAACTCACTTCCGTTTCTTCTAGGTTATTCTTCTGCGTTCCTACATTAGCTCCAAGGGTCAGTTTGTTTTTTAATGCCCTTACTGAGCCACTAACAGTTACGTTTTCAAGGTCATCGTTAAAAAAATATGCCCCTAGTGTATTGAAACCGGGATCGATTCGCTCATAGTTTAATTGCAATACATAGGTATTACCATTATAGGCTATGCTGGTATTAAAAGCATTGTTGAACTGACTGGACGCCCTTGCTGTAAACAATGGTGTTTGTGCCAAAGTATGACTGGCCTCAACCTCTTCACTTCGGATATCATGCGTTAATGCGCTGGTAGCATATTCCATATTCAGGCTAACTCTTTTGAACAATTGTTTTCGCCCTAAAAAGCTTATCACAAGGTTTTCCTTCGGCAATACTTCATTTTGAACAGGTACGTAAGGAATAGACCCCAATTCATCTTCCGCCTTAAATATGATCACCTCAAGACTGTGTGCCTGATCGTGGTACCCGGCCTTCATACCATACCCCATTCTTTTAAAAGCCGGTAAGTTAGAAGTGATGGCAAGGGTATCTTCCGGTACTGCTTTGTTAAGCTCTCCATACATGGCACTAAACTGCCACTTGCCTGGTGTAAGTTCTACGCCAGCTCCCAGAAACACATGTCCAGCCAAGGTATATTTGGAGAAATTCATACTGTTGTACCCCAGATAAGCTTTTACCCACTTATACTGAGGTGTTACCCCATACCTGTTAAAGGGCTGGCTAAAGCTTCTGTTCTGGTTGCTAAAGCTGAAAGAAAAAGGAACACTCCAACCATAAATATCCAGGTTCAGGTTTCCCGTGGTAAACCAATTAAAAGGATCTCTGCGGTTCTCAATACCCGAGGCATTGTAGAAAACTCCTGACGTGTTTACTGAACCAGAAACCTTGATTGGCTCCTGGTCTTTGAGGTTGTCGAGGTTTTGGGCCTGTACTCCGGTAAAAACTAAACAAAGAGTAAACGAAAATAAATAATACTTCACCTAAAGGGTTATTTAACTAAGTAACAAAGCGTTTATTTGATCAAGGTTTCTCAGGTTATAAATCCCTAATCTTCTCCATGATCATGTCCAAATTCTTCTTATCCATTTCAGTTAGAAGACCATTAACATCTTTTCTTCTCTGTTTCTTGCTTTCTTTGGAGCTATAAAAAGTGAAAGTGTTGAAAAATGCCTGATAAAATGGAGAGTTAAATTGATAGTTATGCTTGGCAAAAATAAAATTCTTTAGAATCAACAGTTCATTTAGATTAAGATCGACCACTGCATTTCGATTTAGTAGACTATCATAGTAAAGGTTATAAAATGCTCTCTCCATGGGGTATTTTAACTGTAAATCAAAATCACCAGTTGAGCCGTTAACATTAGACCTAACTCTATAGAACTTTTCATTACTGCGGAATGTATAACCTACTATCCCAATTTTGCGTTTTAACACCCTCCCTATGATCTTATACCTCTTGTCCATTACAAAAGCATCCTGATCCCATCGGGCATCACTTTCGTGAAAGTCAGAACTAAAGTAGGCCAAGGTATCAGAGCAATCAACAATGAAGCCATTACCAATCTTTGGCTCAAAACTTAAGTGCTTGTAATGAGGATAATTTACAAGGTGCTTTTTGGGATCAGATACTAACGTTTGAAAATTGGATGTTTGAGTAATATTCTGTACTTCATTTGCTCGTGTATCAAGTATAAAATAATTAAGATCTGTCAACCCTCCATCAAATATTCCGGTTTCCACCAAAATCTTATTATTTCTACCAATAGAATATAGTTTGGTGACTAATGGCAAATATGGAGACCAACTTTCATAAGATTTTATTTCTTCCAATTGATAAAAGTCAAATAGCATGTCTATTCCGTTTTCTCCAAATGCTCCCCGATATAACTTAAAACCATGCCCTTCGCATCTCTCTCCTTCGGTATTTACATATATATATTTGTCTACAAAATAGTTATACCCGTACAGGTATTCAAAAAGGTATAAAGTATCTAAACCTGAAATTTGATTAGATTGAAACTTATTTTGAAGGATAAAGATGTTTAATGACTGATTCGCATCCTTGTTTATATACCATGCATTAAACCTATCTCCTGGATTAATGGCTTCATGAAATTGAACGTACCCGTTATCAAAAGCCGATGAATCCAAAACAGTAGTGTCAGATTTTAGGTACAAAATCGATTTATACCTATATGTGTTATCTCTTTCATAAGAAATCTGTAAGTCTTCCAACTCAATTTGTTCGTGAATGTTCGAATCTTCAAGGTAGTTATAGTATTCCTCATTGGAAATTTGTGCATAAATATTTACCTGTGATAGAAACAGCGATAAAAGCAAAATATTAGCTATAATTTTAATCATACCAGCGTAAACAATCTTTTTATTGACGATGAGCATCTGTTCTTCTTAATTAAAGAAAAGACTATAAATCTCTAATCTTCTTTAAGATTACATCCAGATTTTTTTTATCCATTTCTGTAAGAAGATTATTAACATCCTTTCTTCTATGTTTTTTGCTTTCTTTGGAGTTGTAAAAAGAAAAAGTATTAAAATATGCTTGATAAAATGAGGACTGAAACTGATAGTTATGCTTGGCAAAAATGAAATTTTTTAGAATTGATAGCTCATGTATATCCACGTTGGCTAGGGATTCTTTGTTCAACAGGAGATCGTAATAAATATTATAGAAAGCCTTCTCCATTGGATATCTCAACTGAATATTAAAATCCAATAAAGTAGAATCCGAAGCTGACCTAATTCTATACCATGATTTTTTATCTTCAATAACAAAACCAACTTCATACAAATCCCTTTTCAAAGCTCTGTCAACAATTTGATAGTCTTTATTAATCACAAATGCGTCTTGCTCCCACCTTGCGGTACCTTCGGAAAAATCAGCAGTGAAATATGCCAAAGTATCAGAGGCATCCATTAAAAAGTAACTTCCTATCTGAGGTTCAAAATAGAGACGTTTAAAGTCAATATGATTGACGAGATTCTCCTTTGGATCAACAGTTATCTTTTGAAAATTTTCGGTTCTTGTAATATTCTCAACTTGTCCAGAAGAAACGTTAAGTATGAAATAATTTAGACTCATCAGCCCTCCATCGAATATTCCTGTTTCGATCAATATTTTATCATTGGAATCGCCAACTTGGAACACGTCTGTAATATATGGTACAACAGGAGCCCAGGTCTCGTAGTCCTTTATCTCTGGAATTTTGTAAAAGTCATATAAAAGTTCAAAAGTGCGACTAATTATATTTTGTCGGTAAAGGACTTGGCCTCCTACTTCGACAGGATCTTCACTTCCGTAGCTATTAAGTACTTTATTTGAATAATATGCATGATTGTATTGACGCTCAATGAAAATTAAAGAATCATCTAAGTATAAATCATGGAGTTCCAGTGTTTTGCCTCCAATGCTCAACTTTTGGTAACCTTTAAGTTCATTGGAATAACATAAAAATATTTTGCCGGATTCTTCAGAAATAGTATATGGCAACTTCAATACATTTTCATTGTCATACGATAGAGAATCTATTTTTTGATTTCTGTTAAAGAGAGTCAGCTTATTTTGATAGTTGAATTTTTCATCTATGCTCTCAATAACTTTAATATCATTTAGCCGCACAAAAAGTGAGTTTTTGCTATTATCCTCTACGCCAAAGTATTCTTCTATTGATTGAGCAGACCCAACCAAACTTCCTAGCAGAAGCAACATTAATAATGTTATATACCTAATCATTTCAAAATCTCAAAACAATAAACATTACTTCCATCATCGCCTAACAAATACTTATCCTGATAAGGGCGATCCAAAAATCGAAAACGGGTAAGGTCTAGTCGATTCTGAAGGATGTAATTATCTGGATCTTCCGGGGGATATTTCTCAGAAGTAAACTGAGCATATTCAATTTTGTGTGTATGACGGTTTAATGCGGTTATTACGCCTGCAAGGCTTTCCCTACCATATTGTTCAAAGAAAATATAATCATCTGTAAGGGTGATTTCCGAGACTATTTTTACATCCTCCGATACCCAATATACTTCCCCAGAGGTTTTGCTGATGCAATACACATTCATAGGGGTTCGGGCAAAAATACTGTCTCCGTCAAATATCATTTGCATAGTAAATTCCGAGTTATCACGACCAGCCAGCCATGTGGACTCTATTTGTCGTGTTTCCAGGTTCACTACATTCAACCCAAATGATTCTGCCCAAAGGTAAAGCTTATTGTCTTGTCTGTTCAGGCCACCATTTAATGAGGACTTTCCTTCGGTAATAATTGGAAGAGTCCAAAGTATTTCACCAGTACTTTTATCCAGTTGATAAAAAGAGGTTCGGGTGGTCAGATTGATCAGGTTTTGATTATACTCTTGAAAGGTATAAACCGTTTCTGGAAACTCCTTCTTACACACCTGCTCTTTGGTAAAGGGGTTAAAGCCAAATAGTTTGTTTTTATCTTCTAAATAGCATAGAACAGAATCCTTTAATAAATAAGGAAAGTCTCCATCACTTATAAAACCAAACTTTTTATATTTACGCTTATTGAGAAAAATTTCACCTGTATAAATATTTTTTATCACTATTTTATCCATCAAGTCATATACCAAAAGGCTATCCGGTAACCTCGATTTGATTACTTGCTGATCTACAATGTTTGAGAAAAACAGCAGCTTAGAGGTCTTCAAGTCCACCACAAAATCCATATTAAAATGATGAATAAGCAAGTCATTTTTAACCAGAACACGCTTGATAAAATATGCTGAGTAATCATTCTGTTCATAAGAGAACTCCCATTTTGGCTCAAGTATTTCAGCAAGACTTTTATTAGCATAAATATTGGTTATCACTTGTGCTGTTCCCTTAGATGAAAATAACAAGCTAAATGCAATTACAATTGTATATCTCATGTGTTTTCTTCTTAAAACTTATCTTTGGCTATGCTCTAGAATTCATAACCACCCTGGTAGCGTCCGCCACGGACCCTGTATCTTTTTGAGCGGACATCCTATTTCATTTTAGGTCTTAGGATCGCTACGCTAAAAAGTAAATGCAGTTAAGATCATGATATTTAAACGCATGCTTTAGTGGTATAGGCTATTTCATCAATTTAAACCCATAGATCTTATCATCTAGAACACCTATGATTATATCACCATTAACTACTTCACTACTAAAATGCATCATCATCCTATTTTCATTAGTTTCGTAATCATTAACTTCTGAGTCTTTGCCTATTAAAGCAGAATTAAGTCCTTGATATATTATACTACCACTCTTTTTATCTGCCACAGTTAAGAACTGGTCTCCCTCCTCGTATAAATAAAAAAGTAGAAAATCTTTTATAACCGTTAATTCGGTTTTTTCAATATAGCCATTGTCCGTTTCGTCAATAGTCCATTTTAGCACACCGCTTTCCTTATCCAATGCGAACAGCGAATTATCAGTTACATACACATATCTATCATCATAAGCTATTCTATTCTTTTTACTCGCATAACGCCCCAAAGGATAAGTCCAGATAACTTCATTTTTCATTAAATCAAATGCAACCAATCCAATATCCTTAACCACCATATATACACAGTCGTCGGAAATTTTCATTCCTGACAATACTTTGCCACCAATTGAATATCTACTTACCGGATTACCATTACGTTTATTTAAAATCATCAATGTTGATTCATTTACTACCAAGACCCGGTCTCCATTAATAATTGGACAATTAAATATTCTCGAATCTGATTTGGTTTGCCATAACTTGGCATTTGTTTTTAGGTTTATTCCTTCTATTAAATAATCATCAACAATGTCTACCCAAATACTGTCCTTAACAGAATGGATTTTGTTTTCACCTATGTAATAAGCCCTTTTCCTTGTGTTCTCAATACTATCTCCATTAACCTCCAGACTTAAAGCATGTAATTTCAAATCCGTACTATAGACAATGTATTGATCTGAAAACACACCCACATTCCCTTCGCTGCTCAATTTTGCGCCTGTAGTGACATCCAAAATACTGCCGTACAAATGAGCGTAATTCCCTTTTACAGCAGGTAAGACTTCTTTGAAATCCAAATCATTTTGCCAGATCAATTTTGCGAAATAATTTATGGGTTTTATTTCTGCATTTTGAGCGTTTATATGCAACGCACACAGGCTTAAAAAAACACTAAATATTATCTTCATATCTATATTAAAAAGTTCTATACTCTTCACTTGGTTGAAAATGCATCCAATCTCGCTTTCTGGTCCAATCTCCTCCCCATTCAATCTTATTACTATTCAAAAAGTATTTAACGAAATTGTTGTCAAGGTTAAAGAATCCAGTCTCACCCAAACTCAATATTGCACTTCGCGTGCCATTCTCATTCAGCCACCTAACGTAACCAGAAAAATTTGCCTTCATTTTTCGATGAGACAATATCTCATTAAAGCGCCCCATAAAAACCTTGCACATACTAACATTTTGAGTATCAAATTGAGGCACATTTTTGAGGTCATAGGTAATATCAAAATATGAAGGAAGATACCCAGGATCTTTAGTCTCGTTAATCTCACTTAATATTAGCTGATAAGCTGATTTATACGATGTCAAAGTTTGATTAAGAGCACTGAAATATGTCTTGTAATAATTCAACTCCTCTTTAAAATTTAAACTCCACAAAAAAGCCCTTCCATACCCCGTTTCGATTAATTTTTTTTGATTTTGTACTTCTGCCATCAATAAATTAATACCTTCTATAGTTGCTTGACACTGTAGCGGCACGTCAGTCTGCAATTCCTTTAGAAATTCTTGTGTTATATTGTTTTTAAACCATAACTCATTTACTAAGTATTTTACTCTCTTATGTATTTTTTCATAATCAGAATACAAAGTACTGTAGTCCTCAGATGTTTGTATATTAAAAATATCAAAGTCTTGCTCTCCAGAATTCTGGTCAATGTAATTAAATCCTTCTAATATTGAATTTAAGGAAGTGGAATTGATTCTGCTTTTAAACAGGTTACTTGCATCCTTCATTTGCTCTACTGACAAATCAGTATTCCAAAAATCAACATTAGTCACAACCTTGAAGAACAAGTTCATTTTTTCGTAAATCTGTGGATTTTTCAAAGGATCAATATCAATTGCAAATCCAAATGAGTGATCACTTATTGTTCTGGAGTGGTTCATAAATCTAATGCCATAATCAATTATACTATACTTATTTTTATACATACTATAATCACCAGCACTTTTCATTTTCGCTTCAATTTCTTCTAAAATGGGTCTGTAATTTTTATGTGTAGCTATTTTTTTGCCTAGAAACATGAATGTCGTGTCATTTTTATCCATATAATTCAAAGGTCCTGAATTAATATTTTCAATTCCAATGTTTTCAACCATATCATCCCTTAGCATTATATAGTATTGAAACTTGGTTGTTCCAATTGGAGCATTATTAATAAATATCCTTTCCTTAATTTCGTCTGAAGCGTCCATCCACTCATCAACATAAGGGTAAACCTTTCCACTTGTATATACAGTAAAATTATCAGTGAAATTCTCCAGCCGACTAGCAACAATTTTTACTTTAAATGGAGACATATCATGTCTAATATATTTTCCATTTTTATCTCCTTGGTTCATTTTCCCATCCCATTTAAAGCTTAAATTTTCGCCAATCTTTATATCCTCTTTGTTTACATAGACCAATGTTCCGTCCTTCTTATAAACCTCCAGCTTCGCATATTGCAAGGGATATTTCTCGGTAGCCTTGATTGAGTATGTGATTTCCAATTTATCGTTGTCAATACCAGATGCAAACTGATCATCGTTTATAGGCACAATAGTCACTAATTCAGGCCTCTCCTCTTCCTCAACAAGATAAGGACATAATATTTGAACAAGCTGATCCCACTGCTCCTCAGAAAGCTCACTGCTATAAGGAGGCCGCTTGCCTTTGAGCTGATCAACCATCAGTTCAACCTGAGGGCCATTGATGTCATCTTCTTTTATTAATACTAATAGATTATCAGGTTCATTAATTAGATCATCAATTTTTCCCAAAATAGCTTGCAACTTTTCTTCATCCTTTGGCAGACAATCAGGTAATGATTGTATTCTTCTAAGCAACACCTCATCCAAAGGCCCTTTGCCGTTATTTTCAAGGTAAGTGGTAATTTCCTGCTTGAAGTATTCTAAAGCTTCTTTAATTAGTTCTTTTTCAGTATCAATTGTTTCATCATCTGTAACATTACTGTTTCCTTGCGTAACATTCCCCTCACCATCCACAACCCAAGTATCTCCCGACCCATCTGTGAACCTGACATCCTCCTTCTCCCCGGTTTCCGGATCGACGGGCTGCTCATAGGTATGCTGCATTCCGTTCTCATCTGTCACTACAATTACTCCATCATCTCCCACGGTTACATCACTGATCTCTCCGTCATAATCAATATCTACGCCATCAAAGTCATTATTAGTATCACTGTTCTCATCGTCGGTATTATCGTCTCCATCATCAGAGCCTGCATCACCATCACCTTCCCAAGTCTCTATCAAACCATCAATACCATCCGAAAGGGCAATCACTTCCCCATCCACTACCTGGTACAGTTCATTGACCCGAATATTGTCAAACTTCACGGCGAGATTGAAACCGAGGAATGGGGTTTCAACAGAGCCATAGCCTGAGAATACACCGTCACCTCCCGTTACTTTAGTGAGCCTCATATTGAAGTCCCCTACTGTAAACACCTCTCCACGAATGGCAGAAATAAGAGGAGTGGTATTTAAAGGCTGCTGAACCTCCTGAGGATCACCGCAGGCAAATACCCGGGGTGGATAGGTGGTAAACCGTTTGGTTTCAGTCCATGAGCTGACAAAGGCTCCCCTCTTGCTACCAATACGAACCTCGTAGGCCGTTTGAGCCATCAGGTCTTGCAGTACCACATACATGCTGTCGGCCAGTTGTGCATCCGGCGGGAGCTGTAGTTCTTCCACAAACCATTCTGCCTGAGGATTGTCCGCCAGCCTGTATTCTACGGTATAGCCATCCGGTTCCAGCGAAGGAACCCATGAAGCCATACCCATACTCTCATTAAGCCCCCAGGCCTTAAACTCGTCCGGTTCAGGGAGCGGCTCTTCATTTTCGGCTACCCTGAAAGTACAGATCTTACTGTAACCATTGTTTTTGAAGCGATCTCTCCCTCCCAAGTCTATCGCCTGAACCTGCCAGACATATTCCATTCCCGGCACCAAAGGTGGTTCTGCAACACCGTAGAGCAGGCTCGTTTCAGCCGTTTGTAATTCATAGATCGGGTTGGTACTGAGCACAATGTCCGCAGGGTTTCGGCCTTCAGAACGGATTTCGTACAACCTGAAAATATAATCTGTTGTAAAGCTGGAATTGGGTGAAATAGCCATCGGTGTCCACTGGAATATCACCGATTGCTGCATCTCATTCAGCTCAAGCTCAGCGGCACATGCGGGCTGGTTGAGCATGGGCGGATCAGGACGTACCAGCCAGAGGTTCTGGCAGCTTTGCTGAGAGAGCTGTATTTCAGGGTGGCGGTAGTCGTAAACGGTAAAACAGAACTGGTAAAATCCTTCGGGTAACCTGCCATATCTTTCAAACTCCGATTTGCTGTAGCCGCTAAAAATGAGGTTTCTGCTCTCGAACAACGGCGCCAGATCAGTAGCATCCAGCCAGGTGGAAAGTCCTCCTTCGATGGTTATGGGCGCAGGGTTATAGGTGGGTGAAGTTTCTATCCTCACCCCCTGCCCTTTAATCACCAGTCTGAGCCTGACATCATAGACCGGCTCGGTAAGGTCGCGAAGGAAAAGGTTAAGTTTAAGCTGTTCTGACCCCGGCGCTACATAGTCGCTGATGAATACGGAGTATGGCGGTGCAATTTGGGTGGTAGCATTTACCGGATACATCTGAGAAAAAGCACTTTGAGCTACTCCCGTTAATATGTAAATCGCCGTCAACAAGGCAAAGATCAGGGGGTAATTATATTGGTATCGGTTCTTCATCTTGGTCATCTGTATCATTTGTTCACCAGCACTTTGATTACGGTCTCTTCATCTCCGGTCATTGCCCTAAGCAGGTAAACACCGCTCTGTTGATTTGAAAGGTCAAATGAAGTCATATAAAAGTCTCGCCCTGAAAACTGCTGTTCCGTAACTTTCAACCCGTACATATCATATATTTCCAGCATAAGATCAGCACGCTGATGCAACTCAATAACCACTTCAAATTTGCCCTGGTTGGGGTTAGGGTATACCCGGGCCGTTTTAATACCAAGCTCCCCAAAGAAGATGCGACCATTGTTTGGCTTTTCATCCTTGTCATATACTGTAATAGATTTGGTCTGATGATCTACACAACCTCCGAAATAAGCCGTAAAACCGATCTCGTATTCACCTGCCTGGCCGTAAAGTACTTGCGGGTGGCCTGATGAGTCATCTATAACGGTCATATCACCACCAAAATACCACTCCACACTATCCGGTCTTGGATCAGTTACATCAACAATCACCACGGTATCCCCGGCTTCGAGTTCGGTAGCCGTAAGGAAGTTGACATCGAACAGTACGTCCGAACGCTTCAGTTCAAACTGCTCGCTCATGACGCAACCATCAGGCAGGCTTACTTCGGCGGTATAAATCCCTTCTTCTGCTATGGTGATCCGGGCTTCGTTGCTGGTGAAGCCATTGGGCGAAGACCAAAAATAATGGGCACCCTCAGCATCATAGGTGGCATCAATGGTATAGGTCTGCCCCTGGCAAAGGGTAGCTTCCGGCTCTATGTCTATATTGTCCGGCTCGGTTATTTCGTATTCGCCCAGGACTATGCAGCCTTCGGCATCGGTTACGGTCAGAGTGTATCTGCCAGGTGCCAGAGATGTTACATCTTTGGTATCTGCTCCATGTGACCATGAGTAAGCATAAGGAGCCACGCCGCCCTGCATGGTCGTTTCGATATGGCCGTTGTCATAATTATAACATGAACTGTGCACTATATTAGCATCCAGTATCATCGGGCTGTTCAGTTCTATTATGGTTACCTCTATAAAGGTTTCACAACCGTTCAGGTCTTTCACCCCAAGGGTATAGGTGCCGGATGTAAGGGAAGTAAATATAGGCTGGTTTCCATAGGTTCCGCTATTCAGATTGTATTCATAAGAAGCAATACCTCCGTTTGCTGCTACCGTAATGCTCCCGCTATTATCGCCATAACATTTCACATCAGTCTTGTCTGTCATAGACAGTTCCAGCAACTCAGGTTCGGGCAGGTTCAATATTTTTTCTACCTCGCAACCGTTGGCATCTTTGATATAAAAAGTATGATCTCCGGCAGTAAGACCGCCTATAACGGGCGTTGTGCCAAAAGTCCTTTCGTCTACGCTGTATAGATAGGGCGAGTCTGAGTTAAAGGTTATACCACCTGAACCTGTCAGGTTCACCTCTCCATCGGCCCCACCAAAGCAGCTAATGCCATAACCGTTTCTGGATGTGATGGAAAGCGCCATATCCAGAGGCAGATCAGGGGTGAGAAATTCAATCGCATCGGCATAAACGGTTTCACATCCTTCCATGTCAATAGCTTTGATGTGGTATGTGGCCGGGCCAAATTGTTTTGTTTCGTCATAAGCTGTCCAGGTAGCCTGATTATCATTAGAATAGTACCAGGTATAACTACCCCATCCTCCTTTAATATGAGGAATAATGGTGCCGTCCACTTCGCCAAAGCATTCCGGCCTGTCCACGTCAACGGCTTCTATAACGAGTACTGCCGGCTCTTCCATAGTATAGGCTTGAGAGCTTTTGATACAGCCATTGCTATTGGTAATGGTCAGTTGGTAGGTGCCGGGAAGCAATCCGGAAATGGATAGAGTTTCACCCTGGCTTCCGGTCTTGTAAGAAGCGCCGTTCCATGTCCAGCCAAAGGTATAGTTGCTCAAAAGACCGGAAGTACTCACATTGATCCCTCCGTTGTCAGATTCAAAGCAGGTAATCCTTTTCGGGGACAGGGCAATGGTCATTTCTTCGGGTTGGGTGAGGGTAACTGTTCCTGGTAACTGGTATTGGTCAGTACAGGTCGTCACATCGTTTTTGATGGCCATCTGATAGGTTCCTGGTTTCAGCCCAGAAAAATCCCCGGTGGTATTGGTTATTTCTTCACCGGTACCTGTATGGGCAAGCATGTAAACATATTTATTGAAGCCTCCTGAGCCGGAAACGGTTATTTGTCCGTCGGCAGCGCCGAAGCATGAGATATTTTTTTGATCTGCCAGTGCCAGGGACAGTGGCACAACGGCGTCTACTTTCTGGGTGGTTTCAAAGGCGGCACATCCCGGCTGCCCGGCATCGGTTACTTTTATGGTGTAAGTATCACCGGCCAGTCCGGTAAAGAGGTGGCTGGTAGCTGTGGTGTTCAGTTCTTCATCCACCAGTTGGTTGCTGCTGTTGTAAAGCCTGTAGTTAAAGGTTCCTGAGCCATCCTTTACATAGTTTGCAAAGGTTTTGTCATAGCTCGCGTCGATGCCGATTTTGCCATCGGGTTCATTAAAGCATAGCGGTGTGGTGGGTTCGGTTGTAGCGGTTACTTTGGGTGGCTGCTGAACGGTAAATACTTTCGCAGTATCTTTCATACAGCCATCGTTTACGGTCACGGTGTACTGACCGGCTGCAAGCCCTGAGAAGCTTCCTTTGCGGGCAGTTGCACCTGCATTGAAATTCCCAACTTCAGGAGATAGCACATAGGTAAAAACTCCATCCTTACCGCCAGAAACCGCTATATTAACACTACCATCACTACCTTCGGGGCAGGTAACATCATCAGGAACGGCTGCATCTATCACCGGTAAAGGGATGGCGTTTACTGTTTTTACCATGTACCGCGCACAGTTCCCAAGTTCTCCGCCGTTATTGCCAACGTATACATAATATGTTCCTGGTTCAACATTGGGTATGGTTACTGACGAACCTGTAAAGTTACCTTTTGCGGCACCAAAACTAACGCAAGCATCGGCTTCAGGGTCATCACATAGGCTGGTTTGAAGATAGTAACGATACGAGCCAACCCCGCTGACATTGGTAATCGCTATTGTACCTGTGCCAGGGTCGGTTTGACAGGATGGGGTTGTATAAGCAACAGTAAAGGTTGGGGCAGCGGCGGCTACGTCCACAAACTTAGGATCAGAGTAATTACTGGTAGAGGTACCTGATGCGGCCCTTGCCCTGAAAGTAATCTTCAATATATTGTTTGACTTTACCTTTGAGGCAATCTGGGGAATGTCCCCAATCTTTAACTTCATGTATTCAACTGTGTCCTTATTATTGATTATTGTATAGGCCGAGGTTGGCAACGACCGCCATATATATCTTTTCGTGGTTTCACAAATTTGTGAGGGTTCATCACAGCAAGGCTGATTGCCGCCGTCAATGGGGGCAGCATTTTCTATTGCCCCGGAACGGCTCTCTATCCTTAAAGGGGTACCACCACTGCAAGGGCCACAGTATGCAGGGTTCGGACGGCATTTGGTTTCATTGACATGTTCACTATCGAAAAGGTACTCATAGGAGTAGCTGACATCTTTTTTCTTGAACGCCTTGGGTATCGTAGTTTTTACGCTAATGGAATCATCAAAACATTTTTGTGCCGGAAGGCCGAAGCTCTTAATGGTAGGTGCGGGTGAGGTGTACTGGATTGTAACTTCTGCTCCCCACAACCAATTGTAAAAAGTACCGCAACTGGGGGCACTCCGCAACTTGGCTACGTAGTTCTCGTAGTCGGATATTGACGAAAATATTACCTTTTTGGAAGTACATGCCTGCTTGTAAATCAGCATGTACAGCTTGTTGGCCTTTCCCACTTCATAGTCCATCGGATTGAAATAAAGGCTATACGGTCCGAGTTTGTAATCATCATTATCGCTACCGCCTCCGCCATCATACTCATAGGCCCTGAAGTCTATTTGAAAATTTTCAGGAGCACCTGTATAGGTACTATTCGATAGTAACAGGTTGGTTGAATACCATGTAGCCTCAGCCCCTCCGTCAATGCCTTTTTCCGGTGTACTCCCGTTATAGGCAAACCGGAATTTGTATTCAGGAGCACCATTTTTACTATCTTTACAGTACCCAATTGTTTTGGTAATCTTTACAGTAATGTTCCCCTGGCCTTCACCCGCATAACAATAGTTAAGGTTAAAAAGGAGCAGGACACATAACCAAAAACCTTTTTTCACTAGCATATCAGTATTGAATTTCAATTTCATCGCTTATAGGACTTTCTTCGCCGTTTTTGTCAATTACCTTAAACCTGTATTTGTAGAGCGTGCCAACTTTTAGCTGGTAGTCTGTAAATATTTTTTCCCCATCATTTATTCGGGCATACTGCCTGAGTGGGGCTTGGTTTTCACTGCGGTACACAATTACTTCTGCATAGGCTACAGGGTATTTCCAGCTCAGGGATATTTGTTTTTGCTCCCGGTCTGCCTGGTGGCTTACTTTCGAGATGGCAGGAAGGGGCATTGCCAAAGGTTGTGCAGAAAATTGGGTGGCTTCTGAGGCCAGGTTATCATCATCCACGGCCATCAGTGAATAGTTGTATGGCGTGCCGGTATCTGCCAGCTCGTCCTTAAAAGAGGTAGAATCTTTGGGAAGCAAAAATTCTTTCCATATGGTGGAGCCTGCTTTCTTTCTAAAGAGTTTATACCCTGCTATGTCGGTGGCCGATGCGGGGTACCAGTCAATAAAAACCGTTCCTTCACCGGGTGTGACACTTTTTAATACGGGTTGATCGGGTGGTACAATGTCCGGCCTTTTCAGAATGAGCGGCTGCGCATAGCCTGACTGGTTGTACCTTCTGTCCTGGGCGGTAACAGTATAGATAATTTCCTCTGTGAGGGTATTGATGTTGATGCTGTCGGTAAAGCCAGCGGTATTAATGGCTGCTTCGGTAACCTGAATATATTCTTCTTTCAGGGCGTTTGAACGGAATACCCTGTAACCGTAAAGGTCTTGCTCCGTGTTGGGCTGCCATGTAATGGTTACTCTTCCATTATCATCTACTTTTCCTTCAAGTCCGACCGGTGTAGCCGGGGGAATGCTGTCTTCAAGCTGCACCATAGCCGGGAAAGACTGCCGTACTTCACCATGCTTGCCATACGCTTTTATCACGTAGTAGTTAACGGACAAGGGCTGCGTGTCCTGAAAGGCCATTGTGCCGGTGGGTATATTGCCACTAACCAGTTGATAGGGGCCTCCTGCTTTCGGGCCACGGTCTACCGTAAAGTGTTTTACCTGTCCGATCAGGTCGTGGGCAAATTTCCAGATGATATTTACCATACCGTCTTTCATTACCACGGTTTCCGCGATTACCGGTATAGCATCGCCAAGGCTTACATAGCCCTGTCCTGCTACGGGTATGGATGGAGGGCCTTTTTCTCCAAAGGGAGTGATACCCACCACCCGGTATTGATAACTCATATTGTTATCAGGAATGGAATCCATGTAGTACATTTTTTCCAGTGGCCCAGAACCTTCCTTTTTCAGGCTAAAGAATTGCAGATCGTCTGGCAAGTGAAAGCTTTTGCCTCCATCATCTGAGCGTTCCACAACATAAGATGAGTAGATACCATCAAGATAGAAGGTATTCCAGGAAATATTCACACTATGGTCACCAAAGGTAGCCTCTACATTGGAAGGCTTGGGAAGTGACTTGGGCGCTGTAAAAGTGATTTTGCTGCTTCCCCGCTCTACCGGGTAATTTTCCATTTGTTTGTTCAGTTCCACCCTGTAGACATAGGTTGTGCCTTTTACCGCTGTTTTGTCCACCCAGCGCAAGCCCATGGCCTCGGCTGTCGCTATGGATACATCGGCTGCCAGTAGCGAAAAGCTAAACCTGTTTTCCTGTTCTGCGGCTGCATTAACAAAAGAGGTCGCGCCTTCTCCCGGATCAGCCAGAACGAAGTCCTCACCATAAATGGCCTGGGCTGCTATAGCTGCCCATTTATCACTGTTGGCTACGCCTTCCCAATCATTTTCAGGAAGTACATGCAAGCCGTTTGGCGTAAGCTTTATTTTTTCCGAATAACCTAAAGAATCGGATGGATACAGGGTGTAGCGGGTGAGCATATAACCATAGTTATTGGCAAGCTGCCAAGCCACTGGGGTGGTGGGTGCCCAACGGATAATTACACCCTCATCGGCTGAGGTAGTGATCACCTTAATGGCAGCCGTCTCTTCATTTTGCCCGCTTGCGGCAGATGTAATTGCCAGAGCAAATGCTGCTATATAATATTTCAGTCTCCTCATCCTAGAATTTGATATCGTAATTTCTCGTTGTGGTCACTTTTCCTCCGGGCAGTACGTACATGATCTTAAAACCGTAGTCCTGGTTGGAGAGCAGGTTGGAGTACCTGGTATTTAATAAGGTCCTGATTCCCGTGGGTAGTACATCGCTTCCGTCCAGATATTTGTTAATGGCCTTATTAGTCAATTCGTGGTAATCCCTATAGGTGAAATATTCCAGGTCATAGTTGAAATAGATGGTACCGGGCACTGCCGTTCCTAAAACTTCGTTTTCTCCAATATTTAGTTCTCTGTTGTATTGGTAGATGTTCATCGCCCGAAGAGGTGGTATGCCCTGCGGCCTGTTTGTGGGTTTCCAGTCGCTGATCACGATCTCATTATCAGGCGGATAATGCTGATAAAGGTGCGGATAGATGTGATTTTTATACCAGTTGTTACCTGTCAGTGCTTCCACCTGCACCAGTGATTGGGCCTCTTTCCAACCATAGATTTCAGACTGGTCAAGAATTTCGTCACTGTCAAAGGAGTAACCTAGTTTGATTAGATTCCAGCCTTCAATGAATACGGCTATGGATTTTTCCGCAGATGTTGCGGTAAGCTTTTCAGCAAAGGTGTTGTACTTACTGGTCCTGAAATAGGTCTCATAGAGGACAAAATCATCTGCCAGTGCCAGTGTGCCTTCGATTTTGGCTTTAGCTACTTCTACGGAATTATCATCTTCGCTATAAACGTTATCAGCTCCAAAACTCACATTGCTGTCCAGCGTCTTGTCTTCGGCGGGCACTTTCAATATCCTGATGTTATACACGGTTCCTGGCTGTAGCTCCTGCGGTACGGTCCAGCTTACTTCTCCTCCTGCTTTGCCGGAGAAGCTGGAATACACTATGGGTACATCAACTACCTGAGAGGCTTGTATACTATAAAGCCTGGCAAGGTATTTCCATTTCACACCCTGGTCATCTGAACCGTTGAACAGGTAGCCCTGGCCACTTTTCAGGGTGACATAGCTGCGATTGTGCTCGTTTTTATGAAAGTTATATTGTCCTTTGACGGGGTAGCTGTAGGCTACATTTTCTTCGGGTATGTTTTTAGGGGCTGCCCCGGTTTTAAATTTCCGGGTTTCAGTTTCGTATTCCTGAGAACCACTACCACCAAGGGGTTTCCATGAGCCATTTATCTTTTCTTCCCACAAGACTTTTACATCAGCCACCAAGGCTGTATTCGGAGGCAATATCTCATAGGATTTAAACAGGGCCACATCCTTGCTATCATTCCAGATAATGTCCCCCTCGATCTCTTTGCCATGATGAGTTACTTTGAAATAGTCGAGCTTTATTCTATAGGATTTGTATTCATTTTCTTTATCGAGTATTTCATAGGCTTTACCTATGCTCATTGTAAAAGCTGCCTGCGGTGTAGCGAATACACTCACGTCACCCTCTCCTTCTGCAGGCGACACATCTGACACCACTTTGATGCCTGTGGTTTCGCTAACGCCCAGTATTTCACATTCTTCGCCAATGGTCATTTTGAAACGACATTTTCCTTTGACAAGTCCTCCTAGTATCGAAAACTCCCCTCCAACAATTCCCTGCATATAGACTGGGTTGGGCAGTTTGGCCTGCAATACAGCTGCAGCTCCAATGCGAAGGATGTCAAACTCTCCTTTTATAAATTTCAGTTTTACCTTAATACCAATGCGACCCATCACATAAGCCCAGGCCTGGCCGGAAGCGTACCATCCGTTGATCCCTATAGGTCCACTACTTCCGGCACATTGGGCATTTCCATAGTCTTTGAGCATGATATCAAAACCCAGGCCTGCTTCAAATTCTCCATAAAACATAAGGAACCTGAGTTTACCGGTTCCAATCTGCATGGCGGTACCGAAAGCAAAACCTGCTCCTGAACCCAGGGCATTTTCATCACGCATAAAATCAAGATCCATATCCCCAAGAATCTCTGATACCTGGGCCGGTGGTATCGGCATGCCGGGTATGTTGGTACCTACCATAAAGTATGATCCTGTTCTTACGAGGCCTACAAACTCTAACCCTATGCGCTGGTCCGGTGTGCCTATATGGATGTACCACTCTTCGGGTGAGAAGTGGAGTACGGCTGAACCGGCCAGTCCGCGTTCATGGATACCTTTGATCAGGCCATATGCGTTGACATAGGTATCTACCGTGGCATGAAAAGTCTTGTTATTAAAGTCATAGAGCATCATCAGGTCGGCAAACATGGGAGCTTTTTCTATGTTCCGGTTTTTCATATCGGTCATGAAGTAGCCTTGTCCCGTAAAGCCTATGTAGCGCAACCCACCTGAATTGTTGAAGGCCATTTCAAAAGTAGCATCACCATTAAAAGGTTTGGGAGATGGAATGGTGCCCAGCATGACGGTGGCCCGAAAACCAAGACCTATGGAGGCATCCGGGGTAAAAACTACTCCACTTTGGGTTTTTCCTACCTGTAGGGTATGATTACCAGAAACAGAGGCATCACTAAGGGTTACCTGATCAAATTTCTGCATGATCATATGATAATACATGCCTCCGCCAAAGCCATAAATACCAAAGCCTGTTCCTATCGGTGAAGGCAGGCTCACTTTAGCATCAGTATACCAGTAGCGCATTTTATTAACGGAGCCAAACTGCGCAGTGGCTTCTACCATGGGACCGGGGTTGAAGGTGGCACTGATCTTACCTCTAAAACCTGAACCGTAGACGTTGTCGTTATCAAACAGGCTCAGGGTGCCTTCAAGTTTATAACATCCTCCGTTTGCCTTGATGTGAATATCGGCGACATTAGTGCCTCCGTAGACCCACTTTTGTTCGGTAACGGTTTCTTCTCCCACTTGTATGACTTCTTCTTCTATCTCTCCGAAAACCGAAACTGTTGTTTTAGCACCAAACCCTTTATCCTCTTTGTTCATTAATGCCAGGCTGACATCCGCAGTCAGTTTCATAAGCTGCTGGTTGTGTTGAACTACAATATTTTGAATGCTGACCGGAAAGTTGGCAACTTCTTGTTCTTCACCCACAAGTGACCATACTCCACTTCTTACATAAGGCTTCACGGTGGCCAGGTGAAGTTTTTGAAAGTGTAGTTCTTTAAAGTTGACACCTCCGGACTTGACGCTGGCTTTGCCGTTCAGTATGGCTTCAGGCCTGAACCTGCCATCAATTTTGGATATTTTGATAAAGGAGGATGAATCGAGCTCTATATCAGCTCCTAGGATGGGGGCATTAAAGCTCTTTCCGGTTTGTACGGAAAAGAGGTAGTTGGTCTGGTGGTCTTCATTGTAAATCAGGGCTTCATATCCCATGGGGTTGTTAAATATCGGCAGGGTGAGTTCGCCCTTGAAGCCTGCTCCTGATAGTTTATCTTTTAAAAGCGTAACGCTCAAATCAGTCACGGAAAGTGGCCAACCGTCCAATGTACCAGTCTCACTGTTGAAAATGTTGATGGCACTGAAGGTGCCAGAGACGCCGGCTTTATCAATGATCAGGTTTTCAGCCTGTATTTTCGCTCTACCATTTTTAGTGAGCAGTTCTTCAGGTAGGGTAACGGTGAGTTTTTTAAGGTAAAAGCCCTCCCAGAGCAATGCAAGTTGAGGGTCATTTTCATAGTCTTCAGGAAAACGGATAGCTGCAGGATTGGCAATATCGCTGTAATCAACAACGGCATCCTGTACTTCAAAGGAGAAGCCTTTTAAGGCTTTGACCTGGAATGGGGAGATATTTACTGCTGTGATGATCGAACCGGGATCTCCGGTGTTTACTTCGAAGGTGGCGGTAACTTTATCTTTTTTCGGATCATCTGAAATAAGCATGTCTTTACTGAATTCAAATTCGCCTTTGAGGTTGACAGATTTAAAACCGTTGCAGTCCCATTCTATAAAGTTCCTCTCTCCTTCAGCAGGCAGAACGAGTTTAATCTTGCTATTGATCTCTCTTTCATGTTTAGAGGCAAGTGTCAGACGCATCATGGAGCTATTTGCCAGCCCCCCGGGTTGAAAAGCTACATTTTGAGCTTTGAATGCCAGAGGTTTGGTTGAAAACGGTACCGACAGAGAAATATAGGCATCGAAAAAGGCTCCCTGAGGAGTAAATCTTGCTTTATCAATAGCTATGATATAGCGCTTACCACCAATGTTCTTGACAATGCCTATAGGTAAACTGGCCAGATCAGTTTCTTTGAAGGAAGTTGTTAGTCTGTCTTCACTGACCACCTTTTCGTGTAAGGCATGGATTTTCGCTTCGAGGTTGGTGGTGTCGGAAGTAGTACTGTCGGTAATATATGTTTCACCATAAGCGCAAAGGATGGTTATAACAGAAAACAGCAACGTAAGTAACTGCCTTTGAAATTGTTGTTTCATTTGTTGTATTTAAAAAATACTATGCGCAAAGGGCTGGGGCTCCCTAGCAGGCATAATAAGTCATTTAACTTATTTAATGGGGCGCTAGTAAATTTGTATATCAGAGGTCTTGACCTGACATACAGTTTCAAATGCATCTTTTTTTTGCATTTATTAACTTTCAAGCAGCTTACTTACGGATGTAATTGCCTAAAAAAAATGTATCACTTGTTAAAATTTAAACAACTATGTACAGAAGGACAGGGCTATCCTTTTGCTATGCATTACAAGCCGTTCTGCTTAGTTAATATGGGGATGATTCGTAATCAATGTATTCCGTGTAAAGACATTGACTAACTATATTATTTAAAAGTATAAAGCTACAAACTATTCGCTCACTATTAAAATGGCAGGCAATATGTTCAACTTAAATACCATAGAGTACCTCAAGATAAATAACTACTAATCAATACATTAATTCGAATCATTTTTTTCATTTTTTTTATTTTATTCTTATGAGTAGTGTCAAATACTTCCTATTGTAAACAAAAACATTTTTCATTTATAAGAGCAGGACATAGAGTTTATTACACTCCCTTTGCCCCCACTACCTTCTTCAGATTATCTGAAATGGAATACATCCACTTCAATTGCTCGGATATCAGCCTGATCTCTTGAATTTCAGGTGTAACTAAAACATTGGATGATTCATCGGCTATTCCTTGATTACTTTCATCAATTAACTTATGATACTGTTTTTCAAGATATTGTTGCGCCTCTTCTACTTTTGCTTCTGTTTCATGATCATGTACATATTCCTGCTTTACCGTACGCAAGGCAATATCCAGATTCTCACAAATACCTGCTATATACATTTCAAAATAGCGTGATGCTTCCGTGGTCTTATGGTTATGAATGTAAGTGCCCAGGGCAGCTGCCAAAGACAGGAATGTATGGTTTAAGGTAACTACTTCATACATATTCGAGAGGTTCTTCTGCTGTGATTTCGGTTCCTGAGCCATTCTTTGAAAAGCTGCGTTTAAGTTTCCTATGGCTAGAAAAGCATTCTTTCGTGATAGTTTATATGATGGATCTGTATCGTTTTTGTGGTGATAGTAATTATTGATTTCTTTTAAGTAAAGCATATTGGCTTCAATGGTTTCAGTAATGAATTCTTTTATACTCAAAGACTCCCATGAAGGCCATAAGAATGTATTGGCCGCTATCGCCAAAGCAGCACCTGTCAATGTATCTATCACTCTAAACCGGATTACGCTTAGCACATCGGGCTGAATAATTGCATAGATGAATACTATACTCAGCGTGATAAAAATCGCTGAGCTTTTATAATTGCGCTGCACAAGGGCAAAGGCCATTAAAAAGGTAACACCTGCCAACACGCCGTATACATAGAAATTCTGTGTAATCAAGACAACCACTACAGCTATTGCTGCACCAATCAAAGTTCCATATATCCGCTGCTTAGACCGCTGTTTCGTGAGCGAATAGCCCGGCCTCATAATCACAATGATGGTTAGAAGTATCCAATAGGAATTTTGAAATGGGAAGATGGCACCTACAATAAGTCCTACCAATATTGTGACTGCTAACCTTAAGCTGTGCCTGAATATCGGAGACTTCAAACTGATATTCTCAACAAGGTTTTTCAGGTCATAGTCTTGTTGTGTAATGAATCTGGATGAATATTTACCCCTGAGTAACACCTGGTTCCTGTTATACAGGTTGTTCATCACATTTTCTATCACCTCTAGCCTTTGAACCAATTTGTGCAGATAATCATACTTATTTTGTAAGTGGAGTACATTTTCTCTCACAACCGCAGAAGTATCAGACCTTGTATATGCCCTAATTTCTTCATTGGCTTTATCCAATAAATCATTAAGAGTCTGACTCACATTCAATGGCTTTCGACTCCCTATAGTCCTGGAAAAGTAATCGAGCCTATCAACGATCTCAAAAGCCAGCTTGGAAAAGGAATTAAAATATTTACCATCGTCTTGGGCAAAAAGTCTTTCATCATGTTTACCTGCAAGATTGGCTACTGCAAGTTCCAGGATATCAATAAGCTCTATAAAGATCAACACCTGCCTCTTGGCAAAGTTGGAAAGTCCAAAGTTCTGCCTTGAAACCAACAGAATTTCTCTTAACGTCTCATGCTTTTCGTTAAGTTGAGTTTGTAACTCAAACAGTTCATTCTGTAATTCTTTACTGTCATCATCTCTGAGAAAGGTCATCTGCGCTTTCACCCGCAAGTATTGAGAAGTTAAAGCCATACACTCTGCCATTAACTGTGAGGTATGATTTTTATCGGCTAAATGATGTGATAGTAGCGAAAACAGTAAATACCATAGACCTCCAAGGCCGATCATGGCCAAATGAAGCATCAGCTCCATGCCAGATTGCGGGTGTGCAAAGCTGAAAACGATCGCTAATAAACCTGCAAATGACACTAATGAGGCTCTGAAACCAAAAACGGAAATAATAGAAATGGCAAATACAAGAATTCCTAATACAGGTATCAGTAGCAGCAAATTAAAGGCGGTGAGATTAATAATTAGCGTGGCGAGAATGGTAAAAAAATTAGCGACAAGCAACCCTATAATACGATGTCTTCTCCCTCCTGCTATATCAGCCGGTGCACAGGCAAACATACCAATAATAAGCCCCATGCCTATATCATATCTATTGAATTGCCAGGCAAAAAAAAGAGAGATAAGTATAGATAGGGTAAGAATAAAACTCTTAAAAAAATCGAAACTTTTAAAGAATCTTATTACTGGTTCGATCATTCGGATTGTGAAGTTATGTTCGGGTTGGTTATTTACAATTTAGCTACCTTGAGATGCTCACAAAGTAATGAAGAAATTCCATAACCGCACTACACATCTACTCATCCTCAGGCAAATAAATATGGACAGATGTACCATTACCCGCCGAACTGATAATATCCAGTCGTCCTCCTATGAGCGCAAGCATATCTACGCAAAGCGCCAACCCTAAACCAGTCCCCTGTTCGCCTCCCGTTCCCTGTTCAGAGGTGTGTAAATGAGGTAACAGAAGTTCTTTGATCTTTTCCTTTGACATACCTATACCTGTATCCTCAATTACAATTTCCATTTCTCCATCCAGTCTTCGGGAGCTGATTGTTATAGTTCCTCCTGAAGTGAATTTTATCGAATTACTTAATATATTCCTAATGATTAATTTCAAGTGATCAGGATCTGCTTTGACTTTAACTGTGGTATCCAAATTGTTTATCAGTCTGATTCCCTTGGCATCAATATCTTCAGTATAGAGATCAGTACAGTTCGTTACTATATCACTGATGTTAACATTGGAAATATTTAACTTAAAACCCTCAAGCTGTGATTTAACCCAACTCAACAGATTATCCATAGTAAAAGAAACAGCTCTTACCTGCTTCTCTATCTTTCCCGTAATCTGCTGAAATTCATCAGGAGAAATACTGTGAGCTATAGATAAAAGACCCTGCAATGAACGGATAGGACTTTTCAGGTCGTGGGAAACAATACTCAGCAGTTTATTCTTGGTAGTATTCATTTGTTTGAGTTCATGTTCCGCATTTTTGAGTTGGGTAATATCAGCTACATAGACGACAAATGCAGTCACTTTCCCATGTTGGTCTTTGACAGGCTTATATTTACCAAATGCATAAAAAGACTCACCGGAGGGCAGCGTATTAAATTCGCTGAATTCAGCATCTTCTCCCTGCATGCACTTCTCAATTAAGGGCTGATGCACCTCTAAAAGATGGTTAGGCAACAGTTCTTTATAGTGCTTCCCTTCAATCTCATCTACTGGTAAACCAAAAGCATGTTCATAGCGCGCGTTTACAATCAAATACTTGCCCTCATGATCTACCATAGCCAGAAATAATGGTACATGGTCTATCATTGATCTAAGCAAATGTTTGTTAGCCGTTAAGGCCTCCTTTTGTTTTGAATTCTCTTCCTGCTGCTTTTCTAGTTGCTGATTATAACTCTGGAGTACCTCTAACGTAGCAAGTAAATCACTTTTGAAAGCTCCTGTAAATATATATATACAGATAAAAGACGCGAGCAAATTGATGAGTAAAAGCGCAAAGTCCCCATCAAATGCCCACCCCATGACTTCATGTTTAATGGTTTTTAGGGCTATCAGCGATAAAGCCGTTATGGAAAAGAAGATCTGCTTTTTGGGATTATCATAAAGCACAATGATCAATGCAGAAAAGCCAATCAGAATATTTTCCGTATCCGTATCTCTTAATTGACTAATGGTTACATACGATGCTGAATTGATAAAACATAGAGACATGGCAAGAAAGTAGATTCTGGCAAAGCTATTCTTTCCTATATGGTTTAAGTATAGTACTGGGATTGCCACAAACACTATGGCACCAAGATTCATGAATGCCTGATAATATACCCCAAGGAAAAAATCAATAATTAAGAAAAACAGGGACAAGCCTAAGCTTATCAAAGTGATAACGTTTAGAAGCCGGATACGTCTTTGCTGAACTATTGTCTGTCCTTCCTTAATCCCTAAGTTAGCTAAATGAAAAAGTGATTGTTTTACCTCCATCAATCAGGGTTTCTAACAAGAAAACAATAAGTAATATAAGTATAGAAATTTAGATTATACTAAAAAACATCTCTAATTATTGAGGAGTCATAGTATATTTTACAACTAATGGTAGCTCATGTGAATATTAAATATGGGCCTATTCTCCAAAATCATGTTTAAACATGTTTAAATTAATTAATTATTCAGATAAGTAAAAAAACTCTATACTGAACTTACATCTAATATTTGGCATGGCTCTTTAACCACTGCATCAATAATAATTTGATTAACAACAACATATAAGCTGACAACAATAAGATAACCACAAATATTTGCTATATTCATTGATCATAGTTTTTTATTAATGTTATACCTGTTTAAATCCCTGCTCCTCATTTTAACTTTGCTGCTGACGGGTAGCTATGCCTCTCACGGACAGTCGAAAAGACTTTCTATGCCCGGCAAACCCAACACGCAATATTATGTTGACAGGTGGACTACCGATGACGGACTTCCTGCGAACACATTAACTTATGTCCATAAATCAAACAAAGGGTATATCTGGATTTCCTCTTATGATGGTATTGTGAAATTCGACGGCATTGAGTTCAAAACTTATAACAGAGCTAAAAATGATCTACCCTCAAATGCTATTGCACAAATTGAAGAGGACTCCAAACACAAACTATGGATAGGGACATATGGAGAGGGGCTTATGTCATATGAAAATGGGGAGTTTAAGAGTGAAAATAATGAAAGCCTTAAAGCTCAATCCATTCAAACTATATACATAAACAATGAAGATCGCATCTGGATCGGCACCCGGGGTAACGGTTTACATTATCGTGAGAATAACGTGATCAAAAAGTTTAGACGTCATCCTTCGATTGAGAATATTACGATAAGTGCAATTATAGAGTCTGAAGATGGAGAATTATGGATAGGAACAGAAGGCAATGGGCTTGTAAAATATAAGGATAACAATTTCCAGGTATTCACTATGGAAGACGGCCTCCCTGAAGACCATATAGCAGTTGTGTATTTTGACAGTGTAGGTACCATGTGGGTAGGTACCAATATAGGTTTAACCCGATTTAATGGTAAATCATTTGAATTGATCAACGAAATAGGTGCATGCTTTATTACCAAAATGTTTGAGGACAAACAAAACAATCTTTGGGTAGCCTCTGATTGCGGTTTATTTAAAAAGTTGGCAGGTAGTACGAAGTGGCTTAAACTTCCATTGGAAGAGATCATACCTGGTGAGTTTTTTACCGATGCCTTTGTAGATGAAGATGGTAGTATCTGGGGCACCACTTACTATACAGGTCTGGCACTGATCAGAAAAAGTAAATTCATCAATTACACCGTACAGGACGGCCTGGCATCACAAGCCATAAGTAGCGTAGCTCAATATGACGACAGCACTTTTCTTATTGGAACAAATACGGGGGTAATTAATACGGTTCGTGACGGTGAGGTAGGACGACTTGACTTAAAAACAAATCTGCCTGACAGAAGGGTCAGAAGTATATTGAAAGACTCTAAAGGGAATCTCTGGGTGGGTACTTCCATGGGCCTGCTTTTGAAAAAGAAGTCAGGTGAGGAAAAGTGGTATACCATGGAAAACGGACTACCAGATATCAAAGTAAGACTTGTTTATGAGGATTCACACGGCACTATTTGGATCGGTACAAGGGCTGGAGGCCTGGCTAAGGTAACCAGTGAAGATCAATTTGCCATTATAAATAAATCAACTCTGCTAAATTCTGATTTTATTATGTCCATCAGAGAAGATAATCAGGGGAACCTGCTTATAGGAACTAACGAAAATGGTCTCAATATTTTACAACCAGATGGAAGTATTAAATACATAACCAAGGAAAATGGCTTGCCCAGCAACTTGATATTTAACACCTATACTGATAAAAACAATGTAACCTGGATAATGACTAACGCGGGCATATGTCGAATGAAAGGAAAAAACTTTTTCAATATAACTGCTGCACATGGACTTGCTACTGATGCTCCGTTTGATTTTCTGGAAGATGAGTATGGAGATGTCTGGTTGCCCACTAGTAAAGGTGTGGTAAAAGTAAGTAAAAAGCAGCTAAATGATTTTGCAGAAGGACGAATAGGGAGCATCAGCTTTCGAACGTATGATAAGCAGGACGGTCTCGATGTAGCAGAATGTACCGGAGCTGCTAAGTCTTTGATTAGCACCAACGGAAAGATATGGATACCGGCCCTCAATGGTGTATTTGTTATTGAGCCTGGATCTATAGCACATAACCATACACCTCCGCCGGTTTTTGTCACTAATGTAATTGCAAATACTACAGAACATAAGTTAAAAAAAGATACTATTAAGCTGTCCCCTGAGGTCCAAAGGATAGTCATCAAATATGAAGCATTAAACTATACTTCACCCTCAAAAGTAAAGTACAGGTTTATGCTTGAAGGGTTTGATAAGCAGTGGGTTGACGGAAAAACTATAAGGGAAGCTCAATATACAAACCTGAAATATGGAACCTACAAGTTCATGGTTACAGCAAGCAATGAAGACGGTGTGTGGAATGAAAATCCAGCTGTACTAACCATTATTGTAGCACCTCATTTCTATGAAACTTCAGGATTTATGCTTGGTATAATTCTAAGTGCAATGCTTCTTATTTTCGGAGCATTTCGCCTAAGTCTTTACAATGTAGAAAAACGCAACAAAACGTTAACGGCATTAGTACAGGAGCAAACCTCTGAGCTAAGAGATATCAATGCCCGCCTTGAAGAGCAAAAGGAAGAGCTTATGCAGCAACATGAGTTACTCTCCGAAAAAAATATAGAGCTTGAAGATGCCCATGAAAAGATCACTCATGTTAATGAGGAGCTTACAAAAGTAAATTCCAGACTGGAAGAGAAGGTTGAAGAAAGAACTAAAGACCTCAGCCTGACATTAGAAAGGCTAAAAGCTACCAATGAAGAATTGGATACCTTTATCTACCGAGCCTCACATGACCTGAAAGGCCCTACCGCCAGTCTTCTCGGGCTGGCAATGTTGGGCAAAACATTGTCCAAGGACCCAAAATATCTTGATTTTTTTGTTCGTATCGAAGAGACCTCTAATAATATGAACAACATATTAGGGAAACTCCTTTCCATGCATGTCATCATGCAAACCACAGTAAGCTATACTCCTATCAACCTGGAGACCTTGGTACATGATATTAAAAAATCGCTCCGAGTTAATAAAACTAATTATAAGATCATTAATCAGGCAGAAGACGACCTCATTTTCTATTCAGATCAGAATTTGTTGAAGATAATACTTGAAAATCTAATTGAAAACTCATTGATATTTAGTGAGTTATCAAGAGATATTACTATAAAAATAAAGGCAAAAAAGAAGCTCTCCAACATATATCTCAGTGTGGAAGATAATGGAGATGGCATAACAACGGACATTAAACCCAGAATATTTGACCTTTTCTATAGAGGTTCACAAAGATCAAAAGGAAATGGCTTAGGGCTGTATTTGGTTAAAAAGGCTGTACAAAAACTCAGTGGCTCCATAGAAGTTGATAGTGAGGTAAACAAATTCACCAAATTTACTGTCCAGTTGCCTTCAAAAGACATTATTTAAAGTGCAGCTGAAGTTCTAAATTGGAGTCTCTAGATTTGATCTTTTTAACTATTAATATAAATTTCTCGATGAATATTTCCAATAGACCAACGAGCGCCCATGATTTACCTCCTAGCTGTTTGTACGCTCCATAAGGATTAGAAAGTGTACGTCTTCCAACCGCTATCTCACCCACCATAACTGGTAAGCCAATTAAAAAAATCCATGCAACATAAATCAGCAAAAACGCTGCTCCTCCATTTTGACCTGCCACATAGGGAAACTGCCAAATATTGCCTAGCCCTACTGCGGATCCAGCTGCCGCTGCTATGAAACCTAACTTACTGGAAAATCCTCCTCTTGCTGCCATAGAATATTTATATGTTAATGAACAGCCAAAATAAAGTCTAATCTTTCGTTGTTAAAAACAATTCAGCCAGAAAGGATAAATTCATTTATAAAAAATCGTTTTGTAACACGTTGTATATGGCTGTTTTAATGGCCACAAATACATTTTTAAATAAATGTATTATTTCAGGTATAATAATTGATACGGTATCTGTTTTAATAATAAGAGTTACAAAAGCAGGTATGAAAACAAAGCCAATAGTTATTTTGACATTTCTTTATCTAGCCAGTTATGGCTTAATATCACAGCAAATTGAGAGAAGTAATGCTGCAATGTTGAACACAGCGGATCAGGAGCCCGATGTTTTAACAGCCAATTACATCAGAACTTATCCAAACCCAACAACGGGTCCTCTTTCCATCTCTATGGGTAAAGCTTATAGTAAGATAACTGTTGAAATCAGATCCATTTCAGGCCAGTTAATAGATAAGATGCAGTACGAGAACACTACAGAGATAAGTACAAACATAGATGCTCCAAGTGGAATATATCTGCTCAGAATAACCGGTGATGATCAACACCTAATGATTTACAGGATCACCAAGGAGTGAATAAGAAACATTTAGGATTCCTGCTGACTTTCAAGAATTTGTAACTCTTCATCAGTAAATAGGCGTGATTTAATAATAAAACGGATACCCATCGGGATTTCCAAAGAAAAGCTCGATCCCCGGCCTTTGGTAATATGTAGAGTAAGCTGCGTATGCTTCCAGTATTCAAACTGATCTCGTGACATGTAAAAAGGACAGTTTGCAACCGTTCCTAAAAGTATGTCACTCTCGCCCACCTTAAAATCACCATCTTCGAAACACATAGGTTGAGACCCATCGCAGCACCCACCACTTTGATGGAACATTAAAGCCCCATAGCGTTCTTGCAGCTGTGCTATCACTTGCAGGGCTTCTTCAGAAGCATCAACACGTTTAATCATATCGCTATCAATTTGGAAAAAGTTGGAAAAAGAAAGAGATGCCTGAACACCCCATCAGGCACCCCACCCCTCTCTCCTAAAACACACTTATCGATTAAAAGAACCCAAGCTTAGACTTGTCGTAAGAGATCAGCATATTCTTGGTATTTCGGTAATGGTTAAGCATCATTTTGTGTGTTTCTCTTCCAAAACCGGATTTTTTGTATCCTCCAAATGGTGCATGTGCAGGATAAGCATGATAGCAATTGACCCAAACACGACCTGCCTGTATAGCACGTGGCATCTGATATATTTCATGCGCATCACGAGTCCATAAACCAGCTCCAAGTCCATAAAGAGTATCATTAGCAATGGATATAGCCTCTTCAGTATCTTTAAAAGTAGTAACCGAGGTTACAGGCCCAAAAATCTCCTCTTGGAATACCCGCATTTTATTCGTGCCTTTAAATATAGTTGGTTCAATGTAGTAGCCATTTTCCAAACCTGAATTGAGTTTAGCCGGACCACCACCACACAGCACTTCAGCACCTTCCTGCCTGCCAATGTCCATATAAGATAGAATCTTCTCAAACTGATCATTAGACGCCTGAGCACCCATCATTGTATCTTCTGCCAAAGGATTACCCATTTTAATTGCCTTTGTGCGTTCTACTACTCTTTCCATAAAGCGGTCATATACTGACTCATGAACCAGTATACGCGAAGGACATGTACATACCTCACCTTGGTTCAATGCAAACATAACCGCTCCTTCAACACATTTATCAAAAAACTCATCGTCAGCATCAGCTATACTGGGCATAAAAATGTTGGGGGACTTTCCTCCCAACTCCATGGTAACAGGAATCAGGTTTTCAGAAGCATATTGCATAATCAGCCTTCCTGTAGTAGTCTCTCCCGTGAAAGCTACTTTGGCTATCCGTGGAGAGTTAGCTAAGGGCTTACCTGCTTCTGGTCCAAATCCGGATACTACATTAATTACACCTGGTGGCACTACATCTTGTATTAACTCCATCAGTACCATGATGCTGGTAGGGGTTTGTTCTGCAGGTTTTACAACGGTACAGCAACCAGCAGCCAGTGCAGGGGCGATCTTCCAGGTGGCCATAAGTAAGGGGAAATTCCAAGGAATAATCTGCCCTACGACTCCTAATGGCTCTTGTAAATTAATACTAATGGTATTTGCATCATGTTCTGATATGGTGCTTTCATCTGCCCGAATAACACCTGCGAAATACCTAAAATGATCAATACACAAAGGTATATCTGCCGCTCTGGTTTCTCTAAGTGCTTTTCCGTTGTCTACCGTTTCAACTCTTGCCAGATACTCAAGGTTCTCCTCAATAATATCTGCTATTTTAAGTAATACTCTGCTGCGTTCTGCTGCTGCAGTTGTCGACCATTTTGGAAAAGCCTGATGGGCAGCATCAAGTGCTTTATTGATATCTTCCTTATTACCTCTGGCAGCTCGTGTAAAAGCCTCACCGTCAATAGGGCTGATGTTATCAAAGTATTCTCCGCTGCTCGGACTTGTCCACTTGCCTCCGATGAAATGATCATAATGAGGCTTAAATTCAGGTCTCTCAACAGATGTCTGTTTCTGAGTTACAGTTTCCATATTCTTTAAGCTTTTGGTTCAACCCTTAAATTAGGATTTAACTATGAATAAAATTTTGCTCTCAGTCCAAATGAATATGCTCAGCGTCTATTTTAGACTCTGATAACAGAAATCATGGCCAATTTTTTTAGATTTCTTCTAGAAAAGGTGTAAATTCATAATATACCCTTACCCTATGAATAAGTACCTTATAGACCGATTTCCTATTCAAGAGGAACGCTCCCTTTTTACTCTTGTGGAGAACAGAACCTCTTATTCATTCGAGATGTGTGAACTAAACCTGTTTGAAACACATGAGAGTGTAGAAAATGTTAATCTGATATTTGATCATTTTGTGTTGACCAGTATGCTCTCTGGCAAAAAGATCATGAAACTGGCAGAACATGAGTCATTCGAATACCTACCAGGCGAGTCTGTTATACTACCTCCACGTGAACTCATGAATATAGATTTTCCGGAGGCTAAACTTGGAAACCCTACACAATGTATAGCACTTACCATTTCTGATGAAGTAATTCAAAAGACCTTTGACCTCCTCAACGAATATTATCCTAAGGCACCTACCTGGGGACAATGGGATATAGACCCGACCTATTTTCACCTCACCAATAACAAAGAACTGGCTGATACGATAAACCGCATTATCAGGATCACGAAAAGTGAGCACGGCAAAGCAAAGGATATCATGGTTGAGCTTACGTTGAAAGAAATGCTAGTAAGGCTTATGCAGACACAGGCTCGCTTACTTTTTGAAGGTTCATACCACCAACTTTCCAACAACAATTCCCTGGCAGCAGTTGTAAAATATATCAAAGAGAATTTAACTTCAAAAATAGACCTGAATAAACTCTCGGATAAAGCATATATGAGCAGAGCCAGCTTTTATAAGAAATTCAGGGAAGTTATGGGAAACACCCCAGCGCAATATATCCTAAAAGAGCGCATTAAATTGGCCAAAGAACAATTAAAATCTCCTTCATTTAATATTACTGAAGTCTGTTTTGCATGTGGTTTTGAAAACCTGTCTCACTTTATAAAATCGTTTAAAAACGAAGTTGGAATGACTCCTAAGGCGTATCAGTTGTCCTTCAAATAGAAAAAATGGGAGGGGGAAATCATTCCCCTGCATTAATTTTAATATTTTCCATTCAGATTATTTAGCAAAGTGTTAAGTTCGCACTTTATTTGACACTTTAATTTTTTAATCTATGGCTTTATTGAAGCATTTTTATTTCTCATTTTTTATTATTGCTTTAGCATCAACTTCAAGCTTCTCACAATCCTCAAAGATCAAGTTCGGATCCGTTTCTATGGAGGAAATGCAGATGACCCATTACGAAAAGGACTCAAGTGCCGATGCTGTCATTTTATATGACAAAGGTCGTTTCAATGCTAAGGAACTTAAGTTTTACAGACATGTAAGGGTAAAAATATTAAAAAAAACCGGTACCAACTGGGGAAACTGGACAATTAATACTCCATACCGTGGTTATATAAAAGCAGTGGTTTATAACCTTAAAGACAATGAGATTGTTGAAGAAAAGGTCGGAAATGATGCCTTATATGAAGAACAGGTAGTAGAAGATTTCTACGTTTATAAGCTTTTTGCACCCCATGTCACTGAAGGGACTGTAATAGATATTTCATACAGCCATCCTGGTTTACCTAATGAGTGGAGATTTCAAGAAAGGATACCCGTAATTTGCAACGAATTAAAACTTGAAATATCTGAGTATATCAAGTATACCAAAACCTTTTATGGTTTTGAGCCAATAGAAACCATTTCATTATCTGAATGGAAAGCAGAACATGTTCCTGCATTTATAGAGGAGCCATATCTTTCACATTACTCTAACTACATCACTAAATTTCAGTTTCAGGTAACCTCTTTTACCTTCTATGGAAGAAGAGTGTACCTTAACTCAAGCTGGTCAAATATAAACAGCTTGTTACTCAACTATTCTCAATTTGGCGGGTTGCTCAATAGCGGATTCTTGAACCAGCCTGCAAAAGAAATAGAAGCCAAAGCATCTACGACAGAAGAAAAAATTAACCTGGCGTACAAATACATACAGGATAATATGACCTGGAATAATCGCGTGGCGCTGACGGCTTCAACTAATGTAAAAAACAGCTTTCAAAACGAGCATACCGGTAATAGTGCTGAGATCAATCTACTTTTAACAGCCCTTCTTGAAAAAGTTGGCGTTAAATCATATCCGGTAGTTTTAAGTACCCGGGATAACGGCTTCTTATTCCCTCACAACCCTCCCTCTCTTAATCAGCTGAATTATGTTGTAGCTTATGTGAACCATGAAGGAACTGAAATGCTGTTGGATGCAACTTCAAAAGATCTCGTTCCTGGGGTTTTACCAACCAGATGTCTCAATGGTCAGGGTTTATTGGTACACAGAGACCATGTATTGTGGGTTGATCTCAACATGGGGAAAAGAAATATCAAACGTCAATTTGCCAATGTTACTATTAATGAAGATGGCAGCGCAAGTGCAAAATTAACAAACCAAAGCTCTGAATATGGTTACCTTGAATGGGTCGAGGAAAAAGATGACTTCCAAGAGGATGAAGCTTACATTCAGCATTTAGAAAGCAACTTTTCCGGAATAGATATTACCAACTATGAAGTAACTAAGGACAAAGAGAACCTGAAAGTAACTGAGGTGTTTAATGTAGACCTAACGGAAAACATACTTGATTTGGATAATGAAGTTATATTTTCACCATTCTTCATGTATGAATACAATGAAAATCCATTTAAAGCAGAAACCAGAAAGTACCCTGTTGACCTGACCTACCCATCAGAGTTTCAAAGTACCATTATAGTAGACTGTCCTTTAAACTATCAAATTAAAAGCATGCCGTCTTCAATAGCTATGAAAATGCAAAACGGAGGCGGTGAATTTACTTTTCTTTCCAATCAAATGGGTAATAAAGTACAATTTAAGGTTTTGATTAAGATAACCCAGCCTGTTTTTACAGAAACCGAGTACCTGGAACTCAAACAGTTCTTCAGTCAATCACTCGTAAAAGTGAATGAATCTATTGTATTTACTAAAGGAGTTTAAGATGCGCATAATTGTTATTTTATCATTTGTATTTGCTTCTCTGCTGGTAAATGCCCAAGAACATGCAAAAGTACTGTCGCAAAAAACGGTTTATAATATAAAGAGTATTGATAATGTTGAAATACAGAAATCATACTCCATTGTAATCAATTCTAAAAAAGGGTACCACTGGGCAGTTTTCAGAGATTATTTTGATGAGTTCAAAACAATCAAAAACCTGAATATGACCATAAGGGATGGGGCCTCAGGCGAAAAAGTTAAGAAATTTAACAAAGGTGATGCCCTGACATTAGGGTTTAGTTCTTCTTACGAAATTAATGACAGTAAGACACTTTACTTAGATCCTGACTACCACAACTATCCTTTCATAGTAGAGGTTTCCGTTGATATCAAGATTAAGGGCTTCACAGCCCTGCCTGTCTGGATACCACGACCCTACTTTAACCTGTCAGTGGATAATGCATCATTGGAACTAATTGTTGATGACAATGTAAATGTTAAAATTAAGGAGGAGAACATAACCCTGCACTCAGAGAAGAAAACTGAAGAAGGTACCTCAAAACTATACAGTGTATCATCACTACCACACCAGGATCAAAAAATACGCTTTAAAGAATTCTTTGAACAACAGCCAAGAGTTTATGTAAAGCCATTAGAGTTTCAATTGGACGGTGTTGTAGGAAGTACAGAATCATGGAAGGATTTTGGTGAGTGGTTTTTGGCTCTGAATAGCGATAGTTATGTGCTAACTGCAGAAACAAAAACATTTATTGACGCTCTGCCTAAAGGCAATAAAAAGCAGGTAATAGATGAGGTATATGGTTACATGCAAGACAAAGTACGTTACATCTCTATACAACTTGGAATTGGAGGTTTTAAGTCCATATCTACAGAAGAAGTGGAAGCTACCGGGTATGGTGACTGTAAGGCTTTAACAACCTATATGAAGAATATGCTGGATTATGCTGGAATAAACTCCAATTATATTTTAGTCTATGCTGGAAGTGATGTTCCTGATGTCCTGACTGATTTCCCGGGCAATCAGTTCAACCATGTTTTTTTAGGTATTCCTTTGGCTATGGATACTGTTTATCTTGAATGCACAAGTCAAATAGTCCCATCCAATTACATTGGTACCTTTACTGATAATCGCAATGTACTCTGGATAGCTAAGGGAAACAGTCAATTGATTCAATCAAGAACCTACACTTATCAGGATAATATTGAAAAGAACTTCGCCAAGATAAGTGTTGATGACAAAGGAAAGGGGAAAATAGCGTTAAGCACTGAAAATCGTGGTATTCTCTTTGACGACATTATGGTTTACAAATATGGCAAAGAAAACCACATCAGAGATGCCAATATTAGCAAATTCTCTTATAAGGATTTCACTATCAATAACTTCAGCTATAATCAAGATGATAAAAAAGTAGCTGCTTTTACTTCAAAGTTCTCAATTGAAGTTACAGGCATAGGAAGAAAAGTCGCCGACAAACTAATTACGTCTGCCAATTTGCTGAAGCCTATTGATAAATACCTCGACTACAATGAGTATTTAGGTTATGCTGATATTTTAAGAGGCATTACTGTTGAAGATAGTGTTGAATTACTTTTTCAGGATAAATATTGGGTTAACAAACTTCCTCAGGATGTGAGCTTAACTTCAGAGTTCGGTTCTTATACCATGACATTCGAAGCTAATGAAGACAAACTCATAGTTAGAAGAAAATTCTTCTTTACAAAAGGTAAATATATTGAAGAGCAGTTTTCAGAGTTTTCAAGCTTTGTAAATAAAATCAAGGCGGCTGAAAAAGCTAAAATTGTGATGGATTCTAAAACTTAACCTGAAATACATCTTTAATTAACTAATAATTCGTCCATCCTCCATAGTGATGATACGATCTGTTTTTTCAGCGAAATCATGGTCATGAGTAACTACCAAAAGTGAGAGGTGTTGCTCATGACTTAGCTTTCGCAGGATATTGAAAACATTCTCAGAGTTCTTACTATCCAGATTGCCGGTCGGTTCGTCGGCCATTATGATAGTAGGCTCATTGATCAATGCCCGAGCAATGGCTACGCGCTGCTTTTGCCCTCCCGAAATGCGTGAAGCAAGTTTACCAGCCTGGTCTCCGATACCCAATAGTTCAAGCTTGTGCATAGCATCATCTTTAATTTGCGCTGTACTCTTTCGAGCAAGTTTAAGTGCTGGAAGCATTACATTTTGCAAAACACTAAACTCTGGCAACAGATAATGAAACTGGAAAATAAAACCAATCTCTGAATTCCGAACAGCTGACAATTCTTTTCCCGACCTTCCTGTTAGCCTGTCCCCGGAGAGGTATAGCTCACCTGTATAGTCAGTATCCATGGTCGATAATACATATAGTAAGGTAGATTTCCCACATCCTGACTTACCCATTATAGAAACAAATTCCCCCTTTTTAATATTAAAAGTAATATCCCTCAACACATGAAATGACACCGGATCGGTAAAGTATTTATTAATATTTACTGCTTCCAAAACATTTACCATGAGATATTATTTATTGGCCTCTTATAATTTCTACAGGATCGATGCGCTCAGCTCTTCTCGCGGGTAAATACCCAGCAAAAAATGTAGATGCCACCGCAAAACCTATTCCTATCAGGTAGTAAACCGGATTAAAATTAACCGGAAAAGTCTTAATGGTAGGCAGAGCCTCTGTTTCAAATGGCGTATGATCAATCAATACAGAAATGAGATACCCGAAAATAAGGCCTATTACCCCTCCCACTACTCCAATAAGCATGGCCTGACTTATAAATATCATTTTCACATCCCTACCTGAAAACCCCGTGGCTTTTAGTATTGCTATGTCATTCATTTTCTCATAGATCATCATATTCAGGATATTGTAGATGCCAAAACCTGCCACGATCAAAAGGGTTATCGAAACTGCATAGGTGATAATGTTACGGATACTGGTTCCAGTTTCAAACTGAGCATTGGCAGTCTTTATATCTATTGCTGTCAGGTTATATTGTTTGCTAAGCTCCCGACTCATAGGCTCCGCCTCTTCAAGATCGTGAAGTTTTAGGTTGACATCGGTAATATAACTGTTACCCTCCCCTAATATTCTCTGTGCGGTCTTTAAATTGGTGTAACTCTGCACATTATCTATTTCTGCCAACCCACTTTGATATAGTCCAACCACTTTCAATTGAAAGAGATCACCCGAAGCGGTTGTTATTTGCACTTTATCGCCTATATCCAAAGACATTTTTTTTGCTATCCCAGCCCCAAGTAGTATACCATTATCATTTCGTGCCAGGTCCTGGGGCTCACCACTCACGATATAATCACCCAAGTTAAAAAGTCGAACCTCTTCCATGACATCTACACCATTAATAATGCCATTGAGCTTAATAGAACCTGCTACATAGAAAACTTGTGCCCTGACCTGAGGCGTTACCCCTCTAACTCTTGCATCTTTACGTAAATGCTCAAGTATAGGTAATGCGTTGTGTATTCTTTCTTGATTTTGCCGGGGCTTTACAGAATGAACTATATTAATACCCTCTGCAAATTTTTCTAACAGTTCAACCGGCTGTTGCTCACTGGGCTTAATTTCGTTATAAAGATGAACATGCGGAGTTCTATCCAGTATGAGGTTATCCAGTAAATGATTAAGCCCAGTCATAAAACTCACGAGAGTGATGAATGTCCCAATACCAAATGTAACACCCAAGGCGGCAATCGATGACTGCTTTAACCGTGAGAGCAGGTGTGTCTTTGAAATCGAAAGTATGACCGGCCAATTCATAAATCAGGGTTTATAGATATATGTGCTTGTGTCCAAACCATCAAGAACCTCTATTTTATCCATACTGTAAAGTCCTGTTTTGATTTCAACCATTCCTTCACTGGTTTTTACCTGATTTTCACCAATTAAATAGTTACGGGGAATGATTACAGCATCCTCCTTTTGGCTTATGATTATGTTAGCTTCTCCGGACAAGCCCGGATATAGTTTACCTGGGACTTCTTTAAATTTGGCCTCCGCAGTAAAAGTTTGAGTTCTCACATTTTTCTGAGGGTAGATTTTAGTGAGGGCTGCAGAGAAAACCTCTCCTTCATAAGCATCAAGGGTGATCAGCACTTGCTGTCCAACTTCAACTCTCGCTATATCAACCTCATCTATAAGCATCTCTATTATAAAATTGTTAGCGCTCCCTATAGAAGCTATAGGTTCCTGCAAACTGACAAGTTCACCCGGCTCCTTATAAATGCTATAAACCTTACCTCTAAGCTCACTTTTTACGGTATAGTCTCTACTCGCTATAAGAGAGGTCTGATGGTTTACTTCTGCCTGCTCCAGCTGGGTTTCCAACTCATTTCTGGTTCGGTTATAGCGATTTCCCAATGCCTGTAAATTCTTTTGAGAAATTTCATATGCTGTTTTTTTTGCATCATAATCATTTTGAGTCCCTACATTTTGCTTCCAGAGTTTTTTCTGCCTAAAATAATGGATAGAGTCTTGCTTAAGCTTTAATCTGGCTACTTCGATATCCTCCTTTAACTCTTTAAGCAATGCAGCATTTCCCTTTAGGTTTTCCCTCGCCAGTTCTACAGCAAGCCTTGCTTTTTCAGTATTCAATTCAGGTGCATCATTAGTAATTTGCATGACCCTTGCTCCTTTTTCAAGGCTTGCTCCTTCTTCTACATAAACTTCAGCAACTATACCACCTACTGCTGCATGTGCATTATAAAGACTATCAGGCTGCACAGTAATTGAAGCATACACTGATTCAGTGATAGTGCCTGTCAGTGGCTTCACCTTTTCTCCATTATTGTTGCAGGAGGATATCAAAACAATTAGTACGGCATTAAATATAGTTTTTATAGGCATTAGGTTCTTTTTGGTGAAACTATTGTTAAGTCATAAACTTAAATATATCAATGGTCAAATTTGATTATGATATTCATCATGACCTTTAACCCAGTATATGAGGACCTTGTTCTATTCTCTTAAATGAGCCTGGAAATTCTATATAAAGGAAAGGTTCAACCCCTAAGAAGATTTAATTACAAATATATCCATTAAACTATTGGTTTTTCATTTGAGTTATACCTTTTTGAAAAAGCTAAAAATAGAACTATATCACTATACCTCAACAAGGTAATTAATCAGTACATGAAAAGCCCACTTTTTACGATTCCTGGTGTCAATTATTTTCACCTGATGAGGAATCAGGCACTATTAAAGGGGGGCTACTCCTTTCTGTTAACCGCAAACTGGCAGGTCTTTTTGCTCTGATTGTTGCAACGGTTAAAATAAGAATAGTATAATATCTATGAACAACGCCACTTATTACAGAGTGGCTTTTCCCAGCCACTATATGCAATTTCTTCAACAACTATTGTAAAGAACCAGGTGCTAAGTTGAATTCTTTTATAATACTACATTCGCAGAATACGCTGGCTTTACAACAAATTATTGCCCCCCATAACATACAATCCTTAACACATTTTACAATTATAAAATCTAAATTAGCGCAGTAAACATTACAACCCCTATTAATATGGAAAACACCAAGCTCGTTACGATGCTGCATAACCAAGGATTTGAAAACAATCTGATCGATGAAATACTAACTGTTGGAAGACCTAAGAAGGTATCCAAAGGTTCTAGTGTAATTGCTCCCGGCTCAAAAGCCAGTGAGATCCCATTGGTCATCAATGGTACGCTAAAGGTAATGAGGCAAGATAAGGATGGCAGTGAGATTTTCCTGTATTATCTAGAAGGTGGAGAAGCTTGTGCCATGTCTATAACCTGTTGCCTTGAAAATAAAAAAAGCCAGTTTAGTGCTATTGCAGAAGAAGATTGCGTTTTATGGATGATCCCTATGGGCTCATTGGATGCCTGGATAGCCAAATATCCGTCATTTAGAAAGTTTGTGTTTACCTCCTATCAGAACCGCTTCGATGAATTATTGGTAGCCATCGATAGTATGGCTTTTATGAAAATGGACCAGAGGCTTTACAAGTACCTGCTCGATAAAAAACAGGCTTCCGGGTCATTTGAGATCCACAAAACCCATGAACAGATCGCCAGGGAACTCAATACCTCTCGCGTAGTAATATCTCGCTTACTGAAACAACTGGAAAACGAAGGGAAAATTGAACAGTATAGAAATAAGATAGAAATACTATAAGAAATTAACCTACGCTTTAGATACCCGTTCATCGAATTTTCAGCTAGTGGAAGTTTACAGCTATGTTTATTGTGGCACCAGACTTAATAATGTTTGGAAATTTAGTTTGTCACTTTTCCTCTGTAACATTTGTTACAACATAGCCCATTTCACACTCATACATTTGCTAGTAAAAATTTTAAAAAACAGAAATAAGTAATGAATGAAGTTATAAATTTTATCAGTCAACCATGGCCTTGGTATGTGGCAGGCCCAGTGATAGCCGTGGTTATGTTCTCTCTTTTAATGCTCGGAAACAACTTTGGTATTTCAGCCAACCTACGTTCCCTATGCTCTATAATGGGAGCCGGGAAGCATTGTGAATTTTTTGATTTTAACTGGAGAGCTCAAGTTTGGAACCTGATTTTTGCACTAGGGCTAATTATTGGAGGGTTAATAGCACATACCTACCTTACTCCTTCTACTGAAGTAAACATATCTCAGGAAACAATATCAGACCTGCAACAACTTGGCATTGAAAATCCAGGTAGCTCACTTGTACCTCAAAACCTCTTTTCATGGGAATCTCTTGCAACTGTTAAGGGCTTTATTATGTTGGTTATTGGTGGATTTTTAATCGGCTTCGGCACAAGGTATGCCGGGGGGTGTACATCCGGTCATGCCATCAGTGGACTCAGTGATCTACAGTTACCTTCACTGATAGCAGTAATAGGCTTTTTTATAGGAGGTCTTTTTGTAACCTATCTCGTGTTACCTTTTTTACTAACAGTTTAATTAAATTAAAAAATGAAAATATTAAGATATCTGATAATTGGAATCATTTTCGGGATCACATTAGCAAAAGCTGAAATTATTTCTTGGTATAGAATTTACGAAATGTTTAAATTCCAATCTTTTCACATGTATGGCGTAATAGGTTCAGCCGTTGTCTTGGGTATTGTATTCGTACAGATGGTAAAACGCTTCAAACTCAAATCAATTGATGGCAAGCCCATACAGATTTACCCAAAACAGAAAAGTATCCCAAGATACCTATTTGGAGGTATAATTTTCGGCCTAGGTTGGGCCATGACAGGAGCTTGCCCTGGTCCTATGTTTATCTTGCTAGGGAACGGTGTTAGTGTTATCTTGGTAATCATTGCTGCAGCATTACTGGGTACATACACTTATGGATTACTCAGAAATAAATTACCTCACTAAATGAGCTATGGAAATCTGGAAAATTTTGAAGTTGTTCACCAGAATCACATCAGTGTTTGTGGTTCTGGCAGCAGCTCTCTTACTAGTATTGGCCATTTATATTATAAAGCCATCCGTTTTTAATCAAAGGAAAAACCTAACTGACAAGGAATGGGTGCTTCGTAACATTGAAACAGACCTTCCTGAAGGTAAAGCTGGACAACTGATCAAATATGGCTATTTGCTGGTTAGCGAATCACCCAAGTGGATGGGGCCTATGGTCAAAGATAGTTCCTTAGTATATACCGGTAACAATCTAGCTTGCAAAAACTGTCATTTAGAAAATGGAACCCAGGCTGGCTCTGCTTCCTGGATTGGGGTAACTAACCGATACCCTCAATTCAGAGGTCGCGAAAATAAAATTGGTACAATTGAAGAACGTGTCAATGGCTGTATGGAAAGAAGCATGAATGGAAGGAAATTGCCTACTGACTCAAAGCAAATGGAAGCTATAGTTGCCTACATGGAATGGCTTAGCGATGGTCTCCCTGAAGCAAAAGAAAGTCAATACAAAGGGTTTGCTAAACTCAAAATACCTGATGTAGCTGCTGACCTGGTAACCGGAAAAGCAACATATATTAAGGAGTGCCAGGTATGTCATGGTGAAAAAGGGCAAGGCATAAAACTCGCTGACTCAACAAAAGGTTACCTCTATCCCCCACTCTGGGGAAAGGATAGCTATAACCATGGTGCCGGCATGCATAGAGTACTTACAGCGGCTCAATTCATCAAAGGGAACATGCCATTCGGACAGGCCACATGGGACAATCCAAAACTAACGGATGAAGAGGCTTATCATGTAGCTGCTTATATCAATAGTTTCGAGAGACCATTGAAGCAAAATACGGAAGCAGACTTCCCTGACCTAAAACTTAAGCCAGTGTCAACACCCTACCCACCATGGGATGACAATTTTTCTGCAGAACAGCATAAATATGGCCCTTATCAACCCATCATAGAGTTTTATAAAGAAAAGTACGGAATCACTAAAAATAAATAAACTTGAGAGGATTAATAGCGTGGATACTCGTGCTGGTTACTGTTCAAATGACCAATGGCCAGGAAAAAGACCAATGGCCGGGCAAGCTTTCAGGACAATTTAGAACCTATTACCTCGGCACCTTTAATAACGATAACCTCAAGGATTTCCAGGCCCTTGCCATTGGCGGAAAAATCAAATATGTACATACGTTTTGGAAACATATTAAGGTAGGCGGTGCCCTTTATACATCAGTAAATAGCGGCATTCAAGACCTCTCCATACCTGACCCGACAACAGGAAAGGTCAGTCGTTATGAGTTAGGCCTTTTTGATGTTGAACACCCTAATGATCATTTTATATTGATCCCTGGTGAGTTGTTTTTTCAGTATACTCACAAGAAACATGAAGCTACCATCGGGCGCATGAAAATAGCCTCCCCCTTTATCAACCCTCAGGATGGCCGCATGATCCCTACATTAGAGCAGGGCATATGGTATAAATATCAGCCAAATACCACTTTAAAGTTTCAATTTGGAGTATTCAATGCCATATCTCCCCGGTCTACACATAAATTCTTTGGTATTGGGGAAAGCATAGGTAAGTACCCTTCAGGTAGAACTGTCGATGGAAAACCAAGCCAATATGCAAAAAATACTACCTCTGATTACATTGCACTGGCCAATATAGATCTTCAAGCTTCTGAGGGATTAAAGTTATCTATCTGGAATTACTACGTTGATAATATTTTCAATACCCTTTACATGAAACCTACGTTTGATTTGGGTAACCAAGGAATGCAAGTTTCATTGGAATGGTTACATCAAAACCGTATTGGTACGGGAGGGAATTCCTCCGACAGTCTAAGGTACTATGCCCATAGCAGTGCTGATATTTTAGGCTTAGAATGGAGGTATAAATGGAAAAGGTCCAAGGTCTCCATTGGCTACGATCATATACTTAATCATGGTCAGTTTATATTTCCACGTGAATGGGGCCGTGAAGTATTATTCAGTTTTCAAAAAAGAGAGCGCAGTGAAGGATCTGCCAACAATCATGCAGTTGTACTCACCTATGCCAGAGACTTTATCTGGAGCAGTAGTAAAATACAAAGCATAATAAGTCTGGGGCATCAGTGGAAAGCCGATGTGACTGATGCCGAAAATAATAAATATGCAATGCCTGACTACACTCACCTGAATCTTGATATGTTTTATACTCATGAGACACTAAAGCACTTTGAACCAGAGCTTTTACTAACCTACAAACTAAGTCATGGGGAATTCCCGGAAAATGCCAATTTCGTACTCAATAAGGTTGATATGTTTCAGGTAAACCTTATCATTAATTACACTTTTAAATAGCCGTTTCACATAAAAACACTGGGCTACGGTTTCCTATAAATATGATGAATGTCATGTTTTCACAGTAACATAAGTTACATATTTACATCCCATAGACCCCGAAATTTACACTATTGTAAATCAAAGTATATCATTATGAAAGTAGAACAAATTTATACAGGATGTCTGGCAGAGGCCGCTTATTATATTGAGTCACAAGGTGAAGTAGCTATTGTGGACCCGCTAAGGGAGGTTGGCCCCTACATTGAAAAAGCAGAAGAACATGGAGCTAAAATCAAATATGTATTAGAAACTCACTTCCATGCCGACTTTGTTTCAGGACACCTTGACCTGGCTAAGAAAACCGGGGCTAAAATAGTATTTGGCCCGACGGCACAACCAAACTTTGATGCACATATAGCAACAGATGAGGAAATTCTCCCGCTTGGAAATATCAAAATTAAGGTAATTCATACTCCAGGTCACACTATGGAGTCTACCACATACCTATTGATTGACGAGGAAGGTAAAGAAAAAGCCATATTTACAGGAGACACTTTGTTCATAGGAGACGTAGGCCGCCCTGACCTGGCTGTAAAAACCAACCTAACGAGAGAAGATCTTGCAGCTCACCTATATGATTCATTACGCAACAAGATCATACCATTATCTGATGATATTATAGTGTATCCCGGCCATGGTGCAGGGTCAGCTTGTGGTAAAAGTATGAGTACCGAGACCACAGATACCTTGGGCAACCAGAAACGTTTTAACTATGCCCTTAGAGAAGGCATGACGAAAGAAGAGTTTATTAAAGAAGTAACAACCGGCCTGGTAGATCCACCGCAATATTTCCCTAAAAATGCGGTTATGAATAAGATGGGGTACGAAAGCTTTGATGAAGTCTTGTCTCGTGGAGCAGTTGGACTTGACCCAAGCAATTTTGAAAGTGTTGTGGACAAAAACAACGCCCTGATACTTGATACGAGGAATAAAGAAGAATTTATAAAAGGCTTTGTTCCAGGCTCAATATGGATAGGTATTGAAGATAAATTTGCTCCATGGGTAGGCGCGTTGATCACTGATCTGAAGCAGCCAATAGTATTTATTGCAGATAAAGGTATTGAAGAAGAAGTTATTACCAGACTGGCAAGGGTTGGTTATGACAATATTTTGGGATACATGGATGGTGGATTTGAAGCATGGAAAAACTCTGGTAAAGACATCGACACTCTTAATGAAATAGGACCACATGACTTCACCAATCTATATGACACTGAAAAACTAAATGTGTTGGATGTTCGCAAGAAGAGCGAATTTGAATCACAGCATATAGAAGGTGCCATCAACTTTCCGCTCGATTTTATAAATAAAAATATGGATAAGATCGACCGAAAAACACCTTACTTCCTGCACTGTCAGGGAGGGTATCGATCAGTAATAGCAGCCTCAATTCTCAAGTCAAGAGGCTTTAATGAAATTACTAATGTAAGAGGTGGTATCAATGAAATCATGAAGTCTTGTATAAAACTTACAAAGTATCACGAACCAGAAACAATGTTGTAGTTTATTTTATAAATGCCAAAAGAACCGCCCAGACTGTTAAAGGTCGGGCGGTTTTTGTTTTATTGCTTTCTCAAAAGTATCTGCTGTTGGGTAAAATTATAAGCTGCATCTAAAAACTCAACCATCAATGGCCAGTCTTCCTTTTTATTAAAGTTAGAGCTATAGTACTTCTTACTTTCAATAATCAGCTTATCACCATCGATTTTAGCCGCGCTAGTGAACCCTCCGGTAGCATTCTCCACATTATTTTCTAGTTTTTCCAACCCCTGCACCTCGTAACCTTCGGGTATAATGAACTCTATTCTATATTCAAATGACCGCGCGTAAGAATCATAAACATCATATTTGCGTTCCTTTCGCTCCTCATCGCTGAGGTGTATCTGTCCATCAATAAACTTACCTATGTTAACCAGGTAATTTCTGCCAGCCTTTTTGATTGCTCCACTAGCATCAGTGTTGCAAGTATAGATAAACTCTGGTTCATCGTGAAAACGACCGGTTTGTTTTACTTCCAAATCTTTTGGCTCATCAATTATCAGGTCAAGGTCATTGCTTACCACTGCTTTTAATGATTCATTGAATTGCTTTTCTCTATTGACCACATAGTCGGTCTTCCTCTGCAGCAACTTCTTTTGTTCCGATTTCTTATAGCCTTCAAAGTCCTCTCCCATATCGAAACGAGATGCTTCTTCCTCCTTAAAGTCGTAGATATCCATCAATACGTTTTGATAAAATATTCTGTTTGCTCCAGAGACTGATTTCTTAATGGCAATATTTACCTTATCCTCATCAAGATCCAATACCTTAATGGCATAAGTAGACATGGTATTGTTTTCTGATGCATTATGCACCGGCACTTTAGTTTCGTTTAACACCCAGTATGGTGTTGGCAATACTCCATCTACTTGATAAGCGCGAGTTCCCTGAAGGCTTTCATCAATCTCTCCAACAATAGAGTGGTTTGTGAACCTACCAACATAAAAAGGGTCCGTGGTCGTTACCTTAATCATCATCATTAACTCATTTTCAAGGATAAGATCATCAATACTGGAAATCTCCCTCGGAACTCCGATAATAACCTTGTGAGGAATATCATTCCATCTGTAATAATTAGAAAGGGTAATTACATCTCTAACAATACTGGAACTTTCATTGGCATTCTTGCCATATAGTAGTCTGGCCTCAGTATTTTTAATCCTGTTAATATTTCTGTAAGCATAATATGCTTCTCTGGCCAGCTTGTTAAGGTCTTTCTCCTTCTTGTGGTGCTTTTTCATATAGGCTTTGAGTTCTCCTCCATAGTACGAACTGGTATTGAACATATATTGCACAAGCTTTTTAGTCTCCTCTTTAGTCACTTCTGACTTTAAAACACCTGGTTCTCCTATAAAAGTAGGGGCACTAGCAGCAAATGATGAAGCATAAGTAATTTTGAATTTAATACTTGGTATCTGACGGTTAGGGTACAACCACCTGATATCTTTTATACTTTCGCGATCCTCGTCTACAAGGGTATAAGTGTTTTTATCATTTTTATGATCAGAAGCCAATGCAAAGTCAGGAGCCCCATTTAAAGATTTCAGGTTAATAAAGCACCTTCTTAGAACGTCAAAAGTGATTTTCTGCTTCATAACAGGGTAATCACCATGCAATTGAAAAATGACAGGATCAAAACTAAAGTATTTTGAGGCCAGTACGATGCGCCTTTCTTCTCCAAAATAATAATCAAGTATATCCCCTTCTTCCAGGTTGGGTATCGCCAGTTTAAGCTTATTAAAACCTGAGTTATTAACTTCCAATTCCTCTTTTACGGCCTTTGACAGTGGTATTTCAATTTCTCTTCCATCTGGTTTCACTATTTTAAAACCAGCATAAAAAGCTGATCTAATATTTCCGTAAGTGCCACTTTCAGGTATTGTAAATTGAGAATAATCCTCAATGGCAGACTTATCCAATAGCATAATCCTGTTGTGATTATAACGTATATACTCCAGGCTTGTACTCAATGCTGCCTTTCTATATGACAGCATGTTGTATTTAGCGATAATAACCGCTGATTTATCCTTCCATTTGTTAGGAATGGCTGTAACAGAAAACTCTGGGTCGGAATCCTTCCACATCATTTGCCTGACCTCTTCCGCCCTTTTCGGATCATCGTTAGCAGCTGATGCAACATGAGCTATAACCAATACAAAAAGTAGGATTTTAATAGAGTATTTAATCATCAGCTTTCAGTATTATTTGATCATTATAAAATTTATTGATATTATTCACCGTTGTATTCCATTCTCCAAAAGCGGAAACCGGCAACGTATTTTGAAGTAGTTTTATCTCTTTGGTATAAATAATTTTCCCCTTGACCATCTCGTATTTCATATCAAATTCAAAATAGTCATTTTGAACGTGGTAAGGTTCGGGCATATAGTTTATTTTATACCCCTTAGGTAGAGTAATCTCAGCAATGGTACGGCTAAAAGCTTTACGACCAAAGTCATAAGGTATATCCCTGTCATCATCAAGTTTCAGGTCTTTAAATTCCTTCTTAAAGTCCAGATCTAAATACATTTCATCGTCAAAAGTATTGATATGGTTATCCAGTCTGATACCATAAGTGATTGTAAGCGGAGTATTACGGTCCAGTTCCGAGTACTCTTCAATATTAAAATTATCAGGATTGCTACTACCAGAAACTATGGCCTGCAAAAACTTACCTATATCCTCTTTAGACAAGGCATGGATATAGTTAAACAAGTCCTTCTTATACTCCCCATGAATGTTTGACAGCCCCGTTCCTGCTAACTGGTTATCTGAGACATTAAAAGTTAATCTACTTTCATTAAGGTAATTCTCTATACGCTCTACTGCAACGGTATCAATTTCGTATGCAGTCCCATTCTCAATCAATATCTGTTTGCCCTGTATACGCTCTGCATGTTGGCCCAGAGGGTTATACTTCTCCGTAGGATCAAGTATATATTGCTTATTCGGCAAATAAACCGTGCAGATCATGTGATTATCAACTGCAAGAGATGGGATGTCATAAGTATAGGGTATTTTATTCGTTCCAATCCAGGAAAGGCGAGCATCAAAGCCCGCCAGTCTTAACATCGTCTTAGTAAGGTTAGCCATACCCTTACAGTCTCCATATCGATTATAGAACACCTTATCAGCTTCCTCAGGCTTGAAAGCTGCCAGTCCATTTTCAAAAGCAATATATTTGATGTTGTCCTGAACCCAGTAGTAAATGGCTTCAATGCGTTCTTTATCTGTAGATAACCCTAAGGTCAATTCTTTAACCTTTTTATCTATATCGGTAGTATTATGCCCGAGTTGACTTATAAGGGTGTAATACCAATCATAAAGATCATCGGTAGATGCAAGTACCGACACTTTAGATGCATTATAAACGTAGGACTTCGTAAGTAAAAGGATATGGGGAAGGTAAAGCAGAGAACCTGGAGCATTATCGTCATCAGAAAGCGTATCTACATTAGAGATAAGATAAGTGTATGTTGTCACCTCTCCTTTTGTAACTGACTTCTTAATATCGTACCCATCAAAATTCATTTCTACTAGTTCCACTTCTGCCCAATCAGGCACTTTAATGATTACCTCCCTCTGTACAACCGGAATATCATCATGAAAGAAAATTTTTGTCAGGTATCTCGGGTCTGAATAGACTGTCTTAGACTCAAAGTCAACCCCCTGCCCCTGAAGGCTCATAACGAAACGATAAGCACATATCATGGCATCCGAGTAGAATATATCACCTGACCTAAAGTGCCCACATGCCTTATCATGATCATAATTCTTCCCTCTATCAGACTTCAATGAGTAGCTTTCTATACTTGATTTATCATTATAGTAGTTCCTTTTTACAAAACTGGTATTTGACCTTAAAGCCAGATACCTGATATTTTCTTCATGACTTGCATTTAAAAAGCCTACCCTCTTATCTATAAAAAAATCATAAACAGAACGGGATGATAATGCTGCAACTTCAGCATCCGGATATGCCTTATTCAAATTTCTTGCTTCAATAAGAAGCTGATCATCGATTTTCTGGGCATTGACTTGAAAAGAAAGAAGAAATAGAAAAAGACTGAACCTTACCATTGGGTGGAGCTAAAAAATAATTAAAGAAACTACATTATAACTATAAGTAATTATAAAAGTCAATATAAGATAATAAAAAATAGCTGTAAGTAACCATTTCTTGAGAAGAAACCGCAACCTTTTTGGAAAGCAAGTCAGCATAAAATTTCATAGCCGGTATATGTGGTCTGTTGCTACGGCTTAAGTTGCTTAAATGCTATTAACATGGGAAAACCGTTGTTAAACAACCTCATATTAGAAGCTGTTATATAAGCCAGGCCTTGTACCTCTGTAACAAATGTTACGCTCTCTCCTGTTTGACTCAGATACATTTGTAACAAAGTATTTAACAGTGTTTAAAACAAATTTAAAAAAATGACAATATTTGAAATAGTCGGATATTTTGGAGCAGCAGCCATAGGTGTTTCGTTGGGGCTCATTGGAGGCGGCGGTTCCATACTTACTGTCCCTGTACTGGTTTACCTTATGGGGGTTGAACCTGTATTGGCGACTGCATACTCTCTTTTTATAGTAGGTTTCAGTGCATTAATTGGAGGTATAAACTATGCGCGAAAGGGCTTAGTAAGTTATAAAACAGGTATAGTATTCACAATCCCAGCATTTGCAGCAGTTTACCTTACGCGTCTGTTGTTAGTTCCAGCATTACCTGACGTATGGCTTACATTAGGTAGTTATAGTCTAACAAAAGATACAGGTATACTGTTACTGTTTGCTTTTCTTATGGTATTCGCTTCGGTATCCATGATACGTAAGAAGAAGACACAAAATAAAGATGTTGAAGAAGTTGAACCAAAGTTCAACTATCCCATGATCATCATAGAAGGGCTTGTAGTAGGTACGCTTACAGGTATGGTAGGCGCTGGCGGTGGTTTTTTAATCATTCCGGCACTGGTAATATTTGCAAAATTACCTATGAAAATGGCTGTAGGCACATCACTACTCATTATTGCAGTAAAATCATTAATTGGCTTTATTGGAGATATTCAAGCCGATGCCCCTATTAACTGGTCATTTCTTGGTGTATTTTCAATAATAGCCATTGTAGGGATATTTTTAGGTTCATACCTGGCACACTCCATCGACGGTCAAAAACTTAAAAAGGGATTTGGCTGGTTCGTTTTAGTCATGGGGGCATTTATGATCATCAAAGAGCTTCTTTTTTAGGAACTCCTTGTAACATTTGTTACCAACAGCCCTTAAGCAACACACTAGATTTGTAAAGAAAAGAAATAAAAAAATTAGTAATTGAGAATTAACAAAGCAGAAATGGAAATTAAACAAATATATGATAAAGCATTAGCGCATGGTTCTTACGCTATTGAAAGTAACGGTCAAATTGCATTGGTAGATCCGGGTCGTGATCCCCAGCCTTACCTTGATTTTGCCCAAGCTCACAATGGCAAGATAGTAGCCATATTCGAGACTCATCCACACGCTGACTTTGCCAGTAGCCATCTGGAATTCCAGAAAAAATATGGTGCTGACATTTATGTCAACCCTAAAGTGGGTGTTTCTTATGACTACAAGCCAATGGAGCACAACGATGTTGTGAAAATTGGAAATGTAGAGTTTAAAGCATTATTCACACCAGGGCATTCACCTGACCATAACTCTTATCTTTTGTTAGATGAGGAAGGCAAGGAAAAAGCTGTTTTCACAGGAGATTCATTGTTTGTTGGAGATGTGGGAAGACCTGATCTACGAGAAGGTGCCGGTAACATTAAAGTGAGCAAAAAAGAACTTGCAGGCATGATGTATGATACACTGAACTCTGTATTCAGTGAACTGGAGGAAGATGTAGTAGTTTACCCTGCACATGGTGCCGGATCGCTATGTGGTAAAAACATGAGTGATGATCTTTACAGCACCATAGGCCGTGAGAAAAAAGAAAACTGGGCATTTCAACTAAAGGAAAAAGAGAGCTTTATAGACAGCTACCTTGAAGGGCAGTCATTTATACCCAAATACTTTCCTTACGAGGTTGAGCTTAACCGTAAGGGACTTGAATCCTTAGATGAAAGTCTTAAAAAGGTCCCCTATCTATCAGCCACTGATACACTTGAAAAAGGCGTGCTGGTGATAGACGTCAGAGACCAGGAAAAATATAAGGCAGGGCATATCGATGGAGCTATTAATATTCCTAATAATGAAAATGATAAGTTCGAGACATGGCTAGGATCAATTGTCGGCCCTGAAGAACAGTTTTATCTTGTAGGAGATACCAAAGAAGAGCTCGATTATGCCGTAAAACGAGCTGCAAAGATTGCATATGAATCCAATATAAAAGGAGCTTCGTTGATCCCTGAAGGAAATCTTACCAGCACCGAGCCTATTGATCTACAAGATTTTAAGCAAAACCCAGATAAATATACCATCATTGATATCAGAAATACATCTGAAGTAGCTGGAGGAAAGTTCTTTGATGCATCCATTAACATTCCTCTGCCAGAACTTAGAGAGCGTGCCGGAGAAATAAGTGGCGATAAGCCCGTAGTAGTTCATTGCGCAGGTGGTTACAGGTCAGCAGCAGGTTCAAGTATATTGGCACAAAAACTTCACGTTAAAGTGTTTGATTTAAGTGAAGCAGTCAACGACTTCAAATAGTGGTAATGAGTAGAATAGATTTAGAGGAAGAAAAAAGAGAGAAGATCATGTTTGGATTTGGATATAAAACAACAAAATATCAAAACATAGGAGCCGAAGAGTTTCGTGATTTGATGAATGATAAAAATGCAGTAGTACTTGATGTACGTACTCCCGCTGAAACACAGGATGGCGTTATTCCCGGTTATAAAATGATTAACCTGATGTCGCCGGATTTCATGGATGAGATAAAAAAGCTGGATAAAGACAAAATCTACTTGGTGTATTGTAGAAGCGGAAACCGCAGTGGTCAGGCATGTAATATTATGGCGGACCAGGGATTTACCAAACTATATAATCTAGTAGGCGGAATTGGAGCGTGGAGATAAGAAATGAGTTAATAGATTAAAATAGTTTGCGTTGGTTTTAAACCTCCTGTTCGATTAGTCGGCAGGAGGTTATTTTTTTGATATACTTCAGTAATAGTACTCCTCATTTTTACTATATTGATAGAAGTTAGATTTCTAATAGCTTGTTAACAGGCTATACTTTTTTGTTCTAAATATCTTTTTAATGGTTCCTTACGCCTTTAGAATACTTATCTCAGTAATACTTTCGCTCTGCTTTATTCATACCCAGGCCCAGCATGAAAAGAATTACAGCCTACTCTGGCGAATTGATGGAAACAACCTCGAAGCTCCATCCTATCTCTTTGGTACTATGCATGTTAAAGATTCACGGGCCTTTAACTTCAGCGACTCTGTCTTATATGCCATTGAAAAAACCGGGTATTTCGCACTAGAGCTTCAGCCAGACTCTATGCTCAACAATGTTTTCAACAAGTACTTCGAAGATGACCAAACCTTCAGACATCTGTTTGATGACAACGAATACCAGGAACTCAATGAGCGCTTCAAGGAGGAAAAAGGTTTTGACCTGGATAAACTTAATATAAAAAACCCAATACTAATCCGCTCTCTTCTAACTCCCAATACACCAAAGCCGGATGATAAACAAACCTTTGTAGATGCCTATCTCTATGGGATAGCCAAAACTCTACGGAAAAAGGTCTTTGGCCTAGAAAAAGTTGAAGATCAAACAGATATTTTCTTTGGAGCATCAAGAGAAGAGCAAAAGCAAGAGCTTATGGAAGTATTGGAATCCAATACCGATGACTACCGTCGCAGCCTGGAATATATGACAGATGTTTACAGCAGGGGTAACATTGAAGAAATACAAAGGATGGTAGAACACCATGGCATCATGGACTCTATCATGATCCGAAGAAACCGGGTGATGACCAACAGTCTCAAACGGCTTATGAACCAATCTCCCACCTTTGCAGCCGTGGGATGTGCTCATTTGCCTGGAGAAAATGGCATTATACACATGCTCCGGAAAGAAGGTTATACAGTGAGCAAAGTAGAAGCCACATTCACAGGAGTAGCCGAACAGTATAAAATAGAGCCTTTGAAGATGCAGTGGTACGATTACCAAGATAAGGAGCTCGGTTACGCTTTAAAAATGCCTGGTATACCCATACCTGCAGATATATTCCCCGGTCTCAATATGATGATGTACCCCGACCTGATTTCAGAAACTGGCTTCTTTGTTATGACCATTGATTTACGCGGTGCCAGCAAAACGGTTAACAAAGATGAAATAGTGGAAAAAATGGTTAATGGATTTAAAGAAAAAAACAGCTTTAAAGTCACAAAAAGAAGAGAAGTAATAAAAAATGGAACACCAGCGATTGAGATTGTAGGTGAAAGCAATGACGAGCATATGATGCTTCAAATCACTATAAAAAATAATATAGTCTACTGCCAGTATGTGAATAGAAAAGATGAAAAGCCTGACAAAGAGTATACGGAATACTTTTTCAATTCTTTAAGGGCTTTTGAGCCTTCCGGACTTAAAGCTGCGGAATGGCAGGCTTATCGCTACAAAGATGCAGCCTTCAAAGTCCTTTTTCCTGTTCCTCCAAAAGAAACTCATAGAGTCTACGAAGAAAATGATACAAGACTTGACCTTGTCATTTCAACAGACATCAGAAATATGTCCAACTACATGATTGCCTATAATGACTATCCCCTGGGCTATTACCTCGACGACAAGCAAGAAGTCTTCAAATCACTTATTGAAGAGTATAATTCTGTAGGCAAGTTGCTGGCTTCACCGGACACCATTTGGTTGCAAGGTGTGGAAGGCAGAGAATATGAAATAATGCTATCCAATAAATATTATACAATTTGCCGCGTCTACATACGAGGCAACAGAGTGTATAAAGTACTGCACCAGAACCTGAATGAAAACGAACGACGTTTACCCCAAAACAATTTTCTGAACTCTTTTTCTTTTATTCCTTTTGAGGATGAGAAACTGGAGGAACATATTCCTGAAGGAGAAAACTTCAAACTTAAGCTATTTCCGCAGCGCCAAATCTCCATCGACTCCGCAGTGGACCATAGCTGGTACACACGCAGTACAACAACCTATACCCTGAAGGATGGTAAAACAGGTGGTGTTTACTCGCTGGAATTCAGCGAATTAAAAGACTTTTTCAAAGTAACCCATTTAGATAGCTTTTACACCAACATTATTGATAACAACATTCTGGGATGGACGGATTCCCTGGTCAGCTCTAAAGATGTAACCCTTAATGGTGCCCATGGTAAAGAAGTTGTTTCCATTAACAAATACAACCATCAGAAAACACGGTACCGGTTCTGGTTAGATGATAAAAAGCTCTTTTACATGGCTGCCTATGTTGCAGAAGAAGCTCTTTTTAATAATGCTTCCAATACATTTTTCAATTCTTATACAAGACCGAAAAAACTTAGTTCCTTCGATGTTTATGCTTCAAAAGCTGATAAAATCATTAAAGGGCTTAGTGCTTCAGACAGTTCTCTGTACAAAGCCTCAATCGGTGCTTTTAACTATTACGAATTTACTCGTGAGGATTTGCCCTTAATCTACGAAGCACTGAATACTACGTATGCAGATGACAGTATTGAGGGAGGAGCCCGCTGTAAACTTGTTGAAGAGTTAGCTGATATCGGAGAACCTACATCGCTACCGTATTTGAAAAAACTGTATAAAAACAAGACTACCAACGACATAACAAAAGCCTACATACTATCCAGCGCGATCAAGTTTCCAAATGATCAAGGTCTGGAGCTATTTTTAGAGCTTTTCATCAGCCACGCACCGGATCAACTGGGCAAAAAAGATTGGGCTATTTTCAAGACCTTCACCGATTCGTTAGACCTTGCTGTAAAGCACTTTGATAAACTATTAGAATTGATGGATAATGAGGAGTACCGCTCAAATATACTATCTATTGCCTCTGGCATGGCAGAGACAGATAGCCCTGAACAAGTATCTTTAGTTAAAGATCAATTAGGCTTACTCACCAGGTTTGCTTTTGAAGATTTGAAGACTTACATCAGTAAAGTTAATAAAGATACTTCTAAGTATGCTTACCATTATGACCCTAAGATTAATCAGTACCTGAGACTGGCCAATAGCATTAAAAGTAAAGAATTCGTATCAAAATTCACCCGTCAGCTGTTAGACAGTAAAATTACAGGCTGGATGCAAACCAAAGCGGTTACTGCCAGGGTATTTAATAACCTGGAGGTGGATGATCAACTGCTGTCAGAGCTATTGACATCAATGGATACACGATATACTATTATGGAGAGTCTGTTCAAAGCAGGCAAAACCAATAAAATTCCCAAAAAATATAGAACCCAGCATGAGTTTGCCAAAACATGTTTTTATGAATTTATGTCATATGAAGATGAGGTCCCTGACGAGATCGAACTGTTGGGACACCTTATAGTAGACAATAAAAAAGTATATGTCTTTTCATTTTGGTACGTTTACAATCAGAATGAAAAATATATTGGTCTATCCGGTTTTTATCCTACTGACAGTAACAAATTAGAATTTGACGGACATCTCTCCTATACCCCGTGGGAACACCTATTGGAAGATTGGCAAGAACAAGCCAGGTTGTATCTTCAGGATTTAAAAAATTACGGCTATTAGAAAAAGGCTCCCGGATCTACCGACCCGGGATTACCAACTAGCTGTATGGGAATGCTATTATCAAGCCTTCCTCCAGAATAGCAAAGTGCTAGCACAACAAGCATTTTTAGACACAGAACTTACATCTTGACATCATGTATATACCGCAACCTCAACTATTCCGATTAATTCACTTCTATTTACTCTTATGTAAAACGAAATAAAAAAAAAATGAGTGAATGAACATGTATTTTGAGTAACTGATAGGATTCCCTTAGTTTACTTACACCTTTTGATAATTATAAAATAAAGCTTGTAACTTAATCCCGATTTATAGCAAAAGTTATTTATCGTTTATTCGATATGTTTACAACGACCAGTTTTAACCACAAAACACAAGTTTTCAATGAGTAATGTCACCAAGCAAAAAGTAAATGTACTTGTAGTGGAAGATGAAATATTACTGGCCCTGGATATTAAAATGCTTTTAACTCGTCTAAATTATAATGTTCAGGAAATAGTATCTTCTGCCGACAAGGCATTAAACATTCTTGATGAGCGTGCCAAAGAAATAGACATCATGCTAATAGACATCGTTCTTGAGGGTGATAAAGATGGAATTGAATTTGCGAGGGTAATCAAAAAAAGATACAACATACCTTTTATATTTGTGAGTTCATACTTTGATGGTAACCTTATAGAAAGAGCTAAAAGTGTGAATCCATATGGATACCTCCTTAAGCCAGTCAATGAAAAAGAGCTGTTAATATCCATTGAGCTGGCACTATCTAACTTTTCAAATCAACCACCAGATAAAGCAATATCAAATAAACCCTGGCAAGGGGCAAATACCGATACAGCACTACAAATAAATGATAGCCTTTTTCTTAAAAAGGATCAGCACTTTCAGCGCGTAACCCTTGACGACATTTTGCTGCTTGAAGCAGATAATAACTATACACTTATCTATTCAAAATCAGAGAGGTTTCTATATTCCACAGTACTGAGGAAGATGGAAGAGAAACTACCTTCCGGACAATTTCTTAGAGTACATCGTAGTTATGTAGTAAACATTCAAAGTGTAACCGGTTTTGAGGGCAATACATTGTTTATCGGAGAAATGCGAATACCGGTAAGCAAGCAGTACAGAGAAGAAGTTTTTCGTTTATTCAAAGCAGTTTGATATTTTAGATTACAGTTTTACCTGGAAGAGTCTTAAACCTTAGACACAATCTTTTATAGATGACTATATACGGTATTCCTGGTTTAGGAGCTGATAAAAGAGTATTTCAGTATTTGTCATTAGACATAACGCCCATCCTCTGGCTACCCCCAAAAAGAAAGGAAACCTTAGAAAGTTATGTAAAACGACTTATTGCGCAAATAGATCAAAACAAACCTTTTATTCTGTTAGGTGTGTCCTTTGGTGGCATGGTGGCCATTGAAATGAATAAATTAATTACTCCCGAAAAAACAATAATAATCAGCTCTGCTGCCACTCAATATGAATTACCTGGTATCATCAAACTAGTTCGCAAACCTATTGTGCAGCATGTTATAAAAATATTACTAGTCAAGCCCCCACCCTTTCTTGCCAACTACCTCTTTGGTATAAGCACTGTTAAGGGTAAACAGCTATTGAAATCAATTATCCGGGACACTGATATCAATTTTCTAAAATGGGCCATTCAACAGATCATTTGTTGGAAGAACGTTGACATTCCAAAGAACCTGATCCGTATTCATGGCGACCACGACAAACTATTAAGGCTCCAAAAGGATATTAAATATCACGCTATAATTAAACGTGGTGGACATTTGACGGTTGTTGAACAAGCCTTAGAAGTGGAGCACCATGTAAGAAAGTATTTGTAATATTCCCCTAACTAGAGGTGCCTTTTAATTTCCTCATCCTGAAATGTTGAGATTCCGTTTTCAACATTGGGATAAAAATAGGGTCTGTTTTGCACATATTTTGCAACCTCAAGCGGTGATATTTCATTCACCCCGTCACGCTTTTTCTCTTTGGTAGCTGTGGCTATTAAAAAATCAAAGTCTACGGCTTCATCTGGCCACGGAGAGTCAAGCTCTCCTGTAGGATGTACACAATACCTTTGCGTGTTACTCTTAAAGTACTGATAACCTGCAGGGTTTGACATCAATTCATTTTGCCATTGGCTAAGAATATATGCTTTGGTAGAACTTTCTATTTTAGGATTAATCAATACCGTACAAACACACCATGCCCTTTCATTTTTTATAAAACTCTCGTCATGCTGCCCCTCGGCTTTAGAAATCTCCATGACTTCAGTTTTTATATCACCAAAATGCGTAATGTCAGTATTGCTAAATGGCACCGCTTTAGCTATACCTGCCTTGGCTTCCTTATCGAAAATCATTGTATAAGTATTGCTCATAGAAGAAAACCGGCCATACCGTATAGGTACCTGAACGTTAACTACCTCATTCATCTTTAACCGGCTTTGTCTCCAAGTCTTCCTTATCTCATCTCCACTTCCACGCACAAGGTCATCTTGCCAGAAAAGAGACCCAATAAGTAGCGCACCTCCCTTTAAATTAAACTTCATAGCTTTTATTTCAATGTTTATATGTAAATGCATTAGCAGGAATAAAAGTTTACGCAGTTGAGGAAATGTTCCGTAATAGCAACCAAAAACACATTAATTAAATATAATTCTTAACAAACACATTCTCATATATTACAAATGGCAGTTTTAAGGCCTCTATACACTATAAGGTCATTGATTTAAGAAACGATTATTCGTAAATTCAACATTTAGTATGCATGCATACTATAATTCAACCTAAACCCTATTTTATGAAAAGCAAATTCAATTTATTGTTCATCGCATTTCTGCTTCTATCTCAAATCAGTAATGCGCAATTTGATAATCCTAATATTGAGGATTATGGCACTGCCACAGAAATAAACCTTGGACACCCTGATACTAATGAAGGAGTTCAGTTTATACCTATAGGAATTGATCTTTGGGATGGCGAAGATGTCAATACCATTTACTATGGCCAAGTGCCGCAAAACTCAGTTAACAAGCCTATAATGGTATTCGTGCATGGTTATGCTTCTAATGCCAGTGTATGGTTCAAAGGAGAAGACAACATGTACTGGGATGTCTATCGCGACGGTTATCGTTCGGCATTTGTATCGTTAACTCCAAACCACCACATGTGGACTAACGGTAATATGCTCGCCAATATGCTCGACCAGATCATTGCACACTTCGGAGATGATAACATTGTACTGGTAGGCTGGAGCAAAGGTTCTGTAGATATTGATGCCGCTCTTGTGCATTCAGGGGCTCATTCTAAAGTATCCCAAGTCTTCACTCTTAGTGCTCCACATTACGGCACAGGCATTGCGGAGCTTGCCAATAGCATATTACTGAGTCTGGTTAATATCATTTTTATGCAGAACAACGATGCTACAGTATGCCTGAAACGCGGTTATATGAATTATTTTCGTTCTCTAACAGACATACATCCTAACAACACTGTCCATTATACTACCATAGGAGCCTGGGGTAATGGCCCGCTTAACAGGCTAATTATTCCTCAAGAATATTTGTACCTGGCCGGCGGTAGCAAAGACTCTGGTGGTAATGATGGCGTTGTGCCGTATTACAGTAGCAGACGGCCCGGCGGAACCGAACTTTTCAGTGGGCAGAGGAAGGAGTATCTGCTAGATTTTATTCCATACTACACAGGTCCTGATGAAACGAATCTAGACCATTATGAAATAACACGCGGCAGTAAGGCATGGCCACATATAAAAGCCAATCTCAATAACGCATATCAATACAATACCCTCACCCCTATCAGCTATAACCCCAATGCTACGGTAACCAGCAATATGCAAATAGTAACAGGCAATGCCGGAAAAACATCATTTGCGATTGAAGAGAATGCCCAAAAAGTGACGGTACTGATCTCTGCAGAGAGAAATGCCCATCTAATCCGAAACGAAAAGGGAGAAGCATATGCTGCAAAAAATTCGGCATCAGAACCTTTGTCTAATAACATTAATCTAACAACTTACGAACTTGAACCGAATAGTTCTGGCAAATATTGGATTGAGTCCGATAAAGACTTTACAGCCCTAATTATTGCTGAAGGAGGTATTGAGGCTCACCTCAATACCGGTTTATCTAATAAAAAGTTGGTTTATGAAAACGGAGAAACTGTTAGACTAGCCTTGACACTCACACAAGAAAACAATAATTATGAGGGAGAGGCAACAGTTACAGGTACCATCCTCCGCACTACAGATCTGCAACTGAGGCAAACTAAGGACAACCCCCAAATAGTGACTTTTAAAAGACATCAGGGACAGTTCATTGCCGAAATAAATAAAAACTTACCTCCTGGCATTTATGATATTATAGTTAATGCCAGCGGGAACAACTTTACAAAAACCGTATTAACAAGTATCGCGGTTACAGGCGATGTCCGTCCAATACAAGCCAACGCCTCTGAATCTCTATCCATAGACAATATTTACCCTAACCCAGGAAAAGGAAGTATCAAGATTAACCTGATGACGGATCATGAAAACACGGAACTGTCAGTATATAACATGTTTGGTCAAAAAGTGAAGGATTTTAATCTACACGGTGAATTGGGCCACGTTGAATTGCAGTGGAGTATATCCAATGACATACAGCCCGGTTTATATATTCTTCAACTGATGCATGGAAATAAAAAGGTCACCAAAAAATTGATAATCGAGTAATTAACACTTAAATATTAAAACCGGCCTACATGCCATAAAGGGCCGGTTTTACTTAAACTCATAGGTCAGGTTGCTACAGGGTTTTAATTAATTCCCCTGCTGCATTCAGATTCATAATACGCTGATCAATAATTATTTTTGCCAGGTGTGGATAATGCTTGACAAGTTCATCAATCAACATTTCATAAGGGATATCACTAAAAGTACCGTAGTCATGAACATATTCCATAAACTTGCCACCTGATTTACTAAACTGCTGAAAAACAGCATCTTCATAACCATCAAACTCTAAAGGATCAACATTTAACTTATTACACAAGCCCTTGTTAAATACTGGTGTAGCCTTAACCCACCGATCATTTAGCCATACCTCTGCATAGCCGTGAAAAACCAAAAGGTTTGTTTTAAGCACCTCTTCAAGCTTGGCAGTGCCTATATGATTTTTCACATTGGCGAAACCCATTCTGGCTGGTACTCCTAATGCCCGTGCCCCAGCGGCAAACAGACAACTTTTTTCTATACAATAGCCATAATCTCGGCTAACAATATGACTTGCCTTAATAGCTTCTGTTGTGAAATCGAGCCGATAGGGATCATACCAGAACTCATCCCGCACAGCATAGTAGAGTGCTTTTATTTTGTCATCGATCGTACTATAATCTGCTGTTCTTTCCTGGGCAAAACGAATCACGTCCCGGTGATCAGAATTGATATAAACTCCTGGTTTAAGGTATTCTTCCTTTATCTCTTCAGTCATAATCGTACAATTAGGCATTTTTGCCTAAACAAAGATAGGTATCACTAACCACAATTAGGCATATATGCCTAATTTTTTAATTCGTATTATTTTTTTAGTATTGTTTATAAATGGCTGGAAATATGGGGACTAAGCAAAGAATACTGGACAAGGCACTTCAACTTTTTAATGAAAGAGGAATAACCGCGGTTTCAAGTAAACATATAAGCGATGAACTGGGCATTAGCTATGGCAATCTTTGCTACCACTTTCCCAGAAAAGACGACATCATTCTTCAGCTGTACTTCAACATGCAGCAACACGTGGACGAGCAATTTAAGAATATAGAGAAAGAGGTGCTAAACTTTGAATTTATGCTCAGTCGCCTTAAAGTGTTGTTTGAAGAGATCTACCGTTATAAATTTATATACCTGGGTATCACAAAGGTTGTAAGGCATTTTGATCATATCAAAAGACATGCGCAGCAACAAATGCAAATGCGCAGAGACTTACTACACAATGTAGGTGACTTCCTGGTTGAGCAAGGATATATGAAACCTTTCAAAGCACAAAAGCACAAGGATATGCTGGTCAATGCTTTGCTTATGATCACCAACTCGTGGGTGTCGGATGCGGAGACTTTCTATACGGGCAAAGAGGAAGACAAAGTTGACTACTACATGCAGTTATACTTTAACCTCATTCACCCTTTCCTCACTGAAAAAGGCAGAGAGGGATTTCAAAAGTTTTATAAACCGGCTTAATTATTATATTTATTAGTAGCCCTTCGCTTTCAAAGAATTGTTTTCATTATTTCGAAGACTATGTCTATTTCCAAAGGCTTTTTAGGATCTTCAAACGGATACTTTAATAAACGTTGGGTACTCAAACTATCGCTAACAGCTTCCCGGTACTCATTCCCTAATGAACAAATCAATCCAATTGACCACCGTTAAATGTCACGCAACACATGGCGTGCTTATCCCGAATGGTATACTTTCTTCCCATATTTCAAAGATTAGCATTAAAGAATCAACCCGGGCGGAGCCCTATTCCATTTTAGGTCGTAGGACCGCTGCGCTTAACCTACATACAACCAGATGGTGTCCCCTGACAGACCTATGCTGCGGGGAGTTTGTTAATGATTTCCTTATACTCATTCAATACACGCTGGTATTCCTCTGTTCCTTGCAGAACCTCCGGTACAGATGCACGATCCAAATGAGATAGCCAGTTTAAGGCACTATCATGCCGTACCATTCTTTTCTCCATATTGAACTCGGCTACGTTTCCTCCTTGAAGGATATAGTAGACACGTCGGTTATTATATATCTTAATTTTACACATACAACTAGTTATATGGACAGTTGACAGGATCTTTAATAAACATCAGCTTTACCTCGTCCCGAAAGCGTTTATGCCTATGTATTTGACCCTTGAGTGAGTAATACATAAACTGAAACCCTCCTTCATATTCTTTCAGTAGTTTGGCCTTGTCCATTATATCTGTTAAGCCATTTTCATAGATCAGTTGGGCAAACTTCATGTTTGTCGCTTCATAGCTTTCGCCCAATTTGGTAGTGTTTTGAATCAGGTCTTCAAGACCCTCCAGTAGCATGGTGTATCTCTCCTGCGAACCTTCCCATGTAGGTTTTAAATTCTCCATAATTCATAATTTTAAAAAGGGCATCCGAAGGGAGACACTTGCAGCTCCCTCGAATGGCCTGGGTCAAACACATGGCGACATAAGTGTTTTTATATCCTGATCTTTTACAAATGTCATCACTACGCTGCCCTCGGTTGTATATCTATAGGTGTTTAACCTTCTGTCAAATACGATCGGAGCGTTAAAGTCTTCTTTCATGGCCCTAAGCATGTTAAATACACTTCGTTTTGATATGCCCAGCCTTTTGGCAATATCTTCTGCTTTACCGGCGCGTCGTTTCCTGATGAGCCTGTCCGTGCGCTCTATTCTTTCTAAATACTTTGATCCCTTCATTTTTGATGTGGTTAGTATGAGCATATTACCTGCTTTACATTAAGGCATTTGGGAGGTGCCGTTTCCCGCACCTCCCGCTGACCCGTCAACCTAAACCATAATCAACCGGGCTGCCAATGCCTTAGATAAGCGGTATCCGCTCAGTCATTAACTTTTCGCGAAACTGATAATTGACCTTTTCCCTTTTTAACAGTTTCGTTTCTTCTTCCATTTCTGCCAAAAGCCCTTGAAGCCTTGTGCTATAAGTAGCCAGACTACCACTTAATTCTTCTTTTAGCTTCGATGCTGCCAGCTGGCTAATGAACTCTATGTTCGCTTCAAAAAGCTCCTGTGTAATGGCTTCCATTTTCATGGTCAGCATGTCCATGCTTTTGATAACAGCCTGATAATCCTTTACAGTAGGCATGTTCTTAGTTTAGTTACTGTTCAGTGGGGCGAACTATTTCATTTTCCTTTGTTATAAACCCTTTACAAGAGGCCATTTGACTGTACCTCTTGTAATGGATTTTAGGCTCGTGACAATTCTTCACGTTTTATTATATTTGTTTCCGTTGCAAGAAAAAACACAATAAATGTGACGATTTCGTCACATAAAANACACAATAAATGTGACGATTTCGTCACATAAAACAAATATATGAAAATTGAGACGATACACGCAACAGTGGGCGAGAAAATTTCTTATTTCAGAACCAAATTGGGGTTGTCGCAGGTAGAACTTGCTGAAAAACTACAGGAATCGACCGGTGAATTATGCGACAGGCATGCCGTATCCAGATTTGAAAATGGTCATAGGAAATTGCCGATCAACTATGTGCCTATACTGGCTCAAATATTTGGCATCACCACAGATGAATTGTTCTACAGTGCAGAACAACTCAGAAAAACCAACAAAGACCCATTCGGCACCCAGGTGGCAGACTATAGGAAACTGGCAGAAGATAACCCTAAGGAAGCGGCGGGCAAAGCATTGGAGGCATTGCTGCAAGCCAAAAATGAAGTACAGACTTTAAAAGAGCAGCTTCGTAAATGTGAAGAGGAACTAGAGAAGAAAAGTACATTGGTGAAAAAGTATGCCGCGTTATCCAAAATGTTGAATAAGCTCCAGGAAGAAGACCAATAAAGAAAAGGTAGCCGATAACAGCTACCTTTAATTGTATTATTACAACTTCGCCTGTTAGGGCTCGTATGTAATCAACCGCAGCATATAACGTTTTATACGCTGTTGCCTTCAATGCTCTCACTGAGCGAATTCAATTCCCTTATTATTGCCGCTGATTTAGCATGCTTAATCTTATACTTTGTTAGCTTTCGCAACTTATTGGAGTAAACAATAACCACCACAATCAATACCACCAAAAGGGTAGCCATTACACCATACCAGAATTGCATTTGTCCATCCCTTCGGGCTATATCCTTCTTATATTTCTCTGATTCTTTTATTTGGGCAATTTCCAGCTCCGCCTTATCTACGTCCTCCTGTATATACCGGGTTTCTATGAGCTTCTTTTGCTCCTCCAATAATTTGATTCTTTTATCCTTTATTATACTATACTTCCGCATAGGGACCATCAGGCCAGATGCACTTGCAAGTGTATTGGTACTTAGGTTTTGTAGCGCATCGAGGGCCTTAGTTACTTCCTTAGAGAGTAATTCACTATCCGTGGTGGAAAGTGCTATCACCTGATCATAATAATTGAGCGCGGCTTTGTAATCGGCTTTAAGAACAGCCAACTCGCCCAGGTAATTAAAATTCGGACGTTTATCGGCACCATTCAAAGCGATCTTTAACTGTAGCGCTTCGTTTAACCATTTTTCCGCTTTGTTGAGTTCACCAGCTTTCATGTAGCATTCGCCTATATTTCCATGTAAGTAGGCTTTCTCTAGCTGTTGCTCATTATCTACATAGGTCAGGGCCTTTTCATAGCTTTTGATAGCTTCTTCAAACCTCTGCTGCCTAAAGTATAGCTCTCCATACGAAGCATTTGCATTATATACCCAATACCTTGATTCTAAATCTATACCTGCTTCAAGGCTTTTGTAAATGTAATGTTCTGCTTTATCAAACTGCTCCAAGCCTAAGTAAACCAAACTAAGGTTGTCATATATCAGTGGAAGCTTATGATTTTTATTTAACAGAACATATATTTTTTCAGCCTTATCAAGGTAAGTTACAGCCTTGGCGGGGCTTTCGGCAAGCCTGTATATGTTTCCTAAGTTAGCAGATGAATTAGCCACCTTGAATGAATCTTGTAGTTCAGTATAAAGAGATAAAGCCAATAAGTAAGACTTTATAGATTCTCCATACATGTTTTCATTTCCCTGAAGGTAGGCGTAGTTACTATAATATTTGGCAAGGTATTCTTTGTTATCCAGCTCAATCGCTAGTGCCTTCATTTTCTCAAGTAAACCGAAAGCTACCACTGGTTCCTCGTAGTGGTTGAGATAAGTTTGATAGGTGCTTTCTAAACTTTCAAGTTTGGCAGGATCGTGATCATATATCTTTTCCTGAGTACACGCTGCTATTAACAACATACTAAAGACCGCCAGAGTAATTAGTCTCGGCATAACATCAAGGTAGATTATAGGTTGAAAAATGTAAATAAATACCGGACAAAGATGCCGGTATTATTAAAATAATCAAGGGGCATATACTCAGCAAAACTTACGTGAATTAGAAAAGAGGCAGTTTTACTATATACAGACATAAATAACTAGTTACAAATCATCTGGGTCATTACTATGTCCTTCATTAACACCTTCCGTATTAAGTACATTATCAGTACCGGGTACTATTTCTTCTTCCTGGCATGCGGTAAAGGTGAGTCCAAACATGCCAAGCATGGCAATCAATACAACTTTTTTGATTTTCATTGTTTTTGAATTTAAATGGTTTTGGTTGATTTTAAGGTCATCAGACAATTGAATAAGACCGTCACAAACTTAATTGTTTCCTATACGATCATCCAATTGTACTCAAGGGCAATGTTACGCTGGTAATGAATCAGTTAGACTTACATGGCCCTACATTACAAACTAATTAACAGCCAACCACAAGTAAAAGCGCTTTTATACAACAAGCCGCGGCTTTGTTGTACTCGATACCCTAATACTGATGAAATCAGTCCATCAAAGTGTCATTTTGCCCCAATTGCTTACACGAAAATCTCAATGACTACCGATTACAATGTCGGCTTGGCATACACTAAAGCGTATATTTTTTTATGTTAGGATACTAAATATACCCAAGGTTGGGTATTGACAACAAGGTCATAGCTGGATTACCTTTAAAAATGCTTTGGAAACTTTGTATAAGTAATGCAAGGAAAGAGCTAAATATCAAGGCATGTAACCCACACACCCACCTTGGTCGTGCGTCCTCTACAGATCCGGTATGGTCTTTGAGCATCCGCCTAATTCTCGGCACTCAAGGGAGAGCTAAGATCCGGACTAAAAAATTTCCCCACATGTATTACATAGCTTCGCCACTCATCTGCTAGAAAATGGCACCAACCTTAGACCAATTCAGGTTTTGTTAGGGGCATAACTCAAGCCGCGCTACTGAAATTTACACGCATTAAAATAAACTCTTTGAAAGAGATTAAAAACCCCTTAGATTAGGAAGAATAAAGTGCGTATATGTGCAACCTTGCACATGTACAATTGCTGTGGAGCATTATAAAAAAACACAAATACAGTGATTAGAATTAAAAAAGGGGAAATTCCAGACATGTTGCGCGGTACCTTTATAAAAAAAAAGGAAATTCTATTCGAATATTTGAGAGATACAAGTCGTGTTAAGCGACCATCTTTTGTAGTAAGGGGAAAGGAAACTCCCTTGTATCAAGAGTTTAATTCTAAATGTGCATTTTGTGAGTCAAAGACAAAGAGTGTTGATGGTCTAAATTATCACCATTATAGACCCACCTACAACGCCACTGATAGACATGGAGAAATTTCTAAAAATCACTACACGTGGTTAATGTACGAGTGGGATAACCTGTATTTGGTTTGCAATACTTGTGCAAGAAATAAAGCCAACTATTTTCCTGTAATAAAATTAAATGGAAGGTTTGGATTAATTGAAGGTAAACCAGAATCTAATGAATTTGATAGGGAGGTCTTGAACGAAAAAGAGTATCCCTTAATTTTTGATCCTTGTCACTATGATCCTGAAGAATGGTTTTATTATTCTGATAATGGTACAATACATCTTTTAGTACAAAACAATGAGTTTGGAGCAGAAAGGTCTTCATACACAATACAGTGTCTGGATTTAAATAGAGAGCAGTTAATAGAGTCAAGAAAGAAAAGAATCGAGTGGATTAAAAATGTCATAGATCAAGTTAAGAAAAACAATGAAATCAGTGAGTTCCAATCGGAAGATGAAGCAAGTATAATCAATGAAGTTCTGAATGAAAGTCACGAAGAGTATTGTGGTGCACTTAGGTTTATTGTAAAGCGAAAAATTGCATCAGATGGAACCTTTATGAATTGGTTGGTTGAAAAAAAAATAATTACCAAGCAACAGGGAAAAGAAATCAAAGACTTTTTTGAAAAGAATTCATTCATAAAGATTCAAGGACAAAAGGAAGACAAAGTCATCTTGCGTTCTGAATCTCTAGGCCAAATAAGGGTTAATGAGATACGAATTAAAGGTTTTAGAGCCATTAAAGATGAGGTTACTCTGCAATTTCCTAATACGTCTTCAACTAGAGAAAATTGGCTGGTTTTAATTGGGGAAAATGGCTCTGGGAAAAGTACAATACTACAAGCTGTTTACGCTTGTTTATCAGGTGATTGGTACAACGTTTCAGAAGATGATTTCGAAGACTATGGGATCATCCATATTGGTACTGATGATGGGTACATAACTTTAAGGAAAAATGAAATCAGTGATACTCTTACTTCGGTAAAAAAAGGGAGTAATACCCCAATTCTTGGCTATGGCCCAATAAGACTGAGTTTAAGTGATTATTCTGATTCAGAATTAAACCCAGAACTGTTAGAAGGTTCCAATTTGGTAAATCCGTTACGACCATTACTGAATACTGGTCAATGGATAAAGGATAGAATTTTAAAAGGTGATTTTGACAAGAATACTATCAAGGAATCCTTACTTAAACTGGTTGATAGAGATAACACTTATGATATACACTTAGTAGATGGTAAGGCGCACATAGTAAGCAATTTAGATGAGAGCCAGAAACACGACTATCAATATCTAAGTACAGGATTTAGGCAATTACTTACGCTGGCTTGTGATATAATCGACTCTCTTAACCTTAAGTATAATGACATTCAATCGGCTCGGGGAATTGTCCTCCTTGATGAAATAGAGAACCATTTGCATCCTAAGTGGAAAAATAGAATCGTTGGTCAACTGAGGGAAATTTTTCCGATGGTCCAGTTTATTGTGGCCACTCATGAACCTCTCTGCATAAATAGTTTAGAAGAAGGCGAAGTATTCTTAACCAAGCGAAATGAAGACGGAAAAGTAGAAATACAGGGATTGGAAGTTCCTAAGGGAACTAAATCCAGCGAAATATTAACGGGAGAGTGGTTTGGCTTAACCTCAACGTTGGATACTAAAACATTAGACTTGATGGAAAGACACAGGGAAATGATGTATTCGAAAGCACTCAAAAGTGAGGATTATAACCAAGAGGAGCTGACTAGAATAGAATCTGAAATCGCTTCTAGGTTATCAAACTCAGCTGATAGAACATTGTTCGGAATATTTAAAGAAGAATATAAAGCTATACTGACTGATTCAGTCCAGTCTCTGGACTTTAACTCTAAATCTTTTCGTGATACTCTGAAAGCGAAACTTAAATCCAAACTAGATAATTAGAATCATGCTAAAGTTCACAAGACCAGATGCTCCTAATGGGTTTGAGAATAAGTCTAAACAGAAACTCGACCAATACAAGGAAGCTAAAGATAGAGGGGATGATCCTGATTTTAATGATAGCTTTTGGGGTGAATACAAGGGCAATTTGTTTTATGCTCAAAATAACAAATGCGGCTATTGCGAAAAGAAAATAACCGAGTCATATGGTGATGTGGAGCATTATCGCCCTAAATCGACTGTAGAGGTACTTCCTGATGATAAAGAGAAATGGGGTAAGGAACAGGAACCTAAGAACAATGTTAAAGGCAGAATATTTGAAAACGGATGTGAAAAAGGCTATTGGTGGCTTGCATATTCATGGGATAACTACCTTCTTTCATGTAGTATTTGTAATCAGCCTTGGAAAAGAGCTCTATTCCCTATTGCAGAAGACCGAGAGCCAAATGAGGACGGTAGCGATTTCCCCTTTAAATCACCAGTAGAAGGAAACGTTGAAACTCCCTTATTATTGAATCCATTCGATGAAACTTCTATTAAATTTTCGGATCACCTTTCCTTCACTGAAGCTGGTTTGATAAAGGCAAAGGAAGGAAGTCGACATGGGTTTGAAACAATAAGGACGTGTGGTTTGGATAGACCAAGTATAACGGATGCAAGATCTGAAAAGGCTAAATTGGCCTATTCACACATATTAAAATGGTCGGCCACCACTAGTACGGAACTTGATCAGTTTCTTGCGAATACAATTCTTGAGTTTGGAAACTCTGAAAATGAGTTTGCTGGTATGGTCAGGATCATTTTCGAAGAAATTGTTCAAGAAATATCTTGGGAAGAATTTGAAGAACTTTACACATAGTGGGGTATTAATACCGGAATCCATTCGTAAATTAAATGCTCCACATAAAAGTGTATAGTACATACCCTTCGGGATACGGACCCTTTTGGTCGATCTTTATTTCAATACCAGCCTCTGTATATTTCTTGACTTTAAAAAGCCTCAACTTACTGCTATTCATTAAAAAGGAGCCTGCATAACTGCTTACGACTCCTAGCTCTTCGACATTTGTAATGTCGAAGCCTTATCGTAGCGTTTGTAACGCGACACACATACATAATAAAAAATGATTAGTAGGGTTTTCAACTTGCACGCTAAATTAGCAGTATGGGATATGCATATGTAGTTCGAGATCAGGGGCTGTACATTAGTAACATTTACAGTGCATCAGTGGGTAGATGTATTTACCCATCTAGCCCAAGCGCTTGTACTCCCCCACTCTGGTCGTAGCATCCGCTCAATTCCCGTTACTCATCCCTAATGAACAAATCAATCCAATTGTCTACCGTAAATGTTACGAAATACATGGCGTGCTGATCCGCTCAATTATTGAATATGGTACAAAATACTACGACATACATAGCGTTTTGACCCCGAATTGGCCTATTTTCTTACTATGTTTTCAAAGATAGCATTAAAGAATCAACCCGGGCGGGCGCCCTATTCCATTTTAGGTGGTAGGACTGCTGCGCTTAACATACTAGCAAAGGGGGTAACTAGGCTGGCGTAGAAACTGAGAAAACGACACATCAGCAAATGCTATGAATGAATAGTGAGCTTATAGGTTAGGATTTTGTTGTGGGGATTGGAAAGTCCACCACAAGTTTTATATTTAAATCAAGGCGTGACTTGACCATGCGAAACGAAAGATTAGAGCTTTCTAACCCCCACTCATCATAGCTTGGTTCCTAAAGGAGATCGAAGCTCTTTTGGATATAAGTAAACCCCTCCAGTTCATCTATTAAATCACCGAACCAGAAGCCATTATTATTTACCACAAGACCCTTATCGTCATTTACTAAAATCACTTGCTCTCCGTTAAATAATAAAACCGAAAAATAGTTACTCCTTTTAATAAAGCTCAACGCAAATTTTATTAGGTTCTTCTTATAAATAGAAGGACTACTTTCTTTTGAAATTCTAAATGTCATAGAACTATCAAAGTCATATTCCGAATCATTGATAGTTAAATGTCTGTTAAAGCTTTCCATGAAATAAATAGTAAAACCGGGGGAATTTACGAAAGAGAACAATATACATTTCTCACTTACAACTTCCTGTTTGTAATGCCATTCTAGTACTTCCAGTATATTTTCAATTTGCACTTTTGCACTTTCTTGCGTTTTAAAATGGAGAGTATATTCCAAAGCCATATCTAAAATGGGTAAAAGGGTGTAACATCTTTATTTTTAATTATTATTATTTCTAACAATCCTTCGATTGGATAATCTGTTAGTTGTTTACGAAAATCCTCCATCGACAGCGAAGAATCATCAAGGTTTAAAACTATTCTATCGGTTTGGCCACTTTTCACTTTTCCTTCAATATTTGAGACTATGTTTCTTGGATTGCTTCCAGATGGTGCATAATTATCAAAGACTTTATTCTCAATTAAGTAATCTGGATTTTTATTTGAACCTTCAATTCTGGGGTTTTGCTCAATATCGTACCCCTTTTGAGCCAATACCCCTGCAGATTCATTTTCACGCATTAGGGATCTCCTTGTAGCTGCATCATCTAACTCGGAAATTTTAGTAACTGTCCCCCTGGGTTTTGAATCTGGGTTTTGTTGTTTACTTGGAATTGTTCTTTCGGCTCTTACGTCCAATGGATCGTACTTTCTTCCCGTAGTCTTATCTTTAATCAGACCATCCTCCATTACCTCTCCTAATTCCTCTCCCTCTTTAGTAAAAGCCCTTGCACCCTTTTGGTCGATCTTTATTTCAATACCAGCCTCTGTATATTTCTTGACTTTAAAAAGCCTCAACTTACTGCTATTCATTAAAAAGGAGCCTGCATAACTGCTTACGACACCCCAGGTAATCTTTATAAAAAACCTGCTCCAACCTTGGCCTTCCCATTCTGTCATCTGGACGTAAAGCCTTTTATAATCCTCTGGCCCCAAGCCTATCCCCAAGTCGGCCCCCATCTGTTCACCCATGGCTATAGCAAAACTCATTTTTACAGCGCCTATGGCCTGTTGCTTATAGGTTTCAGGATCGAGCATATCACGACCAATATCTCCCAACCCAAGCAACATGCCATCATACCAGCTACCTGCATTATTCTCAAATTTCTCTCCGTCCTGATTATAATAATCTTCCAGATATGTATTCCATAAGTATTGCTTACCACCGCTGGTAATGGAATAAACTACATCCAGTTTATCAAAAAGATATTCTCCTTCTGCATTTTGGGCATAATCTGTTCTTGAAGCATAGAACATTTGTCCGTTAGGCATTTTCCATAAGTTACAATCAGGACAATCTTCCAGCTTCATTACAACCATTTGGCTGGTTATGTCATCCTCCGAGAGCAATTGTTTGCAGGTTGCATCACCGGCCTGTTGCCAGTTTTTTGTCCCCAATACGCTTTCTATTTCACTTACTTCTGTATCTGTCGAGATATTCTGACCTATATCACTTAGAAAGCTGTTGTTTTGCTGAACTTTGGCCGCGAAAGCTTTCTTTTTAGCTTCGCTATTCAGCAATTCATCTACATAACCATAGACCTTGTTCACAAAACCTGCATTTTCCGGCAGACAGCCTGGCAGCCCTTCTGCCCACATCATTTCATAGTCAGACAGTGGCCCCTTGCCATGTACTTCAAGCCATGCTTCCATGCGGGTTTTGAAGTCTTCCAGCACCGCTATTACTATCTTTTCTTCTATGGTAAACTGTTGCTGGCTTCCATCATCAAGAGTGTTATTTCCATTATTTTGGCTGCTTTTGGTAACATTCCCGTCACTATCAACAATCCTCGTGTCCCCAGAGCTATCAGTAAACCTGACATCTTCCTTCTCCCCAGTTTCCGGATCGACAGGCTGCTCATAGGTATGCTGCGTTCCGTTTTCATCTGTAACCACAATTACACCATCATCGCCCACGGTCACGTCCCTGATTTCGCCATCATAAGCTATATCCTCTCCATTAAAGTCACCGTCCAGACTATCACTTTCACTTTCCGTATCTATGATAGTGTCCCCACCTTCGTCCCAAGATTCAATAAAGCTGTCAATACCATCCGAAAGGGCAATCACTTCACCGTCTACTACCTGGTACAGTTCATTGACCCTAATATTGTCAAACTTCACCGCGAGATTGAAGCCGAGGAATG
>NZ_JAEUGD010000063.1 GCF_016775155.1 Fulvivirga marina | reverse complement strand
TTTGTTTATCCTTACTGATCTTTGGCACCAGTTTGTCCACATCCGGCAAATCTTTCTTCCATTTGGCCAGAATAGCTTTCCTTTCCTCTTTGGCCGTTTTTTCCTCCATAGCATCAAACTTTTCCTTAATGGCATTGGCACCGGCTTTGGCTTTCACTTTGCTCATGCCCCATGCCCTGACCAGCTCCCTATGCGTATGCAAAAGGATTCCTTCGGTCTTTTGTTGTACTTCCTGGTCTTCCTTGAGTTTGTCGGGAATAATACTGACCACTGCCAAAAGCTTCTCCCGGAGCTGCGTGTATCGGGTCTTTTTGGGTTTAGGTCCCTCGGCTTCACGCTTCTTTTTGTTATGCTCCCGGATCACGGCACGACAGGCCTCAATGTCTCCTTCAATCCCTTCCAGCTTCTTCATGAATTGTTTTGATTTCTCCCTGGATTTGGGTGAAATGACCACCGGGATCGGCTTTTCACCCAGCGCTGTGACCAGCTTGTTGATGGAGACTATTGTAGGAAGAGCTTTTTTGTCTTCCCTGATCTCATCAAGCCAATCCCGAAAGTTTTGTATAGCCTCTTTTACCAGGTTCTCCAGCTCGTCATCGTTGCTGTCAAGAGCCTCTTCCAGGTCCATCCTTGTGCTGGCTATGACAATTTCTGATTCACCATCCAAATCTATGCCCAAATCAGTCAGTTCATCCGTTACTTCCCTGACCAATACTTTGCTTAGTCCGGCCTTTGTGGTCCTTTTTGTTGGGTTCCTGTTTTTGGAAAATGGTTTATCGGTCTCTGGCTTTTGGGCTTCTTTCGTTGTTCCAAGCTTTTTCAGTAATTTATTAACGATTTCAGCCACCTTCTCCCTGCCTTTCTGCTCTGAAATTACCACGTACCCAAGACGAAGGAGCTGGTTGTGTTCAATAGTTTTCTCCCAATGTAAATAAGGGTCTATGGCTTCTTTAATGTCACCTGCCAGGCTTTTGTCATCACCTGATTTTACGGCATTTTGAAGATCGCTGATCGTGTTTTCAAGAATGTCATCCAGGTCACCACCCGGGTGATCATCCCTGATTTCGTCAAGTTCATGGATGACTTTATCTACCAGCTTCCTCAATCGGTCCGAACTACCTGATGAACCTTTGGCTGCTTTTTCTTTTACTTTGGTTTCCTTCTTTTTTTT
>NZ_JAEUGD010000062.1 GCF_016775155.1 Fulvivirga marina | reverse complement strand
AAGACTTTATGGGTATCTATGAAGGTAAACTGCTCCCTGAACTCAGCATCCAATATAAAGATTATGCGGTCTGGAAAAATAGTCAGGCAGATATCCTTGATCAACAAAAAAACTATTGGACCGAACGCTTCTCCAGGGACGTACCGGTATTGAACCTTCCCGGTGACCTCGCCCTTAATCATGATAACCTAACACATGGGGATCTTTTCCATTTTGACCTCTCACCCGAAGAATCCCAAAAAATTCATCTTTTCATCAATCAACAAAAAGGAATTACCTTGTTTTCTTTCCTGCTTGCTTCATTTCAGGTGTTGCTTAGTAGGCTATCCAACCAGGAAGATATTATTGTCGGATCGCCAGTTGTCAATCGCTCTCATGCCGATACCGAACATATTATTGGGTTATTCTTGAATACACTACCGTTTAGAAATTTCCCTGAACATCAGAAACCATTTATCCAGTTCCTTAAAGAGGTTCAGCGAGAGTCGTTAGAAGCGTTTGAACATCAAGAATATCAGTTCGAAGACCTTATCAGTGAACTCAATCTGAAAAGAGACTTAACAAGAAATCCTCTCTTCGATGTGTTTTTCAACCTGCTCAATTTTGAAAATGACCTTTCCTTTGAGCTTGATGAACTTAAGGTACAAACGATTACATCAGAACTGAAGCCTAACGCTAAATTTCATCTTACCCTTTATGCTAAAGAAAGTGATGACCAAATTTTATTTACATGTCTCTACAAATCTGGATTCTTCAAAAGAGATACCATCAAGTACATTTTTGAAGAATTCAAAAAACTGATCCAGCAGATCCTTAACAACGCCGATACGGCCATTGGAGCATACAATATCTTTTCTCAAAATGAAATTCAACTCAAAACTGATCGTTGTTCCCCTCAAAAACCATTCACCCCAATTGGAACAGATCAAATCCATCAATCCATTGTTGACCGGTTTAAGACCATCGTTCATTCATTCCCACAGCGTACGGCGATTATCGATCAGAACCAAAAAATTACCTACCAGGAACTCGACGTTGCCTCAAATCGTATAGCTAACACCATTAGTCAATTGAATAAATCCGACCATGATGGTTTTGCTCCAAGAGCAGCACTCCTCTTTGGCCATAACATCCATATGCTGGAGGGATTATGGGGTGCATTAAAGGCAGCGCACGCTTATGTCCCTATGGTCGCAGATCAACCGGTCGAGCGAATGGCTGATATTATGCGTGATGCCCAAGCCCGTGTATTACTTACTCAAAATGAATACATGCCGTTGGCGAAGCAAATCGTAGAAAGCATTGAACACCCTATAAGCATTATCAATATTGAATCTATTGATAAAGGAATTATAGCAGACCTTAAAACAGACAGTATTAACCCCAATGAATTAGCATACATCCTCTATACTTCCGGATCAACCGGAAAGCCTAAAGGGGTCATGCAAACGCATAGAAATGCCTTGTACTTCTGGAAAGTTTATACCAATGCCCTGCACATCGACCACCACGACACATTGACCATGCTGTCTAACTATGGACACGATGCTGCCGTCATGAGCTTCTTCGGTACTTTACTCAATGGGGCAACCGGTATATTATATGATATCAAAAACAGAGGACTTGATGAGCTTAACTCAGTTATTGACAAACATCAAATAACAATCTATCACTCGACACCTTCCGTCTTTAGAGCGTTCACTTCTACACTGAAAGAAAAAGCCAGTAAATCCATCAGGCTTGTTGTGATGGGGGGGGAAGCTACCCTACCTAGTGATGTGGAATCCTTTAAGTCTCTCTTCAGTGATGAATGCCTTATGATCAATGGACTGGGACCAACAGAGTCTACAATTACAATCCAAAATTTTATCAGTAAGGATTCTGTTATAGGGAATAACGTACCCGTTGGTCACCCGGTTGACGCAACAGATGTTTTCATACTGGACCAAAACCACAAGGCCACAGATGTATTCCAGGAAGGAATGCTAGTCTATGAAAGTGACTTCATCACACCGGGATATTGGAATGACCCTGACAAAACCAACCAGGCCATTGTCACAGGAATTTTCGAACAAGGCAAACGCTATTACCTTTCTGGTGATTTAGGAAGAAGACTTCCCGATGGTAACATAGAGTTTCTGGGACGTAGTGATAATCAGGTTAAAGTACGAGGGTTCCGTATCGAACTCGGGGAGATCGAAAGTCAGCTCGCCTACCACCCTCAAGTGCAGGCTGCCGTCGTAGTGGCCCATCAAAAAAACCAGGATAAGCAACTCGTCGCTTACTTCGTTGCTCAGGATCATATTGACAGCCATGTACTGAAAAACTACCTGCTGCAAAAGCTGCCAGACTATATGATCCCAACGCTTTTCATCAAAATGGAGGAGCTACCTCTCAACCGAAACGGTAAAGTAGACCGAAAAGCACTCCCTAAACCCGAAGTGGATATTCAGGAATTCATCGCCCCTCAAAATGAGGTCGAAGAGCAACTCGTCGACATCTGGAGTGAGGTGCTTCAAATACCAAAAGAAAAAATCAGTACCAACAGCAACTTCTTCGAGCTTGGTGGGCACTCGCTTAAAGCCATGAATATCATTGACAAAGTACATCTGGAAATTGGAGTAAAACTACCTGTTAGAGATTTTTTTAAACGACAAACTGTGTATGAGCTTGCTGAGTTAATTGCAGCAGTTAAATTAGTTCACAATCCAAATATTGACGGATCCAATCAAATTGAGATTACAATATGACAATAGAGAAATTCATCAACGAGCTAAGCGCCAAAGGCATTTCGTTTTCATTTGTTGATAAAGAAGTTAAGGTAAAAGGAGATCATAATCTACTGACTAATGATGTTATCCGAGAGATAAAATCCAGAAAAGATGAACTTCAAAAATTCTTTTCAAATTTCAATCAACAAGTTAACGTCGGTCACATCCCACCAGCGCCCGAGCAGCTTAACTATCCCCTCACCTCTGCTCAGAAAAGGCTCTACTTCCTCTATGAGTTTGATCCTGAAACCACCGCCTACAACATGCCTTATGTTGTGTCTCTAAAAGGACAGCTCAATATACAAAGGCTAGAAAACACATTCTCTCAACTCATCCAGAGACATCAAAGTCTTAGAACTCGATTTGTCAGACAAGAACAACAGGTCTTTCAACAAATCATGCCTCCTGAGGAGGTGCCGTTCAATATCCATGTACATGAAGAGGTACCCGAAGGAAACATCGAAGAACTCATCCGTTCCTTTGTTCGGCCATTCGAC
>NZ_JAEUGD010000061.1 GCF_016775155.1 Fulvivirga marina | reverse complement strand
TTTTGAACCGTAATCACTGGCATAAACACTCCGAAATCAGTGGCATATTTCAAACCGTTATATCCAATCATATCATTCGAAATGATCAATCGTTTTATAGGATTTCGCGATACATCGTTAATAATCCATTGAAATGGAAAGAGGATAAATTTTATTTAACCAATTGTTGATCGGTCCATTCCCTCATTTCTTCCAAATACCCCATATAATATCCATTCCCATTCCTGCCATCCAATAACCCTGCACGGTGTTTTGCCTGTTCGTTAAACCATTGGCTTAGCGCTGTGGTAGGGTATTCACCATCCTTATCAGCAATATCAAAAGGAAGCTGCTTCAGGTTGAAATTGAGTTTGACAGTAGAGTTCTCTGCCCGGACCATAGCCTGAAGGAAGAGGCCTGCTGCAAGGTAGAAATGGAAGTGCAGATAGTCGGATGTACGTGCCATCAGTAGGGGGAGTTGCTGTTCAAGAATCGCCCTGGCGCTAACAAAATCCTCTTTTATGGTGTAGAACAACAGCAGTTGACTGTATTCTACCGGGAAGGTGACGGATTTGTTCAGATGCCGTTGTGCTTTGGAAGCGTAGACCTCAGCCAGTTCCCAGTTGCCGAGCATCATGGCAGCCATCATGGCTTTAGGGTAGGTGAGAAGAGGCACTTCAGTGCAGGAGATCTGTCCGTTCAGTATAGGTTTAGCCGTGTCGAGCAGCGTCTGATATTCCTTGGTCATCAAGAAGATGTTGAGCAGGTTGTCGCTCTGGCAGGCCCTGCAGTCCAGCAATACATGGTTGCTTGTAGCCTGCTTATATTTTTCATGAGCCTGTCTGGCTTTTTCTTCATTGCCCAGCTTCACATACACCTTCATGTAGTAATGCTGAATGATCTTATCTGCTGCGCCAAAAGCCCTGTAGCGTGCCTCGAAGTCCTGTAGCAGGCTGTCGATTTGTTGTAACGATACTTTGTGGTATTCGGGAATTACATCCAGCACCCATTTGAAAGACCAAAGCACCGAGCGATACCTGAACCTGTCAGGATGCTGATCACAAATGTTGAGGAACCAGGGGAATTGAGCTATCAGCTCCTCATCAAAATTAAGAAAGGTACACTGAGACATGTACTGATAGCGAGCTTCAAACTCCAGGTCAAGGTCTTTGAAGAACTGCGCCTTTTTAATGGCCCTGAAAGCCAGTTGTTTGTTGGCGAGGGTGTCATTTGCACTCGATAAGTAGTTGACAACTTTTTGCAGGTCTTCAATAGTTTCTAATTGTGTAGCGTCCATGGTTATTTTTAAAATGACTGATCCAGAATGTAAGTAAGGTTTTCGTTCATCGCCTCCAGTTCCTGCTGGTTGAGCGGGTAATGGCCCATAAGCATGGCGTTGATGTACAGTGTCTCTATGAGCGGGCGTTCCATTTTCTCCTGAGGCTTGCGGAGTAGCTTTTGAACAATGGAATTATTGAAGTTGAGAAAAAGCTTGGAACGGAATGATACCGAAGGTTCAAATACCGCACTGGATATACCAGCCCACAGGTCGTTGCTGTCTTTTTTGATCTGCTCTATGTCGCGAGCCATCATTTTTCTTTCCGAAAGGTGAAAGATAGCCGGAATGTTGTCAGGCACAAACTGCCTGATTTCCAGTTCACAATCAAACTTCAACAGATAATCCTGCAATGCATCCAGACGGGATTTGTGGCGATCAAACTCCTCAATATTCAATGATTTCAGGATGTTGCCAAAATACTCCGTATCTATAGCCTGATATTGCTGGTCTCTATCGAGGTGGCTGAGCGCTTCCAGTATTTGCGTGTCATAAACATAACCTGCATTGATTACCAGCTTATCTTGAGCCTTGGCAATAGGTACAATTTGCCTGAATTCATCCACATCAGAAATGTAAAAAGCCGTTTGCACCCGTTTTTTGATTTCCTGTAAAGTCAATACACCTTCAGTGGTGGAAAAAGAAAACCAGTTGGCGATAAAGCTGAGAAACTCAGGGTCTGACAGAGACATATACTTCAGCGCATGTCCGTGCACTTTGATGATGTGCTCCAGAGACTGCGGAGAGGTTTTGCTGAGATCGATAAGGTATTCCTTAATGGCATTGCCCAGGTCTTCACGTACGTTTTCGTAAGTGTCATTGTGGTAGATCTCTTCCCTTGAGGCAGTAGGCGACAGATTTTCAGAGTTAATGATCACCTTCACGAAAAAAGCCCACTCCGGCAGCAGATGCTGGGCATGTGCCGTGATAAACATGTTTTTGATATAAACGCGATTGCTTTGAGTGGTTCCGAAATGCGTAGGATGCGGTACAATGTAGGCAATACCATTCGTTTTGCCAGAGCTGTCACGGATGTATAAGAAGTTGGAGAAGTTCTCCTGAAACATTTCTCTGCCGAAATTAAGAACATGGTCACTGCCGGCCTTGTTGTCCCAGGGGAAAGAGCCTTGTATGGTGGTATGGTGTTGACTATTTACCTCTACCTCAATGGGTATGCCCAGGTATTGTCCGTACAGGTTGAGCAGGAGCACGAGTTTTTCCTGATCGAAATCGATATTGTTTCTGAGTTTTAAAACTACCTGTGTGCCGGTTTCCCGGTCAGTGTTGGCAATGGTTTCAGTTTGATAGGTGCCTTCTATGTTACCCACCCATTTTACCATATAATCAGCCTTGGCAGATTTAGAGTGTACCACTATTTCGTCACTCACCATAAAGCAGGAGAGTAGCCCGATACCAAACTGACCTATGAAGTCATTCCTCGTTTCTTCCAGAGCCTGCTGTGACTTGGAACTTGCCCCGATCTTGGATAAGAATTCGCTCACCTTATCTTCGGTAAGCCCGATGCCATTATCGGTGATCACCAAACCACGGTTAGTGTCATCATCATAATAATCAACTTTAATGTGCGCTTCGAACTGCTCATGATGGCCTCTGGCCTTGATGGCATCCACAGCATTTTGTAAGAGTTCTCTTACAAACACCTCCTTATGACTGTAAAGGTTATCGGAAAGTACTTTAAGAATACCACCGAGGTTAACTTGGAATAGTGATTTCATGTGATTGAAAACTTAAAATTTACGGGTTGACAAATCAAAGGAATATAGTTTATATTTCCTTAGTCCTACGTGGTTAATTCATCAACGTCATCGCGAGGAGGTACGACGAAGTGATCTCCTCAATTCGGAGAGGTGCCCTTCAATCAGGTTCGTAATCATGGGAGGGAGATTGCTTCTTCGTTCGTACCTCTCTCATCGCAATGACGCAATATTATATTGGTCGTCATCACGAGGAGGTACGACGAAGTGATCTCCTCAATCTTGGCATGGACTAATTGTCCTGAGCGCGTCGTCGCAATGGCGAAAATATATTACAACGGATATAAATCATCACTCTCCAAGACCAGCATCATTGAAGCCTTTGTAACTGGGAGGTAGCTTTATCATTTAAAAAGAATTATCCATCACTAAAGCAAAAATACATGCTGGTTATCTATATACTGCTGCTCGCTATACTGGTATTGCTGCTTTGGATTGTTTTTACACCACTATACGTCAGAGTAGACACTACTCTGGGGTTGTATGAAATACATCAGGCAGGAACGATCAATATGTCGTTGCATCCGGGGGAAGATGAATGGTGGCAAGTTCGTGTATTTGGCGTTCGAGTACGCGTTAAAGCGAGTGAGAAGCCAAAGAAAGCCAAGACGCCTAAGAAACAGGGGAAGGGGAAGAAGAAATCCCGATTCAAACGGTCTGCCTCTGCCTGGAGGTGCCTGGTTAGCGGCGTAGTTCGCAGTATCACTTTGCAGCAATTCGCATGCTCAGTAGACCTGGATAATGTGGTGCTCAACGCGCAGTTAGTCCCTGTACTCATGCTGGTCAACCGAGGGCCAGTGAGTATTCATACCAACTTCAATGATCAGTATTACCTTCAGCTTCGGGTAAAGGCCCGACTCAACAGACTGATCTGGACATTCATTAGATTCTTAACTAAAAAATAAAAAAACATGGAAATGAATTTTGAAACTTTATTGGAAAGGCTCACTGACTTCATTCAAAAGGAGGTGAAAACGGAAACCGTAATTGGTGAACCTTTTAAATTGGGAGAGTTCGACTGTGTGCCTGTAATGCGGGTAGGCATTGGCTTTGGCAGCGGAGGAGGTCATGGAGATTCTGCCAAAACAGGAAAAGGGGAAGGTGGAGGAGCAGGAGGAGGGATTGGTATTGATCCCATTGGCTTTCTGGTAACCAAGGACGATGAAATATCTTTCATCAATACCCATCAGAAAAAATCAATTGCAGGCATTTTTGAAAAGGTACCCGACTTAATTGAGAAGCTGGCCAATAAGAAAAAGGAAAAGGAACCAGCATAATTGGAGAGAAATTGAGTAGCTATGAAGTTTGAATATTTACCTCACCCTGAGAGGCTTGTGGTTATTACAATAGCCAATAAGGGTGAGGCTCAATTTATTTATGTATTTAGAAGCTTATTCTTATACCAATGTTAATACCGGCACCGCTAGCATTAACTTCTTGCGAAGGGATGGTAGTGGGCTGGTCCTCAGGTTGAGGTGTTGTATTAGAAAAAGTATAGTCATCTTTGAAAATAAACTTCTTTTCAGAAACAGGCATATCTTCAAGTTGCTGACCAGGTACTAGCACAGACTGACCGTCAGAAATGGCTGAAGTTGTGAAGCTTTTGATCTCAGCTTCATCACTTTTAATAGTGAAGCTCTTGAACTCTGCCTCACCAAAAAGGCTGATGCGATCATTAACAGGTAACAATATACCTACGGCAGCAACATAACCTATACTAAATTTGGCAGTTACTTCAGACTCAGCACGTAGCGCTATATCTGTACCTGCACCACCACCGTTAATAATGTCTGCTGAAGTTTCAATGGTAAGATCTCCTGCTGCTGTAATTAAAAGTCCTACTCTGGCGTAAGGGTTGATGCCTTCAAAACCGGGAGTTACAATTATAGCAGGACTCAAATCCACCCCTCTGATATAAGCTACTTCCTCAGAGTTCATTACCGGACTGCTTAATTTGCCGATTACCGTCTCATCACCGTGGAAATAGTTGATACCCAATTCTGCACCGATATAAGGGTTGAACATGTAACCACCAGTGATGTTTCCTTTAAATCCAGCACCCAAAGAGCCATTTAGACTTTTTACATTGGTAGTAGAACCATCAGCACTTACAGTTACTTCCGTAGATTGTTTTATTCCGGTTAATTCGTTAGGATCAGCATTGTTAAATTCAGTTTTGGCAGACTGTAAAGAGTAGCCGCCGCCAGCCCTAAGGTAAAATCCCTGTCCCTGAACCTGAGAGAAAGAAATTGTGGTTATTGCTAAAAATGCAATTAAAAAATTAAGTGTTTTGTTTAGTCTCTTTTTATGAGAGTAAGTCATAGTTAAGTTATTTAAGTTTGTTTTAGTCAAAAAATAGAACCGCGCGAAATTAGTCTTTTTGAGGTGTTTTGAAAGGTTTAGCGGTGGTAATTTATCCCGATTAGCCACTATTTTTGTTGTGGCAGGTTTTACATTGTTGATTACCAAATATTTCCGCTAACTCGATAAATTGGGTAGGTATCTTATTTTTTAGAGTTTCCGGATAAACTTTCTGATAGCTTTTTGAGTTAGGAAAGCCGGAAATGCAAATGTCACCTCCAACCTTCAATCGCCCTTGCACTAGAAAGTAGTGCAAAAATCCATGACGAAAAAATCATCTGAACAAGTCAAAATAAAGCTATAAATTTACTCTTACTTAAGGGTATGCAACGAAGACATAAATACTTTAAATTAAGAGCACTGCGCAGATCGAGGAGGGGGTTGCTAACTACAGCTATACTTTTGGTTGCTGCGGTCATATTTGCCGTACTTTTTACCTACGAAAAGTTAATTCATTACTATGCCTATGATTTGTTGGGTAAAACGCTAAAAAGGACTGTTGAGTTAAAAACAGATGGTTTTTATAGTATTTCATATGATAGTATACACGTTGACTTTGTCGATAGCAGGGCTACGCTGTTTAACTTTAAGGTAGATATAGACAGCGTACAGTTAGATGCTTCTGATAAAGACATGTCCTTGTTTGTAGCTCATGTACCTCGCGTAGATGCTGATATTATTAACTTGCTTGAAGTCGTTTTTAAGGATCGGCTCAGCCTAAAAACGATTATTCTACAGCAACCTGAAGTTTGGATAGCTCAGCCGAGGCAGGATGAAGAGAATATAGGGCTCTCTAAAGAGAGTGGAGATATTTATAAAACTGTGACGCAACAGATCAGGGAGTTTAACCTGGGTAGCTTTGGTCTGAGTCAGGCTAAGATCAGTTATAAGAGAGACCTCATGGAACGTAGTTATGATTTTGTAACCGGCAACATCTCTTTTTTGATCAGGAACTTTGGTTGGGATAGTGATAGTAATAACGACCCTAAGTTTCATTCAGACCATATTAGTCTCTTGGTCAAAGACCAGACCTTCAAGCTTAAAGACTCAGTTCACCTGTTCTCCTTTGACTCAGTGCTGCTTTCTACACGTGAATCGCGCATTGAGTTGACTAATGTACACCTGTACCCACGCAATGATGCAGTGCGCAAGGGCAAAGACTTAGATCGTAATGCTTATTCTATTGGTATTCCATCCCTTTCTCTACGGGGGGTAGATTTTAATAAAGCGTATATGGATAATGTTTTGTCTATCAATGAAATAGATATTCGCTCGCCAAACTTTGCCATGGATAATTTCCTGACGGTAGCCAAAAATACTCCGGTAGATCCATCAACGGAGGAGTTGGTCAAAATAATAACTCAGCTCTTTAATATCATTGAAATTTCCAATCTGAACATTGATAATGGAGGCATAGATGTGTTGAGAGACAGGGCATTTTCCTCTTCGCGGTTTAAGGCTAATAATATTTTTGCCCATGTCAAAAACGTGCGGATTGATACTCTGAATTACAGCGCCATTAAATACGACAGTGCCACTGTTGGGTTGAAAAATTACTACTACAGTATGCCAGATAGTATTCATATCCTGAAATTTGGTAGTCTGTCATTTGTTACCACTGACAAGTCCAATATTAGGATCGATTCTTTGAAAGTATTTGATCGTCTGACGTTGAGTGAAAAAATAGATCACGGCGGGGTGATCAATATTGATGCGCCACAGGTTAGGGTATCAGGCTTTGAATTTGAAAACTTCATTGATAACAACCAGTTGGTCATGAACAATGTGTCTATTGAACGGCCGGAAATCAGGTTTCATATGGAGGATACAGCATACTCTACTAGTGGAGAAATTGATTTGCCAGAGCTTGTAGGGGCTATTTTTGACTTTCTACACACCGATAGTATTAACCTTAACGATGGTGAAGTTAGTTTGATGAGGAAGGGAGCACCCTTTATTGAATTTCATGGACTGGGTACATCAGTCGGGGAGGTGGTCAATGGCAAAGGAAGGTCGAACCTGTACCTGGACAGTCTTCAAATGAAAGTCTCTGCCAGGAGCATTGTGATAAGTCCTCCCGAAAGTGTTAAGGGCAGGTTGACCGGAGTTTCGCTGGTTCAGAATGATAAAACAAAACTGACCATACGCAGAGTGGAGATAGAAGGTAATGAAGATGTACCTATCAATGCGTCTCTTGCCGGGGTTTTTGTCCCTCTTCCGGGTGTTTCTGTATTTCTTAATTCCCCGAGCAGTGCACTGAATGGACTTAGAGCCCGGGAATTTAAGCTGTTGGTTGACAAGTCTTTCTTGCAGAAGAAGCCGGAAAATGATCAGAGCGAATCCTTTTCATTCAAACGAATCCATTTAGGGAAGGGCATTATTAATATAGTGGGCAACAAGGCACCGGTATTTACAGCCAATGTCAATTACCTGAAGTTTCGGGAATTTTTAATACATGAAGATGAGAAACCCGAAGTGAAGGGGCTGGAACTTTCTTTGGCGGGTTCCTCTCTCTATGGTGATGGCAGCGTACTGACATTTAGTCAATTACAGCTTTCTGAAAAGTTAAAACAATTGGCTGTAAAGAAGCTGGAAGTCAAGGGGAAACATGAGTTTTTAATTGACACTATTTCATCAAATGGAATAGAGGTGGGACGCCTCGTGAATGAAAATATACTGGATGCGAAAATGATTCTGGCGCGTAATACTAATATACAACTGAGTACCAAGGGAAGCGATAAACCAAAGACAACAACACACTTTCTGGACTTGCAGCAAAAGCTGAATGAATATATAAAAGATATAAAAGTAGACAGGCTGATATTGGCTAACACTACTTTTGATAATCGAGATGGGGTGGTGGCGAAGGGGGTGAATTTTGATATCAGGGGTGTTCGTATAGCTCCCGACAGGAAATGGAACTATAAAATACCATTTGCGCAGCGTATGGCTGCTGATGCAGAAAACGTGTCAATTACCAATAACCAGTCCAGTGTGGTGCTTACTGGTGTAACCCTCGACTCTAAAACGGACGCTTTAGGGGTAAATCGGTTTTCATTTACCAACAAGGAAGATGCTACCACCTTCAAGGTTCCGGGAATCCATATGAGCATTCCGGATATCTATGCTTTTGTAAATCATCAGAAAGTAGATATTCAGAAAGTTAAGCTGATTAAGCCTGATATTACACTTCAGCAGAGGGAAGATAAGTCGGCAGGTAAAAATTTATTGGAGGGTAGCGACTTGAAGGCAGTATCTATTCATAATCTCGATTTGAGCAACGGGAGTGTTTTGCTTAAGCGGGAAGGAAAGGGAGACTTTAAGCTAAAAGATATTTCCATTAACCTGAAGCAGGTACTTTTGGATGAGCGCACTAACCTCAATAAAGATGTACTGGTATTTAAAGGGATGACTGCTACTGTGCCAAACCTGAGTTTCAAAACCAAGGACGGTTTAAACACAATTACCGTGGAGAAAGTAGCTTTTGCCTTGAAAGACTCCAGCCTTACAGTCAGCAACCTGCGGTTTGTGCCACTATCCCAGTTTGAGTATTTTGATAAAAAGCATTTTGAAAGTGACTGGATAAATGCCAGTGCCGGAACCATCAAGCTGTCAGGGCTTCATCTGGATAAGTTTTTAAATCAACAACTGATCGATAGCAGGCACTTGCTTATCGACAATGCTAAAATTGATGTATACAGGGATAAGAATATGCCAGATGCTCCGGCAAAAGAGAAAACCATGTATCATGTTGCTTTCGGAAAATATAAAAAGCCGGTCAATATAGGAAGAGTGGATATTCACAATACTGATATTACTTACACCGAATTTGCCGAAGGGGCACTACAGCCTGGTTCGGTATCTTTTGAGGAGTTTTCAGCAGTGTTCAAAAATGTTACGAACAGAGAGAGTCTGTTAAAAAAGAACCGTTTTGTAACTATGGATGCCACGGCTATGGTTATGGGTAAAGCAAAGCTTGACTTGTCGATGTCGTTTGACATGCTGTCACCAGCAGGGGCTTTTACAATAGGAGGTAAGCTGGCTGCTACGCCTTTGAGAATATTCAACGATATAACAGTCTATAATGCCAATATTGATATTCGTGAGGGCTATGCCAACAGCCTCTTTTTTAGCGCCCGTGCCAATGAAGATGTAGCCTACGGTACCATGGAGTTTCGGTATGAAGACCTTAAAATCTATATTTTGGAAAAGCCCTCAGAAAGAACCTCGCGTACAAATAAGTCCATAGCTTCTTTCTTCGCCAATACATTTGTGATCAATAAGAATAACCCTCACTTGTTTAAGTTCAGGGAAGGCAAGATCTACTTTGAAAGGAACCCCAATAAGTCACTCTTTAACTATTGGACGAAGACCTTCCTGAGTGGATTGGTGGCTAGTATTGGAGTGAATAACAACAAGAAGGAGTTTGATAGAGTTACCAGTGATGAAGAGCAGGAGAAGTAAAAGTTATTTAACCGTCATCACGAGGAGGTACGACGAAGTGATANAAGTCACTCTTTAACTATTGGACGAAGACCTTCCTGAGTGGATTGGTGGCTAGTATTGGAGTGAATAACAACAAGAAGGAGTTTGATAGAGTTACCAGTGATGAAGAGCAGGAGAAGTAAAAGTTATTTAACCGTCATCACGAGGAGGTACGACGAAGTGATATCCTCCATCGTGGCACGGACTGATCACTGCCCCGAATCTAGTTTTTTATCATAATTAGGGAGATTGCTTCCTCCTGCCGTCGTCGCAATGACGGGTTTAATTCGAGCACCGTCATCACGAGGAGGTACGACGAAGTGCTCCCCTCCATCGAGGCACAGACTAAGCACTGCCCCGAATCTAGTTTTTTATCATAATTAGGGAGATTGTTTCCTCCTACCGTTGTTGCAATGACGAGTTTAATTAAAGCACCGTCATCACGAGGAGGCACGACGAAGTGCTCCCCTCCATCGTGGCACGGACTGATCACTGCCCCGAATCTAGTTTTTCGGCATAGTTAAGGAGATTGCTTCCTCCTGCCGTCGTCGCAATGACGGGTTTAATTCGAGCACCGTCATCACGAGGAGGTACGACGAAGTGCTCCCCTCCATCGTGGCACGGACTGATCACTGCCCCGAATCTAGTTTTTCGGCATAGTTAAGAGATTGCTTCCTCCTACCGTCGTTGCAATGACGAGTTTAATTAAAGCACCGTCATCACGAGGAGGTACGACGAAGTGCTCCCCTCCATCGAGGCACGGACTGATCACTGCCCCGAATCTAGTTTTTCGGCATAGTTAAGGAGATTGCTTCCTCCTGCCGTCGTCGCAATGACGAGTTTAATTCGGGCACCGTCATCACGAGGAGGCACGACGAAGTGCTCCCCTCCATCGTGACACAGACTGATCACAACCCCGAATCTAGTTTTTCTACATAGTTTAATGAGATTGCTTCCTCCTGCCGTCGTCGCAATGACGAAATTAATATCTAGTGTCGTTCGATACCCCCACATAGATTTTGTATATGATGGCTTAGAAATTATCAATTTGATAAATGTTTTTGATGGATGCATCTTAGTGCAAGATTTAAATGCAATACGTGAGCTGATTGCTTATGCTGATTATGTTCAGCAACCAAAAGCAATGCGCAATTAAGAGCTGTTCCATCAGATTATGCTACATGTTTTAAGGTACATTGGTATTTCACATCAAACTGCTTCAGTGTCAGAACGAGAATCATATGCTATTAATGATACTCTGAGAAGCACATTAAGCCGGGCTATTACAGCGGCTTATTCTGATATTAAGGGACTGGTACTAATTTCAACCTGTAATAGGACCGAAATATATTTTGAATCTCAATACACTAAAGCGGCGGTGGTCAGGGATTTTTTTATCCGATCGGCAGGGTCTGGTTATAATGATCGTAAGCTCTTTGATTTGTCAGATGAAACTCATAAGACTGCAAACCGACTTTTACAAGTGTCCAATGGTCTGCAATCTGCTGTAATGGGTGATAAGCAGATCATTTCGCAGGTTAAAGAGGCTTATCAGTTTTGTTTAGCACATAACCAACAAGGCTCATTATTGGAGAGGTTATTTCAGGCCGTATTTAAAAGTCACAAGCGGATTGCTAACGAATCGCATTATCGAAGAGGTTCAACATCTACTGCTTACCGTTCACTGAAGTTAATAGAAAAGGTACTGGGCAAGTCTTCATTGTCTGATAAGAGAATATTGATTGTCGGGGCAGGGGAGATTGCCCGTGATGTGGTTAGTTATTTGGGTAAGTTTAGTTTTGGTGCGGCATATATTACCAATAGGACTGCTGATAAAGCCATCAATCTGGCTAATAAGTATGGACTTTTTCCCTATGATTGGAACCTTGTTGAGGCTGGCGAGTTAGGAAGCTTTGACGCCATAATCACTGCGGTAAGTAACCGACAACATCTCTTAAATCAGCCAATTGTTTCTCCACTTAACCAAGTGGTAGTAGACTTGGGTTTGCCTATGAATGTACATCCGGTTGTTGGGACAAGCGCAACACTTTATAATGTTGATGATGTGACACGCCAGGTTTCACAATCTGATCAGCTACAGGCAGCTGCTTTGAATCAGGTGCAGGAGATCATAGAGGAAGAACTCAATCTTTTTTTGGAATGGGTTGGAAAGGGACGGGTACGAAAAATAATAAGGAAGTTTAAGGAAGAAGCTGAACAGACCGTTGTGGTGAGTTTGAAGCAGCATGTCGGTAATGACAGACAGCAGGCTGTTATAAGAGCGGTAAGAAAAATGACAAGAAGGCAGGCTGCATTTTTGATGAGTCAGGCACAGTTTTTTTAACAAAGCATTAACGAATAAGATTATGAGTAGAACAGGAGTGTTGGTAGTAAATCTAGGGACACCGGATGAGCCGGAATACAAAGCAGTGAAGCGATACCTGACGGAGTTTTTGATGGATGGCAGGGTTATAGATATACCCTTCTGGAAGCGCTTCTTATTGGTTAATGGGATAATTGCTCCGTTTCGCTCTCGCAAGGTGGCTAAAGAATATAAAAAACTTTGGACAAGAAAAGGTTCTCCACTATTGACTCATGGGTTGGTGCTGGTACACAAGCTATTGCAAAAATTTGATAGTAGCCCCTGGAATGTAGAAGTGGAATTGGCTATGCGCTACCAAAACCCCTCCATAGAAATGGCTTTGAAGAGGCTGCGTATTAAGGGAGTAGATGAACTCATTGTATTTCCTCTCTTTCCACAGTATGCTTCGGCTACTACCGGTTCGGTTAATCAAAAAGTAATGGAGATAATTTCTCAATGGCAAGTGATACCTAGTATTCAGTTTCTTAATAGCTACCATAGTCATCCGGAGTTTATCAATGCTTTTGCTGCAAAAGTGCTAGGAGACATCAGTCAACACCAGCCTGACCATGTGCTTTTTAGCTACCATGGAATACCCGAGCGACATCTGGATCGCATTAGGAATGAGTCTGACTATTGCAACTCGGCATGCAATTGCAGTGACGGCGAACATCAGCAGTATTGTTATCGCAGTGCTTGCTTCCATACTTCAAAACTGATTGCAGAAAGTATAGGATTAGAAACAAGTAGCTACAGCACGTCTTTTCAAAGCAGACTGGGCAAAGATCCTTGGATACAACCTTATACAGATGCAACAATAGAAGAACTGGCCAGGAATGGGGTTAAAAACCTATTGGTTGTATCTCCTTCCTTCGTAGCTGATTGCCTGGAAACTACGCTTGAAATAGGAGAGGAGTACCGCGACCTGTTTTTAGAGCACGGGGGCGAGAAATTCAATTTTACAGAAAGTTTAAATACAGATAACCACTGGGTAGAAGCTGTATTTAATATTATAAGTACAAAATACTTCAATACTGAAGAAAACAGGTCAGGTCGTATTTTTAATCTTGCTGACGCAGGCAACAATGTGCTTTCTTCAACCGGGTCGGTTTAATGTTTGGCCAGGCGAATGTAACACTATTCCAGCTATGAGGTTTCATGTTTACTTAATATTGAAGCCCAAAGCCGAATTTGAATAAGGGTTTTTCGCTATCATAAGGTACGTCAGCTTTCTGTTTATATACTGCTTCCATAGATGAAGGCAACTCAAAAGGCAGCTTGCCTTTAGGGGCAGTGTTTCCAAAAAGTACTTCACATACAGATTTGTCACTGGCACCGTAATTGGCGATTAGCGCACTGGAAGCTTCGGTTATTTCCGGTATTACCGCTGGCCGATCAAGATAGATATCGACGATCGTTGGGACTTTTTGAAGTAGTGTTAGTATCTTTTGCTTTTCTTCTCCTTTGAAATCCAAGTCTCCATGATGAAACCCAAGGGCAAAAGGGTTTTTGGTTTCTACAGGGTACCAAGGTGCATTAAGCCGGATGATGGCATAATCTGCTTCCTCAGGGTTGGTAACCACAGTAGCGTAATTAGCAACCACAGCGCTATCTATGTTTTTGATATAAACCTTGAATTTATTTTTTGTGAGCGGCAGTACATCTTCATTTTTCAGGAGCGTCATAGACTCCCGTTGAGTGTGTTCGCCCAATTCTCGGAATTCCCTTTTGTTTAAAACTTCATGCACTTTGCTATCATCAACAAACGGATTGTCGAACAGGCCCAACTCGAATTTAAGCTTCAACAATCGTTTTACAGACTGATCAATCCGCTCTTCAGTAAGTTTACCTTCATTAACCAACTGCACAACCAGTTCTGGTCTCATTTCTCCTCCAAACTGATCACAACCAGCTTCAATAACTTTTTGAACCCTTTCGGCTTCGCTAAGATCCTCCACTCCCCATGCTCTGGCTTTCCATATCACATCCGGCCCCATGGGCACGTCAGTGATTAAACCCCAGTCGGTGCAGACCACACCGTCATAATTGTACTTTTCCCTAAGCAACGAGGTAATAATAGCTTTGTTATAAGCCATCGCGACATTCTCTTCGGTTTGGTCTGTAGGGACACCATAGTAAGGCATAATGGCCGCTGTATTAACTTCAAAAGCGGCCTCAAAAGGGATTAGGTGGTAGTCAAAGTTATTTCCAGGGTAAATCTGACCTTTTTGAAATGAGAAGTGTGGGTCCAGACCTTCTTTTTGAGGGCCACCACCGGGAAAGTGCTTGGTCATGCAGGCAACACTTGTACCGCTTAAAGAGTCTCCCTGCATGCCTTTAATGTATGCTTTGACCAATTTAGCGGTCAAAGCAGCATCTTCTCCAAATGCCCCGCTTATCCTGGCCCATCTGGGTTCAGTGGCCAGGTCAATTTGAGGGTGAAGTGATTCCCTGATGCCAATCGCCACATATTCCTGCCGGACAATGTCGGCAAACTTTTTCATGAGCTTCTCATCTCTCAAGGCAGCAAAACCCAACGTTTCGCAAAATTGAGAGAAGCCTTGAGCGCTCATGGAGAAGATGTTGTTGCTGAAATGGTGTCGTGGATCAGAGGCTATGGTAACGGGGATGCCAAGCCGGGTATTCTCTGCGATGCGTTGGGTATTGTTATACCATTTAGCAAAAGTGACCGGGTCTTCCGGTATATCCCAGATATTGAAATACGTCATTTTTTTGGAATCCATATATTCCACAACCGAAGGCATGCGTGCGCCAGGGCCTTTGATTTTTTCTTTTCCGTCAGGTTTTGCGTCTTCACTTATGCCTACACCTCCAATAAACATCATTCCAGCCTTTTCTTCCAAAGTCATTTGAGAGAGAAGGTCAGCTATTCTGGCTTCAATAAGCTGGTTTGAATCTTCATAAATGTCCAGTTTGCTATTGCTGTTTAAGTCTCTGAATACCTGCCCTTCTTTTTCAACAACGATCTGGGAATTTTGAGTGATAAGTTCCGGTAACTTACGTTGTTTTGTTTCCGTTTTTGGGTTTTGGCAAGCAGTGAGTATGGCCATTGACAAGGGTAGAAGGCATAGTCTATTCATGATGACGGCGAATTTGTTATGTAGGAAAGACATCTGAACCTAATCAAATTTTCAATATTTCGAAAGCAATTACAGGGAAGAAGTGCATTGTGCAGGTTGGTTATCCCGGCAATGTGAGATATTAGATAAATCTCTTCACTATTTTTTATCCAACTATTGGTAATATTGAAATCTTTAAACATCTTTGCATCCCGTTTAACAAAAGCGGTTCCAACTAACCAACTAAATTAAAGCCCAGGTGGCGGAATTGGTAGACGCGTTGGTCTCAAACACCAATGTCTTCGGACGTGCCGGTTCGACTCCGGCCCTGGGTACTAAAGCCTGAAGATTAATTCTTCGGGCTTTTTTTATTACTACCGATCAGACTTGAGCTTCCTTATGAGCGAATAGTCAAAGACTGTAGGCAAAATAAAGAGCAGGAGACTCTGCGGAGCAGGAAAATTCATAAAAGGGGTAATTACTCCAATCATTACAAAGAAACACTATAGAATGAATGTATATAAACAAATTGCAGCTGAAATATGCAATGCCTCTCATATTGTTATCACATCCCACAAATCAGCCGACGGAGATTCTGTAGGGTGTTCACTGGGATTGTTGCATTTTATAGAAAAGCTGGGTAAAAAGGTATTGATCTGTCATCCTGATCCTGCACCAGATTTTTTATACTGGTTGGATACCTCGCCTATATTGTTGATGAATGAAGAGCCTGAGCAAGTGGAAGCTGCCTTTCAGCAGGCTGATTTGATCTTTTGCCTGGACTACAATGCTGTAGGCAGGGTAGGGGATATGCAGGCTTTGCTGGAATCGGCAACTTGTAAAAAGGTGATGATAGACCATCATCTTGACCCGGAAGCATTTCCTGATATTATTGTTTCAGAAACCACGGCTTCATCCACCTCAGAGCTGATTGTTGATCTGATTGAAGGATCGGGGTATGATGCATTGCTAGATGATAAAATAGGTACTCCGCTATATTTGGGAATTCTTACCGATACCGGAACATTTAGATTTCCATCAATGAAGCCCAGAACGCATGAAGTATTGGCTAAACTTCTTGCCGCAGGTGTACAACATCACCTGGTCCATGAATACCTGAATGACAACAACACCGTCAGTCGTTTGAGATTGCAGGGCTATGCCATGAGTGAAAAACTGGAAATCATGGAGGAATACCAAGTCGCCATTATTCCTTTATCAAAAGAAGAACTTGCCAAATATAATTACAAGAAAGGTGATACGGATAGTCTGGCCAACCATGCATTATCTATCAGGGGTATGAGAGTGGCTATTGTATTTACCGAACGTGATGGGATCATGAAAATATCGTTCCGCTCAAAAGGGGAAGAGAATGCCGTCAACGTATTAGCCGCAGAACATTTTAGCGGTGGAGGCCATGCCAATGCCGCAGGAGGTATGAGCGAGCTATCTGTCAATGATACCCTGGATAAGATCAGGAAATTGATTCCGGAGTATTTTTCTGAGGTTGTATAAAGTAGAAGCAAAATATTACAATTATTTAACAGAGCTAAGATCTCTCATCATGAGGTATACAGATAGATTCTGATCCCAAATGGAAAGTGTATAAACTATTCTGGCTGTAACACTTCACCCATCAACACCCTGAAAAACTGAACGCTATCAAGCCCTCTCCTGTAGGGGAGGACAGCGCAGGCTGTAGAAGTTTCTATAACTAGTGGTGGGGTGATAGAGCATTCGTGTCCTCTTTTCTTCTTAGCAGAGTCTCTTGTAGACCTTGTAGAGGACTCTGCCTCTGCTAACAGATGGCCTATGAGTAACAAGTTCCTTTCAGGTACTACTCTTCTAGTTTGTTTAACGGGCAGTAATTAGGCTACGCTGCCGTAGTTTATGGATTTTTTAGATTGGACGCAATGTTAAATATTTCGATGTTAAGCTATACAGGACTAAACAGCGATTTACTAAACTTCTAAAAGTTTGATAAACCTTAATTGTTCAGCAGGCAGTGCTATACCTCCGTAGGAATGGGGGAAGATGAAGGTTTTTTTATTTCAAAATCTTTAGTCTTAGATTTAAGCGTACTTTCAAAATCCCTCTTTTGGGGAATCAGTTTGTTTAACATTAAAGAATCATAGTGAAAAGAACCAGTTTAAGAGTCGAATTTGATAAAGGTCAATATGAGGTTCTGGCCAACTTGCTAACCGAAATTGAAAATAAAATAGAGAAAGGGTTGAGCGTTGATTCGGAGATCGAAGAATTCAATAAGATAGGTGGAAAATCGAGTTTTTATACTGTAGATGATATTGTAGCTTACCACTCTTATACAAATGAAGAGGACTTCATCAAAGCGCTGTTGCTGCCCGAGCCTTATAAGGTTGAGAATATCACTGATGATCAAGTATTGGAAATGCTTTTAATGCTAAGTGAGGAGAGGGTTGAAAGTGTTTTTGATTACTACTTGATGGTCCTAGAAATGAGTACTAATAGGGAGAATGTACTAGAGGTATTGGATAAAAGTTCAGGTAACCTTAATGCAGAAGTATTGGTTAGGCTAAAGGAGATGGTTGAAGATTTATTATTTGATGATGGAAACGATCAACCCACAGTGATTCATTTATAAAAACAGTGTAGCGATATAAGTTGATCCCTTGTTCTAGTTTTTGATAAACTGTATTTCTGATAGGTAGAAACTCTTCAGAGAATGGATCAGGAAAGGTCTCCTTTACAGGAGGTGTCGTTTAACTAATGCCAGGATTCCAGGATGGTTCATTAAGGTTTATTTTTCAGGACTTAACAAATAACATTTAACCAAGTCGAAGTATTTGTCATTCTTGAAAATATGATCCTTTAGCACACAGTCTACAATAAAACCACACTTATTCAAAACCCTGCTGCTTGCCAAATTGTGGGATAAGTATGAACCATTAATTTTATGAAGCTTGAGAGAATCTAATCCAAATCTGACCACAGCTTGAAGTGCATCAGTGCACAATCCTTTGTTCCAATATTCCTCTCCGAGCCAATATCCTACCTCGGCTTCATTGTTGCTATCATCTACTTTGAGTCCGATGGCACCTACAATCCTTTTGTCATACTCTATTCCGAACGTATACTGTTTTCCCAATTGCATCCCTGATCTGGTTTTGCTTATCCAGACAATTGCATCTTCTTTTTTATAGGGATATGGAACGTTGGCAGTGAAGTGAGCGATATTGGGGTTATTTGCATGAAATGCTATCTGATCAGCATCACTTTCTTCTAAAGTTCTTAAGGTAACCTTACCTGCATCTAAAGGTAATATACGATTCATTCTAATTTTTAAATTAAAGATATGTTTACTATGGTCAAAAAAAAAGATGATTGGTCAAAAAATAGATATTGACTGTATACAGCAAACGGAATAATTTTGAAGATAATTATTTACTAATAAGAATTTAATGAGTAATCGCCTGTTAATTAATTACTTATCCAATAATTATTATAAATAAAACCAACTATTGATTATGTTAAATAGCTGTATAATACCTACTTATAAGCAGTATGCTTGCACTTTAATACGAAGTTTATCATGTTTTAATAAAATTGACGATACTCTTAAAAGTGAATTAAATATTATTAAGTGCAATCATATAAGAGAGTGTATTCAAATCATCAAGTCAACCCCAATAAGCGTTTTTATATTCGATTTTGAAAGAAAACGAGTTAATGATCTCCAATATCTGGAGATCGTAAAAACTAACCTGACTAACCTGAAAACGATTGCTTTAATGGTGGAAGAGGACTTAGAGCTTGTAAGGCTGTGCGGAAAACATGGAGTAGACAAAGTTTTGCTTTGCTCAGGGAATCAATCGTTTACAAGAGAACTCGTCGAGGAGATATCCAATGTGCTAAACCCGGTTTCACTGAAAGATTTAAATATAGAGGAGGACTCTTACAATTCTTCGAAGATAGTCGCTAAAGCCTGTCATCTTATAGAGCACCACTACCTTACTCTAAAAGGAGTATCAGAAGTAGCTGATATTCTGAATATAAACGAATGTACACTTTCGAGGGAATTCAAAAAACAGCAAATTATAAATCCCAAGAAGCTTTTAATGATGTTCAAGGTCAAACATGCAAGTCAGCTTGTCACTCAAGCAGATCTTTCTATCAAAGAGATAGCTCAGGTTTCAGGTTTCAGTTCGTCCCAGCATTTTAATAATTGCTATAAAGCCATATATGGAGTAAATCCCTCTTCAATGAGACTGTCAGCATTGGCTTGATCCAGTTGAATAAACAAATCTACAATTTCATTCTAAATACACCCTGTATCCAATTTACAGTACAGGAAAATATATACCTATACCTATAATTTATAATAAAAAAATGGAGAGAATTAAAGTTTTGGAGAGGTTTAGTACCTCTATTATATCCGATGCGGTAGAGAAAGTGGTAGGTTTTAAAACCACCATGGAAAGTAGCATTAAACCTATGTTTCCTTGCAAGATAGTGGGCTATGCAGCCACTTGCCTGAACAGTAAAACTAAATTACCGGCACCACCTGATAAGCTGATGTCCTTGATAGATTCACTTGATGAGACGCATGTACTGGTTCAGGTATTTGAAGATACAGAAACAAACATTTCAGGATGGGGTGGACTACTTACTCTTGCATCTTCCACTAATAAGATCAGGGGCACGATATTAAATTGCTGTACCAGAGACTTGGATGACATCATGAACCTGAAATACCCTGTATTCTCAAAAGGAACCACCCCTTATTCAGGAGCAGGAAAGTATAGCATAAAATCAGTGCAGACTGATGTGAATTGTGGAGGAGTATCAGTATCTCCAATGGATATCATTTTTGCAGATCAGGATGGTGTAGTAGTTATACCGAAGGACCATATCGACGATGTTATTCTTGAGGCTAAAAACATTCTTGAAGCCGAGGAAAAGATGGTTCGTCTGATAAATGAGTCAGGCTCTATTAGCAAGGCATTTAAAATGATTCAACAAATATAAATATGAATTTAAAAGATAAAGTAGCCATGGTATGTGCCGCTTCTCGTGGAATTGGCTTTGGCATTGCTAAATCAATGCTACAACAGGGAGCGAAGGTGATCATATGCTCACGTCATGAAAATGATATTAATAAAGCTGTTAACTCTTTGAAGGAAGAAACCGGAGGGGAAGTGCATGGTATAGTCACCGATCTTACGAAAAGCGAACAAATAGAGCAATTGCAGGAAAAGTGCCTTGCTATTTTTCCTCAAATACACATTTTGGTTTACAACAATGGTGGCCCAAAAGTAGGTGAATATGATTCACTATCGCCGACCGACTGGGTCGACTTGTTTGAAAATCATTTTATTAACTATGTAAAACTTATAAGCAAATTCATCACTCACTTCCAGGAAAATAACTATGGAAGGATAGTAAATATTACCTCTATAACTGCTAAAGAACCCCACAGAAGTTTGGTGCTTTCCAATGTATTAAGGAGTTGCATACATGCTTATTCCAAGTCTATTATTGAGAATATAGCACAAGATAACATAACCATAAATAATCTTCTTCCCGGCATTATTAATACGGACAGGGTTCGGGCTATTCATCAGGTGATGGCTGATAAGGAAGAAATTTCTACTTCCAAAGTAGCAGAAAGATTTAAAAATCTCATTCCCTCTAAAAACCTGGGAACAATAGAGGATGTCGGAGATATGTGCGCCTTTCTTACTTCTGAGAATGCTCGTTACATAACAGGACAATCTATATTGATTGATGGAGGATTATATAAAGGACTATACTAACGTAAATATGGAAAAGAAAATAAAAATACTTGATCCTACTATAAGGGAAGCCGGATACCTCAATGGGTTTAAGTTTAGCATTGAGGAAGTTAAATCTTTTATAGATATATCAAAGCGTATAGGCACCGATATCATAGAAATTGGGCATGGTTTAGGGCCGGGAAATGAACTTCCTTTGCACAGCCATGAGGAGTATGTATATGAAGCAAAACAACATGATGAGTCTACCAGCATCAGCATATTCGGATTGGCAGGTCTTTGTAAAAAAACGCATCTGCAATCAATAATTAAAAGCGGACTGGATGTGTTCAGGGTTGGCTTTGTAGGCTTTGAAAATACACCTTTTCCCTTTCGAGAGGCACTACCTCTGCTTGAGGAGGCAAAAAAGCAGGGGCTGTTTACTTGTCTTAATGTATTGGATACTTATCGAATAAAAGATAAAGAACTAATCGAGGTATGCAATACTGTTGCTGAACTATCACCGGATGTCATATACATTGTGGATAGTAGCGGAGCTTTAACTGATAAGGAGATTGGTAAAAAGATAGAAATACTATCGGAGCATTCTGATAGTGAGATAGGCTACCATGGTCACGATAACCTGCGGCTTGCTACTTATAACTCAGTATATGGTGCCAGGGAAGGCTGCACTTACCTGGATGCTACATTTATGGGAATGGGAAGAGGAGCAGGAAATGCAAATCTGGAGGTGTTAATTGCATTGCTGGAAAGATATGGCATGAGAGAAGCCGATTTTGTCAAGCTTTATGAAGCCTCCAAAAAGGTGGCAAACCTATTTAATAAGGATACTGAAATTCTAGAGCATGCTACCTTGGGCTATTATGGGGTAATGGACTATATAGGTGATAAGTTGGACAAATCTGATAATAGAGCCTATGTGGAGATATTAAGCAAGTTGGACAAACTGGATACTCCATTTATACCAGAAGAAGAAATAAAGCTTTGCCATGAAAATATTTAGCATAGGAAATCATATTAAATATTCTCCCACAGTAGCTTCAGAATTGAATGACTTTGGCAGGTTTGAACATATTGATGCATTTCCCGACGAAGAAAACTTTATAAAATACTGTGATAAGGCAGAGATACTCATATCATGGGGAGAACCTACCGCCAGGGTTATAGATAATATGCCCGACTTGAGACTTTTTGTATATATGTATTCAGGGTATGACAGGATATTAAAGGATCAGGAACTATTAAGGTCATTAAGGAAGAATAGTATAAAGGTGGCCTATATTCCTAAATATTCTACCGAAGGCGTATCCCAGTTTGTATTGTCGGCCCTGCTCGCTTATAACCGTAAGCTTATGGGTAGTAACGTCAGCACAAAGCAATCGCCTTACGAACTTTATCTTTCCAAGGATCTGCGTGACTGTAACATTGGCATAGTGGGGTTGGGAAGTATAGGCGTATCACTGGCTAAAAAGCTTTACCATTTGGGGGTAAATGTTTCTGCCTATACGAGGAACAGACTTACTAAAAGTATGGAGATTCCAGTGAACTTCAAATCCCTGAAAGAGATATTCGAGAACTCTGACTTTATATGTTTGACAGTAGAGTTGAACGATCAGACTCGGAATATGATAAACAGAGAGTTACTGTCTGTCACCAAGCAAGAGGCTGTTATTCTTTCGATTGCTAGAAAGGAAATATTTGTGATGGAAGAACTTGCGGAAGTTCTGAAAGCGAGGAAAGATGTAAGGGTATTAATTGACGATGAGGACGTGGATAATTCTCAATTACCTAACCTCACGGTAACTCCTCATATAGCTTTTAATACGGAAAGAAGTCTTTATAACTGTACAGATATGGTATTTCACAATATCCGGGAATTTAACAGTGGAAGACCCTTCTTTGAAATATCACTGAATTAGCAGCTGTATGGAAGTAAAACAACCTACTCTAAAGTCTTCAAAGTACATGGGGCTGCTTCAGGATCTGATAACTCACACATCCACATGGGCTAACTCTTTTTGGGTGTGTGGGTCCAGAGCAATAGGGACCAATAAGATTCAATCTGACTTGGATATATGCTTTTTATTAAAACCTGGCATAGCAAAAGAGCAGTTTAAAGCGCACTTATCCGAAGTATTGGACTGTAACGATAACTACCCGGAGTATTTCACTACAGGTAAAACAGAGGTGTGGTGGTGTGAGGATGGGGAGGTTAGCGTGAAGCTTTTTACCATGGAGGAAATAAAGAACTTAATCGCAATTTATGAAAATGCGGATATAGAACTATTCCTGAAAAACCAGGCTCTGATACAGCATAAATTCATCTCCAGTCACATTCTATATGATGCTGATAACCTTGTAGCCAACTACTGTTGTCTTTTTTTGGATGCTAATCGATTGATATTTAGGGTTGTGGCTCAGGAATTTCTTAACAGGTTAAACAACAAGTTAACTTGGTGGAATCACCGCAAAAACTGGAAAAATGAGTTCGAACACCTTATGGACTTGGCGGTAATAGTAGATGAAATAGCCCAGATACACTATGCCCTAAATTATAAATTAAAGATGGAAGGGTTGAAAGAATATCACAATGACCTTAATACGCTATTACCTTGCCTGAAGCCAGAAATGGAAGCAATAGTAAACCTAAATAAAAAAGACTATGCCGGAGGTGAAAAAAAGAAACTCATAGGCAGCATTTACTTTAAACTATCAGACTTTTATGATCAGCACGAACTGGGATTTTCAAGATAATATCCACCCTGTTCAGGATATTGAAAATAGTATATTTCTCCTTCTTGCCTTTGGGTTCAGTAATTCCGAGGGTATCAAAAAGATTAAAAAACAATGGAAGGCTCTTAATGGAAAAGTAGGAAGAGGCCGGACAGAAACGGGAAAGGTTTCCTCTGAAGAGCTTGGAGGGGTAGTTTCAGCTATTCAGGTGGACATGTCTACTGGAGATATATACAATCTGAAGCATATAGACATCACCTGCCCTATGGGCTTGCTGATACATGGAAATGAATTGTTTATCGCAAGTGAGTACTACATACAGGCCTTTGCAGGAGGTGAGAAGACATATCGTATTAATAACCCTTTCTTTAACGGGCTGCATGCTATGAAAAAATCTCAAGTGGGCAACTCCTTCTATGTGACATGCACTAACATAGACACGCTGGTGGAAATCTGTTTGGACGGAAAAGGTATTAAATGGAGGTGGTCAGCTCCCGAGTATGGATATAATACGAATAAACTTGGGGAAAAAGTTTTCATAGACGAAAACCGGCTCTACCAGTATGACGAAACTTTTAGTAGTACGCTTACCCATACTACTCATGTTAATTGCATTGAGGAGTACTCACCGGATGAAATACTGGCAACCCTGTTTCATCAGGGAGAGGTAATTTTGATCAATAAAAATACCCGAAAGATAACATCTATTCTGAAAGGACTCACCTGTCCGCATGGTATTCACAGGTTTGGAGATCAGTTTATAGTATCTGATACCAAGGGAAACTGTACCTATCTTCTTGATCGAAATTTGAAGGTGTTAGAAAAGATAGGTCATCAGGACTTTGACTGGATACAGGACTCCATTATTCTGAAAGATGGTAATATCGTCATTCTAAACTCAAATGGAGGGGGAATTCATCTATACGATAAAAATAAAAGAGACTTTACTCATAAAGTGAATTTTGACCCGGATAAAAGAAGGGTTTCCTGTGCCATAGAGCTTTCCAGAGATGAAGTGGAAAAGATCATTCTAGAATGAGAAAAGCTTTTATACTTCTAATTTTTGTATGTGCATTTATAGATATGATGGGGGTTAATATGGTGATCACTATACTGCCTTCATACCTTAAAACAGAATTTACCGGTAAAGGCTTTTTTAATGACCTTAATACTATCTATTTCTATCTGGTGTCTGTGTTTGGGCTGGGGTATATGATAGGTGCATACATTCTGGGCGCCTTGTCAGATAAATACTCCGGAAAGTTAATCCTTAAGCTAACCATTCTTTTTAATGCGGGAGCTTATATGGCATTTAGCTATGGGATACTTACAGATGACCTTTTACTTCTGTTTGTAAGTAGGTTTTGTATTGGTTTCTTTTCCGGAAATATACCTATTGTTTATTCCACCCTGTTTTTTCTGGCTAAAAGTGAAGCTGAGCGGCTTAAGTTCAATAGTCAGTTAGGTGCGCTTTTTGGAGTCAGCTTTATTATAGCTCCATCAGCAGGATCTTTTTTAGCAGACCCGGAAATCAGTACGTACTTTTACTTTAATACGCCCTTTATAATTACCAGTATTGCTCTAACTGCGTGCTTTGTTTCGCTAGTTGTAATCTCCACCGGGGTACCCATTCCTATACCAAAAAAGAGTACCAGTGTAGTGGATCAGGGCTTGTTAAGAAAGCTGCAGATCAGTGCCCTGGCTGTTTACTTCTTTTTTTCCCTTGGCATGACTATTTATACACAGTCTTCTGCAATCTATCTGTTGGACAAAATAGGGGTTTCTACCAGGCAGCTGGGCTTTTTTTACTCGGTCATTGGTATATACCTCGTACTCACCCAGCTTTTTTTAACTCCAAGAGTGTCTAACCAGAAATACATACATACTATCATATTAGTGTGTACAGCTACTTATAGTGCAGGGCTGTTACTGTTTCTACTGCCTGATAGCTTCACTGGTTTGATCATTCTCAGTGTCATTCTTCCAGTTTCCAATGGTATATGGCGCCCCAATTTCATTAACTATTCTACACGTGAAAAAGAAGGAGCCGGTACCATAATTGGCCGTCAAGAAGCCATAAAATCGGTCACAATTATAATAGCACCATTGATAGCCAGTGTACTGGAAAATATCAGTTATAATATGCCAAATATTACTGGCGCTGTCTGCTGTATGATCGCACTTATCATATTCTTAAAATATAACTACAGATATATTATTAGCGAACTTATAACTTCTGAAAAAGAGCTTTAAAAATGACTTTTAAGCTCAGGGTGGCATACCATATATAAAGAAAATACTATGAAAATCAGAAAACATTTTATAAACCACTTTGAAGAACAGGAAGATATCATTTTGAGTGAAGCTTTTAAAAACACCAGGAATGTTACCTGGGGTCTCACACCTACCACACCTATGCATTTTGGTTACGACCCGGTTATCAACCTCCTTAAAAGCTTACACCAAAGAGGGTATGCGGTGAATATTACCCTTGCAGACCTGCTTACTCATTTTTCCAAGGATATAGACCTTGAGTCTATAGGAGGTAGAAAGAGTTATTTTGAGCATTTCTTCAGGTCTTTCTGTAATTTTAAGAACTTCCGCCTGACCACCTCTACAGAAATGATGAACATGGAGGATTACCTGAAGTGCCTGGTTATTTTTAGTGGTACAGAGTCCATTTCTACTGTTAGGGAAAGTTTGCCAAAAGAAGTAACTGCAATTAACCGGTTAGGATTATACCTGTTTCCTTTTATGCAGTGCCTGGATGCATTATTTACTGAATCTAATGTCATTTTGGGGTATAGAAACCAGGAAAAGGTATACAATCTTCTGGAAAGTACGGACCTTATGAAGGTGTTCTTTAAATTCAGAGCTCCTTATGCAGACTGTATAGATATTATATACCTCAAGCAGCCCAATGATATTAAAGGCGGTAATCTAAATAAAAGCAGCAGCAAAACCAGGATATCCATACACGAATCCAATTATAGTCTTAAGGAAAAAATCAGTTCAGTATTTGCTCCCCCTGGCATAGTAAAGGACAATGTGCTTCTAAGCATTTTTAGAAACAGTGTTTACCCATGGCAATATTGCCGTATGGTTCTGCCTCCTGAAATTCACAAATATGAGGACCTTGAAATAAGGTATGGCCAAGGTGATATCCATCCAAACGAATTAAAAAAATTGCTGCACCTGGTACTTTCATATAGAATACATGAAGCTGATAACTGTATAGACAGCATCTCAAAAAGATGGATCAACATAGAAAAACTAAGGCATTTCAATCATGAGTTTAATACATAATAAAAATATATCCCCATTCTATAAAGCACTGCTTCAGCACAAGGATTTGCTCATAAAAGTGTATGCAGGAGAAATAGGTTATACACCTGAGGAGGTGGAAGCACTATGGGAGGATATGGATCATTTTTTTAAAAACCTATCTGTCTCACTTGAAGGTAGGAAAAAGCTTTGGGCACAAGAAGCGGCCCTTTATCATAGTATAGAAAGTTCCTTTACACTCAGAAGGTGTGGCTGGGGGAACATCCTTTTTGTGCCCCCGGTAAATTCTATTATTCCCACGCTGCCTATTGTTATAACTAGTGCAATCGCTATGGGTAATAGCCCCTTTATTTTACACAGCAGGCGTTGCCCCCAAACATTCATGCTATTCAGGTCTATATGTAACAAGGTTATGCCAGAGGTTGTCTTCCTGGAGAAAGAGGATGACTTTAACATAGAAAAAGTATTCAAAGATCAGCAGATAGACCTTTTGCTCTATCAAGGGGGCTCTCATCACTTTCCATCTTTATTAAATGCCTGCGCAAATCAGGGCGTGTATCCTATACTGGAGGGTAGTGGACAGACACTTTCCATAATTGAAAGTGGAGACGATGACCTCATTAAAACTTATGCAACAAAAATTGCTCATTCTAAGCTTTTCTGTAAGGGAAGCATATGTTCCTCGCCTAACCTGGTTTTCATTCCTCAGCCATACATTAAAGCGTTTACTTCTTACTACTCTAATATTTTAGTCAAAAAGTATCAGGAAAAGGATGGGCAGATATCCGCAAATGAAGAACAACTGGGTATTAAGCTGAATGCATTGATAGGTGATGATTGGGAAAAACCTGTTTCGGGCGTAATTACCGTGAATATTCAGGAGGCAATAAAATTGTTGAACGAAGACCTTAACGGAATGGTGGCTATATGTATACCATACAATAATATCGGGGAAGTGAGGAAGTTACTTAGTTTGTATAGATATGGTCTTCAAATCTCGTTTTACTCATCTTCATCAGAATCTAGTCTTTATACTGAATTGAAAGCCAGGAACAATGTGAGCAGAATCACCAGGAATAAACTTCAGATAGAACAAAAATCAATACTTCCCTGGGGGGGATATCGTCTTAGCGGCATCAGCAAAGTTCAGGATTATTTTGAAAAATTCACCAAAACTATAACTATAGAAGATTGATATGCAACTATTTGAGAAAATTGAAAGAACAACAGAGGACTTTTTTTCCAGGGAAGAACTGGAAAATAAAATTAAGGAGAAGAAGCAGCTGATTATAAAATATGGAGTAGATCTGACAGCACCGTTTCTACACATAGGTCATGCCGTGAACCTGTGGATGATGAGAGAGTTTCAAAACTATGGACATAAGGTTGTATTTCTACTGGGAGATTTTACCACAACTATTGGTGACCCCACTGGTAAACTATCCACCAGAAAGATTATGACCCAGGAGGCCATTGAAAAAAATGCAGAGGAGTTTATTCGACAGGTATCTAAAGTGCTGGATACCCGGGAGGAAGTGTTCGAGATCAGAAGAAACTCTGAATGGTACTCTAAAATGTCGATATCAGAATTGTTTTCCTTGTTTCAGATGGTTACACATAGCCGTTTGATTAGTAGAGATATGTTCAAAAAACGGATCGAAAGCGAAACTGATATCTACATCAATGAATTATTATACCCTATCATACAAGGATATGACTCGGTGATGATAAAATCTGATCTGACCATTGTAGGCTCCGACCAACTCTTTAATGAGATGATGGGTAAATTCTATCAAAAGAAATTTGATCTAAGTGAACAAGTCATAATAACTACTAAAATCACTAATGGCTTATGCGGAATTAATAAACAAAGCAAAAGTCTGGGGAACTATGTAGCTATTACAGACTCGGCCAGGGATATGTTTGGTAAAGTAATGTCGCTGCCAGATAAAGATATCACCGACTGGATGAGAGTATACACGGATATGAGCTTGGCAGATGTAGAGAAAATAGAGGCTGATATGGACAGTAAAATACTAAGCCCACGGGATTCCAAAATTAATCTCGGCTGTGAAATTGTAAAACGATATTATTCACAGGAAGAGGCAGATCAGGAGAAAGAATGGTTTATCACCACTTTTTCTAAAAACGAATTTCCTGAAGATACTCCATTGATCAACGTTTCCAATATGACCGACCCGTTGTATCAATTGATACATTCCAATATTATGAAGAATAGTTCATCTGGCGAAATAAGGCGTTTGATAAGTCAGGGCGCAGTTTCTATTGACGATAATAAAATTGTAGACCCTTATTATAAAATACCAATGATGGACGATTCAACTTCTGATAACCAAATATTTAAAATTAAGATAGGTAAGAGAAGGTTTTACAGAATTCAAGCGGCAAGCTGTTAGTTTTAGCAGAACATTTTTTGAGACCGTGGTAAGTTTATACTTCCTGCGGTCTATTTATTTAAGCTGGTATGTCATTAGAACGTTTAAATTGATATAGTATGCTACTCCATCGTTAAATGATAATTTGAGCGGTTCTAATAAATTAGGAAATTGAATCACCAGTAACATGTTTTAAAAATTAACTTTTCCCTTGGATTCATCAATAAAACCGTAATACCTTTGCAAACTCATCCTCATTTAAGAAAGGAGGCATTATGTTGGTGCAATATTATCATATCGAACTATAGACCGGATTAAGTAACAAGCGCTTACTGATAAAGATGTATCCGGTCCTGATGGTTTTCCATCAGGACTTTTTTTATACCCAAATTTCCGGTCGCCAATCTCAATTAAATTATTTCAGAAATGTGTTGGCACTGCTGTGTCCTCACTTTTCTATTCGTTTATCAAAACGCTTTATGGGCAAGAGTAAACTCAAGGGGAAAGACCTTAGGAAAATTAATTATTCAAATAATCAGGCCATTAGTTTGGCTATTGATATCATTTCAAAACATTATAAACATTCCTCGAAAGAGGAGCAATTAGCATTACTACATGATGTAAAACAACACTATACAGACTATCTGGATCATGAACATTGGAACACTTTAGCCAGGGAATTTCAGCCCGTGGAGGTGCTGAAGGAGAAATCTGAAATACCACTGCTTAAAGATGGTGGCCAGTTTCAGGTGTTTGGGAGAAAGCATATTACCAGTAATGCCTATCAGCAAATGGAGTTGGCCATGAGGCTGCCTATTGCCAGAAAGGGGGCCATGATGCCAGACGCGCATCAGGGGTATGGCCTGCCCATTGGTGGGGTGTTAGCCGCCGAAAATGCGGCGATCCCTTACGGAGTAGGGCTGGACATAGGTTGTAGAATGAGCCTGAGTATTTATGATCTGGATTCAAGGTACCTGCAAAAGCATGCCTATCGGTTCAAATCTTCGCTGAAAGAGAGAACCAATTTTGGTACAGGTGGTGAGTTGGGTATCACACAGGAGCATGAAATACTGGATCGCACAGAGTTTGGTGCAACAAGTCTTCTGAAGCAGTTGCATGGAAAAGCCGTCAAGCAATTGGGTACGTCCGGTTCAGGAAATCATTTTGTGGAGTTTGGGTTGGTTAGTTTGGCGAATGATAATGGACTGGACTTACCTGCGGGAGAGTATATTGGTTTATTGTCTCATTCCGGTTCGCGTGGCCTGGGAGCTTCCATTGCTAAGCACTACATGGGCATCGCCATGGAGAAGTGTCTGCTGCCAAAGAGTGCACGGCACCTGGCCTGGCTCGATCTGTCGACAGAAGAAGGACAGGAATACTGGCTATCCATGAATCTGGCAGGTGATTACGCCAAGGCATGTCATGATCAGATACATCATCATTTAAGTAAGTACTTGGGCATTAAGCCGGTGATCAACATTGAGAACCATCACAATTTCGCATGGAAGGAAAAGCAAGCAGAAGGTGAAGAGTTGATTGTTCATCGAAAAGGAGCAACCCCTGCCAGTGAAGGCGAATTGGGAATCATACCGGGATCGATGACGGCACCGGGCTTTATCGTTAGAGGTAAAGGCCATGAGGGTGCTTTACAAAGCGCATCGCATGGCGCAGGAAGGAAGATGTCGCGACAGGCAGCGAGAGAGTCTATTTCTGGCAGTGCCATGAAGAAGTTGCTGAGTGAGCACAAAGTTACCCTTATTGGAGGAGGTACTGATGAAGCTCCTATAGCTTACAAAAACATCGAGGAGGTGATGAAGAGCCAGAAAGACCTGGTGGAAGTTATAGGTCAGTTTTTACCCAAAATTGTAAGAATGGACAAAAATTAACGGTTATGAATTCAAAAAAAGACAATATATACATGCAGATATCTGCCGGCAGGGGGCCGGCAGAATGTGCCTGGGTAGTTGCGCAGCTGCTCAAACACGTACTTTCGGACTTTAAAGCTGCGGGTTTGGTTGGTAAAACCATAAGCAGAAGTAAAGGGTCAGAGCCAGGTACGCTCAACTCTTGTTTAATACAAGTTAGTGGCGAGGAGGCAAGAGGAAAAGCAGGAGAATGGGAAGGTACTGTGCAGTGGATAGGTAAGAGCCCTTACCGGAAATTTCATAAAAGAAAGAACTGGTTTGTGGGTATTAGTTTATTCATGGAGACAGAGTATCATGACTACAAAGAATCTGACCTTACCTTCGATACTTATAGGGCATCGGGTCCGGGTGGTCAGCATCGAAACAAAGTGGAAACGGCAGTGAGAGTAACTCACAAGCCATCCGGCATAACCGCTGCGGCCAGCGATTCAAAGTCTCAACTGCAAAATAAAAAGGCAGCCATTGAGAAAATAAAACTGGCCCTTAGCCAGCTCGACATCGATAAGATACAGGAGAGAATAGATGAACAATGGCGGGAGCATTTGTCTCTACAGCGCGGGAATCCGGTTAAGGTTTTTGAAGGGGTGAAGTTTGTGGTGAGGAGTTGATTTTAAGGAGGCCGGTCAGAAATGATCGGTTTTTTTGTTACATGATAAATTGCTGAGGGGCTAAACACTAGATCAGTCCCAGTTGACGTGCAATATCTTGGGTGAACTTGGCTAAAGGACGTTTATGGATCTCTAATGGTTCAGTATAATTTCCCACAAAGATTCTATTGGATAAACTAGGATGTGTTAAAAGGTCAGGGAATGAATCGATAAGCTTTTTTCGGTAAGCCTTATTATAAATCTGAGCCTTAATAAATAATACAACAATTCAGTAATTGTACTTTTGCCTGAACCATTCTTGCCAACTATAGCAGAGATACTTACTTTTAAATCACCAACATCGTACAGGTTTTCAGGAACGGTTGACGTATGTTTTATTTCAGAAACTTCTGATCCGTCCATTTCAAATTTATAGTCTTGATAAAACTGATAAATTTCTCCTGGAACAAGAACTTTATGATAGTCAGGATGACAACCTTTTAGAGGGCGAATTGCCAAAAGTTTAAATCCACTCATTTTTTGATCTTTTAATTAATGCGTTTCAAACGTATTCCACTTCGTCTTTAGCTCACAAGCAATTAAAAGCTCCGTTAAATACATTTCATAATTATCTTCTATGGGAATAATGGCAATTTTCCAATTGGCTAGCATTTCAGTTTGGACCATTTCTCTTTCATCTTCAAACAGCTTTAAATCTGATCGATTACCTTTATACAGTTTATGCTTTTTGTCGTGCTTGTCTCTTAACATGAGATAAACTAAGCTGGCTTCATTATGGGTTGTACCTCGAAAATGGTTCTTTAATCTTCTTAATATCTTCCTCGATATCCCCACATAGATGGCCTTATGATTTTCATAAAAGATATAAAGTCCTTTCACCTCATTTTTACTTCTCTGTTCTGACTCAGGTTTTTCGGCTTCTTTGTATTCGTCTTTATCCCAATTGTTATAGATACTCAGCCATATGGAAGTATTTCTGTGATATTCGTTTTTGACAGGAAAAAACAACTCCTCAAACTTATATTTGTTTTTGCTCGATAATCCCGAAACATGCGCTTGGCATTTTGCTATTAGATCATTAGAAATGGGGACAGTTTCCCCTGCATAGTTTATAGTAGGACTATTCTCCATACCCCTCCTTTCCCTCAGCGGCCATGCTTACGGTATGCTCGTTTACATAGTGCACGGCATCTTTAATGGTTACTTGCCCATTCATTAGCATAGGCAATAGCCAATCCCGAAGCTCGGAGAGTTTTTGGTTTTCTTTTTGAATCAGGTTAATCTTATCAAACATTGGCTGAATCTTGTCATTAAATCTTTTAAGAAGATTATTACCAGTCTCTGGCAATACAATTTTCAAGGCATTTAGTGTTCCTTGATTTACATTCTTTAGAATTGTTCCCCCTGAACCTTGATTTATTGCCTGCTCAATTGATTTGAGAAAGAAAAAGACCGGTATTTTTTGAGATAAATCCTCTAATTGATAATGAATTGCAAATCCGCAGTACAAGGTATTCTCAGTAATATCAGATATCAACCTGGTGGCTCCTGGAATACCACTCCTTGCAATAATTATACTTCCATCGTGTACGGAATATTTCTTTACATCAGATTCCCTTAAGTATACAGTATCCAAATCTTCATTTTTTAGAAAGTAACTGCTTGCACTGATATTTCTAACATTGATAATTGGACAGGCAATTTTTCCAGGGTTTGATGGATTATAATTTACACCGTTTTTAAAGCTGCCCAAGTCACCCAACTCCTTCACCTCCCACCCCTCAGGTATCTCCCTTTTCAACTGCTCATTATAAACCATTTTACCACCAGAGGATTTATAAGGCTTTCCTTCTAAATCGGGCTTGCCCATCAAAACAGCCTGTTCTTTGGAGATGGGAAAATCAAACTGCACAAACCAATAATCATAAATTAGCTTGGCCATGGCCTCCAGCTCTGTATTGATTTTATTATTGAGCTCGATTTTGGAGTCGAGTTTCCACAAAGCGTCGGCTATTTCCTTTTGATAATTATCTATATAAGGTATGTTGATTTCATGAAGATCGTTTCTATTAATGCCTGGGACAGTGCTTTTATCAGCTGTTTGAAGATTCCCTAAGCAGCTGAGCAAATAATAAATATATTTTGGATAATTACCCTTAAAATTTGTCACATATAAGGCAGTATTATGAGGCCAATATTTTCCATTTATGTAGTGAGGTCTCCCCAAAGTACCATAGCGTCCAATAATGATACCTTCTCCTTCAGCTTTGTATTCGTTGTGACATCCAGACTTACCAGATGAACTAATAATTGGATATGGCCCATCAATTCTGTTATATGATGGAAGGTCATATCCTCTTTTAAAATTCACAATGTCACCCAATCGCTTATATTTCATTATTTTAATATCAAACGATTTAACTCATTTTCAATTTCTACTTCCAAACGGGCAGAATCCTTGAATAAGCTATTTAGTTTTGATTTATGTCCATTCAGCCTATTTATAAAATCTTCTTCGGTTATATCCACATACTCAATCTTCACCTCAAAATACTGTCCTGCACTTAATGAATGGTTTTTTGCTTCAATATCTTCATAGCTCACTACTACAGAAAAATCATCCACCACTTCTTTTTTATTGAAGGTATTAATAATTCGATCTTCCTCTTCTTCAGATAAAAGGGTTCGCTGGTTTTTATCATCCACTTTCACTTTAGTTCCCAATCCTGAAGCATCCACTAACACTACATCTTCTTTATTCTCCTTGTCGATAAACAGGATGGACACATTGGTGCCCGTTGAAGCGAAAATATTGCTTGGCATACTTACTACACCAGCCAGCATACGCTCTTTTACCAGCCTCTCCCGTATTTTCTTTTCAACACCACTTTGTGCAGTAATAAATCCGGTAGGTACTACAATGGCTGCTTTTCCTTTTTCACTGAGTGAGTACATAATATGCTGTAAAAAGAGCAGGTAAATCGCCATTGACTCCTTCTTCTTGCTAGGCACATTAGGTATCCCGGCAAAGAACCGTTCGTTATTGGCATCAACATCCAACTGATCGCGGTAATCGGAGAAATCTAACTTAAAAGGTGGGTTAGAAACAATGAAATCGAACTGTTGCAGTTGCTCGTTCTTATCCTTGTGGTAGGGGCGAAGAATGGTGTTCCCTTGCACAATGTTCGGAATGGAATGCACCAGGTCGTTCAGTATCAAATTCAGTCGCAATAAGTTGGATGACTTCTGAGAAATATCCTGCGAATAGATCGTGCATCGGTCTTCCCCAATCTGATGAGCCAGGTTCATAAGTAATGTTCCCGATCCCGCTGAGGGATCATAGCATTTTACATTACTGACCTCCCCATGTACGAGGCATCGCGCCATAATTTTTGCTACCGCATGTGGGGTGAAATACTCGGCATATTTACCACCACTATTGGTGTTATAGTCTTTAATTAAATACTCAAAAATGGTCGCATAAAAGTCGAACTTCTCATGAAAGATATGCTCAAAACTAAATCCAACCAGCTTGTTTACAATGGCTCTGCAAAACTCATCCCGATCGTCCACCACGTACTTACTGATGTTTTCAAAGAGTACCACCTTTTCGCCACTGTTAGTCACCACCGAGAATAGATCACTGTTCTCTTTGGCGATATCGAGCAAGGTATCATCAAAAATCTTAGCAAAATCGGGTTCATTTTGTCGATCAAACAGCGAAGAAATAAAGTGATCCGGACTAATGCGGGCGGTACTTTCATCCAGCTGCACCATCAAAAACTCATAGTCTTCCTCACTCTTTGCTTTTAACGCTTCTTCCCAATTCTTAGCCTTAGCTATGTCTTTATCCAGTTTTTTGATTTCATGTACAAACTTATCGTTGATAAACTTGTACAGAAACACCTGTGTAATGATCTTAAACTCATTACCATCGTTACCTAACCCATGATTTGCACAAACGCTCTTCAGGCTGTCAATCAGTTCTTTTGTTTTCTTTTCAAATTCTTGTGTGCTCATACCCTTCTACCGTGATATTCGTTTAAGTATTCTTTTACCAGTAAATGATTAATTTGTTTTGTTCGCTCCATGGTTAATGGAAGGTGATGGTTGTTTTTTAATTCTTGCACCAACAGTCTCATCATCATTTTCTCCACATAGCTTTCGTTGTCCAACATATTGGAGTTATTCAGTACATGCTCATCCGCTTTTGATTTAAGCGCTTGTAGTGCTTCAAACAACTTTTGTTCGCAACTCGTTAATGGGTCTTTTTCCATCAATCGCTTATGCAAACGTGTATATTTGGCGTCATGATCGTACTTCGCCCTAAGTAATTGATTTTTCCGTTCCAGTTCTTTCGCCTCTTTGTGTATTTTTTCCAATGCCTTAATATTGGCTTCCATTTGCTCTTTGGTTATCTCATTGAGCTTTTTCTTTTTAAAGAGCCGTTCCAATTCCTCCCTTAAGGAAATAAATTCGGGATCAGCCGGATCAAAATTACCCCCTAGTGTTTCTCTCGTTCTTCTTAATATTTCCTTATACTCATCTGCCAATATCATTTCTTCCTCGCTCACCTTGGTAAATGCAAATAGCACATCCTCCAATGCAATATTTAAAAGATTAGAAGTATCTACACTACTTTCTAAGGCTTCCTTGGTATTGATTAAGGCAAGTCGATCGTTTGCTTCCCGTGAGAGCACTGTTAGCTTATGAAAATCGAGTTTATCCAATAAGTCATAATTACCGGATAGCCTAATCAGGTTATACAGACTCCTGGCATTATTCAATACCCGGGTAATTTTAAGCATTTCAGCCCGCTCGGAAATTTGCGAAATCTGTTGAGAGAAAACCTCCGCATTGGAAGTGTCAAAATGAAACAGCACCTCTTTTATCTCATCAATCTCTGCGTTGATCTCTTCCTGGGTCTTGAACAATTTGGAATAACTTTCCATTTCGTCTCCCAGCTCCGACTGTAACTCATTAAAATAAGCCTGATTGGTCTTATCAAATTCTTTTTTGATATCGGCAAAATCGACCACATAGCCGTACCGGTAATTTTTATAGGTACGATTCACCCGCGTTAGGGCTTGTAAAAGGTTATGTGCCTTAATTACTCTGCCGAGATATAGCTTTTTAAGCCGTTTGGCATCAAAGCCCGTAAGCAACATGTTGAAAACAAATAAGATATCAATGTTACCTGCCTTGTAGTCTTTGACCAAGTTCTTGCGATCTTCTTTTGTGCCAATATCATGGAGAATCAGTGCAGCGGTAGTAACCTTATAACTTTCGCTCTTCTTTTTAGCATAAGCAAGCGTTGGCTCAGCTGCCAACGGCAGCTCATCTTCATCCTGTTGGGCATATTTTTCCTGAAATACTTCATGCATCATCTTTGCTTGGTCGGAAGAATCGCAGATGACCATCGCCCCTAAAGAACTGTCACCGTTGGTAATTCGTGCCTTCTCAAAGTCCATGATGATGTAATCCAGCATGGGTTCTGCAAATTTGTGGTGTGCATATATCTTTTTGCGGTCAGCATCCCCCTTAAGGATTTCAATTTCTTCCAGTGCCTTCTGTAGAGTGAGTTTATAGCTGGTTTCTATCTCCTCACGGATCAACCTGAGGGTATAGCCATCCGCAATCGATTTATTGTAATAGTATTTATGAATATAGTCGCCAAAAAGCGTTCTGGAATTGTAATCGTTTCCAAGAAGCGGGGTGCCAGTTAAACCAATTTTGATGGCATTACTATCTGATTCTTGCAGGTTAGCCAGGAAACTCCCTTTCGGATTATAGCTGCGATGCACTTCATCCAGGAAGTAGACCCGTTGTATATTGACTTGATAATCAGTATTCCGTACAACGTTCTTGTCATCTTCAAACTTCTGAATATTAACAACCGTTATTTCCCGTTTTCCGGATACATTGTGAAGTACAGTGGTACTCTTGATATCCTTAATAAACTGCTCTTTAGAATTAACCGAATGGACTATTAAATCGCGATGCCGAAATTCTCTTGATGCCTGCTCGGCCAGATCAATGCGATCTACAATGAAATAGAATTTAGGTATGACACCCTTTTTCTGAAAATAGTCAGTAAGATACCGGACGTTGTAATAGGCCAGGGCAGTTTTACCTGATCCTTGGGTGTGCCATATAATCCCTTTTTTAACACCTTCTTCTAATTTCTGCTCAATGGCTTTCGTGGCGAATAGCTGAGGGTAACGCATAATGTGCTTTTCCAGCTTACCCAAATCTTCCTCTACATAAGTAAAGGCATAGCGTAATATAAATGCCAGCCGATCCTTCTGGAATAGTGAAGTGCAAATTCGGTTAGTGGGTGTATTCGGGTTCTTGTTAGTTTTAAACTCCGGTGTTGATTTTATGCCAACATAGTTGGTGTCTTTTAAAATATAATCTTCTGTGCCAGGGTTCTCTGGCTGTAACAACGCATTTAAATCAAACTTGTCTTCTTCTCTGAAGTAATTAAAGGTTGGTTTACCATAGGCCGTTGTTGCATAAAAAGCTCCTTGCAAGGGTTGGATGGCTTCATCATCATACTCCATGTTATTAGAGAAGACCATCAGCTGTGTGAGGTTGATGAACTTTCGAAACTTCTTATTCTTAAATCGCTTTTCAATACGAATATGCTCGGCTTGTATGCCTTCCAGATTATTTGGCTTTTTAACCTCAATAAAGGCCAAAGGCATGCCATTAATGAGCAGAATTATGTCAGGACGAAAATTGTCATCATCCTTTTCATACGGCAATTCTGTGACAACGTGAAAGCTATTATTTGCAAAATCCTTAAAGTCAATCAATCGGGGAGAGGATTGGTTGATAAGTTTTTGATAGAATACACGTCCTAAGTCTTCGTTTTCCAAGTCCAGGGATATCTCATCATACAAACGACCGATATCTGACTCTTCTAACTCAGGATTGATTTTGCCAATGGATTCCTTGAAAACATCCGTGAAGATATTGGTATTGATATCCCATACGGCTTCTTTAAGAGACAAGTAATTGTAGCCCAGTCTAGTAAGATGAAGTAAAGTTGGGATTTTTACCCGTGAATCTTCGTTGTGAATCATTAAAATCTACTTATTAAACTAAATATAGGCTTTAATCAAATTAAATGAAGTTCTGCGAAAGTAAAACTTTAAAAATTAACAAAACCATTAATCGTGGCTTTGTATTATAACCTAAGCATACGATAGCCTTGAGAGAATGAGCATTTTTGCCCGTTAAACAGAGTTACATTCTTAAAACCAAAATCAAACCGGGTACAATAAGTGTCATTTTAGGCAATGGGTTTTTTATTGGCAGCTACCTTGTATAACATAGTTCTTGGTTATGCGTATAAGTATTTTGAAAATCAAAAACTCAAACAAAATACAACATGAAATCAACATTACTTTTTGTCGCATTTTTTGCCCTACTGTGCTCTTGCGGGAAGCAAGGAGGTACCAGTCAAACTCGGGAAAATGATCAAAACACACTCAAACTGGATAGTTTGTTTGATCTGCTTTATGAAAATGATAAGTTCATGGGCAGTGTCTCCATACAGCACCATGGAGCCAATGTCTATTCCAAAGCCATCGGGTTTGATGATATAGAGCTTCAAAAAGCCTCTGGTGCCAAAACAAAATATAGGGTAGGCTCTATATCCAAAATGTTTACAGCCACTCTGGTTTTTAAAGCCATTGAAGAAAGTAAATTGAGCATTGATCAGACCATAGAGGTGTACTTCCCAACCATTGAAAATTCCGAGCTTATTACAGTAGGCAATTTGCTAAATCATAGAAGTGGTATCCATAGCTTTACTAAAGACTCATTGTTCTTGGCCTATCGTACACAGTTCAAATCTCCTCAGGAGATGGTTGAAATCATAGCTGCCTATGAGAGTGACTTTATTCCCAACAGCAAAGCAGCTTACAGTAACTCTAATTATTTATTGCTCTCGGTAATGCTTGAGAAGATCTATAATTCAAGCTTTAAAGATTTGATAGAAGAGAAGATCTGTTTCCCCCTTGGTCTGAAAGATACCTATTATGGAGGAAAAATCAATCTGAATGATAACGAGAGTAGCTCTTACACTTATTCAACTCAATGGGTCAAAGAAACAGAGACAGACATGTCTATTCCTTTAGGTGCAGGAGCAATGGTATCTACCCCTGATGATTTAAATCGATTTATGGAGGCTCTGTTTGGCGGAAGGCTGGTGTCAAAACAAAGCTTAGCCATGATGACAACAATTCAGGGTACCTACGGAATGGGTATTCTGTCATTTGATTATGGTGATAGATCGGCATTTGGGCATGGAGGAAACCTGGATGGATTTAATGCCATAACCATTTATTTTCCTAAAGAGGAATTGGCTATCTCTGTGGCCGCCAATGCACTAAATTATAACATGAATAGCCTCGTGCAGGATGTTGTAAAATGCTACTTTAATGAACATTTTACATGGCCTGATTTTGGAGTCACTGAGATTTCGTCAGATGATCTGGATAAGTATATTGGCGTTTATACTTCAGAAGGATTACCGGGTAAATTTAAGGTGACAAAAAGGGGGAATATGTTGCATATCCAACTAGAAGAAGGGCCAAATGATCCATTGCTTTATAAAGGAAGTCATCGATTTATCAATGATGAGATTGGTGTGGAATTTATCTTTAACCCTGAACTCAATCAATTAGTACTGGTCCAAAACGGGGTGAAAGATAAATATGTATTTACAAAGGGGTAGCAGTATACCGGTGTCTATACATTTGGGGGCTTTATTTGAGAAAGCAGATCATTAAGGTCTGCTTTAATTTTTGTGCTTTTAAGGTAAAAGACAAGCCCACCTTCTCAGGGGGGCTCATCACCAAACATCACAGACTACACAAAGTGATTTCTTAATCTTTAACGCCGATTTTGGCCAATATATCGTTCATCAAGCACCAGTTGGTGAACGATGATTGCAGTAAATTGGCTCCGACAAAGGCTGTAAACCACAGCCAGTTTTGATTTACATAGATAGAGAGCAGAATGCTGATTAAAATGAACATTCCTGCTACTGCATGTACTATTCTTGTTCTCATTTTATTTAGATTTTAAATACTCTTTTTTACTTCTAAAAGCACCGCATGTACATGCGATTCGTTATCCTGATCTTTATTGAAACTGTCAATAGCGTTCAGGACTTCGTCTACGTCTTGGTTACCCACAAAGGCATAGAAAAGCACGGACCGGTGTTCGTTATGATCGGAGGCAAACCAGTTGGATTCCCTTGATTCTTCTGCCAGTTCTTTATAGCCGTTCACATCCATGTGAGAAAATGCTTTCACACCATTTTTTTTGAGCAGTCTTTTGATGTCCTCTTCGTAGGACTGAACTGCGGTTATGATTAGTAATTCCATGACCTTATCTGTTAATTATTTAGAACTCACCTGTTGCTTTTCCCACTTTTTCCTCTCTGTCATGTAGTAGATCAGTGGTACTACTACCAGCGTGAGCATAGTAGATACTATGGCTCCGGCTACTAGTGATATTGCCAGTCCCTGGAATATAGGGTCAAACAATATGATGGAAGCACCAATCACTACAGCTCCTGTAGTGAGCAGGATAGGAGTGGTTCGTACAGCTCCAGCTTCGATGATAGCTGTTTTAAGATCAACCCCCTCTTTAAGCCTGATCTCGATAAAGTCGATCAGCAAAACGGAGTTTCTTACCATTACCCCAGCCAGAGCGATCATGCCTATGAATGAGGTGGCTGTAAAGAATGCTCCCAATAGCCAGTGCCCTAGCACAATACCAATCAGGGACAAGGGAATAGCCAACATCATCACAATCGGTGTTTTGAAGTTTTGGAACCAACCCACAATCAACATATAGATGGCAATGATCACGACCAGGAAGGCACCTCCCAGATCACGGAACACCTCAAGAGTAATTTGCCATTCACCATCCCACTTCACGGCAAAGTCAGATTCATCTTCAGGCTGTTCCATGTACAACTCGCTTACACTGTAGCCTGCTGGCAAATTCATGTTTTGCAGTTTTTCAGTCATGCCGAGGATGGCATAAGCAGGACTTTCCAATGCTCCCGCCATGTCAGCCAGCACATAAACTACACGCTTCTGGTCCTTTCGATAAATGGTCGTCTGCAAAGCATCTTCCTTAACACTTACGATATCATTGATAGGAACCATATTGCCTTGCATGCCTTTTACTTTCAGGGTTTGTACCAGGTCTATTCCAGCCTGTTCCTTATCCTGTAGTGTCATGGTAATCTCTACCGGGTTGTCGGCGTATTCATCATAAAGCGTGCTTACCGGGTGGCCGCCGATCAGGTAAGTGAGGTTGCCCACTACTTGCTGAGGGACAATACCATGCATCATCGCCTTTTCACGGTCTACATCCAGTTTGTACTCCGTCTGGCCTGCCTCTACATACCAGTCTACATCTACCACATCCTGAGTGTTTTCAAGAATGCCCTTTACCTGCTGAGCTACTTTGATCTGCTCGCTATATTCAGGACCATAAACCTCTGCCACCAAAGTAGAAAGTACAGGAGGACCTGGCGGAACTTCCACAATCTTGACATTGGCATTGTACTTTCTGGCAATATTTTGAACCTCTGAGCGTACGCCGGATGCTATTTCATGGCTGTCATGCGAGCGGTCTTCTTTAGGCAATAGGTTCACCTGAATATCTGCCATGTTGCTTCCACCTCTCAGGTCGTAGTGCCTTACCAGTCCATTGAAAGTGATAGGGGCAGAGGTGCCGGCATAAGCCTGATAGTTGACCACTTCAGGAACACCAGCCAGGTATTGAGCAATTTCAGAAGTTACTGCTGCGGTACGTTCCAGAGTGGTACCTTCGGGCATGTCGATCACCACCTGAAACTCATTCTTGTTATCAAATGGCAGCATTTTTACAGCCACTGATTTGGTGAAGAACATACCCATGGAACCAAACAGCAGAACTACTGTAGTTCCCAGCATGACCCATCGCTTAACGCTGCTTTCCAGGAATGGCTTTTCAATCTTGTTATAGACTTTGTATATCCACCCAGAGCCATGGCCTTCGTCATGGGCTTTGTCTGAGCCACGTTTTTCTTTTTCTCTCAGAAAGTGATATCCAAGATACGGAGTGACGGTCAGTGCCACGAACAGGGAAAGCATCATAGCTATGGAAGCACCAATAGGCATAGGACTCATGTAAGGCCCCATCATACCGGACACAAAGGCCATGGGTAAAATAGCGGCAATCACTGTAAAAGTGGCTAGAATGGTAGGGTTACCCACCTCGTTGATCGCATAGATTGCAGCCTGGGCAAAAGGCAGTTTTTTGGATTTAAAGTGCCTGTGCATGTTTTCTGCAATAATGATACTGTCATCCACTACAATTCCTACTACAAATACAAGGGCAAAAAGTGTGATCCTGTTAAGCGTGTATCCCAGCATGTAATAGCTGAACAGTGTCAGAGCAAAAGTTAATGGCACAGACAAGAATACCACCAGTCCACCTCTCCAGCCCATAGCCAGCATTACCAGCACCGTTACCGCCACAATGGCCACACCCAGGTGAAGTAGCAATTCTCCAACTTTGTGTGAAGCCGTTTCACCATAGTTTCTGGTTACTTCTACTTCCACTTCATCCGGGATCAGGGTACTTCTAAGCCTGTCTATTTTTTTCAGGATCTTATCCGATACCTTCATGGCATCAGCACCTTTGACCTTGGCTACCGATATAGTGACAGCGGGGTAGGTAGATGGGTTTTCCGGATAGTCAGCATTAGCTTTTCCATAACCAAAGAATACATAATCTTTTGGCTTAGCAGGTCCATCAATGACCTGTGCCACTTGACTGAGGTAGACGGGCAGACGGTTATTGATCCCCACCACAATACCTTCAACATCTTCAGCAGTGCTTAGAAACTGTCCGGTAGTCAGTAAGTACTCAGAGTCGGCCGATACAAACTTACCTGATTGCGAACTGCTGTTGCTGGCCCTGAGCATTTGCATGATACTAAGTACATCCACACCGTTTTCGGCCATCTTGTCTTTATCTACCACTATTCTCAAAGCACGCGGACGACCGCCAATCTCCTTGGTGATAGAGACATCTTTTACTTTTTCAATTTCAGATGTTACTTCCTCTGCCAGTAACCTGAGCTGGTAGTCATCGTAGGTTTTGCTCCATAAGGTCAGGCCCAGCATGGGGACGTCGTCAATCGACCTTGTTTTTACCACTGGCTGATAAACTGTTTCAGGAAACATATTCTGATGTTTCATCAGCTCGTCGTAGAGCTTTACATAAGACCTTTCTGTATCTTCCCCTACATAAAACTGTACTACCATAACAGCCACGCCATTCATGGCCATACTGTGTATGTGCTCAACGCCTTTGATGTTGGCTATGATCCTTTCCAGTGGTTTTACCACTCTGCTTTCCACTTCCTGTGGAGTCGCTCCCGGGTACCCAACCATAACATCGGCCATGGGAACGATGATCTGCGGCTCTTCTTCCCTTGGGATTAAGAAAGAGCTGTACACTCCTATGATCATCAAAGCCACCATCAAAAGCACGGTAAGCTTCGAATGAATGAAAAAATTGGCAATTTTGCCTGATATTCCCTCCTGCATTACTTTGATGTTTTAGATATTCTTTCACGTTGTTGATCCACTACCACTTGCGCGCCATTGAAAAGCTTTCCTTCTGGCTCTACAATGTACTTTTCACCATCGCTGATGCCCGAAAGGACTTCAATGCTTCCTTCTTTCTCTTTGCCTGTAAGTACCCATCGGAGTATGGCTTTGTTGTCAGCGCTAAGCGCATAGATGCCTGTTAGTTGCCCGTTGCGGATTAGTGCATCCTTGTCCACCAGAGGTGAGGTGTTTATAACATCAGTATTTTTGGCCTCTATATCAGCGTTTACAAACATTCCGGGAAGTACATTCTGCGTTTTGGGCAGGTCTATCTTGACCAGGAACTGGCCTCCGGTATTTTTGGCTGAAGGGCTTACTTCTTTTACCTTGCCGGCTATGGTCTGATTACTTGACTTAACCAATACCTGGGTTTCAGCACCTACCTGCACTTGCGCAATCTGTGATTCAGGTACCATCACGGTAGCTTCGTATTTAGAGGTTCCCTCTACTGCTACTAGTGGCATACCGGGGTTGGCAATGTCTCCAGCTTTTACAAAAGTATTGGCCACAACGCCTGAGAAAGGAGCTCTGATGTTAGTATAAGCAAATTGGGCTTCTACTTCTTTTTGCATCTGTCTGGCTGCTTCCAGACCTGCTTTGGCCATGTCCAGCCGGGTACCCATGTTTTCAAATTCCTTTTCAGAGGCACTTCCCTTTTCATAAAGTATCTTGAATCGATTGTAGTCCTTCTCAGCATTATCATAGGCGCTTTTCGCCTGCGTAATTGAAGAAGTAACCTGGGCCTTTTTGGCTTGCAGATCGGTACTTGAGATAGTAAGCAGCAGGTCCCCTTGCTTAACCTTATCACCTGGTTTTACCATGACACCAGTTACATTACCCATCATTCGAGTGCTGATGTTAGCACTGTTGCCAGCCTCAATTTTTCCACTCACGGTGATTACTCTGGCATCTTTTACCGCTTTGGCAGTAGCTACCTGCACTTTGACAGGGGCTATTTCCTGAACCGTGGCTTCATCATGCGATCCGCAGCTCGCAAGCAGGCCGATAGCCGGAATTATAATTAAATATTTAAGCTTTTTCATTGTGTGTCTTGTTTGGATTTTCAATTATTCTTTAGTTAAAAAACGTAAGTACTCTTTGGTGAAATTATATTCGAAAATGGCCTGTTGTAGCTGTAGTTCTTTGTGATACATTTGGCTTTCAGCCATCAGCAGATCTACAGTTTTTTCCAGACCTTGCTCAAACCTGTCTCTTCTGACCTTGTAGGATTCATTGGCCTGATCAAAGGCAAGCTGGTACAGTTCCACCTTATTTTTGGCATCTGCCAGCATACGGTTAGCTTTGATCAATTCTGCCTGCTGCTGGCTAATATATTCTTCCTGTTCCAGTTTAGCTTTTTCCACTTCCAGCCTTGCCTTATGGGTTTTGGCTATGTTGGAGTAACCCTTGAAAATGTCCCAGGATGCTTTGGCACCAACCAAATATCCTGATGCCCCAAATTGAAAGGCTTCATTGTCATACACCTGGAAGCTTCCAAAAGCATTGATCCTGGGTATGAATTTCATTTTTGAAGACTTTAACATACTTTCATAGCCATCTACAGCTTTAGACATTGCCAGTAGGTCTTTTCTGTTTTCTGGTAGCGTGGTAGCATAGGTGGCCATGTCATAGTTAAGCGGAGCTCCGGTTTGAGGAGACAGGATGTAAGTACCTGGAGTTTCGCCCATCAGTATCAGAAGCTGATCAGAGGTGTTCTGCACATTAGACTGAGCATACTGTAGCTGGCTTTTGACTTCATTTAACCGAACCTTTGCATCCAGTAGGTCAGCTTTTTGTACCATGCCCTGATCATAATAGTCAGATACAATTTTTACAGCTTCTCCGGCAGTTTTATGAGCTCTGGCGATGACATCCACGGCTTCATAAACCAATTGGAGTTGCATGTAAAGTTTCGTAGCCTCAAGCCCGAGATACTCTTTGGTTCGCTCAGCTTTTAATTGATATGCTTCATGTTGTATTCTGGCGGCACTGCGCTCATAAATACCATCCAGATTAAGTAAAGGTTGTAAGATCTGGATTTCCGATGCATAATTTTCAACGTCATCAGGGTTGTTGAGCAGATCCGGGTTAAAATCCTGCTGAGTGAGAATCTCCTGATTCAGCTTTGATCCAAATGCCATCAACGGGTTGTTGGTTAGCATGGCCGTGTAAGAGGCCGTAACTGTTGGCAAATACAGCGCATTGGACTGCTGAAAGTCAGCCTTTGCCATAGCAGCCTGTTTCTCGGCTATCTTGCCGCCTCCATTATTTTGGATAACCTTTTCTACAAATTCAGGTTGAGAAATAACCAGGGTATCCTGCCCCTGTACCCAACCAGCACTTGTTATAATTATTAATATTGAAAGTAGTTTTTTCATATTTATTATAAGTTTCAATGCAAAAGTATAGACTGTGTTGAGGAAAATTTGTAACAATTGTTGCAGAAAGGTTGAGTGCGAATTTGACCCGATATCATGTCTTTACTTTTCCTTGGCCACTGTTTACTCTCCTTTTTATTTTCTAACATTGTTGTCTCTGTTTTTGTTAAGTTTACGAGGGTAAGCAGATGTTTAGCGCAACATTTGTTACACTGGAATGAGCACGGTAACATTTGTTACAGAGGAGGGAGCCCAATGGGGGAATTTCAGATGGTTAGAAGAGTGATGGGTATGCCATTAAGGATGGACTCGAAAGAAGAATATCTCTCCTAATCCATGATGTCGAGTAACCGCTCTATCAAGGTGACTTGTGCGGGATTGATTTTGATAATAGCTTGCTCTATAGGGAAGAACCTTGCTTTATCTATTTCAGGAAAGCGTTGCTTCCTGCCAGACCGGGGAGGCCACTCTATTTCAAAGGTATTGCTGGTTAGCTTAAAGTCTTCATGAATATTGCCTTCCATGGCCCAACAGTGTACCACCTTTCCTCCTTTTTGCTTTATAGCGCCCAGTGACAGCAAGTTTCCATCGGGCTTTAGTCCGGTTTCTTCCTCAAACTCGCGCAAGGCAGCGCAGTCAAGGTTTTCTCCTTTTTCCGGTAACCCTTTAGGGATACTCCACGAGCCGTTGTCCTTTTTTTTGAAAAAGGGCCCACCCGGATGAACCAGGAAAACCTCTGGCCCGCTATTACGTATCCGGTACATCAATATACCTGCACTTTCGGTAGACATAGTTACAAAATACCATTAATAACTAAGAATGAATACATAATTTGTCGGTATTTACTAAGTTTAAATGGTGATGTTGCCCAATATGCTCACCTGTATTTCTGAACAAAACATTAAATTATGATCAGAGAGCTTGATCAATTCTACATGAACAAAGAGGAGCCTAATAGGGGGTGCTTACTTGCTTTGAGGGATATTATTCTTAGGCAAGATGATAACATTGCTGAAACACGCAAGTATGGAATGCCTTGCTTTTGTTATAAGAAAAAGATGTTTTGTTATCTCTGGACTGATAAGAAAACTGATGAGCCGTACATCCTTATGGTAGAGGGAAAACACCTTGATCATCCACAGCTAGAAAAGGGCACTCGCTCCCGAATGAAAATATTCAGAGTTAACCCTGAGGATAATTTACCAGTGGAGACTATTGAGACTATTCTAAATGAAGCATTGGCGCTTTATAGGTAAGTGTTGGCCAAAGGGTCAGGTTACCATTATTAAGTAAAAAGCAATTGGTGTCCCCCTTAATACTGAACTTAATTCATTGTTTACTTCCTCTGTTTACTCAAAACCAAACCTAAACTACCATTACTTCTCTATGAGAATATGCAACAGGTTTGTCAGCAAACAGTGCTTTTGTATCTGTCCATACGCTTTTAAAGAGGTCGGAATGACGGTAGTTATTGAGGGCGTTTTCATTATCCCAGTGGCTATAGGTGACATATATATTGTCTTTGTTGTAGTCTTTATGTAGTTCCAGGTGATTGCAGCCTGAAAAGGAACGGATTTTGTGTTTGCTGGCATTAAATATCTTGAGAAAATTCTCCACCTCTTCCTCACGGAAGGTCATTCGTACAATTCTTATCAGCATGTTTTATTCGTCAAAATTGATGATCACCGGACTGTCGTAGTCCAGGCCAAGAAGCTCAGAGGCTATGCCTTGATTAATGCCCAGCTCCATAAAGCCCTGATCGTTAAAAATTATAAATACATCTCCGGCATCTGCGCCGTTTACATTGTCCATAATCCGACGACTGCTTTCTCTTCCAAAAGTGATGTTATACCCTTTTTCTTTACTTAGAATGTCAAAAGTAGTCTTGTCAATATTGGTGATCAGGTTGCCATAATGGTCTACCCTTATCACATTGCCCACAATTTGCTTTTTATTTGCCTTCAGGTGTCTGCCAAGCATCCGTTTATATTCATCAAGGGGTGATCCCAAATCTTGCAGGGCCTTTCCACTGGCTAGCTTGGCTGCTGCGGGAGCAAATACCTGCTTGGCAGGAAAGGTAGTTTTTATTGGACTGATAGAATTGATATCAACCTTAAACCTGGCTTCCTGATCACTGATCAAACCAAAAAGACCATTATCCGTACCTATAAAGAAATGGCTTTCGAGCTCAACGGCAATATACCTATCTCCGGACTGGCCAGATGTATTTACAGCAACCAGATGTACGGTACCCTTTGGAAACTCCCTGAAAACTGCATTGAGTACATATGCAGCATGGGCAATATCACCGGTGGCGATCTGGTGGCTGATGTCTACAACAGAGATTCCGGGATTGACAGAAAGGATTTTTGCTTTAACGGCTGCCACGTAATGATCACTTTCTCCAAAGTCAGATAAAAATGTGATTATAGCCATATAAGCAGTGATGAGTTTTTGTGCCGCAAGTTCCGTTTTTGTAACAACATTACACGAATGTTATGGTTATTAAATCTGAACTTCCTGTTTTGAACGGCCGTTGTTATTACGTATTTTTGTTTAAGGCAAAATTAGTTAAAATTTGACCATTAAAAATTCCATTTTAAATTAATTAGCATTTGGTAGAGAAAGTCATTACGCTGGAAAATATCTCCCTTATAGACTTCTTGGGAGTACAAAATAAAAACATCACAGAAGTAGCTTCAGCCTTCCCTAAGAGTAAAATTGTGTCACGTGGTAATGAGATCCGGATTAAGGGTAGTACCACGGAAATTCTTAAGATCAATGATATATTAAACTCACTAATTGACCATTATCATAAATATGGAAAAGTAACAGAGGATAATGTGCAGACTTACCTTGCTAAAGAGGCAGAAGAGAAGCTTCCGGATGAGGAAGAAGTACTGATCTATGGTACAAGGGGGTTTACAATAAAGCCCAAAACCATCAATCAGCAAAAGCTGGTATATGCTGTTAGGGAGAATGATCTGGTTTTTGCGTTAGGACCTGCGGGTACAGGTAAAACATATATATCCGTGGCACTGGCGGTTAAGGCACTCAAAAATAAGCAGGTGAAGAAGATTATCATCACCCGTCCGGCTGTGGAGGCCGGGGAGACGCTGGGCTTCCTGCCCGGTGACCTGAAGGAAAAGTTGGACCCTTATCTGCGCCCAATCTACGATGCTTTGTTTGATATGGTACCTTCCGAGAAGTTGAGGTATTATATGGAAAATAATATTATTGAAATAGCCCCATTGGCATATATGCGAGGAAGGACACTTAACAATGCATTCATTCTGCTTGATGAGGCCCAAAACACTACGCCTATGCAGATCAAGATGTTCCTGACCAGAATGGGACCAAACTCGAAGGTGATTATAACTGGAGATACTTCTCAAATAGATTTGCCTAAAAAGCAAAAGTCAGGATTGATCGAGTCAATAAAAATACTTCGTCCCGTCAAAGGTATAGGCTTTGTAGAGCTTACCGGTAAAGATGTAGTAAGACATAAAATTGTCAAGGACATCATAGATGCCTATGATGATCACGAAAAAAAGGAATCAGAAAATAATGGTGACCGTCCAACTCGCAGATAGTAATATACTATTAAAACAGGCCTTTAAGGTCAGAGAAGAAGTTTTTGTGAACGAGCAACAAGTAGCCCGGGATGAAGAGTTTGATATTTTTGAAGATGAGTCACATCATTTTGTGGCGCATTGTGGAGATGAGCCTTGTGGTGCTGCACGTTGGAGAACTACTGACGAAGGTATTAAACTGGAAAGGTTTGCTGTAAAGAAATCATATAGGGGAAGGGGAGTTGGTACTCTTTTGGTGGAGAGCGTGCTGGAACATATTGCCGTACAAGCTGATAGTGCTGGCAAGAAACTATACCTTAATGCTCAGATTTCGGCCATGCCACTTTACGAAAAGTTTGGCTTCAAGCCTGAAGGCGATCGTTTTATGGAATGCGACATTGAACACCAAAAAATGGTAAGAAAAATTGGATAAGGAACCTACCTATCGACTGGCCACCTCTGATGATCTTAAAGACATTGTCAGTATGCTTGCGGATGATGACCTCGGCGCTAAGCGAGAGCGTTTTGAAGATCCACTTCCGCAAAGTTATATCAGAGCCTTTGTGGATATAGCCAGAGATCCTCATCAGGAGTTGACCGTTGTAGAAGAAGAGGGGCAGGTTATAGGAGTTTTTCAGCTTACATTTATTCAATATCTGACCTATCAGGGAGGTATACGGGCTCAGATAGAGGGTGTACGGGTAAAGAAGGGCTATAGGGGAAGGGGCTATGGAAAGAAAATATTTGAGTATGCCATTGGGAGAGCTCGTAAAAGAGGTGCCCACCTCCTGCAGCTTACCACCGATAAACAACGACCTGAGGCCATTGAGTTTTACGAAGCTCTGGGCTTTGTAGACTCCCATGAAGGTATGAAAATGCATTTTTGATTTGTGAGACGACCGGTCATCACTTTATTAGGCCTGACATTATTCGCGAAATGGGCAAAATAGAGTTATGGAAAATGGATTTAAATTTTTGTAAATCAATCCTTTAAATCGTGGGCTCTCTTGATTAGCTGAGGATGAATTACTGTTTGATCACCTACCACATATAGCAGCCAGTCTTGTTGCTTGCACTCAAAAAAACTATCTTCGGGCGCGTGCTTCACTGGATACCATATGCCTTCGTTAGAATTACTGCATCCTTTATTGCAGGGGTGCTTATGGGTATTTTTTTCGGTAGCACCGATCTCGGAAATGGTGCTTTTTGGGTAGGGGTTGCTATAGTGATCTTGTATATTCTGGTGTTTTTTATTCTCAAAAAAAACTTTTTTTCTACTCATCATCTCATAGCGATGGTAGGGTTTGTTGCAGTTTTTTTACTCGGGTACCTGAGAGTCGGTCAGGAAGATCAGCGATGGCATTCCGAGCACATAGTTCACCACATTAATAGTACTACTTATTACGTAGCAACACTGCAAGATCCTGGGGAAGAACGATTAAAAACCATAAGATATAAAGCAGAGGTCAGAGGGTATAAGCAAGCGGGACAGTGGCAGAAAGCTTTAGGTAAGATATACTTATATGTTGATAAATCCAGCCAACTAAAATATGGAGATCAACTACTGGTAAAGGGAGCACCTCAGGCTGTCCGGCCGCCACAGAATCCCGGAGAGTTTGACTACAAGCGTTTTTTGACCTTTAAGAGCATTTATCATCAACATTTTTTAAGGCAAGGAGACTATCAGGTTATTGGGAATATACAGAACCCTGTATGGGCAATGGCCTATAGATTGAGAGCCGGGGCAGCAGATATATTGGAAGAAAGCATTGGGGCTGGTCGTGAATTGGGTATTGTTCAGGCATTGGTGTTGGGGATCAAAGATGATCTGGATGACACTACACAAGACGCTTATGCTGCTTCCGGAGCCATGCATGTATTGGCGGTTTCCGGGCTTCATGTAGGTATTATCTATGGGATTGTATTTTTTCTTTTGGGTAGGTTTCAATCTACAAAGAGGGGTAGGTGGGTAGTAGCTGTTGTTTGCATTCTTGTGCTTTGGTTTTATGCCATGATTACAGGTTTTTCCCCTTCAGTATTACGGGCGGTAACCATGTTTACTTTTATTATTGTGGGGCAGGTCAGTGGTCGCGATTCTAATATATATAATACAATGGCAGTTTCAGCTTTTTGCCTTCTCATGTATGATCCGTATTTAATCATGTCCCTGGGGTTTCAGCTTTCATACCTTGCAGTGCTAGGGATTGTTTATGTGCAGCCGAAAGTTTATCAACTACATGTCTTTGATCATTTGATTCCTGATAAACTATGGGCATTAACCTCAGTGGCTCTTGCTGCGCAGTTGGCTACGGTGCCATTATGTTTATTGTATTTTCATCAGTTTCCGACTTATTTTTTTCTATCCAATATTATAGTCATCCCAGGCGCAACTTTGACACTTTGTCTGGGACTTGGTGTTTTGGCCTTCGGGTTTATCGATACGCTGGCTACAGGGCTGGGGTGGGTGTTGAAGTGGTGTGTGTTGGGAATGAATGAGGTGGTATTCGCAATCAGAGAATTACCATTTTCTCAAATTACCGAAGTCAGCATTAGTGGTATAGAAGCTACTATGATATTTGGCATTATAGTATCTTTTTTGATCTTCTTTCACTATAAAAATATGAGTTATGCCTGGAGTGCTTTGGCTTTTGCTGTAGTTTTTAGTGTATCTCACACGATCAGGCTGTTGGGGATTTCTGATAAGGTAACGGTTTATAATATCTCAGGCCATACGGCTGTTGATTTTATAGCTCAGGGAGAATCATTTTTATATACGGATCCTGATTTTGAAATAACGGATGGTAAGGTAGGTTACCATATTCAACCCAACCATTTGCTTTCAGAGATATCGAGTGTGCATTGGGTGCAGCAAGAAAGTACTGCCTGGGTAAAGACTATTAACAATGTGCATATGGCACATTTCAAAAATAATAGTTTTGTAATATTAGATCAGCCGGTTGGTAAGACAATGGATTTAAAGAATCCCCTTAGTGTAGGGTATGTATTGGTTTGCAAGAGGTTTGATAAGGACCTGGCATGGATCAAAAATAACTTTGTTTTTAAAAGGATCATCTTGGATGGGTCATTGTCGTGGTATCAGGCAAAGGGATTTAAAAGGGAGGCAGAGGAACTGGCTTTATCATACTACTCCGTTTATGACGAAGGTGCTTACGAAATAGAACTCAATTAAAATATCAAAATATGGAATTTATAGAATACGGTAAAAAAGGACAGATTGGGTACATAACACTAAATCGCCCGGAAAAGCGAAATGCGCTGAGTTACGAAGTGGTGACAGAGCTTAAGGAAGCCTTTTCAGAAGCCTCGCAGGATGACGGGGTGAAAGTGATCGTGCTAAGAGCTAACGGTAAAGCCTTTTGTGCAGGTGCCGACCTAGGATATTTGCAGCAGCTTCAAGCTAATACTTATGAGGAAAACCTGGAAGACTCTAACCACCTCAAAGAGTTGTTTTATCAAATTTATACGCTTGATAAGATTGTAATCGCTCAGGTTCAGGGGCATGCCATAGCAGGTGGTTGTGGTTTGGTATCGGTTTGCGATTTTGCTTTTACAGTTCCTGAAGCAAAATTTGGTTATACAGAAGTAAGGATAGGCTTTATACCTGCCATTGTAAAAGTCTTTTTGTTGCGAAAAATTGGAGAAATGAAATCTAAGGAGCTTTTGCTTACAGGAGAGTTGATTAGCGCTGATGAGGCCAGGGCCTATGAAATCGTTAATAAAGTTGTAGCTGCTTCTGAGCTTGAAGAAATGGTGGAGAGCTTTGCAAACATGCTAATAAGTAAAAACAGTAAGCAGTCGATGGCATTTACCAAGCAGATGATTGCCAAAGTGCAGGGCATGTCGCTTGAAGACGGCTTGCAATATGCAGCCGAGATGAATGCAAAGGCAAGAGCCAGCGAGGACTGTCAGCGAGGGATAGCAGCTTTCCTGAATAAGGAAGAAATAAAATGGTAATATTTGAAGCTTTTTTCAGGTGTTTTTTGGAAAAGACACAAAAAATCAATTTTGGCTTCAAGTTTGATAGGTAATAATCTAAGATGATGTTTAATTTGAGTTATAAACCAACCCCATATTATGAAAACAAACAAACTATTAGCATTTTTTAGCATAAGTGTCATGTTTTTGGTGGCTGTGTCATCACCACTCATGGCTCAGTACAGTGGAGATTCCTGGAAAAAAATTCAGGGTGCAGGTTCAGGTACAGTTTCATTTGCGTATGTTGAAACCCCAGGTTTCGTTTATAAAGATAAATCAGGAAAATTGACAGGCATATGCGTTGATATTATGAATGATTTTATCGAGTATGTGAATGAAACTAAAGGAGTGAAAGTGACAAGTAAATTTGTAGGCGATGGAAGTAGTTTCACAGGCATGTATAATAGTGTTAAGGGTAGCAGTAATGGTGTATTTGGTCTAGGCAATATCACCATAACAAGTAACAGGAAAAAGGAAATTAAATTTAGTCCTCCCTTTATCACCAACTTTGCTATCCTGATTACTCAAAAGAGTGTACCCACACTTAATAGCTTGGACGAAATATCTGTAAAGTTTAAAGGACTTACTGCGTATACAGCAAAAGGTACGCTTAATGATAAAAGAACCCAGGACCTTAAAAACAAATACTATCCTGATATGAAGATAGCTTATGCAGCATCAAGTCCGGCGACCCTAGATAAGGTATTGTCAGACCCCAAAGCATTTTCTTATCTGGATCTGGCTTTTTACCTGGATGCGGTACAAAGGAAACAACCTTTGAAAAGACATCCTATAGGAGACCAGGCTTCAGAACAATTTGGGTTTGTGATGCCAATGAATAGCGACTGGCAGCCATTAATGGAGGAGTTTTTTAATGCAAATGGAGGATATACTAACTCTGTAGCTTATAAGAAAATTCTTTCAAAGCACTTGGGAGATACTGGTGTTAAGCTGCTTCAAACGGCTAAATAGTCAGGTTCCGCCAACAAAAAAGAGGCTTTTTTAAGTTATTATCACAATGATTCTGCTCCCGATAATTTATTGGGTCAGAATCTTCAAGGTTAGGAATGATGATAATACACTGAGAAGGCCTCTTTTCTGTTATTCACTTGCTGTTGATAGTGTCGCAGTTGCTTTGTTTATTTGAATTAGATTTTTTAATTGGGTATTGAGAAATTATAACAAGGCAAAAAATGTAATTTCAAGTGATGAGTGATGCTATAGAACAACAACCTTTAAGCGTACTTAAGAAATACTGGGGCTACGATGCTTTTCGCGCTGTACAGGATGATGTGGTGAACGCTACCCTACGTGGGGAGGATGTACTTGCGCTGTTGCCGACGGGTGGAGGGAAATCAATATGTTTTCAGGTTCCGGCCATGGTTCGCGAGGGAATCTGCATTGTGGTTACCCCGCTAATTGCTCTAATGAAAGACCAGGTTGAGCAGCTCAATAAACGGGGGATTAAGGCTCTGGCCATCTTTTCAGGTATGAACCGCTCGGAAATTGATATCAAGCTTGATAACTGTATTTATGGAGATGTAAAGTTTCTATACCTCTCACCGGAACGGTTGCAAACAGACATTTTTAAAGAGCGGCTTCAGAAGATGTCTGTTTGTCTTTTGGCCGTGGATGAAGCCCATTGCATATCGCAGTGGGGGTATGACTTCAGACCTGCGTATCTGGAAATTGCAAAGATTCGTGAAATTATACCTGACGTTAATATCATAGCACTTACGGCCACGGCTACGCCTGATGTAAGAGATGATATACAGGACAAGTTGTTGTTTGAAAAGCATAATGTGTTTCAGAAGAGCTTTGCTCGTCACAACCTGTCCTACGCAGTTCGTAAGGTGGAGGATAAGGAAAAAAAACTTCTGGAGGTACTCAGAAATGTTAAAGGTACAGCCATAGTTTATACCCGGACCAGGAAAGAAACAAAGCAGATAGCCACTTTACTTTATCGAAATAACTTTTCGGTTGATTTTTACAACGCTGGACTTACCCATGAAGAGCGTACTGCGAAGCAGGATAACTGGATAAAGAACAAAAAGCGTATCATGGTAGCAACCAACGCTTTTGGTATGGGGATAGACAAACCTGATGTGAGGGTGGTGGTACATATGGATATACCTCAAAACCTGGAGTCGTACTATCAGGAGGCAGGAAGAGCCGGCAGAGATGAACAGAAAGCATTTGCCGTTGTCATTTACGAAGAAGCAGATATAGATGATCTTAAAGCGCAGCTAGACCAGCAGCACCCTTCTATAGATAGTATTAAGAGGGTTTACCAATGTCTGGCCAACTATTACAAAATGGCAGTAGGCAGTGGGTTAGGTCAGAGCTTTGATTTTGATATTCAAGACTTCTCAGATCGTTATCAGATCAACCATATGGAGGTTTACTATGTATTGAAGAAATTGGAAGAAGAGGGTTTGATACAGTTTAACGAAAGTTTTTATAACCCTTCTCAGCTTCATTTTACAGTTGGTAACCACGCATTATATGAATTTCAGATTGCCAATGCCAAATATGATTACTTTATTAAGGCGCTATTAAGGCTTTACGGAGGAGAGGTATTCAGTAACTTTGTAAAGATATCTGAAGCGCAATTGGGAAAGATTCTGGGAACTACAGAAACTGAGATTGTAAAGGCGCTGGAGCGACTGGATGACCAGGGGATACTGAATTATGACAAAAGAAAGGAAAAACCCCAGGTAATTTTCATAGTATCACGTCAGGATAGTACAACATTAAAGTTGGATAGGGGGCGTTTGGAGCAAAGGGAGAAGACAGCCAGGAAAAAAATGGAGGCCATAATCAACTATGTACAATGTGAAGATACTTGTAGAACACAACTGATACTTGAGTACTTTGGAGAGAGTACTTTTGGAAATTGCGGTATATGTGACGTATGTCTCAGTAAAAAGCACGACAATAAAGAGCACGATATAGAAAGTTACCACTTACAGGTCAGGCATTTGATAGGGGAGAATCGACTTACGGTTGAAGAACTGATGGAAAATATTAATCCTTCTGAAAAAGATATGTTTCTTAATCTCATTCGTCAAATGATCGACAGTGGAGAGCTAAGGTATGATGATCAGTGGCGGTTGGAAAGAGTGTAGTTCAATAAATGCCTTTATTCAATAAGCTAAACGTTATGTTTTATTAGATAAAATATCAGGAGTCTCTTTGGGGTGATTTTGTCTGGTTTTTAAACAATTACTTAATTAGTTGACCTCAAATATAGACTACACTACATTTTGAATGATGTGGTCTCCTTAAGCGTCCTGTAGTTTTGGTTTATCCTCAAATAAAAAGCCCCTGATAATTGGCTTATCAGAGGCTTAAAGTTCAGGTGAGCTATCTCACCGTTATATTTTGATGTTACTTAGTTTTCGAGTGCTTTTACCCCTGGCAGTTCTTTGCCTTCCATGTATTCCAATAGAGCACCACCTCCGGTTGATACATATGAAACCTTATCACCATAGCCGAGCAGGTTAACAGCTGCGGCAGAGTCTCCGCCACCAATCAGAGAGAATGCCCCCTTTTCAGTTGCTTCAACTACAGCTTCAGCGATACCTGTAGTCCCTTTGGCAAAATTTGACATTTCAAATACACCCATCGGGCCATTCCAAAGTATGGTTTTAGAGTTCTTTATGGTTTTGGCAAACACCTCCCTGGCTTGTGGCCCAATGTCCAGTCCCATCCATCCATCTGGAATGGCGCCATTGCGTACCACATCTGTTTCTGCATTGTTGTCAAACTTATCAGCTATTACCGAGTCAAAAGGTAATTCCAGGTTTACACCCTTATCTTTTGCCTTTTTTATTAACTCATTGGCAAGCTCCAATTTGTCTTCCTCTACCAACGATGAGCCTATGTTGCCACCCATAGCTTTGAAGAAGGTATAGGACATACCACCGCCAATGATCAGATTATCTACTTTATCCAATAATTTTTCGATGATCAATATTTTATCAGAAATCTTCGCCCCACCCATGATGGCAGTGTAAGGCTTGTCTGCTTTATCCAATACTTTTTGAGCATTATCAATTTCTGCTGCCATTACATAGCCACAAACTTTTTCTTCGAAGAACTGTGCTACTATGCTGGTGGATGCATGAGCACGGTGGGCCGTACCAAATGCGTCATTAACATAAATGTCGCCGTGTACTGACAGTTTTTTAGCGAAACCTTCGTCACCTTTGGTTTCTTCAGGGTGGAACCTAAGGTTTTCAAGAAGGAGTATTTCACCAGTCTGTAAAGCTGATGACTTAGCCTCAGCTTCTTCACCTATACAATCAGAAGCGAATTTCACGTCAGACCCGAATCTGTCTGAAAGGTCTTTAACTAAATGCTTTAGAGAGAACTTGTCCTCAGGGCCGTTTTTGGGCCTGCCAAGGTGAGACATTAACACTACTGAACCCCCATCACTAAGAATTTTTTTGATAGTGGGGACAGCAGCCCTGATGCGGGTGTCATCCGTGATTTCAAACTTGTCATTTAAAGGGACATTAAAGTCTACTCTTATTAAGGCTCTTTTGTTCTTAAAGTTAATGTCGTCAATAGTTCTCATAGGCTATTTTTTTAAAGGCGTAAATATCTAAAAATATATTTTAAACTGCTTAACTAACCTGGTTGTTTTTAAGTTTATGTTAAGCAAGTAAATATGGGGAGCGTACGTTTGGCCGTAGGTTATTTAGCTGCGGCTCTTTTCAGTCGGTCGTTGATGGCGAGACCAAGCCCATGCTCGGGTACAGGTTCTGCCAGAATAAGATCAATATCCTTTTTGTCTAGTATGCGTAGTGATGAGAAAAGATTTTTAGCAGCAGTGGTCAAGTCACCATCGGGAGCAAGAACTGCTTGATGTTCAAGTATTATTCCTTCAGCAGGTTTGGTAAAGCTGATAATACCTATGCGGTCTTTTCCATATTTTTTTATTAAAAAATCAATATCTCCCAATATCACTTTCTTGCCTGGAGAATAGTGGCTTTTTAGCATGCCTGGTGCTTTGGGGTTGGAGGAAGAGTGGGGCATGAGCCTAACCTTTCCTATGATGCTTTCAATCTTCTCTTTGCTAAGCCCTCCTAATCTATGAATGATTGCATCCTCACCTTCAAACCCCACTATGGTAGACTCTATGCCTACCGGACATGGGCCTCCATCCAGTACATAATCTATTTTTTCACCAAGCTGATCATCAACATGTTGCGCTGAAGTAGGACTGACATACCCAAAAGGGTTGGCACTTGGTGCTACTAACGGAAAGTCCAAAGACTGAAGCAGGTCTAAGGTTAGCGGTTGGTTAGGGATACGTACGGCTACCGTGTCCATACCCGAAGTAACCAGATCAGGGATGATGACTTGCTTTGGTAGCAACAAAGTCAATGGACCTGGCCAGAACCTTTCAGCAAGCAGTCTGGCTTTTTGAGGTAATTCCTTTACGATTTTATTAACCTGCTCGAGGTTATAAGTGTGTACAATGAGTGGGTCAAAAGAAGGCCTGTTCTTTACCTTGAAAATTTTAGCTATAGCTTCGGTATTAAAAGCATTTCCGGCCAGTCCATATACAGTTTCTGTAGGTATTGCTACCAGTTCACCGCTTTCAAGAATAGATTTTGCCTTGCCGATTTCTTTACCAATAATAGCCATAGTTCGAATTTGACTGCAAAAGTATTAATTTTCAGCCTTATGGAAGAGGAACTTATAAATTTATATATTTACTGATAAACTAAAACCAACGATAATATGAGCAGCAAAACCAGATCAACGCTTAAAATTGTCTCCATTATACTTATAGTACTTTGGGCACTTATGGCCAAGGCTATTATTGTAGTTCCTATGCTAGGTCCTTATATGTTTTGGATTGTGATAATCAGCTTTATTTTACTGCTGGTATCCTCAAGATAAACTTCTTCTATAAAACACTATTCATTTTAAACTTTAATTTTAATAATCTGGTTATATCTATAATTCGTCTTTATTAAAAATCGGATTACTAACTTGGATGATGGCGTAAGTCATCGTCTTTCATGGTTTTTTAGTGTTATTACAGTTAATTTTAAGGTTGAAAAAGTCCTGATTTATCAGGACTTTTTCTTTTTCTCTCTAGAAAGGGATTCTGAGTTATTCGGAGGCAAAATTTCATTTAAGTTTTGGCTTGTGGCAATAGAGCAAAAAAGGATATTTTAGGGGAAGATTTAAAGTGAGATACCGGATAAGCTTTTCTGCATCATACGTATAATACTGTCATTTGACTCTACAAGGGTTTCTAATTTATCCATTTCAACCCAGGCAAGGTCTTTAGATTCACTACTTATTACGAGTGGTTCGTTTTCATCAGCTTTAAAGAGAAACCTGATATCATAGTGCAGGTGCTCGGGATCAGCTTTTCTGGCCGGAATGGTGTGAATATCAATATCAAATATGGATTTACTTACGAGCCGAATAGACTTTAACCCTGATTCTTCCAGGGCTTCTTTTGTAGCTACATTGATGATGTCAGGGTCACCGTCAGCGTGTCCGCCGAGTTGGAGCCAGCGGTTAAGCTTGTGGTGATGGGTGAGTAGTGCTTTGGTACTAGTCTCGTTAATGATCCATGCTGAACCCGTAATATGGCCTTCTTTCAAAGACCTTTCAAAGCAGTTAATATTCCTTTCAATAAAGGATAAAAATGAAGCCCTGAATTCTTTTTCAGCTTCGAATTCAGGGCTATACTTGTTTAGTTTTTTGATCAGGTCTTGCCTGTGCATTTACTCTATGATAATAGTTACTTTGTTCATTTTTCCTTCAATCAGCGTGTCAGTTTGTACACCAGCGCCAATATTGTTTTTGTCGCCCTTAACAGCGTTTACAAAGTAAACTTTTGAAGCAAGGTCTTTAAACTTTACCTGTCCTTTGCTGTCAGTTAGTTGCTTCTCAGTTACCGGATTAGTTTCATTTCTATAATCCTCCTCAGTAGGAAACAGTTGAACAGAAACACCTTCCTCAAGGTTTCCCAGTTCATTTCGAACAGTTATTTTGAGTGATGTACTCAATAGCTCAGCGTTGGTAAAAGCAAAAGCGCTCAACAAGACAATAAATGCTATTCCGAATTTGATCTCTTTCATTTTTAATTTGTCAATTTAATGCACATTTAATACGCAGTAATGATGTTTTGTTTAAGTAAACAACTTTACCGTATCAAAGTTACACCTCCGCGCATTTCCTGCAAATCATCCCTGCCTTCAATTACACTTTTAAATTCAACCCGGTAAGCATAAGTGCCTCCGGTTAATGGTCTGCTCGGGTCATTGTTATACCCACCATTCCATTCGAAATTGAGATCTGAAGATTGGAATACCATTTCTCCCCATCGGTTAAAGATGAAAATCTGGAAATCATCAGGAGATACCAGTACCGGGAATACCAGGAAGTTATCGTTTCGACCGTCTCCGTTTGGAGTAAATGCATTTGGGGCATTGATCCTGGCTTTGCAGTCTTCAATTACATTGAACTCGGCTTCGGTTACACAACCGAAAGCGTTTGTCATTCTTACGTTAACAATACCGGTAACAAATACCTGAATACTGTCTGCAAAGATGTTGTAGCCATTTCCGTTTTGCAGAGGGTTTCCATCTTCGTCAAAATATTCAACTCGTGAGAATCCCGGAGTAGGGATGGTCACAAAAGTATTGGAGACCAATGGGTCTTCGGGACATATAGCATATCTTGAGTCAAATGGAATTGGGTCTGATTGTGAAAATGAAACAGTCAAGAACCTTTGAATATCGCATGTATTGGTTCCGTCACCAAAGGCTGTTACAGTGTAAGTTCCTGGCTCCGTAACCAGTATAATGCTGTCGCCCTCAATCTGCATAGTTGGGTTAGTTGATGCCAGTTGATTGCTGGAAGTTTGATAAGGTACCCTGGCAATGGCCTCATCACATACAGAAAACTCTGTAGGAAGTTCAAGGTCAATGGGAGGAGGGGGTGTTGCTGATACATTTGCAAAAGTTAAACATCCACCTGCATCTGTTATTTCCAGATAATACTCACCCGTAGATATAAACTGGAAAGGAATATTGGCTTCGGTTCCTGAAGCTACCTGAAGGTTTGACCCTTGAGTAAGCAATCTCCAGCTATAGGATGCTGGTGCAGCAGAAGAGGGGGAGAAAGTAATGTTTAGTTCGCCTTCTGCATTGCTACATTTGCTATTTACCGGTTGATCATCAGGAGTGTATGAAGTAGGGTCATTAAGTGATATTGTTCTTGTGTCACTACAGCCTGTGGCCAGGAAGTTAGCGGTTACAGTATAAAACCCTGCTGACAAACCGTTGACGTTAAAAGTGCCAGGGCCAGTCACGGTGGTTGCTGCATAAGACACTGGTCCGTTTACAGTATAGCTAATATCACCTGATGACGCGAAATCTACAGAAATAACTCCGTCATTGGCTCCACAAATGGAAGGTCCGCTCACTACCGCCAGATCAAAATCGGGAAGCGGGTTAACTACAAATGTTTGAGGAGTCATGTTAGTGTTACTAATTCCTGAACACTCAGGGTCTATAGTTACTGTAGCTACATAAGTTCCTGGTTCATTAAGTGTGAATGTGAAATCAGGATTGTCTTGATCTAAAACTCTTGTCCCTCTAACTATCGTATTCAAGTCATTCTGATTATAAATATTGAGATAGTAGCTCTCAAGATTTTGAGCATTGAAAATGCTTATAGTCAGTGCATCTCCATCACAACCGTTCATTACTACAAGGCTGGCTCCGTTAAATGGAGAGCCTATATTTTGAATGAAATTGGGTAGACCAAGCTGACTGGTGGTACCAGCTGACAGACCAAAACCGTTAATAATAGGAACCTCACCTATGTTCAGTCCCGGGTTTGTAATAGTGGCTAAAGAACCTTGTCCTTCTTGCGAAATATATAAAACCCCGTCAGGACCGGCCTGTAAAGCTCCAAGAGTCAGGTTAGAGCCCGATACATAGCGCACGGAGTCCCTTATGTAGCTAGGGTCGGTAGTATTTGCTGTAGTAGTTGTGGAATCGAGAGGCCACCAGTATATATGACTTTCAGAAGCTCCCTGAAGTGTTGCAAAAAGGTTGCTCCCGTCAGGGCTAAAACCGATACCATAAACCTGTCCATTTACACTGGACGGGGCTGTAACACCATCAACACCTGCACTTATCGGGGCAGGGTTGTTAAAGTCAAGTTGTGTAATTTCATCGATAGCACCTGTACTATCTGCAAAATTGAAGAGCTCAATATAGTTGTTGTTGGCTGATTCAGACAGGGCTACAGCCAGTATATCTCCCGGGCCTAATATCATGTAGCCTTCACTTTCTCTGTCAGTATCATGAGAAGATCCAACACTGGAGACTACAGGGTTGCCAATGCCATCTCCTAAAATCGGGAACGCTTTAAAATTATCATTTCCAAAGTCATGAACAATTACCCAACTATCATTTCCGGTTATTCTTTCGGTTACGCCGGTTGAAATGGTGGTGGTCAGGTCTCCTGCTGCTGTCCTTACCAGCGCACCTTTAGTGCCATTGCTTTCATCTTTTAAATCAAACACTGAATATTTGAGGTCATATGTCCCTGTACCATACACCTCTTCCGTTGTAAATATGTAGAATAGGGTTTCATCTCCGGGGAATGGCACTATTAAAACAGATTGAGTTGCTGTAGGGTCTCCGCCGAGTTTGTCGGCAGGGGTAGCTCCTGTAAGTTGATTACCGTCACTGTCAAACACATCTAATCCATCAGTGTAAAATACAGGCTGACCATTGCGGTCGCAGTAAATGGCACAGCCTTCGGGAGCCTGAAGTTGATTGCCTCCATTGTAAATATTTGCATTCCCGAATGGAATTGGAGCAACCGGATTGTCAGGAAGCGGGTTGAAGTCAATTCCGGCATTGTTGCCAAAATACCAGACATTCGCGCGTTGTTCATCTTCTCCGTAAGTATTTACCGTCACTCCCGCGTGTGCTGTACAACCGGAGGCGTTTGTAGCTATTACATAATAGTAGCCGGATGAGTCAGGTGTAAGCGTATTGCCAGTATCGCCATTTGACCAGATCACGCTGGTTGGGGTGCCACTGATTTGGGCCACTACGCTGGCGGTCCCATTAGTTCCGTATGGAGGGGGAAAATCTTCACGGCAAAAAGTAGTATCTGTACGTACGGATATTTGAATGTCAAAGGCAGTTATAGTTACCGGTTTGGTTACCGCTACAGAGTCACCATTCAAAAAGGCTGTGAGCGTAACGTCAAAAGTATTTGCATCAGCGTAGGTGTGTGAAGGAGCTAATTGAGATGATGAGGCCCCATCACCAAAGTCCCATCGAACACTATCGGAGTCTGGCGTAATAGTGGGGTAAAAAAGTGTTGGAGAATTTTGACAAACACCTGAAAACGAGAAATCAGCATCAATATCCTGATTTATTTGAGGAAGAAATGCAGGAAATTGTCTGCCGCCAAAGTCTACATTTCGGAAAGTATTGGGATCATATAATACCTGCGTAAAAAGGGTGTCAGGAGCGTTGATTTTCCCTAGCAGTATTGAGCCTACTGAATTCTCGTATAGATGGTAAATGGCACTGTCGGGAGCCATTTGAATACCATAACTTCTTACCATATCGGAGGTGAAAATCGGGCGGGGAGTCAGGACAGCCTGGGTAAGATCTACTTGCATTAATGAGTCTACACCTGTCTCAAAATTTCCGGAAAGGTATAAGAAGTCGCCATTGTTTGACCATTCGGTATCGTAAATATTTTCTATTCCTAAAGTACTCGCATTCGTGCCTGGAATATTGGTGACCAGTGATAGTGTGCCTGTTGATTGGTCAATAGATAGTATCTCCACGGTTTGTGTTGGTGCAGATGGAGCTACTGCTATTTGTGATGTAGCCTGGTTAAAAGATAAGTTTACTGCATTTGTGATTGCGCCTACAGACTGAGTATTAATAGAGAAAGCACCTGTAGCATCAATTTCAAGTACATCATAATTTGTGGATCCTGTTTGGTGAGATATTAGCCAGAAGCCATCCCTGGTATCATTAGGGATAATGATCATACCTGATGACCTGGGGGTTGCAGGAAGTCCTGTATTGGCGGGTAGACCTACCAAGTCACCTTCGGCAGGGGCAGGGAATCCCGGAGGGCCGCTGTACTGAGTAAGATCGAATACCGTGAACTCCAATAACCCTGTGCCATTATCAATAGTGAAAATGTAAAACTGGTCACGATTACCTGGGTTTTGTGCTATGGAAACCCCTTGATTAAGGGTCGTGTTACCCCCAAGTGTTGTGGGCAAAACCCTATCCATACCATCGTATACAAAGTTGCCGTCTGTGGTGAAAATAACCTCACCTGTGATGGGGTCAGAGGCTACTGCGCTACCACCGGTACCCAGTGCAAAAGGAGTGCTGACATTTTTTGCACGCAACTGGGGGCGGACAAAGCGTATGCCTTCAGAATTGCTTCCAAAATACCAGTTTACTCCCGAGTAATTTTGAGACAAAGCCTGAAAAATAACACCAACCATTAAAAAAAAGAGTAGACAAACTCTGCGACCATGAAAGTAAGGCATTCCTATCTATATTAGTTCAAAATTAATAACTGAGAAAAGTAAGCTCTGATTGTATTGAGTAATGTTATTATTTACAGTATTCAATACTAATTTATACAAATAACTGCAAATTGCCGTTATGCTATAACACTAACTTTCTTTATTTTTGGTTCTTGTAAAAATTTTTAGTTTAATTTCCTACTTTGCTTATCAAAGCAAAAATCGGACATCTCCATGGGAAGATCTTTAATACTTTTTTGTCTATTGATGCTGGCTGCCCCTGTTGTGGTAACTGCTCAGGATCCACAATTCTCTCAATTTTATGCTGCACCTTTGTATTTGAACCCTGCCTTTGCAGGTGCTATGCAGCAGCCTAGGGTGGGGTTGAACTACCGTAATCAATGGCCAGCCATAGAGGCGAATTTTGTTACCTTATCAGCTTATTTTGATACTTATATAGAAAATAAAAATAGTGGTGTAGGCTTCCTGTTGATGCGTGATACCGAAGGACAGGCAGGTTTAAAATCTACGAGTATAGGTTTGCAGTATGCATATCAGCTTTATATTACAGATTGGCTGACATTCAGGCCTGGTTTGCAGGCTGCATTCTTTAACAGGAATGTTAATTTTAGCGATCTTACTTTTGGGGATCAGTTTGATCCAAATACAGGTGAAATATTAAACCCAACAGGGGAGACGTTCGGAAATCTCAGTAAAAATTTCTTAGATCTTTCTGCTGGTGGTGTGATCTATACAAAAAATGCATGGCTTGGAGTTGCGGCTCATCACCTGAATAAGCCCAATCAGGCTTTTGAAGAAAGTGCTGATCCTAAAGAGTTACCAACAAAACTTTCTCTACATGGTGGTGTGAAGTTGATGTTTAGTTCCGGGACCATGGGTAGCGGTCTGTATGCGCGCCCTCAGGAGAGAAGTTTGACCCCAACCTTTCAGTATAAAACGCAAGGTGAGTTTGATCAATTGGATTTAGGTCTTTACTTGACACTTGAACCTTTGATCTTTGGTACTTGGTACCGGGGTTTACCCTTTAAGAAGCTGGAGGGGTTCAATAATAATGAATCAGTGGTCTTATTGGTTGGGTTTACGAAAAAAGGAGGTAATGGCGAAGTCTTTAATATTGGCTATAGCTATGACTACACCATATCTAAGTTAGGTTCCGGTAGTGGAGGAGCACATGAGCTTTCTGTTTCATACTCATGGTCGAGCCGTGATCCGCGTAAACCTCCAAAAAATGTGATGCAAATCCCTTGTCCTGACTTTTAAAAATAGAACGAAATGGCGAAAAAGAATAAGTGGAAAAACCGAGATGGCGTAGTGTATTCTACCAATGATGATTATGAGTACAACTATGAAGGAGAAGAAGAGGATGAAACCTTGCCTCCCGGGGATCAAAACCTTAGGGTAGAGTTGGATAAAAAAGCTCGTGGTGGCAAGCAGGTTACCTTAATAAGCGGGTTTGTTGGAAGTCAGGATGACCTGAAGGAACTGGGTAAGCTGTTGAAGTCTAAATGTGGTGTTGGAGGTTCTGCAAAGGATGGCGAAATATTAATACAAGGGGACTTCAGGCAAAAGGCTTCTGATATTTTGAGAGACGAGGGCTACCGAGTGAAACAGATAGGTGGTTAATTTCTTTTCTCGCTTGTGCTGGTTCAGTCTGCCTATATCCCTTTCCAGTCTGTATATTGCCTGTTAGAGCGACTAAACCTTTTTTCTAACCTTTGCTTATCATTTCTTTACCACATGAGCAATATGCAATATACTGATTTGTGGAGAAAGCACGGAAGGGTAATTCAGTTCTTCTTTGGTGTGTTGATTGCGTTATTGATTGTTTTTTCAAAGGCTAATGCACAATCTGGTGCAGGGTTTATTTACGGTAAGGTTTATACTGTAAGCAATACCTATCACGGGCAGATCCGATGGGGAAAAGAAGAGGCTTTTTGGAATGACCTCTTCAATGGTATCAAACTTTATAGGAATAATTATGGGGATGTTTCTAAAAAAACAAAAGAAAACACTTCCTGGCTCGATTTTGACTGGAGGCTTTCCAGCATTTGGGACGACAAGGGAAGTTCAGTATCTCATCAGTTTGTTTCCCGGTTCGGAGATATTAAAATAGTTGAAATAACAGGCCCTTCCAGAGTTAACCTGATTCTTAAGAATGGAGTGAAGCTTGAAATTGGAGGAGAAGGGTATAATGACCTTGGGGGTGATATTAAAGTTATGGATAAGGAGTTAGGTCTTGTCACCATCGCCTGGAACAAACTTCTTAAAATTGAATTTGAACAGGGTCCTGATAAGCTGTCTGCTGTTATGGGTAATCCGTTGTTTGGGACAGTAGAAACTGCTCGTAAAGGTAGTTTTACAGGCTTCGTGCAGTGGGATCATGATGAACGATTAAGCGTTGATAAATTGGATGGGGATGCTCGAAGCGGGCAGGTTTCCATTAGCTTTTCAAATATTAAGCGAATAGAAAAGGACAATAATGGTAGCAACGTTTTGCTAAAATCAGGCAGCACTTATTTCCTTACCAATTCTAATGATGTAGATTCGGGAAACAGAGGTGTAATAGTTTCGGTTGAAGGGACAGGGAAAATAGAGATTTCCTGGAAGGCATTTAAAAGTGTTGAATTTTCAACGGCTAGAAATAGCGGGCTGCCCTATGAAAGTTATCCAGTGCCCAGAGAGCTTAATGGTACGGTATATTTATATGAAGGGAAAAGTGTATCTGGTATCATAATTTATGATATTGATGAATCATGGGATGTGGAAATTCTGGAGGGGATGGACGATGAGATTCAATATCATATACCTTTCAGAAATATCAGGAAAGTAACACCTAAAAACTACGACTATTCGCTGGTTGAACTGAAAAATGGCACAACACTGCTGCTTGGAGGTATGCGAGATGTATCTGATGAAAATGATGGTATTCTGATCCTGAAAAAAGGAGGCACAGAGCAAGAGTTTATCGATTGGAAGAATATCATGGAAATAGTTTTTGATTAAGACTTTTATGCAGCTTGTCCGATCTTGGTGTTAAAGCAAAAAAATATATGTATCTGGGGGATCAGTATGGTTTTATTTGCCATACTGATTTATTATTTATGGCAGATGGATATTGATTCTGCATTATACTTTACCGGGACCTGGGTTGTGGTAGTTTTGGTCCTGCTATGGTTTGGAAACAAGCTTATCACCATTCAGTTGGATAAACATTTTCCATGGCTGAGTTATGGAAATCGCCGATTCTTTACCCACCTTCTTCTGGGTATTATATATTCTCTGATCATTATCAACCTGGCATACCTCACTTTTAAGGCCATGTTTACCTCTAATCCTCCAACCGGAGAGCAATTTATAGTGATGAATGTCTATGGGTTGATCATGTTTATTCCAGTATTTTCAATTTATTTTAGCCTGCATTTTCTTCAGCATTGGAAGAAATCAGCACTGAATGCTGAAAAGTTCAAAAAAGAAAATATCAGGACACAGCTGGAGTCTCTTAAGAATCACCTCGATCCACATTTTCTTTTCAATAATCTCAATATTCTTTCTTCTTTAATAGACAAGGATAAAGACCTCTCTAAAAACTTTCTCGATAATTTTGCAGATGTATATAGGACTATATTGCGATCCAAAGATGAAGACCTGATATTGTTGGATGAGGAATTGAGTTTTATCAAATCGTATATTGCTCTGCTTAAAACGAGGTTTGAGGATATGATTGTTTTTACTGAGGATATCGAAAGTAAGGACAAGATGAAAATGATACCACCTATGACATTGCAAATGCTGGTGGAAAATGCCATTAAGCATAATATAATAAGTGAAAAGAGACCTTTGCATATCTTGCTTAAGAGTAGCGATGATAATTATTTTATTGTGAGGAATTCGCTATATCCGAGGTCTGAAGAGCTAAAGGATAGCTCCCGCAGTGGTTTGGATAATATTCGTAGGCGGTATGCTTACTTTACAAATCAGGAAGTGAAGGTGCTAAGTGGAGACAACAGCTTTGAGGTAAGGGTACCGTTACTGGAGGTGGAAAATGTATAGCATAGCTGAAAATATAGATTGAAATGACAGTTCTTATTTTTGAAGATGAAACTTTAGCAGCAGATAAATTGCAAAACCTGCTTCAGGAGGTAGATGATCAACTGAATGTTGTCGGTGTTTTGAAGTCTGTAGAGGATGCTGTGGATTGGCTTGAACAAAATGAACATCCGGATTTGATTATAAGCGACATCCGGTTGTTAGACGGACTGAGTTTTGAAATATTCAGACAGGTACAGGTAGATAAACCGGTAATTTTTACAACTGCCTATGATCAGTATGCTGTAAAGGCATTTGAAACCAATAGCATTGATTATTTGCTGAAGCCGGTTAATAAAGAGCGACTGCAAGCCAGCATTGATAAGTTTAAAAAGTTATCAGGACCGACTCAGGCAATACCGTACGAACAGTTACGGAAGATGATTGAGAGCCGTGAGAAGGAATATAAAATGAGATTTATGATCCGGAGCGGCAATAAAATATTAGCGGTACCAGTTGAAAAAATTGCGTACTTCTATAGTCAGAATAAGTTAACTTACATTGTTACTAATGATGATAGGAAATACCCCTATGACCACCCACTGGAGTCCATTGACCAACAGTTGGATCCAAAGATTTTCTTCAGAGCCAATAGGAAGTATGTGGTAAAATTTGATTCTATTAGTGAGATATACCCATATTTTAAGGGTAGAATAAAGATCAACCTTACGCCGGAGGCTGATGATGAAGTAATTATTAGTTCTGAAAAGACTCCGGAATTTAAACTCTGGCTGGACCAGTAAGAAGTCTTAAATAAATGCTTATTAGTGTTTGTGTGGAAATCATGGCGTCGGATTGGTCCTGACATATCCCGATTGAGGGATGTAATATACCGCCTCATCCTTATCTCCTTTTTATAATGTATGCGAGTAACGACATTTGAAGTATAAGGTCAAAAACAATAAAAGGTCAAATTACTTTCAAGGTCAAAACTCAAAATTACTATGAAACAGTTTTTTTATTTATTCACTCTCATTTTTCTTACAAACTTTGCTACTTCACCGGTTCATGCTCAAAATGGGGGATATATCTATGGGAAGATTGTAACCATAGACGGTAAAACATTTGAAGGTCCCTTGCGGTGGGGAAAAGAAGAAGTCTTTTGGACAGATATTTTTAATAGTTCAAAAGAAGAAAATGACAACCTACAATACCTTACCAGAGATCAGCGTCGAGAGTTGGAAGAGCGGCATCAAAGTTTTGGGGAAGGTTTTGTTAACTGGATAGCCAGTAGTATCAGTTATCGTATGGATGAATATGATCACACCCATCAGTTGGTTTGTCAGTTTGGAGAGATAAAAACAATCAAGCCCTTTAACCGAAACAAGGTAGAAGTGACGTTCCAAAACGGAACGAAGAAGGAAATAAAAGGAGAGGGGTACAATGATGTCGGCACTGATGTAAAGATTATTGATGCGGAACTTGGTGAGATCTCCATTAGTTGGGGAAGAATCGAAATTATAGAGTTTGGAGAAGGTAATGGGAAGTCAGCATCGGCATTTGGGGAGCCATTGTTTGGGGTGGTCGAGACATATGAAGGTACATTTACCGGTTATATTCAATGGGATCATGATGAGCGTCTTTCTACAGATAAGCTTGATGGTGATACAGAGGATGGTGAGTTATCAATAGAATTTGGTAATATTTCATCCATAGAAAGAGAAGGCTATAATAGCAGTCGGATAGAGCTAAAGTCAGGTCGTGATATGGATTTAAGAGGTACCAATGATGTGAATTCTGAAAACCGTGGGATCGTAGTAACTACCGAGAAATTGGGGCGCGTGGATATACCATGGAAGGAGTTTAAGAAGGTGGAATTTCTGAGCAAACCATCATTCCCTCTGAAAAAATATATTGATTTTAAAGGCCAAAGGCAGTTAGAGGGCCTTGTGGTTACAACGGGTGGAGAAACCATAAAAGGAAAAATAGTTTACGACCTGGATGAAGAGTATAGTTATGAGATGCTTCAGGGCAAGGATAACCACTTAGAATACTTCATACCCTTCGGTAATATTAAAAAAATAATGCCGAAGAACTACGACTACAGCAATGTGGAACTTAAGAATGGTGAAAAGATACTTTTAGGAGAACGGCAGGATGTATCTGACCACAATACTGGGGTGTTGGTTTTTAAAGGAGGTAATGATCCAATCTATGTGAAGTGGGAAGACATAAAGGAAGTGAGCTTTAATTGATTTTGTATATTTTGTTTAGGTAGAGGCCTCTGGACTTTTGTTCAGGGGCTTTGCTGTATAAGGAGGTTAAGTTTTAGAATTAGATGCTAAACGGGCTTAAATTGCTCGAAAGTCTCTTTACAGTCATTGCAATGATGGATAGAACGGCATGCTGTAGGCCCAAAGGGAGTATTTAGCACTGTGTTAGTACTTCCACAATTTGGACATTCAATGTTCTCAAGTATATCAATATCTACGATGAGATTATGTTTTGGGGGAGGGGCAAGACCGAAGTCTTTGAGTGCTTTTCGGCCTTTATCTGTAATCATATTAGAGTTCCATGACTTTTCAAAAGAGACCTCAACATCTACATGATCAATACCATAGCTGTTAAGGACATCAGTAATATCCTGCTTCATGTAATCAATGGCCGGGCACCCTACAAATGTGGGTGTCATTGTGACTCGTACACGATGATCGTCGATGTCAATATCGGTGATCACTCCCAAGTCAACCAGCGATAGTACTGGTATTTCAGGATCTTTTACAGCATCAAGCCATTCTAATATTTGTTCTTCAGTAATTTGCATTCAAAACCTTAACAGTAAGCGTGCTATTGAAGTTCAAAGTTACCACTCTGCACCCGGATCTATTCTAAATACTTCTGACATTTCTTCAACAAGAGGTTGCAAATGCTCTGTATGCTGCCCTGTTCTCCCTCCAAATTCAGGCTTTAAAGTGCTTAAATCAGGTAATTGAAGACTGGTTTGAGATAATATCTCTGTAATTCGGCTGATCCATTTTTCTTTCAAAACCTCTTCTCCTGCAAATATGCCTTCAGCTATTAGCTCCTGTTCATAAGGAGATGGTTCAAAAATGCCCAGGGCATAAGGTAGCGCTTTCTCAAGCGAAGTTTGAAGTCTGTTAACACTTTCCTCAGTTGCTGAACCTAATTGCTTTATCCATGCATTAGCATGCATGGTATGGTATCTGATCTCGCCTTGTATTTTTTTTGCCAGTTGTGCCAAAGGAGCGTAGCTTGACTCAGTTAGCAGTTCAAAGCGTATTGCCTCGGCGGTATCAAAAAGGAAATGCCTGATCAGGCTAAAGTCATATTCTCCATTTGGAAGTTCTGTCAGTGTACAGTTATGGAACTGTTCTGCATTTCTGGTGAAAGCAACAGTATCTGGCTCGCTCTCTCCTAGGCTATGTAACATCTGGTATAATGCATGGCTTTGTCCTACTTTATCCTGAGCCATCGATGAAAATGCAATATCTTCTTCCAGCAATGGTCCCATTCCGGTCCATTCAGAGTTCCTGTGGCCAATGATAAGTTGATCGTCAGCCATTTTATATAAAAGTTCTTTTAGTGCAGTCTCGTTCATGATCTTAAAAATTAACCAGCGTTACGCTCTTTAAAGGCTTTAATTTTATCTGAAGCTTTGTAATCAGAAGCATCCCTGAATTTCTTTTCAGGTAAGGTATCCCAGATATGTTTATCTTCCTCAGATGTGAATAAAATGTCACTGGTTTTGACAACCCAGGCGTTGAATACAGGCTTTTCATTAATGAAAGCAGGCTTAGCAAGTGCCAATGCTTCCTGAGGGGTTCTGGCCTCAACGGAGCCTACATGCTGGTGTTGTTTTCCTCTTTTCATCAGGTGGAAGAACTCATATTCTTCTTTATCACCTTCTTTTGGGAATTCATCAGAAATATAGTTGTAAATAGTGTCTTCGCCTTCTGTAAAATCAGTTACAAATACATTTCTCGTTTCTACAACGAATAGCCCTGAACAGGTAGACCTTCTGCTAAATTGTTCTTTTGCGAAAATGAAAGCCATCTCTTCATTTGGTGCGTGAACAATACCCTCATGTTGATAAGGCTTGCCCTCTTTCATTTGAATAAAAACTTCGAAAGTTCCGAATTGATCCAAGGGTGCTTTTCTCGTAAGGTTACCCTGAAATCCTTTTAAGTCGAGTCTGTTTACTCTGGGGTCTAGTGATTCCATTTATTTTCTTCAAGCAAAAAATGACGCTTCAAAGATGTCATTTTAAATAATGTTATGCAATCGTTTACGGTAATTCGTTTTACCCTAAAGGGATATGATAGTTATTCCAAATGTAGGATAACATGCCTGCTTGATAAGTAGCAGGATTACAAGCCTTTAGTAATAAGAAAGGCTGCTTAATAGCAGCCTTGTTTTTTGTTATGCCAACGGAGTGACATATTTTGTTTTTGGGGTCAGTAATGCCTGACGTACCCATTTGCCTCTTTCTTCAGCCACTCTTCTTACCGCCAGGCGTTCTGCGTTGCAGGGGCCATCACCATTGATTACTCGTTTAAATTCATCCCAATCCGGTTCAGTGTATTCCCATTTCTTCGTTTCAGGGTTCTTTTTTAGATTAGGATCAGGAATGGTGAATCCCAATTCCCATATTTTAGGCACATACATGTCAAGAAACTGGTTTCTACACTCATCATTGGATGCCATTTTTACTTTCCATTTCATGAGTACTTCTGTATGTACAGATACTTTATCAGGAGGTCCGAAGAAGTGCATCATAGGTCCCCACCATCTGTCAATCGCTTCCTGCATCATTTGTCTCTGCTTAGGAGTGCCGGTAGCCATATGTATTACGCAGTGGTGACCGTACTTGAGGTGAAATGATTCTTCGGCGCAGATTCTATCCAGTGCTCTGCAATATGGGCCATAGCTGCCTCTGGCATTTGCTAATTGGTTAACAATGGCACCTGCATCAACCAACCATGATATGAAACATGAGTCTGCCCATGTAAAGGCAGGGTAATTGAATATATTAGAGTATTTTGATTTTCCTTCAATCAGGTCATCAATCATTTGCTCTCGAGACTTGCCTAAAGTTTCAGCAGCACTATATAGTAATTGTGCATGGCCCACTTCGTCCTGAACTTTTGCCATAAGAGCAAGCTTTCTTTTAAAGCCGGGAGCCCTTGTTATCCAGGTACCTTCGGGTAAAGCTCCGATGATCTCACTATGTGCATGCTGTTCGATCATTCGGATGAGTTGTTTTTTATACATTTGAGGCATCCAGTCGTTGGGTTCGATCTTTTCACCTCTTTCTATTCGGGCTTCAAATTCAGCAAGCTTTTGAGGGTCTTCATTCTCTAAACCTTCAAATTTGGCTGATTCAAATGTGTTTCCGCCTCCGTACATAATATTAGGGGTTTAATTCTTTTCAAGTTTACAACAAAATAATCAATTATTTGGTTTTTAAACCTTCAATAAGCATACCTGCTAACTGGTTTCCTAGCTCACTAGGGTCGATGATTCCTGAAGGGTCATACCAGTGGGGCATCCAGTTCAGCGATGAGAAAAGGGTCATAACAGCCAGTTTGGTATCAACAGCTTTGAACTCTCCTGCTTTTATGCCTCCTTCAATTATTTTTTTAAACCTATTGATATAATTGATTCTCATTAAAAGAAAATCACGCAAGTAAGGCTGGCTTAGGTGTCGGTGTTCATTCATAAACACGGCTGAGGCTGTCAGCTCTTTCGCCATCACATGGATGTGTCCGGTTATTCCTCTGCGTAGCCTTTCACTGTAGGAGATATCTGCGCCTTCAACTTCCCTGAGTGATCGCTGAAACCTTTTTGCCATTTCGAAGCACAACGCCTGAAGAATCTCTTCTTTAGATTTGATATGTGAATAAAGACTGGCTGCCTCAATTCCTAGCGCTTGTGCAAGATCACGCATGGAGGTGGCGGAATATCCCTTTTGTTTGAAAAGCTCTGAGGCTGTTCTGATTACTTGTTCTTTTCTACTTAAATTTTCTGCTCCCACCATCTTCACAAAAATAGTGAATATTGTTTTTGAAGGAAGTAATTTATTAGTTTTGACCGCAAAATTTATCTAAATGTCATTTAAAAGTCCTGAAAGTTTTCACAATAAGCTAGGTTTCGTTTTCCATGCGATGCTTGCTTTGCCGCTTGCGGCCTTTGTGTATTTGTTTTTAGAGTTGAGGCACCGGGAACTGCAGCCAGCGCTTGATAATAATGCAATAGTTTTTATCCTTACTTATTTATTGCCAGTGCTTGGAGTAGCTGCAGTTGTTGGTGGGTATTTTATGTTTAAAAAAGAATTGAAGACTGTTAACTTGAAAGGGGCTCTGCGCTACAAGTTAGAGGCCTATTATATTGCAAGCCTGAAGTTATATGGGCTTATTGAGCTAGGTTCGGTGATCTTTGTGGTTGGTCTTTACTTAACTACTTCTGCTGTTTTTGTTTTATTTTATGTGCTTCTTTTATTTTTTATGTCACTAAACCGTCCTACCCCTCAAAAGTATATAGGGGATTTGCGCCTCACCGAAGGGGAAAGAGAAGTTATTTTGCACAAAGGTAGTTTTGAAGAGGCTGAATCAGCTGGACGGGAAGAAAGTTAATATCAAGTCTCTGTTTGCAGTGATTTTAGTTGAGACCTATTAGTCATTCTGAATACAGTAAAACAGCAGGCATGTAATAGTGCTTGTGCCTGCTATTTGAACGAACGTTGAACTTCTAAAACATCATTTGGTAGATGTCATGCTTACCATGGAATCTTCGGCCCTTATTTTTACACTGGCATTGCTGGTCTTAAAAGCAAGTCTGGTGCGGTTTTCATTCTTTTGGATGGGAGTAAAGTCTTCAGAGGCATTGATCTGGGTGTCTTCATGAGTAATGTCAATGTTTGCACCTCCTTCCGTGAAATTCAGAATTAGATTGCCATCATCTATGTCATAAAAATACTCACCACTATTTGCAAGTGCATTGGTCATTACCAGATCACCATCCTCAATTGTCGCATTAACTTTATCAAATTTCCCTTCAGATATTTGCAAGTCACCGTCATTGGCCTTTACAAACAGACTGCCGGCTCCTTTGTCCAGACGGATATCACTATCATAAAAAGTGAATCTGAAATCTTTGCCATTACAGTTTTTTAGATCGGCATCTGCATCATCTAGGTACATCTCAATTGATCCATCTATATTGGAGATTTTGTACTTATCTCCATCTCCGTGAATATCTAACCTTACATTTTTTGGTGCTTCTATTTCAATTTTATACTCCTCGCCCGATGATCCCATGAGGTTTATTCTGCTTCCGCTATATTTTTCGGTAATGATCAGACTGCCATTGCCTGTTTTTATATCCATAGCGAAACTGCTCAGCCCCAAGCTTAAGGAGCCTTTCAAGTTTCTGTAAACTTTTACACGGGCATTAGTGCGGTTGGTACTGGTAATGTATACTTTAGCATCGCTGCTGGTCAACCTTATCAGCCCATTGGAGGCAATTTCATAGGTTTTGTCAAGGTTATATACATCATCTTGAGCGTTGATAAAAAATGGGAATAAGCAAATAAGTGTTAATAGAAATTTGTACATGTTTAGGTATTTGCGATTCATAAAAAATTAATAATCCTGCTAAGAGATATTTGTTGAAAATGCAAAGGTCGAAAAAATGATTGCTGTTCCGCTTCTTTTAGGTTTGGTACAGCCCTCAGGTTTGAACTCATCAAGATAATGATTGCTACTATCAAACCTATTATAACGGTCAACGTTTTTTTATTTAGCCATTTCATGGTCGGCTTTATTTATGGTAATCTCCATGATTTACAAAGAGAATTTTAAATGACGGCAAGTTCTTTACCCCCTCAATGAATTAGCAAAATCAAGACCATCCCAAAGTTTTGGGAAAAATCACATTTTAAAGATATTCACTGACCGATTATGAACTTTATGACTGTTCGTTATTGAACAAACGCATCAGGAACCCTATTATTATTAAGACAACTGATTTTTGCCAAAGGTTGCGATGGTATAAAAATAAAATATATGATTTCCATAATAAGCCTTGATATTGTTGCTCTCCTTGTTCTTTTCTTTGGCGGTCATTTCAATAAAAAGCTGATGTCACCTCGGGCATTAATAAGCAGGTTTTGTGAATATTAAAGGTTCATGTGCTATGACCTGTTATATTTGCAGCAATGAAGAAAGTTCTAATTATCACATATTATTGGCCACCCAGTGGAGGAAGCGGAGTGCAACGGTGGTTGAAGTTTGCGAAATATTTACCTCAGCATGGGTGGGAACCTGTCATTTTTACCCCTGAAAACCCTTCCTTTGAAGTGGAGGATGCCAGTTTGGTAGCTGATGTATCCAAGGATATAGAGGTGGTTAAATTACCCATTTGGGAACCATACGTTTTTGTTAATAAGATAAAAAATAAAAATAGCAAACAGAGTGATCTGGTCAAGAAAAAGGATAAAGGACTTTTAACAAAAATGGTACTTTGGTTAAGGGGAAATTTATTCATACCCGATCCTCGTGTTTTTTGGGTAAAACCAGCGGTTAAGGTATTGCAGGATTTTGTTTCAACCAATAATATAGATGTAATTGTTACAACAGGACCACCTCATAGTATGCATCTGATTGGCTTACAATTAAAGCACAGGACGGGAGTTAAATGGCTGGCTGATTTTAGGGATCCCTGGAGTACGTGGAGCTTGTTTGATAATTTTTATTTAACCAGTTGGGTTAGAAAGCGTCATAGAAAACTGGAAAGCAAAGTGCTAAAATATGCTGATGTTGTAACCACTGTTAGCAAGTATTGCGCTAAGGAAATATCCGAATTAGGAAACAGAGAGGTAAAAGTAATTACCAACGGCTTTGATGATGCTGATTTTCAAAATATAGAAAGAAGAAAACCTGAAGAATTCATTATTCGCCATATTGGACTTATTGATGAAGTAAGGCCTCAGTCTTTTTTGACCGCAGTAAAACAGTTAACATCGGAAGGCCTTAAACTGCAGGTTGAATTCATTGGCAGTATTAATCAAGCGCTAAAGCATGAGGTACAGGAAGATCCCTTGCTAAAAAATGTTATTTCATTTGTTTCGTATATCCCACACGAACAGGTACTGAAACTATATCAGCAAACCGCTGTTCTTCTTCTTATTACACTTAATTCACAAAATGATCAGGGTACGTTACCGGGTAAATTTTTTGAATACCTGGCTTCAGGTAGGCCCATATTGGCTATAGGCCCTACAGATGGAGATCTGAGTGAAGCATTAAGAAACTGTAATGCGGGTAATATTGCTGAATTTGATGATGTTGAGGCTATAAAATCATACATTAGAAACTATTATGTTTTACACCAACAGAATGCTTTGGAAATAAATACAAGCGAGGAGATTGCTTGTTATTCGCGAAGCAAGCTTACAGAGGGGCTGGCGAAGATATTAAATAATATGGGGGCCTGATGTATGGCTTTAGTGATTCCTAAATGCAAGATTGATCTGGAGAATTATGAGTAGATTATCCGTCCCCTTTTTTGATATAAAACGACAATATCAACTAGTTAAAAAGGAAGTTGACCGAGCTTGGGCGGAAGCATTTGAGAAGGGTGTGTTGATAGGGGGGGAGGTAGTCATAAGTTTTGAACGGAATTTTGCAAGAAGTACGCAGGTAGAGTATTGTGTCTCTTGCGGTAATGGTACAGATGCGCTTGAATTGGCATTAAGGGCTTTGGGCATAGGACCCGGAGACGAGGTCATTATTCCTGCTTTTACCTTCTTTGGCAATGCAGAGGTTGTTTCTATTGTTGGTGCCAATATAAAATTTGTAGATATACTTGAAAGTGACTTTACGTTAGATCCGGATAAACTGGAGCAGGCTATATCTAAACGAACCAAAGCTATAATAGCCACGCATCTTTATGGGCTACCTTGTCGAATGAATGAAATACTGGCAATAGCCAGGAAGTATGATATTAAAGTGATTGAAGACTGCGCGCAGGCACACGGTGCTAAGCTGGATGGTAAGTCTGTTGGCAGTTTTGGTGATGTTGGTACATTTAGTTTTTATCCAACAAAAAATTTAGGAGCATTTGGAGATGGGGGTGCTTTAATAACAAATAACGCTCAGCTTGCTGATAAAATCCGCTTATTGGCAAATCACGGACAAGAAGCAAAAAACGAGCATATCATTGTCGGGCGTAATAGTAGAATGGATGTTTTGCAGGCAGCAGTGTTGGATGTGAAGTTGAAATATTTGGAACAGTGGAATGAACGAAGAAGACAGATTGCTACTGAATACAATCAACATTTTGCAGAACTGGGGTATGGTTTACCTGGAGAATTTGCAGGAGCAAAACACGTTTATCATATATATGCTATTCAGTATCAGCAGCGACATGAACTATTTGATTTTTTGCAAAAACGTGATATTGGCGTTGCCATTCATTATCCTAAGGCTATTCATCAATGTGAAGCTTATCGGTTTATGAATATTAGGAATGAGCAGTTTCCGGTAGCTTCAAAGGTGGCTGATTCGGTTTTGTCTTTACCTGTATTTCCTGAGCTAACTGATGCAGAAATAAAGTTGGTAATACAAAACCTCATTAGTTTCCAAAAGGGTATAAACTAACATGCTTTTGAGAGTTATTTATAGTTAATTTGTGGTATGAATTCAAAGGAAAAAAACATACAAATGGTTGATTTGTATGGTCAGTATTTTAAGATTAAGGATGAAGTAAATGAGGCTATTCAGGAAGTAATGGATAGCTCTGCATTCATAAAGGGACCAGCAGTTAAAAATTTTGAAACGAAGTTAGCCGAGTTTTGTTCAGTTGAACATGTCGTATCTTGTGGTAATGGTACGGATGCGTTGCAGATTGCCATGATGGCGCTGGATTTTAAGGCAGGTGATGAAGTGATTCTTCCTGTGCATACGTATGTTGCTACTGCGGAGGTAATAGTGCTCTTAGGGCTGAAGCCTGTGTTTGTGGATGTAGATCCGCATACCTTTAATATTGATACAACCCAAATTGAATCAAAAATAACGGATAAAACCGTAGCCATAGTACCTGTACATCTTTATGGACAGTGTGCCGATATGGAAGCGTTATTGAAGATCTCAAAAAAATATGAGTTAAAAGTTATAGAAGATACCGCACAGGCTCTTGGTGCATTATATACATTTTCAGATGGTACGGTTAAGCAAGCCGGAACGATGGGGGACATTGGAACTACCTCTTTTTTTCCTTCAAAAAATCTGGGATGTTTTGGTGATGGAGGGGCATTAATGATCAATGATGCTTCATTAACCGAAAAAAGTCGAATGATTGCTAATCATGGACAGCAAAAAAAGTATCATCATGATGTGATTGGAGTTAATTCAAGACTAGATACTATGCAGGCTGCTATACTTAATGTGAAACTTAAGTATCTGAATGATTATACCCTGAAAAGACAGCAGGCAGCAAGTTATTACAATGAAAAGCTGTCAGAGGTAGAATTCTTAAATACACCTTATGTGGCTTCTAACTCAACTCATGTTTATCATCAGTATACCTTAACAACGGAAGGAATTGATAGAGATGAGTTTAAAAAATACCTTGCTGATCATGGTATTCCTTCCATGATATACTACCCGGTACCTTTACATCATCAAAAAGCGTACAAACATCTGTCGTCTGAATCATTTTCTGTAGCTGAAGCCTTATCGAAAACGGTGATATCATTGCCAATTCATACAGAAATGGACCATGAGATACAGGATATTATTATTGATAAAATAAAAAGCTTTTAAAAAAGACTTTTGAAGTTGTCATTTAACAAAGAAAATATAAATGAAAGATAAAGATTTTTTTGCTCACGAGACTGCAGTTATTGATGAAGGCTGTGATATTGGGGAAGGGACAAAAATTTGGCATTTCTCGCACATCATGCCGAATTGTGTTATTGGTAAAGGATGTAATATAGGGCAGAATGTTGTAGTTTCCCCTGATGTAGTTTTGGGTAACAACGTTAAGGTTCAGAATAATGTATCCATCTATACAGGTGTAACTTGTGAGGATGACGTATTTCTTGGCCCATCAATGGTTTTTACTAATGTAATTAATCCCAGGAGCGCTATAAACAGGAGAGGTGATTATTTGAAGACAACTGTTGAGAAAGGAGCCTCAATAGGAGCCAATGCTACCATAGTTTGCGGGAATAAAATCGGACGATATGCCTTTATTGGTGCCGGAGCCGTAGTTACTAAAGAAGTGCCTCCATATGCTTTAGTGGTAGGTAATCCGTCAAGACAAAAGGGCTGGATTAGCGAGTATGGGCATAAGTTGAATTTTGATAGTAATGGTCAGGCTACTTGCCCGGAAAGTGGAGAACGGTATAAATTGGATAATAACCAAGTAACTAAAATTTCATAAATGAAGAATTTTGCACTATTAGGAGTAGCGGGTTATATAGCGCCCAGACATCTGGAAGCGATTAAAGCGACAGGAAACAATCTGATAGCGGCCTATGATAAATTTGACAGTGTAGGGATCATGGATAGCTATTTTCCAAATGCTGATTTTTTCACAGAGTTTGAAAGATTCGACAGGCATTTGGAAAAGTTAAAGTATAAAGGTCAGGATATTGATTACTTCTCAATATGTACACCAAACTATTTACATGATGCACATATCAGGTCGGCATTAAGAAGAGGTGCTGATGCTATCTGTGAAAAGCCACTGGTACTCAACCCATGGAACCTGGATGCTCTTAAGCATATAGAAAAAGAGACTGGGCGTAAAGTTTACAATATCCTGCAATTGAGATTGCATAAGGACATAATAGAATTAAAGAAAAAGGTTGAGGCAAATCCTGGCAAAAAGTATGATATAGACCTTTCTTATATTACTTCCCGAGGTAATTGGTATCACTATAGCTGGAAGGGTGATATTAGCAAATCAGGTGGTGTGGCAACTAATATAGGTATCCATTTTTTTGATATGCTAAGCTGGATCTTTGGAGGAGTTAAGAGCAATATTCTGCATTATTCCGGCAAAGATGCTATGTCAGGGTACCTTGAGCTTGAAAATGCCAATGTTAGATGGTTTTTGAGCATTAACTATGATCACCTTTCAGAGCAGATAAAGGCAGAAGGTAAGAGGACTTACCGCTCCATAACAGTAGATGGAGAGGAAATAGAGTTTAGTGGAGGTTTTACAGATCTGCATATAAAGAGCTACGAGGAAGTGTTAAAAGGGAATGGTTTTGGATTGGAAGAGGCTCGCCCTAGTATTGAGGTTGTGCACGAGTTAAGAGGTGCCCAAGTGCAGTCACCGAGAGATATGGGACACCCATTTTTAAATAGATTAAAATAAGTAATGTAAAGGAATAATCAATTGATTATTCCTTTACATATACTCTTTAAAACTTCAGCATTTTTTTCCGCAGATAAGTCCATTGCTGCATTGGAGCAGTTTGCTTTCATGGTATCAATATCTTGGGTGGTTAGCTGTTTCAGTTCATTAGCCAGTGCTTTTGGGGTAAAGTCAGCTGAAACTATTCCACATTGATATTTCTTGACCACTTTGGCCATTTCCACCGAAGGGCCGATCGCAACAGCTAAGCGGGCTTGAATAAATTCAAATAGTTTGTTTGGAAGAGCAAAGGTATAGTTAAAGTTTACAGGCTCAAGTAAAAACATTCCTATGTCGTAGGTCTTAATTTTATCCACAACGTCTTTGCTGTCTACCGGATCAATGATGTTGACTCTGGGGTTTTCTTTTACTTTCTGCTTTAAGGTATCTGTATAGGCTTTTGTCTGAGCTGAAGCATACCCGGGAACCAATAGCATCAAATCGAGTGAATAAGGGTGTCCAAGGAGATCGACAACTTCAATCATGTTTTCGAGTTTTCTTGAAAAATTTGCTACACCCATATGAATTATTTTTATTTCATTTGGGTCTGTTTTTCTTATTTGTGTGTCATGGTATTTGGGCGCATTTGTGATAATAGTTGGTTTTACCTTGAAATTTCTTTCGTATTCTTTAGCTAATCCATCACAAACCGTAGTCATGGCTGCTGCTTTGGGGATATAAAACCGACAAAAATAAGTGTTAAACCCTTGAAAGAATAACCTGAACCAAAGCTTATCTTCAAAATGCTTGGGTGCATATTCATGAGCATCAAATAACACTTTAGTCTTGCCAGCCACGGAGAAAGCAAGGTGTAAGGTTTCTACATCGTTAGCTACTATCAAGTCATAATTATTCGATTTCAACTGGGGAATATGATCTTTGTAATTGTGTAAAATCCAATAGGCAGGTTTGTATTGCCTTGTGATAAGGAAAAATGCAGCAAAGATCTTTCGTAAAAGTGTAAGTGGAGTTTGTCTTACTTCGTAGAAGTTGACCCCTGCTATATCCGTTTTAGAAAAACAAAATACATCTACATCATAATCATCTTTAAGAAACTGAATCTGACGTGTTACTCTTGCATCATATTTTAACCGGCTAAAAGCCAGTATTAGTACTCTTTTCTTACTCTCCATTCTTGGGGAATCCTTTTATTATATTTTCATATATGTGAAGATATGGTTTATCTTCTACAGTATGTATAGCGCTATTGTGCCATAAAAACGTAAAGTTACCGTTATACTTTTTTACAGTGAAATATAATTTCTTTGCAATTTCATTAGCTTTTTCAGGTGACAACTTCATATATGATATCAAAGTTGTTTCCATCAGTATTAAGGGGTTTTCTCTTAGGTTAAGCTTTTTTCTTTCGATAAAATCAAATACTGAGAAAGGGTAACAGGTTCCACATCTGAATCCAGGAATATCAGAATAGCCAACGGTTGAATCAGTTTCCATGCCTTCCATTTCCCATGTTCGCCATGTAGTGGGGGCTTCAAACCTTAAATAGTGCTGACGGCCTTCTATTACTTTTAGCCCAGCGACCTCTTGCAGATGACACTTTTCTGTATGCCATTGGTCATTATTTTTGTAGCTACTATAGCTGGGATGGAAACCAACTACCTGATGCTGGGATAGTAAATATTGAATAATAGGTTTTGCTTCTTCAATGTTGTAATTATTGTCGAAAACGCTGGTTCCACCACATAAAAAATAGAAGTGTGATGTAAGGTTATGTTGCTGGGATAGCTCTGTTATGTAAGAGAAGGTTTGGTATGGATCCTTTTTTATATTAGACTTGACCAATAGGGCATTTAGTGCATTTTTTAGTCCTACCAGAGGCCTCTTTTGTGTAATAAAATCATGGGCTAACTTTTTACGTATGCTGGTTATATTACCCCATTTCTGGATGTGATCAATATCGTGAGTAGGGATGCATGTAAATTTCCACTTCTTAAAGGTAAGTTTGGGAGCAAGGTGAAGGAGTAGTTTTTTAAAAAAAACTACGTACTCATTTACAATAGGTCTGTCAAGAAAGTCGTTTTTGTAAGCTAATGAGTTCTGCGCTTCAAATCTGTTATGCTGATCTCGATGACTTATAACATATTCTTCCCAGCGCGTTAACATGTAAAAGCAGCTGGCAAAGAAGTCTATCTGGCATTTTATTTTATTTTCATTTGTTTCAACGTTTGGGATGCCATATATTACGGGGAGATTTTTAACATCGAAATGTTCGTTAGAGTAGTGCTCAACTTTTGAAGGAATAAGCTCTGGAGTTAAATAGCCATCAGGTTCGGTGCATTTACTGAAGAAATGATCTTCAATGTATATTTTCGAATTGTTGATTTCGATAATATAGTCATGGGTACTAATATTTGCTTTGATGTCGAAGTCAACCCCTAAATACTCCGAAAACAGTATATCGAAGATATACAATTTTTCAGCATTGAACACTTCGGGAGTATAAACTGTCAACATGGCTATTTATTTGGCTTTAACAATCTAATTCCCTGGTCTATTAGTTCGTTTATATCCGTTGATATTTTTGTGAAATATATCAGAGGAACGAAAATACTTACCATTAAGGAGGAGCGAATAAGTGAATCCACAAAAATATTATTAAATACAGGGATGAAATAAGGTATTATAAAACTTAGTAAGCAAATTGTAATTGCTACTATGGTTTTGGGAGTAAAAGGATCCAGGCTCATCTTTATCTTGAGGAAAGAATATTTTAGCAGATTATATATGATAAGTGATAACATGGTAGCGATGGCTGCTCCTTCGCCTCCTAGTAGCGGTATGAATATCAAATTTGTAATTACTGTAAGTATCAGAAGAACTACAGAAAAGATTGTGTCAGTTTTATAGTATTTAGAGTTGATTAAAATAATACCATTAATGCCCAAACCAGTATCAACTATTTTTGAAAAACCTAAGTAGAAAAATATTGTAAAACTACTATGATATTCCTCCGGTAAAAAATACATAAGGTTTAAATAATTGAGAGTAATGAGTATGTATGCAGCTGCAGACAAAATTAGCTGGTGTAATGCCGATTTTTTATATACATTATCAATAATGAGGTAGTTTTCTTGTTTAAAAGCATTGGCAACAATGCTCTGGGCAGTTCTTGCAATGGCACTTCCAGGAACTACAATGACAGCTGCCATGTACGAAGCTATGGCGTAAATGCCTACAGTTTCAAGACCTTCAATACTGCCAAGCATTAAAATATCTACTTTGTTGATTAAAAAAACGGAAAGACCACTAAGTATTGTGAAAGCACTGAAACTTCGAATTTCCTTAAAATGACCATATTCATCTTTATTAAAGTGAATAGTTAGGGTGAGTTGTCCGATTAGTTTGATATAAATAAGGGATAGGATGGTTATTATTGAGTAGGCATAGGCGTAGAATAATATAAACTGTTCAAATGATAAATACTCATAATAATAGAGTAAGATCAGTGCTGACCATACAACTCTAACGAGTACAGAAGAGAGGAATGTTGAAAAAATGTTTTTATATAATGTTCTAAGGTATGTATCAAACAAGTTAAAAAACACCATTGTAATGCTGAAAGGAATCAGCAAATGAAAAAACTCCAAAAATAGAGGGGATTTTTCATTGTATATTTCCAATATAGACTGCTGGAAAACTACAATTAAAGATAGGGTGACAAACAGGCCTAATGAACAGATGATAATACCTACCCCTAATATTTTCTTACCAAAGAAGGGATGGTATCTAATAATCATATTTTGCGTACCTAACTGGGCAAATTGGGAAATGACGATTGTTACTGATAGCAGCATCCGTGTTAACCCGAACTGGTCAGCCTCAAGAAAGTTTGGAAATAATAAAATGGTATTGATATACCCTAAAATTATTCCTAAATAATAAATAATGGAAAACCTGATGCTATGACGCCTTACTATGCCCAATGGTTATTTTAAGTTTTTGAGGAAAAAGTAAAGTTTAAGCCATTTGGGCTTCGAATGTTTTAGGTTAAAGTATGGCTTTTGATTTGCTCCAAATGACCTAAAGTAGCGTTCAATTGACTGTACCATACTGCCTTCGAAATCAAAAGTTTTTCCAACAGATATAGCTTCCTGAATGGCATGCCAAATTAATAGCGAATTAGCATTACTTCCTTTGAAAGAGGTGTTAGTTCCTGAGATTAGGTAATAGTAAGAGGTTTTGTCCCATACCAAATAAATGGCAGAATGAACATTATTGTTGCCGTCTTTTGCCAATAATATTTTTCTGCTTTCCTTTTCCTTACATTTTTGGTCAAGAGTTTGAAGTGCTTCGAATGAGTAGGGAGCGTTCTTGCCTTTAGATTGATAGGTTTGTTCTACAAGTTGGTATAAAACTTTGGGGTCCTCTGATTCAGAAATAGTCAGTTCTTTTTCTGCTTTTCTGATGTCCCTTTTAGTTTGAGATTTGAATTGCTTAAAAATGTTAGTGCTATCATTTCCATCTAGGCAGTATGAATAGTGAGTTTGTTGAGAAAAACCTGACCAAAATAAGGGAAGCCAGTTGGTAAAGGAGTAATGAAAGTTCTGATCCAAGTGTTTGTAGGGAAGACCTTTAAGTAGGCCTGATACTACTTCCTTTTCGTAAGACCCTCGAGATGAGTGATTCATGTTTTTGGGGTAATCTATGTAGACCCCTAAGAATTTGGTTAATGGGGGCATTATTAACATCTCTTGCCCCACTTTTGAAGTCTTGAAGTATGGCCAGACTCCTACGGTTTTACCCCCTTTTTCATAAACACTGACATCCCAATGTTGAGGTTGACACACCGCGTCTAACCACCAATCTTGTGAAAAGATTGGAAGATCATCAAGGTTTTTACAAAATTCTTTATACTTTAATTTGGAATCCTTACTCACCACTTTTTCTTTCAAACAGTGCAATCAATTGGCTTTTATTCTTTTTTGAAAGTGCTAAATTAATCATATCAAGCCCAAAAGCTATAGGATGGAAGCGGTGTTTTGTCTCATTCTTTTTTCCGCAATGAAGACAGTATGTATAGCTTATTCCCTGTTTTTTACTCCAAAATTTAGGAATCCAGCTTGATGCAGGGGTTAGAGCGTGCTTTGTTTTGCCCAGAATATTATTATAAGCTCTAATCAAAGGTCCAAATTCCATCTTTTCTAAGATCCTGAAATCAGTGAACATGACATCCAGCGTTTTGAAGTCAAAGCTATGTAAATGACCGTTTTTATGGTATAATTTTTTGCAAGAGTCACACTTAACCATCAGCTTGATTAAGCTTTCTTTATTGGGGACCGTGATAAGAATGTATTTTTTTGAGAGTCGTTCAAATTCTGAGAGTGTCTCACGTAAGAGCTGTTCTGGTAGGTGTTCAAGTAATTCACTTGAGAATACTAAGTCAAATGATTTGTCTGGTAATTCGATTTTGTTACAGGAAGATTCTAACGTTTTAGTTTTGACATGCTTTAACTTCGTTGGGTTTATATCCACACCCAGAATGTCATATGTAGCCGCTAACTGGTTTGTTATAAGACCATTTCCGCACCCAATATCAACAATTGTTTTTACATCCTTGGGAATGAGCTGTTTTATTACTTTAACCTTTTTATCATCCTTGATGTCGATGATTTCTTCATATGTTCTTTGCGCATAATTACTCATTGCGGCAAAGATAATGATTGTATTTCTATTTGCAGCCTATTCCAATCTTCTGAAGATAGCCTTTGACTGTTCTTCGTTTTGATGTGAGGCCTTAACATGTTTAAAGAATCCAATTTAATGCCACAGAATTGAAGAATATCAGGAAGCATATCTTCTAAATTCTCATAATTAATAGTCAATGTATTTTCTTCAGGGAACAGTTTTAAATCTTCTCTGATTTTTTCTTCAATCAGCTTAATTTGATTAGCAACTAATTCAAACTCATTACTGCAATCATCCGGACTTAGTCCTTTGGGGTGAACGGACCAAATTTCGTTAGGAGAAACATTGTATTTCTGTCTAGCCAAAATAATTGATTGTGCATTATATACATGGTCACGTTTGATCCAGATGATTTTGCTTTGAGGATCAATTTTTGATATCAGAGGCAATCTTTGGCTATTGTTTAAGTTTTTAAACACAATGGGCCTTTCATACAAAGCCATTACTCTGTTGAATAATTTTTGCAGCCGGTTTATTTTTTTTTGACTGATGTTATTATTCTCCTCATAATCATTGGTTTTGCTGAGCCAGTTATACCAAAAATTTCCTGATTCACTTGGTGCATTCCAGCCACTCTTTAATGTATTTCCGAAATCGGATGAGAAGGAGTTATGAATCCTTCGGTGACCTTTTAGTAATAAGCCATTCAGTACAAAACCAGCAAAAAGGTTTCTGTGAAAAAGGTTAACGAAGTTGCTTATGTAGATAACCTCTGTGTTATTGGTTAGTAATTGATACAATAATGTACTTCCTGTTCGTGGAGCACCAATAATAAAAATTGGATGACATTCCGTTGCTTTTTTATCAGGATAGCAGGCTTCCAATAATTTTAAAATTGGATATGAATATTTTGCAAGTGTTCTAATTAAACGATACAAATCAGAATATCTACTTGGTGAAATTCAAAGTTAAATATAGATCAGTGAACTATATCATGTTGATAATATCTTTTTTTGGATTTAAGAAGTAGTTGGATTAACCTTGCATTTTTTAAAAAAGTGTAAAATTGATATAATTTGAAAATATAGTCTCTTCCTATTCTTTCTTCTCGTGTAATTTAGATGATGTGGGAGATCCCACCCCTACAGTTGATACTCTTTATGTTGATGTTGTTGATACTGTTTATGGCGACAATATTTATGTTGGGTGGAGAGCTAAAACAGGAATGACTAAAGTTCGATCAGGGCATGTGGCTTTTTCTATTGGGGGCAGAGGATATATATCAACTGGAATTTCTGGTTCTGTACAAACTGGTGGAAAATATTTGGTGGATTTATGGAAGTATAATCCTGAAACAGATACATGGGCACAAAAAGCGGATTTTCCTGGCGTAGGAAGGAGATCTGCTAGTGCCTTTGTTCTAAACGATGAGGCTTACGTGGGGCTAGGGGTTCAGTCCAATACAGTAACCAGTATGGGCTACTCGGATATGTGGAAATATAATCCAACATCTAACAGTTGGATCTAACAGTCTGATTTTGATGGAGGAGTGAGGAATGCTACGGTTGCATTTGTTGTTGGCGGAAAGGCATATATTGGATGTGGCTTTGGAACAACTCCATTGGGTGATTTGTGGGAATATGATGTTGAGAGTGATAATTGGACCTGGAAGTCTGATTTTCCGGCGGATGGAAGGAGCAGGCTGATAGCTTTTGGTTTGAGGGGAGATGGGTATATTGGGCTTGGCTCAACAAGCAGATCTAAATCTTACTATAACGACCTTTGGAGGTATGATAATGAAACTGACACGTGGAAGGGAGCTGCTCAGTTTCCAGGTGTTGGTCGTACACAAACAGGTGTTTTCACAATTAATGGGTCTGCTTTTGTCGGGTGTGGATTGGAAACCTCACAGGGGTTAGGACTTAATGACTTTTCTGAATTTATTCCGGAGTAATATAGTATCTATTTGCGTTTTGTATTTTGTTTTTGATTGCATGTAAGCAAAAGCAAGAAAAAAATCAAGATGCCTCTAATTTAGAGGGTTTTTATTATGAAATCCTTACGAATTCAGATGGCACCTATGGGTACACGATTTTCAAAGAAAAAAAGCCCTTAATTATACAAGAATTTAGACCAGGTGTTAAAGGGACTTTGGGCTTTGTCAAGCGAAGACACGCAGTTGATGTTGTTAAATTGGTGATATCAAAAATAAAAGATGGAGAATTTCCTCCTACTGTAGTAAAGGAGGAAATTGATAGTATATTAGCCAAGTAGTGTCACTTCACCCTTCCCGGATTTTCAGTTATAAAAGCATCCCAGCTTTTAGAAGATTTTGTTTGCGTAACACCTTTCTGGAAATGATGACAAACGGCCACCGCTAAAGCATCGGTAGCATCGAGCAGTTTCGGGGCTTCTTTAAACTTTAGGAGAGACATGAGCATGTTGGCAACCTGTTCTTTTGAGGCATTTCCATTACTGGTTACAGATTGTTTTACCTTTTTTGGAGCATACTCGGCAATGGGTATACCTCTAGATAGTGCTGCGGCCATAGCTACACCTTGAGCACGTCCCAACTTTAGCATGGACTGAACATTTTTGCCATAAAACGGAGCCTCTAATGCTACTTCGTCAGGGTGGTACTCCTCTATAAGACTTGAAACACGATCAAAAATCTTTTTGAGTTTTAACTCATGTCCTGAATATTTGCTGAGGTGGATAACTCCAAACTGGATTAAACTTATTTTCTGACCTTTTACCGAAATAAGTCCATAACCCATTACACTTGTTCCCGGATCTAACCCTAAAATTATCCTCTCAGTTTGAGGTTTTTTGTCTATTTTGCCCACTCGTGCAATTTATAAATATGCCTGATCTAATAAAAACTTCTTTCTATAAACGAGCATTATGGCCGATTCTTAAAGCGGTTATTCTGATACTGTTAATTTCATTTATTTACTTAAAGCTTCAGGGTAGTAGAGATTCGGCAGAAACCACCAGGAGGTATATTCAAACCATACTTCATAATAACGTTGAATGGTTGGTAGTTGTAATGGGACTAATGTTTGTGAATTGGGGAATAGAAGCGGTAAAGTGGATGGTGCTTGTGAAACCCTTGGCTAAAATGTCATTCCTCAGTGCTATCAAAGGAGTGCTTACCGGTTTAAGCCTTAGTTTTATGACGCCACATGGCTTGGGGGATTATTTTGGTCGGGTGATGCAGGCTGGTAATCCTAATAGGGGACGGTATATTGGAGCTATCATGTTAGGACGGTTTTGCCAGATGGTTCCAACTGCACTATTTGGCACCTTAGGTTTATATTACATTTCTGCCACTGCAATGTGGGTTTATGTTTTTTTAGCGTTAGTAGCAGGTGGGACAATACTTTTGATTTATCATAATGGCTATCGGTTAATAGAGGGCGTGATGCCTGAGAAATTTAAAAACAAGCTTATTTATTATTTTGGTATTATCAATATGTATTCGTTTGTAGAGGTTGTTAAGGTCTTATTGTTGTCAATCTTTCGTTATTTTGTTTTTGCACTTCAGTTTGGAGTGATATTAGCTCTGTTCTTGCCGGGGATTGGTCTTGATCTAAATATTGCCGGAGTAACCTGGATATTTCTGTCTAAGTCAATTTTACCCACTTTTAACTTTCTTAGCGATCTTGGTGTAAGGGAGTTCTCAGCTATTTATTTTTATGAGAAATATCAGGTTGACCTTATGGCTGTTGTAAGTGCCAGTTTAACTTTATGGCTGATTAATATATTGGTGCCAACTATTATTGGAGCTCCACTTACCTTAAAAATGAGGTTAAAGGCAAAATGAGTGTAGTTTTAATTATTATTGTTTCCGTCTATTGTCTATTGCTTGTAGTGCTGAATGTTGGTTGGGTACATAATAAAAGTATTCCCACCTATGTTGATAAGTTGAATCATCATTACTCTGTAATTGTACCCTTTAGAAATGAACAAACTAACCTGAGGAGATTGCTAAATAGCCTGCAAAGTCAAAACTTTCCTGGCGACTCCTATGAGGTTATTCTTGTTAATGATCACTCAGATGATTTGTCAGTTGAAATTATTAACGAGTTTGTGCCAAAAGTACAGTCGTGGTCCCTTTTACATTTAGAAGCGGAGTTTGGTAAAAAGCAGGCATTGTTAAGAGGTATACAGTCATCGAAAGGTTCTGTGATTGTCACGACTGATGCAGATTGTAGCATGGGAGAGGATTGGCTAATGAGTATTGCTAGTTATTATGAAAGTACCGATGCCCATATGGTTACAGGGCCAGTCACTTTTGAAAGGGGTACTACTTTTTTTGAAAGATTACAAACCATTGAATTTGCCAGTTTGATTGGTACAGGTGCAGCCAGTTTAGCATTGGGAATTCCTAACATGTGCAATGGAGCTAACCTTTCTTTTCTTAAAGCATCTTTTTTTAAGGTGGGAGGGTATAAAGGCAATGAGCAAATACCAAGTGGCGATGATGAGTTTTTGATGCATAAGTTTTGGGAGGTATTCAGAGGTAAAGTTTATTTTAATAGGTCTAAGGATGCAGTTGTTCGAACACTGGCACACGCGCATTGGAGCAATTTTTTTCAACAGCGTAAGCGGTGGGCCAGCAAGTGGAAGTTTTACTCTAGCAAGAAAACTACTTTGCTGGCAGCATTTGTTTTAGTGTTTAATATGTCGTTTATACTTGCCCTGATGCTATTGATACTTGATTTGAAAAGTTATAGGTTCTTGTTAGGGGTAGTGTTCTTTAAAATGATATTGGAGGCTTATTTTCTATATAAAGTTTTAAATTTTCTTGATAAAAGGCTTAACCTTTTTCTTTTTGCTTTCTTGCAATTTACCTATCCAATTTATGTAGTAATATTCGGAATAGCTGCTAACTTTGGCGAGTACAGGTGGAAAGGGAGGAAACATTAGCCTAACTTTTTCAAATATTTATTATATTGTATCAGGTGTGCAGGTTGATTTCTTATGGAGACATTGTCGTTACAAAACAAGTATAATTTAAAGGAACTGGAGCTGAATGCTCTTTTGGAGATTACTCAGGCTATTAACAATAATCTTCCTGAATCTTCTCTATATAAAATATATGATTTCACGTTAAGAGCCAACCTGAATATCAAGCGGCTTGCACTTTATGTTTTGGATGAAAAGTGGGAGTGCAAGGTGAATTATGGTACAGAAATGGACTGTTTTGCAACAGATTTGGATGTGGAATTTGCCAGAAATACCTCAATAACGCCCATAATAAAAGAACGGGGAGATGTCTTTGATGAGTTCGATTGTGTTGTGCCTATATCTCATAAGACTTCAATATTGGCCTTGGTTTTTGTTGGTGATCTGGATGAGGAGGATGAAGATGTTAGGAAAAGTGGCATGCGGTTCATACAGGCTTTGAGCAATATAATCATTGTTGCTATAGAGAATAAAAAACTGGCTCGAAAGCAGCTTGAGCAGGAGGCTCTTAGGAAGGAACTTGAGATTGCCAGCGATGTTCAGCAGTTCCTGTTTCCCGAAAGTCTGCCCTATGGGCTAAGGCTGAAAATTGAAGCTAGCTACCTGCCTCACGACAGGGTGGGGGGTGATTATTACGACTATATCCCTATCAATAAAAATCAGTTTCTTATCTGTATTGCAGATGTTTCTGGTAAAGGTATTCCTGCAGCTTTGATGATGTCTAATTTTCAGGCTTCATTAAGGACTTTGGTGAGACAAACTCCAAATATCAAGGAGATTATTGAGGAGCTTAACTATCATGTGCTTGAAAATGCTAAAGGTGAGAAATTTATCACTTGCTTCCTTGGTATCTATGATCACCAGTTGAAAACCCTGGTATATGTAAATTCAGGGCATAACCCCCCATTGCTTGTAAACAGAAAAGGGGAGATTCAATTGTTGGAAGAGGGTTCTACTGTTTTGGGTGCTTTACACCCTTTACCTTTTATCAATGAAGGGTTTATAACTGATTTGGATGATTTTCTGCTTTTCTGCTATACGGATGGTGTTACTGAAACAGAAAATGAAAGTGGGGATGAGTTTGGTATGCAGAAGTTGCTTGATTATTTTAGTAAAAACAGAAATAAAGACCTTAAAAGAATACATCAGGATATTATTATTGATCTTGATGGTTTTAAGGGTAGAAATGGTTATAAAGATGATATCACGATGTTATCGTGTAAAATAGAGCCTTAATATGTTTTTTCATAAAACTCCAGCTATAGTTCGATGGTTCTATCCTCAGCTAACCTGGAATATGCCTAAAGGAAGTCAAGATACTATTTACCTTACCTTTGATGATGGCCCCATACCAGGACTCACTAACTTTATTTTGGATACCCTTGATCAATTTGAAGCTAAAGCAACTTTTTTTTGTGTGGGGGAAAACCTTAAGAAAAACAAAAAAATAGCAGAAAATGTAATTAACAGGGGACATACCCTTGCAAACCATACTTTTAATCATCTAAATGGCTGGAAGACCAGTCATGAAAAGTATCTGGAAAATGTGAAACTATGCCAGAATGAGTTAGAAAACCTTGGGCAGCAGAAAAAAATATTACGTCCACCCTATGGTAAAATTTCTAGAAAGCAAATTGCTTCGTTAATAAAGGATTATCAAATCGTAATGTGGGATGTGCTTTCAGGGGATTACAGCCCCAAAATAAATCCGACAGACTGTTTAGAACAAACGGTAAGGGTAACGAAAAATGGTGCCATTGTACTCTTTCATGATAACTTAAAAGCAGAGGCCAATGTAAAGTATGCATTACCCGCTTTTGTAAGACACTTTCATGAGTTGGGGTACCAGTTTAAAACATTATGTATGGACTAGCGGTGATTTTAATAATTATATGTGTCATCACTGTAATAATAGATCTGTTGTTGATATTATTCTGGTATACGAGCCGCCAAGAGCTTAATTACTCTGCTGCCAGTTACCCTAAAGTGTCGGTGCTGGTGGCAGCACGTAATGAAGAACATAATATAAAGCGATGCATCAATGCTCTGCTGAATTTAAATTACCCTGCGGATAAACTTGAAATATGGATAGGAGATGATTCGTCTGAAGATCATACTTTGAGGGAAGCTCGGAAATTTGCTGACAATTACTCTCATATTCATGTAGTTGAAATTACAGGTAACCTGGGCAATGCCCGAGGCAAGGCCAATGTTCTGGCTCATCTGGCCAGGCAAGCTAGGGGCAATATTTATTTTATTACAGATGCTGATATAGCAGTAAACAAAGATTGGATCGTCGGCATGTTGTGTGGTTTGAAACCTGGTGTCGGTATTGTCAATGGTGTAACGGCCGTTGAAGACCATAGTTTGCAAAATGTAGACTGGCTATTTGCTATTGGTATGGTCAAGGTAATAACTGATCTGGGGAAACCGGTAACAGCTATAGGAAACAATATGTGTGTTACAAAAGAAGCTTATGAGAGTGTGGGAGGGTATGAAAATATTCCTTTTTCTATAACTGAGGATTTTGAGTTATTTAAGCAGGTTAAAAATAAAGGTTTTGTCCTTGTTCAGTTGATGAAGCCAGATGTGCTTGCTAGAACAAAAAGTATAAGAGGAGTCAAAAATTTACTCAATCAACGAAAGAGGTGGATGTTTGGAGCAGTGCAGCTTCCTGTTCCGGTAGTTAGTATGTTAACTTTTCAAGCTCTTTTCCACTTTTCAATTCTACCTTTATTATTCATTCATCTATACTTTGGGGGTGTAATCTTATTACTGAAAATAGTTATTCAAACCTTTTTTGTTGCAAGCGTTCATAACCGACTTAAATTATCAATTAATTGGACTGCCACGATCTTTTATGACCTTTATGCTTTTGGTTTATCCCTATTGAGTTCAATTTACTTTTTAATTCCAACTAAAGTCAGGTGGAAAGGTAGGAAATATTAACTTTGGCCGGACTTGTGACTTTTTTTGTTGGATGAATTATATAAAGTAGAATGAACGAATTTGTAGACAGCCACGCCCATATTTATCTCAATAAATTCAAAGAGGATTTGAGTGATGTCCTTGAGAGATCATTTGAGCATGGAGTTAACAGGATTTACATGCCAAATATAGATCATACATCAATTGATGATATGATGGAAGTGGAAAGTAAGTACCCGAATAACTGTTTTTCAATGATGGGGCTGCACCCATGTTCAGTACAAAAGGGCTTTGAAAAAGAGTTGTACCTAGTAGAGGAATGGCTCGGAAAAAGAGATTTTGTAGCCATAGGTGAAATAGGTACTGACCTGTATTGGGATAAGACCTATTGGGAAGAGCAAAAAGAAGCTTTTAAAATACAGGTAGAATGGGCTAAGGAGTATAAGTTGCCACTAGTAATTCATTGTAGGGAGTCTATTGATGAGACTATTGAATTGCTGGAGGCAGTTAAAAATGATGAGTTGACAGGAGTTTTTCATTGCTTTTCAGGTGATCTCGAACAGGCGAGGAAAATAATTGATCTAGGGTTTTATCTGGGTTTTGGAGGAGTGGCCACATTTAAAAATGGAGGGTTAGATGCTGTAATACCTCATATAGGCCTTGATCATATTCTACTTGAAACTGATAGCCCTTATCTTGCGCCGGTGCCGCACCGGGGTAAGAGAAATGAGCCAGCTTACATTCCTGTTATAGCTAAGCGAGTGGCTACTCTGAAAGAAATGCCATTAGATGAAATAGCTGCAAAAACAACAGCCAATGCTCTAATACTATTTGGTCAAAAATGAATTACTCTAAAATAAATATCATTACTTCAGCTTATTCTCAACCAGAAACCTCCATACTGATTATTTATACTGGGGGTACCTTAGGGATGGTGCACGATGAAAAGGGTGCATTGGTTCCTTTTGATTTTAGTTCAATTTTAAATCATGTACCTTCTCTTAGGCGATTAGAACTTAACCTAACTGTTATATCATTTGAGGAGCCGATAGATTCATCAAACATCGGCCCTGATGATTGGGTGAAAATCGGACAAATCATTTTTGAAAACTATAATGATTTTCATGGTTTTGTTGTATTACATGGCACGGATACGATGGCGTTCACTGCATCGGCATTAAGCTTTATGCTCGAAAACCTAGGAAAGCCGGTAATATTTACGGGTGCTCAGTTACCAATATCTTCATTGAGGTCAGATGCACGTGAAAACCTGATCACTGCGCTTGAAATTGCGTCCAGTAAATCGGGGACTCAACCGCTTGTACCAGAAGTTTGTATTTACTTTGACTATGTGCTACTGAGAGGCAATAGGTCAAAAAAAGTTCAAAGCCTTCATTTTGATGCATTTGAGTCAGAAAATTACCCTGTTATGGCAGAATCGGGTGTTGTTATTAATTACAACACATCCGCCATTTATCAAATTGAAGATAATAAACCACTTGTTTTACACAGTAAATTTGACCGTCGGGTCGTTATACTTAAGCTATATCCCGGCATAACCCAAGAGGCGGTTGAGGCTATTCTCCATATTGAAGGGCTTAGGGGGGTAGTATTGGAAACTTTTGGGTCAGGTAATGCCCCGACATCAGAATGGTTTATCGGCCTTGTTAAAGAGGCTGTTAGTAAAGGTATAATTATATTAAATGTGTCACAATGCCCCGGAGGTAGGGTGATACAAGGTAGATACGATACCAGTCAGCAATTAAATGAGTTGGGTGTTATTGAGGGAGCCGATCTTACACTAGAGGCTGCGATTACTAAGCTTATGATGGTATTGGGTGAGGAAGATGATGTAGTGGAGATTAAAAAACGCTTAATACAACCAATTTGTGGCGAGTTAACGCTGAATTAAAGTTATTTAAATTTATTTTATGTTTGCATAAAGTGTTTTTTATTGATTTATTTGTGCTTGCCGTGAAGCAAAGGCTTTTCGCATGGAGAGGTGACCGAGTGGTCGAAGGTGCTCGCCTGGAAAGTGAGTGTGCCCCAAAAGGGTACCGGGGGTTCGAATCCCTTCCTCTCCGCTTGACATATGGATGAAAGAAACTGGTGTGCTAAACACCCTTCATCTTTAAAATGAACCTGGAGGACGGAGTTGAAAAAAATTAGGTTCGAAAGGAGTAAAAGACTAACAGTGAGGGTAGTATGGAAAGAAAATTAGAATATTAGTTATATTCCCTTTTCTTTATGCTAAAATGTTGATATAAAGCCGGGCGGTTGGGTTTATTGTGTTATACAAATTTTTCAACCTGCTCAGATCCAATCGATAATAAAACCCCTCACATTGAATTTTAACGGGCGAGAATGTTTAATGTTCAGAAAAATTATACTAAATATGCTGCCCGGATAAGTCTTTTAAGATTTTTATAAATCGGATAAGATTCAAATATTGCGACCTTATCCATTGAATTTGAAACTTTTAATTAATTTTAACTATAAATTATAATCGTTTAACACTCTCAAACAAAACTCTGAGAAATACTTAAAACTTGAATTATGAAAAAACTATTTACATTATTGGCGCTGGTAGGGGTTCTTTCCCTTGGTTCTCAATCTATGGCTCAGGATGAGTCTGTAGATTCAACGGCTATGGAGAATGATACTACAGCTGCAACAGCTGACCCTGTAGTTGAAGAACCAGATCCTGTAGTAGAAGAAGAGCCTGTTCAGGAGGTTGAGGTAGAGCAGTCTTTCCACCAAATTGTTAAAGATAAATTTATCGAAGGTGGTGTTGAATGGATGACGCCAGTACTTATTTGTTTAATTTTAGGTTTGGCTATTGCCATCGAAAGAATTATAACTTTAAACCTTGCTACTACTAACACAGATAAGCTTTTAGCTAACGTTGAAGATGCATTGGCTTCTGGTGGTGTAGAAGCTGCTAAAGAAGTTACCAGAAATACCAGAGGGCCTGTTGCTTCAATCTTTACTCAAGGTTTGATGAGAATGTCTGAAGGAATAGAAATGGTTGAGAAGTCAATCATCGCTTACGGATCTGTTGAGATGGGTAGATTGGAAAAAGGTCTTGTATGGATATCTCTATTTATTGCTCTTGCTCCAATGCTTGGTTTTACCGGTACTGTAATTGGTATGATTGGTGCATTCGACGCTATTCAGGCAGCTGGTGATATCTCTCCTCAGATTGTTGCTAATGGTATTAAAGTAGCCCTTTTGACAACTGTTGCAGGTCTATTTGTAGGTATTATTCTTCAAGTATTCTATAACTACTTAGTTTCTAAAATTGATTCGCTTGTAAACCAGATGGAAGATGCATCAATCACATTGGTTGACCTTCTTGTTAAGCACAAGCTTACTGGCAAAGCTTAATCAAATTTTTAGTAAACTTAACGTAAATTATATATGGAATCATTTATTAATATAGCGTTGTGGGTAGCGATGATTATGGTGGGGATCGCAGCTTTGGCTGCCGTTGTTCTTCCTCTGATCAACTCGCTTAGCCACCCTAAGACATTGGTAAGGAGTGCGATAGGGGTAGTTGCCTTGATAGTCCTTTTTGTGATTACCTGGTCTATTGCAGATAGTGCAGTAACTAATGCATACATTGAGTTTGGTGTTAACGAAACAAGCTCAAAGTTCGTAGGAGGATCCTTAATGCTGATGTATGTTCTTTTTATTATAGCAGTAATCGGGATCGTATTTTCAGAAATCAATAAAGCTATTAAATAATGGCTAGAAATAAACAAAGAGATAACCCGGAGATTAACTCCAGCTCGATGGCGGATATTGCCTTCTTGCTGTTGATCTTCTTCCTGGTAACAACTACAATTGCTAACGATAGAGGTCTTAGCCTTTTGCTTCCTCCAGACCCGGATACTATGGAGCAAATGGATATTAAGATACCTGAACGAAACATATTCAAGATTCAGGTAAACTCTGCCGATAAGCTGTTGGTTGAGGGAGAACCTCTAACAGATGTTGCGGCTATAAAATCTATGATCAAAGAATTCGTTTTGAACAATGGTCGTAACCCAGAGCTTTCTGATACGCCTAAAGATGCTATTGTATCTTTTAAAACGGATAGGGGAACAAGTCAGGAAATGTTTATAGAGGTGTTGGATCAGGTTCAGGGTGCATACTATGATATGTATGCCGAGAGAGTCGGAGTAACAAATAAGCAATGGAGAGATATTGCCAACGATCTCTCAGATCCTGAAAATAAGAGGTTGTATGATAAGGGAAGAGGATTGAAGGATGGAAAAGTTGAGTTCCCAATGAACATCTCTATTGCAGAACCATCTAAAATTGGAGGTTAAATGTCAAAATTTAAGAAAAAAGCAAATACAAAACAGGAAATCCCTACTTCTGCTTTGCCCGATATTATCTTTATGCTGTTGTTCTTCTTTATGGTGACAACAGTATTGAGGGAGGTGACTATAAACGTAAAGCAAAGGATTCCTGATGCAACTCAGCTTAGAAAACTGCAAAGAAAGTCATTAGTAAGCTACCTTTACATTGGAGAGCCAAAGAAGACTTCTCAGTGGGGGTCGGAGCCACGAATTCAGGCGAATGACGTTTTCATAGAGCCTAAAGATGTGGTGTTGTGGGTAAATCAGGAAAAGGATAAACTGGATGAAGTTGAAAGGGACCAAATCACTATTGCGATGAAAGTTGATAAAGAGGCAAAAAGAGGTTTGGTGTCAGATGTAGAGTTTCAGCTTAGAAAGGCAAATGCCAGAAAGCTTCTCTATACCACGCTACAAGAAATGGAAGAGTAACTATTTCAGTTAAATAATGTAATAATATATAAAAGGGCTTACTGTGTAACAGCAAGCCCTTTTTATTTGAATACCTTAGTATGGAGCTTAACAACCCTAAAACTGTCAATGGATGGTGTATGTATGACTGGGCTAATTCGGTCTACTCATTGGTGATAACCTCAGCCATTTTTCCAGTGTATTACAATAGTATAACCACTGCTGAGGGAGGCTATGATAAAGTTGATTTTTTTGGGCTATCCATTACAAACTCTGTACTTTATTCTTATTCACTCTCTTTTTCATTCCTTTTTGTTGCAGTTATACTACCGCTGTTGTCTGGAATAGCAGATTACAGTGGTAGAAAGAAACTTTTCATGAAGTGCTTTATGTATCTTGGGGCACTGTCATGCATAGGGCTCTATTTTTTTAATGGCTCTGAGGATGTAGAGTTGGCCATTATTTGTTCTGTATTAGCCAGTGTAGGTTACTCTGGTAGCCTGGTTTTTTATGATGCATTCTTACCGGAAATAGTTACAGAAGATCGTGTGGATAAAACCAGTGCCAAAGGATATGCCCTAGGTTATATAGGTAGTGTCCTGCTATTGGTGCTTAATTTGGTGATGATCGAGTACCATGATGCGTTTGGGTTTGTCGAAGGGCAAACTGCAGTGCGGTTTTCATTTCTTTTAGTAGGGGTATGGTGGATAGTGTTCTCTCAAATTACCTTTTCAAGAGTACCTGATAATGTTTACAATCAGCAACCAAAAGGAAATATATTAACAGAGGGATACCATGAATTGGAAAAGGTATGGCATAGCCTCAAAAGGTTGTCAGTCATGAAGCTTTTTCTTGTCGCTTTTTTCTTTTATAATATGGGGGTGCAGACAGTGATGTATTTGGCGGCTACTTTTGGTTCCAAGGAGCTTAAACTTGAAGATAGTAAACTAATTATGACTGTTTTGCTCATCAATATTGTAGCCATATTTGGTGCGTACTTCTTTGCCTATGTTAGTAAAATAAAGGGGAACAAGGTTTCGTTGCTAATCATGGTTTTTGTATGGATATTGATCTGTCTGGGAGCCTATTTTGTATATAATGAGTATGAGTTTTATATTCTGGCGTTTGTTGTAGGGCTTGTAATGGGTGGTATTCAGTCATTGTCCAGGGCTACATATGCAAAGTTGATCCCTAAAGGAAGTATAGATCATGCATCCTATTTTAGCTTTTATGATGTCACCTTTAATGTGTCTATCGTATTCGGAACGTTTGCTTATGGACTTATAGAGCAAATAACAGGAGACATGCGTAATAGCACATTAGCGCTCATGCTCTTCTTTATGGTAGGTATGGGCTTTTTGCTCTTGATAAGGGTTCCGATGCATAGGGTTATTAAAACTGAGGAGATGGAGACCTTAGATAAATATGCCTTTGTGGAGGAAGATAATAGCGGAGGTCGCTAAAAGCAAGTAAATTATAGTGACAGGCAGCCCTATTTTTAAAAAATCTTTAAAATTATAACCTCCTGGTCCATAAATAATGAGATTAGTCTGATATCCAATTGGAGTTAAAAAGGCGGCAGAGGCTGCAAATGCAACTCCTAAGTAAAATGGAGCCCCATCAACGCCCATCTCAGAAGTCATGGCTAGTGTTAGGGGAAAGGCAATGGCAACCGCTCCTACATTGGTGATAAATGAGGTGAGTAATGTAGTAATGATCATGAGTCCGGCCAGAATGGCTATATTTCCATATGGCTGAAAGAGACGCAGGGCCTGATGAGCAACCATTTCACCAGTGCCTGTATTTATCATGGCCTCGCCAATAGATAGAGATAATACGAGAATAGCTACTAGGTGTATGTCAAGGTCGCGTTTAACATTTTTAATCGTGATCAGTTTCATGGCGACCATTACTGAAAAAATGGTCATTAGAGAAAGAAATAGGTTAAATAGTTGAGTGATAATCAGCCCTAAAACAACAACTCCCAATATAGCTAACTTATAGTGGCTGTTGGTCTTTTTGTTTATTTCTTTTGTTTCCCCTGTAATAACATACAAGTCCTTATAGAGATCAACCCTGTCATTGAAATCGTCACCCACATAAAGTAGAAGAACATCTCCTGCTTTAATATTAATTTTACCTATTTTTCCACTTAATTTTTCTCCATTTCTATGTACAGCGATAACCGCAGCATCGTACCTTTCACGAAAGTTTGATTTCTTTATTGTTTTTCCTATCAGGCTGCTATTAGTACTTACCACACTTTCAACCACTCTGAGCTTTCCATTTGTCGACGGTGTTAGCTTTTCTGGTAATTCAATACCAATATCAGTCAAGGTGAGATCTACAATATTATCTGTATTGCCAGCAAAAATGAGAATGTCTTTCGCTTGAATGACTTCTTTTGGAGTGACTGGGGAAATTATCTTGTCATCACGGATGATCTCTACGAGGTAAACCCCACTTAAATTTCTTAAACCGCCTTCAACTATCGATTTTCCAATTAACGAACTATTTTCGCTGAGTCTTTTTTCAATAAGATATTGTCTTTTATTTGCTTGAAACTTAGCTATTATATCTTTTCTATCGGGCAATAGTTTGTTGCTGAAAAGCATCAGAAAAATTATACAAAAAACGGCAACTATACTTCCTGTGAAGAGCAGTTCTAAAGGGTCTATTCCTGGTATGTTGCTTTCGTACATGAACCCGTTTAATACCAGTGTAGTGGAAGTACCTATAAGTGTAACCATTCCTCCAATGATCGTAGAATAGGAGAGTGGTATTAATAGTTTAGACGGAGAGATATTGTTTTTTTTGCCCCAATTGAATACGTATGGAGTCATTAGTACCACAACAGGGGTATTGTTAACAAAAGTAGATAAAACAGCTACTTTGCCCATCATGGATATTAAGAATTGCCGGTAAGTTTTGGCTTTTCCAAAGGCTCTGTCAAGAAGTAATTCAACATTAAAATTACTTCTGATGCCTGCCGTGATGAGTATAAGGAGTATTACACTTGCAATGGATTGGTTTGAAAAGCCTTCGAGTACTTCCGCGGGTGATATTATCCCGAACATAACCAAAAGCAATACGGCAAACAAAAAGCTTACAGCAGGCTTCATCCATTCAAGGTATATTGAAATAAACAATAGTAGAATGACAGTTAATACGAAATATGGCTGTAAACCAATCGCAATGAAGTTCATATTAGATGTTTAGTATCTAAGGTGTTTGACAGAATCTCCTGAATTAATCAATTCCATTAGGGCGTCAATACCTATTTCTAGATGGTTATTAACATATGAACTTGTGACATTTTTATCACTTTCAGAGGTTTTGACGCCCTCTGGTATCATGGGGTTATCAGATACCAATAAAAGAGCTCCTCTGGGAATCTCATTTTTAAAGCCAACGGTAAATATTGTTGCCGTTTCCATATCAATAGCCATAGTTCGGATTTGACGCAAGTATTTTTTAAATGTCTTGTCATGCTCCCATACTCGCCTGTTGGTTGTGTAAACGGTACCTGTCCAGTAATCTAACTCACGCTTTTTAATCATGGAAGAAACGGCTCTTTGCAGGCTAAATGAAGGTAGGGCAGGAATTTCCAAAGGTAAATATTCGTTGCTTGTACCTTCACCCCTGATTGCAGCTATCGGGAGGATTAAATCCCCCAATTTTGTTTTCTTCTTTAAACCACCACATTTTCCAAGAAACAATGCAGCTTTTGGTTCGATGGCAGAAATTAAATCCATTACTGTAGCTGCCATAGCACTACCCATTCCAAAGTTGATAATAGTGATGTTATTAGCCGTAGCCGTTTGCATAGGTTTATCAAGTCCATTGACTTCTACCTCAAATTTCTCAGCAAACATGTGGACGTAGTTGATGAAGTTGGTTAGTAGAATATACTCACCAAATTGCTCTAAGGGTACCCCCGTGTACCTGGGTAACCAGTTGTCTACAATTTCCTTTTTTGTTTTCATATATTATTAAGTTATTATAATGTTACGTATACTGGTGAGTATCAAATACCTCAGCATTCGATTGATTTCAGTAAGAGGGATAAATCGGGTTGCTAACAGTATAAGATACCAAAAGTTTTGAATAGGCTTTACAGGTGTTATTGATTTTGTTATCAGAGATATGATTTTCAATAAATCGTATGATTAATCAATATAACTGTTTGCTTATTCTTTAAATTTGAAAATGATTGAACTGAATCTCCCTAGAATTGAGTGCAATATTAGAAAAAAAGAGGGGAAAATTGAGATTTTTGATGTTGTAAGAAAGAAATTTATACAATTAACTCCCGAGGAGTGGGTAAGGCAACATATGATTCATTTTCTGATTAATGAGCAGGAATACCCAAAATCGCTCATTAAGGTTGAGTCAGGTCTTAAATATAATCGGCTTCAAAAAAGATCTGATATTTTGGTATATAGTAGGTCTGCAACCCCTTTTTTGATTGTTGAATGTAAATCATATGATGTCAAAATTACTCAAGCGACTATAGATCAGGTTTCGGTATACAATAAGCAATTAGGTGCTCCGTATGCGGTGGTTTCAAATGGGCTTATACACTACTGTTGTGAGTTCGATCGGAAAACTGGTAAGATGAGTTTTATTAATTCGTTTCCGAATTTTGATTAAAATAAAAAAGGGACTTTCTTTTGAGAGTCCCTTAATAGAAATATTCAAATGAGTCTTAGTTTAGAAATTTAGAAACCTCAGTGTTTGGTAAGTCAAAAGTTTCAGCAACGGCTTTATAGACAATCTCTCCGTTGATGATGTTAAGACCTAACTTCAGCTCTTCATTTTCCTGACAAGCTTTCTTCCATCCTTTGTTAGCCAGTTGAATAGCATATGGCAGTGTTGCATTTGTCAATGCTAATGTAGATGTATAAGGAACAGCTCCTGGCATGTTGGCTACGCAGTAGTGAACTACATCATCTATGATGTATGTAGGGTCTTGGTGTGTAGTGGGTTTACAGGTCTCTATACAACCACCCTGATCAACTGCTACATCCACCAGTACTGTACCGGGTCTCATATCTTTTAGCATGTCGCGGGTAATTAAGTTGGGTGCCTTTGCTCCTGGTATAAGTACTGCCCCAATGATCAGGTCATGTGTTGCAATCAACTCTCGAATGTTATATTCATTGGACATAAAAGTATTAACGTTGGCAGGCATTACATCATCCAGATATCTAAGTCTTGGCAAGCTTACATCCATAATGGTTACATCAGCACCCATGCCAGCTGCCATTTTAGCGGCATTGGTACCAACAACACCACCACCGAGAATCAACACTTTGGCAGGTCTTACCCCAGGGACGCCACCTAAAAGGATACCCCTTCCTTTTAAGGGTTTTTCAAGGTATTTGGCTCCTTCTTGTACCGACATGCGTCCTGCTACCTCAGACATGGGAACAAGCAAGGGTAAGCTTCTGTCTTCTTTTTCAACTGTCTCGTAAGCAAGACATACGGCCTTACTATCGATCATTGCTTTTGTAAGAGGCTCATATGAAGCAAAATGAAAATAGGTAAATACCAACTGGTCTTCTTTTATGAGTTTATATTCAGGTTCGATCGGCTCTTTTACCTTCATAATCATTTCGGCGATGTCATATATCTCTTCTATGGTAGGGAGTATGTTTGCGCCTGCTGATTCGTATTCGCTGTCCTGAAAACCACTACCATCGCCAGCAGTAGATTGAACATAGACCGTATGACCTCTTTTTATTAATTCCTGAGCCCCTGCGGGGGTAAGTGCAACACGGTTTTCGTTGTTTTTAATTTCTTTAGGTACACCTATTATCATGACTTCAATTGTTTATAAGGGATACAAATATAGCAACCAAAAAATATAATGCAGATGTTTGTAATTAATTTTACGGCTGCAACTCATAGTAATTTTTTCTTGAAAATAAAATTTCATGAATTTATATTTTTGCAAAATTTTCGTCTTTATTTTTTAGTTATACGCAAAATTTAGGATGCCTTAAATGTTAAAATATGTAAAGTGAAGATGTTGGTCTCCAGCTCTCAATTTGAAAGCTTTAGCTTTTTCGTTATTTTTGTTACTGTTCACATAAAAGTGATCAGTTGTAAAATCAATTAAATCAAAAGGATTTGAGCACTATAAAAACCGTTAAAAAACCTTCTAGTAAAGTCAGTGAGATATTGCAGGATTATAAATTGGCCTGTGAAAGCCGGGAGGCAAGCTTATTGGGAAGAAAGGAAGTTTTTATGGGTAAGGCCAAGTTTGGGATTTTTGGAGACGGAAAAGAAGTAGCCCAAATAGCGATGGCCAAAGCCTTTAAAAAGGGAGACTTTAGATCCGGGTACTACAGAGATCAAACTTTTATGTTCGCCATAGGTGAGCTTACTATTCAGGAATACTTCGCGCAGCTTTATGCACACACGGATATTGAAGCAGACCCTGCTTCCGGGGGCCGATTAATGAATGGTCACTTCGCGACTAGGATGCTGAATGAAGAAGGTGAGTACAATTCGGTTGTGGAAAATAGAAATAGTAGTTCTGATATATCTCCAACGGCGGCCCAAATGCCACGTTTGGTAGGGTTGGCTTATGCGTCAAAGCTGTTTAGGCAAACCAAGGAACTGAAGGGGTTTGAAGAATTATCTATTAATGGTAATGAGGTGGCTTTTGGGACTATTGGTAATGCATCTACTTCTGAGGGAATGTTTTTTGAGGCAGTAAACGCCGCAGGAGTGCTTCAGATACCCATGCTAATTTCGATATGGGATGATGAATATGGAATATCTGTGCCTAAGGAGTATCATACAACTAAAGGTAATATTTCAAAAGTTTTAGCAGGTTTCCAGAGAGATAACGAAGAGAATGGGTTTGAGATATTTACCGTTTGTGGCTGGGATTATGAGGATCTTGTTAAGACATACCAGAAAGCAGCTAAAGTTTCAAGAGAGGAGCATGTTCCTACATTGGTACATGTTCAGGAGATGACTCAACCTCAGGGGCATTCGACTTCAGGTTCGCATGAGCGTTACAAATCCAAAGAACGATTGCTGTGGGAACAGGAGCATGATTGCATCGTGAAGCTTAGAGAGTGGATTCTTGAGAATGGCTATGTTGAAGCTGAGGAGTTGGATAATATAGAAGATCAGGCAAGAAAAACAGCAAAAGAAGCTAAAAATGCTGCTTGGAAGGCTTTTATGGCCTCAATTAAAGAAGACGAGCGTACTGCTATTGATTTATTGGAACAAGCTCAGGAGCAAAGCAGCCATTCAGGTGCTCTGAAAAGCATTAAATCTAATTTAGAGGGTACTTTGAACCCTATTCGGATGGATAGTGTAAAAGCTGTTAAGAAAGCTTTACGAGTATTAAAAAGTGAAGATATTCCAGCACGAAAACAGCTGCAAGATTGGGTGAGGAGAATTGAAAAAGAAAACTTTGAGAGGTTTAGCTCTCATTTATATAGTGAGTCATCCCAAAGTGCTCTACTTGTAGACGTGGTAGAGCCTGAGTATGATGAGGATATTAAGCTGGTTGATGGTAGAGAGGTGCTACAAGCATGTTTTGATGCTGCGCTGGCTAGAGATCCCCGAGTATTTGCATTTGGTGAAGATGTTGGGAAAATAGGAGATGTTAATCAGGCTTTTGCTGGTCTTCAGGATAAATATGGAGAACTAAGAGTGACAGATACAGGCATTCGTGAGTGTACCATAATTGGTCAGGGTATCGGGGCTGCGCTTCGTGGACTTAGACCTATTGCAGAGATCCAGTACTTGGATTACCTATTGTATGCTATTCAGATACTTTCTGATGATCTGGCAACTCTTCAATATAGAACAAAAGGTGGGCAAAAGGCTCCGTTAATTATTAGAACCAGAGGTCATCGTCTTGAGGGGGTATGGCATTCCGGTTCGCCAATGGGTATGATTCTTAACAGTATCCGTGGTATTTATGTGCTGGTTCCTCGAAATATGACACAAGCCGCAGGCTTTTATAATACGCTGTTGCAGTCTGATGATGCAGCTTTAATTATTGAATGTCTCAACGGTTATAGATTGAAGGAACGTGTACCTGTCAATATTGGAGAGTTTACGGTTCCACTTGGTAAGCCTGAAGTGCTGAGGGAGGGTGAGGACGTTACTATTGTTACTTATGGTTCAATGTGTAGGGTGATAATGGATGCAGCGGAACAATTGCAGGAAGAAGGTATATCTTGTGAGGTTATAGATGTTCAAACCCTGCTACCTTTTGATACAGGGCATAGTATTGTTGAATCCATCAAGAAGACTAATCGAGTTGTTTTTGCGGATGAGGATGTGCCTGGTGGAGCAAGTGCTTTTATGCTGCAGAAAGTGTTGGAAGAACAAGAAGGCTACAGATACCTAGACTCAAAGCCTATTACAATTACAGGTAAGGAGCATAGGCCTGCATATGCTTCTGATGGGGATTACTTCTCCAAGCCAAATACTGAAGAGGTATTTGATAAAATATATGCGCTAATGGCAGAAGCCAATCCCGGGAAATACCCTGATATATATTAATTTATTTTGATATCATCCAACGTGACTGGCTCGGAAGTTATGGCATTGCTATAGTTTCCGGCCCTGTCAAGGATGGTTACTCTTACCTTGAATCGCTTGTTTCCAAAAGTTGATTCCCATCCTTTATTTGGTATTCTGTAAGTTATTATCCCTTCTGATGCTGTTTCTCTTCCTACTTCATTGATTATGGGGAATCGGCCATGGTATGCAATGTTGCACTGGGGCTTTTGAAGGTACTCCCAGAAAAACTCTTCAAACTCTCCTCCGGAATTTTCAAGAAAAAAGTTTACATAAATATTATTGTATCGTGGGTTTTTTTGATAATAGACTGTGTCTTCTTTTAATACAGTGTTTCCGGCAGTGATGTTTACCTCTTGCCAGTTATTACATGTGTATGGGAAGTCATACGGAGGGAGAGTGTCAAGTTCAGGAATAGCTCTGTCAGAAACAGTTATCATGTTTTCTACTAGGGCAAGGTCTGAATCTGATGCCGAAGTTAAAGTATCCAGAGCAAAAACAGTTTTCCTTTGGGTATTTGTATTATAAGAGAAAAATGCGAATTCGTTAAAAGGGGAGGATATATGGCTTTCATCTGAGGCATCAAACCCTAAGTCTCCGTCACCGTCCTGAAAGTCTAATGATATAATCAGTGAGTCGTCCTCTTGAAGTCCACCAATTTCCTTGTAGGACAAATTCATGGATTTTAGTACAGGGTTATCGGGGAAGTTTGGATCTTTGAAGCAGGATGTTAACAACAATCCAGCTGTAAAAAGCAATAAAGTATTTATCTTCATCCTTGGAAATTTGATACCATTGAAATACATAAAATAACTAACGATTGAAATCTTCTAAAAGTTTTTATCAGAATATCTTTCATGCAAAGAAATCAAATTTTGATGAGTTGGCGTTAAATCTGTTTCAATATCAGGCGAACAGGAACTCAATATATAAAAGGTTTATTGAAAATATCGGTATTCAGGTAAGTGAAGTAATTGAGGTTGAGCAAATTCCTTTTCTGCCTATCTCTTTTTTTAAAACTCAAGAGGTGAAATGTGGGGATTGGGAAGCGCAAGCAGTATTTGAAAGTAGTGGTACTACAGGCGCCACTAGCAGCAAACACTTTGTGAAAGACCTTGATTTCTATTTGTTGAACTGTCTCGAAATCTTTAGCAGGTTTTATGGGGCACCCGATCAGTATCACTTTTTAGCGTTGCTTCCTTCCTATCTCGAACGTACTAGTTCCTCTTTGGTTTATATGGCTGATTATTTTATCAAACAGAGTGGTTCACGGTTTAGTGGATTCTATTTGAATGACTATGAGAGACTTGTGAAGAATATTGGTAAAATCAAAGACGGAAAGAAAGTAGTGCTCTTGGGGGTATCATTTGCTTTACTAGATCTTGCAGAAAAATACCAGCCAGATTTGTCTGGCGTAATAGTTATGGAAACAGGGGGTATGAAGGGCAGACGAGCAGAGATGATCAGAGATGATTTGCATGATGTGCTGAAAAAGGGATTTAATATAGAACAGGTTCATTCCGAATATGGGATGACTGAATTATTATCTCAAGCTTACTCTACGCATAATGGAATCTTTAAGTGTCCTCCTTGGATGAAAATTATTCTGAGGGATGTTAATGATCCGTTTGATTTAAATGTAAAAAGAACATCCGGAGGGATTAATGTTATAGACCTTGCCAATATTGATACCTGTGCTTTTATAGAAACCCAAGATATGGGTAAAGTATCTCAAACTGGTGAATTTGAAGTAATTGGGCGGTTTGATAACTCTGATATAAGAGGTTGTAATTTGATGGTATATTAAAAAGTGCCTTTATAATTCAGCAATCATTTGATAAATATGTTTTAGTTTAATACTTTTGGTTATATTTCGTTAATTTTTAAAAACTGGAAAATGAAACTAAGATTAGCTGTAATACTCCTCGTTGTTTTTGGATTGTCTGCTTGTAGCCAATACACGTGCCCTACCTATGCTAAAAAAGAAGTGAAAAAAGAGGAGGTAAAAAGCGAAAAAGAAAGAATATAAAATACCCTTTCTTTTCCTACCTGTTTTAGTCCTGTTTAATATCTGCATTTCGGATAACATCTTCGGCAGTAATTTCTGTTCCTGACATAATTATCAGGCGCTCAACTACATTTCTTAATTCGCGAATGTTTCCGGTCCAATCGTGTTTCTGCAATAGCTCTATAGCTTTATCACTGATGGCCTTAGGCTTTGATCCGTACTCTGCAGCTATATCTACCAAGAACTTTTCAACCAGCAAGTGTATATCTTCTTTTCGGTCTCTAAGAGCGGGTACTTTTATTAAAATCACGCTTAATCTATGATAGAGATCTTCTCTGAACTGGTTTTTTTCGATGGCTGCTTTTAGGTCTTTATTTGTTGCAGCTACTACTCTAACATTGACCTTAATTTCTTTGTCTCCACCAACACGTGTTATCTTATTCTCCTGAAGGGCACGTAATACTTTAGCTTGAGCGGAAAGACTCATGTCTCCAATTTCATCAAGGAAAAGTGTTCCGCCATTGGCTTGTTCGAATTTTCCAATTCGCTGTTTTATAGCAGAGGTGAATGAGCCCTTTTCATGTCCAAAAAGCTCACTTTCAATAAGTTCTGAAGGTATGGCGGCACAGTTAACTTCAACCATGGGACCTTTGGAACGGTTGCTTTTTTCATGGAGCCATCTTGCAACCAGTTCCTTTCCGGTTCCATTTTCTCCTGTTATCAGAACGCGAGCTTCTGTAGGGGCAACTTTCTCAATGGTTTCTTTAACCTGTGTAATGGCCTCAGATTCTCCAACGATGTCGAAGCTTTTGGAAATCTTTTTCTTGAGAACTTTAGTTTCATTAACCAGGTTTGATTTATCCAGAGCGTTTCTTAAAGTTACGAGCAGTCGATTCAAATCTGGGGGCTTCTGAATGAAGTCATAGGCTCCTTTTTTTGTTGCTTCTACGGCTGTTTCTATTGTTCCGTGAGCGCTGATCATGATAAATTGGGTATCAATGCCTTGCTCCATAGCTTTTTCAAGCACTTCAATGCCATCCATTTTAGGCATTTTAATGTCGCAAAGGGCAGCATCAAATTTTTCTTTGGTCAGCATCTTAAGGCCTTCTTCACCATTTTTAGCCTCGCCAACCTCATATTTCTCATACTCCAATATTTCCTTTAGAGTATGTCTGATGCTCTGTTCGTCATCAATGATTAAGATCTTTGGCATGTATTAATGTTTGGTTATACTTCCTTAGCAGTACAAGTAATGTACCGCTCGGATGAAAGTAGATGATTAATGCTCTAAAATAAGAAAAAAATGCAAGCCTGTAAGCCGGGTTCTGTCCTCCCGACAAGTCGGGATGGCTTATCATTTATCTAGCCTCAACGTCACCGTTGAGATCAAAAGCGATCTACCCATCACGCTTATTTCCGAAGAAAGTCAGACGAGCAGCCTGACAGCCGCCTAGGCAGGCTAGCGTGACTTATTTGATCTTTCAACTCGTAAGGTTTACCGTGCCCCCTTAGTTACCTTCGGGGCGGTGAGCTCTTACCTCACCTTTTCACCTTTTCCGCTGATAGTAATCAGAGGTAGTTTGTTTTCTGTGGCACTGTCTGTCCCCTCGGTAGAACCGAGAAGCCTTCCCGTTAGGAAGTACGATGCTCTGTGTTGCCCGGACTTTCCTTCCTTCGGTATTCCGAAGAACGATAAGCCAGCTTGCATTTTTTACTTTTAGGCAATTTGGGCGAAGCTAATTCATTAGTTATAGGTAAACAATAAAAAAGCCCATTTAGATTCAAATGGGCTTTGTGTTTATGCTTTTAGAGAATTGTTAGTTAATGAACATCTTCTCCTGTTAGTTTGAATTCGTATTCATCGGCGACGTTGGCCACTTCCTGGATAATTTCTTTGAGGACTTCTTCTGTTGCTGTGTCTACAAAACTTGATGCTTCTACATTGATAAAATTTTCCGATATAGAGAATTTAGCATGGTTGAGGCTGGCATTTTCCTCGAGAAGAGCTTTGAGATCCATGTCTGCTTCGAACTCGCATACTTTGGATACAAACTCAATTCCCAATCGATCATATCTTTGGCTTTGTTTTAGTTTTCCAAGTACTGTTTGAAAACGCTCATCAGCTAATGGTACAATTATGATAGATGTTTTGCTATCATACTCCGAATACTGTCCCCCGATTTCATCGGAATAATTTTGCATAAAAGCATTAAGATCCATAACGATTAAGTTTTAGTTTCTATAATCAATTTATAAAAAATATCGGGTACTAGTAAACATAATGGAATTTAAATTTACCATTAGAAAGCTCCATGGTAGGAGCTGGTAGGTGGATCATGTCAAGAAGATATACTATGGTGTTGAGTACGCCGGATCGTGATTTGTATTCGCTGAAATCCATATCAATGCTCAGGTAGTACTGTCTTTTGGGAGAAAGTCCATGGCTGGTATTACTTGCATCCGTAGCGTAAAGCATATTATGGGCACCGTATCCTATTGCAAGATTGAGCCATTTTGGGAATTTTTCAAGAGTTTTAAACTTTGAAAAGTTGATTGATAGCCAATATGTCTGGCCATTGTAATCTTTGAGAAGTTCTTCAGAAAAGTTTTTTCCTAGTGTTTCGGGCCTGGAATCAGGGAAGTTTGTACGATAGAATGAAAACTTCGGCTGAATGCGTATTTCATGCCATAGTTTCATTTGGCTGTAGAAGAGTGCGGTGCCAAGTGTATTGGCGGCTAGGTCCGTATAAGAAGCTCCATATGCGCTTGAAAAGCCATCGAAAATCTCAATGGAAGAGAGAGTTATTATGCTGGAAAGAGCCCCATACGTTAGAGATTTGTCTTCTGAGAGGCCAGCCCACCTGAGTGCTTTATAGCTGGCCGAATTGATGTGAAAGGCGGCATAAGCATGGCCTGCTTTATCAATCTGCTTCCATTCTCGAGAGTCGTTAAAAAAATGAAAGGACTCTCTTTCAAAATTTGCATACCATAGATGATTGAGTGCAACCAAGGAGCCTGCATATACCGCTGCTGAAGTTATAACCAGTGGCTTTAATCTCTTTTTATGTAGCGTACTATCTGTTTGGGCTTGCAATGAGCTTAACAAAACCGGCTGAAGGAAGAGAAATATAAGGATAATAAATTTATTCAATCTCATCATCATCCTTTATTGCCTCACTGTTGTTTTTGGTGTTTGGGTTTCTGTCTTTTTCATTCCTATCATCCTTATCATCATCTTCCTGTTCGTCCTCTTCGGTAGCTCTTTTTTCTTTTTTTCTCTGAAATAGTTCTTTTAGTTCATCAAAGCTTTGGGTATGAATGATGCTAAAACCAGTGGTTATGGTATTTAAATTTTCTTCTGTAGGGTTGATAGGGTTGTAGTTAGTGCGGTTATACATTTTAGCTCTGAACTTGCCATCAGGTGTTAGCAGGTATTCAAGTGTCCAGTCTCCGGCCACACTGGAAATATCAGTTCTGTTTTCCTGGTTGGTGAAGCCTCCATCTCGGGTTACTCTCAGCCTACCGTCTAGGAAGGTGTATGACAAACGTAGCTGAAAGGTGTTATAAGCCTCTTCATCCAATTGATCGAAGTCGACATCAAAGTCTATTTCAAGGTTTTCATCAACCTGAGTCACCCAATAGCTCAGTTGGTTGGATAGGAGTTCACTAACACTGCTAGTTATGGAACCACCTGTGTTAAATGACTGTAATGGAGAAAAACGTCTTAAAACGATCAGGCTGAATACCTGACGTTTAAGCTCTTGTTCATCTATGCTGTTCTTGAATTTTAAAAATTCGAATTCCAAGTCTACATCCGGACGGTCCGCAACCTTTATGTTGCGAGGGAGGTTACTTGTAGTTATATCAAAATTGACAGAAGGGGATAAGAGCGGCCCATCAATATCAAGAAATACTTTAACAGGGTATTTCCTTTTAATTTCTACTACATCTTCATATACTTGGTCAGCCTCCTGCTGCACCAGAAGAGGAAGGAAAGATGCTAATTGGTTATAAGTTGCGTTGATATCCAAAATACCTTGGTAAGGGTCTCCATACCAGGAGATTTTGCTGTTGGGTAGAATTTCAAACTCCTTATTGATTATACTGTAAAGTGTAAAGTTATAACCTCCTTCCTGGATATTGAAGTCTCCAAACATGTTAAATTCACCTTTGGTATCGATCTGAAGTTTTATATCTCCATTGCCCCTTCCTCTAATAATATCCCCCGCTTTAATGTCAAAAATTATTTCACAATAGGCATCCGGAGTTATGTCCAGATCAAAATCAAGCTTTAAACCTCTAAGGTCAATTTTTCCTACCTCATTGATCGTGGTGTTGGTCGAATCTTTGAAGTTGACAAAATTGATGTAATCTTCGCGTTCTATACTCTCGGAGTCACCAATTGGGATAAAAATGCGTGTTCCTTTTTCCGTTTTGGCTTGCGCGATGATATTCATATTGTTGATTGGACCAATAAGATTTATTGTTCCTGAGGCTATACCGGTGCCATAAAAAAGGTCATTGTCTTTACTTGTAGTATTTAAAACCATAAAGTTTGATAGGTTTCCATCAATATTGATAAAAAATTCCTTAAAACTCTGGTGAGATACAAATCCTGTTAGAATTCCTGTGCTGTTTTGGCTATCAGTTATGTTCATTTGCTTTGTCCCTATCTTGTTATCTTCAAAATAGAAGTCTCCGCTTAACTTATAGTCTGTGCCTAGGTAATTAATATGGATAAAGCCATTATCAATGGTTCCCTTCCCTTCAATTAAAGGATTTACAGGTGTTCCGGTTATTAGTAATTCGCCGGAAGCTGTACCCTTAAGCTGTGTGAAGTAACTGTCGATGAATGGTTCAAGTATGTTGAGCTCTGTTTTGTCAAGAAATGCTTTCAGTTTTAATTGATTGTCTTCATTTTTAGCAGGTGCATAATAGCCTTTAAGTGTGAGTATCTTTGTCTTTTTTCTGTTGATGAAGAGATTCATGTCAAACTGCTTTCTTGCATCATTCCAAATATTGGTTCCGTTGATATCACCAACAAGAAAATTATCAATTTTAAACTCATTTATAAATACTTCACTTTGTACATGCAGGTCTCTGTAGTAATTGCTAATATCAGCATATCCGTGCACGGTTCCGGATAGGTCTTTAGAAATAATGGTGTTAATATTTTCCAGTTTCAGGCTGTCTACATTAAGGGTGAGTTTATCATCTTCAGATTCCGAGATCATGCCATTTAAAGCTACACTCTGTTCATCATTGAAAACCCTGAGGTGCTCAATGGCAATCTCACTTCCTTTGATGCTGATTAGGTTTTCATTTTCTATGAGCCACTCCTTATCCAATATTTGTAAGTCGGAAGGTTGTATCCTAATTTGAGTTTCATCAGGTAGAAAGTCAATTGCCCCGAATAACCTGGCATAGTTAGCATATTTAACCTGATCAATATCAAACTCAAAGTCGATATGCCGGTTGTTCCAGATACCTTCAAAAATTAAACTTTTAGTTTCGATGTCAGATATTAATTGCCGTTCGGAAGCTACATATACCATAGCAAGTACACTAGTACTGTCGGCGATTTTGGAAATATTGAGCTGCAGCTCATCATGATAGAACTTGTCATTTTTATAGGTTAGTGTATCAACCTTTGTATCAAGGGATATGATTGATGTATATCCTCCCGTGAAATTACCGGATATAGTACTGGACGGTGATACATATAGTTCGGGTGCTACCAAGTCAAATATTGGGTTTGGATCTTTTACATGAAGCGTGTAATCCAGGGTGTAATCTTTATAATTGTGGTTACTCTTATTGTCATAATATTGAGCAAGCGCATTCTTATCATTCTTTAAATTGAGTTTGTACTCATATAAAAGTCTTTTAAGGTCTTCATAGACAACAGTGTAATCAAATACACCTTTTGCCTCGAAGTTTAGTAGGTTGGTTTCAAGTAGCAACTGTCTCTCATTTACCTTTTTACGAGAGGTAATACTTAGTGTGTCGATGGCCAGTTCCTTATCCTTATATTCAATAAAGGAGTTTTTTAGATTGGCAATGCCTATAATGCTATCAATTTCGAGACCCCTGGCATTGATATCAATTTCGCTTTTTATGAAAACATGATCTTTTGAAAGGTTAAGTGGCTTTAGGAAAAGGGTATCCAGGTCAGCTTTTATATTAAACAAATTAATGTCCTCTCTAAGGTCTATTGATCCGGTAGTGGTTAGCTTTAGGTTTGGGTCATTAATGCTGAGGTATCCTTTAAAAAATTCCTTGGCAAATTCAGCATCGGTACTGATATCTGAATACTTATAATCGTTGATCTCTATGTCATCTACCTGTCCTTTTAATGTGAAATTGGCATCCTCAAGCGTAAAGCCTGAGCCTTTGATTTCCCCGCTTACGGATACATTTCCAAATACTTTGTTTCCGGTATATCCTCCCAAGTTAAAATTATCCATATTCAAAGCTCCACTGTAAGTTGACTGGTTTACATCCTCTTCGAGCTTCAGGTTGATGTCCGAGTTTATTAAACCATAATTAGTATAGAAGTTTCCCTTGGCCACAAAGTCATTTGGGAATCCTAAAAACTTGGCATTGAAGCTAATGCGATCAAATGGAGCAAGGTGTTTGTAGCTTTTTTCTTTCAAATAGTATTTGAGATCTTCGACCCGTACATAAGAGTTTGTGAGGTCGAAGTTGATGAAGGTCTCTTGAAAATCAGGTAACCCTGACATTCTGATTCTACCTTTTAGTGCGGTGCCTTTTCCAAATTTAAGATTAGCATTGTCAAGAGTAAATGAGCTAACTTTGCCTTTAAAGTCCCCAGTTAAGAGATAATATTCGTTAAACCTTTTTAAAGGTGGAGCAAAAAGTGAGAGATCATGGCTGTGTAGTACGGTTTGATCAAAATTGGCTTCTACATTGACCTTGGTGTTAAAATCATTGAGATCTAAGGTGCTGTTATATCTGAATATTACGGTGTCTTTGATTATGCTATTCCCTACTTCAAGGTTTAGACCTTCAAATTTCATTGCACTTTGACTGACACTAAAAGATGTGGTGAGTTGGTTGACGTTCAGGCCTGTAATCCTATCTGTTGTGGATAGTGATGATACCTCAAGGTTCAACGTATCTGCAACAGAATTCAGATTTACAAATTCGCCATTAATACTGTCTAATGTGAAGTGATAATAGTCAAAACCTCCTTTAATGGAATCGCGATCCTGATCATAGTATGTGAAAATAGCGTTTTTAAGTGTTAAGTGATCCAGTGAGAGGTACTTTCGCTTTTTGGTTTGCTTTCTAATCCTTGCTTTAAGACGTCTTATAAGTTCATTGATATTAAGTGTTTTGATGGTGTCATTAACCGTAATTTTTGTGAGGTATACTCGAGCATCATTAATAACGATGTTATCGACGTTATGATCTTGTTTATTGAGAACAGCATTAATATTAAAGTCGATTTCAATCTCTCCGGTATAGATCAATCTATTGCCCTCCGGATCAATTACCCTAAGACCCTCAACTTCTACAAGGTCAAACCAGTTGATGGCTACATGTTCTATGGAGATATCATAACCGGTTATACCAGAATAGTGTTTGGATAAGTAGTTGACTATTTTAGTTTGGACATACGGCACCTGTATTGCGCCCGCAATGAGGGCCAATAAAAAGAAAATAGAGAGTATGAACCAAAGTATTGCCTTAACAATACGTTTTTTAATAACTTGCGCCAAAATTAAAAAACAATGAAGCCTACCATACTTGCCATAGAATCATCTTGCGATGAGACATCCGCTGCAATTATTAAAAATGGCAAAGTAGTCAATAATATAATTGCAACGCAATCAGTACACAAAAAATATGGAGGAGTAGTTCCCGAACTGGCTTCCAGAGCGCACCAACAAAATATAGTACCTGTGGTGAAAACTGCTATGGATGATGCTGGGGTTAATATGGGTGACCTTAACGCAATAGCTTTTACCCGTGGGCCGGGGTTACTTGGAGCATTGTTGGTAGGAACTTCATTTGCTAAGTCAATGGCTATGGGTTTAAATATACCGCTCATTGAGGTTAATCACATGCAGGCACATATACTGGCTCATTTTATTGATGACCCTAAGCCGCGTTTCCCTTTTCTCTGTCTGACAGTAAGTGGAGGGCATACCCAAATAGTTTTGGTTAATGATTTTCTTGAAATGGAGGTGATTGGTGAGACTCAGGATGATGCCGTAGGAGAAGCGTTTGATAAATGTGCTAAACTCTTGGAGTTTCCTTATCCAGGAGGCCCATTAATAGATAAATATGCCAAGGAGGGCAATCCCAAAGCTTATGAGTTCCCGGATACGGAAATGCAGGGACTTAACTTTTCTTTTAGTGGTATTAAAACAGCATTTCTTTATTTTTTAAGAGATAATAAGGCAAAAGATCCTGATTTTGTAAAAAAGAACGTTAATGATATTTGTGCGAGCCTCCAGTATAGTTTGGTGAAAATGCTTATGCAGAAATTAAAAAGAGCCAGTAATGAAACTGGTATTAAGGAAATTGCTATTGCCGGTGGTGTTTCTGCTAATAGTGGGTTAAGAGCTGAGCTTACAAGTCTTGCCAATGAAAAAAGGTGGAATGTTTATATTCCTGATTTTCAATATTGTACTGATAATGCAGGTATGATTGCAATGGCTGCACATTATAAATATCTCACTGGACATTTTAGCCCATTGGATGTGAGTCCGGAGGCGCGAATGAAAATATGATATAATGAAACCTATCTTTAAGCCTGGTGATAAAAAGCTTTATACTGTTCAAATTACAAAGCAGGATGTAGCTGCTTTTAGCGGTGAAGTGGTACATGAAGTTTGTTCTACCTTTTCTTTAGCCAGAGAGATAGAATGGTCTACACGGCTTTTTATTTTGGAGATGAAGGAGGAAACAGAGGAGGGGATTGGAACAAGACTTGAAATAAATCACAGAGGCCCTGCATTTGTCGGTGAAACTTTAAGCATAGAAGCTACTGTTGAAAGTATTGAGAAAAATGAGTTGTTATGCTCTTATAGGGCCCGTGTAGAAAATAGACTGGTAGCTGTAGGCTTTACAGGGCAGAAAGTGCTACCTAAATCTAAGATCAAAGAAATATTTGAAAGGGCTGCAGATGCGTGAAAAGTGTGATTAAAAATTCTGATAAATCACGGCTTCAATAATTTTAAAGTTACAAACATTCTCTACCTTTGAGTCACTATGGCAAAAGAAAAGTCAAGATTTTCAAATAATATTAATATTAAGAATCGAAAAGCTCGACATGAATATGAGTTTCTGGACACTTATGTTGCAGGGATTGCTTTAAAAGGAACTGAAATTAAATCAATTAGAGAAGGTAAGGTTAACCTTATGGATGGTTACTGTTATTTCAATCGGGGAGAGCTTTATGTTAAAGGGATTCATATTTCTCCTTATGCTCAGGGGTCGTTTTATAATCATGAAACTACACGTGAAAGAAAGTTGCTGTTACATAAAAGAGAGTTAGGAAAGTTGGAGAGTCAGATCAATGAGAAAGGATTGACAATCATTCCCTCCAGACTCTTTATTAATGACCGAGGGCTGGCTAAGCTCGAAATAGCGGTTGCTAAGGGTAAAAAACTTCATGATAAAAGGGATAGCATCAAAGAAAAAGATGTTAAACGTGAGCTTGAACGCATTAAGTACTAATCTGCTATGGAAATAGGTGAGAAAGGCATTTGCCGGCTAAGTGTGGTTCCTGTAAGGGCTCAGGCCAGTGATAAATCGGAACAGGTTACACAACTATTGTTTGGAGACCATTATACAATTATTGAGGTTTCTGAAGATAGGAAGTGGTTAAGAGTGGAAATGTACTTTGATAAGTATGTTGGCTGGATAGATGTGAAGCAATATTACCCTATTTCAGATGCCTATTTTAACCAAATAAATGGATCTGATTATAAGATATGCACAGATCTTACTTCCAGTATACTTTATAACAAACATCATATCAGTATAGTAATCGGTAGTATACTGCCGATATCTACGAATGAACTCTTTAAAATGGAGGAACAGTTGGCCTTTAATGGAGAAAGTAAGAGCCTGAGTCAGAAACGTGAGTTTGATTACCTTAAGCAGGTTGCTAAAAAATATCTCAATGCTCCTTATGCATGGGGAGGAAGGTCTCCATTTGGAATCGACTGTTCTGGCTTGGTACAGAATGTTTTCCGTATTTGTGGCTATTCTTTACCCAGAGATGCTTCCCAGCAGGTAAGTAAGGGAGTTGCAGTGCCTACACTTGATGAGTGCAAGCCAGGGGATTTGGCATTTTTTTCAGGGAAGAATGAAAGTATTACACATGTGGGTATTGTGTTAGGGGGTAATCAGATTATCCACGCCTCAGGTCGCGTAAGGATAGATGATTTGGATGCCCGGGGTATTGTAGATGCACAATCGGGACTGGTAACACATAAATTCTCCTTGCTCAGGCGAGTGATTAAAGAATAATTTTACAGGCGGTTTTGGTTTAATACCATATTGGGTTTATCTTAATAGGATGAACCGCAAGGTATTGGTACTGAATCAGGATAACAGCCCCATATCAGTCTGCACGGTTCAACGCGCTTTTTTACTGACTTATCTCAGAAAGACTGAATTGGTCGAGGCTGCTAATGGGTACAGAATAAATTCTGTATCTCAGAGCTTTCCTATGCCTTCGGTTATTAGGCTAACCAAGTATGTTAATGTTCCTTATAAGGGAGTAGCACTTACCAGGCAAAATGTATTTAAGCGGGATAGTTTTTCCTGTCAGTACTGTGGTGCTGACCGAGATCTGACATTGGATCATGTTACACCCAGGTCAAAGGGAGGAAGATCAGCTTGGAACAACCTGGTAACGGCCTGCAAAAGGTGCAATGCCAGAAAGGGAGATAATACACCTGATGAGGCAGGGATTAAGTTAAAAGTAAAACCATTTAGACCTACCTACGTGATGTTCCTTAGAGACTTTTCCGGTTTTCATTGTGAAGAGTGGAAGCCTTACCTCAATGGAAAAAGAAACTGGTTTTAAAAATCTCCCTAAAAGGATAAGGTAAATGAAGTGAATTTGTTGGGTTCTGACTCAACCGTGAGTGTTCCGTTGTGAAGCTGCATGATTTGTCTCGAGAGGCTTAAGCCAATACCAGATCCTCTTTTTTTTGTAGAATAGAAGGGGATGAATATTTGATCTATAGCCTCCATAATTATACCATGTCCGTTATCGGTAACCGTGATTTTTGAATGACCTTCCATGTCGGTATAAGTTTTGAGTTCTATCCTGGGAGTTGCCGTTTCTTCAATAGCTTCAATAGCATTTTTTAGTAAGTTAATCAGTACTTGTTCTATGAGTTCCTCGTCTATGTTCAGCTCTAGTTCAGGGTGAGAGACCTCACAGGAGAAGTCTATTTTTGCTCTTCTAAGCTCTACCTTCATAAGTTGGGAAACATGTTCAAGAAGGTGAGCGATCTTGATAGGTTTTATTTTTGGAAGAGGTATTGATGTGTAATCCCTATAGGCATCGATAAACCTTATCAGTCCTTGGCTTCTGTTTTCAATGGTTCCAAGGCCATCCTGAAGGTCTTCTACGGCTTCCTCGTTAAGTTCATATTTCCCATCTACCTCATCAAGGTCTTCGATAAGTATATCTTTCATCGTTGAAGTTAGAGAGGCAATAGGTGTGATAGAGTTCATGATTTCGTGCCGCAATACCTTAGTTAAGTTTTGCCAGGCTTCTAATTCCTTCTTTTGTAGTTCAGGTTGGATGTTTTGTAAAGCTACTAGCTTTAGCTTCTTGGCCCGCAGTATAAGCTCGGTTGCATGTATTGCCAATTGAATATCCCCTTCAATTCTAAAGAGTGTACTTTTGCCAGGGGGTAGGTCAAACAGGGCTTTATAGAGTCTGGATTGCTTTTCTATGAGTTCATCTATATTACGTAGCCGGTCTACTTTTAGAAATTTTTTGGCTGTTGCATTCATTAAACCTACATTGCCTTCATCATCAAATGACAGCAGACCTGTGCTTACATGTTCTACGATAGTATTGAGGTACTGAAGGTGTTCTTCTTTTTCGGCCCGAGCCTTTCTAAAGGCTTCCAAAACTTCGTTGAATGCCAGGTTTAGATCTTTGAAACTCTGTCCTAATTTGTTATCAGCAGAAAACCCTGACACAAAATCGGAGTATTTAACCGATTCAAGGAACCGGGTGAGCTTTCTGTTGGTTCTGGATATAAAGCTGTAGAGTTCGAACAATTCAATAAGAACCACGATAACCAGTAGCCCGGTTGTTATCAACATGGTTTTAAACTGAGCGGAGTAGACCAATAGGGCCATGGTGAGTCCAATAAGGATTACTCGGAATGCTACACGAAGCCTGAAGTCTTTAAAGCCCATATTTTTCTAATCTGCGATACAATGAAGAGCGGGTAAGTCCAAGCTCAGATGCTGCTTGGGTAATATTGCCATTGTACTTTTTAAGTACTTTGCGGATAAGTATTTTTTCTACATCTTCAAGCTTAAACTGGTCCAACATTACATTGTCACCCTCTGGGGTAGACTGAGTTTGGGCATTGAGGTTAAAATCTTCAGGCTGAAGCACCTGTGAGTTGCTCATAATTACGGCACGTTCTATTGCGTGTTGTATTTCCCTGATATTTCCGGGCCAGCTGTGTTTCTGCATTCTGCTGACGGCGGCATCGCTGATTTTGCTTACATGTTTATTGTACTTTTTGCTGTAGTGTTCAAGGAAGTGATTAGCAAGTAAAGGGATATCTTCAAGCCGTTCTCTAAGTGGGGGAAGCTCAATTTCGATGGTGTTTATCCTATAAAGCAGATCTTGTCTGAATTTGTTCTCTTTGACCATGTCGTATAAAGGCATGTTGGTGGCGCACACTAGACGGATATCAATATTAGTTTCTTTATTAGCACCTACACGGCTTACTTTTCTGCTCTGAAGTACGGTTAATAGCTTTGCCTGTAGAGGCATAGATAAGTTGCCGATCTCATCAAGGAAGAGGGTACCTCCATTCGCTATTTCGAATCGCCCTGACCTATCTTCCTTAGCATCTGTAAAAGCTCCTTTTTTGTGACCGAATAGTTCGCTTTCAAATAGTGTTTCGCTTACTGAACCCAGATCTACGTTGACAAATACCTGATCTTTTCTTCCTGAGTTTTTATGGATAGCTCTGGCTACTAACTCTTTTCCGGTTCCATTTTCGCCCAGGATCAATACATTGGCATCAGTGACTGCAACACGGTCTATCGTTTCAAATACTTTATGGATAGCAGCACTTTGACCAATGATGTCATGATATTTATTGTTGATCTGCAAGTTGATTTGCTTTTGCCTTGTTCTAAGGTCTTCTATTTCAAGGCGCGACTCCCTTAGCCTCATAGCAGAGAATAACGTAGCAAGTAGTTTTTCATTTTCCCAAGGCTTGAGTACGAAATCAGTAGCTCCGGCTTTGATGGCTTTGACAGCCATCTGTACATCACCGTACGCGGTTATTAGCACTACCACTGCCGAAGGGTCAATTTCAAGTATTTTTTCAAGCCAGTAGTATCCTTCCTTTCCACTGCTGACATCTTTGGTGAAGTTCATGTCGAGTAGTATTACATCATAGTTTTCGTTGTGCAGGAGGGAGGGGATAACTTCAGGGTTCTTTTCCAGATCCACTTGCAGGAAGTGTCTTTTAAGAAAGATTTTAGCGGCTTTTAATAGGTCTTCGTTGTCATCTACGATCAGGATTTTTCCTGTTTTGCTGTTCTTTTCTACCATATGTATTTATTTATGAGCTTAACCGTCTCATTATCAGACAAAGTTAATACCGTTTATGGCTCCGAACGGTGTTATTTCACTTAATTGGTTCTGATCCATTTATTTGGAGGGTTTATGTTAAATAAAAAAAATCAACTGTCCTAAACTGTGTGATTAAAAATGTTCGGTGGCGGACGGTCACGTTCATGAATGAACGTTAGCGGACTCTGAAAACGAGCTGAGGCCCTTTTCTTCTATTGAGATTGAATTGGCACACTTGTTGGCAAATGCTATATCGAATTGTAGAAACTGATGTTAACAGATACTCCTAATGGATAGAAAAATTAAAAAGAAGACCTGGACATTTAAACGCATAGCAACGATACTTGGCGCAGTGGGCGTTGTGGGATTTATGGCATATTTACTGTTTTTTGCAGACAGAAGATCCCGCTTGAATGTGGAACAAGAAAAATTAACCGTAGCCACAGTAAAAAGAGGTGTTTTTCTTGAATTTATACCCCAGACAGGTACTGTTGAGCCAAGTGTCACCTTTTATCTGGATGCTATTGAAGGAGGAACAATTAAAAAGGTTCATGCCGAAAGTGGTGCGATGTTGAAAAAAGGTGATGTAATTGTGGAGCTATCAAACCTTAACAGAGAGTTAAGTGTGTTGACGCAGGAAGCAAGCTTGAATGAAAGTATAAACAGGCTAAGACAAACCCGGCTGCAACTTGAACAAAACGACCTTCAGCAGCAGCAAACACTGGCTTTAATTGATAATCAGATTGAGAAACTTGAGCCGCAGTTTAAAAGGCAAAAAATGCTGTTTGATAAAAAGCTGATATCAAAGCAGGATTTTGAACAGACAGCAGCTGATTACGAGTACAACTTAAAGAGAAGAGATATTACCTATGCCAGCTATAGAAATGACTCGCTTTCAAGAATCAGACAACTGGGGCAGCTTAATACCTCAGAAAGAAGGATGACCCAAAGTCTTGAAGGTGTAGGGCAGATATTGGATAATTTAATCATTAAATCACCAATAGAAGGGCAACTTTCTACACAACCACTCTTTGAAGGGCAAGCAGTTACATCTGGTCAGCGGTTGGGGCAGGTTGATAGAGTGGGGAGCTATAAAGTAAGGGTGCCAATAGACGAACTATATTTGCCAAGAATTTCAACTGGACTTAGTGCTACAACAACCTTTGCAGGTAAAGATTACCGTTTAAAAATAACTTATATTTATCCAACTATCACCAATGGTAGGTTCGAAGTAGATATGGAGTTTGATGGAGAAGCTCCAGAGGGTATTAGAAGAGGTCAGTCACTTAGGTTGAGAATTGAGTTAGGGCAATCTTCAGAAGAGTTGCTACTGCCTGTAGGTGGTTTTTATAAAGATACCGGAGGTAATTGGGTATTTGTAGTGAGTGAAGACGGAACTAAGGCAGAGAAAAGAAGCATAAGGCTTGGAAGGAAAAATACCGAACACTTTGAGGTGTTGGAAGGACTTGAGCCTGGTGATCGTGTTATTACATCCAGCTACGATAATTTCGGAGACAATGAAGTACTAGTATTACAATAGAAATAATAAAGGTCAAAACTGATTAATAGATAATCATTAAAACACTTATGCCATGATAAAAATTAAAAATTTACAAAAGGTTTATACTACGGATGAAGTTGAAACTACTGCTCTGAATAGTATAAACATAGAAATTAAAGAAGGAGAGTTTGTCGCTATAATGGGACCTTCCGGATGTGGAAAATCTACATTGTTGAATATTCTTGGACTTTTGGATAACCCTTCAGATGGGGAATACTATTTCGGAGAGCATGAGGTGTCTCATTACTCTGAGCGTCAGCGTGCACAGCTTCGTAAGGGGTCTATTGGTTTTGTATTCCAAAGCTTTAACCTGATAGATGAGTTGACAGTGTTTGAAAACGTAGAGCTTCCATTATTATATTTGAAAGTTCCTTCTGCAGAAAGAAAGCAAAGGGTGGAGGAAGTGCTGGAAAGAATGAATATCATGCACAGAAGAAACCATTTTCCTCAGCAGCTTTCAGGAGGTCAGCAGCAAAGGGTGGCTATTGCCCGTGCTATTGTTGCTAAACCTAAAGTTATACTTGCGGATGAGCCTACGGGTAACCTGGATTCAGCAAACGGTGAAGAAGTAATGAAACTTTTAGCCGAGTTGAATGAGGAGGGAACAACAATCATCATGGTAACTCACTCGCCTTATGATGCAAACTATGCCCACAGGGTTATCAATCTGTTTGATGGTAAAGTTGTTACGGAGAATATTAAGGAGCAATTCCATATATAAGGTTAACTCCAAGGTCATAACTCAAAATAAAAAAATGCCACTGAAATTGTTCAGTGGCATTTTTTATTCATTAAATGAGCCTGATTGCCTTAGTTGGCAGGTATAAAATAAGGGCTCATATTAACTTTTGCATTTCCTCTTGCTCCGTAATAGTTAGTGTAGTACTTATTTTTTTCTATGGTATAGAAAGAGTCAACATAATCATCATCATTAGTCCAGAAGCTGGCAGGTATAGCATCTACTATAGCTGCACCAATTACTCCTAATGCAGTGATCCAAGTGTGTCCGCTTAAAGTTCCTGCTAGTGAACTTAATTCCTTCACAAGCATAGACACCATGTCCTGATAGTTATGGTTGTCATCTTTTTCGAAAAGCTGAATGTTTGCAGCCTGGTAAGCGTAGTCATCCCAGAAAAGCATAATCTGATTAGGGTAATAGTCTTTGTCTTCTTTGTCAAGGTAGTACATAGGAATAACAGCAACCTCAGCCTCATTGCTGCTGTTTCTTATACCAGAGGTAACAGCATAAATTTCAGCAGAACCGCTTATCCATGGCTCTTCATCATCGTTAAGTCTGATTTTGTTCAGTTTTGTAGTTTCTAAACCGGCAGCAGCAGTTTTGGATGTAACTTTCGATGATAACATCTTTTTCTGGAAACCAGCTTCCTTCAATTGCTTGTTGATATAGCTAACTTCCACTTTGAATGCTTCAAAGCCATGGTTATCTACAACTACTACAGGTACATTAGGCTCTTTGTTAGGGTCTAGGTATACTACTTTTTTGTCAAGCGTATAAGCCTTTACCTTTGTCCAGTCTTCTTCTTTGCCAGTAGGAGGGTAAGCCACTAAGATATCCTTCTTGTTTACACTTGCTCCTTCAGGCTTATAAAGCCATACCTCGGGTATCTCTACCACTTCAGGGGCTTCATTTGTTTTTAGTTGATTGTCATAGTATTGAGCTGAAGCTTTTAAGTTAGAAAGAGAAGAGCCATCTTTTTGATTAGCGTCAATCATTGTAAGTACTTCAGCCAGCTTAATACCTACAGCCTGTTGCTCGAGCACGGCTGTAAAACTGTTGAAAGATTCATCTTCATTTAATAACTCAGCAATATTTTGAGCCACAGCGTCCAATGATGGATCTTGACTTTGATTTGAAGACTCGGGTTTTACTTCATTTTCATCACATGCTGTAAATACTATCAGATAAAGCCCGATAGATAATACTGATAAAAGTTTTTTCATCATAATTTTAGGTTAGGTTAAAAATGTTTAGGTAAATGGCGAAGAAAGCACAATTTGTTATGAATGCATAACAAATTGTGTCTTTAATCTTACTTGTGTAATAGAAATTTCATATGAGCCTTTTTAAAGGGCTAATGGTGAACAGGGAAAGCATTACGGAGTGATATCCCCATTTGTAGGGATATTCTTCTCTTTTCAAGGTTCTTATACCAGAAAACAGTGTATTATCATTTTCAACTCCTATAAAATCTTGGCATACTAAAACCAATTTAGTAAGTTCACGACTCTTTTAATCGACCTATGCTAAAGAAATTCCCACATTATCGACAACTGGATGCCATGGACTGCGGTCCTACCTGTTTAAGGATAATTGCCAAATATTATGGCAAAAGTTACTCCCTACAAACACTCAGGGATAAGAGCTATATTACCAGAGAGGGGGTTTCTTTGTTGGGTATTAGTGATGCTGCGGAGTCTATTGGTTTTCGTACCCTCGCGGCCAAGATTCCCTTTGATAAATTAAAGGAGGAAGCTCCCACGCCTTTTATAGCCCACTGGAGACAACAGCACTTTATAGTGGTCTATGGGTTTAAGAAGAATTACGTGCTCGTCTCTGATCCAGCGCATGGACTGGTTAGATTGACCAAGGAAGAGTTCCTTGATGGCTGGCTAAGCGATACGGATAACGGTCAGGAGATAGGTGTTGTTCTTTTGATGGAGCCAGCGCCGGACTTCTATACTACTGAAGATGAAAAAGTAAATAAGTCAGGGTTTCATTTTCTTTTCAAGTACTTAAGACCTTACAGGAAGTTCATTACCCAGCTTTTTATAGGTATGCTGGTGGGAAGTATACTTCAGCTGATTTTTCCTTTTTTAACGCAGTCTATTGTTGATATAGGGATACAAAATCAGGACCTGAACTTTGTTACCCTCATTTTGATAGCTCAGTTGATGTTATTCTTTAGTAGAACAGCCGTTGAGTTTATAAGGGGCTGGATACTGCTTCATTTGGGTACAAGGATAAACATTTCTATTCTTTCTGATTTTCTGATCAAGCTGATGCGACTTCCAGTTTCGTTCTTCGATACCAAAATGATTGGTGATTTGCTTCAGCGAATTGGTGATCATAGCAGGATAGAATCATTTCTGACCTCTTCAACTTTAAATATTCTTTTCTCATTCATCAACCTCATTATTTTTGGGGTTGTGCTGGCCGTTTATGATTTAAAGATCTTCACGATCTTTTTTATAGGTAGTGCTATTTACATGGCTTGGATCATGATCTTTATGAAGAAGAGGCGAGATCTGGATTACAAACGCTTTGATCAGATGTCAAGCAACCAAAGTAACCTAATCCAGTTGATTACTGGTATGCAGGAAATTAAGTTGCATAATAGCGAAAAGCAAAAGCGTTGGGAGTGGGAGAGGATACAGGCAAAACTGTTCAAAGTAAGTATTAGTGGGCTGGCCCTGAACCAATACCAGGAGGCCGGTTCTTCATTTATCAATGAGCTTAAAAATATTGTAATAACGTTTTTGGCAGCAAAGGCTGTTATTGATGGAGATATTACACTGGGTATGATGTTGGCCATCCAGTATATCATAGGCCAGTTGAACGCTCCCATTAATCAGTTGGTAGGCTTTATCCATACGGCGCAGGATGCAAAGATAAGCTTGGAAAGGCTTGGAGAAATTCATGGTCAGGAAGATGAAGAGGATATCAACGAAGAGAAAATTACTATCTTCCCTGAAGATAAATCCTTAAAATTGGACAATGTATCTTTCCAGTATGAAGGCCCTCATTCGGAGTATGCCTTAAAGGATATTAGTCTTGAAATTCCAGAAGGCAAAGTTACTGCTATTGTAGGGGCTAGTGGAAGCGGAAAAACAACTTTGGTTAAGCTCTTGCTTAAGTTTTACGAGCCTTCGCAGGGCGAGATCAGGCTTGGTGATATTAATTTGAATAACTATAGTAACAGATTATGGAGAGATAAATGTGGGGCTGTATTGCAAGATGGATTTATATTCTCTGATACCATAGCAAAGAATATATCGATTAAGGATGACTATATCAATAAAGAAAAGCTACTCTATGCTGTAAAGGTCGCCAACATACAGGAGTTCATAGAGTCACTTCCATTGGGGTACAACACCAAGATCGGTAATGATGGGCATGGCTTGAGTCAGGGGCAAAAACAGAGAATACTGATCGCCAGAGCGGTGTACAAAAGTCCTGAATACATATACTTTGACGAGGCTACTAATGCCCTAGATGCTAATAACGAAAAAGTTATCATGGAAAACCTTGACCGCTTTTTTGTAGGTCGTACTGTAATTGTAGTGGCACACCGTTTAAGTACAGTAAAGAATGCAGATCAGATCATTGTACTCGATAAAGGTCATATTACTGAAATAGGTACACATGCAGAGTTGACTGCGAAGAGAGGGGATTACTATCGCCTTGTTAAAAACCAGCTTGAGCTGGGTAATTAAACCCTATTAAGCTTGCTCTTTTTAAATCTTGAACGACTTGTTAATGCATCTTACGTATGTAAGTTGTTGGTTTAATTTGATATTTTTCTTCTAAGTAATTGAACTTTTCTTTTTTAATTTTAAAATAATTGAAATGATTAGATTAGTTAAAATTCATTACCATGAAGAAAAAGAAACTTAAAATTGGAGAGCTAAAAGTTAAAAGCTTTGTTACTCAAGAACTGAGTGATAATGCTCAAACCATTAAAGGAGGGTATCTTACCTATGGATGTACCGCTGGGTGGGCAGGATGCCCTGACGATGGCGGCGGTGGCGGAGGAGGAGGTACATATGACTCTTGTAACCCTAACAATTGGTATACGCATAGACCATGTGATACCAATGAGCCTTTGCATTGCAGTCCGTGTCAATAAGAAGCGCAGGTTAGAAACAAAAAAGAGGCTGTCTCAAAAGTCTCTCAAAAGAAAGGCTGGCGAAAATTCTATCGCCAGCCTTTTT
>NZ_JAEUGD010000060.1 GCF_016775155.1 Fulvivirga marina | reverse complement strand
GATGGTGAAGTGATTGCTCTTTCGGATGGTATTGATGGTTTGATAGAGACCTGGGAAGGTGATGGTGGTGCAGGTTCTGATGATGGGGACAATAATACTGATGATGACTTTGATGGAGTGGATATTGACTTCAACGGAGAGATCAGTGATATAGCAGTGGGCGATGATGGTGTAATTGTAGTGACAGATGAGAGCGGAATGCAGCATACCTATGAGCAGCCCACTGACCCTGAAACTGGCGAGAAGAAAGCGGTTAGGTTTACTGATAGCTCTGGTGACACGTGGATTGTTGAGAGTGACGGTAAGGTTACCAAAAACAACCAAAATAACGGAAATAACGCACCTAACGATGGAAGCCAGCAACAGTTTACCATAGAAGAAAAGATAGTAATAGCGGTGCTGGAAGACTTCAAAACCCGCATGGAAGCATGGCTGGAGGTACACGGAAAGGGGCCGCTGTCTGAAATGGAAATGATGTGGGCGGAAGGGCTGCCGGGATGCCTGCCGGAAGAACCCAAAACTGTAGAAGGGGCACAAGAATATGTAACCTATCTACTGGAAGACAAAGAAAGCCGGATACCGGAGCTTACCGGGAAAATGAAAGACAGCCCTGAATGGGAAACCATTACAGGCATCGGCAAAAACATCAGCGATGCTTCTGAAATGACCACAGAAAGCATGGGCAATGCAGGGGAAGCTGTTTGTCCTTACATCCTTGATGAAGCCATTAACGCAGCACAATGTACCCGTTGCCCCAAGCCTGACCATGTGGGCATTGAAGGAGAGGAAGCCGTAACCTTTGATCCCGACCCTGTCAATGTGAAGCGCAGGGGTGCAAAGAGATGGTACTACTTTGAGGGGTATTCACAAAGCCCGTATTACACTGCTCCGGAAAGCATCGGAGAAACCGGTGCCGACTGGTATGTATGGGATGATTATGTGAAGCATGTTGAGTTGATCATTGAAAGTGTGGCCATTGCTTCAGGAGACGTTGCCCTTAACCCTGCCCTTCACCATGAAATCATCTACCACAGGCAAAATGTTTTGGAGGTATTCAATTCAGGGCGTGACATCAGTGACAACTTTAAAACACTGATAGCCAAAGAGTATAGCCGGGTAACCAAAGAAGCCTTTAACAAGTACAGTGGTAGCGGTTATTTGGAGCCGGTATATCCTATCTATGAAGTGCTTGGGCTGTTTAGCGGCAAGCAGCTAATAAAGGCGCTGGTAAGGTTTGGAAAGGCCTTTCGTGTGCTGAAAGGTGCCCGGCACCTGATCAATTACAAGTACTCCGGCAACGTACTCAAAATATTCAGCAAGCAAGGCGATGAAATAGCCCATGTGATCGACGGGCAAATCAAACCTTTAAAGTTCCTTGACGAGGGAGAGGAAATAGCAGAAATTAGTGGGCAGAAGCTTTTGAAGCAGGGGGATGAGGTAGGGTTTAAGGCTGTAGCTAACACTGCGGATGACGCTGTTGGCACATATACAACAAAGATTAAGTGGGGTACGCGTGAAATTGATGCAAGGCCGTTTGGAGATAAAGGTTATTGGGGTAAGCGAGTTTCTCAATCAAACAAACAAGTAGATGCTTATGAAATGAAGATAAATCCAAATAATGAAAGCTTCTATGTATGGAATCCACAAAAAAGTAGGTACGTGCAATTTGAAAATTTAGCAAAAGATGCTTTACAGGATGGGAAATGTGTTGTAAAACCTAACAATTCTATATACAGAGTTTATGACAAACCTGAATTTTTAAGACAAAACATTTTGGATGAGGCCCTGGATCAAGTCGGTGCTGCACAAGCAAAAGGTTTGCATGTAGAATGGCTAGTGTCGGACAAGGTTGCAAAGGAACATTTAACTCGTTTTTTTAAAGAAAACAATGTTAATATTAACGTAAAATATCTAGCAGAATGATTGTAATTGATGAGAATACTTACCAAATATTAGGCCGGGGTATTGATTTTTCTACGTTGCCCGTTAACCCCGATTTGCTAAATGATAATGATCTAATAGAGCCTCTTAAAAAATATTTATTGTTGACATATTTTCCAGAAAGAATAAAGCAAATCGATCCTCTAAATCTATTCTATAACCGGTATTACTGGTTTATAAGATTCAAAAATAAATACCTGAAAAAATTCGGCGATGATCATCTGAACTTGAGGCAAGAGGGCTTCAAAATTCTGGAAGAAGGAGATCAATATGAGAACATTGACTGGAGTGAGATCGAAAAAATATCAAACGATACAGGAAATGATGAACATTAAAGATCCATCTATTTCGAAAGAAAAGTATGACTATCGATTAGATTTAAGGCAACGTGTATCATATGAAAAATGGGTGAATTTTATTGAAAACCATAAAAAGTATTTTATCTGGCAGGAAGAAACTGACGAAGGAAGGGAGACGCTTGCAAAACTAGATAAAATACCGGAATCCTTTAGAGAAGGGATTGTAAAAGGGCACAATAAAAGTAGGGCTTTTGCTGAATTCAACCCAAAAAGGAGCTACTATGAAATGTATGTTGATTTTAATGAAAAATATGGAATGGTGACAACTACCTTCATGAAACCAATTACAAAAGATCATTTGAGGATATTATTGGATATGGCCAATTATCTCGATGCATATCTGCTCAACAACGGTACTGAAATAATAGATGAGAAGGTACTGGGAAGTCTTAAGTAAAAGTTAAAATCAAAGGTGTTCTAAGCAGAAACCGTAATTAGTTGGACAGAAGCTGCTGAAGCAGGGGGATGAGATTGGGTTTAGGGCTTTTAAAAGTCTGGCAGACCAGTTTAAGCAGTTCAGGAATATTAGCAGGTTGTCAGATGATGTGCTGAAAAAACTGGATGTAGAAGGCTGGACAGATGATTTACTGAAAAAGCTGGATGATGATCTGACAGAACCGAAGCTCTTCAAAGCTTTTAATGAACAGGGTTTAGATTTAGACTCTTGGAAGTTGTTATCAAATGGAAAAGCATCTTTACGTAGTGTTGACAATGCCAAGGTCGTGGATGCTTTAAGAATGCGAATCCTAACATTACAGATGATGCCATCCAGTCTGCTTTTGATGGATTGAAGGCCAGCAGGAAACAATCTTTTGTGAATGCATTGGAAAGTTGTGCTGACAACACAAAGCTGATAGGCTCTTTGAAAAAATCAAGACTTGCTTCAGTAGATGAAATCAAAGGCGCATTGAACAAGATGCGCGATTACAAGACAGGTAAGCCACAAGCTGGAAATCTGGGGTATCTGGAAGATAATATTCCGGGTGTGAAACTGGATAAAGGTAAAATGTGGGAGAGTGTTTCATTAGATAAAGCAGAATTAGAAACTCACATTTTTGATGCAATAGAAGCAACAGGTTCATCGGGTACATGGCTCCGGATCACTGATTCTGAATACCGTATGCTCAATGATTTGGCAAAAAAGTTAGGAGGTGTGAAGGGCCAAGTCAGAGACAAAGTAACGGGAACGTTAAAGATTGTATCGGAGAATCCTTATTGTACCTCTCGTCAGGGTGTAATACAGCAGTTTAATAAAATGTTTCCAAATATTGAAATAACCTTAATCGATGGAGTCAAATAAAGAATTAGAGTTTAAAATAATGGTTACTTTCCCTGATATTTTGAAAGTAGCAATCGAGAATCATAATGCGTTTAGGAATACTGATTTTGAAATCATAGAAACTGTTTATGATGAAGTACCTTTTTGTACTTTGAAAGTGACTAAATATCAACCTTCCGACATCTTTGGGCTAGGTTATAAATTAGCAGCTTTAGAAGAAAAATACAGGAATGAAGGAAGCTTTTAAAATAATGGATTGAACATTATGGTTGCGAATAACAGATTCGGAGTATCGTATGTTGACTAAAGTGACGAGTGACCTTGGGCACGCTCGTAAAGAGGTTCATATTTTTGATGCTATAGAAGCGACCGGCTCTTCGGGTACGTGGCTCAGGATCACTGATTCTGAATACCGCATGCTCAATGATCTGGCAAAGAAATTAGGAGGTGTGAAAGGCCAAGTAAACGACAAGATCACCGGTACACTGAAAATTGTTTCGGAAAACCCTTATTGTACGTCTTGTCAGGGCGTAATACAACAGTTTAGTGATATGTTCCCGAGTATTGAAATAACATTGATAGATGGAGTCAAATAATAAATTAAAATTTAAGGTAATGGTAACTTTTCCTCATGTGTTGGAGGAAAGGATTCAAAAACATAATGAACTATACAATACGGATTTTAAAATTATAGAAACTATATATGATGATGTTCCATTTTGTGTAATTGAAATGTCCGGTAACGATTTATCCCAAATATTTGACTTGGGCTATGGACTGGCAATATTAGAAAATGTAAAAAAAGAACAAGGTAAGCTTGACTGGTAATCAGGTCAATTGCTTTGTCAGGTTGGCTTTACCCAATCTGGTCTTAGGTTTAGCGTAGCGATCCTAAGACCTAAAATGAAATAGGGCGTCCCCCCGGGCTAATTCATTGATGCTATCTTTACAGCATGAGAAGAAAGTATACCATTCGGGATCAGCACGGCAGAGACTTCGCGACATTTTATACTACATTCAATTAATTGAGCGGACGCTCAAAATAATACAGGGTCCGTAGCGGAGGCTACGACCAGGATGGAGAGGCGCACCGTGGGCTTATGGCTCACGGCCGTCTACTCGATTGTGCCACGTATTCATTTTATCAATTCTTTTATCCAAGTGTCATAAATCACCGAGCCAACTATTCCTAAAAAGATTGCCAATAATGCGGAAAGTCCAAATGCAATAAATGGTTTCTCTTTGAAAAAGTCAGTCAAACGGTAATAAAATGGTCTGTCCACCTTTTTGAGTTCTTTTCTAATTGTTTCTAATGTTTCCTTTGATACTTTTTCTTGTTGTAGCTTAAAGTAGCATTCATCGCAGAGCGTAGGTTTTACAGTTGAAAAAATAATTTCACTTTTAATTCCATTGAAGTCGAACAAACATTGTCTTGTGTCTGCGTGAGTGAAATTAGTAGGCTCAGTACTTGAAGGAAGTCTGTTCCTGAATCGCTTATATATTAAGGAGTAGGCGTAAAGTAATCTGAATACTAAGTTTTCAAGTGGGATGTTATTTGGTCTTAAAATATCAGCCAATTCAAAAAATGAAAAGCATACTATTTTATCAGCTAGTCTCCTTGAGTACCAATTGTTTTCAAGAGGCACGTTTGTCATTGCAACCATAAAATCACAATCTGGATCAGGCATATCATCTAAAACTGTCTGATCATAATATTCATGAAACTCACCATCAGATCCCTTATTGATTTGGTGCGTTTCTATTGCCCCCACTATTTCAAAAATGTCACTTTTCCAATTTTCGATTTTGGATCGGTCGAATTTAAAGGGTAATTGACCCCACGATATTACCTTTATTTTAAGCTTTGTCATTTCTTTTTATATGCACCACAACGTATAAGCAAAGTGCCTACACTTTACTTACCATACAGCTGTTTAATTATAATTATCAGATAAACAATGTTTATCCACTACAACCAAGTACAGCAAACACCCCAAATATAATAACCTGTACCTACGCGCCTTTCTAAACTTTCCCAACGCAGCCTTGCATTTTCCAAACATAAGGATTCCATTTGCAAAGCATTTCTAAAGGTAATCCAGCTATGGCTTTGTTGTCAATACCCAACCTTGGGTATTTTTAGTATCTCTAAAAAATATTATACGCTTTAGTGCATGCCAAGCTGACTTCGTAAGCGGTAGTCATTGAAATTTCCGTGTAAGCAATTGGGACAAAATGACACTTTGATAGACTGATTTCATAAGTATTACCATATCGAGTACAACAAAGCCGCGGCTTGTTGTATAGAAATGCTTTTACTTATGGTTGGCTGTTAATTAGTTTGTAATGCAAGGCCATGTAAGTCTAACTTATTCATTACCAGCGTAACTTTGCCCAAAAGTACAATTGGATGATCGTATAGGAAACAATTATGTTTGTGACGGTCTTATTCAATTGTCTGATGACCTTAAAAACAACCAAAACCATTTAAATTCAAAAACAATGAAAATCAAAAAAGTTGTATTGATTGCCATGCTTGGCATGTTTGGACTAACCTTTACCGCATGCCAGGAAAAAGAAATAGTCCCAGAAACTGATAATGTGCTTAACACTGAAGGTGCGAATGAAGGGCATGTTCAAGGTCCCGGAGATGATTAAGAAACAGAATCGCTAAAATCTTCGTCTTTCTTGTTTGTGTAAGTTTTGGCGGATTTATGATCATTGATTATTGTGATAATACCGACATCTTTGTTCGGTATTATTTGCTATTGTTTTTTCAACCTATAATCTAGCCTAATGTTATGCCGAGACTAATCACTCTGGCGGTTTGTAGTATGCTGTTTATGGCAGCTTGTACCCAGGAAGAGATATATACACATGACCCAGCCAAACTCGAAAGTTTAGAAAGCACTTACCAAACTTATCTCAATCACTATCAGGAACCCAGAGTTGCTTTTGACTTGCTCGAAAAGTTAAAAGGTTTAGCTATAGAATTAGGCAACAAAGAATATCTCGCTAAATATTATGACAACTACGGCTATCTCAATAACATGGACAACCAGCTTGGAGAGGCCATTAAATCATATAAACTTGCTCTGTCCCTCTACAACGAACTAAGTGATTCCTTAAAACAGGCAAAGATAGCATCAAACCTTGGCAATGTGTACCGAACTGTAGAGAGAAACGACGAAGCCCTGCTTTATCTCGAAAAAGCTGAAAAAATATATATCCAATTAAATTACGAGCAAAAATTTCCATTAGTGTACGACAACCTTAGCTTGGTGTATATGGGACTGGAACAGTTTGATAAAGCAGAACAATATGTTTTAAAAAGCCTTGAAGCAGGTACTGTATTAGAGTCAACATATTGGATATCCAATGCCTATATTAACTATGGAGAAATGTACTTTAGGCAGCAAAGGTTTGATGAGGCCATTAAAAGCTATGAAAAAGCCCTGACCTATCTGGATAATGAGCAGCAATTAGAAAAGGCCTATTTACATGGTAATATAGGCGAATGCTATATGAAGGCCGGCGATCTCAACAAAGCGGAAAAATGGTTAAGCGAAGCACTACAGTTAAAAATTGCCTTGGATGGTGCCGATAAACGTCCGAATTTTAATTACCTGGGCGAGCTGGCTGTTCTTAAAGCCGATTACAAAGCCGCGCTTAATTATTATGATCAGGTGATAGCACTTTCCACCGCAGATGGTGAATTACTCTCTAAGGAAGTAACCAAGGCCCTTGACGCGCTACAAAACCTAAGTGCCAATACAACTGTAAGTGCATCTGGCCTGGTGGTCCCTATGCGGAAGTATAGTATAATAAAGGATAAAAGAATCAAATTATTGGAGGAGCAAAAGAAGCTCATAGAAACTCGGTACATTCAGGAGGATGTAGATAAGGCGGAGCTGGAAATTGCTCAAATAAATGAATCAGAGAAGTATAAGAAGGATATAGCCCGAAGGGATGGGCAAATGCAATTCTGGTATGGTGTAATGGCTACCCTTTTGGTGGTATTGATAGTGGTGGTTATTGTTTACTCCAATAAAATGCGAAAGCTGGCAAAGTATAAGATAAAGCATGCTAAATCAGCGGCAATAATCAGGGAATTGAATTCGCTCAGTGAGAGCATTGAAGGCAACAGCGTATAAAACGTTATATGCTGAGGTTGATTACATACTAGCCCTAACAGGCTAGGTTGTAATAATACAATTAAAGGTAGCTGTTATCGGCTACCTTTTCTTTATTGGTCTTCTTCCTGGAGCTTATTCAACATTTTGGATAATGCGACATACTTTTTCACCAATGTAGTTTTCTTCTTCAGTTCCTCTTCACATTTACGAAGCTGCTCTTTTAAAGCCTGTACTTCATTTTTGGCTTGCAGCAATGCCTCCAACGCCTTGTTCGCGGCTTCTTTTGGGTTATCTTCTGCCAGTTGCCTATAGTCTGCCACCTGGGTGCCGAATGGATCTTTGTTGGTTTTCCTGAGTTGCTCTGCACTGTAGAAAAGCTCATCTGTGGTGATGCCAAATATTTGAGCCAATATCGGCACATAGTTGACAGGCAATTTCCTATGACCATTTTCAAACCTGGATACGGCATGTCTGTCGCATAATTCACCGGTCGATTCCTGCAGCCTTTCAGCAAGCTCTACCTGTGACAATCCCAGTTTGGTTCTGAAATAAGAAATTTTCTCGCCCATTGCTGCGTGTATGATCTCAATTTTCATGTATTTGTTTTGGGTGACGATTTGGTCACATGCANGTATTTGTTTTGGGTGACGATTTGGTCACATGCATTTTTCTTGCAACGGAAACAAATATAATAAAACGTGAAGAATTGTCACGAGCCTAAAATCCATTACAAGCGGTTCAGTCAAACGGCCTCTTGTAAGGGTTTATAACAAAGGAAAATGAAATAGTTCGCCCCACTGAACAGTAATCAATTAAACCCAAGCATATGTCTACTGTAAAAGATTATCAAACTGTAATCATAGGGGATATATACTAATATTTACTGATTCATTAGCTTTCGCATCCAGAACCTCTCATGATACCATAAATTATTGCAAAGACCATTAGTAATAATCAGAAGAGAAGAATACTATCAGATTTTGTTAATCCATCTGGCGCGGAAGTTACTACCGCAATGAACTGAAATATAGAAGCCCTACAACAAAGTGAAGTGACCCGCAATTGCATACGGGCCATGGTTATGTTTATTTTGTGTTGAAAAGTATATCAGCATTTACCCAATAAACTTCTCCTTTTTCAACTCCTGCCCACCCTTTTTTAGAGGGATTGTTATATCTTCTGGAGAAGATGAAATACTTTTCATCAGAAGACATATAGGGACAATAGTAACGCCAATCTTTGTCATAGTCTAATGCTACTTCTTCAGGGGCTGACCACTCACCATTTGAATTAAATGTTATTTGAAATTTACCTTCTCCGTTGGTTATGGCATATCGCTCATCGGGTGAAACATAAGATATCAACTCATGTCCTTCTGTGTTTACATTAACAATAGTTGGAGTGCTAAATTTTTCATTACCCAAATATTGGGCACGATATGTATTCCGGCCTCCTTTTTCACTGGGTCTGCTTGAGTGAAAATATAAGCTGCCATCTGCTACTACAACAGGATAGGACTCTAAATATTCAGTCGAAATGTCAAACTCGACCTTTTTTGCTAATCCCCATTCACCATTCACTTTTTTACTCATATAAATATCCGGTGGTATAGCGAAAAGCTTTTCCGGAGATGTATCATTATTGTAGAGTTTGGGGTCAACCCCGAGAAAATACATTGTATTGCCATCTTTCGTGATGGTAGGATCACAAGCTACTGAAATAGAAATACTATCAGGATACATTTGAAGAGGTTTAACGTCAGACCACTTGCTATTAATTAATTCAGAATGGTGAATAACAAAGCTATTATCCACAATTCTCGAAAAAAACATTTCTGTATGAGTTGCATTAAAAACTACATTCAATTCAATGCTGTCAGTATTCACTATTGCAGGCGCAAATAATTTTGGAGTTTGAGAAGGAGGTGCCTGGTCGAAATAGGAGGTAGTGTTATTTCTGCAACTTAAAAATGCCACGCTCATTAATAGTATTGAAATAAAGAAATTTCTATGCATTGCTATTTGAATATTTGTTGTCGTTTTGAGTATAATAAACCTTGTTAGATTTCCTTTTTATGTTTTACACCTTGCTGGTTATTTCTCCAGCGGTGTAACGATTCCATCTACATGTCTGCCTTGTTTAACATTTACCAATATTTGGTGTAATGTCTCCGCTGCCAGACCGTGTAGCACCAGCCTATAAGCAGCACTGTAAGTTGAAATGGGTATCATGGGGTGTTTGTTATTGATAAGGCCCAGGTGAGCCGGTGTACCCATGATTTGGGATGTGTAAATGGAGATGGTTTCATCCAACTGTAGTGAGTTTGACGCCCTGATAAAGTCATTGGAGGTAAGAAAGAACTGATAGAACGGCGTAAACAATTCAATGGACGACTTCAGGTCCAGGGTGTTGGTCCATTTGTCCGGGAACTCGATATGATCAAACTGGTCTTCTGTGATCATGTCTACACGGAGTTTGGCCGGAGGCTTTATGGTAATGTTCTTTTCTTTTAGCGTGCTATTGAGTCTGATGATGAAGTTGTACAGGTTCAGGTCATGTTTCAGAAAGAGGTCATCCTTAATGTCTTCGAAGTTTCGGGGTTTCAGGGGAGATGTTTCTATTTCGGCCCCTTCCACATTAGCCGCTATAAATTGTAAAATCTCACTTCCTACATGAAAATGCCGGAATATAAGCAGGTTGGCATCCTTGCTTACAAATCTCTTTAAGCCCCATGACAGGATCAGGTGCAGAACTTTTGAACTGTTGAAGATCTTCGGAAAGAAGAACTTGAAAACATGTATAAAGAACATGGTCACTTTTGACCAGAAAAAGATCAAAGGATATAAATACCTTGCTGATCTTGAATTGTTATCCCGCATCAAAGCCTGTTTGGTCTTTTCGTTGATGGGGATGCTGTTGTCGAGATACAGAGCGAGCCAGGGATTGGGATCCCGGCTGTCATAACTCGATATATCAAATAACTCCTTTGACATGTTTCTAATGTTTTGTTGACTTCATTAATAGTTACCTAGTTCTTCAAGCTGCATACGGTATAGCCTTGCAGTAGTTTTGGCTGTCTTCACTATGGCCGTGGCAATATCCATATTCATTTTAGGATGATCAAGAGCTTTCTCCAGGCGATGAAAATGATTTTCGTCGGCAACACCGTGGTAGGTGAAGAAGGATACCTGATCATCGGCCAGTTCCAATTGGTCCTGCATCATTTTTCCCCAATGGCCAGCCAGCCTTTTGCCTATACCCTCTATAATGAACATGGCTCCCAGCAAGTCTATGGGGTTGGGTTTACCCGCCTGATTGAACATGAAAGCTGACAGCGCCAGACTCCCAATGTTCTTTTTTCCGGTTCTTATGTTTTCAACGGGTACATTCAGCGCTTCATAATTTCGCTCTAATAGCTGATAGTCTTTATGCTCCGTGGCAGCATGCTTGATAAATGCAGACCGCAATTCAAATAACTCGATATCTATGCACGATGCCGCACGCGTTATCCATTGAGAACCATCAATTACCTGCTGCCTGAGATCATGAAGCAGCAATTTGTAATCCTCCAGGGTCAGTGTGCCCTGATGCATTTTTGTGATTATGGGCACCCGGAGCAGGGCAGTTTCAAAGTCTATCCAGACATTGGTGAGCTGCCTTACGATCCACTCCGCCACAGGTCTTTCTTCCAGCACCAGTTCAGGGGCTTCAACTTCGCGTACTTCATATTTTTTTTGTCCTGAGCTGTCAGCACCTACCACCGTAAGCTTCATAAATGAGGTGATAAAACGACCGCTTTCAGGAACCATACAGAGAATGGTGTCACCGGCTTTCAGCTTTCCGGAGAACATCAATTCTTCCAACATAATGAAAATAGATGCCGCGCCGGTATTGCCTTTGGTGGTCAGGTTACTAAACCACTTCTCATCAGGTATGGAAGCTCCACCCTTGGCCATCAGGTCTTTAATGGGCTGTTTGAAAAACTCTGAGGAGTAGTGGCAGCATAGCCAGTCTATAGCGCTGACATCCATTTTTTTATCATCGATGAGCTCAAAGAAGTGAGTAACTCCTTTTTGCACCACTCTGTCGAGCAGCCTTACATCCTGCTTGAGATTGAGGGCACCTGCCTGTGATGCTGACTCATAATCAGGGTAGTCCAGCCAGGTGGGTTCATCACCGCTTTTGTTATCCGTTTTTCCTGTGTACATACAGAGGGGGAGCTCATGGGCATGAGACTTAATGTCGATCCAGTCTATGCGAAGTGAAAGTCCCTTGCTGCTTTTTTTATTTTCGAGCACGAGGGCACCAGCACCATCTGAAAGCATCCACCGAAGAAATTCGGCATCAAAGGACAAAGAATTTACCTTTTGGGCCTCAAACCGGGATCCTTTAAAAAGCCTGCTGGAAAATTCACTTCCCACGCATACGGCATTTGTTTTTTCTCCACTTTTTATTTGAGCGAAGGCATCTTTCAAGGCCATCATACCGCTGGCACATACACTTTGGAAGCTGGCCACTTCACAGGCCGAAAAGTTTAAGTTGGCATGTACCATGCTGCCAAAGCCGGGCACAGGCAAATCTGCCTGGGTAGTGCCGGTTGCGAGTAACTCAATGTCTTTAGGTGATAGGGCACTGCGCTCCAGGGCATGGTTTACAGCATGGGCAGCCATTTCGGCATTGGTATGGCTGCTTTGCTGCTTTTTGTCAATGGCGTAGTGCCTGAATTTTATGCCATTTTGTTTTAATATCCGGTTCTTCAGTGCACTATCCTTGCCGTTGATCCTGCCCAGATAATCTTCCATTTCTTCATTAGAAACGGGGTCATTGGGCAGAAAAAAACCAGCGCTGGTGATATATACATTATCCATAGTCGTCATTTAAGAGCTGTCTCAGCGAGATCAGCTTTTGTTAAATATTTTATGAGTTATCCTATCCAATAAGCCGGAGGCGAAACCATAGTTGCGCTTGGCTTTGGAATGATGGTGATTGTGATTAGTACCAAATGCCAAAAAGCCCGGTGCCTTTCCTTTTCCAAAGCGGTAATTACAATGTCCGGAATAGTTTAGCAGAATACTTACCAGTGGGAACAGGAATATTGCTGTTGCTGATAAGGGTATAATTGGGGCAATGGTAATCGGTACGGTACTGAGTAGCAGGGCTTCAAACCAGTGGAAGCTATAAACCGCGTAAACAGTTGGTATTCTGGACCGGTGATGAACAATGTGGACATGCTTCATAAAAAAAGGAACATGCATGAGCCTGTGAACCATGAAAAAGTGTATTTCATTCCAAATGACCAGAATAATGAGTCCTATAATCGTATTCATGATGGAGTTGGGCAGTAGACCGATCACATCCATACGGATAAGAAATATGAGTGGGATACCTGAGAACCCAAAGATGATCACGGATTTTAAAGAGTGCCATATTTCATGTTTGATCTGGCTACGGCTTACTTCTTCTTCTACGATCTTTTCCAGTAGTCCTCTTCGGTACAAGTAGGAGCAGACTTTCTGAAATAAAGGGGCCAGTCCAAAGTAGAGTATTACAAAATACAGGAATACCAACCCATAAAGCTGAAGGTAGGAGTATTGGTATAATATGTTGTCGATAATACCCTGGATCATAAGTGCCAGATTTTGAATACGTTTAAAACTGTAGTTAGGTTTCTTTTAGTATTAATATTTAAGTATTTGTTGTGTGCTTTACGTGTAAAAAATGTTTTTATTTTGTGATTAAAGGGCATTCTTCAATTTTTTCAATGTGAATTACTTTTGCGCTGGCATATCCACCCAACAGCAGCCTGTAAGTCTTGAATCTGGCCCTTATTGTGTAATTCCTTTGGTCCATGTCGAAGGGAGATTCCGGCCATAGTTTGTTGAAGTCATCATTGGCTACGTAAACCCACTTCAGAATTTCAGGAGGGTCGGCCAGAAAGACTTTTTTATGTCCCAATAGCAGTTCGATACCGTTTCTTATAAAATCACCCTGGCTGATATCCAACATTTGGTATCTTATCCGAGAGTCAAAAACTATACTTTTGCTGACAGGCAGTTTTAGAGCTATATAGATTAGTATAAAAGGTAATAAGATCAGCATACCAGCGATAGAAAACCAATAGATAGCAATAGTTATCGTACTAAGGCATAACATCCAGGTAATTATATTTTTAGCGGTTGATTCCAAGCTTCCAATACTTTTAGCTATACAGTCAAACAGGGTACCTGCGTCTAACAGTACAGTGAAGTTACAACATTAAGTTAATCAGGTGGTTGTCGTTAGGGGCGTGTTGTGAGAAAATTTATTCCTTTCCAAAAAGCGATTTGAACCAGTTGCCAATTTCAAGGAGGTATATTTTATAAACTACGGATCTGTAATTTTGATTTACCCTGAAGATGTAATTGTCAGCTTTTGTTCTCCCCATCAGGATTACCAGCCTCCAATATTCCGACTCTGGAATGCCATTTATGGTGTGCTTTTCTTCATTCACTCGACTATTTTAAGAAAATCTGTCTCAAGTTGAAAGCTTTCTCCAACATTAAACTCAAATTTTACGCCACGATCTCCCTGAGTGCACGAGGTTGGTAGGTTCATAGTGATAAAGGTAATTGAGTGTAGAAAGTACCTTTATCGCCTCTCTACTAAAGGTTTATGTTTCACACCTACTATCGGTCTGGTTCCCCTTGAACATAGTCATCTATTCCTGTTTCTTATAACTCCATATAGCAGATACATTGAAAACTATGGCGAGAATCAGAGTGTAGGCAAATTCTGAAGTCAAATCAACAAATCCGCTTCCTTTCATCAATACCTTCCTGGAAACTGCAATAAAGTGAGCAAGAGGGTTCACCTTTGTTAAGTGTTGTGCCCATGTTGGCATACTTTCGATGGGGGTGAACAAGCCACTCATCAAGATGAATATCAGGATAAAAAAGAAAGCAACAAATATGGCTTGTTGCTGGGTGTCGGCAAAGTTGGAGATGAGGAGTCCAAAGCCAAGTACAGCGATGATATTGACAAAAGCATAAACAAATAGAAGAATCAGGCTACCTGCCATAGGGATATGAAAGATAATCTTGCCCACGGTGAGTCCCACGGTCATGATAAACATACCGACACACAGGAAAGGAATCAGCTTACCCATGATAAATTGCCACTTTTTAATAGGGGTTACATTGATTTGCTCAATAGTGCCTATTTCCCTTTCCCTGACCACGTTCATAGCTGTAAGCACTATGGTAAGCAGGGCTGTAAGCTCAGCCAAAATACCTGGCACCATGAAGTCAGTGTATTTTAATAGAGGGTTATACCAATACCTCGTGCTGATACTAATGCTACTATGGTTGGATTGAGGTACCCAATGTACTTCACTTAGTATATCTTGGCTGTAAGTGCTTATGATGTTGCGCAGATAGCCCGAACCTACCGTAGCCTGCTGGCCGTTGATGGCATTGACGAGCATCTGTATGGCAGGCTTTTCGCCTCTGATAAATTCCTTTTCAAAACGATTGGGAATTTCAAGGATGATGTCGGCTTCATTGGCCTGCATTTTTTCTAGTGCCTGCTTTTTGCTAAATAAGCTCCCGGTCAGTTTGAAATGATCACTGGCGGTGATCTTTCGGGTTAAATTCCGTGATATCTCGCTGAGGTCATGGTCTAGTAATATGATCTTTACTTCTTTGACCTCATTGGTGGCTGCGTTGGATAATACAATGAGCTGAAAGATGGGCAGGATCGTCATCATGATCAGAATAGTTTTATTCCTTAATATCTGAAGGAACTCTTTCTGTATTAGAAATAATAGTGTTCTCATGTTAGCTATATTTGTATTATTCTAGACGTATTTTAAACTTCTTCCAGGTAAGGGTAAGAAACGCCACAATCATAAAGAGGAGCATACCCACTTCAAAAAGGATGTATTCAATACCTACTCCCCGGAGCATTACCCCTTTGAGTATCTCTATAAAGTAAGTTGCCGGAATTATATGACCGATATATTGTAGTATCTCAGGCATGCTGGTCAAAGGAAATATGAAGCCTGAGAGTAATGTGGAGGGCATGAGTAGCCCAATGAGTGATTTCATCATGGCGTCCTGCTGGGTTTCGGAAGTTGTGGATATCAATGTGCCCAGCGAGAGGGCAGTTATAACGTAGACCATACACAATAACAGCAATAATATTACACTTCCGGTTACGGGTACATCAAAAATGAAATATCCCATGATCAGAATGAGAACCGCATCAATGAAGGATAGTATGGCATAGGGGGCAACCTTGCCAAGTATAATGAGCAGAGGAGGGAGAGGAGATACCAAAAGTATTTCCATTGTGCCTTGCTCTTTTTCTCTGGCTATCGTTAATGAGGTCATCATGGCAGATATGATCAGCAGGATCAGGGCTATGGTGCCTGGAATAAAATTGTAGGCACTTTCCAGCAGTGGGTTGTATAACATGCGGGTTTCTATGCCTATCAGGTATGGTTTTGCAGATTGCTTGAATTCTTGGAACAGGAAGCCGTTGATCATGGCTTTGGCATACTGTTCCAGAGCATTGGCCATGTTAGGGTCAGAGCCATCGGCGATCAACTGTATTTCTGCCTGATCCCAGGTGTAGAGGTCTTTGCTGAAGTCTGCCGGAATAACCATGATCAGATCCGTTTTACCACTTTTAAAGCCACTTTCCATCTCATGCTCAGCCAGAAGCATCCTATTGATCTTGAAATGGCCCGAGCTGGTGACATGCCTGATTAGTTTCTGGCTGGTCTGGTCTTTAGCATGGTCTAAAATGTCAATATTGGCATTTTTAAACTCGTTGGTTACCGCAAAGCCAAATATCAGCACTTGGGCTATCGGCATGCCAAACAGGATGAGTAAAGTACGCCGGTCTCGGAGGATGTGGTAGACCTCCTTCTGAATAAATGCCCAAAAAACTTTGATCATGTTCATGGTAAGTGCCGTTTGATAATAAAATAGATTGCTTTCATTTTCTGGTTAGCGGACAAGTTTTACAAATACATTATCCATTGTGGATGCATTGAATTGTTTTTTCAGGTTGGTCGGAGTGTCCAGAGCTTCAATCCTTCCGGAAACCATGATCGATACCCTGTCGCAATACTCAGCTTCATCAAGATAGTGTGTAGTAACGAAAATGGTACGTCCATGGCCGGCAGCCTCATAGATAGCCTCCCAGAACTGTCTTCGAACAAAAGGGTCAACACCACCGGTGGGTTCATCCAGGAATACAATGTCAGGGTCATGGATCATGGAAATGGCAAAGGCCAGTCGCTGCTTCCAGCCTAGTGGCAAAGCGGCCACCAGCTTGGAGCTAACCTCCGAGAGCCTGAGGTCATGTAGTATGGTTTCTGATTTTTCCCGGATCTCCTGATTTGACAGGCCGTAAATGCCTCCGAATAAGCGTATGTTCTGCCTGACGGTGAGGTCTTCATACAGACTGAATTTTTGGGACATATACCCAATGCGGGTTTTAATCTTTTCATGGTCACGGATTACATTAAAGCCAGCCACTGTACCTTGCCCGGATGTGGGTTTGCTCAGGCCAGTAAGCATGCGCATGGCCGTGGTCTTTCCGGCACCATTGGCTCCAAGAAAACCAAAGATCTCACCTTTAGCAACTTTAAAACTGATGTTATCCACAGCGGTGAATTCACCGAATTTTTTGGTCAGATTTTCTACTTCAATGGAATAGCTGTTCATATCGGCAGGGAGTTAAACTTCACGACTTAATTCAAGGAAAAGATCTTCTATATCCGGTTTTATAGGCTTGATCTCCAAGTCTGGATAATTTCCGGTATTCAGTGTACTAATGATCTCATCAACACCCATGGACGTATGGGTTGCCAGGTGCAAATACTCACCGAAGGGTAAAGCACTTTTGGTATAGTTCTTATCACGAAGCACCTTTAATAGCTCATAATTGTTGTTAGACCTGATGGCATACAAAGGGCTGGGGTAGCTTTTTACAATCTCCTCCGGTGTATCGGTTTGCAGGATTTTACCACTTTGTATCAGCGCTATCCTGTCGCACAGACTGGCTTCATCCATGTATGGTGTACTGACGAGGATGGCAATGCCCTTTTCTTTCAGGTTTTTTAGCATATCCCAGAACTCTTGCCGGCTTACCGCATCCACTCCGGTGGTAGGTTCGTCCAGAAACAGTACCTTAGGTTTGTGGATCAGAGCGCAGCTCAGGGCCAGTTTTTGTTTCATGCCTCCTGAGAGTTTGCCCGCAGGCCTTTTTTTGAAAGGTTCTATCTGCTCATAGATATCCTTGATCAGGTTGTAGTTCTCTTCTATAGTGGTGTTAAATATTGTAGCAAAAAATCGAAGATTTTCCTCAACTGTAAGGTCTTGATACAGAGAGAATCTTCCCGGCATGTAGCCGACTTCTTTGCGTATTTGGCGGTAGCTCTGTACAACATCATGTCCTGCTACCGAGGCTGTACCTGTATCGGCCAGCAAAAGCGTAGTCAGTATACGGAAGAGAGTGGACTTTCCGGCTCCATCAGGGCCGATGAGACCGAATAACTCACCATATTCCACTGAGAGGGATATAGAGTTGAGCGCCTGCACCTTGCCATAGGTTCTTGATGTATTATTGACTTCAATGGCCGGCATGTTTATTTGTTTAAGGGGTTGAAACGAATTTCTCCGGGCATACCAATTTTCAGCGTGCCATCTTCATTGGCTACCATAACATCAAGGGCGTAAACCAGGGTGGTACGTTCTTTACGTGTCTGTATGTTTTCGGGGGTAAACTCTGCTTCATTTGATATCCATGTGATCACACCGGGCAACTCCTTATAGGCTTTATCTCCTTCGTCTATTAGTACAGTTACCGAATCGGCCACAGCTACTTTCTGAAGATCTTTGGCATTGGCGTATGCTTTCAGTTTAAGCTTCTTCAGGTTTGCAATTTTATAAAGTGGCCTGCCCCGAGTCACCAATTCACCAGGTTCGACATACTTAGTGAGCACCGTGCCTGCAATCGGGTTGATGATCACATGATCAGCTATGTTGTTCTTCAATACATCAACCTTTGCGAGTAAAGGGCCGCGCTCTGCGAGGATACCTCTGTTTATCACCGATGTCTGGCGTTGAGTAGTAGTTATTTGCTGATTAACTACTTTAATCTCACCCTCGTATTCATCTAATTGTCTTGGCGTGGCAGCTTTGGCAACAACAAGGTTTTTGGTTCGGTTGTATTCGCGAAGCAGGTTTTCTTTACGCTCTAGTAGAAGTGCTATTTCAGGCTCAGCCTCTTTGATCTTGTCACCGAGTGATATGATCTGCGCCTGAACCTGTAGTTTTTCCAAATGCAATTGAGTAGTATCAATATAACCGGTCTGCTGTCCGGCGCTGAGTTGCATGCTTTCTTCGATAGGGAATTGCCTAAGCTCTCCATTTCCTTTTGCACTTACCGTGACCGTAGTAGCTTCAAAGTTTCCGTAAGCATCAGACGGTTCTTCGTTGTTACATCCCGGGAGGGCCAGGGCTATACTAAACCAGATATTAAATTTTAATTTCGTCATCATAACATTCCAAATAAGGTTAGATATTTAACTTGTAATTGTTGAAGTTGGAGTTCGTATAATTGCAGCGTTTGTCTTGCTTCCAGTTCTGCATTGACCTGTATCAGGTAATCTGTAGCATTTATTACACCATTTTTTAATTGGGCCTTTGATTGTTGTAGCACCTCGTTTTGGAGTACAACTATATTTTTGTGGTTCTCTATTTGCCGGGAGAGTGCTTCTATTTTTTCAATAAATTCATTTTCTCGGGTTTGTATATTATATTCAAAAGTTCTCTTTCTGACATCCACTTGCTGTTGCTGTATTTGTAGTCGTTCGGTTTTTTGAGAGGCAGCATTCCAGTCCCATATTTTCCATGTCATGCGTAGGCCGGCGAGAGCGTATGGAGAGTGACTTATATCAGTGAAATTTAATGGGTTGGGATAACCTACACCTCCTTGGGCAAAGAGAACTACGCGTGGTCGTCGAGATGCTTTGATAGAGCCTTCCTGGGCTGTAAGGAGTAATTTTTGGGCGTTGTAAAGCCCCTGTTCAGGTCGCTGCAGGTCTACTTCAGTGTCAGGATCAAATGACGGTAATATGAACATTGTAGTAGGGGAGAGGGTCAGTCCGGTTAGCTCTTCCAATACACTTATAGCAGCCACGTAATTGGAGCGGATATCTTCCTGTTCATTGAGAAGCTCGAGCTTTCTTACCTTAAGTTTAACCAGCTCACTTTCCAGTATGGTGCCATTGTTGAAACCAGCTTCAAGAGTTTGTAAACTCGCGCTGATGTTGTTCAAAGAAATACCAATGAGCTGCTCCTGCTGTAGTGAAAGAACAATAATAAAGAATAGCTCATTGACACGATCTTTTAAAGACCTCAGGTCAGTTTTTAACTGATGAAGTCCTACTTGCAGATTTGCTTTTACGGCATCTTTTTGAGCTGTAGTTTGTCCTCCTTCGTACACGGTGTAGTCGAGTTGCGCATATGCCTTATAACTCTCCCGAGGCACCTCTACATTTATAGGGCTCTCTGGGCTATCAGAGCCAAGTTGTAAGCTTTCAGTTTGTAGCTGTCCTTCAAGATTAGCGGTTATATTTGGAAGGCTCTCATCTCTGATAATATCAAGAGACAACTCCGTTTGCTTTTCGAGCAACGATTTTTGCCCTGTGAGCGGATAGTTTATCATGGCCAGATCATAGGCTTCGGCAAGGGTGAGCTTATCCTTATACTGTGCTGTTGCTTGGCTCAGGTTTACCAGGCAGCCTAGTATGATGGCGATTGGATAGATTCTATTCATGTGGTAATAGTTTATTGTTCTTTTTTATTTTACCCGTTTGGGTAATTTTTGGGTAAAAAAATATAACTACGGTTTCAATGCATCTTTTACAAATTCTTTAATATGTTGTTTACGCTCCAGAAGCAACGATTTGAATTCATCATTATCAGTTCCGAATATGACCTGCATAATGGGTCTGCCCAGAACGGGAAAGACAATCATGGAGATGATATTCATAAGAAGCTGTCTGGCATCAATTCTTTTTATTTTTCCTTCATCGGCCTCCTGATCCACCAGGGCTATGAATTTTGCAAATATCTGTGTTTCTTTCTTGCTGATATTCCTTTTGATAAACCTGTCCGCATCTTTGTTGAGTTCGCTTATAACAAAGTTGGGTAGGGAAGGGTTTTTCATAATCATACCTAAATAGGTGTCGACAATAAGGTCGATCTTTTCATAAAGGGGGAGATCCATTTCCAGTATGTGCTGTATTCTGGAGATCAGCTGTTTGAATGCTACTTTAAATACAGCTTCAAATAAGGCATCTTTAGTTTTAAAGTAATAGTGAAGTAAGCCTTTGTTGATGCCGGCAGTATCTGCAATTTCACGCATCCTGGCACCATTGAAACCCTTCTCGCTGAATACCTGTGATGCGGATTCCAATATCTTGTCTTCTGTATTTGTTGATTTAGCCATAGTAAACTGTACCACAAATCTAGGGAATAGTTTTTAATAATTTACCCGTTTGGGTAAATTTGTTTTGCTTTACCACTTTCTCACGATGGTAAATAATTAATATATGTAACTGACTGACTGTTTGGTTTGTATATCTATTTGCCATTATGCCTGCCAGTTTTGTTTTCCTTTATTTCATCTTATTTGTGCTGTAAATTATTATTATCGCGTTATGATGAGTAACTTGATTAGATTGCATGAAACCGAAAACGGGTCTTTTGACTATGATCCCCAAATCCCGTGTATAATCAGTAGTGGTGAGGGGCTTATGTTCATAGACGATTTTAGAAAGTTTATGGAATGTAGCCTTGAATTGATTTATGAAAAAATTAAGGAAAATGGCGAATTTGGGTTGTTAGTAGACACTCGATATATGGAGGTCATAGGTCATAATGATGAAGTAGGGATGGGAAACGACTGGAAAGTAAAAGCCTATGAAGCAGGATTAAGGTTTGTAGCCTTTATTCTCCCGGATAATATATTTACGCTGATGAATATTGAAGAATATTCACTACAATCCGGAGATAAAGGGACCTTAATCATTGAGCATTTTGATGATATGGAATCGGCAAGAAATTGGCTTAAAGAAGTTATATAAGCTGCACCGATAAGAATAATTACTTTTTACCTAAGTCTAACTGAGCAGCACGCGATCAGTTTAATCTGTCGCGTGCTATTTTTTAACGAGATTAAGCCCTGTCCTTTGTCAAATCTTAACTGAAAAGAGTAAGTTAAACAACCGTTTATCAATTTGGTTATCAGGGATTAAAGTTGCTTTAATGAAGATTTATAGCTTGTCTACCTTTTTGTCACCCTACTAGCTATGCAGTTTGTCAAGTTTAGTGTCTATAATAGCAGGCTTGTTTTTAGTATGGCTTATGGTATAATGATATAGACGGGGATACTGCTTTACAGCGGTTTCTGAGAATGACAAGGTATATACTTAATCAATTATTAACATGGAAAATAATATAATTAGATTACATGCAACTGAAAACAGGTATTTTGGATATGACCAGGAGGTACCTTATATCGCTAGTTTAGGTAATGGCTTTATGCTGTCAGAAGAGTTTAGAAAGTTCATGGAGCGTGGCCTTGAACTTATTCATGAAAAAATTAAGGAAAATGGCAACCTTGGTTGGTTAGTGGATGCGCGACGCATGGAGGTTATTGACCCGAATGATAAAGAATGGGTGGTAAATCATTGGAATATAAAAGCCTATGAGGCAGGGCTCCGGTTTGTAGCCTTTGTGCTTCCTGAAAATATATTTACTCTAATGAATATTGAAGAATATACTGAGGAATCGACAAATAATAGTGCCCTGACTATTCATCATTTTAATGACGTGGAATCAGCAAAGAATTGGCTTAAAGAAGTTGTATAGGTGCTTTCTGATAAAAAGAATTACTTTGACCTAAATCCAAAACTAGCATGCGATCTATTTTAATGTATTGCGTGCTAGTTTTTACGCCGTTAAGTTGATGAATTTGTGTATGTATTACCCTGAAATATGCTGTAGTTAGGACAACTGATTAGGGAGTCATGTTCAGTGCTTATGGTTCTTTTTCTGCTTTTTTACCTGCTTAATCATCTTTCCCAGGTCTTTGTCTTTTTTCTTCCTTTCCAGAGCGGTAGCTTCAAAATGAGCCTTTTCTCTTATCATTTTAAGAAAATTGGTATATGATTTCTGGTCAATCTCTCCGTTTTCAACTGCTTCAATGACTGCACACCCTTTCTCATGAGTATGTGTACAATTTTGATACTTACAATTTTGTGAATGTTCAAGAATGGCATCAAACGTAATTTCCAGTCCGTCGGATTTGTCGGTAATGCCAACTTCTCGCATACCCGGATTATCAATGACTATTCCTCCATTTGGCAGTGATATTAATTCGCGGTGACTTGTGGTATGTTTTCCTTTATGAACTGCAGAGCTGATCTCTCCGGTTTTCATCTCTTCCTTTCCCGAAAGAGCATTGATAATAGTGGATTTACCAACACCTGATGAACCCAGCAAACAATATGTTTTTCCTGCTTCAATCAGTTCCTCTAATTGAGAATAGCCAGCGGGTTTATTGCTTACGGTAATTATTTTCACCTCTTTAATACGTTGTTTAATCGTATTCAAAATAGTACTCAATTCCGGCTTGTTAATTAAATCTATTTTATTAAGTACAATGATGGGTTCAACCTTGGCAGTATTACAAATTGTTAAGTACCGTTCCAATCTGTTTACATTAAAATCTCTGTCAACGGCTTGAACAATTAAGCCAAAGTCAACATTGGTTGCTATGATTTGTACCTTGCTGGCTTTCCCCGCAGCCCTTCTTTCTATTATGGATCGACGAGGAAAAATCGCATGAATAAGCGCTTTACTTTCGTCATACTGCATAAAAGCTACCCAATCACCTACAGCGGGAAAGTCATATCTACTCTCTGCTGTATACCTTAAATTGCCTATTAGCTCTGCATCAAACTCATGAGTTGGAGTTTTAACAATATATCGCTCTTTATGCTCTGATATGACCCGGCCAACTTCTAATGTATTCAGACCTTGTTCATTTCGGTATTGGTCCAATGTGCTGTTATAACCTAAATCCTCGTATGTCATCGTTTTAATTCTTAGTTATTAGCGAGCTTGTTATAGTCATCTACGAAGTATGTGGTAATTGGTTATTGAATTATCGAAAGGTATAATTCTTTCTTAAAATCTTCTTTGATCATCTGGTGGCTAATGAGCTCTGATTTATGTTTATAATTCATATCGTTTAGCATGGCAAGGATTTTGGGTTCCAGGTTCTCTACATGGATTTTACTTATTTTAATTCCTTTAGGGCCAGTACCTAACTTAAAAGTTATTGTATCGCATACAAACTGGTCGACAATATGGGGTATAATCATTGATGCACAACCATATTTATGTGCTAAATGGGTTGTTCCTGAACCTCCATGATGAATAACACCATATACCTTAGGAAAAATCCAGTCGTATGGTATTTGCTTGGTGAAATATATTAAATCTTTATCATACAGTTCCGGCCTTACTAATCCACCTGCTGCAGTATTAATAATAGCTGAAATTTTATTGTGTTCCAGTACCTTAAGTATTGTTTTAGTTTTTTCTTCAGGTTCTGGATTCAACATGCTACCAAAAGTGATGAATAGAATTTTATTGTGCTTTTCCAAAAAATCAAGCAATGCCTTTTGTGGTTTCCAGTTCGTAGTTTTGTTTCTTTCATGGTACCCCACAACCTTTAAATTCTTACTCCAATAGGCTGGCTTGGGGAAAAGTGTAGGAGAAACCGTGTATATCGCCTTATTCGACAATAACTCAGTTTTTATTTGCCCAAAACTAAATTTACCTGATAATTTAAGCCATTTCAGGGAGATCTTTATGGTTATAATCATGGCAAAGTTCACCAACGAAAAAGTTAACTTGTTAAGGAATTGGCCAAAATCATAATTAAATGCAATGTGAGCATGTCCTTTGACATAATGCATGTAAGGCATTGGACAAACAAGGATATTCCTTTCTTTGTTTTTTATTCCCCATATTATTGGATATACGGCTTTCCCATTGTACAAAATTCTGTCAGGCTCTAAAGACTCAATTATTTCATATTGTTTTCTAATTAATTCTTTATTGACCGGTGTTAATTTGCTGGCAAGTTTAATGTGGGCAATGATTTTTTTTAATCCGGAACAGGTTCCTCCCATCGCTGCTTTTCCATACTTGCTGTCAAGCATATCTATGAATTTGGTTCCAAGAGAAGTGAACTCTAATTCTGATTCCTCTGCAAGGTTCCTAAATTGCTCTGGAAAGACACAGATAACCTTGTGTCCCCTTTCTTTCAATATTTCACCTATGGCAAGAAAAGGTTCCATATCACCACGGGTTCCTATGGAAATCAAAATTATTTTCATTTTATCAGCGCTTCTGTTTGAACTGTCATTTTTATTAAGGTGCAGCCTGGTGTTTTTGTAATGTAACAATGCTTCAATCTATCAGGTTTTTACATTTAAAAGAGAATTATGGATTATCAGCCTGATAATATTTCATCCATTTGCAAGTTGTTATTGACTCGTATGATTTGAACTACAAATGTTCTGAGAACACGTTGCGGGCATTGAAATTTTCTGGCTAAATAGGTGTCTTATTACCAGATTATTACTTTAAGTCCTGAAAGAACTGGTACCATTCAGTAAACTTTTCATTTTTGAATTCACCAAGCAGTACATCTTCATGGGGGAGGGGAGTGGCACCTACATCTCTTCACTGGTACCATTGCATCAGGAGCTTTTGGAACCTTTCTCAAGGCTACTAGCCCGATTAATTTAATAATGCAGGAAGAAACACAAGGCCCGGAGATTGGTCTGTACTGGATATATAAGAGGAAAGATGTTTACTTATGACTGGTTTACAGAATGGCAAGCGGAAGCTAATGGATTCATTTTATAGGTAAACAAGGAGGCTCAATTTTAAGCTTTCTTTGTTTTAATTACGGGACGCTACTCTGCCAACCGAGACTTTGAGCATTTAGTGCCTTACTTCATCAACCTTCGCAACACTTCATATGCCATAGTCATACCGAACATCGCTGGCATATAAGCAATAGTGCCATAAAAGGATTTTTTGTAGTTGGAGCCATCCGTTAATTTTAGTGAGTGGGCCACCTGAATTTCTTCTGAGTAGACGGTAAGAATACCCTTACGCACGCCTTTCGATTTGAGGATTTTACGTAGTTGTTGAGCAAATTTGCATTCCCTTGTTTTACTGATGTCAGCGATTCTAATTTTGGTAGGATCCAGTTTGCCACCAGCTCCCATGGAAGAGATAAACTTACACTTTAGGCGCTTCAGGGTTAATATAAAGCTTAGTTTGGGAGCAAAGCTATCGATACAGTCCAGAGCAAAATCAAATTGATTATCGGTAAGCAATTTGGTCATGGCATCAGGCTGCATAAACTGGTCATATACCGTGATCTGAAGCTCAGGGTTAATATCTAAAAATCTTTCTTTAAGTACATTGGCCTTTTGCAAGCCAACGGTAGAATCCAGTGCCTGTAGTTGCCGGTTTTTATTAGTAGGATCTACCAGGTCGCCATCGATAATGGTAATTTTACCAATACCAGACCGTACAAGAGTTTCGGCAGCGTAGCTACCTACACCACCAAGCCCAACCACCAGCACATGGGCCTGATTTAATTTTTGCAATGACTCTTCACCAATTAACAGTTCGGTTCTTTCCAGCCAGCTCATAATCAAAAAAAGTGTTTGCGTTATTCGTAAATTGATCCTTAAGTTTTTCTATTGAAATGCCTAAAGCATTTGAAGCCTGCAAATATATGTTTTCTATAGAAACATCGGGCATACTGTCGGTTTCAAGAAATATACGGTTGGCCGGTATAGCGTGGAGTAATTCACTGAACTTCTCTGGTTTATGGGGTTGCGGCATGAGTGATATATAAAAGCCTGCATCAATAAGCTGTAGAGCCAATGTTACATTTCGTCCATAGCCATGTATGCACCAATTTTTGATGGATGGAAACTCACCTTTAACTTGCAGTAGCTGATGGTAAGCTCTTACACAATGTATGATTACAGCTGCATTTAGCTCATCAGCAACCTGCAGCTGACTCCGAAGAATGTCCATCTGTACCTGCATAGAAGGCCCCTTAAGGTTATCCAGTCCCATTTCACCTAAGGCTACACAATTGGTACTGCCAAAATGCGCTTTCATTTCGTTTGCTTCATCTGGAGAAAGTATGTCTTCAGTCCACCAGGGATGTTTACCCACTGTGTATGGACCTTCCGGAGGATCATCCTTACCCAGATGCAAGGAGACAATTTCAACAATATTGGGATTATCCTGATGTCTCACTTTATGGGTATGGAAATCAAGCGTTACAGGTCTGTTGAAAAGCAATTTGCTCATAAAAATAGAACAGAATTAAGGGTGTAGCGTTTTGTTTTACTCTTGGTAAGTTACCTTGGTAAAGGTAAAAAGTACTTTACATACATGTGATAATGATGAACGGCTATTCTGTAAGTTTCTGAGAAAAAAGGATATGAGATCTATCCGTTGAGTTTTAACTCTAATTATGGTTCCTTGTACTTTTAAGGTTTAAGTAAATGGAACAACCCAAATAGTAATGAGTGTGGCTATGGTAAGCAAAATGATAGTAGCATGATATCCAAACATTGGACGTTTTGCATCCTTCTCGTTGGGTTCTCTAATCTTGAAAAACACTTCTAACGGCTCTATTTTGTTTAATGCATTGTCCTCTATTTCTAAATTGCGATGTATCCACAAATGAGAAAAATTTGATAGTACCAAAATAGCACCTGTTAAAAGTGCAGCGTGGAAACATGTGAGGTTCCAACTTGAACTACTTTTAATTGCAATAATACCTCCCATTACGCTTAGTAAAATTGTGCTTACCCACGAAAATATTCTCCAGGCTTTTTCTCTTCTAAACTCAATTTCCTTTCTAAGAGCCTCGTACGTGAATTTTTGTAAATCAGATTTGTAGTCTTTTTTGTTTTTACCGCTCACTAAGTTAGAAGTTAGTTTTGCTATAGTTCTAACATATTGGAAAGACTTGCAGGTTCCTCTTTATTATATTCTGCATCTTTTCCTTAGCTTTTATTGTACCTGTTCTTTTTTATTTCTCCAGCTTTCATCAATGAATATTTTACAGATATTGGTCCAATAAACTCGTAAATAATAGTGGTTCCCATTATTGTGGTCAGGAGTATTTCTGAGATGTCTTTGAATTGTTCTTTTTGATAAATACTCAATACAAGCCCTATGACAATACCTGCTTGAGGAAGTAGCCCGCCAGCAGTGTATTTTTGTATTAAGTGATCTGCTTTTACCAGTCTGGCACCCGCAATTGTTCCGATAAACTTGCCTATAGTCCGCAGCAATACAAATAAGAAAATTAAACCAGTTGCCTCAGGAATGGTTGATATGTTCAAATGCAAGCCGCTTAATAAGAAGAAGAAAAGAAATATTAAATCTTCTGTGTAGCGTTCTAAAATCCTAAAAATTATTTTTTGTTGATTACATTTGTTGACTACGGTTATTCCCATCGTCATTGAAGATAATAATGCGTCTACTTGTAGGGCTTTGGAAATACCTACGCAAAGGATAATCAGAGCAAAAATTATAACGACCCATTGTCCTTCACCTGTAATTTGAAATAGTTTGGTTGTAGGATCTATAATAAATCCCAGAACTGTTCCAATGAAGATAGCCACTGTTACCTCATAAAAAGAGTTTACAATGGAGTCCCCGAATAATCCTGTCTCCCCCATAAATATGATGGCTGTGGTCAGACTGAATAATAGGATGCCTAGCGCATCATCCAGTGCTACAACACCCAATATAGTATCTGTTACTTTTCCTTTGGCTTTATATTGATGGATTACAGCAAGTGTAGCTGCTGGTGCTGTTGGGCTTGCCAATGCACCGAGCAATGATGCCAGTAGTAGTAGTGTAGATGAATCAATCGGTAATATTGTTGGAAACAACAATCCAAAACAAAAAACGCCTGTTGAAATCAATAAGAATGGGAATAAACTTGCAAGGAGAGTAATACTTAGGATTTCCTTTTCGTGTGCTTTAATTTTTGACCATTTTAAAGATCCTCCTACTTCAAATGCAATAAAACCCAAGCAAACCTCCATTAGCGGGTGGGTAACTTCTATGGTATGGAAGTTGACAAAGTCAATGGTATTCGGACTTAAAACAATACCTGTAGCTATATAACCAATTACTTTAGGTAGCCCTATCTTGTCAAGAAGCCACCCCGCTGTATAGCCGGTGATAAGTAATAAACCTATTGTCAGCAGGATATTCAAAAATCAATCATTTTATATAGGCACAACACCATAATTGATTCAAAGTAATGAAAACGGCCCTTGTATACAACATTTGCAAATAGCTTGATTAGCTTGCGGATGGATGGTGCCTGTTACATGTGGCTTAATTCATTCAATTCTTCAATATATTGTTTCAGAATAAGTAAGAAAATGTCCCTTCAGAATCCCCAGGTACTTTTGAATAATACATTGGCTCTTTTAAAACTAAAGTTTCAGAAGACATAGGTTGTGAGCCACTGACTATGGCAGAGCTTTAAATTCGCTCCTGACTTAGTGCTAATTGATGTAAAAAATCAATAAAATCAGAATAAACCTCTGTTAAATCATTAAACTCTCCATTACAATCTATAAACCCAAACTTCCAATTGTCTTCAGCATCATATGCATGGCAATCTCCACAGAAATCGTCTCCAACAATATATTTTCCTTTTAGTCCGGCTGCGGTTTCTTGGTCGTAAATATCGCTAGGCTCCAGAAATACATGAATCGAATAATATGAATCTCCTATCGTTCCATAACCTAAATCTCGATATAAACTTTTCAAGTTCTCAGGGATGTCCGGATATTTTATTTCTATAGCACTAATCCATTCTTCTTTTACCACATCAAATGATGAATCAGAAAATGTGCTTTTTAATTTTTCAATTGTTTTTTTACATTATCCATACTGACTATCTAGCTAAGGTTTAGGGCTTCACCCAAATCAGCATAAAATATCTGCCAATTTTAACCATTTAACTATTAAATATGATTGTTATTGAGTTGACTTCCTAATCGGCTGGTCTTGCTTTGTTGGTTCTATTGCTTAATTAAATCCTATAAATCCATAATCATGGACTTCTGTTTAATGGCCCACATAGAAAGGCTATGAGACTGACCATGAATGCCAAGTTTAGCAATAATATTACTCCTGTGTTTCTCTACGGTACGCTCAGCTATATGAAGTTTGTTTGCTATTTCCTGCGAGCTCATTTGAGAAGCAATTAACTTCAATATTTTTCGCTCTGAAGGAGAAAGGTTAGTCAAACGTTTCAAGCTGTCATTAGCCGTATCCATATCCTTACTTAAAATGGATCGGCTGTAGTAAGGTTCTCCCTTCATTACTGAAGTGATACAGTTAAGGATATCAGCACTCGTATCTTCCTTAAGTACATACCCTGAAATATTCAGGCTTTTTGCCTGCGCAATAAATTCAGATTCTTTATGATACGAAAGAATGATAAACTTTGTGTTCAACCCTTTCTTTTGGCATTCGGAGGCAATGGTAAATCCGGATAGATAAGGCATTTCTATATCCAAAACAGCGAGATCGGGGTGGTGATCAATAATCAGTTGTAAAGCAGCGCTTCCGGTGTTCGCAGCGCCTACTACATTGAGACCAGCTTTTTCCAAGGTATCCTTAAGGCCTTGTAGCAGCATGGGGTGATCATCTGCTATCACAATTTTTAACTTTTTATCAGGCATATACATTTGGCTTATCCACTACTAGTGTAATCTTGGTTCCCTTTCCTTTAATAGAATCAATTTCAATTTTTCCACCTACCAACTTTGTCCTTTCTTTCAGGGTACGCATGCCAAGGCTGTTTAGTGTTTCGGTATCTTCCACTAAATCAAACCCTACACCGTAGTCTATTACCTGAATGATTACCCTATTCTCCTCATTGTTGATCTTGATTTCGGCTGATTCTGTTTGGGAGTGTTTGATCACGTTATTTAAAGCCTCTTGAACTATGCGGTATACCTGCAATTCATGTTCCTTGGGAAAAATAGTATCAATATTCTCAATTTCTTCACTTAAAAAAATATCAGTATGCTGATCTGCATCTTGAACCAGTTTTTTTATACTGGCTGTAAGTCCAAGGTTATCCAATACAGCCGGGTGTAATGCTTTGGATATTGTTCTCACTTCTTCAAGAGCCTGAGAGACCATATTGACCGTATTGTTGTCGTTATGGAGTACAACTTTGTTTTTGATGAGGATTAGACTTTGCCCCACAGAATCGTGGAGGTCTCTTGATATGCGTTTCCTTTCTTCTTCATGGGAGATTAATAATTGGCGCGAAAACTCTTCCTCCATTTTTTTAGCGTTCAAAGCAAACCTGTAAGAACGGTACCAATAAGCACTGCCAAACAAAAACATAGCACTAATGCCAATTGCCCAGGCTAGTCGGGTTTTGAATAATCCGGTTGCTTCCAAAAAGCGTATTTCATCCTTCTGTTCCACAATTTGCCGCTTTTTTTGTTCCGTTTCATATTTAACCTGAAGCTCTTTTATTTGACCCTCTTTTTCTTTGGTATAAAGACTATCTTCAAGTGCATTTAGTTTTTGATAGTGAACAAAAGCTGACGCCATATTATTTTGTGCAGAATCCAGTTTATATCGTGACTGCAATGCATCCAAAACAATATCACCTCTTCCGGTTTGCTTTCCAAGATCAATTGCTTTTGCAAGGTATTCTTTTGCTGGTTCGTATTTGCCTTGTCGCCTCAGGCTCTCACCATAATCTACATAAGCATTGCAAAGCCGGTTATTTAATTTGAGTTTAGATAGTATTGGGAAAGACTTTTCATAGGAATCATTGGATTTCGAATATTGGCCTGATCGCATATACATCCAACCATAATTTTCAAGGAGTATAGCCTTGAGCCTTTCCATATTATTGGCAACAAAAATTTCCATTGCTATATCGTATACATCTTCTGCCTCCTGAAACTGCTGGTTATATGTGTAATTTATACCAAGAAAAATATATGCAGCCCCCAATTTATCAGCAGGGGATTTATAAGCTTTATAAAGTTCTACTGCTTTTTCTACATAAGCTATAGAGTTTTTATAATCATCCTCCAATAAATAAATATTTCCAACGCCTTGGTAGGCATCTGCCATTCCCAATGAGTCTTTAGAGGCTTCCGCCAGCTCCATTACCTTGAAAGCGTATTGGGTTTCTTTTCCGTGGTCGGCTTTTTGATTATAAGTCCTGCTAAGGTCTCCATACAATGTAATAAGGGACGATGTATCTGCGATATGTGTAAAAGCGTCTATTGCCTGTTCATAATAAGGAAGGCTTTTATCATGCGCTCCTTTAACTGTATAACAAATACCTATCCGCCTCAAAGCAATGCCTTTTTCTTTATATAAATAAAGCGCTCCGGCGGTCTTGGCAGTTTCTTCACTAAGTGCAATGGCTGAATCGTACATTTGAAGATACCAGTAACAACCCGCAAGATCGTTACGGGCCATAACCATTCCTCTCTTGTACCCCATGGACTCAGCCAATCGGTATGATTCCTTTGCTATCATTTTGCCTGAGTCCGCATTAAATGGTATGTAGGCTTTTACTAATGACCTCCGAAGTTCGAATATACTGGTATCGTTGGCCGGAAGTGAGTGGGCAATTTTCCTAAGACTGTCGGCTACCGGTTTTTGCGCTTTTAATGAAAGAGGTATAAATAAAAGTGTATATCCGACAAAAAGGTACAAGAGTAATAATTTGAAAATGATTTTATAGGAAACCAAGGGAAAAAGTAAATTGGTTCGAATAAAACCCTTAAGTATTGACCCCATAAAAAACGATAATCTCATGCTGAAAAAATAATTACCAAACATAAAAGTACTAGCAATAAAGCAAAAAATACGTATCATCCCCACCATAAATACGTGGCGCCCCGTATTTATTTCGATTTAAGCATTTCAGAGCTTTACATTTTGAAATGTGTATACATCTAATTCTCACTTTTTATCGCCAAAATGATTAAAGAATTAGCCGATTTCTATGATTATGGAATTAACTATACAGTTTCTCAGGCAAAAAGTAATTAGCTAATAGCATTTATTGAAAAATGAAAAAAATCTTACTTACCATCCTTTTTTTTTTAACACTCTTAATAAGCAAAGCGCAGCAGTGCGATACACTTTCTTTTGAATGGGAAAATCCTGCTCCAACAACGACTATTTACATGTATGGGGGTGGATATGTCACTGGTATTCCGGATCCTGCAAACTCAACTAATTCTACGGATGATAAAACGGTATTTGAGGGGTTCGCTTCTCCAACACCGGGTACTACTCCGGTAGGAGCAGTACGTCTTGGCTTGGGATTTTTAACTGATGCTAATGACAATACAAGGTTTGATGTTAATGTGTATGATGATAATGGAAGTAGCAGGCCAGGTACTTTGGTTGGAGGTGTTACCAATATATCCCCAACACAATTAGGTGTTGCTTCAAATGCATTTAAGAATTTTTGGATTACCCTACCATCCAATCCTGTTCCAACTACTAGTACTTTCTATATAGGGATAGTTATCCACCCGGGAGATGCAACGGACAGATTGGTAATACAGAGCAACACCAAAGGTCAGGGAAATGGAGATAATTCCAATAGTATCACCACCACCAAATTTGGAAATGAAAGATTACTTCAAACTTACAGTGCAGATATAGACTTAAACATAATACCTAAACTTGGAGCAGTAGAGGATCCCTCATTCAGCTATAGTAATACTTCGTACTGTTCAAACAGTGTTGATCCTACTCCAGCAATTAGTGGCGACCCCGGTGGAGTATTTTCCAGTTCTCCGACTGGTCTTGTTATCAATAGCACTACAGGAAAAATTGATCTTTCAGCAAGTACTGCAACTACTTTTACCGTAACCTATACAACTGCAGGCACTTGTCCACAGTCAAAAAAACAGACAGTAACAATTGTAAATGATACACCAGTTATATTTTGTCCTGGTGATCAGAATGTTAGCTTCAATAGTTCTTGCCAGTACCCATTACCTGATTATACAGGTTTAGCTACAGCCACGGATAATTGCAGCACACCTACCGTAACCCAATCTCCAGCGGCAGGTACAATAATTACTTCAGCCCAAACCATTACCTTAACAGCGAATGACGGCAATGGAAACACAGCACAATGTACATTTAATGTAATTCCTGCGGATATCACGAATCCGGTTATCACCTGCCCTAGTGATCAGAATGTAAGCTTTGATAGCTCTTGCCAATTTACATTACCCGATTATACAAGTCTGGCTACAGCTTCGGATAATTGTAGTGTGCCTACCGTAACCCAATCTCCA
>NZ_JAEUGD010000006.1 GCF_016775155.1 Fulvivirga marina | reverse complement strand
TGTACCCATTTTTTACATCTATAATTTGTGCCGATAAAGTATCAGTAATCGTTTTACCTTTCACATGTAGGTCAGCGTATGTCATTACGCTATCTTCATAAATCTCCATGGTATGCATAGCATCAGTACTGCTGGATAGAAAAAGAGCACCTGTTACGGAACCTGAGAGCATGTGAACGTTGTCAATATATCCATTATTTAAATCTAGGGTATATACTGATAACGAATCAGTGATGGTTTGACCTTTAACATGAAGCGAAGCTTGAGGATTTGGGTTTCCTATTCCAACATTTCCAGTATTATCAATAAAAATGTGGTCACAGATCATGTCCATACAATCCGGGTTCTGCGGTGGATCTGAACCAACAAAGCCACCACTACAATCTGTTATTGTCTCTGCAGAGGTATGTACTTCTCCATCTACTAGCTCTCCAAACCAGAGAAAAGCTGTACCCCCACGAATGCCTATTCCCATGGCATTCCAGGTTTGATTTTCCCAGTAGGAGCCTATATTGAGGATCAAATCATTGTGAGAAGGAGAATTTTGCCATTGCTGTAAGGCCTCAGTTGCTGTCATGGTAGCTGATGTCCATGCATAATTTTCATAACCGGGGGATTGATAACCGGTAATTTCAGCTGGTTTATCCCACATACAATTGGCGTTACTGTGGTCATTTGTATAACAACAGGCAGTCCAGCTTCCATTGGAAGACCATGAGTGTGCATTACATTCAGATGAAGTAGGCGGGTAATCTTCTGCATCCTGTGCGTGTAATTGTGCTACTTGTGATAGTTTTGGAGATAAGGGAACAGGCGGTAGACCATTGGTCGCTCTATAATCGTTGATAGCGAGATAAAGTGCTTTTTCTTCTGCACTCCAGCAAACCTCTCCACTTCCACTGCCGGAACCAGCCTGAAGGGTAGTGGCACTGATAGTTACATCATTAGAAAAGTTATCATTGTTGTCCACAGCCCTCAGGGTAATATCATAAGTAGTATTGGGTGTCAGACCTGTTAAAGCATAACTGAGTGTGCCTGATGTCAGGTTGCTCTCATTGGTAATCACCGTTGCTGTACCGGATTCTGTCACTGTTAACTGGTAATTCTTTATACCGGCACCGGCAGTAGATGCCGTCCATCCGATTGTTATATCTGTCTCCGTAATATTGGAGATGGATAATACTGGGTCTGTGGGTGACGTAACCTGGGCAGACTGAGTAGCATCTATGGTTGCTTCATTGGAGAAATTACCATTGTTATCTTCTGCCCTTAGCTTAAACCTGTAAGTGGCATTAGTCTGGCCATTTAGAGTGAAACTGTTAGAATTGGGGGCCAAATTGTTCTGAGTGATTAATGTAGTACCAGAAACGGGATCAGCAACTTCCATATGATAATACTTGATACCTGCATCAGCAGTTGATGCCGTCCATGTAACTGTTATCTGTGTCTCAGTGGTATTGGAGATGGACAAGATAGGTGTTGTAGGAATGCTTTGAGAAGCCAAATTGCTAGACAATGCCAGCATTAGTACAAATCCTATCAAGCTTCTCCCTAAAAAAAGAATGTTAATGGTTTGTCTACTACCTTGTAATAGAGCAAGCCCTATTGTCAAATTGTGGTTCATCGTGTTTTTTGGGTTTAAATGTTTTTTAAAGATGCACACACGAAGAAAATGATGATTTGCAATTAAGGACATCGCTTTTCAAAAGCGGCTTTTTTCTTTCAAAAAGGGTCTAAGACATTCAAAAAGGGACAATCTAGTTTATAGATTTTGTAATTACCCCCCAATAGAACAGTTTGAGAGCAGACAAATTGACCTAAATTTGAACTGTANAGAGCAGACAAATTGACCTAAATTTGAACTGTATTTATGAAAAGGAAAAGATTTTCATCCTAGTAGATAGCCTACAGTTTGAAAGGGTTTGATGCAGCAGAAATCAGTCATGAATATGGAATTAGTCAAGCTTCATTTTATAAAAGACAGCAGCGATACAGTATGGGAGGCTTCAGAGCTTCTCAAGCTAAAGGAGTTTGAACAGGAAAACCGAAGATTAAAGCATAATGTCGAACTATCCCCTTGACCTTAAGATAACTAACGATACGGCTTATAACTGTGGCCACCATTATGCATAATAGTATTGAATAGCCACCGTTAATTGAACATGTATACCATTGCCAATAACTAACACTCATTATCTAAACTCCTGAAAATATTCCCGAGGATCTTTTCCAAATCTGTTCTTGTAGTATTGAGCAAAACGAGTGGTATTTCGAATTCCCGATGAAAAAGCCACCGCTGAAAGGTTGTTATAAACCCCATCCTCAAGAAGCTTTCTGGCTTTTTGCATAGCTACCTCACGTTGGTACTCTTTTGGGGAAAGACCTGTAACCTTTTTCAACCTGCGCCTAAATTGTCTCTTTCCAATATGGAAGACCTCAGCCATATTATCCAATCTAAATTCCTCGTTCTCCAATTCAGCGAGAATCAACTCTTCTACTTGCATAATAAAGGATGAATCTCCTTTATTGGCCCCCTCCACCCCTATCAGGCGTTCTTGCAAAGCTTGCCGTTCAAATTTCTCCTCTAATGATACCTGTTTTCTTACCTCATGCCGCAAGAGCATATTTTTTACTCTAGCCATTAACTCATCAAGGGAAAAGGGTTTTGGTAAGTATTCATCTACACCTATATTCAATGCTTTCAACTTGTGATCTTCTTCATTAAGAGCAGTAAGCATGATCATAGGAACACTATGATTTTTCTCATCTTCTCGAATCGTTTGTAATAGTGTGAAGCCATCCATTTCTGGCATCATTACATCAGAAATGATCAAATCAACAGGTTCTTTTTCTAATTGCATCAATGCGTGCTTACCATTAAAGGCAGTAAAAACAGCATATTTTTCCTGAAGCATACTTTTGATAAATTGTAGCATTTCCGGATGATCCTCAACAATGAGGACTCGATATTTATCCCCTGTTTCTCTGACAATAGGGAGATCATTCTCTAGCCCATCATCAGACATGTCAATTTCATCGGTATCTACATTGGGAATTTGCGTTGCCACCCCCTCTTCATAAGGTATTGTTAATGAAAAGGTACTACCTCTACCCTGTTGACTTTTTACTGTCAGTTCTCCCCCCATTAAATCGGCATATTCTTTTGCAAGAGCCAAACCTATACCTGTTCCACCCTGCATAGGTGCATCGGGTTGTTTGCTTTGGAAGTAAGGATCAAAGATATAGGGTAAATCTTCTTCGATAATGCCCTTTCCCGTGTCTTTTACCTGGATACACAACAAGTCACATTGTTTATAAGCTTTCATCTGTATACAACCACCACTGAGAGTGTACTTAAGAGCATTGGATATCAAGTTATTAAGTACTTTTTCAAGCTTAGGTGCATCAATCCGCAGGTAATCATCGGGAAGGAAATCAATATCACTTTCATAAGTAATTTCCAGATACACGGCCATCGAACTGAAATTACTAAATATACGGGTCAGCAATGAAGCGATTGCCACATTTTCTGACTTTACTTCTATTTTATGGGATTCCAGTTTGGAAAGCTGAAGAATATCATCAACAAGACTTTGAAGCTTACTCGTATTATTGCTGATAAAATTCAATTCTTGCACAGCTTCTTCAGGCAAATCTCTCTTAGTCAAACTAGATATAGGCGCACTTATTAGAGTAAGAGGTGTTCTAAGTTCATGAGAAATATTAGCAAAAAAACGAGATTTAATATGATCTAATGACTCTAACTCCCTTTTCTGCCTGTCTATTTCTTCATTACGCTGTTGCAATAGTTTATTGGCTTTTTGTTTGGACAAATAATAACGATAGAGAATATATAGAAGTACTATTAAGATAATGATGCCAACAATGGTGACATATTGTTTATTTTGTTGACTTTGGATCTTTTGGCTTAAAACGAGCTTTTCTTTTTCGTTAGCAAACTGGATAGAGTCTCTCTCCTGATCGAATTCATACTCCGTCTGCATCTTTGTGATGGCCTCAGTATTATCCTCATTGATTAAGCTATCTGACATTTGCTTGAAAAGTACATGGTAGTTGTATGCTGCTTTATAATTTTCCAATGCTTCTTCAACAAGAGCGAGTTGGTGCGCTGCATTCTTAATATTAAGCTTGAATCCTGTTTCCTGAGAAATTTGAAGTGCATCGGAAAGAAAGCGCCTGGCCTCAAGCAATAAGTTCTGCTTTCTATAAACCCTGCCAATAGCCAACAAAGGATAGGTCCTTTCTACTTTTACTTCAGTTACTTCAAACAATGCTAATGATTGCAATTGGTATTCCAATGATTTGTCATATAGGCCTTGCTTTTCATAAATATTCCCAATGTTATGTAAGCTTAAGGCTATTTCCCTTTTGCTTCCCAGTTTTTTAAAAGTTTGAAGTGATCGAAGGTAGTAGTCCAGTGCCATCTCATATTTTTTCTCTTCTTCATAAACAACACCTATATTATTAAGAACCTCAGGTTTTACTTTGGTGTCTCCAAATTCTTCACAAATTTCAAAGGCTTTCAAATAATACTTCAGAGCCAATTGATGATTGCCCCTATACATATAAACAAGACCTATGCTGTTATAATTCGACGCCGAATTATTTTTAAGCCCTAGTTTTTTAATTATTTCGAGTGATAAGAAAAGGTTCTCTAATGATTTTTCATGATTGCCTTGTCTTCTATACATGAGACCAAGAGAATAATAACAATCTTGAATAGCCAAGCTGTCTTTCAACTCTTGATTTATTTTTAATCTTGTGTAAGTATGATTTAATGCCTGCTGATAGTCTCCTTGATAGAAAGAGACAGCCCCCAGTCCCTTATATGCTTTAGCTTTTCCTTTGGAGTAGTTTTCTTGCATGGAAAGCACGAGAATTGTATCACAAATTTCCTTAGCTTGCTCGTATTTCCCTAATTTAATTTTTAAAAGAGCTTTTGTATTAAGTGCATCTATTTTACCGGTTTCATAACCAACCTCCACTGCTTCATTAAAAGCTTTATTGACATATTCAAGCGTTTTTAAAGAATCGTAAAGTAGGTATTCTGTGGCTATATTTAAGTAAGTATCAACTTTTTCTTCACGGTAAATATTTGATTCCAAAACATTAAGAAGAGAATCAATAAGAGGTTGGTTTTGACTATAACTCAGAAAAAAAGAAAAAAGCAACAAACAACTCAGCGTGAAGGATTTCATGTTAATGTTAAGGGTTGATTAATTTAATGATTTAATATTAACTATAGAAGAATACCCAAAATAGGTTATACCACCCCTAATTTGGGAATCTCTTTGTTTAGTGATCTAAAGTGCAGTGTAATTAATATCAGAAATATTTCTTAAATGCAATTAAAGGTACTAATGCCGAAATAAGAATTGATACTATTGATTTGATCAACGAGTTGGTAATAACTTCCATTTAGGTTATCTTTTATACTTTAACCAATTTACTCAAAATACAAATTGCTTTCAAAACGGAGCTAAAATGAGTGGAAATAATTTAGAAATACATACATGTAAGGATTCCCTAAAGGTGACTAGTCTTGAATAAACGTTACAGTGTTTACAGAGATAAATAATTATTTAGCATCGGGGCCTACCTCGATGCTATTTTTTTATAGATTTTAATTGGAATAGGTTTCTGATAAGCACTTTAAGCTGTTCTTCAGCGATATCAATCATCATATCAAAGATGATAGCTTTCTTATTTGTAAACCCCAGTTCCTTCTCCAGAGAGTTTTTTGTTTCCCTAGTAACCGGACTTTTGCTTCCAACTCTAATAACTTTTGTTCAAGTGTTTTTTCCAAACTAAGGGGAGATTTATTATCCCAATCTAAGCTACCATATTTTAATAACCAAGTCTTAACTGTAGCATTCTCTTGAATACCGTATTTTCTTTAAGCAGCATTCAGGCCTAATTCACCACTCTCTACCTCTCGGACAACCTGAATTTTAAAAGCATAGCTGTAATTGACCTCTTACTGAAAAACCGGACACTGATAATTAGAGAAAATTGGCTTTAAAAGTTACCTTAAATTAAAGCCAACAAAGATGAAGAAATCAAAATTTACCGAATCTCAGATTGTTTTTGCACTTAAGCGGGCAGAGACAGGAACCAGGGTCAACGAAGCATGTCAAAAAATGGGTATAAGTGAAGCTACGTTTTATAACTGGAAGAAAAAGTACGGAGGTCTGGGAGTAAGTGAACGAAAGAAGCTTCGGCAGTTAAAAGAGGAGAATGCACAATTAAAAAAGCTGGCAGCAGTATAACGAGCTTAGACCACGTTTTGTTGGTTACCTTAACTGAATGTTGTTCTTGCTTCAACAGGAAAAGAAAATTAGAACAAGTAGGGAGGTAGAAAATATACTACCATACCCTCGCGCTGATACATAACTATTCATTGGGTTTAGCTGTTTGTTTATAAGTTATTTATGTTGGTGTTTAGTTTCGGGTTGAGGTAACTGGTCAATCATTTTTTTATACTCTTTGAGTACGAGATTATATTCTTCTGTTTCAGGAAGAATCTCAGGGATAAAAACATGATTCAAACTGGTAAGCCACTTAAGGGCCTTTTGATGACGGACCATTTTTAACTGGTTATTAAATACGGCTACATTTCCGCCCTGAAGCAGGTAGTAAACGTATTGGTCGTGGTATATCTTGATTTTACTCATAACGTCAGTTATCCGGACAATTTGAAGGGTCTTTGATTAGCAAATCTGTTAACTCTTTTTGAAGATGGTTTAACTGTTCTACCTGTCCTTTCAGACTAAAGTGCATAAATTGAAAGTTCCTCTCGTAATCCTTCAATTTATTGGACTCGTCCATAATCTCATAAAGATTATGTTCATAAATGAGATACGCAAACTTCTTATTGGTAATTTGATAGTATTCCGCCAATAACGTATTATGGTGGATCAGGTCTTTTACTTCCTCAAGAAGTTGTTTATAGCGTTCAATTGATTCTTCCCAACTGGCTTTCTTTCGTTCCATAGTTTAAAAGGTTAAAAAGGCATCCAAGGGTAGACAACGTGCATTCTCCAACTGGATGACTGCGAACTCAAACACATTATATGGTATTATTGCTTTAATTTTTCTTTTTTTAGACACGTTGGGGAAATTTGGGAGGTGCCACTACCAACACCCCCCATGACCCGTCAACCTAAACCCAAATCAACCGGGTCATTATACAATAGGCATTGTCTCAATCATTAAATTCTTACAGAATTGATAATAGGATTTTTCCCTTTTCAACAATTTCGTTTCTTCTTCTAACGCTTCTAAAACTCCCTGAAACCTTGTGCCATTAGTAGATAGACTACCGTTTAATTCCTCCTTTAACTTGGGTTCCGTCAGCTTACAAATGAAATCGACATTTGCTTCAAAAAACTTCTGCATTATGGCTTCCATTTTCATGGTAAGAATATCCATACATCGAATAATTATCTGATAATCTTCTATATACAGTCCACTATTTCAGACACTCTATGGATATCGCCCTTCTTAGACTGCTTTCTTATTTGCTCAAAAGTTCTCATATTTGCTACCTGTTATTACCTATTAACGGGCACAATAATAGTCAAGTTTTTTGGACATGTCAATATAATTGACATTTATTGTTAAAAAAATATAGCGATTTGACATTTAGCAGGAACCTTAAAGAACTGCGGAAGAAGCGCGGTTATAGTCAAGACAAGCTAGCGCAGCTAGTAAATAAACAAACTGGAAAGGATTTCGGGAGGACTACTATATCTAATTATGAGACAGGAACCAGCTCACCAAGCCTTGATATAATAGCTGTAATTGCCAAGATACTTGACGTAAGCACTGGCGATTTACTTGACGAAACTGACGGTAACCCAAATGGTAACCTAATCGATGAATCAAAAACTGAAAAGTACGGAAGCGATACCGTATCTCTTGACATAATAGAAGGTAAAGCTGCTCACTACATCAGAGAGCAAGATGAGTTCATTCTGAAACTAAAAGGAAGGCTGAGGGAGATGGAAGACGTTGTAGAGTCAAAAGATGCTGATATGGCCAAAGAAATGCTAAAGGAGGCCCTTCTGTTACTTATGGACTTGACTGACAAGTATCATACAACGTCAGGAAAGTATATTAATGCATTTCAGAAGTATCACAGGCTAGCCAATATGATAAAGGATGATTTAAAACTCTGACAAGTATCAAGGGTCGATATCTAATCCATTATTATTAATCTCATCATGTAAGCCCCCAAATTTCTTCTTGGCAATAGCATACAGCGCGATTATAATTCCCATAGCCAAAATGCTTACAATGCCCTGGACTATCAGGTTATTGATCTTTTGGGACTCCATAGCCGCCTGTTTTTCATCCCTCTGAAGCTTGTAATTAGCGGCCTCGGTTTGATATTGAATATTTAACTCATCTAATTTCTCCTTGATAGCATAAAGCTTGCTTGCTGCTTTGTAAACTTCATCACTAAACTCAAATGCCTTGGCGTTGTCGCGGCCTTTGTAAGCATTTTTTAATCTCTCACACAGTTCAACATATTCAGGGTTCAAATCATTGGGATTAGAGTACTCAAAGGCCATGTTGTAATGTTCTATAGCACTGGTGACTTCCCCAAGCGAATCATATATAGTGCCCACATTTTGATGAACAAGAGCCATATCCCTGTTGGATATATAAATACGATATTTCTCTTCTATTGGCCTCTTTAGGTAATTTAATGCATTACCATAATCACCTTGTATTAAATAACTGTAACCAATGTTATTAAACGATTTTATTTCTCTTTTTGTCCTATCCTCACCATCTACAATTGACATCGCCATTTCAAAATACTCTATGGCTTTTGAATGGAATCCATCCATCTGGAAAGCAAGACCAATTTCATTTAATGTTGCCGCTTTACTCCTATTGTCATTAAGCTGTTCAAATATGTTTAATGACCTATTAAAGGCATTTATTGCTGCCTCTTTATCTTTATTCATTCTGTACACTCTACCTATATTATAGTTCAGCCACGCAACACCCAATGTATCATTGTTCTCCAGCTTAATATCCATTGCTTGAGAATAATACTTTATAGCTGTATCATGGTATCCGGCCTTACGAAATATTACGCCAATATTTTCTAATAGGTTAGCACACTGCGTTTGATTATCTAAGTCTCTGTACAATTTTAGGGCAGAAAAGTAATTAATTAAGCTATTATGGTACATACTCTTGGATTGGTATAAATAGCCTATTAGGTAGTATGTCTTTGCCTTTTCACTGTTTTCGGTGGTAGCAAGTAAACTCGACTCAGCAAGCTCAACCGAAGCTTGCTTATTGGCAAAATTATATAGACTATCGAAGTTATTTGAAGCAAAAGCAGTATTCCCTACGATAAGTACAATTAGCAACAGAAGGGTTTTAGGCATTAAATCTAAGTTTTAACATTCTTTTCTGACTCAATATAAACTTATGCAAAAAGGCGGATAATAATCCGACTTTTTCACAAAAATATTACATATAAAAGATATGTAGATATTTTTCCACGACAACGATAAACCCTTAAATTAATTGCCCGGAGGCTCATTAATATGATCTCCATCATCGGAGCCGCCAGTGTTAGGATCGTTGTTAACAGTTCCTGTATCCATGATCTCTTCATAGTCATCAGAACAAGCATTAAAAAGAAGAGCGGAACCGAATAAAGCAAAGCATAGGATAAGTTTTTTCATGTGTTTTTTGTTTTAGATTGATTGTTAAGTAATTACAAGGTAGTGAACATTATAGATTCTTGCGATTATTTAGTTCAATTAAAGCCGTTTTTAAGAGCTTTTTAATGCAAAAATAACATGAATATTACCTTTGAAGAGTAGTTTCCAATCATATATCCCTCGATAATTACCCAATTATTACCTTTCCGTACTTTTCAACTTTGTGGTACCTTTGATGTGTAACATCTCAAAATCATTGAAAACGGTGAATTTAGTGCGATTTTGAAGCAAATTTTTGTTTATGGAGATATGTACTTTTCATAATACCCCCTATATACAGTAGACTTATTTTCAAATTGATTACTGCTCATTACGGTGAACTGTTTTAATATCTCTTATTTAAACTCCTCTGCGCTATACCGCTTAGAAATAGCTTTCTAAAATGGATTTCCGGCTCATGACAATTCTTGTGCTTTTATTATATTTGTTACCTGTTAACAAGAAAAAAAACAATCATAGTTGACTAAATTGGCAGCTTTTTCAAAAAGCATGAATTTTAATACAATATACGCAACTATAGCAGCGAAAATTTCCTGTTTCCGTGCCCCAAAAAAATATCTCAAGAGGAACTTGCCTAAAAAATTCAGGAGTTGACCGGTGAAACATGTGGTAAGCATGCCATATCCAGATTTGAAAACTCTCACAGAAAATTACCCATCAACTATGTCCCAGCACTGGCGCAAATTTTTGGTATTACCACGGATGAACTATTTTTCAGTGCGAATGAATTAAAGAGAACTGATAAAGACCAAATTGGTACCCAGGTTGCAGATTACCGGGAGCTTGCTACAACTAACCCTAAAGAGGCAGCCAACAAAACATTAGAAGCATTGCTTAACGCCAAAAAAGAAGTGCTGGCTTTAAAAGAGCAGCTTCGTAAATATGAAGAGGAACTGGAAAAGAAAAGTACATTGGTAAAAAAGTACGCTGCATTACCCAAAACGTTGAACAAACTGAATCAAAATAAAGACCAATGAAAAGAGGTAGCCAAAATTACTATCTCTAATTGTATTATTACGTTATCTATGACTGAATTGCTCCATTCTTTCCATCACACCCGTTCCTTTAATGGATTGCCCGCAATGAATGGTCAAGCATTTCCTGCCAAAGCTATCCACTATATCTGAACTTACTCATCTGATGGACCACTTTGATCTCAGTAGTAATCTGTTCATTCTTCAATTTTCTCTCAGATGGTTTCCTCTCAAGCCAGTCATAATAACCATTTCTACTTATTTTAAAGATTTTGCACATACTATCAACGCTAAATTTATGTAGTGTCTTTATGAATTTGTATATCTGTTGTCTCCCTTAGAGAAGATGCTTATGCCTTTTTTAGAGTATCACGCTCCAGTTGAGCTCTTTCAGTTCCTTTTTTAAACGAATAATCTCCTTTTCCTCATTAGTCATATTGGGATTGTCATGACCTAAAAAACTACATTCTTTACACTGGTCATGTTCCATCTTCCTTAAAAGTTCGCACCTTATTCCTAATTCTTCGGCCATTTCACAGGAGGACTTGATAATCTTGCGTTTTCTGCGAAAGACAGGTATTTATCTTTTGTTAGCACTTATCCACAGATTGAAGTCAAAACTACCACATAGCCTCATATTTAGGAATTACAACAGAAAGTCTCAGTAGAATCGGAAAAGAAATTCTTCAGTAAGTGTTTCTTATCATACATCAATTTTTTTTGAGTAGCCTTTTGCTCAATTTTACTATTTAACTAAAAAGTCAGCGATGAAAAAAGTACTTATAGCATTATTAAGCTCCATGCTTATGCTCCCTTGTGAGATCAAATGAAGAATTAAATACTGAGCAAAAAAGAGAATCAGTTGCCCATTAACCCATCCAATATTATTTCTTGTTTTTTAATATGAACCATGTTAAATTCAATACTATGGCGAGTACAATAAATATGGAGATTATTTGGCGCAATAGCTACAGGTTCACAATTAGTGTAGAACCGTCTAAGAGTGACAACAGCCAATATAATGCATTTATAACCATGCATAATGATGGTGTAAAGGTTGGTAGCTTGGTTATTAACTGTAATAAAAATGAAAAAATGCTTTTTCCCACCGTAGAGGCTGCATTCGCAAAAGCTGAGGAATACATAGATTCAAGAACCTGGGAATAGAAAGGGGGTATTTTTTCGACCCGGCAGATTTACAAAGGTCAATATTATGGCTATTAACGCCACTTAGCCAAATAAAAACTAAAAACAGAAAGAAGCCCAAACATGGAACGGCTTCCTTCAAGTCGATATATCTAGAAATAGATAAATTAGGTAACCAGAAATGCCAGATAAAATTCTAAAATTATATAACCCGTTCCAGTTAAAGCAGAAGGAAGTCTTGGCCCAAGATAACACCCATAAGACCTCCTTCATACTTATGTGATTCAGATATATACTATATAGTGAAATATCCCAATATTTTCAACTGATAACAGTCTTATTGTTAGTTCAATTAGCAACAAGCCCCAGAAGCATTAGGTCGATACACTTATATTTACCTCTGTAAGGCTGCTTTTTAAAGGTTTAAGAAATACCTATTCCGGTTTACAAGGCTCATTTTCTGGCTAAAATCAACTTAGATTTGTATTGTGTTGATATTCAGAACATTATAATGTTTGACTCTCTCAGGTACGTTACGTTGGAAGTTCGTAATAAGGCAAGTCAGTTGAGATTGCTAATAAAGAGATAATTAATGAACTTCTGGTAAATACACTAGATTTGCTCTCAAAGTCCCCGTGCTGTTTGTAAGTTATTTATGTTGGTGTTTAGTTTCGAATTGAGGCAACTGGTCAATCATTTTTTTATACTCCTTGAGTACGAGATTATATTCTTCTGTTTCAG
>NZ_JAEUGD010000059.1 GCF_016775155.1 Fulvivirga marina | reverse complement strand
TCATTACAATATTAAAGTTAGTGTTTTTTCCTATTTTAACATTGTCCCATTTTTTGGGAAGTCTTCACAAGAAATACTTAAAAGTTCCATTTTTCTTGATGAAGATTATTCTCATGCTTATTTTGATATTTCATCTAAAAGCAAATCTAATAGGGAACATCTTCCTTTTAAAATTGAAGTTGAGATTCCAAAAGATGACGCTTTAGGACAATTAAGGCTTAGGCTTATTGCTTATGATTTAATGGTTTTCCTTCATAATATCAGAACAAATAGAAACTTACCCGACTTTATTGCTCATGATGGAGTGTTTCATGGAATTGCAAATAACACAAGAGTTAATACGTTGAACTATATTTATCATCAATTCTTATCTAGTCCAAATTTTCAATACCTAGTAACTTTCAATGAAGATGAAATCTATATTCCCGAAGACAAAGAATCTGTTTACGGGAAATATGAATTTGATTGGAAATCAATGATTGTAGCTGAATTTTCAGATTCACCTAATGAAATGATATTTAAAAGAGCTTTTACTTAACTCATGTTATTTTGCCAACGCTATTTGCACATTGCCATCCTCGTACCTGCGGTAGCAAAGAGCAAAGCCAACGCACAAAAAAATGAAAATAAAGAACGAAAACACAACAATATGTATAGTGCATAGCTACCCTGCGGGATAGCTACGACACCATACATGGAACGTTAGTGACAATTCTCTTCTAAGTCAGTATGAACAACAAAGAAGATCATAACTGCAGAAATGATGACAAAACTAGGTCAGACATTGACAAGTATGGGTTAACTGTAATTCTCATAGAGCAACTGACTATTTACCATCGTTCGGTTATAGCATAGGTCTATGGGAAAAGTTTCAACACCCCGAAATTATTTCATTTTGGATATAACGGTTTGAAATATGCCACTGATTTCGGAGTGTTTATGCCAGTGATTACGGTTCAAAATATGCCAGTTAGCGTATTGTCTTAACGGTTCGATTTGTGCCAGTTATAATGACATTCCAAATCGTATTTCGGTTCTATTTATGCCACTTTAAGAGTTCATTAACTGTTAACATCGCCATCAAAAAAATGTATGGCGAACAAACTAGATGTAATGGACTTAAAGCAAATAATCAATCTACATGGCGATGGGGTGAGCAATCGTGGGATNTAACCACCCACCGTCTGGATATTTGTGATGAAAAATTGGCCAAGACTCAATTTTTAGAGTGATTTGAAGCCTTGTTTGCTACTGTTACGGTGGAACCACGACCAGGCAAGAAGAGTTGCGGCTTGTATCGACAATGTTGAAGTGCTGGACCTGCCAGTTGATGGTGATAATAATATGGCTCAAAGTATTGACCGGATTTTGGATAAAATTGCCAGTGAAGATGCGGTTCCTTACATTATAGCGGAAATCCCCACAAACCCCATCTAGCGCATACGTCCACTTGTGCACTATTCTTCGAATTGTTTTAGGAGTGAACTGCAAACTTTTCAAAAACTTCGATAGTGGGCAAAATCTATATATCTTTTATTAAAAACTGGCACTACAATAACCTTGTCACGGCTTAAAAGGAAAGCTTATGAAAGTATGATACAAGACTATTCGAAAGTTCATACCTTAAAATTCAATACCTCCGTATACGAGACCCGTACGGTGGTGTGAGAGGCGTACCCTGGCTCATTTCGAGTCAGAGCGGTCTATTCGATTGAACTTTCGTGCTTTAATTAAGCTCTGTATTTCCTGTCATATATTTCAGGTTAAAGGTAAATCTGTCAATTTTCCAGTTGTTCTTAAATTTGACCAATCGAAAGTCATAACTCCCGATAAATTCCCGGGTTGTTCCCTTGGTAGCATTCTTTTTATAATGACTTGCAATGGCATATGCTTTAACCGAAGCAATATCTCCCTCAATGTCAATGATATAGTTCCCTGATTGATGATGAATTGCATCCAATTCTTTAAACCCTTCTTTCCACATTTCACAAATTTGCTTTCCGGTTAAGGTTTCAATTGCTGGTGCACCCAATGAGGTCATGTCTAATATTACCTCTTCGGCAAAGACTTCTTTTATCAGCTTTTCCCATTGCTGGAAGTCAGTATAATAAAACAAGCGGTTGACAGTTTCAACCACTTGTTCTCGTTCTGTGAAGTTTCTCATTTAATCAACTTTTTACTTGTAACATACCTTGTGTTAACTGTTCAAACTGGTCATTGTAGTTTTGAATTCCATCTCTCCAACCCATAAAATCCACAATGTGGTTCTAAAGGGACGTTCTTTGGCGGGTGTTTCAATTAAATGTGCAACTGCATCTGCCACTTTTTGTGGATTTTGTTCAGGAGTATTTTTTAATTGTTCCTCAAATCCTGCTGCTGCCATTGCAGGTACATCCATAAAATCACCATAACTTTCGTTCCTGTTACTATCTGAAGGTGTCATAAGATTAGTCATAAATGAGGTTGGGTATCCACCCGGTTCAATGATGGTTGATTGAACGCCAAAACCTGACAACTCAACACGATAATTTTCAGCCATTGCTTCAACTGCCCATTTAGCAGATTGATATGGTCCGTAAAATGGAAGAGCAATTCTTCCAAGTAAACTTGAAATGTGAATTAATAATCCACGTCCCTGCTTTCTTAAAAAGGGTAACGCAGCCCTATTTACGCGTTGAACGCCGATTACATTTACATCCAATATTTGTTGGAAATCTTCAGGAGTGAAATGCTCTTGCATTCCGGAAACACCTCTCCCGGCATTGTTCACTACAACATCTAAACCACCTAAAGCATCAATAGCTTGCTGAACGCCACTGTTTACACTTTCGGTATCCGTTACATCCATTTCAATGATAATTGCCCCTGCATCTTTCAATTCAGTGGCTATTTTCTTGTTCTTACCAAGAGGGTTTCGCATTGTTGCAGCCACCTGGTGTCCCTTTTCCAATAATGACAATACGGTTAGTTTCCCAAAGCCACCACTAGCTCCTGTAATATTAAATTTTAGTTGTTGAATGAGTTATTTTGATTGTTGAATATGAAAGTTGAAATTAGCATGTCCTAATGCGGTCCATAATCTTAACCAGATTGGGAGTAACATTTCAGTTCCTCTTGCTGTAGTAATATCACCTAAGTCAATGATATTTTCTTGTTTCCAGCCGATAGATTTTAACAAGCCACTAACCTTTTCCTTTGCGTTTGCATCATTGCCACTTACAAAAACATTATGGTTACCAGGGATGCTTTCAGGATTCATCATTATAAGCATGTTCATTGTGTTTAAACTCTTAACCACCTTTAATTCTGGAAATTCCTTTTGTATTTGTTCTCCCAAAGAATCGGTATTAGATACAAAAAGGCTGGGAGGCATTCCTTGTGAAAAGTCTAATGGATTTGCAATGTCTAAAAGAACTTTTCCGGATAAGTTAGCTTCCCCTACTTTTTTCAATACATCAATTGATGCCTGCCCACTGGTTGCATTTATCACGAAGTCGGCCTCTAGAGCAGACTCTTCGAGATTTGTTAACTTAATACCTTCCTGTTTTTTAAACCAATCTGAAAATGATTCACCAGTTATTTGATTGGCTTGTGTTCGTTGCTTAGTTTCTTCGGGATTTCTTGTTCCCATTGTTACGATATGTCCTAATTTAAACAGTTTTGATGCTACTGTTTGTCCTACCATTCCGGTTCCTAAAATTGTGATTTTCATGATTTTATTTATTAATTTATTATTAATGTTTGTACACGCAATATTTGAGATACAAAAAAAATTATTCTAGCCTTTCATTTGCTTCGTTGATTAATTCCGTGAGTTTATCGCCCTCAGTTTTACCTAAGATGTTGGAATAACGTTGATAAAGTTTTTTCCATGCTTCTTTAATTTTAGGATGCAAGTCCTCGCCTAGTTGAGTTGGGTAAACTGCGGTTGTTCTTCCAATATGTTCACGCTTTAAATATCCTCTATATTCCATTTTTTCAATTAATCGAGTCACTGTTGAAGGTGTTAATTGCATGTGGTGACTAATTTCTTTGGGTTGAATCCCCGGCTTTTCACATACTGTCATTAGTAAGAAAGCATACGAAGACGTTAAACCTGTAGTTGCAAATTCTTCATCGGCCATTTTTGTCATTATTCTAGCTAAAGCATTCGCAGAATAATATAAACAACCACAATATTTTGACTTACAATTTTCCATTTGATGGAGCAAGTATATAACAAATGTTTGTACATACAAACAATGAATTGATTTTTTTATCGTTAAAGTTAAATAATTCAACTGTCCGAGGACTAGTAGGGAATACCTACAAATAGCCAGTTATTGGAAAATAACCGGCTATTTTGTTTTTAAAATATGGTTTTTCAATGGCTTACGTTGAATTGTTGGTTTGGTATAGCTCTCCTTTTCATAGCTCTGCAAGTTCTTTAATTAATCATAAAGTTCATGTTATTGACAATATTCTTTGAATTAAAATCAGGACTCAGCGCAAAGCTTATATAAAGCTACCTGGTTTATGCCGAAGCCTTAAAATAGGGTTTCGTGTAACAATTGTTACGATAATCGACAAATAAGATTAGCATATTAGCAGCAAAAATGAGATGCTAAAGAATATTATTAAACAACAATGTCCTAGATGCAGACAAGGAAAGTTGTTCACTAATAATGTATATAACCTAAAATCATTTGCCAAAATGCATGATAAATGTCCATGCTGTGAGCAACGTTATCAGCTAGAGCCGGCTTTCTATGATGGAGCAATGTATGTCAGTTATGCTTTACAGGTTGCTATTTTTACATCTGTATCAGTGGCTCTAATAGTATTGGCGCCTCAGGCACCTACCTCATGGTATGTAATTGGGATCATTAGTGCAGTTCTTCTTCTCCTTCCTCTAGTGCTCAGGTTAAGTAGATCTATATGGATACACTTTTTTGTGAAGTATGACAAAAGTTATTCGGGTTGTTCAAAAGATCATGATGGGTTAGAGTTGAATTGTAAGATGTAGAGAATATCTGTTTTATTAATGAAGTACATCATTTGAAAATAACTAGATTGACTATTTTCGGCATTCTCTCCAAGAGCATTTGAAAAAGACATTTTCCATATTAATGATAGTGGCAGTCATGCTACCCAATTTGACAAAAATTGGAATAATGATCGATTTTAAAATCAATCAGGATTTTATCGCAAAGGTACTTTGCATTAATAAGGATGAGCCGATTACTACCTGTAATGGAAAATGCTACCTTTCTAAGGAGCTTAAGAAAGCTGAGGAAAAGGAAGACAAACAAGCGCCAACGAGTAAGGAACAAAGACAGAAAGTTGTTTACTACTATGTCAAAAGTTCTTTTAACGGGTTGATAATTGCTTACAGGTATCTTGACCAACTCAACGCGGCGTATAATAATAGCTTGTATAGTTCTTCTTTTGTTGTTGATATATTTCGCCCACCGAAACTCAATTTGATTTAATTTTTTTGGTTTTAACTGTGGAGCACCTGCCTGATGGCTAGTGCGTTAAAGGGTATGTTTTGTTCTTACCCTGATTTATTATTCCTAATTTTTAAATAATCAAAATGAGTCTTAAATATTTTATTTTGGCAGTATTTAGCATGCTGTCGATCAACATATTTGCTCAATCTGAGCAAAAAGAAATCAGATTTCTCGACATTGAGAGTGGGATGCCGATTGTACAGGCAACCTTTGATTATGATGGTGAAAACGGTTTTTCTGATGAAAATGGTAGAATTATTTTCAGTTATAAGGAAGGAGCCATAATGAAGTTATCTCACATAAACTATGGTACGTGGTCGTTAACAGACCAGCAGGTTCAAGCGGCTAGTAGCAAAGGTGTGGATTACAGGAGATCTGTAACAGTGAACCTCTTTCCGGTTACAATCATCGCCATGAAAGGCCAAAGCTCCCAGCCGAAGGGGGAGCTTAAAATTGAGTATCAGGATCGTTTAGAGCATGATGCTGCCCATATACTGAATCAAACACCTGCCTTTAATAGTATTCGCAAGGGAGGTAATTATGGTTTTGATCCGGTTTTTAGAGGATTTAAGTATGATCAGCTTAATGTAGTAGTGAACGGAGCTCAAAGTGTCACGGCTGCTTGTCCTAATAGGATGGATCCACCTACGAGTCAAATGGCACCCAATATGATGGAGAGAATTGAAATTCTGAAAGGTCCGCATGCATTACGATTTGGGACGGGGCTTGGAGCCACCATTAATTTTATTCCGGCTCAGTTGCGTTTTAGTAGTCAACCTGAATTTTATGGTAGATTATCTGGCGGTTATGAGAGCAATGGGAATGTAATCAGAGGAGAAAGCCAAATAGGTTCTAGTCGTAAGAGTTACAACCTTAGCCTGTTTACGTCATGGTCTCAAGGTACGGACTACACTACCGGAGATGATGAGACGGTACAGGCAGGTTTTGAAAGAGAAAGTTTTGGTACTAACATCGGTGTTAGATTATCCTCAAAGCAGCAATTACGCTTGTCGGCTATCTATAATAGAGCTCGGGATACAGATTTTCCTGCATTAGCCATGGACTTGAGAGAAGACAATACGTGGATGTTCAATGCAAGACATGACATCCTGTTTGAGGGTAAGAGACTTCAAAGCTGGAATACAACCTTATTCGGTTCTTTCGTAGATCACCTGATGGACAATCTCCTTAAGCCACTGGATCCAAGAATGCTAAATGCCCAGACATTAGCGAAAACATATAATTATGGAGGAAGAACTGAAGCAGTGTGGGCTTTGGAGAACAATAAATTATATGCAGGTGCAGATGTAAGGATAGAGGGTGCAGAGGGCACACGCGTAAGAGAATACCTGATGGGACCTATGGCAGGTAATATTGCTACGGACAATGCCTGGCAGGATGGGAGGATCATCAAAAACGGATTCTTTGCAGAGTATCAGATCAATGGTGGGAGTTTTGACTATGTTATATCCGGTAGACTGGAATTTAATACGGCTAATGTAAATGATCCAACCAGTGAGTTTACACAGGTCTATCCGGAAACTCAGATAACACAAATTAATCCTAATTTTAGTATAGGGTTGTTGAAAGACTTCGATGGTAAGCTTCAAACTGGCTTGTGGGTAGCCAGGGCACAACGTAGTGGCAGTTTAGCGGAGCGCTATATCAACTATTTTCCCATTGGGCAGGATCCATATGAAATGCTGGGAAACCCACAACTCCACCCTGAGACAAATTATCAGGCTGACCTTAATTTCAAGTGGAGCATAAAGGAGGAATCAGTTATTAATATTGACCTATTTGCGGCCTATTTGCAGGATTATATCTCATCTACAATTGACACCGCGCTTATTCCCAGACTTCCTATGAGTCCGGGCGTTAGATCATATGTAAATATTGATGAAGCATTGAAGTCAGGATTTGAGATTAGCTGGAATCAAAAACTAATAGCTGGCTTGGTACATCGTTTGGGAATTGCTTATACCTATGGGAAGGATTTAGAGCGGAATGAACCTTTGCCCGAAATTGCCCCATTGGACTTTCGATATGCACTTTATGGTAGTTACTTCGCAGGTAGACTTAGACCAGAGGTTATTTTCCGGTATGTAGCTGAGCAATCACGAATTTCAGAAGAATTTGGAGAGACTAAAACTCCATCTTTTGGTTTATTGGATGTAAAAGTGGGGTACCAGATTTCGAAAGGTTTATCTGCAAATATTGGAGTTAACAACTTGCTTAATGAAAATTATTATGAGCATTTGAACAGGTCGGTAAGAGGAGGTAATAGCCCTATTTTTGCTCTGGGTCGTAATGTTTTTGCTAACCTGAATTTTAAATTTTAAACTAAAATAGGCGGAGTATATGAAGCTCCGCCTCTTGTTAAGGACTATTTGTTGGAGGTTGAATGAAAAATTGTCTTAGATACTTATAATGATATTGATCTCCAAAGTATAGAGGGGGAGGTTTATCACCCAGTTTATACCATGGAAATTTATCGACTGAGATAGTAGACGGTGAGCTGAAAGCTCTTGTTCTAATCATTTTTTACTTGCTGAGATTCACTTCTATTGTGTATGTTCTAACAAAGTTTTTGGTACTTTTATCTCGGGTCGGTTGATAACGCTTGCGGTCTGGTTGCATGCGGTATAACGAGGAAGTTATAACCAACTATTGAACGGTATGAATAGTGAGCAATTAAATACAGAGCTTCAAAAGTTGCTTTATAAAGCATTGACAGATTACCTGTCGGTCAAGTTAAATGAACTGCAAAACGAGAAAGTATATGCAGTAGCTGTTTATTGTGATTCAGGATGCAGAAGTATGGGAGGTGCAATTTCCACAGTTGAAAGTCTGAATAGAAAATCAAAAAATGCTTCTATAGATAGCCAAATGACATATGAAATTGACGCTTCAGCGTGGGAATACGTAAATGAACATTATGAGCTGTTTGATGAAGTTAACCATTTTATTGATCGTGCTTACAATGAATTTTATGAAGGAGAGTTTGAGGATGTTGATCTGGAGGTGTTAGATGATGAACAACTTTGGGAGTTCATTGCTGCTTTTTTTAGTAAAGCAATAGTTGAAACAATGAATAAACTAAAAGAGGAGGGGGCGTTTAATGATGAGTTATTTACTGAAAATCTATTTTTAGGAATGCAATTTGGAGATCCAGGTAAAGAAGATCTGGAGATGCTTAAAAGAGTTTCGGTAGAAATTAACTCTTCATATTGGCATAATAAAGTGTTGGAGCGTTTTTAAATGCGCTTAACTGTAAGTATTAAAAACAGCGTTTTATTTGAGTGCCCGATTCTAGGTTATTATCTGAAGTTTAAAAGTTTGTTATGATAAAAAAGGGTTGATGATTCAGTGACCATCAACTCTTCCTGTTAAGGTATTATATTATCATCCTGAGTGTAGCACCATGAGGATTCCGTGTTTACAGACTTATTATTACAGCCAGGTTAGCCCCTGAAGGGTGCTCTATATTTGGTGCGCCACACTCAAACCATAGTACGTTAACGGTTATTCTCTAATGGTTAATACAATTAGGGAAATGTGTTTTAGTACAATTAGCAGTCGCTAAATCACAATTAATCTGCAATGTATAGCAGTAGGGAGCATTGGTAACAGTGCAAATTGTTGTTCTGGGAATATCTGCTCCTCCTTTAATAGTTTCTGTTTCTTTACCAATTGGCGTAACATTAGTAATCAAGCTGGTTACTTTTAATTTTTGAAGGTTAAACTTTTTCTTTTTCATTTTTAAATAGGTTAGGTTAACAGTATTTTACGAGTATAATGCGCACCACCCGGTTACATCAATGGTCCTAAAATTCAGAGGATACACCTCTGAAACCTTTCTCTCATAAGAAAGACTCCTTAGGTAATTTATAGACTTTTTGTTGTCTGATTACCCAACTTTTGATGTTATGAATTTACCTATATCCAAATAGCCATTAGGGGTAAAATTGATCGATAGCCTGTTTCAATTGATGAATATGTCTTGCCAGTTGATAAGTCAGCGCCGGATTACTTGAGCTTCTAAAGATAATTTAAATACCACTCAAAACTTTTATGCAGTATATTTTGCTTTTCGAGTCTGATAAACTCAAGAAAGGCCTGACAGACTGGAGAAAGTTTTTTTTCCTTGAGCCAAACAAGTCTCCATTCCGTTTTAATAGGGAGATCATCAGCTGGTAGGATATAAATCTCTTTATTTATCAGTTCATTGCGTATGCCTATTAAGGGCATGATTGAATATCCGATCCCTGCAATAACTGCCTGCTTTACAGCTTCGTTAGAAGTGAGTTCCATTCTTTTTCTTATCCCTGATTCATGCTCTCCAAAGTATTGCTCCATGGCTATCCGTGTTGCGGATCCTTCTTCCCTGTATATCAAAGGTTTAGCCTTATTTCTTTCTGGAGTATTGCCCACCAGATACAATTTATTCTCAATTAATAATTCCTGTTCGATGTTCACCTTTTCCGGAATTACAGAAACCAAAGCAAAATCTGTTTCATTATTTTTCAGGCTTTCTGCCACTTTGGTTTTGTTGGTGACATCCAGTACCAGGTCAACGCCTGCATGCTTCTCAATAAATCCATTTAGAAAGTAGGGTATCACATACTTGCCTGTGGAGGCTGATGAGATACTGAGCTTTCCCGTCATCACTCCCTGGTAAGCCAGAGTTTTATAGTTAATGTTGTTTAACTCCTGAAGCACCCGCTCTGCCATGAGTGCAATTTCATTTCCGAAATCGGTAATGTAAAGCTTGCGCCCTATCACTTCAGTAAGTGGTATGTCAAATTGATCCTGAAAGTTTTTTAACTGAATAGAGACTGCAGGTTGGGTCATAAAAAGCTCTTCGGAAGCCTTAGTAATGCTCTGTTTTTGAACCACTTTAAGGAATATCTGAAGCTGATGAATCGTGTAATTCATAAAATTTATTTATGTGTTTTATAACAAATATAAATAAAAACTTATGAATTGTTTTACCCAATTTCGCATCATCAACAAATTTTTAACCATGACAACAATGAGAGAAACACAAGAAATGGTAACAGAACAGACGAGGTTTGATCTTATCAAAGGAGTTTTTACTCCGGAAGAAGCTCATGAAATAATGACCAACTTACTTATGAAAAAAATCAACTTTCATGAGATGAGAGATCTCAGTCAACAAATAAGATTTGGATTAAAAGATGAAACATCCCTTCAAAGAATTGAAGAGCTTAAAGCTTCCCTTGTAACCTTACAGGAGCTTGTTAAGAAAGCTAAATTATCAGAAAGGAACTTGAAGTTAGAGTCGAACCTTTCGGTAGAATTTATCTAAAAACATTCGTTAAACCATAATAAAACTTTAACCCATGTTTCAAAATCTCCCTGCGTTTATAACAGTATTATCACCTGCAATTTTTGCTGCTACTGCGCTTGTTTCCCGGTTTCAACCAGGAATTCGCCCGGCAATTGTCAAGCGTATGAGTGTGGTGTCAACGGTGACGAGTATATTGATTGCCATTGTTTGTGGTATTGCCGTAGCAAATAACGGCATATTACAAACCAAGTTGGTTGGATTCAATGGTCTTGGCTTTAGCTTAAGGCTGGATGCACTAAGTGTCGCAATGCTGATTATGATCGCACTACTTGGTTTTATTATTGTAAAATTCAGCCTCAATTATCTCGACGGGGATAAGCGTCAGGGAGCTTTCCTTGGCAGATTAGCGGCTACAATAGCTTCAGTGCAATTACTTGTTTTATCGGCTAATCTGTTTGTTCTCTTGATTTCATGGGTGCTTACCAGTATCTCCTTACACCGGTTGTTGGTTTTCTATGCTCACAGGCCAGGTGCATTGGTTGCGGCCAGAAAGAAGTATATACTGGCGAGGTTAGGAGATTTATGCTTGTTGGTGGCGGTGCTTCTATTGTATCGGGAGTTTGGAACAGGTGATTTTGAGATGGTTTTTGCCATGATAAAGGAAAGGAATACTTTGGGGCTGTTGCCTGCCAGTATGGAGGGAGTCGCTGTTTTGCTAGTATTGGTGGCTATTCTGAAATCAGCTCAATTCCCTACGCATGGATGGTTAATTGAGGTTATGGAGACCCCAACGCCGGTTTCTGCCCTGTTACATGCAGGACTTCTAAATGCAGGGCCGTTTTTAATTATCAGAATGGCTCATATAATAGATGCCAGTGTATACGCTCCTTACCTGCTTATTATTGTTGGTGGTTTCACTGCGTTATTTGGTTCAGTGATTTACCTGACTCAAACTTCTATTAAAACGGCATTAGCCTATTCCAGCATTGCTCATATGGGCTTTAGCTTGTTGGTATGTGGTTTTGGGATATTCCCTGCAGCTATGCTTCATCTGGTCGGGCACTCATTTTACAAAGCCCATGCCTTTCTTTCATCAGGAAGTGCAATAGACGTGATCAAAGGGAATAAGATAGCATCATTACCAAAGTCATACTCCCTGTACAAAATTGCTGCGGGTATTTTATTGGCTTTGGTAGTTTACAGTGGCTTCATCATAGTTTGGGGTATAGATGTATACAGAGAACTCCCCCTGGTGGCTATAGGCTCAATACTGGTTATGGGACTATCTCGAATATTTATTCTGGCAATCGATAAAAATGGAGGGATTTCCTTGTTCATGAGGGCAAGTCTGATGGTATTATTCGTAGCGGGCGCCTTTTTCTCTCTCGAATCAGGTGCTCATTATATCTTGTCGTCTCAGGTTCCGGAGTTGCACACCCCCGGGGTTGGCAAGGCTCTATTGGTTGGAGCGCTTTTACTAGTCTTTGGGACCGTAGTTTTAGTCCAGGTTATTGCACCCACGCTATCGAAATATCCGATTTTTCTGACCCTGGCGGTTCATCTGCGAAACGGGCTGTATGTCAATACCATTTTTGATAGGGTAGTTAGTGCTCTTAGAATTCATTCTCCTGAAAACAAACTGGTAGTACAGCAACAGGACCGTCAATTGCGGAGAGTCGAATACTTAAAAATGGACCAGCTCAAAGAACAAGCTGTCTTTATAAATAAACTGTAAAGAAAAGTATACCCTAAACCCAAATATTAATTCATGTTGCATCACGATATATTAGAACTCTCTAATGATACAAGATACAGTACACTCTTGAAATCAATGCGTCGGGCATGTAAAAAAATCGCCCCTGTATGGCCTTTGGGAAATTTCGTGGCTGTAAATCCATATTTAGGACTTACACACAAGAAGTTTGAAAATGCAGCACAGGAGTTGGCCACTGCAGGAGGAGTACAAATGACTTTACCTGTTTCATTCTACCTGGAAAAGTTTGATGAAGGAAGTATCAGTGAAGAGGATATAGAAACTGTTTTACGGAAAGATTCATCTTATTCAGAGACAAGTGTAGATGACTTTATCCGGGCCGTGAAAACTTCTGATCATGAAAATAGGGATACCACACCAGTTCCGACCGTTGCAGACATAGCTACCCAGCTCACTGGAAAAGACTGGAATAGCTTCATAACTTCAAGGATCTCGGCTTGGGCAGCTTCCTATTTTGACAAAGGACAGGCAACCTGGGTAGCAGCAAATCAGGATGCAGATCTTTTTGAAGCCTGGAAATTTGAGGCTGAAATAGACCGTGCGCCGGAGATAACAGGGCTAAAGAAGTTTCGAGAAAAGATTAAGGCTTACCCTAATGACCCATTGGAGGCGACATTAAAAGCCCTGGAAATACTCAGGATACCAGAGGATGTTTTAAGTATGTACTTTCACCGGCTATTGTTAAAAGTTGGAGGCTGGTCGGCCTATGCAGCACGACTGGATTACGACAGTGAGTTGAACGGCGGAAATGATGGAAAACTGATCAACTTTTTGGCGGTTTTGACATGTTGGGAGGCGAGCATGCTAGATTGTATAAATCATGAGCAGCTTGAGAAAAAATGGCGTCAGGCAAAGATAATCTTGTCTGTTTCATCAGTTCAAAAAGAACTCAACCAGGTCTTGGTGCAAAAATTAATTCTTCAGGAAGCCTTCGACCTTGCTGCACAACGTGAGATTATTAACAAGTTCCACAATGCTAAGCCTATTCAAAAGCAAGGAGGTCAGCAAAGTAAAGTACAGGCTGTTTTTTGTATTGATGTGAGGTCGGAAGTTTTCCGAAGAAATTTGGAAAGAGTAGATAGTGAAATTGAAACACTTGGGTTTGCAGGATTTTTTGGCTTCCCCATTAAATATGTACCTATAGGTCATGCAGATGGCCAAGAGCAATGCCCGGTACTTTTAAAACCCGGATCTACTGTATTAGAGGAAATTCCAGGTGGCGAAAATAGTAGTGCCGTCAACGATCGAATACGCAAATACAGACTCAAACAAATATGGAAAGCTTTCAAATCAGGGGCGATCACGTGTTTTAGTTTTGTGAGTCCGGTAGGGCTATCTTATTTGCCTAAACTCTTCATGGATTCATTTGGGCTCACCAGACCAGTGCCACACCCAGATAAGGTCGGGCTGAAAAACAAATACATCAAAAAAAAAGGTGTCAGTCTTGAGGTTTCGGACTATCTCAATCAAACTGTCGGAATTCCGATGGACCAGCGCGTACAAATGGCTAAGAATGCACTGAATGCCATGTCTTTAACAGAGAATTTTGCCAAATACGTATTGATTGTTGGCCATGGGTCTACTTCTGTAAACAATCCACATGCAACAGGACTGGACTGTGGTGCTTGCGCAGGGCATAGTGGAGAAGCGAATGCAAAAGTGGCAGCCGCAATACTCAACGACAGAGTAGTAAGGGGACACCTGAGGAATGCTGGAATAGTCATACCGGATAGTGCCACATTTCTGGCTTGTCTTCATGATACCACCACGGATGAAATCAGGATTTTTAATGAGAATGATGTGCCTAATGCTCAAAGACAAGAATTAGTAACACTAAAGGAATCACTGGCTGGTGCCGGGCGTGCTTCCCGAAGAGAAAGGGCATTTAAAATGATGATTGATGGTGATGTAGACAGAGAAATAAAAATGAGAAGTAAAGACTGGTCGCAAATCCGACCGGAGTGGGGACTGGCTGGCTGTTCAACATTTGTGGTGGCTCAAAGAGACAGAACCAAAAGTATAGACTTTGAGGGGCGAAGCTTTTTGCACTCGTATGATTGGAAAAAAGATCAGGGGTTTGCAGTTCTTGAGCTCATCATGACAGCCCCCATGGTTGTAACCAGTTGGATAAACTTGCAATACTATGGATCTGCTGTTGATAATAAGCACTTTGGCTCGGGCAACAAGGCCTTACACAACGTAACAGCGGGGATTGGTGTGCTTGAAGGTTATTCAGGAGACTTAAGAGTAGGTTTACCAATGCAATCAGTGCATGATGGAGAGGACTATGTGCATGAACCATTGAAACTGAATGTAATTATTGAAGCTCCCCTTGAGGCAATAAATATAATACTCCAAAAACACCAGTCAGTCCGAGACCTGTGTGACAATGGCTGGCTTCATCTGCTTGCATTAAATGAGGAAGGGAAAGTTTCACATCGTTACGAGGGAAACTTGAAGTGGGAAGAAATCCTGTAAATATTTAGGGCAATTACATGGCAGGCATGCAGATATTTCAGGGTAGGCATCTGGCGATAGCTACTATGCATGGTAAGGAAAGCGTAATAGCTTCAAGGGTAGCCTCCAGCCTAGGGGTGATTCCCCTGGTTCCGCAGGGGTTGAATACCGATCAGTTAGGTACATTCACCGGAGAGGTAGAGCGTATAACAGACCCGCTTACTACAGCAAGAAAGAAGTGTGAGATGGCTCTTGATATGACAGGGTATGACCTGGCTATTGCTAATGAAGGTTCATTTGGCATGCATCCCTTACTTTCTTTTGTTCCAAGTGATGAAGAGTTAATACTTCTCCTGGATAGAAAGCATGATTTTGAGATTGTAGGCAGGCAGTTTAGTACTAAAACTAATTTCGGAGGACAGTTATGTGAAACAACAAAAGACCTACTCGATTTCGCCGATAGAGTGAAATTCCCATTACATGCCCTTATACTGAGAAGTGCTAAAAAGTCTGAACCTCGGTTTTTTAAGGGTATACGTGATAAGGACGAGTTGTTGGATAAATTCCGGTTTTTAAACGAGAGGTACGGGCAGGCTTTTGTAGAAACTGATATGAGGGCAATGTATAACCCAATGAGAATGGATGTTATAGCTGAAGCTACCGAGGTGATGCTGGACAAAGCTGTTACTGCTTGTGAAGCGTGTAATTTCCCTGGCTTTGGTATTAGCGATGTAAAGTCAGGGTTGAGGTGCCGTCAATGTAACCTCCCAACAAGATCAATACAGGCTTACATATACTCTTGTCCTAAGTGTCATTTTTTCAAAGAGTTGTCTGATCCGCATAAGTCATTTGAGGAACCAATGTATTGTGATTTCTGCAATCCATGATATCCCTGTTGAATTTGATACCTAACGTAAATCGTAAAAGTTAAATCTGATTATGAAAAATAAAAACTTATTAGAAATTCAATTATTCTTTGCCGTTGCTGTAATGCTAACCGGGCTAATGTTATCCTTTTATATTGAAAATGTTGTTTTAAATGAGCTATCGAAATCTTTGACCATTATAACAGGTATGACAGTAATGCATATTTGTTCTTTAGGCAATCAAAAAGGAACTTCTTGATAATAGTTTTAATTAAATATTTGATGCATATCGGGCTGACAATTGACTCGAAAACTTCTGTTTACCTGAAGTTATAGGATGTAACGGATTGATTCCAATAGGAGAAAACCTGGTTTTCCCGTTGTTGGCTTACTAGCCAACAATATAGGGTATTTTACCTAAGATGGTTTGATAGCAAAGGTGTAGTCGTGGTACCTAGGTGGGATGTCAGCGGTAGAAATCGTAGGAGTAAAAGCCGATCATCGGCTTTTGCCTTCCAAATTCATAAGAAGCTTACTTTCCAGAGATTGATTAGAGTGGATTCCGGCCATCCTTATTTCACTTACATTTCTGTTCATCTGATGCCGGATGTAATTTCTGAAAAGCCACCGTTTAACCAAGTTGAGTTTTTGCTGGTGCTTTTTGAAAAAATCATCGGGTGAATCAAACACGCCAAAATCCTGATTGATCCCCTTATCCTGAATGTAAGTGTTATTGAGATTCCAGTCAATTTGAGGGTTCTCGAAATTATCTGTGTATGCCCCATAACCGCAAAAAGTAGTTTTGCAGTCAGAGAACTTTTGCTGTAGAGCAGACAGGTACGGCTTGTCGAGGATGATGCCCTCAAGGTTATACCAATTACCTTTATAGTAAACTTCTACCCAGCTATGCAAAATGTTTTTTGGGGAGAGTACATACCACACTCCGGTGATGGCTCCCTTTTGCAGCGCTTTGTCTATTGTGAAACCGTGGATTCTGTTGGGTATACCAACAGCCCTGAGAAGAGCCATGAATAAATTGGACTTGGTGTTACACTGACCATACCCATCCTTCAATACACTGGAGGCAGAGATGTTATCATCAATATTATAACCGAATGGTATTTCGTCTCTGACGAAGTTGTAGATGCTTTCTATTTTCTTCTCGTCTTCTAAATTATGCCAACCCCTTTTTGCTACTAAGCCCTGAATGAGCGCATGGTCATAGTCTAAAATGGGAGTTCTTTCCAGGTATTTTTTCATGTCCTTTGAGTATACTGTTTTGATAGTACAAATATCAAAGGTCCGTGTGCCCTAAACTTGAATAAACCGGCTAAGCTTTAGGAAATCCCGCGGACTGAAACCAAAATTTTCTTTAAATGTTCTGCTAAAATGGGCACTGTCTGAAAATCCTGCACTGTGTGCAGCCTCTGTAAGAGATCGTGAGCCCATATGCTGAAGGGCATAAACCAGCTTTGACCAAAGCTGAGCTCTGCGGTAAGTAATGCCTGTCTGTTCTTTAAACACGTGAAGGAACCTGCTGGGGGATATGTGACAATGTTCAGAGACTTCTTCGAGTGAGACTACCCGGTCCGTGTTTTCTTTTAAAAAGTTTAAGGCTGCATCGATCCTTGCATCTCCCTGATGAAGAAAGGAACTGCAGCGGCAATCATAGGATTTTATCTGCTCATTAATTTTGGTTTGAAGCTTTGCGGAATTTGAGGTTTTGTTGCGAAGAATGTTTTGCAACTCCGTAGCAGGAGGATCCGTGAATTCGGTTATTTCATCTCTGCTGGATTTATTCCAGAAATGGCCGATAGTAGATGCAGGGTTGACAAGGAATACAAAATGAGCAGAGTTTGAAACAATCTGATGAACCATACTAGGCTTGATAAGAATAGGTTTGTTGGTCGTAATTTCTCCCAAGTCGGTGAGTATACTGATTGGAGCATTAATGGGGATGCTTAACTGAATGGCATAATGCTGATGTTTTTGATTGTTGTCGAAAGTACCTACGAACCATCCAAAGTCTTTCTCTATATAAGTCGCGTTAAACATTCTTTGAAGGGGGGATGTTTGTGATGAAGTTTTGATGATTGTAGGCTTCAATAATTTTTCTATTGATTCTAAGGGTATTTGGAAATAGACGGAAGTTGGTTTTGCCGATCCGCCTATTATAAAGTTACTAACATCAAGGAAGTCATGCAAGTAAGCTTGTGTTACAGAAGATTATTCCTTAGGCTTACACCGTATGATTATCCTTTTTTACTTTCATAGCTACGTGTAGCTCAAGTCTTGCCAAACCAAAAACTACGATGATCTCACCAATAATGTAGCTCAAACCCCAAAATGAGATACTATCCAAATGAGCAATAATAAGCCCCAATGACATGACGCAGTAACTGATGTTTAAAAGTGCTATTATTCTTAGGTATAGATCTACACGCTCATTGGTTTTAGTTAAGAAGAAAAAATCGAGAGCAACAAAGAAGCAAGGCATGGAGGCAAGCATATAAAGCACATTTACGGGTATGCCGAAAAAACCTTCCAGCCTGACCAATACAACTCCGAGTAGAAAAGCTGATAGTAAGGCACCTATAGCATCTATGCGAAGTGGCGTTTTGGACTTTGAAGTAAGCTGATTTACCAAATGTGAGGCCATATGGTTATTACGGTCGTATTATGAACCTCATAATGCTGAAAATGAACTTTAAGTAAGTGGTTTGAAAATTTATATGCTCATTTTCTCCATTGGAAGTAAGTTTTACAAGCTTTGATATGCTGAGGGTACATGGAGTAGCTTTCTTTATAAACATCCGATTGCAAGGTATCTGTAGACGTTGAAAATCAAAAATCAAGCGGTTAGTAAATAGATATGTCCAAGGTTAACAGATGGTGTAAATATAGAGAAGGTTCCATAGGACCTTTAATCAATTTCATTATGATACTCCATATAAGTTTTTTCAAAAGTCTCCTTATCGGGAAAACCATTGGGTAATTCTATTGGAGTGAATACCCACCCTGGCTTACTGTCGCCTGGGTTATCGGGGGCAACATTCAATGATGGGAATCCCTCATTGAAGTACCAGGTTTGCGAGCTTGTGTAATACTCATCGCCACTTTCAAAGTATTCTACCTCTATACGCAAACTATCTTTTTTCCGTTGATACAATTTCCCGTAATCAAGCCTGTCCATATTTCACCTTCTCCAACCTTTCCTAATACATCTCCGGTGACTTCAGCCTTTCCTTCATAATACTTAAGTTTTACAATTACTGACCCGTTTACGTCTATCGCTTTGTAATACTTTTCTTCTGCTTTAATATGTGAGTAATCCATTTTGTTATGCTCTATAAACATTTGCTGTTCGGGGAAATCGTTAATACAATTTATCAATACATATTCAGTAGGTAGCTTAGGGCGATTGGGATCTCCTTCTACCAATTCAAAAGTCATGTTATCTACAATTTTCCATTTTTCTTTAACCTTTACTGTATTTCCGTTGATCTGGTAGGCTACCTCTATTTCAAAAAGATAATCATCGGAAGACATAACTTCCCCTGCAAATTCTCCTGTCCAAATGGGTTCATTCATGTTTTGGCCAAAACAAATACCTTTTAATTGTTTTTCACCTTCGGTATGGGTAACTGACATGTAGGCCTCATCACCTTCTTCATTTCTGAATTTTCCGCAACCTCCAAATCTTAGGTTGTCGACAATATCTTCTTTTATTTCTTCATTCTCGGCTGATGTTTTGCTTTCTGTTTCGTTCGTTCTTCCCCCACATCCAATTATTAAAAATAATATCATTCCAATAGTGGATAGGCTGTATAGTTTTTTATGTATGAATTCAGTTCTTGATATTGTCGTTGTATTTTACAGTGTCGCAACTATTAGTTGTATTAATTTTTTTATTGTGTTATTTACTATTTAAAAGTAATTCTAGATTCTCAGTATTTATAATACGATCACCTTTGGCTTCTCCCTAATAACTATAAAATAGCTAAAAGTCATTTTGTTGACACTTCCTTCAATTGTTTTATCCACCGTAACAAACGCCTCTTTCCCTACTCCTAATTGTATCTAAAGAGCTACATGCAACTCTCTCCGACAAGATCGGCTTCAAAAAATATTTTATTTCCAGTACTTAAAAGCAATTTACCATTTTCTAAAAATGGCAAATCAGCAAATTTTACATTCCCTTCTAATTTTGAAATTGTCTTTGACCAAATTGTTTCTTCTTGCTGAACAAAATCTATTTGCAGAGAATCAATGTTCCCTTCAATAACTAATTCATGAAAATGAACGGTGTCATAACAAAAAGACACACTCCTTTTCTCTTGAAAACCAGTCTCCTCCCAAATTTCTGAAGCCTCATCAGATTCTAAAAACAATTTTACTACAAACGAACCAATTAAATTATTGATCATATCTTCATTCATCATTTCTTTTTCAATTCTATCATTGTCGGTTTCAATGGAAGATTTTTCTTCATTAGAATTTGAGTCTGTTGTATCAGTATTGGAAGAGCGTTCTGAACAGCCTAAAATAAAAAGAATAACGAAAGCTAGTGCGGTTAATAAATTGCTTTTTGCGTGTATCAAGTATATGTTTACTTTAATAGATTCAGATTGAACAGTCAAATTTATTCGTGGATAATTTTAAGTAAGAATTCTTTGTTCAGTTCAATTAATTCTACTGTATCCTTTTCAGAGGCGACAAAGAGATCTTTACATCCAGAGGTGTTATAATAGCAGATTGAAACCTTGTCGATTAATTTAGTTTTAATATCTACAAATTTTATATCAACATTCATATGGTTCCGCATAGACTGGTGCGTGTAGGTTAAAGTCTCATTTTCCCAGACAAGTTTTTTATAGTCTTTATATTTGATGCTTTCTCCTCCTAAATTATCTGAATATCCAAATTGTTGTAGTTGTTCAAATTTATCTCCTGTTAAAATGATAATAAATGCCTCTGTGTCAAAATCATAAGAAGAAGGATTCGATTCTTTGGTAAAAATAGCCGCAACGTCATCATATCCATCTTTGTTAAAGTCTGCCTTTACATAGTCATACCCTTGGTCAGTTTCTACGAGATTGAATTCATAATCAATAGCCTCAAGAATTGTTTTTGCAAAATCATCCGAAATATTAGTTTCAGGCGTTTTAGTTTTGGGTTCAATTTCATCATTCAAAGCATCTGCTTTTTCTTCTGCTGCTGTAATGGTCTGCGTGTTAGTTGAATCATGACCATCACCTGAACTGTTGTTACTTCCAGTACAACTGAAAGTAATAATGAAAATTCCTGGAAGGATAATGAGTAAGTACTTAATTAGTTTGGAGTTCATGGATTCTTTGGTTTTAAATAATATGTTGTTATTCATTTACGCGGATTTGGGATAAATTATAACTGCTGTTCTTAACCTTATTATTGGTAATATATAATTTGTTATCACTACTAACCCCGGTTCTTTTCATATAAGAAGTGCCAGGTTCAAAATATTTATAGTACCAGCCATCATCATCTTTGGCTTTCCCCATAATAATAATGAAATGATCTGATGTTCCTTCATTGCGTTGAACTTTACCCTCTTCTACCTTGTCAACAGCAACAAATACTGCCTTTCCTTGACGTAATTGGCCATCTATGTATTTTATACCTAATGCAGCTTGTTTTGTGAATTCGCCTCCTTTTCCGCTTTCTTCCACAAATGTTTGAATTTTACTCGCAGCTCCTTCGGCAGTAGCACCTGTAAATCCCAACATTTTGTTAGCAGCATCGAAGCAACATACCATATTGCCTTTTTTCTCGTAAGCTTTGTCCTTGGTAAATAAGGCGTGATTTTTGGAATCGGTCATATCAAACCATTTATGTTTTTTATCTTCGAACTTCTTTTTTACTTTTTCTATTATTTCACTGGATGCTTTATGGAGTTCATTGGCATCTTCGTATCCTGTCAATTCAGTTACGTAGTCGATATACTCTTTTTCAGTGTCACCACTGTAAAAATTACAGCCATAACGGAATTGACTAACCCACTGAGAATCTTTGAGCAAGGTAACTTCTTTTTCAAGTGGTTCTTCGCCTGAGTAACTATTATGAACTTTTGTCATGGATTGAATGGAGGCATCAGTATTCCCACCCTTGCTAATCAAGCCGTCTCCTTGATAAACACTTTTTTGCTCCGTTTTGCTGTAAGAAGCAGTAGCGCCATATTTTTGATATTCTTTAATGGCTTTAATAGTTTCTGTAAGCTGTTCGTCTTTTACAACGGTGTTTTGAGGTACAAGTCCTTTTACGGTGTCGATTTCACTGCACGATTTGGATAGGTAACCAAAAGTAACCAGGAAGGACTGTATTAACTGAACATCTTTGGCCTTATTAGTGCCTCCTTTACCTACGCTCGCTGATATTTTGTTGGCACTTAGTTTAGTTACCTTAGTAGTTTCCTCTGGTTCAGTTGTTTTTTCTTCTTTGGCAGGTTCAGTAATCGCAGTTATGCGGTTGTAAAGAATTCGTTTCTTGTCAATATTTACGTAATTGTTTTCCGGAGCAAGTGCATCTGCCAGATCATCTAACAGGTCTTTGTTAAACAGGCGTAGAACACTGTCATCCGTATTGCTTACCATTGCATAGGCCAGGTTGTCATTAGTTCTTCCAAGATCTTCCAGAATGGCCTGTACATGAGTGGCCCCGTCATTGGAGGCGTATGGGATCAATGATTTACCTAATTGCACCATATCAATCTCATCCTTTTTATACTGAGCATAAAGTGCTTCTACTTTTTCCTTTGCTGATGGAGTTTTTTTCTTGTCTTCCTTAGGGGCTGCTTTTTCTTTTTTACCATGTAGTAATTCCCTGATCTTCTTATTGAAAGCATTTTCATCCTTAAGATCATACTTGTCCTTAAATGCTTTAATAGCCTTGTTGGAGTTAGGTCCTCTTACTCCGTCAATTATCCCGGTATATAAACCTTCTGCTTTGAGCACGGTTTGTTTATCTGCAAAATTCAGGTAGTCTCTGTAATAAGCAGCCCCTCCATCTTTAGATTTTAACCGATCATAATGAGCTTTTGCTTTGTCAGCAAAATCGTCAGCATGGTCACTACCATTAATAATAGCTCTTGCTTTTACCCAATCCGTTTTCTTGTCGTTGAAATAATGACTCAACTTCTTGCCTGTAAACATACCATCAATCATACCCTTAACTGCTATGGTCGCAGCAACTTTTGGAGACAGTACTTTGTCTGGATAAGTTACCACATCAACTCCGGTAAGTTCCTTGGCTTTTTCGTAGTTGGCTTTCCAGGTGATTTGAACAAATCCTCTACCGTAATAACCGCTCGACCAATATCTGCTTTGCAGACGAATGAGTTCTTTTTGCCTCTCTGTCTTAGCCGTTACTTGTTTTTTCTCAGCTTTCGATCTAAATCCACATTCGCCTTCTACTGTAGCGAGAATATAGGCGAGTTTGCGTTTATCTCCATCACCATGAGTTTTCCAGTTAGAAATCAGTAAGGCAATGTTGGAACTAGCACTATTCTCCGCGGTGATTTCTATATCTTCATCTTTTTTGTCGGAAGGTTTAAGCTTGGCAGCTTCCTGTTCTTTCCTAAGTCGCTCAGCCTCAGCTTCTTTTCGTTTCCTTTCTTCTTCAGCTTTGCGTCTTTTTTCCTCTTCACGCCGGGCTATCTCTTTAGACTTTACCTCAGCTACCTGTCCGTCAAGTTCTGATAGTGAATCACTTTCCTGCTTGATTTCCTGATCTACCTTCTCCTCATTAACAGCTTCTGTTCCCCTGCTTAGGTTAATTCCTTCAATAAAACTTTGGATATCCTTATTGATGAGGGTAAACTCTGTTTGCTGTATTTGAATTAATGCCTGTACATCCTGCTCTTTCTGTACCTTACTGTTGAAGTCTTTAAGTTTACCAGCCTGAGCATCGAGTTGTGGTATTAAGCTTTGGTACCTGGCGATGTCCTGGCCCATACCTTCAATACTGCCTTCTATAGTATTAACCAGGGCTCCGTAACTGGAGATGATCTTACTATATGAAGCAGCAAATTGAGCTTGTTGCTCTTTTGTACCGAATTCGGTTAAGGTTGCAGCTGCGGCTTTTGTTTTTTCCTGAGCCTCGCTTATTTTATCATTGGTTTGTTTTAGCAATTCCCTGGCTTTTCCTGCATCAGTACCTGCCAGTTGCATAGCCTCTTTGGTTTTAGCGGTAATTTCCAGAATTCGGTCATTGAGAGAGTTTACCTGTAGCCCAATACTTTCTTTAATGGATTTCACCTTGCCACTGATCACTTCGCCATAATCAGGGAACCATTTCTCCAATAAACGGAAATAGCGGTCGCTACCCCAATGATCATGCGCTCTGCCATCCATGCGTTTGAGGAATTTTTCAACCTTCTTATTGAAATCCTCCAGCTGCTCCGGGTTAGTGATGAGTTTCCTTTTCGTATTAAAGTAGACCGTAAACTCGTTTTTCAAATGCTCCTGTTCTTCCTGAGGCACTTCAGGCTTGTGGTTCAGTAAAGAAGAGTTTTTGATGTTGTCGATTAGACCAGGGATTTTCTCCCCCAACTGCATATTCTTAACCTTGGAAGTTAAGCTGGCCGTATTAATGCCCAATACGCGGCCATTGGCTGGGTGCTTTCGAGTGCGCGTGTTGTGTTGCGGATCGGCAGTCTTTTTTGTCGCTTTTACATTATCGTCTGTTCCGGGCATAGCATGCTTGGGCTTGTGGTATTAGATCGTTTTTCCTTTTTTTCTTAATTCCTTGATTACACCTTGCGAAAATATTTCGCTAGATACCTTTTTCTCTCCTTTATGCAAACACATCATGGCGCAATATTGAAACACGTTGTTAATTTCTGCTCCTGATAATTCATATTTATTGGCTACATTTTCCATTAGAGTCAGGTCTTCCAGTAAATATTTTTTTTCAAAAGCACGTCTAAATAGTTCCAGACGTAGCGTTTTGTTAGGCATGGAGAACTTGATAATAGACTGGAATCTACGCGTGAAAGCACCATCAATATTTGCTTTAAAATTGCTTGATAGAATAACCAGTCCATTGAAATCTTCAATTCGCTGTAGCAGGTACGAGACTTCCTGGTTGGCGTAACGGTCGTTGGAAGTACTCACTTGTGTACGCTTGCCGAAAAGAGCATCAGCCTCATCAAAAAACAAAATCCATTCTTTGTTTTCTGCCTTCTCAAAGATCATCGATAAGTTCTTTTCTGTTTCACCGATGTATTTACTGACCACCATGGAAAGATCTACCCGATAAACCGGCAAACTCGCTTCCTTACCCAGGAGGCAGGCAGCCATGGTTTTCCCTGTGCCTGAAGGACCGTAAAACAGCGCTCGGTAACCTCTTTTGGCCTTTCTGCTGATAACCTCATCCTGAGCGAGCCTCTCACGCTCTTTTAGCCAGATATTGATTTCTTCCAGGGCTACACGCGTATCACTGGGGGCCACCATGTCGTCCCAGTCTTCTTGAGTTTGTACCAGTTGAGCAGGAAAAGTTCTGCTAAACTGTGGTCTGTAAGACCTGTTGAGAATAAGAACATTGTAAAACTCTTCATTAAGAGCAAATGGACTTAATAAACGGTTGTTCGTTCGAGGATCTACGTGGATATCGACTACCCCCATAGACCACAGCGGATGAAATTCGCTAAAAACCGTAGTGAGTAAGTTTTTACGGGAGTCGATGTGATGACCTGCAACTATAAATAAAACCGTTTGCAGTGTAGGTATAAAACCAAACTGTGTTTCACTTTGCACACCTCCAAGCGTATCGAGACCCTGCCCACTTTGTAAGGCTTTGGTAAAAGGTTCCAGTAAAGTGGGAGCTAAGTAGGGAGACAGCGCAAAAAGTATGATTAATCGCTCGGCGATAAGTGCGTTGGCATCATCATAGCCCGTTTCTTGTCTAAATAATTCAAACAGGTCACCAAAAGGTGTATGAGGTGGCCATTGCGGAGGTAGGAGGTCTTCCAGAGGCCATTGGCCGGTATTGGTACTATTTAATTCTTCTAATCTTTTGTTAATCAGATTTTTAGCCCACTCGATGTCCGCTTCAATCATATGCCGGGTAATGGTTTAATAAAATTGTGTTATCGCTCGAACTGTAATAATAATATTTTAAAATATTTTGATGAATAGAATGTGATTAAAATCAAACAACTTGATGATCTGATAGTAGGGGCGGAGCAGCAGTTGTCAAGTCTATAAGCTTGTTTAGCGATTTGTAGGCTAATTAGGAAAAAAAACCTTTATTTCCAATACTTTCTATTCCTATTCCTAGCGGAGACTTTCCCCAGGCACCTGTGTTCATTAATATCAGAATCAGTCTCGTTCAGAAATTAATTAACGGGTTGTGTTAGGGGAATTTTGATTTAATGATCCAGCCAAATGCTTATGTTGAAGGAGGTGTACTTGACTGTAACATTAAAAGGAAGCTACAATGCATATGCTAAGGTATTGTAATGATAAAACCATTTATAGGATACATAAAGCCTTATAAATCCAGTTGGGTAAGTTCTAAACCCCTTGGAATAATTCAAATGATTCCAGGTATTCAGGGATAACAATATTTGGCCAGTCCAGTTCCTTCTTTATGCTTTGACTAAACGCGGTAGAACTGTTTTCTTCGCCATGTATAATGAAAGTCATTTTTGGGGGCTCGCTAAAATTACTTAGCCATTTAAGAAGCTCATCACGGTCAGCATGCGCAGATAGACCGTTGAGGTGTGCTATGTTGCATTTTACAGAAACATCAATACCAAATATTCTTGAAGTGGGCTCGCCATCTAATAACCGTCTGCCACGGGTGCCCTCAGCTTGATACCCTACAAATAGTATCGTGTCATTTTTTCTTTGAAGGCGGTGATACAAATGATGTAGGATACGTCCTCCTGTACACATTCCACTTGCTGAAATAATAATGGCTTTTTTTTCCAGGTTGTTCAGACTGGTAGAAGCTTCCTGACTTCTATAATATTTTATTTGGTTGTAATCAAATATAGAAGGATTACTCAATTCCTTACTTGTGAGTTTATGGTACGTTGGGAAGTCCTGATATAGCCTGGTGGCGCTAATAGCCATAGGGCTGTCAACATATACCGGAACCTTAGGTATTTTACCTTCTTCCATGAAAGTTTTGATATAGTGAAGAAGGAGTTGTGTTCTGCCAATGGCAAATGCAGGTATCAGAAGGCAGCCATCCCTGTCCAATGCTTGATTAATGATTTCTGCAAATCTTTCTTCAACACCTTCATTTTCGTTTCTTCTGTCACCGTATGTTGATTCCACAAAGAGGATATCCGCATGATTAATAGCAGAAGGGTCATGTAATATAGGTCTGTCATATCTGCCAAGATCGCCAGAGAATATGATACGTTTTGTTTGAGTGGAGCCATGAATTTCCAGTTCCACAATAGATGACCCCAGTATATGTCCTGCGTTATGAAATGTAACCATTACACCCGGGCAGATTTCCTCTTTTTGCTGATAGTGGTGACCCTTTAGCAATGATAGAGCTATTTCTGCATCCTTTGTGTTAAACAAGGGTTGTGGGTTTTTATGTTTGGAGTAGCCTTTTTTTTGTGCAAATTGAGCTTCTTCTTCTTGTAGTTTTGCGGCGTCCAGCAACATAATGTCGAGCAAACCTGCAGTAGCAGTAGTGCAGTGCACTGGTCCTTGAAAACCTTCTTTCACAACCCTGGGTAAATAGCCACTATGATCGATGTGGGCATGGGTTAATATAATTGCATCAATAGTGGATGCATCTACAGGAAGGGTATCCCAATTTCGTAGCCTTAGTGACTTTAAACCTTGAAAAAGTCCGCAATCGATGAGTATCTTCTTGTCGTCAATTTCAAGCAGATATTTAGAGCCGGTAACAGATTTAGCTCCTCCCAGGAATTTTACTCTTACATTCATGGGGTTAAGATACAAGATAAAAAATTATAGACAATTACTGGTTGGGGTGAATAGAGGCCTTTTTATAATCGAAAGGGTGCTTTTGTTTTCATTATTTAAAGTAGGTAATTATATAATTGTAATAAAATTAGAATTTATTTATAATAATATTTTTTTGAGTTATATTATTCTTATTTATTATTGCTAATAAAACTGGACTTTTTGATAGCTAGTTATTTAATTAATAGAATGATTCCTGTAAGACCTTATTCGGGATGTTGAGAGAGGGTGTACTTTTAAATAATTGAAGTTGTAAGGGCCTGATTATGAGGTTAAACATGTATATTTGCTTTCCTGGCCGTTCAAAAGTTGAAGGCCAGGAAAACAAACAATATTAAGTTGTGTTATTAATGTATTTATTTGTGATGTAAGTCATAATATGGAATTTTAATATGACCGAGCTTTCGAGTTTAATTTATTGTTTGGAAATGGAAGAAGTTTTTTCGCATGATCACGAGGATCGAATTCTTCATGTAAGCGCGAAAAACCTTGAAGACTTTCGTTTTGGGAACCCATCACCAGTAACCATTTTAAATCAAGTATGTTTTGATTTGTTTTCTTGTCAAGGTGTAAGATTCCTGTGAAAGTTGTGAAAGATGGTACATCAGCATGTTCCCATTCAATAGAGAAGGTAAAGTTGTAAACTTTATTAGTTAGCTGATAAACAAGACCGTTGAATGTGTGAATAGACTCTGAATCAAGGTCATTCGCATTAAAACGTCCTGAAATAGAATGTTGATTTAACGAATCAATAAATACTGAAAAGCTATGCTTTTCATAGAAGCAAAGGGGAAACTTCATAATTGTTGAATTTGTTAGGTTTAGTAATAAGTAATGTTGTAATGGATTTTACCAAGTTATTGATTTAAAGTGATTTTATCCATTAAGCAATTATAAAGTTATTGTTTTTTTTAATGTTTTTTTGTCAATTTAGTTATAAAACCTTACATAGGTAAAATAGTTCAATTAAACTTACAGTATGAATAAAATTAAAACCGGAGATGTAGTGGTTAAAAAAGAGCTGGAAAGTTTCATTGTTCCCCTTAGCAATGAAGAGTACGCTCAATTAGAAACCAATATTATCAATGAGGGGTGTAGAGATCCGTTAATTTTTTGGAAAACCAATGAAGGGTTGGTTCTCATCGATGGGCATAACAGGCTAAAGATATGTACTGAGCACAATATCCCTTATAAGTCGAAAGAGCTCCCTTTCGAAAATGAAGAAGAGGCAAGATTATGGATGCTTAACAATCAACTGGGAAGAAGGAATCTAACTCCTGACCAATTAAGCTATTACCGTGGTCTGAAGTATCATTCATTGAAGCACCAGAGGGGGGGATATGAGAATGTTCAATCGAAGGGTCAGAAAGAACCTTCGACTTCAGAGAAGCTGGCGGCTGACTTTAAAGTGAGTGAGAGCACTATTAAAAGAGATGCCAAATTCACACAAGGACTCGATATCATTGGGAAATCTAACCCGGCACTGAAATTGAAAATCCTTAAGGGAGAGATCAAGGTAAACAAGTCTGATATACGCCTTCTGAGTGAGGGAGATGAGAAGCTTATTGCCAGCATTAAAAATGAGGCTGATCTATATAATAAGGCTAAGATCATTAAGGATAACCTACTTAATGAAGTAGAAACCACACTGAACCAGATAAAGGAAAAGCAGGTAGAGGAGGCTCAGGAGTATTTCAAATCAACGGAACCCATCTTTCAGGAAAAAGATGATCAGGTAAACCGGATTAAAGGAAAGATAATTTCTGCCATTAATAGAGCGATTAATAAAAGGGATATTGAAGCGATAGATGAATTACGAAAGCTAATAGAAAGATTGGAGAGTCTTTTGTTTTCCTGAGCTCTAAAACTAAATTCCGTATTCAACTTTGAATAAAGCGCCCCAGTACGGATTTTAATGTATTTAATTAATGGACTATAAGAGCAAGACTTTTTCTTTTTGATTGAAAGAGCATAATGAACCTTTGATGAGGGGCAAGGTGTATAAATACCCCACAGGTATACTTTATAGTTTCCAGGCAAACCAAACCTTTTGAAAAAGAAGAGTGGGTAAAAATGTTATTTTTTTGCTTAATCATGCTGCTTTTCTTACTTAAATTTTGTTATTCAGGCTGCTTACAGTATTTTAAGGGCAATATCATTCACTTAACTGTTTCTTTAATGAAGAAAAATGGGATGATATTATTAAAACCTTATGTAGAAATAATCACCTGGGTATAATCTTGATATAATGCTTCAAATATTCACGGTGATGATATTAAGTTGACCAACTTCTTGTGCCTGCAGGTTGGTAACAAAATAGATTTACAACAAATTTGAACCGATATAGTCAATGTCAAGTACTACCCTAATAGAAGTATTAAAACAGAGAAGTAGACAGAGTAACACAGGAATCACTTTTATTAATTCCGGTGAACAGGAGAACTACCTTTCCTACAAGGAGCTTTACCATTCTGCATTAAGGAGTTTGTCTCACTTGCAGAAAATGGGTATGAGCCCAAAGGATGAGTTGGTTTTTCAGATTGATGATAATAAAACCTTTGTTATTACCTATTGGGCATGCTTGTTGGGAGGTATTATTCCCGTTCCCTTAACTATAGGGCAAAATGATGACCATAAGCAAAAGCTATTCAATATATGGGAGATACTTAATAATCCCTTTGTGGTCTCCTCCAAAAGTGGATTGACCAGATTAGAGGCCTATGCTAACCAAAATGGACTTGACAAGACTTTTGACAGGATCAAGAGTTCTTCCATAGATCAGGATGATGTTATTTCTTCAAAAGAGAATGGAGAAATATATAAGGTTCATGAAGATGACATAGCTTTCATTCAATTCTCTTCGGGTTCCACGGGAAGCCCAAAAGGTGTAGTTCTTACTCATAAAAATTTGATCACGAATGTTGCGGCCATTAGTGCAGCTTCCGGTTACACTAATGATGACTCCATGATTAGTTGGATGCCATTGACCCATGATATGGGCCTGATCGGATTTCATATCAACCCATTGTTTATAGGAATGAATCATTACCTCATGCCTACGAACTTGTTTGTTAGAAGGCCGGCTCTTTGGCTTGATAAGGTTACGCAGCATAAAGTAAGTATATTATGTTCCCCAAATTTTGGGTACAGGTATGTACTGAAGCACTGTAATGTGACGGAAGATAGTGGGTGGGACTTGTCATCAGTAAGGCTTCTTTACAATGGTGCGGAACCTATATCCGTGCAATTAAGCAGTGATTTTATAGAAGCTTTGACAAAATTTGGATTACCACGTAATGCCATGTGTCCGGTTTATGGCCTGGCAGAAGCCAGTCTAGCCGTTTCTATTTCGAACCTTGAAGACGAAGTAATTTCATATGACTTTGACAGAGACCTTTTGAATTTTGGTGATCAGGTCGTTGTCGTTCAGAAAAGTGACCACTCTGTTTCATTTGTTAATGTTGGTAAGGCTATCAATGACTGCCAGGTCAGAATAACCAATGACGATAATGAAGAAGTAGGCGATGAAGTAATAGGACATGTTCAGATCAAAGGAGATAATGTAACTTCAGGGTATTATAATAATCAGGAAGCAACCAAAAGTGCCATTGTAGAAGGCAACTGGCTACGAACGGGAGATCTTGGTTTTGTTAAGGATGGAAGCCTTTATATCACTGGAAGGGTTAAGGATATTATTTTTGTTAATGGACAGAATTTCTACCCTCATGATATTGAAAGGGTGGCAGAACAAATAGAGGGCATTGAACTTAACAAAATAGCAGTAGTAGGCCACTTTAATCCCGAAAAACAAAAAGAAGAGGTTGTCGCATTTGTATTCCATAGAGGAGGTCTGGATAAGTTTATTCCCTTGCTGAAGGAACTTAAATCATTTATAAACACTAATGTAGGGTTTGAGCTTGACCGGGTGATACCGGTTAAAGATATTCCCAGAACCACCAGTGGAAAGCTGCAAAGGTTTAAGCTGTTGCAGGAGTACAAAAATGGCGAATTTGAACAAATAGAGATTGAAGTTAATGAGTTGTTGCAGGAGGCTGGCCTGACGGTGCCACAGGTGGAGCCGGCAAATGATAATGAACATAAACTGGCGGATATCTGGAAAGGCATATTAGGACTTGAGCAGATAGGAGTTACTCAAAGTTTTTTTGAGATAGGAGGCAACTCTCTGAAGGCCGCAGAAATGTCTATGGCTTTCGCCAGGGAGTTTCAGGCCGACATGCCTTTGGAGGTTTTATATGAAAAACCAACGATCAGAGAGTTGGTTGACGAAATCCCTAACCTTGAAAAACTGGAATATAAATCTATCCCGGTAGCAAAAGATCAATCGGAGTATACTTTATCCAGCCCTCAACGGAGATTGTTTTATGCGTGGCAAATGAATAAGGAGGCTGTGGCATACAACACGCCAATCGCTTTTAATGTGTCAGGAAAAATAGACAAGCAAAAATTAGAGCGTAGTATAAACCAGATTGCTGAGGCGCATGACTCTCTGAGGATGACATTTAAAATGTCTGGTGGAAAACCAGTATTTAAAGTGTCTGACAAGGTAGAATTTACGTTGGACGTGGCAGCATGTTATTACAATGAAACCGCCGGGAAGCTGAAGCATATGGTCAAGCCTTTTGACTTGGAGAAAGGACCGCTTTTCAGGGCAGCAATACTTGAAATAGAAAATCATGATCCTATATTATTTCTGGATTTTCATCATATCATTTCTGATGGTCTGTCTGTTTATTCTTTTCTGGAAGAATTAGCCCGTTGCTATGAAGGGCAACTCCCTTCTGGGCAGGCGATTGGTTATAAGGATTTTACTTTGTGGGAGAAGGAGTATTTAACCTCACCCAAAGTAGAGGCCCAGCGTGGCTACTGGCTTAACCAGTTGGCCGGGGAATTGCCGGTGCTTGAAATGCCTACTGATAGCCCTAGGCCATTGATATTTGATAGCGAGGGTTCAAAAATAGAGTTTGAACTTAAAGCTGATATAAGCTCACGACTCAGGCAACTGGCTAAAGATAATAACTGCACCCTTCATGTGTTAATGTACACCATTTATTGTGTGTTGCTGTCAAAATATACGGGGCAGCAAGAGTTGGTTATAGGTATACCCGTGGCTGGTCGTAAGCATCCTGATTTGCAAAAAATGCAAGGGATGTTTGTTAACAACATGGCTGTAAAGAGTTCAATCCCTAAAAATGTTTCATTCAAACAGTTACTGCAGTTTGAAAAGGACCGTCTTTCTGAGGCCCTTACACATCAGGATTATCCGTTTGACCAGTTAGTCAATGAAATTGACGATCAAAGAGATGTCAGTAGAAACCCTGTTTTTGATACCATGTTTATCTATCAGAACATGGGTTTTCCCAAGGCATATACATCAGATTTTTCATTGACCAGACATTTTTTCGATCCCGGGTTTTCTAAATTTGATATTTCAATGGAAGTCTTCGATTATGAGCAATCCATCAAATATGCCATTGAATATGCGGATAAGCTTTTTGAAAAAGAGACTATACTAAGGCTAAGGAAGCACTTTGAGAGTTTAGTTGAGACTATTGTTCATAACCCGGGAGCAGATATTTCACAAATCTCAATGCTCCCCGCAAGTGAGTATGACTGGTATGTTAAAAACTATAATCAAACGGAAAGGGACTATCCTAAGGGTAAAGTAATACATCAACTGTTTGAAGAGCAGGTAAAGGCTACTCCCGATGCCATAGCAGTAGAGTTTGAAGGAGAAACCCTCACCTACCAGCAATTGAATGATAATGCAGACTGCCTTGCAGACACTTTAAGGCAAAAGGGTATTGAAGCTAACCATATGGTAGGGGTTTTGCTACCCCGATCCCCTGAGTTGGTTGTTACTATTCTGGGGATACTAAAAGCTGGCGGAAGTTATTTGCCTTTAGATACCGAACTGCCTGAAGAAAGGGTAAATTATATTCTCACTCATAGCCAGTGTAATATAGCTATAACCATAACAGCACATGAATCCCGGCTATTGAACTGGCAATTAGGGGCAACGGATTTAAACCCCGTTATATTAAATCTGGATAAAGAGTCTTTAATTGCGAAAGACAATAACGAAATAAAGAATATTAATAAGCCCAGCGACCTGGCTTATATTATTTATACCTCGGGAACAACGGGTAAGCCTAAAGGAGTAATGATTGAGCATCATTCACTGGTTAACTACATCTGTTGGGCTTCCGATCAGTACGTTGGGGGAGAGCAGGCAACGTTTCCTTTATATACATCCATTTCTTTTGACCTTACCATTACTTCGATTTTTACACCATTGGTTACAGGAAATAAGCTTATGATCTATCAGGATGTTAACAACGATCTGTTGATCAACAAGATTGTAACGGATAATAAGGTTAACGTAGTGAAACTTACACCTTCCCATTTAAAACTTATTACAGAAAGTAAAGTTGAAATTCCTGTAGAGAGTAGTATAAAAAGGTTTATAGTAGGGGGTGAGGAGCTTGAACAAAGACTGGCACATGATATTTATAATAAGTTTTCAGGGAAAATAGATATATGTAACGAGTACGGTCCAACAGAGGCTACAGTCGGTTGTATGATCCATAGGTTTGATCCGTCAGAGCATACAAATACAGTGCCTATAGGTGTACCTGCCAGCAACACTCAGGTTTACATTCTTGATCGCTTTCTGCAACCAGTGCCGACAGGGGTAAAAGGTGAAATGTATATTTCCGGTGATGGGTTAGCAAGAGGATATCTGTTCAGCGAAGCGTTGACAGATGAAAGGTTTATTGCGAACCCCTTTATTGTGGGACAAAAAATGTACAAGACCGGTGATATTGCAAAGAGACTGGCTAATGGTACGTTGGAGTTTATTGGTAGGGCAGATCAGCAGGTTAAGATCAATGGCTATCGTATTGAGCTGGCTGAGATTGAGAATTGCCTGATGGGGTTCTCAGGCATTGACGAGGCATTGGTTATTGCCAAGTTGAATCAAAAAGATAAAAAAGTTATTTATGCCTATTTTATAAGTGACTCTGATAAAGAAATATCAGAGCTGAGAAGCTATTTAGCAGATCAGTTGCCACACTATATGATTCCTGCCTATTTTGTAAAGATAGATACTGTTCCATTAACAAAAAACGGAAAAGTAGACTATGGTGCTTTGCCCGAACCAGAACAGACGGGAAGAGAGCAAGATAGTGTCAGTAGCATGCCTAAAAATGATGTTGAAAGAATTTCCCTTAAGGTTTGGTCTGAGGTATTTGGGGAGGAAGACTTATCAGTGACGGATAATTTTTTCGAGCTGGGAGGGGATTCTATTAAGGCAGTACAAATCTCTTCAAGGTTAAATGAAGAGGGTATTTCATTGAATGTAAAAGACATATTGACCTATCATACCATAGAGCAGATCAGTCAGTATGCAGAAATGGCCGGTGAGAGCAGGTATGAGCAGGGGTTGGTTGAGGGTAAAAGAGAGCTAACACCTATTGAGGGGTGGTTTTTTTCTCAGGAGTTTAAAAACCCTGATTTTTATAATCAGTCTGTGCTTCTAAAACTAAATAGAAAGGTTAATCCTGATAGCCTCAATAGGGCATTTGTGCAGGTTATTGAGCATCATGATGGGTTAAGGCTGAACTTTGACTCTGCTGATAACACACTTGTTTATGGTAATATAGATTTCGGATCAACTTTTTCCATTTCGAAGCATAAGGCTAAAGATGCTGATGAATTACAACAACTTTGTGAATCATTAAAACAACAAACTGATCTTGAAAATGGCTTGATGCTAAAAGCTGGCATTGTTCAGTATGCTAATGATGGAGAAAGGTTGTTGATCACTGCCCATCACCTTGCAGTTGATGGTATTTCCTGGAGAGTGCTGCTGGAAGATTTGTATAAGTGCTATACTGCTTTGGAGCAGGGTGAGGTAGCCAAGCTGTCTGCTAAGACCGGTTCCCTTATCGATTGGTATGATCAGTTGCTAGAGTTTTCAAGGTCAGAAGAGGTTCAATTGTCAGAGGAGTATTGGGATGAAGTGGAGAATATCGACTTTTCAATACCTGTGGATAATGAGACGGAAGACTGGACATGTGCCAATCTAAAGAAAGCGATCGGTGTTTTGCCTGAGCCTCAAACATCATATTTGTTGAAAGAAGCACATCATACATACAATACAGATGTTCCTATTCTGCTCAATGTGGCCTTGGCTATTACTTTAAAAGAGTGGACCAGAGCAGAATCTTTTGTGGTAGAGCATGAGAATCATGGTCGCCACCTTACCGAGGTAAATACTTCAAGAACAGTTGGCTGGTTTACATCCATGTACCCTGTAAAGCTGAAATTGAAGGAAGATACCATGGGTGAGCAGATAAAATCTATAAAAGAACAAATGAGGTCTGTACCAACATATGGTATGGGCTATGGCATAGCCAAATATATGAATGGACTCATTGAAGAAAAGTCTGGGGCAGAAATCAGGTTCAATTACCTCGGGCAGTTTGATGGTGAAATGAATAACGATCTGTTTTCTCTGAGTAGCGAGTTTCATGGCAGAGAAACAGCACCCGAGAATGAAATGACAGCCAAGTTGGAAATAAACCTTATGGTGATGAATGGTGAGCTAACGATAGATATTATCTATAATGAGAAAGCTCACACCGAAACTACCATGGGCTGGTTTAAAGATTCATACCTGAAAAACATAGAAAGAGTACTGGAACATATTGAAAAACAGAGTGATGTCCATTTTTCTCCTTCTGATTTTGATAGTGCTGAGCTTTCTGAGGAGGATCTTGATATATTATTTAGCTAATAATTTAATCTAGCTGAATATCATGTATTTACCGTTTTTGGAGGTATTTTTTAATTATTACGTTTGGACTTTCTCATAAATCCATTTATATTGTTTGGTAACTATCGTGTCTAAGAATCAATCACAGCTTTGTTAAGCGAACACTAATGATCACATATCGATCGAAGGGTCAGGGTGAACTTTCGATTAAACTTCAAGTTCATAGGTTGTAAAACCTGAAGTTGCAGGGTATATTTTGACACTTTAGGATAGGTAGATAATGGCTCTATTATTTGCCTTTTGATGGTTTTACCTGGGGGTGATCATTAGACTTAATACTTTAAAACAGATGATTATATAAGGCGGGGCAAATAATCTTTAGATCTCTTGTATTTATTTAAAGAGTAATAGATTTTGTTTATGAACAGGCATGTGTCTGTTTACCAGCTTAAACTGATATGTTAAACTAAAGCTAATTGACCGGAATAGAAACCAACTAAATATGTTAAAACATAACCTTTACTTAATATTACGGAGTTTTAAACGCTTTAAAACTACCTTCATTATTAACCTGATAGGCCTATCAGCTGGCCTTACTAGTGTTTTCTTTATCTACATGTGGGTGAGCGATGAGCTAGCCTTTGATAGATTCCATGACAAAGGTGATAGACTTTATCAGGTCATGGAGCATCAGGAGAATGCTGATCTCATTAAAACTGTTGAAAATACACCAGATCCTTTGGCTGATGCTTTAAAAGATGAATTTCCTGAAGTAGAATATGCAACCCTGGCAACTCCATTGTCATGGTTTCAGGAGTTTACAATAACTACAGTTGATGAAAAAAGTGTTAAAGGGGCAGGGCAGTTTGTGGGTAAGGAGTACTTCAGCGTTTTTTCTTATAACCTTATACATGGTGATGAGAAGAATGTGCTGGAAGACCAAAATTCTATTGTAATTTCTGAGTCACTGGCTTTAAGCCTGTTTAATACTGCGGAAGAGGCAATTGGAAAAAGAGTCGAATGGCAACTGCTGCAGTTTAAAAAAGACGCGGTGATTTCAGGTGTTTTTGAAGATGTACCCAGACACTCATCAGATCAATTTGATTTTGTACTGTCTTTTGAGCTATTCGCAAACATGTTTCATAGAGAGCCTAATTGGGGTAATAATGGTCCTCATACCTATGTGGTTTTAAAGGATAACACAGACGTTGGGCAATTCAACACGAAGATATCTGGCTACATCAAGGAAAAATATGCGGAGTCTAATGTAACGCTTTTTGCAAGGCAGTATGAAGACAGGTACCTGTATGGTAACTATGAAAATGGAGTGCAGGCAGGAGGTAGGATTGAGTATGTTAAGATGTTTGCTATAATCGCTGTTTTTATCCTTTTAATAGCCTGCATAAACTTTATGAACCTGTCAACTGCCAAGGCATCAAGGAAGATCAAAGAAGTGGGAGTGAAAAAGGCAATCGGTGTAAGTCGTCAGTCTTTGGTTGTACAATATTTGGCAGAATCAGTTTTAATGGCATTTATTTCACTTGCCCTCGCCGTTTTGATCATCTTTCTCTTTATGCCCAAATTCAATGAAATTACGGGTAAAGATCTGGCCATGCATTTTGATACTTCTCTGATCACCTCCATGGTAGGGATTACCCTGTTCACCGGACTGATTTCGGGTAGCTATCCGGCGATTTACATGTCAGGTTTCAAACCGGCAATCATCCTCAAGGGTAAGTTCAAAAGCTCATTGGGAGAACTATGGGCACGTAAAGGACTGGTGATATTTCAGTTCACACTCTCAGTGATTTTCATTGTTTCGGTTGTAGTTATTTATAATCAAATGAAATTTATACAATCGAAAAACCTTGGATATAGTAAAGACAATGTCATCTATTTTGAAAAGGAGGGAAAGGTAGCTGAGAACTTGGAAAGCTTCCTGATAGAAGTGAATAAAATTCCGGGAGTGTCCAGCGCTTCGAGCAGGATGGGAAGTACGATGGGAAGTTTTATGACTACCGGTAGCCTGGAATGGCCAGGAAAAAATACAGAAAGCCAAGTGTCATTTGAAAATGTGGGTGTCAACTACGATTTTATAAAAACCCTGGGTATAGAAGTATTAGATGGACGATCCTTTTCCAAGGACTTCATTTCAGACAATGAGGCTATTATTTTTAATGAGGCCGCTATTGAGGTGATGGGTATGGAGAATCCTGTTGGACAGACCGTTAACCTATGGGGAGGCAATAGGCAAATAATTGGTGTGGTGAAAAACTTTCACTTTGAGTCACTCCACGAACAAGTCAAACCCCTGTTTTTCATTTTGGCACCTCATAAAACCAGTGTTGTATTGGTGAAACTGGATGCTGGAAGAACCGTAGAAGCTATTGACGAACTCAAAGATTTTTATATGGAATTTGCGGGTTCCCCCATGGACTATCAGTTTCTGGATGCGGCTTATGAAGCACAGTATGCTTCTGAAAAAAGAGTTTCGGCTCTTTCCAAATATTTTGCGGCCTTGGCAATTATTATCTCATGCCTGGGGCTTTTCGGGCTGGCAACGTTTACAGCGGAAAGAAGGCTTAAAGAAATAGGTATTCGAAAAGCATTAGGCGCAAATAATTTCTCTATTATTTACCTGCTATCACTTGACTTTACCAAAATGGTGATGGCATCTATTTTAGTGGCTATACCCATCAGTTATTTTATGACACAACAGTGGCTTGCCAATTTTGCCTTTAGCATTGAACTGGAGATATGGTATTTTGTGGGAGCTGGAGTTATTACCCTATTGATAGCGTGGCTTACCGTAAGTATGCAAACCATTAAAGCGGCAATGGTGAGCCCTGTTAAATGTTTAAAAACCGAATGATTTAGCATAGAACAACCTGACCGAACATCTCAAAATTTTGCTACGATAGAAAAAATCAGCTGTGAAAGATAAATTAGATAAGTCTAACGTACAGGAAATTCTAGAGCTGACAACAGTGCAGCGTGGAATGCTTTTTCACTTTTTAAATGAGGCAGATAACAACGTATATAATGTTCAGTTATCCTTTCGTATAGAAGGAGAGCTAAATGTAAATGCACTAAAACAAGCAATAATAGCTGTACAGGCTCAAAATGAAGCTTTGAGATCGATCTTTAGGTGGGAGAAAATAAGTAAGCCGGTACAAATTGTTCTTAAGAAAAGCCCTGTTGATTTCACATACAGAGACTTGTCTCAAGTGTCGTCAGAAAGCGTACAGCGAGAGGTAAGGCAATATACCGAAGAGGATCAAAACAGAAGGTTCACCCTTACAGAGGTACCCTTCAGAATAGCCGTTATTAAAATTTCTGCCAGGCTATATGCATTGAATATAACCCATCATCACATCTTGTATGATGGCTGGAGTACAGGGATTTTGTTAGAGGAACTCTTTACATCATATAAACAGTTGGCCGAAGGTGAGTCAGCTAGAGTCAGAGTAAAGCCTGCTTATAAAGAGATGCAGCGGCACCTAACAAAGCCTGCCAAAAAGGGGGCTGAGGCATATTGGAAAAATTATCTTGGAGACTATGATATAATGTCATTCTTTTCAGGCATCGTTGATCTGGAGAAGAAAAATGAAATAGCTAAGATAACCCGGAAGGTTTCCAATGCCACAATGGATCAGTTTGCCAGTGCAAATAAAGTTACCAAGGCATCCGTGGTTTATGCAGCTTATGGTATTTTGCTTCAAAAATACCACGACATTTCTGATGTTGTTTTTGGAACCACGGTATCCAACCGAGATGCGGCTGTAAGAGGTAACGACAAAGTAATAGGCAACTTTATCAATACCATACCATTAAGGCTTAGGCAAGTGGAAAACAGTACCTTGCTGGATGTTGTTGCAAGTATCAGCAAGGATTTGATAGAAAGAAGCCAATACAACAACACTTCATATTTTGAAATCAAGCGCATGCTGGATATTAAGCCCAGTAATGACTTGTTTGATTCCGTCGTTATCATTGAAAACTATCCGCTTGATACTGATAAAATAAACAGTAACGCCGAATTTAAGCTACATCTGGAAACCGTTTATGAAAATACAGGGATTCCACTCGTGGTCACCGTCTTCTTTAATGAGGAAGTAGAGATCGAGTTTGCCTATCAAACTACAAACCTGAGTGAATCTTTTGTGCGTTCACTGGCCACACAGTTTGCTTTGGTCATTAAGAGCATACTTCATGATAGCAGTAAAAAAGTAAAAGAAGTCAGTCTGCTATCGGATAGCGAAAAGGCTGAATTGCTATACGATTTCAACAAAACAGCCCTGGCATATCCTGTTGAGAAAACACTTGTTCAGCTTTTTGAGGAGCAGGCAGCCAGAACCCCGAATCATACAGCGCTTGTATTTGGCGAACAGGCATTGAGCTACAGAGAGCTTAATGAAAAAGCCAATAGCCTGGCAGCAGATATACGAGCCCGGGGAGTACGCCCTAACCAAATTGTAGCATTGTACACCAGCCGCTCACTGGAGCTATTCATTAGCCAGTTGGCTGTGCTAAAATCCGGAGGTTGTTATCTTCCCTTAGACCCCACATTCCCCAAAGAGCGTTTAGAGTATATGATGTCAGATGCTAATGCTACAGTACTTCTGACCACGCCAGACTTGGACGGAAAAGTATTTAGCGTTGAGCAGAATCTTGATATTCTGACGGTTGATTGCGAAGAATTGGCGTCAGAGCCTAAAAACTTACCCCATGTCAATAATTCTGATGACCTCGCTTATGTAATTTACACCTCAGGGTCAACAGGAAGGCCTAAGGGTGTAATGCTCCCACATAGAGCAGTACATAACTATATCATATCGTTGTCGGAAAGCGTTCCCTTCACAGAAGAAACTACTATTGTTTCTGTAACAACTTTTTCCTTTGACATATTTGTCACGGAGTCATTGGTTCCACTTACTCGTGGTGCCCGGGTGGTTATAGCAGATGAAGCGGCCCAAAAAGACCCCAGGCTTTTGTTTAAAACAATAGCCATGAATGGTGTTACGATGATGCAGACCACACCATCGCGCTACAAACTGCTAACCAGTGATGAAGTTGCCTTCAAAGCAGGTATGAGTGGTATGGAATACATGCTGGTTGGGGGAGAGGCCTTCCCACCCGAACTTTTGAAGCAACTGAAAGCAGCTGCTAAGGCAAGAATAATTAATGTATACGGACCTACCGAAACCACGGTATGGTCATCATTGATAGATCTTACAGACGAAGATAAAATAACTATAGGCAGACCCATTGGCAATACACAGCTTTACGTGCTGAACAAACACAGGCAGTTACAGCCAAAAGGAGTCAGCGGTGAGCTTTACATAGGAGGTGATGGCCTGGCCGAAGGGTACTGGAACAATCCGGAATTAACAGATAAGGTCTTTGTACCTAACCCCTTTAACCCGGAAGAAAAACTTTATAAAACCGGTGATCTTGTTCGTTGGTTGGATAATGGTACTATAGAATACCTCGGTCGTACAGATTTTCAGGTTAAAATTCGAGGCCATAGAATTGAAACCGGCGAAATAGAAAGCCACTTATCCAACTATGGGGCTATAGAGGAATGTGTGGTTGTAGCCCGTGAGATTCATGGTAACAACCATTTGGTAGCCTATTATGTCTCTGGCGAACAAGAAGATGCAGATCGTTTAAAAGGCTATTTGTCAGAACACCTTCCTAGCTACATGGTGCCATCTTATTTTATGGAGATGGAAACGTTGCCTATGACACCGAATGGTAAGCTGGATAAGACCAGATTACCGCAGCCAGAGATCATGCTTAACAAGGATCATGTCGTAGCAACCGGTGAAGTAGAAAAACAACTATTCGGCATATGGAAAGAAGTACTAGGTCATGATAAGATCAGTGCGAACCAAAACTTTTTTGATGTAGGCGGAGATTCGCTGCATTTGATCAGTGTGAGTTCAAAAATCAAAGTGGTCTTTGACGAGGATGTTTCCGTTACAGAACTTTTCAATTATACAACCATTCGCGCCCTTGCTAAATATATAAGCAGCAAAAAGGGCGATACGGTCGAGGAAAAAACAGAGCAGGAAGAAGTTAAACAGAAGGCGAGCCTCGAAAGCAGGAGTGGTGCCTTCGATATAGCCATTATTGGCATGGCTGGCAGGTTCCCGGAGGCAAAGAATATAGACCAGTTCTGGCAAAACCTGCAATCAGGGAAAGAGTCTATTACAAGAAAAGAGAAAGAGGAGAACGATCCTTTGATATACGCCAAAGGCTTTCTTGAGGGATATGAATCCTTTGATGCGACCTTCTTTAATTATATTCCTTCTGAGGCGGCAAAAATGGATCCTCAGATGCGCATATTCCACGAGTGTACCTGGGAAGCTTTAGAAAATGCAGGCTATAATCCTAGTACCTATAAAGGAACAATAGGTCTTTACGGAGGAGCATCGGCTAATCCTTATTTCAATATTAATGTCGGAGCCAATGGCGATGACGACTGGGTAGAAAAGTGGGAAGCCATTACTTATGCGGATAAAGATTTCCTTTGCCCCAGAATCTCATACAAGCTTAACCTTAAAGGCCCCAGTGTAAATATCGCTACAGCCTGTTCTACTTCACTAGTAGCTGTGGACACGGCATGTCATGAGCTGATGGCCGGTAAGTGTGATGTTGCCCTGGCCGGAGGGGTATCAGTTTCACTCCATGACAATGAAGGATACACCCATAGAAAGGGAATGATATTGTCTGATGATGGAAGTTGCAGAGCATTTGATGCAACATCATCAGGAACAGTAAGTGGCAACGGTGCAGGCATAGTGGTATTGAAGAAACTCGATGAAGCGATACGTGATGGAGATACCATACATGCCGTGATCAAAGGTACAGCCACCAATAATGATGGCCACGAAAAAATTGGATTTACAGCACCAAGCATCGAAGGGCAAAGTGCTGCTATTCGCGAGGCCATTAGAAATGCAAATATTGCCCCGGAAAGCATAACCTATGTAGAAGCCCATGGAACGGGAACTTCACTGGGTGACCCTATTGAAATAGCAGGACTTACAAAGGCCTTTAATACCGGCAAAAAACAATTTTGTGCAATAGGTTCTGTCAAGACCAATATTGGCCACCTGGATGCTGCCGCAGGAATAGCAGGGCTGATCAAAACAGCTCTTTCCCTGAAGAACAGACAGCTGGTTCCCAGCCTGCATTATAAGACGCCCAACGCCAGCATTGATTTTAAAAACAGCCCCTTTTACGTTAATACAAACCTCCGGGAATGGAAGAATGGCGAATACCCAAGACGTGCAGGGGTGAGCTCGTTTGGTATTGGAGGTACAAATGCACATGTGGTTTTAGAGGAGGCACCGTCGGTTACCGAACCATCAGTATCCAGAGACTACCAACTATTAACACTTTCGGCAAAAACACCAGATGCCCTTCAAAAAAACATCCATAATCTGGCAGATTTTCTACAAGCGAATGGAGATACAAATATTGCCGATGCAGCCTATACACTTCATGTCGGCAGAGCGCACTTCCAGTATAGAGCAAGCCTGAGTGTCAGAAATGCTGACGATTCTGTAAAGCTCCTGAGAGACCTGGCAGATGAAGTTGCAGATATACCTGCACCGCAAAGCAGAGAACACATTGTGTTTATGTTCTCAGGGCAAGGCTCACAATATAGAGGTATGTGTGCAGACCTGTATGCCAGAGAAAAATATTTTAAGGAAACGGTAGACCACTGTTTGAAAATTGCAGAAGAGGTATCCGGTAAAAACTTTAAACCCATACTATTTGGAGATAATTCCGAAGACGCTGATCAGGTAAATCAGACAGAAAATACACAGCCTGCACTATTTATTATCGAATATGCCCTGGCGCAATTGCTAATCCGGTGGGGAATTAAACCTACCCTGATGATAGGGCATAGCATAGGAGAGTACGTAGCGGCCTGTATTGGAGGAGTCTTTACACCTCATGATGCCATAAAGCTGGTCGTCAGCAGAGGTCAGTTGATGCAGCAGGTAGCGCCAGGAGCAATGCTCAGTATCTCAGCCGGAGAAGAAGAATTACTCCCTTTAATAACTGATAACGACAACATCTCACTGGCCGCAGTAAACAGTTCTGCTCACTGCGTGGTTTCCGGAACTGAAGAGGCCATTGCAGACTTTCAAAACAAAATTCAACAAAGCGGATATAATAGCAAAGTAATCCATACATCCCATGCATTCCATTCCTATATGATGGATGGCATACTGGATCAGTTTAAATCCGTATTTGAAAACATAAAATTCCATAAGCAGCAGATACCCCTGGTATCCAATTTAACCGGAGAGGTAGCCGATGATAAAACCCTCGGATCTTCTGAATATTGGGTAAGGCACCTCAGAGAAACAGTACGCTTCTCAGAAGGGGTAAGCAAAATGATGGAGGCTGAGGAGTCGGTATTTATAGAAGTTGGCCCGGGCAATGTACTGAGTACTTTTGTGCGATCCCATAAAAATCGATTAAGCAGTCATGAAGTTGTAGCCCTGGTTAGGCACCCCAAACAGCATGTTGATGATCAGCAGTATTTATTGGGAAGTTTGGGTAAGCTATGGGAAAAAGGCGTGGAAGTAAGCTGGGCAGATTTTTACCAGGAAGAACAAAGAAGAAGAATTCCGCTACCAACCTATTCATTTGAAAAAGTCCAGTATCCTGTACGTATAGATGAAGGTAGCCATCAGCAAAATAGCCCGGAACCAATAAGAAATAATATCAACGAATGGTTCTACATTCCAGGTTGGCAGAGCTCATTTGCCTTGCCAGAGAAAGTGGATAATGTTGGTGGCTATATTATTTATGGAAAGGATAACAAGCTTCAGACATCGCTGATCGGGAAATTTGATCAGGAGCGGGTACCTTATGTATCTGTCATTAAAGGAAATGAATATAAGAAAGTATCAGATAGCCAATATGTTGTAAATCCCGGTTCACTTGAAGACCTGACAAAATTCTTCAGCGACCTGAAAGATAAAAGCTTTAAATACGATCAGATAATTTACAACAGCACTTCAGACGATCTGACCGACGACCTTAGTGAATACACCGATCATTATCCTGATTTTTATGATCTCATCCATATGGTAAAATCAGCCCATCGTGTGGAGTCGCTTTCGGGAGTGCATTTAACTTTGGTTACTAGTAATTTATATGATGTGTTGGGCGTTGAAAAAGTCAATGCATCAGGAGCTGCATTACCGGCAGCCATTAAAGTAATCGCACAGGAGTACCCTGTAACAACAGGTCATATTGACCTTTTGATGCAGGAGGTTGAACAAAATGTTGACCAGCTTACGAGTGAGTTTGTAAAGCGTAAAAATGGTCTGTCATTGGCGTTGAGAAATTCCCGACGATGGGAGCAATCATTCGAACAGGTTGCCTTGCGGAGCGAAGGGTCAATGCTAAAGAAGGAAGGCGTGTACCTGATCACCGGTGGTCTTGGGAAATTGGGGTACACCCTGGCGCAATACCTGACTACAAAATATCAGGCCAGTGTTGTGTTGCTGGGCAGAACAGATCAGAAGCTTAAAGCAGACCAGGTCAATCAACTGAATAACGGCCCTGGTAAAGCGAGCTATTTCAAAGCAGATATTTCAAGCCACACCGACCTTGAATTTGTTGTAGATGCTGCTGAAAAGCAATACGGCGAAATAAACGGTATTATCCATGCCGCAGGTACCCTTCAGGGAAAAAGCATAAACCTGATCGATAACCTCACAGACGATGACTACCGTGAACAATTCAGAACAAAATGTACCGGTATACATAACCTGAAAAAGGTTATGGGCAACAGAGAACTCGATTTTTGCCTCGCCATATCCTCTATTTCATCAGTGCTTGGCGGGCTTCAATTTGGAGCATATGCCTCGGCCAACATGGCTTTGGATCATGAGTTGAATACCATTCATGAAACAGAGTCTCCTAATTGGTTTAGCGTGAACCTGGATGGACTTGCGTTTGATGATAACCCGGGAGAAGGAATAAGGCCGGATGAATTATTAGAGGTTTTTGAGAGAGTTACTGCGCTGACACACCTGCCGCAAGTAGTGGTTTCTGTTGGTGATCTCAATCAAAGGGTATCCCAATGGGTTAAAAACAAGGTGAATGGTCAGGAAGATAAGGCCTTGGCACTGGTTACCTCCGAGGATAATATTGAGTTGGAGATGCTTCAGCTTTGGAAAGAATTCTTCGGCATGGAGGATATCAGACCTTCTAATGATTTCTTTGAATTGGGAGGCGATTCTTTGAAAGTCCTTACCATGATTGGTCGTATACATAAGCGGTTTAACATAGAGCTTTCGATAACTGAATTTTTCCAACATGCTTCAGTCAAAGAACTAAGTGCATACCTAAGTACATCGTTAGGAAAGAATGAAGCGAATGAACAGGCTGAATATACAGTGATACCCAAGGCGGAAAGCAGTGCGCATTACCCATTGAGCTCAGTTCAACGAAGGCTATACTTCCTCAATGAATTTGACAATGGTTCCGTAGCCTACAACATGCCCATAGCACTTCAGTTGAGCGGGGCAGTTGATCATCAAAAACTCAAGAAGGTATTTGAAACACTTATTGAGCGGCACGAACCCCTCAGAACAAAGTTTGAGATTATAGATGAGCAGCCTTGCCAAACTATAATTGAGCAAGTTGATTTTGACATACACCATTATACCGCCACGGATGAGGGTATAGTCTCAGTAATTAACAATTTTATTAAGCCATTTGATTTGACCCAGGCTCCCCTGATACGTGTAGGGTTAGTGAAAGTATCTGAGCTTGAACATGTCTTAATGGTTGATTTGCCGCATATCATTACAGATGGCGTCTCTAAGAGTGTTATGATTAAAGACTTCATGGCACTTTACAAAGGGCAGCCGTTAGAGGACCTTGAGCTACATTATAAAGACTATGCCGTGTGGCAGCAGGGAAGTGATTTTCAGCAGGAGCTCATGGAGCAAAGAGCCTTCTGGTTAGAAGCATTTGACAGTGAGGTGACTCCACTCAACTTACCTGCTGATTATGTAAGGCCCGCTATAAAAAGCTTTGAAGGAGACATCAGGAAATTTGAAATCAGCGCAGCTAACACAGAAAAACTAAGAAAGATAGCCGAAGGTGAAGGAACGACACTCTTTACGATACTCTTGTCTGCCTATCATATTCTTCTAAGCAAACTGAGTAATCAGGAAGATATAGTGATAGGGACACCCATTTCAGGAAGGCAACATGCTGATCTGGAGCAGATGATGGGGATGTTTATCAATACCTTGCCCTTGCGAAACCAAGCTGAGGGTACACAAAGTTTTAGAGAATTCCTGGATCAGGTGAAGAGCAAAACACTCGAGAGCTTCGACCACCAGGCGTACCCTTATGAATATTTAATAGATGACCTGAAGTTGGAGCGAAACATCAGCCGAAATCCTTTGTTTGATGTACTCTTCTCGTATGAGAACTTCGAGCGTTCAGAGCTTGAAATACCCGGACTAAAGATCACACAGTACGATGACAATCATATTGTTTCCAAGTTTGACCTGACGTTAACGGCATATGAAAATGAAGGAGCATTGGCTCTTTATTTCGAGTACTGCACCGCCTTGTTCAAAGGAGACACTATAGAAAGATTTATAAGCTATTTTAATCAGATCATCTCTACAATTCTGGCCGATGTTAACATCAGGCTGTCGGATATAGACCTGATCACCGAAGAGGAGAGAGGCCTGATCTTAAGTGACTTTAACGATACGGCACTAACTTTTGATGAAAGCCGCAGCATCGTTACTGCGTTTGAAGCACAGGTAGCTGAAAGCAAAGCAGCCATAGCACTAACCTACGGAGGCAAAAGCCTTACCTACGAAGAACTGAACAGCAGAAGTAACCAGTTGGCGCACAAGATACGGCAACAGGACCTTCCTGCCGAAGCTATTGTAGGGATCATGCTACCCCGTACCGAAGCCCTTTTTATCAGCATCCTTGGAGCATTGAAAGCCGGCTGTACCTATGTGCCTATAGACCCGGACTACCCGGAAGACCGCATAGACTACATTGTTCAGGACAGTGGTCTAAGCCTGATGCTGACCGATGCAGACCTGGAAAAAAGAGCCAACCAATTTGGAGAGCAACTACAAACCATAGACGTTACCTCAGCCTCATTATCAGAAGAAAATACAGCTAACCCTGGCGTATCGGTATCACCATCACAACTGGCGTATATGATCTACACCTCCGGGTCCACCGGACGACCAAAAGGCGTGATGATCGAGCACAGCAATGCGATCAACTTTGTTGAAGGCATAGCCGCGCGCATTCCAATGGAGGAAGGCTCACGCATGCTCTGCCTGACCACAATCTCATTTGATATCTTCGTACTGGAAAGCCTGTTGCCATTACTACAGGGGTATCATGTTGTGCTGGCAGGCAACAGCGACCAGAAAGACCCTGATGCGCTTTGTACACTGATAAATGCAGGTAGCGTCAACAAGATGCAGATCACCCCATCGCACCTGAAGATGTTACTGTCTTCCAGCCATGCGGCAGAAGCCCTGCAAAATATAGATACCCTGATGGTAGGAGGAGAAGGCTTCCCTGCGGACCTGCTTCAGATCCTACACAGCCAATACCAGGGCAGGATTTTTAACATGTATGGTCCCACCGAGACCACCGTATGGTCATCGGTTCAGGAACTTACCAAGGCAGAGCGAATTGATATCGGTACACCGATAGCTAATACCACAATGCTGATCGTAGGCGAAGAAGGACACCTTCAGCCTGTAGGCATTGCCGGAGAGCTTTACATAGGCGGCAAAGGAGTAGGCCGGGGCTACTGGCAAAATGAGTCCTTAACCGGAGAGCGCTTTGTGAGTGGCCCTGCCGGAGTAAGCGGGCGTTTCTACCGCACCGGAGATATGGCAAGATGGTTGCCTAACGGCGCCATCGAATACCTGGGGAGAATGGACAACCAGGTGAAGATACGAGGCTATCGTATTGAGCCGGGTGAAATAGAGAGCCAGCTACAGACCCATGAAGAGGTCAAAGAAGCAGTTGTTTACGCTCACGGAGACTCTGGCGAGCAGATACTGGTAGCCTACTACGTTTCGGCTTCGATGATAGAACCTGTAGACCTTCGAGCTCACCTTTCACAAAGCTTGCCCGACTACATGATCCCTTCCTACTTCATGCACCTGGACAAATTTCCGCTTACCCCAAATGGGAAGATAGACAGGAAGTCCCTGCCCGCCCCTGAGCTGGTGAGCAGTGCAGCGTACGTAGGGCCATCAAACGAAATAGAAGAACAACTGGTAGACATCTGGGCAGAAGTACTGAAAGCGGACCCCGAAGCGATCGGGGTAACACGAAGCTTCTTCGAACTGGGAGGACACTCCCTGCTGGCCAGTTTGTTGGCCAATAAGATACACCAGCAACTAAGCATAACCATCCCCTTACGAGAGATCTTCCGCCATCAGGACATCCGCAGTCAGGGACAATATCTCAGCAACCGGGAGCAGACTACTTACAAATCAGTAGAAAAAGCGGCCGAACAACCGTATTACTCCCTGTCGTCATCACAACAACGTCTGTATGTACTTCATCAAATAGACAAGAACTCTACGGCGTATAACATGCCTTACACCGTAAGGCTGAGCGGCATATTGGACAAAGAAAAACTCAACGAGGTCTTCAGCGGGCTGGTCAGCCGGCACGAAAGTCTTCGTACCTCTTTCCATGTGGAGAATGACCACCCTGTTCAGAAAATATCAGAGGACCACGATTTTGAAGTGCAGTACTATCAGTCCGACGAAGAAGGAGCGGAGAAACTGATCAGGGACATCATCGCTCCCTTTGATCTGAGCGAATCTCCCTTGATGCGTGCAGGTGTAATTGCCCTGAGCGAGACCGACCATATACTGGTGGTAGACATGCACCACATCATCACTGATGGTATTTCGCAAAGCGTGCTGATGCAGGACTTCACAAGCCTTTACAACGGAGATGCGCTGGAGCCCCTTCACCTTCAGTATAAAGATTATGCAGAATGGCAGCAAGACCCGGCTCAACAAGCTGCGGTCAGTGACCAGAAGGCCTACTGGCTAGGCGAGTTTTCTGAAGAGGTGACCTCCCTGGAGCTTCCGACTGATAAAGCTCGTCCACTAGTAAAAAGCAGCAAAGGCGGCAGCATAGACTTCACACTGAGCGAGGCAACTACCCACAAGCTCCATGAGCTGTCGCAGTTAGAAGGTACGACCCTGTTCATGTTGCTACTCTCGATCTACAACGTACTGCTGGGCAAACTGAGTAATCAGGAAGATATTGTGATAGGAACCCCTGTCGCCGGAAGACAGCATGTAGACCTTGAACGTGTGATCGGTATGTTTGTGAACACCCTGCCACTGCGCAACTACCCCGCAGGCGATAAGACCTTCCGGGATTTTCTACACGAGGTAAAAGAGCGTGCACTGCTGAGCATGGAGCACCAAGGCTACCCTTATGAAGCACTGATCGATGAAGTGAAAGCAGACAGAGCTGTAAACAGAAATCCATTGTTTGATGTGATGTTCGTGTTCCAGAACCAAGAAGAAGCTGAATCAAAAATATCAGGATTGGAGCTGATCCCGTACCACAGCAGTCGTACAGTGTCGAAGTTTGACCTGACCCTGACAGCGGTAGAAGAGGAGGGTGGCATGCAGTTGAGCTTTGAGTATTCATCGGACCTGTTTAACCCTGAAACAATCACCCGTTTTATAGGCTACTTCCAGAGAATAGTAGAGTCAGTAACAGCTGATGCCGATCAGTGTTTGTCTGAGTTGGAGATCATTTCTACAGAAGAGAAACAGCAGTTGTTGAATGTGTTTAACAACACGGGTGTAGACTACCCGAAAGAAGAAACTATAGTCACCCTGTTTGAGAAACAGGTGAAACTCCACCCTGATAATATTGCGGTAGTTTATGGTGATCAAAGGGTCAGTTTCAAGGACCTTGATGCCATGGCGAATAGTATTGCCCAGGTGGCCCTGAACAAGGTGTCGGAAGGGAACAATAAAATAGGTTTGCTGTTCAACCCGTCGGTTGAAATGATCGCCAGCATGCTTGGAGTGATGAAAGCCGGGCACGCCTATGTGCCACTATCTCCAGAAGCTCCGGCAGAGAGAAATGAATATATCCTTGCCGATTGTGATGCTCAATTATTGCTTACGCACGAGGCAGTTGAATTGGAAGACTTCAGGTTTGATACGGAGAAGACTGTGATTGTTGACGAAAATCTCATGGCTGACAATGCCGTGGATGTGATACCCCAAAAAGCTGCACCTCATGATCTCATATATGTGATCTATACCTCAGGAACAACCGGTAACCCTAAAGGTGTAGAGGTAGAGCATGGCGGTATGGTCAACTACCTGTCATGGCGAATTTCAAACTTTGAGTTCACAGCCAGTGAAGTTACTATGCAGGTCGTGTCTTATCATTTTGATGGTTACGGTAGTAACTTGTATTCTCTGCTGCTGGCCGGAGGAACCACAGTATTACTGAGTAATGAGAACCGCTTAAATGCCCAGTATCTGGTCAATACCATTAACCGTGAAAATGTGAGCTATATCGGTATGACACCTGCCATATTTGAGGTTATCCTTACAGAATTGAAGCAAGAGGAGGCCGCAAGTCTGAGACTCGTGGTGCTTGCCGGAGAAAAAGCGAACCCTGAATTATTGCAAAAGAGCAAAAAGTCATTACCCCATACCCAGATCAGCAATGAATATGGGCCTACAGAAACATCCGTTGGGGCAACCTGCAATAATAACCTCGTAGAAACCAATATTTCCATCATAGGAAAACCCATGGACAATACCTCTATTTATATTCTGGGGCAAAAAGGAGAGTTGCTACCGATAGGCATGTACGGAGAGCTATGCATTGCAGGTGTTGGAGTAGCCAGAGGCTATATCAATAACAAAACCCTTACCCAGGAAAAGTTTGTAGAGAATCCATTTAGGGCAGGCGAGCAAATGTATAAAACCGGAGACCTGGCGAGATGGACGTCAGACGGAGAAGTGGAGTTCTTAGGCAGGGTTGACAATCAGGTAAAAATAAGAGGGTTCAGGATAGAGCCTGAAGAGATCGAGGTGCAATTGAATGAGCATGATCAGATCAAAGATGCTCTGGTTATGGCTAAAGAACGATCGGGCGATAAATTTTTGGTAGCCTACTATGTGGCAGAGAGTGAACTAGCTGCGACCAGCATACGTACTTATTTATCGGATAAGCTGCCTGATTATATGATTCCTTCATATTACGTTCATATGAAGAATATGCCAATCAGCACCAACGGAAAGGTAGACAGGAAAGCGTTGCCAGAGCCAGAGGTAGCACCAAGGGAATATGTAGCGCCTTCCTCTGAAACAGAGAAAAAACTTGTAGAGATATGGGCAGAGATATTGAAGATGGACCAAAGCCTTATCAGTATCAATGTCAGCTTCTTTGAACTGGGAGGACACTCTTTAAGAGCTACTGTTCTTGCGAACCGAATTTTTAGAGAACTGAATGTTGAGATACCGTTGCAAGAGATATTTGTCTCTAACACCATTGAAATGATGTCTGAATATATAGATAATGAAAACTGGGCTAAAAACGGAGAGCCGAGTGATGTGGTTATGAGTGACGAGATTATTCTCGATTAGGGAAGGTTAATATTTTATAATGAAAGCAATAATAACAAAACTTAGGAAGCTTAACGTTAATCTCACACTGGTCGATGGGAAATTGAAAATAAATGCCCCGCAGGGTGTTTTGACCAACGACTTGGTACAAGAAATTAAAGAAAATAAGGAGTATCTAATAAACTATCTGGAAGATGTAGCTCGTAAAAACAGTTTTGTAAAAATAGATAAGGTAGAAAATAAGGAATATTACAGGCTGTCTTCTGCGCAGCGGCGCTTGTATTTCCTTTACCAATTCGATAGTACATCTACGGTTTATAATCTGCCGCAAACGGTCAGACTAACCGGGACGATTGATAAAGAAAGGTTTAACAATGCTTTTCAACAGCTTTTACAGCGACACGAATGCCTGAGAACTTCATTTGAGTTGATCAATAATGAGCCTTTGCAAAAAGTACATGACAAGGTAAATTTCGGAATCGAATACTTAGAATGTTCAGAAAGTGAATTGCAGTTGACCACAGAGAAATTTATCAGGCCATTTGATTTACAAAGCGCCCCTCTGGTTAGGGTGGGTATTGTAAGCACTACTCAGGAAGAGCATCTGCTGATTGTCGATATACATCATATTGTGACAGACGGAGTTTCGCAAGCTGTTCTGATTCAGGATTTCATGACCTTTTATAATAATGAAACGTTGCCTCCGATAGCATTAACCTATAAAGATTATGCAGAGTGGCAGCAGAGCGAGAAACAGCAGGAGGAAATTGCTAAACAAAGAGATTTCTGGAAGGAGCAATTCGCCAGCGAACCGGCTTTATTGGAATTGCCGCTGGATCATAAAAGACCACCTGTGAGAAAGCATGGGGGATCGGCTGTAGATTTTGAAATAAGCAAAGCCGATGCAGGCAGACTTCAGACTATTGCTGACCAGGAAGGAGCAACCATGTTTATGGTAGTGCTGGCAATTTATAACATATTGCTGGCCAAACTGTGTAATCAGGAAGACATTGTTATAGGTACACCGGTAGCTGGCAGGCAACATGCTGATCTGGAAAACCTGATTGGCATGTTTGTCAATACAGTAGCCCTGAGAAACTACCCAGTCTCCAGCCAGAGTTTTAAAGATTTTCTTATTTCCGTAAAGGAAAACACACATCAATGCTTTGCGCACCAAACCTATCAATACGAAGAGCTGATCGACGACTTGCAGGTTACAAGAGATACCAGTCGAAATCCCTTGTTTGATGTGATGTTTGTTTTTCAAAACTTTAGTCAGACCGAACTTGAGATTCCCGGTCTTACCCTTGAGCCTCAGGCATGGAAGAGCCAAACCTCAAAATTTGATATTACACTCTCAACCCAGGAGTCAGAGCAAGGGTTGTCGTTTAGTTTTGAGTATTCTACAGAGTTGTTTGAAAGCGATACCGTAGAAAGGTTTGTTACCTATTTTAAACAAATTATTAGTGCAGTCATCGAAGATATGGATATCCGAATTTCGGATATTGATATACTCACTACCTCGGAAAAACAACAGCTGTTACAAGAGTTTAATGATACCAAGGCAGATTACCCGATAGAGAAGGGAGTTATTTCCATGTTTGAAAGGCAGGTTGAAACAAACCCTGAAGGTATAGCCGTACAATATGGAGAAAATCATGTCTCCTACAGACAGTTAAATCATAAGGCCAATCAAATTGCTCATCAGATCCATGAGATCTGGGATAAGAATGGAGTGAAAAGGATCGCTTTGCTTTTCGGCCCTTCGGTAGAGTTGATCGCCAGTATGCTGGCCGTACTGAAGACCGGGTGTGCTTACGTGCCCCTCTCGCCTGATGAGGCTGATGCCAGAAATATCCTCAAATTTTCGGATTGCGAGGCTCAATTGTTGTTGACTCATGAAGAGCTAAAAAGCCATCAGTCAGATTTCTTATCAGGAATTGAAAAGGAGAAGGTCGTGTATGTCAACCAAGAAATACCGGAGGCATCCCAAGAAATTGCAGTTGAGGTAAATCCTGAAGATCCCATCTATGTCATTTATACATCCGGTACCACCGGTAAGCCTAAAGGCGTGGAGGTCATGAATCAGGGAATATTGAACATGGTGTACCATTTTAAGCATAAATTTGATGTTGTTGAAGGTACCCGGTTAAGTCAGGTTGCCAACATCATTTTCGATGCTTCTGCTTTCGAGATATGGCCCGCATTGGCTTTTGGAGGAGTCTTGAATATAGCTCCTGCCGAAATCAGATTCGACCCCGCACTGATGAAATCCTGGTTGGCTGATAATAGCATTGAAATTACATACCAGCCTACTGCCATAGCAGAATATCTCTTAAAGGCGAGCTGGGAGGATAGTAACGTTAGCCTACGCGTGATGAACATTGCGGGGGACAGGCTGAACTATAAGTCTGAAAAAGATTTGCCTTTTGCGGTATTTAATCTTTATGGTCCGACCGAAGATTCTATCTGGACAACTTCATGCGCATACCCTTACTCTGGAGATCATTATAGCATTGGCATGCCTATTGCCAATAAAAGAATACTTATTCTGGGCAAAAACAATGAACTACTCCCCGTTGGAGTGGCCGGAGAAATATGTGTGTCCGGAGCAGGGGTTGCCAAAGGGTATGTGAACAACCTGGATTTAACCCATGAAAAATTTGGAGTTGATCCATTTAACAGCCAATGGAGAATGTACAGAACCGGAGACTGGGGACGATGGCTGAAAAATGGTCATATCGAATTCTTGGGAAGGATCGACCGACAAGTGAAAATCCGGGGCTACAGAATTGAATTGGGAGAGATTGAAAGGCAGCTGGCCGTTCATCCGTCTATTAATGAAAGTGTTGTCATCGATATTGATAAGAGTGGAAGCAAATACCTGGTAGTTTATTATGTGGCTAATGAAACATTAGATGCCAAAGTACTGAGGGAGTACTTATCTAATGCATTGCCCGATTATATGATACCTTCTTCGTTTGTTCAAATGGAAGAACTGCCCCTTACTGCTAATGGCAAGCTGAACAGACGAGCTCTTCCGGAACCAGAAATAACAACTTCTGATACCTATCAGGCGGCTTCCAATGATGTGGAGGCCAAACTGGTAGAAATATGGTCGGAAATTCTGGGGCTTGACGCGGATAAGATAGGAGTTAACTCCAACTTCTTCGAGTTGGGGGGACATTCAATAAGAATAATAGAGTTAAAAAATAAGGTCAATGAACATTTTAACAGTGACTTTTCAGTTGCAGCCATGTTCAGGCTGACCACCATTTCGAAGATTGCCGATCACATTATCAATGGAGATACCGGAGTTAAAGAGATGGCAGAAAAGCTGGATGAGGACCTCATGGAAGCGGAGGACAATCTAAGCATATTTAATCAAATGGATGATTATTAATAAGATCGATAACATCTATTAGTGAAATAGACTATAGGCATTATGGGAAAGTATACAGGATTGGAGATCGCAATCATAGGTATGTCAGGAAGGTTTCCGGGCGCTAACAATATTGACGACTTTTGGGCTAACCTGAGAGATGGAGTGGAGTCTGTAACCTTTTTTACAGATGATGAACTCCGGGAGGCAGGAGAAGATATCGATAATATAAATGACCCCGCATATGTCAAGGCTAGTGCTTACCTGAAAGACAAAGAGTATTTCGATGCGCAGTTCTTTAACTACAGGCCCGATGAGGCCAGGATCATGGACCCTCAGACCCGGCTATTTCACGAGTGTGTTTGGGAGGCATTAGAAGATGCTGCCTGTAACCCTGAAGACACCAAAAACAAGATAGGCCTGTTTGCCGGATCTTCAGCCAATATTAATTGGCAGGTATACTCTCAGTTAATAAACCAAAAGGGGCTTGTTGATCCTTTTACAGCCACACAGCTGAGCAGTCCGCGATTCATGTCATCACGGATCTCATATTGTCTGAATCTTCGAGGCCCGGCCGTTTATATGGACACGGCCTGCTCCACATCATTGGTAGCCATTCATGAAGCATGTAAAAGTTTGCTGACGATGGATTGTAATGTGGCCGTAGCCGGAGGTATTACTATTACCAACAAATTCAAGAAAGGCTATAAGTATCAGGAGGGGATGATCTACTCCAAAGACGGACATTGCCGCACCTTTGATGTGGATGCCTCAGGTACCATTGGAGGTGAAGGTGCAGCGGTTGTGGTGTTGAAGACCTTGAAAAATGCACTTAGAGATAAGGACAATATCTATGCTATTATCAAAGGCAGTGGAATAAACAATGATGGCAGACAAAAGGTTGGATATACAGCCCCTTCTGTCGACGGCCAGACCGAGGCCATCATGAGAGCGCAAAAATGGGCTAAAGTTGAGCCTGAAAGCATTAGCCTGATAGAAGCGCATGGTACGGCAACCGAACTGGGAGATCCCATCGAAATTGAAGCCTTAAACAGAACCTTCGGGAAAAGTAAAGATCAATACTGCGCCATTGGCTCGGTTAAGTCCAACTTTGGGCATTTGGATGCAGCTGCAGGAGCCTCAGGTCTGATCAAAGCTGCACTTGCGCTGAAAAACAGACAAATTCCTCCTACACTAAACTATAGCAAGCCCAACCCTAAAATTGACTTTACCGGTAGCCCTTTTTATATCAATACTGGTTTAAAAGAATGGAAAAGTGAAAAGTACCCCTTAAGGGCAGGAGTGAGTTCATTTGGTATTGGAGGCACCAATGCTCATGTGATATTGGAAGAGGCCCCCGAAAGAGAGGAGTCATCCCATAGCAGGAGCCATCAATTGCTACTGATTTCCGGTAAGACCCCGGAAGCCTTAAATCGTAATATTGAAAACCTGGCAAATTATATTCGGGAAGATAGAGGCATCAAACTCGCAGATATTGCCTATACCTTGCAGACAGGACGTACCCACCTTGAACACCGGCAGGCATTTGTTTGTCAGAATTCAGAGGATGCCGTACATCAGCTTACTTCAAAGAAAGATACAGCTTCATTTATAAATAAGCCTCAAAGTACCCAGGTATTTATGTTTTCAGGGCAAGGGTCACAATATGCCAACATGTGCAAGGGCTTGTATGAAGCTGAAGAAGACTTTAAGATCGAAGCCGATACCTGTTTTGACCTGATCCGTAAAAAATTCGGGAAAGACCTGAAAGCTATTCTTTTTGAAACCAATGTAGCACAGGAAATCAATAATACGGAATACGCCCAACCGATACTATTTATTACGGAATATGCATTAGCGAAATTATTGATCAAGTGGGGAATTAAACCCGATGTAATGATCGGTCATAGCATTGGTGAGTATGTGGCAGCCTGCCTCAGTGGGGTATTCACCCTGGAGGATACCCTTAGTCTGGTAGTAAAGCGAGGAGAGTTGATGCAAAGAATGCAGGCAGGCGTTATGTTGAGTATCTCACTTGATGAGAAAACACTGAAGCCACTCATTGATGAGCACAAAAAAATATCACTGGCAGCTGTTAACAGCTCCGAATTATGTGTAGTGTCAGGTACTGCCGATGCAATTGACAGCTTTGCCGCCAAACTAAATGCTTTAGGATATAAAAACAGGAGTATTCATACTTCTCATGCATTTCATTCCTACATGATGGACCCCATGCTCGAGGAGTATGGTGCTGAATTGGATAAAGTAGTCATCAGTGAGCCTCAAATTCCATTTATATCGAACCTCACAGGAGAGAAAGCGACGCATGGATTAATTTCGTCCGCGCAATACTGGCTGGACCACCTTAGATATACCGTGAATTTCTCAATGGGTATCGAGGGGTTATTGAAAAGTGGACATACCTGCTTTCTTGAGATAGGTCCCGGTAATGCCTTGGGTACCTTTGTACGTTCAAATCAGGAGCGCAAGAAACACCATAAAGTGGTTAACCTTGTGCGCCCGCCCAAAGAGACATGTCATGATATGGAATACCTACTGGCAGGCTTGGGTGAGTTGTGGAAAATCGGCATAGCTCCCGACTGGAGCAGCTTCTATGAAAAAGAATTAAGGCTAAAAGTATCATTGCCTCCTTATGGCTTTGACAAAGTCAAGTACCCGGTGGCGGTTGATGCCTACGAAATGATCACCGCTAAACTGAGTCAGGGAGATAAAGACTTTAACAGTTTTGACCTTGAGCCGGTAGAGGAAGTTAAAAGTGAAATTGAAAACCATACACTTACGCCAACAGAAAAAGAAGTGCTGACTTTATGGTGCAACTTTTTTGGAAAATCAGATATAGAAGTAGAAGACGATTTCTTTGAAGTAGGAGGGGATTCGCTCAAGGCGCTGACCATGATAGGGCGCATTCATCAGGTGCTGAATGTAGAGATAAGGTTAAACGACTTCTTTCAGCATCCAACCGTAGCTCGGTTGAGTCAGTTAATTGATGAAACAAGACGCAACCAACCAGAAGGTGGTACGCACGATTACAGACCAATACCTCGTGCCATTGAAAAGGATGGTTATGCATTATCGTCTGCTCAAAAACGGTTGTACTTCCTTCATAAATTTGATAGCGAATCGTTGGCGTACAATTTGCCCCAGGCATTTGAAGTGCTTGGCGAAATAGATCGGGATAAACTTACCAATACCTTTAACCAATTGGCACTTCGCCATGAAAGCCTGCGAACCTTCGTAGAAGTAGCCAATGGACAACCTGCTCAGAAAATAAGCGATAGCGTTGATGTTGAAATTGAATACTTCGAAAGCAATGAAGCAGGTGTTGCGTCGATAATCGAAGCGTTTGTTCGTCCATTTGACCTGAGTCAGGAGCCATTGTTCAGAGTGGGATTGATTAAAACAGGACAGGAGAAACATATTTTGATGGTCGATATCCATCACATGGTTTCCGATGGCGTGTCTTTCAGCATCCTGATTGAAGATTTCATGAAGCTTTACAATGGAGCCGATCTGCCACTACCACAGCTACAATATAAAGACTATGCTGAGTGGCAACAAAGTGACGAACAACAAGAGCAGGCCATTCTCCATAAAGAATTTTGGCTGAAGCAGTACCAGGAAGAAGTTCACCCCCTCAACTTACCAGAAGATTTTCAAAGACCGGTGATAAAAAGCTTTGAAGGAGCTGTAGAAAACTTTGAACTTGACACCCATGTTACAGGACAGTTAAAAACTATTGCCGATCAGTCAGGTACAACCATGTATATGATGTTGTTGGCAGTGTATAATGTATTGCTGGCCAAACTAAGCAGCCAGACCGATGTAGTAGTAGGTACCCCAACCGCAGGCAGACAGCACAGCGATGTGGAAAGGATTATCGGGATGTTCGTCAATACACTTCCGCTTAGAAACGCACCTCATGGAGACATGAGTTTTAAAGAGTTTCTGACCGATGTCAGTGACAGGACACTGGCCTGCTTTGATCATCAGTCTTATCCCTATGAGGAGCTTATAGACGAACTGCATCTGGCCAGAGATACAAGTCATAATCCATTGTTCGATGTGATGTTCTCCTACCGGACAGACCAGGCCTCGGAACACGAAATACCAGGTCTTACCCTGCGGCCTTATGACAAAGGACAAGTACTCTCGCAGTTTGATATAACCCTGTTTGCCATAGATAAAAGAGACTCACTGTCATTAAGTTTAGAGTACTGCACTGCATTGTTCAAGCCGGAGACCATAGAGCGGTTTATAAGCTATTTTAATCAGATCGTCTCCACAATTCTGGCCGATGTCAACATCAGGTTGTCGGATATAGACCTGATCACCGAAGAGGAGAGAGGCCTGATCTTAAGTAACTTTAACGATACGGCACTAACTTTTGATGAAAGCCGCAGCATCGTTGCTGCGTTTGAAGCACAGGTAGCTGAAAATAAGGAAGCCATTGCACTAACCTACGGAGGCAAAAGCCTTACCTACGAAGAACTGAACAGCAGAAGTAACCAGTTGGCGCACAAGATACGGCAACAGGACCTTCCTGCCGAAGCTATTGTAGGGATCATGCTACCCCGCACCGAGGCTCTGTTTATCAGCATCCTTGGAGCATTGAAAGCCGGTTGTACCTATGTGCCTATAGACCCGGACTACCCGGAAGACCGCATAGACTACATTGTTCAGGACAGTAGTCTAAGCCTGATGCTGACCGATGCAGACCTGGAAAAAAGAGCAAAGCAATTTGGAGATCAACTACAAACCATAGACGTTACCTCAGCCTCATTATCAGAAGAAAATACAGCTAACCCTGGTGTATCGGTATCACCATCACAACTGGCGTATATGATCTACACCTCCGGGTCTACCGGACGACCAAAAGGCGTGATGATCGAGCACAGCAATGTGATCAACTTTGTAGAAGGCATAGCCGGCCGCATCCCGATGGAGGAAGGCTCACGGATGCTCTGCCTGACCACGATCTCATTTGATATCTTCGTACTGGAAAGCCTGTTGCCATTACTACAGGGGTATCATGTTGTGCTGGCAGGCAACAGCGATCAGAAAGACCCCGATGCGCTTTGTAAACTTATAAATGCGGGTGGCGTCAACAAGATGCAGATCACCCCATCGCATCTGAAGATGCTACTGTCTTCCAGCCATGCGGCGGAAGCCTTGCAAAACATAGACACGCTAATGGTGGGCGGAGAAGGCTTCCCTGCGGACCTGCTTCAGACCCTGCACAGCCAATACGAGGGCAGGATTTTTAACATGTACGGCCCTACCGAGACTACAGTATGGTCATCGATTCAGGAACTTACCAACGCAGAACGAATTGATATCGGTACACCGATAGCCAATACCACAATGCTGATCGCAAGTGAAGAAGGACACCTTCAGCCCGTGGGGATAGCCGGAGAGCTTCTCATAGGCGGCCAGGGAGTTGGCAGAGGCTACTGGCAAAATGAACCCTTAACAGAAGAGCGCTTTGTAAGCGACCCTGCCGGAGTAAGAGGCAGATTTTACCGCACCGGAGATCTGGCAAGATGGTTGCCTAATGGCGCTATCGAATACCTGGGCAGAATGGACAACCAGGTGAAGATACGAGGCTATCGTATCGAGCCGGGTGAAATAGAGAGCCAGCTACAGACCCATGAAGAGGTCAAAGAAGCAGTTGTTTACGCTCACGGAGACTCTGGCGAGCAGATACTGGTAGCCTACTACGTTTCGGCTTCGATGATAGAACCTGTAGACCTTCGCGCCCACCTTTCGCAAAGCCTGCCCGACTACATGATCCCTTCTTACTTCATGCACCTGGACAAATTTCCGCTTACCCCAAATGGGAAGATAGACAGGAAGTCCCTGCCCGCCCCTGAGCTGGTGAGCAGTGCAGCGTATGTAGGGCCATCAAACGAAATAGAAGAACAACTGGTAGACATCTGGGCAGATGTATTGAAATCCAACCCTGAAACCATCAGTGTAACCCGCAGCTTCTTTGAGTTGGGAGGTAATTCATTAAAAGCAACAGAGTTGGTAGCTGAGATTCAAAAGGGATTTGATCTGGAGATACCATTGAAAGAGCTTTTTACAAAACAGGACATTGAAAGCCTGTCTGACTATATTATTACGGCAAAACAGATCAATATAAACACGGATACCTCCGAGGAAATTCTGGAGATGTCCATTTAAATAACAAGATAATAGCTGATGACTGTACTCATAAAACTGATTTAAGATGAAAATTGACGAATACATAACCAACCTGCGAAAAAACCATAAGATCAGCCTGGTAGTTGAGGGCGACGAGTTGAAAATTCAAGGACAGAAAAAGAACCTGACCCCCGCAATTATCGCAGAGTTGAAGGAACGCAAGCCTGAGATCCTTGCTTTTTTCAAGAGTATCAACCAGAAACAAGGCTTTAGTACCATCGAAAAGGCCGCGGAAAAGAGCAGATACCCACTTTCTCCGGCCCAGAAGCGGTTATATTTTCTTTATGAGTTAGACAGTAACTCCACAGCCTACAATATGCCGCAGGTTGTCAGGCTGGAAGGAGCCTTAGATAAAGTGCGTCTGGAGCGAGCCTTTAACCAGCTCGCAGATCGTCATGAAACCCTTCGCACAACATTTGAAGTCGTCAACAAACAGCCTTTCCAGAAAATTGCTCAACACATTGACCTTTCAATGGAGCATTTCAAGTCTACAGAAGAGGAGGCTAAGTCGGTAATATCAAAGTTTATCCGTCCGTTTGATCTGAGCAAAGGACCTTTGATCAGGACCGGACTGATCGAAACAACTCCTGAAGAACATATCCTTATGGTGGATATTCACCACATCATCACGGATGGAGTGTCGCAGGAAATATTACTCAATGACTTTATGGCTCTGTATAATGAAGAGCAGATCTCCGAGCTTCATTTGCAGTATAAAGATTATGCAGAGTGGCTTTTGGGTGAGGAGCAGCGAGTAGATACTGCCAACCAGAAAGATTTTTGGTTAAAGGAATTTGCCGAAGAAACATCTGCTTTGGACTTGCCTTATGATTTCTCAAGACCAAAGGTCAAAAGCTTTAAAGGAAGCACAGTTCAGTTTGAGCTTACTCCGGAAGAAACCCAAAAGTTAAAGGCTATCGGGGACAAAGAAGGAGCCACCATGTTCATGGTCATCTTATCCATCTTCAATGTATTCCTCAGCAAAGTAAGCAACCAGGAAGATATCGTGATCGGTACACCCACGGCGGGCAGAAAGCATGCTGAGCTTAGAAATATGATTGGAATATTTCTGAATACTCTAACCTTAAGAAGCTTCCCTAAAGGAACATTGGCCTTCCGCGAATTTCTGAAAGAAGTTAAAGAAAAGACCCTCGAATGCTTTGAAAATCAGGATTACCAGTATGAGGAACTGGTTGATGTATTAAAGGTAAAAAGAGATTCAGGGCGTAACCCGCTTTATGATATCCGGTTTGTTTTTCAAAACTATGAGAAGAACGAATTTAAAATCCCTGGCTTAACGCTAAAGCCCTTTGAATTAGAGCGTGAAGTATCGCAGTTTGACCTTACGCTGTATGTTGATGCAGGGGAGCAGGTCAGAATGAGTTTTAACTACTCAACCGATTTGTTCAAAAAGGAGACCGTAGAGCGGTTTGTCAACTACTTCCACCAGGTGGTTTCTGCCATCATTGGCAACGAGGACATTAAACTTAAAGATATAGATGTGCTTTCGGTTGCTGAAAGAGAACAGATTCTGGCAGCATTCAATGATACAGATGTTGAGTATGACCGAAGCAAAACCGTACTAGACCTGTTTGACGAGCAAGTGGCATCACATCCTGATAAAGTGGTCGTTACCTTTGATGGAGAGCAACTCACCTATAAGGAACTCGATGAGCGAAGCAATTATCTGGCATCACAGATAGGAGAAGGACAGGAGCTGGTGGCTTTGTATTCAGATCCTTCATTGGAAATGATCATCGGGATTTTCGGAATACTGAAGTCCGGTGCAGGGTTCTTACCCTTGGATGCCAATCAGAACCCCAACAGACAGAGCATCATTTTGAAGGAAAGTGGCAGTAGCAAGTTAGTTACTCGTCAGCACCTGGAAAGTAAACTCGATTTTTCAGGAGAGAAAGTGATCGTGGATAGCAAAGCAGACATGTCAGGGGAGGTAGTGAAACCTGCTCCTCGTAAGCAGGGCCTCGCTTATGTGGTTTATACGTCAGGAAGTACAGGCAAGCCTAAGGGAGTAAAAATAAACGACCAAAACCTGGTAAACTATGTTAACTGGTTTAAACAGGCAACACAGCTGACCCCTGATGATAAATCGTTACTTACATCGTCTTATGCCTTTGATTTGGGGTATACTTCAATCTTCCCCGTATTGTTATACGGAGGTGAATTGCACCTGATACCAGAAACAACGTACCAGTCTCCTGATCAACTGCTGGATTATATTCACAACAACCACATCACTTACCTGAAGGTTACACCATCATTGTTCTCAACCTTTAGCGGAGTAGTGGATAATAAGCCGGGTGCCCTGAATAGCTTGAAACATATCCTGCTGGGTGGCGAGGCTATCCGCACGGAGGATGTTCAAAAGGTCAGCGATGCTTATGGCCAAATACAGTTCATTAATCATTATGGGCCCACTGAGACTACCATTGGAGCAGTTGCAGAGAAGATTGTTAACTGGCAGGAGTTTGTGGAGCAACCCGTAATAGGAAGGCCCATTAACAATACAAAACTTTACATTCTTGACCAGCATGGCAGTGTACTGCCTGTAGGCGTGGCTGGTGAACTTTACATAGCAGGAGATGGCGTGAGCCACGGCTACCTGAATGCAGAAGAACTTACCCAAGAAAGATTTGTCAATAGCCCTCTGACTACTACTACACTTTACCGTACAGGGGATAAGGCCAGATGGCTGGCCAATGGCAAAGTTCAGTTTTTGGGAAGAATAGATGATCAGGTTAAAATCAGAGGATACAGAGTAGAGCTGGGTGAGATTGAAAAACAGCTGATATCACACGATAGTCTATCAGATGTGGTGGTTATGGCAAGAACCAATAATAATGAAAAGCAATTGGTGGCCTATTATGTATCCGCTGAGGCTATAGATTCGGCCGAGCTAAAAGACTACTTATCAGCAGTATTCCCTGATTATATGGTTCCTGTACATTATGTATGGCTAAGCGAATTACCACTGACACCTAATGGCAAGCTCAACCGTAAGGCGCTTCCAGACCCTGAAATGAATACAGGTGGATTTGTGGGGCCGGAAAATGATCAACAAAGAATACTGGTTGAGATATGGGCCAGCCTGTTGGGTATTGATGAAAGCCAGATAGGTATCCATAGCGATTTCTTTGATCTGGGAGGTAACTCTATCAATGCCATTAAACTCAACTACATTATACAGCAGAAGTTTGCTGTTGAGTTGCATATGCGGCAGATCTTCGATTGCCCTACGATAGAGAAACTTTCAGAGCTAATAGAAAAAACGCAGGTCAGCCAGGCGGAAGATATCAAAAGAATCGCTGATCAGGAATATTATCCGACATCATCTGCTCAGGAGAGACTTTATATAGAGCATTCTCGCGACAAACAAGACCTGACTTATAATGTTGCTAATGTTTATCGAATAATTGGAGATATCGATGTAGACAAGCTGAAGTCTATTTTTCAAAAGCTGACCGACAGGCACGAGAGTTTAAGAACCGGCTTCTTCCAGACCGATGAGGGTAGTATAGTTCAAAGGATAAAAGATAGCGTCACCTTTGAACTGGCTATGCCTGATCCTGAAAAGTATAATACCATTGAAGAAGTGATGGATGATTTTGTCAGGCCATTTGACCTTTCTGCCTGTCCATTAATGCGGTGCGGCTTGTTTATGCACCCGGATCTGGGCAACTTTTTGCTTCTGGATATCCATCATATTATTTGCGATGGTATTTCGAAAAACATACTCATGACCGATTTCAAACGGCTTTATAAAGGAGAACAGCTACCTTCATTGAAAATAAGATATGTTGATTATGCCTATTGGCAAAAACATGCAACCAATAGCATTGACAGACAAAAGGAATTCTGGCTGAAGAAACTATCAGATAAAGCTCCTGCATTGGAAATGCCTATGCTCAAAGAGCGCGATGCATCTAGCGGTAACGAAGCCACGTTTGAAGAAATGTCTTTGTCCGGAGACCTCTATGCTAAAATCAAAAAGTTTACAGCATCGGCCAATACATCTGATTTTATGTTCCTGATCTCCGCATACTACATCCTTTTATCAAAGATATCCGGCAGTACGGATATCGTGATCGGTACAGATGTAGTAGGCAGGACACACCCTAGGTTAAAAGACATCGTGGGTACATTCGTTAATCTGCTACCACTCAGAGTTGAAGTGGATAATGATCTGACATTCAGTCAATTTTTAGAAAAAGTGAAAGACTGTGTATTGGAAGCTTTTGATAATCAGGATTTCCAATACGATCAAATGATAGCCGCTCTCAATGAAAAGGGTATTAAGCAAACTAACCTCTTCGATGTTCACTTTGCATTGGTCAATTATCATGATGAAAGCGTAGCATTAGATGAACTGAAATTTGAACCCGTTGAGGTCAAATGGGCAGAGAGTTCTCATTTCGAGTTTAAAATCCATGCTATCGACGAAAAAGACAGGTTCCTTGTGCATTTCATCTACAATACGGAATACTATGACAAGGATACCATTCAGCTTCTCATGAAGTATTTTAACCATATACTACAGGTTGTCCTGGATGATACTGACATCATGCTCGGGGATGTAGAGATGCATGATGCACTTGACTATGCCTGAGCTGAAGACGAAAATTTAAAATAACAAAAGACCTCTAAAACAGAATTATGCAAGACTTACTTAAGAAATTGTTTAGCCTAATGCAGGATGCCATCTGTCAAACGGATCTATCCGGCATTTGTGAAGTCACCCTGGATGATAATGGAGACCGTGTTTCTGCATTTATTGAACTTGAGAATAATGAACTGAAGTTTTCTGAAGAAGCTCCTCAAAAAACTGATGTTGTCGTAAAAATGAAGCAGGAAACACTGGCGAGGGTACTGGACAATCTGGACCACTTTGACCTGAGAGACCCTAACTTTTTGATGCAGGTATCAGTTGAGGGCAATCTTGATCTGGCTGGCTATCTTTTCAACCTGATCAAAAGACCTTCTGAAAAAGTAGATGAATTGATCCGGGAGACCGAGGCCAAATGTCAGGACTATAAAGACAGTGTGACTGAAATTAAAAGAATTCATAAACCATCAAAAGAGGAAGTACTCAATCTGATTGATGAATCCATGCCATTTGTGATGACAGGCGTATTGGATGACTGGGAGTTTTTATCATCCAGCATGGAGGAAATCAAGAAGAAGTACGGCGATACCCGTCTGCGTCCTGTTCTTGAAAAAGGCAAGGAAGGCTTTGAAACTATGGGTGATTTCATCGAAAAGGTAGAGAATACAAGTGGTGATATCGTGTATACGGGGGGCTGCGACTTGCCACCGGCTATGTGGTCTAAATTCAGGTTACCATTTTTTAGCCCTGAAACCTTTACCACACCACAGATCTGGATGGGGGCAAAGTCTGGAGATACCCCTTGTACAGCGCTACACAGAGATTGCTGCAACGGGATGTTGGCCAATATTTTTGGAAGAAAGAAAATGATTCTGTTCTCTCCTGAGCAGACGGAATATCTCTATGCATTGAAAGCATTCAACACTTTTCAGACCTGTGAGATCAAGAACGTAATAGGCGTAAATACAGAAGAGTTTCCATCATTTGCTAAAACCAGGGCACTTGAAGTTATCGTTGGCCCAGGTGAGCTATTAGTCATTCCGGCTTTCTGGTGGCATTGTGTTTATGCAGTAGACAATGTTTTCTCCATTAGTGCAGGTATGCAGTGGGATGCCTGGGAAGAACTCAAGCCAGGGAATGAGACAGTTAGCCTTACTATTTGAGGCATTTGTAGATAACCGGTAAGACAAAACATGTCTTCTTAATTTGTAAACAATATCCAATTAATAACAATATATGTGCGGTATTTGCGGGTTTATTAAGTTTGATCAAAGAGCCTCTGGCGAAGATAAAATGATTGTGGACAAGATGAATGAAAAGCTTATCCACCGGGGACCTGATGCTCAGGACTCCCTCATCTTTGAAAACGTAGCCTTAGGTTTCAGCAGACTTAGCATTATAGGGCTGGAAAATGGCATGCAGCCGTTATACAACGAGGATGAATCTCTAGTGCTGATATGCAACGGAGAGGTCTTTAATTACATAGAGCTGAGAGAGCAACTAAAGAGTAGAGGACACTCCTTTAAAACAAGTTCCGATGTAGAGGTTATACTTCACCTTTATGAAGAAAAAGGCACTGGTTTTCTCAATGACCTGAATGGACAGTTTGCGTTTGCTTTGTATGATAAGCGAAGAAAAGTTCTGTTCTGCGCCCGTGACCAGATGGGTATTGTACCATTTTTCTATACCAAAGTTGGGGAGACATTCATTTTCGGATCGGAGATAAAAGCCATTCTGGAGCACCCCTTTGTAAAACGTGAAGTGGATCCTGTAGGGCTTGATCAGGTCATGACATTTGCCGGGCTGATAAGCCCGAGAACCATGTTTAAGAACATTCATAGCCTGGAAAATGGTTACTTCATTGAAGTGGATGATAACGGAACAGTTGCCAAACACGAATACTGGGATCTGATCTATCCTGAAGGGGAGATGAAGATGAATGGAAAGCCGGAAACATACTATGTCGATAAACTCGAAGAACTGTTTGAAAACTCCATCAAACTTCGCCTTAGAGCTGATGTACCCTCAGGTTTCTATTTAAGTGGAGGCCTCGATTCATCCATGATCGCCATGAAGGTGAATAAACTGGTGCCTGGTGTGGAGAAGGAGGCATTTTCGATCGACTTCATTGACTCACAGCACTCAGAGTCTATCTACCAGAAATTAATTGCCAAAGAGAGTAACTCCAGACTGAATCAAAAAACATTTTTCTATGAAGATATCAGCGAGCGGTTACAGCTTTCGGTTTATCACAGCGAATGCCCCATAAAGGAAACTTACAATACGGCATCACTGGCTTTATCGGAAAAAGTAAGGTCTAACGGGATCAAAGTTATCCAGTCAGGAGAAGGAGCCGATGAGTTTTTTGCAGGCTATGTAGGCTACAGGTTCGATAAGATGAGACAAATGAACTTTGTCCAAAATGAGGCAACTCCTGAGGAGGAAAAGCTTAGATATGACCTCTGGGGAGATGAGTCCTTCTTCTATGAAAGGAACTTTCTGGATTATGACGTAACTAAAAGGAGTCTCTACTCAGCCGCGTTGAATGAGTCTTTTGATGAAATTAATTGCCTCAATCATCATGTGATTAACAAGGATAGGGTACAAAACAGGGATATCCTAAACAAAAGAGCTTATATAGATTATAAAATCCGGCTGGTTGATCACTTGGTATCTGACCATGGTGACAGGATGGCGCTGGCCAATTCCGTAGAGGCAAGATATCCGTTTCTAGACAAAGAACTGATCGCTTTTTCTACCCAGGTGCCTTCCGAACTTAAACTCAATGATTTTACGGAGAAGTACATCTTAAAAACCATGGCCAGAAGATTTATGCCTAAAGAAGTTTTTGAGAGAGAGAAGTTTCACTTCATAGCTCCGGGCAGTCCCTATTTGTTACAAAAGAATATTGAGTACATCAACGATGTTTTGTCCTATGATACCATCAAAAGGCAAGGATATTTCAACGCTGACGAAATAGAGAAACTTAAAAATACCTATAAACAGGAGGGCTTTACCATTAATGCCCCATACGAAACTGATTTATTGATCACGGTGATAACCTTTGGGATTTTGCTGGAGCAATTTTTCGAATGATTAAAAGATAAAAGGTCCTTCTGAGACCTCTATCAGGCCAAATGATGAGCCACCAGAAATATTTAATGTAAAAGAATTAAGAAAGAATACATGATTTTTCAAACAGAGTTAATCGAGAAGCTAAAAGCCGGTGCTGACCATAAACTGCAAGCTATTAAAACGGCTGAGAAGGAAGTTGGTTATGCGGAGCTTTTATCCACGGCCAATAAGATCACAGCATTTTTGCTGAGCAAAGGCGCAACTGATGAAGCAATAGTAGGCGTTTATCTCAAAGACAGGTGTGATATCATTTGTGCTATGGTGGGAGTGATGAATGCAAGATGTGTGTTTGTACCTATCGATGAAAAACTTCCGGAGGCACGACTGGAAAAAATGAGCGAAAATCTCAACCTTAAATACCTGATTACATCCAAAACCTCAGCTTCGTTTAACGGTAATGATGACCTCAATCAATATTACCTGGAAGATATACTTGAAGGTACTCCTGATGAAGAAATTCTGTATCCTGAGTATAGTGCTAATGACAGCCTCTATGTTTATTTCACTTCAGGCTCAACAGGTATACCAAAAGGCGTAGTTGGCCGTAACGATAGCTTGCTACAATTTTTGGAATGGGAAATTGCTGAGTTTGAAATCAAGAAACCCGTCAGGTTCAGTCAATTTGTTAGCCCCTACTTTGATGCCTTTTTACGTGATGTATTTGTGCCATTATTGACCGGGGGGCTTATATGCATACCTCCTGATCATGATTCTTTTTTCACTCCGGAAGAAATGGTACAGTGGATTGATAAAAACGCCATTAACTACATACATTGTGTACCGAGTGTGCTTCGCGTTTTTAATACCAAAGAGCTGAAAGAAGAAAACTTCAAAGATCTCCGCTATGTGTTGCTTTCAGGAGAGAAGATCATTCCATCTGAATTGCTACACTGGTATGAAGTGTTTGGTTCCCGCATTCAACTCGTTAATCTCTATGGTACCACGGAAACCACCATGGTACGCTCCTTTTACAGAATAAAGCCAGAGGATGCTAAACAACAGAAAATTTCAATTGGATCGCCCATAGCGGACACTGAATTGCTGGTAGCGAACAAGAATCTGGAAAAATGTAACCCGCTTGTCCCAGGCGACCTTTACATCATAACCAACTATACCGCCAAAGGCTATTTGAATGACGAAGCCCTGACCAAAGAAAAGTTCATCCGTATCAGGGTGGGTACGCCAGATGAGACCACGGCGTATAAAACCGGTGACAAAGCCAGGTTGATGCCTGGCGGTAAAATTGACCTCATGGGTCGCGAAGACAGGCAGGTAAAAATACGAGGCATAAGGGTAGAACTCGATGAGATAGAAAACGCACTCTTTCAGGCGGATCAGGTGAAAAATGCTGTATTGATCAAACATACAGATGAAAGTGCACCAGTAGCAACCAGTGAAACTCTGGTGGCCTTTGTGATAGCGAGCGATGATGTTCAGGATAATGCCGATCTGGAAAATAGTATCATTGACCATGTCAGAAGACATTTACCAGAATACATGGTGCCTTCGAGAGTAATGGAAGTGAAAGAGTTTCCTCTGCTGAGTAATGGAAAGGTTGACTTTAAAGCACTGGTAGAGCTTCTGCATCAGGACAAGAGCGCCATTGACGCCCCAACAAATGATGTAGAGTCCACTATATTGGCCATTTGGAAGGAAATACTGGGCGATAAGGCTATCTCCATAACAGATACCTTCCATAGTATAGGAGGTAACTCTTTAGGTATTATGCGTTTGATCGGACGACTCTACAAAGAGTTCGGCATTAGAATATCACTAAACGAGTTGTTCAACAATGCAACCATACAAAAACAGGCAGAGCTGATTAATAAAGCTACTAAAGACAGCCTTTATGTGATCAATAAGGCTGAGCAGAAGGAGTGCTATCACACCTCTTCCGCCCAGGAAAGGATGCACTATAATTATCAAATGAACCCATCATCTACTTCATACAACTTGCCGCTAGCCTGGTGGGTTGGAGGTACAGTGGATAAAGAGAAAATAGAAAAGGCACTGAACACCTTGGTGGAAAGGCATGAAGGTCTGAGAACAGTGTTTTATATTGAAAATGATGACCTCGTTCAAAGCGTTAAGGAGGACATTAAATTTGAGGTTGACGAAATCAATGCCGGCGACCAGTCTGCAGACGAGGCCATAGCCAGTTTTATCAGGCCATTTGACTTGAGTAAGGCTCCTTTATTGAGATGCGCAATTATTGCCGTGAAAGATGGGAAGCATATTCTGGTTATGGATACGCACCACATTGTATGCGATGGCATGTCGCAGGTTATTTTGCTATCAGACTTCCTTCAGGTATATGCAGGTCAGGAGTTGGAGCCTCTGAATATTCAGTACAAAGATTATGCAGAGTGGGAGCACCTTTTTAAAAGAGATCAGGCTTACGTGTCGTGCCGTGAGTTTTGGTTAAAGCAATTTGAAGGGGATATACCTAAACTGGAATTACCGGTAACGGCAACCCCCGATGACATGTCTGAAGATGGAGGTAAGGCAATATTCGAGATTGAACGTAGTAAAATCATGCCCGTTCTTGAAGTACTAAAAGGAGAGGAGGTCACCCATTTTTCTGTACTGTTCTCTACATTGTACCTGTATTTGTCTCAGCTTACCGGACAGGATGACATCGTGCTTGGGTGTGCAAGTTCAGGCAGAATGCAGCACGAAGTGGAAAGGGTTGTAGGGATGTTTGCCAAAACACTGCCTATCCGTCAGCAGATGGATGTAAATATGAGCTTTAAAGATTTTGTAAGAGATACGCACAAACTACTGGTACAGGCCAACAGTCAGCAGGTTTATGACCTGGCCGACATTGTGAGGGATGTGAATGAGAACCGGACCAAAGCGGTAAGGAGTTTGTTTGATGTGATGTTCATCTTTCAAAATTTTGAGAGAGATGAAAGTGCCATTCCTAATGACAGCTTTAAACGATATGAAATAGAAGGAGCCACTTCAAAATACCCACTTACACTTTATGCCAGTGAAGGTCAGGATACTTTCAACTTCCGATTTGAGTATTCTACGGCATACTTTACCCAGTCTGATATCGAACTGATCATTGCTCAGTTCCAGGCATTGGTTTACAGAATTGCCGAAAATACAGATCAGAGTATTTTAGAATATCTGACCGAAGAAGATGAATCTTCTGCCATGGAAGAAGAAATATCCTTTAACCTATAGATAAGCATAGAAGCAATCAGGACTTCTTAATAAAGAATAAAAAATAAGAGAAACCCAAAACACTATGATGCAAAACCTTAAATATTTAGTGCTGGCAGTAGTGCTGGCCAATGGGTGTTTTACAGCAAAGGCTCAAAAACAAAAGACTTTTGTGGCTAATGGAAACACCATTGAAATAGAAGCTTTTAATAAGAAAATCAGTCATATGATGAGCGAGGTTGGCGTACCTGGTGCGTCGTTAGCAATCATTGACAACAACCAGGTAGTATTTTCTCATAACTATGGGTACAAGCAGTTGGAAAGTGAGAGTCAGGTTGATCAGAATACCTTGTTTGAGGCAGCTTCACTATCGAAGAGCTTTCTCGTATTCGCCGCTTTTAAAATGGTAGAGGATGGCCTGCTCGACCTGGATAAACCCATGTACAAGTATCTGGAGCATGACCAGCTGGCTCATGATGAGCGATACAAATTGATTACTCCGCGTATGCTTCTGAGTCATTCTTCAGGCATAGAAAACTGGAAATCAAATAATAATCCGGATACCCTGGAGATTTTGAGCAACCCGGGAGAAGAGTATGTTTACTCAGGTGAAGGCTATAATTACCTGGCCAAAGTAATGGCGTTGCTGCGCAACGAGTCCATTGAAGAATTATACAACAAGATAATTTATCAACCCCTTCAACTTCAAAATACCTATTCATATTTTATGAGTAGAGGTGAGGAGCCTGATAACTATGCATTAGGACATGATGCTTTTGGAGGCCATATGGAGAAGTGGAAAAGCGATAAGTTTTTGCCGTCCACTACGATTAACACTACTTCAGCAGATTATGCCCGATTGATCGTATCAACATTTAACAACCAATATATAACTCCTGCAAGCATAAAAACTATGCTTGAACCTGCGGTGCCCGTAGGGAAGGACTATCCGGGGTTATATTATGCTGCAGGTTTTGAAGTGTCCTACAGCCCGGATGATACTGTGATTTTCCAGGCTGGAAGCAACGAGGGATTTAAGGCCCAGCTATGCTATTCCGTGACTAAGAAACGTGGAGTTATACTGCTCACTAATAGTGACAGGGGAACGCTAATGACCTCAAAAATCAATGATATGACCACTGGCCTTAACCTTGAACCGTATTTTGGGCCAGATCCATTCGTGCAATACCCCAGCAATGCCATTGAGCTGCTTAAAGTTTACAACAGAAGCAACGCCGAAGACATGTTTGTAAGGCTTGAAGAGTTGAAAGCAGAGCACCAGGGCAATATAGGCATAAATACCTTAAATGAACTGGCCTGGGTTTTTATGCCGGAAAGCATGGAAATATCCAAAAAGCTGGTGGAAGAGAATGTAAAGCTATATCCTGAGTCATCGGTAGCTTATTATGTATTGGGTAAAATCAATATGGCTCAGGAAGAGTACGCTGTGGCCTATGAATGTCTGAAGAAGGCAGAGGAGTTGAAATTTGATATGGCCCCGTTGGAATTTGACATTAGTTATTGTGCTCAAAAGCTAGGTAAAAACTGACCTGTATTATTATCCATCAATAAACATCAGGCATTATCACCTGACACAAAACCAAATCATTAAATGCAAACTTAAAAGTCATGAAAAAACATTTCGATTACATTATTCTAGGCGCAGGCCCTGCTGGTTTACAGTTAGGCTATTTCTTACAAAAGCAAAATTCCGATTACCTGATATTAGAAGGAGGGGATGCCCCGGGAACGGCCTTCAAAAAATTCCCCAGACATGGAACTCTGATCTCCATTAACAAAGTACACACTGGGTATGACGACCATGAAGTTAACCTCAGGTGGGATTGGAATTCCTTGTTGAGCGAAAACGAAGACCTGACATTTAAAAATTATTCAAGCGAGTATTTCCCCAAAGCTACGGCTCTTGTGGATTACCTTGCAGACTATGCCAAAGATGCTAACCTAAATATCAGCTTTAATCAAAAGGTTGATAGTATTGCCAGAGTATCAGAAGATATGGAAGGAAACTTTCAACTAACAACATCTGAGGGCGAGAATTTCTATTGCAATAAGCTCATTGTAGCTACAGGTTTTTCAAAACCATATTTACCAAACATCCCCGGTATAGAGCTTACAGATAATTATGTAGATGTAACGCTCAACAAAAAAGAGTTTGAAAACAAGAAAGTATTGGTGCTAGGTAAAGGTAACTCAGGCTTCGAAACTGCTGATTACCTTACAGATACAGCATCACTCATACATGTTTCAAGCCCTCACTCGGTGAAATTTGCATGGCAGACACACTATGTAGGAAACCTGAGAGCCGTTAACAATAACTTTCTGGATACCTACCAGTTGAAATCTCAGAACGCCCTGCTTGATGCAGAAATTACACGAATAACCATGAAGGATGGTAAGTATGAAGTACATGTGATATATGCTCATGCGAGTGGGGAAGAAGAGGTGATTGAATATGATAAAGTGATTGTATGTACCGGATTTAAATTGGACAGATCCATCTTTGCTGAGAACTGTATGCCTGAAACGGTGATCGATGATAGATTGCCCGCTCTGAATATGGATTGGGAATCAAAGAATATACCGCATATGTACTTTGCAGGCACATTAATGCAGTCAAACTCATATAAGAAAACCACATCAGGGTTTATTCATGGGTTCAGATATAATGTGAAGACTTTGTTCCATATTCTTCAAAATAAGTATGAGCAAATGCCATTACCTTCAAAAAAACTGGAATGCAATTTCCAATCGGTGGCAGAAGAGATACTGAACAGGATCAACAGGTCTTCAGCACTTTGGCAGCAATTCGGATATCTTTTTGACCTCGTAGATATTGCTGATGAAGGAGCTACATACTTCTATGAGTTGCCCAAAGGTTATAACCCAATAGAAAACCCTCAGCATTACTTTACCATTTCTCTGGAGTTTGGAGCCAGTCAGGAAAACGTGTTTCAGGTAGACAGAAAACCAACCGCCGACAAAGCTGAAGAGTCATTCTTCCTTCATCCGGTTATCAGACATTACAATGGAGATGAAATGGTGTCATGTCTACACCTGGTTGAGGATCTGTTTGGAGAGTGGAAAAATGAAGAGAAGCATGTAAGTGTGCTTAAAAAGTATGTGGAGTCAGAAATGGCACAGATTAATGCTGATGCTGTAATGAGTTGATTTCGATAATGATAAATCCGGATAGAAAAAGCTAAGTAACTCAGTCTGTTTAATAATTGATAATAATAGAAGACGTATGTCAGTAAAATCAATGCTTGATAAAAAGGCACTGGAAGCCAATAATAACTTAAGAGCTAAAAGCCATTGGAAGAATCGCTTTGAAGGCTTTCAGCTTCAGACTTATTTTAAGGGATACCAAAGTGCCCACATACATCATGACAATGAGCGGACTGAGTTTACTTTGATAGCAGAAAAGAGTTTAGCGGATCTTTTGCATAAAGTCTCTGCTTCAGATAAAGGAAAGCACCTGATACTTCTTTCTGCACTGAGTGTTTTTGTTCAAAAATGCTCCTCAATTAGTGATGTTTGTATTTTTACATCTCTCTATAATGACTATTCAGGAGCGCATCACTTAAACAACATCCTTCCAGTAAGAACCAATGATTTTACGGGTTCATCTTTTGCCGAATTTCTGATGAAGGTGAAAGGGAATTTTGTTGAGGATATGAAATTCTGCAACTATCCTGTAGAAAGAATATTAGACAAAAATCTGAATGATTTGATATTGGGATCTTCTGTAGGATTGTTGATGGAAGGTCTTCAAAGCACTGAGGCATTAGATCCCTTGTCACCTGATTTGCTTTTTGTTTTTACTGCAGATAACAACCTTTCTGTGAGGGTTTCTTATGATACCGCTAAGTTTGACGAAGATTATATAGAAAAAATCGCAGGTCTGTTTTTCAGTTTTTCACATCAGTTGCTCTCTGATGTCAACATCAGCCTGTCGGATATAGACCTGGTCACCGAAGAGGAGAGAGGCTTGATATTGAGCGACTTTAATGATACAGTACTTACTTTTGATGAAAGCCGCAGTATCGTTACCGCGTTTGAAACTCAGGTAGCTAAAAACAAAGAAGCCATAGCACTGACCTATGGAGGCAAAAACCTTACTTACGAAGAACTGAATAGCAGGAGTAACCAGCTGGCGCATAATATCTTGCAACAGGATCTTCCTGCCGAGGCCATTGTAGGGATCATGCTACCCCGCACCGAAGCCCTGTTCATCAGCATCCTTGGTGCATTGAAAGCTGGCTGTACCTATGTGCCTATAGATCCGGACTACCCGGAAGACCGCATAGACTACATCGTGCAAGACAGCGGTCTGAGCCTGATGCTGACCGATGCAGATCTGGGAAAAAGAGCAAACCAATATGGAGAGCGCCTAAAAACCATAGACGTTACCTCAGCATCTTTGTCAGAAGAAAGTACGACTAACCCCGGGGTATCGATATCCCCGTCGCAACTGGCGTATATGATCTACACCTCAGGGTCCACCGGACGACCAAAAGGCGTGATGATCGAGCACAGCAATGTGATCAACTTTGTGGAAGGTATAGCCGCCCGTATTCCAATGAAGGAAGGCTCGCGCATACTCTGCCTGACCACGATCTCATTTGATATCTTTGTATTGGAAAGTTTTTTCCCATTCCTTCAGGGGTATCAGGTAGTATTAGCTGGTAATGACGATCAGAAAGACCCTGATATCCTATGTCAGCTCATCAAAGAAAAGGGTGTGAATAAGATGCAGGTAACCCCATCACACCTTAAAATGTTCTTGTCATCCAGTCGTATTGAAGAAGCTTTGCAATGTATAGATACGATGATGGTAGGGGGAGAAAGTTTTCCGTTAAATCTACTGAACCACCTTAGGGAAAAGTATATGGGTAGGATCTATAATATGTATGGTCCTACAGAAACCACAGTGTATTCATCTGTGCAGGAACTCACCAAAGCAAAGCACATAGATATTGGTACTCCTATAGCCAATACTACCATGCTGATCGTGGCAGAGGAAGGCCACCTTCAACCCGTGGGAATAGCCGGAGAACTATGTATAGGTGGTATGGGAGTAGGCCGTGGCTATTGGGAAAATGAGACCTTAACTGAAGAGCGTTTTGCGAGTGACCCTGCCGGAGTAAGCGGACGCTTCTACCGCACTGGAGATCAGGCAAGATGGCTCCCTAATGGTGCCATCGAATACCTGGGTAGAATTGACAACCAGGTGAAGATCCGGGGCTATCGTATAGAACCGGGCGAAATTGAGAGTCAGCTATTGACCAAAGCAGAGATCAAAGAAGCAGTTGTGTACGCTCACGGAGATTCAGGCGAGCAGATGCTGGTAGCCTATTATGTTTCCGCATCGATGATAGAGCCTACTGATCTTCGTGATCACCTGTCCCAAAGCTTGCCCGATTACATGATCCCTTCCTACTTCATGCACCTGGACAAATTCCCGCTTACTCCGAACGGTAAGATAGATAGGAAGTCCCTGCCTGCTCCTGAGTTGGTAAGTAGTACCGAATATGTAGGACCATCCAACGAATTAGAAGAACAACTGGTAACCATCTGGGCAAAATTACTGAAAGCTAACCCCGAAGCCATCAGCGTAACGCGAAGCTTCTTCGAACTGGGGGGACACTCCTTATTGGCCAACCTGCTGACTAATAAGATACACCAGCAACTAGGTAAAGCCATCCCCTTGCGCGAGATCTTCCGTCATCCGGACATCCGTAGTCAGGGGCAATACCTGAGTATGCGGGAGCAGACTACTTACAAACCGGTGGAAAAAGCCCCTGAGCAAGTCTACTACTCCCTGTCGTCATCACAAAAGCGCCTGTATGTACTACACCAGCTCGACAAGAATTCCACAGCGTATAACATGCCCTATACGTTAAGATTAAGAGGTGCATTAGACAAAAAAATGTTAAACGAAGCCTTTAGAGGGCTGATCAACAGACACGAAAGCTTTCGTACCTCATTCCATATCGAGAATGACCAACTGGTGCAGAAGATATCAGATAATGTCAACTTCCAGGTACAACACTATCAGTCTGATGAACAAGGAGCAGAAGCACTGATTAACAGCATCATAGCCCCCTTTGATCTGGGCCAGTCACCACTGATGAGAGCTGCAGTAATAGCACTGAGCGAAACAGACCATATATTAGTGGTAGATATGCACCATATTATCACCGATGGTGTATCGCAAGGTATCCTGATGCAAGATTTTACAAACCTCTACAATGGAGAGGTTCTTGAATCCCTGCACCTTCAGTATAAGGACTTTGCCGAATGGCAGCAAGACCCCGCCCAGCAAGCATATATCACAGAGCAGAAAAACTTCTGGATAAACGAGTTTTCGAAGGAAATAACTTCTTTGGAACTTCCGACAGATAAGCCCCGACCATTGGTGAAAAGTAGCCAGGGAGACAGTGTAGATTTTACGCTAAATGCACCAATCACACGCAAGCTGGTTGAGTTATCGCAGGCAGAAGGTACGACCCTGTTCATGCTGATCCTCTCAATCTATAACATACTGCTGGGTAAGTTGAGTAACCAGGAAGACATTGTAATAGGTACCCCTGTTGCAGGTCGGCAGCATGCAGATCTTGAGCGCGTGATCGGTATGTTCGTAAACACGCTTCCCCTGCGCAACTATCCAGCTGGAAATAAGACCTTCCGTGATTTTCTACATGAAGTAAAAGACCGGACATTGGCTGGTTTTGAAAACCAGGCATACCCTTATGAAGAATTAGTTGATGACCTGAAAATTGAACGGGATACGAGTCGTAACCCACTGTTTGATGTTATGTTCTCCTATCAGAATATCGACGATTCAGACCGGAGCATGCGTAACATAGAAATGGAAGCTATGGGTAGCGGGCATAAAGTGTCAAAGTTTGACCTGAGCCTGCTGGCAGGGGATAACGGCGAACAGATATTCTTATCTTTTGAGTATGCCACCTGCCTTTTCAGCAGAGACTCCATCAGGAGATTTATCACCTATTTCGAAAGAATTGTAAATGCAATAACTGCAGATGCAAGTATAAAGATCGGTGATATAGAAATCCTTGGCGACAAAGAAAAGCAGAAGCTTTTAGAGGAATTTAATGCCACAGAAAAGCCACTTCCGAAGCATGAAACGGTGATTTCCAGCTTTATGGAACAAGCCGGAAAAACCCCAGATGCCGTAGCGATCCGGTACAGGGATATTGCGTTAACCTATCAGGAAGTCGATGAGCAGTCAGATAAAATTGCCCGGTATTTAAGATCCGTTTGCGGAGTTGACCGGGGAGACCTTGTAGGCATAATCCTGGAGCGGAATGAGTATTTGGTGCCGTGTTTGTTTGGGATATTGAAATCAGGAGGCGCTTATGTTCCGATAGACCCAGTTTATCCCCATGAACGCAAAGAAGCCGTTATTTCAGATTCAGGAGTTAAGCTGATCATATGCGAAGCCGGTATGTACGAAGGGGCACTTTCAGCAGATACAGCCATGATCACGCCAGCGGATACCCTGAAAGAAATTCCCTCAATACCCGCCGAACCTTTTGGTTTAGAAATAAAGCGAGATGATCTGGCCTATGTGATCTATACCTCCGGATCAACAGGTAAGCCCAAAGGTGTAATGATCGAGCATGGGTCATTGATAAACATCATCGGCTGCATGCAGGAGAAATACCCTTTAGAGCATGGAGACAGCTACTTAATGAAAACTTCCCACTCATTTGATGTTTCCTGTGCTGAGATTTTCGGTTGGTTCAGCGAGGGAGGCTCGTTAACATTGTTAGAGCCAGGAGCAGAGTCAGACCCGGGTAAAATTGTTGAAGTTATAGACAGGAATAATATAACCCATCTCAATTTTGTTCCTTCCATGTTCTCAGTTTTCGTAGATGAGCTCAAAAAGGTAGGGATATCAAAAATCAGAAGCATTAAATACGTATTTCTGGCAGGCGAGGCCCTGAGCACCGAGTTGGTTAAAGGATTTAGATCTCTGAATACGGGTATAATACTGGAGAATATATACGGACCAACGGAAGCGACAATTTATAGCAGCGGATATTCAACATCCAATGCTGATATTTCAGGGCGTATACCTATAGGCAAGCCATTAAACAATGTGACCTTGTATGTATTGGATAACCAACTGAAGTTACAGCCCCTGGGAGTTTCAGGCGAGCTTTGCATCGGAGGAGCGGGTCTGGCCAGAGGATATTTAAACAATGAGTCCCTTACCAGCGAGAAATTCGTAGACAATCCTTATAACCATGGTACATTGATGTACAAAACCGGTGATCTGGTACGTTGGACAAACGAAGGGGAGATAGAATTTTTGGGCAGAATTGACCACCAGGTTAAGATCAGGGGATTCAGGATTGAGTTGGGCGAGATAGAGCATCACCTGGCAGCCTACGATCAGATCAGAGAGGTAGTAGTAATGGCCAAAGGAAGCGGAGGAGATAAGTATCTTGCCGCCTATTATGTATCTGATGAAGAGATAGCCCCGGCTTCATTAAGAGGTTATCTGAAAAGCCTTTTGCCGGATTATATGGTACCTTCAAGTTATATACACCTGGAGTCGATGCCGCTCAATTCCAATGGCAAATTAGACCGGAAGGCCTTACCGGAACCCACAACAGATACCAGCGACTATGTAGCACCGGAAACAGGAACAGAAAGAACCCTTGTAGACATATGGTCAGTCATATTAAACCTTGAACCTGAGCAAATAAGCGTTACAAGAAGCTTCTTTGAATTAGGAGGACATTCCTTGCGCGCGGCGAGTTTGATCAACAGGATCAACCGCGAAATGGAAGTGGAAGTGCCCCTTAGAGAGGTATTCAGATATCAGGATGTCCGATCACTGGCACATTATATAGACACCCTGGAGCGGGGGTCTCATTTGGCCATAACCAAAGCACCGGAAAAGGAGCATTATGCTCTTTCACCAGCGCAAAGGCGCTTATTCATCCTGCATGAAATGGACAGGAAATCTTTGGCCTACAATATGTCTCAAATACTTAAAGTTGAGGGTGAAATAGACCATGAAAAACTGACTAAGGCATTCAAAGATCTAATAATTCGTCATGAAAGCCTTCGCACCTCATTTATTATGGTGGATAATGAGCCTTTTCAAGTCGTTGAGAAGAACTTTCAATTTGAAATAGAGCACTTTAATACAGACACTGACACTGAAGCAGCCATCATAAAAGGCTTTATAAGGCCATTTGATTTGAGAAAAGCCCCGCTGATACGTGTAGGTTTGGTTCAAATTGAGCCCGAAGAAAATCTACTGATGGTCGATATGCATCACCTGATCTCGGATGGTGTATCCTTCAGTATATTGATCAGTGACTTTATGTCAATTTATAACCATGAGGCACTGCAACCACTGCAATTACAGTACAAGGATTATTCAGAATGGTTGCAGCAAGAAGAGCATAAGGCAAACATACTCCGGCAAAAAGAGTTTTGGCTTGCGGTGTATGAAGAAGAAGTGAATACCCTTGATTTGCCTGCAGATTATACAAGGCCGCTATCAAAATCTTTTCAGGGAGGCTCAGTATCGTTTGAAATAGATCAGGAAAATACAAGCCGGTTAAAGCAGGTTACGGAAGGCGAAAGAACCACGATGTTTATGGTAGTTCTTTCCATGTTCAAAATCCTTTTAAGCAAGCTGGCTAACCAGGAAGACATCATTGTGGGTACGCCTATTGCCGGGCGTAACCATGCCGATCTGGAAAATATGATTGGGATGTTCGTCAACACCCTGCCGCTACGTAATCAGGTTATAGGTAATCTCTCCTTTGTGGATTTTGTTTCACAGATCAAAACCAATACCCTGGCCAGTTTTGAAAATCAGGATTACCCATATGAAGAGTTGGTTGATCACCTTAAAGTGACAAGGGATGCCGGGCGCAACCCACTTTTTGATGTCATGTTTGTTTTTCAAAACCTTGAGGAGCCCGCGCTTGAGTTGCCCGGTTTATTGCTCAAGTCTTATAATAGCGGTCACGCCATGGCAAAGTTTGATTTGACTCTGTCTGCAGCGGAGGTTGAAGGAAAGCTTGCTTTGAGCTTTGAGTATTCAACTGACCTCTTTAAAGAAGATACCGTTAAAAAGTTTGTTCAATATTTTGGGCAGATAGTATCTGCTGTGGTTTCAGATCCCAAAATCAGAATATCTGAAATCGAGATACTTTCTGAAAATGAGAAAGATCACCTGTTGCATGCGCTTAATTATCTGGATGTAGGTTTCCCTAAAGAAAAATTAATACACCAATTATTTGAAGAGCAGGCCGCCAACTTTCCCGATAACGTGGCTTTGGAGTTCAGGGACGAACAGCTTACCTATAAAGAATTAAATGAGAAAAGTAACCAGCTGGCGTGGTTGCTGCGAGACAAGGGAGTAGGCCCGGATACGATAGTTGGACTGCTGACTGACCGAACTATAGAAACAGTAGTTGGCATGCTGGCCATTTTGAAGGCTGGCGGAGCTTATTTGCCTATTGACGTGGATTACCCTGAAGACAGGATTGAATATACGCTTTCGGATAGCGGTGTTGATATCCTCCTGACCACTGAGCAGGAAGTGAAGTATCAGGTTACTGCCCTAAATATAAGAGAGACAGATACATCGATTTATGATCTGTCTAACCCACCACATGTTAACCAGCCAGCTGACATGTGCTATATTATTTATACCTCTGGTACCACGGGTAACCCGAAAGGTGTAATAATTGAGCATAGGAATGTGGTCAGGCTGCTGTTTAATGATGAATTACAGTTTGACTTCAATAACCGGGACGTATGGACTATGTTCCATAGCCACTGCTTTGATTTTAGCGTGTGGGAAATGTATGGAGCACTGCTTTACGGGGGTAAGCTCATTATCATTCCTAAAGAACTTTCCAGAGAACCTTCAGGGTTTTTAAAGCTTATGCTGGAGAAAAAAGTTACCATACTCAACCAGACCCCTTCTGCATTTTATAACCTGATTGCTGCTGATAGTGTTGAGAGTAAAAATAGGCTAAGTCTGAGGTATGTGATATTTGGAGGAGAGGCCTTAAAACCTTACCAGCTTAGATCATGGTATCAGAAATACCCCGATACCAGGCTTATCAATATGTATGGCATCACCGAGACAACGGTACATGTAACCTATAAAGAAATAGGAGCCTATGAAATTGAGCATAATATCAGCAACATAGGAACACCAATCCCTACACTTTCATGTTATGTTTTTGATAATCATTTAAAACTGGTTCCATTCGGGGTAAAAGGAGAATTGTTTGTAGGAGGAGATGGGGTAGGAAGAGGATATCTCAATAAGGAAAAGCTAACCAGTGAACGATTTATCATAAACCCCTATAACCCTGATGAGAGGCTATACCGCTCAGGTGATGGAGTGCGCCTTATGGCTTCTGGTGAGATGGAGTATTTGGGTAGGCTGGATAGCCAGGTGAAGGTCAGAGGATTTAGAATAGAACTCGGAGAAATCGAAAGCCAGGTGCTGAAATATGACCCGGTGGACGATGCGATAGTTATTGACAGGAAAGATAGGAATGGGAACATTACCCTTCACGCATATATTGTTAGTGAGCAAGGTGTGGACATAACCGAATTAAGATCACACCTGGCAGGGGTGCTTCCTGATTATATGATACCCGCATACTTTGCTGTCATTGATAAAATACCACAGACCTCTAATGGCAAAGTAAATAGAAGAATGCTCCCTGAGATAGAAGTATCGCAGGAAGGTCTTTACGTTGCACCACGAAATAAGATGGAGGAACGCCTGGAGGAAATATGGGCAGAGATGCTAAAACTTGACCAGGTAAGTATTACCAGTAACTTCTTTAGTCTTGGGGGCGACTCCATGGTAGCAATAAGACTAATTGGAGAAGTAAATAAGAGGTTAGCTATCAAAGTCAGTGTTGCAGAGTTGTATACCCACCCTAGCATAATGGAATTTTCCAAATGTGTAGGGAAAGCAGGATTATCATCTTCAGGTAATACAAACTTGCTGAATGAAATAAAACAGGAAGTTGAGGAGAGAAAGAGGGAAATTTTGGCTCAGAATAAGGAGCTGGATGCCTCGAAAATAGAAGATATATATCCTGCTACAGATATACAGAAAGGGATGCTCTTTCATTCGCTGAAAGAACCGGGCACTTATCATAATCAGAGGGTAAATATTGTGAAATACCCGGAGATGGATCTCACTGTGTTACATCATGCGCTGCAATTAATGGTAGAAAAGCACCAGATGCTGCGAACTGGATTTTATCAGGACAGGGATGACCTATACCAAATCTTGCATACCACAACTGATGCGAAGATATCTCATTATGATCTGTCTAGTATGGGTAAGAGCCAGCAGCATCAGGCCGTTGTCGACTACCTGCGTAATGATAGGGCAGATGTATTTAAAATAGATCAGCGGGGCTTGTGGCGTTTTACCACATTTGCCCTTGGTAAAGACACCTACTGTGTATGCTTTATCTGTCATCACGCTATCATTGATGGTTGGAGCGATGCTTCATTTAATACGGAACTCAACAATATTTATGTTGCGCTTCATGAAAATCCTCAATTCAAACCGGAAATGCTGAAAACCAGCTATAAGGATTTTGTTTTTGAACAATTGGTTGCTGCCCGTGATCAATCCGTTATCGGGTATTGGCGAGAGGAACTTGAAGGGTACAAGAGATTTTCATTTGATGTCAATAGTAAGGAGAATGAATTGATCATCTGCGATAAGAAATTTCCTAAAGGCCTCAATGCCAGGCTGGCCGCCAAGGCTAAGGAGCAGCAGGTGAGTATTAAAAATATTTGTTTTGCCGCTTTTGTGTATTCATTAAAAATGTTTACACATGAAAATGACATTACCATAGGCTTGATTGCTAATAACCGTCCGGCCCTGGAAGATGCAGATAAAGTGATAGGCTGCTTTTTAAATACAGTTCCTGTCAGGGTTGATGTACCCAATGATATCTCCTGGGGACAGTATATGCTACAGGTAGACGAGAAGCTTAGCAAATTGAAACAATATGATAAGGTATCTCTTTCCAGGATTGTAGAGGCTATTTATGAGCCCTTTACATGGCAAAACCCTATTACAGATATTATTTTTAATTATACCGATTTCCATGTTTATGATAGTCTGGATAAGAATGACCTGAAAGAGATAAAAGCAGCAAATGGTGAAGGCAATAGTCCGTCAGGCATGGGGGGAGCATATGATAACTCACTATTGTCCTTTGCCGTGGATAAAACAGAGGGTGACCTGAAGTGCGTGATGGGCTATTTCACCTCGTTTATGGATGAGGATACAGCAAATAAGCTTTTTGATTACTTCATAAAAGTAATAACCTCTATGCTGGGAACACCAGACGAGGTGATGGATAGTGATAGCATTATATCAGATGCAGAAACCCATGAGATACTCTACGGTTTTAATAATACCCAAAAAGACTATCCAAAAGGAGAAACACTTACCTCTCTTTTTGAAAAACAGGTAAGAAGATCAGAGGAAAACATTGCTATAATTCATAATGATACACACCTTACCTATCAGCAGTTAAATGATAGAGCAAATCAACTGGCTAACCATTTGCGCAAGCAGGGAGTCGTAGAGGGTGATATCGTAGGTATAATTATGGACAAGTCCGTGGAGCTGATCGTAGGTATAGTAGGTATACTCAAAACGGGTGCTGCGTATTTGCCTTTGGATGCAGCTCATCCTGAAAGTCGTAATTTGAATATTATCCGTGAAAGCGGGTTGGTAAATCTGATCACTAATGACAGCTATGTCAATGTTTATGAAAAGCACATAACGGTTACTAATATTGATGAAGATGCCATTGATAGGGAAGACAAGCTGGATCTACAGCTATCCGTTTCAGCTGAGAGTATGGCCTACACCCTTTATACATCCGGATCAACGGGCAAGCCAAAAGGGGTAATGATCAAACATAGTGCAGTAGTCAGTCTGATTATATCTCAGACCGAGCAGTTCGGAGTTCATGAGCAGGATAGAATATTGCAGTTCTCTACCATTATTTTTGATGCCTCAGTAGAGCAGATCTGGCTGGCCCTGCTCAATGGAGCCGCCCTTGTGTTGCCAGATAAAAATGCCTTAAGTGATAATATTAGCATTAATGACTACTTGTCCAGACACAAAGTCACTCACATACATGCCACACCATCCTTTTTAGAAACTGTAGAACTGAATGCTTCAACCACCGTCAGACGCGTGGTGTCAGGAGGTGAGGAATGTCGTAAACAAATAGCAAACAAGTTTTATGCTAACTGGGAGTTTTATAATGAATACGGCCCTACGGAAACCACAGTTACCTCAACCATAAAGCACGTTACCCGGGAAACAACAGGTAGAGTGTCTATTGGAAAACCGATCGGCAATACCAGCATTTATATTTTGGATGACAACAAAAAACTATTACCAAAAGGCGTAACTGGAGAACTCTATATAGGCGGAGAGGGATTGGCACTAGGCTACCTCAATAACGAGACGCTAACCAGTGAGCGGTTTGTAAGTAATCCGTACTCACCGGGTTCATTGATCTATAGAACAGGTGATCTTGCCAGATGGAACTCAAACGGCGACTTGGAATTTTTCGGAAGGTTAGATCATCAGGTAAAAGTCAGAGGATTCAGGATCGAGCTTGGTGAAATAGAGCATCAGCTAGCGACTCATGAGCAGATCAGCGAAGTGGTTGTGATTACCTCTGAGCAGTCTGGTGACCGACAGCTTGTGGCATATTATGTGGCAGCACAGTCACTGGCACCAGAAGTTATAAAAAATCATCTGTCAGGCTTGCTTCCTGATTATATGATTCCGGCAAAGTATATCTACATGGAGGCTATACCACTTACAGCCAGTGGTAAAGTAGATAGAAAATCCCTTCCAGAACCTGATACAGGTAAGGAGGCGTATGTTGCACCTGCCAATGACATAGAGAAGGAACTCGTCAGTGTTTGGGCAGATGTACTTAAGCTCGATAAGGACCAGATCAGTGTAACCCGGAGCTTCTTTGATTTGGGAGGACACTCTTTGCGTGCTACGGCCCTTGTAAATAAACTTTATAAAGAGATGGCAGTGGAAGTGCCTTTGAAGGAAGTATTTCAGCATCAGGATATCCGGTCTCTCGGGCACTACATCCTGTCACTGGATAAATCATCCTTTAGTGGCATAGAAAAGGCAGAATCAAAGGCATACTACCCTTTATCTGCCGCACAAAGAAGGTTATACTTCTTGTATGAGTTTGATAAAGACTCATTGGCTTATAACATGCCACAGGTGGTGAAGTTTAAAGGAGGCCTGGACAAGGTACAACTCCAGGCTGCTTTTGAGCAACTGATCAAGAGGCACGAAAGCCTACGAACTTCTTTTGTGGTGGTGAATGACGAACCTCAACAAAAAATAAATACTGAAACAAATTTTAATCTGGAATTTTATAGAGCCGGAGAGAAAGAAGTACCAGGGATTATCCGTGAATTCATCAGGCCATTTGACCTGAGTGAAGCCCCCTTGATCAGGGTTGCGTTGGTAACAAATCCGGATAAGAATGTTGATGACCAGATTTTAATGATGGATATGCACCATATGATAACCGATGGTGTTTCGCAAAACATTTTGGTGGCAGATTTAATAGCCCTTTATAATGGCAGTACACTTCCAGAACCAAGACTTCAGTATAAAGATTATGCCGTATGGCAGCAAAGTGCAGCTCAACAAGAGCTGAAGGCACGTCAAAAGGCATTCTGGATGGATATGTTTGCTGACGAGATACATGCGCTTGATCTGCCGTCAGACTATGTAAGACCCATGATAAAACATGATCAGGGAGCTTATTACACTTTTGAATTGGGGGTAGAGGAAACCCTGGCATTGAGGGAATTGGCCGCTGCTCAGGGTACCACCATGTTTATGATCATCCTGGGTATATACAATGTACTGTTAAGCAGACTGGGTAATCAAGAAGATATTGTTATTGGCACGCCCGTGGCTGGTCGTGAGCATAGCGATCTGGAAAGCATGATCGGTATGTTCGTTAACACACTCCCTCTTCGTTTTAACCCTAAAGGTGAACTCGGTTTCGAAACCTTTTTATCTGAAATGCAGGCGGTGGCTGTTGCCGGACTGGATAATCAGGTTTACCCTTATGAAGAGCTGGTGGATGCATTGAATATTCGCCGTGATACCAGCAGGAATCCACTTTTCGATGTGATGTTTTCTTTTCATCATCGGCAGGAGGAGGATGGGCACCGACCTAAAGGATTGAGTGCCGAACCTTACCCAATGGATACTGTAGTATCGCAGTTTGACCTGACGCTGATAGGCACCGAAGGACAGGAGAATATCCAGCTTGGGTTTGAGTATGCTACGGCACTATTTCGGGAGGAGACTATAAGAAGGTTTGCATCATGCTTTAAGTCTATAGTGAATGAAGTAATTTCCGATAGTCAGGTGAAACTTTCAGAGATCAATATTCTGTCTGAAGACGATCGGAAATTGATTGCAAGGTTTAACGATACTGCGGTGACTTACCCTTCAGATACCAACGTGGTGGACCTTTTCGAGAAGCAGGTCAGCATCCATGGCAGCAGGCCGGGGATTATTTATGATGAACAAACCTTGACTTATCATCAGTTCAATGAGCAGGTCAACAGGCTGGCAAACTACCTACTAGGCACCTGTCAGGTACAGGCAGAAGATATTATTGGTATTTATGTGAGCAGGTCACCGGAAATGTTGATAGCCATGATGGCCGTATTGAAGTCCGGAGCAGCCTATGTACCCTTGGATCCTGAATACCCATCAGAGAGAATAAAAACCATGATTCAGGAGGCCAGACCCAAGTGGGTTATTACAGATTTGTACGAGCAGTTGGCCGGCTTGGAGACAACAGTTAGTACAGTAAATTTGGCAAAGGGAAAGAACATTCTCCATGAAATGCCAACTGAAAACCCATGTGCAGCTATTGATCCCCAAAGCTCTGCTTATGTGATCTTTACTTCGGGGAGTACAGGTAAACCTAAGGGAATAGTGATCGAACATGATTCGCTTCTGGACTATACACTGACATTCGCCAAACATTTTTCGGTTACAGCAGAAGATAAAGTCATCCAGCAAGCTTCTATTTCTTTTGACACAGTGGTAGAGGAGGTATTTCCTGCGTTTATTTCAGGAGCAAGCGTGGTCATCATGCCATCGGGTGGACGTGATACCAAGTATATGACAGAGGCTATTAAGACCCATAAAGCTACACTGTTAAGTACTACGCCGCTGGTAATCAATGAGCTAAATCATCATGCTGACGAACTGAGCAGCCTCAGAGCTATTATAAGTGGAGGTGACCTGTTATTGCCGCGTCACGTTGATAAGCTTATTAATAAATATCCCGTTTATAATACCTATGGGCCTTCGGAGTCCACAGTTTGTATTACCTATAATCACATAACAGATATCACCAAAACGTCGCATATCGGTCAACCCATAGCGAATAGGGAGGTTTATATAACAAACAACAGTGGAACCTTATGCCCGATAATGGTGCCCGGTGAACTATGTGTTGCCGGCAAGGGGCTTGCCCGTGAATATCTGGGCAGGCAGGATATGACATTGGAAAAATTTGTTGAAAGCAAACAGGTATCAGGAAAGCGCCTTTACCGAACAGGTGATTTAGCCAGATGGATGCCCGATGGTAGTATAGAGTTTTTAGGTAGGGTAGATGACCAGGTTAAAGTAAGAGGCTACAGAGTAGAGCCTGGAGAAATAGAAAGATGGCTTTTGGCACATCAAGAGGTGAGTGAGGCGGCAGTGGTTGCCAAAGGTGGGGAAAGTGACAAGTACCTCGTGGCCTACTATGTGAGCGATAACATAGAGAGCGCTGAACTGCGCGACTATCTGCTGGAAAACTTACCAGCCTACATGGTACCGGCATATTTTGTTCCTATGGACAAATTACCTGTTACTTCTAATGGCAAACTTGACAGGAGGTCACTTCCCGATCCTGATAAGGAGCTTCAGGTTGAAGTTGTTAGCCCTTCGAATAGAGAAGAGAAACAACTGGCTGCTATATGGGCGGAAATTTTGGAGATAGACAGCAGTCGTATTGGTGTAAACCAAAACTTTTTCGAACTTGGGGGACAATCGCTCAAAGCCACTAAAATGGTTTATCGCATTAATAAGGTTTTTGAAAGTGAAATTTCCCTGGTCGACATATTTACATCGCCTACAATAGCTGCGATATGTGATAAGATACAAAGAAACAAAAGACGGTTGGCGGTGGATGGAGAGCTTTTGACTCTTCTTAAGCTGGGGGATTCGCCTGATGAGAAACTCTTTTTTATACATGATGGAAGCGGAGATGTTCAAGGATATCTGGCGCTGGCCAGACATATCAGTGATTACACCTGTTGGGGGCTTCGAAGCCCGTCTTTGAAAAATATTAACCCCTTGAATGTGAGCATTGAAGAACTGGCTTCATTATATATAGATCAGATGAAAACAGTGCAGCAGGAAGGCCCCTATAAAATAGTGGGGTGGAGTACTGGTGGTACCATAGCCTATGAAGTTGTACGGCAACTGGAAGCGGCTGGTGAAAAGGTTGATGTTCTGGTTATGATAGACACTATCCTGCCATTGGAACATGCTGAAACGGCGGCACGGTTTGAGGTGGAAGAGGAAAAAGCGCTATTGAAAGACATACTTCATGAACGGCATGCTGAACTACAACAGTCGGATACCTTGCAAGAGGTGTGGGGTCGAGCCGTTGAGCTACTCAGCGAACTCCCTGATATGAACCAGGTGAAGAAGATGGTACCTCGTGACATCGTGCCACTGATACCTGATTTTGAGCATACCGATACTCAATTGATGGTGTTGTATCTTAATACCATAAGAACCCTGGAAAATGCAGTGCTGCAATACAGCATTAAAGGGCAACTGAAGGCAAAGTTGGTTTATGTGAAGGCCGCTGATACAGACTATAGCATTGATCAGGTATCGGAGTACTTTGAAAGTGAAATAAAATATACTGAAATAGAGGGCGATCACTTTTCTATACTGCTGGATCCCAGGGTGAAGCAGGTTGTAGAGGAAATAGAAGTCACCCTCAATAATCGAAACAAAACGATTCCGGAAGGAGTATAAAAATAGGACCATTTCTTTTGAAGGCTCAAAATGAACCTTCGGTAGAATAATGTTAAAATATGCTGGTGATCTAGCCACATGAATAGCACTGATATGATAAAAATAAAAATGATTATCTGCGTCCTTGTCGCAGTATGGAGTACCAATGTGCTTTTGGCTCAGAGCGATGATCTGGATAGGGTATTGGCTGAAGCCGAAGTAATAGCATTGATGGATGAGGGTGATATACCTGGAATGAGCATTGTAATAGTGAAAGACGGAAAGCCGTTCATCAGGACTTTCGGTTATTCGGATCTGGAGGCTGAGAAGAAAGTTACACCAGCTACACTTTTTGAGTTAGGATCGTGTAGCAAGGCATTTACCGCGATGGCTGTAACCCAACTGGCGGAACAGGGCAAAATTGACCTGGACAAAAGCGTATCTGATTACCTGCCCTGGTTTAAAGTAAGCTATGAGGAAGCTCCACAAACTATAACCATTGAACAGTTGCTCCATCACACCAGCGGTATCCCTTGGAATACCATAGCCAAAATTCCGGAGACGACAGATGACGATGCCCTGGAGAGTACCGTTAAACAGTTAATAGGAGAAGAGTTGGATGAAATTCCAGGTACAAACTATGAGTACGCTACTATTAACTACGATGTGCTGGCCCTGATTGTACAGGAAGTATCAGGCCAGTCATTTGAGAACTACCTTCAGCATAATATTATAGACAAGCTGGGGCTGGATAATACAACAGTAGGTAACCCATTGGATACTAATGTGATGGCTGTCGGATATAAAATCGGTTTTTTTGTCCCTCAGGTATATGATGCTCCTGTTTATAGGGGAAACTATGCTGCCGGCTATGTAATCTCCAATGCCAATGATATGGCGAAGTGGCTCACCTTTCAGATGGGACAGGGAGACTCATCTATGTATGCCCTGGCCAGGTTGACCCACCTCAGAGATAAAACCGTTCCACTGCATAATATGGCTTCATATGCCCGTGGCTGGCATGTAAAGCTCGATGGTAGCGATGAAATACTGCACGAGGGTGCTAACCCTAACTTTACCTCTTATGTAGCATTCAGGCCAGATGAGAAGATGGGGGTTGCCGTGTTGGCTAACTCAAATAGCAAGTATACCCCCGTGATCGGTCATAAAATTTTGAAGGCAATGGCCGGAGAGGAGATAGCCAGAGAATTTGATCCGGGTGATGGAAATGATAAGGTTTATTCATCGATATCTTTGACTTTGGTGTTGTATATCTTTATCGTGATCGGTTTTACGGTCATGGGTATCAGGGCGATATTCAAAGGAGAAAGGGCCTATATTCCCCTTACATGGAGCAAAGTCGGTAAATTCCTGAAAGCTTTGCTGCTGATAGTACCGTTTTTATTTGCCTTTTATATCTTACCACAGGCCATTGCCGGTTTTACATGGGAGGCTATTCTGGTATGGTCACCGGTGAGTTTTGCTGCATTGATCATATTGGTACTGACTGCTATGGCAGTCAGTTACTTAGCATATTTTTTTACATTATGTTTTCCGCTTAAAAACCAATATCTTGGCAAAGTTCCGGTTATACTATTGATGAGTATACTGTCGGGACTGTCGAATGTTATTCTAATTGTAATGGTAACTTCGGCTATTGGTTCCGATATAGAGCTCAGGTATATAGTCTTCTACTATGCCCTTATACTGGGTGTATACCTTTTGGGGAGAAGATTTGTGCAGGTTAATCTCATCAGATTTGCCAGAGGGTTGGTGTATGACCTGAGAATAGAACTGATAGATAAAATATTTTCCACCTCTTATCAAAAGTTTGAATCTATGGACCGAGGCAGGGTATATACAGCTTTGAATGACGATGTCAACTACATCGGGGAGTCGACTAATGTGTTTGCTACCCTGATCACCAGCATCATCACTGCTGCCGGAGCCTTTATTTACCTGGCATCAATAGCCTTCTGGGCTACGCTGCTCACCATCTTTTTGATCCTGGCACTGTCGGCCATTTACTTTTTTGTGGGGAAGAGTACCAACGTTTATTACGAAAATGCCCGAGACGAACGCAATGTGTTCATGCGGTTGATCAATGGTATGATAGACGGCTTCAAAGAGATCAGTTTGCATAGAAATAAAAAACTCGCCTATAAAGAGGATGTGGCCATTAGTGCTGAGCAATACAAAAAGAAAATCTCCACTGCTGATATTAGATTCGTTAATGCTTTTCTGGTAGGAGAGTCTTTGCTTGTAGTATTGCTGGGGGTAGTGGCCTTTGGTATGCCGGAAATGTTTCCCCACATAGAGCTTTATGTTTTAATGAGTTTTGTGGTGATACTTCTGTACCTGATAGGGCCCATCAATGCCATACTTGGAGCCATGCCTGCAATGATGCAGTTAAAGGTGGCGTGGAACCGCCTGAAGCATTTCAGGGAGGAGATACCAGCCAATCTGGATCTTAGTGCACTTCCTGCACCCCGACCCCCAGAGGTAAAATCTATTAAGATCAGGCAGGTGAGCTTTAGCTATAAGAAAGAGAATAAAGATGAGCAGTTTAGTGTAGGCCCTATAGATATGGAGGCCTATGCAGGGGAGATCCTGTTTTTGATCGGAGGTAATGGAAGTGGGAAAACAACCTTCGCCAAACTTTTGACCGGTTTGTATACACCCGATCAGGGCGAGTTGATGATCAATGATGAAGTTGTTGACAGTGCAGAAGTTAGTGAGTATTTTTCAACCGTATTTAGTCCTGCACATTTGTTTGAGAAACTATACAGTCAAAATGTGACGGATAGGGAGGAAGAAGTGAATAAATTATTAAAATTACTTCAGCTGGACCATAAAGTGGTGATTAAAGAAAATACATACAATACCATTGAACTTTCGGGAGGCCAGCGTAAAAGACTGGCACTGTTTCAGTGCTACCTGGAAGATTCACCCATTTACCTCTTTGACGAATGGGCTGCCGATCAGGACCCTGAGTATCGGAAGTTCTTTTACAGGACATTGCTCCCGGAGATGAGAAAAATGGGTAAAATCATTGTAGCCATCACTCACGATGACCACTATTTTGATGTGGCTGACAGGATATACAAAATGAATCAGGGCAAGTTGGAGCCTTACAAAACAGAGGAGACAATGGCCTGCTAACAGATTTTTTAATAATCTTAAAGAATTCTAAAAGACAAAAATAAAAGAGATGAGCGAAACTACTAAAAAACTGACTTTGCCAATGGCAATACAACTGGATGAATTAAGTCCGGATGATTTCATTGCCTATTACAAAAAGAATGAGAGTGACATCGAGAGAGACCTATTGGAAGTTGGGGCTATAAAATTCCAGGGAATCCAGATCGAGTCTATGGAAGTTTTTCAGCATATTGTTAATTCAATAGCCAATAAGTTTTTGGCTTATATTGATGGCAACTCTCCCAGAACTAAGCTGTCGGGCAATGTTTATACCTCAACAGAATATGACAAAACACAACGCATCACCATGCACAACGAGTTGTCATACTCTGCCAAGTGGCCAGGCAAACTGTTCTTTAGCTGTATGCAGCCATCAGATACCGGAGGTGAAACACTGCTGGCAGATAGCAGAGAAATATTGAACCATATGGATAAAGACCTTGTCGATGAAATTGACAAAAAGGGAGTAATTTATATCAGAAATCTACATGGAGGAAAAGGAATAGGCCCCTCATGGCAAGATACTTTCGAGACGGAAAATAAAGAACAGCTGGAGGCATATTGTAAGCAATATGGCATAGAGTTTGAATGGAAAGAGGATGACAGCCTGAGGCTAATACAGAGAAGTAAGGGGATCGTTGAGCATAGAAGCAGTGGAGAGCGAGTGTGGTTTAACCAGGTCGATCAGTTCCACCCAAGCCATCTGGACGGCGAGATTTATGAGATGATGCAGTTTATGTATGAATCAACAGAAGATTTTCCTATGTTCGTTAAGTTTGGCGATGGTACACAAATAACAGAAGCCATGGTTAAGGAAATTTTGAATACTACTGAAAAGTTGACGATAGCTCCGCCATGGGAAAGAAATGAACTGCTGATTGTGGATAACGAACTGGTAAGCCATGGAAGAAACTCCTTCACCGGTGAGCGTCGTGTACTTGTATCAATGACTGAGTAATGGATCTGGAGCAAGATAATGTAATTGGCATAGTCGGGGGGGTAGGCCCCCAGGCTGGCCTGGCCATGTATGATTACATACTGCGCTATACTAAGGCTGCTAAAGACCAGGATCACCTGTCCGTAGTTTTGATGTCATTCCCCAGGCATATCGCTGATAGAACAGCCTTCCTGGATGACCCGTTGCGCCCAAACCCTGCTTATAACATAGCCAGGGTAATACTGAACCTGGAACAGGCTGGGGCGAAGGTGGTAGGTATTGCCTGCAATACCTCTTACGCACGAGAAATTTATAGTGTGATTTTAGACGAGCTTAGTAAAATGAACAGCCAGGTATCACTTTTAAACATGCCTAAAGAGACCTGCAGGTACATTAAATCAAACCATTTACATGTACGCAGGGTAGGGGTAATGAGCACCAACGGGACTTATAGGTCTGAAGTGTATAAGCATTTGCTTGAAGGGTATGGCTTTGAGGTCATTCTGCCCGATGAGCAATTTCAGAATGATGTGATCCATAGAATGATCTATGATGAAAATATAGGTCTAAAGGCCAACCCGGACAAGGTCACTTTCGATGCCAAACAGCTGATGAGGGAGGCTTTGAATTACTTTGCCAATGCAAAGGCAGAAGCTGTTATACTTGGTTGTACAGAGTTGTCATTAGTAGCACCCTATGTTACTCCCAACGATATTGTTTTGGTAGACTCCTCGGAGGTACTGGCCAAAGCGCTGATCCGGGAATCACTTGCTAACGACAAAGCAAAAGGCACTGGTAGTCCCATACTGACATAGGCAGGTGGTTTTTTCCTCTGTTAAAGTAATGACCTGGAGAGATTAGAGTAGTTGGAAGCTTATAACTCTCGTGAAAAATATCTGTAGTATTTCTAATCAACGTACTTGATGATGATGAATAAGATAAAATTGTTTTGTCTCCCATATGCAGGAGGCTCAGCCGTGCTTTATAATCAATGGAAAGACTACCTTGAGCCTTATATTGAGTTGCGCCCCATAGAGTTGGCAGGAAGAGGAAAGCGAATTGCAGACCCTCTTTACGATAATATAGATGCCATGATCAATGATGTGTATGAACAAATAGCAAAGGAGATTGAGCATGAACCTTACTTGTTGTTTGGGCATAGCCTCGGAGGAGTGGTAGCCTATGAAGTTGCTCAAAAAATAAAACAAAACGGTCTTCCCGATCCGTTGAACCTGATTATATCGGGAAGGGAAGCTCCACATGTAACCAGAACTGATAAAAAGAAATACCATTTAATGTCAACGGATGAGTTAAAGTGTAAGGTTATAGCCCTGGGAGGTACCTCTCCTGAATTTTTTAAATACCCTGAACTCATGAATCTGTTTCTTCCCCTGTTGAGGAATGATCTCAAACTGATAGAAAACTACACCCATAGCGCCGAAATTACCCCTCTGACCTGCGATATAACCCTGTTTTTTGGCAAAGAAGATGACCTGACCGAGGAGCAGTGTTATGGATGGAGCCAATATACTCAGGCTAATTTCCAGTTACATTACTTGGAAGGAGGTCATTTTTTCCTGATCAGTGAGCAAGAAAAGATTACAACAATCATAAATCGCGTTTGTAAAGAAAGCCTAATCACCTATTTATAATCGTATTTGTATGAACAACCTCGAATTATTCGTTGCTGTTACCATTGCCGTTATCGTTATTATGATGGCAGCCCAGATTTGTGGCAAATTGATTACTTTCATTGGTCAACCCAGAGTGGTAGGGGAGATGATCTCCGGCGTGTTGCTGGGACCAACCTTGTTTGGAAACTACTTTCCTGAGTTGTCAGCAAGCCTTTTCAATGAAGAAGTGATGCCTATACTTTTTGTGCTCTGTAACCTGGGGCTATCCATCTATATGTTTCTGGTGGGGGCAGAGATCGATTATAAGCTCTTTAAGAAATCCACCATAAAGCAGGCCGGGGCACTGTCACTTACCGGTACACTTTTCCCTTTCGGACTGGGCGTGCTGGCCGCTATAATGTATCATGATACACTGGCTATGGAAGGCATAAGCCTGAGCACCTTTGGAATCTATATGGGTACGGCACTTGCCATCACCGCTTTTCCCATGCTCGCCAGGATATTACACGAAAAAAAGCTTATCAACTCAAAAATAGGAGCCCTATCGTTGCTGGCAGCAAGTGTGCAGGATGTCATCAGCTGGATTCTTCTTTCGTTTGTTACCGCTATGGCCATTAGCCAAAGCTACAGTGGAGGCTTCGTTACCCTTGGAGGAGCCTTTTTATTTGTATTAGTAGTTTTTGGTATAGTGAAACCTATATTGAAACGTGTGGCAAAGACTACTGAGAAAAACGGAGAACTCAGCCAGGCACACTTTGCCTTTATACTCATTTTACTGCTGGCAGCAGCACTGGCTACAGATGTTATTGGTCTTTACTCTGTATTTGGAGGGTTTGTGTTAGGGTTAGCCATCCCACGCACTGCCGGACTTATTGAAACATTGACTGTTAAGCTGAAGGACATCACCATTGTGATGTTCCTGCCTATTTTCTTTGCCTACTCAGGCCTTAGCACTAACCTGCTCGTGTTTCAGAATACGACGATTATATTACCAGGGCTAATCATTTTATTATTTTCTATTGTAGGGAAGTATGGTGTGTGTGCCGTAACCATGAAAGCCTCTGGGTATTCATGGAGAGAGTCATCAGCCATAGGCGGTTTGATTAACTCAAGGGGTTTGATGGAGTTGCTGATTGCTAATATCGGTCTGCTTTATGGAGTGATTACGCAAGACCTGTTTTCAATCCTCGTGCTGATGGCCATTGTCACCACCTTGGGAGCCATGCCCATTTATAACCTATCCATGAAGGCATCTAAATATAAGAAAGGGCAGGCAGAACTCGGTACAGAGTCGGTTCATACTATGAAGGTACCTGGAAAAGTGCATGAAGACGAGCTAGAGGCCGTTCCATAAAAAAAATAATAAAAAAATATGCTGCCCCCTTGTTTTTAAAATCCGGCCCATTATATTTGCACCTCCATTAACGAAATGGCCCGTTCGTCTAGGGGTTAGGACGCCAGGTTTTCATCCTGGTAACAGGGGTTCGATTCCCCTACGGGCTACGAAAGGCCGATTATCATTCGATAATCGGCTTTTTTGATTATAAATATCTTAGAATCAGCAAATTAACTCTTGATTCTCGTTTCGATAATTCTTGTCTAAAAATTGCAATATATCTTCTTAATTTTATAATCTGCTGAAATTCAGATAATTGTGTGGTTCGATTTCCTCGTATGGGTTGACTTAATATTACTGACTTTTCCCCTCAATATACCCAAGGTTGGGTATTGACAAAGTTATATGTCATTGATTAGATTTAGTATTACTAATAAAAAAGTTCTTAATGTAGATAAATGGATATAAATCAAATAGTAACAGATTTGGGATTAGCTGGTATAATAGCATTCTCAACTAAAGCATTAATAGAAAGCTTTTTTAAGAAAAGCATTTCCTATTATGAAAAACAATTAGATATTAAACAGGAAGCTTATAGATTGGAAATAAATAAATCCTTAGAAACATATAAATCTGAATTACATTTATTTAATCAAAAAATATCAAATCTTAATACTAAGCGGCTCGCAAACGTAAAAACAGCTTTGGGAAAGTAGATCGTGAGGTTAGGAAAGTTTTTGCGGCAGTTGTTGAGGAATGGATTAAATTAAACGCTTGTTATACCCGATTTTTGTAGTTTGTAAACGTTTCTGATCGGTTAAGTATTTGCTGTTCAGGTTATAGCGTGTGAATAGCTATATGTGAAATAACAAGCATACTGTTATATAGATGTTATGCTCAACTGAAACAAACTTGCATGAAACTTAAGACCTTTTACTCATGGCAGTCTGATCTTCCGAATAACTCTAATAGAGGGTTTATTAACAGCTGTCTAGAAAAGGCATTAAAAGAAGTATATAAAAACAATGAGATTATTTCAGAATTCTCTATAGAAAGTGATAGTAGGGATGATGAAGGAACCCCTGATCTTGTAAGTAGCATTTTCAGCAAAATTGATAGCTGCGATATTTTTGTGGCTGATATTTCCATCATTAATAAGGAGGTAAATACTCGAAAAACCCCCAATCCCAATGTGTTAATCGAATTAGGTTATGCATGTAGCAAGATTGGCTGGGAAAAAACTATTTGTGTTTTTAATTCAGATTACGGACTTATTGAAAATCTTCCTTTTGACATTCGAAACAGAAAGCCAATTACCTTTCATACTAAAGTTGATAAACAAATCAATAAGGAATCATTCATAAAGTCCTTAACAAATAGTATTCAAGGAATAATTGACAATAAGCTTAGTAACAAAAAGTATTATAAATCAATTAAAAGAGAGGTAGACTTAGGAATTCAAGCCATTCTATTTGATATACTTAAGATACTATATTTCGACCATCCTGAAAACATAAAGAAATATGAATATAACCGTCTACTACACATCACAAAAGAAGAGTTGATTTCTGAATTGGAAGAAAAAGAATTTTTAGGCTTTCAGCTGTACAAGAATCACAATTTGAATATCTCAGATTTCAAAGAATTCTTTAATGATGATTCAAACATGCACTTCTTCAATGAAAAAGAGAAAAACATACTTGCTCAATTCATTATGGAGCTAAAAAAACTTTCAAAACTTTTTACATCTAAAGAGGTTTTCAAAAATTCAGAAATGACAAATAAATATATTGTTGTTTCTGGGAAGAAGATGAATCCAAATAATCCAGACAATGGATATATTTTGCTCGAAAAAACAAAAAAGAATGAAGGAATTGTAAGAGACAGTGGGGATTTTGAAAATATTTCAGAAAATGAAATGCTAAATTTAATAACTATAAAAACTGAATATTTAAACACAGTTACTCAAGCAATTTTGGAAGTGACATCAGTAGCTAATGATTGGATCAGAGCAACAGGTGGTGTCTTTATTATTAATGAACGAGAATTAAAGAAAAAAGAGCATAACAAAACCTAAACTGCATTAAAACGCAGTTTAGCCAAGCGTTAGGTGAAAATTCTTTAACACTTACCATGCCACCTTTTCAAAAACCTCAATTGCAGCCAAATCAGCCAGTAAAAGGTTCGATATTTGTCCGCTAGGGGCTACGAAAAGCCGATTATCTCAAGATAGTCGGCTTTTTTAATTTTAAGTTATTGGTATTCAGTTTATTATAGCATATATCGCATTTCGATAGTTCCTCTCTAAAAACAGCGCTAATTTTCCTTTTTATTCGTAAGTATTTGGTAACAAGTAAATTATGGGGTTAGATTTCCTCGTATGGGTTGTCCGAATTTTATTGACTTTTTCTATCAATATACCCAAGGTTGGGTATTGAAAGTTATTCAGTATTTACTAGCTTGGGGAAGCTTTGGAGATGTGGAGTGACTAGTTTGGATTAAAGCGTTATATCCGTTTATAGTCATCTGTAAAAAGTTTGTTGTATATGTACAACGTTACATATTTTAAATGCTATGCACAATGCAGTGGAACAATTCCGTGCTTCGAAGACCTCTGCACATTTGCTTGCCGCTTAATCCAGCGCGACAATAAAACAACCTGATAAGTAAATGATAAGTTATGAAGTCATTTTATATTGAAACCGACCAACTAACTCAAGTAAGGAGAACATTGAGATATGTATTTAATGAGAAAGAAGACGGTGAGGTATCATTCGTTAAAGTTGTTGACCCGGTTACAGAGGAGGAAGTCACATTGGAGGAAATGAAAAGAGAAACATCTCCAGACACATTGTTGAATATTACTACAGCTTACAAAGCCAACTATAAGAGAGTGTACTTCTAAAAAATATAATGTCATGAAACCATTAGCACTATTGCTCATCTTTCTATCTGGCTCTGTATTAGGACAGCCATTTACTACCGAGAACCCAAGCGTGGGTTCAACAAATTGTGGTATATGTAGAATATCGAAAGTTATTGTCGACAAGGACTACACAAGAGTATTGGTTGAGGTGGACGCACAGAAGAAAGGTAACCCTTGGATTCAAATAAGTAAATGGACAATATTGATTCCATATAGCTCTGCCGCTTTAGTTTCAGACTTGAGGAATCTCGATTTGGAGATTCCTACACCAGCTTCAACCGATCCATCATATCTTGCAATCTGGCGAGACGTTGCCGACAAAAGAAAAGCATCTCAAAATCAATTTTTAGAAATGGGTGGACATAACTTGATACGCGAGCTCGAAGGTTTGCAACTGGATACCAAATATGGTATTAAATCGAAGGACGAAACACAGAAATTTCATTTTTGGATGCGCTTTGCACCGCTCTCTCCAGGTGTAGAGGAGATTTTAATAATGGAGCTTATTGACGGTGGCTTTGAATGGGTTCGCATAAAGGTAAGAAACCCAGACATGACACCGAAAACAAACTGGAGTGAGTTCACTTTGAAAAGTGAATGGGAAAAGAGTGGTTTGGATTTGGTTGAGGGGATTTATGAAAGTACAACGACATACAACAATACCAAGTATCGCCTCGCATTAAAAAAGAATGCTGAGAACTATGACTTAATCTACCTGTCTGGTGCTTCTAATCCAATTTGGAGGACAGGTGATATAAAAGCTCGGGTATTGAGAACTGCCAGTCATAATCTGTTCAAATCTAAGTGGTATATGAGCGATAAAACTGTAAATAAAGATCAGTACATTTCATTCGACAAGGGCGTTATGAAGGTCACTCAAAGTGGTGGAGGTGAGGATCAGTTATTTTTAAAATTATATCCAACGACATCAAGTGATTTCAGTTCAGGAAATTCAGTTTTAACATCAGGGACAGGTTTTGCAATATCACAAGACGGATACATTGCGACTAATCATCACGTAATACAAGGTAAAAAAATCAAAGTAAGAGGAGTAAAAGGTGATTTCTCGAAAACATATGAAGCGAAGGTTGTTATTGAAGACAGGAACAACGATCTCGCCATCATAAAAATTGAAGACTCAAATTTCACAACACTTGGTATCCTTCCATATAAAATAGATAACAACATAGCGGATGTTGGTGCGTCTGTATTTGCACTTGGTTATCCATTACGGGCAACTATGGGTGACGAAGTCAAGTTGACTAATGGAATAATTAGTTCAAAGACGGGATTCCAAGGAGATGTTACCGCATATCAAATAAGTGTTCCTGTTCAACCAGGTAATAGTGGCGGACCATTGTTTGATTCTAAAGGAAATGTAGTTGGAATAATAAATGCAAAACATGCCTTGGCTGAAAATGCTTCCTACGCGATTAAAACCAATTATCTATTGACCTTAATTCAATCAGTCAAAAATAAAGTGGCTGTCCCGACATCAAATATGTTAGCAAACAAGGTACTTTCAGACCAAGTGAAATTTGTAAAAGAGTTTGTGTATATAATTGAGACTAACTAAGTACCAAACGTCATTCGACATTGTCAGCAGTCGAAAAACGTCCAGGGAAAAAGTTTCTACAGGTGTACATTACAGCAGCTATTTGCAATGGCTGGTTGATGTGTAAGTATAAAGTTTTATCTTCGTTATTACCTTCATGACGGTGGACAAAGATGATTCAAAACCAGTCACTGCAAATAGCCAAACGTTACCTTTTTTAAATCTTGATAATGGATAAAGAGAAAATGTACACGAATGTCTTACGAACCCTCAAATCAGAGGACTCTTTGAACGAGTATGAATTGGCTAACAAACTCTTCAAGTCCAAGCGGGTAACCTCCGACCAGATACGAACCACATATGACCTTTTGGACGAACTCCTGAACAAGGGACTCGTGAACAAAAAGAAACTTGTGAAGGATTCAGTCACTATGGACAGTGGAAACATTTTTGAGTCAGTAGACAACAGATTTTCCATATCTCTGGACGGGTTAACTCACTTGAAATCCTCATCTCCTAAAACTGCAAAAGCGACAGCAACTGCTATAGTGACAACAATTAAGAAGATATTCATCGGTGTTGCAGTTGGTCTATTGGTTTGGTGGCTAACAACCCAATCAGGAATCTTTTGAACCCTGAAACGAAAGTAACAAACAATAGCACAAATGGTCTCGTTGCTTTATGCCTACTTTAACGGGACTTTCCCATGAATTTACCGCCAGATACTTCCTGGCGTTGTGCTCCTTGCATCTTGTTGGGCATTTTACTTTGTGTTTTTCATTACTCTCCAGTTATTGTTTCGCTCCGACAGATTCACTACCTTCACCGCTATTCATAACCAAATAGGCCACAAACGCTATCTGGTCGTTATTGAGACAATTTCAGGAGAATTTGAGTTAGATGGATAAAAAGACTTATATAAATGAAACTGTGCATGAACGGTTATCTTCTTTAATTTCAGAGGGAGAAAGACTTTGGGAGGAATTTAGGGCAAATGAAAAGGGAATAATTGAGGATATTGTTTCATTTACACGGTGGTCAACTAGTTGTTTGAACATTTTGGATAAATTGTCTGTATCTACTAATCGTTTCGTTAAACAATTTGAAATTTGGGTTATTGGTGGGCCTGGTCAAAAGATGAATATAGGAGCTGCACTAGGTATTCTGAAATCTGCTAAAGATGAATACTCTCTTGGACTAGCAATTGACTATCATCTTTCCTGAAGCTACAGAATTAGAAGCACTTGCAAAAATGAGAAATGACGCAGCTCATGGAGGAGAATTCAAGTACTCTAAAAAGCAAGTTGAGGCAGCTTTAACTAAGGTTCAAGACACATTAAATAGACTCCTAACCTCCAAATAGAAAAGGATACGTATCCATTAGTTTGGATTGAAATAACGCAATACGTCCGCATGGGCTCTATCTTTCCAGTCATTTACAATGCCACTTTTTCAAAAACCTTGATTGCAGCCAAATCAGCCAGTAAAAGGTTCGATATTTGTCCGCGAGGGGCTACAAATAAAAGGCTTGAATCTGTAGATTCAGGCCTTTTTTTATTTATGGGGAATCGAACGCCCACGCTCCCACAACTCACCCTGCAGGCTGGCCCCTCTCTAAAATAATCCACCGGATTATTTCTTAACGGTCGGTCCTCCCACGGGCTACAAAAGCAGAGCGAGAAACAGAGCGAGAAACAGAGCGAGAGCGAAGTTTTAACTCTGCTTTTTTACTTTTAGGCGTTTCGCCTTCCCGGAAGAAGTGTAGCGGAGTTCCGGGATCCCCTCAATCTTAGCAGAATTTCTATCTTAACCCTAATTTTTCCCTCAATATACCCAAGGTTGGGTATTGACAAAGTCATTGGTAATGATTTGCTTTAAATTCCGCTTGGAAGCGTAAAAATGACTTTCGGAAAGTAGATTGTGCTGTTGGGAAAGTTTTGAGGACATTGTTGAGCAAATTGATTAAATTAAAGTGCTTGTTATATCCGATTATAGTCATTTGTAAACGCTTGAGGTCGGTATAGATGTTAGCAGAAATACCGCAACTCATAATCGAAGCCCTAAAGAACCATGGAAGATTTAATAATGGCAGAATTTGAAAAGACCAATTCAAAACCAAGTCATGTCTTAATGATGCGCAACTTGAATCATAGTTTATTTAGAATGCTAAATCCGAAACAAAAAGATGAAATTGAACCTTCAATTAATAGGTTAATTGACAAAGGTTTTGTTGCTTATTAAGATGGGACTAATGGACCAGAGTGCTTAAGGCTAACTGAGGAAGGGTTCAAACAACTCTACTCGAATAGTAAATCTGTAGAAGAAATCGAGACCATAATTATGCATGAGTTTGAAAACCAAAACTCTCGAGCTGGACATCAAATCATGATGAAGAACTTAAACTTTAAAATTCTGCAAAAACTAAACCCTGTGGAAGCTGAACGATTTAATGAAGCCGCAAACAAACTTGTAGAACAAGGATATTTAATATACCATGATAACAACCCTCAAACTTTGGAATTAACTGAAAAAGGTTTTGACACACTTTATTAAAACTTTCGCTAATCATCACTAGCTAAAATAGTTTATCCCATGAGTATAAAAACTAATCAAGACAATATTGCGCGGATTGGAAAGGATATTGCTGGGTTAGAAAAGAAACTAGCAGACGAATCCAAAAAAGAACTTGACAAGACTAAACAGATAAACCTGATTGACAAGTCAATAACTAAGAACACTAGCCTCAGTTCTCTAAAGTCAAAACAAAGTCAAATGATTAGAATTCAGGGTGATCTAGCCAAGATTGCCAAAACTAAAGCTGATCTGACTAAAAAAATCGCAGATAAAAAATCACAAGAGCTAAAGTATCAACAGCAGCTTGATAGAGACTTGAGATCAGAAAGAACAAAAACGGAACAAGCTGATAAAAGGAGACGCCAAGAGGAACTAAATCACCACCGACAAATCACCTACGAGCTTCAAAAACAAAAGTCTCTTTCAACCGATATTAATATCAACAAAACAATTACCAGCCAGAAAAAATATGATTTTTTCATTTCTCATGCATCAGAGGATAAAGAGGGCTTTGTCAGGCTTCTTGCTGACCGATTATCAGATTTAGGTCTTTCAATTTGGTATGATGAATTCCAGCTTAAAATCGGGGACAGCCTAAGAAGATCAATCGATGAAGGACTAAAGAACTCGAAATATGGAATAGTAGTTTTGTCAACTGCATTTTTCAACAAAAACTGGACTCAATATGAACTAGATGGGCTTGTCACGAAGGAAATGAATGGAGTAAAAGTAATTCTTCCTATTTGGCATAAAGTGTCTAAAGATGAAGTGATTCAATACAGCCCAACCCTGGCCGACAAAGTAGCCTTAAATTCGTCAATAATGAGTATTTCTGATATTGCCAAAGAACTTAGGGAATTGGTCAACTAAAAAATTCTGCTAACATATGCTATGAATGAATGGGATTTCATTGGTCAGGATAGTTTTGTGGGGATTGGAAAGTCCGCCACAAGTTTTAAATTTAAATCAAGGCTTGGCTATGTGCGAGACGAGAGAAAAGGTGCTCCTAATGAACACCTTTTAAATACATGAATTTGTCCCGTCCGTGATTAACCAAAAGGATTAAGAATAGATGAAACCACACTTGAGTAATCCCCCATATTCAGATAAGGTTGCAGGTACTGAAGGGAACCTACAGAATTGTAACCATTGAGTAAACTCAAACATGTGTTTAAAGCATTTTTTGCATTTTCATCTCCTAAGCTAACCAGCACCAAACTTGGTAAAAGCTTAGAAGCAGATGCAAGATTCCAGTTTATTGCCTGATCTAACGATTTTGCCCAAGTATTATAGTCGTTAGTTGATCCAGCTGCTCCGCCAACCTGATCAATGGTGATATCCTGAAATTTACTGGAGGATGTTGTTTTAGAACTTGATCCCTGTGCATGCTGATAGGAGCCACCACCACCGATACCATCAAATGCAGCTTTAAATGATCCACCAAACTCCTCTTTTTTAGATTCTGCATCGCTAAACTCAGTGATCTTTGTTGTATCACTAGAGTAAAGTACACCACCTAGGGTAAACGTTAAAGGAACGTAATAACCCCACTCATTAAGAACTTCTAAAAGATTTGAGTATCCCTGCATTCCTTGAGAGTTATTATTTGGATCGCAATTCTTAACTGCTTCTTCGATAGCGTGGATGAATTCAGGATTCACCGAGAGAGAGTTCATAGCGACATCCAATTCCACCTTCCTTACTATAAATCGAGCATTCAAATATTCAGTCACCTCTTCAGATGAAGTTGAATGTTCCTGCTCATATTTGAAGTTAGCTTCTGCACTAGCATACGGACTTTCAAAAGAGATAGATCCTGAATCAGATCCAAAAGTGGTAAGCATTGATGTAACCTTATTGAAGGTATACGAGTAATCCACCTCTGTAAGGATACGAGGGTTGTTTGCGGCTGGCATGTTACCGTCTTTCCAATAGTATAAATCTTTGAATGTTTTCCCAAAGCCTAACTCTTGAGTAACTGTCAAGCCTCTAAAGATTTGAATATTTGAGAATAGTGCATTTTTCTCTGCAACTGACATTTGGTTGTAACGATCCACAGCATTTCCTCCTGGGAGCTGAGGGCTTCCAACGGTCAACTTCCCGTCATAAACTACCTCCGATAGAGGAATTTGTGGTTCTTGAGGTTTTTCAATTTCAGTTTTGCCATTCTCAAGAAAGAAGTCTTCTTGCGACATTAACCCTAAATTCTCAAGGGTTTTTCTGGTATCACTAAGCTTTGCATTAATGTCTAATTCGACGCTTTTATCAGCGCCACTGTTCGTGTTATTTACAGTAATAAGTTTCATTTTTTGTTCTTTTCTTTAATTGTAATTAATTGGTTCCAATTAGTTCCAGATATTGGGATCTGGAGCATTTATTCCATTAATAGTGGCGACAGCGTCTGCGTGACTCTTAAACACGAAGAAATAAACCACCACTTCCCCAAGTGCATCGGTCCAAGGATCTACAGTTACTGAAATAGGCTTACCAAATTGTTGATTTGAACTACCTCCATGAGTAGGAGTTCCCGGTTTTATACCATTTCCGGGTACCACTACGGCGCCTTTCTTAGCATCAGCTATTTGCCTTTGATTCGAGGCAGCTGTTTCATGAGCCATCGCCATCATTGGCCCATTTTCAAATAAGGCCATTTCTGTCGGAGCATTCAAAGGTGGTGGAGTAGCATTACTAGTTACGCTTTCTGACCCTCTGCTCCAATGAGTTATTCGAGCTGTTTTGAAGGTTACTCTTTGATATGACAAAGTTTTACCGGGTGCTATACTTACTTCATCCGTACCTTGTATTTGAATTGTGGTAGGAGGGTTACCAGCCCATCTTCTAAATGGTGCCCCAGTACAGTAGCTGTTAATGGCATTCTGATTGTAGGGTAAAAACAAGCCATCTACAACTGGTTCTCCTGAATCTGCACCAATGTATTCTGCATATCCTGCTGCCCCCCAAGAGCTAAGACTCATATCCACCACGGTACCATCAACACAAACGCAAACGTTATCATAGATTCCAGTTACATTTTTACTTGTAGGTATTACGTTAGTAAGCATCAAAGGAGGAAATGCCCCTATCTTTTGATTTTGCTCAATTGCGCTGGCATCAGTCTGATTCAATGTAACCTGAGCTCCAACATATCTATTGAACCACCAATCAACGCCAATCCCCATTAAATCTGGTTTAGACGTAGCAAATTCATTAGTTATAATGAGCTGTTGAGCTGGTCCCAAAACCCCACTCAAAGGGACTAGATGCTCAACGCTTTTTGCAATTAAACAATCATCAAGGTTCCTGGTGTCTTTGGCTTGATACGCGACAAATCGGTAACCAATGTTTTGAGCTTCATCATCAGGAGGCATAAAACCTGCAGATGTTAGTGTTGTTCTTATCTTATCAAGAGTTGTGCTAGTGTCTAGTTCGAAAACTTGATTAGTTGTTTGTTTGAAACAAGTTATTTTGGACATAATTCTATTTTTTAAGTAGTTCTAATTATTTCATATAGGCTTTTCCGTTCCTGCCTTTGTAATCAAAAAACTGATAATAGCTACTCAATCGAATCTCGTTTCTTGATTACATTTCAAAGTTGATCTATTGTTTTATAGAAATTCTACCGTAAAAGGGGGGTATTTGTGGATACCTCTTTTGGGGTACGATGAAAGCTGGGGTGGAGAATTGATCAATTTGAAAAGAGCATAAATGAGTAGACGGCCGTTAGCCATAAGCCCACGGTGCGCCTCTCACATTTATCTACCGGAATAAAATGTAGGTATGACCACCGTACGTGCGGGTCTCGTATACGGCGGTTCATTGAATTTTGGGTTTGAATTTCAAGTAGTAGCCCATCATACTTTCGTATCCTTTAAGGTGTGATAAGGTTATTGTAGTTCCTAAAACCGGACTCAGAGCTACTGCCTACCAGCTCATTCGGGTTCTGCTCCAGGCATGGGGAAGAAGTTAGCAGAAACCATAGTAGCTATCGGTCAACGAGCTCTGAAAAACAGGGAGGTGAATTCTATGAACTTTATCAGACTGAAAACTTGCAACAATTTCTGGTAGATTACATTAGACAGAACAAAAATGACTTTACGGACAAATGAAAAAAAGCCCGAACCGCTAATAACAGCTATAAGCAAGCCGGCCCCATCTAGCCCCTGGCTCTTCGACATTTGTAATGTCGAAGCCTTATCGTAGCGTTTGCAACGCGACACACATACATAATAAAAAAATGATTAGTAGGGTTTTCAACGTGGCACGCTAAATTAGCAGTATGGGATATGCATATGTAGTTCGAGATCAGGGGGCTGTACATTATGTGACATTTACAGTGCATCAGTGGGTAGATGTATTTACACGTCCTGAGTATGTAGATATTTTGTTGGCCAGTTTAAAGCATTGTCAAAAGGTAAAAGGCCTTGAAATATATGCGTGGGTTGTGATGAGTAACCACTGCCATTTAATAATACGAGCCA
>NZ_JAEUGD010000058.1:75732-360732 GCF_016775155.1 Fulvivirga marina | reverse complement strand
TGTTGAAATACCACCCTTCATTTACGTGATGCCTAATCCCAACCATGGGAGACATTGTTTGGTGGGTAGTTTGACTGGGGTGGTCGCCTCCAAAAGAGTAACGGAGGCTTCCAAAGGTTCCCTCAGCACGCTTGGTAACCGTGCGAAGAGCGCAATAGCATAAGGGAGCTTGACTGTGAGGCCAACAAGCCGAGCAGGGACGAAAGTCGGGTATAGTGATCCGGTGGTTCCGCATGGAAGGGCCATCGCTCAAAGGATAAAAGGTACTCTGGGGATAACAGGCTGATCTCCCCCAAGAGCTCACATCGACGGGGAGGTTTGGCACCTCGATGTCGGCTCGTCACATCCTGGGGCTGGAGAAGGTCCCAAGGGTTGGGCTGTTCGCCCATTAAAGTGGCACGCGAGCTGGGTTCAGAACGTCGTGAGACAGTTCGGTCCCTATCTGTTGTGGGCGTAAGAAATTTGAGAGGATCTGTCCTTAGTACGAGAGGACCGGGATGGACTGACCTCTGGTGTACCGGTTGTAGTGCCCACTGCACCGCCGGGTAGCTATGTCAGGAAGGGATAAGCGCTGAAAGCATCTAAGCACGAAACCCACCTCAAGATGAGATTTCTTTATAAGGAACGTTATAGACGATGACGTTGATAGGCTGCAGGTGTAAAGACAGAGATGTCAAAGCTGAGCAGTACTAATTACCCGTAAACTTTCTCTAGGGCCTATGCCCGTCATTCTTTCACAACAATATGTCAAGATATTAAACTGGTTATAAAGTAGCCGGTAAAGATTTTATGGTGACTACAGCGTAGGGGTCCACCTCTTTCCATTCCGAACAGAGAAGTTAAGCCCTACAGCGCCGATGGTACTGCAATAACATGTGGGAGAGTAGGTCGTCGCCAGATTTTATCAATGAAACCCTGTTCATTATGAACAGGGTTTTTTGTTTTATAGACCTTACATATATTTCTCTTCTGCTTTTAAGGCATTTTATATTACTTTGCGGAAAACAACAAATTTTGTGAGAAAAACAGCATTAGTAATAACCATCGGAATAGTCTTATTTATAGCAGGTTATCTCTTCTATGAGAAATGGTATGGCAGTGAATCTACAAGTTTATGGAATAATGTGCCTAACAATGCAGTGTTAGTGTTTGAGTCTAAAAACGTGGTAGAGTCTTGGAATGATCTGCTTGAAACTTCGTTATGGAATTCGTTGAAATCAATAGAGTCATTTGAAAATATTAAAAATGATCTTATAATTCTTGACAGTATTGAATCTGGTAGTGTTGCAAGCCTTTTGCAGCAGAATAGTCTAATATCAATGCATGTTACAAAGAAAAATGATTTTGATTTTATTTTTTACATAGATTTTAGTCTGGAAAAAAATCAAAGAGTAGCCACTAAATTGTTAGACTACTTTAAGGATAATACGGATGTTCGGTTTTCAGAAAGAATTTATCAGGACTATAATATCTCTGAGCTAACGCTTGATAACCATACCTTCACTTATTTTATTAATAAAAATGTTTTCATTGGAAGTTTTACATCTTTTTTGGTCGAGGATGTCGTGCGTTTGGTGAACGACGGATATAAGAGTGGTTTTAAAGCAAATAATGTTCAGCTGTACGACATGCCTAAACTGGCCAATGATGATGGTAACATTTATATTAATATGGAAACCGCTTCGCTGTGGCTGAGTTCTTTTATGAGCGCCGAGCACAGAAAATCACTTAAGGAGTTGGGAGTTTTTGGGCAAGCTTCTTTTTTTGACTTAGATATTTCTGACACAGGGGTTTTGTTGAATGGGTTCACTAGTTATGATACTAAGTCTGATTTTTTATCTACATTCAACACACAAATACCTGTAAGGGGAGATCTTAAATATTATATACCCAATAGAGCTTCGGCTGTTTATCGCTTTGGAATTTCTGATGGAGGTAAGTGGAATAATGAACTTGTTAATTATTGGAAGAACAATAAGCCTGGCTTTTTATCAAGGCGGAGTAAGTTTGAGCAGCAGTATGGTTTCACTTTTTCAAAACTGTATAGTTGGATTGAAAATAACCTCGCTTTGGTTAAACTCGAAGCTTTTAGAGGCACTGGTGAGGAGAAACTGGTCTTTATACAGGCGAGCGATGCTCAAGAGGCATTAAATCAATTCAATACTTTTTCAGAATCCCTTGCTGAGGCTAATGGAGACTCTGTATATGTGGAGCGCTTTTCGACTTATGAAATTAGGGAGCTTCAGGTTAGTGACTTTCCTAAATTTACTTTTGGCCCACTATTCGGTGGGTTTGAAGAATGTTACTTCATGCTTTTGGGCGACTACATTGTTATAGGTAACAGTATGTTAACTCTAAAGAGTCTTATAGAGGATATTGAAAATGAAAATACATGGGGACGCTCAGTAGTATTCAATAAATTTTTAGAAAGTAATCTGGAAGAATCAAATGTGTCCGTTACTTTCAATACCAGACGTATTTGGGAAAATCTTATTAACGAGTTAGATCCGGAATGGAAGAATTTTGCACTTAAATACGCGAATCAAATTAAAGGATTTGACCTGGGGTCTATCCAGTTTAGTAAATTGGATGAAAGCTTTTATACGAGTGTGGCTATTCAATACGAAGAGCAGCTTGTTATTAAGGAGAAGCAATCATATGAGGCACTTAAAAGTGCGACATTGAATAATAAAGTCATTACGAAGCCCTATGTGGTGAAAAATCATGTGAATGGAAACCTCGAGGTTGCCGTACAAGATTCTGCTTATAACTTTACATTAATCTCCCAGGATGGAAGTGTGCAGTGGAGCGATTCATTGGGACAACCCATGATATCAGATATTGAGCAAATTGATTACTATAAAAACGGAAAGCTTCAGTATTTCTTTGCGACAAGATCTGCTTTGCATATCATAGACAGGTTGGGAAATTATATTGATGGATACCCGGTGGCAGTTGACGCCAATCTTAAGTTTGCATCAGTGGTTGATTATGACAAGAGTAAAAGGTACAGGTTTTTCCTTGCAGATGAGCGTGGAAATCTTTTTCTGTATAATAAGGAAGGTGTAAGTCTGGAAGGTTGGAACCCTAGAGTACTTACAGGTAAATTGGCCTCAGCACCTTTTCACATCCGGGTTAGGGGAAAGGATTGTATGGTGGCTATTCAGCAAGATGGTATAGTAAATGCCATGAATCGAAGAGGGGAGATGATGCCAGGATTTCCTCTACAACTTGATGCTCGTATTAAGACCAGCCCTTTTATTAATATGGGATCAGATCTTGATAAAACTGTAATTACTATACTTAGTAGGGAGGGAAGGCTAATACATTTTAATCTGAATGGAAAAGTTCTAAGTACGGAGCAACTTTACAAGCCTACAAAGGATACAAGGTTTCAACTTATTCCTGATGCATTGGGTAAGCACTATATAATCTCAAGGCAGGATATGGCCAGGCTTGTTTTGCTTGCACCTGACAACGAGGAGATTTTGGCCAAAGATTACCTAAGCTCAGACCACTTGAATGTTCAGTACTATGACTTAAGTTCAGATCACAAAATTTACGCTGTAACAGATGTAACGCAGAGCTTCACTTATATTTATAACAAAGAGGGACAACTAGTTAACTCAAGGCCTTTTGATAGTGAACAGGAGATAGCACTTATTTATTTTGATTCTACCAAAAAGTATCATGTATATACTATTTCCGGAGATACATTTAAATTGATAACATTCTAACCATCTGAGATGAAAATTTCGACTACTTTTTGCTTATTGATTTTTCTTGTTTTTAATTCAGTGTATGCTCAAAAAGGCTCCACTGATACCCTAGAGTATAGCTTAGCCACTCCCTATCATACGATCCTTACACACTTAGGCTATCTACAAGATGATAACTATCATGCAGCTATAGCAGCTAGATCACTTCACCCTGAACATGTGGAAGGAGACAGGGCTGAGGACTTGGCTATCATGCTTAAACAGGTATTGGATGGTAGGGGGATTATGATCAATTTGGATGAAGTTCCCAGGAAGAGTGACTATGTGGATACGGTTACAAATAAGCGGCGATATTATTTAACGAAGCAGTATCCTGATCTTTATGTTGAAAAAGTAGGTAAGAGATGGTACTTCTCAGGTAAAACCATTAAAAATATACCCAAATGGCATAAAGAGGTGTACCCTTTTGGTACGGATAAGCTTTTGAAGCTCTTACCTTCACTGGGTACAACTAAGGTCTTAGGACTTTATGTCTGGCAGCTAATAGGTGTACTTATTCTAATTCTTTTGTCATTCCTGCTGCATAAGTTATTTACCTTCATTTTTGAAAAGCTAATTATACAACTGCTCTTGAAGTTAGGTTACCAAAAGCTGGCAGATGAAGTGGTCATACCTATTGCTAAACCTATTAGCTTTTTAGTGATATTTCCATTCCTTATTATTTTAGTGCCGGTTTTACAGCTGCCGATCACTATGAGTGAGTATGTTATACTCACGCTGAGGGCGGTTTGGCCGGTCTTTGCTATTGTGTTTTTTTATAGGCTTGTAGATATAATAAGTATCTACCTGAGTAAACTGGCAGATAAGACAGAGAGTACCCTTGATGATCAACTTGTACCCTTGTTGAGGAAAGTGTTGAAGACCTTTGTAGTTGTGGTAGGGGGGTTATTTATTCTTGATAATCTAGAATTTGATATAACGGGATTGATAGCTGGGTTATCTATTGGTGGTTTAGCGTTTGCATTGGCCGCTCAAGATACGATAAAGAACTTCTTCGGATCATTGATGATATTTGTGGATAGACCCTTTCAGGTTGGTGATTGGATAACTTCAGGAGATGTGGACGGATCTGTTGAAGAAGTTGGCTTTCGTTCAACTAGAATAAGAACATTCAGAAATTCTTTAATGTATATTCCTAATGGAGTCATTACTAATCAGATGATTGATAACCATGGTTTGCGTGTATACCGCAGGTTTATGACAACAATTGCTTTAACCTATGATACACCTCCTGACCTTATTGAGATATTCGTTGATGGTCTAAAACAAATAGTAAAAAACCACCCATTTACGAGAAAGGATTATTATGAAATCCATTTGAATGATATGGGAGACTCATCGTTGAATGTATTGTTTTACATATTTTTTCAGGTACCTACGTGGACTGAAGAACTGAGAGCAAGACATGAGATACTACTTGATATCATCAGGTTGGCGGAACGAATAGGAGTGAATTTTGCATTCCCAACTCAAACGTTGCACGTAGAGACTTTTCCTGAGAAAAAGGGGAATTCACCTGAGTATACTAAGAGTACTACTGAGCTTAAAAAGACAGTTGAGGACTTTTTGACTTCTAAAAAATCAAAAAGCTAAAGAGAAGTAAAAAACTCTTCAATTGCAGCATAAACTTTTTCGAGCTCGTCATTGCTTATAACATAGGGAGGAATAATATAAATAAGGTTGCCTAGAGGTCTTAGCAATATATTTCGTTCCAGAAAGAACGGGTATAACTGATTCCTCATTTCGCTGAAATAAGAGCTGTCATTCTCAGTCTCAAATTCAATGGCCAATATGGTTCCTAAGGAACGTATGTCTTTTAACTTAGACGTATGTTCATGTTTTTGCTTAAAACGTTCATGTTGGCTTGTAATACGCTGGATATTATCCTGACATTCTTGCTTCATCAGAAGTTCAAAGCTGGCATTTGCAGAGGCACAGGCAATTGGATTGGCTGTAAAAGAGTGGCCATGCAGGAATGTTTTATACAAGTCTTTAGACATATAAGCATCAACAATTGCATTGGTACATGATGTTACACCAAGAGCCATAGTTCCTCCGGTTAGTCCTTTGGAAAGGCAGATGATATCCGGCTTATATTTTAAATAATCTGAAGCGAATAACTTTCCTGTTCTTCCAAAACCAGTCATCACTTCGTCCGCAATACATATTACACTGTTGTTCTGCGCGTACTGTATCATTTGGTCAAGAAGAGTGGCGTCATAAATACGCATCCCGGAGGCTCCCTGTATGATAGGTTCAAAGATGAATGAGGCAAACTCATTTGAGTCTATCAAATTTTTGAACCTTTCAAGTACCGAAGCTTTATTTGCTTCTGTAGGAAAGTCCACAAACTCTACTTCAAAAAGGTGTTCAGTAAACGGTTTGGTGAAATCACTTCGTTCTCCTACAGACATGGAGCCGAATGTATCTCCGTGATAAGCTCCATCAATGGCAATTACTCTTTTTTTATTAAGCCCTTGGTTATACCAAAACTGAAAAGCCATCTTTAATGCAACTTCAATTGAAGTACTGCCATTGTCTGAATAGAAGATTTTTGACTGATTTTTAGGTAAAATAGATAGAAGGTTTTCGGCAAGGCTTATGGCTGGTTTATGAGTGAAACCTGCAAAAATTACATGTTCTAGTGTCTTGGCCTGCTCAGAAACTTTTTCCGCAATAAATGGGTGAGCATGGCCGTGGATATTGACCCACCAGGAAGAATTAGCATCGATGATTTTCCTGCCATCCTCGGTGTGGAGATACACGCCGCTGGCTGATGTTACGCAGAGGGGATCTGCAACGCCAAGTAAAGGCGTGAAAGGGTGCCAAATGTACTCTTTATCTTTATCCAGCCAATTCATTCCAATTTGCCTTAAGTTCTTTTGCGTATTCATTAACAATTTCTTTGGTGATCTTTTTTTCATTTTTAATATGCAGAATACATTTTACTCCAGCATAATTCTCAATGATCCTTTGAGTTTCCAGGTTTTCAGGACCATTAAAAATTATCCCCTTCAGTGGGTAGCCCCGTGATTTTATAAACTCCAAGGATAGCAGGCTGTGGTTAATACTTCCCAGATAGATATTGCTTACCAAAACTATCTCAGCCCTAAAGTGCGGGATCATGTCAGCTACCATTTCGTTATCGTTAATAGGCACCATAAGACCCCCGGCGCCTTCAATAATAAGAGGTTGATTTGTGTTGGGTAAACTTAATTGATCTATGTGGATATCTACCCCATCAATTTTAGCTGCTGCATGGGGTGACATGGGTGATTTTAAAAAATACTGCTCAGGGTGGATTACTTTCTCAGAAGAAACCAACCCTTTAACGGTATTGCTGTCTGTTGGCCTTCCTGCCTGAATAGGTTTCCAGTAATCAGCATCCAGAGCTTCTACCAAAATAGCTGAGGCCAGTGTTTTTCCGCTGTCAGTTCCAATAGCTGTTACAAAATATTTCATATCAGAGCTGCTAAGCTATGGATCAATCCTGAAATATCATCGTCAGAATTGAAAGTATGAAGACATATCCTCAATCTTTCTTCGCCAGACTTTACAGTAGGAGATAAAATAGGGCGTACATCATATCCTGATGATTGAAGATTGCTAGCAGCCGCTTTAACCCTGTCAATACCGGGAATGATTATGGCCTGAATTGGGTGGTTGCAGGCAGGTCTTTTTAATTGGTCGCCTATCTCTGCTGTAAATAACTTATTGAATAGTTGAATGCGATTTTCAGCTGTTTTTTGAAGATCCTCATGTTTTGCTAAATAGGTAAATGCACCGCTGATGGACAATATGCTATGGGGTGATAGTGCAGTAGTATAAATAAATGGCCTTGAAAAATTTATCAGGTATTCGGCTAAATATGAGTTGCAAACTACGCAAGCTCCATGTATACCCATGGCTTTGCCGAAGGTGTAAATACGTATTAAAATATCCTTTTCCAGACCAAGTTTTACAGCAAGACCACTACCAGATTTTCCTATCAACCCAGTGGTGTGTGCTTCATCAAGAATAATGTGCGAGCCGTACTTCTCTGCTATACCTACAAGTTCTTCCAACGGGCAAAAGTCACCATCCATAGAATATACTGATTCTACAACTATAAAGACATTACCTTCAGAAGAGCGTACCTTTAGCTCTAGGTCTTCAAGATTATTATGTTTGAAGCTTAATCTTTTGGCCAGACTCAGTCTCGCTCCATCTTTGATACTGGCATGAGAAAGTTCATCATAAATGATGGTATCACCACGTTGTGGAATACTTGATAATGCTGCGATATTTGCATTATATCCTGAATTGAAGATTAAAGCTTTTTCTGATCTAAATATCGTACATAGCTGTGTTTCGGTTGTTTCTATCAGAACGGAATTGCCAGACAGCAAACGCGACCCTGTAGACCCGTTTCGATGGGCATTTTCATTTAGAGAATTTATTAATAAAGCCAATTCTCCTGATCTTGCAAGTCCCAGGTAGTCATTGGAGGTAAAGTCAGTAAGATTTCCGGTTAAGGAAAGGGCTCTGTAGGATAAACTTTGTTTTCTTATCTCAAGCTGTCTGTTAAGCCTGTCTTTTAAATTCATACAAACTTTAAATTAACACCTAAGTGTATAGAATTTTATAGCATGTTGAGGTTAAAGTCACTAATATATATTAGAAATTACCCAAATAAAGAAGTAATTAATATACTAGAGGATTGAAATGTGGTGTATATGGAAGTACTATAAACTAATCTTTGTCGAAGTTTTTAAGGAGACACTTTACTGAACTTTTAACAGGCTAGTAAAGTGCCTTGTGTAATTCCTCTATTTCGAAAGTGTTATTTTTTGCTTCTCATTTTTTCAAGTTGATCCCACATTTCATTGGGTACTTCTTCTAACGTATTGAATTCGCCAGCTCCTTTGATCCATTCACCCCCATCAATAGTCACTACTTCTCCATTGACATATGACGAGTAATCCGACATGAGATAGGCTGCAAGGTTAGCAAGTTCCTGATGTTCTCCGAAGCGGCCAAGAGGGATTCTTTTTAAAGGATCAATCTTTTCAGCAACTTCACCAGGGAAAAGCCTTTTCCATGCACCTTCCGTTGGGAATGGTCCAGGAGCAATGGCATTTGAGCGGATCTTGTATTTTGCCCATTCAGCAGCAAGAGAGCGAGTCAGTGCCAATACACCAGCTTTAGCACATGAAGAAGGAACTACAAAGCCTGAGCCTGTCCAGGCATACGTGGTTACTATATTCAGGAAAGTTCCAGGTTGTTTCTTATTGATCCAGTTTTTGCCAGTAGCAAGTGTGAAATTGTAAGTTCCCCTTAGTACTATATCCACCACAATATCAAAAGCTCGGTGAGAAAGCCTTTCAGTAGGGCTAATGAAATTTCCTGCAGCATTATTCAATACGCCATGAACTTGCCCAAATTCTTTTTCAGCTATTTGCAGTACATCTTCAATTTCTTCATACTTCCTGATATCACATGCAATGGGTAAGACCTTACCTCCAGTTTCCTGTTCAAGTTCTTTAGCAGCTTTTTCAAGTACATCCATTTTTCTGCTGGATATCACCAAGTTAGCCCCCAGCTCAAGAAAATATTTACCCATAGATCGTCCTAGACCTGTTCCTCCTCCGGTTACTATTATTGTTTTACCCTTTAAAGCATTTTCTTTGAGCATTCCTTCCATAGCATATATATTTTTGATAAGATCTTAAAGATAGAGATTCCTGAAAAAATATAAATAGATTTGAAATTATATCCTCAGATTATTTGAGCTAACAGAAATATAGTAAACAATGATGAAATATTTAGTAGCATTTTTTATTCTGATTATGGTCTCAGCCTGTGTAACTCAGAAGAAATATGACGACTTGCTGTCGGAGAAGATTCAACTCGAATCGGATTTGGCCAATTGTAAAGATAGTCTTGAATCTGCCGATGGCTCTTTGAAGAGGTTAGATAAAAGTGTTAATAAACTAAGGACAGATACAACAGTACTTGGGCAGAAAATTAGACAAACTGAAAGTGTTTTATCTGGTTTGAACAGGGAGCATGATCAGCTGGAAACATATTATAACAATCTATTAAACAACAGTGGTAAATTGACCCGAGATCTGGCACAACAGCAGGAACGCTTACTTGCTTTGAAGGAAAACCTTGAGCAAACCAAAAGGGTTAATGAAAGCTTGAGTACAGACTTGTCAGAAAGAGAACGAAAAGTAAAAGAACTGGAATCAATTCTGAAAAATAAGGATAAAGCGGTTCAGGAGCTAAAAAAGAAAATTACCAGTGCACTCTTAAGCTTTAAAGAAAATGACCTTACAGTAGAGGTTAAAAATGGGAAAGTATATGTTTCGCTGGCTGAACAATTATTGTTCCAGTCAGGAAGTACCGTTATAGATAAGAAAGGAGTGATGGCGCTTCAGCAGCTAGCTAAAGCATTAAAAGATCAGAACGATATACATATTATGGTAGAAGGACATACTGATGATGTTCCTATCTCCAGAACAAGTCAGTATATGAAGGATAATTGGGATTTAAGTGTTTTGAGGGCTACATCGATAATTAGAATTTTAACTGAGGCGGGAGTGGCATCAAATCAGGTAACAGCAGCAGGAAGAGGTGAGTTTTCACCTGTAGGAATTAATGATGATGCTCAAGGAAGACAAAAGAATCGCCGGACTGAAATAATTATAACTCCTGATCTTGATGAGCTCTTTAGGATATTGGAAACTAACTAGGTTAATAAAAGAGGGGCAATTTGAGCCCCTCTATTTTTTAATTGTTTCGTCTTACAAAAGTACCGTTGTTATGGCTACGTCCATGCTCAGATCTGCCGTTATATTTTCTATGTCCATTACCGTGCCCGCGTTCGTTGTAGCTCTTTTCTTCGTGATAGGAGCCTCTTCTTTCTCTGTAGTGATCATTATTTGATCGGGAGTCGTATCGTCCAGAACGGTAATTTTCGTGCTTGTGATATGAATCGCCTTTGTATACAACATGAGTTTTATGTTTATGACTCTTTCCGTGCCCGTGCCCATGTCCGTGTCCATGCCCATGCCCATGCCCATTAGGACGGTTTACATATACTACGTGATTGTGTCCATGGTGACTGTGGCTATTACAGTTTCTGTAATGCGAGCGATAGTAACTGTTATGATATCCGCAATGGTTACTGCAAACATGTTCGTACAAAGGGTAGTAGTCATGATGGGCACTTCTAATGATGTGCCCATCATGCCTTACATTAACCTCAACAAAGATATCACCTCTTTGGAGAATAACATCGAAGAATAACCCGCCACCTCTTCTTATCTGGGTTGCGTGTACTACATCGTACCCGTAATAATCATGACTGATAACTCTTGTTACGCGAACGGGTACATCCCAGCTATGAGTAACTCCAAACGATGCTGTAAAGTGTTGTGCCTCGCCCTTCAATGAAACCACAACAATGAATGTTAAAATTAGTAATATCTTTTTCATGGCACTTAATTTTTGGTTATGTCAGTGAATTATCAAGGATAGTGCCAATTTTTAGTTAATGATTATAAATTACTGATAATCAATTAATTGATGGTGTGTTTTTAAGGATGATTAATTTTTGAGTTCGAAGAGTTTCATTATTACTGATTTGAAGAAAATAAACTCCAGCGGGAATTCCATAGGTGTCGAGTATGGTTTTTCTCGTTTCACTTTTAGGGATGTAGTACTTTCTAACTGTTTTGCCTGAAGTATTTGTAAGCATAAGGCTGGATGCATCGCTTTTACTTTCGTAAATAAAGTAATTGCCGGTGATTGGGTTTGGGTATACCTTGGAGTCGCAGTTGCTCCTTATATTCTTTAGAGTGATGATTTTAGATGGATCCTGTTTGCCGTCAAGATCAATACTTTGCAATTGATAATATAGTTTGCCACAAGGTGCATTTTCAATAGTATAGCTATAATAATTAACCTCTTGTTGTTTTAATTTTTTTGGTACTTCACCTATTTTGTACATAGACTTGGTACTACCTATTCCTTGATAGATTTCAAAATGGCTGTTGTTAATTTCTTCAGATGTTTCCCAATAAAGAGTAACTCTGTCATTTGCCATGGAAGCAGTGAAGTCAAGTAAATTGATAGGCAATGGACCATTAGAGTAGATTAATGTGATTTCATAGGATATGCCTTGGTCAAGTTCATTCCTGTCCCCATAAGCTGTAGCAGTTACCGTATGTTCTCCAAGGGTGGGGACATATGATTTGTGGTTATTATTTCCTATTGAGTAATTGGTGTTTATTTTATCCTCATTTAGGGAGATGAAGTTGTGGTTGTCATTAAGGCTGAACCTTACACTTGCTCTTGAGTTTAGATTACTTGTGGTTGCAACTATATCCAGAAGGGTGGCATCGTAGCTATCAAGATTTACCACTTGGTTATTAGTTATTGGTCCCAGGTCCGTATTTCCATTGTATAGCCGGAGTTCAGTGATTGAAGGAGAAGACCCAATACTACTGAGCACAGTATACTGCACCTGATCACTATTTATATTACCTTCATCATCTGTTACCGTGAGTTCAATAGTGTAGATGCCAGGGGAACTGAAGTTTGCGGTAATATCAGGTTGTCCGCTATTAAGCGTTGGGACAGGACCACTAATGTCCCAGTTGTACGTTTCTATGGTCCCGTTTGGATCATAGGCAAAGCTTCTTATGGTTAAGGAGTGTGATGGACTTACAAACGTTTTGTTGGGTCCAATATGAACTAATGGAGTATAATCAGTAGATATATTCCTTTTTAATGCCAGTAACCATTCATAAATGTTGTAGCCACTAGTAAGGTTGTAAACCTGGTCCCAACCATTGTGTCCTTTCGATGTGAGGATGGTTATGTGTGCAGGAATATATGGCTTATCATTACAACTATTCATCTCATCTATAATAGTTTGAGAGCCTTTGCGGTCAGTTCCCCCTGTAGGAGGGATCGTTCCGTCTACCTCACCATGGAAGGCCCATACTGCTAGCTCATCAAGTGTACAGATGTTTTCTATAGGAGCATTGCCACTAAAGGGTACAATACCAGCCATCCTGTCTGGGTAGGCCAATACGTAGTCCCATAAACCTTTAGCGCCAAGGCTTATGCCGCTACCAAATATCCTACTTTCATCTATATTGTAGTTGCTGATGATATGATCAATAACATTATTGATCATATCTGTATTCCATTCATACTCATTATTATCTGAATTACTACAGCTCCCCTCCTTTTTTACATGTGGAGCAACTATGATCATAGGAATGTCATTAAAAAAATTGTTATCTCTTATAGCACCCGGCAACCCTTTCCCCCGGGAACAAGATATATCCGGGCCGATGGCCTGAGCTCCGTGCAGGTATACCAAAAGTGGATAAGCCTGAGAATCATTATAGCTAGGGGGAGTGAAGATGAGGTATTCTACTGTGTCTGCAGACCCAACACCCATAGTTATGGCATAGGACGAAATGTATGCCAGGGTTAATAGTATGGTTAATTTAACAAATAACTGCATAATCGTAGTTGATTCATTTTTATAGGTTGATTATGCCAATGTTTAAGTAAGGTTGTTGAAAGTTTACCTGCTATAAGGTTAGTAAATGTAACTAATTTAATATGAAAAAAAGGTTTTATTTCGGGTTATCGCTTTGCGTTAAATGCATTTTTGCTTTTAAATATATACTAAAATAATTTTTGTGATTATTTAGAAATAACTTATATGATTGAGCTTTTGTTCCATATTTTTGAGGAATGTATCTTCTTCATTTATAGTATGTTATTGGTGTTGTATTAGTTGTGCGATATAGATTCTATGAGCATTTGATATAAATGAGAAGAAAAGAGTAGAGAAAGAGAATTTAGAGAGATAAAATATATATTGCACCTCTTGAATTTAATAAGTGTAGTTATTGTAATATTTTTGATAAAAAATGAATAAAATCTAATGACTTTAGATTTTTCACGTATTTTCTTGAATAAATATTCAGAACTAAGCACAACCTTTTTTATATTTAAAATAGCGCTAACCTTTGTGCAGAGTTGGTTTTTTTGTTCGATGAAGAGACTTATCATTATTATAGCCCTTTCTTTGTCATCCATTCCCAGCGTGGTTGGTCAGAATATTTCACAAATTGACAGTCTCTATTCTGCACTAAAAAGAGTAAAGGGAGTTGAACAAATAGATATCTATAATGCCCTTGCCTGGGAGTATAGAAAGTCGCACCCGGATAGCACCGTTTACTTCAGCAATAAAGCTATTGGTTTAACTAAAATATTAAAGTTTGAAGGGAAAATAGCTAAGTCTCTTAACTACATCGGTGTAGCTTACCATTACAAAGGAGATCAAGTTAAATCTTTCGATTATTACAACCTTGCAGTAGAGGCTGCCATCAGACATAATGATTCATCGCAATATGCGCACTCACTCAATAACCTTGGTCGCTTGTTTTCAACCCAAGGTGATTTTGTTAAATCATATGATTATTATTTTACTGCTCTCGAAATATTCGAAAGACTAAATGATAAGGAGGGGCTAAGTTATTGTTATAAGAGTTTGTCAGAGCTTTATCAGACGCAGAATAACTATAAAAAAGCATTGGAAATGTCGCAGAAGGCACTTGAAATAAGGCTTGGGACAGATAATATTCCCGGACAGGTTTCCATGTTGTTGGAGATGGCTCAAATTCAAGAGCATAATAAAAATTACGAAAAAGCTTTTGATTATTACCTTCAGGCAAAGGTAAAAGCAGAGTCCATTGATGACTTTATAAATATTGCCAATATAAACATTGGGATATCTCATCTTTATTACATTCAACATAAGTTTCCGGAAGCTTTAATTTTTGCCCAAAAGGCTTCAAATATGGCAGGGAATACAGGTAACCTTAACCTTTTGAGTAGAATTGATACCCAGCTTGGTAAAGTATATTTTATTGAAGAGAATTTCGACAAGGCAAGGCATTACTTTAGCAAGGTGCTGGAAACGGCTTCAAGATCCCGGGAACTGATGATTCAATTGGATGCTTATTATTACCTGGCGGAGATTTGTGAACAAAAGGGTGACGTTAATTGCGCCTATGAAAATTTTCAGCGGTATGCAGAAGTAAAGCAGGCATTGAATAATGCAGAGATGGCTCGCGCAATAGAGCGGTCAGAAGCGAGGCTGGAAATAGAGAAAAGGGATAAGGAGAATGAGTTATTACTTGCCAATCAGGCAAGGGATCAGGCAGTGATTGACCGGCAGCGAACTTATAATGTAACACTGGTAGTAATCGTTGTTGCTATCTTTGCTCTTGTCATCAATTTATGGGTTACAAGTAGAAAGAGACGGAGGGCTAATGAGAAGTTGCATCAAAAAAATATTCATATAGCCAGGCAGCAAGAGGAGATCCGCGAGCAGAATGATATGATTAATGCTCAAAACAAAGTTTTGCATAAGCATAATCAGGATTTGGCTGAGCTTAATAATGAGAAAGATACATTGATGAATATTGTGGCTCATGACCTTAAATCTCCATTTAATAGAATTAAGGGAATAGGAGAGTTGCTTTTACTTTCAGGTCTTACTGCGGAGCAAAGAAATTATGTGAAATTGTTAAAGAGTATTTCGCAGAGCGGTATTGATCTGATAAGAGATTTGCTTGATGTTAATGCTTTTGAGTTTGATAAACGAAAACCGGAGATATCAAAAGTTGATATATATAGCCTTCTTCTGGATAAGGTGAAAGGTTTTTATGCCGATGCTAAGTCAAAGCAGATAGAACTGCGCCTGGAAGGTGGTGAATCGCAAATATTCATCAATTCAGATAAAGTTTATTTGTCAAGAGTTCTGGATAACTTGATCTCCAATGCTATTAAATTTTCGGACCCGGGTAACCCTGTTATTTTAAGTGTGGGTAGAACTGAAAATTATACATTTATTTCTGTTAAGGATTTTGGGCAGGGGTTTACCGAGGAAGATAAACAGAATATTTATAAGAAATTCACAAAGCTTAGCGCTCAACCTACTGCAGGGGAAAGTTCCAATGGCCTTGGACTTGCGATTGTAAAAACCTTGGTTGATAGACTGGAGGCAGAAATTGAGTTAAAAACTGAAATAGATAAGGGGAGCGAGTTTATCATAAAATTTCCTTCAAAAATTACTGTTCCTTTAGATAAGATTACTTTATAATTTTTTAAGCCTTGTTAAACCTTTTTGCTTTCTAAGCATCAAAGGAATATTAACTTAAATGTTACAATTATGAAAAAAGTAATTTTATTCTCCTCAGTATTTATGCTGTTTCATTTTGCCGTTATTGCTCAAACTAGTACAGGTAGAGTGAATAACAGGCAGATGGTTCAACAAACAAGAATAGCTGAAGGAAGAGCTTCAGGTGAGTTAACAAGGGGAGAAGTTAGAACTCTTAAGGCAGAACAACGGCATATTAGGAAGGTGGAGAGGCGAGTAAAGGCAGATGGAGTAGTAACCACTGAAGAGAAGCTAAGACTTCATAGTATGCAAAATAGGGCTAACCGTAACATACGCAAACAGAAGAATGATTCTCAAGGTAGACTAGACTAGATACTTATTGAGTTAGTAAAAACTCTCTTAACCTCTTCAATACGGTTAAGAGAGTTTTTAAGTAATAACTACTTTTCTAAGGCAGCTTTGAGGTCGGCAATAAGGTCATCAGCATCTTCAATACCAACACTCAACCTAATTAGCGAATCGAGCAATCCGATTTTGATCCTTTCTTCTCTCGGAATACTTGCATGAGTCATGGTAGCAGGGTGGTTAACCAATGATTCTACTCCTCCCAAAGATTCTGCAAGAGTAAAGTAATGAAAGCTTTCCAGGATTTTAAACGCCTCTTCTTTACTGTCTCCTTTTAGCGTGAAAGAAATCATCCCTCCAAAATCGCGCATTTGTTCTTTTGCTATTTGGTGATTAGGATGATTTTCCAAACCGGGCCAGTAAAGCTTATCTACTCGGGGGTGATCTTTTAAGAAATCAGCGATTTTTCGACCATTTTCTGAATGTCTCTGCATTCTAAGGTGCAAAGTTTTTATTCCGCGAAGTACAAGGAAACAATCCTGAGGGCCGGGAGTTGCTCCACTACTGTTCTGGATAAAGGCCAGATCGTCATTTAATTTTTGATCTTTAACTACAAGAGCTCCCATAACTACGTCAGAGTGGCCACCCAGATACTTTGTTACTGAATGCATAACAATATCAGCACCTAAATCTAATGGATTTTGTAAATAAGGTGTTGCGAAAGTATTATCAACTGCCAGTAATGTGTTGTGCTTTTTTGCAATTTCAGAGGCACCCTTTATATCAATGATATTCATCATTGGGTTGGTAGGTGTTTCCAGCCAAATCAATTTTGTGTTACTATTGATGTGTTCTTCAATTTCACTAACATTTTCCATACCTACGAAATGGAATTTTATTCCAAACTTGGAAAATATCTTTGTGAATAACCTGTAGGTTCCTCCATAAAGGTCATTAGCAGCGACAACTTCATCACCTGGGTTTAATAGCTTTATAACTGCGTCAATCGCAGCAAGACCAGAGGAAAAACATAGGCCGTATTTTCCGTTTTCCAACTCTGCAAGACTTTTTTGTAGGGCATCACGTGTTGGGTTTTGTGTTCTTGAATACTCATAGCCTTTGTGATCTCCCGGGGAGGCTTGAACATAAGTTGAGGTTTGATAAACCGGTGTCATAATAGCGCCAGTTGTAGGGTCCGGCTCTACTCCGGCGTGTATGGCTTTGGTTCCAAATTTCATATGAATAGTGATTTTAGGTTTTCTAAACTTAGTATTTATAATGTATTGGGTTGCTAAAATAGGTCATTAATAGGACAAGCTATTCCTATACAGCATAAATTTTCAGGATTGTAAGGGCAGGACGAAAATGGTTATTTAGTTTGCCAGTAATTCTTTATATTCTCTTTCCAGTTAGCTTTGTCATTAATATAAAGCAATGTATTAATAAGCATTTTATCTTCAGCGGTCGAGTGTTCCAGGCTTTCAAGAGCCTTGCGAATGATCTCATAGAGAGAGGGCCTGAAAGTATCACCTTCTTTGTTGGCAAGAGCATGTAGTTCTGCAATAATATCCTCTTTTGAGACTTGCTCTTTCATTGCTTTTAACGCGGGTTTAGCAGTCGGGGATTCTTCTTCTTGTTTATCAGAATCTTTCTTTCTTTTTTTTGGGCTGATCTCTTCAGGGTTGACAAAAGAAGTGGATTCCTGCTTAAGAAATGCATCAATATCCTTCAAAGGGTTTTTTCTCTTTGCCATTTTATAGTTGTTTTATTATCGCATTGGCTATTTTAAGATACTCTTTTTCTGCCAAAATTGTACTGAAATTGACGAATAGATTCTTTTGAGGAACAGCAATTTCCAATATATGTGCATCCAGGTTGTTCAAAGCCTCTTGTATAGTCTTGTGTTTTGTTAGGCTATGGATCCGGTTAGGAAGTACCATTATCTTCAGGTTCTTGTTAAGTTCTTTTGCAGGAGAAAGGTCAGCCACTGTTTGATAGGTTACTAACAGGTCATTTTGAGTTAAACTTGTAGGCACTATCACTGCGTCACTTACCAGGCAAAGCTTTTTGATGCCCTCGTCTGTAGGTTTACCAGCACTGTCTACAATAATGTAATCGAAGTCATTTTGGGAACGTAACGTTTCAATTTCTTCCGCGATACGGTAATCTTCAGAGCCCATAAGCTCAAATAATGATTTTTCTTTGGCCCCGGCTTTGTAAACCTCCATTTTACGTAAAGTATTCAGAGTGTAGTTTGTGTCGGTTTCAACCAGAGCAGTCTTGTGGCCCAGGCTATGGAGCATTGTTGATAAATTAATGGCATTTGTGGTTTTGCCGGTACCCCCTTTTCTGCTGATAAATGATATTACTTTTGTCATCGCATTAAAAATATAAATAGCGTATCTCAAAAACAAATCATCACTCTTAATAGCAGCAGGATTACTGCTGGTTTATGGAAATTTGTATATTGGTGCCCCCTAAACAAGGTATTATGAAAGTAGTAAAATATATTTTTGGCGTACTTGCCAGTTTAATCGTACTTATTGCAGTTTTTCTTTTGTTTTACTTCAATCACCAAAAGCCTGAATATCAAGGTGAATATGAGTTTGAAGCATTGGAGAAACCCGTTAAGGTTTATTTTGATACATATGGTACCCCACATATTTATGCAGCTAATAATAGGGATGCTTATAAAGCTTTAGGCTATGTACATGCGCAGGATCGCCTTTGGCAAATGGAATTGATGAGGAGAGTAGCTTCAGGGAGACTTGCCGAGATTTTTGGTAAAAAACTGCTTGAAACAGACAAGTTTTTTCGTACGGTAGGGATCCATGAGTACTCCAAGAAAAATGTGGCAGAACTAAAAGAGAGGAAAGGTAAAATATTACCCCTGGCTGAGGCTTACCTTGAGGGAATCAATGAATTTCTTGAAGGAGGAAAAACTCCCATAGAGTTTGCCGTTTTAGGAATCGATAAAGTTCCTTTTACGCTTGAAGATATCTATAATATTGCTGGTTATATGTCCTTTAGTTTTGCTAATGCACAGAAAACGGATCCGGTAGTAACAGCATTTGCTAATATGGGGGTGTCATATCTAAAAGCATTTGATCTTGATTCCACGGTTGACTCAGAGAAAATTAAAAGTTATACAGGCGGCTCTGATTATGTGGCTATTGCAGGTCATGTAAATGATGTGCTCAATCAAATGCCTCTGGCTCCATTTATAGGGAGTAATAGTTGGGTGTTATCCCCAGAAAAGTCAGAAACTGGTAGGGTTGTGTTAAGTAATGATCCGCATATTGGATTTTCACAGCCAGCCGTATGGTATGAGGCCCATCTTTCAACACCAGATATTAATTATTTTGGATATCACATTGCTGGGGTACCATTTGCATTCCTTATTCACAATGATTCTGTCGCTAATGGGTTGACGATGTTTGAAAATGATGACATGGATTTTTATAGGGAAAGGGTAAATAAAGAGCAGAGTGACCAATATTGGGCAATTGATCATTGGGAAAACTTTGAGGTACGAAAAGAACTCATAAAGGTTAAGGATACAATCGATATGGAAATAGAAGTGAGGAGTTCAAGGCATGGGCCGGTGATTAATGATGTAGTGGCTGGAGTATCGAAAGATCAACCAATTGCAATGTGGTGGGTTTACTATCAGTTTTCTAATCATCTGCTAGATGCAGCTCACGAAATGGCCATTGCAAAGAATATTGATGATATGCGAGCTGCTGGTGCTAAGATACATGCTCCAGGTCTTAACTTAATGTATGGGGATGCCCAGGGAAATATAGCTTGGTGGGCAGTGGGGCGATTACCTAAGCGCCCTGCGCATGTGAATTCCAAAACTATTCTAGATGGTTCTACAGGTAAGGATGACCCGCTGGGGTACTATAATTTTGAAGCAAATCCTCAAGCTGAAAACCCACCATGGGGTTATGTGTATAGTGCTAATAACCAATCTATAATGAATGTTAAAGGAAGGAATATATTATACCCTGGTTATTATCTTCCTGATACACGTGCAGCCAGAATTGTGGAAGTGTTAGAGGGCGAAAGAAGAATTTCCAGAAGTGAGCTGAAGTCCTTGTTTATGGATTCTAAATATATGGGTATACAACCCATGAAAGAGTTGTTGGTGAGCGAGTTGATTCAGTCGGATTTTAATGAAAAGGAAAGAGAGGCGCTAGAGCATTTTTCGAGCTGGAGTGGTTATCATGATCTCGAAACACTAGGAGCTGCTATTTTTTATCCTTGGATGATTAATATCTATGAGCTGGCAATGAAAGATGATTTGGAAAAGGCTTTTGAAGGTCGAGGTGACAAACTGTTTAATTCATTTATGTCAACTTATCTGATGAAAAGAAGCATGCCGGTTTTTATTTCGGCTAAAGAATCTCCCTGGTGGGATAATGCTCTTACTGAAGACGTGGTTGAAGATAGAAAAGATGTAGTGACGGTTGCATTTAGGGAGACGGTAAAGTATCTGTCAGAGAGGTTCGGTGATAAGCCTGAAAATTGGACATGGGGTCAGGTTCATACTGTAGAACATAATCATCCTTTAGGAGCTGTTAATCTACTGAAGCCTATTTTTAATGTGGGTCCGTTTCATCTTAGTGGGTCTGAAATGGTTGTGAATAACTTGGGATTCCCTTATAATAAGGAGAAATTATTTAACACAAGTTTTGGTCCCTCAACACGAAGAATAATCGATTTTTCGGAGATAGATAATAGTGAAAGTATATTGCCAACAGGACAGTCGGGGGTGCCTTTTAGTAAGTATTACGACGATCAGACTCAAATGTACATTGAAGGTAAATGGAGACCTGTATACTTGTCGGAAGAGAAGATTAAAGCCAACTCAACAGTTTTGATACTGAGACCTAAGAAAAAATAAACGAGGAGAATAAATATAAATAAAGGAATGACGAAAAAAGTATATTACCTCTCTACTTGTGATACATGTAAACGTATAATCAAAGAGTTAGGTATAGGTGAAGATTTTGAATATCAGGATATAAAAAAAGAAAAAATCACGGAAGCGCAGATTGAAGAAATGAAGGTTCTATCAGGCTCTTATGAGTCATTGTTTAGTAAGGTAGCCAGAAAGTATAAAGAGTTGAATTTAAAAGAAAAGAGCTTGCGTGAAGATGATTACAAGCAATATATTCTGGATGAGTATACATTTCTGAAAAGACCTGTCTTCATCATAGGTGATCATATTTTTGTTGGCAATTCAAAAAAGAATGTGGAGGCGGTGAAAGCCCATATTTCAGGCGACCAAAAATAGTGAAGAAAAAGAGGTTGTATCAAAGGAATAAACGTATTCGGGGGCTATCTGAGAAAAATCTCATATACAAAAAAAATGAGGCCGTTTAAATTACTTTTGAAACGGCCTCAGTTTTTTGGAATATCCAGCTAAAGCTTATATGCTAGCGTCCATATCAAATTTCTCAAGATAGTCAGCAACTCTTCTTACCACCATGCCTCCCAGAGAACCATCAACCACTCTGTGATCATAGCTATGAGACAAGAACATCTTGTGTCTTATTGCAATAGCATCACCATTAGGAGTTTCAATTACGGCAGGTTTTTTTACGATAGCACCTAATGCCATAATACCCACCTGAGGCTGCATGATTATTGGCGTACCCATTACATTGCCAAATGAACCAACGTTCGATATCGTAAATGTTCCACCAGATAATTCATCAGGAGTAAGCTTGTTTTCACGTGCTCTTCGAGCAAGGTCATTTACCTTCTTAGCAAGTCCTGTAATATTATATTGATCCGCATTCCTGATTACCGGTACAATCAGGTTGCCACTTGGTAGTGCTACAGCCATACCAATGTTAATATCCCTCTTTTTAATAATCCTGTCACCGTCAACCTGAACGTTGATCATAGGATAATCTTTAATTGCTTTAGCAACGGCTTCAATGAAGATTGGAGTAAAAGTGAGGTTGTCGCCCTCTCTTTGTTTGAATTCGTTTTTCTTTCTGTTTCTCCAGAACACAACGTTTGTTACATCGGCTTCAACAAATGAGGTGACATGGGGCGATATGCGTTTGGAATCAACCATTCGGTCGGCAATCATTTTACGCATGCGGTCCATCTCAATGATCTCGTCGCCAGCACTAATGGAAACATTGACTTTTTGAGGAGGCCTTGAAGTTGCTGTTTCAGCGACAGTCTGAACTTGAGTCTGCTCTTGCTGAGCAGGCTCTGACCCTCTGGTTTTAACGTAAGAAAGGATGTCGTTTTTTGTGACCCTTCCTTCTTTACCAGTACCAGGAACTCTTTCAAGTTCAGTCATCGTAATACCCTCTTCTTTAGCGATATTTTTAACAAGTGGAGAATAGAACCTGCCGGAAACAGGTTCCGCCATTTTTATAGCACCATTGGATGAGTGCGAATCAGCAGTAACGGGTTCAGCTTTAGGTTTTTCCTCTTTGGTTGCAGGAGCGGATTCTGATGGTGCAGATTCGTCACCTTCTGTTGCAATAATGGCAATAGGTTTACCTACCTCTACAACATCACCATCCTTTGCCAAAATTTCTTTAAGCACACCGGCATGAGTTGATGGTACTTCAGTATCTACTTTATCAGTAGCTACTTCAAGTACGGATTCATCTTGTTCAATGGTGTCACCTTCCTGCTTGAGCCATGTAAGCACAGTGGCTTCCATAATACTTTCGCCCATTTTGGGCATAATTAGTTCTACTAGTGCCATTTATCTTGTTAGGTTTCGACTTTCCGTCCTTAAAATTAACCGCAAATTTAGCATTTTACTGCTTTATCTCAATCGATTTCGATAAACTTATCCTGATCAGGTTTAATAATGCCACTGCAGTAGCCTGTATGTTGATTTCTCTGTCTTTCCATAACTGTAATTTACGAGTTATTGTTTGTTCCCCATCAGCATAAGCGATCCAGACTGTACCTACTGGTTTATCTGGAGAACCACCTCCCGGACCAGCTATTCCACTAGTGGCAACCCCTATATCGGCATTAAACTTTTTTCGTACTAGGTTAGCCATTTCGTATACCGTTTGCTCACTTACCGCTCCATGATCCAGTAGGGTCTGTTCGCTTACTCCTAAGATGTTAATTTTTAAACTATTGTGATATGGAACAACTGAGCCTTGATAATACTCAGAGCTGCCAGCTACGCGGGTGATCTTGTGAGACACATAGCCACCCGTACAGCTTTCTGCAAGGGCAATTGTTTTGCTTTGATCGAAAAGCATTTTGCCAACAACTTCTTCAATTTGATCATTGTCATAGCCGTAGATGTATTTACCTACATATGTTCTCAAACTTTCGATTAACTCGTCAACCTCAGTTATTAATTCATCAATATTGTCCCCAATTGCAGTTAATCTTAGTTTTACCTGTCCCATGCTGGGGAGGTAGGCCAATTTTATATGGGAAGGTAGGCTGTTTTCCCAGTCCCTTATCATTTCAGCTAACCATGATTCACCAATTCCAATAGTCTTTACTATTTTGTGAAATATTATATCTGTTTGAAAAATTTGTTGAAGTTGAGGGATAACGGTATCAACCATCATTTTTTTCATCTCGTGAGGTACTCCTGGCATAGATACAAAGACCTTCCCATTTCTTTCAAACCACATCCCGGGAGCTGAACCCAGTTTATTGCTTATCATATCGCAGCATACAGGTAAAGCGGCTTGCATTTTATTAACTTCTGTTAACTCCAGTCCCTTGCTCTTGAAAAGGCTAGATACTTCTTGAAGAGCAGCTTCGTTCATGGCTATTTCGCAACTGAAGTGTTCTGCTAAACACGGTTTGGTTAGATCATCATTCGTAGGGCCCAGACCTCCGGTTATCAGTACAATGTCCGCTCTGGCTTCTGCTTCTTTTAATGCAGTTAAAATGTCTTCTCTGGAGTCACTGACTGTAGTCTTTCTAATGGTTTTAATTCCAACTTTATCGAGCTCAGCACTCATCCATTGAGAGTTTGTGTCCAGTAGTTGACCATAAAGTATCTCATCTCCAATGGTCAGTATCTCAGCTTTTGATTTACTCATAAAGTGTTTAACGGGAGTTTGCTTATTTGTTTACTAAAATAGGTAAAAATGAATGAAGGGGTTGCGAAAGCTGGGCATGTTAGCATTTTATTAACGAATATCTTTTCTTAAATTGGGTTTAAAACTAACTAAAACCACATTGAAAAAATTTATAATAACTACCGTTCTGGCTGCAATGTTCGTGGCTTGTACTTCGTCCCAAATAAATAAAACGATTGGAGATATAAATAAGGCCTTGGGAGAGGAGTCACTCTCTACAGATCAGGTTGTGGCTGGTCTTAAGGAAGCCTTGATAAAAGGAATAACTACGGGTTCATCAGAAGCTTCTAAAGTTGATGGCTATTTTAAAAACCCTAAGATCAAAATCCCTTTCCCTCCGGATGTGCAACGGGTCGAAGAAAAACTCCGACAGATTGGTTTAGGGAGTGAGGTGGATAAGTTTGTTATGACGCTGAATAGAGGGGCTGAGGATGCTGCTAAGGAAGCTAAACCAATCTTTGTAAACGCCATAAAATCAATGACCATCCAGGATGCATGGGGGATATTAAAAGGGGAGGAAAATGCTGCCACACAGTATTTAATCAGAACTACATCATCTCAGTTGAAAGCAAAATTTAAGCCTGTCATTAAAAACTCACTGGATAAAGTAAATGCAACCAAGTATTATGGAGATATAGTAACTACCTATAATAAAGTGCCTTTCGTTGAAAAGGTAAATCCGGACCTTGATGACTACGCTACCGATAAAGCCATAGAAGGGTTATTCTTACTTATAGCCCAGGAAGAGGGGAAGATCCGTAAGGATCCATTGTCGAGAACTACTGAGTTGTTGAAAAAAGTTTTTGCTGCTCAGGATTAAGTCGTAATTACACTTGTAAAACAAACGTACCTAGGGAATAGGCTGGTGTACGTTTGATATATCACATCGCGTACTATTTATATTTTTGTTAATAATATTAATATAATATTACGTCCTGTCTTTTGTTATTGATATTGCTTATTGCTCTGATTTTTAGCGTGTTAAGTAATTACTGTGCTGAGTTTTTGGACGCTAGAGGCATTTTGAGGGAGCTTACGTGGGGTTACCTTTGAAGTGTTAAGGCTTATAAAATGTATGGAATTAAGTTGATACTCTTATATCAAAATAAATTCCATAATAAAATTATTACATTTGTTTTTCAGGAAAACCGACTGAAACCCATGCAGATTGCTTTTGAAAAGATCAATAAAAATTCATTGGTGGCTTTAACCTTAATTTATTGTAATTTCCTAATGCAGTGATGATGGAGGTTAGAAATCTAACGCATCTATTACAAGCGTAGGTTTGTCAAAGGGCGATAGGTATGGGGACGGTGCCGTAGTTTCTGATAATCTTTTAATGCTATAGAATCATATCCCTGAAGGGAAAATAGCAACAAACGTTCAATTAATTAAGAAATAAAGAAATGATAAAATTTTCATTGCTCTTGAGTTTTTGCTTTTTAATTTTTTTTAAAGCCTTTGCAGGTGCGCCAGTTGTAAGTTCAACGACACCATCGGAGGGAGCGAAAATACCGGTAAGAGCAAATGAAATAACAATAACCTATGATCAGTTCCTGAGGAACTTGGACGATAGTGATCTTGATGATAATAATGTTGATGCTTTGATCACAGTAACTCGTAATGGGCAGGTTATTAATTCTGGGTTTGATGTGACAATTACTTCTAAAAAAGTGTTTTCTATATCCTTCACCGGGCTTCTCTCTCCAAATGCAAATTATAGCATAACAGTTGATCCGGTGGAAAATGGTTCTGATGAGGCTAGTGCAGTTTTTGCACTCGATTTTACTACAGGGGGCTTAGCTAGTATAGACAATATTACTGCGTCCAACAAAGTATGTGTGGGGGGGACGGCTAATTTGGGTACTATTGTAATCAGGGAAGGGTTTGAAGGAAATTTTTATGGTGAAAACGGACAAAACTCACATCAGGATTTAAAATTGACTTTGCCCAATGGGTTCAGCTTTGATTCGAGTAGTGGTAGTATAACTGTTAATGATGGGGGGGCTTCGAATATAGTTGTTGATGGTACTTCTTTTGGTTATGAAAATTTTGGTGGAGTGGATGTTTTATTTATTGGCTTCAAGCATGGTGATGTTTCAGGCTCTGACTTTTTAGATATAATTAAACTATCAGGAATTAAAGTGAATGTTGCGGGAAATGTTGCTCCTGGTACTTATGATATTACATTAGCGAATGTTGACTTCTCATACCCTGGTCTGGCTGTTAATGACGTTGTCGGTACCATTACGGTTAGAGCGAATGAAACAATAAGTCTCAGTCATAATGGCGCCGGTAATGCATCATCAGTAACCATATGCTCTGGTGATGAAGTGGTTTTTATGCCATCTGGAGGGAATGCACCATATAAGTTTTATAAAGAGGGCAGTGTGACCGAGTTAGCTACTGGGACATCGTATAATACTACTACTTTACAGGATGGAGATAAGATATATGTAGTATCCTCAGGTAGTAATACTACATGTCCGGGCACCAGTTCTAGTGTTACAGTCACTGTTACTTCAAGTACACCTCCTGTTATAACCTTGACTGATCTTGTAACTAGCCAAACCAGTACTGTTCAAGATGGTCAAACATTTGCTATACCAGTTACAGCAGTTGGGATGGGGCTGTCTTCAAATCAGACAGGTGTTTTTTCTGGTATTGGGGTGAGTTCTAATGAGTTTTTGACCAATAATGTAAATAAAAAGCCGGGCCTTTATCAGGTAACTTTTACAAATCAGCAAGACTGCAAACCTGATGTTGTGTTTACTTTTGAGGTTTTTGATAACTCAAGAAACCAAATTTTAGGTCTTCAAAATAATGGGATTTGCTACGATGCAATGAACCCTATTTCAATTGGATGGTTAGGGGAAGGTGTTGAAGGTAATTTGGTGAGTATTAGTTCATTCCCAAATATTCTTACAGGAACTTTAAATGCTGATTATAACGGAGGGCTGTCTAGTGGTTATTTTATTGACCCGAATATGGTCCGTAATGTACTGCAGGTTGGAGACCCAGTAGTAATGAATATTGTGTATCAGGATAATGGTGGTATTAATCAGAGTGTGGAACAAACTATTGATGTTCAAGGGATTCCTGAACTGGAAATTGTGTTGGCCGGAGAGTTGCCTTTGGAAGAAAGTTATTGTGAAAATGCATCTTCTATTAAAATTGTGGGAAACCCTTTAGGTACCAATGATGTAGTAAAAACTTTTAGTATTTTGGACTTAAGCCAATCTACGAATATTAGTGATGCAGTAACTCTAACAGATCTCACTTTATTTTTTAATCCTTCAGATGCACCGAACGGAACATCAGCACAGAATATTCTTACACATAACAATAATAAAGGATACGTACTTGTATATGAATATGTGAGTGAGTATGGTTGTGTTGCAGAGATGACTGATACAATACAAGTTGTGCCTTTGCCTGAGCCTCTTTCACCCAATCCTTTACAATTTGATTTTTGCATGGGTGATGATATGGGGTTTATAAAAGTGGCTAAACCCGATACGGTAGACATTGCCTGGTATAATAGCCAGGGTTTTTTGTTGGCAGTTGCCGACAGCCTGAACCCAGGGGTTAATACTTCGTTTCCTGATGTTTTTGATTTTTCCGTAAGGCCACAAAACGCTGATATTGGGTGTGTTGGGCCACCCACTGATCTTTCGGTTAGGGTTGGGGAATTTCCTACAGCCGATTTTACATCTTTTAGTAATTGTTCGGTGGATAATAAAGTAACTTTTAATAGTTCGAAGTCCCTTGGGGGATCTGCACTTAAAGATAGCATACAAAGTATTTATTGGAACTTTCATGATCCAGACGTTTTTAACCAGGTTGATGAGGATGAAATAAGTCATGAATTTCCGGGAGGTGGTGTGTATGAGGTATCGCTGGTAGTGGAAACGGCTTTGGGATGTACTGATAGTGTAAGTCAATTTGTGTCTGTATTTGAAATCATGGATGCTGCTATTAATAATAAAGTTTATTTAGAAACATTTAACCTTGGTGGAGGAGGCTGGATATCTACCAGCGAAAACAATAACGCTAATGGGGCAGCGATTAATAGTAGTTGGCAGCTAACCCAGGTAAATGGTAGTCAAGGCTGGGTAACAGCCAATGATTCAACAGGTGTCTTTAACGATAACGAGGATTCTTGGGTTGAAAGCCCATGTTTCAATTTAGATAATTGGGACAAACCTAAAATAGATATGGATATTCGTTATTTTACGGATAGGTTTGAAGGGACGACTTTACAATATACTATTAGTGATAGTGCAGTGGCAAGTCAGGAAATTCAATGGCAGACCTTAGGTCAAATCGATGGAGGGATAAATTGGTTCAATTCAGCAGGAATAGCTGCTGCACCAGGCGGTCAGACTATTGGATGGGAAGGTGGTACCGGAGAATGGAAAAAATCAATAATATCTTTGGATGCTGTTAAGGAAAAAGCTGGGGGTAAGCCAGTGAGGTTTCGTATGGCGTTTGCAAGTTTGGAGCTAGGGGATGGACGGGAGAATAATTATGATGGCTTCGCCTTTGATAATTTTGCTATCTGGGAAAGGAATAGAGTTGTTGTTTTAGAACATTTTACCAATGTAAACGCAGTAGGTAATGAATCAGAGAATCATTATATAAATGATTTTGCAAATGCTCGTCCCTTAGATGCGGTGAAAATTGAATATCATACTTCTTACCCAGCCTCGGATCCCATTTATTTATTGAATAAATCTGATCACAGTGCTCATGCTCTTGAGTACGGAGTGAATGATGTTCCTCGGACCGTCATGGATGGTATATATGGGGTGAAATTTAGAAATGATCCATTCAGTGTAGATGAATGGGGGAAGGCAGAATATGCTAAACGTACTATTATTGATGCACCCTTTAATCTGGTAATTTCAGATACCTTAATTGCCACTGGTTCTAGCCAGGGAAGAGATGATGGAGGTTTGAAAATTGATGTTGAGATCACTAAAAATCCAACGTCCGATACTATTTCTGCTCCACTTGTCTTGGAAATCGGGATACTTCAAAAAAATCTTGAAGCTAATGGTAACACATATCATAATGTGTTAAGAAAGCTTCTGCCGGATGCTTCAGGCACTTACCTTTATGGAGAGTGGTTACCTAATGATTTATCTCGTACAGAAACAGTCACGGAATATTGGACTCCTGATTTTACGTACAATACAACGGATACATTTTTGATCGTGGCTTACATTCATGATACTCACCTATCGAAGACCAGAACTAAAGAGATTTATCAGGGCGCATACAAGCAAATTAAAATATTGCCGCCTAGTGCTGCCATTACAGGTTTGAATGATAATGTGAATGGCCAATTTAAAATTTATCCAAACCCTTCAGAAGGTGATGTGACAATTGAGCTTAGTGAGGCTTTAATTCAGGATAGTCCAATAAAAGTGTATTCTTCTTCTGGATCGCTGGTGTATGAAGGTAATATGATGAAAGGGCTTAGTGCTTATAAAATTCCTTTGGATGGGTACCCTGATGGTCTATACATTGTTTCGTTTTATACTGAAGGGCAAATGATCAAGCGAACCTTGATTTTGCGGTAGGACGAATACGTGTTTTGGGCTAAGGGGGGAATTTTTTTAAAAAAACTAGTCTCACCTAAGCGAAGAAAGAGGTGGTTACCCCTTCACAACCTTCCTGTAAAAAGTACTGCTTTTTGTCTGTACCTTGATGAGGTATGTTCCGTTTGGTAACCCTTTAAGGTCTATGTAGTTTTTGTAAGACGGTACTTTGAGCAGTAATTGACCGCCTGTAGTTAATACTTCTATTTCTGTATCACCTCTATTAGAAATGTTTAAAAGACCAGTTGTGGGATTGGGATAAATTTTAAACTGGCTGGTCAGGTGATCATCAATGACACCACTAATAACCTCCAGTCGTACTGAGTGAGAAACGGAATCCTGGCAACCAAGATTATCTTTTGCGTAAAGCTCCAGCTTATAGTCACCAGATTGGTTTATGTTGATGTCTGGAATAGCTTCCATACTTATCGTGTCACCAGAAATTACCCAGACATAAGAAGTAGCTCCAGTGGTTTCATTAGTGATGATAGTTGATCTCATTTCTGGAATATAAACAGCGTTAAATTTTGCTTTCAGATCACTGACATTGATTTTAATTTCTGCCGCAGTACTTTCCTTCAAGCTATCTATATTCGTTATGTATAAAGAGGTATCAGTCATTATATTCACAATTTCAATTGAAGAGCCCTTATATTGAAGGGTATTAAGGCCTGGGTCACTATAGAAGTAGAAAATCTGGCCATTTTGAGGTGCGATAAGCACTTTGTCCCCTTTGCAAATATCATAAGTCTGGTTTGCAGGACTGGGGTTTCCCGTTGGCGTAATTATCTCCGCCAAGGAATCCAGACAGCTGTTGGAATCCTCGGCTATTAACATTACCTCAAAAGAGTTATACCCGCTGTAATCAAACATAAGATCTCCACTAACTTTTGCAAGACTATTGTCTATTAACCAATAGTATAAGACCTCATGCTCACTCTGACTGGTAAAATGTAACAAGTTTTTCTGGCTTAGATCTAGCGTATCGATGGAGTAGGAGAAGTCAGCTTTGACATCACTTATGTTAACACTTACTATTGTGGGGTTGCTTTCATATAGGGAGTCGGCGCTGGTAATGTAAAATATCGTGTCGTTATAAATACTCCCACTAGCGAAGTTTGTTCCACTGAATATTTCCTGACTAAGAAGGACATCATCATATACCCTTAGCTGGGTGGCATTGGTTGCTGATAAGTTTATACTTTCGCCTTTGCAAATATGCTGATCATTAATGTTTGGTTTGTTGCTTCTATTGGCTACTTCCAGATTTTTCGAGGTCATCTCAATACACCCTAAGTCATTGGTGGCGGTTAGTTGAACAGTATAAGTACCTTTTTTTGTGTAATTCATTATAGGGTTTTCAACCGTTGCGGTATAGCCATTATCAAAGTCCCAATGCCAGGCCACTGCATCCTTGCTTTTATCAGTCATGCTAACTGTTGTTTTTCCTGTTTCGTCGAGAAGTAAAGGCGAAGGAGATATTGAAAAATTAGTATTGACATGCTTTGGCACTGCAATTACCCGAACCAGATCCCCGTCATAAGCTTCATCTTTATTCATAGCATAATATGTTTGTGTGGAGCTAACAATAGGAGTAGTATATGAACTTCCGGTAGTGAGCAGGTTGCTGAGGTTTATATCACTATAGAACTCATAGATGTCGCCCTGAGGAGGATCTATTGTGGTGGGTGTTCCCGGGCAGGTATAGGCAGTATAAAGAAGTGGAGGTGAGTTCTGATATTCCTGGTATCTGGATTGAGCCTGAAGTATGGAGTTTTGTAAATCAACCAAAGAGTTGCCAACCACAACTGCAATAACCAATTTCTCACTTTTATTGGTATTTAGGTTGAGGATAGAACCTCCCAGTACATGTGAAACATCATTGCCATTATTAACGTCACCCGAGCTGGTGTGACCAATACCTTGAGATACAAGGCTATATTTTTTACTGTCACTAATAGAGATAGAAATGTCAGCAATATTACCATTGAAATTTTTGTTGTTTATGGCATAATAAATAGGAGCTTGATCACTCAAAAGTGCTAGGCCCGCATATAATGTGTCACTAGCAGGATCGTGAACATACCCAAGTTTATGGGAGGCATCCCAATTGGCTTTGTTAAAGTCTTTGTTGTTCAGGTTCCAATCAGCAAATATGGCGGCATGAAGGTTCGAGATGGTATTATTTCCGGTATTGGTTATTCTGTACTCTAATATCTTATAGTTACTTTCAGTTGGGCCTTCCCATGCCAGTGTTTTTTGTTCAACCATTATATCAAGGTCGCTGGATGAGTGATTAAAAGTATTTCTTATATCCAAATCAGCCTCAGAGTTATTGTAGAACTTAATATTTTGTTGAGTAGTGAAATCTTTTGATCGCTCGTGCACAGCCAGGTAGACAGGCGCATTGTCAGCTACTGTAGTTGAGTTGATGGCATTAATCAGGCCAATATTCTCTAATATTTTTGTGCCTTTGAAGGTTATCCCAATGCCGTTAAGTGTACCGTCTTTGTTGTAGCCAAGGTTACCATTGCTGCCTACCGTAATACCCATATTGCCACTATTCAGTGTAATATAATCAGGAGAGCTTTGGATCTTGAAATATTGAAAATCCTCATAAACACCGTCTTTGAAGTCGACCCGGAAATAAATATCTTCATCAGGAGGGAGGTCGTTATGTAACAAAACCTTGAATGGTGAGTTAGTATTTGTTTTAGTACCCAAAGTTTGGATGCTGCCAAACTCAAATTTCTCGTCAAGTATGGTGACGTATGGAGAAGGGCTCGACAGGGTGGAGGTTGCGGAAGTCGTGGTTTTGGAAAGGAAGTTAGTCAGTTCGGTGGTTATTGTCAAAGTATCACCATAAAAGGCATAGTGGCCGATTCCATTGTCGTAATCAATTTGGGTTATTCTTACTGAAGGGGAAAGGTTATCTGTAAGCGCGTTGAGCATGTTTAACCGACCTTTACCCATTTGTCCTTTGAAAGGTTGATTGGCGGGTTTGTCATAAATATCATCGGCAGTTACACGAACCCGTTCCATAATCTGCAGTGCTGTTAAGTTTGGGAAGCGGGCTCTTAAAAGAGCTAAAGTGCCAGCCACCAAAGGGGTGGAAAGTGAAGTGCCAAGACTGAAGCCATACGAATTACCCTTTCGAGTGCTATAAATGTCCTGTCCTGGAGCTACAATATCAATGTTATAACTATAGGTTGACCAGGTAGGTTTTTCATCAAAAATGGTAGTTGCACCAACAGATATTACATTGTCAAACGATGCTGGATAAAAGTCAAGGAAGTCATTGGTGTTGCCCGCTGCCGCTACAACGGCTGCGTCTTTTTCAAGTACAGCATAGTTGATAATATCCTGACCAAATTTAGAGTAGGAATTTGCGCTACCCCATGATAAGTTTATTACTTTGCAACCCAGATCTGCAGCTAGGGCTATTGCTTCATAACCATTCCTGAAAGACCCATAGCCACTTAGGAATATCTTTATAGGCATTATCCGAGATCTATAGCCGGTTCCCGCTATGCCTATTTCATTATTTGTTGATGCTCCCGAAAGGCCACTGACAAGCAAGCCATGTTCGTCAGTATCGGCTTCAGGAATGTTGTCGTTGTTTGCAATGTCCCAACCTTGAAAATTGTCGATAAGACCATCACCATCATCATCCACCCCATTAATAGGATCTTGATAGTTGTAGCTTATGTTATCTTTGATATCTTCATGGTTGAGTTCAGTGCCTGTATCGAGGATAGCTATTACTACTGTGGTGTCCCCTTGCTCAATAGTCCAGGCATCATAAGCATTGATTAAACTGAGGTAGGTTTGACGGCCTACATCGGGTTTGGCCTCAGGGTCGTTAGGAGTTAGCAAAGGCTTATGCTCGAAGTAGGGTTCTGCGTAAATTACCTCATCATGAGCCAGGAGGTTATTGATTACGTCTATGACTTTCTCATCAGGCTTGATGGTAAGCTTGTAGATATTGGCTAAAGGGTGAGGTTTTTCTCCTGACCGTGCAGCTTCATTGATATCTTTGATGTATGAAAGGGCAGGTTCAATATTAGAGATTTTTACCTTGCTGAAAACCGGGAGTGATTTTAGTGAAGTCTCTCCACCTTTTGCCCTGGCTATTGAGGCTGGCTTCAATTTTACAATGATGATAGAGGGGTTGTACTCCTGCTGCTTGGACAAAGTGTACTTTCTTTGTTGACAAAAAGAGTAAAAAGAGATGGATAAATATAAAAATAAGAATAAATAAGACTTCAATTTGTTGGCTTATTGATTTTACTATTAATATGCTAAAAAATACTAAGGTAAACCAGAAAAGTTTGGTTCCTGTTGTTGGGAAATCATTTAAAAAATAGGTCAATAAAGCTTATATTCGCTGCATAATCATTGCAAAAGCTTAACAAAACAACTTCAATAATCAATACCATGAGTTTATTCGAAAAGCATAAAGATATTCTAAATAAATCAATTGAAGCGCTTCATAAGAGAGCCTTTTTTGCGGCATACCCTGAACATCCCTCTCCCAAGATCTACGGGGAAACAGCCGATGAAGATGGGCGTAAGAAGTTTCAAGGGGCAATGGGTAGGAAGTTTGAAGAACTTCTGCAAGGTGATGCTGAAAGCTGGATAGGTGTAGAGGAGTCACCTTACCTGCAGGATGCGTTGAATATTCAATATCCGGCATATAGCACTGAAACCCTAATTGAAAATGCGAAAAAAGCTTTTCATCAGTGGAGGAAGGTAGATGTGGAGGATAGGACAGGCATATTGATAGAATCGCTGGACAGAATAAAAGAACGCTTCTTTGAGATTGCCTATGCTACTATGCATACAACAGGGCAAGGTTATATGATGGCCTTTCAAGCTTCTGGTCCACATGCTGCTGACCGGGCACTTGAGGCCATTGCTGTCGGCTATGAAGAGTTGAAAAGGTTCCCTAGTGGTGTTATCTGGGATAAGCCAATGGGTAAATATAATATTAAACTTGATAAGGAGTGGAGAGCAGTACCTAAGGGCATAGGTCTTGTTATTGGTTGCTCAACGTTTCCTACTTGGAATTCTGTGCCTGGAATATATGCTAGCTTGATAACAGGTAATCCGGTACTGGTGAAGCCGCATCCAGGAGCCGTTCTTCCTATAGCTATTTTTGTGGCAGAAATTCAAAAAGTACTTCAAGAGAATGGTCTTGACCCTAACATTTGTCAGTTGGCAGTGGACAGCTATGACAAAATGATCTCTAAAGACCTCGCTGAGCATAAGGATGTGAAGGTGATCGATTTTACAGGTAACTCAGCGTTTGGAAGTTACCTTGAAAAACTTGATGGTAAGGCGGTATTTACCGAAAAGACAGGTGTTAACTCGGCTATTATAGACTCTGTTGACGATGTGGATAAGGTAGCAGCAAATCTGGCTTTCTCCTTGACCCTTTATTCGGGACAAATGTGTACTGCACCTCAGAATTTTTATATTCCAAAGGATGGTATTAACACTCCTAACGGTAAAGTAAGCTTTGATGAGTTTGCCCAAAAGTTGGTCGACAATATTAATGGGTTGGTAGATAACCCTAAGGCGGGACCTTTTGTACTGGGAACAATACAAAATAAGAATACTTGTTCCAGAGTTGATGAAGCTAAAAATATAGGAGGCAAAGTATGGCTTGAATCACGAAGCATAGAAAACCCAATGTTTAAGAATGCAAGGATCTCAACACCAGTATTGGTTGAAGTTGATGCTGCCGATAAAGAAAAATTTAGCAAAGAACTATTTGGGCCTATTGGTTTGCTTATTAAAACAAATGATACGGATCACTCTATAGCCTTGGCTAAGGAGATGGCATTAAAACATGGAGCAATATCATGTGGGGCATATACTAATGACCCGCAAATAAAAGAGAAAATAGCTGATGAAATGGCTCTTGCAGCTACACCAGTATCATTTAACTTGGTGGGAGGTATTTACATGAACCAAAATGCAGGATTCAGTGATTTTCATGTTACCGGAGGAAACCCGGCAGGTAATGCCTCTTTTACAAACCCTGAATATGTAGTTAAAAGATTTACTTGGGTAGGTCACAGAGAGCCTGCAAAAGCCTAAGTAATTAATCATAACTTTTTGTATAAGCCGAGTGATCAATTCACTCGGCTTTTTGCGTTTTGCAGTGGCGAGTGGCCTCTTATTATCTTAGTTCCTGTTCCTTAGTTCATCACTATTCGTATCTTTAAGGCCGTTAAAAAACAAGCTTAAGAGACCATGAGCAAACTAGTAATAAGTAGTTTTGAAGAATTTGAAAAATACTTGGGGCAGGAGTTGGGCGTGTCGGATTACCTTAAAATAACTCAGGACCAGATCAATAAATTTGCCGAAGCGACACTTGATCCACAATGGATTCATATTGACCCTGAAAGGGCAGCCGTAGAAAGTCCTTTTAAAAGTACTATTGCACACGGGTACTTGACTCTTGCTGTAGCTCCCTATCTATGGAAACAGATAGCAGAGTTTAAGAATGTTAAAATGATGATTAACTACGGTATTGAAAAGTTGAAATTTAATCAAGCGGTTTTGGTTGACAGTGAAGTTAGGCTTAAAGCCAAACTTCAGTCGTTGCTTAACCTTCGGGGGGTTACCAAGGCACAACTGGATATTGAACTGGAAATCAAGGACAGTAAAAAGCCTGCTTTTACAGGATCATTGATCTTTTTATATCATTTTGAATAGTATAATATAGCTTTAACCTCTAATAACACGAGTAGAGATGAGGAAATAATACAGCTGTCCGGCACCACGAAAAGCCAATAAGCTTTTGAGGTGCTGGTTCCTTTGTTTAAAAGAACCACAACTTTATGGATAGTGCAATGACCATTACTACCAGGAATCTTTTAATCCATCTGTCACCTGTTCTAACGGACCACCGGCTGCCTATCCATGCACCTGCGGAATTTCCAATAGCCAGAGTAAGACCATAATACCAGTCAATCACTCCTTCCATAATGAATACGCCAAGTGAGGAAAGTGTATAAATAAACACAATAAGCACTTTGGCGCTGTTTGTTTTTACAAGGGTAAACTTGTTGATACTGCTCAGGGCAGCCATAATCAAAAAGCCAACGCCAGCTTGAATAAAACCTCCGTAGATACCTACAAAGAAGAAGACTATGATACCAATTACGGTGGACTTAATATCTGTTTTCTCCAAACTTGCTCCAACAACCGTCTTTTTGCTAAATACAGTGACTATAACCACCAGTACCATGATTATGGCTATGATCTTATTGAAAAGGTCATCATCAAGGTTGACAGAAATTTTAGCACCTATTATTGCTCCAAAAAAAGCTGAGATACCCAGATAAAGACTATAAGGGTAAGCAGAAACCCCCTTGGATTTAAAACCTAGTACACCGAAAATATTCTGAGAGAAAATGGCTACACGATTTGAGGCATTGGCTACAGCAGGAGGCAGCCCCATAAAGATTAAAACGGGTAGGCTTAGTAAAGAACCTCCGCCGGCTACAGTGTTAATAAAACCTGCAACCAGACCTGTGCTAATAAGAAGAATGAAGTCAAGTGTGCTCATGGTTTAAAATTTATACACTGCTAAGCTAATTAGATTCCTGAATAAACAAGAATGAACTGCACTTAACAATAAAATAGTCAATAGTTGAAAGAAAAAGCTTGATCCATTGAACCTTTTTTAGATTTGATTGTTTAGTATTGCAATTAGTGATGATAGTATTACTTTCAAAAATATAAGTAATTGTATGACGGTTTTAAAACTCCATATGAGCAGTAATTTGTATCTGCGCGACCCTCAGGAAACTGAGTTAGGCAGAAAGATATTGGAAGTGAGTATTGAAATGATTGATGAACTGGGCTTTGAAAAATTCACTTTTAGAAAGTTGGCAGCCAAGATAGAATCAGCCGAACCTTCAATTTATCGCTATTTTGAAAATAAGCATCGTTTATTGGTTTATCTGATAGCATGGTATTGGAACTGGCTCGAATATCGCATCGACTTTAGTACGCAAAATATAGCCAAACCAGAGAAACAACTTAAAATAGCTATTGATGTATTAACACAAAAAAAGGAAAAAGATCTTTTGTTTCCGTCAATTGATGAGGCGGCCCTTTATAGGATTGTAATTGCGGAATCGGATAAGACATATTTGACTAAGCAGGTGGATGATGATAATAAAGAGGGACTTTTTCTAGGTTTCAAATCTTTATGCAAAAAGATAGCCGGATATGTCCGTCTTGTTAACCCTAAATATGAGTTTCCTCATGCGTTGGTAAGTACATTAATGCAGATGGCTCACCAACAGTTATTTTTTTCAGACCATCTACCCTCTCTGACTGAAATAGGGACAACTAATGAAAACGTATATGATATGAATCGTCGGTTTTTGACCGACATGGTGTTTAAGACCATTGATAATTGATCCGTTCAATTTCATTTGGATAGACTAATATGAATAATCAACATATTTTAAATACACTTCAGAAATCGGCTGCTCTGTTAAAGCAGGATTTTGATGAAAGCAGTCTTCATGAGTTTAGTAACGCATATCGTGACTACGAAAGCGTTGATATTCATGATTTTAAACGAGATCTCATTGAGGCGGGTAATGGGCTGCGGATAATCTATCTCGATAATAGCTTGCCCGAAGACTCTTTTGTAGATTTTATAAATGACGTGGAGATTCCTATTGTAGCTTTCTTGGTTAGAGAGGAAGAAAAATATCCAGTCATTTTTTATAAAAAAAAGAGACGAACGTACTATGAAGTTATAGGGGCGAAAAGAGAGGACCCTGTGCCCCTAACGGGTAAAAGCCTACCCGAATTATATAGAGATGAGGTAGGGAAGATAGTTTTTTTGGGTGTTTTTTCCTATAAAAGTCTGGTTAGTGATGATCCTGATGAAGGGGAAAGTATAAAGTCCTTTACGCCATTCAAAAGGTTGATGAGACTGCTGTCAGCGGAGAAAAAGGATATCTCTTACATATATGTCTATGCCATATTTATAGGGCTTATCAGCTTAACACTTCCTATTGGTATCCAAGCGGTCGTCTCTTTAATTTCAGGAGGCGTTTTCTTTAGTTCTGTATATGTCTTGATATCATTAGTGATCATTGGAGTCTTGGCAGGTGGTGGTCTCCAAGTTATGCAGGTAACCCTGGTTGAATACCTTCAGCGCAGGGTGTTTATCAAAGCTGCTTTTGAATTTGCTTTTCGGGTACCACGAATTAAAGCAGAAGCACTTTTAAAACACCATGCTCCTGAGTTAATGAATAGGTTTTTTGATGTACTTACTATACAAAAAGGATTACCCAAGCTGCTAATTGATCTTTCTTCAGGAGTTATTCAAATCATTTTTGGATTGCTTTTACTGTCATTTTATCACCCATTCTTTGTTTTCTTTGGCTTGTTTCTTTTGGCAACCTTGGGGGGTATTTTTTACCTGACCGGAGGCAAAGGGTTGGCGTCGTCGATTAAAGAGTCTAAATACAAATATCAGGTTGTGCATTGGCTTGAGGAGCTGGCCCGCACCATAAATAGTTTTAAACTCTCGGGAAATACCAGTCTGCCCATGAAACGAACCGATGCTAGCGCCAATAATTACCTAAAGTATCGAAAAGCTCATTTTAATACTTTGGTACAGCAGTATTCATTTATAGTAATCTTTAAGGCATTGGTTACAGGTGGTGTGCTGATTATAGGTACCATATTGGTGGTGCAGCGAGAGATAACCCTTGGTCAGTTTGTTGCTTCAGAGGTAATAATTATTCTGATCGTTAGTAGCGTAGAAAAAATCATTATGTATATGGATGTGGTTTATGATGTTCTTACCGCAGTTGATAAGATATCGCAGGTTACCGATTTGCCTCTGGAGCGTAGCGGAGGACTAACGTTTCCCAAAGGCTTTGATACGGGCTTTGAAATTAAGGTTAAAGGTCTATCGTACAAATTCCCGGATAACCATGATTATACATTGAGAGATATTGACCTCTTTGTGAAGAAAAGCGAAAGGGTGTGTATTGCAGGTTCTGGAGGTTCGGGAAAGACAGTATTAACGAATGTCATATCCGGCCTGCTAACGGAGTTCCATGGAGCGGTTACAATTAATAATTTTTCAGTGCGAGACCTTGATTTAAATAACCTTAGAGATAGGGTAGGTAAAAACGTTTCCCAGGAGGACATTTTTGAAGGCACCATACTTGATAACGTGTTGCTGGCGAAACCTTATGCCAAGCCGGAAGATGCGATATGGGCTCTTGAGAAAGTAGGGGCATTGGATGATGTCAATGCTATGCCTCAAGGGTTGGATACCCCTGTTATCAGTGGAGGCAAGGGATTACCTAGTAGCCTTGTGAATAAACTTATACTGGCCAGATGTCTGGCAAAGCATCCATCACTTCTAATACTCAACGATTTTTTTAGTGGCTTTAGCAGACCTGAGCGAATGGCCCTGATGACTATGCTTATTCAACCAGAGAACTCCTGGACGATGTGGGTAGTTTCAAACGATCCAATTGTTATGGCTGCTTGCGACAGGGTAATTGTGTTGAAAAATGGAAAGCTTGAAGCTCAGGGTCCTTTTGAAGAGTTGGTTAATAATGGTGAATTAAAAGATATTCTGGACTAAGATGTTAAACTTATCATCGATATCAATAAAGAAACGGGTAAAAGAGGATGAGCTATATACACTCAAGACTCTGAAAACACCTGATGCGGGCAAGGTGCTGGCGAGATGGTTGCTGGGCTTTATGTTTATGTTTATTGTGTGTCTTTTCCTACCCTGGCAGCAAAACATTAGAGGAGAAGGAAAAGTGACAGCACTAACACCAGAAAACCGTCCTCAAACTGTGGAAAGTGCCATAGCGGGAAGGATTAATGAGTGGAAGGTAATGGAAGGAGAATTTGTAGAAAGGGGGGATACTATTCTGCTACTTTCGGAAATCAAAGATAAATATTTTGACCCTAAACTTTTGGAGCGTCTTGGGGAACAACTCTTGGCAAAAGAGAATGCCCTGAAGTCTAAAAAGAACAAGGCTGAGGCACTGGGTGATCAGATTGCGGCCCTGGAGCAGGCACTTAAGGTGAAACTCAATCAGACAAAAAACAAACTATTACAGACAAAATTAAAGCTAACCAGTGATAGCGTTGATTTTCAGGCTGAAAAGGTGAGGTTTTCAAACTTTCAAAATCAATATGAGCGGAACAAAGTACTGTATGAAGCTGGGAACATTGCTCTTACAAAGTTTCAGGATATTGAATCTAAGCTGCAGGAAAGTAGAATGAAGCAGGTCTCAGCTGAGAATAAATTTCTACAAAGTAAAGCTGAGGTGATGAATGCAAGAATTGATATTACAGGTGTAACAGCGGAGTACAGAGATAAGATCAACAAGGCTGTGTCTGATCGGAATGCTACACTTTCAGAAGTATATGAATCTGAGGCTGAAATTTCGAAGCTGAAAAATGAAATTGCAAACATGCAGATCAGGAGTCAGCAATATTATCTTCAGGCTCCACAGAGCGGCTATATCGTAAAGGCATTGAAAGCAGGGATTGGTGAAACGATCAAAGAAGGGGAGCCGGTGGTTAGCATTATTCCAGAGTCTTTGGATAAGGCAGTGGAACTCTATGTTAAGGCTATGGATGTTCCACTTATTACTCAAGGAAGAAAGGTACGGATAGAGTTTGATGGATGGCCAGCCTTGCAATTTTCCGGTTGGCCAAGTGTTTCGGTAGGTTCCTTTGGGGGAATAGTGAAAGTCATAGATAGAATGGATGCTAAAAATGGAAAGTTTAGGATATTAATTACGCCGGACCCGAATGACGAAGAGTGGCCTGAGCAGGTAAGGTTGGGTTCTGGAGCCAAAGGATGGATTATGCTTGATGATGTACCGATATGGTATGAAATCTGGAGGCAACTCAACGGGTTCCCACCCAGCCTTTATGAAAGTCAAACACAACCTTCAGATGAAAAGAAGAATGATAAATAACATTATTACCGTCTTGTTTTGCCTGGTAGCAGTTTCAGGTGCTGCGCAGTCTGCAGATAGCGTTATTTTCTCTTATGCAGATTTCTATCAGTTGGTAATGAAGCATCATCCTATTATTAAACAGGCTAAACTTCTGCCGCAACAAGCAGCTCAGGAGCTTAGAATGGCTCGTGGTGGTTTTGATCCCAAAATAGAAGTGGGGTGGAATAAGAAGTCGTTTAAAGACACTGAATATTATAATGCATTTAAAGGTGCTTTAAAAATACCTGTTTGGTTTCCTGTTACTCCGGAGATAGGGGTTGAGAGAAACTATGGAGACTACCTTAACCCGGAAAAGTATATTTCTGAAAGAACGAACCACCGACAGGTTTATGGAGGAGTTTCAGTGACAGTAGGTAGAGGGTTGTTCATTGATGAGCGGAGGGCAGTTGTCAAACAAGCACTTGTCTTTCGTGAGATGGTTGACTATGAGCAGGTTAAGCTTATTAATAAGCTGTTGCTTTCGGCGACTGTAGATTATTGGGCGTGGTATTACGCTTATAATAATTATAAGTTGGCAGAGCAAGGGATAAATCTAGCTCATGATATTTTTGATCGAACTCGAATGGCATTTCAATATGGGGAAGTGGCTGCCATTGATACGGTACAAGCATTTATTACCTGGCAAAAAAGAAAGGTGGAGTTTCGGCAGGCTAATATTGAAAGGATCAATGCTACCTTAAAAGTGTCTAATCATTTATGGGAAGCCTCAGGAGCCCCTCTTGAGTTGCAGGATAATGCTATTCCGGAAAAAGTAGTGTTGACGAATGCTTCGGAAGAAGAGCTGACTCGTCTATTGGAGCTGGCCAGAAATAATCACCCCGAACTACGAAAGTTAGATCTCAAAGGTGAGGCTTTGATGATCGATCAGCGTCTTGCAAAGGAAAATTTGAAGCCCAGACTAGATTTAGGGTATTATTTGCTTGATCAGCCATTTGATGCTGAAGGAGATCAAAACAGTGTAACCCTTGAAGATAACTATAAGATCGGGTTGAACTTTTCGTTCCCTCTTTTTTTACGCAAAGAGAGAGCTAAGATAAGTCAGGTGAAGCTAAAGATTAATGATAACAGCTATGAACGCGACTTCAGGGAGAGAGAGATAATTAATGAGATCAACAGTCACTACAATGAATTGGTTAATACAATTCAAATTGTAGCAAACCAGAAGTTGATGGTGACAGGCTACAATGCTATGGTAATGGCCGAGAGGCTGAACCTGCAGAATGGAGAGAGTGATCTGTTTAAGCTCAACGTTCAGGTGGATAAGTTGATAGAGGCAAAAAGTAAATTGCTCAAGCTCAACGCAACATACAAAAAAAATGAAGCTTACCTTTACTGGTCTGCAGGGCTTAACGTTGGCGAAAACCTGTAAGTACCCCGGTACTCTACCTTACTCGGGCTTTTCTTACTACCCTTGCAAAAAGACTGGGGAAGAAGCGTTTAAGGTATACTCCATAAGTTTCCTTTCCGCCTATGTAGACTTCCTTCTTTCCTGATTCAATGGCATGGATCATTTTTCTGGCAAATAGATCTGGGGGCATGCCATTAGCTTGAGCATCATCCATTTGGTTGAGCTTTGTTCCCTTTTCTGTCAATGCATTGACAGAAACATTAGTTTTGATAAATCCGGGACAGATTATAGTAACTTTTATATTGCTCCTATGCAGTTCAGCTCTTAGTGAATCAAAAAAGCCATGTAGAGCATGTTTGGAAGCACTGTATCCTGACCGGTATGGGGTTCCGAATTTGCCCACCAGGCTGGTGACAACAATATAGTGCCCCGTCTTTCTGTCCAGGAAATGAGGCAGCAGGTGTTTTGTGATTTCGACAGTACCAAAATAATTTACTTCCATTAACTTACGATCAACCTCCATATCGGTGTCCTTTGCCAGCGAGCGCTGGCTAATGCCTCCATTATGTATTAGCATGTCGATATGGCCAAACATTTGGACAGCAGCTTCTGTAGTTAATTTCAAAGAATCTCTCTGACCAAGGTCAAGAGGAAGGATTTGTATATCCCCATCTTTTCCTTTGCAGGATGCCTTTACGCGTTCAAGCTCTTCTTTTCTTCTGGAAGAAAGAATTAGTTTGGCACCTCTTTTAGCCAATGCATAGGCAAGAGCTTCACCTATGCCAGATGAAGCACCGGTCACCCATATAACTTTGTTGTTAACATTCATATAGCTATCATGCTTTAAAGAGTTGGAGCGCAGTTACTTCTTTTTGTAAGTTACAAAATCAAATGCATATGCATGTTTTTCGTCGATACTATGAGGTATGCGCTCAATTTCTTGCCATTTTGAATGATGGAATTCGGGAAAAAAAGCATCACCTTCAAAAGAAGCTTTAATTTCAGTAAGGTACATAATATCGGCGACATCTAGTCCCAACCTGTAGATCTCTCCGCCTCCAATAATAAAAGTTTCCTCCTCCTGGTTAGATTTGGCCATGTGAAGGGCTTCGTCCAGGTTATGTACAATATGAGTACCTTCTATAATAAGTCCTTCCTGACGGGTCATAACAATGTTAGTGCGATTAGGCAATGGCCTGAATTTGTAGGGGATCGATTCATAATTCTTTCGCCCCATAATTACATGATGACCAGAGGTTTTATTCATGAAAAATCTCATGTCGTCTGGTAAACTCCAGACGAGATCATTGTCCTTACCTATAACTTTGTTCTCTGCGACCGCAGCGATCATTGATATTTTCATCCTCAAAAGTTCTTATAATTCTAAAATATAAGAAATAAATAAGGACAATAATTGTTTTGGTTAAGGTAGATGAGAAGTAAAACAGCTACGTTTTATGTATTTATACAGATTCGAAGAATTTTTTAAGTACAGCAATTCCTCGATCGTCGTCTTGTTTTTTGCCCTCAATCATGGAGATAAACACTTCCTTATCTGCCGGATCAATGCTGGTTTGGAAAGCAAGTTTGTCCAATGAAATATTCTTATATCCCATATGCCAACTTGGAAAATTCCGTTGTTTTATAGGTCCGTATGATAACATTACGACGCTTTTATGTCTGTCATCTTTTTTGATGTGGTCATATAGTCCCAGGATTTCTTTTGAATCGCCCTCCAGGTACTGGATGAATTTCTTATCTGAGTGTAAAAGTATACCTGTTATATCTTTACCTGGATTATTTTTTTTACACGCATTAAGAATGTTATCAATTTCTGAAGCATCACAATTTTCTTTACGGAGACTTGAGTAAATCAGTCGAAATAGTTGCTTATCCATTTTGTTTAATGTTTTCCTTCATATATTAAACGAAATGAATTAATAAAAGTTTAAACATTCATTGTTTTGGTAAAAAATCTCCAAACATCCAGTAGGTAAGGCAGGCTTACGGGAAGATTAGATAGTATTACCTCTTAAAAACTCCTCAATACCCATTCTGCGCTTGCCTTCGATTTGTAATTCTTTGATATCGACCCCCGCATCAGTAGTTCTGAAATGCAAATAAGTTTTATTGTCAGTAACATACTCACCGGGTTGTAAAGCTTTAAGCTCATCAGTCATTCCTTGCTTTTTGACTTTAAATAGCTTCAGGTTTTTCCCGGTGATCTCAGTCCATGCAGCGGGATATGGCGAGAGGCCACGAATAAAGTTGTAAACACGGTCCGTTGATCGACTCCAGTTTATTTTACACGTTTCCCGGAAAATTTTGGGAGCCGCTTTGAGTTCCTGGTTTTCATTTTGCTCGATTTGAGGGTAGTCCTCTTGTTGAATCGCCTGAACAGTTTTAAGCACTAACTGCGCTCCCTTTTTCATCAGTCTTTCATATAGGTCCCCTACGGTATCATCCTCATGAATTACTTCTTTTTCCTGAAAGATGATTTTTCCAGTATCTATCTCATGTTTCAAAAAGAAGGTAGATACTCCAGTTTCTCTTTCACCGTTAATAATGGCCCAGTTAATTGGGGCAGCCCCACGGTATTGAGGAAGAAGTGAAGCGTGAAGGTTAAATGTGCCTATTTTCGGCATGTTCCATACTATTTCAGGTAACATGCGAAAGGCTACTACAATTTGCAGGTTAGCATTATAGCTTTTTAGTTCTTCGATGAATTCTGGACTTTTAAGGTTGGTAGGTTGGAGTACAGGAACGCCATGCTTTACAGCACAGTCCTTAACCGGAGATGTCATCATTTTTTGCCCACGGCCCTTTGGTTTATCTGGGGCCGTAATAACAGCTACTACATTGAAATTATTCTCAAGAAGTATTTCAAGCGAGGGTACGGCAAATTCCGGGGTACCCATATATATTATTCGAAGATCCTTCATAGCTAACCAGGGTTTTTAAAGAATGTGCAAAGATTACGTCTTTTATCTTCTTTACAAATTGTTTGGCCTCAATTCACATTTTCATCAGGAGAATTGATATTTCGAAATTTGTCTTTTATTTCCGAGTTAGTATGAATATACTTTACCGTGTTTTCCTTTAAGAATTGCTTAGGCCTGAGGTTACCTGAGTTCACAAATTGGATGAGAGCTTTGTAAGAGGATGGTTCCCAGATTGTACAAAGAGGTTCTGGAAATCCATGATAGAAGCAAGTAGCCAAGGCCTTCGGGTCGCGATACCTCACAAGCATATCCAGTAATTCTTCGTCCACAAATGGCATATCACACGCCAAAACAAGCCATGCTACATCCCTGAACTTTTCTTGTGCACTTAACAAACCTGCCAGTGGACCTAGGTAATCTTTCGAATCCTCAATAAAAGGCTGGGTGACTTCTGGTGTCTGGTTAGCATTGCATGATAAAAATACCTTGTTACAGCAGCCACTTAGTAGCTCATAACTATGAGCGCGTTGGTTCTTTGAGTGATAGCTTAGCAAGCTCTTATCCTTGCCCATTCGTCGGCTTTCACCACCAATCAACACCAACCCATAAAGTTTAGGGGTAATCATTTTCTGTGAAAATCTTTTTTTCCACCAGTTTTGCTCATCAATTGGGTTGATTTTATCTCAATATCGTGAGACAGCGCTTTACACATATCATAAATTGTAAGAGCAGCGATTGATGCACCTGAAAGAGCTTCCATTTCAACACCGGTTTTAGCTGTAGTAATAGTGGTGCAGTTTATTACAATATCTTTTTCTTCGACCAATATTTCAATTTTGCAGTCATCCAGTGCTATGGGGTGGCAAAATGGTATTAGTTCTGATGTTTTTTTTGCAGCCATAACCCCGGCAATAATGCTCGTTTGAAAAACGGGCCCCTTTTTAGTGTGAATTTCGTCATTTTGCAATAAAGAAAGTATCTCATCACCTACATTAACTCTTGTTTGTGCAGTGGCTGTTCGTTTTGTGATGGATTTCTCCGAAACATCTACCATTTTTGGGTTTCCGGAAGGGTCAATATGAGTGAATTTGTTATCTTTCACGTTCTTAAAATTTGAGCTTGAAAGCATATTTCTTAAGCATAACAGAAAGGAAAGGGTGCTTTCGAAGACCGGTTTATTGTTATTTGAACTAAAGCAAAAATACTAAAATGATTTCTGTAGAGGAAGCGATTGATATAGTGATGTCCCATACTTTAGAGCCTGGAAAAGAAAAAATCTTCCTGGATAAGGCTATAGGCAGAGTGTTGAAAGAAGATATTTTAGCAGATCGTGACTTTCCGCCCTTTAATAGGGTGATGATGGACGGTATTGCGATAAACTCTCAGGCCTGGGAAGCAGGTAGAAGGGAGTATTATGTAGAAAGTATGCAAACAGCGGGCTCTCCGCAACAGACTCTTTCTGAGACTCAAAATTGTATAGAAGTTATGACTGGAGCTATGTTGCCTCAAAATGCGGATGTGGTTATACGTTATGAAGACGTAAATATTACAGGCAAAGTGGCCAATGTATCGGTTGATGCTGTTACATCGTTTCAAAATGTGCATTTGAAAGGAACCGATCGGAGGGTTGATGATATACTGATTCATAAAGATCAAAAACTATCTCCAGCAGAAATCGCAATCTTGGCTACTGTAGGTAAGCACGCAGTTGAAGTGGTTAGGCAGTTGAGAATTGCTATTGTTAGCACGGGTGACGAATTGGTAGATGTGAATGATACACCAAGCCCTTATCAAATTAGGAGATCCAATACCTATGCTCTTCAATCAGCTTTACAGGTTAACGGGCATGAGTCTAAGGGATTTCATATCAATGATGAAAAGGAAGTGCTTGGAGTAAAGCTTAGGGAGATAGTTGAGGAATACGATTTGGTCATTCTCAGTGGAGGAGTTTCTAAGGGAAAAAAAGATTATGTACCAGAGATATTAGAAAAGTTAAATGTCAGGAAATTGTTTCATGGTGTAAAGCAGCGTCCCGGCAAACCTTTTTGGTTTGGAGTACGTGAAGACGGCAGTTCTTCTACCACTATATTTGCTTTGCCGGGTAATCCGGTTTCAACATTTATGTGTTTTTATACATATACTCTTCCGTGGCTCAACAGGTGCTATGGGATCGACAATCGGGAGATTGAAGCCAGTCTGTCTGAAGATTTTGAATTTAACCCACCATTAACCTACTTTTTACAAGTAAAATTGAATTTAGATAAAGGCCAGCTACTGGCAATTCCTGTTATTGGCAAAGGATCTGGGGATTTGGCAAACTTGCTGGAAGCGGATGCATTTTTACAGTTGCCATCCGGGAGATCAGTCTTTAAGGCTGGGGAAAGTTTTCCGGTGATTTCATATCGCCAGAAGATTTAGATACAGCCTTTCTGCCGAAGTCTAACCTGAGCATTACTCCTACAGATATAGTAAATATAGGGAATTCAAATTCTGTTTCATACATGGGTATATTGAAGCCCAATTGGCTATCCATTTTGATGTTTTTACCACCTGCCCTGAAAACAACGGCAGGCTCCATGATAGTGTTGCTTATTTCTATTCCCTGAATGTTGTTGTCTTCAAACTCATAAAATTCTACACGTGCTATTCGGTAGCAGAACCCTAACTCTATATTTTCTTTTTTTAGAGCGAAGCCAGGTTGCACAAAATAGCGTTTATATTTCCCTGTAGCATATTCGGTATTGCTAGTAAAGAAAATATATTCATCTTGTGCGGAGCCTTCACCTTTGCCATAACCACCATATAATTCAAAAACTCCCCAGTCGGAGATGGGTTCGTAATACCCGGCTCCAATCCCTAGATATTCGTGCTTTTGGTAATCATCATCAGTCTCACTGGTAGAACTGTTCTTATATAGCCCGTCTGTAATTATACCAAACCTGTCCACTGGAGAGAAGGCCAGCTGACCTTCAAAACCAGTACTGCCACCTTTTACAGATGCTATTACCTCACCTCCATGATCAATAATGGGCATGTTGCGTGAATTGGGAATATAAACCGATGCGCATGAGCAGCAAAAGAGAATAGGGATGATTAGAAAACGCATTTTTTTAAAGAGTTTAAAAGTCCCAAGGTACAAAAAAACTTTAATAAATATTCGTTATTGAAGCGTAAAGCCATTTCTGGAGGTAGAGCGGTTTATTTGAAGCAAAAGATTCAATCCTTTTTCATTATAACCTATGGAATCATTAATTTTGCAGCCTATAATACTGAATAGATATGTTTGATAATTTAAGTTTTAAGTTAGAAAAGGCCTTTCAGACCTTAAAAGGGCAGGGAAGTATTACTGAGGTTAACGTAGCAACAACGGTTAAGGAAATACGAAGAGCCTTAATCGATGCCGATGTTAACTATAAAGTAGCCAAGGAAGTTACTGATGATATCAAAGCAAAAGCGCTGGGGCGTGATGTGCTTACTGCGGTATCTCCAGGACAGCTTTTAACTAAAATTACAAATGATGAGCTGACAGAGCTCATGGGGGGTACCCATCAGGATATCAAACTGGATGGAAACCCATCTGTTATCTTGATATCTGGTCTTCAGGGTTCTGGTAAAACGACCTTTTCCGGAAAACTGGCCAGTTACCTGAAAGGGCAAGGCAAACAAGTGTTGTTAACTGCATGCGATATTTATCGTCCGGCTGCGATCGACCAGTTGAAGGTTCTTGGTGAGCAAATAGGTGTTGAGGTATATGCAGAACCTGAAAATAAAGATGCTGTTAAGATTGCCAATAATGCCATCAAACATGCTAAAGATAATAGTAAGAAAATAGTCATAGTCGATACCGCTGGTCGTTTGGCCGTGGATGAGGCAATGATGGATGAGATTTCTAAGCTTAAAGAGGCACTGAACCCATCGGAGACATTATTTGTAGTGGATTCGATGACTGGTCAGGATGCGGTAAACACGGCCAAAGCATTTAACGATAGGTTGAATTTTGATGGTGTGGTACTTACCAAACTCGATGGTGATACCCGTGGTGGTGCAGCTATTTCAATCCGCAGGGTAGTAGATAAACCCATCAAGTTTATCAGTACCGGTGAGAAAATGGATGCTATTGATAAATTTCACCCGGATAGGATGGCGAACAGAGTCCTTGGTATGGGTGATGTTGTTTCATTAGTAGAGAAAGCACAGCAGACTTTTGATGAGGAGGAAGCACGCAGATTAAACAAGAAGATCCGTAAAAATCAGTTTGATTTTAATGACTTTCTGTCTCAGTTAGAGCAGATCAAAAAAATGGGTAACATCAAAGATCTGATGGGAATGATCCCAGGTATGGGGAAAGCTTTAAAAGGTATAGATGTGGACGATGACTCTTTTAAACCTATTGAGGCTATTATACGCTCCATGACGATGGAAGAGCGAGAAAGTCCTGAGCTAATTAACGGAAGCAGAAGGAAAAGAATTGCCGATGGTAGTGGCACATCAGTGCAGCAAGTAAATAACTTGCTGAAGCAATTTAATGATATGAAAAAGCTGATGAAGACCATGAATAAAATGGGAGGTGGTAAAAAAGGATTGGCTGCACTTAATCCATTTGGCAGATAAGGAATTAATTCAAGTTTAAATATAGAGGTCAGGACCAGTGGTTCTGGCCTTTTTTGTGAGATCTCGGTGAATAGATTAGGGGCGGTCTATTATGCAGATACCCTTAAATTTTGTGTAATTTCAGCTTTCTTAGAAAGGGCAATGACTATATGGGGTAGTCCTCTTTCAGTAAAGCAAACATGATTTCGTCCACCCAGTCTTTGTCAAACTCGTCGTAAAAACACTTTCTGAAATGTCCCTCCTGTGTAAAGTTTAGGCGGTTAAGTAAGGCAAGGGAGCTCTCATTTCTAGGATCTAAGCGAGCTGTTATACGGTGAACTCCATGTTCTGTGAAGAGGTGCCGGATGAGTTGGTTGACGGCTTCATGTGCATAGCCTCTACGCTGGTATGCGGGGCTAATGGCATATCCTATTTCAACAATAGAGCCATTTCTATCATGGCGTTTAATAGCGCAGTCTCCTATTAGCTGCTTTTCACTTTTTAGTTCAATGCCAAGTTGTATCCATTCATCAAGATCGTCAAGCGATTTGTGCTGCTGTTCATCGATGAAATTACGTGCAAACTCGTCATTAAGTACTTCCCAGTCCTGGTAGCGGCAAACCTCTGGGTCTGTACGGTAGTTAAGGAAGTTCTTCAGGTCATTGACCTGAAGATTCCGTATGATTAGCCTTTCGCTTTCTATAAGTAAAGCGTCAGTTTTCTTTTGCCCTTTTGGAAAACTTGATTGACCTGAAGTAGGTGTCATTAAAGTGGCAATTCAGGCTTAATTATCTGTAAAGAACTGCATTTACAGCTTCCAGTGTCCTCTTTACGCTAGGCAGTATAGCATCAATAAGTGTTGGTGCATATGGCAACGGTACGTCCATGCTATTGATGCGATGAATAGGAGCATCCAGATAGTCAAACGCATGTTTTTGCACATGGTAAGTGATTTCTGAACTAATAGCAGCTAATGGCCATGCCTCTTCTACAATTACTAATCTGTTAGTTTTCTTCACTGATTCAACTACTGTAGCATAGTCAATAGGACGAACTGTTCGTAGGTCGATTACCTCTACAGATATATCGTTTTTAGCAGCTTCTTCAGCAGCTTCCATGATCACTTTCATGATCTTACCAAAGCCAACAATGGTTACATCAGTACCCTCTCTTTTGATGTCAGCTGTACCGATTGGAATGAGGTATTCGCCCTCAGGTACCGCTGCTCTGTCACCGTACATAAGCTCAGATTCCATGAAGATCACAGGATCATTGTCACGTACAGAAGATTTGAGTAAGCCCTTGGCATCGTATGGGTTTGATGGAACAACCACCTTTAATCCCGGGCAGTTAGCATACCAGTTCTCAAAGTTTTGTGAGTGCTGAGAACTTAGCATACCTGCGTTACCGGTTGGGCCTCGAAATACAATTGGCATAGGAAATTGTCCTCCAGACATAGACATCATCTTTGCGGCACTGTTGATTACCTGGTCTATGGCTACCAGAGAGAAGTTGAATGTCATGAATTCAATAATAGGGCGAAGGCCATTCATGGCAGCACCAACACCAATACCTGCAAAACCAAGCTCAGCGATTGGTGTATCAATTATACGCTCTGGTCCGAATTCGTCAAGCATGCCCTGGCTTACTTTGTATGCGCCATTGTATTCTGCTACTTCCTCACCCATCAGGAATACCTTGTCATCTCTGCGCATTTCTTCGCTCATGGCTTCGCCTAAGGCTTCTCTAAATTGTATTTCTCTCATTTTATCGGGTTTAAAAATTGGTTTGTAAAAATAGCATTCGCAGCATTAACCACAAAACGCATTATCATAAAATAAAAAAGCCCTGAAGAAATTTCTTCAGGGCTTCCAATAATTTTAATAACCTAATCTTTATTTCAGGATATTTCTGAATTGCTCGTTAGTTACGTAAGAAGCGAATTCAAGATCTTCCAACGCTTTGCTTTTCAACTCAGGGTTAGCAGCAACTGCTTTTTCAAGATTAGCATACACATCACTTTCATTACCCAGGTGAGCACTAGCGATAGCAGCACCATAGAAAGCGATAGCCATATTACTATCTTTTTCAGTAGCTTCTTTGAAAGAGTTAAGAGCGTTTTGGTAATCTTTATTTAAAAGCTGAGCAAGACCTTTGTTAAAAAGGTTAGTTGCGTTGTCTTCTGCGTTTGAAGTAGAAGAAACAGCTTCGTTGTATTTCGCCATCATGATCTCTGCAGATCCTTGAACTCCGCTGATACCTTGAGTAAGCTCGTTGCTTGGGCTCATAGAGTTAGCTTTTTGTAAGTGAGAGTAAGCTTTGTAAGCATTACCTTTCATCATTTCAACAGTGGCTATATTAGCGTGTACCTCAGCAGCTTCTTTCTTGTTAGCAGCGATTTCCAACTGAGTCATAGCCATGTCAGCATACTTATCTTTATCACCTTCCATACCCATTGCAATGTAAACAGCAGCAAGGTTGTTGTGAGCATTCCAGCTATCAGATTTTTTAGTAGCAGCTTTGAAGATAGCTTCTTTTTCCTGAAGTGAAGGGGTTAAAGTAGCAGCGTACATTAATTCTTCTTCAGAAAGAGTATCTGCAGAAGCAGTACCATCAACTATTTGCTTAGCTAATACTGAGATTTCAGCATCTGTTTTCTTCTCTTTTACAGTAAGGATCTCTGTTTTTGCAACCCTCAATTTAGGGTACAATTCTTTGAAAACTTTCTTATAGGTAGGTAAGTTATGAAGAGCATCTTCTTGAGACTCATAAGTACCAGGACCGTTAACGATATCAAGGTAAGCTGACTTTTCTTCAGAAGTGATACCTTCATAAGTAGCTAATGAATCTTTGAATACACCCCAGTCTTCAACAACATCTTTGGCAATGAACTTGATAGAATCAGCTAATCCTTTGTAGTCGTATTTTCTCATTTCTCTTTGGTAAAAACTCTGGATAGCTTCAGCTCTTTGCTTAGCAAGCTTTGAGTTAATTCTTTCAGCACCTTCAGGAGAGTGAGTACCAGTGATAGTTACAGTTCTTGTAGCGTTTTTCTCAGCGATGTAAGCAGAAAGCTTACCACCTCGGTCACTTCTTCTCTCTGAATATTTTAGAACAGGGCTTCCTTGATCAAAGTAGAAATTTACTCTTGTGGGGATTAACTCTTCTTGGTTGTTGTAGCCATGGTCTGCATAAGCAGCGAAGTATACAGGCTCTACCAATTTAGATGTAGTGATCACACCTGGAGCAACGTCCATTCTTGGGGTTTCTTTATTTTTTCCGTTTTTAGGATCAGAAGCAACTCCCTGAACCTGAAGAGCACCAGTTTTCATCGATGGTGCATAAGCAAAGGCATACTCTTTAGTTTGTTTGGGCTGCTGTTCGTTAGCATTTGGATAATCTTCAGCTTTAAATTGAACTGGTTCAAGCGCAATTTCGTTATCTCCATGCTTGTAGAAAGAATTGATAGAATATACCTTTCCTTTCTTAAGCATTTTTACAGGAAGGTTAGCTGACATTTCAAAAGCAACTGTGTCTGCGTGTACCTCCAATGGATTGGGAGTAACGGTTAAGTTCTGGTCCTCCGCCATTTTAACCATTTGGTTGAGCGCACAACCTGAAAGGGATAACACTCCAAACAAAGCTATAGCGTAGAATAATTTTCTCATTGGTTTCGTTTTTTAATGTCTGGTTGAATTTTAGGATATCAAAATTATAGGTTATAATAATTAATGCAATAATAGTTAAAAAAAATAAGAAATAACTAAGTGACTTTTGATAATATGCTTATTATATTTGTAAAGGCGCATATTTGTCGGTAAGTCACACAATAATAAGGATTAAGTGACGTATTTATTTATTAGGATGCGTTTTTTCCATATTTAAAAGGCCTCAAAATGAAAAAGTTACAGCATTTTTTTGAGAAGTATGCCTTCGGAGTGTGTTCAAGGATGGGGGAGAAATTAGGGATTGCAAGCTCCAGTATCAGACTGTATTTTATATATGCTTCATTCCTCACATTCGGTTCGCCTCTTATCATTTATCTGGCGATGGCATTCATTATGAACATAAGAAAGCACCTTCGGCGCAGAAAAAATTCTGTGTGGTATTATTGATTGTTCCGGCACATTTTTAGGGCTTCAAACTTCCTTTTTCCCTTTATAAAATACTCAAAGACTATAGAGCCTCTGTAGATAGTTTCGACCTGTCTGATTTTCTTTTGCTGAACGGCTCTTCGCTTTTTGTAGTTTCTTTTTAGGTCTTTCAAAAAGTCTAAATGAGCCCTGATTACAGCGGCTCCGTCGGCAAAGGAGTCAAAAAGCATGAACTTAACTGAAGCTATAACATCCAGCGTTATCCGTAATGGCATTTTAATATATAGCTCAAGTGTACTATAGTTTTTATATATGAGGGAAAGCCCGTTTCTGAAGTTGAGGTATGTCTTACGAGGGTTGGATTTGTGTAATGTGCCACCACCAACGTGATATACCGTGCTGCTGCCATTGTACATTACTTTATGTCCTGAGCTATTGATTCGCCAGCAGAGATCTATCTCCTCCATGTGTGCAAAAAAGTCAGGGTCGAATCCTTCTAGTTTATGGAAAATTTCAGAGCGTATAAATAAGCATGCCCCGGTTGCCCAGAATATCTGCTTGGTATCGTTGTATTGCCCTGAATCTTTTTCCAGAGTGTTAAATATTCGACCTCTACAAAAAGGGTAGCCTAGCGTATCAATAAATCCCCCGGCAGCCCCTGCATATTCGAATTCTGATTTTTGGTGATAGGACAGTATCTTGGGTTGAGCTGCTGCGATGTTCGGGTCATCGTCCATCATGTTGATTATAGGTATAACCCAATTATCTGTTACCTCAACATCAGAGTTGAGCAATACATAATATTGAGTTTCAACTTGTCGAAGGGCTTCATTATAACCTAAACTATAACCGCCATTGACTGGCAATTTTATTATCTCAACAGACGGGTGATTCTTGCTGACATAGTCAACAGAATTGTCCGTTGAACAGTTATCCGCCACTATGATGCGACAACCGGCGCTATGAGTAATTACAGAGGGAAGAAACTGACGGAGATAACCCTCTCCGTTATAATTAAGAATAACAATGGCGGTTTTTTCCATCTAGACCAATCCGCCCAAGTCAAGGCCAGGGATATTAGGGAGCATGCCCTCGGTACTCTTTTTTAATTCTTCTTTGGCAAGTACTTCAGCCTCTTGTAGAGCTTTGTTTACAGCGGCTACTACGAGGTCCTGCAACATTTCTTTGTCTTCAGGTTTTACCAGGTCCTGATCTATATCCAGGTTGATCACTTCTTTTTTACCGTTGACAGTAGCCTTTACCATTCCACCGCCAGATTCTCCTGTTACTTTAATATGGACTAGATTCTCCTGGGCTTCTTTGACTTTGGCTTGCACCTCTTTCATTTTGCCCATCATCTTCATCATGTCAAACATAGCTTATAAATTTAGATGAGTAAGTTATATAAAACCTTTGTTTATAGGTAAGAGTTTCATAAATCGGATCGCAAAAATGTATTGGATAATATCAATTTCAAAACATTGATTGATATTTTAAATATTTTAATTGCGCAAAAGTAATATTGTGCCTGTTCTGGTTATATCTCTGCCTGCCATATCCTGCATTTTAGCGATAAATGCATAAGTGCCAAGTGGTAGTGTTTTCCCATTCATAGTACCATCCCACCCTTCATCCATGTTGTCTGATGTAAATATTAATTCACCCCAGCGGTTGAAAATATTTAGTTCATAGCTGATGATAAACCTTCCATTGATCTTAAAGACCTCATTTCTGTTGTTACCATCAGGAGTAAATGCATTTGGATAATAGATGTTAACAGGCTTAATAATAGCAACGGTATTAGAGGTTGAATTAGGTATGCCGGCCTGATTGGGTTGGGCAATTATCTGGTATAATACAACCTGCTCACTGTTATTATTGTCAACATCGGTCAGTGAGTTCGTGTTGGTATTAGTTTGTGATGCGGCACCACTTGGATAAGATTTTTGTACCACATAACCGGCTACGCCGTTTTCCCATCCTTGATATTGATTCCAGCTCAAGTTGATCGTATTGTCGTTTTGGGCAACCCCGTTAAGTAGGATGGAGCATGCTACAATACTTTGAGGGTTTTTGTTGCCACAGTCGTCTGTAGAAGCAATCTCATAGCAGTAGGACTGTTGAGATGTTGAAACTCCTGTGTCCTGAAACTCATTTGTATTGTTGGCACCAACCGGGATAAACCCACTGGTCGTATTACTCCTTTTGAGTTGATACTCCGTTACATTCTGATTGGTTGGTGCTTCCCAGAGCAGGTCGATGATATTGTCGGAAACCTGTGTAGAAATATTTCTTATTTGATCCGGAGGGATAGAACTGAAGGCTAGCCCACATTGCTCGAGAGATGTTGTCGTTGCTCCATTCGAATACCTGCCTATCAGGGTATAGCAATATTCTGTATCGCATTGTACATTGGAGTCATCAAAGACTCTTTCCGCTCCAGGGCGATTGTTGTAATTCAAAGGATCTTCCCCAGTACGTATAATATCAAAACTGGCGACATTACCGGTTTGCCAGGATAGCTTATTTACATCACTTTCTATGATCAAATCAAGATCAATACTACAGATTTCATTGGAATATGCGGCGACTGTATTGGAGCATGGATCAATGGAGGCCATCCGGAAGCAATAGAAAGCATCAGCCAGATTGAGGTTTCTTATAGTATCTTTTACAGTTGTTTCATCCACTGGCTTTTTAAGCAGGCTGAAGTTGGAATTTCCCGAAGGCGATATTTGTAACTCGTATAATATATCAGGTTGTAAACTATATTCCAGTACGAGGGTGTTCATATCAAGCATTTCCAGAGCTGTAATGTCAGCAGCCGGAATAGTATTGAGCGGTACCACGGTATTGTTAAATGAATTACAGTTATCCTCAGCGCTATTATTCAAGCCTCTTATGGAAATTGTTTTTTGCAAATTGTCGGCGTACGTATGTTGCGGATTTGCCGCTCCACGAGGTACAGTTTCGGTGTTACCATCACCGTAGTCGATTACATAATTTTCGAAGCTGTCGTCATTAATGTTAATAACCACCCGCTCACCTGAACATGAGTAAATATCGAAATTCGGAGGAGTGTTCTCTGCCACTTCAATAGTGATAAAGTCCTGAGCTGACCCTCCCTGAAAAAGCACTTCGATCTGATATATTCCAGCTTCTGAAAAAGTATATGTATACGGGTCAGGGCTGGGTAAAGGGTCTTCATATGTGCCATCGCCATCGTAATCTATATTACAAGGACATGCACCAACAAAACAGGTGCATGGAGCACTTGCAGTAAGGGAAATAGTTACCGTGAGCGGATTGCACCCACGGTCTTCATTAACAGTAAAATAACCTTTATTGCTCAGTTGGGCAGTAGCTGCCTGGGAGACTGAAAGCAGCAATATACAGAGAGCAATATGTTTAAATGTGTGTTTCAAAGGCTATAGGCTTACTGACCTTAAAAAGCTGACCGCCCTGGCGATATCTTCATATAAAACACGGTCATCTTCAATAAACGGAACATACTCACGGAAATTGCGCATAAAGTCTTCGAGATAACCAGATGTTTTTAAGGGTCTTCTAAACTCCAATGCCTGGGTTGCCGTCATCAGTTCAATAGCTAAAATACGATATAAATTGTTGACAACCTTATATGTTTTGATTGCAGCATTAGCACCCATGCTTACATGATCTTCCTGTCCGTTGGAAGAAACGATGGAGTCGGCCGAAGCAGGTGTACAGTACTGCTTGTTCTGGCTTACCAGAGATGCTGCTGTATATTGAGGTATCATCAGTCCTGAATTAATACCCGGATTAGCCACAAGGTAATTGGGGAGATCTCGAGAACCTGATATGAGCTGGTATGTACGGCGCTCAGAAATGTTGCCGAGTTCGGCTAATGCCAGGGATAGAAAATCTAACGGCAGCGCTAATGGCTGTCCGTGGAAATTCCCGGCAGATATGATCTCATCATCATCAGGGAATACATTCGGATTATCCGTTACACCATTGATTTCTGTTAGGAAAATGTCTTTGACGTAGAAAATGGCATCTGCACTGGCTCCATGCACCTGAGGGATACATCTGAATGAATATGGATCCTGAACATGTTTTTTGGGTTGAGCAATGATGTCGCTACCTTCCAGGAGTTCTCTGAACTTTTTAGCTACAAGGATTTGACCTTTTTGAGGTCTGATGTCATGTACTTTGGCACTGAAAGGCTCTATTCTGCCATCGAAAGCATCAACAGACATGGCTCCGATGATATTAGCCAGATCAAGAAGCTTTTCTCCATTAATTAAAGCCCAGATGCCGTATGCACTCATGAGCTGAGTTCCGTTTAGTAGGGCCAGGCCTTCCTTGGCTCTGAATGCTATAGGTTTGAAACCCAGTTTCTCGTTAATTTGCTTACCCGAGTATCGCTGTCCTTTATAATTAACCTCTCCAAGACCGATTAACGGGAGACAAAGATGGGCGAGGGGAGCGAGATCTCCTGAAGCACCCAAAGAACCCATTTCATAAACAACAGGATATATACCGCTGTTGTAGAAACTGATCAGCCGGTTAACCGTTTCTACCTGTACACCTGAATGTCCGTACGCTAACGATTGCACTTTTAGTAAAAGCATAAGCTTTACTACTTCCTCAGGAACCTCATCTCCGGTACCGCAGGCATGTGATTTTACAAGGTTTTCCTGAAGTTTTGTCAGGTCTTCTTTTGATATGTTTTTATTATATAATGAACCAAAACCGGTGTTTACCCCATAGACAGGTTCTGAGGAGTTTTGAACTTTCTGATCCAGATAATTTCTGCATTTGCTGATTTTCTCTTCAGCATCAGGCGACAATGCTAATTTGTAGTTGCCTGAAATTACCTCTTGAACCTGCTCTAAGGTTAATGATTTATCGGATATATAATGGATCTGGTTCATTAATTAATGCTTTGATAATTGTTTAAGTATTTCTTCCAGAGTTAGCTTTTCCTGTTGTCCGGAAGCCATATTTTTAAAAGACAGTTTTTGCGTGGCTATTTCATCAGAGCCAATAACTATGGTATAACTGATGTTCTTTTTGTTAGCATAGTCAAATTGTTTCTTGGGTTTGGCAGAGTCGGGGTATATCTCAGATTTTATACCTACTTTCCTTAACTGATTGAGTACAGAGAGTCCATATTTTTTCGATTCATCATCAAAGTGAATAATCAGTACTTCTGTAGAAGTGCGAGCCTCTTCTGGAAAAATGTCTAGTTCTTCCATGACGTCATAAATACGATCAACACCAAAAGAGAAACCTACACCTGACAGGTCAGGAACACCGAATACTCCGGTAAGGTCATCGTATCTGCCTCCACCACTTACACTACCAATACTAACATTATTAACTTTAACTTCGAAAATGGCTCCTGTATAGTAACTAAGGCCTCTGGCCAGTGTTACGTCAAAATCTACATGGTGCTGATCCAGGTCAAAAGTCTTCAAGGTTTCCAGGATTTCTTCCAGATCTTTTATGCCCTGCAGACCTTCTTCCGAATTTTGCAATATGTTTTTCAGATGTGCTATTTTCTCCTCAATGGTACCGGTAAGCGCCAAAATGGGCAGGGCTTTCTGCGTAGCTTCTTCGCTGATGCCGCGACCTTTCATTTCTTCCAGAACCTTGTCTATGCCTATTTTGTCGAGTTTGTCAATAGCCACACAGAAATCACTTTCTTTGCCAGTAGCTCCTATAGCCTGGGTTATACCAGTCAATATTTTTCTGTGGTTTATTTTGATGTCAAAATCCTTGATGCCAAGCTTTGCAAAGACCTCATTGATCATAAGTATGATCTCCGTTTCGCATATCAGCGAGTTGGTTCCTACTACATCGGCATCGCATTGGTAAAACTCTCTGTATCGTCCTTTTTGGGGGCGATCTGCACGCCATACCGGTTGTATTTGGTATCGCTTAAAAGGGAGGGCTAAATCGTGGCGATTCATAACAACATATCTGGCAAAGGGTACTGTAAGGTCATACTTAAGCCCTTTTTCGGAGATCTTGGGAAGCAACTGCTTAGAGCCGGCAGCAAAATCGGTTTCTTTTGCCTTGGATAAGAAATCTCCGGAGTTCAATACTTTAAAAAGAAGTTGATCTCCTTCGTCGCCATACTTTCCGGTCAGTACCGACAGGTTTTCCATGGCAGGTGTTTCCAGAGGCATAAAGCCGTACTTTTCAAACACTTGTTTAATGGCACTAAATATAAAATTCCTTTTGCCCATTTGCGCAGGCCCGAAATCGCGTGTACCTTTGGGTAATGTGGGTTTTTGACTCATGGGCGCAAAGCTACAAAAAAGAGCGCAAATGATTTGTTGTCCATTTGAACAGACAACATTATTAATTTGCAGTTTTCCTTTTATTATTAAATACTATTAACGTATCTTTGCAGCCTCTTTTGACAAAAATATTATCAGAAATGGCTGTTACCAGACTTAAAAGAAAAGCGAAAAGAAATAAAACAAGGGCTAGAGTAAGACAGGAGACTATCCAAAGATTGAACTCTAAGCCTGTTATAAAATCAGTTGACGTAGAGGAAATTAAAGAAGAGTTCAAGAAAGGCTCTAAAGGTTCTGCTAAAGCTGATACTAAAAAAGAAGAGGCTAAAGCTGAGAAAAAAGAAGCTAAAGCGCCTGCGAAAAAAGCTAAAGCTGCGGCTGAAAAATCAGAAGAGCCAAAAGCTGAAAAGAAAGAAGTAAAAAAAGCTGCTCCTAAAAAAGAGGACAAAAAAGATACGGAGTAGTCTTTAAGATAATATTTAAAAAAAGGCTGTATCATAAGATGCAGCCTTTTTTACGTTAAACTTTTTTTGGTAACTTTTACCTGTAATGCTCTGTAGCGAATTGTTTATCTAATAGCATTACTGACCACTGGTTCTGCTACCAATCTCTATTACCTGCATATCTTTAATTTCTTTGCCAACAACCTCAAAGCGCACCAGCGTCTTTACCTTATGAAAGCCATGGATTCCCGCTGCGCCAGGGTTAATGTACAACAGGTTATTGATCTTTGGGTCTCTCATAATTCTTAATATATGTGAATGTCCACAAATGAAAATGTCTGGATGGGAAAGTTGAAGACCTCTTTTTATTTTCGGGTTATACCGCGGAGGGTAGCCTCCGATATGAGTCATCCAAACCTTAAGGCCTTCACATCTAAACTTATAATGTTCGGGACAAACAATACGAATATCATGGCCATCTATATTTCCATATACTGCTCTGGTCGGTTTGAAGTCTACCAGTTGCTCTAATACACCCGGGCCTATATCCCCGGCATGCCATACCTCATCGCAGGCTTCGAAATATTTGAATACTTTAGGGTCGAGGTGTCCATGAGTATCTGAAAGCAGGCCTATTTTCATCTATATCTTTTATTTCAGCTTCTAAGCTATACAGATGATTTTAGATGGGCAAATTATACTATTTTTTAATGAATTGCTTTATACCTTGAAAGTAAACATCAGGCTGTTCTACAAAGGGGAAATGGCCGCACTTTGGGATAACCAGTAGCTGAGCCTGAGGAATACTGCTTTCTAATGCTTTACCTGATAGAGTTGCCGCAGGTTCATCTTCACCATAAATGATAAGTGTGGGGACAGAGACATCTTTTAGGCCATTATAAAGATCAAAGTCCGTCAGGTCTTTACCGAGATAACTGAATTTGGCACTTCTGTCCATAAAGTCTTCAGGTATATAAAGATTCAGGCTGTCCAGCAGGTTTTTGTTGTGAAACTGAGTTTTAAAAGAAAGCATCATTAATTTTTTAATAGCGGATGCACTTCTGTTTTTCATTTCTTCGGAATGTATGATTGCTGCCCGGGATAAACTGTCTTCTTTTGTTATCCTGGAAGCCAGCTGTTGCTCTTCCGCCTGCCAACCTTCTGTACTAGCGGGCATGGAATTAGATAAGATCAAATGATCCAGGTTTTGTGGGTACTTAATAGCATAATGCATAGCGAGTAGTCCGCCCCAGGAATGCCCGAGCAGGTCAATCTTTTCAAGCTTCAGTGATGTACGAAGTTGCTCTATGTCATCTACAAACCCTGCAATCGACATACTGCTTGTGTCAACTTCGATGGAAGATTTTCCGCATGCTCGCTGGTCATAGAAGATCAATTGGTGGTCTTTGGCAAGTTCATTGAATTGTGGAAGAAAATAGGAGTGGTCAAGTACAGGGCCACCATGAACCACTATTATAGGGCTGCCACTCCCTATAATTTTGTAATACATTTCAGAGCCATTGATAACCTCAAACCCTTCTTCTGTATACGTTGCTTTGTCGTGTTCTTTACAACTTAATGAGATCAGCAGAGGTAGTAGCCAAAAAAAACGAGAAACTTTCATAGGAAAACGATTAACTTTCTAACTTTAAACTAAAGTTAAACAAATTTATTAATGGCACTTACACCTTCGAATATGCTACCACTGGGAACAGTAGCTCCCAATTTTGAGCTAGTGGATGCGGTATCAGAACGAACAATGACGCTTGAAGAATTAAAATCTGATCAGGCTACGGTGATCATGTTTATTTGCAATCACTGTCCATATGTAAAACACCTGCAATCCGAACTGGTAAATATTGCTGAAGATTATATTCCGGAAGGGGTTAAGTTTGTCGCCATCAGTTCCAATGACGTTGAAGAATATCCTGAAGACTCTCCAGAGTTGATGCAGGCTGAGGCAAAGAAGTGGCGCTACCCTTTTCCATATCTATATGATGAAACTCAGGCGGTGGCCAGATCTTATGATGCGGCGTGCACCCCTGACTTTTATATTTTTGATGGAGAGATGAAGCTGGTTTACCGTGGACAGTTGGATGATTCAAGGCCTGGCAATGAGAAGCCTTTGACCGGAAAAGATATGAGAGCCGCTTTGGATGACTTGTTGAAGGGCAACCCTATTTCAGAAAATCAAACCCCAAGCCAAGGGTGTAATATTAAATGGAAGAAATAGTATTTTGTGTCGAAATAATTATTTGATAATCAAAAGAAAATTCAAGTAGGGTCCTTGTCATTGATAATAGTAATCAGGTGATGTATGATGTATCTGTCATTAGATGCCAGTAGTTACCAAAGGTCCGAAGTGCAGTTTTATATCAGTCAGCAAATTCCCTCCGGCTTGGACTATACAGAAAAATCCGACGGTGTCTCAAAATATTATGTGTAGGTGTTGAAGCAATAGGCAGGTATTAACATAATATTTTATAGCAAGTGGATCGGTTTGATTACACCTGTTTTTCATTATATCGTATAAATATTTCGATTATAAATGATGCTGGTCATTTTTTGAGAGTTTGGTGTGTCATAATTTCATCATGTACTATTTTATGGCTGCGAGTGTGGTATGAGTTATAGTGCAGCGTACTTATCAAAGAAATTAAACCACCTAATTAGTATGAAACCGACCATCACCTATTTACCTAAATGGCTACTCTGTTTGTTTTTAATACTTACAGGCAGTGGCATCACTGTTAATGCTCAAAATGTTGCCCCTAAGACGGATTTGAAGAAGGTTTTGGCTTCTTCGCTTGATAATATTGTTGATGAGCGCCCTCAGCAAGTGCAAATGCTTTCAGGAGCTCCTCTGTACCAGATCAATGCGGGGGGCTGGGAGGCCCCTGATTCGTGGGAAGAAGATTCTTGGGCTCATCCATCTCCTTACGTAGGCCCGGTTAGTTACAGGTCTGCCAATGGGATTGATGGGCAATTTTATCTTAAAAAAAGTAGAGTTAGTTACAGTAATATGGAGTGGGACTTTCCAGTGGCGAGTGGTAACTACATTGTAACGCTACATTTTGCGGAAAGCCCGAACACTTCGCAGGTTATAGGCTCGAGAGTGTTTGATGTAAATATAGAAGGGCGTAAGGCACTTGATGATTTTGATATCCTTAATTACGTGGGAAAGGGGGCTTCTTGCTGGTTTTATTACTCCTTAGCCGTAACAGATGGTAATTTAGATATTGATTTTCTGGTAGAAGAGGGAAGTGCACTTATTTCCGCCATTGAAATTAGTCCAGGCATGTTAGACACTCAGGACCCTATCTTATCACAGTCTTCCAGAGCATTAGTTAAGACAGTGGCGGAGGGGACAGAGTTGCGCATACCCATACGAGCTATTGACTTTGACAGCCCTTCTGATACTATCCATATATTTGGAGGAGATACTGGTGAACCCATTGGTTTTGAAACAGTCATCGATTATGGAAATGGATATGGTGAGATGATCCTCAGGCCTGGGTATGATGATGCAGGAAGTTACTTGTTGTTTATAGCCTCCGAAGATGAGGATGGTTTGGAAACAGCATGTAATGCCTGTTGGGCCTTAGTGGAATTGACTGTAACCGATACTCCTGAGGGGCAGGCGATTTATAGAGTTAATGCAGGGGGTTGGGCTCCTGTCGATGATATTCCGATACCATGGGCTGAAGATTCTTACCTTAATCCGTCTCCTTATATAATAAAAAATTATGTCACTCAGGCGCACAGTGTGACCTCGAACACAACAGAAGCTCCCATTGATATTTTTGATAGGTCAAGAGTTGCCTGGAATTCAAATATGCTCTGGAATTTTCCAGTAGCTAACGGTAACTACAAGGTCGATTTATTTTTTACGGAAAGTTACTTCAACTTCTCAGGAGGACGTGTATTTGATATTCTTATTGAAAATCAGGTAGCATTTGATGATTTTGATATTTTTAGTGAGGTGGGCAGAAACGCACCTCTCCAAAAAACAACGAGCAGTCAGGTTAACGATGGTAATTTAACTGTTCAGCTAAAGAGGGAACTGGCAAACCCGATGATAGCTGGCATATCAATTACTTATAATGGGGAGCATCCTTCATCAACTTTTGCTCCTGAAATGCTGAGTTTTACAGATGCCAATGAACAACTCATGATGACAGTTTCTGCTTACCCTAACCCTATAGAGACATCTATGGTATTATCTTTTTCTAAGAATGTTAAAGGGGTTGTATCTTTGCGTTTTATAGATAAAAACAACCAAGTAAGGTACCAAGCAGTTGATAAAAGTGATGTTAGTCGGACTAAAGCAACCTTCAGTATCGATCCAGGCTTGCCGGCAGGCATATATTTGGCTGAGGTCTCAGTGGGCAGTTACAAACAGTATGTGAAAATAATGAAAAAGTAAGGCCTTGTTTAGTCGAGAATAAAGCGAGGGATACAACCTCACTTTATTCTTTTGCCAGGCTCAGCTACCAAAGTAGCTACACCCAGCAGTATGTATAGGCATCCGCTGATGTATTTTTGAAATTTTAGTCTTACAGGATTCCTGTGTAGATAACCTTTTGTAGAACCGGCAAGCAAGGCATAAATACTATCGCTTAAGATACTAAGACCAATAAATATCAGGCCCAGTGTAAATATTTGCCATGTGCTAGAAGTGGTGCCTGGTGTGATGAATTGTGGAAGAAAAGCAAAAAAGAATAACGCGGTTTTGGGGTTGAGTATGTTGACAATAGCACCCTGAAGAAAAACTCTGCTAAGTTTTTGCTTCTTGAATTTCATGTTAATATCTGGCGTTACAGTTTTAGTGATCAGACTCTTTATTCCCATGTAGATCAGGTATGCAGCCCCGGCATATTTGATTACATTGAAGGCCATGACCGAGGTAACCAAGATTGTAGAAATACCGAATGCAGCTGCAATCAGATGTGCTAATGTCCCTATTTGTATGCCCAAAACCGATACCACTCCTGCTGTTCGGCCTTGATCAATACTTTTTGCAATTACAAAAAATACGGCCGGACCGGGGATGACTAAGAGTAAAACCGATGCTATGATGAATGTTACAAGTTGCTCTGATTCAAACATGAATAAATAAGGTTAGCTATTGGTTGAAAACTTAACTCAACGAATACCATAGAGTAGGAGTTACGCTTTAAACTATTTTATAGAGGCTGTTCACCTATCCAATCCTGAACTTCCCTTACGGTCTGACGGGCTGTGCGCCCCACCCCAATCAGAGTTGCAGAAGCATACCCGGTACAACTTCCGTAACCTACCAGCCAGAGTCCTTCAATTGCAGTAGCTTTAGTGTCCTGCGTTGCTATTCTTCCGTTTTGTGTAATGCCAAGCTCTGCGAGATGGCCCAGGGAAGACTTAAAACCCGTGCACCAAATAACCGCGTCAAAAGCTTCTTTAGATCCATCAGGCCAGATTACGCCGTTTTTGTAGAAAGAGGTGAACGGGCGTACGGTTTTTAGTACATCACGATTGCGGGCTTCTTTTACACTCTCAACCATCACTACATCCCCTAGAGAACCAACAGATTTGATTTCCCTTCCTTCCCTTTGAGCTTTATATTGTTTTGAAGCAAATTCGAATAGATAACGACCGTCTACATCGTCAGATAGAAATTTAGGGTCTTCCTGGGTAACCCAGGTGGTATCTGCTACTTTAGATACTTCTGCCAAAATCTGCGCTCCGGAATTGCCTCCACCAATAATTAAAACCTTCTTGTTGATCAGCTCATGTTCATTACGATATTGAGAAGAATGTAGCTGAATCCCTTCAAATAAGTCCCTTCCTGCGTACTCAGGAATGAATGGGTTTTTCCAGGTTCCTGTGGCGCTGATGAGTGCTGAACAGGTGTACATACCTTTAGAAGTGTCAAGCACAAATGTTTGGTTTGTTTTGCTAACCGAATTTACAATTACTGGGCGTTCCACCGGTAAATTGTATCGCATTTCGTAATCCGACAGGTACTGTATCACATGATTTTTCCCTGGATACTCTTCAACATCCTTAGGCATCATCCAGCCGGGTAAGGAACTGTGTTCTGCCGGTGAAAACAATTTTAGAGAATCCCAGGTTTGTAGCCAGGCGCCACCGGGTCTTTCCTGTTCATCAAGAATGATATATTTCAGGCCGGTTCGGCGCAAAAAAAAGCCAGTAGCCAGCCCGCTTTGCCCACCTCCTATTACTATTACATCAAAATGCTGTTGGTCTGTCATGTATACAAGTATAGCATTATTCATTAAATTGATCTAAATTTTTTTAAAGTCTGTAACCATTTCAAATTCGCTCAGTTTCCCTGTTTGAAAATGGTTCGAAACCCTGTAAATAAAACATAGACCTATTGGATTCGATTTCGGATAATGCTTTGATGCTGAAGGTGAAAGATGGTGATCTCGATAAACTGGGGTTACTTTTTGAGCGGTATAGAAAAATACTTTTTGGCTTCTTTTATAATATGAATCATGATCCTGGCCTGAGTGAAGACCTGGTTCAGAATGTTTTTATGAGGATACTCAAATACAGAGGAGGCTTTAAGGGTGACGGTGAGTTTAAAGTATGGATGTTTCATATTGCACGTAATGTCGGACATGACCATTACAGGAAAAATAAGGACAGAGAAACTGATGAGATCGACAACTGGAAAGACAAGTTGGGAGATGATCAAATGAACAGGGAGGGTGAGATTGAGAAAGGGGAGGACCTTCATTTGTTGAGACGGGTACTCGGGCGACTCGATAAAGAAAAAATGGAGGTGTTAACGCTTAGTAAACTGGAAGGAATGAAGTATAAAAATATTGGGGATATTCTCGATTGCTCAGAAGGTGCAGTAAAAGTTAAGGTTTTTAGAGCACTGCAAGCTTTAAAGCGGGAATATATGCACTTGAAGGAGAGGGTTTAATATACAAGCATTTAGAAAAACAAGGACAATGGATACCAAAGATTTGATAAATAAGTACAGGTCAGGTCAGCTTTCATCGGATGAAGAAAAGATGCTGGATAGATGTATAGAGACGGGAGAGGTAAGCCTTGAGGAGTTGGATGATTTGGCGGCTTTAAAAAATAATTTTGATGCGATGCCTGTGCCTGAGCCTTCTCAAAACATGTCCGATGCATTTTATGCTAATCTCGAAGCTACTAAGCAAAAAGAGCAAAGGCCCAAAGCCGAGGGAAATTGGTTTTCTCAATTATGGGTGACTCAGCCATTTCTTCGATGGGCATATAGTGTGGCACTGATCATTGTAGGGCTAGGGGCAGGCTACTGGCTGAAATCAGGAGGAGAAGACAGTGATAAACTTGAGAACCTCTCAGCGGAAGTTAGTGAAATGAAGGAGGTGATGATGCTAACCCTACTTGATAAGGAATCTCCCAGTGACAGACTTAAAGCTGTAAACCTTACCAGTGAACTGCCGGACGCTAGTGCAAAAGTGACGGAGGCACTATTGCAAACACTAAATCAGGATGAAAATGTAAATGTGAGGTTAGCGACACTCGAGGCGTTATATCCTTATGCTTCTCATCCACAGGTAAGAGAAGGGCTGATCAAATCCATTGCCCTGCAGGAATCTCCTTTAGTACAGATGGCTCTGGCCGAGATGATGGTAGCCTTGCAGGAAAAAAGGTCGGTCCAGAACCTGGAAAAGGTGCTGAAGAAAGAAAATACACCTCCTGAGGTCAGGGAGAGAATTGAAAAGAGTATTGAGGTACTCATTTAATGGCAAGGTCAAAAACTCAAAATAATGAAAAAGATAACAACAACGATTTTAACATGCTGTCTGGCAGGGACTCTGTTTGCTCAAAGTTATAGTGAGAAGATACTGCGCGAGATAGCCTTTGAACAGCAGAGTATAGCCAATGTGCTTTATCTGGCCAACATCAATGGAAGTATTCATGTAGAAGCTTATGACGGACAAAAGATTATTGTGGAAGCAGAAAAAAAGGTAAGGGCAAAAACTAACGAGCGAATGGAACGATCAAAACATGAGCTAAGCTTGGGAGTTCTTGATCGTTATGACACCATAATTGTCTTCATAAAGGGGCCATGCGGAACATTGAACTATAAGGAGGACCAAAGAGGTAAGGGGTATAACTGGAATAATTGTGAATACGATTACGAGTTTAAATTTGATTTCACGCTGAAGGTGCCTAAAGACCTGAATTTGTACCTATCCACCATTAATGAAGGAGATGTTGAGGTAAACGGAGTGTTGGGTTCGTTGAATGTAAACAACGTCAATGGAGCTATTACACTAAAGCAGGTATCAGGGCTGGCGAAGGTGCATACTATCAATGGTGATGTAACCATGGAATACCAGAACCTGCCCAAAGAACCTTCTACATATTATACCTTAAACGGGGATATCAATGCCTTATTTCCTAAAGGTTTGAAGGCAGATATGACATTCAAAAGCTTCAATGGCGACTTTTATACCAACATCAAGCAACTAGAATATAAATCAGCAACGGTGGAAAAGAAATCGATGAGTAAATCAGGGGGACTGGAATATAAAGTAGATAGTCGCTATGCCATAAGTGTTGGCGGAGGTGGAGTAACTCTTGATTTTGAAACGTTTAATGGCGATGTAACCATAAAAGAAAAGCAATAAAAAGAACCAATAACAACGATACAATAACAACAAGTGCTCATGTAATGAGCGAAACTGCAATAGACTTAAAATAAATAGGGTAATTAAATTAAGATGATGATGAAAAAGATTTTAACAGCACTTACTATGCTACTCATATTGGCGTGTGCAAAGTATGGGTATAGTCAGGATAATGGTGAACTGATAGTGCCGTTCAGTGACCCCTCCAAAAAAGGAAAAGTAAGGATAGAAATTAAAAAAGGGTCAATAGAAGTGAAAGGTACTGATAGAAGTGATGTTCTTATTGTTTATAAAGGAAGGAAAGACAAGAAACAAGATGACACCAAAGACGGCTTAAAGAGAATATCCGGATCAGCAATGGATATGGAAGTGAGCGAGAAGAGTAATTATATTGATATCGAGTCTGATTCATGGAGCAGTGGATTGGATCTGGTTGTAGAGGTGCCCAAAAGTGTGGACTTACATGTAGAGACTTACAATGATGGGGACCTTCATATCAGTAATATCAATGGAGAGATTGTGGCGGATAACTATAATGGAAAGATATCCGCAGAGAATATTGCAGGTTCAATAGTGGCTAATACCTACAATGGCAGTATTAAGGCCAGGTTTGATAAGGTTACACCTGACACGCCAATGGCCTTCACAACCTATAATGGAGATGTAGACCTTACATTACCTTCAAACTTTAAAGCCAGTCTAAAAATGAAAACGGCAAGGGGGGAGATATATTCGGGTTTCGATTTTACAGTAGTTAAAAATGAACCGGAGACTAAAACCGAGAAGAAATCCGGTACTTATAAAGTCTATCTTGACGATTGGGTGCGGGGCAATGTTAACGGAGGAGGTCCGGAATTTATGATCAAGAATTATAACGGAGACATCTACCTACGGAAGAAATAAACTTTCAAGTGTTAATTCAATAAAAGTACTTACCAATAGATCATTGCTACTATGAAAAACTTAACCCTAACTTTTCTCCTAATCCTTCTTATTTTTAGATTTTCCTGGGCTCAGGAGCTTTCTCTACAAAATATAACAACCTTTGATAAACTTGTGGTTATAGGCGAGACAGACAAGATTACCTTAAACAGGGGGAGTGAAGACCGCCCCATGATTAAAGTGACAGGAGCTACGGAGAAGGATGTTATTTCAGAAATAAATGCAGGAATCCTAACATTAACAATTCACGGAAGTGTTACTGACATCCAGGTATATAATAGCAACCTGAAACGTATAGAAACTTCTGGTGCCGTAGATATAACTGGTGCTGATATCATCGGAAGCGATGGTAATTATCTGGTAGTTTCATTTGATAGATCTCATGGAGGTGATTTGCTGGTTGAGGGGGGCGATCGGATTGAGATTAAGATGCCTGCTATTGACATTGATATCCCTGAGATAGGTGTTGCTGTCGACCTACCTGAATTTGATTTTGATTTCGACATTGCCCATGATTTTAATTTTCGTGGAGATTTAGAAATTGAGGAGTACAACTATCTTTGGAAAGAGCATAAGGAGGAGCTAAAGCGCTGGACTAAAGAGTGGCACGATGTAACTAGGGAGGTGATGAAAGAGGCTAGTGATGAAATAAAAAGAGTAAAGAAAGAGATGAAAAAATTAATAAAGACTAGGTGAAAATCAGTATTTAAAATCTTTTAACTATTGTATGCATGGCCGGTTTAAATACTGGCCATGCATTTTTTCGTTTGATGGAATTACCAATAATTACTACAAAACATTTTTCAGGGAGCCTTTCTATTACTCCGATTCAATCCTAACTTTACGAAAAAACGAACTCCATATGAAAACCTACCTAACCATATTAGCACTTGTATTTTCACTTTACCTGCAAGCTCAGCCTACAAAACTGGTAGTAAGAGCGAAAGCTAAAGATGCCAAATTTATTGGCAGTTCTATTGGTGGAGCAAAAGTCATTGTGCGTGATGCTTTGACATCTGAAATTTTAAGCCAGGGAGTAACTATGGGAAGTACTGGTAATACTAGCCTGATTATGAAAGAGCCTCATGAGCGTTATAAGCCTATAGCAGATGATCAAACGGCCAGGTTTGTAGCTGAAATTGATATTGAGGAGCCAAAGTTTATAACCATTGAGGTTGTTGCACCAGTTAATCAGTCTCAGGCGAGGGTAAAGGCACAGACGCAACTCTGGTTGATACCCGGAAAGCATATCGAGGGGGAGGGTGTAGTTTTGGAAATCCCCGGTTTCGTAGTTAATGTCTTGAGCCCCCAGACCCATGAATTTATTAAATCATCGAGTATAAAGCTGAAAGCCAATGTTGTAATGATGTGTGGTTGTACTATTTCTAATGGAGGTCTATGGGATGCAGAGAAAATAGAAGTACAGGCTATTATCAGTAAGGGAGGAAAACATTTAAAAACCGTATCGATGGAGGTTAAGGATAAAGTAAATACCTTCGAAGCCGATGTTGACCTTCAGGAACCAGGTACTTATGAAGCCATTATTTACGCGTACGATGACAGAACTGGCAATACCGGGGTGGATAAAGTTAATTTTATAGTTGGAGAGTAGGGAATAACCAATAATCAGTATTTTGATAATCAGTGAATTGTTAAGCAAGGATTGGTGGAAGGCCGAGGTTCGAAGAGGCGATGAAGGAGTCGTCGGTGGTGATTGTTTATGAGGGCTGAAGAATTTGAAGCCAAATTGAAATATTGATCGTCATTGCGACAACTGTAGGAGGAAGCAATCCCCTTGAGTTGTGGGGACAGTTGAGTTTACTTATGGCAACAGCCATAAATACTGCCATGGTTGAGAATCCCTCAAATCCACTCTTTTTGCTACATTTGCAACCAGGGAGTGGTCAGTTTTTAGATGAATTTTAATAATCAGCTTTTATTTTTCTTCAGCGCATTGGGAGCGTTTAATAGCTCCCTTTTGAGTATTTATTTCCTGTTTTTTAAGAAGAATGCCTCTAATCTTTTTTTAGGAGGTTTACTTGCTGTATTAAGTATTCGTGTCTGGAAGTCAATCTTCTTTTATTTTAATCAAGGGTTGTCTCTTATCTATTTGCAGATTGGCCTTAGTGCGTGTTTTTTTATTGGCCCGTTTTTGTATTTATACATAAAGTCAGTAATAGCAGGATCAAAATATAAGGCCAGAAATTCCTGTTTTCTTTTGCTGGGTTTATTGCTTCTGGTAGTTGTGGTAGGGTTTCTGTATCCCTATGAACAATTTCCCATACTTTGGAGTGGATATTTTTATAAAACCATCAATTATCAATGGCTGACGTTTATACTGGCTTCGGGATATTTACTTAGAAACAGATTCAGAAAAATAGAAAAAGCCTCTTTGAATAATGAAAATGTCTGGTTGTTAAGTGTATACTTCGGAGTTTTTGTTATTTGGCTGGCTTATTTCACCTCATCTTACACCTCATACATTATGGGGGCACTTTCATTTTCATTCGCCCTTTACTTGTCATCACTTCTTGTTTTTCATCATAGGAAAAAGAGCAGCCTGGATAAAAAGGAAAAGTATGCTAACCACAAAATACCACTGCAAGAGGCCGATGAACTTTTGGAGAAAGTAACTCAACTGCTGGAGGAAGAGGCCTTGTATAAGGACCCTAACCTGACTTTAGCCCAATTGGCGAAAGCGTTGAGTATTCGACCTCATCTGTTATCTCAGTTGCTGAATGACAATTTAAATAAGAGTTTTTCACATTTTATTAATGAGTTCCGCGTGCGTGAGGCCATTGAACTTTTAAAGTCGAATAGAAATTTGAAAATGGAAATTATAGCCGAGATGTGTGGCTTCAATTCTAATAGTACATTCTATGCAGCTTTCAAGAAAGTGACTAACACTACTCCTGCCAAATACGCTGATAATGGGCCGGTTTTGAACTCCTGATTTATAAATCAGGAATTGTAACGTATAAATCCTTAATCATTTTCATAGATACGCCGGCTAGTATTGCTGAAAAATCATTTCAACAATAAACATTATAGTTATGTATCGTTATCTATTTTTAATTCTACAGCTAACCCTTAGCAACCCCTTGTTTTCACAACATGAAGAGAGACAAATTAAGGAGTCATTGCTCAACTACATTGAAGGGACTTCTTATAACAGGAGGGCGCTTATTGACAAAGCATTTTATTCGGAAGCAAATTTGTACCTGGAAAATCAGGAAAAGGGAATGCGGGTTGTTCCGGTTGATACATACATGGACTGGTTTAAAAGTAATCAGGGACAGTTTAATGGGAGAGTTGGGAATATACTATCCATCGATCATTTTAATACTATTGCTACGGCCAAGGCCGAAATTTTGATTCCAGCTAAGAACCTGAGGTTTGTGGACATGTTCTTACTCAAGAAAATTGACAATGAATGGAAAATTGTAAGCAAGTCTGCAAGCAGTGAAAGTAGCAACCTGACGGAAGATCGAGTTCTGTTTGTTGTCTCTAATGCACATTTTTATGGTAACTCGGAATTGCCTGCCGGCAATAGCTTTTCTGAGATAGTCATTGCTTACAATACGTTTAAGGAGGCAGGGTACAATGTAGACTTTGTAAGTCCAAAAGGGGGTAGCATTCCCATTGCTTATATTAATACGTCTAATGATATGCATAAGCAGTATCTGTACGATTTGGACTTTATGTATAAGCTGAAACATACGAAATCACCTAAAGAGGTACTTCCTGAAAACTATAAAGCCATACAATATATCGGAGGAGGAAGTGCTATGTTTGGTGTACCGGAAAATGAAGAGGTTCAGAAAATAGCGATGTCTATTTATGAAGATCACAATGGTATAATATCATCGGTATGCCATGGCACTGCCGGAATTGTGAATTTGAGAACCAAAGATGGAGAGTACCTGGTAAAAGGTAAAAATGTAAATGGATATCCTGATGTCTATGAAAGACATGATGCGGAATATTACAAAGAGTTTCCTTTTAACATTCAGAAGACCATAGAAAAACATGGAGGTGCCTTTAAATTCTCCCCAAGAAATACAGAACATGTAGAGATACATGGAAATTTGGTGACGGGCCAAAACTACCTGTCATCCAGAGCAGTTGCATTGGAGATCATCAGGAAATTAAAAACTGGTAATGTAGGAGCATTGGAAGAATAGGCGTTCAGAATACAGGCATCTTTAGGAGAAAAGTTGAGTAGCTTTTTAAGAGAGAGCCATTAGATGGTTCTCTCTTTTAATAAGATCATTATCCAACGATACTGAACCGTCCTCCGGGGATGGGCCTGGTTGCTACATATTCATCTCTGCTGAAGTGAAATATGCCGTATCGCTCAATATCCCCTGCTTCCAGAGTCATAACCAACTGGTCGTGACCGAGCATAGTTCTTTTAGGGTCGGTTGTAAAACTGGTACGTCCTACTAGACTGGGGTCTAGATTGAATACTCTACCACCATCCCGAATACCACTTCCCCCTCTCATTTCACCAGCCATAATAGCAGCAGCAGCTTTAGTGCAATGGTACAACCTTGTGCCGTTGGATAGATCAGCTAACTCCCGGTCAAAAGTGTTTCTGACAGCATGTACGCCCACATTTCTTAGCTTTTGCTTATCTGTAAAATCTTTACTTCTTTTAAACTTTCCGGAATGCCTTTTGTGAAGTCCCTCTCCAAAACTTTTAATTTTTTGCTTAGTAGATTCTATGGCGCTTTTGCCTACAAAGTTGCGCATTAACCTTTGAACTTGATCTTTGGTGGTGCTTTCAGCCTCAAGAAAACCCTCAAGCGATTCATATTCTACATCCATTTTTGAATTTACATAGGCCATAAACGTTTCTGTTTCGTTATATTGAAGCCAATGCTGGTATCTGGCATCGAGTTCATCTATGTTAACAGCCATTTGTATGGTGCCGGTAGAGGATAGTTGTTTTGTTGTGAGGCTTGTATTATTTCGGGCTTTCTTTTTTTGAATAGAAGTATTGTTTTGTGCCTTCGTTTGAATAGCCTTTGCACCCATTACATCAGCTTCTCTCTCCAGACTGGTATCATCATTCACATTCATACCACCTTTCATTTGCATTGTAGGCTGTACTCGTCCCTGCTTTTGCTGTACAGTGTGCCATGCTTCGTGTGGCAAGTGTTGTTCCTGTCCGGGAGCCACATGAATGTCTGTTCCTTGTGCATAAGCATGAGCATTTAATTGAGCAGGCTTGGGCGAGTTGTAGTGCACCTTGACATCATCCATAGAATATCCGGAAAGGTTTTCTATTCCTGCTTTTAAGTTGTCAGGTAAACCTGTTTTGTTTGAGTTTGGTGTTTGGGATGATTTTGGACCAGAGGTCCCCTCTTTTTTTAATTGTGTCGTGATATTTTGCAAGTTTCCTTTGCTTAAATTATCCGTGAAGTTAGTATTCCTATCCAGGTTACTTCCTGATAGTGAGTTTTTACTCTGGTTCAGATTATTTGAATAAGTTCCGGTATTATGAGAAGAAGCGGATATGTTGTCTTTCATACAGGTTTAAAGTTGGGTTTCGTTAGGTGGGGAGGAACAATTTAATACATAACCCCTTTAAAAGTCAAATTTTAATACACAAACGTTATTGTTTTATAACATAAAAAATACAAAGGATGATATTATCGCCATTACGACGGTAGAAGGAGATAATCTTTTAATTATGATTAAACTCTACATGTTCCTCGGAATAGAGAGAGCACTTCGTTTCCGAACGATTTTGTGGCAGGCTATACCTCTTCGTGATGAGGGCCAAATTAATTGCCCTTTAAAATGCCGAAAGGAAATAACATCCGCCAGTTTATGGGGTTGTTTTTGGAAAATAGAATACTAGGTCTTAGTAGCAATGTTTAAACAATCAATCTTTAATAAAAATGTTTAACTTTCACCCAGACAATCTGAAATAGAAAAGGTAGTATGATGAACAATGATATTTTGAAATTATATAAACAGTTGGAAGACATGGAACAGACCAAGGAAGTCCTTCAATTGAAGAATCAAATAAAAGAGACTTTGTATCAGAATTTGAGAATGCATTTTTTGGAGTTGTCAAGTATTGGGAGGGTTATCGGGTACGATGAACTTCAGTTGGAATTGAAAAAAGCAAATGAACTTCTTGAGATGCAGAAGTAGGGCACCTCTTTTTGAAGTCTTTCAAAACTATTTACGAGCTGTTTGAAAATTTTTCACCATCATTGCGACGACGATAGGAGGAAGCTATCTCCCGTTATGAATGGCAGAGTTAATTTGTGCGGTTGATTTAGTGTATTCTTCGAAATAGGGAGATCACTTCGTCGTACCCTCCTCATGATGACGAAACGAAATTGCCAAAAGTATGAATTGAGAATCTCACCATAAAAAAGTGCCAGCTTACTCTGTAAACTGGCACCCTGATATATTTGAAGTTTGTATTTAAAGCACAACCCCAAAGCTAAATGCATTCAACTCCGGACCTTTATTCTCAACGAAAAGCGTGTTCAGGTCATAGTTGACAAATACATCCACACCTCTGAATCCTGCCTGTACACGAACACCATATCTGAAGTTGTTGAGGTAATAGCTACCCTTGTCTCTATCTTTTTTTTTGTCTCCTTCATCCTCTATGACAGTTTTGGTATAGCTGCCGATTTTATAACCAGCATAGGCTCCTGCACCTATCCTAAATTGACTCTCGTTACCTGTATGGTACTCCCAGTCACCCCAGCAATGGTGATGCCTATGGCTTCTACGGTTATCTTTCCCAAACTTAAGCATGGGTACAGCACTAAAGTTAATGTAGGCTACTGTTAGCTTACTCTTCTTGGAGTCGAGGTCTGTAACTTCACTAAATATCACCTGATCGTTGACTTTGCTCAGGCGAATATTCTCATTTTCGAATTTGAAGTTATACCAGCTTACATCAGGACCCCATAGAAGATGCAAAGGGCCGCCAATGTGGGTATCATTAATAGACCTGAGTGATACATACCAGCTGCCGAAGGGTTTTACCGAGTAAGGAGCATCGTTGTCATTGGGAAATTCTCCATCCTGAAGATAATTGTTGGTACCCAGGTCTATGTTGAAATGGTTATGGGTGCCAAGGCTCTTTTTTTCCTTTTTGTCTTCGGCCTCATCCTGAGCCAGAGTTTGGTAGGAGATAGCTAGCATGACCAGTGCGATTGTAAATAATTTTTTCATGATTTTGAGTTTTAAATTTTACGTATTTTTTCCAGTACACCCTTCCGGGAGTCGATCAAATGGTTGATTATATGTTGTTTAAGTTGTTTTAGAGAATAATCCCAAAACTAAAGGCATTTAGCTTTGGTCCTTTTCCTTCCGAGAACAGCTCGTTCATATCATAGTTGAAGAAGAGATCTGTTCCCCGGTACCCCATCTGCAGCCGGAGTCCGTAACGGAAATTATTCAGGTTGAAATTGTCTTTATCTTTATCTTTTTCCTTGCCGCCATCATCATACACAATCTTGGAGTAGCTGGCGATTCTGTAGCCAGCATAGCCACCGATGCCGATCCGGAACCCAGCCTGTAGCTCTTCCCATTTCTTTTTGTTTTCCAGAAACCAGATGTCTTTTTTTATCCTTTTTGAATCTCCAAAGGAAAACATAGGAACCAAAGAGAAATTGGCGTATGCTACAGTCAGTTTGCTTTTTTTGAAATCAGCATCAGGCAGAGCGGTATCTTCAACGAATGTTGTGCCGTTCGGTCCATCTATGACCCTGATCCGGTCATTTTGAAACTTGAAGTTGTACCAGGTAATGCTTGGACCCCATTCGAGGTAAAGCGGCCCGCCAACGTAGGTGCTGTTAACAGAGGTGATGCCTACATACCACGATCCGAATGGCCGTACGGTATAAAGTTCGTCATTTTCATCAGGGAATTTTCCGTCAGTGACATAATTGTTTGTACCGATATCGATATTAAAAAAATGTCGGGATTCCTCATGCTTGGCTTCACAATTATTATTGTCATCCTTACCTTTTTCATCATCAGGTTCAGCCTGAGTCGTTATGTTTTCGTCAGAGAGATTAGTCTTATCAACAACAATAGTGGTGTCTGATACCGATGTAGTTTGCCCATTTTCCTCTTTTACCAAGCCTGTAGAGTCATTTTCTAGCTTTAGACTTAACTGATTAAGAATGGCATTCAGGTCATAACCTTTAAGAGTTTCAAGGTCCTGTTTGTCCCTGACCAGAAAGATTATTTTACTCTTACCCACATTGATGATCAAAGAGTCTGTCTGCTCTTGTGCAGTTAGCGGGACGCTTACCAGCATAAGCATCAGGCCGATAACTGCACCTCTGAACAATTGGGTTATTATAGATTTATTTTGAGTTGTCATTTTCCTTCTTAAAGTTCAAAGCGAATAATTCATTTTTAGCTTCCCTCAGCTCACTCAGCCCTGCGTCACCTTCTTTAAGGCTTTTTGCAAAAGCTGCTACCTTTTTAAGGGGTGATTTCTTTTCCTCCTCCGGTTCGTTTACTTCTGCTACTGTTTTGGTGGCTTTAAAATCTTCTATATTAAATGTCATTGTCTGTCCGCCCTTATCCTTTGTTTCGACCTGTTGATTAGTAGATGCAACAGTTGTATTGTTGGTTGCATGACTATCTAAAATTTTTGTATCCGTGCGCTCAACTTTAGGTTCATCGTTCTGATTTTCACTACTTATAATTTCAATTTTAGTAATACCATTTTTAGTGTCGTTATTGGTTTTAGTTTTTGATGTACCTTGTTCTGCCGATTTACCGTTAAAGGAGCTTCTTTCATTATGGCCCATCAAATTTTCTGTATTGCCAGCCTGTTGCGATGAAGGAGCTATTATATCACTCGCTTCAGGCTGAACATTGTTTTCCTGTTCTTGTGAAATCTCGGACTCTTTTTCCTTTTCAATTGAAGCTAATGGGGTATTGGTTTTGATAGAATGCTTTTCGTCTTTAATGTTTTCTTTCAGAGTAGCTATGGTCGTAGGTGTTTCAGTGTCACCATTGAGTAAAAACACACTGGTAAGCGTCACCAATAGTATTACTGCAGCTGCTATTCCAGTATATAACCAGATACCTGTCTCCTTTTTTTTCTGCTTACCGGCCTGTATTCTTTCCCAGGCATTGGCAGAGGGGTTTCTTTCCAGGTCTTCCAGTTTCGTTTTAAACAAATTATCCAGCTCTCGATTGCTCATAGCTATTTGATCTTTTCTTGTGATGTCTTCTCTGCGTTCAATAATTGCTTTTGTAGCAACGTTCTTGCCCTGCTTAATTGCGATTTTGAAGTGTTCTCACTGATCCCTAACTGTTCAGCTATTTCTTTGTGAGAATATCCTTCCACAGCGTACAGGTTAAATACCGTGCGATAACCAATAGGCAGTTGTTGAATTAAATTAAGCAGGTCCTCTGCCTCGAGGTGAGTGCTTAATGCGTTGTAGTCTGGCTCCCTGTCCGCATACTCTATATCCACCTCCAGGTACATCCCTTTGTTTCTCCTGATATAGGTTAGCGACTCGTTCACCATTATACGCCGTATCCACCCTTCGAAGCTACCTTCACCCTTAAACTGATCAATTCTGTCAAATACCTTTACGAAAGCACTGATCATAACATCTTCAGCCTGATCCGGTTCCTTGATATAGCGGATACAAATAGCCAGCATCTTAGAGGCATACTTGTAGTACACTTCTTTCTGCGCCTGGCCATCTTGTTTCCTGCATCGGCGGATCAGTACCTCTTCTTCCGATCTGTGAATTTGTAATTTCATTTAGGTGTCTTCACAAGGGTAGATGCAAGTTACATACGAAACGTTGCACGAGGTAGAAGAAAATTTATTATTTCGTCGTTTTGCTGGTGGCAGGAGGAGCAAAACCTGATTAGAAGGTTTGGTTTCGCTAATCTGAATTCGGATATGAGGAGATCACTTTGTCACTCTTACTTGTATGATGAGTTTTATATATCGCCGTTGTTGCGATAAGAGAAGAGCGAAGGAAGAAGCAATCCTTATATAGTGAATACTAAACTTCATTCAAATATAAATTGCTATGTTACTCAATGGAGGGGGGTTGCTCCGTGTGATAGCCATTTAAATGCATTTTTTACATCCATAACGATACAAAGAAAGCTTTACCAAGCTCAAAAAGCCTGGCAAAGCTTATCAACCAATGTTCAAACCCTTTTGGGCTTGAGACCGAATACACCAACTTTCAATACATTGTTGGCAACCATAAGACCGGCGAGAATACAAATGGCGCCAAGAATAGTCTCAACTGAAATAGATTCGTTGAGAAAGGTTACTCCCAGCGCTACACCGAAAACGGGGAGGAGGTATGTAACCATTGAAAGAAATGATGCACTCGTATTTTCAATAATTAAGAAGTAAACCACATATGCAGTGGCTGTCCCGAAAACCGCCAGGATCATTACAGCACCTAATGCATTAAATGACAGGGCTGCCAAATCCAAGGGACCGTCCATCCATAATGAAAATGGGACCATATAAATGGATGCAATTAATAACTGTGCCGCAGGTGCATGCATAGGAGGTGTCCCTTTTAAGTGGATTCGGGTATAAACCATGCCTGTACCGTAGCTTGCTGCAGCCAGCGTCATAGCAAGAATGCCCCAGAGAGAGGCCTTAATATCAGAAGTAAAGTTCGGAGACAGTAATACAATCAGACCAATAAAGCCAAGTATAGTTCCTGTAATTTTCTGAACGTTCATTTTTTCATCTGCGATCAGAAAATTGGCCAGAATGACCGTAAATAATGGCGTTAAACCATTGAGTATTGAAGCCAAAGCACTGTCGATATAGATCTCTCCCCAACTAATAAGAACAAATGGCAGGGACTGGGCAAAGAAACCTGTAATAGCTACATGCTTCCAGAATGAGGCTGATTTTTTATATCGGGAGCCGCTAATAAGTAATACAATGTATAGCGTAACGGCAGCAAGTACTATTCTTGTTGCTGCCAGCGTAATCGGTGGTATTTCTGCTACAGCTACTTTGATGAACAAAAATGATGGCCCCCACATGGAGGCCAACACTAGCAATAGCAGAATATTTTTAATTCTCATTGATCTTATTTAGTAAAAAGTGATAAGGCGATGTTGTGTTTTCCCTCCTGTTTCAGGTAGCAGTGCCATGCAAAATCATCAGCTTTACATGTGTTTTGTTTTGTGTTGGTAGTGGGTTTAACATCGTTTTCAATGCAGTAGCAATTTGGGGTAAGTGTCAGTGCCTTCATGTCGTGAAATTGTTTTTTGATGTACACTGGTTAACGACATGCATTTTTGTTGGTTCTATTAATATGATGAATTTAATTTCTTATATTTATGAAAATAATTAATACATGAAATGGAAGTACGTCACCTGAGATTGGTAAAAGAGGTTGCTGAAAAAGGAAGCCTTTCAAAGGCCAAGGATAACTTGTTTTTGTCGCAGTCGGCATTGAGCCATCAGTTGAAAGAAGTTGAAACTCAGTTGGGTGCCCCACTTTTTCACCGGGTTAATAAAAAGCTGGTCTTGACAGGAGCAGGAAAGATTGTTCTGGAGTCGGCCGAGCGGATTCTCAATGATCTGGAACAAACCGAGATTTCAGTGAAAAAATATGTGAGCGGAGACAGAGGTTCATTAAGAATGGCCACTGAATGTTATACTTGCTATCATTGGTTGCCCTCACTTATGGTAGATTTTAATAAAGAATTTCCCAATGTGGATATTGAAATACTACCGGAGTATTCCAATGATCCCGTTAGTCACATTCTTGAAGGTAAACTTGACCTTGCAGTTATCAGCGGAAGGCTGGAGAACCCTAACGTTAAGCTTACGGAACTGTTTACTGATGAACTACTGGCTTTGGTTCCCGCAGATCACCCCTGGACAAAAAAGAAATATGTTCAGGCTAAAGATTTTGCTGATCAAAAGGTTATTATTCACTCTTTACCGGTGGAAACGGTGACTCTTTACAGAAAGCTGCTCATACCTGAAAATGTACAGCCCAAGAAAGCTATTCCAATTCAAATCACCGAGGCTGCGGTAGAAATGGTAAAGGCAGGAATGGGAGTGAAAGTGCTGGCGAAATGGATCATTGAGCCCTATTTGCATGACAAAAGGCTTGCAGTAGTTCCGGTTACCCGAAAAGGTTTATTTAGGACGTGGTACGCAGTAACCATCAACAGGCCTGATACCCCACAATACCTCACGAACTTTATGGAGCACCTCCGTTGTAATATTGCCGGAATTTGTAGAGGGTGTCAGGATGCAACCATACCCTGCACAAAATAATAGCTTACCTAAGTCATGGAAAGACCTTGGGCAATAGTGGCGATTGTTTTAACTTAGTATGTGAGAATTACAAGGTATTTTTAGATATGTCAGACCCTTCGAAAATCAAGGCTCAACCACCGGAGAAACACACTGGGATCAAATTGACACACCCCCAAAAACTAGCAGGAGGAATACCTGCAATAGTCTCATCCATGAAGCATATTTATGGAGAAGTGGGTGTGCTGGAGGGTACCAAAACCATGTTGAAGATCAATCAGTTTAAAGGTTTTGATTGCCCGGGGTGTGCCTGGCCCGATCCCGATAAAGAGAGGTCCGTCGTTGAGTTTTGTGAAAATGGAGCCAAAGCCGTAGCTGAAGAGGCTACAACAGCCCGGGTGGATGCCACATTTTTCAGAAAATATTCTGTTGAAGAACTATCCGGATGGTCTGACTATAAAATAGGGAAAAGTGGCAGGGTAATGGAACCCATGATTTTGAAAGAAGGTAGCACTCATTATGAGCCAATTAGTTGGAAGGCTGCTTTTGATACCATCGGGAAGCAGCTTAATACATTGAAATCACCAGATGAGGCCATATTTTATACTTCAGGCAGGACTAGTAATGAAGCAGCATTTTTGTACCAGCTTTTCGTAAGGCAGTATGGTACCAATAACCTGCCTGACTGCTCTAACATGTGTCACGAATCCAGTGGTTCAGGTTTGTCTGAGACAGTAGGCATTGGCAAAGGTTCCGTTAAGCTGGAAGATTTTTATGAGGCTGAAGTGATCATGATTATAGGTCAAAACCCTGGCACCAATCACCCCAGGATGTTAATTGCCCTGCAAAAGGCAAAAGAAAATGGCGCTAAGATTATAACTATCAATCCTTTATCAGAAGCTGGGTTGATCAGGTTCAAGCATCCACAAAAGCCCTTGGATGTAATCGGAAGTGGTACCAAGCTTACAGATCTGTTTTTGCAGGTTCGTGTTAATGGTGATGTTCCTTTGCTAAAGGCCATGATTAAGCTGTTGCTTGAAAGGGAAAAGGAAGCTCCCGGCACTGTGCTTGATCATGAATTCATAAAAAATAGTACCAGTGGTTATGAAGACTTGATCACTGATCTTGGAAAATATAACCTGGATGAACTGATCGCTCAGACTTCCATTACAAGAGAGAAGATTGAGGAGGCTGTTGATCTGCTGGTTGGGAAAAAGAAAATAATTGCCTGTTGGGCCATGGGGCTTACCCAGCATAAAAATGCCGTAGACAATATCAGAGAAGTTGTCAATTTGCTATTGCTTAAAGGCAGCATAGGGAAACCTGGAGCAGGAACTTGCCCGGTGAGAGGGCATAGTAATGTTCAGGGTGACCGTACTATGGGGATCTGGGAAAAGCTAAAGCCAGAGTTTGGGAAGAAGCTTAAGGAGGTTTTTAATTTTGAACCGCCTCATAAGGAAGGGTATGATGTGGTAGGAGCCATTAAAGCCATGGCAGAAGGAAAAGCAAAGTTCTTTTTTGCCATGGGAGGGAACTTCCTTTCAGCCACCCCTGATACAGAACTAACGGCCAGGGCCTTGGAGCAATGTGAAATGACCGTGCATGTTTCTACCAAGTTGAACCGCAGTCATTTGGTGCATGGTAAAACTGCTTTGATTCTGCCCTGTCTAGGGCGAACCGAACTGGACATGCAGCACAGCGGGAAGCAATTCGTAACTGTTGAAAATTCCACTGGCGTGGTACATCAATCGAGAGGAGGGAAGTCACCTGCTTCCACACATTTGCTTAGCGAACCTAAGATTGTAGCAGAATTAGCCAAGGCTACTCTGGGAGATAAAAGTAATGTTGATTGGGATCACCTGGTCTCTGATTATGACCATATAAGAGATGTTATTGAGCAGACCATTCCCGGATTTGATAACTACAATGAACGTGTAAGAAAGCCAGGAGGTTTTTATTTGCCCAACGGAGCAAGGGAGGGCAATTTCAAAACCCTGACCGGCAAAGCCAATTTTACTGTCAATAAAAACCCCGATCACAAACAGGCTGATGATGAATACCTGATGATGACCATCCGCAGTCATGACCAGTACAATACTACCATTTATGGTTTGGATGACCGCTATAGAGGTATACTTCACGAAAGAAGAGTTGTGCTCATGAATGGGGAGGATATTAAGCAAGCTGGATTGAAGCTGGAGGAAGAGGTAGATCTGGTGAGTAACTATGATGGTGAAAAGCGTATAGCTAAAAACTTTTTGGTAATCCCCTATGATATTCCTTCAAGGTGTATAGGCACTTATTTTCCCGAAGCTAATGTGTTGATCCCTTACAATCACTATGCGCATACCAGTAAAACGCCAATCTCGAAGTCCGTGGTGGTTAAAGTTGCGAGGAGGTAAGCCCTTCAACCTGGATCATGTCACTCCAGGTGCAAATTTCAAGTATGACGAATTGGATTCTAGGATAAAGCTAGGCAGTGATGTTTTGTGTCTTAAGCAGAAATCTTAAGAGTGATAACTGTGCATACAAGGTAGACTAAATAATAGTAGCTACTGAGGATTGTCACTTTTTAATCAAATTAATGATTTCTTTCATCGCACTGTAAAGACCTAGATCATTTATATCCATAAAGCATCATATTAATTTAATAATTCAACTTAACCAAATACAGCTATGAGAACAATAAAATCCGATGTGGCATGGGAGCGTTCCCGTGTTAGAGGTCCACATATTCGATACATAGTCACGGCTATTTTTATTGCTTTTGTTATGGCCATGCTAATAGGGTCTGTTATCATGACGTTCATCAGTGTATGGCTCTATTAACTATCTTCTAGGTTATAACTTCATTATTAAAACAGTAAGGGCGCATATTTAGAGAATTGTGCTGGTATCTGTTTTAGTAGTTACTTCACTCCATGCCAGCTGCAATACCCTGAAGAGAGCTTTTAGGGGTATTTATGCTGCTAAAGGAAAACATACTTGGTTTTCTATATGTTGATATAGAGGGCATAGTATTAAAGCTAAAAACTATATCTCTGGAGCGTCTATATGCTCGCTCTCTATCTGCGGGTTATCGTTGGAGGAGGAAGTTTTCATGATGAAGAAGCAAGACTAATTAACAAAGTATACCATGGCTGAACAAAGTGATTTGGATTATACTTATACCACAATAGATGAGATTTTTCGCTTGAGTATTGGAGAGATGGGAGACTTTAGTGGGGCGAAGTATGATGGAAATTTCTCTTTGCAGCTTGAGGAGGCTCAGCAAGCAAAACATCATTACATGGCTGAAAGCCTTAAAACCCATACTGGTAGCCGCATTTTGGATATGGGCTGTGGTTGGGGACCTTTCATGCGTTACGTCATAAAGGAATATGGTGTAACTTGTGTTGGACTTACATTATCCAGTGGACAGGCAACCGCCTGCAGAAAAAATGGCCTTGATGTATATGTGAAAGACTGCAGAAGTGTCAAGCCGGAAGATTTTGGAACCTTTGATGCAATTGCCAGTGTGGGAGCTTTTGAACACTTTTGTTCAATTGAAGACTGGAAAGCAGGCAGACAGGAAGAAATTTACCATAATTTTTTTAAAACAGCATACCGTTTGTTACCTAAAGCAGGCAGGTTGTATTTGCAAACGATGACTTTCGGTAAAAATATGATCAATTATAACGATATAGATATTTATGCCAAAAAAGGATCATCTGAATATATATGTGCGCTTATGGTGAAGGAATTTCCAGGGTCATGGCTGCCATATGGCGTGGATATGATAGAAAGAAATGCTCGGCCTTACTTCAAGCTTATTTCTCAGAGCAATGGACGGCTCGATTATATAGAGACTATTGGCCAGTGGAGAAAAAGATTTAGGAAGTTTCATGTCAAAAAATACTGGCTGTATTTATCACTACTGCCAAAGTACATCACTGATGAAGAGTTCAGGCATCGAGTTGCTATATTCAGGGTCAGCCCGAACCGGGTATGTTTTGAAAGAGAAGTTATGGACCATTACCGGCTTGTATTTGAGAAAGTTTGATCGGTTCGAGTTTGAGCATTGACCTGGAAGCCTGAAACCGCTAAATGTTCTATTGGTCAAGCCAGTTTAAAGATACTTAATACATCAACCATTGGTTTTCAGAGGTGACTAATCTCAGGGTAATAAAATGACCGAGTGTAAGGTGTAAAAATTGGAATATTTAAATGATAAGGATTTTCTCTCTTGATGAGAGACGTCATTTATCAAGGGGGCGTAAGGTTCTAATTTGTCACCGATTCACTGATAGAGATAACATACTTTGCTATGACCATAAAATATTTCTTTTATGCTATACTGATTGTGTCTTTGACTTCTTGTTACTATAACAAGAATATGATTTATTTGCAAGATGAAAGCTTTACAGAACAGAGAGCCAAACTCATTCAAAATGACAAGCAACCCTATAGGATACAGCCCAACGACATTATTTCTGTAAAAGTAAAAAGTGTCAGCAATACTGAAATATCAGATATTTTTAATATCACTCCCAGCCTGGGGCCTGTATATATGGCTCCTGGCAATTTGTATCTGGAGGGCTACTCGGTAAATGATGCAGGACAGATCACCTTGCCTGTGATTGGTACGGTGACAGTGAAAGACATGACACTGGAAGAAGTACAGCAGGTGATCCAGGACAATACCAAGCAGTACCTTAACAATGCCACTGTAATTGTTAAGCTACTCAGTTTTAAAATCACTGTGTTGGGTGAAGTAAAGAACCCTGGGTATCATTATGTTTTCAACAACCAGGTAACCATACTGGAAGCCTTGGGGCTTGCCGGGGATCTGACGCAATATGGTAATAGGAAAAATATCAAACTCATCCGGCAGCACCCGGAAGGAAACATGGTAGTTCTGATAAACCTTACCGATCCGAAGCTCCTGCAATCAGAATACTTTTATCTGATGCCCAACGATGTGCTTTATGTTGAGCCTCTGAAAGCCACGGTAAAACGTACCAATCTTGACCTGCTCAGCGTACTTTTTTCCGCGGCAACCACCACTGTGCTGATTTTGAGCTACATAGACTCTAATTGAGATGAATGATAAGATCAATATCAAGGGAATAGTACTATATCTGCTTTCGAAGTGGCATTATTTCATCATTGCGGCCATTTTGCTGTTGCCGGGTGCCTTTTTATACACCAAATACGCTACAAAGATCTACCAGATCAAAGCTTCCATTCTGCTTAAAAGTGAGCATAGAAATGATCTGGGGGAAAAAGAGTTTATGAAGGGCATGGGCCTTTTTACCTCAGATACCGAATTGGAAGATGAGATAGGGATATTGAAATCTTATAGTATGGTAAATAAAGCTATAAGGGGATTGGATTTTGGTATATCCTATTTTATGGAGAAATCTTTTAATTCAGAAGAAAGGTATGGCGACTTTCCTTTTGTTGTGGAGCTTGATTCTACTGTCAACCAGATCATCAATGTGCCGATATACATTGAGCCATTACCAGAAGGTGGTTATAATATTGAGGCTACGGGTCGGGATGTCGATGCCTATAATTTTCTTACTAACCGGATAGAAGATACCTTTGATGAGATCAATGTAAAACAGGTTGTAGTGGCGGGAAAGCCTTACCGAACCCATAATCTGGGCTTTGTAATCCGGCCGAATGAGCTCTATGCCCCGAAAGAAAATACCGGGTACTATTTTGTTATTCATGATTTAAGTGCTGTTGTTGAATCCTATCAGACCAACCTGGAGGTACATCCTATTTCGAGGGAATCTAACATCGTGGAGTTAGCTCTGCGAGGAAACGTACCTCACAAAACAGCCCGTTTCCTTGATAAACTACTTGATGTTTACCTTCAAAACGAGCTACATAAGAAAAATCAACTGGGTGTTAAAACCATTCAATTCATAGATAGCCAGCTTAGTGGCGTTTCCGATTCTTTGAAAAGAGTAGAGGGATGGTTGGAAAATTTTCGCACCAAGAGTAACATTCAGGATATCAACTATACGGCTGAAAACCTAAGTAAAAACCTTGACAGGCTTGAATCAGAAAGGGCTGACCTAGAGGTAAAACTCAAATATTATAGCTATATCTCAAAATCGCTTGCAGAAGGCAGGTTTGGCGATGTGGTGGCCCCTTCTACTTTTGGGCTGGAAGACCCTTTACTAAGCAGTTTACTGATAGAACTTTCGAAGCTGAACCAGGAACGGGCAGGGCTAAACTATAATGCGAAAGAACAAAACCCTATTACCGAGGTGGTGGACCGAAAGATCCGGAATACAAAAAATACGCTACAGGAAAATGTGGAGAATATTATCAATGTAACCAGCATCGCTCTGAGCGATCTGGATCAACGAATATTAAGAATAAAAAGAGAGTTCAGCCGACTACCAGGTAATGAAAGAGAACTGGTTAATATTCAACGTAAGTTCGATTTTAGTGATAATGTTTATAACTACCTTCTGGAAAAAAGAGCAGAGGCAGGGATCGCAATTGCTTCCAACACAGTGGAAAAAACCGTTGTAGACCGTGCAAAAGTAGTTGGTAGTGGACCGGTGTCACCGAATAATAAATTAGTATATCTTACAGCGTTGTTTTTCACGCTTGCTTTTCCGATTGGATTTATTGTTTTGAAAGACTTCTGGAATGATCATCTTGTGTCAAGGGAAGATATAGTTAAGGCTACAGAGATCCCTTTCATAGGTTCCATTATCCACGGGAGCAAGCATGAAAAGGCAAGGGTTGTTTCCGAAAAGAGAACTCCGCTTACCGAATCCTTTCAATCGTTGCGAGTCAACCTGCAATACCTGACACTGGGAAAAGAAAAGAATGTTATTGGGTTTACCTCTTCATTAGAAAGTGAGGGTAAGACATTTTGTGCAGTTAACCTTGCGTCTACCATTGCGCAATCTGGCAAAAAAACCGTCCTGATTGATGCAGATATGAGGCGACCCAGTGTTTCTGCATATTTTGATGTAGAAAACAGCAAAGGACTCTCCAACTATCTAGTTAAGGGGTGCAGCCTTAAGGAAATCATCCACCCTACCCAAATTGAGGGTTTTCATATAATCAATTCAGGCCCTATCCCACCTAACCCTCTCAACCTCATCGGCCTGCCATTAATGGATCAGCTCATTAATGATCTTAAGCAGTTGTATGATACGGTCATCATCGACGCTCCGCCTGTGGGCTATGTGGCTGAATATATCATACTGATGCGACATACCGATGCCAATATCTACGTGGTCAGATCAAACTATACCAGTAGGTATCACCTGTCAAAAATAAATAACCTCTATAAAGAACGGAAGATCAGGAATGTGAGCATTCTTTTAAACGATGTTAGAACCAGGCTTAACGGATATAGCTATACCTATGGAGCAGCCTACCAGTCATAAAGCCAGGTTTGAAATACTGCTTCAGTTGATACCGGAACGCTTTCATAAGTATTTTCAAAACGTTTCCTGGTTGCTTTTTGAAAAGGTTTTTACACTTTTTGTGGCTATGGTGGTGGGTATCTATATCGCTCGTTACCTTCAGCCGGAACAATACGGGCTTTTAAATTATGCCATCAGCTTTGTAGGCATATTCTCAGCATTTGCTACGCTTGGACTCGATCAGATTATTGTACGAGAGCTGGCCAAAGACATGGATAGAAAGCATGATTTGCTGGGGACTAGTTTTATACTTAAGCTGGGAGGGGCGTTTGTTCTTCTCACAATCCTCTGCGGGGTTTTGATATTCGTACAGAATGATAAGTTTACCACAATTCTTATCGTGATTATCGCCACCGCCGAGATCTTCAAGGCTTTCGAAATTGTCAATTGTTTTTTTCAGGCCAAAGTACTCTCCAAATATGTGGTAAAAGTTCAGCTGTTTGTAAATCTGGCGAGTAGCCTGACCAAGATCGTGATGGTTTATTACCAGGTGCCATTGGTCTGGTTTGCATGGGTTATCCTTTTCACCTCCATGATGAATGCCTTGGGATATACTTACATTTATAAGAAGAAAGAAGGCACCATGCTCAAGTGGAATTTCAGTAAAACACTGGCCATAAGCCTTCTCAACGAAGCCTGGCCGCTTACATTATATGGTATAGCACTGCATACCCAGGCCCGTATCGACCAGGTAATGCTGGGCAAAATGCTAAACAATTATGAGGTCGGGCAGTATTCCGTAGCGCTAAAGATCATAGAAATATTTGGGTTTATACCCATGGTGGTTATGAACACCTTTACCCCTGCTGTTACCAAAGCAAAGAAGATGAGCCGTGAGCTTTATGATAGCCGTCTGTTAAATTTTTACCGCCTGATGTTTCTGCTCTTTGTAATTGTGGCTGTTCCCCTGTATTTTTTTGCGGATCAGATTATTATCTTCCTTTATGGGGTAGAATATCAGGTAGCGGGTGTCCTTCTATCCTTATTTGCTATCAGGCTGTTTTTCACCAATATGGGGGTGGCTAAGTCAGTCTTCATTGTTAATGAGAGCCTGTTTAAATATTCTTTGATAGCTACAATTATTGGCGCAGCTATAAATATTGCAGTCAATTACTGGCTGATCCCGGTCTATGCCTCGACAGGAGCGATCATCGCTACCATCGTATCCTTTACCATCAGCATTTTTGTGCTCGACTTCTTCTTTGCTAATACAAGAAGGAATCAGAAGCTCATGTTTAAGGGGATTTTCTCATTCTGGAAGTTAAATCATATTACGTGAGAGATAGTGATGATAGCATTAAAACCACAACCCTACGCTGATTTTTGTTGCCCTCAATGTGATTCGCAAGTGGAGGTAGAGACAGGAGATGTGAGAATTGCCGGTATGCATTCTTATATCGATTGCACATGTAGGAAATGCGGTTTTTCCTTTTACCAAATGTTGCCCGTAGGGCACCATGTGGAGGTACCTTTTGCCATAGCAAAAGACAATCTGGAGGTTTATCATCATCATCAGGACTATCAGTGGCTGGCAGAGATAGTGCAGCAGGCGTTTCCACCAGTCAAACGGGAAGTATCAGTTGAGAGGCGGATTTTTAAGGTACATCATGAAGTTGTTATTTTAAATGCACTTGACTTTTTATATGGGCACTCACTGCTTAAACTCTACAACGCGCAGCACCACCTAGACAATCATCCATCGTTAGGCCTGATACTCATCATTCCCCAAGCCTTTGAATGGATGGTTCCGGCCGGGTGTGCAGAAGCGTGGATTGTAGACCTTAAGCTTGGGGAATTGAAAAAAAGCTATAGTGCCATTTCGGAGTTTGTGTCTGCCCAGTTTCAGAGGTTCGGTCGCATATATCTGAGTAATGCCTACTCTCATCCCGATTTTACCAAAGTAGACATTAGACGCTTTACAGGAGTTGAACCCTTTCATATTGAAAATTTTACAGGTACTACCCCGCGGGTGACCTTTGTTCTCCGTGAGGATCGCTGGTGGCATCCGCATCAGGCAGATCACTGGTTTTATAGAGTTTGTCGCAAAATAGGGTGGTTGAAAATGGGAGGCAAGTTACTTTCAAAGCGGCAGAAGCAATTGGTGGAAAGTACAATCCGGTATGTGCAAAAGGAACTTCCTGATACAGAGTTCTATATTGTCGGACTTGGCACAATCGGTAGCTTCAATGGTACTGCTCATGACAGCCGTGTGAACTGCATAACTACGGATGTTGAAAGGGAGTGGTGTGATATATACAGTAAAAGTCATGTGGTGGTGGGTTTTCATGGTTCCAATATGCTGCTGCCAACGGCTTTTTCAGCAGGATGTGTTGAAATACTTCCCGAAGACCGTTTTGGGAATATGGTGCAGGACCTGTCAGTTCGCTATAACGACAGACGGCAACTGTTTTTTTACCGGTTTTCAGATCAGTATTCGAAGCCTTCTGATGTTGCTGCCAAGGTGGTAGCAATGATCAGGGATTACGCGGGCTATTACCGCAATATGTGCAAGCGAGTGTATACCTCAGGTGAATGATGGAGATCAATAACCTTTAATGATGGGTATCATGGATAAGTTATTTAAAGTGCGTGAATTTTAGAAAAAAATAAAGACATGGTTACAGCTACTCCCATGCAGGAATTCCGTACGCCGGTTTTAATGGTAATCTTTAACCGGCCAGACACCACCAGGCAAGTGTTTGAAGCTATAAGAAAGGTTAAACCACCCAGGCTATACATCGCGGCAGATGGACCCCGGCCACACGTACCCTCAGACTTAGCAAAGTGTGAAGAAACCCGTAAAATAGCAGATGAAGTAGATTGGGAGTGCGAGGTTAAAACGTTGTTTAGAGATACTAACCTAAATTGCGGAGTGGCACCCTCATCTGCTTTTACCTGGTTCTTTGAGCATGAAGAGGAAGGTATCATTTTGGAAGATGACTGTCTGCCATCTCAAAGCTTTTTTTGGTTCTGCCAGGAGCTTTTGGAACGGTATCGTGATGATGCACGGGTAATGCATATTGGAGGAAACAACTTTCTCCATGGCTGGCAGCATGATCATGACTACTCCTACTATTTTTCCAGAAGTGGGTATATCTGGGGTTGGGCCACGTGGAGAAGGTCCTGGGAGCTGTTTGATTTTGATATTTCCCTTTATCAAAAGCTGAAGAACAAAGGATATTTTGATGGGTTCTTTTTGAATTCGTTAGAGCGCTTTTACAGATTAAGGAAGTTTGATCTTACAGTAGCCAGAAGAGGTACGGTAGACTGGTGGGATTATCAGTGGGATTTTGCTCGCTTTATCCATTCTGGTTTGGCGGTTGTGCCACAAAAAAACCTTGTCAGAAACCTGGGGTTTGGAATGGATGCCACGCATACTACCAATGGCAGAAGCAAAAGTGCAGATATGGAGGCATTGGAGATAACGATGCCATTGAAGCATCCACCATTTGTGGTCAGGGATATTGTTTCTGATAGAAAATATTTCAAGAATCTGATTAAGGATATTGTCCGCTCAAAAATAAAAGTATAACCAATGAAAAATACAGGGAATAAAGCATCACTTCAGGTACCTGTTCTTTTTCTGGTCTTCAACAGGCCGGATGTTACCCGGCAGGTTTTCGAAGCCATCAGATTGGCAAAGCCCCGACAACTGTTTATAGCAGCCGATGGTCCGCGAAAGGATAAAGTCGGAGAATCAGAAAAATGCCGTATGGTCAGGGAGATCGCTACTAATGTAGATTGGGAGTGTGAGGTAAGCACGTTATTTCGCGAGGAGAACCAGGGGTGCGGAGAGGCAGTGTCAGAGGCTATCACCTGGTTTTTTATGCATGTTGAGGAGGGGATTATCCTGGAAGATGACTGTCTTCCTGCTCAGGATTTTTTTCAATTTTGTGCTGAAATGCTCGCATATTACAGGCATGATACCCGCGTGATGCAGATAGGTGGAAATAACCTTTTGCCAGAACAATACCGCGATTATGAATACTCCTACTTCTTTTCCAATCATAACTACATATGGGGTTGGGCTACCTGGAAGCGGGCCTGGGACCTCTTTAGCTATAAGATGGAGTACTACGAAAAAGTGGGCCGCAAAAAGTACCATGACAAGTACTTTCAGTCGTTAGATGAGCAGGATTACTTCCAATATGCCTTTGACAGGACCTATACCGGTATTGAATACCCCACTTCATGGGACTATCAGTGGCAATATGCCAGAATGCTTAATGCCGGCTTCACGGCGGTACCATCTAAAAATCTGGTGGTCAACTTGGGCTACGGTGATGATGCAACCCACACAGTCAATAGTAATTCAGTCATTAGCAGCTTAAAGCTGGAGCAAATGGATCTCCCTCTGAAGCATCCGGAATTTGTAATGGTAGATAGACTGAGGGATAGCGAAATATTCAAAAGCCTTTGTACTACCCGTTGGTCACGAACCAAGCAAAGGATAAAGAGAGTAATGCCCAAAGCATTGCTCAAAAGTGGAAAAAAACTTGTTAAGCTACTTCACTGATGGTGTACAAAAAAGACATCATTAACATCCTGTTTGTCGCCAGCTTTCCGATTTTTGGCCTGGGAACCTATATTTCAGCCTCAAAAAGTCCTTCTTTAGGATACCTGGTCTCGGCTGCACCCTATGTGCTTATTGTACTTTTCTACCTTGTGGATCTTTTGTATCGTAGAGAATTCCAAATTAGAGTGAACATCTGGTATTTGACGGTGGTGCTGTTTCTCCTGTCAACTGTGGCTTCCCTTTTTATTGCTCTTGGAAAAAACCTGCCGGATACTACACAATCACTTACCATAGCCAGGTCAATAGTAATTCTAATGCCATTTCAGGCTTTCGTCGTTGTCCACCTTTACAATGAAAAGGGCACAGAACTTGTCAGGCTTACCTTTATTAGTCTGACCTTGTTGTTATTGATCAACCTTGTAGGTTATTTTGCTCTTGGCCTTAGCAACAACCTTCATAGTATTGAAGGTCGGGTCAACTTTCCTTTTATAGATGGTATCTACAGCGGAGCCTGTTTGGTGGCCATATTGAGCTTAATGCTGGCGTACTACTTTCGTTCTGCGCAAAAGCACATCGGTTGGTTGACGGGTTGGTTAGTCTATTTCTCATTGAACCTTGTCCTTCTTTTTTTGATCAATTCAAGACTAACCACCATGATCTTCCTGGTGGTCCTGTTGTTGATCCTGCTGAAGGCAGTAAGGAGCGTGAAGAGTATCTATTGGGTCTCTGTTTTTACCTTGCCCATTCTTTTAAATACAGGTTTACTGATCTATAAAATATTGAATTTGCCTGTATTTGTTTCCATACTTAAACGAGTGGACCTTATCGATGTCAGTACATTCAATGGGAGGGCCTTTCTTTGGCAGGATGCATTCAACTGGCTGCTTTACGATCAACGCGGACTTTTACTGGGCAATGGCTATCGCGGGCACTATTTTCTGGAAATCACTTCCAATGTAGCTCGCTTATGGAATGAGCAGGAAGCATATCACATGCACCTGCATAGCACATCCTTGGAGATACTCGTAAGCCAGGGATTGTTTATGCTGATCATTTTTTTTCTTCTTTTCTATAAGGCACTGAAATATTACAGGCCTGCGCTCACAAATAATGAGGAAAAAGGAATGTATCTGGCCATTTTAATATTTCTGCTGTTCATTATGGAAGTGGATACATTTTTATATCTGGAGAGTCTCGGAGCCATTATTTTTAGCTGGTTACTATCATATATGGTAGTCGATAGTCCGGGTAAGTCTCAAAAGAGATATGACATAAATAATCAGGTGAATTTAAAAATTTCCGGAGATGGTATCAATAGTTATTCCCGTACATAATAGAAAGAAATTTACACGAAACTGCTTGCTTTCCCTGGAGCGCCAGACGGTACATGAGCATAATATTATCGTAGTCGATGATGGCTCTACTGATGGAACAGAAGAGATGCTGGAACAGGAATTTCCGGAAGTAACAATAATTAAGGGAAATGGGAATCTGTTTTGGACAGCAGCAGTGAACTTGGGTATTAGGCATGCTCTGGATGCCGGTGCTGAATACGTAATGACCATGAATAACGATACCATAGCAGCAGTCGATTTTATGGAAAAGATGTTGTATTGGTCGGCAAAAGAGCCATATGCATTACTTGGAGCGCTGGAAATAGATTTTGATACATTGAAGCCCTACTATGGTGGAGAGATCACACATAAGATATGGAACACGTCCAGATACCTCCTGGAGGAGTTGGATGAAAAAGACTGGAAGGGGTTACATGAGGTTTCTCTGTTTCCGGGACGTGGATTGTTAGTACCCAGAGCTATTTTTGATGTCATAGGGCTCTTTGAGGAGAAGAAATTACCTCATTATATGGCAGATTATGATTTTACGGTAATGGCCAGGCGAAACAGTTTCAAAGTTTACTGTAATTATGATGCCCACCTGTTTACTTACCCTGAGGAGGGAGGTGATCACAAGATTAGAAATAAAAAGAGCCTTAAAAACTATTACAATCACTTGTTTACGATTAAAGGTGGAGGCAACCTACGCAATTTTACTATATATACCCTGCGGAACTCACCTGCAGGATTGGTGCCTATGCATCTGTTGAAGGGCTATATACAGCGTATTTTTGGTTATTTAATTCATTGAAATGAGGCTGCTGATCTCCGCATATGCCTGCATTCCTGATCGGGGTTCAGAACCTGGTAACGGTTGGCATTGGGTCTTGGGGAATGCCATGCTGGGACATGAGGTATGGTGCTTTACCACCAGGGAAGGAGAGGAGGCTATTAAAAAAGCTTTAAAACACTATCCTTCTCTAAAAATACATGTGGAATTCATTGATGTACCTCGTTGGATCAATTACCTGTACCGTTACCAGCCTTTTATTTACCTACACTACTTGGTGTGGCAGCATAAAGCTGCTCGTAAAGCTGCGGCTATCGATAAAGAAATAAATTTCGACCTTCTTCACCATGTAACTTTAGGTAGTTTGCAGTTAGGGGCGGGGTTGTGGAGGTTGAAGAAGCCTTTTGTGTTCGGTCCTGTAGGGGGGAATAACTTTGCTCCTGTGGCTTTTAAAAAATACTTTGTAAGAGGTTGGTATATGGAGATTTTTAGGAAATGGACCAGTGAGTTGCTGATGGCCTTTAACCCTGATTTTATGAAGACAATACAACAGGCTGATCTGATATTGGCATCAAATAATGATACATGGGAGAAGGTGAAATCGATGGGAGGGGAGAAGGTCAGGGTCTTTTTGGATACAGCACTTTCAAATGATTTTTTTACGGACAGTGAAGATTCAAACCATAGTCAGTCCGATGAACTGAGGATACTTTGGGTTGGGCGGATATTTGCGCGCAAGGGTCTTCCCCTGGTGCTAGAGGCGCTAAAAGAAGTGAAGATGAAAAACATTCCTTTTCACCTGACTATCCTTGGCGACGGTAAATTGGGGTGCCGAGTGAACCAATGGTTGATAGACTATGGTGTTCAAGAGCATGTGACATGGCGGGGGCAGGTCTCGTGGTATGAAGTAAAGGCTGCATATAAGGAACACGATGTGTTTATGCTATGCAGCTTGCGTGATTCTTTTGGCTCTCAGTTTCTGGAAGCCATGGCTTTTAAGCTTCCCATTATTACCCTTAATCACCAAGGGGCGCGTGATCACATACCTTCCAATGCGGCAATAAAAGTACCGGTGACGAAACCGGAATCCACAGTAAAAGAGTTGGCAGAAGCTGTTGAATATATGTACCAGAACCCGCAGCATCGAAAGGAAATGGGACAGAATGGCTATGCTTTTGCCCAGCAGCATCAGTGGGACCAGCAAATTATTCAGGTGAACAAATACTATAAGGAGATTTTAAGTAGCACCAAGTCGAGCTGACTTACCTTCTAAACGGATGCTTATCCAGGATAAATAAGGGTGAAATACATGTATTATTCGAAGTTCTAAATTGCATTGCCCCCATCGCTCTGATCATCAGGTTCCCAGGATATAAATCTTGCCTTCTGACAACATGGGTCATTGGGCTGCCTTTGTGTATATGCTAATTTTATATCATAACCTAATTATCTAACTAAAAATCACTAATTATGGCAACAAAATTGGAAAATCTTAAGGATCTTTTCCTGGAACAAGGAAGAGAGTTGCATGATGCTGCCATGCAGGAACAAAAAGAATTGCCTGAAATTCTGAAGGATGCCACTAATCAACAACTAAAAGCCATCATAGACCGCCAATTAAAAATGGCCAAAACTGAGATAAGCTATCTGGATGAAGCTTTTAAAAAGTTAAGAGTAAAGGGGCAAGGCGAAAAGAATTTATGCTGTGAGTCCATTATTAAGCAAACAAAAGCCCTGATAAAACGCAGTAAGGATGCTGAAGTGCGTGACGCGGCCATTATTAATTCCATTCAGCGATTAAATCATAACAAAATAACCGGCTTCGGATCGTTGACTTCCTATGCCAGGGAAATAGGTCAGGATGAAATAGCGGCGAATCTTCATAAAGCACTTGAGCAAGAAAAATCCATTGATGAGGATCTGTCTGACCTGGCCGAATGGGAGGTCAACAAAAAGGCGGCCTCCGTAGTCCTTTAATGAAAAATAATCACTTAACCTTATAAATTAAAATTATAATGTCCCTATTAACAAGAAGAACAAAGGATGTGCTGCCCGGAATGCGTAGCAACCTGATGGATTTATTTGACATGGATAGTTTTTTCTCTACACCATCCCGTTATTCCAGGGTGCCTGCGGCCAATATAAGGGAAACCAATGATGAGTTTCTCGTAGAAATAGCTGCCCCTGGTATGACCAAAAAGGATTTTCATGTAGATGTTGATAATAACATACTAGAGATCAATGTAGAAAAAGAGGAACAGACTGAAGAGCAGAATAAAAGCTATACACGCAGAGAGTTTGATTATACATCTTTCTATCGCTCTTTTGACCTGCCCCGAACGGTACAGGCTGATGATATAAAAGCAGAATACGAAAGTGGTATACTCAGGGTGCACCTTCCCAAAGTGCCTGAAGCTAAGGGAAAACCTGTTAAGACGATAGAAATATCCTAATTCAGGAATTGTATTTTATTAGTGCCTTCAGGTTCCCAAGGTCATGGCCAGGAGCCAGAAGGTATTTTTTTGGAAAGGTACACCTAATACTGGCTGCTGAAATTTTTTACAGAAACATCGTTTTCTATGTACAGTTTACCCGCGTCATCAGTGCGTGAATGATTTAAAAAAACATATCTTATTATGGAACGCAAGCTGTTGAATTTGTACCTTTACTAATAATGTAATCGATACAATTTAAGTATATTATAGATTTCTGTTACATGTAAATCGGCATTATATGGCCGTAAAAAATAAAAATAAGTCAGCGGATTTTTTTATCGCTGCTATCGGAGCGTCTGAAGGAGGGTTGGAGGCTCTACAAAAGTTAATATCCAGTATTCCAAAAAATGCTGAAAATCTCGCCATTATTGTAGCGCAGCATCTGGATAGTGAAAGCCTATTGCCAACTCTACTTGCCACCAGAACAGGTCTTGATGTGGCAGAGATTAGGAACGGTATTGCCGTGCAGTCCGGAATGTTATATGTAGCTCCGCCCAAACAGGAAGTTGTATTTAAGCAGGGTAAACTTTTTTTAAATAAAACTCCAGCCGTGGCTGACCCCAAGCCCTCTCTCAATCTGTTATATTCTTCTCTGGCAAAAGATCATCCTTTTAGGTTGATCGGGGTGATCCTTTCTGGCGGGGGAACCGACGGCGCCGACGGTATGAAAGAGATTAAATCGGCAGGTGGTATTACACTGGTACAGGATCTTGATACTGCTAAATTTATAAGTATGCCGGAGGCTACAATTGAAGCCACTCCTGTTGACTGGATACTTTCCCCTGAAGAGATGGGAAGAAAGCTGGGGGATATTATAAGCAATCCTGAACAACATGTTAGCCCAAAAATAATAGGGGAGGAGGCATTCTATAGTATTATACAATTACTTGAGCAGGTTGTGGGAGCGGACTTTAGTAATTATAAATATGAAACACTGCTCAGAAGGATAGAAAAACGATTGTCCGAACTCCAGTACTCTTCATTACACGAATATTACAACTATCTAAAAAAGCATACTGAAGAAGCTGATATCCTTTTCAAAAAAATGCAGATCGATGTTACTGGCCTCTTTCGGGACCCTGTCGTTTTTGAGTTACTGGAGCAGTATATAGAAAAGTTGCTAGATTCAAAACAACTCGAAGGATCACTGCGCGTGTGGGTGCCTGGTTGTGTTACCGGGGGGGAAGCCTATACTTTGGCAATCATCATAGATGCCAAGTTAAGAGAAAAGAGGCTGAATATTCCGGTACAGATCTTTGCCACTGACATTAACGACAGTTCACTTACCTTAGCGCGCAAAGGTATTTATGATAAAGAGTCTACTGAAAAGACTCCATCCCGGTACAGGGAAAAATACCTGAAGCAGATCAATGGAGACATGTATGAAATAAGCAAAGGCGTCCGGTCGATGATCTTGTTTTTACATCATGACCTTAGCTATCATCCTCCATTTCTAAGATTAGACCTGATTGTTTGTCGCGATCTTCTGCTTTATTTTAATAAGCACCTTCAGAAGCGGATTTTTCGGGTATTCTACACTGCGCTAAGCTCCAGTGGATACCTGGTACTAGGCAAATCCGAGTCAGTGGGTAAATTTACAGATTGGTTCATAACAGTTCAGGCTGAGGCAAAAATTTATCAACGCAAAGCAGAGAAGGCTATACGCTGGATTAAGTACGGAAACCCGCCTTTACAACATCGGTCAAAGCCATCTGGAGAAATTCCCATCCCTGAAATGGTTAAGGAAACGCTATATAATACCTTTAAACACCCTTATGTGGTGGTTGATGATAGTCTTAATATACAGGCGATTAGTGGAGATGTAAGCTTGTATATGGGACTCCAACCTGGGCAGGTGGATGCCAACGCCATAAATTTGGCTCATAAGAATCTCCGAGTAGAACTAAAATCGCTTGCGCTGAATTGTGCTAAATCAAAAAGAGAGGTACAGAGTCAGGTATGCAAGTTTAATAGTCACGGTCATAGTCATTATGTGCAATTTACCATGTGTCCTCTGCTTTATGAGAAAACAGCCGATCAATTTTACATGATAGCATTTGACGCAGTGTCCCATGGAAAAAGTGAATTGCATACGGTAAAATCTGTTAAAAAGGGACAGTCCAGGGCCACAGAGCTTGAAGAAGAGCTAAAAAATACCAAAGCAGATCTTCAGGAGTTGATAGATAGGCTTGAATATTCAAACTCACAACTACAATCGTTGAATGAGGAACTTTGTGTATCTAATGAAGAACTGGAAACCGCAAACGAAGAGCTTCAATCTTCTAATGAGGAAATGCACTCTACTTATCAGGAGCTAAAGGTAGCTCATGAAACCCTTACAATGCAGGAACAGCTGCTGCGTGAATCAAGAGCTAATATTCAGGCACTAATCAACAACAACCTGCAGGCTTTCATACTTCTTGATGCAGATTATAAAGTCGCAGCCTTCAATGAATCAGCAAAAAAGGTCATGAAGAAGTTTTTTCGAATCAGGCTGGTGAAAGGGGCTGGGCTGGGGGAGATAGATGACGACCATTATAATATTTTTTCAGAGAACTTTCTGCAATCTCTAACCCGTAAGACTGTACAGAAAGAGTATGAGTTAATTGATAGCAAAGGGTTTTCTCGTACTTTTAATTTCAATTTTACGCCTGTTTTGGATGAAAATGGAGAAATGGAATCTGTCTCGGTTGGTATGCTCGACATCACTGACAGGAAAAAAGCAGAGCAGAAAGTCAGCAAGTTATCATGGGTGGCCAGGTATACCAATAACGGAGTAATGATTACCGATCATAAGGGTAGAATTCAATGGGTAAATGAAGGCTTTCGGAGGCTTACAGGGTTGACATTTGGTCGGGTAGAAAATGAACTGTTCAGTCGGTTCATTCCCAAGAGTGAACTCAGGCTGGATGCAGTTAAAAAAATTGAAACTGCACTGACAAAAAAATGTGTGGTGACTGAGGTTCTTTTGAAATACATCAGAGGTAAAAAGCAGGTATGGCTCAGTCTGGGTTTGACACCCATTTTTGAGGAAAAAAGAGTAACACACTTCATTGGAGTCCTAACAGATATTACTTGTATCATTCAGGCAGAGGAGCTGAAAAAGAAGGAGGAAGCACTTGAGCAGCGGCAATGGTTGGTAGATGCTATTGCTAGCAATTTTCCGGATGGTATAGTAGGACTTATAAACAATAGCTTCAAGTACATATATGTAAATGGTGGTGAATTGAAGAGGCTGGGATGTCAAAGTAGTGATCTACTTGGAACAAATCTGTTTGATCTGATTTCGGCTAATGGCAGTGAGCTGGTAAAAACACAGTTGAAAAAAGTTTTTGAGGGTGAAAATATTTACCTTGAAGTACCGGTCGGTGAAAAAATATATGGGTTGTATGCAGTACCAGCTATCGAAGAAAATAGTATACCTCGAGCTTTGGTAGTGTTGCTTAATTTAACCAGGCAGAAGAAAGTAGAATTGGAGACCCTCAAGGCATTGAAACAGCAAATGGAATTAAATGATATGAAGTCCCGTTTTGTTTCCCTGGCTTCCCATGAATTTCGAACACCTTTGAGTACTATCCTTTCCTCGGTATTCCTGATTGAGCAGTTTGAGAGAGATAGCAACCGGAATGCAGTGCAGAAGCATCTGCACCGGATAAAAAGCAATGTCAAAATCCTTACAGAGATACTCAGTGAGTTCCTTTCTCTGAGCAAAATTGAGGATGGAACGTTGAGCAATAACCCTGTGAAATTTAACGTGAAGAAATTCTGTGCTGAAATTATTGATACGCTGGTAACAAAGGAAGGACAGGAAATTTTGTATAAGCATAAAGGCACTACAGAAGAGATTTATGTAGATAAGGTACATTTAACCAATATCCTCAATAACCTTCTTTCTAATGCCAGCAAATATTCACCTAAGGGTAAAAAGATCAGGCTTGTTTCTAAAAGCACTGAAGGGGCATTTACTTTTTCGGTTCAGGATGAGGGTATAGGTATTCCTGTTGAGGATCAAACTCAGCTATTTGATACATTTTTCAGGGGAAACAATGTCAGTAATATTCAAGGTACTGGTCTTGGACTACATCTGGTCAAAAGATACTTGGATATTATCGGAGGTACTATTGATTTTGTTAGTATGCCCGGAAAAGGAAGCTGTTTCACTGTAGACATTCCACAGATGCAAGAAGTGGTCAGAACGGGAAACCATGTCAGGGTTTATAGCGCCAAATCAAAATAAAATTATAATCGGGAAGCATATTTCATTCCATTTTTTAATTGTAGAAAAAAGTATCCCGCGGAGATCCAATGAGAGCTCTCCGCGGGCATTAATCAACCTAAACCAACGTTACTATTCCTTTTCCAATACCCAAGCTTTGCGAAAAAGAGGCAGTTCCTGGTATTCATCCCTTAAATTCCTTGCTTCATCCTGGTCAGGTGAAGAGTTCAGGTAAACGTAATTGTATCCACTCTCTGTATCCGGGAGGATTTCGGCCTGATACCCTTTTTTTGTGATGAACTCCTGATATTTTACCGCATTTTCCATGATCTCGAATGCCCCTATGATAACATAGTATTGTTTAGGTGCTTCTTCGTCAATAGCAATGTCGGAGTCAGATACAGGTACCATTGAAGTGTTTATATCTTCACCCTCATGTTCTTTTATTACAGGAGCAGGGGTATCCTTTGAAGGTTCTTCAGCAGGCTTTTTAGGAAGAGGTTTTTTCTGTTTTTGTATAAAGCTGACATTGCTCCTTTTTATCCTTTTATACCTCTTACGTTTGGCTCTGTTATAAATCGATGAAACCTTCGAAGGTGAAGAGTACTTCTTGCCAAAGTTCATGCTAAGTTGAAGCTCATGAGAACTGGTATTTGTTATGGATGACTCAACAGGAGGGAACTCATAGCTATAAGTGAAGCGGATCTTCTCCATGATATTCATCCCAAACAATAGTGCAAGCCCTCTGTTTTGATTGTAGCTGGCTCCTGTCCAGATTTTTTTATTGAAATTAATGAGCGTTGCTGCCTCCCAATAGTTTTGAAGCTTATCTTGGTTTTCATGGTACATAAACCATGGCTCCAGTGTCACGCCAGCGCCCGTACTTAGATCGAAGGCATAGCTAACAGTGTAAAGTCTGTTTTTGAGATTTGTAAAACTGAATTTATTGAAAGTTTCGGTGCCGAATGGGTCTGACTGAAAAAGATCGGTGAGAGCAAATCCCATTCTGAACTTGCCCGCTGTATAGGCTACTCCGAAATTACCATCGGCATAATAGTTATTGTTTGCAGCTTGCATAATTACTGGGTCATTGGTGTTCAGTTCTTCGCTGCTTAGGTCCAGAGTATTCATGCCAACACCCCCGGAAAGACCAAAACGCAATGCCTGATCAAAACTTATCGGAACCACATAGGTAAATGACGCTTTGAAGGTGCTGTTCTGCATGAGTATTTGGTCGTCTGTATTGAGGTTTAGCCCTAATATTATTCTTTGGTTTACGGGTACCTGCAAGTTCAGGCCGGCGCTGGTTGGAGCATCCTGAAAATTAGCCCATTGCTTACGATAAACAATGCCAATAGATGCCTGGTTGTCTATAGCTGCAAAAGCAGGGTTAAACAAGTATGGATTGTGAGAAAATTGTCGGTATACCGGACTTGCATTTTGAGCATTTGCCAACTGCGTAATAATGACAAACAAAAGTATTAGTATTCTTTTCATTAGTTTTTAATTCCATTTCGGGAAGGCACGCAGGCTGTATTTACACACCCTGCGTGCATCCTTTGAAAATGATTTTAGAAATGCGAATTGATCATCTGATAATTCTGAGGGCTCCGTTGATCGTTTTTTCACTATTGCTTAGTACAAAATAGTATGGACCCTCCTCGAGTGGTTTTCCATTGTATTTGCCATCCCAGTTATTCTGGTAGGGTTGACTTTCAAAAACCTGCTTTCCAAAACGGTTATAGACCGTTAGCTTGGAATCGACAAGAACTTCTTCATCTTCCCATACCCAGAAGTCATTGATACCATCATCATTAGGTGAAAAATACCTGGGATAGCTATAGGCATTGGTTCTGGAGCGTGGAGACACAACAATAGTCATTTTGTCTTTCCCTTTCAGGCCATCGTTGTCAGTTACTGTCAGTTCGAATAAGTATACCCCGGCTCTGAGGTCACTTATTTTCACATTCTTCTCGGAGATTTTGGTAACCATTGATTTTGGTCCTGCCAGTTGAGCCCATCGATAGTCAATGATCTCTCCGTCGGGATCTTCTCCTGCACCATAAAGTGTTACCGTATCGGTGGGAAGTGAGACTTTTAGGTTAAGGCCTGCATCTGCAATAGGACTTAGGTTTCCGGCGCTCACTATAATCGTTATCTGGACCATGGCTATCCCGCCTTCATTATCTATAGCTTGAGCTGTAATAGTATGGGTACCAGAAAGTACATTATTCCATTCATACCGATACGGTTCAGTGCTATCTTCCCCAAGTTTGGTGCTTCCGTAGAAGAATTCCACTTTCACAACGGATCCATCACTATCTGAAGCATTTGCTGTGATAACTACATTTTCTCCTGCACCGAAGGAAGCATTATTCGCAGGGCTGGTAATGCTTACAGTTGGAGCGGTATTAGGACCGTCAACAGTAATAGAAATAGCGGCGGAAGTTTTTGTTGCGCCATCATCATCAGTAGCTATAGCCGTGATGGAATGTGTTCCTGCAGGCAGGTTATTCCAAGCAAAGCTGTAAGGGCTGGAGAGGTCTTCTCCAAGCTTAGTGCTTCCATAGAAGAACTCTACCTTGCTCACTGTTCCGTCACTATCCGAAGCATTAGCGGTAATTGTTACCGATTCCCCGGCATTGAAAGTGCCGTTATTGGCCGGACTGGTAATAGTTACTGATGGCGGGTTGTTAGTAGGAGGAGTTGTACCTCCATATTCAAACGCACCTATATCAGGAGCTGAACCATCGAAAGTAAAACCTAGATTCACCCCTGCATCTATCAAGGGGCTCCCTGTTTTAGGTAAATAGTAAGGATCAGGACGATCTCCGGTAGTAGTTATCATGGGGTCTTCGGTAAGATTGTTGGCATAGGTACCAGGTACATTGCCGATGGGGAGATTGAAAAACAGATTGTTTGTTGCTGTAAGCCCGCTCAGAGAAGCATTGTTTTCCATATGAATAAATTCATTAGGATAATAGCTATAGGAAGTATTTCTGTTGATCATCAGATTATTTTTCACGTTGACGTTCTCACTTGTCCCTCCGTATACCCCTATGACATTAACCGTTTTGTTGTCAGTAAACTCCATGGTATTATTATAAAAGTTTACATTGTGCAAACCTCCCCATTCTGCACGAACGATCTCACCAGGCCATGGACCCTGGATGGCATAAAACACGTTATGATGTATTTCCCAGTTTTGCATAGGGTTGCCCCAGTTGGCTATAGCATAACTTCCCTTAATGAAATAGTTATGATCTACTTCAACATCATGCATGGTTAACTCAATAGCATACCCTGAACCATCTGCTCTGCTTCCGATATCAATAACATTGTTATGTACACGGATAGTCTGGTTGCCCGTAGACGGATTAGCATTGGCATTAACAAGGGAAATCGTGTTATCGATATAGCAGTTGTAAATTTCACAACCGACAGGATCAACCATCCACAATTCGATGGAAATGTTAGGTGCCGACCCATTATCCCATATACCAGTAGGGTTGACCGTAACAGTACAGTCATGGATTTTTGTGTCAAACATGTTGTTGTAGCCGGAAGGACCGATGGCTTTTATGCCATAACCGGTATCCTCATCGATATAGCAGTTGTCTATCTCAACCCTATCCAGATTTCCTAGGTTTAGAGCACCAACTACATAATCAGTACTTCCCCATGCGCAATTGATCAGGTCAGTATTGGTAATTCTGGAATCCTTCACATCCCAAAGCCAGATAGCATTGAAGTTGGTGCCGGTTACTTTAACACCATCTATCAGTACAAAACTGCGATTCTTTACGTAAATACCGCCATGAAGCTTCTTGCCATCACCATCTATGGTGAAGTTCTTCAAGTGTTGGTTACCGTTGGAAGGGTTGTATTCGTTCAGGCTGATCAGGTATTTATCTGTTGCATAGCCTGGTGATGCAGGATAATGATAAAATGAAGGGTTGGCTTTCAGGATGGTAACATCCTTTCCCGCACCTTCTATACTTACCTGAAGAGGGACTTCTATTAGCCCATCTTCAATAAATGTTCCCGCTGATAATTTAATAACATGTCCCTGATTTGCAGGAACGTTGGAAACAGCATGTCGGAGACTTCTCCAGGGTTTTGATGCACTTCCATCTCCGTTGGAATCATCCCCATTTATATCAACATAATAAGTCGCACCAGCTGCACTTTGTATAAGCCATACCAAAAACACTAGAACAACACACACTCTTTTCATACTCTTCTCAATACAAGGGTTTTAGGTGGACTGCGAATTGATACACGGAAAATTTCCGTAGATCAATCGCAGAAAAAAATAAAAATATTGGATACAGGCGCGATGACCTGAAGAAATGTGGTACTACGACCTAACATGAGCACAAAGGCTTTTGAATGACTGGCACTGCGGCCTGAAATGAAACCGACACGATGGTCAGAGTTTTATTGCAGAGACTCTATCTGCTATTACCGCAAAAAAATGTTAAGTGATTAAACGTTTTAAGAAAATCAATCCTCACACGGTACCCACAATTTTAGACTTCTTAGGCCTTTTAAAAAAGGTGCTTTCGACAAGACATCGAATATAGCGATAAAACACCGTATTTCAAAGGCGGGCAAAATCGAATAATGACTAATGTATAGCAAATTAATGACTGTCATCATCGTGAAACAATCCGCTTAAACCTATTTTACGACACTAAACAATAGGTGTAATGCAATCTGCTTTTGATAATATTTATAAAAACAAGAAGGTTTTGGTGACCGGAAACACAGGGTTTAAAGGGAGTTGGCTGACCTTATGGCTGTCTATGCTGGGTGCAGAAGTATATGGCTACTCTCTTCAGCCTCCCACAGAACCATCGCTGTACAAAGTTTTGGACTTGAGTAAGCTTATTAACCAGGAAGAGGCGGATATTAGGGATTTTAACCGGCTAAAGAAAATTATCAAAACCATAAAGCCGGATATTATATTTCATCTGGCAGCACAATCGCTGGTGGGAGAGTCTTATTTAACTCCCTTAGATACAATTGAAATCAATACTATGGGGTCCGCAAATGTGATGGAAGCTGTACGTCAGCTAAAGTACCCCGTTGCCATTGTCATGGTTACCTCAGATAAATGTTACGAGAATAAAGAGTGGTTGCACGGATACCGAGAGACAGATCCAATGGGAGGCTACGACCCTTATTCATCTAGTAAAGGAGCGGCAGAAATACTTATTAGCTCCTGGAGGAATTCCTTCTTTCCCAACAATACTATTTTGAACCATGGCGTGAGGTTAGCTTCTGCCAGGGCTGGTAATGTTATTGGAGGAGGTGACTGGGCAAAAGACCGTATCGTCCCTGATTGTATCAGGGACCTGCTAAAAGGCCGCGTTATTGGTGTAAGGAATCCTCATGCAACCAGGCCATGGCAGCACGTATTGGAACCACTACATGGATACCTGCATTTAGGCTCAAAGCTGCTAAACTTTCAGAGCAAAACCGTAGTCGATTATTGTGAAGCGTTCAATTTTGGTCCGCAGGTAAGTTCAAACAAAAGTGTTAAACATCTGGTGGAAAAGGTTATTCAGTATTGGGGAGAAGGCTCTTGGGAGTGGACCTCTCCTCAAGCGGCACATCATGAGGCCTCTTTGTTGAACCTTTCAACGGACAAAGCCTTTCACCAGCTTAAGTGGATGGCCAAGTGGGATTTTGATACTACTGTGCAGCATACCGTGGAATGGTATGTGTATTGGAGGAACGGGTCATCGGAACTGCTGGATCTTACAGAGCAGCAAATAAAGGCCTATGAGACAGCGGTACATAATGCTGCAAGGGCCGTGAAACAAGAAGAAATTAAATCAATCTGACTAAAACCTGAAATAAGTTATGAATTATGATCATCACCAGGAAAGTGAAAGTGCATGTAGGTTTTGCGGCACTCCTTTAACATATACATTTGTAGATTTGGGCATGTCTCCATTGTGCCAGGACCATGTGAAGCCCTGGGAGCTTAAGGATATGGAACCATTTTATCCGTTACATGCCTATGTATGCGACAACTGTTTTTTGGTACAACTGGAAGAGTTTGTGCCTCCATCAAAAATATATGAGGATTACGCCTATTTCTCCTCTTACTCTGACTCCTGGCTGAAGCATGCCAAAGACTACACGGAAAAGGTAACCAAACGATTTGATCTTAACTCAAAAAAACTGGTAGTAGAACTGGCGAGCAATGATGGCTACTTGCTGCAGTATTTTAAAGAGAAAGATATTCCAGTGCTGGGGGTGGAGCCGGCAGCCAATGTTGCAGAGCATGCCATTAATAAAGGAATAAAAACAGAGGTGAAGTTTTTCGGAAATAAAACTGTCTTTGAAATTATTATGAAACATGGGGAAGCTGATCTGCTGATAGGAAACAATGTGCTTGCTCATGTGCCGGATATCAATGATTTTGTTTCTGCAATGAAAATATTGCTCAAGCCTGAGGGTGTTATTACCATGGAGTTTCCTCACCTTTTGAGGCTGATCGAAGGTAATCAGTTTGACACCATTTATCATGAGCACTTCTCGTATCTTTCTTTTTCAAGTGTAGAGCGTATTTTTTCTTATCATGGACTCACGATATTTGATGTAGAAGAACTGCCCACTCACGGAGGTTCATTAAGAATTTATGCCTGCCAAAAAAGGGATACTTCTAAAACAGTATCATCATCCGTCAGAGAGCTTAGAATGAGGGAGCATAAAGCAGGTATGGAAACAATAGCATATTACAGGCAGTTTGCAGAAAGGGTAAAAGAAACCAAGAGAAATATCCTTGATTTTCTGATTTCCGTTAAACGCAAAGGAAAAACCGTAGTAGGATATGGGGCTCCTGGAAAGGGCAACACTTTATTGAATTATTGTGGCATCCGTACCGATTTTATTGACTTTACGGTAGATCGCAATCCTCATAAGCAGGGAAATTACCTGCCAGGAACATTGATCCCCATTTATCATCCGGATATGATCAAAAGAATGAAACCGGATTACGTTTTCATCCTGCCATGGAACCTAAAAGAAGAGATCGTGGAAAATATTTCATATATTGGTGAGTGGGATGGGAAATTCGTAGTACCTATCCCTGAACTTCGGGTCTACAGTGCTAAATCTGTGGATGCAGACCCTTCATTCCATTTCTATACTTGAATGAAATAAGCCCCTTACCACACCAGAAAACTAAACAATCACGCCGTTCTGAATTTTTGGTCTGCGATTAATAAATTGGTGTCCTTACGATGAAAATATTCAGCATTTCTTCTGATTGTAGGCAGTGTATAAGCCTTTGGCTGCACAAATAATTCCGGGATAGGCGTGGTTGGGAGCCAACTGATAAGTCACGCCATTTTCAAGATGATATCAATCATTACCTACCTGATATTTTGATCATTGAGCCCCCTTATTATTAACACTATTTTTAATTTATAAACTATCACCTCGGTTGAAAATAAATTGCAGTAAGTGTTAAAAAATTTATAAAACTTAAATGAAACGCTATGAAAGTTGTTCTATTCTGTGGAGGCCAGGGGATGAGGTTGCGCGAATATTCTGAAAAGATACCCAAGCCAATGGTCCCAATCGGCTACAGGCCCATATTATGGCATATAATGAAGTATTATGCACATTTCGGTCATAAAGATTTTATCCTCTGCTTAGGCTATCAGGCTGATGCTATCAAGGATTACTTTGTGAAGTACAGCGAATATGTTTCCAATGACTTTGTCTATTCAAAAGGTGGTAGCAATATGACATTGCTCAATAAAGATATAGACGATTGGACCATCACCTTTGTGGATACAGGTATGAGTTCTAACATCGGACAGCGTCTAAAGGCAGTGGAAAAACACCTTGAAGGGGAAGAAATGTTTATGGCCAATTATTCTGATGGGCTTACTGACCTGCCTTTGGTTGACATGGTAGACCAATTTAAGGAGTCAGGTAAAACCGGTATTTTCTTAGCCTCTCAGCCTACCCGAAGTTTTCATATCGTTACTCTGGGGAATAACAATCATGTGAGTGAGATCACCAGCCTGGCTAATTCGGGAGTACGTATCAATGCAGGCTATTTTATTTTCAGAAATGAGATCTTCGATCATATCAATGTTGGTGAAGAATTGGTGGAGCAGCCGTTCCAACGGCTCATTGCCAAAGATCAATTGCTGGCTTATCCATATGATGGCATTTTTCTTACGATGGATACATTTAAAGAAAAGCAGATGCTGGATGATATGTATGCGAGAGGAGATACTCCTTGGGAAGTATGGCGAAGCTCTGAATTTCAATATACTGCATGATGCTACCATTGAGGTTAGACCAACGTAATGGACTAAAAATTCTTTGTCTGGGGGCTCATTGCGATGATATTGAGATAGGTTGTGGAGGTACACTCTTAAAAATAATCCATGAATACGCTATCGATCATATCAAATGGATAGTGTTTACTTCAACCAGCGAAAGGGCGGAAGAGGCCATGAAAAGTGCTGAATATTTTTTAATGGATGTGGCTGATAAGGAGATTATTATCGAGAAATTTAAAGATACAGTTCTGCCTCAACAGTCCGCAATGGTTAAGGAGTATTTTGAGGAGATCAGTGAGGCATTCCAACCTGATCTCATTTTCACGCACTATCGTAACGACCTCCATCAGGACCACCGCTTATTAAATGAGCTGACGTGGAATACCTTCAGAAAACAGTTTATTCTGGAGTACGAAATACTGAAGTATGACGGTGATCTGGGAAACCCCGGACTCTACGTTCCGCTGAGTAGCGACATAGCGAATAAAAAAGTACGGGCTATTTTAGATAATTATCTTTCCCAACGTACTAAGCATTGGTTTGATGAGGAAACCTTTTATGCGCTGATGCGATTGCGTGGTGTGGAGTCGGCCTCTAAATATGCAGAGGCCTTTTACATGAGAAAAGGAATATTATAAGCATGATTTTCGAAGAGACAAAACTGAGAGGAGCATATGTCATCAAACCAGAAAGGCTTGAAGATGAAAGAGGCTTTTTTGCCAGGTCATTTTGTCTGAAGGAGTTCGCAGAACATGGACTTTCCCCTTTTGTAGTGCAATGTAACATTTCTTATAATAAGAAAAAGGGAACTTTCAGGGGTATGCACTTTCAGGCTCCGCCTTTTGAAGAGGATAAGATAGTGTGTTGTACCCAGGGCAGTATTCTTGATTATGTGGTTGACCTGCGATTAGGTTCTCCTACATTTAAACAATGGGTAGCTGTTGAGCTTTCTGCTGAGAACAGAAACATCCTGTATATTCCAAAAACTTTTGCTCATGGGTTTATTACACTTACCAATGATACACAGGTATTTTATCAGATGACGCAGTTTTATAATGCCGAGTCTGCAAGAGGGTTCCGGTGGGATGACCCTGCTTTTGATATTCAATTACCGATACCGGTGGAGAGTATCGCAGAGAAAGACAGAAGCTTTCCACCATTCGAATATCCCTCCATTCTTTTTTCTTCCGCTAAATGATAAAATGATGAATGTACTTTATTTTGATTCCGATTTAACAGATAATGAACGAAGGCAGGGGCTTTACCAAGGGCAGCTGTTTACCTATTCTCCTTTCGGAGCTACATATTCCTTTTGCTATTTTGCTGATGCGTTGATACGTGAGGCTTTCGCGGGGTTTGATCCTGAGTATGCCCAGTGGGAGCTGCCGGTAAACCAGTATGTTGATATACTTAAAGCTCTGAAACCTCGATTTATTCACCATAACAAATCGAAAGAATTTATACAGCAAATACTTCGCGATAAGGGATGCGATTTGAATAAAACTTACTTCGATTTACCCAGGCTGCGAACGTCAACAAGTGATGGCTACCTGACTTCTGGTATTGCCTACGCGTTTCATCCGCACAGAGATACATGGTACTCCGCACCTATGAGCCAGGTCAATTGGTGGATACCGATATATACTATGGCGGAAGAAAATGGTTTGGCTCTTCATCCGAAATATTGGTCACGCCCTATAGCTAATGATTCCAGGGAGTTTAGTTACCAGGAGTGGGTAAATGGAAGTAGAAAAACGTGTGCAGAAAATATTTCTTCTGACAAGCGCTGGCAGCCTTCCCCTCAGGAGCGTGTAGAGATGGATTCGGAGTTGAGGATAATCCCTGAGCCAGGAGGCATCATCATGTTCTCAGCGGCCCACTTACATGCTTCTGTACCAAACACCTCTGGAAAGACCCGGTTTAGTATCGATTTCAGAACTATAAACATTGATGATGTGGTGGCCGGAGTAGGGGCACCAAATATAGACACGGCCTGCAAAGGCGAGGCATTGGTCGATTTTATTCGTGCTTCGGATTTTGCCCCTTTTCCAGAAGAATTAATTTATCAGACAGTTTAAGACTTAAGGCAAGGCTAATGCAAACTTTAAAAGAGGTACAAAAGGTAAAAAAAACAACATTAACCAGTGCTTTTAAAAGCGTGGGAGGTGAGATGTATGCGCTTGCAGAAGAGCTGTATCCCTTATGCCGTAGCATTACCGGGGCGGGAACCAGGGATACACTGGAAATATTGAAACATCATATTCCTCTTGTGATGAGCAAAATTCCTTCTGGCACAAAAGTGTTTGACTGGGAGGTGCCCAAAGAATGGAACATCCGCGATGCCTATGTACTTGATCCTCTGGGGCAGAAGATTATTGATTTTAAAAAGTCTAATCTGCACGTAGTCAATTATAGCATTCCTGTACATAAAAAGATGTCCCTTCAGGAGTTACGTCGGCATATTTATACTTTGCCCGAATACCCGGACTGGATCCCTTACAGAACTACTTATTATAAGGAAGACTGGGGCATTTGTATGACGCATAAGCAGTTTCAAGGCCTGAATGAGGGAACCTATGAGGTACATATTGATTCATCACTGGAGAGCGGTTATTTGACCTATGGAGAGCTTTTAATAGAAGGGGAACAGAAAGAAGAGGTGTTGATATCCACGCATATCTGCCACCCCTCTCTTTGTAATGACAACCTTTCCGGAATCAGCATGGCCACTTTTCTGGCCAAGCACCTGATGGGGAAAAAAAACAGGTATTCATACCGTTTTTTATTTATCCCAGGTACCATTGGAGCCATCACCTGGTTGTCTATCAATGAACAAAAAACAGGGGGTGTCAGGCATGGCTTGATCGCTGCTTTGTTGGGGGATACAGGGCCTTTTACCTATAAAAAGTCCAGAAGAGGAGATGCTGAGATAGATCAGGTGGTGCAATATGTGCTCGAGCGTAATGACAAGCGAAATAAGGTCATAGATTTTGTGCCTTATGGTTATGATGAGCGACAGTTTTGTTCTCCCGGTTTCAATATGCCCGTTGGTTGCCTGACCAGGACGCCCTATGGTGAATATCCGGAATATCACACCTCAGCCGATAATCTCACATTTATCAGTGCCGATTCCCTGGAGGGATCTTTAAAAATTTATCTGAAGATTATTACTGTTTTGGAGGCTAATAGAAAATACATCAATATCCTTCCGAAATGTGAGCCACAATTGGGCAAGCGGGGGCTGTATGAGGCTATAGGAGGAAATAATGATGCCCGAAAGTTTCAGTTGGCTCTGCTATGGGTGCTTAACATGTCTGACGGGGAGCATACGCTTCTCGATATTGCCAGGAAGTCTGTAATAGACTTTGAAACTCTGATGGAAGCAGCATTTCAACTGGAAAAAAAGAAATTAATCAAAGGCAGGAGAGAAAAGGGGGATCAATGAATATACTGCTCATCCATAATTACTATCAGCAAACAGGGGGCGAAGATTATGTATTTGAAGCCGAAGGTGAATTATTATCAGCCCATGGCCATAATGTTCATTGCCTTACTTTTTATAATGCTACTATCAGGACCTGGAAAGATAAGTGGACGGCAGCTTCGGGCATCATTTACAACCGCACGAGCGCCATGAAAGTGGAACAGGAAATCAGGTACTTTAATCCTGATATTGTACATGTTCATAATTTCGTTCCGCTGGCTTCCCCCGCAATTTTTCTGGTAGCTAAAAAGTATGGTATTCCGGTGGTGCTTACTTTGCACAATTATCGTTTGCTCTGCCCCGGCGCTACACTCTTCTACAATTATTCTATTTATGAGAAGAGCGTTGAAAGTATTTTTCCTTTAGATGCCATCTGGAAAGGGATCTATAGAAATTCAAGACTACAAACAACGGCTATAGCTTTAATGACCTTGTTTCATAGATTTATAGGAACCTGGAAACATAAAATAGATCGCTATATAGTGCTTACAAATTTCGCTCGCGAAAAGTTTGTGCACTCTACTTTGGGTATATCACATCATAAGTTTGTTCTAAAGCCCAATTTTGTCAATGATAATGGTAAAGGGGATAGGAAACGAAATGGTTTTTTCCTTTTTGCTGGCCGTTTGGCTATCGAAAAAGGGGTGCATACTTTGCTGAAGGCGGCACAGAGTGCAGGGTTTAATGTAGCCATTATTGGAGATGGGCCTTTAAAGGGTGAGGTAGAAGAGGCGGCTCGGCTTTACCCTAATATTCGATATCTGGGCTTCAAATCAAAAGCAGAGGTAGTACATTATCTGAAGTGCTGCCGTGCGCTCATATTTCCCTCTATTTGGTACGAAACCTTTGGTATGACCATTATAGAAGCATTTTCAACGGCTACACCGGTTATTGTTTCCAGGCTGGGGGCTATGCAGGAACTTGTTCAGGATCGTGTGAATGGCCTTCATTTCGAAGCTGGGAACCCGGCTGACCTGGCACGAGCAGTTAAGCAATTGATGAGCGATAGCGTACTGGAAGAGGCCTTGTCGGTAAATGCCCGAGTTACTTTTCTAAGGAAGTATACCGCTGAAGTAAATTACAAAATCCTGCTTAGTATATATCAGGAGGTCATAAAAGATAAGAACCCTTTGGGGATTAGAAAATCGGAACACCTAATTACCTCGGAATAATTAAAAACGATGAGTGACACTATAGTACAGGCTTTAATACACCAGACCAAACGGCCCTTGGTGACTATTGGTATTCCTACCTATAATGGTGGTTCTTCGCTAAGGAGGGCTGTTCAGTCTGCTTTGGACCAGGACTATGATCATCTGGAGATACTTATTGCTGACAATGGGTCAACGGATGAGACTCCGGAGCTATGTCATGAGCTAGTAAAGCTTTTCCCGTTTATAAAGTATATTCGGCATCCTGAGAATATAGGAATGCTAGGTAATTTTGAATTTCTTTTGCAAAATGCTTCAGGGGATTATTTCATGTGGCTGGCCGTAGATGATACTTTAACCAAGCATACAGTGAGCAGATGTGTAGATTTTCTGGAGCGGAACAACGACTTTGTTCTTGCTTCAGGTACTATAGAATATAATGTCAATGGAAAGGTAGTAGAGTTTGAGCGTGGATTTGACTTTTATCAGCATTCAGCAATAAACAGGGTAATGGGCTATTATCTCAAAGTTATTCATGGAGCTATGTATCACGGCATTATGCGGACAAAACAGGCACAACAGGTCGATATCAGGAGAGTAATTGGTTGTGACTGGCATTTTGTCGCCAATATGGCTTTTATAGGTAAAATCAGAAACCTCGAATTTATAGGTTATCAAAAGTCTTTTGGCGGCGCCTCTCGCAACTTTGACCACTACGCCAAGCTTATCGGAGAGTCCTCTTTTGCGAGAGACCATCCTCATTTCAAAATAGCTATGGATGCCTATAAAGAAATCATGCATCATTCTGGTGTTTTTTCATCACTACCTGTTTTTACCAGGTTTTACTTGGCTGTGAGTTCTTTTGTGGCGGTTAACTTCGGCTATTATGTTCGTATCTATCCTTTGGTAGTAGGAGGAAGGCTCAAAAGAGGTGTGAAAAATACCCTTTCCAGAATATCCTACTTGCTTAATGCTATTCTTAATACAAAGCTTTGAATACATAGGAGGCAGACCTCATACAACCTCTCTTTTGATCGGGAAGTTGAAACTTTAGGTGACATTAGTCTATTTATATAAAATTAGTTTTTCACTGGGGCGACCGGTCTCAAACAGAATTGCAGAGTTATAAGGAGACAATTGAACTTGTGGACCTGTGGGGGTGCCATTAGCGTAGAAGCAGGGGACGCTCAGGTTAAATGTTAATTCTTGCTGCGTGGTATTATATAAAAAACGGATTCTTCTGGTTTGAACTGGGGCTTGCATCTCTTGAATTAGAATATCCCTGAGGTGCAAAGGTTGAGTAGCTTTAAAATTTAAACGGGCCAGTTTGCTGCTAATGGTGGGGCTAAAGTAAAATGTAATATTTCTAAAAGTGGAGTCTCCCTTCATATAATGGTATTTCCCTAGAGCCTTCCAGGGCTTTTCACTCATAAGCGGTGCAAATTCCACTTCTCCGGGTTGTGCGGTCCGCAGGGTAACGGATAATCGATAAGTTTTTTTTGCATCAAAGGCTAAACCTGGTCGGTATAGCAGAACTTCACATGCATCTCCAGGGTCGGCGACAATGACCCCCTGGCCATTTTCGGTATATTTGATATTTAAGAAAGACTCGTCAGGCCAGCTCAACCAGTTTTTCATTATTATACCTTCTTCTATGAGTAGTTTCCCATCTATTAGATTTCCCGGGAGCCTGGTAGCTGAAGAGTTTAGGTCTTGGGCGGCATGCTTTTGCCATTCGGTAAAGCTGAGCTGCCAATAGCCATTGCACAACTTACAGGAAGAGCTGTAGTGGACGTATATAGGGTGAGAAGCTATAGTAGCGTAGCTGTTTTTTTCAAATGTAACAGCCTGTTTCAGATAATCTTGGTCAGGAAAATAAAGTAGGGCAGCATATTGATCTTCACGGCTGGCGATCAGAGTATTGCCTTCGACAGTAATATTCCTGCTGATGAACTCATCAGCCGGTACGATATCGTCACGTTTAACTACCAGTTGGGCTTTTTCGTTATTTGCGAAACTATTTCCATTGTTTAATAACTTATTGCCCAGGATTGAAATGCTGCTGGCATTGTGTGCCAGAATGCCGGAGCCCTCACAATAAGCAATGGTATTATGGTTAATGGAAATTCCTTTTGACCGATCGTCAATGTAGATGCCATGAGCGTATGATTCATGGTGTTTTCTAAAAGAAGGTTCTTTGGTCCCAATGATGATGTTCTGACTAATGGTATTATTTCCGGTATTGTTGCCCCAAGTATAAATTCCTCCACCATCATCTTTGGTCAGACAGAAGTTACTGATAAAGTTGCAGTGTATCAATGTATTTCCTGATCTGAAGTCGATAGCTGAATAGCCTGTACTGTCAAAGGTGTTGTATTCAATCACATGATCCTTACCCACTCCTGAGATATAAAAGCCTGTGTACGTTCCGTTACCTCCTGCGCCGCGTCCGGGGTAGAGGCCAACATTGTGTATTTTGTTGCCGGTAATGGTAGTCTGGTCGTTGTTGAGCCATTCTACACCATTGTTGTTAATGTCACTGAGCCTGTTGTTGTTAATAGAGATATTTTTGGACGAGACAGCCTCCAGACCATTGAGGGAGATATTGGAAATAATGGAATTCTTAAAGGTGATGTATTTGCTATTTTCAATTCTTAACCCCGCCAACCGTTGTCCAAAAAAACTGAGCCCATCGACTATTATATGGGCTGATCCGGTAATTAACAACCCATAATTGAATATACTTATCTCGATATTTAAATTGTTGGGATCAAGCCCGTCATGATAAAGGGTCATTTCCTGGTGTTGTTGATCGTAAAACCATTCTCCGGCCGTATCCAGTGTGGCCATATGGTTTTGGATAAAATAATTGATCTCTTGCAGTAAAGGATAACTTGCCTTTTTTTCAAAATAAAAGACGCCTTCTTTGAAGCGTTTTACATTAAGCCTGTCCAGCGTCCACCTGCTGCTTTTTGCCACTACCTCAGCTCCTGACCAGTATCCAGACTTCATGGCAATCCATGAGGTATCTTTAAGCTCATTTTCTAAAGCACCGGGCATGCCAGTAGAAAGGTATCCTGTATTAGGGTGACGGCCTAATGGCTGCTTTTGACCATTAACGAAAAGGTCTGAGGGAATGGTGCCTTTCCGACAAGAGGTTCTCCACAGGTTGTTACCTGAAGTTTTCCATTGCTTTAAAGCAATAGTTCCTTTGACGATGGGAGGTGTACCTGTTCCATAAGTTCCGATGAAGATTTTCTTTTCGGAGGTACCGGTTAGTTTTAGATGTAAGGAGCCAATGAAAGTACTTCCTCTCTCCAATAAAACAGAGTCGCCCGGCTCAATACATGGGAGCTGTAGTTGAAGTTTCTGGAGGGTGCACCAGGGGCTGTCAGTGTGGGTACCACTATTATTATCATCTCCATTTGGCGATAAGTAGTAACATTTGCCATTAACCCCTTGGTATGTCAGCATACAAAGGGAAAAAGTTGTCAGCAAAAAAATAAGTGACCGCCTAAAATCGAAACTCCAATTGCAGTTAAGCGACATCAGTATGGTTTGAGGTCCGTGTGTAATTCCTCACGGGAGAAATCAACTGGTTTAGTGCATGCTTCAATACCAATAGCAAGAAATAAGTATTGCTATAAAGATATCGCTTCCAAAGCCTTCGGGGCTCCAGATAAAGTCGATAAGCCCACTCCAGTGACAAGTTGCGCATCCAATAAGGAAGCCTTTTCTCTTTGCCGGCATAAACGGAAAAAGCCTGTCCCAGGCCCAGCATGCAACTATTTATTTTACCCTGAAATTCTGCCATCCATTTCTCTTGCTTAGGGCAGCCCAGGGAAACAAAAAGCAGGTCAGGGTTCAGACTGTTGATCCATCTGGTAATTTCCTGCTTTTCCTTGGGCTTCAGGGGGCGAAAAGGGGGTGAATAATAACCAACAATTCGAAGTCGGGGGAACTCTAGCAGTGCACGTTCCTTCATGCTGTTAAGCACTTCAAGGGTTGAGCCATAGAAGAAAACAGACTTCCCTTGCCGCTCGGCTTCACATAAGAGAGTGGGGAGTATGTCCATGCCACATATCCGCTCCTGTCTGATGCCTTTAAAGACCCGAAGAAAAATTGAAAGAGGACGGCCATCTGCAGCTACAAGATCAGCATTATTCACTATAGTATTGAACTCGGTGTTTTTGTATGCTTCCATGAGCATATGCACATTGGCAAAGCAGACGTACGATGAATTACCTGTCTCCGTCAGTCTTATGATTTCACGTACAAAATTTTGGGGTGTTGCCACAGAGATATGAGAGGAAAGAATCTTTTCTTTCCTAGGAAAATTGGATGGTTTTTCGTGATATTCAGTATGCATGTTTATCTCCTTTTATTATTTTCCGTACGGTTTGAAATATGATCTTTAGGTCCAGCAACAGACTCCAGTTTTCCATGTAAGCCACATCGTATTCTACCCGTTTTTCCATTGACTCTTTTTCCTTTATTTCGCCCCTGAAGCCATTGACCTGAGCGTATCCGGTAATTCCCGGAGAAATAAAGTGCCTGACTTTATATTTTTGTAAGCTTTTTGAATACTCTTCTAGTTGGCTGAGTAAGTTGGGGCGTGGCCCTACAACCGACATATCACCTAATAGTACATTAGCAAACTGCGGTAACTCATCGAGACTTGTTTTTCTCAAAAAAGCGCCTACACGAGTGATGCGGGGATCACCTTTTACCGCCATTTTTTCGGTGGAGCCATTGATATGCATGGTCCTGAATTTATAGCACTCAAACAACTTATTTTTCTTTCCAGGGCGCAATTGTTTGAAAACAACCGGACCTTCGGAATCCCACACAATAGCCAGTGCGATAATGGGTACTATGATAGGGAAAATGAAAATGATCACGCTGAGTGAAAATACGATGTCGAAGGCCCTTTTTAATGCAGCATTTACAAACAACCCCAGGGGCTCTTTTCTGGTAGTGAGTACTGGTATGGAGTCATAAAGGAATACATTGTGGCTGTTGTGTACCACCTCGCTGAAATCCGGAGCAATTCTGAGATAGATACAGTTGTCATCGGCAAATTTACCAAGCCTCTTGATCAGATCCTTGTGAATGAGAGGCAATGCAAAATAGATCTCGTCAATATTTTCCCTGATACAATAAGCATTGAGGTCATCAACAGTGCCCCTTACCAGTTTGCGATTGACAATGTCCGGGTTGGGATAATTATCGAAAAAGCCTTTAAAAATATAGCGTGAACCACCCTGAAGGGTAAAGAAGTCATGTAAGGCTTTGCCGGAACGGGTGGTTCCCACAATGACGACCCTCCTTAGATCAAAGCCGGAGAACTCAAAGTATTTCCATACCAGCTTGTAAACTATTCTTGAGCCCATCATAGCTAATGAAATAAACAGGTAAACTGTGAGCAATGATTTTAAAGGAATACTATGTGCTATCATGCTATATAAAGTAAGGTAGATGAGTATAACATGGAATAGCAGTGTGCTGAACAGGTTGATGCTAAGGGTTCTTATCAAGCTGTATTTACCAATGTCGTATATGCCGGTAAAAAGTCCGGTGGCTACCCAGCTAAAACCGAAGATGAGAGACAGGAAATACAGATTCTCCTTAGACAGCTGAATAAAATCTGATTTTTGAATAATAACGAAAATGACGCTGATTAGAGCAAAGTCTGCAGCACATAAGATTATTTTTGTAAGTTGGAAATTGTATTTCTCGTCCATAGGTCTGCTTAATTAAGATGCAAAGATTTTATACCCGACAATAAAGGTATGTAGCTCTTGTGCAGGGTAAAATGATGGAGGTCACTACTGTCAGAAATTTTGCTCACTCCATTTACCTGCATACCCTTTTGTACTACTTTGGAAGTACTTTTTACTGCTAAATTGATCTGAACTGGCTTTTACTCTTGATGATAACAATCATTTGGTACCTACACGTCTATCATTGAGCAACAGTGGCATCTGTAACTATTATTGCTAAACAAACTGAGTATTGTTATGGAAAATAATAAAACCGCTCTCATCACGGGCATTACCGGCCAGGATGGAGCATATCTGGCAGAATTTCTTCTTAATAAAGGATATATGGTACATGGTATTAAAAGAAGAAGTTCGTTATTAAACACGGAGCGTGTAGACCACCTGTACCAGGATCCTCATGAGCAAAATGTACGGTTCAGGATGCATTACGGAGATCTTACCGACGCCACTAACCTGATCAGGATCATTCAGGAGACGCAGCCCGATGAAATATATAACCTTGGGGCTATGTCACATGTAAAGGTGAGCTTTGATATACCCGAGTATGCAGCCAATACTGATGGCTTGGGTACGCTGAGAATACTGGAGGCTATTCGTCTACTTAACCTCACTCATAAGACCAGGGTCTATCAGGCTTCTACATCCGAACTTTACGGACTGGTGCAGGAAGTTCCTCAAACCGAAGGTACACCTTTTTACCCCAGATCTCCCTATGCAGTAGCTAAGCTGTATGGTTATTGGATAACGGTAAACTACCGGGAGGCTTATAACATGTATGCCTGCAATGGCATTTTATTTAACCACGAATCGCCACTGCGAGGTGAGACATTTGTTACCCGAAAGATTACGCGTGCTGTGGCTCGTATAGCTTTGGGTTTGCAGGATAAGGTGTATCTCGGTAACCTTGACGCTAAACGTGATTGGGGTCATGCCAGGGATTACGTGGAAGCTATGTGGCTGATCTTGCAACAACAGGAGCCTGACGATTATGTAATAGCTACGGGAGTAACAACTACAGTTCGCGATTTTGCCCGCATGGCATTTGCTGAAGCTGGTATAGAGATCACTTTTGAAGGGAAAGGTGTGAATGAAGTTGCCCGTGTAGTAAAAACTACGAATATTGATCATTTCTTAGCACCGGGCAAGGTAGTACTCGCAGTGGATCCCAGCTATTTCAGACCAACAGAAGTAGACCTATTGATAGGTGATCCTTCCAAGGCCATGACCAAGCTTCATTGGAAGCCAAAACACACAGTGCAAGACCTGGTGAAAGATATGGTAGTCGCTGATCTGAAGTTATTTGAGCGCGATAGGATTTTAATGTCCAATGGGCTTGAGGTTTTTAAGTATGATGAATAGAAATGTAGCCGAAAACTAAAAAACAATGAACTATAAACATGATGTAATGCATTTGGATGCCAAAATATATGTTGCAGGCCATCAGGGTATGGTGGGGTCTGCTATTTTGAGAAAGCTCCAAAATGCAGGATACTACAATTTTGTGCTTCATACATCCGCAGAGCTTGATCTGCGTGAGCAGTCTGCAGTGCAACAATTCTTTGAAATAGAGGAGCCGCAGTATGTATTTCTTGCCGCAGCCAAGGTGGGTGGTATTCACGCTAATAATACTTACCGGGCTGAGTTTATCTATGATAACTTGGTTATTCAGAACAATGTGATCCACCAGTCTTTCAAAACAGGTGTACGTAAACTGGTTTTTTTGGGGTCATCCTGTATTTACCCTAAGTATGCACAGCAACCGATAAAAGAAGAGGCACTGCTTACTGGTCCGTTGGAGCCTACTAACGAGCCGTATGCCATTGCTAAGATAGCGGGAATAAAAATGTGTCAGGCTTATAATGCTCAGTATGGCTCCAATTTCATCAGTCTGATGCCGACCAACTTGTATGGTCCAAATGATAATTATGACCTTGAAAATGCCCATGTACTGCCCGCACTCATGAGGAAAATCCATGAAGCAAAAGTTAAGGGGGAAGAAGAGGTGGAGATTTGGGGTACGGGTAAAGTAAGGAGGGAATTTCTACATGTGGATGACTTGGCCGATGCCTGTCTGTTTTTGATGAATAGCTATGATAAACCTGATATCATTAACGTTGGTACGGGTAAAGATTTGAGTATTTACGAATTGGCGATGCTTCTTAAATCGGTGATAGGATACAAAGGGCGTTTGCGTTTTAATTCTTCAAAACCTGATGGTACCCCAAGGAAATTATTGAATACCTCATTGATAAACCAAATGGGTTGGTACCCAAAAATAGAATTGCGGGAAGGAATACAGAAGGTATATGGCGAATATGAAAAAAAACACTTACAAATCTACTAAGTGAATAACCTATGTACACTTACTTTACTAAAGGGCTTCCAAAGGAGGACCAAGAGAAACAGTAGCTATGAAGTTAATGGGGCCATGTAACGATGATATTGGAGTTTCCCGTTGCCGGGCTAGAAGTAACAACCGGTGGGAGTAAACCAAAATGTATGGCTACCAGTTGACTTATATTCCTTGTGATCTGTGAAGTATCTTGTATCAAATTGAAGAGCCATTGATAATACAGTGAGATCAAGCATAGTCAATAACATCAATTAATAAGGCTGTTACTGTAGAGCCTATAAAACCTATCGATAAATGTCATAGTCAGGATGTGCCTGGTGCTGCAGTTTCAATGTACTAGCTTCCTTTGTCTTAATTACACAGTTCAAAAAATAACATACTTTCCTATTGCGAAGCGTGAGATCAATGTCTCTTCGTAAGATTCGAAGAAAGGATATGATGGTTAGTTAACCGAAGGTGTAGGATTATGTATAATTTAACCTTTTTGTTCTCATAGTAGTATTGAAATGACTGATATTGTCGCAGATATTACATGAAAAAATGTAAATACAGCCCATTAGGTTGCATTTTATGGTGTGCTAAGCTCATCAAAAAAGTAGTTGGATTTACTAATGCCACGATCTCTTTCATGAGTAAAAGTTGCTGCATTTGATGTATAATTAGTTAATTGTGATTTTTTAAATTTTATTTTGTAAATAATTAATTTTTGACTAATTTGATAATCTCACCTCCACAATTTTGGGTTAGTTTTGGGTATAAACTTACATGTGTAAAAAGATTCTTAGACTCCTTTAAAAAGTAATATTACTGTTGAGGTTTAACAGTGCTAAAGCTAACTACATTAGAAAGGAGAAGATGTATTCAGGAGGATACTATTTAACGGAGTTACGGTCAGCGTCGTTGTTATTGATAGAAATGGGTATATTTTACTGAGTAATCTTTTAGATATTCGGCTGAGGAGTTAACAAATGAGCCCATTGAAATGTTGTTTATTGAGGATCATCGTAAAAACATATGCAATACAGGGAAAAATATTTTAACAATCCAGAGGATGGCCTGGTAGTTCGTGGTATGGAACTTTACGCACGTAAGGAAAATGGCGAGGTCTTTCCGGTAGAGGTGAGTTTAGATCATCATAAGCTGGATAACGAAAAATTGGCAGTAGCGCCTATCATGGATACTTCGGGGCACGTTTGTGACAGGGAAATTGTAACTGATCGTGAGTATTGGTTGAAGAGTATGGCTGACAATGCTCCTGTAATGATCTGGGGAGCGGGTCCGAATGGCGAGTGTACCTATCTTAATAAAACATGGCTCACGTTTACTGGTCGCTCATTGGAAGAGGAGCTAGGCACCGGGTGGGAAGAAAGTGTCTACCCTAATGATCTGCCACGGACTGCTGCCTTTTATAGTAAAGTGCTAGAAAATCGAGAACCTTTCACCATCCAGTACAGGTTGAAGCGACATGATGGTAAATATCGTTGGGTACAAGATACTGGGAATCCGATTTATACTCCTGAAGGAGAGTTTGCAGGGTATGTCGGGTATTGTATAGATATTCACGACCAGCAAATAACGCAGGAAAAGCTGGAGAACCTGATATGGCATAGGACGAAGAAGTTACATAAAGTATTAAGGCGCGAAAAGGAAATGAATGCGCTGAAATCCAGATTCGTATCAATGGCCTCCCATGAGCTACGTACCCCGCTTAGTATAGCGCTTTCGAGCCTTATGCTGGTAGAGCAATATGGTTCATGGGAAAAGGATGAACGTGTGGTAAAGCACATGAAAAGGATCAAAATATCCATTAACAGTATCAGCACCATATTGGATGACTTCTTGTCATTAGATAAGCTGGAACAGGGCAAGATAGAAGAAGAGTTGGAGGCATTTGATCTGTTGAATTTTATGTATGAAGTAATTGAAGAGGTAAAACTACTGAAGAAAAAACGTCAGCATATTTACTTGAGCCACAAGGGAGATAGAAAAGTGATTATGGATCGCAAAAAGCTCCATTACATTATGAAGAATCTACTTTCCAATGCCATAAAATATTCTCCGGAAGATGCAGACATTGAACTCAATTTTGAAAATAATGACAATGACATTTCAATTATGGTAAGAGATCATGGCATTGGTATACCTGAAGATGAGCAGAAATATATGTTCAATATATTCTTCCGGGCCAAAAATACGCAGGGCATTTCTGGTATTGGCCTGGGACTGACTATTGTAAATCAATACGTGGGATTGATGAAAGGTAATATAAACTTCACCAGCAAAGAGGGGGACGGGACCACTTTCAATATTAAGTTACCTCAATATAGCTATGAAGAGTATACTCATCATTGTGGATAACTACAATATCCGGGAGAATACAGCAGAAATACTCGAGATGTTCGGGTTTGAAATACGGGTTGCCGAGAACGGAACGCAAGGATTGTACTTGGTGAACAAAAGAATACCTGATTTGATACTCTGCGATATGCGCATGCCTAAAATGAATGGAACAGAGGTGCTTATACGCTTGAAAAATAATCCTATAACTGCTGAAATCCCTTTTGTTTATATAGCAGCCACCATAGAAAAAAACACGGTAAACAGAGTAATGGAAATTGGGGCTGATGGTTGCATTCGTAAACCTTTCGATGGCGATGATCTCATTGATCAGGTTCGACAATTGATAGGCAGCTGAATTGTGTTTGTTCAGGGCAGCAAGCAGTCCTGAACATGAAGAATTATATAGCTGTCATAAACTTACCACCATTATTTGGAAGTACAATCCGCAACTAAACCAGAAACTTTAATACACTTTGTTTTATCTCGCTCAGGGGAAAGACTCCGGTTCTGAGTGGCTTACACATTTACTGTTCATTGCTGATACGCTCATGGGCTCTGTGCCTGCTCAATATTTTATATGGCATTGACCTTTTTAAGAAGGTCAGCACCGTTATAGTATCTGTTATGGGCTTTGGCTGCTCTTTAATTTCTTCTGCCATATGAATTGCGTAGAGTTCTTTTCAGAGGGGCTTCAATGCTATTAAGTTAAGGTTTTGCTTTGACCTTACTACCCTACCCCTACTTTATGAATGCTACTCTATACTACCAAGGTTATGGCTTGGTTTAAAATGAATTCAAAATTCTCTCTTCCGGTACGGAGAGGGCATTCTAGCCAATGCCAGCCTACGATCTTTTCCGGGTGAGGTGATACACTGAAAGGTGGTAACCTCTGCTTTAAGGCTATTACCTTCAGTCGGTGCTACACAGAACAGTAAAGCTTTACCAAACTTTTGGAAGTTTAGTAAAGCCGCGATTTAGCGCTGTAAGCTGCCAGTCTAAAATAAAATTTACCAACCAAAAAGCACATGTGCATAAGCAGTCTAGCGCCTTAACTTAATAGCATTGAGAGGGGCCTGGTAGGAAGTGAAAAGGAAAAGTTAAGACAATAGTAATTGACTGTATAATCAGGGAAATGGCCATATGTCAGAGGCTACTTTCCTTAGGTGTATCTCAGACTGTGATAAAAATCTTGATGACTTGAAACTTCTGTCATCGTAGTAGAGCAAGCATTAAGCTATCTTTATTTTAATCAGCGAAGGAATTAACCCCACTGAGTAATGATGGAGGTAACTGAACATAAAAGGAGCCTCTTTTTCCGGCTGGGTGAGTTTCATCAATGATAGACATGTCTGAAAAAGCAATCAGGCATGCCGGAGGTGATAGGGAGGCGGAGTGATCCGCCTTCTATTTTTTTACCAGGTGATGTCTTTAAAACGCAAATATTAGAGTGATGGTTTCCTAGACCAGGTGTAACAGGGTCAAGCCTTATTTTCGGTAGGTTGAAGTACCGGGGCATTATAGTTAATTAAAACAAATAATTAGGTTTCTTACCCCTTGAGATTGTACTTCTATGAGGTCTGTGCTACTCTTAACTCCATGGATTCGGGGACTCTACCGGTTGTAAATAACATTGTTAGGATTACCCCCTCATACCTTATTATTTTTGAATTACGGTGATTGTATTACCCATACCAACTTGGTTTGTAAGGGATATGTGGCCTGCATTGAACTGACTTATTTCGGCAAAGTTGCCGGAGCCATATTGCTTCACTACTGACATATTCGCAGCTCCATATTGGTTTTGGAAAGATTCGTTATCAGCATCGGTTTGTATGGCCTCTGCTATGTTGGATTCGCCAAACTGAGTTTGTTCAGCATAGTTGTCGTTGCCCGATTGGTTAACGATCGCTATATTTTCCTCTGATGATATTTCTCCATCACCCTGTATCTGAATGGCATGGTTACTATTTCCAGACTGAAGGATTGAAGCTTGGTTCATCTGACCGAACTGATGCTGTTGTGACCAGTTGGCTTCACCAAACTGAGTAGAGATAGCGCTATTAAGCAATCCGTCCTGGTATTTTTGCGACCAGTTGACTTCACCAGATTGCCTTGAGCTTGCCGAGTTAACAAAACCTATCTGATCAATTTCAGAATAGTTATTAAGATCGGTCTGATCAACATATGCACCATTGATAAGTCCCGATTGCCGTTGAACAGAATAGTTGCCTGTACCTTCCTGTATGGTCGTTGCTTCGTTGCGCGTGCCAGCTTGGTTTTGAACAGCCTCATTGATTTCGCCCAATTGGGTAATAGTCGCAGTATTTCCCTGCCCACCTTGCTGTTGTTGAGCGTAATTTTTGAAACCTTCCTGTATGGAGATCGCCAGGTTGCCGACAAATGTCTGATACTGTTGAGTAGAATTTCCCAATCCCGACTGTGTGGAGACCGCTCTGTTACTCGTTATACTTTGTTCTTTGTGGGCGACATTGGCTTCGCCAGATTGATTGGTCATTGCCTCATTAGAGCTTCCGTATTGGTTGGTCACCATTTTGTTGAACCACCCTGTCTGATTACTTTCTGAATAGTTATTTAGATCTGTCTGATTAGCTACTGCATCATTGGAAACTCCTGTTTGTACTATATCAGAGCTATTACCATCTCCTGTTTGAACTACTAAAGCATTATTGAAGACTCCATTCTGCAAAACGTTAGTAACGTTTTGCGCATGCGAAACAACCGCAATTCCTACAGCTAATAACATCATTATAAAATTTTTCATTATAAAATTTAAATTAAAATGTAAACAAAATAGATTTCCATATATAAGCTTATTGCTTTATGTAAAGTATTGGTGCTTATTTCATCAAGTTTATTGTCACTTTGTAGGCAGTACATACCATATGTTACAATTGCCTTTCAACCGCATGATTGGTTTCCTGCTACTGCCAGTGAGGCATTTCGGCATCCTCTATAAGCAGTTGTCTGTCTGAACCGTCTTTATTCATGATCCATATCGATTTTTTGCCACTTCCGTCATTTGAGGCATTTACAAAGATAATTTTGGCACCATCAGGGGAGAACCTGGGTTGAAGATCGTTAGTGCCGTTAGGCTTACCTCCCGAGACTTCTATAACATCAAGAGACTCAATATCCTTGATAAAAATACGGGCATCAAGCTGGCGGCCTGTTGATGATTCATAGCCCGAGACATCTCGGGTATACATAATTTGTTTGCCATCTATAGAGAACGATGGAGATTGAATGATCCCTGATAGGTTGTCTACGAGCTTGACAGTGTCAGTTCCATTGGCGTTCATCAAGTAAATTTCAGAATCATATATGGTCGAACCTATCGTTTCAACTACGATCTTGTTTCCCACCGAGGTCCAGTCGCATGAGCGAAAATTTCTGTTTTTTGGTGCTGTAGCTATTTTGACGAGGTCTACACCAGTCCTGTCGATCCGGTAGAGCTTGTCATAATGGCTGTAAATAAATTGTCCGTTGTCTGGTGACCAGCTAAAACCGATTCCCTGGTTGTGGAAGCCAGCAATGGGTAACGTGGTTACTTGCCGCACTTCGGAACCATTGTAGTTCATAGTGTAAATATGGTAATCTACATTTTTGTTAGAAGAGAAGGCTATGAGGTCTCTTTTGCTACTGAGGAGAGGCCTTAGCTCATAATGATCAGAGCTGGTGAGCTGTACCAGAGATGTTGCCCCCGGACTTGAAGAGTAAATCTCATAGTTATCGGATTTGCTCGAAGTGAATACAATCCTGTTTTCGGGGAAAGGAATGGTTTGAAACCTCCAGGTAGGGCCAGAGGTAATATACCCGGTACTGCTGACTACATCTACATACCAGTAGTAAGTGGTGCCATGCTTTAGGTTTTCAACAGTAAGTGTGGTGTCGGGTAACTGCACACTTTCTATGAGTGGGTTAATGTTATTGGACTCGAAAAGCCGTACCGTATAGGAGAGTTCGTCATCGGAATTGTTGTCCACAGCCCATTTTAGTACAGTTGTTAATGGGGTATTAGTTGCTCCATTTTCCGGAACAGGAGTAAAAGGCGCAGGGGCCAATAGGGTGGAGGAACTCAGTTTAACCCCTAGTTCAGTGGATGTATTTCTGATGACCTTCACTTTGACGCTCTCCCGTGAGTATCCGTCAGCTTTGGTAACAACAGAGTATTCTCCTTCGGGAATCTCGTTGATGACAAACGTACCTTTATTATCAGTAAAAACGACACTTGTTACGGGTACAGTGGTGATCTCTACTTCTTCAATAGGCTCCAAAGATGATTTCGAGAGTACTACTCCATGAATAGAGCCCAGGTAGACAGGATCTATCGTATCTTCGGTGCACGAGTAAAAAAGAAATGAAATGAGAAAAATAGCAAATGTCTTTAAGCCGGTGTGATTAGTTGTTGTCATAATACTGTATCTAATTTTTTGATCTGATGATCAACCTCATATCATTGCCTCTCTGTTGTATTTGTAGAGGTATGGACCAGTTCTCTCCCGAATGCTGTATTTCGTTAAAGGTGCCTTCCTGGATCACTTCAAGCATCAATAGGTTGCCAGAAAGGTTTTGCTGTATGCTGTTATAGCCACCTTGCTGGAGTATCGAGAGTTCTATTTCCTCACTAGTGGTGATTCCACGATATTCATTTGCAGTTCCCCTTTGCCGTATTTGTACCTTTCCTCCCCGGGCTATCTGTGTGCTGTAGATCTCGTTGTAAAGACCACTTTGAAGCACTATTGCTCTTGTGCCGTACTGGTTGATGGCAGATAGATTTTCGGTTCCCTGTTGGTGGAGTATCAACTGACTTTCAAGAGCCGGAAAGGGGTGGAGCAGCCATTCTTCCAAAATAACATGCTTTGGAATTGGAATATTTTCATCTGTTTGACAGAATGCTCCTGATGTAGTGAGAGCTACAATATTCAGAAGGTATATAATGACCTTTTTCATAGCAGTACTTTTGGTTTGGGTGCGAAAGTTTAAGGGGTAATGCCCCGGAAGCACTACCCCTTATTTTCCTAGTTTTGGATTACGGTTGATGAGTTGCCGATACCAATCTGGGTTATGTGAGACGCATGTCCTGCATTGAATTGGCTTACTTCGGCAAAGTTGGCTGCGCCAAATTGTTCTGTAGTAGACACATTACCTGCTCCATATTGGTTTTGGTAAGACTCGTTATCAGAACCTATTTGTACAGCTACTGCTAAGTTAGCTTCACCAAACTGAGTTTGTTCAGCATAGTTGTCATATCCAAATTGATTAATGATAGCCCCATTGAAAGCGGTAAACATCTCGCCGGGTGCACCCTGAGTTTGAACGGCATTGTTGCCTTCACCAGATTGAAGTATTGAAGCGAAGTTGACTTCTCCGAACTGATATTGGGAAGACAGATTGCCTGCACCTAACTGTACACTTGTTGCTGAATTGCTATACAAGTATTGTGTTTGGTAAGCTGCATTGCCTTCACCAACCTGTTCTACAACAGCATGGTTATACTTGGCATCATAATCCCCACCTTGTAGTTGGTTAGAGTAGTTGCCTATGCCGCCCTGGATAGCAAGGGCAGCGTTACCTTTGTCATATTGAGTTTGAACAGCTTCGTTGACTTCACCAATTTGAGCTACAGAAGCAACATTCCATTCGCCATCCTGGTACTGTTGTGACAGGTTTTCCACACCTGACTGTACAGAAACAGCCATATTGGCGACTCCGTTTTGAACTTTGTAAGCGGCATTTGCTTCGCCGGACTGATGGGTCACTACCTGGTTGAACCATCCTGTCTGATTACTTTCGGAATAGTTGTTCAGGTCTACCTGATCAACAACCGCATTATTGGCAACTCCTGATTGTACTATTTCAGAGTTGTTGCCATCTCCTGTTTGAGCCACCAAAGCATTATTGGCGATTCCTCCCTGCAAAACATTGCTATTGTTTTGCGCATACGATGTAACTGCAAAAGTTACAGCTACTAACATTATTACGTACTTTTTCATGGTAAAATTTGAATTTAAATGTGAAACAAAATGGACATATCCATACATACAAGCTTGTTTCTTTATATAAAAGCCGTTGTTTTACCACAGCAGCTATATATGTCTTTTATTTTAGATAATATGTGATCCCAACGTCCGCCCCCCATAGGAAATCATTGTATTTGCCCTGGTCTAGCCGATCGATATTGTCGCTGAGATAGAGGTGATAGTTAGCAGCGCAGCTTATTCCAAGTTTTTTCGTTAATAAATATTCTAACCCAAGCGTGGCAGTTACTTCCGGATAAGAGGTTTTAGCCAGTGATGTGCTACCATCAAGACTGTTTTTAACTTCTGTAACTAATCCGGCTCCTGCCCGGGCATAAGGTGTAGTCCTTAATAAATTGAAGAATTTATATTTTACACCTAACGTAGCATAGCTTATGGTAGCATTAAATTCATCACCTATGCCCAGGCGACCAATTCCAGTGTTAATATCCAGTGAAAGAGGTTTGTGTGCAAACAGTTCAATATTGACCTCACCCCCAGGGAAAAATCTGTTTCCGCTGTAGTCGCCCTGATAGAGCAGTCCGGCTCCACGAACACCTAAACCGATGGAAGTCCTTCGAGGAGCTAACCTATTGCCAAAGGCATCGATATGGCCATTGATATCTTTCTCTGCCAGGTACTGCTGTACGGTTTCAGATTCAATATCCTGTTTCTCTTTTACCTGCCAAAGGTTTTCTACAATGCCCTCTATGATCAGGCTATATACCGCTTTCTCTATGGCCTCTTTCACAGCCATCTCTCCGGGCTCGTTGTAGGTAAAGCCAGTTTCTGCCTCCAGCAGCCTGCGGGTACTAACAAACCGAAAAACTCCGACATCGATTTGTTGCGACAAGATAGTTTTTGAGGTGTAAACGGTCTTCAAAATGCGTCCGTTGCTGGTAGAAACCGCCCGCAGATAAATCGTAACGCGGTCCTCGCGATATTTACCAGATGCTCCTGCACCAAAATATCTGGCTCCGGCACCTCCTGTCATAATATTGGAGTCGAAGGATATGATACCTCCTTCTAATATGATGCCCGCAAATACCAATGGAGGTAGTAGTTTATTATGGTCTTCTTCTGCGTAGTTGGACATACTCGAGCGTATGATCTTTCGCTCGTTTAGCAGGTTTGACAATCCTTCGCGTTCAATCGCAACAAACCACCCCGACTCCTCCATGGCCCGAAGTAGGATAGAAGTTGCTCCCTGGGTAACCGCAGTAGACCAGCTTGTACCAGCCTGAGTGTTTTTATACTGTCCAGTCTGATCCCTGAACTTGTAAACAGCAGCAACAATTTTATCTTTTGGCGCAGGAAGAGTACCAAATCGCTGTAATTGCGGAGTTTCAGCTCCAAGGCGCGCTTCTGATACTCTAAGTGGCTGATGAAAGTACGGCGCACATGAGGGCAGCACTAGTGATATGTAAGCGATGATATGGAAAAGCGTTGTTTTCATAGGTAGAGCCTTTAGGAAGGCAGATACTGTATTTTAGAAGTAAGGTACTATAATAGATGTTTCTCCTCCGGTGCTGGAATCCAGAATATCGATATGAATACCATCAGGGTAACTGTTGATCTCAATCTGAAACCCACCAATTTCGAAGGTTCCATCTTTCAACCCTTCTTCTCCGAAGACGTCGGTTACCAGTCTCCTGGATAACTGGCTAAGAATCTGACGGTTGAGGTCTTGCTCAAACTGTTGAAGTGGATCCTTATTCAGGAAGTCCAAATCATTATTTCCTTTAAAATCATTCTGCTCCTGGGCAGAACTTAAGAGCCATTGATAGTTAAAGGAATCGCCTCCAAAGGCGGGGTTAATGGGTTTGTAAACCAAGTCCTGACTGTAAGCATTCTGTAGAATTATTAGTAGTAGGATGGTTAGTGTAATTCGAATGTTAGGTTTCATGGTTAAAATTGGTTTAATAATTAGAATGTTCAATAAATTCCCGAGCCCTGCATATCTTCCCCTTCTAATTGCTTCATTATATTATCATAGTTGATTAAGTAGCCATAAGTTTGTTTTACTGCCATTTTGGCCAGAGATTCCAGAACATCGTACCGTGTTTGTAGAAAACTCTCAAATACAGTCAGGTCGTTTATCGTTATCGTTATAGTAGTTGATATCCCGCGAAAAGGCCGTTCCTTAACGACCATCATAAAAGATCCATTAGATACGTGTGGCCAGTTCCACAACGAAAAGAAAATCTCCATAAATTCATGCCCTGCTTTACTGATGGTTTCATCAACAATGAGCTTGTCAATCTCTATCGGTTCCGCTTTTGACGCAGCGCCGTTTTTTAGGGTATCTGTTGCTGACAGGTAGGTATTCTGGAAGTACTGTGGCTCAATCCCGTTAAACACCGTGGGCAATGGAGTAACACATACCTCAAGAGGATAAAGTAATATTAAGCATACAACTATAGACATTTTTATGCTTATTTATTGATTTAGGAATATTGAAAAATATAATTACTTAAAATTAGTTGAAGAATTTGTTTAATGAGATGATCTTAATTATCAAAAGCAAAGATTAAAATCTCGGGTTGTTTTGATTGCAGTAATGGAATGGAGAAGGAAATCTTTTTGCATAGAAAACCGATTCGAAAGAGAAGTGGTTGATGGTTACTGAAAGTCAACCTTTGTTGAATTAGTAACCGAATTCCGGAATAAAACAGTGGTACATTCAAAAGCTCCATCTCATTCGTATAAATACCCGATGCGCGAGGTCATCAAAACCAGCTTTTTGTTCACTGAAAAAGGATTGCCATACTAGATTGAAATCCAGGTTTTCTGCAAGGTTGTAGCTAAGGGTAGGGAGAATCATGACCAGGTGTGAGCCCGGGCTGTAGATAACCGTAGCATTACCTGTAAATAGAGGAGTGATTTCTTTAGAGAAAGTGATGTTAGTGTTCCACTTTGTAGGCATCAGGTTTTTCGGAGAAAACTGCAGTGTCGCAATAACAGGTAGTTCTATGGTACTTTCAATGCCTTTGCTGTTGAGAAATCCCCCAATACTAACGTACCATCCCTTTTCAAAAACATGATCTAATTCGGCTGATATATTGATCAATTCCTCTTTCTTGTTTTTGGGGAAATAGTATTGTGCTTCACCACGAAACCCCGATTCTTTTATAATTCCTGACCAACCAACCCCTAGAGTGGGTTGCTGCTGAAACCAGCCAGCAATGATCTGAAAGTCATAGTTGGCGATGTTAGCAAAATATTTCATAGCAGCAATCATTTCATAGCTTTCATCCCCTGCAGAAATAGCCAGTTCGATATTGTCCATCAATCCTGTAAAATATTGTAACCTTACTGCATCTGCGCCAGGCCTTTCCTCATAGTCAAAGTCCAGGAAATTGAATGTGTTGAACAAGTCATTAGGATTCCAGGTAGTGCCGATCCCCCAGTTGATACGTTGTCTTCCTATTCTTGCATTCCAATTGACTTTGTCATATACTACGTATAACCTGTCAATGGATGTGTTCAATACCATTTGCTCTTTGTCAATCCAGTTGAACGACAGATCTGCTGCTTCATTGGCATTTCTAAGTTGAGAGGAAAAACCCGGAGTAAGGGCTACTTCTTCCCCCCAGAATAAGCGATTTCTAAATTCCATGACAGCGGTTATGTGCTCGGCAGGCTGCCATTTGAGGTTTATCCGGTTATGGATCAGGTTACCGGTAGTCAGGTAGGCGAAATTCTCAGTGTAATTCAGTGACTGCAAATCTTTAACGTACCCCGAATATTGTAGCCGGTGCTCCGTCGTATCCTGAGCATAAATGGTTGTATACGTCAGAGCCAGGAGCACCTTCATGGATGTCACCCAATTCATGTGATTGTTGAGTCCACATTGACACTTACCGGTGAAGAATCGGCATGTATTTGCCCATCGACCAAAGTGATTACTCTTCGTGCCCTTTCGATCACGCGTTGATCATGTGTAGAAAATATGAAAGTCATATTTTCTTCCTTATTCAATTTGGCCATAATGTCCAGTAAGTTGTCGGCCGATTTGGTATCGAGGTTAGCCGTTGGTTCGTCGGCAAGGATAAATTGCGGGCGGGAAGCCAGGGCTCTGGCAACTGCTACCCGCTGCTGTTGTCCTCCCGAAAGTTGAGCAGGCCGATTGTCCATTTTGTCTTCCAAACCTATCTGCTGAAACAGGTTGGTAACCCGTGCTTTAATCTCATGCTTCTTTACATGCTGAAGTTGCATGATCAGTTCTACATTTTCACGAGCAGATAGAACGGGTATCAGGTTAAAGGCTTGGAAAACAAACCCGATGTTATGGAGTCTGAAATCTATAAGTTTATTGGGTGTCAGTTTGGTAATATCCACGTTGTTGATAATCACACTGCCGGTGTCTGGCTTGTCAAGTCCTCCGATCAGGTTGAGAAGGGTGGTTTTACCCGAACCGGAAGGACCCACCAAAGCTGTAAATTCGCCACGCTCCAGATGAAGGTGTACATTATTTACGGCTACGACTGGGATGGTTTCCGGGTTGTAAACTTTTTTGATATTATGAGCATCAATAACTGTTTTCATAGTTCATATTTTCATTTTTGCAGCGCTTCTACGGGTCGTAATCTTATGGCTTTAATTGCAGGGACAAGTGATGATAGCATAGATGCTATCAATACGATCAGCATCTCGCCCAGTATTTTTTCCCATGGAAATGCAGGGTAGATCATTGAGCTGAAGCCAAATTCTGACATAGCCTGGCCGCCAAGTGCTGAAATATCCAGGCCGTGGCGATGGTATATCAGTACGATAAACCATGCAATGAGTACCCCCATTGGCACTCCCGTGATAGTTAAAAGGACAGTTTCCGTTAATATCATGAAGAAAACTTTCAAACGATTCATCCCCAAGGCCAGCAACATACCTATCTCGCGTGAACGTTCCAGTACTGCCATCAGCATAGTGTTAACAATACCAAATGATAAAGCGAGCATGATGATAACAATGAAAATCAGGGAATACTGGTCCGTGGTTTCTATCATCAACTTGGTTTCGGGCGAGATATCCATCCATGACTCAATCTGTAAATTCGGATGCTGATTTTTTAAGCTGGCCTGCACATTTTCTACGTCATCGTCATTTTGGAGAAGTATAGCCAGTTCATGAAATTCATCATCTAGTGAGAGATATGAGTTAAGGTCTTTTTGTTTTACAAAAACTATTCTTTCATCCCTGGGAGTGTTGTCTGTTTGATAAATCCCGGCAGCTCTGAATGCACTTGAAATAATATTACTTTCTTTATCGATGAAGGTCAGAATAGCCTTGGATCCTACCTTTAGATGCATTTTATCAGCAAGCTTTTTGCTAATGAGTAGCTGGTTTTTTTTCCCGTTAACGAAACCATCTCCCTCTTTGATTTTGCTATTCAGAGAAGTGACCCGATCTTCTTGTTCAGGGTCGACCCCTACAATCTGGATGCCTGATGATCCGGTTCCTGTTGCCAGCATGCCTTGAGCAATGGTGCGAGGAGTAAATATCTTAACGGATGACAGGTGGCCTAGGCTTTTTATAAGTTCATCATTGTTAGGAATAATGTATTTAGGGTCAAAATCTTCCTTGAAACGGGCATGATGGATCTGAAGGTGAGAAACTTCTTTATCGATTACCGTTCTGAAACGGTCTTCAAGAATTCCTTTGTACAGGCTCAGTACGAATAATCCGGCTACCAAACCAATAGCCACGGAGCTGATGATGATCATGCTTCTGACCTTGTTCCGCCAGATGTTTCGCCATGCCATTTGTATAATGATTATCACAGTCATTTTTTCATTGCTTTAACGGGGTCTATTTTGAAAACAGTGATTACCGGATACATGGAAAGTAACAGTCCGATACTTACAACTATCAATCCCTGTGTGATAAAAATGGACGGGTCGGTAGAAGCTGGAAAAATGGGTTCGAAATTGAAGCGTTCATATGTCTCGGCCATTTCCCCTCCTATGCGGATAGGATGTTCCTTTAGGTAATAAACAAGGGGGATACTACACGATAACCCTGCGACTGAGCCTATAATGACCGTAAATATGGATTCAGTAAGGAAAAGCATTGCTAATATCCCCTTTTTCATACCTATGGCCACAAGCATCCCTACCTCATACCTGCGCTCTACCATCATCATCAGCATTGTGCCGAAGATGCCAAAGCAAATGAGCAGGTACAATATGCCTAAAATAATAGACATGCTGCCTTTGTCCATTTTTATGTGTTGGTCTACATCGGGGAGAAGCTCTTTCCAGCTCATCACTTCATAGGTCTCACCGGATATATGCCTGAGCTTCGAAACGGTGGACCCCAAGTATTTATCAGACTTCAGACCTAGTACATAGGAGGTTACTAAATCTGGAGCTGAGTAGAACTCCTGCGCAGTATGCAGAGGCATGAATAATAACTGATCATTGAGTTCTGGTGAACCAAAGCTAACGATACCATTGATCAGGTATTTGCCGGCAGCGAGTGCTCCATGATAACCCTGACTGATGAGATATACTGTATCGTTGACCTGCAGACCAAATCTTTCAGCCAGTCCTTCAGACAGGATGACCGTATTGCCACTTTTATGATCAAAATATTTGCCTGAGGTTACTTTGTTTTGCAGTGCGGTAATTTTGTTTTCCTCTTCAGGGTGTATTCCTACCACCATACACCCTTTGGTAAGATCTTTAAAAGATGCCAGGGCATACGATTCGATACGAGGAGCTATAGCCGTAATATTTTTCTGATTGCTGATTCTGGATTCATAACTACTATCCCGAATCATACCATTATCCAACACCTGATGGTTCCAATACCCTTTCTGGTGGATTTGGATATAACCAGTATAATAGCTCACCATGTTTTTGATGAAATTATCAAATACGCCATCCTGAAGGCTGCTGGCTGCAACAGATAATATCACGGCAAAAAAGATGGCCGCGGTTGTAATGGCGGTGCGGTGTTTATTTCGCCATAGGTTTTTCCATGCTAGTTTTAACCACATTTCAATTGAGTTTCTTCATTTGTTGCAGTGTAAAAAAAGTATCAGGTATTGGTTTATTGTATATTACATTTGAGTAGATCAATACCGTTTTTTGGTTAGGCTTATCAGCAGGAATCATTTCTATATAAGTGGGAATGAGCCTGCCGCCCATCATTTTTATGTTGGATGCATTCATGGTATTGATCAGCTCTTCATCTTCGTCATAAAACTTAGTATGCAATTCAAGGAAGTCCTTTTTATCAATGTAAAGTGTTAATTTACCCCATACGATAGCCGCTTCCGGCTTGGGGATCATATCAATAATATAGCACTGACGCCCATTGATAGTAGTGTCTCCGGAAAAGCTGTGTACATAGTCTTCCACAATTGACGACTCCTTTACCAGATCATCATTTGTGAAGTCTGTTCCCATCCAGGATTGAGTCATCATGGAGGGGGGCAGTTTAATAGACCTTTCCAAGGCAGGTACCCAGTTCCAAACCTCTTTATCCCGTTTTAAAAAAGCTACTCCTTTCTCCTTGGCAGGGCTTTTAATCAATATCATAGCGTATTTTTCACCTTCCATCCAGGTTTTAACGGTCATTTCTCGTTGCCAGGTAGGACGAACGGTTCGTATGATTAATTCAGATTGGGAGGTTTCCCCCCTCATGTTGTCGTTGGCCCTTTTTACTACCTCTTTGGCAGTAATATCTGGCTGCTGGAGCCACTGTGTCAGGAGCATGATGAAAATGGTAAACACGGTATAAGCTGATCAGTTGGTTTTGCTATATAAGATTAAGCATAGCAGTACACAGTTGTAATGATAGTCGTCAGATGCTGAGATGACCTTTATCACTGTCAGAAGGGGTAAGACTTCTTTATTCGGGGGCACTAAACTCAAGGGGCAACTTAGCTAGTATAATTTTAGGAGGTAATAGTGGCGGCGATTTACAAAGAGAAAGAGCAGAAGTGTAGTGTAAAAGCCTTTGAACCATGAGTATTTACTTTATGCTGTATGGATGATCCAGCAGTAATAATGATGAATATCATCGGCTATTTCCACAGGCGTCATGCCATTAACAAATGGCTAAGATTAATTTAGTTCTCCATTTGAATATAGAAAATAAGTTTACCTAAACTTTTATGAAACCCCTTTTCAAATACTGTAAGCGAATGGATTCAGAGTGTTATAGCATACTTATAGGCAGAGCTATTACAATATTGCATATCAACTCTTGTCCATCTGATTTCATATATCAAAAATTACTCTCTTAAATAAATATGATCATGAGTTATAGTATTTTATTAATTGAGGATAATATCAAAATGGCGGAAAATATTACGAGCATTTTGGAGTTGAAAGGTTATGAAGTGTTGCATGCCCATAATGGAAAAGAGGGTGTGGAGCTTGCGCAGAGTAATCCACCGGATTTGATCCTCTGCGATATAATGATGCCTGAACTGGATGGATATGGAGTGGTACATATTCTAAATAAAGACCCGGAAACTACTAGTATCCCATTTATCTTTTTAACGGCCAAAACCGAAAAAAGTGATTTAAGGAGGGGAATGAATTTGGGCGCTTATGATTACATTACCAAACCTTTCGATGGTGTAGAATTGCTGAAAATAGTAGAAACACGTCTTAAAAAGAACGAGCTTCTAAAATCCAGTTATAGCAATCATTCAAAAGATGTAAGTTCCTTTTTCAGCAAAGCCAGAGAAATAAATGAGTTTCAGAAGCTTTCTGAAAATAGACCCAAGCATGCTTTTAAAAAAAAGGATTTGATTTTTAAGGAAGGCCGTATACCCAACGATCTTTACTACATTGAAGAAGGAAGAGTGAAAACCTACAAAATCAACTGTGATGGAAAGGAATTAATTATAGGAATCCACAGTAAAGGAGATTTTTTGGGCTATGTTCCTTTGCTCGAAGAAGGGCCATACCATGAAAATGCGGAGGCTTTGGAGGATGTGCGTGTATCGATCATTCCCAAATCTGATTTTTTGATGCTGATTTATTCGAGTAAGGATGTGGCCAGAACATTTATTAAGATGCTTTCTAATAACATTGAAGGTGTGGAAAACAGACTGATGGATATCGCGTATCAATCAGTAAGGCAACGTGTGGCAAAAGCATTGTTGAATATTAATTCAAGGTTTGCCGGAAATGACGAAGATGTAATGATTACTATAGCTCGAAGAGACATCTCTGGAATGGTTGGCACGACCACCGAATCATTAAATCGTACATTGGCCGATTTCCGAGCTGAAGGGTTAATCGAGACCAGTGGTGAGGGGTTGAGAATTTTGAATATGGTCAAACTGGAGAAGCTGATTAGATAGAGATAGGTATTGCCTTTTTATTTTCCACCTGGTTAATCCTCAAGAGTCAGATATACTTATGATTTCTGTTAAGAATTATTCCACTCCTCTATGGAAAGCCGTACCCTCTGATGAAGTTTATCATTTCTTCTGATCAGCTCATCAATATAAGAAACCTCCATAAGAGACCGCTAAACAATTATTGGGGCAGGTGTTTTAATGAGGATTATTTGCTCCGCCTATGATAGGTATCGTTGATGGTACTAAGGTTTGATATTTAATTGGACTTATTCATTTTTGGCGACCAGCCTGTAGTATTTTAAAGACTAAAATTATGACTGATCAGAATAAACGACTAGCCACTATTCTGCAGGATCTCGGATCGATGTACCGTTATCTTGGAGGAGAAAATCTCTTTAAGGCTATTGCATATATGAAAGCTTCTCAGGCTATCAAGAGTTTACCTGATGATATTTCCTTATATCTGAAGGAAGGTACGGTCAAGGAAATCCCGGGGGTAGGAAAGAGTCTCGAAAAAGATATCAGAGAATTTTATAGTACCGGTTCAATTTCGAGGTTTGAAAACCTTAAAAAAATTGTTCCACATGGGTTGATTGAATTGGTCGATGTCCGTGGTTTTGGACCAAAGTCGCTCAAGCGACTGTATGAGGATTTACATGTAGAATCGAAAGAGGATGTCGTAAAAGCATTAAAAGACGGTCGCATTACCAAGCTTAAGGGGTTTGGTCCAAGAAAGGTGGAAAACATGCTGCGTGGCCTGAAGTTGCACAAGCAGCTTGAAGAAAGAATGCTCCTAAGGGATGCATTAGAGGCTGGAGAGAAGCTCCTCGCACCATTAAAAACATTAAAAGAGGTGAAACGTGCGGAACTTGCAGGTAGCCTGCGTAGGAGAAAAGAAACCATAGGCGATCTGGACATTCTTGCTGCGGTAAAATTAAAGGACCGCAAAAAAGTGGTAAAGGTATTTACTAGTCCAAAATTGGCACAGAGGGTGCTTGCCAAGGGAGATACGCGTGTGAGTATCCTTATGCAAGAAAATGGTAGGCAGGCAGACCTTCGGATGGTAGATGAATCAGAATGGGGAGCAGCATTTCAATACTTTACAGGCTCGAAGGATCATAATATTCACCTGCGTCGATTAGCAAGGGACAAGGGCTACAAGATCAGTGAATATGGAATTTTCACGGCCCGTAATCATAAGCGTCTAGCAGGAAAAACCGAAGAGCAACTTTATAAGCACTTGGGCATGCAATATATTCCCCCGGAGATGAGAGAAGATAAAGGTGAAATTGAGCTGGCATTGAAAAGAGCAATTCCTAAGCTAGTAGAAATAAAGGATATTAGAGGAGACCTGCAAATGCATTCGGACTGGTCTGATGGATTGCAGACCATGGAAGAAATAGTCGACTTTGTGGAAAAGAATTTTTCATATGATTACATAGCCATCACTGATCACACCAAATCGTCCAGGGTAGCAAGAGGCATGAAAGATCAGGAATTTTTGAAGCAGATTGAAGAAGTGAAGGTCATCAATCAGAAACAGGGAAGAGACTTTTTAAAAGCAGGTGCTGAAGTAGACATTCTGGCTGATGGGGCGCTTGATCTTTCCGATGAAATTCTATCGCAACTCGATTGGGTAGTGGCTTCCATCCATTCAGGTTTTAGCCGAAATAACACAGACCGATTGATCAAAGCTTGTGAAAATTCATATGTGAACTGCATTGGGCATCCTACCGGACGACTTATTGGCAAGCGGGAGGCATACCCTGTTGATATTGCCGCATTGATAGAGGCAGCGGTTGGTACAGGTACAGCTCTTGAGATCAATGGGCAACCTGAGAGGCTGGACCTGAAAGATGAGTGGGCCAATGAGGCCAGAGAAGCAGGAGTGAACCTGGTAATTAGCACTGATAGTCATAAGTACAATGATTTTTATTTTATGTCATTAGGTGTAGGTGTTGCCAGGCGTGCCTGGTGTACGGCTGATAATATTCTCAATACCAAACCATGGCATGATATTGTAAAGCTCACTTCAAAAGGAAATTTGAGTGTTGTATAGCTTATCAATTTACAATTACTAAAATTGGAGCCACCATTGGGTGGAGACCTTTCGTGCTGTCGTAAATGTTACCCTTTCGCAATTAACGGTAATTCATTGCTGTTTTATCAAAGTATGATAAAACTCTCGGTAATCCGTGATCTCCATCATGACAATCGGAAAGGATATGAAGTACCTTTATAACTGAAACATAGTCAAAGTCTTATTGGTTGAGTATGGGAGGATGGTAGATATAAGTGTTTCAAAATGCATGAAACTACCTATTCAATAGCTGAAATTATTCAGCATCTTAACTGTTAAGGTTTTGGTTGTGCAGGTAATATAGAATAACTGCCGCAAAAAGCACTAAACTATGTTATCGGAAGGCGGATGTTCAATCCGCCTTCTTACTTTTATACCCTATCATAAATTATTCTCAATGAGTATCGTAGAGTGTGCCTGTTGCGATAGCAGAGGTCTGTATATGCCTGAGAACCTGTATTCAGGTAATTGACACCGCCAAGGAAAGTCTTGGCATTTGATAACGGTTGTCATTCATGGGCTTGTGTATAGGAAGTAAATTGATTCTTATAAACTGTTGGTTATGAAAAAAATTAAGATGTCCGCCTTTGCGTGTAGTCTTATGTTAACATTTCTTACAGGCAGGGCACAGGAATATGCAGTGTCTGCAAGAACCTCTTATATGCTTTGGCAGGAAGAACAACGCAAGATAATACTCTTACATATGCATCTGACAGAATCAGAACGGATGGCTTTCTGGCCTGTGTATAGTGATTATCAGCAGGCAATTGAAGATTTGGAAATAGAATATCTTCAGATAATAGAGCTACAATCTGAATATGGAGGAGAGCTGAAGGAATCACACAAAATGAGGCTCTACACTGAGCTTCTTGAAATTGACGTTGAACTGGCAAAGCTACGTAAGTATTACTATAAGAGAATCAGAGCAGTACTATCTTCCTCAAGGGCTATCGAGTTTATGAGATTGGATTATGCTATGTGGACGCTATTTCGTATTGAAAACCGGAAAGATAAACTGGCTTTGAAATTTGAAAAGGATATCCCTGAACAGCCCCTAGGTAAAGGAGATTTTGTGATTTATCAGGGAGGTGATTATGGAAATAAAGATCATGTGGTGAGGTAATACATATCGTTGATAAGCAAGGAGGGGATTTTATAAATTATGAAATAACACTGAAGACTATGAAAGCTACAATCACTGAAAACTTTAAAAGAGAAGTACAAATCCCTATAAAAAATGTTACGTTGTCTGGTGAGTTAATTATTCCTAAGGGAGCTACGGGGTTGGTTATTTTCTCGCATGGCAGCGGAAGTAGCAGGTTTAGTCCTCGAAACAACAAGGTGGCAGATACAATAAGGGAAAGCAATGTGGCTACTTTGTTGTTTGACTTGCTCACTGAGCAGGAAGACGCTGTTTATGATAACAGGTTTAACATAGGTTTACTTACCAACAGGTTGATCTCGGTTACCCATTGGGTAATGTCTCAGCAAGAAACCAAGCATTTAAACATTGGCTACTTTGGTGCCAGCACTGGTGCGGCTTCAGCTCTTAATGCTGCGGCGACAGAACTGGGTAAGGAGATCAAAGCAGTTGTGTCAAGAGGAGGTAGGCCGGATCTTTCTTTGCCTGTACTCGAATTTGTGAAGGCTCCAGTGTTGCTTATTGTAGGGGGCAATGATATTGAAGTGATCAAGCTCAATCAATTGGCCTATAAAAAACTGAAATGCGAGAAAGAACTCAAGATTATTCCCGGGGCGACTCACTTGTTTGAGGAGCGTGGTGCGCTGGAAGAAGTGGCACACACTTCGGCAATTTGGTTTAAAAAACATTTAAAATAAGCTAAAAATGAACCTTAAGCCTATCTCATTGCTTGTGGTATCATCACTTTTGCTGATCGCTTGCCAGGCACAGGAAAGAGAAAATACAAAAAGAGATATTGGCACCTTGCAAAGTAAGTATGGAGTAACTGCATCCAATATCTCATATACCGGGACTGTAGATTTCAGGCACGCAGCCAGAGTGGCAACTCCAGGGGTTGTACATATTAGGAGCACATATACAGTTGATGGTCAGGAAAATGGAAAAAACTTCTATGGGATTCCAGACCCTTTAAGAGATCTGCTTCGTAATGACCCTTTTTTCAAGCAATTTGATTTTCAATTTCCCGAGAGGAAATACAAGGTGGTGCCGAGGCAGACAGCAGGATCAGGAGTAATTCTTTCCAGTGACGGTTATATTGTAACAAACAATCATGTGATCGAGGGTGCTGATGAAATTGAAGTTACCTTGTATGACCGACATTCTTATAAAGGAAAGGTAATAGGTACCGATTCGCAAACTGATCTTGCGCTGGTCAGGATTGATGCCAATGAACTTTCATATATTACGTTTGGTAATAGCGATAGTGTAGAGGTAGGTCAGTGGGTGCTGGCCGTTGGCAACCCTTTTAATTTGGCCTCAACGGTAACCGCAGGAATCGTAAGTGCGAAAGCCCGTAATATCAATATTTTACAGGATCAGAACGCTATTGAGTCATTTATTCAGACTGATGCAGCGGTTAACCCTGGTAATAGTGGTGGGGCATTAGTGTCGCTGGATGGAAAGCTAATAGGGATCAATACCGCGATTGCCACTCCTACCGGTGTCTATGCAGGCTATGCTTTTGCTATTCCTTCTGATATTGTAAAAAAAGTTGTTGATGACCTAATGAATTTTGGAAAAGTCCAGCGTGCCGTGCTTGGCGTAATTATCAGTGATCTCAATAGTGAATTATCAGATGAATTAAACATTAAGCGAACTACCGGAGTCTATGTAAATAATGTTCTGGAAGGCGAAGCAGCTCAAAAAGCCGGGATTCGGAAGAAAGATGTGATCATTGCAATAGACGATATGGCAACTGACAGCTCTCCTGAGTTGCAGGAAATAATAGCCAGGAAAAAACCAGGAGAAAAAGTAAAAATTACCCTTATACGCAATGGTAAGGAATTAAAGCTGTACGCTACATTGGAAAGCCCGAAAGAAAAAACAATCGCTGCGGGGGCGGGTAAGGCATTATTAAAGGAACTAGGTGTTGAGTTGCAGGAAATAAGTAATGAAGATAAGCAAAAGTATAGTATAAAAAATGGTGTTATTGTAACCAGGCTATATGCTGGTAAATTGTCTGAGTATACAGATATTAAAGAAGGTTTTATTATAACTTCAGTCAACAATATTCCTATAAAATCGGTGGATGATTTTATCAGCGCTGTAGGGTCGCAGCAGGGAGGTATAATGCTCGAAGGCATATACCCGGGAGATCCTACTATCTATTACTATGCATTTGGCATGCAGGGGAGTTCAGGTTAGCGTAAACGTGCTCCTGATAGCTTGCCTTAGCATGACAACTATTATTGAACAATCTGTCATGAGTTCAAACGATGAGGTTACATTGTTTTTAATCGGACGATTGTAATATTCAATCTAAAAAAGGTAGTTATGCCTGATCTGAGAAACAAAACATTAAGTAGACCCAACCTTGCGGACTACGAAAGGCTGCGTAAAGAATTCTTCTGGGAAGAAGAACTTCGACAACTGGACCCACATGTTAAAAAACATGGGCTTAATATAGCTTATGAAGCGATCGATAAGCATTGTGAGGGGCCGCTTGAAAATCACACGGCTTTGCGATGGATACAAAAGGAGGGCACAATCCGGGATTATTCTTATGGGGAGCTCAAATCTCTAACAGCTTCGTTTGCTAATCTTTTACAGAAACTAGGTGTCAAAAAGGGAGAAACTGTATATTCTCTCATTGGCCGGGTTCCAGCGCTCTATATTGCAGCACTGGGCACTTTGAAATATACGGCTGTTTTTTGCCCGCTGTTTTCTGTTTTTGGTCCCGAGCCTATTTTGCAACGACTGAAAAGTGGTAATGTACGTGTTCTTGTAACCACAAAGGCTTTGTTTGATAAGAAAGTAAAAACATTGCTAAATGATTTGCCGGAGTTGAAATACATATTACTGACAGATATTGAAGAAGACCCTTCAGATCATATATTGTCCCTTAGTAAACATTTGGCTGATGTGCCTGATGTGTTTGAAATACCGTTTACCGAACCTGAGACGCCCGCATTATTGCACTTTACCAGCGGTACTACAGGTATGCCCAAAGGGGCATTGCATGTACACGAAGCGGTATTGATGCATTATGTTACTGGTAAATATGTGCTTGATTTTCAACCCGGTGATATTTTCTGGTGTACCGCTGACCCGGGATGGGTAACAGGTACTTCATATGGAATTATTGCACCATTGGTCAATGGAGTTACCAATATAGTAGATGAAGAAGAGTTTGATGTCACTCGCTGGTATACCCTATTGCAGGATCAAAAAGTAAATGTATGGTATACTGCACCTACTGCTATTCGCAGGTTGATGCGGGCTAATTTTATGCCTGTCGATAAATACGATTTAGAACATTTAAGGCTTATACTAAGTGTTGGGGAACCATTGAATCCCGAGGCAGTAACATGGGGTGAGAAGGCCTTTGGAGTGCCTGTTTTAGATAACTGGTGGCAAACCGAAACAGGAGGTATAATAATTGCCAACTACAGATCGATGGAAGTGAAGCCTGGATCTATGGGCAAGCCTCTTCCTGGCATTAAGGCAGCTATTGCAGAGATCATTGATAATAAATTCACAATTATTGATGAACCCGGTAAACAAGGGCATTTGGTTCTTAAAAGAGGTTGGCCATCTATGTTCAGGTCATATCTTCATCAAGAAGAGCGATACAATAAAAGCTTCCATGGAGACTGGTACATCTCAGGTGATTTGGCCAAACAAGATGAGGATGGCTATTTCTGGTTTGTTGGTCGTGCAGATGATATTATCAAAACATCAGGGCATATGGTAGGACCTTTTGAGGTGGAAAGCTGCTTGATGGAGCATCCCGCAGTGGCTGAGTCGGCAGTGATTGGTAAGCCAGACTCTATGATCAGAGAGCTGGTAAAAGCTTTTGTGGTATTGAAGATTGGCTTTGAAGCAAATGATGAATTGCGCCAGGATATTTTAGGGCATGCCCGTAAGAAATTAGGTCCGGCCATAGCACCCAAAGAGATTGAGTTTACGGAAAGTTTGCCAAAAACTCGTAGTGGTAAAATTATGAGAAGGCTTTTGAAAGCCAGAGAGATGGGAGTGCCCGAGGGTGATACTTCAACGTTGGAGTAATTATATCACCTGAAGTGATTATTTCAAAGTATTTTGAAGAGGGGCAGTGTCACTCTCCCTTCATCTCTCTTCTTCTCAGAGAGATGAAGGGGAATGGAAAACACCTTCATTCTTAAAGCCACTTTCTTCAATTCCTTAAGGTTATAGTGTAGGCTCAAGTGACAGATCTGTCATAATGAATGTCACGATTTCTTTAGATATATGTCATTTATTCATAGGGAAATTATGAGTTAATTCAATCTAAATCAACAACCATGAAAGAGACACCTGTAATTGAATCAAAACAAAGAGGACAAGTTGATCATAATCATGGAATGGAGCTACTCAGGCAGATGAAAAGCATCAGGGCCTTGGAAGATAAGGCCGCTGAAATGTACTCTAAAATGAAGATCAGGGGATTCTTACACCTTTACGTTGGAGAAGAAGCTGTGGCCGTTGGAGTTATGCAATCGTTGACTCAGGATGATAATGTCTTGTGTACCTATCGAGAACATGGTCACGCACTGGTACGAGGGATCAGCGCCCGAAAGATCATGGCCGAGATGTATGGGAAACAGGAAGGTTGCAGCCTGGGAAGGGGAGGATCAATGCATCTGTTTGACAAATCCAAGAAATTCTTCGGTGGTAATGCCATTGTTGCAGGTCATCTTCCATTGGCGGTGGGTATGGCTTTGGCTGATAAAAAACAGGAAAAAGGTGATATCACTGCCTGTTTCTTTGGAGAGGGAGCAGCAGCTGAAGGAGAATTTCATGAATCGCTAAACCTTGCCACTCTGTTTGAAGTGCCAGTACTTTTTGTGTGTGAAAATAATAGATATGCTATGGGCACAGCTCTTCAATATACCCACCACGAACAAAATCTTGAAAAAAAAGGCGTTGGATATGGAATAGAGGCAACTGCAGTGGATGGGATGAATGTGTTAGCGGTTGAAAAAGCTGCCCGTAAGGCTGTTAAATATATAAGAAAAACAGGTAAACCTTATTTCCTGGTTTGTAATACCTACCGTTATCGCGCTCATTCTATGTTTGATGCAGAATTATATCGCACCAAAGAAGAGGTAAAAGAATGGAAAAAGAGAGACCCCATTCAGACTTTTACCGATCAACTGTTAAAGCAAGGGCTGATCACTGAAAAGCAAATAAAAACCATGGATAAAGAGATAGAAAAAGAGATCGATGAAGCCGTTGATTATGCGGAAGCAGGTACCTGGGAACCGGTTGAGGATCTGGAAAAGTATGTTTATAGTAAGTAAATGACAAGCTGCAAAGGGTCATTTTTAAATGGTTTGGATGATAAATTATACTAAATATGGCAACACTAGTTCACTTTGATATACCGGCTGATGATCTAAACAGAGCTCGGACATTCTATAAAGAATTATTTGACTGGAAGTTCACAGAGATTCCTGGATTTGTAGAGTACTGTGAAATTGAGACCAATGACCTGAAAGGCAAGCCGAGCCTGGGGGGTGGAATTACCAAAAGGGAAAGTGAGCAACAAACAGGGATCACTAATTTCATCGGAGTAGATTCTATAGATAAAACACTGGCTAAAGTATCGGAATTAGGAGGTAAAATTATTCAGGCCAAGCAGCCGATTGCTACCTACGGATACCTTGCTGTGTGTTTAGATACTGAGGGTAATAAATTTGGCGTTTTTCAGGAGGATAAAAATGCATGAACAACAAACCATAGAAAAAATCACCTATCGCGATGCCTTGAGACAAGGTCTTGAGGAGGCCATGAGGAAGAACGATAAGGTTTTTCTCATGGGAGAAGATGTAGGAAGATACGGAGGGGCTTTCGCAGTAAGTAAAGGGCTTTTGGAAGAGTTTGGTGCTGATAGGATCATGGATGTGCCGTTATCAGAGTCGGGTTTTGTAGGTGCAGGCATAGGAGCAGCGCTGGGTGGCATGCGACCTGTTGTGGAGGTCATGACAGTCAACTTTAGCCTTCTGGCACTTGACCAGGTTGTCAACAATGCGGCCACCTTATTGCATATGTCTGGCGGTCAACTGAACGTGCCGGTTGTGATTCGCATAAGTTGTGGTATTGGCCGCCAGCTTGCTGCACAGCACTCGCATAGTTGGGAACCAATTTTTGCACACATTGCCGGGTTGAAAGTATTATCAGTAGGCACACACGAAGACGCCAGGTATATGTTGGGAATGGCTCTGCAAGAACTTGACCCTGTTGTGATTTTTGAGTATACCGCTATGCTCAACCATGAAAGTGAAATCCATGAAGACCAGATAGTCCGTGATATCAAAAAAGCCAAAGTCAGAAGAGGAGGTAAAAACCTTTCGATAATCACTTATGGCGCCGGGGTCTACAAAGCTTTAGAAGCTGCTGAAAAATTGATGGGAGTAGGTATAGATACGGAAGTACTGGACTTAAGAGTTTTAAGGCCACTTGATATTGATGCTATCCGGGCTACAGTAACCAAGACCCACCGTGTTCTGATCATAGAAGAAGCATGGAAATCTGTAGGTGTTGCTGCCGAGGTTACAGCTTTGATTATGGAGCATGCTTTTTACGAACTTGATGCTCCAGTGGAGAGGTTATGTGGTGCAGAAGTACCTATACCTTACCCCAAACACCTCGAGGATGCTTCCATACCCCAAACTGAAGATATAGTTGATAAGGTCAAAAAAATGGTAGGAAAATGATTGAGTTTACAATGCCCAGCCTGGGAGCTGATATGGAAGCCGGTACATTGCGAGAGTGGCACATTGAACCAGGAGATTATATAGAACATGGCGATATCATAGCCGATGTGGAAACACAAAAAGGTATTATAGAAGTAGAATGCTTTGATGAAGGGGTTGTGGAAAAGCTTCTTATTAAAGAAGATGAAAAAGTACCTGTTGGAACGGTTATGGCGCTTATTAATCCTGTGGGTGGAGAAGAGCGAGAGGAGGCTGTGGTTCATGAAAAACCTGAAAAGATGCATGAAACAAGAAGGGAACCCGTTCCCCATGTAGTTTCCCCTGTTGTTGAGCATCACAGGATCAAGATTTCACCATTGGCCAGGAAGATGGCCGAAGAAAACCATGTTGATTATACTGTGATTAAGGGAAGTGGCGAAAAGGGAGCCATAGTAAAAGAAGATATTGAAAAGGCTATTTCTCAAGAAGAAGAACAGCCAAAATCTACAGAAGAGAAGCCGGGGACTACGACTAATTTCAGAGAAGCCATTGCGGCAGCCATGACTAAATCCAATAGGGAAATACCGCATTATTATCTCGAAATAAAAGTGGATATGAGTAAATCACTGGATTGGCTGGCAGAAAGGAATAAACAGCGCCAGGTAAAGGAACGTATTTTACCGATCGCTCTACTCATTAAAGCTGTAGCTAAAGCTTTACAACAAGTACCGGACCTGAATGCTACTTGGGAAAATGGTTTGGTGAAGAAACCAGAGATCAACCCGGGGCTGGTTATTTCGCTTAGAACCGGAGGTATAGTTGTCCCTGCGGTCCGTCAGGCAGACCGGAAAAGTATAGAAGAGATTATGGAAACATTAAATAACCTGATACCACGGGCGAGAAGTTTCAAACTGAGAAGTTCCGAGATCAGCGATGGTACTGTCTCCATCACATCCTTGGGAGAAGGTGGCGCAGACCGGGTTTATGGTGTGATCTATCCCCCTCAGGTAGCACTGATAGGTTTGGGCTCCATAAAAAATGAGCCTTGGGTGGAAAATGACATGTTAGGAATTCGACCTGTCTTGTCTATAACGCTGGCTGCTGATCATAGGGCAACTGATGGGCATACAGGAGACCGTTTTCTTAAGGCATTAAGACAGCAATTATTAAACCCTGAAGTACTATGACAGCCATGACTAAAGAAGACTTGAAGAAATTACTTTTTCAATTGCTAAAAAGCATTGCCCCCGATGCAGAACCTGAAAAACTACGGCCAGATGAAAACATTAGGGAGGCGCTTGATATTGATTCCTTTGATTACCTGAGCTTCATTGTTGCTCTTGATGAGAAACTAGGGATTGAAACCCCGGAGGAGGACTATGGTAAGATCAGTACGTTGGATGACCTTATGAACTATTTGAGTGTAAGAACTTGAAAAACAGCCTCAATGATAGGCTGAGGTGCTTTCAGGGCCGATGGTACCTTTATCAGTGTGAGAGACCCCCTCATCAGATAATAGCTGTCATATTTCTCATGATAAATTTTTTAATCAGGTATCCATTTTACGATTATTCTGGTAATGGGTAGCGCAAACACAAATCCAACAATACAACCCCCCAGTAATATTCCCCACTCCTGCCACATTAGCGGCTCTACATAAAAGAACTGATTGAGAGGTGTATAGATGATTAATAGTTGTAGTAGTAAAGAACCAAATAATGAAAACAGCAACCATTTATTAGAAAACCAGGTGAGCTTTTCCATATAGCGGATTGAACCAATACGTACAAATTCATACAATATAAATCCGGTAAAAAGTGCCGTTCTGGCTTTTTCAACATCGTATTGCATTACGATGAAAAATGTAAGCAGCAAAATAGCTGTTTTCTTGATGCCTATAGCTCCTATTAGCCAACCCAATTGCTTGTTTATAATAGGTTCATTCCTTTTCCTGGGGTTCAGTTTCATTATATTACTGGCAGGAGGATCTACGCCAAGGGCCAAGGCCACCAATCCATCAGTCAACAGATTGACCCAGAGTAGTTGCACGGGAAATAAGATAGGATCTTCAAGTGAAAAGAAAATGGTAGAGAGGAAGATGACAGCGACTTCTGCAAAGTTGCAGGTAAGTAAATAGTTGATGAACTTTCTGATGTTGTTGAAAATAGTACGTCCTTCTTTTATAGCTTCCTTAATGGTGCTGAAATTATCATCCAGTAACACAATATCACTAGCCTGTTTAGCTACCTCTGTTCCCTTCTTGCCCATAGAAATGCCCACACTAGCTTTTTTTATGGCCAAGGCATCATTCACACCATCACCGGTCATGGCTACATTGTTGTTTTTTTCTAACGCTTCCAGTATCCGTAGTTTATGGAATGGATTGGTTCGTGCAAAAATGTTTATGTTTTGATTTAGTTTTGCTTCAATCTCTTCATCCTTCATTTTATCTAGATGAGCGCCGTCTATTTCTCCAGCACTGTCTAATCCTACCTGCCTGGCTATGGCACCTGCGGTCATGGGGTTGTCACCTGTGATCATAACCACTCGTATGCCTGCAGTTTTACATTCGAATAACGCCTGTTTTACCTCTTCTCTTGGCGGGTCTATCATACCTTGTAACCCTATCCATATTAAATTTTCTTCAACCCCATCCGTAATATCTTTTGTGGGCTTATAAGCGAAGCCCAGTACGCGTAACGCATCTTTAGCCATTCGAGCATTTTCATCCATCAATTCCTGTTTCAGTTCCTTTGTGAGATCCAGTACCTCACCATTTACTGCAATGCGATCACATTTCTGCAGAAGCACTTCAGGAGCACCCTTTGTAAAAGCGATATAATGTTCGGTTTCATCCACCATAACCACTGACATCATTTTCCGCTCAGAGCTAAAGGAGATTTCGTTGACCTTTTTGAAATTCCTTGCATGCTCTTTGGCCAGGTATTTCTCACTGACTTTGCGCAGCGCTATTTCTGTTTGCTCTCCAAAATATTGCCTTTCCCCATCCTCATTTACATTCATTGATGAATTATTGCATAAAATACCGCATTTAAGGAGGTGTTTGAGGGTAGGGGAGCCTGAAGGTAACTCTTCCATATCTGCTGTTATGGACAGTTGCTTGCCATCATAATACAGTTTGACCACGGTCATTTCATTTTGAGTTAGCGTACCTGTTTTGTCTGTACAGATCACATTAGCAGCGCCAACTGATTCTACAATGGACAGCTTTCTAATCAGTGCGTTTTTTCTGACCATGGCTCTTGCACCAACAGCTAGAGCCAGTACTACAACAGCCGGTAGCCCTTCAGGGATGGCAGCTACCGCAAGTGAGATGGCCGTGAGTAAGGCATTGTAAAAACCGAATTTAAAAAAGCCTATAACGGCAATAGCGATGCCTATTATCAGGGTGAGCATGGACATGTTTTTACCGAGCCTTCCCAGTTCTCTTTGAAAAGAAGACTTTTTCTCCTCCATTTCCTGAAGTTTGGAAGCTACCTTTCCAATACGCGTAGCCATACCTGTTTTTTCTACCAGTGCTTTCGCATTACCCTCAGTTACATAAGTATTGGCAAATACAGCATCTTCTATTTGTTTATGTATGGCTATCGATTCTCCGGTAAGTACAGATTCATCAACTTGGAGGTGAAAAGTTTCCAATAGTTGGCAGTCGGCCGTTACCATGTCACCCGGTTCAAGTAGTAGCAAATCACCTGGTACAACTTCAGCTGATAGAATCTCTGTTTCTTTTCCATCTCGGATTACACGAGCTTTAGGCACTGCCATTTTTTGCAAAGCCTCAATTGTTTTTTCTGCTTCATAATCCTGGATGAACCCAAAAACACCTGATAGAAATACGATAATAAGTATTAATAAGGCATCTACAGTATTGGAGTCTTGCCCGGGAAAGAAACCAACAGCCAGTGAGATAAAGGCTGCAGCGATCAGTACTAGTATAAGAGGAGACGTGAATTGTGATAACAATATCTTTAACGGGTTGACTCTGGCGGTACGGAGTAATTCATTGCGGCCTGTTTGGAGCAACCTTTTTCTGGCTTCTTTAGTAGTTAGCCCGTTTGATACTGTCTTGGGTTCAATAGTGTCTAAGTGCTGTTCCATATTATTCGGGTTTGAGAGCTACATTCCATTTTGCCAGCAGGTTAGCAAACAGCGGAGGCACGATGAACTTAAATAATATACTAGAGGCAATCAGAATAGAAAACAGATAGTCTCCTATTAGGTGGTTTTGGTAAAGCACTGTAATGATGACTATGCTTGTGCTGAAACGAACAGAAAGTGCTATACCCATGAGTAAGGACTTCTTAACACCTAATTCTTTTCTGGCAGACCACCAACTACCCAATAATTTGGCCAATTTTGAGATGAGGGTAATCAGAATAACTAGCCAGAAGTTGGTGATCAGGTAGTGAATATTTATTTCCATGCCAATCTGGAGAAAAAATATAGGGGCTAAAAAACCATAAGTGAGTAACTTGGTATGTGTTTTTAGAAGTTCAAGTTGTTCAGGAGTAACAAAATGTTTGATACTAACACCTGCAAGAATGGCAGCCAGAGCTTCCATGCCTGCCAGTTCACCTATGCCAACGTAGGTGAAGAAAAGAATTAGCATAAAACAAAGGATGATACCCGGATAGTCAGGTATTTTGATTTTAGGGATGAATCTTTTGATTGCAAATAACACTATTGTTAAAACAATGAGTAAAACAAAAGCAATCACCTCCTGTCCAATGCTCGTGTGAATATCACCTTCTATACCTAACAATACACTTAACCAAATTAGGGCCACCAACTCAACAATATCGTCAAGCGTTGCCACACCTATGATCGTTTGTCCTAGCTGTGTGTGAATAACATTGAACTCATCTAGTATGGGTACAAGTATGGCTTCACCCACTGTACCGAAAGACATAGCTACCAATATGGAAGGCAACCAAGGTGTACCAAAGGTAAAGTGGATGAATGTGCTGCCAAATAGCGTGGCAAGAGTTATAGTAACGAAAGTAGTTTTAAAGATAAGCTTACCAAGTTTTTTGACTTCACTCAGGTCAATTTCCAAACCTATAATAAAGAGAAGAAAATACATGCCTAGCTCAGAAAGCATAAGGAAAGCCGGATTGGTTTTTACAGTTGGATTAGGGTCGTATATTGCCAGGGCGATGCCAACAAGTAATGCTGCAAAGATCCAGGGCACTCTGGCCTTTTCAACCAAAGGGGCAAGCAGAAATATCAACAGGAAACAAATACTTAAAAATATGTAAATGCTCATATAATTATTTTTACATTATCATCTCCTCTCAACTTTTGTTGGTTGATATTTAAGTTAAAATGTACCGGACTGAATATGATATTGATGAAAAACAATCAAGAGAATGATTAATACCCTGATCAGGAAGAGTTGAAAACCGATGGGGCAAGAGTTTCACTCAACTTGAAAGTGGTTTCCTCTTTTTTGCTTTTAGGCAATGTTGACTTCATTTAATATCGATATAAGGCGCAAGTGGTCGACTGTAGCTCATCTTTGTCCATGAGATAAACATTACCTCCTTGTAAAAATACCTGAACTGCAGCCAGGTTGTTTAAAGATACATTATGTGTTAATTTCTCGGTTTCGATCTTTACACTAGTTTTATCAGGGTCATATACGCCCCAGATGTTTACGTCTTTTTCAACGAACAGGGTATCAATTTTACCATCCAGTGAAGCGCGTACGATGTCTTTAATGTTGCTGGATGTCCGGACAGTATCTTCATATTGCTTGAAAAGAGCCAGTTTACTATCCCTTGTTTTATTGAAGTAGGGCTCCATAATTTTCAGGGCCGCTTTATTTAGATCAAGGTCATTAAGGTCGGAAGGGTGACATGAGATAGGTTGTGGCATCAAATGAGGATATTGATTTACTTTTTTATATATGGGAAACATATAGTCAAGGCATGCGACCAGCAAGGGCGCACTTTCATTATTAAGCTTTTTCATGAGGCCTTTATTGATAGCTCTGAAAAAACGATTCATTTCATCTTTAAAATCTTCCTTACCTTCTCCATGACCATGAAAAGTGGCCACTCCTTGTTTTTGACTTTTTAACTGGAAGCTTTTTTGCTCATAATCAGACCCTACAACTTCCTCCAAGTGCGATGGAATATATTCATCAACCGCCACTTCGGTAATACCATATAGGTTTCCCTCGTATAACTTGACCCGCTGAAGTTCCAGAGCGAGAATGAAGAACTTGTGGTCGTCGATAAACATAGGCAATAGTGGCTCAAGATAAAATTCGTGAGACACATAGTTGAAAGGAGTAAAATTTAGTGGTAAAGTGTACTTATAGAAATGGTCATTCGAGAGGAATAGAGCCAATCCCTCAGATTGATATTTCCAGAAGGTTACATCCTCTAAAAGTGATTCGATAGGTTGAACTAATTTAGTAACTGCAGCCTCATTGATACGTAGATCTATAAGTTTGTTTTTCACATCTTTAAGCTGGTTCTTTAACTGTAGTTGATTTTCTTTTTTTAGTACTGCTTCACCTGATTCGTATGTAGGTAAGTAAATGGAAATGCAATGGTTAGCATGAATTTCTGCAAGTTTCCTTACCTCTTGCTTTGTAATGGTGGTCATGGCTACGAGGTTTCTTGAATTTTGTCATTAAATGAGCCCGAAATAAGTTTATTTAAACCTAGGTTTTACCCATCCAGGCCTTGGTTTTAGTTCGGAGATATACATCCTCAGGAATTCTCTTGTAACGATAAACATTGTCTCCAAATAATGAGGTTATCATCGAGAAACTGTTTTCAAAAGAATAAGTGGAGTCGTTGTTTTTGATAAAACGATCCGAAAGCCTCAGGACTAAATCTATCAATGGCTTTGGGTTCTAACATTCTGCGGAAATCATTTCGCATTAAAATTAAACCCATGCCCAAAATCTATACTCCTACATCGCATGATATAGTATAGCATCGAAAGCGATCAATATTCTAAAGAAAAATAGTGGAAGTATGGCTTTTCAGAAATGACCTTGATCGTCAGAGGCAAAAATCTTTGTCATAGACAAATTTTATCATGTTGAGGTACTTTGATTAGGCAATACTCAGTCAAGCTCCAGGGACTTTTACGGATGTTTGATATAGTCTACTTCGGGTGCACTTATAATTTTTGGATTACTTTGAAAATAGCAATGATTTGAATCAAATGGGTTATTGATGCAAGTCATTTATTAATAGTTATTTGTGACCTACCTTTTACGAGGTATTGCTGTAAGCCTCTATAGTCATGGCTAGGAAAAATCAAAAAAAACTCAATCAACGAAAACTCCCAACGGGCCTCTCTAGGTGGGTGTATGTCTTATTCTTCATGGTGATGGCCATTCTTTTACTTTACAATGGTGGCAGTGAAAAAGTTATAACCTGGAAGCGCTTTGAGCAGCAGATGCTACTTAGTGGAGATGTAAGTAGGGTAGAGGTGATTAACGAACGTAAGGTCCAGGTATATATAAAGTCAGAAAGTCTGGATAAGGTAGAGTACAACGATGCAGCAAAAAATTTTATGGGTAAAAAACTGTTGAATGGACCTCACTATTATTTCAACATAGGTTCAGTAGAGGTTTTTCACCAAGATATGGAAACTGCCCAGGAAGGAAAACCTAAAGCTGACCACCTTACGGTAATATACAAAGAAGAAACGGAGTGGCTACCCAATATCTTAGGATGGTTAATACCTTTTGGGTTGATCATTCTATTTTCAGTATTCTTACTTCGTGGAGCTTCTTCAGGAATGAAGAATATGGGACGTTCGGTATTTAATTTTGGTCAAATAGCTAAAAAAGAGATCGATACGGATGCAGTAAGAAAAACAACTTTCGATGATGTAGCGGGTCTTGAAGAAGCTAAAGAGGAGATTTATGAACTCGTTAAGTTTTTAAAAGCCCCTCAGAAATACAGTAAACTAGGAGCTAAAATCCCTAAAGGGATTTTATTGGTTGGCCCTCCAGGCACAGGTAAAACCTTGCTTGCCAAGGCAGTGGCCGGAGAGGCTGGTGTGCCTTTTTTTTCCTTGTCAGGATCTGAATTCGTTGAGATGTTTGTGGGCGTTGGAGCAGCGCGCATGCGTGATTTGTTTGAGAAAGCCAAAGCCAAAGCCCCTTGCATCATCTTTATTGATGAAATTGATACTGTGGGGAGAAATCGTGGAAAAGCCGGAGCCTTTCAGGCTAATGATGAAAGAGAGAATACCCTCAACCAATTGCTGGCCGAACTCGATGGCTTTGATTCAGATACTGGTGTGATCGTATTGGCCGCTACTAACCGGGGTGATGTTCTTGATCCGGCGCTTCTTCGTCCGGGTAGGTTTGACAGGCATATTCATTTAGAACTGCCCGGCCTTAAAGAGCGGGCAGCCATATTTGCTGTACATATGATGCCTTTGAAGTTGAATAAAGAAGTGGATAATGAACTTTTGGCAGCGCAAACACCCGGGTTTTCTGGTGCTGACATCGCCAATATATGCAATGAGGCGGCATTAATAGCCGCAAGAAGAGAAAAAGAAGAGGTAGAAAGTGTTGATTTTATGGACGCCATAGACAGAGTAATAGGAGGTCTGGAAAAGAGAAGTAAAATTATTACTCCTGCAGAGAAAGAGCGCATAGCCTTTCATGAGGCAGGCCATGTTACAGCCAGTTGGTTTTTAGAACATGCTTACCCCGTTTTGAAAGTATCAATAATACCCCGGGGTAAATCGTTAGGGGCGGCCTGGTACCTGCCTGAAGAGCGCCAGATCATTACCCGATCTGAGTTTTTTGATGCTATTTGTGGAGCTTTGGGAGGGCGCGTATCTGAAAGTATATTCTTTGATGAAGTGTCTTCAAATGCGGTGGATGATCTTGAAAAAGTGACCAGGCAGGCTTATGCTATGGTCACTATCTATGGACTAAGTGATAAGATTAGGAACATTAGTTATTATGATTCTACAGGTCAGTCTGAAAATGCTTTGCATAAGCCATATAGCGAAAAAACAGCAGAGAAAATAGACCAGGAAGTACAGGAAATAGTGGATGAGGCTTATGAAAACACCAGGAAGCTATTGTCAGATCATAAGGAGCAACTTGAACAACTTGCCAGGCAGCTTATAAAGAAGGAGATCTTATACAAAGAAGATATAGAGAAAATCTTAGGCAAACGAACGTTTAAGCCTCCTGTTCCGGATGATATAGTCGTATGAACAAAATTATGCTATGGATGATTTCATCCTTCTTTTGGTTGGGATTTTTGGGCTTTGGGGAGGAACTCAAATTACTATTAAAAATGCTGCACTGATAGCAGAGGAATTTCATGTATCGGAGTTATTTATTGGACTTACGATTTTGGCATTTGGTACTGACTTGCCTGAGTTGATTGTAGCTATTGATGGCAGCATCCACAACCTTCATGGAGAACAGACCTCACGTATTATTGTTGGCAATGCAATAGGCAGCTCAGTGTGTCAAATCAGTGTGGTAATTGGTGTGGTGGCAATATATAGCTTGCTTTCTATAGACAAAAAACAATTGCAGCACCTGGCGATAGAACTCCTGGGGTCAATTGTATTACTCTCTTTAGTGGCCTTTGATCATATTGTGACCTGGAATGATGGAGCCTTACTCATCATAGCCTTTCTTATTTATTTTTTCACCTTGTGGCAGGGAGAAAAGCATGCCAAAGCAAGTGAAATTAAGGCTGAAATCCCACCTAAACCACCCGCCCCTAAAAGAGGAACAATTTGGGCCAGGTTTCCGGTGCAAATCATATTATTGGTCCTGGGGTTGGCAATAGTTGCATTTAGTTCTGAGTTTACGATAGACCATGCTTTGGCTATCGCTCAAATTTGGAGTATTCAACAATCATTTATAGGTGCAGTGATAGTAGGGCTGGGTACAAGTTTACCAGAACTGGCAATTTCTATTAATGCAATAGCAAACAATAAATCAGGGCTATCTATTGGGAATATAGTAGGTAGCAATATTTTTGATCTGCTTGTGCCAATTGGTATTGCTTCGCTTATCTCAGATATAAAAGTGGAGGGTCCGGTATTGTGGTTTGATATGCCCTATTTGTTTGTGCTTACAGGTACAGTTATTTATTTTTTTACTAGAGAAAGGGGGTTACAACATTGGGAAGGGATAGGCTTAACAGTTATGTACCTGGTTTATGCCTTTGTCAAATTCTTCCTGTAAATGAAGGTTTTAAGTAAAGAGAAAGGGTAGGAATTTGTATTGGATGCCAGGGGTATCTTCAGTTTTCTCAGCCTGACCAATTTTTGTGGCCCAAATGCTTTTTGTTGAATAAAAACAAAAAGCGGGAAACTTACCTTTTGATAGATAAACTTCCCGCTCATTTAAATACTTCGTAAAGTATATTAAACGTCAAGCTATTGTTATTATGGCTTCATCATCCAGTCGTAACTTTCAGAATCTAATCAAACACTGTCTTAACAATCCCAACTTCCTAATCCGTAGACGAGAAAGAATTTCATGATCAGGCTCATGTTTAATCATACTGTTTCCAGTAAGCCTTTTATCATTTACTTGATATTATAAAGGTACAACATGCTATTAAAGTAGTTGATGACCGATTACTTTATTCGTAATGATTTTGATCATAATTTCATCGTTATTCGGTCGATTCTATCATTTTATTTAATTTTTGTCGAGTATGCTCTGTCTCTTCAATTTTCAATAATAGCTCATAATATTCATGGCTTTATCACTTTCATTTTGAGTGCGATAGCATCATGTCCCGCCATTAAAGGGCTACTCTGTTCTGACTTTTGTTTTCTAATACTCGACATGCTTCTTTTAAAACTCAAATTATCTTACTGAATTGGGGATCAATTGAAATATGGCCGTCAAATAATTCAGCATGGTGGATTGGGACGTTAACAATAATGTCCCACCTGAATATCTCCATAAAGCTCAGCAGCAATATGCCATACTCAAAACAGAAAATTTCAGGATGACGAGCAAATAAGCTAATTTTAAAACCTCATGAAGCATATAAAATTCAATAAGACCATATGCGGGGTAGATTTTCTTCTCAATGTGCTTGAGTTCAACAACGATAAAAGCAGCGGGTTATTTAGTGAAGTGCAGTCCACTGATTTCTTTCAAATTATCTTTATCAAGGAGGCGAGTGGCAGGTTACAATTAAACCAAAGTGAAATTAATGTCTCAGACAACTCCATTATATTCATTTCCCAATTCCAGCAGTATCAGTGGAAAATAGATAAGGGGAGTAGCTTTAGGGCACATGTATTGGTGTTTCAGGAAGATTTTTTGAATGAGTTCTTTGCTGATAAATATTTTAGTTATCGCTTACTTTATTTTTATCAAACACAGTATCCTCTTCATATAGCCGTTGATGAGGCTGAAAGGAAGGCATACCTGGAGCAGCTTTTAAAGATCAAAGAAGAGCTGGTTTGTCCAAAAAGTGATAGCGCTCATCTCATACGTTCATTAGTCTATTATATGCTTATAAGTTTGAATCGTGCATATGCTGAAAAATACAATGTAGAAACCGCTATTAATCAGGATAATGTGGCTTATGAGTTTAGAAAACTCGTGGAAGAGAATATCTGCTCTAAGCAAAGAATAGAAGACTATACAGCATTGATGGGGGTCAGTAGGATTACACTCAATAAACTGGTCAAAGCTCAATTTAATGTAACCGCTTCCGATTTTATCAAGTCCCGGCTTCTGTTTGAGGTAAAGATGAAACTGATCTACACCCAACTTACCATTGCTCAAATTGCCGCTGAGCTGAACTTTTCAGAACCCAACCATTTATCTCGTCTGTTTAAAAGCCGGGAAGGAGTTACCCCAATTGAATTTAGAGAAGGTTATCAAAATGGTATGTAATAACCAGTGACTGGTAGCTTTTAGGAGTCTGCTAAATAGAACCTTTGCGTAAGCAATTTGATCAAACGCGAGTTACTATTTAATCATTGTTTTACATGTTATGCTCCGATTTGGATAGGCATGCAAAACCAAAACAGACAGATATGGAAAAGATAGAAATTCAGCTTATCAGAAATGCAACCTTAAAAATTAAGTATGCGGGCAAAACGCTTTTGGTAGACCCGGCACTGGGAGCAAAGCATAGCTTCAGATCATTCGTCGAGCCCGGCAAAAACCTGAACCCAACGGTTGATTTGCCTATAACGGTAGAGGAGGTTGTTGCAGATCTTGACGCCATTTTGCTTACCCATACACACCCTGATCATTTTGATATTGCCGCTGTTGAGATATTAGATAAAAGCTTACCTTTTTATGCACCGCCTGTAGATGCGGGCAAAGTTCAAGAGGCGGGTTTTCGAAATGTTCAAGTCATAGAGGATAAGGGGGAATTGGGTGATATAACCATTACAAGAACAGGAGGGAAGCATGGCCCGGAAGAACAGTTGAACCTCCTTGGAGAGGTGGCGGGCTTTGTCCTTCAGGCCGGAGGTTATCCAATAGTTTATATTATAGGTGACTGTATTTGGGATGCTGAGATTGAAAATAACCTCAAAACGATCAAGCCAGACATCGTCATTACCAATTCTGGTGGTGCGGTATTCATGGGACAAGTCAGGATTTTAATGAATGAAGAAGAGACCATAAAAGTGGCCAAAGCTGTTCCTGATGCTACTGTTATTGCGGTTCATATGGAGGCTTTAGATCATTGTAAAACAACTAGAGAAACGTTAAAGGCTGCTGCTGTTGCAAATAATATAGATGTTGTGATTCCAATGGATGGGGATGTTGTGATGGGTTAGAGTATGCATATGCCTCAATTACTTTCTTTATTAAATTACACAATTCCCAATCTAGGTGTATTGCGGTTTGTTATGCTTAATTGGCCTTTGAAATAAAAAGTGATTAATATTGCAAATTGATCCTAGCTAGTTTATAGGATATTTACGCTAAATGCTAATGGCTATAAAAAAGTTAATACTTATTTTTTGCATATTCATTTTTAATGTACCGATAATTTTTGGCCAAAACTGGAGTTTGTCTGAGAAGCTTAGTTCAGAAAATCCCTATGAAGATTCGTATGGTTATTCAATAGACGTTTACCAAAATATCATTGTTGTAGGGGCGATGCATGATGATACATATGGAGAGGACGCCGGGTTGGTTTATGTATATGAACGTGTTGATGGAGCCTGGGGTAAGCAATGTGAATTGATCTCCGATGATATTAATTCCAAAGATCAATTCGGTACAGATGTGGCAATTTTTGGCGATTATATTATAATTGGCGCAAACCAACATGGCGATGGTAAAGGAGCTGTCTATTTCTTTAAGAAAAATGGAGATTGCTGGGAGCAAATCAATAAATTTAATCCAGATAATCATCTTACCTTACCTCAGTTCGGCTCTTCGGTTAGTATTTTTGGTAATTACGCAGTAATAGGGGCTATTGGTGGTGGAGGAATGGAAAGTGGTGAAGTTTATATATTTCAAATGGAGGATAGTAACTGGGGCTTTGTTGCGAAGATACTATCCCCAGTTGAGAGTTTACGTTTTGGGTATGCTTTAAAGATATATGAAGACTTTTTAATAATAGGCGGTAGCTCCAGTAATACAGGATATACTCCTGTCTTTATATACCAACTGATTGATGGAAAATGGGAGTTGGACGGTCAATTGGATTCAGGCGTAAATAATGATTGGTTTGGTAGGGGTGGAGTAGAAATAAATGATAGCTATGCTATTGTCAGTGCATCAAGAGACAGTCAAGAAGGAGAGAATGCTGGAGCTTTCTATACCTACATAAGAACTGGAGAGGGTTGGCAGTTGAATAATAAAGTTACTGTTAAGGGCAGGAGCTCATTTTATCTAGGGTATGGTTTGGCATTGCAAGGGGATAATGTTTTTGTTGGGGCTAATGGGAGTGTGTTACTGTATCAATTAAATGAGACAGGAGTAACTTACATGCAGGAATTAAAATCTGAGGATTCGGAACCGGGCTGGTTTGTTGGGGCTATTTCAGCTACAGAGGAAATACTTTTGGTAAATGGTTATGATTATTACGGAGGACAGAATAATGTTGGTACAGTAAAGATATTTACAAATAATGTTGTGAATGGTATTAGTAACGAAAATTATGAGTTATCTATTAGTCCTAACCCTGTAGTTAACAGACTTGTTATCAATAATGACAGCAGTATCACAATATCAAGTATAACTGTACGGAATGAATTAGGGCATATTTTATTAAGAAATACCAACGACTCTAATCAGGTGCATAAAGTGTTAGATTTACATGAGTTTCCAAGTGGAGTGTATTATATACAGGTTGTTTCTGATAAATTTTCAATTATTAAAAAAATAGTTAAAAAGTAGCCTACTTCCATCACACATATATTATTCACGCCTGCACAGACATAAATCAGCCTAGCTCTGATAAAAAATTTCCTCCTAGTGTTAGTCCACTACCCCAAAGCCTCCCTCATTTTCTCTTTAATTTCCTCATTGCATAAGTTTCCAATACTCCCTTCATGGGCATGTTTAACATCTTTATCAGGCACATAAGTCCCGGCTTGAACAGCTTGCCCAACCTTTTGGTAAGCCTCACGGAACGGCAGACCATTGATTACCTCTTTATTGACAGACTCTACCGTATACAAGTAGTCATATTTAGGATCATCTATGGCTTTTTTATTGATAATGATATGCTGAAGCATATACTCAGAGATCTTTAGACAAGATTTAAGGGTGAAAAGTGCAGAAAATAAGCTTTCTTTTAGAATCTGGAAATCTCTATGGTAGCCGCTGGGAAGGTTATTGGTGACCATGATCAGTTCTGTGGGTAGGGCTTGTATCTTGTTGCATTTAGCGCGCACCAATTCAAATACATCCGGGTTCTTTTTGTGAGGCATAATGCTGGATCCAGTTGTCAGGTGGTCAGGAAAAGTGACAAAACCAAAGTTTTGACTCATGTAAAGGCAGACATCCATGGATAGTTTGGAAAGTGTGCCGGCAGCACTAGCCAATCCGAAGCTTATGGATTTTTCCAGTTTTCCTCTGCTCATCTGGGCGGCAACGGAGTTGTATTTCAACGTTGTAAATCCCATCTTTTCAGTTGTTGAGGTGCGATTAATGGGGAAGGAGCTGCCATAACCTGCTGCTGATCCGAGCGGGTTTTGATCCGCTATTTTATAAGCCGCATTGAGCAGGTGAATGTCATCGATCAAGGACTCTGCATAAGCGCCAAACCATAGGCCGAACGATGATGGCATTGCTACCTGAAAGTGTGTGTATCCGGGTAAAAGAACACCTTTGTATTGTTCACTTAGTGAGATCAATCGATCAAAAAGCTTCCTGATCAGTCCTTTAACCTCTTGTAGCTCATCTCTGGCAAACAGGTGCAGATCAACTAAAACCTGATCATTGCGGGAACGGGCAGTATGGATCTTTTTGCCTGCTTCGCCTAGCTTTTCGGTAAGCAGATGCTCTACTTTAGAATGGACATCTTCAAAATGATCTTCTATTTCAAAAGAGTCTTCGACAATCTGCTTCAGGATCAGGCTGATCTCTTTTTCAATTCCTTCCAGCTCTTCTGCGGACAGCAACCCAATTTCCTTGAGCATTTGTGCATGCGCCAGCGAGCCTAGCACATCGTATTTGGCCAGGTGAAGGTCCAACTCGCGGTCGTTACCTACTGTAAAAGTTTCAATGTTTTTTTCTATCGAGTATCCTTTATCCCAGAGTTTCATTTTTTTTATATGTATAATATGTTGATCTATGTATAATATTTTCTTCATGGCTAACACCCCTGTAGGTCCCCTCAAGGGGACATTTTGGCTAGTGCTATTGATGCTGATATGCATTTTAATTGATTATGCACTTTTCATATCTTTTACGCACTAATCCTCCCTTGAGGGAGGTACCCGCAGGGGGGAGGGTGTTCTTCATTTAGTATCCGTTTTTTCTTTATAATCCGAAATCCATTGATAAATTGAATTTAAAACAAAGGACATATTTTGCTTTACATCTTTATCATCAAATCGTAAAAACGTTATTTTATATTGTTCTATGCGCTTTTGGCGTAATGCATCTCTGTCCGGAGCATCATCATGATAATGGCTCTCTCCATCAATCTCAATTACCAGGGCGAGTTCATGACAATAAAAGTCAACGATATAATCAAGCATTGGTACCTGCCTATGAAATTGATAATCTAGTAACTGTCTGTTTTTAATTTCACACCACAACAGGACTTCTGAAAGGGTACTATGCTTTCTAAGTTCCCTTGCTTTGGCTTTTAAATCCTTACGATATGGGACGAGTTTGTTTTTAGACACTGACTTATTATTTCCTTTTCTAAATGACTAACGCCCCTATAGTCCACTCAAGGGGACATTTTGGATAGTGCTCCATAATTGTTAACTGCATTTTATGTTTTAATTACTTACTTAAATTAATGCCTGCTATAATATGTTACCGCATCAATCTTCCCTCGAGGGAGGTACCCGCAGGGAGGAGGGTAGTCTGCGTTAACAATATACATCTCATTTTCTAATCAATTTTTCCAACAGCTCCTTGTACACTCTAATCCCCTCTTCAATTTCTTCAATATAAATAAATTCATCCGGAGTATGAGAACGAGCGGAGTCTCCGGGACCTATTTTTATGCTTGGGTATGGGATCAGTGCCTGGTCACTTAAAGTCGGAGAACCATATGTTCTGATCTGCATTTTACTTGCTAGTTTTACCACCGGATGGTCTTTGTCTATCCCTGATGGCCTTAAACGTGTTGACCGTACTTTTACTTCACAACTGGTGTATAGCTTTATAATTTCCAGAATCTGCTCATGGCTGTAAGCATCTGTTACACGAATGTCAACCACAAAACTGCAAGTGTCTGGAACCACATTATGTTGTGATCCCGCCTGGATTTGGGTAACATTCATATGAATAGGTCCCAGTGTTTCAGAAACCTTTGGGAAATGGTAGCCCTCAAACCAGCTGATATCTTTTATGGCCTTATAAATTGCGTTTTTCCCCTCATTTCTAGCCGCATGCCCCGCCTTTCCTTTTGCAGTACAGTCCAGCACCAACAATCCCTTTTCGGAAACGGCCATTTGCATCAGGGTGGGTTCCCCGACAATAGCAAGTTCCAACTCGCCCAAGTCAGGTAGTATGCTTTCTATTCCACCTTTGCCAGAGATCTCCTCTTCGGCAGTAGCTGCTATGATAAGATTATGTGTTAAGTTATCGGCTTCATAAAAAGCCAGAAATGTAGCAATAAGACTCACCAAAGCCCCGCCCGCATCATTGCTGCCCAATCCAAACAGCTTTCCATCGACCACTTCTGCTTTGAAAGGATCTCTGGTATATCCGGCGTTCGGTTTAACCGTGTCATGGTGCGAGTTGAGCAGAATAGTCGGTTTGGTCGGATCGTAAAACTTATTTCTTGCCCACACATTATTACCGGACCTGAACGCCGCTATTCCACGTTGTTCCATAAACGTGGCAATAGCCTCAGCCGTGCCTTCCTCTTCCCGCGACAATGAAGGAATATTAATTAATTCTCGGAGTAATGATATGGCGTCTTGCGTGTAGTCCATGAAATTTATAACAAAATAGTACCTGCGGGTTTATTCAGATCGAGAGCATGCTTAATGCCTACTTCAATACCATGCCGTCGGGCAGCAAAAGCATTATCAAGTTTGGGGATCATACCGGTGTGGATGATGCCGTCATCTTTAAGTTGCTGGTAGTGCAAATACCCCAGTTCACGGATCAAAGTGTTGTCGTCGTCAGCATCCAGCAGTACTCCTGGCTTTTCAAAGCAATAAATGAGTTTCGTTTCATAAAATTTAGCCAGTGTGGTTGCTATGCCTGATGCCAGAGTATCGGCATTGGTATTGAGTAAATTACCTTGCTGATCATGTGTCAAGGCGCAAAATATAGGGGTGAGGCCTCCGTCAATAAAAAAGGATAATCTCTCGACATCAATATTGTCCACTTCAAAATCACCTACATATCCGTAGTCAATCTCTTTGGTTACACGCTTTTGCGCAGGGATAACGTTGGCATCCGCACCAGTCAGGCCGATTGCATTACATCTGAATGCCTGAAGCTGAGCAACTATGTTTTTATTGACCAAACCTCCATATGTCATGGTGACCACTTTGAGGGTATCAGCGTCAGTAATACGTCTCCCATCAACCATCTTTGGTTGTAATCCCATTTTAAGAGAAAGCTCAGAAGCAATTTTCCCCCCGCCATGGATCAGGACTTTAGGAGAGTCCAACTGGCTAAACTCCTGCAACACATGCTTCAAAGTTTCAGCATCATCAATGACATTACCTCCGATTTTAACTACGGTTAGTTTGGTTTTCATATCTATAACTTTACTGGATGGCTAACACCCCTGTAGTCCCCTCAAGAGGACAGTTAGTGTAGTGCCATCAATTTTAATAGTTTGCACCCCTTGAATCCTTCAACTGCGCTAAAGTCCTCCCTCAAGGGAGGTGGCCGCAGTCCGGAGGGTGTTCTGCTGAACGTCATTTCATCCTCTCCAATATCTCCAGCAACACCACCTGCGCTGAAAACTCACGGTTTTTTGCTTGCTGGTAAACTATTGAGTGATCAATAACCTCATCAGTAGCCACCACATTTCTGCGTATAGGCAGGCAATGCATAAACTTTCCATTATTAGTTAGAGCCATTTTGTCGCTGGTAATTGTCCAGTCCTGTTTTACCTCCAAACGCTGTCCATAATGGTGATAGCTGCTCCAGTTCTTGGCGTAAATGATGTCCGCTCCTTCAAAAGCTTTGTCCTGATCATGGCAGATGGTTACACCATCGATAAACTGATCATCCAGTTCATAACCTTCCGGGCATGCCAGCGTTACTTCAGCATCTGTTATTTTTATCCACTCCAGGAATGAATTCGATACCGCCTGTGGCAAAATGCGTGGATGGGGAGCCCATGACAGAACTACTTTTGGCTTTTTTATGCCCAGTTCTTCAATAGTGATCAGGTCTGCCAGCGATTGTAACGGATGCCGGGTGGCTGATTCAAGACTGATGATGGGCACCTCTGAATGTTTCACAAATTGATTGATTACATTTTCAGAGTAATCCTCTTCCCGGCTTTTCAAAGCAGGGAAGGTTCTTACTCCCAGAACATCAACATACTGGCTCATTACCCGGGCGGCATCTTTGATATGCTCCTGATTGTCGCCATCCATGATGGCGCCATCATGAGTTTCTATTTTCCAGCCGTCTTTATCAATGTTCATCACCATGACATTCATTCCCAGGTTCATGGCCGCTTTCTGCGTGCTCATGCGGGTTCTCAGGCTGGGATTAAAAAACACCAGCCCGAGAGTTTTGTTTTTTCCTATCTGATTACCAAAAGGATCTTTTTTTAAGGCCAACGCCTTTTTTACTAAACTACCCGGGTCTTCCGAGTCACTTACCGATAAGAACTGCTGCATCTGAACTTATTTTTTGAATGCTTAATTTTAGTTTCTCTACAAATAAAGCGGCTTGCTCCTGAGTTAGGGTTAGCGGTGGCAATAACCGGATTACATTGGGGTTAGCTGCCATTCCTGTTAAAACATGCTGCTCCTTCATTAGGTTTTCTCTTATATCTTTTACAGGGAAATCGAATTCCACACCGATCATCAAACCAGCCCCGCGAACTTCTTTCACTTCAGGTATGGCTCTTAAAGCTTCGATCAATTCTGCCCCTACCTTTTGAGCATTTTCTACAAGCTTTTCATTCTCGATGATTTCCAATGTTGCTAAAGCCGCTACACAAGCCAGGTGGTTGCCCCCAAAAGTGGAGCCCGACATACCAAACCAACCCTCAATTTTCGGACTGATGAGTACGCCGCCCATAGGAAAACCGTTGGCCATACCCTTGGCTACTGTGATCAGGTCAGGTTGCACATCAGCATGTTGGTGTGCAAAGAATTTTCCACTGCGGCCATAACCGGACTGTATTTCATCCACAACCAGTAAAGCGCCATACTTTTCACAAAGTTGCTTTAGTCCCGGAAGGAAATCGGCCTCAGGCATGTAAATACCGGCCAGTCCCTGAATGCCTTCTATCAACACGGCGCAGACATCTTGGTTTTTTAAGGCAGATTCAACAGCATTAAGGTTCATTTCCAGAAACTGCACATTGCTGTACTTGTCAAGCCGCGAACGGTATTTATCGTTGTCCGTTACAGAAAGCGCTCTTGAAGTACGACCATGAAAGGACTTGTTGAAAGCAACAAGCTTATCCTTTTGAGTATGGAAAGAGGCTATTTTTAAGGCATTTTCGATGGCTTCTGCTCCTGAGTTACATAAAAATAACTGGTATGCATCATATCCTGATATTTTACCCAGCTTATCCAAAAGGCTGTGTTGAACAGGGTTAATTACGGCATTGGAGTAGTAGGCTATTGCGTCCAGTTGTTCCTTTATACGTTTAACATAATGGGGGTGCGTATGACCGACCGAGATCACCGCATGTCCTCCGTAGAGGTCAAGATACTGAGCGCCGGATCTGTCATAAATGTAGCATCCCTGAGCTTTCGTAAGCTCGAGGTCAAGCTGGGGGTATACCTTAAATAGTTTCATAATTGTTATTTAGTCATGGATGATTTTTGTAGTTCATCTTTTTGTTTAAATGGTTAATAAATTCTTTTTCTTTTGTCTTATAAATGGTATCTCTTGAGTTTCTGTTCGGAGAACACCCCTGTAGCCCCCTTAAGGAGACATTTTGGGACATTGCTATCAATCATTCAAATACAGCCCTTTATTAGTTGCACACTTTAAATCCTTTTATGCCCTAATCCTCCCTTGAGGAAGGTGTTCTGATTTTTTCTGTCGGGACAGAGGGTGTTCCCTGTAGTATTTTATTTTTCAATGTTTATTCGTTCTTATTTTGATGTTTCCTTCATTTTATTGATCCTTTCATAGGATTTCACCAGTCCCTTGATCAATGCCGAACTAAGCCCATTATGTTCCATTTCATTCAGGCCAGAGATAGTGCAGCCTTGAGGTGTTGTTACCTTATCAATCTCCGTTTCAGGGTGACTACCACCGTTCTCGCCGAGAAGGCTTGCTGCGCCCAAACAGGTTTGAACAGCTATCTCCTGAGCATATTCAGCATCGAAGCCCAATTGTACTCCTCCTTGCGTAGTAGCCCGGATGAAGCGCATCCAGAAAGCAATGCCACTGGCACAAACTACCGTGGCAGACTGCATGAGTTCTTCTTGAATGACCAGAGTTTTGCCTACACAGTTGAAGATAGTTTCAACCATACCTGTCTTTTCCTTTCCCAGTTCATTGTAGGCAATACAGGTCATAGATTGCAGTACTGCAATAGCCGTGTTTGGCATAGCCCGGATGATGGGAAATTTACCGGGGAGTGAGGCTTCCATTTCAGCGATGGTCACCGCTGTAATTACAGAGATTAACATGTGTTTGTCTGGGTCCAAAACCGGGCTTACCTCTTGTAATAATCCTTTTAGTTGTTTGGGCTGGACGGCAAGAATGACAATATCCGCTTCGCTCACAGCTTTAGGGTTTTCTGTGGTTATGGTTACAGAAGGGTCCTTGATACCAATTAAGCCGCTGATGTCTCGTCGTGTGAGTATCAGTTTATTGGTTTCCAGCAAACCACTTTTTTTCAGTCCTTTGTAAATAGCAAGACCAAGGTTGCCCGCTCCTAAAATGGCTATTGTTTGTTGTTTCATGTGTATATAGTTAATTTCTAAGGGCCACTGGAATAACCAAAGTGGCCAAATTCTGCTCTGTGATCAAAAAAGAAGTTTGATATTCATATCGGTTCGTATAGCTTAGTTTTACGGTCATTTCATGATTAGAATGCGTTTGCTTTTAATTTGAGTCCAAGGCTTTGATCCAGGCTAAACATCAGGTTCATATTTTGAACGGCCTGTCCGGAAGCCCCCTTTAATAAATTGTCTATAATACTTGTGATCAGCAGCTTGTTTCCATGCTTCTCAAGTTGAATCAGGCAGTTGTTGGTGTTGACTACCTGCTTGAGATGAACGGGTGATTCAACCACCTTTGTAAATACTGCTTCACGGTAGAAGTCTTTGTAAAGCTTTTGTGCGTCTTCCAGGGAGCCTTCAAAGTGGGTGTAAGCGGTTGCGAATATTCCCCGGCTGAAGTTACCTCGCACTGGAATGAAATTAATGTCCTGCCCAAACCCGGATTGAAGACTCTCAATACTCTCTTTTATTTCTGTGAGGTGTTGATGTTTAAATACTTTGTAAACAGAAACATTATCATTTCTCCAGCTAAAATGTGTTGTTCCGCCTGGAGCCTGACCTGCGCCAGTTGACCCGGTAATAGCGTGTACATGAACTTCGTCTTTGATCAGGCCGAAGTCAGCCAATGGTAGCAGAGCCAGTTGAATAGCAGTTGCAAAGCAACCAGGATTAGCTATATTCTGAGCTGATTCAATTCTACTTTTATTTAATTCAGGCAGCCCGTATATAAAGTTACGGTCACCATAAGTGGCCTTTGCCTGATGGCGAAAGTCCTGACTTAGGTCTATAATGCGTGTGGAGCTATTCAGATCATTTTCTTCAACCCATGCGTATGATTTTCCATGCCCTTGACAAAGGAAAATGACATCTGCCTGAGCCATAGCATCGCTGAAAACCAAATCAGTTTCTCCGATCAGGTCGTCATGGATGCTGCTGACAGGTTTACCGCTTTGACTGGAGCTTTGAACAAAACTTATTTCAACTTCAGGGTGGTGTATCAGTATGCGCAGCAGCTCCCCTGCTGTATATCCTGCTCCACCTATAATTCCTGTTTTTATCATTTTATCTTTTGGTTATTCTTAAATATGGCTCGTCATTCCAAATTTGATTAGACCGGCATATGGCCTTGCTAAGTGTCCTGGAATTACGTCCAGGGTGACGGCTGCTATTTAAATTTTAAATTAAGTGGCCTCTACTTCGGCCTGTTTGTTTACAGCATAATAGATCTTCGTCTGGTTCGCCAATATTTTAGTGAAGCCTTTTACATCCTCGCCAGTCCATCCGCTGTTCATTTCACCGTAGTGTCCAAACTTGGAGTTCATCAGGTCATGTTCAGACTCAATGCCTGTTATTTGAAAATGGTATGGAGCCAATGTTAAATAAACCTTACCCGTTACATTTTCCTGAGTATCCTCTATGAACTTCTCTATATTTCGCATGACAGGGTCAAGGTATTGTCCTTCGTGCATCATCATACCATACCAGCTAGCCAATTGTTCCTTCCAGTGCTGTTGCCATTTGGTAAGCACATGCTTTTCCAGCAGGTGATGTGCCTTAATGAGCATTAGAGGAGCTGCGGCCTCAAACCCTACACGGCCTTTGATACCGATGATCGTATCACCAACATGAATGTCTCGCCCAATAGCATACTCATTACCCAGTTCGTTTAGCTTTATTATCGCATCCACTGGTTTGATCGACTCTCCGTCAATACTAGTGATCTCGCCTTTTTCGAAGCTCAGAGTGATTTGGCAAGCCTCACTTTTTTTCAACTGGCTGGGATAAGCCTGTTCAGGGAGAGCTTCTTTAGAGGTCAGTGTTTCAGCACCTCCGACACTTGTGCCCCATAACCCTTTATTGATAGAGTATTTTGCCTTTTCCCAGTTCATTTCCACGCCGTGTGACTTCAAGTATTCTATTTCAGCCTGGCGGGAAAGCTGCTGATCCCGTATAGGAGTTATGATCTGAGCATTAGGTACCATGATGTTAAATACCAGGTCAAATCGTACCTGATCGTTGCCAGCACCAGTGCTTCCGTGTGCGATGTGCGAGGCATTCACCTCTTTAGCATACTCGGCAATGGCAATAGCCTGAAATACACGCTCAGCACTTACAGATAGTGGGTAAGTGTTGTTTTTTAAAACATTACCAAAAATGAGGTACTTGATGGCTTTTGCATAAAATTCATCAACAACATCAATGGTTTTATGTTGTGTCACGCCCAGTTTATAAGCGTGATCTTCTACCGACTTAAGTTCTTCCTGGCTGAATCCTCCAGTATTGACCAGAACGGAATGAATCTCCATGTTAAGGTCATGCTTCAGGTACTTAACACAGTAAGAGGTATCTAACCCTCCGCTAAAAGCTAAAACAACGATATTTTTGACAGCCATGATGATTTATTGATTTTGAGATTACCAGATTTGTTTTTGATTTTTTGACGCAAACGGTCAGCTCCTTCCTTAATGCCCTGAAACTTCATAAATCGCTTAAACCTTTCCCATTGCTCCTCTTTGTTGAGCTTTTTGTTAGCTGGTTTAGCGGGTTTGCTCGGGTCGAACATCATACCTGTACAAAGGCAATGTGACCTGTTGGTACGGGTTAGGATGTCATAATTTCGGCAACTCTGGCATCCCTTCCAGAAATCTTCGTCTGTTGTTAATTCAGAAAAAGTTACCGGTTTATAGCCCAGATCAGAGTTAATCTTCATTACAGCGAGGCTGGTAGTGATACCAAAAATCCTTGCTTCTGGAAATTTCTTTCTTGAAAGCTTGAAGATCTCGGCTTTTATGTCTCGGGCCAATCCTGTATTGCGAAAGTCAGGGTGCACGACTAGCCCTGAGTTAGCTACATGCTTGCCATGTCCCCAGGTTTCGATGTAGCAGAAACCAACGGGGGTATTATCTGATATGGCAATAACAGCCTTTCCTTCCATCATTTTAGCACTTACATAGAGATGGGAGCGTTTGGCAATACCAGTGCCACGTTGTTGGGCGGCTTGCTCCATCATAGAGCAAATTTCTTCGGCAAAGTGCACATGCGCTTCACCAGCTATGGTAATTTTAATTTCCGACATTGCAGGAAATAATTTAAGAATGTGAGCCTTTCGGCCTTTGATTAATTGAGAATAAGATTGATTGGAGGATGCAGTGGACGTACCACCGCTAAAAGATTATATACCCGCAAGGGGCCTGGCTGCCCTAATCCTGGCCACAGGAGCATACACCGCGGCTGCCGCAACGGCTGCTACGTTAAGAACGGGTGTATATGTGGCTGAATTTTTCATCGAAAGCCCAAAGTATGTAACTTTATTTTTTATTCGCAAGTAATAAGTTAATTTATTAACGTTATCTGCATTTTTTTGTTTAGACTACCACTAGTGTAAAAAGTCACTATTTTTTATCAATACATTTTGAAAACACTTAATTTGGCAGCTATGAAAACACTTTTTGTAGCCTTAATGGCAGTTTTTGCCTTCTCTTCCGGTATATGTCAAGACCAGCAAAAAGTTTCTGAACTGGTAGATATTGGTTATCAGGAATATGAGTCTGGTGATTACCGTTCGGCAATTGACTTTTTCAATCAGGCGTTGCGGCGTGATCCTGAAAATCCTGAGGCTTATTACCTTATGGGAGTATGTAGATCGCAGGTTGGAGAGAATTGGGAAGCTATCACAGCTTATAACAGGGCCTTGGAGATCAAGCCGGAGTATCCTGAGGCTTATTATGAAAAAGGGTACGCCTATTTTGTACTCAACCAATTCGAAGAAGCCATCGCTGCATTTGACGAAGCTATAAAGCTTAGACCCGATTATGCTTTGGCGTTGATAAACAGAGGCAGCATCAAATGTATCATAGGAAAAACTCAGGAGGCTGCTGAAGATTGGGAAAAGGCTAAAGAGCTGGGCTCTGATGTGCCTGTAGAGTGTGAGTAGAATTGAGAATTTAAAATTAGAATTAGGAATAAATAATACAACAATGAAAAAACACCTGCTAGTAGGGGTATTCCTTGTAATTGCATCAGTAGTTAATGCACAGAAAAAAGAAGAGTGGAAAGTTGCTGATCCGCACGGAGACTGGAACTTTAAAGAAGTTGATCTAAAAACGGATAAGGGAACCTGGATGAATCTGGATGTGAGTCCTGATGGGAATGAGATTGTTTTTGACCTCTTGGGTGATATTTACATTATGCCGGTAACCGGAGGTGAGGCCAGGGTTTTGAGGTCAGGTCTTCCATTTGAAATCCAGCCCAGGTTTAGCCCGGATGGTAAGAAAATATCCTTTACCAGTGATGCAGGTGGAGGGGACAATATTTGGATCATGGATCGTGATGGTAGTAATGCTAAACAACTGACCAAAGAAAGTTTTCGGTTGTTGAATAATGCAGTTTGGGCCGCTGATGGGAACTACATTATTGCCAGAAAGCACTTTACGTCTCAGCGATCATTAGGAGCAGGGGAGATGTGGATGTACCATGTTACCGGAGGGAGTGGGCTACAGTTGACAACTCGAAAAAATGATCAGCAGGATGTTAATGAGCCATCAGCGTCTGCTGATGGTAAATATTTGTATTATAGTGAAGATATGTATCCAGGTGGGTACTTTAAGTATAATAAAGATCCGAACAGCCAAATCTATGTGATTCAGCGATATGATTTTACTGATGGATCTGTTAAAACTATTACCGGAGGCCCGGGTGGTGCTGCAAGGCCTCAGGTATCCAGAGACGGTTCAAAACTTGCATTTATTAAAAGGGTCAGAGAAAAGTCTGTATTATTTATACACGATCTAAAAACTGGTGAGGAATGGCCTGTTCATGATCAACTGAATAAAGACCAGCAGGAAGCGTGGGCGATATTTGGTGTTTACCCCAACTTTAGCTGGAGTCCGGATAATAAGTTTATTTATATCTGGTCAGGCGGGAGAATCAATAAAATTGATGTAGCGAATCTTACCGTAACAGATGTGCCTTTTACAGTTAATGCGAAATTGAAGATCGCAGAGGCTCTTAAATTTAGAAATGAAGTGGCTCCTGATAAGTTCAGTGCCAAAGTAATTCGTAATGCAGTGACCTCACCTGATGGTAAAACTTTGGTGTTCAATGCGCTTGGACATATTTACAAAAAAGAACTGCCTGATGGCAAGCCACAAAGATTAACCTCCTCGTCTGATTTCGAGTTTGAACCTTCTTTTTCTCCCGATGGTAGCGAAGTAGTATATGTGAGTTGGAGTGATGAAGGAATGGGCGCAGTTCAAAAAATTAGCCTGAAGAGCAGAAAAGCACAGCCTGTTAAGGTAACATCAGAAAAAGGTATTTTCAGAAGCCCGGCCTATTCCCCTGATGGTAAAGAGATCGCTTATGTAAAGGAGTCAGGAAACAGTGTGTTGGGGGGTACATTTGATAAAAATGCAGGAATATACAGGGTTTCTGCCAGCGGAGGCAAGGCTAAGCTTGTGGTGGAGCAGGGAGAATATCCTAGCTACAGTGCTGATGGGGAACGAATATTCTTTCAGACTGGTGGATACTTCTTCGGAAACCTTACTAAAGAACTTAAAAGCGTTGACCTGAATGGTGAGGATGAAAGAACTTTGTTAAAGTCAAAATATGCCAACAGACTGGTGCCCAGCCCTGATAACAAATGGGTAGCTTTTATAAACCTGCATAAGGCATATATTGCTCCAATGCCTCACACGGGACAGACCATAGATCTGGATGATAAAACAACGGCTTTCCCTGTATCACCTATTACCCGAGATGCCGGTATCAACCTTCATTGGTCTGCAGACAGTAGAAAGATTCACTGGACGCTGGGCGAGGAGTATTTTACCAATGATATTAAAGAGCGTTTTACCTTCCTTGAAGGTTCTCCCGACAGCATACCTCCTGTAGATACGGTAGGGTTGAAAGTAGGCCTTGTAGCTGATGCCTATAAGCCTCAGGGTACTGTTGTGTTTAAAGGAGCCAGAATAATCACAATGGAAGGTGATGAGGTGATTGAGGACGGTACTATAATAGTGAAAAATAACAAGATTGAGGCTATAGGTAAGACCGGAGAAATAACGGTGCCTGCTAATGCTAAGGTATACGATGTTGCGGGCAAAACTATTATACCGGGTATAGTGGATGTTCATGCTCACGTAGGAGCATTTAGCTACGGTGTGTTGCCTCAAAAGCACTGGCCTTTTTATGCAAATCTGGCCTATGGAGTAACTACGGCACATGACCCTTCGGCCAATACTACCACTATATTTGCGATGTCTGAACTCATTAAATCAGGTCAGATGCATGGGCCGAGGTTGTATTCCACAGGTATCATACTTTATGGAGCAGACGGCGACTTTAAAGCAACAATTAATAGTATTGATGATGCTAGGTCGGCATTAAGAAGAACTAAAGCATTTGGTGCGTTCTCGGTTAAAAGCTATAATCAACCGCGCAGGGATCAGCGTCAACAGGTAATTCAGGCAGCAAGAGAGCTTAACATGCTGGTTGTGCCGGAAGGCGGTTCGACTTTCTACCACAACATGACCATGATTATGGATGGTCATACAGGAATTGAGCACAATATACCTGTAGCCCCGGTTTACAAAGATGTTGAAACGCTTTGGGGAAATAGTAAAACAGGCTATACACCAACACTTATTGTTAATTACGGTGGTTTGAATGGTGAGTACTTCTGGTATCAGAAAACCAATGTTTGGGAAAATGAAAGGTTGTTGACCTTCTACCCAAGAGGGGTTGTTGACTCGAGGTCAAGACACAGAACCATGGTTCCTGACAAGGAGTATGAGAATGGACACATTCTGGTTTCTAAAACAGCTAAAGCCCTGACTGACGCAGGGGTAAAGGTTAATTTGGGTGCCCATGGACAGCTTCAGGGGTTAGGTGCCCACTGGGAGCTATGGATGCTACAACAAGGTGGAATGACTAATATGGAAGCCTTGAAAGCAGCCACAATCAATGGTGCTAACTATCTGGGTATGGATGATCAGATTGGGTCGTTGAAAGCCGGCAAGCTGGCAGACCTTGTGGTGCTGGATAAAAACCCACTGGAAGATATTCAAAATAGTAACTCAGTAGTTTATACCATGGTGAATGGCAGGCTCTATGATGCCGCTACCATGAACGAGATCGGAAATAGAGAGGAAAAAAGAACTAAGTTCTACTGGGAAAATAATAAGTACAATCAGGCGTTTGATTGGCATGAGGCTGGAGAAAGCTATATGACCGTAGGTTGTAGCTGCGAAGAGAGCCACTAAGTTTATATCACAGGTTTGAGACTTAGCCTTACCGAGCTTTGATGTTTGGTAAGGCTTTTTTTGCTGTAAGATTGCGTAAATGAGAACCTCACTAAAAATTCGTCGTCATAATCAGGGAGATCACGTCGTCATACCTCCTCATGATTACAGCTAGTAAAAAATACACCGTCATTGCGACGGCCGAGGGAGCAATCTCCCTGTCGCTTCACATCCCCACGAGGAAATAAAAACTTTGAATTTAAAATGTGTGTATTGGTTTAAAAATCAGTGGGTTAAAAATTTTATGGGAGTTGAGGCATTCACCCACGTTGATTTGGGCTTGTTTTCATAGCCTTGTCTAATTACCTTGCCAGCCATCATTAATAAAATCAATCTTAGCCGTTAGTGAAACGGCAACGCCGTAAAACCATGAAAAAAAGTATATTAACCCTAATATTGACTGTAACTGTACTGATGCATGTTAATTCACAAACCAAACGATTAAGAGATTACGGAATAAAGATCGGTGTTTTAAAAACCGGTCAGAATAACGCTATAACTGATGTTGCCGGAGTAAAAGTCGGCCACACCACAGTGGTAAAAGGCGACAACATCAGGACTGGCGTAACAGCAATAATACCTCATGAAGGTAATATTTATCAAATGAAGGCGCCAGCAGCGATGTATATTGGCAATGGCTTTGGTAAACTAGCCGGATACAGCCAGGTAGAGGAACTAGGAAACATAGAAACACCCATTATTTTAACGAATACACTTAGCGTGCCTGCCGCTGCTGAAGGGCTGATTACTTATACCCTCAATCAGCCGGGGAATGAAGAGGTAAGATCAGTAAACGCTATTGTGGGAGAGACAAACGATAGTTGGCTAAATGATATTCGTGGTAGGCATATTACCCAGGAACACATACTCGAGGCCATTAAAAGTGCTAAGTCAGGTAAAGTAACAGAGGGAAATATTGGTGCAGGTACAGGAACCATATGTTTTGGTTATAAAGGAGGTATAGGTACATCTTCAAGAGTGGTTCCAAAGGCTAAAGGAGGTTATACTGTTGGCGTGTTAGTACAAACCAATTTTGGAGGTGTTTTGGAGATCAATGGTGTTCCCATAGGTCAGGAGCTTAATAATTATCCTTTTATGGAGGAGCTTCTTAATGAAGCTGACGGATCATGTATGATCGTAGTCATGACAGATGCTCCACTTTCATCGCGTAACCTGAAGCGGTTGGCAAAAAGGGCTATGTTAGGCCTTGCTAAAACAGGAGGAATAGCCTCAAATGGTAGTGGCGACTATGTAATCGCCGTGTCAACAGCAAAAGATAACTTTGTGCCCAATTCGGAGGAGTCCATGTTTTACAAAAGTGAGGTGCTGTCTAATGAGGCCATGAGTCCATTGTTTCTGGCAACCATTGAAGCTACAGAGGAAGCCATCTTGAATTCACTGTTTGCGGCAGAAACTACTGAAGGTAGAGATAGTCATACCATCAAGGCGCTGCCCGTAGGGCAGGTCGTAGATATCATGAAGAGATACAATAAGGTGAAGTGACTTATAGGCTTATGCAGCTTGCAGGTCATGCGATGAGTGCCACTTTTCCAGCCTTTTATTCATCATGCTGAACCATAGCGGAGGAACCAGTGCAATGATGATCATAGTAGGGTAGCCGGCCGGCAATTGCGGGCTTTCATCGTAATGGTCCAGTACCTGGTATCTTTTAATGGCATTGGCATGGTGGTCAGAGTGACGCTGTAACTGAAAAAGAAAGAAGTTACTGATGAGATGGCTGGCATTCCACGAGTGAATAGGAGTTACCCTTTCGTACCTGCCTTCGGAAATCTCTTTGCGCTGGATACCGTAATGCTCTACATAGTTGACCAGTTCAAGCAGGCTAAAGGCAAAGAAACTTTGTGCGAAGAAAAACACAGGTACCTGCCAGGTGAAGTAACCTGCATAGGCGCTAAGAACGAAAGTAATTGCTGCGCAAAACAAGATAGGCAGCACAGCAAACCAGATCATGCTGTTATCCAGACTCAGCGGTTTTTTACCTTTACGTCGCAACCTGTCATTTTCAATTTTCCAGGCATGGGTATAGCCCATAAAAACGGATCTTACCCAAAAAGCGTAGAAGGTTTCATTTTTGTGAGCCGTGGCAGGATCTTCAGGAGTTGCCACATGTACATGATGGCCTTTATTATGTTCTATATAGAAATGCATATAGCAGACTGTCATCAGCAGTAGTTTGCTATAAAATCGCTCTAAAGGGGATTTTTTGTGACCCAGCTCATGAGCTACGGTTATACCGATGCCACCAGTAACTAAGGCAAAACTTAAAGTGAAACCGATCCATTCTAAAGGAGTGTTGATGTTGCCGAAAGTTACTACATAGATGCCCCAGAGAAGAAAGGCCAGTTGGAACCAGGTCCAGATGTATGTTACAAAACGATAATAAAATTCGTTGGATACCGCCTTAACCTTCTCTTTAGGTATATTTTGAGTATTAATCCCTACGGATTGGTCAATTAATGGCATTAAAATAAATACATGAAGCATGGTAATGAAATTTCCCCATCCTCCCAGAGTGTAGCCCAGCAGTATCCATGCAGGCAGTATAAAAGCAGTAAAAAAGCCTAGTTTGCGACCTATATTCATGTATGTAAAATAGTGAATTTAGGTGAGGTTTGCCAGTACTATGAAGAATCAATACTAATAAAATATAAACGTTGCTCTTTAATTTAACCTGCCTTTTCGGTTTGCAGGAAGGTGTCTGATTGTGGAAGACCGGGTTTAGGTCATTGATTTTTATTTTACTTAAAGCCATGCTGGGGGAATAAAACCATGAGGTATGCAGCCCTGGAACCTATGTCCATAAATTTCAATACTGAGTAAAATACTAAACCTTAGTGGCATTTGTAATATTCCCCTTATTTTTGCAGGCCATTTATTAAAGGTAAAAAATGAATTTTAAGCTAGAGTCAAAAGATCCTGGGAGCAAAGCAAGAACAGGTACTATAACCACTGACCATGGAGACATCAAGACTCCTATTTTTATGCCGGTAGGTACAGCAGGTTCTGTTAAAGCGGTACATCAACGAGAGCTGAAGGAAGATATCAAAGCCCAGATCATATTAGGAAATACTTATCATTTATACCTTAGGCCAGGGCTTGACATTCTTGAGGAAGCAGGAGGTTTACATAAATTTAATGGGTGGGACAGGCCTATTCTTACGGATAGTGGAGGGTACCAGGTCTACTCATTGGCCGATACACGTAAAATAAAAGAAGAAGGAGTAACCTTTCAGTCGCATATCGATGGCTCAAGGCATATGTTTTCACCAGAGGCAGTAATGGATATTCAGCGGACCATAGGGGCAGATATCATCATGGCTTTTGATGAATGTACACCTTACCCCTGTGAATACGACTATGCTGAGAAATCCATGCATATGACGCATCGCTGGTTGAAACGCTGCTGCGAGCATTTTGACAAAACTGAAGGTAAATATGGATATAGTCAAACATTATTCCCGATAGTGCAGGGCAGTGTTTACAAAGACCTGCGTACACAGTCTGCTGAGGCTATAGCATCGTTTGAACGTGATGGTAATGCTATTGGAGGTTTGTCTGTAGGTGAACCGGCGGAAATGATGTATGAAATGACGGATCATGTTTGTAATATTTTGCCGTTAGATAAGCCACGTTACCTGATGGGAGTAGGTACGCCTGCCAACATCCTGGAGTGTATTGCTTTAGGTATAGATATGTTTGACTGTGTGATGCCTACCCGAAATGCCCGGAATGGCATGCTGTTTACATCGGAAGGTATCATTAATATAAAAAATAAAAAGTGGGATAGAGACTTTTCTCCGATCGACCCAGTTTTGCCTGGATATGTCGATAATTTTTATTCAAAAGCTTATCTTAGACATCTGATCATGAGCAAGGAAATTTTAGGCGCGCAAATTGCTAGCATACATAACCTAAGTTTTTATCTATGGCTGGTAGGAGAGGCTCGAACACAAATAGAAGCGGGCACTTTCAGTCAATGGAAAAACAAAATGGTCAGCAAGGTTTCTCAACGACTCTAAATGAAGTTAATAGATAAGTACATACTTAAGAAGTTTTTAGGGGCTTTTATCTTTACAGTTCTCATTATTGTATCCATTATTCTGGTGATTGATATCACAGAGAAGACGGATAAATTTGCGGATGCGGGTTTGCAAACACCACAAATCCTGGGTTACTATCTGGATTTTATTCCATGGATAGCCAATTTTATTACCCCACTAACTGTTTTTATTGCTACAGTATTTGTTACAGCCCAAATGGCCGGGCACACTGAAATAGTGGCTATACTGAGTAGCGGTGTTTCCTTTAAAAGAATGTTGCTACCCTACCTGATCGGATCTACCATGATTGCTGTTACCAGTTTTGTGCTTACAGGATGGGTAATACCTAACTCTAATAAATCCAGGGTGGCTTTTGAAGTGGAGTACCTTAAGAGCAAATTTTACTTTGATAAAACTAACTACCACATACAGGTGGCACCCAATACCTATCTCTATATCAGGAGTTATAATAACCAGACAGAGATGGGGTATGATTTTACCTTGGAGAAGGTTGACGGAACCAGACTTTTAGAGAAACTTTCGGCGTCGCGGATCAAATGGGATGAGGATAAATCGAAGTGGGTGCTGAGCAATTGGCGTAAGCATAGCATAACCGGTGATGTTGAAAAAATTGAAGAGGGCAAAGAAATAGATACAACACTGGCTATACATCCTAGTGAATTTGATAATGACTATCGCAGTCAGGATGCCATGACCATTGATGAACTCAACGAACAAATTGATAAGCTCAGATTGCGGGGGGCCAGCAATGTGGAGGTTTTTGAAGTAGAAAAATACACCCGTTTTACTTCGCCGTTTGCAGTTTTAATACTGACCTTCATGGGAGTAATCGTATCAGCAAGGAAAACACGAGGTGGGGCAGGGTTCCAGATTGCCCTGGGGTTCTTTTTATCTTTCCTTTATATTTTGTTCTTTATCATGACCAAGACCATTGCCGAGGCGGGAAGTATGAATCCTGCATTTTCGGTATGGATTCCTAATATTCTATTTGGAGGAATTTCACTTTTGATGTATAAATACGTACCCAGGTAATGACTGCTACCACAAAAGATTATGTCACCTTACACTTTATTGTGTGGATTTGGGGGTTTACGGCTATTCTTGGACTTCTTATTTCTATTCCTTCGGTTGAAATAGTTTGGTACCGTACCATGCTGGCCTTTATGGCACTAGGAGTTATGCTACATTTCAGAAGGCATAACTTTCAACTTGGGTACAAAGAAGTACTTAAAATCCTGGGTACCGGTTTTATTATTGCAGCTCATTGGATACTTTTCTTCGCAGCGGCAAGAGTTTCCACAGCTTCTGTTTGTTTGGCGGGTATGGCCACCTGCTCTTTGTGGACCAGTTTTGTTGAACCTTGGGTGAACAAGAGAAAGATCAAGATCTTTGAAGTTGTTCTTGGCTTAGTAGTTATTGTAGGCCTGTATATTATTTTTAGATTTCAGTTCAACCACGCCCTTGGATTACTGATGGCAGTGGTTTCTGCTATGCTGTCAGCCCTGTTTTCTGTGATTAATGGGCAACTGACAAAGAAACACGGACCTTATATGATCACCTTTTATGAAATGCTTGGTGCATTTCTGGGCACCTCGTTATTTTTTCCGGTCTATATGACTCACTTTGCATCAGATGGGCAGCTACACTTGGTACCTACAGCTATGGATTGGCTTTACCTTTCCATACTGGCCTTGATTTGCACAGTTTACGCATTCTCCGTGTCAGTAGAACTTATGAAAAGGATATCAGCCTTTGTGGTTAACCTTACGGTTAACCTTGAGCCTGTTTATGGTATTATCCTGGCCGTACTCATTTTTGGAGAAAAGGAAAAAATGGAGCCAGGCTTTTATTGGGGAACGCTAATTATTCTTGCTTCAGTCTTGGTTTACCCGGTTATCAATAAGCGCTATAAGCGGAAAGCTCTTGAGGTAGATAATCTGCGATGACGGTTTCTGGTCTTCATGGTGTGAAGAGAGGGGAGAATGACAAAGCAATCTCCTGATTTTGCATAGACTTTAGGAAAGCCTGCAACTAGCAAGAAAGTAGCGGTAACTATTTTATATTATTAAGTTCCCTCTTAATTTATCCAGACTATGTTTTGATTATCAAAATTTTATAGTTTGGATTAAAATGAAGGACGATAAATTACGAACATACATTATAGGAGGGGCATTTTTAGCTTTCCTTGGTCTCAAGGATTTTCCTGTATTCAATCCCCTGTATCCAGAATGTCAAAAAAAGTAGAGCAAGAAAAGAAATTTGATATTTATGCCACTTGCGAACTTGCAGGATTACAAATAAACAATACCACTGCTAGATTGCAGGTAAGGTCTAACCTCGATCTGTGTGATAAGCCAAGAATTGGATTGCTTCTGTTGTTTTTAATTGGAGTGTTCGTAGGAATCTTGACAATCGCCTATTCTCACAATTATATAGAAATAATAATAGGGGCGTGCCTTGGATTCGGAATTGCGGGATTTTCAGTATTGATCATGTTAAAACAAGCTTCAGACTATCTTTTGATAACTAAGGAGAATATTGAATTTCGAAACGATTTCAAAAAAAGAAGGCTGCTGATCTTAAAGTAAAAATGCATTTAAGAACTGAGTGTGTTCAATTGAAATCACTGCCAGGGTCAGGGTCCAAATTTAGGATTGTGGAGTTATTAATTTGCAATGGTATAAATGAGTATCGAGTGTTAAATTTTCAATTGGAAGAGAAGTTTTCAAAGGAAGCTAATATCCTTGGAAATGAATTTTGTAGACTCATTAAAGATAGAGTTAAGAAAGCTTGATTGTACAATTGTTTATTCGGTCCAGATCGATGACTATGGCCTAAGCTTGAACCACAAATGAGACTATATTCCAATAATAACATTCAGGCAAGAGGTTCCCTCAAATTTTCTGCCACTCCTTAGCTTGTTCAAATCATTTCCTTGATGAAACAGCATTTGTTCCGATGATAATCTTGTGATGAACAGTAAGTTTTCTCCGCTTTTACAATCTTACTAAGTCTGACCGTGATATAATCACCCCGCTGTTTTGATGTAAATGTCGCGGTTTTAATTTTCATCCCATGTATGCGTTCCAAACTAAAAAGGTAAGGTAGAAAGCCCCCTTTTATGCCTGTTTAAATGGTTTTTTATGGCAGACAATACTCCAGAACTTTGAGACTATAGTGCCAACAGGTGAATTTAATTAGTGATTTCTTTGGGAAAAGCTCGAGTAAGAGTCTGGTGAAAACAGATTCTTGTTTTTGGGGACTCAATACCAGCTACTTTCTGTGAGATGCATATTCCGAACATTGACGGTGGGATATATCACGGAAATGAATTTACTCCCACTATCCCCTTTTTTAATATGGAATGTAATCGATTAATCAACTATAACCAAACCCTTACTTCTATGAAGACAAATTTAAAATTACCGATGCTTTTTTTGTTGATGCTGGCATGGTGTTCCTATGTCAGTGCGCAGAACGTGTACATTGATAGGTTTAAAGAGTTAAGAGGAGAGTTTTACGATCCTGCCAACGGCTATTTTAGCCCCGACGGAGCTCCCTACCACTCAGTAGAAACCTTGATTGTAGAAGCTCCTGATCATGGGCATGAATCTACCAGCGAATTATATTCTTACTGGATCTGGCTTGAGGCCATGCATGGCAGGATCAGTGGAGACTGGCAGCCCTTGAATCAGGCATGGGGGAAAATGGAGGATCATATTATTCCTTCAAAAGAGGACCAGCCCACTAACAGTGCTTACAATGCTTCAAGTCCTGCTACCTATGCGCCGGAATTCCCCGAACCTAGTTACTATCCATCACCATTGCAGTTTAACACACCCGTTGGGAGTGACCCTGTATCGCCTGATTTGACGGCTGCCTATGGTCCGGAAGTCTATGGCATGCACTGGTTGCTAGACTGCGATAACTTTTATGGTTATGGAACAAGAGGTGACGGCGTTACCACCCCGTCTTTCATCAACACCTTCCAGAGAGGGGAGCAGGAGTCTGTTTGGGAAACAGTTCCCCAGCCCTCTTGGGAAGCGTTCAACTGGGGAAGCGACAAAGGTTATTTGCCTTTATTTACCCTCGACCAGAACTATGCACAACAGTGGAGGTATACCAATGCGCCGGATGCAGACGCCAGAGTAGTGCAGGCCATGTATTGGGCAGCTGAGTGGGCAAAAGAGCAGGATTTGAACCCTAACTCAATCATTCCACTAAATGATGCCAGCAAAATGGGTGATTTTACCCGGTTGGCCATGTTTGACAAATACTTCAAACCGCTGGGTGCGCAAAGTCCGGATGCTTCAGCTTCTGGTTATGAAAGTGCACATTACCTGATGTCGTGGTACTATGCGTGGGGCGGCTCTATTTCTACTTCTGGAACCTGGGCATGGAGAATAGGATCAAGTCATTGCCACTTTGGATATCAAAACCCGGTTGCAGCCTGGGCTTTGACAGCCTATGATGATTTAAAGCCGGCATCTCAAAACGGAGCCAGAGATTTCGGAACTAGTTTGGATCGTCAGCTTGAATTCTATCGCTACCTACAATCAGCTGATGGCGCCATTGCAGGTGGAGCTACTAACAGTTGGAACGGAGACTACAGCCCATATCCGGCAGGAAAATCAACTTTCTACGGAATGGCCTATGATGATCAACCCGTGTACCATGATCCCGGAAGCAATACCTGGGGAGGATGGCAGGCATGGTCTATGGAGCGGGTGGCTGAATACTACTACCTGTCCAACGACCCAAGAGCCAAGGAGTTGATGGATAACTGGGTGCCTTGGGTAAAAGAGCATGTTCAGTTAACAGGTAGTACTTTTCAAATCCCTGCTGAACTGGAATGGAGCGGTGAGCCGGATACATGGAACCCTGACAACCCGGGAGCTAATAGTAACTTAAGAGTAACAGTAACCGGTTATAACCAAGATTTAGGAATCGCCGCATCCTTTGCCAAAGCTTTAATTTATTATGCCGCAGCTACGGAGAAATACGAAGTGATCGATGAGGAATCAAAAGTACTTGCCAAGGAGATATTGGACAGAATGTGGAATAACTTCCGTGATGAAAAAGGCCTTGCTTCTCCCGAAGAAAGAGGAGATTATGTCAGGTTCTTCGAGCAGGAAGTCTATGTTCCTGAATCTTTTAACGGAACCATGCCTAATGGAGATGTTATAGAAAGTGGCATCACTTTTCTTGATATCCGCAGCAAATATAAAAATGACCCTGACTTTCAGAAGCTGCAAAGCAGTTACGAGAGCGGTCAGCCTTACGAAACCAGATACCACAGGTCATGGGCGCTGATAGAAATTGCCCTGGCCAATGCAGAGTATGGTTTCTTCTTTGGTGATGGTGGTGATGCTTCTCCTACAGTAAGCATTGAGTCTCCAGCTAACAATGCCGTTTTTACGCCTGGTAGTGATATTACCATTCAGGCCAACGCAGCGGATGACAATGTAGTGGCATCGGTAGAGTTTTTCCAGAATGGTATCAGCTTGGGTGTAGATAATAGTGAACCGTATGCAGTCATTTGGAATAATGTTGCGGAAGGAAGTTATGTATTAACTGCTGTTGCTACGGATGATGCTGGAAATACAAGAACATCGATTCCTGTAAACATTACTGTTGGAGAGGAGAATAATGATCCTGTTGCTATAATATTGGCTAATCCACTTACAGGAGAGGCATCATTAGAGGTGAACTTTGATGCCAGTGGTTCGAGTGATGCAGATGGCGATGTGCTTTCCTACAGTTGGAACTTTGGTGACGGAGCTTCTTCCACAGGAGCAGTTGTTAGCCATATTTATACAATGGTAGGTACATATGCAGCTACGGTCACGGTAACAGATGGCAATGGAGGTTCGGCTACGGCCAGTGTAAATATTGAAGTATTGCCTTCAGGTCCATCAGATTGTGGTTTTGATACACCACTAGCATCGGGCTTGCCTAGCATAAACAAGAGCTTTAACAATACTCATGTGCTTGGTGCAGGAGGCCCTGACCTGAGCAATGTCACTAACTTTACCATTAACTGGAGTATCCAACACAACGGTTTATGGCAGTTGTCTTTCAATACAAATAATGGTCAACCCAACTGGTGGATTGATTTAAGAACTGTGTCTGCTTCAGCATTTAGCCAGGCACAGCCGGATATAACGTTCAGCAACAGCGGTATTCCGGGTTTGGATGGGGCTTACTGGGTGGCATTGGATAACGATAACTTTGTGATGGTATCTAAAACAGGCGGATTTTCTATCTATTTCAGTAATGCATCCACACCGCCGGTTTGTAACGCGAGTAGCAGGTTAGCGCAACGGTTGCCAGAAGCTGAATACAGATCAAATTCGGATATTGTTGTATACCCTAACCCTGCGGCAAACAAGTTGAATGTTGTGGTACGAGATGGTTATACCTGGCTGCGATTGGTGGATGTAAGCGGCCGTGTAGTACTCGATAAACAAACTACTACTTCTAATTCCCAAAGTATAGAACTGGACGTTAGCAGTTTTGAGCCAGGAATGTACCTGTTGCATATCAACAATGGAGACAGATCTGAAATAAAGAAGGTGGGGATAAAGTGAAATAAAAATAGTTAGATAGGAGGCCCTCGGAGTTGATTTGGCTTCGGGGGCTTTTTTGTGGGGTGTGCAGAGGAACCCTGAGTCACCGGAATTACGATTTAATCAATCGGTTTTTAAATTATCAATGCTTTTTATACCTAAACGGGTATATTTTATCTCAACACCATATAGTTATACTTGTACGGGTATAATTTTATAATTAAGTCTCAAAGCGTGGGAAAAAGCTAATATTGGCAAGAAAACTGGGTAAATGAACCCTTCTACCAAACCTTTCCTCTATACTCAATACCCACTTTTCAATACTACTCTTTATTTTAGAGCCTGAAAGAATAAAAACTAAAAACGTCCCATGTTAAGAAAACTAACCCTGCTGGCAATGGTATGCCTGATTCCTATACTATTGACGGCTCAAGAATTAAAATCCCCTGATGGTAATTTGTTAATGAAGTTTGAATTGTCTGATGAAGGGATCCCTTATTACAACCTGAATTATAAAGGCAAACCGGTTATAAAGCCCAGTGCGCTGGGGCTGGAATTGATGGATGTCGCTTCCATGGATGCAGGCTTTGAGATAAAAGAAGTAAAAGAGCAGTCAGTGGATAATAGCTGGAAGCCCGTTTGGGGAAAGCAGTCAATCATTAGAAATAACTATAACGAACTGTCGGTCATGTTGGTGCAGCCCGCTCTTAAAGGGCGTTTTATCCGTATCAGGTTCAGACTTTTTGATGACGGGCTGGGCTTTAGGTACGAATTTCCCAAGCAGCCTGAGCTAAAATACTTCATCATCAAAGAGGAACTAACCGAATTTTTCCTTGCTGGTGATCACAAGATATTCTGGATTCCTGGTGACTATGACACAAACGAATATCCATATACTACTTCTAAAATCTCTGAGCTACCTGAGAAAATGGAGGAGGCGACCATTCAAGTAGCGGCTCAAAGCCCTATTGAAAATCTGGCAGTGCAGACACCATCCATGATGAAGACTGCCGATGGTCTTTATATCAACATTCATGAGGCTGCTTTGGAAAATTATTCGGCTATGAATCTCAATGTAGATGCTGATAATTATAAAATGAGTGCTCACCTTACGCCAGATGCCATTGGCAATAAGGGCTATTTGCAAACGGATACACATTCGCCCTGGAGGACCATAGTAGTAAGTGACAAGGCTACAGATATTCTGGCATCTAACCTGATTGTAAATTTAAATGAACCTACCTCTTATCAGGATGTATCATGGATAAGCCCCGTCAAGTACATTGGTGTGTGGTGGGAGTATTTTGTCCATGGCGGAAGTACCTGGGCTTATGGCACTGAAACTAATGTGAAGATGGATGATGATTTTTCGAAATTAACTCCCAATGGTCGGCATGGAGCCACTACTGAAAATGTAAAAAAGTATGTCGATTTTGCAGCAATGCACGGTTTTGACGCTGTTTTGGTTGAGGGTTGGAATATAGGCTGGGAAGACTGGTTTGGCAACTGGAAGGAAGATGTTTTCGATTTTGTAACACCATACCCCGATTTTGATGTAGAAGAGCTGCAAAAATATGCCAGTGCCAAAGGTGTACGAATTATGATGCATCATGAAACTTCAGGTTCAGCTGCCAACTACGAGCGCAGACTGGACAGGGCATTTCAGTTTATGGCTGACCATAACTACAATTCAGTAAAAACCGGTTATGTTGGTAAGATTATACCCCGGGGAGAGCATCATGATGGTCAGCGGATGGTGAATCATTATATCCATGTGGCACGACGTGCCGCAGATTACGGGATCATGATCAATAGCCATGAAGCCGTTCGCCCTACAGGTTTACATCGTACTTACCCTAACTGGATAGCTCAGGAGTCTGCCAGGGGTACAGAGTTTGAAGCTATGGGTGGCCTGCACCCGGAGCACACGACTATTCTGCCTTTTACAAGACTGATGGGAGGGCCAATGGATTATACACCAGGCATTTTTCAAACCACTTATAACGATGGCGAGCAGCGGATAAATACTACCTTGGTAAAGCAGCTGGCATATTATGTAACCATGTACAGCCCACTACAAATGGCGGCTGATCTGCCTGAAAATTATGACCGTTTCCCTGATGCATTTCAATTTATTAAAGATGTAGCTGTAGACTGGGATGAAAGCCATTACCTTGAAGCCGAGCCGGGCGATTATGTGACTATAGCTAGAAAAGCGAAAGGTGAAAACGAGTGGTATGTCGGCGGAATAACCGATGAAAACGCCCGAACTGCTAACATCTTATTCAGTTTTCTACCCAAAGGAAAGAAGTTTGTGGCTACTATTTATGCGGACGGCAAAGATGCTAGCTGGAACGAAAACCCTCAAAGCTATGATATTCGAAAGGTTGTGGTTGACTCAAAAAGTAAATTGAACCAAAAACTGGCTGCCGGTGGAGGTGTTGCTATCAGCATAGTTGAGGGTACAAAAGAAAATATGAAAGGCCTTAAGAGGCTTTAAATAAGCAAGTATTCCACTTGTAAGGTGCAAGAAATTGTTATAAGCTGTCTTAAAAGTCACATTCATCACTTTTGAGGCAGCTTTGATAGTATATTTTACCCGTGACGAGTGAGATCAGTTGTTTGCATTTGTCTCTTATTAAGATAGCATGAAAAGCCATTACTAAAAGCAGCACCTTCGATTTAAACAGTAAGCTAATTATTGGTGTCAAACTGCAGACTTTGTTATCTTACAAAAGGGCTCAAGCGTGTTGAATTGTTGGTTATAGACCTGAGCCACCCGTACAAAACAACATACGTTATGACACAAGCCCCTCAATTGCCTGATTTACCCTTCCATGCCTGGACTGATACTCGTCTTACCCTGCATTTGATATTGCAGATTATCGGTAAATCCCAGTTAAAACTAACAACCAGAAAAAATCACTGGTGGTACATCACCTTATACGTCACATCAAGGGGTTTTGGCACCCACAGCATTCCTATTAATTGTGGTCAGGATAGTGTTGATATAACGTTTGATATATTGAGAAAAGAAGTTGTTATTTTATGCAGTACAGGTAGAATAATGACTATATCTCTGAAGAAAGAGCCTGATGTTGCTACTTTCTATAAACAATATATGGAAGCACTGGCCAGCCTCGGCTTGTCCCCTCAGTTTGTACCTAAACCCTTTGATATGGGGGTTGATGAACCATTTGACCAGTTGAAGGAGTATCACCACTATGATTGGGATTTTATTAACCGTTTTTGGGGAATCATGAGGTGGAATGATGCTATTTTTAAAGAATTCAGCGGAAGATTTTATGGTAAAACCTGTCCTGTTCAGATTTATTGGCATCATATGGATTTGGCTGTAACCCGGTTTTCAGGAAAGAAACTCCCGGCTATGGATAGCTCGGCTCGTACCTTAGAGAAGGATACTTATTCGCATGAACAAATAAGTTTTGGCTTCTGGGCGGGGGATGATAATGTTCAGGAGCCTATGTACTACTCTTATACTTATCCATCCCCAGAAGGAATTGATCAAGAAGTTTTGAAACCAGATGCAGCAAAATGGATGGATAGCAATGGTAGCCCTATGGTACTTCTTACTTACGAATACGTAAAGAATGCCAAGGATCCAGCTGGGGCAGTATTATCTTTTTTGGAAAGTGCCTATCAGGCCGGAGCGAAACGAGCGGGCTGGAATTTAGAAGAGCTCAAAGTGCCTGCCATCAAAGACCTATGATAGACTCAAAAACTTAATTTAAGAGATAAGTCTAAAGGAAATAAATAAGCTACTTTAGATTTTCTAGCATTCTCTGATTATAACTATAGCAGAATTAGATCGGGTGCCTTGTAAATTTTTACTGAAATAAAATCACTGAAAATTATAAAGTTTATTTAATTTGGATGGTGATTTTAGCGTTGTATAACCTGGGTCAACATTATTACCAATAAACTAAGGACATGGGACTATTTAGCAGTATCAGGGGAGAATTTATAGATATCATCGAATGGACCGACAATACCAATAATACTCTGGTATACCGGTTTGAAAGGCACGATAACGAGATAAAAAGTGGAGCGAAGTTAACCGTAAGGGAAGGCCAGGTGGCTGTATTCATTAATGAAGGTCAGCTGGCGGATGTGTTTTTGCCAGGCATGCATACGCTCACAACTGCCAACCTGCCAATTCTGTCTACTTTAAAAGGGTGGAAATATGGATTTGATAGTCCTTTCAAGGCAGAGGTTTATTTTGTTAGTACGCGCAAATTTACGGACCAGAAATGGGGTACTAAAAACCCCATAACGCTTTCAGACAACCGGTTTGGTATGCTGGAAATCCGCGCATTTGGTACTTATGTGATCAGAATTACTGACCCCGGACTCTTCATCCGCGAGGTGGTAGGTACAGATGGACACTTCACAACAGATGAAATCAATAACCAGCTTAGAAGTCTGGTGGTTACCCGCTTTACAGATGCTATAGGAGAGGCTGATCTGCCCGTAGAAAAATATGCTGCCAATACCAATGAAATATCCCAACTGGTGCAGGGCATCATGCAGGAAGATTTTGAAGTTTATGGAATTGACCTGGCTAATTTCCTAATAGAAAATATCTCTATGCCAGACGAAGTCAAGTCTGAGATATTCGAGCTAAGTAGACTCAGTGCGGTTGATCTGGATAAGTTTGCAAAGATCAAAGCTGCCAAAGCATTGGAGAAAGCTGCTGAAAATGAAAGTGGTACAGCAGGTGCCGGAATGGGCATGGGTATGGGTTTTGCCATGGCCAACCAGATGGGACAGTCTTTTTCACAACAACAAAACCAACAACAAAACCAACAAACACAAGGGGGCCCGCCACCAATACCTAACCAAGTAACATTTTATGTGGCGATCAACGGCCAGCAGGCGGGGCCATATGATATGCCTACACTACAACAAATGGTAACACAACAGCAGGTTACAAGAGAAACTTTGGTCTGGAAACAGGGTATGGGTAACTGGACAGCAGCAGGTCAGGTATCAGAACTTAACAGCCTGTTTGGTAGTGTGCCACCGCCACTTCCCCCTCAATAATGAATATGGAAAGTCAAATGAATCAGGAGGCAGCTACAACAGGTACTTTTGGCTGCACCTCCTGTGGCGCAGACCTGAAATACAAGGTAGGTACATCAGAGCTGAAATGTGAATACTGTGGTGCTACAAATGAGATTCCTCAATCAGAGGAGGCCATAGAAGAACTGGATTTTGAAGCACATTTTGAGCAGGCTTCGAAAGCTCAGGATCATATAGCTGTAAATATGGTTAAATGCTCGGTGTGTGCTGCCGAATCATCTTTGGAGTCCAATATCACTTCATCTCATTGTCCTTATTGCGATACACCATTGATTGTGAGTACGGCCCACATCGAAGATATTTTGCAGCCTAAAAGTTTACTGCCTTTTAAAGTTACCAAAGAGGAGGCCCTGAAGGCATTTCGTAAATGGATTAATAGCCTCTGGTTTGCTCCTAATGCCTTAAAAAAGGCAGTGCTTTCGTTTGACCATTTTAAAGGGGTTTACTTGCCATACTGGACTTATGATGCGCAAACGGATACTCCTTATACCGGTCAGAGAGGGGAGTACTATTATATTACAGAAACTTATACAGCGACCGAAAATGGTAAATCTGTGACAAAAAGCAGACAAGTGCGTAAAACACGTTGGCACTCGACTTCAGGCCGGGTTCAACAGTTTTTTGATGATGTGCTGGTGCCAGCATCGCAGAGCTTGCCACAAAAGCAGGTAACAGCCTTGCAGCCTTGGGACCTGGATAATCTGATACCATTTGATGCCAAATATTTGAGTGGCTTTATTACCGAAAAGTATCAGGTTGATCTGAAACAGGGGTTCGGTCAGGCCAGTAGAGTTATGGATGCCCGTATTTCCCACCTGATTCGCCAGGACATTGGAGGTGATGAGCAGCGTATTCTTAACTACAATACTGCCTACTCTGATATAACATTTAAGCACATCTTATTACCGGCGTATGTCAGTGCATATAATTTTAAAGGCAAACTTTACCGCTTTTTAGTCAATGCAAGAAGTGGTGAAGTGCAGGGGGAAAGGCCATGGAGTGTGGTCAAAATTGTATTGGCTATTTTAGCTTTTGTTGGTATTTCAGCACTTTCCTACTGGCTTTTTGGGAAATAAGGTTTAGCTTGACAAGGAGCAGGTTATGATTACAAATTTGGCTGTTGCTTTACTAAACTTTAAAAGTTTGGTAAAGTTTACGGCTGGTTGTACTAGCGGAGACAATAATGAGGGATTACAATGGCTTTAAATTGATTTTGGAAACATCAATTACTCATATTACCTACCTTTTTTAACACTTCATTTAGAGTACTTTAACAAACCATTAACATAAATAATGGAAGGAAAAATGTTGTTTTACAATTTTAACATCAACCAAACCATTATGAGATTACCCCTAATTATTTTTGTTCTTGTACTTAGTGGCATGGTAAAAGGCCAAACCCCTACAACATATACATCCAATGGAAAGACCCATTTGCTCGGGGAGTTTGATCTTACCGTGTTGGAAACCGATACATTGTACAGTCAGTGGTACCAGCAGAGCTATGAAAGTGCTGAACTGGATTACACCAAAATAGATTGGAAACATAACCTGCATGGGATAGAGGTGGAAATTTATATGGGTACATGGTGTGGTGACAGTAAAAACTGGGTTCCTAAGTTTGTCAGAATGTGGGAAGAACTCGGCCTGCCAAGAGATCAGTTAAAGTTTATAGCCCTTTATGGTTCGGGAGCACATTATAAGCAAGGACCAGAAGGTGAGGAGCAGGGAAAGCAGATTCATCGTGTACCCACTTTTATATTTAAAAGAGAGGATACGGAATTTGCCAGAATAGTAGAAAGCCCGGCCTCTGATCTGGTTACAGATGTTGCTCAGATAGCACTAGGGTACCCTTCAAAACCTAACTACAAAGCAGCAAACTTCTTGTTAGAGCACTTTTCGTTACATCCAATAGATCATATGAGAGATAAAATCAGGTTCTATTTCAGTCAGACATATCATTTGGTGGGAAAAAGTAGTGAGCTGAATACCTTGGGCTATGTGTTGCTTAAGGCAGGGGAAATTGACAAAGCCATTTATACTTTCGAACTCAATACTTACCTATTCCGATATGAGCCTAATGTTTACGATAGCTATGGAGAGGCGCTGGCCATGGCGGGAAAAGTAAAAGAGGCAAAAATACAATACCAAAAGGTATTGGAATTGGATCCGGAAAATAATAATGCCAGGCAGCAACTGGCTGAGTTGGAGGAATAAGACAGTGAGCCGTTGCTATCAATTAGGATAAATCCAGAAAGGAGGACGAAAATAGTTTAAGATTTAGTTATATTTCATAAGTCTAAACTATGGTTTTTCGTCTGATGATATGGTGTCTTTGCTTTTTTGCTGCTCAAGTTTGGGGTCAATTCACCTATGCTCAAAAACAAGGTAAAATATGCGATGAGCAGGTAAATAAAAGAGACAGTATAAGCCAAGAGATACTTTATACTAACCCTAAGAGAGCGCTGATGTTGGCCAGGGAGAATCTTAAAGCAGTTGAAAATCAGCAGAATAATGATCGGTGTAAAGGCCGTGTATTATTAACACTGGGGCTGGCAGAGCAGTATACCAATGATCTGGTAAAGTCCGTCGAGTATTTAAAGCAAGCCAATATCATATTTAAGAGAGAGGAGATGTATGTGGAGCTTGTTGAAAGCCACAACCTTATTGGAGGTAGTTTTTATAAAATTGGTCAGTTTGATCAAACCATAAAATCAACCAAAGAAGCCTTGAAAGTGGCTAGAAGTAATGACCTGAAAGGTAAAATCCCTGTTTTGTATAATAACCTGGCGGGTGCTTATAGAGAGCTGAATCAGTTTGAAACGGCTCTGGAATATGTAAACCTGTCAATCAAAGACTTGACTCGCCAAAAAGACTTTTTAAGATTGCTATATGCCTATAGTACAAAAGGAGAAATATTGCTCAGCCAGAAGAAGTATGACAGTGCATTGTATTTCATACAGAAGGCTTATGATACAGGTGAGGAGCATAATTTACATGTCGATTATTCAAGAGCTTTTTGTCTGTATGGCATTGCCGTTAATCACTTTCAATTAGGAGATATAGGAAAGGCAATTTCTTTTGGAAACAGGGCTTACAAAACGGCGGATAAAGAACATCTGATTTTTATTCAAAAGGACATAGCCCTCTTAATGTCTAGGATTCATCATCGCTTAAATAATATTGACAGTGCTTTCTTCTATCAGTCGAAGGTGTTTGAGATTGAAGGTAAAATACAGGCGAAAGAAAAAACAAGTCAGTTGAATAATATTATATTCAGAGAGCAGGAAGAAAAGATGCAGCAGCAGATAGTGAAGACAAAAAAACAGCAAAACCTTTCAATAATTGGAGCTATTATAGGGTTTGTATTACTATGCCTGCTTATTCTTTTTATAATGCTCAATAAGAAAATACGTAGTCTGTATCAGCAGGTAAAGGTACAAAAGGAAACTATAGAAGTTTATAATTATCAACTTGCCACACAACGGGACGAACTGGATAGTTTGAATCAGCTCAAAGACCGGATGTTTACCGCCGTAATGCATGACTTTAAGACGCCCATCAGTACATTAGAGAACATGCTCAATTTGCTTATCAAAAAACATATGTCACCTGATGAGGCGGTGCCTGTTTCAAAACAGCTTTTGCAGGTTGTAAAGCAATCTAAAACTTCGATTAACAATATTATCACTTGGATAAAGAGCCATTTTGAAGGGTTTACAGTTCGGCGTGATACTATCGATTGTGATGCTTTATTTAGTGAGATCAAGACATACCATGCTAGTCAGGCCAATAAAAAGAGTATAATGATTGAGGTGGACAATGGGGTGCGTCTGAATTTCATATCTGATCGGGAAATACTTTTTGTCGTACTTAACAACCTCATGTCAAATGCCATCAAGTTTTCCAATAGAAATGGAAAAGTTAGTCTGAAATCATCCATTAAGGACAAAATTGTGACGTTTGAAGTCTCCGATACAGGGGTTGGTATTTCGCAGGATATTCAGAAAAAACTGTTTGGGACCTCGAACTATTCCACAGCAGGAACCTCACTCGAAAAAGGTACCGGTTTAGGTTTGCTTATATGTAAGGAACTGATTGAAAAAATTGGAGGAGACATATCTGTAGAAAGCGAACTTGGGGAAGGGACTACTTTTAGGGTATCAATACCTTTTCGCAATAGTTGATAGGTTGTTTTATAAAGAGATTTGCAAATTTTTCCAACCATATTTCATATTGCAGCGACATACTTATTGTAATGGTATTTCTTCGGTATGCACTGGTGAAGCATTTATTTTATTTGTTTTTTAGGGGTTATTACAGATTTAAAAGGTCAAAATCGTAAACTTTTTATAAAGCCGAATATTGTTCTGTATTTTTTGTTTTATTCTGATTATCAATTTTTTACTCATTTGTAAACGACTACAAACGGATAATAAGCGACTACAAATATTTACTATCCGACTGCCTTTTTTTGCTTGCTCTTACTTTGTGCCAACGAAATCGATGAACGGCTCATCACTGATAAAAATTATAAACTTTTAATTATTACACGACATGAAAAATTTAAGAAACAGCGTACAGTTAATTGGTAGACTAGGAAAAGACCCTGAAGTTAAAAACCTTATAAGTGGTAAGACAATGGCAAGTTTTACGCTCGCAACTTCAGACAGCTATCGCAATTCTAAAGGAGAAAAAATAGAAGATACACAATGGCATAACATTGTAGCCTGGGGGAAAACAGCCAAAATAGCAGAGGAGTACTTGCAGAAGGGACAGGAGATAGCTGTTCAGGGTAAACTGATACATAGATCATATGAAACCGTAGAAGGTGAAAAGAGATACATTACAGAAATCAACATCAATGAGATTTTGATGCTTGGGTCTAAGAAGTAACAGCTAGATGCTACATTCTCCCTTGCTTTTGATAGGCAAGGGAGAATGTGATCACTAAGTTATGATCATCAAACCAGTCCTTCACCTTAACGGCTCTCCCTCCCTTGGCTTGTCAAGAGACAAGCCGCTCTCACCCCCTAACTATACCGCCATAGTCTCGTCCCAGACAGACCACTATACTCATTCTTTAATTGGTCGCACTTCCCAGGCAGGGAATTAAAAATATCAATTAGATGGTTCTGCAATGGAGATATTCATAGGTATGCCCTTCCTACCCAAATCGTATAACCACTTTTCAGCAGGTACGGCTAATGATAAGTTGCGATATTCCGCAGGAGTGATTCTGGCACGTTTTGCATAAATCTCATAATATGCAGCTTTAACCTCATCTAGCATTTTAATAAACATCTCTTGGGTAGTACCCCGGTTGGTTTTAATAGAAACCACAGCTTTCGAAGGGCTTTCACTCAAATCGGCCGATTTTCCGTAATTCAAAATGAAGGCTTTTATCTCTTCCCTAAGCCCGGACGTATTCTCGCGGAGTTCTCCTTCAACCAGCAGTTTATCCTGAGAGTTGATCTGTATCTTGTATAAATTACGCTCATTAATCGGCACTAATTCAGTTTTAAGCCGTTCAGGAGGTAACAACAAACTTATTCCTTTGTCGTTTACAATCGTGGTGGTGATCATGAAAAAGATGAGTAACAGGAAAGCTATGTCGGCCATAGAGCCTGCATTGACCTGCATTTGTTGACTGTTGTGTGAATTTCTCATAACTTTTTATTTCCATAATCTCTTAAACAGGTAAAGTCACTTCAATTAATCTGCGTATGATTGGTTGATTTTTTCTACTTTTGCAGCCAATGAATTTTTTATACCCACAATTCTTATATGCCCTTTTCGCCCTCTCTATACCGATCATTATTCATTTATTCAATTTTAGAAAGACTAAAAAAGTATATTTCTCCAATACCCGCTTTCTGCAAAAAGTAAAAGAAGCCAGCAGCTCAAAAAGAAAACTTAAGCATTACCTCATCCTTGCCTCCAGGCTTTTGATGTTGTTTTTTCTGGTTATAGCATTTGCTCAGCCCTTCTTTCCATCTGAAGAGGAAGCTTCTGCACAAGGTAAAACATTGATATATATTGACAACTCATTGAGTATGAATAATGAGGTGGATGAAGGGGTAGCTGCTTTCGATGAGGCAATGCAGTATGTTAACACACTGACGGAGCTATACCCTACTTCTGTTGAGTATAAAGTATTGACTAATGACTTTAATACCTACTCAGGTATTTATCAAAATAGAAAAGAAGTTTCAGAGCTTACCACGGAGTTGCGCATGACAGGCGTTACTCGCTCTTTTGAGGACATCAAAGAAAGGCTAAGCCTACAGAAAGATGATGGGACCTACGATGTTTTTTGGATAAGCGATTTTCAGGTATCCACTGCTGGAAAGGAAGAGGAAATACATTTTGACAGCACGTACAGTGTGAACCTTGTACCCATGAATTTCACTTCTGTCAATAATGTTTACGTTGACTCTTTGTACCTGGATAACCCTTTTCTTATCGGAGATGAGAAACTGAAATTGAATGTTGTTCTTAAAAACATAGGTGAGAAAGAGGCTAGTGACCTCATAGTTAAGGTATATGTAGACGAGGTGCAGTCTGCTACCGCAAGTGTAAACATCAAACCCAATGATATAGTGACGGCTACCTTTGATCTGGCCTTTAATATTGAAGGTAATAATAAGTGTCGTATTAGTTTTGAAGAGTTTCCGGTCACTTTCGATAATGATTTTTACTTCACGATCAATGGTAGTCAGAAAATTGATGTACTTGAGATCAAGAGCAAGTCAGAGGTTATCCATGTGCAGAGTGTATTTGGCAATGAAGAGTTATTTAATTTAAAGAGCACAAACTATTCAAATCTTGATTATAGTCTGATCCCTGAAGCAGACCTGGTGGTGGTCAATGGACTGGAGAATATAGACCCATCGCTGGCAGTGGTATTAAATGAATACTTGGCGGAATATGGCAATGTAATTTTTATCCCGGCATCTTCACCTGATATTGCAAGTTACAGGCAGTTATCTGGTCTGGGAAATCTTACTCACATGGACTCTGTAGGTAAAGTAGCTTTAATGACTCCGGATTTCAAAGATCCGTTTTTTGAAAATGTTTTCGAGGAGACTAATAAGAGCTTTGCCATGCCTGAAGCTACAGGGGTAGTGCAGTGGGGGAGAGATCGAACCGCTTTACTGAAATACAATAATGGGATGCCATTCTTGTCTAAAATGGGTGTTAACGGGAACCTATACGCCTTTGGATCACCTTTGAATACTAATTATACCAGCTTGCATGCTCATGCCATTTTTGTCCCTATTATGTATCGTATAGCAGCCCAAAGTGCTTCAAAGGAGTCAAAGCTATATTATTTTATTGATGATCCACGAATCACTTTCAAAACAGATACATTGATCACGGATAATATATTCAAGCTGAAAAGAGGAGATGAGGAGATCATTCCCTCGCAACATATTGTCGGCAACAATGTATTTATGGAAGTACCCAAATTCACTTTGGGAGTAGGCTTTTATGAACTGGTGTTTGAAGGAAAAAAACTCACTACCCTGGCTTTTAATGCCTCCCCTGCCGAATCAGATCTGAGGCAATACCTGACTGAAGACCTAAAAAACACTTTTAAGGGCAAGGTAGAGGTATTTGAAGTGCAGGATGAAGAAGGTTTTAAACGTTCAGTAGAAAAAAAATATATCGGACAACCGTTATGGAAATATGCTATTATTATTGCACTTATATTTCTTTTAATGGAAGTTTTATTAATTAGGTTTTTGCCATAATTTCATGTGTCAATTATAATGAAGAAAGTACTAATAAAATCAGCCCAGGTCATTGATGAGTTATCCGCTTACCACGGTAAGACTGTTAATGTACTTATTGATAAAGGAAACATTGTAAAGATTGGAAAGGAAGCCCCTGAAGCAGATAAGGTTATTGATGCTAAAGGTATGATACTTTCGCCAGGCTGGTTTGATTTGCGGGCTTCATTTGGAGACCCGGGTTACGAGTATAAGGAAGACATTACTTCAGGGTTGGAAACTGCAGCGGCAGGAGGATTTACAGGAGTGGCACTACTACCCAATAATAAACCTGTAACACAAACTAAAAATGATGTCAGCTACCTGAGGTCAAGGAATATAGATTCCCTGACTGAGGTATTTCCTGTTGGGGCAGTATCTATTGATACCAAGGGAGAAGAGCTGACAGAGATGATTGATCTGCACCATGCCGGAGCAGTGGCTTTTTCAGATGGAATTAAGCCTATATGGCATACGGATATTCTGTTGAAATCCTTGCAGTACCTTCAGAAATTTGATGGCTTGCTGATCAACCTGCCAGAAGATATGCGCCTCAATCTGTTTGGTACTATGAATGAAGGTGTAAATAGTACTATGCTCGGGATGAAAGGGATGCCTAAGCTATCCGAAGAGCTGATCGTACAAAGAGACTTGGAGTTGCTGCAGTACGCAGGTGGAAGACTTCACTTCACTAATATATCTTCGGAGAAGTCGGTAGCAATGATTAAAGCAGCTAAAAAACGTGGGCTGGAGGTGTCCTGTGATATTGCAGCCTTTCAAACCGCTTTTGATGACAGCGCTCTGAGTGGTTTCGACACTAATTTTAAGGTAAATCCACCTTTTAGAGAGAAAAAAGATAACAAAGCATTGATCAAAGGCTTGCAGGAAGGTACTATTGACGTAATTGTGTCCAGTCATATAGCCCAGGACGAAGAAAGTAAGAAATTGGAGTTTGATCTGGCTGATTTTGGTATTATCAGTCTCCAAACGGTGGCTCACAACCTGACTATGTTGTCTTCGGCTGTTGACATGGAGTTGTTGATCAAAGCCGTGACTTATAATCCTAGAAAGTTGCTTCGTTTACCCATCCCCGTGGTAAAAGAAGGTGAGGGTGCTAACCTTACACTTTTTGACCCCACGCATGAATGGACTCTGGATAGAAAGAGCAATAAATCTAGATCGAAGAACTCACCTTATTGGGACAAGACCATAAAAGGAAAGGCGGTAGCAGTATTTAACCAGGGAAAGCAATATATAGATGACGCAGTTTAATAATATGAAACCCATTTTTAAGATCCCGCTTAAGTATGGTTTAATAGGTTCCCTCTTTGGTATTATACTTATTATTGTTCTTTTTTATTCCAATCGGCATCCTTTATTGATACCACCCATGTTTGATTTTAGGATCATTCTGTTTGGGCTATTTATCTTCTTTGGCCTTAAAGAGTTTAGGGAGTACTACAATGGAGGTATCCTTAATTTTTGGCAAGGCATGGTAATAAGTTTTATCATGTATATGATGATCGGTGTAGTGGTAGGGGTGTTTATCATCGCATTTGCAAACCTTGTTCCTGAGTTCCTTGAAGGGTATATAACAGGTACCATTAAGGGAATGGAGTTGGAAAAAAGCAGACTACTGACTGAAGGGAGTATAACCATTTCGGAAGAAGAGTTTAATCGTCAGGTTACACTTTTGAAAGAAACAAGCCCCATGCTTTTGGCTGTAGACTATATTATAAAAAGCTGTTTCATTGGCTTTTTCCTAGCCATCATAATTTCAGTGATCCTGAGAAGAACAGAAAAAAGATTTTAACTAAAACCAGCCTTACCAAAACTCAAATGGTTTAGTAAGGCTGGTTAGCTTTAACTCTGATTATGCATTAGGGCTTCGTTAGGAGGGTCTAAATGGTAATGAATGAGCAAAATCAAGCAAAGGGTCTGATTTGAAACTATTCCGACAGAGCGTTCTCATCCTTACCCTGACCGATGCTCTGTCCCCCTGACAGAATACAAAACATACATTATCTCTGAAAAAATCAAGTTTCCAAGTGTTTCCTACTTCTGCTTTATGCCTTTTGGGTAGCGCTTTACCTGCTAATTGACAGATACTTATTCCTCATCATCTTCAGGTTAACACCTTCCTTTTTTCCGGTTAACAGGAATTCAGACCATGCAATTGATAAGCTTTTGAAATATAGATCCTTGGAATTAATTTTCAACCGTTAATAAATTCAGTTAACTTAATAGATACAACCAAAAACCTTTTATTATGGAAGATAGTAATTCTGTACTGGATCACTCACAAGGAGGAGAGCAGATCTCTGTGAAGCAAGTAGCCACCAAATACGGTCTGATTTTAGGAGTAATCTCAATAGCCTTATTTTTGGTCACGGTATTTGCCGGACTTATAGGGAACCAAGCCATGCAATATGTGGGGTATATACCTACCATTATACTCATTATTTATGCACATAAGGAATTTAAGTCGGAGGGCGATGGGTTTATGTCTTACGGGCAAGGACTTGGTTCAGGTACTTTGTTGGTTTTGATAGGTACCGTTATCTCAACTGTTTTTTTCTATGTGTATGTCAAGTTCATTGACTCATCTTTTATGGAGATTGTAAGAGAAAAGCAGCTTGAAGGTATGCAGGAGCAAGGGATGAGTGAAGAGCAGATAGATCAGGCTATGGCGATGGCAAGCGGCTTTATGACCCCTGAATTTATATCGGTAATCGCTATTTTCATGACTGTATTTTTTGGATTTATCTTATCTTTGATCATCAGTGCGTTTACTAAAAATAGTAATCCGGATCTTGATATGTAACTATGCTAAATAATTTGGATATTTCCGTGGTGGTTCCGCTTTACAATGAAGAGGAATCACTACCGGAACTTTGTGATTGGATAAGCCGTGTAATGCTGACACACGGCTTTACTTATGAAATAATATTAGTGGATGATGGTAGCAGTGATCGTTCTTGGGAAACGGTACGCAACATCTCTGTCAGCAATCCATATGTAAAAGGCATAAAGTTTAACAGAAACTATGGCAAATCAGCTGCCTTAAACACTGGCTTCAAAAAAGCCAAGGGCAATGTGGTGATCTCCATGGATGCAGACTTGCAGGACAGTCCCGATGAAATCCCCGATCTGTATAAAATGATCATGACTGAGGGGTATGATATGATATCGGGCTGGAAGAAAAAACGCCACGATCCAATCTCAAAAACTATTCCTTCAAAGTTCTTTAATTACATCACCCGAAAGATATCGGGTATCAAACTTCATGACTTCAATTGTGGGCTGAAAGCATATAAAAACCAGGTAGTAAAAAATGTCCATGTTTATGGAGAGATGCACCGCTATATACCTGTAATAGCCAAGTGGAACGGCTACAGTAAAATAGGTGAAAAAGTAGTGGAGCATCGCGCTAGAAAGTATGGTACTACCAAGTTTGGCCTGGAACGTTTTATTAATGGTTTTCTGGATTTGCTTTCTATCACATTTGTTTCCAAGTTTAAGCGCAAGCCCATGCACTTTTTCGGTACATTAGGTACCTTGTCATTTTTTACAGGTCTGATCATAACTATTTATGTTATCGGAGATAAACTCTATCGCCTGAATTATAAAATGCCCGCAAGAGATGTGGTGGATCAGCCCTTATTCTTTCTGGCGCTTGTTGCATTGGTGATCGGTGTTCAACTCTTTTTAACGGGCTTTTTGGCTGAGATGATGGCCATGAAATCACAGTCTTCTAATGAATACCTGGTAATAGAAAAGATAGGTTTAGAGTAAGATGCGTCTTTATTCTGTAATTATTCCTGTTTATAACCGCCCTGATGAGGTAGATGAATTGCTGGAAAGTCTGACCCGTCAGACCTATAATCACTTCGAAGTACTGGTTGTTGAGGATGGGTCTTCGAAACGATGTGACGGGATAGTTGAAAAGTACACGAATAAGCTTCGCCTTACCTACTTTTATAAACCAAACTCAGGTCAGGGATTCAGCCGAAATTTCGGTTTTGAGAAAGCCAAGGGCGATTTTTTAGTCGTGTTTGATTCGGACTGTATCATTCCTGATCACTATTTCGAAACCGTTGAAAAGTATCTGGATAAGCACCAGTTAGATGCTTATGGTGGGCCGGACCGTGCACATGATAGTTTTACTCCTACTCAAAAGGCTATTAGTTATTCGATGACCTCCGTTTTTACTACAGGGGGTATTAGAGGAGGAAAGAAGCGTGTGGGGGCATTTCATCCGAGAAGTTTTAACATGGGTATTTCCAAAGAGGTTTATCAGAAAACCAAAGGCTATAAGATTACCCGGATGGGAGAGGATATAGAGTTCAGTATCAGGATCATAGAATTGGGTTTTAAAACCGGTCTGATAGAGGATGCTTATGTGTACCATAAAAGAAGAACCAGTCTGAGTCAATTCTATAAGCAGCTACACTTCTTTGGACGCGCCAGAATCAATATCAGCAGATTTTACCCTGATGAAATCAAACTGGTTCATATGCTGCCAGTGGTGTTTACCCTTGGGTTCTTCCTCATGTGGGTACTTCCCGTTGTAAGTCCGGTACTATTTTTTATAGCATTTACAGTCTTTATCTCGTTTTTTGGACTCATATTTTTCGATGCTTTTGCAAAAGAGAAGAGCCTTCAGGTAGCGGCATTAAGTGTAGGGGCAGCATTTACGCAACTGTTTGCCTATGGTGTAGGCTTTCTCACCGAAGGGTGGAGGAAATTAGTGAAAGGCTAAGTTGATAGCCATGCATGACAAAATTAAGCGGTTGCTTTACTCAACTGCTAAAGTTTTATGAAGCTTAACATTCAGTCCACACCAGCAAAAAGGGGATGACCTAGAAACAGGCAAACCATTCTACTCCATTTCAGACATTCATATGCAAAGCCTGATTACCCCTTTTTTTGACAGAAATAAATAATCTCATGGGCAGGCAGCGCATACTTCTTTACAGCTTCCTCTCCAAGTTCATAAATAAACCGGTCTTCAGTGACATCAAAGCCAGCTTTGCGAAGTCGATCTGGGTAGTCTTTGCCATATAATCTGACATGGTCATCCTGGCCGTACCACTTTTCGCGCTCACGAGGATCGGTAATCGATTTATCTTCAAAAGTAACATCGGGAACTGGACTGAAGAAAGGTACCTGCATGATGGCCCATCCGCCAGGTTTTAGTACACGATAGATCTCACTCATGGCCTTGATGTCATCATCAACATGTTCCATAACATGGTTACACATAGCGGCATCAAAGGTGTTGTCTTCAAAAGGGATTTCGTGGACATCCATTTTTACCTTCGCCAGGGGAGATTCAATATCTCCGGTAATATAACCATCCTGGTGTTGGGCTTCAAATTGTTTCATGAAGCACTGCTCGGGAGCAATATGTAGAAAATGTATCTTCTCCTTAAAAAAGTTGGTCTTCTCCTTTAGATACAACCATAGAAGTCGATGTCTTTCAAGGGACAGAGAATCAGGGCATAACGCATTAGGACGAGGGTTAATCCGTCCGTATGGAAGAAACTTTCTATAGCTTTTATTGATTATAGGGCAGGTCACGTTGTTGCCTCGAAGAAAAATCCCTACTACTTTTAGTGCAGGAGCACTCACCCGTTGTAAGTATTTACGGGGAACAAAACGAATAATGAAGCTGATCAACTTTTTCATGAAGGGGCAAATATATCAAAGAGTGAGGCCATTTTAGAAGTAAAGCAAAAAAGAATATGGCTATATGCTGGTGAAATGGCCGGATCACGTGCTTTGTTGCTGATTTCTGTGGTTAAAAATAATTTATGTTAGATTTGTAATATGAGAATGGGTGTCTATATCATTGTTTTCTTGTTGTCAGCAGGAACTTGCTATGGTCAGGATGATTTGAAATTTGGAGATACAGGAACTACAAATAAAGCCTCTAAGTATAAGCCCAATGCTAAAATGCATAAGAAAAGACGAATGATTCAATGGGTGAAGAGTGATGCTGCAGGGCTACTGCAAGGTAATAGGTGTATGGACGAAATAACCAATGATATGGGGTTTGTCTATGTGGTACAGCCTAAAGGACAGGTAGGGAATAGAAGTGAGTTTGGGCGCTTGGCACATAACTTTTTTGCCAAAATAGGCATAACTTTTCGCAATGGGCCCTTTTGGAAATTTAAACTCAAAAAGAAACGTAGAGAATGCCGACGCAGTACCGGAGACTTTGTTGGTTAATGTAGGCTGATAACAATATAGGGTTTGCCGGAACCCTGAAGATTCCGACAAATTCAAAACTTTTTCTAAACACCTGTATAATTAAAAGGCGAAATAACTTTAAGCTCTTCTTTAATGCTATCAGAGACATTTAAAGTGTCTATAAAACTCTTGATGCTCTCCTCAGTTACCTTTTCATTCTTTCTGGTTAATTCCTTAAGCGCTTCGTAAGGTTTTGGATAGCCTTCGCGACGAAGGATAGTTTGGATAGCCTCAGCTACAACAGCCCAGTTTTCAGACAGGTCAGCCTCAATAGCATTTTGATTAAGTTCAAGTTTTTCAAGACCCTTCTCAAGAGATTTCAGGGCAATTAAGGTGTGAGCAAGAGGAACGCTTATATTTCTTAAAACGGTTGAGTCAGTAAGGTCACGCTGCAGTCTGGAGATGGGCAGTTTTGCAGATAAGTGCTCAAATATAGCATTTGCCAAACCCAGGTTGCCCTCTGCATTTTCAAAATCAATAGGATTTACCTTGTGAGGCATGGCCGATGAACCGATTTCTCCGGCCTTTATCTTTTGTTTGAAGTAGTTTGAAGCTATGTACTGCCAAATATCTCTGCTAAGATCAATGAGTATGGTGTTGATTCTTTTTAGGTTGTCAAATAAAGCAGCAAGGTTGTCATAGTGTTCTATCTGGGTAGTTGGGTGACTTCTTTCCAGTTCCAGATATTCTTTAACGAACTTGTCTCCAAAAGCAACCCAGTCTGTATCAGGGTATGCAATGTGATGTGCATTGAAGTTACCTGTTGCTCCTCCGAACTTGGCTGAGTAAGGTATTGTTTTTAATAGTTCTATTTGTTTAGCTATTCGGGCATGAAAGACCATGAATTCTTTTCCTAGTCTGGTTGGAGAGGCGGGCTGTCCGTGAGTTTTAGCCAGCATGGGTATGTCCTTCCAACTCTCAGCATCCTGAGCTATTTTGGTGTGAATCTCACCCAAAAGAGGTAAAACAACTTTTTCCAATGCATGCTTCAAAGAAAGAGGAATAGCCGTATTGTTAATGTCTTGAGAAGTTAACCCAAAATGAATAAACTCTTTGTATTCGCTGATATTGAGTTTGTCAAAATTCTCTTTTATGAAATACTCAACAGCTTTCACATCATGGTTGGTAGTCTTCTCTATTTCTTTGATGCTCTCCGCGTCACTTTCTGAAAAGTTTTCATAGATATTACGCAATTGAGCAAATAGCCCACGGTCAAACCCTTTAAGCTGAGGAACATCTGCTTCGCAAAGTGCTATGAAATATTCTATTTCTACAAGCACTCGGTACCGGATAAGTCCAAACTCTGAAAGATATTGAGCTAAAGAATGAGTATGTCTTCTGTAACGACCGTCAACAGGTGAAAGAGCGGTTAATGCATTTAAATCCATGAAAGAGATAGGTTTTCTTTGAAGCGCACAAAATTAATAAAATAACTCTTTTAAGCAGTTAATAATTACGGATTTAATAAGACCTGTTATGGTCGTTTTTCTTAATTTTGATTCGGGCACAGAAAGGGTTAATTAGGCTTGTAATACAGCTTTTTTTAGAGTTAAATGATTACTTACTACCTTTATGCCTTCAAAATTATTGAACATAAAGCCGGGTATAGCGCTTTTAAATAAACAGCTAAACATTCAAATCAATGGCATTCAGCTTTTTTAAGAAAAACAAAGAGGAAAAAGAAGAGAAAAAACAGCCGCAGAGCGGAGGTAGTCATTATTATAACCTGAAGGTAAAAGAGATCATTCAGGAAACTAAGGACGCCATCACTATCGTTTTTGAGAGTCCTGAAGATAAGATTAATTACAAATCAGGTCAGTTTCTTACCCTGATAGTACCTATGGAAGGTAAGGATGTGAGAAGGGCATACTCCCTATGCTCATCACCGTTTGTAGATGGAGACCTTGCCGTTACCGTTAAAAGAGTGGAAGGCGGATTAATGTCCAATTGGTTGCCCGATAACCTGAAGGTGGGGGATACTATGAGGATCATGGAACCTATGGGTGTGTTTACTACCGAGTACAAGTCAGATAATAAGCGGCATATTATAATGTTTGCTGGAGGTAGTGGTATAACACCTATGATGTCCATTACAAAATCCATGCTTACCCAGGAACCTGATAGCATTATATCATTGATATATTGTAACAGAAATATAGACAGTATTATTTTTAAAGAGAAGCTGGACCAGTTACAAACTGACTACGAGGGAAGGTTTCGGGTGATCCATATCCTGGACGATGCCCCCATGAATTGGCAGGGACACTCGGGTTTGCTAAATCATGGTATGCTGGTTAAAATATTTGAGCGTATTCCAAACTGGGGAGAAGATAATACTACTTACCTGATGTGCGGGCCTGAGGGTATGATGAAGAATGTTGAGAACCTGCTGGATGAGCAGAAAATTGATAAAAGCAGAGTTTTTAAAGAAAGCTTCGTAGCCGGAACTATCGATAAGGAACTCAAAAAAGAAGGTGCAGAATCTGTAGAGGGAGAAATAGTAACCCGAGAGGTTACAGTTATCTATGATGGTGAGGAGCATAAGTTTACTGTAGAACCTGATGCTACAATTCTTGAAACTGCTTTGGATTTAGGAATTGATCTTCCCTACTCTTGTCAAAGTGGTTTATGTACTGCTTGCAGAGGAAAATGCATCTCAGGTAAGGTGAAGCTTGATGAAGAAGAAGGTCTTAGCGAATCAGAAATTGAGGAAGGGTATGTACTTACCTGCGTAGGTCACCCTTTATCCGATGATGTGGTGATAGAGATCGGGTAAATAAAGGTTCGGTCTTGAGGAAGTTGGAAAGCAAGCCAAGGTTTGCGCCAATGTAAAATGTATTGATTTCTCCCCCGATTCAGGTACGGCTACTTGTCTGTATTGCGGAGAGTCTGTCAAATCAGGAGCATATGTTAAAGCAGTGACTCCTGAACATGGTGAGTTTTATCTCAGTAAGGTCAAGTATTACAAAGAAAAAAGAAACAGGAACCCATGAAAAAGGAAATAGTACTACCAGAAAGAAAGCCAAGGAAATTTTTGCCAGAAGATTTTAAAATAGATAACTGGGAAGGACTTGAGCCATTTTATAACAATTTATTGGAGAGAGAGATCAATTCAGCGGAAGACTTGCGCAAATGGCTTAGTGATCGCAGCGAACTGGAATCGATAGTGTCAGAAGATGCTGGCTGGAGATATATTTTCATGACTCGATTTACGGATAATGAAGAATATACTAAAGCGTATCATCATTTTGTGCAGCAAATCCAGCCAAAAATATCTCCTATTGCGGATAAGTTAAACAAGAAGGCCCTGAACACTCCTTTTACGGAAAAACTGGAGCAGGAAGAAGGCTTTGATATTATGATCCGTGAGTTAAGAAAAGATATCGAAATATTCAGAGAGGAGAATATTCCGCTTTTTACTGAAATGCAGACCGAGACTCAAAAATTTGGGCAGATCAATGGTGCCATGACGGTGGAGGTCGATGGGAAGGAGCTTACCTTGCAACAGGCTGCAGTTATGCTACAGTCCACCGATAGGGCTAAGCGTGAAAAGGTATATCATAAGATTGCCAAACGAAGACTTCAGGATAAGGAAAAGCTCAATGAACTATACAGCAAACTTATCTCCCTGAGAGATCAGGTGGCTGAAAATGCAGGTTTTGATAATTATCGTGATTATATGTTCAAGGCTATGGGCCGCTTTGATTATACTCCGCAGGATTGCTTCGACTTTCACTCATCAGTAAGCCAGGAAATAGTGCCTATGCTGAATCAATTAGCCCAGGAGAGAAAAGAAAAGCTTGGTGTTGACCAGCTTCGTCCTTGGGATAAAGCGGTTGATGCTGAAGGTAAAGAGGCCTTAAAGCCATTTGAATCTAGTAAGGAGCTGACTTCAAAAACTATCGAATGCTTTAAGCGTTTAGATCCGTTTTTAGGCCAGTGTCTGGAGATTATGGAGGAAATGGGGCATCTTGATTTGGAGTCTCGAAAAGGAAAAGCTCCCGGGGGGTATAATTACCCACTTTCTGAGATAGGGGTGCCATTCATTTTTATGAATGCAACGTCAACCCTTCGCGATATGATTACCATATTACATGAGGGTGGGCATGCCGTACACTCATTCCTTACCAGAGATCTGGAGCTAGCTGACTTTAAACACACTCCTTCAGAGGTTGCTGAGTTGGCATCCATGAGTATGGAGCTTATTTCCATGGATCATTGGAACCTTTTCTTTGACAATGAAGATGACCTGAAGCGTGCCAAAAAGGAGCATTTGGAACAGATTATAGAAACTCTGCCATGGGTGGCAACCATTGATAAATTCCAGCATTGGGTATATGAAAATCCGGAGCATTCTGAGGATGAAAGAGCCAAAGCCTGGAATGAAATCTTTGCTCAGTTTTCAGATAATGTTACAGACTGGTCGGGGTTAGAGCAGAATCGTGATTTTTTGTGGCAAAAACAGCTTCATTTGTATGAAGTGCCCTTCTACTACATTGAATATGGAATGGCTCAGTTGGGAGCAGTAGCTGTCTGGAAAAATTATAAAGAAGATTCAAGAAAAGGTCTGGAAGGGTATATGAACGCTTTGAGGTTAGGCTATATGCGGTCAATACCTGAAGTCTATAAAGCTGCACATATCAAGTTTGATTTTAGCAGATCTTATATCAAAGAGTTGATGAGTTTTGTGCAGCAGGAAATGGAGAAGCTTTAAGTTCTCCATTACTGCTCTCATGTATTGATTCGTAGTTTCCGAAGGTGTTGTAATATCAAATTTTACAATGGCTTCGGAAGCTATATTTGGCTACAAGGTGCTTAACCTGATTTTCTTTCAAATGTTACAGAATATCTCTTAGTGACCTTCGATATTCTGTAATCTATATGGTTGCTACATTTATAGCTTCAGTTTATAAAATTCTAAACCTCCATTAGTGTAGAATATTTAAGAGTTGCGACAAATAAAATAGGTGAAGGTATGTATTTTATATTTAGCGGATATTTTTCTGTGATGTAACTTTTTTGTGGGATGAAAGGATTTTTTTATTTGTCCTAGTTCAATGTCTTTTGTTGTTTTTATATTTATTCATGTAAGTGAATCACTTAATTTTGGGGTTTATGAGTATAAATATTGTTTTGTGTGTGTAATAAAGTTGTGGGAAATTATTATATTCATGAGATAGTAAGGTTGCTGCAATGCTGAACTTTACTATTAACAAAGTGTAATATTTCGCTGAAATGCAGCTTAGTGATTTTCTTTTCAACCTACCAGGATCATTCTATTTGAGGTAATATGGGCAAAAGGTTTTTGCCGGGAACTTCAAGTAAATGGAAAGAAAATAGATGTAAAACAGAAAATGCAAATGCAATGAAAATGACATGGGAGGATTCTAACGGCCGTTATAACAAACTTTTTGAAAGCCTGAACACACTATTGGACAAAACAAAAAGAGCGTTATTTGAGTATGAGCAAATTAACATGGAATTTGCCCACAAAATATATAATGAGGATCTGACCCCGTTGATGGAAAAGGCGGAGTGTTTGGAAGATTACGAGAAGGAGTTTAAGGTGATGCATGGATTAATGACCAGACAGATAGAGCACCTTATCCAAATTAGAGATGAAGTTAAAATGATGATGATTAAGGATAGTGTAAACTTTCCACTTAATTAATAAGTAGGGTTGTCGCAGTCGAACTGCGGCTTTAAGGCGGTCATTTCAAATCCCGGGCTTTTGGTCCGGGATTTTTTTGTAAAATCACGGGCGAAATTTTACTATGAAGACCGGTGAAAGGTTAAGCCTGGGGTCGGCAGAATTGACATTTACGTACCTTTCAAGGCAGCTTAACTTAACTTCCAAAGTTTGGAAAGCTTAACCGTCAAATGCACGGACATGAGAATGTGTTCAATATCCTTTTTAAATCACATATATCCTTCTTTTGTTTTTTTAATATTCTGTAAATCAGTTATTTGATTTGTGATAAGGCTATATTCTTACTTGCCACTTCTGTTGATTGCCATTTTAGCATCAAAAGCTTGTTGATAAAGTCTTACAGTTTTTGTTTCAAATGAAGTGTTAATTTTTTAAACTTGAATGGTGCTTTATATTGATTGATTGCCATATAGCTGAATTATTTTGTTATTGTTGATTTAATCAAACCCCACTAAAGCCCATATGTGCTAAAACTTTTAACTTTTAATTAACCAAATTTAATTATGGCAACCGAAACTATTTTTATTAGTAAACAAGCCAGTGGAACCGGTCTCTTTCTTTCCGATAATGAAGGGGACTCTGGAGATAATACCATTACTACAGCGGTATCTCCGGGAGATACCGTTGTATGGGAACTTGTCAGTGGTGGAGGCATTGATGAGATCGTCAATATTTATGCAAAGACAGGTAGCCAGGATATTTTTAGCAGTGACCCCACGAAACAAAGTGATGGTTCTTTTAAAGGGATTGTGAGCAACTCAGCCACGGGGAACGAGTCTTATAATATTGCTTACAAAATTAATGGGACGGAGTATGTTGATGATCCTGAGCTTGAAATTCAGCCTAATCCATGATAATTGCTAACTCAATGAAAAAAATGGTCTATATATTAATAGTAGGCCATTTTTTTTGTTTGCCGTTATACAGTCAAAATTCGAATAGAATAGATAGTCTTGCTATGGCTTATAAGGAAATGAGTTTTCCTGATGATTCTACTCATTTCGAATATTTGCATCAAATTTTTGTTAAACACAGGAATCCCAATACAAGGATTGAGTTTGCAGGAATAGCTATTAGACTTTCAAAAGAGAACAATAATGAGGATTGGCTTTTTAGGGCACTTTTAAACATTGGTTACGCTAATAAGCTGAAAGGTGATTTGGATCAAGCGTTAGAAGCTCTTTTTAAGAGCCTTAAGTATGTTGATGCCAGTAGAGAATACAGTAGGGAGGCCTCCGCATATAATGCAATTGCCAGCGTCTATAGGCTTCAAGGAAATTACAGGCTTGCTTTACAGTATTATCAAAAGGGGATTGGTATATATAAAGTACATAAAGATACATTAGGTCAGGCTACCCTATTGATGAATTCAGGTGAGTCATATAGGTTGAATAAGCAACTTGACTCCTCATTGATAGCTTTCAAATTGTCGAAAACGCTTTTTTCGATTAAAGAGCATCGTACCGGATTGGCATATAATCATGGAAATATAGGTCTTGTATATGCCGAACAAGGTCAAAATGATTTGGCGGAGGAAAATATAAATGAGGCCATTGGTATACTTAAGGGGTTAGGTGATACATATGCAATTTCAGTCTATGATACTTACATGGCGGATATATACAAAGATAAGGGCGACTATGAAAGAGCATTGGAGTATGCAAATCGAAGTCATAAACAGGCTGTTAAGGGTGGTTTTAAAGAGCAAATAAGAGACGCTTCGCTTAAACTTTCAGAACTCTATAACGACCTTAGGGAATACGAAAGGGCTTTTGAATTTCAAAGTCAATACATAGTTTACCGAGACAGTATCAATAATGAAGAGACTATACGGAAGATGGCGGATTTGCGTACTGAGTATGAAGTTTCTCAGAAGCAGGCAGAAGTAGATTTGCTAAGTGTCCAAAAGCGCAATCAACAGATTATAGGAGTCGGACTGACCATTGTAACCATACTGGTGGGTGTTTTGGCTTTTATGTTTTATAAAAACAGTAAGCAGAGGCAGCACACAAATTACATCCTCAGTGAACAAAAAGAAGAAATTGAGACGCAGCGAGATCAGTTGGATGAGTTAAATCAATCCAAGGATAAGTTCTTTTCTATCATTTCTCATGATTTACGTGGGCCAGTTCATGCTTTTAAGGGGATGTCCAGGCTCATTAAAATGTATATTGATCAGAACTGTATAGATGAACTGGTTGAACTTAATGAACACTTTGATCACTCTGTAGATCAATTGTCAACCTTACTGGACGATCTGTTGGATTGGGCAGTTTCTCAGCAAGGAAAAGTGCCCTATAGTCCTGGAATGGTTAACCTTCATGATCTTTCTAAGGATATTATGGGGTTGTTTAACAATATGGCCCAAGCTAAGAAAATTAGCTTAACTACACATATTCCTGAAGATATTCAGCTATGGGTGGATAGTAATAGTTTAAGAACCATATTGAGAAATTTAGTGAATAATGCGTTGAAGTTTACAGGGGAAGGGGGCTTTGTAACGCTATCAGCAGAAAAGGATGATGGTATGGCTGCTGTACATGTTGCAGATACCGGAAGAGGAATTCCTCAAGAGGAATTGAAAGGTTTATTTAAGCTTGCCGGACACAAGAGATCATGGGGGACAGAGGGGGAAAAAGGACTTGGTCTTGGGTTACAGTTAGTTTATTCCTTTTCAGAAATGAATGGCGGTAGCATTACTGTAGATAGTGAAGAAGGTGTGGGAACCACCTTTACTATACATATGCCTTTGTTTAAGGGGGTACTCACGTCAGAAGTTGTTGGTTCTTAGTCGATCATAGAGCGCTTTATTTCATTTTTTATTGCAGGTATAGTCTTTAGATAAGCATAAATAGCTTTAGACTCACTGTCTTTTAGCTGAATATATGGCATCATGGGCTCTCGTAGAGTGGGCTCATTTTCCTTTATTCCATACTTCACAGCTTTTACAAACCGTTCTTTTGGCCGCTTTCAGGGGCGGATGTCAGGATAGTGGTTATCATTACGTTACCTTGACTGTCAATAGGTTTGTTACCTCCTCTCATGAAACTGCTATTGTTTTTCACCAGCAAAAATTATAAGGGCAACACAACCTATGTTAATCAGAATGGCTTTTAGTATCTTTTTCATGGTTGATGACAAACGGGAGAACCATGTGATAAGCTAAAATTGCGCGATTAATTTATGCTTTTTGAAGGATAAATTCTTATTCCCTGATTTTGTCTAATAGATCATTTAGGAGCTTTGCGTCTTTTTCAGATAAATTCCCCAGTTGACTGTCCAGTTTTTCAACAGCACTATCCATTCTCTTAAGCAGAGCTAAGCCGTCGTCGCTGATGATGACATCTACAAGTCTACGGTCATTGGGGCAAATTTCTTTACTTACCCAGCCTTTTAGGGTAAGGCGATCTACAATTCTGGATACATCAGAGTTTCTGTCAAGCATCCGCTCTTTAATAACGCAGGTTGATATGGATTTGGGGTGTTGGCCACGCAAAATACGCAAGACATTGTATTGTTGATTGGTAATGCCAAAAGGTTTAAAAAATTCCTTATGTCTGTTAACCAGCCATCCGGATGTGAAAATCAGGTTTAGAGTAGCCTTCTGTTTTTCACTTTTAAATTTTTTTTGCTGTATTTCTTCTTCAAAATTCATTTCTATGGGATTCATCTCCAGCGATCTACAAGTGAAACAGGCATATGGGTAATAGGTGATAGAACCTAAGCCCATATTAATTTATAAAAAAACTGGAGGGTCTTTTTAACCCTCCAAGATACTAACCTTTTTTCTGTAACTCAACATTACAGATGATATTGACTTCATCTCCTACTACAGCGCCACCGGCTTCAGTCAATGCACCCCATTTCAACCCGTAATCTTGTCTGTTAACAATTCCGTTAATTTTGAAACCTGATTTGATGTTTCCCCAAGGGTCTTTAACAGTGCCGTTGTACTTCACATCAAAAGTCACTTTTTTAGTTACACCTCTCATAGTGAAATCTCCAACTAGCTGATATTTAGAACCTGATTTCTTGATCTTACCATCAAATTTAATTTCAGGATACTTTTCAGCGTTGAAGAAATCTTCTCCTTTTAAGTGCTCATCTCTTTTCTCGTTGTCTGTGTCGATAGAAGCTACTTTGGCAGTAAATACAACTGCAGCGCCATCAAAATCTTCTTTGCTGCTGGTAACAGTAGCATCAAATTCTTTGAAGTTACCTTCAGTTTCTGAAATAACCATATGACTTACAGTGAAGCCGATGTTAGAGTGAGCGGCATCAATTCCCCATTTGGTTTGGCCGAAAGACATACCAGCAATAAGTACTAAGGCTGATAATAGACTTACTTTTTTCATGATTCTAATTTTTGTGATTTCAATTTGTTTCATGCAAATATAAACGATGTTAAAACAATAATGTTTAAACAATGAATAATTTTTTGAAATTTTCTTTTAAGATTTTCAAGAGCAAGCTTTTAGCTATTGTGTTTAACCTGGTGGAGGTGTTGGGTAGGAGGTGGTGTGGCTGAAAATAAAAAAAACCGTCTCAATTATGAATTGGGACGGTTTGTAACACTGATGTTTATTATAAATTAATAAGTTTCAGTTTTCGGTCTCGCTTCTTTAACAACGATAGTTCTTCCGTCAAATTCAGACTCATTGAGTGCCTGAATAGCCTCTCTGGCGGCATCATCATCTGGCATTTCAACAAACCCGAAACCTTTAGATCGTTGTGTTTCTCTGTCAAAGATAACTTTGGCAGAACTGACTTCACCAAATGCTTCAAACTGTCTTTGGAGTTCTTCGCTGGTGGTTCGGTAGTTTAGCTTTGCTACAAAAATGTTCATTGGAAATAATAAATTAATTAAAAACACGATGTTTGAGTGTCAGGGAGTAGCAAGGTTAAAAGAGGCCCTTGCTATATCAAAGAGGCCCAAATATCGATATAAAGATAGTAGAACTCATCCATTAATGCTAGTGATATAAGCATTGTTTATTTTTAGGTAACATTAAGGTTATTTTGGATTTTAACCTATTGTAAGTCAGTTTGTTGTTGTTTTTGGAGATGGTTTCTAGTCTGTGCTTGACGCTTATTTTTAAATTTTTTTAACCTTCCGAACCTGTTTTGATCAGAACATCAACCTACATGCCAAGGGAGGCTTTTGAGTTGGCTTTGAAGCTTAAAGAGACTCTGATTTTACATTATAGTTTAATATGAAAGTCGCGTGTCAGTTTTTTGTACTCTTCTGTCCAACTACCATCTTCACAGTACTGAACTAGCTTGTTCTCAGTAAAGGGAGAAGCTTGGCGGCTAAACTCAATTAAGAGGCGTTCGGAAGGTTTCCGGGCTTTAGGGTGAAAAATGGTTTTGTGACTAACCGATAAATTGTTATTAGCGGCCAGAAAAATAAAGTGTTCACTCTCCGTAACTGGTAATATAACACAAAATTTACCAGAGTCTGATAAAAGCCTGGTAACAGCTTTGATTAGGTCCTCTTGGGATAATTGACCCGTGTGCCTGGCTTGGTGCCTGTTGGTTATTGGGGAGGGTGTTCCTGAATTAAAAAAAGGAGGGTTGGATACAATGAGGTCATAAGTGTGTGCAGCATGTTCGCTGAAATTTTGAATGCTCTCATGAAAAACCCTTACCCTTTCAGTCCAGGGGCTATGCATCACGTTGTTAGTAGCTTCGATCACTGACTCCTGATCGATTTCAATGGAGTCTATGATAGCGGTGGGGTTACGCTGGGCTATCATTAAAGCGATAAGTCCTGTGCCTGTACCAATGTCAAGTACAGTTTTGGAACCGCTTACACAAGCCCAGGCTCCTAACAAAACACCGTCAGTTCCAACTTTCATGGCACTTTTCTCTTGTTTGATACTAAATTGCTTAAAATCGAATTGCCCCTTTCTTCTTTTCACACTACAAATATGCATGTAGAAAAAAGCTAAAACAATAGATTATTGGATGGAGGAACGTTCGTTGCGTCGTAATTTTGCATCTTGTTATGTAGCTGTCTGGTGAAAAGTCAGTTAAATACACTCACAAAAATAATATGGTTTCCAATTACCCTGTTAAATTTGAATAATGTAATCACAAACGATGAATTTTATATCAAAATGAGTACTTCAGTGAAAAAAAAGCCGGGAACTGACCTGGAAATAGCCCAATCAGCAGACCTGCGTCACGTTCGTGATGTTGCTTCTTCAGTCGGTATACCCGAAGATAGTCTTGAAATGTACGGTAAGTACAAGGCTAAGCTGCCTTTAGATCTTATAGATGAGAAGAAAGTAGCTCAAAGTAATCTTATATTGGTTACAGCAATGACACCTACTCCGGCGGGCGAAGGTAAAACTACTACCTCAATTGGGTTGACAGAAGGATTGAATCGTATAGGAAAGTTAACAACAGTAGTACTCAGGGAGCCATCACTCGGCCCTGTCTTTGGGATGAAAGGAGGGGCTGCCGGAGGAGGGTACTCTCAGGTAGTACCGATGGAAGATATAAATCTACACTTTACCGGAGACTTTGCGGCCATAGAAAAAGCGAATAATCTACTTGCGGCTATGATTGATAATAATATTCAAAGTGCTAAAAATAACCTGGGTATTGATCCTCGTACTGTGGAGTGGAAACGTGTGATGGATATGAATGATCGCTCGTTGAGAAATATAGTATCCGGTATGGGGGGGAAGGCAGGAGGTATGATGCGTGAAACTGGGTTTAACATTACTGCCGCATCCGAGATTATGGCTATCCTTTGTCTTGCCAGGAATATGGATGATCTAAAAGCTAAAATTGGTAATATTTATATAGGGGATACCTATCAGGGAGAAGCCGTATTTGCGAGAGATATTAAAGCCGAAGGGGCTATGGCAGTTTTGTTAAAAGATGCCATCAAACCTAACCTGGTTCAGACACTTGAGGGTAACCCTGCTATTCTCCATGGAGGGCCGTTTGCCAATATTGCGCAGGGTACTAACTCTGTTATTGCCACAAAAATGGGGATGTCATTGTCAGACTATGTGGTAACTGAAGCTGGTTTTGGAGCTGATCTTGGAGCTGAAAAATTCCTGAATATCAAGTGTGGATATTCAGGATTGTCTCCCAAAACTATTGTAGTTGTAGCTACTATACGTGCTTTGAAGTACCATGGAGGCCAGCCATTGGCAGAATTGAAAGAACCTGATACAGTGAGTTTGTCTAAGGGACTCCTGAACCTTGAGAAGCACCTTGAAAATACAAAAACCTATGGTGTACCAGCAGTTGTTGCCATCAACAAGTTTATCAGCGATACAGATGAAGAGATCAGTTTGGTGAAAAAACGTTGTGAAGCATTGGGTATCCGTGTGGCGCTTTGTGAGGGCTGGGAACATGGAGGAGAAGGTACCAGGGAGCTTGCAGAGCAGGTGGTGGCTTCTGTAGAGTCATTTAAAGGCAAATATAGCCCTGTGTATGACTGGAACTGGGGGGTAAAGGAGAAAATTGAGGCTGTAGCGAGAAAAATATATGGTGCGCGTGATGTGGAGTTTTTACCTAAAGCAAAGCAAAACCTTAAAAAGATAGAAAGAATAGGTCTGAATGATAAGCCGATTTGCATAGCCAAAACGCAAAACTCCTTCAGCGATGACCCTAAGTGGCTGGGAAGGCCTGAGAATTTTACTTTGACGGTGAGAGAAATAGAAATAGCAGCCGGGGCTGGTTTTTGTATACCGATAACCGGTAACATGCTGCGAATGCCAGGGCTGCCTGCTTTACCTGCGGCTGAGGGTATGGATATTGACAATAATGGTAAAATCACCGGGCTGAGCTAATTGTTAACATTTGCTGTTTTAAATCAAATAGCGATGGATAGAGTAGACAAGGCAGAGATATTAAAAGTTGGGGAGAGGGCTCCTGAAATTAAGCCGGACCTGATAGCTGTTGAGGAACCGCTTGAAATTCGTATAGGTTTTGGGGCTGAGCAGCAACGTGAGCAACGAAGCATATCCGTTACTATGAGAACCCCAGGGCATGATTTTGAACTGGCACTAGGGTTTCTGTTTACCGAAAATATTATATTGTCATACGATGAGGTAGTAAGCATTCGTTATTGTCAGGGTACGGGCAAACAGGCGGAGAAAGAGAACGTGGTGCGAGTGGAACTGTCACCTTCTGTGCAGATCGATTTTAAAAAGATTGAACGACATTTCTATACATCGTCTAGTTGCGGTGTTTGCAGTAAGACGTCTATAGATGCAGTTAAAACTGGTTGTCCCGTAATCAGCTCTGCTTTGAAGATTGATGAAAATGTCATCCATCAGGCGCCTGATATATTACGGGCTGAGCAACGTGTATTTGAATATACTGGAGGGTTGCATGCAGCAGGCTTGTTTAACAAACAAGGAGAGTTAATGATCATGAGAGAGGATGTAGGAAGGCACAACGCCTTGGATAAACTGGTAGGAACTGCTTTGGTTAAGCAGATGATTCCTCTGTCAGATTACTTTGTGCTGGTAAGTGGGCGAGCCAGCTTTGAGTTGGTGCAGAAGTCGTTAATGGCTGGAGTGCCTCTAATGGCGGCTGTAGGTGCTCCGTCAAGCCTGGCAGTTGCTTTGGCTACTGATTTTAATATGACCTTGTTGGGCTTTGTAAGAAATCAGAGCTTTAACGTATATTGTGGAAGGGAAAGACTGGCCTATGAAAATAAGAATTAAAGGAAATACACTGCGACTTCGACTCTCGCAGAGCGAAGTGGAAGAGGTGAAAAGTGAAGGTAGAACTAGCGATAGCATTAATTTTGGTGTCCGTAAGCTTATTTATACACTACAGGTAATTGATCAGCCAGAGGTTACGGCATCGTATGATGGGGATTTTATTATGATCGATGTTCCTTCTCAGGTTTCAGAACAATGGGTTAGTTCGAATCAGGTTGGCTTTGAAGCAGAACAGCCATTAAAGGATGGTGACAAGCTTCATATTTTAGTGGAGAAAGACTTCCAATGTCTCAATCCAAGACGAGGAGAAGATGAAAGCGACCTTTTTGATAATCCATTAAACGATGTTTGCTAAGAAAGTACGTATTCAGGTGCTTATCTGAAAAAATCTTATATACAAAAAAACTGAGGCCGTTCAAATTGCTTTTGAGACGGCCTCATGTTTAGGCTGTCACTACTAAAAGTTAATGCTGCCCTACCTCGTAATTTCCAGGAGTAAACTTAAAGCAATTAACTAATCTGTTCCACGAATTGATCTGGGCAACAGCCAAAGCAAGGTTGGCAATCTCTGCCTTCGAAAAGTGTTTTTGAAGCTCTTCATAAAGGGCCTCGTGTATTCCCTCTTCTGGTAAAAGTGTTAATGCCTCAGCCATGGCTAACATAGCTTGTTCCCTTTCTGAGTAATATGGAGCTTCTCGCCATGCAGATACTGAATACAAACGAAGTGGTGATTCACCTGCATGAGTGGCTTCTTTGAAGTGCATGTCGAGGCAATATGCGCAATTGTTGATCTGAGAAGCTCTGTAGCGCATAAGTTCCAACTCTTTAGTGCTGATCCCTGAATCACGTAGCTTTTCTTCAGTTTTTAACATTCCTGAAAACAAATCCTGTGGTAACTCCTGATATGAAATTCTTTCCATGATTTTATATAGTTTTTTGATTTTAAAAATGATTCATGGATATGACAGAAAATCGCGGGAGAGCGTGACGCTTTTAGTTGATTTTTTGCAAAAAGAATAAAAAAACTGAATTATAGGGAAGTCAGGTTTTTTAACTTTTCAGGATTCCTTACGAAGTAGATACGTTCTATAGTGCCGGTTTTGCTAAACTGGAATACTTGACAAAGGCGAATGGCTTGACCTTCGGTATACAATAGGGCAGGTTGATGGTTTAACTCGGCAAGGTTTATTTTGACATTGCTATGTTTATAAAATTTCTCATAGATGCCAAGGAGCAGTTTTCTAACATTTTTAGGTCCAAAAATAGCCTTTCTTATAGCAGAGACTTCCTTGCCTCCATCAGAAACGGCTTTAATATCGTTGGTTAACATTTGTTGCAATGCTTCTGCATTACCATTAATCATGGCTTCAACAAATAGCTTCAGTTTGGTCTCATTCTTTTCTGCGCTGGGAGTTATAGATGGGTTTAACCGTTGCTTTGATCTCTTGAGTATTTGTCGACAGTTTTCGACAGAAATGTTTAGTAATTTTGAAATTTCAGCATGACTGAAATCAAATGATTCCTTTAAGATGAATATGGCTCTTTCCTTTGCGGTTAGTTGCTCCAGCAAGACCAATAATGAATAGGAAAGGATGTGTCTGCGATCCATCTCGGTATCCAGGTGTACAGGTTCAGGCAACCAGTCTCCGGGATAATCAGAGAGCCTTTCTTTTTGTTTGTCTTTGAAGTTGATGGCGGCATTTATCACTGACCTGATCAGGTATGACTTCTCATTCTCAACCTTTGCGTGATCTACATTTTGCCATTTGATCATCGTATCCTGTATGATGTCTTTGGCATCTTCGGCATTTCCTAAAATGTTATATGCATAGGGAAAAAGGATTTTCTGGTATTCATCAATATTAAATGCCATAGTTTGCTTTTGAAGTGCAGCTGTGAATCTAGGAAAAAGGAATAAATGCACATAATAGTGACTATCCAAAAATACAAACGGCTACCCCGTAAAGAAGTAGCCGTTTGTATAATATCATGTGAGCTTTATTTCAGAGGCCTGTCAAAAATAAGTCTGTTGGTTCTTGGTTTTTTGTCAACAGAAGTCATTATCGGGCTGAACTCCTTTCCTGAGGTTCTGCTCTGGCGTCCGCCCAAGCTGGTTCCCTGGATTAACTCAATGGCACGGGCCAACAAGGGTTCTTCGATATCACCCAGAGCCTTCATTGGGTATTGGAAGTCGTTAACCAGGTTGCTTCCTAAAGGAGCAAAGCCATTGTCATAGCCAGAATACATTTCACTATTAAAAATCTTGAAGACTATTGGAAGTATACCATACTTATTATTTTCATTGTCCTGATCATCAATAGGAATGGAGCCTACGTTTTTACCTACAGTGGTGTCACCTATAATCGTCACATTCATATAGGGATCAAGCCCGTTGATGATCAATTCACTGGCGGAAGCTGTATTTGATCCGGTGAGTACATAAAGTTGATTGCCAATATCGCTGCCTATATTCTCTGGTTTGCTAAGAAACTTTCCTCTTAGTATATCATCTCCATCAGGCTGACTTTCGATATAATTTTGATACAGGTCATTCCACTGGTTTTGATAGAAAACATCAGTAGAGCTAACACCCGGTGCTAACAAGCTGGCCAGGTTAGTGGCTGATGATACCGAACCACCACTATTGTATCTCAGATCTAGGATCATTTCATTTACACCGTTGCTTTTGAAATTGGCTATAATCTGATTCATTTCTGTATCATATTCTTTTGCATCAGTTGTACCGGGAGAAAAGAAGTTATATACATAGTAACCAATTTTTCGGTCGCCGATGGTGAGGACCGTATCCAGTAAGTTAGGGTTCTCAGCCAAAACTACCGCTGACAGGTTGACGTTGCCCTGGTCTTCGTAGGCAGATAAGCTTTCATTGTATCTTCTGTAGGTGATGGAGTGGTCATTGTAGATTTCAGGGACTAATGTCCGATAGTTTGATAAAGTGATGGTGGTTCCATTGATCTTGTAGATCACATCTCCTCTTTTTAGACCTGCAGTTTTTGCTGACGAGTTGTCTTTGGTATAAACAACAATGACAATTACATCGTTGCTATTTTCAACTTTTGCCAACGCAAATTCATACCCGGCATCCTTACTTACACCGCTCAAAGAGTTGATGAGGTCTTGATAATTAGGGACGATCACGGAGAATCTGTCATCTGAATAAACAAGGTCGTAGAAAAGCTCTTCAGTATCTTTTGATTTGTCTACGTTCGCAGGTATTTCATCGGTCCAATAATAGACCTCTTTCATAATATCGTAGAGCCAGTTGTTGGTGTCTACTTTTAACTGTTCTTCGGGGCTTAATGAAGGATCATCATCCTTACAGCTTGAGAAGCTGATAAGAACGGCTAATAGCAGCAGAAGTGTACGGTTAGTTTTTACCATTATATATTAATTTTTAAATATAAAAATACGAACTCCAGACCATGAAAAAAAATTCTTTATGGCTGCTGGGAAAAATGATTAGCCTACATTGATCAGAAAGCTACTTAAACCTAGATACAGACAAAGTGGGGAGTAGTACTTTGTGTCAAGTGAGGCAAATGTATTATTCTTGATTTTTTTCATAAAGCCAACATACCTGAAATCCCCTATAGCGCGTATGGTAAATATTGCTCCGATAAACCAGAGGCCATTAGTAATTAGCCATTTCGGTAATGAAGGTACGGGAATAAAAGAGTAGATCATAAAAAATGAGGCAAATGCGAGGAGGCCAGCCGCCACTACAATGCAATCAATGGTACGGGGTACGAACAATAGTTCCCCGTTTTGTGTCCTAGGTAAGACATTTTTGGCAGCCCAATTGCCGCCAAATGCCCAATAAATATGTAGAGCACCTAGCAGCGACAAAATGGTGGTATTGATAACAGATAGAGTAGATATCATTAGTAAACAGCTTTATAGTTAATGTTTATGATTATCTCGGTTATTTCACCTGCTTTGATAGTGACGGGGTTAATATGGCCTTCTCCATCAAATACATTGGCGAACAGTCCTTCTTTCTCTTTTGTGAAAATAGAGTATGTTCCAGGAGGCAGGTCAGTAGAAAATTTCCCGTTTTTATCTGTTATAACTGTTTTGATTAGCCTGGAGGGTATCTCATTGTAAAGTTGATTTTCCTTTGTGGCTTCATCCATGGACGTTACCTCATAGATGAGTATATCCCTTTGTACGGGTCTGCCTTTATTAGATTGGCCGGGACCAGGCATAAAGTTTCCTTCAAACCAAAAAACCTGACCTTTAACGCCTTGCGATGTTTGTTGAGCAGTGCTGCTTCTGCATGCTATAAAGGACGCAGCCATAATGAAGAGCAGTGAGAACTTCATGTATTAAAAACTTGGTCTGATATAAAGTTACACTGCATTTGGCTAATTGCTACAATTTGGCACTGTTTTATTAAAACATGGAGTAATGAAATAGTCGTTTTATGATTGAATTGATAAAAATAAACCCGTCACCCTGAAAATATTCAGAATGACGGGTGTTCCTTTATCTCGTTGATTATAAAGATTTATAAACCATTGCGCTCGCTGGTTACTCTGGCTCCTCCTCGATAGTTTACTTTACTTGCAAACGTCTCTTCGATTTCCAGTTCTTTAGTAACATAAACTTTGGCGGTAGAAGCACCGTGTGCCTCAATAGCGGCATTGCTAACTTTAAAATCATCGGCATCCATATGCGAGGCTCCGGATAGGTCGGCACGGAGGTTCAATGATTCTCCGCTTAAGATCATTTCCGAGGCTCCGGTAAGCTCAACATCCATGTCATCAATCTGAATGTCTGATAGTTTTGCGTAAGATGCTCCCGTTATAGAGAGGCTCAAGTTGCGTTGCTTGAAGTTATTCATATAAAACTTGCATGCTCCGGTTAGTTCTACTTCCGTTAATTCGGGAGTATAAACGGTAATTTCAATATCATTTCGGGTAAGATCGCGTAATATCAATCTCCTTGGACCGTCATAGTCTATAAAAAGTTTATCCCCTTCAACATATACATCAATGTCATCAATATACTTTTCTTGTCCATTGATCCCCACTTTGTATGCTTTGGCATTCACTACATTAATGATGAAGGCACTTTCTGCATCTATGGCTTGGAAGCCGTCACGAAATGTATATTCCTTATCAAACTCACCATTACTGTACCTACTGGTTTTTGTTGGATATGTGTCATTGCTATCTTCTTCAAACCTACCCTCATCTTCAAAACGTTCAGGGCAGGTGGTACATTTCAGGCTACCCTCTTCAGTGAATATCCATGTATTGTTTTCCATATCGGATACCCTGTAACCATTGCGATAGATGGTGTTTCTGATGATATGTTTCATATCTTCCTCCATCATAAAGGGTTTGTTGTAAGGTATATACAATGTCATGTCAAGGTGCTGAGCCCTGAAAATAGCATCATCTTTAAACCTGATGTTAGAGTCAAAAGTAAATACAGAGTCCATAAAGGTTACATTGTAAGAGATCATCTGAGCATTTTCAGAAGCTTCTTTTCTTGAACGGCCACGAGATTCAAAAACCTGAACTAATTCATAACCCGAGCCGCTATGACCTCTGAGTTTTAAGGTGGTTACATCATAGTCTTCCATACCCACTTCTTTCAGGGTTAATATTGCAGTCTTGTTACCCAGATCATAGTTTTCAGTTACTTTGTGCTCACCCTCTTCTCTGAAGTTATAAACAATCCTTGGAATGTTGGCAGATACGACGATGCCACTAATGATAAATATGGCAAATAATGACCAGCCTACGGTGGCATTAAAAATTATTCTCTTGCCAATGATGGATGCTCCTAAGAGAATAAGGAAAATGCTGGGTACCGTTATTACCAGAAAAGCGGCAATAGAAGTAAATGTTGGAAAACTATCAGTGATAAGGTCTAACGGAAGCCCCATATTTTCATAGCCGCCAAATGCGGGGTCGTACAGGAAGCCGGTTGTGAAGATGCCAAGAAACGCTCCTAAGGCTATTACCATAGCAAGAACTGCTGACACCCCGGTGATAATAAATATAACCCCTGCAATGACTCTTATGAACTCAACGAGAAAAAGCATGATTGGTCCCAAAGCCTTGCCTAAGCCATTGATAATAGCTGCAATTAACCTGAATGGGAAAAGTAGGATCTTGATCAGGATATTCTCTTCACCCTCCTCTACATGAAGTCCTTTTTTAATGTTGGACTCAATGTTGCTAAGCGTAACAGGGTCCCCCTGCATTTGAACTTTGTCTGTGATGGACTTAGCTTCCGGGAGTATAATCCAGAGGATAATATAGGCTAATAAGCCTGAGCCACCAAGAAATGTAAAGATCACGAACAATACGCGTATTACTACCACATCTACACCAAAGTAAGTGGCTACGCCTGACGAAACCCCGGCGATGACTTTCCCATCCGGGTTCCTGTACATCTTCTTAAGCTTTTTATCTTCAGAAAGGTCATAACTAGGAGGGAGCACTACCCAAAGTATGATGTATGCCAGTATCAGGCCTCCATAGCTGCCTAAGAACAGGATAATGGTAATTAAGCGTATCCACAAGGGATCTATGTTAAAGTAATGGGCCATTCCTGCACAAACACCGGCCAGTAATTTCCTTTTCTCGTCACGGTACATCTTTCTGGATGTAGTGTCTGACCAGCTTTGGTCCGATTCCTGTTGAGATCCACTGTGTTTTTGACCTTCATCGGGAGTGTCTTGCTCTTCCACGGCCTGAAAATCCTTGATGCTACCCATAGTAGCTATGAGGGAGTCAACATCTTCCGTATTGATAATCTGTTTGCCTTCATTTAATTTGGCAAGGAATATTTCAGCAATACGGCTTTCAATGTCTGCAATGATCTCTTGGCTGCCTTCAAAACTGGAAAAGTACCGGTTGATGGAGTCCAGATAGTCCCGAAGCTTTTCAAATGCATCTTCTTCTATGTGAAAGATGATGCCGCTGATATTTATACTGATATTCTTTTTCATTGTTTTGAGTTTTTTAATCGATAGAGTTAAAGTTTCTGGCGAGCTGTTGTCAAATTAGCTCTTGACCTTTTTTGAAGTTATTAGTTTGGTAGACTTTACCAGATCTTTCCAGGTGCTGTCAAGACTATTAAGAAAGCCATTGCCTTTATCCGTAAGCGTGTAATACTTACGGGGCGGACCTGAATTAGACTCTACCCATTTATACTCTACCAGGCCTGATTTCCTTAGTCGTGTGAGTAATGGGTACAAAGTACCTTCAACAACCATGATTTTTGCCGTTGTTAATTCCTCCAGCATGTCGGAGGCGTAAACCTCACCACGGGAGATGATATGCAGGATGCAATACTCAAGAATACCCTTTCGCATCTGCACTTGTGTGTTTTCTAGATTCATACATTCTTCCTTTTATAAGAAATGTCATTGGAATGGTTGCGTGGTCACAACCACTCCATAAACATCTCTGAGTTTTTGACCTTGTTCAAGTATACGGAAAAGGTACTGTGTATGGCCAAGTACTAAGTAAAAAATATTAGCTTGTATTAAAAGTTCGTATTTATTTTATATCAATTATTAAAAATGTTAAATGTTTGGCTGATTTGTAGAGGAGGTCTGTTACTCTTTTCAATGATAAGGTATTAAACAGTTGAACTTTATGTGGTAAGAACTTCTTTTGTGTCGGATTCATTTTAGATATATTTACAACATATCATTCAGGCGTTGTTCAAATGGCTAAAAACATAATATTTATCTTCGTATTCTTTCTGCTTTCTTCTGAGGTACTGGCTCAAAGTGCTCCTAAGTATAGCAATGAGTTCTTGTCTATTGGGGTAGGGGCTCGGGGGTTAGCAATGTCCAACAGCCAGGTGGCTCATGTTTCTGATGTCACTTCAGGTTACTGGAACCCTGCGGGATTGTTAGAGGTTAAGGATCAATACGAGTTTACTTTAATGCATGCAGAATATTTTGCAGGCATCGCCAAGTATGATTACGCAGCTTTTGCTACGCCCGTAGATTCAATGAGCCATTTAGGTATTTCAATCATTAGGTTTGCTATTGATGATATTCCTGATACACGCTTTTTATATGATGCCAATGGTGCAATTAACTATGACAAAATCCGGTTTTTCTCAGCGGCCGATTATGCCTTTTTGCTGACCTATGCCCGAAGGGTCAATCTGATCGAGGGACTAAAACTTGGTGCCAATTTTAAGATAGTGCACAGGAAAGCAGGCGATTTTGCCAACGCATGGGGGTTTGGTTTAGATGCTGGTGCCCAGCTGAAGCGAAAGAATTGGCAGTTTGGGTTAATGCTGAGAGATGTAACAGGTACTTTTAATGCCTGGACACATAACACGGAGCTAGTGATAGATGTGTATACCCAGACAGGTAACGAAATACCTGAAAATTCGGTAGAAGTAACTTTACCTAAGGCTATATTGGGAGTAGGTAGATACATACCTGTAAAATCAAAATTTGGGATACTCGCATCTTTAGATTTGATTACTACCTTCGATGGTAAGCGCAATACGGTAGTGAAGTCAGACTTTGCATCTATAGAGCCGGCTCTTGGTTTGGAGTTCGATTATAAAAGAATAGTCTTTTTAAGAATGGGAGCAGGTAATATACAGGAAGTAAAAGACTTTGATGAGTCTACTTATAAAACTTTTCAGACAAATTTTGGGTTGGGAGTAAAGATCAAGAATATAACTATTGATTATGCACTTACTGACATCGGTGACCAGTCTGAGTCGCTATACTCACATGTTTTTTCACTTAAGGCTGGTTTGAATAAAAAATGATGAAGAGATTAGCACATTTGATAATATTCGCTTTTGCAGCCGTTACGGGGTATGGACAGGACTACGGCAATGAGTGGATAGATTATAACAAGCAATATTATAAAATACCGGTGGCCAAAGAAGGGATCTATAGGATCTCCCATGCAGATCTGGTCAATGCCGGTTTTCCTGTAAACTCTGTTGATCCTCGCAGATTGCAGCTCTTTCATAGAGGTAAAGAGCTGGCTATTAATGTGCGGGGGCAGGGGGATGCTATATTTAATACCTCTGATTACATTGAATTTTATGGTCAGAAAAATGATGGGAAGTCAGATGCAGATTTATACAAACCTACAGCGGCACAGCCACATCAATTTTATAATATTTATACCGATACTACAGCCTATTTTCTAACCTATAATGTGTTGCCCGTCAATGGTAAGAGGATGGCAACATTCTCAGAAAACAATATCAACGGACTACCTGTGCAGACCTCGCATGGGGCTGAAACCATGCTTATAAATACTGACCAGTATTCCGGTGGACAAAGCTTTAATGCCAGCGATGTTACCAAGTACAGCTACTTCGATTATGGAGAGGGGTGGACCGGACAAATGATTCAGGAAGGGCAAAGTATAGATTACATACTTGGTGGTGTGAGTCAGTCAGTGCAATCAGCAGGTAATCCAAGGTTAAAAATACTACTGGTTGGACGGGATAATGTAATACATAGAGCTGAAATATTTGTAGGACAAAACCCGGCATCTTTGAGGTCACTCGGACCAGTACAGTTTGATCAATACAATGCTTATTTATATGATGGAACCATAAACTGGTCAGATATTAACTCAAGCGGGGAACTGTACGTAAGAATATCCGCATTGGGAGTGAGTGGCAATAATGACAGGTTAAGCATTTCTTATTTGCAACTGGTGTATCCACAGGCTTTCAACATGGCGTCAGCCAATACCCAAAAGTTTAACCTGAATACAAACGTAGGCAATAAGTCTTATGTGGAGGTGCAAAACGCACCTGTTACACCTTTGATATTTGATATTACAGACCCGGAAAATGTTAGAAAAATAGGATACAATACATCTGGTTCTACCATTAATGCAATCGTGGATAACACCAGTTCCGCCAGGAAATTGTGGGTTAATGGTACGAGCTTTATTACTCCGGTTCTAAGTAAAGTTACCTTTCAAAATATTAATCCTGCCAATTACGATTATATCATTATTAGCCACCCCATATTGATGAAGCCTGCAGGCAGTGTCAGTGATCCGGTTCAGGCCTATGCAGATTATCGGGCATCCTTTGGGTATAATGTGCTGAAGGTCGATATCAACATGCTTTACAATCAGTTTAATTATGGTATTGTAAACCCTCTGGCTATTTATCGTTTTATGCGCTATATGGTGAATAACGGGAATCCGAAATACCTGTTTCTGATAGGAAAAGGTATTGACCCAATGGCTAACTTTCATAGAAATACTACCGGCTACGTACCTGTTATCAAATTTGGAGTCACTTATAAAGTTAGAGATCTGGTGCCCTCTGCAGGTTCCCCGGCGTCAGATATTTTATATACGGCCGGCCTGAATGGAACAACGTATGAGCCGGCTGTTCCGGTAGGTAGGCTTCCTGCAGTCAATTCTGGACAGGTTTTAGCTTACCTTGATAAGGTCAGGGAAATGGAGGCATTGCCTTTTGATGCATTATGGAGAAAGAGGCTCTTACACCTCAGTGGTGGGATTTCAACTACTGAATTGACAGTGTTCAGGAGTTACATGGATGGTTTTTCCAATATAGCGGAGAGTAAATACCTGGGAGGAAAATCGAAAACCATTTCCAAGGAATCCAATAGTACCGTGGAACTTATTAATGTTGATGAAGAGGTCAATAATGGTCTTAATCTGGTCACTTTTTACGGACACTCAGCGCCATCGGTAACAGATATTGATATTGGTTATGTTTCTGATCCTTTGCTAGGTTATAATAATAGTGGCAAGTACCCTTTCTTCCTGGTAAATGGTTGCAATGCGGGCCAATTTTTCAATGCCAATGTGCTTTTTGGAGAAGACTGGGTGCTGGCAGAAGATAAAGGTGCACTGGGGTTCATTGCTCATAGTTCATTTGGTTTTGCGAGTAATCTAAAAAAATATACAGATACTTTTTATAGTACTGGTTATGCTGATTCAGTTTATATCAGCAAAGGAGCAGGAGACATCATGCAGGAAACGGTTAAAAGGTATATGGCTACATCATCAGCCTCATCTGCAAACATTACCCAAGTGCAGCAGATGGTATTGTTGGGTGATCCGGCTGTGAATCTTTTTGGGGCAGAAAAGGCAGATTATGAGATAAATGATAATAATGTGTATCTGGAATCATTTGATGGAAGTGTAGTATCGGCTCAGCTGGATTCTTTTGCGGTTAAAGTAATTGTCAGGAATTTTGGAAGGGTTTCGTCCAGAAACGTGACCATGAGAGTGACTCGTACTTTGAGTAATAATGATATAATGGTCTACGACTCAATATTTTCCCCTGTATATTTTCAGGATACACTCACCATGGTTATTAAAAATGAATCTGCGGCAGGGTTTGGCAATAACCAGTTTTTAGTAGAACTGGATTATACTGCAGAAATAGATGAACTCAATGAAGGAAACAATACAGCAATACTCAACGCTTTCATACCACTGTTTGGTACTAAAAATTTGTATCCGGTAAATTATTCCATTGTTTCTGCTCAGCCAGTTGAACTATTGGTGCAAGCCACTGATATTTTATCAGCAAGCAGAGACTTTATCATAGAAATAGATACGGTAAAAACGTTTAGCAGTCCCTTTAAAAAACAGAATACCATCAACAGTAAGCTGTTAGCAAGCTGGCAGGTGTCTTTGTTGCCAGATATTGCAGCTAATGATAGTGTAGTATATTTTTGGAGGTCAAAATTAGCCCAGGCTGGGGAGGATGAGAATGAAGAGTGGGTTGTCAGTTCGTTCATTTATATAAAAGATGGACCGGAAGGGTGGTCGCAAAGTAAATTTTCTCAATATGATGAGAACGAACTGGACGGACTGAATAGAGATGACCCAAATAAAAAGCTGATTTATAAAAAGTCTGAAATTGATGTTTATGTTAAAACTTATGGGGCTGCAAACCCTGCGGGGGTTTATGATATCTCTGTGAGGCTTAATGGAACAGAGTATATTATTGCTAACGGCAGGCCATGCCGTGATAACACATTGAATATCCTTTCATTTGATAAATCTTCGACAATTCCATACCCGGCAATCCCATTCATAATCACTGATAGCCGAACTTGCGGAAGACTCCCACAAGTTATTAATAGTTTTACTCGTTCTGAATTTGAGGTTGGTGATGAAAACCTGTTGACTTGCATCGATAATATTAACGTTGGAGATTCTGTTATTGTGTTTACCATTGGTAATCCCCAGTTTAGTTTGTGGTCTGCCGCGGTTAAAAACAAACTGGAGGAAATAGGAGCCTCAACAGCAAACATTAATGCGCTGGCTGATGGAGAACCTTATATGCTATTGGGAAAAAAGGGGGCCTCAGCAGGCAGTGCCACAGAGATAAAAGCTACGATAGCTCCTGCAGATGAGCAGGAAATTGAGTTAAATGAGAAGATAACTGGCATTTACTCCAATGGTATGATGTACTCCACGCTCATTGGCCCTGCTACACAGTGGCAATCCCTGCTGTCTAATGTTGCTATTTCAGAGACCCCTCAAACAGATGTTTATGGCATAGATGTGTATGGAGTAAGTGCGGCGGGTGATGAACAACTCATACGAAACAATGAAACAGCAAAAGAGGTAGATATTAGTACTATTGATGCAGGACAGTATCCATTTTTAAGGTTGAAGTATAATATTGAGGATGATGTGAATCTCACTCCAGGCCAGCTTCGCAAATGGCAAGTGCTATACTCTGGTGTGCCTGAAGGTATATTATTGGTAGGCGATGAGACCGCCCAGAAAAAGGAACGCCCTGAAGGGGATATTGTTGAAACTGCTTTTGGGTTTAAGAACATCTCTGCTAAAAACTTCCCGGATTCGGTCACCGTAAAGTACACACTGTTTAACCAGGATAACCGGTCTTCGGAAGTTAAAAATCTCAAGATTAAATCTCCGTTACCGGGAGACACAACTAATTTTGGTTTTAATTTGAAAACACTGGGTAAGGTAGGTCTGAATGATTTTAATGTTTTTGTCAACCCGGATGATTACCCAGAGCAGTACCTTGAGAACAATGTCTTTGATTATAAAGGCTATTTGAAAGTTATTAAGGATAATATCAATCCACTTATTGATGTGGTTTTTGATGGTAATTATATTATGGATGGAGATATTGTTTCACCGACTCCGCTAATTTCCATCAGGCTGAAGGACGAAAACCAGTTTATACTCAAGCAGGATACTACCGATGTGAACATCTTCCTGCGTAAATGCGAGACTTGTGATTTCAAACGAATAGCTTTTTCTTCAGAACGATTGCAGTGGTTCCCAGCAGATGATAAGAACGATTTTCGCGTGGAATATAAGCCTGATTTCAATGAAGATTTCGACCCTGCCAAAACTGATCCTTATATATACACCTTAAGGGTAGAAGCAGAAGATGCCAGCGGCAACGCCTCGGGTAGCGAACCTTACTCCATAAATTTTGAAGTGGTGTTTGAATCTTCAATCACTAACTTTTATCCTTATCCGAATCCGTTCTCTTCCAGCACAAGGTTCATTTTTACTTTGACTGGAAGCGAAATACCCGATGAGATCAAGATCCAGATTATGACAGTGTCGGGAAAGATAGTTAGAGAGATTACTCAAAATGAATTGGGTCCTGTGAGGGTTGGTAATAACGTTTCTGATTTTGCTTGGGATGGGAAAGATGAGTTTGGTGATCAATTGGCCAATGGAGTTTACCTTTACAGGGTAATTGTGCGTCAGAATGGAGAAACTTTGGACCATAGAGAAACCTCCGCTGATAAGGCTTTCAAAAATGGATTTGGAAAGATGTACCTGCTACGCTGATTGTATGAAACCTTTGTAAGTCACTTTCCTTGCGTATTCCGGTAAAGTTATAGGACGGTGGAGAAAGGCACTAAGCATTTGCTTAGTTAAGCTGCTAATAGTTTGATAAAGCTTACCGTTCGTCAGTACTGGCGGGAGCATTATTCCAAACAGCATTTAACCCCAACCTTTAGGGCTTATTTGGATACTAATACTATGGCTGCTGGCACATATTGTTGGCATGGAGTAGTCTGAAGGAAAGGATATTTAAGGTGAGGTAAAGACAATTCAAACACTTATCTTAATAGTATAACCTCCCCCTAAATGGGTGATATATTTTTTCATGCTATTTTGCGTAATAATTGAGATTAATAGCCAGTGATTCGTCGTATTCTTCAATATGTCCTAATGTTAAGTTTCCTGGTTCAGGAATATTCGGGCTATGGACAATCTTATAACTTTATTAACTATGGCATTTCTGATGGTCTTGCCCATGAGAAAGTACTGGATTTTTGTGAAGATAAGTTTGGCAATCTTTGGATAGCTACTTTAGGTGGAGGTCTGTCAAAATTCAATGGCCTTACATTTCAAAACCTGACCATCCGCGATGGCTTGGCAAGTAATTATGTCCGGGATGTAATGGTGGATAACCAAGGTAACATATGGGCAGCTACGGCTGTAGGTATATCTCGTTATGACGGTAGGCAGGTCCGAAATTTTAATATTGCCGATAATAATGACAGAGAAAACTCTGTTAATGTTATCTATGAAGCTAGTGATGGTAATATCTGGTTTTCTGCACCAACAGGAGGTATAGGTAAGATTGATACAAAAACAGAACAGATAGAGGTTTTTGAGGTTCCTGGCAGCACTCCTAATGACAAGGTTATTGCAATTACTGAAGATAAACATGGTGTGCTTTGGTTTATTTCAGCTGTAAAAGGACTTTTTGCTTATGATGGCAGTGGCTTTGTAAATTATGTTGATAATTCTGAGTTCAAAGGTTATCTTTTATCTGTTTGTGCAGATGACAATGGGGTGCTTTGGCTGGGCTCTAACAAAGGTTTACTCAGATTTGATCCGGCACGGCCTAAAGTTATCAATGATTTTTTCCCTCCCCTCAAGGGTATTTTTATCAAATCAGCAATTGTAAAGGATACATCCAATTTTTGGAGCGTTTCTGCCTATGGCATCATGCAATATGATCATGGGCAGGTGCGGACATTTGGGGAGCAGCAGGGTTTTACTAACCTTGTAGTTAATAATATATACTGCGATCGGGAGGGAATCATTTGGGTAGGCACGGATGGTGATGGCATCTATAAGCTCTCTAATGAGATTTTTGTGCGTTATGGCCGTGAGCATGGACTACACAACTATTTTATCACCTCAATACTACAGGACTATGAGGGTAAGTACTGGGTAAGTTCCTATGGAGGAGGGGTAGATGTATTTGATAAAGGAAGCTTTCGCAATCTCAGCACTTCAGATGGTTTGAGTAATGCCTATATCTGGGCCAGTACACTGGATAAGCAAGGCAATGTGTGGCTGGGTACCAAGGGATCTGGCTTAATAAGGCTGGACGGTGAAAACTATACTTACCTTGACATGGAAGACGGACTGGTTTATAATTCTATACGGTGCCTATTCAGTGATAGCCAGAATAATTTATGGATCGGTACAGCTAATGGTTTGAGTTGTTATGATGGGAAGTCGTTTTACAATTACAATGTAGACAATGGTCTATATGACAATACCATATGGAGTATTTCAGAACCCATGGAAGGAAAAATAATGATTGTCACCCGTAAAGGGTTCAGCTATTATATGGAGGGCGAAATGAAGAAGGGCTTTAATGATAAGAAGGTCTTTAATAAAAGAGTAAATGTAGCTCTTGAAGATGTTTATGGTAACTATTGGATTGGCTACTCCGGGCATGGATTGCTTAGGATTAGTAAAGACAGAAAAGAATACGAATTGCTGACAACGGATAATGGACTGACTTCAGATTTGGTATATAATCTGATATTTGATGATGATGGAAACCTGATAGTAGGCATGGAGCGTGGAGTGGATAAGCTTTTTCTAGAAGGTAAGAATGAGATAAGGAGGATAAAAAATTACGGAAAGACCGAAGGGTTCAAAAATATTCAAACTACTCATAATGCAGTATATAAAGATAAAGAAGGCAATATTTGGTTTGGTGCACCCGATGGTGTATTTAAGTTTCAGCCCTATAAAGAGCATCCTAACCGGGTAGAACCTGTAACCTATATTTCTGGGGTGAAGCTTTTCTATCATGAGGTAAACTGGGGTAATTATGCTGATAGCACTTCTAATTGGCACAACCTTCCCATTGATCTGCAGTTGCCCTACAATGAAAACAATTTGGTGATTGAGTATTTTGGCAGCAGTCTTAATAATCAACCTGAGGTGACCTATAAATTCCGCTTATTGGGCCTGGAGAAGGAGTGGAGTCCGTTGACTGCAAAATCGGAGGCGGTGTATACCAATTTGTCACCAGGCGAGTACACCTTTGAGGTGCTGGCCTCTAATAGTGATGGTGTTTGGAATGAGGAACCTGCAACTTTCAAGTTTGAGATTGTGCCTCCATTCTGGCAGGAAGTGTGGTTTTTCCTTTTACTTCTGGTGTTGATTGTGGCAGGTATTAAGTTATTTAATGACTACCGGGTAAGGGCTAACCTGAATAAAATACTTACTGTAGAGCGCATACGTGCAGAAGAACTGGTGAAAGTAAGAAAACGGATGGCCAGGGACTTTCATGACAATATGGGAAACCAACTGGCCAGCATAACAGTATTTGCTAACCTGATCAGTCTCAAGCTTAAGGATAAATCCGATGAGATTGATGAACTGCTCAAAAACATAGAAAAGCATACCAAATCCCTTTTCAATGGCACCAAGGATTTTATCTGGTCTATAGACCCTGAAAGTGATCACCTCGGAGAGGTTTTTACCTACATAAAGGATTTTGGTGAAGACCTTTTTAATAATACCAATGTTTCTTTTTTCTCTAAAGCGGACGACCTGACGCGCAAAGATCTGTCTCTACCTTCTGGTTGGAGCAGGCAGATTGTACTGATATTTAAAGAAGCTATGACCAATGCTTTGAAACATGCACAGGCTGATGAAGTTCACCTGGATTTAAACCTTGTCAAAAATGAATTCGTTATAGTCTTTAAAGATAACGGTGTTGGCCTTGATCATAACAGGCTTGGAAAAGGGCATGGCTTTAAAAACATGCGTTCCCGAGCCTCGCAGATAAGTTGTACAGTGGAGGTCGAAAGTAAAATCAAGAGTTACGGTACCATTATTCGCTTTAGAGGAAGTATTCAGTTAGAACCCAAGAACGAGAAATTAAGATTTAATAATTAAATGAACATGAGATGAATTACTTCAGGTCAAGAATTGTAATCGTTGAGGACAACGACGCGGTAAGGGAAGGCTTTGCTTTGATTATCAATAGTGTTAGCGATTATTATGTGGTAAATGCTTACGATAACGCTGAGGACTGCATCAAAAATTTAAAAAAGGATAAACCAGAGATTATACTTATGGACCTGGAACTGCCAGGAATCAATGGTATAGAAGCCATTGCTTTGATCAAGAAGCAAAACCCCGGGATAGAGTTAATTGTAAATACCATTTATGAAAATAGCGATCTGGTTTTCCAGGCTTTGTGTGCCGGAGCCTCCGGTTATATCACTAAAAACACCAGTCATACAGAATTGCTGGATGCCATTGATGAAGTAATACAAGGTGGTGCCCCAATGAGTAGTAAGATAGCCAAGTTGGTTGTTAATTCATTTCAGAAAAATCCAAATTCACCACTTTCCAGTCGGGAGACCGAGGTTCTGGAGTTGTTAGCTAAAGGCAAAAGTTACAGTATGATAGCTCAGGAGTTATTCATAACCAAAGAGACAGCCAAATCACACATTAAAAATATATACTCCAAGCTTCAGGTGAATAGTAAGTCGGAGGCTATAGCTAAAGCTACCAAGGAGAAATTAATTTAAGAGATAAGTAAAAAGTACTCTTTCCCGCAGTGTATTCACCTTCATGTAGCCTTATATATTTCTTAATTCTATTTGTTTTGATGTGGCTCAATCCTGTACAAGAAACTTGGCTATTATACAGAGTAACTTTTCTTTTTTGTTTCCAGGCAGAGCCTTATGGAAAGTACCCTACATAAACTAGCAAACCGTTTAGGGAGACTCTGTTATTACCCAATTTGGAAGGATCAACTTTGAATTAATCGCTGCCACACCAGTGCCTAACACTTTTGCCAATTATTGTATCTCATATCCCGACCTGATTTTACCCAAAAGAGGAGCTAAATACCGACTTTTTTATATGCTTAGGTTAAAAATAACCTCAAAATCCATCATTTCGGAGGATTTTTCATGCATGCAGTTTAGTGAACTTTGATTAAGAGCCAATTTGGTTTTAGGACGAAAGGGGGGATGTTTAGTGTTGTGGACTGGCAGGTACTCAATTTACATTTACCATTACTCCGAATTAAACGTTAGTTACATTGTTTGTTGAAAGGGACTACACTTCTTGTGCAGTCCTTTTGCCGTTTAAGTAGGGATCAGGTCGGTTTTGAAGTAAACCATTCAATTATAGTGTCTTCCAAAACTTTCTTGAGTTCAGGGTATTGTTTACTTACAGTAAGGTACAGTTGTTTATCTGAAACTGTACCACTAATTTCAATTTGATCGTCAAAAGAAATTTTGAAGGTATCTCGAAACTGAGGTGAATATTCTGATAATTTATTCACCTCAATAAAACCGAGAAGGCTTAGCTTATCCATCAGGATAGCATCTATAGGTGCATTTAGTGTATAACAATACCGATAGAACCTTCTGCAATTTCTAATTTCTTTGCATTGAAATACCTTCATATATGTCCTAGCCTTTAACAGCCTCAATCAGGTCAAATTCATCTCCGAGTGCTCTGCATTTCAATTGTTTTGCTTTAAAGAACTCTGGCTTGTTGCTAATTTCTCTATATAAATTTTCATCTAATGTAACCGGAGTTCGTCCGGGAAGATCAAGCACATATACCAGGTTCATAAGACCAGCAACTCCTCCGGATGCAAGGAATGAAATAGGGATTGAAGGTTTCTCTTTATATCTGCCCAGGTATGCGTTAGCCTCATACCCTCCGGTGATTTTCATGATAATCTTTTCATCAGTCAGTTCCTGTATTTCCCAAAAACCCCAACCAAATGAATTAACTACGGCTGTTATACCATGAATCCAATCCTCTTTACTTGATAGCATAGGTTTGATCATAGCATTCCATTCGTTGGATTGCATAATACCTCCAAAGGTGTTGAATGCACAAACATGTCCGGCTTCCGTCATTAATTCTTTGGCTATTTCAATTTGATCTATACCCATTTGAGTAGTAAATAGATCTAAAAAGCCATATGAAATGTTGCAATAATAATTGGCGTAATGTCTAGTGAGTAACACACCAAAAGCGTCTATAAGACCTGTATTTTCAGCGCCTTCTAATGGCATATTAGTAAGAGCTTGACGTATTGCGGTATAGTCTACTTTTGTTGTGTCAGGTTGAATCAGTGAGTGTAGCTGGTAGTTGCCTTCTTGCTGGGAAGCAATCAGTTTATTTTTTCTATTATTTGACCTAATGATTGTGAAACGACTTATTTCATCTCCTTTACCAATACATAAATCCTGATTAGCTTCAAGTGAGCCGAGCTCCATATCGTAAATAGCTTCTATTGCGCCAGCTAAATAGCCACAAGTGAAATATGAAACAGGCTTCTTATTTATTCCAAATTTGGATTTAAACGCTACTCCATAATGATCAGATGAGGTTTCTACTACTCCTCCTGTTGCATCAATCCCTTTCAGGTCTATCTTACCAAAACCGGCAAATTTGAAATAGTCTTCCACAGCTTTTTTTCGCTCTTCTTCGTTTAAGGAATTTGATCCGTAAAAAGCTTTAAATTGAGTGTGTGCAATTTCCTGGGCGCTATCTGCAAGTAGAGTTTCTATTCCGTCTATATAACTGGACGCATCAAGCAAAACAGCCTGGAGGTAGCTGTTATAATGATGACAATGAAAGATTGCAGGTTCGCCTGCTGCAACATAGGCATTTCTATCTGGGTAAAATTCCCCTCTTAATATTTTTATTGACATGACTTCAAAGGTTAAGTTAGTTCAAAAATTCTGATGGTAAAGATTCATTATACAGTGTATTGACTGCAGTGTTGATTGCTGCCATCAGGTCACGATCTATTTGCATGCTATCAGTGATTGCGTGTAGGAAAATTCCTCTTTTATTAAACTCAGGAAGTAAACGCATCTGAATTCTTTGCCATGCCATTGAAGTTATTTTTTGGTTGAGATAATTTTTAACATCTCCAATAGTTGTTTGCATTTTAGTAACTTGTTAAGTTAAACTTAAGTGGATAGTAAAACCACCTTATTATTTACAATTTACAGTTTTTATTTTACGGTTTATATACTTTGTAGGAGGACAAATTGGGAGACATTTTAATTTTATTCCGTAAATGTCTGAAAAAGAGCGTTTGAGATAGGCGTCAGATAGCAAAAAAAAGTTGGCGAGGTGATTGTAGGAAAAGGCTAATCGGAAATACTGATAATAAAAATGGGCAGCCCAAAGCTGCCCATTTAAAGAAAGGTACATTTGATTATTATATAAATGAGTTGTAATAATCAAATATTTTTACCAGATCCATTTCCCTGTTAAACTTTAGCTTATTTTCTTTTGTGAAGCTTTCAATATCATTTCCCTTATTACCAAAGATTTCTTGGTTTTTTTTGAAAGATGATCCCGTTATTTTGTGTGCTTTTTTATTGATCACAACATAATAATCAACCTTTTTTAGAATCGTCTTATTACGGTTTCCCATATCAATAGCTGCTACATAAGTAGGGTCTTTTACTTCTATGTAGGGTACACCAATAAGCAATAACTTGTCCTCATAGAAAATCTGAGCAATTGATTTTGGTAAAATTTTGTTAGCATCATCAATAAGGGAGGTATTAATATAGCTTTCTACTACGTTATTTTGGTTTCTGTATGAAAATGTCTTCAATACGGGAAGGGTGCAGACCTTGGTTTTGTTATCATTCTCAATTTCAAGTATATGGTTTTTCAGATCATACCTCAATGGAAAATTTTTGTATAACTTATCGCTATTGGTAATTGTAAAATCTCCAATCAACCAGCTCTCATTCAGGTAAAAGCTCCCTTCTACTCCTGGAGGAGGTAAAGGAAGTTCATTGATAATCTGTCCTGGGTTAACATTTCTATCCAGAATCGATATTTCTTGGTTGGTTGACTGTGAAGAGGCTATGGTATATACCAAAGTGAATAGCATGGCCATTAAAAAGGTTCTCATAGGTACTGGTTTAAGTTTAAAAATTGAATTTAGAACTGATTGATCCGTAGTAAAAAATTCAACTTTGATGGTTAAAACTTATCCGGAGTCTGAATTATTTTGAGTACCACTTCATGTGGGTCGCCATCATTATCTTCCAGAAATAGTTTTACGAGAGGGTTGTCCTCTGTAATTCTATTTTCAATTTTTACAATTTTGGTGCCAGAAGATAATTGCTTCTGCAGGTTTTCCTGCATGTTTTCGATAGCCTGGGCTATTTGCACTTCCAAAGTACTGGGATTGTATGTTGAAGTCTTCATAAAATATTACCATTTAATAAGTGAAGAGGCCCAAGTAAACCCACTACCAAAAGCTGCCACACAGATCAAATCACCATCTTTTATTTTTCCTTCACCCCAGGCTTCGCTCATAGCAATCGGAATGGAGCCGGCAGTAGTATTTCCATACCTCATTATGTTATTATACACCTTTTCGTCAGCTAATCCAAGCTTTTGCTGGATGTAATTGCTAATTCTTAGATTAGCCTGATGAGGTATCAATAAGTCTATATCATCCTTGGTTAAGTTGTTGGCTTCCAGGGCTTCCATGATTACTTCGTGGAAACGCACAATGGCATGCTTAAATACCATGTTACCATTCATATGAACTTTGAATGTAGACGTATCAAGTATTTGTTCTGGTTGTCTTTCTTCATGAGGGCGACTGCTGCCCGGGTCTTTTACATAAAGCTCTTCAGCGTAACGACCATCGGAGTGCAAGTGTGATGATAGAATACCCGGTTGATCTGATGGCTGTAAAATAACTGCTCCGGCACCATCACCGAAGATCACCGCTGTACCCCGGCCCCGGGTGGTCAGGTCAAGAGCAGTGGATTGAATCTCAGCGCCTATTACCAGTATATTCTTATACATTCCTGTTTTGATAAACTGGTCTGCGGTAGAAAGTGCATAAATAAAGCCAGAACAGGCATTTCTGATATCCAAGGCCCCTATGGACTCCAGTCCAAGCTCACGCTGTAATAGCACACCTGAACCAGGGAAGAAGTAGTCAGGGGTGATGGTAGCCAACACAATAAAATCTATATCCTCAACCTTTAAATTGGCTCGTTCAAGGGCCATATGGGCTGCTTTGGCAGACATATTGGCTACGGTATCTGTTTTAGGGTCAATAAATCTCCTTTCCTTAATACCGGTTCTCTCGATGATCCATTCATTGTTTGTGTCCATTAACTTGGATAGGTCATCGTTAGTGACAACCCTTTCTGGTACGTAATGACCAACTCCAGCAATTTTTGAATAGTGCATTTATATAATTTTTTTAAGCATCAAATATAACCAAAATAAACTAATGTTAGTTAGGTTACCAAGTACTCTGCCAAAAGCCTGATCTTGGACTATGGTATCTATAAAATTCATCAGAAATAATATCTATCAAGTTTGTTCTTGTAGCTCTTTAGGATGAGGCTGACAGAACAATATAATAGCTTAGTATAGCTTACTGATTTTAATGCAAAGTGACTATAGGTCTGTTTGCTGTTTTGTTAGCAGCATTGTTGCTTTTTTGATCACTATTGGTTATTTACTCCACCGGAGCAGATATGATGATCGCTGTGGATACACTGAGGAATGAGTAAGTTTGTATTACCTGGGTTTGTTTTCTAATTCTTCAAATAACGTTACGTTCATCAAAAGTAGTAGCATCCCATAAAAAGTATCTTCAACCGGAATAGTACCCATTCGGATGCCTAAATTTTCGCTGTTGTTATACCAAACTACCTGATCTTCAATAAATGATCCGGTTAGTATACCGTTGATAAGGAAAAAGGGGATGAGTATGAATATAAAACTGAAATAGAATCTGCCAAGATATGCAGACTTAAGAATAAAGACATGTACTAATAAAAAGGCACATAGTGCAAAAAATGTAGCAGAGGTATATGCACGATCGACATTGATTACGGCTATCAAAAAGGACATGACAATAAGTGCCCAGGTGATGGATGACGCATATTTACCCAAGTAATCATGCTTAAAAAGGTATTTAAAACTGAAGTATGTAAATACGCAGGCGTAGGGGATACAGATAAAGAATAACCACTCTTCTACTGGAAGATTAGCGATATCGACCCCTGTCAGATATGTTTCATTAAAGCCCCATATACCCCACTTAGTAAAATATACATCCCAAAGAATAAAAATTGTTCCCGGTACAGCTATAGCAGGCATGAGGTATTGCCATTTTTTTGAAAAGTTGGCCCTAGGGTAAAAACTAAAAGCTAGTGGTACTGCTATGGCCAGCGAATTAAGTAAAAGGTATAGGTAATGAGAATCCATTGCTATGGCAGTTTAAAAAGCATGCTTCTAAAAATATAACCGATAGTTTATAACTATTTGATTTTTTGAATTTTATATTTTTTAGGAGCATAAAGGAAACCGAAGGCTTCACAACCTTCTTTTGAGTGCTTTTTGTGATGAATATAGTGGGCATTGATCATGCGATTTAGGTATTTGCTCCTTTTTTTAGGGCGCCATTTGATGCGTTGATGGACTATCACATCGTGAAAAACAAAATAGAATGCACCATAGCCAAATATTCCTATTCCTGCTGAAAGCAAGTAAGGGGAGTAGTAAATCAGGGTGGAGTAGTAAATCAGGCTGATGCTTGGCAGACTAAAGACAACGGCGAAAAGATCGTTCTTTTCCAGCTTATGCTTATGTTTTTTGTGATGCGACTGATGCCAGACCCATAAAAAGCCATGCATAATATATTTATGAGTAAACCATGCCACAAACTCCATAAACAGGAAAGTGGCAATAACGATCGATGCGCAAATTAGAATTGTTGATATTTCCATATTTCCACCTTATTTAAACGATTACGGCCCTGTTTTGAAAGTAGTTTTGTAGCACTTTGTGCCTGTAATCAAAGATAGCTTTTACCTCTTTTCCAACAAAGATGCTATTGGCCAACCTGCCAATAATACCAAAAGGGATGGCGTAGTTCACTTCATCTATCATTTCTACACCATCCTTGACTTCCCTGAAATGGTGCTGATGATGCCAAAGAGCATAGGGACCGAATCTTTGCTCATCAACAAAGTAGTATGGTTCCCTAACATGTGTAATCTCCGTTACCCAGTCAACCTGCATAGCTGGTAAAATGTTCACCTTGTAACAAATGATCTGCCCGGGGTACATTCTTTCATTCCCCGAAGAATATCGTATTCTGAACCCCATACGCTCTGGGGTTATTTCCTTTAAGTTCTTGGGAGTCGAAAAGAACTTCCATGCCTCAGATAAGGAGATTGGTAAATACTGGGTTCTTTTGAGGTTATATATTTTCATATGTCTTTTTTCAATTATCCACTTCGCTAAACTTTCACAATCCTGGAGGCCATACCCGGGAAAATGAGAAAATGAAAAGGCAATACACAATACCAGTAAATGCGTCCCCAAATGCCCAAAGGTCTGAAAGTAGCTTTTTGCGTCAATAGCTTTTTTCCTTCAGTCTCTTTGATATGAAACTCCAGCCATGCCTCTCCGGGAAGCTTCATTTCTGCATATAGCAAAAGCTTGCGATCCTTTTCGCTGGCTAGCAGTACACGCCAAAAATCAAGAGCATCACCAGCCTTTAGGTCAGTGGGACTCCTTCGGCCTCGTCTTAGGCCTACACCACCAACCGCTTTGTCCAGAAAGCCGCGAATTTCCCAAAGGAAGTTCCCATAATACCAGCCATTGATTCCTCCAATAGCCCAGAGCTTTTTTCTCACTTTCTGGATATCTGCATCGAATTCAACTGTCCTGATATCGTTAAAACACCCGTGTCGTGGTACTTCAATGAAATTCCTGAAACTATGGTTCATTCCCTCATTGGCAATGGCATCCTTCCAGCTGGAAACAACATTCTTTTGGCTGATTCTGCTGAAAGCCATCTCCAGTGCTTCATGGTAGGAGTATTTTTTGATATGCACATGCTCATCTATATTGCCAAGTTTGGCTACCACATCATGACGCATACTATCTACCAGATTTCTGGCCAGTGGATAGGAAGTGGACGTAACAAAATATAGCCATAAAGATGATAGCTTGGGAGAAAGTACAGGTACTGTAATAATGAGCCTTTTCAGTTTTCTTACAGTGGCATATTCCATGAGCATTTGCTTGTAGGATAATATGTCCGGTCCCCCAATATCATATACCCGGTCATAAGTTTTTTTGTTATCAAGAACTCCAGTCAAATACTGGATTACATTACGGATGCTGATGGGTTGACATTTAGTTTTAAGCCATTTAGGAGCTATCATAATGGGCAGTTTCTCCACCAGATCCCTGATGATCTCAAAGGAAGCACTTCCCGAACCTATAATAATTGCAGCCCTTAAAACAGTCAATGGCTTTTCTGAAGTTTTAAGGAAACCTTCTACATTTTTTCTGGAACTCAGGTGTTCTGAAAGCTTATCGTCATTGACTATACCACTAAGATAGATGATCTGTCGGGCTGAAGTACCCTTGAGGTATGTCGCAAAGTTTAGTGCGGTATTTCTTTCCGCTACGGAAAAACCAGCATAGGAACTACTCATGGAATGTACCATGTAGTAGGCAATATCAATATCCTTGGGTAGATCGTATAGTGTTTCCTTTTTTTCAAGATCCGCCTCTATAACGGTTACCTGTTTCAGGAATTCTTCATCAAAATCTTCCCAGTCAAACCTGCGCTTATCGCGGACGAGACATACAACATGATGACCTTCGTCTACTAATACAGGGAGTAGCCGCCTTCCAATATACCCCGTTGAACCTGTGAGAAGAATTTTCATGAGTCTAAAGCCTCTTTGTAGGTTTGGATAGCCCTTTCTCGAGCTTGCTTATGCTCGACAATAGGTCTTGGGTAGTTAAGCTCTTGAAATTCAGGTACCCATTGTCTGATGTATTTCAGTTCAGGATCAAATCTTTTGGTTTGCAATTCAGGGTTAAATACTCTGAAATATGGTGCCGCATCTACACCAGTACCGGCAGCCCATTGCCAGCCCCCATTGTTGGAAGCCAGTTCATAGTCTAATAACTTTTTCGCAAAATAAGCCTCTCCCCAACGCCAGTCTATTAGCAAGTGCTTAGTAAGAAAGCTGGCTACGATCATTCGTACCCGGTTATGCATGTGTCCTGTGGTGTTAAGCTCGCGCATTCCGGCATCTACAATGGGGTAGCCCGTTTGACCGTTGCACCAGGCTTCAAACTCCTTTTCGTTATTGCGCCAGTTGAGCTTATTATATTTCGTTTGAAAATTCTCAACCACAACTCTTGGAAAATGCCAGAGTATCATCTGATAAAACTCTCGCCAGATGAGTTCATTGAGGAAAACCTTACTCTTTTTTCTGGCATCATTTGCAATCTTTCTTATACTAACCGTACCAAAACGCAGGTGAACGCCCAAGCGCGATGTGCCATCCATAGAAGGAAAATCCCGATGCTCTTCATAATGTTTTAGGGTAGTATCAGCTAAGCTAGCAGGTGGAATTTCTATTCTTGTAGGCTTAAAGTCTATTTGTTCGAGGCTAAGAGGCTCGTTAAATCTTTTTTTGATAAAGTTCTTAAAAAGCAGGGCAGATGGCACCGGGTCATAATTTTTGTCTGAAATAGTGTTGTGCCACTGCCTGCTATAAGGAGTAAATACCACATAAGGGTCGCCATTTTCTTTCAGTACTTCATTTTTCTCAAGTAGCACTTGATCTTTATAAGTGTTGAATGTTATGCCATGCCCGTTGAATAAAGAAGCCACTTTTTTATCCCTGTCAAGAGCGTAGGGTTCATAGTCATGGTTGGTGTAAACCTTGGTGATCTGGTATTCCTGGATCAGTTTTTTCCAAATTTCGATAGGTGCGCCATATTTCACCAAAAGTGAGCTGCCTTTGCTTTTGAGCAGGTTATTTATAGATATGATTTGCTGATGAATAAACGATACGCGAGGATCATGCCTGTCTTCCAGTTGGTTGAGAATATTGGTGTCAAAAATAAACAGAGGGAGTACAGGCTGGTCATCAATTAATGCATGGTACAGCCCCATGTTGTCATCCAGCCGTAAATCTCTTCTGAACCAAAAGATGTTTATCGAATCCATTTTAAACTACTTTGTTATCAATCTCACTCTAATGGGCTCCGCGTCTTGTGTAAAAAATGAGAACATCCTAATGTCCCGATTCCTATGCCACCTCCAGTTTTATATGAGGTGTTATGTTGTCAATGATTATTTTAAACCAATGGGTATAGTTATCCGCGTTGATTTCCATATCTGCTTTTAAGCTTTTCAGATCTATATATTTCCAGTCTTCTACTTCATCTCTATTGATGACAGGTTTGCCATCGAATATGCCGGTAAATATATGATCAAGCTCATGCTCAATAAGCTGGTTATCCAGCGGGGTTTTATATATGAACTTGTAAAGATATTCTGGTTGAAGGTCTATACCCATTTCCTCCATCAATCTTCTTTTTGCGGCCTCGTGAAGGGGTTCTGAAGGCCTGGGATGACTGCAACAAGTATTTGTCCACAGACCACCCGAATGGTATTTATTGACATCTCGTTTATGAATAAGTAATTCCCCCCTTGAGTTGAATATGAGTATTGAAAACGCTCTATGTAGAAGCCCTTTTTTGTGGGCCTCAAGCTTTTCCATTCTACCAATCTCTCGATCTTGTGAGTCTACCAATACAACTTCTTCCATGCTCAAATCAGATTAAGTCTATGTTTTAAATACGAGTAAAAAAGTATGGAAAACTTTTTCTGGTTAGGTATCCTGATCCGCTTTTCCATTACATTAGAAGAAGGTGTTCTTCTAATTTTATTAAAGAGTGTGTAATAATAAACATAAGCCAGATAAACCCCAAAACGGGCTGACCGCGGCAATTGTTTAATCCCTTTAAAGCCCATTTTAAAATCACTTTCAATGCTTTTTTCTATTTCAGCTTTGCTTGGTTCATCAAAACGGTCCATGTTCAGTCCGGGGAAATAGGTCCGTCCCATGTGCTTATAGTCATCACGGAGATCTCGTAGAAAGTTAATCTTTTGAAAAGCAGAGCCTAGTTTCATCGCGTAGGGTTTCAGTCGGTCATACTCGGCTTTGTCTCCTTCGCAAAATACTTTTAAGCACATAAGGCCAACAACTTCTGCAGAACCCAGAATGTATGTTTTAAAACTATCATTATTATGGGTGGTTTTGCCCAGGTCCATACGCATGCTGTAAAGAAACTGCTCTATCAACTCTCTGTCAATATTATATTTGTTGACAGCAAATTGAAAGCTGTTAAGAATAGGGTTGAGGCTTATACCTTCTTCAATGGCCAGGTAGGTGTCCTTTTCAAACCGGTCCAGCAGTTGCGGTTTATCATAATCATGAAAAGTATCTACGATCTCATCTGCAAACCTAACAAAGCCATATATCGCACATATGGGGTTGCGCAGCTTTGCGTCAAGGCATTTAATAGCCAATGAAAAGGAAGTACTGTACGATTGAGTTGCAAGATAACTACACTTTGTTGAAACCTTATCATAGAGCTCTTTCATAGGTTAATGTAATTGGTTGATAATTTCACTTGCTACTACCTGTCCTGAAATAATAGACGGAGGAACTCCAGGTCCGGGTACTGTAAGCTGTCCTGTATAAAATAAGTTCTGTACTTTTCGATTGTTTATTGACGGCTTCAATATGGCCGTTTGCTTTAATGTATTTGCCAGCCCGTAAGCATTTCCTTTGAAGGCATGATAGTCTTCAATGAAGTTGCTGTGGGCATAGCTTCTTTTATATATTATATGTTCCTTGATGGATTCTCCCGTCAAACTTTCCATTCGTGAAATAGTAAGATTAAAATAGCGCTCCCTTACTTCATCATTATCCTCCAGCCCGGGAGCTACCGGGATCAGTATAAATACATTTTCCATACCTTCGGGTGCACACCCTTTGTCGGTTTTTGATGCTATACAGGTGTAAAAGAGAGGTTTGTGCGGCCATCTCGGGGTTACATAGATATCTTTGGCGTGTTGCTCAAACTCTTCATCGAAGAAGAGGTTATGGTGAAGCAGGTTTTTAAGCTTTTTGTTGATCCCTAAATAAAATATCAAAGAGGAGGGAGCCATATCCCGCTTGTTCCAGTATTTTTCGTCATACTTACGGTAATTTTTGGGCAATAGATTTTGCTCTATATGATGATAATCCGCGCCACCAATAATGTAGTCGTGTATATACTCAGTACTATTGACAATAAGGCTTTTAGCTTTTGAGCCTTCCATAACAATAGATGAAACCGGTGAATTGTATTTGAATTCAACTCCGAGAGACTCTGCCAGGGAAACCATACCTTCAACAATCTTAAACATACCGCCTTTAGGATACCATGTGCCCAAGGCAATATCTGCATAATTCATCAGGCTATATAAAGCAGGTGTTTTAGAAGGCATAGCCCCCAAAAAGAGAATGGGGAACTCCAGAAGTTGGATAAGTCTGGGGTTTGTGAAGTGTTTTCTGATGTATGAGGCAATAGATTGAAAGACGTGAAGTTTGAATATCCCCAGAAGCAAGCGCTTATCGATAAACTCCTTAACAGACCTGCCAGGTTTATAGACCAGATCATTGATACCCACTTCATATTTGTAGGCGGCTTCCTTTAGAAATAATTTTAATTGCCTGGAGCTCCCTGGTTCAAGTTTTTCAAATAAGGCGTAAATATCATCAGGAGCCGTGGGAATATCTACAACATCATTTTGGTCAAAAAGAACTTTATAGGATGGGTCTAATCTTATTAGGTCATAATAGTCAGAGGTTGATTTACCAAATCGGTTAAAAAACTTCTCGAAGACATCTGGCATCCAATACCAACTTGGTCCCATATCGAAAGTAAAGCCATCAGCTTCAAACTTTCTTGCCCTTCCTCCCGGAGATTCGTTTTTTTCGTAAACGGTTACGGTACAGCCTGCTTTTGCAAGACAGCAGGCTGCAGAGATGCCCGCAAAACCTGCTCCGATAATGGCAATATTCGTTTTTGTCATATTAGGTGCTATAAGCCACTAGTTTTTTTTGTATTTCCTTTCGGGCATGGAATATCCTGTTTTTTACAGTCCCAATCGGAATTTCCAGAGAGTCTGCTATTTCATGATATTTATACCCATCAACATGCATTTTAAAAGGAATCAATAAATCACTTTTAACATCATTCATACAGTTAACAATGTCTTTATATTCATATGATGAATCCGGTGAGTTAAAAGTATGGCTGTCAGCTACATTAAGATAATATAGTTCCTTGGTATCATCATGAGTGGTTCTTGCACGTTGCGCTTTTCTGTAATTATTTATAAAGGTGTTTCTCATGATGGTATATAGCCAACCTTTGAGGTTGGTATTCTGCTTGAATTTATCTCGATAGGTAAGGGCCTTGAGTACGGTGTCTTGTATCAGGTCTTCTGACTCCTCTTGATCTTTTGTGAATCTTCTGGTAAATAATTCTAAGGTGTCTTTCAGGGAGGCAATTCTATGGTTGAATTCTATTGCAGTCATATCTGTTTAATAATTTTAATTAAACGTTAAACAAAAATAAATTAATTAACTGATTTTGTCAATGTTTGTCTAATATTTACTTTTGATGATTAGACAATATCATTTACGCTTCAGGTGATATTCTGAATAGATGAAAAATCATGCTAGAATTATGTCGCTTAGGACTGAAGCCTGAATATGTTCCTCAAATCCTTAGCGTTTTGGAAAATATGAGTGTTTTTGGTGTTTTTAACTCCAAGGTCAAAAACAGGTTTGCCAGTTATATAGAGTTCAGTATTGTGGAATTTTTCCGACAGTAGGGTAATAAATTCCTCGAGGCTTTCACCTTTCGGATAGTAAGTGATGCAGGTGATGAGGTATTTTGGTCTTAGCTCGCTGACTACCTTTTCCAGGTCGTTAAGAGGAACGGCTTGTCCTAAATAAAAGGTTTTGTATCCTGCTTTTTTTAGTAAATAATTGAAAAAGAGCAGAGCGATCTCATGTAATTCTTCTTCAGGGAGAAATAAGACAACTTTTTCTGCATCTTTTTGGCTATTTATAGTGAGACCATCAATGGCCACTATTACTTTTTGTTTAACAAGGTTAGAGATAAAATGTTCCTGAATAGGAGAAATGTTATCAGAAAGCCATAAAATGCCTATTTTTTCCAGAAAGGGATATATGATGTCTATCATAGTTTTCTCAAAACCAAATCTTACGATGTAGCTTGAAAGAAGCTTGTCGAATTTGCCTTCATCCAGTTCTATCATGCAAATGGTGAGTTCATCTATAAGCAGTTCGAAGTCAGACTCTTCGCTGCTAAGCTCTGCCACCTTCTGGTACATCTCGCTGGTCGAAAGAGATGCTATTTTTGAGATTTTGTGCCCATGATTGTTGAGAATAGAGATGTTAAGTATCTTTTTCAGATCATCGTCAGAATAATAACGAATGTTAGTAGGAGTCCTTTTAGGCGTAATGACTTTATAGCGTTTTTCCCATATACGTATGGTGTGGGCTTTAATGCCTGAAAGTTTTTCAAGTTCCTTTATCGAATATTTCCCCATTTATTCTCTTGTCTTGCCTTAGAACATTAATGATAATATTTTGTTTCAAACATTGTTGTTTGGATTCAGGCATAATACTGATTTAAGTAAAGGTGTCCTTATAGTCGGGTTTAAGAAAAGTATCGCAATATATATGATGGTATAGTCGTTGGCAAATAATTTTTCATTAAACAACTTGATGACACATTCTTTACGTTCAAAGCGTTCTTTTGGTCTGAATTATTTCTGCGTGACCCATTTGCTGTCGATTTTTACTTGCCCGGCTAGTTGTTTACCAACTTATATAGACAAATTGAGTATGAACAATACTGTATTAATTTAGAATTAAGAATAAAATTTTTGTTTTATCTGAAATGTTAAAATTTTATTTTGATTCTGAGTGTATATTTTTGTAAATAGCGCGTCGTATTAATTCTCGGATCAATCAGCAGTTGATATCAGTCTTTTAAAAGTTTTAAAGAACGCCCCACCCTTAAGCTGTTGAGTTGAAATTGATACATACCCCATATAATTAAATCAACCATTTTAATTATTTCTAAACCTAAAAACCAATTGTATGTTGAAACATTTACTTGTTTTTTTCATGGCATTGTGTAGTACGTATTCTACTTATGCACAAGTGGGGCCTGTGAGAAAATGCGCAGCTCAGGAAGTATTTGAGGAGCAAAATAGCAATCCGAAAATTGCAGAGAGGAGAAATCTGATTGAGCAACACACCAGAGATTTTTTACGAAGAAAAGATAAGGGAATAGGGCAGGCAAGAACAGGTGTACTCACTATCCCTGTAATTGTACATGTTATTTATAGTAATGCTCAGGAGAACATTAGCGATGCACAGATTCAGTCTCAGATCGATGTTTTGAATGAGGATTACCGTAAGGTGAACAGTGATGTAAGTGGAGTACCTTCAGAGTTTACTGCTACTGATATGCAAATCCAGTTTTCCCTGTCTCAGATTACCAGAAAGTCGAGTACCAGAACATCTTGGGGCACAAATGATGCTATGAAAAGATCATCTCAGGGAGGTGTAGATCCTGTAGATCCCGCGCATAATATGAATATGTGGATCTGTAACATAGGCAATGATATTCTTGGGTATGCTCAATTTCCGGGAGGGCCTGCGGCCACTGATGGCGTTGTTTTTTCTCCACAATTCTGTGGTAGCCGGGATAAGCAGCCGGCAGGAGAGACTTTCTATCTAAGTGCGCCTTTTGATAAAGGCCGTACAGCAACCCATGAAGTAGGTCACTATCTTAACCTGAGACATATCTGGGGAGACGGTGACTGTAGTGTTGATGACTTTGTGTCTGACACTCCCACAGCGACAGCTCCTAATTATAATTGTCCAAGTTACCCTTCAAAATCATGCAGTAGCAATGGAGGTTTTACCAGTGACATGTTCATGAACTACATGGACTATGTTAATGATGCTTGTATGTTCATGTTTACTGCTGGCCAGAAAGCCCGAGTAGACGCTGTTCTGGAGCCGGGCGGTGCAAGAGCAGAACTGGGCTCCTCTACAGGAGGATGTTCTTTGGCAGCGCCTTCAGGGGTGGCTTCCTCAAATATTGGAGATAACGGCTTTACGCTTTCCTGGAACGCTGTTTCCGGAGCGGTTTCTTATGACGTAAATGTAGGCGGAACGGTAACTACAGTTTCAGGTACTTCAAGAACCTTGACCGGGCTTACTGCGGGTACAGCCTATACGTGTAAGGTAAGAGCTAATTGTGATAGTGGCAATGGAGCATATTCTTCTTCAATCACAGTGACTACAACAGGTGGTAGCTGTGCTGTCGGTCCTGTTACTTTGACGCTTGTGCTTGATAATTATCCTTCTGAAACAAGCTGGACGGTAATATCAGGTGGGAGCACTGTTGCTTCGGGTAGTGGTTATAATAAAAAAGGCGATACGATTACAGAGACATTTAATGTTGGAGGAGGCGCATATACATTTACCATCAATGACTCTTATGGTGATGGTATTTGTTGCTCGAATGGCAATGGATCTTATACTTTGAGAGATGCCAATAACAATGTAATTGCAACAGGAGGAGACTTCGGTTCTTCAGAGTCTGTAAATTATTGTACTGAGGGCAATGATACCTCTGCACCTGTTTATTGTAATTCAAAGGGTAATAGCACTAGTGATGAATGGATACAAAGTGTGCAGATAGGAAGCATTAATAATAACTCTGGCTCAAATGGTGGATATGCTGATTTTACTTCACTGTCAACCTCAGTAAACCCAGGTTCAAGCTATAACATTACTATCACGCCGGCATGGGCAGGCACTGTTTATAGTGAAGCTTATACTGTTTGGGTAGATTATAATCAGGATGGTGATTTTGCTGATCCAGGAGAGCAGGTTTACAGCAGAAATAAAACCACTTCGACTTCTATAAGCGGAAGTTTCACTGTTCCTTCAAGTGCGCTTTCTGGTGCAACCCGAATGAGAGTTTCTATGAAATATAATGGCAACTCTACATCTTGTGAAATATTTAGCTATGGTGAAGTAGAGGATTACACCATAGTTGTAGGCGGGACGGCTAGGTCTGTTCAGGTTGCTGAGAAGTCCGATGTGGGACTGTACCCTAACCCTGCATATACTACCCATGCTACAGTTCGTTTCTCTATAGCTGGAGACAGTCAGGATGTCGATTTAACTGTCTTCGATTCGATGGGCCGCTCCGTCTATCGCCAAATCATTTCTCAGGTAAGCGGATCACATGATGAAACCATTGATATTAGTAGCCTGGAGAAAGGTCTGTATCATGTGGTGATCAGAGGAAGAGATATTAATCATACTAAGAAATTATTAGTGAAATAATTAGGGGAAAATGATTCAGTTAGGGCTGCGCAGTTAGGGCTGGGCAGCTTTTTTTTTATATACCAGTTCAGTTTCATGCCGAGGCACTATAATATCGTTCTAATGAAGCTAACATGATTGATGGTAACATGATTTATTTTGTTTGGAGAGTAAGTTATTTAAACTGCTAGTATGAATAATTCTGTAAAAAATTGAGTGACATGAATAAAGTTTCCATTTATTTCAAAATGTTGAAATTTTCTTTTGATTTCAAGGATATATTTTTGTAAATAGCGGAACTAATTCTTGAATCGATCTTTAAATGACATCAATCTTAGGAAGTTTTAAAGAAGTACCCTCTCTTTACATCTCTAGTCAGAAGGTGGATGTTATTTCATACATTACAATCCAAAATAGTAATCCATTAATTAACCTAAACCATAAATTGCATGTTAAAACGTTTACTAATTACCTGCATGGTTCTATGCAGCGTATATTCTACTTATGCGCAAGTAGGACCAGTCAGAAACTGTGCTGCTCAGGAATTGCTTGAGAAGCAAAATGACAACCCCAAGATTGCTGAGAAAAGAAAGCAAATCGAACAACACACCAGGGAATTTTTACAAAGAAAAAGCAAGGGAATGGCTCAAGCCAGAACCGGAGTACTTACTATCCCTGTAATTGTACATGTTATCTATAGTAATTCTCAGGAGAACATTAGCGATGCTCAGATCCAGTCTCAGATTGATGTTTTGAATGAAGATTTTCGCAAACTGAATAGCGATGTGAGTGGTGTGCCTGCAGAATTTACTGCTACTGATATGCAGATTGAATTCTCTTTATCTCAGATCACTAGAAAATCTAGCACAAGAACCTCATGGGGAACTAACGATGATATGAAAAAATCATCTCAAGGTGGTGTAGATCCAATAGACCCTGCTCATAACATGAACATGTGGATCTGTAACATTGGTGGCGGTATCTTAGGATACGCTCAGTTTCCTGGTGGTCCGGCATCTACTGACGGTGTAGTATTCTCACCTCAGTACTGTGGTAGCAAAGATAAAGAGCCTGTTGGTGAAACATTTTACCTGAGTGCTCCTTTTGACAAAGGTCGTACTGCAACTCACGAAGTAGGTCACTACCTTAACCTGAGACACATCTGGGGAGACGGTAACTGTAATGTTGATGACTTTGTATCAGATACTCCAACTGCATCAGCTCCTAACTACGGATGCCCTAACTACCCTTCAAAATCTTGTACTAACAATGGAGGTTTTACTAGCGATATGTTCATGAACTACATGGACTATGTTGATGATGCTTGTATGTTTATGTTTACTGCAGGCCAGAAGGCTAGAGTAGATGCTATCTTTGAGCCAGGTGGTGCAAGAGAAAATCTTGGTTCTTCTACTGGAGGATGTTCTTTGGCAGCACCTTCAGGGTTGGCTTCATCAAATATTGCAGATAATAGTTTTACACTTTCATGGAACGCTGTTTCAGGAGCAGCTTCTTACGATGTAAGTGTAGGTGGTACTGTAACTACAGTTGCAGGTACTTCAAGAACTTTTACTGGCCTTACAGCAGGTACAGCTTATGCATGTAAAGTAAGAGCTAACTGCGCAAGTGGCAGTGGCGCATACTCTTCAGAAATCACTGTAACAACAACTGGCAGCAACTGCTACGCAGGTCCGGTTACTTTAACTTTAGTGTTTGATGACTACCCTGCAGAGACCAGCTGGTCTGTAACTTCAGGTGGTAGCACTGTAGCTTCTGGTAGTGGTTACTCTACAAAAGGTGCTACAATAACAGAAACTTTTAATGTTGGAGCTGGTGCTTACACATTTACTATCAACGACTCATACGGTGACGGTATCTGCTGCTCATATGGTAACGGATCATACACTTTGAGAGATGCGAGCAACAACGTAATAGCTACAGGTGGAAGCTTCGGTTCTTCAGAATCTGTAAACTATTGTACTGAAGGTAGTGGTTCTGATACGCAGGCTCCTACTGCTCCTGGTAACCTTTCTGCATCAGGTGTAACTCAAACTTCAGCAACTGTATCATGGACAGCGTCAACTGACAATGTTGGTGTAACGGGATATGATGTGTATGTGAATGGATCATTGAACGGATCTACAACTTCTACATCAAGTACAATTACCGGACTTACTGCCAGCACTACTTATACTATTGCTGTAAGAGCTAAGGATGCTGCTGGAAATGAGTCTCCTGCTAGCTCAGTGAGTGTTACTACACTTTCTAATAGCATCACATACTGCGATTCAAAAGGAAACAATACTAGCGATGAGTGGATTCAAAGTGTACAGATTGGAAGCATTAACAATAACTCTGGTTCAAACGGAGGTTATGCTGACTTCACTTCACAGTCAACTTCAGTGAGTAAAGGTTCTAGCTACACTATAACAATAACTCCAGCATGGGCAGGAACTGTTTACAGAGAAGCTTATGGTGTATGGATCGATTACAATCAGGATGGTGACTTTGCTGATGCCGGTGAGCAGGTATATAGCAGAAGCAGAACAAATGCTTCATCAGTAAGTGGAAGCTTTACTATTCCTTCAAGTGCTCTTTCAGGTGCTACAAGAATGAGAGTTTCTATGAAATATAATGCAGATCCTACATCTTGTGAGACATTCACTTATGGTGAAGTAGAAGATTATACAGTAGTGGTTGGCGGATCTGCAAGATCAGTTCAGGCTGCTGATATGTCTGATATTGGATTATTCCCTAACCCTGCATTTACTTACACTACTGTTCATTTCTCAGTAGCCGGAGATGTTCAGGATGTTGATTTAAGCATCTTTGATGCAATGGGACGTTCTGTTTATAAGCAAACTATATCTCAAGTAAGTGGATCGCACGACGAGACTATTGATATCAGTAGCTTGAAAAAAGGACTGTATCATGTTGTGATCAGAGGAAAAGACATGAACCAAACTAAGAAGTTATTGGTGAAATAATCACCTTAAGAATATAAGTAGTAGTAGTTATGAGGGCCGTATTGTAAGATACGGCCCTTGTTTTTTTCTGATTGGTGGAGAAACGGAAACAGCGGTTACTTCTTTATTAAAGTATCTCCTGTTGTGGATCAGGTCGAAACTCAACAGCGGGTGAGTTTAGTTGTTCAGAGCTTTTAAGGGTGCTCTCATTCTAGATTTTTCTAAAAACAAAAGACACTAGGCGAGGTATTTCATTTTGTCTGTCAGTATCAAACCACTCATCTACTTCCGTTAGCGAGAACCCTTGCTTTCCTGCTGCTTTTATAAAGTCAGACAAGTGGTGAGTGAAACACTTCAGCACCACCAGGCGCTCATCTGTCTCGTACCTGGCTTTACTTCCGGAGTATTGTTTAAAGGGATGTAGTTCACAGATGTAAAAAAGCCCACCATTTGCCAGAGCGATATTAGCTTGTTTGAAGATGAAATCGAGATGTTCGATATGCTCAAGTACGAGACTGGAGACAATAAGGTCTGCAGGTTGGGGCAGTTCAGGCCAACTTTGAGTGAGATCAACTTGTTGAAAAGTTACATTTGTATCGCTTACTTTCTTGCGAGCCTTATCCATCATTTCTTCAGAAAGATCGAAAGCTGTTAAGTTGTTGGTGAGGGATGCAAGCCAGCGAGTATTCTTTCCAGTTCCACATCCTGCTTCTAATATGTGATTGAATTTACGTCCGGTTAGTATCTTTCTTAGCACTTCAGCTTCCAGGTCTCTGGTCTTATTCGCTACAGTATCATAAGTAGCTGCCCAGTTGTTATATCCTTCTTGGTTATTCATTTTAACACTCTTCAAAGATTAGTAAATAATTATTGACAGGTTGTTACCTCACATAGAACGGAATGGCGATAGGTTTGTTCCAGACAGTTGTGTGATGGGATGTATATTCCTTTACGTTTTGCGGTTGTTCAAACGCAAAATTCCTAAAAAACCTTGCAGGGTTTATGGTCATGAACTGCTCAGGTTTATAAACTTAAGAAGTTTAACTGATGTTTTTATAAATCCAGTTTTCTATAAGAAAACGTGCGATGGAGTCTGTCTTTGATAAGCTGAATTTTTTAGCTTTAGAGGCGTCCAGCAATTCTTTGGCCGTAAACCAGGCTGCGTTAGGAACTTCATCCTTATCCAGCGTGAATTTTAGAGAGTCACTTTTTGCGGTAAATCCGATCATGATTGAAGCAGGAAAAGGCCAGGGTTGAGAGGCCACATAGCGGATATCTTTTACGACAAGCCCAACCTCTTCCATCATTTCTCTTTCTACAGCACCTTCCAGCGTCTCACCCGGTTCTACAAAGCCTGCCAGTGTTGTACAGAATCTGCCCGAAGGCGTATCATGAACACCCAATAGGCATACTGGATCGCCATGTTCAGGGATATGCTCTATAAGTGTGATGATAGCTGGGTCAAGTCGGGGAAAGCACATGGTCTTGCAGGCTTCATTAGCACATTCTCTTGCATGGCCACCCTGTATCACCGCTGACCGAGACCCGCAGTGGCTGCAAAATGCATGTGACTTGTGCCATTGCATTAGTCCTCTGGCGTAGGCAGCCAATGATGCCTGCTCCTGTGATAGTTGGGGAGCTACCTTTCGTAAATCCTGAAATTCACCGATACCCACCAGTTGTGATGCTTCTTCTAATTCATGACAGGAAAGGTCTGCAGCAAATATTGGCCTGTCATTGTCTAGTCCGAGAAATATGGTTTCAGAGGCCGCTGAAAAAACATGTTCGGATTGCCGGAGCAAGAGGTAGCCAAGACTTGAGTGGTCTGCAGATAATAGGCTCTTGCTACGCCAATAGGGCATAAGTAAGGCTTGTGGTGATTTCAGCTGACCGGAGAGCCAGACCTCATCTTTTCTAAGGTTTCCTGCTCTGTCAATTTGGTTGTGGCAATAATATAATTTCATTTCCATAATGTAGTATTCAGAATTTTTCAGCCCATTTTCCTGACCACTTACCTAAGGGGCTGAGTAGTGAGAAAAGTTCTTCTCCTGAAGAAGTCAATTGGTACCCTTCCAGACATCTTTCAATCAGGTATGCCTCGGTAAGTTCTTTTAACCGGCTATTCAAGGTAGTAAGGGACACCATGTTACACCGTGTTTGTAATTCTCTGAAAGTACATGGACCTCGGTTGAGGTTCCATATTACACCCATGGCCCAACTGCGGCCGAGCAGGTCAAACAGTGCCATGATGGGCTGGCCGGATTTGGAGCCTCTAACCGGAGCACCTGGTTTGGGTATTTTCATATGCCTTGTATGTGTCTGGCTATTATTTAAAAATTTTGAACCTGCTGGTTCCAAATAGTATAACCTTGGTTTTCTGAAATTTTCTTTACTCACCGATACTGGTAATGCTTTTGCGATGATACAAATATTGTAGCATTGCTACAATATTTGTATCATTAATCTGCAAGTGAAAGGACAAATAAAAATTTGTGCAAGGGGGCTTCTGAAGGTATGCTAACCTCTTGGGTTATTCGCTTAGAATTTTATCCCAACTGATACGGTAAACATTGTCGAAGCCATTTTCGATACTTTCCATCATGTTTATAATGGACTTATAGTCTCTTGCTGATGTTACGGAGCTTCTGTCGCTGGTGAAGTAAAGGTATTTACTATCAGCAGATACAAATGGACAATAATCCAGGGCGGTAGAATTTACAGAATGAGATAGATGTCGGGCTGGAGACCACTCACCCTGATCATTTTTTGAGCTTATGTAAAGGTCCCCACCACCCAAATCGTCAGGTCTTCCATATGAGGTGAACAAAATATAGCTTTCGTCTGGAACTATAAAAGCATTGAACTCATAGGTTTTACTGTTAACAGCCTCAGAAATGCTTTCTGGGTTGGTGTACTTTCCATTAACCAAACGACTTACGTAGATGTCTTCCTTGCCTTTGTTGTCTTCATATTCTGCTGTAAAATATAGGTCTCCCTTGCTGGTAATCGAAGGGTAAAACTCATTTTCTTCGGTATTAACAGGTGTTCCAATGTTTATAGGATCACCCCATTTATCATTGGTTTTATCAACATACCAAATGTCATAATCCTCCTTTGTCGTACCATTTGCCGAACGGTTGCTTACAAAATACAAGCGTTTGCCATCAGGAGAAAATGCAGGCTCCAGGTCGCCATGTTGTCCGGAGAATGAAGCAACCTGTGGTTTTGACCACTTTCCTTTGACTTTAACCAGCCGCATAATAACGCTGACCTCACGCTTATAGCTTTGCAAAGTATAAAACACTTCATTGCCATCTGTCGATATGGCGATGTCACGGTTAGGGTATTTCGTAGAAATCAGGCCAGGCTCGAAAAGTTGAGCAGTAGTATCTGCAGTATTTTGACCGTAAAGCATGGTACTGCATAACAACTCCAGCAGAAAAGGACATATGAGTTTTAACATGAAAGTTCAGGGTGATGTAAAACTTACACAACTAAATTAAAATATAGACAATAAGCAAAAAGAATGCGCTGGCAATACCAAAACTGATTTTCCCATGTGGAGAGAGGTTTACTAACCCACCCAGTAGCGAACAGGTTGCTAATATATACACCAGAAACATTTTAGGGCCATAAATATTATTATAGGCCCTGATTGGCGTCGCAAACCTTGCTTTTTTCGTAATATTAATAGCTGTATTTGTGATGAGGGTCCGCTTTAAGGCTACGCTGTCCCCAGCTTTAAAATAATCGTGATAGTCGTCAGGAATGCGCAGGCCCGTACCATTTCCAATGAATACTTCAATAGCAAGGTCATAGCTGCTGGTGTTTGTATAGTTTTTTTCTACTGCGCTGACAATATCTAAAGTGGTTTTGCTAGGTAAATAATAGTCCAGAAAAAGAAACATACAAAATGCAAATGCAACTCTGCTCAATAGTATAGAGTATTTCAGGTACGGCCTGATGCTTTCGTCATACTCTTCCTTAGTAAGTTGCTCAGCAGTGCTATGTGGCTGAGGTCTCTTTTTTTTCTTGTATATCTTGTGTGCGGTTGACTCAATACTACGAAGTAACGAGTCATATTGAAGTCGTTTTTCCTCATTTTCTAAAACTTCGTATGCCTCACTAATGTCGTGAAATTTTTCAGAAGTACCAGGCTGAGAGCTGGTGTCAGGGTGATACAGCAAAGCCAGCTTTCTGTAAGCTTCCTTGATCTCTTTTTTTGAGGCTTCTCTATTTACTTGGAGTATGCTGTAGTAATCTTTCACATGGGTAAAATTTGCAAAATAACCTCAAATGTAATTAAATCCTTTTTAACTCCTGTTGGTGTTACTTATTCGAGGTTAATTTTATAGTGGGAGACATGTACGGTTAGCGTAAATGAAAAAAGTAAAAATGCACTCAGAGTTGGCGGAATGCCAAAAAGGCAAAGTAAAAACAGTATGATAGCGAAAAAGAAATATTTCTTTAGATTATTGTCAGCCTCTGGTGATAAAACAGAAAAAGAGGCAAACAATGACAGACAGATGCTAAGAGCAAAGATGGTTAGCTCAACAAACAAACCCAGGGGACGGTCTTTGGGAAAATATTTTATAAAAACGAACCCTTCTGGCAGTATTAGCAAGAGGAGGCTGTTCCATTGAATAAAAGTTCTTTCCAAACCAGAAAGAGGCATGTTCATCATCCATGGGACATCTCGTTTAAAGAAGTTGAAAAGTTCCGTGATAAGCGTAATATTGATCATAGAAACCAGTATCACACCAATGCTTAGCCATCTCCAGTCATAAACACTTGCATTATCTATGGTCGTAAATGCTATCAATACTCCAATAGACAGTGTTTTGGTGATCAGGTAGAGGAAAGAACGATTGTGTAGTAAGCTGTTGAGTGACCATAGCCACACCGGAGTTGCTATCAGTCGGTTGGCTCTGACTTTTAGTCGACTTGATTTATTGTCACCTATAGGCGCCGCGAGCCGTTTCCTGTAAAAAACTATGGGTAATAAGTTACTTAAAACGATATAAGTGGTCAACATGGCCAGATTACTCCACTGGTTATATTTGGCTATAAATATGCTAATGAACCCGGCATAGGCAATGATTGGAGCATTGAGTACTATTTGGGTAATGATCAACATGATCCATTGCTGTTTGGCCTTAAAGAAAATAATATTCCTAACCCAAAGGTTTTCTTTAGAAGCAATGGCTTCCTGCACGAATCTAACGCTTGCCCATAGGTAAGCTGACCAGCAGATTATAATATAAAATAAAAGTGCAGGACTCTGTGCAATGGATGATGCCAGTGCAATATGCTCTTTGCCACTAAGAAAACCCAGGCCAAAAAACAAGAATAAAAGAAATATGCCACTGTTTTGAATATAAAACTGCTTCGCTATGAGCTTTAGGAGGATATAGGTATATCTCATGACCTGATGTTAAGCTTTTTGTTATCGATGAAAAAGGTACTCTTAAAATTGACAGGAATCTGTTTCAGGTCTTGGTGTGTGGAGATGAGGAATACACATCCCTGCTGATGTTGAGAGATGAGTTGGGCCAGTGATTTAAGCGTGTCAGCATCGATGGTGGTAAAAGGTTCATCCAGCAAGATTACTCTGGGGTGCCCCAGGAAACCCAGAAGTAGTGAGGTCTTTTTTAGCATGCCTGAGGAGTAGGTCTTTACCGGCTGATGAATAAAGCTGTCTAGGTTTAGTGCTTCTATGAGGCTGTTTACTTGCTGTTTAGAAGCCTTCTTGGCTTTGGCTACAAAAGAAATAAGATCGTGTGCAGTTAAAAAAGGAGGGAACCTAGGTTCAGCTTCACAATAGCTGACATGTAACCTGTATTTAACAGGGTCTTTCACCAGGCTAATCTCACCTTGCAGGGCAATTTCTCCGTCAAATTTTAACATGCCTGCAATAGATTTGAATAATGTGGTTTTGCCAGATCCGTTGCTGCCCTGGATGAGGTGATTGCCCACAGGAAAGTTTTGCTTACGGATGTCTAAAACAGGTTCGAAGCCATAGCTCTTGGAGTAATCGGATATAGAAAGCATCAAAGTTTATTATTTTGTTTAATAGTATATCTGCCAGGTATATCCTTACAGGTTAATACAGAAAAATGCTTTAATGGGCAATTGGAGTCGATTTTTAATTGTAATTCATATTTTGAATATAGAATTTTACCTTACTATTGGTGATTATGTTTGGGTATAATATTATTAGTATATAATTTTTCTAATAATTTGACTTCTGATTCTATTCATCTTTTTGTATATTGATAAGGGAGTTTCTTATCAATAATTTGTTCCCCTAAATTTTATGAAAAAAGCTTTTATTTCCTCTTGGGGTCTGACCTTACTCCTCATTACATCGCTTCCTGCAACTGCTCGAAACGAATCATATACTACTGACTTTTTTTCGATGTGCTTGAAGACCCTAATGAATTTGTTTACTGTGGTTTCCGTAGAAGTATTATCTCCCAGAGAGTCTCTGGGGGTTGTTAACCTGATTGCTGTGGGTGAAATATCAAAATCCTGTATACAAGCCTGCAATAGTGGTTGCTCACCTATGCCGGCTGCTAGTAGGGAAATAGTAGAGATGCCGAAATACAGATTTAAGATTAGTTAATTTGAAAGGAGCCTCCGAAGATGAGTTTAATATTTTAAGGTTATTGAACTGAGGAGGCTCCTGTTCTATTTACTGGTCTCTACCTTAGTAAGGTGCATCAGTCCGAAGACAGGTCCGACTGCCAGTGTAAGAAACAGATAATCAGATTGAACAAAACCATTGAGCCACGTCAACAGCTGAATACTTATAATTGTAATAGCAAAACCTATAGAATTGACTACAGTAAGGCCGGTTCCAATATAGGCCTTGTTTGCCGTCTGGGCTACTAAAGTGGAGAACTGAGGCGAGTCAGCTACTACAGCCATACCCCATACTTGTAAGATGGCAATGAAAATAACTATAGGAGCCATGAATAGCAAAGGTGACAGGATACAACAGATGCCGGATAGGGCTAGTGCAAAAAAAGCTACTTTTTTACTGCTAATGCTCATAGCTAAATGACCACCTAAAGCGCAGGATAATGCACCTACTGCTATAGTTATAAAAGACCAGAGGGATACATTTAGCTCAGTACCGACTGATGAATTATAGTATCTTAATATAAAGGGGGTGAAGGCCCAAAAGGCATACAACTCCCACATGTGTCCAAAATATCCAAAAGCGGCATTTCTGAAATCATTATGCCTGAATAACTTAAAGATCACTCCCAAATCAAATTTGCTACCTCTTTTTCTGAATGGTCCATCGCCAACACCAGCCAGAATGGCAATGCCTCCCATAACTGCTACTGATGAGGTGGCGATCAATATATATTTCCATGGCAGGCTACCTGTAAGATCTCTGATCAAATGAGGGAATGCCGTACCTAGTACCAAAGCGCCAACCAGATAGCCTAAGGCCTTGCCCAACCCCTTCTTGTGCCAGTCAGAGGCGATTTTCATGCCAATGGGGTATATTCCGGCAAGGAAAAATCCTGTTATAAACCTGAAGGAGAGGATCATTTCGTAGCTGTTAGAGATTAACGGACCGAGGTTGAAGATGCTCCCCAGTAGGGCGCAGATGAAAAATACCCTTGATGGCGAAAAACGATCAGCGATAGTCAAAAATGCAAAAGTAAGTGTACCTGTAATAAACCCGAGCTGGACTGCGGAGGTAATAACCCCAAGCGCATCGGCAGGGAGAGATAATGCCTTTTCCAAATCAGGTAAAATAGCGTTGCCGGCAAACCACAATGAGGTGCCTGCAAACTGGGCGATCACTATGATCGGCAGAATATAACCGGGCGTTGGATGAGCGTCTTTCAAGGCTGTAATTTAAAGTAGAAAGTTAAGGTATTGTAGTTGATAAGCCATGATCAGTATGATATGTACTGTAAATGACATTTTATTTCTTCAAAATCTCTTCAGAAACTATTGATATATTTGAAAACAAACGAAGCTTAACAAACATGCTGAATGCATTGGAGCCATGTTCGGTGCAGATGTAGAAACTATTAAAATCAATGAAACTGTTATTAGTAGAAGATCACGCCGAGTTAGCCAGCAATATAATTTCTTACCTGGCTAAGGCAGGCTATGTGTGCGAGTGGTGTAACAACTATCAGAACGCGATAAATAAACTGTCCGGCTTTGAGTATGATATTATTATGCTCGATCTTATGTTGCCAGATGGAGATGGTTTGGATATTCTCAAATTTGTGAAACAGCAGAGTGCTGACACGGGTGTACTGATCCTGTCAGCTAAAAATGCCCTTGATGATAAGATCAAAGGGCTGGATTTGGGAGCTGATGATTATTTGCCCAAACCTTTTCATTTGTCGGAACTGAATGCAAGACTTAAGGCTATTTACCGAAGAAGGCATCTGGGGGGAGCCCATGACATTATATTTAATGAAATAAGTCTCAATACAGATACCATGGAGGTTAAAGTCAATGACGAATATCTGGACCTTACCCGCAAAGAGTACGAAATGCTGCTCTACATGATCGTCAATAAAAGCAGGTTGCTGACCAAGCAGTCAATCGCCGAGCACCTCTGGGGTGATTATATGGATTCTGTAGACTCCTTTGATTTTGTTTATCAGCATATTAAGAACCTAAGGAAGAAAATTGTACAGGCAGGTGGCCGGGATTATATACAGACCATGTATGGCTCAGGGTATAAATTTAACCCTAACATATAACGGCCATGAAGCTAATCTTTAAGATCACACTCCTTTATTTACTGATCTCTCTGGTCGTTTTTTTGATAGGAGGTCTTATTACACATCAGATTATTATGCGCGAGGTGGTGTTTGAAGAACAACGGTTCTTGAAAGAGCGGTTGGATTTTGCCATTCGGATGATAGAACGCAGAAAGCTTCATAAGCCGTTTGAACGCGATAAAATCAAGATCATACCCTTGGGCACCAGGGCTAAAGAAACAGAAATAGCTTTTTCTGATACTGTAGTTATGCATAGCACCTTGCAACGGATGGAGCCTCATAACAAGCTTGACGTGGTTAAAAAAGTAGGTGATCAATACTATAAGGTCACATTGTATGATCTAATTGTTGAAGAAGATGATGTTGCAGAAGGAGTAAACGAAGCCTTGATCAAAGTGTATTTACTTCTGCTCGTAGTGGTGCTTATTCTTAGTTGGGTAGCTTCTGTTTTTCTGTTGAAACCTTTCAATTTTACCCTGGAGCATATTAAAAATTTCAGCCTCAGAAAAAACGACCATATTAAGTACAAAAAGTCAAGCACCCGGGAGTTTGATAAGCTCAATAAATTTGTGGAGGAAATGACGGAAAAAATCCAAACGGATTATCAGTCACTTAAGGAATTTACCGAAAATGCATCACACGAAATGCAAACGCCACTTTCCATTGCTAATGGCAAGCTTGAGCTGCTTATGGAGTCAGATAATCTTACCGATGAGCAGGTTGCATTAATTGTTTCTGCTCAAGGGTCGGTTCAGCGTCTTTCCAGAATGGGTAAAGCCCTGTCGCTATTGACCAAAATTGAGAACAAAGAGTTTGAGAGTACCGAGGAGATCGACCTTAATAAACTTTTATCAAAGTTGCTATTTGACTTTAAGGAGCTGGCAGGGTTGAAATCCATAAAAATTGAGACAGAGATACAGGAAAATGTTAAAGTAAAAATTGACAATACTCTGGCGGCTATTATGGTTACCAACCTGATACAAAATGCCATCAGGCATAACTACGAAGAAGGGTGGGTCAAGGTAGTTTTAAGTGCTAAATCCCTGTCCATCAGTAATACAGGGGCAGCACTTAAATCAGATCCTGGGTTGTTATTTGAGAGGTTCAGGAAAGACAACCAAAGTAAAGAGTCTATAGGACTTGGGCTGTCGATAGTAAAAAAAATATGTGAGGTGAGTTCGTTTGATATTACTTATCAACATCAGGATGAGAGCCATAAGATTGAGATAATATTTTAAACTTCAGAATTACTTCAGGTTTCATACATATTTAAATCAAACCCGGGATATAGTTTTGTAGTTAACAATTAAAAAGGACGACAGTTATTTTTCAATATTCATAAAGCACAAATGAAACAAAATTTTTTACTTCTAGTCGCATTTCTAACCATCTCAATGTCATTTGCCCAGAGAGGGGATCAGGGTGGGCTTCAAGCACCTACGGTGACTGGTGCTGTGATTGATGCCGAGTCAGGCTCCCCGTTAGAGTATGCGTCAGTAAGTTTGTTAAAAGCCATGGACAGCACACTGGTTGATGGAGGTATTACTGATGCCAATGGTCGCTTTATTATAAAAGGCAGGCCGGGAAAATACATCGTGCAAGTTCAGTTTATTTCATATGTGTCTAGAAATTTCAACATTACTTTAGAAGCAGGAGGTAAGGATCTTGGGGTAATTAAACTTAGTACTGATGCTGAAACCCTCAAAGAGGTGGTGATTACAGGAGAGAAGAGTCAAATGGTGATGGAGCTTGATAAGCGTATATTTAACGTAGGGCAGGACCTTAGCAACACCGGAGCAAATGCTGCGGATATATTGGATAACATACCTTCCGTAAGTGTAGATATTGATGGTAACGTAAGCCTTAGAGGTAGTGAGAATGTAAGGGTGCTTATCAACGGTAAGCCATCAGGCTTGGTGGGTATAAGCAGTACTGACGCCCTAAGACAATTGCAGGGGAATCTCATCGAGCGGGTAGAGGTAGTTACTAATCCATCGGCAAAATATGAAGCCCAGGGAAATGCCGGTATCATCAATATTATTTTGAAAAAAGAGAATAATGACGGTGTTAATGGTTCATTCAGTGCTAATGCCGGATACCCTGATAACTATGGACTCTCTTTTAATGTGAACTACAGAAAAAGGTGGATGAATCTGTTTGCTAATTATGGTATCAATTATAGGAAAAGCCCGGGTTCAGGTTTTGCCAATCAGATCTTTTATAAAGAAGATACTACGTACTATACCGATATTACCCGAGACCGGACGCGTGGAGGTATATCCAATAACTTCAGGTTTGGTTCAGACTTTTACCTCAACGATAAAAATACCATTACTGTAGCTGCGCTTTACAGAATATCTGACGAAGACAATGAGACAGAATTGTTCTATACTGATTATGATATTAATCGCAATCTGATATCAAGAACCCAAAGATTTGATGATGAGTTGGAGGATGAAGAGAATATTGAATTTTCATTGAACTATACCAAAACCTTTAGCAATGAAAAGCATAAACTCACAGCTGATATTCAATATAGAGAAAGCAGTGAAGTTGAGGATGCAGAGCAAAGACAAGGTGTTGTTCCGCTGCCAGGCGAAATATTTAAGCCTGATGTGTTGCAGCAGTCTTTAAATGATGAATTTGAAAATAACCTGTTATTACAAACAGATTATGTACATCCCACCGGTAAAAATGCAAAGGTTGAAGCTGGATATCGAGGGTCATTTAGAAGAATTGATAATGCATACATTGTAGAACAATTGGATGGAAATGGCCAGTTTGAGACACTGGAAGGCTTTACCAATGACTTTAATTATGATGAGAATATTCATGCAGTTTATGCTATATATGGTAATAAAGCCGGGAAATTTTCCTATCAGCTTGGGCTTAGAACTGAGATCACTGATATCACAACAGAGTTGGTACAGACTGATCTCAAAAATGATAAGAACTATACAGGTTTGTTCCCCAGTGCGCACCTGACTTATGAGCTTAAAAACCAGAACTCCATACAGGCGAGCTATAGCAGAAGGCTCGACCGTCCGGGGTTTTGGAGTTTGAATCCGTTTTCGAACTTTACCGACCCGCGTAACATCAGAGCGGGAAACCCTGATCTTGATCCCGAGTATACCGATGCCTATGAAATTGGATACTTGAAAAACTGGAACTCAGCATCACTGTTTACAAGCTTCTACTACCGCCACTCTACCGGTGTGATTGACAGGATTCGCTATGTGGAAGATAGCATTACCTATGCCATCCCCTTAAACCTGAATAGTCGCGATGCCTATGGTATTGAATTTACATTTTCCAAAGAGGTGGATAAGTGGTGGAAGCTAAACGGTAGCGCCAACTTTTATCGCTCAATTACCAAAGGGCAATATCTGGAGCAGGACCTTTCAAACGATACCTATACCATGTGGGCCAGAGTTACTTCAAAAATGACATTGTTTAAGGTGTTAGACTACCAGATCAGTGGCCGATACAGAGCGCCACAAAATGATACTCAAGGTAGAGTAAAAGCCTTTTATATGATTGATATGGGGCTGAGTAAAGATGTTTTTAAGGGCAAAGGTACCATAGCACTTAATGTACGAGACCTCTTGAATTCCAGGAAATGGAGGTGGGAAACCGATACGGAAGACCTTTATCAGGATTCTGAGTTTCAATGGAGGGCCAGACAGATCATGGCAACATTTACTTACCGCCTGAAACAGAAAAAGACCCGAGAAAGAAATGGAGAAAGAGGTGGTGATTTTAATGGAGATGATGGGTTTTAAAGGTCAACATAAGAATGTCTGTTCGAGAGCCAAAATCAATTATAGGGACAGACACTTATTTCTAAGTATTTAAGGAGAGGTGCTTATCGGAATAACTGTCCCTTGAGGCCTGCTATTATAGCAGGCCTTTTTTGTTTATACTCTTCCTTACAGGTTCCTTTATGTTTTATGTTATTCCCTCTTCATGGTCAGGGGACATACACCGGTTTGGATCAGGTTGCTCTACGGAGGCAGCATACTACTCCCTAAAAAACAACCGTATCTCCGTACCTTCGCCAAGTTCCGAGCTTACTTTGATGTTGCCACCGTGCAGATGCATGATCTGTTTTGAGAGACTTAAACCAATGCCGGAGCCATGCTTTTTGGTGGAGAAGAAAGGTACAAATATTTGATTGAGTTCCTTTTTAGAGATACCACAACCGTTGTCCCTGATCTCAATCACTTGCTTGTCGTAATCTTTATAGGCCTTTAAGTGAATGGTGGGGTTGGTCGCCCCTTCAAGGGCATGGATACTATTGGTGATCAGGTTAATTAGCACCTGCTCAATCAGGTGACTATCCATTTGCATGGTGGTTATTTTATCGATCCGGATTTCAAGCCGGATGTTTTCTTTGCTTAACTGACTGCTCATCAGGTTCTCGATAGAACTGAACAATTCCTGTACCGTTACAGACTCAAGTTTTGGTTTGGCTACCTTGGTTAACTTTCTGTAATCATTAATAAAAGCAACCATGCCGTTGCTACGTTTTTGTATGGTTTTTAATGAAAAGCGCAGGTCTTCAATAGTTTCCTCATCCAGTTCCTCCAGAGGCCTTTGTTTCCCATCTTTCTCCAGCATGGTTTGCATGGTTTCGGTGAGGGAAGAGATAGGAGTGGCGCTATTCATAATCTCGTGGGTAAGAATGCGGATGAGCTTATGCCAAGCCTCTATTTCCGTTTGCTCAATTTCCCCTTTAATATCCTGAAAAGTGATCAGTTTATAAGTTTTATTGAGCATGATCATTGAGTTCACATCGACAGAAAGTGTTCTGTTTTCGCCATGAACATCAATGTTGATCAACTTGCGGCCGGTATCGCCAATAGCGTCAATTTCCTGTACAAATGAAGGTTGTTTGGATTTTAGTATCTTCCAGTTTCTAACTCCCTCTGCACTTAGTGCCTGTTCTGCGGGTTTGTTGATCAATACAATATTTTCATTGTTTTCAAGAGATATGATGCCGATGTTGATATTGCTGACGACCATCTTTAAGTAATGAAACTGGCCCTCATTCTCGATAGTCACATTTTTATAGGTATCAATAATCTCCGTAAAGGCTTCATTAAGCTCATCAAACGACTGCCCGATCTTGCTTTTACTGAAATTGATTGAAAAATCTCGGTATTTTATAGCAAGCAGGAATTTTGCCAGCTCCCGGTTGGTGTGGTTAATGAACTTGAGTAATTCCACTACCTGTAAAACAAGAACGATGAATAAAATAATTTGATTGAAGAACAGCCTGTCGTCTCCAAAGATCAAGGCAAAAGCCGCCATCACTGCGAGGATCATAAAAAGCCTGGCAGCAACCTTAAAAGTGAATTTTTTATAGAACCTCATCTCTCCATTGCATACTAAAGCCTAAAACTAGCTTAAATCTCTCAATATTTATAATACTAAAATTATTAGTATTAGCTATTGAATTTAGTCTACGGATATTATATTTGTAAGTGATACGGGATCACAACTTTATGGCAGAGCGCTCAATTTTACATATGGACCTTGATACCTTTTTCGTTTCTTGCGAAAGGCTTATTGACAGTAAGCTTATAGGTAAACCCATCCTGATAGGAGGCACAACTGACCGGGGGGTGGTCGCATCGTGTAGCTACGAGGCCAGGAAGTTTGGAGTCCATTCGGCTATGCCTATGAAGCTGGCTCGCCAGCTATGTCCGGAGGCTATTATTATTAAGGGTAACGCCGGCACATACTCTAAAAAATCGGAGGAGGTAACAGAGATCATTAAAGAAGGAGTACCGGTATATGAAAAAACTTCCATAGATGAGTTTTATGTTGACCTTTCGGGGATGGACCGGTTTTTCAACAGTCTGGTGCTGGCCTCAGAGCTGCGTAAGAAAATAATGAAAGAAACCGGGCTGCCCATTTCGTTTGGTTTGTCTGAGAATAAAACGGTTTCGAAAGTAGCTACCGGAGAGGCCAAGCCTAATAATCAGCTTAAAGTTGATTATGGTTTGGAAAAAGCCTTCCTTGGTCCGCTATCTGTGACCAAAATACCGATGGTGGGAGAGAAGACCTACCATGCATTGCGTGATCTGGGCATAAGGAAGATACAGACCATCCAGGAAATGCCTATGGAGCTGATGGAAAAAGTGTTTGGCAAGAATGGAGTCACCATTTGGGAAAAAGCCAATGGTATTGACCGTTCCCTGGTGATACCATATTCGGAGCGTAAATCTATTTCTACAGAGCGAACTTTTGACAGAGACACCATAGATGTGATCAAGTTAAAAGGGATCTTACTGGCAATGGCAGAAAACCTTGCCTTCCAGCTTCGGAGGGGAGAAAAACTTACCTCATGCGTGACGGTAAAAGTGCGGTATTCTGATTTTAATACCCATACCCTGCAAAACCGTATTCCTTATACCTCTGCCGATCATGTTCTTATACCTAAGGTGCTGGAATTGTTTGATAAGCTATACAACAAACGGCTACTGGTCCGGCTGATAGGTGTCCGGTTCAGTCACCTGGTGAATGGAGGGTATCAGATCAACCTTTTTGAAGATGCCACCGAGATGATCAACCTGTATCAGGCTATGGATAAAGTGAGAGATAAGCATGGAGACAGAAGCGTGATGCGTGCGGCTGGTATAGAAGCCAAGACGATTAGCCGGTTTAATCCTTTTAGAGGAGAGCCACCGCCACTTTTGCCTAACAGGAGGGCTTAGAGAAGTGGGAAGTCTGGAGACAGAAGACCGAAGATGGAAGACATTGGTATTTGGCGATAGGTATCTGGTGAGCGGTAGTGAATCATGAACTAGGGACTAGTAACAAAAAAATGTACTTGAACAATCATACATATTACAGCTTTAAATATGGTGCTATCAGTCCCGGAGAGCTATTAGAGGAGGCACAGCGGTTTGGAGTAGATTGCCTGGCATTGACCGACATCAACTCTACAGCAGGTTGTCTGAACTTCGTTCGGCTGTCGGAGAAGTATGGAGTAAGGCCTGTGTTGGGGATTGATTTCAGGAATGGTGCGCAGCAGCAGTTTATTGGTATTGCTATAAACAATGAGGGTTTTAGGGAACTCAATGAGTATGTTTCATGGCATCTGCATAAGAAGGAAAGTATTTCAACTCGGGCGCCGGCTTTTGAGCATGTTTATGTGATCTATCCTTTTGCGGGTTTTTCAGGAGAGGTTTTAAGGAAGAACGAATTCATTGGTGTGCGTCCTGAAGACATTATGCGTTTGCGCTTTTCTCCATGGAGGCACCGGCAAGAGAAATTAGTAGCATTGCAAACTGTTACCTTTCGCAAAAAGAGAGACTACAATGCTCATCGGTTGTTACGGGCTATTGATAACAACACCCTGCTTAGCAAGTTGTCCAAATCAGAGGAAGGTGAGTCGCACCACAGGATGATGCCCGCGGAAGAACTGAGGGAAAAGTACGAAGAGTTTACGGGGCTGGTAGACAATGCGGCCAAACTTTTGGATGGGTGCCATATCTCATTTGAATTTGGGGAAAGTGCTCAGCTCAACCTGAAAACATATACAGGCTCTGAGGAGGAGGACTACCGGCTGGTACACCGGTTGTGCATGCGCGGGTTGAAATATCGCTATGACGATCCTGGTGATGATATTTTGGACAGAGTGGAGAACGAACTGGCCACTATAAGGCAGAAGGGCTTTTTGGCTTATTTTCTTATCAACTGTAAAATAGTATGCTATGCACGTAAGAGGGGGTACTTTTATGTAGGCAGGGGAAGTGGAGCTAATAGCATAGTAGCCTACCTGCTAAGGATCACGGATGTGGACCCGATAGAGCTGGATCTGTACTTTGAGCGGTTTATCAACCTGTACAGGAAAAATCCGCCCGACTTTGATATCGACTTTTCGTGGCGTGACCGGGAAGATGTAACAAGGTTTATTTTTGAGTATTTCAACAAAAGGGTGCCCAACGGGGTGGCACTGTTGGCTACCTACAGTACCTTTCAGTACCGGGCTATGGTAAGAGAACTTAGTAAGGTGTTTGGTCTGCCACCTCATGAGATTGACCGGTTGACTGAGGGAGGTGAAGCAGTGGATCAGGTATCAGCCCTGGTGTTGAGGTATGGTCAGTTGATATCAGGCTTCCCCAGTCATATGAGTGTGCATGCCGGAGGCATCTTAATCGCTGAAAAATCTATTCACAACTATACTGCTACCAGCTTGCCGCCAAAAGGCTTTCCTGTTACTCATTTCGATATGGTGATTGCAGAAGATATCGGACTTTATAAGTTTGATATTTTAGGTCAGCGAGGGCTGGGGAAGATTAAAGATACACTGGAGATCATCAGGGAGAATCGGCCCGAAGATGAAGAGATTGATATTCACGATATCAAGCGCTTTAAAGAAGATAGGCAGGTAAAAGCCATTTTGAGAGAGGGGCAGGCCATTGGTTGCTTTTATGTGGAGTCACCGGCTATGCGTATGCTGCTAAAGAAGCTTCGGGTAGATCATTATTTGGGGCTTGTGGCTGCCAGCTCCATCATCAGGCCCGGCGTGGCTAAGTCGGGGATGATGCGTGAATATATTTTGAGGTTTCGTGATCCTGAAAGGGTGAAGGATGCACACCCTGTATTGTTGAAGATTATGCCAGATACCTTTGGGGTGATGGTGTACCAGGAGGATGTGATCAAAGTGGCGCACTATTTTGCCAAGCTGGACCTGGGAGAGGCCGATGTACTTCGCCGTGGGATGTCAGGTAAATTTCGTTCAAGGGAAGAGTTTCAGAAGGTGAAAGAGAAGTACTTTGCCAATTGCAAAGCAGAAGGGCATTCCTATGAATTAGCTGCGGATGTGTGGCGGCAAATAGAAAGCTTTGCCGGTTATGCTTTTGCAAAAGGGCACTCTGCCTCGTATGCAGTGGAGAGTTACCAAAGTCTTTTTTTGAAAGCTCACTATCCGTTGGAGTATATGGTAAGTGTGCTCAATAATGGGGGTGGTTTTTATAGGAGAGAGCTATACATCCATGAAGCACGTATGCATGGAGCGCAGATTGTGCATCCGTGTGTAAATAAAAGTGCGGCTTATGCTGTGATAGAAAGGGAGAGGATTTACCTGGGGTTTGATCTGATCAAGGATCTTGAGGGCCAGGTAATAGAAAATATATTAATGGCTCGTAGTAAGCGACTTTTCCTAAACCTGAATGATTTTTTAAAACGTGTTTTTATTTCATTGGAGCAGCTGAGCCTGCTTATTCGTTCCGGAGGCTTCCGGTTTACCGGTAAGTCGAAAAAAGAACTGCTTTGGCAGGCACATATCGCCTTGGGTAGCACCAAAAAGACAAACCTGGTACCGTCTTTGTTTGATGATGCACCAACCAAAGAAATTAAGCTCCCCAAGCTATATACTTACCGGTTTGAAGATGCTTTTGAGGAAATGGAGTTGTTTGGTTTTCCTCTATGCGACCCGTTCACGCTACTCCGTGATGAACCTGCGGTAAGTATAAACAGAGTTAGTGAGATGATGGATTTTCTCAATCAGGAAATAACCATACTCGGATACCTCGTGGCCATCAAAAACACGAGCACGAGTAAAGGCGATCGCATGAACTTTGGCACCTTCCTGGATCGTGGTGGCCACTTCATTGATACCGTGCACTTCCCACAAGTGGCCTACAAGCACCCCTTCAGAGGCAAAGGCATTTACAAAATTACAGGCAAAGTAGTAGTAGAATTTGAATTCTGTACCCTCGAAGTCTCCGCCATGGAAAAACTGCCCTATATCGATGATCCGAGATATACGGATGATACTGGGGTGTTGAGGGTGGTTAGTAATCGGTGATGGTATTTCGGTAAGTGGTAATCGCTGTACCGTGAAATTAATAACGAATAACCATATTTTGATCGTCACTGCGTGGAGAGAGGTACGGACTGTTCCGAACACTTTCGGGGAGCGAAGTTGAAAGTATTATAATTATTCGGCAATCTATCTAATTATCTCTTGAAGGCCACCTAATGACTTTAGGAAAGTGATTGCTATCATTGGGAAAGTTAGATTGATAGTAGGGGTGCGAATGATTTATTTCACAAGTGGACAGACTCCTTTGTAGGGGGCAACAAAATAAATGAAAATTAAAAAGGTAAAACAATGAAACATTTATTTATACTAATACCACTTTTAGCTTTCAAGATCAGCTATGGACAGATTGAAAACAAACATGAAGTAAGTAATGCTGAAAAGTTTTCAGCAAAAGCGGGAACTCTAATTCAAAAGGAATTTATTGATGTATCGAGAATTAATAAAGCTGATGTTAAAGTTGTTCGTTATACCGACTTAGTATCAGATGAATCAATTAGTGCAGTAAGGTTTGAGTATGAAGTAGTAGGCAGTTATTCAGCAGATACAAAGGTTGCTTCGTTGGATGCCGATGAAATTGATGGACTACTGAAGTCAATAAAAATGATGCAACAAAAAGTGCTTTCTTCAACTCCGATAAATTATACAGAAGTTATTTATAAAAGCCGTGGAGGGTTTGAAGCGGGTTGCTATTGGAATAAAGGGACTTGGTCAACATACTTGAAATTGATGCAAAATGATGGGAAATCTTATTTGTTCTTAAAAAAAGATGATTTTCCTGAGCTCGTGACTTTATTAGAAAAAGTCAGGACTATGATGATGTAAACGGATTCGCAATTCCCGTGAAAGAAATAAGTTGTAAAATTTAATTTCGAGAAGAGTTAAGCCTCTTTCTCAGCAGAGTTCTCTCGAGGAGGGCTCTGCGCCTACCTCCCAAAACCCTATCAATCCACACCCAGCAAATATCAACTGAAACCACGCATTGGTTAATCGGCCATCTCCTGAATACATTATAGCCTCTATAATTGTGATGAATATAACCAACCAAAAATCACAATTATGAAAAAGTCAAAGTTAAAACTCGATGATTTAAAAGTTAATAGCTTCGTTACAGAGGTTCCTAAAGAATCTCAAAATACTGCTCAGGGAGGAGGAAGAGCCGTGATACTTAACTCAGTTCTTTGTCCATTCCAAAGTGTTGCCTTCGTTTGTGAAATTAAGGACCCATTGTATACCTGGGATGCTGAATGTCCGGCTACTGCTGGAAATACAGCATGCTAAAGTGTTCTCTCATTAAGTTTGTAGCAGAGTCTCGGTTTGTGAGATTCTGCTATGACTTTTATGTACTTCATGTATTTCTGAGAGCTGTTAATGCCCAGGGTTAATTACACCATCAATTGATGGCCACATCCGTCAATTGAAACCACACACTGGTTAATTCAATATGATTTGAGCGTCCTGATATAGCGATAATTGTAATGCACACTTTGATGTGCGAGTGCTAAGGTAATCTGGGTCGATTACTTTAGAAACTGTTATAGTTTGAGAACCAGGGAATTATTCTCTGGTTCTTTTATTTTATGTAAAACCATATACTCATACCTAATGCCATATTTCAACAGAAAAAATCTTTTTGAAAAGAGAAGCACCTGGACTGTTAATTTTCTTCTTTATATAGAGGTATGCCTCTTTCTTAGGTGAGTCTCGTGTCTATTTATAGCAAGATGAGAAATATCATATCTGACTGGTTTTAACCCCGGTTGCCTATCACAAATTTATACCCTATACCTCGTATATTTATTATTTTCAGGCTTGTGTCGGCCACGAGTTTCTTGCGTAATTTCGATATGAAAACGTCCAGCGTACGACCTACATAATCGCCCTCATCTCCCCAAACAACTTTCAGGATATACTCCCTTTTTAGAGTTTGGTTCTCGGAGCTGTAGAGTAGATATAGTAAATCAGCTTCTTTGCCAGACAGTTCGGTGGTTTTGTATTTATGAGAAAGCGTCATGCCTTTTTGTCAAACTGATACACTCGCAGGTATTATTTGACACTCAACCTTTCATTTTGCGGTTGGTCGATGTGGGTTTTCTTCTACCATAGGTAAGCAGTATACTTGTATCAATTAAAGCCAACTATAGACAACAGAAATCCCTCCGAGAACCAGGTTCCGGAGGGATTTTTTGTTTCGGTCAGGTTGAGTGATGAGATTCGCTTTCCAGCCTCACCCAGTTTGAATTCTTCCCTTCCCTTGTTTTTATTCGCAGGTATTATTAGGGATTCAACCTTTCATTTTGCGGTTGGTCGATGTGGGTTTTCTTCTACCATAGGTAAGCAGTATACTTGTATCAATTAAAGCCAACTA
>NZ_JAEUGD010000058.1:0-75634 GCF_016775155.1 Fulvivirga marina | reverse complement strand
TTCGCAGGTATTATTTGACACTCAACCTTTCATATTGCGGTTGGTCGATGTAGGTTTTCTTCTACCATAGGTAAGCAGTATACTTGTATCAATTAAAGCCAACTATAGACAACAGAAATCCCTCCAAGAACCAGGTTCCGGAGGGATTTTTTGTTTCGGGCCGGTTGAGTGATGAGATTTGCTTTCCAGCCTCACCCAGTTTGAATTCTTCCCTTCCCTTGTTTTTTTCGCAGGTATTATTTGACACTCAACCTTTCATATTGCGGTTGGTCGATGTAGGTTTTCTTCTACCATAGGTAAGCAGTATACTTGTATCAATTAAAGCCAACTATAGACAACAGAAATCCCTCCAAGAACCAGGTTCCGGAGGGATTTTTTGTTTCGGTCTGGTTGAGTGATGAGATACGCTTTCTAGCCTCACCCAGTTTAAATTCTTCCCTTCCCTTGTTTTTTATTCGCAGGTATTATTTGACACTCAACCTTTCATATTGCGGTTGGTCGATGTGGGTTTTCTTCTACCATAGGTAAGCAGTATACTTGTATCAATTAAAGCCAACTATAGACAACAGAAATCCCTCCGAGAACCAGGTTCCGGAGGGATTTTTTGTTTTGGGCCGGTTGAGTGATGAGATACGCTTTCCAGCTTCACCCAGTTTGAATTCTTCCCATCCCTTGTTTTCATTCATAGGAATAATTCATGGTTTCAACCGGTTATCTTGCATTTGGTCGCTACAGGTTTTCGTATACTACAGGTAAGCAGTATACTTGTATCATAAAGCCAACTATAGACAACAAAAATCCTCTGCGAACCAGGTTCCAGAGGATTTTTTGTTATACCAGCTGCCTTTCTGGTAGAGTCTCATGCAGAAGACTCTTCGTTATAGTGCCAGCTGCTCCAAAACCTATAACTTTAACCTGAAGTCTTAGATAAAATTCCAAAGCCAATTCGCTAAGCGCAGCATCATTTCCGCAGTTAAGTTTTTTACTGTATTCTTCCAGAGTTTCATAATACCAGTCCAGAAGGCCATCGTCATCATGGTTTGGAAAGCCCGCCAGTATTAAGATAGCCTTGTTGAGGTCAAGTGAGAAAACAGTAGGGTCAAAGCCCAACTTGCCTAGCTCATAGGTAAACTTTGCTGCTTTTAGCTCTTTTGATTAAAAATATGGCCAGGTCTTTATTGAGGGACGTACCAGTAGTATTCTTTTCCATTTTATGCGTTTGATACAAATAATTCATGTAATTCAACTTCAAGAGCATCAGCGATGTTCATAAGTAAAGGTAGAGATGAGTTTAGTTGACCATCTTCTAGCTGCACAATCTTTAGCTCTGAAATTGAACAGGTTTTTGCCATTTCTTGAATCGATATATTTTTCTCTAATCTTAAGTTTTTGACATGCTGTCCGAATTGTTTTAAAAACAATTGTGGCTCCATTGGCTTATAGCATTGTTTATTTTATTTATAAACTAACTTCTAGTCAACTTATTATAGTAAGTACTTCTAGAGCGCCTGACTTAGAAAATTATGGGACAGTACGGTTTAAGGTATATGGAAAAGGGGCGAAACGATAGCCTGATTGTTTTCGTAAACTGATTTGTCTAAGTATCGTAAAATGATCAAAATGTAAACAAAGCTGAGATAAATGAGGATAAGTGAATACAGACCTACCGGCCGGCTAAGGCCATTTATCAAAGCTTACAGGATCATTGAAAGTGAGGACGAAATAGTTAACAGGGTAGAGCCTAACACCTTATTTGCTTTAGCTTTCCGTTTTAAAGGGCAGATCTCATATCATGATAGCGGGAAATTACCTTCAGCTACTTTCTCAGGCCTGAGAAAAACTGTACGACTCATAAACTATGCCCCAAAAACAGCGGCATTGATCGTGCAATTTACCGAAACAGGCGCATCAGCTTTTTTTAAACTACCCATATTTAAGCTATTCGAAGAAAGTGTTTCCTTGGATAATTTCTTTTATGTGTCAGAGATATCATCTATTAGTGATCAGCTGGCTGAAATAGAACCCAACCAAAGTAAGGTTGCGCTTGTAGAACAATTTTTATCTTTCCTGGAATAATCTCACGTAGAGGACTCAGCGTATTTAGAATCGTTAATAATGGCAAGCCATTTGAATGAGCGGCTTTCGTAGGGCAATGCATAATTATGCAGTAAAAAATTGTAAATAATATATTGATAATTCTCGATATGTAATTACATTTAAACCATGAGTATTGTAGAAATGAGCAAGGTGCTATCTAATAAGGCTAGGGTTGATGTTTTGGCCTGGCTGAAAAATCCGGAAAAAAATTTCCCGCCTCAAGTTAATGTCCCCAATTTCGATGACGGAGTATGCGTATGTCATATTCAGAATAAACTGGGCTTGTCTCAGTCTACTACCTCACACTATTTATCTATGATGGAAAAGGCAGGCCTTTTGATTGGTACCAGAATAGGAAAATGGACCTACTATAAAAGGAATGAAGAGCAGATTGAGAAGTTTATTCAATCTCTTTCCTCCGAGCTTTAAAAAAATTTAAATTAATAAATCTATAATTCTCGATATGTCAGAATACTTGTTTGATGCACTTGGGTGGACGGGATCCGTTTTCATAATAGCAGGCTATTGGCTCAATAGTCAGGGTAAACTTAACCCTCAAGGTTTGCCGTATCAGTTGATCAATGTGGTGGGTGGTTTGCTTTTACTGATAAATACTATGTATTACTCAGCTTACCCTTCTAGTGCAGTAAATGTGATCTGGCTATTCGTTGGGGGGTATCATCTTTTTAAAATATTTACTACAAAAAATACAACATGGATCAGGAACTCATTGAACTTGGAGCAAAATCGCTTAAAAAAGCAGCGTTGAATGAACAGGCTAAAGAATATTTGTTGAACAGCCCCGCTTTATTTCAAGCACTTAAAAAAGCAGCCGACCGATACATAGGCGGTGAAACGATGGATGAAACCATAGAAAAAGTGGTGTTGGAAAATGCCCGTGGTTACAAATGCTCTATGGAGTTTATGGGAGAAAACACACTTACTGAAAAGGAAGCCAATAAGGCAACGGATGAGTTTGTGAAAATGGCTGAAGAAATTGCATTTCAAAAGCTTTATTCCACCATCTCTCTTGATCTTTCCCATATAGGTCTGGCTATATCCAAAGAGCTTGCACAAGCCAACATCATCCGTATTCTGGATGCTGCGAAGGCTCATGGTACAGAAGTGATCATCAGTGCAGAAGGAGTAAACCGTACTGACGACGTTTTGGAAACGTATTTGCCTGTGGTGAAAGATTACAGCAATGTGTCGATCACTATGCAAGCGTATCTGCACAGGTCTAAAGATGATTTTCAGGAGTTGATCAGGCAACAGGGTAGGATCAGACTGGTTAAAGGAGCTTTTGATACGCCTACAGGTGTTTCCCTACCCAGAGGGAGAGAACTTGATGAAACTTATCTTCATTATTTGGATGCGCTATTGTCTGAAGGTCACTTATGTTCGATTGCCACACATGACAACAGCATCCAGCAGGAGGCGCTGAAGCTGATAAGTAAATACCAGCCATCAAAAGATATCTATGAGTTTGAAAGCCTGTATGGTATACAAGCGGAGCAATTGGCTGTATTAAAGGAGCAGGGACACCCTGCCAAAGTTTACTTTGTGTACGGCAAAGAGTGGTATTTATACCTATGCAATCGCATTGCTGAGTACCCATTGAATATCTTTCATGCAATTAACGACATAGTAGGTTAAAATACCGGAAACTCCTACCTTGTATTGGAGAGGACTCATGACCAAAGGTGTGGGGTCTTATACCAAAATGGGGTGAAAATGATAAAGCTTAATGAAAAGCCGTGCCATGTAATTCAGGTATTTTCTTGTTCGTATGAGTATGATAAGAAATTTAGAGAATACGGCTCGAGAAAGGACTATGTGAAATGGAAAGATGAGTTAAGCTCCGGTACCACAGTTGGTGAAGAGGTAGTTATTAATCGAGATTGCTACGAAAACAGGGAAGGTGTCCTCAGGGATCTTATAGTATTGGTCGATAACAACTTCAACACCTATGAGGATTATCTGAATCTTTTGAAGTTAAATGATCAGCTGCATGGCGATAATACCACACAGCTTGAGCAGAGCTATAAAATATATCTAAGGCAGCAAAAAGGCTTACTTCTGGGAGCAGCGAAACCATGGGCACAAGGCGTGGAAATATTTAAACTGCGTTTTGGAGGTGCTATCGAGTTGTTTTTGAATTGGGACTATTGGAATGTAGGCGAACCGAAGAGGCAGAACTATAAGATTGCAGAACTTAAGGAAGGTGTACCGGTTAATATTCTGATAGATGGAAAAAGAGACTTCTCTCTTTCAGGCCGAAGGAAGCGCGTGTATATAGAAAATAACTATATCATAGAGTATAAAGGCATCCATGACCAAGTATGGGTGTTGGATGATCATAAGGTTTTTACGAAAAAGGTGCCTAACAAATGTAAGGAGGTAAACCTGTTGAAACATTTGAAGTAACCTGGCCTCGGTCTGTTCGTAGGATAACTTTAAGAAACACTTATGAATAACGCGCTTTATAACCATATTAAAAGGTTTGTTGACATTGACAAAGCCGAGTGTAGTAAGTTGCTGGGCTATTTTGATCATTTCAACCTGGCCAAAAAGGATACTGTCACCCATGCCGGGGAGAAGTGTGACCATCTTTACTTTGTCTTGCAGGGCTGTCTTCACACCTATTTTATAGATAATAATGGAGCCGAAAAAACCATCCAGTTTGCTATTGAGGACTGGTGGATTACCGATTTTTTGGCATATCATCATCAAATAAAAACAGAGTATTGTCTTCAGGCTGTAGAGGCCTCAAAAGTGCTTTGCATAACTTATGAAAAACAGCAGGAGCTCTTTGCCGAGCATCCGGTTATGGAGAGTTATTTCAGGAAAATATATGAAGTAGGCTACGGAGCAGCTATACGGAGACTACAGTACATTTTTACCTATTCGAAGGAGGAGATATTTTACCGGTTTAGAGATGAATTCCCTGAGTTTGTCAACCGCGTGCCTCAGTACCTGATAGCAACCTATCTTGGATTAACTCCTGAATATGTGAGCAAATTAAGAAGAAAGCCGGTTTCTTAAACTGGTTCAAGTTTTTTCTATAATGTGCAGGATACCTTTGTCACAAATTTAAACGAATACCGGTTATGAAAGGAATGAAAATACTTACCCTTATACTCATCGTAGTTTTATCAGGGTGTGACACAAAAAAAGATGCACAAAAACAGCTGAAGCAGGAGATAGGAGGTAGTACAGCTAACAACGAGCAGCTAAAACCTATTAAGGAAGGTCTTCCGATTATAGGGCTACTTGTATATGAAGGTGTACTTACCACAGAAGTTACTGCGGTACTGGATGTATTTGCAAAGCCAACAGAGAGTGGCGAACAGCTCTTTAATGTAATCACTATTGCAGAAAGTGATAAGCCATTAGTTTCTGAAGAAGGTCTGAAAATAATCCCTGATTATACTTTCGAGAATTGCCCGAAGCTTAAGGTGTTGATGGTGCCGAGTGCGTATGATATGCATGCCCAGGTAAACAACAGTAAAATAGTCAACTTCATCAAAGAAAGAAATAACGAAACGGAATATACAGTTAGTAACTGCGCGGGTGCACATTTGATAGGAGCCTCTGGTATTGCGGATGGCAAGAAAATAGTCACCTGGGTTGGAGGTGGAAAAGAGCTTCAGAAGAATTACCCAAACCTACTCGTGCAGGATGACTCCCTGATTAGTTATGTAGAGGACGGGAAGTTTATTTCCTCTAACGGTAACCTAGCCACCTACATATCATCATTGGAGTTGCTCGAAAAGCTTACGAGTGAGAAACACAGAGCATTTGTAGAGTCTTATTTATATATTGACAGGTTGAGGGATTGGGAGTAGGGGAATTTTGAGCCTGTGAGGGGGGAGGTAAAGCATAACGTTTTACAATATGAGGTGTGTCAAATCAACCCTTGAATGACTTTATAAAATTCTTGTGTTGCTTTCTTCTCATAAACCTCCTTCATAGAAATTGCCACCCCTCGTCGGATCATGTTTTTCTCCTTGATAGGAATTGTAACGACACCCTTCGTGTCATGGACGGTGGTTTTTGCTAATATGGTAAAATGGTTGCCTGTTTTAACCAACTCAAGCAATGTTGGTATATCATTGATCTCCATAGCAACGTTTAAGCTCATGTGCTTGTCTTGAACAGAATTATTTAGAAAATGCCTTGTGCTAAAACCTTTTGCTGGCAAAACCAAAGGAAGCGGCGCAATATCATTAAGCTGAATGTCTTTTCGCTTCGTCATAGGAGAAGCATTTGAAGCCACCAGGCACATGGGAGATTCAAATAGCAGCAGGTAGTTAAAGTGTTTTTTCATTTCAACGTCCTGAAATGAAAGAGCGAAATCCAATTCAAGTTTTTCAAGCTTCTCTACCAGTTCGTCTGAGGTGCCAAAAGTTACCTGTACTGTAATTTTTGGGTAGCGCTTTGAAAATTCTATGAGCGCAGAGGTCAGTAGATGCCTGAGACCATGTGTAACACCTATTTTTAATTCTCCAGTATTTAATTCATTGAGGTCCTTTAGCAGTTGTAATCCACTATTGGCGCTGTTAATGCTTTGCAGAGCATAGGTCGAAAACAATTCACCTGCCTCAGTGAGTTTAATTCGCTTACCGATCCTTTCAAACAGCAATACTCCAAGCTCTTCTTCAAGCTGCTTTATCTGCTGAGAGAGGGTGCTTTGGCTAATATATAAGTGGGAAGCCGCCTCCGTGAAATTGAGGAGTTCCTTGGCTTTTAAGAAATACCGTAACTGTCTTAGTTCCAAAACTCTAAATCGGTTTTATCGATCGATATGATAGAAAAATAACGTTTTACAAATTTATGTGTTTTGAACAGCTTTGCGCAAGAAGTTTTAAAAACACTTAATCAATCTTTTGCTATGAGAAATATGAAGAAAGTAATGTTGACCCTGTTGGCTTTTGCAAGTGCCTTGAGTGTATTTGCTCAAAAAAATGATGTTGAGTTAGTAGGTCCGTGGTCGTTGGTATCCATAGACAATATTTACCCTGACGGAACGCGAGTTCATCCCTACGGCGAAAATCCTGATGGCTTATTGATGTTTGACGATGAAGGTAACTATGCCATTCAGATTTTAAGAGCATCGAGACCTAAAATAGCTTCAGCGGATAAAAACAATTGTACTCCTGAAGAGTATGCTTCTATTGTAAAAGGAACAAACTCGCATTATGGCACCTACCAGCTCAATAGCACCGAGAAGACCATCACCTTCAATATAGCGCATGCTTCATTTCCTAATTGGGAAGGCACCGTACAGGAAAGATCGTTTACACTGGAAAACAATAAAATAAAGTATGTGGTGACTCGCACCACCCAGGGTGGTCAATCAGTAATAGCCGAAGTTGTCTGGGAAAAAATGTAAACTAAAAGGAGATAAAACTAATGCCACATTTTATTATTGAGTGCTCGAAAAATATTATTGAAATTAAGACTCCTGATGAAATCATGCAGCAGGTTTATAATGCTGCTGAGGAATCAAACCTGTTTGCTGAAGGGGATATTAAAGTCCGGATCAAGCCGTATGATTTTTATAATAATGGAAATCAGAAAGCCGATTTCATTCACATTTTCGGCTATATACTGCAAGGAAGAACAGTGGAGCAGAAAGCCAATCTGACAAAGCGTATTGTAGAGCGGGTAGAAGCGATGTTTGCAGATGTCCCGATCATATCGATGAACATCGACGATTTTGAAAAAGAGACCTACTGTAAGCACTCTTAATTTTAAAGGGGATAATGACTGTCCCCTTTATTTGGCTTAAGGGCTATCCAATTAATAAGACTAAAACATTCTTCCTGCCCTTGGATTATCATTGCGAGCTTTAATTTCGTCATCACTTAGAGCCGGCAAACCTATTAGCTCACGATTTTGGTTAACCTTTTCAGGGTCTACCTTTCCCGGGTGATACCCATATATAGAAACACCGGTGGTTCTGATAGATCGCAGATCTTCAAAAGGTGCCCAAAAACTCTTGGGGAGCTGTCCCTTAGCTATTTCCTGATCAATGGCCTTTTTAAAGAATTTCCATGTGGGTGTATCCTCACCATAACTGCCTCGCTGATGCCATAGTAGAAACCACGCATTTTTTTGCCAGCCATGCTCACGTGTAATGTTAATCAACTCACTGATATTCAGTGAATCAATGGTCTGCATCATTTTTTGATTGTACTGCTTTAATTCTTCTTCAAGCTTAGGAAAGATGATTGCCTTATATTTCTTAATGGCCAGCGTATCATTTTTTTTCTGAGCCTCCATATACAAGGGAATAGCCTCACTTTTCATACCATCTGTAATGCCGAAATAGTAATCATCCAGTTTTCTTACAAACTGATCCCTGGCCATAAGCTCTTCTACTTTTAAATAAACTGTGAGGTTAGGTATAGATTGGTAATAAAGTTTGTAAAGAGAGTCGTATTTATCATGGATAAACTGCTGAAAAACCTTTATATCGATGAGGTCTTCATGAGTAGTAAGGGGCTCCAGACTTACTCCTGCTTGTATCACCGCTTCGCAGGTTATCTCCTGCACCTTATCGACAGCACCTACTCGTGCGGCACAAATTATGGCATTTAAGTACTCGGGTTGTTCGGCTATCCCTTTCTCTTTAAAGGCTTCATGGTAATGGTTAAGGGCACCCCGATAGTTTTTTTGCTCCATGGCCCTGAATGCTTTCAGGCTGAGCATATCAAATTTTTCAAATTGGTTTTGAGCTATAAGTTTACCGGAGAGAACCAGCGTGAGTATTAATATGAGTGTCTTCATGGTTTTGTTTTTTACTCAAACCTAGTTCCTGATATTCTTAATTTTGGTTAAGCCATTACGAATGATGGTTAATGAAAAGTGAAAAAGCTTAATAAAAACCTAAAAGACTTAAATCGCTTTTCCTGAATACAATTCTTGTTTACCTTGCTTCGATGCTGGTAAAGAATTTATGGGTCGTTTTGCTTTCTGTTCTCTTTTTTTGTGGAATTATTGGCTGGCAGCTAAATCATCTTGGAGAATTGAAGACATTGAGGGATGAAATATTTAATAAGCAGGCAAAAAATGACTTGCGAACCTTAGGTACCGCTTTGAAATCATCCACCGCATGGGGTGAAGAGGGGTTTGATATTGATGATCTGGATCATGAAATGGTATCTTCATTCCAATGTGCTGTGGATTCATTGCTCCAATTGTATTTCGAAGATGAAGCCATGGAGTGGGGAGTGATTGATAAAGATCGGGATAGTGTAGTACTGGCTAGTGTATCGGAAAAGGAGTACTGGCTATTGAAAACAAGCGAGGTAGAAACCTGTCTGTCATGCCTGGTATCCATATCTTTTACAGATCAGGAGGGAGGTATGATTATAAACCACTCAGTAGCAGATATCAGAGCCATGTTTGGTACAGATGAAGACGTGATGTTTCTGGCTGTTTTTAGAAAGGATAATCAACGGATAGCCTGGCCGGATTATCTGGTTTTCGTATTTGTTATTGGTTTATCGTTATTGTTTGCCTTCTCCATATACCTGAATTCAAGGCAAAAGAAGCTTATTGAGCAAAAGAATGAATTTATCAACCACCTTTCGCACCAGTTTAAAACGCCGTTGGCCTCTATACGGCTTGGAACCAACATGCTTTTAAAATCCGATGAGTTTATGCATAATAAAATGCTTCATATCATACATCTGGAGAGTAATCGGTTGGAGAAGCATATACAAACAGTATTGCAATGGGTAAAGTCGGGAGCACAAGGGCTACAGTTAAACTGTGCCGTGCAAGATGTAGTAGCCGTAACTCGGCATGCTCTGAGGCAAATGGATCCTGTCTTTAAGCAGGAACAGGTAATCGTACAAACAGATTTTGAAAAGGAGGAGGTAATGGCTTCAGTGGATGAATATCATCTCACATTGGTATATTTTAATTTGTGGGAAAACGCCATTAAACATAATCCTTCAGGATTGCGATTGACTATAGTGATGAAAGTGCAGGGAGAGTATCTTAGTATTGAACATAGAGATAATGGGCAGGGGTTTGATCCAAACAAGCCAGGGAAAAACAGCATGTTTACAGGTTTGGGGTTGCTCTATGTTAAGAAAGTGATGAAAGCACATAAAGGAAGTGTTGAAATAATTTCTTCACCAGAAGAAGAAGGAACACAAATAGTATTACGAGTACCACTGGCAGAACTGAAAATGATCGAATGATATGCATGTATTGCTCGTAGAAGATGACTCAAGTTTTGGCTACATATTGTCAGAATACCTGACAATGAAGTCTTTTAAAACTATCTGGGTAAAGGGTGAAAAAGCAGCGTCAGAGAAGTTGCAAACTGCTCAGTTTGATTTAGCCATTCTTGATGTGGGCTTGTCCGATGGTAATGGATTTTCCTTAGCGGAGTCGCTCAAAGTAATATGTCCGGAAACGCCCTTTATCTTTCTTACAGCCCGCGATTTTAAAATAGACCAACTAAAAGGGTACAGGCTGGGAGCTGACGAGTATGTGACTAAACCGATAGATGAAGAGGTATTGGTGGCGAAGATTGAGGCTATTATGAGTAGAAGAGAGCAGCAGAATTTAGTACAACTACGGTTTTCTAACATTAACCTCCAATATAAAGAGCAGTTACTTGAGGTAGGTACAAATAAGTACCGATTAACAACCAGGGAAAATGACTTGCTCAAAAGGTTGATGGAGCGCCAGGGTAAACTGGTTTCCAGAAAAGAATTGCTAACAGCTTTGTGGGGCTCAACGGATGAATTTTCTCGAAAGAGTATGGATGTTTTTATTTCACGGCTGAGGAAGTATTTGCAAGAGGGAAGTTCAGTGAGAATCAGGAATGTACACGGAAAAGGGTTTGTATTGGAATAGAAAGAAGCAGAGGTAAAGTGCCCTCCATGGATATGGGTAGACACTTTAATTCTGCTTGTTTATTTGGAGATTCTATTATTTAAAAATTTCCAAGGGCTCCAAAAGCACCAAATACAATGGCTCCGATAATGGCTAATACATAAATGCCTATCATAACTACTATAAGTATACCTATAAATTTGTAATGCGATTTCAGGTTTTTGAAAGCTACACTGAGTTCGTGATTATTGCCACTGCGGATAGCATTTCGAATATTGGTAGAGAAGTTATACAAATAGTACAAAGGGAAGAAGTATAAAAGTCCCATGACCACATAGATTAAACCAATTACAAAACCGGGAAAAGGCATATCAGCCTGCGATCCCATAGTAGATAACATGGTGCCAGAAAATAAGCCTGCTAGTATAATAAACCCGGTACCGATAAATCCGAGGATGGCAATGAACCTACCCCATTTACCAGTCTCATTTAAATAACCAGCTATTTCCTGCGTTATTACCAAGTCACTTTTCCCGCTGCCTGCCATGTGATCCAGGGGGCTTGAAAGATTTTCGTTTTCCATTTTTAAATTTGTTTTAAGACGATGACTTCCAATATATCCTTTTAATTTTTATTAGGCAGGGATAGGAGTGTATTTATTCGTTTATTGACGCTGCATTTATGGTCATGTGCATCCACCCCAAACCCTGACCATCAAGCCGCCGTATATATCACTTATCATTTTTTACGAGGATGTAATGTTTAATTATGATTAATTCATTGCAGGGTTAAACCTGACTAATTACATTCCAATTATAATAACCTAAAACCTAAAATATGAAAGCAACTATTGTCACTCGATATGGTCCTCCGGATGTTCTCCAAGTTAAGGAAGTGGAAAAACCATCGCCTAAAGAGAATGAAGTACTCATTAAGGTTCATGCTTCAACAGTGATTATGGGAGACTGTGAGATCAGGGGTATGACGTTACCTTTATGGACACGCATCCCTTTACGTCTGTTTATGGGTTTCAACAAGCCCAGAAAGTTGGTAGCAGGAGCTGAGTTTTCGGGAGTAGTAGAGGCTGTGGGGGGCAAAGTAACTTCATTCAGAGAAGGAGATCATATTTTTGGTACTGGAGGTATGTATATGGGAGCCAATGCGGAATATATGAGCCGAGATCCTAAAAACATGGCTGTAAAGCCCGTTGAAGTAAGCCATGAAGATGCCGCGACCCTGCCGGTAGGAGGGATTAATGCCCTACATTTTTTAAGAAAGGCCAACATCCGGCCCGGACAAAAGGTATTGATCATTGGGGGAGGAGGCAGCATAGGTACCTATGCTGTGCAACTTGCCAAAAACTATGGAGCAGAAGTAACAGCTGTTGATAGCGGAGATAAGCTGGATATGTTATTGTCACTTGGAGCAGATCATGTAATTGACTATACCCGAGAGAATTATTTTGAAAATGACCAAAAGTATGATGTTATATTTGACTTGATCTACAGCACACCATTTTCAAAAGGCTTAGGCATACTCAAAGATGATGGGTGTTACCTGTTGGCCAATCCGAGTCCGGTTAAAATGATCAAGGCGAAATGGAGCGGAAAGAATGTGATTTTTGATTTTGCAGAGGAGACTCCGCAAGATCTGCGTTATCTCGCAACATTGCTTAAGGAAGGAAAAATAAAATCGATTATAGATAAGTGCTACCCATTAGAGCAGGTAGTTGAAGCTCACCGATATGTAGAAAGCGGCCATAAAAAAGGTTGTTTGGTTTTAAAAGTTGCAGATGAATAAGTCTTGCGGAATAGTAGAAATGATAATCTAATGAAGAACTAAAATGAGAGATACAAACGAAGGGGCAATAGAAGGGGTAGGATTGTCAGCTTATAAAGATCAAATGGATAAATGCCTCGGAGAAGTTAGCCTTACCGAGGAAGAATTGCAGGCGATTTCAGCAGCTATTGAAATCCGAGCATATAAAGCAGGGACGATATTGTTGGAGGCTGGAGAAATAGCCACAGAGTGCTACTTGAATTTGAAAGGGTGTGTAAGGCAATATTACTTTATTGATGGAGAGGAGAAAACGACCTTTTTCTATACTGAAGATCAGCCCATAGCCTCGTTTGCAAGTGCCACTAAAAAAATGCCATCAACTCATTACCTGTCTTGTGTAGAGGATACAGTGTTATCCGTAATGTCTTTTGAGAAAGAGGAAAAGTTATATAAGAAATATCCAAGATTTGAATCATTGTGCCGGATAGGGGTAGAGGAGCAGTTGGGTGACTATCAGGAAATACTGGCCAAGTATATTACCTCCAGCCCTGAAGAGCGTTATTTGAACTTATTAGAGACAAGACCTGACTTGTTGAACAGAGTGCCCCAATATCAGCTGGCAAGCTATTTAGGTGTTAAGCCTGAGTCGTTGAGCCGAATAAGAAAGAGGATAATGCTTAAGCCGGGAGTGAACGTTAAACTGGCGCAGGTATCTATGACCTAAGGTCTTTATGTCTGGTAAGTATTTAAAAATCAAATAAAAAACTCTTCTTAACTTAAGTCAATCACTTATCAAGCTTTATCAACCTACCTTTGAGTTAAGGTCAAAAACTCAAAATAAATAGATTGATGAAGAGAATAATTTGTTTTTTTCTAGTCGTTCTGCCCATCTGGAGCAAGGGGCAGACGCTAACCCAAACTGTACGGGGTGCAGTGGTTGATATAGACAGTAAGTCACCATTAATAGGTGTCACCGTAATTGTGGCAGGTACCGATCCCATGATTGGAGCTGTTACAGATCATAATGGAGAATTCAGAATACCACGGGTTCCTGCCGGGAGAATTACTCTGCAGCTTAGCTATATAGGCTATGAAAGTCAGGTCCTGCCAAACATTGTAGTCAACTCCGGCAAAGAGGTAGTGCTGGACTTGGAAATGCAGGAGTCTGCCATTAAAATGGACGAAATTGTGATTACTGCCAATAAGAATAAAGGCGAAGCCATTAATGATATGGCGATAGTTAGTGCCCGTTCCATTTCTGCTGAAGAGACTAATCGCTATGCCGGAGGGTTTAATGACCCATCACGAATCATGTCCAATTTTGCCGGAATTACCAGTACTCAGGATGGAAGCAACGATATCATTGTTAGAGGTAACTCTCCGAAATATATGCAATGGCGATTGGAGGGGGTGCAAATCACAAACCCAAATCATTTTGCAGATCAAAGCGCTGTTTCCGGAGCTGTAAGTACACTGAATAATAACCTGCTGGCAACGTCCGATTTTTATACTGGTGCATTCTCTCCCGAATATGGCAATGCGTTATCAGGAGTATATGATGTAAAACTTCGGCCAGGGAATAATGAAAAATTTGAATCCGTTTTTGGATTTGGGCTTTTGGGTACTGACTTGACACTAGAGGGACCATTTAGGAAAGGGTATAATGGCTCTTATCTGGTGAATTATCGGTATTCAACGGCCTCTCTTATTAGCCAGATGGGACTGGTAGATGTTGAAGGTGGTGTTCCTAAATTTCAGGATGCTGCTTTTAAGGTTGTGTTACCCACCAGTAAGCTGGGAGATTTTTCTTTGTTCGGATTGGGAGGCTTGAGTGGGTTTTCTTTTGAAGATGTCACTCCTGATGTATGGCAAACGCCAGGTAACAGGTTTATGCAGGAAAACCTTAAAGAAGATTTTGAGAAAGATTCCCACCTACTTAATCTGGGGTTGAGTCATCATTTTACGATTAATAGTAATAGCTTCTTAAGCACTACTTTATCTTATTCAAGTGAAGGGATTCGGGATAAAGTTTATGAGAGGGGCATCGTGAAAAAATATGATAGTGAAGGTAGTTTTCTGCGCGACTCGGTGATTAGCAAGACACTGAATTTCAAAAGCAAACTAAACAAGTCAAGCTATCGGGGAGACGTAACCTACCATACTAAGCTGAATGCAAATCATAAAATACAGATAGGGGCTAAGTATGCATTTTTCCAGTATTCATTCAGTCAAAGTAAGCTGGATGATGTCATAGCCGACCGTTTTACACTTATTGATCTTGATGAAGGTATAAGTACTGTGAGTAGTTTCATCAGCTGGCAATATAGAATGAATGAAAACATTACACTGGTTTCGGGTATTCATAATATGAACGTTTTGCTCAATAACAAGACTACATTTGAACCCAGAGTGGCTGTTCGCTGGCGGGTGAGTCCTGTTAGCACCATACAGGTCGGGTACGGTAAACATAGTATTATGGAGAGTGTACATAATTATTTCGCCAAGGTGAAGCAGCCGGATGGAAGTATTATAGAGCCTAATAAAGAACTGGACCTACTCAAAGCCCATCATTATGTGATTGGGTATGAAAACCGCATCAATACAAACCTGCGGGCAAAGGTGGAGATGTACTATCAGGATCTGTATGACCTGCCTGTAGAAAACAACAATACAAGTTACTACAGCACCATCAATGAAGGGCTTGATTTCAGATATGTAGCCCTTGTGAATAAAGGTACGGGCAAGAATTATGGGGTGGAAATCACTTTGGAGAAATTCTTTAAACGAGGCTATTACTACATCATCAATGGGGCGTTATATGAATCGAAGTACAAGGCATTGGATGGGGTTGAGCGCAATACCCGGTATAACGGTAATTATCTGGTGAATATATTGATGGGTAAAGAATTTACAGGGTTGGGGAAAAAGGAAAATCAAACGCTTGCCTTTAATGGCAAAGTGTTTTTAGGAGGAGGTAAAAAGATCATTCCCCTATTGAGAGATGAGCAGGGTAATCTGGCAGTAGATCCGGCAAATGATCAATATTGGGATTACAGCAAGGCCTATGAAAATGATATTGAAGATGTTTATCAAATTATCTTATCCGTAAGTTATAAATGGAACAGGCCAGGAGCTACCCATGAACTTTATCTGAACCTGGATAATCTCACCAACACAAAAGGCAAACTGTCAGAATATTATGATGAGGGTAAACCGGGGTCAGTGGGGTATGTAACACAATTTGGATTTTTTCCGAATCTCATGTATAGAGTGTATTTTTAAGTTAAGTATAGAAAATAGAACCAAACCCCAAGAATTTTGAGGGCAATTGTTTATCGGAAATATGGAAATCATGATGTACTCAAGGTAGAAGAGGTAAATAAACCTGCTCCAAAAGATAATGAGATACTGGTCAAGGTAAAAGCCACATCTATTAACTCGTGGGATTGGGATCTGATTACTGGTAAGCCCTATGTCTACAGGCTGTTATTTGGTTTGTTTAAACCCAGGCATACCATTATTGGGAGTGATGTTGCCGGAGTTGTTGTGGCTGTAGGTAAAAAGGTAAAGCGGCTAAAGGTGGGTGACGAAGTGTTTGGCGATATTTCGGATTCAGGCTTTGGTGGATTTGCAGAGTATGCATGTGCCAGGGAGAGTGCCTTGGCCATTAAGCCTAGTACCATGAGCTATGAAGAAGCAGCCGCATTGCCTCAGGCAGGAGTATTAGCTCTTCAGGGGTTGCGCAGTTGTGGAGGGATCAAGGCAGGATATAAGGTTCTGATCAATGGAGCAGGAGGTGGAGTAGGTACACTGGCCATACAAATGGCTAAGTTGCGTGGGGCGGAAGTGACAGCTGTTGATCGAGCTGAAAAGTTGGACCCCTTACGTTCATTGGGTGCAGATCACTTAATAGACTACGACAAGGAAGATTATACCAAAAGAGGTGAGCAATATGACTTGGTGCTGGATGTCATCGCCAGACGCTCTATATTAGATTATAGGTCGGCTTTAAAACCAAAGGGGGCATTGGTAGTAGTGGGTGGAGCGATTTCCACTCTTTTGTCAGTGGGAATACTTGGCTCATGGTTGGTCAAACCCAAACAGATGAGGCTTCTTGTACATGCTCCTAATTATGAAGATCTGGGGATTTTGTCTGAAATGTTTGAGCAGGGAGAACTAAGGCCTGTTATTGATAAAGTATACACTTTGGACAAAGCTTCTGAGGCCGTGAAGTACTTCGGTGAGGGCAAGTTTCTCGGGAAGATTGTGATGGTAGTTTGATCCTTGATCTCTTTTCAGGATTGCTTGTAAATATGAAAGTACTTTTATAAATTTACAAAAGTACTTTCATATTTACTTATGACAGACATCATTGAAAAATTAGGCTTCCTTTCAGGGGGTTCACGATTCAGAAGGATATATGAGAAACTGCAAATAAGTGGAGATCGAATCTACAAAGACTCAGGATTGGGCTTTAAATCCAGTTGGTTTCCGGTTTACTATGTGCTATCGAGAACAGAAGAACCACAAACTATTATGGAGATCACCAACCAGATCACTTTCTCCCATATTACAGTTAAGAATATAGTGAAGGAACTGGAAAAAGAGGGACTGGTGCATGTCAGTGCGAACCCGGAAGATAAAAGGTCTAAGTTGGTTTCATTAACCCCAAAAGGGTTAAAGCTTTTGGATAAGCTCAACCCGGTATGGGAGCAAATCTCAGGTGCACTAAGAGAGATACTTGTTGCGGGCCATCCTGAGATCATTGCTATTTTGGAAAGAATAGATAATGAATTGGAGCGCAACCCTCTTCATGAAAGAGTATCTACACGCTAATGGTTAAGGATATGGAAAATAAAACAATGAGAACCCAACTGATAATAAGAAGAGCACACCCTGATGAATACCAGGAAATCGGACAGTTAATGGTGCAGGTATATTCAAACCTTGATGGTTTTCCTAAACCCGATGAACGACCTCGCTATTATAAGCTGTTGGCAAATGTTGGAGATCTTACGGCCAAGCCGCAAGCGGAGCTGTTGGCAGCAGTTTCTACGGAAGGAATTATATTGGGAGCAGTAGTTTACTTTGGTGATATGCAGTATTATGGATCTGGCGGTACTGCTACAAAGGAAAAAAATGCCGGAGGCTTTAGGCTCCTGGCTGTTAATCCGGAAGCAAGAGGGCAGGGGGTAGGTAAGCTGCTTATCAATGCGTGTATTGATAAAGCCAGGGAAACCAAACGGGAACAAGTGGTGATCCATACCACAAAAGCAATGCAAACGGCTTGGAAGATGTATGAAAAGCTAGGCTTTGAAAGGTCTGATGATTTGGATTTTGAACAGGAAGGTCTGGAGGTTTTTGGCTTTCGGCTGGAGCTTTCTTAACGAGGTGCAGGCTGTACATGAAACTTCGCTATGACGCAATCAGCCCGCTAAATGGTCGCAAAAGCACTTTATATAAGAGGGAATATTTGATCTATTTTGTTATAAAAAACAAATGGCACAATTAAGCACCCAAAAAATCACCCCTTTCCTATGGTTTGAAGCCAATGGTCAGGAAGGAGCGGAATACTATACCAGTATCTTCCCCAACTCAAGAATTATCTCCAAAGCACCGATGGTCACAACCTTTGAATTGTGCGGTCAACGCTTCTCTATTCTGGAGGCTGGTCCGCACGATACTTTCAATGATTCGGTTTCCTTCTATATAGACTGTAAGGATCAGGAAGAGGTAGATTATTACTGGAATACCCTGGTTAATGACGGAGGAAAAGAGTCAATGTGCGGCTGGCTTCAGGATAAGTATGGCGTACGTTGGCAGATAGTGCCGGAAGCCCTGATCACACTGTCAAATGATTCTGATGCTGAAAAAGCGAGGAAGGTGTTCGGAGCTATGATGAAAATGAAAAAGATCATCTTCTCCGAATTGGAAGAGGCCTATAACAGTTAGTTGAAGAGCTAATCAGAGAACACATTTTTTAATGAATAGGCTCGGCATTTATGCAGCCTCGAAAAGTATATTATGACAAAAATTACAATAAAACCCGATTGTGGTAACGCGCCTAAGAAAACATTCATTCGTGATTTTAACGTTGCGTTTGCAGAAGGTAATGCTGCATTTATCCTGGACCATGTTGATGAAAATATCAGATGGTGTATCTATGGAGACTTTGATGTGAGCGGAAAGCAGTCCTTTAAAAAAGGAATTGATAAAATGCTGGCGTATCCATCTCCCAAAGAATTGATAATTGACTCAATTGTTACCCACGGCAGCGAAGCTGCGGCAAATGGATTGATGGTGATGGAGGATACCACATTTGCGTTTTGCGATATTTACAAATTTCGAAGCGCAGGCTCACGAGTATTGCTTGACTTGAAGTCTTTTGTGGTTAAAGTATAAGTGTGAATTTCAAACTAAATGACGGATTAAAGGGGGTATGTATAAATCGGCCATGTAGAAAATTAGCATTAGCGCTTTAACTGATCTTCTGTTGGTGTATACAGCACCTTGCCATAGTTTTCATACATTAATTCAGTTTCCAGAACTTTACCACTTTTAAATTTTGCAATCTTGTTTCGCCAAATTTTATTAGTCCTGAAGTATTGATTTCCCTTTTCTAGGAACTGATGATCTGTTTCGAAAACATGATAGGCAAAATCCAGTTCTTCATTAACCCTTATTTCTCCGTCGATCGTTTTTTCAGTTAGCCACAGGTTCATTTGAAAAGTCCACTCTGTGTTGTTGGTTAATTGAAAATCTAAGTAATTATAAAATATCGCGGAGCCACTTGCCCAAGGCAATACTCTCCCGTCATCAGGAAATGGGTCAATGCTGTGATGATGTCGTTCTGTTATGGTTAATGGTGAGTGTAAAGCTAACCAATGAAGCAGGTTGGTGCTTTGGCAAATGCCACCTCCAATTCCAGCTCTTGCTTTCCCAAATGAAAGCTCAATCCCCTCTTTAAATCCTTTACGTTTAGTTGGACGACCAATAATCTTATAAAAGGAAAATGTCTCTCCGGGTTTTATGATTAAGCCGTTCAAACCTTTTACTACAAGTTTAAGATTGTCCACCTTATTGTATTGCAGTTTCATGTCGGCATCGCCAAGTTTTCGTATAAGCTTGGATTGATGCTTTTTGACCCTGTAAGGAAGCTTTTCTGTTTGTTTGTATTTAGCGTAAATGTTACCGTCAATTTTCCAGATTACCATTCGATATATACGTTTTGTCCAGATGGACAAAAAATAGAGAATGGGATGTCTTTGGGATAAGAGTTTTCTGCTCATTTAACTAAATGTCAATAACAAATATAAAGAAAGCGAGATATACAATTTTAATTCCTTGGTATGAGCGTTAATTGTTCGCACCTCTTGTACTACACTCTTTAATTATCAGGCCAAGTATGGGTACTCACAGCTTAAATAAGCAATGACCATTTTAGAGCTGCGTCAGGAATTACACGTATGGGGGTGTACTTAATACCTTGCTTACCTCCTGTGGCTTATAATATTATCTCGTCTAGCTACCTCTTCACCACTTTGTCACGGTAGATAATTTGCCCATTCTTAAACAGGCATATCTGATAAATGCCATCAGGGAGAGTTCGTATATCTATCTGCTCCTCTGCCATCGCTTTCTGATCAATAACAAGTTCGCCTTGCATATTATATACTTTTACAACTGAGCTTCCCTTGTGCCCGATGATCAGTGTACCGGAGGAAGGGTTGGGGTATATAGCTATATCTTCATAGTTTTTAGGAGCCTGGGCACCAGTGGTAACATTAATCTCACAGCCAGACTGTTCGCTTGTGGAAACAAACTTTGAAAGTAACTGAATATATCCGACCTGATAGCCACAACTGTTTTCCGTAACGGACCATGAGTTCATGGGCCAGCTTGTATTGAAATCGTCGTATGCCTTCTGGCTGGGCTGTCCCACAATTCTAGAACGTTGAGCGGCGTCACACGAGGCTCCCCCACAGCCGGAGGGGCAACAACTATCCCAATCATAGGACGGATTTGCTCCACCTACCAGGTATCCCGGTGCAGGTCCGTACGGGTCTGTACCAACTCTGTCCCAATCTGTACCATCCCCAAACCAGGTATGATAAAATTCGTTAACGCCATTATCAGCACCATAAGCATACATATTTGACAGGTAGCAGAAGCTAAGCGGGTTTACACCGTGTATGTAGTGAAGGTACCTTTCGGCAGCTTTGGCAGCATCATCATATTTTGTGCTGCCATCGGTATAAGTGATATAATCCATAAACATCAGACCTTTCCTGGCTTTAATATGGTTGCTGCCCCAAACATATGTGGCAAGGTGAGCGGTATATGGGTCGACCTCACTGTAAAAGGCACTGAAGTTGTCAGTACCTTCCATGGCGGCCTTATAAGTGTCTTTGATAGATGAGGCTACTTCTGAGGAAACGCCTTGCAGCGATGCATAATGCAATAACATTTGCTGGTTCTCCTCTTCAAATGGAAACGCATAGTTCCACTGCATAAGGTGAATATCCTGATAATTACTTTCAATAAAAGTTTTGTATTTAGAGTCTCCGGTTGTCTGATACAGATGGATTGCAGCGCGCATTTTGTAAGCAAACCTTCCATAATCATCGGTTTCCTGCTGTCCTGCCCCAATACCCACTGAGTTATACTCTGAGCTGTTGTTTTTCCAGATCACATTGGGGTTGGCATCAGCCCAGTTCCACGCCTTTTTTGCACTTTCCAACAGTGTGCTACTGTAGGAGCCCATTCCCAGGTCACTGAAAATCCGGGCGGCATAGGCGTATGCTGCTGCACCGGCCAGTGCTGAAGTGGTATTTACTCCTCCGTAAAGGCTTTGGCCTGTGGCTGAAGAAGGAGGCGAGCCGCCTGCAAGGCTAACAATACTAATCAGAGAACCGTCAGAATCCTGAAGCCTGAGCAGATGGTCAAGACCCCACTTTATTTCATCTATCAGGTCAGGTGTGCCGTTTCCTGAATAGGGTAGGCAATAATTATCCCCCCATATATCAGGGTTACTTTCATAAGCGTTAAGCATTCCTACAATGTAATTAGCTGTCCAGGGAGTGTACTTGTTGTAGTCGCCGGCATCATACCAACCTCCCCTCAGGTCGCGTTCAGTTGATGCGTTGGATTTATCGTCGTAGCGTCTGCAAAACGCATCTTGAAGTGTACCCAAATGACTTGCATTGTCTGCCCAATTTGATCCGGCATATTGAGCAGGCTTGTTGTAGCCGGCTCGCTGATAAAAGAATGTACGAACCGCATGTTTTAATACTTCGGCATAAACATGCTCGTCGATGGTGAATTCATAGGATCGCACGTTGTTGTCAACATCTAGCACGTAGTAATTCCCCGGAGTATCATAGGTTGAAAAATCAAACCACCAGGCCTGATCACCGGATGAGGCATCTTCTTTGCCTCCGTTCCATATCTCTGGTGTGGCGCTGAAAACCTTACTATTGTCACTTGCATTGACCAGTGCGTAGTTATCTCCCGGGCTGAAAGATTCTGCCGCATCAAAACCGGTAATTGGGTTTCTTATTACAGCAATTTTTTCTGAGCTCGGCCTGTACCCAAATTGATCTACTACAATGTATTTGGAAACCGTTTGAGATTCTGCAATACCGGGCAGGCCAGCCATTAAAAATAGGAGGTGCCATGCTACTTGATTACATTTTGATAAGGTACTTCTAAACAAGGAAATCATCATAATAGAATTTAACGGTTTAGTACTCACTGATTAAGGCATTGAGCATGTGTGGTCACTTTAAGGGGATTATTGCCTTATGAATATTTTTACTTATTGAAATTTAGCAATATGCTTGGCTGGTTAAGGGATAATTAACCAGCCTCATTTCACTTCTTTCCTGACAATACGCCGTTAGCTTTTAGGATCAATTCCAGCGTGGTAGAATCAGATGCAAATACAGAGTTAAGACCTTGAGGCTCCTGAGGAGGATCTGCCAGGAAATCGTCACCATGTTGCCATTTGCCTTTATTGGCCTCATCGGCTTTGCCATATCCGGCAAAGCCCCAGAAATTTAATCCGCTCAGTTTGTCTTGTTTATTTTTACTTTCAAGTACACGTTTTATAATAGCACCATAAAATATATTTCTGTTTTCTATGGAAGCTTCGGGGGAGAGGCTCTCTTTTTCTCTCGGGAACCCAAACTCTGACATAACGATAGGTTTATGCAGTTTTTGTGCGATGGCAATATGTTCGTCCAGATAAGCATTCGCTTTTTCGATCGATATCTTAGTGGTCTCTTCTTCATTATTTGTATCATACCATCCCCAGTTTTTGGGCCACATATGCATGGTTAAGTAATCTATGTCGGGATTGGTATGCAAACGTTCATACATGTCGATATCATCAAGATAACTTGCCTTGCCCTCAGCGCCAGTGGATATAAGGTGCATCGAATCCAGTGACTGAATTTGAGCTACAGTGGCTTTCAGCCATTTAGCAAACGCTTTTTCATGGTCTGGACTGAATACTCTGGGTTCATTAGCTACCTGCCATGACATGATCGTGTTGTCTTGTGTATATGGAATCTTGGTATACGAGTTGGTACGTCCTATAATGAAGGCAACATGCTTTGAAAAGGCCTCCATGCAAGGTTCGCAGGTATGAAATTGCTTAGTGTAATTCATGTATTGAGGCCATGTGTAATCCTCTAAAAAAGGATTAGGTACTTCGCCATATCCATTCCATTCCAAGTATTGCGACATCCCGCCAGACCATATCCAGTTGTTATTCATGTATAGGATGGCATACATATTTCTCTTGCGCATTTGCATCAATAAAAAGTCCAACCCATCCAGTAAGTCCTCATTATATACCCCTTGCTTATATTGCAATGCCGGATGAACTCTGGAGTCTTTTCCATCTCCTTCTGCTCCAACCAGAATACGCAGGTTGTCGATCCCTAATTCCTTCATCAGGTCAAGCTCCTTAACAAGCCGGTCACGATTACCAATGTTATTGGCTGCGATTAGAGGTCCATACCAGTAATTAGCTCCTACAAAATAATAAGGGCTGCTTCCCTTATAAAAAATACCGTCTTTAACAGTGATGAGTTCTATTGGTATCTTTCTGGCTACGCGTGAATCATGAGCAACTTTACAAGCGAGCAGGAGTTGTGAGCTGATGAGAATGAGTATAAGTTTGAGTGTCTTCATGATACGATCAAATTAGGGTAAAGAATACATGTCAGGTAAATGCTCAACGAGCCAGGAAGCAGGCTTGTCAGCAAAGTCAATGAAATAATCAGTACAAAAACTTCTCATGTTGCTGATGCTAAAATGATACATGCGCGGGTAGTATGGTAAGGGGCCTTCCACATGCTTACTTTGTATTCCTCGGTATAGGCGTTCCCATTTCGGTCTACTCTAAAGTGCCACTCCCCATTTTGACAATCAATCAAATGTTTTTTTGTGAATTTCCAGATACCGATAGATTTTTCCAGATACCTGTTGTTCCCCGTAAGCATGTGGGCATACTTCATTCCGACCATGGCCTCTACCTGAGGCCACCAATGCCGGTCATCATCCAAAGACCCTGTATCCATGTTCTTTTCATTCATCACAGCGCCTTCAGCGTCAATAGCCTCATTCAAAAATGTATCCGCCACTTTTATGACGGATGTTTCACATGCAGTTTGTAGGTCTTTATCAGGTATGCACTTTGCAGCTTCAAGTACCAGCCAGGCCGATTCTATATCATGGCCATAAGACACTGTGTTACTGAGCAGGTTCCAGTCTCTGTCGAAAAAGAGTTCGTAATGGTTTTTCTTATTGAGAAAATTATTTTGGAAAATATTGACCAAGTGATGCAGGGAGTCCCTCACTTTTTTGCTTTTATGAATTTTAAGCAGGGTGGTATAAGCTTCCAGTATATGAAGGTGCGTATTCATGGTTTTATCTGCATTCATATCCTTGGTGCTTAGGCGTACATCATCCAGTGTGCTCCAGTCCTCACCAAAGGCCTCCATGTAGCCTCCTTTTTCGTCATCTTTGGAATACTTTTCTATACAGTCGAAGATTTCTATGGCCAGGCGTTTGGCTTCCTCATTTTGTGAGTGGATGTAGTATTCTGAAAAGGCATAGATGCAGAATGCCTGTGCATAGACTTGCTTCCTTTTATTAATTGGGTTGCCCTTATGATCTACTTCCCAAAATACACCTTTATGCCGGGTGTCATAAAAGTGATTCTTGATATAGTCAAAAGCTCTGTGGCATATAGAAGTATACTTCTGCGTTTTTAAATGATTGGAAGCCGCAGAGAAAGCCCATAATATTCTGCTGTTTAATATGATGCCTTTGGAGGCATTTGGAATTATCTGATTATAGTGATCGATCATTCCGGAAAATCCGCCATTAGCCTCATCTAATGTGTTTAGTACCCAATAGTTTAAAATACGAAGTAACTCAGCATCAAGCTCTGATCTTAATTCTATGTATGGCTCACACATCAATATAGTCCCTGATTTTTTTCAATAAGGTCCAAAATTGTTTCTACTGATTTGGCCGATGAATACCTGTCTTTTGGTGTGTTCATTACATATTCAAGCAATTTGTCTATAGATGAGACTGCTACATGCATGCGTGTATCAGAAGAAGCGTAGTAAATAAATACAGTGCCATCCTCATCTGCAACCCACCCATTGCAAAACAATACATTAGAAACATCCCCAACTCTTTCCCCGTTGATAGGAGCCATGAAATGTCCTCCCGGCTGATAGGTTACTTTGGAGATGTCATTTAAGTCAGTCATGAACATATACAAAGTATAGCGTAGGCCGGCCGCGGTGTTGCGAACACCATGGGCCAGGTGTAGCCAACCCTTGCTTGTTTTTATAGGGGCTGGCCCCAATCCATTTTTAAGTTCATAGACCGTATGGTATACCTTGTTGTTGATGACCCTTTCATCTTCCAAAATTGGATTGCATATGTCGGTAATGAAGCCTAAACCTATTCCCCCTCCGCTTCCTACTTCAATAAATCCATCCTGTGGACGTGTGTAAATAGCATATTTGCCATTGATAAATTCGGGGTGAAGCACCACATTACGCTGCTGTGATGACTTGGAGATAAGGTCTGGCAACCTTTCCCAGTTGATTAGGTCTTTAGTTCTTACAATGCCAGCATTTGCCGTTGCAGTACTGGTATCCCCTGCCGGGGCATTGGGGTCTTTTCGTTCTGTGCAAAACACCCCATAGATCCATCCGTCTTCATGGGCTGTCAATCGCATGTCGTATACATTGGTGTCCGGATTCTCCGGTATTTCAGGTATAACACACGGTTTATCCCAAAAAGTAAAGTTGTCAACGCCATTAGGGCTTTCAGCCATGGCAAAGAAAGACTTTCTGTCATTGCCTTCTACCCGAAGGCATAGCACATATTTATCTTCCCACTTAATGGCGCCGGCATTAAATGTACCATTGATACCTATTCGCTCTAAGGCATGAGGATTTGTTTCGGGATTCAAATCATACCTCCAGTGAAGTGGTGTATGATTAGCAGTTACGATTGGGTATTCATACCGGTTAAAAATACCATTAGATTCCTTTACGGGTTTGTTTTCACGGGTAATTAAACAGGCATGTTGTTTTTTGATTTCTCTGAATTGATTTTCTGTATCAGTGTTTTTCATAAGTTTTTAGTCAAGGTCAATTTTTAATTTATTCCACCAGAATTTTTTCAATAGGATTATACTAAGAGCTAGTATGGCAACAAGAATATAGATAGGGAATAGCTGCCGGAAAACGATGTACATGGGTAATAGCACCAAGGTGGTTTGAGCTATAATACCTACCGCAACATTGAACATATCTAAACCAAAATCAGCATTCTTTTTGAAGTTGCCTTTTTCCTGAACCAGCTTGCTATAAACGGGTTTCCAAAATCCCCATGGCCTTACATTAGTGTAAAAAGATTTTAAAACTGCTTCTTCTGTTGGCGGAGCAGTGTAGGTACCTCCCACACAACCAATGATCGATGTTACTAATAAGATAGGGAAGTAGTAAAGGTCGAGTGTGGCAGAGAATACGAGTGGTAAAATAAGCGCGGGGATCATACCTGCAACCATGCCCCAGAAAAAACCCTCTCCATTAAATCTCCACCAGTGCCATTTTAGTACATTGGCTACCACGTAGCTACCAAAAAGTGCGGAGACTAACCATTGTAGTACCGAGTTTACATCTTGAACGAAAAAGCCCAGAATAATACTTACACTTACCACAATGATCCCCGAACCATAATTCATCCATTTGATCTGACGATGTGTGACTTTTCCTTTTTTATGTTTCAGGTAAATATCATTGATAAGATAAGCCTGGGCGGCATTGAGCGTACCAGCAAACGTTGACATAAATGCTGCCAAAAGCCCTGCTAGTAAAAGTCCCAGCAGGCCAACTGGAGCAAATTCTTTTATGGCAGCTGGCAGGATCAATTCGAAATCTATTGTGCCTGAAGCTGTAAGCAGGTCCAATTTATCGTAAAATATCAGAGCCAGCGCAGCAAACCCTGCAATCATCAGGTAGCGGATGGGCATTAAGACCACCGAGACAAACCCACTCATTTTAGAAGCTTCCTGAGGAGATTTGGTAGAAAGAATTTTCTGCATGTCATAGTTGGGTGCTGGCCCTGCCAAACTGACCAAAACACCTTTAAATACCATCATCATGAAAAAGGCCGTGAACAGCCCATAACCATCTGATGTGATTTTTTCATTCACTGCTGGAATAATAGCGCTCCAGTCCAAATCCAGTTCCCAACCGAAAAATGGGCTCATCCACCCATCTGGAATATTGACCAAGTGGTCACCAACAGCGACGAAACCTAAATATCCGATTACCAGCGCAGCAATGGTCATTATCGAGAACTGAACGACGTCGGCCCATACAATGCCGGACATGCCCCCAAGGAGAGAATAGAACACAGCAAACAGTGTAAAAATAATACCATAAAAATGGGGTACGTAGGCAGGAGGGACATGGAAAGGCAGGTAGCCGGATACCATCTCCCAGGGTATAAAAATTTCAACAAATTTTCCCAGGCCAATAAATCCATAGGCCAAAAAGCCTAAACAACTTAACAGCGCAAATACAACAATAATGGTTTGTGAGAGTTTGCCTCCTTTCCCGGCACCGAATCGTGTATGTATCCACTCAGCACCTGTGGTTACGTTTGATCTCCTTAGCCATTTGGAAAGATAGACCATTAAAAATATCTGGTTAAAGACCGGCCATAACCAGGGTATCCAAGCGCTTTTTATTCCATAGACAAACATCAGCGTTACCAGCCAGATGGTACCTGAAATATCAAACATGCCTGATGCGTTGGAAAGCCCCAACAGATACCACGGGATGGACTTCCCACCCATTAAATAGTCTCCGGTACTTTTTTGGGCTTTCTTTCTGGCGGCCAGACCAATAATAATTGTAATAAGCAGGTAGGCTCCTATGATACCTACATCTAACAGATGAAGCATAGATCAGTAGTTGAGTTTAGAGATGTCTTTTAAGAACATGGTTTTGGGCATTGCTTCGAATCTTTTGAAATCAGTTTCGTTCATGTGTCCCTTGTAGGGCAGGTAATGGTGAGACTTTTTACTATTTCTCCAAAACAATACCCAGGCAATACCTGAATTTTCCACCACGGGGTACAAAACACTTGTAAACCAATCGGGCGTTTGTACTTTTTCAAGCCCGGTTTCTGTAAAAGCAAATAGTTTGTTTTTTTCTTCAGCGATACTCTTTACCAGTGCCAGGTCTTTGGCAACGGCAGTTTTATAATCTTCGGCATTATTAAAATCATAGATGTCTACACCAAGGATGTCCACATAATCATCTCCCGGATAGTATTTCAGGTAGTCATCACTTGGGGCAAGCTTGTTGGGAGAGTATGCATAAAGGATATTATGTAACTTGTATTTATCTCTAAGCAAGACGACCGTCTTTCTCCATAACTTAATATAATCTGAAGTAGAACAGTTGGTTTCTCCCCACCAAAACCACGAGCCATTCATTTCGTGATATGGTCTGAATATAATGGGTATGGGCCTACCTCTGTAACGTAAGGTTTTTATGAATCCTGCCAAACGCTCTACCCACAGTTCAAACTTTTCAGTGGTTTTACCTCCAGCAAGTATTTCTGCAACTGCCGGAGTTTTATCCCACGAGTCACCATCCGAAACAGGGTTGTCTGTATGCCAGCTTATGGTAATGATACCGCCTTTTTTATAAGCATCGATAATGAGCTCTCGCATAATATTAAAAGGTACGCCATCCAGGTTATGCTCAGCATTATGTTCAATGTCTCCCAGGTCAAACCCGCTAACGGCCGTAAAATCTCCAGTGATCTCGTTTGCATCGCTTCTGATCCTATCTGGATTTTCCCAATGCTTCCAGCCTATGCCATAGCTGGTGGCATCTTGTTGTCCAACAGCAAACCCTTCTTTTGAGACATAAAAAAGGGCTTTGTGTAACTTCTGTATGCTTCTGGCAGGTTTTGTGTCTACTAAATCAGGTTTTGGATACTCAGTATTGTAAAGCGATTTGCATGAACTTGATATAGCAGCCATTAAAAAGAACCATCCTATCCATGGCTTTATATAAAAATTATTAGGCTTGAGCTTCCGCATTATAATTGTATTTGAAACACTTATGTCAAAGCTAAGCATCCAGAAGGCTGACTATTAATATGATTTTATCAAAGTATTGACAAATAACTGCAAGTTTCAAAATATGGTAACGTTTTCTGTCTTTTTGTAGGGAGTGACCTCGGAAGAAAGGCTCCTGATTATCTATTATTAAAAATGTTTCGGGTTTGTTCGATAAAATCCGGTAATCTTCATTTTATCGATATTGAAGCGGGGTATACCTCTGTAAATATGCGCTGGTTAGATTAAATATATTATTGGCAATTGACAAAATAGCATTAACTAAAGGCTGATCTTTCCATTACCTTTGATAGCACTAAATAATCATTTTGCGGGCAAATAACTAAATAACCTTACCTTATAAACCGGAAGAATATGTTGAATCATTATTTAAGAAAACTAAGCAAAAGACGCATTATGCTGGTAGCGTTGTTTTGCTTTTATGGTCAGATAGTCCTGGCACAAAACCAGGTCTCGGGTACTGTGCTGGACAATAATAAGGAGCCTATGCCAGGGGTTACGGTCCTTGAAAAAGGAACCACCAATGGTACAGCCTCTGATACAGACGGGAAATTCCAGTTAACCGTTTCAGACAATGCTACATTGCTTTTTAGCTTCATTGGGTTTAGCCCTCAGGAAGTGCCTGTTAATGGACAGTCAACAATCGATATTGTGCTGGAAGAAGACATCAGCATGTTGGGGGAAGTTGTTGTTATAGGTTATGGATCAATTGAGAAATCAAATGTAACAACATCAATATCATCTCTCGACCAGAAAAAAATTGAGAACCTTCCTCTGGCGGGGGTAGATCAGGCTATTCAGGGGCGCTTGGCCGGTGTATCCGTTAGCTCCAATGGTGGGCAGCCAGGAGGAGGTGTCTCGGTTCGTATAAGGGGATTGACCTCAGTGAATGGTAATGAGCCTCTTTATGTAATTGATGGGGTTCCAATTGCAGCAGAAAGCAATTCGCTCAACCAGAACTTCCTTGGAGGAGGAGAAGGGCAAACTACTCAGAGCGTGTTGGCCACACTTAATCCTTCCGATATTGAGTCCATTGATGTGCTAAAGGATGCATCGGCACAAGCTATTTACGGTTCTAGGGCAGCAAACGGTGTAGTTTTAATTACAACTAAAAAAGGAAAAATAGGTGAGGGGAAACTTACTTTTAATACTTTTTACGGTGTTCAGACGATTCCTAAAAAGCTTGACGTACTGGATTTGCAGGAATACGCAAGGTATCAAAGTGCAGTTACAGCAGAAATCAATGAGGTGACCGGAGGGAATACACCTGTTAATCCTGAGTATGCCGACCCTTCAATTTTAGGGCACGGTACTGACTGGCAGGATGAAATATACCAAAAAGGGAGTGTACAGAGCAATGTGCTGGCACTATCAGGAGGTCAAAACAAGACCAATTATTACTTTTCACTAGGGCAGTTCAACCAAAAAGGAATACTTATAGGGACCGACTTTGAAAGATACTCTTTAAGAGCCAATGTTGACAGTGATTTAAAAGAGTGGTTAACAGCTGGTTTTAGTATAAATGCAAGTCGAAGCAATCAGCGTATAGGGCTTACTGATGCGTTTGATGCAGTTACGAGTGTTGTACTTTATAACAGCCCTTCTGCTCCGGTAAGGGATGTGCATGGTGATTACGTAGGACAGATCAGAGTAGGGAATTCTTTGGTGGGTAACCCGTCAAATCCTGTAGCGCAGGCCAATTTAAGAGATGTCCGATCTATTAACTCACGACTCATAGGTTCAGTTTATGGAGAGATTAAGTTCATTGAGGGGCTTTCTCTAAGAAATGAGTTGAATTATGATTACACGCTGGCCGATGGCAAGGCGTACCAGCCCTTTGTTGAGAACGAAGAACTCAACGTCAGCATAATTAGCCCGAGTAAGCTTATGGAGCAAAGAAATCAAAGCTTGTATTATGTAATTAAGAACTACTTAACCTACAGTAAGACATTTGGTAGTGTTCATAATGTATATGTAACGCTGGGGCATGAGGCTCAACATAATAAATATGACTATCTGCAAGCCAGTAGAGTAAACCTTACATTGAATTTGCCTTCGCTGAATGCTGGAGAGGGTGGTAATGACTCAGGAGAAATGATTGGAGGAGGAGCAGGTGAATGGGCGATGGAATCCTATTTCGGTAGGTTAAACTACGCCTACAAAGATAAATATGCTTTAAGTGCCACGTTGAGAGCAGATGGCTCTTCAAGCTTTGGTTCAAACAACAGATGGGGGTACTTTCCTGCTGTGTCTGCGGCATGGACTATCACCAATGAACCTTTTGCAAGTGATCTCCCTGTGGTAAACAGCTTAAAATTAAGGGCTGGTTATGGTGTCGTAGGAAATCAAAATACAGGCGCTAATCTGTATACGGCCAATGTTAACCTCGTAAATATTTCAGCCTTTGGTAATGGAAGCGTACCCGCCAATGTGCCTAACCCAGACTTGGGTTGGGAGTCTGTAGTAACTTATAATACAGGCATTGATGCATCACTATTGGAGAGCAAAATCGAGCTATCTGTGGATTTGTATAAGAAAGTATCCACTGATATGTTGTTGAATACGCAATTAGGAGCTTTTTCAGGTTTGGGAACAGAATGGGATGATATAAAAACCCCGGTAACTAACGATGGTCAAATTACAAATAGAGGGATAGATATTAGTTTGACCTCTAATAATATTAGTAAAGAAAACCTCACTTGGTCTACCACTGCCGTATTTAGTCATTATAAAAATGAGCTGGACTTCTTAAATACTTCTGATGCCGCCGTAAAGGGGGAATTTGATGAGTATGGTACGAAATCACTAGTAGCATATACCCAGGCAGGTTACCCGGTGGGAGTGTTCTACGGTTATGTGACCGATGGCTTATATACCACAGAAGAAGAATTGAATAGCCTTGAAACAGGGTTGGATGTAAAACCTGATGGCTTATGGTATGGGGATATTAAGTATAAGGACCTTGATGGGAATGGTATTATTGATGACCAGGATGTAGAGGTCATCGGGGATCCTAACCCTGATTTTACCCTTGGGTTGACCAATACGGTAAGTTATAAAGGTATTGATTTGAGTGTATTCGTTTACGGAAGTTTTGGTGGTGACATTTTCAACTATACCCGAAGACAGACCGAAGCGATGAATAGTTTATATAACAACCAATCGGCTAGTGTTTTAGATCGATATACAGCTGACAATACAGGTGCAGACATTCCACGATATAACCAGTGGCATGACAACAACCGTAGAATTTCAGACAGATATATCGAGGATGGAACATATGTGAGACTTCAAAACGTACAGTTGGGGTATAATTTCCCAAAAGCGCTTTTAAGCAAAGCTAAAATCTCGGCGCTGAAGTTATACATATCAGGTCAAAACTTACTGACCTTCACCGACTACAGCGGATATGATCCTGAATTGGGTAAAATCAGTGACCAGGCAACTAGCAGTAAAGGAATACTGATTAATGTTGACAATGGTCGTTATCCCGTTCCTCGCGCATATACAGTTGGATTAAATATTGAATTTTAAAACACTAGAAAGATGAAGACTAAATTCACATTAATAATAAGCTTTATCCTTAGTTTAACAATATCATCATGCGAAAAGGAGTATCTGGAATACCCTTCTACTACTCAGCCTACTGTTGATAACTACTACAATACGGCAGGGGAGGTTTACGGCGCTACTGGTTTATTGTATGGTCGTGTGTGGAGCAGATGGTTTGACAAGGCATTCACCTCTGTTGGTGATGTGTTGGGAGGTACAGTAACCGGTGTTGCTGGGAATAGCCAATATAACTCGTTCTACAATTTCAACATACAAAGTACCGATGGGTTAGTCGGTGATACATGGACATCTTGCTATAAGGCAGCAGGTAATGCTTCCGTATTGATTGAAACCTTTGAGTTGAAAAAGGAGCAAATTGGAGAACAACCCTTTTTAACAATAGGAATCGCTGAAGCTCGCTTTATCAGGGCATTTGCTTATTTCTACATAGCACGTACATTCGGTGATGCTCCGATTGTTGAGAGCCCATTGGCGTTGACGAAATCTGGTAATAGTCTTGTGCCCAGGTATTTTCAGGCTGATGTGCTGCGATTTGCTATAGAAGATCTGAAGTTTGCTGAAGAAAATCTGCCAGAGGCGGCTTATCAGTTAGGTAGAGTTACCTCATATTCAGCCAAGGGACTGATGGCTAAGGTTTATCTGTACATGAAAGATTATGATAATGCCAAAGCAAAAGCAAAAGAAGTAATTGACTATGCAAATGCTACAGGGCTTATTGGCCTGTATCCGGATTATAATGAATTGTTTACTTCTTCAGTAGTAGGAAGGGGAAATGTTGAATCTCTGTTCGCTTTACAATGGACAACAGATGCCAGCTGGAATGGTGGCAACCGTTTTATGACGTATGCAGCCCCTAAACCGTTGGTGGCGCCCGCCCCTACCAATTCTACAGCTGGATGGTCTGCGGTAATTCCATCAATTGATATGCTGGATCCTGCTACCGGCTATGCTAATGGAGACATGAGGCGTCAATGGTCTGTGATGGAGCATGGCTTTCATAGAGATGACTGGGTGAATGACAGCTACCCGGGAGGTTTTACTTATGATACTACCGGAATGGCAACAGATAATACTTATATCTTTACGGCTACAAGGTCGAATATTCAAAAATATATGGTAGGCCCTAACAGGTCAGGGGAGCCTGTAAATACTAACGCACATAGCAGTATGCCTACCTACATTTTACGTTATGCCGATGTGCTTTTGATCTACGCAGAGGCTGCCATGGGTGGAGGCGGAGCTACAGCAGATGCACAAGCACTGGAAGCTTTTAATGCAGTTCACACAAGAGCTGGGCTAGATCCTGTAACAAACCTTACTATTGATGAATTACTGCATGAGCGTAAGGTGGAATTTGCTTTCGAGGGTGATTACTGGTTTGATATACAACGTCAGGGATTGGCCAAGGCAAGTGAAATGGTGGCTAACCAGGAAAGAGGAACATACGATAATAACAAGGTTTTAAATAGCTTCAAAGCTACCATACCATCAGGATTTAATCTTTACCTGCCTGTACCTCAGAGTGAAACAGTTATTAATCCCTTGTTATTGGATGACCCTGTTTCTTATTATGACAACTAATCATTCTTTGAATAATAAAATACTGATATGAAAAGATATATAAATACATCCTTATCCATCGTACTGCTTTTGTCGGTGCTACTATATGCGTGTGACTTGGAGGAGCCAGCTCCTGCCGGACCATCAGATAACCCTCAGATAAGTGAGGTTTTACCTGCTGAGGGTGTGGCTAATGAAACACTTACTTTGAAAGGAAGTGGACTGGGAAACATTACCTCAGTGGTATTTTCAAGTGATAGTGTGCCTGTTTATATAAACCCTACACTTAATACCGATCAAGCTTTTATTTTTAGGGTGCCTCTAGATGCATTGACCGGTGAACAGAATATTATCTTCACCAATGGAAAGGGTGTTGAGTTTACTGTTCCATTTAAAGTGCTGGGATTCCCTACAGTAACTGAAGTTTCTAACTATAATTTCAGTGCTGATGAAGAGATTACTTTAACAGGTAAAAATCTCATTGACGTTACGCAGGTTCTGATTACGGGTACTTCAACTGAGATTACTATTGTGTCTCAAACGGCCACTTCTCTAACCGTTAAAATGCCTGCCAGTGAATTAAATGAGTTTACGCTTTCTATCGAAAATTCAACAGGGGTAACTGAGACGGAGCAGGTATTTGTCAATAGAGATAAAGCATTTTTGATTTTTACCGATGACTACGCACCAGGTTATATGGATGCCACTTGGGGTGCGCCGGGTGCCATTAGTACAGAGGTGTTCAAATCAGGAACAGCTTCAGTAGGTAAAAAGTATGAGACAGGTACCTGGAGTGTTTTTGGGTTTGGATGGACTAATACTGCCAATGACAGTTTTAAATACTTGTCTTTTTGGGTAAAAGGAGGATCAATTGATCTGGATCTATACATCTTCTCACAGCAAAGTCCGAGTTATTTTGATACTTTTTCGGATTTCAATAAAATCAGTGTTCCTGCCAATGAATGGACCTATTTTAAGATTCCGGTTGATCAGTTGAAATTATGGGAGAATGGTCCTGAATGGAACCACTTGGGATGGAGAATCCAGGGACCTGATAATGGTGATGAAACTATTTATCTTGACGATGTGATGTTTGTTCGTTAAGGCAGTATCAAAAACTATCTAGTAGTATGCTTCATATAGTAGTTGTTGCATAAGAAAAGACCGCGTTTCGCGGTCTTTTCTTATGTTATATACCTGCAGAATTTATAGAAACCATGAAATGGGCCTAAACTTTAGGAGCCTTAAATTATAATGACAAAGGGGTAAGTGTATTCGGGGCTCACGTGGCCATCAGAAATAACTTATATATGAAATGACCATGAGGTAATGCCATAACCAACTGAAGGGGAATGTTAAGAACCTTCTGACAGCAAAGCGGCATTAGTCATTTTGGTTATTCCCTATAACTGTCGACAAACTAACATATACACATGAAATATTTATTTTTTATTACTTCAGTTCTAATATCATTTAACCTTCAGGCGCAAAAGTTCGAAGGGCTTGCCCCAACACCTCCCTTGGGTTGGAACAGTTGGAATACATTTGCTACTGACATCAACGAGCAATTGGTAAAAGACATTGCGGATAAGTTTGTAGAGTTGGGTCTCAAAGATGCCGGGTACGAGTACATTGTTTTGGATGACGGGTGGATGGCCAGAGAAAGGGATGCTGACGGAAATTTGGTGGCTGACCCTGAAAAATTCCCCAGTGGAATGAAAGCACTCGCGGCATATATTCATTCCAAAGGGTTAAAATTTGGCTTGTATAATTGTGCGGGTTCCGAAACCTGCGCCGGATACCCGGGTAGCCGAGGTTATGAGTATCAGGATGCTCGTTTGTATGCTTCATGGGATGTAGATTTTCTGAAATATGACTGGTGCAATACCGAAAAACTGAATGCAGAAGGAGCCTATATAACCATGAGAGATGCGCTGGCTAAAGCCGGAAGACCTGTTGTTTTTAGTATTTGTGAGTGGGGTGATAATGAGCCTTGGAATTGGGGTAAGGACATTGGTCATATGTGGCGTGTTTCTGGGGATATTTCAAATTGCTGGGACTGTGAGGATAACCACGGAACCTGGTCATCATGGGGTGTTTGGAAAATTATCAATATGCATGAGAATATCAGATCAGCAACAGGCCCGGACCATTGGAATGACTTTGATATGATGGAGGTAGGGAATGGAATGACAGCTGCAGAGGACAGAAGTCATTTTGCCATGTGGAGCATGCTGGCATCACCACTGATTATGGGTAATGATTTGCGTTCGGCAACGAAAGAGACCATAAAAACGCTTACGAACAAAGAAGTAATTCAGGTGAATCAGGACTCTCTCGGTATTCAGGGGTTTAGGGTTTCTAATGATAATAACATTGAAATATGGGCTAAGCCGTTAGCCAATGGTTCTTGGGCGATGACCTTTGTCAATATGAACGAAGAACCTGCTCAGTTGAGCTTTGACTGGAGTAAGCATAAAATTATTGATGAAGAAAATGCTAAGAAACTGGATTTGCAACAAAAGACTTATCAGGTAAGAGACCTGTTCAATCACAAAAAATTGAAAGATACAAAGCACAAGCTTAAAGCCACTATTGGCGTGCACGATGTGCTGATGATCAGGCTGGATTAATTCCTCTAAACCTAACCCTCCAAGGATTCGAAATCCTTGGAGGGTTAATAAGCAGCCCTTTAATGAATGCCAATCTAGTGTCCATCAAAACATTATTCAATAGGAAGCGCAAGCTTCTTTAATCCTCTGCTCAATCCTTCTGTTGAAAATTGCAGTTATTGTTATAAACCCGGGAACCTGAGTCTTAAAAGTCGCTAAAGCAGCTTCAATTTGTTCACTAAGTTGAAGCATTTCGAGGCACTGGGCATCTGTCTTAAACCTAGTTAGCTTGCCTTGTTTTTGAGTGAATTCGGAACTCAGTTTTTGGTATTGACTGATAGCCTGTTGAAGCTCATGAGCTTTTGCCTTAACCTGATCTGCTCTATTGGATCCCATTTTGTCAAGAGCACCAATCAACAGACCTACACCCCCATATATACCGGCAGCTACAGGGTTTGAAGAGGCAGTTATAGCATACAATCCATCGGCACCGGTATATATATCTTGTATGTTTGATATCTGCTCTTGGTTTCTGGCCACTTTTTGAGAGGCGTATTGCAGGTAACATAAAGGTTTGCGAACAGCCTCAAGAAATTCCTTTTCCGACTTTTCAAATTTTTCAAGAGCAGCATTATATCTGTACATTCCTTCTTTAGATGTTGAATTAGTTACTTTAACTACCAGAGTACAGGTACTAGAAAGACCTGATGGGGCTATAGCTTTAAGTCTTATATTTGTCTCAACAAGCTCTTCTCCTCTGGTGTCAGGTAAAACATCTTCATTAGGAGTCCATGAGAAAACATTTGCATCCTGATTGATACTATAATTGGAAATTTTGTTGTCATCAACTTCTACCAGGCATAACTCATTGGTTGCAGGGTTTATAGCTTTTATCATTTCCACTTTTAGCGTCTGTCCCTCATAGGCTACTTGATGGTTGGGTAATACTCTTTGGTTATTACCGTCACACATGCTAAAAGATGGCGTGGTACTTTCTGCAACAATTACAAAATTAATGGTTGCTATATCGGAACGTTGGCCTAGACGGTCTTTAGCTCTCAATTTTATTGAGAACTTATCGGCAGGAGGAGCAGGTGTAGGCCCAAAATGCGTGAATTTAATGATACCCTTATCTAAATCATCTGTATTAATTCTAACATTATCTTGGATAACCATTAGTTGGAGTGTTGATATATCTTCATCCTCAAAGAGTAAGAGATTTTCACCATCGTCACCTCCAAATAAATTATATTTCACCTCAATGAGTGCACCATTAACAGCAATTTGCTGAATAAATTCATCCTTTACAGATAATTTCGGAGGCAGGTCCCGTTCAATTGGAAGTTGAATTAAATAGGAATTGCAACCTGCCTCTCGTTGTAATGAGTCAGAGGCATATATTGGTCTGACCTTAATGGAAACCTGGGCGTCTGCCTTAAAATCTGTAAGTGGAGTCCAAACTAATGTTTTGCCATTTACCCTGGATTCAGATACCACATCCATCGTTGCAGGTTTGTTGATTATTTCAAATGAGATAATATTCGTGTTATAGGGTATCAGACTAATCCTGGTGTAAACTTCACGCTTTATGATACTACTCATACTTACTCGAAATATGGGCTTGCTACTACACATAACATCTCCTATCATTTGTCCCCCTTCGGGAACAAAGTGAGATTCCGGTAGATCTTCTCCGTACATAAGTGATGGTAAGATCAGAGTTAGAATAATGATTAACTTTTTCATGATAATGTTGATTTGGTTAATAAATTGATGGTTTAAACTCCTTCGTAGAGGGTAATATAAAGGTAGTTTGATGGCTAGTTGCCTTCCAGAGGAGAATGCCTGAAAGTGAAGCAGGGAAAAACCTGATAATAGTTATAATTATCCTGTTTCTGCTATGGCTACTGGTTAAAAGTTAATTTGTCCCTTAACTTGACAATATGTTAAACCAAACACTTTAATCATGAACATAAAAGACAATAACACCGCAATGAAAATTGATAGCCATCTTATCAACAGAAAAGAAGCTAATGAAATTATAGGCACCTATTTTTTGATGAACAAGCATATTAACCGAAAGTATGCAGGGACGGAGCCTGAACCTCTGAAAAGGACAGAAGCGATGTATAACAAGCTTATGAAGGACAAGGAGAACTTCAATGCTTTTATATTTAAAAAAGAAGACATTGAAGATTTTTTCGCTAAAGGAGCTACTCATCTAATGATTGTTTTAGGAGCGCATCTGAACGAACATATAGAATTTCCGAATTTTAAGAAGGGATCATTCACTGTTGTGGCTGCTGGTTGTACTAAGGAAGAAACTAATGGTAATGAAACTATATACCGCTCTCTGAACGTAGACTATCCGGCAACAGAATATCCGCCTAAGGTTCTTAAAGAAACATTAAATGCATTGGAGGAAGAAAAAAGTTTGGTCTTTGTCATTCAAGAATAATATATTCATGCATCCAAGACATCATAAATAAAATATCTATTTGGAGCATTTTGTTACCAGCTGTAGCAGGATGCTTCTTTTACACCAGGCTTTCAAACAAGTCCAGGCTGATGTTGCTTTTGGTTTTAATAGCCTGTATTCCTCAGTTGGCAAGAGCATTTTTGGGTAGGGTCTCCATCTTAAATGTCTTTTATAATATTAATGTAGGAGCAGAATTTGTGATATTGTACTTCTTTTTTAATGATGGTTATAGCTCTAGAAGACAGAAAATCTTTAAAATATTAGGTGTACTTTGCCTGCTGTTCGGAGTTTTCTCTATTAGCTATTGGGGAGTTAAAACAAAGTTTCTGACTGAATGGCTTTGCCTTAATAACCTTGTTTATACCTCCTGGATATTGCTTAGCGTACTTGATATTTATGAAGATGACAATCGCCTGCTCCATACCAGGAGATCATATCTACTATTCCTGTTGGGATTGTTTCTTTATACCTCATGTACGATCCTGATCTTTGGTTTGTGGCACTACATCATGGCTACTAGTGATAGTCTTCTTAAGAATCTGTGGATTATACATGACATATTCAATACCATCATGTATATAGTTTTTTTTATAGGCTTTTACAGTGATTATAGAGGGTGGGAAAAATCCATATCACTATGAAAGAATATCCTATATCAGATATAGTTATAGCCATTACAGCTGGATCATTGTTACTTTTTCTTCTATGTACTTTTATTGTTGCATTTACACTTGTATTCGTAAGAAAGCGCCAGCAGCATAAAATAGAAAAGCAGCAGATCAAAGAGCAATTCTCAAAGAACCTGCTTGAAGCACAGCTTGAAATTCGTGAAGAAACATTGAGACATATTGGTTACGAGTTACACGATAACCTAGGCCAGATAGCGAGTCTGATAAAGATTAATTTGAATATAATTGACCTAGATGCAAGAGAAAAAGCGGAAGAAAAGTTGGGTGAAACAAGAAACCTAATAAGAAAACTGATAGCAGATATTAAAGAACTTAGTATTTCATTGAATAGTGACAGGGTAGTTAGTACCGGTTTGTTTAAGGGGTTGAAAGGCGAGGTTGAACGCATCAAAAAGCTTGGACTACATGAAGTGACCTTTGACTGTGATGTAAAAAATATTGAGCCTAATCCCCATAAAACAATTATACTTTTTCGTATGTCACAGGAAATTCTGAATAACGCTCTTAAACATAGTAATGCAACCAGTATATCTGTTTGGGCCGAAGTGTCGGATGATTTTCTTACATTGATCTTTAAAGACAACGGTGTGGGCTTTAATGTTGATAAAGCAGTCAATCATGGAGGTTCCGGGCTCCTGAATCTTAAAACCCGGGCAAAATTGATACATGCAACGCTTAAAGTAAACAGCACGGCTCATACAGGAACTGAAATTATAATTAACGTACCAATTTCCAATGAATCCAACTATTAAACTAGCCCTGGTAGACGATCATAAACTATTCCGGGGTGGACTTCGCAGTTTGATTGAATCCATTTCAGATAAGTATATTGTTGAGTTTGAAGCCGATAATGGACTGGATCTTCAGGATAAACTCAATTCACAGAGTACACCTGATATTATATTGATGGATGTAAACATGCCTGAAATGAATGGGTTTGAGACCGTTGAATGGCTTTCCCAACATTTTCCTGGCATCCGTATTCTGGTTTTGAGCATGATCGAAAAAGAAGAAACCATTGTCAAAATGTTGAAACTTGGTGTTAAGGGCTATTTATGTAAAGATGCTGAGCCGGGGGAATTTAAAGAGGCTCTATCTTCAATTTATAATAAGGGCTATTATTATACAGATTTTGTTACAGGAAAATTGATTCACTCATTGCAAAATGAAGATACTAAGGATTCATTTTATGATATTAATGAAAGAGAAAGAGAGTTCCTCAGGCTGGCCTGTTCAGAGATGACCTACAATCAGATTGCGGATCAAATGTGTCTTAGTCCTAAAACAATTGACGGTTATCGGATGGCACTTTTTGAAAGATTTAATATCAAAAGCAGGGTTGGGCTTGTCTTATGGTCGATTAAAAATGACTTGGTTGAATATTGAAATACTCAATGAGTTGCTAAACTGGATATGTCGGTTTAAAAAGCAAAATCCTTACTGGTCACAAGCTTAACGCCACTATTGGTGTGCACGATGTGCTGATGATCAGGCTGGATTAATTTTTACTACCAACCAACCCTCCAAGGGTTTCAAACCTTTGGAGGGTTAAATTGTTAATCTAATAACTATTTAACTTCTTCTTGAAAAACTTCCCGTGTCGGGAAGGTGTGTAGTTATCGTCAGTATAAAGTCTCGGAGCCCATTGTTGGTCGAATACCCAAACAACATAAGATATATTCCTTTGGTCGCAATAGTTGGTGATGGCTTCACCGTAGGTTTCATCGCTGATTACTGGTCTGTGGGCGCCGGGGTCCTCAGGGCCGCAGAATCCTATTTCCGTTAATATTACAGGGTATTTTTCTTTTACAAAACCCCAGTCGGCAGTCCACTTATCCTCCCAGGGAGCTTCTCTTTTTTGAGGGTACGGGTGACAAACATAACCAATACCTTCTGCCTCAATTGGATTATCTTTTACAGGAGTCAGGTCATAGGCCCAGTTAAACCCGGCGACAAGAGGTATGCCTTCTCCTCCGTTAGCCCGTACAATAGTAATCATTTCCTCATTCAAGACCTTCCATTGTTCCCATGTGGCCGTTCCCAGGGTATTATCATAGGTCGTAGGTTCATTATAAAGCTCATAAAAAGCTACTACAGGATTCTTTCCATACCTGACACCAATGGTTCGCCAAAAATCATAAGTCTGCTTGAGGTTCGTGTCGTAAATATCAGACTGGTACATTGCTGTTCTTAGGTTACCTATGCTGTGCCAGTCAATGATCACGTACATACCCAGATCTCCAGCCCATTTGATCCCTTGATCCAGTAACTTGAGATAATTTTCTTTGCCTCGTTTGCTCCATGCAGGAGGGTGGATTGGAAACCGCACGATGTTGGCTCCCCATTTCTTTATTTCTTCGAAATATGCCTTATTCCAATACCCCTGGCTTTCCAGCTTGTCGGGATCACTGGTACTATAACCCCTGAAAACTATGAGCTGGCCATCTGCCTTTACAAAGTTGTTGTTAACAACCTTTATCCTGTCCATCTCCTGAGCAAATGCAGAAGACATTCCCAAAATAAAAATAAACGTCACTAATGCTTTAAAACCTGATAATCTCATCAAATTGTATTTTAATGTAAACTAAAATCAGCCGTGAGTGAAGCATTCGAATCACCCCCGACAAATACTTTAAAATCTCCTGGCTCAACTATATAACGGCCATCGTTATTGTAAAAACCAAGTGTAGAATGATCCAGGGTAAACCGGATTGTTTTCGTTTCGCCGACTTTTAATTCAACCAATTCAAAACCTTTAAGCTCTTTAATGGGGCGTGTTACACTGCCCACAAGGTCCCGAATATAAAGTTGGACTACTTCCTTTCCTTCCCTGTCACCGGTATTGGTTACATCTACACTTACTTCGATACTATCACCTACCTCGGCTGTATCTTTATCCAGCCGTAAATTTTTGTGTGAGAATTGCGTATAGCTCAACCCATACCCAAAAGGGTATAAGGGGGTGTTGTCTACATCGCTGTAATGTGTCCAAAATACGTTTTGCGGGTCATCGATGTTGGGGAAAGGCCTGCCTGTATTTTTCCTGTTATAATAGATGGGTACCTGACCTACGTTCCTGGGAAAAGTCATGGGCAGCTTTCCGCTGGGGTTATAATCACCATATAATACCTGAGCAATGGCCCGCCCTGATTCCGTACCCAACTGCCAGGCTTCTACAATAGCAGGGATATGTTTATCTGCCCATGTAATGGCCAATGGCCTACCGTTGTTTAATACCAAAACTATGTTCGGATTCACTTTAGAAACTGCTTCTAACAGCACTTGCTGGAGCCCGGGTAATTGAAGATCTGTTCTGCTTCTTCCCTCACCGGTTTGAAAGCCATGCTCACCCAAGACCATAACGACTACATCGACCTGTCGGGCTGCTTCTATGGCTTCATCGAAACCTGATCGGTCTGTCTTATTGATGGTTGTTTCCTGGGTAAATGCAGTTTCTCCTACTGTAAGGTCTACTCCTTTTTTGTAAATAAGGGAATTGCCGGCATATTCCTGCATCCCTTCCAATATAGAAACGGCTGTATGGTCCTCTGATGCAATTCTCCAACTTCCCAAAGGGCTGTTTTTATCAGCGACCAAAGGGCCGATTAAAGCTATTTTTTGGCCATCTTTTTTTAGTGGGAGTAAATGCCCTTCATTCTTCAGAAGCACAATGGACTTTTTGGCCATATCCAGCACCGCTTGCCTGTGCTCTTCACAGCCGATAGTTTCTTTTTCTCGGGCTTCATTACAGTATTTGTAGGGATCATCAAAAAGGCCTAATTCAAATTTTAAGTATAAGATTCTTCTTACCGCATCGTCAATTAAGGCTTCTTCTACAACTCCATCCCTAACCAGCTGTGCCAGTTCCTCAACGTATATATATCCCTCCATGTCCATATCAGAGCCGGCGGTTGCTGCTATTTTTGCTGCTTCTCTTTTGTCTTTTGCATGGCCCCAGGGGATCATTTCAGCAATGGATGCCCAATCAGACACCACAAATCCGTTAAAGCCCCATTCGCCTTTCAGGATATCTCTCTGCAAGGAGGAGTGGCCGGTAAGAGGAATGCCATTAAGTTCATTGAAGGAATTCATCAAGGTTCGCACACCCGCATTCACGGCAGCTTTAAAGGGAGGTAAAACCACGTTGTGTAAGGTAGAGGGGCCTATGTCGGCTGTGTTATATTCTTTGCCAGCTTCTACAAAACCATAAGCAGCAAAATGCTTGGCGCAGGCTGCAATAGTGTTTACGGCTGACAGATCTTCTCCCTGAAATCCCTTCACTCGTGCTACGGCTACTTTGCAGCCCAAAAACGGATCTTCCCCGGCGCCTTCCATCACCCGCCCCCAGCGTGCATCCCTGGAAATGTCAACCATAGGTCCGAATGTCCAGTTGATACCGGAAGCAGATGCCTCTGCGGCTGCCACAGATGCAGACTTTTTAATAGCCTCCAAATCCCAGCTTGCGGCTTCAGCCAGTGGGATTGGGCTTAAGGTTTTGTAGCCATGGATTACATCAAATCCAATAATAAGCGGGATGCCCAACCGGGTTTCCTCGACGGCAATTTTCTGAACAGCACGAACTTCTTTTGCGCCCCGTACTGATAACATGGATCCCACCCAGCCTTTTCTTAGGTGCTCATATTTCCAGGCCATATCTTCCCTTTGGGATGGGCCTGTTACATCCCAAAAACCATTGTATTGATTCATTTGTCCAACCTTCTCCTCAAGGGTCATCATGGCTAGAAGTGAATCTACTTTTTGATCTATGGTAGTGTTTTTCTGAAATTCCATAGTAAGGATGATTTTTGTTACTTCATTGTTTTAAAGAACTAGTCCTTCAAATCCTGGATACTCATTCGGACGTTTCTGTGGTAAAACTGGAAGCTGGCAGGTTGGCTTTATTGAATATATTGGATATACTCGTGTTGCCCCATGCATACCGGACATATTTTGGCTCGCTTACCCTATCAGAAGTAACGATGAACATACTTTTCTTTAAAGTACCTTTGGCGGCATAGAAGACCTTATCCACCCCGGCTACTTCAAAAAGATGGTCTTTATTTTTTAAGTAAAGTCCCTCTGCATGTTTAAAATACACGTAAGCCTTTTTCCCCTTAAAGGATACAGAATCCAGCAAAGGCCCTTCTACAATGCCCTGAACAGTATGGTAATGATTTTTCAGGGCAATATTGGCAAACCTTAACCCAACATCCAGTTTATTTCTGGGGTGGATATCATCTGTGGTACAAATGTCGCTGGTCATGACCATTCCGGTATTAGGCACTACTAATGTGCGTCTTTGGGCCTCCCGTACTTTTACACCAGACTCTGGTGAGCCATATTCATAGGGCGCTATTTGAGCATAATAAAATGGAAGTTGTTGGGTCCAATTATCCCTCCATGACCGGATTAATGCAGTGAATGTATGCTGATAGGTGTCGGGGTTGGCGGTGTTGGTTTCGCCCTGATACCAGATGATGCCAGCCAATTTAAAACCAACCAGAGGAGCGATCATCGCATTGTAAGTTCTGCCTGGTTCGCTGGGACACCATGTTTCTGCCTTTAATTTTTGAGAGGCTTTCTTTAGTGTTTGGTCGGCATTGATCACATTCTGTGGTATCCATGTTTCTGCGGGGGTTCCTCCCCAGCTGGAGTTGACCAGCCCGATCGGGACATCTAAGTTTTCGTGAAGTTTCTTTCCAAAAAAATAGGCAACAGCACTGGAATATTGCATCGTATTAGGTGTGCAGACTTGCCATTCACCCTTGAGATCTAGTTGAGGGCTGTCAGCGCTGTTTTTAACGACATTAAAAAAGCGTATTTCAGGAAAGTTAGCATTTTTGATGGCTTCTTCACCATTTGTTATCCCCGCTGAGGGAGTCCACTCCATATTGGACTGGCCTGAGCAGAGCCAGACTTCTCCAATTAAAACATCGTTAAGGGTTACCTGATTATACCCCTTAATAGTGATCGAATAAGGACCTCCTGCTAGGGGTGTTTTGAGTAATACCTGCCAATTGGCATGTCTGTCCGCTTTTGTTTTAACTTCAACGGAATCCCAGCTTGTGGTGACTGTAATTTCCTCCATAGGATTGCCCCATCCCCAAAGTTTCACTTCGGCATTTTGTTGCAGCACCATGTGGTCTGCAAAAACAGAGGGCAGGCTTACGTTAGAAAAAGAAGTGCCGGTTGCCACGAATAATAGAATTAAGGTGTAATATATAATCTTATTCATCTCTTAAATATTTCATATTGCTTTTTTAGAGAGGGAGGGCATTGAAAATACAATTTTCATTAAAAGAATCTCATGCCCCGAAACTCAAAATAACTTCATTATTCATTATTGAGTATATCTCTAAAAAAGGGTTCAAGTTGTTCCGCCATTTGCTTATGTTCTGATATGGAAGGGTGCCAAGAGCACCCTGTCGGTGGCACTTCATCAAATTCAAAAATTGATACAGTCTCGGTACCTATGTTTTCTTTGACTTTTTTCAGGCAGGCAATCAATGTGTCGCCTTTTGTGCCAGAAACCATAGGACTGGTTAATAAAGCTACTTTGGTATTGGGGTAATGACTAAAGATATTCTTTACAAATTTGGTGTAATTATCAACAAACTTTTCCTGATTGAAAGGCAGCCGGGGTTTTACACCATCGCCAACTGACAGGTCGTTGGTGCCCAGGCATATACTTACAATGTCAGGGTGCATAGAGAAGTCCGCTTTTTTGGAGCTGTCGGTGTTTAGGTATAAGTTCTCATAGACCTGTGGCATGATGGGTTCATCAATATTTTCATCATTCCAGTTTCTGTACATGCCGATGCCTGAAACAGAACTTAACTTAAATGAGGTGTTCAGCGCCCTGGCTACGCGCGGGCCATATGCCAAATATGCATTGTGCTGATCAAACCACTCTTTTGATCCACATGGAGCATCCGTGGTGTCTGCACCCATGCCGCAGGTAATGGAGTTGCCAATGAATTCTATTAACGCTACGCTGTTTTTTTTGAGAGGTGATATTTTTTGTGCTTCAGCTCCAAGAAATATAACGGTGCCATTAGCAGCCTCTGTAGCCTTATAAATCCCAACTTTTGATTGTTTTTTATCTAACTTCAGCGGAATAATTTCTTTACCCTGTTCAATTTTAAATCGACCCAGATACTGGTCGTTAACTTCCAGCAAGATATAGTTGTATGATGGCCCACCTGACCTTAAATGTATATTCAAAGAATCACCTTCAACCATAAATTCCACTGAAGAACCTGAGCCGATTAAAACAATAGTACTATCTGCAAGAGGCTCTACCCGTCCATTGCTTATAAAAGGGGTCCCCCCATTATTTTTGTAAAAATTTAGTGTTTCTTGCTCTTTGCATGCAAGGAGAGATACCATTAAAAAGAATAGAATATTATAACGCATATTATCACAATTTTTAAGTGAATAAAGTTATGCCATTGCGTACTATCCTATTTGCCTTAATTCATCAAATATTGATACAATTTAATAGGCTTTTGATAAAACCTGACAGTAAATTACAAGACCCTTCTTATGCCTTGAAATTCAGCCCTAAACTCACTTGGAGTGCAGTTTTTGGCTTTTTTGAATACGCGGTTAAAATTAGCAATGTTGTTAAACCCACATTTAAAACCAATCTCGCCAATACTCAGATCTGTTTCAATTAGCCAACGGGTAGCGTAGCTTATACGCGTGTCGTTGGTGTACTCAATAAAGGTTTTACCAGTACGCTTTTTTATAAAGCGGTTGAATGAGACCGGACTCATATTTACCAGGTCGGATATTTCTGTCAATGTTATTTTTCTGTCAAAATTTTCTTGTATATAGGTATACACCTTTTCAATCAGTTTGCTGTTCTCAAACTTGGAGTTACGCGAACTATAGGTGGAGAGTAACCTTTGATTTCTGGAATTGGCCAGGTCCTGAAGGATGGAAATAAGCTCCAAAAAGTAATCGATACTATCAATCTTGGATAGGGAAACTATCCTTGGCATAAGCTCTTTGGCTATTTTGTTAGAGAACAGTATACCGTGATTTGATCGATTAAACAGGTCCCTGATAGGCTTAAATATTTGCCTCGAGAGCATTCTGTCATCAAACAGATCATTGTGGAACTGGATGGTAACCTCGTGTATTCTTGCACTTTGGCATTTATAGGTTTCCCAGCCATGTTCCAAATTGGGGCCGACCATGACCAGCTCAATATCATCGATCTCTTCCATACTATCACCAACCACTCTGCGGCAGCCCTTTCCATTATGAATGAAGTTTAATTCAAATTCAGGATGAAAATGGATGGGGAAATCAAAATGTTGCTTAACCCTCTCGAATACCAGAAAGCTGTCCTGGGGTGCTAGTGGAGTTATTTCTCGATGTACATTTTTCCTGATCGTTGACATATGTTGAAAATTGAGTTACAAAACAAGTTATGAGAACAGATGAGTAGGCCTTGTGAGTAGTGTTAAGATGAGCTGTAAATTGTTGATAAGCAGTGATTTGAATTTATGTTTTTAATGTAAAGAAAAGTAAAACTACAGACATATGCATATTTTTGATAATTTTCGTATCAATTTTGGTAAAAAAATACCAGTATTAAGGTCGTATACCTTGTGAAATTTGGTGAATTAAGGTAGGATATACATGGCAGTGTTGAATTAGCTTGTACTTTATGAGTATAGAGCCGACAAAATATATAACACTGTCATTCTGGAATTTTCGTAGAGCAACAGAGAAAATATCTGGAATCCCGAACTTAAAAGCACTAGCCAAACCCGACCTGTTGCATGACTGATATCTACTCACTAATTTCTCCCTTGAGGGAGATGTCCGTAGGACAGAGGGTGTTTAGCTTCAAAAGCAAGGGGGGGTCTTGTGGCGGGCATCATTTTTTGTCTTTTTTATCTTGCTCTATTCTTATTTCAAGGCAGATTTCCTAAAAAATACCCAAGGTTGGGTATTGACAGAGATATCAGGTTAAGCTAGATTTAGATTTGTTGCAATTGGATTAGCAGTATTGGGAAAATAGAAGGAGATGTTGGGAAAGTTCAGGCTGTAGTATTTGGCAAGCGTGCATATGTTCGTTTTAAAATAAAGCGTTTTGTAAGAATACTTAAAAGCAAACGATTTTTCACATTTCTATTTGGATCATACTCCTGACCATTTACCCATAAAGTGTATATCAAAACAAGCGTTTTTCTAGAAAACTGCTTGTGTCCTATACAGATAAGCAAAAGGGCCATCCCCAAAGAACAGCCCCATAAAAATTAAAGCTTTTGCAACTCCTCCCAAAGAACCTTTAGATTAAAAAGAGCATTCTTTTCCTCCTGATCAATAACTAGTTCGGTATGATACAAGGCTAAATTGTGAATCATTTTTAAGGAAAAGATCAATTCGTCAACCCCAAGAAGTTTAATGCAGCTAATAAATTCGTGCTCGGCAGGGGTTAGGGTGTTGAGAATTTCAGAGCCATCAATAGGCTCTGCATAATTGCCTTTGAGACGGGTGGTCGGACCATTTGTGTTTCGCATAATGTAAATGGGTTAATAAGTGAATAAAATAGGATAGGTCACTGCGAAACACATCAAAGCAACGCCTTGAACGGTCTGCGGGACTTTCACCCGTATGCCTATCCAGTATCTTTGGTTTGAGCCGATTTTTGATCTTTGGCGTCATGATAAAATAATAATGTGTTTCGCGTTTCAAAGATACGGATTTAAATAAAAAGACCGAGGATTAAATTGCAGAGTCCTGACAGGGAATGCCTTATTCGAATGGTTAATGTCAGTAAAAGTCGAGCCATATCCCCCGAGTCGGGGAGATTCCTGATATTTTCATTACATACCTGCATAAAACACGCTCGTACTCGAAAATTCAGGAATGACGGTTTTTTTTGGGTCGGGCGCTATTATTTTGGAGTGATGTAAAAATAGAAGGGTATTCCCCCTCTCTGGCGTAAGCATCCATTGGACCCTTTAGCAAATTAAACAAAGGGCCATCCCCAAGAACAGCCCCATAAAAATCAAAGCTTTTGCAACTCCTCCCAAAGAATCTTTAAATTAAAAAGAGCATTCTTTTCCTCCTGATCAATAACTAGTTCGGTATGATACAAGGCCAAATTGTGAATCATTTTTAATGAAAAGATCAATTCGTCAACCCCAAGAAGTTTAATGCAGCTAATAAATTCCTGCTCGGCAGGGATTAGGGTGTTGAGAATTTCAGAGCCATCAATAGGTTCTGCATAATTGCTTTTGATAAAGGCTTTCGGACCATTCGAGTTTCGCATAATGAAATGGATTAATAGGTGAATAAAAATAGGATAGGTCACTGCGAAACTCGTCAAAGCGGTGCTTTGATTGGTCTTCGGGACTTTCACCCGTATGCCTATCCAAGATTTTCTGTTTTAGCCAAGTAGATACAAATAGCACCATTGAGTTAATAATTATGACAAGTTTCGCACTTCAAAGATACGGATTTAAATAAAAAGACCGAGGATAAAATTGCTGAGTCCTTTATGATACTTGGCCCTGGAATATCGAGTATTGCATTTTGATCAGTATATTTCTTTTATTCTGCTTATTTTAAAAGAAATGAAAAATGTAAGCTACATAAAGTCCAATACAACCCTGATTCGTTTAACAGATACCAGTTTTCTCTGGATTTAAATGTAGTAACTCCGTAGAGTTGCTTATTGCTTGTGCAAATGTTGCTAGAGTGACGCAGGGTCCTCTTCGAGAAACTCTGCTGAAAGGAAGGGAGGTGTCTGTAGGACAGGTTTTAGTTATCTAACCAGATGAGGCACACTCCCTCTCTGGCACAAGCGGGGAGGCTGGTGTCCTTTACCTTTCCTATGTATCACGGAAGAAACTTCCGAGCCAGTGGGGAGTCTAAAAGCCTAAATATGATATAGGCTTTTAGACTCTATTTGAAATGGATCAATTACCTGCCACTGATAAATAAAGACCTGAAAGATCCAAGGGTTCAATATTGTCAGGGTGTGCAACAACAGCGACAGCAATACCTGACAACACCAGAGGAATATCAAAACCCGTTGTCTGTGGGTTTGTACATGTAACACTCTTGAATAACTTCCAGTCTCCTGACTGATAGATGTATAGGTCGTATCCGGATTTTGGATAGATATGATCTGGTTCGAAGACTTCATTCCAAGTGCCAATTGTAAGGTTTACCCGGTCACAAATCTTTTTATATTCAAAATTCATGGCCACAAAGCCTCCTGGTTGTATTAGAGCGGAATAATACTTTCCATATTTTCTATATACTTTGGCGTTGCTGAAATAATACGGCACGGTAGGAGCATCAACATCAAGGTACAACACTTGATTGAGCCAGGGTTTACTCACCTCATAAGTTTCAAACCAGCTACATTTAAAGTCTTCAATATACCCATCGTCTGTAAAGCTTCTATTGGTATCCCCTCTTTTAATTGTCATTGGTTTAGGAAGTTCAACTTTGGTGCCTGAGGGTGCGAAAGGTTCCACAATCTGAGTATCCTCACAGCTGAACAGTGACATTGCAACCATTAACGCAGCTAATAATTTTACTTGAATAGATTTTTTCATAATAATATTGGTTTCGTTAAATAATGCTGGCAAATTATAAGAAGCACTTTAAGCTAATAATGCCTAATGTATGTTCTGGCATTTTCAATTGACTGAGGTTGTTTTTCAATTGATTTCATTACAAGGAACCCCTCCATTGGTCAAGAGCAATCCCGATACCCAAAGCAGGGTGAGGTTGTACCCTCCACAAATTAAAATCTCCGAACACCCAATTAAAGAGGTCTTTTGAGCTTACTTATTCACTATCAGATACATACGTTAAGCCCTCCTTCAGAAGAGGTGGTTGTAGGGTAGTGCGCTTAGCTCATGTGGTAAGAATATTTCTGATTTTTAAGGTTCCTAATCAGAATTTTTGGCTGCCACTTGCTGTTTTATGAGGTAAGTATGGATAGGTTAGACAAATCCACGTGGTTCTTATGCTTCATTTTTTATCTGGCAGGCATACAGCATTGTCAGGCTCAGGAGCATGACCTGATGGGGAGTGCCGTAAGTATTGATATGGAGCCTGAAATAGGTATTCCATTAGCCGGGTATGGTTCAGAGAGCAGGCGTTTAGAAAAAAAAGACTGGAGCGGAGATATTCCACATAGTTTTATGTTCAAACCTTCCATTGGTCTGCTCGACCCCATTCGAAGTAAAGTGATCTTTCTTCAAAATGAAAAACACCAACTCCTTTTTATCAGTCTGGATATGATCGGGGTAAGTTACCGGTTTGTCAATAGCCTTTGTAAACGACTTAAACCTCTCGGCTTTGAGCGCGATCAGTTGTTTATTTCGGGCACGCACACGCATTCTGGCCCGGGTACAGTAAGCCGTAAACTACTTTTGGAGTTTGTGGCCACTGACATTTTTCAGCGGGAGAATTACGATCATATTGTGAATAAAGTATACGAAAGCGTATTAAAGGCAATTGATCAAAAAGAACCTGTAAAGTTGTATCAGACTGGTTTTAGTGTTCAGGGCCTGCAAAAGAATAAATGGCGAGAAGGAAGGAAAGACTATGTAGACCGGGAGGTCCAACTGTTAATGTTGCAAAATAGCCAGGGCCAATGGCTTGGAGGAATGGTCAATTTTGCCATTCATGGAGGCTCTTTGGGACCTGAAAACTTAAAATATAGCGCCGATGTGATAGGAGCTATAGAAAGAAATATGGAAAAACTGATTGCATCAAAAAACACTACTGATGCACGCCCTCCAACAGTTGCATTATTTCAGGGTGCCCTGGGAGATGTTGGAGTAATCAGACGGGGATATAAAAAAATGCATTGGATCGGTGAAGAATTTGCCCGTCAGGCGATGCCAGCGTTGGAAAACCTGAGCCCTGTGGCTCCGACCCTGAGCAGTACCAGCAAAAAAATCTGGCTGGGCATACCCGGCTATTCCCTTAAATATGCCAACCGCAAAACGCTGGCTAAGAAAAAATGGATTCCGCCTTTACGGGTTCCTATGCCCGGGCTAATGAATCAATATACTCGAATTTCAATTGCCAGAATAGGAGACATACTAATGTTTACATGGCCGGGGGAAGCCTCGACTACGCTGGGCTTTTGGTTAAAGGCATTGAGTAAACGAAACGGCTATGACAATGCCTGGATACTGGGATTAACCAATGACTATGTAGGGTACTTTACCACTCAGAGCGAATACTATGAAGGTCAATATGATTCCAGGAGTTCATTATTCAACTTTAGGGGAGGTCGAAGGGTAATCAGAAAACATCAAAAGCAGTTGTCAGAAATTATAGAACCGGATCGGTTAGACTTTGGCGGTGAATTGATTTCGGAGAACAGATAGGTCATTACGTCAAGTGACGAGTGACGTGGAGTCCTCTTCGAGAGACATTCGCTGAGAAGTAGAAGACGAAATACTAGCTATGTGCTTCGGCTCAAGGGGATCCCTGATATTTTTATCAAATGCAGCAGTGAAATGCTGTTTTGTGAAGAAAATTCAGGGATGACGGGTTTAGTTGCGGTTTGTACTTGTTTGTTGGGATGAATGATTAATAAATCACATTAAAAGAGATTGAAAAAATAGCAGAGCCAAAACTCCCTCTCCGTGTAGAAGAGAGTATTTTGTCCATAGCTAGTTTACTGTCCAGCGCTTTGTGAGGCCATACATCTCTCAAATCAAACTCATCCCTCACTAATTACTCGCTAGATCTTTAACCTTCGATATCCCTCAACTATTTTCAAACCAGCCTCGTTACAATTAACTAAAACCAAGATATCATGGGTAAACAACTTGAAAGCATAACCCCCGAATTACAAGAGTTTATTATCAATCAGAAAATCTTTTTTGTAGGTACCGCAGCTGAGGAGGGCAGGGTAAATGTCTCTCCAAAAGGGATGGATACTTTTAGGGTATTGGGGCAGAATAAGGTCCTCTGGCTCAACCTTACCGGAAGTGGTAACGAAACCGCTGCTCATTTGATTAAGAACAGCAGGATGACCATTATGTTCTGTGCCTTTGAGGGTAAACCATTGATCCTAAGGTTGTATGGCACTGCAAAAATCTATCACCAGAGTGACGAAGCATACCAGCAGCATATAGACCTTTTTCCTAAAATAGCCGGAGCACGTCAGGTCATTGAAATGGAGGTCGATCTGGTACAAACCTCTTGCGGTACCGCAGTTCCCTTTATGGATTTTAAAGAAGAGAGGACTCAGTTAAAGTCATGGGCAGAGAAGCAAGGGGAAGAGCGAATACGAAATTATTGGAAAGAGAAGAATAGGGTCAGCATTGATGGCTTTGAAACGGGAATGTAAAGGCGGGATGGTGAGTATATGAAGCTAATGCGGAAAATAAAGAATACTTAGATGCACTATTTCAGATTATTTTACCAGTAGCTTTGTGGCTTAATTTTACCATACGGCAATGAAGCGCATAAATGAGTACAGGAAGCTGTTTAATGCTGATGCAAATACAGACCTTAAGCAATTAAAGACCACTTATAGAAATCTGGTGAAAGAGTGGCACCCGGATAAATTTCAGGATGAAGCAGAGAAGGCAATTGCTGAAGAAAAGAGTCTGAAGATTATCGATGGTTATCACTTCTTAGTGAGTATAGCACCGGAAACCAGGGAAGTGAACCAGGAAGATTATCGTATCACCACGAGCACAACCGGTATAGCCGACTTTAAGCATAAAGGGTTGCTGCTCGAAATTTCGTTTCTTGATGGTACTACTTATGAGTACTTTGGAGTCAATAAAAATGTAGTTTCCAAAATGGTCAATTGCGATAACCCTTATCGTTTTGCCAAGAGGAATATTTTTAATTCGTATTTGTATAGAAAGTCTAAGAAAGATCTGGAGCTGGCATAAATTCTTTGCTGAACAATGAGGTTGTGCACTATTATACTTTTGTCAATTATAACGCTATTGCAATTTAGCTGTGCTCAAAATGAAAGCTTGACAGGGCATGGCATTTGAATTCTGACAATGGTTTTTTCAATACTATTGACATTAATGATACCTCATCACTAACTAATTATTATGAATTGGAAGGGTATTACTATTATGTTTTGCCGAGAGTTGATGTCGACTCATTATATATATTCCCATTTAATGACTTGTTTTATACAAATTCATTTGAATTGAGGGGCGATCGACTTTTGTTAAGTTTGGATACTGCAGTTGTTGAATATATCAAAGCCGATTTGCCAGATTGTATTTATGATCACCGCTACATCCACTCTTCTTTGAGGATAGATTTAGAGGTGAATGATGATGCTTATGCATTTGAAGATGCACTTCCAAACAGTTGTGGAACGAGTGTGTTTGTAGGGCCATCGAAGGTTGGTAAAAGTTACTTTTACGATAGTTTGGCATCTATATACCCTGATTCAGCCTTTATTCGAGCTAATGATGTCATAATAAAGTTTATGGACTTACCACTATTGGCTACGCAAACATATGATATGTGCATAGACCAGCCGTTTGCTGGTATGAATTTTCATATAGATAAAAGTGTTCCGCGAGAATACATTGCCAGGTTGATCAGCAGCATTCCGGATTCCCTGAATTTACAATTGAATTCAGTAGTTAGAATGTCGAATGGTGACATAGGGCTAGTTAGAGTGAGATAGTAAGTTAATACAAACAAAAGCCACCCCAACCGAGGTGACTTTCATTTGTTGTGCTTAGCAGAACCTTACTTTCCCCTAAAATAAAGTTGATTCTGTCTGCACATTCAGTATTACTGCTGTTTTATAAAACTTTGAGTTTTTTTAACATCTCCTGACTCAAAAACCAGTATGTAGGTATGCCCTGCAGGCAGCCTGCTGATATCGACTTCTACACGGGGTTCCATTATGGTTTTGGTTTCAAGAGTTTTACCGTCGATGGTCATTATTCTAACCACTCCCTCGTCTTGAAATCCATCTTCAATGGTTAGCGCAATGGTTTCTGTATTGGCCGGGTTCGGGAAAATCTTCATGCCGGCAGCTTCTCTTACAGTTTTTTCTCCACCTTTTGCGGCAAGCAAGGAGCCATTGATAGTCACGGTATAATCCTCCACTTCGCCATAGTCAAAACTTCCACAACTTGAAGGAGCATTATTGTAACGCATGCTTACTCTCATACGTGTGGTCACGGATGAAGCTCCCGAAGGTACAGTGAATGACCCTGATGAGGTAGATGAACTGGTACCGCTGTATACCTGCTCGCCTGGGTCGGTAAAGTCCCCATCATGGTTGTAATCAATCCATATTCTCCATACTTCGCTGTAACTGGAGTACATGAAGCCAGGTGTAAGGCTCACACTATAGGTGTTTCCGGCAGTAAGAGAAACCGATTGACCGGTATTGTCAGCGTATCCGCCATCAGATGAACTGGTATTATTAAGGCTACCTACAGTTACATTTTCTATCCACTCATAGCTTACATCATTACCAGAAGATGCACAGTAGCTTACCGGATTGTTGCTCAAGGTGCGGAAAGTGGCGCTGCTGGAATAGGCAGACTCCTGTCCTGAGCATATGGATTTTACCTGAAATTCATAATTAGTATCAACCGTCAGGCCGCTCAATGATTTTGAGGTGCTGCTGCTGGTGGTAGATACCCATGAACCTCCGGCTATACGATATCGGATATCATAGCTGGCAGCTCCGGAAGCAGAACTCCACGATACAGTGGCTGAAGATGTAGTGATGTTTGAAGAAGACAACCCTGAAGGTACATTACAGGTAGGCGTTGTGCCACCATCAGCTTTTGCTGTTTCTATTAAAAACTCCAGAGCTAGTTTAGCAAATTTGGCAGCATGTACCGAATTTGCAAGTGGGGCCTGGTTATAGGTGTCTGAAGAAGTATGGATGTATGGGTTACTTCCACTAAAACTGGCCTCAAAAGGGAAAGTGGCATTGTAGCCCTCAGCCTCCCAACTGGCGTGGTCAGAGCAGCCATAGTTACATTGTGTGGTAGAGTAGCTCAACTGATGTGTACCCGATGCATTGTAATGGTCCATTAACTGCATCATGAAATTGTTGAGTACAGGAGTAGTATACTGGTCATTGATCAGGTACACATCGTAAGTAGACCCTTTGTAGTTGGTCATATCAAATTGAGCATACCCGATCACATTTACATTATTGATGCTGTAATCTTGTGCTATCTCTCCTGAACCTCTCAGGCCTACCTCTTCAGCAGCATAGGCCATGATCTCAATGGTCCTTTGAGGGCGGAAGTCCATCTCGATCAATACGCGGGCGGCTTCAGTGATGGTAGCTATACCAGATGCATCATCATCAGCACCCGGAGCATTGGAGTTGTTTGAAGGGTTGGTGGAGTCAATATGCCCACCAATGATAACATACTCATCCGGGTAGGTAGTACCCTGAATGGTGAGCACTGCCGAGGGCATGTTAGTAGAAGAGTGATAAACCAGCCTTGTGGAGATGTCACTTCTTCCGGCAGCCATGTTGTCCCACTTGGCTTTGATGTCCACCACCGACTGTGTGGCTGAACTGTATGTATGGTATCGCGTACCATAGCCTACCAACGTCTGAATGGTGTTTTCGATTTCCAGATTATCTACCAGGTTTAGGCTTTGGTTAACATAAGTGTCCTGGTCTATGGTGTAATTAACTGCGAGTTGTTTAGCCTGTTTGGAAGACTTGTTGGCTTGTGCTTTTTTAATAGACTGCACCGCTTTGTCGAGTGAGGACATGTAAACATACCCAGGTCCGTGAGTTAGTACATTATGGTGTAAATGGTCAGCAGCGTTTACAGTCATTTTTACTGCACTTACGCCGTCGACGCTTTCATAAATGATTACTTCATTAGGGTATTGCTTTTGCAGATCCCGAGCATCCTCGGTGGTAACCGTGGCATAAAAATAATCTTGTTTGCTGACCTCTTGCGACCACGCAGAATAGTTGAAGAGGCATAGAAATACTATCCATGCCATAATAGATTTACGATTTTTCATAATAAAATTGGTTTTGGTTTTTAGGTTGGCCTAAATGTACCGGAGAAGTGGTGGGAATACAATTGAAATATATAAGGAAACTTACATGGTAGGTGAGTTGTCGATATTTAGGATGTTTTGATGGGTTAGAAGATGCATATGAGCCGATATGAATACAAAAAGAAAGGTAACGCTAGGCTGTGAAGAGAATGCGGCGTGCCACTTTCTTTTTATATCAAATTAAATTTTTAGATTCCATGTTTGTTCATGCGTCGATACAGCGCAGTTCGTGTTATACCAAGGTTTTTTGCTGTCTGTGTTACATTGCCATTATTTTCTTCAAGTGACTGTAAAATGAAATCTCGTTCCATTTCATCTAACGTTTTTGCCTGAGATGGTACACGGTGTATGGAGGTAGTAGGGCTAATGAATGACTCTACTGAATTGATCGTGTCCCCTTCACTTAAAATGACAGCGCGTTCCACCGCATGCTGTAGTTCTCTGATGTTACCCGGCCAATGGTAATTTTTAAGTTTTTCAACCGTATGCTTGTTGATGGATAATCCTGGTTTATGGTATTTTCGGGAGTAAATGCTCAGAAAATGATCTACAAGCAAAGGAATGTCTTCAATGCGCTCACGCAATGATGGTATTCGGATCTCTACCGTGTTGATCCGGTATAGCAAATCCTGTCTGAATTTCTGTTCGTAAACCATCTCACTGAGCGGCATATTGGTAGCACACACCAGCCTGAAGTCTACATCTACCTCTCGAGTGGCACCTACCCTTCGTATTTTTCGGCTTTGCAATACAGTAAGCAACTTGGCCTGTAGGGGCATAGAAAGGTTGCCGATTTCATCCAGAAATATCGTTCCCTCGTTGGCTAACTCAAACCGACCTGGTTTGTCTTGCCGGGCATCTGTGAAAGCACCTTTTACATGTCCGAAAAGCTCGCTCTCAAAAAGTGTTTCGCTCACGGCACCTAAGTCGACGCTGATAAATATCTCATTACTTCGCAGAGAAAAGTTGTGAATAGCACGAGCCACGAGTTCTTTCCCTGTACCATTCTCACCCAGTACCAGTATATCGGCATCCGTTTTGGCTACTTTTGTGATCAGGTCCTTGACCCGTTGTATGGCGGGCGATTCCCCTATAAAATCATTGAAATTGTGAGGTTTATCCCGGTTAAGGGTATTTTGGGTTTCCTTGAGCCGGATTACTTCTTTCTTAGACTTTCTAAGTTGGAGCGCTGAGAGGATGGTTCCTAAAAGCTTTTGATTTTTCCACGGCTTTAGTACAAAGTCTGTAGCGCCCTGCTTCATAGCCTTTACGGCTACATCTACTTCGCCATAAGCAGTGATCAGTATAACTATAGCCTGCGGGTCAATTTTCAGTATCTCACCCAGCCAGTAAAAACCCTCTTCGCCGTCGTTCATTCCTTTTTTGAAATTCATGTCGAGCAGGATCACATCATAGTCTTTGATTTCAAAGTAACCCGGTATTTTAGAAGGGTCTTCTTCAATGTCTACCGATGAGAACTCTTGCTTAAGAAACATCCTGGCGGTTTCAAGCACATCACGATCGTCATCTACAATCAGTATATTGGCTGGTGTTTTCATTTTATTACGTTTAAGGTCAGGGTAATGGTTCTGGGTAAGTTTTTAACATTTTCTTAGAATTAAATATCCTGACCGTACCCCTTAAGCTCATAGTGAAAGCGATAATGTTTTATGACCAAACATAACAAAACTGTATCATAAACAAACGTATAGGTGTATCGTTTTTGATACATTTATTTTTTGGTGTAGCCTTAATTTGCTCAAAAATGAATAATTTGAGCTATGGCATTGATTTTGGCATTGTCTCGGTAAACATCAGAACGGAGGAATAAACTATGTTGCAAAATTACTTACGTATTACTATCAGGAATCTACAAAAGAATAAATGGTATTCACTGATCAACATCATTGGACTAACGATAGGGATTACTGCGAGCCTGATCATTTTTGTTTATATCAACCAAGAACTGAGTTTTGACAAATTTCATGAGCATGCAGACCGTGTCTACCGGGTTATCAAGGAGTCAGGAAGTGTTACCGATAAAGAGATAGACAGGGGAGTGCCCTACCCTATGATTGGTGCGCTGAAAAGTGATTTTACGGAGTTTGAAGCATCTACGCTTTATCATAGCGATGATGTTCCTCTTGCTGTGATCGATCATAAGAAATTTGTGGTTGATCATGTGATCTTTGCGGACTCTAACTTTTTTGATGTTTTTAGTTTTAAGGTTATATCCGGTAACCCTAAAAAAGACTTGGGAGAACCCAATAAAGCATTTCTCACCAAATCTCTGGCAGAGAAGTTTTTTGATGATGAGCAGCCTATTGGTAAAAAGATCAGGTTGCGCAACAAAATAGAGGTAGAGGTAGCCGGACTGATCGAAGATACACCACCCACCTCGCACCTGAGGTTTGACATGATGGTGTCATACCCGACATTCACTTCCGACTATATGGGGTTTGATATGTTTGATCTTACCTCGTGGGAAATGACAGCGGAGGGATATGCATATGTGAAGCTGAAGCCTACGGCTACTGTTGAGCAGGCGCATGCTCAGTTTGAAAAGGTGGTTGACAAAAATTACGAGAGCAGGGAGAATCACTCCAGGCGTTTTCTGCTACAGCCATTGTTAGATATTCATTTTAACCAGGAAGCCGGAAGCCCGTCTTCCATCAACCCCACATCACTCTGGGCGTTAGGTACTATTGGCTTGTTTATATTGCTTATCGCATGTGTGAACTTCATCAATTTATCAACGGCTTTGGCGGTTAGGAAGTCAAAAGAAGTAGGGGTGAGAAAGGCATTGGGCGCAGGACGCCCTCAGCTTATCAGGCAGTATCTTGCGGATACTTTTATTGTTACATTGCTATCAGGACTGCTGGCAGTGGGTATAGCTGAACGTATGATCATTCTGTTTAATCAGTTTTTCGAAAAGGAGCTGACCATGAATCTGTTTGATACTCCGGAGGTTATCGCTTTTGTAGTAGTAGTAGTGGTGGTGGTTGCTTTGCTATCAGGGCTTTATCCTGCATTGATACTTTCTGGCTACAACCCGGTAAAAGCGCTGAAAAATAACATCCATTCACAAAGTAAGACGTCTCTTTTTCTTAGAAAAGGACTTATCACGGTTCAGTTCTTCATTTCTCAGGTTCTGATCATTTCTACCATCATTATATCCAGTCAGATGGATTACTTTACCTCTAAGCCTCTGGGTTTTGATAAAGATGCCATCATCACCATAAATGTAGAAAAGAACGACCCGAATACCCTGGAGGCATTACGAAGCAGGTTGATGTCTAATGCATATATTGAAAATGTATCTTTTGCTCTGGGACCTCCTATATCCAATAATGTTTTTAGCACACATTATTATCAGACCAGTAAGGGGAGAGACCAGGAGTATAGAGTACAGATTAAGCCTGTGGACTATCATTATTTGGAAACATATGGGATAAAGCTAAAATATGGGCGGTGGTTTCTACCTGGGGAAGAGGAAAGGTTTCGTGATGTGCTTGAAAACCGTAATGCAGACATTTCATACATCCTGAATGAAACGGCAGTAAGGAAACTCGGTTTCAACGATCCGCAGGAGGCCATTGGCGTCCGGATATCAACAGGCGTAAATGATATCTCTGCTCCTATAGTGGGTATTGTGGAAGACTACCATCTGGGGTCGTTTCATGAGGAGATTATGCCTGCTGTTATGATGCACCTGCCCATGTTTTACTACAATGCAGGTATCAAAATAGCCTCCACAAACATGAAAGAAGCCATCAGCCATGTGGAGGATGTACACACGAGTATGTTTCCTGACAATATCTTTGAATATGATTTTCTGGATGATGATGTAAGAGACTTTTATGTAGAAGAGCAACGTACTTTCACGCTTTTTAAGATTTTTTCATCGGTATCGATATTCATCTCCTGTTTGGGACTGTTAGGGCTGATCTCTTTCATCGTCAATCAGAGGACCAAAGAAGTAGGGGTGAGAAAAGTTCTGGGAGCAGGTGTGGGCAGTATCATAATGTTGTTCTCAAAAGACTTCATGCTTCTGGTACTGATGGCCTTTTTGCTAGCAACACCTGCTGCTTGGTATGCTATGAATATCTGGTTGGCCGATTTTGTATACCAGATCGATATGCAGGTGTGGTTCTTTGCTCTGGCGATTGTAATCTCAGGTGTAATCACCTTTGTTACCATTGGCTATCAATCGTATCAGGCTGCTGTGTCAAACCCTGTAAATGCTTTAAGAGATGAGTAGGCTTTGGTATTCGGTGTTCGGTAAATGGTGATCGGTGATATAGTGAATAGTAATGAGTCAATGGTAAAAGGCAATAGGAAAGCCAGTAACTAAAATCAAAAGAATTAACAACATGGTCAAAAACTACATCAATATAGCAATAAGAAATTTCTCAAAGGATAGCTTTTACTCGCTGATCAACGTGCTGGGACTGGCTATCGGTATAGCATGCAGCCTGATCATATCACTTTATATGTTGCATGAATTGAGTTATGATGACTTTCACCCCAATTTAGCGCAGAAGTATCGCGTAAACCAGACCAATATTTGGGACCCTCAGGGTGGGGTAATGAGCTCATCGGTGTTGCCACTGGCGGGTACATTACTTGCCGAATATCCGGAGGTAAAGTCTGCACTCAGGGTAAACACTATGGGCACTCATACGGTTCGACTGATTGAAAACAGCCATACAGAGAAGATTTTCAATGAGCCAAATATACTGGCTGCTGACTCTAACTTCTTTGATTTTTTTGGTTTTCAGCTGGTAGAGGGAGATTCAAAAACTGCCCTGAAGGGAATCAACAAGGTGGTATTATCAGAAGAGGCCGCCGTGAAGTACTTTGGAGACAGGAATGCACTGGGCAGAACACTTTATTGGGGAGAAAGTAAAACTGCGTTGGAAGTGACAGGGGTTGCTGCTCAGCCGGAAAACAGCCACTTCAACTTCGATTTTCTGGTTTCTATGGATACCAATCCTGCTGTTGAACATTTTGAGTGGAGCTGGATATGGACACAGGTAGTTACTTATGTTGAGTTAGAAGAGGGGACAGACCCTGCTCAGCTTGAAGGGAAGTTCGAACGCCTGAGGAGGACTCATGTAGCCGCTACCTTGCAGCGTTTTAAGATGGATTATGATGAGTTTATGGCAGGTAAAGGTGATTGGAACTTCTACCTGCAACCGGTGAAAGATATTAACCTTTACTCGGCTCAAATAGGCAACCGCTTAGGCAGAGTGGGAGACATTAAATACATCTACATCTTTGCCTGTGTAGCCGTGTTTGTGCTGGTATTAGCAGCGATCAATTTCATGAACCTTTCAACCGCCAGGTCATCGTTAAGAGCCAAGGAAATAGGTGTGCGGAAGGCTATCGGATCTTCAAGAAAACAGCTGGTGATCCAGCTTTTAGTAGAGTCTATCCTTGTATCTCTTGTTGCCACAATAGTGGGACTGGGGCTGATGGAGATCATCAGGATATCCATGGGGCAGCTTTTGGATGTGAAACTGGAGTCATTCTGGTCAAACCCTGCAATTTTTGTGTTTGTTATCTCCATTCCTTTAGTGTTGGGCTTTGTGGCAGGGATTTATCCTGCCTTTTACTTAACCTCTTTTAAACCGGCCAATGTGTTGAAAGGAAGGCTGAGTATGGGGATGAAGAATGGTGGTTTTAGGAATACGCTTGTTGTGGTGCAGTTCACCATATCCATTACACTAGGGATATGCACCGTAATTGTATTTCAACAGCTCGACTATTTTAGTGAGAAGCACCTGGGCTTTGATAAGGACAACGTATTGGTAATTAATAATGCCCATAAGCTGGGAGATCAGTTAGAGTCTTTCAGGAATGAACTGGCTGCTCAGGATAATGTGCTTAACGCATCTCTGGCCATGGATATGCTTGGAAGAGGCACCTACGAGGAGATCTTTACCAAAGAAAGTGATGATACCCGTATGGCTATAGCTCAACTCAAGGTTGATGATCACTTTTTCGAAACTATGGGGTTGAAACTGGCTGTAGGAAGGACTTTTTCTGAGGATCGCCCTTCGGATATGCTTGCCGTTCTTATTAATGAAACCGCGATGCAACTCTATGGGTGGAATGAAGACGATGTACTTGGACAGCGCATCAAGTATATGGGCGATGATATTGGACCGGTAGAAGTTATAGGTGTGGTAAAAGATTTTAACTTTCAGTCGTTGAGAACAGGTATCAATCCCTTTATATTTTTTCATACTAAGTCAACCATGTGGGGGAAAAGCAGAGTGCTGGCTTTAAAAACCAAGAATCAGCATGTAAGTGACCTGCTTCAGGTTGCCGGGCAGAAATGGAAAAAATATGCTGGGGACAATCCGTTTGAGTACTCTTTCCTGAACGAGGAGTTTGAAAATATGTATAGATCAGAGGAACGACTGGGAAGCCTGTTCTCCGTATTCTCAGGGTTTGCTTTGTTCATAGCATCCATCGGCTTGTTCGGGCTTGCTGCCTATACCGTTCATCAGCGAAGCAAGGAGATCGGTATCAGGAAAGTGCTTGGGGCATCTATGGGGCAACTGGTGCTGATGCTCAACGGTAATTTCTCAAAACTCATACTTTTTTCATGTATTCTGGCACTGCCATTAGCCTGGTATGCCATGGATCAATGGCTGGAGCAGTTTGCTTATAAAGTAACCATTGGCTGGCCGGTATTTGTACTTACAGGGGTGATGGCGCTTATCATCTCCTGGCTTACCGTAAGTTATCAATCCATTAAAGCGGCATTGGTAAACCCCATAGAAACACTTAAGGATGAGTAAAATAAGATAATCAGTAAACAGTAAAGTCCAAACTGATCATTCACTGCAATGACAGTGATTATTAACAACAATCAGAAATACAAGAAAAACCAGTATGCTAAGAAACTATTTAAAAACAACAATAAGAAGCTTGTTCAGGAACCCTTCCAATACATTTATTAATATTTTTGGATTATCGCTGGGTATAACCTGTAGCCTGATATTGTTCCTGTTGGCGACCTTCTTGCTTAGCTTTGATCGGTACCACGAGAACTTTGAACGTATTTATAGAATTGTGCATTCAGCCAATGACCAACAAGGGAGTCGGGTCTTTGGTAATGGTGTGCCTTCACCTATGACGGATGCAGTAAGAGAAGAGGTTCCAGGTATTGAGACGATTGCCTTTGTTTCAAACAAATATTCGAATACACTGGTCGCCATTGATGATAATAATAGCGGTGACAGACGCTACTTTGAGGAGCGGGAAGGTGTCGCATATATAGAAACAGCATTTTTCGATGTGTTTTCCAGAGCCATAGTTAAAGGTAGTCTGGCAGGGTTTGGTCAGCCAGGTAAAGTGATTTTGTCAGAAAAGCTGGCGGATAAATATTTTGACTCAACCAACATCATTGGCAGGGAAATTTTGCTCAACAAAGAGCAGACACTTGAAGTGGTAGGTGTAATGGAGGACTATCCGCGTAACAGTGATTTTCCCTTTGAGCTATTCATCTCCTATAGCACTATTAAAAAAGAATATGAACAAAATGGCTGGGGTAGTGTAAGTAGCGATGATCAAATTTATTTGCTTCTCGGTAAATCAACCAAAGTTGAAAATGTCAATGAAAGACTTGCGGCTTTTAAAGAGAAGCAGTTTCCTAATGATGATCAGGATCTGTCTTATTTCCTGCAGCCACTCAAAGAACTTCATTTTGATACAAGGTTTAATAACTACCGGTATACCACGGTCAGTGATGGCAACATACTGACTATGGTATTGGTGGCCTTCTTTATTTTGGTTACAGCCTGTATCAATTTCATTAATTTATCCACCGCCATTGCAGTAAAGCGTTCTAAAGAGGTTGGGGTCAGAAAAGTTTTGGGAAGTACCCGAAAGCAGCTGGTGAGGCAGTTTATGGGAGAAACCTTCTTCATCGTTTTCCTTTCCATCATGTTTTCTCTTGGGTTGGCGGAGCTATTGCTGATTTACATCAATCCGTTTTTGGAGATCGATTTAAGCATCAACTGGTTTACGGATGGTAAAGTTGAGCTGTTCCTGTTGAGCACACTGGTTCTTGTAACCTTCATCGCAGGGCTTTATCCTTCTTTTGTGATGGCCAGAATGAAACCGGCAGTGGTCATGAAAAATCAGTTTGCCAACGCCAGGACTTCCGCTGTTTCACTTCGCAAGGTGCTGGTAGTCTTTCAGTTTGTAATTACCCCATTCTTTATCATTGGCACGTTGGTACTGGTGGGCCAAATGAAATTCCTCAAAGAGTCGGATCTGGGCTTTAAAATGGATGCAGTTATTGCTATTGATGTACCTGAGAGTGAAAGCCAACAAAAGAAAACGCTAAAAAACGGCATAGAAAGAATATCAGGAATACAGCAAGTGAGTCTTGCCAGCAGAACCCCGCTTTCAAGTTCCATTTCAGTGACAGACATACAGTTGGACAATGATCCTCAAGACTACTATTGCGACATCAAGTGGGTCGATGAGAATTACCTTTCTGTTTATGGCATTGAGCTGACAGCTGGGGAGGGTTTAAATGCAGTGGACACCCTGACCCGGGTGGTGGTGAATGAAGAGTTTCTTAAAGTAGCGCGGATCAATAGCCCTGAGGAGGCTTTGGGCAGGATGGTGCATATATGGAACAGAGATGTGCCTATTACCGGAGTAGTTAAGAATTTTTACTCCAGGAACCTGCGCATGAAAATGGAGCCTGTAATGCTTGTCAATGGCATGGGTAATGCCAGAACGCTTTCTGTAAAGCTAAGCGGGAAAGACTTTAACAATCAACTCAACGCCGTAAAGCGGACCTGGCAGCAGGTGTATCCCGAATATACTTTTGAATATGAATTTGTAGACGAAGCAGTAGCTTCTATGTACGAGTCGGAAGAAAGAATGGCTACTATCTTTACCTTCTTTTCATCGGTAGCCATTTTTATTGGTTGTCTGGGACTGTTTGGTTTGGTGTCGTATACCACCAATCAGAAGGTGAAAGAAATTGGTATCCGTAAGGCGCTTGGAGCTTCCGTAAGTAATATATTAAGCCTGGTTTCTAAAGATTTTATGATGCCGGTAGTCATCGGCTTTGTAATAGCCGCCCCGTTAGGGTGGTACCTGATGAGTCAGTGGTTACAAAACTATCAAAACAGGATTGATCTTGATGCCGGCGTATTTGTGGTAGCGCTGGTGGCAACCATTACTATTGCCTTGGTCACAACGGGCTATAAATCACTACAAGCGGCAAGAGCTAACCCGGTAGATAGTTTAAAGGACGACTGATCTTGTTGCTATATGGTAATTAAAAAAATCGATATAGTCTGGTCTGCGTAATTGGTTTTGGGTTTATTTACTTTTAAAACCCAAGTCATGCTTTTTGTTATGTTCAATGTCGATGAAGAAGGAAAAGGATAATCCATCAAAATGAAGGACATTTCTCCTGACATTGATTTTAGCTTCGGCTTTCAGGATTTAGATTGGCGTAGGGTGGAGTAGCTATCTTAGTTAATAAGTTTGTATGGGACGGCATCAGGAAATATTAATAAATGCAGTAGAAAACAGGGTTTCTATTTCGCCTCAAGAAAAGGAGCTTTTAAGCTCCTCATTCCACCCATTAAACTGCAAGAAAAATGAGTGCCTGCTTAAAGCGGGTCAAAAGCCTCAAAAATTATATTTTATTGTCTCGGGGTTCGTGAGGTGTTTTTATATAGACCATGACGGAAACGAGGTGACCACCGATATATTATCTGCGGGAGAGTTGGTTACTTCCTTCGAGAGCTTCCTGAAAGACACATCTTCTTCCTATAGTATTCAGTGTATTTCCGATTGCAAGTTGCTATTCATAACAAAACCAGATTATAAAGCGCTTTATGCCGAAATTTCAGAGTGGGCGGTGTTTTGTCAGGGTGTTTATGAGAATTATATCCTGAAAATGACAGAGCGGGTCAATGCTCTTCAGACGCTGTCAGCTTCGGACCGTTACGAAAAACTGCTCAAAAAAAAGGCTGAAATTGCACTTCACACACCTGTTAAGCACCTGGCCTCATATCTGGGCATCAAGCCTCAATCCCTTAGTCGGATCAGAAAAGAGATTAAGTAACATATGTGATTTTTTACCGGCCGAACGGCCTATAGTTTTGAAGTAAAATTTAAAACTATGAGCAAAATAATTCCAATAGCTATCTGGCCGGGAGGCCTTATCAATTGTTTTTTAATCAAAGGGGATCAAAAACATATACTGGTAGATACAGGCATTCCAAATTGTGAGGGCAGAATACTCCGTCAACTAAAAAGGCATAAAATCAACCCAGATGACATAGATCTGATCGTGGTCACTCATGGGCATATTGATCACTTTGGAAGTGCAGCAAGCCTGAAGAAAATATTCGGAGCGTCCATATTGGCTCATAAAGCTGATGAACCTGCCTACCGGGCCGGACGTGCCGATGTGTCTACCATGAAAGTAAATAAGCCTCAATGGAAGCTTTTCAGAGCCTTGGTAAAAGACCAAAGAGCAAAGCGTTTTACCCCGGATATCATGCTGGAGGAGGGAGAAGAGTATGACCTGAGTTCCTGGGGAACTAACGGGAAAGTAATCCATACGCCAGGCCATACCCCCGGTTCTTTATCGGTCATACTGGCCAATGGTGAAGCCATAATTATGGATATGATGGCCTCGGGAATATTGCTGGGAGGGGTCATGTTCCGTTCAAGGATCAAACATCCTCCTTTTCATGATAATTTAATTGAATTAAAAGCTAGCTTTGGCAAAGTATTGGCTGAAAAATGTGAACAGTTCTATCTTGGGCACGGTGGCCCGGTCAATAGAGGGCAGGTTGTTAACTATTACAACAAATTTCTGAATGACTCAGCTTAAGCGAATAAGACATAATCTATGACAAAAACAGGTAAACCTGAAGAACAGCCCAATAACCCTCTGCACGGAGTGAAACTGGCAGATATACTGGAATTCCTTGTGGAGAGATTGGGCTGGGATGAAATGGGAGCCAGAGTGAATATACGTTGCTTCAATAGCAATCCATCCATTAAGTCCAGTCTTAACTTTTTAAGAAAGACCCCCTGGGCAAGGGATAAGGTAGAGCAGTTGTATTTGCGCCAAATACGAAAGAAGAATTAGAAAGCCTCCCTGATACCATCACTTTTCCGTAGTAACCAGCCCAAACCTTAGGGCTAATTATGCTTTCTGAAATTAATTCTCAATATATTTGTGCCTGAAATATATCCTTCATCTTAATAAGCACTCTTTCATGTCATTTGATGCTCTGGGGCTGGCTCCATCTTTACTACAGGCACTTGCCAGTCAAAAATATTTAAAACCTTATCCTATCCAGGAGAAAGCCATACCTGCAGTATTGCGCAGAAAGGACGTGCTCGGCATCGCCAAGACAGGTTCGGGTAAAACAGCCAGTTATGTGCTGCCGATCCTGACTAACCTGGAAGGCAGGATAATGGATAAAAGCAGGTTCATCAGCGTGCTGGTACTGGTACCAACCCGCGAACTGGCGATTCAGGTCAATGAAGTGTTTCATGATTTTGGCTCTGAACTGCCTGATATGGTCAGGTCCATGGCGGTCTATGGAGGGGTGTCGATTAACCCTCAGATGAAAGCACTTTATGGGGTTAATGTACTGGTGGCTACACCAGGCAGGCTTTTGGAGTTGGTGGAATCCAAGGCAGTACAACTTTCAGCGGTTGAGGTCTTGGTGCTGGATGAGGCAGATAAAATGCTTAATCTGGGTTTCAAGGAAGAGATGAATCGAATTTTTGAACTTCTGCCTGCCAGAAGACAGAACCTTTTGTTCTCCGCCACCCTGAGCAATGACGTTAAGGAGATCAATCAGTTTCTATTAAATGATCCTGAAGTGATCGAGGTGAAAGCCGTGGAGGAGAATATAGATCAGATTAGCCAACTGGCTTACTTCGTGCCTCAGGAGAAGAAGGGACCTTTGTTGAGGTATTTGATCAAAGAAAATAACATCAGGCACGTACTGGTTTTTACCTCCACGGTTCAGAAAGCCGACAATGTGACTAATAAACTCCGCAAAAACGGTATAGACGCTGAAGCGATCCATAGTAAAAAAGGACAAAACACCAGGATAGAGGCGTTGTCTGATTTTAAGAGAGGCAGGCTGCGGGTATTAGTAGCGACAGACCTGCTGGCCAGAGGTATAGATATAGAGTTTTTGCCTTATGTGATCAACTATGATCTGCCCCGGTCACCTAAAGACTATGTCCATCGAATCGGTAGAACAGGGCGTGCCGATGCTAAAGGAGATGCGATTTCATTCATAACTCCGGAAGATCAGCACCACTTTAAGGTGATTCAAAAGAAGATGGGTAAACCCGTGACCATGATAGATAGTGAAAACATTGATCTGAAAGGGTACTAAGATACTGAAGAGAGGTTGGAATTTACTTTTAAAAAAGCACTGGCTTCGGATATTGAGTACTTGCTCTGGTTAAGAGAGGAAACTATGACTCCTCACCTGTTGAAAGCAGGGTTTAAGGTAGATAGGGAAAACCACTATAAAGCGCTCAATTATAAATTTGAGGGAGCCAGGATCATTTTTCATGGAGATGAGCGGGTTGGTTTGATCAAGACGTCATCAGAAGAAAATTTTATAGAGATCATCCAATTCCAGATTGCCCCTGAGTTTCAGAGAAGAGGGTTTGGTCGCAAGATCATTCGTGAGCTTATAGCTGAAGCCCCCGATTCTATTGATTCTCTGTTTTTAAGTGTACTGAAAGAGAATAATGCCAGGAAGCTGTATGAGAAATGCGGCTTTGTAATTGTCGGGGAAAATGAACACTCTTTCGAGATGAGGTTGGATATTTAGTTTGAATTATTGTATCTGTTTTATGAAATTATTGATTACACTCTTGTTACTTGCTAGTGTGTCTGGTGGAGCATTAAGTCAGTACACAATTTACTACAATGGAAAAGGGAAAATTACTCTGCCTGAACTCGCTACACATTATCGTATTGCCAATATAAATGTTGATGGTAAACACTTTGTTGGAAATGTTGTGGAGTATAGAATGGATAGCTCTTTGATAATGGAGATTAATTATGATAGCAGTGGCCTTAAACAAGGGGCGTTTCGCTATGTAATGCGTGCGGAAGGCGCTATTGATGCCACATTTGCTGACAATAAATTATTGGGTAGTGATAAACTGCCAGATTCACTTTTGCTCATTATTTCTAAAAAGGAAGAGTTTGCAAAGGGGATGTACATAAGAAAAAATGATTACCCAGGGTTAAAGCCATTATTAATAGATAATTATGATGCCGAAAAGGCTGAATCAACAGCAGATGAAGAAAAGGAACTCTTTATTATTGTGGAAGACCCTCCAAAATTCCCGGGAGGAATAAGCAGGCTTTATGAAATGCTGGGAAATTACTTAGTATATCCACCTGAGGCCTTGGAAAAGAAAGTTACAGGTAAGGTATTCGTTCAATTTGTTATTAACCCTGATGGAACAACTTCAGAAGTCACTGTAGTAAGAGGTATTGGAGGTGGCTGTGATGAGGCAGCACAGTATGCGGTCAGTAAAATGCCTGACTGGAGTCCTGGCTATCAATGGGGTAAACCTGTGCCCGTAAGAATGATACTTCCAATTACATTTAACTAAGAGCAGGAAGTTGTCAATTGAGAAAAGGTTTAGGGGGCAGTTATTGGTTTTTGTTGGTGATTCTGTTTTTCACTTCATCAAACCGAGCCTCATAGCCCATGTGTATTGTCCCCATAAGCCTGTCCCAAAAGGTGAAATACAGGCCATAATTTCCTTTTACATATTCATGATGCATGTTGTGATTCACGGAAGTGTTTAGCCATTTTCCCAGCCAATGCTTGTAAAACCCTTTAGGGTATAGTTCATAACCGAGATGCCCATATACATTATAAATGATCATGAAAATGAGGAATAGTGCTATAGCCAGTTTGTGAACGGGAAAGAGAAATACAGTCAATATGATTATCCCGGCTTCAATAAAAGCCTCAATAGGATGAAAAGCGAACGCAGCCCATGGACTTGGGTTTGTTGATTTATGATGAACCAAATGAGTTATTCGATATAACTTTTTATGGTGCATCAACCGGTGCATCCAGTAGAAATAAGTATCATGTACAAAGATGATCATTACTATGCTTAATATGAAGTAAGCAATTCCTAGGGTAGGTATATTGTCATAGATTAATGTGTGAGGTTTTACCCACGGGCTAAAAAGTGTCATTGCTACTGTGGTAAAGATAATTATCGTGACCAATGAATATGTAATTTCTCTAAGGTAGTCCTTATTCTGAGGAAATTTGACCTGGATCTTTTTGTATGACCAGGCCCGGCGCTTTAAAACATACCAGGTAAGATAAGCTATGCCGGCTACGATCACATACCTTAACAGAATTATAAGCACTATAAATTGCCAATTATCTTGCATAATGTAATGTTTAAAACTTAACCCTAAAGGGCTTCTTACGGTTCCTGCTCATTAGCCATTTGATATAAAGGTGATGAAAGTGTTATATTGGGTTAACAGAAGATACTAAGAATGCTTTTATGAATAAATTCTCCCTAACCCTTTTAATCCTGTTGATCCTCAGTGGCTGTAGTAAGAAACAGGACGTAGAACAAACAACCTCCAGTATGAATAAAAAATGGTGGAAAGAAGCGGTAATCTATCAGATTTACCCCAGAAGCTTTAAAGATACCAATGGTGATGGAGTGGGGGATTTAAGAGGTATTATTGAAAAGCTGGATTACATCAAAAGCCTGGGAGTAGATGTGATATGGCTAAACCCAATTTATGCATCTCCAAATGATGATAATGGCTATGACATCAGTGACTATAAGGCCATTATGGATGAGTTTGGGACCATGGACGATTTTGATGAGATGCTTCGGGAGATGCACAAAAGGAATATAAGGCTGGTTATGGACCTGGTAGTAAATCATAGTAGCGATGAGCACCGGTGGTTTCAGGAGTCGCGAAGCTCAAGAGACAATCCATATCGGGATTACTATCATTGGTGGCCGGCAGAAAAGGGTAAGCCGGCACCCCGGTTTAGCTTTTTTGATGTCAATAGTGATGCATGGATGTACGATTCGACAACCAACGCATATTATTTACATTACTTTTCAAGGAAACAGCCGGACTTGAAATGGGAAAACCCAAAAGTGAGGCAAGAAGTGTACGATATCATGAGGTTCTGGCTGGCCAAGGGGATTGATGGCTTTAGAATGGATGCCTTTCAATACGTTTCAAAAGATACCACATTTAAGCCTCTGCCAGAGGGTTATGAAAAGGATATTATTAAGTATTATGGCATGGGACCTAACCTGCACGAATACCTTCAGGAAATGAACAGGGAGGTAATCAGTCAGTATGATATCATGACGGTGGCCGAGGGGGCAGGAAGTACTTTTGAAGATGCAATTTCATTGGTTGATCCCGAGCGAAAAGAACTTGATATGGTCTATCATTTCGAAGGTATGGATATCGGTAATGGTCTCGGGGGGTATAGCTTAAAGGAATTCAAAGAAGTGTATAGCCGCTGGGATAACGCCCTTGCAGACAAAGGGTGGCTATCTATATTTTTGGCTAACCATGATGTACCCAGGATGGTCAGTAAATTTGGAAATGACGGTGATGTCTTTAGGCAGGCATCTTCTAAAATGCTCAATACATTTATTTTAAGTATGAGAGGTACGCCTTATTGCTATTATGGAGATGAGCTAGGGATGACCAATATTGATTTTGACGATATTTCGGATTACAAGGATATTAGTGCTATAAATAGCTACCAGGCAGCGAAAGAAGCAGGTAAGGATATGGATGAATTCATGAAAAAACTCAACTTCCTTAGTCGAGATAATGCCAGAACTCCTATGCAGTGGGATACAACTTCATATGCAGGATTTACCAATGGAACACCATGGCTTGCAGTAAATCCTAATTTTAAAGCCATCAATGTGGAGGTCGAAAACAATGACCCCGCTAGCTGCCTCAATTATTTCAGAAAGATGGTGCAGCTTAGGAAGGAATACCCGGTTTTTGTTTATGGTGACTATGAGTTACTCTTTCCAGATCATGAGCAGGTGTATGCTTATACCAGAGAACTTGATGATGAGAAAGTACTGGTGCTGCTTAACTTTTCGGAAAAGCCGGTGAAAGTTACGCTTCCTGCAAATGTGAAATTAAAAGAAGTGATGATTGATAATATGGATGATGACGAGGTTGAAGGCAGTGATGTTAATTTAAAACCATATCAGGCTATTATTTATTTACTTCTTTAACGAAATAGATAAAATCATTGGTAAGTGATCGCTAAATGTGAGTCTGAAGAAGAGGTGATAAAAATTTTGGACAATGACCCTCTGATTATTAACCAATGGGCAGAATATTCGTTGTCAGAGTTTAAACCTCTCATGAGTACAGAGAGTTTAAGTCACTACATAAAGTAGATTTAAATACAAAATGATTAATGAGAAAAAACAGACCGAACTGAGTAAATTTCTCAGTTTGGTTCTTAGACACAAACCTGAGACCATAGGACTGGAGCTAGATCCCGAGGGATGGGCAGATGTTAAAGAGCTGTTTGAAAAGATGAATGCACATCGGAAGCCTATTGATATGGAGGTGCTGGAAGTTATTGTGGAAAATAATAACAAAAAACGGTTTAGGTTTAATGAAGATAAAACTAGGATCAGAGCCAGCCAGGGGCATTCAATAAGTATAGATTTAGGTTATGAGAAGATAGAGCCACCAGAAGTACTTTATCATGGTACGGCCAGTAAAAATATTGACAACATCCTTAAAACCGGTTTGACCAAAGGGAGCAGGCATCACGTGCATTTGAGTCTGGACATAGAAACCGCCATTAATGTCGGGCAAAGACATGGTAAACCGGTAGTGCTGAACATCAGAGCCCGAGCCATGCATAATGATGGTCTTCATTTTTACCGATCCGATAACGGTGTATGGTTGACTGAAAGTGTACCGGTGCAGTATATTTTGATGGAGAATAATGAATGAATTCTGCATCGGAGTGAATAAAGGGAATGTTGCCTGAAAATCAGGCTGTTAATAAGGTTAGGTTTTATGACGTGTAAGATATAGGCAACAGATGTTATTTTTTATGTTATGATTAGGAGTACACTTTTGACTTATTAGTTGAGAGTCATTTTTCAATAT
>NZ_JAEUGD010000057.1 GCF_016775155.1 Fulvivirga marina | reverse complement strand
CAGCCTCTTTCATATAGCGTGAGTGAAAAGCTCCACTCGTATTCAGCGGAATGAACATGACATTGGCCTTCTCAAAATATGGCTGTGCCTGGTTAATATCATCCCGCAAACCGGATACTACGATCTGGGTCGGAGCATTCAAATTCGCTATATCAATACCCGTCAGTTTGGCTTCTTTTAATATCTCTTGAATCTGTTCCTCCGAAGAATTTAAAATTGCCGCCATACCACCATTTTTGGCCTGGCTCATCAGCTCGCCTCGCTTCTTTACCAGCTTAAGTCCATTTTCGAAGCTAAATACGCCTGCTGCTAGCAGTGCGTTATATTCGCCCAAGCTATGGCCGGCCAAAAAATCGGGTTTCTTCTCCCCGTCTTTGAGCTTCTTCTCATATGACAGGGCATTAACCACATATAATGCGGGTTGGGTGTATTGGGTTTGGTTTAATTGCTGGTCGGGGTCATTCAAACATAGTTCTTTGATTGAGTAACCCAGTATCTTATCTGCTTTCTTAGTGATCTCGGGAAACTCATCGAAAAGGTCTCCTCCCATGCCTTTTCTTTGTGACCCTTGACCAGGAAATACATATGTTTTCTTCATTTCTTTATTGTTTTTACTTCAACATCCAATAAGCCTATTTCCCTCGCTCCAATACCACTGAGGTATTGATCCCACCAAAGCCAAAGGAGTTAGTGATTGCCACGTTAACCTGATGGTTAATGGCCTCGGCTCCACAAAATTTAAGGTCCTTATGGATCGGTTCTTCAAGGTTGATATTGGGATGAAGGAATCCTTCCCTCATTTGCAAAACAGTAGCGATCACCTCCACTACACCAGCTGAGTACAGACAGTGTCCGGTAAGGCCCTTGGTTGCATTAAGCCATACATCGGAAGCTCGACTTCCAAGTACGCGGCCTATAGCCTCTGCTTCGGTTTTGTCTCCCAGGGCTGATGAGCTTCCGTGGGTATTGACGTAATCTACATCTGAAGCCGACATTCCGGCCTGTTCCAATGCAGACTGCATAGCTTTTGATTCACCATTTAAATTGGGATTGGCAGAGCTGTTGCTATCGAGGTTCAAAGCCCCCCCCTTGATCTCTGCCAGGAATGGTACTCCCCTTTTGGCCGCACTTGCCTCCGACTCCAGTATCAGGCATGCACTGGCTTGCCCATATATGAAACCCTCGTGTTGTGAATCAAACGGACGGCAAGATTTTTCCGGCTGATCAATATACTTCTTACCTCCCATGGCGCCAATATTGATAAATCCCTGCATATCCATAGGAGAAAGGTCGGCAATAGTACCCACTACCAGACATACATCTGCAAAACCTGCAAGCACCTGCTGATAACCTTTAATTACTCCTACATTGCCGGTTGCTGAAGCGCCTCCAACTACAAAGCCTTCGCCCTGTATCCCCAGCATTTCACTTAAGACGCCTACCTGATTGGTTTCCAAAAATTCCAATGCATACCTTGGCGACAGGTATTCCGGGTTTTCCATGAATTTTGGGATCAGATCGTACTGATAGTTCTGGGTACTGTTTTGCCCAGCCACAATTAACCCCATTCGCTCAGGCAGTGCCTCTTTTTCGAACAGTCCTGCGTTGTACCACGCTTCCAGTGCAGATATAATTGATGTCTGGACAACAAACGGTGCTCTTTGACCTAACCGCTTAGCATACTTGCGCTTTTGGTCAGGCACATTTTCCAAACGATCCAGTAGGTTTAAAAAGGAGAAATCTTGTATTTCAGCGGCAATGTCAACAGACACTTTTGGTTCTTTTGTGTCTGCCATTTGCCTGATACCAGACTTCCCGTTTTTTAAAGAATTACAAAATGAGGAAATGTCACTTCCTATTGAAGAAACTATCCCCATTCCCGTAATTCCAACTTTGTTTTTATTTAACATTATTTATCTCTCATTACGTAACAAAAACCGCCAAGCTGATTTTCAGCCTATTGTAATTGCGGATATATTACATTGTGTCGTTCTCACTTACAGCAGCATAGTTCATGTTCAAGACATCAACCAGGCCTTCAACATTGCTCACATGGGCAAAGCTCATCAATGGTATTTTGAGTCCCAGCTCTTCCATCGACATAGTAACGACTTCCATTCTATCAATAGAGTTTGCACCCAAATCTTTGAGACTAATCTCCATTGAGATCTGCTCAGGTCCCACATCTGGAAGTACTTCCATCACTATCTTTTTTACTACTTCAAATACATGTTCTTTTGACATAATCTTCTCTCTTTTAAATGGTTATAAGTTTTGTTGTTTTAGTATCTTACTTCATATGATTTACCGAAAGTCAAAAAAGCTTAATCTATTTTGGCCTTTTCTTAAACGATATGCGGTAAAATCATGCTTGTTTTTAAATTGCAGGTAGATGTTATCCCTCAATACCTGCGAAAATTTTTGACCAGGTTGCCTGCCATAGCTATGACCGGGAAATATAAGTGTATCCGGCTTAAGCCTGCTTTTGAGATGCTCAAGACTTTCATACATTTCATGAGCAGCCTCCATATCCGAGCATAGGCCACACCCCTCAGCAAATAAGGTATCACCTGTAAATAGGTTGTCCCCTATGTGGTAGCACATGCCTCCTGGCGTATGGCCCGGTGTCAGAATGGGTTGAATTTGAATCTGCCCAACTGACCATGGCCTGGAATCTATACCAACCAAATGTGGCGCATAAAAACCGGAATCCATAATTTCCTCATTTGACATCCATACTGGACAGTGATATTTTTCAGCCAACGGCCTGGCCAAGTCAGTATGATCAGGGTGAGCGTGCGTAAGCAAAATTCCACTCAATTTTGTTCCAGTATCTTCCAGAGCATGGTCTACCTTTTCCATGTTCCAGGCCGGATCTACGATTACTGATTGATTGGTTATATTATCAACTACTAAATAGGTATAGTTGACCATGGATACATATGTCATTCTCAGTACGGCAACCTGTATTACCCCTCTGAATCCTGCATCTATATAGTGAATGCCCCTCTCTAAATCTTCAAACTTCATTGACATATAAACTGTATGTTTTTAGAGGCGCCGAGTGGACTCGAACCACTGAATAAAGACTTTGCGGGCCTTTCCCTTAGCCGCTTGGGTACAGCGCCAATACTTTTAGAATCCTATCATTCGCGGATACCCCTAACGAAAAAGATTCTTCCTTAACTTTAAAACTCTGCTTTGAAGCCTTGTAAGCTTCATTTCATTGAGGCGCCGAGTGGACTCGAACCACTGAATAAAGACTTTGCGGGTCTTTCCCTTAGCCACTTGGGTACAGCGCCAATACTTTTAGAATCCTATCATTCGCGGATATCCCTAAACGAAGGAAGATTCTTCCTAAGTTGAAAACTCCTGCTACGAGAACTTATTAAATTCTCTCATTTGCCGGGTGACACTCTTATGGATAACATTAATAGATCACCATAACAAACTAAAATACAGGCTATTTCACCGAGGTGCTGAGTGGATTCGAACCACCGAATAAAGGTTTTGCAGACCTTCCCCTTAAACCACTTGGGTACAGCACCAGAGTTTGCATAGCAATATAATAAAAAGTAATATTTATTTACTTCTTATCTTATATAAAATGCAAACTAATTTATATTATTTACTTTATAGCTTCAATTTCTTTCAAATCGAAATACCCATTATAGCCTTTCATGTAGACTGCTGCTCGGTGCCCAAATAACACCATGGCGGCTGTACGGG
>NZ_JAEUGD010000056.1 GCF_016775155.1 Fulvivirga marina | reverse complement strand
TTAGAAAAGTTACTGTTGTCGCTCTTATGGCTCTATTTGGACTGGCCTTTACCGCATGTCAGGAGGAAGAGGTTGGGCCTTCAGATGATCAACTTCTAGAGACAGAAGGTAATGAAGGAGAGGTTAATGGCCCAGAGGATTTTTGACCCATCAACTATAGAAATATATGATTTCTTATTTAAGTAAGGTTTACTGGAATTATGACCCTTGATTATTGCGATAATACCAACATCTTTGTTCGGTATTATTGCAATTTTTGATCCCGCCCCAGTCACGCTTGAAGCTCTAAAAAATACTTATCAGACATATCTTAAATGTTGATGCAATGCTTTTATGAAAGACAACCTTACTTCGAAGGATACCATAAGCAACAGATTGAATGCTCAGGATAAAATGGGCTGTCGACTATCGATGAAATCATCGCTACAATCCGAATCAGTAGCTTCCCCAGCTCAACTTGCGGCCAAATCATCCAATAAAGCGGTTAATAATACGGGTTTGCCCGATAATATCAAGTCCGGAGTTGAAGCATTATCTGGTTATTCTATGGATGATGTCAAAGTACATTATAATTCCTCAAAACCAGCCCAACTCAACGCACATGCCTATGCTCAGGGAACTGATATACATGTAGCATCAGGTCAGGAGCAGTACTTAGCTCATGAAGCATGGCACGTTGTTCAACAAAAGCAGGGTAGAGTGCAGCCAACAAGGCAGATGAAGGGTAAGGTAAGTGTTAATGAAGATGAGGGGCTTGAGAGCGAAGCCGACATAATGGGGGATAAAGTGGTACAATCAAAATGTGCAAATGGTGATTGTGAGGTTTGTGATGATTGTAAGAGAAAGAAGAAAAATCAAAATCATCAGGGGGTTGGTACAAATGTAGTTCAAAAAGTAAGCCTGTGTCGTGGTACCAATAGAATAGGTAACTTGGCTTATCCGGGTACTTCGGAGCATATCCTGATACAGCAACACTATCTTATCAATATCAATCCTATGGCGGAGGTTGAATACCTAATACCTGAGAGTGGGCGTAATGGAGGTACAGGTTACGCTGATATTGTAGATCCTGTAACAGGGGGTATATATGAGATAAAATTTCACCCGTTTGTAGCTTCAGCTATTCCTGAGGTGACAAGATATGTAGCAATGGCTTATGCCCATTGTGATGAAGATACGATATGGCATGCAGGCTTGATATATCCGAATGCGGTACTACCCTATATGGGAGATCAGGAACTGGTTACATACCTTCACGCTCCTGGTGTTATAGGGTATTATCTAAGAAGAAGGCAACGTGAACCAGAGAGACAGCCGGTAACAGAACCACTATCCGTCACGGAACAAATCAAAAATTTTGTGCGGCAAGTACTAGAACAGGGTATAGATGCGGAGCAGGCTGCGGAAGAGTGGCTAAGAGGGAATCCTGAAGTAGCCTGGGCCATTATTGGATTAGGTATTGCAGGTATTATCGCCTTAATTGCGGACGACTTGTCCGGAGTGGGTGTGGCCGATGACGTAGCTATACCGCCGATTGTTACGTTAATTCGTGTAGCGGCGAGTGTTGTATTATAAAACCTTAAATAACAATGAATAACAATAACTATCAATGGTTGTCCAGTCTTGAGGTTGCGTTCAATCCTGATGCCAATTTTTTAAAAAAGATGGGACAAACACTGGAGGCCATGTCTGACCGGGCATTAGGAAGTGCGAGCCTCGTAGGGGCTTTTCTAATGCCACCTATGCCAGAAGCTTTTCAGATAAGTTCACGCGGGCAAAATATATACAGTCTTGATGGAGATTTAGTTATTGATGGTTTTGGTTATCGCGTGCAGATTTGTTGGGAGTATAGTGATGACAGCGAAAAGTTTGATATAAAAAAAATAAGTGATACCGAGAAACTGAGATTCTGGTGGTGCAAATTTCCTGTAAAGGAAATTCTACAGGAGCAAAACAAATCGTTTTCAATACCGATTAATGTTGCCAGCTTTTCATTTGTAGTTGAAAGTAAAACTATTGTTTTACCCCACATATTATTTCAAATACATTGTGCCAGTGCTATAACCACGGAGCTTGTGGAAAACCTCAATGCAATAATTAATGAAGCTCAATCTTCATGGAATAGAGAAAATGGAGAACTTCGAGGATTCATTCATAGCGTGGGTCTTGTGACGCAAAGTGATCAAAATCTATTGATTTTCAAGATAGACCTGGGTAATGCAGGATGGGAGGCTTTGGAATACTTATTTGAAATACTTGAAGGCTCTGAATTTAAGGTGACAAGGATAGAACTTGACAATTACTGATGACACTCAAAGAGGAGCAAACTCAAATGGGGTAGAACTTCTGGGGAGACTCCAGCCTTGGTAAAGTGTGTGCAGGAAGGCAATTGGCAAAAGCAGTTGTTAAACCGGGTTAAAATAGCATTGAGAACGGGTATATCCATATATAGCTTTGAAGTTTATCAAAAGCCAGTTCAATGTCGTTAATCCTAGGTCTGCTTTTTTTCATTTCGTCTACTTCTACATATTACTGTCAACACGTACAATATACTTAAGTATTCCAGGTTTGTATCAATTACAGTTCCATTATAAGAAAAATAATATTCAACTACATTACACTTAGAGCTAAGATCTTCCTGATCTTGGAAAATATCATGTAAGTTTAGTTTGATAAAGCAGTCATTTATGCCCTTTTTATACGGTATTTCGATGTTTTAATCATGAAACATTAAGTGGCTGGTTCATATTTTGATCTTTTTCCAGTGAGCAGGTTAGTTGCACTCAAGTTAAATAGTATAACTCTAACCTATTCATTACCAGCGTAACATAAGCCTAAAAGTGTTATTAGCCGATAAATACATTTAAAGTTAAGTTTGTACCCGTTGCATATCTGAAACATTCGTGCAGCAAATGTTAACCAAACCCTTTAAATTCAGAAGCAGATGAAAATCAGAAAAGTTACTGTTGTCGCTCTTATGGCTCTATTTGGACTGGCCTTTACCGCATGTCAGGAGGATGAAGTTATCCCTTCAGATGATCAACTTCTAAAGACAGAAGGTGATAAGGGGGATGAGTCAGGACACGATGAATTTTAGCACATAAACGGGTGGAATATAAGGAATTCTCATGGATTCCTAATATACGTAAGTTTTGAATTGAATAAAGGAAATAATAATTGGATAATACTGGCATATTTGCCCGTACTATTTTTTTAATGAGCTTTATTCAACCTAAAAACCTGTTTTTTATCCATGAGGAAACTGGCGTTATGTCTCCTGTATTTATTATTATCACTCATTTCATGTAATCAGGATGATTCTATCATCAATAAACAGGAGAAAACAGAAAAATTGCAGAAAGCACACCACGAGTTTTGCAGCATACCACTGAACATAATTTAGCTTATTCATTATTGGAAAAAGTGAAAGAATTAGCAGAAGAGGTATCTAACAATGAATATCTGGCTAAATATTATGCACATTATGGACTGCTTAAACGAGAGGAAGGGATTTATGGAGAGGCCGTGAATGCCTACCAAGAGGCTTATGATTTATACGAAAAGAATCGTGACCCTGGCAGACAGGCACTTATGTTAAAGAACATAGGGCATGTGTACAGAATGAGTAAAATGTATGTTCAGGCACTTAAATATTTTGAAGATGCTGAAAGACTAAATCTTAAAATAAATAGCTCAGATCAGCTACCAAGGATTTATGAGAACATTGCCCTTACGTACATGGATAAGGGCGATTATCATTTGGCTGAACAATATTTGCAGAAGGGGTTGAAATCCGCCAGGGATTACAACCAAGAGAAAGTGAGTGTGCTATTGAACTTATATGGGAAGTTGTATTTTATGCAGGGAGAGTATGACATGGCAAGAGAATATTATAACCAAACGTTAGCACTTAATATCACCGATACCGAAAGAAGCTATTTATATGGTAATATGGGAGAAACCTACCTCAAAGAGGGGAATATAAAGGAAGCTGAGCTATGGCTGACCAATGCCATGCAAGAGAAAAAGAAACTCTCGAACTCTGATCTCCGACCGAACTTTAACTACCTGGCTGAACTAGAGATTTTAAAAGGTAATATTCAGGAAGCTTTAAACCATTATCATCAAGTTGTACAAATTTCATCGGAAGGTTTGCAATCCAGTGAACTTGATGTGGCTATTACCTCATTGGATAACCTTTATACAGAACATGAGCAACTGATCATATCTGATATTGAGCGTTATAAACAGTTTAGGAGTGTGTTTGCTTCCAAAAGCAAGCACAACAAGGAGCAACGAGAGGAGATGGAAACGTTATACCACCAAGCTTCTCTAGGCGCTGTAGAGTCTGATGCTCAGCATAAACAAGCCACTCTTCAGTTTAAAAAAGAAACCTTCACTTTCCAGCTAAGCACATTGCTAACAACGTTCCTGATGGTATTATCCTTCTTGTTGATCGTGTATATTATAAATAAGCATCGGAAAGATAAAAGGGCATTGGGCCGTTACGAGTCGGGTCTGCAAGTAATGATGGATGAATATGGTGCGAAGAACGTTGTAGAGCTACAGAAAATCCTTTCCCGAATGGCAGAATAACCAATAAAGGTTTATACCGGGGTGTAGCGGGGCAAGTTTTGAAGTGCTTATGCAACAAACGTTAACCAAATACT
>NZ_JAEUGD010000055.1 GCF_016775155.1 Fulvivirga marina | reverse complement strand
TCACCGGCCTTGCGGGCAGAACTATGGACCTCATTAAGAATAGGCATGATAAACTGTTCTTCAAAGGCCACTACCTGGTTCATGAGCCTGATGATCCTGTCTACACTTGCCCTGTTCTTGCTGCGTTCAGGTTCCTTGTCCAGTACTTTGTATTCTACATGTATTCCCTCATTGGAACGCTGACGGCGGATAAGCTGACCTGACTCTGCCAGGTTGGAGGCGACGATTTCCTGAAGTGCCAGCCCGCCACGTTGCATTGCAGAAACGAATACCATATCACTCATATTGGTCTCCCGGATCGAGGTTTTCTTGGCATAGAAAGGCATGACCTCCGGGTATTTGGCAAAAGTTGCGCTCAAAAAACAGCAGGTTTTGGTTTTAGGAAGAATACGGCGCATCCATTCTCCAACGATTGAGTCAAAACTTCCTGCCATATGGCTTTCATCGAGGATGAAAACTACTTTTTTGTACTTCTTGCTGCCTTCCACACCTCTGGCGATCAATTGACTTAACCATAACTTTTTATAAGGCTGGGCAGCCTGCACTTGTGAATAGGTACAGAAAATACTATCATAATCTTCCGGCAAATAGTCAATGGACTCGGTCAGCGTGATGGTAGGGTATTGTTCCGGGTCGGGTAAGGGCTTATTAATACGCTTGTGGTATTCCATCGATTCCTGGCTTTCGGTGGGAACCTCCCGACTGATTGTTAACAGCTCCTTTTGCTGGTTGGGGTTCAAGGGTGAAAATACCACATGACCTTCTGCATCTTTGATCCTGGCATTAGTATCAGTGTTCACGATGAAAGGACGTATCCCGTCAAACCCGATACTTTTCAGGTCCCGAAACATATCGGTGAATAGGTCGGGCTTACGGGTGAAAAATATAGGCAGGTAACCGCTTACAATGGCATGACGGATAACCGCTGCCGCCTGACGGCCTTTTCCGATGCCCGTCTGGTCTGCGATAATAATGCCCATTTCTTTATCGAACTGTTCCAGGTACAGGGCAACGGCATCTACCTGTTCTGCACTCAGACTGTTCCAAAGCTCTTTGACCGTGGCATATTTCAGGTGGTCGCGGACATAGTTATCGATATTACCGCGCCTTTTGACCACTTCGTTGAGTGCCTTTTGGACCNTAACTTTTCAGGGTGATCTCCTGGTAGATAGCCAGGCTTTCTTCTCTTGAAATGCCACCATGCACCAGGGAATCTTCGGGAAGGGAGGGATCGAATACTGACCAGTTGTCTTTTAAGTCCCATAAGGCCTTTTCCATGGCTCCACTCTGGAAGAGAAAGGCGGCGATTTCCTCTACACTTTCTCCTGAGTTATAGCTAATGCCCAAATAGTCCTCGATCATACCGATCGGGTTTTCACCCTGTTCCTGGGATGCTGCGATAAGTTCATGCAACCGGATAAACAGGGCGGCTTCATGGTCATGGTAGTTCTTGAAGGTTACAGGGTTGCTTACCGTAAAGAGCCTGACCTGGCTTTCGGTTTTCATTAATTGGTTGTTTAAAAAGATCATAGTCCTGTTTCTATTTTGAGTTGTTGTATAACTTTTTCCAGTGGGTGCATAATATGGCTGGATACTCTTTCCCAGAGTTCACTAAAGTTGTTCACCATACCTTCGAGTGAAGGGGCTTCATCTTTGATCGGGGCAACACCAGACGGCTCAGCCTTGCGGCCTGCAATCAGTATCAGCATGGTCTTTTCTATAGCCCCTTGTTTATTATAAAGATTGTAACTGTTCAGGTTGATCACATCAT
>NZ_JAEUGD010000054.1 GCF_016775155.1 Fulvivirga marina | reverse complement strand
GGATGTGTCGCTTTACACGGGACATGGAGGCCTCTTTGATCATCGCATTCCAATTTTCAGTAGCCTGAGTGATCTCTTCGGTGGTAATATCCTTGCTTTCGGCATATATGTTGCGAAGGTCTCTTAACCCCTCACCAAATAAAGTGACTTCTACCAATGAGCGGTGGTCAGCGACCGCAAACAGAAAGGTAACATTGCCCAGGGTAAAGGGGTTGTCCTTGCTGTGATCAACGCTGATACCGCAGAAGAAGCCCAGGTTACTTTGGAGGCTGCCCGGAACAGGGACTTTGACCACCTGCCCGGTGAGCCAGTAGCCTATGGAAGTGGTAAGGATGTCTTTGGTGCGCTCCAGGTCTTTGAGATATTCCCCCATAGCACGCTCTTTTTCATCAATCAGGGCCGTTAACCTGGCTTTCTGCCGCTTCACTTTTTTGCATGCTTCGGCATTTTCTGCATCTACGGGCGCATTTTCCAGTTCTTCAAGTTCTTGCTTCAGCTTATTAATTGTCTCCTCGCGGCTCGCCCTGCGCTCTTCTACCACTTTTTCATGGTTCTCATTGACCTGGTGGGTAAGTTCGGTTTGCAACTGGTCTGGCTTCATATCCCCGAGATGATGGTCAATGAGTGCCTCTACCTGGTCTTTGGTCAACGGCTTGCGCATGTTGTTAACGATGCTCACTTCCCGTACCGTGTGCTTGCCGAACGGGGTATTGCCGCCACTACCTTTGCGGAAAAGATATTTGTCTTCAACTTTAGCATCCAGCTTCATGAATTCTGTTTCCAGGTCGTAGGTGCCCCGTTCTTTTTCCCATTTGATCCGGTGTTCATACCGGGAGAGCAGGTCGTTATATACTTTGTCCTGATCTGCCACACTCAGCAGACCGGCCCTGCCTGTTACCTGCTTAATAGCTCCCTCAGTACTTTCATTCCGCTCATAACTTACGTCACCATGTTTCCCAATTACCCTGTGGTAGGTAGGCCACCCCATTTTTTCTACCAGGTGTCGGTTATCCGATACCCATTCCCAGGCGACCTTGTCACCATATTTATTGAAAAAATCAGGGCTTTTGAGGGTGTCATCATTGGTTTTCTGAGATCCTGT
>NZ_JAEUGD010000053.1 GCF_016775155.1 Fulvivirga marina | reverse complement strand
TTTTTTTATCTTCTTAAAGTCTTTATATATTAAGGTGATCACCCTAATATTTTACTACTTTAATTAAGCCTGTTTTCAAGTTGTTTTATGAGGTTTTGACCTTCTGTCTGACCTCTTTTGTTTTTTCGTTTCCGAAAGGGAGTGCAAAGGTAATGAAGTGTTTTTAATTCGCAAAAATAATTTGAAGTTTTTTTTTATTTTTTTTCAGATCATTTTCTCTTCTCTTTTTCCCTCGATGTCAACACTTTCTTCTGCCCTCTCTAGCTGCTTTTGCTAGAGGTGTTTGATTTGGGTTTGCAAAGGTAGTAGAAGTTTTTATTTCTACAAGCTCTTTTTTAAAATATTTTTTATTTTTTTTCAGAGCTTTCTTAACCTTTCTCCCTGCATGTCAATAACTTCCAACTCTATTCCTTAGCACTTTCGCTAGGGCTGTTTGATTTGGGTTTGCAAAGGTAGTAATAGTTTTTATTCCCGCAATATGTTCTTCAAAATATTTTTATTTTTTTTAGAACCCCATCCTCTTCTATTAACTCCTCCCTAGGCATCTCTCTCAGCTTCTCAAATCTTACCCTCAGATCTTTTTCTGATTGGGTGTGCAAAGGTAATACGAGTTTTTATTATTGCAATACCTTAAACGAAATATTTCTTATTTATTTTCGGGGTCTATGCCAAAACCCCGTTTCTCATAATAGTTTGTGTCCTGTCAGGCCCTAAAGAAATGATGTTTATCGGTACTTTAAGCTCGTTTTCCAAATACTGAATATAACTTTTGAGCTCATCAGGTAGTGCCTCAAATTCATCTATTTTATCAATAGCGACATTCCACCCAGGCAGTTCTTTATAAAGTGGCTCAATTTCCTGATCTACTATTTCATAAGGAAAGATATCGCTTACGGTTCCATCAGGCAACTTATAATGAGTGCAAACCTTTATTGTTTTAAATATACTCAACACATCTGCTTTCATCATAAACAACTGGGTAACACCGTTGATCATGATTGTATACTTCAATGCTGGTAAATCGACCCAACCACATCTTCGTGGTCTCCCCGTAGTCGCACCAAATTCGTTCCCTTCTTTCTGCATACGCTCTCCATCTTCGTCAAACAACTCCGTAGGAAATGGCCCTCCCCCAACTCTCGTACAATAAGCTTTAAAAATACCATACACCTCTCCTATATTATTAGGAGCAACCCCCAGTCCACTACAGGCTCCTGATGTTGTAGTGTTAGAGCTTGTAACATATGGGTAACTTCCAAAATCTATATCCAGCAGTGACCCCTGAGCTCCTTCAGCAAGAATTTTAGCCCCTGATGATAGCTCTCTATTAATTTTATACTCCCCTTCTATAAGGTCGAAAGTTTTAAGAAACTCAATCGCACCAAAAAACTCTTCTTCAACCGCCTTGAGGTTATATTCTGTATCATAGTGCGAAAGTATCTCCAGATGCCTCTCAACCAACTTACTATACTTTTTCTTAAAATTCTCTGAAAGTATATCACCCACTCTCAATCCTTGGCGAGCAACTTTATCCTGATATGTTGGACCAATTCCTTTTAATGTGGAGCCAATTTTCTTTTTACCCTTGGCCTCTTCATATGCTGCATCTAAAAGGCGATGTGTAGGAAGAATTAATTGCGTCTTTTTTGAGACAAATAAGTTAGCCCTAACATCAATGCTATATTTATCAAGGGCTTCAACCTCTTTTTTAAAAATTACTGGGTCAAGCACAACTCCATTCCCTATAATATTTATGATATCATTTCTAAAAATACCTGATGGTATCTGGTGGAGAACATGTTTAATCCCATCAAACTCCAGAGTATGACCTGCATTAGGACCTCCCTGAAATCGGGCAACCACATTATATTTTGGCGCAAGAAAATCAACAATTTTCCCTTTTCCTTCATCTCCCCACTGGAGTCCTAATAAAACATCCACTTTACTTTGCATAAAAATCAGGCGTTTTTCAATATTTCAAATGCTTCTTCTTCGCTATCTGCGATATTGAATATTGCATTTAATTTGGTAATGATTAATAGTTTCTGAACATTATCTGAAGGGCTTAGTAAGCAAACCTCTCCTCCTTTGTTTCTGAATTTGGTAAGTATGGTTATTAAAACCCCTATTCCACTACTGTTGATATAACGTAAACCGGATATATCAATAACACATAGCTTAATACCTTTTTGAATCTGATCATTGATCATAGCGACAATATCCAAACCGCTATCCTCACCTATCAAATCCCCTTGCATGCTCAAAATAAGCACATCGTTCTTTAACTGATGCTTAAATTTCATTCTGATTTTCGGTTTTGTAGTTTAATGCGACAATCTCCGCATATACCATATAGATTTAACGAGTGATGTAGGATCTCAAAATTCAGTAACTCCCCTACCATGGTTTGAATATTATGAATCCGTGGATCGCAAAACTCTACCACTTTGTGGCATTCGGTACAGATCAGGTGATCATGTTGCTTATACCCATAAGACTTTTCATACTGAGCTAGGTTTCGACCAAACTGATGTTTGCTAACCAAATCACATTCCACCAGTAAGTCAAGTGTGTTATAAACAGTTGCTCTACTAACTCTGTAGTTTTTGTTTTTCATACTGATGTAAAGGGACTCAACATCAAAATGTCCATCACGGGAATATATCTCTTCTAATATGGCATATCGCTCCGGTGTTTTTCTCAGCCCCTTATTCTCCAGGTATGCAGTGAAAATTTTCTTTACTTCCTCGTAAACTTTCTCGTTAAGTGCCATTTACTTGATTACTCTATGGGAATGCAAATATATAATTTCTTTCAACAAAAAAGAGTTTGGTCGCTGAATAGGTTACTCATTGTAATCAAAGCGAGAAACTTTTACGACCCCCTCTACTTTTTCAAGCTTTGTAATCAATAAATCGAGGTGCCTTGTATCATTAACATATAGCATTATTTCCCCTTCAAATATTCCTGAATCCGTATCAATAGACATTGATCTCATATTTACTTTTAATTCATCAGAGATAATTGAAGTAACATCATTAATCAAGCCTACCCTGTCAGTTCCGATAATTTTTAGACCTGAAAGGAAGGATGATTCGTGTTGAGATGCCCATTTTGCTTTAACCACTCGGTGTCCATGGTTTGCTAATAACTCAGGAGCATTAGGACAGGTTGTCCGATGTATTTTGATACCTTCATTTACAGTAACATACCCAAAAACATTGTCTCCCGGGATAGGATTGCAACATTTAGAAAGTTTATAATCAACAACATCCATATCTTCTCCGATTAGAAGAATGTCGTTAGATTTCAGTTTTACTATTTCTTTTTCAAAACTTTTAGCATCTGAAATATTAGTACTTGGCCGACTTTTAATTGGAGTTGCTGGCTTGAAGTCTTTAAAGCCCTTTAAATCTTTCGTATCAATTAATCCTTGTCCAACTTTAAAGAATAGATCAAATTGTGTGTTAACATTAAAATAGGCTCTGAGCCTATCAAATGTTTCATTTGTTGGTTCTATTTTTAATTGTTTGAGTTTTCTAAGCGCTATTTCCCTTCCCTCTTCTGCGATAAACTTTTTCCCCTCCTTCAATTCATCCTTAATCTTCGCCTTAGCCTTAGAGGATACAACAAACCGCAACCAGTCTTCATTAGGCTTCTGCTTACTGGATGTAAGGATCTCTACCTGATCTCCATTTTTCAAAGTATAATTAATAGGCACCAGTTTTTGGTTAACCTTCGCTCCAATACACCTTGCCCCCACCTCTGTGTGTATATCAAATGCGAAGTCAAGAGCTGTAGCTCCATGAGGAAGTGTTTTAAGATCTCCTTTGGGAGTAAAAGCAAAAACTTCTTCATGGAAAAGGTTCCCCCTAAAGTCATCAACAAATTCCAGTGCACTAGAATCATTTTGCTCCAACATATCTCGAACCTTACTTATCCATTGCTCTAGGCCAGACTCATGACTATTAATATTGTCTTTATATTTCCAGTGAGCTGCGTATCCCTTTTCTGCAATTTCATCCATTCGTTTAGAGCGAATCTGCACTTCCACCCACTGACCATTCTTTGCCATTACAGTTGTATGAAGTGACTCATACCCATTGGCCTTTGGTGTGCTAATCCAATCGCGCAATCGATCCGGGTTTGGCTTATAATAATCCGTAACAATGGAATACACTAACCAACACATGGCCTTCTCATTTTCCAATGAAGTATCCACTATTATTCTAATCGCAAACAGGTCGTACACCTCCTCTACCGGAATATTCTGCTTCTTCATTTTATTCCAAATAGAGTATATCGACTTTGGCCTACCCTTAATTATATAATCGAACCCATGCTCATTCAATTCTTTTTGCAGTGGCCGAATGAAGCTTTTGATAAACCTGTTCCTAACATCTTTAGTTATATCTACTTTTTTAACAATTTCAGCATAGACCTCATTTTCTGTATACCTTAAATACAGATCTTCCATCTCAGATTTAATGGCATATAACCCCAGTCTATGAGCCAAAGGTGCATACAGGAATATTGTTTCCGAAGCTATTTTATATTGCTTATTAACGGGCATACTATCAAGAGTACGCATATTATGAAGTCTGTCGGCCAGTTTAACCAGAATAACTCGCACATCCTCGGAAAGTGTCAACAGCATTTTTCGAAAATTTTCTGCCTGCTGAGAGCTCCCATGCTCAAACACACCTGAAATTTTAGTTAACCCATCAATAATTCTCGCTATCTTCTTTCCGAAATCCCTTTCTATATCAGGAATCGTCCACTCAGTATCTTCAACAACATCGTGTAGCAATGCCGCTACAATTGAAGTTGTCCCCAACCCAATCTCGTCAACGCAAATTTTTGCTACAGCTAACGGGTGAAATATATAAGGCTCTCCAGACTTTCGTCTCATTCCATGATGTGCCTCCATGGACGTATTAAATGCCTTTCTTATTAACCGGGAATCGCCTTCTTTTAGAAATGGTTTAGCTCGCCTTAATAACTGCCTGTATTTTCGAACTATTTCCTTATTTTCTTCCTCAACATCTATTGCAATCATATTAAAAAATCTCTCTCAAAAATAAATTCTTAAAATCTATTGAAAAAACATTTGCAGTATAAAAAATAATTTTTATATTTGCACTCCATTTTACAACAAGCGGATGTGGCGAAATTGGTAGACGCACTAGACTTAGGATCTAGCGCCTCCGGGCATGGGGGTTCGAGTCCCTCCATCCGCACTAAAAACAACCCTCGGTCCCGATAAGTTTTCGAATTCGTGATTGAGGGTTTTTATATATTACTCACTATTAAAATTAACAGCTTTGGACATCACATTAGACAAAAAAAGCTCAACGGAAGCCTCTATTAAAGTTACATTAAAGGAAAGTGATTATCAACCTAATGTAGAAGAAAAAGTAAAGCAATACGCTAAAAAAGCAAATATTAAGGGCTTCCGACCTGGTAAAGTTCCTCCAGGTTTGGTGAAGAAAATGTACGGCAAATCTATTGTTGTTGAGGAAATCAATAACATTCTTTCCAAGTCTCTTTCTGACTACATTAAGAAAGAAGATATTCAACTGATAGGAGAACCCCTCCCCGACCTTGAAGACGCTGCTAAAATTGATTGGGACAATCAAAAAGATTTTGAATTTAACTATGCCATTGGCATGGTTGATAAATTTTCTTACGACCTTTCAAAAAAACAGAAGGTAAATTCTTATACGATAGAGATTGACAAGAAAACACTAAACGAGACTCTTGACAATGTAAAAAAACAGTTCGGTTCTACAAGCAACCCTGAAGTAAGTGAAGCAGGGGATGCATTCTATGGAGAATTCAAACAACTAGATGGTGACATTTCTAATGAAGGGCTTCTTAGCTGGGAAGATCTGGACAAAAAAGCTCATAAAATGTTCACAGGAGTTAAACCTGGTGAAGTAATTGAGTTTGACATAGAAAAAACTGTGAAAGACCATCACACTCTTTCACACCTACTTAATGTTGGCCATGATGAAGCTAAAGATCTGAAGGGAAAATTCCAGTTAACCGTTAAGAATATTAACAGAGCAGAACCTGCAGAATTGAACCAGGAACTTTTTGATAAGGTATTCGGAAAAGATGCTGTAAAGAGTGAAGATGAATTTACTCAGAAAGTAAAAGAAACTGTAGAAGGTAATTACAAAAGAGAAACAGAGTACTATCTGGAGCAAAGCATAAAAGATCATTTTGTAGATAAAACTAAAATTGATATCCCTGAAGCCTTCCTGAAAGACTGGCTTTTAAGGTCAAACGAGGGCAAAGTAACCAAAGAAGATGTAGACAGAGAGTTTGACCAATATGTTAAATCATTAAAATGGGATTTGATCAAAAACAAAATCGCAGAAGACAATGAAATCAAGGTCGAAAATGTCGAGGTAGTAGACAAAGCTAAGTCCATGATCCTTCAACAGTTGGGTGGTCCTGGTGCTGCCGAGCAATTAAAAGATCATCTTGATTCTTTCGCTGACAATTACTTAAAAGGTGAGAACGGCCAGAATTATATGAAAGTATTTGGAGAAGTAAGAGATGAAAAGATTCTCGCGTTCCTAAAAGAACAAATTACACTTAACGACAAGAAGGTTGACGTTGAAGAATTTAAGAAAATTGTAGCGAACTAATCCAACATTTTGACAGTTAAATGAAAGCCCTGGGTCACTTGGGCTTTTTTTTATATTAATAGACAATTCTTGTAATTTCTTGTTATAATTGAGTGCAAAGTAATACTTAAAAGAATAAGAAAATTTACTAAAATGTTAAATAAAGAAGAATTCCGAAAATTTGCAGTAAAAGGCCAGGGCATTAGCGGCACTGCATTCGACGACTACTCAAAAGCTGTTCAGAACATGACACAGTATGTTATCGAAGAGCGTCCTGGAAATTTCCGTGCTATTGACGTGTTTACCCGGTTAATTTCAGACCGGATCATATTTTTAGGAATGGGTGTTGATGATCAGATCGCAAATATTATCACAGCCCAACTACTTTTCCTTGAATCAAGCGACCCTAAAAAGGATATTATTATGTATATTAATAGTCCGGGAGGTTCTGTATATGCTGGATTGGGTATTTATGACACAATGCAGTATGTTAACCCTGAGGTTGCAACTATCTGTACGGGCATGGCAGCGTCAATGGCCGCAGTATTAATGGCTTCAGGAGATAAAGGTAAGAGAGCTGCTCTACCGCATTCGAGAATTATGATCCACCAACCTAGCGGTGGTATGCAGGGACAATCCAGAGACATGGAAATTACCTTAAAGCAAATGCAGGAATTAAGAAAAGATCTGTATGAAATTTTAGCAAAGCATACTGGTCAGAAATATGAAAAAATAGAACAGGATTCGGATAGAGACTATTGGATGAGAGCTCAAGAGGCCAAAGACTATGGTCTTATTGATGAGGTCCTGATTAGAAAAAAGTAATATAATGGCAGAAGTAACTTGCTCTTTTTGTGGAAGGAATAAAAAGGACGTTGATCTTATGATCTCCGGAATACATGCACACATTTGTGATAAATGTATTACACAAGCAAATCAAATCCTTTCAGAAGAGAAAAAATCAAACACGAGTGGAGATGGCACACCAAGTTTTAACCTGGTGAAGCCAAAAGAGATGAAGAAGTTTCTTGACGAATTTGTAATCGGGCAAGATGAAGCCAAAAAAGTAATCTCGGTAGCTGTTTACAACCACTACAAAAGACTAATGCAAAAGAAGTCTGAGGATGACATTACAATTGAAAAATCAAACATTGTAATGGTTGGAGAAACTGGAACTGGAAAGACATACCTGGCAAGAACTCTGGCAAGGATTTTACAGGTACCCTTTTGTATTGCAGATGCAACTGTACTTACAGAAGCGGGTTATGTCGGTGAGGATGTAGAAAGTATACTTACCAGATTACTTCAGGCTGCAGATTATGACACGGAAGCCGCCGAAAGAGGAATAGTATACATTGATGAGCTTGATAAAATAGCCAGAAAATCTGACAACCCATCAATAACTCGTGACGTAAGTGGAGAAGGGGTGCAACAAGCCCTCTTAAAGCTTTTAGAGGGCACTACAGTAAACGTTCCTCCTCAAGGCGGACGTAAGCACCCTGATCAGAAAATGATCTCTGTTAACACTGAAAATATACTTTTTATCTGCGGTGGTGCTTTTGATGGTATTTCCAGAAATATTGCAAAGAGAATCAACACTCGTCCTATGGGGTTTGCTTCATCTGAGGATGCAATCAAGCCTCTTGATGTGGAGAATGACAATCTACTTCAATACGTTACCGCTCAGGATTTAAAAAGTTTTGGTCTGATTCCGGAACTTATCGGTAGAATGCCTGTACTGACATACTTAAACCCATTAGACAAAGAAGCTTTGAGAAAAATACTTACTGAGCCCAAAAATGCGCTTATAAAGCAATACAAGAAGCTATTTGAAATGGAAGATATTACAGTAGAGTTTAAGGACGGGGCGCTTGACTTTATTGTTGAAAAAGCACTTGAATATAAATTAGGAGCAAGAGGCCTGAGGTCAATATGTGAAGCTATTGTTAATGATGCTATGTTTGAATTGCCATCTGATGACAAAGTGAACAAGCTGACCATAAGTAGGTCTTACGCCGAAGAAAAGTTCAGCAAGTCAAAATATAGCAAGTTGAAGGTTGCATAGACTCTATCAAAGGTTATAAAAAGAGGCTGTCTCAAAAGTCTCTCAAAAGAAAGGCTGGCGAAATTATATCGCCAGCCTTTTTAGTTGTTCCTCAAAATATTAATTTGAGGTTGTGAACACAACTTCAGAAAAGGTAGTATTTAAAGACTACAATACCAACCAGTTAATGCTCTTACCGCCATCTTTAGAGGAGATGATCGATGAGAACCATCCTGTAAAAGTGGTTCATCAGGTGATTGAGCGTATTGATATTCAGCCTATTATGAGCAAGTATAAGGGCGGGGGCACTTCCAGCTACCATCCAAAAATGTTGCTTAAAATTTTGGTGTATGGCTATCTTTCCAATATTTATTCTTCCCGCAAGCTGGAAAATGCCTTGAAAGAAAATATCCACTTTATGTGGCTGGCCGGTATGGGCAAACCGGACCATAACACGATCAACCGTTTTCGCAGTGACCGGCTCAAAAATGTACTTAAGGAAGTTTTTAGCCAGGTGGTCTTCCTGTTGGGCGAATCAGGGTATGTGGATTTGAAAGAAGTATATACCGATGGTACAAAGATAGAAGCCAATGCAAACAAGTACACCTTTGTATGGGGCAATGCCATCAAAACCAACAAAGAGAAGATGGCTAAACAGCTCGAGGAACTTTGGGCCTATACCCAGCAGGTGGCCAAAGAGGAGTTGGACCAGCAAATGCCTGATTTTACTGCTATTGACCCGGAACAAGTAGCCCAAACCATAGAGAAGATCGATACGGCCTTACAAGACAAACCTGTCAGCAAGAAAGTAAAGCAAAAGATAAATTATGCCCGCAGGCACTGGCCGGCCAAACTAGCCGAGTATGCCCAAAAACAGGCTATATTAGGTGAACGCAACAGTTATTCGAAGACCGATACTGATGCGACCTTTATGAGGATGAAAGAAGACCATATGCAAAATGGGCAGCTCAAGCCGGGCTATAACTTACAGATCAGTACTAACCAGCAAATCATCACCCACTACTCCATACATCAAAAACCAAATGACACCACCACTTTCATTCCTCATTTTAATGAATTTAAAAAACTGTATAACCAACTTCCCCAATCCATTACTGCTGATGCTGGCTATGGAAGTGAAGAGAACTATGAGTATACTGAAACAGAAGGAATAACTGGTTACATCAAATACAACTATTTTCATAAAGAGCAGAAACAAGATAGGTCAAAATTTGATAACATAAAGGATATCAGAAAGTNTCAAAATTTGATAACATAAAGGATATCAGAAGGTTACATCATAACCAGGAGCAAGATACCTACTATTGTCCCATAGGGCAGCCTATGCAACGGATAGGAACCAAAAATCGAACAACGAGCAATGGTTATCCACAAAGTTATGCACTTTATCAGGCTAAAAACTGTCATAGCTGTCCTTTAAGGGGTGCTTGTCATGACCAAAAAGGCAACCGGACCATAAGTATAAACCATCGGCTCAATAAATTTAAAGACCATGCCAAAGCAAGGTTATTATCAACAGAAGGCATAAAACACCGAAAACAACGCCCCTGCGACGTAGAGGCCGTGTTTGGTAACATCAAGCAAAACAAGGGCTTCAAAAGGTTTATGCTCAGGGGACTTGCCAAGGTAGAGATTGAGATGGGGTTAATCGCTCTGGCACACAATCTGGCCAAAGTGGCTGCATAACGTTGGGATTTTATTGCCCCCTTGAAAATTGAAAAAAATCAACCCTAAAAAATTTAAAATCTGACAAAAAAGAAAGCCGTCCCAAAATGACTTTTGAGACGGCCTCTTTTTATAACCTTCTATACAATTATTACTTATCAAGATACCCTACAATAAGTTTCGCTGCATTATCCGAAGCTCTCCCAATATCCAATCGCTGTTTAATAGTACGATATTCATTTAGCATATTATTTCTATACCCCTGATCTTCCAAAATTCTACTTAATTCCGAAGATAAGTTTTTCAGGTTAAGCTCATCTTGTATAAGTTCCTTTACAACCTCCTTGCCTGCTATCAGGTTAACAAGAGAAATAAACGGTACTCTAATCAACAGTTTAGCTATTTTATAGGAAATGCTACTGGTTTTGTAAATTACTATCTGAGGCACCTCCCACATCGCTGTTTCCAAAGTAGCGGTTCCTGATGTGACTATTGCCGCCCTTGCATGAGCCAAAAGGTCATACGTATACCCATATACCAGCTCTATGTTTTTATTATCTTTAACCGTCTCATAAAGGTTATCCGGTAAATTATCAACTGCGGCTACAGCAAACTTTTGATCTGGAAATTTCTTTATCAACTGGGCAATAACCGGTAAAACATTTTGCAACTCCTGTTGACGGCTACCGGGTAAGATAGCTACATAATCACCTCCTAAACAAACATGACTTGAATCTACGTGATGATCATTAACCGCATCCAACACAGGGTTTCCCACATAGTCAACATGCCAATCGTACTTCTTATAGAATTGCTGCTCAAAAGGCATGATCACATACATATGGTCTACCCTTTTTTTGATCTTTAAGGCTCGCTTTTGATTCCAAGCCCATACTTTGGGAGAAATATAATAATGTACGGGGATTCCCTTTTGTTTAACATACTTGGCTATCTTCAAATTAAACCCAGCGTAATCTACAAGTATTACAACATCAGGGTTAAATTGATCTATCTCACTTTTACAGCGTTTAAGATACTTCTTAATTGTTCCAAGGTTTTTGATCACCTCCAAAAACCCCATAAATGCCAACTCACGGTAATGTACCAATATATCAGCACCCTCAGAGGCCATATAATCACCTCCAAACCCTTTTACAATAGCTTCTTTATCGTAATCCTTTAATGCTTTAACCAAATTACCTGCATGTAAATCCCCTGACCTTTCTCCGGCTATAATAAAATACTTCATGAATAAGGGCTAACCGTAGTATTCAACATAGTTTCTGGGGGTTTCATAAAGCTTGATGCAATGCAACTGTGCCGAAGACGTAATTGTAGGCAGCTTATTTGTTAAAATTTTCCAAAATTCTATAACAAGATTTTCAGTACTCGCCATTTTTCCTTTCATAAAATCTACATCCAGATTTAGGTTTTTGTGATCTACTTTATCCACTATTTCTTTCTTGATTAAAATACTAAGCTTCTTAAGATCAACTACAAAACCTGTATCCGGATCTGGCTCTCCTTTCACTGTTACAATCATTTCGAAATTATGACCATGCCAATTTGCATTGGCACAAGGACCAAACACCTCAATATTCTTCTCCTCTGACCAGTTAGGATTATACAGCTTATGCGCTGCATTAAAGTGCTCTTGTCTACTTAAAAAAACCATTCTCAGCTCATTAAAATCTCATGCAAATATACGAAAGAGATCAGATTTTGAGGGTACTACTTCGTTATATAGAAATCATTAGGTTAATTTGCCAAAAATTAATTGATATGATCGTAGTTACCGGAGCCGTTGGTTTTATCGGAAGCCAGCTTATTGAAAAGTTGAATACTGAAAATTTTAACAATATAATAGCTGTAGACAAATTTGATAACCCTACCAAAAACAAAAATATTGAAGATCTAAAAATACTTGAAAAAGTAGATAGAGATATATTTCACCAATGGCTGGATGTTAATTATGAAGAAGTCGAATTTGTTTTTCACATAGGGGCAAAAACTGATACTGCACTTTTTGACAAAGGGCTTCTTAGCAAACTAAACACTCAATATACAAAAGACCTATGGTTACAGTGTATTAAATACCAGATACCGTTCGTTTACGCATCTTCTGCAGCTACCTATGGCTTGGGTGAATATGGCTATAACGACGATGAAGGACTAATTCAGAATCTTGAACCTCTCAACCCATACGGTCAGTCAAAACAAGATTTCGATGTTTGGGCACTAAGTCAAGATGAAAAACCATTCTATTGGGCAGGATTAAAATTCTTTAACGTGTATGGACCGAATGAATACCACAAAGGAAGAATGGCTTCTGTTGTCTGGCATGCCTATAACCAAATTAGAGATACTGGTACAATGAAATTGTTCCGTTCTCACAACCCTGAATACAAAGATGGTCATCAGATGCGTGATTTTATTTATGTAAAAGATGTCGTTGATGTATGCTACTGGCTTATGCACCACCGAAAAGATTCGGGTATTTACAACCTTGGCAGTGGAAAAGCACGCACCTTCCTCGATTTAACCAAAGCCGTGTTTAAAGCAATGAATAAAGAGGAGAACATCAGCTTCATTGATACACCCGAAGATATAAGGGATAAATACCAGTACTTCACAGAAGCAAATATGGATAAGCTAAGGGGCATCGGGTATTCAAAAAAATTCCATGATTTGGAAGAAGGGGTTGAGGAATATGTGAAGCACTATCTTGATACTTAATTTTCTCTTGGCTATTAAGGTTTGACTAGTCCTAAAATAACAGAAGAGAGGCTGGAAAGTCTTACACCCCAGAATAGCAAGGCTTAAGATCAGAAGTATAACAGGGGACTACTACAAAGTCTCCCAAGTAGATTTACTAGTAGGTGAAAATTTAAGTCTAGATTTCAGGCCAACCTGCCAGCACAAAAATGGGCATCAGATAAGTAATGACAGCATAAAGAATGCTATTCTTATCAGACCTGTTAACCATAGTTTAATATTTCACTCTGACCAGCGCACCCAATATGCCTCATATAGAATTGCTGATGAACTGAAGAAACTTTCAGTAATACAGAGCATGAGTCGTAAAGGCAACTACTGGGGTAACGCTATAGCAGATAATTTTAGCAAAACACTTAATACAGAGATGGTCAAACATGCTGTTTTTATAAGTATCCAACAGGCTAAGACAGCATTATTTGATTTTATCGAAATCTGATATAACAGAAAAAAGAAAACATCCCTATTTAAACAATACAAAATATGAAGAATGTGTTCAAATATTTGTCCGTTTTTTTATTGCAAGTCCACAATGCCTATACTATAATATTACAACTAGCTCCATTATCAATATAGAAAACATAACATCTTGATCGAACAGATGAGTTTTACCACCCCAGAACAAGTATCGTAGCAGATATAACTTTTGAGGAAAACAAGGATACAATACATATCCCATGAAAGAACTGTTTAAGGAAGCTATTGAATGTTATAACTACAAAAGGTCACATCTCTTTCGTATCAGATATATACACCTTTTCAAATGCACAAACAAAACCGGATAACCATTAAACCCAATAAAAATAAAACAGCAGTAAGGCGATACTTACTGCTGTTTTATTTACTTAAAAACTTATATCATTCATTTTTTACAGGTTGATCTGTAAGAACTATACAAACCCGCATAGTTTTCTACATGTAACGTATCTACTGCGGCGTTAGTACGGTAGTCGCAACATCTCCAAAAGAGTTCTCCCAGCTATATGTTATGACACCTGTACCTGCATCATAGGATGAGCCTGTATCACTTACTGTAGCATCAAATGCATCCGTAAATGTAACTAAAGACAGCCCCTGAGCTTGAGTACAGAAATTAATCGTTGCAGGTGTTTTAAAAGTATATCCATAACATGAACCATACCATTCTATATACACACCTGAAAAAGCATCATCAATAGTATAGTTACCACTTCCTGCAGCCGAAAGCGTAACAGTTCCGACAAAACCAGCAAGCGGGTTATTCGCAGGGCATCCGTCAGTTGAGGTTCCTGAACTAACGGCATCATACGTACCTGAAATATCGGGTGCTGAACAACCAATAATAGTTATTTGAAGTTTTTCCTCGGACGCATGATAATCCTCATCAATAACGGTTATAACAACATCGACAACTCCCCTCTCATTTGCAGGAGCATCATACACCACCGGCATTGAGACAAGAGTACCCGCAATTAGAGAGTCTAATTTATCATTAGAGTAGGTTAATTCACCTAATTCTGCTCCTGTATCATCAATCAATTCCAATGTAATTGTATCAATTCCACACGTTGTAATTGAGTTAATTTCTAGATCAAAATCCACTGAGCCGTTTAAGGTAGTATTAACATCACTAACATTAGTTATGCTAAAATCTGGAGCAGTACAAACATAGTTAATATCCACTGTACTACTCCCCTTAGACTCTCTTTTCTGAAGCTTATCAATTACACTCACAGAAATCGTAGCCGTACCTACCTCCTTTTCAGGAGCATAAAGCATACCCGTAATAATACCGCTTTCGTTTCCTTCAGCAGCCACTATATCTTCTTCAGAAAGAGTGATAGTTCCCAAACTCGAAAAAGCTAGTACTTGCCCTATTCCAGCCGGAGCACTTGTAATATTGATAGTAACTTTAGTTGAATCATTATGATCAAGTGCCGCGTCATTAGTAGATACTGAAAATGTTGGGGCATCAAAAGCATACTTAGCTACTAAGCCAAAAGTCTCATCAAACCTCTTACTGGCATCCTTACCTTTACTATCAGTTTGACTATCCCATACTGAAACTGTCACCTCGAATCCCCCCACTACAGTATAAGGAACTGTATATTTTACTTCTACCGTTCCCTTAGTCTGACCTAGGAGACCTGCCACATTGCTAGTAAAAATAGGCGCATCATCAGGACCTGCAACACTTACAGAATCGATACCCGCAGGAGCATCAGAAACCACTAATGTAAAACTAACCTCATCCCCACCAGAAACAGTATCAGCACTTTGGGTACCCGTCAGTTCTGGAGCATCTAATAATCTAGGTGGGTTTGCATCTTCAAAATCGTCCACACAGGAAATTACCAGAATGGCAAACACACCTATCAACAAATAATTATATAATTTTTTCATATCTTATCTAATTTGGAAAGAAAATTCTTTCGTTAAAATTACTTCTTAACCAATTTGAATGTCAAAGGTTCTGGCCCAGGAATCCCACAGGCTGAAGATAAATTTTCATTAATCTCTATGAGTAACTCACTGTCATCATTTGGATCAAAAGTAGAAGTCCCAAGCCCTTCCCATCCAAAAGTTATTCCACCTCCACAGCCAATACCTGTAAACGTAGTAGGGACAACTGTATTTCCACATAGCAATGTGAAATTAAAAGTTACTTCAAAATCATAAGTTGCTCCGGAATAATATTTAAAATTGAAAGTTCTAAATATTGGACCGGTTGAAGTAACGGTTACGTCACCTGGAGAGAATATATAATCATCTTGATTAAATGGATCCGCTTGACCAGAAACTGGCACCAGCTCGTACGTTCCAGTAAATGGAGCAACTACGGGACAACCTACCAATGCAGAAAAGGAGGTAGTAAAACTTGTTGTAGCAGACGCATTCAAGACATTGGGTGTCACATTTAGATAATCTGTATCATCATAAGTAAAAACTGTATCTGGATACACTCTACCTTTGATATCGGTAATATAGTTAAAGAAGAGAAACTGATCTCCACCACTTAAAGAATCTAGTGTAAGGCCTAAATTTGATACCAATTCGGACGCCGTAATCTCTTCACCGATAATCTGTCCGTCACCAAAACTCGCCGGAGTATAAGATCTAATTTCTCGTTTAGTATAAGTAGAGTCCTCTTCACTATCATAATATTGGTATTGAAGAGAAACGCTAGTTATATTGTCCAACGATTCAGAATAGACATTATAGCGAATTTTTGCAGTAGTCAAATCATCAAAATTAAATAAGGTTAATGCAGGGTCAGGAAATGTAAACCTTACATTCACTCCCTCTTCAAAATCCGGTATACGTTGAGCATCTTCGTCTTCACAGCCAAAAAAGACTGTAACGAATAGCAATCCTAATATTATTTTATATAATTTATTCATCTCTTTGATTTTAATTATCCCAGAAAACTTTATCTAACGCAATAATCCTTTGTGAAGGGGCATTGGGGTTTAATGCCAAATTATCTGTATCATACGGGAAAGAAACAGGAAAATCTCGTGTTTGCACTGTAACAGATAAAGCGTCAGTATTACCATTGTGTAACCTAGGAAAACCTGTTCTCCTGTAATCAGCATAAGACACTAACGAATTACCATAACTAGCAATCCACTTTTGAGTCATTATAACCTCCATTCCGTCTCCTGCATCATATGCAGCCAATACCGCCACTCTGTAAGCATCCCTATCAGCATTCGAAATTGCAGGAGCTCCTGCAATTGCAGCATACTCATTTACTTTTGCAAATGAAGCATCAATTGCCATACCAAGCAGAGTTCTAGCATCTTGATCTACCGTACTTACACCAGCTTCAGCCAATTCAGCCCTTATAAAAAGAACCTCATAATAATTAAGCAATCGGTGAGGAATTGTTGGATTTCCACTTACCTGACCTTCTAATAAAGTTGAGGCATTAGAAGCTATTCCCCCCTCTCCATCGTCATATCTACCTCCTAACGGGTATAACCCAGCAACCGTCTGGCTTCTACCTTGATCAAAACCTTCATTAGGATCAATATTAAAGGAGTATGAGTAAATAGATAGAAACGAAGTTCCTGCATCCGAAGGGCAGTACGCACAAGGGTTTTCAGCATCCCCATCCGTTGAGCTAGAAGGTAATTGGTTAAAGAAATAATAAGGTATTCTAGGGTCCTGTATGCCAAAATCTATCCCTCCGTGTCCAAAACTATCTTGACCTCGCATTATTTCAAAGAAATAAGGGTCGATATAGAAGAAAGCTCCTCCTGCCGACCACTCTTGCACATAACCAGGGTTTCTATTTTCGGGAGCAAATGAAGAACCATAATCCAACTCCAAATCATTGCTTCCATCATTAGCCAGAAAACCGTCAGCTGTAATCAAGCTATTCACATCAGCGGTCACATTCTGAACCAACCTGATATTATTATAGAGCTTCAACTTTAGACTATTAGCTACCTGAATCCAATCGGTAGAGAACAAATCACCATTAGGAGATCCTCCTTTGTTAACGTTTGCAATACCTTCATCTATCATTGGAAATAATGACGCGTAAACGGAAGCACCATCATCATAAGCAGGTGCAATATTTTCAGAACCTAGATTAGCCTCTGAAAAAGGTATATCTCCCCAAACATCAACCATAGTTGACAAAATATAAGCTTTCAATATCTGAGCAACTCCAACATTTGCCCATTTTTCCTCTACAGTCCCTTGCTCGATAACAATATTCAAATCAGTCAATGCTCCTGCATATAAACTTGTCCATGAAACTACAATAGGAAAATCTCCTCCGGTCAAACCATAATCATTTATCGCTCCTCTTTGGACAAAATGATGCATAACAGTTCCGGCATGACCGCTAAGGCCATCCGTACCATTCCCAAAGCATTCCGCCATGTTCACTTGAGCAGAAGAAAGCAACTGACTAACGGGGACACTTGTCGGGTTATTTGGATCCTCATTAATATCCAAAAAATCTTTTTCACATCCCATCAACAACAATGCTGAAAGAAACACTGTCATTAATCCATATATATATCTATGTTTTTTCATTAGAATTTTCTTTAAAAGGTTACGCTTAACTTAACTCCGTATCTCCTAGTCGAGGGTTGGGCTGTAAACTCAAAGCCTTGAGCATTAGAAGCTCCGAATGTGCTAACTTCAGGATCAAAATTTGAGGCTTCGGGGAAATTAGGTGCATTAAACCAAAGGTTTCTACCTGTAAAACCTATTGATGCAGAACCAAAAGGCGTTTTATTTAACAAAGCTTTAGGAAACTGATAAGATAAGGTTACTTCTCTTAACCTAATAACAGTAGCATCCCACACTGAAAATTCTTCCAAACCATTAATCGCAAAAGTATTGCCGAAATATAGTGAGTTAACCTCTATCATAGTTTGGTTAGGGATTTTATTCCCCCCCTCGTCTCGCAATGGTTCCCCTGTTTGTGGGTTTCCATATACACCAGGAATAATTTTGTTAACCTCCCTATCCTCAGTATCAGCAGTTACACCTCTTCCTAGCATAGATAGATTTGTCACTGAATACAAATCCCCTCCTTGCCTCCAATCAATTACTGCAGATAATGTAATTCCCTTCCATCTAAATGTATTGGTAAGTCCCACAATGAAATCGGGGTTTGGGTTACCAATTATTCCGGGAGTTAAATCCGTTATCAACTGGCCGTTTGTAGGATCAATCAACAAATTACCTTCATCGTCGCGAGCAGCCCTTGACCCCCTCAACAAACCATACTCCTGACCAACTATATGAACAGCCTGAATAGAACCTGTAAATGTATTTCTCAGAACAACTTCATCCGTACCTTCTGTTAACTCCTCAACAACATTTCTATTATGAGTAAATGTACCATATAAATTCCAAGTGAAGCCATTATCTAAAGAAACCGGGGTTAGGTCTAAGCCTAATTCAATACCTCTATTACTCACTTTACCAATGTTAGTATAGAATGAGGTAAAGCCAGTTTCTGAAGGAATTGCCAGAGGAACAATTTGATCCACGCTATTGCGCTCATACACAGAAACATCAATACCAACCTTATTCTTAAATAATTGCGTATTAAGCCCCACTTCGACTTCTTGTGTATTCTCTGGTTTTAAGCCTGGATCCCTTGCTATATTTGAAAGAGTTGCGCCTGCTGTTCCTACAAAAGGCATAGCTGTTGCTCCCGTAGCATTAATACCATTAGCATTAGTTAAATAAACCGGCACTATTTGGTACGGATTAGTATCCGATCCCACTTCAGCGTATGATGCCCTTATTTTAGCAAAACTCAAAATATTTGAATTGATATCAAGTGCATCTGTTATAAGAAAGGATAAACTTGCCGCTGGGTAGAAAAAACTCCTATTATCCTTAGGCAAAGTAGAACTCCAATCATTACGCCCTGTTAAGTTCAAAAACACATAATCTTTGTAGCCAAAAGTCACATCACCAAAAACACCATATAACCTTCTTTTTTCAAAATCTCCTCCTGAAGGAACTACTGCATTAGTATTATCAATATCATCTATATCAAACGCAACATAACCAGTACCTGTGAATGCCTGTGCATCTGTCACTCGCTGATTAACATTGTGGCCAACTAAACCTCTAAAACTAATATCCTCATTGATATCTTTTGTAACGGAAACAATAAAATTAGACTCCACTTCCTGAAATCTAACATCATAATCCAAGATCTGCCCTGAACCACCTGCACCCCTTGAACCTGCTCTAAAATATTCACTTTGTCTTTGGGTGTAACCGTTAAGACCAATTTTATATGAGACATTAAGCCAATCTTTAATGTCATAACCAATATTAAATGCAGCACCAAAGTTATCTGTATTTGAATCAATACCTGCATTTTTTACAGACCATAACGGGTTATCCGCCTGAGAAGTAGCCACGAAAAATTGACTTGAATTATTCAATGGATTTTGGTAAGGCTGACCATGTAAATCCCAGTTACGCCCTAGATAAAGTGTTCTTGCAAAAGCAGAACCATTACCTATAGCGTTATTGGCACCACCCTGAAATGAATGTTGAACAGAATTAGTATATCTCAAATTAGCACCAATATTAAAACCATTATCTAGTTGTGCTTGCCCACCAATACTAACACTTGTTCTGTCAAAACTGGCTTCTGGAACAATACCATCATGATTTGTTCGTGATAATACAGCCGTTAGAGCTGCTTTTTCATTACCAGCAGAAACACTCACTGAGTTTTCAAAAAGACTTCCTGTTTGAAAGAAATCCTTAACGTTATCAGGGTAAGCACGATAAGGAACATTTGTCCCCCAAAACTCTTCAAAACCGATAACACCATTATACCAATGTGAAATACTATCCAAGGTTGCATATGATTTTGCTCCAATGAAAGGTGCTCCCCAAGAACCATTTACCTGACTATAGGCAAAGTTTGTTCCTGTACCATATGTATTTTGATAGTCAGGTAAATTCGCTACTTTTTCTATGGCGTAAGAAGTGCTATAAGAAATTTCAAGCCCCTTCTTAGAAGCTTTTGCAGACCCTGACTTTGTAGTAATGACAACCACACCATTAGCAGCCCTTGTTCCATATAAAGCTGCTGCTGCTGCACCCTTCAACACGTTCATAGATTCAATGTTGTTAGGGTCTAAGTCTTGAATACGGCTACCATAAGCACCACCCCCAGTAAGTTGATTCGAACTAGCATTAGTATTATTATTCATTGGTATACCATCAACAACAAATAACGGCTGATTATTACCTAAAAGAGATGAATTACCACGAATTGTAATCCTGGTAGCACTACCAGGAGCTCCACTAGAACCTGAAATGTTCACACCTGCAACTTTACCTTGCAAAGCTCTTAAAGGATCTGGTTCAGAAACTTGTTGAACAGATTCACCTTTTACATTCTCAACACCATACCCCAGTGCCTTAGCTTGCCTCTCTATTCCTACGGCAGTAACCACAACTTCAGATAGTTGTGTAACATCCTGAGACATTTGCACATCGATTATGGAACGGGTACCAATCGCTATTTCCTCTGTAGCCAATCCAATGAAAGAGAATACTAAAGTTCCCTCCCCAGACGGCACCGAAAGTTTATAGTTACCGTCGATATCGGTGACGGTACCCGTAGTCGTACCTTTCAGCACAACGTTAACTCCGGGTAGTGCCGTGCCATCGTCAATGGACGTAACCTTACCGGATACGGTACGTTCTTGAGCCCACGATTCACTAAATGCGAATGTAAGCATCAACATGAAACCAAGTAGTAAAAACTTCTTCATATTGTTTTGTTTAGGTTAAAATTTTAAAATATATCACATCCAAACATAATATAAAATTTGGTTAGGGTAAAATTTTTTATCAATATTTTGCTGCAATTTAGAGTATTAACGACAGATTGTTTTGAAGCAAATAGAATACATACCCCAAAACGGGGGATATTACTTAATAACCTGAAACTCAATTCTTCTATTCATCTGTCGGTGAAGGTCTGAATCATTAGAAAATGCAGGCGCCGATTGACCGTAGCCTTTATAGCTAAGACGGGATTTACTAACACCCCTTTCAATCAAAAACTCATAGACCGATTTGGCTCTTTTCAGTGACAGGTCAAGGTTATATTCAACACTTCCTGTATTATCTGTATGGCCTCCGATTTCAACATGGGTATCAGTGTTGGCTTTTAAAAAACTTATGAGTTTATTTAATTCAGTTCTGGATTTATCCTTTAATGCGTAACTATCCACATCAAAAAAGATATTGTTTAAGACAGCCTTTGCCCCCTCAGATATTGGATTCAAATAAATATTTAGCACAACAGGTTTTAAATCCTCATTCATTTCATACCCAAATGACAAGCTTTCAAATAAATAGCCCGATTTATTCACATATAATGCATAATCAGAACCCTCCGTCAAAACCATAAGGTACTCTCCGGTAACGGAATCTGAATAAACAAAACCTTCCCTGGATTCATTTTTAAGATCATAAAGCTCAATCCCGGCTTTAATAGGCTGCTTTGTCTTTGCGTCAAAAACATGCCCTGACACGTATGATGTTCTGTATTTAACTTTTGCATTCCCAGGTACTGTAAACTCATACAGTTTACCTTTTTGACTAGAGTCATCGGTTACTTCATGGGAGTAATACCCCTTTTCACCATCTGAAGTTATAAACAGAGAAACCTGATCTGCGCTTGTATTAATAGGGTAGCCTATATTTTTGGGTTCAGACCAATTAGTACCTTTCCTTTCCGTATAAAATATATCAAAACCACCAAAACCTGTCAACCCATTTGAAGCAAAATATAACGTCACATTATTAGGATGAATAAAAGGTGACACTTCATCATTTGGAGTGTTTATAGAACTCCCTAAATTAGTAGGACTAGACCACTGGTCTTTTTCATCCAAATACGACACCCAAATATCTCTACCGCCTATACCTCCTCCCCTATTGGAAATGAAATATAATATGCGCCCATCTGAAGATAAAGACGGTTGCGACTCCCACGCTGACGAATTCACCTTACCCCCTAAGTTAACAGGTGTAGACCATTCATCACCTGTCTTCTTACTGATATACAAATCACAACTACCATATCCCCTTCTACCATAACATGATGTGAAAATTAATACTCTTCCATCAGCAGATAATGTACAGGTTCCTTCGTTCCACTCTGAATTAATATTATCCGATAAAGACTCTGGAGGCCCCCACTGCCCCTCTGAATTCCTTCTACTTATCACTAGGTCTTCATCATGATTCATAGTAGTTCCTAAACGACGAGTAAAAATAATGGCCTTTTGATCAACAGTAACAATAGGAAAATATTGCATAGGAAAAGCATTGACCGTATCACTTAGTGGTCTCGGGTTAAACTCTGAAGCAAACTCTATATTATCAAGTGCAAATTGAGCATTTTTTTTTATCTTATTCGCGTCTGCGAGTCTTCGGCTATTCCTCGGTCCGGTACTTAAGTATCTATCGATATACTCTATAGCCTTTTGATAATCTGCCTTTAATAGATATAAATCACCTAACTCAAATGCTTGCCCAGCCCCTGACTTACCACTAAGTTCATCCGCGTTCAGCAATAACCGCTCTGCGCTATCTAATTCCCCCTTGGCCTTAAAGATAATCCCTAATCTAAAATAGGCTTCATGAAATTTGTCATCTTTATTAATAGCCTGTTCAAGCAACTGGATTGCCATTGTGTACTGTCCACGTACCCGATAGTTATCTGCTTGGTAGTAATATTCGGCTGCTTTTTTTGACCTGGTGCTTAGTTTGTTTTGTGCAACAGTTAAAAGTGGAACTATAGACAGGAGTACAATGATAATTATTCTCATAACAGCTTTAACGTTCCTTAAACATATGAATCTGTAACGAGAAAAGCCAATAAGAAATTCTAACTTATGCTGAATGTGCAGCTCCGTTTCTTGTAGCTTTTAAGGTGTTTAGCAGCAATGAAGCTATGGTCATAGGCCCTACGCCCCCTGGTACCGGCGTAATGTAACTTGCTTTTGGTGCAACTTGACCAAACTCCACATCTCCCTTTAAATAGTAGCCTCGCTCATTTTCATCAGTTTCAATTCGAGTAATACCTACATCTACTACCACTACTCCTTCTTTTACCATATCACCTTTAATAAGGCCCGGTTTCCCCGTAGCAACAATTAGAATATCCGCCTGACGCGTAAACTCTTCCAGCTTTTGTGTATGAATATGACAAACTGTAACCGTGGCATATTCATGGTAGGACATTATAATGCTCATAGGCGCACCTACAGTCCTACTATTCCCAACCATTACACAGTGCCGCCCTTTAATATCTATATTGTACCTTTTTAAAAGCTCAAGTATACCATATGGTGTAGCTGGCATTAACCCAGGGTTATTCGAAGTAATCCGTCCATAATTAAGGTTTGTAAAACCGTCAACATCCTTCTCAGGACGGATGCATTCTGTTACTTTTGCGGAGGAAACATGAGCAGGAAGCGGTAATTGAACGATTAACCCATCTATATCGTCATCATTATTGATTCTCTCAATTTCTGAAATTAACTTGGCCTCGCTAATAGTTGCAGGAAAATTCAATAAGGTATATTCAAAACCAACTCTTGTACAGGCCTTGATCTTATTATTAACATATGTCTGGCTAGCCCCATCGTCGCCCACAAGTATGGCAGCAAGGTGTGGTGTTTTGCCTCCTACAGAAACTATGGATTTAACCTCTGATGCTATTTCATCCTTAATTTCATTGGCTATCTTTTTCCCATCTAGTATAATGTAAGAATCTGCCATGACTATCAATCAAGTTTAAGTACTGCCATAAACGCCTCTTGAGGTATTTCAACATTACCTACCTGACGCATACGTTTTTTGCCTTTTTTCTGCTTTTCTAAAAGTTTTCTCTTACGAGTTATGTCACCTCCATAACATTTAGCTAGTACGTTCTTACGCATAGCTTTTACTGTTTCCCTGGCTATAATTTTAGTACCAATTGAAGCTTGAACAGCAATTTCAAACATTTGACGCGGTATTAGTTCCTTAAGTTTTTCACATAACCGCTTACCCCATTCGTACGCTTTATCCCTATGAACAATAGCCGACAAAGCATCAACCTTCTCACCATTCAGCACAATATCAAGCTTAACCATTGTCGATTGCCTGAAACCAATAAGTTCATAATCCAGGGAAGCATATCCCTTAGAAAGGGTTTTGAGCTTGTCAAAGAAATCAAATACGATCTCAGAAAGTGGTAATTCAAATGTAAGTTCCACTCGTTCGGCAGTAAGGTATACCTGATTTTTAATAATTCCCCTTTTATCCATACACAGACCAATAATATTACCTATAAACTCTGCCTTTGTTATAATCTGAGCACGAATATAAGGTTCCTCTATATGCGAGATGGTATTAGGTTCTGGCATCTCCGAAGGTGCATTTATTTTCCTAATAGAACCATCTGTTTTCACTGCATTGAACTGTACCGACGGAACCGTGGTGATTACCGTCATATCAAACTCACGCTCCAGGCGTTCCTGAACAATCTCCATATGAAGCATCCCTAAAAAACCACACCTGAAACCAAATCCCAAGGCAGCGGATGTCTCCGGTTCCCACACCAGTGAGGCATCATTTAACTGAAGCTTCTCCATAGCAGCTCTCAACTCTTCAAACTCGCTGGTATCTACAGGATAAATACCTGCAAAAACCATAGGTTTAACGTTCTCAAACCCCTTAACCGCCTCACATGGATTATCTACATGGGTAATGGTATCTCCCACTTTAACTTCTTTAGCTACTTTGATACCGGAAATAATATAACCTACATTTCCTGCACTAATACTCTGCTTCGGTTGCTGTTTTAATTTCAACACTCCGATTTCATCAGCTTCATATGTTTTGCCGGTATGTACGAATTTAACTTTATCGCCCTTATTAATAGTGCCGTCAAAAACCCTGAAATAAACTTCGATGCCACGAAACGGATTAAATACCGAATCAAAGATCATAGCCTTTAGGGGCTTATTAATATCTCCTTCCGGAGCTGGGATTCTCTTGACTACTGCCTCTAATATCTCACTTATACCAACACCTTCCTTGGCACTTGCTCTGATGACATCTGCGGGATCGCATCCGATCAGATTCACAATTTCATCAGTAACCTCTTCTGGCATTGCACTAGGAAGGTCAATTTTATTAAGTACTGGTATAATCTCAAGGTCATGCTCAAGAGCAAGGTATAAGTTAGAAATGGTCTGTGCTTCGATACCTTGGGCTGCATCAACAATCAGTAAAGCTCCCTCACAAGCAGCAATGGACCGTGACACCTCATAAGAGAAATCCACGTGTCCCGGGGTATCTATAAGATTAAGTACATAGTCTTTTCCTTCAAAATGATAATCCATCTGTATGGCATGACTTTTAATAGTAATACCACGTTCACGCTCCAGATCCATGTTATCCAACAATTGGTCTTGCATATCACGGTCAGCTACCGTACCAGTGGACTGAAGTAACCTGTCAGCCAAAGTACTCTTACCGTGATCTATATGAGCTATAATGCAAAAATTCCTTATATTATCCATCTATTTATCCTCTCCTAAAAGATTCTTCACTTAGTGCTTTAATCTCAATCTCACACTCCAATCCAAGGTTATTTTAAAAATATTGAACTGGCAATCAGGCTTATACTTTTAATGAATTGCTCAAAAGGAAACAGCTCATTATATTACGCATAGAGATTTTAGCACCTGATTTTAAAGTGCAAAAGTAGATAATTATTACTACTTAATTAACATTGCAGAATACTAATTATTTATCCCCTACTATCCATGAATATTGCAGAAAATAAAAAAAGAAACAACATATCCGAATACATTATTCATATGTACCAAACAGAGGATTTGATCAGGGTCTATGACTTTGATATGGAGCAGATAAAAAAATATGTAATAAAGCATATACCAACTGAAGATGGCAACAAAGAGGAAATAAGCAAATGGTATGAGGATATAATGGAAAAAATGAAAATTGAGGGGATAGAAGAAAAGGGACACTTAGATGAGGTCCAAAATTATGTTGCACAATTATCCAAGATAATGAATGATCTTAAAAAATCAGATGAGAGTTTCAAAAAGATATATTCTGCTGCAAAACCTCACATTGATGAAAGCATAAGCTTTTCCAATGGGATCATTAAAGAAGAAGTTCAAGCCTGCTTAAATGGTATCTACGGGCTTTTATTAGCTAGGCTAAACGGTCGCCAGGTACCAGAAGAGGTTATGGTTGGCATCAATACCTTCGGGGATGTACTTTCATATCTAACCTATAAATACAAGCAAAAGAATTTCCTCAACGACAATTAACCCTTGCTCCAATTAGAATGATTTCCTTATAGGGTCTTTAGTAATATTTATTCAGACTTATAAACCTCCCCTCCCTTCATAACGAAAGTAACATTTTCCATCGTATGAATATTCTCCAACGGATTATCATTAACCGCTACTATATCCGCTTTTTTGCCGACTTCAACAGATCCAAGGTCATCAGCCTTGAGCATTTGAGCTGCCACGCTGGTAGCAGATTTTATAGCTTCCATTGGTGACATACCTGCTTCTACCATATACCCAAACTCTTTACCGTTTTCACCATGAGGGAACACACCTGCATCCGTTCCAAATGCGATCTTAACGCCTCGTTTGTATGCTTCAGCAAAAGTCTTTTGTATTTGCGGTCCAATTGCCAGGGCTTTTGGCACGACCAAAGCAGGGTAATACCCTTCAACTTTTGCCTGTTCTGCAACAAATTTACCTGCCGAAATGGTTGGCACATAATAAGTACCTTTTTGCTTCATCAGATCCATTACATCAGGAGTCATCATGGTTCCATGCTCAATAGATGTTATACCCGCCTCCACAGCTCTTTTCATGCCTTCGGCGCCATGAGCATGTGCCGCTGTAATCATTCCATATTCTCTCGCGGTCTCAACAATAGCTTCCAGCTCATCCATTTTGAATTGAGGCCCCGAACCATCTTTAGCAACGCTTAGAACACCTCCTGTTGCAGTTATTTTAATAACATCAGCACCATTTTTATATTGCTGTCTCACTGCTTTTCTGGCCTCATCTTTTCCATTGATTACTCCTTGGGTCGGCCCTGGATCTCCCATCAGATCATGTTTGTATCCGTTCGTTGGGTCTGCATGCCCTCCTGTAGTTGCTATAGACTTCCCAGCAGAAAATACCCTTGGTCCCTTAACCTTACCTGCATTTATGGCATTTCTTAATGCCGTATTTACACCGCTACCTCCAAGGTCTCGAACGGTAGTAAAGCCTGCCATCAGAGTACGGTTGGCATAAACAGTTGAGTTAAAAGCTATATCAGCCTCATTCAAGGTAAACCTCTTGATATAATTATCTCTACTGGTTTCTCCCTCAATATGAACATGCATGTCCATTAACCCGGGAAGAACAGTCTTGCTTTTAAGATTAATAACTTTATCCTGTTCTGTTGCCTTAGCATACCCTTTTTCAACCTTTATAATTTTATCCCCCTCTACAATTATGGTCATTTCTCTCATGACTTCATCACTTTTCCCGTCTATGAGCTGACCGCAATGTATGAACGTTTTTTGTGCGTGAAGATTAAGGGCTACTCCTACAAAGAACAATAATGAGACTAAAAATATCTTTTGCATGTGGCTTTAACAATTGGATATGAGATTACCAATATAAGATAAGATCTATTATGAAAAAAGCTTTAATACAGCGAGATAATCATCATCCTCTCCCTGATACACAATTTGGACATCAAAGCCAGACTCCATAGCTATTTGGATTAATGTGGTTTGATCGAGATATAACCAGGGAAACCATTGTCCATGCTTATCTTTATATTTGTACTGATACGAAACCTCTCCAAAATATTTATCAGCAGTCATTCCTTTATCATACAAATACGAGATATCGCTTGAATCAATAATGATCTGCCCATTATCAGATAACAGTCCTTTCAGTTTACCTAAAAAAAACTTAAAGTTATTTTTTAAACCGGAAATACCTGTACCATTCATAAGTAAAAGCAGAGTATCATATTTTTCATTAGTTTGCCATTCAAAAATACTCTGGCTGATCACTTTCTTCACCCCTCTTTTTAGCATGATATCGCAAGCAACACTTGACAATTCAATTGCCGTAACATCTAGCTCCGGCTGCAAAATCAGACTGTGTACACCAACTCCAGCCCCAACATCTAGTGTTTTACCTCTGCAGAGGTGTAAAGCAAATTGTTCAAGATCAGTAAGATCATTCTCGCCTCTAAAAAAAACCTCCACGGGCATCTCTTCAGGATCACCATAGTCGTTGTTTAGTATCAAAGGAGAACTTAAGCCATTATTGAAGTAATCGGACAACGCTTGTCCATAGACATCATGGTACATCAATTCAGTTAGAATTAGTTATTCAGGTATCTTTCCGCTCGTCTTTGAATATCTTCTTTAGTAATTTCCATTTCGGGGTCAACAAGTGTTGTTGATACCAGCTCAAAAAGAGCATCTTCATCATACCCTAGCTTCCTGAGAACTTTAAGACAAAACTTCATTTCTTCTTTGTGAACCCTTCCATCTATTTTCATTACCAAAACGAGATTAGCCATCAATTCTATTTTTTCTTCCTTGGTAAGATGTACTAAAGAGGGAATGGTATCTTCTGCCGCAGTCTGACTGATAATAGAATCAATATCTTCGGGACTAACATTACTGGATATTCCAATCTGACGTATAAGATCAAGTTCGGCGTCATCGGTTTCTCCATCTACCTTGGCCAGTTGTACCAGGATGTTTAAATGTGGATTATCCTTCATTTCTATTAATTTTAAAATGAGACATTAAATATATTTGATTTTAATTAATCAACCCAATAGGTGTTCGTTTATTATAAATTACGTATTATGCGGCACATTGCCCAGCTATATTCTGTTATATATTTAATATCACTTTGATTACCTGACTCAAAACCTGATTCAGTCTTCCTAAAGTGTAAACTCCCACATTAATAAAGTTACTATGAATTTTCTTGCACATTTATACTTATCAGGCAATAATGAAGAAATAATCGTAGGAAATTTTATTGGCGATTTTGTAAAGGGCAAATCTTATGAGGTCTATAGCAAAGATATTCAGCTTGGCATTCTTCTACATAGAAATATAGATGAATATACTGATCACCATAAAGTAGTACTAAGAAGCAAAAAGAGACTTTGGGGGAAGTACCGACATTATGCAGCAGTAATTGTCGACATATTTTACGATCATTTTCTCGCTGTCAATTGGACCGACTTTCATAATTCGCCTTTGACGGATTATGCTCAATATATATATGAGCTCATACAGTCTTATGAAAACCAACTTCCTAAGGGAGTAAAACATATGCTTCCTTACATGATTAAGCATAACTGGTTATTAAACTATGCCAACACAAATGGCATTCATGACGCACTTTCAGGTATGGCTAGAAGAACCACTTTTAAATCTAAAATGGATGAGGCAGTAAATGACCTGAAACATCACTACGATGAATTTGAGGGTGAATTCAAAGTTTTTTTCCCTGACGTTCAGGCATTTGCCAAAGATTGGTTAAAACACAAGTAAACTTTGAGCTCAGACACTAAAAAGAAACTCCTAATGCCTGAGATTTTACTTATTTTATTTCCAGATTGATCTCATCACTCTCTGATCCACTGATAACTTTTATTGTATATATCCCCTTAGTAGCATAGTTCCATTTCTGCTCCCCCCTCTTTTTGCTCTTTCCATAGGAAGATGTTTTCACATCCCACATCACGCTGTGAAATCCCACAAAGCCCTGATCTTCAATTACCCTAACCAGATCGCTATTTTCATTATAAATCTCTACTCTAACATTTTGAGCAATTTGTCCTATATAGTATTGAATACTCACTTGAGGCTCAAAAGACTTCAGATAGGGATACTGTTTCTTTCCCCATTTTTCAGAATACTTATATGTATCAACCGAAAAAACTTTTACAGGTACATCAACATTTCCTGCCACCTGCTGAAATGGTTTGACATCAACAATATAAATACTTCTTCCGTGCGTACCCACCACAAGCTCATTTTCTCTAGGGTGAACCACCAAGTCATAAGCCGCAACATTGGGTATCTGGCCTAATATCACCCATGAACTTCCTTTATCAAAGCTGACATATGTACCATGGTCAGTACCAAGGTACAACAAGTCTGGATTAACAGGATCCTGAATTAAATCATTAACTACAACCTCAGGTAAGTTTGACTTTAATGATTCCCAACTTTTACCATAGTCTGTACTCATAAAGATGTAGGTTTTAAAGTCATCCTCTCGGTAACCGTTTAAAGTGACATAAACCTCACCTTCATCATGTGGAGATGCAAAAACGCTAGCTACCCATTTTCCTTTTGGCAAACCATCTGATATCTTTGTCCACTCTCCTCCCGAACTCTTGCTTACATGAATATTTCCATCATCTGTACCCACATATATCAGCCCAAACTTAATTGGCGATTCGGAGACCGTTGAAATAGTTGAAAATGGAACATTCCCCTGAGGTTTATTTTCGGTAAGATCAGGGCTTATAGACTCCCAATGATCTCCTTTATCCAGGCTTCTATAGAGTCTTTGCGCAGCTATGTAAATAATGTCCGGGTTATGCTTGCTCAGAAGTAAAGGAGTTCGCCAGTTAAACCTTAACACATCTTCCCCTATATTGTGCTGGGGGGTAATTTTTGTAAAATCATTCTCTCTGCGGTTTACTCTATAGTAATTACCAAACTGAAAACCAGTATATACTAAGTTATTATCTCTTGGATCAGGAGAAACAAACATCCCATCACCTCCAAAAAGTTGTTCCCAATGCTTTGTCCTATTCGGTACAGAATTCGATGCCCCTACCAAAGTGCCGTTATCCTGGAGTCCTCCATATACGTTATACGGATACTCCATGTCTACATTTACAGTATAAAACTGTCCAACCGGCATGTTGTTGATATGCCTCCAGTTTGCTCCTTCATCATAACTCTCATAAAGCCCTCCATCATTTCCTAGTAAAAGGTGCTGCGAATCTTTGGGATTGATCCAAAGCGCCTGATGGTCTACATGAACATCTCCAATAGTATCAAGTCTGGCGTACGTAACCCCTCCGTCATTAGATTTTAGTAAGGGAACTCCAAAGATATAAACCTGATGAGGATCGTCAGGAGCTACCCGAACCTCTCCAAAGTAGTAACCATAAGTGAAGTAAACCCCCTCAAGATCATAGCTATTCATCTTCTTCCATGTATCGCCATAGTCATCGGAACGGTAGAGCTCTGCTCCAACCGTTGACGTATTAAACAATGCATTATTGGCATCCCCAAAGTATTCGGCTATAGCCAGTGGTTTATATTTACCTTGTCTGATTTCCTTTTTTACAAGCTCAGCATTGTATTTTTCCGGGAAACGGTTTTTTTTCAAAAACTTATTTAACTTCTCATTATTCAGATTAAGAAGGTCCTGTATCTTCATGCCTCTAAAATCTGCCAATTCAAGTTTTCCCTCATCCTTCCTCTTTTTTTCTTTCTTAACTGTAGCCTGATTATCCAAAAAAGCATAAATAATATTAGGACTGGAAACACTAACGTTTAGTCCAATCCTCCCCACCATTTCGCCTTCAGGAAATCCGTCCATCGTCTTTCTCCATGTCTCCCCTCCATCATCAGAGCGGTAAATTCCTGACCCTGAGCCACTACCTTTAAAATCCCAGGCTTTTCGGGTCCTTTCCCAAGCACTGGCCCACAGCTGTTCGGGGTTAGCCGGATTAATTACCAGGTCAATGACCCCTGTACTGTCATTGACATATAACGTTTTACTCCAGGTCTTTCCCCCATCAGTACTTTTATAAACTCCACGGTCTTGATTGTGGGTATAAAGTGCCCCTACAGAGGCTACCCACACAACATCTGAGTTTTGAGGATGAACCACAACCTTTCCTATATGCTGGGTATCACTCAGCCCCAAGTGTTTCCATGTTTTCCCTCCATCGGTGGTCTTGTATATTCCGGAACCTGCATAACTTGATCTGCTACTATTGTTTTCGCCTGTACCTACGTACAATATATTATTGTCAGAAGGAGCTAATGCCATATCTCCAATACCAAGAGCATCCTGACCATCAAAAACAGGTGAGAAAGTTATTCCTCTGTTAGTTGTTTTAAATACACCACCGGAAGCATATGCCACATAATATTCCTTTGGGTTACCTTCGTTTACAGCAATATCCACAATCCGTCCTCCTTGCACTACCGGCCCTACATTCCTGGCAGCATAGTTTTTCAATATAGACTCTTCTTCTAACGCTTTTCGCCTGGCATGAGATTCTATCAATTGCTTTTCAGAATTTTGAGCACAAAGAGCCCCAGGAAAGATAAGGACAAATAAAAAAATGATACATTTATTCATCTTGAGAAATTGGTTTTGACTTAGGTTAATAAATAAACTTCGCTGTAACTAAACTCTAGCCTGTGCAGAAAAAAGTTTGTAACATTACATATTGTTAAATCTAAAAAAATAACTTCTTTATGGATAACGATCCTGAATTAAACGGTAAATATTTGGGACAGATCTCCGAAGACTTTGTAGTAGTGGCGGACACACTCAAGGAAGCATCCTATCAAATCAGGAAAAGAAAGTTTTCTGATTACCCCATTTTCCCAATTTCAAAAATAGACCTGCCCATAGGTCAGTTGCTAATTGGCAAAGAAGAACTGGCTGTAAACTGGAATTACAATGCCTCGTATTTAGACGAGTTTGTTCAGCGGGAAATTGTGAGTAAGGATAGTATTGACGATTTTAAAAAAGCTTACAAAGATCCTGATGAGTTTTGTTGTTTGTTTGTTGTAGACAACGACTTCACCAATTTTTTATTTATTCCTTACCCTGAGGACTAATGAGCTTTAAAATAAGTTGAGCCTTTCCAAGGCTCAACCATTATTTAAAAAGGGTTTTATTTCTTTTTAAAGTGACTCCATCCCTGAGCGGTTACTTCCACCTCATTACCACCTTTGGTAGCCATTATATTGCCTTTATCAGAACTTTGAACATAACCAATGAAATGAATATCGGAGTGCTTCTTGAGCTTCTCCATATCTTCCATTGACACTGTAAAAAGAAGCTCATAGTCCTCCCCTCCATTCAGAGCTGCTGTTGTAGGGTCAAGCCCCAACTCAACAGCTGTATCATAAGTCTGCTTATCAATAGGTAGTTTATCTTCGTATATTCTCATCCCCACACCAGATTGCTTACTAAGATGAAGTAATTCCGACGCCAGCCCATCTGAAACATCAATCATGGACGAGGGCACTATATTTAATTCAGCAAACTCGTGTATTACTCCTGTCCTTGCTGCAGGCTTTAATTGTCGTTGCACAATATAATCATATTTATCCAACTGTGGCTGCATATCGGGGTTAGCTATAAACACTTGTTTCTCACGCTCTAAAACCTGAAGACCAATAAAAGCTGCACCCAGATCTCCAGTCACACATATCACATCTTTATCCTTTGCTCCTGATCTTTTGACAACTTTATCCTGACCAACTATACCCATAGCTGTAACAGAAATTATCAGTCCACTTATTGAAGATGTAGTATCGCCTCCTATAAGATCTACATTATAATCCTCACAAGCTGCCTTAACCCCTTTATAAAATTCATCTACAGCCTCCACTGAAAACCTGTTACTCAACCCTAAGTTGACTGTAATATGTTTTGGGATAGCATTCATCGCTGCAACATCCGAAATATTGACCGCCACTGCTTTATATCCTAGATGTTGCAAAGGAGTGAAGGACAGGTCAAAATGAACACCCTCCAGTAACATATCAGTAGTAACGACAGTACATCCACCAAGGCTATTAAGTACTGCTGCATCATCCCCTATTCCTAGTTGCGTTTCCTTATTTAAAGAGGTGAAATTTTGGCTTATCCTATCTATTAGTCCAAACTCACCCAAATCGCTTATTTCTGTTCTTCTATTTTCCATAATACTTGTTATGCTAATTTCATCGGCACTATATGCATTTCGTCGCGCAAAGGTACGCGTAATCTTATTATAAGTAACAAAGCCGGTTACAAACCGCTATACCCATTATATTAATATATAAAGCGACGCTATTAAAACATTGGTATGAAAGCTATAATGAAATTTGTAAGTTTTTTGGTAGTTGGCATTATACTTTTATCTGCTTGTGGGCCCAGACCCCAGTACAAAACCAGGGTAGGCAAGAAAAAGTTAAAGCACTACAATTCTATCCAGTATGGAAAAACCGAACCAAAAACCTTCAAGAGCTTTAAACGTCAGAAGTAATTTCCTGACATAATTCGATAAGAACACCATTGGTACTCTTAGGGTGCAGGAAACAAACAAGTTTGTTATCTGCACCCTTTTTAGGTTTATCATTCAGCAAGGTGAATCCTTCTCTTGACAATCGTTCCATTTCGGAATGAATGTCAGCTACTTCATAAGCTATATGATGTATACCTTCACCTCGTTTTTCTATAAACTTAGCGATAGCTGAATCAGGATCAGTGGCTTCAAGCAACTCGATCTTAGTTTCTCCAATCTTAAAAAATGACGTATTTACGTGTTCGGAATCCACACTTTCAATCTTATAATGTCTACTATTAAATAGTGTTTGAAACAACATATTTGAAGACTCCAGGTCTTTTACGGCTATTCCTATATGTTCAACTTTTAGCATATTTCATTATTTAGTTTTTGTCTGTCATTTGACTAACTTTGCTCAAAAGTTGAAACTTTTTGACTTTTAGGAAAGTTTTAATTTAAATTTATTCTAAAGTAACAGAACTTAATTCTATATAATGGATACTTCCAGCGATATTCATGTAGAAGCAGCGAGAATACAGAAGGAAATAAAAAGCTACCTTGGCCTAAGTGACAATGATCTGATGTTTGAATATAGTAATACTGATGGCAAAGTAAAACTTGACCTCATAACTATAAATCCGAGACACAGTCAATCATTTCTTTTTCATTCGGTCATAGGGTTTGATAAAGTTGATGCTTTGAACAAGATGCTCGATTACGTAGAGCACTACAAAGAAAAAGAGAGTTCTTATACCATACAATGGAATGCAAAAGGTAACAAAGAACTTAATACTTCGTATTTTAGAGCTAGCAGCGTATATGACGCTTTAGATAAATTCTACTACGGGCGTGACTCTAATACCATTACGGTATTCAGTGTTGTTTTGAATCCTGTAGCTTAAATTAGCATAGTATGATTAATGTAACTGAAAAAGCAAAAGATAGAATAATAGAACTTCGAAAAAAAGAAGGGAAATCAACTGACCACAACATCAGGGTACTGGTACAAGGTGGAGGATGCTCAGGGTTGATGTATGATCTTAAATTTGATGCTCAAATAGAGCCTTCTGATGAAGTTTTTGAAGATAAAGGTGTGAAAATACTGGTAGACAAAAAAAGCCTCTTATACTTACTGGGAACAACACTAGACTTCTCTGATGGACTTAATGGTAAAGGGTTTCAATTTATTAACCCCAACGCCACCAGAACTTGTGGGTGCGGAGAGAGTTTCTCCGTCTGATCATCCTTTCTAAATAAGAACTTAAGAGCCTTACAAAATGATTGTATGGCTTTTAATTTGATTCTACTTCAAGACCCTTTTTTGAGTACTTCTTAAGGTAAACCTTAAATTCTGTACCTTTCCCTTCCTCACTTTCTATCTCAACTCGTCCATAATTTTCCCTAATAAATTGTCCAACAAGCATTAATCCCATTCCTGTACCCTTTTCATTATTAGTTCCCATGGCAGACACCCCTTTGCCTACCTGATTAAAAAGCCTATCAAGTTTTGTTTTACTCATCCCAAGACCAGAGTCCTTGACATGAATTATGATATAATCTTCACTGAATGAGTAGAAAATTCGTACTTTCCCACCTTTGTAGGTGAATTTAATAGCATTACCAATGATATTCTGAACAATGACTCGTACGTGATTAACATCAGCATTAGCATAGACTGACTCGGCTTTATGCTCAATAATAACACCTTTGTCTTTTGCTAAAAAATTGGCAACCGCTAACACTTGGTCAACCGTTGCCGGTACATTTACCTTATCAAAATCTACAACCATTCCCATTTGTTGACTAACAGCCCAACTCAGCAGGTTATCCATCATATGCGAAACCATAATAACCTTATTGTGCAGTCCTTTAAACACATCCTCTTGTTGCTCCGCGGTAAGTACGCCCATCCTTACTACTTCCAAGGTACTCATTATCGAAGCTAATGGACTTCTCAAGTCATGCCCGATTATAGAAAGTAATTTATCCTTATCGGAGATTATCTTCTCCAGTATCTCATTTTGATCCGATATTTGCCGCCGTTGAAGGTCGATATTAACATTTTTTTTACGCAGCTCTTCATTCAGTTTTGATTTTAAACGGTTACTTCTAAATATGAGGTAGGCCAGCACGATCATAAACAGAGCTACAAACCCCACAAAAAAATTGAGTAATTTGTTACTTTTAATAACCTGCTTATTCACCTCATTTTCCTTCAATAGTTGAAGATTTTCATCTTCCTTCTGCTGCAAATAAAGTTCATTGATCCTTTTTTCACTATCCACCGACTTGAGGCTATCACTATATTGCTTAAAAAGTATATGATACTTATAGGCTTGTTCATAATCATTTTGTGCTGCGTAAGTTTCAGAGAGCACCTTCAATACTTTCTGAGCATCCCATTTAGCCTTCATTTTCTTTGCATATTCTAGACTTTTAAGTCCGTGGCTAATTGCCTTATCATATAGTCCAAGCTGATAATTAACATTGGCCAGACCAGCATGTGCAAAGCAATTTTCCCAGTTATCCTCATAACTGGCATTCAACGCCCTACTATAATGTTCCTTAGCCATATTATAATCATTGGCATGCAGGTAAATCTCTCCAAGCAGATTAGTTGCCATAACCTCCATCCTATCAAAACCATTCCTTTGGCTTATATCAATGCATTCTTCCAAATAATTAACAGCCCGTTTGGAATCATTTTTATGATCAAAGACCAGCCCTAGATTAAAATAACCAGTTGCCAGCAACAAACTATCCGTTTTTACAGCCTTCCCTTGAACTATCTTTTGATATTCCCGGATGGCAGCATCGTACTGTCCCTGAGCGATATAAATCAACCCCAAATTATTATTTGCCCAAAGTACCCTATTATAATTACCAATCTCCTCAAAGGATTTCAAGGACTTCAAATAAGCCTCAAGGGCTTTATCATAGGAGCCTTTAACATAGTAGGATGAGCCCAGATTATTGAGAGCCCAAGCCTTTCCAGACTTCAACCCCTGGTCAACAGCTAACTTATAAGCCGACCGGGCAAAATACTGTGCACTATCCGGGTTGTCATATAAATAGCTACGCGAAATATTATTTAACAAATGGGTTGTATTGGTATCATGGACGTACTCACGATTCGCCTGCGCTTTCCTCCACACACTTAACAATGAATCAAGACCATCATGCCCATTTGCGGAAAGCCTATCAAAAGCACAAAATATAACAATTAATAAAAATCCAGCTTTTAAATTCAATAACATTATTTAAGACACTTCATCTTATTCAGCTAACGCTATGCATTTAAGCTCTATGGCAATAGGAGTGGGTAAGGCATTAACCTCAACCGTGGTTCTACAAGGTTGGTTTTCTTCGAAATACTGGGCATATATTTCATTATATTTTTTAAAATCATTCTTCATATTCGTCAAAAAAACAGTAACATCTATAAGCTTATCCCAACTTGACCCTGACGCCTCTAATACATGCCTTACATTTTCAAAAACAGAATGACATTGCGCTTCAATATCGTAAGCTGTTATATTACCATGCTGATCCAGCGTTACCCCTGGAATTTCTTTACTTCCTTTCTTTCTAGGCCCCACACCGGATAGGAAAAGTAAATTTCCCACTTTTCGAGCATGAGGATACAAACCTACTGGCTCTGGTGCTTTATCAGAATTTAATATATCGCTATGCTTCATTTTCTCTGGTACTTAGTTCGATTTACTATTATTAAACTAATATAAGAAAAACAATGTTCGCAACTATTTTAATGATAACATATTCCTCAATAGCCTTGTATATTAAGGTTTGCAGGGAAACATGTAAAAACAACAATTTTGTTCAGGAAGGTACTAACAAAATATCAGAAGATGATATTGGACAGGCATAACTGGAGGGGTTTTAATACTGTAAAACAAATACCTGATTTATCCCAAGAGGCTAATGCGTAAATAAACCTTCGTTGTTGAGGAAGCTTTCCTCAACAACGAAGATTATTATTCACGTTTACTCGTCTTTTAGTGCATTAACAGGGTTTGAAATTGCCGCTCTGATTGTATGATAGCTCATTGTAAATACAATGATTAAAAGTGCTATTCCTGCTGAAAGCACAAAAGTTGGTACTTCTTTCCTAAGTTCAATACGGTATGCAAAAGCTTGCAACCAAGTATCCATAAAATACCAGGCTATAGGAAAAGCAATAACAGTAGCGATCAAAACCAGTACTACAAATTCTTTTGAAAGCAAGGCTACAATACTTTTCACACTTGCACCAATCACTTTTCTGATGCCAATTTCCTTGGTTCTCCTCTCCGTCGTGTAAGCTGTAAGTCCAAGCAAACCGAGACAGGCTATGGCAATAGTCAACGAAGAAAATATGGTAAAAATATCGCCTCTTCTTTTATCAGATGTGTATTGCGAAGCAAAATCCTGATCAAGAAAGTTATATTCAAAAGGTTTGTTAATAAAAGTTTGTCCCCAAATAGCTTCAATCTCATTCACAGTTTTAGATATATTCGATGTTTGAAGCTTAACATATCCATAGTAATTTCCCTCACCGTACATAATCATTAAGGGCTCTATTTCATCATATAAAGAGTTCTGATGATAATCCTTCACAACACCTACAACTTTTTTAGTCACCACCTCACCTCCTCTTTGAGGGATATCAAATTTTTTACCTAAAGGTTCAGTCCACCCCATTCTATCAACCATTGACTCATTCACAAGCACCGCCAAAGAGGTATCTGACAGTATATCTCTCGAAAAATTTCTACCTTCTACAATAGACATCTGCATAGCTTCTATAAAATCAAAATCTGCCACAAAAAAGTCTATTCCACGCTCATTCATCTCCCCTTCTTCTGTTTCTACATTAAAAATAACCTTATTAACATTATTTCCGGGTGTAGACGATGACGATGCTACATTAATAATATTGGGGTTAGTTAGAAGTTTTTGACGAAAACCGTTATACCCAGCCTGCATCTGATCATCAGGCATTTCAAACCTTAACACCTGTTCCTTATCAAACCCCAGGTCTTTGTTCATTAAAAACTTAAGCTGATCAAAGACTACAAGTGTTGAAATAAGCATAAATATGGAAATACTGAACTGCAGTACCACAAGTGTTTTCCTTAGTATGGCATTACCTCCTTTTGTCGACAGTTTGCCTTTTAAAACATTAACCGGATTAAATCTTGACAGATAAAAGGCTGGATAACTTCCTCCAATGATGCCTATAATGAATGTCACGCCAACAAGTATCAGTAGTACCTGACTTTGAAAGAGGTAAGTGATCTCAATTTGTTTATTTGCAAGGTTATTAAAAGCAGGAAGAAAAATATAAATCAGAAGCATGCTCATCACCAGAGCCACAAAACTCATCACCAACGACTCTATCATAAACTGACTAACCAACTGCCCTTTTCCTGCTCCCATGACCTTTCTTACCCCTACCTCTTTAGCTCGCTGTGTTGACCGTGCAGTAGCAAGGTTCATATAGTTAATACTGGCTATAACCAGCATAAAAACTGCTACCGCGGCAAAAATATAGATATAAGAAATATCACCCCCCTCCTCAGCCTCATCCTGAATTTTTGAATATAAGTGTATATCAGTAATTCTTTGCAGCTCGTAGTTGATACTAATTTTAAACTGCTCAAATATGGGATCTACATGATCTTTAACTACTTTATCTAAGCTGCCTTTAAAATTTGCAGGTTGATAGCTTCCAGGCAGTTGTATATAGGTAAAGACGCCAAAATTACCCCAACTCCCCTGATAATCCGGTTCAGAATTACGCGAAATAAGTGCATCAAACCTGAAATGTGAGTTAGCAGGAACACCTTTAATTACGCCTGTAACTTTTAACTGATCATTATCCTGATCTGTCAGCAACAAATTAAGGCAGTCAATAGTCCCAAAGTACTTAATGGCCATGCTTTCTGTAACTACTATTGAATAAGGTTCATCTAATGCAGTTTCAGAGTCTCCCGCAATAAACTGGTAGGAGAACATCTCAAATACAGTTGAATCAGCAAGGAAAATATCCTCTTCATAAAACGACTTGTCCTCATATTTGTACAGATTTCTCCCCAAACCAAAAAAGCGCACCGCATTTACTACGTCAGGATAATTGTCTCTTAACTCATCAGCCATTGGTATTTGGGCAATGGCCCATGTGAATGAGTTATCAGGCTCTTTGATATTAGAAACTACTCGGTAGATGTTGTCAGCATTATCATGGTACCTGTCATAACTAAGTTCATCCATGATGTAAAGTCCAAGGAACATACTGCACATGATGCCTATAGCCAGGCCGAGAATATTAATAATACTATAGCCCTTTTCCTTCAGAATATTTCTGATGGCTATCTTAAAAAGATTTTTTAACATGATAAATTGAGTTTTATGACCTAATCGAAATCTAGCCATAAATACTCAATTTACACTTCTCTATTACCTGAACGGTCAGATTTATGTATTCAAATGTACTATTTTAGAATTGAATATCAGATGCATTTAGCTATTCATCAGATCTTCAATCTCTTCAGCCTCAATTGGGATATTCCCCATCAGATCATTTAGTCCATCTTCAGTAATGACAACATCATTTTCAAGTCTTATACCAAGGTTTTCTTCCCTAATGTATATACCTGGCTCAACTGTAAAAACCATCCCCGGCTGCATTTCTCTATAAATGTTACCAACATCATGCACATCTAGCCCTATATGGTGTGAAGTACCATGCATAAAATACTTCTTGTACGCCGGGTTATCAGGACTTTGCTTTTTGATATCAGCTTTATCCAAAAGCTTAAGTCCTAGCAATTCACTTTCCATAATCTTGCCTACCTCTTTCTGGTATTCCGGAATAACATTTCCGGGCTTAAGCATTTTCATGGCTTCTCTTTTTACACGAAGCACAGCATTGTAAACGTCCTTTTGTCGTTTGGTAAACTTACCGCTTACAGGAATGGCACGGGTCATATCAGCATTATAGTTAGCATACTCAGCACCCACATCCATCAAAAGAACATCCCCAGCCTTGCACTCTTTACTATTCTCAATATAGTGTAGCACGCAAGCATTAAAACCAGAAGCAACAATGGGGATATAAGCAAATCCACGTGAACGGTTCCTCACAAACTCATGGATATATTCAGCTTCTACTTCATACTCCATTACTCCAGGCTTTACAAACTGGAGCACACGCCTGAATCCTTTTTCAGTGATATCACATGCCACTTGCATCGCTTCAATCTCCTTCTCAGACTTTATTGCCCTTAGTTTGTGCATAATAGGAGCAGACCGTTCATATTTGTGTAAAGGGTATTTACCCCGACACCAATTCCCGAAGCGTGCATCCCTTGTTTCAACAGCTGCATCAGCTCTTATGTGCTCATTGGTATTCAAGTATACATGTTCTACTTCAGCCATTAGTGTATTAAACACCCCTTCAAATTGAGACAGCCAAAATATTCTCTCTACCCCAGAGGTTTCTGCAGCCTCCTCCTTAGTGTATTTGTGTCCCTCCCAAATGGCTATATTTTCATTGGTTTCCTTCAGAAAAAGGATTTCACGAAGCCTTTTGTCGTGAAAATCCGGGCATAAAATTAATATACTCTCTTCCTGATCGATACCTGACAAATAATACAGGTCATTATTTTGCCTAAACGGCATGGTCCCATCAGCATTGGTAGGCATGATATCATTAGAGTTAAAAATTGCAATAGCATTCGTCCTCATTTCATTCACCAACCTTTTCCTATTTTCTATATAAAGCTCTTTTCCTAAAGGAGTATATTTCATGGGTAGTCTGTTTTTAATTGTTACGTGGAATTTACTTCATTTTTCACCCTGATTTTCTCACCCTACCTGAGTAAGTATTAGAGATACCTGAATTTCACATTTCATTTCGAGATTTCCTCTTAACAACAATGGTTTATTGAACCTTTACTTTAAACCTAAAAAAACGTAGTTTTATTTTAATGAGGAAATTCCACCTTCACATAATTCTTATACTGCTTTTGGTGCTCGAAGCAGGGGCTCAACAAAAATACTGGATATATTTTAAAGACAAAATGACCACAATAGCTCCTTCCGAAACAGATTTTTATGACCATCCCCTCAATAAAAATTATCTCGACAGCCTCTATTCCCTTGATTTCCATATCATTCACCAGTCAAAATGGCTAAACGCGGTAAGCATAATAACAGAAAACCATCAAATACCCTTACTCCAAAGCCTCGACTTTGTAGACAAAATTCAGGCTGTCAACACCCAGCTAAAAGTTCACTCCCACTTTTCCGGCACTGAAGCAGACCAGGTTTACGCCCTGCAGCAACTCAACGCAGATACATTAATTAAACTGGGATTACATGGGCAAGGCGTAAAAATTGGGATAATAGATGGAGGCTTTCTAGATGCCGATAAAGAAGAGACCCTATCTGGCCTATCCAAGAACTTTAGTTCTTCTTCATATCATAATTTTATTGAAGAAAATGTTCAAAACCCTTTCATTGGTACAAGAAAGTATGATGATGATCATGGCACCAAAGTTTGGAAACTGATAGGCGGGCACGGCAAAGCATCTAATAAATATTACGGATTAGCTACTAAATCAACGTATTACCTTGCCAGAACTGATCAAGGGGATAAAGAATACAGAGGAGAAGAGGACTATTGGATCGCAGCTTTAGAATGGATGCATGATCAGGGCGTAAGACTAATCAACTCATCATTAGGTTACTCCACAGGATATGACAATCCGAAGGAAAACTACCTCCCAGAAGACATTGATGGATCATCTGCTATTACACAAGCTGCAACCATCGCAGCAAGGGAAAAGAATATGATTTTGGTGATCGCAGCTGGTAATGATGGGGGAAATGACTTTGGTGTAATCTCTATCCCTGCTGATGCTGAAGGCATTCTTGCCGTGGGAGCCACTGGCTTTCTACATTGGAAAAGGCAAAGGTACAGTTCAGTTGGCCCTGAGGGTTTACCATATGTAAAACCGGAAATCGCCTGTTTCTCCGGTCGTGGCACCTCCTTCTCCGCTCCTGTGATTACCGGATTAATAGCCTTAGTCATCCAAAAATACCCAGGTTTGAACAACAAAGAAGTTATAGAAACCATCAAAAGAGCTTCTCATTTGTATCCCTACCCTAACAATTATCTGGGGTATGGCGTGCCTGATGCAAGAAAAATACTACACATCCTCAATCAACAGAAAGTAATACAGTCTCATGAAGAAGTATCCACCTCATCAAACTCTATTGAACTTGATATTACTGGTATGAATACGGTTATATTTCATAAAAAGGATAGAACACAGGTTATATCACAAGAAATAGCTAACCCCAAAAGAAACAAGCTAGTAGTACAGAAAGCAGACAATGCTAAATTCTCAACAGTGGCCTCACCTGAGAAGGTAATTGAAATAAAGTGGTTATAGTTACTCCATTTCTGATAGTTCTAGCCATCGTAGCTCTTTTGCATCAATGGCTTCCTCAATTTTCTTTAGCTCTTCACCCCATTCCATAAGCTTAGTATGGTCTTGCTCTCCAGAGTTTATCATGCCCAACAACTCCTTTTTCTTACCTGATAACTCTTCTAGTTCTCCTTCAAGAGATTCAAACTCACGCTTTTCCTTATACGTCATTTTGCGCTTGCTATCATCTTTCACCTTCTCATTTTTTGGGGACTCTTCTTTTTTAGATTCCGGTTTTGAAACCTCTTGCTCCTTTAGCCACTCTCTATAAACAGTATAGTTGCCCGTAAAATCTTTTATCTCCCTTCCCTCATCAAATACAAACAGGTGCTCTACCAGGCGATCCATGAAATACCTATCGTGAGAAACGATTACCAGACACCCTTGAAACTGGCTCAAAAAATCCTCAAGTGTTCTCAAGGTAATCAGATCAAGATCATTGGTTGGCTCATCCAGAATCAGGAAGTTTGGATTTTTGACCAATACACAAAGTAACTGCAATCTTCTTTTCTCTCCACCACTAAGATTATCTACATAATCATGCTGAGCAGGCGGCGAAAAGTTAAACAATGTCAAGAACTTGGAAGCACTTACTGTTTTACCATCAGATAAGGTAATCACTTCAGCTATTTCCTGTACTACCTCAATAACCTTCATACCAGGCTTAAATTCCGGTTCCTTTTGCTGGTAGTACCCCATAACCGTTGTCTCTCCTTTTGAGACTTCACCTGCATCCGGTTTTGTCTGCCCTGTTAGTATATTAAGAAATGTAGATTTACCTGTACCATTTTTACCTACTATACCAAGTCTCTCTCCTTTCTTAAAGGTATAACTGAAATTTTCAAAAAGCTGCTTTTCTCCAAAGCCTTTGGATATAGCTTCCATCTCCAGTACCTTGCCTCCCTGCCTCCTTGTCTTCACATCAAGCTCCAGTTTTTGATTTTCAAAGTTTTGGTGCGCCTTTTCTTTAACATCCTTAAAGGCATCTATTCTGTACTTAGCCTTGGTGCCTCTAGCCTTTGGCTGTCTCCTAATCCATTCCAGTTCCTTGTTATATAGGTTTTTAGCTTTCTCTTTTTCACTAAGTTGCAGTTCTTCTCTTTCTGATTTTTTTTCAAGAAAATAAGAATAATTACCAGAATACTTGAAAATCTGATTTTGATCCAGCTCTATGATTTCATTAGTTACACTTTCCAGAAAGTACCTGTCATGCGTCACCATAATGATCGCCATCTGACTTTGAGAAAGGTACTCTTCCAACCACTCAATAGCATCAAGGTCAAGGTGGTTTGTAGGCTCATCCAGAATAACCAGGTCCGGTTTTTCAATCAGCGTTTTGGCCAGACCAACCCGCTTCTTCTGCCCTCCGGATAGCTGCCCAACTTTCTGTTGGTAATCAGATATACCAAGTTTCCCCAATATTTCCTTCACCTGCCCTTCATAGTTCCAGGCATCCAACTCATCCATTCTTGAGATAAGCGAAGTAATCTTATCAGCTGCATCGGGGTTAGTCTCACTCTTCAGAAGACATTCTTCATATTGCTTCACCAATAGAGGCAACTCATCTGTACTATCAAGAACCGCTTCAAGAACTGTTTGAGTAAACTCAAAATCAGGCTGCTGTCCTAAGTAAGTTAGCTTAATGTCGTTCGCCAAAACAACCTCTCCCGTATCCGGAGCATCTAACCCTGCCAATATTTTTAACAGCGTAGATTTTCCACTACCATTCACCCCTACCAAGGCAACCTTTTGTCCTTGATCTATACCAAATGAAATGTTCTTAAAAAGTACTCTCGCTCCATAGGATTTCGAAAGTTTGTCTACTGATAAATAATTCATAGATGCAAAGCTAATGTAAATTGCCCTGCTATTTGGAATGAGCAACTAAAGTTTATTTCATCTTCTCACTCAAGCTTGGTTGGATCCATATAATTCATAGTAACAAAAGAAACCAACAACGCAGAGGCGATCCCTTCCACTACGATTATCACCGAAACTATGTATGGATTCATAAACCTCCCCATAGGCTCGTTTTCTACAATGTTTAACATTAGATCGGTATCAACAAAGGATACATAAAAAAATACGAACAGCCCGAATAAAATAGAACCGATTATACCAGTCAGTACACCTGTACCCATACCCTTAAAATAGGTGAATTCTTCAGGCGATTTTCTCTTAAGTGTTTTGATTGCCGTAAGAATACCGGCAACCATTATAGCGATATTCATTACTCGTAATTCAACCACATACAACAAGCCAAAGAGCCTCATAACGAAAAAGAAAACAATCAGCCCTAACGCAATTAACAGCCCATACTTCTCAGAAATATGGAGCTTTGCTGATGATTTGGATTCCATAACAGGTTGAGTTTTGATGGTATATCAATTTACTAAAAAACCAATTCATCTGAAAGTAGAACCCAACATGGTTTATTTTTCTGACCTTTTTCCTAAATTACTTCTATAACATACTAAACCAACACAACTATGAAAGCATTAAAAGTTATAGGCGTACTAATGGGTATACTTATTCTGATCGGTATAATATTATACTTGTCTGGGCCAGACAAATATTATTTAGAACGTTCAATAGTAATCAATGAAAGCCCCGCAGCGATATATAATGAACTTAATAGTTATAAAAATTTCAACAAATGGTCTCCATGGTTCACCAAAGACCCGAATACGAAGTATAATTATGATGGGCCTGAAACAGGCATTGGCACCAAAATGAGTTGGGTAAGTGAACACAAAGAAGTTGGCAGCGGCTCAATGTGGATTGTTGAGAATGAAGAAAATAAAATGGTAAATAGCAGGATGGCATTTGGCGACTACCCAGGAGAACCTAATGCCCGTCTTATTATTGAAGATGTTGGAGATGGTACCTCAAAGGTAACCTGGACTTACGAGGAAGAATTGCATGGCATAGCTCCGGTTTTTGGAATATTCTTTGATTTGGAAACCATGTTGGGTCCTGATTATGAACAAGGATTATCCAGCCTTAAAACCTATATAGAATCAAAACCAACAGAGACTGAAGACATAATGGTTTCAGTTGTAGATGTGAAACCCGTAACGTATATAGGCCTGGAAGCCTCCTTGGCCCCATCTAATATGGAGGCCATAAGCTCAACTATGGGAACTTTGTATGAACAACTTATGCAGGAGGCAGAAACCTCCAGCCTTAAAATGTCGGGTGCTCCACTGGCAGTTTACAAATCATTTGATGAAAACAATATGGTGATAATCTGTGGTCTTCCTGTACCGAAGGGCACAATCATAGAACACGAGTCCATAACAATTGGAGAGACACCAGGAGGCAAAGCGGTCAAAGCAACACATAAAGGAAACTATGACAAATTGCACCTCGCCCATGAAAAGGTAAGTAAGTATATAAAAAATAAGGACCTGAAAATAGCCGGATACCCTTACGAAGTTTATATAACTGATCCAGAAAAGGTCAGTGACACAGCCCAATGGATCACTGAAGTTTATTATCCTTTAGAAGAAAAATGAAGCAATTAACTCCCGTAGGTACATTAATATACCTACGGGAGTTAATTATTTTCGTGCTGTCTTGACTCAATCTTCTTCTTTTTCCATTCCTCAAGCTCAATTTTTCGTTTCTTAAGCTCTTCATCACTAAACTGAAAACTTCTGAACTTATCCAGGTCAGGCTGCCCTGCATCTATCCAGCAGGTATACCAAAAACTACCTACCATTTCTATGGCCCTCCGCATTTGCCGCTCTACCATGCCATTGAGCATTTCATGATACTTTTTTGAAAAATCACGAGAGTATACCTGCACCGTATTCCTACCCCTGGTCTCAAAAGCATATTTTTTATCGCTTTCTATGATTCGAGTCAGCTCCTTTTCGAAGTATAGCACAGAATCCAGTGCTTCATGCGCCCGCACTGCCCCCTGCCATATTTCCAATTGAGGGTTATCAATATACCTGGCTTTACCCACAAAGAAGTCATATTTAGCAGAAAACAACTCCGGTAATCTCGACTCCCATAACCCATGGATACCGTGCTGTCCTGTCAATTGTCCATTATAGTTCTTTGTAGTATGTAAGGGGACATTGGCATCGGCAATATAATGCCCCAAATCAGATGAAAGCACCAAAATGGCTTTGACATCGCCAATCCTCATCGCATCTGTAAGTCTATACCTCATCTGATTAACATGCCATGGCACTACTCCATAAACAACAAGAGTATCCTCTGTATATTTCTCAACAGCATCTTTCCAATATCTTGGCATTTTGTATATAGCACTGTCACCGTATACATCTATATCAATAAAATGACGTGGCGCCTCACCTTCCACCGCATATCTTCGCTTGTCCGGATTAACAGCATTTTCCGTAATGTACTGAATATGATGCTTATAAAAACCAATCATTTCAATAGGCAGAGTAAAAACAGCTATCCTGTTAATCTGCTGATGTGCATAAAACCCCCAAATAGACGCAGCCGTAGAAAAGACTAAAACAAGTCCCAGAATGGACAGAACAATTTTTTTCAAAATGAAGTAATTAGTATTTGATTAAAGTTAAATACATTTGCGGAAGAAAATATTCATAATTTAGGTTTTGCAAATATAAGATTTAGCATTACCTTTGCAGACCAAATTAAAGAGAAGTCGAATAAATATCAGATATGGCAAATCACAAATCAGCGTTAAAGAGAATAAGATCTAATAATGCCAAAAGATTAAGAAACAAGTATCAGCACAAAACAACAAGAACTTTTGTAAAGAGACTGAGAAATACTACTGATAAAGCAGAGGCGCAGGAATTACTGAAAACAGTAACGTCGATGCTAGATAAACTAGCAAAGAAGAACATTATACACAGAAATAAAGCTGCCAATAACAAGTCTAAATTGACTAAGTTGGTAAACAGCCTATAAATAAGACTTTAAAATCTTAAAGGCCTTACTTTTAAGAGTAAGGCTTTTTTATTATATGTAATTAAAAAGATGCATCCTCAGCATCTCAAAGCCTGATAAATCAGCCCCTTGCCATCCCCATTATGCCAGGGTATTTCTCCATTAATTTTAGCTTGAAGAACTATTTTGTAGCCCTTGACTTAAAAATAATTCTTCTTCGCTTTTATTAATTTCCAGTGATGAGCAAGACCAAAGAATATTTAAACATAAAAAGCTGGGCAGAAGAAGACCGTCCCAGAGAAAAACTGCTTTTAAAAAGTAAATCCGCACTGTCAGATGCAGAACTCATAGGAATTCTCATAGGCTCAGGCACCCCTTCCATGAGTGCTGTCGACGTAGCCAAGGCAATACTCAATCACATAGGAAATGACTTAAACAACCTTGCCAAGCTATCCGTTAAGGAATTGATGAAGTTCAAAGGTATTGGTGAAGCCAAAGCCATTAGTATAGTCAGCGCCATGGAGCTTGGCCGTCGAAGGAAAGACTCCCAAAGCATCAAAAAGCCTAAGATAACCTGCTCAGAAGACGTATACGAGGTTATCAAGGCGGAACTGCTAGATATGAAGCACGAAGAATTCTGGACCCTTTTGCTCAACAGAAGCAATACTGTAATTAAAAAGCAACTCATAAGCAGTGGTGGAGTAGCAGGAACAGTGGCCGACCCAAAAATCATATTCAAATCTGCACTGGAGGAGCTTGCCTGTTCCATCATATTGATTCACAATCATCCTTCCGGAAATCTAAAACCTAGTAAGGCAGACATAAACCTTACAAGAAAAATGAAAACTGCCGGAGATTTACTAGAAATCCCAGTTCTGGATCATCTCATTTTCACTGATAATAGCTACTTTAGCTTTGCAGACGAAAATATGCTTTAGATTATGAGCAGAAATAAGATCATTTACGGCAGCGCTTTTATTATTATTCTGACAATTATCATTTACACCTTACAAGGTGAAGAGTCTCCCGAAGAATACCATAAAAAAATCCTGCAAGAGAGAGAAGAGCAGGATAGTTTCATGCGAAACAACAGTGAATCTCCATTTAGTCAAAATAGTGTTGAATACAAGGGATTAACATACTTTGAGCCTGACCTTAGGTACAAAATAAAAGCACGATTTGACCCTATAGAAGATAAAAAAATCCGCAAACTAGCAACTAGCGACAATCAGCAGCAAGAGTATTTGGAATACGGCTATGCCACATTCACCCTTGATGGTCAGCAACAAAAACTACTCATTTTGGAAAATGTCCAGGAAAACCTGCTTTTCTTGGCTTTCGGAGACGCCACCAGTGCCGATGAGACCTATGGAGCTGGAAGATACCTGGACATATCACATGATAGCGGCAACAGTATTTTGCTTGACTTTAACATGGCATATAACCCTTACTGCGCATACAGCAGTGAATATAGCTGTCCATTACCTCCTCGGGAAAACCTTCTGGATGTAGCTATTTTGGCTGGTGAAAAGAATTATGACCACTAGCTCAATGATACTGATATGGTAAAGTATGGTATAACACAATCTAACAGACACTTCAGAGGTTCATAAACAGCACATTGCAAAAAGTTGGCTTTCACCATCCTTAAAAGCAGGAAATGTTTAATTTTGCCCTTTCAGTAAGAAAAAGCTAAGAGTAACAGGGAGTAACTCGCTGCATGTAGGATAAAAAATAAAGAAATACATATGAAGATATCTTTAAACTGGCTTAAAGATTATGTAAACATAAATCAGTCACCTGAGGAAATCAGCAAACTATTAACAGACACCGGATTAGAAGTGGAGGGGCTGGAAAATTTCGAACAGGTAAAAGGTGGCTTAAAGGGCTTGGTTATTGGCGAAGTACTAACCTGCACAAAGCATCCCAATGCCGATAAGCTATCCGTTACTACTGTTGATATAGGCGGCGACAACCCTTCTCCAATTGTTTGTGGAGCTCCAAATGTAGCACAAGGTCAGAAAGTAGTTGTGGCTACGGTTGGCGCTACACTTTACCCTGAAGGGCATGAGTCTTTTAAAATAAAAAAAGCTAAAATCAGAGGAGAAGTATCCGAAGGTATGATTTGCGCTGAAGATGAAATTGGACTTGGAAAAAGCCACGATGGTATCATGGTACTTGATACAGATCTTCCAAATGGAACACCTGCTGCGAAGTACTTCAATCTTACTGACGATATTGTTATAGAAATAGGCTTGACTCCCAACAGGGCCGATGCAGCTTCTCATATTGGAGTCGCCAGAGACTTAAAAGCTGCCTTAAACACGGCAGTTCTTTGGCCAAAGGTGGATGATTTCAAAATTGACAACACCGACAATACCATTGAGGTCATCGTCGAAAATACTGAAGCCTGCCCTCGCTACTCAGGTATAACCATTAGTGGAGTGCAGGTAGAAGAGTCTCCCTCCTGGTTAAAGCAAAGATTAGAAGCAATTGGTATTACCCCTATTAACAATGTAGTTGATGCCACGAATTTTGTGCTTCATGAAATAGGTCAACCTCTTCATGCTTTTGATGCGGATGAGGTTAAGGGTAAAAAAGTAATAGTAAAAACATTACCTCAGGAAACCACTTTCACTACACTCGACGAAAAGGAAAGAAAGCTACTTAGTACTGACCTAATGATCTGCAATGGAGAAAGTGAAGGCATGTGTATCGCAGGTGTGTTTGGAGGCACAAAATCAGGAGTTAAGGATAGCACCAGGAACGTATTCCTCGAAAGCGCCTACTTCTCACCAGATTACGTACGAAAAACAGCACAACATCACCAACTCAAAACTGATGCTTCATTCCGGTACGAAAGAGGTACCGACCCGGAAATAACAGTTTATGCACTAAAAAGAGCTGCTACACTGATAAAAGAATTAGCTGGAGGGTCGATCAGTTCAGAAATTATAGACCTTTACCCAGAAAAAATCAAAAACTTCGAAGTCCCTGTTAAGTTCAAAAATATTGACAGGCTCATCGGAAAACATATTGAAAAAGACAGGGTATTTGAGGTTCTTAACCTACTCGATATAAAAATTCAAAAGGAGTCAGATGAGTCATTCATAGCTTCAGTTCCACCATATCGTGTTGACGTACAAAGAGAGGCTGACGTTATCGAAGAAATATTGAGAATTTATGGTTTCAATAACGTAGAGCTACCTGAATTTGTAAAGAGTGATTATCTCGCAGACTTTCCTGCTAAAGACAGGAACAAAACTCAAAAGTCAATTACAGAACTATTGGTGAGCAACGGCTTTTACGAAGTTATGACTAATTCGCTCACCAAACCGTCATATGCGGAGCAAGCTGCTGACCTGGATGAGAAGCATAGCGTAGTTATACTCAACAAACTGAGCGAAGACTTGGGTGTAATGAGGCAAAGCATGTTGTATTCAGGCCTTGAGGTTGCTTTGCATAACATCAATAGAAGGCAAACCAACCTGCGCCTTTTTGAATTTGGAAAAACTTACTCAATTAAGGAAGGTGACTATATAGAAAACAATAGGCTTGCCATTTATATGACAGGACACATTGAAAATGAAAACTGGATCAACAAAACGAGAAAAGTAGCTTTTCATGACCTTTCACATATTGTAAACCTTGTGGTCAGCAGGTTACTTAGCAAAGAATTAAAAAATGATGTCACTCACGATTTCCCCTTTGATTATGGTCTGAAAATGCTTCTCACCGACAAAGAACTCGTGAAAATGGGAAAAGTAAATGCAGCTTTAACGAAGAAAACAGGGCTTAAGCAAGAAATATTTTATGCAGATATCGATTGGGACTTGCTTTTGAAGAAGACAAATAATAATATAGTATATGAAGAAGTGTCTAAATTCCCTGAAGTGAGGAGAGACCTTTCATTGGTTATTGACAAAAAAGTAAACTTCGAAGAAATCCGAAAAATTGCTCAAAACAATGGGCAACGCTTTTTACGTTCTATCAATGTGTTTGACGTTTATGAAGGAGAGAATATTGATAAAGATAAGAAAGCTTATGCCATAAGCTTCATCCTTCAGGATAAAGAAAAGACCTTAACCGATAAGGTTATCGACAAAACAATGACTAAATTAATGTCTTCTTTTGAAAGCGACCTTGGTGCAATAATCAGGAAGTAACTATGAACAAAGAACAGCTAAAAGCTAACTTGTTGTCGTTGGAGCGCAAAATAAATCTTCTGGTTGGGGAGCACAAAACCCTCAAAATGGAGGTCTCTCAGCTAAAAAGTGAAAACGACGAACTTAGAAGTTTAGTGAAGAGCAAGGAGGAGCAAATCAGTAGCTTTCAAAATAAGATTAAAATTAGTAAGATTGTAAACGAAATAGATACAGGAGAAGGCAATACTTCTGAACTGAAGAGGAAAATTGACGATTATATAAAGGAGATTGATAAGTGTATAGCGCACTTAAGTAAATAATACCGCTCCATATGGACGAACTTTCTATAAGAATAAAAATTGCTGACAGAGAATACCCTATGAAGGTGAAGGCTGAGGACGAAGCAAGGGTGAGAAGTGCAGGCAGGCAGATTAATGAAAGGATAAAATCTTACAGAGAAAGATTTGGGATAGACGATAAACAAGATCTTCTAGCTATGGTAGCTTTTGATTGCTTAGTTGATAAAATGGAGTTGGATGAAAAGCAATATGACACAGATGAAAGTGTGCTTGAAAAAATCAATCATTTAAATAGCATTATCAATCAAGCCTTATAAGGCAAAACCCCGGTTCTGATCACCTTTTGCTGCATCTTTTAATCATGAGTGTTAGCTCAGGAATTAAGGGATCATTATCCCCTACGTGGGGAGTTAGTAATATATTGGGCAAAGGTATTTCAGAAATACAATAAAGCCTATTCCACAAAACCTGCCTAACAGCTCATTTAAATCTTTTAAACTAAAAAGAGTAATGGCAGATTCAATCTATTTAATACTAGCAGGTGTTATAGGCCTTGGTATTGGTATCGTAATAGGACGGGCCTTAATGAGCAAGGTCAACGAAGGAAAAGAAAAGGAGCTCGAAGAAAAAGCTAAAAGTATTATCCGAGAAGCTGAGCTTTCAGCCGAAAACATCAAAAAGGACAAAATATTGGAGGCTAAAGAGAAATTCCTAAAACTCAAAGCAGAGTTCGAAGAAGATGCCTCCCGAAAGAAAAACCAGATTATCTCCAATGAGAATAAGCTGAAGCAAAGGGAGCAACACCTTTCAAAAGAATTTGAGCAAGTAAAGAGAAAAGAGACCGAACTGGATGAACTAAAAGAAAACCTCTCTACCCAGCTTGAAGTAGTAAACAAGAAAAAAGCTGAGCTTAACAAGTTCAATCAGCAGAAAGTATCCATTCTTGAAAAAATATCGAATCTTACAGCAGAAGAAGCCCGCGAACAATTGGTAGAATCTCTAAAAGATGAAGCACAAACTCGTGCATCATCTTTTATTAAGGATATTCTGGAAGAAGCCAAGCTTTCTGCTACCAAAGATGCAAAAAAGATCGTTCTCGAAACTATTCAGAGAACTGCTACCGAACACGCCATTGAAAACTGTGTTTCTGTATTTAACATCGAAAGTGATGATATCAAAGGCAAGATCATTGGTAGAGAGGGCAGAAACATTAGAGCACTTGAAGCCGCAACCGGAGTAGAGATCATTGTAGACGACACACCAGAGGCCATCATTATATCTGGCTTTGATCCGGTGCGCAGAGAAATTGCACGACTTTCTTTACACCGCCTTGTGGTTGACGGCAGAATACACCCTGCAAGGATCGAAGAGATTGTAGCTAAGACAAAAAAGAATATTGAAGAAGAGATCATTGAAATAGGTGAAAGAACCGTAATAGATCTTGGAATCCATGGCTTACACCCTGAACTGATCAAAATGGTAGGACGAATGAGGTTTAGATCCTCTTACGGACAGAACCTGCTTCAGCACTCCCGTGAAGTAGCCAATTTATGCGCTACAATGGCATCAGAGCTAGGCCTTAGTCCCAAGCAAGCCAAACGCGCGGGCTTGTTACACGATATAGGTAAAGTGTGGCCTGATGAGCCAGAAAAGCCTCACGCCATCATCGGTATGGAGCTAGCCCAAAAATACAAGGAGCACCCCGTAGTCTGTAATGCTATTGGTGCTCACCATGACGAAATTGAAATGACTTCCATGATCTCTCCTATCATTCAGGCTTGTGATGCTATCTCCGGTGCAAGGCCGGGGGCTCGTCGTGAGGTAATGGAAAGCTACATCAAACGACTTAAAGAACTAGAACAACTAGCCCTTAGCTTTGATGGCGTCCACAAATGCTATGCAATACAGGCTGGTAGAGAATTGCGTGTAATGGTAGATGCAGAAAATGTTAGTGATGAAAGAGCAGGTCAACTATCATTTGACATCTCACAAAAAATAGAAAAAGACATGCAATACCCCGGTCAGATCAAAGTGACAGTGATCAGGGAAATGCGATCTGTCTCCTACGCAAAATAAATGCTGACCTCAGAGAAAAGTAAAAGGCGGCTTACCGAAAGAGGTAAGCCGCCTTTTACTTTTAGTAACCATACCCATAACCTGCTATCACTACTTTATTTTTAATTTGACACTCCTGGCACACTCCAGCCTAAGTAGAATCACAAATTCTTTGCATGTTAAATACGCTGTTTCATTTAATCTCCTATCTTTACCCAAATTTTATGTGATAACCATAAAACCAGACCAAACAGGCTCACAATACGTTCATTTAACCTGCATATACCAACAATAGAATTCATGAACGAGATCATAAAATTCTTTAAAGTTTTTACTGATGATTGTACGAATAATATTGTTTGAGCTTCAACCTGAACAAAGAAAATAGACCCATTTTAATTTTTTCATTGTTATGATAACATTAGAGCAACAAGAGACTGCGAAAAAGCAATTGGAGAATAAAGGATTTCTTGACCTGCCTGTAAAGCCGGATACAGATTTTGTTAATGAGATCAACAGGCTTCGGGAGGAGAAAAATGCGGTAATCCTGGCGCACTATTATCAGTTTCCTGAAATACAGGATATCGCTGACTTTGTTGGAGACAGTTTGGGGTTAGCTCAACAAGCTGCAGAAACTGACGCTGACATTATAGTATTTGCGGGAGTTCACTTCATGGCCGAAACCGCAAAAGTGCTTAGCCCTGAGAAGAAAGTTCTTCTCCCCGATCTCAAAGCAGGTTGTTCTTTGGCAGACTCATGTACACCCGAAGAGTTCGGAGCCTTTGTAAAACAACACCCAGACCATGTAGTAGTAACCTATGTAAACTGCTCAGCTGAGATTAAAGCCCTCAGTGATATTGTTTGCACCAGTTCTAATGCAGTTAAAATCATTAACTCAATCCCAAAAGATCAACCTATTATTTTCGCTCCAGATGTTAACCTTGGCAAATACCTGATCAAAGAGACTGGTCGCGATATGTTACTATGGAGTGGTGCTTGCATGGTACACGAAGCATTTAGTATCGACAAGCTTCTGGCAGCACATCAAAAGCATCCAAATGCTAAAATAATTGCTCACCCCGAGTCTGAAAGTCACATCCTGAAAGTAGCTACATTTATCGGATCTACAGCCAAATTGATAGATTATGTTAAAAATGATCCGGCAGAAGAGTTCATCGTAGCTACTGAAGCAGGTATCTTGCACCAAATGAGCAAGGAGATTCCACATAAAAAGATCATTGCTGCACCAGCCTATGAAGAAAACAAGTGTGCATGTAGCGAATGTGGCTACATGAAAATGAATACACTTCAGAAGCTTTACTTATGTATGGAGTATGAACAGCCAGAGATCATTCTGCCTGAGGATATTCGTATTAAAGCTTTACGCCCAATAGAAAGAATGCTGGAGTTATCTTAACAAAATGCACAAAACCGATTTTTTAATTATTGGTTCCGGCCTTGCCGGACTTAGCTTCGCTGTAAAAACAGCCAGTCGTTTCCCGGAAAAGAAGATCACTATCGTTACCAAGTCAATTGTGAGCGAAAGTAATACCCGATATGCTCAAGGTGGCATAGCAGTGGTAATGGACTTTCTAAACGACAACTTCGAAAAACACAAGGAAGATACCCTAAAAGCTGGTGATGGATTGTGTAATAAGGCCACAGTAGATCTGGTAGTGGAAGAAGGTCCGGCTCGCCTACAGGAAATCATTGACCTGGGTACTGAGTTTGACCGTGATGCAGATGGTAACTACCACCTGGGTATGGAAGGTGCCCACTCGGCCCGCCGCATATTACATTACAAGGATGTAACGGGCTTTAAAATCCAAAGCACACTACTGGATAAAGCGCGATCCTTTAAAAATGTTGAGATTTTAGAGTATCGTTTTGCTGTAGACCTGATCACCCAACACCATTTAGGCATAGAGGTTACGAAAAAGAGTACCGATATCAAGTGTTTTGGAGCCTATGTGATGGATCTAAAAACACATAAAATAGAGACGTATGTAGCAAAAACTACTGTACTAGCCTCTGGTGGCATAGGTCAAACCTACAAGATCACCACCAACCCGGAAGTAGCCACAGGAGATGGAATAGCCATGGCATATCGTGCAAAAGCTACTATGGAACATATGCAGTTTATACAGTTTCACCCCACCGCATTATATGGGCACGCTGGCGATACCGCCTTCTTAATATCAGAAGCTGTGAGAGGATTTGGCGCTGTACTTAAAACCAAAGAGGGAGAATCCTTCATGGAAAAGTACGATGAACGCGGTTCTTTAGCCTCAAGAGATATAGTAGCAAGGGCCATTGATACAGAAATGAAAACCCGAGGGGAAGAATGTGCTTACCTGGATTGCCGCCACCTGGATATTCAAGAGTTTAAAAAGCATTTCCCTAACATCTACCAAAAGTGCCTTGAATCAGGCATCGATGTGGCCAAAGATATGATACCCGTTGCCCCAGCGGCGCACTACCTTTGTGGCGGTGTAAAAACGAATGCACATGGCAATACAAATATTGAAAATCTTTATTGTTGCGGAGAAGTAGCCTGCACCGGACTACACGGTGCCAACCGATTAGCCTCTAACTCTCTGCTCGAAGCCCTGGTATTTGCTCACCGTTGTTTTGAAGATGTTGCTGACAAAATTGACAATATCAATTTCCAGGACAATATCCCAGAATGGCAGGCCGAAGGCACTACAAAACCTCGCGAATGGGTGCTGATCAACCATAACCGCACGGAAGTAAAGAATATCATGAGCAACTATGTAGGCATAGTACGTTCCAATGAACGTTTAGAACGTGCCCTCAACAGGCTCCATGTAATCTATGAAGAAACTGAAAAGCTCTACAAAACAACCACCCTGTCTCCACAGCTATGCGAATTACGCAATATGATCAATGTTGCTTACCTTATCGTAAAACACTCCATGGAGCAGAAGGAGAACAGAGGGACGTTTTATAGTGTGGATGTAAAATAAACACGCTTTTTCAATTTTCACATGTAGACCCTTCAATAAAAAAGAAAAAAACCTTTTTGTTATTGTTCCCGTTCATTTACTTTGTAATTCAAAGTTCTTTTTGAATCCATGTCAGGTTTCTGCGATCTGACATTTTTAAGAAGCAATTACTTTGAAAAACAAAGTACTTTTAAAATAACGCATATGAGAGAAGCTATTCAAACTTTAAAAGAAGATAAAGGTTTACGAGCAGGTATAATCTTATTTCTTACATCATCTATAATCTTTGTAAGCACGATAGGGATAAAAACAGAAGATATATTTTCAGGTGCATTCTTTATTCAATATGCCATAGCCGCTTTATACCTGATCTACCTAATGACTAACCTTAAAGGTAAGTTCTTTACCCCCTTTGGCTGCGTTGTTCGCAACTATCACATTATTCTCCTGCTTCTGTTCAACTTAAGTGCCTATAGTCTAAATAGAACCATGTATGTGTTTAATGAATCTTCAGCATGGCTCACTTGCTTTCTTTGCATTGAAACCTTGGCTCTCCTGCTCCATGTACTAAAACCAACCAAGAGTCAGCTTCTCAAAAATGTCCTATTATTTATTTTTACAGCGTCACTAATATTCAATATTTACCAAACTTTGATTATTACCCCCTTATATGGTATTGGTGTAATCGCTTCCTTATTTTTTGGTATTTCTCTACATGTTTTCGTTCCTCTGAGCTTTGTCATATGCATGCTCATTTTAATATACAACCTCTCCGATTCCCGTTTGGCAAAGTTTTCTATTCTCTCCTCCATAGTCATTATTATTGGAATTTGTCTGACTTTTTCTCTGGAATGGGCTGCAATAGACAGCCTAACACAAAAAAGTCATCGTGACATACACAAACCTACTTATGAGAATGAACAGCGAGAGATGCCCGCCTGGGTTTCAATAGCACAGCAAATGGATCTCAATTTTGTAACGGAGAGATATTTAAAAAGTGGTATGATCTATCAGGAATGTTATGATGGAACAAACTTCTTTTGGGATGGTGGATCATTGAGATTTGAAGGACAGAGCACTCATGACCCTCTGGTAACAATAGCAACATTTTTCAACGGCAAACCAAAATTATCAGAGGACATCAGGTTAAAGATATTGGACTATGCCTATGATTCTCGTCACCAGAGTACAGACCGATTTTGGTCTGGGCTTAACCTCCAGACCAGTGATGTTATCACCAACGTTCAGTTTTTTCCTGCCTATCGCCTTGCCTATTCAGAACTTATTTTACGCATTCACAATGATCAATTCAGGAACCGTTCACGGTGGTTTAGCCAGGAGGAGGCAATTTATACTTTTCAAATACCTGAACAGAGCGTCGTATCTTCCCTTTCGTTGTGGATAGAAGGAGAAGAGGCCAAAGCAAGACTTACCACAAAATCTAAGGCAGAGAATGCCTACAACACTATCGTTGGTAGAGAAATGCGGGATCCATCAGTCGTTTACTGGATGGAAGGAAATAAAATCAGGGTACGGGTATTTCCATGTACCCCTGATGAGGAGAGGCAATTCAAAATTGGAATTACATCACCTCTTAAATTTGAAAATGGACTTTTACATTATGAGTCCATCACGTTTAAAGGCCCTGATTTCAGTAAATCTAACGCCTCCATTAATATACTTGGCGAAGACGCTCTTTCATCTATTGAGTCCGCCTCGTTGGATTTTGAGGAGGACAATGGACTCCTTTCCTGGCAAGGCAGGTATAAACCTCACTGGACCATTTCTCTGACAGCTGAAGCTCTAGCAGATAAGCCTTTTTTGTTCAATGGTAAGTCATATCGCATAGAACCTCTTGAAGCTAACACAAAGCCATTCAAAGCAGGTTCTATTTATATTGACCTTAACAAACAATGGACAGATACCGAATTAGAAGAAATATTCAACATGACAAAAGGGACCAACCTGTATGCTTGTAACGCTAATGGTCAATTAGTGAGAATTAACACCTCTTCTGATCTTACAAAACTTGCTAAACCTAACTTTTCACTATTCCCCTTTCATAAAATAAAGGATATTGGTAATGCCCTTGTTATTACTAAAGGTAATATTCTTACTCCTAATTTGAGTGACCTCAATGACTCAGCATTCAAGCAACATCTTTTTGAATCATTCACTAAAACTGACAAAAGGATTAAGGTCTTTGATCTGTCAAAACAAGCCAGTAGTTACATTAAATCTCTTGATGAGTTCCAGATACTGGATTATTATGGAGGCACTCTCTCTGAATTGCAGCAGACCATTGAAACTTCAACGTTCTCTGCTTACAGCCAAAAGAATGATGTTGTATCTATCCCTACGGCGCAAGTACAGATCCGATCTGAAAGCGATGTAAAAGTCAGCTCAGAGGCACCAGATCACCTGCTAAGGCTTTTCGCATACAATAAAGTGATGCAAGGCATAGGTCGCAATTACTTTAGAAACGATTTCTTAGAAGAGGAATTAATTAATACAGCCTCTACAGCGAATATTGTAACTCCTATTTCAAGCCTTATAGTTTTAGAGACGCTGAAAGACTACGAAAGATTCAACATCGATGAAAATAAAGACTCGCTTGAAAATGCAAGCATTAAGTCATCTGGAGCAGTTCCTGAACCTCATGAATGGGCTATTATTATAACCTTGATTTTCTTCCTGACCTTTGTATGGTTTAAGAAAGTTAATTTGATCTCATCCAAATGGTAAGAATTGAAGCCTTAAATAATCCCTACGCCAAAGTCATCCTGTTTAGTTTGCTGGCTGTTGGTCTGTTTATTATAGTCAACCCGGGATACTTAATCATAGACACATTTACCTGGATTGGCATTTTAACTCTACCGATTACGTTCAGGGCACCCACAAACACAAGAACTCACCGCTTCTTTTGGCCAACCCTGGGAATAGTTCTTTTGTCCATTATTTTAAAAAGCACATTTGGTGCTTACTGTAGCATGATATTTTTCATACTGCTGACTATTGAAATGTATGCCGGCAAACTTAGCTTAATTAGTCTTTTCCATTTGCTGCTATTATCTCCGCTTTTTAAATATTTCTCAAGCCTGATATCATTTCCCTTGCGCATGCAAATTTCAAAAATAATAGCAGTAATGCTTCAGGCGGTGGGCATGGACATAGAGCTCTCCGGAAATCTTATCACTTTTAATGGTACTGAATTTTTGGTTGATAAAGCTTGCATGGGGTTATATATGCTTGGCTACTCCTTCCTTTTTGGTCTGATCATTCTGGCTGGTTTAGAGAGGACATATCACAAGCTGAGTTTCCGGTCTATAGCCTTATTTATGATCTTATTGCTGGTGTTAAACTTCCTTTCTAATATTGGTAGGGCCACTACTTTAATAATATTTAAAATAATGCCGGAAAGCTGGCTCCATGATATTTTCGGCTTACTCATCTTCATATTGTGTGTGCTGCTCCCCTTTTACTGGATCTCCCTGTGGTGGAAAAAGCGCAAACATGAAAACCAAAGTAATAACCAGCAAAAAAAATACAGGTATGCTACCGCTAAATTTTCTTTGATACTTATACTCTATCTGAGTTCCTTATGGCAAAACCGGCAAGGTGAGCAGCAAAATCAAAACTCCCTTATACATCTACCTGGCTATACCTATACCATATTGGATAACCATGTAGCTAAGTTTAGCAATGATAAGGCCCTGATTTACATTAAGCCTCCTGTAGCACCATACAAAGCAGATCACAACCCTTTGATTTGCTGGCAGGGCAGCGGCTATTCCTTCAAGAAGATAAATTACAAAAATATAGGCAATCGTAAAGTTCACCTTGCTGAACTAATCAAAGGTGGTGACAAACTATATTCTGCCTGGTGGTTCCAGAGCGACAGCTCCATAACCAGCAACCAATGGGAATGGAGGTGGAATACGCTCACTAAGCATCACCAATATAGTATGATCAACATTACCTGTGCTACAATGGAAGAATTGGAATCCAGCTGTTCAAATTTTCTTCAAAACACAATTCAATCAAAATCAAGTTTAACGAAAAAATGAATTCACCTATGAAAACCATAATAAACAAACTATCGTCAATAAATCATCCTTTAATGGCGCTAACCCAGCTTTCTATATTTTGCATCTTGCTTATCGTGGCCAGTTACATACGATCGTCCAATATCACCTATTTCTTCCTGGCCTGGAATCTCTTCCTGGCCTGGGTACCTTTATTTTTTGCCAAGATCTGGACATACAGGCTACAAGTAAAACAACTTAGAAAATGGAAATCAATAGGTATGTTTTGCTTATGGCTGCTGTTTTTCCCTAACTCACCATATATTATCACTGATCTCGTACACCTTAACACAAGGTTTAACCCTTCAATCTGGTCTGATACCTTACTACTTTTCTCATGTGCATTTACCGGACTAATTGTGGGATTATACTCTCTTCATGTGGTACACAAAGTATTGGAGCGTTATTTTAGCTTTATTAAAACGTGGCTGATTATCATAACAAGTCTTATACTAACTGGTTTTGGTATTTATCTGGGCAGGGTTCAAAGGTGGAATAGTTGGGATCTCTTCATTAACCCTTTTAACTTAATACATGATGTGTTTATTCAATTGAGTAATCCACAGGCCATCAAAATGACCATTGGTTTTTCAGCACTATTATTCATAGCTTACTACATGCTCAAAAGCATCACATCCTATGAGAGGACTCACAAATAGCATCAAAAAGAACCTGAAAAGCTTCAAGTATGCTTTTCAGGGGATTAAATTTCTGGTTAAAGAGGAGAATAATTTCCGCTATCACTTGTTGGCAGCCATGGTGGCTATAACCTTGGGGTTTTATCTGCAAGTAACTACGACCGAATGGCTGGTTATTATCATCATGATCGGGCTGGTACTCATGGCTGAAGCTTTTAATACCAGCCTTGAAAAATTAATAGACATTCTCCACCCTGAACTGCATCCAAAAGTTGGTAAAGCCAAAGATATTGCTGCCGGGGCTGTGTTGCTTATTGCCATAGCCGCAGCTATTGCTGGCATTATTATTTTTGGCGCAAAATTTTATCCCTGATAATCAGCTATGATAAAGATCACCCATTATTTATGACAAATTTCCCCTGTTCCTCTGCTTTTCTTTTTGTAAATTAATACTCGTGATGACATAACCCCTAACGTCATGAAAGAAATTAATATAAACCGGTCAAAAGAAGAAGTAGTTATTCTTTTCGCAGGCGATTCTGGTGACGGTATTCAGTTTACCGGAGGGCAGTTCACAGAAACAGTAGAGTTATTTGGCAATGACATCAGTACATTTCCAAATTTTCCGGCAGAGATCAGAGCCCCCATTGGCACTGAAGCGGGCGTTTCAGGATTTCAGCTCAAATTTGGCAGTGTAGAAGTATTTACTCCGGGAGACCAGTATGATGTGCTCGTAGTTATGAATGCTGCTGCATTAAAAGTTAACCTCCAAAATCTCAGACAAGGAGGTGTAATCATCGCAAACTCCAGTGGATTTGACAGTAAAAACCTTAAACTAGCCAAATACATTGACGAAGAAAATCCGCTTACCAATAATTCACTTGACAACTACGAAGTCCACTCTGTTGACATTTCAAAGCTCACCAAAGAAGCTCTGAAAGATTCGGGACTCACTGTAAAGGAAATAGACCGCTGCAAAAACATGTTTGTACTTGGCTTCATCTACTGGATGTTTAGCCAAAGCCCGGACAATACTATAAAGTTCATCAGTGAGAAATTCAAGTCCAAATCAGAATTAGCGGATGCCAATATCAAAGCTTTAAAAACTGGCTACAACTATGGTGAGACCAGCGAAACTTTTACCTCCCGCTATGAGGTTAAGCCAGCTCCTTTGCAAAAAGGTAAATACAGAAATATCAGTGGCAACCAGGCCACCGCTCTGGGCATGGTAGCAGCAGCAAGCCACAACAATTTTGACCTCATGTATGCCAGCTACCCCATTACTCCGGCTTCGGATATTTTGCACGAGCTTTCAAAACACAAAAGCTTTGGGGTAAAAACTTTCCAGGCAGAGGATGAAATAGCTGCGATATGTGCAGCTATTGGAGCTTCTTTCGGCGGTTCACTTGCCATAACCGGATCTTCTGGCCCCGGAGTAGCACTTAAAGCCGAAGCTATGGGATTGGCTGTTATGCTGGAGCTACCTTTGGTCATTGTCAGTGTACAACGTGGGGGACCCTCTACAGGCTTGCCTACCAAAACTGAGCAGGCAGATTTATTACAGGTTCTATACGGCAGAAATGGAGAGGCTCCTATGCCCGTGCTGGCAGCTTCATCTCCAAAAGACTGCTTCGACACCATTTATGAAGCCTGTAAGATAGCTATAGAGCATATGACACCCGTAACGGTACTATCCGACGGATACATTGCCAATGGAGCAGAACCCTGGAAATTTCCTTCTTCCAAAGATCTGAAAACAATCACCGCTCGGAGACCTGACAAAAACGATTTCCTCAATGATAAATTTCTCCCTTATGAGCGCGATGAGCATGAAGTAAGACCTTGGGCCGTACCTGGCTCCAAAGGATTTGAGCATCGGCTAGGTGGGTTAGAAAAAGAATTACGAACAGGTAATGTATCCTACAACCCGGAAAATCATCAGGAAATGATCAGGATCCGAGAGAAAAAAATCAATGACATTGCCTTTGATTTACCAGACCAGATCATTCATAGGGGTGATGAAGGCGCAGATCTACTGGTATTGGGTTGGGGGTCAACTTTCGGTTCTATTGAACGAGCAGTGAAAGATTTGATAGCCGAAGGAGTTTCGGTAGCACACATTCATTTAAGGTATATTAGCCCGCTTCCCAAAAACCTGGGAAGTTTGCTGAAAAGCTTTAACCGGGTAATGATACCAGAAATGAACCGAGGACAGCTCTCCAAGCTGATCCGTGAGCGTTACCTGATAGATACCATTTCGGTTAATAAAACAAAAGGTATTCCTTTTAGTGTTGAAGAAATAAAGCAAGCCATATTAAAACATCAAGATCATGTCAGTACAAGTGCTTAATACTGGCGGAAATGGCAACCCGCTAACCGCAAAAGACTATGCCACAGATCAGGACGTACGCTGGTGCCCCGGATGTGGTGATTACTCTATTCTCAAACAAGTTCAAACTGTGTTGCCAACTCTTGGGATTCCTAGAGAAAAAACTGTATTTATTTCAGGTATAGGCTGTGCTTCGAGGTACCCATACTACATGAATACCTACGGCATGCACAGCATACACGGCAGGGCCACCGCCATAGCTAGTGGCCTTAAAGCTGCGCGGCCCGACCTTGATGTCTGGATCATCACCGGAGACGGAGACGCCTTATCTATTGGAGGTAATCACTTTATCCATTTGCTCAGGAGAAATTTCAATGTTAATGTACTGCTATTCAACAATGAGATATATGGGCTTACAAAAGGTCAGTACTCCCCTACTTCGCCGAAAGGAAAAGTTACTAAATCAACACCTTACGGTTCTGTTGATCATCCTTTCAATCCCATTGCTTTGGCTTTGGGGGCAGAAGGCACATTTGTAGCCCGTTCCATGGATCGTGATCCGAAACACCTGAGAGATATATTACTGGCTGCCCACCAGCATAAAGGCGCCAGCTTTATAGACATATATCAAAACTGCAATGTATTCAATGACGGAGCTTTTGATCTTTTCACCAATAAGGCCTCCAAAGATGAGCATACCTTATTCTTGGAAGAGGGGAAACCATTGACCTTTGCCAAGGAAACAAAAGGCATTAAACTTGATGGCTTCAAACCTATAGTTGTTTCCCTAGAAGAAAATTCAGCTGATGAGTGTTGGATACACAACCCTCAGGATAAGATCAAGGCCTCGATCCTTTCCAGTTTCTTTGAATATGACATGAACCAAGGACCATTACCAAGGCCATTTGGTGTTTTTTATCAAAGTGAAAGACCTACTTATGAAGACCTGCTTACCGAGCAAATAGAGGAGCACAAGAAAAAAGGCAATAGCGATCTTGATAAACTGCTCAGTGGGGAAAATGTATGGGAGATCAAATAAAAATCAAATTTGATAATCAATTGGTTAAGTTAAAAAAAGGAAAATAACATTACAGACGATACCTTTGCAGGCTTTTACATAAATAGTAAATTATACACGCCTTATGCAAGGAACTGATCTGATAGAAAAAGGACTTCATGATTTAAGAGAAAGTCTAACAAATCATAAATTATATACCCGTCTATCATCTATCCGGGATATACAGATTTTCATGGAATATCATGTCTTTGCCGTGTGGGATTTCATGTCTCTGCTAAAGGCACTGCAAGTAAAACTAACCTGCACCCACATTCCATGGACACCAGCTGCAAACACTGCCATTACAAGGTTTGTTAATGAAATTGTACTAGGCGAAGAGAGCGACATCAATGAAGATGGAGAGCCTAAAAGTCATTTTGAAATGTACTTGGATGCCATGGATCAGGTTGAGGCTAATACTTCTCAAATCAACTCATTTATTCAATTGATCAACGAAGGAGCAACTGTAAAACAGGCCACTGAAAAAACGAATCTCGACAAGGTTGTAGCCGATTTTATGGCCTTTACCTTCAATATTATTGCAACAGGGAAACCTCATTTAATTGCTTCTGCTTTTACTTTTGGCAGGGAAGATCTTATTCCTGATATGTTTATAGAAATTGTAAACCATGCCCAAAAAGAGGATGAGAGCAAATCATATAACAAACTCATCTATTATCTCAACAGGCATATCGAGCTAGATGGAGACGAACACGGGCCACTGTCACTGCAAATGATCACTGCACTTTGTAAAGATGATCAGGGCAATTGGGATGAAACTTTGGAAACCGCCAGACAAGCACTTAAGCACCGGGTTAAACTTTGGGACAAGATTGCAGAAATCATATCAGATCCTAATCCCATTAAGGTTGGTTGAATTTAAACTGTAATTCATTTGACGCCAGTTGATTAATTCATAAAAATTCCTAGATTTGCCATCTTTCAATCTTCAACGGGTCATCCCCCAGTGGCCATAATTAACTAATTCAATATGAACTGGTATTTGGTTGCTCTACAAAAATATGCTGATTTTCAAGGACGTGCAAGGCGTAAGGAGTATTGGTTTTTCACTTTATTCAACCTTCTTTTTGTCGCTGTAGCCATACTACTAGATCACCTAACCGGTCTGGCGTTTGATGGCATCGGTTACGGACCTATTTACCTTTTCTACGCCCTGGCTCTATTTGTTCCAGGACTCGCTGTAGCAGTTCGCAGACTACACGATGTGGGCAAAAATGGCTGGATGGTCCTGATCAGTCTGATTCCAATTGTTGGAGGCATATGGCTTTTAATTTTATTGTTAACGGAAGGGCATCCTCAGGAAAATGAGTATGGTCCTGCTCCAAAACAGCTTCAAGAAAATACAGATAATGTTGCGCTCACCGAACATAACAACACAGCAGATAATATCCTGCTGATTGTAGTAGGGTGGTTTTTAGCTTCTAAAATTATCTGGCTGGGAATTCCATTCCTGATAAAATTAACAGGGAGCGACATTCAAACATACTATATTTTCGCCTCCCTTTTTACACAGATTATTACAGCTGCAACTATAACAGCCCTAGGCTATGTAGTTAAAAATAAAACCAAGCAAATTATAGTTTATATCGTAGGAGCCATATATTTTTTCTTCACCATAGCAACTACTGTCATGCAATACTTGGAAATGGAAAGATCGATCAGTTTTTAGCCTTAGAAACTGAGTTGTTCAAGATCAATCCCTTCTGGTACATTACGGTCACAAGCCAGATGTACTATATGATGCCGATCCAAATCAACATTTTCCAGATACCATAGGTCATCCCCAACAGTTGCCGTGTGGCCATTGATAATGATCTCATTTAAGGGTATGCTCAACCCCTTGCCATCAGCTTTTACTATGGCCTCTTTCTTCGTCCACATTTTGAAGAACCCTTTCAAAGGATCGGGTTCTGACTTTATTACCTGCCATTCTGCTTCGGTAAACTGGCGATCGAAATCATCAAAGTCAATTGGCTTCACCTCCTCTACATCCACTCCTATTCTCAGCTTATCGTTGCTAATAGCGCAAAGCACATAGTTTCCTGAATGTGAAATATTGAATTCTACCTCATCCAAATACGGCCTGTCATATTCAGAATATTTGATATCATTAAGCAAAAGATGATTCCCTCCATACTTCTTTAACCCTTCTATTAAAAGCAGCTTCCCAATCAAGCCAGCATGTGCATCCTGCCAGCGGCGGTACCTGCCAATACGTTGTACCATGGCACGAGGCAACAAGTTAAGATAGCTGTTATACTTTTCTGCAGCGAACTTTTCGTTGAAACTGGAATAAAGCAGGTGGATCATTTGCATCAATTAGCATTAAACCACTAAAGATAAATTGTCTTATCAACATGACAAAACTGAAAAATACCTCTCCCATCATTGACAATGGTTTCAATAATCCTCTCATTCTGCCAATAACAAGTTTATTGATATAAATGACTACTAGTGATAAAAAGCTCATATATAGCGATTAACACTGTAGTGTTTAGATTTATTCCAAATACCATATCCACTTACCATACCTGAAACGTGGATTTTAGCAGATTTTTTCGTAGGTTGGTTTAATAATAACTGAGGTAACCTTCATTAACGTTGAAGTTACTTGATTATATACCCGTGTTCCAACCAACATAAGTGGTCGTTAGAAAAATAGCGGACGTTAGATTTAGGTTATAAAACATAGATCAGGCCTACGGCCTGATCCCGCTATTTTCTTTTTACTGAAAACTGAATTTCCTCCCCTAAATTACTAGTATCCAATATTAATTTCAGGCCACCTTTTCAGATCATGTGCTTTCACTTACCCTCCTGGCACTCTTTTGAAGCCTAAAAAGTACCCCATAGTTGCTTTTTATATACACCACACCTAAGGAAAGTACCAGAAACAGTAACATCAGTAACAACACATCCAATTCCTGATGCTCCCAAAAGCCAAAGACGGACATTCCCCAGTTAATTAATACCCATTGGGTGATATACAAGGAAGTTACATTCCGGCTACAGTAATATAAAAACCCAAAAGCGTGATTGGGTTTTACACTACTAGTCAGAAGGTTCACTGCCCAAAGCACTATTAAATTGAGTCCCATCAACCCCAAAGATCCTCCGGGTCCAAGATGGTAATAATCACCGAAGTGATAATCAAAATCATAAAAGCTTAGTAAAACACCTGCCACCAACAACCCTATCCCTACCACAAGCATAGATTTAAAAAGGAATCCCTGATCGGAACCTTTCTCCCTAAACCACAATCCAAAAAACAGACCTATCAGTATGAATGCGCTCCATGGAAATACGGGAAAATATACCTGATACGTCGCTCCCCAGAGCAAGTCGCAGATATAGTCTACACCAACAATGCCCGGCCTGTAGCCTCTTAGTTCACTGGAAACAAGCACTATAAACAGAGCAAGCACTAACGGAACATACTTACTTTTGGAAAAGCGTACAATAAATGCCATCAAAATCAGGGTCAGACCGGCTAGCTGAAGGATGTCGCCGAGCAAAAAGAAAAAAACCATGTTGGAAGGCTCTCCATAAGTCATCCCATAGGCTTCAACAAAAGGCACCGGAAGCCCGCCAAAGAACAATGTAGGTACGATAAACTTTAAAAAGTTCATACTGTAACCGGCAAGGAGAATCAGTAAGCCCCGCTTAAGTGACCCTTTGAAGCTTTGCTTTCTGGAGAAAACAAATGAAAGTCCCATAGACACTAAAAACATCGGCGCTCCCTGTCCTAATATATTCACCACCTGCCCCAAAGCAGACTCATGCCTGGTAGCAGAGTCTCCATAAACCAACATGGTATGAACGAGTATCATCAGCACAACACTGAGCCCGCGAGCAAAGTCAATGGCAAGTATTCTTTTTGTATTTGTTTGCATTTCAATAGTTGTTAAGGTTGGATAATAAAATATGAGCAGGTCAATGGACATGGACCTGCTCTCTTGGATCATATTAAAATTTGATTGGCGTTCATGGGGCCATGCTCTGTCCCCTTTACAGAACTCCAGCCCCTTTGGCCTCATGATACGCCAACCCGTATTCTGTTCCCGACAGAATACTCATGTCAATCACACCACTTCAGTCCTCACCGGTTGATAAGCTGCCACTGGGTTTTTAAGTGTACCAAAAAACTGCAAGTTGTTGCTTGGGTTAGCGAGATCTACCATTTGCTGGTTATTCCTCAACTGTAAACGGTTTAGACAAGAGCGTGTAAATTCAGGCGCAAACAGATCATACTGCTCAAACTTATCGCTTAAATCAGGGTGTGCGTCCTGGTAGTTTTGGATACACTGTGCCACTAACTTCCAAAACCTTTCCTCGTCATATTGTGCCTGCTCTACAAGGATAGCTGATAGAAATCTGAAGAAGCAGTCAAATACATCTGTAAAAATAGACAGCAACCTGATATCATCAGGGGTAGAGGCGTATAGTCTTTTTACTTTTTCCGGCAAGGCTACATCTGGGCTCAGGATAGCAACCTCTTCCGTAATGTCCTTCATAATAACCTTCACAGGTACATTATTCTCGAGGATCAATATGAGATTTTCTCCATGAGGCATAAACACCATGTCATATGCATAGAAGCAATGTAATAGAGGACTCATGTAGCAGTCTATGTATTGAGCCAGCCAGGCATCTGCCTCCAAACCACTAGCTCTGATCAATTCAGGCACCAGGGCATTTCCATTGACATCTATATGAAGCAGTGCCGCCATGGTCATCAACTTCTGACCTGGCTGAAGTACAGTGGCAGGGCTCTCTCGCCAGAGGGCCGATAGCATTTTGTTATAGGCCAGGCTTCTGCCCAGCTCTTCATAGTAGTGATTTCGATAACCTATTGAAGCTACCTCTCCCAGCATTGTAAAGCCTTTTTGCCGGAGATAAGCATCATCTCCCAGCAACTCGGTAATCCATTCCATAATGGCCGGCGTACTGCTCATATAATATGGTGACAAGCCGCGCATAAAACCCATATTGAGGATGGAAAGCGCTGTCTTTGTATAGTGTTTCTCTGGATCAGAGATGTTGTAAAACGTTCTTATAGACTGCTGCGCCAGGTATTCATCAGAGGCATATCCCAGGCATACTAATTTCCCGTCTGCGATATCTGTTGCGAAGATATGAGCAAGCTTGTTAAACCATTGCCAGGGATGAACGGGGATAAAATAGTATTCCGACTTATCCAGCCCCTTCTCATCGAGGATGGCATTGAATTTATCAACCGTTTCCCTGCCAAGTTCCTGGGCCATCAGTGTTTCATAAGGCAACTTTTCTATTCCCGCATAAGTCGCCCTGCTTTTGTGCCCTGCAACCCATATCAGTTTCACCGGGGCACAGGCTTCAGGAGCAAAAGCCCTATAGTCAGAGGCGTCAAAACCGATACGTCCGTTATTTGCTACAAAGCAGGGGTGCCCGGCCATCATGGCATGTTCTATATCCTGATAGCCCGCCTCCACCAATTCAACAGCATTCAATTGTTCTTTGGTATGCATAAAGGCTGCTCCATACAGGGTACTGGTAATTTCTTCCATATAGGTTGGCAGCATTTCAACCGGAATACCAAGGCTCTCTCTAAATTCCGTCACAAATTTTAGTGAATCAAGAGAGACCTCATCTCCGTTATCAAACTTCCGAATGGACTCTTCATCAATAGACCAATGGTCCAAATGTAATTTTCTCGCTTCAAATCTGTACTCCACAGCACCGTGATCGGTCCGCAGTACATAGTGTCCTGTTTCTCCCTCTTTATATTGCAATTCAGGGGAGATTAAAAGCTCATGGGCAAATTCACATATCGCCTTTTTAATGTGTAGCCTGTTCACTTTCTCCCACACCTCTCCATTCAGATGGCTAACAGCCAATTCAGGTGAGAAATCTATATTTTTCATTTTGGTGTAATTTTAAAATTTAAGGTTGGTTTTTAATGGCCTGCCTGAACTGCTCGCGATTGCAGAATGCCAGACAAGCAGTTTTATGGGGCAGTTTGATTGTACTCTCATACTCAAACCCAGCCCGCCTGTTTAGTCCATGGATCTTTTTATTCCGGATATCAGGTTCAACAACAACACGTTCTACCCTGTCATCACTGAATAAGAATGTCATGATAAACCTGAATACATACCAGGTAAAATTCTGTATAGGCTGCTCTGCCGGAGCCACCAGTATATGCATACCATAGTCTCCTGGCGCTATATTATAATACTTCCCGATGATCTCATCGGCAGCTTTGTACTTCTCCATCAGAAATGAAGGCTTCCCATTGACGGTCCCAATAAAAATATCTGAATAGCCCAGCAACCTTTGATACTCCTTTCTCACATCTTCAAGGCTGGTATCTTGCATCATCCAGTATTTTGCATAGTCACGGTTAACCCAGTCATGGATCAGAGGAGAATCTTCTTCCAGATTCAAAGGGGAAAGTGTCACTAATCCAATGCTCCCCATTTCACGGGAGAAGATGATCTCCCTGTCACTGGCCACATCGGGTCTTTCTTGTACTGTTTTCATTGTTTCTATTTTAATATCAGGTGGACGTTTGCACCAGGGATATTTTTGATCTAAAGCTGAAGTAATATGCCAGTAGAGTAACCACAAAGCCGGCCGCTGCCACAAAAAATGGCATCTGCAAACCATAAAGATCCACCAGTATGCCCGCAGAGAACGATGCGATCAAAACCCCCAGGTTCTGAAAAAAGTGTATTTTGCTGTAGTCAGTGGCATATGATTTTGGCGTGCTTAGCTCAAATAATAGCACATCATATTTCACCACCGCGTGGTACATGGCCCATCCATAAACGAACCTTCCTAAGAACACGACCAAATCACCTGGTGCAGATTGCAGAAACAGCCCGACAAGCCCTAACAGCATGGCTGAAACTATTCCTTTATAGCCATTATCCGCCTGTTTTTCTCTCCTACTAAGCCAAAGTGCAAAAAGTGCCACTACTCCCGGAATAGCGTATACGAAGCCTGAAACCATTTCCGAATCATACGCCGATATGGACTCCCAGTAGAGCGAAAAAAACGGCCGGATGAGAAAGGCACTGAAGTAAAAAACTAGCGTGATCATCCCCAACTTGAAGATAAATCCGTGAGGAACAAATGTTGAATCTGCTACTGACTCCTCTTCATGAGTACGACGGGTATCAAACTTTTTGCTTTTGATCAGAAAGAAACTCACAGCCATCTGCACAAAATCACCTATGGCCATGATCAGGAACAGGTTGCGAGGATTGTAAAGGTCCACCACATACCCCCCTAGAATAGCTCCCAGGATACTTCCGAAATGGACGATCACAGATAGAAGCCCAATAGTGCCTGAATAATTACCTTTCTTTTCCAGACTCATTACATAGGGGTAGATAAGCAGATAACTCCCTTTGAATACAATCATCGACAAAGAAACTATCCAGAACTCTGTAAGGCTGCGCGTACAGAAACAGTAAATGCAAAGCAGCCCTGCCATCAATTGTGTCCAAACCAGAAGGTTAAGCTCCGGTATACGTTTGGCTACATAAGCCCAAAACGGAAAGGCAAACATCACTGTAAAACAAGTAGCGGCTATATAATAACCCACATGCTGCGGGTTACTCATACCAAATGTTTCCTCAAAAAACTGAGGATAAAATGGCATGAGCATGGCATCGCTGATTACAGCCAGTAAAGTCATGGATATAAGAAAGAACCTGAGATTCATCATGGCTGATTTGCTAGTTCTGGTTCAGCGATTCTCAACTCCTCCTCTTCTCCGACACCAAACTGCTGAAAAGCGATACGTTGCTCTATAGGATAGTGGTCTTTGCCTGTCAGCGATTTGATAATGTGTGAATTGCGATAGCAGGCCATACCCAGGTCAGGGGTTACAAAACCATGTGTATGCAACTCTGCGTTTTGCACATATATCTCATTATTATGCTTATCAATGCTATAATCACGGTGCACATCATACCTTCCTTTGGCATCCCAATTTATCCGGTCGCGGATACCTTCAATAAACGTTGGTGTGCGGTAGGTATATCCGGTAGCCAGCACCAGACCTTCTGTATTATGACGATAGTATTTGTTGATCTCATGCTGGTGGATTTCAAGCTCAAAACTACCGGTTGATTCCTCAAAAGAGGCCCGCTTAAGTTCTGAATTTGTTCTCAAACCAACTTTGATGTCATGTGTGAGGCGCTTGGTATAAAGCAGATCATAGATATCACCAATCAGATCAATGTTAATTCCTTTATACAGGTTTTGCTGATCCTTTACCAGTTTGTCTCTATGCCCCGCCGGTAATCCATGAAAATAGTCTACATAGTCAGGGGAGGTCATTTCGAGGGTAAGCTTGCTATACTCCAACGGGAAGAAGCGCGGAGACCGGGTAACCCAATTCAGTTCATACCCATGAATATCAATCTCCTGAAGCAGATCATAGAAAATCTCGGCTGCGCTTTGTCCGCTTCCAAGAATGGTAATGGACTTTTTGCTCTGTAACTTCTTTTTATGGGTTAAATAAGATGCCGAATGAATGGCCTTACCCATCAGATCACTGCAACATGAAGGAATATAAGGCACAGTGCCCGTGCCCAAAACAAGTTTTCTTGCATTAAAGGTTTTAAACTCCCCTGTTTGGGTACATAGGGTTTGTACCTTGTAGCACTTCCCTTGCTCATCATAAGTGATCTGCTGAACATCGGTATTAAACACAATGTTCGAAAGCTTCTCTATTACCCATTGGCAATACTGATTGTATTCATTCCTGAGCAAGAGAAAGTTTTCCCTGATGTAAAACGAGTATATCCTACCCTGCTCTTTAATATAGTTAAGAAAGCTATAAGGGTTTGTAGGGTCAGCCAGAGTCACCAGATCAGCCATAAAAGGGATCTGTAAAGTGGTACTCTCCAGCAACATCCCCGGGTGCCAGTTGAAAGAGTCTCTCTTATCAAGAAATATTCCGTCCAGATCTGCAATAGGCTCTGTAAGGCAAGCCAACCCCAGATTAAAAGGCCCTACACCAATAGCGGCAAAATCGTATGTTTTTGTTGTTGTCATGATTAGTTATTTCTAAAAAATTCCTGTCCGTGTTTTTTAATAATGTGTATGATCTCCTCCATATCCTGCACAGAGGTAAGTGGGTTAAGTAGCGTAAACTTCAGATAGACCGAGCCATTGACCTTAGTACTGGCTATCACCGCCTCTCCTTCATTGAACATGGCCTTTCGGATGTAAGCGTTGAGCCTGGACAACTGCTCTTCACTGAGAGCCTGCCCCTTCTGAAAAGGCTGGTAACGGAAAAGTATAGCACTGATCCCCGGCTGGTTGAGCACTTCAAAGTCTCCCGAAGTTCTGAGTAGCATAGCCGTATCCTGCGCCAGCTGAATAATATCGTCTATGTACTGCCCCAGGCGTCTTCGTCCCATCACACGCAGTGTCAGCCAGAGTTTTAGCGCATCAAAACGACGGGTGGTTTGAATAGACTTTTTTACCATATTCGGGATGCCTTCATCTTCCTGCTCCTTGGAGTTCAGGTAGTCAGCGTGGTACTTGATATGATCGATGTACTTTTTATGCCTCATGAAAAACGCACTGGAGCTTACAGGCTGGAAGTAGGTCTTGTGATAATCTATGGTAGCAGAATCAGACAATTCCAGGCCTTTCAGCTTGTGCTTGTGTTTGTCACTCAGCAGCAGCCCTCCTCCATAAGCCGCGTCAACATGAAACCACAAACCATACTGTTGAGCCATTGCTGCGATTTCGGTTAATGGATCAATAGCACCCATATCGGTGGTACCTGCCGTACCTACTACTGCAATAGGAATATTACCCTTGGCCTTTTCAATCTCAATCGCCTGCTCCAGGGCTGACATGTCCATCCGGAAATGATTATCAACTGCAACCGGAACGATAGCATTCTGCCCCAACCCCAGAAGGCTGGCATTTTTCTTCAGGCTAAAATGGCTTACATCGGAGCAAAATATTCTGAATTTTGACGCTTCAGCAGGCAATCCCTGCATTTTCGGGTCAATAGAATAGTTGGTCTTAATGAACTGATCTCTGGCCAGCAAAAGTCCCATCAGATTAGACTGGGTACCGCCACTGGTAAAGATACCATCAGCATCGGCCGGGTACCCCATATGATCCAGCGTCCAGTTGATAAGCTTGAGTTCAATAAATGTACCCCCGATGCTTTGATCCCAGGTATCCATGGACGTATTAATGGCACTAATGATTACCTCCGCTGCAAGTGCCGGTGTAAGCACAGGGCAATTGAGATGCGCTACATATTTGTTATGATGGAAGTTAACCGCGTCGTTGAGGTATAGCTCCTTAAGTTCTTCAAGGGTTTCATTCAGTGTGAGACTTGATTCGTTATCGAGAAATATCTTTTCAAATTTTTCTGCAATAGCCTCCACGGAAACACCGGTAAACGGCGTATCGCGTGATTCCAGGTGGTTCACCACGGCATTGGCCGCTTCATGAATACTTTTTTGATACAAAAATTTATTTTCCGGCAGGTCATTAAAGAAGTACTTATTACTCGTACTTCTTATGACCTGGTCCAACAGGGTAGTATTGTTTTTTTCAAAATTCATGGCAAGACATTGATTTATAGTTGGTTTTAGCTAATGTTCTAAGGATAAAGCATTTATGCTTTTCTTAATTAGAATAATTCTAAATAAGAAACTCATGCTGCAAATGTATTGGCAATTCAAAGGGCGGTCAATCCCGCAAATGGCGTATTTTATGGGTATTTTATTGAGTAGGTAGGGATACTAAATATTTGGTATTCATATACCTAACATTGAGTAGATGAGAAAAACCGGTTTGACTCGTCAATGCTATTTCTTCAATCCATAATAGGGTAACTGTTCTGTCAGGGACAGACCATAAAGGAAGGGTAGAAGGATACTTCTGTTGGGCGACAGAACATCAGGAGGAGGAAAACCATAGCTACTCCTCAGGTCTGTCCCCTACAGAGAACGCACCACCAACTCATACTATCCGGTTATTGATCGCATACAAAACCAGATCACTGGTAGATTTGAGATTGAGCTTTTTCATGATGTTTTTCAGGTGGGTACGCACTGTATGTATGCTGATGGAAAATTCATCAGCTATTTCGAATGGCTTCTTTCCCGTCCCTATATACCTAGTCACCTCCATTTCCCTTTCCGTAAGCTCTGGGGCAATGCCAGCCAAAGCGGCTACTGGGTTCACTCTCTTTTCCAGCAAAACTTCGAGCACCTTATGGCAAAAAAACTTCTCACCTCGTGCTACAGTCTCGATCGCTCGCAGTACTTGCTCCTTATTGCACTCCTTGGTAATGTAACTCTCTACACCTGACTCCAAAACACGGTTAATGTTGCTTTTACAAGGATCTGAAGAAACGATAATAATTCTACTCTCTGGAGAGTTTTTACGGATCATACCTATGTCGTCAACACTAAAATGCCCGGGAAGATCATAATCCAGCATAACCAGTTGCGGCTGATACTGAGTTACAGCTTTGCTTAGTTCCTCACTGTTTTCAGCTTCTGAAACTACTTTTACGTTTCTCCTATTCCGTAAAAGTAGTTTTAATCCATCTCTATATAAAGGCTGAGTGTCAGCTATCACTGCCGTAGTCATGTCGTCTTGGTCAGGTTCAGGTGTTATTTAAAATGATTTTAAATAAGAGACAAAACTAGCCGTGAAATGTGTATTCCGGTATAGCTAGTGCTAGTGATTTACCTGCCTACCTGAGTCTATTGGTTTAAAACGTGCTTTCCATGCAAAACCTTCAAAAAGATTAAACCATCCATTATTCTGCTGACATAGGGCTGTCACCAATGCTCCATACTTTTATAAAAACAGGAAATCAGCGCTCTAAAACTAAACTAACCAAGTGATGAAACAACTAAGTTTATTTACCCCCAGCATCTCACAATCGTTACAGCTTGACTTTAAAAGAAGATTAAAAAAGAGTCATAGGTCATCAGCACAAGACACCTACCAAAGAGACCTGTGGACTCAGGACAAGGAAGAAGAACGGGAAATGGCATTGTTCTTTCTGGACATCCGCAATTTCACTCCACTTGTAGAGAAACACATGGCACATGACGTGATCTATATTATAAGAAAATTATTCTCTACCTTTCAAACGATCATTCGCTCCAACCACGGACAGATTATAGAGACCTCCGGTGATGGGTTTTATGCCGCTTTTGGCTTTGACCGTCCCGTAAAAAGTGCTGTAGCATCAGCCATAAAGGCAGGGAAAGCAATTCTGGAAAGTCTTGAAGGGCTTAATGAAAATGTATTTATAAAAAAACTCAACCACCGTATAGATGTAGGAATAGGTCTTCACGCTGGCAGAGTGGCTACCGGCACCATCCACCTGAACGGAAAAGACCACCTGATTGTGATGGGCTACCCAGTAAATATTGCTGCCAGACTGGAAGCTGCTACTAAAGAGTTGAACAATAGCCTCATTATCTCAGCCTCTGCGTTTGAGATGCTAAACGACCCTCCTACAGGTCAGCCTACAGCAGAAATAAGCCTGAAAGGTGTCGCCGGACCATTCAGAATACATCTTCTGGGAAAGTCCTATAATGGCAATTAATTACCAGCAAGAAGACTACCTTTTATTCCTTTCTGGTTTCCTGATCCAGTACTTTCAGTAAAGCAGGCATTCGAAAATCTCCGTGCATGCCTCTTATATGGTCTGCCGCTTTTATTAGTGCTATTCCTTTGCTGGTGATATATAGCGGATTAAGACTTTTCCCTCTGCAAACCTCCATTTTGTTGGTTTGTAGCTTTGCGAAATTGGACTTTGCCACTCCTATAACCGGGAATTCACCATCCAGCCTTTCGTACAAGTGACCTCCCAACCCTGGTTTACCGGAATCATTAAGCACTACATATCCATCCACTACTATGGCTTCTAACTGCTTTATATCAATCTTTTGAAATAAACTTAAGATACAGGGAAGCTCTCGCTTATAAAATTGCCCAGGCTCATATTCCTTCACTCCCTTGATAAATTCATGATATATTTTGGAAGGTTCCTGGGCACCCCAATGCTCAAAAGCAACTGCAACGGTTTTGGCACTATCTCCCCTGTAATAAGTATCAAAAGCTAAGATCATCCGGTTCTGCTCTTTCAGGATCAGTCTGTTCTCACTTCCAATGGTCCCGCATTTCTCAAAGAGTACGAATCAGAAGACTTAAGGTGTATATTCAGTTTATCAGACGTATTGATATCTACCAGGTTAACATCAACCCGATCACCTAACCTGACTGTGATGGAACCATCTTCATTGACAGGCACCAAACCATATTTTTGTGTTTCTACCAATTCCACTGGTTCTTTTAACTCATCGGCCCGGGCCTCTGGGATTACACTCAACTCCTTAAGAGTCAGGATGGACAGGTTAACAGCTATCACTGTTAATACTACTTTTGTAAACTTATCGACTTTCATGACAGTATAGATTAAATTGATATTTAATAAGAATAAACTAAAAATAGGAAAAGTATGATAAATACTACGACTGATCAACTGGTGATCCCTCCAAAAACATCGACTCGATAACCTTCCAGTGTTCCCTCCTCATCCAGTAATACTGCTTGTTTCGTATGCTTACTACTAACCTGAATATGGGATTTTTCCGTTTTCTGTAATTATCGGTACATACTTTTTCCAGCCACTGCTCATCAAAACCTGCCCACTCTCCTATTACACTGTTCAGGTTGGACTGCAAGGCAGGAAATACCTCATACTTATCTATTTCTTTTAGCTCCTTTATAGACTTTCCAGAGTCCTTCATCTGCTTGTAAATAAAATGATAATCCTGCTCCTGAAGCTCCGTATCCAGATAGAACTCAGAGAGTGCAACCCATATCGGAAGCCGGTCATCAATAATACTCATGACTGAATCAACAGATTAAACCAGGGAATTACGCGCCTTTGCCGTTAGTTTTGCCACTACCAGTTGGTAAGAATCATCTATCCACTGAAATAGCAAATGGTCTGGTATAGTGCCATCCATCATAATAAGGTTCCAATGTCGCTTACTCATATATGAAGGTTCTGCCACAGCAGGATATGTCGCCCTCAGTTCATCTACTTTTTCAGGATCACACTTTACAGAAATGCTGGCGAAGGTATTTACATCAGTTGCCGTAAACATTTTACCACATACCTTGAAAACCAAACAATCAGGGATAGAAGGAAATGGAAATGACTCTGTTACTCCGGGTTTGGCTAAGCAGCGGTTTCTATATTCTTCTATATTCATATTATCATGTTAGCACAAGTGTCATTTTCCTGGTCTGTAATAAGCCCTATTCAAACCATCGATTTATTGCAATAACTCGCCTTTTCAAAGTCTCGAATATTCATAGAGATAACAGGCACCTCAGGAAACATCTCCTTCAACTTACCCACAATTCTTTTCGAAAGATCACTCTTCTGTTCTATATTACGTCCCTCCATGATATTAGCAAATATGTGCAAAAAATCGTCCTGGGTATTAGCTGTATTGTAATACTTAAAAGGGTTGATCCTGACTTTTATATCTACTGTTTTGAATAGCTTCGTCGACTCTGCCGTTTCAAATACAGCTTTCATAATCTCTTCAGGTGTTTTCCGCATGATGACACTTTCTGAACAGTCAATTACAAAATGAGGCATGGTATGATGTTTTTATTAATAACTCACTAAAGCTACCAAAAAGAACGAGGAAAACATTATTTATGATGCTCAGCGGCATTGACAGCAGCACCAATGATACCCGCATTGTTGAGTTTTTCGGATACGGCGTATGATACTTTTATCTTGAGTTGTTTTCTAAACTTATGGATCTTCTTGCTTGCTCCACCTCCAATAATCAGGTAATCAGGTGAAAGTATCCGGTCCACATACTTTAAAAAGAAATCAAACCGTTTACCCCACTCATCAAACTCCAGCTCTTCTCTCTTTCTGGCTGAGTCAGCAGCATACTGCTCCACGGGTTTACCATCATTTCCCAACATTCTTCCCAGCTCAGTATTGGGGATAAGTTGCCCATCATAAAACACACCACTACCAAGACCTGTACCTACGGTTATGATCACAACCAATCCAGACTTATGCCTGCCAGCTCCAAATCGCATTTCTGCTATACCGGCAGCATCAGCATCATTGATAATTTCAAACCTGAGATCTTCGCAATACTCGCTAAACAAGTCATCAATCTGCACACCTTTCCAAGCCGGATCCAAATTAGAACTGTACTTGGCTCTTCCTTCAATTACTACTGAGGGGAAAGCACACCCAATGTCATCCTGCCAGTTGAAGTGATCTCTGATCTGTCTGATCACTTCAGCAATGGCTTCAGGGGTGGCTGGCTGAGGTGTATCAACGCGAAACCGCTCAGAAATAAGCTTTCCCTGCTTTGTGTCTACGATTGCCCCTTTTATTCCGGAGCCTCCGATATCAATACCAAGTACATCCATAATGGCCTTGCGTTTAGGGGATCAATCTAAAAAGATTGATGGAGATAGTCTAAAGATCTCGATAAATATTCTCTATAAAACGGCCTTGGCTAGTGGTATGGTCAAGGCAATAGATCAGGCCTGCACCCTTTCACCACTTCATTTTTGTTTGAAAATCAGCACCTCATGGCCTGCATTATATACCGCCTTATAGTAAAATGGGAATACAAAAAGTAGTAGAGAAATTATAGCTATCAAAATGCCCTTCAAACCTCTCTTGCATTTGAAACCTGAATAGAACTCGGTGAAGTCGCAGTTGGGGCATCGTACCTGTTGATCATCCATATCAGTAAATGAGTTCGCCTCTACCCCCCCAATAATTTGTAGTGCTTTTTGCACATCACTCTCTCTTATTTTAAGCTTAGTGCCCCAGAGGGATATTGTATAGTGGATTTAGTTACACCCTATTGTCATCAAAGAGAAAGCAAGGTATGTCTTTACTTTCAAGCCTCGACCTCAACAAATTAGCATCTATGCCATGGTCAAAATTTTTAAGCGTTTGGTTAATTCAGTTCTATTTTCATTTGGTAAAGGTCATAGCCTGGAGCCCAAAAATCCTTCTCCGTTTTCTCCAATGCAAACCCTGCCTTTTGATAGAACGGATAAACCAGTTGAGTGGTCCGTACCACGATCTTCTTTATATTCTCATTCCTTTTAATCTCATCAATTCTAAACAGGGCAAGCTTTTTACCGATTCCCTTACCTTGCGATTCAGGGTGAATCATATCCCATGAAATCCGAGCTGTATGTTCATCAGGAAAATAATTGATACCTCCACAGCCAACTATTTCACCATTTTCTTCCACTACATAGTAACTTTCCAGCTCATTCTCCAGATAACTGGCAAATTCACTTTCCTCCGAAGGATCAAAATACTGCGGTGTGTTGAGTCTCATCAGTTTGATCAGTTCCTCTTTATCAGTGTCTTTGTAGGGTCTAATGTTAGTATGGTGCATTTCAGATAACTTATTTAGATTCAGCAAAATAATCCTCAAAGAAGATCATGTGGTATTTGATGGACTTCAGCCAGTAGTCTAATGCGTGGCCTCCCGGATTTTCTATATAAGTATGAGGGATATTTCTATTCAGAAGCTTTTCGTGCAGAGCCTTATTTCCCTCATAGAAAAAGTCATCCGTCCCACAATCAAAGATCAATGTCAAACTACTCTTATCAATGAGTGGCACCATATTGATAACGGTATTTCTTTCCCAGTTTTCAGGATACTGATCAAAGGATCCGAGTCTTTTGGCAATATCCCATCGATCAGGAAAGGGCCTGAAATCCATTCCTCCACTGGTACTGCCAGCCGCACCCCAAATATCAGGATGCCTAAAAGCCAAATAAAAAGCACCATGCCCGCCCATACTCAAGCCTGTTATAGCCCGTCCGGTTCTATTTTCTATGGTATTATAGTTTTGGTCTACGCTGTTCACCAACTCCTTTGATACATAGGTTTCGTATTTAAACGTACTGTCTATGGGACTATCAAAATACCAACTCGTTTTAGCCCCGTCCGGAAATACGAGGATCATCCGGTACCTATCGGCAAACTCATGCACTTCAGGAACATACTCGGGCCAAAATCGGTAATCATCTGTAGCGCCATGGAGTATATACACCACAGGGTAAGGCTTTTCTGTTTGACTATAGTCGGCCGGTGTAATAACAACGTTCTTCACCTCCTTATGCATTGAGTTGCTCATGACCACAAGCGTATCTACATCACGAGCCAAAGCCAAATGCCCTGTTAGGGCTAATACCAGAAATAGCACTTTTTTCATTTACCACAGATTATGAATATTCAAAATAATTAGTCAATTCCTGAAAGCCAAGTCTTTTATATATGCCTATACCATCTTCGGAAGCTTGCAATATCACTTGCTTGAAGCCCGATGATTTAGCCATATTAAGTGCGTTAGTCATTAAAGCAAAGCCAATACCCTTCCCTCTATAAGCTTCCAGAGTAGCCAGACCATATAGACCTATCGTCTTATCATCAGTAGGGAACAACTCCACTCCTGCCACCGGCAGTCCATCTTGCTGGTAAAGAAAAAAAACGATCCCTCTACTCTTATCAAGATACTGAGCAGCTGTTGTTTCGTAATATTTCATCACATTCTCATCAGCGGGAGTCCAGTTTCTGGCTATTACCCCTGCATACTGGCTCAAATACTCCTCTCTATTTACTTCTAATATATTGTTGTGTTCGCCCTTTGTAACGGGCTCATAGTTTTCAAGGTCCAGAGCCATACCAACTTCTTCGCCCTGAACACTCAGCCCCAGTTTTTCAAAGCAGGCTTTTACCTCCGTAGTTAAATTCTTCTTACTTACCCACAGGCAAAAGTCAAGGTTCTGTTGCCTGAAATAGTCAACAGCGTCCAAAAGCTCTTTTTCTACAAATTTGTTTCCATCGAAAAGATGGATAATGTTAAATGTATCACATGACAGCCCGCTATCCACATAGCTCAAACAGTTCATACGGTTTACCTTCATAGCCTCTGAACTCGCGGGTATGGTGCATGCATGAAGCCCAAAATTATGATCTATATCGGTTATCATTGAATCTCTATATTTTAGGCCAAAAATAACTAAAAAATAGTGCCCATGACGGGTCAGTCATGGGCACTATTTGCCACTGAGTAGCTTAGGTTTTACTCACACCATAATCTCACCAGTACAAAAACAGGCTCACCATTGTAGTCAAAACTGAAACCAGAAGGACCACACACATAGTCAAACCAGCCACCTTGTCTATTATCTACATTATAAGTTCCATAGCCACACATGTCCTCTGCTTCAACAAAAGCAAAGCCCTCTTCGGTGATCAGATAACCTGGATAATAGCGTCCGTCACCATTTCCTAAAACACATCCGCTTTCAGGAGTATCATATACATAAAATGACCACCCATCTTCAAGATTAATATTAGAGTCACCTCTGGAATAGGTAAACGCTACAGTTAAAGCTGGTAATGTATTGCTGCCGTATACATTTTTTGCAAGATCTACCACTTCCTGAGGTACAGCAGAATTTTGGGCCACCCTGCTACTGGCATCTCCCTTGGATACCTCCTCATTTTCGGTTTTCACCTCTGGTTGAGGGTTGGCATCGTTGGTATCCTCACATGCAGTAAAGTAAAATGCAAAAGCACATACCAGGTAAACAGATAATTTCTTCATCGTTTTAGTTGGTTTTAATTGGTTAAAAATTTTTCAATAACTAAAGCGAATTTAAAGGAATAGATCGTAATTTATATTAAAGTAATTTTATGTTTTAATAGATCAAAACTTAACAAAAGATTATTTTTTATTCTTTAAATTACTTTAATAACTGAATATCAACAGTTTACAGTTTGATTTTTTTGACTAACGTCGGCTTTGCTATGAGGCACAACGAAGCAATCTCCCCGTTTTAGAAGTACAGGATGCTCCTCTCTTATCGCAGTGAACTGCACTTGTTTTTTGCCGAATACCTATCCACTAAGTTACTGACTACCAAACATCAGAGACTCCTAGTTTACCGGAAACGACACCAAACCCGGCTCACGGATTACCAGTTACCGCACACTGTTCACCAACTGTACTACCTCAGCAGCTACTTTATGAGCAGATGCTGGGTTCTGACCGGTCACCAACCTGTTGTCAACAGACACTTTTTCCTGCCACATACCGGCTTTCTCAACAGTCACACCTCGCTCCTTCATTTTCTCCTCCAACAAATAAGGAACCACCTCTGTAAGCTGTATAGCACTTTCTTCTTCATTAGTAAATACACTAACAGTTTTTCCATGAACAAGATACTCACCATTAGAAAGCTTAATATTGACTAAAGCTATCGGACCATGACACACTGCACTCACCACACCATTGTTTTCATAAATGTCAGCAGCTATTTGAGCTAATTTCTCATTTTCAGGAAAATCCCACATGGTTCCATGACCGCCAGCATAATAAATAGCATCATAGTCACCAGCCTTAACCTCATCTGGAGTAAGCGTATTTTCTACTTTGTGTCTAAACTCCTTATCGTTCCAGAATTTTTTATTGACAGAATCTTTCAGATCAAAACCATCTACGGGTGCCTTTCCACCTTCAGGACTTACCACATCAATAACAAACCCCCTATCTTTAAATACTTCATAAGCATGGGTGGCCTCACTCAGATAAAAACCAGTTTCCTTGCCGGTATTTCCAAGTTCTCCATGACTACTAAGTACCATCAATACCCTTGGTGTACCTTTTATATCTCCAGATACTTTTTGTGCATGCCCTAATACAACGGCTGCCAACACCAATAAAATTGCATTTAATACTCTCTTCATTTTCTTTTGGTTTTATAGATTTAGTTCAAGGCAAAAGTCTGCAAGGAAGGAATGTTCCACAAGGAAGTAAGTCACTATTATGATGTGATGAATATCACTCCAACGGAGTAGTATCAGAACCGGCTCAAAGTTTCCCGGCTAACCCCCAGGTAGGAAGCTAACAGCTTTTTCGGCACACGCTGTACCAATCCCGGCTGATTGGAAAGAAGGCTATTATAGCGCTCCTCTGCACTGCTGATCAGGTGCGACATTACCCTCTGTTGTAGGGCAATAAAACCGTGAGTAGTTTTCAGGCGAGAAAAGTTAGCCATTGCTTTGATCTCACGACACAGTTTTTCCTTATCATCAATACTAATACTGAAAAACTCAGAGTTCTCAATACAATCGACATGTAGCGTGGCACTAACTTTATTTTGATAAGCATTATAATCACTCACCCAATAGTCTTCCATGCCAAACTGAAGGATATGCTCTTTGCCATCGCTATCCACTGCAAATGACTTCACCAGACCTTTGACGATCCAAAACTCCGAGGGCACAGGCTGCCCAATCTGAACAAGGTATTGATGCTTTTTGAAAGCTCTGTACTTGAAGTGAGAAGACACATACGCCCACTCATCATCAGTAAGCTTAGCCATTTTCTCGATGTGTATGCGAAGGAGGTTAAGTTTTTCTTCCATGTTTTGTTGAGCATGTAAAGGTAAAAGATTTGAATTGTTTTCAGCGGGAAACTTTGATTAGCACCACCTTTGCCAAGAGGTGCAACGAATCAATCTCCTGATTTATAAGGACTCCGCGTCAACCCGAAACCACATACCAACCACTATTACACAGAAAACTACTCACCGACTCTCACGCTTATCTCCAAAAACTGTGGAATTTCATAAACAAAACCGCTAGATTAACGTTAACATGATACAATTGGCAGACGCCAAACGTCCAATGGAGAGCTAAATATATAGCTCTCATCTGAATAAATATCTAATTCACAGCACCGTAACGGTGTTCAACATTTGTAAAATAAACCCCAAGTAATTATGGCGCAATGTTTTGCTCTAATGGGTTGGAGTTTACCCGTCATTGAAAGCATGCAAAAACTCAACAAACCATTTGTAGTAGTATCTTTTAGCGATTTTGAGCCCTACGCAAAGGAAAACAACATTCCTTTCGTGGCCTACACGTTTGACGAGTGGAGTGACACTTCCAACTCGCTTGACCTTGCTGAAAAACTCAAACCTTATAATGTAGATGTTGCTGTTCCTCTGTTTGAAGAAACAGTAGAATGGGCAGGAGCCCTTAACTCCATTTATCGCGATGATCCACGCGTGCTTAACCGTGCTTTTTTATTCCGAAACAAGGCTATGATGAAGCGTAAAGCACTCATTGGAGGTCTTCGAGTAGGGCTGTTTGAAGAAGTATATAACCGCGAGCAGGTTAAGCAATTTATGAAAAGGCTTAATGAGGCCAACTTGCAGGTAGCCAATGAAGCTGATAGCTGGGTTCACATCAAACCGTTTGCTTCAGCAGGTACCGTAGGCCACCGCCTTTTGCGCTCATTTAAAGACATTGATGAGAAAGTGGAAGACAGCGACTTCCCTTGCCTGGCCGAAAGCCACCTGTCAGGAAGAGAGTTTTCGTGTGAAGCTTTTGTACATGGAGGAAAGGTCAGATTCCTCAATATCACGGAATATGTAAAATTAGGCTACTCCAATTTTGTGCCAGAAGGACATTACCTTGCCTCCAAACGTCCATTGATCCACGAGAAAGTGCAGCAACTCGTTGATATATTTGGCATTGAATATGGCATGATACACCCTGAATGGTTCTTAACAGAAAATGATGAACTGGGCTTCGGAGAAGTGGCTTGTAGAATCCCTGGCGGACACATCCTGGAATTAGCTTCCAAAGCCTATGAGTTTGATGCATTAGCAGCATTTGTTATGTGTCATGACCCTTCTTTAACAGATGAAGAAGTGAATGCGCTATTTCCATCTCAAGAATTTGAACCCAAAAACCACTTTGGAAATGTGATGATCTACCCTCACAAAAATATAATCGAAAAGCTTGAAATACCGGATGAACTGAATGAGGAACCCTATTTTCTGAACCATACGCTGGTGCCTCCATTATCAACACAAAAGATCAACTCACGCGAAGGTTTTGGAAACCATTTCGGCACAGTTAATTTTAAAGGCGAGGACCCGGACAGGATGACTGAATTATTACAACATTATGAAAACGTAGATTTCTACGTTTAAAGGAGCTTTTATTAATATATGACCACAACGCTGAAAAGAGGATACGATAATTTTAATGAGTGTTTTGAAGAATTTAAATCAGCCAGTGAGCTTACAAAAAAAGAGAAAGCTCAAAAGCTCATCAGCCAGATAGATATACTGAGCAAGACCCGGGAGGGGCTAAAGCATCTGTATAATAAAAGTCTGGAAATAGAGTCTGCCGGCTTTTTCGCAGATACTGCATGGCACGACCCGGAAAAGCTCGCTCCAGTACTGGTAAAGGGCACCCTTACAGCAGGTAGCCCAACGGCTACTTACGAAATAATGAGTGAGCTGCGCATGCTTGCTCACAGTAAAGCTGATACTGAGCCTGAAATATCCAAGGAGGATGCAGGCGCATATCTCGAAGAGGTATTGGTTCACAACCTGGAATTTGCCTTTCAGGAGCTAACCGAAGAAACGCGGACCATTATGAATCCGCAGGAGGTCAAGCGGGTTTATAACCTGTTCAGCTTTCTAGTAAAGGAAACCGGCTTGCAAGGCATCAAAGATAAACTGTCTGAGGAAATACAGTTGATCTGCGAGCAGCGACCAGTGGTAACACGTAAAGCCCGGGAGATCATCCATATGGTTAGCTGTAAAATGGAGCTTAACCCCGAGGATGAGGCTGATAAACAATTGCTCTACTATGTTCATGCTGTAAACTCGCCTACGTCACTTTCCAGACAGCATGCTGATCCAGAAGGCTACGCCGAAGCTCTAAAGCAGTTGAATGATTTGGAATTGCTTGAAGAAGCCGAAAAACTGGCCGCCCCCATGAGGGCAACGGGACTGGTAACACCGTTTACCAGCGCTATGCTGCTACACTTGACAGAAGTACAGCCAGACCTGATTCCTAAAGCTCTTTTGTTAAACAAAAGAGGGCAGGCAGAATGGAGTAAACACAAAGAGCTGGTCATCAAACTGATTGGCGAAGTAGTCAGTATTGATAGCTTCCAATGCATTTATGGTCTGGCACGTGTTCTGGAAAAAAGTCTGCTTTCCAGAAATGCTGTCAAGGCAAGTCTGAACAACCTGCGTATGATCAGCATTAACTCACAGGTTGAAAAAAGAATATTAAAATGCCAAACCAAGCCACGAAAAACGGTGACCGCCAAACAATACCTGCTAGCGGCAACTTTGAGGGTTCTGGGGCAACCTCTGGGGATTGGGCAGGGTAATAACTCTACCTGTCAGTCAGCAAGAGGCATAAGCATGTGGAGCCAGCATTCACCGGCCAAGCTTATTAATATGATCATCACGGTGGCGGCTCAAAACAACCTCATTTTAAGGTTTGAAAATATAGACCTTGAATCTAACAAACTGACCAAAGGCCTGGTAGATAAGCTCGACTATAACCTTGACGCGGTATCGGCAGTGCTGGTTCCTCATCTCGACAAGATCTATAATGAAATGATGCGATTGGCTTCTGGCAGAGGTGAGGACCCTCACAAATGGGTAAACCCTGCACTTTACGGGCATTGGATACAAATCGGCTTTGCTTCTGCTTATAGTTATCTGACAAACGCTATTCAGGATTTCAAAGGCTTCGTCAGGCTCTTTTATGCTGCCCTTCACCCGGAGTATAATGGAGGCAGGGAGATTGTCTACCCTAATCCGCTGGGAATTTTTGTTACTTCAAGGGCTGGTGCCATGATCGGCTTCCACGCGGTATCTTTACTGCATGTGGGCAAAGATGATGACGGTGTCATGCGGGCATACTTTCTCAACCCTAATAACGAAGGGCGTCAGGACTGGGGTCAGGGCATTAAACCCTCTGTTTACGGACATGGAGAAAAGCACGGTGTGTCTTCGCTACCCTTCCAACAGTTTGCAGCCCGTGTTTATGCTTTCCACTTCAACAGCCTTGAGACCATGGCTCACCTCGACAGTGTACCCAACGAAGAAATTGAAAAAGTAGAAAAACTTGCGCGGGGGAGCTGGGGAAAATCTTATATATGGAGCGAATTAAAAAAACAATGGTAAGACATTCATCACGTATCAACCTGAGCCAATCGGCTTTAAAAACCAACTTTAATTTTATCAGGAAGAAGGTTGGCAAAAATGTTATCATCTCCTCAGTAGTAAAAGCCAATGCCTATGGCCATGGTATTCATGAGTTTGTACCTATGGCAGAAAAATGTGGCATCAACCACTTCTCCGTAGCTTCATCGTTTGAAGCTGAAGAGGTACTGGAGGTTTGCTCCAAAGATACACGGATCATGATCATGGGTATCCTGTATAAAGAAGACATCCCATGGGCCATTGAGCATGGGATTGAATTTTATGTATTCAATTATGAACGCCTCGAAAGCGTAATAGAGGCGGTTAAAGACCTCAACAAAAAGGCTATCGTTCACCTGGAAGTAGAAACCGGGGCCAACCGGACAGGGCTTAATGCGGAAGACTTTTCTAATGCATTAAAATTCTTAAAAGATAATCAGGAGTTCATACAGTTTGAAGGACTTTGCACGCATTTAGGAGGCGCAGAAACGTTAGCTAATAAATTTAAAATAGACACTCAGATCGAGCGCTACAAAGCCTTTCTTGAAGAGTGTAAAGCCATGGATTATATGCCTCATCTCAGGCATATAGCCAGCTCAGCAGCTGCTCTGGCTTTTGAAGAAACCCGCTTTGACATGGTCAGGGTCGGTGTGGCCCAATATGGGTTCTGGCCAAGCCCTGACATCAGATACCTGCATTTGCAACAAACAAATAAAACGACTGAGAATGGTCTCAGAAGGATCATTACCTGGAAAACAGACGTCATGGATCTTAGAACAGTAAAAGCAGGTGAATTTGTAGGTTACGGCACTGCTTTTCAAGCTGTGCAGGATATCAGAATTGCCGTACTCCCTCTTGGCTACTCCAACGGATACCCCAGGGCTTTATCTAATCGCGGACAGGTACTGATCAAAGGCAAAAAAGCCCCCATTGTAGGCCTGATCAACATGAACCTGTTTATGGTCAATATCTCCCACATTCCGGATGTAAAGATCGGTGATGAGGTAGTACTGGTGGGCAGGCAAAAGAATAACGTGATCAACGTAAGCTCATTTACGGATACTACACAATTGCTAAATAACGAGATGCTGAGCAGGTTGCCTGCTGCCATTCCGAGGAAGGCGGTGCCGTAGGGTTGTTTGTTTCAAAAAAATTCAGTGCCATTCCCACAAACTTTTCATATATAACTAGCGTTATTGAAAGCCTGTTAAATTTTGTTTAATACAAAACAAGCTATTTTTCACGATCAGGATAAGTTTTTATTCTTATTTAGAATTCATAACTTATCATTACTTTTGTGATAATTAAGGATTAGGAATAGTGTTAATAAGTAGAACAGATATATCGATATTAAAGGAACTGTCTTTTTCCAAAGATTTGGTTCCTGTTGATAAGATTCCTAATTCATTTAAATCAGATTTTGATAAGTTCTTCTTTGGAAAAACTTTAGTTAAAGAAAACAATTCTCTTTTTGTCTATCCTCACGACATCAAAGAGTGGATTCGTTATGTATTCCTAACATATAACGAATAATATTAATGCTCTCCGAATGTCTCAAACGGTTTAACTCAGCCCTAAAATTATTTCAAGATAAATTTCCAAGACCTGATTGGTCTGATGATTTCAAAAACAATCTTGTTAATGATTATTCATTTTATTCTGCCAGAATAGAAGATGAAAAATTACAATACGGTGATACTATAAAATTCTTGAATGACCAATTGGTCAAGAAGGGAAAAATGAAGAGTTTATTAGATGTATCCAACCATAAAGAAGTTTTATTGTCCGTTATCAACAGGTATGAAGAATTTGAATTGACGGAAGATTCAATTAAGGCAATCCATAGAGATCTAATGAATAGTGAATTGTCATGGGAAGTGGATTTTAAACCGCATTTGGTCGGTAATTTTCGTAACGTACCAACTATTGGCTACAGAGAACCATTTTTCCCTAATAAAGAATATGTTCCTCATTACAATTTGGATATTGTGATGGCTTCATATCTAGAAATATTCAGAACAAAATTTGAAGCTATTGATAATTCTAAAGATGACAGTCATTTAATTACTGCCCTGGTATATTTTCATAATAAATTTCTTAATGAAATACATCCTTTTGCTGACGGAAACGGTAGGGTTTGCAGAATTATCATGGGAACAATTTTAATGAAAAATGATTGTCCACCTATTTTTGTTAAAATAACCTCAGACGAGGATAGGTTTGAATATATCAGTCGAATTGTAGAATGCGAAACTAGTAAATCGGATATGCCCTTAATAGAATTTTTAGCTACTGGAATGGCGAATTACCTGGAAGAGAAAGTTCGGGAATAATTAATGCCAACATTTAAATTGACTAAGAGACAAACCAATCAATGTACCATTCCTGAATTTCCTTAATCAAAAGTGGTTTCATTGCTGTATTTAAAGAAAGTATCACGAATCTCACAATTACAGATAGAAACACCCTCTGCCTGCGGCATCTCCCTCAAGGGAGAATTAGTACGCAGGTATATATCATATAATCATCCGTTTAGGTAGTACTCTTAAGTTGGGGGTTCCGAATATTTTCTCCGTTGCTCTGCGAAAATTCCGGAATGACGTAGTTATTTTCAGGTTAACTCTCACCAAAAGACTACTGCCCCGCCAACGTTTCACCTATACCATACCTGGCACTGAAAAAACTCCAAACGTCACTCCAGCTTTTAACTTTCTCATTTCCAAAATGAATTATCTCACCTTCAAAATGTTCCTGCCCTTTGCCGTGGATATTGTCATCGATAAGGTAATCCCCTTTATTAAGACCTTTATTCGGAGAAATAATCAACTTCTCAGCCATTTCAAGGTCAAAATTTCTTTCAATCCATAGTCGCTTTTCGGTGTAGCATAACGGATTTTTTACCGAGGGTGCGGTTAATATATAAACATCAAAAAAATCTAATGACCTCAATTTATTGATCACTTCAATGCTTTGAGGTATGGGTTGAAGGTTTAAAAAGAAGCCCTCCTGGCTTTGAGGGTATTTGATATGAGGCTTTTCTTCTCTCTCTTTATTATAAGCTTGGATAAAATCACAAATAACATCATCCATGTCTATGTATATAATCTTTTTCTTCATCTTTTATCTGCTACATATCTTTTGCGCTTCTAATATAACGTTATTTAACAAACGACAAGGGGTAGCATCATCAGCTCAGCTAATGCTCTAAGTTGGGGATTCTGAATATTTTCTTTGATGAAATTCCTACTGCATTGATAAAAATATCAGAATCTCATTTACCCTGATTAACTCTCCTGCAATTCCTTTATTTTTTCCTTCGCATTGTCATTCTTAGGGTTTAACGCTAAGCTTTTCTTATACATGGCAATGGCCTCTTCGGTATCACCGTTCATCATATACGCTTCACCAAAAGAATCGTAAGCATCATAAGAGTTCGGAAATGCCAAAACTTCGAGTTTGAAAATGTCTATTGCCTCTTTGTATAGGCCTCTTTTAATCATTTCATACCCTTTTGCATTAAGGTCTATTTCTGACAATTCAATTTCAGAATCCGCAATAAGCTTTTCGGCATGCTCGATACCACTATCTAAACAGGCATTCACCACTTCTTTGGTAAAGAAATAGCTATCCAGCTTGGGGGTAGAGCCGGAAATGGTCTTTTCTATAAAAAATCGGGCATCCAGAAATCCCTGATCAAGGTCCTGATTGGTCAGGAGGATAACAGTATAATTTTGTTTTCCAAAAATGCGCCACTCAGCGCCTACTCCAAAATGCCCCCCACTATGCCCATAAATACCTGAGCCTGCTGCTCCGGCAAACTGCATTCCGTAGCCATACCAACCTTTTGAGGGCTCCGCCTTCATCATAGTAGTATACTCTTCGTTTAGCAACTGATTATTTTTAAACGCTGTGGCAAATCTAAACAGGTCGCCTAAAGTAGAATAACCACCTCCGGCAGGGCTGCCTTTAACGGCACTCATAAGAACAGTCTTTTGAAGCTTGTTGGGGTATACGCCTGATAGCGTATAATTTTCCGCAGCATTATCAATATTGTGGTCCGTATCATAATTACCCGTATGTTTCATTTGGGCTACTGAAAAGATATTCTCTTCAACAAACTGTTTATACGGCATTTTCGAAACCTCCTCTATGATTCGACCTAACAAAACATAGTTTGTATTTCTATAGGCAAACTGCTCATTTGGCTTCGACTCCATAGGCTCATTTTCATATAAAGGCGACAGACTTTCCAGGGTTCTGAATTGATCCTTTGATGCATTTAGAAATTTTTCCGAATTGAAGTAGTTAGGCAACCCACTTCTATGAGTCAGCAACAGTTCTATGGTGACAGAATCTCTCGCCAACGCATTAGGGTAATCAGGAAAAAACTTACCGATCGGGTCACTCAACGATAATTTCCCGGCTTGCGCCAATTGCAATATGGCCACCGCAGTAAAAGACTTACCAATAGATGCATAAGAAAATCTTGTATCCACATTATTTTTGACCTGATGACCTAAATGAGCGTATCCGTAAGCTTTTTCAAACAAAATGCTATCATCTTTGGCAATTAACACATTACCGCTAAAACCCTCCAACGAGTCTAAATAATTAGCGATTTTGGTTACGTTAGGATCTTCCCTGAGTGTCTCATTTTCAGGCTTACAAGAAAAGGCAATGATGATAACAAGTAATACAAGTACGTTTTTCATTTTTTGATTGAATGGGGTTTTACAATTCTAATTTTTCTTTCAGACCGTCTATCTCTTTGGCTAATTCTTCTTCAGATAGCTCTGTCACTATTTTTTCTTTCAAAATATGCTCTAGCGCTACAACTTGAGCCTTCTCTAAAGCTTTGTCGGCTGATATGTTAAAGTGGGGTTTAACCCCGGTGTGCTCCCAATTTTTTTGTGTTGTTAAATCGGTGATCTCACCAACCGGAACAAAAAACAGGAATTCGTCATTGATGATAAACATGTCTACCGGATTGGCAGCCCCTGCCGTGGTTTCTCCAATTATTGTGGCTATTCCATTATGTTTCAGGTGATAGCTGATCGCTTCTGCAGCAGAAAAGGAGCTTTTACTGGTTAAAATATAAACAGGCTTTCCAGTGTATTTTTGCCCCGTCACGTCAGACTGGGTTTTGTTAATAATCGTTTTGTTGTCATACCGGCTATATTTTTTACTCAGTGTAATTTCCTTATCAAAGAAATAACTGCAAAAAAGGAGCAGCATCGTTTCGTCACCACCACGGTTATCCCTAAGGTCAAGGATCAAAGAGTTGGTATTGGCCACAAAATTCATAGCAGCAGCTAACGTTTCATTAGAAGAATTGGACTCCGCAAAACCGGAATAGCTGATATAGCCCACATTGCCGGGAAGCCTTCTAACCGATTCAAACCCATAATTCCATCGCCTGTTGATCTCATTAAATTTCGCTTGCTGCTCTTCTTTGGAGGTCGCTTGCTTTAAAAAGTTTGGCCTGTACAAAAGCGTAAAGTGCTTATCATCACCTTGCACCCTAAGTATTGAGGTAACTGTATCGGCAAACTGCTCTTTGGAAAGACCATCAAAGGCATTATTTGCTATACCCGACAATTCATTTTTAAGCTGTTTCGCTACATCAGGGAGGATATAGTAATTTATGGTTTTATCTACCACTGTATCCATTACTTGGCTATAATAGGTCTTTTCCTGAGCCAATGTTGTTGTTGCTATTAGGACAAATAAAAAAGTTAGTTGTTTCATTTAATGAGTGTTTGATTGACAGTTTTTAGTTATTTTCTGTAGTATGTTAAATAGCTGAAGCATTTCTTCTTCTGATACACCTGCCAGCGCCGTTTCTCTGTTTTTGGTGATCATGGGTTTTAGCTTTTTGATAACCCGCTTTCCTTTTTCAGTAATTGTCAGTTTCGTTTTTCGCTTATCCTCAGCATCAACCGTTTTATCCAGGTAGTCTTTTGAAACCATCAGGTTGACTATTCTTGTCATCGATGCATAATCCTTAAATACCAAATCCGCTATTTCAGACTGAGTTTTATCATTCTGATTGATAACAATCAATATTAAAGCCTGGTCAACAGTAATATCCGGGATGACCTCAGAGATGTTTTTCTGGCTTAATCTGCGGTAGGCTTTAATGGTTTCTTCAATAGAATAAAGAACCGTTGAGGTTGGAGTCTTGAATTTCATATTTATTTGATATATCAAACAAAAATATCAAATTACTTGATATATCAAATAATAATTTCAGAAATAGATTCAACATTAATTTTGAAAGGACAGACCATAGCCATAGCACCTGCACTACCACAGCTACCCTAAATAAGAGAGTTTCAATTATGATGGAGGTATTCCCGAGTGGTATAAGGACCGCTCCCTACCCTTGAACTTGGGGAATAATGCAACGATCTGAAATTAGGGATTCCAGATCTCTGCTACATTGCGTTCTGGAATGACGCGCCTCTTCCTGAGTAAGTAGTCAGGAAGTTTCTTGATCCGGGGCGCTTTACCAGCAATTACCAGATTAATGAACGGGCATCCCCACTAAAGCTTTAATTTATTTGGGTTTTGTCTCGGGTTCCAAACTGTCAATATATTGATAGCGTCACTGTCAATACGATAAAATATTAAATAATCACGTACTAGTTTATGTCGCACATTCTCTATATCTGTCAATTGTCCAATTTCTGGATAAATGGAAATTAACTCAGTGGCCTCCTCAAATAAATCAATTAACTTATTACTAAATGTTGTTGATCTATTCTTGTTAGTCCAGTACTCTAAAATATTAGCAAATTCTTGTTCGGCTTGAGATGACCAGATTACTTGTTTTGCCATTTACGCATTTTTTTGAAAACGTCTTCTGATCTAACGCTTTCTCCATTTTCAATTTGCTGAACACCTTTAGCTATTCGAGCCTTTTGTTCATTATTGGTTTCGTAAATGGTATCATCAAAATCAACCTTAAGAAGTCTATAAATTTCGTCAATTATATTTCTGTCATCAATTGACTTGATCTTCTCAATTAATTTATCCCTATGTTTATCTGTCACCATATTCTAAGATACTGATTATTTTAGAAATTAGTTCGAAAATGTCTTAATGCCACGCAATTTTGAAGAAAGAAACTTCCTGTTATCGATGTACCAAATACGTGGACAAGGGGAACCAGCTCTATTAGGTGCTCTTAAGCAGGGGATTCCAAATATTTTCTCCGCTACTCTGCGAAAATTTTGGAATGACGTGGGTTATTCTCTGGTAAGCAGTTTTCTAAAACAGCACCTCAGACCTGACCCAACCTCGTCATTCCTGAATTTTCTTTGCCAAAAGTGATTTCATTACCACATTGATTGAAAATATCAGGAATCTCCTCGATCCGGGGCACCATACCGCAAAGACTCGCAAGCATAAAAAGCATACAGCTTTTAATTCATTTCCGTATATTTACAGCGCGAACTTTATCAAATTATAACATGGTGCTAACCCCACAAATTCGGTTTAAACCAAAAATCCTGGAGAGGCATACGGGTGGAAGTCCCGAGACCTATTCAAAGCACCGCTTTGATGAAGTTCGCAGTGACCTCTCCTCTTTTTATTCACTCAAACCATTATATTATGCGAACTTCAAATGGTCCGACAGCCTATTTTAGAGGCGAAAACTCAAGCAATCATCCGGTAGACTTCAAGCCTCTGAATTCATCAGAAGTTGAATTCATGGCTAACATCAAATTCATGGGAATAGAAGAATTAATCGATTCTTTAAAAATGGTTCATGACTTTGCTCTGTATCATACAGACTTACCCCTTGATACCACTGAAAAATTGGCTCTTTTTAACCTTAAGATTTTATGGGAAGGGCTTGAGGGATTGGTGAAGGATTAAAATTTTGGGATGGAGCTGTCGGGATTGGCAACTCCTGACAATTTTGATGAGCATTATGCCCATGTAACTGGAGAAGCCTCCGCACCAGTCATGCTATAGCCAGCTCTCCTAAATTGGGGATTCCAAATATTTTCTCCGCCGCTCTGCGAAAATTTTGGAATGACGTCGGGTGTTCTCCGGTGAGTAGTTTCTAAAACATCACCATCCGGCCTGCCCCAACCTCGTCATTCCTGAATTTTCTTAAACTAAAGAACACCTTATTACTGCTTTGATTGAAAATATCAGGAATCCCCTCGATCCAGGGAACCATACCGCAAAGACTCGCAAGCATAAAAAAGCATACAGCTTTTAATTCACTTCCGTATATTTGTAGTGCTACATTCATCAAATTATAACATGGTGCAAATACCACAAATTCGGTTTAAACCAAAGATCCTGGGCAGGCATGCGGGTGGAAGTCCCGAGACCTATCGAAGCACCGCTTTGATGAGTGTAGCAGTGACCTGCCCTCTTTTTGTTCAATTTATTAACCCATTTTATTATGCTACACTCAAATGGTCAATCAGTTTATTTTAATGAAAATCCTGCCAATCATCCAGTAGATTTCAAGCCTCTGAATTCATCAGAAGTTGAATTCATGGCTAACATCAAATTCATGGGAATAGAGGAACTAATCGATTCTCTAAAAATGGTGCATGACTTTGCCTTGTATCATACAGACTTGCCCCTTGATACCACTGAAAAATTGGCTCTTTTCAATCTTAAGATTTTATGGGAAGGGCTTGAGGGGTTGGTAAAGAATTAAGTTTAGTTTGGAGCTGTCGGATTTGGCAGCTCCTGACAATTTTGATGAGTATAATAACTATCTAACTGGAGAAACCGTCGCACCAACTGGAATCTGCTCAAATCGAAAACTAAGGATCACAAATTATATAAATATACAGCAATTATTATCACACTGAACCAATTGGCACAACTGCTTGAACCATATTAAATACCGGTGAATAGAGGTCAACTTCCAGTTCGGAGGTTTCTATTGTGATAATAAGACTATACCGAACTATCGAGGCTACTCTTCCTAGTTGTTTCCTTGTCCTATACCAGCCATTTTTAGGATAAACTGCCAAAATGTTTCTTCTTGACAATTCCACTCCGGAAGTTGTTATGAAGTCCTTTTTTATTGACCCTTTACTCCTTATACGCTCCCTCAAAGTCCATAATTCTGAAGATGTATCAACTGTATCATCATCATTTTCATCTGTCCCAGAAGATGCAGCCGATATTCTCCTTTTAAATTCATTAAGTGACTCTAAAGGTTTAATAAGTCTAAAGTCCAGTTCATGAGAATGATACCGGAAATTAGAAGCATATTGACGATTACCTGGATTAGGTTCTATATAGTAAGATAAAGTGACTTTTATTGTCACATCACTATCTCCAATTTCGTCTCTCAGAACATCTACTGGCCAAGGGAGTTCATACAAATGATATTCATTGTATCGTGGCTGGGATTTTTCTAACCTATAAGGTTGAATGGAACGCTGTGAGACAAGAGTAAGCGAGTTATTTGCACTATTCTTAGCACGTTCCAATATAGGAACACCATAACCCACAGACCTCAAAAGAGCTCTTCTATCTGTTTCCAGATTCAAATTATAATTTTGTAACATAGCATCTGTCCACGTTGCAGAATGAACCATTAATCCTCTAATTGTTTCCGGCCAATAATCAGGATATTCGGTTTTTAATTCGGCAGCCATTTTTGATGCTAGGGCAACTGATGCACTTGTATCTCCAAATGTTTGAAAGATATTTATTCGGTGATCCTTATGTGTAGTTAATAATTGAAGTGTATCGTTATAATCAACTTCATTTTCCTTATATGCCAAATTCCCTCCCTCCATCACAATGTCTGGCTTATTTGGCCACTGTGTCTCCCAAGTTCCAGAAGTTGAATTGGAAGGCGCCATTTCACCATTAACTGCCAAAGGGTTCCATCCGGGCCATTTTTGGGTATCAATTCGGTCTTTACGTGTATAACTTCCAACAGTTAGAGCGTTGTATGCTTGCGCCGGATCCTGCACAGACTCATAAAAGTTCTTATTTGGAAATTCTTCTGAGTTTTCAATTTTCACGTTACCCCCACTTACTAAGATTAACTGTGGCTCTTTGGGGTTAAGAATATTCCCAAATGCAATCTTATCAATAGAAGCAGAACTTGATGAAGGCCTACCTTTGAATCCGAAATCCTTATTAGTTACTGACAAGCAAAAAACTCTGGAGTGGTTTGGTCTGTCTACTATTGGAGTAACACAGGCATATTCATAGATTGCACCATATATTTCTGGGTCATTAGGAGATTGCGGATTATAAATCTTAAAAGATTCAAGCCCATGGTATAGTTGAATAATGTCACTATTCGCGAAAACCTGAGTTAAATCTCCATATAGTGCCAGACCAGCCATTCCAGTACCATGTCCACCACCCCGTTCACTATCATACTTCCCCCAATCTTCTATCCATGTATATAACCTTTCATCAGGTAATGATGGGTTAATCAGAGTATGTTGGTTAGTTACCCCACTATCCAGTAAACAAACAAGAACAGAGTTTTCATTGAAACGATTTTCCGTTCTTCCTGAAAGATCTCTTAACCATTGTTCTTTATCCAAAATTAAAACACCATCTTGAGTAATAAAATCAGATAATTCCTGAGGATGTCGTAACTCGGCAAGGTTATCAAGCAGCATCAAAGATTCTGAAAGCTGACTAGCAGAAGCCTTTACCAATCGCACAAAATGTTCAGGAAAATCTAATTGCGACCGACCAATCAGTGCATCTAGCTGCTCGAGATTGTTTACAACTTTAGTAATTCTTTCATTGTCATTATTAGTCTTCCTAAACCAAACTTCCCACCAGACTATTTCACTTTCATTAGGAAAAGGGATCTCAGGATCATCAGACCAAAAAGCTTCAAGTGTTGCTAATTTGATATTTGCAATGTTTGCAATAAGAGGATTAGATTTTGGAGTGTCGGTTATATTCCCCTCACGGTCTTTAGTGTTTTCAGTCAAGTACTGTTCAGCTTTCTTGATAAAATGACTGACACCCCCCTTTGTTAACATTAGAGCAACACTATAGCGATATTGATTCTCCTGATCAGGATGTTCTTCCTGTTTAATATTAATTATTTGATAAGACGGTCGATCTGTATTTTGATGTAGCTGGTCAAATTTCAATGGATAACCCCATTCTGAGATAAAAGTCACATAAATCGCATCATCTCGAATAATATTTCCCGGAAGTTCGGTATGCTTGACTAATTGTAAACGCCGACGCACCGCTTGAAGCCTTCTTAGTATTCTATTCCCATGTTCTGCACGATTACGCTGACTAATCGGGAAATCTACTTGTATTTTAGTAGGATACTTATATTGTTGACCGGAAGCATATTCTTCGATTCTCCCTATGTGAGGCTTATCGAAATTATCTGCCATTATGAATTACGTTTTTTAATGGCATAAACTAATTCTGATTTTTTAAGCTTATTATCTCCTTGAAGAATCATCTCCTTAATAGTTTCCTCACAGGCTCTAACAATATCAGAATAATTCAGACCCTCCGCTTCTTTAGCTAGCACTTGGTAATTAATTCGCTCATCAAATTTGAATCCGAAAAGATTCTTCTTTATGGTGTCAATGATTTCACTTTTGCTTGGTAAGGGATAGTTAATGATATCATCAAATCTTCTGAATAAAGCCTGATCCAAAGCCTCCACCATATTTGTGGCAGCAATAATGATGCTATTACTTTGATCTTTTTCAATGTTAATCAAGAAGCTATTTAAGACACGTTTAATTTCGCCAACATCTTGTCCCTGGTTTCTATGCGAACCAATTGAATCAAATTCATCAAACAAATATACACCTCTATGATCAGGCATTGCATCAAATATCAATCGTAACTTCGCAATTGATTCACCCATAAATTTGGAAATTAAACCATCCAACCGAACAATAAAAACAGGAATCCCCAATTCTCCTGCAATTGCTTGTGCAGTCATTGTTTTTCCACACCCAGGAGGACCTTGCAGTAAAAGTTTCCTTCTTGGCATAAGATTATGTTGCCGAAGTATCTCCAATTTCTGCTGCTCATTAACCAATTTCAACAAAGCTTCTTTTACTGATGAAGCAAGAACCATATCCTTTAGCTTGATTTTCGGCTGAAAGATTTCAATCAATTCATGAAGATCTCGTTTTGATTGATTGATTGGAATTGTCTTGCTTCGATCAAGAAAAGAAAGAGAACGATTTTTTCGCGCCTTTTCAATCAGTGACTTCAATTCCTGAGCAAATGTTGTATGACCTTTTCGTGCTTCAGAAGCAGCAATTTGCATAGCAGAAGCAAAAAAGCGGTCTTCATCACCATCTCCAAATGATTTAATTAAACTTTTTATTTGATCTGCCGCAGCCATTATTAAGAAATTTATTGCTCTTTAGTGATTTCCAAATATACGACTATGAATTTCCAAATCCATTTGAATTAATATTTTTGACGATCTCAATTATTTTGGATAAAGTTATCACAACAGTATCATTATCATTTCTTTTATACCTTCTAATACTACTTTGAATGCACGCAATTAATAATACTTTCAAGCTAATTCCCAACATCTGTAACCTTCCAAATCTAGCTTACCCCCACATTCGAGTCAATACCCAACCTTGGGTATTTTTCAGTAAAAAGTCATGAAATTTTGAGGTAAATCATGGTAAGCTCAGGAGGTGCCCTTCAGTTGGGGATTCCAAATATTTTCTCCGCTGCTCTGCGAAAATTTTGGAATGACGTGGGTTATTCTCAGGTAAGTAGTTTCTAAAACAGCGCCATCCGACCTGACCCAACCTCGTCATTCCTGAATTTTCTTTACCAAAAGACATCTTATTGCTGAATTCATTGAAAATATCAGGAATCCCCTCGATCTGGGGAACCATACTGTACAGACTTGCTGGCACAAAAAAACGTACTGCTTTTAATCCCGGCCTCTTCCCTTAAATTTGAACCGCCCTAAAGCAATAGTCATGATAACGCAGTACAAAAACGCATTAAAGCAAGGTATCTCTTCCATGCTCCCTTTAAAAAAAGAGGAACTGGATACCATAGTGGAGCAATTTAAATTTCAGGAGATCGCTAAGCATGGTCATTTGCTTACAGGCGGGCAAATCAGTAAGCGTTTTTACTTTATTATCGATGGTCTGGTCAGGGTGTATTATTTGCAGGATGACAAGGAGGTAACTACGTTTTTGGCTACAAACAACTGCTTTGTCACTTCTCCGGTAAGTTTTATCAGGCAGGTGAGATCAGACGATTACATCCAGTGTCTGGAAGATACTGTTGTGGCTTCTGTCAGTTATGACAAAATGCAGGAGTTGTACGAACAGATACCCGTGTGGAATGCAGTAACCAGACAGTTTATGGAGCAAAACCTGCTTTGTCTTTCGGAGAGGTTCCTCAAACAGCACAATGTCAAAGCCCGGGATAAGTACCTGAAGTTTATAAGTACAAACCCTGCCCGTATTGTACAGCGCACGCCCATTCAGCATATTGCCTCTTTTCTTGGGATAACCCCGGAGTCACTCAGCCGGATAAGAAGGGAGCTGGCTGCGGAAGCATAGACAAAACATCTTTTGTTTTCCTATCATTTGGTAATTTTTACCCTATACGTGTTCCTCACATTTGTGGCTGAATCATTTTTCAATAAACGAGCAGACTGCAATGAGAAACAAGTATTTGATCATCACACTAAAAATAACAGCTATAATAACGGGTGTATTAGCTATTTTGATAGCCAGTGCGTTGTTTAACAGCCACTCGGCTCCGTTGTCATTTAACCCTCCTCCCAAACCGACATTTACAGGTAAGCTAATGAGGGATTCCAGTTTAATGGCGGCCTCCACCATTCCGCTTGGCGGATATTTCGGCCCTGAAGACTTTGCCTGGAAAGCAGGGTATTTATACAGTGGTGCACGATCTGGCAAGGGCGAATTTCATAAGGATGGAGCCATCTTAAAAACCAATGTAAAAACCGGGCAGGTGGAGCTGTTTGCCAAGCTACCTGCATGGGTCGGGGCCATTCACTTCGCACCCGATGGCCAGCTCATCGTTGCGGCTATAGGCAAAGGCATCATGTCGGTAGACTCTTTGGGAAATACAGCGTTGCTTGCCTCTCATGATGTAGAAAATAATCCTTTCAAAATTCCTAATGATATTGACATCAGTAAAAACGGCAAGATCTACTTTTCCGTAACCTCTCACGAATACACTTTCTCCATACCGGCTATGGTCAAAATTATGGCTGAAGCACGCCCGGTTGGTGGCATTTATTGTTATGACCCTGAAACAAAGACGGTTGAAACTATATCCAAAGGCTTTCTCGGCATCAATGGCATTTCGCTTACCCAGGATGAAAGCGCAATTATTGCCGTAGAGATGGGCGCTTACCGCCTGACCAAAGTATGGCTGAAGGGAAGTAAGAAAGGGAAACGGGAGATTATTGCCAGTAACCTTCCCGGGTTTGCCAATAACATTGTGCGTAGGGAGAATGGTACTTTCTGGTTAGCCTTTTCTTCAAGCAGGATCGATGATGTGGACAACATCCATCCCCACCCTTTTATTAAAAAGATTGTATTGGGCTTACCCGAGGCTTTAAAGCCGCAACCGCTGCCTTTTGGTCTTTTACTCCAGGTAGATGAAAACGGAACCATCCTCAAAAGCCACCATGATCCTTTCGGGGAAGTAATTGGGGAAATTTCATCAGTCTACGAACGGGGTGATAGCTTATACCTGGGCGGAGATTTTCTTGACCACATCAATGTACTGGACATCAGCGGATGGCATTAAACAGGGCGGACCTGCTGATGAACAAAAGCATTGGCAGGCCTGATCCTCTACTGTATTTTGCCAGCATAAGAGAGTCCGTCATGGGTATATAATAAACCACAAAACTTTAAAAAAGCCGGAAAACTTCCTTTACATTCGTAGATATTCTAAATCAAAGATTTCGCAATGGCAGTTTCCACCATTCTCTTAGTCGCCGCCATTGTATTTGGCCTGTGGCTCTTCTTTTTCATTTTCCCAATCAACTTATGGATCACGGCCCTTTTCTCAGGAGTTCGGATCAATCTGGTTGATCTCGTTTTTATGCGGTTCAGGAAGGTTCCGCCTAAGCTTATTGTTAATTCAATGATTATTGCCAACAAGGCAGGCTTACAAAATATCACTACCAGTCAACTGGAAACACATTATTTGGCTCATGGCAATTTACCTTCGGTTATAAAGGCTCTAATTGTAGCTGACAAGGCAAACTTAAACCTCACTTTTAAACAGGCTACTGCCATTGACCTCGCCGGACGCGATGTATTACACGCTGTTCAGGTATCGGTTACACCTTATGTAGTGATAGTACCCGCCATCACGGGTGTTTCTATTGATGGTATTCAGATGATTGCCATTGCCAGGGTTACGGTACGCACCAACCTGCAACGACTGGTAGGTGGTGCCGGTGAAGAAACTATTAAAGCCCGGGTAGGTCAGGGTATAATTTCATGCATTGGTACTGCAAAAAACTACCTGGAAGTACTGGAAAACCCGGAAAGCATTTCTAAATCTGTATTGGCCAATGGCCTGGACAGTGGTACTGCTTTTGAGATCCTTTCTATAGATATTGCCGATATTGACATCGGTGAGAATATTGGTGCTGCGCTGCAAATTGACAGGGCTGCGGCTGACCTCAATATTGCTAAAGCCAAAGCTGAAGAAAAGCGTGCTATGGCCGTGGCTCAGGAGCAGGAAATGACAGCCCGGGTGCAGGAAGCCAAGGCCAAGGTAATACAGGCTGAAGCGGAAATCCCTGCGGCCTTGTCTGATTCATTTAGAAAAGGGACGCTTTTCGGTGTACGTAAATAAAACCCGGCATTGCCCATTCACTCCTGTTAGTATTCTTCTTCCTTGGCAAAGCCTACGGTATCACGATATATCTGGGGAGAGACGTTGGCGTTATTTTTAAAGAAGCGGCTGAAGTAATACTCATCATTAAAACCCAGCTCATAGGCTATTTGCTTGATGGCCTTTGAGGTGAGGTAAAGCTCCCTTTTAGCTTCAATAATAATCCTTTCGGCTATCAGGCCGGTGAGTGTTTTGTTGAAGTACGATTTAACCACTTTTGCGAGGGCGTTACCTGAGATATTGAGCAACTCGGCATAGTCGCCGGCAGAGTGTCTGGTTCTGAAATGCTCCTCAATAGCATCTTTAAGGCTTTGAATAATGTATGGTGCAGTACCTTCTTCGAGGCTGCGCTTTTCCTCGGGTTGCTGGGCCACTTTAATACGAGAGGCATTGATCAGGAATATCTTCAGGTAAGAGATCAGCAAGTCATATTGAGCCAGCTCAGGATTCTTCATTTCTACCTTCATCTGGTCCACCAGGCTAAGCAAGCTTTGTCGCTCACCAGATTGCAGGCTCACATACGGCGGCTCATAGATATTACCAAAAAGGACACCACTACACGATATTTCTTTATGGTGTTTATGGATACAAAAGAAATCAGGGTGAAAATTGATGGCAACTCCCTTGACCCCTTCGGCTTCAGTCAGCATAAATGGCTGATAAGGTGAGAAGCAAAGCAGGTTATCTTTCTCCACGCGATAATCGGTGAAATCAGCTTTCAAGGTGGCTTCGCCTTCAGTGATCAATAGCATGGACAGATAATTCAGTCTTTGAACGTGGTCAAAGTGGCTGGCATCTTCAAAAGTAAATATCTTGAATGCCAGGTCTCCGTTTTGCGGGTTAACTAAGGTATAGGCAGATTTTGCAGCCATAAAATGTATTTAAATCAATAGGCTATTATACGGTACTTCCGGCCGTAATGGTCTTCAATGATAAACTGTTTTTACTAAAAAGTCATTTTACCGACATCTTTCGGAGGAACATAAAAACACCCCGAAGACCAGCAGTATGATCTCCGGAGATGTTTTCTCATGCTCAACCTGCGACAAGAGATTTAAACCACTGCGGCAGTTTCAACCAATTCAGCTTCAGGGAAGTCTACCACTACTTTGGTTGCGTTATTGAAATAGTTGGTGAAGATGTTCAATGCCGTGTGTGCAATGATTTCTGCTATTGCAGCATCGTTATAACCTGCATCTTTAAGCTCATCTATATCCTCATCGCTTACATTGCCTTTCTTCTCCAAAATAGTACGGGCAAATGTCAGGGCTGCTTCAGACTTTGCATCTGTGGCCCTTCCTTCACGAGCAGCAGCTATGGTCTCTGCATCAAGCTTTACAAGCTTCTCTCCAATGTAGCTGTGTGCAGCATTACAATACTCACATCCATTGGCATTGGCAACGGTAAGGGCTATCTGCTCGCCAAGTTTAGCTCCAATCGAGCTTTCTCCCAAAGCCCCACTGAATGACAGGTAGCCATTGAGTACAGCGGCCGAGTTGCCTAGAGTACGCATCAGGTTGGGGACTGCTCCCAACTTACCTTGTACTGCATTAAATAATTCTTTTGTTTTTCCTGTTGTTGTTTCCGGGTTAAGTGCTGGAATTCTTTGCATTGTTTTATTCTTTTAGTTGTTATTAAAAATTTACTATGCAAATGTGCAGCTATCTCCACCCCTGTAACATGGATTATTTTGGCTATCAGATGGACGATTTTACTTACACCTCTCACTAAGCGCCATAGGTACCTACTATTCATAACGCCGAGTCCTCTGCGAGAAAGTAAGCCTGGCTAAAGCTTGTACAATGAATCCTCCTCAGCATTTTCATTTTTCTTTTTATCAACCATTTCTATGTTGATGTCAGGCTGCTCTTCCCTTCTTTGGTAAGTGGGAAATATGGCACCGCCTATGCCAGCACCAAAAGCAGCCAGCAATACAAAGAGTATAAAGGCTATAAGCCTCAAAGTTCGCTTGATCTTTTTCATGATATGATAATTAAGCCGCAGTAACGGCAATTCGTAAAAAGGAATTGTAGTCTCCGTTTTAAAAGGGCTTACTCTATACAGCTATGAACCGGGTGCCTTGTACAACACAGAGTCCTCTGCGAAAGGCTCAGCTGGGAAGTGGAAATTTCCAGCAGCATCCGTTCGCGTATAAAGTAAATTTTAAAAAGGAGAATGGGCGGATATTATCCGCGAAGTGAAGGGGCTTCCTCGTCGGAGCTTTGAGGAATAGCTTTAAAAGGCAATATATACGCCAACTTTAAGAAGGCTGGGGGTATACTATATAAGTGCTTTTTTGTAAGAATTTCCCGGTTGTATGTAGCCAGGAAGCTTTTAAAACAGCTTATTAAAACAGGTGCAGAGCAAACAGTAGTGTAAAGCTGACTGGCTTTAAATATGGAAACACCCGCACTGTACTGGTCATGATTGGCAGCCACCCAGCCTGAGGTGGCTTTAGGTTGTGGTGCATCATAACGCTCCGTAAGACTCACAACTCCGGTGAGCGCAGTAACCATCAAGGTTAATGACAGCAACCAGTTTACTTTTGACAGTATGTAAGTGTGTAATTGCACCATAAATATATCAAAGATAATAAAAAACCCCCGAAGGTTAATTAACGGAGGTTTTCAAGACTACAATCAGTTCTCCTTTTGCAGATTATCTCTAAGGGCTTCCAGTTTCTTCATTTGCCGAACGGTACAATTACGTTCTTTTCCGGATAAGAAATACATAACCGCAAAGAAAGCCAATATGAGAAGCCATTTCCACCAGGAAGTATCCCCATCCCAAACAGCCACTAAAGTAATAACAGCGATAGGGAGCAGACCTAACCGGGCTATTCGTGAAAACCACACCTGATACCGGGCATTGGCTATGGCATGCTCGAGGTCTCCCAGCATAGATGCTTCAAACTTGTCTTGCGACCTCATTCTGCGTATTCTACTCATAGTCATAAAGATAGCTATGAACAGCAGTACCGCACCCAATGCGTAGGTGAACACACTGACCTCCCCTTTCATAATACCAGATACGGTCATTATTCCGATGGCCAGAATATTTGAAAAGATAACGATCAATTCTGCTCGCCCTGCAGAGACACTGGTGTATTTCTTTCTGCCAATAATCTTTTTGTGCAGTGCAGTTTCATTGATAGCATAAACATGCTCATTATTTTGAGTATCCCATATACGTTTCATTTCTTCAAACTCCATGATGATCATAATTTTTTGATTTAGTAATAAGATGTTTTTTAATCCGATGGATCTTAACACCTATATGGTTTTCCGAAATACCCAGGATATCGGACATTTCCTTATAGCTGAACCCATCCAGCAACAGCAGTGTTATGGCCCGGTCAGCTTCATTCATATGGGCAATCTCCTCATATAACCACTCCAGTCTATCGTCAACGAGACTTTCATTAGTAGTCAAAAGGTGCTCCAGGTGCTCATATGGCTGTCCCTCTCTGTGCTTCTGCTCTTTCCTTATCCATTTCATTGCTGTGTTAAGCGCTATGCGATAGATCCACGTACCGGCACTGGACTCTTCCCTGAAGCTGGGAACTGATCGCCAAATTTGCACGGCAATTTCCTGAAAAAGATCATCTTGATCCGCAGGTGTAAAAGCATACACACGAACTACTTTGAAGAACATCCCTTTGTAGCGGGCTAACCAATCTTCAAAAATATTATTTTGCTGTTGTTGTGTCATTTACCCCGTTAGTACCATGCCCTGACGATTATATTACAAGCAACTCAACTTTTTTTAAATCACCCGTCAATCAGGAAACTCATGAAGCCTCTTAAATGCCAAAACCAACCCCTGATTGCTTTCAGACAACCCCGACAACTTCATCTGCCCCTGATCAAACTCTACCTTCCAGCTTTCTGGTTGTATGTCAGGCTGGTGACTGAGCAAGGTTATCTCAGGTCTATGTCCGTTAATATGCCAATAACCAGTCAACACGTTTCCCTCTTCGGTTCTTTGCTCAAAAATCCTGTCCCACCTAAAGAAAAAGTAATATTTATTATCCTTATCAAGTGTTGAGGTGATGACCTCATCTCCCTGAGTTGCCTCCTGAAGGTCCCACAAACCATGCAACTTATCTGCTGTAGACATGGGTAGCTCACTGATTCTTCTGAGTTTTACCACTACCTCCATTCCATCTTCTTTACGCTTCCAAACCATTACTTCTCCCTCAAAACTCACCACAAACGGATCGTACCTTTCCCGGACTCCAATATTTTCTGTGTTCGACAACTGTGCTGATTTTTCATCGTATGACCATGTACCTTCAGAATTTCGCAGCCATCCGTTGCCAGACTCATATGTACCATCCTCTTTAATGTTAGTCCATTTGGCAACAGGCGTCATTACCTTATCGGCCACTTCTACTTGGGTTATCTCCCAAAGCCCCAGAAGCTGCTGAGCTTCAGATATGTGAGAATAAAATACGAGGGCCATGAAAAGAAATACAGTTTTCATAAATTCTATGGGATTAAGTCAAATAAATCATATCTAAAAATACACGAATATATTGATGGTGCCATGATATGACCTGAATGCAGACAATCGTCACAAACTAAATTAAATACCATCATACACTGGTATTAGAAGAAAGTCCTAACTTTAAAATAAAAATGCGCTTCTTAACTGCTTCCCTCTGCCTGTTAATGCTGGCCTGCGCCGAGGTAAAAGTCCATACAAGCTATGACCACCGGGTTGACTTTGAACAGTACAAAACCTGGTGTTGGCTCAACGACTGTAGCCCATCGTACGATGGGCCCCACTTTTTATTTGATAGTGCCGCTATAGAAACCATAGCCAATACCATAGCCATAGAAATGGCCAACAAAGGGTTTAAGCAGGTGGATGACAGGCCTGATTTAATGCTCGATTTTCATATTATCTTAAAAGAAGACTCGTCGATGGCTGCCTGGGTGCATGAGGAAGACCTTCCCTTTTGGGACCCTTACAATGAGGGCGAGAATTATTATTACTTTTTGCGCGGATCGCTCATTATTGATATTGCTGACAGAAGTAAAGGCCGGATGATATGGAGATCCAATGCGGAGCGCCTGATGGCTCTAACCCCTGACCTTAGCCAGGCAGAAATAAGATCGGGTATAAAAAAAGCGTTAAAAAAATTCCCTCCCAAAACGGAGGATAAATAAAAAAGCCGGTTCAGAGTACTGAACCGGCTTGTAATACATTATAGGTTAGCTTATAGTATAAAGCTTTCTCTTGCTCCACCAGCTGCAAAAATAGCTCTCATACGAGCCTTTTGGCCTTCTGAGAACATTTGCATACATGCATCATTTGTATAATCCATGTAGTTCATTGTCATGTCATTAGACTGACAGTTTACAGTAGGGTAAGCAGGACATCCGTAGTTAGGTCCATCAGAGCTTGGAGTATCTGCTACGAAGTCATCCTGACGGCATCTTCCGTCTCCCCAGATGTGACGTAAGTTCAAGTAGTGTCCTACTTCGTGAGTAGCGGTTCTACCTTTATCGAAAGGAACTGAAACATAACCAGTTGTACCGAAGTACTGAGGAGAGATAACAACACCATCAGTAGCAGGATCACCGCCAGGGAACTGAGCGTATCCTAGTATTCCACCACCGATATTGCAAACCCAAATATTAAGAGCGCTTTCAGGAGTTACAGCATCAACACCACCTCTTGAAGCATATTTCATATCATCTCTTGTTCCCCAAGAAGTTTTTGATGAAGATTTTCTGGTAACACCAGCTAAAGTAAAGTTGATATCAACATTAGCAATTAAACCTGCAAACTCAGCAGGTACCAGATTCTGGTCGCTATTACTTTTGTTAAAATCAGCATTCAATACATTCATTTGAGAATTGATCTGCGCATCGCTGATATTCTCGATAGAACTGTTGTAAATAACGTGTACATACACTGGAATATTGATGGTACCCAGACCGTCATTAACGGGGTCTGACCCGCCGTCGCCAGAGCCGCCGCCATTACCACCGCCAGCTCCATCAGGCTTTTTAGCAGCTATAAACTGACGTACATTTCTTTCAATGTTGTACATTCTTTGGTGAAGACCAGGGTCATTTTCCAACTTCTGATTCAAAACTTTCATGGTATGGCAGGACTTGCCTCCCAATGCGGACCTTCCATCTGTTTCATCAAAAGTGTAAGTGTAAAAATCACTCATATCAACATTTACTTGCTGATCCTGAATGTCTTTCTGACTGATTTCGCGGCTTTCGTCTTCGCACGATGTGAATAAAACAAGCCCTGCCGCCAGAGCTAATAAGAATCTTTTCATAGGTTTAGGTTATAAATTAAACATTCGTGCAATATAAAAATTTAAAATTCCGGCACAAAATAAAATTAACCACCACAACTGGCCCATTTAGCAAAATTAAGTTCCGAATCCCCCTTCTAAACGCATCCAAACAAGATGTTTAAACTCATATTTTTATTAATAATCAAATAATAATTAAGACATATTAACAACTGTCTCCATTCTTTTTGTACTAAGAAATAAAAAGCAAAAAAACATGAGAGCCATTAAATTAACTCCAAATCACATAGCAAGATTAATAAGTTTTATTTTGTTATTATCAGCATGTTGCACGGATGGTGTAAGAAGAGAAGTAAAACATTGCAAGAATCACAATGGATAGATATGTTAAATTCAATATTTGCTAACATTACATTACGGCTAAACAACTACACTCCTATCGATCATGAGTTTGAATCTTCATTGAACAGCAGGTAACAACATATTTTATGAAAAACAGGATAATTGTAGAGATTCTTTTTACTGGCACATCCGTAACCTGGGTGTAACTGAAGAGTCAGCCTCCGTCACAGTTTCTTCTTTCTCTTGGAACTGAAAATATAAATAAGCCAGCCAAATGACATAACGAAGATCATTCGCTGCCATATGCCTGCAAAGTCAGCAATGCTAAACATTAAAATGGAAAGTAAGACTGCAAAAATACCCACTAACATAGCTATCCACCGGTCGTACATATGCTTAAACACAAATGCCATGGAAAAGGCAAAGACCGTGAATGAAAAACCTGTAATGGATGCAAATAAAGAGTGTATTCTATGCTGATGATTATCATAACCGACCGTAATATCAATTGGTGCATGCCTGTAAATAGCTACCATCACCAATGAAAATCCAAAAACCACGAGTATTATCTGTTGAATCCAGTAGTTTTTTAAAAATTTCCAGCCTGCCACTATGGAAGACAGCCCCAGCGCCACAAAGGTAATGTTCATGATCCAGGCATTGGGCGTGGCCTGAGCACCCAGTTGGCTGGTTGTGTTTTGCACTAAGCTATAATCACTGGCACTGAAAGCCGGCAACAGAAACATCACCATTACCAGCAGTACATAGGCCAACACAAAGGATAAGGTCCTGGTCCTGCTCTTCATTCATTATAGTTTTGAAAACCGTATATCTGCTAGACTTTCTCCACCGACACCGGTTCATTAGCTTCCATAACATCTGCCAGCGAATCCATCAGCGCCTTGATCTGGTCTTCTGTATCTTTATCTGCGATCTGTCCATCTTTTACTTTCCCTCTGGCTCCTCTGATCAAAAGCCGGCAACTATCAGGAAGGTTAGACTCAAGGGTTGTCATGATTAAATTCAAAGCTTCAAAAGCTTTTTCCCCTGAAGCCGAAGCCACTATAGTAGCCACGGGTTTACCAGAGAAAACGGTAGTAGCTACATTCCACTCGATAGCATTCTTCAAGCTTCCGGGAAGACTAAATACATACTCCGGCGTACATATTAACACTCCATCAGAGTTTTGGATCTTATCCTGAAACTGTTTTACCACGTCAGGACAATGCTCCCCTGCCTGATCGGGATTAAAATGAGGCAGCTTGCCGATTCCATCATATATCTCAATATCCAGCGTATCTGCGTACCAATCAGCAATAATATTCAGTATTACTTCGTTTGAAGACTGCTTTCTGGTACTCCCTGATATGGCTAAAATCTTCTTTTTCATCATTAATCTTAATTTTCAACTCAATGCTTCTGTTATATTTTCCATTACCTCGTCCCAATAGTTTTTCATTTCCTTTCTCTGAGTTTTATCTTGCAGCTTTTCCTGATGAAAGACTATAGTAGCACCATATTTAGCTTTTAATACACGAACCTGAAGTGTTGAGGTATTCTCCCATTCTTCTTTAGCCCACGACATACGAATGTGAGAAAAGGGTTTCATAACCCGCAACTCTCCTCTTATACCTTCTTGGGTCTCAAAAGGTTGTTTTAATTCCAAATCTCCAAATAAAGTGCCTAGCCAAAGTCTCAACCCTTCCTTGGAAAACATAAACTCCCACACATCTTCAACCGATAAGTCGAATGTCCTCCTCTTTCCAAATTGATAACCTACATCCTTAGTTAAACCTATATCTTTTACACTTTCCATAAATTCATTTTTTGGTTTTAATCTTTTTTTTGCCCCATAATAAACAGGTAGTCTCCTAAATCATTCTCAAATGATTCTATAACCTCTTTCACTTTTCCCGAAATCACATCATCTTTTAACTGTCTCAATCCTGCTTCTACTTCTACCGCATTGGCCAATGAAGAAAATGAAGAAATGCCCTGCCTGATAGCCGGATCAAAATAAAGGTCAGGGTTATCTTTACCACAATACAAAAACAGGTCTTGCAGGTCAGGCTTAACGCTGTACTTCTCACAACTTACCCAAGAGATACCTGCACTTTCCAGAGCAGATGTAACCTTGGACAAGGTTGGCATTTGATCTATAGAGCTTTTCATCATAACAGGGAAATAATGGTTTAACCAATATCCTTCCATTTGCTCAGGTGTTGAGGTAAATATTACTATTCTGCCAGATTTCCTGAGTACCCTGTTTATTTCAGAAAAACCTCTCTCAAGGTTGGGCCAGTGATGTATGGTAAGGGTTGCTACCGCTCCATGAACACTGGCATTTTCCAGCCCAGTATTTTCTGCCTCACCCCACAACCAGCTGATATCATTATTCGCTACACTGGCTATTTTCAACATCGTTTCCGAAGGATCGATACCGACCATACGCAATCCCGCCTGATGCAATCCGTGAGTATAGTTTCCTGTACCACATCCTATATCGAGGTACAAACCTGAGCTGTCAGGACTCAAATTTTCGTAAATTCTTTTCAATAGATATGTGTCGGCCCTTCGTGTACGATTATACCCTATTCCTATGGAATCATATTTTACTGACATTCAAGCAGGTTGGTTTTCTGAAAGAGTAAAAGAGTTTTTTGTTATCTTTAATTTACAATTTTCCTCTAACTAGAGGAAGTTAAACAATATAAAAATGGCTTTACGGCTGGTTGAAATCATACTTCCCGAATCGGAAAAAGAGAGCTTTAAAAAGATCCTTGAGAACGATGCGGTCATAGGCTTTTGGAAGGATACATCTGGTGAATCAGGAAGTCTCATCAAAGTACTCTTGCCGGTTGGAGAAACGGAAGCATTCCTTGATGACCTTGAAAAAGCATGCGGACATGCTGAGGGATTTCAAGCAGTAATTCTACCGGTAGAAGCTACCGTACCTCGCTATGAAACAAAAAAAGAAGACAAGTACACCTCTCCTGAAGAAAAAAAGAAGGCTGTTTTAAGGGTGAGCCGCGAGGAGTTGTTTTCAGACATTAAAGACAGCATGAAGTTTAGCTGGGTTTACATAGCTATGGTCATTTTATCTACTATCGTGGCCGCTAATGGTTTGATGCGGGATAATGTTACTATAGTAATAGGTGCCATGGTTATCGCTCCCTTGCTGGGACCTAATGTAGCCTTTGCCTTTGCAACTACCCTCGGGGACCTACAAATGGCACGGGATGCACTAAAAACCAATATCAGTGGTTTGCTCATTGCCCTGGCATTATCTATTGTCTTTGGCTATTTTATCAATTTCAATCAAAACAGCGCTGAGTTAGTGGCCAGAACCGAGATATCAATCTCTGATGTGGCCTTGGCGTTAGCTTCCGGAGTTGCCGGTGTTCTGGCTTTTACAAGTGGAGCTTCCAGTGCCCTGATCGGCGTAATGGTAGCTGTGGCACTCATGCCTCCACTGGTAACCATGGGATTATTCCTTGGCTCGGGGAACTACTCCCTGGCGCTTGGCGCCTGGTTGCTCTTGTTAACGAACGTCATATGCCTCAACCTCGCCGGGATTATTACTTTTCTGGCCCAGGGGATCAGGCCGAGAACTTATTGGGAAGCTGAGAGAGCCAACAGAGCCACGCGTACAGCTATTACGCTTTGGGCAGTTCTATTAATTATATTGATTGCTATAATTTATTATATGTGGGAGTGACAGGTGTCGATTAGCAGACGCAGAGTGCTCTTCGAGTCTTGAAAAGGACTCTGTATCATACTGAAAATCAAAAAACTAAGAGACAGAACGAACCAAACGCGTGCATGTATTTACTACAACTGCAAGTTCAAGTAAACTCCCGGGCCTTCACCTGTGTAGGAGGGCAACAAGGTCAACTTGCTTTCTTTTTCCTTTTTTTCTCCCCATCTGTCGAGCCATTTGGTCAGCTTATGTTTATGAGTAAGGTAAACCAGCTTAGTGCTTAAAATACCTATCCCTGCTCCTACCAGCACATCAGGAAGCCAATGATGATTGTTCACAACCCTGAGCGCACCTGTAGCCACGGCAAAAGAATAGCCTGCCACACTATACCAGGGACTTACCTCTTTGTATTCGTAGTGCATGAAAGTGGCGGTTGCAAAGGCTCTGGCAGTATGAGCCGATGGAAAAGAATAGCCTCCCCCTCCCGGTCGCGCCATATGAAACCCTCTCTTCATGACAGTAGTAATGGCATGCTGTAGTAATATAGCTTTGGAGAGTATGATCGTACGCTCTCCAAAATTATTTTCCCCCTTTATCCCTACAAGGTTAAGCCCATAGACCATAGCCACTGGGGCATACCGGAATTTATCTTCTATGTTGGTACGGATCATTTGTGGCTGTTCAAGAAACTCACTTTGAATACTGTATTTACTAATATCAGTATGTTGGTCTACAGACATGGTGGTAATTGCCGCAGCTGTGAGAAACATGGGAACAGCAGCGACTTTAAAGGATTTTCGTTGATGCCATTTAAGCGTGGTTTTCAAAGTGTCTTTTTGCCCGTAGACGGCAGATGAGATGAGAAGCAGAATAAAAAAAAGCTGCTCCTTTTTGATAGTTGATAGCATAAAAATCAGAAAACAGAGTATGAAAAATTATTTCAGGGTGAGAGAATGTAAAAGCAGCATTTCGGACAAATTATTGCAAAAACACATTCCATGCCCATTATGTAATTTAAGAAATAAAACCTGTTTTTACACTGATTTCCAGATAGAATCACTTTCTAAGTCCTTGCAACGCTGATTTTCACGATAAAAGGAATGTTTTCCCTGTTGAAGACCTAAAAAAGAAGGTTAGATACAAACAAGACGAAATCAAACGGATCAGGAACTCAAAGGGAAACTCAAGGTTGAGGCCAAGAGCTTCTAGAAAAGCTCTTGGTTTGTTTGTAGAAGGTCATAAAGTTTTAGGTGGAGGAAAGTCATACCATGACCAAATTGGTTTTCTTTTGCTCCGCAAGCACCTTGCCTGCCTGCACTATATGCCGCTGGTTATGATATATCACTACACGAAATGTATCTCCAAGCCTCAGTTTCAGCAGTTTAGTAATACTTATCGCTGTCTTTGTTTTGGTCAGGTCCTTTTGCCTTGCTTTATCGAGAAGCTCAAGTGTTTTCTTTTGCTGGCCAATAAACCGATCAAGCGTGGTGATATCCAGCTTGCTACCTATCGGATTTTTATCTTTAAAGGTTTTCATTTTGTTTAACTTCTCCTTCGGAAGCATTCCTTCTGCAAAGTAGTTGCCTATCATTCCGCTTTTAAAAGTCCCGGAAGGCCCATAATTACTTGCAGACATCCGCTGTGCAATTTCAGGCAGATAAAAGTCTCCATATAAGTTCAGGTGCTCTATGCACTCCAGTACACTCCAACTGTCAGCCCAACTTCGCCAGTTCAGTTCCCTTAAAGTAAGCCCTTTAAACCTTTCTGCTTCATTAAGGTTATGCCTTGTTCTTTCAATCAAATCGGCTATCAATTCCTCTGATGCTATCTTCATGGTGTTTTTTTTGATAAAGTTCTAAATCTGCCGATTGAAAAACATTGATTGAAATCAAGACTTTTTAATTCTTGAGAGTGTCTCGGGTGTCATTCTCAAATAAGATGCGATGTACTTGTGAGGAACTTCCTGAAATAACTGCGGGCTACGCTTTAAAACTCTTTCATACCGCTCCAGCGGCGAAGAGGTAAGCAGGTCCCGTTCTCTTTCCATCTGCTGATATACCATTTGTTCAAGTATGTCATGCCACAACTGAAGATTTTCTGCGTTGCTTTGCACAAACTCCATATACGTAGTTTTGGGGATCATTTTAAGCTCAGTCTTCTTGAGGGCCTGAATATAAAAGTCGGAAGGTTTTCCGGTAATAAAAGAATCTAATGCAGCAATGATCGATCCCTGGTAGCCAAAGCGTATGGTGTGCTCTTCAAACTCATCTATTACATAAACCCTTAATGTACCGGATACTACATAATACAGTCTGGTATCTGTGCTTCCGCGAACTTTCAGGTGTTCATTACGGCTAAGTTCAGGGTAGTCTTCCCAAAGGCCTGCGGTGTCAATCTTGTCATGCAAATGGCTGATCAGGTTCATAAGGCAATCTCCTTTAACAATGATGAATCAATGCCTAAAGATAAGATTCAGGTTGTAATAAAAAGACTCGTACGCCAGAGCTTCAAACTTGGAATCCCAAGAGCGATACATAGAGGTCAGTGTTGGAGAAGGCTTGCCATTGATCCCGTGACCTTCACATATCCTCATGGCTCTTTTCATATGCAAGGGGTCAGACACGATCAGGGCAGTCTCTAAGTGATGGCTATCCATTAATTCCTTTGCATTTTTCAGGTTCTCAAATGTAATCTCTGATTTCTCTTCGATATATACACGCGAAGAGGGCACACCGTGCTCTATAGCATATAGCTTTGCTGCTTTGCTATCCGACATGCTCTGTCCCCTTCCATAACCACCTGTAAAAATTATACATTGCACTTTGCCAGCTTCGTACAGACGGATTGCATGATTGGCCCGTTCTCTAAAAACCGGAGATAATGTACCTTCATGGGTACCGGCACCCAACACTATCGCGACATCAGATGCTTCCTCAAAATATTTTTTTGAGTATTGATGAATACGGAAAGTATTAAAAAGATACCAGGCTATAAACAGAGATACTCCTATAAGCACATACCTTTTCATGGACGATTTAGTCTGATGACTATAGTTGAATATACGTTAGTCTTAGAAAAAGGGCCCCTATCTTTTCCACCATACAGGAGCCGGAATTTCCGAATCCAGCACAATAGCCTGCCCTATTTTAGGTGTTGCCACTTTTACCTTTAGTTCCACGGCTTTCTTCAATGCCCTTTCAACCGGTTCATCCCAGGGGTGCAGCGATAATTTAAAAGCTCCCCAGTGAATCGGCATCATCACTTTACCCCCTAAATCGATATTGGCCTGCACAGTTTCTTCAGGCATCATGTGTATTTCTGGCCATTGTTCATTGTATTGCCCACATTCCAACATGGTAAAATCAAATGGCCCGTATTTTTCACCAATGAGCTTAAAGCTGTCATCATATCCGGAGTCACCCCCAAAGAATATACTGTTCTGTTTCCCTTGTACTACCCATGAGCACCACAACGTACTGAAACGATCAAAAAGGCCTCTTCCCGAAAAGTGACGTGCCGGCGTAGACACCAACTTAATACCGTCAAGATCAGCCTCCTGCCACCAATCGAACTCTGTTATTTTTTCTTCATCAACTCCCCAAAGCTTCAAATGAGCGGCTATACCCAGGGGAACGTAAAACTTGTCCACCTTGTCTTTTAGCGCTACGATAGACCCATAGTCAAGGTGGTCATAATGGTCATGAGAGATCAAAACCGCATCAAGGTGTGGCAACTGCTCTATAGGCATCGGTAGCGTATCGTTAAACCTGCTGGCACCCAACCAGGGGTGCGGTGAAGGCACGCTTCCAAGCATAGGGTCAAGAAATATCTTTTTCCCGTCCATCTCCAGAAGCACTGCAGAATGTCCAAACCAGGTCAACCTGGTCAGAGAGTCAGAGTGATCATCAAAATATTGTGAAGTTATCTTTACTACCGGTATGGACCAATCGGGCGACTTACCTTCATTGGTAAAATAGGAAGGTATGGTGCTATAGCTCATGCTCTTCATCACCACCGTTTCTTCAACATTATGAAACCTCCCATCTTTATAGTTAGGTGAACTTTTAAGCCTCCCCGCATTAGTACCTGTACTTTTAGCTCCGAATTGCGGAGATAAGTTTATGAACAACACACCTACAATCAGTATAACACCAATAATAGATACAATAATCAGCAATGTCATTTTAAGTATTTTCTTCATTTAAATTTATCCGGCTCCTCCAGCGTTAGCCATTAACTCCTCAGAATATAAATTCTAAAACGGTTTTTCATCTCTTCCGTTACAACTAAAAACCTGAGCTATAAGTTTAGCACTTTTTAAGCAAAACCACTTTATCACCAACTTTATCTAAACTTAAAAATTTCATAATCATCATCCTTTGAAAAAGTTAAGACTAACTGCAAATTTTGCTTCGAAGTACAAGGTCATGACCAGAGAAGACGAACTAATACTTTTTAAAAGGATTCTTATTGGTGTCAAAAGAGCACTTGACATGCTCTTTAGAAGCTATTATTCCTCCCTCTGCAACTTTTCCCATCCCATTGTAAAAAATACAGATCTCGTCGAAGAACTCGTTGCAGACATTTTTTTTATACTCTGGCGTGACTGCAAACATCCGGATATAAAGAAAGACCACAAGGCTTATCTTTTTAACAAAACCGCTAGAAATGATCCGAAAAGGGCAAAAATCGGTAGGAATACCGGCAGGGAATTTAATCCACTAATGCTCTTCAGTTGATGTTTTCTCAGCGAAAAATTTCTTAGCTCTTTTCACAAACTCTTCTTTATATTCTCCCTCATGCACCCCATGAGAAACATTAGGTAATATCCAAAGGTCTGACTCCGGAAGATGCTTCCTCACTCTTAAAACTTCCTCCAGTGGCATCCCTGCATCATCATCACCCAGCATGATCAAAGTTCTGATAGATATATTTTGTAATTGCTCATCACTCAACCTCACTGTGTAGTTATTAAACTGCTCCAATATAGCACGAATCTGCTCTTCACTATTATGATGAAACCTTATCCATTCAAATTGGGCTATATTTTCATAAGCAAAGTATTCCTGCCATTCAGGGTGGTTATTAACATCCCATGAACCTAAAGAACCTATAACAATCATAGACTCAATAGCCTGGGGATTGATCAACGCCAATTGGTAGAGTACATCACCTCCATAGCTAAAACCTATAGCTTTAACCCGCTCCAACTCTAAATGGGCAAACAAGGCATTAAGGTCTTCTCCCACTGAGGGGATGGACAGCTCACTTTTAAAAGCATCTGACTTTCCATGACCGGTAAGATCTACCAAATAGACCTTAAAATTGCTTTCAAAGTCGGAAATATACGATTTCCATGCCTTGGAAGACGATGTATAGCCATGAAGTAAAATCAGGGGTTCTCCCTCTCCATAAACCTCATAATAGATATTCTTTCCATTAACCCTAACTGCCTCTGATTTGGCAGGGGTTTGGGTAAAACCGTAATTTGTCATTAGTAATAAATAAGATTAATGTTTTTTTCATTTGATTTTTTTAAACTACTGATCAGTTTAACAATATTCTGGGGAGCAAATTGCAGATAAGAGGTGTAAAATATCTCAGGTACTACACTATCCTTTTTATTGGCCAGAAAAGGTGAGATAAACTCTCACAAACCTTGATTTAGATGGAAGAATTGAATACCGTGGACTACAAAAATGTATGAATAGCCCGAGATAAGTCACCCTAATAGCTGTTTATCAGTGGCTCTTTTGCAATTATCAAATCTCACCGCATGAACTTGGTTGTTACGAGCTAATCAATAGGAAATACTTCAAACTCGGTATAATCAGTCCATTGATCAATCCATAATTTAAAAAGCGACTCATCATTGGTTTCCATCAACTGAAAGCATATGCTTTCTTTTTCATTTACCCACGAGTTGAGGTAGTGCAAACCTTCAGGAAGCATTCTTCCCTTTCTATTAAACCTTTCATAAACTTTATCGAAGCATCCGGGCTTGAACCTTTCAACCACCATGTATTTCTTCATATTAGCTTTTCAGTATTGTGTAAGTCACACATGTCTTAAACATGAGGGTAAATATAGTATACAAATAAATGGCTACTTCTTAACTTAATTCAAGAAAGATGATGCGATCAAAACTTTTGATGTACATTTAAAATACTTGCGGGCGACATGCTTAAGTCATTTCTTTTTGCTGCTCTTGGCAAATGGATTAAAGTCAATAGACTTTTGGACCCAATATTCCAAATCCTCTTCCATGTCAAAGCCTTCCTGATCTACAAACACATATCCTTTCATAGGACGCCCGGTAAAATCCATGGGTCTGCACCCATTCCTTTTAAGAGCTTCTGCTTCAGCTGCCGGCCCTATACGTGCCATCAATCGATCCTTGCCCGACTGCTTATCGGTATCCAGCCCTAAACACATCTTGTCATTCATGAGAAAACAACACCCTCCCATCATCTTCTTTTCTTCAACAACAATATGTTTTTCACGGAATACGCGCTGAATGCGCTCAGCTAAATGCTCATTGTATGCCATGGTATTGGAGGTTTGATTTAAATACAATATACCTAAAATAACACATATTCGAACGTTTCATCGCATAGCTACCCGCTATCAGCCATCTTTAGCGGTTCCTCTTTCAATTCTGATATTGAAATGGTTCCACAATTCACGATGAAACGCCTCCTCCCCCTTCAGCACAGCCTCAGTCACTTCCTCTCCCTCTTTGATTTTCAACAGGTCTCCCGTTAAGGTTATTCTTCCATTTTCTGTAGGCTTGGAAATCAATCTCTTTTGTGTAAAATGTGACTCCGGGCTGGTTTGATGATATTGGCACATTTCTGCAAACTCGTCAAACTCTCTTTGCTGGTTTTTGAAAATATACTGCGGAGTAACTGCCTTATCAATGACCTTACCGACACGGAACCAATTCTCATCCAGCATATCGATCACGAAATCACCTCTTTCATCCTGCTGGATCGTATCAAGCTCAACCTTTAGTGGCCCAAAAGTAAACTCTCCAAAACCAACGTCTACCAAATATTCCTGCGCATCAATTTCAACAATGATGACCAAATGATCATATTCTTTAGAGTAGCCCTTTTTGCTGTCAAACACTCGAGCTGAAATACGTTTGGTCTGATACCCCAATGCCTCTAGTAGTTCATAAAAAAGCCCGTTAAGCTCATAGCAAAAACCTCCGCGTTTATTGACTACCACCTTTTGGTAAATCCGCTCAATATCCAACCGGATATAATTACCAAAGTGTATATCAAGATTTTCGAAGGGTATGTTTAACAGGTGAGCTTTTTGCAAGTCTTTCAGCACTTCAAAGGTGAGTATTAACTCTGCTTTGTAGCCGATTCTGCTCAGGTATAAGTCTTTATTCATCATTGCAATAAGAAGGTAAACAATTACTCAAGTTTACGAGAGTACCTGCAATTAGTTCACTTCTGTTTATTTATCACACCACACCATCCTTGTAGACATTGGGATTAAATTTTTCCATGTACACTTCTGGCCGGTTCAATGGTTCGAATCCATATTTTTTATAAAGCCAGGGTGCTGTATCTGTAAGCAGTATCCAACGTCTTAATCCTTGTAGATCAGGGCATTCCATTATGAATTGCATTAGCCATTTACTGAGTCCCAGCCCACGATATTCCTTCAGCACAAATACATCACCCAGATATGCGATTGTTGAAAAATCAGAAATGACACGTGCAAAACCTATCAGCTTATGGTGTTCGTAGATACCAATCGCAAGGGAGTTTTCTATGGAAAGTTTTACTCTTTCCATGGAGATACCCAGACACCAACCCGACTCGCGGGAAAGGAAATTGTGAATAACGTCTATATCTAACCTATCTTTATCAGTGGAGATGGTGAATTCACCTTTTTTGCTTTCATGAATTGTCATGACAGTGTTAAACGTCAGGAGATGGCCGAAGTTTAGAAAAACACCAACCATCTGCCTTAGAGAGGCAAAATTATTATCTATCAGCCGGTTCGCTGATTCGCCTGATCCAACCACCAGGCGAATAATATTTAACGTAGGTCAGTCATCAAACTTCCCTAAAAGCTTCCACATCCACTCACGCATCTGTCTTAGTTCCTCTACCGGCATATCAATAGCTTCAAGCAAATTGGCAGGAATATCTTCAGCCTGAGCCTTTAGCTCCTGACCTTTTTCTGTAAGTTCGATGTGAACGGTTCTTTCATCGTCCTTCGAGCGCTCCTTAGCCACCATACCCTTATCTCTTAGTTTTTTCAGTAACGGTGTAAGGGTGTTAGTGTTAAGGTAGAGCCGTTTCCCTAATTGACTAACCGTGAGCCTTTGCTCCTCCCACAGCACCAGCATTACAAGATACTGTGGGTAGGTCAGCCCCAGTTTATCTAACCAAGGTTGATACAGACGTGTCACCATCCGTGATGTTGCATATATAGGGAAACACAATTGCTCTTTTAAAAGCAAATGACTTTTTTCTTTCATTAAACCTTCAATAGTTTTTTGATATCCTTTTCGATTTTTTCTGGTTTAGTGGTTGGAGCATATCTTTTAAAAGGTTTACCCTCGGGGGTTACCAAAAATTTGGTGAAATTCCACTTGATCCTGCTTCCTAACAATCCTCCAAGCTCATCTTTAAGGTACGAAAAAACCGGATGGGTATTATTGCCATTAACATCCACCTTTTCAGTGAGCTGAAAAGTAACACCAAAATTGATCCTGCAACTCTCTTCTATTGTATCATTGGTTTCGGGCTCCTGATCCATGAACTGGTTACAAGGAAAGCCCAATACCACCAGCCCCTGATCTTTATATTTCTGATGCAAGGCTTCCAGACCATCAAACTGAGGGGCCAGACCACATTTAGTGGCAGTATTGACGACCAGTACGGCTTTACCTTTCAAATCACCCATTTCAATGTTTTTCCCTTGTGGAGTCTTTACACTCAAATCATAAAATTTCATAAGCACTTATTTTAGTCTCTTAAGATTATATCGCACACGATAAATTTAACATTAAAATTTCTTTGTGCAAAATACTTACTGCTATTAGCCGCATAAATGAAATAAAAAATAATTATTCTTTACATCAATCGGTCGCTTTGATTGTAACCATTAAAGACTGGCAACAGCTTTAGAATAGCTAAAACCAAGTTCCGCTCAGCCATCTCTTTGGCAATTACCAGCCGCTTGGACTGTAAGTGAATCAAGTTGGCTGTTATTCTGTCCAGTCTATTCATTTATGCCTGAATTGGACATTAAATTTAGGGGAAAGCCAATAATATTAATGTCAGGGCAGCTTAAATTCAGGGTTATAAATAATCCCTACAACGTTATCCCAGGGATCCTTTACAGCTCCCACAACGATCTCACCTCCAACATTGTGCGGTTTTTCACAATGCTTAGCGCCAAGGTCAATAAACCGCTGATATTCCTTCTCTACATCGCTTACTCCCCAATAGGTCATTACACTTTCCGCTTTGGTCTCCGGCGCTTTTTCCTCCGGGATCAGTCCCAGTTCATAACCGGCAATATTGAACCCCACATAAAAAGACTCATTGAAGTAAGGAGTAACCTGAAAAGCTTTGGTATACCATGCTGTAGCTGCTTTCAAATCACTTACACGATAAAACAGGTCCGCAGACCTAAAAATGGGTGTAACATATCTTCTTGTTTTTATGGTGAATAAATAAGCTCTGACACAAAAATGTCACAATATAAGCTCTTCTACCTATAAGATAGTTTAAGAAAATGATCGCGATGATCAACCTTGTGCTATTTTCTTTCTGATGACACTCAAAAATTCGGGGGTAACACCAATATATGAGGCAATCTGTACATTAGAGATGCGTTGATATAAGTAGGAATATTTTTGAAGAAAGTACAGATAGCGATCCTCGACCGTAGAGCTTATGGCGTGTAAAAAGGCATTTTTGCTGTTCTACAAAGGCGTCTTCCATAATAATCCTGAAATTTCTGTCAAAAACAGGGAAACTGTCATAAAGCTCAAACAGGTCAGTTTTCCCTACCTGTAAAAATTTTCAAAGATTTCATGGCCTGTATATTAAGTGCCTCGGCTGCTGTCTCTTGTAAAGGCCAGTAATTAAAAAACTATGGATCAACGGATCGTACATATAACCGGACTCCATTTAAGTGACAAGACTACCTTAAAGTTAGGAATCCATCAGTTCCTTCAATCTTCCTGCTAGACGATCTTTTTCTCAAAGCAAATGCTGTTCTCTACACCTGCATATTGCCCGTAGTTAGGAGTAACCTGGTATCCGTTCTTTTTATACAGACCGATTGCCTCGGGCTGCTTCTTGCCCGTTTCCAAAACACAACGCATGCACCCAAGCTCCTTTGCCCACTGTTCGAGTTCAGCCAATACTTGTACTGCTATACCCCTACCCCGCATTTTAGGTGCCACAAACATTCTTTTTACCTCCACGCCATCATCCCCATAGGGTTTGATGGCTCCGCAGCCTACCGGAACATCATTTTCATAAGCCACCACTACGTTTTTTATATTATCAATCTTATTGAATTGGTCGTAGAAGGCATGATCCTCCCCGTCTCTTACTTTAAGATCGGCATCCAGCAATTTGACCAGAGTTACAAAATCGACATTATCAGAGTCTGTTCTTCTAAGTATCATTTGTCAGTATTTTTATTCACCTCATAAATAAGTTCTGTGACCCCTGAGGAGTATGCTTTGTGCTCTTTAAGAAGAAGGTGTCGCTCCGCAGGCTTCCCTTCAAAAAGTTCTATACCACCAGAAATAACAATGGGCATAACAAATAATCGAATTTCATCAATAAGATCAGCATCAAAAAGCAGCGTATTGATCTGCCCTCCTCCTATCAGCCAAATATCACTTCCATTTTGCTGCTTTAGATTTTTAACAAACTCCGTATGGTCTTCTGACACGAACTCTACATGTTCTGTATTAGAAAGCTCTTTTTTTCTAGTGAATACATAATTTTTCTTACCAGCATAAGGAAAGTCAATACCCCAGTTGATAATCTGATCATAAGTTTTATATCCCATGATCGTAGTATCTATGCCCTTATAAAAATCATAGTATCCGTAATCGCTCTTTTCAGGGTTTGGAACAGCATCCAGCCAGTCAACGGCACCATCGTTTTTTGCTATTTTACCATTTAAGCTGGTGGCTATATAGAGGGTCAGTTTTCTCATAAAATTGGGCTTAAAAATTAAATTAACGGCTCCTCGGCAATTAAGTTAGACTATTGTTGCAATTTGATATTTTGCTGATCAAAATGGCCAAACAGGTTCAGAATTCAAAGCAAACAACCCATTTGATCTGCTGTTTTACTATCAAATAAAACAACTAAAATCAATGTCAGCAGAGCAATGCATATCAAAGCATAATTCTCCCTACTCAGTGGCTTTTGATGTAATAGGCTTCAAAATATTTTTTGTCAATGTTTATATGATTGGCGAGCCAATAAATGGGGGTGACTGGATACTAATTGATGCCGGACTACCGGGATCGGCCGACCGTATCAGAAAAGAAGCAGAAAAGGTATTTGGGTCCAATAACAAACCCCGAGCTATTGTACGCACGCATGGACATTTTGATCATGTAGGCGCTTTACCTAAACTGCTCAGTTACTGGGATGTGCCTGTTTATGCCCACCCTCTTGAAATGCCCTACTTAAGAGGCAAATCACATTACCCTCCTCCTCTTCGCCATAAGGATGTTACTGTATCGTACCTCCTCGCAAAGACGGTACAGTGCAGTAACTCAGCGGGATTGAAAATGGATCAACAGTTGACCTAGTGAATTAACAACTAGCCACACGCTCCACATCTTTGCTTTCACCAGCAACCTGGTGACCCCATGCTGATATAGCATCAAGAACCGGAATCAATGTTTTACCAAAATCGGTAAGTTCATATTCAACCTTTAACGGAGGTTTCTTAGTGTACACTCTCCTGGAGATCAGTCCATCATCTTCAAGCTGCTTAAGCTGTAGACTCAGGGTTCTTTCTGTTATGGTTGGAATGTCTTTCCTCAGTTCATTATACCTTTTGGAACGACATTTTAGGTGAATAAGAATTACGGATTTCCATTTGCCTCCGATAAACTTCATTGTAAGACTTGTACTACAAGGGTAAATTTTATCTTCAATCTTATACATTGATAATCAGTTATTTGAACTAACATGTCAGTTACTATCCATTTTGACCGTTATTGCAAATATACAATGCTATATTTAGTTTTGCTACTATAAAAAGTATAGTTTAAATCAAAATACAAATGAACTTCAAAGATTTAGCAAAAAACCGCTACACAACTAAGAAATATGATGCTACAAAAAAGATTCCTGAAGCTGAAGTAAACCAACTAAAGGAAATTCTGAATCTTAGTCCTTCTTCAATAAACAGCCAGCCCTGGAAATTTACCTTTGTATCCAGCCAGGAGGTAAAAAACCAACTTGCTGATGTTTCCTACTTTAATGACGCAAAGGTAAAAGAGGCCAGTCATGTGGTTGTTTTTAGTGTGCTCGACAGTGTTAAGCTATTTGAAGAGCAAATTCACAAAAACTTACCTGAGGGGCCAATAAGCTATTACAATCAGTTCCTCAAACCAAAATCCGATGATGAAATAAAAGCATGGATGTCTCACCAGGTATATCTGGCACTAGGGTTCTTTTTGAGCGCTTGTGCTTCTATGGGCATTGACTCAACACCTATGGAAGGTATAAAGAGTGAAGGGTATGCTTCGATTTTAGGACTTGAAAATTACAAACCCCTCTTCTCCGTCTCCATTGGTTATAGAGATACTGAAGATGCCAACCAGCCTTCTAAAAAGCCTAAATCAAGGTTAGCACTGGAAGAGGTGGTTGTAGAACTTTAATATGATCCGCTTTTTTTGATGTAACAATGGTCCCTGATGCTGGTTGAAATTTTACCTTAAGCTTCAGTGTCAGAGGCTCATTGTTTTTTTAATATAGTCAATTGTCTATGCCATTCGAAGAGGGCTCTCTGCACTATCTGAAGAAGGAACTTAATATGTTTATCCCTCAAGTTGTTAAACAATCGTTCACTTCAACCTTTCCAAAACACCTTTTCTATTAACAATATTTTTGTAGTCCCACTGAACGTCCCTTGCCTTGCCAATCCATCGGCTCAGGTCTTCTTTGTTAATTTCTGATACCGAAGTATAACGGACCGCAGCCGCTTTGAATTTGCCCTCGTTTTGCAAATCATCTTCTCCAAAGGATTGTCCGCTCCAGAATAATAGCCGAATGCAGCCTTTCAATTTGCTGTATCCAACAATTGGATTTCCCTCTAAAAACCAAACAGGATGGGCGTGCCATATCTTACTTTCTGCCTCTGGCAAACTTCGGTTGATCTCTTCAAATAAAACCTGACAGACCTCAATGTCCTCTTCTGATTGTGAATTGTTATATAATTGAATATCACTCATGGGTATTATTTTTTGTTACAATTTTCTCTGAAGGGCTTCTTCATTCAAAATATCAAGTTTTCTTCCCCAGAGTCCACTTAAGAAGTCAGGCAGTCAAACCCATCTCGAAAACACACATTCCAATATAAATAAACTTTTGGGTAGTGTTCCACTACCATTATTATTTACCTTTTTGAATACGTTTACAACATTACCACCGATATGCTAAAAAGGCGCGGTGCAATAGCGACAATAAGCAGGGGACATTGCGACATACAAGAAACAAGGGCAAATGCTCGAAACAGCCGTTAGAAATTCATAAAACTCACGATCTAATTTATCCGGCTATTTCAGTGTATCAATCTCAACACTTTCAATAATAAAAGTCCCTATAACTTCTTAATCTTTTTTGTCTTTCAAATTAAAATTTCGCCAAATATGTCCTAAAAAATTGCCACTCAAATAAATTGTGAGAAGTACAGGAAACTTCTCTCTACCGTTAGCGTTCATTTGCTCTGTCCACCGACAGCAAAACATAATAAAACCCAAGTCGGCAGAAATAAATCCTATGAAGACCATATTTAAAATTCATACCGGCCTGTTAGTTTTGGCTGGTATGTTCGCATGCAATGAAGATGACTCATTGGTGGATACGCCTCAGGGTAGTCCTGAGACTGCCGTAACAGTAAAATTTTCGAAAGATATAACCGCTGATGAAGGATCTGGCACTGTTGATATTAAAGTATTGCTGGATAAGGAAGCCACAAGATCAGGTACTATCTACCTATCAGTTCCTGCTGGAATAGAAAAATATTTGCAAACCAAAACAGTAGATGGTAAGATATTGCTCCTTCTGACGAAAGGTCAGCTGGTTTCTCAGTTCAGCATGACAATAGTTGATGACAATGTTCACTCCGGCAACTTATCACATACTTTTCAAATTGTAGAAGCTACGGAAGGGTTTGTAATTGGTGATAAAAATCAAATCACAATTAGTATCAATGATAATGATTCCGAGCCTTCCGATCCTGCTGAGTTAGTGGGGTTACCAAAATCTTATGAGACCTTTGCAGGGAGTTGGCGGTCGAAGAAAACTTACGAATATAGCTCCGCAGGCCAGGTTAGTAAGGTGTATTGGGAGACAGAAACTCCGGCTTTGCGCTCAGGAACTGAAACCTACTATTACAATACCAATAATCAAATTGTAAGGGTAAGCAGCACCCTGGGTTTTGACACTTATTTCTACTACGAAAACGATAGGGTTACGCGGTCTGAGAAAGTGGAAAATCAGATGATAGAAGCATATAGCTTATACGATTATGACCCTGCCGGTCATTTAGGAGGTATGGTGACCTACCACCTACAGGAAAACGGCAAGTATTCTGAAGGGCTAACTCATATCTACCTTTTTTATGATAACAAAAACCTCTATAAACATCAGGTATACACTAAAGATGCTCATTCCGAGGATTACATACTGCTTTCCACCAAGACTTACGACAGCTACATCATGACCCATGACAACCCTTTCCCTATGACAGAGGTTATCCCTGGTGTGAAAATGCAGCCTAACTTACCAACCATTTACAGGATCGAAGAAGGTGGAGTGGACATTTCATATTCTATGAGTTATAAATTTCACCCTGATGGGTATGTAACGGAAAGGACAACAACTTCCTCAAGCGGAGGAGAAATAACCTATTATGAATGGCATTGATAACATTTCAAGTGTTGTAGCGCTTTACGACACTTGAATTATTGTAATTAGTTATAATATCACCCCTCAACACTTTTAGAGTTCATAGCTCTTACCGCACGCTCTATTCCTGCGGGTGTCAACGGAAACATCGGCACTAACTGCTTCATCACCTGAATGGTATAGGTGTGTGGCCAGTATTTCAGGGGTTCGGGGTTGAGCCAAACACTTTTCTTAAATTTATGAGCGATAGCCTTTAAACTGTGTATGCTAACGGAGTTCAACTCGTAAGGTGCCATGGCGGCATCACCAATAAAAAAGACTCTGTATGATTTATCGTGCATCAAAAGCCTATCAACGGTTATGGATTTGGACCTTCGCTCATCGGTGTACACCCGATCGTAAATGGTGTTATGGAAATAGTAAACCTCCAGATCATGGGCAAAACGAGTTTTCATCTTCCTGAAAAGGTTTTGTACACTTCTGACATAGGGTGCCATGGAGTAGCCTCCATTATCTATAAGTACAATGACTTTCAGTTCTTCATTTTTCTCACTGGATAGCTCCGGAATAAATAAGCCCCCCCGCTTTAACCCTGACTTAATGGTTTGAGGAATATCAAGCTTTTCAATGGCACTTTCTTCGATCACTCCTTTGATAGAAGCTAGTGCAGCATCCACGTTGTCATCATTGAGTAGAGTATCTCGGTCGATCGGGAAATAGTTTTTATCACCCATTACCTTTCTAGCCATTCTGCCTCCACCTTGCCCGCCAACTCGTATTCCATTTTTAGCTGCTCCACCGTGACCATAAGGCGAAATACCACCTGTGCCGATCCAATGGCTACCTCCCTGATGGCGGGTCCTTTGTTGTTCCCTTACTTTTTCCATCCTTTCCAGTAATTCCTCCAGCGATAGATCAGAATAATCAGCCATTTTATCCAATACACGTTCTGCTGGTTCAGTATCATCATCCAGAGGATCACTATCCGCCTGATCAGGGTTGTCCTTATCCCAAATCTCCTTACCGGATATTACTTCTTTGATATCGTAGCTTGTAAGGTGTACCTGATCCAAAAATGTATTGACCAGTTCCTGATCAGTCAGGTCACGGTCAGCCTCATCCAGAAACTGCGTCCTCCACTTAGCAAAAGTTTCTGACCTTAGAATGGCGTCTTCCAGTGTTTGCCCCGGTTTAATGGGTATATAAAGAAAATACTCGTAGTAGGCTTTGGTAAATGGACCAATATCTGCCGGTTCTTTAACTACAATTCCCTTTAAGACATTGTAAATGTCACCCAAAGTCTTGATCAACCCTTTCTGCATGGCTTTGCGAAGCAAAAGCAATGTTCGCACATCAGCTTTCAGGCCATGGGATCGGAATTTTTCAGGTAGGGAACTTAGCATATCTTCTTTAGTTTAATCCTCCAAAAGTAGCATTATCAGCTCCTAGCATGCGGCTGACCCTCTCCATATCGGTTTGCGTCTTGATCAAGGCTCCTATTCCCTCAAGTCCTTCTATTTTCTTTACAGCTTCCTTAGGAGCAATGTCACCCATATATTTCAGCCAGTTGAGTATTTCACGCGTGGTAGGGGCTCGCTCCAAACCTAGCCTTCTAAGATGATAAAACACATCTAGTGCTACGCTCACCACTTTTTCATCAATGGTGGGATGGTGCTTCTCTATAATTTTAGCCATCACATCCTTATCAGGAAAGTCGATGTAATGGTAAATACATCTTCCTTTAAATGCAGTGGGTAACTCTTGTTCCCTATTGGAAGTGATTATAATAGCTGGCATTTCTTTTTCAGAAATCTCAATCACTTCACCCGACTCAGGCATAATAAACTTACGGTGACTCAGCGCATAAAGCAAGTCATTAGGAAATTCTCTAGGCGCCTTGTCTATCTCGTCAATTAGCAATACGGAATTAGGCTTACTATAAGCAATCGCAGCCGGCCCTTTTGCCACATAGTCACCAAGAGACTCAGGGTTCCGGTCACCAGTGGTCAGTTTACTGGCTAACCCCTTTTCTTCCCGTTGAGCATTAAGAATTTCTATTTGCGAATCTCGCAGATACTTCACATGATCAAAGCGAGCCACAAATTGCTCTATGTTACTTTTTGACCCTACGGGATATACCTCCAGATCCAGTCCGCGGTCTTTTGCATAGTGAATCGGAAGGTCCGTTTTACCTGTACCAGGTTCCCCTTCTATCAATAGTGGCATACCCAGTACCCGCGCCATATGGAAGGCCTGTGCCAGTGCCGAGTCGCATAAATATTTGTCTGATCCTGTCCAGTAAGATGTTTCTGCCATAGTTATGTTAAACTGCTTGCTGAGTTTTTAGTTCATTTTTACATAGCAAATATCCGATTGTTTATGAGAAGTGCAAGATATTTAGGAGTTGCATAGTTACGATTGAACAGAAATAAAGCAATCTTTTTATTGGGAATGAATCCAATAAAAATTATTAAAACCACCATCCAGATCGTGACAGTGTCATAAAACCCTACATAATATATTATTAGCGTGAAGCTTTTACCAACTACTTTTAAGTATATCAGGTTTACCTGTTGGTCATCAGCCTCCCTTTAATTAGAGATAAGGTCATTAAACCAATTCCTACCCCCATCAAGATTCCATACTCAAAATCAGCTAGACCTGCATAGTGACCAATCACCTGGGCCATAGCAAAAACAAAAAGTCCAACAACTAGTAAGGTCAGGGTTCTTCTTTTCATCATACTTTTATTTTTATTATGCTTACTCCCTTTAAGATAAAAAGTCTACTATTGATTAGCCTTTTAATAATGCTTAATGGGTTGGTAATTCCTCCAATGGACATGATCACAATTAAATACCCACCCGTCATACTGAAAACAAAAACTTTCCAAAATAAAAAGCCCTTCACTTGGTAAAACACCAAACAAAGGACTCCTGACTTTCTTATACCAGGTCGACTTTTACACAACCTTTGGTTTTATTTTCAATCCACTACAAACTTGAAACCTCCACTGATCATACCTGAGGTCAGGCCTGTGTTTCTTTCATAATAGAGGTATTTCAGGTCAATACTCTTCAGGCCGAACTTACCTAGATGGAATGAAGTAAAAATATCTGTATAGCTTATACCAAAACCATAGGCGTTGGCATTGAACTTAGAAAGGTCGTAATCTGAAGTATAAAACTCCTCAGTGGACAAGTGCTGTTCATAACCTGCAAAGTAGTCTGCCGCCGTCTGGTTATAATAGCGATATGATGGATAAAGCGTAAACTTATCTGTAATCTTTACTGGCAGCTCAACACTCATGGTATTAGACGTTATACCCCAATCGTCAGTATAGTAGCGGTAGTAAGTTCGCAGAACAAACATCTGATTGATATAGTAGTTCAACCGTCCTCCTACCGCCACTTTAAATCGGTTATCGGGCAGACGCTCCACATCATCAGCCAGTTGAAAATCTTGTATAAAAGAATCCTCTACATCACTGAAGTAAACGCGCTGAAACGGCGTAGATAACAGTCCCTGCTGTCTTACCAGATCAAGTGCAAGTGATCCCTGAAGGTTTCTACTTAGTATCTGAGAGAAACCAAAACCAATGGCATATGAATTCCTTGTTTCACTGTCATGTTTGGTAAATGATGGGGCATAATCAGGGTTACCTGTTATGGTATATTGTTTAAAAAGGCCATCATTCAAACCTGCCCGGCCATCTTCAAAAGACCTGAGTTCGATTGGGTAGAGTGCATTCCAAGTATCCAGATAAATATTAGCAGTAACACTCACTTCGGTATTTTTCTCATTAAACAACATGGCATAGCTACCACCAACTCCAAAAGAGAGGTAGTCAAATTCTGAAGCTACAGAAGTTTTGGCCGTCCATATTTTGTTTCTGTCATCGGAGCTATGGCTATAGCTGACATTAAGGTTCACCCAGGTATCTCCTGATGATGCTCCCGAGGAAGCCTGAAATTCATCTGCATCGCTTGAATCGTCAAAAGGGTTGATGTTACTGGAAGAAGCTGAAGTATATGCAGAAATACCGGCATCAACAGTCAATACATCATCATCATTTAAAGGTAATGACACGACTATGGTTGGCGTAAAATCAGTCAGTTTCTCTGTACCTCTACCACCACTCACAGCAGCATTATCTCCGTCCTGAGCATAATAGCTTGTTAAAAAATCGACTTCCGTGCTTTCAAGAACACGTTTTTTATAAACTGTTGTAGAATCCTGCTCCTGGGCTAGTGTTGCAACAGCAATAAACAAAAGGGGTAATATTAAAAAGCTCTTCATAGTCATTTTTTAATTACATCCACATCCTCCACCTGTCTTTCCTCCATTGGCACCAGCTGCAGCCTCACGGTAGGACTGAAAGTTAGTTTCAAACCGATCTACTTTTTTGGTAGACAAGGCCATATCCGGATCATTAATATTGATCTTATCATATTCTTTTACGGCTACGCAGGAACTCATTGAGAATGCTCCTATCACCGCTGCTATTATTATTTTTTTTGCGTTCATTTTTCTAATTCAACATTTTCAGATGTATGTATACTTCCTTTATCGTCAATCAGTATGCATTCCACACCAGGTAACTGATTTACCCGATCTACCCCTGTTTTAATTCCCATAACAAATATTGAGGTAGCCAGTGCGTCGGCAAGCTCTGCTTTCGGAGCAAACACCGTAGCACTGATAATGCCGGTTGCCGGATAGCCGGTACGTGGGTCAATAATATGGGCGTAGCGCACACCATTAAAAGTCACATATTTTTCATAATCTCCTGAGGTAACCACTGCCCCATTTTTGACTGGCAGCAGAGCAAATACCTTATTTTTATTCAGTGGGTTAACCAAAGCCACTTTCCAGTCCATACCACCAGGCTGGCTTCCCCATACAGACATATCGCCTGAGGCATTAATTATGCCTGCTTCAACTCCTTTTGCAATTAGCAGTTCCTTAGCTTTATCTGCCGCATAGCCTTTGCCTATTGCTCCAAACCCTATCTTCATACCGCTCAGTTTTAGAAAAACCGAACTATTCTCCTTATCCAACACAATGTTACCATACCCTACCTTATCCACTGAAGATTCAATGGCCTTTTCATCTGGCATGGACGTCATGCTACCGTCAAACTTCCAAATTTTATCCATGGATGCGTAACTGATATCGAATGCCCCATCAGTTAGCCGGGACAGCCCTTGTGCTCGTTCGATAAGATTAAAAAGTTCACGACCCACTTTAACAGGCTTAATACCTGCATTCCTGTTCACCTCGGAAGTCTGGCTGGTCGGATCCCAGGAGGAGATCAGTTTTTCAATCCTCTCGATCTCATTTACCGCCATATCGATATAGGCATTCCCCTCAATGGAGTCTTCCGCTACAACAGTAATATCAAAGCGACTCCCCATAAGTTTGAGGGTACGCTGCCAAGCCTGCTGTGAGTGGGCAGTAATTGATGTAAGAAGTAAAAAGCCTAAAAACAGGGAGGTTTTCAAAATCTACTTTGCAAAAGAGTCCAATAAACTGATGTATTCTTTAGGAGTCATTTTTTTGTATCCGGTTTCTCCAAGGACTGCACCGTTCTCATCCAACACCACAACAAAAGGGAAATAGCCGTTTTTGTTATATTTTTCAGCAAGTTTCCTGTTATGCTGCTGCTGCTCCTCAGGCAGTGCATTTTGCTTTTTCCTAGGAAAATCTGCTTGCAACATCACATAATGATCTTTTGCATAAGCCTGAAACTCTTCGGTGCTCCATACTTCCTTATCGAGTTTTATGCATGGCGCACACCAATCAGACCCTTGAAAAACCAGAACGATATTACGATCTTCTTTCTCGGCAGCAGCTTTTGCTCCTTCAAAGTCTGTTTGCCATTCCTGAGCGTTAGCAGAAATCACTGCAAACAAAATAATAGTGGTTACGATTAGTATTTTTCTCATTTTTAAAGTTTTCAGCCATAACGCAAATCCCCTGGGTTTAGTTGGTTGGAAAATGACATTATTATGATCTTTTTAATTTAAAGTGAGTCTCAAAACCTCCGTTCATAAATAAATGGATCGGCCATTATAAAAAACCACCCACCCCTCAATATGTCGTTTCTTTGAATATTTGCATAGTAACCCCTGCACTTCTTCAGATATGCCATCTTTCTCGTCCATTACAAATGCTGATTCTTTTGTGTTTACCTTATTTAGTTTTTCTTCTCCAATAAAATAATCTTCCCAAGAACATTCTTCTTCAAAACGTGTCTCTCTGAATAGGTGACTACTACCTGCATTAACAGAAATAATATCTTTATTTAGTTCAAAGGCCAGTGAAGGTAGTAATTCATTATATACATAAACCTGATCTACTCCAGGTATGGAACTAATAAATGCAGCAAGATTTTTCTGATCATGCAGTTTTTCAGGATTAGAAGAGAAGAGGAGGGAAGAAAATAAGGTAAGGGTAGATGTGACAAGCACCTGATAGTAAATAAGTGAAAGTTTATGCCTGTGCCATTTCAGGAGCACCGCAATCAAAATAACCAATCCTACCCCACAAACTAAAAAATATACTTCGGTATTGAACAATAGAGATTTATCAAGCAGGGGCGCCAGCATCAGTCCTAATAATATTAAAACGGTAAAAACACTGTAGGCGGTTAACCATTGTTTGTGCATCAATATCATATTATGCCACATATAAGCTGCGGCAAGAGCCATTCCCGCATATATAGGCAAAATATAAAGTATGAGCTTTGAAGAGGAAAGGGAAAAAAAACAAAGGGGGACAAAAACCCAAATCAGCAACAGCTTGAGTATAGCCGTTTTTTTTTTCGCAAAAAGGACATTTACAATCATCACAAACCATGGAAAGGTTGTGATGATTGCCACTACAATAAAAAACCAAAAGGGCTGTCTTCTACCAAAGTTATTTGTCATAAACCTGTTAAATATGTGGTCAACAACAAAATAGTTAAAGAAGTCATGATTCTCTTTCCATAGCATAATGTACCATGAAGAGCCAACAGTCAACAAAATCAAGACTCCGGCCAAATGGTGTTTGATCATATTGCGCCCGTCCTTTTTAATCAGCCAATGGGAGGCTACAGCTACAGTAACCGGGGCTATGAAAGCAACAGGACCTTTGATTAGCATGCCCAAGCCCATACAGGTATAAAAGAAGTAAAGGTTTATGATACCCCTTCCCTTTTTATATTTTATCCACGCAAAAATAGATGCCAGTACCGTTGTAGTCAGGTAAGCATCAGTAGTTAATGCCCTGGAGCTTATAATTACCAGAGGAAACGCAAAGTAAATACATGCCGAATGAAAAGCCGCTTCAGAATTTTTAAACAATAACTGCCCCAGCCGATAGACCAAGTAAATTTGAATGAGCAAAGCAACCTGCAAGAAAAAGCGTGCAGCGAAAGCTGTTACTCCAAATATGCTATAGGCAAAAGCCGTTATCCAATAAGTTAACGGCGGCTTGTGATAATGCCCGATTTTTAATAGCCTGGGGTGCATGTAGTCCCCTGACAAGTACATTTCCCTGCTAATCTCAGCATAACGAGCCTCACTAGTCTCGGTGACTCCCCATGTAGCCAGATTTGAGAACAATATTATAGCTGCAAAGATCATTAAAATACTCAACGCAAGATCAGAGACTCTAACACCCGACAGCTTATATATTGGCTTCATCTACATGAAAGAAAGACTAGTTGACCCTAAATTTAAGTGCAGACCTCAATCCTATCATAGCAAGTTCACTCTCCTCCATGCCCAACTTTCCTATGCCTCTGCCATAAAAAGCTGAGAGTTGTAATATGGAGTGGTTCTTAAGTTTCTTCTCAATACCCAGGCTTGCATCCAACATTCCGGTATATATTTTACCATCATCAAAATGCTTGGACGCCTCAATATCTACAGAAAAATCATTTTCATCGGAAGTATACTTATACTCATACTCGTACTCAAACCGCTGAAGCACCTGCATCTGCGGAGAAAGTCCTACCGAGGCAAAAATATAACGGTCTCGGGCTACAGGGTGATAGTATTTCAATTGCACCGGTACAGTTACTGCATATGTCCGCTGCTCAATTTGCTGGAGTTTACCAATATCCTCGTTCAAGCCTGGGTAAGTTGCAAGTTTATCCCCCAGCTTCGCCGGATCGTTTACTCTATAGCTTGTGTAGGAATATTTCGCCCCGGTCTCAACCCTGAAGGAAGGCGACAGAATAAATTCGGCTTTGATACCGGCAGCTATCCCGGGATGGCCCGAACCACGATCTGAGGCAAGTTTCATTATATCTACTTCAGGGCCATACTGAAAGCCTATACCCTTCATTCGCTGTTTTTCAATATCCCGAAGCACTTTAGCAGGAAGAGCCTGTTTTCTATGCTTATCCAGAGCTTTTCCTTCCGGCTCAGAGACATCTACCGAAGCCAGAGCTATATCCGAAAAGTTCGGAGACCAGGGACTGTCATAACCTTTTCTATTAACAAACCGGGCATCGTCCCGATTGTGATATTGCAGATAAACCTGCTCATTTTCACCAATATAAGCCAATTGATATTGAGCCAAAAAGTCTTTAACTTCCTCTGAAAGCTCGTCTACCCTTCCTAAAGGTATGTCTTCTGCTTGAGCATTGGCCCGTCCTTGCTTCCCCTGTCTGGGTTCATGGTATGTTGTCTTCATGGCCTGCCGTCCACTGTATGAAGTATGACCATAGCCATTATTGCTAACTAACCCTTTATATATATATATGGTATCAGTATCAATTTCAGCTTTGGTCTTGGTCAGCTGAAGTGTTTCGTAATCTCTTTTCAGCTTTTCATAATTACTCATGTCCTGCTTCAATTCCTCTATACTTGCAAGAAGTTCTCGGTCGCGATTACCATTAAAATAAGCAAACAACCCGAAGTTGAGCAGGCTGATCAATATTACCGCAGCAGCATAGCCCGCAGCTTTTTTGTAGGGAGCGTACCAAGGTTGATAAGATATTCCCGCCATTCGCTCACGTAAACCTGTCAAAGCATGTTCATCAAATTGCTCATCGCGGAAGTTCTCAACCTTCTCCTTTAATTTTTTGTCAAATTTATTGTCATCCATGTTTCTGACCTTTAATCCCTCTCATTTTGCTGATCGCCAACTGTAGTTTTGTACGTGCTACCGATAAGTTAGATTTAGAAGTTCCCACACTGATATTGAGTTTTTTCGCTATCTCTTCGTGCTTATAACCTTCGATTACATGAAGGTTAAAAACCATTCGGTAAGAAGGTGGCAGTTCTTGAATAAGCTCAATAATCTCCCTTTCTGAAATATCGTCCAATACATCTTCGCTTGTATGCTCAAGGTTTGCATAAGAGATATCCACACCATGGTAATGTTTTTCATTTCTTCTATAGTAATCTATAGAGGCATTTATAACAATCCGTCTGAGCCACCCTTTGAAGGATAACCCGGGTGTATATTTGTCGAGATTGGTAAAGACTTTAAAAAAAGCATCATTGACTATTTCTATTGCCTCTTCTCTATCTCTGGAATACCTCAAACCTATACTCATAGCATAGCTGTAAAACTCCATATAGAGTTTATCCTGTGCAGATTGGATCCCTCTACTGCACTGTTTTATCAACTCATAAAAGCTCTTATTCTCTTCCACTATTTATTCGATAAGGTCAACACGTAAGGTATGGAATAAAGGTTGGTTGAAATAGAACGTACATCACCTAAAATTTATGATTGTTGTCACATTGATTTTTTTTTAACACCTTAGTACCAACCACTTTCAAATATTATACGTGGTGTCTGTAAAGGTTGAAAAAGTGCTAAAGTCTGAGATACTAACAAAAGTAGAAGCTCATGTCCGTTCACTCTTTAAAGAGCTGAGAACCAGTAAGTTGATTTTCCACAACCTGGATCATACAGAAATGGTGGTAAATGCTTGTGATGAAATAAGCCGCGGCATGCAACTCAACAAAAATGACAGAGAGATATTGCTGGTTGCTGCCTGGTTTCACGATACTGGTTACCTTTACACTTATAATAGCCATGAAGAAGAGGGCAAGAACATTGCCCGGGATTTTTTGTTAAATAATGGCTACCCAACATCAAAGATTCATAAAGTAATGAATTGCATTAGCGTAACGCAATTAGACATTGAGCCTCATGATATAATTGAAAAAGTTATCTGTGATGCAGACCTGTACCATCTCTCCTGTAGAAATTACTTTCAGTTGTCGAAACAACTCAGGAAAGAATGGGAGCTCATCTTCGAAACGAAGGTAAGTGATGACCAATGGCACCGACAAAACCTGGACTTTCTGCATCAGCATAACTATTGTACTGCCTATGCAAAAAATAACCTTGAAAAGGGCAAACAAATGAACATCAAGAAAAACATCAAAACTTTGGAGGACCTGCGACATGGAGTCTGAATACCTGCTCACCATTGTAGTTCCGGTATATAATGAAGTAGAAAGCCTGCCTAGGTTTAAAGAAGAAATGGATAAGTACATGGCACAAACTCCATTGTCTTCCAAGGTACTTTTTGTTAACGACGGCTCTAATGACGGTAGTTTGGAATTAATCAAGGATATATGTCGCGGCAAAGGCGCTAACCATTATTACTACGCTTCCTTAGAGAGCAATTGTGGGTTAAGCGCAGCCATCAAGGCAGGAATTGACCTTTGTGATACTCAGTACATGGGGTATATTGATGCGGACTTGCAAACATCTCCCAGCGATTTCCTCAAATATTTTGAACATCTTAATAATTTTACACTGGTCAACGGCATTCGTGCCCAAAGAAAAGACACTATTATAAAAAAAATCTCTTCCAAAATAGCTAACGGGTTCAGACGTATGGTGATCAATGATGGCATTGCCGACACCTGCTGTCCGTTAAAACTGATGCAAACTGACGCAGCCAAAAAGCTTCCCTTTTTTAAAGGCATGCACCGTTTCATACCAGCACTTATACAGCTTCAGGGAGGAGCCGTTAAACAGCTTGAAGTACAACACTTTGAGCGATATGCAGGCACAGCCAAGTATCATTTATTCAACAGGCTTGCCGGACCATTCATAGATACCTTGGTATTTGTATGGATGAGGAAAAAGAGTATTAAATACAAAATATCTGAACTTGAGTTGGCACATAAGTGATATCTGGATTTACACCATTGGTTTTATAGCTCAGGGCTTGTTTTCAGCACGCCTGATTGTACAATGGGTTAAATCCGAAAAAGCAGGCAAAGTACTTTCCCCCACTATATTCTGGCAATTAAGCCTGTTTGCCTCTTTTTTATTAATAGTGTATGGAGTACTAAGAAATGACATTGTCATTATCGGTGGGCAACTTATCTCCTATTTCATTTATATTCGAAACCTGCGCTTTAAAAAGGCATGGAGATACTTGCCCGTTTGGTTCAGAGTAAGTACGCTGGCCAGCCCTGTTATTGCCTTATGCTACCTGCTACTCAACAAGCAGTTTCACTTCCATTCGCTGCTCCATAATCCGGAAATTTCTTTTCCATTAATGGTTTGGGGGTCTGCCGGACAGATCATATTTACCTTCCGGTTTGTCTATCAGTGGTTACACTCAGAAAAATTAAAGAAATCAGTACTTCCACCTGGTTTCTGGATAATCAGCCTCGTTGGTTCCCTGATGATCATTTCTTACGCTATATTCCGGCTCGATCCGGTACTCATTGTCGGGCAGTTTTTTGGCGTGATCATATATTCCAGAAACCTTTTTATTCATTATAAAACAGCACCACAAAAAAAGCAGGCTTATTCATGATTCCCAGTATACCTTATCAAAAACCTTTGTTGTTAGGAATCTGTATCATCTTATTTTTTACTCATCTGGCTGATGTTTCACCTCCCACTATTATGGAGGCCCGTAATTTCATCTCAGCACGGGAAATGCTGGAGAGCGGTAATTGGGCAATTCCTACCCTCAATGGAAATACCCGAATAAGGAAGCCTCCCCTTCCCACATGGATCACAGCGGCATCGATAGCCCTTAACGGCGACCCCAATAGCCTGATGGCGCTACGCTTCCCCTCAGCAATGATCGCCACCATTATGATCTTCTTTCTCTACGGACTAGTGAAAGATCTTTTCTTAAACAGTAATGCCGCCTTTTACTCGGCTGCGATATTAGCTTCATGCTATATGCTTATAGAAGAAGCCAAAACCGGTGCCTGGGATATTTATTGCAATGCCTTTATGCTTGGTGCCATATGGATGCTTTATCGTGCATCAAAACACAACCTTTTAAAATACTGGATTTTATCTGGTGTACTCATGGGGTTCTCATTTTTGAGCAAAGGCCCTGTTTCATTTTATGCGCTTTTACTACCCTTTCTTATTGCCTTTTTTGTAAGTAAAAATAAATTTAGCCAACCCACTCTAACAGGTGCAGGTCTTTCTATCCTGATCATGCTGCTGGTTAGCGCAGCATGGCCCCTTTACTTATATATCAAGATTCCTGATATTGCTACTCAGATTGCCCATGAGGAAAGCAGTGCCTGGATCAACCGACATAACAGACCATTCTGGTTTTATCTGCATTTTCCATTATTTACCGGTATTTGGGCTCTAACTACCGTATTTGCCTTCTATAGCTTCAAAAAATTACAATTGAAATTTCCCGCCAAAAGCATGAAGCTTGTCCTCTTCTGGTTTTTAATGACTTTATTTTTACTTTCCGTGATTCCCGAAAAAAAGGAAAGGTACTTTTTGCCAGCTCTGCCTCCACTGGCTGTACTCATTGGGGCAATGGTTTCGCATCACATAGAAAATTATCAAAAAGGTAGCTCTGACAAAGCAACACGATTATTTATGCTTGTTCAAGGGATATTAACTATACTGGTTATAGCGGCTACTACCATAGTCGCTTGGCAATTTGGCGTCAAAACAGAAAGAATGGATGCGACTTCTTTCCTACTCATTACTGTATCTGGCTTTGGTTTAGTTATTGCAGCCGGGATGAGTTTATGGAGAAAAAAAGAGTTGGTCTATTCCGCATCTATTGCTGCTGTATTATTTTTTGATGTAGCGATATGGCCTTTAATTCCTACAATCAAACAGGATAACCCGAAGTATAGTGATCTCAGAGAAGTAAGGCATATACAGGCTATCCGTTCAAAACCAATCTACAGTACCGTAAAGCTTAACCCTGTACGGATTTGGGAGATCGGCAGAAAAGTAAATGTAGCTCCCTATGGACAAAACTTTAGGAATAACACGGTAATAGTTACTGGCAAACCTCTAAATGATGCAAAAGAAGTATTTGAATTCTATCCAAATCCGGGTAACGAACAGGAAGTGCTCTATTTTAATTTAATTCAATAAAAGAATCATACCTGGTAAACCATGCAGGCCTTTCTTCTTTTTCATAAGGTCACTTTTGTGTAACGCTATTTCAGGCGGGACAATTATTACAATAAAAGAGGTTGCCTATAAGCTTGGTTATTATCCCTGATAGGTGAATAGGAAAAAACCAAAAGAACCTACAAACAACCTCTCTATAGTTATAACGCGTGTTATGCTGTATTAACCCACAAATCAATGATTTGTTAACGCAAGTTTTAACTTTTTAAAAACTTACCTGATATTGTAAAACTGCCATCCCTTTTCGGGTATCTAATACATTTTCACCAGCCTCATTTTTATAAGTTGGTCTACTTTGGTATACAAAACTCAACTTGCTATTATGCCCTCCTTGAATCAGATAATTAGCTCCCAGCTCATACATGACCATACTATCATCAAGGTAGTCATAATCAGAATACTGCAATGCAGCGAAAGGCTGTAACTTCCCTCCTTCTGAGATTATGTTTTCACCAAAAAGATAACCGGCCTGTGCGTACATAGTATTACCAGTACCTACCATAGGAAAAGCTCCACCGTAGCCACCTACCGTAGCTCCGCCTGATCCGGTAGCAGCATTATTCACTCCAACATTCCTGACATAACCATTACCAAAATCATAGTTGGTATAGGCTGCATATGCTGTCAACGCTGTTTCATCAGTAAGAGGTTTGTCGTAAAATATATCCAGTCCAAATAACACCATGTCTTTATTCACTATCTCTGCATTATTATCGAGTGCCCACATGGCATCCTGCTGGTAGATAAACCCACCACCAATATTGAACACACTCTTTTTTCCCAGGTAAGATCCTGCCTCATAGGGTGTCAGGTTTGATTCTTTACCCATAAGCATGTACTTAAAATATCCCTGAACCTGTTTTTTAGGGGGCTCATTACTAAATGAAAAATCAGTTCCGGTCGGAGCTTCAGGAGCGCCGGAAACCGTCATGGGCTGAGTCAGTGCTATACGATAATCGAGCTTACCCAACTGTCCCTTAGCATAAACGCTTAATTTCCTCAAAAACTGATCATTTACACCATTTGTAGCCTGTTGATAAAGGGGTGCATCAAGCGACATAATGCTTCCCGTACTAGGTGAAGCATACCTGGTTAGACCATTCCAGCCTGTAAGCCCTGCTCCAAAGGAGAGTTTTTCCTTATCAACCGCATATTCAATCAAAGCATCATGAAAGAAAGCTCCGTCATATTTAGGTGAGTGGAAATTGAAGTTATTCTGTCCGAACTGAGAATAGAAAAACACCTTATCTGTGATCTGTCCAAATATCTGGAACCTGAGTCGTCGGATACTGATATCGCTATAGCTATCTGTTTCATAGCCATTGATTGTAGTTCCAGGATTCATTTGAGTATTTCTTAACCATATTTGTCCAAGCCCTGAAAGCTTTACATAATGGCTACCATCCTCATTAAGGTTAAACACTACTCCACTATTTTTGGGCTTTCCTTTTTGAGAAGTATCCTGTGCATTTGAATACACAGAAAGAAGCAACAAGCATATACTTGCTATAAAAAGTCTTTTCTCCATTTTATTGGATCTCTTTAATTCAGTTTAAAATTTAAAGTTTCAAATATTTCAAGGTTGGTCTCTTCCAGAAGATTGGGTTCCCTGTCATCGATAACTATTCCGGTCACTATTAGCTTATCAGCTTCTACCTTTTCGCTGATATAAGGTATCCCTGAAAGTTTTTTGACCTGTAAAGCTACATGACGATGCATTAGGTGCCACCCTCTGTCATATAACCCTAAATTTAAGCTAACCATCTCTTGCGAAAGAGCCTCCACATAGCTACGAGCCTCTTCCCATAATGTTATACCGGAAACATCATCTAGCAAATGTTTGAGCACCTGACAATTCAGGTGCCCTACAATAACTATCTGACTTGCTCCTTCTTCGTCAATGCAGTGCCTGAGGTAATTGATGTCATGAGCATTACTCTCCAACACTAACCCTCCCAACAGGTTATGAATGATCAAGTTTTCATTGCCCATAACTTCAGCTATGCTATGACAGTCATTGCAAAAAATCATGACGGTTTTTTCTTCTATCTTGTCACAGTAGGATGTTAAGCTGCTCATGCTCTTGCTAACTTTTTGGTTGATAGAGGATGCTCTGAAAGAGAAATGTGATTTCCGAGGCCTACGACCTGAAAATTCCCACCAGTGAAGTTATACTCTCTTCCAAAATGGTCAATAAAAGACATAAATGAATGGTCTATCAGTCTGGCTTCACTTACATCAAACTTCACTTCTTCCTTTTCAGGAAGGCTGGTGAGCATTTTTTTGAATCCAAGTAAATTGGAGAAAACAGCAGACTCTGTAACCTTAATTAAAGTACCTTGGTTTGTCTTAATTACTTCATAGTGCGCCTTAAATAAACTTTTAAATGAGGCTCCATTTATCATGTGGAACACAAACTTAACCAAAATACCGGCTGCTATACCTAATAAAAGGTCTTCAGCGAGGGTAACCACAATGGTAGTCAGGAATATTACGAGTTGCTCTCGGCCTACTTTATAAGTGTGTACAAACTCTTTAGGTGAAGCCAATCTGTAACCTGCAAAAATAAGCATAGCAGCTAGAGCCGCATTAGGTATCATTTCAATAACAGGTATGAGTAATATCATGGAAAGCAACAAAAATGTACCATGGAAAAAATTTGACCATTTGGTCTTTGCTCCAAAACCAATATTAGCAGAGCTCCTTACTACTTCTGAAATCATGGGTAATCCACCCAACAAACCTGAAACCACATTACTTGCGCCAAGGGCTTTCAAATCTCCATCATAATCTGATGCTCTCTTATAAGGGTCAAGATTGTCTACCGCTTTAACAGTAAGCAAAGATTCCAAACTGTTTACAAACAGGAACATAAATACATACTTCCAAAAAGTAAAAGTACCGATCCCTGAAAAATCAGGACTAATACTCAAGCTGCCCCAAAAATCACCGATTTGAACTAATGAGTAGGCTGGCTCAGTGCTTTTAAAGCTCCAGTAAAGTGAAAGCGGAACAGCAATGAGTAATACTACCATTGGCCCTGGCACTTTTTTCAAAAAATTAACTTTCAGCTTAGGAAGTGTAAATAGTATCACCAACGCTATCAGCCCAACAATAGCAATATTGAAATGTGCATGAGTAACAAATTTGGGTATATCCAGCAAGAGTTCAATTGGCCCTTCACCTTTGTAAAGCGAAGGTTCATCACCTAATAGCACAGGTATTTGTTTGGCAATAATAATGATACCTATAGCTGCAAGCATACCATGTATGGCAGAGTGAGGAAAAAAGTCGCTCAAAGAACCAAACTTCAAAAACCCGAATACAACCTGAATCAGAGCCATCACCACAATGACTGCCGTGGCCATTTTCCAGCCTGTTTCTCCTCCACCAAACTCCAAAATAGCTCCCGAGCAAACGGTGATCAAACCGGCAGCAGGCCCTTTGATAGTTAGCTCAGAAACTTTAAAAAAGCTGGAAAATATACCCCCAACCATGGCAGTAAGTACACCCATGGCTGCAGGGAAACCGCTAGCTTTGGCTATACCAAGACTGAGCGGCAGAGCAAGTAAAAACACTAGAAAACCTGCCAGGATATCACTACCCCAATTCTCTTTTAATCCCGTAAATCCGCTTTTCGGAACTTCTATTTTTAATTGATTATTTTTCATTATTAATATTTTTAAAACTCAGATGAAATTTTATTTAAGATGTCAGATCGGCCTGCTCATGGTATGTTCTGGAATTGGCACCGAGAAATACCCGGGCGTAAATCCTGATTAAAGCAATGCCGTTAATGATAAAAGTAAGTGCCACCAGTACCGCCAGGGCAAACTGGTCTTCATGCACATGGGTAAGGATCACATCTTCCCCAAAAAATGTTGTGGTTATAGGGAATCCTGCCAATCCCAGGCACGACATTAAAAAGATAAAAGCTGTTCTAGGGTACTGGCTTACCAACCCATGAAATTCATTGAGACCGATACCATGGTGTTCCATAGCCTTAACACGATACAGGCTGATATACCCAATAATACCAGACATTACCACCCCGCTCAAATACACAAAGGTTTCCCGTCCATCAAAGTGATGGTTAAAAGCTATACCCAGATCAATAAAGAAATGAGCGGTAACTATACATAACCAGGCTAGTCGCGAGCTGCTTCTTTCATTATAGGCTTTAATCACCATAATTAATGCCGTAGCTGCCAGTATAACCGGCAGGTACTGCTTCAATACCCCACCAACCTCATTGAGGTAAGCAAGATCAAAACCGATCAGGCAGATGGGAACGAAGAAGTAAAGGACATTTTTAACGGTCAGAAAACTCAGTGCGGTACGCATTTTCTTCAATGGCTTAAAAAAGAATGTAAAAACCACTGAATCCAGATGCCACTCTTTAATGGAGAGTAGGTAAACAGCATACTTTAGCCTTTTCATAAAAGCATTTTCATGATACTTCCTTCTTGGCGTAAAGTCGTAAAACTGCTCCCTGATCAGGTATGTAACTACTGATGGGGAAGTCAACAACTGATAAGTGCGAAGAAATGAATTACCGGCAAAATGTATAAGTGCCAGTGTATGCCACCCTGCAGCAATTTCAATAAATATAATACCGATCTGAGCCATGGAGGCATAAGCTATCTGACTCTTCACTGTTGGCTGTACTCTGGCTATAATAGAACCCAGCACAGCAGTAATTACTCCGATAGCTACTATAAACCAGTGTACCACGGGCTGGTGCTCCCAAAAAGGGAAAGTACGTAGCAATAAAAATGCTCCAATATGGACCGATAATGACCCATAGAAAATAGCACTCGATGGCGTTGGACCTTCCATGGCCCTCGGTAACCATGCTGAAAATGGAAACTGTGCCGACTTGGCAGCAGCTGCGATCACGATCATTACGGAAATGAATATCCCAATGGCACTATGAGACTGAAGCACCTCATGCACCAGTTCGTAATTATTGAGTTTCATGAAGGTAACATTCTCATGCCACAAGTGATGGCTCATCCACATGGCCAGTAGGATTCCTACATCACCAATTCTGTAAATAGCAAACACTTTGAGTGCATTCTTCACAGGAAGGTACCGTTTTCTATAAAAGGCAATCAACAGAAATGACGATAAGCCGAGTATTTCCCACCCAATAAAAAGTGTTTCGAAATTGCCAGCCAGTACTGTTACATTGAAGCCGAGATAGAAAAACAATACAGTATTAAAAAAGCGCTTGTAACCAGATTCTCGGTGCAGATAGTAACGACTATAAATAGTGACCAAAAAGGTTAAGACAGCACCAACCATCAGGTAAACTGCAGAAACTTTGTCAAAATAAAAATCCAGAAAAAAATCGTAGCCAGGTGCTGTGTACAAGGAAATATCACGAACATTCAACATTGGCATCAATCTCAAAACCCAGATGGAAATAAATATCATCCCCCCCAGTAAAGTAGCTCCTACGGTAGTAAAAGCAACATTAGATATCACACTCTCCCTTTTTCCGGGAATAAACAAACTGATGATGAAACCTACCAGGGGAATCATCAAGAATAAATGAACAAAACTCTCCATAGTGGTAATCAATCGGTAATTAAAACAGGTATATTATCCAGGTAATTTTCGATATAGGTATTCACATCGCTTACCTTCTGTAAAGTAGATCTCAGAGTCTGATATACTTTAAATTCACCATTGAAAAACTTGTATATCTGCCCTGTTTCAGGATCTTTCACGACCAAATACACCCATTCATTGATAAACCATTCGTAAGTAGCAGGATTAGCCTGTATTGTTTTCAATACTACATCGGGGTAATGTTCCACTACGAACATCAGTCTTATGGGATCATGAACTTCTATCATTTGGCTGGGCAAACCGGGCCGAAGGTCTCCATCTACCCCATTGGCTACGGCAAACAAGCCTATAACATTATGAGGTAACTTGGTACCCGCTCCCAGTTTTTCATTATCTACTCTTGAGAAGTAATATTCAAGATTAATACCCCCACATACAGGCGCTGCTGCGTTGAGTATTGTGAGCAGGTATTTACCTTCAGGGTCGATGCGGTAGTCATACGAATTCATAAAAGGCCTTCTGTCCAGGAACACGTTTTTAGTCAGTGATCCTCTGCCCACAATGCATAATGAATTTGTTGCATGATTAAGCTCAGGTCTGGGCTCAAATAAGGAGACTGACCTCCTTTTTACATCTTTGTGTAGTTTGGCCAACTGCTTTTGAGTATTGACCGTATCAAATCTTCGAGAACGCTCTTTGGCATTCAGGGCCAGGGCTTTCTCAAAAACCACCTGGTTATGCTGGTGGCTGACCTCCTGAGAGGAAGTGAGTACTTCTTCGTCATAAAACTCAATCTCATCTCGGGTGGTATCATGCATTGCTCCAACAAAAACCACGTCTTCCGGAATATCCAGCCCATCTTTTCTCAGCTGCTCCCTCACAGCTGTTAGATTAGCCATATAGGAGAACACCCTGGCATTAACAGCTCCCGGCCTGCCACAGCACGCACCACAGTCGTATCCCGCATAATGAGTGTTATTAACAGAGCTTGCTCCATGACCTACTACATAGATAAGTGGTGCAAAATCCTTAACGAGTCCGATGCTACGCAAAGTGTTGCCTACACGCTCTGCCATCTCCTCTACCGTAAAGCCTACCTGCATACCATCCACCTGCTCCCCTTCATTCTCGATAGAAAGGCGAGAGTGCTTATCCATATGTTGAAACGAATAAGATGTAGCCGGACTTATAGACGGTTTGAAGATGTTCAAAAACAACTTTAATGCAGACCAAAAACCAAGCGTCTGTGTAATTAACCACCCTTGGAAAGGCAGGTGAGATCGCTTCGTATAATGAGGATCTTTTTGTCTGCTATTTCGCCTGGCCTCTTCCCTGATCAAATACTTGGGCGTAACGGGCGCAGGGCATGCCTTAGTATAGAATTTACTATGCTCTGGCTGAAAAAAGAACTCCACCCCAAAAAAGCCCGGTGTACCAAAAGTATCGGACTGATTATCAACACTCTCTATATATCTCCTCAGAGAGTACTCTCTGTCATCGATGCAAAAAAGAGCCTGAAAACTTTTCTTTTGGTCATTCTCGCTGGCAGGAGATGGCGACACTCCTTTAAGCACATCGTCGTAGTAGCTCCACTCAAACGCTTCTTGCCAAAGGATCAGTACCTCTTCCAGCTCATTTATAGCCCCTACCTGAAACAATGGATCAGGGAAAGCTGCAACTTTGGAACCTATTGGTTCCCACTCCTGACCAAATTTATGATCCAGAGCATCTATTTCAAGCAGTAGTTCCAGGTATATGAGATCATGTAAAGTTATCGTCCTGCGGTCTAGCAATGTCTCCGGCTGATGCTCTATAACCGAAACCATACCTGCCCAGCCAGGATGAGAGAACTGTTGGTCAAAAAGGTATTGCTCAAACAATTCCTCATCACCCACCAGTATTTTCAACAGACTTTTAAGAGAGCATTGCCCCTCCATAAGGAGTTTTCTTGGCCTGGAGGTTTTAAAAATACTGATCAGTTCATTTTGCTCCATTTCTCTGATAGAGTTCAGGAAATCCTTGTTATCAACCGGAAATGCCCATATGGAAATACCCTGATCAAGGTATGCCGAAAGCAATTTGAATAGAAATGGATGTACAATCTTATCAAGATTGATCTTATATTTTTCTTTCCAAAAAACTCTCAGCCGACCTACTCTTGATGTAGCTGTTGCGCTGTAGTTGTGTTGAAGAAGTCTCTCCTTCCAGACGGAGAGTTCGCTTTCTCCCTTTTTCTCCTGAATCACGTTATCAAGAACATCCTCCCGGATTTTTCCTTCCTGAAAAAGTGCTCTGAATTCAGCCAGAGATAAATAAGTTTTATACCCAAATATTTGAGAAGCCTGGTGCAGGGCTTCATGAAATTTCAAATGCTGAAAAGCATGTAATGTATTATGATGAACGAAATCCTTCAGCGATGCCTGCGCCGGCAGGTAATGCTTAAGTTTATGAAGGACATCATGTTCATCAAATAAATCCTTAATAGATTCCATTTGATCTGACATCTAATATGAAAAAATAGTATATGCCCGATTTTGGGCGTAGATATGAAGACTCTTTAAATGCTTAAAAAGTCAGTTGGGAGATATCAGATAAGGAAGTTCTTCCAGGAATGGAAGAGTACATAGAGTGGCACTGAGGCCTGATATTCCATGAATATCAGCCTGAATGTACTAAGCCTTAAGGATAGCCGGATGTGTAAAACATGTATCTCAAATGACGAATGCTCACATGCATCACTCTCAACGGTATCTTCCTCCGTTTTATCATCGTCACCGTCTTCCTCCGCAGGAGGGTATTGAGGTAAGCCTGATCTGTGCTCACTTTTACCATAATATGGATGATTGATCCAAAGCTCCTGAGAAGTGTCACTATCGCCAGATACACTAACAATATCATGAGCATGTACAAAAGATGGACTATACCCACAAGTGGCAAGCAATAGTGCTAAGGATACCTGCACTACACCCAACATGGAATATATTTTTTTTCTCGTCATCTTTTTCAGATCAGATCACAAATATAATTTTTTAAAAAGCCTCTCCTATTATCTTAGTATTAATTAATCATCATCCCTACAAAATGCTTTCAAAGTGGCTAACAGATGATTTGTACAAATAAATTCCAAAGTTAAAAAAAATGTAACCACTGTTTGGCATAAAACAGTCAGAAGAGATTTGCAAAAAGTAGAATTATATCAGCTTTCTTGTGTCCAGCACATTAAGAGACCTAATCTTAAATTTTGATATTATTGATCAGCATGCATTTATGGCTCACAATAGGTTGACCAGCATAATACTTATCATTTATCTATAATTAACCTGTACTTTTTTCAAATCCCCAAATGCCTCCACAGTTTCGCTATGGCTCTCACTGATGTCCAAACGGGTAAGGCTCGGCAACAAGTCCGCTACAATATAACTAATGAGTTTACGGACTAAATCAGAAGATATTTCCATTCCTGTCAAATCCAAAGTGGTTAAGTTGACAAACGGTGAAAAGGACGCTGGTTCGCGCATTATTTGGCCAGGCCTTTCAACACCCAGATAGCTTCCTATTTTAGTAAGATCTCTTTCGTTAAAGCCACTTTCGTATGAATAAATTTGATCTGGCTTTACTCTTTGCGGATCTCTACCGGGTGCCCATGCCGGTCTATCCCCAAACTCACCTTGAAATGCCCTCAAAAACTGGCCTGACCTTGTTGGTGGTTTATCGACCATGAGACGTTCATAACCTGTTGCCACCCCTCCCATGGCTGTTTTTCCTCCTTCTTTTTCGTGCCACTTTTCCATTCTCTCCCCTCCTTTACTATCAGGTTCTTCCATATACCTTACCTGATGACCAAGCATCGCCATTGCCTCCAGGTTTCCACTTCTAAATCCCAAATGTTTTAATTCTTCGAAGTGCCTGTCGAGATAATCATATAATTTGAATTGCCCAAAGCGCGTGTCACCTCCCCAAGCTTTCAGTAAATCATTTTTATGCTCCCAAAAACCCGTCAGGTCAAAGACATTAAGCCCCGCTTTGCGGGCAATTTGCGTAAACTTACCTACCTTATCAGGAGTTGCATAAGGGTCTCCGGCAATTATAACAGCTGCATATTTTTCCTTGGCCATTATCACTATTTGCTCCATACCCTTGTAGCTAGTATCATGCTCCAGGTGGATGTCTCCTTTCTTTCCGCTAAAACGTGACCATAATATTGCTACGTTTTTGCCACTGACCGGTACGTTTTTATATCGAAGCCAATCTTGAATCTCTTTGTCTTTTGAATCGTTAACATCCCAGGCATTTCTAACTTTGCTCCGCATTTCATCACTCCAATGAGTTGCTACATAATCCGTACCTCCACTCACCGTAAAAGTCATATTATTATCTATTGCCCTATTTGACAATTTCGGATCAAACCCTTTTTGGATACTCCGGGTCTTGCCTTTCATAGCCTTGGCTCCTTCATCTCTCAAGTCAGAAACTTGTGCCATATGTATACGCCATGGTTCTATACCTGAATCAGTATAAAATTTAACCAGCGCATCGGCCTTGTCTGTAGGGTCATAGCCAGCTGTTCCTTTTTCCGCACCTCTGCTAATTACAATATCAAGGTTAGGATCGTCAATGAGTGATGCAGCTATACCAAACACATCACCGGTAGCATATCCTGGCTGATTAATAATTTTTCTTTCCCCATGTTTCCCTGAAAATTCATAGTGTAACTTTTTCAGCTCTGTAATAGTCTGAGTCAGGAGTTTCAAATCATCACCACCCAACCTATTACAGGCATACTTAAGTTTTTTATATTTTCCATTACTAAAATTTTCATCAAACGTAAGATCTTGCACCTTATCTAATTCTGGTAAGAGGTGCTCCAGTCTATTACGCAAATACCACCTTTGCTTTTCCTCAATCCCTTCCTTTACTCTTTCATTATTTAGTAGCCACCCGGCCTCGGCCCGCTTCTCTGCATAGGCCGATTTTATTGCTCCAAACTTTAATAGAAGTTTACTATAGTGTTCCTTATTTTCATCCCTGTTCAACTGAACCACATCGTTAGCAACAATGGATCCATGAGTACCAGGAGCCTGTACCCCAACAGAAGTTGGCGTCACCAGACCATTCGCCTTACTTCCCATGATATCGGCTTCGTTTTCAAGATCAGCGGCATCATTTACAGCAACCCCGCCCTTCATCTGCACGGTTGGCTTCACCTCTCCTTGCTTTTGCTGTACAACATGCCAGGCTTCATGAGGCAGGTGTTTTTCCTGTCCAGGACTGATATGAATATCAGTGCCCTGAGCATATGCTAATGCTCCAAGGCCAGCAGGTTTGGAGGAATTGTAATGAACCTTCACATCATCCATAGAAAGCCCTGAAAGGCTCTCCACTCCCTGCTTTAGGGTATCTGGCAAACCGGTATTATTTTGTGTTTTTTGAATACCACCCCCTCTATTACCTGATTGCTCCTTCTTCTGAATCAGACTATTATCAAAATTCTTATTAAGAGCGCCTCTATCAAGGCTGTTTTTATTCTGAATGAGTCTGTTTCCATCGACATTTGACTGTCCTGACAAGTTATCTTTCATATAATGAATATATAAAGAATTAATTCATCAATAAATTATTTAAGAAGCAAAGTTTAACTGCTCGCTGTAAAAGAGTAATTCACACAACTTCAATCACTTCGCTAAAAGACATATTCAGATCGTTCATTCCCTTCTACCTCAATAAACCTATTGAAAGCTCACGCATTATGATCAGAATCATAAAGCTCGCACTACCCATAATCTAATTTTGAGCTAGACTTAATCAAACTAACTATGAAATACGGAAAATTATGGATAGGATTTATATTGGTAATGGTAATCTCATTTGCTGTTCTGGGATATTACGGCATAGAGATATACCGTGAAGCTCCCCCCATTCCTGAAAAGGTAACAAGTAGCTCAGGTGCTCTCTTGTTTACAGGGAACGACATTAGGGATGGTCAAAACGTATGGCAATCTATGGGTGGGCAGGAGATTGGTTCCATCTGGGGACATGGCGCTTATGTTGCACCCGACTGGTCTGCTGACTGGCTTCACCGTGAGGCTGTTTTTATATTAAATGCATGGTCTCGGAAGGGTTTTAGCAAACCATTTGACCAGCTTGATGAAGAGCATCAGGCCATGTTAACTACGAGACTACAAAAGCAGATCAGAGCTAATAATTACAACAAAGCAACAGGAGAACTTGTCATTTCCTCGGTGCGGGCTGAGGCTTTTGCTGAAATCAGTAAACACTACACCTCTCTTTTCACTGATGATCCAACATACGAAGTGTTGAGAGATAACTATGCTATTCCGGCCAATACCATCAAAGACCATGAAAGAATGAGAAAGTTAAACACATTCTTTTTCTGGACTTCATGGGCCTGTACTACCAATAGACCAGGATCAGACATTACTTACACCAACAACTGGCCTGCAGAAGACCTTGTAGGCAACAAACCAACAAGCTCTCTTATTTTGTGGACAGGGTTCAGTATAATTGTTTTACTTGCAGGCATTAGTTTGCTGGCGTGGTATTATGCAGCCAATAAAGAAGACGAGATTGATAAGGCCAATCTGCCTAAAAACGATCCACTGCTGGGGCTTCGGCCTACTCCTTCTATGAAAGCCACTCTCAAGTACTTTTGGGTGGTGACTTTCCTGATTATCATCCAAGTAATACTGGGTGCTACAACGGCACATTATGGCGTAGAAGGGACGGCTATGTATGGCTTCCCACTGGCGGACTTTCTGCCTTACTCCCTGACCAGAACCTACCACGTTCAAATGGGGATCTTCTGGATTGCCACTTCATGGCTGGCCACGGGTCTGTTCATAGCACCAGCTGTATCAGGAAGAGAGCCTAAGTATCAGAAGCTGGGTGTAAACATCTTGTTTATTTGCCTGCTGATCATCGTTGCAGGTTCCATGATCGGGCAATGGTATGGTGTAATGCAAAAGCTTGGTTTCGAAACCAATTTCTGGTTTGGCCATCAGGGTTACGAATATGTCGATCTAGGAAGGTTCTGGCAGATATTCTTATTTGCGGGCCTTTTCATTTGGTTATTCCTGATGGTGAGAGGTATTTGGCCTGCATTCAAAACACAGAAAGAAAGCAGGCATTTACTGGGTATGTTCCTGATCTCCTCTGCGGCGATTGCGCTCTTTTATGGTGCTGGTTTGATGTGGGGCAGACAAACTAACCTGGCGATTGCGGAATACTGGCGCTGGTGGGTGGTTCACCTTTGGGTGGAAGGTTTCTTTGAAGTATTTGCTACTGTAGTGATTGCATTCCTGTTTGTACGTATGGGACTCTTGAGGGTAGGTATAGCCACTGCCACCGTCTTATTCTCCACCATCATCTTTCTTTTCGGAGGTATCATAGGAACTTTTCACCACTTGTACTTCAGTGGTACACCTACAGCAGTGTTGGCTTTAGGAGCTACATTTAGTGCTCTGGAAGTGGTACCGTTGGTACTCATAGGTTTTGAAGCTTATCATAACCTCACCATTAGTCGGGCTACGAAATGGATTAAAGCGTACAAATGGCCGATCTACTGTTTTATAGCCGTTGCTTTCTGGAATCTGGTAGGCGCAGGCATCTTCGGTTTTGTGATCAACCCACCTATAGCTTTATATTACATGCAAGGCCTCAACACCACTCCCGTCCACGGACATACCGCGCTGTTTGGGGTGTATGGTATGCTCGGTATAGGGCTGATGCTCTTCGCCCTGAAGGGACTGTCATCCAGAAATATATGGAAAGACAGCACCATTAAATTAGCATTTTGGTCTATCAATATTGGTCTGGCACTAATGGTACTGATAAGTGTGCTACCTATCGGTCTGGCTCAAACATGGGCTAGTGTAAAATATGGGTTCTGGTATGCCCGCTCGGCAGAATTTATGCAGGAGCCAGGCATGGATACACTGAGATGGCTGAGGGTAATTGGAGATACGGTTTTCGCAGTTGGTGTTATTGCCCTAGGATGGTTTGTAATAGGCCTAAAAATGGGCTGGTCTGTAAAAGGAGTAATAAATCTCTCCCCGGGAAGATCAACCGAAAGTTGAAGAAAGTGAGCCTGTGCTACAGGATTAATTATCTGAGCAGGTGACTCTCATGATCAAGGTCACCTGCTCATTCAACAATGATCATATTACTGAAATATCTCTTCCGGTAACATTGCTGTAATCATCATAAAAACGAATTAGAAATTAAGATACCTGTCAAAGGAATCGCTGAACTCTATAATTATCAAAACGGACTTCTTGGTATCTTAAAAGAAATTCCAGTAAATGAATGCAGTAATTCACTAAAAGAAGAGCTAATGATTGAAGATGGAAAGTGAAAGAGTAATCAGGGTTGTAGCATTCAACCCTTCATATAATTCGTCCCTCTAAATGACAATAGCACACATCACTTCTCCATATCGGGATACCGCAAGTCCAGCTTTTGAAGTTCTTCCAACAAAATTTGGGCAGCGGTGTAGTTGCGGAACCAGCGCTTATCAGAGGGAATAATATGCCAGGGGATCACATTGCATTTGTTTAGTACAGTATGGTAGGCACTCTTATAGTCATCCCATTGTAGCGGTATTTTCTCATCTTCTTCAGCATATTTCCATCGTTTATGGGGCTTAGTCTTTCGGTCTTCTAAGCGATCTTTTTGCTCTTCTACGGATATATGCAGATAATACTTCAGGATCAAAGTATGGCTGGCCGTCAGATGTTGCTCCAGCTCATTGATCAGGTTAGCACGATGCTGTAAAATCTCCTTTCCCAAACTCTCATGCACGGTAGGTACCAATATATCTTCATAATATGATCGGTTAAAGACCCGTATCATACCCTTGGCCGGGAAATGGGGATAAACACGCCATAGGAAGTCATGCTTCATTTCGTCTTCAGTAGGCTTTTTAAATGAAGTCACCTGCACCCCTTGAGGATTCATACCACTAAATGCATGGCGGATGGTCCCGTCCTTACCGGAAGTATCCAGGCCTTGCAAGACAATAAGCACACTGTAGCGTCCATCTGCATAAAGCTTATTTTGTAATTGAAACAATTCATTGCGCAGGTCGGATAGGTGCTGTTTGTACTCTTTCTTAACCGCACCTTCGGGCGGAAGTGTCGATATTTTATCCAGATCAATCATTGGCTATGTCTTTAAACACCGATATCCAAATTGAGGTCAGCGCTTGGTAAGATAGGTCATTTTAATTTAAAAGTTGTGGTGTAGTATGTTTCAAAACCAATTGAATATTAAAAGAATATTAGTTCTTAGAATTGAACTTACCTCACTATAATCAACGCCAGCTATGACTGAGGTCATAAAAGTCTTAGCACGCCTGACCTACTTTTGCATAGTACAGCCAGACTAACATTTAAGAGGTACCAGATATGCAAAACCGAAAAATTCTTCCCGTCATCATGCCCCTGATCCTGTTGAGCATTCTTTTAGGTATATGCGCAGGATGGATACGCTTAGGGTGGGCCTTCCTATCCATGCTAACATTTTTCATTTCTATGGCCGTTTTGATTTATTTAGGGAAAAGAAAGGGCAAACTGGCTATATGAACAACATCCGAACGATTAAATACTGGGCTCGCTTATCTTTTATTTACCTTATTCTGGTCGGGTTTCTTGGGTGTCTTCTCCGCCTTATTTTCTTCTTTCCAATAACAGGCATCAATTTTAAGTATTTTCTGCATGGTCACTCTCATCTGGCCTTTCTCGGGTGGATATTCAATGCTCTTTTTGCAGCCTTGATATTTACCTATATTCCTAAAAAGACCAAATCGTACAAAGTTTTATTCTGGCTCCTTCAGATTGCTGTTATTGGCATGCTGATCACATTTCCTCTTCAGGGATATGCAGCAGCCTCTATCACATTCTCCACGCTTCATATTCTTCTGTCTTACTGGTTTGCCGGTAAATTTTTCAGAGACACAAAAACACTTACCAGTATTCCATTTTCGCTCCTTTTCGTTCGATGGGGTCTGTTGTTTATGGTACTATCATCCATCGGGCCATTTGCGCTTGGTGCCATAATGGCTAAAGGGCTTGGCGGCTCAAACCTCTACCAGTTAGCCATATACTTTTACCTTCACTTTCAATACGATGGATGGTTTAGTTTCGCAGTATTTGGGCTATTTTTCAGAATTCTCGAAGTGAACAACATTGCTTTCAACCGGCATCATGCCCGCTGTTTCTTATGGCTTATGGCAATGGCCTGCATACCTGCGTACAGCCTTTCTACCCTATGGACTCAGCCGGGCGTATGGGTATATATTATCGGTTTTTTATCTGCTTTTCTTCAGGTTGTAGCTTTAATCTATCTTGTATTACTCCTAAGGGGTACTAAAAACAATTTATTGACTTCATTAAAGCCATGGACAAGGTATTTGCTCTGGTTTGCTTTTATAGCTCTACTTATTAAGCTTTTCTTACAGTTTGTATCAGCCTTTCCTGCCGTTGCTGATCTGGCCTATTCGGTGCGCAATTTTACCATAGGCTATTTACACATCGTTTTTCTGGGCTTTGTCTCCACCTTTCTCATGGGTTGGTTTAATCATACCGAACTGATAAATATAAACGCACGAATACCTAAAACAGGTATTGCACTATTCCTGACTGGTTTTATTTTAAGTGAAACTATAGTCTTCCTTCAACCCACCCTGTTCATGACTGGTTTTGGTATGCTGCCATTTTACTTTGAAGGGCTTTTTGGGGTATCGTTGTTGATGCCGGTTGGGTGTTTGATGGTCATGGGTCAGCAGTCAGAAGTGACAGGATAATTGCTTTGTCCTACCTCCTCTCAAAGACGAAATCAATTAATCACTCCCTCTCTTAATGACAGCAACAAGCTGAGAAACAATTTCCGCTCCGTAAAAAAGGGCTGGGATTTCCATACTGTTAATCAGCGAAATACGCAACTAAAAAAACCAAATAAATAACCTTTTCAAACATGATCATAGTCATAAAATTGGTCATAGTCTGCATCTATATTTACCTCAAATCTCTGACAGATATGGAAACTCAACATACTTTTGATTTTTGTTTTTCCCCTCCAAACAAAGGTCCCCAGCTATATTCAATCACTTTGATGAAATTAAACCTGACGAAATTTTCAAGCGGGTGAATGATCATGCCCACACCCCTCTTTATTATCAATTTCAGACAGAGCACCGCAGACAGTTTGAGTGGAATTACTGTATGAAGGAATCAGAAACCCAGAAGGTACATGTAGCAAAAGTAAAACAGGAAAAGGTCTAACAACAACTTACGCGATAACTATCACGCGTCAATATAATTATGAAGGATGAGTATTACGATTGGCCGGCTGAACTCTTGGTCAAAACTGTTATCAAATCACATTACTGTACCATATTGGCTATTCTGACTGAAGTCAAAATCAGCTTTGATCAATTCATGTTCAGATATAAAGGCCAGCACAATCTTCAGGAGCTGTATGAAGCCTTTAAGTTTTTGGCCTGGAAACAGGAAGCTCATATCCATAAAGAGTCTATTGTCATTATACCTTTTGTCACACGCTACAGCCTGGAGCTTAAAAAGGGCAGCGGGGTTAGAATGTCCGGCCTGCACTCTGCCTGTCACCCTATACATGAAATGTATAAAGAGCATAAAATTGAAAAACAACGGCTCGACCTGCTACTCGAACTCATGAGCCATGTGCATTTCAACGATAAACTGGCTGAAGCTCAATTCAAAAAGATTTATATCGAATTACTGAAATTCAGAAAATATTGGCACGAGCAGGTATTGCTGGAAAATAATATTCTATTCCCCAAGATCATAGAGATGGAAGCCACTTTAGACCCCATGTAATTCTTAAAACAAATAACACCATGATAGCACCCGAACCACCAGAAACGCTAGAAGCACTTACCGAGGAAGAAGTAAAAGAGGCCAGTATTAAGTACTTTGATGGCGATGTGCTAGCCGCAGAAGTATGGGCAAGTAAATATGCTCTGAAGGACGGTCAGGGGAATTACTACGAAAAATCTCCTGATGACATGCATCGCAGACTTGCCCGCGAGTTTGCCAGAGTTGAAGAGAAATACGCTAAGCCTCTGTCGGAAGAAGAAATCTATGAACTCCTCAAGGGTTTCAAATATATTGTACCACAAGGTGGCCCTATGGCAGGCATTGGCAATGAGTTTCAGCATGCTTCATTATCCAACTGTTTTGTAATAGGAGTCGAACAAGATGCCGACTCATATGGATCGGTAATGACGATGGATGAAGAACTGGTACAGCTTATGAAAAGACGCGGAGGTGTTGGCCTGGATCTGTCACACATTCGGCCGGAGGGCAGTTCTGTAAATAATTCTGCTCTTACCGCAACCGGCATTGTGGCTTTCATGCACAGGTTTTCTAACTCCACTCGTGAAGTAGCTCAAGGGGGCAGAAGAGGGGCACTGATGCTGACACTTTCCGTAAAACACCCGGAGGCCATAGCTTTTGCCAGAGCGAAAAGAGAGACCACCGCTGTTACAGGTGCCAATATATCATTAAAGCTTGACGACGCTTTTATGCAGGCTGTGGAGCACGACGGCTCCTTCAAACAGCAATTCCCTATCCATAGCAAATCTCCACAGGTTACCCATAAAAGCCGGGCTCAGGACATATGGAAAGAAATAACAGAAGGTGCCTGGCAGTCTGCTGAACCAGGGGTAATCTTTTGGGATACAGTAACCCGGGAGTCTCTGCCTGACCGTTACGCTGGCGAAGGCTTTGAAACCGTTTCCACAAACCCTTGCGGTGAGATTCCTCTTTGCCCGTATGATAGCTGCCGACTGATGGCGATTAACCTGGCTGGCTATGTAAACAAACCTTTTTACAAAGAAGCCCACTTTGATTTTGAATTATTCCGGCAACATGTGCAGGCTGCCTTACGCCTGATGGATGACCTGGTAGATCTTGAACTGGAAAAAATTGACAGAGTTATAGCTAAAATTGACAATGACCCCGAACCAGAACAGTATAAGCTAACAGAGAAAAATTTATGGCTGAAAATCAGAGAGAAATGTAAAAACGGCCGCCGTACCGGACTGGGCATAACCGGTCTTGGTGACATGTTGGCTTCACTAGGCATACAATACGGTTCTAATGCCTCTATTGTAATGGCTGAAAAAATACAAAGCACCTTGGTGCAGGAAGCCTACCGAAGCTCAGTAAAACTGGCTAAAGAAAGAGGAGCATTTCCTGTTTACAATGCTAAAAAAGAGCTCGACCATCCCTTTATCAATCGAATAAAACAGATAGACCCGGAATTGATCAAGGAAATGACAGAACATGGCAGAAGGAACATTGCTATGCTTACCATTGCTCCAACAGGTTCCACAAGCTTGTTGACTCAAACTACCTCGGGTGTAGAGCCTGCTTTCAGGCTATATTATTCAAGAAGAAAGAAAATTAACGCAGCCAAAGCCAGTGATGATCACCCATATTTTGTAGATGATAATGGTGATTACTACGAAGAGTATGCCGTATTCCATCATGGTTTTAAAAAATGGCTGAAAACTCAGGGATTTAATGCTGAAGAGATCAGCGAACTTAAGCCTAAAGATCTTGACAAACTCATTAACAAATCTCCATACGCAGGTGCCAGTAGTGATCAGATATCATGGACTTCAAAAGTAAAACTACAGAGTGTACTACAAAAGTGGGTTGATCACTCTATCAGCGTAACCGTCAACCTGCCGGAAAGCACTCCACAATCTATGATCTCTGAGATTTACCTTGAAGCCTGGAAACAAGGCTGCAAAGGTATCACGGTTTACCGCGAGGGTAGCCGGTCAGGCATTCTGGTCAGTGATACCTCCAAAGACAAACAGGATTTTGTGGAAACTAATCCACCCAAAAGACCAAAAGAATTGGAAGCCGCAGTACTACAGTTTAAAAACAATCATGAAAAGTGGGTAGCGGTAGTTGGTTTGTATAATAACAAGCCCTATGAGATATTCACGGGCCGTGCTGATAATTCATTTTCTATCCTGTCTAAGGTAAAAAAGGGCAAAGTGATCAAAGGCAAGGGCAAAAATGGGAAAAACAGGTATGATTTCCAATATGTGGATGGTGATGGCTACAGAATTACTATCGAGGGACTTTCCAGAACATTCGACAAGGAATACTGGAACTATGCTAAGCTTATCAGTGGTGTGCTACGACATGGTATGCCTCTCAAGTATGTGATAGAAATGGTTGACGACCTATGCCTTGACGGACAAACATTGAACACCTGGAGAAATGGTGTAAAACGTGCTCTGTTACAATTTATTCCCAATGGCACTGTTCCTACGGACCAGACCTGTCCTCATTGCAAAGAGCCGGCGATGATCTACCAGGAGTCGTGTCTGCAATGTAGCCAGTGTGGGTATAGTAAGTGTGGGTAATAAATAGAGTATTAAGTCATGATTGAGACTTGATGAGCAGTTGGCAAAGAGTAGGCAGTATTCGGTAATCAGTATTGATGGTATATACTGCTAACTTGAACGGTTAGCTGAATACAGGCGGGACACTGTTGTAAAAACAGGTCTCCTCATGACTTTATAATGGACTGCTGAAGCGCGTCATTTCAGTATTTTTTCCGTTTTTGAGTTGGAACAGTCAAAAATGGTCTGAAATCTCCGAGAGTCTCCCAACCGATGATGGAGATGGAGATGCCGGTGCCAATGGCTCGGCATGACGGCGCTTTAAGTTTGGATATCGGTAAAAACTTAGGCATCATCCGGAAAACAAAACTCCATTTAAGCAACTGATTTACAATGAACTTAATACCTCATGCTTATGACTTTAGTCATATTTATCACGCTGATTAATACCAACCTTTACGGCGAACAAAACCAAAAAGCATGCAACTACCTCCTCATCAATTCCACATCCCCGTTATGGGACTTGCGTACACCATAGACTCTCCGGTTAAAGTAGCCCATTTCGGCATCACATCTGCCATTTCCATCATTGAGGATAATCTGGTTGAAATGATGCGGAAATATTACTACGAACAAAAGAATGAGCCATATATTGCCATAAGCGATAAGGAAGAGGACTATCGCGCCCGACGCATAACTGACTACCTTAATCTGGTCAATAGGATGGTGAATGAGAAGTTTACCAAGCTCAAGCTATCTCTTTTCGAACCAGGTAGTGACCTTGTAAAATACTTCGAGATGCTGCCTGAAAACCATGAGCTAAAGAATGCATATCATTCCATGCTTAAGGCTACTAATAAAGTTACCCGCGAAACCATTTCTCAGTTTCTTCGCAGCCAAATGAGTCCTGGTTCCATTGAGGTCAACATTATGACTAAAGTTGATAAAAACAATTATGCCAAAGATGGTACGCTAATGAAAGATAGTTCTGATGCACTTTCAGCCCTGAAAGGGTATGCAAAAAGCAACCTTACCAACTCTTCGGTTATCTTTTCGGCCGGTTTAAACCCTCGGTTGTATAGTTATCTTGAAAAGTTCAGCGGGTTTGATGCCAAGGGCTGGGGTAAATTTGATAAAAAGGTCGTTATCAAGGTAAGTGACTATCGATCAGCACTTATCCAGGGCAAGTTTTTAGCTAAAAAGGGCGTTTGGGTAAGCGAATTCAGAATTGAGTCCGGTTTGAACTGTGGCGGGCATGCTTTTGCTACTGAAGGACTATTATTAGGTCCGATACTTGAGGAGTTTAAACGCAAGAAGTATGAATTGATAAATAGCCTTTTTGAAGTTTACAAGCCTGCTGTCGAGGCTCAAGGTAAAAAAACCTATCAAATGCCTCACCCTATAAAACTAACCGTTCAGGGAGGAATTGGCACGCATGAAGAAGATGATTTTTTGCATCAGCACTATGACATGGACAGCACCGGCTGGGGCAGTCCTTTTTTGCTTTGCACTGAGGCTACCACAGTTGATAAGAAAACCCTTCAATTGTTATGCGATGCCGGGGAGAAGGATGTCGTATTAAGTAAAAATTCTCCATTAGGGGTTCGTTTTAACTACCTTAAAGGAACCAGTAGCGAGGAAGAAAAACTTGAACGTATAAAAAAAGGGTTGCCAGGTAGCCCATGTACTGAAAAGTATCTGGTGTCCAATACCGAGTTTACTAAGGAGCCTATATGCACAGCATCACGCCAATATCAGAAATTTAAGATCAAAGAGCTGGAAACAAGTGATTTACCTGAAAAAGAACGCCAGAAGCAAATTGATGAAGTATTGAACAAGGAGTGTCTCTGCATAGGCCTGAGTAACGCTGCTTCTCTAGAGTATGATGTGCCATTGGTTAAGAGACTCCACTCTGTTACTGTATGTCCGGGACCAAATATTGTGAATTTCAAAAAGGTAGTTACGCTCAGGGAGATGGTAGATCACATCTACGGCAGGTCAAATTCCCTGATCGACGAAAACAGACCCCACATGTTTATCCGGGAACTCAGGCTTTACGTTGACCATATTCAGGAGCAGGTAAATGAATGTTTTGCTCCTGCTCCCAAAACAGTCCGGCACTTAACCAATTTTTGCAAGAATTTAATTACTGGTATTGGTTATTACAGGGATCTCACTGCTCCGACTAACCCTGGAAAATCTCGAGATGCATTTGAGAAATCTCTTAATCTGGAAGAAAACAGATTGACTCACATTCTGGAAGACATTTTAGCTATTTCAAACTAAAAACTGAGAATCAGCACATATACCAAAAAACCTATGCCCTGGTAAGCAAAGTCCGTTCTAATTACATAGGACTCGCTGATAAAGTGAGTATTTTTGCGGTATGGTAATAGACGAAGGTATTTTAGAAAGCTATGGAGCAAAAGCCATTTCATTAAAGAAAAATGAGGTGCTTTTTCTTGAAGGTAGTTCTGCTCTCAATTATTACCAGGTAGCTGAGGGTATAGTGAAGATGAATAATTTCAGTGCAGATGGGCAGGAGTTTATTCAAGGCATGTTTAAGGATGGTGAAAGCTTTGGTGAACCGCCTCTTTTCGGCGGATTCCCCTATCCCGCCAATGCTGATGCTGTGATCGACTCCTTGATCTGGAAACTGCCCAAGGAAAATTTCATCAAACTGTTAAAGGAGAACTTTGAACTTCACTTAAAATTCTGCGCCATATTAAGTAAGCGACTCCAATTTAAGGCCATGATGGCCAAAGAAATATCCAGTTACACTCCCGAACACCGTGTACTTACTTTAATTGACTATTTCAAAAAGAAAGAAGACACGGAGAGTGCTAACAATGATTATGAAGTTCCATTCACCAGACAGCAAATAGCCGATATGACTGGCCTCAGGGTTGAAACTGTAATCAGGGCGATCAAGGCCCTGGTTGCTAAAAAGGAGCTTCAAATAATTAAAAGAAAAGTTTTCAGAGCCTACGCTGCGTAATCCCTGGAAGGTATACCCAAACAGGCTGTAGCTATTCGTGCAAGATCTACCGGATTCAATACCGTCATTACCAAGGAAAATTTACCGGGTGGATAAGTTTATTAGCTTCATATCAATTTACGTTAAGGTTAGAGGGTTCTGATATACTCAAGCACCTTTCTGGCCTGATCCTCAGTAAGATTTTGATTGGCCATTGGAGCTCCATTAGCTTCTACTAATAATTGCTTGGCTATAGGATCTTTCTCGATCATTTCCTCTGGGTTGAGAATCATATTCATCGCCCATTCCGGTGTTCTTCTATCCAAAAGTCCCTTAGGTGCCGGACCTATGAATTTTTTATCCGGCTTGTGACATGCCGTGCATAGTTCTTCATAAATTGCTTTACCTTCTTCAGCCATTGCGGGGTCAATCTCTCCCAGGGTTACTGATTTTACCGGTCCGATCCCTTTGTTATCCTCCCAGTTCTTCATGGGGTCTTCAGGTGTGACATTGGCCGATTCAGAAGGATGTTTTGCAGGTGGTAGTGCTTTTTTCTCTCCGCCACCACCGCAAGCCACTATTAATAGCGGTAAAAGCATAAAACCAATCAGATACTTTAAGCGCGCATACATAATTGTTTAATTTTTTTGGTACATGTGTAAATTTTATATTATCCATATCCTTAGTCAGTGATCTGGGTCAAGGACTTATATGATTTTAGTCATGAAATTTTGGTCCGGTTTCTTCAAAGCGACTGCTCCACAGATAGTGCTTTTGGAAACAAAATATTGTTTTCAAGATGAATATGCCTATGCAGGTCATTTTCAAACTCCCTAAGCTTTTGATAAAGCACCCTATAAGTAGCACAGGCACTGGCCGGGGGTGTATAGCCCATACTCAGTTCTGATATCGTCTTCATAATCTCACCTGCAGTATCATGTTCATCCATCATCTCCTCAATTGGATATTGTACGGCAGACAAACCTGCCTTCACATTCGTTTTGATCAGCTTAAGAATGTAGGGAAAAAGGATAGTTTCCTCCTTATTCAGATGGGGTAATAGCTCATCTACAAGAGCGTAAAGTTGTCTGTTAATTTCTATGGTCTCAGGATGCCTGTCTCCATGAACTTTGGCCACTTTATTGGAATATTCCAGAAGCAACGGAACATTCTCCATCACATAAGTATGGTGAACATTTTCAATGTGGTTAATCAGCTGATCAAGTGGCCATTCATTTGCTCCGTTTATTTCGTGGCTATTCTCATTAACTGATAAGAGATCCTTAACCAATTGCCCATAATTCACTCCTCTATTTTTGCAGGCCTCCTCTATGCTTTTTCCTCCTCCACAACAAAAATCTATGCCATGCTTTTTAAAAATGTCAGCATACTTATAGTCTTCTGCTACAAGACTGCCGACTTTTTTACTTTTTATGTCTTCCATTTACTTAGATGTATGTTAAAAAACTCATACCCAAAGTTCTGGAGAGCATAACCATTTTCTTATGACTCTAATCATAAAGCATTTAATTAGTTATGCAATGTAGACATAGTCAGAAAACATGTAAAAGGGATACTCACAAAGCCATTAACACCAATAACAAAAGGACACACACTTTCGGGGCAATCTTCTCTTGAATGCTCAGCAAAACTTACAAGCTACTTTCCTGGGAATTCTCACAACACCTGACTGATAACCGATTAAGGTTATTTTTATCAGATATTGAATCCAGCCAAAATTACTATCCACTTATTTCATACAATATGGAGAAGAATCAAGGATTATATCTAGCATCATTTAGAGATAATAGGAATATCAATTACTCCGTAATACCCCAAATAGAAAGGGGGAACACAAAATACTCGAGAAAGTTGGTGTGAACCCGGCCCACGTGCCTCGCATAACTTTTTAAACTTACCACCATGTCAAACTTGAAATTTTCATCAAGTTTATCTAAAACAGCATAAACACTTTCAGCCTCCCGCTGCAAGGCTTCTTGCTGTTCGTCCGTGATGGGTGAGTACTTTTCTATTAACTTTTCCAATTCGGGTTGAAATATTTTCTCCACTTCTCTGTAGTAGGGTTGTAAGGTTGGTGGTGCTGTAAAAGTCCTTAAATGTGAAAGTTCAATGGCTTCAGCCTTTTCTGAATGAGTAATTGGCCCATCAGTGCTTGCGGCCAATAGTGAAAATAATGCAGGTGCTCTCAACAAAAGCGCTCTGTCTTCTTCGGACAATTTACTTAACTGGTTTTTCATAATTCCCTATTTTAAAGTGCAAATAGCCTATAAAAAGTAAACAACCTTACATAAATGAATGTTCCTGAATATAATTCAGCAACATAGGTGCATAATACAATATACAAAAAGAGAAGGCCTAAACCTTCTCTTTTTCGCTTAAATCGTAACTTTTAAATCAATCTTAGTCTTTAAACACCAGCTGCTTAAGCACTTTATCATTATCTTCTGCCACCAGAACATAGATACCGGCTTTTAGTTGACTTACATCCATAAAAACCGTTGTACCTGATGTAGTTTGAGTTACCATTACTTCTTTACCCGCAGAGTTAAGAAGTCTCACATTCACCGCGCCTTCAAATCCATGTAAATCAACATTCAACCTTTCTTTCAAAGGGTTAGGGTATGCTTTGATCTGATGCTCACCAACAGAAGACATTTCAGGGGTATTTGCAGCCTCCATCATAGCTCCACTACTAGTAATGTTTACTGCATAATCCTCTACCTCACCATAATCGAATGATTCGCATGAAGAAGGTGCTGTATTATATCTCATAATCACTCTCATACGTGTAGAACCTGAAAGTGCCGATGAAGAAACTGTAAAATTCCCACTTACTAAAGTGTTAGTTGATGCAGCTGCTGAATAAACCTGCTCACCCGAATCAGTAAAGTCTCCATCTTTATTATAATCTATCCACACTGCATACGCCTCTGAATAAACTGTACCAGACCAAGCAGGATTGATTGTGATGGTATATGAAGAGCCTTTTGCCAGGTCTGTTGAAATAGAAGTAAAGTCAGCATAACCAGAGTTACTTCCTGAGTTGTTATCAATAGAACCTAATCTTACTCTCTGTATCCACTCATCAGTCACTGAGTTACCCTGAGCTGCGCAATATGTAACACTGGTAACTCCCTCTTTAAGACTTATTTTATCAACAGACATATCGCCTGTGTAATTAGAACCAGTCGTTCCATTGAATCTTACTTTGATTGTACCACTGTATGCAGACAGATCTACAGAAGCTGTAGACCAGCTATTGCCCTGATCTCCCGACCTTGTCCATGCAGTGCTCCATGACGAGCCGTTGTTGGTACTTACCTGAACATTTAATACACCCATAGCTGCACCGTACATATGGTAGCTAAACTCTAAGGTTGGATTACTTAATACAGTAATATCAAAGCATGGACTGATCAGATTGGCTACTTTACTTGGATAGTTTGGAGATGAAGACTCTACAAACATGTAGTAAGAGCCATCGGTTGCTGCTGTAGGTCCGGTGCTTGATGAAGGAGTACTTCCTGACTGACGCGTCCAGTCAATATCATCGCTACTATCCTGGGTCCAGCTTCCTAAGCCAATCTCAAAGCTTTCGTTATAAGGGAATGAAGAAACTGCCGCACATGAAGACGTTCCGCCTGAGGCAACACTTATCTTATCCACTGACATATCACCTGTGTAGTTTGATCCCGTAGTTCCGCTGAATCTCAACTTAATAGTTCCACTGTAAGCAGAAAGATCAACAGTAGCATCGGCCCATGCATTGCCCTGATCCCCTGATTTTGTCCATACTGTAGTCCAGGTAGCGCCATTATCAGTACTTGCCTGTACATTTAATGTACCCATAGCTGCTCCATACATGTGGTATGCGAACTTAAGCTCAGGGTTGCTCAATGAAGCCAGGTTGAAACATGGGCTTACCAAATTTGAAACTTTGCCAGGGTAGTTTGGTGACGATGACTCTACAAACATATAGTAAGAATCATCCGTTGCCGCCGTCGGTCCGGTGCTGGATGAAGGGGTGCTTCCTGACTGACGCGTCCAGTCGATATCATCACCGGTATCCTGAGTCCAGCTGCCCAAGCCACTTTCAAAACTCTCTGCATATGGAAATGAGCTAATAGTAGTGGTACATGTCGGAGGTGGTATTGTAGAGCTAAATACATCCGTTGTAAAAACACCTCTACCATGGGTTGCCAATACTACAAGTTTATCCGCAGCCCTGTACTGCAACATATCACATCTCACATTAGCAAGTCCTGCATTTGAAACATCCCAAACCGGAGAAGTTACATTAATATCATCTACTGACCATACACCCAGCTCAGTAGCCAAAAGTACCTGGTTGGTATTAGACGGGTTATAAAGTACCCATCTTACAGGCATATCAGGGAGGTTTCCTTCTTTGTTGGCCCATGAAGATCCCCCATTTCTACTTTCCCAAACAGATGCAACACCGTAACTTGAGAAGGTTACCAGCAATTGGCTATCGCTGCTACCAATTTCTATACATGACACATAACCATTAGGGAATGACGCTCCGCGTATGCTTGTAACGGTCGGGGAACTAGTATGTGCATTATCAATGCGATAAACATCACCGTTTTCAGTGGCAACAAATATTCTATTCGCTGTAAATGGAGATACTTTCACAGCCGAAATTTTTCCTGAATTGATGCTTACATTAACCACTGCTTTACTTGCAGAACCGGTGATATTGTCAATTCTAACTAACTCATTGGCGTTACCGGCAGCGTATAACTTATTTGCACTGTCATCGTAATCAGTTGGGTTAATGAAACGACCTCGCCCCTGATCACTAATGAAGTTAGAAAAGCTTGACCCTCCGTTGGTAGACCTGTAATAAACGTTGTAAACATAAGAAGTGATCTGGTAATTAGAGTTATCCTGATCTATATGACAGAAAGCACCGTCGCCTCCTGAAACCTCCGTAGTAGAGTTAATACCTGCTGAGGTAAATTTATGCGAACCATTATCCTGAGCACCTGCCAGAAAATAATTTGAGTTAGCAGTATTAGAAGCAGCAACAGCATAAAACTGGGTAACATTGTAGCCATTATTTCTGGCAGAAAATGAAGGGCTGGATGAACTACCAACGTTAGATGAATAGGATACTCCTCCATCATTACCAAATATAGCCTGATCAACAAATCCGGGTCTGAATGCAATGGCATGCTGATCTGCATGTAAGTATGAAGCGCAAGCTCCTGTCCAGTAAGAGACCGAGCTCCAGGAATTACCTCCGTTTGTAGACTTGTGGATGTCAACCCCTCCTACAAGCACTATATTAGAATTGGTAGGGTGTACGGCAAGTATCAGGTCATACCATGCCTGACCACGCGTAAAATCCTGACCACTGTTTGTGCAACTCTGAGAAAGATAATTCGGAGTAGTAACGCTAGTCCAGGTACTACCACCATCGGTAGATTTTCTGAACCAGGCAATATCAGAACCTGATGATGCTACTGCATAGATCACATTTCCATTAGAAGGCGCTGAAGCCAGCTCTATTCGCTCCCCACCGCTTGCAGGAGTTACTGTGCTGAAGCTTACACCATCATTGGTAGACTTGTAAACAACTCCTGTGTCAAAAATACCTTTGCTTACAAAAATATTTCCGTTGCTGGTAACTTCGATGTCAGCCATCTTCCCTGCAATGACCTGACTCCAGGATGCTCCACCGTCAGTTGAGCGATAAAGTCCGGCACGTGTAGCTGCTAGTACAGTACCTGAGCTTGTAACAGCCACCTTTTGAACATAATAAAAGTTACTGTTGTTGGTGCTTGAAAGCTGACTCCAGGTAGAACCACCATCGGCAGTCTTCCAGATGCCGGCTCCTCTTACTGCATCAGCATTATAAAAACCCTCACCTGTACCCACATAGAAATTTTGGGTGTTGGAAGGATCATAAGCGATGGTACTGATTGCCAGGTTGGCCCAGAAGTTATCTACAGCAACCCACTGTGAGCTACTGCTGGTAATATTATTATTATACCAAAGGCCTCCGGCTACACCTCCTGCCCATACTTTTTGCGCATTGGTGTCATTAGGGTCAAACATAAGTGCTCTGGTACGTCCACCAACATTATTTGGTCCACGTTCAGTCCAGTTCACATTGTCAATAGCTTTTTGAGTAGCTCTTTTTCTAATCAAACTTTTAACTTCCTTAAAAGCCGCTACTTTCCTTTCGGAAGGCACAAAACCTAATGAAGGGTCTTTTGTCATCTCGAACTCATGCAAAAGCGCCAGATCAGGCCTGTCATACTTAGGCGTATTTTTCAATTCTTCCGGAGAGAGCCCGGCAATTTTTTCATAATACGAAACTTGATCATTTTTCTGACCTCCTGAATAGTAGACACTTATCAAAGCAATCACCAGGAGACACATTGATACAGACAGAACTCTTCCGCGCAGAGCTCTGCGAGTGGGGCGGTTTTTCATTATTAATTGGTTTAGGTTGAAGTAAATTTTGATTTTAATCAAAATTCAATCTACAAATGTATAAAAAAAACGAGTCCACCGAAGATAATTTTAAAATTATACCGATTCCCAGAGATTTCAAACAACTGAAAAAGAGAAAGATACAACCCTTTGTATCGATATAGCTACCAGTTAGTCAATCTCACACTCTATATTTTAAAGAACCGAAGGTATTGCTATACCTCCATAATAAACCAACTGGTATTATAACATTGACATCAGTGATGATGCCCACCCTCTCCTTTTTTCATTTCGGATAAGAGGTAATAAGCTCCGGTCGTTACAATTCCGCTACCATGATCTGCTCATTAACGAGCTGCCTTGCAAGGTAGAGATGAACTTTTTTTCAAACACAATGGTGATCACGGAAATAGTCCTCTACCAAAAATGGAAAGAAGGGGACTCCTCCGTTACAATCTTTATGCTCCTGATAATGGTCAAGCAGATTGGGAAGCTTTTGTAATCCACAGCAGATATACATACTCGACACCAACCCTCTTATCAGAAAAAGTGTGATCATCGATATGGACATCAAAGTCTTCATCTGCGGCAGCATTACGGAAAAATGTATGCAATAACATTGCAAGCGCCATTTGCATGATAAAGTACCTCTATACGGGCTGTAGCTTACGGGTTTTTATTACCTTTTTAGCAGCAGTTTTATCTTTTATTGGTGCGGGTATCTCTATATGCTCTCCCTTGATCTTTGGCTTCAAGTTAAGTACAATCAGGAAGGTTATCACAGATGTTACCAGCCAAAAAGCATCTACTACAAAAATCTGCACCTGTTGTTGATTAAATGTTTTCCACAACCAGGTTTCTGAAACCACTCCATTGGCAATGGGCACCAGAAAACCCAATACGCTACCCGATAACAAGCAGTACTTGTTAGTGAAATAACTGTCCTTTTTAATTGAAAAAAATATAGAAAATACCAGCCATGAAATGAAAAAAGTCTTAAAAATGAGTAGGTGGGGTGCTGGATCATTCACATCTTTAAAGAGCTTAACCACCGTAAAGCTTAGTGCTGTTACAGGATACATGCTTAGTGAGACTGCCAAAACTATAGCGGCTACCCATTGGTTTGATTTTCTTTTCCACCGGACTGTACTTTTCTTGTCTCTTGCCTCCACCCAAAGCAATACACCTGAGAGTATCACAAAACATGTGATCATACCAAAAATAAAATATATGATCTTAAGTCCATACCCTCCATAGTTACCAAAGTGTAGTTTTAGGATAATATCCTGAACAGCCACCGCGTAGTCAGTACTTCCAAATGGATCTTTCGCTGCTACTTCTTCTCCTGTAGAAGCATTATAAGCTACCTGCCCTATACCGGTAAAACGCTGACTATCATTGGGCTTCACCTTTACAACAACATGCATACTGGCATCACCATAGTTTTGCAGTACGACCCTGGTTACGCTTACGTTCTGCCACTTTTGCAAAGTCTTCGACACCAGTTCATTGATACTGAAGTTGTGCTCCTGTGGGTCATTGGCAAATGGATATGCATCTTCTTCAGCAAAAATTTCCTTACGCAATTTTTCTGTATCGCCATTATAAAAGAATAAGGTGGTAGCTCCAAGCATAACCGTGCTACCAATGATCAACACCGCTCCGGTAACAGCAAACATAAACTGAAAGGGCAGTCCAATCACTCCCAATGCTGTATGTGCATCTGTCCATACTGTTTTAAGTTTTGCCCAAGGACGGAATAAATAGAAGTTACTGATGATCTTCTTCCAATGGACGATGATACCCGTAACAATAGCAAACAGAAAGAAAAATGCCACAAAACCAGAAAGCAGGTATCCGTAGGGGTATGGTATCTGAGCGAAAAAATGCAGTCTGTATATAAACTCTCCAAGGGTAAAATCTTCAAAATAGCTATAGCTTTTTTGCGAATCTGGATCCTGGTAAAGGAAAAATCTGCTTTTAGCCTCATCTATTGCCGCGGTATCCAGCGATGGAGTAGCCGACACCATGACCCTTCGCTCCTGATGCATTTGCCGGATGGTAAGTGCCCTACCATAAAGAGAATGACGTGCTGCCAACGTGTCCATAACTGTATCGAAGTCCACATCCATTTGGGAGCCTTTCACAATGGGCTGTTGACGCTCCCAGTTGATAATATCATCGCGAAAGAAGCTTATAGAGCCGGCGAAAAAAATCACAAATAGCGCAACACTAATCACTAAACCACTGACGGTATGGATGTGAAAAAGGGTGTTATAGATACGATTGCTCATTATACGGGAAATAATTCAGGTGATTCGGTTTTTGTAAAATAGAGTATAGAAGAAAACAGCAAGGTAGTGACAAGGTAGATCCCCCATGCTTTCCAGCCATTTCTGAAAAGAAATGGAATAATCATGAGTACACACCATAATATAAATCCTCCAAATCTCAGTGTGACCAGCATAACTGCACGGTCGGTATAAAGTGCCAATACCATAAATAAAGTACTGGTTATAAAATATCCCCCAAGAAACCCAGCCGTAATCTTGGCAAAACGCTGGTGGAAGGAAGGCGTCAGATGCTTTTTGTTGGCTGGCATATTTATAAAGCTAATTCTAAAAAGATGCAAATAAGAACCGCTATAGCAATATTCTTCCGAGTCATTAAACCAAGTGGCGTTAGCATTATCACCAGGCTGGATATAACTATAAGCATGAGCAAAAAGGCAAAAATACCTGCCCCAATCCCAAAGGTTAACATGCTTAATACCCATCCGGCTACCATGCCTCCAACGCCGATCAGTCGTGCTTTGGGCAGATCTTTCCCCAGCCATTGCTCCAAACGGGTAGTGGCTTTAAGCTCTACTCGTTGAGATGTTTGGTAACAACACCAAAACCCAAAGAAAGTAACTAAACTACTCAGTGTGATCATCATAGCTAAAGGGCAATACAGTATGTGGTGCAATGCCATATAAATTGGTAGCCCTCTCCTTTATAGGTGCCGGGGAAGTCTTCTTTTTTAGTAGTTTCTACAGTATATTTAGTTTTCCATGGTAAGGAGAAGCTCACTTTTCCATGCTCATCGGTTTTTAACTTTTTAGTCCAAAGATCAGCTACATAAACATCTACTTCCTGTCCGGCCAGGGGCTTGCCTTTGTAAAGAACCTGAAGTTCCACCGAAGAATTTTGAACAGCCAGATCGCTCGAAGCATTTACCACTACCAAGCCTGCATTATTATCTGCTGTGGTAAGATCAACTTTGTCTCCTACTACCACTTTGGCTGTGGAATGATAATGCGTTTTGAATATCCCAAAATCATACTTCGTATAGTCGATAACATCAATTTCGTTATTATTAAGCACAACGGTATAAGTTCCGTTTTCTTTAGGAGTAAAGATCCCCTGAAATGCATTGCCCTTAACAGAGGTAGTAATGGTCGTTTTCTTTCCGGAAGGTGATATCACCCACAAACTGAAATTTTTAACCTTGGCAAAGTTTTCACCATTGGGATTTTCAATAACCCCGTATGTGTACTCTCCAAAATATACCTCAACTACATGTTCTTTGTTTTTCTCACCCGATTCGGCTGTCTCCAACCACAAGTAGTGCGCAGAGGATTGAAATGCCACTGCCAAAAGACAGGTAAATATAAATAGTGATTTTTTCATCTTACAAGTGGTTCTCAAAAGCCTTACTCCTCCATAAGTGGGGAATAAGGCTTACAATAGCTGTTATTTAGCAGTGAAAAGAGCCTGGAATTGGTTTCCTATCAACTTAGCCCCTTGGGTTGCTGAGGCAGTAACAGGGTCTACCTGGTATACATGAGCCTCAGTTCCATTATTAACAGAAACATATACTTTACCACCTTCAATTAAATAAGGGGTTTGGTACTGCCCACCATGCAATGGCACATCATCTACGATAGTTACGGTCTTCTTATTAAGGTCAAGAACGGCTACATTCAAAAGGGGAGTAACCTCGCTGAAAGCAGCCCATTGAGATTGCGCCCCTGCAGCCTCATCCATTTGCAAAGAGATCACTCTGGCAACAGCAAGTCCATTACCCATATAGGTAGCTGAAAGCACCTTATAACCTACTTCTTCCACATTAAAGAAATAGTCAGCATCAAATTCATCCTCACCAGCATTAATCTTCAGGATACCTGAAGGCTTGGTTGTCTGGGTATAACCTGCAGCTTTAGAGCTAACAGACAGTGTGTAATGATTGCCGCTTTCATCCTCCAAAATACTTGGAGAACCTCCATAGTATCCAATGGGTGCTGTTCGAGCATCTTTAATGGTTTTGATGTATTCAATTTCAGGATAGGAGTATACACTGATGTATGCTGTATCAGTGTTAGGTGTTTTCCAAGAGCTTCCGTTTAGTGGATAAAAGGCTACAAAAAGCTTCTCCCCATCTACATAAGCTCCGGTAGGCCACGCATTAAGCTGCGTTCCTTCTGCATCATACGATTCGTATATAGGGTGTTTAACATTTTTAGTTATAGCTATTTCGTTAATATCTACCACCTGAATCTGACAATCATATGATCCTCCTCCCCATGGAGCTCCAATAGCCAAAAAGCTTTGATCGTCTATAGCACCCATAACATCAAATCTTTCATAGACAAATTTACCTTGCTCCACAAGTTGGTTGTTTACTATTTTGTATCCGATACACTCATTTAAGTCATAACCAAATGCAAAATAGGTATCAGCAAAATGCCCGTTATAGTTCCAGCCAGCCAACTCTACTCCCTGTCCCTCTGCGCTGATCTCACCTGTCATAAGGTCGTTAACTGTTATATAATAATCAGCACTCTCTTCATCTGCATCCTGCGTTCTGAGTGACATCACATAGCCACTTTCAACTGATTTGACTACCGTGTCATCATCTGAGCACGAGGCAAGAGATAGTATCAACACAAAGGCTAAAAGTATCGGTGTATTTTTAAGCAATCTTTCCATTTAAGTTTTATTTATAAGTATTAGTAATTTTATTGTATGAAGTAACTGAGCTTCACATTGAAAGCTCTACCTGGTTTTTGAAGCATGAAATTGTCAAAGAGTTTGCTGTCCATAATATTGGTACATGACAAGGACAGGTTATATTTTCCATCTTGCATAGCATAAGAAGCCGAAAGGTCGTGCGAAATTTGTCTTGGAATATCATACTTACTTTCCTGGCTACCCTGACTAGGCCATTTGAGATAGAAAGCTTCCACAAAAAGTGTAGACCAGTTAACGCTTAATTTTCCGGTCTCACTACCTACATTATTAAATATCACGCCTGCTTTTGCGTTCCCGAACAGAAATGGCATATTGGGCAGACGGTCTTCGTACAAATAATTTTCACCTCCTGCCGAAGTGTATTTCTGATTATTTACAATATTCTGGTAAGTACCATTTACCTCCAGGTTTAACCAATCGTTGTAGGTGTATTTAATAACCCCTTCAAAAATATGAGCTCTGGCTGATTGAAGGTTTTCATAAGTACTCGTTTGTCCAAGAGCTGCGTTTCGGATCAGGTTTTCTGGCAACCTATACAGGTAGCCTGCTTCTATAAGGATATAGTTTCTATTAAACCTCTTCTTGCCTAACAAACCTATATTAAAGTTTTGACTCTTTTCTGCCTCAAGGTTTGGGTTGCTCAATATTTGAAGTCCGTTTCCAAACATTTCCAATACTTCCGGTAGCCTGTAGGTATGTTCGTAAGAAGCTTTGACTTGCAGATTATCACTTAAAAAGTAAGTTGTAGCTGCGCCAAAACCATATTGCGTTTGTTTATTGTTTATGGCCACCAGAACATCATCATCTGCCGTCCCCTCTCCATCTCTGGTCAAAGCATCCATATAAAGTAGCTTGCCAAAAAGCACAGAACGAAGCTTGCCCTCCACCAAATCAAGGCTATAGGAAAGGCCCGTAATATTTTTGGTCAGAATATTGGGCTCGCTAAACGGCACCGCATTATAACTAATAGGATCTTCACCTACTCTTCTATATCGTGAGTAAGTATTGTTAAGTGCTATAGACTGCCTTTCATCTATGGTGTAGCTAATATTGGCAGAAGCCATGAGTGCGTTATCGTTAAAACGAAATTCCGTCTTATCCCAACTTATCTCCCCCGAGCGTACGTCCAGATCTTTAACAGCATATTCACCTCGCCAATTATACTGCCTGCTGCTGGTATCAACACGCATACTTTCACCATATTTATAGGTGGAATTAACAGTTAGTGATAACCCATTGACCAACAAGTCTTTCTTTTGGTATTTCAAGGTGGAGATTAGGGCCTTATCAGTGGTAAATGCCTCCCCCACCACCTTGGTCAGGTTATAGCCAGACTGTATCTCCTTTTCATTACTAGATAAGATCAGCCCCAGAAAAAGGTCGTCTGCATAGCTTTTGTTTTCAACACCTCCCTCTAACTGCACGGTTTGTGACTGATAGGCATCATGAAAACGCTCCACTTCTTCTTCAGTCACTTTCCCGGTTTGGATATTTACCACCTCCGCATCAACTGTATAATTATTATCGGAGTAATTAAAAAAGGCATTGGCATTAACTACAAACCCGGATTTATCGGTAAATCTGCCAATCAAGGATGCTCGGTGCGTATTAAAAGAACCAAAAGCGTAGGATACATTCAGGTAGTTTTTTATAGCTCTATTGGTGGTAATATTTATGGCTCCACCCAAAGCATCAGACCCTAAATGCACTGGTACTACGCCCTTATATACTTCGATTTTTGAAATGAGGTTGGAAGGAATGTTATTCAATGAAAGGGATGACCCAAAATAATCCATAGGTATACCATCAATAAAAAATTTGACCTGACTTCCATTAAATCCATTCAATGAAAAATTGAAATTTGAGCCAAGTCCCCCTTCCTCTCGGATACGCACACCCGTGGTTGTATTCAGAATCTGATTGATGTCGAGGTTTTGAATTTTTAATGGCTTTACATCAATCGCAGAAACTGTAAAAGGCCTTTCCATGGTCTCGGTAGTTTCCGATTTGCCCATAACCACCACATCACTCAAAATATTGGCATCCTCCTCCAGGCTCAGATTAAGGGTCTGCGATTTCTCTGACAGTCTGATCATTTCAACATGTGACTTGTAACCGACAAAGCTTATTTTAACCGTGTAACTGCCTGGTTCAACATTGATGTTATAAGTACCTGAAACATCCGTTACCACACCTTTATTTAGTTCTTCAAAAACTATAGCAGCACCTATTAGAGGTTCTCCACTTTTGTCAGTTATTTTACCCAACAGAGTAGCCTGTCCATAACTCAGTGAGAAAATGAAAGAAAGCAGAAATATTAATAAGCTATAACGATACATTTTTTGGGTAACAGTCATTCTTATTTAGACTAATTAAAAATTAAGACAAAGCTATAGGTGCAGAAATTGTTTATCAATAGCTATCCGTAGTCAAATTACATCACTAGTACTAGTGATTTTTTGGTCACTAATGCATTTTTAGTTAAAGACTTATCCTTTAGAGGTGCAGGTCAGGTTGACCTTTCTGGAAATGGGTGTGCCCCTAAGTCCTCTAAAAGTCTCACCGCTCCTTAAATCCTTAAAATGAAGTAGTTAATTTAACTCTGAGAGTGTTAAATTTACACTCATGATCTCAAAAAAGACTAAATACGCCATAAATGCATTGGTTCACCTTGCCAAAAGAAAAGATGAAGGACCCATCATTATTGCGGAGATTGCCAAAGCGGAAAGTATTCCTCAAAAATTTCTGGAGGCTATACTACTTGATTTGAAAAAGGCTGGCATTCTCGCCAGCAGAAAAGGTAAAGCTGGGGGCTACTATCTACTCAAAGCTCCTGAAGATGTAAACATGGCTGATGTCATGCGACTTTTTGACGGGCCTATTGCCCTGCTACCTTGTGTCACCTATATGTACTACGAACGCTGCGAGGAGTGTAAAGATGAAGAAACCTGCGGCATCAGGGAGGTATTCCTCGAGGTAAGGAATAAAACCGTTTCCATGTTAAAAAAATCAACGCTACTGGAGATCATTAGGCGGGAAGGCCAACAGAAAAACGAAATAAATGAAGATTAAAAAAAAATTTAATTCTTTACCCTACTAAATAGATAGACTTAATATTTTACTACCTTTGATGGCCCCAAAAATTATGTGGGCATTTTGGCGATAATGAGTTCAGACTTTTATCGCTGACTACTAACAATTTAACTTAAAAGCTAAAATGTCCACAGATGCTATTATTACTCTTTGTGTAATTTTAGGTGCGGTTATACTCTTCGCTACGGAGATACTTTCTATCGATCTTGTAGCACTACTGATTATGGTATCACTCATTCTGACAGGGGTCATAACTGCGGAAGAAGGTGTGGAAGGGTTTAGCAATAAGGCTACTATAACGGTGGCTTTTATGTTTATTCTGAGCGCTGCACTGCTAAAAACAGGGGCATTACAACTGTTGGCCTACCGGCTTTCCAAAGTGTTTAGATACAACTTCAATTCGGGTATCATACTCATGATGATACTTATTGCCATTATTTCAGCTTTTGTTAACAATACTCCGGTAGTAGCTGTATTTATACCAGTAATCATTCAAATTGGTAATGCCTCCGGACAAAGCCCCTCCAAAATGCTGATCCCTCTTTCGTTTGCCTCTATCTTTGGAGGCTCATGCACTTTGATAGGCACCTCCACCAATATTCTGGTCAGTGGTATAGCGGAAAAAGCAGGACTTGACCCCATCTCCATGTTCCAGCTCTCTCCTATGGGGTTGGTTCTTCTAACGGGTGGTATTCTGTATATGGTATTTATTGGCATCAGACTGCTACCATCCCGTAAGGAGGAAAAAGACCTTGCCGCAAAATTTGGGCTACGCGATTATCTCACGGAAATCGAGATTCTGGGCAAAGGGGACTCTGTGGGCAAAAAAATCATGGATTCTGAGCTGGTAAAAGAGTTGGAGATGGATATTATTGAGGTCAGAAGAAACAGGCACGGTCGCTTCACGCTGCCTCCTGGTGACTTTGTGCTCCAAGCCCATGACATTTTGAAAGTAAAGTGCAATGTAGATAATATCAAGTCATTAAAAGGCCGGGCAAAGGTACTCGTTAACTCACCAGTAAAAATTGGCGATGACGATCTGAAAGCTACGAACTCCACCCTCATAGAAATGGTGATCACTTCTAACTCGGAGGTTGATGGCAAGACACTGAAAGAGGTAGATTTCAGAAGACGCTTTCGGGCAATCCCACTAGCCATCAAGCATAGACAGGAAGTGGTTAGAGACCATCTGTATGATGTACCTCTGAAAGCAGGTGACGTTATCCTTGCTGAGGTAAAAACACACTTTGTTAAAGAGTTGAAACAAATGGAAAATGAGCAGGATGCCCCATTTGTGCTGCTATCAGAAGATTCTATCACTGATTTCGACAAAAAGAAGTTTACAATAGTAATGGCCTCCATCCTAAGCATTATTATACTTGCCACCCTTGGTGTTATGGATATCATGGTAGGTGCCATCACTGCAGTATGTGTACTGGTACTTTTGGGGTGCCTCTCCATGCGCGAGGCCTATGAGGCCATTAGTTGGAAAATAGTGTTTTTGCTAGCGGGAGCATTAAGCCTGGGCACTGCCATGACCAATACCGGTCTTGACCAGGTGATAGCCCAAACATTGGTAGGGAACCTGGGGCATTGGGGTCCCGTTGCTATTATTTCCGGTCTATACCTTACTACATCTCTGATTACGGAGATTATGTCAAACAACGCAGCCGCTGCACTTTTGGCTCCTATTGCTATTGCCACAGCACAAAACCTTGGTTTAGAACCTACGCCTTTTCTTATGGCTATAACTTTTGCAGCATCGGCAAGCTTTATGACACCTGTGGGTTACCAGACTAACACTATGGTCTATAGCGCAGGTCAGTATCGGTTTCTGGATTTTCTCAGAGTGGGCACCCTACTAAACATCCTCTTCTGGATTCTATCAACCATTTGCATTCCTCTGATCTATGGGCTTATATGATCTCACCTGAAAATACAGCCATTTCCATGAATGTAGCACATCGGCTTTTATAAGCTTTTAAGCTCTTTTTTAAGCTTTTTTGCACCTTTATGAAACTCCTTACCGACCTCTTTTGATTCCTTCTGCACGTGCTTGCTCCCTCGTTTTATCTCTTTACCAAGTTTCTTAAACTCCCTTTCCAGCGCACTAAGCCAGACTTTAAATTTCATTTCGGCTTTCCCTTTTTTGATGGTCTGTTCACCCTTTTTCCAGGTAGCCCGCTGCCCTTTCTTAACCTTCTGATATCCTTTCGAGTTTTTAACTTCTACCACACCTTCCTCTACTTCTACTTCCAGTTCCTCTGCACTGGTTTTCACGTTGAACTCTGTACCCAGCACTGTCACATCTCCATGAGCGGTCTTCACAACAAATGAACCTTCAGCTTTGACTACATCCAAAAAAACCTCCCCGGCAACCTCCAGGGTTCTGGTTTCAAAATCCTTATCATAACTAACTTCACTATGGTGATTTAAGAACACTACCGATCCGTCTGGCAACTCTACCATTTCAAAATTATCACCTGTCTCCACGGTATTACTACTACAAGCCTCCAACAGAATGAAAAGTACAAAAAGTAAAAGCAATGGTTTTAATCTGATCATCATGTTATCGTTTTAGAGTCGGGTTGTTTAGTAATTTAATAATTATGGATATAAATAGCACTATCAACTGCTTACACCCCTAAGACATGCATTAAAAATACCTATCTCTCAACTAGCATTTATCTGAATTTCAGGCACATCTATACTGCAAAACACACCTTTAGAGTGCTTTTGTGCGCAGCTGTGGTGCTAAAATCTGAATCACTATATTTGCAAAGCATTAAAACAAACCTAAAATTAATATGAAACTTTTTAAACCAACCGCCTGGCTACTCCTCATTACGGTGGCACTGATCAGCTGCAACAAGCCTAAACAACAGGAGCAACAGGCAGAAGTGACCCCTGAGAAAGAATCGTTTGAGCACTTGGCAGAGCAATTTGCTGACCTCAAGATCATTAGATATCAGATCCCCGGATTTGATAAATTGACAGCCCAGCAGAAAACACTAGTCTATTACCTCACTCAAGCTGGCCTGGAAGGACGTGACATCATGTATGACCAAAATTACAGACACAATCTTGAGATCAGACATGCTCTCGAAAACATTGTAAAAAACTATTCGGGCGATAAGGAAAGTGAGGATTGGAAAAACTTCATGGTCTATGTAAAAAGAATATGGTTTTCAAATGGTATTCACCACCATTATTCTAATAACAAGATCATGCCTGAGTTCTCCAGAGAGTACTTCGATTCACTGTTAAGTGCCACCTCTACCAGCCTTGACAATACTATTGTTGAAGTCCTTTTCAATGCTGAGATCGATAACAAGAAAGTGAACCTTGATCCTGAAAAAGGTCTATTAACAGGTTCAGCCGTTAACTTCTATGCTCCTGACATTACAGCAGCGGAGGTAGATGCATATTATGCTTCTAAAGTGGATAAAGAAGACAAAACTCCTGTATGGTATGGCCTTAACTCGAGAATGGTGAAAGAGAATGGTGAGCTTAAGGAGCAGGTGTACAAAGTAGGCGGTCTATATGGTCCCGCTATAGAAAAAATAGTTTACTGGCTTGAAAAAGCTACTACCGTGGCTGAAAATGAGCAACAGAAGAAAGCGCTTGAGTTGCTAATCAAATATTATCAAACTGGTGACCTGGAAGTATGGGATGAATATAACATCGCCTGGGTAAATGCTACTGAAGGTGATATCGACTACATCAATGGTTTCATAGAAGTATACAACGACCCCAAAGGTTACAGAGGCTCTTATGAGTCAATCATTGAGATCAAAGACTTTGAAGCATCTGAAAGAATGGCTAAACTCTCAGCCAATGCCCAGTGGTTTGAAGACAATGCTCCTATTTTGGAGGAAAACAAAAAGAAAAACGTTGTAGGTATTACCTATAAAGTAGTTAATGTAGCCGGTGAGTCTGGTGATGCTTCCCCTTCTACCCCCATTGGTGTTAACCTGCCTAACTCTGACTGGATCAGAGCACAACACGGCTCCAAATCTGTGAGTCTCGGTAACATCGTTTCAGCATATGATGGCGCTTCGGGTTCTGGTATGCTTGAAGAGTTTTCTTTTACTGAAGAGGAAATGCAGCGTGCTAAGGAACATGCTGAGTTGGGAGATAAGCTCCACACAGCCCTTCATGAAGTTATTGGTCACGCCTCCGGTAAACTTAATGAAGGTGTAGGCACGCCTAAGGAAACCTTGAAGAACTATGCCTCAGCATTAGAAGAAGGACGTGCTGACTTGGTAGCTCTATACTACCTGATGGACCCTAAAATGGTAGAACTAGGTCTGATCCCTAGCCTGGAAGTAGGAAAAGAGGAGTATGATAGCTACATCAGAAACGGACTATTACTCCAACTCAGAAGACTTGAAGAGGGTGAGGTAATAGAAGAAGCTCACATGAGAAACCGTCAAATGATTGCCAAATGGGTTTACGAAAAAGGCAAAGAGGATAATGTGATAGAAAGAAAGACGAAGGATGGAAAGACTTATTTTGTAGTTAACAATTATGAAAAACTAAGAACCCTCTTTGGTGAGTTGCTCAAAGAAATTCAACGCATTAAATCAGAGGGTGACTATGAGGCTGGTAAAAACCTGATTGAAAACTATGGCGTTCAGGTGGATCAGGAGCTTCATAAAGAAGTGCTTCAAAGAGTGGAAAAATTAAAAACTGCTCCTTACGGTGGTTTCATTAACCCTGTACTTGTACCGGTAACTGACGACTCTGGAAATATTACTGATGTTAAAGTAGAGTACCCTAAAGACTTTACAGAGCAGATGTTATACTACTCAGAGAATTACGCCAACCTTCCGGTTGAGTAATTACCAAAACTGTGACTAGTGCGGAATAACCGTTACAGTTTTTTACAAGGATAAATAAATTAGGTAGCATCGTGCAGAAAAAGCCCGCTTTGGCAAATGTCGAAGCGGGCTTTTTTCTTCATACTGTAGGATGGTGGATATAGTTCCTGAAGGTTCCCTATTTCTTTCTTTTACATTTTTTATTTAAATCTTTTGTATATGCTTCTGTAATGGGCCGGCCTCCCAGAGTAGCACATTTATCATAGTAATTCCAGGCATTATCGCAATCTCCTTTTAACCAGTAGCTAATTGAAAGTTTGAACAACGTATTCTGATCTTTCGGATCCAGATTGTATGACTTTCTCATATAAGTGACTGCAGAATCAAGGTATGATAAAGCTTTCTCTTCATCATGAGGTTGAAGTACATAGTATTGAGTCATGTGATATGTCCCATAACCTGTTAGCAAATGTGTGTTTTCAGGCTTTTCCGTAAGGCCCATCTCATACTGCTTTCTTGCCTTGTCGTAGTCCCTAATTGTCATATAAACAGCCCCATATCCCCAATAAATATTTGTATTAAGGCTATCCAGTAGATAGGCCTGATTGAAACGGTACATCGCTGTCTTCACATCGCCACGGTACAAATAATCAAACCCAAGACCTATCATATGATTTGAAGCAGCGGTCCTGTCCCCGCTAAACTGCTCTTGCTTCATAACCTGATTAATGAATGTTTCATCTGACTCTTTCTGCGGTGCTGTTCTTGGCTTCAGGCCATATTTAGGAAGGAGCCTGTTATTTGTTTTTACCAACTCCTCCCACTGTTCAGGGGTTATTTGTTGAGCAAACAATGTAGTTGAGAGTAAAACAAATACAGCTATGAATATCCTTGTCATTCTATTTTATCCATTAACTTAAAACACTACAAGCTAATTATTTCTGTATGTGCGTACAAGAAGATAAGGTATTTAGTTAAGTACGGCTGAACTAAAATAAGCCATAAGAAGTACCTAACCCAAAGGTTGTAAACAGGGTATTTCAAATATTATCCTCGCTATACTCCGATTTTTTTGAATGACGTGGTATTTAGTCTGTTCGCGGGTTAATGATTGTCTTTATTTAAAATATGTCTACTCAAATGTTCTGAAAACTCTGCTTCTGCATAGAATTGATGGTCCTTATCAGGCAAAATGCTATAAACAACATTTATTTTATCAAGCCACCGTTTTTGAGGAATGAAAGGATCATTCTGCCCAAAATAAAGCTCTATTTTTCCTTCCGGCCTTATCGTTTCATATCTTAACCTTGTAGACGATACACAGTAGAGCGATTCAACCCTGTCACTTTCAAGTGCAAATTTCCAAGCTATAGTACCTCCCACACTAAATGCCAGAATAGACACTTTGCCCTTTTCTAAGGTAAGTAACTGTTCAACAGCCCTGCCAACTCCCCCATTTACAAACTGCCGGTGTAGCACCTCCTCAGCATAAATAGATTTATCAACTCCGCCCAACTCACAACAGTCATAATACTGGACTTCAAACCCTTCTTTCAAATAACGGATATAGTTATTCACCCAGCCAGACCGCTCTTTGCCCCATAGATCGGAAAGGATGATTAGTCTTTTTGCCATACTATAAATTGAGTTTGCCGGTAGTCATATTTGATCATGAGTCTCCCTTCTAAGATTAAAGATAATGGAGAGAAACCGAAACCTACTCCGAGTCCCGCAGTATTTCCATTTGCATGTATGGACACTCTTTGCCCAGCAGATACCTGCCTGAAGGTTTGCGGTTCTCAAATTGACTTCTACCATAACTAGTAAATACCTCTATTTCTAACCAAGTCTTATTGATACTCCCTCAACAAACAAAAACTTACATACCACCCATGTAATTTACTCCCACATACCATGGATTCAAAAGACATAAAGTTATTTAACAACAACTTAATCAATAATTTACAAATTCAATCAAAAATGAAATTAATTCAAAATCAAAACAAAAAGCACATGATGAGTTATATAAATTGCTTTCAATACTCTACTTATGTATTTTAATGCTATTGTAAAATCAATAAATTCTAGCATTATGAAAAAGAAACTAAAACTTAAAGATTTAAGGGTAAAGAGTTTTATTACTCTTGATAAAATCAGAGGTGGAGCAAACATTTGTACCGGTTGTGATTCTACATGTGGAATCCAGCCTGCAACTGGAACAGTTTGCGAATAAAACCAAGAGGTGCCTGCTAAGGGCACCCTTGTATTTTAATCACATTATAGGTTGGTCTCTTAGAAGATGCTGGTAACCTTGAGCGAGCAAGTCACTGATATCAATCCGGTTACTTTTATGGGTAATGGCATTCGTTGTAACCACTTCTTTGGCTCCTGCCTCTAGCAATTCTTCGTATGCATTATCGGCGAATATGCCATGTATGCCAATGCATATCGGAGCCTTCATTCCTACCCCCCGCAATTGGGCTACGGTCCTGACCATGGTTGTAGCAGTTGATATAATATCATCAACCAATACAGGCGTATAGTCAGTATATGCCTCAACATGAGGTATTGATACCTTTACATCTCTATCTCCATGTCTGGTTTTTTCAAGAACTACAAATGGCGCACCTGCATCCCGAGCAACCTGAGCAACCCATTGTTCACTCTCACTATCAGGCCCCACCAGCACCGGTTTTGTGATATTTTTTCTGATCCAGTCAGAAATGCTTTGAGCAGCATGCATAATCTGCGTAGGGATATAGTATATTTCAGACAAGGAAGCTATTCGATGCAAATGAGGGTCGATGGTTATCAGCGTATCTGCAAAGCCAGACACCAGGCGTCCAAAATATGCTGAAGTAATCCCTTCACCGGTATTAAACCGCTTATCCTGTCTCATATATGACAAATAAGGTGCTATCAGGCAAACCGAACCAGCCCCAAGATCTTTAACCGTTTTAGAAAGGAAATACAGTGGTAATATTTTATCATCAGGAGAATTCAGTGTGCATACCAAAACTACCCGTTTATCTTTTACATCTGAACTTACCCTGACATACGTTTCCCCGTCGGGAAAATGCCGAATGACCGCTTCTCCCTTTTCAGCATCAAGCTTATATATCAGTTTTGTTGTCAGCTCCTCATTTCCGGGAAGTGCAAATATTATTGTATCCATATATCAGGCTATTTCAATGATCCCTTTTTGTGAAGACAAGTATTCAAGTGCATATTCCAATTCACCTTTTGATTCGGCATAGACAACATAAAGTATTTGCCCTTGCTCCACCTTGGTTCCTATAGGTGTAAGGAAGTCAACGCCAGATGCTTTATCATCAGGGGCTCCAGCCAGCTTGGCCACCTTGGAAAGCCGGCGGTTGTCCACTTTCACCACAACACCATCACTTTCTGCCTTAATTTGATGTCGGTATTTAGCCACCTTTGGCTCTGAAAACCCTCCCTGTGCCTGACAAATAGCCAGAAATTTATCATAAGCCTTACCTGAATCGAGTATCTTCCGGGCAAGGTCATTCCCTTCGCCGGCGTCTACCTTTCCCGACAATTCCAGCAACTCTCCCGCCAGTAATAATGCCCTTTCCCTGAGATCAACTGGTGCATCCGGGGCGTTTCTTAGCACAGCAAGAACATCTCTGGCCTCCAGAGCTGGCCCGATGCCTCTTCCAACCGGTTGTGCTCCATCAGTAATTACTACCTTAAGCTTTAAGCCTATGGCATGAGCAACTTTTTCCATCTGAACTTTCAGCAGGTTGGCAGCTTCTATACTTCGAAGCTTAGCAGTCTCACCCACTGGCATATCAATGATAACATGCCCCGATCCGGCGGATACCTTTTTAGATAACACTGAGGCAATTAGCTGCCCCTCACTATCAATATCCAAAGCTTTTTCCACCTTGATCAAAATATCATCAGCCGGACTAAGCATAGCAGTACCTCCCCAGGCAATACATCCACCTTCCTTTTCCACCACTCTTTTAATTTGCTCCATGGTCAGGGTTACTGGTGTTATTACTTCCATGGTATCGGCTGTTCCGGCAGGAGATGTGATCGCTCTTGAAGAAGTCTTAGGCATCGTAAGCCCGAAGGCACTTACTATAGACACTATGATGGGAGTGGTCCTGTTCCCGGGCAATCCACCTATACAATGCTTATCAACAATACACTGCCCTGGCCAATGCATTTTATGACCAGTATCGATCATTGCTTCCGTAAGTGAAATGATCTCATCTATCTGCATCCGGCTTCCAGCACAGGCGGTAATAAAGGCGGACAGGTGTATATTAGAGTAGTTACCATCAACTATATCCTTTATGATCATCTGAAACTGCCCTGAAGTAAGTTCATTCCCAAAGATCTTTGACCTGACATAGCCAAGCGAATCAATAGGATGCAGGTGGGATACCGTCACACTTGCCCCTTCCTCAATACCTAACGCCTGTATTGCACTTTCCGATAAGCTGATTTCTCCTGTCTTGAGTATTTGCGAACGAACTACATTCAAACTCGCAACTATCGACTTCTTACCATTGGTGACCCTAATTCGTGTCAATGCCTCGAATCCCTCTGAAATACAGACCTGACAATCTTCGCGCATGTAGGCAAAGTGCTCGTGTTGGGTATCAATGCCCAATCGTTTAAACACAAGTTTGTTTACCTGGTGTTTCATAATGCTTTCATTAAATACCTGCCTACTATTGCCGCTTTCTCTTATTGGTCACATAATGCCCTCGCTTCTTCCAATACTCCTTTTTGCCTACCTGTCTTTACCCCTATCTTGCTCAGTAGTTTAGGGTTATCGCATATATCCCGGCACAAAACATGATTTCCTGATAAAAGGGTTTGTTTTTCATATTTGGTCAGTGTGGTCAATGAGGTGACGGGGTGCAGGCCTAACTTATCAATAAAGTCTTTCAAACCACCTTTCCTGGGATAATTCCACCCTACTAACATTAAGCCTGCACAACTACCATATTTAATGGCATCATCTGTAAACCTGGTATTGGTAAAAATCCAACCCTGATGAAATTTGGTACTATGGGCTTCATGTTTTTTCCATTGCTTTTCCACGTCCCTAAAACGAGAATGAATGTACAATGGCACCTTTACATCACAGTGCCTGGCCTGATCACTATGAAATTTGCACTCCACCATATAGTGATCTGAGGCTTTTTCAGCGACTACATCTATCTCATGCTGTACGCAATGCCCCTGCACTATTACTCCTACTTTAACATCAAACCCCTGATAATGGAGTATTTCACCTACAAATTTTTCAAAAGGATAACCCGTCGGCCCCAGTTCCATAATAGCTGCTTTCAGCTTGTATTTGGCTGCCATCGGTTTTGAGCTTTTGCGTAATCTGGCAAAGGCCTCTTTATAAATTTTTTTAGTAGTGATCCCTTCATACAAAAGTGCCTCCATCTCTCTTAAAATATTTTGTGCAAGACTTTCACTCGCTCCAGCGCGCTTTAATGACGCCAGTAACTTAGAAGATACAAAAGGAGCTTTCTCCCCAGAGGCTTTGATTACATTAACCATCTTTTAGTATTGAGACCGGACTCACTATTTTTCACTTAATACTGGCACAAACTCTAAAGGCCATGACTTAAAGATGCTTATATCTTCAGGGCTGGTGAATGATCACTCTCAGCATGACCAATGACTTTTGTCAGCTTATAGAGTAACTGTTAAATGGACTATGAAAAGATAAGATCAAAATGAAAAACTGAGGCTCCTGAAGTAATTCTGAGTGAAAAAATTTGAGGCCGTTTATAAAAACGGCCTCAACAACAATTAATTATTCAAAATTTCAATTGACTATTCACCCCTTAACCATGCTAGATAGCCTTAGTTTTCCTCGTTTCGTAATTTAAATGTTATTAATTTGAATAGGGGTTTAAGTCCAACTATTTAAGCATCTCCCTGAGCCACGCTTTAGCAGATTCCTCATCTTTAAAGCGCCCAATAATCATTTCATTTTGGTTTTTGGCGATCTGGTCTTGATAAACCTCCTGATTCATGTTCGCCAAAGCGTATTCATCTTCATGCAGCACAAATGCCGTGTGGCAGATACCCGCCTTCAAAGCCCTGGGGGTCCAGTCTTCAGCCGCCCATATATTGTCCTCTTCTATAATAACGTCTGATTGATGCAGGTTTGCCACCCACGCCACCTTTCCATGCTCTTTCATTTTTTCAACCATTAATTCCAGTCCCTTATCCAAAAATTGTCTGAACTCATTGCTCATATGAAAGCCAATATGCCTACCTATGATACATGGTACCGATGGGTCATATTCAATGATTGATTCCTCAAGTTGATAAAGTATTTCTGTTTGCATTTTATTTTTTCTCAATCGTTATTAATATTTATTTCAAACAAGGTTTCTTTTATTACTTTACTTCAAGACTTCCTTAAGCCATGCCTTGGCTGACGCTAGATCTGCAAATGTCCGGACCACCAACCCGTCATCCGTTATTTCTAAATTTTCTTCATAAACTTCATGACTCATCTCAGCCAGTTCGCTTTCCGGTGTAATCAATGCAATATGCCTGACTCCCGCCTCACATACCCTGGCATTCCATTCCCTGGCTATCCACATTGTATCTTCTTCTAATAGAGGCTCCATGCCTTTTGTATTAGCCAACCAGGCTATTTTGCCCAATTCATGTTTCTTTTTTATCAGTAATTCTAAGCCAGCATTCATTTGTTGCCTCAATTCATCACTCATCAGAAACCCTGAACTGGTATGAACAAGACAGGGAACTGAAGGATCGAAATCGATTGTTGATGTTCCCATTTTAAATAAAGTTGTTACTTCCATGATTAAACTTGTTAAGTATTATTTTTTACAGAGTTTATTTCTCGATCAAACAAAGTGTGTAACTGTTCCATTTATATTCCATTAAATCAATTAGAGAACTCTCAACTAGTTATTGAGAACCTCACTAAGCCAGACTCTGGCAGACTCTATGTCTTTAAATCGCTTTACAACTATTCCCTCCACCTGTTCAGTAGTTTCCTTATAATCATTAGCCGCCAGGCCTAAAAAGAGGTTTTCGGGAATTATAAGAGCATTATATTGTAAGCCGGCTTCACTTGCCCTGGAATTCCAGTTTTCAGTAGCCCATTGTACATCTTCATCCAAAACCGCTTTGCCTTCCCTGAAATCTGAGATCCATCCCAGTTTACCATGCTCTTTTACCTTTTCTTCGATCAAGCCAATGCTCTTATCCAAAAATGATCTAAACTCTTCAGACATAGCAAACCCAAGCCATGAAGCTATCAGGTATGGTCCGGATGGATCAAAGTTTAGTGATGTACCATTACTAATAGCGTATAATCTTGTAATAGGTGTTTCTATTTCTGCATTCATTTTGGTTTATTGATATTTAGCTTTGAGTATCTAATCAATGATCATCAAATAGCTGTGACCTAAGCCAGGTTTTAGCCATTCCAACATCGCTAAAACTATTAATTACCAAGCCCCCGTTCAATACGGACTGTTTGGTATATTTTTCAATACTTTCCTTAACAAAATCGCTTTCAGGCTCTATGAAAGCGATATACTTCAAACCTGCTTCAATAGCAGCAGGATTCCAATGTTCTATCACCCATCTGACATTCTCCGCATCATAAACGTTTGCCTGATTTAAATTGGCAACCCACCCCAACTTCGAATGTTCTTTTATTCTTTCCTTGAAAAGTTTTAAGCCGTATTGCATATTGTATATGAACTCTTCTGAAGAAACAAACCCCAATTTTCCCGCAATAATACATGGTACTGAAGGATCGAAATCAAAATATGCTTTGTTAGTGGCATAAAGCCTGGTAACTACATTGTCTTTCATTTCTGATTGCTGATTTTTTTACTCGTTAATTTAAAATTCCTTGCTGTCCGATATTGTTGTTACATGTCCATTGGGTTTCATGGGTATTCCCTTTAAAAGAGGGCAGCTATTCTAAATCAAACGCCATCAGCATTCCTTTTCAGAACAATTGGCACCTTTGGATTTGTGTTCCAAAGGTGCCTGCTACCTAAACAAAACGCTTGCCTGAAGAAGGCAAGTTCTACAACCTAAAACTATGCGGCTATGTTAAGTCGATTTTTCATGGATTAATAAAAAGACGGGTAGACAATAAGGTGGACTATTCACAAAAACGCCCTCCATTGCCTCTAGAGGGCAAGGTAACTTTTTAATTTAGGTTACTATTTTAACTGGTCGTCCAACAAACCGGTAATTCAAGTACGCTTAGCTTGCTATAGACCTGGCGCATTTTATCAATTCACGGATGCTTATTAAACCAAAAAATGAACTTGAAAAATTGAAAGTCAATATAATCTAATGTACTTTTAAGAAATTTTCTCAAAACCCAAAGTTTAGCTGAAGGGCTATAATTATCTAACCCACTAGCTAAAGAGAAAATATACCGGAATTACATCCCTACCCCATATGGATTAAAATTTCCGGTACCTGATATCATCAAAAATATCGGGCAGTTGTAATCCCCTAAAAATCATATAATACCAGGTTCTTGTGTTGAAAACACAATGAGTCAGGTTTGCTGGAACTATAGATTTAGAAGCTATGGTATGTATAAGGTTATTTAGTAGACGACCACTGAACGTCATTTTATTTTCTTGTCTGGCTGGCTGTATTTTTTTAGTACCATATCAGTAAAAATCAATGTTTATGAAAAAAATTTTACACCTGCTTCTAGGGATCTTTTTTTTAACTAGTTTAAATGTCAACGGTCAGGGTCAGTGTACCCCCAAGGGCTGGGCCACTGAAAATGGAGGCACAACCGGAGGAGGGGATGCTTCGCCAGTTGTAGTTGATAATTATTCCGATCTAAAAAGTGCTGTTACGTCAGGCTCCATAGCTGTGGTTCATATTCAGGGAAGCATTACTTTTCCGGCTAATGGCAAAATCACCATCCAGGACATTTCAAACAAAACAATACTAGGCCTGCCTGGGTCAAAGCTCATCTCAACAGACCTCACTTCTTCCGGTTCCGGCATTTTTTATATTAAAAGGGTCGACAATCTTATAATGAGGAATATACATTTTGAAGGGCCGGGAGCATATGATAATGATGGCAATGACAACCTCACTATAGATAATAGCAGAAATATCTGGGTGGACCATTGTGAGTTTCACGATGGCATGGATGGAAATTTTGATATTAAAAACCAGGCAGATTTCATATCAGTCACCTGGTGTACATTTAGTTATGATAAAGACCCTATCCCTGATGGCCCTGGAGGAACGGACGATCATCGATTCTCCAACCTGATAGGCTCTTCTGACAGTGCCACCGGCGATGAAGGAAAACTCAGGATCACATTTCAATACTGCTGGTGGGGAGAGGGTTGCAAAGAAAGGATGCCGAGAATAAGGTATGGCAAAGTGCATATGGCAAACAACCTGTTTTCAAGTAGTGTATCCAATCACTGTATCCGGGCAGGGTATAAGGCTGATATCCTGGCCGAAGGCAATTACTTTGACAATCAGCAAAAACCCATAGATCTGTTTGATGGAGATTATACGGCAGTATATGCCAGCAACAACTCAGGAGCTTCAAATATTGAGAATGGAACTGTTTTCGTACCACCCTATACCCTTACCATAGCCACACCTGACAACATCATTACACCGATCAAGTCGTGTGCCGGAGCTACATTGTCTGATCCTACAGATTGCTCTTCCTGCTCGGCAAACAATCCGGGAGTGGTCGATTGTAATGGAGATATAGGAGGAAGTGCTTATGTGGATGTTTGCGGAAAATGTGCAGGAGGAAATACAGGTATCACCCCTGCTACCAGCCCGGATGAATGCCTTACCACCTCTATACCTGAAACTGATGTAACACCTCTCCTTATCCACCCCAACCCTACAAAGGGCCTGATTTATTTAAATAAATCCACTCATTGGCAACTTTTCAATCATTTGGGAAATAAAATAGCAGAGGGCAAAGGCGATGCACTGGAACTGACACATTACCTTCCGGGTACTTACTTTATAAAGACCGAAGAGGGATATCATAAATTAATTAAAATATAAAGAGTAGCCCTGATTGCTCTATAGTGGCTGAAGTTTTAAAGGATTAAACAGGAAGAAGGATGCTTTGGCATCCTTCTTCTCAACTCATTCGTAATTCTTGCACTATTAAACAGTAGATACATTGTCATTATTTATTCATATAAAAACTCTTTTAAAAAAAAACTTAAACAAAGTCTTCCTTATTGTTCCTGCCATTATTGGCATATTTATCATCCTTGGAAACTACAAAAACGATCTTGTCATTTTCCCAAACCATACAATTACCACTTATAATGACCATGTTTATAATGGCACTTCTCAATTAAACAATATAAAGCTACTGGATACTAGTAAGCTTATCTTTAGTTATACACTTAGAGATGGTTTTCAACACCCACACATAGGCATTCAATTCAATCATCCTTCAAAACCAAATTTTGATTTGTCTCAGTATGACTACGTGGAGGTAGACCTGCAAGCAGAGAACTCTAAAAGCATACCTATTATCATCAACCTGAAATCTCCTGATTACTTTACTGATTATGATACCGTGCGTTATCGGCCTATGTGGTATGAGCTAAGCTATGAGAAAGATCAAAGCACCTACAGACTCCCACTGTCTGATTTCAGAACTCCTAATTGGTGGTATATACATACCAGAAACACAAAAAAAGATATAGCTCCTCCTAATTATAAACATGCCATAGGCCTGGCCATTCAAAACTGTCAGCTACTACCTCTTAACCAAAAAGAAAGCATGATTATTAACAGCATCCGGTTTGGAAAAAGTTACTCCAGAGAAGTAGCAGCTGTTATATCAATACTCTCTATTTTTTATTTGCTATTTTTCTTAACCATCAAATTAAGAAAAAAACAACCAGTTATTTTCCCTCACAAGAACCTGGATGTCTGCAACATTGAAGACGAAGAGGCAAGAAATATCATCAGTTATATTTCCGAAAATTATAATAATACAAACCTTAGCCTGACAGTACTGCAAAAAGAATTTGCCCTCACTGAAACAAAGATCTCATCCATTTTCAAAAAGTCTTGTGGAACCACCTTTAAAAAGTACCTGAACCAGGTCAGGTTGAAGGAAGCAAAACGTCTACTCAAACAAACCGACATGCAAATTATGGAAATAGCTTATGATGTCGGTTATGGTAATGTTTCCCATTTCAATAAGGTATTCAAAACATCTGAAGGCTGCCCTCCTAATGAGTACAGGAAGAAAGTGAAGAAGACTGCATCAAGCAATCTTCTTCACACCTAACTAATAAAAGTTTCCTATCAAACTCAATACTCCCTTATGAGGTAGGGCATTGTTTTTTTGCAAAGTTTTTTTCGGAAAAAGCAAATTTTAAAGCCCTCATTTTCATGTTCTTGCGGCCATATATCGCAGCAAGAAAAATTATATGAAAATGTTATTTACCAACTATAACCCAGCTTAAAATGTAGTACATCCTTAACCTTTAAAGTGTCTAAGAGGGCTGTTTTTTTTTAAATCTTAAAAACAATCTAAATCCAATTATGAAAAGAATTCTTTACTTATCCTTTTTGGCCTTCTTTATCATAAGCCAAAATGTATTTAGCCAGGATCTCTGTAAACCTGTAGGGTGGGCAACCCAGAACGGTTCAGTAACTGGTGGTGGAAATGCCACTCCTGTAGTGGTAGACAACTACAACGACTTGAAAAGCGCAATCAGATCATCTTCAGTAAAAGTGGTACATATATCGGGTACTATAGAGATTCCGTCAGGTGGACTGATATATTTCCAGGATCAGTCGGATAAAACCTTATTCGGACTACCTGGATCCAAGCTGGTTTCAAATGACATGACGAAAAGTAACTCGGGTATACTGATCGTAAAAAGGTGTAAAAATATCATCCTCAGAAATATTACTTTCGAAGGCCCTGGAGCTTATGATATAAATGGGTATGACAATTTAATGATCTCCACCTGTACTAATGTTTGGGTAGATCATTGTGAATTTTACGACGGACTGGACGGAAACTTTGATATTAACAAAGAAGCTGACCTGATATCCATCACCTGGTGTAAGTTTGGTTACAACAAAGCCCCAAAAAGCGGTGGACCTGGTGGTGATACTGATGACCACAGGTTCTCCAACCTTATCGGTTCCAGTAATAGCGCTACAGGAAACAGAGGTAAGCTCCGCATTACTTTCCAAAACTGCTGGTGGGCTCCGGGCTGTAAAGCTCGTATGCCACGAGTACGGTTCGGAAAAGTACATTTAGTGAATAACTATTTTAATAGTACATCATCAACATACTGTATTAGGGCAGCATATGAAGCTAATTTACTGGTTGAGGGTAACGTTTTTGAAAACGTAACAAACCCTATTGACCTGATGAAAGATTATACTGCCGTTACAGTGCGGGACAATCTGTTCACTGGTTCTACCTCTGGAAGCAAATCAGGAAACGGCTCAGCATTTAGACCTCCATATGACCTTGACGTAAAAGACCCTGCTACTATCGTTGATCCTATTACCTCATGTGCAGGTGCAACTTTACCTGGTCCCGGAGAATGTTCTTCATGTAGTACTACGGAAGGCAGCAGCAGTAGTACAGGATTGGCTGCTTCGTTAGTAAAACATGGAACAGGTTCTCCCTCACAAAGTATTAATCTGGGAGAAAGCATTGTTGATTTCAACTTTGAATGGGCCAATGCCAGTACCGTAGAAGTGGCAGGTATGCCAGCAGGTATTAATGTGGATGTTGATAACGCCAATCAAACCGTTTCTTTTAGTGGTACACCTTCTGCATCTGGATCTTTTGACTATACTATTACAACCGTAGGGGGAAAGCCTGATGCTGTTAAGAGTGCCAACATTACCGTAAATAAACCTGTTGAAACTAACCAGTCTCCTATTAGCCTGCAAGCATCAGGCGATGATGGTGCCATTAACCTTTCATGGACATTAAATGGTATAACACCTGATGTGATCCAGGTAATGAGAGATACAGACCCTAATCGTTCAGGAAGAGTACGCATTGCATTTGTAACTTCCGGCTCAACCTATAGAGATGAGAATGTAAGCAATGGAACCACCTATTATTATTGGATCAAAGTCACCGACACTTCGGGTAACCTGACAGAATCCGGAAGTGCAAGCGCAACACCTAATGGCGGAAATAGTGGCGTTCCCGCCTCTTTGGCAAAACATGGAAGCGGCTCATCTTCTCAAACCATTAATCTGGGAGAAAGCATCGTTGGTTTTTACTATAACTGGCTTGATGCCAACACAGTAAATGTGACTGGTTTACCTGCAGGCATTAAAGTAGCTATTGATAACAGTGCTCAAACCGTTTCTTTTAGCGGTGCACCTACTGAATCAGGATCTTTTGACTACACAGTCACAACCGTAGGAGGAAATCCGGAAGCTGTTAAGGTTGCTACCTTTACTGTAAACGCAGCCAATACAAGTATTAACCCTGATGTTGACCAGACTTTGTTGGTCGGAGTTGAAGGAAATTCTTCTGAAGAGCAAGCTGTAAATAACTCTAACGAAGTATTGAAAGCATCCACCATGCCTGAATTAGAAAACCTATCTGTGAAAGTTTTCCCTAACCCAGTGAAAGAAACGCTGACCATTGAGGGCGAATTCAACGGAAACTGGATGTTATTTGATATGCAAAACAGGAAAGTTATGGAAGGTAATCAAAGTTCAGTACAAATGGAAGGGATGAAACAGGGTATATATATCCTGAAAGTAGAGGAGAAAGTAATAAGAATAATTAAGCGTAACTAACCCTCGTTCTTAATTTTTGAATTAAACAACCTTCGTTCTCGAGCGAAGGTTGTTTTGTTTTAGTAAAAAAACAAACTCCTGAGGGCAAACTCTTCCCCTCTAAAATTGGCCTATAGCAGCTCAAAACCAAAGACCTGAACCCGTTTCAGGTAATATAAACTGCCTCCATAAGCTCATTTAATCATAAGGGCAACTGCTTTTTGCAAAGCTTTTTTAGGAAAAAGCAAACTGAAAGATCTTTATTTTTTCATAATTGATAGGCATACTACAATAAAAATCAATTATCAACAATGATGCTAAGCAGCATCACAAACTAACTTATATCATGTAGCACACATATTTTATTTTAATCTGAACCCTTACCCCCTACCATTTTAAACCTTAACCTAATCCTATTATGAAAACCATTTATTATTTGTTCTTTCTAGTCGTTCTTATTACGTCCAGAAATGTATTTAGTCAGGACCTATGCGCACCAATAGGGTGGGCAACACAAGGTATTACATTAACCGGAGGAGGAAATGCCTCACCTGTAGTTGTAGATACCTATGATGAATTAAAAAATGCCCTCAAATCATCTTCAGTAAAAGTAGTCCATGTATCAGGCATCATAAATATCCCATCAGGTGGCCGAATATATTTTCAAGATCAGTCTGACAAAACAATTTTCGGGTTACCCGGCTCCAAGTTAGTTTCATCAGATAAAACATCGAGCGGATCCGGAACCCTGATTGTTAAAAGATGTAAAAACATAATCATCAGAAACATGACCTTCGAAGGCCCGGGGGCTTATGATGTAGATGGATATGATAATTTACTGATTTCCGATTGCGCCAATGTATGGGTAGATCATTGTGAATTTTATGATGGACTGGACGGAAACTTCGACATTAACAATGGAGCAGACCTAATTTCTGTTACCTGGTGCAAATTTGGTTATAAGAAAGCACCACAAGGTGGCGGGTCAGGGGGCTCCAATGACCACCGGTTTACTAATCTTATCGGCTCGGGTGATGGTGTAACCGGGGACAGAGGTAAACTCCGTGTAACTTTTAAAAACTGCTGGTGGGCTCCCGGCTGTAAAGCACGAATGCCCAGGGTACGGTTCGGAAAGGTGCATATTGTGAATAATTATTTCAACAGCACCGCCTCAACTTATTGTATACAAGCTGGCTTTGAGTCCAATCTGCTGATCGAAGGCAATGTCTTTGAAAATGTAAAAAATCCAATTGACCTGATGAACAATACTTTCACCGCTGTTACCGAGAGAAATAATCGATTTACAGGCTCCACATCAGGGAGTAAATCGGGAAGTGGCTCGGCATTTACACCTCCTTATCAATATAATGTAGCCAACCCCAATAACATTGTTACCCCCATTACCTCATGTGCAGGAGCTACTCTGTCCGGGCCTGGAGGATGCTCATCGTGCGGTGAAACTAATTGTACACCTACGGCCATTACACCCTATGTGCAGATCAACGGAGGAAGCTGGAGCAAAACGACCACAGCTACAGTTGATGCAGGAAGCACAGTAAAATTTGGTCCTCAGCCTACCAGCGGTGGATCATGGAACTGGAGCGGCCCTAATGGTTTCTCAGCAACCACTCGTGAAGTGACTCTTAGTAACACCCAGTCAAGTGGTGCCGGAAACTATGTGGCCACCTACACCAATAGCGGTGGCTGCCAAAGCACTCAGACTTTTAAAGTAACTATCAACTGTTCATCAACCGCCATCACTCCTTATGTACAGATCAACGGTGGAAGCTGGAGTCAATCAACCTCAGCAACCGTTGATGTAGGTGGCAGCATTAAATTCGGACCGCAGCCCATCAGCAGTGGATGGTCTTGGAGTGGTCCCAACGGCTTCTCGGCATCGACTCGTGAAGTAACCCTTGGTAATATTCAGACCAGTGCTGCCGGAAATTATATAGCCACATTCACCAATAGCAGTGGTTGTAAAAGCTCTCAAACCTTCTCTGTAACCGTCAACGCTGCTAACCCGGCCTCTCTCGTGAAACATGGCTCCGGCTCATCATCACAAACAGTAAGTTTAGGGCAAAGTATCAACGGCTTTTATTACAACTGGTATTATGCTACTACCGTTCAGGTTACCGGTGTCCCTCAAGGCATTAATGTGGCCATTAATAACACTGATCAAATAGTTTCATTTAGCGGAGCACCTACACAAACAGGTACATTTAAGTATACCATAACCACAGTAGGTGGTTCACCTAATGCTTCTAAGAGTGCAACGTTTACGGTAAATACCACTTCTTCTGTTGCCAAAAGTAACTCCACCGACGAAGGTGTCAATGTACCAGAGGTTTTCCCAAACCCTTTTGAGCTGGTTACAACTTTCAGGTTCAAGGTGGTACAAAAAGGAAAGGTCTCCATTGATATCTATAGTACTTCCGGAACTCATATTGCCGAAGTGGTCAATGATACTTTTGAAGCTGGCTTCCATCAAGTGGCCTTTAAAAGAGGCGTGCTTAAATCAGGAATCTATATTTATGTTTTGGAGTCTGCCCAAGGCACATTACGTAAAAGGCTGATTATAGAATAGGTAAGAATTTCCTTCAACTATGAAAGAGGTTGTCTAACAGGGCTTTAGACAACCTCTCTTTTATTTATTCTATCCCTTGATTTCGCTGCTTCGGAAAAATAAAGGATATAGCCCCTCTGTAGCCCCATAGTCAAAGTCTCAAGACAATTTTCAAGGCTGGATTTTCTTTAAATTTCCTTTGCTCCTCCTCGGGTACTGAACCATGGTCTTTTTGAGATTCAATTTTTAACTAGTCTTTTCCACTTCTATGGCCTGATCAATTGGTCTGACAGTGTATACTCTCCGGGTTTGACCAATAACCCATGACTATTTGGCTTTGCAATCTGGCTCACCTCTCAATGGACGGCTCCAGCATCCATCCATGAGGCATCATCCATCTTAGAGTTCCTTTCATGCATTGATCTTAATATTAAACGGACTTAAAGATCGTTTAGCCCTTTTCCTTCAAAAATATGAGGCAGGCATTTTTCTATTCTTGAAACCCTGGTCTTGGATTGTTTCGGTTGCGAAAAATGAAGCAAATAGCCTCTTTGTCTTCCGGGTGTAAGTGCCTCAAAAGCATCCTTCAGGCCTGTTTTTTCATCCAAAGCCTTTTGAAATTCTTCTGGCATATTGAACTCTGAAGTCTTTTTCATTTCCACTTTCAAACCAGCCTTTTCCACTTCTATAGCCTCATAGATATAGGCTTTCAATATGGGCTCCATCTCAATGATCTGCTCTACACTTGTAAACCTGATTTGACGTGCTGATTGTACATTTTCGGTTTGCCGGATCAATATATTTTCCGAATCATTCAGCAATACCCCTTTGTGAAACAGCAGGGCGCAGTACTCTTTAAAGCCGTGAATTAAAACTACATTGCTCATTTTATGCGTATAGCATGGCACCCCCCACTTTAATTCCTCGGTAAGTCCGCAATCCAGAACAATCCTCCTCAACTTCTTATACTCTTTTTGCCAATCAGTATCTTTATTAAAGAACCAGTCCACTTTAGAATTCATGTAATTTAGTGTTTAGAGATTAGTAATGATTGATAAGGAAAGGGTCAGTGAACTTCCTTATATACCGTCATTCACTAAACCTGCCTTAAGATGACTAAAGTTTGCACTCATTTCAAGAGTATGTACTTTTTGCTTTCAATTGCCAATGTGTTTTTTAATTTAACGACTATTACACGTCTGTTTTTATTACCTAATTACCACAAACTTCCTGTCGGCCGGCCTGAAGTACCACGATATAATGGTTAGGGTCAACAACAGCAACGAAGGGGATATGTCACTAATTGTATCCATGGCTATATATGAATACGCAGCCCCTGACATAGAAAAGAAGAAACCTGCATAAGCCCACTCTGGGGAGATTACATGCCTAAACCGGACATTTACTATCAGAAAAGGACATTTTTAAACTATTAAAATGTAAGCTGTTTACTTTTAATTGCTTACATTTTACTTTTATAGGATGGCTAAAAGGTTTAATGAATTAAGCTGCTATTATTCTTACACTTAATTCTAACAACAACACCATTCTGCATTTAAGTCTTACTGACTTTTTAGAAATGAGAAGCGTTTTCTTTTGATTATTTTAAATGCAAAGGTGTTTGGGTAAAATTGTTTAGCAAAAAAAGATAATGTATTTCAGTGATTTGCTATAAGTATAGTCTTGATAATTATTTGAATCATTTAAAACCTTAATGTAATGTTATCACAACTTGTCTATGTAAGTAACCGTAATCGTAATTGTACCGAGGAGGAGATTACAAAAATATTGACTTCATGTAAAAGAAATAATCCTCCTCTTCAAATAACAGGTGTCCTTCTTTACTCTGATACTAAATTTATTCAAATGGTAGAAGGGGAATCTAAGGTCATTACCCAATTATATGATAAAATAAAATTGGATGTTCGTCACAGTAATGTTAGGATGATTTCCTATGGTCCCATTAAGGAAAAGTCCTTTCCTAGCTGGCATATGGGGTCACGAAAAATTGTAGGTAGCCTGGTGGATTTTAAAACCGAAATATCAAAATCAGATCAAGAGGTCTTCAATAAAATTCTCAATGGGCAAGAAGAGAATGGAGTAAAAGTGCTGGGACTACTCAAAAAATTTTTCTAAGTCAACGAAGGTTAAAATTAGAAACCAAGCATGCTTGCCCTAAGTTGAGCCCTTATTTGTCCTCCAAGTATTCTTTACCTAATGGGCTTTGAAATAATTTCCTGATTTTGCTCATTCTGTAATGGTCACCTTCGTGTTTCTTGATTTTGCGACTGCTCTCAATAACAGTACCTATAAGGGCAATAAGCAGACATGCTATAGCTATACCAACCGACTTAAAAATGGTTATGCGTTCACTATCTAGTTTTGCCTGCTTCACCTCACTGTGATAGGATTCTACTTCTTTATCAAGTAAAATTTGCAACTGATTATAGTGGAGATCTTTAATAAAACTCTCCTTTAATGTTTGTTGTCGCTGACGTATATCATTTATCCTAAACACATCCTGAATATTTAAACGTACATTATTAGCAGCCAGTGCACGTTGAGATTTAGAAAGGAGATCCAGGGTATTATCAAGGTACTCATTAAAAGCCGTTTCATCGGCCTCATTTATAGCCTTTTCAAACATCTTTACGGCCTTTTCATGATGGCCTTGTAGCTGATATAATTCACCCTCAATATTATAGCTTTGAATTTTAGATGATATGTCTAATGTAATTATATTTTCGATTTCATTACCTTTCTTTATCCAGTATTCAGCTTCGCCATAACGAGCTAAATACATGTAGGCATTAGCCAAATTATCAAAAAGTGTAGATTTTAGATGATTTGAGATACCCGTATAGGCCAAGGCTTTTTCATAATTACTTATGGCTAATTCATAATCTTTTTCAAAATAATGAATATTACCTTTTTTGTTGAATAGATAGGCTAACATTCCCACATCAGTAGGGGTTGTTTTATTTGTCGCATCAATTGCCCTGTTCAAATATTCTGAAGAAGTGACATAGTCATTTTCTTTTGAATAGCAGGTAGCTACATTTGAATAGGCGACGGATAAATATTTAAAATCCTTATTTTGCGCATAAATGTTAGCGGCTTTCTTAAAGTATTGTAGCGCGTACGTATAACCTTCCACATTGAGAAAGAGCATTCCAATATTGTTTGTAGCATCTGCCATTCGGGCTATATCACCAGAGCTTTCGAAAAGATCTGCGGCACGTAAATAAGAATTAATTGCTTTTTTGTACTCTCCTTTTTGCTGCTGAAGCAAGCCTAAGGCATGCCTGCTTCTGGCTTCATATTTCAGATTTTGTATTTGACTGGCTAGTGAAAGGGCTTTGCTGGCATACTCTTCCGCTTGGCTTACATTTTTGGAACGGTACTCTTTATAGAGTTGGTAGTAAACTTCCACGCGTTTTTCATTGCCCAAGTCATCAGTTAGCATGGCCTCAAGGGAAACGGCACCTTCAGGTAAAGGCTCAGGGGTTATTTCTTCCGTATTAGAGCATGAACCAAAAAAGAACAAGAATAAAAAAAATAATGAATATCTTCGCAGGCATAGGTCTAGGGAAATCATAGCACAGTCTAATTTTGAGTAGAATCAAGATACAGGATTAATCATTTTTTTATCGCTTAAATTAAATCGATAACATACATACGCAAGCTGTAAATTAAAAATGAATGAGGTGTTTATTGTTCAACTACCCTTTAATCGCGCCTAATGACTTGGCCTTCTTCTCCTCTGGGATCAGTTTCTAACTTCTCATTTTTATCAATAATTTCATAGTAAGGGTCATTGCATGCAGTTAAAATCAGGGCTAAAAATAGTGTAGCAGCAAATAAAATGGTTTTGAGGGTTTTCATAATTATAACAGTTTTGTTAGTAATGTTAATACTGCTATACGGCAAGAGTAATCACACATGTCAATACATCTCTTTAAAATGCACTTTATTTGCACTCTAAATAATGGCCTATTGATACAAGCTAACCAAAATAGGTAACATTTACCCCAAAATAGCACATCCTTACTTGTCCTAAATTGACCTCTTGAAGCCTTACCTATTTTGCCTCACTGGTTCAGTTTCATTATCTTAGTTTTCCGTCAGAAAATGTACATTTCTATTATCTTTCTATTCGCCCCTATAATGGATCAAATGGAATGTACAGTAGTCGAACTTTACATATACTTTAATTCAATATCATGAGGCACTTTTTAGCATGCTTTTTTCTAATGGGGGCAACCAACCTGTTTTCACAAGAGGTAAACCCTAACCCCTGGGTGATGAGCCAGGATACAACAGCCCGGGTGACCTACCGAAACCCCATTATTCCAGGGTTCTATTCTGACCCGAGTGTTTGCAGGGTTGGGGACGATTACTACCTGATCACAAGTACTTTTGAATTTTTTCCGGGAGTACCGGTTTTTCATAGCAAAGACCTGGTCAACTGGGAGCAGATAGGCCATTGCATACACAGAAAAGAACAAATTCCTAAAGACCTGAACATATTCGCTGCCACGCTGAGGTATCATGAGGGCACGTTTTACATGATCACCACTAATGTGGCCAGCAAGGGTAATTTTTTTGTGACCGCTACTGACCCTGCAGGCCCCTGGTCAAACCCGAAATGGATTGATGTAGGCGGGATTGACCCAGACCTCTTTTTTGATGATGACGGCCGTGCCTACGTGATCTCCTCCACCTTTGAGCTGACGGAGATCGACCTGGAAACGGGTAGTTTAAAAGGTGAAAAACGCAAGGTTTGGAATGGCAACGGCGGCAGATATCCCGAAGCTCCCCACATTTATAAGAAAGACGGCTTCTATTACCTCATGGCTGCTGAAGGTGGAACTGAAGAGGCTCACTCCGTAACTATAGCCAGAAGCAACACGATCTGGGGACCTTATATCAACAACCCGGCTAATCCTATTGTAACTCACACTACGGTAGCCGGTATGGGCAAACCCATACAGGGCGTAGGGCACGGTGACCTTGTACAAGCTCACGACGACAGCTGGTGGATGGTTCTGCATGGCTATCGCAGTGTGGCGGACTATCCTCCCCACCATACTCTGGGTAGGGAAACCTGCCTCGTACCGGTAAGCTGGCCCGAGGGCAGTTGGCCAGTAGTTAACAAAAACGGATCAGTCTCCGTTGATATGACGCAACCTACACTTCCTCAGCAAGCATTTGCACCTAAACCTGCACGTGACCTGTTCAATCAAGACAAATTGGGACTGGAATGGAACTACATCCAGCCTCCTCATGAAAAAAACTTTGACCTTGATGCTGATAAGGGGAAACTCTCGCTGAAAGGATCGAAATTAAGAATAGGAGATAAAGGCAACCCGACATTTGTGGGGAGGCGACTGACTGATATAAAGTTCTCTGCTACTACAAGGCTTCAGTTTGATCCAAAAAATGATAATGAGGAAGCAGGGATGACCTTAGTAAATAATGGTTCGCACTTTGATCTCATGGTAGCAACCCAAAAGGGGCAAAAATACCTGGTAGTAAAGCTGCAATTTGGCCAGACCATCTACCGGTCGGAGGTTAACCTGAAACCCGGCCCTGTAGACTTGAGAATAGAAGGAACAGGCCCTGAATTCATATTTTCGTACGCGCAAAACGGTGAAGGTTTCAAAATCATAGAAAGAGCAGACGCGCGTTTTTTAAGCACAGAGACCGTTGGTTGGTTTACCGGTGTGTATGTAGGGCTGTATGCTACAGGAAATGGCTCCGCAGCAAAAGCAGCAGCATATTACGATTGGTTTGAATACATGCGTAAATAACAGGATTGATCAAAAAAAGACATTGTGGGGTACCATTCAGGTTCATTGATCCTTTTCAGGATAACCCCTAAGTTCTTCACCCCACAGGTCTTTTAAACTGTTCTAATGACTTGAAAATTTATTTTTCAAAGTGCTTATCTGGAACAGTTTCAACCCTAATAACCTCCGGGTTGAAGTTTTAAACAGCCATAAAGAATTGTTCTCATAAACCGATACCTGGCGCGCAGAAGTTTGATACCTCGTTGCGGAAAGCCAAACACTTATTAATTCAATGAGAAGATGTGATGCATCGGAAAACTGTTAATTCCCATACAGTTCAAAACAACAATCATCATCAATGTACACTTGCATCATAATTATTTTATCAACCCCTAATTAATTTTAATAAACAAAAATTAATGGGTAAATATGAATGCAGCACACTGGCATTTGTTGTTGAATCACCTACCAATTGTTGGGACTGTCATTGGAACGCTCATACTCATTTCTGGGTATTTGATTAAAAACAATGATACAATCAAGCAAACGGCCTTGGGGGTTTTGTTTTTTTCTTCTCTTACGGTCATACCGACATATTTTACCGGAGAGGGGGCAGAAGAAATCGTAGAAGAAATACCTGGCGTAACAGAAGGTATAATTGAGGTACACGAGGGCTTTGGCAAAATATTTCTACTTATAGTCCTGATATTAGGTGCTTTATCTTTAGCAACCCTGCTATCTGCTTTGTTCAAAGCAAAAATGGTATCGCTTCTTTACATTATGGTTCTAATTCTGTCTGTCGGAACCTGCATACTTGCAAAACAAGTGGGCACTAGTGGCGGGGAGATCCGTCATACGGAAATTCGCAGCGGAAATATTGACTATAGGCATGTTGATGAGGACGATGACTAGAATTCAAGTCCTGATTACTGGGCAAAAAAAGGGAGAGTATTATAATAACCTCTTAAAAAAGTAGAGGCCCTTGCAAATAATTGCTCAGGCCCCTCACTTACACTACCCTTATCTTAAGACTTAGTCGTTGTCAATTTCATCATCACCATCTTTATCTTCACCAGCATCAAAAGCATTGTCTATGCTGGACTCGATCAAATCTGCAATTCCTGAATTCGAGCTGCCGTTTAATCTGATAACTCCATCACCATCAGCAACCGCCTGGCTAAGGTCCATGCTATTGAAGAATGCATCAAGATCAAACTGCACAATCATTTGGTGAACAGAACCACCATCAAGTAAGAAACCGTTTTCGTTTTCAATTTCCAGTTCGAACTCCTCAGTACTTGAGAATTCAACATTCAAGGTGTCTCCATTTCCAGTAGGGTATCGGAAAGCAATGAAGATACTGTTACCACCTTCCAAAACAGGTCCCATTTCTACCTCAATTTCTTCGTAAAGACCTGGGGCTACATCTGCAATTCCGAAATCAGGAGTGACCGTTCCTGAAAGAAGATCAACTGTAAAATTGCCCTCATACTCAACTTCATCATTTTCATCTTCTCCATCACCTTCTTCACCATCCAGGTCATCAGCTTCCTGCTCTGCTTCATTTTCTTCCAAAGTCTCAAATTCAAGTTCGGTAACCCCTATCAGTACCTCATCGAATATGAGTCCGGTACCCATCATTCTACCAGAGGTAGATATTGTAGACAGGCTGGTGGCAGCTTTCATCTCCAATTGCACGCGTGATAGAGATGGTTCGTCATTATCATTATTACAGCTCGATAAAAATGCTACAAAGGCCATCAAGAGCATAGAAATTGTAATCTTTTTTGATTGTTTCATTTGTACAGTTTATTTAAGTTTTAATTTAATTTTTAGTTTTTATTTTAATGTTTAGTTAGCCCGCATATAGGTTTCCACTTTGACGCATGAATCTGAGTCTTCCGCAAATGTCAGAATAAGGCTAGAACCTGAGAGGGCAAAAGTAGCTACGTCACTATCCGGCGTAGTTCCTGACAGCTTGGTAAATGTGATTTGATTTCCATTCGTTGAATATGTACCACTTTCAGTTGTTGTAACACCGTTATCAATCTCGATAACACTAAAAGTACCATCTCCACTTATCGTTAGTGTTTCACAATCTGTAGCTGTGCAACCTTTGGCCTCTGTGCCATTGTTTGCCACATCAATACAACCAGTTACACTCTCTTCTGTAAGGGTATATGTGCCCGCCAGTGCCAGGTTGTCTCCATCATCATCAGAACATGCTGCCAGCATCGTCAAGGATCCTAAAAAAATGAACAGCGGATAAATCAATTTTGTAATAGTTCTCATAATTGTATTATTTAATTAAAAAATATCTACACCCTCTGCAGGGTCATTTTTGCGGTTACACCATCATTTGGTTCTACACTTTCCAGCTCGATTTGCGTGTCAGAATACTGAACTACTTTCCAGCTGTTACCAACCTCATCTAACAGGGGCAGTCCATCAAAGTCGAGTTCGATTTGCAACATGCCAGAATCTCCACTGGCTTCCCAGCTTCCTTCATAGGTGGTGGAACCATCAGTTAATGTAGCCGATCCGTCTGCCTGAAGTATAAACTGAAAGCCTTCAAATGCAGACGTTTGATCTGTGGTAGTGAAAAAATAGGTGACTTCCCATGTAGAGCCGGATAGTACGGCTAATAGACCTGAATCATCTACATCGTCATCATTATAGTCGTTGTCATCGTCTTCATCACAGTCGTCAATGGAACTCTCAATGATACTTTCCAGCGTTTCGTTGTCAAAAGCCTGGACTTCTTCACCAGTTGACAGAATAAGCGTGACGGGAAAGTTGAAACCGACGTAGTCACTGTCTTCCAACTGCTCAACAAACACTTCGAATTCTTCGTCATCATTGATGGTTATAACATCCGATTTTTGATTATCGGAGTCGTACAGTGCCAGTTCCAGAGGGTATTTAAAGTCTATGCATTCTATATCGTCATCTTCCAGCCCTTCTTCGCATTGGTCTACAAGGGCTTCAAAATCATCTTCATTGGTAATAGTAACCTGGGTATGGTCTGCTAATGTGACCGTAACAGGGAAAATAATATCAACATCATCTTCATCACTCTCACTTTCATCAAATATTTTCTCTATTTGGTAGTAGTCCTGCTCAGATTCAATTACGATTTCAACGCCATTTGCAACTACTGTTACCGGTAAAACAATGGAAATACAGCTTGCTTCATCAACGATATTATCATAAGACCCATCTCTGAGTGCTACCCTACGGATTAGGTCTGACACCGCTGAGCTACCATTAAAGGCCTCCTTAGTTGGGGGAGGTGTAATTTCTTCTACTTCTTCCTGGCAGCCATTGGCAACAAGTAATATTAATAGTAGAAGTAAATAAAGCGACATTGAAAGGAATCTTAATTTCATTGGTCTGATATTTTTATTAAACAGCTCCTTACTTTTTTGAATGCTTTTCCAAGCCATTCATACCTAGAACCGATTGCCCTCAAAAATTCCTACCTACTTTTTAAATTTTATTTTTACTTTTATTCCAAACCACTGCTACTAATGGGAGAAAATGTTTGTGAAGAAGGTGTATTTAATAAGCTTTTTAATAAGCTGTCCAGGGAATTGTATCAGTTTTTATATTATAAATATGGTGCTGATAACAATCCGCATGATATGGTACAGGATGCCTTTATCAAGCTTTGGAATAACTGTAAAAAGGTATCGCCGGAAAAGGCGAAATCATTTCTTTATACGGTTGCCAGTAATCAGGTGCTGAATGAGCTTTCTAAGAAAAAGACTGTATTGAAGTATCGACAGGAAAATGAGCTAAAAAGCTATACACCCGAGTCGCCTGAGTATATCATGGAAGGAAATGAATATATGGATAAGCTTCAGCAGGCACTGGAAAGTTTAACAGAAGCGCAGCGTGTCGCGTTCTTACTGAACAGAGTGGAAGGTAAGAAGCACCAGGAAATCGCGGATATGCTGGGGATCTCGCGAAAGGCCGTAGAGAAGAGAATATATACGGCACTGGCTATCCTCAGAGAGAAAGTTGAGGGTATTTGAATTTTTTTTTGAATAGCAAGTAGGAGATTTGACCTTCTATCTGTTACAATAATGTTGAGCATAAATAATGGAAAAAGAAGAATACATAAAAAAGTGGATAGAGGGCACACTGACGCAAGAGGAAAAAGTGGCTTTTGAAAAAACAGAGGACTACCATGCTCTGGAAAAGCTCTCCAATGCATTACAAGCATTTAAGGCCCCTGAATATAATCCTCAACAGGAGCTGGAAAAACTCCATGCAAATAAAAAGCGTGCGCAAGGTAAAACAGTCCACGTTAACTGGTTTAATTCTCTGATGAAAATTGCCGCGACACTTGTGGTCATGGCAGGCGTGTATTTCTATTTCTTTTATTCAGCAGAAGTCACTATCGAAACTTCATTCGCAGATAGAAAAGAGGTGGTACTTCCTGATTCATCCATTGTGATACTCAATGCACTTTCAAGCATTTCTTATAGCCAGGGAAATTGGGAGCAGGATCGTGAAGTTGAACTCCATGGTGAAGGCTTTTTTAAAGTAAAAAAAGGTTCCAGATTTAGTGTGGAAACATCATCTGGTACGGTTACCGTTCTGGGTACCCAGTTTAATGTAAAAGATCGTGAAAACTTTTTTGAAGTGGTGTGCTTTGAAGGTTTGGTGCAGGTATCTGCCAGTGACCATGAGGCGAAACTGTCGCAAAAGCATATGTTCAGATTAGTAGACGGTCAGCTTTTTCAGGAAGCTAATATCCTTGCTGCTTCACCAGCCTGGATTGGAAATGAAAGTGCTTTTGAAAGTGTACCTTTCATTCAAGTGGTTGACGAATTTGAAAGACAATATGGTGTAACAGTAGTTACTGAAGGCATAGCCTTGGGGCAGACTTTTACGGGCAAGTTTACTCATGGTGACCTTACGTTGGCCCTGAAATCTATCGCCTACCCCTTAAATCTGGAGTACGAAATACTAGACAATCAAAAAATAATTTTGAAAAGTAACGGTGAATAAAGGCTTTACCCTTGTTTTGTTGCTGGTGTTTTCGCTGAGCAGTTACGCCCAGGAGCAAAAAGTACCACTCCATAGCATACTAGACAAGCTGGAACAACAGTATCAGGTCACCTTCACCTATGTAGACAAAAACATTGAAGGTGTTTTTGTTGTCCATCCCCCAAAAGATTCATCACTTGAATCGGCTCTTCAGTTTTTAGAACAACAAACCGGTCTGATATTTCGGCAACTCAATAACCGTTTTATTACAATAAGCCGGGCAAAAGCAGAAGAAAATAATATCTGTGCCATATTAGTCGATGTAGCGACCGGAGAGGTAGTAGCCGGTGCTACTATACAAGCCGGAAACAGCTTCGCAGTAAGTGATGAAGCCGGTAAGTTTACTTTTCAAAATCTATCCTCACAAGATACTGCCTTAATAAGGCACCTGGGTTATGTTCCTGTTAATGTTCCTGTCCGTATCTTATCAGCCACCCCTTGTACCAAACTGTATTTAAAACAGGAAGTAACTACACTGAATGAAATAGTGGTAAGTAATTACATTACCGAGGGAATAACCAAGCAAGTAGATGGCTCCTTCACTATCCATACCGAAAACCTGGGAATATTGCCCGGCCTTACAGAACCCGATGTGCTACAGACACTACAGGCGCTGCCCGGTATTCATAGTATCAATGAGACAGTTTCCGATATCAACGTAAGAGGCGGTACTAATGACCAGAACCTGGTGCTCTGGAATGGTATCAGAATATATCAACCCGGACATTTTTTTGGTTTGATATCCGTATTTAACCCTTACCTGGTCAAAGAAGCTAACCTGATTAAAAATGGAACCAGTGCCGCTTTGGGAGAAAGTGTCTCCAGCACCATAGATATTCATACGGACAATGACGTAGCGGAAGAGTTTACAGGAGGTGTGGGCGTTAACCTGATCAATGCAGATGCCTTTGTAAAAGTGCCTTTATCTGATAAAACTTCCATTGAAGTAGGGGGCCGAAGATCCATCGCTGATGTGGTAAAAACATCTACTTACCGGCAATATTTCGAGCGTACTTTTAGTAATACGGAAGTTATTAATGCATCAAACGATAAGGTTTTTGGGTCCAATGAAGCCTTCTATTTTTATGATGCCAGTCTGAAGGTTACTTCAGAGATCACGAAAAAAGATAAGCTCCGTTTTAATTTCCTGGGCATCAACAATAAAATAACCTATGAGGAAAGTGCCATCATGGATGGTCAGACGGAGTTTAAGACCAGTAGTCTCAGGCAAAGAAGCATGGCTTCAAATGTGGTGTACGAACGTTTATGGAGCAAAAAAGTAAAAACCTCAGCTCAGGCATATCTCTCGTCTTATGGCCTGAAAGCTATAAATTTTGATGTGTTAAACGCCCAGCGCCTGATCCAGGAAAATGAGATATTGGACATCGGTTTTAAGCTGGACTCAAGGGTATCTCTCTCCAAAAACATGGATATTCTTACCGGTTATCAGCTTTCGGAGATTGGGGTGGGAAACCTGGAAGACATTAATAAGCCAATATTCCGAAGGTATATAAAAGAAGTAGTGCAAACCCATTCCCTTTTTGCGGAAGCTACTTTTAGTTCCAACTCAGGAAATACCAACCTGAGAAGCGGGCTGCGTACCAACTATTTTAAGAAGTTTGATAAAGTAAGGCTGGAGCCTCGCTTAGCCTTTAGTCAGAAAATTTTACCTTACCTTTCTGTGGAGGTACTGGGGGAGCTAAAAAGCCAGGTTACCACACAGATCATTGATTTGCAGACTGATTTTTTAGGTGTTGAAAAGAGAAGGTGGATACTGGTCAATGACAATGACGTCCCTTTGATCAGAAGTAAGCAGATATCCCTCGGCTTGCAGTATAACCGGCCGAGGTTTTTGGTAAGTGTTGACGGCTACTATAAAAAGGTTGATGGCATTATATCTTCCAGCCAGGGTTTTCAGAACCAATACCAGTTTGTCAGGTCAATTGGAACGTATGATGCCATAGGTTTTGACTTTATTATGAATAAGAAATTTAAGAGGCTAAGTATGTGGCTAAGTTATTCATACGCGCGAAACACTTTTAGTTTTAAAAACTTTAGCCCGCCTGAATTCCCCAATAATTTGGATATCAGGCATTCCACCACATTGGGTTCCACTTACCAGACCAGGCGCTTTCAATTTTCTGTAGGGGCCAATGCTCACACAGGTAAACCATTCACAAAGCCTCAGGTACCCGAACAAATTAAAGATAACCAGGTGATTTACGACTCACCTAATAGCTACCGACTTGATGATTATGTTCGTATAGACTGTTCAGCACGGTATAATTTTAAGGTTGGTAAGGAAATCGAAGCCCAGGCAGGTGGTGGCGTTTGGAACATCCTGGATAGAAAAAATATTGTAAACACATACTTTCAGGTTGGAGACAGTGGATCCATAAGGGAGGTAGATCAAAAGTCGCTGGGGATTACCCCAAATGTCTTCGTTAGAATCAGTTTTTAATGCTCTTAAAAAAGCTAATCTCCTTCAGTAACTGGCTTTTCCTGGTGACGCAGCGCCTCTGCAAGTCTGCGAGAGACTCTTCTGGGAAGTGATGACACATGGATCTTTCAAAGTGGCACTAATTGAACCGTTATCACTGGCACAAATCGAACCGTTTTAGCTTCTTGTGACTGGCACAGTTTGAACCGAAATCACTGGCACTAACACACCGAAATGGGTGGCACTAGTCGAACCGAATTAGCCACTCAAACAAAAAAGCAGCCTGTCCACTTCGCCATCGCTCAGTTTCTCAGACTGCTTTTTGTAACTTATAGCGTTCCTCAATTCCAGTGTTTTTACAGTATACTGAGAGAGGGCTGCTTTAGCCGAGGTGGATTAACGTTACAATACTTCCAAATAAAATGACGAAAAGTCCAATGGCATCGTATTATCCGGATCAAGTACAAGCGCGACCGATATCGGTTGGCCAGTGCCAGCATCGATATTATCTACTGTAATGTTTGTAGGGTTATGCGAGTCAATCATAATCCCTGATTTTGCCAAATGCCAGGCATCGTTATAAAAGGCATAGATGCTAAATTGTTGCATTTTGCCATCGTTGACTACGTCTTTTGCTAAATTGACATAAAGACCTAAACTGTTTCCTGGTCTTAGAAAATTCATGTAAGCATATCCACCGGTGCCAACGCGTAGCGATTTTTGGGTGGGATATGGGTCACTTTGTAATTTTCTATAAGCATATATGGTGGCATTGTCCAGATACCAAGGCACAACGTCTTTTTGAGGGAAAGGGGTTTTATCGTCATCAAGCCATAATACATCTCCCATAACCCAGGGCTTTGGCGCCAAAAAGGATCCGTTAAAATAAGTGCATTCAAAAAATTCTAAATATAATTGATCTGTTATCTCACGGGCATCCTTCGATCCTCTAATTTCACCATTAGGAGCGGGTAGATCAACTAAGGTTGTTTTAGGCTCTTCTACAAATTGATCTTCACAACTTGTGAGAAAGAAAGCAGCCACTATGGCACAAATTCTAAATAGGTTTCTTACATTTTTCATCTTATAACTGTTTGATACTGGTTTTAAAAATTTGTTAGGTCAAGTATAAGACGACTTTGAAATTTAAGTGAGAGCAATTGTATGTAAGTGCCATTTCAATTGACGAAAGCGATATACCAATTGATAGTGTGTTACAACAGATATTTTTTCTGTCAGTTTATTTTTAGTTGTATACTTGAAGTGCGAAACCCAAATGGTCAAGTTGCCTGTCTTAAAGGCGAAAATCATCCTAATCCTTCAATGGATTTTTAAGCCCTTAAATTCTTCAGAAGTTGAATTCATGCACAACATCAAGTTTTAGGGAATTGATGAGCTAACTGATTCCTTAAAAATGGTTCATGACTTTGCGCTGTATCATACAGACTTGTGTTTTGATTGTATTGTGAGCTTTTATCTATTTTGAGTTTGTTTTTCTCAGTGTGATTCCTATTTACCAAGAGCATAAATATTCGTTTAATAGAAAAAAAAACTATATTTACCCGCCCCTAAATTTAACGCAGTCTCCCCATATTTAATATTGATTAAAAAGCAACTGAATGGTTATGCAACTGAATAGTTATGAGTGAGCATCATCAACAGCAACAGTCTTCATTATCAGCGCCTGGTCATAAATCTGATAATTTACAGAAGAATAACTTGTTTCGAGATTCGCGGTCCACTAGCATAGTAGGTACAGCAGATTTTGTTCCTAGGGCTTCATCAAATACTTCTTCCAATTCCGTAGGAAGGGCTTCTTTAAATGATATAATCCAGATGATGCGGATAGATTATTCTAACGCAACGGATCATATGACTGATGGAAGTTTAGAGCTAAAAGCCTCGGAAAAAAATCCAGACAAAGAAGATATTAAAAGTGAGCAGGAACCTAGAAAATTAACATCTTCGGAACTTAAAACGCTTCTCTCAAAGGATAGGCCAATTAAAAAAATAAAGCTTTTAATAGCACTAGGAAAACAACACATTGTACTTAACGGGAGTGATGTTGTTGCCTTAATTGAGAGTGATTCAGATCTTAAAAATAAGTTTGCAAATCAAAAAACAGAGTTTGAGAAAATAGATCAAATTGAGATAATTGATTCAAAACTTACTGTCAGTTTAAAGGAAGATAAGATACGATTGGATTTGGGGAAACATGGAGTAAAACTTCAAAATAATGCTCAGATTGATTTTTCTGAATTAAAATCTGGGACAAAAATTTTGAAAGATAGAAAAAACAAGGATAAAGTGACTGACATAGCTGGTTCTATTAAATTTAAAGGGGTGGTATTAAAATTGTTTAATACATTAGGAGTGACGCCAGAAAACATAACTTTTAAGAACAAAGAGACCACCAATTTTAAGGATGACGGGTCTGGAACTTTTGACACCTATGACTTACAAGCTGATATTGAAGTAGCAGAAAGATTAATTCCCAATCAAAATGACCAATTTATAGATTATCAAAATATATCAAAGAAAGAATGAGCAAACTCATTATCAACTTCCTTTTTGCTACTTTATACGCGGGCATGGGCGCAAGTATTCATGCTCAAACCTTATCACAAGAAACTTTTTTTGAGTCCTCTGTCATTACAGATTTTCAAGTTGGGGGTGATAACTTATATTTTGCTGAAATTAACTACCAGTTTTCTGATAAGATTAATATTAAAAAACTCCCTAACACTTGCATAATGAGTATAGATTCTATGCTTGTGAGGGATATGGGATATAATAATGAGACAAATTCCATGGGTTTGTTGTTCAAGGATTATAATAATCAGTTCTATCTATACAATGAGGGGGTTGGTAAATTACCCTTAGAACAACAAATCCTTGACTATGGTGTTTTCAATACCCTGAGCTATTCAAATTATAAAGGGAAAGATATAATTTTTGGGTATCTCAATGAAACATTGTACTGGTATTCAGATGATAAGGTAGAAAGCTTAACTCTGGGAGAGGAAATCAAAGGAGCCACCGTTGTAGGTGGGGTTTTCTTCCTTTGCTCATTTGATGGTAAAAACCTAAATATTTATAGCCTTCGAAGAAATGATTTACAAAAACGCAAACTGCATTCTGTTAAAATGGACAACAACATTGATGAGTGGTCATTCTTCAGCAATGGAACACAGTCTGTATTGTGGTACCAACATGAGCAAATGATCACCAAACTATTTATTTTCGATAATGAAGAGCAAAAAAATATAGATATAGAAGGACACGTACACCATATAGCACTTCTAAATGATAGATACTACTTCAATATCAGCTATTTTACTTCAAGAGATCCTTTTTGGCAAATAGGTAAATCAGATTCAGTAAAAAGCTCTCATATCTGCAATATTTTTAGTGCAGATTTAAACTCTATGGTAGGTGACAGTAAGTGGACCTTGCCCAGAAAGTGAGTATATATAGACTGTATTGACTGACCATACGTTTATCACTGGAGACTTAATTTATTATAAAAACAGAAAATAATCCTTAAATCCCTGTACCAACCCATTCTTTAAACACAAGTCTAAAACAGACTTGTGCTAGGCACGTACTACGATTAACATTTTCTTCCCTCAGTTTACTTTTAGTTGTATATTTGAAGTGCGAAACCCATTTAAGATTTTTAACGATTATGACGTCAATCCCCAATTTACGGATCAGACAGAAGATTTTGGAGAAGCATACGGGTGCAAGTCCCGAAGACCGTTCAAGGCGTCGCTTTGATGGGTTTCGCAGTGACTTCTCCTATTTTATTTTCAATTTAATCCATTTACACTATGCGAAACCCAAATGGTCAAGTTGCCTGTCTTAAAGGCGAAAATCACCCTAATCCTTCAATGGATTTTAAGCCCTTAAATTCTTCAGAGGTTGAATTTATGCACAAAATCAAGTTTCAGGGAATTGATGAGTTAATTGATTCTTTAAAAATGGTTCATGACTTTGCGCTGTATCATACAGACTTATCTCTTGATACCACCGAAAAGATGGCTCTTTTTAATCTTAAGATTTTGTGGGAAAGTCTTGAGAAATTAGTGAAGTGTTGAATTTTATGGAGCTGCCGGGGAGGCAGCTCTTGTTATGTTATTTTGGTATTGAAGTACTTACTTGCCAAGTTTCAATCTCAAATTGCCATGTCTCAGACTCTCTTTTTCATTGTTCTAACACAAGTCTAAAACAGACTGGAGCTAGGGGTGTGCCTGCGCGACACGGATTTTGAAAAGAAATCCGCAAGTGGACTATACGCTTGAGCATATGATGAAAGCAGTGACATTACGATTGAATTAAGTTGTCTAAAATATAGTTAATATTTACTGCTATGGCTCATATGTTATGTTAACATGATTATCATATTAATTCCATGTTTTTTGCTTGAGGCCCTCTATCAGATTCATACACGTCAAATGAGAAACTTTTTGCATATGGGGTCAGTCCATCAAAAGCTTTCATAACTTCAGTATAATGAATGAAGACATCATCATCTGTACCATCAATCCTTATAAACCCAAAACCTCTTGTGCTGTTATAATATGTAACTTTTCCGAATTTTCTGTTTTCTGTTACGGTTGGTATCAGCTCTTCGGTGAAGGCTCTCATTGAATGCGCTTGTCTTTTCAATAAGTCAGTGTTATCCAGCGTGGATTTAAGCTTGGATTCAAGCAATTTAAAATTTTTTAACGCAGTTTCCCTGTTCCATAAAATATCACAAATTTTTAAACAATAATTTTCGAGTTTACTATTTGAGGCTACATTGATAGGGGTTTTTTCCCCAGCTACATGAATCCGTAGCATTAATAATAAATGAAATTTAAACTTTTTAGTGCTTGAACTAAGATTTCCATCCCTGTAAAACTCTTCAATAACACTTAAAGCAAGACCACTTGTATAATAGGGATAAAGTGAATGATTCTCTAGAAATAGTCTATTGTTGTAGGCCTTCAATAACTCTCCAAAATACCTATGAGTACTTTGGGGTTCATTTAAAAACATTGCAACGTAGGAAGAAATTTGCGTAGAAAGACTTATCACCTTTTCTTGCCTGGCCTTTGCACCTGAATATTGTTTTGATCTCCTTTCATAAAACAATCTTTTGGCTTCATCTTTTGAAAATGAATCATAAAATTCCTCTAAACGTTTATGAAAGGGTTTTAAAATCTCGAATGCTTCATTTTTAACTTCTGTTTGACTGTTAGTAGCTTTTATTATATCATTAATTGTATCGTCATCATCTGTAACTATCAGTTTCAAGGGAAGTTTTACATTAGAGTCTACTAAATCTTTCAGGTGATGTAATACATGAGAGGTTTGACAGCCATTTACAATTTGGAAGTCTGAAATTTTAAATGAACTCCCTACTTTATTCAAAGATTTGGCAACAATTGTAATCCCATTGTTCAATAAGACAAACTTATCCTTCGACTGAGTATTGTTGATTGTTTCTCTAATGCCACTATTGACTTTATTAAATCCTTGAAAGTCTCTAACGTTATCGTAAAAGATTGTTTTTATGATCTCACCATCTTCATCTGTCGTGATTTTTATTAACTCACCTGCAGGAAGAATACCCAAATATGATTCCGACACTTTGTCAATCATTGGAAGAATAGTATGTTTTTCAAAAGAAATTTCTCGGGTGATTTTATTCTTTATCTCTCTGTAAAGTGACTTTATTTTATCTGCATCTATAGGAATAAACTTGACATCACAGAAAAGGTCAGTACTCATCAAATCATTAATCCCAGTTTTGACTGTTGTTAATAGGTTCTGATCTCCTATCCATTTTCCTGTGGTTATGTAATACAGTTTTATGGTAGGACTTTTTTCCATTTTGATGCTGTTTTTGTAGATATAGTTTTTTAAATCTCTAAGGTTCAATAACTCATCTTCAAAACATAAATTTCCATCTTTAAAAAACTCACGAACAGATGTGATAAAATTCGATATACCCGATAGTTCAAAACTTGAAGTTGTCTTTGACTGGACGAAATTGAAATCTACCTCTAATAAATCGTTCTCCTGAATGAAGTAATCCACTTCTTCAATTGAAGTAATTAAATGATTATTGGTCATTACTGCTAATCCGTCAATTCCTGGGTTTTTTGCTCCTCCAACATTAATCTTGTCAATCGAGGATTTATCAGGATACAGTTTAGAGACTATCAGGTAATTAGAAAAATGCTCGAAAAGTTTATTCCTGTCTTTTTCTTTGTAATTGAAGTCACTTTCAAAGTCTTCAACAAAGCTTTCAATTATTCTGTCCATGTGCTGAGATAATTCATACTAACATATGTGTAAAGTGCAGAGCACATTACTTGCAATACATCCAAAAACGTTAAAAACACTGATAATTAATAAGATATTTGTATTACTTATAAACAACTACCATCAGGTCTAGCATACCCTGAACATATATATATGATCCACCAACACCAATAACCTGAACTTTCCCAACATCAGTAATTCGCATACATACCAAATCTAAAAGTAGTTGAGCCTGGTATTGATGTCAATACCCAACCTTGGGTATTTTTCAGGGAAATTCAAGTTTTTTTTAGGTATACAGATGGCGCAGAGTCCCCTGCGAGGTCTGCGAGAGACTCTGCTGGGACGGGAAGGGAGAGTCTCCGCGGGGAAGGAGGTAAGATAAACAGCAGGTAGTAAGTGCTTGAAAGTTCAGGGGTCTCCTGGTGGTGGGCAGATCCCCTCCCCTCTGTCCTGCGGACATCTCCCTCAAGGGAGAATTTTAGGATGTCGGCAATTAGTTGATTCTGCAATTTCATTTGAGGTTCGCTCATCGGCAATAGTGTTGAAGCTCCTGCTTTTAATAGAAAGGTTGATCAAAGCTAAAATAGCACCTGCGTTATTCAGCTAAGGCCATTTGTATAAGTCCTTCTCCTTTTAGGATGGGGTTTAGGGTGAGGTTAGAGAAAAGCCTGTAGTTTCACTTTTTTAGAAGGGTACACATGTGCTTCGAACCGGAGGTTAAAGGTGCAGGTATCTCTTCCCGGAAATTCAGGTGGGATCAGCCCTGTTTAAGCTTTACGACACAACCTTTGTTGTTTTTCCTGATATCTCAAAAAACTGATCCCGGAACTTGATTTTTATCGGCGAGTCGGTCTCATCTTTGAGTTCAATCCGGCATTGGGTTCCCGAAAAATCCAGGAATAGCCAGGTTCCCCGATAATTAATTTGCATGCTAAATGAACTGATCTCATTAGGGAAGCATGGGTTGATCCAAAGGATGTTGTCTCTCACCTCCAGCCCAGTGAAGCACCTTTGGATGATATCTACTGTTCCGGCCATGGAGCCAAGATGGATGCCTTCTGGCGTGGTGCCTCCTTGAATATCTTCAAAATCACTTACAACAGCCTCTCTGAAGCAGCTCCAGGCACATTCACGGTCTGACCTGGCTTCTACCCATGAGCGAACAACGCGACTAAGCGTCGAACCATCGGATGTTCTGGACACATAATATTTGATGTTCTCAGGAATCCATTCAGGGTTAAACTCGTATTCCATATTTTGGAATAAATCCACTAATTCCTCCGAAGAAAACAGGTAGAAAAGCATGAGCACATCCGCCTGCTTGGCGGCTTTGTAATCATTAACAGAATCTCCCTCCGCATCCAATATCCTGTCGAGTCGCTTAATGTCCGGGTACCGCTTCCGGTAGCCTTCCCAATCGAATTCCCGCAATTGTTCATAGCCCTCAAACTGGGCAATAATCCCTTCTTCCATAAATGGTACGAAAAGCTTCTTACTTATTTCTTCCCATTTTCGAAATTCCCGGTCATCTACCTGTAGCTTTTGTTTCAATGTTTCCTGACGGGAAGTGTCAATAATGTCAAATGCCTTCAAAGCATGAGAGAAGAGCCAGGAAGTTACCACATTGGTATAAGCATTGTTATCGATCCCAGGCTCGTTACTTTCGGGGTAAGCCGTGTGGAATTCATCAGGCCCAACTACTTTTCTGATCTCATAGCGCTGTTTGGATTCACTCCAGGTAGTAATTCCGGCAAAGAAACGGGCTATCTCGAGGAGCATTTCAACCCCATAGTATTTCATAAAGTTCATGTCGCCCGTCACCTCATAGTATTGCCAGATGTTATACGCTATGGCAAGGTTCACATGACGTTGCAAGTAAGTATTATCCGGGACCCATTTACCCGATCTGGGGTTCAAATGCATCACCTGGCTTTCTTCACGCCCACTGCTACCACTCTGCCAGGGAAACATTACCCCTGCAAAACCTTCCTTTGCGGCCAGTTTTTTTGCTGCCCGCAGCCGGTAGTAACGATAGAGCAATAAAGAGCGTGTGAGGTCTGGCAAACGGTAATTCAATAACGGAAATATAAAAAGCTCATCCCAAAAGATATGGCCACGGTAGGCTTCACCGTGCCAGCCCCGTGCAGGTATGCCCACATCCCGGCCAATGGTATGTACGGAGCTGGTTTGTAGAATATGAAAGATATGAAGCCGTAAAAGAAACTGAGAATTCCCCCGGGATTTTAGAGATATCCCAAACTGCTTCCATAACCTTTTCCATGCCCTTGAATGCCTTGCCTGCAACGTTGAAAAGTCGGGTTCGTCACAAAGCACCTCCAGGGCATTGTCTAGCGGGTCACTTGTAGCCCGGTCTTTGGAGGTTGAGAGTACCACTATCTTTTCAATTTTAACTGTTTTTCCTTGCGAAACATGAAAGGAAAGCCGTTCGGAGATTTTCCCTTCCTCCTGCAACGATTCCCGCTTTGTTGCTACACTTTTGTTCTTAAAAAATACCTGACACCTGGCCGCCTGAGCCATATAAATTCGGGATTGGTTACTTTGAACCAAAAGGTAAATAACATCGTCCGTTTCTCCTTGCTCAATAATTTTCAGGTGTTGGCTATTCAATGCCTGATACCGCTTCACTCCTTCATTTTTTACGGAGCCATCAATTGCAGAGCGTATCATAACCGTTCCCGACCAATTTACAGGCTCAAATTCCCACCGGATAGCAGCCAGATGAGGATTATCCATACTTACCATCCTGGTACTTAGTATCCTTGTTTCTCTGTTTTTTTCGTCCCTAACATGCATCTCACGCCTGAAAAGGCCCTCTGAAAGATCGAGTTCTTGCCGGTAGCTCAGCACTTGTTTGGTTTCCAAACGGAACCAGTTTTTGTCATTTTCCAGCCTGAAGCTCAGGGGTAGCCAGTTGGGCCAATTGACCAGGTCCTCATTTTCAATTGTTTTACCTGCCAATTCTGATTTGAGCCGGTTATAACCCCCTGCCAGGTAGGTCCCCGGGTAATGTACTCCGTCTGCTTCTGACTCCTCTGCCGCACCTCTGGTGGCAAAATAGCCGTTACCAAGGGCGCAAAGAGACTCCCTGAGCCCTTCCTGCTCCTTTTTCAAATCGGTATATATTAGTTTCCAGTCAGACATCCATTCGGTGTTTTTGAATAATATTGATGAAACTCGTAAGTAGCTGGTCTATTTCTTCAGGGCCTTTGACATGGTAGTCTGCATAGGTATAGCCTTCATGGCTCCCCACCAAAATACCGGTCCCATTTTCTGGCAAGGCTCTAAAGGCATCTTCATCTGTGAAGTCATCGCCCATATAAAAATAATGAAATTGAGGTGATTGAACGCCCAGTTTACCGGCCACCCATTCCATGGCTTTGCCCTTATCCCAGTCTACATCAGGGCGTAACTCCATAACCATTTTACCTTCACTGTTTTTAAGGTTTGAAAATTGGTCAGCGACCTGCTGGCATACCTCCCTGACCTCCTGCCAAAGATCCTTTGGTGTATTACGGTAATGTACAGCCACTGCAAATTTCTTCGGTTCTATTTGTACGCCATCAGTGGCTTGTAATTTTTCCTGTAAAAGTGCGGTTGCTTTTATCACTGACCGCATGATATCCTGGGCATGAGGAACATGATGAGTGACACTGCCGGGGCCTTCTATGTCAAAACCATGGCTCCCCGCATAGAAGATATTCTCCAGCCCTACCAGTTTCTTCACATCATCCTTATCCCGGCCGCTGATTACAGCTACGGAGGCCCGTTCTGAAAGTGTCTTGAGTCTCTCCCTGGTGGCTTGTGAGAGTAGAGCATCTTCCGGGTGAGCTACAATAGGGGTTAGTGTACCATCATAATCAAAGAAGAAAACCGGTTCATAGAGTTGTAATGATCTGCTTATGTGGTACTCACTTAAACAGGCATGATCAAGTTTTTCAAGGGATAGCGGATATCTCATGCTTTCTCCTGTATAGGTAATCTCGCTAAGGTCTCTGACTGTCACATCTGCTTCGGATTTCAAGAGAATGCGGGCGTTATTTTCCTTCAAAATACCGATGGACAATGCAAACTTTCCACGCTTTGCAGCTTCAATACCTACTGCTGCATCTTCCGCCACTGCAGCATTTTTCGGGTTGGTTTGAAGCAAGAAGGCTGCGTATAAAAAGACATCTGGTTCGGGTTTGCCGGCCAGACCTTTTTCCTGTGCAACATTGCCATCCACAATGGCATCAAACAACTGTTCAATGCCAGCAGATTGCAGTATAGACAGGCAATTTTTACTGGAAGAAACCACAGCTATTTTTAAACCTTTGTTTTTCCATGCTGTAATTGCCTTGATTGAGGCCGCATATATTTTCACTCCTTCTGCATTCAGCAATTTATGGAAAAGCTGGTTCTTTTTTTTGCCCAGGCCATGGACCGTTTTCATTTCCGCGGGGTCATCCTTATCTCCTTCGGGAATATCCAGTTTCCGAGCCTTCAGGTAACTTCTAATGCCTTCAAGGCGGGGTTTCCCATCTATAAATTTTGGATAATCCGTAGCAATAACAAACTTCTGCCCTACTCCCAGGGTTCCTTCTGATGCCTGCTCTAATAAATCATCAAACAATAGCTTCCACGCTCTGGCATGGAGATCGGCTGTTTTGGTCAGTACTCCATCAAGGTCACATAGCAAACTGTCAATTTTCTTCTTCATAATAATTTGCTTACTCTTAAAAACGACCACGCCACCTGATAAAGAAAACTAGCCCAAAAGCACGCACAGGCTTCCAATCATTATTCAGTATAGGTGCACTGCGATCGTCCATATTACATACAACAGGTGAATATTGATTCGGTTAGTATTTAAGAATATGTTTTTTATTAACACCATGTTGGTCAATTGTTTGAATAAATAAAAAGCCGCTACCCCTTGTAGCAAAGTACTTACGCTACAAGGGGGCGAGCGGCTAAAGTCAATTAATCAGGGCTTACTTTCCTTTTTTACTTCGTTTACGCTGTTCAGGTCTGATGGCCCAGCTAATGCGGCCCACCTCCAGCTTTTTAGAAATTTGCCTGATGGCAACCTGGTGTACTCCATTCTCGAATCCTCTACCACCAGATACAATGAATCTGCACTTATACTTGGCTCCTTTAGGAAGTAGTAAATTGCACAGCCTGATCCTTTTAAGGTTAGGCAATAGTACTTTAGCCAACAACTTCCTTCTATCAATTTTAGCCTCTATGCCTTTGATGTTCATTGCGGCATACAAGTTATATGGAAGTTCCAGCCAAAGGTTTGCTCCCCGAGGCAGTGCTCTTTGCAACTCCAGATCAAAGTACCTTCTCTTGTCAGGTGCACCGGTAATATTGAACTCCATGGCAACATTTGGTTCGCTGGGGTCAACATCTACTACATTGAAGTTTCTCCAGGTCACATTGTTGTAATTACGAATGAAATTGGTAAAATCATCCCAGTCGAAGTTGGCAGGACCCGGAATCGGAGGAGCGCTATCCTGCGAATGGTTCAAAATACCCACAAAACAATAGTGCCCGGTGGCAGGAATATCGGCACTTGCCCAGGTTATCGGGTCAGTAACCACAAGTGTATCCCCTACCGGAACGTTAACCGGACTTGATGTACCTATGAGGTTCCACATGTTGGGAGTGACCAATGTGGATACTTCACTCCAGTACACGGTAGAAGTAACACCATTGGCATCGCTGCCTCCCCTGTTTTTCACCCGCACATAGATGTAGTTGTCCTGGCCAAACTCAACCGTATAGCCAAGCGTATTTGAGTTTTCGGTACCACTACCTTCTCCAAAAGCTACTGTAGGGTCAGCTACGAGGGCTGACGCAACGATAATGTCAGGGCTTGCACTTATTGCTCCGGTACTAGGTACCACTCCGATATCACCTACATAATCTCTCATATAAACGTCAGCCGTAAGTTCCAGTGTATTCTCGATAATAGCTCTTAAATCGGGCATCACGCCTATATTACCTGCTACTGCTACTCCTTGCGGGGTACCCGTAACCGGATCTGCCAGCAGAGACCGCATTTGCAGGGGCGACAGAAGAGTGAGTGCTGTGGCCTTATACATGCCCTGCAAGGTTAGGGCTGCTCCAACAATAATTGGTGAAGCTCCGCTGGTACCTCCAAAGGTGCTGGTGTAGTCATCATTATAGGTTCCGGTAGTTTCGCCTCCCAATGATGTATTTCCCTGACGGTTGCTATAGCCGGAGGTCACAATTTCTTCTCCCCATGCGTAACAATCGATGCGTGTACCGTAATTGGAGAACCATGCCCTGTTATGCGGCAATGCTGCTGTAGAAGCTCCTACCATAATGGCTCCTGAGTCACGGAAATCCATACTACTCCTATTTAAAATGCTTAAACCGGCACCATTCACCCACAGATCCAGGTCATTGTTGCCGTTACCTGCAGCTTCAACCACAACGATACCGTTAGCTACGGCCAAACGAATGGCATCAAAATCAGCGCTATCTGTTTCTGTAGGAAAATAATTTCTTTGCACTTCAAGCAACAGCACGTCTCCGGCATTCATATTGGTAATGGCTGCTACAATGGCATCAGCTACATGCAGCGCCGTGCCCGTAGCGGCTTCGTAGTGAGAAACCATTTTCACAAAGTTGACAGAGGGAGCAATACCTACAACCCCTCTGGTATTATCAACTCCTATGATTTCTCCCAGCACAGCCGTACCGTGGTCACCGAGATAGGTTCCTACACCGTGCCGATTATCATTGAATACCAGAGCAGGACCAGCAGCAGTCAAATCTTCATGCCCGGGTATCCAGCCTTGCTCCAGGTCGACGAGTCCTACCCCGACACCTTCGCTGTTGGGCTGAGTCCATGCCCACCTTGCATCAATACCATCCGGAGCTGCTTCCAAATACCCTTGTTGCGCTGCCAGTGTATCATCCGCTGCATTGATCACCGGGTCAGTTACAGAGTATTCCTTGTACGCCACCTCTATCTCAAATGTATCCTGATATGCCTGCACCAGTTCATCAAGGTCACCTTCATAGTTACGGTAGTCTAGTCTCCAGTAATTAGAAAGGCTATTAAGAGGCGGTAGGTCTGAGTTTTGGGCTTTAGTTTCGAGTTCCTTCAGCCGTGATACTGGCACACTCTTAATACTTCTTCTCACAGATCTTGGTGGGTGTTTCTCCAGTAAAGCTGAGATTCTATCTATTTTATTCTTTTTGGCGAAGTCCTTGATGTCCTCGCCCTCCATATATGCGAACTGATCTGAAAACCTGGCAATGATAAAACCGCTATAGGGCTTTATCTTGCCATGGCCATTCATGTACGGACGTGTTTTTCTCCTCTGATCTAGAGTAAAACAACTTAGGTTATGTTGGTTTTTCATAATAAAGAAAATTTAGTTGAATTAATCGCCTTTATTACTGGCTATGTGCAAGTACTTGATTTTTCACTATTGCAGTCAATGATGTCCATCGTCAGCCACTTGGATTGTTATCATAAACCGATATTGAATTAAGCAGGGGGTGCAATATGATCAATCTGAATGCTGTTTGTTTTCAAGCAGGATCAGGTAGTGATTTGTGTCCATTACCCTATAATCCGAAAAATGTATTCATCCATCCGGAGTGGAAAGATATGCCCTGTCATATCATTAAAAAGCAAAGCATATGTCGAATTACAGGTGCTTCTTCCAGATGAGGAAAAGTAGCCATCAAACGATTTGCAAAGAATGATGCAGGAAGCATCATTTTATGGGCGAGGTTATAACTGACGGCAGAAAACACAGCATATTAAACATCACTGACGACTTTAACCATGAGGCATTAGCTATATACTGGAGAAAGCTGTGAACCATGGAAAAGCCCCTGCGCAAACCCGCCCATGGCTTTACCACAATCAACAGCTTTAATAGTAACCGCAATAAATGACCTATTCAACATTTTTCTTTAATGGGTTACATAAGTCACCTAACAATTTTATTGTAGTGTACTGGTCATGGAGTAGTCATCGTAACGATTACCTTTTACAAGCCCGTATAATTCATCCAATGCACTTATTTCGTCGTTGGTTAATTCAATTTTAAGAGCCCCCAGATTTTCAATCAAATATTTTTCCCGTTTGGTGCCTGGAATAGGAATAATATCTTTGCCTTTTGCCAAAACCCAGGCGAGAGCAATCTGCGAAGCTTTTGCATTTTTTGAAGCCGCAATTTCTTCTACCTTTTCAACTATCTTTTTATTTGAATTAAAATTTTCTGTTTGCATTCTGGGTAAATGATACCTGTAATCATTAGGGTCTTCTATTTTATTGAATTTCCCGGTTAAGATACCTCTGCCCAACGGACTGTAAGCAACTGTGGTAACACCCAATTCACGGCATTCTTTCAAGTTTGCTTCTTCAATATCTCGTGTCCAGATTGAATATTCCGATTGGACAGCAGAAATGGGATGGACGGCATGGGCTCTTCGTAGTGTTTCTCCATTAACCTCCGAAAGTCCCAGATATCTCACTTTTCCTTCTTTTACAAGCTCTGCCATTGCACCAACAGTTTCCTCAATTGGAACTTCAGGATCAACCCTGTGATAATAATACAGATCTATTGTATCAATACCCAACCTTTTTAAGCTAGCTTCACAGGCTTGCCTAACATACTCAGGCTTACCGTTTATGCCTAAAAACTCACCGTTTGGCCCACGCATATTTGCAAATTTTGTAGCAAGGGTAATTTTATCAAACTTGCCTTTTAAAGCTTTGCCCAGAAGCTCTTCGTTATGCCCACTACCATACATATCGGCCGTATCGAAAAAATCAACACCAAGTTCGATAGCCTTGTGAATTGTACTGATAGACTGTTCTTCATTTGTTTGTCCGTAAAACTCAGACATTCCCATTGTTCCTAATCCGATTGGAAAAACTTCCAGGTCGCTGTTCCCGATTCTTCTTTTCATGATTCGCTTTTTTTAATTATTTCTGACTTCTAAAGTTTACTATGCAAAGGTTCGGGATATTGAGGCCTTATATAACAACCTCAACCAAACAATAAATGACCAATTTCAAAGATTCACCTATAACTTATTTGACTTTCTGTATGCTCCCGGGGAAAGCTGGGTGTGCTTTTTAAAGAACCGACTAAAATGAGTAGGTTCGCTAAAGCCTAATTTATAGGCGATTTCCTTTGAAGAACATGAAGTACTTATAAGTAGGTTCTTTGAAACGGCCAGGGTTCTTTTAGAAATCCAATCATTCACAGTTCTACCTGTTTTACTTTTTATTACCGAATTCAGATAATTAGGGTGTAGATTCAATCTTTTGGCAAAATCCTGAACCTGCAATTTGTCATTGTTTTGCTTCTTTTCCATAACGTTCCTGAACTCTGCCTCCAAAATCTGCTTGAAAGACCTGACTATTTGAGAATTCCTGTTACCTTCTTCAATTGCATCGTAATCCAACCAAAATTTCTCTTTTATTTTTAGTAGGAACACTAAAAACATATGCCCGAGAATTTTGTTTTTGTATTTAGAATCTTTTTTGAATTCGGTTTCTATTTGCTTGTAAAGAATATCAAACTCCTCAAAATCGGTTTGAGATAATTTTTGTGGGGGGACTATTTCGGCCAACAGAAAAGGAAACTCACTGTAGATTTCTGAATGTACGTTTTCACGTAAAAAGTTTTCTGTGAGAGTTATTATATAGGCATCATTTGATTCATTTAATTCATATGATTTAATATGTCCCGGGTTCGTAAAATAAACAGTTCCGGAACCGAAAGGAAACCTGTTATCATCGAGATAATAAACCCCTGAACCATCTTTTGTTAATATAAAAGAAAAATAATCTGCTTGTAAAATGGGGGATTTAAAGGGAATTTGAGGGTGAATATCCGGGATGCTTAGAATAGTAAAATCTAATTCCTGCTCAAAGGGCAAGCTGAGGGTTTTATACAGGTCTGATATTTTATGATGGACTATTTTTTCCATTGAAATGTTTTTAATGCTTTACTGAATTAATTTTTAATCAAACGACAAAACTGTCGAAAATCCATAGCAGAAAATTATCGTTTTGATGTGGTTCAACCTGGAATAATGGCTGGACCATGCCGACCGCTCACACTCCTATTATATTTGCAGTTGCTTATGAAGCCTTACGGACCACTCTAAATTCAAGCTTTTTTCTTTATGATCCTTTATTTTTTAGGAAGAGGTTAATGCTACGCACCTGGTCCGGAAGTTTATTCCGTCTCTTTGAGTTAGTTACCTTTTATAAAACCACCTTTTACAGTCTAAGCATCTTCAGAGGGTTGGCATAATAGCTATTTGTCACCGCGACGTCTGAGTAATTGCGCTAATTTCGCGAGTGTGCGCGAGGTAGCCTTTTCTTCCTTACGAGTATTGTTTAAAAAGTCTTTTAATGTCGTCGTTTCAAGGCTATCAGCATAGTCCATGAGCAGGTTCAGATAAACCGTTTTTTGACGATTTATTTTTTGGATCAAGTGGATTATAAATAAATCTTGTCTTTTGTGATCGGTATAGGTAGTTATCAATTCGCTTATTTTCTGCTTGAAGACTTCTACATCCTCGCCATAGTCATGAAGGGTTATGCCCATCTCCTGAAGTATCACCTCAGTATGATGCACCTGATTTTTAGCTAAATTCAGTTGATGGTTAACGGCAATAACAAGTTGTAGGTCCTTCACCTCATGCAAGATCACAGGTAGCTCCCTCTGCTCCTGCATAATGAGGTTGTAAAATTTCTGCACTATGTCAATAAATTGTTCAACATCAACACCAGCCTTTATTTCATTTTTCTTCATAGTCATTTTTGTTGATTTTCGATGAATCTAGATAATCATTTTCCTTTTTCATATGACATCCGTCACTCAAACCACCGATATTTGTTGGCGTCTCCTGGGGCTACCCTTCGGTCACTTCTATCGCTTATTTTGTTAGATCTGCCAATAAAAGATATCACGAGACGATCTCATTAATATCAATTTTCGGCTTTCAAAAATTCAACCCTCTTATTGCCCTCTATATATAAGACTATCTCATAATGAGTTTGTTATGACATCTCATGGAATTTTGTTTCCTCAGTTCAGCGCCACTTTTGAATCGCTCAATCCGGACCAAAAGGGAGAATTACTGCAATAAGGGTAATTGCCTTATCCTTGTGCCACTTAACGGTAAGCTTTACCAAACTTTCGGAAGTTTAGCATTTTTTAACTTTCGGTAAGTTCAATCATTTTAGACGACACCAGCCCTATCCTCAGTAGCCTTACATCTCCGTAAAACCAAGCATTAATTTTGGCTTTGAAGTAATGAGGATGGACTCAGTCCAAACTCCTTTTTAAAGCACTTTGAAAAGTATGAGGGGTTAGAAAAGCCTGTTTGATATGCCACTTCAGCAATATTATCCTGACTGTAGAGCATGAATTCTTTCGCCCGGTGCAGGCGCACGGAGGTGATCAATTGGTTAGGAGACTTATTGGTAATGGCTTTGAGCTTTCGCTGCAACTGTCGCTCACTCATGGCTACTTCCCTGCATAGCATTTCCACGCCAAAACAGGTATCATCGAGATGGGTCTCAATACTTTGAAGCACATTTTCCAGAAATGAATCGTTTTGTGGCAACTGTACGTGAGGCATACCGTTCAATGGTCCATAGGTTAACGCATGATCTGATACCTGATACAGCAAAACGGGTTCGCAAGACCTTGTTTCAAAAGACGGTCTAACTTGAGTAAAATTCAGCCCCGAACCTGATAAAAGGCTCTTTACTGTCTGAGTAATCAGTATTTGATTGGTATTTGCCTGCTTAAGCACTGCCACAAGGCATTCTTCAGTTTCACTACTCACAAGATGGACCTCATCCACTGTGGCTTCTTTGAGGTGAATTCCAACTGCCAATTTTGCGTCCATTCCCCGAAAGGCCTTGGCCAGGTCTAAACTACAATGGACGGCTTTGCTTGGTCCTTCAAAAATAGCTATGAAAGTTTCCTGATTATGCCGTATAACCTTTCCACGGTATTGTGTTACATACTGATCTATAAGTTCCAGATCAGCAGACAATAGCGTAGAAGAAATGGCCCTGGCAACTACAAATGTAAACAGCTTCTCTTCATAATGTACTTTTGGCTTAACACCTAATATAAATGCTCGCATTTCACGCAATATTTCCTTGGTATTACCTGTCCAGAAAAGATGATCTTCTCCTTCAAACTCTGCTAATTCAGCTCCTTGAATGCGCTCTGCAATAAATCTCCCTTCTTCAATTTTAACATCTATATCATGGGTGCGTTGTATCATCAGGGTAGGCACTTTTACCGAACCCAATACGTCAATAATATCCACCTCGGTATTCATTTTTGTGAGTACCATTGCTGCACTCGGGCTGGCTCCGGAGCGGAAATAATTGACCAGCCAATCCATAAACTCTTTGTCATTGGCCTTTGAAGGTGCCAGTGACTCCAGGTACATCTCCCCACTTCCCCAGCCATTTTCGATCATATCATAGATCTCCTGACGTTCTTCATCGGTAGGTGCCCACGGATAATCAGGAGAGTACCTTCGTTTGGCAAATATCCCAAACGTGATCAGGGAGATCACCCGGTCTGGGTAGGTAGCTGCAAACAAAGTGGATACACATCCTCCTTCGGAATGCCCAAATAGTATGGCTTTCACTGAACCGACAGCATCCATAACCGCTCTTATGTCATCCATTCGTTCCTCTAGTGTGGATAGCTCCACTATTCGATCGGATAGCCCTGTCCCTCTCTTATCAAAAAGAATGACCCTACAGACTTTGCCCAATTCCAACAGAAAATCAACCAACTCGGGACATGCCCACATGCAATCGATATTGGAAACCCATCCCGGAATGTAAACGAGGTCAACCGGTCCGGAACCGAATACCTGATAGGCAATATTGATGCGACCGCTTTTTGTGTATTGAGTGACTGGCTTCATAAGTTTGGCTTTCTTTAAATAAATACCCTTGCATACCAAAGCACAACCAGGTAAGAAATGTGTCATGCCTGCTCATTGACCATCGTAAAAAGTACGGCAACCTCATTTTTAGAGTTGCCTGGAAAATTATGGGGTAAGCCAACGGCTCTATAGCAGACTGAATATCAAGTAAGTAACCAGAAAATAATTTTCAAGTGTTTTGTTGGGCCATACCCCAACTCAAAATTATCGGTGTTATGAACAAGTAACGGCATCGAATCCTTACATTGATTTTAAATCTGTTTTAATCATGCTAAGGTTCTGACCAGAGGGAGAAAACTTATTGTAAGGGTAATTAAGTACATGTACTTCAACTCCGGGGGAAACCATCGTTGATCATTACCTTGAATGAGGTGAGAGGTTCTTCGCACTTTATAACTCATGGCAGTGCACACATGTGCCAGACTGCCATAAAAAAGACACCTTATAAGGTTAAAATATAAGACATGAAACTGCACATTTATTCAGCAACAGAAAGTATTTTTAAATTTGAAAAAGGTTGACGCTTGGTTAATTACCTTTCATTATAATCTCGCTGCCCGAAGCTCCAGTAAGTATAAGTTGATCATGCCCTATTTCGTATGCATATGACTGGTTGCTCAATAGTTTCAATAGGCTTTGTTCTATCTCAATGTCAGGGCAAATCATCCTTGATGAAGAGATTACTCCAAAATTAAGGTGGTTCTCACTGAAGTCCACCGTCCCTGAAAGCATGTTGCAGCCGCCAAAACCGCTTAGTTTTTTGTCCTCCAGATCCAGGATCAGCTCAGGTGCTTTTTTAGTAAACTTATAGCCCTTAAGACTTTCCCCTCCAATAGATATAATCGACCACGATTTACTTAACTGCTTCTTCATATTCTCAGTCTCACTCTTTTGTCCATCCTGCGGTTTGGCACCCTTACATGATGCAAACAGCACGAGAATTATTAAGATATTTTTCATAATGACAGATAATAATTAGGGGCTCATCTCAAAAGACATTCACAGGTCAACCCCTGAAAAAACCAGAGATTCCATAGCCTTTTGAGACGGCCCCATTTAGTTTAAATATTACTTTTATTTTATTACAAACTTACCAAAAGATATGTCTCCACTTTTATATTTAATAATCAGTTGGTAAATGTTAGCAGGTATTGCACCTGTATCGATCAAAAGACTGTTTTGAGTTATTTTCGTGTCCACACTCTGCGATCTTCCGGTAACATCTACTACTACTACAGAGCTTACAGTCGCTTTGTTTGGTAACTTCACGGTAAGCACACTTCCACGCTCAACCGGATTGGGATACATACCTATTTCAAATTCGTTGCCCAATCCTAAAACAACACCTGTCTTTACTTCAACTACATTGCTATAATCAGAAGAATCACCACCCGAAAATGCACTTACACGGTAGAAATAAGTAGTAGCTGAGGTCACTGTATTATCAACAGCTGTTGTGGTATTGGCAGCAACAGTATCTATTACTTCCCAAGTTGCTTTATCCAAAGACCTTTCTATACCAAACCCTTCTTCATTATCAGAATTATCTTCCCAGCTTAGAGTAACTTTGGCACTTGTAGCTTCAGCTGTTAAGCTTCCGGGAGTTGCTATACCAACTTTTATTGCAATAGCAGTTGCTTCGGCAATGGTACTATATCCGGAAACTGTATCTCCTTTAAAAGCTTCCAAACGATAATAGTAGGTAGTTCCGGCTGTCACTGCTGCATCCAGGTAAGAGACCACATCCGGGTTAACGGTTCCTAAAGAATTCCAGCTTGCTTTATCCAATGATCTTTCTATGTTGAATCCTTCTTCATTATCAGAATTGTCCGTCCATGTCAGCAGTACTCCACTGTCCGTGGCTTCCGCTAAAGGATTAAGAGGTACTTTTACTTCTCCACAGCCAAAACAGAATGGGATTTGTCCATCAGTTGTATAACCCGAACTACTAACTTCATCAAAAAGAACTCCTGAATGACCGTTGGTCAATTTTACAGCGGTACCGCCATCTCCATAGTCATCATGAAACTTGAAGATATAGCTTCCATCAGCCAGACAGAATTCTTGTTTTATAGTAGTGTAAAATTCACTCAATCCGGCAGAAGAAGCAACAACATTTTCACTTGCATCTATAATCTCATACGAAAACTCATCAGGATAATTATCGGTGGTATATTCAGCGTGCAGACTATTCAATGAATTATCTATTGCCACTTCGATATTAGCCCCTGCAAAATCATTACTTTCATCTGCATCACTAGCTCCGTTAACAGAAACCAGCTCAAATTTGAGTGAATCACTACCTACTGCTACAGGCACCTCCAAAAAAACATTTGCCAACTGTCCTACTTGAATGGCAACCCCCACTTCCTCCGTATCAAAAGTATAAGTCTGATTCAGGTTTCCAAAACCATAGGTAAGCTCAAACCCAGTTACCGGTACATTTCCTTTGTTTACAAATTGTACCTTGGCAGGGACATTTGATAAAGTTGAACAAAAGGTATAGCTGTTTCCGCTTTCAGGGCTGGCCAGTTGAATTGAACCATCTACACGAGGTACGAACGGTAACGAAAATTCCTGTTCGATTTCAGTTTTATAATTCGGCCCGATTCTAAATATAATATTTCCGTCAGCATCAGTGGCAACAGCCATTGCTCCTCCGTCACCATGTCCATCTAACAACCTGATAGTATATGTGCCTTCAACCAGACACAGCGTCTCTTCCTGTAGTATATTGGCACTCTCCTTTGTTAATGTCCCTTGTGCGATCAATTTCCCGCTATCATCTAAAAGCTCCCAGGAAACCTCAGTAGGGTAATCATCCGGAGTAATTCCCAGGGTAAGTGTCTCAGGGGTGTCGGGTATTATAATTTCAACACTTTCTGTCGATGAGTTATTCGCAGCATTATCGTCCGCACCTCCATTTATTGAAGCTATATTTACTTCAAATGAATTAACACCTTCTGCAAATGGAATATCATCTAATGTTATTGTGGCAGATTCGCCTGATAAAAGTGGCTTCCCGGAATAATCATAGGTCAACGTAGTAGCCCCCGTAAGCCCATAACTCAAACTAAATTGATTAATCGCTATCGAGTTAACATTTTTAACCTCTACAGTAACCGGTTGAGCTGCATCACATCTCATTCTATAATCCCCTGTAACAGGATTCACAATTTCAACAGAGGCGTCAGTTACACTTTCATAAGGTAATTTAAACCCATAAGTTAGTATCCCTCCACTAAATAAGCCTGATACTTCTACAACTTCAACATCGCCATTTGTACCTGAATTAATGGTAAGAGTGGCCACTCCGGGATCATGCAATCCTTCACCTGCATCATACCCAAAAAAACCTGCTTCAAGGTCATAGAACACAAAGTTATAAAACCCTTCCGGCAGACACATTATCTCCTCGTAGGTCTCCCCGGATGCATACCCGTTAAAAAACTCTCCACCGTTGCCTTCATAAATAACATTCTCCATGTTTTCATCATAGATAAAAAAAGTATTTTCTACAGATTCATCATCAAAAATCATAGAAAATGTCACCGGGTATCCTTTTGTCAAACTAAAACCAACTTCAAGGGCTGCGCTATTGATTGGGTTACCATCCGTTCCTCCATTAACAGAAACAACTTCAACAGAGAAAGAATAGGCCCCAGACGCTCCAAAATCCACTTCTGGTCCTGAGATGGTGCTTACTGCTCCCACTGCCAAGGGACTACCCGTCAAATCATAAGTCATAATGCTATCCCCAACATTAGATGTAAAAGATAGTTTTAAAGACGTGATTTCTGATGAACCACTGTTTTTAATACTTACCTCAGGGGTCACGGTATAACCCGTACCACATGTTATAAATTCTTTACCATTAGAAATATTAGCGATGGAGTTAAGTGTTACATCATTAGCAGGCAACGCAGATGTATGCGTTCCCGGGGTAATATCAAACAGTAAATATGACTTCAACTCCCACTCAGCGAAAGTATTTTCGAGAAAACCTCCCGAGTTACTTTTCCGCACGAAAGGTTTCCGGATTGCAATAGAGTTTTCATAACTCCAAAAGAATGCCCCGGTTACGTCTGCATCAGTTACTCCATACTGATCAATAGTATACCCTTCGTTCGCTGCTACCAATCGTATTACATCATTACCATCAAAATCAAGTGTCCCATCAATTAGATCGGCACTGGCTCCAGGGAAAAAAACGGCCATTGATGGATCAAATTCTAATTTTGAGATTATATAAGTAGATTCCGGAGCAAGAACCCCGGAAAGAGCTATTGTAATTGGTGATTCATGATTTGCATCCGTATAGATCTCAATTGCCACGCTATCCAGATTATAACTTTCCTTCGAGGCATTGAATATTTCAACATACTTTGGTAAATCCTCTCCCATCTCATCACCCTCAACTATTTCGCTTATAATCAAGCCTGGGTATTGATTATTAAGCACCCCGGTAGTCTCAGCAATCCAGTCAGCAAAATATGGAACTCTGGCATAAATCCCCGGAGCACTAGCCACTCCACAGCCATTGCCCCAGCTTGTTACACCTGCAAGTAAATACCCGGAACCTGATGCATTGGGCACCACAAGGGGTCCCCCGCTATCTCCCTGGCAAGCATCTGATCCACCATTTACGATATCTCCCGCAGCCAGCATAGTCTCCGTGATCTTTCCATCATAATCCAGCGAGTTCGCAGTTTCATTACTCACGATGGGCACATCAACTGACATCAATACATCAGATGCACTCCCGTTTGACTCTAGTGTACCCCACCCTGAAACAGTAGCGATCACACCTGGATCAATAAGACCGTTGGCCTCATCTATTTTGGTTACATAACCTACTTTTTGTGCATTAGGACCACTTAGATCTAAAGGTTCCGCCAGGTGAAGTAGCGCGAGGTCGTACCCTCCACCTACATTATCAAAGCCCGGGTACATGATGATCTCATCCACATCGATAAGCTGTCCTCCTGCAAAGTCAGTTTTATCCGTGCTCCCTGCAAAGATCTGAACTGCATCTGCTGTAGCTCCATTTATACAATGATTGGCTGACACAATCCAATTTTCATCAATGATTGTTCCCCCACAAAACTGAAACCCATTGGATTTAGCAATCAGAGCAACTTGCCAGGGACGCTCTGAAATATCAACTCCTGTACCACCAACAATTGGTTCTTCATCTATACCGGAATTACCTATTGAATACGTAACTCCGGACCCTTGGTCAGAGGAGGTACTCTGTAACCTTTGAGGCTCTACTAAATCTAACTTACTGGTCGGAGGATTAAATCTTTTGATCAGACTTTCCTTTTGAGCAAAGCCTATGTTCGAAAGAAGCACAGACGTGAATAAAAATGTTAAAAAAAGACGTAATTGTACATTCATATTTACTACAATTGGTTAGGTTAACTACTTAATAATCTTCATACAAGCGTTCAAATTACATCAGAGCTTTAGAAAACTTATGCCTCATAATAAATTGTCCACCTATTTGTCACCCTTATTTACTATGATCAGGAGTGAAGTGAGATGAGTTACTCCTTAGAAGGAAATTAATTCCAATTTTCACCGCTAAAAAGAGAGTGACATCCGGGGAAAAGATTTTATTCTTTAAGGAAAAGAATGGCAAACTATCACCTAACTTCCTCACTGTAAAGGGAAAATCGAGTTCTCCGGCTGATAAGTCATTTTAGTGCACCTTCTACATCAGTTAGCTTTATGGCTGCTTCAACTTTTAAAAGCCGATATGATACAGCACTAAAATATGGCCATGAAAAAGGACGCTGTGAATTCACAAAACATTAATGTAAAACACAGATTATCAGGCATGTGTTTGTATAAAGAACAAGGTCAAAGCAGATGCTTAAAAAATCAAACTGGATAGCGGCCATGTTGAGGCATGGCTCATAAATAAACCTTAGATTCATCGTATAAAATGGCAGAAAGCAGCTTGACACCTTTATGTGAAGGTTTACGTTATGGTCAAGCCGTACCACAGTTCCTAGAAGGGCACTAAGACATATGCCCAATCAATGACTAACTGGCAATAGGTCTGATTTTCTAATATTTAATTTAGTTCAGGTGTTGTCTAACCACTTTCAGCCAATACAGGTATAGCATCACCAAAGAAGGAAGGAAAAAGCACATCGCAACGAAAAATGCAATCTCTGCGGACACATCTCCATATGAAAATGATGCTACAACAATAGTAATCAAGTATATCACCTGAGAGATGGAATAGACATATAACCCATTAATTTTCTTTTGAAGCATCATTATTGCTCCAATAAGGGTGCCTCCCGAAGACCAAAAATATATCCACCCACGATAATAGTCTTGTTCCACTGCCGAGGCCACTATTTCATATAGAAGGGCTCTTCCTATTGTTATTACTGACCCAACAATTGTTAGAATACACAACGTAATAAGAAATGAAGAACTGGCTACTAAAGTTATTTGATTTTGATCTAATCCACACTTTGGACAGAACCGAGTCTCTATTTCTATTGACTCCTGGCATTTGATACAGGTTTTCATCAGTCTATTAAACTTGGATTGTTCCATTTCAGGAACTTCTTTTCCCCTTTCTTAATTTATAAATCTGTGTAAATGCACCTTCTGAATAATAGCATTTTCCATTTCTTGGAAGGCGTCATGTTTTTAACGGCTCACCTGACAATTGCCAAACAGTATGCCTCCCCAAAAGCCAACCTCCTCTACTAGTTACCCTCCTACCGAAAAAGTGCAAACAAACAACTGGAACCAGTTAATAATCAGCCACAAAGATATATTCTGTATAAGTAGTTTAATTGTAAATTTTAAACACTTATCATTTTGGGGATATATTTTGCACTCATAGTACACGCCTACCAAAACACTCACCCTTAGCTTGAGAAAGTCACGTAAATACCCCTTTCCTCTAGTTATATTTCTGCCATTTGCTAAGATTAATACTTTCCATTAGTTCTAAATTTATTATTTTCACAAAATATGAGGAAAGCTTCGCAAATTAAAGCATACCTGTTTTTAATCATTATTAGCGTTTTTACGGCTCATAATGCTTTTCCCCATGTGCATCATCAGCATAATGAAGAGCATGCACCTCATACGGAGCACCAAGGAAGTCACCATCATTCAGAAGAAAATTCAACTGAATATAATATTTTACTTGATCTCCTTAGCAAAAACCACTCTCATTCGGGGCATACGCATCAATTTACTTCCACACCTACAACTACTTTCTCAACAAAATCTGCTAAAGAGTTTGGTGTTATAACCATCATACAAAAAGAATACTGGAGTATCAGAAGTGGGTATATTGACTCAGACTTACAGAAATTTACCCTCTATACGAACTTACTAACACACCAACCGCCTTATTTACAGGCATACCCACACCGTGGCCCTCCTTCTTTAGGATAATTATTCTGTGCAAGAATTGCCTTGCCATAGATGCATACATTGTATGCAGTTCATTATTTGATTCATCCTAAAATCAATTTACATGTATAAAGATATTGTGTTCGTCTTGTGCGGATGCTTGCTGTCGTTGGGTGGTTTTGCCCAATCTTCATCTATTGAAAGCACTCTCAAACAAGTAGAACAAAACAACCAAGAGCTAAAGGCTCTGTCCGAATATGTGGAGAGCAAAAGACTTGAGTTGAAATCCGATAACAATTTACCTGCCCCCCAAATAGGAGCTTACTACCTCCCTTTTGGAGAACATAGCACGGGTGATTATACCGAGTTTCAAATTAGTCAGTCTTTTGAATTTCCAACGGTTTACAGTGCTCGTGGCAGCCTTATCGATCAACAATCGAATCAACTGGCATTAGACTATCAAACCAAAAGACAAAAAATACTTGCAGAGGCCAAAAGCTACTGCCTGAACCTGATCTATTTGAATAAGCGATTGGATACTGAATCGATCCGGGTTAAACAGGCCAGGCAAGTGTTCGAACAAGTACAAGAGCTATATGAAAAGGAACAAGTTGGTATCCTGGAACTCAATAAAGCTAAAGTAGCGTGGATGCAGGAGCAGTTTAAGGTTCTGCAGATTGAGAGCGATATCAAAAATGCATTGTTGCAACTCACCAATTTGAATGGAGGTAATGAAATAAGCTTCTATTTAGACGAATATAGTACTACATTGCTTTTGACTGGCAAAGATTCCATCTGGCAAGAAAAACAGGTACAAGACCCGGAAATGACTCAGTTGAAACAACTAGAGGTTATTGCTCAGCAAACGTTAAAATTAGCCAAAAACAAATCCTTACCCGATCTCATTGCTGGTTACAATAATCAAGGAGTTGCAGGTGAGCGGTTTTCCGGCATTTATGCAGGAGTGACGATACCGTTATGGAGTAATCGCAATAAAGTAAAAGCCGCTCAGTCTCAACTGAATTTTCAGCAAACTGTTACTTCATCAAGAACTCTACAAGCACATGCTTCATTTGAAAAGCAATTCAGTGATTATCAAATCATGCTTTCCAAATTTCAAGAATATGAGGCTACACTTTCAGGGCTCAATAGTGATGAGTTGTTGCTGCAAGCCTATCAGTTGGGTGAGTTGTCGTTTCTTGAATATTATATGGAGCTTCAGTTTTACCGAAAGGCTTACGACGCTATGTTAGATATGCAATACCAACTTTATATATCGCAAAATCAAATATTAAAACATCAATTGTAAAATCTTAAAAATCAAATTATTATGAAAATTTCAAATATTCTTATCGCATTAACTTTTGTTTTCGCCATTGCCTGTTCAGAGAAGAAGTCAGAATCAGAACATGGCCATTCACACGACACTGAGACACACACACATGATGATGCTGATCATTCTCATGAGCATGCCGAGCATCAAGAACAAGAAGAGTTTACAGTAACAAATGACTCCACTAATACTGAGGAAGGCACTCATACACATGATGACGGGTCAACTCATCACGATCATTAATTCTTGAACTAAAAGTTGATATGCGATATATAATGGTATTGCTTTCGTTGATGGTGTTTTCCTGCCAATCAGCGGAAGATCATGGACATAGCCATGACGAAGAAGGCGGTCATTCTCATGCAAATGACGGTAAGCCCGCTATAGATTATACGATTTGGACAGATCAAACTGAATTGTTCGTAGAGTTTCCTGCTCTGGTAGTAGGTGAAACGAGCCGGTTTGCTGCACACTTCACGATACTGGATGGACACCAACCGGTGAGAAAGGGAAGTGTAAGTGTGAGCTTGATAAAAGGTGATAAGGGTATTCGCCATTCCGTGGACGCTCCTTCTTCTCCTGGGATCTTTGGGCCATCACTACAGCCAAAAGAAGCAGGGATTCATCAATTGGTCTTTGAATTGAAAACTCCTTCTTATTCTGATCGGATTGTGCTGAAAGAAATTCAAGTTTTTGCCACCGCAGAAGAAGCTGAAAAGGCTTTGGGCAAAGAGGAAGAGAATGGCAATGTCATCACGTTCCTAAAAGAACAAGCATGGAAAATGGAATTTCAAACAGCAGCTGTATTGAAAAAAGCGGTATATCAAACCATTCCCACTTCTGGTGTTTGGAAAGTAGCTCCTTCTGATTATCAAACATTGGTAGCCCCTGCAACAGGACGAATAAACTTCAGCTCAGGTGTGTTGACAGAAGGTAGCCTGGTGAAGAAAGGTCAGGTTTTGATGACTGTAAGCAGTGTAGGTCTCACATCTAATAACCTGGGTGCAGAGATCCAAAAAGCAAAAGCTGATTATAAACAAGCTAAGGCGGAATACGAACGGAAGAAGGAGTTATACCATTCCAAGATTGTACCTAAGGCGGAGTTTGAACAGGTAGAGCAAAGATACCAGGTAGCAAAAACCAATTATCAAACATTGAGCAAAGGATATAGCGCCGGAGGCAAGCAGATCACGACTCCGTTTGATGGTTTCATTAAATCCATTCAGGCCGTAAATGGGGGTTTTGCCAGCCAGGGGAGCCCTTTAGTGACGGTTACAAGTCAAAAGAGTAGTTTGCTGGAGATTCAGGTCAGCCCTATATACAATGCCGAACTTCAAAACATTCAAAATATCTGGTATCAGCCTAAAGCAGGGTCATGGTCAAGCCTGAATGAAAAGAGGGGAAAAATCTTGTCTGTGAGCAAAGAGGTAGAAGCCAATAAACCATTGATCTCAGTTTTTGCTGAAGTGAATGAAGGTGTGGAAATGCCGGAAGGCAGTTTCACGGAAGCACAACTGGCTGTTGGTACTTCTTCTGAAAGCTTGGTGGTTCCTGCTTCCTGCCTGATGGAGGATTATGGCAATTACTCAGTAATTGTCCAAATATCCGGCGAAAGTTTTGAACGCAGAAATGTGACACTCGGCAAGCGAAATGGCAGTGAAGTAGAAATCACCAAAGGTTTGTCTTTGGGTGAAGTAGTAGTAAGTAAAGGTGCTTATCAGGTAAAAATGGCATCTATGTCTGGTCAGGCTCCTGCTCATGGACACGCACATTAAAAGGTTGAAGTTATGTTGAATAAGATATTATCAATTTCATTACAAAACCGATTGATGGTGCTGTTGGGTGCAATAGTGCTGAGTGTAGTTGGCTTGTACATAGCCCGTAATATGAATGTGGATGTGTTTCCAGATTTAACGGCTCCAACGGTGACCATCCTGACCGAAGCTCACGGAATGGAACCCGAAGAGGTGGAAAAATTGGTGACTTACCAATTGGAAACTGCTATGAATGGTTCGCCCAATGTGCGTAGAATCCGCTCTTCATCTGCTGCCGGAATTTCTATTGTTTGGGTAGAATTTGAATGGGGAACTGATATCTATAGAGCAAGACAAATTGTGAGTGAGCGTATCCCTCTGGTACGAGAAAACTTACCTTCTGAGGTAGGTACGCCTACGATGGCCCCTATATCGTCTATTATGGGTGAAGTAATGCTATTGGGTGTACGTTCCGATAGTTTGTCTCCAATGGAATTGCGAACACTTGCTGACTGGACGATCAGACCAAGAATCAAATCCATTGGGGGTATCTCCAATGTGATTGTGATCGGTGGAGACTACAAGCAATACCAGGTACTTGTCAATCCTGAGAAACTGAAATATTACGGTGTGAGCCTTGGCGAACTTCTGAAAAAAGTGCAGGAAAGCAATGTGAATGCTCCAGGTGGATTTTTGAATGAGTATGGCAATCAATACATCATCAAAGGGAGCGGAAGAGCTTATTCGGTAGAACATTTGGAAGAAGCTGTTCTCAAGAATATCAACAGCCAGTCGGTCAAGGTTAAGGATGTGGCAGAAGTAAAGATTGCAGCTGCTGACAAAATAGGTGATGGTTCATTGAATGCTGCTCCTGCGGTAATCCTCACGATTTCCAAACAACCTGATGTCAACACTTTAGAGTTGACGAATAGATTGGATGAGGCAATTGCTGATTTGAATAATACTTTGCCTGAAAGTGTGGAAATCAAAAGCCGTATATTCCGTCAGGCCAATTTCATTGAAGCGTCTATTGACAACCTGAACCAAACACTGTTGGAAGGTGCTTTCTTTGTGTTGATTGTATTGTTCATCTTTTTGATGAACTGGCGAACAACTGTTATTTCATTGGTAGCGATTCCGGTTTCCCTGTTAGTTTCCATCATCGTATTAAAATTATTAGGATATACCATCAACACGATGAGTTTGGGCGGTATGGCTATTGCCATAGGTGCCTTGGTAGATGATGCAATCATCGATGTAGAGAATGTGTTTAAACGATTGAGGGAGAACATTCGAAAACCCAAAGCTGAGCGATTACCTGTGCTCACGGTGGTAAAAGATGCTTCGGTAGAAATCCGTAGTTCGATCATCATTGCAACACTCATCATCATAGTATCATTTGTACCTTTGTTTTTCCTGAGCGGAATGGAAGGCAGATTGTTGCGGCCACTTGGTATCGCTTTCATTACTTCAGTATTAACCTCTTTGATTGTGGCAGTGACTGTAACCCCGGTTCTGTGTTCTTATTTGCTAAAAAGTGAAAGTGTGCTCACCAAACAAGTGAAAGGAACTAAGGTAGAACGTTGGCTTCAAGCCCGGTGTGCAGAGATGCTGGAACAAGTATTGAAATTTCCCAAAACGGTGATAGGGTTGACTGTTGGAGCTTTTATGATCAGTTTGATTTTGCTAACACAACTAGGTCGTAGTTTCCTGCCCGAGTTCAATGAAGGATCTTTAGTAATTAGTGCAGTGGGCGTGCCTGGTATGTCTTTGGAAGAGAGCAATAAAAATGGTCAGTTGATTGAAAAGCTGCTCTTGGAAATGCCTGAAGTGGATGTGATAACCCGAAGGACGGGACGTGCCGAACTGGACGAACATGCCCAAGGTGTGAATGCTGCTGAAATAGATGTACCATTTACACTCGATGGCAAGTCGAAGGAACAATTCTTTGAGGAAGTGCGAACAAAACTGAGTGTAGTTCCCGGGGTTAATATCACCTTGGGACAACCAATTGCTCACCGTATTGATCACATGCTATCCGGTACCCGTGCCAACATCGCCATCAAGATCTTTGGCTCCGACCTACAGCGCTTATTTGAGTTGGGCAAAAGTGTAGAATCGGGTATCAAATCTATCGATGGAATTGCCGACGTAGCTGTAGACCAGCAAATAGAAGTTCCTCAGATCAGGGTTACTCCCAACCGCCAGATGCTAGCCGCTTATGGTATGACGGTGGGCAACCTGATGGAGCAGGTAGATATTGCTTTTGCAGGTGAGAAAGTGGGAGAAATCTATGAGGGACAACAATATTTTGATCTGGTGGTCCGATTCCGCAAAGAATCCCGAAATAGTATTAACAATATCAGAACTGCTTTGATTAGCCTGCCAAACGGAGGCCATACTACATTAAATCAACTGGCAAAAGTTGCTTCTGTGAGCAGCCCCAACACCATCAGTCGAGAAAGTGTGCAGCGCAAAATTGTGGTAGCCGCCAATGTTCAGGGCCGTGACCTGAGAAGCGTGGTGAATGATATTAAGGAAATAATCAATAGCAATATTGAAATCCCTGAAGGGTACCGTGTAGCATATGGCGGGCAGTTTGAAAGTGAAGCCAAGGCATCACAACTGCTTGTAATAACTGCTGTGATAGCCATTCTCATCATTTTCCTTTTACTCTACTTCGAGTTTCAGGACGCAAAGCTATCCTTCATTGTACTGATCAATCTGCCTCTGGCTTTGATTGGCGGTATATTGATCGTGTATTTTACCGGCGGTATCATCAGTATTGCGGCTACCATAGGCTTCATCAGCTTGTTTGGTATAGCTACAAGGAATGGTATATTGCTGGTATCTCGCTATGAGGACTTGCGAAAGGAAGGGATGCATGGCCTTGAACTACTCAAAGCCGGTGTCCTGGACAGACTGAATCCTATTTTAATGACAGCTTTCACTACCGGCCTGGCGCTAATCCCTCTGGCAATGAAGGGCGGTGAACCTGGCAATGAAATTCAAAGCCCCATGGCTGTAGTAATTCTGGGTGGATTATTTTCAGCTACCTTATTGAATCTGGTAGTAATCCCTTGTGTTTATGAATTAGTCTCCCAAAGGGACATTAAAAATTATATACCAGGCAAATAACTTTCGATCGTTCAAAACCCAATGGTTCCAGGGGGAGCACTCCTATTGGAGAGGCTACCCTTGGGCCAATTACACTTTCCTTACCACACCACACTTTGTTTCTATTGCCAGATATTAGCCTTGAAACATGGTTATTGCTGACTTACCTTAGTAAGTAGCTCCATTGGATTTCTTGCTCACTTCAAATCATATGCTAACAATAGGTCCGCTTCCCCTGCTAACATTGTATGAGTACAGAAAAGTGTCACTTAAATCAGGTAGTAAGTTATGCAGGTGTATAGTAGCTGTTCTTAGTTTATTTTATAAAACTCTTTTATCTCTATATTTTTCCCTTTTATTAACTCTTTTAATTCCCTTAATAAGTAGTAGCGATGCATAAAACCTGCCATGACAACAATTCTTTTCCCTTCATTTTGTTCAGAAATTATCATGATGTTTTTTGCCATCGTTTGATTTCTTAAATCCCAAAAATCAGCCCAAAGTTGATACCCATCCCTGTAACTTATTTTTTCCCCATTCGGCTTTGTTAAAAATCTATTAGCAAATTCCTCTCGCGTATTAGTGATTTTGGGAACCATTTGATATTGGTAAAACTGGCGATTTTCACATAAGCTATCTGCTATTGAGTTGTTCCAGGCTTCCGGACTTTTTGCAGCAATTATTTTTAACGGTTCTAAAGCCTCCCTGTACGCTTCAAAAATTTTAGCTTCTGACGTGGTTAACAAGTCAACTCTATAAAGACTGTCTACTAACTTTAGGGTTAACCCATCCGTAGGCCGCATTCCTTTGTCTATTCTATATTGGTTTCTGCCTTCAAATTCGTAGGGTCTTAATTGAGTAGTTGGGTATTTTTCGATGTATTTTGAAGAAGCTATTCCTTCATTTTCGGAGGGAGCATCTTTAAATTCAAACTTTGAATTAAAAGACGAGGAATCTAGTTCATGTAAAATTAAATCAGGTTTTACATTTTCCAATATATTAAAAAGAGTCTCCGGGTTAAAATTCGGTACGGGTTTGTGTTGGGTCCCAATAACAATAATTTCAGTTGCCTTCTGAGGTTCACACGAAAAAAATGTAATTGCTAACAGTAATGATATTATGGTTTTATGCATGGTTTCTAATTTGTTACTAACACTCGGCTAAGACAGGGATATATAGAGGTGAGTCGTTGTTCCTCGTTGTAAATTAACTGTAAAGAACTGAACTTGCCAAGCCCACTGCCCTTACAATTTCTATATATATTTCAGATTAGCAACAACTTACAGTTAACCGTCAGGTATCTCTCCACTATGTTTTGTTCGTCATAATACCCTGAAGAATGCACGGCAATGTCCGTCAACATAAACTGTAGTCTAAAACAAATTACATTAAACAATCGCTATTTTTTATAACCGAGTGTACATTATCAATCTCACGGATAAAGGGAAAAGAGAATATCAGAAATTAGATAATCTTTCTTCAGACATGGTAACATCCAATATAGCTCACTTAAACGATGATGAGCAATTAGAACTTGTCGATTTATTAGGTAGAGTGCAGCTTTTATTGAAAAACCAATAACTGTTTTATTTGTTTTGGCATACCAAATCTCTCGATGAATTGTAAGTGGTGGCCTTCCTGAACCCCTTGAGCTATAAAACCTTTTTCTGAGAATTGGCATAATGAAAAGTCCCGATTCCATATCAACACCAACCACTTCTCTCTTTTCGGGGTGCTGACATGGTGGCGTGCGGGAGTTCGAAGCTATTTCTTACAATTTAAGATGGAGCCAAAACGCTTGAAAAACCCGCTACACTATACCATGTATTGAACAGCGTTTTAGTTTAAACTTTCTCCAACTATTTCTGCTATTTTTCGCGTAACCTCGGTTGGAGAATTACATCCACAGTTACTTAATGCAATGACATAAATGTCATTGTCTGGCAAGTACACTCCCATTGATTTATATCCAAAAATTGAACCTCCATGTTCATAACTAGGCATCCCATTTATTGATTTTATATGCCACCCATAGCCATAGTTTATGGGTTCTCCATTATTTAGCCTATAATTTGTAAATGCTTTAACAGTTGATTCCTCACTGATTAGAATATGTTTTTCTATAGCCTTTTGCCATTTCAACATATCTTCAACGGTTGACATTAGTGACCCGGAAGAATAAGGTATAGAAAAACTTATATATCTAGTATTTACATAATGGTCATTCTTTTGGCTATAGCCTAAGGCTCTATTAGGTATAATTTTATCATGACTTGCATAATATGAGTTAACCATATCTAGCTTTTTGAAGATATTTTGCTCGACAAAATCATTATAACTTTTGCCACTGACCAACTCAATGATATACCCAAGAAGAATATAACCAGCATTACAATATTCAAACTTTTCTCCTGGTTTAAAATTCATCGGTTCACTTTTAAAAAAATCAATCAATTCATTTGGCGTTAAATCCTCTTTTGCGATAGTATTTAACCCTTTGACTTTTGTGAAGTCTTTAATGCCCGAGGTGTGAGTTAGTAATTCATGTATGGTTATTAATTCACCATTTGGATAGTCAGGAATGAACTTTTTAATTGTATCGTTTAAATTCAATTTTCCTTGCTCTGCAAGAATTAAAATAGATATTGCTGTAAACTGTTTAGTTAGAGAACCTATTTCAAATACATTGTTTATTTTCATAGGCGTTTTTAACTCCAGGTTTGAGAGCCCAAAAGCCTTTTTATAAATAGATTTTCCATCTATAGATACTAAAAATACGCCACCCGTAGAGCTGTCTGTATATTTATTATTTAGTAAACTATCAATCTTGGAACCTATTGATTGACCATAGATTTTGGATTGTGCAAACAGAAAAATAAAAAGGATAATTAATGTGCTGGATTTAGGATAATATTTTTTCTTCATTTGTTTCATTTTAAGTTTGCCCATTAGACAACAATAAAACGAATGTAGGTTACACAAATGGGGTAATATATTATCGGAAGGTGTTGTATACCAATGCTGTACTGCAAGCTTTACTTAGCTAGGAACATTTAAAATTAAAGATCTTCAGCTATCATTATGTGGACTTTCATTGTCATACATCTACACCCATGCAGAGGTGAGTTTGCTCACTTGGTTCAGGCTTTTAAAAGCATAGTCTGTAAAGTAAAAGGGAAGCTTAACACTTCCCTAACTATTAAATCTAACCTTACTTGCCCAGTTCCTTTTTGGCCAAATACCAATCCACTTTTTCCACTGAGTCATCTTTCAAACGTGCTTCTAATTCATCCAATGTCTTTGGAGGAGGTACAATGACTTTGTCTCCTTTCTTCCAATCAAGCGGCATGGCTACCTCGTACTGGTCAGATATTTGTAATGCCTCTAAGGCCCGCAGAATCTCGTCCATATTTCTTCCTACATTCAGAGGATAATACATGATAAGCCTTACCTTTTTTGCTGGGTCAATAAAAAATACTGCTCTTACAGCGGCTGTTTCACTTTCGTTTGGTTGCAGCATACCATAGAGTTTTGATACTTTCATATCCAAATCTGCTATGATCGGGAAATCAAAATAGACACCCGTATTTTTTCTAACGTTGTTTACCCAACCTAAGTGAGCATGTATACTATCAATACTCAACCCAAGCAACTCCGTATTAAGTGCATCAAACTCTGATTTTCGTGTAGCAAACCCGCTCATTTCTGTAGTACACACAGGAGTAAAGTCTGCTGGATGTGAGAACATTACCACCCACTTACCCTTAGCAAATTCTGAAAACGTTATTTCTCCTTTCGTTGTTTTTGCCTTAAAATCAGGTGCCTTATCACCAATTCTGGGTATTTGAGTAAAAACTTGTTTTTCTTCTATATCTTCCATTCTCTATATATTTTATGCCTAATAACACTGATATGGCATAGTTTGTTATACGTATCTATATTTCCCAAAACTCTTGTTGTGCAATGATTCTAATTGGTCGATTAATATTAATATTATGACCATACTATCCCTAAAAATGCCAGAAACGAAAAACATGAAGAGCAATATTGTCTTTCAAAAATATCCCGGAAATGATTTTGTTAGTTATTCAATTGGGTTAGTAGTCGGTGAGGGCACAGCCTGTGGTAGAAAATATAAATTATTGGCGTAACAAGTCGTTTTATAATGAGCCAAACAAATATCATTACCCTCCAATGACAGAGATCAAGTCATAGGTTTCTCCGTCTACATCGTAGTTACCTTTATACTATTTAAAAAATTTCATGTCAGATCACTTTATAAGATACTTTTCTTCATTATGGCAGGTGGGATAGTTGAACTATCCTTCTACCTGCTCATTCCTGCCGAGTATGAAGCTGCTTACTTATTTTCTATTCTCGATAAATTGATGGCGGCCGTTTTTGCTGCAGTTATCTATAACTATTCTTAAAGGGTTTGTACGTCTACACCCATGCAGAGGTAAGTTTACTCACTTGGTTCAGGTATTCAAAAGCATAGCTACCAACAACTTACTGTCGATAGCTGCTACGATTTCATATACATTGTTCCCAAAAGTTACTATTTTGTCAAACCGTTTCAAGTTTAAATATCTGTTCTGACTGCTTCCGGCTGATATTTCTTGGTGTCATTTTAATCAGTTGATCCCTTAATTTTGTTGCCATTGGATTTTTCCAGTGAGCCATCTTCCCAATTTGCCAACTTGTATTCACTACTTGATGGGCTTTAGGTAGTCGTAATTTTTGATACTCCTCAAATGCTTTTATTACACCATATTTACTTAGACATTCCGAAAGAACACGAGCATCTTCAATGGCTTGACAAGCACCTTGTCCCATATTTGGAGTTGTTGCATGGGCGGCATCCCCAATAAGACAAATATTTCCCTTAAACCAAGTTTTAATAGGTTTCAAGTCATCAATAGTTGCTGTATGAATATTTTTGGTTGGAGTGCTTTCTATTATATTTCTGATTATATCATTATAAACTGAGAAATAGTGGGATAACTTTTCGACGGAATGTTCACTAGGATTAGTTTTGAACGACTTTAAGGCATACCAGTACACTTTATTCGACTGAATTTGGACAAACCCAAACCTTTCGCCTTTCCCCCACGCTTCATTGAGTTCATTTTGAAATTTCGGAGGTAAAGAAATATCAACAACTCCACGCCAACAGACTTGAGATGCACTTCGGATTTTTGTGTTAGGAAACAGGTTTTTTCTCACAGTGGAGCTAAGTCCATCAGCCCCTAATGTAACCTGCGAGCTTATTTCTTTGCTATTTTCAAATTTTAAGAGACTCTCTTTGTCGGAGGCTTCAATTCCTGCGAGCTTATATCCTAATTTCAAGGTATTTGGCTCTAATGCCTCTATCAAAATTTGCTGTAATGCTCCCCGGTGAATTGCAATATTCTGGCAATTATATTTTGTCTCGAAATATTTTAAGTCAACACATGACAATGGTGATAAACTAGGGGCTGTAATCTTCATTGAAGATATTGGATTTCCATGGTTCTCGATTTGAGGCTTTAGTCCTAATTTCTCGTAAACCTGCATTGCATTGTTAGCCAAAATTATTCCGGCACCTACAGGTTTCAATTCCGCTGCTTGTTCAAAAACCTGAACCTTAATTCCTTTTCGTTGAAGGGCAACCGCAGTGGTCAAACCACCTATTCCTGCTCCGATTATATTTACTGTCATCTTATTGTTTGTTCTAGTTAGTGGCAACACCTGAACATCACAGCATTGTGATATTCATATTATATCCAATATAGCTATTATAATACTAACCTACTGATAGCTAAATCAGTAGGTTTTTTTAAAAATGCTTACAACCGACTAAAATCGAGGGCAGCAAACATTACAAGTTAATAACTTTTAGCATTAGGCTCTCAAAACTTTCCCAATAGTACTTATTACTTGCCAAAAGTTCTTTTAACGTTTACGAAAAATTTAACGCTACGGCTATAAAAAAGTGTATCAATGTCCAACCTTTGGCATTTTAAGAGAATAAGGTAATGAAATGGTGATACTCCACAAAGAAGCCCAATCTCATAATTGACTAAATATCAATAAATTACACAATAGGATAAGGTTTTACATAACTTGACTCGAAGATCATCAGCACCACAAATCAAACACAAACAACTGACTACCAATACACTAAAATAAAAGTCGATCATCTCAATACAATCGACTTAGTAGCGATCCTCCCGTATTCATTAACACAACTATCCACAATTTCACGGGGGAAGAAAAGAAAGTAATTGACAAGTTGCTGGTTGACCTCCATGTTTTGTATTTTTAACTATGATGTTCGGGGTAACTTCAAATATCATAAGCATTAGAGAAGTGTCAAAACCTCGCTAATTGTATTTTTCCAGCATCATAATATGATGTCATTTTTTCTCAAATGACAGTAATTATTATGTGAGATATTTAACTTCTTGACTGGATTTTTTTCGATTTTAAATCACCATCAACTATTTAACGTATTTTATGAAGGAGCCAAGACATATTGGAGAGGAACATAATGACTCCATGGAAAGACACTCTGAAAAAGTAAAAGAAGAACGGTCTATGTTAGAATCACTTTATAGTGATCACCTAGAATGGAAAAAGGATATTGAAAGATGGACTGTACTAAAGGCTGGGGAAGGTACAATACCTGAGGGCGTATCTACAGAAATAAAAGAATGTTCCGATAGAGTTTCTACAGAGTTAGAGAGCATAAAAATCGATCTCAACAGTTATGATAAAACTTATAGAGATGAACTATTTTCCATATTTCGTGAATTAGACGAGGCCGCCCCCGACGATCGGCCGGATATTCTTAGTAGGAGAGCCGAAATTTTACGCAAAGACCCTGAAACGTTGTTTTCGTTTTTAAGCAGAATGTCTCACGTAAGAGAAACCGTTCGTTTGTTAAAAATATCCCGCGAATTAATAGATCATGAGAACCTGAATACAAACCAGTATACAAAAATTCAAGATTTGTTTAAAAACACAAGGTTGTATGATCGAAGTCAATTATCAGACTTTAATATTTACTGGGGGAAATTCAAGGATACTTTTCTAAAGAATAATGAAAAAACAAAAATTAATAAAGCAGTAGCCTATGCTATAGTAGGAGCAATCTCCGCAGCCATTACTTACTTGACAGAACATGAGGTAATCAACAAAATGGCATATAAAAAGTCCTCTGAAGAACCTCAACTCGAAATTGATGATGATCTTTATTTTGAGTTTGTGAAATTGATTAAAGAGTATTTTGATTCCTCTTCTTTTGTAGTAGAAAGAATGGAAGTAGATATTCTATTGATGATTACCGCCTATTTAGATCTTCAATACTTTACTCCAGATATACCAGATGATCAATACCAAAAAATCACTCATGACATTAAAAAGATAGGAATTAGAAACTATAAGGACGTGCTCTACTACCTGTTAGATTTAAGGAGTGAGGGAAGAAGGTTAAGTTTTAATTATTTAAAGGATCTATTTAAAAATTATACAGTAAGCTGAGATGGGACATAAAACTGGTAAGCTAATCGATGAAAAGTTAAGTTATCTATTTACAGATAAAATAGATGATATCTATGACAAATATAGTGCTACATTCAATTTTACCTTCAATAGGCCAAGATATAGGGATGAAAAAAGATGGAATTGGAGTTATGAAGATTTCATTATGAACTATTATGTTCCAAACTGGAAGTATGATCGGTATAGGCATAGAAGTTCCAATCAGAAAGATGATTTAAGGCAAGTTTATGATTTTATGATGCCCATTCTCCAAACAGCAGTTTGGGGTTTAGGTAAGAAGAAGGATGTGATCGGAGCTACCTCTTTGGCAGCTATGGATGGCGTTCTTCGAAACTGGGTGTTTGGTGGTGAGGAAGAAAATCCGTTTTCGATGTTATTTGATGCAATATCTAAATTGATTGATGCTCAAAATGATAATCAAAATATTAAAGACACCTGGAAGCATACTCAGGCAATAAAAGATTATCACCTTGCTCCAATAGGTGAGGTAAATGATTACTCCAGAGCTATAAAAAAAGCATTTTGGAATAGTCATCACGCAGTTTGTTTAAATGAATTTGAATGGCAAAATCTCGAAAATAAACTAGAGCAGTTAAGGACCAATTTATTTGCGTCTCTAAAACAATTGGCAGCGTTTACTGGCGTTACCGCAATTGGAACTTTTTTGACGGGAGTATCTCAGTTTGTGATCCACGGAAAGGCTTTTATCCGAGCATTTTGGATAAAAAAATGTATAGATAATAATGTTAAAGAAGATGATTGGTATTCAGATAGAAACCTTAGAAGGATTACATCATTAGATGAGTACAGCACCATTAAAGGAAACCTTGAAGAGCTTGAAGGTATTCTAAGGAGTATGATTCATACACACTTGTATAAGAAGAGTTTACCAAAATATGATGCGGATGGTAGAGAATTTGATTATTCTGGCGCAGACGAAAATAGCGAAGCTTCCAAATTTGGGTATAGCTATTCAGGTTCGGAAATGATCTTTAAGCAAAAGTCAAAGATGGGTACCAGGGACTGTAAGATAGATTTTGGATTTTATAAGGGTCTTAATGGTTCTGAGTTTGACTGGAGGTTTGGTGTTGAATTAAGAAAGGATGGGCCAATCTCCCATAGCAGGTATGCTACAGCCATTGATAAAAGTATTTACGATGGAAATGGTGATTATGTATACTTCTATCACATAAACACTGACCCGGTAAAAAAACATGGATTTGAAGAGGTAAATAATTGGAGAATCTATTGTTATTCTCAGGCAAAATATTGGTTTCATATTGTTGAATATGAGCCAATCCTGAATGCTCATAAAGGACTTGTTGAGATCATTAATAACGGTCTTTTTTCCACTCCAAAGCACGAACCGTATGTGTTGAGAGAATCTTCCGTAAGAGGTGATGAACTAGGGTACTATTTTAATGATAGGTTTCCACAAGATAAAGATGTCTGGTTTACAGAGGATCGCAAGAAACTGAAGGGAGAAAGAAAAGAACTCTTGCAACAAGCAAGTATTAAAAGAATACATGTTTATGGCAAAGAGGTGATTACAAATATACAAATTGAATATCAACTAGATAATGAAGTAATCACTGGTTCATTACATGGAGGGAAGAAAAGCAAGCACAAAACTACCATCAATTTTGAAAAAGGAGAAATCTTAAAGTCAGTTCAATTTGGAAACCCGAAAAAGTACAAGGGACATTCTGCAATTAGGTATTTAGGTTTTGAAATTGTAAAACTAGATGAAAAAGGAAAAGTAGTAGGCAAAAAGCCTACAATTAAAGTTGGGGAACACTATGATGAGTATTTGAATGAATATGAAGGCTTTCATCATAAGCTAAGAGCTCATGGGAATAGTCATATCATTGGGTTCCATGGAACCTTCAGAAATTACATGATTGGTTTAGGGATTATCACCACAGAAGAAATGAAAGAAATATAGGTTGCACTTTTCCCTAATCAGACCTAATTGCAAGACTTAAGAATTTGTCATCTTCCTCAAAAACTAATTTGAGATCTATTAGACCTTGTAAACAAGTTCTTAGCTCATTTTCATTTTTGTCTGGGTATTTATTTTTAATTTTTGCGAAGGGCGTTATTTGACTAATGAGGAGATACAAATCTCTTTCTGTTTTATCCAAAATGAAAACATCAACAGGGCCATATCTTCGATCTTCAATCTTTAGGAATGTACCTCCGTCTTGCATTGAGAGCAGGTGGGTGGTTTTATTATTGTAGGTTTTTTTCCAGTGTTCTACGATCTGTTTAATAGATGACCAGTCTGGCGGTTTTGATTTTGTTATATATTCTTTGACTGGAAGATTCAAAGCGTCGAATTGTTTCCGAGGGTATATCTTGCGATAATCTTTATGGTTTCCCTTAATAGAAAAAGTATCCTTAGGACTATTGTAATCTGGTGATCCAAACATTAAACCAAATTCTGAAAAAGCGCTTGGTGGACGCAAGTGATAACAGTAACTAATATTTTTGATAGTTTCATTTATATCATTTTGATCAGTACTAGGATGATTTATTATGAAATTCGATGAGACTATAATGCCTAACTCTTCACAATTTTTAAGACCCTGAATATTGTGAATAGTCAAACTCTTTTTATTGAATTTACGAAGCAGTGATGAAGACATTGCTTCAGTTCCGATTTGCACCCGTTTTAAACCAGCCTTATGCATAGCCTTAAGTGAGTCGTACGATATGTTCGCTCTCATCTCATAAAAAAATCTTATATCAAAGTTTAAGGATTGAACTTCACTGAATATTTCTTTACTGTTTATTGGCGTAATGTTGTCTACAAAGAAAAAGTCAAGAATCTTGTATTTGGCGACAAGCTCACTGATGTTATTTTTTACGGTTTCAGGGTATTGAAATCGAGTACCATCCCACTGTATATTTAGTGAGCAAAAACTACATGAATAATAACAGCCTCTAGAAGATTCTATTGGCAGTACAACAGATAAATCATATGGATTTAAGTTATTAAGGGCCAGTCCAGTAAAATACTCATCGAGATTAGGAACAGGTAAGTTTCTCAATGAATCTAATTGAGAGGAAGGGTTAGTGTAAGTTTTACCGTTTTCACGATAAATTAAACTATTTATTTTCTTAATGTTTGTTAAGTCAACGAGGTCAGATTTAACTAATTCCAGTAATAGCTGCTCTCCTTCTCCATTGCAGGCAAAATCGATACAGTCAAATTGATCTATTAGAGAAGCACCCATTTCTGAAGTCCCTTCAGCTCCGCCAATAATGATCTTGATTTTAGGGTTTAACCTTTTGATTTTAGCAGCCATATAAATGGATGGCATTGTTTGGGAAAAATTTAGTGTAAAGCCAACTAGATCAATTTCATTCCAATTATATCTCAATAGAATTTCATCATGTTTTTGATCTAGTTTTTCTAAAAAGGTTGGATCAGAAGAAAGGGTCTTCTGCAATAGAGGGTTTGATTTAACAATCTCTTCTCTGTGCTCTTCAAAATATAAGCTTGAATATATTGCTTCCCCAACAATTAAGTACTCAGAACTTATGGATGTATATAAATCATGTCCCAGGTATTTGTAAATATCTAAAAACCAATGCGCTCCAATGCATTTGTGCCCATCTCTTTCAATGAATGACTTTAATACTCCAACCTGAATTGAGGGCATGTTGTACGTGGGCCAAGGCATACTTGCTATCAAAGCGACATTGGTTTTTTTCATTTCACAACTATATTTTATCCATGAGTTTAGTTATCAAGGTAATCCTGGATTCTTCGGAAGCATTTGGAAAAACATCTTTAACCATTTGGTCAACTTCTAAGACTACACCTTTTAGGTCGCTTGTGTTATCCATAATGCGAGCGTACTGAGTTTGAACATTTTCATTCGTTATTGGATTAGAATGTTCCTCCATTGCGTATTGGGTCTGAACTGATTCACTGGTGATTGGGTTCTCTTTGTTTTCACCACTGGTTACTTTTTTTGCCATTTTATTTTTGTTTTAGTTGAAGAAAATATTTAGGGTAATTCTACTATTGAAAATATTGTTTCCGAAATAGGCTCTTGCTTGATGGAAATAATACGAGTTGAATATCACAAGTCGATTGAATTTCCACTCTACATAGAAGTATTCATGCCATTTTGTTAAGTCTACCGAGTCGGAATAAATCAAATTTTGATTAGCAGGATCATTTTCCACATCATACCAAGATGTTGCCCCTGAAGCAATGTGCTGGTAGAAGCTCAATCCACCAAGACTAGAATCAATGTTCGGAGTAAGAAACACAATTCCAATATGCCGACATCTGTCAGAGTGTATCCAATGTCCATTTTTTTTATTTATATGCTCGTCTTCTAAAGTATAGTAACAAAATTCGCTATCAATAAAATTATACGACTGAACATTGTCAATGTATGTGGATACCTGCCTGCGAAATTGATTTTTAAATGCTATTGATAAGCCTAATTTTTTTGACGAAAACTCAGAGTTAGTATTTGGCGAAAACTTTGAGTGTAAAACATTTTCACGAATCCATAAAGGGTCTGCAAAAAAATTATCAACTATTCTAATGTCATTTTTTTCCATGTCTATAGTTGTGCCTAACGGTCTTGCACTATAAAATCATTTGGGAGAGTGAGCTGCCTCCCTATCCACCGTTACTAACTCATAACAACTTAAAATGTTCAAAATGCTTTTAACAGATTTTGAATATTTCCTTTCAATAAATAGTCAGTGGAGAAAACCTGTAATTGTATTTGGATCTTTGTCAATTTTTAGTGCACATTGATTATCAGCCAATTATTGAATTAAAGAAAATTCAGAAGATTCTAAGTGGAAGGCTGTTTAAACTAAAAACATAGACACAAACAAACTGACTACCAAATAGTTAGCATCACAATCAACTCTTCATAGCCCCAACGGGACAAACCGAACCTTTTCATCTCTGGTTTGGCTAAAATCGAGCTTTAAAAAGTTAGTATGATAATGATATTGAAAATACAAAATGAATATTCACCTTTCAAACTATCAAGTATGTAGAAACACACTAACGGTCGAGTAACAAGCATCACGAGAGCTGAAGCTCTACACTAAACAGTAAAAACACAAAACACATAACTTTATCAACTAGCTGGTGTTACTCTTACACAATCCTATTAGCAGGCATTTCTTGCTGACAACCTATACTAATGGATACCTTTCTTGAAGGTCATTTTCACCGATAACATACCAGTGTAATGAATACAAAAGATGCTGAAAACACAACTCAAAAGAAGCCCAAAAATCAGCTAGACACCCTTACCCAGGAACGGGCTACCGAATCTAACGCAATTGATATTCCCTCTGTATCACTACCTAAAGGTGGTGGAGCTTTAAAAGGAATAGACGAAAAATTTGAGGTGAACGCCGCCAATGGCACTGCTTCCTTTTCCATTCCACTCCCACTAACCCCTGGGAGAAATGGATTTACGCCATCACTAGCTCTTGGCTACAACTCAGGCTCAGGCAACAGCCCTTTTGGTCTCGGGTGGTCTCTGCAATATCCTTCCATCATTAGAAAATCAGACAAGCAGCTTCCAAGGTATAGAGAAGGTAATGAGGAAGATATCTTCATGTTCTCCGGTGCTGAAGACTTGGTACCCTATCTGCAAAAGCAAACTGCAGGAGACTGGGAACCTGTTGAATTTGCATCGGGGGACTATCAGGTTAAACGGTATCGGCCACGAGTCGAGGGTGGGTTTGCACGAATTGAAAAGATCACCCACCCTGATCATGATACTTACTGGAAAGTGACCACTAAAGAGAATATAGTGACTTTTTTTGGCAGAAGCACCCATTCTCGTATTGCTGATCCTGAAGACGTTACCCGGATCTATCAATGGCTTCCCGAATTTAGTTTTGACAATAAAGGCAACTGGATCCGCTATTATTATAAAAGGGATTATAACATTGATGATGACGGCTCCATCCATGAAGATTCCAGTATCCCTAACCATGTACATGAAAGAAATAGAAAATCAGGGTTAGCCCCCTTTACCAATTCGTATCTCAAGCGTGTAGCCTATGGAAATAGGCAAGCGTATTATCCGGACCCAACCCAGCCTTATGATCTATCAGATCCTGGCGATAGTGAATACCTCTTTGAGTTGGTCCTGGATTATGGAGAGCATACCCATGAAATTGAGCCGCATATAGAGAACGATGTGTGGGACTACCGTGATGATCCGTTTTCTTCCTTTCGCGCTGGTTTTGAAATCAGAACCCAACGGCTTTGCAGGAGAATCATGATGTTTCATCATTTTGAAGATGAGACTGACATGCAGGGATATGAAGAAAATGGAGATCAAATCAGTCATCCTTTTGGGCGGAATTACCTTGTTCGTACCCTCGAACTGGACCACAAAGGCTCTTCTATTAATGATTCCGGACAGACTGAAGTCAATTATTTAATTTCAATCACACAGGCCGGTTATATACGGCTTTATGATGAGGAAAGTACTCCCATCGGCTATTCTCGCAAAGCTTTACCTCCCTTAGAATTTGATTACCAACAACTTCAATGGAACACTGAAGTCAGAAATGTCAGTCAGCAAAACCTGGTTCATACACCTGTAGGCCTCACCAACAACTACCAATTCACCGACTTTTATGCAGAAGGAATTTCCGGTATCCTGACCGAACAGGGAGAAGGCTGGTTTTACAAAAGCAACCTGGGAGATATCGATGAAGATGGGCGGGTAACCTTGGCCGAAGCCAAACCGGTCATTCCCAAACCATCGCTGACCGGACTGGCCAACGGAGCACTCAGCTTACAAGACCTGGAAGCGAATGGGAAAAAACAGGTTGTAGTGAACCGCCCAGGCTTGCAGGGTTTCTTCGAACTCACCGAAGGTAATGATTGGGAACCTTTTCAGGCTTTTACAGAAACTGCCAGTATTGATCTTCGGGACCCCAATACACGAATGCTGGATCTCACTGGTGATGGACAACCTGACCTGGTCATGACGGAAGAAAATGTATTCACCTGGCATGCTGCTAACGGAAAATTGGGGCATAAAGCGGCAGAGCGCAGCCCTAAACCCTACGATGAAGAACGAGGACCTGCTTTGATTTTTGCCGATAGTGATCAAAGTGAGGCGGTATATTTGGCAGATTTTACCGGAGATGGCCTAACCGATATTGTGCGGGTGCGCAATGGTGAGATTTGTTACTGGGCCAACAAAGGGTACGGTAATTTTAGCGCGAAAATCACGATGGCCAATGCCCCCGTTTTTGACTACCCTGACCAGTTCAACACACAATACATTCAACTGGCTGATATTAGCGGAACGGGTGCTGCCGACATCATTTACCTGGGGCAAAATACATTTAACGCTTATATCAACCTCTCCGGTAATGGATGGAGTGATGCCCATAAAATCAACCCTTTCTTTCCTATCAATCGGAATGCACAGGTCACTGTAACTGACCTTTTGGGAACTGGCACCTCTTGCCTGGTCTGGTCTTCTGATTTACCAGCCGACAGGCAGACTCCCATGCGATACATTGACCTGATGGATAGCAAAAAGCCTCATGTCATGGTGGGGTATCGCAATAATATGGGAAAGGAAACCGCTCTGGAATACAAAAGCTCGACTTATTACTATTTGAAAGACAAGGCAGAAGGACTGCCCTGGATTACAAAACTGCCTTTTCCCGTCCAGGTCATTGCCCGCAACATAGTTGAAGACAAAATTACCCAGGTTCGGTTTGCCTCCCAATACCGCTACCATCATGGTTATTATGACCATGCCGAACGAGAGTTCCGGGGATTTGGTATGGTAGAGCAACAGGATACTGAGTTTTATGATACCTGGAATAAAGCCAATTCGGATACACGCTTAGAAAAATCAGAGGAGTTATACCAACCTCCGGTGCTCACCAAAACCTGGTTCCATACCGGAGCATTTTTGGATCGTGAGCGTATTCTCACCCAATTCGAAAAAGAGTATTGGTATGAGGTTTATAACAATACTTTTCCTGAGGCAATGCTTACCGTCAACGAACCCGTTCTGCCTGTTGCCAGGGTAGTCAGTGTTGAGGGATTGGATTTTGATATTGAAAACCTCCGTACCGAGGAATGGCGGGAAGCGTTGCGAGCCTGCAAGGGAATGACACTCCGACAGGAAGTATTTGCGCTTGATGGAAAGGAAGCGGATACGGACTCCCTTCAACTTCAGGCAAAACCTTATACCATAGCCACCCATACTTGTAATATCCAGCTCCTGCAACCTCGTGCAGCTAATCGCTATGCCGTTTTTATGCCTACGGAAAGCGAGGCATTGAGCATACATTATGAGCGTAATGAAAAGGATCCTCGTATTGCCCATACCCTGAATATTGAATTCGATGACCTGGGAAATATCCTGAAAACGGCATCCGTGGTATATCCCAGACAAAATGCAGCCAGAGCAAGTGCGATCAATGCCATTCAGGAAGAAGTTCGTAATCTGGATTATGCCCGCCCGGAGGAACAAGACGCATGCCTTGCCCATCTGGATGAATTGGATGCAGAGCAGCAGAAGACACTAATCACTTTTACTTGTAATAAATTTACGGAGGATCTGATAGATTCAGATCTGTATCTTCTTCGACTTCCGGCTGAAAATCAGACCTTTGAAATTACCGGACTGCAACCTTCAGATACCTTGTTTCAAATTGGAGAGTTTGACGGTGTAATGGACCCCGACAATGAGATCGCTTACCATGAAGAGTCCTCTTCCGGATTACAAAGAAGGTTGATCGAACATATCCAAACTACTTATTACAATGATGACCTGACCACTGAATTAGGACTTTATGAGCATGGGCAACACGGTATCCCCTACCAAGGCTATCAACTCGCCTACACTCCCGAGTTACTGGATACAATCTTTGGCGACAAGCTCCCCTCCGACCCTTCTGAGTTGGAAAACCTGCTTAGCGACAATGATACAGATGGAGATAATCAATATAGCCAATGCCGCTTTGTACATCGGGATGATAACAACTGGTGGATACGATCGGGGGTAACCCGCTTTTATCTTGATGAGCGCACTGAGTCAATTAGAGATATCGAACATCGTTTCTTTACCCCACAGTCTTATCTTGATCCCTTTGGTTCGGAGACCTGGGTAACTTACTACCGTGATTATTTCATGATGACGGATAGCACTACTGATGCACTGGATAACCAGACGGAGGTTCAACGCTTTAATTTTCGCACCCTCTCCCCCACCTTCATGCGGGATATCAACCACAACCTGTCAGAGGTATTCGTGGATGAACTGGGCCTGGTTAAGGCCATGGCCGTAATGGGCAAAGGAGATGAAGCCGATAATTTGCATGGAATAAGCGAAATTACTACCGAAGCGAATGAAGAAAGTATTCGAGATTATTTTGTATTTGAAACTACCGAGGATTTAAGAAGACAGGCCCGCGAGTTTCTACAGAATGCCACCGCTCGCTTTGTCTATGATTTTAAGCGCTATCAGTCATCCATGGAAAACCGTGATCTTCATGATGCGGAAGCTGCACCATGCACTATTCCCAAACTCATACCTACCACAGTGGGAAGTATTATGCGGGAAAAACATGTTGCTGTATTGGCAGCTGGCGAGTTGAGTAATTTGCAACTAAGCTTCGAATACACAGATGGCATGGGCAATGTGGTGATGACCAAAGCACAGGCTGAACCGGGTGAAGCGCTTCAGTTACAAATTCAACCGGATTGCGATTACAGATTGGAAACGATTGATACTTCAGATTCTAATCAACTGCGCTGGATTGGTAATGGCCGCACTATTCTAAACAATAAAGGAAATCCGGTAAAACAGTACGAACCCTATTTTTCAGTAAATCCATTTTACGAGGATGCAAAAGAGTTGGTAGAAGGGGAAGTAACACCTGTAATCCATTATGACGCCCTGGGACGTAATGTCTATACCGAGTTGCCGAATGGAACATTTACTGCTGTAGAGTTTGATACCTGGCAGCAGCGCACATTTGATCAAAACGACAATATCCTGCAAAGTACCTGGTATACCGACAGAGTTTCTGGTGGGTTAGGATCAGCGGCAAGGGAAGCAGCCGAAAAATCAGTTATACATAATAACTCCCCCAACCGGGTCTTTCTGGATACCCTGGGTCGCCCTATACTCAGTATAGAACATAATAAGTGGCAAAACAACGATGCAGGCACAACCTCTGATTTTGAGGAATTATATAGCACATATATTGATTTGGATATTGAAGGCAACACCCGGAAAGTAATAGATGCCCGGGATAACCCAGTCATGTGCTGGCAATATGATATGCTTGGACACAGGGTATTTCAGGAAAGCATGGATGCCGGAAGGCGATGGATGCTCAATAATGTAGCCGGAAACCCCATTATATCCTGGGATGAGAAAGGGCATATGCTAAGGCATACTTATGGTGAATTACAGCGCCCCATTAGCACACATATTACCGGGGGGGATAGCGGTTTAGACCATACCATAGCGCGCACGATCTATGGAGAAGGGTTAACCGATGCTATCAACCGCAACCTTCGGGGACAGGTATACCAGCAATTTGATTCCAGTGGGCTAGTTCAAAATGAGCGGCTGGATTTTAAAGGAAACCTGTTGATTGCCTGGCGCAGATTACTCCTGGATGCTCAAGCAGAAGTTACAGATTGGGCTGACGACACCATTACCCGGGAATCTCTGTTGGAGGAAGAAATTTTTATTAAAACCACTACGTATGATGCCCTGAACCGCATGGCAGAAATGCACAACTGGCATAGTGTAAACACTGGAACAGGCATTTATTTACCTCATTACAACGAGCGTGGTGTTCTTCAAAGTGAAACATTATCACTCAACGGCACCGACACACCTGCTATCCGTGATATACAATATAATGAAAAGGGGCAGCGCCAACGTATTCACTATGGGAATGATACCGTTACCCAATATAGCTATGACCCTAAAACCTTTCGGTTAATCAAATTAAGGACCACTCGTTCACCGCATGGCAGTGGCTATACCGATTTTCCGGCATCTCATTTTGGGTTAAAAGATCTTCAGGTTTTACAGGACCTTAACTACACCTATGACCCTGTAGGCAATATCACCGAAGTTTATGATGACGCCTATGAAACTGTTTTTCATGATAGCCAGGAGGTAGTGGCCCGGTCCCGTTATACCTACGATAGCCTCTATCGCCTGATCAAAGCTACCGGACGTGAAAATAATACCTATAATGAAGCGCCCAATCGCCAGGAGCCTCCGGTAATTCATCTGAACTCTCCCAATGAAATCCGGAATTACACTCAAATATACAGCTACGATGCAGTGGGGAATTTCAATTTCATGCAACATGTAGCCAGAGGCAATGGATGGACCCGTCACTATGAAACCGCCTCAGATAGCAACCGGCTCGATCGCACCTATACCAATAGTGACCCCGGAGGAATTAGCTATGGTTATGATCCCCATGGCAGCATGCTAAACTTCGGAAACGAAGCGGCTCCCTACCTGCCCGATTGGGATTACAGGGATATGATCTCGCATATCGACCTTGGAGGTGGTGGGGATGCCTGGTACCAGTATGATGCAAGCAAACAGCGAACACGAAAACACATCCGCAAGAATGGAGGAATCATAGAAGAACGCATTTACCTGGAAGGTATGGAAGTGTACCGAAGACAAGGCAACGGTGTAGTTCGGGATGAGGTAATTGAAACCCACCACCTCTTTGCTGATGACCAGAAAATTTTGATAGTAGAAGATGTGCGAGTTTCTGGAACAGAAAGGCTTTCTGAAGGTACTTTGTTTCGCTACCAGTACAGCAACCACCTCGGTTCGGTTGGATTGGAACTAAACGAAGAAAGGCAAATCATTTCCTATGAGGAATACCATCCCTATGGCACTCCGGCCTACCGAGCAAAAAACAGCGCCATTGAAGCAAAAGCCAAACGCTACCGATATACCGGGATGGAGCGTGATGAGGAAACTGGCTTGAATTATCATACTGCCAGGTACTATTTGCCCTGGTTAGGGCGGTGGTGTAGTTCTGATCCGATTGGGGTTGAGGGGGGAGGTAATTTATATGAATATTCTAGGGGTAATTCAATTAACATTTTCGACCCGAATGGGGAACAGCCAATTGATGGTTTCCAACTTTCAGAAAGAGCAGGCCGAATGATGCCCATAGCAAGATCTTCTTCTATTTATTTTGGGGCATTACGAAATCATCCAGAAAGAGGTTGGCTCATTCGCGACCGAAATAGACCTAGGCGAGTAGGGGCAAGAAGAGGTGATCGTGTTCCAAATGAAGAATTAATAACAAGTCTAACTAGTATAGAAAATGCTAACCGGGTAGCTACCCAACTTAATCGCATAAGAGAGACCAATTCAATTTATGATCCTTCACTAATTTTAACTATTGCTCATAGGGAGTTTGGTGCAAATATTTTCGCCAATGGTAGAGTTAATAGTTTTTATGGTGGTGGCTTGGATAATTTGTTTTTTGACATTGCGACTAGAAGGCAAATACCACTGTTTAGACGATATTTAAATGAATTAAGCGAAGGATTTGCTGAGCAAGAAGGTGAAGAAAATCATGATCGTGCCGAAAGATTTGGTGAAATGAGTAGGAGTCGTAGAATGGGGAGATTAAGAAGACAAGGGTTACTACCTAATGATTTTCCAAGTCTAAACGCAGCGACAACAAGAAGAGGTGGACGGGTAATTGGTACATTAAATGAAGCGGGCGAATTTATTTTTCCAGCTCTTTTACCCACAGACAGAATATTAGAAGTAGTCGCAGCTAAGTTAACATTAGCACATACTGCATTTATGAGCAATTATAGAAGAATTTCAGAGGAATTAAATCTTGAGATCGAAGATGACATATCTACTGAAGCTAGACGGTTTTGGACTGCATCATTCTTTGGCGCTTCAGAAAGTTCAAGAAGATTGCTTCGCCAACACCTAAATAGTGGTTTAAGCATAAACGAGTTACCTGGAGTTCCTGAGAATGAAACTGTGAGTTCTGGTACAGATATTCGACGAGTTCACGGTACTACGATAGTTGCAGAAAGCGAAGCCTTAGATTCATTGATTGGATTTCATAGAGAATGAAAATTTGAATGAAAGCTGGAATATTTAAAAGCCAAGCTGATTCAAGGGCTCATTTGTGCCTCTTTAAAAAAGACTTAAAACAGAAAAATCATGAAAGCCAAATATTCCATTCAAATTAAATCGTGACTCATACAAAACCTTTAATAAACAATAGAAACTACAAGCAAACTATTTCTTCTAACCTATAACCATCAAATACCATGGCAACCTTCAAGCTCAAAGGCCAAGTAATTGACCAAAAATCCCAAAAAATCATTAAAAACGTAACCGTGACATTGCTTGTAACGCAGTTAGGAAAGAAAGTCCCAAAACAATCCGCCAAGGTGGGTAATGATGGTTTTTTCAAGCTTTCATTTCATGATGAATTTATACCCAACGGCACTAAAGCTACCTTTGAGGTTAAGGACAACAAAGGAAAAATATTACCCAATCGCTATGTCCATCCGTTAAAAAGCTCCAATCGTTTCGTCTCCATTAAAATTCCAGTAAGCCGAGAGGCAAAACCCAAAGAAGTATTTACGATTGGCTTACAGGTAAAAAGCGAATTTTCACTGGATTTTAAGTTGCTAAGAGCTGAATGCCGGAATGTTGTAGGTCAAAATACTTACCCAATACAAGCCAATAAAATCTCAGAAAAAGGGATTGCTACCTTTCAGTTTACCCGGGAAGATCTAAATAATAATGGTGAAAGCCCCCAACTATATTTCCGGATATATGATGAGGATACCCTATTCTATGATGGACTGGAAGAAGGTGAAGCGTACAATAATGTACCTCCGGGAAAACATACTTATGAGGTAGCCTTGAAAGAAAAGGATGAAATCGAAGAATTCACGGTTTCAGGGCATGTCTTGAATTTAGAAAATAGCAGCAAATCTGAAGTTACGGTCCATGTTTATGACATTGATCTGTTGGGAGCTGCTCATTATAAGTCTGTACAGACGGTAAAGGAACTGAAGGGCACTCAAGGCATTGAATTTTTGGGAACGAGTTCGATTGATGATAATGGAGAATATGAAGTCAGTTTTTCTTCTGAAGCGTTCAAAGCAAACGAGCGTGGAAAGGCCGATGTAGTCGCCTTTGCCATCCGGAAAAATGAGATTGTGGGTCGATCGAGACTAGCCTTCAAGCGCGAATATTCCTCAGAAAATAAAATCAACAACCTTAACATTGCCCTGAGTGAGCCAGACCAAACGCTCTCCGAATATGATCAAATTTACCCTGCCGCAAAAAGCTTCGTTGAAGAGGCTAAACTAAAGCTTTCCGATATAGCTGCCTCTGAAGAACAGTTGAAGCTAGTGGCAGAAGAGATTGAATGGCCGGTAGCCTATGTTACCATTCTGGCTACCGGAGCCAGCTTACTCGCAGAAAGTCAGAACGACTCGCTCTTTCAAGGATTTATGTATGCCCTGGGTCGCAAGCAGGTTACACTTACCTGGTTTAACCTGGCTAAGACACCCCGAATCCATCTAAAACAAGCGTTGAGTAAGGCCATGAAAGAGCAAATCATTAAAGAATATAAAGAAGAAACGCTGGAAATATTCTTAACTGCTTTAGAAAAAGTGGCTACAGAGTTCGCTTTGGATCGTCCTCCTTCAGAAAACCAGGTACCCGCAAGAGAATTCCTCAACCTGGCATTACCTAACCAAACGGAGAGCCATAATCAATTACTCAACGCCTATGCCAATCATCAGGGTAATGCTATTGAATTTTGGCAAGATGTAGTCCCCAAGTTACCCGCATTTGAAAACAACCCGGAAGCTGTAAGTCAGCTTAGGCTCACGAATGAGCTTTCTCTGCTCTCCGAAAACAATTTTACACTGGTAAAAAAACTTCAAAAAGATCAGGGGATCACTCATCCAAGGGAAATTATTTACCGTCCTGAAGAACTGAAAGCTGCCGTTGAAAGCACTGAAATCCCACCGCATATACCGGGTAAGAATAAAAAGGAAAAGCAAGCCAATTACCTCTCAAGGATCACCCATGCTTTACAGGCCTCCTACCCCACCGATACTGTAGCCCATAATATCCAAAAGGGTACTTTCCCCAGTAATGGAATGCAGGAAAATCTGTCCGCTTTTTTTGATGAGGCTATCCCCAATGGTTTCGATCTGCGTAAATCACGCGTTGAAGATTATGAAGATCTTTTTCGAAAGGTTGACCCCGACCGGGTTACCGAGTTAAAGGAAGAAACAAACAAACTGAAGCGGCTGCTTCAACTCTGTCCTGACCCTCAGTCCATGGCTGTTTTGCTCGAAAGGAACATCGGTAATGCAAAGCAAATTGCCAGCATTCCAAAAGATATCTTCCTTCAAGAATATGGTAAAAAGCTAGAAACTAAACAGGCCTTGATCATTCATGGAAGGGCCAAAAATATAGTTCTTCAAAATGAACTACACCTGATCAACTTCCATGAGATCAGTAACCATTATTCTCCTGCGCTCATAGGAGGTGCCATAAAAAAAACAGGAGGATCAACAGAAGATGAAAGTGTCAGAGAAGCCATAGAAGAGGTACTGCCTGATTGGCGCAATCTCATTGGGCCGGTAGATTTTTGTGAATGCAAGCACTGTCGATCGGTACTAAGCCCGGCAGCCTACCTGGTAGACTTGATGCACTCCTACCTGAATATGGAAGGCAGTAAAGTAAATAGTAGCAATGAAACTCCGCTGGACGTATTGCTAAAGCGCAGGCCGGATTTGGCCCATTTACACCTTACTTGTGAAAACACCAACACCATTATTCCTTATATCGATTTGGCCAATGAGGTGATGGAGTTCTATGTAGCTCATGATGAACTTAATGCAGAAACTGCTAAAAATATAGATGATATTTCTACAGAAGAATTACAGGCTACTCCTCAATTCACGATAAGTGAGGCCTATCGTAAATTGGCTAAATCCATATATCCGCTTTCGCTCCCCTACCACCAACCCTTAGACACCATCCGCATATACCTCAACCACCTCAAAAGTAGCCGGTGTGAATTGATCAATACCCTCAATCCGGAGATTCATTCAGAGTCCGGCGTAATAAATAAGACCATAGAATGTCTTGGGTTAAACCCAATAAGTTATCATATCATAGCGGGAAATGAAATTCAACTGGAAGAAGGAGGTGAATCCATTCCACTACAAAATTTTTATGGATACAATACGGAAACCTCAGATTGGAAAGACAGCCTGATATACGTACCAGAATTGCTCAAAAGGACAAATTTAGACTACAAGGATGTTCTCACGCTTTTAGATACACATTACATTAATCCAAAGGCTACAGCTTTCAATTATTTAAACAAGCTTTTACTCCATAGTGATCTTCCCGAGAAAGACCTGTATGATAAATTAAATGAAATTGCAGCGGGAACTTTAGATCCTACAACCGACCCCGATCTTCAGGAAGTAATACCGGAAAGCGTTCTGTCAGGCTTTCAGCCCTGGGTATCGGAAAATTTCCCGGGCATTAAAAATGTAATCACACTTCATGCCCCTGATTCGGATGAAGAAGGTAACCCCATTTCCGAATGCAGCCTTGAAAATACGCGATTGAGGTCGCTTCAAGATATTTATGAAGCGGAAAACATTAAAATCCCTGATAGCCCTTTTAGTAAGCTTCATCGTTTTGTACGACTTTATCCAAAGTTAGGGTGGAGTATCACCGAACTAGACCTGGTACTTAAAGAGTTACATGCTGATGATATTAATGCCGGTGTATTAGAACAAATCCACCATATCCAACAGGTAAAGCATAAGCTGAATGTTCCCATTACATCCCTGATAACGCTTTGGGGAAACATTGAGTCTCGTGGTGAAAAAGCCCTCTACGGTAAGCTTTTCCTTAATAAAGCCTTGCAAGAAATAGACAGCATTTATCTACCTGATCCGCTGGGCAGATTTTTGGATGAGAAACCTGTGGAATCTTCTCTCCCGGAAGAGGAAAGCCCAAGTTTGCTTATCACAGACCATAAGCCGAGCCTTTTGGCGGCATTTAGCCTGGAAGACTCCGAATTGTCACAGATATTACAGACTGAAGAATTAGACGAAGAGGATTCCATCCTTACCATCCCTAATCTGAGTAGAATTTATCGACATGTGGTACTTGCCAGAGCACTAAAATTAAGCATAGAAGAAATAGCAGTATTGTTAGCAATCATACGCAGTGACAGTAGCCTTGCTGATCGATTTACCCCTTTTAGCCTATGGCATGAACCAACTGGTGAATTTGGAGAACAAAATCCGGCACAAACCCTTGCCTTTATTGAACTAGTGGATAATATCAAAAAAGCAGGGGCCTCTATATCCGAACTCCAATATCTGATTTTAAACCTTGAACAGGAAGACCAAAAACTCTCCGTGGATGTCGGACAGATACAAAAAGCTTTGCTCGGGATTCGATCCTCATTCATATCCATAGAAGAACAACATACCTTTTTAGACCCGGTAGATGAGGAAACACTCCGCGAAAAGCTTGGGCTTATTTATGAACCTGATATTATAGATCAAATTATTGATTTAGCGAAAGGTAATTTAAACTTTAGGACTACAGCGTCTTCAGGTCTTGACATCACTATACCTGATACAGCAGCTGATATAAAGGAAAAAACCACCTATTTACGTGACTCCGGTCAGTTAGTATTTAGAGGCATGATGACAGCGGCTGAAAGGGATTACCTGCGCTCGATTGACGGTGGTGTTATCGCTGATGCTACGAATGCGCTTTACCAACAACCCCGGCAATTTATAAAAGATATACTTTATGGAATTTTCCCGAATGACACCCTACAGAATGAAGCTTATGAAAGCCTTCGTGATCGGCCTTTAGAGGGTGAACAGGAAAACAACAGAACAAACTTTAAGTATATCCATAGCTACCTCTTACCCATCATAAAAACAACTTTGCAAAGTGATAGCTTATTGGCCTCCCTCTCAAAACTGACCTCCCTGGATGAAGTCCGTCTAAACGAACTGGCTGGTGGAGAGTTAAATTACTGGGCAGAAAAGTTGTCACAGTTTGGTCTTAAAGCAACCTATCTCCATTCCGGCACCACCAGTACGCAGATAGACCCTACGATTGATTTTCATTGGGACAGTGACATTCCGGATGAAATTTCGTGGAAAGGATGGATTCGCGTACCCAACAATGAAAAATTCACCTTCATCATAGACGTAGAACAAGATGCAGAAACATTTACTCTTTGGTTAAATGACACAGCACTGGCAAGCAGAAGTGCCTCAGATAACACTAAAATAGAAGTTACATCCAGCGATTTGAAAGCCGGAGAGTTATATCCAATCCATTTAAGTTATCAAAGTAATGGTATTGAAAGTGGTGGTATAAATTTAAGTTGGAAATCTTCAAGTATTCCGAAAGAGCTTATCCATGCTCAATTCCTTTTTTCGGAACACGAAAGTTTTGGAGAGGCTGTTGACGGTTGGAATAAAGCCAGAATTATCTCTGACCGCTTTGCACTTAGCGCTATTGAAATCAACTACATAAAAAATAACAACCTCGATTTTGCAGGATTAGACTTTTTTAACCCAACTATAGACTCGTGGATATCCCTACACAACTATTCTTATCTAAAAAATAGACTAATTACAGACACCAACTCGTTAGTAGAATTCTTTGCTCAGGCGCAGCTCCCCGAATCGACAGTTGATGAATTATATGCCAAACTAGCCAACATGTTTACCGGTAAGTCTGAGCATTTCAGGGCAATGGCTGAGCACCTGAGCTACTCTCCCTCTGATTTAATTACACCTTCCCATCTGAAACAAATTCATGAGGCGGTACAATTAATCAGGAAATTAGGCATATCAGCATCTACTGCCATAAGCTGGTGCCCTGTTGAAGATGACATCACTCATTGGGATGAAAATTTCAATCAATTAAATGAAGTTGCTTTAAGCATCAAAAATACCGTTAAATCAAAGTATAAAGAACAAACCTGGCTACAGGTAGCTCCTGCCATAAGTGATGTTTTAAGAGAAAATCAAAAACAAGCGCTAATTCAATACCTTTTGGTTCACCCAACACTACGCTTGTGGGACAACGGCAGAATACAAGATGCTAACGGTCTGTTCGAATATTTCCTATTAGATGTCCAAATGGATGCTTGTATGGATACTTCCAGGATCAAGCAAGCCATTTCATCCGTTCAGCTATTTATAAACCGCTGTTTTCTGAACCTTGAGAGCCATCAGGATGAAGACGGTAGAGAAACCGGTGTAAGCCCTGACTACCTTTCCGGCCCTGAGTGGAAATGGATGAAAAATTATCGCGTATGGGAAGCTAACCGAAAAGTTTTGCTCTATGCCGAAAACTGGGCCTTACCTGAGCTTCGTCTCAATAAAAGTGCAGCCTACAAAGCCGCAGAGTCATTTCTTGCTAAAAACGACATTACACCGGATAATGTGGAGACCGCTTTCAGAAACTATCTCTTTGACCTGGCAGAAGTAGCCAAATTAGATATTTGCGGCTATTATGAAGATAATGATGAAAACATTGCCCATATATTTGGCAGAACCTCCTCAACTCCATACAAGTACTATTACCAGAGATATAAAATTGACACGGAAACATGGTCTCCATGGGAACCAGTAGACATAAACATTCAGGGAGTTGAAGACCATGAAAATGGCGGTGAGAATAGTGGCATTCACTTGCTCCCGGTAGTATGGAAAGGAAGACTATTTTTGTTTTGGCCAATATTTGAGGAAACTCAAATTAAAAAAGACAATAACCGGTCCATTTATAATGCCTCAAGGACCAATATAGAAAACCTGGAACCAGATATATTTTGGAAAATCAAACTGGTTTACAGTGAATATAAAAATGGGCTATGGTCGGCTAGTCATGAATTATCACCGGCCATGAAGGTGTCAGAAGAAGACCTTGATACAAGTTTGTTTAAGAAGTTTTTCAAACCTGAGGATTTTTTATTCAAAGTCGAGAAGAATGGTGAGTCTTTACAGATTAAGAAGTTTTCCAATAGATATAACAGAAGTTATAAAACTATTGATTTGTTTGAGCGCTTAATCGAAGCACTTCTTAATAGTCCCACAATACGCGAAATACATAAAGAAAATTTAAGAAAAGAATTAGAAACACTAAATAGCCATTCAAGTGAACTCAACCGATTAGTATTAGGCGAATTTGAAATTAATAGTATTTATGAAAATCCAACTGTTTTATTAAATGACAGGGAGGAACATCATTACGCAAATTTTCTCAATAGCTATAATAAGATAAAAGAAGTAGAGGAAGAGTTCTATTTAGATAATTCTAAAATTTTAGAAGATGTTAAAAGTTCTTTTCACACGTTGTTTTCATCCGATGTTCTCCTAAAGCCTGAGTCCATTGGATATTCTCAAACCAACAAAAAATCCTTTTTTTATCAGGATACGGCTCATGCCTATTATGTAACACCTCATAATTATTTTGTAAATCTGGATGAATCAATTGATCCTGAATACGCTCGACCGATCATACCTTTCCTGGAGCACCATAATGGTTTTGATATAAATAATATCCGGGAGAATAACCGGAGCATTGCTACAGAAGCCAGACTCGATACGATGACATTAAATGGAAATAATGCCGGTCGACTGGCAAATGGCAAAGCCCGGAAAAATGGAATCACAACCAAGGTGGCCGGAGCATTTGCACAAACACATAAAAAATCAAGTCCCTGGATAAATATCACATCGCTTCAATTTCACACCTTTTACCATCCTTTTGCTGATGAATTTTTGGCCACCATGAATCGAAAAGGGATACAGGAATTGCTGGCATTGGATTTAGAAATAGAGAGTGACGATGGTCATGAATTTAAAAGCCATCACAATCCGACAAATTCTGTAAGGAAATCTAAATTCTTACCTGAAGAAAAAATAGACTTTGATGCTACGGGGGCATATTCATTGTACAACTGGGAATTATTCTTTCACTTACCATTACATATTGCCGGACAGCTTAGCAAAAACAGCAAATATGCAGAGGCCATGAAATGGTTTCATTACATTTTTAACCCTACTACTGATGAGGCTACTACCTCACCTGAATATCCGGCAGAGCGCTATTGGAAGTGCAAGCCGTTTAAAAAGGAACTGGAAAATATTCGCGAATACTTAAATTCAATTGGCAAAAAAAACACCCTGTTGGATGAATGGCGTAATAACCCATTCCGTCCACACCTCATTGCCCAAATGCTTCCGAATAAATATAAGAAGCTAACGGTAATGAAATACCTGGACAACACGATTGCGTGGGCGGATAGTCTTTTTCGTCAAGACACCATTGAAAGTATCAACGAGGCTACCCAACTTTATATTATCGCTTCGCATATCTTGGGGCCTAAACCACAGGAAATACCTGCCCGGGGAACCATTAGACCAGAAACCTATCATAGTTTAAAAAACCGACTGGATGGCTTTTCCAACGCTGAGGTAATATTGGAGCACACTTTCCCCTACTCGGGCGACATATCTGTACCTTCGGTTGATGATAGCCCCGGCTCACTACTGGGAGCAAGCGCCACGAAATATTTTGGGATTCCTTCAAACGATAAATTACTTGAATATTGGGAGGTTATTGAAGACCGGTTGTTCAAAATCAGGCATTGCATGAATATTGAAGGTATAGAAAGACAGCTAGCCTTATTCCAACCTCCAATTGATCCCGCCTTATTGGTTCAGGCAACTGCTCAGGGACTAAGTTTGGGCAGTATCCTCGGTGATCTTAATGCACCTTTACCGCATTACCGATTCCAGTATATTTTCAATAAAGCCATAGAGCAATGCCAGGAATGTCGAAGCCTTGGAGGCACATTATTATCTGCAATTGAGAAAAGGGATTCGGAAGATATCGCACAAATCAGGGCTACCCATGAGGTGACCATGCTCAATGAAATTAAACTGGTCAGAGAGCAGCAACTTGGCGAAGCTAAGCTGGCAAAGGAAAGTCTACTTAAAAATAGAGAAACCCTGGTTTCCAATTTCGTCTATTACCAAACACTATTAGGAATCGAAGAGCCACAAGAACCTGAGATTGGGGAAGCAATAACGGAGCTTGAAGTAGATGTGGATGTTAGCCTGGCAGATAGCGATACTACAGGTGTAAAACTTATCCCTAAAGAATTACAGGAGTTAACTAAAGCAAATGACGCGAACAACCTAAGACTTACTGCTAGTGTAATCAAAAACTCAGCTAATTTGGCCCACCTCATACCTAATGCTTCTGTAAATGTAGAACCATTTGGCATAGGTGCAACTATAACCTACGGAGGTTCAAACCTGGGTACTGCTCTTACCTCTATGGCAGAAAGATTTGATATAATGGCCTCCCACCTGAGTTTTGAATCCTCCCAGGCATCACGCATGGCCTCTCATATCCGCAGAGAACAAGAGTGGACCCATCAGGCTAATCAGTTGATCAAAGAAATATCTCGCCTGGACAGTGACATCACGGCTGCAGATATTCGCATCCATATTGCTGAAAATGAATTGTCCAATCACGAAAATCAAATTTCAAGGGCGAAAGAGGTAGAAGAATACCTGAAAAATAAGTTCACTAATGTTGAGCTCTATGCCTGGATGAAAGACCAGTTATTCAGTGTCTACAAGCAATTTTATCAGCTAAGTTATGAATTAGCCAAAAAGGCTGAAAAGCTCTATCGATTAGAATTGGGAGAATCAGCATCCAACTTCATTCGTTTTGGATACTGGGAAAGCAATAAAGAAGGGCTGATGGCAGGAGAGCAACTTCATCTGGCTTTGCGTCAGATGGAACGTAGCTTCATGGATAAAAATAAGCGCCAGTTAGAAATGACAAAGCACATATCCATTCGCCAGCTCACCCCGCAAGCTTTGCTTGACCTCAAGGCTACCGGCTCTGCCACCATAAATCTACCGGAATGGTTATTTGACCTGGACACTCCCGGGCAGTATATGAGGCGCATAAAATCGATTGCCGTATCGATACCCTGTATTAGCGGGCCATATACAAGTATAAACTGTTCGTTGACGCTGCAATCCAGTAGTGTCCGGATTTCCTCAATTGTTGGTGATAACTATGGCAGGCAACCCGAAGATTCCCGCTTTGTTGATTATTCCGGGGAGGTTCAATCTATTGTGACTAGTAGTGGACAAAATGATAGTGGAATGTTTGAGGTCAACCTGAATGATCAGCGTTTCCTACCTTTTGAAAAAGCCGGGGTAATCAGTAGTTGGCGCCTGGATCTGCCTTCAGAGATCAGGCAGTTTAATTATGATACTATTTCGGATGTGATTCTACATATACGTTATACTGCAAAGCAAGGGGGCACAAAACTGTCAGATGGGTCTACAAAATTCATAAAAGATGAAGTTATTAATAAAATAGGGACTTTTACCCGCTTGTTTAGTCTTAAACATGATTTTCCCAATGAATGGCATCAATTTTCAATCGGAGATAGCAATAATTTTACCGCTAAGTTCTCGCGTAACAGATTGGATTATTTGAGTCAACAAATGGCGATTGCAGAAATTAGTATTCAAATTGTTGAGATGCAGCAAGGAGACCTGATTCTACTTGGCACAATTAAGGCCGGTAATTTATCTGACTTGACCAACAGTCTTAATTCAGATGCTCAAGAGGGTATATTAACCATAGATTTGTCCGAGTTGGATGGACATGAAAATGTCTATATGTTATTTAGCTATAGGCTGAATGGCGCATTATCTCACGAAGATTGACACTCCCGTTGTTGGTGTTTTCACCAAAAACCAAAACATCGGTTACTACACTGCCTCAATTTACAAATGGAAACTTCTTCTGAAACCAGAAAAATATAAACAATTGATATGCAATAGCCTGAAATTCCTGGTAGATGAAAACAGGGCAACTAGGGCCAATCCTGACAATTTAAGAACTAATTATTACCTTAAAAAAATGTATCAAGAATTAAAAGATGAGCACATCCAATGATGAGTTTTTCAAGCAATTCAAAAGCGGAGATGAAAAAACACCAAAAAAACCATCTCAAACGTAACATTTGAGACGGCCTCATTTCTCTTTAAAAAAATCTTATGTTAAGATCAACTTCCTTTAGTAAAAGTCAATACTTCTGAGCACTCCGTAGAATTTACTTGTTGAAGAGTCAGCTTATCACCACTCACACTAAATATCCAGTTTTGGCACCCTTTATAAGTAAAGCACCCACTTAATATACCTTCCATTGCATTATAATTGCCATCATCCACAGTGGCACTCCCAAACTGTTGCTCAGTATATGTACCATCTTCATTAAAGGAAATGATAAAGCAAAAATCTTGAGTTCCACAGGTATTAGTAGCATTGTTGGCTGCATCAGGGCAATCTTTATACTGCTGACTTACAGCATTCCAGGTACCTATAAGCACACTTGGATCGATCAACACTTCTGGTTCATCATCCTCACTACAAGATGCTAACCCTAAACTAACGCCAACTAGTAGAGCAACATAAAAAATTAGGTTGTTGATTTTCATAGTTTGTTCAATTGTTTCATTATCTAAAGGTTTATCTCAATTTCACATATCTACCATTGAGGGTGTTTTTAGCTACATTATTCAGCTTAGGCATCTTTATTCCTATCATCACCTAAATCCCAACATAACTCAATAATTTGAGATTGAGTTGATTCTCCCGGAATCATCTTATCATATCCCTAAGCCTCTAAAGCCCCTTCTGAAATCGAATAACAATTTTGCTGGAGCAATTCAACCATGGGTTGAAGATCATTTATATCCTTCCTTTTCAAACGTACATACGCAGTAGAAGCTACCATACTTACCATATCATACTGTCTCTTTTCATCTATCATTGGTCGCAATAATTCAGTCGCTGGTTGATATTTAATAATCCCATGGGATTTGATTAACTCACATATCACTTCCCATTTTCTATCATCAGCAATTATTTCTTTTAAGAAATTCCCCGGATTTATTTGATTGTAATTTCAAACTGCTTTTGTTGCAACTTTCCGTTAGAGCTTTTCCACTCAATAAACATTTTTTCACCTGATAGGAATATACTATCTATCGAATACCCTGGATAAGGACCTGGTAAAAAATCTGCTTTTATCAGTTCGCTTTCACCTGTAAGATAGCTTTCCACTACCGCCAACGATTCTGTCTCTTCACCATTATAAGCTATCAGATTATTCTTTAAATCAATCGCTAACGGGTACAAGTAGTACTTCACCTTTGCATCAGTCCTAAATGGAAGTACGTAGGCAAAAGAACAGGCTGTTCCACAACCCTGACTAATGTAGATACCACTACTTTCTAAAGCCATCATCTTAGGGTTTCCACTTTCCAATATCTTGATAGTGTCTTGGAATAAAGCGTTGGAAGATTCCCCCCACCTTGCTATATATTCAGAATATCCCACATACTCCAACTCAAAATATATCCTACCTTCATTCAGAACAACTTCAGTTTTTGTAGTATCAACATTCAAAAGCTCACGTTTGATAATTGATTTATCTTGCTTTCCTTCCGGATCTGTACTGCTTCCGCAGCTAATTGCAACAAGTAACAACAATGATCCTGTAAGTCCCATCATAATCTTCATCTTACTTGTATTTATAGAACCTGAAATCACTATTACTAACTCCTGATACATCCACCTTTTGCAGAACAGAGGTCCAACTAGGAGCTTTGATATATGGGCTATAAAAGAACAATGCCCCATTTGCTGTATTTGTATTCTGATAGTGGGCTTTAATCGAAGCCCCTGCACTTCCAACAAATGCTCGTTGCTCAAGAACATTTCCGCTTGTAACTGATAGAGGGTTTGTATACCGGGCCGCTCCACTTTGTACACTTTCAAATTGGCCCCGCTGCTCAACTACTTCACCATAAGTATCTACTCCGGAAAACTGTGCTGTGTATTTATTTGCTGCTGAAGGTGCTGTATTGTCATTAGCACGGTTACGAATTACTTCTGCCACGGCTAATTTAGACTCTGACCCTTGTCCTGCCGCTTCAGCATAAACAGTCCTTATCATTTTTCCTAAGTCAGAGTCCGCTCCAACTTCAGTTACAGAGTATCCATCGCCATTATTTTCATAATATTCAGCCTGATTGTTATGATATTTCCCGCCTTCCTGAAAGTCCGATTCATTAAACTTAGAAGCCCCATCTACTACATGCACCTTACCGTCATCAATACCATCATTTCCTAAGTGGTTTCCTTCCTTATCAAAATAATCACCGTCAAGAGCTCCTGTAGGGTCGATTCTCATGATCGGGTTATTGCTCACAAAATTGTAGGGTGAGAGCCATTCCCGCTCATCTGCTCTGGGGTCAACAGACAACCAAATACTCGTTTGAACATCGTAGTACCTGGCACCGTAGTAATACAACCCAGTCTCTTCATCCAGCTCTTTACCATTAAACAAATAAGGTGTTCTATGTGTATTACTATGCTCCTCTACAAATGTCTCCCCAAAAGCAAAGTACTCCAGGTGTTGATACACTTCACCACTTGCATCCGTAATGTAACTTGTACTTCCCAAATGGTCAGGATGATAAAAGTATTGAAACTGTTCAGCTTTTGTAGAAGGGCTATCTCCTAATATCTGGCCGGGAGGCACCTTGCCACTTTTACCAGCAGTAAGTATCGAGCCATCATCTGCCAGGAATTTGAGATTTCGCACTATGCCATCAAACAACTCCTGATGTTTAGTATTGTAGCTTACTTTTCCTGCTCCAGCTTTCAGTGGTCCTTGTCCATTATTATCGAAGCCTCCCCCCAACTTACTCACGATTCGTTGACCCTCTATATAATAGTGTTTAGTATAACCACCGCTTTTCAGCACAATGTAAGGGTTTACATAAACCGTATAATTGCCCATCTGACCGGAGCCGGTTTTCCACTTACCATTTTTGTAAATAGATTGGCCACTACTCTTGCCTTTCAGCACTCTTGTACCTGAGGCATCATAAGTGTAGTGAAAATTGGCTCCATTATCAGAAATCGCTCTGATTCTATTCTCTTCGTCCCAAAGTATTTCTCTGCGTTGCCCACTGACATCATGTGTCCAGCCAGTCTGGTTACCATTCTCATCATAAGTATAGCTTTGGTCACCGATATGCTTCGCAGCATGAGGTTGCTCATCTCCATAGGCATATACATTATTATATGTGGTTTTATGCTGCTCAGTAAACGAACCACCATTACCTCCAGCTCGCTCGTGTAGCTGGTTTTTCTGCAATATGCTTCCTACCGTGTTGTAACTCATCTCTAAAGTATAACGATGCTGTTCATTACTGCCTGTATAATGGCCTTCCGCTGAAGTTAGCCTATAGAGGTCGTCATACTCATACGTATATTCTGAGCTACCGCCCATCAAGTCACTCGTAGGCACTGGAGCATTATTCTTGAGGCTCAATATGTTATTTACTTTATCATACTCATACACATTATCCATGAAGTTACGATTTGAAGCTGTAGCTGCCGTCATATTTTTCAACCTTCTGCGATCCGACTCGTAAGTATAATTGGTTTTTGTTCCATTTCCATATTTTAGGAATACTCGTTGCTCAAACTTGTCATAACCCAACTGCTCCACATAATTAAATTTAGCACCTTTCTTCTTTCCATCCATGCTCTTAAGTAACCCTCCTACATTGTAGTGGTATTTTACTTCTTCCCCATCTGGGTAAGTCATAGTCTCCAGTCTGTTCCAGGTATCGTATTTCCATTCCGTCACATAGGTCTGGGCATCAAACTGAGGGATTACTACCGTGCGGATGTTTTTAATTACTTCTCCCAGTGGACCATAGAAAAATTCCTGGGCTCCCGAGGCATCCTCCTGTATCACAATCCTGCCTGCCCGGTTATGTTCAGCATCAGGACCACCATAAGTATAATGTACATTATTTTCCGGATTTTCTGGGTATGTGATGTCGGCAAGCCTTTCATACTCATAAGTATAATTTATAGCTTCACCGCTCTCTGCCAGATTCGCGGTTACCAATTCGATTAGGTTGCCTGCCAGGTCGTAGCTGTAAGTTGTGGTCCCTGCATCCGGGTGTTTTCTTTCTACTCTTCTGCCAAACCAGTCATATTCAGAATAGGTGGTCGCTTCGATATCATCAGTAGCCTCTATTTGCTCATTGATGGCGTTGTATTTAAAGCTAGTCCATACACTACCATCTGAAGTGTAGTTTTTCACTGCAGTTACCCTACCTCGCACATCGGTAAATTGTTCCGTCTTCACACCATTGGCATCTGTAGTTAGGGTGCTGAATTGATCATCCCCTTCACGGTCAGCACCAAAACTATACTTAGTAGAAGTTGTCGCCCCGTCCGGTAAGGTTACTGTAAGTGCCCTATTGAGTACATCGTAAGTGGTGACTGTCGGGTCTACTGTATCAAAAGCACCATTAAAATCTCCCTGGTGGTTGGTAGCTTCTAAGGTTGGATAATAAGCTTCTGCGGTACGGCCAAATGCATCAAACAACACTCGACCAGAAACCACCATCATCTCTTCATCTGGTTTGCCCTCTCCTTGGTAGATAGCAGCATCTTTCTTGGTTTGAAGTACTCGACCCAAGCCATCAACAAATATGGCAGTCTCCATGTCATTGCCATTATTCTGTGGGTCATAGTGTTTCGTCCATGCCCATGGCACTTCGGCATCTGGATGATAGTCAAACATAATAGTATAAGGAGCTCCTTGTTGTTCATAGGGGCCAATAATTTTTGTTACTCTACCCAAATCATCCAGTTCATATGAAATCTTATTACCATTCAGGTCTATACTTTCTAGTACCTGACCAAAACTAAAATCATACTTGGCTTCAGAAGTATAGCCGTAGCTATTGGTAACAGACTCTACATAGGTATGAACTTCATCGTCATATGTATATTCAATGGACAACCGCTCTCCATTACTATTTCCCGGACGGGTGATAGTCTCCAGGTTGCCATACTTGTCATAGGTCATATCGTGGACAGCCATTGACTCATTTTCCAAATATTGACGTATTTGAGTAACATTACCCGTACTGTTGATATCAGCCTCTCTTTTCCTGAGCGTACCCTCGGTGCTTTCCACTTCAATGGATGATGGCATAGATTTGATATAAGGGCCATCCAGGTCATGATATACTATAGTGGCAAAGAGGTCATCATTTTCTCCCTCGTCACCAAAGTCGGTATATGTAGTAACATTACCTATAGCACTATATTCATATTGCATGTGCGTACTTTTCCCTGCTTCTGACTGTCCTTCGTAGAACTTCTGAGTGGTTTCTACCATTGCCGGGAAGGCAATGCCATCGTCTGAAGAGGTGAAACTTTCATCCAACACGTTACCATCCAAGTCGTGCAGTTCGTATGTATTGGTCTTTTCTATAAACAGATTGCCATCCGCATCGGCCATTACTTCTTTTAATAAAAGGCCTTTTTCATAGTAGTTTTTGTTGGCAAATGTTTGTGTCACACCAATATAGGGTGCATCACCATTGCCAGTATCGTGGGTGGTTGTTACCACTTCATCGAAGCCATAGAATTCCCGTTCGTGGCGATTGTAAAGCCCATTGTTATAGGCAAAGGTTGTAAGCATAGTATCCAGCTCGGGATTTTCGTCTACTCCATCTCCAGAAAAACCATCAAATACCTTTACTTCACTCAATGCCCACACATTATTGGGCATTTCATAAGTGCTTCCTTTCAGCTCATAATCTACTGTAAAAGTTGCTCCCAAAGGCCTGTTTACTTTTCTAAGCATATTGGTTTTACCAATGGTAGACCGCTTTACTGTGAGGTTATCATCTCGGGTGGATTTTAAGTAATCAGGGAAGCCATCTCCATCTATATCTGTAAATTTCTCCAGGTCCCGGCTCATGCTTTGCCCAACATGACCGCTTGGATTGAAACATAGTTTAACCACTGGTGCAATGGGAGGAAGAGGTATACATCCGGTAAATGCTGCATTGGCTGACTCACCTGTAGTTGAACTTTCTGTAATTTTCTCAGCCCCGCTCCAATCTTGGTAAGTGGTCTGGAAGCCATTACCCGTGTTTAATTTCACTTTAACACCACCATCAACTAATACATCATCGGCCAGGCCGTCTCCGTTTACATCTTGCAGGGAATGTGTAACACTATTTTCAGACAGTGATACGCCAATTCCTCCGGAAATAGATGACGACTCGCTACCTACTCCTTTACTAAAACCTAAGCCTCCCCCTGTACTTTTACTTTTTGAGTCCTGAATTCTATTATGTCCCCAGGGCTCTTCTTGTGTTAATTTGTATCCAAGGTTGAGGGCTACCATACCATTGGATTTTACCCTATCGGGCAGGCCGTCACCGTTCACATCAGCCCAGGTGTAATCTCCTTCATTGGTACCAACACCGAAATTTCCACTGATCGTACCGCTTACTTTGGCTCCTCCGGCATCGGAACGTGTTGCTCTGGCGTTTGTATTAGTAGCTTTTGGTTCAGTTTTATAAAAGCCTCCTATGGATGCGCCTGCGGCATCAGTCGTGGTTTTATTGATCACTCCACTATTGAGGTTTCCATAAGTATCCTCCAACCTACCGGTTGGTAAGGTAAACTGCACACCTTTTTCTGTAACGATGTCGGGATATCGGTCACCATTCATATCCATAAAATCGCTTATCAGCTTTGACCAACCTGTACTTGCATTGGCACTACCATTGACACTCCCTACGCCACCACCGCCTGAAGCGGATATGGTTTCACTCTTATTGATTTTATTAATAGCACGAATTGTACTTCCTCCAGACCCATCGAATCCCTGGAAGGGACGAATATCATCATCACCCATCCGGGAGCTACTGATCATGGTTCCGTTTAGGTAAGTAAACTCATCATACCCTGACCATACCCGGGTTTCACCTTTGGTAAACATCATGATGAAATTCTCTGCAGCCGGATCATAAGGGTCTTGCCCTGACAGGTCATCGGGACTCTGCACGTCTCCGGACTGGTAACCGTTTTCAAGTTTATCACTGAGCTTCAGGTCGGCTTCGTTAATGGGCTGTGAGGCTCTGTCTCTGTTGCCGTTGTAAGCAAAATGTCCCCAGTTTCTGTAAAGCGGTCCGAAAATAAAGTCTTTCTTATCTGAATAAACTGTAAAGACTCC
>NZ_JAEUGD010000052.1 GCF_016775155.1 Fulvivirga marina | reverse complement strand
CTCAGCATCCAATATAAAGATTATGCAACCTGGAAAGATCAAAACAGTAAAATGTCCAGTGATCCTTTTACGCAATTTTGGAGCAAAATATTCGATGATCCCGTAGAACCCATTGAGCTACCGACTAACACACCCAGATCATCAAGCGCCATAAGAAAAGCGGAAGTATTCACTCATTCAATAGACACAAAAACAACTCATCAACTTATTCACATTGCTGCAGCAAATGGTGCCACTGTTTTTATAACCCTGCTCTCTCTTCTTAATATCTTATTGAGCAAACTCTCAAATCAAAAAGATCTAGTTATCGGTACACCTGTGGCCGGAAGAGATCATGCCGATACACAACAAATCATTGGACTCTTCGTCAATACGTTGGCTTTAAGGAACTTCCCATTACCTAACCTGTCATTCCTGCAATTCCTCGAAGATGTGAGAGATCGAACTTTAATGGCTTTTGAACATGCTCAATATCCTTTCGAAGAGTTGATTGAAAACCTAAACCTTACCAGGACAACAAATAGAAATCCGCTGTTTGATATCATGTTCGCCTTGCAAAATTTTGAAGATCAAGAATTAAGTATACCAGGGCTGACCCTCGACCCTCTGGATCAGCAAGGACTCCTCGCTAAATTTGATATTAGTATTACCGCACAACAGAAAAACGACCAACTCAACTTCTTCTGGGAATATGATTGCGAACTATTTACCGCAAAAACTATTGCTCGGTTTGCTGATTTTTTTGAACACTTATTGAAACAGGTCTGTGAAGACCCTAACCAATACCTAAAAAATCTCACTGTTATCCCTGAGGATGAACGACTGCTTCTAAAACAATTTAATCAGACCCATAAACCCCATTTCCAAAATAAAACTGTAGTCGAACTCTTCAGGGAGCAAGTCGAAATATCCCCCAATAAAACTGCGCTCTTCTACCACAATGAACAGCTGACATATGATGAACTTAACTTGCAGTCTGACCAAATTGCCAGTAAACTCATTGGTTTGAGAGTTAAACCCAATGATATCGTTGCAATCTTGGTCAAACATCCTGTTGAGTTATGCAAAGCAATACTTGCTATCAATAAGGTTGGAGCAGCTTTTTTATCAATTGATCCTAACCTTCCTAAGGATAGAATCGAATACATTATCCAGGATAGCCAGACTAACTTCGTTATTTCCAGCCCCGAGACCAGCTGTGATTGGAATATTGATGCTACTGAACTACAATATTTTGATATTACAGATCCTCAGCATTACAACAATGAAAATTTAGCCAACCAACTACCTAATAGTAGCGACCTTGCGTATGTAATCTACACTTCTGGGACTACAGGAAAGCCTAAAGGAACTTTAATCGAGCATGCCTCACTCACCAACCTTTGTCTTTGGTTTAATGAAGAATTTGAAGTATCTGATAGTGATCAATCAACCAAGTTAGCAGGGGTAGGATTTGATGCTTCGATCTTTGAAGTATTTCCCCCATTAATCAAAGGAGCAACCATCCACCTTTTTAATCCAGATAATCCATTGGATCCTAGATGGTTAAACGATTATTTCCAACAGCATAATATCACAATTAGTTTTCTCCCAACCCCGCTTTGTGAACAATTCATCCAACTCAAAAACAGCTCACTCAGAATATTGCTCACCGGTGGAGATAAGCTAAATCGTGCAGAACATGATAATACTTATAAGCTCATCAATAACTATGGCCCAACTGAAACAACCGTGGTAGCAACCAGCTTTCAGGTAGATAGTAAAGGTCATAATTATAATATCCCCATCGGTAAGCCCATCGCCAACACTCAGGCCTATATCCTAAACGAAGAATTACAGCTTCAACCCATCGGTGTTCCAGGAGAGCTTT
>NZ_JAEUGD010000051.1 GCF_016775155.1 Fulvivirga marina | reverse complement strand
AATGAACCTGGCTGCCATCCGGATTCGCTCAACATACATTTGGTGGATTTTGGGCAATCCTTCTGTGCTTACAGGTTCATAAAACTTCATGATCTGTTGTTCACCGGCTTCAAGCTGGCTGTCTGTGAGGAAACGGTCTTTGTACAATAATTCCAATGCCAGGCTCCAGAGTTGGCCGCAATACATTTTGAGAAAAGTGCTGCGGGTTGTATGTTCCCCGGACTCGGATTTCCCGCCCCCGGCCACCCGCATTTTGGGCACTTTTTCTCTGGTTTCCTGGCGAATGCCCGGTACAGTACCATATTCCGGTACTCCGGGTGTTTCGTTGCCAGTTATTATTTCTTCAGCACTGCTATTTTTTTTCTGTTCAGCACAAGGCTGCTCTGTTTTACAGGGTGGATACTCGTTTTGGCCTGTAACTTTTTCTCTGGTGTATCCTGATAAAACTTCCCGTTCAGCCGCTTTTATCTGAATTTCTTCGGGTGCAAGCTGTTCCAGGTGCTTCTTAACTGGGTTATCAACACTTGTGAGCGTAGGCTCACGCTGCTTTAAAGCGTTGCCAGGCACATTTTCAGCATCACCAGGCTGGTCTAAAGGACAGTTGTCAACAGCTTTTACTACATTATTTATAATGTTACCAGAATCAGTAAGCGGACAATTTGTCCACTTAGCAATTTTAGGGTCTTGAAATTTCGCGGGGTTATCCACTTTCTTTAGCCCATTTGACTTGCCCGATTGATNATTTCGCGGGGTTATCCACTTTCTTTAGCCCATTTGACTTGCCCGATTGATGGGCTATTGAGAGTAGATCAGGATTGATTTCCAGCTCGTAGTCTGACTGAGTACCATGGAAAACTCTGCGTACAATAACCCCGGCACTTTCCAGCCGGTCTATGTGCCTCCGGATCGTTCTGGCAGAGACCTGTACCAAAGTTGCCAGTTGTGGGCTGTTAGTTCTCAGAGCGGGAAGCTGCTCCTTTCCTGAATTCACCTTAAGGTGAAATAACGAGGCCGCATAAACGCGAATAAGCTCTTTAGCTGTAAGGATTACACCACCGCGTAACTTTTCCGAAAGACTTTCCTGCTGTAAATTATAGGCAGTAATGTGCCTGTTCAGTGCCCGGAACGAGCCTGAATAATTGATTACCTGCATAATTTGGATTGTGGTTTACCGCACCTTTACTTGCGGGTCTTAAGTTTGGCTAACAGCTTAGTGAAACTGCTTTCATCGATAAGTATTTTTCCCTGTTTCTCTATGCCATCAATCTGAAAGTCATAGTACCAGGCTAGTATATCTTCTTCCCTCCAGCAAGGGTAAGGAGCTTCATGCTTATTAATAAGCTCTTCAGGGCTAAGAAATATCTTTGACATGGTGCTAAAGGATTTTGAATTTCTCCAGTTCGCTGGCATATATCATCCAGGTAGTACCTTCCCGGTAGGCATGCAATAAGCCTTTTACACACTGCTCAATGATATCTATGTACCGCACTCCGGTGATCTCTGAAAACTTGGAAGCTGTATATACATTGGGACGACACATACGACTCTTTATCAGCTTTGTGAAGGATTCTTCCAGGGCTAGCTGCAATTCGGCAATGTCACGCATGGTGACTGGCCTTTCCAGGTCTTTTGACTTGCCCATGGTTTAAATGATATTGCGTTCTAAAAATGCGTGGATACTTCGTTTTGAATACTTGTATTTTCTGCCGTGAAGACTGGAAGTGATTTCTTTCAGATCACGTAGCTCGATGAGTTTGTTTTTCTTAACGTTCAGAAGCTTCATGGCCTCGGCAGGATCTACCCAGTCATTTACCGGATCAGTGGCCGATAGCGTTTCACTTATCGCATCACGGGTGGCCCTCATAACTACCTGGTGGAGCTGGGCAAGGAGCTGTTTGTAACTCTCTTTCTCTATTACAATTACTTCCATTGGGTTGTGCTTTTTTGTTCTGCTGTAAAGAGAAAAAAAATATTTCACAATTTTGGGTTGTACAACCCTGCTACAACCCTCACAACCTTTGGGGTTAATTCACTGAATAATAGAAACTTAACTTACGGGAAAAAATAATTCATTTTGTTGATAAAGTCATATTGTTTTTTAATAATGTGCAACAAATTGATATATTAGTAGCTCATAAACGTTGACTAATTGACAAATTCATCTTCCAAAATATTACTTACACCGATAGATAAACTATCGGTTGACCGGCAACTGATTGCTTTTATGCAACAGCATGGTATGAGGACATTAGAGGAGTTGCTCAGGTATGGGGTTCCAGACCTCAAAAAGATGAAAGGGTTCAATGATGATATATTATTTCAGCTGATGGACTTGTTACACTCTGTCGGGGTTATGCATAGGCTGAGTCAATGGCCAAAACAGTAAGTATATATTACCCTTTCAGGTCATCCAGTCTGTCTATAGCCATTTGAAATTGCTGCTGAATTCGGCTGGCAGCTTTATAGTCCACTGTCAAAAACTTATTATAAAAACTTTGACTTGATATCTGTTCTGCCCGGGTTGTGTTAAAAAGGTTGGTTACCGTCCTGGATAAGTCCGATCCGTTTATATCCGGAATTAAACCTGCCTCATGAAGTCCTCGGAACAGTGTAGCCAGTTCTGCGACTGTACCCGCATAACTGAATTTACTGGTTGAACTTGTTTTCTCATTGGGCCTGCAAATACTGATCTGTTTTTTACACCAGGATATCATCGCTTCACTTACAGCTACATGGTACGGGTTGTAAATATTCGGACCTGATGAAAGCAGTTTCTTATACTTCTTGATCCTTCCTTTCAAGTATTCTTTACGCTGCGGGAAGTTCAAGAATTGTATAACAGATTTGTTTTGTCGTATCAGGTAATAAACAAATTGCGTTGAATTAAACCCTTCAGTGAGTAAAACATCGGTAATTAGTTCAGAGATAAAGGTGCTGGGCCGGTCTTTATTTTCTCTTAGGATAACATGAAGCCGTTCAACCAGCATTTCGAACTTACCGAGACTTGATAATGGCATGCTACATTCCCTACTGGAGAAGCTCGATAAAAATTCATGTAAAACTTCTCTTAACATATCATCGGTAGCATTAG
>NZ_JAEUGD010000050.1 GCF_016775155.1 Fulvivirga marina | reverse complement strand
GCAGGAAAGTAAAGAGGAGATTGCCAGCAAGAATAAAAGAACCTCTGGAGGTGCCTGCTGCACTTAACCATACATGGTCTATTGATTTCATGAGTGATGCCTTATTCAATGGGCGTAAATTCCGCTCTTTCAATGTTATGGATGATTTTAATCGAGAAGCTTTGCATGTAGAGATCGATTATTCTTTAAAGAGCAATAAAGTGGTGTGGGTTTTAAATCACTTAATTAAACGCAGAGGAAAACCTTTGCGCATACGTATGGATAACGGTCCAGAATTTATAGCGGCATTAACACAAGAATGGAGCCGTATGCATGCAATAGAGTTCATTTATATTCAACCAGGTAAGCCTACTCAAAATGCATATGTTGAGAGACTGAATCGTACCTATAGAAACTATGTGCTTGATGCTTATGTGTTTGATTCTATAGATGAAGTACGACAAGCCACTGAAGATTGGATGTATGATTACAACTTTGTGAGGCCACATGAAAGCTTAAATGATAAGAGTCCTGTACAATACGCACAGGTGGCGTTAACAGTGGATAACTCTATCGAGTTACCCACAATTAACACCTATTATAACAATAATAATTAATAGAATTTATACTTTTATGGAGTCCTAAAACGGGGGTGCTTACAAAAATCTTACTATCCCAATTTTCAAAAGCCGCAATTGCAGCTAAATCATCTATAAAAAAGTTCGATATTTCCCCCCTTCCCGCTACAAAACCGATCAGAAATGATCGGTTTTTTTGTTTTATGCCCACTCATGAATTATAGCGTCATCCCGGACTTGATCCGGGATCTCCTAAATCACAGTAGTAATTTTTGTTTTACCACTGAATTTCCTCTCAATATACCCAAGGTTGGGTATTGACAAAGTAATTAGGCATTGACTAGTTTTAAGTTTCGCCCACAAACGTAAAAATGGCTTTCGGAAAGCGGGTTGTGTAGTTGGGGAAGTTTTGGGAGCTACTGTCGAGTTAGTTAAGAGTACTTGTTCTATCCGATTTAATCGTTTGTAATCACTTACAGTCGGATAACTGCTTGTAATTCTAGTTATATGTGAAATAACAAGCATACTGTTATATAGATGTTACCTGTTATTGATTGGCATGAATAAGAAAAAAAGGACTCGAATCCCTGATGAAATCGCTGCAGAAATCCTATTTCTATCGGACAGAACTTGCTGTGTTTGTACTCAAAGAGGTAAAGAAGTTCAAATACATCACATTGATGAGAATCCCTCTAATAATAACATCTATAACTTGGCTGTTCTGTGCTTTGATTGTCACAATTACACAATGATCAATGGGGGATTTGGAAGAAAACTAAATGCTGCCCAAGTACAAAAATTCAGAGAAGATTGGCTAATAAGAGTTAAAAAAAGAAAGGAGGATGCAGATAAACTGGCTTCTATCGAAACTGTAACTGGTTCAACCAAAACGGTAATACATAATGATAATGAACAATACCAATATTCAAAATATAAGCTCGTAACTGACAATGATATATTAAGGATCTATTTAGAAAACATTGTACAAATCCATGATAAACTATTGGAATCGTCACAAGAGAAATGGGATTCAGGAGTTACTGCAATAATGGTACAAGGAAATATTGACATCATTAATTTTTATGAAGAGGTATTAGTTGAGCTATGTTCTTTCTATCCAAAAGGACACTTTGACAATAAAACTCCAAATACATACATTACAGAAATAGTGTCTTCTAAATACCTATGGCACCGACTTGTTTTGGAAACAGGTGGACTCGGTAAAGGAGGAACAATTATACCAACTATGGTAGGTGGTAATGTAATGGAAGACTTAAAAGTTATGATTGCTCAAATGGCAGGTGCGCTTTCTCTGGACAATGGAATAGACTTTTTTACGTGGAAGAAAAAATGGGTGAAATAAACAATAGGTAACAATTGCTATGAATGGGGTTTCGGTGGTCAGGAAAGTTTTGTGGGGATTGGAAAGTCCGCCACAAGTTTTAATTTTAAATCAAGGTGTGGCCATGTGCAGGACGGGAGGTTAGTGCATTCTAATCCTCACTCATCATAGCATGGCGTTAGGTGCTATACCTCACAAAAACCATTAACAATCATGAAAACTAAAAACTATAAAAGACGTGGATTACTTATATTTCTACTTCTATTATTTAGCTCGAATCTTTTTTCTCAAGATTATCAAAAATCCCTAATTGATGTAAATGATATCGTCAAAGGAATCAGTGATTTTGATTATTTTAAAGCGATTTTACTTGAAAAGGGATTTAAATATAAAGAATCAAATCAACATAGTGAATACTGGAGAGTACCTGTGAATTACGGAAATGAAGCCACTCAAAATCTATTTTCCCAGATAGCCATACAACTTTCAACTTGGAAAGATGCTAATAATGACCCTTTTGAAAAGTCAATTTATATTCAAATAAGGAAAGATTTACTTCCAGATTATAGTAGTCAATTTCACACAATTGTAACAACTTATTTCTCCGAAAAAAGAGCTAACAAATTAGAATCAACAATCCACACTGTTAATGGAACCGAAACCAAAGAAGATTACGAACTAATCTATTATAATAAAGATTCAAATATTACTGTTGAATATGAAGAATCAGATAAGTGGGTAAAATTCATGTTTAGTTTAGAGTATTAATTGCAGATAGGAGAAATGTGAGGTACAGCACCTAACAATAGCTAAAAATCAATAGGCCGTTCAGTGGGTTAGGTGCTTTCATTGATTATATTAACTTTGCTACGTAGGACGGTGACTTCCTTCGATGGGCCTACTGTTTTTAGCCTGATCCCTCTGCAAAATGTTCAATTCCGTGCTTTAAGGCACATATTATCCGATATTAAGGGCCTCTTAGTAGCTTTTTAGAGGTTGTGCAACAGCCACGTCCGCTTGTGCTGTATTTCTTTTAAGCCAATTTACCTGCTTGTCACTTACCGTGCCACTTTTTCAAAAACCTTGATTGCAGCCAAATCAGCCAGTAGAAGGTTCGATATTTGTCCCCGAGGGGCTACAAAAAAGCTGATTATCATACGATAATCAGCTTTTTTAGTTTTAATATAATTGATAATCAGTGTATTATACTTTATTTTTCGTTTCGATAATTCCTCTCTTATAAACAGTGATAATTCCTCTCTACTTGATAATCAATTGTCATTCAATGAATTGAGTGGTTCGATTTTCTCGTATGGGTTGCCCGAATTTTGTCGATTTTTTCCTCAATATACCCAAGGTTGGGTATTGACAAAGTCATTACGCATTGACTAGCTTTAAATTTCGCTCGCAAACGTAAAGATGGTTTTTGGAAAGGGGATTGTGTAGTTGAGAAGGTTTTGGAGGTGGTTGTTGAGTGAAATGATTAAATTAAAGTGTTTGTTATATCCAATTATAGTGATTTGTATACGCTTGTTGCTTTTAATGAGTTAAATTACAGTGCTTTATGTGAAAATGATATAATGTGAATATGTGCAACGTTGCATATATTCAATTGTTGTGTTTCATTCAGGAAAAGCCAACCGCACATTAAGCACATTTGGTTTTCGCTACCTCCCACTCTGACACCAAAAACCAAAAGAGCTTAATTCCCCTACCACTTGATAGTCTATCACTTCGAACCTCTGTTTGTCGGATATTTGAATTGTTGCTCTTTGAATTGACCGATTTCTTCTCTAAGCGTTTGGTTAATACTTTGGATTAAATCATTCTGGACTTTCATAATGCTCAATAAATCGTGCATAGCATTTAAATTTTCTAGTTGTCTATAAACAATCTCTTCTAAATCTGCTTTGGTATATCTTCTGCTCATATTAATTGCTTTTGAACAATAATTAATTTTTACGAAAATACAATAAATTATTGTTTTGTAAAATTTTAATGCGATTTAAAGGAAAGAAATTTGCATGAAAACGCAATTTTAAGCAAAAACCAAATAAATTGAACCCCTTATATTTGCACGAAACAGCAATTTAGTTGCACAATGGATAAAATTAATTACAACCGAATAAAGGCTGTATTGGCTGAAAAGAATGTGTCATCTAAGGAATTGGCGGGACATCTTGATAAAACAGAATCTACTGTCTCAAGATGGTGTACTAATGATGTTCAACCATCTGTAGAAATTTTCTATTTGATTGCAAAATATCTAGATGTTGATATAAGAGAACTGTTCGTATCTATAAAATAATCAATGAATAGTCCGACTAAAAATAGATTTGAATTACAAATTAAATCACTTAGGGGATTTGATTTTCAACATTTCGTAAGAGAACTATATCTTCTTAAATATGGTGAACATGGATTTACTGTTTTAAGAGACCAAAAGGACAAAGGTTGTGATGGAATTATTGAGGAAGAAAAAAGAGTAATTGCTTGCTACGGACCTCAGGAGATTATAGACACGAAAAAACGTCATAGAGAATTTGACAAAAAAGTAGAAGGAGATTACAATGAATTTAATTCAAATTGGAAAGCTCAATATCCAAATTGGTCATTCGTAATAAATCATGAAAGCGATCCACATTATGATTCAAAAATTAAAGCTCTTGATGACAACGCAACAATCATTGGTCTTTCTCAATTGATGAACTCAATAGAAAATTTGAAAAATTTCCAAAGAAGAAAAATTGGGAAGTATTTAAACATAGAAAACGAATGTAAGCACCCCCGTTTTAGGACTCCATAAAAGTATAAATTCTATTAATTATTATTGTTATAATAGG
>NZ_JAEUGD010000005.1 GCF_016775155.1 Fulvivirga marina | reverse complement strand
TTTAGCAAGGAACTCGTTACTTGAGTGATATTCAAAATACAAGCTATCGTCAACAGAAGCTGATATCTCGAAAGTATCTAGAGGGTTTATCTGCCCATTTACAATGGTGAGTTGCTCTTTTAGCAGTAAGGTGTCTTTTTTCTTTACCGAAAACGTAAGTACTCCATTAAAAGCAAAGGCTGTAGATGCCGGAAACTCAATATCAGGAATAATTTTGAGCGCAGCAGGATTGTTGCTGTTGGCAATATCTTCTGTTAATACCCATGGTGTACCATGATCTTTTGCATTGGCATATATGGTAAGCTCAGGTACCGGGAAGAATTTAATGAGGTGCTCACTATTCTGTATTACTTCTGGTACATTAGGGTCGTAAGAAGCTGAATAATACATCTCTGGCTCCCACTCAACAGCTGTCCAATCGATGTTGGTTGCAGATGAAACTCTGAAAACAAATGATTCTCCCGAAACTACATCCAGCACCAAATTGATCGCCTCATTTGCTTCTTCATTCCAGGAAAACTCCTGATCATATTCACTCACATCTCCTGATGAGGTTTTCCTTATGATCTCAACTCTTACACTATCTGTTGTAAAAGGTTTAATGAAGTTGCTGTTGATTGTAATTTGACCATCGATAGGCGCTGTGATCTCCATTGGTGAGGTAAGCACAAAGTCTTCTTCGATAGCATATCTTCCCAGGTCTTTTCCATTTGCATCATTTACATGCAGGTCTGTATTTACATAGTTGATCTCCGGAGCCCATTGTACACGATCTTCCTCCCCATTCTCTACAGACTGTACTCTGAAATATATTTGGTCTCCACGATTAACCGCAATATTACTTACTCCGGTAGGGGTGTATACTGAATGATCACCTTTCTGAATACGCTTTGCCCACAACTCGTTTTGCTTGTGCTGAATGGTAACCCGCACACCATCAAGGGCATCTTTTGGCTCGCTTGGGGCTATCATATTTACTGGTGCAGTTATGGAAATATTTCCATCAAATGGAGCTCTCCACATCCTCACTACATCATGTAGCGGGTTATTATCAATGGCTTGCTCGATTTCCTGTGGGTCTATTTCAAAGATATCAGAAGCAATACCACCACTTTCATCTACAGGGCTTGGGGTGTTAGCACTTGATTGGGAGAAAGTGACAATACCTGTTTCCGGGTCATAGTTATTGTAGTAGACACGCCCATCTTTTACCAGGTNACCATCAAGGGCATCTTTTGGCTCGCTTGGGGCTATCATATTTACTGGTGCAGTTATGGAAATATTTCCATCAAATGGAGCTCTCCACATCCTCACTACATCATGTAGCGGGTTATTATCAATGGCTTGCTCGATTTCCTGTGGGTCTATTTCAAAGATATCAGAAGCAATACCACCACTTTCATCTACAGGGCTTGGGGTGTTAGCACTTGATTGGGAGAAAGTGACAATACCTGTTTCCGGGTCATAGTTATTGTAGTAGACACGCCCATCTTTTACCAGGTCGTTTAACTGGTCACCATTTACGTCTGTAAAGTAGACTGAGGTGAGTGATTTTGTGTTGCTATAGCCAGTGCCAACAAACGCTGATGCGGCATCCCCAAAGCCTCCTTGTGCTTCAAAACCTGCATTGATTGTCTTGCTTCTTTCTTTGTAAAACGAACCTACGTTGACAAGATCGATAGGTCCTCCAAAATTGGTGGAGCCATCGGTGCCTGAAAGGTTTGCCCTGTACCTGAATCCATTACCATCAGCTATCACCTTGTCTGGCAGACCATCCCCATTTATGTCGATCATAAAGACCTTACCTTCTGTATCGGACTGTGAGTAACCTGCTGATCCTCCAAGGGTGTTGCTTTTACTGGTCAGCTGTCCGTCATTAAAACCTACGGTAACGGTCATACCAAAACCGAAGGTCTCTGACTCATTACCGGTAAGTGCAGAGGCATCGTCATTGAAACCTGCTTTTCCTGTAATGAAGTTGCCATCTACATGATCTTGCTGTGGATACCACTGCTCGTTTGACTTAAACGGGGCATATGAAGTACCGCTTCTTACCTCATCGTAATACTCCATTTCGTGAGTTGTAAATAATACCCCTCCTGCATCATACTCTTTAATTACAGTCAATAAGGTCTTATAAAAGGCTCCCTCTTCGTATTCGAACTCGTAGTGGCGTATATTTTTACCATCAAACTTTACTTCTATTTTGTTGAGCCTGTCTGCAGTTACTCTTTTAAAACCTAACCGTCCGTCTATTGTAACATCCTTCCTGGTCGCTCCTCCTTCTTGTCTGTCTCTCACTAATGCAACCGAATATTTACCTTCTGTGGCCCCATGCCCTGTATAGGTGATTTGGTTACAGTATAGTTCATATCCCTGTACGCTTCCTCCTTCTACTCCTACATCTGCCACACGTTCATAGTGGTATCTTACAAAATTGTCGTTAAGGTCTCTGACTTCTACTAGTCCCCAGTGGGCAATATTTCCTGACTCGCCATCTCCACCATCAGCTAAAACTGCATTTCGGTCAAGACCGGTTGACGGGCTTCCTCCATAGCAGTAGCGGGTACCGCTTTTGTCTGTTACTTCCCACCAGTAGTTAGTGGGGTTGTTTCCATGCCTGATGATCTTATTAAATGAACCTTCAACTCTTGGATGAAACTGTTTTTCAGCAGTTCTGGCAACAGGCTCACTTCTATGAGCTACTGGAAATAATTGTTGGCCATTGAGTATATATGTTTCTGTTTCTTTATTGCCCACATATCTTGGCACTCCCCATCTCGTATCGATGGTGATTGAAGGAATTGTGATATTCCAACCTAATCCCATCCAGCCGTTACCTCCTCCATTGCTATAGCTTATGGCCAGTTGTGGTTGTATGCCATTTCTGCCGGCAGGAAGGTGGATCGGATAGTTCAAGTTGGCATTCCCCATGTTGTTGGCCGATGGCGGCTGCATTAGGTTGACTGCGGCTGTTGGGTTAGCCGCTTTTATGCCCTTCATTGTAGTTGAGTTGTAGGCGTTTACTTCTGGTGATTCTGGCACTTTAATAATACCGTTGATCATATCGGTAAAATGGGTAGTCTTAGACCAGATCTCCCCACTTTCGACAACTACGGAATCCAATGGAAGGGGTACCCAATGGTGACTTTGTTCATCAAAAAAGTATGTCTTTATATCATTCTCGGTGTATCCGGCAGGGATTTTATCGGGGTCGTAGGGTAATTTTATTTTTGCCTGTTTTTGAAAAACCGTACCATGCGGAAGGAATCTATACCCTGAATTGTCTGCGGTAACGTTAACCATACCTGCGTCCAGTGCAGGTATATCAACTCCTCTTAAAGTGGTGATGGAAAGATAAGTTGCCGTTGCCAGTGCTTCAACCGGCACTTCTATTGAGGCTCCTTCTGTAGTCAGTTGTTGCCACTCGTTTACGGCAAACAGTTTTTCCACTTTCCTGGAAATAGCTTCTGACTGATAACTATAATCAATATCCGTTTCGTGAGAAAATACAACTGTCTCACAATCAGAAGATCCATCTTCGTAAGTCACTTCTACCGGTACTGTCCAGGTTACTCCTTCCTCGTTAGCGGGCTTCTCAATGATCTGCTCAAACTCCCCGTTAAATGTTGGCACTACTTTTCCGTCTACCTTTATTGTACCATTACCTTTAACAAAACCTTTTACGTAGGCATAATTTCCAAAATACGCATCTGCTGGCTGATTCAACACAACACCAAATGGCCGGCTTTCCTGCTCATTACCTATTTCTATGGACAGGTTGCGTATTTTATAGCTGTGTTTTGCATTTTCGGGAACGGTAAACCGGATTACGTTATCTCCTGCCTTCAGCCATTTTACATAAATCTTTTCCCGTTGTTTTTTCCAGCCGGACTGAGCTTTTACAAGTAGCCCCCCGAATGAGATCTGGTCGTTGATACTTCTGGAAACTGCGGTATGATCCATAACCCCTTCCAGCTCGTAGGTAAGCCAGACTTCCTCATTACCACATAGCTCCTGATCGATATTTACATGAAAGATGTTATCGAAAGGGTTATCGACCGGGTTCTTTTCAGAAACACCAATCTGGCCCTCTGCCCGAGCATAATAGGTACTAATTGATTCTTCACCATAGACAGGGTGCAAAGAACAATTAAATAAAGTCAATAATAGACAAGAAGCAAACGCGTATAGTTGAGCTTTGGTAGGCATGGTATTGAATAGATATTGTTAGTAAACAATGATTTTTTTAGCGCTGGTACCTTCAGGGGTTTCTAACACCACCATGTAATGACCGGCTTTGCTGAGGGAGACCTCAAACTGGTATTCTGCATTCCCTTCCCCGCCAAGTTTTGCATGCAGGTTACCTTTTAGGTCGAAAAACCTAAGTTGCACGGCCAGTGGCTCTTTAAGTGAAATACTGACATTAAATGTCTCATTTTGAGTAATGAGATTAGGAAATACTTCGAATCTTTCGATGGGTGAACCAGTGATGGTTATTTCATCCGTAAATACACAACCATTAGTTCTATTGGTAACAAAAACACGATAGATGCCTGACTCATTTACAGCAATCTTACCTTGGGTACTTCGTAAACCAAAACTACTTTCCCATGTATAATCTACCTCTACAGAATCGGGAATACTCGCTGTAGCATCAAGGATGATCTCCTTATTTTCTGTAAGTGATTGGTCTGGGCCAAGGTCTACAGGAATACCATCCTCCGCCTCAAGTACTGTCACTCTGTCAAAGACTATCCCCTGAGCATCTTTTACCTGCAAGTTATAGGTACCTGCAGAAAGCCGATCAATCTCTAAGTTGTCACCGCTATTGTATTTTGTTTTCTCTTCACTCTCAGTCGATCCCCAAGTAAACTCAAATGGGCCTTTGCCCGCAATTACCTCTACTTTTACACGCCCCGACTCGGGGTCTGTACATATGGGCTGATCGAGTGTTCTTACTACAGCAAACAGATCCTTCATCCGGGCAAAGCTGAAGTTGTCTTTACCGGAAAGGTCAGTATCCCACTTTACTTTGTAGTAAGCTATGCTATCTTTAGAAATACTATCTGCTTTAATATATTCCAGATTATCAGCTGAGAAATCACCACTTCCTGAGCGGTCTATTACTAGCCAAAAGCCCAGTGAGTCCTTAGGCAGTTGAGAGATATCCAGATATATGCTTGTGGAAATATTACTGGCTGTGGGGCCATTGACCCTTACTAACCATTTCCTATCCAGCATAGACAGAATACTGTCCTGACCTTCTCCTTTATGATCGACCAGCGACATGTTGTTATCACCCCAAAGAATAAAGTCCTGATCGGAAAAGATAGAGGTGTTGGCCTCGTTAATTTCTTTTAAGGTACCTGATGATAAGGCAATCAGCTCTGTGGAATCAACAACATTTACTGACTGTTTTTGGTAAAGCTGAAAATGATCATCTCTGCCAATTCCTGTTATTCTATATTGAAACTCTTCATTTTCATCGGCTTTCCACAATACTTCTTCACGTGAACTCACATAGTTTCTGTTCTTAAGAGAAATGCCATATTTGATCCCCAGATAGGTTTCATACTGAACTTTATGCATAAATGGAATGACCTGATCAAACACGAGTATCTCTGCTATCTCACCTTCAAAGTCATTAACTTCTTCTGTGTTGATAATGCCCCCCAATGTAAGACTGGCCCCCTCTCCCGGAAGTTTCGCATCCTCCCAACTTTGGGTGATTGTATTCATGGTGATGAGCTTGTTACCTTGCTCAAAAACATCGATAACACTATCCGGCCCAAGTACACGGCTGGTTGTAAGCATTACATTTCTTTCCTGTCCATCTTTTGCCCCAATAATCCCTCTTTCAGTGGTATCACTTGCCTGATATACCATGATAAAAGTTGTTTCCGAAAGCCCTTCGAGACTATAGGGTATTTCCGAAAGATCAGAAGACGCCCTGAAATGGCGGGTGGGGTTAAAGTTAAAATATACCGGAAAGGAGTTACCTTGCAAAGTAGTTAGTCGAGCATGATTTTCATTCCCACTATAATCTCTCCAGGATGACGAGGTGATAGAGCCTGCATCTGCCCTAAGCCAAACTTTTGGTTTGGTGATTTGACCACTGCTTTGTCCTAAAACCTCAAAATTATTAAAAAGACAAATGAGATAACATACTAAAGCTAGTTTAATAGACGTTCTGATCATATACTTATCAATCTGATACCATAACAATAAATATTTACACGATTTATATAAATCAAATCGTTAATTGTAACCTATCGTTATATACCTAATATCAAATTTTTATCACGCCCGTAATAATTAATATAATACTCTTATTCTATAAGTTATATTTAACTGGCTATAAGTATATTAAAATTTTAACTGCTTACAAATTTCAATTATCATATGTGATTTTTAACACAAAATTTTATTATTTCCCTACTTATTGCATTCATACATGTAAAAAAAAATAGGGCTGTCTTAATAACATGAACAACCAGCTTGGAGAAGCCGTTAAATTGATCTCTTTGTACTTTTAAACTGTCCTATTGTCGAGGGTGATTAACCGTTTAATCGATAATTTTACAACCATGATCAACATAGCACAGCGGTTAAAAGCAGACTTAACTGTTATTGAATTAATCAAATTATTAAAATCTGCTTCTGAAGACCTTACCGGCACAGGTCAATATACTTTGATTCCCTCAGACACCCTGGCCACGGCTTCAAGAACTGCTATGGACACTATAAACTATTGCCAGGAACATGAATTTATCAGAGTGGAAAAATTAGGAAGTAAGTGCTACGAGTTTCATGTTACAAGCAAAGGTTTGGCTTTTCTAAACTCTCAGGCGTAACAAGGTAAACCGTTATAACCCATTAATGAGGTTGCTCCTGTAAACCTTTCACGTGAAGTTTTCCTGGAAAGATGTTTTAATTTGTTAAAGCCCAGAAACGTTTTGAACTGATTATGCATTTTACTATAAATGCTATATTTCAGTATCAAAAAAACGGTTTCCAAAGGTTCCAAGAGTGGTTTTCGACAACTATAATGCTGTAGTTGATCTGGCCTTGTAACGCTTATTGCTTATAGAAGTATTACGCAACGCTTGTAACCGTTTTATGAGTAAATTTTGTCTACTACATTGCAATACTATACATCTGTTTACAACAATAACAACATACATCCGCAGCCATACTTTCTTTATAATTAACGGTTCTGTTAGAGCATGTAGAAGATCTGTGAAACGGTTATTAAACAATACATACAACCGTTACAACCATTTTCAGAGTAGGAATTAAACAGTTTTAGAGGCCAAAAACATTATTCAAAATATTTCCAAAAAAACCTTTACACCCCAAAGAAGGAGGGGGCTATTATAGTACGGGTTGTGATTGTAGCAGGAGCGCCAAGGTCATGAATGAGATGTTTGACGACTTGCTGGCTTATTACATGCCGCACCCTTCGCTGACTGATACTTTGGAGTTCGCTATGTCCCATTTTCTTGAGGTGTTAACAAAGGAAAAAAGGGAGAACCATGAGTCACTGGAAAAGCCGTTGGGGGAGGTCCAGAAAAAAAATAGATACTATTCTTCCCAACTGGCTTTCTTTCGTTCCATAGTTTAAAAGATTAAAAAGGCATCCAAGGGTAGACAACGTGCATTCCCTCCCTGGATGACCGCGAACTCAAACACATTATATGGTATTATTATTTTAGTTCTTCTTTTTTAGACACGTTGGGGAAATTTGGGAGGTGCCACTACCAACACCCCCCATGACCCGTCAACCTAAACCCAAATCAACCGGGTCATTATACAATAAGCATTGTCTCAATTAAATTATTACGGAATTGATAATAGGCTTTTTCCCTTTTTAACAATTTCGTTTCTTCTTCTAATGCTTCTAAAACTCCCTGAAATCTTGTGCCATAAGTAGATAGGCTATCGTTTAATTCCTCTTTTAACTCGGGTTCCTTCAGCTTACAAATGAAATCGACATTTGCTTCAAAAAGCTTCTGCGTTATGGCTTCCATTTTCATGGTAAGAATATCCATACATCGAATAACTGTTTGATAATCTTTTACAGTAGACTTATTTTTAAATTGATTACTGCTCATTAGGGTGAACTGTTTTAATATCTCTTATTTAGCTCCTTTGCGCTATACCGCTTAGAAATAGATTTCTAAAATGGATTTCCGGCTCATGACAATTCTTGTGCTTTTATTATATTTGTTACCTGTTAACAAGAAAAAACACAATCGGAGTTGACCAAATTGTCAACTTATTCAAAAGTATGAATTTTAATACAATATACGCAACTATAGCGGCGAAAATTTCTTATTTTCGTGCCCAAAAAAAGATATCTCAAGAGGAACTTGCCCAAAAAATTCAGGAATTGACTGGTGAAACATGTGGTAAGCATGCCATATCCAGATTTGAAAACTCTCGCAGAAAATTACCCATCAACTATGTACCGGCACTGGCGCAAATTTTTGATATTACCACGGATGAACTATTTTTCAGTGCGAATGAATTAAAGAGAACTGATAAAGACCAAATTGGCACCCGGGTTGCAGATTACCGGGAGCTTGCTACAACTAACCCTAAAGAGGCAGCCAGCAAAGCATTAGAAGCATTGCTTAACGCCAAAAAAGAAGTGCAGGCTTTAAAAGAGCAGCTTCGTAAATATGAAGAGGAACTGGAAAAGAAAAGCACAAAGATGAAAAAATATAAGGAAATAGCGAAATCGTTGAGCGAACTAAGTGAAGATTAATAAAATAGGTATCCAAACTACCTCTAATTGTATTATTACGTTATCTATAGCTGAATTGCTCCATTCTTTCCATTACACCCGTTCCTTTAATGGATTGCCCACAATGAATGGCCAGGCATTTCCTTCTAAAGCTATCCACTATAGTTAACGCTCGAAACCTACTTCCATCAAATAACTGATTGGCCTACAAAATCTATACTCCATGATTGATAAATAGTAGAAATATTTGTGTTAGAACAATGAAAAAGTGAGTTGGACTTGCAACAAAAACCGAACAAATACTTAAATGCATTTCACATATTTATCATTTCCATATTGTTCAGGTGTTAAATAGCCTAAATAGGCATGTTTTCTTTTTTTTGCTATACCAGATTTCAATAAAATTAAATAGTGTAGTCTTACCCTGAGTGGCCATAGTATCTGATATGTGGCTAATTCGGTTCGACTAGTGCCACCCATTTCGGTGTGTTAGTGCCAGTGATTTCGGTTCAAACTGTGCCAGTCACACCTAGCAGTAAGAAGCTAAAACGGTTCGATTTGTGCCAGTTATAACGGTTCAATTAGTGCCACTTTGAAAAATCAAGTTTAACGGGCTATATCGCAAATAAAAAGCGATATGGCCAATACCCTTGATCCAATGGACATCAAACAAATAATCACCCTGCATCTGGACGGCTTAAGTAACCGTAAAATTGGCCATACACTGGGCATATCCCGTAACACGGTCAATAATTACATGAAGCTCATCAACGCTTGTGACCACTCTGCTGAAGAGCTGTTACGGTTTGACCATGCGGAGCTGACAGAACTATTTCCCTCTCAAACTACCATCAATAATGAGAGGTTCAACGAACTGATGCTCTATTTTGAAAAGGTAAACCAGGCCCGTAACCACCCAGGCTTTACTTTTCTCTACCATTATGATGACTACAGACAGCAGAGCAGTCTGAAGAGCCTTACAGTTATACCCAGTTTATGGAGCACTACAGGCGTAAGTATGCCAAAACAAAGGGTTCTATTGAAGCTTGAACATGAACCGGGAAAGGAGCTTCTTATAGACTTTTGTGGTACCAAACTACATATCACTGATAAAGAAACAGGGGAGTTAATACCCGTCGAAGTTTTTGTGGCCATTCTTCCCAACAGCCAGTATACCTATGTAGAAGCCAGCACAACGGTAGAGGTTTATTACTATCACGAGCGAATAGCCCTACACCCGCGCAACTATTCAATAGGATTATACAACACCAACAAAGCCATTTGAGCAGTACCCATAAAGACTATACAGACTGGAGCCCGGAATACTTCCGGAAAATGGCAGCACGGCACGGTGAAAATGTAGAGGCGTGTATAAAAGGGTTATTTATTGACTGCGATTACCCTGAAACTGCCTACAAAAGGGCAATTGGCATTATCCAGCCTCATCGCCTGTATAGTTCCCAAAGGCTTGAAAATGCCTGTAAACGTGCTGTTTACGGCGATGCCATTTCCTATAAAAGGATCAGGAACATACTGGAAAATAACCTTGACAAAGATCCTGTTCCTGATACCCCTGACTTAAAATCACATATACCTGTCCATGACAATATACGTGGGGCCGGAGCTTACAAGTAACAATTTAAAAGCATTTTGTTTGGTTTAAAATGTCAATCTATCGAAACGTGAATAGAAATTTTAGCAAATAACTTCTCCTGATCAATAGGTTTTGATATGTAGCCTGAGAAAATATCTGGACTATACTTTTCATTAGATTCAATATCATAACCTGTTTGTGCTATAATGGGCACTTCAGAGTTTAATTGATTAATCAAATTAGCTGCATCAAACCCATCCATTATTGGCATACTAATATCCATTAATACTAAATCAATTTTTGGATTACTTTTGAACAACTTCACAGCCTCTTCCCCATTTGCTGCATGAAGGATATCACATTCAAACCTTTTTTGAAAAATGACTTTTAAATAATGAAAATTTATAAATTGATCTTCAGCAATTAAAATAGTAGGTATGCCACTATTAAGCTCTTCATTTGCAAATAATTCTTTAGTTTGAACAACCTGTTTGAAAGGGATTGAAAAATAAAAAGTTGAGCCTTTACCTAAAGTTGATTCAACCCATATTTTGCCCCCAATTACTTCAATTAATCCTTTGCAGATGGAAAGACCAAGCCCCGTACCTCCATAAGTACGACGAATACTTCCATCTGCCTGCTGAAAGCTGTCAAATACTTTTGCCTTATTTTCTGGAGAAATACCTATTCCAGTATCTTCCACGAAAAAAATTAAATTAGTTTCTTTAACTGTATAGCCAAACTTAATTTCTCCTTTATGTGTAAACTTTAGTGCATTTGAGAGCAAATTGGTGATGATTCTGGACAATTTAGAATTATCTGTGTTGATGACTGATTCATAATCAGGCAGAGCATTTGCAAGGTTTATATTTAAACCTCTAGTTTCTGCCTCGGGTTTGAATTGAACTTCCAGGTCTCTAAGTAGTTGATTTATATTTACCTCGCTTTCATTTACATGAACCTGATTTGTCTCCAATAAAGAAAAAGAAGTTATATCCTCTATAAGAGATAATAATTGATTTGCTCCATTAATAACGTACCTTCCAAATTCTTTACGTTCCGTTTCTGTTGTTTCTGGATTAACTAACTGCTTAGAAAAACCTATGACTGCGTTAAGTGGGGTTCGAATCTCATGACGCATATTTGCTAAAAAAGCACTTTTCAGCCTGTCGTTTTCTTCTGCTTTCTCTTTAGCATTTTTAAGTTCATCTTCCTTTAATACTTGATCTGAGATGTCTTGGAATATTCCTCCAAGTTTTGCTGGTTTGTTATCCACAAAAGTAACCTTACAAGTTGTTCTTACGGTAATCTTCCTCCCTTTTGTTGTATAGGTTTCTAAGATCAAATCATACCCTTTACCTTCGCTCATAGCCACCTCCAATGCTTCGCTAATGATTCTTTTTGATTCTGGCAAAAAGTATCCAACACCAGCATCCACCGTTGGATTAAACTCTTCAGGTGAGGTATCATGAATACGATAGGTTTCTGTCGTCCAATAAAGATTTCCTGTTTCAATATCTAATTCCCAACCACCGAGCTTGGCAACAGCTTGAGACTCTTCTAAAAGCTTATTTTCTCTTCTGTAATTTTCCTCTCTCTCAAGTAAAATTTTCTCAGTTTGTCTTTGCTTTGTTTCATCAATCAAAGCTCCAATCATTCGAAGAGCTACTCCTTTCTCATCTCTTTCAACAATTCCATAAGACTTGATATATTTCAAAGATTGATCTTTCCTAATGACTCTATAGTTAATTTCAAACTGGTTTTTAGACCTGAGTAATTCCTCGTAGTTTTTTCTGACTCTTAATATGTCTTCAGGATGTATAAAATCATACCAAGATTTATCACTTAACTTCATTGAATCTTTATTTTTTATCCCATGTAGTGAACATGAAATCTTATCAAGATATGTTTTATTTAGAATTAAATCACGTTCCCAAATTCCAATATTTGCAGCTGAAGTGGCTATTTTAAACTGTTGATTCGCATTTTGTAATTTTCTTTCACTATCACTTAAAGCTTTCTCAATTCTTTTATTTTCAGTGATCTCCGTACGAACAGCTATGAAACTTGTAATATCCCCCTCATTATTGAACAATGGAGTAATAGTTGTAGCTACCCAATAAAAAGAACCGTCTTTTGCCCTATTTTTAATTTCACCTTTCCAAACTCTACCAGAGTGTATTGTTTTATACAAATCCTTAAAAAATTCCTTCGTATGATGTCCAGAATTTATAATCCGATGATCTTGTCCAATCAGCTCTTCTCTAGAGTATTGAGATAGTTGGCAAAACTTATCATTGACTTCTGTAATGCGACCTTGCTTATCTGTTATTGCGACAATGGAATGTTGGTCAATAGCGTATTTATAGCGTTGAAATTCATCGAGGTTTTTCTCAGAAGGTTTAAAGCCTTTATTCATAGATCAAGCAAATTTGAAAAGAGACAATAATTGTAAATTAAATAGACGTTATTGAGAAAGGTCTATTAGGCTACATTCAAATAAATATATATAAGATAATAATTAATTTTTAAATTAATTATTGCTAGAACCTTTTAATTTGACCTCTCTCCGAAAAACAGACAGTTTGAAAGTAGAAAAATGGCTATTAATTCGCTACCAATAGCAAGTAAAAGAAATTTTAACAATTGGCAGCGGTTTTATTGTACTGTAATAGTGTATTATAAACAAAAAAACATTTTCAAAGGGTCACTTTGAACCATTAATCTTACCCAGAAATTTGACTAGTTGCTCTGTAATTAATAACGTTGAACCTATTAAAAATGGTAAATGCATATCAGTCCCTTGAATTTGATATATAAATAAGGAAGGAAAAACGGCAAAGATACTACTCAAAACATAGTGATGGAGCCTTCCGTCTGGTTTAAGCTGAAAGACAAAGGTTTCAGTGGTTCTGCTTTTTAATCATCTCCTGGTCCTTGAGTATGTACTTCATTCACACCTTCTGTATTAAGCACATTATCAGTACGGGTATTATTTCTTCGTCTTGACATGCGGTAAAAGTTAGTCCAAATATACCAAGTATGGCAATCAGTACAATTTTTCTAATTTTCTTTGTTTTTGGATTTAAATGGTTTGGGTTGTATTTAGGGTCATTAGATTGTAAGTTAAGTCAATGTTACGCTGGTAATGAATAAGTTATACTTGTATTGCTTTGAATAACAAACTAATTCGCTACCAATAGCAAGTAAAAGAAATTTTAACAATTGGCAGCGGTTTTATTATACTGTATATAGTGTATTAACAACAAAAAAAACATTATCAAAGGGTCATTTTGAACCATTAACTTACCCGAAAATTTGACAAGTTGCTCGGCATACATACTCATTACAATAAAGAGATCGAAGGCCGTTCAGTTTTCAATGTTATTCTGAAGCAGAAACTAAAAATACCCAAATTCAGGTATTGACAAAGCTATTCAGCATTGACTATTTTTAAACTTCGCTCATAAAGAGATGACTTTCGGAAAGTAGATCGTAGTTGGGAAAGTTTTAGATGCAGTCGTTGAGCGAAATGGATATTTTAAAGTGTGTGCTATGGTTTGTAAATGTTAGTAGCAACTAGCTATAAGAAATATAACAAACATGATACTTAATGTTTGGAACTACTAATTTTAAATGGTACTGCTTAATAATTATTAAATATTGATACTACTTTTTATTTGCAGTTAAATAGTAATGACATTGACACTTTATCGATTTCATTCAAATGAAAATTTTTTCTATATGAATGTACATTATGATAATTTACTATTTGAAGATTATGTTGTATTTATTATTGATACAGGCTGCGGTTTCAAAATCCCAAAACAATTGTTGATTACATTAATATAATATTGCTATGAAACAAATTTTTCTATTTCTAATAATAATTAGCACATCAACTTTTGCACAAAATACCGCACCAGAATGTGGAACTCCCCCTCTTGATTCTGCCTCCATTGTAAATTTGCCTTGGTTTGGTAATAATATTTTTTTGAAAGAATACAAACAGAAAAAAGAGAAGGAGAAAAAGGAGAAAAAGGAGAAAAAGTTCAAGGGATTAGAAGAGTCAATACTTAGTACACAAACCGTTTGTACTCCTTTTGATTATCTAGTTCCTGTAAGAATGGTAATTTGGCAAAATTCCTCAAATAATTCGCAAATGACTTCAGAAGTTGCTGAATCAATCTTGATGGAAGCTAATAATAGGTTTTTAAGTGCAGGTTCATCAATACAATTTTATTTAGTTAGAAGTCCATTGTCAATATCGAATAATGCCTATTCTGATGGTTTAACTGGTGGAGAAGAGCTTGATATGTTTTTGGCTCAGTATAATAGCAAGCAAATAACAGTACATCTGATTGGAGGTGGGGGGTCTTTAGGGACAGCGATGAAATCCTTAAAATCTCTATGGATTCGTACAGATCCAAATGGTGGCAATTTAGACCTATTTGGGTCTTCTATTTATATTGAGCGCCTAGGTGGTACCTTGGCTCATGAGTTTGGTCATGTTCTTGGATTATCACATACACATGATGCTGCTAGACTATCTACATCTGAGGATAATGGAGCTATTTACAATAATTGCTATCAGGAATCTGTTAGCCGTTCAAGACGAAATAAAATAGGTTGTATATCGACTTATAAAAAACTTAAATGCGAGATTAATGGAGATCAATTATGTGATACAGAAGCTGATCCCAATATGAACAAATTTTCTTATATTGATAACCCCAATGCAACTAATGGTTGCATATACACTCTTCCGCCGTCAGGAGATTATAGAAGTGATAATTGGGGCATTCTTTGGAGTCCAAACGCGAAAAATATAATGGCTTATAATAACAGAAGATGCCGGAATTTTTTTTCCGATGGACAAATAACAGTCATGAAACATACTCTTGATACTGATTGGTCAAATGTTACCCCAGAGCTTTCTATTTCAAAAAGTCAAGTTTGTTATAATGGAACAGCTACTGTTTCTATGCCATCTTATTATGGAGATGGTTATACAAGTATCTATGGCGCTTCCTATAGATGGGAAGACGGAGCCGGGATATCAGCTTCGTCGGGGCAGACTACGAAATCCTTGACTGTTAGAGGAACTAGTTCAAGTTTTAGCGGATATAGCCCGGTAAAAGTATTTGTATCTTCACCTGTAGGATCCTTTTGTTTACAAACCTATGTTTGGGTAGGAGTGCCTCCAGCTCCTGCCTCAATATCAGGTAACACTGATTCTTGTATAGGCGCATCAGAATTTTACTTTACTCCAGGCTCTTCACATGCAAGTTCATATGATTGGACTATAGATCCGTTTGGAAGTAATTGGGCCATTGAATTTGAAAACAATACTGAATCAAGGATTAGAATCGGTTATTCAAGCGCCTATGTTAATGTCCAAGCGGTTAATAACTGTGGATCAAGTAATAAAAAATACATTTTAGTTAACGGAGAAGAGTGTGATGTAAACTGTACTATGCGGTTAGTTTTGTCGCCCAATCCAAAGAAAAGTGAGGTAGTTAATTTAAGAATTATAGAGCCTTGTTTAACAACAAACAATGCAGACAAATACATCATAGTAATTTACGACAACCAGGGGCATAAAATAATTGAGGAGCAAAGCTCTGAAAATAGCTTCCAAATAAATGATATTCTGGGTCCTGGAATATACCATATTATAGTTAGTAGGAAGGGTAAAGTTGTTTCTGAACAGTTAATAGTTGAGGAGTAATACATCAATTTATCGTACTTTGATTTTTCAGACAAAAAATAGAAAANNNAAATGATATTCTGGGTCCTGGAATATACCATATTATAGTTAGTAGGAAGGGTAAAGTTGTTTCTGAACAGTTAATAGTTGAGGAGTAATACATCAATTTATCGTACTTTGATTTTTCAGACAAAAAATAGAAAAGGGGCTATGCCTCTGTTTAGTAATGATGAAGCACAAAAGTTAGCACAGCAATTGCAGCATCTTATGGTACAGAATTCACTGGACAATAGAAAAGGATAGTTGAAGGTGTCATGAGCATTATTGAAATCAAATATACTTTCTAATTAAATCTTCTCGAATATATATTAAGTGGCTTTCAAGAGAGTTCTTGAAGCCACTTGATAATCAAAAAAAATCATGAAAAAATAATTATATAGCACAAATATATTCTGGTGGTCAACCAGTAATTGATGACCTGAAAAAACTCTGGTTTCACCTCTGTAGTTGCTTGGACTGTACATGTTCAGGCAGATGGGATACTCATCTACAATTATTCTCCTATGGTAAAAGGTGGAAAATATATTGGTAACCCAGATTGGCCTAAACAACTTGAAGGTTTAAAGAGTGGAAAAACTTCGGGGAATCGCTTAATCTTTTCAATTGGGGGCTGGAGCAATAATTGCAATATATCTGATTTTGCAAATATCAAAAATCTTATCGATAAATATGATATTAGTTCCTATAACGCACTTTATGAAAACTTAAAAGTGCTTAAGGAAACAATCCCTGGTATTTATTTCATTGATTTTGAGTAAATTAGAACCGAGGTTTGACGCAACCGGATTCGTTTATCCAGGGCTCTGGTGTCGTCATAGGAGCGATTGTTCCTAAGATGACTGTCCTTCAGACATTACTCAAAAGTTTGAAACTGGAACAGGTTAATTTGATGGGCTTTGAGGTGGATTTATCTGGCTTTACAGTGACATTCAGTCATGTAAAAATTTNTTAGTTCCTATAACGCACTTTATGAAAACTTAAAAGTGCTTAAGGAAACAATCCCTGGTATTTATTTCATTGATTTTGAGTAGATTAGAACCGAGGTTTGACGCAACCGGATTCGTTTATCCAGGGCTCAGGTGTCGTCATAGGAGCGATTGTTCCTAAGATGACTGTCCTTCAGACATTACTCAAAAGTTTGAAACTGGAACAGGTTAATTTGATGCGCTTTGAGGTGGATTTATCTGGCTTTACAGTGACATTCAGTCATGTAAAAATTCAAATGTTTGTAATTGTAATATGAATGAACACTAAGGCTTATGCAAGTGCTATTTTGAACGGGTTAGCTTCAGCGTAAGCCCCCATTTTAGGACAAGTAAGGATGTGCTATTTTGAGGTAAATGTTACCTATTTTGATTAGGCTGTATCAATAGGCTACTATTTAGAGTGTAAATAAAGTACATGTTAAAGAGATGTATTAACATGTGTGATTATTTGCCGTATAGTAGTATTAACATTACTAACAAAACTATTATAATTATGAAAACCCTCAAAACCATTGTATTTGCTGCTACACTATTTTTAACCCTGATTTTAACTGCATGCAGTGACCCTTACTATGAAAGTATTGATGAAAGTATTGATGAAAATGAGAAGTTAGAAACTGAGCCCAGGGGAGATGAAGGCCAGGTCATTAGGCGCGATTAAAAGTAGTTGAGCAATAAACACCTCATTCCTTTTTAACCTACAGCTTGCGTATGTATGTTATCGTTTTAATTTAAATAGAGAAAAAATGATTAATCCTATATCTTCAGACTACCAAAATTAGACTGTGCTATGATTTATTTAGACCTATACCTGCGAAAATATTCATTATTTTTTTTGTTCTTGTTCTTTTTTATTTCATGCTCTAATACGGAAGAAATAACCCCTGAGCCTTTACCTGAAGGTGTTGTTTCCCTTGAGGCTATGCTAAGTGACGACCTGGATAATGAAAAACGCATGGAAGTTTACTACCAACTCTATAAAGAGTACCGTTCCAAAAATGTAAGCCAAGCGGAAGAGTATGCCAGCAAAGCCCTTTCACTAGCCAGTCAAATACAAAATCTGAAATATGAAGCCAGAAGCAGGCATGCCTTAGGCTTGCTTCAGCAGCAAAAAGGAGAGTACAAAAAAGCAATTAATTCTTATTTACGTGCAGCAGATCTTTTCGAAAGCTCTGGTGATATAGCCCGAATGGCAGATGCTACAAACAATATTGGAATGCTCTTTCTCAATGTGGAAGGTTATACGTACGCGCTACAATATTTTAAGAAAGCGGCTAACATTTATGCGCAAAATAAGGATTTTAAATATTTATCCGTTGCTTATTCAAATGTAGCTACCTGCTATTCAAAAGGAAGTGACTATGTCACTTCCTTAGAATATTTGAACAGGGCAATTGATGCGACAAATAAAACGCCCCCTACTGACCAGGAAATGTTAGCCTATCTATTCAACAAAAAAGGTAATATTAATTATTTTGAAAAAGATTATGAATTAGCCATAAGTAATTATGAAAAAGCCCTGGCCTATACTGGTATCTCAAATCATCTAAAATCTACACTTTTTGATAATTTGGCTAATGCCTATATGTATTTAGCTCGTTATGGCGAAGCTGAATACTGGATAAAGAAAGGTAATGAAATTGAAAATATAATTACATTAGACATATCATCTAAAATTCAAAGCTATAATATTGAGGGTGAATTATATCAGCTACAAGGCCACCATGAAAAGGCCGTAAAGATGTTTGAAAAGGCTATAAATGAGGCCGATAAAACGGTTTTTAATGAGTACCTTGATAATACCCTGGATCTCCTTTCTAAATCTCAACGTGCACTGGCAGCTAATAATGTAAGTTTAAATATTCAGGATGTGCTTAGGATAAATGATATACGTCAGCGACAACAAACATTAAAGGAGAGTTATATTAAGGATCTCCAATATAATCAGTTACAAATCTTACTTGATAAAGAAGTAGAATCCTATCACCGAGAGGTGAAGCAGGCAAAACTAGATAGTGAACGCATAACCATTTTTAAGTCGGTTGGTATAGCCATAACTTGTCTGGTTATTGCCCTTATAGGTACTGTTGTTGAGAGCCGTCGCAAAATCAAGAAACACGAAGGCGACCATTACAGGATGAGCAAAATCAGGGAATTATTTCAAAGCCCATTAGGTAAAAAATACTTGGAGGAGAAATAAGAGCTCAATTTAGGGTAAGCATACTTGGTTTCTAATTTTAACCTTCGTTGACTTAGAAAAATTTTTTGAGTAGTCCCAGCACTTTTACTCCATTCTCTTCTTGCCCATTGAGAATTTTATTGAAGACCTCTTGATCTGATTTTGATATTTCGGTTTTAAAATCCACCAGACTACCTACAATTTTTCGTGACCCCATATGCCAGCTAGGAAAGGACTTTTCCTTAATGGGACCATAGGAAATCATCCTAACATTACTGTGCCGAACATCTAATTTTATTTTATCATATAAACTGGTAATGACCTTAGACTCTCCTTCTACCATTTGAATAAATTTAGTATCGGAGTAAAGAAGAACACCTGTTATTTGAAGGGGAGGATTATTCCTTTTACATGAAGTCAATATTTTTGTAATCTCTTCCTCAGTACAATTACGATTACGGTTACTAACATAGACAAGTTGTGATAACATTACATTAAGGTTTTTAATGATTTAAATAATTATTAAGACTATACTTATGGCAAATTACTGAAAGACATTATCTTTTTTAACTAAGCGATATCCCCCAAACACTTTTGCATTTAAAATAATCAAAAGAAAATGCTTCTCATTTCTAAAAAGTCAGTAAGACTTAAATGCGGAAAGGCGTTGTTGTTAGAATGAAGTTAATTAAGTTAAGAATAATAGCCGCTTAATTCATTAATTTTTTTAGCTATCCTATAAAAGGAAAAATGTAAGCAATTAAAAGTAAACAGCTTACATTATGAATAGTTTAAAATGTCCTTTTCTGACAGTAAATGACCTATTTCGACAGCTCTGATCAGGTTTAAGTTCCTACCTTAAAGAGGCTTTATCAAATAATTTGATGCCTCATTAAAAGCACTGAATTACACTTTTTACTTATTATTTTAGTAAACCATTTACCAGGTTGTTATTGATACGTCTTATTCAAATTAAATTGGATTTTAACTAAAAACCACCTCAATCAATGAAGATCAGATCCATATCTATCAGGGGCTATATCATTGGTTTTTTCGCTTGTCTTATAGCTCTTCTAATTATTTATTTTTCTATCATTTTATACCATCGTAATCTCGAAAAAGACGATTCTTATATTATCGATATTGCTGGAAGAAATCGAATGCTATCTCAAAAGATCGGCTTCTATGCCGAAATAATTGCCCGAGGAAATGAGTCAGTAAAACGCGATCTACTGTCGGCGATTGAATTACATGAAAAGTCGATTAATGTACTTGAAAAAGGAGGAATTGCCCCAGGTTTGGAGGGGCAAATACAAATTGCTCCTAGTCCGGAAGAAGTTCAGAATGATATCAGAAAAGCACAAATTCTATGGAAACAATACAAGGAAAATGCGTTAAAAATTGCAAATTCGACCAAAAAAAATAATAATATCAGCTCTTCTGAGATTGCATCTGCCTTAAAATTCATTGAGGAAAATGGACATAATTTACTTCTTCTAAATAACAAGATAGTTCAGCATTATGTAGCCATCTCAGCACGAAGAAAGGTCAATTTTATTGTCACATTAATTTCTATTTCCGTAGCGGTTTTAATCTTCTTCGCTATAGCTTTTCGGTTTCTTAATCAGAATATCCTCAAAGTGCTAAAAACAATAGGTGAGGTAGCTGACGAGGTAGCCGAAGGTACTTTTAGTAGAAAAATTCCAAATCAAGTTGATATTTACCTTGGGAAAATAGCCAATGCTATCAATGACCTGGGCGGTAATATTAATCAGGCGTCTATGTTCGCTAATAGTATTGGGCAAGGCAAATTTGATTTTGAATTTGAAACCAAAAGAGGTGGAAATAGATTGTTTGATGAGTTGGTAAAAATGAGAGATCAATTGAAGAAAGTAGCTGAGGATGATGCAAAGAGAAATTGGGTTACCAAAGGGTTGGCACACTTCGCAGATATCTTAAGAGATGATAAGCGGTCTATCAATGAATTAGGGGATACCATTATTTCTGAGTGTGTTAGTTATCTGGAAGCCAATCAGGGTAGCTTATTTATTATTGCAGAAGAAGGTGATGAAAAGTTTATGGAATTACTTTCTTGCTATGCCTGGGATAGGAAAAAGTTCAATAATAAAAGAATCCATAAAGGTCAGTCCCTGGTAGGCCAAAGCTGGTTAGAGAGAGATACAATTTACTTAAGAGATATTCCAAATGATTATATAGAAATTACTTCTGGTCTTGGAGAGGCTAATCCTAAAGAAATTCTTATTGTGCCATTAATGAGTAATAAGGAAGTTTTTGGAGCCATTGAATTGGCCTCCTTTACAAGATTTGAGAATTATCAAATTGAATTTTTAGAGAAATTAGGAGAAAATATAGCGGCAACTCTATCATCCGCCAATGTGATGAAAGAAACTAATTTGCTCCTGGAGCAAACACAGCAACAGACAGAGGAGATGAGGGCGCAGGAAGAGGAAATGCGCCAGAATATGGAAGAATTGCAATCCACACAGGAGGCAATGGAACGACAGACTAATGAGATTGAGCGGATAAAGCAAGACCTGGAAATACGGGAAAGTGTTTTTGACCGTACGACTATTCTATCAGAAGCCGATCCTTACGGAACTATTACATATGTTAATAATAAGCTTTGCGAAGTTGCCAAATATTCAAGAGAGGAAATGATTGGTCAACCCCATAGCCTTTTTAGGCACAAAGACATGCCAAAAGAATTGTTCAGGCACTTCTGGGATACTATAAAAAAAGGGGAAGTATTTAATGGCATTATAAAGAATAAAGCCAAAGATGGTTCTGTGTATTGGGTAGATACTACTATTGTTCCAATTAAGGAAAATGGCAAGATTAAAAAATATATAGGTGCTCGATATCATATAACTAATGAAGACTTTGCCATTGCCATGTATAACTTACAGGCTGACCGTTTAAAGTTGTCCAAACATGTATGCAATGAGGAAGAGCTTTTATATTCATAAACTATGAAAATACTGGGCATAAGCTTGCTGAAAGTGGGCATGCCTTTAAGTCATAATGCAGAAACTTTTTGAAGCAAATGTCGATTTCATTTGTAAGCTGAAGGAACCCAAGTTAAAGGAGGAATTAAACGGTAGTCTATCTACTAATGGCACAAGGTTTCAGGGAGTTTTAGAAGCGTTAGAAGAAGAAACGAAATTGTTGAAAAGGGAAAAATCCTATTATCAATTCTGTAAGAATTTAATGATTGAGACAATGCCTATTGTATAATGACCCGGTTGATTTGGGTTTTAAATTGACGGGTCATGGGGGGTGTAGGTAGTGGCACCTCCCAAATTTCCCCAACGTGTCTAAAAAAGAAAAATTAAAACAATAATACCATATAATGTGTTTGAGTTCGCAGTCATCCAGAGGAGAATGCACATTGTCTACCCTTGGATGCCTTTTTAACCTTTTAAACTATGGAACGAAAGAAAGCCAGTTGGGAAGAA
>NZ_JAEUGD010000049.1 GCF_016775155.1 Fulvivirga marina | reverse complement strand
TGTTTGGGGTGGGGCTTGTTCTGGTAGGTGGCTTCGTATAGTTGGCTGATCTCGGCCTGGCTCAGGCTGGTCATGGTGGGGCTGGTGGTTTCATGGTGCAGGTGGTGGACTTTCAGGTCTTGCTGCCGTACCTGCCGGAGGTATGCTGTAAATTTCCCGATGGCTTGCTGGTGTTTGTTGAGGTGGGCACCGCTCAGGCCACCGCCTCTGCGTTGGTTGCTCCGGGTTTTGAGGTTTTCGTAGTGGGCTTCCAGGTGGGCAGGTGCCAGTGAACGGATGTTTTGCACGCCCTGGCTTTCCAGGTAGTGTAGCAGCTCTCTGATGTGGATGGGCAGGTTGTAAACTGTTGTTGGGGCATAGCCGAGGATATCGAGCCATTCTTTAAAGCTTTCTTCCAGGTAGCGGTAGGCGGGGTTTTGCAGGGTTAGTTTTTTCATTTGGTTGGTCTTTTTTTCCTGTGCCCATTCCGATGTTTAAAAGGTCTGGCCGACCCTCCGGTGTTATGCTTGTTATACTGTTATACTTGGTGTTAACTTGCTGTTTTTATGATGGTTATGTGATTTCGGCCGGGGTGTTATACTGTTGTTATACTTGTGTTATACTTCCCTCCGGCCTTTGTTTTTGTGCTTTTCAGCTTTTTCAGCAGCTCGTCGAGGATGTTGACACCGGCCTGCAGGCGGGTGTAGTCTTCCCAATCGGTGATTTCGTATTCGTAGCCTTGTTTGCGGTTGCCGCCGGTTTTTTGTAGGTAGCCGTATTGTTCAAGGGTACGGATGTAGCGGTTTATTTTCATGGGGTAGGTCCTGAAGTGGGTGCGCAGGGTTTTGCTGTAGAAGCTTTCCTGGTTTTGGCTCCGTAGCCAGTTTTTTAGCTGTTCAAAGAAGTGGCGAAGGGCTTGGGGCAGCTCGTCGCTTTTGGTCAGGAGTATATCTTTGAGCAGTTTGTTGGCTATGGCTATGTCTTCCAGGGTGGTGTTGATGTACACTTCGCCGGTTTCGGGGTCGGCTTGTTCGGGGCGCTGGTACTGGTGGTACCAGGTCACGGTTTCGATGAACTGCAGGTAGTGTTCGTGGGTACGAAGGGGTTTGAAGCATTGGCCCGGAATGCGCAGGTGTTCGGCATAGGGGTTCACTATTTTTATGGGGGCTAGTACTTGTTGGATGTTTTGCAGCAGTTGGGTGGCTTTGTGTTCGGCTATGGTGTCGATCTTCCCGGCTGATTGTTTGCGCTGGTAGTCCATTATGGATTCTTGTTGCCGGTGGGTGGTGTCCAGGTGGAGCAGCAGGCAGCGGTTGGCGTTGTCTTCGTAGAGGCTTTCGTGGGTGGTGGTGCCGCTCAGGCTGATAGGGCCGTATACTTCGAGTTTGCGGGTTTTTATGTTGCCCTGGCTGTCTTTGATGGGCACTACTTTGCTGATCCATTGTTTGGTCTGTAGTTCTCTTAAGGGGTAGAGCAGGCTTTGGGCGCCGTCCATGTCTTCGACCAGTACTACTTTGTGGCAGAGGTCGTAGGGTTCGAGGTAGTAGAAGGCGTTTTCGCTGCTGGCGGTAAAGGTAAATTTTTCGCTCTCGGGGATAAAGCGGGCTACTTTTTCCTGCAGGTAGGTTTTGCCGGTGCCGCTGGCGCCAAGGCAGATCACATGCAGGGGTTTGGGGCGTTTACGGCTGCCATAGACCAGCCAGAGGATCTGGCGGTTGGTGTCTTCGCCGGTGATACCGCTTTGCCCTAAAAGGGTGTTGGTGCGTTCCATCAGGTCGGGGTGTTGTAAAAAGTTGAGGGCTTGTTGCCTGGCTTCGGGGCTTGGTTCGGGGGTGCGGGGTTTTTCTTCCTGGCGGGCGTTGGCTTCCAGCCGGTAGTTTTCCAGGTGGTCTAAGAGCTGGTAGAGGCTGGTGGTGATTTTGCTGGTGCCCAGCTCCAGGTGGGTGGCGGCTTTGCGGGTAAGTTTCTGCAGTTGGTCGTCGTTGTAAAGGTCTAGGGTGTGCCGCAGGGCGGGGCGGTGGGGTTGTGTGGCTGAGGCCAGTTTTAGGGTGCAGCGCATTCTATCGAGGCCTTCCAGGCGGATGCCGCCCAATACGGTGATCTCGAGACTGCCATCCCGGTAGTGCAGTTGTTCTTTGTTGATGATGGTAAAGGTTACCCCGGACCCCAGTTCTTCGGGGTGCCGGGGTGTTCCGGATGCCCCGGTTGGACCGGGGCAAACATCGGAATGGGCATCTTGAGTGTCTTTTGACTTTGGGGCTTTTACGCCCAGCAGGGCTTTGGCTTTTTGGATGGCTTCGTGCCTGTCTGCCGAAGTGTTAACGGTGGCTGATTTGGTTTCCATGTACATAATGAAGTCGATCACGTCGCCATTGCCGGCGCTGCAGTCTTTATGGAAGCATTGGTAGCGGTTGGTGTCGGTATAGACTTGCAGGGTCTTTTTTCGGCTCCCGGGTTTGGTTTCATGGAAGGGGCACTGCAAGGCGCCTTTGCCGGTGGGCTGCAGGTTGTAATGTTGCAATACGGTGGTGATGCTCAGTTGGGCTTTGATCTCTTTGATTTCCATAGGGGCTTACTGGTTTGATCGGGTGGAGATTTCTTTAAAGGCGTTGCGCAGCTGGCGCACCAGGTGGTAGCGGTAGCCTAAACCTTCGCTGCTGCCCTGGCTATCACTGTAGTTCACCATTTCGTAGAGGATCTCGTCCAGCACGCTGGCGATCTCTAAGGGGTCTTCGTCCCGGAGCAGGTGGACAAGGGTTTGGAGGTGGGTGTGTTCTGCCATGAAAAAAGTTTCTCTTTTTTGTTTTCAACTCAAATATGTGCCGAATATAACAGATGTGTGCGAACTTTTCCAAAACTTATTTGGATTTTATAACATATATTTGAGTTAACATACTCCTAAAAACACCGTTTTACCTATTAAATTATTACAGATATGAGTTTTGGAAGCCGTATTGTACAGGCACGTAAGGATAAAAAAATGTCGCAGGAGGCGCTTGCTAAAGCATTAAAAGCTACTCCTACCACGGTAGGCCGGTATGAGCGTGATGAGGTAAAGCCTTCTATTGAGGTGGCGGCCAAGATTGCGGAAGTTCTTGAGGTTTCTCTTGATTACCTGATCGGAAGCTCTGACAACTATATCAAGGACAAAACCATGCTCAAAAGGATCAATGATATTCTTACCCTCAATGAAAAAGATAAAGACCACATCCTTTTTACTATTGATGCCATGCTGAGGGATGCTAAAACTAGACAGGCGTATTCTTGATCATGACCATTGACTGGAACTGGTTCTTTGCCGCCTTTGCTCAATGTGGAGCAGCTCTAATTGGTATTATTGCCGCCTTTATAATTTCAAAGCTACTAAATGAAAGCGAGAAGGCTGAAAACCTTGACCAACAACTGGCTAGATTAGTTGTTAATTATAAAGACATAAAGCTTCGAATAGCGAATAGAAGTTTTGATTGGTTTAACCGAAAAACCATTCAACGTAGCTCGAATATAAAGGGAGCCATAAAAAATGGGGACTTTGATAATCTTAATATTACAGAGACATTGGATATGCTCTATGCTTTAGAACCCCGGTTATATAAAAGTAACCTTAACTTGGCAACCCTTACAAAACGTATAACAGACATACAAACATCCGCATTTGGAGAACTTCTTCCGGTTAACATACAAAACGGTCTAAATGAAGAAATGGAACTGATCGATGCATTAAAAATAGAGGCTCTAACACACATTGATCATTTTAAACTGCTCAAAAACGAGCTACACAACACCAAGATCAAGCTTAAGCCTATCAACTACTCAATAATAGTGCTGTCAATCGGTTTCGTTTTTACTGTAATTTATCCGTTACATTTCATGCCTTTATCTCTGAATGAGTCCCCAAAGATAGTATGGTCAATGAGTGTCTTTTTTCAACACCTGTCATCTTTAAAAGGAATATTGCTAGTCTTTTTAACCGCAGTTATTGAAGGTATATTTATTTACTTCCTGATACTTACTTACAAGTTAAAACAGAAGTATTTAAATGCCAGCGAACGCATTTTAGATGATCACACCAAACTCGAGGGTTACAGCTCATATTTTGGATAAAAAAAGCCCTGCATTTCTGCAAGGCTCTTGTATTCCTTTTGAACGTGTTCCGCTATTACTAACGCACTCTAATTCATTTGTTCTTTAAACAAACGTTCAATATATAGATCATTAAGTTTTTCTCTCAACAGTTCAGAACCCTCTACTTTGTTTAGTCCATTAATCAACTTTGTAAAATACATCTTGCTACTTTCATAAGACCAGATGTCATCAGAGACTACTATATTTTCATCTTCTACAACATCCACGCTGAACCCCACTTTATATTCTTCTTCCTTTAACTCATCAAAATGCACCTTACCCTCTCTTTTTGATAAGTTTATTATTTCAGCTTTTACAATTGAATAAAGCTTCTTACTCACTACTATATTTTCAATCCATAGAGTATCACCATAATCCTCATAAGTTTCCACTTGGCTCTTTTTTATCTCGACAGTACTAATTACCAGCGCAGAAAAAGGGTAGTCATGTTCTCCTAAATATTCAAACTTAATATACTCTTTACTTTCAAAACCACTTCTGTCACTGGCTGACGTACAAGCAAAAAGCACCGCAAGCAAAACAACAATGTATTTCATATCGAAACTATTTGGGTAAACTATTTAAATGAAAATTTGATGGATTAGTTACTTGAGCTGGGTGAAATAAGGTTACATTAAATCCATTTACTTCAAAGCCCCATGTCAAAGTAAATATTCTCTCCATTTTTCCATCTCTCATACCTACTAATGAAGTTTCTGCCATCCAATTAGTATTCCTGTCAGAATATGCCCATGCATCCGGATTGTCTTGAAAAACTATATCATACCCCTTATAGTTATGAAATCTTTTGTCATAATCGGGATAGTAATAAGGCTTAGTACCTACGCCATCTACAAATGGACTTACTGGATGATCAGTGGTATTTCTATTTGTTGTTACCGTCTGCACCCATCGTAAGTTGGTATATCCAGGTGCATCAGCACCTATTTCAACAGTCATGCCAACTTGCCGCCAATTCTTCAAACTTGGATCCTTGTGTCGAGAATTAATAAGCCGCCAACTTGGATCCCCTCCATTCTGAACCCATTCCAGAGTACCCCCTTGATTAGCCAGGAAGGTCAACGCCTCAAAGTCATAAACATAAGCACCTTTGAATTTATTGCCCCCAACAGCCTTGCCTGCATACTTGTTATACACCCTAAGGGAGCCATGGCCTTTGCCTCCTAAACTGGAAAGGGAACCCATTGTACCGGATGCAAAACCTGTTTTATAACCATTCTCAAATGTTGTAATAGACCAGCCATTTTCAGGGGTAGCGTTCCATGCATCGGTAGCCATTGCTGAAACAGAACTATACCGATAACCTTTCCCAGACCCCTTATAACCATAACTACGATGGTACCTTCCAGATCCTATACTAGCCCTTCCCATACCGCCACTAAGCCAGCTCATGGAAAAGACATTGTCCGCTCCACTAAGAATACTACCACCGCCACCTGTCTTACGATCTGAGTCTAATATGATTGGCCTTTCGGTCAGCCCAGTTGGATCATTAAAAGAAACAGGATTATTAAACCCGAACCTGTACGGAGTAAGTGTCGGGGTCATGTGGGCGAGGGCATCTACACCGTTGAAGCGCCCCGTTGCCGGATCGTACTGCCTGAACGGCGTGTCGTAGGTATCCGTAAAGTCGTTGTACTCGGTGGCCGCATTGAACTTGTGGGCGTTTGGAGTCTGATCCATGCGCGTCCAGCTGGTGTTTTGCTGTAGCCCGAACGGGTAGTAGTTATTGCTCTGTACTACCTTCCCTTCCGTTAACATTACCTCAAAATCATCAAAATACACTTCGTTGTCTCCTGCACAACTTCTTTAGTGCAAAAGACTTGCAGTGTACTCTTACAAAGAACGTTTCGTGCTTTTAAGCACCTGCGAATATAGTTTTATTTTTCTCAGTTGAAAAGAATAAGCCCTGTTTAGATCATTTTGAAGGGGCTTTCCAAGGCAGATAAGTTTACCAATCACGTTTTTTTGAAGGGTAAAAGCCTGGGTAACATTTTTATCGTTTCTTGTCATTCTAAAGGCTTTTAGTCTTCAAAAGAATGTTGCAAGCCAACTGCTTGCTTCACTCTGGATCTCCCTGATCATGGCGCCGCTAAGGCCTTCTGTCCTGCGAGCCTTAAAGGCGTAACGAAGGTGGGTGCTGTAGGTACGGAAGCAACCATCCTGAGTGAAGCCGCGAGCCCGAAGGAAGCCAGCCAAGAGGGAGCGCAGCGGCTTGGCTGTGTCTGACTGAGGAGCGAAGGCGAGCAATAACACGGGCTGTGGGTTTTTATTTTTGCCTGCCTGCCGGAGGCTTATCAATCAATCAAAATAAAAATAGGAACAGCCGTGAGGAGCAGCACAACGAAGCAAGTGGAGTAAAAAGCAAATCGGCCTTGTGTGTCGGCTAAATAGTGAAGCCTTTTTTGGCGGAACGGTTTAAGGCGCGGGGATTTGCTTTTTACGGAACGCAGTCTGAGAGAGCAGCGGACGAACACCGATTTACCTTGCTGTTTTTTGGGAGTGGCTAAATGCCCGACCAAAAACATTCTTCATGCAGGCGGGTAGGTTGTGCGGTGGGGATTAGACCGGCTCCTGAGTTACACGAGACCTGATGGCTTCTTCTACAAGACTGTTTAAGGAAGTTTTTGTTTCCATTGCCAAGAGTGCGGCTTTTTGATGCAGCGTAGCCGATATTCGCACATTAAAGCTGCCTTTAAATGGCTTCTCTGGTTTTTTCCCCGTAGCCTTACAATCATTCAGGTAAGTATCAACAGCTTCTTTAAAGTCTTGCTCCAGCTGTTGCCCTGTCTCTCCCTCGTAAGAGATCAATCCTCTTATTCCTAATACTTTCCCATAGAGTAAATTATCTTCCTGACTATACTCTATACTTCCCGTATAACCTTTGTAATCCAGATATTTCATAGTCCTAATATTTCCTTTACTTGTTTCATTTGATATTTCTTCATAATTCCACTCGGATGTGGCTTATGAAGCATTATCGGTATACCCTTTTTATTTTCGAACTTCACCCGCGAGCCTGAGGTCTTTCCTTTCTTAACTTCATTAAAACCAAAGTAGCCTAAAAGCTTCACCATCTCATCATAATGAAAGTCAGAGGGCAGTTCTATAAATCTGGCAATTAACTTTTCTTTTTTAGACATAACCAAAAGTAACTGTATTTAGTTGCACAATCAAGTTGTTTTTCTTTTTTACTGCAAGGGGTGGTATTGGTTGATTTCTTCCTGCAGGCCTTCAAGGTCGTTTTGCTTGTACCTTTCCGTGCTGCTCACGTAGCGGTGGCCTGCACGGTATTGTGCTTCGCGCAGGTTGTGGTGTTTTACCCAATGGGTGATCACGGATGCTCTGAGTTGTTGGAGGTTTTTTATCTGGGGGTTGGTCTTCATTACCTGTGTCCTGATGCTCTCGGTGATCACGCTAAAGCGGCAATAGTGGATGAACAGTTTTTGGTTATCCGGACGGCCTGGTTTCAGGTGGGTTGTACGGGTGTGCTGCAGGTAGTCGTAGAGGTCGAGGATCTGCCCTGCTTCCAGTTTTAGTGTCCTGCTGTTGCTTCTCAGGGTAGAGGGTACTGTTATTTCTCCGGCTCTTAGTTGCAGGTGGTGGGTTTCCAGTTTGCCCAGTTCTTCGGGTTTAAGGCCTTGGTAGACGAGCAGGCCAAGGGCTGCTTTGTTGCTTTTCTGGTTTGGGGTTTTGTTGGGGTATTGCTGGTAGAGCTGGTCCAGTTCGTGGGGTTCCAGGATGTGGTGCAGGTGGTGGCGTTTGATGCCCTGGAGCTTGATGTCTGTTACCGGGTTGATGGTGGCGGGTTCTTGTTGTTGCAGGTATTGGTAGTAATGGCTGATGGCGGTTAGTTTGTGCCGGATGGTTTTTTGGGTGTTGTGCTGGCGGGTGCAGTGTTTTATGTAGGCTAGTATATCCCGGTGGCTGGCTTGGGTGATGGTTATTTTTTGGGCTGCCAGCCATTGATGGTAGTAGGTGTTGTGCTGCTCGTAGCTGTCGGCGGTGCTTTGGCTCTGGCCTTTACTGATCAGGTAGTGTTTAAAGGTTGTTTTCATGGGCTTCTAAATGTGTATAGATCTGGGTGCTTTCTAAACTGCTATGGCCTAAAAAAAGGCTGATGTTTTCGAGTTTCATGCCGGAGTGTAGCAGGTGGGTAGCGATGCTGTGCCGAAGGGTGTGCAGGCCTATTTCTTTGGCGCGAAGGGTGGTGCTGTCGCTTTGTTGCTGCAGGGCTTTCAGGCGCAGGATCATGCTTTGGCCTTGTAGCCGGGTGCCTCGTTTGCTTAAAAAAAGGGCGTCGGTTTGTGGGTACCGGAGCAGGGTGTTTCTATGGTCGTAGATGTATTGGGTCAGGTGGCGACGGCTGGCGGGGCTGATGGGCACGTGGCGTTCTTTGTAGTTTTTGCCTTTGCGTACATGGAGCAGGTTTTTGTCTAGGTTGATGTCGCTGAGGTTGAGGGCTACGCCTTCGCTCCTGCGCAGGCCGCAGCCGTAGTAGACTGATAGCATGGCCCTGTCACGGGATTGCATGGCT
>NZ_JAEUGD010000048.1 GCF_016775155.1 Fulvivirga marina | reverse complement strand
AGTTTGTTATGTGCTGTTTGAGAAAAAAAATTAAATTTAAACCCGTCCTAAAGAAGGGAAGTCTTCATAACGATCAGCTAAGCACTGTCGGCTTAGCCTTTCAAATATTTCAAAAGTATCTTATCCAGATGCCCTTTGCAAATAACTAAATAAGCCGATTGGGCTTAGCATCTGTTATCGGCTTTTTCTTCGTTCAGTGTGATATTCATCTGTCTATTGTTAGAATAATTTCAACACTCATGCGGACGATGTATCGGTTGTTTCATTAAACCTTTTTTGAGGTTATATACTTATTTGCGAAATCAATAACAGATTGCTTAGTATAGGTTGTGTTTTCCAAGAATTCCTTTCTCCACTTCTTGATATCCTGTCTTAATTCCCAAAAATCAAGTTGAAGGAATGATTCAAGTTCGGTTCTTGTGACGCTACACTCGTACACTCTTTTTTCTTCTCTCCAATTAGTGGATTCGTCTTGCTTATTGGCGGGAATTCGAATTGTAACTTTTGATAGCTCAGCAAAATCTCTAAAGATTCTGGCACTTTCCTTAATCGAATTCTTAAAAGCATAGAACTCTGTATTCGCAAAACCTTCCTTGAAAGTGATCAACCTTTTAGCGTAGCTCGAATTAACCTCATCAAATTGACTCCAATTCTCTTTTAGACGTTTGAAAAACTCAAACTTTGATAATCTTAAATTTAAAATTTTCTGATTAATGATTTCGTCAACATCAACTTCAAGTAGAGCTAATTCTTCGATTTTGACAATTTCAAGCTTAAGGTTTTTTACGGATGCTCTGTTAATTGCAGCTTGAGAATATCCATCATTGGTAATCATTATTCCAATATTAGCATTTAAATCTTCCAGCATTCCAAGAAAACTTTCAACAGCTTTTACGTCAATCTTCTTTGAGTAATATTTGCAATCAACTACACCTAGAATTTTGTTGCCAGCCAATTCACCTCTGATTGAGATATCAATTTGCCTATCAGTTTTGCTAAAGATTCCGAAAATAGAATCATCAAACGTTATTGAGCAACCTGGGAATTTTTGTCCTAGGTTATTAAAAATTTGCTTTTCATAGTTTCTCCAATCTTTGTCGCTACTCAATGTTTTTTCCACTTGTAATTTGTTCAGCTATTTGTAGTTCTTTATCGTATCTTCAATGACTTGATTTAAGTTTATTCCCACTCCTGCTAAATTTGGTTTTAATTCCAAATACTTATTTACAAACTTTAGAGTGGAAAGAATTAAATTTTTCTTCTTTTCTTTCAACTCAAATTGTTCAGCTCCCAGTTGCTCTAGTCTCTGTTCCAATTCATTGTTGCTAATTGCAGAAATGACGAGTTTAAAAAGCTCAGTCGCTAATTGATTTTGAGGAGAATCTTTAACATCAAATTCGCGAGTTATTGGAATAACATAAACTTGTCCAGATGTTGAATGCAAAGCCCCTTCAGACACTATTAAAGAGACAGATTCATGAAACAGTCCCTCTAAAATTCCAAACAAGTTACTCTCACAATGTTGGCTCAAAAATTCGTAGAGTTCTTGATCATATGAACCTGATGAACCTCCTCTTACAATAAGGTTATTAGAACCAATTTGCTCAGCAATCGCATGGAAGTTTTCATTCAACCATTTACCAAATTGATCTTTAGGGTCTGCAACATACGCATAGTAGTTGAAACCCTTTGATGGCACATTAAGCAATGTTGATACATGCATTCCCATAATCTTCTTATTTATTGCCGATAACGCTCTGGCTATGCACCGTGGCGTGTTTAAGTTCGTATTTCGTTTCGTTTATCTAAGTAGCGAATTCTTTGAATTCGCATAGTAATTTCTTTTTTCACACTAGGCGAATTCAGAGAATTCGCGGGGCTTGTAAATAACCACAGACCTTTCGTGCCCCACTGACACGACATGGTGTCATAGGTGATGTTAGCGTTTTTTTATTTTTTCATCCACTCTTCCCAATTAGCTGGCTCACCTTGTTTTGTACCAATGCGATTAAAAAGAATAGTTGATTTATGATAATTATCATCACGCCATGTAATTAAGAGTTCTTTTTTAATTTCACCTTGCTTGAATACTATAGAGGAAGGATGGTAGATACCCCAATAATCAGGGGCATCTGGTTCACCGAGTAAGAAGTTGAATTTAAAATTAGCTATGTAGAAGGAAATCCCCTTTAACTCTCCATTAGCTTCAAACGGGACAAATGAAAAGCTCCTATATTTTTGAGTTTTCTTGTTTCCTTCCATATCAAAATATAAGCCCCATCCAGAAGGGAAAGGCCGACCTTCATACAATATCTCATTGTAGATTGATTTCAATTCGAGCTTAGATTTTTCCCCGTTCCTATGAAATTGTTGAGAAGCGATGAATGCACAAACCGTTTTTAACATCCATCTCTCTAAGTTCTCACCTGCGATTATTTTAAAATCAGTTGAAGGTTGTTCGGAATTAAAATCTTCGTCAAATTCAACAATAGCTCGGTAAAAATATGCTATTTCTACATCAAAAGGAGAGAGCGATTCATTATGATGCTTACAGAGGATTTTCGAAACCATAGATTTTCTGGAAAGCAAATCATACGATTGTTTTTCCTGCCATGGTAATCCAAATATTTTAACTGTATTATTTTCTTCAAAATCGGCTAGTAAATTATTGCTTAAATAGTGTTCCCTTGTAATCTGAGAATCACAATCATTAAGTGTATTAGCATAGCATCTAGAATGTTGATAGCCTGATTTAGGTTGTCGAGAAGTTAAAATGGTTGGTTCCTTTAACCAACGATGACCTTTATGACAACATTTCTTCGTTTTTAAAGTACTTCCACATGGACATGGTGTATTTCTATCGGGTTTCATTATCTAATTAAGTCAGGGTAGTTGTCTTTTATTACTTCAACGATTTCTTTACTAACAGTTTCACTAATTACTCCGCCCGCTAATGTTGATAGAAAAAAAATGAAAATAGAACCACCCAAATATCTGAATTTCAGATAATCACAGGTATATTCTTAAAATCATATGCAAATCCATTGAGTAACCAGTGATATATATTAATGTCTGAGTGATTTCAGTTTGTTATATCACTCGCCTTTATACAATCATAGTAAATCTGCTGCGATTGAAAATCAGATCTCTGTCTTAGAAGTAATATTGGCAATGAATTATAGACACTAAAATTCCCCAATACTTCTTTATATGTAACAATTGTATGCCAATCGTATACCCAAATAAATGGTTGTATAACAGCCTTCCCAAAAGTTTGAACTACCTCCGCATCAGTATATCGCTTATCAAAAGCTTTATTTTCAATCCTATGTGAAAGTATCTCACTGAGTCCCTCTTCGCTTTCTATCTTCTTATGATCAAGATTAATATTTAAAATATCTACCAAAACCTTCCTGTTAAGAGTTTTATCAAACAATAGTAAATCACTGTCTTTACTTCTTTTTCCCAGATGCCTCTCATGTTTAAATTCTAGCTGTAGAAGTTTAAAATGATCATAATTTTCAAGTATATAGTTTGTACTCAAAAGCTCTCCTACCTTATCAAGATATTTTGCATCATTTAATCTAAAAAGCCCGTCCATTTGACCTTTTAATTGATTAGTTGAAATGCTATTTTGGCTTAAAATATCAAGAAGCTTTTGTACTTCACCATTTAATTGTCCCAAAAGAGAATGAGCTACTTTTAATTCTCTAGCACTGCCAATTCTGTTATCAATTACTCTTGCAAAAAGATCATAAAATGTGGTTGAATAAGTAGTAGTGGGTTTTGAAAGAAGCTTATTATTTCTTTCCTTGAATTGTCTATTAATTTTAGTCTCCGCAGATTCATTTAAGTAAACCTCAGCAAGAGCCGGATAATGAATTTTCAAATGTGATGACCATTCGATTGATAGATCATCATTATTTGTGCTAACTCCTCCTACTCCTTTCATATTTTCTAAGCTTTTCATTTTCCACTTTTGAACCTAATATCCTAATTTATTCAACTGAATTACAGGCAGTCACCCGATCGTAAACATTTAAAAACGACAAAAATCGGGTATAACAAGCATTCTTAAAGCTAGCTAATGTTTCACATCTTTGTCAATACCCAACCTTGGGTATATTGAGAGGAATAAGGTGACAAAAGAGAAATTCTGCTAAAGATTGAGGAGATCCCGGATCAAGCATTACTTATCTATTTCTACAAAATCAGATATTTGAAAATCCCCGTATCCTGTGGAGAATTTTGAATCCTTCGTTGGAAAACCAAAATGATGGCATTCATGAAGAACTATGAATTGTGCGAGGTTCTTAATGATGTCACTCATATTTGTGAGAATTTCATTAAATACTTTTTGCAGTTCCATTTCATCACTGTAATCAAAGGCCTTAATCATAATGTCACCATCTTTTATATGAACCATGGATCCGATAGCAGAACCAAAATTATTTAGATGAACAACCTCGTCACGCAATGGGTTAAGGTAAGTCTGTATAAATTGATTGAAAGTCTTTTTAGAATATTTCATAAACTTATTCAGAACTTGACTATGAAATTCTTTGCCTCTTTCAATGACTTTTCCTTCAACAAGACTTTTACAGCTGAAAAGAAAAGCATCAAAGTCGAAAAATATATTATCAGGTATAGCGGTTATAAACTCTTTTGTGCTAAAATCAGGATGCTTGCTTAACTTGTCATTAATTGATTCTAAATTCATAACAAAGTTCTCTGCATAATACATTGTCCGCTTGGTATACCTGCAGTAATTATATTTAAGTTGGTCAATAGTTGCTAGCTGGTGTTCCTTTGGATGATTAGGACAACTCAGGACAAAGCTTTGAACAAAAATTGACAATCCGATATTGTATCTAATTAACTCCTTTGCTTCCAAGATATATTTGTTTGCAGCTGACATCTTTGTAACAGTATACTTACTATTCTTATAAAGAACTATTTACAACTTAACATCTGATCAACAACCTGTATTTAAAGCTTTACCAACAGCACAATCTACTTTCCGAAAGTCATCTCCACGTTGGTGTGCGAAATTTAAAGTTAACCCTTATCAAACGACTTTGTCAATACCCAACCTTGGGTATATTGATATGAAAAGTCAGTAAAATTCAGGCAACCCATAAGAGAAAATCGAACAACTTAATTCTTTGAATTACAGTTGATTACACTTAAACTAAGAATGAGCAATGTTTTAGAGGGGAAATTATCGAAAGAGAAACAAGATACAATCAACTGATTATCAATTATTTAAAATACAAAAAGCCGATTATCATGCGATAATCGGCTTTTCGTAGCCCCTCGGGGACAAATATCGAACCTTTTACTGTCTGATTTGGCTGCAATCGAGGTTTTTGAAAAGTTGGCATGGTAGTATAAGTGATTTTAGAACAACGCTTCGTATATGACGTTTTAGCTGATATCAGGAAGCTATGTATTATACAGTTTGTTGGCCACAGTAATTCTTTTATTTGTTGTTGATGCCCCTGTTCTAAATTTGTACCGTCTCAAATATTTCCTCTTTCCATTAATGCGATGATAGTAGTTTATAGGTATATGAAATAAGTCAACACATTTTTTTAAAGTATGGCTTAGGTTTCGTTTATTCATTTTCGATTTGTCAGCCATGTTTATTACATGATAAAACGCAGGCCAAAATAAAGCAGCTTTATCAAAATGCAGGTCGATTGGGGTCCCTATAACAGATCGGGCATCATTATTAGCGATAGCAACTGTCGCAATATTTCTGTTTCCACCTTTGCATGCAGATAGAAAAACTCTTTTATCCTTTACCTTACCTTTTAACATCTCAGAAATTTCCAAATTTGTGATTTCGTCACCATTTATTTCAAAACCTTCAAAATCTGCATGACAAGAAAAATGTAAATAGCGAAACTTGGACTCCTGAAACTCTTCTAATGCCCTTTCAAAGTCTTCCTTAGAATAGACTTCTCTATATACATTGTCGATTATAGATAATTCAAGAATCTGAGATAAATTTTCACCGTCGAAATAGTCGTCTTTTCTCAAAGATTCAATAATAAAAACACCATACTTGGATCGCTTCTTTCTCATAGATTCCAATCTGCTACATACATATAAATTCTTTGAAATTCGCTAGGCAGAAGTATAAGTACCTACTAACGATTTCTTGATAACGGCTAGTGTATTGTGTATATTCCGATACGTAGGTACTATGCACCTTTTCCCACCCTCTTATCATGATTGATATTTCGATTTTAAAAGTGATACATCTAATCTATTAAATTTCGTTTTGAGGCCTTTTAATATATTGTTTTCAGATTCTGGTGTCCAATAAATTTTTAGAGAATCTCTAGCCCTAGTAATGGCGGTATAAAAAATATTATGAGATATCATTTCTTCAACCTCATTGGTGATTACAATTTTTACGGAGCTAAATTCTAGTCCTTGAGCCTTATGTATTGAAACCGCATAGGCCACTTGAAAAGGAACTATTGTATTACTTGCAGTGTCATCTTCATCTGTATCTGGATATTTGTTTACCAGAAATCTGACAACTGAATTGCCAGATTCAGAATCATCAAGTAATTCCAAATCGTAAAATTGAGTATCCATTCCATTTAATACAGAGTCTATTTCAACGTCGAATTGAATTTGATCACCAAGTATTTTAATATCAATGATTTTGCCTTTTAGGTTATTGTAAAGTAATCCACTAAATCTATCATTTTCGTTGAAAAGTATAGGGTCATTTACTTTGTAAGCGTCAATACCCCATTCAAAGGAGGTGTTAGGGTTACTGGCTTGCAAAAATCTATTGATGTTATTAATTCCATACAATCCATCATAGTTCAGGCATAAAATTATTTCATCGTGTAATCACCTCCGAAAATAGGACAGTGTGAAAGTAGAAAAATCGACTTAAATTGAACTGTTTTATTGAGTTCCTTTGCGCTATACCGATTAGAAATAGCTTTCTGAAATGGGTTTCCGGCTCATGACAATTCTTGTGCTTTTATTACATTTGTTGCCTGCTAACAAGAAAAACACAACCGCAGTTGATAATAATGGCAACTTTTTCAAAAGTATAAAATTTAACACAATTCAAGCAACTGTAGCAGCGAAAATTTCCTATTCCCGTGCAAAAAAATATCTCAAGAGAAACTTGCCAAAAAAATTCAGGAGCTGACTGGTGAAACATGTGGTAGGCATGCCATATCCAGATTTGAAAACTCTCGCAGAAAATTACTCATCAACTATGTACCGGCACTGGCGCAAATTTTTGGTATTACCACGGATGAAGTATTTTTCAGTGTGAATGAATTAAAGAGAACTGATAAAAACCAAATTGGCACCTAGGTCGCAGATTACCCGGAGCTTGCTACAACAAACTCTAAAGAGGCCGCCAACAAAGCATTGGAGACATTGCTACATGTCAAAAATGAAGTGCAGGTTTTATAAAGAGCAGCTTTGTAAATGTGAAGAGGAACTGGAAAAGAAAAGTACAAAGGTTAAAAAGTACGCTGCATCATCCAAAACGTTGAACAAACTGAACCAAAATGAAGACGAACGAAAATAGGTAGCCAAAATTACTACCTCTAATTGTATTATTACGTTATGTATTCACCCCCTTAAAACAGACAGTTTGAAAGTAGAAAAATCGACCTAAACTTGAACTGTATTTATGAAAAAGGAAAATTCACCCTCCGGCATTCATAATATTGAGCATGTATCCGGAGCAACTTGTCAAATTTTTGGGTAAGTTAATGGCTCAAAACGACCCTTTGATAATGTTTTTTATTATTAAGATATCATTATATTACAATAAAGCCACTGCCAATTGTTAAAAATTTATTTTACTTATGGTTGGCTGTTAATTAGTTTGTAATGCAAGGCCATGTAAGTCTAACTGATTCATTACCAGCGTAACTTTACCCAAAAGTACAATTGGATGATCGTATAGGAAACAATTATGTTTGTGACGGGTCTTATTCAATTGTCTGATGACCTTAAAATCAACCAAAACCATTTAAATTCAAAAACAATGAAAATCAAAAAAGTTGTATTGATTGCCATGCTTGGCATGTTTGGACTAACCTTTACCGCATGCCAGGAAGAAGAAATAGTACCCGGCACCGATAATGTACTTAACACCGAAGGTGCGAATGAAGGACATGATGAAGGGCCAGAAGAGTTTTAATACTTGGTCATTGAGTCAAGCTGGCAAAATTGATTATTTCTAATGCGCGTAAGTTTTGCTAAGTATATGCCCCTAGATTATTTTAATAATACCGGCATCTTTGTCGGTATTATTGATTATCATTTTCAACCTATAATCCATCCTAATGTTATGCCGAGACTAATCACTCTGGCGGTTTGTAGCATGCTGTTTTTTACAGCATGTACCCAGGAAGATATATATACCCACGACCCAGCCAAACTTGAA
>NZ_JAEUGD010000047.1 GCF_016775155.1 Fulvivirga marina | reverse complement strand
TAAAAAGGCTGGCGATAGAATTTTCGCCAGCCTTTCTTTTGAGAGACTTTTGAGACAGCCTCTTTTTCTTTCTTTATTGCTTAAAGCTTTTAACTTACCAGGCACTTTCTCCTATATCATATCTAAAACCTAATGTATAGTTCAGAGGCAGAACATCAAACTGAAAAACGTGATTCAATTCACCATATAAACCCCATCGCGGTCCGGTTTTTAGTTCAAAACCCATGCCCGGACTCAACCTTGGATGAACTGTAAACCCGTCATTAATAAAACGAGGGTCTCCGCTGGTTTTGACATAAGCAACATCCATGAGATGCATTAAAAAATACAAAGTAAACTTCTCTTTTCTAACTGCATCCAGCTGATAGTAAAGGTTCATGCTGGAAACATTGGCTTTCTCTTCATCATTATACTTATAGAGAGAATGATTAAAGCCAAATTTAAGGGAGCTACGCTTCTCCTTGGCAAAATAAAACTGAAACCCGGCGGTACCCCCTCCTCCAACTACATCATCCAACAGAAAGGTGCCGTAGTGAGAGTACTGCATAAAATATAACCAGTTGGGCTGACGACTCAAAGTGTTATCTGATTCCATAAAATATGAAATATTACCGCGATTGTATGCCTGAATTACCCTGATCAGATCAGCTTCCTTCAAATCAATATCTTTGAGCTTACTGGCCAGTTCCGGCCTGTCTGACATTAAAATAGTTAGTTGACCAATGTACTTTTTATCATCCCGGTGATAAGGAACATTGTCCCTTACTACTTTCACTTTGTTATTGGTTAGCAGATATATTTGATCTTCTTTCTCAACATAATACCTGAGCACATCTGATTTTTCTTCACTATATAAGCTGATACCTGTAGACTCAATGATGGATTGAAGAATTAAAGCTTGTCTTGAAGCCTTATCATGAATCTTAGAAACCAGCCTGCGTCCATTTTCCAATACTATGTTTTCTACTTCACCTGGTGAATATATTAGCTTCCCCTTTTCTGCATCAATGATAACTTTATCTGCTTCATCATAGCTGTAGCGGATCATCCCTGTTATCTGCTCACCATTTTTCAATGTAATGGTTCCTTTATCATTTTGCACCTGTGCCTTTGCCTCATGAATACTGAAGAGCAAAACCATTAGAGTCAACACCTTTAATCTCATAGCTCGATTGATTAAATTTTGATTTTGTAAATAAAAAATAACTAAAAAGTGCTATTTAAACATTTTACAAATAACACCTTTTAAGTAATAGTAGTAACCACAGTGAGCATTTGTAAACAAAAAATTAAATAGCCGATAGGACTTCTACCAAAAGGATCTATTAAAAGGCCGGTAAAAAAGTTGTTTTCCGACCGCTTTCTAAACTTCATTCAGAACCTGATAATAGCATAATTTTTCATTTTTAGATGTGAGTTTTTTGATTTTTTTTTCAACATTTTTTATATTTAAAAATTAAATAGCTGTGTCTCGGGTTATAAATTGAAAATTGGATAAATATTGGATGCATTTCTTCTTGAAACTTTTCATAATATCATAACGGGTGACCTGAACCCTTTTATGAATAAAAACAGGGATTTTAATAAGCTACTAAGCGGACAAGTTGAGAGCGGGGCAAAACTATTGTCTTATAACCACACCTACTTTACAGAAGATCATATTGAATACGTTAACGCCAACAGCTATTGGTTCAAAGGCTTGCATGATATTTATCCAATGTATTCCAAACACCAGATCAGTAAGGAGAAGTATCCTAATTTACTCACTCGGGTAAACAACCTTCCTGCTGACCGGAAGGTGTTAACCACTTTACAATACTATCCCGGACAGATAGAGTTAGTCCTTGAAGTTTGTCATGAACACCTGACCTCCGAAGAGGCCAGGTTTTATTATTACAATCTTCTTTTATACCAGGAATACAGGAAAGTAATAGATACTCTTAACAAGAAACTTTCTAATGAAGACACTCTAAGCGAATATATAAAAAGTATCCAATCCCTCCTGGAGCAATATCTTCAAACCATTGATAACAATTATAACCCTTCTGGATCTTTTGAATGGCATTTACTAATAGACCAGGAATTTACTGAGCAGGATATTTTCAAATTAATGAAACAATACCTGCAAGGTATGGTGCATCACCTTTATTCTAACTACCGGCAGTATTTAAACCTGGACCACAAGGCTTATTATTTCCTTCATAGGATAACGGTGAAGTATAAATCTAAAGAAATCAATTATATCTATGAGGCCCTGGGTGAGCATGCAGTTGATGATATGCTAAGTGATATCATCCAGGGGTTTATATCGAGCTTTACCAGCCGTGAATGTAGCATACCTTTATCCAGCCTTGGTAAGTTTGAGGTACTGGTTGACCGGCTTCATGATATTCTGGAGAAAAACAAAGAATTGCCCGGCGCTAATACCTCTGAATTAATCGCTGATGCTTTGTTCATGGAGGGTTTTAACTCTCCCCAGTTTATTCATTACCTGATCAGGCAAAATGAATCTACAATACAACACTTAAACAGAGAAGAGTGTAGGGAATATTTAAAAGAGAGAATAAAAAAGTATAAGAAACTGCTTGCAACAGATGAAAACATCTATAACCCCAAATATATAGCTGTCGGTGATGCCATGATGTCGTGGTGTAGAAAGCGGGCCAGTATTTGCAAGTCCGATGAACAGCCTGAGTCAGCGGCAAATTGAGCTTCCACTCCCACCGCTTGAAAACCTCCTTTACAGGGGGCTTTCTCATTTACTAAAACAAAAAGCCCTGCATTAAATGCAAGGCTTCTTTATTATTACCGGAATCTCCACCCTCTACACAGAGCGGGGATTAATTTTCAATTCTCCAACATCATAATTTTTCAGATAAATTGTCCAGTAAATAGAGTCTACGCATTCAATAAAGTAATTTGTTTCTGCTTGCAATACTTCATCTGTCAGACCTTTAAAGCTTTTCTCAAAGCCACTATTGGTAATAAAAAGGTTAACAATTTGCGAGGTCGACCTAACAATATCTAGCCAATCTTTCCAGCTAATTACAATGCCTAAATGTGTATTGGAAACTTTTTCTGCCATAGCACCAAAATCAATAATACTAGGGGTACCAACCAAGTCAAAATCTTGAACACGTAAATCCTCAGTGTACAACTGGCCTATTTGTAAGAATAAATCATAATAGTCTAATTCCAGACCTTTACTTTCAAACTTCAATATATTACTCATGGATTATTATCTAGTTTTTTAGGATCACTCCAGCCTCCTTGATCACCTTGCCACCAATGCTGATGAGGATTAGGGTGATTTTGAGGCCTCCCATGATCAGTATGTTCAACTTTCTTTATCAGGTTTCCATCTCCATCAAATTCAGCTCCTTGAGTATAAGTCCCTTTTCTTCCTTCTCTGGTTCCTAATGTGGTACGTGGGCCAGTAGCCTCAGGGTCAGCTGTAGGTTTACCAGTTTGGTCTTTAGATAGCCCTGGCTTATTCCCATTCTCATCGGTTGGTGCATAACGCCCTCCTTCATTACTATTCCCGTCAGCATTAAGCATATTATTGAACCCATTATACATGGTATTTGCTCCATGGGCTGATATGACTATGCCACCAATTGCGCCCGCTGTACCTACAACAGCACCAACTCCTGTTGACGAAGTAACCACACCCCCAGTTGCTGAACCTCCGGCAGCACCGGCACCTAACCCCACCTCAATGGCTCCTTGCCCAACGCTTAGTGCATCTCCAAACTTTTGACCAATTCTAAAAGCAGTACTTCCTCTTTCCTCCCGCTTAAACCCCTGTACCAAAACTGTCCCATCAGCTCCCACTACCGTGGTATTGTTAGAAGCAACTGCATTTACTGCTCCATTTGCAAAATCAACAAAACCCTTTGCTAATGCCCAGCACTTTGGACAATCTCCGTAAGGATCATTATACCTAATAGGATTATTGAAAGAATACTGATAAGGTGTGTAAATTTCCTGTCCCGCCTGATCAGTCAGCGGGTCAACCTGCATGAACCTGCCTGTGGTATAGTCGTAAGTCCTATACTTAGTCATGTCCATGCTAAGCCCAAGGTCGGTTATCCTTTCGGTGTTAAACTTTTTATCCCCCGTACCCTAGTTGAACAAGAACCTATTTTTCTTGGCAGTAATCCTCTTAAAGCCCCCTACCATCTCCATACCGTATGGATAGAAATTGTCACTTTGGACAACATTGCTTTCAGAAAGCACCACATTCATATCATCAAAGAACACCGGCAACGGACTATCACTCTCATTGCTCAGGTAAATATAGACAAAGCCTGCTTTGTCTACAATAACATCATTCAAGGCTACCAACTCGTGGCTATTGGCGGTTCCTGTTATTTGGGCATGGCCAAATTTGTAGGGGTTCATTTTTTCATCGAACAGGATGTAGTTCAGGTAGGCCGCTGGTCTGGCATCACCAGCCTGATTTCCACTCACCAGCATGCCTGCTCCATCTGCACTGCTAAAGGCATCATAGGTAGATTGCTCGTAAGTATTGCCGCCATTTACTCCGCCAAACGCTCCGGCTACGGCCGTCAGTACGGCATTGGCAGATTGCAGACTGCCATAGTCCCCGGCTTCATAGTAGCTGTAGACTTGCATGTCCAGCTTATCGCCAGGGCCTACAGGGATGCTCAGAGCGGCTCCGGCGGAGATCTGGTTATTTAGTCCGATGACTTCATCGTCTCCCGTTACGTTGATGTTACTATTGGCGGCATCTGCACTGGGGAATATTACCCGGGTGTTGTCTATGCCACTGTATAGTTGTTCTTCATCTGCTGCTGTTTCTGTCTCAAAGCGGGCTGGGAAGTCTATTACTTTGGGCTTGGTCGTAAAGGTCAGCCTTGTATTTCCCAAACGGTCTTTTAAATGGTAAAGATGAAGACCGCCAGCATATTCTTAAAACCCTTGGGGCACTGATCAGGGAGACTAAGACTAGGCTTACTTTTGGATAAGAAAAAAGCCTCGCATTGCTGCAAGGCTTTCCATTTTAAAATTATTCCGGTGCTAGCTAGAGCCCCCCTCATTCATTGGCTGTTTACAAATATTTTCTTCAAACCATTTGATCCACGCTTGAATATCTTTCAACATCTCATCTTTGGTCGAATAGACAGGTATTTCATAACTATTTACATTACTTTTTATTCCCGTTACTTCTTCAAGATATGAAATTGCTTCTTGTACTTTGTATAGTGATATAGGGTAGTTATCATAAGACAGTTGTACTTCTATTAATGCGTCTTGAAACTTTTCACATGTCTCTATATCACAGTTATCATCAAAGATACTGCATTCGTTCATGAGTAATCGATTGGAATGACACCCTAATAATAGGATGAACATTAAAATTGAAACAAGATATTTAATCCTATAATTTCTCATCTTTATTTATTTTTGGGCAGTCCTTCAGGTCTTCTCTGTTGAACCTTAATCACACCGCTAGTATGTTTATATATAACCGAAGTTTTGGAGCCATCTTTTTCTCTAAAAAACTGCCTTATGTTACTAGTCCCTTGATAAAATTCAGAATCCGTAATCTTTCCATTTGCCGCTCGCTTACCCATTCTAGTATTGCCATTTACATCATTTTCTGCACTTACAGCTTTTCTATGAGAAGCATCATATCCTCTGCCTTTTGATTTTTCATGTTGTTCGGCTAACTCATGGATTAGCTTACCTTGTTTAGTTGCCCCGGTAGGTTTACTATAATCAATTCCACTACCACCTTCATTAAACTGATCAATATCTACTATATCTATTTGACTTTTATCAAAATCACCTACCTTAATATCAGCTTCACCAAAAACGACACCTACTTCAGTGTTATTTTCTTTATCGCTAATCCCATCATTTAAATGATTATAAAAAGCTTTGCCTTCATCAGTCATTTTACTAATATCTCCACCACCTTTTGTTGCCACAAGCGACAAACTTAATGTACCCTTTTTTCCTTTAACATTTGAGAAACGGGCCTTAAACTGTCCCTGCAAGCCTTGATTTATAATACCCTCTAGCAGTTTAAGTTCCTTTTGAGTTACCCCCGAAAATATTATGTCTCTTCCATCAGGATCAACAAACAAAATAGGATTGTTCAGTGTATAGTTATAAGGACTAACTACATCGTATTTATGAGCCATTGGATCTATCGCATTCCATCTACCAATATCTGGCATATATATTCTGGCTCCAAAATCATCCCATCCAAGTCCAAGATCATCTATTCGTTCTTTTCCTGAATATTTATAGACATTATCTTTCGCTGTCACCCTTTGATAGCTATTGAAAGTTAGCCCAAATACGTAATAATCATCCTTCTGCACCACATTACTCTCCGTCAACACCACCTTCATATCATCAAAGAACACGCGCGAAGAGCTGTTACTCTCGTTGCTTAGGTAAATATAAATGAAGCCGGCTTTATCTACAACTACATCATTTAAAGCTAAAACTTCATGGGTATTGGCATCGGTGCCAACCTGCGCAAAGCCATCCTTCTGGAAGTTCATCTGCTCATCGAAGAGAATGTAGTTGAGATAAGCCGCCGGCCTTGTGTCTCCTGCGTTATTACCATTGCCCACTAAACTTGTACCATTCTCAGCAGTAAAAGCATCGTAAGTCGATTGCTCAAAGGTATTACCACCGTTCGCGCCACCAAATGCTCCGGCTACAGCCGCAAGGATAGCCTCGGTAGGTTGCAAACTTCCATAGTCACCAGCTTCGTAATAGCCATATACTTCCATATCTATCTCATCACCCGGCCCTACCGGCAAACTGATTGCTGGCCCCGCGATCTGGCTGTTGTTCAACATCACTACTTCATCGTCACCGGCCACATGGATGTCACTAGCGGTGGCATCGGCACTGTTAAACGCTTCTCTCGTTTCCTTGAGGTTGCTGAACAATTCTTCTTCCTCTGCCGAGGTCTCACTCTCGAACCTGCCCGTAAACTCGATTGTCTTTGGTTTCGTAGTGAAGGTCAGCCTCGTATTTCCCAGATGGTCTTTTAAATGGTACTGGTATTCGTATATGCACTTTTTTAACGAACCCTCAGTTTTTCACAGTCCCTTTGCCTAGATAGAAGCTGATTTCCCCTAAGCTTTTACCTGCGATCTTTTTTATTAATAATAAACTCTGCATCGCTCGCTTTCATTCGCACATCAATATCACTATCAGATTCGAGCACCAGCTTTAAAGAATAGATCAGAGTTATAGCAACGATTAACACGGTTCCAAGCGTGATAATGATTGCATTCATTGTAAACTTCTTTATTATCATTGATTCTTTGATTTTAGCATTATATCAACTGATTTCAACTTTGTTTTATAATTCGAGCTACTTTTTTAAGTATAGTAAAAAGCCCCTCATTAGGTTATGCTGGTAAATGTACTTTCTGAGGATTTTTTTTCGGAGGACATTGGAAATATGCGTTTCTGAACTCTAAATCAAGATTTTAAAGCTTATTTCATTTTACATCAGCTTAATTTCGGATTTTAGGCACTTCTCGGGGGACAATCCTGTCAGTAAATTATAGTTTGCATTCACGTTTTTTTGAAGGGTAAAAGCCTGGACAACATTTTATCGTTTCTTGTCATTCTAAAGGCTTTTAGTCTTCAAAAAAATGTTTGCAAGCCAACTTCCCAATCTCGTCGGGGTGTGCCTGATCATGGCGCCGCTAAGGTCTTCTGCCCTGCGAGCCTTAAAGGCGAAGTGAAGGTGGATGCCGGAGGTACGAAGGCAGACATCCTGAACGTAGCCGCGAGCCCGAAGGAAGCCAGCCAAGAGGAAGTCCCGACGCG
>NZ_JAEUGD010000046.1 GCF_016775155.1 Fulvivirga marina | reverse complement strand
GAAGTAAAGGCAAAGTCCATATTACGCGCCCAGCTCCGCAGGCTTTCCAGGGCCAAACAGAAAGGTTTACAAAAAGAGGCGTTGAGCCTGAGGCTTTTCAAGGATTGTGAACAGCAGATTGCCAAACTCAATCACCCCGGGCTACTGCATGAATTTTATGCTGCCGTCATCAAGCCCGAACTACTTAAAAATAAATAATCAATTACATAAATCTTAAAACTATGAAAACAGAGAAACCCACAATCCGGGAGAAGTTGCAGGGCTACATGGAGAAACTCACTGTTGACCCGTTTGGAATCGAAACGCAGGTAAACGAGAACATAACACGCTTCTTTGAGGATCAAGCGGCCCGGACAGGCACTACCCGCGATGACCATTTTTTAGTAATTAAAAAACAGGAACAACTAAAATCATGGATAGTTGAAAAACGGAAGGTTCTCCCTCTCTCAGTTAATTCGCTGGTGAAGTGCTTTGCAGGGAGTTTTTATACTCCCAGCCTTGAAACAAAGATGATTACGGGTATCGCAGGTTACATCAGCTCATTTGCAGCCCAGAATGGTGTGGCAGAAGATCAGCTAAAGTTCATCATCAGTCTGGGGAGATCAACCCCGGTACTTCATGCCTTTCAGGGAGACTTTCTTATCAGGCCGATTGCACTTCCGGAACTCATAAAATATTTGCGATGAACAGGAAGATAGAAAAAGTGCCGCCTGGTGGATGGAAACTAATCAAACACTCTCTCAGCAAGATGATCGTCTGGTTCGCAGATCATAACGTCCGGACCATGTATTCTATCGACTGGCGGAGCCGCTATTCAAAGTTCAGAAATAGGGAAACAGGGCTAAAGCGGCTACGAAAAAAGGTTGACATCTACGGAGAGCAGGCATCTACAGTAGAAATATATGACAAAGCCACAGGGCAATTGATTGAAAAATATATCAGAGGAGAAAAAAAAGAAATATAACACTATGCGAGAAGTAAAAGCACTATATAGAAAATTAACAGCACCTCTTTCTTTTACGGAGAAATACCCTGAATGCAAGCGGGATAATAAAATCCATGTTTTGTTTGTCGGGCCATGCCTGTGCGGTTCAGGCTACTACCGGATGATCCTGCCTGCTCTGGAGCTGAACCGGACACGCACCCATTCAGCTATTGTTACCGAAATCCTAAAATGGAATTTCAATAAATCATTCGACGATTATAACCATATCATTGATGCAAGGCTCATCCTGTGGGCAGATTACGTGGTCTTGCCAGCCATCCTTACTGATGCCGGTTATTTTATAGACGGCATGAAACGGGTGAAAAGCAATATAAGGTTCATCATGGATATGGACATGAACTATCATGAGATCCCCGAAGGTAACGCTGAATCGAAAAGAATTACCGATGTCCATAGGCAGGCTTTGACAGGCAATTTATTAAAAATCGACCTGGTCACTTCTCCTAATAAATGCCTTCTGGGGTATTATAAGAAAATGCTACAGGAAACCGGTAGAGAAAATTTGCCTTATTTCCTTTACCTTCCCAATGTACTCTCTCCTTACACTTACCAGGAAGTGCCTTTGGAACGAGAACACGAAAACGAAGCAACCCATATACTTTTGACGGGTAGCGGCAACCATTATGCAGATTTCGAAAGTATTATTGTAGTACTGAAAAGTCTCCGGGAGGCCTATGGAAGCACACTTCGGATTACATTTTTCGGTTGGGATGGCAAAAAACCTTCAGGGGATAACCTGCTCGCCGGAATAACCTGCAACTTTGAACGTTCTGTTAGCTTTACAGAATATTTTAACAAGCTTCACTATCTCGACATAGATATTATACTCTTACCTTCCCTGGATATAACTTTCAATGTTTGTGGCAAATCGACGATTAAATATCTTGAGGCCGCTGCTTTGGGCGTTCCTGTGGTGGCCAGCAATAACGGGCTGTACAATGATGTAATTGAGGATGGGCATACCGGGTTCCTGGCTACAACTCATGAGGAATGGAAGGAAAAAATTATTGCTTTGATTGAAGATGGGCATTTAAGAAAAAAAATAGGTTCGGCCGCACAGGAAAATGCCTGGAAGAGCCACAGTTTCACAAAAGTATTTTCAAAGACTTTCGAAAGGGTATTTATTTAGGCAACTATGACAGTAGATTGAAATTTTAGAGGTTCCAAGGTTAAAGGCGACCTATGTATGGTTTCTTCAAAACTCCATTCGCATGGAGCGGGCTATATGTGTTAATGCTCATATAGTGCCTTCGGATATTAACCTGGTCAGTGACTATGACCGCTCACTGGCTTATCTTTTAAGAACTATGAGGTCACTGATGAATGACAAATTGATCATTGAACAAATAGATTAGCTGTACGAAAGGCTAAAATCAACAATAGGTAAGGAAGGTATTCTGAGAGAAAGCCATGAACTGCTTATAATTGAGGAAGCCATGAATAACTAATAAAGCTATTAGACCATGTACCTGCCCTACGACGGCAGGTACATGGTCCAAACCATTTTCAGATTACTAAATTTTGGATATTCCCTTATTCTCCTTCGTCACTCTTCCTGTTTGGCAAGTAATTTGACGAAATCAATAACGTTTGCACTTGCACCTATGGTTATGGCTTTCCTATCACCAAAATCGACTCCTATCAAAAGTGTTTCTGCTATCATTATACCGACTCCTAAACTTGATTTAATATCAACTCCATCATTGTCTTCAACGAAATTTGCGTATACTCCTGCACCGAGTAATCGCCTTTTCATTGACATATTTGAGTTAAACTGAAATTGATAAAATAACCCGACATTAATTCCTTTAAGGATATTAAAGCGATCCACCTTTTGTAGGGAGGTATCCTGTTCATGCCTCGCATCAAAATCCTTGTTGGGATCGCTAAGCATATAACTAACTCCACTTAAGCCAATGTCCAATGAAAGGCTTTCCCAAAAATTTCTTTTTAAATAACCATTGTAGGTCTTACTCTGACCATCAAGCCCTGCTACTTCTAAGTAGAATCGGTCACCCCCTTTAAAGGTGTTTAGTACAAACTCTGATTTCCTACTTTCGGTAAATGTCAGCTTTTTTTCTTTGAGGTCATTTCCGTCAATGTCCTTTAGCTTTAGTGTTAAGACTTGTGGATTCTCATGTTTAACTAGATTAGAATTCTGGTCTATTTGAAACATTCTTTTATTCTTGGCTAAAATCAAATACTCTAAACCTTTGCTGCTATAGACCTCGGTTTCCTTAAATGAGATATACTTATCAGGTGATAACCATTTTTGAAAATCAACTTTCGTTTCATCAGCAATTTGACTTGCAATTTGAGTATTAATTATAACGTCATCCTCCGTAAAATTTGAATTGATCTTTATCTTACCAATACCATCGCTAATATCTCTATCTAAAATCTCGACGCCCTTTTGATCATTAACTATTAGGGCATTAGGACTTGCCTTATCGTACTTTAAAACATATTCTACATTCGTTTGAAAATAGCCTTGTCTGTTAGTCCATTCTGGAACGGGGTAAATATTTTCTATTTGCCCACTCCATGTTCTATCCCCATGTCTGAGTTCAAAAGATATTGAAGCACCGGCTATTCTTTCCGGAACATTTACTCGTGCAACTAACTTGCTTGACGAGGGGTTACCAGCTGGACTTATTTCACAAGAAACAGGTGTTCCTTCCATAGTCAAGCGATAGCTAGTCAAGTCTACGCTCTCAAAGTCATTCCGAGTGGCAGTTAATATTATCTCCCCTTCTTGTCCTTGCACCAAAGGGTATAATGAGTTCCTTGGTTGAATAGTTGCTGTATTTTGAGAAGGCTCAATATTAACGATTTGCTTATCGCTAGTTTTATCATCACCGTTTTGAATATATACCTTAAACCTGCTATTATTTACATTTGTTGGTAAAGCAATGCTAATGGTGGTTTCTAATGTTCCGTTTTTTCTTATTGCATCAAAGCCGCTGGGCTTAGTTTCTACATAACAAGGCTCGCCGTCAATACACTCAGTGAATATTTTTGCATTGGGAGAAGTGTGAAAAGAAGTAAACCTCAATGGTACTGTTGATGTTCTTGTATAGTAATGTATAGAATTAACAGGTGGAATAATTTCCGGAGATGAGCCTTCTATCCTTACATCTACCTCTATTCTATTCCAATCACCAAATTGGTCTTTAATTACAATTTTACGGTTTCCAAGTTCTACCTCAGATAACCTTTCCTGAGGGATCTCCAGTTTGGCCGTTAGTCTTTTATCAGTCTCAATTCTTACATTTTTTAGAGCAAATTCTTGTAAAGATATTTCTGGTTCTACTAAAAATCCATGCCCCGAAATAACCATCTCTGCATTCAAAGGTGACCGATAATCAAACATTATTTTATTTTCAAACTCGCGATTGTCAATTAGAACTTTTATACTGGAAACAGTAGGTCTCTTCGTTTTAAATCGAACAGTTAGAATATGGTCAACTTCCCCGTCGCTTTTTAGAATTTGTATCTCATACTTTCTAATATGAAATTCACTAGTCTTTTGGAAGAATACTATTCCAGAAGTCGGAATTGCATTATCGTGAATGGGGCTATTATCGCCCGTAATTGTAATAGGTTCAAGATGTGAAGGCTCGATCTGTCCGAGTTTGAGCTGTCCACCAGTATAGTTTTCTTTTAAATTTCGTTTTAAGTCAATTGGTAAAAATTCCAGTGTCAGATCAACATCAACAGAGATTTCATACGAATCATCTGCAAAGCATGGAGAATACACTAAATAGACTACACTAAGTAGAATAAGCCGAACTAGGAAGACAAGGTTTTTCATAATGATAGAGGTTTGGTTTAACAATTAAATTTCAAAATCTATGAAGTAGTAGCCTGCCTAAACTATGGTACTGGTGTTCTGTTAATTGTAGCACAACTCACTATCAATGCCACCAATAATATCAAATAACCAGGGTTACGGGCTTTCATAATCAAATTATTTAGATTGAGTTAACTAAAAGTAACCTTAGCCCACACTTCAATCAGCTCCATATTCAAATTTCAACTAACTTAAATCTAATTTCAACGTGGTTTTTAACGTTTCTGCGAGGTGATTTTTCACGGTATAAAATGGAAAATACCCGTAAATGCACAGGCCAGTTTACTTTGTATGATATTTTGTCGTACTTCCTATCATAAACATTTCTAATAACTAATCACGCGTCAATTATGGCTACAGAAAAACTTCATTTAACAGGATGGGAATACCATCCAACAGGCCCCCAGTCTCCTTGGAACGAAAAGAAGGAATTACAATTTGACTATGATAATTTTAAAGATCCAGCACCTGGCAGAGTCATTAGTTTAAAGGCCGCCACGAAAATGGTTCATACCCATTGGAAAGAGCAACTGGATGAAATTGATAGTCCTGAGAAAGAGCAAGAAATCAATAAGAGAACCGCAGCCATCACCTTTAGTAAGCGAACATTATTGTTGCTACTCTCCCAGGAGAATTGTGAGGGCATCCGTTTTTATATTTGCAAGAGTCCGAAGCCTGGAAATCATTTAAATTTAAAGACTTCTCTTGTATTAGTGGGAATTGGTAAAAATAATCAAGATTTGGGTGTTGATGGAAATGACAAATCCATATTTAGACCATACAGGTCAGCAGATGACAGTTCAAACCCAACAATTTTAATAGAAGTTGGGGGTCATGATACCTTAAAAGAAATGAGGCAAAACCTTAAGATAGATTTTGACAGTTTATTTAAATAACGACAAAGTCAGGAGTGTACCTACTCCTGACTCTATTTCTCCATATGATGCAATTAATCTATTTAGCTTTATTGGCCACAGCCTTTGGTGTCAGCCTGACAGCATATAAACATGACCGAACTTTATTGATTTTAACCTACCTGTTAGCCTTGGGATTGCTAACCGAAATCATCTTTAACTCACTCTACTACTCGACCGGAAAAGATTATTTCCTCGTATATCAAATATATATACCCTTTGAATATTATTTGATCTCCTATTTTTTTTACATCTCTAATTCCAAGAAAATAATTAAAAAACTTATCCTTTTTTCAGTTCCTTTTTTTACCATAATTCTGTTAGTTCTCTATACTCAATTGTATGTGGTTAGCGATTACCCTGGATGGGTATATAACTTAGGAGGATTTTTGATTATACTTTGGTGTATCTTAACCTTATTAAACATTGATCCGGATGAAGACCTCCCTATTACACGTATTCCAATATTTTGGATCAGCATAGGTATGGTTATCTTCTACTCTGGGATATTCTGTTTTAATGGGGTGTACAACTATCTAATTCAAAATCATTACCAGTTAAGTGATGACTTACTTGTTATTATTAACAAGATATTTAACTACATCCTCTACACCTGTTTTATAATCGGTTTCATATGTTCAAAACACAGGAAGAAATATTCTTTGCAGTAGTGCTAAGTACGTTATTGCTGCTTTTTTTTGGTGTCATAGTCATTATAGCGGTTATGAAATACCAGAACAGAAGGCGGAAACATTTACTTGAAGTCAATACACTAAAGGTGCTTTATGAAAAGGAATTGCTTAAGACACAACTTGAGGTTAGAGAGCAAACATTAACAAACATGTCGCAGGAAATTCATGACAATATTGGTCAGGTGTTGGCATTGGCTAAGCTAAATCTTAGTAAGATTCTTCTGGGTGAAAACGTTTCAAATGCAGATCGATTGGAAGCAACTAAATCACTGGTTAGCAAGGCCATTCAGGATTTGAGAAATCTTTCTAAAACGATGAATAGTCATTACATAAACACCTATAATCTCTCAGAGTTAATAAGGAATGACATTGACCAGATCAATAAAACCAGTGAATTTAAAACAGCATATCAAATTGATGGTAAAGAAGTACGTATTGACCCGCACCAGCAATTAATCATCTATAGAATTATTCAGGAGTCCCTTAATAATATTATTAAGCATTCTCACGGAAATGAAATACATATTTTCTTATATTTTGAGCAGGAATTTCTACAAGTTACTATTCGAGATAATGGAATTGGTTTTGACTTAGAAAGTCAGTCAAAAGCGACTAACTTCGGTCACGGGACAGGTCTGATTAATATGCAAAACCGTGCAAAACTGATTGGAGCACATTTTGAAATCAAGAGTAACCCAAACAAAGGAACTTCTGTAGAATTGAAATTACCCTTAGTATAATTCTTATGCATAATTCAATAAAAGTTTGCCTTGTAGATGATCATAAGCTGCTGAGAAAAGGCATGGTTGAACTTATTGATGGTTTTCATACCTATACAGTTGTCGGCGAGGCTGATAATGGTATGGACCTACAGAGCAAAATTCAGGTTATTGAGGAACCTGATATATTGCTGTTGGACATCAATATGCCGGAAATGGATGGATATGAAACCGCTCTTTGGGTAAGGGTAAAGTATCCTCAAGTTAGAATTTTGGCTTTGTCTATGTATGATGATGAAAAGTCAATAATTAAAATGATCAAAGCCGGGGCAAGAGGTTATGTATTAAAGGATGCAGAACCGACAGAACTCAAAAAAGCATTTGAAGATATTATCGAAAAAGGATTCTACTATTCTGATTTGGTCAGTCATACTTTAGTGAAAAATCTTGAGTCACCATCTAATGAAAACCCTGCTTCAAGTAATTTAAATGATCGTGAAATTGAGTTCATTAAACTTGCCTGCACAGAGCTTACCTATAAAGAAATTGCTGACAAAATGTGCTTGGCCCCAAGGACAATAGATGGATATCGGGCCTCACTTTTTGAAAAACTTCAGGTCAGAAGCAGAGTGGGGCTGGTTATGTATGCTGTTAAATCGAAGATTGTTAAGCCTGAATAGCGATAGCAAAAACGATCCTTGTATGAATTTTATGTGATCTCAATTTTGAGATAGAAGCCCACCATAGCTCTTATTTTCATCATCTTTTGTCCAAAAAATAGTTCTACTTCCTTTTTCTAGGATATTTTGCTTTGTCTTCTGTAATGAGTAACATGCGGTGACCACTCTTTCAGGAATCATATTTGCTCCTATAGATATTGCCTAAGTTGACCTAAACCTATTCTTTTCTAAAGTATCATGATAAAAGGTAGGAAGATATAACCGAGCAAAACGGTCTAACCCGAAAAGAGGTGTAGGATATTCTAAATAGTCTGCCAGACCAATCTAAAAACGGAAGTAATCAATTTTAGCCCCTGTTAGAATCGTCCCGTGCATACATTATATAACAGCAGCCTGCATAAGCTCATTTTCAACGCTAAGTATGCTACAACACATATACAGGCAATAAATAAAATATATATAAATCTGTTTTACAGATAGTTACACCTATTATTGACGCACACTACAGTTTTGTAAAAAACTCTAAATCAGATGCCTAGAAATAAATATTAGCCCGAAAACAGCTTCGTCATGGCAATAGCTCATGGAATCGATAAAACTGTTCCCGATATGCAAAACATACCCCTGTACCCTATTGCTTTATGCCCAAAACCAGGTGGCACTGATGTCAAAATCTTTGTGTGTAGGTACTTTTAAGTTAAAATAGTATGCTGCAGATGATTTTTACCTTAGCCATCTTTCGGTCGGTTACAACGGGTTTTGTCGGCTTAGAACAGTTATATCTATCTATTTATCAGATGTTACAGTTTATGGGCAGTTAGGTGTGTATTTTAAATGTATCTTTATAAGACATTTAACGATATACCAGCGTTACGACATACAATAGTTAGTCTTATTCAGCACCCCAAAGAGGTCATGCACCAGAGAAACCGTTAAAAAACATGTCCTGCATACTATGACTTTGGCTTAGAGAAACTCAGAAAATGATGTTGCGCACTGGCATTTTAAACTGCTTTTCTCAGATGCAGAACATTTTTCACAACAAAAGTTACACCCCCTGCTAGGCAAATAAATAATTTTCAAATATCTGAAATATAGATATTTACAAATTAAATTTTTCCAAGGAGATAAAATTTTTGTACCGGTTGCTCAATTTAGCCCTATTGAAGATTAGCAATGGAATTCTATATTTACAGCAGACAATTCAACGGGACTTTCAAACCGGCCATTCCTTCAAAGTCGAATGCCAGCCCTGCTTTCAAAATCTCAGAGTAAAAGAAAGTAACCGTTAACCAGCCTGAACAATATGGACAGGCCCAGCCGCCTTTCAATAAGGCGTTGATATACCCTTAAGAGTTAACAGTTATGATGAAAGGAAATGCTTCCTTTAAGCTTCGCTATGAAGCGTCGGAGGAGAACATTGACCACAAGCAGTTCAGCTATGTCACCTTCATATTTAGAAAGGATAAAGGAGACAAAGGTCGTGAGAGCTATGTTGTGTTTGAACCATCAGCGCCCAAAGCCAGGGCGATAGCCGATTATTTTGGCAGAAAGCGTTATGGTGACACTTTCATTGAGAGCCTGGTAACTCCAAAGAATTATCAGAAAAAGGCCAGGGTATTATTTGAAGAAGGCAAAGTGATCACAGCAGCCGACCTGACGAGCGAGGATGCTGAGAAAACCGAAGCCATCAAAAAAATGCTCCATAACGAACATGGAGTTTACATGCGTGAAGATGCCGGTGATAACCTGGAGGAACTGATCATCCCCATTCCGGCAAAAGCAAAATACAAAGCATCGATTGACCTGGTCAAACGGGAAGACGGGAGTTACAGCTACGGGCTAAGCCACACCAAGGCTTTTGGTGATTATTCAGGAAGATCTTATGCCCCCAGCATAAACAGCCCCGTGTACCCTGACCGAAAATCAGCCCTACAGTCTGCGTTAGGGAAACTGAAAAGTTTTCTTAACAAAGAAAGAAATGCCAACGATGCCAGCCCTACACAAAACAAAATGACGGGCGTGGCATTGTCGGCTGTTGTTGAATTTGCTAACGGTGAAGGCATTGAACTCACTGGTAGTAATGTAGAACCAATAGAAATTAAACCCTATGAAACAGAGACCACCACCATTGACGACAAATTAGATGAGCCTACAGAATCGGAAAGCATAAAACCGTTGATTGGAACTGAAGAGGCAGTTTCAGAAACGACCGCGACTACACCAGAGAAACCCGCTCCTTCTAAAATTATTGTAACCCCGAGGGAAACTACCTCTCCCGAACCCGAGCAATCTGACGATGATCCCGAGATCGTTGCAGACTTTCTTGAGGAACTCTTCAACCAGTTACAAGAAGGCCAGCAATACCATTTGCTGCCGTTTGCCTTAACGACCATGGGCAAACCGGAAGTGTGCAAGGTTTTGGCTGCGCGTGATATCAAAGACCTCAGTATTTTGATAGCTTCAAAGGATTTCAGGGAGAA
>NZ_JAEUGD010000045.1 GCF_016775155.1 Fulvivirga marina | reverse complement strand
AGTCTTTTTCATCTTCTAATAAAAAGAGGCCACCCTGATTACATCCGGTATATTTAACGACTTTGCTTACGAATTCATGAGCCAGTTCGTCCGGGTTGTCATTAAACTGACGAATAATCTCAGTTATTTCGGCTATACCTTCATTGATGAACTTCTCTGAAAGATCTCGCTCACGTCCTTTGAGAAGGTTATCTTGCATTTTTATAAGAGATTGTCCAAGTTTATCCTCATCGTTAAAACTGTACTTATGCTTCACCTCTAAATTGCCGGAACTTATAGCCTGGGCAAAATCAACATTATGCATTTCAATTTCCTTTTGAATGGCTAAAGATGCTTTTTGAGAAGTTATAGTTTTAGTGTCTTTGCCAAGATTTTCAGCCCAGTAACCACATATAGCGTAAATGACCAATACTTGCGCTATATGCCACAAATAGGTAACTAAACCATTTTCTGTTGCCAATTCGTTAAAATGATGTTCTGCGAATAGAATATGAAACACAATAGTGAGTATTGCAAGTGGCAACATTATATTCCAATACCGATATGTAATCAGTAACGTTGAACCTATTAAAAATGTAAAATGCATATCAAATAGTCCTTGAATTTGATATATAAATAAGGAAGGAAAAACAGCAAAGATGCCACTCAAAACATAGTGATGGAGCCTTCCTTCTGGTTTAAGCCACTTTATAGTAAGATAGGTTGCTATTGAGAGGCCCCCAACGCAAATAGAAAGAACATATGTGTCATGAAAAGGGGCTAAAAAAACACTTAATAGGAAATAACAGGCAAGTACATAGTTCATCGCTCTATCAGAAACCTGATGTATTTCTGTCATAACATCCGTAAATGCTCTTTTAGAATCTTTTCTTGCAATAGTATTTTCCTCTTTTGTGATGGATTTGTAAGTCATAAAAATTCAATACTTGATTGTATCACATAATTTAAAATCAGAAGATGCCTTGCCATACGCTTATGGTGAGCATAGGGCATTTTTATCGCATAACTTTAGGCATCAATTCACCACTATATTTCTTTATTAGAGACATCATGATTTTTAATGAAAAGCTCTGAACTATTCCAATCAGCATAGTTCAAATTCTCCCTTACATTTTGAATAATATCTATAAGGCTGTTTTAATTTTCATCTGTTTGCCGTATAAACTATGTTTAGTTTACTGTCATATCCGGATGATATCGAACCTTAAAAACAGTACTTTTAGTGAGGCATCAAATATTTGATAAAGCCTTTTTAAGGTAGGAACTTAAACCCGACCAGAGCTGTCGAAATAGGTCATTTACTGTCAGAAAAGGACATTGCCAAATTGTCATAATGTAAGATGCTTATTTTTAATCACTTACATTTTACCTTTACAGAGTGGCTAAAAGATTTTATGAATTAAGTGGCGATTATTCATAACTTAATCTGCTTCATTCTGAATAAGTGCATCAGCGCTCTTGCCTTCAAAGGCAGGTCGGTTGATAACGAAACACTTATGAATATAACTTTCTTGAAATCTATAAGGCACTATCTTAATAAGACGAGCATATTAACTCAATGAAACTCAAAATACTCGCCAGGCTTTTTGCCAAACCTGTCCTCAAATTGCCTGGAGAAACGTGTAACATGTTGTATGCCTACTGAATAAGCCACGGCCGTAACATTAGTGTAGCGTCGGCTTTCCAATAATTCACGAGCCATATTCAGTGCTATTTCTTGTTGATACTTTTTGGGAGATAATCCTGTTATTTTACTTATTTTCCTTCTGAACTGGCGTTCACTCAGATGAAACTGATCGGCTAGTTTTGAGATATTAAATTCCTCATTCTCTATCTCCTTTCTAATAACCGACTCTACAGCTTTTATCCATACCACCTCATTGTTACTAATATTTAAAGCATCTTCATCATTATGCTTATTGTAATTTTCAGGGGCGGTAGGGACAAGTTCTTCTTGCTGCCACTGTTTGCGTGCTTCTTGCCTGACCAACAAGTTACTAACCCTCGCTAATAACTCCTTGGGAGAAAAGGGTTTGGAGAGATAATCGTCTACCCCCAAAGTGAGCGCTTCAAGCTTAGGCCCTTCACTGTACAATGCAGTGAGCATGATTACAGGAATATTCCGATATTTATCACTGTCTTTAAGATGTTTTAATAATACATAACCATCCATTTCTGGCATCATTACATCAGATATAACGATATCAATAGCCTCTTCTTTGAGTATTTGAAGGGCTGCTTTACCATTGGGAGCCAGGCTTGTTATGTACTTATCATTTAGCAATCCCTGCACAAACTGCTGCATGTCTGGGTTGTCTTCTACAATAAGTACGTTGTGGTGCTTTTCCCCTGCTTTAGGCTGCAATTTTGAATGAGCTAAACTAACACTTTCTTTCTCATCTTTTAACATCATTTTCTCCAAGGCCGGTGGTTGTACTGGTACATAGGGTAAATTGAGAATGAAAGTGCTTCCTTTCCCTTCCTCACTTTTCACAGTTAATTCCCCTCCCATTAATTTGGTGAAATCCTTGGCGAGGGCCAGTCCTATTCCGGTGCCTCCCAGTAAAGGTGCACCGGGTTGTTTGCTCTGATAAAAACGTTCGAATATGAAAGGTAGATCAATGGAAGAAATACCTTTGCCTGTATCACTTACTTTAATAATCAGCCGGTCATCTTCACGTGTTGCGGTCAACTGAATTTTTCCGCCAGAAGGTGTATGCTTTAATGCATTTGAAAGTAGATTAAGCAATATTTTCTCCAATTTTAGAGCATCTATAAGTAACCAATCATTGGAGAGCTGATCATAATACTGGATATATGATACTCCCAAGTGAGTGCACAAGTCTTCAATATAGGATGCTACCCTATTGAGTAAGGCTTTTATGGCAACTGTATCATTATCCACTTCAAGTTTATTAGATTCAAGTTTGGAAAGATCCAGAATATCATTTACCAGGTTCTTAAGCTGTTTGCTGTTACGCTCTATCACTTGTAACGTTTGTAATTCAGTAGGGGTAAAATTCTCTTCTTTTGAGTTGAGTAAACCTTGAATAGGGCCATTGATTAATGTGAGCGGTGTACGTAATTCATGAGAGATATTGGCAAAAAAGCGTGACTTGACATGATCAAGCTCTTCTAATTCTGCTTTTTGTTTTGCGATCTCTTTATGTTTTGCTTGTAAAATAACATTGATATTTTTCTTGTTTACATAACTACGGTGAAAAGCAAAAATAACGACCACCATGGTAAGTAAAGCACCAGCAATGAGATAAATCAGCCAACGCTGTCGAGCTAGGGACTGAACCTGTTGGGCCTCCTTTTGTTGATTAATAATATGTTTTTCTCTCCATTTTTTTTCGTATGCATATTGCATTTCCTTTTGAGCAATTGTTTTGGTTATGACATCGCTAAAGAGAGAGTCGTTATAGGCATGATAAACCTCAAATGTAGTTAATGCTTTTTTCATTTGCCCTGTTGCTTTGTACAATGGGTACAGGTATTCTGACGCTGTTTTTAATGCCAATCTGTTTTGTGACTTTTCCGCATGTATTGTGGCTTTTTCAAGCGACTCGATTGCCGCAAAAGGCTGTTTTTGCTGTTGATAAACCCTGCCAATTTCTACATAGGCGAATGCTAATGTAGTTGCTTCGTTGCACTTGCCTGCTTGTTGTATGGACTTGTCTAAATAGTATAATGAAGAATCTAATTTTTGAATGGAGCGGTACGTACTGGCAATTGTCAAAAAACAATTACCTAAACTACAACTATCGCTTAACTGCAGATAATTTTCTAATGCTTGAAAAGAATACGTTAATGCTAGTTTATACTCCCCTTTCTCTGCTAGTAACTTACCTAAATCGTTTTTAGTTTGAGCTATCCCGGATGTATGGTGATTTATCTCATAAAAATAGAGTGACTCCTCAAGGTACTCCAATGTCTTATTAACATTTTTCTGTGTTTGATAGACTCCAGCTATTTGGCCATAGACTTTAGCCATTCCCAAAGTATCATTAACCTCTTCGGATATTTGCAATGCATCAAAGTAAAAGTCAAGCGCCTTGGGAAGCTGAACTTGTGATTCATACCAACTGCCTATGGATTGAAATGCCTCTCTTAATTCTCTAAGCGCGTTATTTTCTTCATAATATTTGAAAGCATGATCGAAATATTTAAAAGCTGAGTCTTCTTCGTAGTTTTTGAGGTGTATCAGACCTATTCTTTTTAGGTCATTAGCCATATTGGTTTTGTCACCTAATGCTTCGCTCACTTTTAAGCTTTCATTGTAAAAGAAAATTGCAGAGTCATAGTTACCTAAATCTTCTTGAATGGAAGCGATATTGCTCAATGGGTAAATCACCCCCTGCTTATGTTCAATTGCTCTAAACTGACCTAAACTTTTTTTGTAAGCAGAAAGAGCTGCTGAACGATTTCCTTGCTCGTTGTGAACGTTGCCTATATGATTTAGTACATAAGCCAAATTTTGCCTGCCATTATTTTCCTCATTGATCTCTTGGCTACATGTAAAATAGGAAAGTGCCTGGGTATAGTTGCCTTGATTATAATAAAGAAGTCCAATTCTGGTTAGCATTTCGGCTACTGTAAGATAATGTCCTTCTGCTTCAAACATTTTCAAACTCTGCGTGTAGTTAGAAATAGCTTTTTTATGTTGACCTTTTTGAGCATAAATACTCCCCAAATCAAGCAATAATAAGGCAACCTTATTATTAATACCGAGTTCTTCATAGCTTTTTAAAGCTTTATCAAAAAAGTCAATAGCTTCAGCATGATTTCCCTGATAGGAGTGAATATATCCCAGGTTTCTAAAATATGCTGCCATGCCATTTTTGTCCCCTAACTTTTTATAAATAACATAACTATTATTATAAAAAGCCTTGGCCTTGTCATAATCACGTTGAATATGATAACTCTCGCCTATATTACTTAGAGAAATGGCTAGGCCCTTGTCGTCATCTAACACAGAATAGATTACTACAGCTTCTTCATAATAATGTATAGCTGTGTCATATTTCCCTTTATACCAATAGAGGTCACCCAGAAATCTGAACGTTTCCGCTGTTACGGTTTTTATATCTTTAATTTTACTTTTTGCTAAAACCGTTTGATAAATACTCAATGCCTTATCATAGTGCCAACCCATGTAATAGTTATACCCTCTATAAAGCTCAAGGTGTAGCACAGCCTCTTCGTTTTTTAACCTATGGGCAAGGCTCTTCCCTCTTAATATATAATGTTCAGTGGCAGCTGAGTCTACCTGGGAAAGCATAAGGGAAAGTGTCTTGCAAGCATCTAAACGAATTGTATCTGGAGCATTGCCTTCAAATACTCTTTTTAGACTGTCAATTTCATCGCGATCTTGTGAATAAGCTACAGTAAATTGAATGCTAATCAGTAAAAATAGAAGAAACGGTTTCATTACGCTCAACTTTAGGGATTTAAGAAATTTGAATAACGGCAACCTCATATTTCAGTAAGCATAACCCACATAGAATAATTTCGTTTAAAAACATGCTTGTAAAATAATGCCTGCCGAAAATCTTACCAATCAATAAGGGATATTAACTTCCCCTAACATCAGAAAAAGTCCGATTTTGACATTCTGTGGCTGTAAATGACAGCACATGACTGATTTCAGCACCTGATGGCTGTTTTTGACTGTTTAAAAATATTTAATCAATCTAAGATTGTGATAGTTAAAATAATTTTAAACCAAAATTTACCTATCATGAAAAAATTAATTCATTGGAGTGGAGCTTACTTTCTTCCACTATGCGCTCTTATCATTCGAGAGAAATCAGCGGGGAGGGCATAGCCATTGCCATATTGGATTCAGGCTTCCCTGGTGTAGATAATTCAGCTCCTTTTGAAAAAATACGAAATGAAAATAGAATTAAATACTGTTATGATTTTGTGGAGAATGAAGAGGACGTTTATGATGATCATAGTCATGGTACAAAGGTATTATCTACCATTGCCGCCTTTCAGGAAGGTGAGCTGATTGGAGCCGCTTTTGGGGCAGATTTTTATTTGTTCGTCACAGAGGATGTGCATTCTGAGTTTCCTGTAGAGGAGTTTTTCTGGCTGGTTGCAGCCGAAAGTGCTGATAGCCTTGGGGTAGATATTATTACTTCATCCCTCGGGTATAGTACATTCGATAACCCGAAGTACGATTACTCCATGAAAGATTTGACAGGTGATCGTTCTATTATTTCCCTGGCGGCAGATTTCGCTGCCTCTACGGGCATACTGGTTGTCTGTAGCTCAGGAAACTCCTATGACCCTTGGGGGCTTAAACTTCATTCGCCAGCAGATGGAGATTCGGTATTAGCAGTTGGTTCGGTAAACGCAAATGAAGACTTATCTTACTTTAGTGCCCGGGGACCTACTGCAGATGGACGTATCAAACCAGATGTAGTAGCATTAGGTGAGCAGACAGTAGTGGCCAATGGTTTTGGGTATATTGGATCTACAAGTGGGACCTCATTTTCAGCGCCATTAGTTGCCGGGTTAGCGGCATGTGTATGGCAATCATTTCCTCATCTGAATAACATGGAAGTACTTGAGCTTATTAGAATGGCTGGCAATCGTTATAATGAGCCAGATAATGGTTATGGCTTTGGTATCCCTCACTACAATAGTATCATGCGTGCAATTAACTCGGAGAATCACTTGAATGATCCAAAACGAGTTTCTGTATTTCCTAATCCTGCACGGGGGCAGGTAAATTTCAAATTCACATTATCAAGTACAGTAAATGGAAAACTTGAACTATACAACGTTATGGGACAACTTGTTTCTGTACTTTCAAAGGGGCAAATGTTAAAAGGCACCAATCACGTCACTTTTGATGTTTCTGATTTAGAAGCGGGAATGTATTTATTCCGCTTACAAACTGGTGCGGGAGAGCCTGTTTCCGGCAGGTTCATTATAAAATGATATTGATTGAGAATAGAACGAACCATACAAGTTACTTTATAATATGAGACAGGTCCACGCTAAAGAGTTGGTGAATATTAAATTTCTTTGAACGTAGTTATATAGCTGTATAGAGCTTCACTCAAAGTAGGCGTGCGGTGTTTTTCCAAAACGAGATTCATATAGCTTTGAGAAACGAGTAACATGATCTATGCCTACAGAATAAGCTACAGCTGTAACGTTATTATACCTTCTCATCTCCAATAGTTCGCGGGCCATTTGCAGCGCTATTTCTTGTTGGTATTTTTTAGGAGATAGCCCGGTTATCCTATTTATTCGTCTTCTAAACTGACGCTCACTCAAGTGAAATTGATCAGCCAGCTTTGAAATTTTAAATTCTTTATTTTCTATCTCCTGTCGGATTATAGACTCTACCTGTTGTATCCAGGTGACATCATAGCGGCTGATAGGTATAATATCATTTTCTTCTTTTTCGCCAGAAATGTCATGCTCAATAGCAACTAATACCTCATTTGTCCGCTCTTTACGCACTTTATATCTCGTTAATAAATTATGTGTACGAGCCAGTAACTCTGCTGATGAGAAGGGTTTAGTAAGGTAGTCATCCACTCCATTAATGAGGGCTTCAAGTTTGCTATCTTCATAGTTAAGTGCAGTTAATACTATTACAGGAATATTACGGTGCAGATCACTGTTTTTTAGATGTTTTAATAAAGTATGGCCATCCATTTCCGGCATCATAATATCCGTAATAATCAGGTCTATTTCATGGTTTTGGAGAGTCTGAAGGGCCACTTTACCGTTTGTTGCTAAATGTGTTGTGTACTTATCATTTAGCAATCCCCGAATAAACTGTTGCATATCTGTATTATCTTCTACGATAAGTATATTTTGACTCTTTTTATCTGTTGTGATTAACGATGTTGAGTTAGCCATATTTGTACTTTCTTCCTCACCATTTAATATTATATTTTTCGAGGTAGAAGGATCCGCCGTCACATAGGGTAAATTGAGGGTAAAAGTACTTCCTTTCCCTACCTCGCTTTTTACCGTTAATTCTCCCCCCATTAGCTTAGTTAGTTCTCTGGCAAGGGCAAGTCCTATTCCCGTACCTCCTTGTAAAGGGGCATCAGGTTGTTGGCCTTGATAAAAACGCTCGAAAATATAGGGTAGATCAGTAGAAGCAATACCATGCCCCGTATCACTTACTCGGATGAGCATACGGTCGTTTTCCTTTGAAGCTATTATCTGGATCTCTCCTTCAGGAGGTGTGTGCTTTAGGGCATTTGATAGCAGGTTATTTAAGATCTTCTCAAATTTTAATGCATCAAGCTTTAACCATCCATCAGGCAATTGATCGAAACATGTTGAATACAAGACTCCTAGATGAGAAGACAATGATTCGAAATTTGAGCCTATCCATTCGAGCAATGGCTTAATTGCCACCGCTTCATTCTGCACTTCAAGTTTGTTACATTTAAGTTTGGAAAGATCCAAAATGTCATTCACAAGCCCCTCCAAGTGTTTGCTATTGCGCTCTACCAATTGTAATGTGTTTAAAGTTGAAGGTTTAAACTTATTTCCTGTCGAATTTAGCAAACTCTGGACCGGACTGCTGATCAGCGTGAGTGGTGTGCGCAATTCATGAGAAATATTAATAAAAAACCGTGATTTGACATGGGAGAGCTTTTCCAATTCAGTTTTTTGATGTGCAATTTCCTTATTCTGTTTATGCAAAATTGCATTAGCCTGTTTCTTGTTGTTAAAATTGTAATAGAATGCGGCTGAAATAGCCAACATAGCTAGTAAAACATTAATGATGAGATATATTAAACGTCTTTGTTTCTCCAGTGCCTTCATCAGCTCAGTGTCTTTTTGTTGTTGAGCAATTTGTTTTTCCTGATTTTCTTTTTCAAAAGCATACTCCATTTCCTTTTGGATCAACATCATTGACTTAGTGGCATTAAACAGAGAGTCATTATTTACATGAAAAATGTTAAATGCTGCAAAAGCTTTTTCTAATTGACCTTGTTGCTTATACATTGGATACAGAAAGGAAGCCACTGTTTTAAGTGATGATCTATTTTGAACACTATCCGCATAAATCATAGCCTGCTCAAAATGCATCAGCGCTCTTTTGGGCTGATTTTGCCCTAACCGGAGTTTCCCCATTTCAATATAAACCTCAGCCAATACACTGATATCCTTACACTTATCCGCTTGCCTTTGGGCTTTAATAAGATAATGAAATGCTGAATCTGTTTGGCTAAGTGCCAGGTGGACGTTTGCGATGTTTAAAAAACATGTACTAAAACTGCAACTATCCTTCAGCAGCGTATAGCTTTTGAGAGCTTGAAAAAAATACTTCTTCGATTTTTGATAATCTCCTGCCTTTTTTAGCAACGTCCCGATTGAATGTTGAATTTTGGCAGTTCCTGCACTATATCCTATATGTTGATAATGCTGTAATGCTTTTTGTTGATAATAAAATGACTTTTCATGATTACCCTTTGCGCGGTAGGTGTCAGCTATAAGCCCATAAAGTTTGGCTATTCCTAATGTATCATTCAGTTCATCAAAGCTCTTTAGCGATTTATAATAAAAATCAAGTGCCTTGGAAAACTGCATCCGTGACATGTACCAGCTTCCTATATGTTCTGTTTCGCTTCTTATGAATTTGAAATATTGCATTTTCTGAGCTGTAGCAAAGGCTTGATTGAAATAATAGAAAGCAGAATCTTCCTTCCCTTGCTTCAGGTGAATATGCCCTAATTTTGATGAGGAAAAAGCCAGTTTCTTTTTATCATCATATAACAGTTGAGACTCCAAACCACTCCGATAATAAGAGGCTGCTGCAGAATAATTTCCCCGATTATCTTCAATTACACCTATAGTTGTTTGTATCAAAGACATCCGCCGGGTATCATTAAGTCCTTCTGAAACCTTTAAGCTCTTTTCAAAGTATTTTAGGACTTCATTATAATTCGTTTCAAATTTGTGGTCCTTTGCAATACCACTGAGTATGGCCAAAATACCCTGTTTATCTCCTGACTCTTTATAAACTTTCAGTGCTTCCTGAAGGCTATAAATAAGCTGAACATCGTGGCGTTTAGGTTCATTGACATCCCCTAAACCACCAAGTATAACGGGTATTATATCTTTGTCTCCCCTCTCCAGGTAGGCATAGAAGGTCTGCTCTAGTAACGATAATGTTGCATCATAATAAAGACTATCTACCTTGTTTTCACTCTTACAGTAGACTGAAGTCCATAAAAAGAGTATTGGCAAAACATGTAAGAAAGTCTTTGTAAAAAACATTTTATGCATAAAAACTTTGTTTATACCTATAATTAATGTTCTCTTTTTTTAAGCATTGACAGTTTACTTGAAGGCAACTGACACGTGTTATCATTCATATGTCTTAGAATTACATTTGCATCTTTTTGAATCTTTACACAACATTTAGACAATGAACCAGCCTATCAACTGAAAACTTAACATTTGCAGTGAAATAGTTTTTTTTAATGTTTCAGACATGGAAGATTAAAATGCTTTCCCATAATCAAAAATGGAGAAATAGGATAATATTGCAGATGTGCCTTTTTGTTTAAATTTTCAATTTAATTATTGAACACTCAGGCTATACCGGAAAAGGAGGGTTCATGAAACAGGAGTATTAAGTTGAGTTTTCACTTTTAAACTATCCTATTTTGGGGAGTGCTTACAGCTACCATTGAGGTTAAATAATAATAAGGCATTTTCTATAAAGGACTGCAGTTCGGATTTAACAATTAGGACGTTCGTGGTACATTAAAGTATCCTGCTAATACGCATACCTTGGTGTGGTCTTTCTTCCAGTGAAACGTGGTTGTTTTTTCTACTGACTGTACATCCACTTTTATTTTTAAAATAACCTGTTGTAATATCCTAAGTTAGTATCTACATTTGCGCAGCGGTGAGATATCCTAAAAATCATATTGCCAGTGTCTTATTAGTTGTGGTATTGGTCAGCACTTTGAAGACATCTTTTATTTATCTCGATTTTCAACTTAACAAAGATTTTATTGCTAAATTTCTTTGCGAAAAACGAGATGAACCGATCACCGTTTGTGGGGGTAAGTGCTACTTGGGAAAGCAACTTAAAAAAGCTCAGGATACGGAGAATGATCAGAAAACGCCAACGTCCGCAAAAGTGCGGTTCGAAAATCTGTATACCGTGGTTGATTTTCAATTCAGCCCCCTGGCACAATCCACTCTGCTAAGCCAAACCTTCACTCCTTATCAAACCATTCACTCCTCCGGGCATCTGGCTCAAATATTCCACCCACCCCGGCTTGTATAGTTCTTATTTTCTATCATTTCAGTTCAAGGCTACCAGTTTTGTTACCCGGCAAAAGCTTGAATACGGATACACGAATGTCTGTATAGCTCACTAATCGTATCAACTGACCCGGCATACCAACGCTTTCATAGTAAGCCCTGCCTTGTACATAAATGATCATTTTTCTTTAATCAGTCATTTTACAATGCCCATGGCTCCAGTAGTATGTACTATCGGTGATCATGGCCATATTTAAAAACTAACAAATGAGAATTATATTTTTACTAGCACTTTTATTAGTCGCCATAACAGGCTATACCCAATCCCCAGTTCAGGGAACAATAACAGATGAGCAAACAGGTGAAGCCCTACCATTTGCTTATATAACCAACCTTACAAGTCAAAAAGCTACCGTTACCGATATTCAGGGGCGCTTTACCATTGAAGCCCAGCCGGAAACAGACACCCTACAGGTAAAAAACATGGGCTACATCACTCAAACCGTTCTGGCTAAAGACGCGCAGATCGTGAGACTGCAAACCAGTGTTTTGTCTCTTAACGAAGTAGTGGTAAGCGCCAACCGGGAGCAAGAAAAACGTACGGAGGCACCGGTGGCAATTTCCAGCATTTCTGCCAAAACCCTGGGAGATAACAAACCCACCACCATCGACCAGGTGCTAAACCAGACGCCGGGCGTGTATATGGTAGATCTCGGCAATGAACAGCACACCATGAGCATTCGCAGGCCGATTGATTACGGTGCCTCTTACCTCTACCTTGAGGATGGGTTGCCCATCAGGACGTCAGGGGTTTTTAACCACAATGCCCTTCTGGAAATAAACATGGCCAACGTTCGTAATATTGAAATTATCCGGGGCCCTGCCTCAAGCATCTATGGCAGTGAAGCTATAGGAGGAGCGGTGAATTTTATCACCCAAAAGCCCTCCTCCCATCCCACAGCCGGGATCAGCATTCAGGGTAATGATATTGGCTACAAGCGTACTGATTTTTACGCCTCCAACACATTCGATAAAGTAGGTATACGTGTAGCAGGTTACTATGCCAACCAGCAAGATGGCACCCTGGCTTACAGCGATTTTGACAAGCTGGCACTTAGCCTTACTGCCAATTATTATATCAGTCAGAATACCGAACTGGTATGGAGTACTGCTTTTATCGATTATTATTCTGATATGTCAGGATCGCTGGACAGTGCAGATTTTTATAGCAAAACTTACGGGTCAAACCAGACTTTTACCAACCGGCAGGTAGATGCCTTACGTACCAAACTGGCATTAAACCACTACTGGAATGACGTTGCTAAAACTACAGTAACTGGTTATTTCAGGAACAACTCAGTTAAACAGAACCCATCATACCGGGTAACTGATGATTTTAAGCCTTGGATACCCTCCGGAAACCCTAACTTGGCCCATGGAGAACTTAACGACAACAGCTTTGAGAGCTATGGTATAATTGTACAGCATAAGCAGGAGTTTTTGTGGATGAATAGCAGCCTTATCAGCGGTGCAAGTGCCGACTACAGTCCTAACACCTACAAAGCCAATTACATAGAAATATTTAAAAATGAAGAAGGTATTTACGAGTCATTTACAGAAACAGACAGTGTATTGGCCGATTACAAGATCGATCTGGTGAATACTGCTGCTTACCTTCAGGGCAAGATTGAACCGGTAAGAGACCTAAGCTTGATTGCTGCTTTGCGTTTTGATCAATTCAATTATCATTTTGAAAATGCACTCGACAGTAATGCTTATACTGCAGTACTGGATGGCAGAAACTCCTTCAGCCGTGTCACTCCCAAGATAGGGGTTACCTATGACCTGAAAAATAATCGAGGACTGTACGCCAATTATAGCCAGGGATTCGTCCCACCGCAAGTTGGCGAACTATACCGGGGCAATAAAATTCCAACCTTAAAGCCGGTATATTATTCAAGCTACGAAGTAGGTGGCTGGATGGCCTTTGCCAATGAAAAAGCACGAGTTGAAGCCACTCTTTACCGTATGGATGGTCGCAATGAGATTATATCAGTATTGCAGAATGATGGATCTACTATCCGCCAAAATGCAGGCAAAACCACTCATCAGGGGATAGAATACAATTTGCAGTTCCAGCCGGTTGATGAATTAATGTTCAGGGTAAGCGGCACCAATGCACTACACAAATTCCTTGACTATGAAGAGTCAGGAACTGACTATGCTGACAAACGAATGCCACAGGCACCCGAATGGATTGCCAATGCACAAGTCACTTACAAGCCCCAGTACCTGAAAGGACTCAGGGCCAGCGTGGAATGGCAGCATATAGATGGGTACTATATGGATGCCGGTAACACCAGAAGCTACGAAGGGTATAATATTTTCAATGTGCGGCTGGGTTATGAATGGAAAGCCTTTGAGATATGGGGCAACATGCTGAATGCTACCGATAAGTTGTATGCTACTGTAGCAAGAGCCAATAAGTGGGGCCAGACCTATTCGACAGGCAATCCCCGAAACTTCAACGTTGGGCTGGCATATAGATTTTTCAAAAGATAAGAAACTGCCGTCCCCTTTCGGGACGGCCTTTAACGAAATAAAAATGAACAAAAACCTACCTTTGCATCAATGGCTTTGGAAGTGGCACTTTGTCGCAGGCATTGTTTCCTTGCCTATAGTGATCTTATTGTCAGCTACGGGTGTTATGTACCTGTTCAAAGATCAATACGAAAAACCCTTGTATGAAAAGCTGCAGCAAATACCAGCACAAGAGCAACATATAAGCTACCAGCAACAATGGGCAATTGCCAGAAAAAAAGCACAAAAGTCGCCAAATTTCATAATCTTACCAGAATCAGCTACACAAGCTACTGAGTTTGTATCAGGCCGTTTTTCGGACAAGTCCAGCTTATTTGTCAATCCTGTTGATGGTACTGTCAAGGGGGAGCTAATCGTGAAAGATACTGACATGTACATAGTACGCAAACTGCATGGTGAGCTACTTACGGGTAAGTATGGAACCAAAGTCGTAGAACTGGTGGCCAGTTGGATGGTAGTTCTGATCCTTACCGGGCTCTACATCTGGTGGCCAATGAACGGCTGGAAACTGAAGGGCTTTTTCACTATCAGGACAAGGGGCTCCAGGCGAATAATGTACAGAGACATTCATGCGGTTTCCGGCTTTTGGTTTTCTCTTTTACTGCTGCTGGTACTTGCAGGAGGCTTACCATGGACGGATGTATTCGGAAGTAACTTCAAGTGGGTTCAGGAGCAAACCCATACCGGCTACCCCAAAACCTGGGATGGAAGAGCCTTGTCTTCTAAGATCAGTGGCACACCGCTCACCCTTGATGATATGGTCAATACTGCCAGGCGCCTGGACCTCAAAGGCGAAGTAAGCATTCATTTGCCCCAATCAGCGGGGAGTGTTTTTAGTATCTCAAATCGCACCAGTGAGTTATCAGCCATGCGAGTAGCTCATTTTGATCAATACTCAGGAAAGCAGTTGCTGGCACACACATGGTCAGACATTGGGCCGTTCATGCAAGCCCGCTTATGGGTAATGGCCTTTCATCAGGGAGAGTTTGGTTTATGGAACTGGTATCTGATGCTATTTGTTGGATTTATGCTGCTGGTCATGAGCATTTCAGCTATTTATTCCTACTTGCTGCGAAAACAAAAAGGACAATGGAATACTCCAAAAGTGCCAGCACATTTCAGGGTGGGGAGTGGTATTATTGTTCTGGTCGTACTTTTAGGAGTAGTACTACCTCTGTTTGGTACAAGTGTCATACTTATAGCCTGCTACGAGTGGTATTCAAAAAGCAAAAGGAACAAAAAGAAGAGGCTGGAGAACATGCCCATTGAAAACGTAACAACTTATTAAACAAACTAACGCTTATAAGTTATGGAAAAACGTCAATTTTTAAAATTAACAGCGCTGGTGGGTACAGGTACCGCATTACTTTCTGCCACCCCGTTTTCAGCGGCTCAACCGGCGGAAGAAGAGAAGTTCACTCTTCCCGACTTGGATTATGCGTATGATGCATTGGTGCCATATATTGATGCAGAAACCATGCGCATCCATCATTCGAAGCACTTTCAGAGCTATACCGATAAACTCAATGCGGCAATCAGCGGCACTACGTATGCGGATTTGTCCATAAATGATATTCTTAAGAATATAGAAGCTTCGGATACGGCTATTCGCAACAATGGTGGAGGATATTACAATCACCGGCTTTTCTTCGAAAGCCTTTCTCCCAGTGCTAAGCCGGCTCCGGAAGGCAATTTAAAAAAAGCTATAAAAAAAGCCTTTGGTTCAGTAGAGAGTTTTCAAAAGCAATTCTCTCAGGCTGCTGGTGGGGTTTTCGGTTCCGGTTGGGCATGGCTGACAGCCAGTGAGCAAGGGCAATTGTCCATTACTACTACTCCCAACCAGGACAACCCACTGATGCCATTTGTAAATGAAAGAGGCTATCCGCTAATGGGTATTGATGTGTGGGAGCATGCCTACTACCTGAAATACCATAACAAAAGAACTGAATATATAAATGCCTTCTGGAAGGTATTGAACTGGGGTTTTGTTGAACAACGGTTTAATAAATTATAAACTAAACATTATGAAAACAGTAAAATACATGTCATTGGCCTTTGTGATACTGGGTCTGTTAAGCTGCAATAACACTGAAACAAAAAAGGACAATGCTGAAGATAAAACTATAACCAAGGCGGAAGAAACCTATAATGAAGCCATTAAAGTTCACGATGAGATCATGCCTTGGATGGACCGGATCCAACAGATAAAAGATGAGCTACAACACCTGAAGGATAGCATACCTCAAGACTCCGTGCAGATAGACCTGCATATCCAAAAACTGGAAGATGCTGACAAGGCCATGATGGCCTGGATGCACGGGCTAAAACAGTACCCTAAAGATCATTCACCCAATCATCATGACCATGGAGAACATAACTCAAAAATGGACACGACACTTGAAATTCATATGAGTCAGAAAAAACAAATAATAGAAGTTAAGCAAATGATGCAGGATGCCATGAAAGAAGCAGAGGATCTCATTCAGATTAAAGAATAAACTTATGGGGTGAGGGTTGTTATATTTAATCTTAATACCCCCTTGGCAGGAATTCAAATTCAAGTAATTACCTGAATATTAATTACTTAATAAATAAAGTGTGATCTTATTGTAAGAAGTGAAGAACCTTCTCGAACCCTACCTCACCAAATAAGTGACTGATTCATAATAAGAAAGGCAGCCGATTCGACTGCCTTTCTACGCTGTAGCGGGAAAGAGACAAATATCAAACTTTTTACTGGCTGATTCGGCCGCTATCGTGTTTTTTGAAAATCTGACATGGCAATATCACCTTAATGAAATTTTTTCTGCAAAATAAAGCACAATCAGGGACCGGTTGCGCCATAGGAAGGATCTCTTCATAGTCCGCTAAGCTTTTACATTGCGATGCAAGAGAAATGTAAAATCATCCAATTATCCAAGATTTATAAAAAGTTGTGGGGGGTCATTCGTTTCACAAGCCTAAAGGTATAAAAACAAAAAGCAGCTCAAAGGCTGCTTTTAAATTGCTGTAGAGGGAGGATTCGAACCTCCACGGAGCGGTTAGTACTTAAAGTGTTATTGGATACTTTATAGAATTTATCCCGTGACCTCCACCCCCGAGACCGGAGGGCATGTCTGCCAGTTTCATCACCCTACATTGTATTCGATCGTTATCGATAGTTCAAAGGTAATCAAACGCTCATTTAATTCAAATTTTCACAAAGTTTTAAGCATATATTTATGTACTTTTTATTATTTACGTATTTTAATTAATTTATTTACAATATTGATATATTAACCAGACGTGTTTTTATGAAATTAACAATACGGGTGTAGGTCTGTCGTCCTGTTTGAGGCATCTGGCGGTTTAGAACCATCTGGCTAATTCGGTTCGAATAGTGCCAGTGATTTCGGTTCAAACTGTGCCAGTCAGACTTGGCCGTAAGAGGCCAAAACAGTTCGATTTGTGCCAGTGATAACGGTTCAAATAGTGCCACTTTGAAAGATCAAGTTTAACGGGCTATATCACAAATAAAACGATATGGCCAATACCCTTGATCCAATGGACATCAAACAAATAATCACCCTGCATCTGGACGGTTTAAGTAACCGTAAGATTGGCCATACACTGGGCATATCCCGTAACACGGTCAATAATTACATGAAGCTCATCAACGCTTGTGACCACTCCCCAATCTGGTCTTAGGTTTAGCGTAGCGATCCTAAGACCTAAAATGAAATAGGGCGTCCACCCGGGCTAATTCATTGATGTTATCTTTACAGCATGAGAAGAAAGTATACCATTCGGGATCAGCACCCCAGGTATTTCGTGACATTTTATACTACATTCAATAATTGAGCGGACGCTCAAAATAATACAGGGTGTATCATTAATTATCACAGTTTTTGATTTTTGGGGTTTGTTATATAAAATTATATTTTCAAAACTGCACTATCTTTTAAAAACCATTCTTTTCCATTAGAGGCGATTTTAGTAGATTTTCCCACAAGATGTCTCTCTAATTCTTGAGTTAATTTTTGAGTAACTTTAGTTCTACTATTTATGTTTAATGCCAAATCTCTAACATCAATAGTACCCCAACCAATATCATCTATTCTTCTAAAATAAATATTCAATTGTCTTAAAACTTCAGGATAACCTATTCGATATGTTCCGTTAGATCCTGCTGTAGCTCCTAGTGGTGATGGATTACCTTTTTTAATTCCTGATACTGTTCTTGTCAATGACGCTGTGTCATATTTGAAATCTGTAATTTCAGCTTCAAATTCAGTTTGAGAAATTTTATCATTAAATATTTGGTTCGTGAAATTAATGTCTATTGCAGATAATCCTTTTTCATTTTCAAATGGTGTAAAATTCACTACGTAGCATTTTCTTTCAACCCAATCAGTATAGTAATAATCTTCAAGGTTTTCTGTGAACTTTTTCTTTTCCATTATTTGCGATATATGAAAGAACCTCTTAATCTGCTTACTATCCTTAAGAAATCCGAAGCCTTTATCTTCAAAATATTCAATGATAATTCCTTTCATGGAGATTTTCCTTATTGCACATAACGACCAACTAAAATGAGTATGCGCCCCAGTTGCTAGATGCACTTAGACTTCTAGTTTGCTGTGACTTTTCAAAGTGCTTCGTACGCATATTCATTTTTAGTGTTTGTTGTGAGGAGTTTTACAGATCTATTTCTTCACTTTCGTCAATCTGAAGTTTGACACCATGCTTCTTCAAGAATTCGTCTGTTTTCTTATCAATTTCATCATATATTTCTATTGAATCTAAATCAAGGGATTCAATGATTTCGGATTTAAACTCTTTTATTTCTTCCTTGAATTCCCAATTTTGAACATCATCAGAAGCGTATCTAGCAATTCTGTCCATTACCCGAGCTCCCGCGGAGAGTGTTCTCTCGCTAAAGGTAGCCACCGAGTGTAGCAGAGAAACAAAATGGGTTTCTGATAGAGGTTTGGTTGACTCGGTTATATCAATAAATTTAGCCGGTGTAGTAACATGTCCATTGTAGATTTCAGCTTTTGAAAAGGAGATAAGCGACTTATCATAAGTAAGTACAATCCAATGTTGATTGGAATTTATTATTTGGTCATTGGTATGCTTCAAAGCCCAAATATCATGTTGAATTAAGTGCTTCGGCTTTTCTAGCTTGTGGTCATCAAGTTGAAACATATATTCCTTCTCAAAATCAACACAGTCATCTGCTGAGAATGTTGGGACATGAACAAAATCAACACCAGAGTTATTGAGAGTTGTTTGTAGATCTGTCATAAGAGACCTGATCCAATCTTTAACATTTTTTCTTTCAGATTTAATAGCTGGACTGAATGTTGACAGGTATTCAATTAATGTATTAGGAACTTTTTTTCCTTGACTTTTGAGTCCATAGTAATTTGCGATGAACGCATTACTTGAAAATTGAAGCTCCTTCTCATCTATATCGAAGTACATATATTTCCTAGCTCTCAATAGATGTCCTGCACATTCATTAATATAAAAATACGGAATGCATGCTTTTGCACCTATTTCATTAATTCTATTGATCGCCTTTACGCTCAGATTAAAAAATCTGTTAACATATCCACTGTACAATTGAGAACATATAAAAGGTATAGCCACAGACGGTTCGATCATTACATCGAACTCGTTCCACCTGTTTGCACCAAGTGCTTTTGATTTTGAAATTGGATCTGCCCCTTCAAGAGCTAAATACATCGAAGCTCTGGTTATTTTATTGATTAATGGATGGCCAGTGGCAATTTCTAATAAACTAACTATTGCTTTTTCAACATCTTTTTTTTGTACTCCATTGTTGATGAGATAAGATCTAATCTTGTTCGTACTGTCTCCACCAACTTTGTATAGTGGATGAGCAACCAAACTGATTTTAAGGTCTTCGAGGTTTGAAATTCGGTCAGAAATAAAAGCTTCAGCGATCCAAACTGAAACTTTTTTGGAATCTTCAAAAGTCCATTCAATTTGATATTCATCTCTTAGAAGGTCTGTCTGAGCACTCGTTAAAGTATTTAACTCAGCCTCATAAATTCTCTTCCTTGATATTACATCGTTATTGGCATTATCAGCTAACACGATTTGTTTTTGATCATTCCATTTGAGTTTCTCATTCCCAAACAGCCCACCTATGCGTTTTTTGATCAAACCATTTTCCACGGCATTATCAATTCCCAAAAACTTTAAAGCTTCAGATTCCAAATCATCTTCAGACAATGGACTCTTTTCAGATAATATGAATAATATGGTGTCATCGTAGATACCTTGTTTAAGGTCTTTAGAGTCCTTAGAAAACATGGAATAGGAATGCAGGGCCCTTTCGCGAAAATCCGGACCTTTGAGTTTATGATCCCTAGGTAGAGGATAATTTAGTTTATCCAAAAAGGAGTTAAGCAAATTTTCATTGATTATAAATCCTGCTAACACAGTAGGGTTGAAAACACTAGCTGTGATTCCTAATTCATTAGTAATATCTGCTTCAAGCTTTCTGGACTCAATTTCATCTAAGTTGTAAGTGGGAACGTAGTAAAAACTCTCTACACCAAGTTTATCTAAAGCTTTTTTTGAGTCTCTATATGCCTTTCGTTTAATATCTGTTTTTTGCGTGGTTAATTGATAGGCGACTTTTCTTCGCTTGCCTTCCTTATCAATACCTATAAAATCAGTTCCTCCATCATTTTTACCATCAACATTGATTGCATGAAAATTGAAGACATTGTTGAATATGAGTTGGCAAGCAACGTTGAATTGGTGCTTACCGAGCTTCACAATATGATTAGTTAATGTCTCTTGATCCATTTCTGCGATTTGATTAATTCCTCACAACGTATGAGCAAAGTGCATGCACTTTACTTGCTATACAGCTGTTAAATTATAATTATCTGACAAACAAATGTTTATCCACTTTTAAATACTTACAAACGACTACAAGCGGGTGTAACAACCACTCCAATATACTAACTTCTACCGGCAACTCCATCTAAAACTTTCCCAATGCAACTATACACTTTCTAAAGGTTCCATTTGCAAAGAACTTTTAAAGATAATTCAGCTATGATCTTGTTGTCAATACCCAACCTTGGGTATTTTTTACGAGACCTACTGCTAATAATCAAAGAGAATTCTCATAACACCAAATATGCTTCCACTCAAAATAATATAAAAAATCGAAAGTAATTTTAAACAAAAACATTAAACCGCAAACTTTGGCATGTAATGTTTCTGCCCAAAGTTCAAATTGACACTTCAATTCTTATTTGTAAACGTTACCGCTTACGGGCATCATAGAGCAGAAACACTTCCTCCTATTCCTGCGCAAACATCAATCAAGGGGATAACTTACAATTCTCTACATAAAACTTAAATAGAGACGTTACAGAGGTAATTAAGCATTGAATATAGCTTATTTATTGAAGCATTATCAGGCTATACTTGTCTAACCTAAAATCAATGCTATGAAATCACGAACATTATTAACCATTGCTGTAGTAACATTCTCAGGGTTAGTTTTTTCGGCTTGCACAGATGAAGCCGAAAACATTATTCCACAGCCCGTAAATACTGATGAAGCTGCAGCAACAATTGGCGACGGGACAAAAGATGCCGACAGGGATTAAATATCAACTTCCGGCTTAATCTTTTTCATGTAAGGTAATCGATTTAAAATTTTAGTTGCTATGGATTGATTTTGTGACTTTAGCGTTGATAAACCTCAATGCATTTAAGAATGAAATCAACCTACTACCTTCTTCTTGTTTTTTTATTGTTAGCCTGCTCCACAAAAGAAGATATAGAACCACAAAACCCTCTATCATCAGACAATGATGAGCTACAAGCTATCTTAGCTTCTGATGCCGGCTCCCAATTGAAAAAGCAAGTTCTCTGGCGTATTTATAAATTAAATAAGCAGGAGAATCCCCAGGAAGGTATGAAAGCATTAAATGATTTGCAGGAAATAGCAAGCCGTGAAGGAGATCAGTTTTACTTTGCTAAAGCGAATCATGGCCTTGGGCTATTAATGAAGCGTCAGGGCGATTATATTGAAGCTATAGATCACTATTTACAAGCGGTTAATTCGTTTGATAAAATTGATAGCTCACTCTACGTTGCGGATGACCTAAACAACATCGGAAACATTTTCGCGGAATCGGGTAACTTTGATTATGCAATACGATTCTTTGAAAAAGCTCAACAGATATATCACATAGCCGAGGACATAGAATACCTAACAATGGCAAACCTAAACCTAGCCATTTGCAGCTACTCTAAAACAGAACCAAATTATGAAAGGGCAGATGAGTATTTTCAAGAAGCCTTAGCATTAGCAAATGAACTTACAGAAGAGAGAAATGCTTATTTGAACTGGATATATAATTCAATTGGTGCCATGCACTATAAAAGAGGCAACTATGGATATGCCAAAACATTTTATTTAAAGTCACTGGATCACCTGGAACCATCAGCAGATCTTACTCAAAAAAAGTTTATTGCATTCTTCAATATAGGAGAAGCAGCTATTGGAGCTGATAATCTCACTGATGCCAATAAGTATATAGAACAAGCTATAGATTTGCTTAAGGATGGCAAAGTAGATAGCAATTCCATTCTAGGCGCAAGAAACATTGAAGCAGCTTTATTCCAGAAAAAGGGGAATTATGAAAAAGCCACCTCTATACTGGAAAACGCATTAGACATAGCCAATAAGGAAGCTATAAACCCGAAATTGAAGGAAACCCTAAAGCTGTTAAGTCATTCGTATCGGAACCTAAACAATTCTGGTAAGGCCGTTGATGCCTCCAGATATGACCGCATTCTTGCGTTGAAGGAATCGCAGGAAGTTTTTGAAAAAGAATTGGTAGAGAAAACTAATTTCAAGGCGCTGCAAGCTGCTCTAAGTTTAAAAATAGAACTGGATAATCAAATTAAGGAAAAGAAGGCAGAAATGGACAAAAAGTCTTTCTACATCAACTTAACCCTTGTTCTCGCTGTATTGCTTATTGCCGTAGCCATATACCTGAGTTACCGGGTAAGAAAAGCCTATGCCAAGTACATAAACTTCAGACACCAGGTTAAAGCTGATATGAAAGAAGCCGTAAACGTGGTAGAAAATTGGAGTGAATTAGGAGAAGAAGAGAAAATGAGGTTATTAAATGAAGTCAGGTTTAGATAAGAGAGCTTTCTAACAAAATCAAAAAGCTATTGCTTCAGATAGCTTTTCATGAAGAAAGTACAGTAGTCGACCTTGGCACGAAGCTCAATATTATTTTTCAGTACTTTTTCCATATCCTCAACAGCCTGCTCAAACTTGGTCAGCATTTCTTTGGTAATGGGTTTATCAATGTCAGCAATTGAATTTTTGGCGTAAGCAATAAAGTATTTATAGCTATCAGAAGTAATGCCATGCTCAGGGTTGTTTTCCAGTTCGTCCATCGTAAACTCCCTTTCCCCATAGTACAGCCGCTCAATAGTAACATTGAAAGCTTCAGACAGCTGAAATATGAACTCAGCAGGTATTTTAGCCCCACCCTTCTCCATCCGAAATATGGCATCTTTAGAATATAGATCCTCGCCCAGGTATTCATTAATTCTATTTGCAAATTCTAATAACGACAAGCCGTTGTCCTTCCTTAATTTGCGAACATTGTCACTTATGTTTGTGTTTTTCACTATGGGACCTAAGATTTTGTACGATTTAGTACTCTATATGCGAAAAATGAGCCTTTCCATTATAATCATTTAAAGATAATAAAAATCGCAACATAAGATAGGCCAGTAAGAATGGTTTTGGTAAAACCCTCCAATAATACCCCCTGCATGATCATTTAACTTTACTCCTGTAAGCAACAAGTCGACAGTCGCGACATATTCCATTTGCATGTTTCAATCATCATTTACCAGTAAACAGACTAACAATCAGTGGTCTTTAAAAGTCATTTTTGCTTTAATCACAAATTTTAACATTAGTATATTGCGAATATCACAATATTAGATTATGTTTATATCATGATTTTGGTATTACGCAACAATATCCAAATTCTATTCTAGCAATTTGCGATTAGTGATATGGATTTGAGCAGCTTAAGGTTTCACCGTAGCTCATTTATTTAAAAAGGGTCGGCTGAAACTCCGGGAACGGATAAGGCAAGATGGATAGTCTAGTACCAACATCAGGGTTTATGTCGCTTAGATGATTTTGGTTTAGGTTGAGCGGCAGCGGGAGGTGTGTGGGGCACCTCCCCCATGCCCTAAATCAATGATTAAACCATCATTATTTACCATTAAAATGAGCATCACAAAAGCTATAGAAAGAATAAAGCAGGCAAACCATCTCATTGCGTATGAGATTACCGGCAAACCAGCAGATTTTGCAAAGAAGCTGAATATTTCGAAAAGATCGCTGTCAAACCTGATAAGGGAAATGAGGGGAAACTTCAACGTATCGATTGTATTTGACAAAAAATTGCAAACCTATAAATACGAGGTTGAAGGCAGCATAGTCATAGCCTTTGTGAAAGACAACAAGACTAAAAATACTCTTGTCTGATGTGATTGAGTTTGAAGTCATCCGCGGGGAGCTGCAAGTGTCTCCCCAGGATGCTTCTTAATAAATGTAAAAAATATGGAAAACAATACCCCTACATGGGAGGAGTCCGTGCAGCGCTACCAGCAGTTGCTGGAAGCACTCAACCAACTTGTGCAAGATACGAGTCGCCTTGCTGAAACTTATGAAAGTGCGAATATGGATTTTGCTCAGCTCATTTATGAAAACGGCTTATACGAACTGATGAAAAAAGCGGATCAGCTAAAGACCTATGAGCGCAGCTTTGAATTTATGTACTACAGCATGAAGGGACAGGTAGAGCAGCTTCGGCACTTGCGGGAAACATTGCAATTGTTTCTAATCAAAGACCCTATAAATATTCCGACAAATTGAGTAATATTAATTGCCGCCCCTATTCTTACTACAAATAATCTATTTCACTTGTTTGATCAGAACATCGAATCAACAACAAACCTTAAATGCTGGATATGAAAAACAGAACATTACGAGCTTGCATGCTTCTATTCATCTCTACTTTATGGCTCTCCTGTACGGAAGAGCCAGTTGTAAAAGAAGAGATGAATGTAGAAAAAGTCACTTATGAAAACATCAATGCCCGGGAGGATGCTCATTTAATGAATATACTTCAAGGCTTTAACCCTTCAGGTTCCTCCAATGGGAGAACGCAAAGTTTTGATTTTGGTGAAGTGAAGCTATCAGAGGCCATAAAAGTTGAAAATCCTTATAAAGATATTGTCAGGTATTCATTGATATTATCAACAGACCCGGAAGATCCGGGCTTTGAAAATGTTGTTTTGAGAGATCATAAGGGTGATATCTATCCTTATATCACCAGATATGAGCCTGACAAGGGTTGGCTCATGGAAAAGGGCGGAGAATTTGAGACCAGAACATTTACAGGTACCTTAAAAGTGTTGGATATCAACCGGACATTGCTGGTCGAAGTCGCTTTTAACAATGGAAGAGGCATTGAGACAGGTAATTACATCAAAAAGCATGGGCGAACGGAGTGTGATGATGACGGAGGGGGTCCAACTGGCGGTGGCGGAGGAGGATCAGGTTCCGGCACCGGTGGCAATACCGGGGGCGGAACCAGTGGAGACTACGGTGGAGGTACCGGAGGCAGCACTGGTGGCGGTTCAACAGGGGGTGGTTCCACTGGTAGTGGCTCGACAGACGGAGGCACTGGTGGAGGAGGCTCCGATTGTGAATGGGGTACTACCAGTACTACAGGCGGCTTGTTCATTGATTGCAGCGCTGTAGGAATGGGTCTACATTTTTTCAGGACAGCTTGCGATGGAGGAGACTTTGGTGATATTAATTTATGTGATGATCCTGAGTTTGCTGCAACGTATTCTGATGCGTGTGAGGAGGACCCGATTGGGGTATTACCTGATAAAAAGTTAATCGCAATGATTGAGTTTTGGGAGAGTTCAAAAATTGACGACAGTGAACTAGACACATGCGTAGCTGATATAATAACAGATTTGACGGAAATTAATACTAGCTTAGGTTTTTTGCTTCACGCCATTACTGGGAAAACACCTCCGTTTAATTGGAAGGTTAAAACGGGACCTTCGTCAGGTACAGCCCAAACAGCAACTGCCTATGATAGATCAACAAAAACAGTAACTACGGCCTTTGATGTAACAAAGTTCGGTAGCTCATCTGACATATCAATCGCAAGAACAATTCTTCATGAGTCTTTGCATGCATGGTTGGTGTATTGGTATAGAGAAATACATTCAGTAGGTATAACTGAGGATGAGGATTATTCACCCTCGTATCCAGAATTGTTGACTTTATTCTCGGAAACAAATGATCTGCAAGTGTCACATCATGAATTTATTGCGGATAAATTTATTGGAGCAATAACATCTTCACTATATCAATATGCAATTTCGAAGGGACATAATGTAGAATTTGGATATATAGCTGCATTAGCTTGGGGAGGTTTACAAGAAACTGATATTTTTAAGAATAACTTTTCTTTAAGTCAGGAAATAGATATTTCAAACATAATTAATATTGAATTAAACGGATTAGATAATGACGGAAACTACAAACCTCAAAAAGGGGCCTCTGCAAATTGTCCTGAATAAGCTTTATACTGCTGTTATAGCATTGTTAGTGCTTTCTTTGCAACCGTTGGAAGTGGCAGGTCAGAAGTTAATGGGTAATTATGTTATTGAGGATCCGATTCCTGAAGTAGCTATTAAATATTCCTTTAATGAGCCTGATCGGTTTACGTTTTCCGATCATCATAGTCATAACCACTATTTTGGTCAGGGATATTATCTTATTGATGATGATCAAATTCATCTGTATTACGATAAAAATTGTGGGGGTGAATATTATTCAGAATATGAGATACTTACCTCAGTTCAGGCCAAGAAAACTAAACTTTTCTTGGTTGTTACCGATAAAAAGAAGGAGGTCGTGCCGCCTATAATCAGAGTTACTAAACCTGAAACTGGTTACAGTATTCAGGCAACTGGGTATAACACACGAATTGTCGAATTGGATTATGTCTCAATGCAGGATACCTTAAAAATTGGGTGCCCTGGTTATTATCCTCTTGAGATACCGTTGTATCAGTTTAAATCCCAAGAGGTGGTTTTTTTGATAAATCTTCAAATGGATAATAATGCGCACCCAATCAGCGGAACACATGAAAAGCGTAAGTTTAAATTAAATAAAAAGGGATTTCTTATGGAATACGAAGGGGAAATGCGCCAGTTTGTGAAGGAGTGATGACTAATTAAGTGAAGGAGATAAAGGTGAGCCGAATTGAGAAAGTGTTAAGGAAGTGACCTATAAATGAGTTAGGTTATGATTAAAATGAGCACTATGAAAAAAGCTGAAAAAGTTTTAAAACGAATAGTTATTATACTTTTTATAATTTGTGGATTGTGTATGCCATCGGTTATACTAATGGAACATAGCTCTATTACATTCGCATTTGGTGTAGTTCTAACCTTTGCTTTCCCGACATTTTTAGCATTCCTATATTTATATCTGGTGATAATAGATTATAATCGAAAGTCAACGGAAATGCTAAAAATGGTCTTTTTTATGTCAACGGTAGTCTATTTACTTGACTTTATGTATGTGAGATACACAAATGCTTTAAATGGTGCAATGATTATAATACCAGCTTTATTGAGCTTGCTAACATTGGTTATAATTGTAATATTTTCAGTTAGAAATCAAGGAAACACCTTTAAATTAATAGCCAAGGAACTGGGCTTTTTATTCTTTAGTATTATGTATACCTTTTTCGCCATTAAATTTCTGCCGGTACTTTGATATTGGCATTTATCATTCACAACATGGGCAATGGAGGCTCGGCTATTGCAATGGAACAAATTAGAGAAGGTATTATCAGGTGGACTGCCTGTTACTGAATATGAAGATTGTAACTAATGAAAAACTTATTTTATGTTATTGGTAGTTTGGGGTTTGGCTACATTTCATATTTGAATATCAAGTACGGGGGTGGTGGTTATGGCTATGGTTATTTAATAGCATATCAGCTATTAGGAAGCTTGCCATTTATAGGCTTTTGGATATACTTTCTTTTTAAGAAGAAAACATCTTTAAACATTGTTTTAAATATCGTCAGCTTTATCTTATTTACTGTTTCTTGGGTATTAACTATTTCCATTTTAAAAAGTATTAAATAATCACATTTTTGCAGGGCTTCTGCTTAATGCCAGTAGAAGCCCTTTTATTTGCGCTTTATCTGATAGTTTCTGGCCGTTTATATGGAGATTAGACCATAACTAATGAAAAACCTATTTTATGTTATCGCCGGCTTGGGGTTTGGTTATGTATCATACATGAATATCAAGTACTGGGAAGGTAGTTATGGTTTTGCTACTTTATTTGCATACCAACTGCTAGCCAGCATACCATTTCTGGGTTTTTGGGTATACTTTCTATTCAAGAAAAAAACTGCTTTAAACATTGTTTTAAGCATAGTCAGTTTTATTTTATTTGTGACATCCTGGGTGCTGACATCTACCATTATAAGTAATATTGAATAGTTAGGTTCACGAGGTTGCAACTATAAAATAAAAGACCCACTAGCGCGGAAGTTATTTCCGTGCTTTTCACATTACCAAATTCTGCATCAATTGCCGAGTCACAGACTCTAGCTTTCATGCTGCAAGCACAAGTCTAAAACAGACTTGCGCTAGCCGCACCTGTCAACTGAAGATAATATCATCGAAAGACCGAATTGGGAAGAAGTGAAAGACGTTTTATTGGGCCAAAAGCCCATCTCAGAATTAGGATGTGATAATTAAAAATTAAACAATATCAATGAAAAAAGTTGAGAGAATATTACTTAGGGTGATAGTGAGCGCTTTACTCTTTCTTGGAATAGGGATTCCCGTACACTTTTTAATGAAAGTATCATATATTAATTCCAGCTATTCGGGATTTGTAATCCCGAAGCTATATCGTAGGATTTGTAATCCGACACCCCTCAACC
>NZ_JAEUGD010000044.1 GCF_016775155.1 Fulvivirga marina | reverse complement strand
TCTCTCCATTGACCACAGATGATCTGCAACTGTGATAGACTCTCAAATATGTACGCATCCAGTACATCTTCCCTGAAAGTCCTATTGAATCGTTCTATGTATCCATTTTTATTAGGTTTCCCCAGAGGTATAAAAAGAAGCTTAACACCTTTAAGTTCACAATATAACTTCAACTCGTTCGAAGTATACTCCGGGCCATTATCTACTCGTATCTGCCTGGGATAGCCATGTTCATAAGCTAGTCTTTCCAGTACACGTATAACCCTGCCCGATGGAAAACTTAACCCAGGTTCCACGGCCAATGCCTGCCTGTTATAATCATCAATGATGTTGAGTACTCTAATTCGTCGACCGTCTTCCAGTGAATCACTCATAAAGTCCATGCTCCATGTGTCATGTGGTACAATAGGTTGGTTTAGGCAATCTTCATACACTTTGTTGATGCGCTTTTTGTACTTTCTCCGTAATCCCAGATTAAGACTGCGATACACCCTAAGCACCCTTTTCCTGTTCCATTTTAAGCCTTCCTGCCTGATTTTGAGATAGTACCAGTCAAATCCCCGGGTTGTATATTCCTCTGCCAAGCTCTTTAGTTTTTCTTCTACATTACTGTCGTTCTTCACGCTTTTCCTGTAATACAGAGAGCGTGACAAGCAAACAGTATGGCATAACTTAGAGATGTTTGATGAATACTTATCCTTGAGATATTGAATGGCTCTTTTCTTACAGGAAGGCTTTACCACTTTTTTCCCAGAACATCTTTTAGCATAGTGTTTTGAAGTGCCATATCTGCGTACATGCGCTTTAACTTGGCATTTTCCTCCTGTAGTTCTTTCAATTCTTTGAGTTGACTGGCTTCCATTCCAGAATACTTCTTACGCCAATTGTAAAAGGTACCTGTATTGATGCCCAGTTCTCTGCTAATTTCTTCTACTGAGCGGCCGGCTTCATTTTCCTTGATGGCCTTGATGATCTGACTTTCGCTAAATTTTGACTTCTTCATTACAATATTAAAGTTAGTGTTTTTTCCTATTTTAACATTGTCCCATTTTTTGGGAAGTCTTCAGTGTAATCAGTTATATTTTTTGAATGACAACTTTTTAATTTACATTTTCTCGAATTGCTTGCGGGTGGTTTTAGTATATAGGAATTACACCTCTATTTTCTTTTGTAGCTGACCATTGGACTTGATAAACAAAACCGTCAATTTGGTCGAGTAATAAGAAATTGTATATGCTTTCTGTAGGATAGAGGGGTAATTCTGCCGTTGATTTCTTTTTGTTTACCCACAAGTGGAATTGAATTTAAGATTATTTCACCACTAGCACCAACTTCTTCTACTGTAAAGTATACTTGCCACATTCTTCCATTTCGAGTGTCCAAATTGATAAAAGTCCAATAGTTTTGAGTTGGAAAAAGTTGGTAAGCCGGATTTTACTCTATCTCCTTGGTGATTTCAGAAACTTGTTCCTTTTGATTTATATTGACTTTTGGTATGCAAAATATATTATATAAATCACTATATATTAAGCAATTACATTAAATATTGATTGTTTTAAAATTCTAAAAAATAAAATTTTGCTGAGTTTTTGCTCGGTTTGGTAGTGTAAACTGAACTCTGTTTGCTGTCCTAGCTTGATGATCAGCGTCCCCACCAAATGGCTAGCTGACCAAGTCGAGATATTAAACAGTCAAGCTCCAGTTATGCAGTGAACTAGTCCATTTCTTCTCACATAGTCTTAGTAGCCAAAGTACACCAGTTTTAGCAAGGCCATGTCCGAAGAGAAGGCTCCTTTCGTTTTGGTGACTTCTCGTATTTGTCTGTAATAGACTTCAATAACATTGGGAGTATAGATTAGCCTGGGTATCGGAGCTATGTATTGAGGAGTAGGTGGTCAGCAATTTCCAGTTTTTCTTCCATGACCTGCAGACAATTGGATATTTGCTGCCCCATTTTATCGATAAGCCCTCCAACTCCAAAGAAGTCTGTTCTTTTGTATTAGCTTTGTAGACTTGTTTTAAGTCTTTCATATGGCGTCCTTGATAATTACTTTGTAGTCATACAAAAAAATAGCTGATCATATTCTGGTGAGCTTTTTTTAATAGAAATTACCTTTGAGTGATTCAATGGCTCATCAAAAAGTGTAATATTATTGATAATAGTACAAACAACATACAGGGAAAATGGATTATGATACGATTAAGTCTCTGATAAACAATGTACTCTAGAACTTCATAATTAAGTTATGATAAACTTCTATGACCTTTAACTTTCCAATTGTTTTACAATAAGTTAAACAAAGCATGTTTTTTGAAAAAAAACATTTAAAAACTAGTTGTTATCAAAATTGTGTTTTTTTTTGTGCTTTTAATTCATTCGCATCACGAAGTATCACTAAATGCATACAGATCAAATTTTGCAATTCGTCTCGAGTTATAATCAAGGTTATAGAAACTCTGAGATCTCGTACTTGATTGATGCTGAAGTAAAAAGTTTGTTGATTGAAAAATTTGAGCAGAATAGATCCAAAGATGTAAGATCTATTTTTGATTATCCATTACTTCCAGAGATAATAAAGAATAATTCATACCTTCTGGAGGCTGGGAATACTCCTTTGTGGAAGCTAGAATCTCTTAGTGATTTCTTTAAATTGGAAATATTCTTGAAATGTGAAAGCAATAATCCAAGTGGTTCCTTTAAGGATCGAGAGACTGTGTTGCCACTTTCTATAGCCTGGGAGAAGGGTGAAGATCATTTATATATATATTCTTCGGGTAATGCGGCATGTTCAGCAGCTTACTATGGAAAAATAAACCACAAGAAAATTACTGCTATAGTACCAGGTGATATTTATCCGGAAAAGCTTTCTTATATTATCGAGTTAGGAGCAAATGTCATTATGCTCGGAGATGAATTGACTGTTTATGAGGAAGGTTATGAAACCTATCAAAAGGCTTTACAAATTCTTCATCCGAACAACTCCTACAAGGACCTTTCTGTTAACAATATTTATAGAAACGAGGGGGGTAAAACGATTTCTGTAGAGTTAGTTGATCAATTAAATGGTGTGCCTGATTTTATCATTGCTCCCACTGCAAACGGCAGTTTAATAAGCGGCGTCTGGAAAGGACTCACGGAACTCTACGAGATAGGCTACATTCATACTTTGCCACAGATCGTATCGGTGGGAGTTGAGAATGCGTCACCAATTTATGATGAGATCAATGATTTAAAGAAACCCAAAAGGACTGGCAAAGATAAAAACTATGTTGTTGGTAGTACACTCGCTGCTTCAAAAAGTTATGATATGCACTTCGCGATCAGGGCAATCAAGGAGTCTAATGGTCACGCTCTATCTTGTAGTTGGGAAGAAATTGTTCAGGCCTATAAGAAATTTGAGCATTTGGAGTCTGACTTAATAAAAAAAGAAAACATTATTCTAGAACCGAGTGCTATGACACCTTTTGTCGCCTTGGATCAACTTAGAATGGATGGTCGCTTAAAGCCTAATATGAAGGTTGTTTTGTTGGGTACTGGGGATGGACACAAATCGCTAAGTTTACTACAACCTTTATTAGGTGAATTACCGGTAACCAATAAATTAATAGGTCAAGATTCTAATCAGATACCTTCTAACAAGAAAGATAGAAATCTAATTAAAATAAACAACGATCTTGAGAGTTTATTGATTGAGCTCCAAAAACTGTCCTAGTTTAATATGCAAACATTTCACATTTATTCTGAGAGTACCGAACTCCAGTCGGTAGTTATAGGTACATCCAGGCAGTTTAGGGCAGATCAGTCGTATGTAGAGTACATAAATAAAAAACAAATAGATACAAAACCTCCTACTGAAGAGGTTCTTCATAGTGAACTGCAAGGCTTCAGGGATGTTCTCATTTCACGAGGGATTGAGGTATTTATACCTACGGCTATTGGAAGTTTCGTTCCAGATCAGCTTACCCCCAGAGATATTGGTTTTATAATCGGGGATAAGTTGGTAATTAGCAATATGAGTTGCTCAAGCCGTAGATATGAAGTCTTCGGTATATTGGAAACTATCAAATTATTCGATTTATCAGATAAAAAGGTTCTTATTCCGGATGCAGATGTATGGATAGAAGGTGGTGATGTAATTGTTGATAAAAATTGCATTTATTTAGGACAATCCAATCGGACGAATAAAAATGGACTTGACTTTATCAGAAGACATTTTTCAAGAGATTTTGATGTTTTTCCTATTACTGTAAACGATCATGCGAATGAATCTAGATTTCTTCATCTGGATTGTGTTTTTAATCCTGTAGGCTCTTCTCATGCGCTTTTTTTTCGTGATGGGGTGATTGATATTCCTGATAGAGTGTTAAAGAATTATGAGATTATCGAGATAGATGAGTATGAACAAGCAGAACTCGCGACTAACATACTGACTATTTCTTCAGAAACCGTAATAGTAAGAAAGAGTGAAAAATTAAATAGGGTTAACACACTGTTGAAAGCGCATTACGATGTAATTGAAATTGACTTCTCTTCTGTCGTTGCAACTGGTGGCTCTTTGAGATGTGCTTCATTACCTCTAATCAGAAAATGAAAGCGACCATTGTAATATTAATGTTTCCTGAAAGAGGGGCTTTGAATGCAAGTTTCCAACTTGCTAGTCAACTACGTAGCAGAGGACATGAGATTCTTTATCTCACGAATGATACATATGCGGATCATGTACGAAATCAGCAGTTTAACTATAGGTTATTTGATCTTAATAACTTCTATGATGCACTTATCCAAGATCAAAAAGCAGTGAAAGTCAAGCATAAAAAAATTATAAAGAAAGTTCGCCAGTATTTGTCTTTATTTAGGTTGAGAAATCAAATGCTGGAGTCCTTTTTAGATAAACAGTTTGAATGGTTGAACCATAAAAAAGTAGATTTATTGCTTTTAGATCCTATCCTATTCAATTGTTCATTACCATTCCTAAAACGATGTATTCCTATTGCTCATCTTAACACTACGTTTGCAAGTTACATCAATTACCATATCCCTCCCGTATTTTCAAAGCTGATACCATCAGATAATCTTTCATTTACAGATCCCATCATTCATTTTGCACAATGGGTTAAACTATACATAAAGACCATTATAAAAGATCTTTTGTGGCATGCTAAATACGGTCTTAGGCCTACTCGTACAATAAATACACTCAAGGGTAAAATCAAACGAAATGGAGGGAAGTATAAATGGGGAGAGTATGGGTATCGATTAATTACTCACGAGTTAGTTCTAGCTAGTAGCCACTTAGAATTTTGTCGCAACCTTAGTACCCTAAATCACACGTATATAGGTAGTAGCGTGTACCTTGATCGAAAAGAATTTGAATCTTCTCCACCCATAATTAAGAAAAGGGAGAAACTGATGTATTGTTCATTAGGTTCTTATAGTCATATTTGGCTTAAAAATAGTAAGTCCATTTTTCAAGTAATAATTGAGGCCATGAGGGATAAGCCTGAATGGGACATAATTATTCAGGTGGGAGATATTACTGCTTTCGATAAGGCTGACCTTCCTCAAAACATTCAAATTGTTAAATTCATTAACCAAATACATGTGCTTCAACAGGCAGATATAGCCGTCACCCATACTGGCTGTAGCTCATATAAAGAATGTGCATTTACCGGTACTCCAATGATTATCATCCCATGGAATAATGATGGATATGGAAATAGTGCTAGAGCAGTATATCACAAACTTGGGATGAGAATAAATATGAAGGCGCTGACGTCTGAAAATTTTAAAAAAACATTAGAACTACTCATGCTTGATGAGTCAATTAGAAAATCTGTAGAAAAAAAGAAAAGGAAGTTGATTGCAGAGAATGATTGCAGGTTCGGCATCAAGTATATAGAAAGTGTAATAAGAAAAATACATAATGATTCCATCTGAAAGAGAACTTATTCAATATTTCGGTATCGCCACTCCCAGGTTTGGGGAAAAGACTGACCTCTTAAGGTATCAATCTAATCCTGAATATTTGTTATCAGGTCCCACATGGAAACCTTTTCAAGAATCAGAGGCCTCTGAGCTGTTACGAAACACTCTGGCAGGGGCTGTAAAAAAGTATGCAGACAAAGTGCAGAAGATTGGGATCATGCTGTCGGGAGGTTTTGACTCATCTGTGCTGGCCTACCTTTTAAAAGATTACGGGGATAAAGTGATTTGTTATGTCAGTGAGTTTCCTGAGTTTGAGGGAATTAACGAAATAAATTTCGCCGTCCAAATGGCTCTGCAATGCAAGTTTCAATTGAAATCTGTGAAGGTTGATTATCAGCTTTTCAAACGGTTGACGGATGAGTTGGTGGAACATTCGAAAAATCCTATCCCAACTTGGACTAGCGTAACACAACTTGCTATATCAAATCAAGCAAAAAATGATGGTTGTGACCTTTTGATATCTGGTCTTGGTAGCGACGAACTGTTTGGTGGATTTTCTCAAATGGGCTCTGTTTATGAGAAATACAAATCTTCAAGTCCAGCTGACTATTGGAATAGTATTAACACTGCCATAATAAATAATGGCAATCTTTTTAAGGGTAATATTTCTATTTTTTCGTATGATGAACTTAATGTTCTATTTCCAGATATTTTTGAAGAAAGCATCATAGATAATCCTATTATTGAATTTTACAAAAAGAATCATCAACAAATGCCAAACCTGGATGTAAGTCCATTTATGAGCTTACTTGAAAGAATTCAAAGAATTGAAAAAGTGCTTCTTCCAGATTTTTCAATCTCTGAAATGATCTCCGGAATTCCAATTATTTATCCATTCCTTGAGGATGAGGTTTGGTACAACTTTTTAAAGCTGCCGATAGAACTCAGATGGAAGTTTAACCATAATACCAATTTGAAATATTTCTACACTGGCTTTGATGCAATTGATAAATACATATTAAGATTCACGTTTCAAGATGAAATTCCTCCTGCAATCCAAAAAAGGAAACCAATGGGCTACACCACACCATTCGCTTGGTGGATAACAAGGGAAGACTATTTGGATGAGGTTCGGAAGACCATATTGGACTGTCCTTACTTCGATATGATTAAGATAAATAAAACATTTCTGCATTCCTTTTTAAGTCTTAGTCAATATGCTCCTGCATTAGACGTTCAATGGAAACAACCATTCAAAATATGGATGCTATATTCGTTTGCAGTTTGGTATAATAAATGCGTTAAATAAAATGAAAACTAAAGTTTGTATTATATTTGGAGGACAGTCATCTGAACACAAGGACTCTCTTGATTCGTTTGAAAATATCTATTTGCATTTGCAGAAGGATTTTAATTCTACATATTATGAGGTTACTCATGTGTTCTTTGCAACCCAAGATGGTGGAGCTATCATTAATGAGATAGATTATTCCAAGTCTTTTGAAGATTATAAAGAAGGTGACAGGATAGATTTATTAGAAGGGTTTCAATACATAAAGAGAAATAATATCTTTCTATTGTCAACCTTGTTTAGTCAGAATGGAGAAGATGGCCGCTTGCAGGGTTTGGCGAGTCTAATGAGAATAAAATCGAATTTAGGTGAACCTCTTCAACCTAGTTTATGTAGTAGCAAATTTCACCTTAATCATTTTGTTAGGGGAATAATAAATGATCTGAATATCCCACGAACAATTAGGCTGGCTGCTGAGGAGGAATTAGACATCACATGGGATAAAGTATATGGAAAGGAAATGGTTGTAAAACCAAATGCTCTAGGCAGTAGCATATTTACTGATAAGTTTCAATTCGCCGAAAGAAATAAGAAATTAATTAAGACAGAAATAAGAAAAATTTTGCAGGAGGATAAGTATGCTTTGCTGCAAGAATACATAAAGGGTCAAGAATATACATGTGCAGTACTTCGTATTGATGGTAAGATTCAAGCCTTACCAGTCGGTCAGGTGGAGACAGATCGTAATTTCTTTGGTTATCCGGAAAAGGCGAGTATTTCACTCAACCGGAAAAGTATACTTGAAAATGATGACCCAATAACTTTGAGGGTTGCAGAAATTTCTAAGACTCTCTACCACGAGATTGATCTGAACACTGTTGCCAGGTTCGACTATATTTACAAGGATGGTGAATTCTATTTTCTAGAATGCAATGCATTCCCATCTTTGCACAGATATAGCTTTTTAATGCAGATGCTTCATAAGGATTCCAAGGATATTTTATGGCTATTAGATAATATAATTTACAATTGTATCAATAATTGATTTTTTATATAAAAATTCACAAAATGAATGAAATAGATAATTATTTAAATTTTTTTAAATCGAAAATACATAGAGCGAGAGTGACTGAGGCCGAGCTTAACTATGAGGGGAGCATTACAATTGATGCCGATTTGCTTGATGCGAGTGGAATTTTACCGAGCGAAAAGGTGCAAGTAGTTAACGTGAATAATGGAGAGAGGCTTGAGACTTATGTTATTGAAGGTGAAAGAGGAAGTGGTATCATTTGCTTGAATGGGCCTGCTGCACGAAAATGTGCGGTTGGAGATTATATTATTATCATAGCGTACTTTTTAGTTAGAGAGAAATTAGCTAAACAATACACTCCTAAGGTAGTCTTTGTAGACAATCAAAACAGGCTGATAAAATGAGTCCGAGGAATACTGAACTGTTACAATTTAAAAGAAAAAGCAATATTCTTGGCTTTTATTATATTTTTCTTAATTATGTAATGATTGCTTTATTGGCTCTTTCTACTTTATTATTATATTCGATTTTATCTATAACCTTTTTCATACCTATCTACTTAGTAATCTCAATAATTCTCGCTTCTAGTTGGAGACGTTTTGAGATATTGGTTCATGAAGCGTCGCACAATAATGTATTTAAAACAAAGTCATTTAATAGAAAATTTGAATTTCTATTCTCTTACCCTGTATTTCTTGATGTTAATACCTACTGTATGTTGCATGGACAGCATCATCGTCTAATAGGTGATTTTAATTCAGACCCAGACCTGTTGATTTATGAAAAATGGGGACTCCATGATCTACCTAATAATAAGCGTTGGGTTATGATAATCCGGCCACTAAGTCTTTATTTTAGTTTGGAATTTTTTAAGGTTACATTCAAAAATTTTTGGGTAAAGAAGAAAAAAAGAATCAATAAAGTGATTTTTTGGATGTTGATTGTAACATGTATTGCACTGACAAATAGTTGGAGTCAGGTAGGTCTTATTTATGGTATTCCATTTTTTGTAGTCTTACCTATTCTAAGGTTTTATGCCAGGGCTAATGAACATACTGGTGTTGACTTTTCTGATAATGAACTGAATGCTAGAAACAATCTTGGTTTATTTAACCGATATGTTTTGCATCCATACGGTGATGCGTATCATCAAATACATCATTTATATCCTAATATTCCGTTTTATAACCTTTCTACGGCACATAAATATTTAGTTAACAAAAAAAATAAGGTATTCTTAGATAGTCACTCCATTTATGAAACATGGGTGAGTACATTAAGAGGAAGTATGTCAAATAAGTAGTTTATGCAGAATCATTTAGTTTTCGACTCGAAATCAGAATCATATTTCTATTCTCAGTGTATAGAGCGCTATGCACTCTCTAAAAAAAATGCCCCCATGAATATCGTGGAATGTGGAAGCGGAGATGGGATGCCTATCATTAGAGCTGTGAAAGTTGTTGATTATCAAGGATCTATCGTAAGCTATGAAATCAATGAGCATGCTCATAGGCAGGCATTGGAAAACATCCGTAAACATCAAATGATGGGTTCTTATCAGGTATTTAATCAATCCTTCTTCGATGCGAAACAATTTAATTCAACTGAATGTCTAATATCTGATCCCCCGTTCCTTCCATGTCTATCAAATAACATGATTGACCCCTATTTAAGAGGAGGAAATAATGGCAATGAGTTTACCAAAAGGTTATTCGAGCATTGTTTCGACGAAATGATCATATTGATTCCGAGTTATACGGACCCCATTGGAACAATAGAGCATGCCAGGGATCAAGGCTATGACATAATTGACTTTATGATTTCTCCTATGGAGCTTACTTTTTATAGTAAGGATAAAGAAGTTTACAATAGGTTAAAAGCAATGAAGCAAGAAGAAAAGTCATTTTTTGTTAACGACTACTTTTTGCTTGCAGGTGTTCATTTTAAAAAAAGTCAAAGAAAGAATTCAGACAAATTTAAGGGCTTGATAAAGCTATTGACAGCCAACTGGTAAATGTTTAAAAAGAAACAATTCGACGATATTTTAATTGTAGGGTCAGGACATTTGGCTCAATGCATTATTTATTCCTTAAGTAAAATGAATGGTACGGGCAAAGTGACAGTCCTTAGTCGGAACCAGGCTCAATGCGATTCAATTGTAACAACCGCTAATGTGGTAGCTCACTCTAATGGTGCTGGATATGTATTTAGTTGGGAACAGCTAAGTGATAATTATGACAATTTAGAAGAATTAATTATTCGATCACAACCCAAAATCTTGCTCAACTGTCTTTCATTACAATCACCATGGAGGTTGGGACTTGACTCCAAGTGGGGACAGCTAGTTGCTAACTATGGATTTGGATCTACTATCGTATTCCAACTACCAATTGCTTTAAGAATCTCAAATATTATTGAAAAATATAAATTGTCATCTTTTTATATTAATGCATGCTACCCAGATGTTGCCAATCCGATTCTTAAACAGCTGGGTTTACCCATTAATAGCGGGATCGGTAATGTTGCAATCATTGATGAGCTAATTAGAAATGTCCTTAAGCTTTCCTCAGATACGAACCTTCAAATTATTGGGCATCATTATCATGTGAATCAAATTATAAAACCACCAGAACAAAGATCTGAATTCCCACGGGTATGGATTGATGATAAAGAATTATACGACGTACCTGATATTATTAAAAATGTACAATTACCTTCATCATCTTTTATAAATCAAATTACAGGAAATAATACAGCCAAGTTTATAAATAACTTAATCATTTTCAGGAAGTTAACATTAAATTTACCTGGGATAAACGGATTTTCAGGAGGGATGCCTGTGGAAATTACTGATTTTTACTGTAAACTTGTACTCCCCGAATCCGTGCAGTTAAGTGCTGTTAATCAAATTAATCAGGACTTGGAGCGTAGGGAGGGGATCGTTGAAAGAAATGAATATTTGATTCTTAGCGAAAGCGTACATAGATATTTAGGCCAAATCGATCAGTTATTATCGAAACCAATTCGGTTGGATAATTTATCCGATTACCTTTTGGATAAAAAGAATATTTCAAAATTAATTAATCACAATCATCAATAAATCGCAATCACCAACAATGTCTTTTAATTTAGAAGAAATAACTCATGATGCCGCAAGACTTAGAAAAGAGATAGTGAAAGCTTTGCATACCACAGGTGGCGGACATTATGGTGGGGCACTCAGTGTTTTAGACCTATTAATAACACTTTATAAAGGGGTTGCCAATATCTACCCAGAGGAACCTAATCATCCAATGCGGGATCGAATCATTTTGTCAAAAGGTCACGCTTGTATAGCTCAATATTGCATTTTGGCTGATCTAGGTTTTTTCGATGTATCTGAACTTGCAAAATACGGATCGTTTAATTCGTTTCTCGAAGGACATCCAGACATGAACAAGACTCCCGGTATTGATTTTTCCTCTGGATCACTGGGGCAAGGCCTTTCTGTTGGCATTGGTATGGCCATGGCTCTGAAGAATAAACCTGTACATACGTGGGTGATAATGGGTGATGGAGAATGCCAAGAAGGGCAAGTTTGGGAATCAGTCATGTTAGCTGATAGATATAAACTAAATAATCTGACCGCTATAGTAGATAATAATAACTACCAAGAGTTAGGTTGGGCTCAAAATAGTGAAGGAATTGAAAAAGCTCCGATCCCAAGAATATCTGAAAAATTTGCATCATTTGGTTGGAATGTGATGGAAATTGATGGTCACGATTTTAACATTATTCATAAAGCGCTGAATAAGGCTAAAGAATTTAAATACGGGAGCACAGCCATTATTTGTAATACTGTAAAAGGAAAAGGCTACGAGCTTTTCGAAAATGACCCAATCCGATTTCACTGCGGTGAGCTTACGGAATTGGAATACGTTCTACTTAACAACTAAAAGCAATACTACGATAAATTGATGATGAGATCAGAAAAACTAGCTAACTCCTGCGGAAAGTATTTATCACAACTTATGGACAATGACAGTGCCATAATTGTATTGGATGGTGATCTGGCGGATTCAAATGGTGCTATTTACGTGCAAGAAAAATATGAGAATAGGTTTATAATGTGTGGTATTGCAGAGCAATGCATGGTTTCTATGGCTGCTGGATTTGCTGTAGAGGGTTACACCCCTTGGGTATTTTCATTCGCTTCTTTTCTGTGTTACAGAGCCTATGATCAAATACGGGTTTCTGTTGCTCAATGCAATGCTAATGTTAAACTTGTGGGGTCTCATGCCGGGGGATTTACTGGCAGGAATGGTAAAACACACTCTGCAATCAATGATATTGCGATGATGTCTTCTATTCCAAACATGCGAATCTATTCTCCTGCAAGCCCTGAAGACACTGAGTGGGCAGTAGGTGAGATGAATAAGCACGATGGGCCAGCATACATTAGGTTGCCGCGAGAAGCAATGTCTTCAGGCACTTGGAAATTAGGGAGTTGGACATGGATTACTAAAAGGACTTCAGTGGCAATCGTGACTACCGGGCTTGCCTTGAAAATAGCAAATCAGGTACGGGAGCAATTCAAGAATTTATTTGATGAAGAGATAGGAATAATCAACACAGTTGCTATTCACCCGGTACCTCAGGACTTAATAGAGGAATTAAATAACTTTGTTGATTATGTGATCGTCATCGAGGATCACCTCACATCTCACGGACTAGCAGCTCTGCTTAAATGTCATCAATTAAAATGTAAAATTGACCAATTTGGTTGGCCAATTGATTACATGGCTGATTCAGGAGATTACGAAGATATTCTCAAGCATTCAGAACTTAATCCCGAAAAAATTACAACCCATATTAAAAACCGCTATGCTTTCAATGATAATTACTTGGCGCGATAGAAAAGAGATTGATCGTGCATTACCATCATTTTTAGAGACTGTTAAGCTGCTTAATGGAGAGATCATCATTGTGAATTTCGGTGGTGATGGCAAAATGTTGAATGATTTAATTTCTGATAAAATTGATTATCTGAAGGTTATTCATGTAGAACAGCAAGAGTTTTTTCATAAGACAGTTGCTGCAAATATTGGAGCGAGTTACGCGTCCAATGAAATCCTGTTTTTTTGTGATTGTGATATCATTCTTGATCCCATTCAAATACATGAGCTATGCACAAAATTTAAAGCTGATGAGGGCTTTTTTGGTAATTTGGTAGGTGTGACCGAAACGGAAGTAAACAGTATAGGAAATAATCACGTTACAAATTTTGGGTATGAACTAAGAATACGCACTGCTGATGGTCGTGAATTAAAAATCGTTGATCAAGAAGAAGATTCTGAAAACGGTTATAGAAATGCACCAGGATTATTGTTTGTCAAAAAACAAGATTTCTTATCCATTGACGGATACAATGGTGACTTGCTGGGCTGGGGTTGGGAAGACCAAGATATGATAAGCAGACTAACCCTTGGAGCAGGCCTTAAACGTGTGTTTCATGGATATGCCCAACATATATCGCATGATGATGAGGCAAGAACCGGTAATTATCCAGAAAAAGACCGATGGACCAGTAGAGATCATATGTTTAGGCAAGCTTTGCGCAATTATGACAATAATCGGTTCAAGGGAACCTATCAATCGGATATTGAACGTAACCGTCATAATTTGATCGGGTTTTAGTCGAATGAAAGATTTATCACTCTTGGTAGCTTATCGTGATAGACCAGCTCAAATAGAAGCCCTTGTTGAATGGTATCAAGAATGCCAGAATCTTACCAAAGGTAACTTGGAATTGATTGTTGTTGAGTCTAGCGAGGAGAGCACCGAATGGCTCCGAAAACTTGACTTGGTCAATATGAAATATCTACATTTGAAGGAGGACGGTCCTTTTAATAAGTCAAGAATTCTAAATGCTGGGTTGGAACTGTCAGAAAGTAAGTATGTAACGCCATTTGATGTCGATTTGGTGCCATATAATTTATCATTCTCATTGCACTTGGCATTAGCAAATCAAAGCGACATAATGTTAGTTACTGGTTTCAGAGTCGATACTGATCTTGAAAGTTTTAGACCGGATCAACTTAGCTTGCTGCAAAGTAGAGCTTCAATTGCTAAGGAAGATCTGCATGAAGGATTTATGTTTGATCAACTTATAAATAAACATAGATTTGGAGTGCTACCTTTTTTTAAAAGAACTAGACTTGAAGAGATAAATGGATGGGATGAAGCATATGTAGGATGGGGTTGTGAAGATCAAGATATTATACATCGCTATTTGGGTGAAGAAAGGTATTTGATTAAATCTCCTGACTTAGTTTACCTGCACCTTAAGCACCCTCATACACCCGATTGGAATGATGGCGATATGACACGTAAGAACAGGAAGATTCTTTTTGAAAAATTTGATTTGAAACCAAATGTCGAATGAATGGTATTTTTACTCATATCGTAATCACGAGATTCAATATCAAGAATCATGAATGGCTGGTTGACAAATTAGGAAAAGAAGTTCGTACAGACCAATGGATGGAACATAGAATCGATCTGTTCAAAAAAATTTGTTACCCATCATTAGCTAATCAAACCGTTACTAATTTCAAATGGGTTATTTTTTTGGATTCTGACACTAAGCCCATTTTTAGGCAGCAGCTGGAAGCATTAATGTCAAGGCATAGCTCATTTTACATTCGATATCTTAACGGAATCGATGAGTTTAACGAGAGACTGAAAGATCAAATAAAACCCTTGATTGATGAAGGTTCTGAGTATCTGATAACAACTAGAATTGACAATGATGATGCTTTCCGCGATGATTATATCGAAAGGATTCAGCAATCTTTTTTACCTCAGGAACTTGTGGCCATTAATTTCCCTAAAGGATTGCAATGGTCAATCAAAAACAATCAACTTTTTGAAGTATATAATGAAAGTAATCCTTTTATTTCACTTATTGAACATCTTAAAAGGAACTCAGAAATACTTACCGTTTTTCATAGAGAACATAGGCATTATTTTGAATTAGGTGATTTTCCTCTTGAACAAGTATCCTCAGATCATCTATGGCTTCAAGCCGTACATAATAATAATGTCTTGAATAAGATTGTTGGAAAAGAGATTCATCAACCTAATTTTAAAGAATTGTTTAATCTTAAGATAGATGAACTGTGTTGATAAATTTCCCTGTTAGCAATAACTTTTCAATATTTATAACCACTGATCGACTTGATGAATTTGAAATCTCCTCGCTTCAAGATATCCCTAAACTAAAAGAGTTTCCTTATAGTTTTGTTGGTCTGATTCAAAAGGATCTGGAAGAAGAAATTGGTACATTTTTCTCTTCTGGATTTTGTGAGAGCTCGGATAATTGCATCTTCCTGCTTACCAAGAGGCTGGATTTGCCCAAATTCTCTGGCTTGGAGCAGGGTGAGCTTATGAGCTTTGTGTGTTCTGGGAATATACTTTCAGGTAGATTCAATGAATTATTTCATCTGCCATTTGAAAAATGGGCCTACCACATTGTTTCGTGGATTTACGATTTGACTATTAAACCATTTCGATTGGAAGTGGTTCAACTACCTTATCGGGATAACCCAATTTCAATTGAAAATGGTGAAAGAGTGAATATCATATTGCCTCATAAGGGTAGTGCAAGAGACCTAGAAGCCTGCCTTAATCTTTTGACAACATTTCCACAACAAAATTATAACGTAATGATCGGTTTTGATGATTACGAGGATTCGAAAACGCTATATCAGGAGTTAATTGAATCATATAATCAATGGGAGTTCTACAAAAGCGAACCATCTCATAAAGGACCATTTGTAATTAGAGAACATTTAATTAATCAATTGTCAGATGGCTTCATTTTGTATCAAGATTCAGATGATCTTTCTACAACAGATAGGCTTACTAAATTAACTCAAAGGATGTTGGATGAAAATCATATGATTGGTTCTCATGAGGTCATATATGACGAGATAACCGAGACCCTGAGAGTGAAAAGATTTCCCTTGGATGTAAATTTAGCTTTGATAACAAAGCCAGCATTTCCTCTCCTTCATTCTACAGCAATCACATCAGTGTCAGGATTTAAGAAGGTGGGAGGTTATTCAACGGATAGAAAATTCGCCAATGACACTCAATTCTTATACCGATGCCATTTTGTTTTAAGGGTTCAAAATATTGATGAATTTCTTTATATCAGGAAAATCCATAAAGATAGCTTGACAAACCTTGGTGAACACCCTTTAGATGGCCCCGTCAGAAGGAATTTGGGCGAAACATGGCGAAATGATTTTATAGATGTACTGAATAAAAAGAAAGAGCTGGAGGAAACATCCTTGCGTACAAAAAAGAATGGAAGTAGTCGTTTAGTTGAATTGATTATAGACAATAAAAAAACTTAGTAATGAAACTTTTTTTAAAACTTGCTATACGAAACTTTTTCAAAAAACCTATTTTCAACTTACTTAACTTGATTGGGTTGAGCATTGGATTCATAAGCTTCTTTTATATTGCGGAATACATCATATTCGAAGTTAACTATGATAAGTTTAATGTTGACTCAAAAAGAATATACAGGGTAGGATTTAACTGGGGCGAAGTTGATGAAGCAGGAGATAACACTAGCTTATATGCCTCAAACGTCCCTATCATGGGACCACTTCTCCAACAGGAAATTCCTGAAATAACACATTATACCAGATTGTTTGATGTGGTAATTGCAAGACCTTTTAGCGTTTTCACGTATCAAGAAGGAGGAGAGGTGAAATACTCTGCAAATGAAGGGAAGGGATTTTATGCTGACTCTAGTTTCTTTGATATTTTTTCATTTGAAGTATTAGAAGGTGACCCTAACCTCAAAGCTCCTAACTCCCTTATTCTTACTTCTTCTCTAGCAAAGAAAATGTTTGGTAATATTCCATATAATCAAATGATCGGAAAGCTGATTGAGTATGATAATTTGGGTGAAGATAATTTGAGTGTTGAGGCTATTATTGCGGATGTTCCTGCCAATTCACATATTCAATTCGATTTTCTGGTTTCTTACATGACTATTAAGACCAATGGACCGCATTATAGCAAATGGTGGAGTCAGTTTCATACCTATATAAAAACAACCCAACCCCTTGTCAAAGGTAATCTTGATGATAAAATGGATGCCGTTTTAAAGTTGCTTTATGGAGAAGAATCAACCATCTCCATTTTCTTGCAGCCTTTAGAGGAAATATATCTTGATTCTGATTTGAGAGCTGAGATAGGGCCAACAGGCTCAAGACGGCAAATCTACTTTCTTAGCATTATTGCCTTTTTGGTTTTGGGAATGGCTTGGATTAATTATATCAATTTATTTTCCTTTAGATCTTCAGAAAGGGCCAATGAGGTCGGTATAAAAAAGGTATTGGGATCGTCACAAAAAAGATTAATAGCGCAATTTTTTTACGAATCCTTATTATTCAACATCGTTGCGCTGATCATTAGTTTACTATTTGTTTGGGTTACACAGTCAAATTTTGAAAATCTATTAAACAAAAATTTGAGCTCTGTAATGCCCGACTACATTGGAACAATTCTTATGGTTATAGTAGGCTTGATTTTTTTAAGCACATTGCCATCATTTTATCCAGCGTGGCTAATAGCAGCCAAACGTCCTATTGATGTTCTTGGAACCAAATTTCGAACGTCCAAAAGGAATTTAATCTTTCAAAATACGCTAATCTACTTACAATTTATCATTTCATTTTTGATTATCACATGCACTCTTGTGATTGAGAGGCAGATAGATTTTATGAAAAAGCAGGATACAGGCATGATGCTGACCAATAGGATATCAATTAAGAGCCCGGGTAATATTGATAGTCTTTATTTTGAAAAAGCCTCGGTTTTCGTAAACGAAATTAAAAATAACTCTGATGTAATTGATGCTTCATTTTCTTCCTCTGTTCCCGGAGAACATTTGACAACCTCAGGGGGTATACGTTTAACTAGTAGAACTGATGTGCACGGCAATAATATATTTAAGATTGATGTTGATGAGAATTTCATTAATACCTACGAAATAAAACTTCTTGAAGGCCGTAATTTTTCATCAAATATTTCTAAGGAGAAGGAGAATATCATTATAAACGAAGCGGCTCTTGAACTTCTTGATCTTTCTAGCCCAAGTGAGGCTATTAACGAAAGAGTAATTTTTATGAAAAATGAATATACTATTATAGGTGTTATTTCTAACTATAACCATTTATCTCTACGAGAATCGTTTGAACCAATATTTTTTAGTTACAACCAGAGTCCATTTGGTTATGTAACCCTTCAGCTAGATGGTTATAATTATCCAAATACATTATCTCAAGTCAAGAAAAAATATGAAGAAATTTTTCCGTTAAATCCATTTGAATATGAGTTATCAAATGCGAAGTTTAACAAACAATATAATGATATTGAAATATTTAGTTCATTAGTCAATATTTTTAGTTGGATTGCAATTATCATTTCTGGAATGGGTTTGCTGGCGCTATCAGCATATAAAGTGCAAAAGCACAATAAGGAGATTGCTATTCGAAAAGTATTTGGCGCAAATCCACAAAATATTCTGTTACGGCTTTTTAAAGGGCTTGGTATAGAGGCTATTATAAGCAGCGTTATTGGTGGATGCATCTCCTACATGATTATGAAAAAATGGTTGGAAAACTTTGCTTTTTCTGTCAATATTCGAATGATGGATTTTATAATTCCCTTTATTGTTCTTTTGGTTGTGATTTTTTTATCAATAGGTTACAATTGTATTAAAGCGGTTACTCTAAACCCTAGCAAATCACTTAAAGAGGAATAAGATATTATGAAACTGGCTCTTACATTAGAAGAACAAAGTCTCCAGTTCGATAGATGTGCAAAACTTTATGATAAGTACTGCACCACATATCCTCTAGATCTTATCGATGAGATTATCAAGAAATCTAAAATCCAACCCGGTGATGAGATTCTCGAGATTGGATCAGGAAATGGTGAAGCAACTCAGTTTTTCGCACAAGATTATCCAATGGTATGCATAGAGCCCGGAGCCAGCTTGGTAGAGATATGTAAAGGTAAACTTATAAAACCCAAAAAGATCAGCTATTATATCGAACGTTTCGAGAACTGGAATAATGAGGGTAAGAGGTTCAAATTGATTATCTCTGGGCAGGCACTGCATTGGGTGCCTTTAGGTTTGAGATATGTGAAAGTATCGCAATCTCTAAACCATGGGGGGTATATGGGGCTGTTCTGGAATATGTATTTAAATGATGAGACTGAATTATGTAATGATCTGTCGAATCTGTGCAAGCAGTATAACGTCTTAACTTTTAAAACAGAGCAACAAGTAAATAATCAGATAAAGGCATTTGAACAAGAAATTATTCATAGCGGGCAATTCTCAGAAACTAATTTAAATATCTTTCCTTGGCAAAAACGATATACCTTTGACACATTCTTGGGTTTTCTTAAGACCGGACTAGGGTACCAAAATTTGAACGTAGAACACACCAATCTGTTTAATGATGAATTAAAAAGATGGTTTGATTTATCCAATGGATTTCTTGATTTGAAAATTCATTGCGTATTATACCTATCAAAAAAGGCTGACAAATCGCTCTAATAAACGTTTTAACGATCGCATATTATGGATATTGATTCAGCAAGTACTCTTGTCGACATATTGACTATAAGAAAAAAAGATTTAGGAGGTATTTTTTTTGTTAAATCAACGGAACAGGAAAACTTCGTTTCATACGCTGATTTATATAATAAGTCTATCCGGGTTATGTCTTATTTGAGAATGGAAGGGATGTTGCCTGGAGAAAAACTGATTCTCCAGGTTCAGGACAACCATAATTTTATAGTCCTGTTTTGGGGATGTATTTTAGGAGGAATTATCCCAGTACCAATTAACGTGGGGATGAGAGATGAGCATAAAAGGAAATTCTTTAACGTTTTTGAAATACTTAATAATCCCCGAGTTGTTGTAGAAGATGGTGAACTGGGGCGATTAGAAAAATACGCCAAAGTAAACCAGCTTGCTGAATCTTTCGATAAGGTCGTCGAAAATGCAATTGATCTACATTCAATTTATAGTGCTAGGCATATTAGTTCACCACATGTTTCTGATTCTAATGATTTGGCATTTATTCAATTTTCTTCAGGTTCTACTGGAGATGCCAAAGGTGTCATGCTGACTCACCGAAATATTTTGTCTAATATAAGGATGAGTAAGCAATGCTCATATCATTCAAGTATGGATAAAATGCTTAGCTGGATGCCTCTTACTCATGATATGGGTCTTATAGGCTTTCATTTGAATCCAATGTATTGTGGCATGGATCACGTTTTAATACCAACTGATCTTTTCATTAGAAGACCAACTATTTGGATGGATAAATCAAGTGAGCATAAGGCAACGATTCTCTGTTCCCCAAATTTTGGATATACCTATCTGCTTAAACAATTAAGATCAGATTTCAATTATGAGTGGGATCTGTCATGTGTGAGGCTGATTTATAATGGAGCCGAGCCAATATCGGCTAATATTTGCAGGAATTTTTCAGCCTATATGAGTCGTTACGGCTTAAGGGTTCAAGCTATGTATCCCGTTTATGGACTTGCAGAAGCAACTCTTGCAGTATCATTTTCTGATATGCATTCCGAAGTTAAAAGTATTTCTCTAGACCGTAGAAAATTAAAAATTGATTATCCGATAGTTGAGATCAATGAAGAGGATTCCAATTCCATTACCTTAGTTAAGGTTGGACAAAAGAGCAGTTATGCTTGTGATATTAGACTGACCAATGAACAAGATTCTACTGTGGGTAATGGTAGGATAGGGCATGTGCAGATTAGGGGAGATAATGTAACCAGCGGATACTTTAATAATGATTTGGCTAATAAGAAGTTGTTTGCCGAGCCTGGATGGCTAAAGACTGGTGATATAGGTGTTTTTGTAGGTGAAGATTTTTATATAGTCGGAAGAAGCAAGGACGTAATATTTATTAATGGTCAGAATATCCATCCCCATGACGTTGAAAGGGTTTTGATATCTCAAGCTGATCTTGAATATGGCAAAGTAGTTGTCACAAATTCATCTTCAAACGAGATGGTGGATACCGTTCTGGTGTTTGTCCTGTTTAAAGGTGATGAAAAGAAATTTGTCACAATCCTTAAATCCATTCGGGTAATCTTGGCTGATAACTTTGATTTCAATGCAATTCAAATTATTCCGGTTAAAAAAATCCCTAAGACCACCAGTGGTAAGGTGGAACGGTTTCGAATGGCTAAAATGTATGATAATGGTGAATTTAATGATACACTAGCCAGAATAGACTCATATCTACCTGAGATTTTCCGCTTTACTGAAAGCAAACATATGAATGAGGTAGAAACCGAGCTAGTCAATATATGGAGAGACATACTCGGGCATGAATCATTTGGTTTAGAAGATAATTTTATCCAGTCCGGTGGTAATTCATTAAAAGTTGGTCAACTTAGTCAACGCCTGAATCAAGCCTTTAATATAGCCTTTACTTTCGAAGAGCTTTATTTAGCAGGTTCAATTAAACAACTTTCTTCAAAAATAAGAACTGGCTATAAAGACAATCATGTTGATAAACCGATACCAAAGTCGGAAAGGTCTATTGGTCATCCCGCAACCGAGGCTCAAAAAAGGATTTATTACGCTTGGTCTCTTGATAGAAATGGAACACTTTATAATATCCCGGTAGCTTTAAAGATTATCGGTTCTGTAGATGATCAAAAGTTGATGAATGTATTTAGACAATTGGCTGATCGGCACAGAGTACTTAGGAGCGTCTTCAAACTGGATCAAGAGCAATTAACTTTTTCGATCATTAGTCAAAATCAGCCGGAATTCGAAGTTGTTGATGGTATTAATAACATAGATCAATATCTTCGTGAGTGTGTGATGCCGTTTGATTTACACTCCGGCCCCTTATATAGAGCTAAACTTTTAAAAACCAAGGATCACCGTTCATTTATCTATTTAGATATTCATCATGCTATATGTGATGGAATTTCAGTTCGAGTTTTGACTGAGGAATTAATTGCATTATATTCTGATTCACATGTCTCACCTCTTGAAATTGACTTTGTTGATTTTGTGGATTGGAAGTTAGATAAGGAGGGTGATTTTAATCCAAAATGTGATGCTTATTGGAGGCAGGTTTTTAACTCACCTCTCGAAAGGTTAGATTTTTCAGCCCCAGGAAGTCACCTATCTGTTCTTGACTTTCAGGGAAGTAAACGAAGGTTTTTTTTAGGTAAGGAGATCACTTCTAAAATTAAAGGATTTGCTAATAAAGAAGGAGTTACGCCTTTTATGCTACTCTTTTCTATATACTCTATTTTACTTTCCAAGTATACTAAAGCTGAAGATTTTGTGATCGGAATTCCAACAGCCGGAAGAAAACATGAGAAGTTAAATAATGTAGTAGGGATGTTAGTAAATAACCTTGCTTTAAGGTGTACACTCGAGCCCAATATCATATTTAAGGATTACTTGGGATTAGTTAGAGATTCATTTATAGGTGCGTTTGATCATCAGGAAATTTCTTTTGACAGAATTTCCGAACTGATTCAAGCGATATCTGAAGAGTCTGGTAATTCTCCCTTTAACACCATGTTTACCTACCACCATCTGCCCAAAAGGGTGGATGGTGATGAAATTTCATTGGAGCATTACTATATAGATAACCCGACTTCAAAATTTGATCTATCATTTGAGTTTTTTGAAGAAGCGGAGGGAATTGAATTGTACATTGAATATAAAAATCAATTATTTGACAGGGAATCCATTGATAGTTTGTATGCTTACTTAGTCCACCTAATAAGTCAAGTGTTTTCAGATTTGAATATTCGGTTGTCAAAACTTAGTCTTCTTGGAAAGAATAAATTGTTTGATTCAATATACCAACCTCTAAATAATCAGACACTTGATATACCTCCAGTAACGATCCAACACCTTTTTGATTATCAGGTTCAAAAAACACCTAATCGAATTGCTCTTAAAGATGCCAATAACGAGGGCGTATTTACTTATCTGCAGTTACAGAGTATAGCCAACAAGTTGGCAAATCAATTAATTAAAATGGAGCTTGGAACAGCTAAGCCTATAGTTGTTTTATTGGATCAATCACCAGAGTTTATCATTAGTATATTGGCCATTCTAAAGTCAGGCAATCATTTTGTGCCTGTAGATATGTCACTTCCAGATAAAAGAATAGCATACATTATTGATAATTGCGGAGCAGAGGTCATTATATCAAATAAGAATATTATTGAGGATGAGGGTTATGATATCATTGATGAGTTGCCAAAGGATTTAAGGCTGATAGATATGGCAAATGAAAGCTTCAATGAAGAATCGGATAAGATAGTCGATATAGGTTCGGCATCAGATTTGGCGTATATCATTTATACATCTGGAACTACCGGAAAGCCAAAAGGTGTTACGGTAATGCATCGATCACTTGTTAATTACGTATATACTACTTCAAATTACTATACAGGTGGGGGAAATTTTACTTTTCCTTTTTATACTTCTATCTCATTTGACTTGACACTAACATCCATTTTTGTCCCTCTTCTAAGTGGAAATTCAATTGTTACTTATCCTCAAATACAACAAGAGCTTACGTTATCTCGGGTTATAGAAGATAATAAGATCGATGTAATCAAGGCTACCCCCTCGCATTTAAGGGTATTAAAAGAACTTTCTTTTTTTAAGGACCAGACGAATCAGTCCAAAATTAAAAAGGTAATAGTAGGTGGAGAACAGTTATTAACAAAAGATGCGGAAAAGCTTATTGAATTGCTTGGAGAGGAGGTTGAAATTTTTAATGAATACGGTCCGACAGAGGCTACAGTAGGATGTATGATTCATAAGTATGATCCATCAGAAAGCAAACAAACCGTAGTTTCAATTGGTAAGCCATTACCCAATTCCAGAATTTATTTACTTGATAAATTTCAACAACCGATGCCAAAAGGTTTGGAGGGAGAGATTTATATAGCTGGTGCTTGTCTTGCATCAGGGTACTTGAAAGATGAAAAACTAACAGCATCCAGATTCATTCCTGATTGTTTTCATTCCGACGAATTAATGTACAAAACAGGAGATCTTGGCCGGATGCTGCCAGATGGAAATCTGGAATTTTTGGGAAGAATTGACAGACAAACGAAGGTAAATGGATTTCGCATTGAACTTGAAGAAATCGAAAGCACGTTGTTGGCAATTCATGAGGTGAAAGATGCAGCCGTTCTCTTAATGGAAAAAGGTGGGAGTACATTTATATATGCTTATGTGGTTTATAATGAAGGTTCCGAGGCACTAACTGCAGAAATTGAAGAATGGCTAAGCTTATCCCTGCCTTATTATATGATGCCACATCAAGTTATACCTGTTAACAATATCCCGTTTACAAATAACGGTAAGGTGGCGTATGATAAGTTAATTCGAATAGATACTAAATCGGATGAGCTTATTCAACCGAGAAATGCTGTTGAGTCAAAAATTTGGAAGGTTTGGAGTGAGGTCCTGTCGATTGATAAATTCGGAATATCAGATAAGTTTTATAATCTTGGGGGAGATTCAATAAAGGCAATTCAGGTCACTTCTCGCTTAATAAATCAGCAAATTGAAATAACCGTAAAGGATATACTTACATTCCAAACAATTGAGCAAATAGCCAAGCAGGCGACATTTAACAATAAGTCTCAACAGTACCCACAGGGTTTGGTTAGAGATCAAGTGAATTTATTTCCTATTCAAAGGTGGTTCCTTGATCAAGAGTTTGATAACCCTAGCTGGTATAACCAATCTGTTCTTCTTAAGTTTAAAATGAAGGTCGATCGTGAAATAGTAGGAAAATCTTTTGAGAATTTGATCCATCATCATGATGGGCTTAGGCTTTACTATGATGCAAAGGACAATGTTCTTAACTCAGATGATACTTTAGTAAAAAGGCAGCTATCAATTGAGGAATATTATCTGGATAGCATTGATGATTTAAAAATTATATGTGATGAAATCAGGGGAAGCATTAATCTGACAGAGGCCCCTCTGTTTCGATTGGCGATTATAAGGTGTGGGAGAGAGGAAATGCTTTTTATTACGGTTCATCATCTAATAATCGATGGAATATCTTGGAGAATCCTGTTAGAGGATTTTTACAATCTGTATATCGCTAAGATTAAGGGGGCGAAAATCGATCTGCCGTTCAAAACTGCTCCATTAAATAGGTGGTATGAGCAGATCAGTAATAAGAAAATCGATGATCTGGAAGATAAAATTAGCTCATGGAAAAACATTGATAATCAGACTTCTCCTTTACCTATTGAAAATCCTGACATTGATTGGCGTTCCAAAGATGCTCGTATAATTGAGACAAAGTTGAGTGATGAATGGACAGATTTTCTATTGAATATATCGCATAAGAATTACAATGCTGATCCTCAAACTTTAATACTGGTTGCACTGTTGAGGAGCTTGAAAAAAACAATGAACCAATCCCGCTTTACGATTGATATTGAGAGCCATGGACGACATATAGACAACATTGATGTGTCTCGAACGATTGGTTGGTTTACCAGTCTCTTTCCTGTCCAATTTGCTCTTGATTCAAATTTAATTGGGAATAATATTATTGAAGTTAAGAATCAGCTCAGTCATGGCCATTCTTATGGATTTGACTATGGAATATTTAAGTATCTGAGGAGTAATAAAACTTCAGGTGACATGAGTACGCTATCGGAAATACGATTTAATTATTTGGGCTCCTTCCAACGAGAAGCAAATAACGATCTATTTGAAATTGTTTCGACTTCAACGGGTGCTGAGATAGCTTTGGAAAATAGAATGACAACCAAACTAGATTTTGTATGTCTAATTGTAAATAACGAACTGAAGATGTCAGTTAGCTATAATTCTAAGACTCATAAGTCCAGCTTGATTGAATTGATGATGGAAAACTTTAACAGTGAATTAATCAAAATTGTCGAGCATATCGAACAAACTGATGATCTGGTATTAGCAGCATCTGATTTTGATGCAGAACTCGATCAAGATGAGTTAGATTCATTGTTCAACTAAAGCTAGAAAACATTCATTTTAGGTTCAAACTCTTTTAGTTTCCCATTATCCATTTTATAAATTTTGTCGGCAACATCGAAGTATTGATCATCATGCGTGATGGCAATGACTGTCTTACCCAGCATCCGCATACTTGGAATAAGTTCATGATAAAAGAGTCGTCTAAATATTGGGTCCTGATCGGCTGCCCATTCGTCAAACAAGAATATCGGCTTATCTTCAAGATAGCATTGTAATAAAGCCACACGTTTTCTTTGTCCGCTGGACAAGTTTACAGTGCTGTATACGTTGTCAACAACCTTAATCTTATCTTCAATTTCCAGCAAATTCAAATACCTGTCAATGTCCTCATTAAGCATATCTGTATTTAAGCTATAAAGTTTTTTGAATAAATAGAATGGACTAAAAACCGTTGAGAAATACTCACCCAGCTCTGCAGGAGGTATTGAATTTCCATCTATAAGAATTTCTCCATTGTGCGGGTGATATAGGCCTGTCAGCAGTTTTGCCAGAGTCGTTTTGCCACTTCCATTTCCACCTATAATAAAGATTACTTCTCCTTTGTTTATTGTCAAATTAATGGGGCCGACCGAAAAATTGTGATCTTCTCCTCCATACTCATAGCAAATAGATTTAGCGCTATATGTATCTATGGTTAATTTTCTTTCATTAGTAGAGTCTTTTAATAACGTGTTTAAATCAGTACTGGGTTCAATATCACTCATAAATGTCTTAATTCGATTATGCGCTATTCGCAATTGCAAAATTTGTGGAATAATAGATAATATAGCATTTAACGGACCAATTAAATAAAGCAAAATGATAATGAAGCTAACAATGATGTAAGATTCAACTCCGGGAAAAATACGTTGAATTGCAAAGGCCACCACCGCTAGTGTGAATAAAAGGAGGGATTCTCCCACAAGGAATGCATTGATGAATTTAACATTAGCTTCAGATGATTTTTCTCTAAATTCATTGGCTGTATTTTCGATGGCTTTTTTAAACGCTATCTTCTTTTTGAGGTGCAAGCTTAGCTCTTTAAATCCATCAATCATTTCATCCAATAGGCCCATATAAACTGTACTGGTTTCCCTAGATTCATCGAATAAATGTTGAGACTTCTTGCTGACGTAATAATAAATTCCAGAGAGCAATAAAACGATCAGCATTGTTATCGCTGTAGCCCAGAAAGATAAACTTGCCATATAGATAAATGAACCAGCTATGGTAATGACGTTTGTAATGACACTGACTATCATGTTGGCAGATTGACCTAGCGTGCCAACATCTCCGTTCAATGTAGTATAAACCCTACCACTGTCCATTTTTTCAAACCGCTCATAAGATGTAGAAAAGATTAAGTTGATAAGCTTTATTCTTAGATTATAGACAATATCTCTTGTAAGATAGGTCATTTTGGTTCTAACTACTTTAACACCTATCAAGTACACCATGATGGTTAAAACAAGGTAAAAAAGTTGATATTTTAACGGCATAGTACTATTAATAGAGGAAGTGATCAATAGAATAGCTGCTACATTTGACAGACCTGCCAGAATACTCATTAATATTATCAATGGAGCATCCTTAATGTATTCATTTTTTTCAGGGAATAAAGAAGAAATTACGTGGCCCACAAAACTTAGAAGAATGGCAACTATCGCCAGCATTATTGCAGCCTGAAAACTAAATGGCGTCCAAATAGGGATTGCTTTCCATGTGAAGTTCGCGATTGCTTTGGGTAGTATATATATACCATATAAGTATGGTAATATCATAACGAGCATGAACACTAACTCCGTTAGCTTCTTTTTTGTCAGTTTGCGATAACTCCTCTTATGAATTAGTATTCGATATATAATAAAACCAATGAACGCAAGAACCAGTAATATAAAAAGGCTAAGCACAATACAGATTACCGTAAACTGAGAGTCTAATGGATCACCCGAATCCTTGCTTGATTTAATCGATCGACCAGTTAATACATTAATAATATTCTGACCCAAAAGTTGAGTTTGTAAACTGTTGGAATTTGCAAGTAATGCAATTCCGATTTTCTCATTTTTGTTAAAGGCAATGAAGGAAGAATAGTTCGGATTGAGACCAGAGTGGTAAATAAACTGGTTCCCACTTAAAGATACTTCCCAACCGTAAGCATAAGAGGAAAGATTAATGGGTTTGACTGACTCATCACGCTGATGTGATTTAGTTATTAGATTCTCATAGAGATTGGGCTTAATTCCCATCTGATAAGTCAGCCAAGTGGCCATATCCTCAGCATTTGAGATTATATAACCTGCGGCATAATTGCCTCTGAAAGGAGGTGAGGCAAAAGGCTGCGGTTGTAAAAAGTTAATCTTATATCCTGTTGCCATCAGGTCTTTGTCACTTGGAATACCTATAGATGTATTAATAAGGTCAAGAGAATCAATGATATTATATTTTATATAATCCTCATAAGATGTCTTGACGATCTTCTCAAGAATTAGAGCTAGTATATCATAATTAATGGTTGCGTACTCGAACTTCCATCCGGGCAATGAGTTTAATTCAGTATGGTTTACTTTACGGACTGTATTTTCTAATGCGTTCTCTGAATTATCCTCGGGAATAAGAGATATAGTACTCCAAGGTATTCCACTTGTATGATACAGCAAATGCTGTAAAGTAACAGAGACCCTTTTACCTTCTCGATAAACTTTAAACCAAGGCAAGTAATTAGAAACTGTGCTATCCAATACGAGTTTTCCTTCCTGTTCTAATTTTAAGATGGCTAATCCAGTGAATGCCTTTGTGCAGGAACCGATTTCAAATAATGTTTGATTGGTGACCGGAATTTTTTTATTTAGGTTGGCATACCCATAGTTAAAAATGATTTCTTGATCTTCATTAACGATTGCGAGCGTGAGTCCTGGTATATCACCAACATCCATGCTTTTATTAACAAGATTTTGGATCTCATTGAGTTGGTTGGGATCCTGTCCAAAGCAATGGTTACTTACAGCCCAAATAAATGCAATTAGGAAGCAAATCATTGAACGAAAACTTTTTATTTTTTTTTCTACACCTTTATAGAAGATATTATAAATCATTAACTGTGATTTTTTTGAAAATTGTTTTAATATCGTCAATCATTAAGAGACCGCAAATTATTGCAAAATACATTAGGGAAGCCTATTTGGTTAAGAAAATAATTATTGCAATGCTAAATCAAGATATTGCTAAGGATACTGATGCCCTTGTTGCTTTTCTAGTGGATAGTGTTAATCACATTTAAACAACTTGACCCTCTAATTGAAGCGAGTTTTGAATTCGCTATTTCCAAACGTTTTTTGAACATTTATATACAATCTTTCTCAAATTACTAATATAATCTGGCCTTATCTACTGATACCGGTGAAGATTACGAATTAATTGAACTATGACAATACTAGGAATTAAATTTACGCATGATGGTGCTATATCATTAATTGATAATGGTAAATTGATTTTTTCATTTGAAATGGAAAAGCTTAATAATAATCTAAGATTCCAATCTTTTTGTTTGTCGTTTGAAGAAACCAATTTAATTCTAAAGGAGTATGGTTATAATTTAAATACGATTGATAAGATTGTATTTGATGGTTGGACACCTGCTGTAAAGGCTTGGCAAAAAATTCAAAATGAATCCTCGAAAATTAAAGATGTTCAGCTATCAGGATTCTCTGTGGATATTGAATTAGCGGGTTATGGTCGCCTATTAGGGAAAGATGAAGATGTTTATGGTAGAAAAGAGCATGTTATCGATAAAATTGGGATACCCTATGAGAGCTTCCGGCATATTTCTGGACATTTTTTTGGAGCTTACTGTACTAGTCCGTTTGCCATAAAAAAGGAAGATTCATACATCTTAATTTGGGACGGAGGTATGCCACCTCAGTTATTTCACTTTGGGGCCAAAAGTAAGAGCATAACTAACCTCGGACATTTGTTTATGCTTTTTGGTGATATATATGCTGGTTTTCCTTACGGGTATGCACCCTTCGATAAAGGAGTCAAATATAGCTACGCCACCCCTGGTAAGGTAATGGCCTACATTGCTTTAGGTAATAGCCAGCGTGTAATAGTCGATCGTTTAAATGCAATTTATATTGATCTGGAAGTTAAGTATAGCAAAAATGAAATTCATGCAGGGACTATAGTGGGCGTCACTGAAGAATTTATCAAAAAATCCAAAGAATGCAGCGTGATTTCAAAATACAATAACGAAGACATTCTTGCAAGTTTCCACGATTTTCTTGAAGGTTTATTAGTAGAAAGAATTAGCAAAAAAGTTAAAGAGCACACGGCTAACACTAAGAACCTTTGTTTCGCGGGAGGAAGTGCATTAAATATCAAATGGAATAGTAAAATAAGAACATCCGGTGTTTTCGATAAAATTTGGATACCACCTTTTCCTAATGATTCAGGGAGTGCGTTAGGTACTGCTTGTACTGCAATGGTTTATCATTCGGATCAGTTGTCTTTAGATTGGGATGTATATAAAGGTCCAGAAATGATTAATAACTATGTGAATGGTTACAATTGGACCAATGTGGTTAAGAATAGATTAATTGATCAATTGCCATTTTTTGAGAAAAAATTCAACTATCATTTCAGAGAGTATAAATTTACTCTAGAAGAATTAGCTGCATTAATCCATAAAAAAGGTGAACCAATTTTATTTCTAAATGGACGAGCGGAACTCGGACCCAGAGCTCTTGGAAATAGGAGCATATTGGCACCAGCGGGCTCGGAAAAAATGAAGCAATTACTTAACGAAGTAAAACTTCGTGAAAATTATCGTCCTGTTTCACCCATTTGTTTAGAAGAGGATGCAGAAGAAATCTTTGATCCCGGTACTCCCGATCCATTTATGTTGTTTGATCATCAAATAAAAGGTGAGTGGAGAGAAAAAGTCCCGGCTATTGTTCATTTAGATCATTCAGCAAGGCTGCAAACTGTAAATGAGAAGCAGAACAAGGAAGTTTACCAATTGTTGAAGTTTTATAAAAAGCACTCTTCAATTCCTCTGTTGTGTAATACAAGTGCTAACCTAAAAGGCAGAGGTTTCTTTTCAGATATTATGAGTGCTGTTCATTGGGGGCAGGTTAATTATATTTGGTCTGATGGTATGTTGTACTCCAAATACAAATTATAACTTTTCAAAATTCTATTAAAAGGGAAGGCTACACCTTTAGATTCAGCTTTTTTAGAACCCTAATCATTATTGGATGGGGCGAAATTTCGCACCTATTAAAGGTTGTCTTGCAGTATTTATAATTGAATCATGTTGAATATTGTATGATTTAGCATAAGTACCGTAAGCATTGAATTTTGTTCCATCTTCTATTAAATGCATTATGTAAGCTCTTCGGTTTAGGTCTGATGAATTATACATTGAGCCATGCCATGTGTAGCAATGATGAAAATGAACTTCTCCTTTTTTTAATATGACAGGTTCTATAATAATTGGGTGACCTTTGTAGTTTGCTGGCAAATTGGTTATTTCAGGATTACTTTTCAAAAACTCCGTAGCAATCCTGTAAGCACCCCCGTTTTAGGACTCCATAAAAGTATAAATTCTATTAATTATTATTGTTATAATAGG
>NZ_JAEUGD010000043.1 GCF_016775155.1 Fulvivirga marina | reverse complement strand
TAAAAAGGCTGGCGATAGAATTTTCGCCAGCCTTTCTTTTGAGAGACTTTTGAGACAGCCTCTTTTTGTTTTTTGTCACTGGATTATCCTTATTTCTTCAAAGTTTCAAAAAACTTCATAGCACTCTGACCAAGGTTATCAGCGATTATCTTCTTGTACTCTACACTTGTTATAAATTCATCACTCATAAACTGTCGAAGTAAAGGTGCCCAATCATTATTCTTTGGCATAATTATTCCGAATTGCTCAGTAGTTTCATCTCCACCCGGATGTCTTTTAACCGGTTGTCTGTTCTGAATGGCTTCAAAATAATAAGTAAAATCAACGTTAGTGAACTTTTTCGGGTCTGCGATAATCGCACCCATAGCCTTGCCGAACGAAGCAACATACTCTACCTTGAGTGCCGGATAATACTTTGACTTGATATCCATTATCCACTTCTCATTAGTAGAGTTCTTTATGGTGACCGCGGTCATTCCCGCAAACTTTTGGGCTATGTCGCTTATATTGTTCAATGTAGGCACTGAACTATGCGTAAGTACCATTCCAATATTAGTTATATAGGGAGGACTGAAACTGTAAGCCCTTTTTCTCGCATCAGTAATTGTTGTATTGCTTAGTCCAAATACTCCTCCATGACCCTTTTTAACTTCGTCTAGAAATAGGGTGAAATTATTGGGGTTTTTACCTTGATAGGTCACACTAACCTCAATGCCCTCCTTCTTTTCAACATACTCTTCAAATTTCTTCATCAGGTCTACAGTGATGCCTGTCATTTTTCCATTTTTCTTGGAAGCAAAACCAGGAGATTCCGCGTAGGTAAAAACCCAATTCGCTGACCCTTTGGATTTTGCTACAGCATATGTATCTCCCTTGAGCTGTCCAAACAGGTACGATGTACTAAGCATCAAAGTGAATACTAAGACAAACTGAATTTTTCTTTTGTTAACAAAACGGTTCATGATCATTATTAGTTAGAAAGAATTAACTCATAATAATGATGAATGAAACATGCAAATCAAAGTTTTCTGAACAAATTATGTGCAGATAATCAATTACTTATAAACTTTGGAGTAAATTATATTCATTTACCAACCCAAAACAATAACCGGGCTCTATCTTAGCGTTTAATAGTTTCAAAAAATTTCATGGCACTTTGCCCCAGGTTATCAGCTATTATTTTTTTATAAAGTACACTTTGAAGGAATTCCGTACTCATAAACTCTTCTAAAAGAGGAGCCCAATCATTATTTTTTGGCATAATAATCCCAAATTGTTCTGTATCAATATCACCGCCCGGGTGCCTTTTTACAGGCTGCCTATTTTGGATAGCCTCAAAATAATAGGTAAAATCCGCATTGGTAAACTTCTTTGGATCACGCATAACATACTGCATAGCTACACGTGTTGAAGGAACATATTCTATTTTTAAAGAGGGGTAATACTTATCTCTAATGTTAGCTAATACTTTTTCGTTTGTAGAGTTTTTAACAGTCACCGCAGTCATTCCCGCAAAAATTTTGTTGATGTCAGCAACATTCGCAAGTGTGGGTACTGAGTTATGAGACAATATCATACTGATATTGGTAATGTAGGGAGGGCTAAACGTATACACTCTCCTTCTTTCCTCCGTTATCGTAGTGCTGGTTAACCCAAAAACTCCCCCTTTCCCTTCTCTAACCTGCTTCATAAATAATATAAAGTCATCAGAGGCACTCGATTCATAAGAGATATTAACACGAATATTCTCTTTTTGCTCGACAAACTCCTTGAATTTATTCATCAAATCAAATGTGACACCGGTCATCTTGCCGTTGACCTTTGCTGCAAACCCCGGTGCTTCAGAATAGGTAAAAACCCAATTAGCAGTCCCTTTCGCTTTAGCTTCCGCATAGCTATCCCCATTAAGTTGCCCAAAGCAACTTAAATAGATTGTTTGAAATACAATTAAAGCTAGACACAGTTTCAGATATTTGTTCATTATACTAGTTTAGAATTGTTAAATGGGGCATCCTAAGTTTATTTCATAATGAACATAAAACCAAATATTTTATAATAATTCGTCTTTTAAGAATTTAGCCGTATAACTTTGATCGCTCTTAATAAGATCTTCAGGCGTACCTGAACAAACAATAGTACCTCCACCATTTCCTCCCTCAGGGCCTAAGTCTACTATATGATCTGCTACTTTGATTACATCCAGGTTGTGCTCAATAATCAAGACTGTATTGCCCTTGTCTACTAATCGATTAATTACATCCAACAAATGCTGTATATCCTGAAAGTGCAAACCGGTAGTGGGTTCATCAAGTATGTATAAAGTCTTTCCTGTGTCTTTTTTAGAAAGCTCAGTAGCAAGTTTGACTCTTTGAGCTTCACCACCAGAAAGTGTTGTTGCATGCTGACCTAATGAAATATAACCCAAGCCAACATCATTTAGGGTCTTTATTTTCCGAAGTATTTTAGGCTGGTGTTCAAAAAACTCCACTGATTCCTCAACCGTCATTTCCAATACATCTGATATAGATTTACCCTTAAACCGAACCTCCAATGTTTCACGGTTATAGCGTTTACCTTTGCAGGTTTCACAAGGCACGTGTACATCAGGCAGAAAATCCATCTCAATCAAACGCAACCCCGCTCCCTCGCAGGTTTCGCACCTACCTCCTTTAACGTTGAAGGAAAACCTGCCAGGTTTATAGCCACGGATCTTAGCCTCTGGAAGTTCTGCAAACAGCGCTCTGATATCTGTAAAAACTCCAGTATAGGTAGCAGGGTTAGAACGAGGAGTACGGCCTATAGGTGACTGATCTACTTCTATTACTTTATCAAGGTGCTCCAGACCTTTTACACTTTTATAAGTTAAAGGCTCTCTTCTAGACCTATAAAATTTCTGATTGAGAATCGGGAACAGTGTATCGTGGATTAAGGTAGACTTTCCACTACCTGACACACCGGTAACCAGAGTTAGAGTACCCAACGGCACTTCTAGGTTTACATTCTTTAGGTTATGTCCATTAGCTCCGGTAAGCTTGAGTTTTTTTCCATTGCCCTTCCTTCTTTCAGAAGGCACCTCAATATTGCGCTTGCCCTTAAGGTAGTCGGCTGTAGCGCTGCCTTGTTTAAGAAAATCCTTGGGAACACCCTGAGCCACTATGTGACCACCATGACGCCCAGCCCCAGGACCAATGTCTATAATATGATCAGATGCAAGCATCATATCTTTATCATGCTCCACTACTATGACAGAGTTACCAAGATCTCGCAAATCTTTGAGCGCCTTAATTAGCTTCACGTTGTCTCTTTGATGCAGGCCTATACTGGGCTCATCCAAAATATAAAGAACCCCAACCAGCTGCGTGCCTATTTGTGTTGCCAACCGGATACGCTGAGCTTCTCCTCCGGACAAAGTTTTTAATGGCCTGTTCAGGTGAAGATAGTCAAGCCCTACATCCAGTAAGAACCCGATTCTTTTCCTAATTTCTTTAAGTACTTCGGCTGCTATTACATTTTGCTTGTCAGAAAGCCTCAACTCAAGACCATCAAACCAACTCCACAAAGTCTTGATATCATACTCCGCAAGCTGAGATATATTCTGATTATCAATCAGAAAATGTAGAGCTTCCTTTTTTAGTCTGGCTCCATTACATGCCGGACATGTAACTGAAACAGTAAAGTCGTTGACCCACTGCTGGATCTTATCCGAACCGCCCTCTCTTTGCTTCTCCAAAAACTTAATAATCCCCTCAAACTTGGTATTCCAGTCAGTACCCGGGTATTTTACCGACTTTACAGCAACCGGAACGGAATCGCCGTAAAGCAAAGTTTTTATAACATCTTCAGGAATGTCTTTAATCGGCGTGGTCAGGTTTACTTTATACCTTTTAAGGATGGCTTCTATTTTTTTGAAAATCCAAATATCTCTAAATTCCCCAAGGGGTAATATACCTCCTCTACTAATACTTAGTGATTTATCCGGGATTACTGATTCCTCGGTTATTTCTTCAATAACACCTAATCCATTACATTTTGGACATGCACCATAGGGGGAGTTAAATGAAAAAGTATTTGGAGCAGGTTCATCATAAGACAGTCCCGATTTAGGGTCCATCAGGTATTTTGAGAAGTGGTGAGTTTGGTTTTCCTGATCTAAAAGCATCAATACACCTTCCCCTTGCTTTAGGGCTGTTGCCAGTGATTGGCTAATTCTGTACCGATCACCCTGATCAACCACTATCCTATCAATGACCACCTCAATATCATGAGTCTTGTATCGATCTACCTGCATTTTAGGTGTCAGTTCCTGTAGCTCTCCATCTACACGAACACGAGAGTAGCCACTTTTTCTAATCTGCTGAAAAAGCTCGCGATAATGCCCTTTACGCCCCTTAACCACCGGGGCAAGAATAGTCAGCTTCTCCCCATTGAAAGCTAACAATATATGATCAAGAATCTGATCCTCGGACTGCCTCACCATCTTTTCTCCGGTAGAGTACGAAAAAGCTTCTCCTGCCCGGGCATATAACAGCCTCATAAAGTCATAAATCTCTGTTACAGTCCCTACAGTCGAACGAGGGTTTCTTGAGGTTGTTTTTTGCTCAATGGAAATTACCGGACTCAGCCCGTTGATCTTGTCTACATCTGGCCTCTCTAGGTTACCGATAAAAGAACGTGCATAGGCACTAAAACTTTCCATATACCGGCGCTGCCCTTCTGCATAGATAGTATCAAAGGCAAGAGAAGACTTGCCACTACCACTAATTCCGGTAATGACTGTCAGTTGATTTCTGGGAAATGTAAGATTCACATTTTTTAGGTTATGCTCACGAGCCCCCAGTATTTCTATGTTGTCATAGCCGGTTATATCGTAGTCATCCCTTTGTTTCTTTGCGTCCTCGTCAGTAATCATAGGCTATGGTAATAGTTGATTAATAATCTACAAAATTGAGCTTTAGATTGCTTATATCCAACTGCTCTTTAACAATCCGGGCAATGCAGTAAGCTATTATGGAATAGGATACCCCCTGGCTATTTCGAGAAGCTCAAACCAGTCTTCTCTTTCCATGTCTGTATTCAAGGATTCAACTGATGATCTGACTCTTTCCGGGTTCATAGTGCCCATAACGGGAATTATAGCAGATGGATGCTTCAGTAACCATGAGAGAAGTAAATTTCCGGTTTCCACACCATATTTTGCCGCAATCCTCTTTACCTCCTGATTTTCAACTAAAGACATTACATTTTCCCTGCCTCCCAATGGCGACCATGCCATGGGGTTGATCGTATTGGCCATCAGGTAATCCAAAGTACCATCAAACATCGCTTCACTTTTAAACAAGGAAATTTCTATCTGGTTAGTGACCAAAGGCTGATCGCTATATTTAGACAATAATTCAAATTGTATATTAGTAAAGTTTGAAACGCCAAAGTGTAGCACTTTACCTTGTTCCTTTAATTGACTAAAAGCGGCACTCACCTCTTCTACCGGCATAAGCGGATCAGGCCGGTGTATCAGCAAAAGGTCAAGATAATCTGTCTGCAGATTTTTTAGGGATTGCTCCACGGAACTAATAATATGTGCCTTCGTGGTATCGTAATGTTGGATCCGGTGAGAGGGCCTCTGATCCGATATGAGCTTAATACCACATTTGGATATTAATTGTATCTTATCTCTTAGGACAGTGTTACCCTTCATCCATTGTCCAAAAACACTTTCACATGTATAACCACCGTATATATCCGCATGATCGAAGCTGGTTATACCAACATCAAGTGCTGCATTTATCAACTCTTCAAACTTTGCTTGTGTGAGTTCATTGACATGCCATTTGCCGAGCACCAACGGGGAAAGTTTTAATGGGGAATTTGACACTACTTTCAGCTGATTCATACTCAGTTTTCTATTCTCCATATTTTTAGCTATTAACAGCATCCACCCCCATCATAAAAATAAGTTGAGTCAGAGATGAAAATATCTTCTCTATTTAGTTTTGCCAATGCAGTTGCTGTTTTATCGCAAATTGCCAGTGGCTGATTCTGCATTAAAACGTGCCCTTTTTTATCATCAAAGTATTCATTTTCTCCATAGTAGATTGCTGTTTTACCAGTAAATACACAAGGTCCATCTTCTGGCATTGGATCTTTGATGGCGCATACCTCAACACTTTCAATGAATATATTTTCTGAAGTATCATAATGTTTTGAAGACAAAATACGGTAAGCTCGCTTGGCACGTACTTCTATTGTACCAAAACCAATATCAGTAATCATTTTGATGTAATCTTTTAGCGGTAGTGCACCGCTAAGACATAATGCTCTTAAACGTTCATCATTTTGAAGGTTCTCGGGCATCTCTTGCTCACAAACAGGATCCGACAACACTAACCTTCCATGAGGTTTTAGCACCCTGAACATTTCCGTCAGGGCCTTTTTAAGGTCGTCCTTAGTAAAAATGTTGAACAGACAATTTTGAGCTGCTACATCTACATAACTATCTTCAACTGGCAAATCAAGCGCATCTCCTTTACGGAGATCAACATATTCTGATTTAAACCATGAGTTCAATTCTTCAGCTTCTTTAAAATTTTTAGCACTGGCTTCCAGCATCTCATCCACTACATCCAGCCCTATTACTCCTGCTGTTTGTCGGCTAAAATATGTAAACTGCAAAAGTTCCATACCTCCTCCAACACCTACATACAAAACCTTAGGGTTATTAACAAGGTCTCGCGGGTTTACCGTACTACCACACCCATAATTCATATCCAACATTTTCTTAGGGATTTGGAGTCCGGGTAGTTGCCAAACAGGGGTTGTGGTACAGCAAAGCCCGATATCAGGGTTTTCCGCTGCCTTCTTATATACATCTTTGGTCGTTTGCAAGTATGTCTCCATCACAATCTCTTTATTAGTTCAGTATAGAGTTCTGTTAGTTTTGGTTCCGCCTGGCCCGCTGCTTCGATGATCTCTTCAATGTCGACTGGCATAAGGTTATCAGGGTCGCAGTCATCCGTAAGCACTGAAATTGCACAACATGGCAGACTCATATGATTAGCTACTATCACTTCAGGAACGGTTGACATTCCCACTACGTCTGCGCCTATATTCCTTAGAAAGCGATACTCTGCCCTGGTTTCTAAGTTAGGACCAGATACAGCTACATAAACACCTTTATTGAGTGTAATACCTTTTTCAATAGCAATATCTTCTAGTGCTGAATTCATTATCGAGTCATAAGGGTTACTCATATCAGGGAACCTCGGCCCGAGTTCATCAAGATTTGGTCCTGTTAACGGGTTATCAGGCAATAAGTTAATATGATCTTCAATCAGCATCAAATCTCCTTTCTTCCAATCCAGGTTCATACTTCCTCCGGCGTTAGAAACAAACAGGTACTCAATACCCAAGAGTTTCATAACTCTAACCGGAAAAGTAACCTGTTTCATGTTATACCCTTCGTAAAAGTGAAACCTACCCTGCATGGCTACTACCTTCTTACCATTTACCTCACCGTAGATTAGCTTTCCACTATGAAACTCAACCGTTGCTACTGGAAAATGAGGGATGTCTTTATAGGCAATTTCTTTTTCCACTTGGATTTTAGAGACAAACTGGCTGCCTAAGCCAGTGCCAAGTATTACACCCACCTGAGGGGCTATAAAGCCTTTCTCCTTTAAAAAGGAGGCTGTTTCTTTTATTTGATCAATAGTCATTAGAATAGTTTTATTGGCTTGCGGGATTGCCCCATGATTTAAAGCCTGTAAATTTAGCCAACACCAGATATTATGCAACAGTACCCTGACAACTGGACCCTGCACCTGCCGTGCATCCATAGCAATGCTGACTAATGGCGATATGACGATTCTCCAACTTCTCCAAGTCAAAGTCACATATATGCTGTCCTGCCTTCTGATCAACTTTCAGCCCCAGCATCTGGTTAAAGTCACAATCATACATATGACCGTCATAATCAACAGAGATTGTATTGCGACACATAACACCTTTGACTGCTGCTGGATTAAAAGAACCTACTAGCTTTTCCATATACTCCTCATAATTTTCTGTTCTAACCAAAAAATCAAGAAACCGGCTAATTGGTAGGTTAGTAATGGTAAAAAGGCTATTAAACTCAATATCATAGTGGTTTTTGAGTTCCTTTTTAAAATCTCTCTCAAGCTCTAACTGATTACCAGGTAGAAATGCTCCTCCTGGGTTGTACACCAAGTCAAGGTATAAACCTGACCCCTCCTTACCATAGCCGGCAGCATTTAACATTTGCAAAGCTTCTATTGACTTGGCAAATACCCCTTCTCCTCTCTGACGGTCCGTCTTATCGGGTTGATAAAATGGCAAGGAAGACACTACTCTTACTTTGTTTTTCTTAAAGAACTTCGGAAGATCACGATATTTTGGGTTTGCCAGAATTATAGTCAGGTTTGAACGCACAATGATTTCTTGAACCCCAGCTTTATTGGCTTCTTCAACAAACCACCGGAAATCCGGATTCATTTCAGGAGCTCCTCCGGTAAGATCCAATGTATGTATCTGTGTTTTACTCATTATATCCAGACATACTTCCATAGTCTCCCTGCTCATCACCTCCTTTCTATCTGGGCCGGCATCAACATGGCAGTGCTTACAAACTTGATTGCACATATAGCCGACGTTAACCTGAAAAATTTCAATACTTGCAGGTTTTAAGGGGAATTCATCAAGAGCCTCAATCTTTTTACGAAATGTTGGCAGCTTATCATCCCCAAAAATACCATTAGACAAAAACTTTAACTGCTCCTGTCCACTAGCTAGAGTGTGATTCCGTGACTTCAACGTTTTTATCATCCTTTGATATTTTACATGGAAAGCTTCTTGACTTTGTTCATCATCTGCACGCCATGAACAAGTGAAGCGCCTCCTCGAATAGCTGTTGTCACATGCACAGCCTCCATCATCTGCTGTTCTGTAGCTCCTTTTTCCAGTGAGTCTGAGGTATAAGCGTCAATGCAATAGGGACATTGTACAGCATGTGCCACAGCTAAAGCTATCAAAGATTTTTCTCTGGATGTAAGCGCTCCGTCTTTAAATACATCTCCATAGTAATCAAAAAATTTCTTGGCCAACTCAGGCTGAAAATCTGCTACATCTCCAAACTTTTTTAGATCCGCAGGATCATAATAGGTCTTTTCCATCGTAAGTTTTGTTTCTAAGTCTCATAAAATTAACGCATCTTAATATGCTAAGTTTAAGCGGTTCCCAATATATGACAGGCTTGTCCGCTTAAAGACAATTATACGAAACTTACGATGGAACCCCTTCTATGGATTTAGTGGAATGGCTATTCGATAAGTTTTATTTCTTTTTACATCAAGGTGATCTTGCCTCAACCAGGGATTATGGCGCTTCAAAAGTTTGTAGTTAATACCCTGATCTTTAGAAAAAGCGACAAGGTCTTTAATGTCATGGTCAATTTCAACATATCTCAATTCTTCAGGATCATATAAGTGTCGCTTATCTATGTTGAAACCATATTTTTTCGGGTTCTCAATTATTTCCTTAATTGCCAGTATTCTGAAGACATACCTTGAAGTTTCTTCGTTTAGGAGAAGATCGTAATAAGAATCTACTTTTTGATTGTTGAGAGCTCTTTGAAGTCCTGCCATACCTCTGTTATACGAAGCGGCAGCATTAGTCCAATTATCAAATTTTCTGTGAGCTTTTTCCAAGTACTTGCACGCTGCCTCTGTAGCCTTCAATGGGTCATATCGCTCATCAACTTCTTTGGTAATTTCAAGGCCATTTTCCTCTCCTGACGACTCCAGTATTTGCCAAAAACCAACTGCATTAGCTGGTGAAACAGCATTAACAAACCCTCCTTCAATAGCTGTCAAATATTTAAAATCATCTGGTATGCCATTTTTAGCCAATATCTTTTCAATCTGTGGAAGCCACTGATGTGCCCTTTTTATTAAGAAAATAGTACTGCTATGCCAATACGTATTAATATGTAATTCTCTATCTAACCGTTCTCTTACATCGGGAATTTCTAATGGCACTCGCTCTCCGGCAAAATATAATTCTCCAGGAAGCTCTAATGAAACAGCATTAAGATATCCGGCATACTCTCCTGCAGGTGGATTATCTACTTTATAAAATGCATAGTTACCTTGGTTTTGTTGCTGCGGAACAGCATGTATATCCGAAGTCCTTGATTGCTCACTATCATACTTTATGTATGCACATACTAAAATAAGTGCAAGCAACGAAATAGCATGGGGAAAATATTTCATAAGTGCGAGAGTTTAAAAAGTTAGACTACAAAACATCTAATGTGGCAAAAACAAAAATAGTTCCACTGCCTGGTTGCGCCAAAAAATAAAATTACGCGAAATAGATATTCCCAAAAAGGGAAAAATTGTGTCAGGTCTGAATTACAAAACATTCAGACCTGAAAAACCTTTCAATACCTTAGAAGTTAGGCGATAGCATATACTTGGAGTAGAAATCATCTATAGCATCTACTGCCTCCGCCTCTGTTTCCACGACCTTAAACAAATCAAGGTCTTCTTCATGTACATTATTTGCTGCGAGAAGCATAGTTTCTTTAATCCAGCCAATTAGCCCTCCCCAATACTCTTTACCTACCAATACAATTGGGAACTTACCAATTTTCTTGGTTTGGATAAGTGTAAGGGCTTCAAAGAGTTCATCCAGGGTACCAAAACCACCTGGCATTACTATAAACCCCTGAGAGTATTTTGTGAACATTACTTTTCTTACAAAAAAGTAATCAAACGTTATGAGCTTATCAGGGTCTATATACTCATTCCCTTTCTGCTCAAAGGGGAGGATAATATTAAGTCCTACAGATTTACCACCTTCAGACTTAGCCCCTTTATTGGCAGCCTCCATAATTCCAGGCCCTCCACCGGAAATAACTCCGTAGCCATGCCTTACCAACTTAGCCGCTATATTTTCGGCCATTTTATAGTACTGATGATCATCACGGGTTCTGGCAGAGCCAAAAATAGTAACACAAGGACCAATTTTAGCCAATTTCTCAAATCCCTCAACAAACTCTGACATCACTTTAAAGATCACCCAGGAATCATAGCTCTTGATTTCGTTCCAATCCTTCTCTTCAAAAGCCCGGACAATTTTTTTCTCCTCCTCAGTAAGGTCATCAATGTTTTTTATATTGTCCAGTTTCGTCTTTTTTGCATTCATCTCTTTCATCTGTTATCAATTGTTTTAATGTCTAAAATGGAAATGTCATAGATCAATAATTGCAAAATGATCATTCCGCATAAATTTTATCTTTAAGATCATATACCCGTTTTTGAGCAGGGTTAATTCTTCAGGTAGCAGATAAGAAGTTTTAAGGCACGTTTTTTCACCTCAGTGAAATACGCAATGCGTTATTCATAATCTGATACACTTACATTTATAATCCAGTAAATAAGTTATTACACTAACTTTTTCCACGGTTGGTGGGCCTGAAAATTATCAGGGGCTGGATAAATATTTGACTGTTTTGAACAGCACATTTTTCAAAGCAGCCGCTAAACTTAAAAAATATTATAAGAGTAAAAAATGTTTTGCTCACATTAATTCTCCAAAAGGTTATGAAGTGCTCCCTTTATTTCAGGATATTTGAATTTAAATCCCTCTGATTCAATCCTTTCTGACGAAACCCGGCTACTTCCTAAAAGCAATCCTGCCATTTGCCCTAGCGCCAACTTAAGGGCAAAGCTAGGAACTGCCGGAAGAAAAAAGGGCTTACCCATTTCCTTCGCTATTGATTTGGTTAAATCACGATTTGTAACCGGATGTGGTGCCACACCATTGTATGAGCCAGACATGTTCTCATTTTCCATGGCATAGATAAAAATATTACAAAGATCATCAATGTGTATCCAGCTCATATATTGATCGCCACTACCAAGAGGGGCTCCAAGCCCTAATTTGACAGGTTTTCCCATCTCCTTTAATGCACCTCCATTTTCGCTCAGCACCACCCCCACACGCACTTTAACTACTCTTATGCCCAACTCACGAATTAAATCGGCCTCTGCCTCCCAGGCTTTGGTCACTGTCGCCAAAAAATCATCGCCAAAGCGACTCCCTTCCACCTGCCACCTGTCTCCATTGTCAAAACCATAATAGCCAATTGCAGAGGCGGAAATAACCGCTTTTACATTATTGGGATAATCTCTCAAGGCATCTTTTAACAATGCAGTTGATCTGGTGCGACTTTCAAGTATAACTTTTTTCCTTGCCGGTGTCCACTTCTCATCTGCAACTCCGGCTCCGGCCAAATGAATAATATAGCTAACGCCATCAAATGCTTTGATATCTATGGTTTGCTTTTCAACATCCCATACAAATGCTTCCACATCTTTGACCTTGCCTGGAGAACGACTCAAATAGCGGATTTTATATCCTTTTTCCTGCAATAACTCTGTAAGCCTGGAGCCTACAAGACCGGTGCCTCCTGTTATAAGTACAATTTCATTCATACAGCTATTTCAATAAGAATAATTCAACCCAATAACAAAACGGAACAACGGGCATAAGGTTATTAATAACTTCTCAATTTCACTTATCTGACTGTCAACTCTTTGGACAACAACATCTCAACAATATTTTTTATTTAAAACATGGTTTTCATTATAATTTTAAACGAAATTAAGCGGCAAAAAACAATACCATCTATGCGCTTAATATTCGCATTCCTTTTCATCAGCTACTTATTTACTGCTTGTAGCACTTTTGTTCCGGTAAAGAGGACGTTGCCACCGGACATAAAACTCTCAACACAAAAAGGTAAGTTTTTATTTATCAGTAGGTTTTCTGCTGACAGCTTACCATTTAGCAACGACAACAAAATCGAGGTATTTCGTATAGGCTATAACAGCTTCATCGAAGGCTTAAGTGCTGGCTTTGATAGTAGCAGGCGATATAATCTTACCCCACTCGATGGCATGGTGGAAAAGACAGCTGTGACCGAGCCAGGCTTACCACTAGACAAAGTACAGGTAAATAATATATGCCAAGGGCAACAGGTAAACTATCTCCTGGCACTGGATGCTTACAATTTATACTTCGACCAGGAAGTGGAAGTAGTAAAGCAAGAAGATGGCACGAAGGAGAGAACGGCTTATTACGACCTGGTGGCAGAATCATTTATTTCCATGTATGATGAAGAGGGCAAACTTCTAGACCAGTTTCGCGATGAGCAAAGGATAGCACATGATGAGCGTTCCGTTATCAGTGGGCTTCTGGCGGTGGGTCCTTCAATGGGAAAAGCTGATCAAAATGCGGTATTAATATCTTCCAAATTAGGTAGAGATTTTATACAGAAATTTTATCCGCGAGTCATTTTCGAACAACGTCAATTTTATCACACCAAAGAGTTTAAAAATGCATACAGGTCATATTTAAGTGAAAACTGGGATACAACGGAATCTGAATTACTAAAGATCACTGAATCACAAAAGCCTGAAATAGCAGGAAGAGCGGCATATAATCTGGCAGTGCTATATGAAAATATCAACAGGCCGGAGGATGTGGATTACTGGTACAGAAAAGCGACAAACCTACTAGGCAACAAGGTGCCTATTCTGAAATGAGCCAAATTCTAATAAATACAATGACTTATATAACCTAAGGTGCACCTTACAACTGTGATACACCTTAGGTTGAAAACAGTTTTACCAATTATAGCTTGCTTCTCTTGCAATGCTCGTATTACCATTGGCATTACGTGCTGCTACCCAGATGCGATACCCAGACCTATATTTACTCTTAAGCTCTCTGGTCCAGGAAGTTGATGAGCGAATTCGATATAACTTAGGTCTTACATCCTGACCTGGGAAGAGCGTATATATCCAGTATTCGGAAGCTCCGGCTACGGCATTCCATGTAACCGTCAATGTTTCATCACCGTCATGTACGGCCCTAACACCGCTTGGAGTAGCCAGTTGAGTTGCATTATAGATAAAAGCTGCACCAGCAATATCACCTGAAGATAAAGCAGTTCTTTGAGCGGTAAAGGTTGAGCCGTCTTTTCTTGTAATGGTTGGATTTCCATTTGAAGAGAAGGCACTGGAAGGATACATCATGATCGAACCAAAATCAAAGGCCCCATTATCAAATCCAGATGAGTTAAAATTATACATTTCAAAATTGTGCACTGCTCCGGAATTGATATTATTCCAGTTTATATTTACTGAATAATCTCGATCCGCTCTGGTATGTTCATGCCAAAGACCAAGGGCATGACCAATTTCATGAATGGTATTTCCCTGCGTACAGTTTGATCCCAAGTATATATACTGCCTTCCCCCAATCATTCCTATATGCGAGGAACATCCATTAGAGGGGATGAATTCTATATAATTCGTTTGGGTGGTTCTTTGTACAAAGTCATAGTTAGTTCTGGATTCCCAGTGAGCAATTGCGTTAGTAACTCTGGAAGCATTGGGTAAGCTAGAGTTAATTACATAAGGAACAACTCTGTTGGGCCATCTATTTGCCACCACAGCCTGACCTGCACTTTCAACACGACCAGCATCTGATCCTTCTTCAGCGGCTGTCATCAGAACTATTTGCTCCTCTGTTAAAATAATATCCCCCTCCATGACAGTAGTCCCATTATAGCTAGTCAATTTCAAAGAATTAACATCATCTCCGAAAGTTTGTATTTCACCGGGTTCGGGCGAATGCAATTCAACAGGACAATTACAAGACAGATCTTTTTCAACAAGTGCTTCGGTCATCTCTGCATCCTGACAGGACGTCGCAAGCATTAGTGGTAAAATGAAAACAAAATAAATGTTCTTTTTCATGTTTTTAGATTTGGTTGATTTAATTCAATCAATTTACCACCCATAATCACAACATCTATTCTTTAAATATTAACAAATAATTAAATCGTACTCTTATTTGTTAAGTAAAAAAAAGACTCCCTTCTATATGCCTGATAATTAAGGAGAAGTATCAATACTAACCACTTTAAAGCACAAAAGGTCACCAAGATTGGTGACCTTTTGTTATATATTAAAAAACTACTTCTGGTATTAAAAACTGTAGCTATACTTTACAGTAAATGTTCTGCCAGTATCAAACGATGTGAATATCTGATCGTCTGCTTTGTAGTTTTTCCAAACCTGATCTTTTGAATCTCCGAGTATATTGTCCACTCTTAATGTAATCTGAGACTTTTTATTCGAGCCTATCTTTCTTGATGCGTTCAGGTTAAGGCTGTGGAAAGGCTTTACATACACATCCGGTACCTGTCCTACACCAACAACCGCCAAACTTTCACCCTGAACATTATAAGATAAGTTAAAATTGGTATTGCCTTCGGCATCTGAGAAATTAAGATAAGTGTTGATCAAAAAAGGAGCTTGTCCAGCCATGACTCTGTCTTCGTCCACACCCTCACCGGTTCTGGCTTGCTCTACTCTCGACTCAAATTCAGAAGTGGTTTCTCCAGTTACTCCATCTTCCAGAACTACAATTTCTGTCATATCTACTTTAGAAGCTGCCAGAGTCAGGTTTGTACCAGCTGAAAGTCCCTCCATGAAACCTAGTCTCTTCCTGCCTTCAATTTCAACACCATAAACCTGGCTTCCTCCGATATTTCTCCAGGTAACCTCAGTCGGCTCTGTCTGGAAACGAACCATTTCTATATGACCTGAGAATTTTTTATAGAAACCTGAAACTGCAATCATTTGATCTCTACCAAAGAAGTTCTCTATTCTCAAGTCAAAGTTATCTACATCTGTCTGCTTCAAGTCAATATTACCACTGTACCTAATTCCCGTGATAGGATCAAGAATTTGAGCTATTGACTTTTCTCTGAATGAAGGGCGCGCCACTGTTCTTCCATAAGATGTTCTTATGTTCATATCATCACTCATGCTGAATACAAAGTTTACAGAGGGCAAGAGGTTTAGTTCATCCAGGGTCCTTTCGTCATCGTAAACTATGATTCCGGAGTTATCCTGACCAGTATAGTTCATGTAAGCCTGCTCTACTCTTAAACCAAATATAGCTCTCACACTACTATGTAAAAATATATCACCCATACCATAAGCAGAGTATACAGAAGATCGTGCATCATAATTATTAGCCGCTTCGTACCCCCCTTGTATATAGGTGCCTTCTTCAGTTTGTGCATTCCAAATGTTTTCTTCCTGAAGCAGGTAATCAGGATTATTCTGAACGATACCCTTATTTTGCAGAGAAAATGCATAGGTATCAAACTCTCTCCATTTCAATAATGCTGCCGCACCGAACTTCAGCTTATTATTATCACCAAACTCATAGGTTGCATCAATTCGCGCACTTTCATTATTCTCATTCATATCTCTCCAAAAGCGGCTTACTCTACCTCCATCACCACCATCAATGGAATATAATGGTTCTCCATTTTCACCTACTTGATCTACCTCGGCAATAAGAGCCTCTCTGTAATCAGGGTCATAAACTCTGGCCCAAGTAAAGGTGTTATTCCACTCTAATGACAATTTGTTGAAGTTATGTTTTCCATAAACCGACGGACTGGTAATGGATCTTTGCGAATATGTCAATACATCTTGATAAGCAGTCTGACCTGTCTCTTCAAGATCACGAGAGACTCTACTCGTTGCTTCTATAACTGCATTTTGGGTTCTGAAAAATGTTAACCCAACCTCATGCCTATTAGTTTTAATAGCTCCTGTCAGCAGTGAACTCCAAAGTATATCATTTCTACCCAGATCTCCATTACGAATCCTTTGTGCATCTAACTGATATATATCTTTATCGGCATCCTTAAAATAGTAACCCCATTCAGCATTCTCATAATATTCATATCGGTTTTGATAGTTAAGAACCAGCCCATAGCCTATTTTGTAGTTTCCTTTATCAAGTTGGTTTCCGTGGTTAATGGAAAAGCTTGTATTCAAAAAGCTATTTTTTCTAATGGCATTCATAGTCGGGTCCAGGCGCCTGGTTGCATCAATGGTGGGTCCTGGATTGGTAGCAATGTTCGGGTTTTCAAAAGAAGATGTAGGATCATCGAGTGGCAACTCTCTGGTTCCATCATCAATCCCCAGCAAATCAGTTTTTCCTCCTTCATACGCCAGAAAGTCTCCGTTTAAATTCATCTTTGGGTTATATCCAAAGCCTAATGAAACGGAAGTTGTTTTTTCCTCAGGAAAACTTTTAGTCTCGACATTTACAGTACCTCCTGTAAAGTCTCCTGCCAGTTCTGGTGAAAAGGTCTTATATACAATGACATTTTCAAGAACACTGGTAGGGAAGAGGTCGATCTGTACATCATTTCTGTCTGGGTCTAACCCAGGTATACTCATGCCATTCAAGGTAGTTCGGTTATACCTATCTCCCAAACCTCTTACATAAACATACCTTCCTCCTTGTATAGAGACTCCGGTAACCCGTTTAATAGCTCCGGAAAGGTTACTATCACCAATCTTTCTAAATGTCTGAGATGACATTCCATCCAACACGTTTGCTGATTTTTTCTGCAATGTTAGAATTGCAGCTTCTGAGTCTTTAATTACTTCAGCAGTTACCACAACTTCTGCAAGTTGCTCAACATCAGTAGATAAGGTGATATCTATTGTGTTAACTTCGCCAGCAACAATTTCTACGTTCTCAACAGTTTTAGTTTGGTATGAAACAAACTGAAAAACTATTGTATGTGTACCTGCATCCAAAGGCAAAGAGTAGTTACCTTCAAAATCAGCAACCGTTCCAGTAGTAGTTCCCTGTCTGGAAACAGTGGCTCCAATAAGTGCCTCCCCTGTTTCTCCATCGATTACTTTACCTCGCAAATACCCTTTCTGAGCTAATACAGAGGCTGTAAGTGCGACATAAAAAAAGATAAAAGTAATTGAAAATTTTCTCATTTGTTCATTGTAAAATTTGTTGCAAAGGTAAATTTTGACAGACAGGGGTTTGGAATATAAAAATTACCAATTGTTTAACTTTATGTTTCCTCGCAATACCTCACTTAACATAGACTTAACACAGGTTCTCCTAAAATGCAAAAAGGCCCTACCTTACGGCAGAGCCTTTTACTACATATTTTAACTATTATAACAGTGCTGATATTGATGCAGCTGACCAAGCATCAAATACTGAAGCATCAGAAGCTCCTGTAGCACTTGTGCTTGAAACTTTTCCTGCCGCAGAAGTTTGATATGAAGCAGGAACATCACATGCATCCGCACCATCTCCATCGTAAACTGATACTGCAGAGAACTCAATAGTTGTGAAAACAAGGTTATCACCGATCAAGTTTGTATAAGCATCCGTCTTATCCGCACATGAATTACCTGGATCAAAGCTAGCTCTGATTTTGATAGTAGCGCCACCTGTAAATCCAGAGTATTTTACGTTATTCACTGTACCTTGGGCTTTAGATTTAAAATCAGCAGCAGATCCACCTCCGTCTACAGAAGTAATAGTTCCATTCTGGATGGTAAATTTACCAGTAGAGTTTTCAGCACCTTCAGGACCATCTATTTCAAGACCTTCATCTGAACTTGCAGCAGTACTAGTGAACACAAGGAAGTTACTTACAGTACCAGAATATGCCTGATCGACATCAATTGCATCATCACCTACAGTGTAAACCAACAAGTTGGTAATGTTTACAGATCCACCAAAGAACTCAACGCCATCATCAAAGTTAGCAAAGATCTCAATGTGTGAAATTGTAGTACCAGAACCAACACCACCTAATGTTAATCCATTGATGTCATTACCGGCAACGGCATCGATAGTAGTACCACCATGTCTGATAGAAGCATACTTTAAGATTCCTCTGTTGTCATTAGCAACATTTCCTCCATACTGACCAAGAGGTTCAGAAGCAGGAACACCTTCAATCTGAGCAGTTGTACCAGCGTCAGGAGAGATAGGTGCATTTCCAAGAATTACAACACCACCCCATAGTTCATTGTCTCCAGCATCAAGGTTGGTACCTTTTTTCTGACCTACAGCAATATTGTCAGCTGTAGCAGTAAATATAATAGGCATATCAGCAGTACCTTCAGCGTTAATCATACCGTCTCTCGCGATCATCAACACAGAAGCATTGGTACCTTCACCCGGACGACCTTTAATGATTGTACCTGGTTCGATAGTCAAAGTAGCTCCATCAGTTACGATCACTCTTCCTGCCAGTTCCCAAATTCTGTCAGCAGTTAAAGTTTTGTTAGCAGTGATCAAACCAGAAAGCACTTCATTTGGAAGTGGTGTAGGAGCATCACCAACGCTAAGTACGTGAGTAAAAACTTCAGTATCTCCATCAGCATCAGTTGCTGTAAAAGTAAAAGTAATGTTTGAATCTGCGTCAGCCTCCTCAGCAGTGTAAGAAAAAGCATAAGTAGCAGAAGTTTCTCCAGCATAAGTTTCTGCATCAAATGCAGCACCTCCCTTGGTAACAGCCAAAGCAGCAAGACCATCTTTGGCCTCTAATGTAGCGGTACCAGTATAAGTTCCTAAATTGTCAATTGTAGCAGTCGCAGGGATACCAGTAATGGTTACACCATTATCTGCTACAGGATCGTCATCATCACCACAAGAAGAGAGGCAAAACATCACTCCAAATGCAGCTAATAGTGATAAAACTTTTTTCATTTTGTAATAAAATTTGAGTTTTAAATAGATTTCTCTTTTTCAATTGTAGCTCAAAGGTGGGTATTTAGTGTTAAGTCAAGCGGATGCACGTATTATCGATTTGTTAAACAATATGAAGTTATTTTTACCCTAATATTAAGAGAGGGCTGCCATATTTAAATGACAGCCCTCTCTTAATGGCTTCAGTTTCAGCAAACTGCTATTTCATATACATTACCTAATTGTTAATAGGTACTTTATTCAAAATCGAATTTATAATCTTATATGTGCTAACATTATCAGCTTCAGCCTCATAGTTCAATATAATTCTATGGTTTAGCACGTCTCCCGCAATTTCTTTGATATCTTCAGGCAGCACATAATCTCTACCTTCAAAATAAGCTATCGCTTTAGCTGCCAGGTTCAGATTGATGGATGCCCGTGGCGAAACACCAAACTGGATGTATTCAGCTTCTTCATTTAGCCCGTAAGATTTCGGATCGCGAGTAGCATACACAAGCTCCACTATGTAGCGTTCCAAAGACTCTGATATAGCTGTCTGATTTATTTCATTGCGTATAGCAAAAATATCCTCTTTTGTTAGTACAGTGTTTACAGTATAGTCGAAGCTCATGTTAGATATCCTTCTCATCACTTCCAGCTCTTGTTCTTTGGTTGGGTAGTCTACATGCACTTTCATCATAAACCTGTCTACCTGAGCTTCAGGAAGTGGATAAGTACCTTCCTGGTCCACTGGGTTTTGAGTTGCTAATACTAGAAATGGTCTATCTAACTGAAAAGTTGTTTCCCCTATGGTTACTTGCTTCTCCTGCATAGCTTCAAGTAGGGCTGATTGTACTTTAGCAGGAGATCTGTTAATCTCATCTGCCAGAATTATATTAGCAAAGATTGGCCCTTGTTTTACTTCAAATTTGGCAAGTTTCTGGTTGTATATCATCGTACCGATCAAATCGGCCGGCAGCAAATCAGGTGTAAACTGAATTCTTTGAAAATCCAGATGCAATACTTTGGCCAGAGTACTTACTGTCAATGTCTTTGCTATGCCCGGAACACCTTCCAGCAAAATGTGGCTTTGCGTAAATAAACCTATCAAAAGTCGGTTGATCATAGCTTGTTGGCCTACAACCACTTTCCCTACTTCCGTAAATACCTGTTTTATTTTCTCCTGATGTGCTCTCTTCTGATCAATTGTTGTTACTGACTCTTCCATTCCTAAGATTGGTTAATTCTAAAACTCACGGCTGAGCAGTTTTGCCCACCTTTCAGTATTTTTATCTATCAACTGTAAAACTATACAATAATATATATTTCAGCTGAAAAATTTTATAAAGGGTTAAGCCGGCTTAATAATCGGTTCACAAATATGCATGTTTACCCAATAATCTTTTTAACTTATACTTTCTTGTATTGTTGTTAAAAATATGAAGCAATTTGTTGTTGGCGACATCCATGGTGCATACAAAGCACTTATTCAATGTTTGGAGCGATCTTCATTTGATTATGAGAATGATCAGTTAGTTTGCCTTGGAGATGTTTGCGACGGATGGCCGGAAACCAATCAGGCTATTGAAGAGTTGCTCAAGATCCGGAATCTGGTATTTATATTAGGCAATCATGATCACTGGACTTTGGAATGGGCCTTGGGAGGGAACGTTAATGATATATGGCTTAGCCAAGGGGGGGCTAATACTATAAAAAGCTACCCTGGAGGAATGCCTGATACTCACGTCAACCTTTTACAAAATGCCCGATATTACTATCTTAATAAAAACAAATTGTTCGTGCATGCGGGTATAGACCCTGAAGTACCACTGGAAGTTCAGGGACCAAGTACATTTCTATGGGATAGAAGCCTGTACCGGACAGCCATGGCTCGCAGGATAAATGGAGATCAGAAAAATATAACTCCTTATGATGAGGTATTTATTGGTCACACGCCTATCCATAAATATAATGACCGTCCCATAAAATCGTGTGAAGTTTGGTTAATGGATACCGGAGCAGGCTGGGACGGTACGCTTACACTTATGAACATAGAAACCAAGGAAGTTTTTATCAGTGACAGGGTGGATAAAATGTACCCGCCAGGAAGCGGAAGAATAAAATAAAAAAGGATGATTCCGGAATATTTCCCCTAATCACCCTTTGCAATTATGTTACTTCGAAGTAATTTACTCCTCTATCAATTCCTCTATTTCAGACATTTTCTTTTCAGAATATCCTCCTGATGTGGCGTAGATTACCTTCCCGACTTTGTCAAGGACAAAGAAGTAGGGAACATCTCTCTTTTCGAATTCAAGAGAATCCTTATAAGGCTTTAGCTTGCCCTTATAAAATAAAATATAAGGTAGCAATTTTGCGTCAATATTCTTCATTGCTTTATTCTTAGCTGTACCAGTAGCTGCTGCATTTACACCCGTAAACATCGGGATAAAGTAAACGTTGACGTCATAAGCAAATGAAGCAAAAAGGCCGGTATTTTCCCTTATGAACTTATTGTATACAGGGCTAAACCAGGTGTTGAGGTCATCCTCAGATTTCTTGGAATAGGCCATGCCAAGAAGTGTATACTTTCCTTTGGTATCCTCAGGAAGGTTAACAACAGCGTCCTCAACAGTCTCAGCTTCCAAAGCGGGGAAGCTATTGCCTACTACCTGAGCATCAGCAGTGTAAAATAATGCCAACGACAGAAGCGAAAGAATGGCTAATTTAAGTTTCATATTATTGAAGTTTAAATAATGATAATGTTCTGAATTACAGAATACAAATAACGAAAAACCATGCCAGATTAAATATTCCAGTTAGTTAGACGACTATAACCCAAGTTGTAACCGCTTTTAAAGCGGATTGATGTTCAGAAAGCATTTGGCAATGGTAGGCTAAGAATATACATATCTCCGTATATAATTAGATTTAACATCTATGGCTTCCCAATGTTTACTATGAAGAATTTTGATAGGAGGGTACTGGTTGTTGAATCAAATATTAAGCAGGCTTCCGCAACTATAAATACCGGAAGCCTGCAAGTATTTGGTGTCACTCTGAAAAGAGCAAACGATGACTCCCGCTTTTAACGGTTACCGATTTGCCTAACGCTTGGCGATCACTTGGCTTTTTAACCGTTTCAACAAAGTAAAAGTCAGCCTTGACCTCCTCAGGGTATAATGACAGCAATAAGTAACCATGGTTCCGCAAGTTTGAATACTTCAAATGTGGGTTGACGGGTGAATTAGTAATTTTCTGCTCATGATGCTTTACCGAATCTACAGGAAAACGCTCATCGGAGTTACCTGAATTAATGCTGGTAGTACCAAACTCCACAGCAAAGGCACCTTGTCCGGAAACCGGATCATAGTCACCAAAGGGATTAACAGTAACTTCAAAAGCAAAGGCTGAATGCGTATCCCCTGTAACAAAAACAACATTATCTATTTTATTGCCTTTTATAAATTCAGAGATTTTCTTTTGCTCTACAGGATAGCCATCCCATGAGTCAAGATTAATATTAAAGGTTGGTCGCCCCCAGTTGAGGTAAGAATAAATAACCTGATTGCCGATAATTTTCCAATGTGCTTCGGTAGTGCTTAACCGTCTTTCAAACCACTGCATCTGCTCCGAGCCTAACATTGCCCGACTCTCATCTTCAAAAGCAGGGTCCTTAATACTATCTACCGGAGCGGTTCGTCCCTCAAGCCGCTCGTCAAGCATGATAAGTTCTGCTAACTCTCCATATTTAAAATTCCTATATAAGTGACTTGAAGACCTGACAGGAAGCCATTCGTAATATGCCTTTCTGGCCGCTTCTCTTCTGTCAGCATACGGCCCTTCCTCAGGCTGATGGTTCTGAGCACCTTCGGTATATGAGTCGTTGGCGATCTCGTGGTCATCCCAAATGGTTATAAACGGGTGACTTTGATGTGCAGCCCTTAGATCGGGATCCAGCCTATATTGTGAATAGCGGAGCCTATAATCTTCTAATGATATAATTTCGTGCTCTGGAAAATGTTTTCTACCAAGTGTAGTATCTCCGTAGGTCCCAGCGGGGTACTCATAGATATAATCTCCCAAGTGAAGTATTGCGTCTATATCATTACGCTCAGCAAGCTTCTTATAGGCATTAAAATATCCCCATTCATAATTGCTGCAACTCACTACTGCAAACTTAAGGCTGTCAACCAAAGCTTCCGGGGCCGTATTTGTCCGACCTGTAGGCGAAACTGAGCCAAGGGCCTTAAATCTATAGTAGTACTCTGTATTAGGAGAAAGCTGGTCCACATCGACCTTTACAGTATAATCTACATCAGGCCCAGTGAAAACTTTACCTGAGTTTACTATACTGGTAAATTGGGCATCAGTAGAAATTTCCCAATCTACCTCTATAGTTTTTAATGAATCTTCCGGTGTCACCCGGGTCCAGATAATCACCATGTCTTTCAGAGGGTCTCCAGACGCCACACTGTGGTAAAAAGGTTTTAGGGAGCTGTCATAATATTGGGCTATACCATCTTTAGGTAACTCTGGGGGTTGCTCTTCATTCTTTTTTACAGGACTACAGGCCGTAATTAATGCTATAAGTAAAATAATGGCTTGATAATGCTTCATAAATTTGCAGGGTTATAAACCGGCTATATGTTTTTGTTGGCAATTTGACCAAAATTTAGCATATATCAGTTACTTCCGTATTACGCTCTGGTGAATTTTTTAGTAATACACCAGACAAAACCCTGAAGAACACAAAGAGAGTTACTTTAGGTACATTTTTTTAGGAGGAACAATGAAGAGTCCGAATTTTAGATAAGGGGTATCATCAGAAGTCAGGTCAATGACAGCGTCTTTACGCCCGTCTCCAGGCTCAGCCAAGAAATAGCGCAAATTTTTAGATAAGCCCATGTCAAGACCTAACCATAGCCAATCATGAACCTCATGCTCTATGCTCAATCCGATATTAATATCCGATTTACGAAGTGTCAGCCCATTACTTTCTGTTGATAATTCAGCATTATTCACCGCATATCGCCACCCTTTCACCTCTGTTAATGCCGTAATATAAAACTTCTCATTGGCTCTGTAGCGAATTGCAGCTCGCTTGGGAATGTTAAGATCAAGTGTCCATTTTTTGCTTAATCTGCGCTCATAGCTTACAAGCGGATAAATTTGTGGTCTGCCAAGGGTATATGAGATCATAAGCCCCGCCCCGATCTTGGTGCGATTATTAAGCTGTTTATTATAAGCAATATGTGAATAGTACTTAGTCGTATTTTTATTGACCACAACCTCATCGCTTTTTACTTCTCCTCCAGCTATGAGCGTTATTTCCCTGGTATCATCAAGAGACTTCTGAAATAAGAACCGCGCTCCCAAACTGGTAAAACTTTTCTTTTCTATATGATCATAAAGCTCATATCGTTCAGGGGAATCTTCAAAGTCAAGCACAAAATTGTGCCGATCATACTTGAATTGTACGCCAAACAGCTTGGAGTCATTGATTACAAGAGGAATACCCAAACGTAACTTAAGCTGACTATCTCTTTCCACTTCGGAACTGGAGTTTCCAAATTCATCAGAAGCACAATAAGTATTATAATCGTATAATGTATTATAGCTAAACTCTGCAATTTTAGGCCGGTAAGGAATAGCAATTACTTTATCAAGCTCAGGTGCATCTTGTTCTACCTGTGATATAGCCTGTGATAGACAGAGCAGCTGTAAAATGATTGCCGTGCTTAAGATTTTCTTCATAAAAAGAGTTTAACCATTGCCTAAACCACCACTATCGACATTAAGTTCCTAGAATGCAGTTTACAAAAAAATTTTATGAATATGAGTTTATACCTAAAAATTCTAATTAGTAACTCAAAGTACCTTCTGTTACTTTACAGAATTAGGTCTATCTGACTTAATGTCTATTGAATTACCTCTAAAATCATCAGAAAAGTAATAAAGTAGAAGTATATGCTAAAACATACTATTTGAATCAATGCACATGAAAGCCTGCTCCACATTATTAATCATCTTTTCTTTCATGTTTCAGGCATGTGGCCAAACGAGCAACGAGAGCCCATCAAAAGGTGAGTTCTCAACCTCTCCAAAAAAAGTTAAGCCAATAATTAACATTAAAGGCAACACCATTGAAACAAGAATAAACACTCCACCAGGCTTTGAAAGGACATCTGCAGAAACACATTCTTTTGGAGAATATCTCAGACAATTGCCACTCAAACCGGACGGCACAATGGTCAGATACTATAATGGAATACCAAAGCCAAATTTCAATATTTATACCGCTGTTGTTGATCTCAAAATAGGAGAACGAGACCTACATCAATGTGCTGACGCTGTAATGCGATTAAGGGCTGAGCACCTGTGGAGCCAAAAGGAATTTGAAAAAATTCACTTCAACTTCACTAATGGTTTTAGAGTGGATTATTCCGAATGGATAAAAGGCAAAAGAATTGCTGTAAAAGGGAACGATGTCTCATGGTATCAGGCAGGCTCTCCGTCTAACACCTACAAAGACTTCTGGAAATATATGGAAATTATTTTCAGTTATGCCGGCACGCTATCTCTGGCTAAGGAGCTTACACCCATAAAAACAGATCAGTTGCAGGTTGGGGATGTATTTATCCAGGGAGGCTCTCCAGGTCATGCTGTAATAGTAGTAGATGTTGCCACAAAGCCAGAAACAAGGGAAAAAATATTTTTACTGGCCCAAAGCTACATGCCAGCCCAAGAAATACAGATCCTTAAAAACAGGAATGATAAGGGTATTAGCCCTTGGTACTCCTCAGGTTTTGGTGAGGTATTGGAAACCCCTGAATGGACTTTTACTAATATGGATTTGAAAAGGTTTGAGTAGAACTCTATTACCCTACCTATGTTTTTATTAAGAAAACTTATACCAGATAAGCAACGGCTATAGCAAAATAATTATATTAGTAATTTGCACCCAACTCAATATCGCTGATGTTTTTTGTCTTTTTGATTCTCCTTTTAGTAGGATCTTATATTTACTGGAAGTTCACAACTACGTCCGATGCTAAAGCTTTGCTCAAATCTCCTATGTCCATTGCGACAATTACAAGCATTACATTTTTAACCGCATGCTACCTTCTCGTAGAGCAATTACCAACTCCTAAACCTACGGAAATAGCTTATGCTTACAACCCTCAGGACAGTGTACGTGATGCTGTAAAACATGATTTAAAGTTTGATGGTTTGGATGATTATGCCGATAACCTGGTTTATCAACATGAATTTATTACCACATATATGGCATTGCCAGATTATTGGGAGCTAAGTGATGGCCACCATTATAAAGAGATAGAAAAACTACAAGAATGGTATAACCACCAATATGGCAAAGGAGACACCACACTGGGGGCCTTTGGATTAGGAGTAATATATTTTCTGGAAGACAACTATGATGAATCCCTGAATTGGCTGAATAAAATTACTCCAACCTCAGTACCTTATGTAAATTACTACCTGGGTAAGATATATGAAGCTAAAGACACTAAACAAGCAAACGAGTACTTTTGGAAAGAGTTAGGAACCACGAGCAACTATTTTGGAAAAACAGTCAACCTGCTAATCGATAAATATACCCAAAGTAAAAATTACTCCAGGCTTTACGACCTACTGAATTATGGCAGTGCCTCTCTATATTTTTCTTATTCCCTAACCCGCCAGATTTATCTATATGATTTACAACCGGTTCAATATTTTATTTGGTCATTAGGTACCATTTTTGACCCTATTAAACCATTGGGCCTGCTGGCAGCCCTAGCTATTGCTGCGATATGGTTGATCTACCTGATCAGGCTGGACATATTTAACCCAGACAGGATTATTTATTTCATCTTGATGTTGTTCTCAGGAATGCTCTCAGTCTTGGGTGTATTGCTAATAATAGACCTAAAAGATATTTTCCTGAATTGGGATATGGATGGAAACTTTTTCGGAGATCTTTTCTATGCCGTTTTTGCCATAGGTGTACCGGAGGAACTGGTTAAAATATTACCATTCATTCTACTGGCACTGTTTACCAAGGTACTTAAAGAACCTATCGACTATATTATCTATGCTTCTGCATCTGCTCTTGGGTTTGCTTTTGTGGAAAACCTGCTCTACTTTCAGGATGTTGCCGATGGCATTATTCACGGGCGGGCATACCTTTCGGTAGTGGGGCACATGATGGCTTCATCCATTGCTGCATATGGACTGGTTATAAGCCGGTTTAAAAATAATGCTTACCATCCTGCACTGGCTTTCGCCATTTCTTTTTTGATCGCGAGCGTGGTACATGGTCTATACGATTTCCTTTTATTTCAAAACCTCGTTTTGATCTTTATCCTGTTTTTCATTTTTATCGTTCAGGTATGGATAATAATGATAAACAACAGCCTCAACAACTCGTCTTTCTTTGACTATAAAATGGCACATAAAGCAGAAGGTTCAAGGTTATTTCTGACTGTAGCCTTAACTTTCATTTTAGGTATTGAGTATATTATGGTTGGTTGGGATTACGGCCCTTCAGAGGCTCACCAAGCACTGGTTGGAAGTATTTCATCAGCAGGCTTACTAATCGTGTTCTTCGGCTCCAACCTGAGTTCTTTTAACCTCGTAAAGGGCTACTGGAGAGATGTCTACTTTAGCAGCCGGGAAAAAAGGGGATATGGCACATTGCCTCAATCCAAGATGATCATAAGCTGGTTTTTACTTAACTCAATCAAAGCACACAACTATGTAGGGCTCAACATTTATATTAAAAATGATCCTTATAATCAGGCATTAGCTGACCTGCTTAAGGAACCAATTACAGGTACAATTATAGACAGGATCATTCTTCATGATGAAGATGATCCCGACCCGCATTGGTTTCTTGTTAAATTGAATTCCGAATTGCCTTTGGTTGGCTTGGAGTCATCATATGTGCTGATCAAATTAAGGTATCAGAATGAGTCTCTGAAGTACCACGATGATCTTCATGCCTACTTCAGAACCATCCCCAATTTGCAATTACTGCAAAGTGAAAAAACATTTAAAAATTTATTTGATTCACATGGGTGGGTAAAAATCGGCAAATTTGTCACAAGTAAAACCCTTATTTAACGCAATTATAATATCAATAATGAAAAAACTTTTATTAACCTATGTGCTATTTAGCCTCTCTTTTTTGTATTCCTTGGCTCAGGATGAAGTTTTGTTTAAAGCAAAGCTTATCCCAAACACAACATATAAGCTGGTAATGAGTACAAGCTCTGTATCCACTGTAAATTTTGAAGCTGACCAACAAATACTGGATCAGATTGCTGCCAGTGGAACAACTTTACCGATGGAAGTAAAAGCAGAGCAAAACTTTGCTACTACCATCGAAACAGGTGATACAGGCGAAAGCGAAAAGTTTCAGTTTACTACCATTTATGACGATGCCTATGCCTTGCAATCTTTAAATGGTACTCCTGTCCCTACACCGGAGAGTCCACTTAAAGGAGCAAAAATATATGGACAGGTTTCAGGAGATATTAGCTTAAAGGTGGACTCTGTCACCGGAAACTTGGCTCCGGAATTTGAGTCATCAGTTATACAAATGACCGAACAGCTGATAAAAAATATAAAGTATCCTGAAAAGCCTATGAAAGTTGGTGACCAATTTAATCAGGAAGTACCTATGACCGTACCCATGGCAGGAGCAAGTCCTATGCAGATTCTTATTATAACCACTTATAAATTAAAGAGTATTACTGATAACAAGGCTCACTTTGACCTGACTCAGGAATTAAAGTTGAATGGTGATATGGAAGGAGGAAATATGGAAGCCAAAGGCAGTGGTACAGGATTTTCTGTATATGATATAGCTCACCATTTTATCGTTGACACAAGTTCTGACCTGAATATGAATTTATCCGTAAAATCGGATCAATTCACTGTAAAGGCAAAAGCAAATGTAAAGACCTCTCAAAAAACAGAAATTAGCAGCAGGTAGCCCCATGATATAACTCGTGTTGATGCCAACTAAAAAGCAAGCCACCCGAACCTCTCCGGGTGGCTTTGCTCAATAAGCCAGAAACAACTACTTATTACCTTTCTTGCCTCCATGATGATGGCCTCCTCTATGTCCTCCGAGACCTTCATGCCTTGGGTGTGTCACCATCCATTCAAGAAGTTTTACATACTGCTCCGGACTTAGCGTCTCCTTATAAGTCGCCAATTTAGCTTCATGAAAGCCTTGCATTTTCTCTCTTCTTAATTCGCGAACTTCCGTATTTTCTTCATGGAAAGCCTTCACCTGTTCAAAGTGCTCTATACTTGCTTGCTTTAGTTTGGCCTTTTGATCATCAGAAAGGTCAGGAAGAATCTCACTCACTTTTTCCATTTCTTTTTGAGACATTTTTTCCGGGTCTAGATCTTTCTTACCCATCGCCTGACCAAAGGCCATAGTAACACCCAACATGAGCATTACAGTAAATAATAATCTTGAATTTCTCATTTTTAATTTCTTTTGATTCTTGATTGCATCAACGGTAAAATTCAGGCTTTTGTGCTGTAATAATTAATGTATTCAATCAACAACCGGGTATTTTCAACGAACGGAGAAGAAGCTGAGGTTAACAGTCAAAATCTCAAACTAAAACACAAGATTCGATGTCAGGATTAACGTTGGTTGAAAAAACAGGTCATTACATTGAAACCTAAGCTCTTGCTGCCCTTAAAAAACGTAAATTAGAATATGGTAACACAACGCACTCAGCTTGTAGCCTTGTCCATATTATTATGGATAGGCTACTTTCTTATTCATTATTACTTCCTGTCGTTTCCCTTCGACTCAGAAGCATCCATAATTCTCGCAACGCGGGTGGTAGCTATTCACGCCATACTATTCTATGTCAATTATCACATATTACTTCCTAAGCTCCTGGATAAGAATAAGTATGTTACTTATTTTCTCTCTCTGGCTATACTCATTGTTTTTACCTACTTTTTATTCTCGCTATCTAATGAGATGCCTTTCATTCATGATGCTCAGGAGACCGGCCGACATAGACGGTTTCACGAAGCTCCAAGGCTAGAACGAGCCTTTAGAAGCCGGATCTTCATTAACAACATCATTTCTTCACTAGCAGTACTATTCATAAGCTCTACCTACTGGACTATAAGAAGGAACCAACAAAGGAAACAGCGTGAGATTAATTTGATGAATGAAAATCTGCAAACAGAGATGAAGTTTTTAAAGTCTCAGATCAACCCTCACTTTTTGTTAAACGCCATGAATAACATCTACTACATGGCTACCACAAGAGGTGAAAAAACGCCGGACATGATCATGAAACTCTCTGAGATGATGAAGTATGTACTTTACGAAACCAATGCAAAGCAAGTATTACTAAGTCGTGAGATAAGTTATATTAATGATTATATTGACTTTCAGCGTATCAAATTTGAACAGCAGCCAGATATACGGGTCGATTTTTCAGGCGCAGACGGGGATAAAAACATTAGCCCTATGATATTGATCCCCTTTATAGAAAATGCATTCAAGCATAGCAATTTGGGTGATGATACAAGTTTTGTAGAGATAAGATTGTCGACCTCCGGGCATTCGCTCCAGATGTTAGTGAGCAATACAATAAGCAGAAGCAGCACAAAAGACAAAACTGGTGGAATAGGGCTTGAAAATGTTAAAAGAAGGTTGGAGTTTCTCTACCCAGACCAATATGAATTAAGTATAAATGACGACGAGCACGTGTTTACAATAAACCTAAAACTTGAGCTAAAATGAATTGTATTGTAATTGACGACGAATTTCCCGCCCGTGCTATCATTGAAAGTTATATATCCAGGATTCCCTACCTCACTCACCTTCAAAGCTTCAAAAACCCTATTGAGGCTTTAGGCTTCATAAAGAAAAACAAAGTGGATCTGATGTTTGTAGATATTCAAATGCCTGAACTTACTGGAACAGAGTTTTTACGTTCCCTCCAAAACAAGCCTGCTGCTATTTTTACTACGGCATACCCTGATTACGCTCTCGAAGGCTATGAGCTTGATGTGATCGATTACCTAGTGAAGCCCATCTCTTTCAAGCGATTTTTGGTAGCAGTGGAAAAAGCCCACGATAGAATAAAAAAACGGTCAGAAGAAAAAGAAGATTACTGGATCATAAAAGCTGACCATCAAACACACAGGCTTCGATATTCAGATATAAATTATATTGAAGGGGCTCGTGAATATGTGACTTACCACCTAAAGGAAGGGAAACTGATGAGCCTGGAGGCTTTGAAAAATCTAGAGCAAAGCCTCCCGGACAATTTCATTAGAATTCATAAATCATACATCGTTAATAAGAACAACATCAGCTCCAAAGGAAGGCATTGGATAACCGTTGCTAATAAAGAACTACCAATAGGTAAATCTTACCGGCAGCAGATTAAAGACATATCTCTATAAAAATCAGGAAACCGACTTTTTGTACATTGTAAAAAAAGAAATGGGAGGAAACCTACTGCAAATCATTTACCTAACCCAGTCTCTGAAATTTGAAATCAGAGAAACGGGGATTGTATTAGCATCATATGGATTAGGGGCTATGGCTGGTTAATTAATAGGAGGGTGGTTATCGGACAAGATTGGTAATTTTCTGGTTCAATTTCTTAGCCTGATTCTTGGAGGAACATTTTTCCTCTTCCTGCCTATGATCACTGTTTTCGAATGGCTCACTGTCGCGGTCTTTCTGGTAAGTCTTACCATAGAATCGCTAAGGCCTGCAAACATGGCTTCCATAGCTTCTTACTCCAAACCAGAAAATCTAACCCGTTCATACTCACTCAACAGGATGGCGATCAACCTTGGGTTTTCCATTGGACCTGCACTTGGAGGCATACTGGCTTCTTACTCTTATGAGTTTCTATTTTATGCTGATGGACTTACCTGTATTTCTGCCGGCATATTTTTCTTCGCGTATTTCAGAAACAAAGCTCCAAGGGCTGTTAAAAAAGCCACTAACAAAGACAATGGATTAGCAAATAAGTCTCCTTACCGTGACTACCCCTTTTTAGTATTTGTATTGCTCGTTGCAGGCTTTGCTATCGTATTTTTTCAGCTTTTCAATACCCTTCCCTTATTTTACAGGGAATCCCATCATTTATCGGAGGGGACAATTGGTATGTTACTTGGGTTGAACGGCCTTATTGTTTTTCTGTTTGAAATGGTATTGGTTAATCATTTTGAAAAACGAGTACCTATTATCAAAATGATTGTTTTAGGCACCTTCTTATGCGGAGCATCATACGCTATGCTCAATTTTGCCGGAAATATACCTTTGCTCATTCTAGCTATGGCAATACTGAGCTTTGCAGAAATAATGGCCATGCCTTTCATGGTTACCTACGTAATCAACGCAGCAGATAAAAACAGCCAGGGAAGTTATCTCGGGCTTTACTCTCTGGGCTGGGCAACTGCATTTATGCTGGCACCCTTCTTGGGTACCCGCATAATAGCTGGTTTAGGCTTCGATATTCTCTGGTGGATTTGCGCTGCCACAGGCGCTTTCTTGAGTGCTCTGTTCTTCTTTATCTTAAGAAAAAACTAGTATATCAAAGCCATTGACCTATTGTACCACCTCTACACCTTTCCAAAAGGCGAGCCTTCCTTCAATGGGCTTTGCAGCCTCTTTGGTCTCAGGGTAGTACCAAACTGCATCTTTGTTAACATTATCATTTACTTCAAGCGTATAGTACGATGCTGTTCCCTTCCAGGGACACACTGTATTTGTTTCCGATTCTTTTAGAAACTCTTTGTTTACAGCATTAGCAGGGAAGTAATGATTTCCTTCAATTACTATAGTATCGTCGCTTTCAGCGATGGTTTTACCGTTCCAAATGGCTTTCATAGATTTCTATTTTAATGAGGGACTAATATATGGAGTTAGCAGCAAAATCTATTGTCTGTTTAATGACACGTGCATACCTTTAAGGGTTAACCCTAAAACTTAAATGTTAAAGATCGGCTTTGTAGTCAATGGCAAAAAAGGACGGCAAAAACGCTTCAATCAGGAGTTAGATAAGCTGGATAATGTCATTCGTAACCTGAACATAATTGTTAAAGAGACATCCAAGACAGGTCACGCCATAACTTTAGCTACTGAACTTGCAGATGCCGGGTGTACTCACATTATAGCAGTCGGTGGTGATGGTACTTTAAATGAAACTGTTAATGGAGTTAAGAAGTCCTCCAACCTCTACTGCAAAGTGGGCATGCTCACTTATGGCACCGCGAATGATTTTGCAAGAACTATTTCTGCACCAAAGTCTCTCCAAGAACTTCTGCAAGCCATAGAAAAGGGAAGCTATAGAAAACTAGATCTTGGTCTGATTGAACGGAAGGCAGGGGAACTTCTTTACAAACGCTATTTTATCAATATTGCTGACTTGGGAATTGGCGCTGAAGTTGTCAAACGGGTAAACAATTCGTCTAAAATCTTCGGGTCTGATGTTACTTTTTTTGGTGCCATCATCAGAACTTTCTTTAGCTACACAAACCAGCCTGTAACCTGTATAACAGATGACTGGAAATGGGAAGGAAAAATCAATTCACTGGTTATTGCCAACGGCAAATATTTTGGAAGCGGTTTATGTATAGCTCCTGAAGCTGACCCCAGCGATGGGAAATTCTCTATTGTGATATCCGGAGACATTGGTCTGGGGGATTACCTGAAAAATGTGGTCAAAATCAAAAAAGGAAAAATCCTAACACACCACAAAGTAGAGTACAAAGTGGCAAGAAGCCTAAAAATAACATCTCCTTCAGCAGACTGCTGTATTGAAGCAGATGGCGAGTTCATAGGCGGCACTCCTGTAACCGTACAAGTAGTGAAAGAAGGTATTGATTTTATTTACCGATAAATGCGCCGGAACTTACCGGAGCATTTATTATTCATTATTTTTTCACTACAAGAGTTCCGGCAAGCATATCATGAAGTGCCTGCTTTTTTTCAGTAAAGCCAGCCATTATATACCCTATGGCCAATATTAAGCCAGAAATTATTTTACCAAAATATCTTCCTGTAGCCTGACCAAAGCTGATCTTATTGCCATGCATGTCAGTAACAACAAGTCCAAGAGCCATTTTACCTACTGTAGCCTGTTTGTTACTCGACTCCATTAATGCAAAATAAAGCCAATAGAGAATTATACTAACAATTTGAATAAGGACTATTGAACCAGAGAAAATACTTGCCACCCCCATCATCTCTTCTTCAGACATATTGCCTGATGAAAATGAATTAAAGGTTCCTAACCCTAAAAGGCCCAATAAAGGTGAGATAATGATCCAATAGCCTATCGATAGAATAATAGCATCAATGATATAGGCGACAAACCTAAGCCAAAACCCTGCGTATTCAACCGGCCTTTGCTCAGAAACAGGTGAATCTAATGTTGTTTCCATAATTGATTTAATAAGTTTTGATAAGCCTTCAATCTATAAATTATTATTGAATTTTAAAAAATATTCTAAGATTTAGCTAACACTAATGTAGCCATAGACCTCTGACCTTCAACCAATACTGTTTTGATAGGCTCTACCTTTTCAAACCCTGACTCATAAACAAGCGTGCTAATATCTTCTGGTGTCAGTAAATAACTAAATGTATCATTGTCTGACTTTTCCATGCCCAAGGTAGAAGCCATCCGTATGAAGAGGATACCGTGCTGATTAAGAACGCGTTTTAATTCCTTGATCATCTCAAAAAATGTATCGCGATCCGGAGCAAAATGCAAAACAGCACTACAGATAATAGCATCAAAGAAATAGTCCTTCCAGGGTAGCCTTTCTACTTTTCCTTCCAAAAAATGGTCTTTCGGAATGGCTTTATGCATCATGTGTAACATTCTAACGGCCAAAGGATTACTATCAACTCCATACACATCATACCCATTATTAAGGAAGTAGGTCATGTTTCTTCCCTCTCCACACCCAGCATCTAAAAGCCTTTTTTTTCCTTCAAATCGTCCTTTAAGGATTTGGTCAAGCAAGTAAATATCAATATTGCCAATTGCTTTGTTAAGTTCCGAGTAATGCATGTTTTAATGATTTATCAAATTCCTGGCGTCCACAGTCTATTAATTCCTTACTTTTATAAAACTCAAAGGTACTGCAAGTCTCTCTCGATATACGAACAACAATATCAGGCCTGCTGTGTTCAATAATATATTCAGAAATTCGGTCTTGCATCAAATCAACAGATTTTGCAACAAGGTCAAAATAGCTCAACCTTTTAACTTTATTATTACTATTCTTAAGGAAAATACTGTTCCATTTCTCAAGTAGCGGAGCAAACCGTCCTTTATCTTCGGCAGATTGTGGGTTATCAGGCTTTATACAAGGTACTGCTGCATTAACATCAGAAACTACCACAATATCATCCTCAGATCGTTTTACATGGGCTATGGGAATAGGGTTAAGCACACCTCCATCAACAAGTTCAACACCGTTAATGATACTAGGTTTAAGTACTGACGGAATAGCAGCTGAAGCTCGGAGGGCTGTAAACAAACTTCCAGAATCAAAAACCACCTCTTGCTTATTGACTATATCAGTAGCAACTGCAGAAAAGCCTATATCCAAGTCTTCAATGTTGCAATCATCAATAAACGATTTCATTTGATTAAAAACACGCTCTCCCCGTACAAAGCCTTGCGTACTTAAAGTGAAATCCATCAACTTGAATACATCAATTTTATCCAGATTACAAACCCACTCTTTGAATTCAGGTAACTTCCCGGTTGCATAGACGCCACCAACCACTGCACCCATTGAGCTTCCGGAAATAGATCTAATTTCATAACCTGCATCAAGCAGAGCCTCTATGACTCCAATATGAGCTACCCCACGAGCCCCTCCACTTGATAATACCAGTGCTGCTGTTTTTTTCATAAGTAAATAAAGTTAGCAATGTGGCAAAATGCACCAAACTATTACGTAATTTTCAAATATCTGTATACTACAGCAAGTCAAAATCAATATATTTAATACTTTGCCATGTATGGACAAGCATTTACACTCCTATTTTGAAAGACTGGAAAGTTCAAAGAACAAATTACTATCATTGGTAGAAGGGGCTTCTCATGAGAAACTTAACGCCAAGCCTAATGACCAAAAGTGGTCTGCTTTACAAGTGCTGTACCACATGAAAGAGGCCGAGAAGTTACCCTTGGCTTATATGAAGAAAAAAACTCTTGATCCTGATGCTTTATACCCATCTACAATGAAGCAGAAATTCAGAAGCTATTTATTACGAATTTTTCTTTTTCTTCCAGTCAAATTTGAAGCCCCCAGAGTGGTAAAAGAAGGCATGCCGGAAGAAATAACTCTTGAAGAACTTAAAACGGACTGGGATAATGTAAGGGAGGATATGCATGAATTTCTTGACAACCTTGCGCCTGCCCTACACAATAAAAAAATCTTTAAACACCCAAGGATAGGCATGATCAACATCAGGCAAACTATGGAATTTTTCCAGTCACACTTTGATCATCATGTACCCCAGGTGAAGAGTCTCATCAAGAATAAACCCTAAGGAAGGATAATATCATTTGGCCGCAAAAACCTTGGTATTGAGGGGTTTTAAGAATTTAAAGTTGTAGTCTCGCAGGTTTTTATTCCGTACATTGACTTTATACCCAATTACATGAGCTTACAACCTCTACTCAAAATTAGTACGCTTAATTGAGTGACTTTATATAGCTTTAATCATGAAATACTTTATTCTATGAAAAAAACACTGGCTTTAATTGGCTTACTAGCTACCTGCATAGCAGGACACTCTCAAAACCTAAAATCTCCCGATGAGTTCTTAGGTTATGAATTGGGCGAACGCTTCACTCGCCACCATAAAGTTATCGAATACTTTAAGCACGTTGCTGAATCGTCTCCAACAGTAAAACTTCAACAGTACGGGGAGACCTATGAACATCGACCGCTAATGATCGCTATCGTGGCTTCTGAAGAAAATATGTCAAGGCTGGATGAAATTAAACAAAACAACCTCAAGCGGGCAAAGCTACTGGAGGGGTCGGCTACTGATGATCACACTGCCATAGTCTGGCTGAGCTACAATATTCATGGTAATGAGGCCTCTTCCATTGAAGCCTCTATGAAAACTATCCATGCTCTTGTTACAGAAGAGCGCAGTAAAGCGTGGCTGCAAAATACAATAGTGATCATAGACCCGTGCGTAAACCCTGATGGTAGAGATCGGTATGCCAATTTCTATACTCAATATGGAGATAGACACTTTAACCCTAATGGGGATGCCAAAGAGCACCACGAACCATGGCCGGGCGGCAGACCAAACCACTATTTATTTGACTTAAACAGAGATTGGGCATGGCAAACGCAGATAGAATCATCAAGCAGATCTGAGGAGTATCACCAATGGATGCCACATATTCATGTTGACTTTCATGAGCAGTATATAAACAACCCTTATTACTTTGCTCCGGCGGCTGAGCCCTTTCATGAAGTGATCACTCCATGGCAAAGGGAGTTTCAGACCATCATTGGAAAGAATCATGCAAAATATTTTGATACCAACAACTGGCTATATTTTACCAAGCAACATTTTGACTTGCTCTACCCTAGTTATGGGGATACTTACCCCACTTATAATGGTGCTATAGGCATGACGTATGAGCAAGCCGGACATGGTTATGCAGGCTTGGGTATCATCACCGAATATGGTGATACATTAACGCTAAAAGACCGGTTAGTTCACCACTTTACCACTGGTATCTCCACAGTTGAGATCACCTCAATTCATGCCTCCAGGGTGGTAAAAGAGTTCGAAAAGTACTTTGATCAGAACACCAGAAATCCAGAATCAAAATACAAAACCTACATAATTAAAACAGGGAATGACGCTGACAAGGTCAAAACTTTAACTCAGTTTCTCGATAAGCAGCACATCTCTTATGGCAAAGCCAATTCGGGCAAATCGTTAAGTGGATTTAGCTACAGAAGAAATAAAATGGCTTCTGTCAAAATTGATAACAACGACTTGGTGATCAGCGCTTACCAGCCAAAGTCAAGATTATTAACCGCTCTGTTTGAGCCGTTAGTAAAATTATCAGACACACTTACCTACGACATTACGGCTTGGTCTCTTCCTTATGCACACGGTCTGGATGCCTATGCTCTTACTGATCGTATTAGCGTTACCGACAAATATGATCCACAAAAGCCTAAAAGCAGTGCACCCCCTGCCCACACCTATGCCTATATACTTGACTATAGGAGTTTGCAAGATTCCAAATTTTTGGCAGCAATCCTTAATGAAGGCATAAACGCAAGGGTCTCACACAAACCTATTCAAATTGAAAATCAAAATTTCTCACGCGGCTCCATAGTCATAACCAGAAGAACCAATGAAAACATGGGCCGTGACTTTGATGACATGATTCATAAACTGGCGAAAAAATACGATAGAAATGTCATTGCAGTATCCACCGGCTTTGCGCAAAATGGTGTGGATTTAGGCTCCGGGGATGTGGCCCGAATAAATACTCCAAAAGTGGCCGTTCTGGCTGGCGAGCAAACTTCTTCACTAAATTTTGGAGAGATCTGGCATTTTTTTGAAAGACAATTGGAATATCCAGTTACAAACATTGGCACAGATTATTTCAATGATATAGACCTTTCAGACTATGACGTGCTCATTGTTCCTCATGGGCATTATAGTTTGTTCAATGAAAGTACATTATCAAAAGTTAACAGTTGGATAAGAGGTGGAGGCAAAGTAATCGCTATTGGAAGTGCGCTTAATGCCTTTAAAGACAAAAATGGTTTTGGTCTTAAAGAATTCGCTTCTGACAAAGAGAAAAAGGACGACGAGAAAAAACCGAGCCTTGAAGAACAGTTAAGAAGCTATGCAGACCAGGAGAGAAACCAGCTTAGCAATGCTATATTTGGTGCTATTTTTAAGATAAAGCTTGACAACACCCACCCATTAGCCTATGGTTATGACAAAGCCTACTTCACATTGAAAACAGGCAATCAGAATCTGGCTTTTTTAACCGAAGGTGGCAATGTAGGAGTTATCAAAGGAGAGGCCGAACCTATCAGTGGTTTTGCTGGATACCGGGCAACTCAGAAATTACAGAATAGCCTGGTGTTTGGTGTCGAAAACATAGGTAACGGACAAATTGTTTATATGGTAGATAACCCGATTTTCAGAGGTTTCTGGGAAAATGGCAAGCTTTTGTTTGCTAATGCCGTATTTATGGTAGGCAACTAAAGATAAAGCCCGGCTCGCTTATGAGCCGGGTTTAACAACATTTTCAAGATATTCCACGATATCTCCGACGGTTTTAATATCAACCATATCTTCATCCTTAATTCGGATAGTAAATCGCACCTCCAACCTAAAAACAAGATCGGCCAGATCCAGAGAGTCCATCCCCAGATCTTTCAAAAGATCGCAGTCCATTGAAATTTCAGACTCCAAAATCCCCAGGTCCTTTGTTAAAACATCCCTTACTTCACTCAGTAACTTCACTTTATGTTCAACTAACGCTTCCATACTCTTTTTTCAATTCACTTATTAATTCATCATATTCATTTATCTTTTCTCCGCTAACAATACCACGGGTGTTATTAAAAATTATCGCACTACCTAATCCTGATATCTCATCACTACTGCCAAGGTTGATTAAATCTAATCGACCGAAAAGTATCTCCTCCAAACAATAAAGCTGCAGCTTTACATATTGCGAAATGTTAACACCTGCCACTACCCAACCCTGCTGTCTTGATTCATCAACAAATGTTATCATGCGTTCCGCCAAGTACTCTCTAAAGTTATCATAATCACTTACAGACTCAGGAAAATACTTCCTTACTTCATAAATAAATGATGAACTCAATTTTCTGATATGCTTAAAAAAGTGGTGTTGTACACTAACCAGGGATACCAGAGCACAGTCCTTCTTACTCGCAGCTCTGCTGATCCCCAGTTTAGCATTATCCAGAAATCGTTGCGTCATAGCACGAATCAGCTGTTCTTTATTTAGATAAAGATCATAGAAATGCTTTCTTGATACAGGCGTAGCTGCCACTATATCATCAATCGTCACACGCTTGGGGCCATGCTTTAAGAAAAGCTCAAAAGCCACCTTTTCAATAACCGCCTTCATTTTTAATCCATTAACATTAAAGGCACTGTGGAGATATACTCCATCAGTGCCTACTCATACTACAAATCAACCTGCTTCCATCCACCACCCAATGCCTGATAAAGGTCAACTATGGCAGTAAGCTTTTTATATTGAGTATCTATCAGGTTCAATTCTGCAGATAGTTCATTATCCTTTGCTGTCAATACCTCAAGGTAGCTCGCATAACCATTGATAAGCAACTCCTCTGAATAGGTTACAGCTTCACTCAATGCATCACGCTGCTTCAGTCTTAAGTCATACTTCTCACTTTCTGCAGTAATAGTCACCATGGCATTACTTACCTCACGACCTGCATTTAAAACCGACTTTCTAAAGTTCAGCAAAGCCTGTTCCTGTTCTGCCTGTGATATTTTATATTGAGCTTTGATCTTCCCCTGATTAAAAATTGGTTGTGTCAAACCTCCAACTATGGTTGCAAACAGAGAACCCGTATCGAACCAGTTATCAAATTCTATACTTTGAAAACCACCGGTTGCAGAAAGTGTCAGCGAAGGGTAGAATTGTGTACGAGCAACATTGGTTAATTCAAACGCCTGCACAAGACCATACTCTGCTTCTATAATATCAGGCCTGTTACGCATCAGCTGAGCAGGAAGCCCAACGTTGATATCGACATCTAGCTCTTGCTCTTCAAGCTCCCCACGCTCTATCTCCTGCGGAACTTCTCCCAACAACAGAGAAAGTGTGTTTTCAACTATTTGGATCTGCTTTTTAAGGTCTGTTTCAAGAATTTGAGCACCATATAGCTGAGCCTCACTCTGCTTAACCGAAACCTCTGTTTGTTTTCCTGCCTCCTTAAGACTCTTCATAGTTTCAAGACTTAAGGTTCGGTTTTCTACAGTTTCTTCCGCTACTATCAATTGAGCATCCAAGGCCAATAACTGATAATAAGTACTGGCTACAGAAGCAATCAGCTTAGTCTGCACCACCCGGTATGCCGCCTCACTTTGCATATAAGCCGCATAGTAGGCTCTTTTGTTGCTTCTTATCTTACCCCATATGTCAGCTTCCCATGAAAGGTCTGCTGCCAGTTGATACTGATCTATACTCCCATTAAAAAAGGATCCAAACTGACTATTCTCCGCCAATTCCTGATGAGTAACGCTTGCTCCAACACCAACGGAGGGCAGGAATTCAAGTTTCTTCTGTTTGAAGTAAGCCCGTGCTGCGACTATCCTTTGCGCTGCTATCCCTATATCCTGATTATTGGCAAGGACATCACCAATAAGCTTATTGAGGTATTCATCTGGAAACAGGTCCTGCCATGGAATATTGGCAAGGGTTGTCGAATCTGTTGCTGTAAAATTCTTATACAACCCCTCTATTTCTATTTCAGAACGATTATAATTTTTGGTGGCGAGGCAGGACGATAAAATAACTGCCAATACCAGTCCCGACAACCCCGTATATATATTTCTTATTTGCATTTTTTCCTTTTAAAGATTATTCAGTCAATGCTGCTAGTGATTGCTTTTGGTAGCCATTGTGCATGTAGGTTTCGGCATCATCTTCATGTATTACTTTTCCACTTACCTTTTCCTGTAACCCCTGGAAAATGATAAACAATACAGGTATTACAAATACTCCGAAAATAGTACCTATGAGCATACCGCCTACCGCTCCCATACCGATAGAACGATTACCCACAGCTCCAACACCTGAAGAAAGTGCCAGTGGCATAAGCCCGAGAATAAAGGCAAATGAAGTCATTAGGATTGGCCTCAACCTGGCTTTGGCACCATCAATAGCGGAAGCAACCAAACTCATTCCTGCTCTTCTTCTCTGTATGGCATACTCTACGATCAAAATGGCATTCTTTGCCAGCAAACCAATCAACATGATAAGAGCTACCTGAAAATAAATGTTGTTATCAAGGCCAGCTAGGTTCACAAACGCAATAGCACCGGCCACACCTACAGGAAGTGAGGCAATGACCGAAAGAGGTAATATGTAACTCTCATATTGAGCACTTAGAAGAAAGTAAACAAAAACAAGACTAAGCAAAAAGATAAGTATCGCCTGATCTCCGGTTTTAACTTCTTCACGCGTGATACCTGAAAACTCAAAAGTGTAATCGTTAGGTAAAGTCTGAGCTGCTACTTCTCTAATGGCACTTACGGCATCTCCTGAACTATAACCAGGATTAGACTTACCATTGATGGTAACAGCATTAAGCATATTAAACCTGCTTACAACCTCGGGCCCATAAACCCTTTCGATATCCACAAACTCACTTATAGCCACCAGCTCGCCCTGAGTGTTAGTTACATATACGCCATCCAAAGACTCTGCTGTAGCCCTATCCTCAGGTTTAGCCTGCACCATAACGCGGTACTGCTTTCCAAACCTGTTGAAATCCGTAGTGTACAAACCACCATAATAGCCTTGAAGCGTATTGATGATCTCATTCACTGACAGTCCTGCCTCCTTAGTCTTTTCGACATTGATGTCCATTTTAAACTGCGGGAAGTTAGGGTTGAAAGATGAAAGCGCATATTGCACCTCAGGTCTTGCATTCAGAGCCCCCAGGAACTGCCCCATTGTACCTGCCAATTCATGCCAGCTCGCCGTTCCTTTATTTTGCAACCTCATTTCAAAACCGTCAGCATTACCAAAACCCTGAACACTAGGAGGAGTAAAGAATAGCACTCTTGCATCTTTAAAATGTGCCGTTCTTGCAAAAAGTTGACCTACAACCGCCTGCACTGATTCCCCCTCGCCTTTTCTTTCATCCCAGTCCCTAAGACTAACTACAGAGAATGCGTAGGAACCTCCATTTACCCTGTTCAGCAAACTGAATCCCACAATATTCATCCTGGCATCCAGGATATCCATGGATGCATAAATTGAGTCTAACTCTCTAACCACTTCCTCTGTCCGCTCCAGTGTGGTGCCAGCAGGCATTGTCACATCGGCAAAGATTATCCCGCGATCCTCATTAGGAATAAACCCTGATGGGGTAGACCTGAAAAGCACAACGGAAATAGCCACAAATACCAGGAGACCAACTATAGCCACTGCCTTTCTTTTTACAAGAAATCTTAAGGAATGAATATACTTGTCGGTTACGGCATTAAAAGCCGAGTTGAAAGCACCAAACAGCCTTGCTTTAACTCCCTTCTTATGTGTTTCTGACGGGTCGTGCGGCTTCAACAGCAATGCACATAGTGCAGGGCTTAAGGTAAGGGCATTAACCGCCGAGATCACAATGGCGATAGCCAGAGTAAGGGCAAACTGCTGGTAGAATACACCTGCAGGACCTTTTAAAAACGAAACCGGTATGAATACGGCCGACATAACCAATGTAATAGAGATCACTGCACCGGTAATCTCACTCATCGCCGAAAGGGTTGCTTTTTTGGCAGATTTTGCTCCTTCATCAAGTTTAGCGTGTACTGCCTCTACCACCACAATGGCATCATCCACCACAATACCAATAGCAAGTATTAAGGCAAACAGGGTCAGCATGTTGATAGAGAAGCCAAACAGCTGAAGGAAGAAGAATGTACCTATGATAGCTACCGGAACAGCTATGGCAGGGATCAATGTTGACCTGAAGTCTTGCAGGAAAATAAAGACCACTATAAACACCAGGATGAAAGCTTCCACTAATGTTTGGATAACATGATCAATGGAAGCATCCAGAAAGTCTTTAGTGTTATAAGGAATTACATAATCCAAACCTTCGGGAAAAGTAGCTTTGTTTTCCGAGAGCACAGATTCTATCTGCTTAATGATCTCCTGAGCGTTAGACCCGGAAGTTTGGAATATACCTACGGCAACGCCCTGGTTACCCATGGCTATATTTTTAGTTCCATAGTTAAAAGCTCCCAGCTCTACATCTGCTACATCTTTAAGGCGCAAATAGTTACCATTCCCTATTGATTTGATGATGATATTTTCATAATCTACAGCCTCTGAAAGCCGCCCTTTATACCTGATGGCGTATTCGTATATACCTTCGGCATTCTCTCCAAACTTACCCGGAGCTGCTTCAATATTCTGCTCTCGCAAAGCATTCTGGATATCCGAAGGCATTAGCTTGTAGGCTGCCATCTTTTCAGGCTTAATCCAAATTCTCATGGAGTAATCCTTGGATCCGAATACAGTTACCTGACCAACCCCTTTGATCCTTTGTAATTGGGGCACCAGGTTTATTCTGGCATAGTTTTCCACGAAAGTTTCATCGTAATTATCATTACCTGAAAACAAGGAGAAAAACATTAAAGCACTGGTTTGGCTCTTTTGTGTGGTAACACCCGTTTGCAACACCGCTTGAGGTAGTTTGCTATTAGCCTTGGCTACTCTGTTTTGAACGTTCACAGCAGCAATATCAGGGTCAGTACCCAGCTCAAAATAAACACTGATATTGGCGGCTCCATCATTACTGGCTGTTGAAGTCATATAGGTCATCCCCTCCACTCCATTGATCTCCTCCTCCAAGGGAATGACCACACTATTTAATACTGTTTCTGCATTAGCCCCAGTATATATCGCCTGCACCTGAACCGTGGGAGGAGCTATTTCCGGATATTGCTCTATGGGCAATGACGTTAAGCCCAGAACCCCTATTATAGTTATAAGAATAGAGATCACTGTAGAAAGTACGGGACGTTCTATAAATTTCTTTAACATGATATCGTTTTATTAAACTATGTTTTAGATGCAGCCTATTATTTTCCTGAGGCCACTGATGCAGTTGAAGGTGAAGAGGCGCCAGCCACATTTTCACCTTGAGGCGTTATCTGCATACCATCTTTAAGTTTGTTGGCTCCTGCTATAACAATCCTGTCCCCTTCCTCTAAACCAGACTTAACTATAAAATCTTTCTCAACACTTGTCACAACTTCCACTGGTGTAGGTTTAACCTTATTATCTTCTCCAACTACATAGATTAACTTCTTATTTTGTAGTTCGAAAGTTGCATTTTGAGGAATCCTGAAAACACTTTTATGAACAACCGGAAACCTAATTTCCCCGCTGCTGCCACTTCTTAGCAAAAAGTCCGGGTTGGGAAAAGTAGCCTGTAATTGAGTACTACCTGTACGTGTATTGATCAGCCCATTTATGGTTTTAATTTCGCCTTTATACTCATATTCTGATCCGTCTATCAACACAAGCGAAACTTCCGGCAACTCATCTATCAGACTTTTGTTCTTATCAGATTTAAACTGCCTGTTGATGGCAAGCAACTGTTTTTCATTAAGAGAAAAGTAAGCCCTTACGCTACTGATATCTGCTACAGTGGTTAATGGCTGAACTTCGTTACGTCCTACCAGAGCTCCTACTTTATAAGGGATACTTCCCAACACTCCCGACACCGGACTTTTTAGGTACGCATAACCCAGATTTTCTCTGCTGTTATTATAGTTGGCAGTCGCCTGATATAAAGCTGCTTTGGCTGCTGATAAATTGCTTTCGGCTGTTGCTAATTGTTTCTGACTCACAATATTCTTTTCAACCAACGGCTTAAGCTTTTCAACTTCCAGCTGCGCCGCCTCCACATTTGCCTCAGCTGCTGTAATAGTTGCTTTGGCAGCATTAGACTGCTGCTCGAGTTGATCTGCATTAATCTTGAAAAGTAGTTGCCCTGCCTTGACCCAATCACCTTCCTGTACATAAATTTCTTCTATAAACCCGTCAATCTTTGGCCTGATTTCAACATTTTGCTCCCCTTCAATGCTTGCTGCATAATTTGTATATGAAGTAACGTCTTGCTTCGAAACAGCACTTACAGGAAACGGTGGTGGTCCGGATGGTCCCTGAGCCTGCTGTTGCTGCTTTGCACATGATGCAAATACTACTGACGAAATAATGGCTCCATAAATAAATTTTCTCTTCATTACTTGCGTGATTTTTTTTATTTTTAACCTCCTGTTATTACTAGTTAGTTCTGTATTTAAAGAACTAATACGAGAAAAAAATTATTTGGTTTTACTTTCCCATTCTTTATATAGCTTGGGCAACTCTTTCCCCATGTACTCTAAAAAATTGACAAGGTCTTTGATAGCCTTATTAAAGTCTTTGGTTTCCTTAGTGCGGTGTTTAAGCACTTCCTCGAACATTTTGGACCAGCTGCATTTTTTACAAAAGCCATCCATAACATGTTCTCTCCAAAGTTCAATCTTCGATTTAAAATAACGCTTTCTGTCTCCGGGTTTAGTAATATATTCGGCCCTGTTCAGTTTTATAGCAATGTTGAGAGCATTACTTGTTGCACTTTTGCTCAAGTTTAAGGTTTCTCTTATCTCATCAAAAGTCAACTCAACTTTATCACTTACTAATAAAAGCCCCAATACCCTTGACACCGCTGGGGAAAGGCCTTCTGACTCCAGCATCAAGCCGATCTTCTCTACCAACAGTTTTTGCTCATCACTTAGCATAGGTACTTTTTATAGTTTATACAAAACTAATAAGTTTTTTTAGTTCCGCAACTGAAGAACCATAAAATTTACTTTCTAAAATTGGCTGTATGTAGTTTTAAAATAGGAGGGAAGAGACAGGAGAAACCGGTTAAAAGATTTCTCCTGTATAATATTATGCTTGCAAAGCAGCCTCATAGTTTCATAAGAGGCCACCATTGGTATTTACCTGATAACCTTTTAGGTTACTTTAGCCATTAATTTTCAGTTTTGCTTTGTTCCTCCCAATTTAACATTTCATCTATAGTATTGGTCGCTACAAAGTGATAATTGGGTCTGGCTTGTTCATAAATGTTTATAGCACGCTCTTTACCTGCTTCTGTCTTGAGCAGTTCACCATAGAGCGGAGTTAAGAATTTCCTTCTCCCTGTATTGACTAGAAAATGTTCCAGTTTAGAGTATGCAGGTTCGTAATTATGCTTAATAGCCTGTAGTAACCATGCCATCAACACCTCTGAATTGCCCGTTTGGGTAAAGCCAAAAGTTTTGTCTAGTTCGGTCAATCTGTTATTATCAAGTTCAACAGGTAGTACCCTGACAAAATGTAACCACTCATGAGACGACCACTGTGTAGTATCCAGCTCACTAGCAGGGGTTCCGTTAATAAACTTTTCAACCTGCTTGTCCACATTGGCAAACTTGTCTGACTGAGGCACGGGAGCATCTTCAGGAAGCCCCGGCTTATAGATCCACTCCTCTATCTTCACTTTACCGATGTTTACTCTTTCCTTATCCAGAAGATTTATTTGTAGCTGCTTTATAAACTCTTCAGTAGTCATTACCTCGAAAGCGTTTTTACTGAAGTAATCTTTCAAAAAGGTATCAAACTTTTCTCTTCCGACCTGCTCTTCCAGGTATCTTAAAAACAAATACCCTTTATCATAAGCGATCGAAGTAACCCCTTCATCCGGGTTTCTGCCTTCCAACTCAAGTTTAAGACGGGTATCCATTTCATTGTTATCATTCCGCATCTCTTCAATTTCAGCTTTCAGGTCCTGAGCCGCTAAAGATGCCAGCATTTCTGAATAGTCACGACCATACAGTCTTTCCATAATGCGCTGTTCAAAGTATACCGTAAAACCCTCGTTAAGCCAGAAATCATTCCAGGTCGCGTTGGTCACAAGATTTCCGGACCAAGAGTGGGCAAGTTCATGCGCAACCAGCGACGTCAGCGATCTGTCTCCTGCAAGTATCGTAGGTGTTGCGAAAGTCAACCTCGGGTTTTCCATTCCTCCAAAAGGGAAACTAGGAGGTAACACGAGTAAATCATAACGTCCCCATTGGTATGGTCCGTACAATTCCTCGGCAGCCGTTACCATCTCTTCTAACTCACCAAATTCATATTTCGCTCCATCAATCACTGAAGGTTCAGCATAAACGGCCGTTCTCGGACCTATTTCCGCAAACTCAACATGGCCTACGGCCAGGGCCAACAGGTAGGCAGGAATCGGCTGGTCCATTTGAAACTTATAAATACCATTTTCGTTCTTCTGTTGCGGATTTGCAGCACTCATTAGCGCCAGCAGGCCTTTTGGAACTTCAACCTCTGCACTGTAAGTAAAACGAATACCAGGTGAGTCCTGAATAGGCACCCAGCTTCTGGCTAATATGGCTTGAGATTGGGTAAATAAAAATGGATGATCTTTCCCTGCAGTCTGAACAGGAGAAAGCCATTGCAAAGCTTCTGCATCCGACGAGGTAGAATAGTAAACATTAACCTTTTTAGTATCAGGCTTAATTTTGATAGTCAGAGGGCTACCCATAGCATCCGTTTTCTGGCCCACGTCATAGGTCGCTTTCTGCTCATCATCGCCTAAGGTTATGCTATCAATCTTAAGGTCTTTGGTATCAAGAATAAGTTTTTCAGCATCTTCAGCATTTTCAATGGTCAATGTCGCCTTAGCCGTTATATTTTTTTCTTCAAAATTAACTTTTGCTTTCCAGTCAAGGTGTTTTACAACCGACTCCTTCGGGCGTGCATAACTATGCGGATCGTCTATTTTCATGGTCTTTGAGCTCTTTTCTTCATCCTCATGTTTTTCTTTTTCCGGTTGGCATGCCGAAAAACCTACCATGAGGATCAGCAATGAATAAAATAACTGCTTTAACATATCTTTTAATTATAAATGAATTCTCCTTTTGGACTCTGAATAGTCACCTGCTTTTTCTCTGAAGCTTCCACACGACCAATGATCTGTGCATCAATACCAAAGCTTTTAGAAATGGAAATAATGTCCGCAGCATGCTCCTCCTTCAGGTAAATTTCCATTCGATGACCCATATTAAACACCTTATACATTTCTTTCCAATCCGTACCACTTTCCTCATGTATGATGCGGAACAAAGGCGGCACTGCAAACAGATTATCTTTAATTATGTGCAAATTATCAACAAAATGAAGCACCTTGGTCTGAGCTCCACCACTGCAATGTACCATTCCGTGTATATGCTGACGATAGTTTTTAAATACCTCTGCCATCACCGGAGCATAGGTACGTGTTGGTGACAACACCAGTTTACCCACATTTACAGGGGCATCATCTACGGTATCGGTTAGTTTATACCCTCCTGAAAATACAAGATCCATGGGCACATCCGGGTCAAAACTTTCCGGATATGTTTCTGCATAGATCTTATTGAACACATCATGACGGGCTGAAGTAAGGCCATTGCTGCCCATACCTCCGTTATATTCTGTTTCATAACTGGCCTGCCCATAAGAAGCCAGGCCAACAATTACATCTCCGGCCTCAATATGATCATTACTGATCACATCCTTTCTCTTCATTCTGGCAGTAACGGTACTATCAACAACTACTGTTCTTACCAAATCACCCAGGTCAGCGGTCTCACCACCAGTGCTAATGATGTTGACACCATTATCCCTGAGCATCTGCAGCACTTCCTCAGTTCCGTTGATAAGGGCCGCTATTACTTCCCCGGGAATGAGATTTTTATTACGTCCAATGGTTGAGGACAACAATATATTATCCAATGCGCCAACACAGATCAGGTCATCAATATTCATGATGATGGCATCTTGAGCTATACCTTTCCAAACGGACATATCTCCTGTTTCCTTCCAATAGATATAAGCCAGGGATGACTTGGTTCCGGCACCATCAGCATGCATGATATTGCAATACTCAGGATCATTGGCTATGTAGTCTTCTACTATTTTACAGAAGGCTTGAGGGTAAAGCCCTTTATCAATATTCTTGATGGCATTGTGAACATCTTCTTTAGATGCTGATACTCCACGTTGTGCGTAGCGCTCGCTCATAGTTGTAATTTAAAGAATGAAGAGCTACAAAAATAAGAAAAGTGATGAGAGTTAGACGGATTAAAGCCACATCAAATTAAAATCAGTCTGGGGCACACTCACCTAAATGGTTAAGTCTCCATTCAGCTTACCCCAGGCAGCATTTTTATACGTTCTGCTAATGGGTAATTGATTTTCTCCGATGCTAACCTCCTCCTTGCTATAGGCTGTCACTCCATTTTTGTTGACAATAAATGACCGGTGGATACGGATAAACATTTCAGGCAGACGTTCTTCAAGCTTACTGATTTTCTCTTTGGTAACAACACTGGCCCCAGTGCGCCGATGTATTTTCACATAATCACTAAGACTTTCGATATAGATTACCTCATCATAGGCCAGCGATTTCAGTTGTCGCTCAGAGCGTACTGTAAACTGCCCCACCTCATACTTTTGCTTTTCTTCCTTAAGGCTATCAATATCTCTCTCTTTACTGAAGGTTCGACGAATCAGTAATATGAATGAGAACAGAAAAACCACAAAGTAAAGTGTAATAGCCAGTACAAAAACATCTGAAGATACCGGACTCATATTGTTATATGAATACTCCGCAAGAAAAATGAATGCAAGCATGATCACAACCATTTCAAGGTACAATGAGGCCACAAGCATGTATATGGAGTAGAGCACAAATACTCCATACTTTCTTTTAAGTAGAAACTTTGGTACCAAGTAGTAATTAAAAAAATAACAGGTGCCAGTAACTACTGGCATAAGCATGGAGACAAAGTAAAAACTCTCCTCAAATGAAGAATAATAAGGGGCAAAAACCACTGATAGTAAGATCAGCGTTGTGAGCCAAAACATGATGTGTACATAACTTTTCATAGTGGCGAATATCCCCTTTTAATGATAATCAGAGCAATTTAATCGACGGATTACAGGTTTACAGCCGGATTTGACATTGCCAACTGTAGCTACCCAACCTAGCTTTGAACTGTATAATTAATCAATTAAATTTAACTATCATGACAAAACTATTTTTTGAAGGTGGTCCCGCATTTATGGGCATACTTACATTGGTCCTTTTGGTAATTTTCACTCTGGCGGTAGCCAATGCCATCTATTTATTATCAGGCAAAAGCTATGACCCTCTGATTATGAAATCAAGATTGGGTTATATTAAAAGCACTGGCTTATTTGGGCTGATTATTGGCATACTTGGACAACTGATAGGACTTTATCAGGCTTTCTCAGCTATTCAACAGATGGGAGAAGTATCTCCTGCCATGCTTGCCGGTGGACTAAAAGTCTCTATGATCTCATCCATGTACGGCTTCCTGATTTTTATTATAGCTTATCTTCTTTGGTTTGGCCTTGAAGCTTTGGCGGTCAGAAACAAAGCCGTTGAAGTTTAATAGGGGTCAATAAAAAAACTGCTTCAGAAATTATGAGATAATTAATTTCTGAAGCAGCTTCTAAGCTAGATTTTCTATTTTACTGGCCTGAATCGTCATCATCAAAAAAGCGGTCCTCATCGAACTCATTATTATCATCGGTAGACGGCTTTTTCTCCCCTACTTCAAGTATCTTAAACTCTGTACGCCTGTTCACCTGATGTTCCTCTTCAGTTTTGGCATTAGGTATGATCAACTTAGACTCACCATACCCTTTAGCAGTCAATCTATTGGCCGAAATACCCTGGGAAATTATATAATCCACTGCTGACTTGGCCCTTCGCTGCGAAAGCTTCATGTTATAACTATCATCAGCCCGGTCATCGGTATGCGAACTTAATTCTATCTTTAACTCCGGATTATCTTCCAGAATAGTTACAAGCTTATCCAGTTCGCTTGCAGCATCCTCCCTGATGTCCGACTTATCAAGATCATAATAAATGTTCTCAAGCACGAAAATTTTGTTCTTCTCAATTTTCTCCAGAACAAGTAAAGTATCGTATTTTACATCCGTAACAAGCTGCTTCAGCGTATCACGGTCTACACTCTTTCCTACGGTAGTAAATTGAGCCCGGGTTATAAGGTATCGATCTTTACCTCCTTTTTTCTCCCCAACAAGGTTGTAGCGCTCATGCTCATAAACCCTAAACAGAAATTTACCGTCGTCTTCTGTAACAGTTTCATCCAACACTTCTCCTTGATGGTCAAGGAGTTTTACTTCTACCCGAGGCAGAATTATATGCTTATCATTATCGTCACGGGTCATAGTAACACCCTGCAGGTAATAATTGACAATTTTAAGATCAGGGTCTTCATTGACGAAAGTATAAATATCATCATCTCCTTCTCCTCCAACTCTGTTTGATGTAAAAAAACCTCTATCTGCCTTAAACAAATACATGCCAAAGTCATCCGCATTAGTATTCATTGGCTCACCAAGATTTTCAATTTCAATCCTTCCGTTTCTACGCTTAGCCACCAACAGATCCAGCCCTCCAAAACCGGCATGCCCATCACTGGAAAAGTACATAAAGCCATCATCAGAAATGTATGGGAACATTTCATTGCCTGTGGTATTTATCTCAGACCCTAGGTTTGTAACCTTATAAAAACGTCCTCTTGAATTTCTTTTGGCAGAATATATATCCGTACCACCATAGCCCCCAGGTCTGTTTGATGCGAAATAGAGTGTTTTACCATCTCTGCTAAAGGTTGGGGTTGAATCCCAGTAACCAGGATTATTAATATTCAGCATTCTTGGCTCCGTCCACCCATCACGACGATTACTTGAAATATATAAATTAACATCAGCTGTCCCCTTCTTCTTTCCTGAATTCCCACGTGCAAAAATCATGGTTTTTCCATCAGGGCTAAATGTCACCGCCCCCTCATTGATATTATAGTTATTGATAAGTTCATCGAGTTCTTTTATAGTAGCTGTATCAATCCTCGCTCCTTTGGTCTTTACTTTATATATGTTAGTGAACGGAGTACCTGTGGCCTTATATATTTTGCTATCACCTCGTGAAGAGGTAAAATAAAGCTCTCCATCATTATATACAGGAGCATACTCAGCTGCAGGTGTGTTGATATCATCAAGGTTCTTTACTCTATAGTAATTTTTCTTAGCCCTCACCTGCTGCAAATTATTGAGGTTATCATATTCCTCCTGTCCTCTTTTTTGGTATTCCTCATCTTTAACCAACTTCAAGTGCTGATCAAGCTCCTTTTTCGCTTGATCATAATCACCATTTGACTTTAGAGCAAACGCATAGAACAATCGGATAGAGTCATTCTTCATACCTCTATCTAGTGCCTTTTTGTAGTAAGGTACCGCCTCTTGCAATCTGTTGGATTGTCGGTAAGACTCTGCTATATAAAAGTTAGCTTCCGCATTATTTGGATCCTTTTTTAGTACCCCTTCATAAAGCTCAATAGTAGACTGAAACTGACCGCGATCAAAAGTTTTTGATGCCTTTTTCTCAGCACTACACGAAAGCAGAATAAGCGCCAGAAAGGCTATCGAAATTTTTAACGTCGCATTCATATTTTAATATTCCTTTGCCTAAATTTATAATTATTACTCCTCAATCGTATAACGACGAGTATAAATATTATGTTGTTGGCGTGCAGTTTAACTGAAGTACCTACCTAACCATGTAGACTTGGCCGGAACTATCCATGAAGTTTCCAGTTCACTTTTATTGGACACTAGATTATTAAAAGTAAGCGTACTTTCATCAATCTTTCCTTCCGCCACACTGGTTTTTAAGTTACTGAGAGATTCAAGATATACTTCTTCATTAAATATAAAGGCAATTTTAGTGCGATCAAAAAAGTTGATGCCTAACTGCTGCTCTATTTGCTTCACAAAGCCTACTGAGCTGTCAATAGAACAACCACTGGCTTTGTTAAAATTTTCATCAGCACTGATCACTAAAAATTGGTTATGAAATATTTTAAAAGAGCTTTTCAGAGGAGCTCCATGAGCGGCCCATTCCTCAAAAAAATTTACCCCTGCATCATTAACACTGACTACTTCGGTATTTGCCAATTTTCGATTCGCCTGGTATATCCATACTCTGGCATCATCGGGCATGTTTTCAAATGGTACTAGCATAATAACAAATTTAGAAAAAAAACGGCAAAAGCCCGGATTAAGTTCTGCTAAACGGAATCAGCTTACACCATCCTTAAGCACCCATATTCAACTCCTGGCTTGAGCAACAGAGACCTTAATCCCAAAGGTTCTCCAGGGTGTACGGACCTTCGTCAACCACCCAAAAATTACCTGTTACATAACGCAACCCACGATCAAGCTCAGCAATCTCCTCCATTTCTTGAGGACCTAGTTCAATAGCGGCTGCCTTGTAGTTCTGTCTGATACGGTCTGGGCTTACCGACTTAGGGATTACGGCTATATTTCGGCTTAGTGACCAGGCAATCAATACCTGGGCAGGAGTTATGCCATTGTCTTGTGCAATTCTTGTAATCGTAGGGTCTTCAAGAAGTAAGGGCTCATCATCAGCTTTAAGCAAAGCTGGCCGGTCTTTAGAACCAAGAGGAGAGTAAGCTGTGAGAAGTATGCCTTCTTCTTTACAAAAATCAACCATCTCTTGCTGTTGCAAATATGGATGCATCTCAATTTGGTTCATTTCAGGCTTGATTTTACACTCTACTGAGAGCGACTTCAATTTATCAATACTAAAATTTGAAACACCAATATGCGTAGTCAAACCTTTTTCCTGCACAGCTTCCATAGCTCTCCAGGTTACTGATAGTGGAATCTCATTAAGTGAAAAGAAATCACTTGCTTTCTCAGCCATAGACACCCCCTTTTTTAGAGCCACCGGCCAGTGGATAAGAAAAAGATCAAGGTATTCAACCTGCAAATCAGCAAGGGTTTTCTTTAAAGCTGGCTCAACATCTTCAGTGCCATGAGCATCATTCCATAGCTTCGAAGTTATCCACAAGTCTTCACGCTTAACGATACCCTCATCAAAGCATTCTACCAATGCATCTCCGACTTCCTTTTCGTTTCCATAAATAGGTGCACAGTCAATGTGTCTATAGCCAGTTTTTATAGCCTCTTTTACTGCAGCATAAACTTCTCCTGGTTGTGATTTCCAGGTACCAAGGCCAAAAGCTGGCATTTTATCTCCATTTCTAAATTGAAGTGTCTTCATTGATCAATATTTTTAATTAGTTGGCATTAGTTCTCCAATGTATTTTCAACGTCCATATCAGCTTCATTGTTACTATAATTTACTTGCTACAAGCCAGATAATATAAAAACGTCAAATAACTGACTTTTTCCCATCCTATAACCCCCTAAATTTATACTAAACCCTGCCGTGATACTTTTGTGATAACTGAAATATACCTTTACTAAGGAATAAGTCCGGCTTGTGATCTAGGGAAATAATCATACATGAAAAAGGTACTGCTTATAGAGGATGATGCTCATATAAAGGATTTACTTGAAATCCATTTAAGCGATTTAGGTTGCCATTTAAAAATGGCACAAAATGGGAATACAGGTTACCAAATGGCTCTAACCGAAGTTCTGGACCTCATTATATTAGACTTAATGTTACCAGATAAAGACGGTATAGAGATCTGCCGAGACCTCCGAGCCAATGATATTGATACGCCCATATTGATGCTGACTGCACGATCAGAAGAAATTGATAAAATACTGGGACTTGAGACCGGTGCAGATGATTATTTAACCAAACCCTTCAGTGTGAGGGAATTTATTGCTCGGGTAAAGGCCATTTTTAGAAGGGTACAAATGCTTAACACGCCCAAAGAAGACACCCGAATAATCAAGCATGGAGCATTGACGATAGACCAATCCAAAAGGAAGGTGCTACGGGATGGAGAAAGAATTGACCTTACTCCAAAAGAATTTGACCTGCTCTACCTGTTAGCCTCTAACCCTGGCAAAAGTTATTCACGTGACCGCCTTCTAAGTATCATTTGGGGGTATGAATTTGAAGGCTATGAACACACAGTAAACTCTCACATCAATCGCCTTCGAGCCAAAGTAGAAAAGAACCTGAACAACCCCGAATACATTCTTACTACCTGGGGAATAGGCTACAGGTTCAATGATGAGATTTCCGAAATAAACCAGTTTAAAAATGAAAATTAAAAATACCAGCCTGGGTTTTTTTTGGAAAATCTCCCTCACCCTAGTCGGACTTTTGCTAATTGTCGGCTTCTCTTATATTTTTATTACCGCCACGCTGGCTGAAAAGTATGTCCAGGAAAAAAATCAGGCACTGAATGCAAGTATTGCCGAGCACATCATCACTGAAGTAAAGCCATTTATCAATGGAGAGCTTTCGGAAAGCGCAACGCATGACATCATGCATCATATGATGGCCATCAACCCAAGTATAGAAGTATATATACTTGATCCAAAAGGCAAAATATTGTCGTATGTGGCCCCATACAAAAAAGTGAAAATGGATGCTGTAGACCTGACTCCCGTTCGTCAATTCATCCGCTCTGAAGACCAAAAGTACATTGTTGGTGACGACCCAAGAAACCCCGGCATTCACAAGGTTTTCTCAGCAGCCCCAATACAGGAGAATGATCAAATCCTGGGATATGTTTACGTAGTATTGGCAAGCGAAGAATATGACTCCGTATCAGCATATATGAGGAACAGTTATATTCTACGCCTCGGCGGCAGAGCAATCTTTACTACTTTGTTTGTAGCACTGATCCTTGGGCTTTTGGTCATCTGGCTTATCACCCGTAACATCAACCGCATAATACAAAGTGTCAAGCGCTTTCAAAATGGTGAAATGAGTGCCCGGATACCTGTTAGGTCAGAAGGAGGTATTCATGATCTGGCCCTGGCATTTAATGAAATGGCTGATACCATTGTAGGTAACATTGAAAATTTGAAATCCATGGAAAACCTGCGTAGGGAGCTTGTTGGCAATGTCTCGCATGATCTGCGCACTCCTCTGGCGGTTATACATGGCTACATTGAAACCTTAATAATCAAACGGAAAACACTTTCTGAAGAGGACCGTGAAAAGTACCTGAAAATCATACTCGAAAGCACCGAAAAGCTAAGAAAGCTGGTGAATGAGTTATTTGAACTTTCGAAGCTTGAATCTAAGCAGGTCAGTCCTAAAAAAGAGCCTTTCTTTATACAGGAGCTAATTAACGATATCAGTCAAAAATTCCAGCTTTTGGCCCGACAGAAGAATATTGAGTTAGTAACCTCCAAACACCAGAGCAATACATTAGTACTTGCAGATGTTGGGTTAATAGAACGGGTGTTACAAAACCTGATAGATAACGCGCTAAAATTCACCCCAGAAAGAGGAAAAATAGAAGTAGAGGTAGGTCAGGGTGATCAATACGTTGAAATCAGGGTTTCTGACTCCGGTCCCGGTATACCCAAAGATCAGATCCCGTTCATATTTGACCGTTATCATATTGGAGATAAGCGTATCAGCCTGGACAATAACAACACGGGATTAGGACTAGCCATTGTTAAAAAAATTCTGGAAATTCATAATGCTACGATTCATCTGAGTAGTAAAGTCAATTACGGTACTACTTTCTCATTTCAACTGCCACAATACCAAACCGCTCAATCATGAAAAGAATATTTGCAATACTATTAATCCTTACTGGCTGTATTGGAACAGATATCATAGATGATGAAATGGAGGAGAAAATAGTTATTGAAAGCCCTCTGACATCATTAAAAGTAGGGGAAACGCATCAGTTTTCGGCAAAGTACTTCAACAATATCGGCAAGGAAGAGCAAGTGGTTTTTGTATGGACTTCGTCCGATGAGTCTATCATTTCGATTGACAATACAGGCCTGGCCACAGCTCTTAAAACCGGTACTGTTACACTCAATGTACTTGCGGAGGGTATTAGCGCCGCTCTGAAAATAACTGCCAGCAACGAAACCAGTGGAGAAGTAGAACAACGAACAGCATCATTATCAACGGTAAGTTCTTACCCACTTTCTGGCGATGTAATACTCAAAAAGGGGGCAAACGGTCTTATCCTGGAATTTGCCGATAACTTTAACACTACTTCTGCACTTCCCGGATTGTATGTCTACCTCTCCAACAATATTAACACAATTAATGGAGCTCTGGAGGTGGCAAAAGTTGCAAAATTCAGTGGTGCGCAGTCCTACGAAATAAGTACAACCTCAGATCTTTTCCAGTATAACATAGTATTATTTTACTGCAAACCTTTTGTAGTACCTGTAGGTAACGGCAAACTAAACCCTTAAACAAATGAAGATCTTCAAAATTACTTTTGCTATTGCCCTGGCATTGTTCAGCACGGAAGCTTCGGCGGGAGGGGGCTGGCCCCAGCCAAGGGGAGATATATTCCTTAAACTCAGCCAGTGGTGGGTAGTTTCAGACCAACATTACACCAATACGGGTATGATTGACCCAAACCTCACCAGAGGAACATACAATACCAGTATCTATGCCGAGTATGGCTTTACTGACCGGCTAACAGGTATACTCTATTTTCCTTTTTTTAGCCGGGCTACATTAAATGAGCTAGTTTCGGGTACAACTGGGCAACTCATTGCTGAGGGCGATGCCATAAATTCTTTGGGTGATACTGATTTAAGTATAAAATATGGATTGATCACTAACAAGCCAATCGTTGTAAGCGCCACCTTAACCCTCGGCATACCCCTCGGAAATGACAATGGTGGGAGAGATGGTTCGTTACAAACCGGAGATGGTGAATTCAACCAAATGATATCTATTGATGTCAGCAAAGCATTTAAAATGGGTGAATTTGACCCTTTCTTTTCATTAAAGGCAGGTATTAACAACCGCACCAATGACTACTCCGACGAGTTCCGTTATGGAGCAGAGGCAGGCATTACTATAGGCAAGGTAACACTCATAGCCAGACTTTTTGGAGTTAAGTCTTTTGATAATGGGGCTGATAACTTCATTGCTATTGGCACAAGCCTTTTTGCAAACAATACGGAATACACTTCGTTTTCTCCTGAGATCGCCTTTAACTTCACAAAAGCATTTGGAATTTCAGCCTCATATGGCACTGCCTTTTCAGGGCAGCTAATTTTTGCCAATCCCAGTTACTCTGTTGGCGCCTTTTTAAAGCTTTAGACTTACGTTATGCTTTCGTGATAATTCCGTGATACTTGAAGCCGACTTTTGATAATATGTTAAACAGAAAATTTTAAAACCATGTTAAAAAAACTCGGAATACTAATCATACCCATCACGCTATGCATTGCTTGTAGCAATGACGATACGGAAGAAATACTAATTGATACCAGCATGCCTCAGGGAAGCTTTACGACAGCAAAAAATGGTATTTTTGTTGAGCAGAATGACACGGGAAGTACAGGTACCGCCCAATTAGGTACTGACGAAAACGGCATCCAGTTTTTGCATTTTGCTGCTGACTTTTCTACTAATCTTGCTACCGGAACGGTAACCGTTTACCTGTCCACTTCCAGCGAATATAAAGCTGACCCTAGCAGTGGCAACCCTGATCTTAGGCTCATCGGCCCCGTAAGCTCTACTGGTGAAAATTACTTCATGTTAGATCCAGCTGCAGCCAGTAAGTTCACTCATGTGATCCTATGGTGCGGTTCCGCAAATATCCCTTTCGGGTACGCTGAATTGAATTAACTTCCATGAACAGTCGAAGTATAAAAGGCAAATGCATGTCCCTGGCATTGGGGGCAGCATTCCTTTGTTTCTCAACGGTACAGGCACAAAGCGGCTGGACCCGTAAAAAAGGAGAGTACTATTTGAAAGTACAAACAAACCATGGCAAGTCTGATAACTATTTCAACCTTTCCGGCGAACAGTTAAAGACCTCTGAATTTGTACAGTCTGTTACCGGGCTTTATGGAGAATATGGGATAACCGATCGGTTTACAATAATTAGTTATGGACCCGTGATCAAACATCAGTACTTTCAAACCACTGAAAAAATTACCGCTTTGGGCGACCTCCCCATTGGCTTTAAGTATGGTATATTTCAGGGCAAGATACCTATATCAGTAAGTCTGGTTACAGATATACCAATAGCTAAGGCCAATAACTATGCACAAAATAAAGAAAATAGCTTTGAGCAGATTAACTTACCCGCTGGTGATGGTGAATGGAATTTTAGGTTAACGGCAGCCGCATCCCATTCATTTTACCCTATCCCTGCCTATGCATCGGTATATTCCACATTTAATTACAGAACCCAATATGAAGGCGTTGATTTCACCCACCAGGCAATGGGTGGTACCGAAGTTGGCATCATCATAGGCTCAAAAGTTTGGCTCATTGGAGGCTTGTCTTTCCAGAAGTCTTTAGGAAGTGGGGCAGCAGTAGATTTTGTAAGGGGTGAAGGTACGGAGTTTACAGCTCTGGAGATTAAATCTGCAGTTGAGGTTTACAATGCCATCAGCCTTAACGTTGGCTATTTTAGGTATATGGATTTGATTATAGAAAGAGCTAACCTCTATAGCTCAGGAATCATCTCGCTTGGACTGGCTTATGAGTTTAAAAAGTAGAGGAACAGAATAATTGTTGTTTAGCTTTTCAAGATTAAGCCCGGATACTGAACCCGGGCTTTTAATTAGCTTTTATTTCTCACCCAAGCCTTCCGCAATAAGTTCGGCCAAGTCCTTCACTTTCACATCTGCTTCCTTCTCTTTATTTTTTACACCATCACTCATCATAGTCATGCAAAAGGGGCAACCTACCGCAATGGTATCAGCACCGGTACTCAAAGCCTCTTCAGTTCTTTCAACGTTAACTTCTTTATTACCAGGTTCTGCATCTTTAAACATCTGTCCGCCACCTGCACCACAGCAAAAACCTTTCGTCTTGCAACGCTTCATTTCTACTAACTCAGCATCAAGCGCCTCAAGCACCTCTCGGGGTGCCTCATAAATATTGTTTGCTCTACCAAGATAACATGAATCATGATAGGTGATCTTTCTTCCCTTAAACTCTCCTCCTCCTTTCAAAGAAACCTTTCCCTGATTGATCAACTGCTGTAAAAATGTGGAGTGATGAATTACTTCATAATTTCCACCTAATGCAGGATACTCATTTTTTAATGTATTAAAGCAATGCGGACAAGCAGTCACTACTTTTTTAACTTTATAACCGTTCAATACCTGAATATTTGAAACGGCCTGCATTTGAAAGAGGAATTCATTGCCAGCTCTTCTTGCCGGATCGCCCGTACAAGTTTCTTCAGGACCAAGCACTGCAAATGAAACCCCAACTACATTTAATATTTTAACAAAAGCGCGGGTAACGTTTTTATACCTGTCGTCATAAGAACCAGCACAGCCTACCCAGAACAATATTTCCGGAGACTCTCCTTTTGCAGCCATTTCGGCCATGGTAGGCACATTATATGTATTATCGCTCATAGCTTATAGATATCTTTTTATTAGTCAATTCTTTTACGCTTCTTCTTTTTTCAGATTATCGGCCCATTTAAACCTATCGGTAGGGGCAAATTTCCATGGAGCAAAATTGGTTTCAATGTTTTGGAACATGCTATTCCAGCTCGCAGGGGAGCCCGACTCTTCCATAGCCACATATCTTTTAAGTTGATATATGATATCCAGCGGGTCAATACTCACCGGACAAGCCTCAACACACGCTTGGCAACTTGTACAGGCATTGATCTCTTCTTTGGTAATAAAATCATGGAGTAGCGTCTTTCCATCTTCAAGACCTTTACCTCCCCCGGCAAGGCTTTTACCCACTTCTTCCACTCTGTCGCGAGTATCCATCATTATTTTTCTCGGCGACAACAGTTTTCCGGTCTGATTAGCAGGACACTCCGAAGTACAACGGCCACACTCCGTGCAGGCGTAAGAGTCCATCAAGTTCTTCCAGGTTAGATCATTGATGTCTTTAGCACCAAACCTACCTATTTCCTCCGGTGCAGGCGGTGGTGTACCTCCTTCCGGCTGTATCCCCAGCATCATGTTTACTTCGTTAGTTACGGCATCCATGTTTTTCATTTGCCCCTTAGGTGTAAGTGTGCTATAGTAAGTGTTCGGAAAAGCCATGAAAATATGTAAGTGCTTAGAGTAAGTAACGTATACTGCAAAAGCAAGAATGCCCACTATATGAAACCACCATGCAGCCCTTTCAATAAAAATAAGGCTTGTCGTGTTCATTCCTTCAAACAAAGGAATTAGAAAAGAGCTAAAGAACAATGAACCAGTTGCGGTATAATGCTCAGGGTTCAGTTGTTGCAATAATTGATCCGCTGCGTTCATGGTAAGAATAGCAAGCATAAGTACAATCTCAATAACCAATATCAGGTTTGCATCGAGTTTTGGCCAAGAAGTCATCTCACGAGAATGAAATCGCTTGACTTTAATAATATTCCTGCGAATCAGAAAAGCTGTACATGAGAAAAGCACGGCTACCGCCAGAAATTCAAAAATATTCATCAATACCGGGTAAATGCCTCCCAGAAACGGAGCAAAAATACGATGTTGACCAGAAAGCCCATCCAGTACAAACTCCAGCACCTCAAGGTTGATGACCAGAAAGCCTACATAGATCAACAGGTGAAGAAAAGCTGGAATGGGTCTCTTAAACATTTTCTTTTGACCAAAGGCAATTAAAAATGTGTTCTTCCACCGCTCGGATGTATTATTTTTTATATCTACATCCTTACCTAGGTTAATATTACTTTTTATGCGTTTAATGCGTTTAAACAGCACAAATATGGCTGTTCCAAGTACGATTACAAATGCTATTTGTCCTATGTATTCCATTCGAAGTAAATTTATCTGTATAAATTTAGTGTTTTTATTTGCATCAATTACAAAATTATATAGTTTTGCATCCTCATTACAACGGTGCTGTAGCTCAGTTGGTAGAGCATCGGACTGAAAATCCGTGAGTCGGTGGTTCGAGCCCACTCAGCACCACATCAAGGTCCCGAAGAAATTCGGGACTTTTTTGTTTTAAATCATTAGCGTTTTTCATCAGTTGAGTTTCTTTTGGTAATTTAGATTATAGGCTTAAAATTAATACTTATGCCAAAAATAGTATGCAAGCATACTATTTTTCCCGCTAATTTATAATAGTTCTTGATAACTCAGCCCCATGTAACTACCTTTTAAGAAATTTAAAAAAAATCATTCCCCATTGCCTGAGATTTCTATAAGACTTTTTTCGCAGCATCTGATGCAAGGTGTTTGGTGCATCATACTCGCACTTTTATTCCTATATACATTTAATGTATACCGCAAGCACTACCTTAAGATCTGGGCTTTCAGCTGGTGGGCTTTCGCCCTATACCTCCTTACTGCGGCAGCCATACTGCAGCTTATGTGGGTATACCCAGTACATCACCCGATTGGGGTTTCATTAACAGTACTATCCATCTGTGCTGCTTACACCCAGACCGTATTGTTATTTGTAGGAACATGGGAATTGATTAATGAAAAGAAGTTTAAAAAATCACAACTTTATCTTTTTCTTCTTTTGACTGTTGCTCTAGCAGTGCTCTCAAGTATAGTATTCCTGAATGGAGCAAATGCTTCTGAGGAAAGATTTTTTGCAAGAGTGGGCATCAGAGCAATTATTACTGGCATAGGTTTTCTCGCGACAGGAATCTGGATAATAACCACAAAATCCACCTCTAAAGGTCTTGGCAAAAAATTACTAACTGTTGCATTTATAATTTTCGGTCTTGAGCAAATCAATTACTTTGTCGTAGGCCTTCTGCCTCTTTTAGGCATCGAATATGAATTCACATACATAACACACTTAGGTCTTCTTGACTTTTTCCTACAAGCTCTTATCGGCATGGGAATGGTTATCTGGTTATTAGAAAACGAGCGGAGAGACCTTAAAAAGGCCAACGCTGATCTTGACAGTTTTTTTTACAGCACTTCTCATGACCTAAGGTCTCCAATAGCTTCAATACTTGGCCTGACTTATCTTGCAAAACATCAAAGCAAAGACCAGGAAACCCTGGAGATATTTGAAAGGATAGAGGGTCGAATCCAAAAACTGGATGAGGTTATTAACGACATTCTTAATTATTCAAAAAATAGCAAGAGGACACTGAATATAACAAAACTTAATTTTAATGTATTACTTGACGATGTAATTGGTTCCATCAAGTTTGTCAAAGGTGCTTCAGCCATCAGGCTGGACTATATTCCTAATGAGAAAAACCTGCTCAATGGTGATAAAGACAGGCTAGTAACTATTTTAAACAACCTCATTTCTAATTCTGTCAAATACCATGACCTTTCCAAAGCTGACCCATATATAAGAGTAAGCTTTCATAAATCCGGCGGGATGGCAAGAATAACTATAGCGGACAATGGGAGCGGTATTGACCCTAAAGATCAGGCAAAAGTTTTCGATATGTTTTACAGAGCTTCTACCGACTCACAAGGCTCCGGTTTGGGGCTGTTTATTGTAAAAGAAGCTGTTAAAAAGCTCAACGGAACAATAACGCTGGAATCAGCTCCCAGAGTAGGATCAACCTTTAAAGTAGTAATACCTGATCTGGAACCCTGACATGAGTGTGAAGCACTCAAATAGACAAATCAGGCATTACAAAAACCTAATTGAGTCTCTTAAGCTTCGCTATTTCCTTATCGGACAAGAATCTCCACTTACCTCTCGGAAGGTTAAGTTTATCCAAAGGACCATACATTACTCTATCTAATTTTATTACCTCATAGCCAAGGTGCTCAAAAATTCGTCTTACAATACGGTTTTTACCAATATGAATTTCAATCCCGAGCGTCTTTTTATTGTTATCAACAATAGCCAAGCCATCCACCATAGCCAGTCCATCCTCTAATTCAAGTCCTTGCTCAATCTTTGCAAAGTCTTCCTTGGTTATACTCTTATCCAGCTCGACCTTATAGATCTTTTTCACATTGTGGGATGGGTGTGCTAGTTTTCGGGCCAATTCACCATCATTGGTAAAAAGTAAAAGGCCTGTTGTATTGCGGTCAAGTCTACCTACAGGGTAAATTCTTTCTTCACAAGCATTTTTCACCAGCTCCATTACAGTCCTGCGATTTTCCGGGTCGTCAGTGGTGGTAATAAAGTCTTTGGGTTTATTGAGAAGTACATAGACAGGCTTCTCCGGACTTAGCTTTCTACCTTTAAAAACAACTTTGTCAGTAGGTTCAACTTTGTAACCGAGTTCAGTGATTACCTGCCCGTTAACCTTGATCTCACCGGCTACAATGAGCTTATCTGCTTCGCGTCGTGAACAAACTCCGGCGTTGGCAATATATTTATTTAATCGGGTCTCTTTGGCTGCATTCTGCTTCGGAGTCTCTGCTTTTGCAGAGCGTGATTTCGGCATTGCTTTAGCCTTACCTCCTGACCTGCCACGATTATTATCTGGTTTTCCTGATTTTTTCATAAGAATAACGCAGTATCACTACTGGATTTAATAGTTGATGTAGAGGTTAATTTTCTGACTCCTCTCCAATTGAATTATCATCTGCAGGAGTAAAATCCTTTGGTGTTGGCAACTCGTTGAGGCTATTTATACCAAAGTACTCCATAAAGAAGTCGCTAGTACCATATAGCAACGGCCTTCCTATTGATTCTGATTTTCCTTTAATTTCCAACAAGCCCTTTTCTAAAAGCTTTTGAACCGCATAGTCACAGTTTACCCCACGTATGCTTTCAACATCTGATTTTGTTACAGGCTGCTTATAAGCTATGATCGAAAGAGTTTCCAAAGCAGATGTTGACAATCGTCTCTTTGATTGCTGTTTAAGCATAATACCTATACTGGCCTGGTAAGCTGGCTTAGTCAAAAATTGATAACCCCCTCCGGAAGAACTCAACCCAAAAGAGAATTCTTCTGACTCAAATTTTGCTTCCAGCCTTTTTAAAGCCTCTTCTATATCCTTCTCTGGCACATCTGCCTCAAACATCTCTGAGAGACAAGCCTTAAGTTCTTTTACCTTTATGGGGTTGGGCGAACAGAATATTAATGCCTCTATATGATTCTGAAGAAAATCCACGGATTAGCTCTGCTGACTCAGTTTAGCTTCAATAGATTGAGTAGTATGAGGTACTGCACGTAAACGATCCTTAGAAATGAGTTTGCCGGTTACAGAACAGATACCGTAAGTACCATTTTTAATTCTTACTAAGGCACTTTCCAGGTTGTTAATAAACTTCTGTTGACGCGCCGCCAACTGACTCAGGTTTTCCTTCTCGGCTGTATCAGCACCATCCTCCAACACTTTTGTATTCCCGGAAGTAGAGTCTGTCCCCTCATCATTGCTTTTGTTAAGGGTTTCTTTTAATATTTTAAGCTCATTTTTGGCCTTCTCTAATTTTTCGATAATGAGTTCTTCAAACTCATTTAACTCTGCCTCTGAATACCTGGTCTTTTCTTCGTTACTCATTATGCTAAAATTTAAGTTAAATACATCGGTTCCAATAAAACCGCCTAAAAATAGTTTATGGAACCCAAAACAAAAAAGATTATATTGAATAAATTGTTTCAGGTCTAAACAAATTTAGTTTAAAATAGTGCCATAAAACCAACAAAAATTTATTCAGTTTATGAAAGTTGTTAAATCTTATATCTTCATTTTTTTACTTTTCACGATTGCTTGTCAATCCCCCAAAAAGGAAGAAAAGGTCATCGGCAAGGAAGTAGAAATAGGAAAAACAGAACAGCCAGGCCCCATTACACTAGTCATTCATGGAGGAGCAGGAACCATAAAGAAAGAAAACATGAGTGCTGAAAAAGAAGCTGCATATACTGCCAAACTTGAGGAGGCTCTCAACAGTGGATATGCTGTGCTTGAAAACGGAGGCACGAGCCTCGATGCCGTTACAACCACTATACAAATACTGGAAGAATCTCCATTGTTCAACGCAGGTAGGGGAGCCGTATTTACCAATGAAGGCAAAAATGAGATGGATGCCTCTATCATGAACGGCAAAACTAGTGAAGCTGGAGCTGTAGCCGGGGTAACCAATGTAAAAAGCCCTATTATGGCAGCAAGAGCTGTTATGGAAAAATCACCTCATGTAATGATGGCAGGCAAAGGAGCTGAACAATTTGCCAAAGAACAAGGCCTGGAAATAGTCGACCCCTCATATTTCTACGATGAAAATCGCTATAGGCAACTGCAACAGATAAAAGCAGAAGAAAATATCACGGCCTTCCTCAAAAAATATCCCGATTACAAATTTGGCACTGTGGGTTGTGTAGCACTAGACTCTTACGGCAATATAGCCGCAGGAACTTCAACAGGAGGCATGACAAACAAGCGATATGGCCGCATTGGTGATTCGCCTGTAATTGGCGCAGGAACTTACGCTGACAACGCCACCTGCGGGGTATCGGCAACCGGACATGGTGAATTTTTTATCCGAAACGTAGTAGCATATGATATAGCTGCCTTAATGAAGTATAAAGGTCTGAGCATTCAAGACGCCGCTAATGAAGTGGTGATGAATCATCTTGTTCAAAAAGGGGGATCAGGTGGAGTTATAGCTTTAGACAGGCAGGGAAATATAGCTATGCCATTTAATACATCAGGAATGTACAGGGGTTATATCCGTGAAGAGAATAACCCCGTAGTTAAGATATACAAGGAATAAGTTCTAAGTCAACTCTAATTGAGAGTTGAGATTTTTAACTCGCTCCTTTAAAGCAGAAATATCCATATTAACACGGTATTTCATTTTGATATACCTTCGGATTACTTCAGCCTTTTTCCCTTGCCTCAAATGAAACAGGATTGACTTGTCAATAACACAATTCATAACTATAGCACGTTTTAGGTTTATAGGTATTATAAATAAAGCATTTTTTTTTAACTAAAGTTTGTATTTAAGAATTGAATTTAAAATTTAAAGGAAAATTTAAATGTAATCTTAAAATTAGTTAAATTTCAAAGAAGCTTATTTCCAATCCTTTGTGCATCACCCACTAAAACTTTGTTCCTACAACTACCTTTTCCTTAAACTGTAACAGATCTCCGTTCAGGTTGAAAACCTCAAGGTAAACCAGGTAATAGCCTGTTCTTACTTTTGCTCCTGAATCATCTGTTGCATCCCAGGTATAAAACCCTTCCGTAGCCAAATAATCATTCTCTCCCAAGGTTTTAATTGTTCTCCCAAATGCATCTACTATTCGCGAATTAGCAACATATCCCGGTTGGTCGAATGCATAAGTTATAGTTGTAAAATCATTCTGACCAGATCCATCAGGAATTATAACTTTCGGATCGGCAACGATATTTCCATTAACAACCTGTACACCTGTTTTTACTTGAGAATTAACATATCCCGGGGTAGCAAAACCAACAGTTGAAGCTGCAGACTTCCAGTTATTACCATCATTGGTAGGCGCCGTAAAAGATACTCTTTCCAAAGAAACCCCTTCTTTATCTGTCAGCAACTCAAATTGCCACTCCTCTGAATACTCCAGTAGGTCCAGCACAGCAGAATCCTGATTGATGAGTATGACAACACCACCATTATCATTGTAAGCAGGAAGTTTTTTAACCTCATTGAGGTTTCTGTCTTCCGACATAGGATACTGTTCTTTCACCCTAATGGCATCTTCGGTAACTACTATATAGCTATGAGGTTCCAGCACCACATCTCTGACTGCAGCAGGGAAAATTTCTTTTAGAAAGTATTGACCATCCTGTTTCACCCCATTAGCCATTAACCTCCCTTTGAGATTGATATGTTTAGATGAGTTGTTATAAAGTTCTACAAAATCAACGCCGCCTGAATAAGGGTTAAACAACACCTCATTTATAATTATATCCAAGCTATCTGCCGGCTCGGTCAAATAAAACTCCAGCGCTTCCTCAGAACTTACAAAGTTGCCACTACAGTCTTTGATCCCTTTTACTCCCAGGGTATATGCCGTATTGCCATGAAGCTGCCCTGAAAGCTTCAAGTCTACTTCTGTAAAGCTATCGCCCAGTACTACATTTGATATATCAATATAGGGAGTAATCACAAAATTATCAGGAGTAATTTCAGTATCAAGCACTTCATTAAACCTAGCTACCACCGAGTCCGGCCTGAGACCCAGTACTTCAATCAACTCGGGAGACGTAAGATCAGGGTTTTGACTCAGAACAGAGTTTGTAATGCCGGGAGTCCCCCCTGAAAGATGCTCTGATGCCGTCCAGTTATTGCCATTACTGCATAGATTATCAGGGTCAATAAGCTCAAGTGTCCAGCCACCGTCTGACTTCGAAGAACTTTTATACCAACTTTTTGAATAATGCACTGAATCTATGGTGTGATCATCGTTATCCTTTATGACTATGAAGTCTTCTCCGTTGTTAAGCGTAGGCCAGGGATCCAACCCCATTGCTGCTCCATATTGCCCAAACTCTTCAACAGCCTCTTTCGGACAAAGAATTAAATATTTTCCAGGAAATAGATAGTGGTTACTCAATGCCCCCCGTTCTTTTAAATCAGAAAAATGCCAACCGCTGAGGCCAAAAATCTTATCACTATTATTATAAATTTCAACAAACTCCTTATCTGGCAGGTCATTAGGAGGACTTGGGTCTGCCAATATTTCAGTAATAATAACATCCTTGACCTCCGCCACTTCTTCCACAAAGTAGAGGAACTCAGAAAGTATCGATGAAACCATATTGCCAAAAAGATCCTGAATACCTGTAATGCTAATTTTCACGGGACTTCCGACAGGGAAGCTGCTTACAAAGTCTAAATGAACAATACTAGGATTTACATGATCAACCCTGGCTGATGCCGGGTAGCCTATACCACTATCAGCAAAATAATTACTTGCATCTTCACCTGTTTGCGTATCTATATTTTCTGAAAAGAAAAGGTCGATCCGGGTACTGGAAACAACTTCGGTTGATACTAAGCCCGGAGCTTTTGTGTCCTTTGACGTAACAGCTACATCATCAAAATAAAAAGCCTGATTTTTAGTGCTTGAATGCTCAACTTTAAAACCAAAATAGGCCCCATTAATAAACTCCTCATCAACAGCGGTTCCAATAGCTTTGTAAGATTCACCTCCTGATGTGTCTGCCTCTAGTACCCATTGGCCAGAGGCTTTTCTAGTTATACGTATATTCACATTAAAACCTGTAGCTACAGAAGGGTTTGGGTCAGAAATTAAAGGAGTGGTCGAGCCAGTTTTAAATAAATCAATGCCATCTCCACTTCCAGACTCTCCAAGACGGATAAAGTAACCCTCCTCAGCATTTGTTAAATCGCTGCTATTACTCAAAAGGTAAATCTCCACATTGTTAGAACTACTAGGAGAAGCTTCATATCTTGCTTTAAACTCCCATGCCACTTCTTGCTGAGTTACATCGGGCACACCATTTGTGCTGATCCACAGGGTAGCTGAAGCCTCTGGACCGTTACTTTGCAACTCACCGCCAGCAGTATAAAAATCAAATCCTGCACCTGATTGGTTTGAACTGCTCCATGCAGGGCTGATAGAAAGATCCCCGTCAGAAAAATCATCCGTAAATTGTGATTGACAGGGAAACTTAACCAAAAAGAGGAACAGGAATGCTAAAAAGAGCTTATAATGACCTAACAAGACAATTAATTCATATTAACAATAGGGGTAAAAAACAAAAATAGTATTTTTGAGTACATATTTATGTCAACATGAAACGGATATGGCTCTAATATCTTTCGGGATACAGAATTATTTCAGTTTCAACCAATTAAAATTATTATTAAAATGAAACTAGCCATTGTAGGAGCAACGGGCCTAGTAGGACAGGAAGTTCTGCAGGTAATTGAAGAAAGAAATTTTGAATTTGATCAATTGTTTTTGGTAGCCTCTGCCAAATCGGTTGGAAAGACTCAAACCTTCAAGGGTAAACCCTACAAGATTATTGGCATGGAAGAAGCCATCGCTAGTAAACCAGATATTGCTATTTTTTCCGCAGGAGGAAGCACTTCACTGGAGTGGGCGCCGAAATTTGCGGAAGTGGGATGTATTGTAGTAGATAACTCATCCGCATGGAGAATGAGCCCTGATCACAAGCTGATAGTTCCTGAAATTAATGCAGAAGAACTAAGGATTGATGACAGGATTATTGCCAACCCTAACTGTTCAACCATACAGATGGTAATGGCTTTAGCTCCATTACATAAAAAATATGGTATAAAAAGGTTGGTTATCTCAACCTATCAATCAGTAACCGGTACAGGTAAAGCTGCAGTTGATCAACTTATGAATGAGCGAAATGGTGTTGACGGTGAAAAAGTATATCCTCACAAAATTGATATGAATGTATTGCCTCATATTGATGTATTCCTGGATAATGGCTACACCAAAGAGGAAATGAAAATGGTAAATGAAACCCGAAAAATTTTAGGTGATGATAGCATTGCCATTACTGCAACTGCAGTACGATTGCCCGTAATGGGAGGTCACTCTGAATCCATAAATGTTGAATTTCACAAGGACTTTGACCTGGAAGAAGTAAAAGAACTTTTGAACCATGCGCCTGGAGTAGTACTTGAAGACGATGTGAAAAATGCTGTTTACCCTATGCCTCTTAATGCACACCGTAAGGATGAAGTATTTGTTGGAAGGCTTAGAAGAGATGATTCTCAACCGAACACCTTAAACATGTGGGTTGTAGCTGACAACCTGAGAAAAGGTGCCGCAACTAATGCTGTTCAGATAGCAGAATTTCTAGCTGCAAATAATCTTGTGTATTAATTATTAATATAAAATAAGCCAATGCCATTCTTGTAGCCAGGAATGGCATTTTTTATATCTATATCAAGCCATTGAATGAAGGATTTGCTCAAACCAAATGTACAGCAGTTCATCAAAGATCACGAGAAAGATGATCCCATAGCGCTTATTCTTAAGTACAAGGAAGTTCATGGTGTATCTATTAAATCAATTGCTGCTCAAATCACTGCTCGTCAAAAAGCAAAGGTAAAGTTACCTGAATGGTATGATACAGAAGGTCTGATTTACCCACCACCCATTTCCATGGAGCAATGTTCGTCAGAAATTACTGCTAAATACAAAGCTGAATTAGTAAGAGGTAAATCGCTTATAGACCTGACCGGAGGTGCCGGTATTGATACGTATTATTTAAGTAAAAATTTTGAGCAGGTCACCTACATTGAGCAAAATGAAGAGCTTGCGGAAACTACCTCAGGCAACCTCCAATCCTTGGGAGCAACAAACATTATTTGTAAAAATGAGAAAGCGGAAGGTTTTCTTAAACACGCTTCCAAAGTTGATGTTATTTACCTAGACCCGGCCAGAAGAGATGAAAATGCTCAAAGGGTTTTCAGATTCGAAGACTGTGAGCCTGACATAATCAAAATTTTGCCAGACTTACTAAACAAAACGGAAATCGTTTTGGTTAAAGCTTCCCCAATGCTCGACATTGATATATCCATAAAAGGTCTTGAGTACGTACATGAGATCCACATTATCTCAATTGAAAATGAATGTAAAGAGGTCCTTTACCTGCTCCGCCAATCTCCCCGAAAAGATCCTTTAATCAGCACCGTCAATATCAGAAAGCATGGAGACAGGCAAAGTTTCAGCTTCCACAAATCAGCTGAAGGGAATGTGGCCACTGAATATGCAATGCCCGAAAAATTTCTCTATGAGCCCAATAGCTCCATACTCAAAGCAGGAGCTTTTAAAAGTGTTGCGCACAGCTATAACGTAAAAAAGTTACACGCTCATACGCACCTATACACCAGCCAGGAAGAAAAGTCAGATTTCCCAGGCCGACGGTTTCGCATTATAGATGTAGTACCATATAACAAAAAAGCCATTGCTGCTTATTTACCGGATAAAAAGGCCAATATTACAACTAGAAATTTTCCGGATGAAGTCAGCACTATCAAAAAGAAACTTGGATTAAAAGATGGTGGTAATATCTATCTCTTCGCTTTTACCGATAAAGATGAAAACAAAAAGATCGCGGTTACGGAAAGGGCCTAACCAAAATATTCCAATAACCTGTATAAGGCAAAAAACAAAAGGCCTGCTGTACCATAAAGTTTAATTACCTTTTTTCTGTTCTGCGTGTCTTCCCACCAAAGCATTACCCAGGGCCTATAAAGCCCCGTTATTAAAAAAACAAGGCTAACAACAGATAAAACAAAGAAAAGATTGGTAAGCAACTCCATTAACAACTGGTTTATTTGAACCTCAAAAGATCAAAATAAAATGAAAGTTACAATGCTTATGGAGTATTTACAAGAGGAGTGTGCACAGTATTGGGTTATCAATGAACTGCGGAACATTCTCCCATTGTAAAACAAGGAAGAAATATTCCGCAGTAACCTGTGAGTGGTTTAATTAAAATCTTTTTTCTGCTCCAACGTTTTAATATACCCTTTAAGGAAAACCTTGCTATTCTCCGGGGCTTTGGCAAGAGCCTCTTTTTCAAATCTCAGAGCCTTCTCATAGTCTCCCAAAGCAGAATAGCCACGTGCCAGTCCATGAGGTGCCAACCAGTGATCTTTCCACTTCTTACTGGCCATTTTAAAAACTTTAAGTGCTTCGTTATCCTTGTCTTTCCCAATTAATTGACGACCATATGTATAATAATCCTCAACTGCAGCATTTGGATCTTCCAGGGCTTCATTCATAACCTTTGCTGCTTCTTCCGTTTTTCCCATCGCAGCCAGTACCATGGATTTCATTTGCAGCGTTCTAAAGTTCTTCTCACTAAAAAACTGACCGTCTATAGCACTGTTTGCCCAACTCAGTGCTTCATCAAGGTGTATTTTGTTTTGAACCAAATAGCCTGTAGCCGCTGTCCAGTTATTAAGCGTGAAGCCAGGACTTGAATGCAGTTCGTTTTTTAAATTTTGATATACCAACTCAGGCGTATCAAATTCAGCCTTAAATGGTATTCTTTTCTTCTCCCAATCCAGTACTATCACCGCATGTTTATCTGTAACACCCACAAAATTATAGGTAAGCAATGGTGTACTTTCATGATCTTTCCATTGCACATTAACTCTCAGGGCATCCTCACTTTCATTGTAAAAAAAGCTACCCCACACATTAGAGTTTTTAGAAAAAATAACAGTTACCGCTCCATTTTCTGCTATAGCCATATGTAGTCCGTACTTCCCTGCCTTAAGCTCTTCCCCTTCTATTTTAACATCATGGCTAAACTCGATAGTAGTATTCTCATTAGCACCGGCACGCCATGGAGCAGCCTTGGAAGTACCAAACCCCAGATTATTAAACCCGTAGGGCACCAGTGTTCCCCATATCTCTCCTGTACGATCCTGCCCCTGAGGACTTACTACATTTGGTCTGGAGTAATTGATAGTAATAGTTGAAATACCTACTTGCTGCTTTATCTCGGCAGTCGGACTAACTTGCGGAAGTTTAACTCCCTGCCCCATTGAGGACTGATAAAATAAGCAGACACTCAACAGTATCATGAAAAATTGTAAAGCTTTAGATCTCATGGTTAAGTTTATTAAGATGTAAAAGATTGATTAAGTAGGTTCTGACGATCAATCTTTAAACGGTCAACTATAGAAGAAGATTCCCTAATTATTTAACTGTATCTATAGGGTGGATGAAAGGCGATTTACAAAGGGGAAGGGCAATAAAAAAGGGCAACTAAACTTGCCCTTTCAACTATATTTTAATCTTTTTTAAACCTTATCAGGTAGGTCTTATTCTCCTCACCCTCGACAATACGCCGTATATTTTTGTTATGTGTCCATACAATAACTACAAACAGAAAAAAGCCAAATATAACCAACAATGGCTCATTGGTCTTGAACCTAGGCACCAGCAAAAGCAGAGCAGGAAAAGATAATGCTCCTATTATGGAGGACAATGATACATATTTGGATATCAACAGGGTGATAAGGAAAACAACAATACAAAGCAATGCAACTTCATAATGAATAGCAATCATCATTCCTAACAAAGTTGCGACACCTTTGCCTCCCTTAAAGTTAATAAAGACGGAGAAAACATGACCTATAACGGCCACTACACCTAATATAAGCTTAAAGGTAACCAGGTTCTGTTCCTCAATGAAATCCAAATTAAATAATACCCGTGCCAGGGAAGTAGCTACCATACCTTTAATAATATCACCAAGCATAACTATTGTACCAGCTCTCTTACCTAATACTCTAAAAGTATTTGTGGCACCAGGGTTTCCGCTACCATGTTCTCTTACATCAATTCCATGTACAGATTTTCCAAACCAAACGGCAGTGGGTATAGAACCAAGCAGATATGCTAAAATTAATGCTATTGCTATTGCAGCTATTTCCATATTTTTTATTTAAGTAAAAAAAAGGAAGTAAGTCCATAACTTCTTCCCTACACTGTTAGTTTCAAATATACAGATTTTTTTTGAGGTAAGCGGTATAATCAGAACCCATCGTCATCGTCTTCGAAGCCGTCGTCTTCTTCTGTACCACCAAAACCATCATCGGGGGTTTCATCCACAACCTCCTCAACCTCAGAGTCAAGATCATAAAATTCATCTATCCCATAGTATTCTAACCTGAACCTGTTGATAAAGTTCAAAGTTTCCGCCTTATCCGCAGGAGAGAAAATGAGATCTCCAATTTTAGCTTTTGAGCCATTGCTCTTTTTGCTGATTATAGCATTATAATTTTCGTTGGATGAATAAGTCAAAAGTCTGTCGTCTTCCAGGCTGAAATAGAACCATGACGCAGGGGAGGCTTTAATGAAAATATTAAATACGGTTCCTCCATCTTCATTTTTCTTTATTTCCATGAATCCGTCAAAGGCTCCATTGACATCCGTCCTCTGAATATTGGACATCCCCAATTTACCTTCACTGTAAAAGGCCTTATAATCAGGAGACCACTTCAGGTCAACATTTGTAAATACTAATGATACGGCTGTCTCTTTGGCAAACCCTCCCATGGATACGTACTCCTCTAGTGACAGCTTCTCATACTCTCTTGCTGGCCTCTCACCTATAATTTCAGCCAGTTTATACAATAGCTGCGTTTGATCCCCAAGACCTTCAGGCGCCCCAAGGTTGTTAATAACGTCTACTATATCCATGGCCATAATGCTAAAAGCCTGAGCTGGTAAAGTAGAAAAGTCAACAGCAAGCATACTGTTTAGCTTATATTCATCACGATCAATATTGCCATCACCTAACACTGCGGCATTTATTGAGACATCTTTTGAAGGTCTCATAAAATTAACCGGTCCTTCAAATCGAATGTCTCTTGTATCCTGATTATAACGATAAACTTTACCAGAAAGCTTTTTGCCTGCCATTTTTAAGGTATCCTCAATGGCATATTCGTTACTATTCTTATCAAAGTGCAAAATCCCTGAGGGCACAAAAAACTCCTCATCATCGGGGGAGTATCTTTCACTAATAAATGTACTATAAAGGCTATTGTCTCCCAAAGAGAAGAACAAACCTGCTTCTAACCTTCTGCCCTCTTCTGTAACAGAGTTATCAAAGTTTATCATTACGTCTCGCTGGTCTCCTGTACTGGAGTGTTCTATCCATGTATTATAACCTGGCTCGTGCAGATCCAATTTGACGTAACCATCAAGCTGCATGGCTGGCTTGTGGGCATAAAGGGTCATATCGCCTTTATAGAACATTCCCGGTGAGATCAGAATATTTTGCAACTCACTTACAGAACCATTAGCAACTGTATGTTGCTTGAATACCTCCTTTTTCCTTGAGCTTGCCACCTGTATTTCCTCAAGATGAAAATTTTCCATCTTTATTGGAACAGTATCATTAAGTGCATTTACAAATTGATATGTCGCATAACCTGTAAACTCATTTCTGGATTTAATATCAATAACCCCTTCTGTAAGCCTATGGTACTCATGAAGTGTGTCCAGAATAATGGTCGTGTTCGTAAGTCTGCCAATTTTGGAATTTTCCAAAATGAGTACCTCATTATTTTCAGGGGTGATTTTCGCATCGGCCACAACTATATAAGGTATACCGCTAACTTTAAGCTCCAGCGTATTAATATCATAGACCGCTTCCGTGGCATTGAACCTGAGTGAATCAAGATCCTCTCTTGTAGTATAGAAGTAAGAACTCTCCAGAGGTACGTCCTCAGGTTTCCTCATAGTGATCTTCTCTTCATTCAAATCCCACCTGGCCTGAGTAATTGATGTTTTAAACTGGGCATAAGGGAATTCAAAAGCTGCCTGACCTTCCACTTCAGGGCTGATGTCAGCATAATTTTCATCCAGATTGAAGCGTAAATAGACGTCATCACCGGAAAGTGCAGGCTTATCAGGGTTATCTGACTTCAACTCAAAATCAGCATGTCTCGCCGAAAAGCGATTATGCTTAAAAGTAATTCTATCCGACTTGGATTCAGAACCTCTGGTAAGAAGGGTGCCGGAACCATAAACTCCCTTATTAGAAACAATGGCCGTACCATCCAGGGAAGCCGTCTCATTGTAAAACTGAATAGGGTCCTCGACGTTGCTTATATACATACTGTCTTTCTTGGGCAACCACTTCATTTCATAGTTCTTTACCGAAGCCTGAGGAAATAGAACTCCATTATATTCTTCTTCACTGATCTCCACATAGTCTCCCTGAGCAACAACCGAATCCGGATAAAATATAAAGTCCTCCGAAACCATGGTTGTGGTAAGGAAGTCAATTCGACCATGACCCCTAAGGCCTTTTTTGTTCAGGGTTAACTGGTTGTAGAATTTTCCTTCTCCCTCATACAAGGTATACCCATCAGTGGGTACTTCATGCGTAAACCCTAATGAATAATCGGGCTGTATCTCCAGTTTTTCCTCAAATGTCGGGAACATACCACTAGACACAAATGACCCCTGGAAGCCAATAGAAGCAGGGTCGGAACCACTTAAACTATCAATCCCAAAGGGAGGAACGAGAAAATACATTGACCTGTCGTACACTCCTGAGAGCACCTCCTTCCTATCAAAATATACTACAGCACCTTTACCAGAATCAAATTTAGGATAATTAGGCAGGTTAACCTTTCCTGATTTATTACCTGGCTTATTAACAAATAGTGTTCCTGACGACGCCTGAAGGTTATTAGTAACATCACCGGTAATCTCAGAATCCACTGATACGAGCGCATTGTCTACCTTGCGCCGACCTGACCTTCCCCGACTATTCTCGTCTTTAACATAAAACTGAATGGAATCAATTTCATTCAGATAAATAAGAAAGCTATCGTATTTAAAAGTAAAATCACGCCCAATATATTCAAAGTTACCTGCAGTAACTTTACCGTTAAACTTAAAATCCCTATCCCTCATGAGCACGATTTCACTACTATCAGGTTTAATAATTACATTCAGCGAATCACTAATCTTAAACCCGTCTACACCACGAACCTTAAATGTTCTCTCTTCAAAATTTAGTGTCGAGTTTGCCTTATGGTGTATCACAGAGCTAATGATGATATTATCAAAATCCTTTTTGCCAAACTTCGAATCAAATAAATGCTTACCCTTATCTTTAACTGTAATCAGTCCCTTATTAGAATCATATCCAATCAAGCCTTTTTGTGCAAGGAACAGCATGGCCCCTTTAATTACCCGCACATCTTTTTTATAGTGACGAGCCAGCTGATCTACATAGAACTTTTCCTCATGCTTCTTTCTAGAATAGGCTACAACTAAAGCCAATGGATTAAATGGGTATATTTGGTCTCCCAATCCACGATAATCCTCAACATTGAAATGATCTGATGATTCAAAATGGGCAGGAACAATCTGTCTACCTTCAAGAATAGACGCATCAAGAGATGCAGAATCGAGATGCCACCTGATGATATCTGCTGTAAAATCTATGTTAAAATAAGTTGCTGTGTAAGGTGTATTACGAAATCCACCTTTGTCTTTTTGTAGTACCAGATACTTATTCTCAAAATCATATTTAAACCTTACTGCGGGATGGTATATGGAATCGCTACCCTGGTAGATCACTATGGAAGCTCTACTTGCAGTGACCGTCGAGTCTGAGAATTCAAATATTTTGGCCTTTGCTCTAAATTTTTTAGAAGCCTTATCATGAACTTCAATTCTAGAAAAATCCCCTAGTACTGAGGAGCTGTATATTTTGCTGCCTTTTAAAGAAAACCCACCATGGTAGATCAGGTCTTTGCCAATATTTTTAACGCGAATATTACTATAGTAAGACATGAACCTGGGGTATTCGGCATCGGTAGTAGTATCATGTCTTACGCTTTTATATTTAAAGACTCCTTCCAGAGGTTCATCCAACTTACCTTTATAAGTAAGCTTCACTGCTTCTGCCTGTAGACTGGGCTTATTTACATCAAAACTATAGGTACTAAATTTGCAAAAAACAGAATCGGCACCGAGCCCTGTCATAGACCAGTCAAACTTACCACCATCACCGACAAATTGTTTTTTTAATATCAGAAAGGAACCCTTGGTATTTTCCAGAAAAACGGAGTCATACGGTGTTGAAAAATTCAAAGTGGCGTTATCAAATTGGATTACCGGTCCGCTAACTACAGGCAGGACAGGCCCACCTCTAATGGCCTCCACCATTTGCTGATCTTCGGTAACATCACCTTCTGAGTAAGTTTCATCCTCCCAATTGTCATCTTCCCACTCCGTATCCCAATCATCATCGGCAGGCTCTTCATTCCACTCATCAAAATACTCATCATCGGCAGTTTCATCAAAATACGGATCTTCTTCAACAGGCTCTTCCTCCACCTCTATAGAGGCCGGATCATCAACATATTCAAAGTAATATTCATCATTGCTGACATATAGCCTGTTCGATTTGGCATGATAGAGCGCATTGTGTTCAAAAAAAGACTTAGTTACCTGCAAGTATTGAAGCAACTCCTCCAAAGTATGGTTATCAATCACCTTTTCAGTAACATTAAGGAAATTAATCATTTTCTGAGCATCAGCCCCCTCTGTATTTACAGCATGCGCAATGGCAGAAAAATATGCAGAGTAAGTTTTTTTATTACCGTTTTTACTGTTCATCAGCACGGAAACCTGCGCTATTATCTTGTCTTGCTGGTCTTTAGGCAGCTTCACCCAGGCCATTTGAAATTCATCACTGATACCCAAAACCTGATGAGCCCGCCCATCATTAAGCATCACCCTTACTGTATCTTTTGGAACAGCCGGTCCGGAATTGCTTTGAGAAAAAGCATTAAAGCCCAACATGCAGAGCAGAAAAAATAAATATCTAAAAGTTTGCCACATGATCAGTCCTCTGAAATTCCTAAATTATTGTGAATAAACCAATTGATGATGATTACTTGTAAACGCAACCGTCAACGAAAAAATTAAATGGCAGGTACTTTTTCTCCTACCTTTTCTCAAAAACCAACGACGACCAATAGTTTCTACTTGAGTTACCGAGCAAACGAAATCCATATTTAGAAGCTTCATTCTCCAAATCCTGATCATCGGAATCATAGAACCCGCTCAGTATCAGGATACCCCCTTCAGGTAAATAAGTCTGGTAGTGTTTTATCTCATCAAGAAGCACATTCTTATTAATATTGGCCAAAATGATATCAAACTTACCTTCAAGTTGTAGAGATTCGATTGTCCCACCAAAAACACTAACGTTATCACATTGGTTCAATGCCACATTTTCAGGGGCATTTTCTATACTCCATGAGTCGATATCATAAGCCACCACTTCTTTTGCTCCTAGTTTTGATGCCATAATGGCAAGTATAGCTGTGCCACAACCGGCATCAAGTACTCGCTTGCCTTTGTGGTCTAGCTCCATCTGGTTTTTTAACATCAGATAAGTAGTAGCATGATGCCCTGTACCAAATGACATTTTGGGTGTAATAATGATCTCGTAAGGGTATTTCTTATCAATTTTATGAAAAGTAGCCCTAACCAGGCATTTGTCTTCTACTATTATCGGATCATAATTTTTCTCCCAGTCTTCATTCCAGTTCTTTCTCTCTACTTCCTCTATGGAATATGATATTGATGTAAGCTCTGCATACTTCGCTGCCAGGTCTTTAACATCCTGCTCAGAGAACTTCTCAATTTCAATATACCCTTCAACACCCTCTTCTGTTTCCATCATGGAGTTGTAGCCAAGCTCACTGAGCTCAGCTATTATGATTTCAGCAAAATCTTCATCACATGAAAATTTAACCCCTATAAACTCTGCCGGAAGTTTCTCTGCACCCATTAAAATGACTTTACAATATCAGTGAAATCTCTTGATTTTAGAGAGGCGCCTCCAATTAGCCCTCCGTCAACATCTTTACAGGCAAAAAGCTCCTTTGCATTATCAGGCTTGCAACTTCCACCATATAGTATAGACATATTTTCAGAAACTTGTCCGCCGTATCGCTCTGCAATAAATTCTCTGATTGTAGCATGCATTTCCTGCGCCTGGTCAGATGACGCCGTTTTACCAGTGCCTATAGCCCAGATAGGCTCATAAGCGATCACTATTTTAGAGAACTTGTCATCATGCAAGTGAAACAAACTGTCCCCGATTTGATTGCACACGTATTCTTCAAACAGACCATTTTCCCTAACCTCTAAAGGCTCTCCACAGCAAAATATAGGAGTAAGATTATTTTCCAGGGCTAAATCAACCTTTTTCGCCAATTGCTTGTGACTTTCTTTAAAGTATTCCCTTCTTTCGCTGTGCCCGATAATAACATATTCGACACCTACTGAGGCCAGCATGTTGGCGGAAACCTCTCCAGTGTAAGCACCTTGTATATTATCATTACAGTTTTGTGCGCCGAGATGGATCTTATCAACACCAGATATTAGTTTATTTACTTGAGTTAAGTGAATGAACGGAGGTGCCAAAACGACTTCAACATCTCCTCTCACTTCATCAGAGATCATATTAACAATCTCAGAAGTAAGCTTTAGCCCCTCATCAAGGGTATTATTCATTTTCCAGTTTCCGGCTACAATTTTTTTTCTCATAGTTAGTGTACGATTTTAATGGACACACAAAGATAATATTTATAATGTCTTTTAACTGATCCTACTCCAGTTAACGGCTGTTTTGCGCATAGACTCGATCTGACTTCTTATATTTCGGTTATCCGGATGCGACAGGTCGGGATCTGCATCGAGCAAACCAATAGCGGCGCCTCTGGCCACCTGTAATATTTTGCCGTCCTTTCCCAAGTCAGCTATCAACAGATCAAGCACGCCACTTTGCTGGGTTCCTGTGAGATCCCCCGGACCACGCAATTGCAAATCGGTATCGGCTATTTCAAATCCATTGTTAGTCCTCACCATAGTTTCTAGCCGCACCCTGCCCTCTTTGCTCAGTTTATAATCGCTGATGAGTATGCAATACGACTGATCTGCTCCTCTACCTACCCTTCCACGGAGCTGATGTAACTGTGCCAGACCGAATCGCTCTGCATTTTCTATGACCATAACGGAAGCATTAGGTACATTTACCCCCACTTCAATCACTGTAGTGGCCACCATGATCTTAGTTTCGGCTTTTACAAACCGCTGCATTTCATAGTCTTTGGCATCAGGCTTCATCTTACCATGCACAACGCTTACAGGAATGTCAGGAAAAGACCTGCAAATACTTTCATAACCATCCATCAAATGCTTGAGATCTAATTTTTCCGACTCTTCAATCAATGGATAAACGATATAAACTTGCCTGCCTTCATCAATTTGCTCTTTGATAAAGCCATTTACCCTCAGCCGGTTCGAATCATACCGATGAACAGTTTTAATGGGCTTCCTACCTGCAGGAAGCTGATCAATAACTGAAATATCCAAGTCGCCATATAAAGTCATGGCCAGGGTTCTCGGGATAGGGGTAGCCGTCATTACCAACACATGGGGATAAACATCCCTGTTCTTTTGCCATAGCTTGGACCTCTGAGCCACACCAAAACGATGCTGCTCATCTACTACAGCCAATCCCAGTTTTTTAAACTGCACTACATCTTCAAGCAAAGCATGGGTACCCACAATAATGTTCAAATCCCCAGATTTCAGGTATTCATGAATGATCCTACGCTCACTTTTCTTGGTGGAGCCTGTAAGCAGGGCAATGGTGATACCCATACTATCAGCATATTCCTTCAGCCCTTGGTAATGCTGGGTAGCCAATATTTCGGTAGGGGCCATCATCACCCCCTGAGTCCCTGAGCCAACTGCCAGCAACATACAGATAAAAGCCACTATGGTTTTTCCACTTCCCACGTCTCCCTGAAGCAGGCGATTCATCTGCTTACCGGATTTCATATCATGATATATTTCCTTTATTACACGTTTCTGAGCATCAGTAAGGTCAAACGGTAAATGCTCATTATAAAACCTGGTAAGAAGTTCCGTGTCCTGAAAAATCTGTCCTTTAAATTTATCTACTCTGGCTAGCTTTAGCTTTAACAGCCGTAGCTGCACATAAAATAACTCTTCAAATTTTAACCTGAAACTGGCTTTTTGCAACAACTCCGTATTTTGAGGAAAATGAACACCAAATAAGGCTTCTTTTTTTGAAAGCAAGCGGTAGTCTGCTATCAGTTTTTGAGGCAGGGTCTCCCTTATCCTATGCTCTGCAAGCTGAAGTAATGTCCGTTGTAACTTCGAAATAGCCTTGCTATCCAGGTATTTTTTTTTGAGCCTCTCTGTAGTATGGTATATAGGATGCAGATAGCTTACGTCTTCATTTTGATGTGTAAGCAGCTCGATTTCCGGGTGGGCTATATTCAATTTACTGCCAAATGCAGTAGGTTTTCCAAAAACCATATACTCCACCCCTGGTTGCAGCTTTTGAAGCACCCATTGCACCCCCTTAAACCAAACCAGTTCAATCTCACCAGTTTCGTCTCTTAAATATGCTTTAAGCCTTCGCTTACGGGGCGGGCCTGCTGTTTCTATATTGCGAATCCTTCCCTTGATCTGCACATATGGCATGGTGCCGTTCAGCTCTCTGACAGTATGAAATTTAGTACGGTCTTCATACCTGAACGGATAGTGCTGAAGCAGGTCTCCATATGTGAATATATTGAGTTCTTTATTAAGTAAGGCCGCTTTCTGAGGGCCAACTCCTTTTAGGAATTCTATCTTTGTATCAAAGAATCCTTGCATGCCTGCAAACTAGCCAAAAAATTTCTTTTACGGTTAATTTCTGCTACTCTCCTTGAGGCTGTTCCACTTCAGGGTATTCATCATATGTACTATATCCACTTTTACGTACTCTATAGCAGGCTGCAGTGAATCATTTTGTACTTGTGTATTAAAATAAAGCGCACCTCTCAGGAAGTTTTCTGTTGAGTCTGTGGAAATAAATTGAAACTGGCTGGGTACCTCACCTTCCAACTCTGCATAAACAACCGTTTTTCCCGATGGTGTCTTTGAAATCGCTTCATCAATAGCAGAGGCTTTAATCTGGTGTTTTGCTGTCAGGAAATAAGCATCGTCAAAATACTCCTTAAGCGAATCCAAATTATTGACCGTTTTATAGGTTATATGGATATCGGCCTTAAACTGCGGATAGTAGATCTCGACCCAATACTTATCTGATATCCATGATGAATCCTTTAGTAAACGTGCGTGCTTTGAATACTCAAAATAATAGGGGAGAGTATCGGGCAATGGTTGGTATGCATGCTCAGGAAGTATAAAGCGATTGTACCCTTTCGGCTTGGGTGCGTAATCAGACTCACAACCCCACAATACTAAAACTATGAAAAAAGCCAACCATAGTTTAGTTATAATCTCCTTTATCTTCATCATTTTCCTTTATAAAGACCCGCACCTTTTTAATTCGCTTGTTATCCACTGCCACTACCGTGAAAACATACTTCTCAAAATAAACTTTCTCACCCGCCGAGGGAAGTTTGGTATTAATCTCCAGCAACAAACCTCCTAGCGACTCGCTCTCACCTTTTATCTTTTCAAAAGTATTAGGGTTAATTTCCAGTATCTTACAGAAATCATTGAGCGTTGTTCTTCCCTCAAAAAGGTAAGTATACTTATCAAGTTTGCTATATGCAATATCCTCATCGTCAAACTCATCATTTATTTCACCCACTATCTCCTCTATGACATCTTCAAGTGTGATCAGCCCTGAGGTTCCTCCGTACTCATCTACAACAATGGCCATATGAACACGCTTCTCCTGAAAGTCCTTGAGCAGGGCGTCAATTTTTTTGTTTTCGGGCACAAAAAAGCCTTGTCTCAATAGCCTGAGCCAGTCAAAAGACTCATCCTGATCTACATAGGGCAACAGGTCTTTTATATACAATATCCCTTCTATATTATCTATAGTGTCCGAGTAAACAGGAATACGAGAAAAGCCTGACTTATTGATCTTATCCATCAGGTCATGAAAATCCATTTCAACATCAAATGCTGTAATGTCCATTCGTGACTTCATAACCTGCTTTACCGTGAGGGTTCCAAAGTTTACAATCCCTTTAAGAATATCTTTCTCCTCGTCTGTGGTTTCTTCACTGGTAGTGGTTATCTCAAGGGCATGATGCAACTCTTCAACAGAGATATCATATCCTTTTTTGATAAACCGACGCTCAATAACGCTACTACTGCTTACTAGTAAAAATGATAAAGGTTTGAAAACGGTGCTCAATAATTTGAGCATGGTTGAAGTTAACCTGGCAAACCTGAGATTATTAGGTGTAGCATAAACTTTTGGCAAAATCTCACCAAAAAACACAATACCCAGTGTAGTGATGGTGGTGAGAATAATTACAGGTTTACCTTCAGTAGTTTTAGCATCCAGAATCTCCCACATTACAAATGTTGACAAAGTAACTATACCAACATTAATAAAGTTATTCATGATAAGTATAGTAGCCAAAAGCTGCTTGGGGTGTCTGATAAGTGAAACTATCCGCTTATCGGGCATCTCCTCGCTTTCTTTGCATTCGGCAATATCTTTTGAAGTAAGCGAGAAGAAGGCTACTTCTGACCCGCTTATTAATGCAGACATAACCAGCAGCAGCAGAAGTGTTATGCCGCTAATTAAATAAAACAGTGAATCCTCACTGAAAATGGTCGCTAGTAAATACTGACTTGGAGGTTCGTCTATTGTTTCCAATACTTAGGATTTATTCTAAAAATCAGAATGGAAGATCGTCAGATTCATCATCCATGGCTATATCAGCCGATGCCTGTGAAGAAGCCGTCTCCTGAGGTCTTGAAGGAGCAGGGCTACCGCCACCTTCAGACATACCTTTAGGAGTTAACATAGTCATGTTATCTCCAACAATCTCTGTTGTATATCTGGTTACACCGTCTTTTTCCCAAGACCTGGTACGGAGTTTACCTTCGATGTATACCATATCTCCTTTATTAAGATATTTTTCAGAAATATCTGCCAGGCCTCTCCAAAGTACCACATTGTGCCACTCGGTTTGCTCTCTTCTTTCTCCTGTATTCCTATCTTTATATACTTCCGAAGTAGCCACGGGGAAATTGGCTACAGAAGCTCCACTCTCCAAATGCCTTACTTCAGGGTCTTTTCCCAACCTTCCAACAATTATTACTTTATTAACTCCTGACATATTATAGTTTATCTTTTTTGCAAAGCTACTAATGTTTTATAAATCTAACTAAAAAATAGTATCATTCAAATAGCGCGAAACCAAAACAGGTTTAGGTAATTCGTGAATATCATCATGTGAAAAAAAACGCAGTCCCTGACGTTTTATCATTGATAATACTTCCTCTTTTTGATCCAGATCAATAGCAAAAAAACGAGCATAAAGTTTCCGGTGGGTGAGCACATGTTTATAATCCTTGCTAATATTAACCTCCTTAATATAAGGTGTCAGCTCGTCAAGAAATTCATTATTACCAGCAAGCCAGTCAAAGTCCCTAAACCCACTCTCTTCAAAAAGCATGTAATCAAACAGGCCTTTCCATATATCATTGCCTTTACGCTGCTTCATGGCCATATCTTCACCATTTTTAAAAACCAGATAATGTAAATAACGACTTTTGACCTTTACCTTCCCCAATTTTACAGGAAGTTCCTTCTGCTGACCATGTATACGAGCATAGCATTCCATATTAAATATACAGTCACCACAAGCCGGTGATTTTGGAGTGCAGTGAGTAGCCCCAAATTCCATTATAGCCTGATTATATACATCAGGTTGTTCTTCAGATATAAGCTCATTGGCTACCTTTTCAAACTTGCGCTGACCGATTCCACTTGAAATGTCATCATCTATTCCAAATATTCTTGATAATACCCTATATACGTTGCCATCAATTACGGCTACAGGTTCCTTATAGGCAAAAGAAGCAATGGCAGCGGCTGTATATTTGCCAACTCCAGGAAGTTTTAACAAGTTTTTGTACCCAAAAGGGAAGTTTCCCTGCAAATTTTCCGCAACTATTTTTGCGCACTTATGTAAGTTTCTGGCCCTTGAGTAATATCCTAGCCCCTGCCACAAACGTAGGATTTCCTGCTCGCTGGCAGCTGCGAGATCTCCAATTTTTTCAAAATGTTTTACAAATTTGTTGTAATAAGGTAAGCCCTGAGCAACACGGGTTTGTTGCAAAATGATCTCTGAGAGCCATATTTTGTACGGATCAGCAGTATTGCGCCAAGGTAATTCCCGTTTATGCACACTATACCACATAATTAACTTTTTAGCGAATTTTTTGTTGTTCAATTAAGTTGTTTTTTAGTCGAAAAATGAACAAAATAGGGTGTTAGATTTTTGGCGTATTTAATTTTTATATATTACCCCATGGAGCCTAAATTTGCTGACCAATATACACCTAGTAATTAAATATCGTTAATCAAAAGACTACTATTCGTGACTAAAGCAGAAGTAATATCCGAAATATCCGAGAAGACCGGAATCGACAAATCAGACGTAACTGTTTCTGTTGAGGCATTTTTCAATATTGTTAAAAACTCAATGGCAGAAGGTAATAATATTTACGTCAGGGGTTTTGGAAGTTTTGTAAACAAAAAGCGCAAGAAAAAAATTGCCAGAAATATCTCTAAGAATACGGCAATTGTAATCGATGAGCACTATATACCAAGCTTCAAGCCTTCAAAAGTATTTATTGAGAAAATTAAGACCAGCGATAAAGTAAAGGACGCCAATAGTTAATATTACCTTTACTTTTAAATCTTAATATTATCCTTGAACTTTGCATGCATTTCTAATCGAAATTTATGCTAAAGACAAGGATAATATTAATAGCAAGTGCAGCACTGCTGGTGCTGCTTATTTTTAGTCTCCCTAAAGTCGTTGTTGACAACGATTCTGACGGGCTTTCATCTACTCAGGAACCGGCTGAAACTAAACCTCCAGACACTCCTTTGCCGACCAATACACATGATCTGGAGCTATCGGAAAATTCCCAAGAAAACATCAAAATTTTAAAGGAAAAACTTACCGCTAGTAAAAATATTGAAAAAAGTATTATCTTTGCGGACTCTTTAGCAAAGCTGTATCTAAGTGTAAGTAAATATGATAGCGCAGCTAAGTTCGTTGAAATCATTGCTCAAAATATTCCTAATGTGGAAAACTTGCAGCGTGCCGGAGACACCTATTATGAAGCATTTAGCTTTGCAATGGATGCCGGCAAAAGAGCTGAAATGGGAAAAAAGGCAAGGGAGTATTATGAAAAAGTATTGAAGGAGTCGCCAAACAGGCTGGACATCAAAAATAACCTGGCTATGACTTACCTGTCTACATCAAACCCTATGCAGGGTATTATGATGTTGAGAGATATTTTAAAGCAGGATCCAGAAAATGAAAAGGCCCTATTCAATATGGGCGCTTTGTCCATGCAATCTAACCAGTATGACAAAGCCATAGAACGCTACAGTAAATTAGTGGAGTTATACCCGGAAAATACTCAGGCCCGTTTCTTTTTAGGTGTTAGCTATATGGAGACCGGCCAAAAAGACAAAGCCAAAGAGCAATTTATAAAAGTAAAAGAGCTGGATGACGATCCACAAGTACAAGCTACCGTGGATTCTTATCTGGAAGAAATTGAATAAATAAAAAATTGTTTAACTATCCCGACGAGTCGGGAGCAAAAAATTTAAAAGTATGCCTTGCGGTAAAAAAAGAAAAAGACATAAGATCGCTACTCACAAGAGAAAGAAAAGATTGAGAAAAAACAGACATAAGAAGAAGTAATTCTTGATCATGGTCCCGGTTTCCCCGGGACTATGCGTCTATACAACATCTTTTTTAAACTAAATTTTAATCTCAAATTACATACATTTTGAGTAACGAATTAATAATTAATTCAACTCAGAACGGATGTCGTATAGCCCTATTAAAGGATAAAAGTCTTGTTGAGTTCCATCATGACGAAGATGGTAACCAGTTTACAGTTGGAGATATATACCTGGGCACTGTCCGAAAAGTGGTTCAGGGTCTCAACGCAGCGTTTATTGATATAGGTTATGAGAAAGATGCCTTTCTGCATTATCTCGATTTAGGACCTAAGTTCAGTTCGCTTCAGGATTTTACGAAGCGTGCGCTTTCAAAAAAAAATACCTCCAGTAAACTGGAAAAATTTGGCTTAAAGCCAGACATAGATAAACATGGAAAGATAACCAACGTACTTTCCAGGAATCAACAAATACTAGTACAGGTTGTAAAAGAGCCTATATCAACAAAAGGGCCACGATTATCCTGCGAGTTGTCTCTGGCAGGCAGATATTTAGTGCTTGTTCCTTTTTCGAACACAGTAAATGTCTCTAAGAAGATAAGCAGCAGCGACGAGCGAAAGAGACTCGTAAGACTGGTGTCATCAATTAAACCTGAGAATTTCGGCGTAATTATAAGAACAGTAGCTCAGGGTAAAGATGTACGGGAACTGGATTCAGACCTTCGTCATCTTCTCGACATATGGCATCAGGGTGTAAAAACACTTAAAACAGCCAAACCAAGGGAAAAAGTAATCGGAGAGATGAGCAAAGCCTCATCTATTCTAAGAGATGTTCTTAATGAGTCATTTGACAACATCCATATCGATGATAAAGATATATATGATGAAGTAAGGACTTATATTAAGACCATCGCCCCGGATAAGGAAAAGATCGTTAAGCTTTACAACGGAAAAGCCAAGATCTTTGAAAATTTTGGCATTGAAAAGCAAATTAAATCAGCCTTCGGGCAGTCCGTAAGCCTTAAAGGTGGGGGTTATCTGATTATAGAGCATACAGAAGCCCTTCACGTAATCGATGTAAACAGTGGCAACAAGTCTAACCGTGAAGAAGACCAGGAAGCCACCGCTCTGTCGGTTAACATTGAGGCTGCCAAAGAAATAGCACGCCAGCTTAGGTTGCGTGATATGGGCGGAATAATTGTAGTCGACTTCATTGACATGAAGAAGGCCGAAAATAAGAAGATGATCTACAAGGTCATCAAAGAAGAAATGGCAGCAGACAGATCTAAATTCACTGTACTGCCCTTATCTAAATTCGGCCTGATGCAGATTACCCGCCAAAGGGTAAGGCCTGAGATGAACATTACCACTAAGGAAGTTTGTCCTACCTGCCAGGGAACTGGCAAAATCAGCGCTTCTATCCTGGTTTCAGACCTTATAGAAAGGTCGGTAGATTACCTGATGACGAAGCAGAATGATAAGGATATAACTGTAGTGGTACACCCTTTCATATACGCCTACTTCACTAAAGGCACCATGTCGAGAAGGCTGAAGTGGTTTATGAAATATTTCAAATGGGTTAAAATGGTACAGGACTCTTCACTGGCCATTACGGAATACAAGTTCCTCAACAAGTTTGGAGAGGAGATTGATGTTGGAGAGCTATAAAGCATTAAAGACCTCCAAGGTTTTCGAAACCTTGGAGGTCTTTTTGTTTGTTCACGTCTCTGAACAACCCCCAAACTAGTCATCTCATAGCAGCTATTATTCAATCACCGACCGCATCTTCCTTACAACCGTATTCCAACACTTTTACTTGGCTATTTCCATTTCGAACTATTGTCATTTCAAGTTCTCCTACTGGTTTGAAAAGAGAATCCCCTTCATGTATATCCTCATATGCTCTTGTTTTCTCCGCTACAAAAATAGTGCTTTTAATTATGCCTTGCGGGTCATTAACTTCAATGGTTTTATGATTATGATTTCTCTCATCTCTGTATTTGGAAACTATTACCCCATTAAACAACGTACCTCTAGCCTGCTTTTGCTCCCAACACCGGAGTTCATTTGGAGTTCTTAAAGAAAACGGAGCCCTTGTCAATATTTTTCTAGAAAACATGAAATGAAAAACAACCAAGAGCACAAAAATCACTCCTAATACTATTATCCAACTTTTTTTCATAATTTTTAAAGATTACCTCCAAACGTCCATGTTTTCATCCAGCTATAAGTGGCACCTGATACCTCGGAAGAATAACCAGAAAAACCTTCAATATAAAGACTTCCGTAATTGAAAGGAGTATTTGTAATTTGATCTCCACCATGACTAAAGTCAAGGATTCCCGCGCCTATTCCAACCATGTCCATCACCTTCTATTTTATCTAGCGTAAAAGGAGTCTCCGGGTTACTCAGAACAAAATCACCCAAGACGATCCCACGGAACCATCATGCCCCACATGCGCACCAAGAGAGATTCACCCCCAGGCTTCTATCTCTCTAATATTCAATCCTCTGCTATAAAACCACACCGGGCGGACGCCCTAGGTCTATGGATCGCTACGCTAAACCTTAGACCAGACAGAGGAACTCAATATTGGCCCTTCTAACTCAACAAGTTGGAAAACGGGATCAGGGAACCTTCTGTTAAAGAACTTCAGCAGCTTGCAAAGCTCTTTGGTATGACTGTCGATCAGGTTTTGAACTTTGAAGGGGAGATCCCCCAGGAGGTTACTCTTGAAAACAAACCGGGATTTGAACAGCTTAATATGATCAACCAGCTGGACGAGGACGATAAAAATGTTATTCTGAAGATCATTGATACCATGCTCACCAAAAAGAAGTTTAAAGAGTTCTTTCAGAAAAATGTGGCTTCCTTATAACCAAAAAAACCTGCATCTCTGCAAGGCTCTTGTATTTCTCTCCCTTATCTCCTGTGCCCATTCCGATATGAAAAAAGCCCGGGCTATTTACCCAGGCTCCTATATCTCTCTAATATTCAATCCTCTGCAATAAAACTACACCGGGCGGACGCCCTAATCCATTATTGGTCTAAGGATCGCTACGCTAAACCTTAGACCAGATAGGGAAGGCAGGATTAACATTGAGGAATATCAAAGAATAGTCTTATAATGTTTCCTGCTTTAAGTACCCAAAAAAAGAAAAATATAAACATCAACAACAATTTAATCACCCCCCAAACTCTCCTTTCTTTAAATCTATGTCTGAGCTTATTTATACGATCCACTGAATAATAGTAATAATTGAATCCTAATAAAGTCAACCCAAATATTGCAAATCCTATTTTCAAGTTATTATCCTCACTTATAAAGGCATCACAACCTAAAATATATTTGGATGCTATTATATAAATTGGAAGTATTAGGAAGCCTTCAAATACAACTACTCCCATACGAGCCCAATAAGATGAGTTGTATATTCTAAGCCCTAATATTTTCACAAATAAGTAATTAAAAATAATCATCAGAACCCTAAATTTATACTTCCACTAACATTTGAATCTATTGCATTTTTTGTATAGTCTGTAAGACTAGTACCAGTCACATATGAAGTACCCACATCTACGACTCCATAAATAACTCCATAAACAGGAAAAGCTATTTGTAAAGCAGTATTAATCCTCACAAAAGCATCGCCCCAAGTTAATTGCCCATCAGATACTATTGAATACCCATTTGTAAAAACAGCTGTTACTGTTAACGCAGGGGCAGCAACCTTCATTATTGCAGCTCCATTCCTAGCAAATGAACTGCTTACTTTTCCTAAGCGGACAGCATTGTTATTAACAGACTTATAAGAGGAAAAAATATTCTTTTTAAGATGAAACGGAACACTCCCTTTTCCACCGTTTTTAAATGCATCATATGCCGCAGCTTCAAAAGAGGGCTTCAATGCAGCAATCGCCAATTGTGCAGAAGTCAAAAAGTCATCTGTCAACGCAGCATGTAACGTTCTACCTCCTTGAGCAAAATCTAAAGAAGTATAAGTTCCTGCAACAAGTTCTGTTACACTAATAGGTATATCAGTATATGGAACAAACATTTGTCCCTCATCGTCAATATCCACATATTGATCATCGATCAGATATTGTGTAAGAGTTCTTCCTTTACGGGATACACCGGAATGAGCTACAACTGAAGATGTTCCATGTCTAAGGTGATATCCATAACCCGCAGCCATAGCCTCCTGATCACTTTTAAAGTAACTATAACCACCAGAAGGAGTCCAAGTTCCTCCATAAGAAGAATTCATCAACCTACCTGATATATCTCCTACACTAGAACCCCCAGATCCCCTATATCCACTGCTCATATGGTATTTTCCTGACCCAATACCCATCCTTCCTGTAAGGAAAGCCATCGACCCAAAGTTATCCGCCCCACTAAGAATACTGCTACCACCACCATCGCGATCCCCATCCAAAATAACCGGCCTTTCGGTCAGCCCTGTCGGATCATTAAAAGAAACAGGATTATTAAACCCGAACCTGTACGGTGTAAGTGTCGGGGTCATGTGGGCCAGCGCGTCCACACCATTGAAGCGCCCTGTTGCCGGATCATACTGCCTGAACGGCGTGTCGTAAGTGTCCGTAAAGTCGTTGTACTCGGTGGCTGCATTGAACTTGTGGGCGTTTGGAGTCTGGTCCATACGCGTCCAGCTGGTATTTTGCTGTAGCCCGAACGGGTAGTAGTTATTGCTCTGTACTACCTTCCCTTCCGTTAACATTACCTCAAAATCATCAAAATACACTTCGTTTAGTGTATTGCTTTCATTTGTCAGGTAAATATAGATAAATCCTTCGATATCGGAAGTGATATTATCTATTCTTAACTCATGAACTGTATTGGCAGTAGCAGGTATTTGTGTATGCCCATGCTGATGAACTGTAAAGTCTTTGGTAAATAAAATATAGTTGAGGTATGCTGCGGGTTGCAGATCATTTTGTGTTCCCTGTAGTCCTATCCCTCCAAGCACGGGGTCAATAGCCTGCTCTGTAAAGCTATAGATGGTTTGCTCAGTTGTGTTTCCTCCATTCACACCTCCAAAGGCTGCTGCCAAGGCCGTAATAAAGCTATTAAGATCTACAGGGCTGGCATTGCCGCTGCCTCCTCTATGATAGCCTTGTACCTTCATATCTATCCTATCACCGGGGTACACGGGCAGACTAAGCGCTGGCCCGGTCATCTGTACACTGTTCAGCCTAGAAACTTCATCTCCTGAAACGGCATCAGGGTCTACAGCACGAGAGTTATCCATGTTGGTGAATATCTCCCCTTCATTATGAGCCTCCTCAGTCTCCATGGTCGCTTTGAAGTTGTGTACTTTTTCCTCTGTGGTAAATACCGTACGTACATTTCCCAGATGATCCGACAGGTAATATTGGTACTCCCAGCTTCCATCCAACTTATTGGGCAATATACGGCCCTGCTGGTGATGGATGTATTGCAGGGTATCATTATCATAAGTAAAGGCACCTATGTAATCGGTTCTCTTCACCAAATTACCTGAAGGGTCATATACCTGTTTGTACAGTTTGGTACCAGCAGCATCGTAAACAAAAGTGACTTTGGAGCCATCCAATTTCACGATCTGCTCCGGCATATTCATCAGGTTATAGCTGACAAGGGCGATCTCTTTGTTGTTGTCACTGGTGATGTTGCCGTTGGCATCATAGGTGTAATCGTCACCTGACCTGTCCTTGAAGCCATCCACCGCAGGTTCTGCCATACTGTTATCCGTGATGGAGAGGAGCCTGTTGCTAATTCCTACTGTTACATCATTGTAGTCATAATCCAGGTCATCAATCTTTGTTCTCTGTGTACTGCCACCATATCTCTTCAAACCCAGAATGTTTCCATTCAGGTCATAGTGGATATTTTCTACATCGTAGTACCCCGGCATGGCGGTCCATGTTCCCGCAGTCTCTGCCTTGTAAGTAGCTCCTGTCAGGCGATTTTGATCATCGTATGTGAAGTTATACGCTTGCTCTTTCACATCACCCATCCCCATATTGTAGCTGGTCTTCATGGCACTGACATTACCATTAAAATAGTTGCCATTACCCGTTCCGGCATTATCTTCATAGCTCAGCTCCATGCCCCAGTAATCTTTCTCACTAAGGAGTGGACTGGGGTCATTAGGGTTGTTGTCTGCATTATCTTCCAGCCTGGCATTGTTGATTGACTTGAGCCACCCTCTGATGTTGTAGCTATAATCGACATATTGAGCAAAGTACTGGTCTTGCTCCCCTTTGTGAAGGTTCTTTTCTACCAATTCGCCCAGCTCATTGTAATGATACGCTGCCAGGAGCACTTCACCATAGCCTATGGTGGGTTTGGAGACCCTGCTACCGAGCTGGTATAGGGAGATATCCACCCTGAGATCAACATCATCAATGCCTATCCTGGTATAGATAAGCTCATTGTTGTGGTAAAAACGGAGGTTGAGTCCGTCTCTTTCTATTCTGAATTTATCACCAGCCACATAAGTCCGACTGCTACCAAGCATATTGGCGCTGCTACCAGCCCGCCTTACCTGTACTTCTCCACCATTGGTAAGATAAAAAGCGTTTTCAATGGTATTCCAGTGACTATTCGCACTAGTGGCTGATAATCCAAAGAATAGCGCTCTGTCCGCCCTTTCCACGGTCATTTCAACATAAGCGACACGGCCTGCTGGCAGTACTTTAACAGATTCTGCCCCAGCATCCCAGGAATAGTTGGCCCCATCAGTCTTTACTATTGCATCTCCTGACTCTTCGATATGGTCACTTTTTTGCCATTGGATCTGCTCAGTTACCTCATGCCATGTTTTCAACAATCTTCCGACTCGATCATATTCATACCTCTGAGACAGGTCTATAGCTGAGGATTTTGGCTGGAGATAAGGAAATGACGTTTGTACACCAGCAAAGAAGCCTCCCTGACTATAAATGCTGACGTCAACCATCAGAGATTCGTAAAACCTGGTAGCCGAGGTATACAGTACCTGGCCATTTTTAAGATACCTAATCTCTCCATCCACCCGCTCTATTTTAAATACATCACTACTTTGATATGACCCAAAGCTTCCTTGATCACTTCCCTTTTCCAGGATGCTGATGGTGCCATCTGATTTCAGGTATAGGGCATAATCAATATCATTGTAATGGCTGCCCTGATCTTCGTGCGCCAGGCCAAGAACCTTTGAAATATTGGTTTGACCTGCGGGGAAAGTTACCCACCCGTCAGCTTTACCGTCCAAACGGTTGAATGAGTATGAGCCGCCGATATCCCAGGAATTGCTGGTATGCTGTTTGGTAAGCGTGTCACTTTTAAAAGTATTTCCATGTCGGCTGGCCCAGAGTACTTCATAAGGAGGCTCTGCAGGGGTTGGAATACCAAATGAACACCTGATATACCCTAAAGTAGCAACGGCCTGCTGTAAAGACGCATCTACAACCATCGCTTCTGTGCTGGAATCTGCAAAGGTGTACACCAATATATCGTTATGGTATATCATCACTGCTCCCTGGGCTCTTTCCAGTCTGAGTTTATCTCCAAGCTCAACTGTGCCGACTGTAGCCAGATAAGTACCTTGGCGATAGGCTTTAAGTGCCGTGCCATTCATATAAATGGCAAAGTCAATTTCATTAAAGGATACACCATTATCCCATTCGGAAAAACCAAGAAATTTGTTTCCGAAGGATATTACTGTTGTTTCAACCCATCCGTCTTGTTCAGCTCTCAATTGATTTGCGGAGGCCATTCCTCCTCCCCAGTTTACGCTGGCCGTTGAAGTAAATACCGAACCGGTTTGCTCTACATTGACCATGTTCTTCCAAATAACCGGAACCGGGATCATATGACTGACTTTCGTATGGTTTACCTTCCCGGTAAAATCAAATTGACTGCTCAATCTTTCAATACCTTCTTTATGGTTATTGCTTACCGATTGTATGTTCTGATATTCATCATCGTAATAGTGAATATTATTGATCCATATCTCTGTTCCCAATATCCGGGTTTTGGTTCCGGTGACCAGTCCTTTCACCCGATTAAAATATGATGGATTTTCTTCATCGGGCACATAGGCATACTCAGGCAGAGCAGCATGCTGAAAGCTGTACTCATCATAATAAACTACACTCAGGCATTGTTGTGTATTTTCTACAAAGGGATAGGTATTGTTAGTATAGCCATAAATTGCAGAACCCTCTTCTTCAAATAACTGTGGTGTTTGCTCGTAAAAGTTATCTATATCATCCTGTAACTGATCTCTGGTTAAGGTGCTGTTATAAACCCCTGAATATACCGGTCTGTCAAAAATATCGTACTTTACAAAAAGCCACTGGTTATCGAGTCTTTGGTTACCATCCTGACTCAACACAGGCCTGTTCAGCTCATCATATACCATATAGATCCAGTCCGCTCCCGGGGTTTTGCTACCTACCAGCCGTCCCTGACCATCATACTGGTACTGAAAAGCCATCTTATCGATTTGCTGTGCCGTTGGTTGATAGCTCCCAGAAGTTACCAGGCCTTTAACGAGTTCAGGCTGAAGTACAAATCGCATTCTGCCACGCTCATCATAAACCGCGTAAGTCTGCGCCTGAAGAGCCGCTTCCTGAAGTACGGTATAGCCCTCTGGTGCTGTGTAGCTTTGGGTAGTAACACCATGTTCATCGGTAATACGTTGTACTGTAAGCTGACCTGCGGCATAGGCCGCTGTAGATACTGGTAGGCCGGTGATGTCATCTATTTTCCATACCCTCACATTTTCTGAGCCATCATTGAGTTGCTGGTCATAGGAGGTAGTATGCGTACCTTCAAGCTGCCAGGCTTCTCCCTGTGCTCCGGATTTTTTAACCCGGCCCATCGGGGAGTTTTCCCGCTCAACTTCGGCAAAGGGTTTCAGGGTGTTGGCTATGCCATCATTCGCCTGTTGATAAAAAGCATTCAGCCTGGTCTGCCAGTCTTCCATATACAAACCTGAGCCATCATTATTGGTAAAAGACAGATAACTTTTAGACTCTCTCCCTAAGGCATCGTACTCATGCACCTTCACCATGTCTTTTCCGGAAGGGCTGGCACCTATAGCCATTTGCTGCTCCACACGACCATACTCATCGTAATAGCTGATAGACTGCAACTTATCTTCTGCCGGAAGGCCTATGACATCGCCTTTAGTTTTTGCTCCTGGCACCAACACACGGGTAGAAATGGAGTATGTCCTGTTTTCATCTTCGAGCATATGAGCTACCCTGAACGGGTCTGATTTCAACTCTTTGGTAAAGCCACTTTTCTTTGTCCCTACCGTATAAAAGCCTGCGCCCAAGGCTTTGTAGTTTCGCTGAGTGGCCCCGGAAATAGCGCTACCGTTAAGGTACCACTGGTATTGGTCATGAGCCTCTGTAGTACTGAGCTCTACCCACTCTTGCTGAAAATTAATACCCGCCTGCCCGATAACTGTAATTATTGGAAACTTTTGAACGGTAATCGTAACGGGCACCTTGGCACTGTAGCCTTCTTCAGCGATATATCCCTGTGCATACATTACCGTTGTGCTGCTGATCAGTACAACGATAGACGACTTTGGAGTAGCGTTTATAGGTGTTGCATCAGAGGCATTGTTGTACCAGTAGTAGGTACCGCTTGAGCCAGTAGCCTCAAATTTGGCGTATCCTTTTCCGTACTGCTGCTTGTTGACAGGTACAGGGTCAGCCAATGCCATTGATGCCAAGGCAATGCTTCCGCCAGTCTCATTCTTCTCCGCTTTAGCCCCATGGGAGAAGCCAAAAGCCGCGAGTAAAATCAAAACAAAAGTATATTGAAGTAGTTTATTTATATTCATCATTGGATATTCTCTTTAAGCAGTGGAAGCATTTTAGTTCAGGCAGTCTTTATCTTGACTTATGGTTTGCGTTACAGTAGCACTGAGCCCTGAAATATCCGTAACCGTACAGGTCAGCGATCCTGCTCCGAGAAACTTCTCCACAAAAACTTCATCCGTACTGGTGATGGTACCTGAAGTATTTTCGTTATAGTAGCTGTAGCTCCATGAATAGGTATATGTACCACACCCTCCGGTAATACTAGGGGTCACCGCTATCTGGTCTGAGTTTACCGTACAATAGTTATAGGGATACAAAGGCCCTCCGCTAAGAGACAGGGTCATTTCAGCATTTTCAACATCCACTTTTATATACTTTTTGATTGATACCAGCCCGGTACCGGTTTCATCGATAACCTCGCACTTAACCGTAAAGAAATCTTTGCAGAGCGCCTTCAACTGAACAGAAGTACTGGAACCAATGCCAGAAACTGTGGTTCCCAAATAGTTTTGATTATTGTTGGTATCCACCGTATACCAGTTGAAGTAATACTTCCCGCATCCCCCTGAAGCATCTACGCTAAGGGTAAAATAAGCACCAACTCCAACGGTCATATTATCGCCTCCGCTAAAACTAGCCTGAATAGGAGCTATCTCACTCCCTTCGCACGGTGTAGCAAAGTAAGCGTAGTTATGTTGAGTGGTTTGAATAATGTCCCGGTCATTGTTCCTTACATTGGTGACCTGATTCATTTTGTTATAATCATAGTAAACAGACTGGTCGTTAGTATCTGTTGCTGAGATAACATTGCCTTTCCAGTCGTAGGCCGTGGTGGTTACTCTCGCTCCTTCGGGGTAAACACGTACTTCGTCCAGGGCTTCGCCTTCATTGATAGTAGCAGCAAAAGGTTTTTCTCTGTAGTACCATTGCCCGCTGCTATAATACCAGTAGGTGAGTATGTAATCTTTATTAGGGTCAGGAGTGAATGGTATGGTAAATTGCCCTCCGGAATGGCTTTTCTGACCTGTTTTTGCTTGTGCTTTTGTCCCATCCTCTTCAAACCCGTTGAAGTACACATCAGAAGCATAGGCATTTTCAACGCTGGCTATAGGCAGCTCGTTTTTATAGTCCCAAACGGTCGCTGCTACCTTATGTTTACCCGATGTTTGTATCAGGTTGCCATGAACATCGTACTCAAACGCTGCTCCCAACTTATAATTTTTGTTACTTATTGTGGGTATCTCAGATTCCGGAGTAGCCCCATCAGGCTGATTTTCCCAGTGATAGGTTGCTTTGACAAGGATATTTTCATTGACCATGTCCGGTTGATCGTTAGCCGGGTCATTATCGGCAAAAAAGCCGTAGTCAGAAATGGCTCCTCCGGTCAGAAGTTCTGTAGCTCCTTCTTTTCTATACGTGAGTGCTTCTACGGGGTAGGCCAGCATGTTACGCGAAACCATTTCATCATATACAGGCTCTCCGGTATATTCAAAAGGGTAAGAAATGGTACTATAACCTGATACACCATTGGCCAGCAGGGTGGTGGTTTTGCGTGTAAAGTTTTGGTTATTGTATTCGAAACTGGTGGTTGTGGTTTTGGAGATACCAGCGGTTTCCGAGTAGGTTTCCGTACTCTGGCTCATCCGGGTCCAGGTAGTCGGTATCTGGTAGGCCTGCATACCGGTGATATCTCTGAAAGTAACAGTAGCGGCGGTGCTGTTATTACCTGAAATTGTGGCTGCAGCATTAACTACATTTTTATCTCCGGCGGCATCGATCATGAGCAGGTTAAGCCCGCTTAAAGCCGGCCGGGATTGCTCTTCGTAGGTGCGAGTGACATGTTGCACGACTTGCCAGGTATTATTTTCATATTTATAAACTTTGCTCCCCTTCAGTTTACCTCCGGTAAAGTCAAGGCCTGAAAGGAAAGGAGCAAAGGATTGGTTATAGTACCCTTCTGCCTGAGTGGTTGTTAGTACGGGTTCGGTATATTCATAAGAGGCTTTTCCTTTGCCTGGCGACTCAGTCCATATGCTGGAGTAGGTTACCATGGGCCCTCCTAATACTGTAGTAAAAAGCGGGGTTACATGGTTGTTGGTCACAGGGCCATTAACAATGCTGTAGCTCCCGTCTTTATACCACCGGTCTATGGTATAGTCAAAGTTTTTGAAATTATATAAGGTACCACTGGAGTTGCCCAGATCATCCTCGTAGTGGAAATAAGTTTCGAGTGGCTCGGCTCCCTCTACGGCCACATGCTCAAGTCTGTAGCCTAGCTTCAGTTTTTGCAGGTCTTCACTGGCAATAGTATAATTTGAGAAATCGTGCGGCTCATAGAAGTATTTTATCTTTTTACCTGAATTATACTGCACTTCTGACAACATCCGGTTGCCATCAATGGTAGTATAGGAGACCTTAGTAGCTGATATCAGATTTTCCCGTACCGAGGCATTTTCCGGACTCGGGAGCGGATTGAATGGTCCTGAAGGGTCATTCGTTTGTTCAATAACTTCAGAATGGTAGTGATATACTGAACTGAGGTTACCATCACCAATAGTAAGCGATACATGGCCGGTCTGTTTCCAATCTGCACTATCCTTTACTTCTACTATTACTTTTTCAAGTATTTTGGTAAAACTTCCACCAAAAGGGCTTCCCGCTTCAGTAGTACGAGACTGGAATGTCAACCTGTTACCATACGTACCATTATCCAGTGTAATGCTCTCCAGATACGGAACGAAATGGTAACGCGCCAGGTCTAGCTTTTGATTGGCAATTCTATTAGCAAAACTAGCCTTAAACTCTCCTGGCAGTGTCAGGTCGGAGTAATATCCATTTTCTACTACAATGGCCTGCCCATAGTTAAGAACAACCTCTTCCTTCAAAGGAGAGGTGATTTTAGTCAGGTACCAACTGGTAACTGATAGCTTATTGACCCCGTCTTTGCTGATGTGCTCCATACCATTGGTCCCTCCAAAGGTATACTGATAGCCTTGTGCATCACGGATTATCCACTCACCATTTTCATTGGCAAGGGGTTCTATCTTCAAATGGTTGGATGGGTCTGTTATCAACTCCCCTTGCGGAGTAAAAGCAAAGCTGCCTTTATATCCGGCAAAGTTGAAATAGAAAATGTCAGGCCCCGTATCAGTTGTTCCGCTAATAGCCTGATTAATATAGGTGGAAGATGCCGCAGCAAGGTTGGCAGGAAGGTTGGAGCCAACATATCCGTTGGCATCAAAATCGCTAATACCATTAATAACCCGGGTAATTACTCCAGCTCCCTCCAGCACCCAGTCTTCTCCTACCCATGATTTGGCAGAAGCTTCACGATCCAGAACAGAATGGTATCGCAAAGACAGGGGCAGGCTAATATCTTTTCCGGTTAGGGCATAAACCGGTATGGAAATGTTGGGTACCCCTGTATAACTCCCGGTGGGTATGGCAACTTGCCTTGCCAACGCTATGGCTTCCGAAGACGGCAGTATTGCCTGAGGTGATGCAAGATGATCATTTTGAGCTACACCCGGAAGTATAACTCCCAGTAATAAAAGTGACCCCAGAAGCAAAACAAAACGGTGTGCCCTGTAGCCTCTGACAAGACTAAGTCTGAAAGAATGCATATAAATTCTTTATAATGAGAATAATAAAAAAACAGTGTAGAAATTACTTTCTTGGGGATTCAAAAAAGTAAAACTAAAGCCAAGATTAATGCGTATCCATTAATCGGCCGCAATTTATGGTTTATTTAATTACAGATGAAATTATTTTACTAAATGTTTAAATATTTATTTTTAAACACTGCAAATAGTGAAAATTATATGCACTACGGTAGTTCTAATTGAGTAAATGACAGCAGGCTAACCAAAAAAAACCTGTCAAATTTTTATTAATTTATAGTTATAATATTACATAAATATTAAAGACCTAAAGCCCTTAAGAAGAGTTGATTAATTCAGCAGTTTAATATCCAGCCAAACACATAAATAAAGCCCTCCATGGGTTTTGAACCCTTGGAGGGCTGGGAGGCCTATTGTTTATTCCCCATACTTCAAATACACAACGCCGAGTGGCGGCAGAGTAAGCACAATAGAGTTGTCATGACCATGTGACTGAAAGGGCTCCGAGGTAATGACCCCGATATTTTTTACATGACTTCCGCCATAGGCCTGGTCGTCGCTGTTGAAGATTTCTTTCCACTGCCCTTCTTTTGGCACTCCAACCCGATAATTTTCACGGGGTATTGGGGTAAAGTTGCACATTACCAGGATCAGCTCAGTATCACTTTTGCCTTTACGAACAAATGAGATGACGCTGTTGGCATCATCGTGAATGTCTATCCATTCAAACCCAGCCTCGTCAAAACTGATCTCATAAAGTGATCTCTCCGTTTTATAAAGCTGATTAAGTGCCATCAACTCTTTCTGTACCCCCTGATGGAGGGGATATTCTGTCAGATGCCAGTCCAGGCTCTGGTCATGGCTCCATTCTGAGGTTTGACCAAACTCTCCGCCCATGAATAACAGCTTGGCTCCGGGGTGGGCATACATATAGCCATAAAGCGCTCTGAGGTTAGCAAACCGCTGCCATTCATCTCCAGGCATTTTGTATAACAACGCATTTTTATAATAGACCACTTCATCGTGTGAGAGAGGAAGCATAAAATTCTCAGTAAACATATAATATGCGCTAAAGGTAATTTCATTTTGATGATGCTGACGGTGTATGGGATCTTTTTTGAAATATTCGAGGGTATCATGCATCCAACCCATCATCCATTTCATGCCAAAACCCAACCCACCAACATAAGTGGGCTTCGACACCATCGGCCATGAGGTCGACTCTTCAGCTATGGTCTGCACATCAGGAAACCGGGCATAAACCGCTTCATTAAATTCTTTTAAAAAAGAGATCGCTTCCAGGTTTTCGTTACCTCCATATGGGTTGGGTTCCCATTCGCCATCATTTCTGGAATAATCCAGATAAAGCATTGAAGCCACTGCATCAACTCGCAGGCCATCGGCATGATATACGTCAAGCCAGTACATGGCATTGCTGATCAGAAACGCTCTTACTTCATTGCGCCCGTAATTAAATATATAGCTTTTCCAGTCAGGGTGATAGCCCTTTCTTGGATCTGCATGCTCAAATAGAAATGTACCGTCAAAATAATGCAACCCGTGCTGATCGGATGGAAAATGTGATGGTACCCAGTCCAGAATGACCCCGATACCTTCCTGATGTAGGGAATCTATCAAATAAATAAAATCCTGCGGGCTACCAAAACGGCTGGAAGGAGCAAAATACCCCGTAACCTGATAACCCCAAGACCCAAAAAAAGGATGTTCCATTACGGGCATGAACTCTACATGTGTGAAACCCATTTTCTTAACATAAGCAGGTAATTCTGCCGCCATTTCACGATAACTGAGGGACCTGTTATTATCCTCAGGTACTCGCCGCCAGGAACCAAAGTGCATTTCGTACACGGAAAATGCCTGAGGTTTACCTGTATTTTCTTTCCTCCTCTCCATCCATGCTGTATCTCCCCAGGTAGAGGCAATGTCCCAGACTATTGATGCTGTATTGGGTGGAATTTCCCATTTGAAAGCAAACGGGTCGCCCTTTTCTACTTTATAAGCTCCATGCCTGGATTCAATAAAATATTTGTAAACAGTACCTTCACCAATACCTGGTATAAAAGACTCCCAAATACCAGAACCATCATACCTCACATTCATGGGATGCTTATTTCGTGCCCAGCAATTAAAGTCTCCAATTACCGATACTCTTTCTGCATTGGGTGCCCAGACTGCAAAATAGGTGCCCTTTACTCCTTTATACTCAATAACGTGTGAGCCCAGCTTGGTGTAAAGCTCATAGTGTTTCCCTTCTTTAAACAGGTGAATGTCATAATCTGAAAAAAGCGTAACATGATCTGTTACCGGCACTTCGGCAGTTTCTACACCTTTCTCCATATTAGGTTTCATTTTTTCAGGAGGTGTTTTCACCGTAGCCACTCCACTCCTCTTAAGAGATGCGCGTGTTGCACTTTTCCTTTCCTTTACGGTTACTTTTGCATTTTCTTTTTTAGTCATGGATGTACCTCCTTATAGTTAGTTGTATACCACTCAACAGCATTATACTCTTATGCTCTTTATATAATCTAGCCATTTCATAATAACTGATAGTACCAAGGGCACTAGTCATCAATTATTTACTGGCTCTCCACAACCTTTTCACACAATTGGTTTTACAGGGTTAAAAGCAAAGTTTTTATATGATTACTGAGAAAACTCGATTGGCTTTTTCAGGTGCCCATATAACTTAAGAGTAAACAGATTATGATTAAATATGTTATGGCAACTTTTGAAACAAATACCGATCAGGTCATAACTATATCATAGTCAAGCAGGTTTCTTCTATAAGAAATACATACGTCAAACATTTGTCATCACCCTTTGTTAATTCTACATACATTAAGGGCACCATAATTATGTTACCTTACATTTCTGAACATTCAATTAATGTAAAACAGCTTCACCATGATTAAAGCAACCGGGGCAGAACTATCAGGCCATCGCTGTCAGTTTACTGTCTGGGCTCCGTTCCGGAAAAGTGTGGATGTAGAATTTGAGGCTCCTGACCATAAAGCAGTACATTTGGAAAAGGATAAGTACGGCTACTGGAGCAAAGAAGTCGCCAATATTATGGCAGGTACCAAATACCGATTCATCCTTGATGGTATAAAACCCTACCCCGATCCTGCATCAAAAGCTCAACCCGACGGTGTGCATTCCTGGTCGGCTGTAGTAGATGAACATAACTATGTATGGGGCGATTCAACATGGAATGGTGTTGCCTTAAAAGACCTGATCATATATGAGATCCATATCGGTACTTTTACCGATGAAGGAACATTTGAGGCAGCCATACTCAAACTTGACCACCTGCTGGAACTCGGTATAAATGCCATTGAGGTTATGCCCGTTGCACAATTTCCAGGGAGCAGAAATTGGGGTTATGACGGTGTGTACCCTTATGCCGTACAAAACAGTTACGGTGGTGGTACAGGTTTAAAAACATTTGTAGATGCCTGCCACCAAAAGAATATTGCAGTAATTCTTGATGTAGTTTATAACCATATGGGGCCGGAAGGGAATTATCTGGCCGAATATGGCCCTTATTTCACTGGCAAATACTCAACACCATGGGGCAAGGCATTAAACTTTGATGATGCCTATAGTGATCACGTAAAAGCATATTTCTTGAGAAATGCCCTCATGTGGCTGGATGATTATCATATTGATGGTTTAAGGCTAGATGCTGTTCACTCTATAATTGACCATAGTGCATATCACTTCCTGAAAGAACTGCGGCAAAGTATCGATGAACTACAGATAAAAAACAGGAGAAGATATTTCTTAATAGCCGAAAGTGAACTGAACGATGTCAGGATATTGGAGCCCTATGAAAAAGGAGGTTATGGTCTGGATGCTCAATGGACAGACGATTTCCACCATGCTGTACATGCCCTGGCTACTGGTGAAAAAGATGGATATTACCAGGACTACGGAAAGATCAATCACCTGGCTAAAGCTTTCAGACAAGGTTTCGTTTATGATGGGGAATATTCCTCTTTCAGAAAAAAAACGGTTGGGAACAGCCCTCAATCAATGGCCTCAAGTCGATTTATAGTTTGTATTCAAAACCATGACCAGATAGGTAATAGAATGCTGGGGGAAAGAGTTGCCGGACTCGTTTCATTTGAAATGCTGAAGCTAATGGCAGGCATTATGCTTGTATCGCCTTACGTACCCATGCTATTCATGGGAGAAGAATACGGAGAAAACCACCCTTTTCAATACTTTATCCATCATGGAGACTCTGATTTAGCTGAGGCCGTAAGAAAGGGCCGCTCCAAGGCGTTTAAGGCCTTAAAATCGAAAAGGAAGATGCCAGACCCTCAGGCTAAGGAAACCTATAACCACTCAAAACTCAAATGGAATTTCCATCAGCATCCGGAGCAGCGTGCATTATTTACTTACTATCAATATCTGATATCGCTGCGCAAACAGGGTCTGTTCTCTGTCTTCTTTAAAAGACACCTGGATACAGAAGTTCATGAGCAGCAAAAACTGCTGATGGTGAGATCAAAAGATGCCCGTCCTGGCATTGGTATCCTGCTGGTAGTATTTAACTTTAGTAAGGAACCGCAGTATGTTAACACACCTGGCTTCACGGAAATGTGGTACAAGGTATGTTCATCATCCGACGAACACTGGCGAGGAAAAGGGTGCACGAGTAAAGTCCTTCTTCAGAAAGGTGAGCGTATTACTGTAGCCCCGGAATCAATGATACTCTACAAGAGTGAAAATTCATAGCCCAATGAGCGATATAAAAAAATACTTGTGTATACACGGCCATTTCTACCAGCCCCCCAGGGAAAACCCGTGGCTAAACAAGGTAGAAATACAAGACTCAGCTTATCCTTACCATGACTGGAATCATAGGATCAACGCTGAATGTTATGCAAGAAACTCTGCATCGAGAATACTGAATGAAGAGGGTAAGGTGGTGGATATTATTAACAACTATGCCTGGATGAGCTTCAATATGGGCCCCACGCTTCTGGCCTGGATGCAAAATGAGGCACCGGAAACCTATGCTGCCATTCTTCAGGCTGATAAAGACAGTATAGCAAATTTCTCAGGGCATGGCTCAGCACTAGCCCAGGCATATAACCACATGATCATGCCACTCGCCAACCAACGAGATAAAGAAACGCAGATAATTTGGGGTATAGAGGATTTCAGGTCGAGATTTGATCGTGAGCCTGAAGGCATGTGGCTGGGTGAAACAGCGGTAAATACAGAAACACTAGAAGTGTTGGCAGCACACCATATCAAATTCACCATACTTTCGCCGCGTCAAGCCAAAAGGTTCAGGAAAATTGGAGCAACGGAATGGAAAGATAGGGCTGGTACCAAGATCAATTCCAGGAACTCATACATATGTTACCTGCCTTCCGGCAATAGCATAGCCCTTTTTTTTTATGATGCTTCGGCATCCCAGGCAGTGGCTTTCGAAGGCCTGCTCAACAATGGTGAAGATTTTGCCTCCCGGCTACTAGGCAGGTTTAATGATGAAAACACCCCTCAACTTGTGCATATAGCCACTGATGGCGAAAGCTATGGTCACCACCACCACCTGGGAGAAATGGCATTGTCTTATGGCTTAAACTTTATTAACAAAGACAGGTCGGTTGAGCTTACGGTGTATGGCGAATATCTTGAGAAGTTCCCACCCCGGCATGAAGTAGAAATACTCGAAAACACATCGTGGAGCTGTGTACATGGTGTGGAGCGCTGGAACTCAAACTGTGGATGCAATACGGGCGGGCATCAGGACTGGACACAAGAGTGGCGCAGACCGCTTAGAAAGGCCTTCGATTGGGTAAGGGAGCACACCATAGCACTTTATGAAAAGGAGCTTACTACATACACCACTACCCCTTGGGATGTGAGAAATAAATACATTTGCGTTGTCCTCGATCGATCGGAAGCCAACGTATCAATTTTCCTTAAAAAGCATTTTGGAAGCAATCTCGATAAAAAGGATAAAATCAAACTGCTGAAATTACTGGAAATGCAATATCACTCCATGCTCATGTATACCAGCTGTGGCTGGTTTTTCGATGAGGTAACCGGCATTGAATCCATGCAGGATATCTTCTATGCTGCCCGCGCAGTACAACTGGCAGAAGAGATAAGTGGGCAGCCCTATGAAAAAGACTTTATTGCCCTGTTGGAAAAAATTCCCAGTAACATCCGTGAATATGGCAATGCTGCGGCCGCTTATAATAAGCATGTAAAACCTATGATTGTAGATATGCTTCGTGTTGGTGCCCACTTTGCTGTATCCTCTGTTTTTGAAGAGTTTCCCGATGAGACTATCTTATACAGTTTTAGCGCAAACTCCAAAAGCAAATACTACTATGAGGCGGGTAAACAAAAGCTCGTGATAGGCCGCACTTGCTTCAGATCAAATATTACCTGGGAAGAAATTGATATCTCATATGCAGTAGTGCATATGGGGGAACACAATCTTTTCGGTGGAGCAAGGCCTTACCTGGGAAGTGAGTCGCTTGAAGAGCTGCACACTAATATTGTAGATGCTTTTCAGAAAAACAGGTTATATGAACTCTTTAACCTCCTTGATAAATACTTTGGAAGCCACAGTTACTCGTTTTGGCATCTCTTTCGTGACGAACAGCGCCAGATCATGGAGTTAGTTATGGAAAATACACTAAAGAATGCAGAAGGCACAATTTATCAACTTTATGAAAATAACTACCAACTCTTGCAGGTATTTGATGAGATCAATATGGCTGTGCCCAAGCAATTAAAGCTCCCCATAGACTTAGCCATCAATACGAAGCTCATTGGCATGTTTGAAACTGAAGAGATTAACCTAAAAACATTGGGAAACCTGCTCGATGTAACTAAAAGAATTTCTGTTGAGCTCGATACTGTTACCTTAAACTACCTCGCTAATGAAAGGGTCAGGACATTAGTTGACAAACTGGCCATAGACCCTAGTGACAATGAATTACTACAATACATAGTAGACTTTTTAAGGCTGATCAAAAAAGGGGATATGAAAACAGAGTTTTGGGAAGCTCAAAATACCGCCTTTCTAATCAAGGCAGATATTTATGAAATTTATATGGAACGTTGCAAAAAGGGTAATAACCCTGATGCAGAAAAGTGGTGTCAGCTCTTTGATGCCTTATATAAAAATTTAAACCTGGTGGTGTAGCATAAGATGAACATACCAGCTTCCACATATAGAGTGCAACTATCCTCAGCCTTTCCTTTTAAGGCTCTAAAGAAAATTGTGGCCTATCTGGATGAAATGAACATCTCAACAATATATGCCTCTCCAGTATTCCAGGCCCGAAAAGGCAGCTCCCATGGATATGACGTTACTAACCCGCTAAAGATCAATAAAGAAATAGGAACACTGGAAGAGCTTCAGGAAATAAGCGAGGATCTCAGGTACAGAGGTATGTCATGGCTGCAGGACATAGTACCTAACCATATGGCCTATGACAGTAGTAATACCTGGCTATGCGATGTCCTTGAAAATGGCTCAGCCTCTCCATATTATGAGTTCTTTGATATTAACTGGAAAGATCAGAAAACAGGAGAGAGGGTAATGGCCCCATTTTTAGGAGAAGCCCTGGAAGATGTAGTCCAAAAAGGTGAATTAACAATCAGGTATGACAAAGACACTTTCAACTTTTACTATTTCGACAACAGATACCCTGTCAGTATCAAGTCTTACCCACAGATCATTTCAATTATCCAAAGTATTATCGAAAAGCGATTGTCTCGACACAACAGGACGTACAATCACTTAGAAGACATTGCAAAAGGCATTGAAAATACTTCTTCAAATGTGAGTAACTGGCAGCAATATAAGGTTGAACTTCATCAGCTTTTTGAACAGGATGAGGAACTAAGAGATTCAGTAATAACTGCAACAGAAATCATAAGTTCATCCCGCGAACTCCTCCTGGAACTGCTTAGCCACCAGCATTTCCAATTACTTTACTCGAAAAACACTGAAAAGGAAATCAATTACAGGCGTTTCTTTACTATCAATGACCTGATTTGCCTGAAAATGGAAGAGACGGAGGTATTTGACACATATCATCAGCTCATCAAGAAATTATGCCATAATGAATTATTTAATGGCCTGAGAATAGACCATATAGATGGTCTGTTTGACCCGGAAACCTATCTTAACCGTTTAAGAAAACTAGTTGGACCAAAGCAATATATCATCATTGAAAAAATACTGGGATGGGAAGAAGCACTACCTGACCTGTGGCCCATTCAAGGCACAAGCGGTTATGGCTTCCTTGCCTTAGTCAACCAACTCTATACAGACATTAATGGTGAGCAAAAGTTTACCAATGCTTATCAATCCATTAACCCGGGTAAAGAATCTTATGAGAAGCTCGTTTATAACAAGAAGCTCTTCATTTTAAAAGAAAGAATGGCCGGAGAATTAAGTAACCTATATGACTTGATGCTACAGCTTGGTTTTCTTAAACCTAGCCAGAAAAGAGAAGTATGGGCCGAGGCATTGGCCAGTTTCATAGCAGCATTCCCGGTTTACAGAATCTATCCCAAAACATTCCCACTTTCCAGCAGGCAAATAGACATCATTGAAGAGGCCTATGAAACGGCTTTAACCGGACAGCCTTCATTACGCAAAGAGCTGGACTACATCCGCAACATTTTCTATGGCAATTCTGATCAGCCTGTAGCTTCAGCCCTGTGTTTCTTGCAAAGGTGTCAGCAATATACCGGACCTCTGGCAGCTAAAGGTGTTGAGGATACCATCTTTTATATTTACAACCGGCTCATTTCTCATAATGAGGTAGGGGATTCCCCTCGTCACTTTGGCATAGTTCCCACCACATTTCACAAAAGGATGATCCAACGAGAAAAGCATGCCCCTTTATCAATCAATGCTACTGCTACTCATGATACCAAGCGAGGGGAGGATGCTCGCATGCGGATTAATACCCTAAGTGAAATACCAGATGAATGGTTTGCCAAGGTCAATGAATGGAGACACTTAAACAACTCCTTCAAAAGCAAACCGGGCATACCCGATTACAATGAAGAATACTTCATCTACCAAACATTGATAGGTGCCCTTCCTCAGACAGAGGTCTCCAAAGAAAGTTTCGAACAACGTACTAAAGATTATATCCGAAAAGTACTTAGGGAAGCCAAAGTCCATACCAACTGGTCTGAACCAGATGAAGCATATGAAGAAGCTGTTTTTAACTTTATATCTTCTATCCTAGAAAGCCAGGGTTTCATGGCGTCATTTAAACCCTTTAGCCGCAAAACAGCATTTTGGGGAGCTATTCATTCTTTAGGACAATGCTTGATCAAAACCACTGCACCAGGCATACCCGATATCTATCAGGGCACCGAGTTATGGGACCTCTCCTATGTAGACCCTGACAACCGTCGACCTGTTGACTATGACCTAAGGGTTCAGATATTGCGAGAAACAAAAGAGAATGAAAATAACCCCCGGTACTTCCATAAGCTCCTTGAAAATATGAGTGATGGCCGGATAAAAATGTTTACACTTTTCAGAGCCCTGCGAGAACGAAGGCTAAACCAGAAAGTATTTGACTTTGGTGAATACTTACCTTTAGAGATAACAGGAAGGTTAAAGGATCATGTTATCAGCTACGCCAGAAGACTTCATACCGATTGGTATATTGTTATAATTCCCAAATGTATAGCTACTTTTTGCAACGATCTAAGCATACCTGTTGGTGTATCTATCTGGCACGATACATCGATCATGATACCCAAAGAAGCTCCTCGATCCTTAACTAATATCTTCACCGGTGGCCAACTAGATATAAATGCTAAACTTTATATGCATGAAGGTCTTTCAAAGTTTCCTGTTGCCATGCTAAAAGGTTCCAATGATAGCTGATTTAAGAAAATTTAATTCACTTAACAAAACTCACGAGAGATAAGTCTGTTCAAAGTTTGCTATGAGGCGAGTAAGCTTCTTCAATTGTACTTCAGGAGTAAACTGTTCAGCCACCTGGCGTGCCTGAACCTTTGCTTCCTGCAAAAGCTGACGATCATGGATGTACGGTTCAACCTGATCCAAAAATGTCAATGGCGATTCGGGCAGGTAGCTGAAACCACACGAGTACTTTGCTAACAACCTTCCTATCCACCCTCTAAAATTTATTATGATCAATTTACCTGCTGCCAACCCATCAAAAAATTTGTTTGGACTACCTGTAGCCAGTACGGGTGTATTTCTGAACGAAATAAACAAAGCATCAGACACATTGAGCACCTCCTTTACACCTTCTTTATTCAAAAAATCTATGAACGTAATATTATCTAACCGGCGGGCTAATGCTTGCTTTCTGATAGCTGTCCAACGAGCACCTGAACCAGCAACAATAAAGTGAATATTCTTTTCATGCTTTTGAGCCAAACTGGCAACATCGAGCAAGTATTCAAGCTGATTTGCCATGCCCACCGTACCTGTATAAGCCACGACAAACTTGCCCCCTACATTGTACTTCTTTAAAAGGTCTTCCCTCTTTGGTGCTAAACTGAAAAACTGAGTATCAGCAAAATTGGTTATTACCTCCACATCACTGCCCGGTAACTTTTGCTCGATAGCGTTTTTTATATCAGGGGATAAGGCTATCAACTGACATGCATTTTCATAACTTGTTTTTTCAAGCTTATAGGCCAATTTCTTTAACAGCGCGTTTTTCAATACGCCGAGACTTACTGGAGCATCGGGCCAAAGATCACCTACTTCAAAAAAGTAAGGAGTGCCAAACCTGCGCTTGGCAAACAGTGCAATCAAGCCCGTGGTAAGTGGAGTAGTGATCACATAGTTGAGGTCAACTGGCTGCATCTTTTTTAAAAGTTTGATAGATTTCCTAACAAACCTGTAAAAAGCATGTATTCGGCTTAAAAAACTTAAATGATTAGTATAGTATACGGGCAAGTAATGTACAGTTACCCGGCCGTTTTGTTTTATCTGGTATTCCTTTTCATTATAAGCAGTAATTACATCGACTTCATGCCCTAAAGCTGCCAGGTGCTCTGCGATATAGTACGAACGTATGGCACCCCCTTGTTGCGGGGTCTTGTAATACTGATGAATGATAACAATTTTCATAGGCCCTCAGCCCTGAATATAATTCTTCTCAAAATACCTGCAGAAATGTGCAATCTTACACTCCTCACACTTTGGTTTTCGAGCAAGGCAAACGTACCGGCCATGTAAAATAAGCCAGTGATGTGCTCGTGCAATATATTCTTCTGGAATATTCTTTACCAATTGTTTCTCCACTTCAAGGGGAGTTTTGGCATTTTGGTTAACCAGTCCCAGCCTTTTAGATACTCGAAAAACATGTGTATCTACCGCCATGGTCGGCTGGTTATAGATCACAGAGGCTATTACATTAGCTGTTTTTCTTCCTACCCCTGGCAGCTTTTGAAGCTCCTTAAGGTCAGCCGGAACTTCTGATTTAAAATCCTCTACGAGCATTTTGGCCATGCCTAAGAGGTGCTTGGTCTTATTATTGGGATAGGAAACTGATCGTATGTAAGGAAAAAGTTCATCAAAGTGACTGGCTGCAAGGTGTTCCGGCGTAGGAAAATCCTTAAAAAGCGCAGGCGTAACCTGGTTGATTCGCTTATCTGTACATTGTGCACTCAATATTACAGCTATAAGCAATTCATACGGATTACCATAGTTTAACTCGGTTTCCGCATCAGGCTGATGAGTGGTGAAATATTCTACAAACTTTTCAAATCTTTCTTTTCGCTGCATTCCATCATTTGTTGGAGAGCAAATTTAAAGATTTTGAGTAATTAAGAATACTTTCTGTCACCTTATCCGAAGGAGACTTCATACTTTGATCCAATTGTCTTTTGATGGCAATAAGTTCTTTGTACAGGTCTTGAAGTTCAGAATCACAGATGATCGCTTGTTTTAACTCTTCACGATCCTCTCCGGAAATTTCGTCATAAACATACCTGATTACATCATCTTGGGTAAATGTCTTGGTCATAGGCAATATTATATTGTTTCATTTTTTTCCTCAGGTTAATGAGGGCATATCGCATTCTTCCCAAAGCAGTATTAATGCTTACTCCTGTATTTTCAGCTATCTCCTGAAAACTCATCTCCATGTAATGCCTCATTATCAATACCTCTTTCTGTGCCTCAGGTAACTCTTGTATCAGATCCCTTAGCTTAGAATGTGTATCATTTTTTATTTGAACAGATTCAACTGAATCCTCTGCAAATTCTAATGCATTGAAGACTTTGCTACCATCTTCAAGAATCATAGTGGGATACCTCTTCTCCTTCCTGAAATAATCTATAGAAAGGTTATGAGCTATCCTGGTAATCCAAGGCAGAAACTTACCTTCTTCATTATACCTGCCTCCTTTGATCGTGTTAATTGCTTTCACAAAGGTCTCTTGAAGGAGATCTTCAGCCACATAATTATCCTTTACAATGAGGTAAATAGTTGTATAGATGCGAGCCTTATGCCGCTTAAGCAACTGTTCGAATGCCTCTTCGCTACCTTGTTTGTAAAGTGATACCAACTTGCTATCACTGATCTTATAATTCTCCATTAAATGTTACAATTTAGTTAACGTAGAGGTCTATATCATATTGTTGCCTGGGGTTTAATTTTTGAATGGTTTTTTTCAGGAATTTCAAATGTAAAAAATTAAACAAGTAACATGCAAAAATTTCAACCAATAAATTTTTCTTCCTTCGTCGCTTAGTGACATCCCTAATTTATATGCAAAATCAAAAAATTTTCAGAATAATATTTTATTGAATGTTAAATCTTTTATTACTTTTCCACTTATAACAAAACAGCTAAATGAAGGTTAATAACTCAAATGGAAAAGAAGAGAGTAATCAAAAGTCTTGAGAACTTAGATCCGACTTTAAAAACCCTGCTAAAAAAGAAATATCCAGATGGTTTTGAAAGCAATCTGATGCGTTTAACCAACGCAAAAAACGAACCATTCTTTGTTGTCCCTCTGGAAACAGATGACACAACGTACCTAGTCAAAATCGCCGTTACGAAAAACAGCGAAGGTGAATATGACCTGGAAGTAGATGAGGAAGATAACATGGATGATGATGACGATCTTGATGTAGGGGATGATTATGATCCCGACTTCGAAGGTTAACATCTAAATTGCAGGACTTGGTCAGGTTGGCAAACGGCGCTTTGCCAGAGCATGGCTCGTTTACCAACCTACTTGTGCATATAAGATGATGTGTACTAACTAAATTATAGCCCTTCCAAAATCTGTTAATTTGCTCCTGCTCAATTTTTTTACTAACTGTTGTGTAACATTCTTTATCTGTTAATTGTATAGTATCTTTGCCAACCACTATGCAAGACGCCAAAACAGAAAAACTCTTAGATACGCTGGACCCCAAGGAGCACATAATCATCAAACGTGCCAGGGTTAATAACCTCAAAAACCTCAGCGTCGCCATACCGAGAAACAAACTCGTGGTAGTTACCGGGCTTTCGGGCTCAGGTAAATCTTCTTTAGCTTTCGATACCCTGTTTGCCGAAGGCCAGCGCATGTATGTTGAAAGCCTGAGCTCCTATGCCCGACAGTTTTTGGGTAGAATGGAAAAACCTGAAGTAGATTATATTCGTGGGGTTTCTCCAGCCATAGCCATAGAACAAAAAGTAAACACCAGAAACCCGAGATCAACGGTGGGTACAACCACTGAGATCTATGATTATCTGAAGCTTCTGTTTGCCCGTGTAGGTGTTACATATTCGCCAGTCAGTGGCCAAATAGTATCAAAAGATACCGTTTCCGATGTTGTAAAGTTTATTAACCAACACGAGGAAGGTACCAAAGTAATGGTTACCTGTCCGCTAAAACTCCATAGGGAGAGAACTATTGAACAGGAGCTTAAAGTGCTCCTAAGCAAGGGTTATACGCGTATAATGCGGAATGAAGAGGTTGTTTTTATAGAAGAACAGCTGGAAAATGCAAGTGACCTGGGAGAAGCCCCTCAACTCGAAATACTTATTGACCGAGCTGTAGTGAAGCCAGAGGATGAAGATACTCAGTTCCGACTTGCCGACTCAGTGCAGACAGCATACTTCGAAGGGATTGGAGATTGTTATATACACATTATAGGAAAGGGAAAAAGTGAATTTTCGGATCGGTTTGAGGCAGATGGCATGCACTTTCATGAGCCTAATGTCAATTTTTTTAGCTTCAACAACCCTTATGGCGCTTGCAGAACATGTGAGGGTTTTGGCAAAGTTTTAGGTATTGATCCAGATCTGGTAATTCCTGATAAAAGTTTATCCGTCTATGAAGGTGCAATTGCCCCTTGGAGAAGTGAGACAATGAAAAAATGGCTCACGCCTTTACTAAAGGATGGCATACGATTCGACTTTCCTATCCACAGGCAGTATAGCGAGCTTAACGAAAAGGAAAAAGAAGTTTTATGGACAGGAAATGAATATTTCAAAGGCCTTAACCAGTTTTTTAAGCATCTTGAAACTAAGACCCATAAAATTCAATACCGGGTGCTTCTTTCCAGGTACCGTGGTCGCACCACCTGCCCCGACTGCCGCGGAACACGGTTAAGAAAGGATGCCTCATATGTTAAGATCAACGAAAAATCAATTACTGACCTGGTGCTGATGCCTATAGAGCGGATAATTGAATTTTTTGATAATATAAAACTCACCGAACATGAGGAAGCTATTGCCAAAAGACTCCTGAAAGAAATCAATAATCGCCTCTCGTACATTAACAGAGTTGGTCTTGGATACCTTACGTTAAACAGAATGACAGCCACTTTATCGGGAGGAGAATTTCAAAGGATAAAACTCGCCACCTCACTGGGTAGTGCTCTGGTAGGCTCAATGTATATACTTGACGAACCAAGTATTGGCCTCCACCCTCGTGATACCAAAAGGCTGGTAGGTGTACTTGAATCATTGCGAAACATGGGTAATAGTGTGATTGTGGTAGAACATGAGGAAGAAGTGATGAAAGCCGCAGACCAAATCATCGATATCGGCCCGGATGCAGGTATCCATGGTGGAGAGCTTGTATTTCAAGGGAAAATTTCAGACCTGGATACTTCTGACTCCTACACTGCCAAGTACCTGTTGGGCAAAGAGCAAATACCCATTCCTACTCATCGAAGGAAATGGAAAGATTCTATTAAAATATCAGGGGCTATAGAAAACAACCTGAAAAATATAAGTGTGCAGTTTCCTCTCGGTATACTGACGGTTATTACTGGTGTTAGTGGATCTGGGAAATCTACTTTGGTCAAGAAGATCCTTTACCCTGGTGTAGGGAAGATTTTGGGCTCCGTATCTGAGGCCACTGGTAAATTTGACAAGCTGGATGGGGATTACGAAAAAGTCACCCAAATAGAATTTGTTGACCAAAACCCTATTGGTAAATCATCACGATCCAACCCGGTAACCTATGTCAAGGCTTATGATGCCATACGTCAATTATTCGCAGAGCAGGCATTGGCAAAACAAAGAGGCTATAAACCTTCTCATTTTTCGTTTAATGTGGATGGAGGCCGTTGTGAAACCTGTCAGGGAGAAGGTGTAGTGAAAATTGAAATGCAGTTTATGGCAGACATTTTCCTTACCTGTGAAAGCTGCAAGGGAAAAAGGTTCAAACAGGAGATCCTGGATATAGAGTATAATGGCAAAAATATAGCTGAGGTACTCGAACTCACAGTGGAGGAAAGCCTTGAGTTCTTTACAAACAAGGCACCAATACTCAATAAACTTCAACCACTATTTGACGTAGGGTTGGGTTATATCGGCTTAGGACAATCTTCGAATTCGTTAAGTGGTGGAGAAGCTCAAAGGGTTAAACTGGCATCGTATCTTGGGAAAAACTCGAAAGACAGTAAAGATCATATTCTGTTCATTTTCGATGAACCCACTACAGGTCTCCATTTTCATGACATTACCAAACTCTTATACTCCATTAATGCACTGGTTGATCAGGGCCATAGTGTTATAATCATTGAGCACAATATGGAAGTGATCAAATCTGCAGACTGGATCATTGACTTAGGACCCGAGGGTGGAGAACGCGGTGGTAATGTTTGTTTCGCAGGTGTTCCTGAAGACATGATTAAACTTCAAAACAATCATACGGCAGATTTTTTAAAGGAGAAAATTTAGTAAACCCCATCTGCTAATTCTACGTGTAGGCATACAATCACTTTTATATACAAGAGTTTTTGTTATGATTACCTGTTCAAAATCTCTCTTTTATAATCAGTGAGAGCAATAGATAAATACCATACATCTTAATACCAAAGGCAATCAAAAGATGGCTCAGAAAACGTTTGCATTAAGCATAGTTATACTATATTTAAGAAATAATTAAACTTAATCCATGTCAGAATTACTCAATATTGTAAAAGAACGCAACCCCGGAGAACCAGAATTTCACCAGGCTGCCGAAGAAATAATAGAATCGGTAAAACCGGTTCTGGACAAAAACCCAGAATACAGGAAACATAAAATCCTGGAAAGAATGCTTGAGCCTGAACGTATTGTATCGTTTAGGGTCACCTGGATGGATGACAAGGGTGAAATTCAGGTTAACAGAGGCTACCGGGTACAAATGAATAGCGCCATAGGTCCTTACAAAGGAGGTTTGAGGTTTCACCCCTCGGTTTACCCCGGAATACTCAAGTTTCTTGCTTTCGAACAAGTATTTAAAAACGCGCTGACCGGCCTCCCCATGGGCGGAGGTAAAGGGGGCTCTGATTTCGACCCTAAAGGCAAATCTGAAAATGAAGTAATGAGGTTTTGTCAAAACTTCTTTGCTGAACTGACCAAACATGTAGGCCATAGAACTGACGTACCGGCTGGTGATATCGGCGTAGGAGGAAGAGAAATTGGCTATATGTTTGGTATGCACAAAAAACTAAGTAATGACTTCACTGGTGTACTCACCGGAAAAGGAGTCGGTTGGGGTGGTAGTTTAATGAGAACTGAAGCAACAGGTTATGGCTTGGTGTATTTTGCCGAGAATATGCTGAACCGCCTGAGTGATAGTATTAAAGGGAAAGTCTGCCTCATATCTGGTTCTGGTAACGTAGCTCAATATGCCATAGAAAAGATATTACACATGGGGGGCAAACCTGTTACTGCTTCAGATTCTTCAGGCTTTATTTATGATGAAGAGGGTATAACTCATGAAAAACTAGAGTTTATAAAAGACCTGAAAAATAACAAAAGAGGTCGTATCCATGAATATGCTGATAAATACAAGACAGCAAAATATACCAAAGACACTAATGGTGCATCTAACCCATTATGGGATATTAAAGCCGACTGTGCTTTCCCATGTGCGACCCAAAACGAGGTAAATGCTAAAGACGCGCAAAACATGGTTAAAAATGGGGTACAACTCATTGGTGAAGGAGCCAACATGCCGTTAACTATTGAAGCCATTAACATTGTAATAGATAATGGAGTGTTGTATTCTCCAGGAAAGGCTTCTAATGCAGGAGGTGTTGCAACATCGGGTATTGAAATGATGCAAAACTACCTGGGCTCGTATTGGCCTGCCGAAGAAGTGGATCATAGATTACAAAAAATAATGAAGGAAATTCATGATACTTCACTTATAGCAGCAAGACATTATGGGTTTGAAGGCAACTATATGGTGGGAGCAAATATTGCCGGCTTCACTAAAGTAGCTGATGCTATGATTGCACAGGGAATAGTATAAGGTTAAAAAAATAATATATTGAAAGCCCTGAAGAACCTCTTCGGGGCTTTTTATTTGAATTAATCCATATTCTTTCAGTACTTTAGGGTAAACTATAGGTGCGGCCGTGAAAAAGTTCTTTCTGATTCAACTCTTATTGCCCCTGTTCATATTTTGTGAAGCACAGGATGGAGATTTCTATCTTACACATTATTCCCCAACAGGTAGCCGAGTCGATAATGTTAATTTTGATATCGTTCAGGATCATCGAGGCATCATATGTATTGCAAATAGAGCAGGGATACTTACTTTCGATGGCAAAAATTGGGATTTTTCAAAAACACCCTCTGCTATATTCAGTCTTGCTATCAGTAAGGATAATGTTATTTATGCCGGGGGAAGAAATGGTTTTGGGCAATTGAACCGAGATGCAAACTTCGACTTATCCTACGTTTCCCTTTCTGATCCACTACCAGAAGCCAAGGATATCTTTACTATACTTATTCAAGGAAACAGCCTGTATGCCATCAATGAAACGCACATTTTTGTTTACAATATTGAAAATGGCAATTCAACCAAAATCTCTCCCAGGTATAGCGGTAAACTGATCAACCTCCTCTCTTTCGAGGGCAATGTTTATGTGACGACCACTAACAGTGGCATGCAAAGAATTGAGGGCACAAAACTGATGAACCCTACAAACCAAGCCATTAAAAACCTGGAACCCAACTTCATTTGTACCGGACCTGGTGGTAAAAATCACCTAATTAGCACCGTAGAGCACAAGTTGTATTTATATAGCCAAAACAAACTAAAGCCCATAAAAATTAGTAATGACCAGGGGTACTTGGCAGAAAGTGGCATTCAGGAGGGAATTTGGTTTAGTGACTCTTTAGCCGCCATTTCTACCTTAAAAGGTGGGATAGTGTTTATAGACCCTGTCAAAGGAGAAATTAAAGAGATCATTAACTATCAAACCGGACTTCCTGATGATGAGATTTTTGCACTTTCAATTGACCAAAACTTTGGTATTTGGGCTGCTCATGCTGTTGGCCTAACCAGAATTTCCCCTGCATTCCCTTTTAAGAACTTCAACCGCTACCCTGGCTTGAATGGTAAAATGTTATCCGCTAGAAACCATAAAGGGAAGCTGTATGTGGGCACGAGTTTGGGGGTTTATTTTCTTGATGAAGTCAGGAATTATAACGAGACCGTTCATTATGTTGAGGTGCCCGAAGCACCAAACAAAGAGGTTGAAGTAGCTACAGAAGAACCAGATAGCAAAAGTAGAGGTATTTTCTCTTTCTTAAAAAGAGACCGGGATAGAAAGGATAATGATATCAAGTCTTCGAAAAAATCGGAAAAGAGTAGCTCTCCTGTATTTCAGGCCCAGATTAAGCGTGAGCTTCAATCTATCAAATATAAATTCCAAAAGATTGAGGGCATAGAATCAAAAACTTTCCAATTTACTTCTGTTGGCAACCGATTATTTTGTGGAGGGCTTGACGGGCTATTTGAAATCACTAATGGCGAGGCAGTTCCCATCTCCAAACTTCCTATACGATATTTTTATATTTCTAAAAATCATGGTAAAATATTTACGAGCACATATACCGATGAACTGAAAGTTTTCGATTACTCATCAGAAGGGTTACCTGAATTAGAGGTTTTTGGTGATTATAAAGATTATGTTCAACATATTTTTGAGGACCATCAAAATCGTATCTGGTTTTGCAGCACTAACGACTTATATTGGATAAAACTCCGGGGTGATCAGATCACAGAGATGGACGAATACCATATAGAAAACCCATACTTCTATGAAACTTATGGTGCGGCTTCTGGCGACAGCATATTATTCATTAACGAATCAGGCATTTATACGGCCAGGGAATCTGATAAATCACTAGTAAAAATAAAGAGTACTTCCAATGTAGACAGATATCTGGCTGGAGCTGATGGAAAGGTTTGGATACATACAGACCAGAAGTGGTCAACTTTGGCTCAGGAAAAAACATCGCACAAACTAAATCTGCTTAGCCTTTTTAAAAATATAAATTACATCACTGCTGATAACAGCGAAGATTACTGGGTAATAACAGATAACAATGATCTCTACAAACTCACCGATCCTAACCAAAGTGCCATCCCAAATGGGTATGAGCTTTATCTGAAAGATATTAGAACAAACTCCGATGTACTGCCCCCGTCACCTAAGTTGGTATTTGACCAACAAAACAGTAACCTGATCTTTGAATTTGTTCAGCCAGAGTATTCAGGAGTGTTGGATATTCAATATTCTTATAAACTTGATGGCCTCAATACTCAATGGTCTGAATGGTCTTCCAACTATAATGAAATTAATTTTCCGTATTTGCCTGAAGGAGAATATACACTTAGAGTTAAATCGAGAAACACTTTAGGAAGGATTAATCAAGCCGCTCCGGTAACCTTCAAAGTTATTCCCCCATATTGGAAGAGGGCATGGTTTTATGCTCTTGAATTTTTAGCGCTGGCCCTTCTTTTGTTTATTTCGGTAAAACTTAAGAAGTTAGATAATAAATATCGACTGGTTAGCAAATTGCTGGCAGTGCTCACATTAATTATAATTATCGAGTTTATTCAAACCGTTGCTGAAAATGAGTTTGGCTCACAGAGTTCTCCGGTTCTTGATTTTATAATGCAGGTGTTAATTGCCTTGATAATTTTACCTTTTGAAGGTGTTTTGCGCAAATACATTTTTAAAGGAAATAATGTAAAAGTCTCAGACGTAATCAAAATCAGAAACAAACAAGTGAACCCAAAAACTAAATGAAGAAATTTGTATTCTTAGCCTTGTTGGCCATAACATTCGGTTGCACCTCCCCGAAAAAGCAAGCAGAACAGCAAACGGACCCGAATCCCGCTGCTGAAGGTTTTAATGAAACGGGTTCTGACCAAGAAGCAATTAGCCTGGCAGATAGCGTAATGGCAGCCATGGGTGGCAGGAAAAATTATGATGAGATCCGTTACATTGCGTGGAATTTCTTTGGTGCCAGAGATCTCATATGGGATAAATATACCGGCAGAGTAAGAATAGACGTCCCCTCCAGAAAAACATCATACCTTGTCAATATCAATACCCTGGAAGGGAAGATCATCAAAGACAGTAGCGAAATAACCAACCCGGACTCTCTTCAATTTTACTTAAAGCGAGCAAAAGATATCTGGATCAATGATTCCTACTGGCTGGTAATGCCTTTCAAACTAAAGGATAGTGGTGTTACTTTGAAATATAGCAGGGAAGATACCACTGCATCGGGCATAGTAGCTGATGTACTTACACTAACTTTTGAAAATGTAGGCTCAACCCCAAATAACAAATACGAAATTTATGTAGACAAAGCCGATCACCTGGTTAAACAATGGGCTTATTTTAAAGAGGCAAACCAGAAAACCCCTTCAGCAATATGGCCATGGGACAATTACAAGGAATATGACAAAGTTCTATTATCTGCTGACCGGTCTGACGGCAAGGGACCCCATAACGTCAGGGTCTTTCAGGTTTTGCCTGATGAAGTATTCACTTCTTTTGACAAACCCGCTCTTTAAGGATTAAATTGTCAGCGGTTAATAATCATCATACTTTATAAAACTTTTTCAAAATGGATATCCAGACTATTCGTCAAAATACTCCGGGAGTTACGCATGTTGTTCATTTCAATAGTGCTGGTGCTTCCTTGGTCAGCCAGCAAGTATTAGCTGCTCAAATAGATTATTTGAAAGAAGAAGCTCAATACGGGGGATATGAAACAGCATCAAAATATGAGTCTCGGCTTGAGGAATTTTACAGTGAGGCTGCTAAGCTCATACATGCAAGCCCGGAAGAAATAGCGTTTACGGAAAGTGCTACCGTTGCATGGCAAAGGGCCTTTTTCTCAATTCCTATGGAAAAAGGAGATACCATACTTACCACAAAAGCTGAATATGCCAGCAACTTTATCTCCTATTTATACCAAAAAGAGAAACAAGGTATCAACATCAAAGTAGTCCCATCTGATGGTTCGGGGGAAATTGACCTCAAAAAGCTGGAAGAAAGCATTGACGAAAGTGTAAAACTTATTTCTATTACGCATTTACCTACAAATAGCGGCCTGGTAAACCCTGCAGAAAAAGTAGGAGAGCTGGCAAGAAAATATAATATTTTGTACCTGCTGGATGCCTGCCAGTCTATTGGACAGTACCCAATAGATGTGCACAAGATAGGGTGCCATTTTTTATCTGCTACAGGCCGTAAATATCTGCGAGGGCCTCGTGGCACCGGCTTTTTATATGCAAATAAAGAAATTTTAAAATCATGCATTCCCTCAAACCTTGATCTGCATTCGGCCAACTGGATAAAAGATAATATCTACGAAAAGAGAACCGATGCAAGAATATTTGAAACCTGGGAATCTAATGTAGCGGCCAAAATGGGACTTACACAGGCCCTGAAGGAAGTTAATATTTTGGGCATTGATAACATCTGGAAGCGTGTGGTCGAGCTTTCAAGGTATTTGCGCAGCGAATTGGAAAAAATAGAAACCGTAGCCATAAAAGATATCGGCTCTATACAATCAGGAATAGTCACTTTCACTTCCTCAATGAAAGCTTCACAATTACAGGAAGCACTAAATGCTAAAGGCTTCAACACTATCGTATCTCCTAAAAATAGTACTTTGTTAGATATGAGCGATAGAAATTTAGAAGAGGTGGTCAGGGCATCAGTACATTACTATAACACAGAGCAGGAAGTAGATGATCTGACTGCTGCTTTACGTCAAATACTTTAACAAACCTATGAGATATTTACTTACCATAGTCATAGCTGCTTTATTTTTTAACCAGAACCTTTTCGCCCAACAAAAGCCTTCCTGGTCCTTTGGAGTCAACACCCACTATGGCGGCGTACTGAGGTATAAAGAAGATATGCCAAAATTACAAATGTCAAACCTCTATGGGCTTGAGCTGTATGCAGCCAAAATAACAAATGGAAATCGCCGCTGGGAGAAGCTCTTCAATTACCCACACGTGGGCTTCGCTGCATCATATTTTAACTATGGATTGCCTCAGGAGTTGGGAAGTGTTTATTCCCTAGCCAGCTATTTGGATGTAACGACGAATAATCATCGAAAAAATCAGTGGAGGCTCAATATTGGTACTGGCTTTGTATATTCTACCCGTACTTTTGAAGCCAGCACAAACCCAGAAAATAAAGCCATAAGCAGTAAAATAAGCTATGTGCTCAGGGGCACTGTTCACCATGAAATTAAAATAAGTGATCAATATTATTTCAATATCAACCTTGCTTTTCGCCACTACTCAAACGGCAAATTAAACATGCCCAATAATGGCATGAACTTTCCCATAGCAGGTATTGGCCTGCGTTATGTGCCTAACCCACAGAAAATAAGATTTGAAAAAGACACATTAAAATCCATTGACAGAAAGTGGCATATAAACATTTTTGGAGGTACAGCCTGGAGAGAGGTGTTAAGAGAAGACACAAAGCACAAGGCCTACAGTGCAAGTCTGTATACAAGCAGGCAAATAACCAAATATAATACTATTCTTTTGGGTATGGATGGTTTTTTATATTCCGATGAATCGGTAAAAAAGTCATGGGCTGTTTATAATGAACAACATGGAATAGCTGAAAGCACTCTGGAGGACGACGGAAGGCAGTTGGCACTCACTGTTGGATCCGAGCTGATGCTCGGTAAAATGATGGTGATACTACAGGGAGGCTTTTATGTTTATAAACCTCAGGATTATTATGCGTCAAGCTGGTATCAACGCTATGGGTTTAAATACAAGTTAGCACCCAACTTTTTCCCTCAGGTCACACTTAAAGCACATAGCCGTACTGCTGATATGGTAGAATTTGGTTTAGGCCTCTCGATTTAAGGCACCCGCAATCTTTAATTTTAGCAATTTTACTTGTATATTGATAAGTCCAATTTGGATAATTATGTGGTAATGTGCTAAATGAGACCCTCTAAAAAGAACTATAACGATGAGCTTGATGCGGAAAATAGCTACCTATCGCTAATTTTTCAAAACACCTCAGACCTGTTTTGTTTATTGGAGGTAAATAATAATGATGAACTCGTAATACTATCCGTCAACCCATCTTACCTGGAAGCAGCAAAATCATTTAATCCAAAAATAACAACTAAAACATTCCTTGGAAGAAGCATCACCGAAGTAATGTATGAAGAGTACGAGTATAGCAAACCTAAAGCCCAAATAGTGCTAAACAAGTATAAGGAGGTACTTAAAACTTGTGAAACCAATATCTTTATAGAAGAATTCGAATTTAAAGGTACTACCAGGTATTATTCCTCATCCATTACCCCAATTACAAATAAAAAAGGGAAATGTACGCACTTGCTATATGCCTCTAATGACATCACCGAAAAAAAGAGCTATGAAATAAGACTAACATCACGGGAGAAAAAATTCAGAGCCCTGATAGAAAATGCCTACGAGGGAATAGTACTATACAATTCAGAGGGCACCATTATTTATGCCAGCCCGTCGGTACTAAATATTGCCGGCTTTACAGAAAATGAAATTTACGGAAAAAAGGGTACAGACTTTATACACCCAGATGACTTGCTCATATCCCGCGAAGCATTTACGAGTATACTGTCAAAGCCTGGACAAAGTTTGAATTACAGATTTAGACTTAGACATGCCGACGGACATTATTTATGGTCTGACGCCACACTTACCAACCTTCTTAACAAGCCTGAAGTAAGAGGTATTGTATCCAATTTTAGGGATATAACCAAGCAAAAGCTGGCAGAAGACAGGGCTCGTGAAACTAGCCAATTGTTAGAAGGAATCAACCAAAACATAAACGAGGGTATCTACCGAAGTATACCAACCGGAAGTTTCAAATATGTCAACCAGGCATTCCTGAAAATGTTTGGCTTCGACTCGCTTGAATCACTAAATAAAGTCCACTCATCCAAACTATATGCCTCTGGAGACAAGCGAAAAGAAATTCATAAGCTGCTATTAAGCAAAAAAAGCATCAATAACATTGAGGTAAAATTCAAGAGAAAGGATGGTTCTATATTTTGGGGGCTAATGAGCTCCTCTCTTATCAAAGGTGAAAACAATCAGACCTATTTTGATGGAGCAATTAGAGATATCACCAAACAAAAAATAGCCGAAGAAAAGTCTAGGCAGAATGAACAGCTACTTACCTCAATCAGCCAGAACATTACCGAAGGTATATTCCGAACCTCAGTCAATGGAGGTATTGTTTTCGCCAATGAGGCATTTGTGGAAATATTTGGATATGACTCAGAAGAAGAGGTACTTAAGATTGACCCCAATTTACTTTACGCTAAAGAAAGCGCACGCAACCAGATCATTGAGTCTATTCGTAAGGTAGGCTTTGTTCGTAATAAAGAAGTTGAACTTGTTAAGAAAAATGGAGATACTTTTTGGGGGTTATATAGTTGTTCTCATACCAAAGGTCCTGGAGGGGATGACATTTTTGACGGTGCGGTTAGAGACATCACCGAAATAAAAATGGCCGAAGATAAACTGACTAAACTCAATGAGGAGCTGAGGAAACAAAACCTAGCATTGGCAAGTAGAGAAGAAGAACTTAATGTGGCACTGCGTGAGTTATCTGATAGAAATTTTGAGCTTGACCAACTAGTTTACAAAACTTCTCACGATTTACGGTCTCCTCTAACTTCAATTCTGGGACTGGTTAACATTGCCAAAATTGATGAAGACCAAGAGCATCAGGCTGAATACCTTAGCAGGATAGAGAAGAGTATATTGAAGCTCGACGAATTTGTTTGCTCGATGCTTAACTATGCCAAAGCCAGCCGTTCTGAAGTAAAAATGGAGTCTTTCGAACTTAGAACGCTTATTGAAAACTGCATTAATGACCTTGAGTACCTTGAGAGTTTCAAACGGGTAAAAACTACTTTAACCATTGAAGGAGAAAAAAAATCATTTAAAAGTGACCCTCTCAGACTAAAAATCATTGTTAGTAACATTATTTCCAATGCCTACAAGTATGTGAACCCGGAAGAAGCCAATAGCTACTTAAAAATTAATGCTGTTTTTAAACCTACAGAGCTTGTCATTACATTTAAGGACAATGGTATTGGCATCCATAAAAGTCAGATTAAAAAAATATTTGATATGTTTTACCGAGCTACTGAAAAGTCTGAAGGGTCTGGTCTCGGCATGTATATTGTAAAACAATCCATCAACAAGCTTGGCGGAGAGATTAGTGTTGAAAGTAAGGTTAATGTGGGAACAACCTTCAAAATAGTTTTACCTTCCAGGTAGGAACAACAAAGGTTATAAATTGGCGGTTTGACATTAACGGGCTAACTTTGTGCCCTTTAAAAACCCTATCAAAAATGAATACCCACAACTACATAGAACAAAACAAGCAAAAATTTCTTGACGAACTTTTGGACCTGCTAAGAATCCCTTCGGTGAGTGCTGACAGCAAGTTTAAAAATGATGTATTGAAGACAGCGGAGTTCATCAAATCCAGCCTTGAGCAAGCCGGTGTCGACAAAGCTGAAATTTGCGAAACTGCAGGATTCCCAATTGTATATGGAGAGAAAATTATAGATAAAAACCTACCGACTGTATTGGTTTATGGGCATTACGACGTCCAACCTGCCGACCCTTATGAGCTATGGGATTCACCTCCTTTTGAGCCCGTCATTAAAAATGATAAGATATATGCGCGCGGCGCGTGTGATGACAAAGGTCAAATGTACATGCATGTTAAGGCATTTGAGTCTATGATGGCAACAAACTCACTTACCTGCAATGTGAAGTTCATGGTTGAAGGTGAGGAGGAAGTAGGCTCTGACAACCTGGGCATCTTTGTAAAAGAAAATAAAGAAAAACTGGCAGCTGATATCATTTTGATCTCTGACACTTCCATGATTGATAATAACACGCCCTCTCTGACTGTGGGTCTTCGCGGGTTGAGCTATCTGCAAGTCGAGGTGACTGGTCCTAACAGAGATTTGCATTCAGGAGTCTATGGAGGTGCAGTGGCTAACCCTATCAATGTGCTTTGCGAGATGATAGCTTCTTTAAAAGATGAAAACAACCACATTACCATTCCGGGGTTTTACGATAAAGTGGAAGAACTTACTAAAGAAGAGCGTGAAGCTTTAAATAAAGCTCCTTTTGACCTTGAGGAGTACAAAAAGGATTTAGACATAGAAGAGACAAGTGGAGAAAAAGGTTATACCACCCTGGAAAGAGCAGGTATCAGGCCCACACTGGATGTGAATGGGATCTGGGGAGGATATACTGGAGAAGGGGCTAAAACCGTATTGCCTTCAAAAGCTTACGCTAAAATATCTATGAGACTTGTACCTGGTCAAAAATCTCACGAGATAACAGAGTTATTTACCAAGCACTTCACATCAATAGCTCCAAAATCCGTAAAAGTAAAAGTTACGCCTCACCATGGAGGAGAACCTGCAGTTACACCAACGGATTCAGTAGCATATGCCGCAGCCAGCGCAGCATATGAAGAGGCTTTTGGTAAAGCCCCCATACCAACAAGAGATGGAGGAAGTATTCCAATAGTTTCTTTATTTAAAGATGAGCTTAAGTTAAACACGGTACTCATGGGCTTTGGCCTTGATTCCGATGCGATACATTCACCAAATGAGCATTACGGCTTATTTAACTATATGAAAGGAATAGAAACTATCACCTTGTTTTACAAGCACTTTGCTGAAATGAACAAGTAAAACCCCAAAAGGCCTTCAGGAAATTTTCACAAAAACCGGAGGCCTTTTAGCTATTTACCCAATTAGATTACAAATAATTATTCCCTGCCAACCATCCTTTCATACTTATTACGCGTGTTGGATATCAGAAACATTTTAAGAACTTAAAGCTTTTTATAAGCGTAATTAAAATTTGAGTCTTTTTGCATATTTAATTGCCAAACGTGTTAACATGAAGAAGTTATTTTTTCTACTTATTACAAGCTTATTTTTTTTCTCTCAAGCTTTTTCTCAAGTTATTGAACCTTCTTCCTGGACTACTTCAGTTAGTAGTAAGGAAGTTAAGGTCGGAGACAACATAGACCTAATCTTTAAAGCTAAGGTTATTAAAGACTGGTACTTGTATTCATCAGATTTTGATCCCGAATGTGGGCCAATGGTTACTACATTTACCTTTGAACCCAACAGCAGTTATGAACTCGTAGGTGGTATTCAGGCCATTAACCCCACCGAAAAATATGATGACATTTTTGAGTGTACAGTTAGAATATTTAAGAAGACGGGGGAATTCCGACAAACGATCAAGATACTCAACACAGACCTTAGAATCTCGGGAAACTATGAGTTTCAAGTATGCTCTGATGTAGATGGAAAGTGCATACCTTTTGACCATGATTTTACTTTTGAGGACTTCACTGTTAAAGGCTCGAATTCAACTGTTTCGGACAGTAAGGATACTCAACAACCCAAAGAGGAATCTCAACAAAAAAATAATGAAGTAAAAAAGGACCAGACAGATACAACATCAAGCACAAAAACTGAAAAGCCTGAGAAAACAGATTACTCTGCTACTACTAATACAGGCCCTATACTGGATGATTCTTTAGTGATGAAGGATGATAAAGATAAATCACTCATCTGGTTTATGATATTTGCATTTGTTGCAGGACTGGCGGCACTACTCACACCTTGCGTATTCCCCATGATACCCATGACTGTAAGCTATTTTACAGGTGGTGGAAAAGGTCCGGGTAAAGCATTTATCTATGGCCTTTCTATTATTATAATTTACACACTTATAGGATCGGCCCTGGCACCTCTAATGGGCCCCGAAACAGCTAATCACCTTTCTACAGAGTGGCTTCCAAATATTATCTTTTTCACGGTTTTCCTGGTTTTCGCTCTATCATTTTTTGGGCTGTTTGACATAACCCTTCCCAGTTCATTTGTTAACAGCATGGACAGAAAAGCAGATAAGGGTGGGTTAATAGGCGTGTTTTTTATGGCCTTTACGCTGGTTTTAGTTTCATTCTCATGCACAGGTCCCATTGTAGGCAGCATTTTGGTAGGCTCAGCTGGAGGCCAGATTTTAAAGCCTATACTCGGCATGTTTGCATTTTCACTTGCATTTGCTATTCCGTTCACATTATTTGCAATCTTCCCTAAATGGCTTAGCAACCTTCCAAAGTCTGGTGGTTGGCTAAATTCTGTTAAAGTAGTGCTTGGCTTCATTGAACTCGCCCTGGCATTTAAGTTTCTAAGCATTGCAGATCAGGCTTTTCATTGGGGCCTACTGGACAGAGAAGTTAATATTGCCATTTGGATAGTGATATTTACACTTATGGGATTCTATTTGCTTGGGAAAATACGCTTACCACATGACAATAAACTTGAGGTGATCAGCGTACCCAGGTTAATAATGTCCATTGCCACCTTTACTTTTGTACTGTACCTTATTCCAGGCATGTGGGGTGCTCCGCTAAAAGCTCTTGCAGGCTACTTGCCTCCTATGTACACCCATGACTTTGACCTCATAGGTTTATCTCGCGAAACGGACAGCGTTGAATTTGCAGAATGTGGTGAACCAAAATTCGGTGACTTCTTACACCTACCACACGGCCTGAATGGCTACTTTGATTACGATCAGGCATTAGCTTGTGCCCGTAAGCAAAACAAACCACTTTTTATCGATTTCACTGGGCATGGTTGCACAAACTGCCGTGAAATGGAAGCAGTGGTATGGTCAGACCCTGAAGTACTCAGAAAGCTCAAGGAAGATTATGTTATTGTTGCCCTTTATGTAGATGACAAAACAGAACTCCCAGAGTCGGAATGGTATACTTCAGAATATGACGGCAAGGTTAAAAAGACTATTGGTAAGCAAAATGCAGATCTGCAAATCAATAATCTCAACAATAATGCCCAGCCGTTCTATGTATTGGTTGGTTTAGATGAAAAAGTATTGGTGGAACCTGCCACTTATGATAGAAGCATTCCAAACTTTGTTGAGTTTCTTAATAAAGGCACCAAAAAGTTTGATCAGCTATATAATTAAAGATCGAGTAATGGGTTCTTGTGAATAAACTCGTATGGCAGTTTCTTTATAAGCTTACTGGAATCAATAATTTTAAATGGAGCCGTTTCGCTATTGAATTGAGGCGGCTCCAATCCTAAACCCCTACAAGCTTTGGTATAGAAGTCCTTTCGATTAGGATGCTCCGGAGCACATGCATTAAAAGTCTGTCCTTTTATTTCCTTTTCAATCACCTGGCTGATAATGCCAATGCAATCTTCCTGATGAATAAGGTTAACAGGAATATCTGCCCCCCTAACATCCTTTTTCCCAGCCATGAACCGCCCTGGCTCCCTGGACGGACCATATAGTCCGGCAAAACGAATGATCGTAGTATCAAATTTACGGTTATCTCTAAAAAGATTCTCAATCTGCAACAGTTGCACTCCTGAGTGTGGTGAAGCAATATCAACGGCATCCTCTTCGGAGACACTACCTCCGATATTTGGATAAACAGAAGTTGAGCTTACAAAGATAACCCATGGCACCTGATGAGTAACAATCGCACCCAACAATGAATCAATGACCTGGTCATACTGGTTTACTGAAGGAGGCATGCTGATAACCAGAATATCTGAATCGAAAAAATCCTTACTATGCTCAAGACCGGGCAATGTCAGGAGATAGCCCTTCACCCCCGCCTCACTGATATCTTTTAATTTAGAAGTAGTGGTGGTCGATCCCTTAACAAGATATGGTCTATTAGCTAAAAACTTACCCAAAGGAAGGCCTAGCCAGCCCATTCCGACGATACTAATAGATTTTTTTTGATATTTAATCAATTGATTATCAGACATTTATGATGATTTGGTGAAAGAAACAAATTAAAACATTACGAAAATCTGGCTTTTTTCTTACTTATTGATTAATATTAGCCGCTGTTTTCGCTTATTTGCGGGCTATTTAGCGAAATTTTTTAAACTTAAAACCAACATGTCAAAAAAGTATTTAGGGCTAATTATTTTAGCCGCCATTTCACTTGGATTTTACTTTCTGATCCCCATCCTTAACGATTCAAAATCAGTTAAGCAGCAAATTGTAAATGTTTCGGATTCAACAAGTGTTGAATTAGAACCCACTGAGCCAAAAATGCTTTACGGGCTTGTGGTTGACTCGATGCTGGTAATCGAGGATAAAATTAAAAGGAATCAAAACATTTCCGAAATTTTATCTGCGCATAATATTTCATCAGAGGCTATTTTCAAGCTTGCCAACATCTCCAGAGATGTTTTCGACGTTCGAAAAATAGCAGCCAACAAAAAGTACACCCTCATATGTGATCAGGATTCTCTAAAAACAGCCAAAGCACTAGTTTATGAGCACAACCCTGTTGAATATGTTGTCTTTAATCTACGAGATTCTCTCTCCGTAGAAAAAAGGCAGAAAGAGGTACAGATTGTTGAAAAAGGTATATCCGGTGTTATTGAATCAAATCTCTCAATAACCATGAGTGAGCTGGGTTTATCACATCAATTAACAAATGACTTTGTTGACGTATTTGCCTGGCAACTTGATTTCTTCAGGTTGCAAAAGGATGACAAATTCAAAGTGATTTATGAAGACAAGCTTGTAGATGGTAAATCAGTTGGCACCGGTAACATAAAAGCTATCTATTTTGAGCATTTTGGAAATGATTACTATGCATTTCACTTTGACCAGGGTAGTGGTATAGATTACTTTGATGAAAAAGGCCAAAGCCTAAGAAAAGCACTTTTAAAATATCCTTTAGAATTTACTAGAATAAGCTCAAGGTACTCAGGAAACAGATATCATCCCGTGCAAAAGAGGTGGAAGGCACACAGAGGCACTGACTTCGCAGCACCAAAAGGAACACCCATAAGATCTGTTGGTGATGGTATAGTGGTAGCAGCTCAATATAAAAAGTATAATGGCAACTATGTAAAGATCAAGCATAACAGCACCTATACTACACAATACCTGCACATGTCCAAAATTGCTTCAGGGATTAAACCCGGAACAAGGGTAAGACAAAATCAAACCATCGGGTATGTTGGAAGTACCGGACTAGCAACAGGAAACCACCTATGCTACCGATTCTGGAAAAACGGAGTTCAAATTGATGCGCTTAAAGTAGACCTTCCTCCTTCAGAGCCTGTTAAGGAAGAAAAGATGACGGAGTATACGGCACAAAGAGACCTGCTCATGAACAAGCTTAACCAGATAGAGTTTCAAAAGAAACAGCAGGTTCTGGCAAGCACGAAATAAACGACACTTCTCTTAAATTTAACAAGCAAGGCAATATTAGCCTTGCTTTTTTGTTTACATTTAGGGTGAAAAACCTATAAACCTGTATGTGGTTGGTCAAAATACTTTCTTGTATCGGGCTATTGAGTATTAGCATTTTTAGCCATGCACAAAAGGTGGCACTGGTGCTAAGCGGTGGTGGAGCAAAGGGTATTGCTCATGTTGGAGTCATCAAAGCACTGGAGGAAAATAACATACCCATAGACTATGTGGTAGGTACCTCTATGGGTGGGATAGTTGCCGGATCATATGCAGCAGGACTCTCCTCCGACGAACTTGAAGAAATCATGATCAGTAAGGAGCTTGGTCAGTGGGTCGGCGGAGAACTGAAAAATAAGTATGACTATTTTTACAATAAAGAAAAGCCAAACGCTGCCTTCTTATCGCTGAAGCTTTCATTAGACTCGACCTTTAATGCCTCCTTTACATCAAGTTTAGCAAGTGACCTTTCCCTTAACTTTGCTCTGGCAGAAATTATGGCACAGCCCTCCGCTAACGCCAATTATAATTTCGATAGTCTCTTCATCCCTACCCGCATTGTAGCCGCAGATATATTTACTCAAAATGAAGTAGTACTTAAAAGCGGATCTCTAAGTCATGCTTTAAGGGCAACACTCTCCGTTCCATTTTTCTATAGACCCATAAGGATAGATGGAAAATACCTTTTTGATGGTGGTATTTACAATAATTTTCCTGTTGACGTGGCCATAGAAGAGTTTAAACCAGACATAGTAATTGGTGTTAACGTATCATCAAAAATATTTAATAATTATCCATACGAAAAGGACGAAGAACTACTGAATAACTCTCTTCTCTACATGCTCCTGGACAAAACAGACCCAGAAATAATTCCTGAATCGGGGGTTTATATTGAGCCAGACCTCAAAGGCTATACGGCTTTTGACTTTAGTAAAGCCAAGGCCCTGATTGATAGCGGTTATGCTGCCACTATGAAGCAAATGGATAAAATTAAGGCCAGAATCCAAAGAAGCAGTTCATGTGATTCGCTTGCTAAAGAACGCAATCGATTTTTTGAAAAGAATGTTCCCTTGAAGTTTACCAACATTAATTTTCATGGCTTCAACTCGAAACAAAGAAAGTATATAAGCCGCATATTCAAATTTAATAAAAGGGAACCTCTTTACATTGAAGATATCAAGACTGGCTATTTCCGACTGGTATCAGAAAAGTACTTTAGAACAATTTACCCTGACATTACTTTTAATAAGGAAAGCAAATCTTATCAGTTAGAGATTTTCGGCAGACCCAGAAATAACTTTAATGTGGAAATAGGAGGCAATATAGCCACCCGAAATGTTAGTCAGATCTTTTTAGGGCTGGAGTACTATTACTTCAATAACTATTTATTGAAAAACAGCATTAACTTCTATACAGGAAGTTTCTACAAATCAGCCCAGGCAAAATCAAGGCTTGATCTACCTGTGTTTAATCAGCTCTACCTCGAAGCTGAAGTTACCTACAACAACTGGGACTTTATAGATGCTGACGACATTCTTAAGCAAGAGAATACTTCTACGGTTTTGGTAAGCACGGATAGAAAATATAGTTTTAATATAGGTTTTCCAGTTGGTGCACAGTTCAAAGGCATTATCAATACGTCGTTGATAAACAATACAGACCGGTTCTCCAACTCTTCCATATTTACATCTGCAGATACTCTTGATGTTCTGGATGTAAGCGGGTTAAGAGCTGGGGTCAGTTTTAGTAGAAACAGCCTGAACAGAAAGCAGTACTCCAATGAAGGAAAAGCATTTAACGTCAGCTTAGACTATTTTAATGTCAAAGAAAAATATGAGCCGGGTAGCACATCCACAATAGAAGAGGAGATAACAGATGATCATGACTGGTTCCGGGCCAAAGCTACTGTGGAACAGTATTTTCGAAATGGAAAATTCAGTTCGGGATACTTTTTTGAAGGAGTAATCTCCAACCAGCCTTTCTTTAGCAATTACTACAGCACAATTATTAACGCCCCCTCATTTAACCCACTACAAGATAGCCGAACACTATTTCTTGAAAACTTCAGAGCCCATAACTACCTATCTGCCGGTTTACGAAATGTTATCAGTGTAAGACCAAACTTGGATATTAGGCTGGAAGGATATGCATTTAAACCATTAGAAGCCATTAAACAACAGCAAGATCAACAACCAAAGTATGATGAGGTAATAGAAGAAATCTACTTTGTAGGGAGTGCAGGGGTGGTTTTGCACAGTCCAATAGGTCCTATCAGTTTCAGTGTCAACTATTATGATGATGCTCAAACCCAATTTGGAGCCCTGCTTCATGTAGGATTTTTACTCTTTCAGAATAAATCCATGGATTAAGGTCGATGTATATATTAATATAGTTAATACTTTTGCAGCATTATCAACATTAACAAACTACACAACCCTGTAATATTTTAGTTCTTATTGTAAGATTATGATTTCATAAGCTGAACATGGAATCAATGCAAAAATTTAACTATGTTTACCTTTGGGAATTAAAATTGAACCATTCGACCTATTTATGAAAAAATTTCTACCCCTAATTCTTATAACTATAATCAGTTTTTCCGCTTATTCTCAGACTGTACAGTGGGCTACTGAAGTTATTGAAGTTTCCTCGGAATTAACACCTGTTCAGTATTCAGCCAAGCAAATTCTTGGTAAACCCAATGTGTTACCTGCCGGAGGAGAAAGTCCTAATGCATGGACTCCAGAACGTGCCAACAAAAAGGAATTTATCAAAGTTGGATTTGAAAACCCTATTCAGATCAGGCAAATTGCGATTGCAGAATCATATAACCCAAGCGCCATTTATAAGGTTTTAGTCTACGATGAAAATGATAAGGAACATTTAGTAAATACATTTAGTCCAAGAGCTGTCCCTCTAAAGGGTAGAATGCTCAATGTATTTGTAGAGTACACACCATACAAAGTAAAAGCGGTCAAAATAGAGTTGGATGGCGCAGCTGTACCTGAATATTATAGTCTGGATGCCATTGCTATTTCTGATTCTGATATTCCGATCATTCCTGAAATCAGTATTCCGGAATTCATAAACCCTGAAGTAGATAAAGAGAGGTTGAGCGAAAACGTAAACAGTAAATACAAAGAGTTCAAACCATTGCTTTCCCCCGATGGAAAAACACTTTACTTCTCCAGAAAAAATCACCCTGAGAATATTGGTGGTGTGGAAGATACAGAAGATATCTGGTATTCGGAGTTGGATGAAAACGGTGAATGGAAGTTAGCCCAAAACATGGGGAAAGGTTTGAATAATGCTGGCCCAAACTTTGTGAGTTCAGTAACTCCTGACGGCAAAGCTGTTTTATTAGTATTGGGCAATCAATACTTGGATAATGGAAAAATGGCAGCAGGTGTTTCTATTAGCTCCAATGCAGGGGGAAGTTGGTCTAAACCCATGGCTCTTGATATTACCAATGACTACAACTATTCCGAAAAAGCCAATTTCTTTTTGGCTAATAACAGAAAAGTACTTCTTATGTCGGTAATGCGTGATGATTCACACGGAGGCAGAGACCTTTACGTCAGTTTCATGCAAAATGATAGTTCCTGGTCTGAGCCGCTGAACCTATCCGAGAAAGTTAACACAGCAGGAGAAGAGTCTTCACCTTTCCTCGCACCAGACGATAAAACTCTGTATTTTTCATCTAACGGATACAGCGGATTTGGGGGCAGTGACATTTTTGTAACCAAGAGGCTTGATGATACCTGGACAAACTGGTCTGAGCCTGAAAACCTGGGTCCTACTATCAACTCACAGTATGAAGACCTGTTCTTTAATATACCCGGAAATAGCGAGCACGCATATTATTCGCAAGGTGTAAGTGAGGAAGACCTAGATATTTTCAGAGTATCTTTGCCAGTATTTAAACAGCCAGAGCCGGTAATAGCGGTAAAAGGGAAGCTGTTTGACTCTAAAACAAAACAGCCTATCGGAGCAAAAATTATTTATGAAAGGTTATCAGATGGCAAGGAAATTGGTATAACTGAATCGAACCCTAAAACAGGAGAGTATGAAATATTACTTCCTGCAGGTGAGATGTATGGCATTAGAGCTGAAGCTGAAGGTTTTGTAGCGGAAAGTCAGAATATAGACCTAAGGGACTTCAAAAAGGATGGTGAGTACTTTGTAGACGGCAAAGATCTTTATCTGGTACCTATTGAAAAAGAATCAACCGTAGTGTTAAATAACGTTTTCTTTGATTTTGACAAAGCAGAAATAAAGCCTGAGTCAAATGCAGAGCTAAACAGAATTGTAACGCTTATGAAGGAAAGAACAAATTTAGAAATTGCTATAGCAGGCCACACTGACAATGTTGGTCCAGGAGTTTATAATATGGGTCTTTCTGAGCGCAGAGCAAATGCCGTAATGAATTATCTAGCCAAAAATGGTATAGAAAAAAGCAGGTTGACTGTAAAATACTTTGGTGAAACAAAGCCTACAGCTCCAAACACAACAGTAGAGGGAAGAAGAAAAAACCGAAGAGTAGAGTTTCAAATTATGAACAACTAAAAGCAGGAGGTCTTTATGCGCTTGAATAGACTTATTTCTTTATTGGTGCTGATCATGCTATCACCGCATCTCACCGCGCAAAATGCAAAACCAGATGTGATGCTGATAAAGGGAAATATAATTGACTTTTCAACGCATGAGCCTGTTAAAGCCAAAATCCAATATGAAAGCCTGCCCTATGGTAGCAAAATAGGCATATTCTCCGGCAGTTCGTTCTCTTTCAACATGGAAGAGGGTAAAGATTATTCTTTAAGAGTGAGCGCCGAAGGATATGCTCCATATACTACCGTACTAAAAGCTTCCAAGCTCCAGACCAACAACGGAAACACAGTCATAGAACTAAAACCAACTGGCATCAATCAGCTTATTCGCCTGGATAAACTAATCTTTGCGCTAGGCAAAGCGGACATCTCGGAAGAGTCGCACCAAGAACTTGATGAATTAGTAGCCATGCTCAATGGCAATGAAAACATCACCATTCAGCTAGAAGGTCATACAGACTTTAGAGGCAACGAGAAACAAAACATGAAGCTTTCCGAGAAAAGAGTCGAAGCTGTTAAAGATTACCTGGTAAGCAAAGGCATAGATAAAAAAAGGATCGGTACCAAAGCATTCGGTGGTTCACATCCATTAAGCCGAGAAGATGACGCCGAAGCCAGAAGAAATAACAGAAGGGTAGAAGTGAGGATTTTGTCGAACTAAATATCCCTATCTCACAGCATAAGACCTTTCTGTAGTAAGCAAGTTGTTTATGCGATTTAGATAATCTCTTTTTGCCTCATCTTGTATTTGATCAACCTCTAGCAATGTTTTAGCTACAAGCAATCCAAACTCGCTAATACGCGGGGAAAAATAAAAAACTACCGCTTTCTCTAGATTGTCAATGGAACTGGAAATATCTTCCTGATTAAAAGAGTTTATTGCAGCATTGTAATAGTGTAAACCAACAAGATCAAACATATCAATGTTATCATTTACCTGACTTTCAAAAACATATACCTCTTTATTAGCTATATTTTCCCCTTCCCTTATGCTATTACCATGGTTGTAGTAACTAAGTCTATTTGCTACCTCTTTCTGATCCGCAATAAACCCATACATAGGGTCTGTGGACTCCATAAGAAAAACCTCATTTTCATGCTGAACCCTTAGATAAATATGATGATTGGTTTCCACAATGTCATGCTCAATACCCAGCCTATGCAAAATAAGTGCATACAAAGTTGTTCCCGATAAGCAGTCATACTCCCCAGTTTTAAAAAGAAGTGCGGGAGAGGTAAATGGCTTGTATCGTTTAAGAAATTTCTGATTTACCTTATAAAAGGCATAAGACAAAAACTGCTTATCACTTTTATATTTTCCTCTTTTTTCAGATAGCTTCTTTACAAATTCATCAAGCCTGGTGTTATAAGCTTTTAATACAGAAGCAGAAATATCGCGTGAGGAAATCAACTGCAACTCTAGCAGGTCTACATCCTTCTTTTGTAAAAACTCAATGATGACCTCTTCTTCTAAAGCTGAATGAAAGTTTAGCGAACTGACAAGTTTAGTCTGTGAATGAACTACTCCGAACGTGAGTATAAAGCCAAGAGCTAAAAAATAGAAGGGTCTCTTCATATTATGTTCAATTAATAAATTCTTAACATTAATTTAACATTAAAACCCAATTATAACAACATATTTAACATTAAGTTAATGTTAGAATGTTTCGCAACATAACTGAAAGCTTCCCTCTTTTTTGTATTTTTATATTATGAGCACTGTCAAAACCCCCATAGAAACCTACAGCAGTAGCATAGGTGAAGTTTTTTCAAAGCAACAAAAGCAGTCTTTGCATATGCGTTCGGAAAACATCAAGCAGCGGGCCCGCCGGCTTAAGGCTTTACAACTTTGGGTAGAAAAGAACCAAAAACCCATTCAAGACGCTATTTACAAAGATTTCAAAAAGCCTGCTACAGAAGTCAACATTACGGAAATCTATCCGGTACTCACCGAAATAAAACATACCCTGCAACACCTCAACAATTGGACAAAACCAGCAAAAGTAGATGCGCCAATTTCAATGATGGGCACAACATCATATATTCAGTATGAACCTAAAGGTGTTTGCCTGATTATTGCTCCATGGAATTTCCCTTTTAACCTTGCCATAGGCCCGCTGGTTTCCGCATTGGCAGCAGGAAATACCGTGGTATTAAAGCCCTCTGAAATGACTCCACATACTTCAGAGTTGATTGATACTATGGTAGGGGAGTTATTCAAAGAAGAAGAAGTACGGGTTTTTAATGGAGGCATCGAGGTCTCTCAAGAACTGCTTAAACTACCTTTTGATCATATCTTTTTTACCGGGAGCCCTTCTGTTGGTAAAGTAATCATGAAAGCCGCAGCAGAGCACCTAACATCCGTAACCCTTGAGCTTGGAGGCAAATCACCGGCAATAATAGACCAAAGTACCAACCTAAAGGATGCAGCAGAAAAAATTGCCTGGGGAAAGTTCATTAACAATGGCCAGACCTGCGTTGCTCCAGATTATGTGCTAATCCAAAACACTGTAGCCGATGCTTTTGCAGAACACTTGATAGGTGCTGTCAAACAGCAGTTCGATAGCAAAAAACAAGGTTTTGATATATCGACAGATTATGCGCGCATAGTAAACCAAAAACATTTCAATAGAATAAATGAGCTTATAAAGGATGCACTTGAAAAAGGGGCGGAATTAATCATGGGCGGTGAAGCAAAGGCTGACGAAAATTTCATTCCCCCAACCGTTCTTACAAGTGTCTCTGACAAAGCCGCTGTAATGGAAGAGGAAATCTTTGGTCCCGTACTCCCTATCAGAACCTATGAAAATATTGACGACGCCATAGAATTCATAAATAGTAAGCCCAAGCCTTTGGCTCTATACTATTTTGGCAAACATTCTTCAAACAAAAAGCTAATATTAAACAGCACCTCATCAGGAGCAGTATGTATAAACGATTGTGTTTTGCATTTTAACCACCCCAATTTACCTTTTGGAGGCGTCAATAATAGCGGCATTGGCAAGTCTCATGGATGGCACGGTTTTATGGCCTTTTCAAATGAAAAGCCAGTGCTTAAACAACGCGTAGGCCTAACCACCTCTAAAACCGTTTACCCTCCATACAATAACCGTGTGCAGCAAGTAGTAAATTTGCTAATGAAGTATTTCTAATCGATACAATCTTTGCTCATCATCCGCGTTTACCTATTACGAAATGACAGAATGATGAAGAGAATAACTTTTATTTACCTGGTTTTAGCAACGGCTTGTAGCGAAAGCCAGGAATTTGATAAGTTAGCAAATACCTGGACCGTCTCATGGACCATCGACAATGAGAAGGTGACAGGAGATTTGACACTATTCGATAATAACTATGCCCAACTCAGGGTTACTGGCCAACCTAATTCTCTACTGGTAAAGGAAAACGAAGGGGTGAACTTTCAATGGGAAATGAACAACAGACAGCTTACACTTAAGCGGTTAGATAACGATATAGAGCTCAAGTATGAAATCCTTAAAAAGAGCAAGGATTACATGGAGCTTTCATTTGCCCACGATATCACGGTAAAGCTTTTCAGGCAATAGCTCATCAACTAAGATTTAATGTTAATCTTTATTAAATTTGTTTAGGAAGGAATAACATTAAATATTCACAATTATGAAAAAAGTCCTGATTGCCTTTGGCTGCATAATTATAATTCTACTTGCAGCCGCATTTATAGTGCCTTTAATTTTTAAGGACGATATCAAAGCCTCTATTGACAAAGCCCTGGCCGAATCAGTAAATGCTGACGTAGTCTGGGATACAGAAGACTTTGGAATCTCTCTTTTCAAAAATTTCCCTAATGCAACGGCCACGCTAAATAATTTTGGTATTATCAATAAAGCACCTTTTGAAGGTCAGATATTATTTGCAGTACAACATTTTGAAGTGGAAGTTGATATATTCAGCTTGCTAGGTGATCAGATCAAGATTGAGGGTATCCAACTTGACCACCCGGAAATATTTGTTAAGGTATTAGAAGATGGCACAGCCAACTACGACATCGCCATTACTGACGAAAGTGCTCCTGAAGAGGTTGAAACTGATACAACTGCCACTGAATTTAATATAGGTATTGACCATTGGGAAATTACCAGCGGCCACTTGGTATATGACGATCGGTCTATTCCTTTTAAAATGGAGCTAACCAACTTGCAACACTCAGGCAGTGGAGATTTCACACAGGATATATTTGATCTAGTAACCAAAACAAGCGCAGACTCAGTATCCGTTATTTTTGATGGTACCGAGTATGTGAGTAATAAGCATATTGAAATTGATGCCATTTTGGCCATAAGTGACGAGTATGGTAAATATACCTTCAAAGAAAATACTGTTATGGTTAATGACTTTAGCCTGAGCTTTGATGGGTATCTGGCGCTGTTGGAAGATGGAAGTATGGACATGGACATCAACTATGGCACAAAAGAAAATACTTTTAAAAGCCTATTGTCTCTAGTTCCTGGTATATATACGGCTGATTTTAATGACATAGAAACGGAAGGAACTCTAGCCTTCAACGGATCCGTAAAAGGTAAATATGATAGTCTTACCATGCCTGCGTTTGGACTAGCATTGAAGGTAAATGATGCGATGTTTAAGTATCCTGACCTTCCAACTGCTATTGAAAATATCAATATGGATCTTTTGGTTGACAATCAAGACGGTATTATAGAAAACACCATTGTCAACATGAAACAATTCCATATGGACTTTGGTCAAAACCCAGTCGATGCCAAGTTGCTTGTTAAAAACCTACGTAACTATGACATGGATGCTGAATTGAAAGGAAAGCTTAACCTGGGAGAACTCAACTCAATGTTCCCCATGGAAGGCATGAGCATGAAAGGGGCATTTAACATTGACATGAAGGCATCCGGCATTTATGATAGTGCACGTCAAGTAATGCCATCAATAGCTGCTAATATGAGCATGAAAGACGGGTATATAAAAACATCTGAGTTTCCCTATGCATTGGAAAATCTAGCCTTTGATTCAAAAATAACTGACCCTACAGGAAAAATGAGTGATTTCAAAGCTGTGGTTAGTGATTTTAAAATGGTAATGGATGGAGAACCGTTCAGTGCAAACCTGGTACTTGAAAATCTGGATAACTACAAATGGGATCTGGGAGCAAAAGGTGGTATTGACTTAGAAAAAATTACAAAAGTATTCCCACTTGAGGGCATGAGTCTTGCAGGTAAAATAAATGCCGATATTAAAACAGCAGGTACCATGTCAGACCTAGAAACTGAAAAATATCAAAATTTACCAACAAGCGGTACAGTTACCATCAACAACTTTAAATATACTGATGCCGAACTTCCTTACGATGTAACCATTTCGGCTGCTACAGCGTCATTTGACCCTAAGCAAATGACATTATCCAATTATAAAGGAACTGTAGGAAAAAGTGATATGGCCATGAATGGTTCCATATCCAACTATATTGGCTATATGTTTGGGGAAAACCAAACGCTGAAGGGAACTATGAATTTTAACTCGAACTTGTTAGACCTCAACGAGTTTATGAGCGAGGAGGAAGAGACAACAGCTACAACTGCAAGCGAAGAAGAGTCATATGGTGTAATCCAAGTTCCGGAAAATATCGACTTTATCCTGAAATCAGACATCAAAAAGGCACTGATTATGGATATGGAAATTACCAACGCTACAGGTAATATTATGGTAAAAGACGGTATAGCTAATTTGAATAATCTCAGCTTTAATCTATTGGAAGGGGCTTTTGTAATAAACGGTTCATATAACGCACGTGAGATCGATAAGCCTAAATATGATTTCAATATGGACATCAAGGATCTGTCCATTCAAAAATCATTTAAAACGTTTGAATTGGTACGAAGCTTTGCCCCTATTGCAGAGAAGGTAAACGGTAAGGTTACCACTAACTTCAACGTTAATGGATTGCTAGATAATGAAATGATGCCAAACCTGGTAACAACCAATGGAGGCGGCTTACTACAAGTAGCACAGGCAACTGTTGATAATTCCAAAATTGTAAACGGGATTATGAGCCTTGCCAGCCTCGACAAAGTTGATCAGGTAAAAATTAAAGATGTATTGATGTCAGTCAAAATTGAGGATGGAAAACTTAAAGTAGAGCCCTTTGACGTGAACCTGGGAGGTTATAAAACCACAATTGGAGGTGCTACCGCCCTGGACGGAGGTATTAACTACAGTTTAAAAATGGATGTGCCTGCTGGCAAATTGGGCTCACAATTCAATAGTTTGATATCCTCTTATGGTGGTGGTAACAATGGCGGGTCGACCATTCCTTTAAGTATTGGGTTGGGAGGAACCTACGACAACCCTCAACCCAAACTGCTAATGGGGGACCAAAAGCAACAAGCTGCAGATGCAGCTAAAGATAAGGCTAAAGAAGAGGCTAAAGATGTAGCTACTGATCTGCTTAAGGATGTTAAAGACGATAAGGCCAAAGAAGTAATTGGTAATTTACTGGGAGACGATAAAAAGGATACCACCAAAACAGAGTCTAATGACCTGCAGAAACAAGTGGAGGAAGAGGCCAAAGATAAAATTAAGGACCTATTCAAAAAGAAGAAAAAAGGAGGAAACTAACGTTAATAGCGTTCTAATGAACCCCTCTGGTAAATAGTCCAGAGGGGTTTTTTATTATAGAAGAATATTTTTTTGTTTACTTACTTATGAGTAAGTAAGTTTGCTTTATGGACACCAGGGATAAAATACTAGCAGCAGCTAAACAACTCATCTTAAAAGTTGGTTATAATGCTTTTAGTTTTACAGATATCTCCGTGCCTCTAGGTATCAAAAATGCCGCTATACATTATCACTTTCATGGTAAAGAAGCCTTGGGCTGCGCCGTTATTCGCAAAGAGCACGAAAACCTGTTCAAATGGAGGGAAGAGGTAGCAGCCCTTGATCCATGGACAAAACTGGATAAGTTCTTTACCATTTATGATTCTAACCTGGTACACAACCGAATTTGCATGGTAGGCTCTATTTCCAGTGATTTATACGCTGTTCCCAAAAGTATGAGAGAATGCCTGCACTCTATGGTAGTTGATATAAGCCAGTGGTTAACTGAACTGATGGAGGAAGGTCGAAACACTGGCTTTTTCCACTTCAACGGATCAGCAGAAAGCAAAGCCGCAGTGGTAGTAACCGGTTTGGCTGCAGGCTTACAAATATCCAGGGTATTAGGCCCTGAACTGTTTGAGCAAATTAAAACTCAAATCAAATTAGACATAACCCCAACTAAAGATGACAACTAAACGAGTAGTAATAACTGGCCTTGGTGCATTGACGCCTATTGGTAATAATGTAGAGACTTTTTGGAGTAACCTTATAGAAGGGCAAAGCGGTGCTGGACCTATCACAAAATTTGATACGGAATTATTTAAAACCAAATTTGCTTGCGAATTAAAAGGCCTGAACCTAGAAGATTATTTTGATCGTAAGGAGATCAGAAAAAATGACCCTTTCACACTATATAGCATCATTGCAACAGAGCAGGCTATAATTGATAGTGGTATTAATCTTGACAAAACCGACATCAACAAATTTGGTGTCATCTGGGCATCTGGAAACGGGGGTATCCATACCTTCGAAAATGAGGTCCTTGAATATGCTCAATCGGACCGTGGTCCTCGTTTCTCTCCTTTTTTCATACCCAAAATATTAGTAGACACACCTTCAGGAACAATTGCACTGAAGTATGGCTTAAGAGGCATCAACTATTGCACTGTTTCAGCTTGTGCCTCCTCAACCAGCGCCATAATGGATGCCTATAATTATATTAAATGGGGAAAAGCCAAGTTAATGGTTGCGGGAGGGTCGGAAGCTCCAATCACCCGTTCCGGAATAGGTGGTTTTGGTGCAATGAAAGCACTATCGACCAGAAATGATAACCCTGAAACAGCTTCCAGGCCTTTCGATATAGATCGTGATGGGTTCGTTATGGGAGAAGGTGCCGGAGCATTAATACTTGAAGACCTGGAGCATGCATTGGCCAGAGGAGCCAAAATATATGGAGAAATAATTGGTGCGGGCATGTCTAACGATGCGTATCATACAACCGCTACACACCCTGAAGGGTTAGGAGCTATTTTGGCCATGGAAATGGCGCTAGAGGAGTCCGGCATTACAGCTGATGATGTGGATTATATCAACCTCCACGCTACCAGCACACCCGTCGGTGACCCTTCTGAGCTCTCAGCCATTATTCGCATGTGGAAGGATACCAGCAAGCTCCATGTAAGTGCCACAAAGTCCATGACAGGTCACCTTTTGGGGGCTGCAGGCGCAGTAGAAGCAATCGCAACAGTGAAAGCAATTCAGGAAAATATTGTCCCGCCTACCATAAACACACAAAATGTAGACCCTGACTTGCCACAAGGCATTGATTTAACCCTTGGAAAACGTGTTGAAAAACCCATCAAATATGCTATGAGCAATACATTCGGATTTGGAGGACACAATGCTATTGCACTTTTTAAAAAGTGGGAAGACAACTAAATAGTATAAAGAAGCTGCATTAATTTCATATAATAAATGTAGCTTCTTATATTCTTTACCGAATAGATTAATCAAAAAAGCGTCCGACCCTCTCCCTCAAACACTTTTGACACAACAGAAACTGATTACCAAACCAGTAAAGTCCGGTACTATTAAAAGCTGCCATTTATGGTACTGCCTGTCCGGTTTCATCAGCATGACTTCTTTTAAAGTAAGGCATTAGAATAAAAGCTGTTGTAATACCTGAGAAAGAGCCCTCAAAAAGAACAGCTGCCGCTGCAATGTAAGGATTAAGGTATTCTCCAAACATTTCATTCTCCCTGATAGCAGTCATAAAACCAGGATTTATAACATCCAAGTAGATACATAAAAAGACCGCAAAAATCAGGCATGAACTGACTGATGCTACCACCCCAACACCTATTCCATTGAGATAGGCAAATGATTTCTTATGAGTATGTTTATAGTCTTTGATGGCCATAAATACAGCTGAAAACAGGAATATGTAATTGAGCGCTCTTAACCAATAGAAATGAGCCAACCCAACAATTTGCATGATAATAAAAAACAAAATATAGGCTACGGCCGCATAAATACCGTACCTGAGTCCGATTTTTTCTATTGAATACTTGCTCATAGTGGTATTGTTTATTGTATTAACTAAAACAAACTAGCCACTATATTTGTTCTTATTTATCTAAAAGTCATCTACAATTTCCTCCACCACTTGTTGTTTTTCCTCTTTCAACTTATTATTCATTAAAAAAGATCTGTAAACCATTTCAATCTTGTTATTTGAATATGAGCTATACAAAAGCTTCAATCGCTCTGATTTCCAGTAGTACTTATTAGTTCTATAAGCAAATTTCGGTTCGCCAAAAGCTCTCTTAAGCCCTTTATAAAGGTTGGGGTCTTTTTCTGTAATGACTTTAATTTCAAAAATTGAATCTTTGTACACCTTTACTTCCAGATCAAAGATTTTCAGGCTCCCAATATTCTCATAATACCCCTTTTTAGAAGTGTACAATTTAGCTTCCGGAAAAACCTTATCTTCTATATCCTTTTTATACTCAAGCCCCTCATAAGTTGTTATGCTGGAAGCCATTTTAATGTCTTTAAATCCATTTCTCCTATCCAGCTCTTCTACATCCTGAGCAAACATGCTTGAAGAAATCACTAAAAAAAGCATTGTAAGGCGTATGACCATATTCCTCTTAATATTTTAGAATAACTAAGATACAAGTACATTCTACAAAACCCATAGGTAAGAAAATATTAGCAATTCGATTTGTATCAAAAAACAAAACAACTACTTACGCCACTAATTACTTAACGGCACAAGTAGTTGTATCCTTATGATTGATGTTTGCCAGCTCTTACAAAGTCTACTTAAGTAAAACCTAAAGCTATACAAATGATTTAAACATTTATGGCTGCAATGACATCTTTGAGAAGCTCATTGCCAAAGTCCTTAACCTGAGACTTCAAGTTGACCTCTACTCGAATGGCTTTCAGCCCATTAGCTCCTTGCAATTCCTCAAGCTCCAAGTGCTCCACATCACCTGTTAGATAGTCAATAGCTTTAAGGTATTTGATATATCGCAGATATTCATCAGCCTCCTTCTGTTGAGTATAAACTATAGCGATTTTTCCGGGTTGAGTAAGGCGTTCATTATCCCCCTTAATATAAGCCTTATCTATTCGCTTCTTTACTATTTCATATCTGATATTGTAAGCCCCATCTACATCAAAGTGTTTTTCATCTTTCCTAAACTTGATGGACAAAGGCTCACCATGAACCAGTATCAACTGGGTAATGTCCAGTTCTTTGGACAATTCCGGTTTAAGTTTTTCTATGCTTACTGCTATCTCACATTGCGTTAACAACTGCCAAAGTCTGAAGTTTCTCAAGTATATCTCGCTAAACTTCTTACCCTGAACCAAAGACTCTCCCAGATAGATATTGTATTCAACTCCATCTGTTTTATACTTCTCAAAATAGTGTGGAAACATATCCTGAGCACGATGCTCCACCTGATCCAGGTAAATGGATATAGTCTCGTTGATCTTGGTCAGGCTCTCTTCAAAATCTTTCCTCTTATCATAAATAACACCTAATTTTGGATCAATAAGCTTCTCATAATCTTCAATGACAGGCCTTAGAAGCTCCTCTGATTCCTTGAAATAATTGAATGTAGGCACAACTTCGCTTCGAAGGAAGTCCAGCACTCCGGATTCATCTCCTGAATCAAGTCCTTTAGAAATTTTCTTTATTTCGAGGTCTACCCGATAATTTATCTCATCCAGTATAGGCATATTTTTATACTCCAATATGGTTGATATCACCTTCTTAACCTGCTTCAGGTTATTTTTAAGGTCCTGTTGGATAGCCCTGGCCCGCTCCAGCGATGAATTACGAATATCAGAAAGTCCATAAATGGGATATACCTCAGGAAAAATAATATCCCCTAGCTCAGCCTTTATACCTTTTCTCCTCCGGCTCATCAACTCGTACCCTTCTTCCATAAACCTCCATTCTACCGTGGGGTGAATAGCGGTACACTCTTCCTGTATTAGAGCCCTCACTTCTGTCTGCATCTCACCCAATACTCTTTTCACAGCGGCGGTAAACATCGGAAGAACATTTGCTACCTGAGCAGCATTCATAGGGTTTAATTTCCCTGGATAAGAAGCTCCTAACTCAAGCATACCTATAACCTCTTTATCATGAACAAGAGGGGCTACAACAATACTCTTTATGCCCTTTTTTAGTAATGAGCGCTCAATTGGTCCCTTGCTTTCGTATTCACGAAGGTCTTCTATTACAACAGGTCTCATTCTTTTATAAGCACCCTCATAAACAGACCCCTCGAAGCATTCACATGTAAGTGTTTCCTCGCTTTTAGGCATCATAAAGCTACTCCAGTCACTGGCTCCATAATTGGAGATCACGTTATTATTCGGGTCAATATATGATAAGCCCATTTTCATTTCTGGTAAACGGAAAATAGCTCTTATTTTTTCCTGTATCAATTGAAAACTATCGGCACACGTAACAGCATCTTTCTTCAAAAGATCATATTTAATGGAAGACAACATCTCTTCCACCGTTACGTCTACAAGCTTGATGATTCCAAACCCTTGAAATTGATATTTTTCAGGCTTGATATGTTTCAACCACAATTCAGTGTTGTACAGGTCGTCAAGCAACTCTCTGATTACTTTTTTATCTATCGGATCAGGTTCTCCGTGACACACTACATCTACAAACTGGGTGTTCAGGTTTACCTTAAATATTTGCTTTAGTCCTGTCTTATCATCAGGAACAGACGCCAACATAGGCTTGTCCATGGATAAGTTAGTGCCATAAAATTTGTTCAAAATAAACACACAGGCCATCATAATTTTGCCCGCCAAAATGTTATCTTCAGCCAAGTTAACGCTCACATCCTCTCGAATATGATCAAACGGCATGACCTTGAGATAACCTGGGGTAGCAAAAACTCCTTTAAAACTGAAGGGGACTATAGCCGCAGATAACTCAGACTCAATCATAGCAGGAGGAAAAACAGCACTCATTAAAAGTCCCATCAACCTCTTATGCTTGTCAAGCACCTCCAGATTGTATACAGGCTCTCTTAACTCAGGTGCCTCATCTATCATTCTACGTATTTCATCCGCTGGATACCCAGAAAACAATGTATTAGATTTTAAATTGGACTCCCAATAATTGATCAGCGATGCCAGGTTAAGCACACTCTCAAAAGGGAAATCGGCAGGATTTATTTTGCATAAAGTCATTTCTCAGGGTGTTAAGCACATTAATTTAGAACGAAATTAAATTTAAATAGGTTTGGGTTTGACCCTCTAATTAAATTTGTCGAGAGTCCTCCGAAATCATAACTACATACTACTTAGTCGTTTCATTCATCATTATATTTTAAATACTGCGAATAAACTTGAAATCTGACTTGAAAGGAAAAAATGAATGCGGTACGTACCATTTGAAATAAGGAATTATTTCTAATTTTATAAGGTGAATAAACTAAAACTATATATCCTAATTCTTCTGTATTGGGTATTCATTATGGGCTTATCATCATGGTTTGCCCTAGCTAATGTTACCGGATTCATTGAGTTGGCAGAAATTGACCTTACAGTCATTCAAAACCCTGTTATTAAATACTGGGCATCCCCTTTTCAGATGTTGGAGGCTGTGCTATTTGGGCTATTATTTGGATTGCTGTTCATTGGCGCTAATGAGATCTCTGAAAAACTTCTGGTTGAAAAATATAGCTTTGGTAAAGTAATACTTATAAAAAGTGCGGTTTATTTAGGGGGATTCCTTTTGAGCACAATCGCGGTCTCTCTTATCATGAGCCAGTTTGACTTCTTCCCAAAAAATGCATTTAAGGAAATGAGTCAGTTCAGAATCGTTTATTGGATCATTGGCTTTGCCGTGATATTCCTGGGCTTTCAAACTCTGCTTGTAAACTTTGTGATTCAAACCATTAAAAAGTTTGGACTTAATAACCTGATCAACTTTATCAGTGGTAAATACCAGAGCCCGGTGGTGGAAGACCGCATTTTCCTGTTTATGGACCTTAAATCATCAACGACCTATGCTGAAATGCTAGGCAACATTAAATATTCACAACTCATAAAAGATTGTTTTGATGATATCAATTTACTTGTAGATAAGTTTAAGGCAGAAATATACCAATATGTAGGTGATGAGGTAGTACTTACCTGGCGGACTGATCGCGTGCTATCAACCCTCGAGTATATCTCTATTTTCTATGCGTTTAAAGAAGCACTCGAAAAACGACGAAACCATTATATGAAAAGGTACGGTGTTGTTCCTGAATTTAAAGCTGGTGTGCATGGAGGCTTAGTAACAGTGGCTGAAATTGGGAATATCAAACGTGATATTGCATACCATGGTGATGTTCTTAATACGGCCTCAAGAATACAATCCATTTGTAATGACTATGGAGAACACTTCCTTATCTCCGGAGAGCTTCTTCAAAGAACTGATACTCTAAACGGCTATAGCTCTAAATCCATTGGGCAGATACAGCTCAAAGGTAAGCTCACCAGTATAGATGTTTGTTCGGTAAAAAAACAACTGATGTCTACCCCAAAACCTGCTTTTCACCAAGCCACTCTCTGAGTATAGTCGTTTATTCACTAACGGTTAATGTCTCGTTAATCGGCAAACTTAACTCAACAAGAAGTTTTCCCTTTATGATACTTGGAAAGTTATGGTTACTAAACCCCATTATGCTTTCCTCCACGCTATTGAGCACCTCCATAATATCAATACAACTTTTACAGGTGATTTTAATGATAAAGGAAATGGGTTATGAAATTGCAGTCTCTTTAAGAGTATCGGTGAAGCCATTTAGGTAGCAGAAAACCATTTCCAAATAAATGACCCTCACTTACTCCAAAGCTATTTCCTACCACAGCAAACCCCGCTGGGGAAAATTCTACTCGCTCTTCCTATATCAAATTCCCTACGCTCATAGAATGGACAGCAACCACATTTTCTGCCCCTGTATCAAAAAACGAAAGGGTAAGTACCCTAAAACCCCGCAGTTTCAACATCTATATGCAAGTGACTCTCTTTGTAAAACCTGACCTATGATTAATTCGCATTAATTTCATTAGTTTTACTAAACATCTATGATAGAAATCCTCAATATATCAAAGTCATTTAATTCAACTCCTGTGGTCAGGAATATTTCGTTTTCCGTTGACCCAGGGGAGGTATTGGTTTTACTTGGCACAAGCGGAAGCGGTAAAACAACCACTTTAAAGATGATTAATCGACTTATTGAAAAGGATAGTGGAAAAATATTTATTGAGTCAGAAGATACGGATAAGCTCACTCCGTATGAACTCAGAAGAAGAATAGGGTATGTCATTCAAAGCATAGGGCTTTTTCCTCATTACACTATTGAGCAAAATATAGCCATTGTTCCGGAACTCCTTGGCTGGAATAAAGAACAAATCCAAAATAAGGTGAACGGTCTGTTAAAAATGATGAATTTACCCTTGACGTTAAAACCTCGGAAACCACATGAACTAAGTGGAGGGCAGCAACAGCGTGTGGGTATTGCACGGGCACTAGCGGGAAACCCTTCTCTTATCCTGATGGACGAGCCTTTTGGTGCTCTTGACCCAATTACCAGGCAAGAACTTCAGAAAGAGTTTAAGCACCTGGAGGGGGCTATTGACAAGTCCATTATTCTAGTTACCCATGATATTATTGAAGCCATGGTATTGGGAGATAAGATATGCCTGCTTAACGAAGGTATTATTCAACAAATTGGCACGCCAAAAGAACTCCTCTTTAACCCTGCTAATGAGTTTGTAAGAGAATTCTTCAGCCAACATAAACTACAGTTAGAATTAAACACCATAACCTTGCAAGATTTGGTAAAAATTATGGGGGTAGATTTCCTAGATACCAATATCAACCCTGATACCACTTTAGCAGAATACCAGACGCATACGAACAAAGACAGAGCTCTTAACTTTGATGACTTGTTAAAAACCTATTTTAATCATAGGGAAAATTTGATTAAACAAATTAAGCATGAAAGCTGCCTGTAACCACAGCGCGCAACAATAAAAGGTAAGAGTGAAAGCCACTCAAAAATTTTTGATGTGGCCCACACTACAACAAGGAATACTTTTTATTCAAGCATTAGCTTCAATAAGCTATCTTTTCTACCTGCCCTAACCTTAAGCATGTAAACGCCCTTGGGTTCATTCTCTAATTGAAAACTAACCTTATTGCCAGTGTGGAGAAATTCTACTTTCACCATTCGGCCCATTATATCAAATAATTCGATCGTAATATTGTCCTCATCAGCCTGATTGGTTATTAGCAAGGCAAACTTTCCTTTTCCTGGGTTTGGGTAGAGCAGCATTTCATTTTTCTCCCAATTTGATAAACTGATAGTTTTTAAATATTCACTTCTGCCATTAAAATCTGTCTGAGATAACCTGTAGAATAAAGCATTGGCACCACGGCTATCATCTATATAATCATAATTTTGCTCTTCAGAAGTTGTACCAGAACCATCCTTAAACCCTATAACTTCCCAAGCACTACCATCTATTGATCTTTCAAGTGTATAGAAGTCATTATTCAGTTCACTCCTTGTACCCCACCTAAGTGTTACATATCCTGATTTCCCAATCACGCCATTAAAATACAGAAGAGAAACAGGCAGTGGATCAGAACCTATTTCATCACTAACACCCTGCCCGTTAGAGCCAGTAGGCTGTTGGCCTGGGGTCGAATTGCACGGATTAGAGTCATTATTACATCCAGATGAGCCATTATTTGTAGATACTGATGTATTTCCTGGCTGTGCTACAGTGAACATTATTCGGCCTTGGCCTCCACCACCTCCTGCTCCATGTATATTTGCAGTAATGGCTGAACCCCCATTGCCTCCACTAGCCGACACTGCCAAAGTACAAGCGGCATCAATGCTAAACTTTGGGACACTAAAAATAATCGTTCCCCCTGCCCCGGCACCACCAGACCCGTCATTTCCTGAATCATTGCCATTAATACCATTGGCTGAAATAATACGCCCGCCACATGGTCCTGAAGTAGTAATTTCATTTGCTTTAATCAATATTATCCCTCCTCCATTAACTCCTGAAGAGCCAACGCTATTATTTTGGTGCGCACCACCACCACCACCGCCCATAAATATCCGGCCGGAGGTTATATATGAATCCAAAGCAATTCCACCTTGTCCACCAACAGGATTGGCAGAGCAATTCCAACCGTCGCCTCCTTCTCCGCCGGTAGTAACGTTTCCACCGCCGCCGCCGCCGCCGTTGTGGATAGCTCCGGCACCACCACCGTTAATTATTTTTGCTCGTCCATGTCCATAGTTGGCATCTGTTATTTTATATATTCCTTCCCCCTTTTCCCCTGCATAACCTGTATTACTAGTTGTCCATGTAGAGGCATAACAGGCAACTGTTCCATCATTTCCGGAAACTGTACCTCCTCTAAAACCTTTGCCATCAACATTAACATTATGATTTAATGTCAAAACTCCTCCAACTTGCAGAGCAATTATACCCCCAATATTTCCGTTCCACGCAAATGCTGTCAGATCAGATGTAGTAGCATAATCCCCACCTGCTCCCAAATCAGGGAATGATATAATTTGTAAGGAAGAGTTACTTCCTGTATGATATGGATTTTTCAAAGCGGCGGTGAGCGTAATAGCCGAAGGTGCTACTGTGCTGATCGTAGCCACTTCATACAAGCCGGCAGATTGAATATTATCAAGCGCACCAAAATTACTATCATTAGAAGTATTGAGTCCAATAACATTATCCTGCATCTGCATAATTATAATCTGCTCACCGGAGACAAAGGTATCATAGCTCTCGTTGATGTCAGAAAGTGTAATCGTTGTACCCGAAATGCCAGTCACTTTGGCATATGCATTTATTATGCTTTGAGCATTTAAGTTAATCTCAAATAACATGAGTATGAATACACTAAGAAAAAGCCGAACTATAGTTAACATATATTAAAAAGTTAAAAGTCTTACTTAACTATAATCTTTACTTGTTTTTGATGGCGGTTTGAGTGGAGATCAAGAATATAAATGCCACTGTTTAAGCCCGAGATATCGACTGTTGCAGGCCGCCCAGAAAGAATTCCTTCTCTAAGTACCTGCCCATTAGTGTTCTTAATCTGCCAAGCTTCATTTTCAATGGCTCCATGTATATAAATCAGGTCATCCTGAGAGACGGGGTTAGGCATTACCTCAAGTTCGGGACTTTTATCATTATTCGCATCAACAACAATCACCCGCTCATAAGTGTAGCTACCATTAAAATCTGTTTGCTTCAGACGATAATAAACCTTCTCAACAAGCTGGGCTTTATCTTTCCATACATATGCATTGGAAACATCGGTTGTCCCATTTCCTGCTATCTGACCAACCCCTATAAAAGACTTGCCATCTGTTGATTTCTCAATAGTGAAATAATCATTATTAAGCTCTGAAGCCGTTTTCCACTCCAACACCACATGGTTATTGATGAGATGATATTCCAGTACAATAACCGTCACTGGCAGAGCTCCACAGCCATTTCCACAACAACCACCAGAGCATGAAGCGTTGATACCTCCAAAATTATCTGTAATAGTGCCTCCTACAACAAGCGAACCGTCTGGTATATCTATTGTAGCTGCCTGATCATTAGTCAAATCGTTGGTTACAGACAATGTTCCTCCTCCATCAATGGTCACATCACTTCCATAATCATTATCAAAATTACCACCAACACTCATATTAGATCCGTTTACATTGACATAACCCGATGTAACGGAGAAATCCGTATTGCTTCCATTGTTAAAATCACCGCCAATGGTAAAGGTTGAATTGTTTTGCACATCCAATTGGGCATAGTAGTCGTTGTTCATGTTACCAGATACCATTACGGTACTGTTATCAACAGTCAGGTGTGACTGATCTTCTGTAATCAGGTTACCATTAGAGACTATTAATGAACCATTATTTTGAATTGTAGTCACGGCCTGAAAGTCATTAATAAAGTCGCCTGAAGAAACTGTTAGTGTAGAGTTATCAATGGTAAGCCCAGCCCCATTGTCGTTCTCAAAAGTACCATTAGTAACTGTAAATGAGCTTCCGTTGAGAAGACTCATCGTGGAACCATAATTATTTATACTAGTACTTACTCCTCCATTATTCCCTACAGTTACGTCAACATTAGAAAAGGTAAAAGAAGTATTGGTTCTGACATCGTTAAAGAATCTGCCACTTACACCCAGACTACCACCTCCCGATATGTTCAAAGCACCTGCCATATAGCCTGTCTGCAAATCGCCAGACACAGTGACAGTGACACCTGGGTCAATAACCAAGGATGCAGAGTTAGTTAGTATTAAATTGCCAGTTATGGTAATATCTGAGCTTATTGTGCAAGCACTGGAAATTGTCAGGTTCCCAGAACTGTAACCACTAGTACACTGAGAGCTTCCTTCAAAGTGGCCTAATAGAAGGAAGGATGAAAGTGCTACCTGGATTACAGGCAAGTAAAATTTTTTCTTAATTTTCATATCTCTTTCGTTCAATTGATAATTTAATTTCTCATGACATGCATCATTTCTGACAACGCCCGTACTGGTTCCCTCCACCAGGGTTACCATCTCTGGCAAATAGGATCAGGAGCCATGCTGCTCCAAAAAGAGGCACCAATCCGAATAACAGCATTTGGCTCCCCTCACCTATATCGTGTAGCCTTCTGACACTTACCGACAGTGTGGGCAGAAATGCCACCAACATGTAAGTGATTGTAAATAACCCCACACCGAACCCAATAAAAGCCGTTCCTGCCTTGGCGTCTATCACTATGGCAAGAAGCATAAACAGTATATTGAAAAGCATAAACATCCAGAATTCTCTTCTTCTGGCTCTTCCATAAAACCTAGTGTATTTCCTAAAAGCTATCAAATACCAATACATAGACTCTTCATTTTAGTAATGTGTCAAAAGTTGCTATTGCCAACCCTTGTGGATAATATGTTCTCTCCACCATATTCAAATGCTTTTCCTATACATCATTGTATCACCCTCATAAACCGGAAGTTTTCTTTGTTTCCCCTCACTTTTTTCTTGCGACTTGGATATTTCCAGCTCAAGCAAAGCTGAAAACTGCCTGATGATATTATCCAACTCCATACTATTCATATAAGCCAGGTCTACTACCTTGCGCATTTCTTTATCTTCAATATAGGCTGGCTTTAATTTCATAATGTGAAGTAACCCTTGTATTCTGGCTAATGGCGCTCTTGTTTTGTGTGAATTGAAGTAAGTATACTCAATAAGCTTGTTGTTGAGGCCTTGAATGGTTTGAGTTCTACTATCTACTAATTCTTCCAGGTTTTTATTATACTCTGCAATTTGATTGTGTGCATTTTCCAGCCGTTCATTAGCTAAAAATAGACGAGACTGCTCCAAATCATATCGTTTTTTGTAAGCCAGAAAAATTTGTAATAAGCTTAGAAGACGCAAGACTATTTCAGCTACACTTACTATAGGATTATCATTCACTCTGATATTATCAATGAGGTCTGTTTGAAATACTTCAACATAGCCTAATAGCAGGATAAGAATCAGAATGGCCCGTAGGAAAATGCTCCTCTCTGTTCCATTAAATATTGCTGAGAACACCAACATGACCGCACAAAAATCTATAGCTGTGAGAGCCCCCATTCCACCTTGCAAAAAAAATCCAGATGTAACAGCGGTGAGATAAAAAAAAGCTAAAAACCTTTTAACAAATACAGAGAAGTGTACTGTCACCAGCCAATAGCAAGCAGCAAACACCAAAGACACAAATACATCTATGGTAATGAGGTCATTGTTGTCACCTGTAAGCAAATCATATATTAAGTATATTAATACTATAATAATAGAATTACGAACTGAGTGTAAGAGTATTTGGCGTTCTAGTAAATCAGTATTCAAGTGCAATTACTTTAGATTATGTGACCTTTCAGGTTTATTCCTATTCTGACAGTTAGACCAACTGCTTTTTATCAACTATCATTATCCCGACTAATGTGTGATCACACCTTGATATCATTTAGTTCAGTATACATTACCTCTAAAAGCCTATGCCGTTGTTAGTTTATTAAACCAATCAACGGCATGCTCTTCGTTATCAAAATATTCTGTTATCACTTGAGCTCGCACTCCTATGGGAGCTATTTCACTCAAAGAAAAACTGGCAAATACATCAGTAGGTGAGATTACGGCACAATGCCTTTGTCCAAGAACAGCAGCCCGCTTGACCCATGTTTCACCCATCCATTCTATAAGGTCAGAGTGTACAGCTCCCTGTAATCTGGCATCTACCAACGTTTTTCTTACCCCAAAATGGCCAATAGCTGTCAGCATATGGCCACAACCTTCCTTAAATTCTTCATTTGTTGGAGGTGTCAGCCACAGAAGTTTGACATATTGAGCTGACTGCTCATAAAGAATTTTGACGTAGTCCGATTCAAAGTAGATCTCCATGAGTTCAATTATTGTTTTAGAATCCAATCAAGAGCATGCTCCATATTATCAAAATTTCGAGATATCACTTTTTTACTAACCGTATCCATAATCTCATCCACAGACAGTTGAGTAAAAACATCTGTAGGCAATATAATTGCCCCATGTGAATACCCTGCGGCTACTGCTTTGGCTATCCAATCAGTAGTCATCCATTCTAAAAGGTGATTTGCAACTGTACCCTGTTCACGAGTGTCCACCACCACTTTCCCAGTCTTGAAGTGAGCCAGAGCCCGAATCATCTGCTCACACCCATACTTAAACTCTGTTTCAGTAGGCGGAACTAGCCATTCATAGATAATTATGCTGTTATTAGAGTCATATGATACCTTGGCGTAATCCTCTTCAAAAAAAACTTTCATAGTATTTCTCTTTAAAGTGTTACTTGATTTTTATACCTATAGCAAATTTTACCCTCTCCTTCATTTGTATGATCGCCGTTCTAAACGATACTGGTTTTCCTTTCTTATTAGTAACCCATAGCAATGCATCTGATAGACTAAAAGAATAATAAGCCACTAACGAACCTGGGGCTTGCGCCTGAGACTCGCTGGCATTTTGAATGCACTCTCCATTAGTTGAGTTGATAGGTAATACAATGGCTAATTCCGTTACCCCAACTGCTGAAACATTTTCGTGAAAATCATTTTTTACATGACTGGCATTTCCGCCTATATTCATTAGACCGAAATCGGCGATACAGGTTCTTACCTTGGTTCTTTCTATTTGTTTAATCCCCTCTTCAATAATTAACTTGAACTCTTCCTTCAAAACCGGGCCTTTACAAATTAGCAGCAGGGAATTTATCTCTTGCAGCAGAAACCCAGATCCACTTTTATCATCTGTTTCAAACTTTATAGCAAATAATTCCTTGGTTATCATACCTGATTTTGATCAAAATTTCTGTCAATAACTACTCATATAAGATTCTCTGATTTACACATTTTTAATTCTGACTTTGGTTCATAGACCTAAGCCGTTTCACTTCCTCTTCAGCTGTTTTTAATTTAGCTACCAGCTCTTGTGTTAGTTTCTTTTGAACCTCTACTGATTTTGATTCTTCTACTTTTCTTGCTCTTTCCTTCTCCTCTTGCACGGCCAAAAGTTCTTCCATACTCTGACGTAACGCTCCTTCTTGCGCTCTCAATTCTTTCGCCTGTTCTTTATTCTGCCTTTCCGTTTCCCTGAGCTTACTAATTATTCTGGCCATAGATTGCTTTTGAGCCTCTGCTTGGGCATTTGCGCGTTCAAGTTCAAGGTTTTTCTTATTAGCCACTTCCTGCGCACGCTGCAGTTCCTCCATATTCTGTCGCAACACCTCCTCCTGGGCCTTTAACTGTTCCGTCTGTTCCTGTTTTTCGTTTTCCTTTTGCCTAAGCCTCTCAAGCATTTTGCTCATAGTTTGCTTTTGAGCCTCAGCCTGGGCATTTGAACGTTCTAATTCCGCATTTCTTTTCTCAGCAGCCTCCTGAGTGACCCTCAGTTTTTCCATGTTCTGAAGTAGCTCTTCCCCCTGTACTCTCAACTGCTGCCTCTGTTCATCGCTTTGTTTTTCCTTTTCCTTAAGCTTCTCAAGCATTCTGGACATGGACTGCTTTTGGGCTTCAGCCTGTATGCCCGCTCTCTCCAACTCAACGTTTCTTCTTTCTGCAGCTTCCTGGGTAGACTGCAGTTCTTCCATATTCTGCCTTAACTCCTCTTCTGACGCTCTCATTTCTTCTGCCTGTTGTTGACTCAGTTCCAGAAGGTTTTGAGTTTGTGTATTCATCTTGGCACTGAAAATAGCAGAAGCAATATTTTCACTTACTTTAAGTATAAATTCACGCTCATATTCCTCATATGGCCTAAATGTTGCAAGCTCCAGAATACCATAGGTATCCTCATTTACTTTTAATGGAGCTATAAAAACACAGCCTGGTGTAGCTTCACCCAAACCAGAGGTAATGTGGACATACTCTTGTGGAACTTGAGTGATGAATATAGGCTCACCCTCTTGCCAACACTCACCTGTTAACCCTTCTCCCAGCTGGATTTCCTTATCAACAAACCGCTTTTTATCCCATGCATAACAGGCTGCCATTTTAAGGTAAGCGTCTCCCTCATCATTACCTTCGACAATAAAAAGTGCCCCCTGATTGGAATTGGTATATTTTACCATTTCGCTAATAATACTGTTAGCCAACAATTTAAGGTCTGTTTTGCTGCGTATGATATCCGCAAATTGCGCAAGGCCAGAAACTATCCAGTTTCTTTGTTTTTCCTCTTTCGCATTTCGCTTGAGATTTTCTTTCATCTCAAGCAACGCCCTACTCATTCCGTCATCCTCACTCCTAAGCTCTATATCATTGTCATAATTGCCGTTGCCTATGGCTACAGCAAATGCAGTTCGTTCCTTAAGATCATTAATCAAGTTGACCAGAGCGTTGGTCATTACCTGATCCTGACCAATTTTAAAATCTGCGTTAACCAATTTTCCTTCACTGATGGCGACAATGATATTCCTCAATTGGGTAAGAGGTTTATATAGTTTCTCTCTTACATGATAAAGTGAAAGTAGACATCCAATAATAAAAATCAGGAGCAGAAGGATTACCAAAACAACTAAAACATCATCCGCACGTTCCATTTCAACCACAACTGAAGAGACCTTCCGCTCCTGTGCCTGAATCACGCCTTCAAGCATTTTCTTTATATTGGAAACCCGATTTTCAATTTTCCTCTTGATGTTATCCACCGATATGCTTGTTAACTCAGAAGTTCCCGATTCACTAACGGTTAATAGCTTTATTAACTCTTCCCTTGATATCAGTAGAGCTTCAAATGTATTCAGGAACTTCTCAGAACTTTCATCTTTCCCTATGACAGCAACAAGATTCTTATATTCTTTTTTAAGCGTGCTATATTTATTAGCTATCTTATCATGAGCAATACCTGTATTCTGCGATTCAAAAAGCAACACCTCAAATTCCCTTAAAAGCCAAATTGTCGGCATTTGTACTTCCTGAACTTCATAACCCAGCATCTTCATTTCTTTATGCTTAAAATAGAGAGCATAAACTACAGCTAGCGCCATTACAAGCAATACCATATAAGTAATGGCAAATTTCCCCAATAAGTTAACCTTCAATTTTGTCATCACATTTCATACATTAACTTTCACATCCTCATTAATCTGTTAGTTTGAGGAATTCTATCAGTTAATGAGTTTGAACCAGACTGCGATGATAAGAGTTTTACGACATAGTTTTTTTATATGCTACTAGACAAAAAGGTGGGCTTTTTGGTTGACAAAAAGGTGGACATTAATAAAATATGCTCAATTTTAATGCTATGAAGTATTCTGAGTACTATAACAAGTATGAAACCCCTAGCATAAACCGTAGAATATCAAATGATTGTATGAATCAAATGCCCTAATGGATCAAATTTATCAGTTCAAGTCGTTTATAAAATCTCACCAGCAAGAACTGCTGGATCAAATCCTGGAGCACCTATGGCTATGCCTGATTTCACTGGCAATTGCCACAGCTATGGGTTTATTTTTGGGTATTTTTATAAGTAAAAAGAGAAAACTCTCATCTCCAATCATAGGTTTTGTTAATGCCATACAAACAGTACCCAGTGTGGCATTACTAGGATTCCTCATTCCTTTTCTGGGGATAGGAGTTGTGCCAGCTATTGTAGCCTTGTTTTTATACGCTCTCCTTCCAATAGTTAGAAACACCTATATTGGAATAGCTGAAATAGATCCTGCCATAAAAGAAGCCGCTATAGGTATGGGTATGTCCCCTCAGCAGGTGCTAATAAAAGTAGAGTTACCATTAGCCATGCCAGTAATCTTTGCTGGCATTCGTACGGCTTTTGTTATTAATGTAGGGGTTGCCACCCTATGCGCATTGATAGCAGCAGGCGGCTTGGGTGAATTTATTTTTCGTGGCCTTAGTACCAATAACCCACATATGATACTTGCCGGCGCTATCCCTGCGGCCTTAATGGCTCTATTCTTTGATACATTAATGAGCCATATTCAAAAACACATTTATAAGCTTATTAAGCCTATATTAATCACAGCGGTGGCCAGTCTTCTTTTTATAACTTGGTATAGCCTAAGTGGACAGACTGAATCAGCTCGATTTGTTGCGGGTTTCCCGTCTGAGTTTATTGAGCGTGGAGATGGTTATCTGGGCCTAAAAGAAGCCTATAGCCTTGACCTCGAAGTAAAAGAAATGGAAATTGGGCTGATGTACCAAGCCGTTAAAAGCAAGCACGTTGATGTAATCAGTGGCTTTTCTACCGACGGAAGAATTGAAGCTTTCAATCTCTATAAATTAAGAGATGATAAGAATTATTTCCCCCCATATCATGCATCTCCAATCATACACCAAAAGACTCTGGACAAACACCCCAGAATAGCAGTAGCACTAAGTGAGCTAGCAAACACAATTTCAGATGAGGAAATGGCTCGAATGAACTTCCTGGTAGATGAAAAAGGAGTAGATATCCGAGAGGTGGCCATGGGTTTTCTAAAAAGTAAAGGGTTTCCGGTTGAAGCTTCTCTTTCAGGCAACCCAGATGTGCTTATAGGATCAAAAAATTTTACTGAAAGCTATATTCTGGCTCACATTTTCAAAATTATTATTGAAAACAAAACAGGACTCACCGTTGACCTAAAGCTCGGTTTTGGAGGAACCAAATTACTCTTTGATGCTTTGGATACAGGAGAAATAGACATTTATCCAGAGTACACAGGCACCGGGCTGCTTGTAATACTAAAGCCCAACAAGGACGTTAATATCCCATACCATAAGGACAAGGTTTTCGATTTTGTAAGCAAGGAGTTTAAAAAGCAATATAACATTGTTTGGCTTCCTCCCCTTGGTTTCAACAATACTTTTGCATTAATGATGAGGAAAAAACAGGCAGAAAGTTTAGGCATTCAATCTATTAGTGACCTAGCAAAGGCACGCAAAAAATAGGTGTCTACACCTATTGATTTTATATATTAAAGTGAATTATTTACAATACTCTTTAACAGAAGCCTTTGCCTCTTCGGAACCTAGCTCCACCGCTGTATTAAGATCGAGGCACCCATCATATTTATCACCTTTTTGTATTTTGGCTAAGCCTCGCTGGTGGAAGGTCTCAGGGTCGGTTGGGAACAACTCTATTGAATATGAATAATCTTGGATAGCACCTTTATAATCTTCAAGTGCCATTTTTGATAATGCTCTGTTATCATAGTAAACGGGGTTGTATGGGTCGAGCTCAACAGCCATATTGTAGTCTTCAATAGCACCTTCATGGTTTTCAAGATTATACTTTACTACTCCTCTCAAATTATAAGTATCAGGATCTTCATTAAATAGCTCGATTGATTTATTATAATCAGCCAGTGCTCCTTCGTAATCTTCAAGTGTACTTTTTGCCAAAGCTCGGTTTTCAAATTTGACAGGGTCAGATGCATCCATTTCAATAGATTTATTATATCCTTCTATGGCCTTTTCCACTTCACCAATATTATATTGAGCCACACCTAAATAGTTATAAGCATCAGGATCTGACGGATCAAGAGAGATGGATTTATTATAATCATCAATTGCACTGATATACTCTTCAAGCTCGGCTTTTACAACCGCACGATTGAAGTATTTATCAGCATCATTAGGATCCAACTCAATGGCTTTGGAGAAATCAAAATATGCACCTTGTAGGTCTTCAAGGTTGTATTTAGCAAAGCCCCTGTTGGTATATGCTCGTGCAGATTTAGAGTCATACTTTATGGCCTTGTCATAGTCCTCCATGGCTCCATAATCATCCCCAAGGTTAAACTTTGCCTCTCCACGGTTGACCAACGCATCTGCAAAGGTAGAGTCTACCTCCAGGGCAATGTTATAATCGCCAATGGCACCATAAAAATCACCTAATTGATTTTTCGAAAACCCCCTTTGGTTATAAGCTTCTTTATATTTACTATTCGCCTCAACAGCCTTGGTCAATATAGAAACTGCCTCCTTGTAATCTTCATTTTCAATACTCTTTAAGGCTTTAGTGTATAACTCTTCAGCAGACTGGGCTATGCACAGAATAGGAGACAAAATTAAAATAATAACACTCAGAGCTTTCATAGGCAATTGATTAATCATTCCAATGACATCAAATATAGGTGATTTCAAACAAAATAGTGATAACCGCAAAAACAACGAGTTGCAAATAATAAATTTATTTTCACATAGTTTATTTAACATCTAAAAAGGCGTTACTATTTAAATTTTTTAACATGTCCCCTTTGATGATTTCCTAAACAAAATAAGCTAAAAGAGCTGTCAAATAACCTAACAGCTCTTTTACGTTTTTAACCCCTCTTTCATTCCTTTCAAAGAAAAGTTTCCTCCGAAAAAACCCGGCTCAATTCCGATTACCTCTGCCCATATATAGGTATATATCTGAACCTCATTCAACCTAATTTACCTATGAATCGCTATTTAATACAGCAAGGGTTCTCGTCCTGCTCCCTTGATGAACTGAGCGCCATAAATTACTATGTTAGGTTTATGCCTGTTTTTTGCCTTACACTAGTAATAACAGGCCTACTATTAAACCAACCATTAATTTATTTCAGTTTGGCTACCCTTGGCATAATGGGGTTTGCTTCAAAAAAATATCATCCCATGGATGCCATTTACAACAGGGTAATTGCGCCTATCTATCAAAAAAAATTGCCTGCCGTAAATCCACTGCCCAGAAGATACTCCAGTCTGATGAATACAATTTTTAACCTTACTACAGGACTCTTACTATTCAATGGCTTTTATTCGGTGGGTCTCTTCACAGGAGGCCTTTTGATCTTGCTTCAGCTTGCTGCAATTCTTACTCACTTCTGTGTGGCCTGTTGGTTGTATGAAAAGTTTTATGCCTTTCTGGGGTACGGGAACAATATTACCCTTTCGAAGGCAAGAGAACTTCGAATGAATGGGGCCTTGCTTGTTGATGTAAGAACTCCTCAAGAGCATGAAAAACAGGTGATCACAGGCGCCCTAAATATTCCCATTACCACGCTCACTGATAATAATATATATCACGGCAAGGATGTCATTGTTTTCTGTAATAGTGGCATGAGATCTAAAGAAGCCTCGAATATTATAAATCAAAAAGCACTGGCCAGGGCCTATTCCCTAGGCTCTATAGAAAATGCCATTAAACTATAGAGTTTATTGTGGCGGTTATCATAACCTCTTATAGGGTAATCCGTTTGAAGTAAGCATAAAACTGCTTGCATATGTATCGATCTATACCGTTTTTCTTCCTTTTAACCGTTTTTTTTCACTGTAAAGGTCAAAACAACCCCACCCAAAATGAGCTGCAGATGGATTGGGAAAAATATGATCCTCCCTCCACACTGGTCGTACCAGAGCATATCATAAAACAGGCAAAGTATCCATTCATAGACGTACACAACCACCAGTTTAATATGCCTAACCAAGACCTTACTGAGGTAGTGGAAGAAATGGACAAGCTCAATATGTCGGTTATGGTTAACCTCAGCGGTAGAGGAAGAGGCTCTGAAAAACACCTGATAGGTAGCCTTGAAAATGTAAAGAAAACAGCTCCAAAACGTTTTGTTGTATTTACAAATATTGACATCAGCAGTATTAATGAGTCAGGCTGGACTGAGCGCACTGTAAAACAGATTGAAAATGATGTTCAGCTAGGAGCTAATGGACTCAAAATATATAAGAGTCAAACTATGGCTGTAATCAACGGCCAGCGAATAACCATCGACGACCCTCGAATTGACCCTGTTTGGGAAAAATGTGGCGAATTAGGTATCCCTGTATTAATACATGCAGCAGATCCTAAGCCTTTTTGGGAGTCTCATGACGAACAAAATGAAAGGTGGCTGGAATTAAAGGTACGCCCCGGTAGAAAAAGGTCTGATTCTGACCCTGCCCCATGGGAACAAATTATCGGAGAGCAACATCACTTATTTGAAAAGCACCCAAACACTACCTTTATCAATGCCCACCTAGGTTGGTATGGCAATAATTTAGCAAAGCTTGGCACGCTTATGGATAAATACCCCAACATGTATACTGAAATAGGTGCTGTTATTGCCGAACTGGGTCGACAGCCTCGCATGGCAAAGAAATTCCTGACCAAGTATCAAGACAGGGTAATGTTTGGTAAAGACAGTTGGAACCCTGAAGAATATTATACCTATTTCCGAATACTTGAAACTGATGACGAGTATTTTCCATATTATAAAAGATACCACGCATTCTGGAGAATGTACGGCCTGAACCTAGATGATGAAGTTTTGAAAAAGCTCTATTACAAAAATGCTTTGAAGGTAATACCAAATATAGATAAGACACTATTTCCAAAATAGCGAAGTGGAAACCAAAATGAGTGCCTTTACAGTCACTCTGATAGCTTACTTATCTACTACAAACTCTAAACCCCAAGGCAAGTTCAACATCCAACCTGTCAGGCTAAACCTGTCCTTTTTAGATAACAATACCTCATGCTCTATAATCTCGCTTCTAAAACATGCCAGTTTACCTGCAGTAGGGGCAACATCCTTAATTTCATTGCCAAAGTAAAGCCTTAACTCTCCTCCGTCTCCTGGCTCCCATTCAGTATTCAGATAGCAGATAAAAGATATTTTTCTAGCTCCATCATTTTTAAACTGATCGAGGTGTCTTTTGTAAAATGAGCCGGGAGGGTAAATGGTAAAGTGCGTTTCATAATCTTGTATCCCCAAAAAGCATGTCCTATTTAGATAATCTTTTAAACTGTCTATTTTATCCAAAAACCTCTTCACCGGAGGAAGAGCATGTTTAGGGTTTACCCATTTGATATAATCACCGCGAATACTTCTGTCATATTGCAGGTTATCATCCTTACCGATACCGGCTCTCCTAAAAAGATCGTGATCCTGATGCAGGGAAAAAACTTTCAAAATGTCATGAACCTCCTCCATAGGAAGAAAGTTATCAACAATTGCATAATCCTGGCTAGCTAATCCATCAGCTATAAATTCCAAGTAATCAGTGGAAATGTTCATCGAAGTAGTAACACTGTAAATTTACAATCGTGGTGTGGCTTTTAAAATAATTTAGTATGATTATAGTTTAGAAAGTAACAAACTTATTAAGCTAACGTCTATTACATGCTTAGTTTTGAGCATAAACTCTATACCCTTTTAAAATATGAAATATAAACTGCCGCTGTTATTGCTGTTGTCTATTGTGTTATTTACTTATGGCTGTAAACGCCCAGAAGATGCTCCTGTATTTAGAAGGGTAGGTAATATTGAAGTTACAAAAGTGACCGGTTCCAAAGCATACCTTAACGCCAATGCTTATTTTTATAATCCCAATGGTGTAAAGATGAAGCTTAAAAAAGTTGCCGTGGATGTTGAGGTAGAGGGCAACAAAATTGGCACCATCAACCACTCTGTAAAGACTTTGATCCCGGCAAACTCTGAGTTCAAAGTGCCACTGGATGCCACCTTTGATATGAAACAGATGGGATTCCTGAAGAGCGTAATCAGCATTCTTGGCGGAAAGAAGGTCAAAGTGCATTATAAAGGATTCATTAGGGTGTCATTACATGGCTTACCCATTAAAGTACCTGTCGACTATGAAGACCATGTTCGTATTTAATTAACTCAACAAATCATTATGATCAAAAATATACTGATTACTGCCCTGTTTTCAACTTGCTTTCTAACATCACATGGCCAATCCAATGAACTCACCAAAGAGATTGAAGAATTCCATAAAGAACTTAACGAAGAATTTGCTAACCCAGAGGAAAGCCCTTTAACGAAACAAGACCTGGAAACATTTAAATCTCTTGATTTCTTTCCTATAGACCTCAAGTATCGTATTGTGGCCAAGTTTGTACGAACTCCAGATCAAAAACCATTTAAAATGGCAACCACCACCACCCGGTCTCCCATTTATGAAAAGTATGGTGAAGCTCATTTTGAGCTCAATGGTCAGGAGTTTGTACTAGAGGTTTATCAAAGCCATGAACTGAAAGAAACTGAGGAATACAAGGATTATCTTTTTTTACCGTTCACTGACCTCTCCAATGGTGAGGAGACATATGGAGGAGGAAGGTATCTCGGCCTAACCATTCCTGAAGCAGACACGGTTGTTCTTGATTTCAATAGAGCATACAATCCATATTGCGCTTACAATAAAAAATACTCATGTCCTTTGGTGCCAAGGCAAAATAGGGTCAGAACAAAAGTACTAGCAGGGGTCAAAGCATTTAAGTCACACTAGTAGCTTAAAATCAGTTCTACACGCCTGTTCCTCGCTCTTCCTTCTGTAGTACTATTAGTTTTTAAAGGCCTCTTTTCACCATAGAAATGAATAACTAACTGACTATCAGGTATACCAAGCCCTTCCAGCGCACGTGCAACAGCTTTGGAGCGATTGTGCGAAAGTACTACATTGTAATTATCGGTACCCCAGCTATCAGTATGTCCGATTACATGAATTTTACCCTCCGGTTTTTTATACCATTCATTGATGGCTGTAGTTAGTGTATGCTTAGCCCCAACAGGCACTCGGTATTCATCAAATTCAAATTCTATATTCCCCAGTATAATTTCTTTGGGTATACTTCTTGTTTGTTGTCTCTCTGAGTTCGCAAAGTCAGGGCGCCTGCTTTGTGCTGTTTTAGGTATAATATCCTCTTTAAAGTGCCTATCCAGCTGTACAACCAGGTCCCCAGAACTTTGAAATGAACCTCCTTTAAGAATAACTCCAGAATCCAAAATACCATCTCCAACATCAGCTATTGCTATTTTAATATGGTATACCTGATTGGGTATTACCGTACACCTAGCCTCCAAAACTCTGGTAAAACCATCGAATTGAATGTTATACTTTGGAGGAATCTCTTCATGTAGGTAGTTCTTATTTTCAATAACCTTGCGATTTCTTACATCCCAAATAAAAGGATCCGTGGTGTTTATATAAGTATTATCAACGTAATACTGGTTGTTCAATTTATTGTTTACCGTATTAACGGTAATAGGAGTAATACCATCAGGAAGCATGGCAATATTCATTTTTTCCAGGCCCGGCCCTTCAATAAAAAAAGCAAATACGTCATTAAACTTTGACCCAACATACTCAAGATACTCCTCAGAGGCAAAAACAAATTGAAAAGTCAGGTTTTCAGAAGCGGTTACAAAATCAAACTCAAGCACCGAAGCATCATATGTCTTCCCACGAGCAATTATATCGAGTTCAGGGTCTCCAGGAGCATCACTAGCCCAACCAGAGCGAGGAGACTTATTGGGACCTACAATAAAAAGGGCATTACCAGAAGTTAATAATATTCCCTTTTCGATACCTATTTGCGCGGTATGGTCTTCATAGAAACCAATAGCATGTTTCTGACCGGTAAACCTAATGTTCCCAGCCTGCACACCGTTACCCAAAAGTATATTATTAACCAAATCAGTGGCTGTTTGGGTTGTATCCACCACCTGTCCATGAAGGGTAATGCTTATGCCAAAAGCGACTACTAATACAATAAAAACTTGTTTAGCCATAGGAGTGGCCTCTTAATATTCTATCAACTTACATAAAACCAGCCTATTCTAATAATTCCAACAAGAACATAAATGTTCAAAAGTCAAAAAATGCGATTTTTAAAGATAAGGTACATCAAAGGTTACATGCCTTTTTCACTCAGTATATATTGATATACATTGACTTATAGCCAATGTATATGGCTTTGATTATCATGACAAGAATATTCTTCACCCTAAACCTACTGTTGTTTGGTGGCTTTTGCCATGGGCAAAGCCAACTTACTACTTTAATTTCTCCTGCTGGAGGGTCATATCATAGCAATTCCTTCAAAACTCTCTGGACAATTGGGGAAATTACAGGAGCAACCTCAAGAGTTAATAATGTACGTATACAGCAGGGCTTTATACAGCCTGGTGTCAGTGCTACAGTTACAGGTACTGAGCAACTGTTCAATCCCAAACTCAGTATATATCCCAATCCAGCTGATGAGTTTGTAAATATTTTATACAATACCTCTATAAACGATTTAAAATTCAAGTTTTTTGATTCACAAGGCCTACTATTGGAAACATGGACAGCTGAAAATATGCTTCAGGTCAAAAAGCTGGATATTTCCAATTATACTCCCGGGGTGTACCTCCTTGTTGTTGAAAGTCAAAGCCCAAAACAAAACATGAAGTACAAAATTATTAAAGCTTATATCAATGAATAAGTTAGCCTCTGTATTATTATTATTCATTATAATCTCCCCGGATTTGGTTGCTCAGGGAAATGACTCCTTCAGGTATCAGGCTGTTATTCAAAGTGAAAACGGTCAGATTATTGCCAGTAGAAAGGTGTCTTTTTTAGTTACTATTTTGAAATCAGCTTTGAACAGGGAGCGTGTATTCTCAGAGTTCCATACTACAGTTACCGATGAGTTTGGTGTTGTAAACCTTGCCATAGGTAAAGGCAACCCTATATTCAAAACCTTCGATAGCATTAAATGGGCCAGTGATGAGCATTTCATAAAAATTGAAATGGATGAAAATGGGGGGTCTAATTTTACACTTTTAGGAGAAAGCCAATTAATGACCGTTCCTTACGCTCTTCATGCCAAATCTGCCGATAATGTAGACGACGCTGATGCTGATGCTCAAAATGAAATACAAACATTAAGCTTGAGCGGAAATGAACTAAAGATCACCAGTGGTAATGCCATCCAACTGCCACAGCAGACTTTATCGCTTAATGGGAATAAATTATCAATTTCGAATGGCAATACCGTAGTATTACCCACAGAAAATTCTCAGGCACCAAACCCAGAGCAGCCAGTACCTATAATTTTTAGAGGCTCATATATTTATGCCCACCCAATTGATAATGCCGACAATGTTGTTTTTGGTCCCTTCCAAAATACAGGAGCAACCTCGGATTATGATGGCAAAACAAACACGGAAATATTAGTAGGCACCTATGGTTCTGGCAATTATGCCGCCAAGATTTGCGCAGACCTGAATGCCTTTGGATATGATGATTGGTATCTCCCATCACGTGCAGAATTAGACGCTATATTTAAGCAAAGCTACCTAATAGCGGACTATACACTTGAAGAGTACTGGACATCAAGCGAAACAGCCAATAACATGGCATATATTATTGACATGCGTACGGGTCAGCCCAATGACCAAGCGAAAAACCAAGAGAAAAAATGCAGGTGTATCCGAAAGGAATAACTATTCGGGTAGTGTTATGTATTCCAGGATTTTAAGTACCTGCTCAATATTTTCAGCTACGGCCATAGCCTGAGCATCAACTTCTTTCAGAGCATGAGTAAACTCTTTAGAGTGCACTACAATATATGATTTACCAAGAGCTGCAGCATAACCTGCATCAAAAGCAGCGTTCCATTGCTTGTACTTATCCCCAAATTTAACCACTACAACATCTGCCTTTTCAATGCTGTTTTTAATACGAATTGCATTGATCTTTGCAGCTTTGTGGTCTTTCCAGAAGTTGCTCTCTTCAGCTCCCAGAATTTCAACACCAACATTATCACTGGCATCATGATTTAATACCGGGGCTAAAAAGTCAACGGGAAGTAATTGTCTCTCAGCCTCGTTGATGAGCTCCTCCCTCCAACCTGAATGGATCTCACCTGACAAATAAACTTGTAGTTTCATAGGTATATAATTTTAAAATTGCTTTGTCAATATACAACAACTCAACCGCTCCGATATGAACACTTAGCTCATCTCCATATTACAAATCTCTGTTACCTTATGTTTAATTTTTTTATGCAAGAAATAAAATTTTCGGTTATCTCGGCCTTTAGCTTGTGCTCATTGTTTTTCACTACCCACTTCCCGTTGACCATAGTTCCTAAAGTCATTGTCGCGTCACCAGAATAAACAATGGTTGACAACAAATTGCTTACAGATGATGAGGCAAGCAAAGCTGCAGAGGCATCATAAACAACAGCATCAAAAGCTGCTCCCTCCATAAAGTATTGCTCACAATCATTACCCATAGCCTTTCTTCCTGCTATAAGAGCATGCTTGTAACCATAAGCCCCACTATCTGGCTCGATATTGTCTATAAAAGTATTTCTTTGATGTGAAGTCAGTCTTTGTCCATAATCTAATATTCTGAGCTCTTCCAATGGGTTAAGTCCAACATGACTATCCGTACCTATAGACCAACGCCCCCCTTGCTTTTGGAAGCTCTTCAAGGGAAATATGCCATCTCCAAGGTTTCCTTCGGTTGAAGGACAAAGAACAACATGAGCACCCGCCTGAGCTACGCCACTAACTTCAGCTTCTAACAGGTGTGTTGCATGTACCAGATGAAAGTTTTCGTTAACATCCGTGTTATTTAGCAACCACTCTACAGGTCGCATTTTTAAATATTCCTTAGCATCTTCAATCTCCTTAAGCTGTTCCGATATGTGGATATGAAAAGGAATTCCTTTGGGTCCCTCATTAATAGTAGTAATTATATCATCAGGCTGTACTGCTCTCAAAGAGTGAATACCAAAAGCTACTGTTGCTCCATTATATAATCTGGCAGCCTGTTTAGATGCTTCCAGCAATTTGAAGTATGAATCAAGCGTAGGGGAGATGAACCTACGTTGCCGGAGTTGAGGTTCTGCTCCAAACCCTCCCTTTTGATAAAACATTGGCACCAAAGTAATCTTAATTCCGGCCTTTTTGGCCGCTGCTACCAACCTCTCACCGTGCTCCGCCAGGTTTCCATAAGGTTTTCCATTCTTATCATGATGTAAGTAATGAAACTCTGCAACATGAGTATAGCCATGTCTCACCATTTCAGCGTACAGCATCGTAGCAACATGCTCAATATCTTTAGGAGACATGGTAAGGGCAAGTTGATACATAGCTTCTCGCCAAGTCCAGAAATCATCAGCAGCTTCAGCATTTTCATGACGTTCTGCTATACCTGCCATAGCATATTGAAAAGCATGACTATGAGCATTTTGAAAGCCAGGAACAGCAAAACCATTTACCTTTTCGGCTCCATCTATATCATCCGTTGAAATTTCCTTTATAACCCCCTCATTATCAATTGTTACACAGGCATTCTCTATCCAGCCATTGCTCTGTAAGATACCTTTGAACTTGTACGTTTTCATCTATAGAGTATCTATTTTTTTAATAAGGTTTTCAAAAGTCTTTTTCAGTAAAGTTCTCATATTACCTGCTCGCTCAATATCATAATGAACTTCTTTATTATCCATATAGTTGATTTTTGTCATTTCCAACTGCAGAGCATGTTGGCTTTGTTCCGGCTTGCCAAAGTATCTGGTCAGGTGACCTCCTCTAAAAGGATGGTTGTGCTCAACTTTAAGTCGCTTGGTTTTTAAAGTAGACAATGCTGTTTCAATTAACTCATTATCAGCTGTTTTACCATTATTGTCACCCAAAATCAAATCAGGGAAAATTTCCTTTCTGATCAAAGGTACATACTGACGAATAGAGTGCGCATCCCAGAAAAGTACCTTTCCAAACTGCTCTTTTAGCCCGTTTAGCAGTTCCGTTATTTTATTGTAATACGGCCAGTAATAGGTTTCAAGTCTTCTGTCTATCTCGTTTCTGTTAGGCATGTGATGATCCTGGTAAATAGGCTCTCCCGCAAATGATGCGCTTGGACACAATTCCGTAATAATTCGTCCATCATCATAAAGAGGAGCACTTTCCGGATCACGGTTAAGATCTATCACCCACCGGCTGTAAGTAGCGGTGATCATAGTGATCCCCATCTCCGGCGCAAAATCATAAAGCTTATGTACAAACCAATCTGTATCATCAGGCGCAGCAATAAGTTTTTGATTGTAGTGGTCTTTGATATTATCCGGAAAAAGTGTTCCACTATGCGGTACACTAATCAAAACAGGAACATTCTTTCCTTCTGCTTCTATGATATGGTATGGTTCTGTCATATTTTAAAATATGTTCTTAGGTTTGCTTTTGATTTTATATTAATTAAACATTGATTTCAGCTTAACTATCCTGTCGTATGACTTATCAATTCTCTCAGTACTAATTTCACCTTTCTCTACCAGGCTTCTGATAATCTTATGAACCGTATCAACGGTACGGTTTTCACTTCCCTGAATATTATTACTAAACATAAGAACATCAACCCCTGCCTGTATGGATAGCTTGATAGCTTTTTCGAGCCCATAGTGTTTAGCAATAGCATGCATCTGCATATCGTCCGAGAATATCACACCATCATAACTAAGGCTATCTCTCAGAATATCTGTCATTATAGCCTTTGAAAGTGTCCCTGGGTTCCCTGCTTTGTCTAGTTTTTTGTTGACAATATGCGCAGTCATAATTGCATCGACTTTATCCTGTTCTAATAAATTCTTATAAGGGACAAGCTCCTTCGACTGCCAATAGTCTGTTACATCTGCAATACCCAAGTGAGTATCTGCATGTGAGCTGCCATGTCCCGGGAAGTGTTTGAGAACAGAAATAACGCCATACTTGCGGTGAGTATCAATTACTACTGCAGCATGACGGACCACACTATCCGGATTATCACTGTATGCCCTTTTTATTTTAGCAATTACAGGGTTGTTTTTATAAGTTGACAGGTCTACAACAGGAGCGAAGTTAACATTGAAGCCCAGACCAGCAAGAGTTGAAGCTGTTATTTCAGCATAAAAACGAGTGCTGTCAACATTACCCAAGTCTCCAAGGTATTCTGCAGAAACGCTTTTCGGAAAACTATATTTCTCTTTTAGTCTATTAACACGCCCGCCTTCTTGGTCGATAGCTATAAATAAAGGAATTGGGGCCTTTTCCTGAAGACTCCAGGTTAGCTGCTTCAGTTTTATGTAAGAGTTGGAAGGTTTTATATTTTTTTCGAATAAAATGATACCTCCAATCCTGCCTTCTTCAATATCACTGATAGTTTGTTCAGTAGGTTTAATGTCCTGCTTAGGATATCCTACTATTAGCATCTGACCGATTTTAAAATCAAGGCTGTCAACACTTTGCGCTCTTAACTGAATAAAAACAAAGGATATTAAAAATATAGTAATCAGGGTCTTCTTCATGTAGAATTGGTTAATTGTTCAGGTAGACTTTATACAAGATCCGCTCCATTTCTTTTTTAATAACAGCTGCCTTGGTAGGGTAATTATTATTCATAAAGGCAAAAATATAAAGCTTGCCTTTTTTTGTTTTCAAAAAGCCACTTATGTTATGGTTATTACTTAACGTTCCCGTTTTTCCAAATATATATGGCGTAGCATTTTTATAATATTTTTTCAGCGTTCCGAATTGCCCTCCAACCGAAAGCAATGCGAAAAGCCGGTCAGGGTTATAGTTTTTATACAGCTCATTCCATACCCATACCATAGAGCGAGGGGTAAAAAGGTTATATCTCGAGAGACCTGAAGCATCAACCCAAACAGGTTCGTCTGGTATTTGTTGTAGGTAGTGATTTACTGAATAGTCTATAGCTCTTTCTGTGTTTAGTGAATCCGTAAGTATACCTGCATTAATTAACATAAGCTGCTCAGCAATGAAATTATCACTCTCTTGCATCATCACTTTATAGGCGGAATCTGACGGAATGCTATATATCGTTTTATAGTTATCCGGCAGAGAGTAGCTTACCAAATTAACTTTTTGATTCAGAGTATCCGCCAAAGCTGAGGCTAAGAAGTAATCGCTATAGTGGAAAGGTATTTGCTCATTAAAACCACTTTCCACTGAAGAAGGAAAATAAAAGGTGTTATTTGAGCTTATGTCACGAAGCAAGACATTCTCAGTCCTAACCGTGTCTCCAAGCCAAAAGAATTGCTTAAAAAAGGGTTGTTCAAGTTTAAGGTGGGTATCTTTATTAGATTTACTGACGGTGAAAAGGTTTCCATAAATGGGTAATGGTGATTTTTCCGCAGAAAAGGTGTACAAGTAATCATCCCAGGCCCAACCAGGTCCAAAGTGCTCATCAAAATAGTTGGATGAAGAAAAGTATAGCTGCTTGTCGGTATTATTTAGAAATTTAAACACCGGGCCTTCAGGCAGATTTGCATTAAGCAGGGATGGGTCTCCTGTTCCCCAAAAAATGAGCGAATCACCACTTTCAAGATAATAAAGGCCGGGGATAGAATCTCCTAAGGTTTTTAATGAAGCTAAAAGAGTGAGTATTTTAGTATTAGAAGCAGGAGTAAAGTATTTATCTCCATGATAATCTAAAATATAGTCACCACTTTCAATGTCGTATATTACCAAACCGGAGTGGTGTTGATACCTGGCTTCAAAAGCTTTAACTGAATTCAGGATCTGTTTCTTGCCTTTAATAGATGCACAGGAACAGGCGGCCATTGCCAAAACAGCCACCAAAGCCAGGTTAAATTTCATAGGGGCAAATTACGAAACGTCTGTTACTTTGAAAAATAGCGTTCACTCAACACATTTCTATGGTGAGTCTCATGGCCTGCTATCACGAAACCAATAGCATTGACAGATATTTCAGACCCGTTTGCCAAACCGGTCCGGGCCAGAGCTTCTACATCGAAACTACTGAACAGGTCAATAGTAGCAGCCCTTACATTGTTATATTCTTCAATAATTTTATAAAGTTTGCGGGTATTTGCGTTTGACGCTATGGCATAATTGTTTTCTTCAAAACCAGAAAGCTCTGTTTTATCACCTCTGCCAAACCTTAGTGCACGGTATGCAAAAACGCGCTCCGCATCGATCAAATGAACAAGAACTTCTTTTATGCTCCATTTACCTTCAGCATAGCGATAGTCACCAGAGGCTTCCGGAATAGACTTGATCATATCTATGGTTAGGTTACCACTATTTATCAAAGCGGGGATCAACTCTTCTTCATCTATTCTTTCCACATATTTCTGGTAGAATGATGGAACAGATAATAAATTGGGTTTGGCCATTTCTGTAAATTTAAGAGGTAATTAAAAGGTCCGCCAAATGTAAACTTTTGTTTTTTTAGCGGACCTCGATTTTAAAGAATATTATTTAAGCTATGCTTCCTTCCATTTAATAGTACAGCCTATAGCCTTTGTTTTATTAGTAGCCGGTTCCTTTCCTTTTAAAAGAGCATTAACTGCATCTTCAACATATTTCTTATCAGCCGCTGCTGCATCTTTGGTATTGTTATCAATAGCTCCGACATAAGCAACCTTAAAGGCTCCTTTGTTGTTTTTCAAAACAAACACATGAGGAGTATTAGTAGCACCAAATGCCCTGGCTACAGACTGATCTACATCTTGTAGATAATCGTGCTTATAACCATTCTCTTTAGCATAGGCCACCATTTTGTCAAATGCATCTCCGGGAGATCTTCCCGGATCATTGGGATTAATCGCCAATACTGGGTAGCCTTTTGACTTAAAGTTAGCGTGAAGCGATTTTATACGCTCTCTATACGCCTGCGAATACGGACAAGTATTACAGTCAAAAATTAGAATCACCCCGTTTTCGTCTTCAAAGTCTGACAGTGCCAGCATTTCCCCATCAACGTTTTTAAGCTCAAAGTCCTTAACCGTATCTCCAACCTGATATCCCGAATTAATTTTATTTCCGGCAAAAAACACCACAAATAGTAACAATGAAAACAATTTCAACTTTAGCATGGTATTAAATGGTTTAGTTTGACAATTCTGCAATTAGTTTTTCAAGTTCACCTTCTTCAAGCTCTTTCTCAACAAATTTTCTTTGACCGGTAGCTGCATTAATTACCAATGTTGCCGGGATCGCACCTGACCAGCTTTCATCTACTTTATCTATCCATGAATTATAATCCATTTCATCCAAAAGGAGAACCGGTGAAACCAACTCCTTCCTTTCAATAAATGCATTTACACGATCAAGTTTCTCTACAAAATCAAGACTGATCAAATATACATTAACATCTTCGTTTTCAGCATCAAGTTTTTTAAAGTAAGGAAGCTCTTTAACACATGGTCCACACCACGTAGCCCAAAAGTTAATAACCATAACCTTCTCGCTTTCCTGGCTAATCAGAGCTTCGAGTCTGTCAAATTTTATTACCTCCGCCTTTTGCGCATAGCCAGGAACCCCTAGAATAAACAAAAGAAAAAATAAGATGTTGTTTTTGTTCATAAGTTAAAGATAATTAATTCATCGAATGCACAATTAATGCAACCGAACAGTAAAATACATAACGTTATTTTTATGGCCGCGGTTGCCAAAGCGCATTGTTAGCCTAGCCATAAAGCCAACAACACCAATCTACACATAAAAACATGATTAGAACAAAGCTATAAACATTGTACTATTTAAAGATTGTTGCTTTCGGGTAATTCTAGATTAACTTGAGTACACTTTACATTGTAATAATACTGAATTAAACATAGCATAATATTATGGATGGATAGCACGATATGGGTTGAGCGGCATAAATGGCTGACTAAGGTAAAGCAATTAATCACAATTACTCTGTTATAGTAATGTATGTTTTGAGTAATAAAATAACCTTCATTGTTAGCTTTTACCTGAAAATGGAAGGGAAGATTTGACTAAATAAAGAATCCACAAAATCAACAAAAACTTATCCACAAAATGACAAAGTTATCAACAGCAGAGCTTGCCGAACACATAAATTGCTGTAAATCAATAATTTATACATGCAAATTTTAATGTATGCTTTGTGGACAACTTTGAATCCACAAAACGCGGGCTGCGAAATTAACTAATTAGATGAATTATACAAGGCTTAATTCGTGAAAATCAAAATTTTATGTCAACCGCAACTGAAAGGTAGAGAAATTACACCTGATCATTCTCTATTATGACGGATCAACTTCTTTCGGTAGGTATTAAAAATTCTAGACTTAGACAAAAAACCAACGTACTTTCCGTGGTCAATCACTGGCAAATTCCAAGCCCCAGAAATCTCAAACTTACTCATTACTGATTGCATATTTTCATGAGAGGATACGAATGCAGGAGGACTATGCATATAGTTTTTCACCACTGTATCCTTTTGCTTTTCTTTATCAAACATGATGTTCCTAATGTCATCCAAGGTCACAACACCTACGAGTTCCTGGTTTTCATTTACAACCGGAAAGATATTACGCTTTGATATTCTCACCAGATTTACGAGCTGTTCCAATGTTGCCTCTGGCTGGATGGTAAGAAGATCCTTTTCAATGATCTTGAGCAAATCAATCTGGCTCAAAACCTGTCGATCTTTATCGTACTGGATCAGGTCTCCTCGTTCGATCAAATGCTTAGTATAAAGTGAATGCTTTTCGAAAAATGATGAAGTACTGAACGAAATAGCCGACACCAACATCAACGGTACAAATAGCTCATAGCCACTTGTAATTTCTGCTATTAAGAATATAGCTGTTAATGGTGCATAAAGCACACCACTCATTACACCGCACATGCCAACAAGAGTAAAGTTACTGGTACTAACATTGGCATCTCCCCAAGTAATGACATTAAGCACAGTGGCAAACATAAAACCCGTAACTCCTCCCAAAAATAGAGATGGGGCAAATATACCTCCACTACCACCTGAGCCTATCGTTAATGCTGAAGCAATTGGCTTCATCAGGATCACCCCAAAAATAAAACCAAAAACAATGTAAACATTATCGATTTCATTAAAGAAAGGGCTTGTATGCAGTATCTCTAACTCTCTATTTGCTAATAGCAACTTAATGGTATTATAGCCCTCTCCATACATAGGAGGGAAAAGGAAGATAACGAAGCCGAGTAATATCCCGCCTACTATAGCCCTTCCGAACCTATCCTTTACTTTGGCTATTAACCCCTCTACCATGTACGTCATTCTAGTAAAATATACTGAGACCAACCCGCAGAAAATACCGAGCAATATATAGTAAGGGGTGTCAGAAGCCGTGAAGCTATCTATCAGTTTAAATGAAAACAACACATCATCGCCCAAAAGGCTAAGAGAAACAAGTGCTCCGGTAACAGAAGCAATAAGCAAAGGGATAAACATAGCAATAGTTACATCTGCCATAATAACTTCCATGCTAAAGATAACCCCTGCAACAGGAGAGTTAAATATTGCCGAAATGGCCCCTGCTGCTCCACAACCAATTAAAATTGTTCTTTTCTTATAGTTAAGATGCATAGCTCTTCCAACATTAGAGCCTATTGCTGAGCCAGTAACAACTATCGGAGCCTCCAGTCCTACCGATCCTCCAAAACCAACAGTTATGGCACTGGTGACCATTCTGGAAAACATTTTAGATCTTTTGATCAATGCGGAATTTTTGGCAATATCATAAAGAATCTGAGTTATACCATGTCCAAGGTTTTCACGGAGCAAAAACCTGGAAATCACCACGGTAATTAAAATACCTACCAAAGGGAAACCCAGATAATAATAGTTACCATTCTCTATGGCAAACTCACTAATAAGCTGATTTTGTATGAAGTGAACACTCTCCTTAAGAGTAACTGCTGCAACACCGGCAATTAGGCCAATGATACCGGCCAGGAAAAGAACAAAGTTCTTGTTACTGACATGCTTCACACGCCATATAAGAAACTTAACCAGCAGCCCGTCATTTTTCACTATATCTTTAATATCGAGTTAATTGTGCGCAAAGTTAGAATAATCGCTTTAAAGGAAAGCCCTTCATCCTGTTAATTTCAGTTAGTTTTAGACCCCTGATCACATAAGGCCGTGTATTTAAAAGAAAGTAAGATAAAATTAACCTACAACAACTTCTGAACGTTATAAGAAAAATCACCAATTCAATGATTAAACGGCTTTTATGAAAGAAATTATTAAAATTAAAGAAACTTGCTTGTACATTAAAGATCTTGAGGGAGCCAAAGATTTTTATCATATCAAATTGGGTCTTGAAATAATACATTATGCTCAAAACAGACACATTTTTTTTAGAGCAGGTTCTTCTGTTTTACTCTGCTTCAACCCTGATGATAGCAAACATAAAGATTCACCTCCACCTCATTTTGCAGAAGGAAACCAGCACTATGCTTTTGAAGTCAGTCAGAAAGATTACGATGCAGTGAAAGAAAAAATAAAAGCACTAGGCATCACTATCATTGATAAACTGGTGTGGAAAACTGGCCAGGAATCTTTCTATTTCAATGACCCAGAGGGCAATGTCCTTGAATTTGTTCCTGAAGGTGTCTGGGGTTAGTCAAACGCCAGGCCTCCGAAGGGTTTCTTGGTTTTAAATTCTGACTTTATCATGCTGACTTCTTCAGTAGTTACGGCACTGGTATGAATTTTTTTAAACCAAAATTCATAATCCTTAAAAAGGATACAATCAGACATTAATACTGTCTCAGTCTGAATCTTTATGACCACATCCATATTAACCCAATTCTTAATAGACGTTTTTTGGTCTTCCGGCAACTCACTTATCCTAACATATTCTATGCCCCGGTATATTTTCGCTTCTATCATCCTAACGCTCTCTAAAATGTGTGATATTTAATAAGACTTATTGCTGAGAAGTAACCAGAAAGTTAAAACAGGTTATATTTGAATATACAATAAATTGCTCTAAACCCATCTTTCCAATTTATTTTTTTGCCCTCTGCATAGGTACGTCCATAATAAGAAATCCCTACTTCATAAATACGGATACCCTTTACCTTGGAAAGTTTTGCTGTTACTTCTGGTTCGAACCCAAATCGTCTTTCCTTCAGGTTCAAATTCTGAGCCGTTTTCGTTTCAATGAGTTTATAACAAGTCTCCATGTCTGTCAAGTTCAAGTTAGTAAACATATTTGACAGAAATGTTAATATTTTGTTGCCTATTGAATGCCAAAAGAATAAAATTCTGTGAGGATTGCCTCCCAGAAACCTACTACCATAAACCACATCTGCAACACCATTAACAATTGGCTTGAGCAAAAAGTTATATTCATCGGGGTCATATTCCAAGTCAGCATCCTGTATTACGAGGTATTCGCCCGTAGCCTCCTTTATACCACGATGAAGTGCGGCGCCTTTGCCCATGTTTTTGTCTTGGGCATAATATTGAATATCAAGTTCCGGGTTTGCACTCATATACTCCCGAACCTTAATTTCACTATCATCAGTAGAAGCATCATTAACTATTACCACTTCCTTCTCGATGTCATTGATCAGATGTACCGCTTTTACTTTGTCAAGTATTTTGTGAATGGTTCTGCCTTCATTATATACCGGAATTACTACGGATAATTTAGTTATACTCATTTATCGCTTAAATTTAAGAAGAAAGGTATCCGGATTTTTCAAATGATAAACCTGCTCAAAGCGCTCAGGGTACTGACGAACAGCTGGAAGCAGGTAACGTATAGTATTCCCATAAACCTGATCGATCACAACATAGTCCACCGCATGCTTCTCCAAATCTGCAATCAACTCTTTAGGGTCCTGCGCAAATTTGTACCTTCTCGTGTATGTATCTGCATAAAGATAAAACAGCGATGGCTTACCGCAACTCACTACCACACCTTCCTCCAAGTTTCTGTCTACCCATTTGGCTATTTCAAAATAGTTTCTCCACCCTGGCATATAAGGAACCCTTGCCTGATCATGAATGGCATTAACAGGCTTTATATATAACAGGGAAAAAGCCAGTAACAGGTAGGGTGAGACAGGTTTTTTAAACGAAAGCAACCCTCTCAATTTCAAAATACCATCGTACAGACCATACAAAAACCCAAGTGTAAACAGTGGTATGAGCGGCACAATAAACCTGACACCAATCCAGACATCAGGCCATATCATCAAAATGGCTAGTGTACCGAGTGTGTACCCCAAGATCAACCAACGATACTTTGGCAAAGAGAATACACCATAGAAAAACAAGCCCACTATAACCACTCCAAGGAGCCAATCTTCTGCACTGTATGATGAGCCATACTCCGGTTCCTTCAAAGGAAATATTGCACTGGGAATCTCAAAAGTAATGTAGCGTGAAAAGTTGCTAAAGAACCGATCGACAAAATCACCAAAATCCGCCTTGCCCAATGCTGGCTGATATGGATTAATCATACCCAGTTGCTTCATATATGAGCCTCCCCCCAGCTTTTGACTGCGAATAAACCAAGGAAGAGCCCCTACTACAAAAGCAATAAAAAAACCAAGAATCGGCTTCCATTTTTTTTGAAAAATAAAGTATAATATATACCCTCCAAGAAGGGCAATCCCCAGAGACCTGATGTAATATGAGATTATCATAGTAATAATGCAAAGAATCAAATACGGATCCTTCCACAACCACTTCTCCTGATCGATATTTACAAAAGCCCAGAGCGACAGGGTGCTAAAGAAGAAAAATGGTATTTCCGACATCATAATGGATGAGTACCACAGCATGTGTGAGTTTAAAAGTGCCATAAAGGTTGCTGTAAACGCAAATGCTTCATTATCGGTCACCTTATTTATTAAGTCAAAAAAAAGCCAGAGCCCCAAAATAAAAAAAATACCATTCAGTATCTTTATAGGAGTGATCGCTTTGGTAAACAATAATATGGTACTGATAATAGCTGGGTAACCAGGAGGATAATGGTTGTTAGGCCTATGGCTGATGCTATTAATACTAACATAACCTTCACCTTGAGACAGAGCTTTACCTAATATGTAATAACTGGCATTATCGCCTAACATAGCCAGCTTAGAATCGAAGGTATAGACATAGGCTGCTATGAAGGAAGCTACCAGAATAACCAGATACACATACCTCTTTGAGCCTTTGTCTTTTTTTACTTTTTGTTCAGACATATGTTTTTATTCGAAAGGGTAAATATAGAAATTTATAAAAATGTAAAGGACACGACTGCAGTAAACTTATTTTATACTGATTTTTAAAGTAGTTGTTAGTTAACCACTTGCAGCCTAAAAAACACTTGGCTCTAAAATGTAAAATCATGAAATCCTCACTTCATATTATTGTATTTACTCTGGTCTATTCCGGGCTTTGGGGCTGCCAGCAGCCTATAGATACTCCAAAGGCAAAACGATTGCAAAAGCTTTATAAAAACGAGCAGTTTAGCGAGTACTGGTATTCCGGCAAAGCTGAGGTAGCATCATATAATTTAAAACAGTCGAGGTATGGAGAAGTACATGAAGGAAAGGCAGTATTCATCTTTGTCACCGAACCATTTTCCAAATCTAAGCAAGTGAAACTGGATGTTCCTAAAGAGACCAAAGATGATGAAGTAACTGTAATGAAATTGAACTTTACCAAAAAGTTTACCACAGGCATTTACCCTTATTCTATGATGCTCTCCGCATTCACTCCTGTTGACAGATATCATTACCCAAAAACACTTAAGGTTACAATGTCCAGCCAAGAATGGTGCGGACATGTATACAGCCAGATGAACCTTGAAAAAAAGAAATACCGCTTAAAATCATTTTCTTACTTTGAAAGCGAGGGAGATCAGGAGGTCTCTGTTGAAACGGCATTACTGGAGGATCAGGTGTGGAATCAAATACGGCTCGACTACAAATCCCTGCCCGTTGGGAAAGTAAAAATAATACCCGGACTTTTCTTCACCCGTTTAAAGCACAAAGACCTAAAACCACTCATAGCCTCGGCCAGTTTACAGGAGAAAACCGACCACATAACATATCAAATTTACTACCCCGAGCGAGCATTGTCCATCCATTTTAGTAAAGAATTTCCATACCAAATACTTTCATGGGAAGAAACCTATAAAGGAATAGGAGGCAAAGAGTTAACTACGTCTGCCACATTAGACAGAACTTTACATATTGATTATTGGGCGAAAAATAATATTACGGACAGTTACCTTAGAGACTCGCTGAACCTCAAATAAATACTTATTAAACCCTATAAATAAATCTTCGTTTACACTTATTTTAGGATCTACGAAACCAACTTAACATGCTAACCAATCAGTCTAAATTATTCTCTCTTCCAAAAGATCACATTTATTTGAATTGTGCATACATGTCTCCGTTGTTAAAGCGTGTGGAAGAAGCCGGAATAATGGGTATAAAAGGAAAAAGCAACCCAACATCCATTTCTCCGTCAGACTTTTTCAAAAACACCGAAATACTTAGAGAGGAATTCGGCAAGCTCATTAGCACTGAAGATCATAACCGCATAGTAATTATACCTTCCGCATCTTACGGAATCTCGACAGTTGCCAAAAATGTGGACGTTAGCAAAGGCCAGAATATAATAGTTATGGAAGAACAATTCCCCAGTAACTATTATCCCTGGAAGAGCTTGGTTGATAAAAACGGCGCAGAACTGAGAACAGTTAAAGCTCCAAAGCTAACTGAAGGAAGAGGTAAAGCATGGAACGAAAAAATATTAGAGTCTATTGATGAAAACACCAAACTGGTAGCAATGACACACGTGCACTGGGCTGATGGTACATTATATGATTTAAAAGCTATCAGAAAAAAGACCCAAGAAGTAGGAGCCCTGCTTATTATTGATGGCACCCAGTCAGTAGGTGCACTTCCATTCAATATAAATGATATTCAACCTGATGCTTTGATCTGCGCTGGATACAAATGGCTTTTGGGTCCTTATTCTATTGGCCTTGCATACTATGGCAAAGCCTTTGACAATGGTGAGCCTCTGGAAGAAAACTGGATCAACCGAGCTAAAAGCGAAGATTTTTCAGGACTTGTTAATTATCAGGATAGCTACCAGCCCGGTTCACTTAGGTACGAAGTTGGAGAGCATAGCAATTTTATTCTGGTCCCAATGATGCTCGAAGCAGTTAGACAAATCAATACCTGGGGACCAGAAAACATCCAGACTTATTGCCACAACATCACAAAGGATGCACTTAACCGTTTAAAGGGAACCCCCTATATCTTCGAGAATGATCAATACCGAGCCCAACATCTATTCGGGATAAGAGCAACTAAAGGACTGGATACAGCAAGGTTAAAAGAACTCATGGCTCGTGACAACATACATGTTTCTGTCAGAGGTGATGCCGTGAGGATATCACCTCATTTATACAATAATGCAGACCAGATATCTTTATTGGTTGATCGGATACTAGAGCTTTAGTATCAATGCCACTCGAAAGTGCATCAAGCCTATGACCCTGTTGTAGTTAATTAAAATCATAAGTAAAACCGTGTTGGTGTAACCTCCACCACTTCAGTTTTTATTCCGCTTACTGTAAATTGAGTGAAAAACGATAAATTGCCGTTTATATATAAGCGTTAGAGGTTTTAAATAATTAAATTAGGTGGAGTTTACCACTAAAAATAGTATATCGTTTATATGATAAGGTTGGATAATGAATAAATTGATACTGTTACTGGCACTGATTACTTGGGTATGGAATGCGCATGCTCAGGAAAAGTACATGTTTGTTTTTCTGCATAGCAACCCTGAGAAAGAAGTTCTTTCAGAACAAGCAATGGACAGTCTGCAAAAAGGACATATGGCTAATATTCAGCGACTCTCTTCTGAAGACAAATTACTAGTCGCAGGCCCATTCGAAGGGGGGGGAGGTATCTTCATTTTGAATACAAACTCCATTTCAGAAGCCAGAGAATGGATAAACACAGACCCCGCAATAAAAGCCCACAGATACAGAATAGAGATTCTTCCATGGACCCCGAGATCCGGAGGAATTTGCAAAGTAAGTGAAGATACGAAAATGGTTTTTTATACCTTCATCAGGTATCAGTCACATATTACAAAATTTAATGTTCAGCAGGCACCAGAGTGGTTTCTAAAGCATGATCGATATAGCCATGAGATAGTAAAGACAGGAAATGTAATTTCGGAAGGCGTCTTTGATAATGATGACGGAAGCATCCTGATCATGAAGGGTGAAGTTGAACCCGAGGTGATTATGTCTGACCCGGCGGTTAAAAATGGTATCCTTCAACCAGAGCTTAAAACAATTTGGGTTGGAAAAGGCTCTTTTTGTGAAAATTAACGTTCTCAATCATTTATAATACTATCCCATGAAAGCAGTCAAATGGATATCAATAATAGTTTTATTCATATGCGCCGCATACTTTTTAGGACCTCAGGTAGAGTCTCCTCAATTGACCAAAGATCTGCCTACAGTTGCAACAGATCTGCGCACTCTGGAGGAAGACATAAAAAGGCATGAAGAGCAGACTCCAAATATAAAGCCTGATAATGAATCAACCATAATCTGGGCTGACTCTGCCTATAAAAAAACTCCATATAGCATTGTATATCTACATGGGTTCTCTGCGAGTCAGGGAGAGGGGGCACCGTTGCATAAGGAAATTGCCAAAAGATATGGCTGCAACCTGTATTTACCTCGACTCTATGGTCATGGCGTAGCTGATAAGGAGCCTATGATAGATCTTACTGCAGATAAGCTTCTGAATTCAGCCAAAAAAGCCATTGCAGTAGCCAAGCAGCTTGGTGAACATTTAATTATACTTGCCACTTCTACAGGAGGTACGTTTGCACTGTACCTTGCCGAAAATGACCCGGACATTGCTGGTTTAATTCTCTATTCGCCCAACGTAAAGATCTATGACCCCAACTCCTGGTTGCTCGATGAACCATGGGGGTTGCAGTTGGCAAGACTGGTAAAAGGGAGTAACTATAACCGATGGGAAATAGATCCTGAAAGAGAACAGTACTGGACCAACGGCTATCGCTTGGAAGCGCTTACACATCTCGAAGAACTTATTGAAGAGACAATGACTACAAAAACCTTTGCTACAGTTACCCAGCCTGTATTTTTAGGGTATTATTATAAAAATGATAGCGCACAGGATAACACTGTCTCTGTACCGGCAATGCTTGAGATGTATGACCAGTTGGGCACTCCTGAATCTCTTAAAAGAAAAGTGGCTTTTTCAGAGGTAAACCACCACGTAATCGGTTCATACCTAACCTCTGAAGACCTTGAGTCTGTAAGACAGGAAACATTCAGCTTTATAGAAGAAGTGTTGAAACTTCAGCCGTATGACACTGTAGAATAGTGTAATTTATTTCCTCTCCAAACCCCAACGACATGTAGAAAAATTCAACAGTTTAAAATACTACCACCACTAAGACTTCAGGTTAAAAGCATGAAAATCAAATAATTACGATCTCTCTAATGGTCTGGCATGGTTCTGAACGGATGGTTATCAAACATTTTAAATTTTTAACCAACCAATAAAAAAGTAAATAAATATGAAAACGTTAATTAGAACAATAGCCGCTTCAATGATCATTGCAGGAACCGCAGCATTGAGCACAACAGCCGTCGCACAGGTAGAAAAACAGGATGAGAAAGTTGAGATTAGAATGACAGAGGTACCTTCCTCTGTTTCTGAAACAATTTCTTCTGACTACGCTGACTGGAAAGCCTCCAAAGTATATAAGGTAATTGACCCTAAAACAAGCAAAACGGTTTATGAAGTACACTTCACAAGCCCGCAGGGAGCACCTGAAAAGAAAAAGTTCAGCGCTGAGGGTAAAGAACTTGACGGATAATTAATTGTAAGCAACACTTTTCGCAAAAGAAGAGGCCTGCTCAAAACCCAGGATATCAAAATTTAGAAAATTAGGGTTTATTCAGGCTTCTTTTCCTTTTTATAAAAATTCACACTTAAAGCTCACTAAGACTTACCATGTACTGTAACACAACTTTATTATCTACTCTGTCATACTAAGTAGCCATTCGGAATGGCCAAATCGCCTCCACTTAACTTTAGTCAAATCCACACTTTCATCATAAAGCGGCTGTTGCTCTCTTCCATTTAAACTGACTTTCCCTACTGCATAAATCGCAACATCAGGGAATCCTCTTTGGGCATAATCAGATTTTAAAATCTGCACAAATTGCCAACACATATCCGGACGAGTAGCTATAGCCCTGGATTGTTTGTAGGTCAAATATTGAGTTGGATTCACTTTCCATTTCCGGCCTGTTTCCTCATCTACCACCCTAAAAAATACATAGCCTGACTTTACTCTAAGCATCATGTGCCATGAGAGACGATGGCCCTCCTCAGTCCAGTGCACATTGCCGGGAAACAGCCAATGACGTAATGGTAATGATATTTGCATAATGAAGTACAAGCCTATAATATAAACCCAGGCAATTTTTGGCCTGTATATATCAACGTGCTCTGCTATGGGTTTCTTTTTGAAGAAAACCTTGCGTATAACTGTTGGCTCAAAGAAAAATACACCTAAAGCAATTCCCATATATGGGAACACACCTACCTGAAAAATGATGGAGTTAAACAAGTGGAAAAATATTGAGGCAATAAATGCATATTTTCTGGTTTTCTTCCAGATAAGTCCAGGTGCAATAAGCAGGTCAAACAGAATACCTCCATATGCAATGACATGTTGAAACCACTCTTCAGCCAGAAGTGGGCCGATTAGAAAATAGTCGCTTTTATAATCAAACCATATACTAATTGGCTTAGCCGCGATCCAATCAGGATACATCTTTGCCACTGAAGCATAGATATATACAATGCTAGTTTGTATTGCAAAAATCCATAAACACCATTGTGGGCAGGTAAGGCTTTTTTTCTCAGGGTGTCTTGTGGCATCTATTGATGCATATCTATGTGCAGGAACCAAACACATCAGCAGACATAATAACACCAGAAGATAGTAATGATTATTATAGTTGGTCTTCTGCATAAAATACACAGCTGACCACATAATAGTATAAATCCCAATACCTAGCCGGTAATAGAACCCAAATAAAACCATTAAACCAGCTATACCCATTACGATATAATAAACATACATGCCATAGCCAGGTAATGGCTGTAACCATGGGAAATCTAAAAATGGAAAAGTGTATTGAGGCTCTATAAAAGCCCTTCTTACCCACCCGGTTAGGATAGCTCCCCAAGCTTCTAAAAATATAAGCAAGCCAAAAACGATCCTAAAAAGGATAAGGGGACTATTATCAACCGGACGAAATAGTTTTTGTGTAAAAGTCATGCCTTTCTTTGTTTATCAACCTGAAAATCAAAAATATCCGCCCGTTGATAGTGCCCGCTCACATCCAGTGTCATTTGTTCTTTTACTCGCTCAGAAAGGTCTATTTCAGCAGTTACAAGCCCTTCTTCTTCATACATAGGGTCTACCACAAACTCTCCTCGAGGATCAATAATGCAACTTCCTCCACAAAGTACCAGCTTGTCAGGATCATTGATGAGTTCCTCCGGCAGTGACAGTTCCTGAGGAAATTCAGATGCTCTCATCATTTGTCCCGCTGCCAAAACAAAGCACCTTCCTTCAAAAGCATATTGCCTACTGGCTATAAGATGTTCTTCATGTACAGTTGGCCATACAGCTACATGAATATCCTCAGCCTCATCATGTAGGCTCTGTCGAGTCAAGGGCATCCAGTGCTCCCAGCAAACCAAAGCCCCCACGTTACCTACTGAAGTTTCTGCCACCTGCAACCCATGGCCGTCTCCCAAACCATAGATCATTCGCTCGGTATATGTAGGTACAAGCTTTCGGTGATGGTTAGCCAACTTTCCCTGATTATTAAATGTCAGCAATGCATTATATACCGTACCGCTACCCCTGCCTTTTTTAACCACCTCGTTCACTCCAATAACTATCGACATGCCATACTTTTGAGCTAAAGCACCAATCCGCCGAGTCTCCCTGCCAGGAATTTCTATACTGCTTTGGCGTAATTTAAGGTAAGCCGCTTTGGTAGCTGCACTATCCCATTGCGCCACTTCAGGACAATGATCTAGCCATACAGGGTAACCGGAAAGCCAGGTTTCACCAAAAACAAGTAATTCCATATTTTCTGAGGCTGCCTGTTCCACAATTTGCTCAAGCCGGACCAAGCTTTTCTCAAGGTTGAGGTAGTGAGCCGAATACTGTGCTATACCTACTTTATGTAACGACATATTTTTAAATTTCTACCAGTAGTTATGGGTAATACTAACTGGGTGAAGATAAAAAAAGCCACCCAGAAAGCGTATCCGGATGACTGAATAAATGACCTAATATACCCTAATCAGAATTTGATGCCCAAATCGAGCGCCAGATAATCATTTTTAAAAGTGATGTCGTCATCAAGTCTCACCTGATCCCCAATAGTGTTTAAAAGACCACGACTATAGGAAAATCCACCAAACACAATAGTGTTCAAACCAACCTTATATTCCAATCCTACACCAATCAACAGTGAAGAATCAAAAAGCTTAAAATCCTCAACATAGTAATAGCGATCTTTCTTGGGGTCTTCTTTCACATTTACTTCCATGGTGGCTCCCATCTGGAAATATATCCGTTTGTCGAGAGCCACCTCATTTGTATAAAGTTTTAACGTAAGTGGTATCTGAATATACTGCAAAGAATACTCCTCCACCTCTGTACCTGTTACCTGTTTTGCTTTTAGTCCTGCTCTTTTAGAAACAAGCAGTAAGCCCGTGCTCACAAAATAATTATCCGTAAGCTGAAAATCGGCAATAGGGCCGGCAACAAAACGTAAACCTGCTCCATCAGTACTGAATGAAACTGTATCTGACTTAGCATCTATTCTGTTTGTTGAAATAGTTGGACTAAATTTGAAGCCAAGCTGAAACTGGGAAAAACCAGTAGTAACAACACATAAGAATATGATCATCAACAGAATTTTTCTCATGAATCTATAATTTTTTAGTTATTTAGCATGTTCAATAGTAAAAAACACTAACGACAAAATAAGCGAATAGTTTAATCATGGAAAAAAGCCTCCGACTTTTATTAATACCTGCCCTTTTTATCTTATGGTTGTCATCATGTAATAATGAAAGTAACGAATGTGTCTATCAGCCTGATATAAGCAATATCGAAATAAATGTAGAAATAGAACGGCTTGAGGATGACCTGTTGGGTGTAAAAAGCCGAGCCGATCTCAGGCAATTCCTAAAAGATAACCCGGTAATTACTGAGATTTTTCTTAAAAGAAATCAATACCCTGATGACTCCATCATGATGGAAGCTCTGTATAAAAGATTCCAAAATCCGCATATAGATACTTTAAAAAGTGAGATAGGCCGGGTATTCGGTGACCTTAGTGAGCTTAAAGCTGATATTTCGACAGCTTTTGCTAACTTAAAATATTATTATCCTGATTTCAAGACTCCAAAGATACAAACCATCGCCACTGGACTGGATCATGATCTTTTTGTCTCTGATTCACTGATCGTTATAGGATTGGATTATTACCTCGGAGACAGTGCCAAATATCGCCCACTAGGCCTCTATGGTTATATGCTTGAAAGGTACAGACCTCAGTACATTATGCCCTCAGTGATGCTACTTTATGGTATATCCCCCATGTTTAACAAAACGGATGTTTCAGATAAAACTATACTTGCCGACATGATAGGCTACGGCAAATCTTTCTACTTCGCCAAGCACATGATGCCATGCACGCCAGACAGTGTCCTGATCTGGTATTCAAGCGATGAAATTGATGGGGCCAGAAAAAACCAGGATATCATTTGGGCTCATTTTCTTGAAAATCAATTGCTGTATGAAACAAATCATATGGTGAAGAAGAAGTATATTGATGAACGCCCTAAGACCTTTGAAATAGGGGAGAAGGCCCCTGGAAGAATTGCAACCTGGGTGGGCTGGCAAATTGTTAAGCAATACATGGAAGAGGAAGAAGTAACCTTGCAAGAACTGATGCAAGAGCCTGATCCCAGAAAAGTTTTTAATAACTCAAATTACCGCCCAGAACGTAAGTAAGAGATTACATTTCTGCGAATGGATCATGTCCATTATTAAGGTCTGCAGCACTCATGGCAAGCTCTACCCCTGACACTTCTACATTCACCACCCCGTGATGAAATGAAGAAATGCGTGCACCAGTGGTGTAAGTTTGCCAGCCATCCCAGCTAAACTTCATGCCCCCAAGCGGTATAATTTTAACCCATAACTTCCAGGCTACCGGAAGGCCATCTTCATTTAATAACCAAAGGTAGCTGTCTCCTGGAGTTACACCCCCTGAAGTATATTGTACAAGCAGTGCATCTCCATGCTCGGTTTTTACTATGCTTCTTTTAGTGCCAGGGTCCCTAGCCTTAAAGGGAGCCGCCAGCCAGAAGGAATCATTAGTAAAATATTCCCACGCCATTTGTAAAGCATCAATTGCCTCATTTCCAGATAGTAAAATACCTCCCTGAAATGCTTTTCCAGATTGACTGTTAGTATTTAAAAGCACCCGCATGTCGTCCCACTTCACTTCAACAAGATCCCGCTTTTTATCCCATAAAAAGTCATGCCCTCTATAGAAAGACCACTTAACAGCCACAGTACTATCCCAAGCCTCAAAGTTTACAGCTTTCAACATTTTATCAGCCAAAAGCTCAGCCTCCGGCCCCTCAACACCCTCTGGTAAGGGCTTGTCATACCAGCTATATAACATAAAAGCTGCCACAGCCAATATAGATAGCAGGATTAGTGTTTTTTTAAGCATACAATTAAAATTTGCCTCCCAAGATGGCCATTATAGACCTATTTAGGAAGTACTCTTTGTATATTTTACTTATTTCCCGATCTCAAAATAGATGAATAAACATAAGGCTTCGGTAAAAATGACTTAGGGAGCATATCGGGAAGGACATGACCTCTGCTTTTATTAATACATTATACTCGTGTAAGAAAAAGCTACGACTGACCAGAACTGTAGAGGTCAACAGCTAAAAAGTATAATCATTAAATTCTGGCTTGATAAGTATATAACTGATGATATCTACCTTCTCTCTCGATCAACTCATCATGCTGTCCTTGCTCCACAATTTCACCCTTCTCTATTACCAGTATCTGATCTGCCTGCCTAATGGTACTCAATCGGTGCGCAATCACAAAAGTAGTACGTCCCTGCATAAGTTCTTTTAGACTTTCCTGTATGTATGCCTCACTCTCCATGTCCAGATTTGATGTGGCTTCATCAAGTATCAACACCTTGGGATCGGCCAATATAGCCCTGGCGATGGCGATTCGCTGTTGCTGACCGCCGGAGAGCTTAACCCCCCTTTCTCCAATCAGAGTATCCAGACCGTCTTCAAACCTGTCAGTAAATTCATCTACATGAGCGGCCTTCACCGCATTGTGCAGCTGCTCTTCACTAGCATCAGGGCGAGGGAATAAAATATTGTCACGAATGGTCCCTTCAAATAAAAAGTCGTTCTGCAAAACCACTCCCAACTGACTTCTGAAGCTATCCAACTTAACTTTACTCAGGTCAACACCGTCAACGGTAACTGTACCACTGAGGGGGGTGAGAAATGAAGCAGCCAAGCCGGCAATAGTGGTTTTACCTGAGCCAGACGTCCCGACAAGGGCAGTAACTGAGCCAGGAGGAGCTTTAAAACTTATATTCTTGACTACCGCCTTCCCTTCTTCATACGCAAATGAAACATCTTTAAAGTTGATCTCTCCTCGTATATTGTCAATACGCTCAGTTCGAGAAACTTCATCATCCTCAAGAGGTGTATTCAGAATTTCTTCGGTACGATCCAATCCCGCGAAAGCTTCGGTTAACTGACTCCCGATATTGCTCATCTGGACAATAGGAGCAATCATGAAACCCAGGTAGAGAGTAAAGGCAAGAAAATCCCCAAAAGAAAGGTCATTATGCATGATCATATAGCCTCCAATACCCATAATGCCTGTAGAGGCAAGTCCCAACAAAAGTGTAGCTGAGCTAGTAACAAGGCTGGTAGAAGTCAAGCTTTTCTTGATGTTCAGAAATAGTTTGTTGACCCCCGTTTCAAAAGTCTTTATTTCCTGCTCCTCGGCATTGAACCCCTTGATCACACGCACGCCACCAAGTGTTTCCGTTAACCTGCCTGTTACTTCAGCATTGATCACACCACGTTCCCGAAATATCGGTCTGATATATCCAAAAGCCTTAAGAGAAATAACACCAAAGACAGCCACAGGAACCAAAACATATAAAGTCATCATGGGGCTGATGTTGATCAATAAAACCAAACAGATCACCGAGGTAAGAACACCCCCAAACAATTGAGCAAGCCCTGTACCTACGATATTTCTAACTCCTTCGACATCCGTCATAATACGCGATACCAACTCTCCCGTTTTAGTATTGTCAAAAAACCGTATAGGGAGCTTGATAATGTGGCGTTGAACCTTGGCTCGCAACTTGGCAATGAGGTTTTGTGCTTCTACACTTAAAATTTGCGTTAACGCGAATGAAGTAACCGCCTGCACTAATACGGCTCCGGCAACGACCAGAAGCAGAAATTTTAACTTCTTCATATCACTTTTTGCAATAACATCATCCATCAGGTATTTACTCGCATAGGGCAAAACGAGTCCCGCCGGACGGCTTATGATTATTAGTATCAGACCAATAGATATATGCTTTCGCCTAGGCCACACGATCGTTTTAAAAACGTGACCTATGGTAACTTTTGATTTACTCATGGATATGATTCGGTAGTTAAGTTAGACCTTTCTACTAACGTAATTTGAAAAATTTGTTTGCCTTATCAGGCGATAATTTAAAAAGGAATCCCTATCTCATGGTTGGGCAAGTTTTGAGTTATAATTATGGGTTTAATCTGCATAAGCTTAAATTGAAGTTATATATTCGCCAAACAAATGCCTCTAAAACCCATCAACTGAGCAACAAATAGAACGGCTACCTCTCTAATTAAAAAGATAGCCGTCAATCAAACACAAGAAGGGGCACTCATTACCGATATTTTATTACAAGATATATCAGTAAAACGGCAACTCCTATACCCAATAACAGGATGCCCTCCCCATTCAATATTTTTTCAAGTGTTTTCAATTTTTGCTTCATTCAATGTACGTCTGTATTTTTTAATTAAAAACTCACCTCATCTGCACTTGGCCCGTAACTTCCGGGGATTGGTACATCCAGTAGCCTCAGGTACACCCCTAGCTGAGCTCGGTGGTGTACTATTTGACAGTAGACCATTCTCAACACTTCTGCTTTAGTATCGGAAGAATATACCTGATTGCCCTCACGCAGTATCCATGTATCGTTGAAACGCTCCTCATTCGCCTCCTCCAACTGGCTTTTGCCTTCCTTAAGCTTATCTTCAAACAATGTCATCAGTTCCTCAGTGCTATTTAGAACAGGAGCCACATAGGGCACTTCCGCCAAATCCAATTCATCCGTAGTAAGTGTCGTGGTGATCCAGCCAGGAAGTTCGGCAATATGGGTTGCAAGATTGAGTAAGGTCATGCTTTTGGTATGTGGCTGCCATTGAAACTTGGCATCTGGTATCCTCTCTAACATTTTACGGGTAGTTTGTGCCTCTTTCTCAAGTTCCGTTAAAAGTGCTTTAATCATTGTCATGGTTATTTTCTTTATAGTTTATTACAAAGAAAAACAGAGGTAGTGACAACCCTATGTCAGTAATGGTTTTGAGAAAAAACTTTTTTCAAAGTTTATCTCCAACCTTGATATTGATACCTACATCTGCAAGAGAGGAAGAGGTAAATATTGAAAACAGATAACTAGTCAAATCAGGAATTTATTTACAGTATTTCTGTTATCTTGTAATAACTCATGGAAAACACCAAATCAACACAATATATTTTTGTTTGCTCCGCTAAGGATTGTAAAAAGAACGGCAGCAAAAGACTCGAAAAGCTACTTAGTGGAAAGGTTAAAAACAGTAACTTAAAGTCATCTGTAGAAGTAATAAAAACAAAATGTATGGGCCATTGTAAAAAGGGTCCTAATGTAATATTGAACAACTCCCTTCACCATAAGGTGAAGGAGAATGATCTTGATAGTCTGCTTGCCCAATGTAAAGCAGCAGATACTTTGAAGGGTTAAAGGCCACCAGCTTCTGACTCAAGGCCTGTTTCAGTTCCATTATTCTCTAACTTGGCGATTTCCTGATCTATCGTCCAAAGACCAATGCCTTCTTCCCCGATAATATCGAATAATTCTACTGCCCGGCGAGCCAGTGTTTCTTCTTCACGCTGTTCAGTAACATACCATTGAAGGAAATTGAAGGTTGTAAAGTCTTTAACGTTGAAACAATGTTCTACCAATTCATTGATAGAATGTGTTACCTCAATTTCATGGGCAAGTATATCTTCAAAAACCTCTCTCAAAGAATCAAAATCATGTTTGATATTGGTTATCTCAGGCTGAAGTGCATGCCCACCAGCATTGTTAACATAGGCAAACAGCTTTAGCATGTGCTGTCTTTCTTCTTCTGAATGGTTGTATAAAAACTGTGCTGACTTGATGTACCCACGGGTATCGCACCAGGAAGCCATTGATAAATAGCTCGCTGAAGATAGACCTTCCATCAAAATCTGTTTGTTAAGTTTTTTCTCTGTTTCTTCTGTTAAAGATCTCTTTGAAGTAATAATTTGTTTAGCCATAGTTAATTATGTTTCCCTACTAAATTTAGTTATAAATCTATAGTTAATAATACTGCAAATCCTCAAGATGTTTGATGAAAAAGTAATTTATAATCATTTCAATTAGTGGCTGTACCTCTGTAGTATGAATGAGTTTCCGCCCTTGCCAATTAAGAGTCTCAGAACCCCTTACAAGCTAACCATGACACCCAAATAGACCCGGAAATCACTTTTTCGTCAAAAATCATGATTCAGATGAGTTTATCGACCATACTCTGAAAAGAATACAGTATTTTGGGTAGATATGTGCCTGAAGGACCCGAACCGATTAATAATACCAAGTTCAACCCCATTATTTGAGTAAGCCTGATCAATTTAAAGTTTATGGAAAACCCAATTTTTCTGACAATCCTCTTTTTGAAGTAGATGATGACCGAGATCCGTTTGTAGGAGTTTATACCGGTTTGAGTGGTGTATATTATTACTAACGGTATTATTTACCCCATTAGCCTAACTTTCTAATCAGAAAATAAAGAGACTGATTTCACATATGAACCAAGACCGGGAATTACTCTACGCACTAGCTGTTGGCATATAATGGGAGGCATAGAGTGCTCCTCTGAAGTACCTTAAATATGCAATGACATATTTTGGGTTTTTTTACAATTCTGTTGCGGCCTTGATCATTGTTAGAAATTATATACTTCCACAACCATCCCAGTAAAGCATGGTATGCCAACCCTTACATATAGCTCCACTTGGGTGTCCAGACAGCATGAGGTATTGTTGGTAGGAGGTGGCAATGCCCCTCCACAGGTAATAGCGCCTGTACACCCTATCACAAGTGTTCCTCCTCCTTTGACAGTATGCTCTTCACTACCCCTCATTGATGTAATGAAGCTCTTTACTTTTAGGTCGTTTAGGTTAAAACTTCTTTTTCATGGTTCTTGCACTTAATTTATCCTTACTCTAATAGCTTTTCAGGTTCCGCTAGGCTTTAGTGAAGACAAAAACAACAAGGTTACTTACCCGAATAATTTTTAATACAAACACAACTAATTTTAACACTTCGTGATTAGATTTGCGGCGCTTTTTTAGCAGTAAAATGTCAATCTATCGTAAAGTTCAGGCTATCGAACGGGTGTTCGCGAGCCTGGAGAGGGAAGTGGCTACCTTTCAGGAGTCCACGGGAATGAAGTGTCTGAGCGGATGTGGTGCATGTTGTAAAAAACCTGATATAGCTGCAACCCCGTTAGAATTTCTTCCATTAGCGTACCAGCTTTATAAAAGTGGTCAGGCCTATAAATGGTTTGAAGAATTACGCGCTGAACCGGAAATGGCTAATTGTAAAGCCTTCCTTCCTTTTGTAAGTGAAGGAGACAGAGGTTTTTGTAATCAATACAACCAAAGAGGGCTTATTTGCAGGCTTTTTGGCTTCTCAGCTATGCTTGATAAACAAGGAGTCCCGCAACTGATTACTTGTAAAACGATTAAAACAGAGTTTCCTGAAGCACACTCAGTATCAATAAAGCACATTGCCGATAAGCAGCCAGTGCCTATTATGCGTAATTTTTACTTTCAGCTACGTGCTATAGACACTGACCTGGGCCAAACTCTAATGCCTATAAACAAAGCTATTGAAGAAGCCATAAAAGTAGTGTTAAGCTACTACTCATATAGGCAGCGCCGAGGGGCCTGACATTATTGTTCAATTGACGCTGCCATGAAAGATATGAGATCTTTTCCATCAACATCATATTTTATTCTGATAGGATACAACACACCTCACAGTCTTCAATATAACCTTGTTGGGGAACAGGTATGTCTAATGTCATCGAAATTTGCTCCCCACAATATGGACATGTAAAGCAATACACTAACGTAGGCATGTGGAGAAGTAACAACTCAACTAGGAAAAAGTTGTATTGATTGCTCCTGCCTAATCATCTGTGGTAAATATAATTTTTTCGCTAGCTTAGTTACTTCAACTTTAAATATCTTAAAAATAATGCGATCGCTGTACTCTTTGGTTTTACTTTTAATGGTCAGCAGCTTGTCCATGGCTCAGACGCACAACGTTTATGAGATTTCTTTTGATAATGCGGTTCATCATGAAGCCACTGTCAAAGCCCATTTTACCGGACTCGAAAATAAAGTGCTCGAACTTAGAATGAGCCGAACATCTCCTGGTAGGTATGCACTTCATGAGTTTGCCAAAAATGTTTATCATGTAAAAGCAACTGACAGCAGAGGCAACAATCTGCAGGTGACCAGACCTAACCCATATCAATGGGATGTATCAGGCCATGATGGTACAGTGATTGTTACCTACACACTTTATGGAAACAGGGGAGATGGCACTTATACACAAGTAGATGAAACTCATGCTCACCTCAATATTCCGGCAACATTCATGTATGCCCCCCGCCTTGCACTCAGGCCGATAAAAGTTACTTTTAATGTACGTGAAGACCTGAATTGGAAAGTAGCAACCCAACTCAAACAACTCGACAAAAACACATACTATGCACCGAACCTTCATTATTTTATGGATAGTCCCACAGAAATTAGCAATTACTCTATACGCGAATTTACAGAGGAATCAAACGGTAAAACGTATAATATAAGGTTCATTTTACACCATAAAGGATCTGATGCGGACTTTGATACCTATGTAGATAAAGTAAAAAATATCGTAGCACAGGAAAAAGCCGTTTTCGGAGAGCTTCCCGATTATGACTTTGGAACCTATACTTTTTTGGGTTGCTATCTGGCTAATGTATCAGGAGATGGCATGGAGCACAGAAACTCGACGATCCTGACTGACGTGGAAGGACTTGCGGAAGGGGGAATGGAAAATAATATTGGCACGGTTTCTCATGAATATTTCCATGCGTGGAACGTAGAGCGGATCAGGCCATTAGCACTGGAACCCTTCGACTATACCTCAGCCAATATGTCAGGCGAGCTTTGGTTTGCAGAAGGTTTTACCAGCTACTATACTAACCTCATCTTATGCAGAGCAGGAGTTATTACACGTGAAGCCTATGTAGAAGGTCTGGCCGGCTCACTAAACTATGTCTGGAATTCTCCCGCATTGAAATATTTCAATCCTATTGAAATGAGCTATCAGGCACCATTTGTTGACGCTGCCCGCTCTGTTGACCCTGTCAACTGGACCAATACTTTTGTTTCTTATTATTCCTATGGAAGTGTATTAGGCCTTGCTCTTGACTTATCTTTAAGAAATCAGAAAAAGAACCTGACCTTAGATGGTTATATGCAATTGATGTGGAAAAAGTTTGGAAAAAACGAGATTCCTTATACTGTTAAAGATCTTGAAAATACTTTGACAGAGTATGCAGGGGAAGATTTTGCTAGCACGTTCTTCACTCAATATATTTATCAAAGCAATATGCCTGATTACAAAGTTCTAATGAATACTGCTGGAGTTATTTTTGAAAAGGCCAAACCAAGTACACCTTACCTCGGCGCATATGTCAAGTCTAATGATAGCAAAATGAAGGTTGTAACCAATCCTCATCAACAAAGCCCTCTATATAAAGCAGGTGTTGAGAATGGAGACTACATTCTTTCAATCGGTGAGCACGTCTTATCAGACACTACCAATATTTCTGATATACTCAAAGAGCATGAGATAAACAGTACGGTAACAGTAGTCTATGAAAGGGGTGGAGAGAGAAAAGAAACCATTATGCAAATGGAAAGTGACCCTGCATACAAAACAACACTTATAGAACTCCAGGGTAAAAAATTGAGTAAAGCTCAAAAGGAAACAAGGGAAGACTGGTTAGAAGCTAAATAAAGCCTTTACTAATAATTATAACGCTGATCAGCAGGTTCGTTAAAATTGGAATTATCAGGTATTCAGGGGTCTGAGCACCTGATTTCTTTTCAAAAAGATTTCACTTTTTATTTACTTGCGTCGTAAATCAGCCTCATTCCATCCAGTGTCAAGTACGGCTCTACAGCATCAAACTGATCATGTAAAGGCTTCAGTACTTTTGACAAACCACCGGTGGCCACTATTTTTAACTCGGAGGACAATTCATTCTCAATACGCTCAATCATCTTTTCAACAAGGCCAACGTAGCCCCATAATATACCCGATTGTATCGCAGTTGTAGTATCTACACCAATAACAGAACCCGGTAACTTTAATGGTATTTCCTGTAGTTTGACAGCATTACCCGCCAGCGCCTTCATGGCTGTTTTTAAGCCAGGAGCGATATTTACACCTTTTATTTTCTTGTCAGCCACAACAATAAATGTGAGGGCAGTACCAAAGTCCACCACCATACAATCATCATTGAACATGTGGTATGCCGCCGTAGCATCAGCAACCAAGTCAGTTCCAATTTGCTCAGGGCTCAGTACTTCCAACGGTAGGGGATTATAACTTTGCGGTCCAATAATGTAAGGGATTACTCCAAACTTCTGTTCCAGCTGTTTAGTAAGCATAGGAGTGAAGAAAGGGACTACACTACTGATAACAATGTCACTTACCTGATCGGGATGTTTAACATGCTTGTTTAAAGAATGATACAACTTGCCCTGGGCCTCATCCTTGGTGTCAATTCTCCAAACCTCTTGCCATTGACCCTCTTTGTAAAGGCCAAAAACAACATTTGTGTTTCCTATATCTGCTGCTAATAACATATTAACTTTGAATATCGTGGATCAATCGGGCATATCCAAAAGAATTTTCCTTATCTAGGAAGATTGGACATACTTTTTTTTCAAAAATATCATGAGTGGTCTTTTGGAGGTTCATATCGGCCAATGATCCGAAGGCTTCAAAAGCCAGAGACCAGAAAGTTTTATCGATTATTTCTATTTCAGAAAGCTCAACCTCACAGCCATTCTCTACAATTTCATCTTTATCAACCCTGTCAGGAAAACCCCCTCCCAGTGTAAATCTCAGCATTTTCCTCTCTTTTTTAACAGGTAGCCAAACTTCCGGTCTGGCTACCAATGTTCCCCACTCTTCATTGCTTACTACAGGAAAGTTCCACTTCTCATATCGTGCCACTTTACCTGTAGCATTGGCATAATATTCCTCGCCCATTTCAGCGGTCAAACATTTGATCTGTATCTGACCTTCTCTCAGCTTAATTCCCATGCGGGCCTGGTCTGTGTTACTCAAATAATAATCCGTTCTGGGAGCCTGAAAAAACGGCTCAAAAAAGTTAAACCAGTCAGACATCGCCTTTGGAAGCGCCCCTTCAAAGAACCATCTTACTTCTGTAGATGAAAGCATGAATTGTTAATAGTTTAAGGCTTATATAGTTTGCTTGAAATTCAGAACTATTGCTAAGACTCCATATCTTTCCTGTAAAGTTCCTCTATCTTTCTGAGATCATCTTCAGGAAGGTCAGGATTTTGCAAAAGGCGAAAGGCATCTGCAGGGGTTCGTATATTATATTTTTCTATAACATTGTCCCGCTTATCCTTTTTTCGCTTAGCCCTGATCATGAAAAACATAACAACCTGAAGGATCAGTACCAACGACACAAACAACAATAACCAGTTCACATCAAAGTTTTTTAAAAGTTAAGAAATATAAAACAAATTTGACGTCATGCGAGATCAGATAAAAGCTTATGAAGAACAGGCCAAAGCTATAGAGCCCAATGCCGAACAACGATGTACACTCCGTGAAGCCATAGTTAATTATACGGAGCAATTCCTTGAAAATATTCACGACCTGGAAAAAATTCCTGCTTTTCAAGTACATGATACTGGTATTGACCTCACAAAACAACCTATTTCCGACAACCCTATCGAACTTGAGAAGGCTATAGAGCTGATAGCAAAAAGTGTAGATAGGGAGGGGTTGAACCCTGCGTCAGGTGGACACTTTGGGTATATTCCCGGAGGGGGGATTTATAGTTCTTCCCTGGGTGATTATTGGGCGGATATTACCAACCGTTATGCCGGGGTATTTTTTGCCAATTCTGGTGCAGTGCGTATGGAAAACCACCTGATCAATTGGATGAAAGAGCTTGTAGGCTATCCGGAATCCGCCCTAGGAAATTTAGCATCTGGAGGCAGTATTGCCAACCTGACTGCTATTGTGGCAGCCCGTGACACCGCTGATATACGTGCACACAACATCTCTCGACATGTGATTTACTTATCAAAGCAGGCCCATCATTGCATAAATAAGGCCATTCACATTGCAGGCCTTAAGGAGTGTCAGGTTCGTCACATATCTCTTAACGATAGGTTTAAAATGGATATGGACGCTCTCAAAGAAACTATAGCATTCGACATTAAAAATGGCCTAAAGCCGTGGCTTCTGGTAGGATCAGCAGGTACTACTGATACCGGCGCAATTGACCCTCTAAATGACATGGCACAGATTGCCCAAAAACACGAAATGTGGTTCCATATAGATGCCGCTTATGGGGGCTTCTTTATGCTCACAGACTATGGGAAAAGGCAATTCCACGGGATTGAGAGATCAGACTCTCTGGTGATGGACCCACATAAAGGCCTTTTTCTTCCATATGGAATAGGTGTAGTCATTGTCAAAAACGGTGAAGCACTCAGAAATAGCTTTACCTATAAAGCCAGTTACATGCAGGATATCTCGAGCCTAGCTGATGAATGTTTCTCCAGAATTAACGAAACATTTTAGGGGCTTACGTATGTGGTTACCTCTTATGATCCATGGAGTGAACCCATTCAGGTCAGCACTTGATGAAAAGCTATTGCTGACGAGGTACCTCTATTTACAACTTCAAAAAATTCCCAGTATAGAGGTAGGGCCTGAGCCCGAACTGACTGTGATCACTTTTAGGTTTATGCCCCATAAAGAAGACCCGAACAAGTTTAATCAGGAGGTTGCTAAAAAAATACATGACGATGGTCGCGTTTTTTTATCCACAACAACTATTGATGGAACCTATAAGTTAAGGTTTGCCATCTTGGCATTTAGAGCTCACCTTGAAAGCATAGATCTGGCCTTGGATATCTTAAAAGAGAAGTACGAAGAAGTTGTACAGGAGAAAAAAAAATGAGGCTGGCCGGTATTTCACGGTGCAGCCCCATTACCTAAACAAAACAAACTTATTGAGTAACCATTGTTATGGTATCAGTATTATCAGCAACATCGAATTTGAAAGAAGAAGTCTTGATGTTCTTCATGTTGTAAGCCCTTCTGAAACCTCAACAGTGCCATCAGGGTGCTCCATTTCATATGGTATATGTACCTAAAGGAGCAAAATCAAATTGCTGAGCAAACACTTCTTCGTTCATTTCCTTCTGGATATGAACCTTTGCTCCCTCTTTATTAAAAATATTGATTAATACGGTACCTTGGCTTTCGTTAAGGTAGACCAATTTATATTTGGCCTCTTCATTATTAACAATGGCTATCTTCTTTTTCGCAGCTAAATCTTTGTCATCATTTACATTTGCATAAGCCGTGCCAGCCAATAGCAGGGCTACCAGTATTGTTAGAATTTTCATACTTATTTGTTGTTTGACCTACACCATAAGACGCAGCTTTCCGGAGTAAAGGTTGCAATGAGCTTAATATATTTTGATAAACGGGTCAACTCTTCGGTCGGGCAGATGATGATAAAAGCTGAAATGACACAGGTAAGTGTTTAACAGTTTGGCTGTTTTCTATAGCTTTACGATATGACCTATGCAGAAAAAATTCTTGAGTATTATGCCAGTGTTTCCATACCACAGCAATTGCCCGATAGTGTGGAGGTGCTTTACCCCTTTGACCGCGAATACGTAAGTGCTATTCTGGAAACATTCTATCACAAGTATTTTAATGATAACCACTCCCGTACGTTTTTGATTGGAATAAACCCAGGTCGCTTTGGAGGTGGCTCAACAGGCATACCCTTTACTGACCCGATCAGACTTAAAGAGGAACTGAATATTGAAAATAACTTTGATCCAAAACAAGAGTTGTCATCGAGGTTTATTTATCAAATGATCCATGCAATAGGAGGACCAGAGATATTTTATAAAAACTTTTATTTCACATCCGTATCTCCGCTCGGCTTTGTAAAAGATGGCAAAAATCTCAATTATTACGACATCCCTGCTTTACAGGAGTGCCTTGAAGACTATATAGTGGAGGAGATGAAAAAGCAAATTGAATTTGGAGCTAAGGACACGGCTTTTAGCTTGGGCATGGGCAAGAATATTGCTTATCTTAAAAAGCTAAATGCCAAACACAAGCTGTTTAAAGAGATCATTCCCCTGCCTCATCCAAGGTGGATCATGCAGTATCGCCTAAAAAGACTGAACGAATTTATACAAGAGTATTATAATCAACTCAGTCGTACGATCGAGTAAAAGCAACATTTATACTATCTTTCGCTTAAAGATCTCCATAAATACAAAGTCGCATATGCCTGCCAGCCTGCCCATTGGTCAGAAAGCTCCCGTAGCTGCAAAGCAGTGGGTTTTTCCTTTTGTCCCCACAAGCTGCGTATAGCATTTTGTAAGCCTGCATCACCCATAGGAAAAGCCTCCACAAACCTAAGACAGCGCATTGACACATAGTTAGCGGTCCAGGCTCCGATACCGTGAAGTTTGGACAGCTCGGCCAAGGCATCTCTAAAGCTAAGTTGCTGCAAGTGGCTTTTAGAAATTCTACCTGCATCAAACATTTCGGCCAAATTAAGCACATAATCAGCCTTTTGCCTCGAAAACTGTATGGCCAAAAGGTCCTGCTTAGTGACAGCAGACAACTCTGCCGGAGACGGAAAGTAGTAATATCGTTGTCCGCCGAAATCTTGATAGCTACCAAACCTTTCCACCAGAGCTCTTTTCAATTTATAGGCAAACTTTAGGTTGATCTGCTGACCAATAACAGACCAGCAAAGCGCCTCAAAAAGATCATTGATCCCTATGAGCCTAAGGCCTGAGTACTTTGCTAACAATTGACTAAGCAAAGGGTCATTCGCTGCCAAAGTATAAAAATCACTAAGGTCTCTACCCAAATCAAACCAAGTATTTACATAGTTGACAATAGCTTCGTCCGGTATGCTACTACTCTGTGTCAATGTATTTACCTGTAATGCCTGAGGACTAGCCGATATCTTTATCAAAGCCTTTTTGTCATTGAAGGAAACAGCTTTGTATACTATTTCGTTTTCAATCCTGTAAAGACATTCATCAAGACCTCTATCCAGATACCAGAGGCATTCTTGATAACTAAAATGCTCAGGAAGGGGAATTTCTATCTGCATTATAATTTTCTTTAGTAGCAAAATATGAAAAGAAAACTGGTTAATTCCAGCGTCATTGCTTCAATTGGCTATGACAACGCAAACGAATTACTTGAAATGGAGTTCTCCGAAAGTGTGGATATTTATCAATATTACAATGTAGAACTACCTGTATGAATAACTCTATTAGCGCTGATTCTTCCTAGGTGTATTTTAACGCTCATATTAAATTCCAGCATGAAGAATATAAGATGGCCTAAACCTAAAAATTTATTTTTAAGCCAAATGACAATAGGCGGCCACGGTTCACGACACCTACGTCAGAAAGCGTAGTGGGCGTTCTGTAAATTTTATCCGTTAAATTATTAACGCTCCCAAACAGTGTCAGGTCTTCATATTTGAACTGTAGCCTGCTGTTTAAAACCAGGTATCCAGACTGATTGCTTACTTCCTTGATTTCTCCATGATATATCCCATTAAAATTGAAGTTGAACCTTCCAAATCTTATGTTAGCTCTGGCAGAGATCATTTGCTTTGGCATATAAGCAAAATCATCCATTAGCTTCGTAAATGTACCTGTAAAGGTAAACTTGTGAAATGGTCTATAGATCATTCCTAACTCAATCCCTGAGGTATGAATATCCTTAGGCAAATTATAGAACGTGGGTGCAAGTAAGGGGTTATTTTCTACCTGAACCGGTGGTGCTTCCGGATCAAGAAAAATCAGGTTTTCAATAGTATTATTAAAGTACGTGGCTGAAGCAGAAAACACATCAAAGCTTTGTGTGTAGGCAATCTCAATAGTCTTTATTTTCTCCGGGTCCAGTGCAGTGTTGCCATAATCAACGGGGTTATTCTGATCATAGAGCTCAAGATAATTTGGTGCCCTGAATGCCTGACCATACATGACTTTAACTATACCTTTCCATGGAGTGTTTCCAATTACCGCTCCTCGGGGGTTAAAACTAGTTCCAAAATCGCTGTAATTGTCTATCCTGGCACCATAAGTTACTTTTAGGTATTTGTTGAAGGTATGCTTATCCTGAATAAAAAAACCTAAAACATACCGCATATCGTCTATATTGTTGAACGGTAATTCGTATTCACGTATACCACCAAAATAGTTAAGTTCCCTATAGTCATGGGTGGTCAGCGATACCGCCTTGGAAATTCCTGCGCGCTCATAAGAAAACCCCGCGAGCAGTTCATTTTTTTCACTTAGTAACTGTGTGGCATCTGCATTTAAATTAATGGCCGAACTCTTCATAAATGGCCCTGCAAAAAAGTCCTCTGTCCACCCATCGTAGCCAGCAGGAAATATTACCGCCTTGGTTTTCCATGTTTCAACCCTTCTACCAACTTTGAAGTTGAACTTTAGTTTCTCCGTAAACTGTAAGGTGTATATTAGGTTTACCATAGTTTGAAATGACTCCTCGGAATTATTGAAGTCCGCAACACCCCCTAACCCATAATAACCTTTAAATTCACGTTCATGATGACGCATTTCCAACTTTAATCCCTTATAACTCACCCCGAGCATAGCGTCAAAACCTCGCTCCTGATCTGTCATATCCGAAGTCCTTCCTACAAGATCCGTAAAATCGTCAAACTCGTAGCCGTCGTTAGAAAAGCCCTTAACAAATGCGTTGATATCCACATTCTCATAGCTCTTAGAAAAATTGCCGGCCACCGACACACTTTGAAAATTGCCGTAAGAAAGCTGTATGTCATTGATGTTTTTTTTCGTTACAATATTTACAACCCCAAGAAAGGCATTGGAACCATATAAAGAAGATCCTGGTCCTCTTATTACTTCTATTTGCTTAATATTTTCAACGGGAACAAGCCTATTGATAATAGAAACACCACCCGTGTATAGATCATTGAGCTGGCTTCCATTGACCAAAAATAAAACTGACTCTGAAAGTGCTGTACTTCTACCTCTGGCACCCGTACGATAAGCTTTACCCTGCTCTATATCCAAACCTGTAAAATAACCAGGGACATAGTTAAGCAACTCTTCCACCGACCTTGCTCCCATACGCTCAATTTCCATGGCGGTAAATACATAAACAGAAGAAGGAGAATTAATATAGGCTTCTGCACTTTTTGATGCGACTGAAATCTCAAGGTTTATAAGTTCATCCACAGACATTTCAAAATACTGATCTATATCCTCATCCTAAGCATCAGCTACAATACCAAAGGATAGAGAAATTAGTGAAAACAAAATGCGGGCTCCAAGTATGACTCTCATACCGTTTTCTTAAACAATATTCAAAATGAATATATAAGATAAGCAGTATTCTGGTGAAAAACATGTCTTTCAAGCTTTTTTGTTGCTCTTTCAGACCGCCTCACTAAGCACAATACTCTCTGATTTACAGTAGATTATTAACAAAAGCTAAAAAGGGAGAGCTTAATACCGACACCCTCTTACAAAATAAAGCGGTAGGTGTATTTTAAAATAAATGTGTTACGAGGCTTCTTGTTAAACAAGCCTTCATAAAGGTGGGAAAAAGAATGACTCTCGTTGCCTGGTGATTCTGACCTGTTTTGTGTCCAGACCAGGAATAGGGTAGAGCCTGGAATATATTCCCATCTAAGGACCATGTTGGAGCGGAATTGAGCAAAATTGAAGTCGGGGTTTTCTATGGTATAATCTTTTTGACTGTCGAAGTTTTCGTCAATCAAATACTCATCATTTTCAGAGTCATACACTGTTCTAACAGCGGCAAACCTGTTATTATAGTTCTCCGCAGCAGGAGTAGTCACTTTCTTAAAAGCAGAATAGCTTCCTGATGATGCAAAGGGCTGTCCCCAATATTGAATGGACAGGTTTGGAGTTATCATGTAGGTCATCCGAAAAGACATGTTATAAGTAGTCTGATCTATTTGAGCTATGATATAGCGGTCCTGCCCCAAGTCACTAACAGTAGTTACATATTGCATTTCATCCACATTACTCCGTATGCTTGGATTAAGGGAAATATTCCATGCATTACTTGGGCGAAACACAAAATTGAGCCATAAACCTCTGGTTTTTTGATTGTTGTCAAACCCAAAACCCCACCATGGATTTACTTCCATACTAAACTTCTTTCTGGGGTCAGTCATTATCCAGGCCCAATACTCAAACCTACCGGGATAGGTAATAGCAGGTCCCCCACGTAAATCGGCATTGGAGACTGCATCGCTACGTAAATAAAAACCAGCACCCCCAGACCAAAAGTTTTTGAACTCAAAGTTCGTCCGCATATTAAAATCCTTTTTGGTACTGACACCTCCAAAATCCCAGGACGAGGACTGATTAAAGTTAACGCGAAGCCACCTGAAAGCTCCAAAAGGCTTCAGCTTCCTATATTGAACCCACAGCCACTGAGTCATCATATCCGTTTGACCTAAAAAGCCAATATCATTTAACTCTAACTCTGGAGACAACCAGCTAAAGCCTGCATCATAAACAATTTTTCCGCTTCGTTTTCCAAAAATCAGTGTTCCACCAGTACCTGTTAGCTCATTTCGTGTAGTATCAAGTTTTGTATGACGATTATCAGCACGCTGAAAAAACCTCTCAGAAGATTTCTGGGTAGAGGTTACTGCTTCCTCGCTTCCCTCTACCTTACTTAAAACCACTTTGGAGGAAATGAAGTATGTACGCTGAAGCCAATAATGGGTAAAATCCACACCAGCAGTATAGGCCGATTTATGAAGCCAGTCCAGCCGCGGATCTTCTATTTTACGATTAGTAGCAGTAAACATTCCTCCAACAAGCGTATTACCCTTATTGATATCCTGTTGAGCCCTTGCTACAAAATAGTTGGTTAGAGGCTCTATCGTTTCCTCACGGGTATACCCCAGGCTATCAACTTCTGCTTTCTCAATAGCCGTTACTGACTCCAAGATACCCCAGGAAAAACCATTCTTATTTTTACCTGTAACTTTAGCAGCACCCAGAATACGGGAATTGCTACCGGCCTTAACAAACTCCTCCACTTCATCGTCATCAGCCTCTCCGTCTCCATCCAGATCATCGTCATCCGTATCTATGGTTTGTTGCGGTTTTCGGCCTATTCTCCGTGAGTAAAAAAGATTGTTGTTATCAGAGCTGGAAACCGGAAAAGTCAGGATATTATTTCCTTCAATAAAAAAAGGGCGCTGCTCAGGAAAAAAGAGCCTGAATGCCGATAAGTTAACTTGCGACGGGTCTGCCTCTACCTGTCCAAAATCAGGGTTTACCGTCAAATCCAAAGTAATATCACTGGTAATACCAATTTTTGCATCCAGTCCAAAATCAATATCTGATGAGCTACCTGTAGCATAAGGATTACCCTCTTCCTTTTGAAACCGCTCAGTTTTAGCCAGTACATAAGGCTGTATTTCCAGCTGCTTCTGTGGCCTTATCCCCTTTATTCCTCTCAGTTCACCAAACAAATGAACCCAACCGGCTGCATCTTGTGGTATATATTGCCAGTTAGAACGTTCATTATTCCTAAAAAACCGGCGAGTAATCTGCAAACCCCAGATATGCTCGGGTTTATCAGCAAAGCGCAACTGACTTAATGGAATCCTCATCTCCGCAATCCATCCCTCTTCATTTATACTCGTTTTAAGATACCAGATAGGGTCCCAATTGCTGTCCCAGTTGTTTCCGTTATTAGACACATATTCATCACCCTTTACACCAGAAACGGAAGCTGTAAATGAAAATGCCGTTCTTTTATCATAATAGCTATCGATATTCACCTCCACAAAATCTCCCTCAAAACCATCTCTTCTTGACATGCGATCAACTATTTTGTCAGGTTCAGAATCAAGGTTTTTGAACAAGACATAAAGGTTTTTAGCATCGTAGAGAATCTTAAACTGAGTTTGAACGGAAGGAGCTGCACCGTCATCAGGAATGCGTTGTGTAAAATCACCTCCTCCCCAGGGTACCTGCTCCCAGGCTCTATCTTGTACCTTACCATCTATCTTAGGCGGCTCTCCCACTATGCGTTGGGTGGTATAAGACTTGACATCGGGTTCTTGAGCAAACCCAGAGGAAAATACTGATATAATTACGATAAAAATAAGAAGAAGCCTCATTGTTAGAGTTTTAGACCTTACAAGTTATTACTGCTATTATCTGCAATAGTTACATGCCTGCTAAGGCCTAATGCCGAATAGACGATTATTTCTGACAAACGTCTCATTCTCTTATATAAACGGAGGTCCTGCAAATGACTAATTGGTAGGTTATTGGTGAAAGTTATTACAAAACCAGTACCTTAAGTCAACATTTATTGACTGAAAGATTATGAAACCAAAAGTAAACCTCAAAGAAAAATTCTCTCTGTTCTCTGCACACTGGACTCCCAAGATTGTAGGTGAACTGAACGGACAGTATGTTAAGCTTGCCAAGATAAAAGGAGAAATGGTATGGCATAGCCATGCTAATGAAGATGAAATGTTTTTGATCATCAAAGGCAGTATGACATTATATTTCAGAGACGGTAAAGTTGATTTGAATGAAGGAGAAATGTTTGTAGTACCAAAAGGAGTTGAGCACTTACCTGTTGCCGAACAGGAATGTCATGTTATGCTATTTGAACCTAAATCAACGGCGCATACCGGCGAGGTAGAGTCTGATCTAACTGTGAAGGAATTGGACTGGATATAATCTAGCGTAATCGGGTTAGAAAGAAAACAAGCAGACTGACGCTTGAAAAGATAACACCCATACCCCCTACAAGGGTAATTACAAACCAGCGATCCATGAAGGTGTTGATAAGCACATCATGTGGGTCATCAGGGTTAACATAAACCCAGACCTCCTCTCCCACAGAGTAGCTGGGCGGTTGAGATTCAATATTAGAATAGTAGGTGTAAGTCTGGCCTTCAAACTTGTACTCAAATACAGGCTGGGAAGGATTATGAATTACCACAGCCACGGTCTGTTCGGCCTCCTTAACAAAGTTGCGGTGCGATAAGTATAGATAAACACCTATACCCAGCATAATAGCCCCAATTAAACCGAAAACATAGGTGAGAGCACTAACACCACCACTACGAAATGGCCCGGGTTTTCTAATATACTCACCTTCCGCTATGTCCTCATCAATCAGTTCAGCCAATCGCTTGGCATCTTTTAGGGTTAAATCGAAGTTAGTTCGAAGATATTTAATAGCTTCAATTTTACGGCCCTTGATCAGTAGCTCTCTAATGTATTGCTTTTGAACCTCTGCAACCTCCATATTTCAATTTAATGATATTTTTGAACTAACACCAGTCTTATAGACAAGTCCTTAATTGAAAAATAAATAAGAAGGGTTAGCTTTAGCCAATTGACACAACTTACTGTTCGGGTGAGAAAATAGAGGGTACAAAATAGTGCTCTTTCGCACTAGTATACGTTATTTAATATAAACATATGTTTACGTTATATCGAATGAAAAGGAACGGTTATATACCCAATTTCATGTACAAAGTTTTGTACATGGTTTATTAAAATATGTTATTTTATATTAAAACACGTTATTTCGTTTATATTGAGCTTTTGTTTATTATCATAAAAAAGCCAGCCTTTACAAAAAGCGGTCTTTTACTGTTTCACGCTAAAACCAACTAAAACTATGATAATAGCTTGTTCAACCTAACCGATTAAATAAAGGTAATTGCCATACCAATAGTTGCATATAATATAAGTTGCATGCTTGTAAGGAAATGTTAACAATCAAAAATCCCAATATAAAAACTAGTCCCGGTTTTGGGCTTATTCTTTTTCCGAGAACAAGATAAGAGAGTCGTAATATCTGTAAAGTCATGTGCAACAGAAGCAGCTCTCTCTACTTTCGAATACCTTTATGACAATAGGCTTGATATAATTACAACAGGAAAAATAACCAGCCCGATAAGGAAGATGTTCCGGCCATGTTTCCGGTCAGAGTGACAATAAGAATACACCTTCTTTCCGCCCGGAAGAGTCTTGGTTCCATTCCATATCTGCCATCCCATCAACAGCCCCAACAGCCCACCTATTAAAGAGAAGAAATAGCCGGCGTAGACCCAGCCCATTTGACTTGCTTCAGGTTCAGTCAGGTCAGCCAACCTTTGAGTTTTGAGTGAAGCAATTAAGTCCTTGCTTATATTTTCTCCTCTATCCCTAAGAATTTTAGTTGACAGCATATGGTCCAACTCACTCCACTCATCAGGCTTTAACAGCACATCATAGAGTTCCTCATTTGTAAAATCAAATAAGTAGTGAGTTTTATCTACATTAAGCATCATTACCTCAGCATGAGCAGACAGAATATTACGGGCTTTTTCAAAGTCACGCTGATAAATTTTTATTTCATGCACCACTGCTTGGGCTCCGCCACCAAATGTTGTATCAACCGGTGACCCAACCTCAACCAACTTATATTCAATTCCATTGCTTAAAAATAATTGCACTAGATCTTCTGATAAAGCCAGGTCAGAAAATCTTCTAAAACTCCTCAATTCACCCATTAACTACTATATGGTATTTAAAAAATATTTGATTAAGATATAACCAAAAAAAAGCCGCCCTTTACCAGAGAGCGGCTTCTGACTGTTTTCGTTAAAACCAACTAAAAACGAAATAACAGCTTGTTCAACCTAACCGTTTTAATAAAAACAATTGCTATGCCAACATATGATTGTCTTGAAAAAGCGTATTTGGAGGTTAAACAAGAACATGTTCTGTTTCAAGTGGAGAACTCTGTCCCAAGTCGGGAATGAAAATTCCTTCAAGGCACATTGATAATCGAAGTTAAATTTGACAAACTTCGTCTTCATTACTTAACAGATGCCAAAATATTATCTAATGCTTCGTTGAAGACTGTCGGGTTTTCCACCATCGGATAATGACCCGTGTCTCCAATGAACTCGATATGGAAATCATTCCTTGAATATTTTTTAAGCCCTTCCTCGTAAGTTGATGTAGCAGAACTATTGATAAGATATAGTTTCAGCGGTAACTTCTCAAGTAGCTTGGGCACATCTTGAAAGCCTTGCATCAGATCCTTTAGAGATTTAAGACCAATTGCCGGATCAGTGTTCGCAATGTCTGTCATCACAGCTTTCTTTACCTCTGGTGGAGTAGAAAGATGAAACAAGGTCTTCTCAGAGTATGTTGGTGCATTTTTACCGAAATCACTTTCCAGAGCCTCAAAGTAATCGGTCATATATTTCGTATCCTCAGGCGAAAACTCAACGCCAACATATTTGAAGTTATCAACACCCACAACCCCGATGACCTGGACTGGCAGATCAATAGCCACATGCAACATGATATTTCCCGACATAGAATGACCAACCAGCACCACATTCTTCAGACCCTTCTTTTTTATAAAGCCTTCAACATCTTCTGCATACTCCTTTATTGTCCATGAGGTTCTCCCTTTGGCAGTAGATTCACCAAAGCCCGGCAAATCCATGGCATATACGCTATAGTCTTTGCTAAAGTGAGTAATCTGATTTTTCCAATAGCCGCTATTAATGCACCAGCCATGCAAAAAAAGCAAAGTAATGTCTCCACTACCGCTTTGAAGATAGCTTATCTTCACCTGGTCATTGATCTTGACTTGTTCTTTCTTCATTGAGACTGAGTTTTGACCGTAGGCTCCACCTAACATTAACAGGCAGGTCACCGACATAAGTAATAATTTTTTCATAGGATAATATTGATTTATACAATACTAATCCACGCCTGTGTCAACCCTATGTCAGTATCAAAAACCTTTACCCCTCTCAAACACAAAATTTATTTCCCGACAAGCACACCATATTCATCCGGTATTGGCACCCCATGAAACTGATTGGTAAGACCATAAAATATCAATAGGGTCAATACTGCTCCCGATACTAGAATTGCCACGGACTGAGCAGATGGAGACACACCGAGTATGGGTTGTTTCATTTTCCTTTTATGAATAGCCGCTATATGGCCAAAAAATGAAAGGATTGCAAGGCCATAATATGGAATGAAAAACATATTATGAGGAAAGGTATTCAAACCAGCCACTCCAAAATAGAAATTAGTATCCAGGTTTAAGACAAACCTGCCTGTAATTACAGCACTCAAATGAATGATCAGAAAAACCGCCATATAAATTCCTGTCCAAAGGTGTAGCATTTCAAAGTCGTTGGTTGCATGCTTTCTTCCTCTGACAAATAGGGAAATGCCCGAAATTATTTGAACCAGAACGGCCGACAGAAGTATTATCTCAGCAAAAAGGTTGCGATAAAAATGTCGTAATACGGTCATGACTTCGATGTGTTTATCCGCACCGAAAATGCCAACCACATGATTAAATAAGTGCAGCCCAATGAACACGGTAATGGTTATGCCAGATAAATAGTGAATTCGCTTCATATTTCTTGTTTTTGGGCAAAGATCAGGCATCAACTCTAGTCAGCATTTGACATAGATCAAATTCCGTTTTTAGGATTGCGGATTCTGCTTAAGGTCTCCAGGGTAATGCCCAAAAATGAGGCTATATGCGTCAGAGGTACTCTCTGCGTAATTCCCGGCTGAACCCCCAAAAGGTTTTCATACTTCTGTTGTGCCGTCTCGAACTGGATAGAGACAACACGTTGCTGAAGCTGAAGCAGCGTTTTGGTTACTACTGTTTTGACCAGTCTTTCAAAATCGTGGTACTTATCAGAAAGTATAGTGATTTTATCTCTTGAAAGCTCCAGCAAAATTCCCCGCTCCAATATCTCTATGAAGTGAGGACTTGGCACATCAAGAAAAAAGCTGTTAATGGAGCTTATAAACTCGCCCTCGAATGCGAACCAATCTGTAATATCTTTACCATCTTTTAGATAATAAGCCCTGGCGCAGCCCTCTACAATAAAATAGGTTTTATCCGCATATTGCCCTTCCTTAACAAGGGTAGCAGACCGGTCGAAACGCAAAATTTTAAGTGCCCGAACCAGGTCGCCTTGGCATGCATCGGTTAAAGGAGTATAGCTGGCACTAATGGTTTCGACAACCTTACTGATATCCACATCGGTTTCCATTCAAAAACATTGGTTTTACACTTTAATTTTTGGGTGCTTATGACTCAAAAGTCGACACTATGACTTGAACTTACTAAATCCAAGACTATTAAATTTTACAATTTCTGTTACAGCACAAGCAATCTGCAAATCAATCAATTACGCTAAAGAATTGGAAAACTTTATTGAGCTTAATCAGTTTAGTTATAATTTTCCAGCGTCATTTGACCCCGGAGTTAAACCCGGTACCACTAGAATAAAGTAAAAAAAGAAAGTAGTTGTGACGGGTATTATATGAATAAGAACTGCTGGAGAAACTAAGTTTCTGCACTGTGCCATGTAATCTGCACACAGATCAGGTGTGAAGAACTAATACTGATAGCCCCGATGCACAAAGACCATAAATACGTTTAAAAGCATATTTATGGCTGAATAAATCGTTCATTCTATTTTTTATTTACTATAGCACGCAGTGAAATGGACAAGCACGGCGTGGCGGAAGAAAAATGGAACCTGTTTTTATAAATGCAAAAAATAAATAGCCTAATAAAACACCTATTACTATCTCAAGCCTCACAAAAACTATAATAAGAGTGACTTTTATTTCATCCTTCTGTCTTTTTCATCTATCGGCAGATCATTGATGCTGGCATATCGCTTTTTCATAAATCCGTATTCATCAAACTCCCAATTCTCATTTCCATAGGCTCGGTACCATTGCCCGTTCGTATCATGATATTCATACTCGAAACGTACAGCAATTTTATTGTCGGTAAATGCCCATAGTTCTTTCTTGAGTTTATAGTCAAGCTCTTTATTCCACTTATCAGATAAGAACTGAACTACGCCCTCTCTGCCCTTGATAAATTTATCTCTGTTCCTCCACTCGGTATCTACAGAGTAGGCAAGAGATACCTTCTCCGGATTCCTGGAATTCCATGCGTCTTCTGCCATTTGCACTTTCTGCATTGCTGTTTCGTGCGTGAATGGCGGTAATGGTTTTTTCACTTCCATAGCTTTAGTTAATTAGGGATTGAACTATATTTTTAGATTTAATAATTGGCCACTGATCCTTGAACAACTGACTTTCTATAATCGAACTTTCAAACAGCAAATACACATGATCACTTATACCAGGACTCACCAGGGTTTTGATATAATCTCTTAAGTCGCTTTTATGACTTCGGATTACTTCAAGGATTTTCGAATCATTTTCGTTGAGTTCAGAAAGTATATTGAGGAAACTGCAGCCTCTAAAGTTTTCCAGTTCATTCATAGACACCAAAAAGTCAAATGCACATAAAACTTCACTGCTCTCTCCCGCATGTTTCTTCACATATTGGCGAAGCTTGGTAAACCAATAAGTATGACGAAACTCTAAGTAGGCTATGCAGAGATCTTCCTTCGACTTAAAGTTGTAGTAGAAACTACCTTTGGCAATTTCCGCTTCTTCGATGATCTGGTTAATCCCCGTAGAGTTATAGCCATGTCTGTGAAACAGCCGGGCTGCAGTGTATATCAGTTTATCTCGAACCTTCATTATTTACGATTTGATTGGCCAAACATAAATAAAAGAATTTGATTAGACAAGTCTGTCTAATATTGACATGAAAATATCTTACTGATCAATAAGATGCCTCGGATAGGAGATAGTTTAAGAGCGCTCGATTTTCTCCAATGAATCAAGGAAGTCAAACAAAGAATTCATGTCCTGCATAAAACTCTCAAAGTCTGGTATCAAGTCGTAATGTTTGACACTTAAGTAATCAAACAGCACACACCTTAGGTTGCTCTTGAAACGTGAAATCTCGACAGATTCATAAAATACTTCTAAATCGGGGCGGCTGTTGATGGAATGGTTGCTGGTCATAGAATTAAAGGTTGCTTACAAATATTGTACTAAGCTATGCCATCAGCCTTTGTCAAAGTACTCTTTATAAAGAGTGGATTAATTAAGCCTCCTATTATTATACACTTTGTTAGGGGCTAGTCATGGTGTAGGTCCTCCATACAATATAGCGCATTTGGTTTTTGTCACCATAACATCAACTCTGAAAAACCAAAAGAGCTGGAACATTCTCACGCTCAATATAGATATTTCGAACTATTTATATATTAAAAAACAAGATATTTAGAACCAAAAATACTATCTTGGTTCACATAATTTTAAACTGAAATGAACCGAATAAAGGAAGTTTTAGAAGATAAGGGTATTAAACAGATTTGGTTGGCTAAACAACTTGGAAAAAGCTACAACATGGTTAATGGATATGTGCAAAACAGGCAACAACCTAGGCTAGCCGTACTTTTTGAGATTGCCAAGATATTACAAGTCAGTCCCAAAGAATTAATAAAGGCAGAAAATGACTAAAGAGGAAGGGTTAAAATTATTAAGAAAGGCTATAAATGATCCTTCTGCTGAATTTAGAGAAGGTCAGTGGGAAGCTATTGACAGTTTAGTAAATGGTCGAAAGAAGCTACTTGTTATAGAGAGAACGGGATGGGGAAAAAGCTCTGTTTATTTCATTAGTACAAGAATTTTGAGAGATCAAGGTAAAGGTACTACCATTATTATTTCACCATTGCTCGCACTCATGAGAAATCAAGTTGATGCAGCTGAAAGACTAGGAATAAATGCAGTTTCAATTAATTCAACTAATATATCTGATTGGGAAGCTCACAAACAAGCCGTACTCAACAATGAAATAGATGCTCTATTGATCTCGCCTGAGAGACTTTCAAATGAAAGTTTTATGGATAATGTATTAAGACCAATAGCTGATAGAATCGGTTTATTTGTTGTTGATGAAGCTCATTGTATTTCTGATTGGGGTCATGACTTTAGGCCTGATTATCGGAGAATAATAAGCATATTAAAATTTATGCCTGATGGTATGCCAATTCTTGGAACTACCGCAACAGCTAATGACAGAGTATGCGAGGATATCGTTTCACAGCTTGGTAATATAGAGATTATAAGAGGTGCGCTTACCAGGAAAAGTATCTCTTTACAAAATATAAAGCTCAAAGATCAAGCTTCAAGATTGGCTTGGTTAAAGGAAAATATTGAAAGACTTCCTGGAAGCGGAATAATATATACTTTAACAAAAAGAGATGCACACATTGTCACTGATTGGTTGATCGAATGCGATATTGAAGCTGCATACTATTATTCCGGAGCGATTGATGACAATTTTGAGGATTCTAACACATACAGACAGTACGTTGAAGATGTCTTATTCAATAATGAAATTAAGGTCTTAGTTGCAACTTCTGCTCTGGGAATGGGTTATGACAAACCTGATTTAGGATTTGTCGTACATTACCAAGCCCCTAATTCAATTATTTCCTATTATCAGCAGGTTGGAAGAGCTGGACGAGCAATAGACCAAGCATATGGAATACTTTTATCTGGACAAGAGGATGACAAAATACATGAGTATTTCAGACGGTCCGCATTTCCACCTAGAGAGCGCGTTACTGCAATTTTGAATAAACTGGATGAACACGATGGTTTATCGGTGCCCGAACTGATGAAGGAACTCAATTTAAGACAAGGGCAAATAGAGCAAGTTCTAAAATACCTCAAAGTTGAAGAAACTTCACCAATTGTAAAAATTGGAAGCAAATGGAAAAGAGCGGCTGTAGATTATGAAATGGACTCTGAAAAGATTCTAAGATTAACAAGTCAACGCGTTAATGAGTGGGAGGAAGTCAAAGAGTACATTGAACACAATAGATGTTTAATGAGATACCTACAAGATTCACTAGATGATCCCAATAAATCTAACTGTGGAAAATGTGTCAATTGCACAAATAGTAAATTACACGAAGAAGTTACTCACCAAAATGGCGTAGAGGCAGCTCTATTTTTAAAGCATTCTGAATTCGATATAAAATTGAAAACTCGTATTCAATATGACGCATTATCTAAATACGAATTAGCAGGCAACCTACCATTGAATTTGCGGGGGGAGATTGGAAAAACTTTATCAAGGTGGGGTGATGCCGGGTGGGGAAAAATTGTAGCACTAGATAAACACAATAATCACTTTAGAGATGAATTAGTTGAAGCATTTGTAGAAATGATCAACAAAAGATGGAAGCCTTCTCCTTCACCTACTTGGGTTACCTGCATACCATCCCATAGGCACCCTGATTTAGTTCCATCATTTTCGAATAGAGTTGCCGTCAAGCTTGGCATACCATTCATTCCTGTAATCAATAAAATCGAGGAAACAGCTCCTCAAAAAGAACAAGAAAATAGTTACTTTCAGTGTAAAAATTTGGATGGTATTTTTGAAATAGGTAATAATGTTAGAATTGAGGAACCCGTACTACTAATTGATGATGCCATTGATTCTGGGTGGACATTGACAATCGCAACTGCATTACTAAGAGCTGCAGGAAGCGGCATTGTATACCCTGCAACATTAACTTCAACATCAGCTAATTAAAACTATGGTTACAGATAGAACAAAGGCTATATTATTATTTACATCTTACTTTGCTAAGAACTCAGATAGAAACCTGAAACCATTGACAACTACCGAATGGAACCGATTTGTTAGATTTCTACAAACTAAAGGAATAAACCCAGAGGACTTTTTAGCTCAGAATAGTGCCGAATTGCTCGATAATTTACGAGACAAGACTATTTCTTCAGAACGAATAAACTTTTTATTAGATCGAAAATCTAGCTTAGCAATAGCACTAGACAAATGGTCAAAAGCAGGGATTTGGATCATTAACAGAGGTGATAGTGAATATCCTAAAAGGATTAAAAATAAACTAAAGGAAAATGCTCCTCCAATATTATTTGGGATCGGCAGGATTGAACTTCTTAACCAAAGTTATATTGGGGTGGTCGGGGCAAGAAAGTCCAGTGAACAAGAATTAAACGACACAAAGAGAATAGGTTCGAAAATTACTAGAGATAAATTCGGAGTAGTCTCTGGAGGGGCAATAGGGGTCGATGAAGCAGCAATGTTAGGAGCTTTAGAAGCTGGCGGTTTTTCACTAGGTTTTGTGGCCGACTCATTAATTAAGAAATCCACTTCGAGTATTTTCAGAAAATTCATCATCAAAAAACAACTCTGTTTGGCTTCACCATACAATCCTGAGGCTGGCTTTAATGTGGGTAATGCAATGGCCAGGAATAAGCTAATTTATACTCAATCTGAGGCAACTATTGTTATGAAATCAGATATTAAAGGAGGAACATGGGAAGGAGCAAAAGAAAACATTAAGAAGGGTTGGGTTCCCATTTGGGTGATCAATAATGATGGAAAAGGAAATAATGAGATAGTAAAAATGGGAGCTAAAAAACTCTCAATCAATGATGACTGGAATATATCCAAATTAACTGAACATCATTCTAAATTTAATGAACTTGAACTGTTCTCCTTATCAAATTCAGAGACGCCCTCAGAAGGCGAAAAGAATAAAACTACATTAGACTTAAATAGAAGTGAATTCCAAATCAAAATTAAAGAAGCTTCTTTATTTGACTTATTTTTAGTAAAACTGATTGACCATTTCAAAAATAAAACTGTTACCAAAAAAGAGATGAAGGAGGAATTAAAACTTACAAATAGTCAATTGGATGAGTGGTTAAAAATGGGTACGGAGAGAGATTTTCTTATTAAAACCAGTAAACCGTTATCCTTTATGATAAACCCCAAAATGAACATTAGAATAGTAATTTAAAGGCCTCTAATTCACAGATATGCACATTCCCAAGTCCACAAACCCCCAATTTGACAAAGAGCAAATTACATCAATTGCGCAGGAATATTCGAAAGAAACTACCTCATAACAGAAAATCTCCCCAAGCAGATGGATATAACGTTTTGAAATATGCCACTGATTTCGGAGTGTTTATGCCAGTGATTACGGTTCAAAATATGCCAGTTAGC
>NZ_JAEUGD010000042.1 GCF_016775155.1 Fulvivirga marina | reverse complement strand
AATTCTAAAAACATCTAAATCTGTTGAAAAAGAAAACCGTCCCAAAATGACTTTTGAGACGGCCTCTCCAATTCAACCTATATTAAAACACTACTTCTTAATCAACAGATTAGATTCTTTGTAGCGTTCGTCCTCTGAGGTAATGGTTATGGTATAAGTACCTCTGGCAAATCCTCTGGCATCAATCTCAGTTCTCAGCTCACCCAGTGAAGAGTTTGCTTTTCCTTTATAGATCAATGCACCGTAGATGTCATGTACCATCACTTCATATACTCCCTCTTCCTCAACTTCCATAGTTACGGATATCTTATCCTGGAATGGGTTAGGGAAAGTAGTTATCGCTTTCTCATAAGGCTCGTTAGGTACGGTATTCGGCAAGCCGAAGTCGTAGTGTCTCGCCGCTGAGTAGTGAGCGTTGATACAGTGTATACCGTCTACGTCAAAACCATCTGCTGCCGGACCGAAGCCTTTGTAGTTGATATCTGAAGTATCCACTATTTTGATATACTGGATATCCATCAAACCACTTTTTGAAATATCAAACGCTGCATCCTTGCAGGCTGACCCTACAAAGTAGAAATCAACTCCGTTGTCAGACACATAAATATCGGCTGTTTCAGGGTAAACTCCGCACTCATCATCCACATCATTATATGTAGTTTCGAATACAATGAAGTCATCACCTGGCTGGTCAGCCACTATATTATTGAGTTTGATCACTAACTCACCTCCGAAACCAAGAGAAACAAAATTGATCTCACTGTTTTCTTCCGGTGTTCCAAGGGCTAGTTCTGGGTTACTTCTACGTGGCGGTACCATGGTACCTTTCTTTCTCAAACCTTGCGTGAATGAGATCACCTCTCCACCCATACAAGAGTTATCTATATCACAAACCTCACCACTTGATGTTTGAACCGCTTCGTGCTCAACGCCTTCAGCATCCAACCAAGTAACTCTGGCAGTGTTATCACCACTTATGGCCTCTGTATAGAAGTATGTAACTCCATTGGCCACCCATAAGCTACCGCTTTGATTTGTACCCATTACTTCCCAGTTCACCATTATTCCGAATGGATTAGCATTGCTTACTTTCCATCTTCTGAATAGATCAGGGTTGTTAGAGCATGGCGACTCAAGCGTAAGCTCTTCAATACTACAAGGGTTGAAAGCAGACTCTTTGATCGCTTCCTGAGGGTGCTGATTCTCATCCAGCCACTTCAGTTTCAACGTATTTGGTCTGTCGCTTAAAGTATTGCTGGTAAAGATATTCTCACCAGGTTTTACAGTAAGACTGTCACCCTCATTCGAACCTACAATAAACCAGTAGGTATCTACTTCAAAGCTATTAGGGTTGTAAACGCTCCATCTTCTTTCCTGGTCAGGATTATCAGAACATAATGACTCAAGAGTCAGTGGCTCAATACCCACAGCGTTCATCACCATATGAAGTACTTTCTCCGGTTCAGAAGGAACATTCGTCAGTAAAAGAAGGTCTTTTACATACTTTCCCGCTTCGACTTCGGTAGCATCAAAGGTTACGGTTACATCTAAAGATTCACCACCTGAGACCATACCTTGTCCCGGATCAACAGTTAACCACTGGATACCTTCATAGATAATTTCAACATCATCAATCTGCGCATACCAGTCATAATCACCGGTATTAGGGTCATAATAATGCCATCTCAGCATCATGGTAGATGCTCCTGTAAGGTACTCATCCAAAGGTACACTTACGAACTCACCAGGAACATTGAATAAACTTCCGTGATCCTCGTTCCAGCTAAGAACAGTGGTCCATGAACTACCACCGTCAGTACTGATATCCAGATTAAGGAAATCCTGGTTGAGGTAGTTTTGGTAGTTCACATAATATTGAACAGCCACACCTTCTTTACCTTCAATATTCAACTCAGGCGTGATCAACTCGGTATCAAATTCTGCAGTACCTGCCGCATCGCTATTGGCAATCGCAGATTTTCCAGTGCCTCCGGTATAGTTATTATCTGAAGACTCCCAAACTACTCCAGTACCTTCGTTATCAACTAACGTCCATCCTTCAGGAGGGAAAGTAGTACCTTCAAAGCCCTCAAACAGTAACCGCTCGCCTTCCATGAAGGTTACAGGTCTTGCAGGATCGTATGCTCTCGACTTTTCAAGATCCTCCTGCATTTTTTTCCTTCTTTCAGGACCAAAGTCATCTTCTCTTCTGAACTCACCAGGTATTGGAGCATCTCCATAACCTACAAATCCGAATCTAAGATTAGCCTCACCAGCATTAGCGATAGTAACTGTATGTGCTTTCATTGTATTCAGCACCACATCACTAATGATAGTATCAGGAGAAACTTCCAGTACAGGAGGGTTGATCACCTCTAGCGTTACTGGCACTTCAACCTCAGGCTGGTCAGGATCATTATTATATACAATGATCTGATCTTTGTAAATACCCTTCTCAAGGTTTGTAGCATCGAAAGTAACTTCGATCTCTACGGTTTCACCAGATGCAATATTTCCAAACTCAGGGTTAGCTGACAAGAATGGAATCGGAGCATTTCCGTCCCAAATATTCAAGTCATCCAGATCTAATGTAGGACCTGCAGTCTCCATTAAAGAAAGTACAACTACCTCCTCAATATCACCTGCAAAACCCTGACCTGTATAAACAGCTTCCTGATCTATAAATACTGTAAACTCGCTGGTTGCTCTGTCTACTTCAAGCTTCAGGTTGAAGTATGAAGTACTTACAGCATCAATAACAGTTTCGTATACACCACCACCGGCGCCATCATCTACAAGTGCCTCCATAGATCCGTCAGGACTTATCTGCAACCTTGTAATAACAAGTTCTGCAGTGGTAGACTGTGGTATGATCTGCCAGGTTACACCTGTTCCACTAACATTAACATCAGTAGTAAACGAAGATACAGGCTCAGTGCCAATACCTACACCTGGAGTAATAGCGAGTGACTGACCAAGTCCGTCAGCAAGGCCTCTGAAGTGCTTCTCACCGCTATCTGCATTTTCTGCTTCAACCGTCCAGTTGCCATATTGAGCTAACCAGTTGTTTTGGCCATTGATATCACCCAAATCGAAGCTTTCGAAATCGGTACCATAAGCCAAAGTACTTGCATCTTGCTCTACATTAGAAAGAGAGATAGCTTTTATACCCTGATACAGTTCTCCATCGTAACGAGAAGTTCTCAGGTTAGGCGCTATTCTTTCGGCACCCTCTTTACTTACAGATACAACCTTACTGTTTTTCAGATATCCTCCCAATTCGTACCTCAGCACGCTTTCTCCATTATTAGTAATGTTCAAAGTTTGGGTATCAGAGAAACCTGTAACCAGTACCTGCTCTAAAGAAGTAGGGCTAACCTCAATATTGGCAGCTCTCAGCACTTTCATCATAGCAAATACAGATGCAACAGGCATATTGGCTGCATTACTGTTCACCAAAATACCAGCGAAGTATTCACCCGCATCAACTTTGGCTGCACTGAATGTAACATCGATCTTCAGCTCCTCTCCCACTGGCACAGTACCACTTGCAGGAGAAACTGTCAACCATGTAGTAGCGTCTGCCAATACCTGGATATCATCAATTTGTGCATAGAAATCCCAGTCACCTGAGTTAGGATCATAGTATCTCCATCTCAACTTCATTTCAGAAGCTCCTGCCACATAAGCATCCAGTTCAGCAACTACGAATTCACCCGGAGCGCCAAAGCCTGTACCATGTGATTCGTTCCAGCTAAGTACCGTAGTCCAGGTAGCACCATTATCCGTGGTCACTTCCAGGTCAAGGAAATCTGAACCGATAAAGTTTCTGTAGTTGGCATTGTACTGCACTACTATTCCGGTTCTGCCAGCGATATCAATAGCAGGAGTTATCAACTCAGTGTCAAACTCTACTCCCTGATTAGCATCACTGTTCACAGAAGCTGCCTCTCCTGAACCAGCCCAGTTTTCTAACTCCTGATCTGCAAGCGTGCTCCACACTAAACCAGACCCTTCATTATCAGCTATAGTCCAGCTTGCTGGAGGGAATGTACCTCCGTCGAAGTTTTCTGCAAAGATGGTTTCACCTTCTACCAGTTGAACTACACTTGCAGAACGTGTTTGAGTAGCTTCATATGCCAAACTTTTCTCGAATTTAGCTCTTGAAGCAGCTGGTATTCTGGCTTCCGCCATACGCATTCTCTGATCTTCAAGGTCAGCACCAAACACACCTATATCAAAATTCAGGTCTTTACCTCCTGTGTTTTTGATCATGAATGAGGTAGCCTCCTCTTCCTGGTAGTTCACCACCTGCTCAAGTACCTGAGGGGTAACCTCCACTGAAGATTGTCCTGTAACAGTAAATGTTGCAGGGATTACGATATCAGGATTAGACGCTCCGCCAATAAATACCTGGATATCTCTGAAGTAAGTACCGAAGTCAATTTGAGAACCATCAAATTCAACATCAAGCGTAACACTCGACCCGGCAGGGATCAATCCTGCATAATCTGACAGACTCAGGAATGGAGGCACTAATGCACCTTCATAAACTGACAGGTTATCCATATCAAAAGTAGGTCCGGCAGTTTCCATTTGAGAAACTATGGCTACAAATTCAAGATCCGTAGAGAAGGCTTTCCCTTCAAATACCTCTACATTATCTATATAGAACTTGAAGTTTCCAGATACTTTATCTACTTCAAATGCGATATTAAAATAATCATCAGGCGCACTGTAAGTCAAAGTATCCAATGTAGCACCTCCGGCACCATCATCAGAAACCATTATTACATTACCCTGAGGATCAAATACCACACGAGCGTTGATAGCCGTAGAAGACTCCGTAGAGATCCACCATGATGCTCCGGCTTCCAGATCTATATCCATAGACGCTGTAGCTACAGTCTCTCCACCCATCTCTAATTGAGGAGTAAAAGCAGCTGACTGACCAAGGCCATCAGACAAACCTCTGAAATGCTGACTTCCTGTAGCAGGGTTAGTCGCTTCAATTCTCCAGTTTCCGTATTGACCTGTCCACCCCTGCTGTCCGTTAATATTTCCGGAAGCAAAGTTTTCAAAACCAGTTCTATAAATATCATCTCCATTTGCCAATTGGCTTGCACCCTTAGCTACTGCTGCAGTGACATCCAAAACAGTTCCATTGAAGGCATTGCTTCTAGGAGCCGTATTTGCATAACTTGCACTGAAGGTAGGCTCTGGCTCAGGAGTTCCATTTACGATATCGATGATATAATCGGCATCGCGAGAACCTTTGTTAGATAAAGTAAGCTGATGTGTTTCAGAAAGCCCCTTGATCACAGTTACATCAAAAGATCCAGGGTTAGCAGAAACAGCTGGCCCAAGTACAGTCAAAGAAACCGGCACCTGAACTAAACTATTAACGGGATCATTAGATGTGATATCCAGATTAGCTTCATATAAACCTGCCTCAAGTCCTTCGGCACTTATAGCAACCTTAACGTCTACAGACTCACCGGATGCAAGAGTACCTTCCTTAATATCAGTTGACACAAAGCTTGCTCCTGACAGCCACATGATGGCATTATGATATAGTGTAGGCAGATCTCCTGTCCAGCCAGGAACACCGTCACCACTACTAGGTAGTAAATTCAATGCTACTACGTTATCATTAGCTGCTACAAAAGGGTTCCCATCAGACCAATCGGCGATCAAAGTAGCTCCTGAAGCTACACCTGGGTTCTGGAACAGGTATGTATTGCCAATAGCGGATACATTCTCCATGACAGGGTGGCCCGGCTCATGAACTGTACCCAACGTAACATCGTTAGTAAAGTCAGTACTACTTACTGTAAATGGCCCATAGTTTTCGGTTATAAATCGACCATCAAGTGCCCACGCATCGTAATCATAAACAAAGCAGTTAGCGATTACCTTTCCACCCTGATCGACATAATCTGCAAGCAGATCACCAATCAGCCCGGGACTTACGTTACCACCTGCTTGCCACTGCGTATTATTAGTGGTTATGATAACATCATAACCTTCAACATCAGCCAGTGTAATTCCCGGAAGTGAAGCTTTGGGGTATCTTGCTACATCAATATCAGGAAAAGCACTTAAAGCTGACTCTAAATCAGAAACGTCATCATCTGGTGTCAGAATAAGCACCTGCACATTTTCCGCAGATAAATGTACATTGGACAATACCTGCATTCCGGCAAAGGTTCCGGCAGAACTTTGCTTCACGGCACCCATCGACATGGCTCTGCTGGCCCTGGCGGGCAGCTCCATGCTAACTGATGCCAGAGAGGCTCCTTCCGCAGCACTTACTTCTATTGCATAATTGAGTGCTGCCACTCCATTATTAGTTATTGTTAATACTCTTGAAGTTGTATCTCCTCTTTCCAGCTCAGCCTCCAGTGAAGAAGGGGTTACAGCTATAATTGGAGCTTCAACACCTGTACCACTTACGGGTACCTGCAATTCAGGAGCATCAGAATCATTGCTTGATATTACCAGGTTACCAGTGATCTCTCCTAAAGAAGATGGTGAGAACTGTACAGTAATCTGATATTTCTCAAATGGAGCAAGCGTAAAAGCTGTATCCCCTGCAATAACAGTAAAATCTGGCGAAGTGAAGTTGATATCATTTACCTGAAGTATCTCAGTACCTCCATTGGTGATATCCAGCACTTGGCTATCTGTACCTCCCACAAAAGTATCAAGGAATCCCAACGCCTCAGGATTAACAGCAACAATTGGTTTACCTGTACCTTCAACATTCAAAGTGGCAGGCACTACGATTGCTGCGTTGGCCGGATCATTGGTGCTTATCTGTATTTCATTCTGATAAGTACCTCCAAACAAACCTGTAGCATCAAAAGTAACCTGAATATCCTGAGACTGACCTGCAGCTACTGTGCCACTGGTAATATCAGCACTTAGGAATGGATAGGTATCGATTTCACCGTCATAGATCTGAATATCATCCATGTAAAACTCACTACCTACAGCTTCCATGGGAGATAGCAATACAATTTGCTCGATATCTCCTGTAAAAGCTTTACCTACAAATACCAACTCATTGTTGAAGTAGATATTCATATCAAACGTTTCTCTATCCACAACCATTTTCAGATCAAAGTAACCTGAAGGAATAGCGTGAGGAATAGAAACGTAATCACCGGCATCACCATCAAGAACAGAAATACCACCATCGGCGTCAAAGCTCAATCGGGTCACTACCAACTCGGCAGTAGGAGACTGAGGTATGTATTGCCAGGTAACACCTTCACCTTCGATCTTAATTTTTGCTGAAGTCGAAGAGTAAGCCTCTGAACCAATTCCAACATTAGGACCAAAGGCCAGAGAATTAGAACCAGCTGCTGTAGATGTTCCCAATACATGTTTAGCACCTGCAAATGGCATGGACGTACTAATGTCATAATCCTGTGAGCTACTAGTAGACCACCCATCCTGATTGTCCAGTGTACCTGTATTGAAAGACTCGAAACCAGTGCTGTATTGTGCTCCTGCTAATACCTGAACACCACTTTGCGTATAAGCCTTCTTGGTAGATAGCGTTTTAGCATGTGGCTTAATAGTTTTAGGCTGGCTGGAAGCAACGGTCGGGGTAAATACCGTTCCTCCGAATGAAACATCAAATTCAAGAGGACCTTGTCCATCATTGGTAATGGTCAATGTTTGAGTTTCGGTTTCACCGGTAACCAAGTCTGCGGTTAACGAAGACGGGGAAACTGAAGCCACAGGCACATCATCTGTAGTAGCTGTTACTACATTACTGATACCAGACACATTGCCAAAGAAATCTTCTGATTTGATGGCAAAGTAATATTCAGTTGCTGAACTCAGCCCTGTAACGGTATAATTTTCCAGTGTACCTGCCAATGATGCTTTGGGTTGATCAGATACTGGGGTAGCTGCATCAAAATTAGCCGCAGTAATGGGCGAAGTTGAATACCTCACATCATAAGATGATGCCGATCCGTTACCCGCATCGGTTGGAGCTGTCCATTGTAATGTAACACTAGAAAGGTCAACCCCAGCTACAGAGAGATCATTAACATCTGCCGGTGCCACTCCATCATCTTGCTGAAGAGCTGCAAAAGCATTAATTCTTCCTGACCCCAAGAACTCAAGCCCTGGCAGGGGATCTGCGGTTTGCTCTATTCTGGCCCATACCTGATCAGGGGTAATGTTACCAATACTCTGGGAAACAATTAGCGCTGCAAGTCCTGATACGTGAGGACAAGCCATAGAAGTACCTGAAATCGAAGAGTACTGGTTGTTAGGGAATGTACTTAGTACATTAACCGCAGGTGCCGCCACATCAACCCAGTCTCCTCTGTTTGAAGAAACATATTGATCATCGTTGTGGTCTGTACCACCAACAGCAAGTACCGGATCATAAAATCCTGGGTAATACTCTCCAAAAGAACCGTCATTACCAGCGGCAAATATAACTAGGCCACCTTGCATAGGACCAACAGGGTTACCCAATTCGTCGTAACCTGCCTCTGCTATAAAATAGTCTATAGCGTCTAGCACGGCTTGCTCAAAATTTCCAGCAGTGGTATAACCCCAACTGTTCTGAGAAATAACCGCACCATTGTCAGCGCCATAAACATAGGTTTCTGCAAAACCTCCTGTACTTGTAGCCCCAAAAGCGGCACAAGACATTAGTCGTACACCATTACCTGAGCCATCTCCTCCGGCTACGCCGGATACTCCAATACCATTGTTGGTAACCGCAGATACTGTACCCCCAACGTGAGTACCATGTAAATCTGCGGGGATCTCACCCGTGTTATCCCCAAAACCATATCCATAGATGTCATCGACGTACCCGTTATTGTCATCATCTATGTTATTATTAGGGATTTCATTTGTATTGACCCACATGTTAGCGGCAAGATCTTCGTGATCCACGTCGATACCACCATCTGTAACTGCAACAATTACCTGGCTATTGCCTGTTTCAGTATTCCAGGCCTGTAATAAACTAATATCAGCCCCGGGGGTTCCCCCTGTCTGACCTGTATTATTATAGTGCCATTGATCTACGAACCGAGGATCGTCAGGCGCTGTATTCAAAGGCATCATTATTTTAGCCTCTGACAACATCCGCTCACGACCGCCTATATGTTTTTCATATATAGGCTCAGATTCGATGACTTCAGCCAACTCTCCAAACATTGATACAGCTTGGTTGACATCGGTGTTTTCATCGATCTCCACTTCATACCAAAGATGAAGTCCGTGTTTGCGATGTTTCGCTTCAAACTTCCCTCCATGTCTGAAAACGCGTTTCATGTTGGTGGCCTTGCTATTTGTCATGGCTCTATCCAACGACACATTTCCTGTACGCAAATACCCTTGGGAAGTCCTGGACATTTGCGCCTTTTGTAAGTAAGATGCTGTTGTCTCTGCAACTTTTATTCGTAATACACCCTGATGTACCGCCTGTTTATTTTGGGCAGTAACCTCATGCATTAACAAAAAAATCGCAATGAGACAAAAGCATGGGATTCTCATAAAAAGATAAATCTTTTTCATGCTTTAATTTGGTTTTTGGTTAATTAATCGGATTTAAACGGGTAGTCGAAATTCGGAAATACCGCTACTAATAACAAATTTTATTCTGTTAATTATTACGAGATGTAATATAATTCTTTCAAAAAGAATTATGACAAAATATTACATGTTACAACATATATGTTATTTAACGACTACTTCATTTCATCAACTGTTTCATTTTCTTTCCTTATATTGGCTTGTCTACTTAACTTCGCGTCATGACAAAATACGTTCTTATACTAGCACTGATTCTCACCGGTTTAAATGTAAACGGGCAAATCCTAAAAGTAGATAAAGGGAGTATCGACTCCGACTCCTCGAAATATTTCATAGGAAACGTCAACTTCAATTTCAACCTGAATAATAGAAGCGCCACTGCTGAAAAGAATATTACCTTCACGGGATTAGAGGCCAATGCAGACTTAGTATATATAGCTGATAAACATGCATATATACTTATCAATAAGATTAATTACTTCAAATCGACTGGCGGACCAATGATTAGCACGGGTTACGCCCATTTCAGAATAAATTTTCTTCGTAAAAGGACTGTATCCTACGAGTTATTTTCACAAGTACAATATGACGATGGTCGCATGATGCCCTTGAGATTTCTTCAAGGCGGAGGATTTAAATTCAGAATAAGTTCTACCGAAAAATCTGAAGTTTTTTTTGGTGTTGGAGCCATGTATGAAGAAGAACATTGGAAGTCAGTAACAGAAGACGGAACCATCATTGAAAAGGAGTTATGGAAGACCAGCGACTATATAAACGGAAAATTCGACTTCAATGACCATGTAAGTTTTGACGTGATTTTGTACTATCAGGGGGGCTATGACCGTGAAGGGGAAATATTTAGAAACAGATTAAGTGGCGATGCAGTCCTTAGCATGCAGCTTACGGATAAATTATCCTTCTTAACGAGCTTTTCAGCTCAGTATGAGGACAAACCGATCATCCCCATAAATAATTTTGTTTACTCCCTAACCAATGGACTTAAATGGTCATTTTAAAAAATAGAAGCATATATTTATCTTTATATAAATGTGTTTTTAACTGGTTTTTAAGTTCATCCGAATTTTTTGGACGAAATAACTTCTCATATCCAGTCACTTTTTTTTAACTTCGAGCGATGGAAAAGTTTGTGGTATCAGCGCGTAAGTATAGGCCAACGGGTTTTGATGAGGTAGTAGGTCAGGGACATATCACTACTACACTAAAAAATGCTATAGATAATAACCAACTGGCACAGGCACTGCTCTTTTGTGGGCCTCGTGGTGTTGGAAAAACTACCTGCGCCCGTATTTTAGCCAGAATGATCAACCAGTTTGATGAAAAGAGTGAAGGAAACTCCCTCAACATCTTTGAGCTGGATGCCGCATCAAATAACTCCGTAGATGATATCAGGAATCTGATCGACCAGGTAAGATACCCTCCTCAATATGGCAAGTACAAAGTATATATCATAGATGAGGTTCACATGCTTTCCAATGCAGCTTTCAACGCGTTTCTTAAAACTCTTGAAGAGCCGCCACCCTATGCCATTTTTATCCTCGCTACCACTGAAAAGCATAAAGTAATACCTACTATACTATCACGTTGTCAGATTTTTGATTTTAACAGGATTCAGGTTTCTGATATTGCTATACACTTAAAAGGTATTGCTGACAGAGAAAATATTAAAGCTGAAGAAGAGGCTTTGCACCTTATTGCTCAAAAAGCTGATGGGGCTCTTCGAGACGCCTTATCTATCTTTGACCTTATTGTTACCTTCTCATCAGACAGACATGTAACTTATCAATCCACAATCAACAACCTTCATATTCTGGATTATGAGTACTATTTCAAGGTGGTGGATCACTTATTAGCAGAGGACTTATCTCAGACACTACTGATCTTTGATGAAATTCTGAAGCAGGGCTTTGATGGTCACAATTTCATTGTAGGACTTAGCGAGCACTTACGCAACTTGATGGTTTGCAAAGACAATGCTACGGTACAACTAATGGAAGTTCCGAACAACACCAAGGAAAAGTATATTGAACAGGCCAATAAAGCTTCCATGTCATTTTTGCTAACTGCCTTAAACATATCCAATCAGTGTGATTTAAGCTATAAAGGAAGCAAAAATCAGCGCCTCCATGTTGAGCTGGCTTTAATGAAGCTGACTTATGTAAATGCTGCTGTTAGTCTTGCCAATCAAACTTCTGATAATGGTATAAAAAAAAAAGTGATGTAGCCAAAGAAACCGTATCTTCCGCAGAACAAGACCAACCCAAAACTTCGACTTCGGATACCTCTAGTGGTAAAACTACTACACCGGCTCCTACGCAAAAAGTAACACCTTCAGCTTCAAAGCGATTAAGCTCTTCTAAGCTAAAAAGCACTATAAAGGTACCTACCGACCTCAATGCACTTGCTAACAAAAAGGATGAAGACACTTCTCAAAAAGATGAGACTGAGGAGCAGGAGTACTTTGGAAACACTCCATTCACCTTTGAACAGCTAAAAAAACACTGGCGGGACTTTGCTGATCAAAAGCTAGCCGAAGGAAAAAATTTCGAACACATGGTGCTCCAACAGGAAACTTACCTCAAAGATGGTACCACCATTGTAATCAAATTCACCAACCCGGTTAACATTGATATACTGGACAAATTCAGAGCTGACTTGATTACTTACCTAAAAACTAAACTACAAAATGGTAAAATTAGTCTTGAAATAGAGATGATTGAGGAAGAGTCGAAAAGAAAAATGTACACAAATAGCGACAAGTTCAACTACCTGGCTGAGAAAAATCCGATTGTAAAGCAGCTGAGGGAACGCCTTGGACTGGATCCCGACTTTTAATCCTATTCCCATAATAATAAAGAGCCGACGGTGTCTGCACCTCGGCTTCTAACCTTTCATAGCCAAACACTGCCCCCTACCTGATAACAGCTCCCAAACTACTATCCAATTTTATTTTTCCCTCTATCTTCGGAAATACATGACTCTTTATGAAGTAGAGGTCTTTTGGCAGATTATCAACATACTTGGAATCAAAATATGGTATTGGATGCAAATGAACAGCAATTGTATATTACGAGAAATGAAAAGATGGAACTACAGGTTGCTGTCTTGAATAACTCAAAGTGAACTGGTTCAATTAAAAAGGCCCTTTGTTCGGGCCCTTGATCTTATTCTTTTTTATCAGTATAGTTTTTAAACTTGTAAACCACTCCCAGGTTAAGTGCCTGACTTATCTGCACCTCGTCTACCTGATCATAATCGTAAATCAGAATTCCTCCGAGGGCTACATCAATAAATTTGTTAACCTTAGCTGTTATTGAAACATCCAATCTATGGTCTACCTTTCTAAACTCAAGCTCCTCATAGTTGGCAAATAGCATGTATTTCCATTTCAGGTTTAGATTATTGGCTATATCCTTATTAAAGTCAGCCACCATTTGAAAAGCCAGCCATTCAAATCTGGTCTTATCTCCTACAGGTACTCCGTACCGTGCAGGCTCCCCATCTACTTCTCCATTGACGGCAACACCTTCATCAGAAACTACAGTCATTCTAGGTGAAAAGGGACCAAATCGTATATTAAAATAGCTTACCGGATGGTACTCCACACCCCAGGAAGATGTGACGAACGCTGGAGACATAAAATTCGAGATAAGCTTATCATATATCTCTCCTGTACCAGGATCCTCGACATCGTATTCATATCCTTTGTCAAATTGTGATAGAAACGACAATGAAGTATAGAAGTCCCATTTATCAGAAAGTTTTCTACCATATTTAGTATCCAGAAAAATCCTATCCACCGACTTTCGACTGCTTTGGCCTTCATTTTTGATGATTCCGTAGGCCAGGTCTATCTCATTGTCCCAAGAATGTATACCTTTTCGGTAATTGGCTTTATAGTTCAGGAAGGTATTTAAGCCAATAGAGTTAACACCTCCTCCTTGCCAATTATCTGAAAAGGATGCCTGATTAAAGCTGAGACCGGTTCTCAGGTCTTTTTTCCAATAAGTAGTATCTGTTTGGCTATGTCCGGTTAGGGAAACTAAAAAAAACATTAAACCAGCACACGCATGCACCGGCAAAAATATGTGTTTCATTTACTCAATCTTAAGAGGTTAAAATCAGATTAAGATTAAAACGAAGATGTTTACAGATTGTTTATTTTAACCTCCTCAAGGGCTGTCTCTGTAAGTGGTTTAGTGATGAATTTAATAACGTGATTATTATTAACGATCTTATCAATATCCCTCTTATTGTCAGAACTGGAAAGGATAATCACCTTACATTTATCTTTTATTAAGTCGTTGAATTTCTCAAACTCATACAAAAAGACAAATCCATCTACTATCGGCATGTTGATATCCAAAAATATCAGATTTGGGAGGTTCTCAACGTTGTCTTGATTTTCTCTCAAATAATCCAGAGCACTCTTGCCCGAATTTTTCACCTCAACCCTATTAGCAAATTTTGTGATTTCGATAATTCTTTTACTGATGAAGTTATCAGTATCATTATCGTCTACAAGCATTACTAAATCGATCGCTTTAGAGTCAGTCAACTTTCTAAAATTTAGTTTAATAATCTACTATTTCTAAAAGTACAAATTTGAATGAAAATTCCAGACCAAAACATAAAAATATTGTTCTTTTCAGTCTGATTTTGCAAACATAACAATTAAATACTTTTTTTCTTATGATAAAAGCCAGAGGATTAAAACCTCTTTATAATATTGCTTATATCTATCCAATAAATTGCTTAATTTAAGCAAATCTGGCCTTAGTTGCTTTGCTTTTTCTTAATTTTTATTCTCTCACCCAAACTAATAGAAAAGTCCTCCTTATCATTCCAGGTCATCAACTCTTCTATGGTAACATTGTAAGAGCGGGCTATTTTGTAAATGGTATCTCCCTGATTAACGGTATGATAGCTATAGGACTCCTCAGATACTTTTTCCTCATTCTTTTCTTTAACTTTCTGCTCAGCCTCAAGATTCTCCATATTCGGAGATTCCATAATCAACAGTTTTTGATTTATACTGAGCTTATCGTTAATTTTCAACTTATTCCACTCCAAAAGGTCAGTAACCGTCACATTATATAGTTTTGAAATTGAATAAAGGGTTTGTCCAGGCTGTACAATGTGCACCTTATGTATATTTTGCACATGATATTCCTCTTTCTCTTCATCCTCCTCAACATATTCGTCACCTGAGTTTCCTTCTGTTTCCTCATTCACATATTCTTCCTCTTCTCCTGTCACCCCCAGCACTGACACTTCTGCTTCCTGACCGGACACCGATAATACCGTACCTGGCTTATTATCAATACCTTTAGAAAAAACTGAGTCTTTCTGAGCGGGAACATGAACTTTATCTTCTTTGATTTCAGGTTTCGCCACTGCCATTTCCTTCTCGACCTTTTCTTTCTCTGTTAACTTCTCTGCATAGATATTCTCTGAATTTTCCGGGACTTCCTTTACCGGTGGCTTAACCACCTTCTTATATTCAATATCAACTCGGGCTGGTCTGATATACCGTAGCCATAGCACTCTGCCAGCCTGCAATTCTTTTTCCTCACTGATCCTGTTTTTAACCATCAGTTTCTTCAACCTTAGCCCAAATTTTTGCGAAATTGACCATAAAGTTTCCCCTGGCTGAGCCACATAGTAATGCGCCTGAGCTTTGGCTTTTTTCTTTTTATAATAATAAACCTGTCCATCAATTATCGGGTCAGTGATCTGAATATCGTTATACTTTAAAAATTTACTCAAGTCCACATCACCTTTCCTGGCCAAGTCAATGATTTTATCTCCCTCAGCTCCAATGATACCAGGAAGGTCATTTATCTCTACAACATGTCCCTTTCTTGCCTCCTTAAAATCCTCGATTTCAGGAAAATTATCTCTGACAGGAAAATGATATTCAATCTGTCGCCTATTTTCCATTTTAGGCTCGCTTTCCAAAACCGCCAGTTGAATATTATCTAATTTGGACACAGGAAGCACAACGGTATAGGCTTTGTCATCAGGGATTTTACCTCTTTTTAACCATTTGTTGTAATCCTGAAGCTGCTCCAAACTCACACCAGTTTCATCTGATATCTCTTTTAAAGTTTTGTCCTTACCATCGTGATACTCCACCAGTCTTGTTTCTCCCGGCCCCGAAACAGCCCCTTCAAAAGCCACTTTGTGTGCCAGATATTTTTTCACATACCAGTATGTCTTTTTATTTATGACCATGGATTTAGCACCACTACTGCCTTTACCAAGAGCTCTCATCGCTCCTCCAGCCCCCATCTGATAAGCCTGCAGCGCATGAAGCCAGTTATCAAAAAACTCATTGTTCCTCTTCATGTATTTTGCTGCCCCTCGGGACGCTGCCTCGATGTTCATACGCTCATCTACATGCTTATCAACTCTCAAGCCCACTTCCATAGCTGTAAAATCTTTAAACTGCCAAAACCCTACAGCATTAGAAACAGATACCGCATCGGGTATCAGAGCACTCTCCTGCAATACCAGGTATTTAAAATCATCATGAAGTCCTTCTTCTCTAAATACGCGCTCAATGATGGGGAAATACGTTTTAGCCCGCTCCACTTTTATATTGAAGTACTTAGGGCTTTTTGTCAGGGCATTAACATCTTTTTGTATCTCATTTCGAGCATCTTCCATTATCCGAAGCTTGATTCCGGCAAATTCCATTCTTGAAGGCACACGTGGTGATTGAGCAAAAACCCAGACAGGAATTAAAAGAATCAGAGTAAGCGGTATTCGTAATGACATTATTATTTTAAATTTTTCTCATGACCATCAATCCATCTCTAACAGGGAAAAGAACGTTTTCCACACGTTCTTCATTATGCATCTTGCTATTAAAATCAAGCAAGGCCTGGGTATCTTTATCTATTTTTCCTTCTTGCACCACCTTGCCGCTCCAGAGCACATTATCTGCAATTATAAAACCTCCGGCATTTACTTTATCAATTACCAAATCAAAATAATTGGAATAGTTGATTTTATCTGCGTCTATGAATACCAGGTCAAAGGTAACATCCAGGGCAGGAATGATATCCAGTGCATTACCTATCCTGTAATCAACTTTACTTTCCAGGCCAGCCTCTTTGAAATAGCCTCTCACCATATCTTCAAGCTCTTCATTAATATCTATGGTATACAGCTTACCTCCTGCTTTCAACCCCTCCACCATGCAAATAGCCGAATAACCGGTATAGGTCCCGATCTCTAAAATATTTCCCGGCTTGATCATATGGCTAAAAGTTGACAGGATACGCCCTTGTAAGTGACCTGACAACATCCTGGGGTTCATTATTTTAGCATTGGTCTCCCTGTTCAGTTTTTTAAGGAGTTCTGTTTCAGGGATAGTGTGTTCTTCAACGTAACGTTGCAGCTCTTCGCTTAAAAAATCCATATTTTATTCAGGTAAAAAAATTAACTGGCTCATTTGAGCCTCGTCAAACATTTCATTAGCCAGGTCTTGTAACTCTTTTGCTGTTGTATTTTTAATCTTATTGAAGATCTCGTCAAGAGATTCTATCTTATTTCTATCCAATATACTCTTTCCCATCATAAGCATCAAGCTTATATTATTTTCTTCTGCCATAGCCAGCTGCCCCATGAGCTGCTCTTTAGCCGTATGAAGCTGCTTCACCCCCAAAGGTTTCTCCTTCAGTTTTTGGAGTTCTTTTTTTACCAAACGAACACTTCTATTGAGTTGTTTAGGTTCTGTTCCAAAGAAAATACCGAACAGACCGGTATCCGTATAGGCCTGATAACTGGCATCTATAGAGTAAACAAAACCATGTTTCTCCCTAAGTGCAAGGTTCAGACGGGAGTTCATACCAGGACCTCCTAAAATATTGACCAGCATAAAAAAAGGTAGTCTTTTGGAAGAGTTGTCGGAATATGCATCTCCACGACCTATGGCAAATTGGGCCTGTGTAAGACTACGATTCACTTTTTTAATGGCAGGCTTGTAAGTATTAAAAGGTTGACGCTCTCTATCTGCTGCAAATGCCGGAACATCCTTCAGGTATTTCTCTGTAAGTTTTACTACTTTCTTAAAAGGCAGGTTGGCTACTGAACAGAACACCAGTCTTTCTGTGCTGATATTAGCTTTGATAAACTCAGTAAAATCATCGCGATGGAATGATCTGACACTATCCGCTGTACCCAGGATATTCATACCCAGAGGATGCCCTTGGAATACGAGGCTATCGAAATCATCCTGGATGGCATCTTCAGGGCTATCATAATACATAGCCATCTCTTCAAGGATCACATTACGTTCCTTTTCGATCTGTTTTTCGGGGAAAATTGAGTCAAAAGTGATATCTGTAAGCAGTTCTACAGCCTTTTCAAAATAATTATCAAGTAAGGAAGCGTAGAATGCTATTTTTTCTTTAGTGGTATAGGCATTAATTTCTCCTCCTACGGAGTCAATACGGTTCAGGATATGAAAGGCTTTTCTTTTGCGCGTACCCTTGAAGGCCATGTGCTCCCAAAAATGGGCTATCCCTTGATTTTCCTCTGTTTCATCCCGGCTACCTATGTCTAGCACAAAGCCGCAATGTGCAATTTTGGTATTGCTAACCTGTTTATGTAAAACCCGGATCCCATTAGGTAGGGTATGCATCTCGTAATCAACCATTATGTATGTCCTTCAAGCCGCAAATTTACAAGAAAAAAAACCGTTTAAGAACATTATTTAGGTTATCCCACCAGCGAACATCAATGATCGTTCACGGGCAACGACTAACAAAATAAAGCTCATTAAACGCCGTATAAAGAACTTTTTAGTGGCATAATGATTGTAATAGTGGTATATGCTACCTAAAACTTTCATGATATGAAAACAGTAGAAACAACCTTCAGGCTCAACTATACTAAAGAGCAGTACAATAAAGCTCGTGAATATGTAGAGGACATGAAGAGACATCCCAAACGCGTTTACTGGATCGGAAAAGAAGGTAAAGACGATGAGGAATTGATCATTTCACACATTGCCCATAAAATCCTCTCTGGGTTTTATAACAACTACGATCCTTCATTTGCAAAACAGCAAATTCTTGACATGAAGAGTATAAAGACATGTTAGATTAAATGCGATCCAACACCTTTTTGATCAGGTCATCTACTATTTCCGTTGAGTTTTTGGCAAACTTGCTTTGAACCCTGTTGGCAATGATCGCATTTACACTCAATACTTCATGCCCCAACATGCGTCCTAGCGAGTAATATCCGGCAGTTTCCATTTCAAAATTTGTTAACCAGAAATCATCATGATGGAAATAATTCAGCGTTTCCATCAGCTTTGGATATTTAAGATCCAGTCTTATCTTTCGCCCTTGTGGAGCATAAAAACCAGGACATGTCACCGTATTTCCAACAACCATATCGCCAGCTATCTGCTCTTTTAATGACTGCGACCCGCGGGCAACATAAGGAGTAAACGGCAAACCAATCTGCTGTTGCAACATCTCCCCGATCTCTTTTTCCTTACCCTCTTGCTGAAAATCATAAAAGCACATAAGCGTATCCAGACCAACGGCATAGTCTGACACCAGATGAGAGCCTAGAGGTATATCTTCCTGCAATGCACCAGAAGTACCTACCCTGATTATTTTCAGTTTCCTTTTACGGCTCTTTTCCTCCCTTTTCCTCAGATCAATATTAGCCAAGGCGTCAAGCTCTGTAAAAAATATCTCAATGTTATCAGTACCCATACCAGTACTTATCACGGTAATCTTCTTACCGTTGTATGTGCCTCGATGTGTAATGAACTCTCTTCTGTTCATTTCAAACTCAACATCATCAAAGTACTTACTAACCATATATACTCTGCTGGGGTCACCAACAGTAATAATGGTATCCGTGATATGTTTTGGTTTTAAATTAAGGTGATAAACACTTTTATCCTTATTCAGGATTAGTTCGGATTCCGGAAATTTTCCCATTCATACAAGCGTTAAAGCCTCAAAAGATAGCCATTTAGCTGTGATAAAGAAATTTTTTATTATTAAATAAACGTTATCGGCGATGTACTGCTTCATCAAGCCTCTACTGGCATAGCAGGATTACCAAATACAGTCTCTCCGGCCTCAACATCTTTTATCACAACTGACCCTGCTCCTATTCTCGCACCTTTGCCGATTTTAACACCTCCCACTATGGTTACACCTGACCCGATAAAAACCTCATCTTCTACTACTGCACCAGAATTAACCACACTCCCTGCTCCCACCTGCACAAAATCCCCTATCTCTGCACTGTAGTCTATCACAGCATTAGTGTGCAGTATACAATGGTTTGAAACTTTGGCATTATTTGCAATCTTAACCCCCATATTAACAAAGTTGCCATGACCAATATGAGCGGTTTCTGCTATCACTGCTGCCCGGTGAACTGCATTTACCGGCATCACCTTTCTACGCTCATTCAGCATTTTAACAATACCTTTCCGGTATTTATTTTCATCGACTGCTACAAACGCTTCACACTTTTTACCAATAAGCTTCAGGTAGCCATCATCATCGGTCTTGCCTAGCACGCTGATTTCATCCATCTCGGTACCATGCAACGACTTATCATCATCAAGAAAACAGTAAATTACAATATCGTTACTTTCAAATATGTCCCTTGCAGCGCGCCCCAGATTGTTCGCACCAAATATGATCACCGGATTCTTCATAGTATTTCTTTAAGATTTGAACAACAAAGTTATGCGCTTAACCTTACTTAACCAATCTATTCAATTTTTCTATTAAAGGATTGTTTAGGGTAACTATCAAAAGCATAACAGGCAAAAAACCTACTTTATACCTTATTAAGGTACCAAAATTCGGAGTTGACAACGCCAGGAATATACTCAGCCCTATGCAATAAATCGCCGCACTGAGTAGCAAAACCCTGTTTTCATCAGTGAGTTTCTTCGGAAGTTTAAAGAAAGCACTTACGGTGAGTAGCAGTATGAAAAAATTCTCTATTCCGGCTATTATTTTTAGCAGATCAAAATATTCACCAGGAAATGGCCTAAAAAAACCGGAAAGTAATGCTTTAGGCGAGTGGATCAAAATGCTGGTCCAGTTAGCTTCTAATGAATAGTAATAAATAACATCATTGGCCTCGGACTTTTCTAAAAATGCCTGGTAATTATCAAAAATCACAGAGGGTAGCCTGTGCAGGTAGAAGTTTGGGTGTAAAGAAGTAGCCGCCGTAAGGCATAACATACAAAGCAATCCAAAAAGTGCTACTTGATAAGTCGGCGAATGCCCTATCACTTCAGACTTACTCTTGATATATAATGTAAGACCATTGGCTACAATAAGAAGTAGCAGTAAGCCTGCATAATAGTATTTGGTGCTCCACAAAATATATATCATTATCAGGTCAATCACCATATAACCACTAAAGCGCTTCTGTCTGAATATGTAGCCAAGAAGTGAATATATCAAAAATGCCATTGCTCCAACTGCCAGGGACTCTTTGATAATGCCTGAGCTCCAAAACACGATTGATGGAAAAAACAGTAAGGATAAGATGATAGCTAATTTTCTTTGATGATAAATCCTGGCAAGCCGGTTGGCCAGAAACCACAGGCCTGCAAAACTAAAAAGTGAAAAACAAATTGAGGATAACCAATAGTTGTTACCAGTAATGAGGTTTACTATGCTCAATATTTTAACAACAAACAGTGCACGTGGCTGACCGGCATACTGCATATATTCCAAAACATCACCACTGGAAAGAAAGAGAAAGCTGACATAGTCTGATGGGCTGGATTTGAATAATGAAGTCAGCTTAATGGCCTCATTGTAATATACCCATGTATCTCCTCCTTCGTAATAGCTCATATAGAGCCACCCTACCAATATACCTGCTACCAGTTTTAGTAAAAGAGCCGGAACAAAGAACTTCTTCAACGGAGTGCTTATACTACTTCGAAACAAAAGGCCGGTAAGCAGAAATAATACAGTAATGGCAAATATGTAGTTGAGCCAGGTCACTTTCTACGTATTAAAGAAGCTCCTACATTACAGGATAAACATTTTCTTTTGGTACAGTACTCGTTGTAAAGCTGAATCAATGCCTGTGAATCAAATGCTGTGGATACTGCGATGTCAATTGCAGACCAGTGATTGATAATCTTATTTTTCTCTGCTTTTATTTCCTGCAACAAGGTAATGGCTTTATCAACAAATGACTGATCATCAACATATTTTCCATAGGAAACAAGCAATGGAACTATGGTATTGATGGCAATATTTTCAACACTACTATTACCCAAGGTAGGCACTTTTTTGGAAGAGTAAGTACCAAATTGATAGTGATGCTGCCAATACTCCGACACCTGCACTTTTAATTGCTTTTTGAGCTCCTGGATAGAATTTATCTCAAGTAAATTCTGAAAAAGTGAAGGCATTTGACTCAAAACACTGGAAAACTGCGCTAGTCTTACCATAGGAAAATTGGCGGGCCGTAGCCTTAGCAACCTCCACTCTATAGCCGAGAGCCGGCTGGTAAGGCTATACTTATGTTTAAGAAAGTCATATTCTTTTAAGAGGGCCTGCTGGTACGCATCGTCGGATTCGGCAACTAATAGCCCCGCCTGACCGAAAATAAGTGCTTCTACCTGGAGCTGATTGTCCGCGTGTTTTTTAATTATTTTATAAGGCAAGGACTGAGCTAAAGCCTGAAAAGGCTCACTATTGACCTTGAAACCAAAGTTTCTGGCTAAAAGTTGATAGGCTGTTTCTTCCCAGTCATTTCCATTACTTTGATAAAGATTTTTGATTACCTCTGCCTTTACTGACAAGCGCTCCATTAAAACTTTATCCAACATTGAGAGCCAGCTGATATTAGAAACTTGTTTCAGTTGTTTTTCGCACCTGATCTCCGAAGGGTGGTTAATAAGCTTTTTATAGTCAAAAATCACTTTTTCATCTACAAGTCCCTGAAGCTCAACAACCGGAAGTGCAGATCCATCAGCCCGTTTTACTTCCTGATTATTTTGCCACACAACGTGCAGCACTACGTTGTTATAAGCCTGATCAGTATGGTGTCTATGGTAGGTCCAGTCCGCAGAGTTAATATGCAACTCTACATTGCCCCTCCACTCTATGTTATCTATCTTAATAATGGCCTCTTTAAAATCCGGACCGGCATCAGTATTAAACATGCCTGGGTAGATTACATTAACTGTTGAGCCATCAACCGTTGCCAGGGCAGCTTTATTGAAATACTGATATTGCCAAATGAAATGTAAAAAAGCTTCCTGCATGCTTCTACATATACTTATCTAAATATATGCTCATATCTTCCCGGATCTTTAAAGCCTCACGATTAGCCGCCTCAGCAAAGTCTTCTCCATTTGAGCTATAAATTATTCCTCTGGAAGAGTTTACCAACAGGCCACATTCCTTATTCAAACCGTACTTTGAAACATCCTCCAGACTTCCTCCTTGTGCTCCTACACCTGGCACCAGAAAAAAGTTATCAGGAGCCAGTTCTCTAATCCTCTCTATCTTATCCGCTCTTGTTGCTCCCACAACAAACATTAACTGATCAGAACTTGCCCACTTCTGACTCTTCAGTATTACCTTTTCATAAAAGGCCTGCCCTGTCTCTCTATCCGTCAACAACTGAAAGTCGTTGCTCCCTGTATTTGATGTATGGGCCAAAAGTATCACCCACTTACCATCAAACTCCAGAAATGGTGTTACGGAATCCTCCCCCATATAGGGGGCTACAGTAATAGAGTCAAAGTTCATCGTTTCAAAAAAGGCTTTGGCATACAGCTTTGATGTATTACCTATATCTCCACGCTTGGCATCTGCAATGGTAAATATATCATTAGGAATGTACTCCAATGTTTTAGCAAGACTTTCCCACCCTTTGGGTCCTAGCGCCTCATAAAAAGCTATATTGGGCTTATAAGCCACTGCATACTCTTTCGTGGCATCTATAATCTGCCTGTTAAACTCAAAAACCGGATCTTCAAGCCCTAGTAGATGGGCTGGTATTTTTGATAAGTCAGTATCCAAACCTACACAGAGATAGGAATGTTTCTTTTGTATTTGCTGAAATAGCTGGACTTTGTTCATGAAACAAAAATATGAATATGTTAAGGAACATGCTTTATTTAAAGGCATTTAATGTTATGCTCCCAACACTATACTCTGCTTTTATGCCGTCAATTCAAAATGTCAATCCGTCAACTGAAAGGATGCATCCATAAATATATCAAAGTGTAACACTTACAGACCTCATACATTGGTGAAAGTAAACAAAAGCAAACTCTTGAAATTATGAAAAAGATATTTCTAAACGCACTGATACTTTCCGGCATCATATTGATGGTAAGCTGTAGTGATGATGATGAAAAGGTTACCCCTGGCGACAAGCCTTTTATAAACCCTGATGTAGCTGAGGTTTATGTAGGTACTCAGAGCCCTGGCGATGTATGGACCTGGAACCTGGACAAAGAGCAAGGGCATATGACTGCTTCATGGGATTACGGCACTTTCGATGACACCAGTGATGATATTTCTATTGAAGGAACGTTTGAGGCTTTACCATCGGGCTTTTTAAAAGTGACCATCACCAATGTCGAGCCTGGCAATGAGGAGATTCCCACAGACGGTACTGCGTGGTTTTATGCATTGGAAATACCTGATATGGCTATGATCATTAAGCCTGAAGGCAGTATTAAAGGCGATATAATTGCTATGGTACCCGAAGGAGACTGCGCCAACATACCGGGAGCATACAACTACATACTTACTGCACCCGGAGGACAGTCAGACTTTGACCCGATCACTGATGAAGCATTTGGTTATGTAGAGTTTGCTGCGTCAGGTAATGGTTACGATATATCCGGCTACAAATTCAGTCTTGACTGTATCAATGGCGGTGCATGTACAGATACTGGTTCCATTGAGGGCCTCCCTATTGCCTCTTGTGTTAACAACGGTTTTGTGGAAATTGTAGATGGAGGAAAAACCGTTGCTCAGGGTCAGTTCACCAATGCTGGTGCTATGATGATGGACTTTGGCTATGGCAATGGTGGTGTATTTGCCCTAAAGGCGGATAATTCTGCCACAAAAGATGCTCTTTTGAATAACACTTACAATGGTATAGCTTACTTGCCTAAAAATAATGATGATCAGACCTTGCCAGTGAAGCTATCATTTTCAAAAAATGATCAGGATAACATAATAGGCACTGGTTATCCTTTCACAAATATTGAAACCGGCACGGTAGATAGCCAGGAAGGTGCAGTAATACTGGTGGAAAACGTTGTCAATGGTCGCGTACTGGGCAGTATGAATTTTGATGATGATAATGATGTCTCGGAAATGGCGGCAGCTTTACTTGTAAATGGAAATGATCAAATATTAATTGTCTCTAGCTATGATGAGGAGTCTCTTGACCCTATAATTCTGATTCTTGCCAAGCAAGGCTAAGCTAAATACCGGAACAAGCCCTGAGAGCGATAGTATCCTCTCAGGGCTTAGGTATTTTAATATAACTAATCAGTTTTACAATCTTAACCAGAATTGAATTTGAGGAATCAAAAATTGCAGGTGTTTTAATTTTGTTCTATTATGGCAAAAAACAGTGAAGTACAATTGGCTAAGAAATTAAAACTTGATGACTTGGAGGAGACCCTGGTATACTTCGCTACTTCCATAATTAGCAAGAGTACAGAAGAAGAGGTCCTATGGGATCTTGCAAAAAACTGTATTTCAAGGTTAGGTTTTCTAGATTGTGTAATATATAAAGTTGACTACGAACGCGATGTTCTTATTCAGAAAGCTGCCCACGGCCCCAAAAACCCGCGTAGTTACGAAGTATTACAACCCATCGAGATACCTCTGGGAGCTGGCATAACTGGAGCCGTTGCCGCAACAGGTAAGCCAGAACTAATCCACGATACCAGTAAAGATGAAAGGTATGTCGTGGATGATGAAATGCGTCTCTCAGAAATTGCCGTACCTATTACTCAGGATGGCAAAGTCTGGGGGGTTATAGATTGTGAACATCCTGAAAAGCATTTTTTCACCGATCGCCATCTCAAAACACTCAATGCCATTGCCTCCATATGCGCTGTAAAACTGGCACGAGTTAACGCTGAACAAGAGCTTAAATTAAAGCAAAAGGCCCTTATGGATGCAGAAAGAGAGCTAATGAACTTGCGTATAAACTCCCTAAGGAGACAGATGAACCCTCATTTTTTGTTTAATGCCTTAAATGCTATCCAATATTTCATTACTGCAGATAAAAAAAGGTTGGCGTTGAGGTATCACAGCTTGTTCAGCAAATTGATCCGAAAGTACATGCTACACCTCGATGAGGCCAAGATCCAACTGGAAGAAGAAATCAGGATGATCAACTGGTATCTCAAACTGCAGCAGTTGCGGTATGAGGATCGCTTTAATTATACTATCAATGTACCTGAGAAACTTTACAGTCTTCACATTCCAACACTGATAATTCAGTTGGTCATTGAGGAGTTGATTGAGCGTATGGTCATGTCTAATACCGGAGAAGGTGATCTTATTCTGGACTTCACTTATCAGGTCGGATGCTTACAATTTAAAGCTTCTCTGGAAGTAGACATGCTGCTGGGCTTTACACGCAACGATCCCAATGATTACCGGGCCAATTTATTTACGTGGCAGGAACATATTGACTTATTAAATAAAATAAAACACCTTAAGATATTACGCCAGGTTGACGAGTTAAAAAATGATAAGGGTGAAGTGACTGGCAGAACGATAGAGCTTATTATTCCTGTACAAGAGTAAATGAAGAAGTACCTGATCTGCTTGATGTTTATTGGCTGCCTTATACCTCGGGCTAGAGGGCAGCATAATATTTATTTATACAACGACCTGCCACTCACTCCTTCTGTTGAAACGGAAAATGAAACGCAGTCATACTCTCCTGAAGATATTTTAGAAAAAGAGCAACTTCGATTTGAAGCCCCTGATAAAATAATAGAAGTACCTTCAGGCTCTACTTACTGGCTTCGTTTTGACTTCAGCGCTTACATGAATCTTTTCGAAAAACACGATACCATCTACCTCAATACGCCAAACTTTTTCCGAGGGGCTTACTACATACAGCAAGGTTCTACTGTACAACCTTTAGAGATTAATTTTTTTGAAATCAATCGTTTTAAGAGTAATAAAGTAAAACGATCCTACCTGCCTGTCACAAAATCAAACCTATTAATGGGGCGGTTCATAATTATCAAAACAGAAGAATTTCTGGGGGGCTATCGCTGGAAGCATTCTGGTTTTTACCTTGCGGAGGATAATGAAAGCGTCATCCAGGACTATTCTTTCTTTAGGCGATCGTTCGAAAGGCAAACCCCCATTTATCTTTTTCTTGGCCTGGCCGGGGCACTGTTCATTTTAAATGTACTGCTATACCTTAATTCAAATAATTCTATTTACCTGTTTTACAGCCTGTTCCTTTTATTTCAAAGTGCTTACTATTCTCAGTTAAGCCTTAACATCATAACTTATTTTGAAGCCAACCACCCTCATTTGCTCTACGTGGTAACCAGTGTTACCCAGATAGCCATAAACCTGATGTACCTGCTATTTATTCGCTCGTTCCTAGAAATGCCGACTGACTACCCAAAGCTTGATAAGGCTGTAAAGTTAATTGCATATTTTCTGGGGATCTTAGTGATCGCAGACACCATCATACTGGTGGTTAACCCCTTCTTTTCATATCAGACAATGCTTATGGATTTTCAGCGATATTTCATGAGTTTGTTTGCTCTATACGGTATCATTCACCTGCTGATTTTCAAAAAATCGAACCTTGTCTATTTTGTAGTTATAGGTACTGCCACATTTGTAACCGGCGCGCTATTTACCATGTTTTTATTGAAGATAAAGTATATGCTGGCCGGTGCAAGTATAGAGAGCTTTGTATTTGCCACAGGTCTGGCCTACCGGATCAAAATGGTATATGAGGATAAATTAAACCTTGAAAAGGAAGCCGTTGCCGCTAGTAAAAGTGCATTAAGAGCTCAGATCAATCCTCACTTCATTTTTAATGCACTGAATTCGATACAGCACCTGATCACAGTTAACGATAAAAAAAGCGCCCTCAAGTACCTCACCAAGTTTTCACACCTCCTCCGGCAGATCCTTGAAAACTCAATAGAAGTCAATGTACCTTTAAAAAGGGAGATCGAGCTTTTAAACCTTTACCTGGAGCTGGAATCGCTAAGGTTTGACCGAGGTTTTGAATACGCTATCAATGTGAATGAACGGCTTGACATCCATAATCTGGAAATGCCGCTGTTTCTCATTCAACCCTATGTTGAAAATGCAATAATTCATGGCCTGATGCCAGCAGCTCATAACGACAAACAAATCAATATTGAATTCTCCGAACAGGATGCTTTTATTCTTTGTGTGATCAGCGACAATGGCATTGGAAGAGCTGCTGCCAAGGCACGAAGAAAAAAAACGGTCTACGTATCCAGGGGCATGTCTGTAACCAAGAAGCGGCTTGACCTGATAAATATGAACAGGCCCCAAAAGACCCTTGTTTCGTTTGAAGATTCTGACAAGGGCACTAAAGTGATTATTAACATACCCAAAATGTAAGATGCTAAATGTAGTAATAATAGAAGATGAAGTACGAAGCCAAGAGACACTAAAGTCACTACTTTTAGAGTTTTGTAATGACGTAAATGTACTTGGCATGGCAGGTAATGTAGACGATGCCGTAGCTCTCATCAACAAAGTTAAACCAGATTTGATATTTTTGGATATCGAGCTTCAAACAGGTACTGGCTTTGACGTACTCAACCGGATCAAAGAACGAAACTTCGATGTCATTTTCACCACAGCCTTTGAACAATATGCCATAAAAGCCATCAAATTTAGTTCTCTGGACTACCTTCTTAAGCCTATAGATATAGATGAGCTACAGGAAGCTCTGGAAAAAGCAAGAGAGAGGTTGGACAAGGCGGAGTCATCAAAACAGCTAAACCTGCTACTCAAGAACATGGGTAACAAACCCAATCAACGCAAAAAGATATGTCTGGCAACATCTGAAGGCCTCGAGTTTATAGATATACAAAACATATCGCACTGTGAGGCCAACGGTTCCTATACCAATTTCAGCATCAAGCCTGATGTAAAGTTGATCGTAAGTAAAAACCTGAAAGAATATGAGAACCTGCTTTCTGACCACAATTTCATGCGTGTACACAATAGCTTCCTGATCAACCTGCATGAGGTCAAAAAGTTTGTAAAATCAGAGGGCGGCTACATCCTGATGAATGACAGCACTCAGATAGCTATCTCTCAAAGCAAGCGCGATGAGTTTATGGAAAGAATGATGGCCTTATCGTAACTTAATCCCACACCAACGGCCTGCCTATATTCAAGGTTCTCAGGTATGCCAGCATCTGCCCGGTATGCACCGATTCATGGTAGGCCATCCGGTTGAGGTAGTCGCCCAGTTTTTTACGCTGTCCCACTTCAGTCCTTACAATCTCTACGTTTTCCAACTCTTCCTCTTCCAGATTTTCAACCATACTCATAAATCTTGACCTGTATTGATCAGCAAATCGCAGTTCATTACTCACATCAGTATATTCCTCCCCGAGCCAGGGTGAGTTATAATCACCCAAATTACCTCTGTTTTCAATTATTTTATGAAATAGGTGTTCACCTTCAAGCACGTGTCGAATCATTTCTATAATGGTAAAGGCCTCTTTATCCGGTCGCCACCCCAGAAATTCATGAGGTATTGCCCGCCACAGCTTAATACTGCGTCTTCTTGTTTCAGAAAAATTCAATAGTATAACTTCTCTCGCATTCATTGCCAGTTCTAATAAATTTAAATAATTGAAAGTAAAAGGATTATATTTTCAGCTTCAACAGATCGCTCAGTTCCAACTTACCTTTAGGAGTGATGAGTAGCTCACGGGTATTATTCTTTTTCCTGACCCAGTCTTTTTGGAGCATAACTTGTAACATCGATGCACCCAAGGCACCGGCCAGGTGAGACCTTCTCTCACTCCAATCCAGGCATTGATGGGCAAAAGATCGTTTTTGCTGTTTCAAACCTTCGGTATCTACACCTAAAGTATGAAACCACTCCCGCCCTTTATCTGTAAGATCATATTCCTTCCCTGAGGCTTTTATGAAACCATTAGCTTCTAACGATTCTGTTAAACTTACACCTAACCTTCCTGCTACGTGATCATAACAGGTTCGGGCATAGGCTATACCTGGGGGTACGGGCTTAACTTTCGGTTTACCCTCATCCTGTAAAGGCAGAAGACTTGCCATAGACTCTACTACCTGTGCTACGGCATCATTCTTAAAATTGTAATACCTGTGCCTGCCTTGCTTGCTGATAGAAAGGATATTGGCATCAACCAGTTTAGCTAAATGATTGCTGGCGGATTGAGGTGAAATATTGGCACACACCGACAGCTCCGTAGCGGTATAGGCTCTGCCATCCAAAAGATTCCAGAGCATTATTGAGCGTGCTTTATCCCCTATGAGCACCGCAATTTGGCTAAACTGATTTTCCAATTCTTCCATAAATTATTTATGCATATACACCACGGGTCCAGTTATCAGAGACTACTTTACCCTTTTCATAATCATCTACCACTAATATAAGTTGATTATCGTGGTCACTATAGAGTACTTCTATATTTACTCCAGCTTTTTCCATGGCTCTGGTTATCTTCCCCAATTGGCCTGGCTGATCCTGCTTAAGACGCTGCACTAATGTTTCATTTACCCGAACAACCTCTATGCCCTTTTCCTCCAATGCCATTCGGGCTTTCTCACCATCTTCAACCAAAAAGTGGGCTACTCCTTCACTGTTAACCACCCAGGCTCCGCCACCTTCTACACTTACCCCTGCACTTGCCAGAGCTTCACCCATGTCTGCCAGAGCCCCTGGCTTATCATTTAAACGTATTACCAAATCTTTCATAATGCAACTTTTATAAATTAATATTAATTTTTGATTGTACTGAATTAGCCAAAAAACAGCTATTGTGCGCTTTTTCATGCAATGCCTCCACCTCACTTAAATCGGGAACTTTATGCTGTTCTGAAAAAACAATTCTGGGTTTTAAGGTTACGCTGATCATAGCCATTTTACCATTTTCATTTTCCTCCATAACTCCCTCTGCCTGATCCTCATAGGTTTCGACCACATAAGTTTCCTTCGCTGCCAGGGAAAGAAAAAAGAGCATGTGACAACTGGAAAGTGCTGCAACAAAAGCCTCCTCTGGGTCAACAGCAGATTCATCAGACAAGGGTACTGGTATCACATGAGGTGATGAAGATGCCTTAACATCTAAGCCTCCATCAAAAGACCATTGATGCCTCCGACTATACTTATTATCGGTAAACAGCTCCTCTGGCCCCTTATTCCAAACCACTCTTGTTGTGTATTTCATTGAACTCAAAATGTTGATGTTGGTGCTAAGGTAGCGGGTAGTATTCTCTGACATTTCATTCTGAAATGAAGTATGGAATCCTGGTGTGAACCTGAGCTAATTACCTACCTCTAGTGATTAAAATCGCTAAAAATAGGCATTGACAGTTTAAAAGTTTACTAGCAGCTTTATGCTATTTATAATTAATCTAAATAATAAAGTCCTTATTGATCCTGCATACATATTAAGACATGCGGCTGTACAGGGTCAATCAAAGCACCAAAACTCAATGACTATGGAATACAATAATTACGACACCCTAATGGCTCAACTGAATCGGGAACTTGAAGACAAGCATAAAAACAAGACCAGGATCAGGTCAATCATTGAAGAGTCAAAATGTCCTTATTTGAAAAACGCAATAACTCCCAGTCAAAAATGAAATGTGACATTAAAAAACTCATGATCCCAAGAAGCGGCATCATAACCCAATGCAGGACTTGCCAAAGGATAGGGTTAACATATAAAAACCTGATTATCGGCTTTACCCCAGGCGAGTTTAACAGGTCGATGAAGGTGTATAATATCTAGAAAATCCTTATCCAGTTGGTAATCAACACCAACTCAAAACCATATTCTCCCACTAACAATTATAAGTTTGTCTATTAATTTGTAGATTAAGCTTTTCTGCAAACCCAAAACAGCATTCATGCCTTACAAATCAATAGCAACTATACTTCTCTTTTCAATGTTCCTTTCCTGCAATAAAAGTAAACCTGCCAAGCAAACCGATGAGGGGCTAATCAAAGGAAATATTTATCGTAGCCATGAAATAGGCTGGACAATTGAAATCCCTAAGGGATGGGAAATAGTAAAAAAAGATCAATTGGATGCCAATGATGAAAAGGGCAAACAAGCTATGCAGGAGGTTATGAAAGATAGTATTAACTATAGTGGACTAAAGCATTTGATCAGTTTTCAAAAAAATAGCTTCAACATTTTCCAATCCAGCTCCGAACCATTCCCACTGAGCTATGAAGGAGAATGGGAAGATAACAACGCTGCGTTAAAAGAATTACTTTATCAAACCTATATAAATCAAGGTATCAAGATAGATACCTCGTCATCCTCAGAAGTTGTCGACGGGCTAAACTTTGCTTTATTTAAAATTACGGTATATGGAAATGGAGGTGAGGTCATACTCAATCAGAACATGTACAGCAGACACATCAATGGTTTTGATTTTGGGGTAAGTATCAATTATAACGATGAAGAACACAAAAAGGAGATGATGCGTGTATGGAAAAACTCCACCTTTAAAAAGAGCCATTAAAAATACCTTGGATAAGTATGATGCAAATCGATTGGCACTTACTGTAGCTGATGCGAGCTACAAGCTCGCACCCAATGTCGTTAAGTTAAGCTTAAATACCTTTTAAATTGATAATTTTACTTCTTCTCCTTGAAGATGTTTTAGGCCTTGGAAAGGATCTGCCCGGCCGTATCATTTCAAGTCTTCTATTTAATATTTTCAGCATTTGTTGAATAATTTTTCTTAACCTTTTGCTATAGAAGATATCGAGCAAAAAATCTTTAGTTTTTGCGATAGCTTGTGTTTTACTTACCGTATATCTATGCCTTTTCTTGTTTATGGGTGAGGACTTTGAAAAGTATAAGCCCTGCTTTCTTATAATGGATGCCATATTCAACATGAAAACCCGCGCATGAAAGTCTTGATTTATTGCCTGTACTGTTCTACCAGAGAAGTGCTCAATATGTAATACTTTTTTAAAGGATTTATACCCCTCTTCCACTCCCCATCGTAGATTATAAAGTTCTTTTATGTCATCAATGCTATAGTTTTTACGATCAGTCAAATTGGTTATTAGTATTTCCTTTTCTCCTGATGATAATGATATGGATAGTAATCTCAATCCTTCCAATTTTCTACCCAATCCATAAGTTTTGAGCTTACCCCATTCCCGATTGGAGGACCTAACCATCGTCCAGTCTATATCATCTTTACTGCTATTCATATGATCACCTGTATCTTTTTCCAGGCAGTGCTTAAGCGAAAACAAAATTTAAAGCCCTTCTTATCAAGTAAACCCATCAGCCACTGACTTGGATAGCCTCTGTCGAAAACCAGTATATCGCTGGAGGGGTTTAGCCTGGATAAGTGATTAAGGGCCGACTCTTTTTCACAGCTTCTTCTCGGTGCAATAGATGCATCTAATATCAATTCATTGTACACATCATACGCAAATGAACATCTTGCACTTACCACATCTTCATGTTGGTTTTTGACAGATCCAAATCCAGCTTTTACTTCATCAGTATGCGGCAAATTTAAAAGGCTGCCATCAATTGCAACTACTCTTTTCTCTTTCTACCTCCTTTTATCAGGTGCAAATTGGTTAAAGTATTCCAGTTGGTTTCTTCTTAACTCAATAAAGGCATCTGGTTTTAATTTTCTTCGGGATTGCGTAAATGCACTTTTAGATATCGATTCAAATGAAGTTGATGAATTGGAGATGGCTTTAAAAAATCGATCTAATTCTGTTTGAACCCCGGGTCTTGTAAAGCTTGCTATATTGAGTAGGAGCCCTTTGAAAGAAAGTTTTCTGGTACGGGTGAATGCCTTAGGATCAGTTTTACTCCTATTGATAAATCACTCATTATCAATAGTTTTTATTGTGTTTTAAAAAAGCCCTTCTATAAACAGGGCTCCGATTCCTACTTTCTTCTTATTACTCTTCTATAATACCAAAAAAAATCCAAATTACCTTAACTTAACGGCATTGAGCTCGCACCAGCTACAGGTAATAAGGCCGACCGTACCAGCAGTCGCCCCGAGACTGAACGCAATTTTCAAGCCGTCACTCCTCAGAATAAAACCTTCCTATCAATTTCTCAGCATGGCTCCACAATATCGTCGAACCGTTGTTCATTACGCTGACCTTCTTGATCACCTTTTCATGAGGCACATCATGCTCCGCCCAAGTACCTCCATTATTTGAATCGTTTTGCAAAACGGGCTCTAACCTATCAAGAGAATGGGCAAATTTGGCCTCAGGAGTACTACCTTCTTCAAATTCTTCCCAAATAGCCATAAACTCCTCTGCCTGTTTCTCAGGCAACATTCCAAATATGCGTCTTGCAGCTAACGCTTCCGACTCTTTAGAATCATCTCTTTGACTATCAAACAAAAATGTATCCCCTGCATCTATCTCTACAATATCATGGATCAACACCATTTTAAGAACTTTTAACAAATCAATATCTTCATTGGAGTGCTCTACCAACACAAGTGCCATCACGGCAAGGTGCCAGCTATGTTCAGCATCATTCTCATTTCTGTCACTATTGAACAGACGAGTCTTGCGCTGAATATATTTGATCTTATCAATCTCCTTGATAAATTCTAACTGCTTTGACAAGTTATCTAGTTGCATCTTTGATTAATTTTATCTTTGTAAGACCTTAACCGGTCATTTCTTTTTTGCAAAGGAAAAGCAACCACTTTTCATAACAAAGGACATTTGTCCCTCCGGTAAAATATGGTAAGAATAAACAAAGATTTATTAGCGTTTGTAAGCAGGCTTTATGAGACTGAAAGTTTCAACCATTTCTTCTTAGAAAACTACTCTCCTAAACAAAGTCTAATTAAGCAGGGCAAAAAGGTTTTCTCTGTTTTTATTATAAAAAGTGGTATAGCAAAATGCTATTTAAGTGAGGATAATGGAAAGGATTTTATCCAGGAGTTTTTTTCTGATGGGGAGATTTTTGGTGAGATCGAAACAATCAATGAGCACCTTAGCTTTTGTTCTATAGAAGCCATCACTGACTTACAAGTATTTGAAATTAAAGGAGATAAGTTTCATAAGCTTTTGAGATCAAACAGTAAATTCAATGAGTTGATACTTAAAGCATTTGCCAATAAAGTAAAATACAAGGCTATCAGACATGGGTACAATCAGTCTCATACCATAGAAGATAAACTTCTTCGGCTTATGAATGAATTTCCCGAATTATTACAGCATATCTCAAAACAGGATATAGCCAATTATCTTGGTGTAACTGCACGTAGCCTTAATAGAACACTAAGTGATATGGGAAAGAAATTTGATTTAATGTGAGGTAATTGGTGCCGGGAAGGCCTACATAAACCAGCACTTTCACCTGTTTAGTAGAGTTCCCGGACTTAATATTTTTATACATTTATTTAAACGGTCAACCCAAGCATAAGTTTTACAACACGCCAATTAGTTCTGACTTTCCTGGTTCTTGATCATTTTTCTATTTCCCGTTTTTGATGGTATCCCCATTTCACGAGTATAGTCCTTTTTTCCAAGCACCGGTATGGTAGTATTCAAAACAACGGCTAACTCCGATTCTGAATGACAACGGCAAAAATCCTGCTGAGTATAGTGCAACATTTGAAGGTATATGGTAAGCTTAAAAGTTTCACCACGAAATTTAACAACCCTTCCCTCACTATCCGCATTTATCGGTGCCCCTAATTCTAACAAGTGCTGTATTTTTTGTATGTTTTCGTCATCATGAGACAGCCATAGTTCAAGGCCCCCGCTAGTTCTCGGATAGCCATGATATGCACCTGCAATATCCCCAACTGCCAAATAATGAATTTCTCGTTCATTAAGCTCTTCAAAAAAATCAGCAAAAACATCATTGGAAATATTTAATACCCCCGACCGATCATTTCCCTTCTTCACCCGAGAAAATTGAGCTACAACTCTGTTCATTGCCAAAAAATTAAGGATGTTAGCACTTTTATCCTTAACAAACTTAGTCATGTCAAAATCATATTTGCCTTCAAAAATAACGCCTTTCCAACTATTTCTAAGATGCAAATTAAGGCATTTTCATTATAATGATATTTATCCCTTCGTTACTAGCAAGTAAGATTTACTTGTGAATATGAGCAATTAATCATCATTTAAGAGAATGCCCAGCACTCATTCACCAAAGAGCAACTATAGAAAGTATGGTCATTTCATTGTTAAAACAAAGAATAACAACCCTCATTATGCAAATCACAACAATGGTTACTACAGGATTACAGAAGTACTTTAATCTGATAATAATGACGACCACAGCATAAATACTAACCTTAGACGGCTTAGATTCTCTCATTTGCTTAACGCCATAAAATTAAATTTCGGTAATTTAGAAATATTAATTATCAGGATCATCGGCAAACTCCCCTTCAACTGACAAATACTTTAATGTCCAAGCTTTTCCCCTACTCAACAAACAGACTGCACGGACTGGATCACCTAAGAGCCATTGCTATTATTCTGGTTATGGTCTTTCATTTTGGTCCAGGAACCCCAAAATGGTTGCAGCCAGTGGCCCTTATCGGGTGGTCAGGTGTAGATCTGTTTTTCGTATTAAGCGGTTATCTTATCGGTTATCAACTACTCAGTGAGGTCAAAACATCAAATAGCATCTCCTTTAAACGGTTCTATCTGAAAAGGGCTTTCCGGATTATACCGGCATACTTTACAGTATTGATCGTTTACTACGCCTTGCCAAACCTACGGGGAGGCAGAGGTATGCCTCCTTTATGGAAATTCCTAACCTTTACCCAAAACCTGGGATTGGATATTGAAACTGAAAACACCTTTTCTCATGCATGGTCTTTGTGTATTGAAGAGCAATTTTATGTTATCTTCCCCCTGATCCTACTTACGATCGGGACACTCAACTTTCGAAAAAAGGTATTCTATTTAATTACCGGATTGATACTTTTGAGTATAGTGTTAAGGCTATATAGCTGGTCGGAATATGTTCAGCCACTAATAGACATCGATGCAAAAGCCATGACCTTCAGTTTTTTTGAAAAAATCTATTACCCTAGTCACACCAGGATGGATGGTTTAGTTGTAGGAATCACTATAGCGTCCATGGCTGCCTTCGACTCAAAGCTCTTAAGTAGGTTAAAAAAGCATGGAAACCTGATATTTTTGATTGGAATCTGCATGCTACTCTATGCCTACAAAATATCAGAAAACCTAGTCTCTTTCAATACAACAGCCTATGGTTTTACTATGATCTCCCTAGCCTATGGTATTATTCTGATTGCGGCAATTAGCCCTACATGCTTTTTTTATAAAATCAGGTCCCGAATAACTTTAGTGGTGGCTACATTATCGTATTCGCTTTACCTGACCCATAAGTTGATCTTTAACCTTACCAAACGCTGGATAAGAGAGTTTGAAATAACACTTTTAAGTGATTGGATTTTCTGGGCTTGCTTCATTGCTGCGGGCTGTGTTAGTTTAATTCTTTACTTGTTGGTTGAGAAACCATGCTTAAGGCTGAGAAAAGAGGTTCTAACCTCTGATATTGCTATCCTAACAATTCACAAAAAGATGATAGATAAATGAGATCAAATAAAATCAAATGTATCACAAATTAACATTACCCTCTCTCACCAACCGCACACTCATACCCAATTCACCTTTAAGTTTACCATATCCCATTTGCTTTTCCCTATGGCCCGAGGTTGCAAATCCCTCAATAAAACTCATATAACTCGCTGTATATTTATTCGGTGTAGTAGCACTCCAAAAGGCGTATGCCCCGTCGCCCCAAGCTGAAATAGAATCGATTTCATTAAACTTAATAGCATATTGCTTTCGGTCCGTACTATTTTTGTTTATTGTCCGGTATTCTTTAATTGTTGGTACTCGCCAATCATCAAAACCAGCATATTTTAGTTCATTCATTTTACTCTTCCATTCAAAGATCTCTTCCCAGACACTTAGAAAACGACCTTCCTGATAGCTAAAGTCATACTTCATCCATACCAAACCTGTCACTGTATCCACAACAATAAGTGTAGAATCTATCAAAGGCAGGTCGGTCAACACTATACTATTATTAACATTTGTGTTTACACTATCTGCCCTAAGCACTACAATAGCACTATCCACATGAGCTATCTCTTTTATTTTTCTATTGGTACATGCCACGGTAATGGTGATCACCATACATACTATTGAAAAAGTACTTCTCATAGCTATCAATATAAACGGACAACCTTTAATTTATACCTCTGGTATCTTCTCTTAATTTCTTACACGTAAAAAAATGATTGAAACAGATCAAGCTGTTATCAGCTTGGTAGATATTGTTGGACACGCTTTGAACCATTAAGAACTGTAAATGATTTTTTGATCCGGTTTTACTCGTATATAGAATACATTCCATGAAAACAAAAAACCCAGCCAAATTTGACTGGGTTTTGTGGAGAATACCGGATTCGAACCGGTGGCCTCTACACTGCCAGTGTAGCGCTCTAGCCAGCTGAGCTAATCCCCCATTTTGAAATGGACAGCAAATATATTAAAAAAATCTAGAATGGTCTTCTTCCTACAATAAATCTTTTCCGGTAATATTTCGAGTTCAGATTACTCTCAACTACTCCTAAAGACGATGAACTATGGATAAACTTTACCTTATCCTTTCTTGCATAAGTAACTAAGCCAACATGAGTAATTTTCCGTCGTTTTTTACCTGTAGCAAAAAACACCAGATCGCCGGGCTCGAGGTTTTTCATTTTCACTTTTTGCCCCACCTTACTCTGGGCAGCTGAAGTTCTGGGCAAAGGATAGTCAATAGACGAGTAGCTATTGATCAGCAAACCTGAACAATCCATACCTGCACGGGTTGTACCTCCCCATCGGTATGGGGTGCCAATATAACTGCGTGCCGTTTTGATTACTGTGTTAACTTTATTCAGCCGTACCTGTGCCTTCTTTGCAGAACCACAAGAGGCCATAATTATAAGTAAAGCAATAAAAAATAATGACTGAGCTTGTCTCATGGGTCAGATGGAAGCAAAAAAGTTAAAAAAATGAAAATCGTCCTCAACATAATTGCTAAAGACCTTTTTACAAAAAAAAAAAGCGATTAATTTTCAAACTCAAAATAAACAAAAACAATTTTGATCAGGGAGAAGGAACTTACGGAATTGAAAAATGCCCTAGCCGGCGAGCTACATTATGATCAAACCTATAAATCACTTTACGCTACGGATGCCTCCGCGTATCGCGAAATGCCTATGGCAGTGGCGTTCCCAAAAGATCATAATGACCTGCAACTGCTTATAAGCTTTGCCAATAGACACAAAATATCCCTGATCCCCAGAACAGCAGGAACTTCACTGGCCGGGCAAGTAGTTGGAGCAGGCATAATCGTTGATGTATCCCGTTACTTCACTGGCATACTTGAGGTCAATGAAGAGGAGAAATGGGTTCGTGTACAACCTGGTGTTATCAGAGATGAGCTAAATATGCACCTCAAACCATATGGGCTATATTTTGGACCAGAAACTTCCACGGCCAACCGGGCTATGATCGGGGGTATGATAGGAAATAACTCATGCGGTTCAAATTCTGTCATTTATGGCAGTACCAGAGAGCACCTCATAGCTGTTAATGCCTTTTTAAGTGATGGATCTGAAGTTGCTTTTCAAGCACTTACAGACGAACAATTTGAAAAAAAATGCGACCAGAGTAATCTGGAAGGAAGTATATATAAGAACATAAAAAGTATTCTATCCAATCCGGCCAACCAGGTCCAGATCGATGAAAACTTTCCTAAAAAATCTGTTCCTCGCAGGAATACGGGTTATGCTATTGACCTGTTAAAGCATTGTAGTGTCTTTGAAGAGGTTAACGAACCATTTAATTTCTGTAAGCTCATTGCCGGTTCAGAAGGGACTCTTGCTTTTATAACTGAAGCAAAACTTGCTTTACAGCCTCTACCAAAAGCATATCAGGCATTGGTATGTGTTCACTTTATTTCAGTTTATGAATCGCTTAAAGGCAATTTAATTGCTCTGAAGTATGAACCCACTGCATGCGAGTTGATGGACAACTACATTCTCGAATGCACCAAAGGCAACATTCAGCAAAGACAAAATCGCTTTTTTATCAAAGATGACCCTCAGGCTATTTTGGTGGTTGAACTACGTGAAGAAAGTGAGGCAGAGTTGATGAAAAAGGCAAATGCACTTATCGAGGAGCTACAGCAAGAAAAAATGGGTTACCACTTCCCTATTGTTACCGGCCCCGATACCAAAAAGGTGTGGGAACTAAGAAAAGCAGGGTTAGGTTTACTCAGCAACATCCCTGGTGACGCTAAGCCTGTACCAGTAATTGAAGATACGGCCGTTGATGTAAATGATCTCCCTGAATACATCCGGGATTTCAATGAAATACTAACCAAACATAACCTATACTGCGTTCATTATGCCCACGCTGGTTCTGGGGAGCTACACTTGCGACCAATTATCAACCTAAAAACACAAGAGGGCAATGAACTTTTCAAGACCATATTAGATGAAATAGCTCACCTTGTCAAAAAATATAAAGGGTCTCTTAGCGGTGAACATGGAGACGGAAGACTTCGAGGTGAATTTATTCCGTTTATGATCGGTGATGCCAACTACCAGCTACTAAAGGAAATTAAAAATGCATGGGACCCAAACCACCTGTTCAACCCGGGAAAAATTGTGGATACCCCACCCATGAATAGTAGCCTCAGGTATAAGCCAGGGCAAGAAACACGTGAGTTTGACACCACCATGAACTTCAGTCAATACCAAGGGATTCTTCGCTCAGCAGAACTATGTAATGGCTCCGGTGATTGTAGAAAAACACATTTAACCGGGGGTACTATGTGTCCTTCATATATGGCTACCAAAAATGAAAAAGACACTACCAGGGCCAGAGCAAATATTCTTAGAGAAGTTTTAACCAACTCAACAAAACCCAATCCCTTTGATAGCAAAGAAATAAAAGAAGTAATGGATCTCTGCCTATCATGCAAAGGCTGTAAATCCGAATGCCCCTCTAATGTGGATGTAGGTAAACTGAAAGCTGAATGGCAACACCAATACTATAAAAGCAATGGTGTTCCATTTCGAACACAGCTCATTGCCAGCTTTACCCGTTTAAACAAACTGGCAGCCTTGATGCCCGGCCTGTACAATTTCACATTTACTAACCCCATAACTTCGAAGTTGGCCAAGTTAATTTCAGGATTTGCCATTGAACGGTCCATGCCATTGTTACACAAGCATACACTTCGCTCATGGTATAAAAAAAATTACAACCCTTCTGCTCAAAAAAGGATTGGAGCTGTTTACCTTTTCTGTGATGAGTTTACTAATTTCAACGACGTAGAAATTGGTGTTACAACTATTAAGTTACTGGATCGGTTGGGATATGAAGTTAGGCTCATTGACCATGAAGAAAGTGGTCGTACCTTTTTATCAAAAGGCCTGCTTGACAAGGCAAAAACGGTTGCCAAAAGGAATGTTGATATTTTTAAGTCAATTATTTCTGAGGAGACTCCCTTAATTGGCATTGAACCATCTGCTATATTAAGTTTTCGTGATGAGTATCTTGATCTGGCAGAAACAGTAGACCTGGAGACTGCCAAGAAGTTGGCGAAAAACACATTTCTGATTGAAGAATTCCTTGAAAGAGAAATAAAAAAAGGTCTGATAACAGAATCAAGTTTTAGTGAAGATAAAAAGGTAATCAAGTTTCATGGCCATTGTCACCAGAAAGCTTTGTCATCATTAGTACCTACCAAGCGTGTTTTATCCTTACCTAAAAACTACGAGGTACACATGATACCTTCTGGGTGCTGTGGTATGGCAGGTTCATTTGGTTACGAAAAGGAAAAATACGAGGTATCTATGAACATTGGTGAGCTTGTATTATTTCCAACTGTAAGGCAACAACCAGAAGATGTGATCATTGCTGCTAATGGTACTAGTTGCAGACACCAGATAAAGGACGGAACAACGCGAAAGGCACTACACCCCGTAGAAATATTGTATGCAGCCTTATCATAAACACCTGATCGTTACCTAATAGGTTTTGATATCAGGCTATTTTTTTTAAAATTGGATAAAGTGTCTTCCATGAGAGTTCGACAAGTTTTTATAACTTTTATAGTATTTGTATTTTTTTCACATGGTCATGCTCTGGCTCAACTTGATTCTTTTCCCTCGCATTTTAAGGAAATTAAAGAGAAAACAGATGAAGAATTAATATCGTATTTTGATTCTCTATATAATAACTATTCCGATGAGACTGAGGTATTACAAAAATCGCTCTTATCTTTTGCCGAAAAGGAGGACCTTTTCCTTATCAAATTATTGTGCAACCGCAACCTTGGCCAGCTTTACAATAATAGAAATAATCTTTCACTGGCCATGGCTCATTTTAACCATGCAGCAGGACTCGCCACATCCAGGCAAGACTTCCGGCTATTGGGGGACATCCTGGTAAGCATGGGGGGTGTCTATGATGCATTGGGAAAAAAAGATGATGCACTCAAACACTTACTTCACGCCTATGAAGTATTGATAAAGATCGACTCTCTGGAAGCCGCCCAGGTTCAATACACTATGGCTAACCTGAATTACAGCACCGGCAACCTGGAAGATGCCATACGCTATAGCTATACGGCCAAAAGAATATATGACAGGATTGACACCAGCAGACTCTCCAATAAATACAAGTACAACCTCATGCACCTACTTAACACTATTGGCATTTCTTATAGAGGTTTAAGGGCTTATGATAGTGCTATCTATTACCTAGATGCTTCAAGAAGCCTGGCACTACAGTTAGACAATGAGTTTTGGGTAAACCTTACTATTGGAAACATGGGTTCAGTATATATGCTTAAGGGTGAATATGAAAAAGCACTCACCTACCTTAAGCAGGATCTCCGAGCTAGCAAGAAATTTAAAGAATGGATAAGTGCTGCAAATTCCGCCATGACAATTGGTGAAATTTACAGTAATATTGGTAATGAGGAACTAGCAAAAGTTTACTTTGACAGCTCCTTGTACGAATTTGGGAGCAAAGTCAACAATACAGACATCATACGAGCTCATTACTATAGAAACCTCTCCGCCTGGCATGCCAACAAAGAAGAGTTTGAAAGTGCACTGACTTATCAACAAAAATACGCAGCTCTAAAGGATACATTGCTAAACAAGAAACAACAGGTAGAACTGGCTCAGGTAAAGGCCAATTATGATTTTGATAGTAAACTAAAAGAGATAGATCTTCTTACCAAAAACAATGAACTTCAAGAGCAGCGAATTGAGTATAGAAATATTATTATCATAGCCAGTGCAGCCGCTTTAGGCATTATTATCATAGTGGCCGCCTTGCTCTACATTAACCTCAACGCCAGGAAAAGGGATAACAGGCTATTGGCAGAACAAAAGCAGCGTATTGAGTCTCAAAGTGAACAATTGACGGAACAAAATAGAGTAATTCAGGTCATAAATGATAACCTGGAGTTAGAAGTAGAAAAAAGGACCAAGAGCCTGAAAAGTATTAATGAGGAGCTGGATATTTTTCTATACCATGCGTCTCACGACATACGCCAGCCCATTGCCACCATTTTAGGCCTTGAAAACCTTGCCCGCAAACATGTCTCCAGTCCCGATCTCACAGATATATTAGAGCGCCTTAAAGCTACCGCCAACCGGATGGACAATATGCTGCGTAAATTGCAAATAAGTCATACGGTAAACCATGCCCCTTCTAAACTGGAAGACGTGGAATTGCAGGAATTAACTCACAAAGTGATTGAGCTTAACAAAGATACCGAGAAACTTAACAAGGCTACATTATATGTTGATATAGAAAAAACCGTGATTAACAGCAACTCGGAACTTCTGGCAGTGGTTATTCATAATATTGTTGAAAATGCCCTTACTTATGGTAATAAAAAAGCACTTCATGTGAATATAAATGGCAGAAGACAGGAAAAAGAATACTGTATAACAATATCTGATAACGGCGAAGGCATTCCCAAGGAGTTCCAACCTAGTGTATTCAATGCTTTTTTTAAGGCTAGTGCCCAATCAAAAGGCAACGGCTTAGGGCTTTACCTTGCCTGGAAAGCCTCATCTATTCTCGGAATAAAAATTGACTTGAAATCAGAATTAAATAAGGGCAGTGAGTTTACTTTGCACATCCCTACAGCTTAAAACTATGCAGATATGTGCGGAATAACCGGAGTTTATGCTTTCAATATGGTCGGCAGGATTAGCATGATCAATGTTAACAATGCCACCATGGCCTTGGATCGTAGAGGGCCAGATTTTCAGGATATTTATAATGACAACATCGTAGCCTTGGGACACAGAAGGCTATCAATCATTGACACCACTGCCAGTGGCCACCAGCCAATGACTGATGAGAGTGGCCGCTATGTTATTGTATTCAACGGCGAAATCTTCAACTACAAGAGCTTAAAACAAGGCCTCATGGCCAAAGGAATAAATTTCTCCTCGAGCTCCGATACTGAAGTGCTACTCTATCTTTATATTACTGAAGGTAAGGACTGTCTTCAAAAACTAAATGGCTTTTTTGCGTTTGCCATTTACGATAAGGAAGAGCAATCTGTTTTTATTGCCCGTGACAGAATGGGAATCAAGCCCCTTTATTATATGAACGATGAAAACAGGGTGCTGTTTGCCTCCGAGATGAAATCAATCCTTACTTATGGTATTGAAAAAAACATCGATTATACAGCATTATATACTTATCTACAACTTAATTATATTCCAGCGCCAAAAACCATTTTCAAGGATGTAAAGAAACTATTGCCTGGCCATTCGCTTCTCATTAAAAACGGAAAAGTTGTAACCGAATGCTTCTACAAAGTTCCTTTTGACAAAAATAAATACACCTCGTTAAGCTATGGTGATCAAAAAGACAAGCTTTTCCAGCTCATGGAACAATCCGTTCAAAGAAGGCTGGTTGCTGATGTTCCGATAGGTTCCTTTCTAAGTGGTGGTATAGATTCTTCCGTAATTGCCACGCTGGCACATCGGCACAAACCTGATCTGCACACCTTCTCTATTGGCTATAAAGACGAAAAATTCTTTGACGAAACCGAATATGCACGTTTAGTTGCAAAAAAGATCGGGTCAGAGCACACAGTTTTCTCCCTGACCAACAATGATCTTTACAAACATGTAAATGATATTCTCGACTATATTGATGAACCTTTTGCCGACTCCTCAGCTATTGCCGTATATATACTCTCAAAGGAAACTCGCAAACACTCTGTAGTCGCGCTTTCTGGAGATGGAGCAGACGAGTTATTTTCTGGATACAATAAACATTCTGCATTTCTAAAAATGATAAAGGGCGGCATCGCAGCTCAAGCGGTAGGTACTCTGACTCCTGTATGGTCACTTCTACCCAAATCAAGAAGTAACCCTTTGACAAACAAATTTCGCCAATTACACCGTTTTGGCAAAGGCATGAAACTCACCAGTAAAGAACGTTACTGGCAATGGGCAGGCTTTGCCTCTGAACCGGACATCAATAGACTACTAAGTCCCAACACCTTGTCATCAATTAACCGCCAGAATTACCTCAATTTCAAACATAATATTCTCCAGAAGATTCCTGAGAAAGAAGATATCAATGATATACTTTATACTGATATAAATCTTGTATTGCCAGATGACATGCTCACAAAAGTAGACCGAATGTCAATGGCAAACAGCCTTGAAGTCCGCGTACCCTTTTTGGACCATGAGGTTGTTGAGTTTGCCTTTTCATTGCCAGTTTCATCTAAAATAAACGGACATATCAGGAAACGAATAGTGCAAGACAGCTTTAGAGATATTCTCCCGCAGGAGCTATATAACAGACCTAAGAAAGGTTTTGAAGTTCCTCTCCTCAAATGGTTCAGAAGAGAAATGAAATCTATGATTAACGATGATCTACTTAGAGATGACTTTATTGAGGAACAGGGTATCTTTAATGTTGCAGAAACCAGAAAACTAAAACGTAAACTTTTCTCTTCAAACCCAGGTGATGTGCATGCACGTATATGGGGATTGATAGTTTTTCAATGGTGGTGGAAAAGGCATTGTACGTAGTGCTGTTGTACAAAGCCCAACTTTGTACCAACTTTTGGCAATTTACTGGTGAATATATTTATTCGGCAAGGATTTCAATTTCCACCCTTACATTGTGCTTCGCCTTAACGCTGAACTTATCATACAACATGCGTCTTCCACCCCAGGCCTTAATCTCCATACGATCTGCAGATATACCTTTTTCTACAAGGTAAGATTTAATAATTTCAGCTCTCTCCTTGGAAAGTTGCTTTGCAGAGCCAAAACCTTGCTTATTGGAATCAGACAAATTAAAGTAACTACCAGCTCTTCCCATTTTTATGATCTTTCCCGGACTTTTGCCATTGGTGTGTCCATGTATTCTTATACGGTAGTTGGGGTTTTCCTGCATCATTTCCAAGAGGTTATTCACCTCATACCTGGATTCAGGACGCATGATTGCGGCATCATTGAAATAATAGACGTTGTACATAACCACAATATCTCCTACGTGATAACGCACCAGATCAAAATTAACCACGTATACATCCTCCTTTACATCGATTTCCGCTGAAGTGGTATCCTTAAAGGGGTGATAATAGTTTATATTCCTTTGACTTTTTCTGTACCCAAACACATCGCAAATAAGTACCAGGTTACCAGTACTGTTATTAGGGTCTGGCAGATCAACTTCCTTTTCACTCTTAGCTACAGTTAACAACTTAGCTCTTTCAGAATCAATAATTTGGACCTCACCTTTAACACTTTTACTGTTACGGGCATTTTCCAACTGAAACATTATCTTATAGTCCTTTAAAGTCCCTGTTTTCTCTTTCCCCGAACTGTCTCCCTCCATTGTCTCATCAGAAGTTTCTTCAACTTCATCCTCTTCGGCAGTATTATTACCCCTCTTGGCTTCTTTGCCTTTCTTTTCGTCAGTATGTTGAACCTTACCTGCATCAGTATCAGGCTGATTACTGTCTTTATTCACATCTGTAAGTTGATTTTCACCCACATCCATACCTGTACCCCCTGAACAAACAAAAACCCAGGCATCTCTAAACTGCTCACTCTCTCTAGTACTACGCATTTCGTTTATGGCAGCCTTATAATTCTTAGAAAAGTCGAGATAAACAAAATAAAGGTTCTTCTTACTATTGAAACCGTAATCAGCCACCTTGCCACTTTTTTTTATTTCAGCTACATACCGCTTAGCATAGTACTCTTTATTAGGTGAATATGCTCCTACTACCAAGTAGTACCCAGCCTCCATCTCAACAGGCTTTTGCTTTTGAGAAAAGGAGGTAAATTGTATCGCTAAAAACAAGCTAATACAAAAAGCAAAGGCTCTTTTAGTCAGTGGGCTCATGTTAAAAAACATAAAAACAAGTGAGGGTAAGTGTAAAAGTTCCCTAAATAGCAGAAGTACATGTTCAAACTTAATATTTTTTACTCTGCAAGTATCTCTACTTCCACTCTAACATTCTTATAGGCTAAAGGATCAAACTTATCATATAACATTCTTTTGCCACCCCAGCCTTTTACTTCAATCCGGTCTTCACTTATGCCTTGCTCCAACATCCATTGCTTAATGGTCTCTGCCCTATACAAGGATAGCTTCTTGGCACTCCCGATAGTTTCTTTATGGTTGGCATTGATATTAAAAAAGTTTTTATCATCCTGATTCAGGTAAATTATTTTACCCTTAGAGTTTCCATTGGTATGTCCATGGATCCTCACCTTTAATTTATCATTCTCAGAAAGCATATCAAGGAAATTATTGAGTTCATATACAGATTCAGGCTTCATAATGGCAGCATCGATAAAAAAGTACACATTGTACATCACTAACACATCTCCCTTTTTAAATCTTTCAAGTTCAAAGTCCACTATGATAGAATCTCCTACCATAGATGTATATGTCCTGGTAGTATCATTAACGGGCTCATCGAGGTCAATTTCATGTTGTATTTCCCTGAAGCCAAATATGTCGCTGATTAATTTAATCCGACCCGTTCCGTTATTCGGGTCTTTCAGTTCCACAATTTCATGCGTTTTCCCCTCTCCTATCTCCTTTATTCTTTCAAGATCCAGAATTTTAACATTACCTTTTACTTCCTTCAATGTCTTTTTGTTAGTTGCATTGAAGTATAAATAGTAGTACCCTTCCTTTTTACCTATTCCATTGTCTATTTTCTCTTCAACCATTTCCGGCTCATCTTTTTCCTCCACCTGCTCTTCGTTCATTTCTTCCGGTTCGTATCTCTCATCAACTTCTTCAATGTCTTCCTCTTTGTATGTAATAACACTTGGTGTGGACATAGTTGATTCACCCAAAGGTCCCTGATACACCCAAGCATCACTAAAACCTGGAATAGTCCTTACTCGACGAACTTCTTCAATCGCCTCAGTTACATTTGGCGAGGAAAATACATATACGTAATATAAGTTGCGATTAGGGTTGAGTGCATAGTTGGCATCAAGCATTTGCTCCCTGGCAAATGCAGTAAAGCGAATTGCATTATTTTGATAAGCAAATGCACCAATAACAACATAGCTAGTTTCAGTGGAATTAGGTTCTGAATTATTTCCCGATGCAAATACTGTATTCGAGAAAGCTAGCAAAACGACAAAAAACAGAGGCAAGAACCTGAGCCTCCATGAAATTACTTGGCCTAACATATCTTTAGTTTAAAAAATTTACTAGATAAAGATAGTAAAAATTAAAATAAGATAACTAACTCACCAATTTTTACCAACCAAAGTGACCGTTATTTACCTGATTCTGAAATGATTTTAAATTTTTGAGCAATGTATTTTCCTTTGTCATCCACTAGCGTTAATTCATAATTTCCTGCCGGCGGACTCACAGAAAGCTGATGAATCCTGGTTGTTGCCCCAACAAACTGATTGTTAAGATGCCAATAAATGGTGGTTTCGGGACGTCGGTGAGCTACTTCAAAAACAGCACTTCCCAAGCTTCCATCCAGCTCCTTAGGAATATAAATAATAGAATTTTTTTTAGGATATATAACCTCCATAGCGGCAATGCTCACCTGATCTGAAAGGCAATCTTTACGATAGGGCGGAAGTTTTCTATAGGCCGGATTTTTTGACCTGTAGTAATACTCCTGCACAGGTGGTAATACAAACCAAGAAGTATGCTCCATATTACTCACTGGTTCACAGTCCGCATGAACACGATATCCGTTAACATCAAGATGTACTGGCTTATGATACGGGCAGCCCCTTACCCGATCACCTGACTTAATGATCTGCATCGTATCTATTTGAGTACAAAACTCCGTGGCACGGAAACCACTTTCCCTACATATATTCATAGATAACATTTCCGATAGTGGTTGATCAAACCAGGACGATTTAGGTAAAATGTCAAAAACATCAAACATTAAAGGTGCTGCAGCCTGTAAACCTGTCAGCCCTGGCCTCCCCTCTCCATCGGCATTTCCTACCCAAATACCTACCACGTACTCAGAAGTTACGCCCACAGCCCAGGCATCCCGATAGCCAAAGCTGGTACCTGTTTTCCATGCTATTTTTTGAGATGAATCAAACATTTCCCAAGATGACTCCTCTGTAGGTCTGTAAACTTCAAGCAAGGCCTCCATGGTATGATAAATTGCCGCTGCACTAAGAATCCCGGTATCCGAGCGTTCCTCCTGACTACCTGATACCTGTACTGTATAATGTAAAGGTTTGTAACTACTCTCGCTATACCGATATCTATCACTATGACTATTATAATGGTTCAATGTATTCGCAAGACCTGCATACATACCACTGATATCCCAAAGTGTACCTTCTGCCCCACCAAGTATAAGGGACAAGCCATAGTGATCAGGGGATTGTACCAGCGTGGTCATTCCGAGTTCCTTCAGCAGGGAATGAAATTTTTCATAGCGATATTGTCTGAGCATTTGTACAGCAGGCACATTCAGTGACCGTGACAAAGCCCGATCTGCCGGTACAGCACCATCATATGTCCGGGAGAAATTCTTAGGAGCAAACCCACTAATAAAAACCGGAACATCAGGAATAAGTGATGACGGTAGGATCTGCCCTTCATCCAACATAGCTGCATAAAGAAAGGGTTTCAGTATACTGCCCGTGCTTCTCGGAGCTGTGATTACATCTACATAATTGTTATGTTCACGACCTGCCTGCCGAACATTGCCTACATAGGCAAGCACTTCCCCTGAACGAACGTTGGCAACTATAGCCGCAGCATTGTGCACCTCATTACCTCTCAAAGTACTATGATGGTTATCAACAATTCTAGATACTCGCCTTTGTAAAGAAAGATCTATTGTACTCGTAATGTTCCGTTGTTCATGACCATCCTTTATAGCCCTGGTCAGTAAGTGAGGCGCTAACAGAGGCAGTGGCAAGGGCTTGTCTGGTATGGATTCTGATTTCGCAAGTTGATTGGTCAAAGAGTCAATCACACCTTCTGAAAGTAACTTATCCAGTAAACGATCTCTTTTAGCCCTCAAGTCATCCCTGTTCCTGCCTGGGTGAATAAGAGCTGGGCTGTTAGGTAGTACAGCCAGCAAAGCTGCCTCTCCCCATGAAATATCTTCGGCCCCTCTGTTGAAATATCGCCAGGTAGCTGTATTGAGACCAACTACATTGCCTCCAAAAGGTGCATGGGAAGCATACATATTAAGTATTTCTTCTTTCGAGTAAGTAAACTCAATGCGAGTAGCCAATACAATTTCAATTAACTTTTGCCATAGGGTACGCGGTTTATCGCGACGACTCAACCTTACGAGTTGCATGGTTATGGTACTTCCTCCGCTTACCACCTTACCCGAACGCAGGTTTTGCCAGGTAGCCCTTAGCAATGAAAATGGATTGAAACCAGGGTGGTAGTAAAAATCTTCATCCTCAAAGTGTATAAGTGCCTCTTCAAATTTAACAGGCACCGAATCTACTTCTGCGAAACGCCATTGTCCATCAGAAGCAATTGCTGCTCCTAACAATTGTCCATCTCTACTCTCCAATGTAGTTGAATAAGGGGCATCAAATAGTTTTTCCGGCAACATCAGGTAATAGCCTAGCATTACCATTAAGCTGACCAGCACTACAAACCACTTCTTTTTATTTCGAATATAGCTCCACACATTGCAAAAGTCGTAAAATCAATACTCAAAAGAAGGAAAATCAACCATCTTTTATCAGTAACCCATAGCTACTTTCAGGTATAAAAAATTTTACCCGAAAGCGGGTATTTCCCCCATATCCCACACCCGATATCTTTATAAAAATTAATCAAACAATCATTAATTCACTTAACCAACTGAAAATGAAAAAGATCAGAATTTCACTGCTGGGAATCGTTGCGTTCTTGGCATTTATGGTGTTCTCCTGCTCGGAAGAACCTAATGTTGACCCCGTTCAAGAACCGCAGGTAGACGAACAGACCTTATCCCAGTTTTCAAAACTTGGCTTCGATGTTAGCGACATCCGATTTGAAACATTCAACAATGTCGTTACTGGAGAGTCTGAACAGGTTTATGTTCTTGAAAATGACATCAAAATCTCTCCAAAACTACTGGAAGAAATGTTACATAACGAGGGTAACGGCCCGAAAACAGAGCAGTATCGGACTACCAACCAGGTAAGTTCTCCAAAAACCATCAAAGTACTTGGTTACTACGCCAGCGGCACCAATAGTTCTTACCTGGATGCTACTATGCGATCTGCTCTACAGATGGCGGTTGACAATTACAACAATCTAAACCTGGGTCTTACGTTTACACTTGCCTTTGGAACAAACTCAAGCAACTATGACATTGTAGTAACACGAGTATCTGGTAGTGGTGGAGGAAGAGCTGGTTTTCCATCGGGAGGAAATCCATATAAATGGGTTGAGATCCAGTCTGGAACCTCCAATTATGGTCTAAACGTAGTTGAGCATGTTATGACTCATGAGATTGGGCATTGTGTAGGCCTACGACATACAGACTACTTCAATCGTTCAATTTCATGTGGTTCTGGAGGTAATGAAGGTAGCGCTGGTGTAGGTGCCATACACATACCAGGTACGCCATCTACTACAAATGTTGACATGAACTCCATTATGCTTGCATGTTTCAACGGTTCTGAAAACGGGGAGTTTAGTAACTATGACGCTACAGCTTTAACCACCTTGTACCCTGGATCAACTAACCCTCCCGGTGATCCTACTTTATCTGTTTCTCCTACTTCAGTAAGTTTTGGCTATACATCAGGCAGTCGTACTATTACAGTTTCCGCTAACGTAAGCTGGACGGTTACCGACAATGCCAGCTGGATTTCTGTTTCTCCTTCAAGTGGTTCCAATAGTGGGTCTTTTACTATTAGTGTAGCTCCATACAATATGGTATGTGAACCTTCAAGAAGAGGTACAGTTACTGTTAATGGCGGAGCTGCTGGCACTAAAACAATCTCAGTTTCTCAAAGCTCGAGACCTCTCAAACCAGGAGAGCAATGCCCTTAATTCACTAGTCACTTAGCACACGAATAAACAAAAAGGCTTCCGGTTTTAAATCGGAAGCCTTTTCTATTAAAATTCAACTTAGGGATTTTAAATTAAATAATGAAATAGCTGGGGCTGATCATTAATATACTCATATTTAAACCTCTTCACTTCCATCCTCGACATTAATGGCTTGAGATCTAACCTGTTTTGCAATTCAATACCTATCAATGCCGGTCCTCTTTCCCTGCTATTCTTTTTGGAGTATTCAAAATGAGTAATATCATCATTCTTACCCAGTACTTCGGTTAGAAATTCTCTTAACGCTCCCGCTCTCTGTGGGAAGTTAACTATAAAATAATGCTTTAGCCCTTCGTATAGTAAAGAACGTTCCTTGATTTCCATAGTTCGAGTAATATCATTGTTACTACCACTGACAACGCAGGTCACATTTTTTCCTTTAATTTTATCTTTCAAAACGTTCAACGCAGTTATGGACAAGGCTCCGGCAGGCTCAACCACTATTGCCTGCTCATTATACAGCCTCAATATCTCCCCGCAAACTAAACCTTCAGGCACCGTTATTACTTCATCAAGCAGGTCTTTACAGATATCAAAAGTTATATCTCCCACTCTTTTTACTGCCGCGCCATCCACAAACTTGTCAATATTATCCAGTGTTACTAGCTCCCCCTTTTCTATGGAATTCTTCATTGCAGGAGCTCCCTCAGGTTCCACACCAATGATTTTGGTAGATGGGGATAGTACCTTAAAGTAGCTGGCCAGCCCGGATGCTAATCCACCACCTCCAATGGGCAAAATAAGGTAATCAACAGATTCAGTACTATCTTCAAGTATCTCTTTGCCTACTGTGGCCTGCCCTTCGATGATCCTTTCATCATCAAACGGCGGAATAAAAGCCACATCGCCCTTTTCACAAAAAGCAATAGCCTCATGGAAAGCATCGTCAAATGTGTCTCCTGTAAGTACTACATCAATATACTTCTTACCAAACATCTTCACCTGATTTACTTTTTGACTTGGCGTTGGTGAAGGCATAAAAATTGTGCCCTTGATCTTTTTCAGGCTACAAGCCAAAGCTACTCCCTGTGCGTGGTTACCTGCACTGGCACATGCCACACCATTTTTTAGTTGCTCATCATTCAGGCTCTGGATCATATTATATGCCCCACGAATTTTATAAGACCGCACCACCTGAAGATCTTCTCTTTTAAGTTGAATCTTGGCATTATAGCGCTCTGATAAATGAAGATTGGGCATCAGAGGGGTTCTTATCGCTACACCTTTAAGATTTTCCGCTGCTGCGAGTATATTGTCTATCGATATTCTGTTGACTTTTGTCCGAGGCATTTCATTAATAATTTATCTCTCTCACTTTTCTACACATCGTGAAGTTCTACTAAAATTATCAAAAGCCCTTAACTCTTTAATTGAAGGACTTTTGATGAAATTTTAATTTCCAGGGAGTCGTTTATGCACTCTCCGGACGTAGCTTCCTTACCTCAGCTCCAGCTTGCCAGATCTCAGATTCTCTCAGCTCTTTCAATTCCTCTTCGAGCTTTTCACGATAATCCGCTTTGCTATTGCTGTCTATTGATTTTTGAGCCTCATTTCCTTTGGCCACCTCAGTATACAGCTCTTCAAATACAGGCTTAGAAGCATCTCTAAACTTCTTCCACCAATCCAGAGCACCTCTCTGCGCGGTAGTAGAGCAATTGGCGTACATCCAATCCATACCATTTTCCGCAACAAGTGGCATCAATGATTGAGTCAATTCCTCAACAGTTTCATTGAAAGCTTCAGATGGTGTATGACCATTGGCTCTCAAAACTTCATACTGAGCTGCAAAAATACCCTGGATAGCTCCCATCAAAGAACCTCTTTCGCCAGTAAGGTCACTATAAACCTCTCTTTTAAAAGTAGTCTCAAAAAGGTAGCCCGAACCTACAGCTATACCAAGTGCAACAACACGGTCTTTAGCTTTACCAGTAGCATCCTGAAATATTGCATAACTAGAGTTAAGTCCACGCCCTTCCAGGAACATTCTTCTCAGCGAGGTACCTGAACCTTTTGGTGCAATAAGGATTACATCTACATCTTCAGGGGGAACTATTCCTGTTCTTTCTTTATAAGTGATTCCGAAGCCATGAGAGAAATATAGTGCCTTACCCGGTGTCAAATACTTCTTTACGGTTGGCCATAGAGTAATTTGCCCCGCATCAGAAAGTAGATATTGAATCACAGTACCTCTTTCACAAGCTTCTTCTATTTCAAAAAGCGTTTTACCTGGCTCCCAACCATCGGCAACAGCTTTATCCCAGGTTTTAGAGTCTTTTCTCTGCCCTACAATCACATTGATACCATTATCTCTTAAGTTCAATGCTTGTCCTGGACCTTGTACTCCATATCCGATCACGGCTACCGTTTCATCTTTTAGCACCTCCCGTGCTTTTTCCAAAGGAAATTCATTCCTGGTAACTACTTCTTCGATTACTCCGCCGAAATTAATTTTAGCCATAGCTTAATTAGGGTTATTGTTATTAATTATTCTTTTTAAATGATGTTGTAAGGCATTATGCACTTACTAGTTGTTCTTCTTCCATCTCTTTGAGGTAAGATGAAAGCTTTTTCATGGGCTTTGAAACCGCCACTCTACCTGACCTTGCAAACTCGAGCACTCCAAAGGGCTGCAGTTCTCTCAGCAGTTCCTGTGTTTCCTCCTTATGTCCGGTCTTTTCAATAACCACGAACTCAGACTCCACTGTCAACATTCGTGCATGATGTTCTCTGATCAGCCGCTCAAAATTTCTACCCTCTTTTAGTGCGTGAGTAGACACTTTGTAAAGGGCTATTTCCTGAAAAACGGTTTCCTCATTGATATAGTAGAAGGCCTTAAGCACATCTACTAACTTCTCAATCTGTTTTACCAGTTTCTTGACTCTCTCTTCTTCAGATTTTATCACCAGTGTATACCGGTGTACTCCTTTGATCTCTGATTCTGAGACCGTCAGGCTTTCGATATTGATCCTTCTCCTGGTGAATATGATAGTTACTCTATTGAGAAGGCCGAAAAAATTCTCTGTAAATATGCTTATGGTATATTTTCGTATCATGCTTACTCTAATCTTATGTCTGAAACTGAAGCTCCGGTAGGAACCATTGGAAATACGTTATCTTCTTTCTCCACCATAACTTCCAGCAGGAAAGGTCCCTCTGTTTCGAGCATGGTTTTGAGGCCTTCGTCAAGATTTTCTCTGCCCTCTACTTTAAGGGCAGGTATCCCATAAGCCTCACTGACCTTGACGAAATCAGGGTTGACCATTTCTGTAAAAGAGTATCTCTTATCAAAAAACAGCTGTTGCCACTGCCGTACCATACCTAGGAAATTGTTGTTGAGAACAAGGATTTTGACAGCAGCTTTGGTTTGGTAAATGGTTGCAAGCTCCTGTAATGTCATTTGGAACCCTCCATCTCCTATAACAGCTACCACATCCCTTTCCGGACACCCTAGCTTCGCACCCAGAGCGGCCGGCAAAGCAAACCCCATAGTGCCAAGACCCCCTGATGTAACATTGCTGCGTGTTCTTTTGAACTGAAAGTACCTGGAAGCTGCCATCTGATGCTGACCAACGTCCGTAACCAGCACCCCATCTCCATCCAACTTTTGGGATACATTTCTAACCACCTCTCCCATGGTCATCCCTTCTTTTTGAGGGAATAAGTCTTTCGTGATTATTTTTTCTTCTTCAATAGCAGCCATTTCGCGGAAGCTATCCACCCAGTCTGCATGCTTATTAGGGAGCACCAATTCACTAAGAATTGATACTGCTTCTTTTGCATCTGCCAACAACGGTACATCAGCAGGAATAATCTTATCGATTTCAGCCGGATCTATTTCGATATGGATAACCTTCGCCTGCCTGGCATATTTGGAAACATCGCCGGTAACACGATCGTCAAATCGCATACCCACAGCAATCAACACATCACACTCATTGGTTTTTATATTTGGTGCATAGTTGCCGTGCATACCGAGCATACCCATATTTAATTCATGGTCGGTAGGCATTGCAGAAAGTCCCATTAGCGTCCAGGCAAACGGTATATCCGCTTTTTCAACAAGATTTAACACTACCTGTTCAGCCTGTGACAGTATTACCCCCTGGCCTACGAGAAGGAAAGGTTTTTTGGCATTATTGATCAGTTCTGCTGCCTCTCTGGCCTTTTCAATATCCAGCTTTTGTTTTGGAACATAACTCCTGATTATTCCACAGGGTTCATAATTGAACTCAAGCTGTCCAAATTGAGCATCCTTTGTAATATCTATCAATACCGGGCCTGGCCTTCCTGAACGAGCGATATAAAAAGCTTTGGCTATCGCTCCGGGAATATCTTCAGCTTTTGTCACCTGGCAGTTCCATTTGGTAACTGCCATTGAAACACCAAGTACATCAGTCTCCTGAAAAGCATCAGTTCCTAAAAGATGTGATGCCACTTGCCCCGTTATACACACCAATGGGTTGGAATCAATCATAGCATCTGCCAGTCCGGTAATGAGGTTGGTGGCCCCCGGCCCTGAAGTGGCAAAACATACTCCAACCTTACCACTTACACGGGCAAAGCCCTGTGCTGCATGTGTTGCCCCCTGTTCATGACGTACCAATACATGATTAATAAAATGCTGATAATCAAATAGTGCATCGTAAATGGGCATGATGGCCCCTCCGGGATAACCAAAGACAGTATCGACATCTTCTGCAAGAAGCGATTGAATGACGGCTTCAGCACCGGTCATTGTCTGTGTCATTTTTAATTCAGCTCCAACTGTTTTGGTTAGTGTCTCCATAATTTATTGATCAGTTATGCATCCCTGCGATGCGGATGAAACATTCTTAGCATATTTATACAGTACTCCACTTGTTTTCTTAAGTGGCGGTGCTACCCATTTACTGAATCTGTCTTTCATCTCAGCCTCATCAATGAGTAAATCAATGGTGTCATTTTTGGCATCAATACGGATCACATCACCATCTTTTACGATGGCAAGCGGTCCTCCTTCCTGGGCCTCAGGGGTTATATGTCCCACTACAAACCCATGGGTTCCTCCCGAAAACCTACCATCGGTGATCAATGCCACTTCTTTACCTAACCCTGCTCCCATGATAGACGAGGTCGGTTTCAACATTTCAGGCATACCGGGCCCCCCCTTAGGTCCTTCATATCGGATCACAACTACATCACCCGATTTTACTTTGCCTGCCGCCAGCCCATCATTGGCATCAAATTCGCCCTCAAAAACCCGGGCTGTCCCTTCAAACACCTCTCCCTCTTTACCAGTGATCTTTGCTACAGCTCCTTCTGGGGCTAGATTACCTTTTAATATTCTGATGTGCCCAGTTTCCTTAATCGGTTTATCAACCGGACTAATGATTGGCTGACTGTCACTCAAACCATTTACAGCTTCAAGGTTTTCTTTGATTGACTTACCGGTAATAGTCAAACAATCCCCATGAAGCAGGCCTTCGTCCAGCATCATTTTCATTACGGCGGGCACTCCCCCTTCCCGGTGCAGGTCCTCCATGAGATATTTACCACTTGGCTTAAGATCTGCCAACAGAGGTGTTCTTTCACTCACCTTTTGAAAATCTGAAAGGGTAAGCGGTACTTCAAAAGCTTTAGCAATAGCCAGCAGGTGTAGTACAGCATTTGTTGAGCCACCCAGCACGGTTATCAGTGCTACCGCATTTTCAAATGACTTCGCTGTAACGATATCTCTTGGCTTGATATCATTATATATCAAATACTTAATGGCTTCTCCTGCCAACACACACTCATTTTCCTTTTCGGGACTTTGTGCAGGATTAGATGAGCTGAATGGAAGACTCAATCCTAGAGCCTCTATTGCAGAGGCCATGGTGTTGGCAGTGTACATACCACCACATGCGCCAGGGCCGGGGCAGGCATGAGATACTATTCCCTGAAAATCCTCCTGAGAAATTGAGCCTGCCATTTTTTGCCCCAAAGCTTCAAATGCAGAAACTACGTCAAGCTTTTTGTCGCGGTAACACCCAGGTGCTATGGTCCCCCCATAAATCAATATCGCCGGACGGTTTAAACGCCCCATGGCCATCATGGCACCAGGCATATTTTTATCACATCCAACCACGGCTACCAACCCATCATATGACTGGGCGTTAACCACAGTTTCAATGGAGTCAGCAATAATATCTCTTGATGGCAAGCTATATCGCATGCCAGGTGTGCCCATAGAAATACCATCACTAACTCCAATAGTGTTGAAGATCAGCCCAATCAGTTCGTTACTGATGGTTCCTTTCTTCACTACCTTTGCCAAATCATTCAGGTGCATATTGCAAGGGTTCCCTTCGAACCCTGTACTTACTATACCTACCTGAGGTTTTTTAAGATCCTCATCAGTAAGACCAATGGCGTGTAGCATGGCCTGTGCAGCCGGCTGTGTAGGATCCTGAGTTACTTTTTGGCTATATTTATTTAATACTTTTTGCATTATTTAAACGATTGTCAATCCCTGATATTCATTAAACTTTACTTTCTGCCTGTACATGAGGTAGATATTATGTCCGGCAGAATCTTCCCAATTACCTTTAAATTTTTCTCCATTAAGCGAAGCGATTGGTGCTATCTCAACGGCCGTGCCCGTAAAGAAGGCGTTATCTGCACCATACACTTCATCTACAGTGAAATGCTTCTCCACTACCCTGATGTCTAGTTCGCGGGCAAGTTCTATCACTGTTGAGCGGGTTATTCCCGGTAAAATATTTCCTGCTGGCGGAGTGTAAAGTGTACCCTCTTTTTCAAAAAAGAAGTTGGCACCCGAGCCTTCTGCAACATTCCCATGCATGTCTAGCAATAAGCCCTCATCATACCCCAGACGCTTGGCCTCGGTGGTAGCAAGAATAGAATTTGTGTAATGTCCGACAACTTTAGCCTCAACGTGGCATGATTTCGGGTTAGGCCGCTGATACGAAGACACCATGACGTGCAGCGGATTAGTACCCAAATATTTAGCCCATTCCCAAGCAGCAATAAACACGTGCGTTTCTTCTGCAGGAGTTAACCCCATGTATGGACCAGAGTAGACTACCGGACGGATATAAGCATCGCGCAGGTTATTTCTATCCAGAAGCTCGTAAGTAATGTTAATCAGCTCTTCTGTTGAGTATGACAGGTTGACGTGCATTTTTTCAGCGGAGTACTGTAACCTGTCGTAGTGCTCCTTCGCTTTGAAAATGTTACATCCGTTTACATTTTTGTACGAGCGTATTCCTTCAAATACTCCATTTCCGTAATGTAAGGTCTGGTCGTACAAACTCGCTTTAGCCTCTCCGGCTTTTAGCCATTTTCCGTCGTGGAAAACTATGGTGTCGTCGTTGTAATACATGGCTTTAGAAGTTGTTTATTAAAAATTGGACATAAAAAAAGCGCCATCCGTAGGGGATGGCGCTTTACATATTTTTAGATATACCTATGTTCACCAGTCCCCTGTCGCTATCATAATAATGACGCTAATAATGACTAGTGATATGATGGTATTCTGGTTCTTCATTTTTATTTCTTGAAATAAAGCTAGGCAAAAAATTCCTGAAAGCGCAACTGCATTTATTATTTTTTTTCATAGCCCTATATTTAAACTGTGGTCAATTGCTTGATATATTCTGTCACGTGATCACCTACTTCCTCGGTTCCCTTAGCTTGATCTTTATTGATATCTTCAGTAACAAAACCTTCATCCATGGCCTGCATCACAGCATCATTGATAGCCTTGCTCTCCTCTATCATCCCAAATGAATACTCGAGAAGCATAGCTGCTGAAAGTATGGCTCCAAAGGGGTTAGCAATATTCTTTCCTGCTGCCTGAGGATATGATCCATGAATTGGCTCATATAAACTCTGGTTCAAGCCAATGGATGCTGAAGGCAGCATACCAAGAGACCCTGAAATAACAGAAGCTTCATCAGTAATGATATCTCCAAACATATTTTCAGTGAGCACTACATCAAAATCACGCGGGTTCTGAATGATTTTCATGGCCGCATTATCAACGAACATAAAATCCAGTTCTACATCAGGGTATTCTGACACCAGTTCTTTAACTGTTTCTCTCCATAGCCTGGAAGTAGCCAATACGTTGGCTTTATCCACTAGTGTCACTTTCTTTCTTCTATTCTGCGCAGCTTCAAATGCTAACCTGGAAACCCTGGTAATTTCATCTGTTGAGTATGCACAGGTATCAAAAGCATTTTTACCATCCTCAGAACGACCTCTAGGCTGCCCAAAATAAATACCACCGGTCAACTCACGAAAAACAACAAAGTCAGTACCATCTATAATTTCCTCTTTAAGTGGGGAAATGGGTAACAGTGCTTTATAACTCTTAACCGGGCGGACATTGGAAAACAGGCCCAGCTTCTTTCTCATAGCTAATAACCCCTGCTCTGGTCTGACTTTAGCTTTGGGATCGTTATCATATTTTGGGTGACCAATAGCTCCAAAAAGAATAGCATCAGCTTGCTGACACACTTGCTCTGTCTCTTCCGGAAACGGGTTACCTGTGGCATCAATAGCACAGGCACCTACTAGAGCTTCTTTGTAAGCAAACTCATGGCCATAAACTTCTCCAACTGCTTTTAGCACCTTTAATGCCTGGGCCGTTACTTCCGGGCCTATACCATCTCCAGATAATACTGCTATATGTTTTTTCATATTATATTTTACATGGTTAAAGAAACAGTCCTGAAAAATCAAACCAAAAGCTCCCCCAGGACCGTCTCAACTGTCATTAATCCTTCTCCATCAATTCATACTTTTCGATCTCATCAATTTTGCTCAAAAGGAAATCTATATCATCATACCCTTTTTGAAGGCAAAGCTTCTTATATGGGTTAATCTCGAAGTTCTCCACGAGGTTGGATCCAACAACGCTTATTTCCTGATCTTGCAGACTGATTCTAATCTTTGCTTCAGGGTCATTCTCAATGGTTGCGAAAACCTGATCCAGAAAAACATCTGTAACTTGTACAGGAAGCAAGCCATTATTTAATGCATTATTCTTAAAAATATCTGCAAAAAAACTAGATACAACTACTTTAAAACCATAGTCATAGATGGCCCATGCAGCATGCTCACGGCTGGATCCACAGCCAAAATTCTTCCCTGCTACCAAAATTTCTCCCTTATATTTTTTATCGTTCAACACAAACTCTTCATTGAGCTGACCATCCTCCTTGTATCTCCAATCACAAAAAAGATTGTCACCAAACCCCTCTCGGGTAGTTGCCTTTAAGAATCTGGCTGGAATTATCTGATCTGTATCCACATCCTGCAATGGCACTGGAACACAAGTTGATGTCAGGGTTGTAAATTTTTCCATGCTTTTATTTATCAATCATCTCTCTTACATCTGTTATATAGCCATTAATAGCAGCTGCTGCTGCCGTTAATGGGCTGGCGAGCATAGTGCGCGCTCCCGGCCCTTGCCGCCCTTCAAAGTTTCTGTTAGAGGTTGAAACACAGTACATCCCTTTAGGAACTTTGTCTTCATTCATTCCAAGACAAGCGGAACAGCCTGGCTGCCTTAACTCAAAGCCTGCACCTTCCAATATTTTATCCAATCCTTCAGACCGAGCCTGCAATTCAACCTGACGTGACCCTGGTATGATCATGGCATGTACGTGGTCAGCTTTTTTCTTTCCTTTTACCAACTCAGCTACCAGCCTAAGGTCCTCTATTCTGGAATTGGTACAGCTACCAATAAAAACGTAGTCTATCTTTTTACCCAATAATTGAGCACCTCCTTGCAGGTCCATGTATTGCAAGGCCTTTTTCAGGTTAGGATCAGTACTCCCATTTGATGTAGCAGGTATATTTCCTGTTATGCTAATGCCCATAGCTGGATTGGTACCATAGGTGATCATAGGATCAATATCATCGGCATTGAAATAAAACTCTTTATCAAAAACAGCATCTTCATCTGTTTTTAAGGTCTTCCAGTATTCAAGCTTTTTCTCCCAAACGTCCCCTTTAGGAGCAAACTCTCTACCTTTCAAATAGCTAAAAGTGGTCTCATCCGGAGCTATCATTCCTCCTCGTGCCCCCATTTCTATGCTCATGTTGCAGATTGTCATGCGAGCTTCCATGGATAATTCCTGTATAGTTGTTCCCATAAACTCCACAAAATACCCAGTACAACCACTGGTAGTTAGCATCGAAATAATGTGTAGTATAATATCCTTTGATAACACACCCTTTTTGAGCTTACCATCTACCTGTATCTTCATCTTCATAGGCTTCTTCTGAAGAATGCACTGTGTGGCAAACACCTGCTCTACTTCACTAGTACCAATACCAAAGGCAATGCTTCCGAATGCTCCATGAGTAGAAGTATGACTGTCACCACATACGATTGTCATCCCTGGCTGTGTGATTCCTAACTCCGGGCCAATTACATGTACAATACCCTGGTAAGGATGCCCCAGACCATATAACTCAACTCCAAACTCTTTACAGTTTTCAACCAGGGTATTTACCTGGTGCCTTGAAAGCTGATCTTTAATTGGCAAATGCTGATTTTCTGTAGGCACATTATGATCAGCAGTAGCTATGGTCTTTTCTGGTCTGAACACACCAATGCCCCGCGCCTTTAACCCATTAAATGCCTGTGGACTCGTCACTTCGTGAATAAAGTGACGGTCTATATATAAAGCTTGCGGTCCATTTTCTACTTGATGAACCACATGTTTATCCCATATCTTATCGAATAATGTTTTACCCGCCATAAGAAACTCTCTTTTTAAAAATTAACGTTGGTGATAAGGTATTTACTGACGAGGTTTTTAAGCTCTGCATCATTGACAACTGTAACCCTGTCTGCTACCTGCAAAAACCTCTGGTACACATGCTCCAATTGATCTTTGCTCAACTGCACACCTAATTTGCCAATTCGGAAATTCAATGCAGCTCTGCCACTTCTTGCCGTTAAAATGATTGAAGACTCATTTACACCAACCTCCTCGGGATCGATAATTTCATAGTTATCCCTGTTTTTGATCACACCATCCTGGTGAATACCAGAAGAGTGAGCAAATGCATTGCTACCAACAATAGCTTTGTTGGGCTGTACAGGCATGTTCATAGTAGTTGATACGAGTTGGCTGATCGGATAGATCTGACGTGTATTGATACCGGTTTCAAAATTGAGCCAGTGATGCTTTTTCAGGATCATAACTACCTCTTCAAGTGAAGTATTCCCTGCTCTTTCCCCGATTCCGTTAATAGTACACTCTATTTGACGAGCTCCGTTTTTGATCGCTTCAATACTATTAGCAGTAGAAAGTCCAAGGTCATTATGACAGTGGGTAGATATTATTGCATTTTCTATTCCTTTAACATTATCAATCAAATATTTGATCTTCTTACCATATTCTTCAGGCAAACAATAACCAGTGGTATCAGGAATATTGACCACGGTTGCTCCTTCTTTAATTACAGCTTCTACAACCTGAGCCAAAAACTCATTATCGGTACGCCCAGCATCTTCGGCATAAAACTCTACATCGCCAACAAACTTTCTAGCGTAGCGCACACATCCTTTAGCACGCTCAAGTATATCTTCTCTGGTCGTTCGTATTTTTGTAAATACATGTTGATCCGACGTACCGATCCCTGTATGTATTCTTGGCCTTTTTGCGTATTTAAGTGCTTCTGCTGCACACTCTATATCTTTCTCTACTGCTCGTGACAAAGCGCATACCGTAACATCTCCAACCTCTTTTGACACAGCTTTGACAGCCTCAAAATCCCCAGGACTGGAAATAGGGAAACCGGCTTCTATGATATCTACCCCCAGCTCTTCCAGTGCTTTCGCTATAATTATCTTCTCTTTCTTAGACAATCCACACCCTGGCACTTGCTCTCCATCCCTTAGGGTAGTATCGAAAATTTGAATGCGGTTACTCATAGGCTATTTCTTCTCATTATAATCAACTTTATTAGATCAAATGTATGGGGAATAACAGCCGCTGTAAATACCTAAAAATCGATTAATTACAGTTTCTAAAAGAATACTTTTAGCATAAAACAATAATATTACCTAAATTGGGCTAATATTATTTACCTTATAATTACGATGTCAAAGAAGAAGTCTGACGCCTTGTTCCACCTGATAAAGTCCCTAAAGAAAAGTGAGAAACGCTATTTCAGACTCTTTGTAAGCGCTGAAGAAAGCGGCCATGACAAAAAGTATATCAGACTCTTTGATCTGATAGATACTCAGGGGCACTTTGATGAAGAGGCATTATTAAAAAAGGACCCTTCTATTAATCCAAAACAGCTTTCAAACCTTAAAGCCCATCTTTATAAAAAGATATTACAGGGTATCAGACAATATAACCAATCCACAGTTCTGGACATTCAGATCAGGGAAATGATTGATCATGCACAGATTTTATTTAACAGGAGTTTGTATGATCAGTGTGCTACAGTTTTGAAAAAGGCTAAAAAGCAAGCCCATAAGATTGATAACCTTGAACTACAGCTGGAGATACTAAAATGGGAAAAGAATGTACTTACCCAAACGGTTGGACCGGGTAACCAAAACCGGGTAAACCGGATCATTGAAGAAGTGCAGGACACAAACAACCGGATCAACAATATCAATTCATTTACTAACCTGTCAGTAAAGCTAAACTCATTATATTATAAAATAGGCTTTATCAGAAACAAGTCTGATTATGAGAAAATAGTGAATATGTTCAGTATCAGCATGCCCAGCTTCAATGAAGAGGAGCTTTCACTGAACGAAAAACTCAACCTGTACAGTCTTTTTGTAAACTATTACTTTTTCATCCAGGATTTTGAGAACGGTTATAAGTTTGCTAAAAAATGGGTAGCCCTTTTTGACAAGCACAAGGAGATCAGAATATCCAAAGTAGATATGTACTTGAGCGCTATCAACAACCTGATGATTGCGCAATATAAAATCTACAAATATTATGAGTTTGTAGAAACCAGCAGACAATTACGAGAGATCAGACAATTTCCCAAAAACGTGATCAACGAAAACATCCGGTTGAAGTTGTTAAAATATTCTTATGTACATGAGTTCAATCGTTTTTTTATGCTGGGTGATTTTGACCTTGGGGTTTCGCTACTCACCAAGATCAAACCGGGTCTGGAGCAGTTCATCACTCAACTGGACAACCACTCCACCATGATCATGTACTATAAAATTGCCTGTCTTTATTTTGGAAACTCCAACTACAGCGATGCCATCTCATGGCTGAATCGGATAATCAATTCTGACAAGGTAGATATCAGAGAAGACATTCACTCGTTTGCCAGAATACTAAACCTGATTAGCCATTACGAACTTGGCAATGTAGATGTAATAGACTACTACATCAGATCGACCTATCGCTTCCTACTCAAAAAGGACGATATGTATGATTTCCAAAAATATATTCTCAAGTTTCTGAAAAAGCTCAGCTATAGATTTACCGAAGACAAGCTTATACCTGAGTTTAAGAAACTGAGAAAACAGCTTCTCCCATTACAAAGTAATCCTTATGAAAAAAGGGCTTTTATTTATTTTGACATTATTGCTTGGCTCGAATGTAAGATACAAAAGCGTTCGGTAGCGGAGGTCATTAGTGAGAAGGCTCAGGTCATATTAAAAAAGCAAAGGAAAGCGGCTTGATGACCTTGCTTTTGGGTAGTGTCAGACACTTTTACTGTAGGGTTGTTGGTAAATAAAGCACAGTTTATTGCCATGAAAGAAGCACGAATGAAGAAGCAAGTTTCTATTATGGGAAACAAGCTCAATCCGAATAGCTAACCGGTACGCTTCTGCAGAATAAAGGGACAACTTCCCGCTGTCCTTGTTGTGATGACAGAACTGAGGGTGGCTGTATTCGAGCCTGGCAGAAAAATGCCCGAAGCTTCTTTGAAACTCCGGGCATAAGAATTCCCCGTATTGGGTCTACTCCTTTTTACCTTTTTCTTCAGGTGGTGTTTTGGGTTTATCAGGAGTTTTTGCAACCTGCTTTCCCTTTACTTCTTCTGCCATTTGCTGAATTTCTCCAGATGATTTTCCCTTGAGATATTCAGGAAGCTCCATACCAGCCATATTGAACATCTCCTGTAACGGAGGAACTGATTTATACATTCCTGATATGAAATTCGCCGTTGATGTTTTACCATCCTTTTCACTACCATTTTCCCATACAGTGATTTTATCAATCTTGATATTCTTGATGGCTTCAGTTTGCATTCTTACGAGTTCAGGCAGCTTGTCTGCAACCAACAACAACACAGCATCCTTAGAATTATCTCCTGCTGCCTTCACTATTTGCTCCAGACCTTGAGCCTGCTTAGTAAGTACTTCATAGAGACCTTGCGCCTCTGCTTGTTTTTTAAATAAAATAGCATCAGCCTCACCCTTTGCTTTTCTCCTTATCATCTCAGCTTCTGCCTCTGCGGCTATTTCCACCTTCTGTTTATCAATCTCGGCAGGCACTACAATATCAGCGGTTTGCGAAGCTTTGTCTCTTGTGGCCCTTGCATTTTCAGCTTCCTGCTCTGCGGCGTACGCCTCTTCTAGTGCCTTCGCCGCCTGAACTTTTTCAGCAGCTATGGCTATTTTCTGTGCCTCTGCTTCCTTCTCTCTCCTCGAAGCATCCGATTGAGCCACTTTAATTTTGGCTAGGTTTTCACCCTCCACGGCTCCTGCATCTGCATCAGCAACTTTAACCCTTTGCTCCTGCACGGCATTGGCCTCACCAATCATACCATCTCTGGTCTTTTCCGCTACACTTTTACGTGCATCATTTATAGCTTTTGCAGCAGCTTCTTTACCTAACGCCTCAATGTAACCGGACTCATCCTTTATATCTGTTACGTTAACGTTAATCAACTTCAAGCCGATCTTTTTCAATTCAGCTTCAACGTTGGACGCCACGTTAGCCAGGAATTTATCCCTGTTGCTGTTAATTTCTTCTATATCCATTGTGGCCACTACGAGCCTCAATTGACCGAATATGATATCTTTGGCCAGGTCATGTATATTTTGCTGGGTAAGTCCTAAGAGTCGCTCAGCAGCATTATTCATAACCCCCTCTTCAGTAGAAATACCTACGGTGAATCTTGAGGGTACATCAACCCGAATATTTTGCCTACTTAGCGCATTGGTCAAATTAACCTCAATAGAACTTGGGGTCAAGTCCAAAAACTCGTAATCCTGAATAATAGGCCAGATAAATGCCGCCCCACCATGGATACACTTGGCGGAACGCCCCAGATCATCGCCACCTTTACCTACCTTACCATAAACAACCAGTATTCTATCGGAAGGACATCGCTTGTAGCGCTTAAAAAGCCCTATTAAAAGGACGAAAATAAAAACGGCTACGGCCGCTACGATAATAATAAATGATTCACCCATTGAAACTGAAGTTAACTTTTAGATACTAGTAATAAATTGCCGTTTATAACATCCCGAACTGTGATAACCATCCCATTGGTAAGGTCCTGATCATCATCCGTAATGGCGTCAAGCTCGCGAAAAGAGCCTTGCACCATAATAGACACTTTGCCTATATTACCCCTTTTTGCTTTTATCGTAAGATAGACCTCTCCAACACCCCCTTTAGCATTTTGCAATTTTAAGGTCCCACTACTTGTAAGCTTGCTGAAGGAATAAAACAATGCCGCCATGATTAGCATCATGAGTACTCCGGCAATCACTGAAACCGCAATAGTCCCTAAAATACTCAGACCTGCGTCCTGACAGGCGATACCGGTCCATGAAAATATGGTAAAGAATGCAACAAAGTTCTTTATAGTAAAGAACTGAAAGCCTGCTCCATGGTCTGTTTCAATATCAAAATCTGCTCCTCCTTCAGTTTCAACTTCTCCACCAATGAGGGTCAACACCATCTGAAGCACAAATAAAACAGTAAATGGAATAGCAAACCCCCAATAAATCTTCTCAATTATACTCAGGGCATCCCACCAAGCAGGAAAATCTTCAAACATAACTCATAAAAATCAATCCGCAAGGTATTATTATTTTCTGGATTATTCTAAAAAAATTTATAGATAATAAAGGTATTAATATTCGAAAGAGGTCTTTGTGACTACAACATTTAGTTGTTAGCAGAAAAACATCAGCAACAGGACAGAAAGATAATGGAGTTGGGTCAAAAAATGCCCGAAGCTTCCTTGAATCTCCGGGCACCTTTTTATAGAAGCCTAATAATTATTTAAGGAGTATCACTACCTGCTTTAATTACTTTCACTTCCCTCCCAGCAATAACTGCACTGATTGTATTATCATACATAGCTTCACAGCTGATGGCAGGCATATAGTAACCTCCCTGATAGCTCGAGTTCAGCAGTACTCTGAAAGTTTTTTTCTCATTGGGCCTTAAACTAAAATAAGTATAAACCCTATCATCCCTAATATCCTGATAGTCGGGCTTATCTTTTGCTGTATAGTCCTCCATATCATTCAATCTGGCATTATGTATCTCCCAACCTGACGGGAAGATCTGGGAAAGTGCCATATTTTCATATGTACCTCTTACACCAGGGTTGGTAATAGTAACCTCTGCTACAAAGTCCGTTCCCTGCTCCAGAGTTTCAGGATTGATGTACTCTCCATCGGTATTGGTATATGACACTTTCATTTTCAAGTTGCTTTCCGATGCCTGCTCCTGCCCTCTGGTAGGTGTACCTTCCATAATAAGCCGTGCATAAAGGATTCCTGAAGTAGGGTTGTTTACCTCAATATTGTTTCCATTTACTTTTTGCACATTGAGATTTGCCTGAGCAACCGGAAGCTGCGTTGCTGTCTCTACAGCTCCCGCTCCATTCAGTTTATAGCTGAAAGTTATTTCCTTTGTGCGATTTTCACCACCGGCAAACTGACCTATAGCAATCAGACTATAGGCTGTGGTTTGTGTACTCATCCAACGGCCGTTGTCACCAAGGGCAGCGGACAGCCTTTGCAAAACAGGAACAGCCTTTTTCCTTTGGTCCAGCATACTCAATGTTTCCAAGATCATAGCTTCATCTCTTGTCGAAGAACCGTAGGTATAGCTCAGTTCACGATAGTCCTTCACCACTGTCTCCAGGTTTTCCACCAGTTTCTCTGCAGCCTCTTTTTGACCTGCTTTCACATAAGCAGCCGCTAACCTCCACGCTGCGGCTGAAGATAGATTACCCTTTTCTCTCAAACGATTCATAGCTCCCGTTTCCGCATTTCCCGCCAGAGCCAGGGTGTAAAGGCGATAGGCCTGCATTAATTCCGAACTGTAGTAGCTGTTACTTCTTTCCCTCCATTCTGCCGCTTTCCGCTTCTGATAGCGCTTCCACTGTCTGAGCATATTTCCCGGCACGTTATATCCACGCTTTTCAGCCTCTACGAGAAAATGACCTGCATATGTTGATCCCCAGCTATTGGAGTCTTCCCCTCCCGGCCAGTAAGAGAATCCTCCGTCACTCTTCTGGAAGGTTTTCAGACGCTCGATACCAGCTTTGATGTTTGACTCAATTTTTGCCTTTTCAGCGTCATTGAGCTCTGTAATATCCGTAAGGTAAAGCTGAGGAAAAACTGAAGATGTTGTTTGCTCTATACAACCATGAGGGTACCTAATGAGGTACTTCAATCTCTTCTCAAGGTTGATAGGAGGAATGTTAGATATTTCCAACGTCGCAGTATTTGTACCTGACATACCCACAAGATCGAAATTTGTATTCCAGGCCTGCCCTGCTTCCAGCAATGCATCCATCACTTTCACCACAGGCGGATTTGGGTTTCTCACATCAAGTTCAATGTGATGATTCGCTGTTTTACCTCCCGATGTAGCTACGATATCGACGTTTCCTATCCCCAACTGAGGTTTGACTTTTAAATCAAAGTATATCACCTTATCGCCAACCTCATTAAAAGTAACCGATTGAGTGGCAGATCCCACAATTTCTATTAGGTCATTTGTTTCAATTTTCACTTTTACGTTTTTCACACTCTGCTCCTGAGCAAAGACTGTAACCGGAAGCTTAACCGTTTCTTCAGGGCCCAATACCCTTGGCAGAGTACCTAATACCATCAACGACTGACGCACCGGAGTTGCCTTTTCTGCGCTGCCATAAGCACCCTCATAGCCTGCAACCACCATCGTTCTGACAGAACCTATGTATTGCGGCATTATAAACTTATGGGTATTGATCTCTCCTTTCTCCAGCGTAAACGGCCCCAGATATTTGACTACAGGTTCAAATCTGTTGGCTTTTGTATTAGGCTTTTCTACACCTTCATCGTCACCACCAATAGCGAGCAGCCTTTCCAGCTTACCACCAAACGCCCCCAGAACATATTCATACAAATCCCAGGTTTTCACACCAAGTGCCTCTCGAGCATAGAAAGTATACCATGGATTAGGCGTTTTAAATTTAGTAAGATCAAGAAGTCCTTCATCCACCACTGCCACGGTGTAAGTCATCTTCTTTTGAGCCTCCTCGGAAACCTTAATGGTCACCTCCTCACCAGGCACAAGCACATCTGGCATCTGGATTACCGGCTTTAAAATTGTTTTGGGATCTTCAACGGCAACCGGTATCACTCCATACATACGAATTGGCAGGTCATTCACCGTCTGCTCATGCTTTTGAAGCAAGGTGACAAAGACATAAATATTAGGAGCCATTTCTCCGGATGCTTCAAATGTAAAGGTAGTTTCTCCTTTTTGAGTCTGCACCCAATGTGTCTCCAGTACTCTGCTGCCTGTTTCAATGCTTACAAGAGCTCGCCCCTGATTACTACTTGGTATGGTAACGGTAACTTTTTCTCCTACCTGATATTTCTGTTTGTCAGAAGTGAAGTTTAACATGGTAGCACCACCGGGCACACTGCCTCCATCTCCGCCCCATGATGTGTAATGTATTTCTCCTGTACAATGTCCGCTAACGGGGTCGCATACTCTAACGTAGTACCTTCCCCAGTCATCTAACTCAAATTTAAATGTACCCTTCCCATTGGTAGTATTAACTTTACCCTTTACTTTGGGGTCCATGCTGCTACGGCTAATGTAATTGGCTACCGACTCTCCATCCTGATTCCACCACCAGCGCCAGCCTAGCTTATAAACTTCTACCTCCAAATTATTTCTTGAAATCGGCTGCCCCTCTGCATTAACGGTGGCAATATCAATTTGATTAGGCTTATTGTAGAACAACCTGCTCCATGATTTGGATTCAGGAAGCTTCATACCCACAAATGAGTTATAAGGATAGTAAGGCATTGAAAAGTTATCGATACTGAAATTACCACCCTCTTCAAATACTTTACCTTTAAAGAAAGCTTTTAACATACCAGGCGCTGCAGATTCTGTAGACAGGTTAGCATTTACAGTTGCTTTACCATCGTCATTCACATAACCTTCAAAAACCTTTTGGCTTTCACTCTGAAAGTCTCTTGCAGGATCATCAAAATTATACGCCAGAAATTTATCAAATTTCGTCTTTGAAGGAACCAGCAGTACTTCAAACTCGGCTTTTAGGTTTCGTGCAGGTGCTCCATGTAGCCACTTCACTTCAAGGTCTCCCTTGACCTGACTATCTTCTGAGGTTATTTTATCCTTTCCAAAGTCAAGGTTAATCTTTAACCTGTTAGGCTTTACCGTTTCAATTTTGATCCGCTCAGAAAATTCTGCACCACCAACTTTTACTTTAGCAGACCAGTTACCGGTGGGTGCTTCTGCACTAGTAGGCACACTAAAGTTGTAAAAGCCATTCTCACCTGTGGAACGAACCATTTTCCGGTCTAACTGATAAGAAGGATTATACAACTCAAATATTACAGGATGGGTCTCTGGAAGTTTCTTAAGCTTATCTTCCAATACAAAGGTCAAATGCAGTGTATCTCCGGGTCTCCATACACCTCTTTCGCCATAGATATAGCCCTTTAGCCCCTCTTCAATTTTTGAACCAGAAACATCAAAATTACTTAATGACAAAGAAGCGCCATCGTTCACTTTCAGATATCCTTTCTCACTATTTCTACTGGCTACTACTACAAACGGGTTTTTACTGAGAGGCATCACTGCAAAACCATCAGCATCAGTAATGGCAGAAGCTAGTACTTGCTGCTGAAAGTCATAGACATCCACCCGAACACCTGCTATAGGCTCTGTCGTTTTCAGGTCTGTAACGGCAATCATTAATTCACCACTATTACCTCGCTTGGCAATCATACCGAGGTCAGAGGCCAATACATTTCTTTTCACACTTTTATCTCTACCGTAGCTACTATAATATGAAACATGACATGGATTGTCCCGCTCATCCCAGCGATATTCAGGATCATAGTGATAAGATTCGTAAGAATCATAAGCATTAAACTCGTCTTCATCATTCTCCCAGGCCTGTTCCTCAAGAGGAACCATATTTTCTTCAGCCTCAGTTTCGCCACAGTAGTAAGCTGAGTGGTGCTTTCTGAAGCTTAATCGCACCTGATATATTGCTCCAGGCTCTGTTTTTATCAACTCTGAAATATCCAGGGTGAAGCGATTCCACTTTCCAAGATCAACAATACCTGAAGTATTTAAAGGAATAGTTTTGCGCAACACTGGTTTTCCTACCCTTCTAAGTTGTTGATTGCCATCAAAATCATTAGTCTGCAAAAACTGAATTACATTGTTTTCATATATTTTAATAATCTCAACATCAACAGCTTTCAGGCTTACTGCCTCAAATGGAAAGATCAAACCATCAGAACTTGGAAGGATATTTCCTTGCCCAACCAGTTTCACTGCCGGACTCTGTTGGGCGAAGGTAATGTTCCTTGAATCTCCCGATTTCATTTTATAGTCGAGAATATTCCTAATACCAGGAGAGACTGTAACTGTTTTTTCCCCTGTTTGTCTTACCGGAGGGTAAATAAGGACTTGATTCCCTTTGATATCAAAGTCCAAAGTACGTAACCCCTGAATGGTAATAAGCCCTTCAAGGTTTTGCTTTGGTTTTATAGGGTCAGAAAACTGCAGTATAAGATATTGATTCGGGCTTTGTACCACCTTAACATCAACCATAGTAAAATCACCTAAAGCAGGGATTACTACCTCTTCATTCAATTTTTTTTCGACATCTAATGGAGACCCATCCAAACTGACACTAACCGTACTTTTCTGATCTTTACGTTTGACATCTCCTATGATAAATCTATGTTCATTCTGGTTATGACTCCATGCCATAGGAAGAGTTGTTCCATCTTGTACAGCCTGAGCCGTTTTTTCAACATCTTCATTGTCTGCTACATCTGCTGTGTATACCACCCCAACAATTTGCTGCTCCTTGAGTGTGGTTTTATCAACAGTTTCGATATTTTCAATTTCTATATCAAAGTTCTGTTCTACTACCTGAAACTGATATTCAAACTCCTGCAGATCCTCTGCAACTTTAGCAACTTTTGCCAGATGAAACTTAACCTGATAAATCTGCCCTGACTTAAGTCTTTCCGAAGGTTGAAATTCCACCGTCCTTGAGTCAACCCAAACAGCCTTACCATTTATACCTGGATCAAAACTGAAGACATCTTTGTCCGTTTCCTGACCAACCTGGGTAGAATCAGCAACATCCATTGCAAGACGAACACGAACACTTGAACTCGAGGAAACCACTCCTGCCGTGTACGAGGAGATATACGCTGAAAAGGCAGGGTTTACCTTAGTTTCTTCAATACTACCTGCTTTACCGGTCCGATTAAAATAAAAAAATGCAAGTAGCACGACAACAACGCCTATACCCGCCCCAATGAAATACTTATTTTTGTTTGTCCTTTTGACTTCAGTCATAGTAGTTATAAGATTATATATTCTAAGGACAACAATATCGGAAAATAATTTAAAAAATAAGGCTAATTACATAGTTGCTTGTATGAAATTTTTCTAATCAATATTTTTGTCAGAACCAAAATCAAAATCATGAAAAAACTAATATACACCATCTGCCTTTGCACAACATTGGGAGTATTTGCCTCATCATGCGGAGAAGGCAAAAAACAGAGTTCGGAAGACATAACCATTGAAGACAAGGAATTGCCTGCAGAAGAAAGGGCTGAAAAGGCATTATATGACGAAGTGATGGCCGTACACGATGAAGTGATGCCTCAAATGGACAATATGATGAAACTAAAAGGTGAACTTCAGGTAAAACTGGATCTGGTCAGAGAAAAGAAGGACAGCAATAAAGAAGTTCTCCAGGCGCTAGAAAATGGCATAAAGAAGCTAGAAGAGGCAGATGAAGCAATGATGCAATGGATGCGCGATTTTGAACCTCAGGATAACGTAGAGGATCATGAGCAAGTGATAAACTACTACACACTGCAAAAAGCTGAAATAGAAAAAGTCAGAAAATTGATGTTGAGCGCTATGAAAAACGCAAAAGACCAACTTAAGGATATTCAGACTCAAGAATAATCCAATTTCCATCCTAAGATTAAAACAGGCTACAGGGCTCACACTAAAGCCCTGTAGCCTGTCTTAGCTCTTCAATCGAAACAACCATCATAGACTAACCCTTCTCTGGTCTTTTTCCTTCTCCAAACTTATCACACATCCAGGAATTGATTTTCTCAGTAATATTGTCTAAATTATATATAGATAAAATAGAATCATTATGGTCAATAAATTCAACCATTGGCTGGATTCTATCCACCCTCCGATATGGGTAGATTTCCTTAGAATTGCGGTAGGATTGTTTATCGTTTACAAGGGAGCGATTTTTACCATCAATTTTGAAAGTTTTACGGAAAACATAGCCTCGGTGGGCTGGATTTTCATTGCAGCACACCTCGGACAGGTTATCGTTTTCGTTCATTTGGTATGTGGAATAATTCTTATTCTAGGAGCTTACACCCGGCTTATGAGCTTTTTGAACATCCCCATACTTGCCGGAGCAGTCATTTTTAATTATAAAATGATGCTTACTTCCGATAACTATATGGAATTACCCATGGCAGTTATCATATTAGCGTTATTGATCTTGGTATTTATTACTGGATCAGGAAAATTTTCACTTGACGAAAGACAAAAAAGGGTTGATCATTTAAAAACCCACTAACAAACGAAGGAATTAATTTAATAGGAGGCTTCCTCGAAAGTTTCATCTTCATTTAAACACCTCAAACAAGTCAGAAATATCTATCAAAAACCTTTCGAGGCGGTTTTCTATTTCCTGATATAAACATTGCCATACTTAGACTCTAAATAGCACTTTACTCCACCTCCATTTAATTTTTTGGACACTACGATCCATTTCCCATAATCAAGTACATCACTTCGCGTATATTCAAAATCATCGCCCAGATTGGTAAATATCTCCCCAAATTTTGTTCGAGCCTGTATGTTACGCCGTGAAGACGGAGAAACGCTAACATCAACTCCACCATATTTTGCATTGATTTCCAACGAAGCTTCATAATAAAGCACCTCAACAATACCATATTTTGCATTGACTTCAAGTGCTTTGTTTGATGGTACGAAAATTTCCAGTTTTATCTCTTTATGAACACCATGTGTGACATATTCATGCCCCTGCCCATTCTCCTTATAAAATTTCTTTAACTCCGGATCATTCCAGTTATCTGTATTAAACACATAAGTCTCTCCATCTTTCTTGACCGTTATTTTCTTAGGGAGATCGTCGAGATTTTCTATTTCAGAGTTAATGACAAGCTTACTATTATCATGTGTTGATTTGAGCTTAAAAGCACTGTCATTTTCACCATTATTGATCATAACCGTTCCTTTAATCAGCAACTCTTTTTTGTCCCATGTTTTAATCTGTATCAATTCTGGATATGTAAAATTCAAACTAATAGAACTAACTGCTGAAGCATCAAAAGACTGGTTAATTTCTGTCTGGCAATATAAAATACCAGGCAACACAAAAAGCACTGCGATCAGTAAATTTTTCATTGTTGTTGAGTTTAGACCTTAGTAAATGTTTTGAGAAAGTGCACCTTTCCTGCCCTGCAAGGAATGCGAACAGGAAAGGCACTTTGTTGTATTGTTGTTATCAGATTAGTTTTTAAAACCTGACCAAGGTTTTACTTGCCTCTGAGATAAACATTACCATGCGTAGCTGACAGCGATAAGTTTACACCTCCACTCCCTAGTTTCCCACTAATCTTTTTATCTCCGTACACTTTCATACCATCAGCATTCTCCACTTTGATGTCAAGGTCAGAGTACACCTCTCCCCAATTAGTTGCCAAACTCAAATTTGCATTAGTGGATTTGGGCAGGGTCACATCCAGATCTCCATGCACCGTAGCTATACTACTGGGCAAGTCCTGAAATACATTAGTGAAAACTACATCAACATTCCCATGCACTGAGTTTACCGTCATTGGCCCTGTAACATCGATCATCTTAATATCACCGCCTAGTGTCTGCACTTCCATTTCACCTGCAATATTCTTTGCCTGAAAATCATCACCGTGTATACTGGAATTAACATACTTTACTTTCACTCCTTTTGGCACCTTAATAAGATATTTAGCATCGTTATTCCGTGCGACCTGTTGCACCACTTTACGATCCTTACCCTCATCTTTTACTGAAAGACCTATCCCCGTGTTATCAGTCAAACCCATGCCATTTACGGGCTTCAGGCCCTTCGCCCGCTCCGGTATTTTATATGAGCCGGCTGTCTCGATTACGACCTCATTCCCAGAGTATCCTTCAACAGCAACGTTGGTCAACTCCTTCAACTCCAACATTCCTGAAGTCATGGCTATTTTATGCTGAGCCAAAGTCGGCAACGCTAGTAAAGTAAATACAATTACACCTAATACATTTTTTAATTGAGCATTCATCTGTTCTATCTTTTGTTATCCTATTTATTTTCAGTCCCGATCACCATCATACTTAGTGCACATTTATACTTCGCGATCATGATAATTTAAAAACTGCCATGTGAGCCTCATCTTTGACTGTTTCCATGGTCTTTTTATCTTCAATAATTCTTTTCAGTTCGTCCAATGCCTTTTTCTCTTTAAGCTTAACCATCAAGTTGATCAATGTAATTTGTATTAAAGGGTCAGCCTGAGTCTCCATAGATTCAATCAGGGCATTCAGCACCTTTGGCTCATCAGCAAATTTTGCCAGTGCCTCTACTGCTGCTAACCGCACATTGGCATTTTCATCGTTATTCATAGTCCTGATCAAGGCATTCACTATTTCATCATCTGCATCACCAATCGAGTATGAAGCATTGACCCCTTGCAACCTTCGGCTGGCAGATGAATTATCGGTGAGAGAGTGTATCACAAGACGCTTAGTATCTTCCATCTCTTTTTTTATCTCTGCGATTTGCTGATTATTACTATCCGCCTTCATTAACCACATCCCTATAAATACTCCTGACACGATAAGCGCTAAAGATGCCGCCAACTGAAAAGGTGATAATTTCCATACACTTTTCTTAATTGGTTTTACTTTACGATCATGCTCAGCTTCGACCTCTTCTATCAAGGCCAACATAAAATCCGTCTTCAGACTATTGTCAGGCTCCAGCTGTGTATCATGCTCCAAAAGGGACATAGCTGCTTTCAACTCCTCATATTTCCGCCTGTTTTCAGAGTTCTTTTCGATGTATTTCGTCACGAACTCTTTGAGCTCCCCCGTGAGATTACCATCGATATAGTCAATCATCAGGTCATTCATTTTCTGTTCATCCATGACATTAAATCTTTTCCAGTTCTAAATATTTTTCTCTCAGCTGCTTTATTGCCCGGTATACCTTTACCTTCACATTGGCGACCGAACAGTCTAAAACCTGCGCTACCTCTTCATACTTCATTTCCTGAAACCTTGTAAGGATAAGGACCTCTCTCTGCTCGGGCGACAATTTGAACAACGAAATATAAAGTAGCTTCTGCCTTTCATCTTCCTCAATCACTTCATCTACAGCAGCAATTCTATTCTTAAGGTCTTCCACCCCGGTATAATCTGAATACAGTATCTTACTTTTTCTAAAATGATCAGCATATATATTTCTGGCCATCTGATAGATCCATGGCCTGAATTGTTTGTCCTGACGATATGATGACCTGTATTTGATCATTCTTAAAAAAACATTCTGGGTTAGATCATGGCCAAGATCCCTATCAAAGGTGATCTTAACAAAGAAATTATATAGCGGCTTATGATAGCGATCAAAGAGTTCCGAGGCTTTTTGGAGGTCTCCGTTTTTTACGGCCATCATGAGCATTTCATCTGTCATCTGATCCTGAGTTTTACCTTTTTTGAATTTTCAGGGTTGGATACTGAACCTGATTTAAAAGGTTACAGGGAAGTTAAAAAACTTTTGAGCACAAAATAAAAAAGGCCCGACTGCTTAGCAGCCGGACCAGCCTAAAAAAACCAACTATTTAGGTATTAATGCGCCAACATTTATATTTTGAAGAGAATGAGCTTTCTGGCTTCCCATTCTCTTTTCATCTCACCATTTTATGCTTTAATATATTCAACATGTGTACCAATTGACACAATATTATTTTTCAACTGAAAATCAGACACTTACAATTTACCTTTAATAATAAGGTGAACTTCTTTTGGGAATTGAATCCCAAAAAGAGACTATATCCCCGCTTAAGATTATAAGAATACAAGATTCTCCACTTTCTCTAAACGACAATAAAAGCTTATATTCACCAATAAAACGACTCAGGAGCAGATGGCCATAATAGACAAGAAGAAAAACATCTATAAGATCAGCGAAAACCTTCGCAACTACCTAATTGACAACGACCGGGAAATAAGGCTCCCCATTAAGTATAGTGATCTTCTCAGGTATGATAATTCCATTCCTCTGCTCGACAAAAACAATAAAGACACTCTTTGGGAATCTGTTTTCTACCCTCAGGATGACATGAAGCATATTCATCACAGTCTAAAAAAGATATATGCTATTCTCAAGGCTGATGGCGACCTGTCAGTTATGCAGCACTTATTTGTAGACCGGATTGACCTTTGTGTTTATGGCAACACTCAACCTTTTCGGGTAAGAATAGTTAACCGCATCAATGATAACTTTGATTACTTCTATATCAAAACTGCCGATGCCTCCAGGATATACGGCCTCGAATTAGAGCACCTGCTATCCCCTAATCGTATGAGCTATTTTGTAGACGGCGATACACTCATTGAAGAGCACATCATAGGTATCCCTGGAGATCAGTTTATGAAATATCATCTCCATGATAAAAATCTTAACAAAATCCGACTGGCTAAAGAATTTGTAAAGTTTAACGAAAGATGCTTTGTAAGGCTATTAGGAGACATGCACTCCAGTAATTTTGTGATTGATATCACTCCTGACTTCGAGGAAGTGGATTACAGAATAAGAGCCATCGATTTTGATCAACAATCCTACGAAGGAAGGAAATCTATTTATCTACCCCAATATTTCAAACAAAACAATCCTCTAATAGAAATAGGGATAAAGTGTATGACTCCTGAAACAGTAAAACAATACCAAAAGGAAGAACGCTCACTTATCGCTACTAGACTAAAGGCCAGCAAGATAAAAATAGAAGAACTACTCAAAGCCATGAGTGAAGACGAGATCTCACCCATTGAAAATGTATATACTTTAAGGCAGGAGCTTGCTCGTCATTATAAAAACAGAGATTTTCTAGGATGCAATTCAATGGGTGAGATCTTAAAAAAAAGCCTCGATACAGTGCTAGAACAAAAGCCATCCTACCATTTCCCTTAAAACAATTTCACCAAGGTTAAGCATTGCTTTTAATGAAGTATGAGATTTTCACAAGTCTAAACACTCAAATTGTTCTTTAGAACGATGCCTTATTTTACTCCTTTTCTTTTCTTTGCACCAAATTTTAACCTTATGATAGTAGCCAAACCTAAAGTAGGCACTCTTTTTTCTCTTGGTCTGTTCATTGCAATAAGCCTAGCCGTGGCCATCTACACGGCTTCCTTCATGATTGACAATAGCGATATAGCCTGGTATCAATATGTTATTGTTATTATCCTGTTCCCTTTATCTCTAGGTCTTGCCGCCAAAGTTATATTCGGATATAAGATAATAGCCATAGGCAAGGAAAAACTGGATATTACCTTCCCTACCCGCTTCAAGAAAAAGAGCTACAAAATAAAAGATATAGATTACTGGAAGGAAACTCAGGTAAAAACAGCCACTGGCACATATAAAGAGCTTGAAATCCAGTTTGACGATAAAAAGCAATTATCACTTTCTTATCAGGAACACACGGATTATCCCAAAGTGGTCAATTACTTAAAAAAGAAATGTGCAAAAAAAATGCGATCTTAAAGTATGTTTAAGAATGTACTCATTGTCGGCCTTGGTGGTTTTATGGGGAGCATAGCCCGCTACCTGACTTACATACTCATTGATAAACGATTCCCGTCAATATACCCAGTAAGTACACTTACTGTAAATGTTATCGGAAGTTTTATACTGGGAATTATTACAGGTTTTCTACTGAAAAACAATATACCCAATGATACCATGAGACTTCTATTAGCAGTAGGTTTTTGTGGTAGTTTCACTACTTTTTCCACCTTCGCGTATGAAAATCTTTTTTTCATCAACCAAAAATTGGTTCCTACAGCCTTCATTTACATTTTTGTCAGCCTGACTTTGGGTCTTCTTGCAGTTTTCGCAGGCCATTGGGTAGGTAAAAGCATCCTCTAGCAAAGGAAAGGTTGATAGCTGGCACCATCAACCTTCTCCAATTAACTATTACTTATCCTTTTTCTTTTCTTCAAACTTACCCTGCTTCACATCTCGTATAAAGTTTACCCACCTAATAGGGTTTAGAAAGTTATTGGGAGGAATAACACCATGAAGTTCATATAGTCTATTATAACGCATCTGGTCAGAATAGTACTCATACTCCTCATTGTCCTTAACCGTTTTCTTAATATCTCTCTGCACTTCAAACACGAGATCATCCATATTGCGCTTAGGTTTAACGTCAAGAAAAGCGCTCTCAAAGGTTTTGATATCGGGCCATGGAAACACTACTACTTCACTCAGCATAACGGTTTCCTTCCTCATAAGCTGCACCAGAGAATACTGCTCTGAATTGAGGTCATATGGCATGACAAAGGTGGCATCTCTATAGCCAATGGAAGTAAACAACAAAGTATCACCCGGATTAATGAACAACGAAAAGTACCCATTATTATCAGCAGCTGTACCATACATAGTACCAGCAATTCGGATACTTACATACGGCACCTCTTTTCGATCATCAGCATCCAGCACTACCCCACTGATACGAACAGGTTTAGATGTCTTCTTTTGCCCAGAAGAAGAGAACCCAATAAACAAACTCAGCACAAATATTAAAGCCGAGCAATATTTTTTTATATTCATGATTTCAATTTTTCAATACGTTTACTTGTGCGCCCAATCATACTGATCTAATGACTCCAGGCACGCTTTCAGTAATTTTATACTACCTTCAATATCTTCTTTGTGCGCCATTTCTATCACCTGATGCAAATGCCTTGTAGGTATAGAAACTGCCCCTGAAATAGCCCCTCTTTTTCCCATGCGCTGTATTCCAGCAGTATCCGTACCTCCAGCTGTCAAGAGCTCAGGCTGCCATTTGATCATGAACTTGTCAGCAATTTCTTTCATATAATCTACCATCCTGTAATCGCAGATGGTCATTGCATCCATTATTTTTATGGCCGTTCCCTCTCCCAATGATGTCACCTTTTCGTGCGCCTGAGCACCTGGCAGGTCATATGCAATTGTTGTATCCAGGCCAAATCCAAAATCAGGATCAAGCGTATGAGCAGCAACATTAGCACCTCTAATTCCTACTTCTTCCTGCACGGTGAACACCCCATATGTATCATAGGGTAACTTCTTAATAGATCTTAATGTTTCAATGAGCACAAATACCGATACCCTGTTGTCAATAGACTTACAGTTAACACAATCTCCCATTTCGACCAACTCACGCTCTCTGGTAATAGGATTACCAATACTCACGACTTTCTCCACTTCGCTTTTAGTCATACCCAGATCAATATAGTAATCCTGAACCTTTGGCATCTTTGTCTTCTCTTCCGGACTCATAACATGTACGGGCTTTGTCCCCATCACTCCCATTACATCCTGCTTACCATGGATAATTACACGTTGAGCAGTAAGTGTTTTGGGATCAAAACCTCCTAATGTGGTGAAACGAACAAACCCTTTATCATCAATATGAGTAACAATAAAGCCTATTTCATCCATATGAGCCGCTACCATGGCTCTTTTCTCACTTGACGCTCCTTTCTTAAAAGCGATTACATTACCTAAGTTATCCACCTCAACAGCATCTACCAATGACTCTATCTCTTCAAGTACAATATTTCTTATTCTACTTTCATAACCAGGAACACCAGGTGCTTCGCACACCTTTTTTAGTAGTTTAACGTCTATTCCCATAGCTCCTATATTTTAATTTAATCAGTTCTTTTAGTTAAAAACCTTGGCTTATTCAATATTACCTAAAAAGGAATTAATCCAATTATAATATGTGGAATAATTCGTTATTTTATAATACCCATTCATGAAAATAGTTGTTTTATACATTGTTTTTAAATGTTAAATCGACGACATTTCTTCTTATATGAAAATAAAATTCCAGAAAAGTTTGCAGTTCTAACTTTTACAATTTTATATTTGTAACATCAATTACCTACTCTGTAGTAGTTGATTTATAAAGAATGAGGTGAGAGACAGGCTCTAAGACCCTCTGGCAACCATCAATCAAAAGTGATACAGGTGCCAAATCCTGATCCTGAATGTTCGTCAGGTGGCGAAATGGGAGAATATAAATTGGCTAAAAAATGAACAATTCAAATCTATCTTACTTAGAGTTACAGAAACACCGGCAGGGTCAGGTATCACATATTTCTTTTTCAAAGCACGGCAACATAAATATATGTTGTTGCTGTTGTTGTTGTACCTGTTAGGCTAAAGCAACATAACACTTTGGCCCTTGATCAACAGGTGCGTTAACATCCTTCAACGCACGGGGATAAACATATGTCATTTCCCCAAATCCAAGACAAATTTTTAATACCTAAAACACCTAAAACCTAACATTTAACATGGCACTATTAATAACTGAAGAATGCATTAACTGCGGGGCCTGCGAGCCAGAATGCCCCAATACCGCCATCTACGAAGGTGGCGAAGAGTGGTCGTGGAGTGACGGCACTGAACTTTCGGAGGTAGAGCTCGAAGACGGCTCAGTCACCCCCGGAGATGAACAACAGGAGCCTGTCTCAGACAGTTTTTTCTATATCGTTTCAGGTAAATGTACCGAATGCGTAGGCTTTCATGAAGAGCCTCAATGCGCAGCCGTTTGTCCGGTAGATTGTTGCGTACCTGACCCCGATTATGAAGAGACAAACGATGAGTTATCAGAAAAACAACAGTGGCTACATGCCTCATAAATTAAAACAGAAAGATTGAACATGCCCGAATACAAACATTTTGAAACCAAAGCCATACGTAACCAGAGTGAGCGCTCAGGGTATAATGAGCACTCCGTACCTGTTTACATGACGTCAAGTTTTACTTTTGAAGATGCGGAACAAGCCCGTGCATTATTTGCAGATGAACTGGATGGCAATATATATACAAGGTTTTCTAACCCTAACAACACAGAGTTTATCAACAAGCTTTGCGCTATGGAGGGCACAGAAGATGGTATAGCCACTGCCTCAGGAATGGCTGCAATGTTTAGCAGCATGGCAGCTCTTTTGAAGAACGGCGATCACATATTGGCTTCAAGATCTGTTTTCGGTTCTACACATCAGCTTTTCACGCAGGTATTCCCTAAATGGGGAATTGAGCATACTTACGCAGATATCAACAATCAGGATGAGTGGGAAGACAAGATCAAACCCAACACCAAAATGATCTTTGTTGAAACACCTTCAAACCCTGGCTTAGATATTATTGATCTGGAATGGCTTGGACTACTAGCCAAAAGGCATAACCTGATCTTAAACGTTGATAACTGTTTTGCTACTCCGTATTTGCAACAACCTGCCAAATATGGGGCACACCTGGTAACACACTCTGCCACCAAGTTTATAGACGGGCAAGGCAGAACCATTGCCGGGGCAATATTGGGCACAAAAGAACTGATCGATGAAATCAGGTTTTTCACCAGACATACAGGACCTTCACTGTCACCTTTTAACGGATGGTTGCTAAGTAAAAGCCTCGAAACCCTGGCTGTACGAATGGATCGTCACTGCGACAGTGCTATAAGAATAGCCGAATATCTGGAAGGGCACGACGAGCTTGAGCTGGTAAAATATCCGTTTTTAGGATCTCACCCACAAAGTCAGTTAGCTAAAAAGCAAATGAAACTGGGTGGTGGACTAGTTTCATTTGTAGTCACTGGAGGATTCGATCGTGGCCGTAAGTTTTTGAATAGCCTCAAAATGATGTCTCTTACAGCTAACCTGGGAGATTCCAGAACTATTGCCACACACCCTGCTTCAACTACTCACTCAAAACTTACTGATGAGGAGAGGGCTGAGGTAGGCATACTTCCAGGACTGGTAAGGATATCAGTAGGCCTGGAAAATGTAAATGATATACTGGAAGACATAGAAAACGCATTGAGAGCATCAAAATGAGGCAAGTGTTAAATAACGTCATTTTCTGTATGTGTTGTACTTGTTGTAAGCACATGAAGGAATAATTGTATCCGGTCAGGAATAAAAAGCATCAAAAGGCCTCTTCCGGATACTCAGAAGAGGCCTTTTTTTATTAAAAGAATTTTAAAAAATTTAAAAAAGTAGTGATATGAGCATAGTACTAGACCAAAAGATCTCCAAAGCAGCTCAAAAAGACATTCAGGAGCTACAACAAAAGATATCACAGTTTAAAAAAGGAGAGATCCAGGAGGAGCGATTCAAAGCGTTCCGACTGGCTCGCGGTGTATATGGGCAACGTCAGCTTGGCGTGCAGATGTTCCGCCTTAAACTACCTTACGGTAAGCTTACCGGCGAGCAGCTGATACGTATAGCTGACCTCTCTGAAGAATACACTAATGGAAACCTGCATACTACAACAAGGCAAAATATTCAGCTGCACTATGTGCACTTGGAAGACACACCTGAAATGTGGGCAAAACTGGAAGAGACAGGAGTAACAACCAAAGAAGCCTGCGGTAATACTGTAAGAACTATCACCGCCTCTTCAATGGCTGGAATAGATCCGGAAGAACCATTTGACGTTGCAGTTTATGCACATGCTGCCTCTGAATTCTTCCTGAGAAACCCTATATGCCAAGACATGGGAAGGAAAATAAAAATTGCTTTCTCTTCAAGTGAAAAAGATTCTGCTTTTACATACATCCATGACTTTGGCTTCATTCCAAAAATCCAGGATGGCATAAAGGGCTTTAAAGTAGTAGTTGGCGGAGGTCTGGGAGCTCAGACTTTCATAGCTCAAACAGCTTACGAATTTCTGCCTGCAGACAAAATCATTCCGTTCATGGAGGCTGGCTTAAGGGTTTTTGACCGTTATGGTGAGCGTGAGAAAAGACACAAGGCCAGATTAAAATTCCTTATAGATCCAAAAAGAGGTCTCGGACTAGAAAAGTTCATGGAACTGGTTAAACAGGAGCAAACAGCTAATGCATTCAAAACTTACCCGATTGAAACAGAAGCTATTGCTGTGGAAATACCAGAAAAACGGGAAACCCCCGATGTAAAAATCACCAATGAGCAGGAATACCAGAAATGGCTTGACACAAACGTATTTGAGCAAAAACAAAAAGGCTTTTATGCTATCAAAGTACGTCTGCCACTAGGTAACATTAATGCTGAAAAAACACGCGAGCTTGTAAGGTTAACTAAAGGCTACATTGCTGACGACATCCGTGTAACTGTCGGCCAGGGACTGCTGCTCAAATACGCAAGAAAAGAATACTTGCCATATTTGCATTACGTTCTGAATCACCTTGGAATTGCAGCACCTGGTGCTGATACCATTATTGATGTTACCGCCTGCCCTGGCACTGACACATGTAACCTTGGCGTAACCAACAGCACAGGTGTGGCAGAAGAGTTGGAAAAAATGATCAGCAACGAATACCACTCTCTGATTGCGGATGCTGATATTCATATTAAAATAAGCGGTTGTATGAACTCATGCGGCCAGCACATGATTGCCAACATAGGTTTTCACGGAAGCTCTATTAAAAATGGAAAATCAATTATTCCGGCACTTCAGGTAGTATTAGGGGGCGGCATTGATGAACACGGACGTGGCTTTATTGCAGACAAAGTAATCAAGCTACCAACCAAAAAAATACCTGAAGCTGTAAGATGGTTACTGAATGACTTTGATGCCAACTCTGAGGAAGGTGAATACTTCAACTACTATTATCTGAGACAGGGCAAAATGTATTTCTACAACTTGCTAAAGTCTCTTGCTGACGTCCAGTCATTAACCCAGGATGACTACCTGGATTGGGGTGAAACAGAAGCCTTTGTGCCTGAAATTGGAACTGGAGAATGTGCCGGTGTAAGCTTTGATGTCGTAAGCACCATATTTAATGATGCCGAAGAAAGGCTTCATTACTCAGGTGAAGCACTGGAAAACGGATATTATTCAGACTCCATTTACCATAGTTACAGCACTTTTGTAATTACTGCCAAAGCGTTGCTATTGAGCAGAGATGTACATTGTAACACACACATTGGTATCATCAAAGACTTTACTGAACATTTTGACGCCTTGGCCCTTCAGGTCGATTTCGAAGCTACTGTTCTTCAGATCAACCAAAACACTCCTGAGCCTGCGTTTGCCAAGGAGTACCATGAACAAGCAAAGAACTTCTACCAAAAGGCTCTTGTCCTAAGAAAGGATGAAGCTCAGGATGGAAAAGACAAAGAGGTAATTTCTAACTACTACAAGGCATGAGTAAAACAGGACAATTGACATTAGTTGGGGCCGGACCAGGAGATCCGGACCTCATCTCTATAAAAGGTGTAAAGGCCATAGCATCAGCAGAAGTATTGCTTTACGATGCATTAGTAAATAAACAGTTATTAAAATATGCTGTAAGTACCTGCGAAAAAATATATGTTGGAAAAAGGGCCGGCACCCATAGTTCGACTCAGGATGAAATCAACCAGCTCATAGTAGAATATGCCCTTCAGGGCAAGCATGTAGTTCGACTAAAAGGTGGTGACCCTCTAATTTTCGCCCGCGGCAAGGAGGAGATTGACTATGCTAAGGCTTTTGGCATTCATACTGACGTAGTTATTGGTATTTCAAGCCTAAATTTACCAGGCTACTATGGCATCCCATTAACTACAAGGGGGGTAAATGAAAGCTTTTGGGTAGTAACAGCCACAAACAAAAATGGTAAGCTGTCTACTGACGCCCGACTTGCGGCTCAATCTTCCGCCACTGTGGTTTATTTCATGGGATTAGGTAAGCTTCCCGAGATTGTCTCAATCTATCAGTCACAGGAAAAGCACGACACACCGGTCGCCATTATATCACAGGGCTCACTTCCTACAGCGCGGGTAGTTACTGGCACTGTAAGCTCCATAGTGAAGCAAAGTCAAGGCATCCCGGCTCCTGCACTGATTGTAATAGGTGAATCAGTCAGTGAGTACCTTAATGTTCATGAACCATTAAATGCCAAAAAAGATGAATTCTAACAACAATCTGTTTCCAGTTTTTTTAAAGATAAGGCAACTTAAGACCCTCATTGTTGGTGGAGGGAATGTGGCCCTGGAAAAATTAAATGCCCTGCTTAAAAATGATCCCAGGGCAAACATTGTACTTGTTGGGCGTGAAATTAGTGAGGACATAAGAGCACGGGTAAATGGTATTGATACGATCTCGTTACACCAAAGAGCCTTTTTACCCAGCGATCTTCACAGTGGCATTCAACTACTAATACTAGCTACCAATAACAGAGACCTTAATGCAGTCATTTATGGAATGGCAAGAGCTAAAGGTATACTGACCAACGTAGCGGACACACCCGATCTGTGCGATTTCTATCTTGGATCAACTGTTACAAAAGGGAATCTGAAAATTGGAATATCAACCAATGGACAGTCCCCGACATTTGCCAAACGTTTCAGGGAAGTACTGGAAGATATACTCCCTGATGAAACCAATGAATTGGTTAACAACCTGAATAGAATAAGAAACAGTTTAAAAGTTTCCTTTTCAGAGAAAGTGAGAATATTAAACGATAAGACCAAAGAATTAGTCTCAAAGTAATGACAACTATGAATCTACAAGAAGCTAATGAAGAGTATTCGTCGAAAACTCCGGAAGAGCGACTAAAAATGCTTTTCCAGAATCATCCCTCGTCGGATATACTGGTTACTTCCTCATTCGGAACCTCTTCTGTTGTTCTACTACATATGATCAGCAGAGTAGCACCGGAACACCCCATACACTTTATTGACACCACTTTTCATTTTGATGAAACATTGGATTTTAAGGATAGATTGATCCGGCAACTAAATCTGAATGTGGTTAATGTCAAAGCCAGAAGCAACAAAAATAAATTTACTCATGACAACAAAACTTGGAAGTACAATCCTGATCTGTGCTGCTACATCAATAAAGTAGAGCCTCTGGATCAGGTCAAAAAGCCTTTCAAGTTCTGGATTTCGGGTTTAATGGCTCATCAAAATGATAGCCGTAAGGACATGGATATCTTCCAGCGTAAGGGCGAACTTATAAAGTTTCATCCTTTGATTGATCTGTCACCTTCTGACGTGGCTCTCTATCAGCTTTTACATGAGCTCCCCATACACCCTCTGGCAGGACAGGGATATAGCTCTATAGGCTGTTTCCATTGTACAAAAAAAGGTGCCGGTAGAAGTGGACGATGGGCAGATACGACTAAGACCGAATGTGGTCTCCATGCATAAACTATCAACGATCTAAACAACCCCATAAAAGTTTTAAAGGGCAGCCCCTACTTCAACATGCCCTTTGAAACCTTTCCTTCCCTTTGTTGTTCTAATTGAAAGAGAGTTGCGCCAAGTTCCAGAGGGACTAAGGTTCCGGCAATAATTTTCAATATTGAAAATATTTGTCAATTTGAAAATAAAATAGAACCTTGAATGGCCCCTAAATCTGTAAAAATGCGTTTACCTTAAAATGGAATGCTACTTGCAGATGTTTCAGACGTTTGGTCACCAATTTCTAATTATTTTTCATGAAGGGTAAAATCATTTTAACCTTTGCGTTAGCACTTTTAGCACTTACAGTAATAGGGTTTGTAGGTCAAAATACGCTAACCCAGCTTATTGTATCTATTAAAAAGGAATCTCAACCTAACCCTAAGTTGATTTCTCTTAAGGAAATTCTCAGTGACCTTTCTGATGCTGAAAATAGCGTAAGAACATACACTATCACCCGAGAATCAGAAAACCTAACGCCATTTTACCAGTCAATATCCACCATAGACAACAAGATTAATAGCCTGTATGAGCTAACAAAAAATAAAGATCAACTGAAAATGGTGGACTCGTTGCAGGTGCTTATAGAGAAAAAGTATAGCATACTTAAACAGCTCATCGACATCAAAAAAGATCAGGGCGTAGAAGAAGTTCTTGAGCGGGTACTTGAAAACATAGCCAAAATAAGAGAAAAGAGTTCTACGCCACAGCCAATTACCAAAACCGAAGGCTTCAATCCTGATGAAAACTATGACAGGATTAAAAAAGTAAAAATCCCTGAGCCCCGACAACAAGAAAAAAAAGTATCCATATTTCAACGAATTTTTGGTGGAGGAAATGAAAGCCACCCCGAAGAAACCACGGATCAGCCAACAGAATTACTAGCAGAAGAAACTCCAAAAGCCGGTAACACATCAGATACCGTCACTCAAAGTAGCAAATACCGACTTTACACTTTTCAGGATTCACCCAATGATCTTAACTCCAGCGACATTGGCCAGATTATTTCCAAGATCGGACAGGAAAGAAACGAGAATATCAAAGCAATAAAAGAACAGGAACTGGCACTCACCCAACGCGACAATGATCTTATGAAGGAGATCCGGGAAGTGGCTAACAGAATCGAAGATCGCGAAAAAACTATATCCGTCAACCGGGCGGAGGCAGCACAAAAGGCTACAGATAAGGCTATTTATATTATGAGCCTGACCTGGATCATCGCACTGATCATCTTTGCCATTCTGCTTTTTATCATCATCAGCGATATCTCCAGAAACCAAAAGAATAAGGATAAGCTTAAAGAGGCTAAAGAACGAGCCGAAAAGCTGGCAAGGGTTAAAGAAGAATTTTTATCCAACATGAGTCATGAGATTCGCACTCCACTCAACTCAATTATTGGCTATACCGAGCAACTAGAATACACAGCGCTCAACCCTAATCAGCAAAAGTACCTTAAAAACATTCATCATTCAGGGGATCACCTGTTAACTATTATCAATGACATACTGGATTATGCCAAACTGGAGTCAGGAAACCTTTCCCTTGAAGAGATCGGTTTTTCTGTTGAGCAACAGCTCATCGATGTCGTAGATACATTCCAGAACCAAATAAAAAAGAAAAACCTCCAATTCCATTACAATATAGAGGATGACGTTTCTGAAATTTTGGTTGGAGACCCGGTAAGATTCAGGCAAATACTAATTAACCTGATAAGCAATGCCATAAAATTTACTCCTGCAGGACAAGTTACAGTCAATATCAGCCAGCAGGCACTAGAACATGAGAAGGTCAAATTAAAGCTGATTGTATCTGATACAGGGATAGGGATTCCCAAAAGCAAGCTTAATTCCATTTTTAAAAATTTTGCACAGGCTGATTCTGGCACCACCAGAAAATATGGAGGCACTGGCTTAGGTTTATCCATTGTTAAGAAAATCACCAGCCTCCATAACGGTACCATTTCCGTAGAAAGTGAAGAAAATACAGGGACATCTTTCACAGTAGAGCTCATATATAAAACGGGCAAAAAGGAAGACCTGAAAGAAGCCAAGAAAAAATCATCTATTTATCATATTCCTTTGGAGGGCAAAAAGATATTAGTGGTAGATGATCAGGAATATAACCTGGAATTAATAAAGGTCATATTTGACAAATGGAAAATAGACAGTACACTAATCAGCTCAGGGGAACAGGCTATTGCTAACGTTAAAGAGAACCATTATGACATGATTTTCATGGACGTACAGATGCCGGAGATAAGTGGGCTGGAGGTAACAAAGCAAATCAGGAAATACGAAAAACAACATGAAAGGCATACCCCTATAATTGCACTTACTGCCGCTGCGTCTAAAGAAGAAGCGGAAAGTTGTATCAAACATGGCATGAATGGGTACCTTCTAAAGCCATTCACACAAAAAAACTTGTTTCTTAAAATAGCAGAAACCCTGGGCATTTCCACTGAAGAAGAGTCTCGTTCAACAGAAGACGCTACCGAACCATCAGACTCTATGAACCTTGACGATCTTCATGAGTTATCGAATGGAAACCCAGCTTTCGTGGTCAACATGCTCAATATCTTTGTCAAAAATTTTGATATTGATTTAAATGATCTCAAAGGTGCCCTTAAAAATAAAGACTGGAATAAACTCCAGCGCAAGTCTCATAAAATGATCCCGCCCTGTCGCCATCTTGGCTTCAATACTTTAATGACGTCTCTTAAGGAGATAGAAGCTGAGAGCGAGCATGAACAAGACTTTTATAAAATTGACAAGTTGGTGAAAAACATCAGCAAAAATTATCGCAAGATCAGACCGGTAATAGAAGCTGAAGTTTCCAATATTCAGAAGGATATTTCCGAATCAGCAGCATAACCATGGATATTATTAAACAACAAGAAGAAGTCAGTAAGTTGGACATCAGCAAAAGAAATGCACCTTTGAAGGTATTCATTGTAGATGATGATGAATACTTCAACAATATACTTCAATCGTATATTAATAAAATAGGCACTGAAATTAATCAACTGATGGAGACTCAGGGCTTTCTTAATGGCTCCGACTGCCTCAAAGCAATAAAAAAAGACCCTGATTACGTCATTCTCGATTTCTATTTGGATGAAAACAATGACATCACCCTCACGGGTTATGATGTTCTGGAAAAGATCAAAAAATACAATGCAGACATCAAAGTCATCGTGATCTCTCAGATGCATGAGTGGGAAAACTTTAAGGAAGAGTTCAAGCATTTTGGTGCTTCAGATTTCCTAAAAAAGGATGATAACCTTTATGATAACCTGAAAGAAATGATGCGTCATAGTGATATAGACCTGATCTGATCAACTAACAAGGCGTTATTCGCCCATCCATCAAAAAAATAAGAGCCTATCGATGCAATAAAAGTTTTTAACCACCAACAAAAGCTTTATTTTTAGCGTTTGTTGCCCAAACAGATATGGCAAAATTTTCTATTTATGTAGTTGAAGATGACGAGTGGTATCGCGAATTGCTCGCTCATAATCTTTCCCTTAACCCTGATTATGAAATCCGGAAATTTGATACCGCCAAATCTTTTCTCGAAGAACTGGGTAAAAACCCTGATGTAGTTACTCTCGATTACCGACTGCCAGATATGGAAGGTGAAGAGGTACTCAAAAGAATAAAAAATTACAATCCTGCAATAGAGGTCATCATTATCTCAGAACAGGAGAAAATAGAGACTGCTGTAAATCTGTTAAACCTCGGTGCGTATGATTACATCGTAAAATCTCGTGACATCAGAGATAAGCTACTGAATACAGTTAGTAATATCAAAAAGCAGTCTCACCTACAGGCCAAAGTGGCCACATTGCAAAAGGAGGTTCAGAAAAAATACAGTTTTACCAACAGTATTATCGGAAGCAGCAATAGTATCAAAAAAGTATTTACCCTCATTGAAAAGGCCATTGGCAATAACATCAGTGTCACCATAACCGGAGAAACCGGTACAGGGAAAGAACTGGCAGCAAAAGCCATTCACTATAACTCTCCCAGGCGAAACTTCCCATTTGTAGCTGTAAATGTAGTCGCTATTCCTAAAGACCTGATCGAAAGTGAGCTTTTCGGGCATGAAAAGGGTGCATTTACAGGAGCCAATTTCCGCCGCATAGGCAAGTTTGAAGAAGCTGATAAAGGAACCTTATTTCTGGATGAGATCGGTGAAATGGACCTGACTATTCAGGCCAAGTTACTGAGAGCTCTGCAGGAAAAGGAAGTTACTCGTATTGGTAGTAACAAAGTTGTAAAAACTGATTGCCGCATTATCGTGGCTACGCACAAAAATCTTCTACAAGAAGTTAAGGAAGGCAGATTCCGCGAGGACCTCTACTACCGCTTATTCGGGCTTACCATAGAAATGCCTCCTCTACGCATGCGTGACAAAGATATTATAATCCTCGCTAAGCATTTTATTCAGGCTTTCTGCAAAGAGAACAAGCAAGAAGTTGCCGTACTAACCAACAAAGCTCAAAAAAAACTACTCAACTACAGCTTCCCCGGAAATGTTCGTGAATTGAAGTCAATTGTGGAATTAGCTACAGTAATGTCAAACAACAATGAGATTACCGAAGATGATATCAACTTTAGCAACAATGAAGAACTTTATGCCCCTCCAATTTCGGGCATGACGCTGAAAGAGCATACAACAAGAATCATTAAGCTATATCTCAAAAAGCACGAAAACAACATCAAGGATGCAGCTAAAGAACTTGATATTGGCTATTCCACTATTTACAGAGTATTAAGAAATGAAAAAGTAGATAGCGATGAATAAGGTTTGTCAAAATGACAAAATTCATAAGGTATTCATTACCTTGCAACTTCATACCTATTTAAGCAATTATTTATAATGAAAAATGCATTCTTTTTAGGCTCTTTGTTATCACTGACTGTACTAATTTCTTGTAGTTCCAAAGAGGAATCCGCTTCAACAGAAGTTACGGAATCCCAAACCGCTTCCGGCAACACTTTAACTGACAGTCAAATAGAAAAAATAACGGAGTTTCACACAGCATTTGCTGAAGTATACGATTTCACCTTGGAAGAGACACTCAAAAATTTCAGAGGGGAAGCAAATGTTGATAGCGAAATAGGCGTCTGGATGCATATGGCTGAAGCATATAAAAACTATATAAACAGTCAACCTGATGATTTAGACCTGAACACAAAAAAGGAGGCCTATAAGCTAATTCTATTAAGATCAATGATGTCAGATGAAGAAACACTTGAAAATGCCAAACTCAAAGTTCTATCAAAAGAGGAGGCTAAAGAGGTTTTAAGTCACTACAATCAGAAGCCTGACCCCCTGGATGTAGGGGTCTGATTACTATGATGCATGAAACCTACTGATCATTTAGTTTTATTACGCTTTTTCTTAAATAATGCATTGTCAATTTCAGTCGACTGATAGATCAGATCGCGCAGCAAAAAAACATCAATTTCTTTTACGTTTTTAAAGTTTTTGGTTGCGGTCTGCTTTTTATCCGTTTTATTGAGATACCCTCCATCAACAATCAGCGCTCCATAGCAAAAACCTAAAGAAACACCAGATTTAAGGCCTCCCCAGGGAATTGCAGAAGGCCAAATGTATAAAAGCCTGTAATGTCGATAATAGAAAGGCACATTATAAGCCAGCCTTTCCTTTATTTCCGGAACCGTATCTATGATCAAAGACCTTAGCCTTTGAACAATATTCAGTTCTTCCTCTGGAAGGTAGTCCAGGAAATCATCAATACTCTTAAAATCAACCTTCTGGAATTTATTCATTCTCGATGGAACTCAACTTTGAATAGCCAAAGCTACTACTCCAACATCACATCATAAAGCCACCGATAAAATTACTACACAAACTTCCTTTTCAATTTTGCAAAAGTTGTCAAAATGAAAATTCATTTTAAATAGATATAATCATAAATATTTGATTATCAATGATTTACTAATACAAAATTATTTGGAATAAGATTTGGCATATGCGTATCAGTGAAAACAGGAAACGCCAAATCATGACAAATGAATTTAATAAGTAACATAAAGGTAGCTATAGTAGAAGATGATCAGTACTACGCTGAAACACTTAAAGCGTATATTCAAAATCACCTGGTTAAAGCAGGGTCCAATATCACTTTTGATATAAAGCACTATTCCTCAGCAGAAGAGTGTATTAATGGTCTGGAAAAGAGCATTGATATCATCATTCTTGATTACAATCTGGAGAACACATCCATGCACCTACATTACAGCGGGGAGGAACTGTTAAATATTATCAATGGGTTCTGCCGTGACTGTCAGGTAATTATTGTATCAGGCCAGAAGGATCAGGATGTAGCCATTGAGCTATTTCGAATAGGCATATATGAGTATATCGAAAAAGACAACGATACATTAATACGACTATCGTCTACGCTTAAGCGTGCAATAAAAGATAAAATTTTAGACCACTATATATAACAAAGGCTGATACCACCTCAAAAGGTATCATTTTAAAAACTAACAACTAAATATAAAACACAATGAAAAAGATGAAGACCTATATAGCAGCATTATTATTAGCCCCCGCTTTTGTGGCTTGTAATCAGGAAAAAGTAGACGAGCTTACGGCTGAAAACCGAGAGCTCTCAAATCAAAAGCAAGAGTTAAACTCTGAGCTTGAAGCATATATGAAAACCTTCAATGATATAGAAACCAACCTGAAGGAAATTAAAGAAAGAGAAGAAAGTATCAACCTAAGCACCTCTGACAACATAGAATATGAAGAAGGGGATTCAAAAGAAGCTGTTGTTAACGACATTCAGGCAATCAATACTCTGATGGCCGAGAACAGACAAAAGATAGAGCAACTTCAAAGTAAATTAAATACTAACAGTAAGGAGTTCAAAAGATTGGTAGCTAACCTCAACAGAAGAATAAAAGAGAAGGATGAAGAGCTGGTAGCTTTAAAAGAAGATCTTGAAAACCTCAACATTGAAAAAGAGCAGCTTGCTAAGAATGTTGAAGACTTAACCTATACAGTAGATACACTTTCGACTATTAAAAGTAAGCAATCTGAAGTTATAGCGTCTCAAACAGAGAAAATAGAAAACCAGACAGAAGTACTCAACGAGGCCTATGTTGCCATTGGTACCTTTAAAGACCTTGAAAATGAAAAAGTAGTAACCAAAGAAGGAGGTCTTTTAGGGATTGGTCGTACAGAAAAGCTTAAAAGTGACTTTAACGACAAGGCATTTAGCAAAATTGACAAAACAAAAGTGAACAGTATACCCGTTTTTGCAAAAAAAGTGGAATTGGTTACTAACCACCCTCTAGGCTCTTATGAGCTATCTGTAAATGATGAGGAAGAGGTTGAAAAACTGGTAATTCTTGACCCTGACAAATTCTGGAATTCATCTAAATACCTTGTAGTAGTGGTTAACTAGTATTTAGCCTGACTATATACATAGGCTGTCATTAAAAGTTATGAACCGGAACATATAAAATCTAGCCTTATTCACTGGCTAAGATGATTTTATAAACGGAATTTATAACTTTTGAGGACAGCCTTATTTTATAAGTTTTATTGTAGATAATTTTCTACGATATTCGTTTTTATAATACACATTTGACTCAATAAAACGGCGCTTGCAACGTATAAACTTATGCTGGATTGTTGGCATATTATTTACTGAATAAAAGATATAATTAAAAAAACTATAGAAACACAATGGCACTAATATTTTCAAACACACTATATCGCTCATCACGAGTGATTTTATTTGCCTTCATAGCAGCGATGATGATTGGGGGAATTGGCTGTAAAAGCAAAAAGAAGGCAGGCGATGTAACTGATACGGCTGCTGAAAAAGCGAAGATGGAACAGGAAGCATTGGAAAGAGAAAAACAGCGTGCTGAAGAAGAAAGACGCAGAGCCGAAGAGGAAAGGCTAAGGCTTGCTCGGGAAAAAGCCAGAGAAGAAGCAGAAGCCCCGGCAAACAAGCTCTCAACGTATTTTAATGCTGTTGCTAACGCAAGTAGCGCTACATCTGCAAACCAAAGCATTAATGAAGCGTTAACCATGTTTGCCTCACCTCAAACACCAGTACTAATCGTAATAAGTGAAGTAAATGGCCAGAAGGACTATGACAGACCCACCACGATCAAAGAATACCTGAACTACCTCAAAGACCAGAAGAAAAACATTAATAGTATAGGCGACCTTCAGTACGATTCTTCTGGCAAGATCACTGAATTAGAACTTATCAAAAGAAAATAATACGGGATAAAACGAAAAATCAATGTCAACTATGTATAAATTCAAATTCATTATAGCAGCTTTCTTTTGCCTGTTTTTAATCGGTAGTGTATCCGCCCAAGATAATATCAGTCCTGAAAGAAAGCAGGCCATCGACTCTTTGGCTCTTGAAAAAGTGAGGGACCTGAGCAAGTATATCAGCATAATAGGCAACAAAAAAACTCCTTTTTCCGAAGCTAATCGGGTAATGGACCGCGCAGAAGAATTATTCGCTGAAGACAGCGAAATGGGCGTATCCTCTCTTAACAGCAAAGAAATTAACTACTACAAAGTGCGTCAATACTTTGAGCGGCTTATGGCACTCAATTATGACAGGGTAAATATAAAATGGTACAACATACACTACATCAGCGACCTGGAACGCCAACCTGATGGCAGGTATGTAGGTGTAGTTACCATATACCAACGCTTTGAAGGCACCTCCGATGATGGTATGAGCTATAAGGACACTACTAAAAAAGATATCACGATTTATGTCGAGAAAAAGAAAACCCAGATTCAAGGCAGAACAATTGAATTTTGGGATGTATTATTGGGCGACATAAGGGTGACAGAAACTACTGCATAAATTAACCATACACTTTAAAGGTAAATGCATAAAACCATAATAAGTTTATGCAGTAAAAGTTAAAGACCTAAAGTGTCTTTAACTATAAGTATTGAGATAAAGACAAGAAAGGGTAGTATTGCAATTCCCTGATCTTTATCTCAATACTTAATTTTAATATCTCAATACTAAAATATGCACATGAATTTTTTTAACCGTTCTTTTTTAGTAATACTCCTGATTGTTGCATTCCCTTCCATTTATTTACAGGCTCAAATAGTCAGTGATATGGATGATGAAAGCCGCCTATATGCTGAGACCAAACAAGTCAATCAGTTTTTTAGACGCTTTAATGGGGAGGAAGATGAAAAGGGAGAGAGATATTATGCACATGATAAAGAATACCAAGACCCAAAGCTTCGAAAAAAGTATATCAGCATATTATTTGATGCATCAAATCGCAACCTAAAAGATGACCTCAAAAGTCAGTTCTCTGACTATGTTACCAACAAAAGCACCCCTGTTACGCTCGATTTTCATGGCAAAAATTGGTTTTCGCAGGTAACAACAACGTTCAATTACAAAGGCCGTGATAAAACCTTCATACTGTTTATGAAATTGGAACAGGAAAAGTTGGGCTATAAATGGGTAATTTACAAAGTCTACTCAGATGCTTTTCGCGACTATATGAAAAAAGATACTTCACTAGGTAAGTTTCTACACCCTTTAAGCCATGAACTCGACTTTATGAACTTACGAAAGGCACTTAACGATGGATCCACGGCTACTCAATTTGCTATTAAAGATTACCGTCCAGACTACCTTACTTTGTTTCTATATGAAATAAAAAGTGGCAACCTGAAATTCAAAACCATACAAAGCGTAAAGTTTCATTTCTTCCAGGTTCCTGGCTGGTACTTCGAATTATCAGAATTCAACCGGGCTGGTTACAACACAGGCTGGCTCATATCCGACCTTATCAAAGTTGCCGATAAGGATAAAGACCTTTTGAGAAAGTATATCTATTATGAAGATCAATAAAACCTTTTCTATTGCCTGTCTTCTTCTGGCATGTATTGGCTTTTCTATAAACGTAGCGGCACAAAACAACCATGTTCCTCAGGAGGAGCTTGCTGAGCATGAAGCAAAAGTTAAGGATATTGTCTCATTTCTGGAGTATGTGCTCAATACATTGGGTAACAGGTCCACTTCTGCCCGTGATAAAGATGTAATCGTAAACCAGAGCTACACAAAAATATTCAGAAACGAACAAGTTCAGATAGAAGACGACCTGGATGAAGCTCGTGATGTAATCACCTATAAAAATGTACAGGCTTATCTTAAAGATGTTGACTTCTTCTTCAAAGGAGTAAAATTTGATTTTAACATCGAAGATATCAGCCACTATGTCAATGACCAGGGAGAATTATTCTTCAAAGTATCCTTAACCAGAAACTTAAAAGGAATTGAAATAGAAGGTGACTCCATCAATAACACCAAGAAGCGATTTATAGAGATCAACCTGAATCCAGAGTCTCAAGATCTTAAAATTGCCAGCATATATACTAATGAGTTTAGCCAGAAAGAAGCACTAACCCGCTGGTGGAGTGACCTCTCTTATGAATGGAAGGCCATTTTTAAAAGAAAAGTCGAGTTGATTGACAGCGCTACCTTCAGCGATATCAAGAATATTTCTCAAATAAGTGAACTGGACATTTCAGGCAACCAGTATATTACTAATATAGCCCCACTATCCCAGCTATCAAGTCTTACACACCTGGACCTTTCCGGCACTAACATCTATGACCTAAAACCGATAAGAAACCTAACCAAACTGGAGGAGCTGAACATATCAAACACACCAGTAGATAACCTTGAGTCTTTGAAGTACGCAGGAGAACTCCGGTATCTGGAGTTAAAAAACACACCTGTTAAGGATATCACCATTCTAAAAAGGTTAGGCAAATTGCAATTATTGAACCTTAACGGAACCAGAGTTTCAGACCTCAGCCCTATCGCTGAGCTGACAGATTTAAAAAACCTTCAGCTTGCAAATACACCTCTGCTTAGCATTGATATACTCAAGCCTGTAATCAGCCTGGAAGAACTCAATATAAGCTCAACTAACATAACCACTCTCTCCCCTGTCTCAGGGCTTGAAAAGCTTAAAATTATTAAAGCAGATAGTACTCCTATACCTTCACTAAGCCCGCTTAGCAGCTTAAAATCATTAAAAATAATCTCTGTTAACTATACGGTAGTGTCAGACCTGTCTCCTTTAAGCGATTTAACCGCTCTGGAACGCATTTACTGTGACAGAACCGTGATCACCCAAGAGGCTGCCAGTGAATTTATGGCTCAAAACCCTGGTGTATTAGTAGTATTTGAATCGGAAGACCTGAAAAACTGGTGGACAAGCCTACCGGTATCATGGAAAACTATTTTAGAGACATCAATTAATATTAAAGGTAAAAAACCAACCAAAGAGGATCTGGCAAAGATCACTTCACTAGACTCCATCAATATTGCTGACAATCTCTATATTCAAAGTATTGAGCCACTTACCAAGCTCCGAAAGTTGGAGGTTATTATTCTCAAAAACACAGCAGTGTTTGACCTGTCCCCTTTAAAAGATTTGCGTAACGTGAGTTACCTCGACATATCAGATACTGAAGCAAACAATTTTGCTGCGATTGCCTCACTTAACAGGTTACATACATTCAAAGCCAATAAAACTACCCTGTCTAACCTTGACGATCTAAGCAATCTCAACAGGCTCAGAGAAATTGAAGTAGACAATACGTTAGTTAATGAAACCCATGTTCAGCAATTTATTAGCCACAATCCGGAGTGTCTGGTAATATTTAAAACAGAATACCTAAAAGCCTGGTGGGAGGATCTTGACCCAGCCTGGCGAAACATTTTCTCAACGCAGACTACTCTAAACAGCTCCCCTACTAAACAGCAATTACACAAACTGATTGAACTTCAGGCAATCCAGTTTGCTGAGGTTCCCGTTAGCGATCTCACCCCTCTAAAAAATTTCTTAAATATTAAAGAGCTTATGCTTTCAGGAACAGTAGTTTCTGATCTTACACCACTCACAGAGTTTAAATCGCTCGAGAAGCTTCAGATTAGCAAGAGTCCTGTTAATAATATCTCGGCTTTGGCTAATTTTGCAAAGCTGACCACTCTGGACATATCCAACACCCCGGTAACAGATTTGAATGCTATCTCCGGGTTGGAACGCCTGCAAGAAGTAAATTGCTCAGGCACCCAGATAAAAAGGTTGAATTCGTTGGATAACCTGGTAAACCTCCACGTATTGGATTGCTCCAATACCAATGTTAAACGGTTGGACGAGGTCGTGCACCTGGCTCTGCGAGTATTGAAATGCTACAACACCAGAATATCATCAAAAAGAGTGGAAGAGTTTAAGCAATCTAACCCCGATTGCAATGTGATATACTATTGAGGAGATGAAAAAGACGAAGAGGCAAAAGAGAAGCAACAAAAAACAAAACAAGACCCCAAAACGATTAATCAAAATAGGACTGCTTGCCATTGGTACAATAGCAGCTTCATTCCTGTTTTTTTATTTCTCGGTAAAACTTGGTGTGTTTGGCAAACTGCCAGAGCGTGCTACACTACAAAAAATAGAAAATAATACCGCTACCGAGATTTATAGTGCTGATAGTGTCTTAATAGGAAAGTTTTATATTCAGGAAAGGACACATGCAAGATACGACGAACTTTCAAAACATGTGATTGATGCCCTGGTAGCCACGGAAGATGCCCGTTTTTTTGAGCACGAGGGTATTGACTATAGAAGTTTGACCAGAGTCTTTTTCAAAACATTTCTTATGTTAGACAGGTCTTCCGGAGGTGGCAGTACTATTAGTCAACAACTGGCCAAAAACCTCTTCCCAAGGAAAGATCATGGCTGGCTATCCATACCCGTAAGCAAAGTAAAAGAAGCTATTATTGCCAACCGGCTGGAGTCAATCTATTCCAAAGAGGAAATATTGACGCTTTATCTCAATACAGTACCTTTTGGAGATAATGTATACGGCATTGAAATGGCCGCCCGGCGCTTTTTCAATAAAAAGACCAAAAACCTTAACCTACAGGAAGCCGCCGTATTAATAGGAATGTTAAAGGCCAATTACAGCTATAACCCTCGGCTTTACCCGGAAAATTCCTTTACCCGCCGCAATGTGGTATTGGGCCAAATGGCCAAGTACGGCTACATAACAGAAGCTGCATACGACTCTCTAAGCAACCTGCCTCTTAAACTGAACTACACCAAGATCACTCACAATACTGGTATTGCTACTTATTTTAGAGAGTACCTTCGCAAGGAGCTGGAAAAGTGGTGCGACAACCACTCCAAACCTGACGGAAGTGGGTACAACATCTATACAGACGGCCTTAAAATATATACTACTATTGATTCCAGGTTGCAGAAGTACGCCGAAGAAGCCATGAAAAAGCATATGAGCGATTTGCAAGCTGTATTCAACAAACACTGGAGCAATACAGCATCTTGGAGCAGCAATAAGGAAATAGTCTTACAAGCCTTAAAAAACACCTCCCGTTACAAAAACCTGAAGGATAAAGGGCACTCTGAAAAAGAGATCATGAAGGCACTACAGGAACCCGTACCTATGAAAATTTACCAATGGCAAGGTGAGCAAGAGGTGAAAATGTCGCCAGTTGATTCGGTTAAGCACTACCTCACATTTTTACAAACGGGAGTGCTGGCCATGGAACCTGCAAGTGGTAACATCAAGGCTTGGGTAGGTGGCATTAATTATGAATTTTTTAAATATGACCACGTAAACAAGAATACAAAACGTCAGGTTGGCTCCACATTCAAACCTTTAGTGTATGCTGCGGCCCTTGAAAAAGGAATGAACCCGTGCAGATATATCTCAGGTGAAAAACTAACGTATACCAATCTTGCTGACTGGTCTCCTGGAAATGCGGATGAAGAAGAGTATGACATGAAGTATACTTTTAAAGGTGCTCTTGCCAAATCAGTAAATACCGTTACAGTAAGAGTTCTGGAAGAAGTTGGCATTGCTGAGACCATTTCCCTTGCCCAAAAAGCAGGAATAGAATCAGAGCTTCCTGAAGTACCCTCTATTGCTCTGGGTACGGCAAATATCTCTTTAATGGAAATGGTTACTGCCTATTGTGCTTTTGCAAATGGAGGATTTGCAGTTAAACCCAGATACCTTACTGCCATAGCGGACAACTCAGGCAAGGTACTGGATAGATTTAAGACTGACCTTTCCAGAGAACGTATTATGATGAAGGAAACGGCCATGATCATGAATGCTATGTTACAAGAAGTGGTAAATGCAGGCACGGCTGGCAGTTATCGCTGGAAATATCACATGACTCATGAATTGGCCGGAAAAACAGGAACCACCCAATCCAATACAGACGGTTGGTTTATTGGCTACAACCCTGAGATGGTTGTTGGAGCCTGGGTTGGTGCTGACAACCCTGCCATCCGTTTCCGTACCACAAGCCTCGGGTCAGGTGCCAGTACAGCCATGCCTATTGTGGCCAAATACTTTCACAAAATGCAATCTGATCCAAAATTCCGAAAACAGGGCTATGCCTCATTTCCCGAAATACCAGATTATATCGCCCGAAGTATAGATTGCGGCACAGAGAAAGAGGATAAAGTATTTATGGAATGGCTCTTCGGAAATAAAAAAGGCGGCGAAAAGAAAACTACTTTTGACGACAAAGGTAACGGGAAAGACGCTCCTAAAAAGAAAAATATTTTCGACAAGATAGGAGGCATTTTCAAAAAGAAAAAAGATAAGTAGTCCCCTGAAATTTTCAGTGTATAATTGGATTGTTTCGGGCAGTTTTAATGAAAAACATTCAGAATCTCATGAACTGCGTCAATACTTGCAAACTTTCATCCCAGCAACGAGACAACTATACCGTTGTTGTTCCTTCAAATTTGGAGCAATATGTACTTGTTGCCCTTGAAAATAAGTTAACAGTCCTGGCATCTTTTGACGGTGGTATTAAACCCTATGCGTCAATTTCAGATTTGTCAATCTATAATTAAAGATTGGTAATTAATTGAATCATAACAGAACTCATTAAAATGAGTTCTGTTATTGCTTTAAACCACTCAGAAATCACATAGGCAGCAGCGGATGGTGTGGTAATTTCCTGTCAAACTTATGCAATCAGGGTTATCATTTAACTTTAGAAGTCCTTTTTCATTAATTACATCACATCTATTAAGATTTTTTAGAGAAATGACCTAATTTCAGGAATTAACAGAAAATCTTTAAAATACCCCATATGAATGCAATGAGCATAAAGATGATCTGTAGTTCGCTTTTATTAATTTTATCACCTTTTCTTTTCTCCTGCTCGGATGACGATGGAGACCAGCCTGGAGACAACAACTCCAAGTCACTCTCTGATGCAGAGCATATTGCTACTTTCCCAGCCTCACACCCGTTAAATGAGGACGTCTCTACTAAAAATGTTGATGCTAATTCATCTGTTATCCTCAATAATATTGGATTAAGCGTAGGGCTTTTCCCGGATTTCGGTAGCGGCACTTATGAAGGCAAGCCCATTGGTATACCTTACACGGTGGTCAGCGAGAAGCAAACAGCAACACCCATTACCTACAGGGCCAACGACTATGATGGTAACTATGGTGATGAAAGTGATGAAGGCCCCTTCCCCATTCCGCCAGATGCCCCGATTGAAGGTAATGGAGAAGGTGACAGCCATGTAATCAGTGTGGATGTAGACAACGGCATGCTATATGAACTTTACAATGCCAGCCGAAGTAGTAATGGCTGGGAAGCTTCTTCAGGCGCTGTATTCTACCTCAACCAGATAGAGTACCGGCCTGCAACCTGGACATCAGCCGATGCCGCAGGTTTGCCCATCTTCCCTCTACTGGTCAGGCACCCGGAAATTGAAGAAAATGGTGAGATAGATCATGCCATCCGTTTTACACTACCAAAATCAAAAATTTACGGTGGCTATGTCCACCCTGCCCGACATAAAGTTTCAGACCTTACAGGCAATGAGCTGCTACCCTTCGGAGCAAAACTCAGGCTCAAAGCAGATTATGACATATCCGGATATTCTGAAACCAACCAGGCAATACTTCAAGCTATGAAAAAGTACGGACTCATTCTGGCAGATGTAGGATCATCTATGTTTATTTCCGGAGCACCCCATGAGGAATGGGACAATGATGACTTAAAGGGATTACGAAATGTGAAGGTTTCTGATTTCGAAGTTGTGGAGATGGGCGAGGTTAAGACATATTGATGTTTGATTTGCTGAAATCAAAGGTTTTTAGGCACTTTCCCGGTCTTTGGGAGATTGGTAAAGTGCACTTACTGGCACGGAAATCTACTTCCGATATAAATTATTGACTTACTCTGGCGCGGAAGTTATTTCCGTGCTTTTCATATTACCAACTCCATCCTGAAAGTAACTTTTCCTTTGTCCTTACATTACTAAATGCTTGATCCTTTTTGTCATCAGTTCGTCTTGCTTATCGGCTATATGTCACGGAAGCAACTTCCGCGCCGGTTGGAGATAATGCTCTTCAATCTGTTGCAGTTGATAAGTTCTCGGTTCACGCTTAATTTCAACCACAAAGGTGAATACCTGCCCGTTAAGTGTAAAATTTAACACCCCGTCTAATGGGCCATTATTTTGCCAAAAAGCTTCAATTCCGACAGTTTTATGTAGATTTTCTAAAGCAACCTGTATTACTTCTTTTTCCATCGCTTGTCCCATTGTTCACAAATACAAGATGTTCACGGAACGTGAACAAGAAAAATACATGAACAGCCTATTTAATTACTCTTATGTATAAAGAAACTCTTAATGTATTGAGTATATACATCCGTATTAATTAGCCTTTGAATATAAATCGCTTTCAGAAAGAGATTATACGTTTTTTAGCATGCAAAATGTTTGCATCGATAGATAATCATTAAAAATTCCGTGTAAGATATGATTACAAAATGACACTTTAGGAAAGCAATTTTCCTCATCCCTCTATTGTAGCACAATTAGGCTGGTTCAGTTTCTATAAAATTTCTTTTACTTGCGATGGATAACTCATTAGTTGTCTGACATTAGACAATATAAGTCTAACTGATTCATTACCAGCGTAACATTGCCCTGCAAGTACCATTAGACGGTAATTTGAGAAACCACTAAGTTTGTAATGGTCTCATAAAATTACCTGATGACCCGAAATACAACTAAACCCTTTAAATTCAGAAACAAATGAAAATCAGAAAAATTGCATTGATTGCCATGCTCGGCTTGTTTGGGCTAACCTTTACCTCTTGCCAGGAAGAAGAAATAGTACCTGATAATGTGCTTAACACCGAAGGTGTAAATGAAGGACATGATGAAGGTCCAGGTGAATTTTGATAAGTAATCACCAAGAGAGGATAATGAAACTTATTCATTTCTAATGCACGTAAGGTTTTCCAAATTTATGCCCCTTGATAATTGTAATAATACCGACATCTTTGCTCGGTGTTATTACAATTCTTTTCAACCTATAATTTAACCTAGTATTATGCCGAGACTTACAACTCTGGCGGTCTTGAGCGTGCTCTTTGTAGTAGCCTGCACTCAGGATGAGATCAATACCCACGACCCAGCAAAAATTGACGTTTTAAAGAATACCCATCAAACCTATCTCAAACACGTTGAGGAACCTGATATAGCTTTTAAATTGCTCGAGGAAATGAAAACCTTGGCTATTGAATTAGATAACAAAGAATATCTAGCCAGATATTATGCCAACCATGCTTACCTCAACAGAATGAATAATCAATATGGAGAAGCTATTAAATCCAACAAGCAAGCAATGGTACTTTATGAACAATTAGGAGATAAATTAAGGCAAGCTAAGGCAGCATCGAATTTAGGCAACGTTTATCGGTTGGCTAAAAAACCTGCTGAGGCTATACATTATCTTGAGCATGCAAAAGAGTTGTATATCCAGTTGAATCAAGTTGAAAAACTTCCTGTCATATTTGATAACATTAGCTTGGTGTACTTAGGGTTGGAAGAGTTTGACAAGGCACAACGCTATATTTCAAAAAGCCTTGAGGCCAGTATTGTTTTAGGGTCATCATTTTGGACATATAATGCGTATGCTTCGTACGGTGAGCTATATTTCAGACAGCAAAGGTTTGATGAAGCCATAAAAAACTATGAAAAAGCCCTGACCTATTTAAATGATGATCAGAAACTAGAAAAAGCCTTTCTATATGGCAATATAGGTGAGAGCTATATGAAAGCCAGCAAACTCGAGCATGCCGAAAAATGGCTAAATGATGCACTCCAATTAAAGATCGCTTTGGGTGGTGCCGATAAACGACCAAACCTGAATTATTTGGGAGAACTGGCCACCCTCAAAGGTGACTACAAAGCTGCATTGCAATATTATAACCAGGTGGTCAGGCTTTCAGATGCTGAGGGAGAGTTGCTTTCGGAAGAGTTACATATGGCCCTGAACGCACTCCGCGACCTCAGTAACAATGCCTCTGCCCGTGCGACGGGTGTGGTTGTCCCCGTGCAGGAATACATTTTAATCAGGGAAAAGAGAAATGAAGCATTAGAAAAACAAAACAAACTCATTTCGTCGATGTATGCGCAGCAAAGTGTTGATATGGCAGAAGCTGAGATTACACATTTGAACAATGAAGAAAGGTATAAGCATGAGTTGCTGCAAAAAGAGCAGGAAGCAGATCTAATGAACATCGTTTATGCTATCAGCGCTGCCCTTGGCCTGCTTTTGTTGATGTTTGTGCTATATAAATATAGGAAAAGGCTAATCATGTATCGCAATTATAAAAATCAACAAGAAAGAAAGAGTAACAAACTAGAAAAGCTGCACGCAAGGCTTGAAGAAGAGGTGCTTACCTTAAACCAACAGGTGCATTCTATCAGACAAATGCTCAGGGACAGCCAATCTTAAGTGGCTGTCTTGACATATAGTAGTTTTATTATCCACTAATTTATTCCCGGGCGGCTCTTTTTAGCTCAATAATTGTATCCGCAAGCTTGTCAGAGGCATTTATCATCACTTCAACTTTCTTTTGATACTTGTGTACCTCCTCTTCAGAGTTCTTCAATTGCTCCTGAAGTTCTTTCAATTGATTGCTGTTCTCCCTGAGCATTATCAACGACTTTTCAAAAGCCGCTTTAACATCGCTATGGGCAAGTTCCTGAAGTTCGGAAATACTGGAGCTGTATTCGTGGGACTTCTCCATATCCTCACGCGAATAAAATAATTCATCAGTGGTGATGCCGAATATTTTCGCCAGAACAGGAATGAGATCTACCGGTATTTTCCTTCTGCCGTTTTCATAATTAGAAACTACACTGCGCGTAAACAATTGCCCCGTGATCTCCTGCATCTGTTCTCCAAGCTCAGTTTGAGACAAATTATTTTTCTTCCTGAAATGTGAGATTCTTTCGGTGATTACTTTCAATTTGTTTACAATATATTATGCTTGCACACATTGATGCATTCAAAACGAACACAATTCATGAATCTTGTTTGCATCGCATAAAGATCAAACATATAAAAACCATTAAAATATCCTGCACATACTGCTAAACAGCAAGCTTTACCAAACTGCCTAAAGTGGTTTAGTAAAGCCGCAGGTTACTTCTGCCTTCATTGGTATACGTCATTACTTCTTTATAGACGAAGCTCTTACCACCAACTCTGAGGGTATAACCCTCTTTATACTGCTTTCCTTATGTTTACTTTTAATTTGATCTAGAAGGCACTTAGCAGCCTCATAACCGATCCTATCCGGGTGGTGGCTAACAGAGCTAAGCTGTGGCTCTACTATTCTGCAAATAGGGAAATCACCAAAACCAACCACTGAGATTTGCTCCGGCACTTTAATTCCCATACTTTTCAAAGTTAGTATAGATTCCACACCTAACTCATCATTCACTGTAAATATCCCATCAATATCAGGGTATTTATCCAGCAGCCTTTTTATCGCCTCTCTTCCTGTTTCCGGATCAAAGTCGCATGGAACGATAAGTTCATCATCAATCTCCAGGCCTCCATCCTTAAGCGCCTCTTTATAGCCACGCATTCGGTTAAGGCTTGCTGTCAGAGTATCCGGCCCCGATAGATGTACTATCCTTTTACATCCCCCATCTATTAAATGCGTAACAGCCCGGTGGGCACCTTTAAAATCCTCAGCTTCTATCTTATGCACCTCAAAGCTATCGCTGGTACGGTCAAATAACACTAATGGAACATTATGTTCGATCACACGCTGAATATGCTTAATGTTTTTACTGCCCTTAGCCAGAGAGATGAGCAGCCCATCAACTTTGGCCGATAAAAGCGAGGAAATATATTTTTTCTCCAGAGCGGGTGATTCGTTAGTCTGACAGATAAGCACCTGATAGTTATTGGAGACCGCCACTTCCTGAATACCTCCCAGAGCTGACGAAAAGAAATGACTGGCTATTTTAGGTACAACTACTCCAATGGAGAAAGATTTCTTTGTTCGAAGACTACTCGCCATTTGATTGACATGGTAGTTCATCTTTTTCGCCACGTCTTTTACTGACTTACGGGTTTCCTCACTAATGTCCGGGTGACCGTTTAAAGCTCGCGATACAGTAGATGGAGAAATGCCTAAAGCCAGTGCAATATCTTTAATAGTTACGCTCATGTTAATATTTAGTAAGTCGTATAAATTAACGCATTAGAAAGGATAATAACGAAGTTTTAGTTACAGAAATTAATATCTGATGGGTTTTGATATGTATTAATCATAAATAAATAAAAGTAGCACTACTTAGGGGATGGCAGTTGAAACTTTAAATAATCAGATGTGTATTAGGGTCTTAAAGAAAGTGCCGAAGAAGGGATTCGAACCCCCACGACCGTAAGGTCACATGTCCCTGAAACATGCGTGTCTACCAGTTTCACCACTTCGGCATTAAAAAATTTTCTAAAAGAACTTCGCTTACGATAGCAATCTGTGTTACTTGTGCGCACGAGAGGAATCGAACCTCCACGGCCGCAATGGCCACCAGGCCCTCAACCTGGCGCGTCTACCAATTCCGCCACGTGCGCTTACATGATCATTGGCCCAAAAGGGCCACAAAAGTAATAAGGTTTTATTTTATAACCAACAGTTATTACTGGTCAATTTTAAAGAAAATTTCATTATTTATTCCAGCCCTATCAGTATGTTTTTTTCTACTATATCATGCTTAACGATTGCATTGAAGAGCCGCCAGACAAACCCTCCCAAAGGGTAACGACTATTTTCTCCAGACAGAATTGACAAAATAACGCTTTGCATCATAAAAATTACGCACAATACTAAAACCCACCTGTGTAGCCAGACTCTCGATATCCTTCATACTGTATTTCTGAGATATTTCCATGTGGATAGCTTCCCATGGATCAAACTCTACAGCGGTATCCATAATCTCAACAGTTTGTGCTTTAGTACTCACCAAGTAGCTTGTCGTAGTACCCGTAAGAGGATCATAAGTAGGGAAATGCCTGAACGCTGATAAATCAAAGTTTCCTTTTAACTCTCTGTTGATCCGATTGAGCAAATTAAGGTTAAAATCTCTGGTAACTCCACTTTTGTCATTATAGGCATCTAATATAACCTCAGGGTCCTTTTTCAAGTCAAACCCTATAAATAACAAATCCCCCTCATTCAGTCCTTCGTAAAGCCCTTTTAAGAATGTTACGGCCTGAGAATGTTTAAAATTACCAATATTAGAGCCAAGAAAAAGCACTACATTTCGCGTTCCTCCATTTTCCAGTTCGCGTAGTGCCTTCATGTATTCATTTTGAATACCTTCTACTTTTAAAGAAGGAAACTCCTCTTCCAGAGACTCCTCTAATATTTGTAATACATTCCCTGATATATCTATAGGACGATATCGAAAGTCTACATCAGCATTTAAAAAACACTCCAATAACACTTTGGTTTTAAAACCGTCGCCAGCTCCGAATTCCACCAAGTTAAATTTCGACGTTCCTTCCATAAAAAGGTCTCGTATCTGATGCTGATGAGTTTCGAGGATCTCATATTCACATTTGGTCAGGTAATATTCTTCCAGATTCATGATCTTCTGGAAAATTCTGTCCCCCTTTTCATCATAAAAATATTTGGAAGATAAAGTTTTCGGTGTTGCGCTAAGCCCACTAAGCACGTCTTGAGCAAACTGGGTAATCACAAGTTGGTCATTCATTGAAAAGTTGTTTTTATTGGTTTTTTGCGAGTCTTATCCCCGAAAACATCCATCGAAGATGAGGGTGAAAAAAGTTTCTGTATGTTGCACGTATATGATCTTTAGGAGTAGCACATGAGCCACCCCTCAAAACCATTTGATTGATCATAAATTTACCATTGTATTCTCCAACGGCTCCCTCCGGAGCCTTATAGAAAGGATAAGGAAGATATGCACTATTGGTCCACTCCCATACATCTCCATACATTTGGTTATTATTACCCTTCTGAGGCATAGGTTGAAAATTCTCAGACTCCATAAAGTTACTATTATCATTCACGCCCAAGTGTCGGCTGCATGCCACTTCCCACTCAAATTCAGTCGGTAGCCGGAGACCTTTCCATTTAGCATAGGCATCAGCTTCATATAAACTTACATGGGTTACTGGTGCATTTAGGTCCAATGGTTTCAACCCACCATTGAGTGAATACTCATACCAGTGCCCATCAAGGCTGTACCAGTAGGCTGGTGCTTTTATGCTATTGTTTTTCACCCATTCCCAACCATCTGAAAGCCAATGCCTGAAATCCTCATAACCCTTAGCGAGGATGAACTCCAGATATTCTCCGTTGGTCACTAACCTATCCATTATCGCATAATCATGCAGGTAAACCTTGTGGATGCCTAATTCATTATCAAAACAGAAGCCATCACCATTATAACCAATTTCATATACCCCTCCGTCTACATGCTGAAATTCTGGTCTGGCAGGTTCATTAAACTCCTGGAGTGTTTTATTTAAATAAACTGGAAAAATAGGGTTGTTACCCAGAATGTATTTGATGTCATAACATAGCAACTCCTGATGCTGCTGTTCGTGTTGAATCCCCAGTTCCATCAGATCTGACAGCGACTTACTCAGCTCTTCCTGACTGTCAAGGAAATGGTTCATATGCTCGTTTACATACTTGCGGTAGTCCAATACTTCTTTTACCGTGGGTCTGGTTATGTTTCCACGATCAGTTCGAACCACTCGCGCTCCAACTGTCTCATAATAACTATTAAAAAGAAAATTATAGTTTTTATCGAAAGCTCGGTACCCCTTCATTTCAGGAATGAGTATAAATGTTTCGAAAAACCAGGTAGTATGTCCGAGATGCCACTTAGGTGGACTGACATCAACCACAGGCTGAACTACGTGATCTTCAGGAGCTAAGGGTGAACAAATAGCTTCCGTACATTGCCTCACAAAGCCAAATCTTTCTTTGAGGCGCAAATCTTCATGTACCATTTTTGCAAAAGGTTTTTTCTAAATTAACGGATGTAGGGCAGAATTGTAAATTCAAACGGTCATTATTTACCCACATCTGCATCCAGAACAACAAAAATGGTCTTGATGTTAAACTAAAGAGGTGTTATTCCTTCGAAAACCTTTTATGGCACCTCATGGTAAAATAAAAAAACATTGTAAAAAATAAAGCCATAGACACTAGACAAAAAAGGATTTCCATTCTTTTTAAATTTAGTGTTTTGTAAAATTCGCTCATTTTGTGAAACAAATCCAGCGAAAGTTTGGTTTGCAAGCACAGATGTAATGTTAAACATCTGAAATAGCTTTTAAAATAATTCCAAATATTGCCAAGTTGCCGGAATTAACACGGTAAAGTGATACATTTCAAGTATCTTGGCACTATTTATATCAATTAATCAATAAAGGTAACTTATGAAAAGAAGAGTTAGAGGGTTCCTGCTAATTATAATGCTTGCCGGTTCAATTACAGGCGTTCAGGCGCAGGGAACGGTACAAGAAAATAGCCAGCTCCCTCCAAAAGAATGGTTCATTTTAGATCCTGCCACAGATAATGTGCAAGGAGTAAGTGCAGAAAAGGCATACAATACTATATTAAAAGGCAAAAAATCAAAAACAGTAACTGTAGCAGTTATCGATTCAGGTGTAGACATAGATCACGAAGACCTTCAGGGCAAAATCTGGGTCAACGAAAAGGAAATTGCAGATAATGGCATTGATGATGATAAAAACGGATATATCGACGACAAGTATGGTTGGAATTTCATTGGAGGAAAAGATGGCAGAAATGTAAAGCAAGATACCCACGAACTCACAAGAATATACGTAAAGCTTAAAGAGAAATATGGGGATATAGAACCCAAGAAGGTTAGAAAAAAAGATAGAGAAGAATATGATTACTGGGTTAAAGTAAAAGAAGATTTTGAGAAAACATACGATGAAGCCCACCAGCAATACAACTTCTACTCAAACCTCCGAGACAACATTGTCAGGTTCCATGTTTTGTTAAAAGCCTATCTCGGGGTTGAGCAAATTTCGCTTGATGACCTGAGAGGTATTAACTCCCAGGACTCCATAGTTCTCACTGCAAGGAATATCATTGGAATGATCTACCAAAATGTGGGTGAAGATGCTGATTTCGACAAGATCACCGAAGACCTTGACGGAGCAGTAGAGCATTTTAGCAATCAGGTAAATTTTGCTTTCAATACAGAATTTAACCCAAGAGACATTGTAGGGGACAACTACGAAGACCTATATGAAAAGGGGTATGGGAATAATGATGTAAAAGGACACGACCCAAGTCACGGAACCCATGTTGCCGGAATCATAGCTGCCAATAGAAATAATGAGTTAGGAATAAAAGGAATTGCCGACAACGTGAAAATTATGGTTGTACGTGCCGTACCTGACGGAGATGAAAGAGATAAAGATGTGGCCAACGCCATAATATACGCAGTTGATAATGGTGCTCAAATTATCAATATGAGTTTTGGAAAGTCTTATTCACCTCAAAAAGAGGCTGTAGATAAAGCAGTTAAGTATGCCGAGAGCAAGGGTGTGTTGCTAGTACACGCAGCAGGTAACAGCTCCAAAGATATTGATAAAGGACTTAACTTCCCTACAAAAACATACGATAACTCCAAGGCAAAAGCCTCGAACTGGCTGGAAGTTGGAGCCTCCGCATGGGGCACTGGATCCGATTTTGTAGGAGAGTTTTCTAACTATGGCAAGGAAACCGTGGACATATTCGCACCTGGGGTAGACATCTACTCTACAACACCGGATAACAACTACAAATCATTTGACGGCACTAGTATGGCTGCTCCAAATACTGCCGGAGTTGCTGCACTATTGATGTCATATTACCCCCAGCTCACGGCTTTCCAGATAAAGGACATCATTACTAAATCTTCCAGAAAATTTGACAACCTAAAAGTAACCAAGCCAGGCAAGGAAGAGTTAGTTGACTTCAAAGATCTGTCAATTTCAGGTGGGTTGATTAATGCCTACGAAGCATTAAAAATGGCCGAGTCCATGGTTATGGATAAGCAAAACTAATAGATGTAAAAATTGTCTTGAAAATAAAACCAGCCTAACTTTAGGCTGGTTTTATTCATTTAAACATTTATATGGAAATATTACGACATGCACACTCAGGCCTCAGATGGTTGGTGCTTATTGCTTTAATTCTCGCAATAGTTAATGCGGTTGGAAAAACCAACGGCTCCAAAGCTTTCACAGATAAAGATAAGAAGTACGGCCTTTTCGCTCTTATTTTCACTCATTTGCAATTTGTTCTTGGCCTAGTGCTATACTTTAGCAGCCCTAAGGTTGTATTTGCTGCCACATCCATGAAAAGTGACGTGTTAAGGTTTTTCCTGGTAGAGCACATTTCGATAATGCTGATTGCCATAATACTAATCACTATAGGTTACAGCAAATCCAAACGTGCTCAAACGGATGGCAAGAAATTTAAATCTATTCTTGTTTTCTATTTAATAGGTCTTATACTCATATTAGCTAGTATTCCCTGGCCATTCTTGAATTATGGAGGATCGTGGTTTTAATATAGATTCAAAAATACACCTTGAGCAGGGCGATATTACCCTACTCAAGGTAGATGCTATAGTTAATGCAGCCAACAACTCACTACTTGGTGGTGGAGGTGTTGACGGCGCCATACATAGGGCAGCTGGCCCTCAGCTGCTTGAGTTTAACCGAAAATTGGGTGGTTGCAACACCGGTGACGCCAAAATAAGTCCAGGGTTTAATTTACCTGCTCAATTTGTAATTTCAACTGTAGGCCCCATATGGAAAGATGGTAGCCATCATGAGGATGACCTTCTAGCAAGCTGTTATCACCGCAGCCTTGAAGTCGCCGTTGAAAATAACTTAACCTCCATCGCCTTCCCCTCTATCAGTACCGGAGTTTATGGATTTCCCTTCGAAAGAGCATGTAAAATAGCCCTATCAACGGTTAACGCCTTTTTGAATGACAACCAGACCATTCAAAAAGTAATATTAATTACTTTCAGCCATGAAGACTACCTGGCCATGAAAAAGGTTTATGCCCAAATGAAGGCACAATAAAAACTACCCTGAGCTCACAATTTCAATCAAAGCTGCTTTACATAACAAACCTTTCGTACTATTTATTGGTTATAAACACACGGTTAACGGACGGGCCGAATAAACTTGGAAATTATTTTAGCAGGCATGAAATACTTTATTACAACTATCCTCTTAGCCACCACCATAAGTTTACAGGCGCAGGTAGAGCATAACTTTGAAATGGAGCCTTCCAATACCAACTGCCACGAGCTTCCTGAAAAATTTGACTCTCCCTCGCAAGCTATAGACGTCATTGAAAAATCCACTTTCAGGCTTACGCAGTCCATCAAAATTTCACGTTATTACAGCCCAAAAGCGGCATTCTTTTACTCATGCGATGGACAGACAGGGTATTTAATAGTAGACCTAAAGGATGACCGTCGAAAAATATACCAAAACATCCCACAAGAGGTTTGGGACGAGTTTTCGAACACTAATGACCCCATAGGTTACTATAGTACTCATATCGACAAGAAATATGAGAGCCTATAATAAATTTTTACTCACATCCCTGGTCGCCATTATCGCCGGGTGTACAAAATTGACAGAAGCTGATAAGCAAGTACTCACCAAAACTGACCTGGAATTTGCTGATATGGCACACCAGATAGGTGTAGGTGCCGCTTTCATAGCCTATGCTGATAGCAATGCCATCATTATGCAAAATGGGCAGCTCCCACTAAAAGGAATTGCAAACATTGCTTCCTTACATAAAAATACGCCAACTGACCTTAAGCTCTCTTGGCACCCAGAAAAAGTAGAGGTCGCAAGTTCAGGAGATTTGGGTTATACTTTTGGCAAATACACTTTAACCCACATGCAAACTACTGAGCACGGACATTATGTTACGATCTGGAAAAAGGATAAAAGCGGGAAATGGAAATATGTATTAGATACAGGAACCAAAAGCCCTGATGCTGACAATAAAGTCCAATAACCCCATAATTGCAGAATTAATCCTGGATTCTCTCCCAAATGAGAAAACTAAATTACTCCACATTCGATTTTCACATTAGGCACAAATAGAACAAATCAATAATACAAAAATTGTATCAGGGTGCTATCAAAGTCTGTAACTCGCAGACCTGCAAAGCCTGGGAGTTATATTTATTTTCAATTACTGTTTAGAATTATTCCAAATAAGAGAATGTCTTATATATTTGCGTAATTATTTAGACAAATTCTAAACACTGCAAATAACTGTATCCATATCGCTGTCAGACACGCCCTATCTGGGTAAAGCCGGCTTGGTTTCCCTGGTTGAAGAGCAACCAGGATTTCGCCTTTTGGACCAGGACAGTGACAACTCCACACCCGATGTAACCATATTAGATCTGGCCACCTATCTAAACGACTCTAATAAACTCATAGGCAAAGGTCTACCTAAAAGCTCAATTCTAATTTTGGCAAGAGATTACTCTAAACAAGATATTGACCATATTATAAAATCAGGCATCAAAGGATGCATCTCTTATGAGTGTGAACGTGATGAGGTTGTTAGTGCCATACAAAACCTGGCCAAAGGTCAACGTTTTTTTTGCTCTTCTATTCTCAACGTCATACTCGAACAGCCTTCCCCGGCGCTTGAGCCTCTGAGTCCTCGTGAAGTAGAGGTTATGCACCTGATCATAGATGGTAATAGCAGTAGTTGTATAGCAGAAAAACTTAACCTAAGCATCCACACTATCAACTCACACCGCAAGAATATTCTGCAAAAGCTCAATCTGAAATCGCCCACGCAGCTAATTATTTATGCCATTGAAAACGGCATTATATCGAGCAAGTAAGTAAATAGATTAGTGTAGTTTCTCTGGCAGAGCTTGAGTTATCATGCTCTTTTCCTGTCTTTTTTATGAGGCGCACATATGTCTTTTTTTCTCCTCGTGTAATTTTTCACCTTAATTAATACTTTTATCAAGGAACATTGCGCCATAATTAGCCAAATAACACCCATAGAGGGCGTTTTTCTTTTCTTCATAAAATGTAAGGATATAACTCAATATCTCGAATTATAGTTGGTAGTACAAAAATATAGCAATGGCCTAACATGCACCTGATGCATTATAAGCCCATTTTAACGCAGATAAACCAGCAAAATTGACATTCCTTGTTTTTTTAAATATCTTCATATCGTCAAAAATAAAAATTGCACATTAAATACTCGCTTTAGTTTATTATGAGCAGCATTTAAAATTCAATAAAAATTTAATCCGAATTCAATATTTGGATTTTGTGGTAAATAAGCACCATGAAAGACCTCAGTGACCGGAAGGAATGACCAACTTTCATTCCGGTCCATTGAGGCACCACCAAGCTTTAATACAGAGCAAATCCGACTATTTTCATAAAAAACAAAATAAACTTGTTGCTCACTCAGAACTGCTCAAAAAGCAGAACCGAGAACTTAATTAATTCTCCTATGTTGTTTCTCATAGCCTCAAAGCTTCATTACGCGCTATTTTCAAGCCACCTAAATGGATAGAAGAAGGTTTAGGAGATGGCATCCCTGAAGATGTGAAGGCTAACCTGCGAACACTATGGGCGCGTTTTTATACTAGAAGCACTGATCAATGGCCTTCTGAGCATTCAAAAATTGGACAAAAAGATGTAATACTTGAAAATGTTGATACTAAAAAACTTGCAAAGTGACATTACCGACCTGCATCAGCCTCCTTCAAACATAAAAATCAGCATTTAGCCTGAAATGCCTGTTTTCTATACCAAGATGATATTGTTGCAACAAGTTTTGATTAAACGCATTGGCAATGCCATAAAATATAACAATAAACCTTAAGGGCTTATTAATATTGGTGTAAATAGCAATAGGGACTATTTCAGATCCATTATTATCCAGCCTAGGATGGAATTAAAACCTTTTGCTAAAGTAACGCCGACACTTCTTCTACTTCCTTAGTTTCATTGTCCACCTCCAACGGATATAGAGCTTTACTGTTAAGTAGTATCTCCGCAGACTCAACAGTCTGCATGATCAAAGTAGCAATAGTCATTGGACCAACCCCTCCGGGCACTGGGGTATAGGCCATGGCCCTGTCTTTAACTTTGCTGATCTCGACATCTCCAATCCCTCCAGCGTGATATCCGGCATCAATCACAATAGCATTATCTCTAATCCAGTCTGCCTTTATAAATTCGGGCTTCCCTACAGCCCCTACTACTATATCAGCACCCTTAACAAGCTCGGGGAGCTTCTGGGTCTTAGAGTGGCAGATAGTAACAGTTGCATTTTCATTGAGCAACATCATAGCCACCGGCTTGCCTAATATTGGGCTTCTACCCACCACCACAGCATGCTTTCCGGCTACAGGCAGGTCATAGTGCCTGATAAGCTTCATGATTCCTTCTGGTGTAGCACTTCCAAAGGCAGGTTCTCCCATGGCAATACGCCCAAACCCCGTGCAAGTAACACCATCTACATCTTTATGTACAGCTATACGATCAAAACACTCCCGCTCATTGATATGGCCAGGCACAGGATGCTGCAACAGTATACCACAAACGGAATCATCATCATTAAGCTTATCAATTTCTGCCAGCAATTGCCCTGTTGTAGTTTCTTCTGGCAGGTGAATCCTTAGAGACTTCATCCCTACCCTTTCGCAGGCATTCCCTTTCATCTTCACATATACTTCCGATGACGGATCGTTACCTACAAGCACGGTAGCCAATACAGGCACAACGCCAGTCTGTCTGATAATATTGGTCACACGTTTTTTCAGGCTTTCTTCAATTTCCTTGGATAAGGCCTTACCGTCAAGTAAAATAGGAGTATTAGACATTACTGGATGAATATTAATGCTGGGAAAATATTTTCGACTGCGAAAATAACCATTTGGATAAAGCAGCGCAACATTTATCTACTGTTAGTCTTGAGGTTAAGCTAAATCACCGTAAAGTTCGTCAAGCTATACTTAACCCTTGTTAGTAAATTGATGATACGCCAGAGCAATACGAATTTCCCCATATTCATATTCATCCCCCAGCTTACTTTTGATTTCTCCCGAAGAAGTGGTACCCAATGTTTTCATTACTGTCAATATATTCTTCATTTTCTCTCCATCCATCAGATCCGTAGCTTCCAGATCTCCACTGATGACATAAGTACATAAATGACCTTCAATAGTACCCTGGGTCAAGCCACGCAACTCCGCTATCTCTTCCACACTTTTCCCCCCCCTATATAGCCCATAGGTTATTTCTTTTGTAGGTACCTTGGATTCCTTTTTATCCTTTTTTCGAGCAGTACGCTTGAAGAAGTCCGAAGAAGTCAGATCTTCCTTTGTTAATACCTTATTTTCTACCGCATGTGATATCAGCAACTCTACTTTCTGAATTTGCATTACTTTCCTGTCAAACAAACTCTCAATATCTTTAAGCTCTTTAGAATATCCTTTTACCTGCTTTTGAATATTCACCTGTTTCTTGTGCTCTTTTATCTTTTGAGATAACGACTGTAGCAAAGGCAGGAAGTAACCACTTGCCTTTTGCACTCGCTCGTATATTATTTTTAAATAGTCTTCCCCCTCTTCAATTACAATTTTTGCGAGCTGTCTGATAAATTTAACCGCCACCTCTTGAAGCGGTTTAGCATCGTTAAGGAGTTCCACGGTCCAATCCTTATATTTTTGTTTTGCAGACCTATTTTCGTCTTTATCAAAACCTTTAAGGTGGTTATTTAGCTCAATCAAAATATCCGTAAAATCAAAAGCTACTTGGGCATAGTTTAGCAAAAACTGTTTTCTGTCCTGCTTCAACTCTTCCTGAAGGTCATCAACAGCCTTTTTACTGCCCACAAACCCCATAAGTGCATTATCAGTATTGATACCACTTTCCGGAACAAGAGCAGAAAGCACCAGTCCTTCCATAGATGTGAGCCGTGAAAGCGCAACATACATTTGCCCGGGAGCAAAAGACTCAGATAAATCCAGAATTGCCTTTTCAAATGTAAGTCCCTGGCTCTTATGCACAGTTATTGCCCATGCCAGCTTAACCGGATACTGCTCATAAGTACCAATCACCTTCTCTTCCACCTGCCCTGTATCTGCGTTGAGTTTATATCTTTTATTCTCCCATAAGTATGTTTTCACCTCTACAACTTCGCTATCTCCGTCCAACTCTACCGCAATGCTCTCATAAGTCAGTGAAATTACCTTACCTATCTTACCATTATAATATTGAGCCTCACCACTGGGATCATTCTTGATAAACATAACCTGAGCTCCCTCCTTTAGCACAACAGCATCTGACAGTGGGTACATATTCTCAGGAAAGTCGCCGGTAATTTTTGCCTTGTATTCACGCCGGCTGCTTTCCAGCTTTTCCAACTCACGGTCATTGATCAAGTCTGCCTTACGATTGTGCGTGGTGATATGTATATACCCATCCTCCGCATAAGTACTCACATCTTTTTTGAAATGCGCATTTAAAGTTTTGACATCGCCTTGCTGCAATTTATTATCCCTTAACCTATTGAGGATACCCAGGAATTCAGGGTCCGACTGACGATAAATCTTATCCAGTTCAATATAAACCGGAGGTGTTTGCTTCAACACCTGGGAATCAAAAAAATAAGCACTCTTGTAATGCCTTGAAAGCAATGGCCATTCAGAGTTTTTAACTACAGGAGGAAGTTGATTGAGATCCCCAATAAAAAGCAACTGCACCCCTCCAAAAGGCACCGATCGCTTTCGCCTTACATGCTTCAAAATCAAGTCGATACAGTCAAGCAAATCTGCTCTAAGCATACTTACTTCATCGATGATCAACAATTCAATTTCACGAAGAAGCTTCCGCTTGGTGCTTCCCATCTGCAACTGCCCAATTACCGACTTCGGGGTATTTAACTTCTCACTTAGTTCCTGCCCTGCCCGTACCAGTTCTTCAGGCACAAAAGTTCCGAAGGGTAATTGAAGTAAAGAGTGCAGCGTAACCCCACCCGCATTGATAGCTGCTATACCCGTAGGAGCTGCCACAACAGCATTTTTATAGGTCTTCTCTACCAGGTATCTTAGCAGCGTGGTTTTTCCACTTCCTGCCTTTCCTGTAAGAAAAATATGTCTGTCGGTAGTATTTACATACTTAACTGCTAACTCAGCTACTGCACTTAATTTCTGACTCATTCCATAATATTAAATAAGTCGGAGACAAATAACCAAATTGATGGTCTTCAAAAAGTCTGGAAACAGGAATAAATAATGATGTTTTGAATTTACTTATCGAATTAAGATTTGTATATTGATAGTTACTAAAACCATACTATTAACACCTGATCCTTAAAATTTTAACTAATGAGCCAAATGCAATAACCAACTCAGGCTTTTAAAAAAATTGCAATGGGTCAAAAAAAGAATATCCCAATCATTGCGCTGATAGTATTGATATCCATTGCAATACTCATTGTGCTATTTTACAACCAAAGCTATGGCAGGGCAGGCACTCCTACCCTCACCTCCTCCATCTATGTATTGGCCATTGCATTGTTCATTGCACTTTGGACTGCGATTAACCCCTCCTCTTCGGAGAAGAGGAAGCCTCGACCCAAAAAAAACAATGAAATCGCTGATGTGGAAAAGAGATATAAAAAGATCATAGAGGAAGCTCCGCATGCTATAGCTATGTTTGACAAAAACATGAAATACATGGTAGCCTCCCATCAGTGGATGAAAGATTATGACATAAAGCAAAGTGACCTTACAGGAGTTTCTCATTATGACATTTTTCCTGAAATAGGCGATGAATGGAAAAAAATACATCAGGAATGCCTTAAAGGTGCCATTAACACATGCGACGAAGCCAGCTTTAAAAGGGCAGATGGTACTGTGCAATGGATCACTTGGGATGTACGCCCTTGGTACATTTCGGGAAATACTATAGGTGGTCTTATCATGTACACTTCGGACATTACAGATATTAAGGAAAAAGAATTTGGCAGAAAGAGAGTAGAGAATACCCTGGACAAAGCCAGCAAGGTTGCCCGTATTGGTACCTGGGAGATTGATCTTGATACGGGTTATATTTTATGGAACAGTGTTACCCAACAAATACTGGAAGTACCTGAAAACTTCAAAGCAGACTACGCTTATATTTTCAAGTTTTTCAAAAAAGGCAAAAACAGGGCGGACATAGAAACAGCCGTGGCTGAAGCTATAAACCTGGGCAAAGCATATGATCTCGAGTTGGAATTGGTTACAGACAAAGGCAACACCCTCTGGGCGCGGGTTATTGGTCAGCCTGAATTCATAAATGGAAGATGCCAAAGACTTTATGGTGTATTTCAGGATATTAATGAAGCCAAAAAAAATGAACAGATAATTCAGGAGGAAAGAAAGCTTCTAAGAGCCATCATTGATAACATACCTCTTAACGTATACACCAAAGACCTGCAATCGAGAAAGACGCTTGTCAATAAAAGTGAATGTGATTATCTGGGACTTAAAGAAGAGGACATCCTGGGCAAGGATGATTTCGAACTCTTTGCCATAGATTCCGCCATACAATCGGTCAAAGAAGATCAATATGTCTACTCCACAGGTAAGTCGCTTAAAAATATGGAGTGCCGCCATGTGAAAAGTGACAACACAGAAACCTGGTTTATGTTTTCAAAAGTCCCCCTCCGCGACAAAACAGGAAAAATCAATGGGCTATTGGGCATAAGTTATGACATCACTTCAAGAAAAGTAACAGAAAATCAAATCAAGACACTTCTGGCAAATTTGAAAACAATCATGGATGCCACCACTGAAGTATCCATTATAAGCACTGACCTTAACGGAAAAATCAAACATTTTAACAAAGGTGCCGAAAACCTGCTTGGCTACCGGGCCGAAGAAGTGGTTATGAAAAAAACTCCTGTTATTTTCCATGACAAAAATGAAATTAGTCAGAGAGAAAAAGAACTTTCCAACCTGTTGAATAAAAAAATAAAAGGTTATGATGCTCTTACTGAGTATGCCAAACAGGGACAGTCCGAATCGCGCGAATGGACCTTCATCAAAAAAGATGGATCTAAAATAAAAGTTCAGTTGGCGGTAACCGCTATAAAAAATGAAACAAATACTATTACAGGTTTTTTAGGCATAGCAACTGACATCACCGAACGCGTGGAAAACCAAAAAAAACTATTTGAAGCCAAAACAAGCCTGGAGGTACTAACAGAAAGGCTAACAGAGCAAAATGCTCAACTCGCCAATTTTGCACACATAACCTCACATAACCTCAGGTCTCCAGTTAGTAACCTTTCTTCTCTATTACATCTCTACAACCTAGCCGAAAGCAAACAGGAAAAAGAGCTAATCTTTGAAAAATTCAAAATTGTTATCCAACATCTCTCCTCTACCCTCAACACATTAATAGAAACACTAAAAAACGAAGAAGCAAACAGCAAGGAGACAGAAATAATTGATTTCCAAGAAGTTTTAAATAAAACTTTAGATATCATCACTGCCCAGATCACGGAAAGTAAGGCCGTTATTACCTGCGACTTCTCTGCAGCTCCTGTAATTAATTATAATAGAAATTATCTTGAAAGCATATTCCTCAACCTGCTTACCAACTCCATTAAGTACAGGGCACATAACATACCTCCACAGATCCATGTAAAAACAGACGTCACTGAAAAAGGCATTACATTAACAATCACTGACAATGGACTAGGCATTGACCTCGACAAACATGGAAATAAACTTTTTAAACTAAACAAAACTTTCCATGATAACCCAGAAGCCAAAGGCGTTGGTCTCTACATTACCAAAAGCCACGTAGAGTCTATGGGCGGGAGCATTAGCGTCGCCAGTCAGGTAGGCAAGGGAAGCACATTCAAGGTTAATTTTTAGAAAATATCAATTACAACTTCCCTTTCATATCCTGATTAAAACCCTCCATAAACCTATCCACAAAAGGCTAAGTATTAAATCAGCGTCCTCTTCACACCCTATATACTACCCCTGACCTGAGTATGTAACAATATCGACACCTATTCCATTGGGATCCTGAATTGTGAAATGCCTGTCCCCCCAAGCCTCATCACGGATATCAATTATTATCTCAACATTCTTTTGCTTTATCTCCCTGTAAATTGCATCCACATCATCCACCTCTATAGTAAGATACATTCCCTTACCTTCAAAGGCCGGTTGGAAAATTGGCTGCTGAGTGGGGTGATTTGGCAACAAAAAACTAAGTTCTGCCTGCTTATTTGGCGTATGCATCAACAGGTAAAATTCGTTTTCAAATGTGACTCCAAACCCCAGGACTTCGGTGTAGAACTTTCTGGTCTCTTTTAGTTTTCTCGTAATTACTCCAGCATTCATTTTCATATTCATAATGCTTTTATTATCGGTATCAGATTGTGCAAAAACGGTAGCACTAAGGCTCAGTAATACGGCTGATGTTATAAATTTTATCCTCCTCATAAAGCTGATGGGTTTATCTTGACTTATAGGGCAAACATATGGCAGGGAATAAAAGATATATTGTAAAAATCGGACATATACTTCACCAGCCTGGCGCCTTTCCAGGCGTGGAGCCATACAGACGCTTAAACTCCTTTATAAAATGGGCCTGATCATAGTAATAATCCAAAAAAGCTTTGCTCTCGAGCAGACTTGCCCCAGAGGCTATACTTCGCAACATTTGCTGAAACCGAACAACTTTGCTGAAAGTTTTTGCTGAGCCTCCTATATAATTCCCAAAAAGCCTGCGAAGCTGCCTCGGACTCACCCCGACATCAAAGCCTGTTTCTATACGTTCTCTGCCCTGATAGGTAAAGATTAGATCAAGCGCACTATAAAACCTGGAATCAACCTTAAATTTTGCTTTAGAAAAAAGGTAAATAAAATGATTATCCAATTTCTCACGGACAGAATCCAAAGAAACAGGCACTTCCAGATCTGCGAAAATTTGAGCCGTGATAGGACAAATTGCATCGAGGTATTCAGAGCGATTTGACAATTCAGCCGCATTGAGCCTAAAAAGTTGCGGCAATACACTTGGGAAAAACCGTATGCCCATATAATGAAACCCTTCCGTGAAAGTAAATGAGGTATGCGAATCACAATACCCCATTACATAACTTTCCGCAGGGTTTGCAGCATCAAAGAAAATGTCAATACAACCATCAGTCACTATTTGATAAGAGAATGGTTTATCCAGCTCCGTCAAAGACACCAACTCCCAATAGCAATAGATGAAAGGCTGCAATATGGCTAAAGGAAGTACTTCCTTATAACCAATATGCTCCATATTCCTCACTGTAGGCTGCATTGGCTTATACGAGCGCCTGAGTTTTTCAAAAGACTTTACGTCAAGTGATGTAAGTGAAGCCAAATTATCTTTCTTTTAGCACTTAAACGGTCAGGAATAACATTTGATCAAATACTGATTGAAGACCCGCAAAGTTGCATTAATCAATCTCTTAAAAAACATAAAAACCCTTTGTAAACCCAGAGAGGTAGACTACTCTCAACTACTTTGAACGTAGAAGCACCAATGCCGCAACTGAGTCTTTCAATGCTAAAATTAAAGCCTTCAGGAGTCAATTCAGAGGAGTTAAAAACATTAGTTTCTTCCTTTACAGGCTTTCCAGAATCTATGCTTAGTACAATTGCTCCACAGGTTTTCCGCTTGATCCTTGACCTATTTAAACCTACAAAAAAATGGATTGAGTAGAAATAAAAAAACCCGATCTTTCGATCGGGTTTTTGAAGTGATCCCGCTGGGGCTCGAACCCAGGACCCTCTCCTTAAAAGGGAGATGCTCTACCAACTGAGCTACGGAATCTTAACGTCCTCCCTTGTGAATTAGAGCTTTTTTCGTTGCCCTTTTTCGTAATGGAGATGCAAAGGTAATGTTCCGGATTTAAAATGCAAAGCCTCACTGAAAAAAAAATCAAAAAAAATGAACTTTAATTAAAAACCTGCCTTTCCTGTAATTTTAGAGCACTTTTTTCGTTAATAAATTTTCATGATTTATCTTTGGTGCTCTAAAAACTTTAAGAACAGCCTATGATGCTCCGGATATTTTGTACACTTCTAGTGGTAACCTGCTCGGTTACTGTTAAGGCACAAAACCAGGTGGATAATATGCTCGCTCAGGCAGACTCTCTCTTCCAGATAAAAAAGTATACAGAGTCTTTCGACATCTACCAACGCTTACTGGAAAAAGAACATCAAGCATCCCCTGCTATGCTCCTAAAAATGGCTTTCATCAAGGAGGGTTTAGGCGACTACACCAACGCCCTTTACTACATCAATTTGTATTACCTCCGGACTGCCGATAAAAAGGCCTTGGATAAAATGGAAGAACTTGCCAAAGCCAAAAACCTGGAGGGCTATAGTTTAAGTGATTTTGATTTCTTTAAAAGTACCTTTTTCAAGTTCTACAACGCCATAGTTATCACATTATTCATTCTTGCTTTACTATTTATGGGCATTATGATATACCGTAAAAAGAAACACAACCAAAAACCTGTGGTCAGTGGTATTTTTACAATTATTATGCTGGCATTACTATTCTATACTCTAAACTTTGGAAAAGACTACCAAAAAGTGATTATTACCCAAAGCAACACCTACATTATGGATGGTCCATCAGCAGGTGCCGAGGTAATTGCTATTGTCGGGAAAGGTCACCGCTTACCCGTGAAAGGTCAAAAGGATATCTGGACTCAGACTGAATGGAATGGCCAGACTGTTTTCATAAAAGAAAACAAACTTAAAAAGATTTCTATACTGTAAAAGTTGATTAAAATCGAACGGTAAAAGAACCTCGATACCCACGATTGGTATACTCTATATAATAGAAATATACACCTGAGGACACATCATCCCCATACCATTTAAAATAACGGTCCGTACTGGAGTAAACCTCTCTGCCCCAACGATTATATACTACAACTTTCTCAAATTGCCCGGCGCAGTTATCTATGGGAAGTATATTTTCCTCTACTCCTGTTTGATTATTGACCCTATACATACCAAAATAAGTATTGAGATCGTCTCCATTTGGCGTAAAGATATTGGGCGGAATAAACTGTTCACTCTTATCATCAATATCTTCAATATGTACCACTAAAGAATACTGTTTAGACCTGGGCTGAGTACAGTGATTATCCTGAACCGCAAAAGTAAGTGGCACAAACACCTCAGGCTGCCCTTCTAATACATGACATTCCGGCGACCAGACAAAGTCCGCTGCTACAGTACCCATTCCTGTTTTCGATTCAAAATCATAACCCAATCGCTCAGGCTGATCATCAACAAGGTACAAGGTAATAGAATCCCCTTCAAAATCGCGCCCTGTCAGCCTAAGGCTAATATTCTCATCAATAATAATATGTATGGTATCATTGACAATAGGGAACTTGTTAGCGCTTTGCACCGTCAATAATGGATCTGAGTTAGGAGGTGGCGATAAAAGAAAATCAACAGTCAGCGTATCTCTGTTTGTGATCTCACATTTATCAAAATCTTCCATCATGAAATATACCCTGAAAGAGTCCTGCTCCACCAGTTTAAACTTCTTGCATGCCAAGGTCCATGAAAAAGTAGAGTTTAATTGAGTGGCAGAAGGTTTACCTTGTCCCTGCACTCTATTATATGTGATATTGTAATCAGAGAAACTAAAATTTGCAGGAACAGCCTCTATAAACGCCAGATCTCCGTCCTCATCAGTCCCCCGTACATCAAAGGTTACCGTTTCGTCCAGCTGTGCCGTAACTTTCACATATTGATTACTACTTCCCAGTTTCTCACTATACACATTAGGCAAGCTATTGTCTGGCAAATTCACATTCAGAAACAGTGTAACCAGCACTGGCTCCTCATATTGGCAATCATCTTCATCCTCAAGATATACCTTTATTTCAAATGAGGTTTTGCCATCAAAACTCACCTGCTGGCAATCATAATTCCATTGCAGCCAGACTTCCCGAACACCTGCAGAATTAGCTTTATCAATAACGCTCATGCCATAATCTGCCAACTCAAAACCAACAGGCTCCAACATAAAATCCATCAAATCACTATTGGCATCCTGTCCGAGCAACTGCACAATCTTTACCCCTCCAGCCTTTTCATTCACGGTCACCAAACGCTGACTAGCTACCGAATAACTACCATCATCTTCTTTATGCTTAAGTACAGGCAGGTCATTATCAGGCGGGGTAATTTTGACTGTTAACTTTACCGTATCTTGTAATGGCTGTGGACAAGTATCATCCAAACCAATAAAACTCACCTCAAAAGGGAGGTCTTTATCAGGAGGGCAATCAGTAAAACAAACCTGCGCAGTCAACCGATCTCCACTTGGGGATGTACTTAAAATTTGGATCTCAAAATTCTCCTCGTCATATCCTATGGGATCAAGCTTAAGGTTTACCCTACCACCCTTCTCATCTTCAACAGTGAACTTCACACATTTATCATCATCGGCAAGAAAGTGTAGTACATCTCCTTCATTGTAGGTAGACCCATCTTCCAACTCAATATTCACATCAGGCTCACTCCCTCCGGGAGGGCAGTCCACCACCACCATTTGAAAATCCCGTCTTACCTCTCCTATTTTCTCTCCATCTCTATATTCTTCGCACTTCACTGCAAACACAAAGATCCCCTCCTCAGTAGGTGTAACCCTCAACAACCCATCATCTGTTATCGTCAGATTAGGGTTCCCATGAACAATGTTGTTTAAACTATAGGTAGCCTCCCATATCACCTGGGGATACGGAGCTGTAGATGGCGGTTGCGGATGAGGCACTGCAGATGGTGTATTCAAAGGAGTAACCAGAGAATATACCAACGAATCTCCATCAGCATCAACCCCCTTAAAATCAGCATAGTAACCACGATTAACACATGCATAATCACTTAAAGGAGGAAATAACTGAGGAGTGTTGTTGATAAAGCGCTTTCCATCTTTGACCAGAGGTGGTATCTCTAAATAAAAAGTAAGCCCTGAACCTACTCCTCCTGCATCAGGATTTTCGCTCACCACGTTTACAATATTGTAGTTACGGCAACAGCGCTGCCATACAATATAGTAACCATCCGGGTGATTATAACTTTCAGGGGTCAGGGTAATAACTTTGCTAAAAACCAATTTGGTAGTCTTCACAATGGCATCATTTGCACAAGAGGGGACTGTATACGCTACAGGCTCTTCAGAGAACAATGACAGCTGAATGTCTTGCATCATTACAGCATTGTCACTTTTTCTGTATATCCAGGCCAGCGGAAGAGGAGAATATTTAGCTCCAGGCGCTCCGTTAATCTCATCAAAATAAATAATCAGATTCAATCTATAATTATTCCCACTGAGGTAGACTAATTCAAACTCTCCCCCTACAATATGAGAAGCAAATGAGCTAACTTTGCAGATTAATATGAGAATTGAAACAAGTAAAATTTTTCTCATAGTGAGCACACGTAAATTTAGAACGATAGTAAAAAGACCTGATTGATTGGGGCAATAAAACATGAAGATAAAAAATAAAGTTTTAAAAGACATAGAAATTGAAGGTATTGCGGCAGAAGGCAAGTGCATAACTCACTATGACGGAAAAGTGGTATTTGTGTCTGGCGTGGCTCCGGGAGATATAGCTGACATTAAAATAATCAGGAAAAAGAAGTCTTTCCTGGAAGCTATCCCTGTTCATATTTCCCAATATTCCGATAAACGGCGCGAACCCTTTTGCAATCATTTTGGCACATGCGGTGGATGTAAGTGGCAACATATCAACTATGACACACAGCTTGACTACAAACACCAGCAAGTGATCGATAGTCTGGAGAGAATAGCCAAAGTGCCCTTCTCCAATGTAAGCCGGATACTTCCTTCAGAGAACACAGAGTATTACAGGAATAAATTAGAATTTACATTCTCCAATAAAAGGTGGCTTACCCGAGAGGAAATTGAGAGCGATGAAAACCTCGACAGGAATGCGCTTGGTTTTCACATTCCAAAAAGATTTGATAAAATTCTTGATATAGAGCATTGCTACCTTCAGCCGGATCCCTCGAACGCAATCAGACTTGCAGTAAGAGAACTGGCTCTAAAGCACAACATCTCTTTCTTTGATCTAATTACGCAACAAGGCTTTCTTAGAAACCTGATCATCAGGGACACTTCGATTGGCGAAGTAATGGTCATTCTCCAAGTAGCCAGAGAAGACAAGGAAGCTCTGGAATTAATACTTGACCACCTTAAAAATAAATTTCCCGAGATCACCTCCCTTAATTATGTGATCAACTCCAAAGGCAATGAAACTTTTAACGACCTGGAAGTAGTCAACTGGCACGGAAGGCCCTTTATTGTGGAAGAGATGCCTCTTCCGGATGCTCCCGATCAGGTTGTAAAGTTCAGAATAGGACCAAAATCGTTTTTTCAAACTAATGCTTCTCAGGCCAACTTACTTTATAAAAAAGCTTGGGAGTTAGCTGGCTTAACCGGTAAAGAGTTAGTTTACGACCTCTATACTGGCACCGGAACCATTGCCAACTATGTAGCACATAACGCAAAGAATGTTATCGGCATAGAGTATGTTGAGGCTGCAATAGATGACGCCAAAATCAATGCTGAAATCAACAACATCAATAACACTGATTTTTATGCAGGCGACATGAAAGACCTCCTTAATAATGAATTTATTCAAACCCATGGCAGGCCTGATGTAATCATCACAGACCCTCCCAGAGCGGGAATGCACGAGGATGTTTGCAAAGTGATATTGAACGCAGCACCAGAACGCATAGTATATGTAAGTTGCAACCCTGCCACACAAGCCAGGGATATTGCTATATTAGATAGAAAATATAAGGTTGCAGCAGTGCAGCCAGTAGACATGTTCCCTCATACTCACCACGTTGAAAACATTGTACTGCTGGAATTGAAAAAATAATAATGTGAAAAAAATCAAAGCTATAAGGGTTCTATTCTCTTTTGAAGCCCTCATTTGGTTGATGGCCCTTATAGCTTTGGCATGCCTCCCTACAGATTCACCTGCTCACTTTTCTCTCTGCCCTTTAAATAACCTTGGCTTTGATTTCTGTCCAGGTTGTGGGTTGGGAAGATCTATTTCTCATGCTTTTCACGGACAATTCACCGCTTCTTTTGACAGCCACCCCTTAGGATTATTCGCAATAATAATACTATCTTACAGGATAATTTCACTATCATTTTATTCAATCAAAACAAAAAATAATAACAACTGACCATGGCGAACGCAATTAACTTAATGCCTGAGCTTCAGGGAGAAGAGCTCATTTATATTCAGGCAGTAGTAGAGAAGTTGGACGACGAGCAAGCAAGGAACTTCATTGGGATATACCGTGCCCGAAGAAAGAACCCACAAGAGATACTTATTTTTGCTCTTCTCGGGCTATTGGGTATAGCAGGTATTCAGCGCTTTGTTCTTAATCAGGTAGGTATGGGAATCCTATTCTTCTTCACGGCGGGTTTATGCTACATTGGTACTATCATTGACGTTATTAATTATCAAAAAATGACCTTTGAATACAACCAAAAGATTGCCGACGAGGTCCGCTTAGGTATGCGCATCTAAAATCCAAATGAGTAACATATGAAAAAGCAATATATGTTAAAAAACCCAACTGCATAAAACTACTAGCAATAGTATTTAGCTTCATCATAATCTATGTGCTATTGCTTAGTATTCTAAACTGAAATAGAGACCTCACACCCACAAGCCAATGTCAAAAACTTTGACGATGCCCTTTGTTTCTCTATAGCTACTTTAAAAACTGTTGGTTATGGAGACTTACATTCCCTAACGGACCAAGGCATACTTTTCGGCTCAATATTCCTCATTTTCAGCCTCGGCTTCTATGACGTACTTTTTACCGTGTTTCCGGCTACAATAATTCCGACCTACTTCATAAAGTAAATATCCGCGAAAGTTCCATTGTATTTGTTACCTCAACAATGACACTGAAAACTAGTCTATGCACTAAACTTAAAAACATCATAAAAACCTGAATTTTGTAGTAACCTTGGATAATGCCAACCTAAAAAGCAAGCCTTCAGAAACTATTAAGATATCCACAGGCAACTACCTTATCATGCTGGCAAACAAAACATTAAAAAGCATTTTCAATATAAAGGAAAATTATATTTCGAAAATTTAAAATATAAGAGTTTTACTTAGTGTAAAATAGGTATTTACCCTTAAAATCTTCTGATTTCACATAACCATATTTGTATAAAAACAGCCTGGTTATGAAAACTTCAGTTAAAATACTTTTTTTCGTTTCTTTATTTACTGGAATATTGGCCTTTCACAACAAAACCAGGGAGTCTAATACTTTCGATTACAGAGGGGAAACCTACCAAATTCCTCATGCTTATTTAGAAAATTTTGGAATGCACCCTGATACGCGATCATATGATTATGACCTTCATTTAGGGTCTACCTCAAAACCAGAATTTATACACACAACCGCCTTAAATTACGTCTACCTGGATTTACATAGCAATAGTTCGCAGGTCATTAGTTCCGGGACTTATGATTTTAAAGAATCAGAAGGCAAAGAGAGGAATCCCTTCACTTTTACAGGTGCTGAAGTACTCATCAATTATGACATCAACCATAAAAAGGGCGAATCATTATATGCCACCGGTGGCACTGTAAAAGTGTCTCAGTGGGAAGGTAAATATGTTATAGAATTTTACTTAAAACTGAATAACGGAGAAAGCATAGAAGGAATCTATAAAGGTAAACTAACTGATTGGGAAACCGATGCTTAAACTACTACATCCCCGAACCATCAAGTAGCATATCGAACTTCGTAATCTACTTTTGCGTAGCTATGGGCTAACAAATAGAAACGAATACAAAAAATAGCCCCAGGGAACCACCCCCGGGACCTTCAACCTAAACCCAAATACCAACTTCACATACCTAAACTTCAACTTCGTCAAGATTTATAAATTCAACCTGGCCGTTTTCTCCAAGATTAACGCCGACGATAGCGTCTTTATTGATCTTACCGGCTAATATTTCTTTTGATAATTCATTGAGTATCTCTCGTTGTAACACACGCTTCAATGGTCTTGCTCCAAATTGAGGGTCAAAACCTTTCTTAGCGAGATGATCCAATGCATCAGAAGATATTTCAAGTTTAACTCCAGACTCCACAAGCCTTTGCTGAATTTGCTTAAATTGGATGTCGACGATCTTACGAACATCCTGTCTCGAAAGCGGTCTAAACATAATCGTTTCATCCACCCGATTCAAAAACTCGGGCCTTACCGACTTCTTCAGTAATTCAAAGACCTCATCTTTCGTTTTATCGAGAACCTCTTCTAGGTTGCCTTCATTTAAGGCTGCAAAATTATCCTGAATTATGGAAGAACCAATATTTGTAGTCATAATTATGATCGTATTTTTAAAATTTGCTACACGACCCTTATTATCAGTTAGCCTTCCATCATCCAAAACCTGTAAAAGGATATTAAACACATCAGGATGAGCCTTTTCAATCTCATCAAGTAGAATTACAGAGTACGGTTTTCTTCTCACAGCTTCTGTAAGCTGACCACCTTCGTCATACCCTACATATCCCGGAGGCGCTCCTACCAGTCTACTCACAGAATGCCTCTCCTGATATTCGGACATATCTATCCTTACCATTGCATTTTCATCATTAAAAAGATATTCAGCTAAAGCCTTTGATAGTTCCGTCTTACCAACGCCTGTCGTACCAAGAAATATGAATGAACCTATCGGCCTTTTAGGATCCTGCAGTCCTGCCCTACTCCTGCGCACCGCATCAGATAGAGCCCGTATGGCTTCCTCCTGTCCTGCTATACGCTTTCCTAATTCCTGCTCCAAAGATAACAGTTTTTCTCGTTCACTTTGCAACATTTTTGACACCGGAATTCCGGTCCACCTCGCCACTACCTCAGTAATATCCTCAGAATCGACTTCTTCCTTCATCAAACTCTCTTCCTGAATTTCCGATATTTTCTTCTGATACTCTTCAAGTTGTTTTTCAGCCTCTCCTATTTTACCATAACGAATCTCAGCCACCCTACCAAAGTCACCGCTTTTTTCAGCCTGCTCAGCCTCAAACTTCAGCCTGTCTATCTCCTCTTTTTGATGCCTAATCCCCTCAATTACTGTCTTCTCATTTTCCCATTTAGCCTTTAGGTCGTTGCGCTTTTCAGTCAGATCAGCTATCTCTTTGGTCAGCTGTCGCTCTTTATCTTTATCCTTTTCCCTTCTGATAGCCTCACGCTCGATTTCAAGCTGCATTACTCGTCGATTAAGCTCATCAAGTTCCTCGGGCAACGAGTCCATCTCAAGCCTAAGCTTTGAAGCGGCCTCATCCATAAGGTCAATAGCTTTATCTGGCAAAAATCTGTCTGAAATATACCGTTGTGAAAGCTCAACCGCTGCTATTACAGCATCATCTTTGATCCTAACCCCATGGTGGATCTCATACTTATCTTTAATCCCCCTTAAGATGGAAATGGCATCCTGAGCTGTTGGCTCATCTACAGTTACTGCCTGAAACCTTCTTTCCAGAGCTTTATCCTTCTCCACATACTTTTGATACTCTTTAAGTGTAGTAGCTCCAATAGCATGTAGTTCTCCTCTGGCCAATGCAGGCTTCAACAGGTTGGCAGCATCCATAGCCCCTTCACCTCCTCCGGCACCAATGAGCGTGTGGATCTCATCTATAAAAAGTATGATCTGGCCATCCGAATCAGTAACCTCTTTAATCACTGCCTTGAGCCTCTCTTCAAACTCACCTTTATACTTAGCTCCAGCTACCAGCAACCCCATATCAAGGGAAATAAGTATCTTATCTTTCAGGTTTTCAGGTACATCACCATCTACAATTCGCTGAGCCATGCCTTCTACAATGGCCGTTTTACCCACACCGGGTTCACCAAGTAGTATTGGGTTATTTTTAGTTCGCCTCGAAAGAATCTGCAACACCCTTCGAATTTCATCATCACGACCAATTACCGGGTCAATCTTACCCTTTTTGGCCTGCTCATTAAGATTAATGGAATATCGCTCCAACGAGCGGTATTTAGATTCTGCGTTTTGATCTGTCACTTTACTTCCTCCTCGTAGTTCTTTAATTCCCGTTATTAAACCTTTGCGTTCAAACCCAACATCCTTCAGTAAAGATGCTGTTTTCTCTCTACCCTCAATTAGTCCCAGAATAATATGCTCCACAGCAATATATTCATCCTGAAACTCTTTTAATTCCTTCTCTGCCTTTTGCAAGGCTGCTGCTGAATCATTAGACAGATAAGGTTGCTGTCCACTCACTTTTGGGTACCCATTAATGATCTCATCAAGCTTCGTATCCAAATGTTGCCGATTAACATTTAATTTTTTGACCAGAAAAGAAATTACATTCTCATCCGAGGCCAAAATGGCCTTCATCAGGTGACCGGGCTCTATAGCCTGCTGTTGATTGCCAGTCGCTATCTCAGCCGCCTTCTGAAGCACTTCCTGTGATTTAATTGTATATTTATCAAAATTCATATCTAGTAGTTTTCACTTTAAGTTATCCTCATCAAATAATCAGCCATACTATGAAATAGAGAAAAAGCAGAAATTATGTCAGTTTTTTGGTAAAAAAATGCTATTTTGATGTCATAGTGTCCTGTAAACCACCTATATCATGAAACTTTTCACACAAACCTTGTTGACTTGTCTACTCATAGCAGGCATCAACAAAATAGCTGCCGCTCAACTGAACTTACCAGAAGATGACGCCCTAAGTAAAAAAGCACAAAATGAACATGCTATGTTCTCGGATAGCTATAAGTTTAAAAAGATTAAAGAAGCGCGAAAGCATCTCGCATGGTTGTTAACCAACACACCAGATATCCATGAAAGCATATACATTAATGGCATTAAGCTATATCAGGAATTAGCTGATGACGACAGCAACCCCAAAGCCCAGGGATATCAGGATTCCGTCTTATTATTATATGACCTTCGCATAAAGTACTTTAATAATGAGAAAGATCTTATTGACAGAAAAGCTTCTGCTGCATACAAGTACTATCGAAACAGGGAAGACAAGACCGTGTACCTATTCAATGTTTTTGAGCGCACTTATGAGTTGAATAACAAAAATGTAGGCACGAACAATCTAGCGACCTATATGGATGTAACCCGCAAGTATCACAAAATCAAACCCCTCAATAAGGATGAAGTTCTCAACCGCTATTATCGGGTAATCGATGCCATTGATTATAAAGAACAAGAAGAAGAAAGCGAGGCCTATGAAAAGATCAGGGCTGTGGCCACAAAAATCTTACTGGAAATCATCAATATTGACTGTAGTGTAATCAAGAACGATCTGGTTCCTCGAATGCAGAAAGATCCAAACATGGCACCTAGGGTTATCTCTTTGTCACTGTCTCAAGGATGCACTAATGAGCCCTATTTTGAAGAAGCCGCAAAAATACTCATGATAGACAACCCGGATTATGCACTCTTAAGGTTTCTGGCTATCAAAGCTGCAGAGAAAGGAAAAATAGATGAGTCCATGCAGTATTTTAATCGTGCTATGGAGGCTACCGATACACCTTCAAAAAAGGCTCAAGTACATTTTGACATAGCCGTGCAACAAAACAAAATGAATAACAAGGCTGAAGCCAGAAGGTACGCCGAAAAAGCTATAGAGACAGATGCAAACTTTAAAAAAGCATATAAATTTATCGGCGACCTGTATTACAACAGTTTCAATGACTGCAAAAAGGAAGAAAGCTGGGTAAGCGACCGCGCCGTATATTGGCTTGCCTACGACATGTATCAAAAGGCAGGAGACCAAGAAGCCATGAACAGTGCTCTGGCTCAATTTCCAACAATCAGTGATATTTTTACCGAAAACCGCGAAGAGGGACAGTCAATACAAGTAACCTGCTGGATCAACCGGTCTACCACGATAAGAAGGAGAAAAGAATAACAAAATAAATATTGCTGATTCTTTATTATTAACACCTTAGAATAAGTGAATATAAGAGAAGAATTATTAAAAGAACATTCTAAGCCAAATGCCATTAGAATTGCTCAGTATATTGCCAATGATGCAACTCGTTTTGACGTACTTATGAAACTCTTTTTAGGTGATGAATACCGTATCACCCAACGTGCCGCGCAGGTTATGAGTATTTGCGTTGATAACTCTCCTCAGTTGATACGTCCATATTTAAGGCAACTGGTATTAAACCTGAGAAATGATATACACGATGCGGTAAAAAGAAACTCATTAAGGGTTTTGCAAAACATAGAGCTTCCCCCCAGTCTTCATGGAGATATGGTAGACATTGGTTTTGAAATACTGACCTCTGGAGATGAACCTGTGGCTATAAAAGTATTTGCCATGACGGTGCTTGCCAATATCTGCCAGAAAGAACCCGACCTTAAAAATGAGCTACAGATAGTCATTGAAGATCAAATGCCATATGGATCAGCAGGGTTTATTAGCCGAGGGAACAAGGTACTAAAAAGGCTTCAACAATACGGTTGAAGCCTTTATATGACATTTATTCTTATCAATTACAATTACTTGACCTGTTTTTCCGAGAGTTCAAATCCCTGCTCTGATAACTCTTTTAAAATTGGAGTATAAACTTCCTTCTCAATCGGAATTTTTACTCCTTTCGACTTTATTTTCCCTTCAAGGATTAGTTTAGCAGCTATTCCAACAGGTAGACCTACAGTTTTTGACATAGCTGTGTTCTTCATATCATCTCCAACAGCAACTAATGTACTATGTATTTCGCGTTGTTTACCATCTTCCAGATATTCAAACTTGTGCCACATCACAATCATATCCTTATCTTCTGGTTTAAGGGTCCATTTTTTCTTCAAAATGTGTTCCAGTATTTGAGCTGGTGTTCCCTTATCAAGTCCTACCTTAACATCATCAAATACCCCCGACCATTTTAACCTGTGCATTTCGGGACCATCAAGTTCAAAGCTCATATAATGAGCCAGCTTCAACTCTACGGTATCATAAGGATTATAGGATAAGAAGGAGTTAATAAATTGCCTGTGAGTCATTTCTCCTACCCCTTCCATTTCATAGGTATCATCAGTAGCTCCCAGTTGAACGAAAACATCCCAGGTACGGCAAAACCCTGGTTTCCTAAAAGTGCCTCTGTAAATGGTTTTCACACCATCTAAACCATAAACATCCAGGTATTTTAATGAATCACGGTTTGCATACCCCTCAAAATATCCATAACCTGGTATGTGTACCTGCTCCGTTCGTTTAAACAGCCTATGGTATGGAATATACTTATAATTCCCTTCTTGTATAAATTTCACTATCCCTTGACCTGCCAACACTACATTTCTTGGGTTCCAGGTAAATTTATACTCCCACGGATTATCATCATCCGTACTGGGCGCCAACAAACCTCCCGTAAAAGATTCGAATGCGGTAAGCTCATGCCCTGCATTCCTTATATGATCTATCACCTTCATGGCAGACATATGGTCAATGCCCGGGTCTAACCCACACTCATTAAGTATTATTATGTCCTTCTCCTCGGCCGCCTTATCCAGAGCCTTCATCTCATCAGACACATAGGAGGCCGTGACCATGTTAATACCTTTATCAGTACATATTTTCGCAACCACCGGATGAAACTTAGCAGGGAGCATGGAGATAACTATATCTGCCTTGCCAATCTCCTCAACACGCTGTGCTTCATTAAGAATATCAAACTGAAAAGCACTGCTATTTTTACTTTCTGTACATTTCTCCTGAGCGAGCCCCAGGCTGTAGTCTCCTACACGAACATGCCAGTCGTTACTTTTCGCATGTAGCAATAAATAATCTATAAGTGACGAAGCCGACCGACCAGCGCCAAGCACCAAAACATTTTTCATTAGTTTAATTTTAATATTTGACAGGTGAAAGCCTCAACCTTGCCTCTTTACCAAATACTTAAAAGAGACTTAAAAGTCAAACAAATTCCCCCACCCTACTTCAATTTAGGTGTTCAAAGTAAATGAAATCATAAGGTTATTATCAATTCTTATGCATAAAAATTTTTCTACTAGATGGTAGGTATTATATTGCATAGCTAGATAAGATATTATGCTAACAAACCAATATACAGAATTAAATTACGCCATATATAACGATGAGTCGGAACTGGAAGAAGAAGACCTAAAGCTTATCGAAAGTGCTCGAAATGCCTGTAAAACGGCATATTCTCCTTACTCAGGGTTTCAGGTTGGAGCAGCACTACTACTCGAGAATGACAAAATAGTTTCAGGTTCTAATCAGGAAAATTCGTCTTACCCTGCAGGTTTATGTGCAGAAAGAGTAGCATTGTTTCATGCGGGGGCTGAATATGGTACATTAAAAGTCAAAAAAATTGCTGTTACTGCGCAAAAAAAAGACAGTTCCTTTTTTGTACCAGTAACCCCTTGTGGCAGTTGCAGACAAGTAATGCTTGAATATGAGATCAAGCAAAACACCCCCATAGAAGTTATTATGCAAATAGCAGAGAACAAATGGGTTAAAACACTTTCAACAGAAGTGCTTTTACCTTTTTGCTTTAATAAGGATGCATTATAATTGATTTTAATAAAGAAATTGTAAATTAGTCGGTTCTCTTCAAAACATATTTCTGAATGAATTTGAACTTACAAAACTTATCACTTCGAAGTCAGTCCATAGCGATATTTTTAGGCTTAGTGATTCTGGCCATTATTAACTTTTTTGTGATTTCCTATCTTCAGAATAGAATCACAAATGCTGCTAAAGAAATCGAAGCAGCCAAGGAACTTCATAGTCTCCCTCCGCAAATTGCGACAAATGCTCAGCTCTTCGCTGACGGGAACACCAGAGCACGGGGTAATCTTGAAACAACAGCAAAACGTTTCGAGGAGATTTTACTGGCACTGGATTCAGAGCACCAGGAAGAGAATGACACGCTTAAGGTAAATGGTGGAATGTACGCCAACCTCACCAAGCAGTGGTTAAAATCAAAAAAGCACATAGACAAGCTGTTGTTCGAGCCGTTGACAATTGATACAGTAGTACAAGAGTCTAAAGAAGTACCTTTATACGACTCTCTAAATACAATTACTACAGAGACAACCCAGAAAGTTTTGAATATTCGAAACCCAAATCTGGAAAGAGCAAACAACTATTTACAAAGCTACTCCTCCGAGCTATCCAAAGCATCGAGAAGAGTTTTATCTGCCAAAACAAGAGCATTTGACTCACAAAGCAACACACTTACCTATACTTCGCTTATTTTCCTGCTTGTATTTATTGGTGCTATTATTAGTATATTGATCTGGACCCGAAAAAAAATCAATGTCCCGATGAAAGATCTTCATTTAATAGCATCTCACGTTAGCAATGGGGATCTTTCAAAAAGATCTTCCTATACCCTCAACAATGAAATAGGGAAAGTGGCCAAATCAATTAATAAGATTAGCGAAAACCTTCAGAATGCAACTGCTTTTGTAAACGCTATTGAAAATGGCAAGTTGGACGTCGAGTTTAAAGGTACTGAAGGTGAAGACCTAAGAAACAGAGGCCTTGAAGGAGCGTTACTTACCATGCGTGATCAAATGAAACGTGTAGAGGAGGAAGAACGTGAAAGAAAATGGTCAACAGAGGGTTTAGCTAAATTCGTAGATATTTTACGTTCCTCCAATGATGATGTACACGCATTGAGTGATATTATTATCTCTAATCTGGTAACCTATACCAAATCAAACCAGGGAGGGATTTTTATTGTAAATGATCAGGATGAAGAAAACAAAATACTGGAACTCATATCCTTGTATGCCTTTAATACAAAAAAATATGATAAACGCTCATATAGAGCTGGGGAAGGTCTGGTAGGGCAAACTTACCTGGAGAGGCAAACTACCTATCTACTTGAAATACCTCATGACTACATAGCCATAACTTCAGGCTTGGGTGGTGCCAACCCAAAAGCCATCCTTCTGGTTCCATTAATGGTCAATGAGGATATATATGGAGTAATCGAGCTTGCCTCATTTAATGAATATAAAGACTACCAGATAGAGTTTGTTGAGAAGCTGGCAGAAAGCATTGCTTCTACAATAGCCGGGACGAAAAACAACCAGCAAACCAAAACTCTGTTAGAAGAATCTCAGGCACTAACTGAGCAAATGCAGGCGCAGGAAGAGGAAATGCGCCAAAACATGGAAGAGCTCTCAGCAACACAAGAAGAAATGTCGAGGAAAGAAGTAGAAATGACAGCACAGCTCACAGCTATCAACAACAGCCTCTCTTCTGCTGAGTACAATATGGATGGGGTACTCTTAACTGCAAATAATAATTATGTTAAGCTACTCGGCTATGAACTGCTTGATAACATTCAGGGTATCTCTTTTCACACCATCAGTTCTGGCGATACTTCCGATCTTTGGAGAGACCTGCATAATGGAATAAGTCACTCAGGAAACTACACCAAGCGAAAGAAAAATGGTGAAGAAGTTTTGGTAAATACTACCTATACTCCTGTGAAAAACAATCATGGCGAATACTATAAAGTAATAGAGCTTATTTTATCCGTTGAATCCCAGGAATCGGAAAAAACAGACAGTGCTGAGTGGGAACAAATGAAAGAGGTAGAAGAGGAACTAAGACAAAATCTCGAAGAATTAGAAATTACCCAAGAACAACTCAACCAAAAGCTAAAGTCATCAGAAGCTACTCTAAACTTGCTGGATAATGTGGTTAAAATTGTTATCTTCAACAATGAAGGCACTGTCACCCATATAAATCGTTCTGCTCAGCAGGTCCTCGATATTGCAGACTCAGATATTACAGGCCAGAGCATTAACCAATTGGTTGATGAAGATTTGTTGACTGAAGAAACTATTTCCAAAAAGGAAATTACTTTTAAAGCTAAACCTGATAAAATAAATGTTAAGGCTGAGGTTTATCACGATGCAGCGCTTAACCAAAACTTTATCATATGGATATAAATATTTTTTTCGCAGAAAAGTTTTAGACCTGATAGTTTTTAAGTTTTATAAGATAAAATTATTAAATTACACAATTTACATTTTCATAGAATAGCTGGCATATAGATAATGAAGGAAATCGACATTGCAGATTTAAAAAGAATAACAGAGTTGGTGAAGACCAAGTACAACTATGACTTTACCAATTATGCCATGTCATCATTTAAGAGGCGGATCCTTCGAATACTCGAGCTCCACAATCTCAATGTTGACGAACTGATTAAGAAGTTATATGATCCTGCATTTATGGAAGACTTCTTAAATGAAATTACAGTTAATGTAACTGAAATGTTCCGTGACCCTCCCTTCTGGAGAGTTTTAAGAGATGACATTATTCCAGCTATTATGCTTAACCATCAAAAGATTAGGATATGGCATGCTGGCTGCTCATCTGGTGAGGAAGTCTTTTCAATGGCCATTATGCTACGTGAAATGGGCATCTTGGACAATGTATCGCTAATAGCAACGGACCTAGACTCCAACATACTCGATAATGCAAAAGCAGGTGTATACAACCTGAAAAACATGGAGCTTAATGAGAAGAACTATATACGCTTTCAAGGTACTTCTTCTCTAAGCAAGTATTATAAGGAGTCCAATGGAAAAGCTGTGATGGACAAAACATTGGTTGAAAATGTATCTTATAGAAAACATGACCTCGTTAAGGGTGAGGTTTTCAACAAATTTGACCTTGTTTTATGCCGCAATGTCATGATCTATTTTAATCAGACATTACAAAATGAGGTTCTAAAGAAATTCCATGAAAGCTTATTCAAATATGGGTACCTGGCGATTGGCTCCAAGGAATCACTTATCTGGTGTGATATTGCCAGTAAATTCATTGTAGTCAATAACGAGGAAAAGGTATATAAGAAAATTAAGGACTGAGGTAGCTGAATGGGAATGAGCCGTTTTACATTAAATAACAAATATAAAGCCGTAGTAATTGGCGGATCGGCGGGGAGTTTTCAGGGAATTGTAAAGATACTTTCGCATTTACCTCCAGACTTTCCTTTGCCTATTATCATGTGTTTGCATCGACTCAAACATGTGAGAAATGGTTTTGTAGAAGCATTGTCGATCAAAAGTATAATGGAAGTAACTGAGCCGTATGATAAAGAGGGTATAAAAAAAGGCAAGGTCTATCTCGCACCTGCCAATTATCATTTGTGTGTTGAGCTTGGTCATTATTTTAGTCTTTCTACTGAAGAAATGATCAATAATTCCAGACCAGCAATAGACCTAACTTTGGGCACTGCCGCATATGTTTATAGAGATAAGCTGATCGGCATCTTACTATCTGGTGCTAATCGTGATGGAGGCTTAGGCATGAAATATATCAAAGATAGAGGAGGCCTTACCATTGTTCAGGATCCTAAAGAATGCATGATAGACACAATGCCTAATGCTGCTATTAATGCCACCGCCATTGATTATGTATTGAAGGTGGATGAAATAGTAGAATTTTTTACTGAATTAAACAAACAATATAAATAGATTAGGATGAAGTTCGAATATAGAAAATTAAGCATTGTTCTGATTGCTATATATTCAGCATGTATGATTTTCACAGCGTATGAGCTATTCCAATTACCTGACGATCTGGTCTATGGTAGTCAGGTATTAAGTGCAGGAGACCTCAAAGCTACAGGCTTCGTATTCGTGAAACTATATGTAGTTGTTGGTATAACCATGATTGTAGGCATGGCTGCACTGGCAACCTCTCTCAACAAGAAAAGCTCAGAAGTTATCTATGTTGAAAAGAAGAAATCAGCAAGCGAGCAATCAAGCAAAGAAGATGAGGAGAACATAAACAGTCATACTCTTGACATCAGTGCTGTAAAAGATATAATTGCCAGTGAATCAGATAAAGATAAGCTGGCAAAAGAGATATTAACACATTTGTGCAAGCATTTAGACGCTGGAATTGGTGCTTTTTACACCACCTCTAAAGAAGGTGATAAGCGAATAGTTGAAATGCAAGCATCATATGCCCTGATTCTTGGAGAGTCTGAAACGATTAAATTCGAATATGGAGAAGGGCTTGTGGGACAGGTAGCACTTGAAGAAAAAACACTTATTATTGATGATATCCCAGAAGGCTATGTAAAAATAGTTTCCGGCTTGGGCAGCGCTACACCAACCCATTTATTGGTTGTTCCTGTGAAAAACGGGGACTCACTATATGGCGTGGTAGAAATTGCTTCCTTTACCAATCTGGGAAAAGCTGATGCGGAAATGGTGGCTGCAGCCTTCAAACAATTGACACAGAAACTGTTTGGTACAGCTAAAACCACGAAAAAGACCGCTGATACCAAAGAGGTTAAAGAGGGTGATTTGAATAAAAAAGGGGGAGAATAAGGTATCCCTAAAAGAAAAAATTGAGGCGTAAAAACATATTGAAAATTTATGTTCAAAAATCTAAAGATCAGTACAAAGATAACGGCGCTTGTAGCCACAGTAGTCATTTTGGCTGTTGCTGCTATTAGTTTATTATCATACAAGCTCACAACAGATACCATTGTAGCACGATATGAAAAAAGCTTAAGCGTAATAGCCGAGAACCGTGCAGACAAAATAGGTGCTTATTTTGACCATGTTATAGCAAACTTAAAACTTCTACAAGAGACCAAAACGATTAAAGAAGGAGCCTCACCTTCTTTCAATGCTCCTCCGGAACCTACCTTTGATTCAGATTCGGCAGCTACAGATATTGGATTTGAAGAAGATCCTATGGGTTTTGGCATGGGTATGGACGATACAGGAGGCTTTGATACGGGTGAAGTTCTCGAACCTGAACCCAAAGTCGATCACGATGTCAGTGGCTTCCTTAATGAAGTTAAACAGAGCCACGGTTATGAAAACCTTTATATTACAGAGCCCAATGGCGTAATTTCTTACTCTACCAATCCTAAATTAGGCAAGGGCTCTAACCTGGAAGATGCAGATGGACACATGTTAGGCCAGTCTGCTCAAAAGATCTACTTCAGTAACATCACCAAGAATGAAGAAAATGGCAAATACTACATGTATGCAGGCGCCCCTGTTAACCACACCAGCGGTAAGTCACTGCTATTTATAGAAATTGACATGAGTGAGGTGTACTCCATTATTCAGGATACCACCGGACTTTTGCATACAGGCTCAGTATTACTGGCAAGAATAGATACACTTGCCGGAAGAATTAACTTTCTTCATACATCACGAAATGACACATTAACTTCTGTAGGAGCTTTGAAAGATGGTGCCGAGAGAGGCAGAGCAGTACAGGAAGCGACAAGAGGTGGCTCTGGTCATGGTGTAAGAACGGATCATAAAGAAAATGAAGTGGTAGCTGCCTGGAGGCATATACCAAACATCAATTGGGGGCTGGTTGCAAAAATTAATACCAGCGAAATATTTGCAGAATCAGAAAATCAACTTTACTACTTCCTTATTATCGGCTTTATCATTGTTCTACTAGCTACTTTGCTATCTCTGATTTTCTCAAGGTACCTTATAAACCCTTTGCTCTATCTCAAGAAAAATCTGGAGTTAGTTGGCAATGGAGTTCTCCCTGAAAAGGTGGAAAAGAAATCAAATGATGAAATCGGTATGATGGCCGTTAGCCTGGATTATCTGGTACAAACTTTAAAAGGCACCGCACAATTCGCCCAACAGATTGGAGAAGGAAACTTTGATGCAAACTACAAACCTATCAGTGAAGAAGATGCTTTGGGTATTTCTTTAGTTAACATGCGTGATAATCTAATTGAAGCAGAAAAAAGGGATAAACAAAGAAACTGGATTGTAACAGGTGTTGCAGAAATAGGAGAAATCCTTCGAGCTCATGATAACCTGGAGCAGTTGGGGGACGAAACTATCAAGTATATTATAGAAAAAATTGGCGCAGTACAGGGCGCGTTTTATGTAATCAATGATGAAGCTGAAATTGACGAAATGGTTCTGACCATGATGTCAAGCTATGCCTACAACCGCAAAAAACACCTTGAAGTCAGCTTCAAATTTGCAGAAGGACTTGTTGGTCAAGCTGCTGCAGAAAAGGATACTGTATTACGTACAGAGATACCTGAGGATTATGTAACCATTACTTCCGGTATTCTGGGTGATCAAAGGCCTGGTTGCATACTCATTGTTCCTTTGATTACAGATGAAAAAGTATACGGTGTTCTGGAATTTGCAGGTTTTGGCAAGTTTGATCAAGGAAAAGTGAAGTTTGTAGAGGAGCTCAGCTTAATCCTGGCTAGAACCGTATTTAACATTAAGGTCAACGAACGTACCAGAAAACTTCTTGAAGAATCTCAAGCCATGAGTTCCGAGCTTCAGGAAAAGCAGGAGATCCTAAGACAGAATGCGGAGGAAATGCAGGCAACTCAGGAAGAGCTGCAAAAGTCAAATGTAAAACTGGAAGAGCAAATCGAAGAAGTAAACCGCACACAAAAGCGTATGCAGTTACTGCTTGAAAATGCTTCAGAGGTAATCACCATCTACGAAGAAGACGAAACTATCAGGTACATAAGTCCATCCGTAGAACCAATATTAGGTTACTCACAAAAAGAAATGATGGGTACCGCCGATGTTGATAAAGTGCATCCTGAAGCTGTTGAAGCTTTCAAAAATATGTTTGAAGAGCTTAAGGCCAACCCAGATGATCAGGTAACCATCCAGTACGAATATCTAACTAAAGAAGGTAATTACATCTGGTTGGAGTCAACGGGAACCAACTTCATGTCGAACCCGGCAATTCATGGTCTCATCGTTAACTCTACCGATATTACAGAAAGAAGACGAGCCGAGCAAGAGCAAAGGATGAGAAGTAAAATGCAGGCTCTTTCTGAAAACTCGCCTGACCTTATAACCAGGCTTGAAAACGAAACGATCTCATACATCAACCCTGTTATTGAAGAATACACTGGTAAAACACCTATCGATTACCTCAACCATAAAGTAGGAGAAACCGACTTAAATGAAAAAATCCTGGAGTCATGGCTTACTATTGTGGAACAGGTAAATGCTTCAAACGCAAAGGTTGCTACAGAGATGGATTTCCCTTCTGAAATGGGGGATCGTGTGATGCAGGTCAACGCTATTCCTGAATATGATGAGGCCGATCATCTAGAGTCTGTTTTGGTTGTATCTCACGACATTACAGATCGCAAAATGATCGAGATGGAGATACAAAACAAGAATAAGAAAATTGCTGACAGTATTAACTATGCCAAACGTATTCAAAATGCAATTTTGCCCAACACCGCTGTAATCAATAAAGTCTTACCAGATTCTTTTATTCTATATAAGCCAAAAGATGTGGTAAGTGGAGACTTCCCATGGTATGTGCAGGTTGGCAATGATATTTATATGGCAGCCGTTGACTGTACCGGTCATGGTGTACCTGGTGCTCTATTATCATTAATCGGTTACTTCCTATTAAATGATATTGTTCGCAGTAGAAAAATATCCGATCCGGGAATCATTCTTGACCAACTGGATGAAGGAGTGACAACCACTTTGAGACAAGATCAGGACGACTCAAAAACCAAAGACGGTATGGATATAGCACTTTGTAAAATAAATACCGATTCACAAAAAGTAGAATATGCAGGTGCACACCGTCCACTTTATGTCGTAAAACAAGGAGAGCTTGAGGAAATCAAAGGCAACAAGTTTGCTATTGGTGGCGGTATTTATAAGAACCAGACTAATTTCACCAATTATCAAATGACGCTTTCCAAAGGGGATTCTATTTACTTCTGCTCTGACGGATTCCCTGATCAGTTTGGAGGTCCTAACAACAGAAAGTTTGGCCCTAAACGTTTAAGAGAATTAGTTACCAAAATACATCACAAGCCAATGAAAGAGGCCTTTAAGGACTTTGACAGAGAGTGGGAAGATTGGAAGGCGGATGAAAAGCAAACGGACGATGTGCTATTAATCGGTATAAAATTTTAGAACTTATAGATTAAAAGTACTATTTTGGGGGGAAATTATGGTCACAGGCTTGACTGAAAAATGACACAAACAATTAATCGGCAATAAGAATAAACATATAACGACTTATGAAGTATATTTTCGACTTACACCAAACCATGTTGGAGCAAAACCTCATCTTGGTTTATGAAGGTGAATTTACCCAGGAAATTACAAAATCAGTATTAGCCATGGCTGAAAGAAATATGGATTCATCTGGTGAGGAGTCCAGTATTAAGCGTAAGGTTTTTAACGTAATGGTAGAATGCCTTCAAAACATAGTTAAGCATGCTGATGACGTTGAACACAATCATTCTGCTGTATTCATGATAGGTAAGCAGGATAACGAATACATCATTGTGTCTGGTAACCCGATCAAACGTGATAAAGTAGATGGGTTAAAAAGCAAACTAGATCAGATCAATAGCCTTGACAAAGACGGCTTAAAGACCTTATATAAAGATATAATTAAGAACACTGAAATCTCTGATAAAGGAGGAGCTGGCCTTGGCTTCGTAGATATGGCCAGAAAATCTGGAAGAAAACTAGAATATGAGTTTCTTGACATGGAAGACGGAGATTCGTTCTTTTGCCTAAAATCCTCAATTGCTAGAGTTTAAAATCATACTGAATCACTATTTTTTAAATTAACATAAAATGGAAATACTTAATTTAGAAGGCACTGAAGATACCCCGAAAATCATACTGGATAAAGGAAATGGCATCTTTGAAATCTCCGGAAGATCTCTTCCTGAAGATTCTGCTGAATTTTATCAGCCAGTTCTCGACTGGATTGAAGAGTACTCTAAAGCCCCAAATGGAAATACGGACTTCATGTTCAAACTAGAATACTTCAACACTGCTTCTTCAAAGCTAATATTAGATGTTCTATCAGCTCTTGAAGACATTGATGGTGTAAATATTCTATGGTACTTTCATGAAGATGACGAGGATATGGAAGAAGCCGGAGAGGAATTTTCTGAACTAGTTGAAATTCCATTCGAATTCAAAACTTATTAATATCCCGTTCCTAATTTTTTAAACTAATAATTAAGTATAGGGAACTAACCTATGAGTGAGGAAATACTTAAAGCACTGACACAGTTATTTGCTATTATTACTAAGCAAGATGGTGGCGTTACTGAGAAAGAAAGACAGTTTGTTATCAGTTTCTTTAAGCAGGAGTTAGATCAGGATTCTGTTAAAGAATACCTGGAGCTTTATGATAAATTTTCCGGATATAACCAAGATTCTAAAGATGATGATTCCGGAGAAGAAAAAACAACAAAAAAGCGTAAACTTACATCGGTAAGAGATTCGGTAAAAACCCTCGGCCTTTGCAAGAAGATCAATAAAACCCTTACTCAAAAACAAAAGGTTGTTGTACTCATCAAAATTCTTGAGTTGGTAGGTTCTGACCAGAACTTCACCCCTCAAAGAATGGAGATCATAGATACAATTAGTACCGTATTTAATATAGTTAAAGATGAATACAAGCTAATCGAAAGCTTTGTTATTCAACAAGATATAAAAGAGCTTAACTTCAACGATCTGTTGCTCATTAATAGCAATGAAAACAATGGCGGTGATAGTGAAGCTAAACACCTTCAATCTGAAATACATGGCGACCTCATCTTTCTAAGAGTTAAGAGTGTTGACATGTATTTCACCAAATATCTAGGCAAAGATGAAATCGTACTCAACGGTTTTATCATGCTTAAAAACAGAGTCTACCTATTCTCCCACGGAAGTACAATTAAAACCCCACAAGGGGCTGCATTATACTACAGCGACCTAATTTCGCTTTTTAACGAAGAATTTAACACTACAAAACTCTCATTCAATGCTGAAATTGAAGAGTTTCGCTTTCCGAATGGTGCCCTTGGCCTTAGAGACGTTAGAATAGCTGAGGGACCAGGTAAACTCATCGGCATAATGGGTGCCAGTGGAGCTGGAAAAACTACCCTCCTCAATGTGCTGGCAGGTATCGAAAAACCTTCAAAAGGAAGTATTAAGATCAATGGATTCGATATCCATGAAGAAGAGGAAAGTATACATGGCGTAATTGGGTATGTTTCGCAGGATGACCTCCTGATAGAAGAACTAACAGTATATGAAAACCTCTACTACAATGCGAAGCTGTGCTTTGCCACATATTCTGAAGAAGAGTTAAGTAAAAGAGTTCTTGACGTACTTGAAAGCCTGGGACTTGACCAGCGCAAAGACCTTAAAGTAGGTAGTGTTCTGGACAAAACTATTAGCGGTGGTCAACGAAAAAGGTTGAATATTGCACTTGAACTGATACGAGAGCCAGCAATACTCTTTGTTGATGAGCCTACATCCGGCCTTTCATCACGAGATTCTGAAAATGTTATTGACCTTCTGAAAGAGCTTTCCCTAAAAGGAAAACTAATATTTGTGGTTATCCACCAGCCATCATCAGACATTTATAAAATGTTTGACAAAATGTATATGATGGACACCGGAGGGTATCCTGTATTCTATGGAAACCCTGTTGAAGCAATTACATATTTCAAAAAGGCAACCAACCAAGTTGATAGTCAAAGGGGACAGTGCGAAACGTGCGGAAATGTTAACCCTGAACAGATTTTTAATATTATTGAGGCTAAGGTAGTTGATGAATATGGTCAGCTTACGAATAAAAGGAAAATCAACCCTCAGCAGTGGAATGAAAGCTTCAAGAAAAACTTCAGTATTGAAAAAGTTGAAGATGTAAATGAAGAACCTCCACATTCTCTAGATATTCCAAATAAAATAAAGCAGGCGGTAATATTCACCACCCGTGACATGCTAAGTAAAATAAGTAATAAGCAGTATCTGCTTATTAACTTACTGGAAGCTCCCCTATTAGCGTTTATCTTGGCATTTATCATAAGGTATAAAAGCTCACCATATGGAGATGAGTACCTTTTCAGATTCAACGAGAATATACCTGCTTTTATGCTTATGAGCATAATTGTAGCCCTGTTTATGGGACTAACGGTAAGTGCCGAAGAAATAATACGGGATCGAAAAATACTAAAAAGAGAGTCATTTCTTAACCTCAGCTGGAACAGCTATTTAATGTCCAAATTATTTATTCTGTTCCTTCTTTCAGCAATACAAACCCTCACATTCGTACTTATTGGCAATCTGATACTTGAGATCAGGGAAATGACAATTTCATACTGGCTTGTACTGTTTACGGTTTCCTGCATGGCTAATGTTCTAGGACTAAACATTTCCAGTGCATTCAACTCTGCCGTCACCGTATATGTACTGATACCGCTGTTGCTAATCCCACAGATGATCCTAAGCGGACTTTTATTTAGTTTCGACAAACTAAATAACATCATTAGTACAAAAGGTAAAGTACCTATTGTTGCCGACTTTATGGCTTCACGTTGGGCATATGAGGCTTTAGCCGTTGAACAATTTAAGCATAACTCATATGAAAAGCCGTATTATGGATTGGAAAAGATAGAAGCAGATGCTGACTTTAAGTCATCCTATATCGTAGAAGACTTAAAAAAACGGCTGAGTTACGCTGCTGACCACTTCGAAAGTGACAATGATTCAATAAAAGCTATTGTTGGCAAAGATTTATCTATCATAAGTCAGGAGCTATCCGACGAACCTTATAGAGAAGGGCTCGAAAATATTGATGTTATTAATGACCTGACCATTGGCAATTTCAACAAAGAAAAAGCTACTCAACTGGAGCAGTACTTTGGTAAGTTTAAAGCACATTACCAAGATGTTTATAACAAAACTGTTGCCATACGAGACAATATGGTATACTCCTTTGAGAATAACAAAGAGTACGACTACAACCTCAATGAGTACAAAAACAAGTACCACAATGAAAGTCTGGCTGATCTTGTAATGAACATCAATGAAAAGGACAGGATCATAGAATATCAGGGGAAATTGATACAGCAAATCAACCCTATATACAATGACCCTGATAAACCTGAACACTTACTGGATTACAGAACGCATTTTTTTGCGCCAAAGAAGTACTTATTAGGAAGTTATGTGGATACATATTATTTTAATATTATAGTAATTTGGATAATGACATTAATTCTCTATTTTACACTCTACTTTGAATTGCTCAAAAAAGGTATCTCAGCTTTTGGCAAAATTAAATTTGGGCGTAAGGGAGAAGTATAACTTATCCGAAAAACAGGTTATGGTTTGTAATAGATAAAGGAATTTATAATTTTGTTTATCACTTTTTAATGTTTTACCTATGAGGATTTTATCATTCAGTTTATTGCTGATTTTAATAATATCTGCTTGTGATTCAAGTAAAAAACCAGATGAAAAAGCGTTTCTGGAGAGCTTGGATTCAGCGAAAATTGAAGGCCCTGCCATCTCAGAAGAAGTAATCAGCAGCATCATTCAGCAAATCCCATCTCCATTAGAGATATCGGTATTGCTACGGGAATCAGGCACGAAATATGACAAAAACCTGCTAAACTCCCCTGATAATATATCAAAGTACAACAGTAATTACCGCAAAGCATTAAACTTAGGTATATATGGTACAGACCTTGGCTATACTAACATCTATGAGCAAAATCAGGATGGTCTGGATTATATGACAGCCATCAAGGAACTTGCTGATGGTTTGAGCATAGGTCAGTTCTTCGATATCGAAACCATAGGCCGTTTGGCTACCAACAGCAAAAACCTTGATTCACTATTACTGATCACAACACAAAACTTCAACAGTATTAACCACTATCTACAAGAGCAAAACCGAGCCAATTTAAGTGTACTATTACTCACTGGAGGTTGGCTAGAGGCAATGCACATTACTTGTCAGGTCTCCGCAAAAGATCCTTCTAACAAAGAGTTGCAAGAAAAAATTGGCGAGCAAAAAATAATTTTAGAGAACATAGTGCTGCTTTTATCTTTTTATCAGGAGGTAGATAAAAATATGGCATCACTTTTGGGGGACATGAAAAGACTCCAGCAACAGTACGAGTCAATTAAAATAATTAAGACATATAAAGAATCAACATTTGAAATTGTAGATGGAGTAATGGTGATTAAAGACAATAGCTCAAGTGAGATACAAATCACACAAGATAACGTCAATAACATTAAAGATGTAATTAACTCCATCAGAAAAAAAGTAATCAGTTAAGAGGAAAACATGCGTAATATGAAAAAGGCAATTTATTCAGTTTTTGTTGTGGGTCTATTTTTCCTGTTATCGGGTGGTTCTGCAAAGGGCCAGTGCAATCCGGAACAATATACAGATGCCTGTATCCCTAAACTAGCTTCAGGCTTCAACTTCCTGAAAAGCTATAAGATTGATGGTCAGGGAGGCTCTAAAACCAAGGTGGAATACTCTTACGTATTTACCAAAGGCACTCAATACATGATCAATGTATGTGCCACCGGAGAAAGTACAGATGGCATCATTGTATCACTATTTGACAGCAACAGAAATCAAGTAGCAAGCAGCAAGCTAAATGGTCAATTCATTTCAGCTATTGCATACCCTTGCAACACTACTGGTATTTATTATATCCAATACACCTTCGACAACAGCACCAAATTTTGCGGAGGAAGTGCACTTGGATTCAAGAGATAAATATTTATAAACTAATTTCAAACGGGCAGGTTTCTTTTAGGAACCTGCTTTTTTATTTTCCCAATATGAAACAAGAGTGTATCAACTTTGGATTTGAGGCAAGGTATTTCCAGTCAGCAGAAATTACTGCCGATACAAAACAGCTTATTTTCGTCATTCATGGGTATGGCCAGCAGGCCAAGTACTTTATGCGCAAATTTGATGCCCTTCAGAATAATGAAACTTGTATAATAGCACCAGAAGGGCTTTCCAGGTTTTATCTTGCGGGATTCAGCGGCAGAGTTGGAGCAACATGGATGACTAAAGAAGAACGACTTACCGATATTAAAAACTACATCAACTACCTCACCACCATATATCAAAAGCTTACCTCAGGCCGGCAAGATATAAAAACATCAATAATCGGCTTTTCTCAAGGGGCAGCAACAGCTTCCAGGTGGGCAGCAATGAGCCTCATATCATTTGATAAACTAATTCTGTGGGCAGGAATATTCCCCCCTGACATGGACTTTGAAAAAGCTTCGCACCAATTCTCAAATAAAATGATATACTATGTCTATGGCACAGATGATCCATTTCTAACCAAAGAGCGTATGGATGAAATGAAGGAACTCTCAAAAAAGTTGGGAGTATCCCCTAAAGTTATTTCCTTCAAGGGTGGTCATGATATCGTAACTCCTCCTCTTAAGGATATCTTTCTATGAACGATTTACAATAGTTGAGCTAGCCTGATCCGTGGGAAAAATAATCAAATCACTGATATTTACATGCGCAGGCCTTGTTACAACAAAGAGAATGGTCTCAGCTATGTCTTCGGGCATCAATGGTGTCATCCCTTTATAAGTGTTATCAGCCTTCTCCTTATCTCCTTTAAATCTTACCATTGAAAACTCTGTCTCCACCAGGCCAGGGTTGATAGATGTCACCTTAATGCCATGCTGATTCAAATCCATTCGCATACCGTTATTAATAGCGTCTACAGCATGTTTGGAGGCACAGTATACATTCCCATTAGGATACACCTCTTTGCCCGCTATAGAGCCTATGTTAACGATATGTCCACTTTTCCTTTCTACCATGCCAGAAATAACAGCCTTAGACACATACAATAGCCCTTTAACATTAATATCGATCATTGCATCCCAATCATCAATACTTCCCTGGTCAATTGGGGACAAGCCATGGGCATTCCCTGCATTATTGATCAGGACATCTATCTGCTTCCATGAAGAAGGCAATGAATTGACAGAAGCCTCCACACCTGCTCTATCCCTTACGTCGAATGATAAAGAGATCACATCACAAAATGCAGCTAGTTCTTGTTCCAACTCCTGCAGGCGATCCTTTCTTCTTCCACATATTATAAGATTGAAATCATTTTTAGCCAACACTTTGGCAGTTGATAAACCAATGCCTGAAGTTGCTCCGGTAATAAGTGCTATACGTTTTGACATTTACTGAAAGAGGAAATAAAGTGTTATTGTATTTGTATTTAACCGGTCTATACCAGCGCTGAATTCATTTTGAGCGGATCCTAACATATTTTGGATACCTCGGGAAAAACGTATTTCAGGTGAAAACTTGAATAGAGGATAATACAAATCCACACCAAAACCAACATCTACAGACATGTTAAATTCTCTGACACTCAAATTATCGTCCCCAACGGATTCAACATCATTTTTTCCTGATGCTTCTAAACCTGGCTTTATACCCCCGACAAAATACATCCTCACATTTCCCCTACGTTCCGATTTATACTTTAAAAGTATTGGCAGTTCTACAACAGTAGTCTCAACCAGTTCATTAATGGTAGGTAAATCTAACCTCTGGTATTCAAGTGAGTGCTCATAAAACGCTACTGTAGGCAAAGCTCTGACATCCAAGAAGTCTGCCACCCTCATATTGACAATAAATCCTAATGAAAACCCTCCTGACCAACGGGGCGAAATAGAGTATAATGAATCTAGTGATCTGCTCACAAACTCATCAGAATATTTAAGTTGATATGCAGAAGTATGTAGCCCAATTAAAAAGCCATAACTGATGAACCTATCGTCATAATTAGGGTTATTGATACCTACCTGGCGTTGCGACCACGCCGCAGAAGAGCAAATCAGCACTATAAATGCCGATATTACTACTTTACGCCAGTGTATATTGAACTTACGCCAAATGTTAGGGCCTTGCATTGAGTATTTTTAAAACCTACTTTTTCTAATATTTCCAAAAACCTTTCACCATCAGGAAAAGCCTGTACAGACTCTGGTAAGTAAGTGTAGGCTGCCTTGTCTTTCGAAACCAATCTACCAATTTTAGGTAAAATTGCTTTAAAGTAAAAGTTATATATGTTCTTAAATGGGAATTTCGATGGTCTCGAAAATTCAAGTATAACTGTCTTCCCTCCTGGCTTAAGCACTCTGTACATATCAGCTAGTCCTTTTTCCAGATCTTCAAAATTCCTTACACCAAAAGAAACGATAGCTGCATCAAACTTATTGTCATCAAATAGTAGCTTTTCAGAATCTCCCAACTGAAGTTCAATTTTATTATCGAGCTGTCTCTTTTTAAGTTTTTCACGTCCCATATTCAGCATGCCCTCACTGATATCTACACCTATAACCTTATCAGGGTTTAGTTTGAGCGATTCAATTGCAAAATCGCCCGTACCTGTAGCAATATCTAATATAAGTTTGGGCCTATCCTTTTTAAGCAAACTTATAGCCTTTTTCCGCCAGATAATGTCTATACCTAAACTCAGAAAATGATTTAAAAAATCATATTTCTTGCTGATGCTGTTAAACATTTCAGCTACCTGCTCCTTTTTACCCGACTGCTGTTCTTTATATGGTACTACCGCCATTGCATATTGCATTATATAACCCTACCAAGGAGGATTTGTTAAAACTGCTGCAAATATCCTATATCCCATTAGTAATTCCTAATAAAGGTTTCTAGTTTGCAATAAACAGCTAAACGTAGCCTAAAAAGTATTTGAAAATATTAAGGTAAGAACGGGCTGTGTCAAAACTAACAACAGTTTTAAAACAGCCCGTATAATGATTTATTTACCACCTATTACTTTGAACTCTACCCTTCTATTCAGCTCTCTGCCTTCTTTCTCATCATCATTACTAGCTAGTGGTTTTTCTTCTCCATAGCCTACCGCTGCTACCCTTCTGGCGTCTATACCCTTTTTAACAAGGTAATCTTTAACAGCGTTAGCTCTTCTCTGAGACAATATCTTATTGTAGGCCTTTGCTCCTATATCATCAGTATGCCCTGAAATTTCGATCTCCATACCAGGGTTCTGAGCCATCATATTCTCCAGCTTATTGAGTTCGTTATATGACTCATCTTTAAAAGTAGCTTTATCAAAGTTAAAGTAGATGTTGCGAAGAACTGACCTCGTACCGATTCGAAGCTTTCTCAGGTTTACTGTCCTTTCAATAACCTGCGGATCTGTAGAAGGCCTGACAGCTATATCCAGGTTCTGGAATACATATCCTTCTTTTTCAACAGATAATCGGTATGTCTTGGCATCAGGTGTTGTAATTTTAAAGTGATAAGAACCTGTACCACTACTGCTTTTGCCTGCCACAACATTATCTGACAGGCTTCTTAAACTTACTTTAGCATCAACAGGCTGATTACCCTCGTCCAGCACGGTTACGATAACTGTTACCGGTTGAAGTTGAGGTTTAACTTCTTTTACTTCCTTCTGCTCAACCTGTTCTTGCTTTGTCTCTTCCTGTTCAACTTTATCAATTTTACGAACATTATCTTCAGGTTCTTCTATTTTTTCCTTATCCACCTTCTTCGAAGCAACGGTCTCCCCAATTTTCCCATCCTGTAGAATTGTAACCATGTAAATATCAGTATACCCTAAGCCATCTTCTCTTACCGATGCATAATAACCCCTCTTACCATCCTTTGTACTAACAAAGTAAATATCATCATCAGGAGTATTAATTGGAAAACCCAGATTTTCCGGCTCACTCCATTCATTGGCGGCACTATCATATACGGATTTAAACAGATCGTACCCTCCCATTCCCTTACGGCCCTGACTACTGAAATATAAGGTTTTACCATCATAATCTATAAATGGACCATCATCGTCATAAGATGTGTTAATTACGGGACCAAGGTTTTTTGATCTGGCCCATTCTCCATTACGGTCCTTTGTACTGTAGTAAATATCAATACCTCCCTGACCTCCGGGTCTATCGCTGGCAAAGAATAATATGCTTTGGTCTGGTGATATAGAAACCGCATTTTCCTTAAAACCGGTGGAGTTTATATTTTCACTTAAAGGATGAGGAAAGGTCCAGGTATCATCATCTTTACGTTCAGACACATAAATATCTCCATTGTTATCATCTTTATACAGAAATAGTTGATTACCGTCTGCTGAAAGTGCTAAGCTTGATCCATGATATGGCGTATTAACAACATCCCCGATGTTTTGTGCTGATCCCCATTTCCCGTTGACTTTCTTAGATATAAATATATCCTCAAAAGGTTTGTTATCCCTATCCACGTTTTGGTTAAGGTTACCCTCTTTCCTTCTTGAAGTGAATATCATGGTTGTTTCATCCTCATTCAACACGGGTGCATATTCTTCATATTCTGAGTTAATAGCATTCCCAACATTTACAATAGAATAATGCGCTGGATTCGCAACAAACTCGATGGCGTTTTCGCACTCATAAATTCGCCTTTCAACTTCGGGAAGTTCTGTACGGTCGCGTCCTCGGTAGCCGTCATGCTGTATAAGTTTAGCCTGATACTGATTGTAATAAGCAAGGGCCTTATCAAAATTCATCCCATACTGGTAGCTTCTACCTATCCAGTAGGTAATATCGAAACGGTAATCGGGATCAAGCTCCAATACTTTAAGAAAGTATTTTACTGCACGATCCTTTCCAACAGTTCTCAAATGAAAATCACCAGCCATATAATTTGCCTTTATATTAGTTGGATCGGCCTCTACTGCCTGCACATACATTTCACGTGCCTGATCCATGGCCTGAGTTGCAGCCATAATCTCCTCTGCCGTCAACACGAGATCTTCTGCTAATTTCTTATTCTCCGGACTAACTTGCGAAAAAACGTTTAATGTACAACAGAGAAAAAATGCAATAAAAAATAAAAATCTAAGCCGTTTATACATTTTGTAATGATATTTGCTGCTCAATTTAAAAATATTTAAGTTAAAAAAATAGCAGTGTATTAATGTGTAAAAAACTTTATTCAGTTATTAATTAACAATTATAATACTTAAAATTGAATTGAAGTATTACTTTAACACTAAAAAAATACAAGGTTACTGATTAGCTAATAAATATAGCTAAATGTTTCTATTTTTCGTAACCATATCTCGATATAATGAAAATCACCAAAGCAGACTTTGTTACAAGTAGTAGCAATCATAACCAATGTCCTGAGGCCGATTTTCCTGAATTTGCCTTCATTGGCCGCTCGAATGTCGGTAAATCATCGCTAATTAACATGCTAACCAACCATAAAAAATTAGCCAAGGTTTCTGGAAAGCCGGGAAAGACACAATTAATCAATCACTTTCTTATCAATGAAAGCTGGTACCTAGTCGATCTGCCGGGGTATGGCTGGGCTAAGGTAGCCAAAACTGAGAAAGAAAAGTGGGGAGCAATGATCCATGACTACCTGATCACCCGAAAAAATCTGATCTGTATTTTCGTGCTAGTTGATTCACGACTGGCTCCTCAACCAATAGATGTAGATTTCATTAACTGGCTCGGCGAACAAGGCCTTCCCTTAGCCATAGTCTTTACGAAGGCTGACAAACAATCAAAGAACAAAACCCAGTCATCTGTCGCAAAGTACAAAAAACACCTTCTTAAGTACTGGGAGAAACTTCCTGATTCGTTAGTCACTTCATCACAAACGGGAACAGGAAAGGAGGAGCTATTGAATTATATTGATGGCCTGATATCTGCTAGTAAATAATAAAATATTAAGTAGCTTTGAGGTTCAAAAATTAAAAGTAATTAATAATATGGATTATAGCGACATCGCATCTGTAGCCGGAAAAGGTGGTCTTTTCAAAATAGTAAAGCCTACAAGAACAGGGGTTATTCTGGAGTCGTTGGATGACAAAAAGCAGAAGCTGGTAGCAAGTGCCACCCAAAGAATCTCTGTATTGAGTGATATTTCTATTTACACCACTGATCAGGAAGGATCAAGGCCACTTGAAGATGTTTTTAGGCAAATAAATAAAGAGTTTAACAATGATCTGGGCGTCACCCCTACTTCAGCACCTGATGAATTAAAGGCTTTCATTAAACACATCATTCCTGACTATGATCCTCAGCGTGTATATGTTTCCGATATCAAGAAAGTAATTAATTGGTATAATGCTCTAAAGGAAAATGCTCCAAAACTTCTTGAAGAAAAAGTAGAAAAGAAGCCTGAGAAGGAAGCCAAAAAGAAAAAGTCCGAATAATGTTATCAAACGACGTTCTACAAACCGTCAGTTTAATAAAAAAAGATCTTTCTCTGGATCAAAATGCATTACCGGAATCAGTAACATCAATAGATGATCTAAAAGAGTTACTGATTCCGGTGATTAACTATTTACTTGACAGAGATATGCCCCGCTTACTCAATGCTCTGTATCGTATAGACATTAGTGAAAGCAAAGTCAAAGAAATACTAACTGTTGACAACCCAAGTGATATAGCTCCCAAACTGACCACGCTCATTATTGAGAGAGAACTTCAAAAAGTAATTACCCGAAGAAAATATAGTAGTTAGACTCCATAGAATTCTTCAACCTTACTTACCATATTTTTTGAGCCAATAAACAATGGTGTTCGTTGATGTAGCTCTTCAGGCTGCAAATCAAGGATACGCTGCTCGCCTGTAGATGCTGATCCTCCAGCCTGTTCAACAATAAATGCCAGAGCGTTACACTCATATAATAACCTAAGCTTTCCATTCGGTGATGCAGCCGTAGGTGGATACATGTAAATGCCTCCTTTTAAAAGATTTCTATGAAAATCTGCTACAAGAGACCCAATGTATCTACCAGAATAGCTGTTCTCCTTACAGAAGTTTACATAGCTTTTAACTGGAGTTGAAAAGCTACTATACGATCCTTCATTAATTGAATATATTTTTCCGTTTTCCGGTATACTCATATTAGGGTGAGACAGAAAATACTCACCAAGAGAAGGTTCATAAGTAAACCCATTAACTCCATGACCTGTAGTATACACAAGCATGGTTGATGAACCGTATAACAAATACCCCGCTGCTGCCTGCTCATTACCCTTTTGCATAACATCCTCCTTCGTAATAGGTGTCCCTACCGGAGTCACTCTGCGGTATATGGAAAATATAGTTCCAATGGATACATTAACATCTATATTTGAAGAGCCATCAAGCGGATCAATTGCTATTACATATTTACCATCATTATTAAGATCTGTAATTTCCTCATCTTCTTCAGAAATAATTGCACATGCCTCTCCTCCTTTAGTAAGCGCTCTGATAAACCTGATATTGGCTAGCACATCAAGTTTTTGTTGGTCCTCGCCCTGCACATTCTGGGCTCCAATAGGCCCCACAATATTAATAAGACCTGCTTTATTGATTTCTCTGTTCACTACTTTTCCTGCAAGTGCTATATCACGCAACAATTGAGATAATTCACCGGTAGCATACTGAAACTCATCTTGTTTTTTCTTTATGTATCTATCCAAGGTTGTGCCTATCGGTAAGGCTATGCGAGAATCCTCCATAAATTGGTAAAGACTTTATAATGTGAAATTTTAACTGCTATTTTAAGGCAAATTTAGCATAAAATAATTATTCAATCGATTGCGAGATGAAAGTATTTAAGTTTGGAGGAGCATCCGTTAAAAACGCTGATGCCATCAGAAACATGTGTAACATTATTAACAACTACTCCAAGGATAAACTGGTTGTGGTGATATCTGCAATGGGTAAAACCACTAATGCACTTGAAGCCGTAATTGCTGCTAAGCTTAACAATCGCAACTTCGAGGAAGATATTGAAGCCATTCATAACTACCATCGCAAAATCTGTTTAGAACTTTTTGAGGCTAATGATCATATTTTTACCACAATTGCTGCGGTTTTCAATGACCTTAGACATGAACTTAATCAAGACTTCAACTATAACCAGCTTTATGACCAAGTTGTTTCTAAAGGCGAATTAATATCTACAAAAATAATTGCCGCTTACCTTAACAAGAAGAACTGCCATACAGAATGGCTAGATGCCCGGGAATACATTCGAACTGATAACAACTTCAGAGAAGGACGAGTTGACTGGAGGCTGACTGAAGAGTTGATAAGACATGACATAGCACAAAAAGCAGAAGAAAACATACTTGTTACTCAAGGTTTTATAGGAAGATCTAAAAACAATTTCACTATTACATTAGGACGTGAAGGATCTGATTTTACAGCCGCCATATTCGGCTACTGCCTCTCTGCTGACTCTGTAACCGTATGGAAGGATGTACCCGGAATTTTGAATGCCGACCCAAAGGTGATTCCTGATGCTATATTATTTGATGAGCTTCCCTATAAAGAAGCCGCCGAGATGACTTACTATGGCGCATCAGTTATTCATCCCAAAACCATAAAACCCCTGGCCAACAAAGGAATTCCTCTTCATGTACGAAGCTTTGACCAACCAGACAAGCCCGGCACAATCATACATGACTGCAAGCTAGAAACGCTTCCTCCTACTATTATTATTAAAAATGAACAGTGCTTGGTATCTTTCAAAGTTATTGACTATACCTTTATTAATGAGGAAAACCTAAGCCTTATCTTCAAAAGTCTATCTGAAATAGACATGAAAATCAACATCATGCAAAACTCAGCCATCTCCTTTTCCATAGTAGTAGATTATGAGTTTAATAAAGTAGAAAGATTACTTGACTCATTAAAATCTCATTTTGAAATCAGGTACAATACCGGCCTGAAATTAATAACCGTAAAAAATTATGCTCAGGAAATACTGAACAAATACAGAACCGACCAAAGGATACTGCTAGAGCAAATATCAAGGAATAATTACAGGGCCTTGATCGCACCCTAACTTACTGAAACTCTCAGTCCATGTTTTTGTATCACATGATTTAAAAACTCGTTTACTGAGCGTTGTAAAATCAGGAAGACTTGTTGAAAACCTTCTTCTCCACCAAAGTAGGGATCTGGCACATCTGCTCCTTTGTCTACTGCATCAAAATCTCTGATGAGCATAAATTTATCAGAAAATTCATGGGTTTGATCAAGCCTTCTAATACATTCCATATTAGCACTATCCATGGCCACAATATAATCAAAGACCCTGAAATCTTTTTTAGAGAACTGTCTCGCTTTATGCTCCAGCTTTATACCGTTTTTTAACGCATTCTGTACAGTCCGTCCATCTGGCTGTTCACCTATATGATATTGACTGGTCCCACAAGAGTCAACTTCCATCTGATCATTGAGTCCTAGCTCTTTAATTTTCTTTTCCAATAACCCCTGTGCAAGCGGTGATCTGCAAATATTTCCCAAACATACAAAAAGGACTTTTATCATAACTTTTAAACATTAATGTGGCTCAACTTGTGACAATATAAATCTAACTTATTTACGTCTACTCTAACGGTAATTGTAATACAACGATTTGATAACAATAATTTCAACAAAAGAAAGAAATCAAGGGTTACTTCCAAAAGCTCTCTGGTATATAACGTTAACATAGCACTTTTACTCACCTGTTTAGTATGGTTAGTTGGAGCCGCCTTTGAAAAAAGGCGGCTTTTCTTTTTATTGCGGCTTTCAATAAATGGCTAACTAATAATATGGAATTTATAAAAGTAACCCCTAACTATAAACCGTACATTGCCCTTATCGAACTAAACAGGCCGAAGGAGCTTAATGCACTGAACCTGCAATTGATGGGAGAGCTTAGAGATGCATTGAAAGAGCTCGACGATGATGAAAGCGTGAGAGCCATCATCATTACGGGCAATGAAAAAGCTTTTGCTGCGGGCGCTGACATTAAGCAAATGGCAGGAAAATCAGCCGTAGACATGCTCAAAATAGACCAGTTCAGTACCTGGGATCAGATCAGAAAAACGAAAAAGCCCCTAATTGCCGCTGTTTCAGGATTTGCTTTAGGCGGTGGCTGCGAACTGGCCATGACCTGCGATATGATCATAGCTTCGGAAACTGCTAAATTTGGACAGCCAGAGATCAAAATAGGCGTAATGCCAGGAGCAGGAGGTACTCAGCGCTTAACAAAAGCCATTGGCAAAGCTCGAGCTATGGAGTTGGTTCTTACTGGTAGGTTCATTTCTGGAGAAGAGGCTATGCAATATGGACTTGTGAACAAGGTAGTACCGATCGAAATGTATATGTATGAAGCTGTGAAGCTTGCCGGGGAAATTGCACAGATGTCTCCTATAGCAACTCAACTTGCCAAGGAATCTGTGAACAGATCATTTGAAACACATCTCGATGAAGGACTTACCTTTGAACGTAAAAACTTTTACTTAACTTTTGCTTCTGAGGATCAAACTGAGGGCATGCAGGCATTTGTAGAGAAACGGAAACCAGAGTATAAAGGCAAGTAATCATATATCAAAAAAGTAACGAAAAGGCCTCTCAAAATGCTTTGAGAGGCCTCGTTTATTGTAATACTACCAACGGTTACCTTACACTGAAACCAACCCCCAAAGATAGTGTTTTATACTTTTGTAACGTATAATCGGCATGTAGTGTAAGTATTGCTAACTTCAACCTCATACCTAGTGTCATGCGAGGCCCGCCGGATTTGAATTCAAGAGAAATAGGATTCACCTCATTCGCATCATTAAAATCACCATCATTGTTAATATCATATTCTCCTCTTAGCCCCAGGTCAGAACGTACCCTGTTAAATCCCAATCCTCCATAAAAAGTAAGTACACTAAACTTCTTTGATATCAACCCTTGAACGGTAAGTGTTCTAATCTCAAAATCTCCGGTTTGATCTAGTGTAGGATCGCCATTCGTGAAATCAATAGTTGTTTTCATTTTTGTATAACCTATAAATGCAGAAAGGTCAAAAGGGAAATTCTTCAACCCTGGAATATGTTGCTTTACATCATGCATAACACCAAACCCAAATAATTTGAACTTTCCATCATCACCTATATCAACTTCTGGCGTCCATCGGATTTTTAAATCGGTATTTTTCACTATACCAATACCAAGTTGTGCCATAGGAACAGGTACAGCATTAAAACCAATTTCATCTTTAATACCAAGACCAGCTGGTCCTTCAAAAGTTTCTCCGGTATTAATCTCCCTAAATGTAGGTGTATCAGAATCCGGTCCAAACATTGTAGGGATATTTCCGTCCGAATAAACGGGATCGTCCAGCTCAACGGTTTGTAGATTAAGACCATTCACATTAAAAAACATATCCTCATCGGGAACATAAGCAACATTTGCAGTAACAGTCAGATCAAACCCCAGAGACTTATGAGCTTTAGCAGTGTTATACCAGCCATTGCTTAAGCCTGTCCCGAAACCTACCATAAACGGATCAACATAGCCCTCAATCAAAATAGTGGCATCTTCAATACCTGCTTCAAGAAGCTGATCAAGATCATTCTGGGCATTCACCTGATTAAAACCAAAAAATACAATGACCGACGCCATCATTAGTTTCGTAATTTTTTTCATCATAAATATTTGTTGTGGTGAGATACTAATATAAATATTTAAAAATTAAATTCTTGCGCCATGCGCTTTCTTTGATATAAGTACCATAGAAGTGGTAACCAAATTAGTCTCACAAATGCTTGCAGTTAAATCAATCACTCCTTATGTTTGCAACACAAATTCCTAATTGATAATTATTCTTATTTAAGAATCATTTTGAGTTTAAGCTATTCACATATTAAGGATAAAATTTCGGAGTCTGGCCTGAAAGTAACACATCAGCGGATTGTGATACTTAACACCGTTCTCCAAATGGATAACCATCCAACGGTTGAGCATATTTATGAAAGTATTAAAGATGCCAACCCTAGCATTTCACTAGGAACTGTTTACAAAACTGTAGAAGCATTTGTAAATAATGGCTTGTTATCTAAGGTCTCTACCAACGAGGGGCAAATGAGGTATGATCCTAAGCTAGACAACCATGGTCATATCTATTGTTCCAATACAAGTGAGATCATTGACTATTTCGATGACGAGCTAAATGACATGATCCTTAGCTTCTTCAAAAATAAAAGGGTCAGCAACCTCAAGATCAAAAATATAACCCTCCAGATTAATGGAGATAAAATTGATCCTGAAAAAGATGTTTTAATTAAATAAATGTAGAATAAATAAAAATTGATCTGAAAACTATGTCACTAGTAGGAAAAAAAGCTCCTGTATTTAATGCTCCTGCCGTAATAAACGGAGAAGAAATCGTTGAGTCATTCACGTTAGCTGATTACATCGGTAAAAAAGAAGTGATCTTCTTTTTCTACCCTAAAGATTTCACTTTCGTGTGCCCAACTGAAATCCACGCTTTTCAGTCTAAGCTTGCTGAATTTGAAAAAAGAGGTGTACAGGTAGTAGGTTGCTCTTGCGACACTGAAGAAACTCACCTGGCTTGGTTATTGACAGCTAAAGATAATGGTGGAATTGAGGGCGTAACTTACCCATTAGTAGCTGACAGCTCAAAAACTGTTGCAAGCAACTATGGCGTGCTAGCTGGAGACTGGAGCTACAATGAAGAGGGAGATCTTGTGTTTGAAGGTGCTCCTGTATCTTATAGAGGAACGTTCTTCATTGACAAAGATGGTATTGTAAGACATGAAACTATCAATGACCTTCCTTTGGGAAGAAATATCGACGAAATGTTAAGAATCGTTGATGCATGGCAACACGTACAAAAGCATGGTGAGGTTTGCCCTGCTAACTGGGAAGAAGGTAAAGAAGCAATGTCTGCCACTAGAGATGGTGTAGCTGAGTACCTTTCAAAGAATTAATCCGACAGGAAAATAAATAGGGAAAAAGACCCTCTGTATTGCAGAGGGTTTTTAATTTTGTACCATTACATATGGGCGAATTCATATACAATATTTCTCTATTTTTTTACAATGTCATCATCAACATTGCGGCTCCGTTTAATAAAAAGGCACGTCTTTTTGTAGAAGGCAGAAAGGACCTGCTTCAAAGAATCGAAACAGCTCTAGCAGAATCCAAAGCTCCTATTGCTTGGTTTCATTGTGCCTCACTAGGCGAATTTGAGCAAGGAAGACCTTTAATTGATACCTTTAAAGAAGAGTATCCACATTACGAAATATTTCTAACCTTTTTCTCCCCTTCAGGTTATGAGGTAAGGAAAAATTACGCGGGTGCAGATTATATTTTTTATTTACCGACAGATTCTAAAGTACACGCTAAAAAATTCCTGGATCTGATCAATCCTAAAATTGCCATTTTTGTTAAATACGAATTCTGGCATCATTATGCGAAAGAGCTTCTGCAAAGGAATATTCCCCTTTTATCAACCTCTTCTATTTTCAGAGAAAATCAGCTGTTTTTTAAAAAGTATGGAAGTTTCTACAGGGGTATCCTAAAAAACTTTACCTACTTCTTTGTTCAGGATAGCAAATCCTTAAAACTTCTTGAATCTATAGACATTACAAACACTGCCATAAGTGGCGACACCCGTTTTGACCGGGTAATGACAATTTGTAAAAATAAAAAAGAGCTTCCTGAAGTAGCAGGGTTTAAAAACGAAAAAAAAGTAATGGTCATTGGTAGCTGCTGGCCTGAAGACCTTGACGTACTCATTCCATTTATCAATGATACGAATCTCAAGTATATTATTGCTCCTCACGAAATAGAAGAAAAATTTATTGGAAGAATTGAACGCGATCTGATCAAGAAAGTAGTTCGCTACTCAGAGATCAAGGGGTTCAATGATTCTTCCAGTTTTGATGTACTTTTGATTGATAACATAGGCATGCTATCCAGCCTCTATGCATATGGCGATTACGCCTACGTAGGTGGAGCGTACGGACAAGGTTTACACAATATTCTAGAACCCGCCACCTTTGGTATACCCATATTCTTTGGAAATAAAAACTATACAAAATTCAGAGAAGCCGTTGATCTTACCAATCTAGGTGGCGCCGTTGCTCTTGCTGGCTATGATGAACTTAGAACTCAATTCAGGGCCTTTTCAGATGAAACTACATACAACATAGGCAGCCAAATCAACACCAGTTATGTAAAGGATAACACAGGTGCCACTAAAAAAATTATTGACTATTGTAAAACCATTATTAAGTAATGAAAGGGTTGGTAATGAGGTCCACCGGTTCGTGGTATGATGTACTAGGAGAAAACGATGTAACTTATACCTGTCGTACCCGTGGGAAACTTAGATTAAAAGGGTTCAAAACGACCAACCCCATCGCCGTTGGTGATTACGTTGAAATCGCAATTGATAATGAAGCACCTGGCCAGGGAATAATCGAGGAGATTAAACCCAGAGAGAACTATATCATTCGTAAATCGGTAAAACTTCAAAGTCAGGGGCATATCATTGCCTCTAATATTGATCAGGCCATACTTATTGCTACATTGGTATACCCCCGCACTTCACTGGGTTTTATTGATCGCTTTCTCGTTACTGCTGAGTCATTCCGCATCCCACAGGTTTTGGTATTCAACAAGATTGACTTACTTGAAGAAGAGCACTTTAATGCCTTGGAACAAATTATCAATATGTATGAAAAAATTGGTATCAGTTGTTTAAAAATATCTGCAACAGAAAATACAGGGCTGGATGAATTCAAAAACCTGCTGCATAACAAAAAAAGTCTCTTATCTGGACATAGCGGTGTAGGAAAGTCGACCATACTCAATTTAATAGCACCTCATATAGAACAGAAAACCAGCTCTGTTTCTGATTTCGCTCAAAAGGGCGTCCACACAACAACCTTTGCAGAAATGTTCAAGTTAGACGACAACTCGTTTATTATTGATACCCCAGGAATCAAAGAACTTGGCATTATTGATATTAGCCCAGAAGAATTATCCGACTATTTCCCTGAAATGAGGGCTATTCGTTCCGAGTGCAAATTTCATAACTGCAAACATACTCATGAACCAAAGTGCGCTGTTAAAGAGGCTGTAGAAGCTGGTCAAATATCAGAAAGCAGGTACATTAGCTACTTAAGCATCCTTGAGGGGGACGATAACAGAAGGTAATTATTTTAAAGACTTTAACAGTCTTAAATACTTAAGGGTAAGTTCAAAACTCCATAACCTGACTGATAAAGTTATTTCGTATTTCAGTCTTTTCCTTAAAGCCTCTCGTTCACTATCCTTACGGATCATTTTACTAATCTTTTTACAAACCTTATATGTGGAATATAAATAGGTACTTCTCATTTTAAACTGCCTTTGCCCTGCTGACCCTAAAACGACTCTCTTTTTCACCAGCACCTTATCTGTATATATATATTTATAGTTACGAGAGGAACGCACCCATAAATCAAAGTCTTCATAGGCTAGTGACACATCATACCCCCCCATTTCATCAATGACTTCCTTTCTAAACATTACCGTAGGTGAACATATAAAATAGCGCCTGATTACCTCCTCAAACACATCTCCTTCAGGCACAGGAGAAACAGAATGTCCAAACTCATCAATCTGATAATGAAAGCTGATGTGCTTTCCAGATTCACTTACCCGCTCCGCATTGCTAAAGTTCACCCCATACGTGTCATTCACGCTCTGAAATGCCCTAATACCTTCTTCTACCCTTTGCGGGTACAATATATCATCGGCAGCAAGGTCAATTATAAATTTCCCTCCAGCCTGTTCAAGCCCTTTATTAAAAGCAGCACAGTGCCCAATATTTTCAGGTAAAGGTAAATACTTTATTTCCGGGTGTTCTTGCACCATTTCATTTATAGCCTCGTGGCTGGCATCAGTGCTTGCATCATCCACAACAATTACCTCAATATTGTCATAGGTTTGTTCAAGAGCAGAAAGAATTGCTTCTTTAACAAACCTTTCGTGGTTATAACATAGGCATATGATGGAAACGAGTGGTGTATGCATAAAGAACAAAAATAGTAAGTATGGCACACCAATTTTTTAAATTTACCTGTTAATACAGAATCTCTAAATGAAAAAAGCTTTAATAACAGGCATAACCGGCCAAGATGGCTCCTATCTCAGCGAATTTCTCCTAAAGAAAGGGTATGAAGTCCATGGCATTAAAAGGCGAAGCTCATCATTGAATACAGAACGTATCGATCACCTTTACCAAGACCCTCATGAACCGAACAGACATCTCATTTTGCACTATGGAGACCTGATAGACTCTATGAGCCTTACATCGCTCATACAAAAGATACAGCCTGACGAGATTTATAATTTAGGGGCGATGTCACATGTCAAGGTAAGTTTTGAAATTCCAGAATATACCGCGAATGTTAATGGTATGGGGGCGCTGAGAATACTGGAAGCTATTAAATTACTAGGCCTGCATAAGAAGACAAAATTTTGCCAAGCTTCTACTTCAGAACTTTATGGAAAGGTACAGGAAGTACCTCAAAACGAAGATACCTGCTTTTACCCTCGATCACCATATGGAGTAGCCAAGCTTTTCGCCTACTGGACCACTGTTAATTATAGAGAGGCTTATAATATTTTTGCAGCCAATGGCATCATGTTTAATCATGAATCTCCTCATCGTGGAGAAACCTTTGTAACCAGAAAAATAACAAAAGCAGCTAGTAAAATGGCTATGGGAGACTCTGAAATACTATACCTTGGCAACCTTGAAGCCAAAAGAGACTGGGGGCATGCTAAGGACTATATGAGAGCGTTGTGGCTCATTATACAACAGAAGAAACCGGACGACTACGTGATAGCAACGGGAATCACTACCACTGTCAGGGAGTTTGTAATTAAAACCTTTGATCTTCTGGGTGTGGAACTGGAATTTTCAGGCACAGGTATTGATGAAATGGGTGTTGTAAAAAATGTAACTAACCCTAAATATAAATTCACAAAAGGCCAGATTGTAATCAAGATCGACCCAGAGTACTTCAGGCCAGCCGAGGTTGACGAACTTTTGGGTGATGCCGGTAAAGCCAGAAAGCATTTGAAGTGGCAACCCGAATATTCATTGGACGCCATTATAAAGGAAATGCTGGAAAGTGATCTTAAAACCACAATGCCACCGAATATACATTGAACAAGCAAGACAAAATATATGTAGCCGGACATGCCGGCATGGTTGGATCAGCCATTGTGAGAAGACTGGAATTGGAGGGCTTTACCTCTATTGTCAAAAGAACTTCTTCGGAACTAGACCTTCGCAACCAGAAAGCGGTATGCGATTTCTTCACCGATGAGCGTCCTGATTATGTTTTTCTGGCCGCAGCCAAGGTCGGGGGAATATTAGCCAACAACATGTATAAGGCAGATTTTATCTATGATAACCTTGCTATTCAGACTAATGTAATACATCAAAGCTATAAGAGCGGAGTCAATAAGTTGCTTTTTCTTGGTTCTTCTTGTGTCTATCCCAAACATGCGTCTCAGCCCCTGAAAGAGGAGTACTTACTTACAGGTGAGTTGGAACCTACCAATGAACCTTACGCTATTGCAAAAATTGCCGGAATAAAGATGTGTGATACTTACAGAGCACAGTATGGCTGCGATTTTATATCCGTAATGCCACCTAACCTTTATGGTCCCAATGATAATTTTGACTTGAACAATTCCCATGTACTAGCGGCTTTAATGCGCAAATTTCATGAGGCCAGACTTTCCGGCGCACCTGCAGTAGAGCTATGGGGAACGGGTAAGCCTATGAGAGAATTTATGCATGTGGATGACCTGGCAAGGGCATGTATTTTCCTCATGACCAATTATTCGGAAAGTGGGTTTATCAATGTGGGTACCGGAAAAGAAATATCAATCCTTGATTTGGCTTTATTAATAAAGAAAGTCGTAGGGTATGACGGGGAAATATGGTTTGACCATACCAAACCTGATGGTACGCCACGGAAGATCATGGACACTTCCAGAGTTAAGGCATTAGGCTATCATGCAAAAATTGGATTGACTGAAGGTATTGCAAACATGTACCAGCAAACCTTCAAAGACTAAGAATTACTCTCTATCTCTTCATATAATTCCCCAAAATTAAGCATATGCAAAACATGCTGTGCCAGCAAAGCAGGATGTATAAAAGCATCTACATGCCTGCCCAAGAGCATAGCATACCTTCCTGAGTATCTCATGACTGTATCTTCACCCATATGCGATATTTTATACTCTGGAAGTATCTCAATGAAACCTGCCGCCAGAGAAGTGGGGATTAACATGTTGGAGCCGTGTACACCAACCACGATATGACTTTTCGCATAGATTTCACACCATTCTCTTTCAATAGCTACTGAAATATTATCTACTCTTCGATCCTTTGCCAGCCGACCGAAAGAACCATTACTACCTAATCCGGTTATAACAAAACTGATCTCATAACTAGATGCTTTGATTCTTCTGATTGCTTGCTTCACCAACTTATTCTGCCTCCAAACCAACAGTCTACGAAAATATCGCTGCCATTTGAATTTGATGAGGACACGGTTTAGAAACTCTTCCATACGGTTAGCATGCCAAAAACGGTCTTCACGAAGCACAAAAGTAACTTGAGGCTTCAGGTCATTAAATTGCTTCAGCTCAAACTTTTCAACCTTTAGAAATTTATAGTCATCTACCTTATCCGTATCTAAAAATACAGGAGCTACTGCCACATAAAAATGAGAAAACCTAGCCATTTCCTTCTTAACCAGATCATCCAGGTTGGCGATATACTTCTCCATCTCCTTAAATCTCACATCAACTAACCATACCTCAGCTACTCCTTCTGGAATAAGCCACTGCATTTTTCTAGGGATTAAAACTATGACGGATTTTTCAGGGTATTTCTCCAGAAGACGCTGGGCATTCCAAAGCTTAGCGTACACATGACCAAAGCAGTCATCCAGGCAATTCAGCAGAATAGCTTCTCCGAATTCTTTAAACTGCTTTATTTCAATTGCAGGCCGTATGATAATATTTCGTGTAACAGCATGTATTAAAGGTTTAGCCAGCCATACCTCTGCTCTCTTATTATAATTACTCTTTAGCCCGTCTTTAGAAAAAGCTATTGGAAACAATGCATCGTGTGAAATGGGTAAGGTTTGATAAAATATGGTGTTACAATTTGGGCAAATGCAATCCCAAAGCACATGGATTCCCTCAAATAAATACCCATGAACATCAACAGCCTGAGATTGACAGTTAACGCACCGAACGGATACTTCTGGTTTAGGCATTATTTCTATCAGATCCGTTTTTACCATTTTCTGATGCCCCATTTATCAAGGTAATACAAGGTAAGGGTTTTAAACCGTTTCACCCTGGGTTGCCAACGCTCCATTAGTTTATATTTCAGTTTTGGATTGAAGAATAGAGCAGCATAGGAAAGGTTAGAATGCGTAAGTATTGCCGATGTACATAGCGACAAGGAATAACAATCTAGCAAAGCATCAAGCCCCAACTGATATCTATCGCTAATTCGTGAATCCGCATGGATAGCCTCACTATCTTCGGACCGTACTACTTCATTGGTAATTAATTTATCTCCATACTTATCACTAAAAAGATCAACAACATACTGCTCATCAGTAGCTAAAAAAAGCTTATCTACCTTTTCTATTTTTTTATCAATCTCTGCGAGGTATTTATCCAGGCCTACCGGAGGTATCTCTCCGGGATGATCCGTACCACGAATGTGCACTCCTAATACATCATACTCTTCAAACCGCTTTTTTGCATTATCTAAAATATTTTTAACCGAAGGCTTATACTTCAACTTTTTAATTACATCATGATGTATGCCACTTAAAAACCCATGACTCCATATTCTAAGTGGGTAAACTTCATTAAACTGATTACTGACCATTTTGGTCTCTCCATTATAATCGGATAAAGGCTGCTCAAAATAGTAATCCCAAAAGTTACTCCCTCCCATATTCTCAGGGTCAGAATATGGATAGCTACTATTTCCAAAATTCACATAATACGGCATTTTAAGACGGCCAGCGAATTTTATTCCATAAATAGCCTGTATAAACAAAGAAAAAAAACCTCTTCCACACCCTGTTTGAGGTCTTCCACAGGGACACCCATTTATAGCGCAACTTATCTCATAGATAGCCCCCCTTTTCTTTAATTGAGACAAGCGCTCTGAATTAATGATACTCCTCTTACTCATTTCTTTTCTTTACAAAAATGTTTTACATAGCGAGTCACCCTGATTGAAGAAATTACTGCTATAAACATTGCCGGGTAAATCAATAAAGCATCCTCCGACATCAACTTCAGCGCCAATAATATAACGGCCGCCATATAGTTAGCGCCGACAATATTAACAATATCACGTAACGTAAATAAAAATGATTTGTAGTACCCCAAATATAATGTAATGGGTAAACCAATGACCAATATGCCTATGATATACCCATAAATCATAGCACTAATAGAATACATAATTCCTATTGAAATCAATGTTATGGTCGTTATTCCTGAAATAACACCATTTAAAAACCATACTCTTTCCTTTCTAAGAATAATATACAGACTATTACTAAGTTGAATGAAGGTTTGAATTAACAATGCTATACCCAGAATTCCCAAGTACTCCCCAACTCCATACCAATTCTCGCCCCAGAGTAAAACCGAAAGTTTGACAGGAAAAAGAATGAAAATAATTGCAGGAATATTAATGACAGCAATTACCAACTTAATAAAACGGACCATTTCAAATTTAATTTCCTGCACTGTTAATGATTTATTAATCACTACAGGATATAAAACTGCATTGATATGACCTCTAACCATATTTACAGGCATGTTCATAAGCATATAAGCCCTATTGTACAACCCCAAACCGGTTTCTCCATAAAGCTTGCCTACCCATAAATTGTCAATAGTTTTTTCCCAGTACTGCACGAAATTCAATACACCAAAGACGCGTACTAAAGATTTTACTTTTTCCCAGACATCTGCCAACCCAGAACTAGAAAAGTTAAAGAACTCTATTTTCACATGTCTTCTGTAAAGGAAATAATAAAGCAATGGATTGAACACCTGAGGCAAAACAAGCGACCAGTATGAAAAGCCGGCGATAGCCATTAATATACTACTCGTTACCTGAAACACGACCAAAATAAGTTCGATTTTAGAAATCAGGACTAGTTGCCCCTCTTTTTTCAGATAAGCTATCATCGCTTTAGGAAATGCATATAAAAAAAGTACCCCTGCATAGGTAAGCCCAACAGGAAACAAAGCCCTTTGCTCAAAAAAAACAGCTATTGGATAAGCCAAAAGTGCCATAATACTTCCAGCAACAAGGCCGATTAACAAATATAGATTTTGAATATTCTGATAAAATTGCTGATCACCCCTTTCCCGTATAACAGACTCACTCACCCCCATATCCGTAAACTGGGCCAAAAAGCTATAAAAAATGGTAACCATGGCAATTACACCAAACTCCTCAGGTAGCAGCAGCCTGGAAATAATCACTGAACTTAGAAAAAAAATAAGTTCACCAAAATACTTGTATACACCTACACCGAAAAGTTGTTTTAGCAGAAACCTCTGAAAGTTCATGGGCAACTAAATACATCGTTCAAAAACCACCTTTTCCGATACCATTGCCCCCAAGTTTTTTTTGAAGGCAAAAACACCATCTTCTATGGATGTCCCAAGGTCAAGAATCTGATAATTCTCGTATTGAGCATACATATGAATTCCTTCAAGTAAAGGAACTACAGGACTATGTTTTCTAAAGTTCAGATCATCTCCATGATAAAAATCATACAGAATATTCCGATTTATTTTTATACAAACAGATGATGCTATCATTTGCCCCTGATAAAAAAGCCCAAATATGAAATAGTTATCTGGAAATTTCAAAATTGTTTGCTCAAGCTCCTTATAAGTCATACTAACTTTATAGCCCTTATCATCCCGACAATTGCGAATAAGGTCATAGGCTGATGGCAGAGAAGTTATATCAAGTCTCCTGAAATCAAAGCCTAACTTTTTACCCCTATTTAAATACCTTCTTTCTTCCGACTTAACCAGACTAAAAAAATTCCTTTGAGGGTTCACTGGCAGATATTGATTAGGGTATATCTCAGTAGTTCTAAAATCAAATTTACTGAGTACTCCATCTATAGTTTTAAACTGATTGATATTATATATTTCAGGAAATGAAATAATCTGTACCTTCTCAAAGCCCTTGACCTTAAGCTTATGCAACATTTGATCCACGAAATACGATAACTGATCCTCCGTAATTCCCTCACCCAGCTCAAAGCTTCCAAATGAACTTTTCAAAAGGCTGACAGCCATACTTCCCCGCTTTGAAAAACAAATTCTTCCCTCCACCTGACCTTCCTTATTTTCAAGGCTCCAGCAAAAATTGGTTAGCTCATCCGAGTACTGAACAAAATCATGAGAATGAAAAAAAAAGGAATTGTCCTGTAAAGGAGTAAAGACATTATGCTCCTGATAAACCCCTAACTCCATTTCATACGATTTTATAATTCAAGTGCTTTGAAATCATCATAATCACGGACATACCCTTCTTCATTATACTCGTTAGAAGCCAATACCATTAATATGGTACCTGTATCGCAGCTCATCTTCAACCAGTGCTGTTTCGGAAAGTACAATGCCTTGGATGGGTCACTCAAAGAAAATGAATACTTATCTCCCTTGGTATTTTCCAGATAAACCTGGACATGCCCCTGCAAGCAAACCAGCACCTGCTCAGCATTCAAATGGGCATGACCACCACGTTCGGTTTCTTCCTGAATATCGTAAATCCAAAAAACTCTTTTTACCCCAAAAGGAATGTTTTCTCCTTCAATAAAACTTAGCCTGCCGCCTTTCGCTTCTGTTTCGGGCAACTCTATAATACGCGGCAATTCCCTCCTCTTAATAATTAATTCCTATTTTTTTAAAAATAAAATGCATTAACCAGGCTGGACCTATCATCAAAAACTGAACGTCTTTAAAAAAGGATGGTTTCTTGCCTTCAACCTTATGACCATAAAACTGACCAATCCAGGCCAACACAAAAATAACTACGGCAATAAGCCATAAAGGGGCAAAACCAGACTGATCCAAATTTTTGGCTGCAAAAAGGCAAAGCACTGAAAACAGCATCATACCAACTGCCAAAGGTATAGAAAGTGTAATGTAATATGCCAGCACAACTACTAATGTTACGGTAGCCCAATTAACATATGGATTACCAGCATTACCCAGCAATTGCTCTAAAGGTCCATGAGGAATAGACCATATCAAAGCAACAACACTAAAAAAAATAAGTGGCACACAAATCCAATGGATAGTTTTATTGGTAGAGTTCTGATGACTCTCACCATACTCATTGAGTAGTTGGTCTATTTTTCTCATAGCATTTCAATTTACAATTCACTACCTGTTGTTTTACAACTCCAGAATCATCAGTACTGGATGTAGTCAGGTCACCTTCTAAATTAACAATTTTTCATAAAAAGTTGCCTCAGGCCTTGGTTCTTACTTTACTCCATGACTTCACCTGCCAGTGTACCTTGCCGGTTGTAAGGTGATTCCCTTCTTCATCATGGATCTTGATTTCACAAATAACCACAACCGCCTCATTGGCTTCTAAAGGCTTATATATCTGATCATTGAGCCAGTCTTCGGTTAAAGTAAAAGTACCATAAGCTCTCATTTTCCCCTGATAGTGGTAATCCATTTCAAGGGTCTTTAATATTATCCTGTATTTTTTTGGATCTAACCTTGAAACCATCAAGAAGCCCGTAGTAAACTCCGACAATGTTGCCAACGCACACGCATGCAGGCCTCTTATATGATTAAAATTTCGTTTTTTATAGGGTAAAGATGTTTTTATATAGTCATCCTTTATTTCTTCTACCTTAAACCCATGAGGTTTATTAAAAGGGATCATCCTTTCCAATCCCATATTTAATAACCACATATAAAACTTCGAAGACTTCGCCCTCTCAACAATTTTCTTTGTATCCATTAATTAATCGAATTAAATCGAAATATAAGGAAATGATCAATAACGACACATTAAAAATATCAACCGCTTATCTTTTATTGCTTACCATAGAACCTAATAAAATCAAAAAACACCTCAATTTACACCCTAACTACATATATTTGAGGATCATTAAATCAAGCTTAAACCAATACCTGAATGTTAAGTTTTTGGGAAAAGCAGACATTTTCTGCTTATGATTATGCCGTTGTGGGAAGTGGGATTGTAGGGCTTTCCACAGCTATTTCCATTAAAGAAAAACAGCCCAACGCCTCTGTTGTAGTTTTTGAAAGTGGTTTATTGCCAACGGGAGCAAGTACCAAAAATGCCGGCTTTGCGTGCTTTGGAAGTATTACGGAGTTACTGGAAGATATCAAGGTGCTGGGTAAAGAACAGGCCCTGACACTAGTGATGGAACGATACCTTGGACTGATAAAGCTTAGAGAGCGTCTGGGGGATGCTAACCTGGACTACCACAATCATGGTGGTTATGAACTCATTCGTGAGCAAGAGCTCTACTGCATAGACGAAATTGAGACTATTAATGACCTACTTAAAGATGTGTTTGATGAGAAGCCCTTCGAAGAAGACAAGTCTTTGGTTAAAACATTTGGTTTCAATGATCAGGTTGTAAAATCGCTGATCTACTCCAGGTATGAAGGGCAAATAGATACCGGAAAAATGATGAAGAGCCTGATCAATATGGCTCAAAAGCTTGAAATAAGGATTTTAACCGGCGCCAGTGTCAGTAAAATTGAGGAAAACAGCAAAGATGTTGATATTCTGGTAGCCGATCAGACTTATGGTCATGTGAAGTTCAAGGCTGGTTCTGTGGCCATCTGCACCAATGCATTTACAAAAAAGCTTATCACTGATATTGACCTTAACCCCGGCAGAGGCATTGTGCTGGTGACCAAGCCCATTGAGAATCTAAAATTTAAAGGTGTTTTTCACTGCGAAAAAGGCTATTACTATTTTAGAAACTATGGAGACAGGGTAATCTTTGGTGGTGGCCGCAATCTGGACTACGAAGCAGAAACCACCACCAGCTTTGATATCAATACGGATATTAAAAAGGAACTTCTTCGTCGACTCGATGAAATAATATTACCAAAAACGCCTTACGAAGTGGACTATTTATGGGCAGGTATTATGGCCTTTGGTCAAAATAAGCAGCCTGTATTAAAACAGCACTCTGACCGCATCTATCTGGGAGTCAGGCTAGGTGGCATGGGCGTAGCCATCGGCAGCCGTATGGGCGAAAAACTTGCGGAAATGATGATCTGAATACGCTAAATCAAAATCTTTTTCTATCTTCGATGCTTTAATTAAAAACTTGCACATGGACAAAACATATAAGCAGCCTTCTTTAATTCTTTCTTTAATACCAATTTTTTTTCTGGTAATACTTCTGGCCTCTAATGTTTATGTCTTCAGTGATAATGCTTCCTACGGCCCAAATCAAATGGCGCTTATTTTCGCTGCTGCTCTTGCAGGTGTAATTTCCATAAAACTCAACTACTCCTGGGAAGACATACTTGATGGCATAGTCAGTAGCATAAGCTCTGCTATGGGCGCAATTCTAATCTTGTTAATGATAGGCTCTCTTGCCGGCACATGGCTGATCAGTGGGGTGGTACCGGCTATGATATACTACGGACTGGAAATCCTTAACCCTACAATTTTTCTGTTTGCTGCATGCATTGTAAGTGCAGTAGTATCCTTGGCAACAGGTAGTTCATGGTCTACATCTGCAACCATAGGTATTGCCTTAATGGGCATAGGCCAGGCGCTGGGCATCCACCAAGGGGTTATTGCCGGTGCGGTAATATCAGGAGCTTACTTTGGAGACAAAATGTCTCCGTTATCAGACACCACAAACCTGGCGCCGGCTATGGCAGGTACTGACCTTTTCACTCACATTCGATATATGGCTTTAACTACCGGGCCATCGATTATCATAACATTAATTATTTTCCTGATCTGGGGTTTTAATATTGAAGGAGATACCGCACTGGGTACCGTTAGCGAAGTTCAGTCAGCCATAGCATCTAAGTTTGAAATTAACCTGTTCCTTTTCATAGTACCCGCCGTAGTCATTTTTCTGATCATTAAAAAAATACCTGCCTTACCAGCACTTTTAATAGGCACCCTTCTGGCGGCCATATTTGCCCTTATCTTTCAGCCTCAAATTGTAATGTCAGTAACAGATGCCAAGACATTTGATCTGGTTTCGGCATACGAGGGCATAGTAAAAGCTATGTTTACAGCCGTTAATATAGAAACAGGTGATAAAATGGTTGACACCTTATTATCATCAAGTGGTATGGAAGGCATGCTTCCTACTGTATGGTTGATCGTTTGTGCAATGATATTTGGTGGAATTATGGAACGTAACGGTATGCTCAAACGGCTTGCTCAGTCTATCATTAAACTAGCCCATTCAACGGGTTCTTTAGTTGCATCTACTGCGGGGACTTGCATCACCTTCAACCTGACTGCTTCCGATCAGTACATTGCTATTGTGGTTCCGGGGCGAATGTTCAGACAGGAGTACGAAGACCGGGGACTTGCCCCGGAGAACCTGAGCAGGACACTGGAAGATTCCGGAACGGTAACTTCGGTACTTATCCCCTGGAATACATGTGGAGCCTATCAGTCTTCCGTACTAGGAGTAGCTACCACGGCCTACCTACCGTACTGTTTCTTTAACATCATGAGTCCGTTTATGACTATTTTGTTCGCTTCCGCTAATATCAAGATCCGTAAGGTTGACCAAACTGAAAAACGAATATAACACATGTATCCGGCTACGATCTCCAGTGAAGAAATTAATGAACTAGAACTTCAGCGTTATGAAGGCAAAGTTCATATTATCACCCAACCAGATCAGGCTGCTAAGGTCATGCAAAAAATTGCCAATGAAAAAGTCGTTGGCTTTGATACTGAAACAAAACCTGCCTTTAAAAAAGGGGAGTATAATCACGTATCACTTATTCAGATTGCAACCTCTACCGAAGTTTTTCTTATCAGGGTGAACCTGACGGGCCTTACCAACGAAATCATTGCATTCCTTTCAAACAAAAAACTAGTAAAGATCGGTGTTGCCCTAAGGGATGATATCAAAGATTTGAGAAAGCTTAGAGATTTCACCCCGGCAGGATTCACAGAACTTAATAAAATTGTTAAGAGTATTGGCATAGAAAGTAACGGCCTGAGAAAGCTCGCTGCAATAATTCTAGGCTTCAGAATTTCAAAAAGTGCTCAGATATCAAATTGGGAAAGTGAAAAATTGAGTGACAAACAGGTCAACTACGCTGCTACCGACGCTTGGGTTTGTATTGAAATGTACCGGGAACTGGAAAGAAAAGGTTACTTATAGTACGTAATCAAAATTGACATTCTATGGAAAAATCCATTATATAGACTAGATTCCCAAAAAGAACTGTGAATTCATTTTAAAATTGTATAACCATTTGATTTTAGCCAGTAAAACAATTTGGTATAAAAATTTGTTCAACAAATAAAAACAAAAATTGAACAAAATTGAAAAACTTAAAAACACTTACACTTCCCTCCACCATAGCCTTAACTGGTTTAGTTATTATTGCCATGATTTACACTGGGCAATCCGCTACTACCACAATAATAGGAGCTTCTATATCCTTCACTCTTCTCTGTTTTCTCGCACTCCGTTCTCTCAAAAGTTGTCAGGAAAATAAACATGAATATATCTCTAAGCTGGAAACAGAAAAAAGCCGCATAGCCAAAATGGCTGAATTTGTGGAAACTATTTCCTTCGGAAACTACAACGCAAACCTCCATCTAAGCGCTGAAAATGACGAGTTACTTCAAAAACTTTTCAAAATGCAGGAAAAACTTCGTACAACCGCAGAAGACGATTTAAGACGAAACTGGGTTAATATGGGACTTGCTAAATTCGTAGAAATATTGCGCAGTGATGGTGACCTGAAAACACTGGCTGATAGCATTATATGTAATCTGGTAAAATACCTAAATGCCAACCAGGGCGGACTCTTCGTAATAGAAGAAGAAGGCGATGAACAATACCTTGAGTTGAAAGCTGCATATGCCTACGACAGAAAAAAGTTTGTAGACAAAAGGATTGCTCCTGGACAAGGACTCACCGGTCAATGCTGGATTGAAGGGGATAAAACATTATTGACCGACATCCCCGATTCTTATATCAACATAACCTCTGGCCTGGGAGAGTCTCTACCTAAGTGCGTTCTGATCGTACCATTGAAGGTCAATGATGTCTCCTATGGTGTAATAGAGCTTGCATCATTTAAAATATTTGAAACTTTCGAAATTGACTTTGTCGAAAAACTAGCAGAAAGCATTGCATCCACCATTTCAAATGCTAAAATTAACACCACCACTAAAAGTTTACTAGAAGCCACCCAACAACAAGCTGAAGAACTGAAATCTCAGGAAGAAGAAATGCGTCAGAATATGGAAGAGCTGCAAGCCACTCAGGAAGAAATGCATCGGGTATCTGCTGAAATGTCGGAGCAACTTAGGGTGATCAACGCTACTATCGCCACAATAGAATTTGACCTGTCAGGCATAATTAAAGATGCTAACGACAACTTCCTGTCTCTAATGGGCTATAACAAAGAAGAAGTTATAGGGAAACATCATAAAATATTTGTGACCACTGAAGAGGTTGAGTCAAACTCATATAAACAATTCTGGAAGGATCTATCTGTCGGACGATCCTTTGACGGAGAGTTTAAAAGGTTGACACGGAAAGGCGAAACCGTATGGATTAAAGGTATGTACAGCCCCATACTTAACAACACCGGAGAGCCTGTAAAAGTGGTAAAGTTTGCTTACGATATTACAAAAGAAAAGGCACAACAGGCTGAAATGGAAAGGCACCTGGAAAAGGTCACGGCTACCCAAGTGGAAATGCAAAGAGTTACAAGCGAAATGTCGGAACAGCTAAGAATTATTAATTCCACTATTGCTACAGTTGAATTTGATCTCTCTGGAATAATCCTGGAAGCCAACAGCAACTTCCTTACACTTATGGGGTATGATAAGGAGGAAATCATCGCACATCACCACAAGATCTTTGTTGATGATAAAGAAAGCAAATCTGATCAATATGCCGAATTCTGGAAAACCCTTACTGAGGGAAAATCTTTTAATGGGGAGTTTAAAAGAGTAACTAAAAGCGGAAAAAACATTTGGATCAAAGGCATGTATAGCCCCGTTAAAAACAATTTAGGACTACCTGTAAAAGTCGTAAAGTTCGCATATGACATTACCCGAGAAAAAGAACAGCAGGAACTTCTGAAGTATCAGGAGGAAGAAATGAGCAGGTTGAAGAAAGAAAACTCCTAATTTCTTCATTTCTCAAAATAACAACGGGTGTCTAGATTTAATCATAGACACCTCGTTTTACTTTGCTAATGCACTAATTTATTATTCAGGACACCCCAAATCTACCTGATGACTTGTGTCCTGCAACAACTGTACTTTCTCTTTAAGCTGGTTAAGCAAGCCAATTCTAACCTCCCCTGTTAGTCTACAATCAGCTTCGAAAACCTGATCTACAATCTTAATCTCAAAATCATTAACAAGTCGCATCACCTCATTCGTTGCATCATAATCATATTTGAGATTGATTGTTCGAGTTATCTCTACCTTTTTAATCTTCGCGTTATTCAGGGCCTCTTCTGATGATACCTTGTATGCATTGATCAAGCCACTTACCCCGAGTTTCGTACCTCCAAAGTATCGTACCACTACTACCAGTGTATTAGTTAGTTGCTTGGAATTGATCTGTCCCAATATAGGATCCCCAGCGGAGTGGTTAGGCTCCCCATCATCATTAGCCCTGTAAGTGCTTCTATCTACCCCTAGTACGTAGGCATAACAGTGATGGCGCGCATCATAATATTTTTTCCTTAATTCATCCAGGCAATCCTTTACGTCTTCTTCAGAAGCAACAGGATATGCAAATGCCAGAAATTTACTTCCCTTCTCTTTATAAAGCCCTTCTGATGGCCCTGAAATAGTCAAGTAACTTTCTGCCTTTTCACTCATAGTATAGCTAATATTTCTTGGTAAGATATGAAAATAATGGCCAAAACTGCCAAAACCAACCCCACCTGATTAAGCTTTGAAAACCGTTCCTTAAAAAATGCTGCAGATAACCCTGCTGCAAAAACAATAATCCCCACATTGATCAATGGGTATACAATAGCCCCATCATTGTTAAAAGAAGAAAGGGATGTAATAAGAAAATAAATGGAGAAATAATTGACCACACCAAGTACAGCCCCTCCTCCTAAACTAACTAATGTCAACTTCCTTCTTTTGCTAATTAACAAGAAAATACCCACAATCCCCGCTGACACAAATACAAACATAGGGAAAACAGCAGATTCTCTCTCCGTAATAAAATGATAGCTGGTATAGTTAATCACTGAGTCTATTATACCTCCCAAAGTGAATACAAAAAGCGGAAGAAGCAGATCAAACCCCTTCAATTTCTTTGCATCAACCTTTTTCTCCTTATATGAGCTCATAAAAATCGCTGCAAGCGCCAACACCACCCCTGTATAGTTAAACCAAGTGTACGATCGTGATTCAATATCCAGTAATAATATGCTGAACAGTACAGGTATGATAAGCGACATTTTCGCGGAAATGGATGAAACCGTCATACTGAATTTTTGAGTGGTAATGGCCATCAAATAGAAAGTAGCTACAAAAACCCCTCCGAGTCCCATGGCAATCAGCACCCAGGGTTCATCAATAGTAATATCTTCAAGCACTGCACTATCCCCCAAGAAGATCGCTCCCGTTATAACACATGCCACGTAGTTGAAAACAATCGCCTGAAAAGTATCTATCTTAAATGTTGAAAATAACTTGAAACAGATAAAAATGGTCACATTCATTAAGACACAAAATAATATATCCAGCATATCCTAGAGTTTGAGGGGCGCAAAATAAGATAATTTTCGACGTACTTGTAACCTCCTCATAAAATTTGAGTCTAAATTGATGCAACCCTGACAAGGAACTTCGGTCTTTAGATAAAAATATATTTACAATGACAAAGGCAAAAACTCTATTACTCATCCTTTTTTCTCTTTCAACCATTTCATTGCTGGCTCAGCAATCCGAAATAAGAGAGGTTTCATCCTTTAAAGAACTGTCACTAAGTACGGCTGGCAAGGTTCATTTAACCCAAGGTTCTACACAAAAAGTTGAGCTCAAAGGATCTAAAGATGTATTGGATAATACCGAAACTGAAGTTCGTGGTGGACGACTGATTATCAAAAGGAAAAACTCCAGTTGGTTTGGCGGATCTAACGGTGACCTGGAAATTCTCATCACCATGACTCAGGTTGAAGAATTGAACGTTTCAAGCTCTGGAAAAATATATGGAGAAAATATGATAAAAACTGATGACCTAGAAGTTAGCGTTAGCGGATCAGGAAGTGTCGAACTAAATACCATGGCTAATGATCTAGATCTGTCGATCTCCGGTTCTGGAAAAATTTTACTGGAAGGCACCGCAAAAGATGTGGATATCTCCATTAGTGGATCAGGAAGTCTAAAGGCAGAAGAGTTAAAGTCTGATTCATATAAAATAAAAATATCTGGTTCCGGAAGCTGCAAGGTATATGCAGAAAAATCCATTGATGCATCTATCAGTGGAAGCGGTAGCGTGTATTACAAAGGAAACCCAGAAAATGTCAACAGCCGCTCGTCAGGAAGTGGCAGGATACGAAAAATTTAACTTTTCATAAGGTCAGTAACTCAAGGTATCAGGAGGGGGCTATGAAGATGGCTCCCTCTTTTTATGCAACAACAAACCCTGCACAATTGTAAACTGAGCCAAAATATAAGTCAGCATAATCCAAAAACCTGCTATAGGGAGCGGCTCCATAAACTTATTTATAGCAAGTATAGAATCAGACATCATGAATAGGACCGCTCCTAAAAACACCAAACCAAAACTTGTTTGAGAGGTGAAACCAAAGCGATTAAGCGCAAAAATAGTCATAGCCACTATAATACTGGCATAGATAATTACAGGAATAGTTAATTCTCCCAGCTTTGGCAATAACACATAAACGAGGCCACATCCGGCCAAAACCAGGATAAACACATAGCGTATTTTCTGCGTGGGTAGCAAACCATTCTCTTCTTCCTCCCACCGTGCCTTTTTGTAAGTGAAAATATAGATCACATGAGCAAGAAGAAAAGATCCAAGACCCATCATAAAATACAGTTCTCCCCTATCTTGAAACATAAGAACCACATCCCCAGCCCACGAAAACAGTAATGCAAGAAGTCCGAAATTGAGAAGTGACTTTTTTTCCACGCTGGAAACTGAGAAGTAGACCATCAGCAGTGGCATCAAAAAAGGCTTGGTGTAAAATGACAGGTCGGCATTTTCTATAATGTGAGCAGCAAGGTTTCCTACAGCAGCTATAACAAATAGGGTCAGGGTTATTTTCTTCACTTGAGTCGGTTAGTTTATTCGTTGTTTTCTTATCAATTTAACCAATAGAAACAAAAACGCAATAATCGCGAAAAATCCACCGATCCAAAAAGTAATCATAAAATTCTCGGTCTTGTTGGCGTAAACCCAACCTGAGAGTAATGCTCCCATCATTATCCCAAACTCCAGAGCGATAAAAACAGTAGCCATCGCCTTTCCCCGGTTTTCGTCTTTACAAAGGTCTGCCGTCCATGCAAAGATGGTTGGAGAATTCATACCCGTGCCTAATCCAAAAAGAACAGCCCCGGTGAGTAATACAGAAGTATTATCCGCAATGCCTACTACAAACATTCCGGCTGCATAAAGCAGTGCTGCTACCAGCAAAACGCGCTCTCTACCATGCCTGTCAGACACTTTTCCTGCTATGACTCGGACCACAACGGAAGCTACGGTAAAGACAGCAAAGAATAATCCCTTGTTTACAATTCCCAGGTATTCACTAAAATCAGGAATGATGGTGAGCACAATTCCCAAGGAAAAAACAGTGAAAAACATCACAATACAAGGGTCTATCACACTTCTATCAATTACTTCACTACTTTTGATCTTGAGGTGCGACAACTTAAGACGCTGTGGGTTTGGAAGTGTTTCTTTCATCCCAATAAGTATTAGGATAGACAAAATAGCCAGTGCTGATGATGTATAAAACAGTACGTCAATAGAAAAGTATACCTTAATCAAGCTACCAATCCCGAGACCAGTCGCCATACCAAAAGTGCCAAACATACCAGACACCCCCATAGCTTCACCCCTGCGGTTAAGCGGCACTATATCTGCAACATATGCAACAGTTCCTGTTGGCTTAAAACCTGTTGAAAAACCATGCACCAATCGCAAAACAAAAAAGCCAATCACTGTAGTGATCATTGGGTAAATAAAGCCAAGTAGAAAGCACACCAAAGCACCCAAGATCATCACAGGTATACGCCCTATATTATCTGTAAACTTTCCGCTAAAAGGGCGAGAAATAAGAGCCGTAAGTGTAAAAAGTGAAATAATCAGTCCCTTATATTCCTCTCCTCCCAAGTTGGTGAGAAAATCAGGAAGTTCCGGGATAATAATATTGAAACTTGCAAAAAAGAGAAACGAACTGGCACATAAAAGCCAGAATTGTAAGGTATAGGTCCGTTCTTTTGGAGAGTTAACTGCTTGTGCCTGCATGATGCCAGCAAAGCTAACCTAAAAATCAGGATTAGAGGGTAATATTCTGATTTCTAAATCATTTATTATTATCATCATCTAAAAAACCTTCCCAAAATAGTGTGTGTAAAAAAACTCAAAGCCATCCTCAAAGACTTGAGAACGGCCTTGAAAAGACTATTAAATTATTACTTATTCTTCTCTTTTTGCTGCCCTAGCAAAAAGGCTTTGATGTAATCATCAAGATCTCCATCCAGTACATTCTGGACATCCGTTCTTTCAACGCCTGTCCTGGCATCCTTAATCAGTTTGTATGGATGAAGCACATAATTCCTGATCTGCGAACCAAAATCAATTTTCATCTTTGAGCTTTCAACCTTATCACGCTCTGCATTTCGCTTTTCGATCTCCATTTGGTATAAACGTGACTTTAGCATTTTCATTGCACGCTCCCGGTTGGCCAACTGAGAACGTTCCACCTGACAAACGATAACAATGCCTGTCGGCTTATGCGTAATCTGCACTTTGGTCTCGACCTTGTTCACGTTCTGTCCTCCTGCACCACCTGACCTTGAAGTATGAAACTCAATATCAGCGGGATTGATATCAATCTCAATCTCATCATCCACGATCGGGTATACGTATACAGAAGCAAATGAAGTATGACGTCTTCCACCTGAGTCAAAAGGAGAAATACGTACCAAACGGTGAACGCCAATTTCTGCTTTCAGATTTCCATAAGCAAACTCCCCATCAAATTCAAGAGTGGCAGATTTTATACCTGCCGTATCACCTGGTTGGTAGTTAACTTGCTTCACATTGTACCCATGAGATTCACCCCACATGATGTACATCCTGTTAAGGATATCGGCCCAGTCTTGACTTTCAGTTCCTCCTGCGCCGGGGTTGATCTCCAGCATAGCCCCGAGCTGATCTTCCTCACCACTGAGCATTTTCTTAAACTCAAGATCTTCAACAGCTTTCAGAGTTTTCTCATACTCGCTATTCATTTCCTCTTCTTCTACCTCATCAGCTTCATAAAATTCATTTAGTGTCTCCAGATCATCAAGCAGTTGCTTCACTTCAGCAAAGCTGTCTGTCCACATTTTTTTACTCCTGATTTCTTTGAGTACTTTTTCGGCTTCATTGGGATCATCCCAGAAACCAGGTTGAGCTGTCACCAACTCTTCTTCTTTTACTTCTTCTACTTTCTTATCGTAGTCAAAGATACCTCCTCAAGGCCTCTACACGTGCCTTCAAGTCTTTCAACTCGTCTGTGGTCATATCAATTTTTTTTATAAGTGTTGTAAGGGCACAAAGCTAAATGAAAAATCGGGACTTTAGAAGCTTTTACTAAAGTCGATAGGTTATCAAAAAGTGTATCAATCTACATTTCATCAACCTTGAGTCTATACCTGCCTCCAAGCTTCACTTTACGCCTTTTAAAAAGTGAGAGTATAATACCTCCACTAAAAATGGAGCCTCCAATAACCAGAGCAGTTTTCTCTAAACCCGGCTCATCCGCTACGAACGTTTTGTTTATTTGGGCTATAGTTGCAAAGCCTGCTCCTCCACGTGTACTTACCCATGATAAAATATGTAAAAAGCCTCCTTTGCCTCGATCACGAACATCTATATATTCGATCTCATCGATCAATATGACATTGTAATGAAAGCGGATCCGGTCTTCGTACAAACCTTGTATGTATGCTTTATTCCAGTATTTTTCTCCTTTAAGCCTAAAACGGAGCATTTCACCTTCCACAAATACATAGCTGGCTGGGTTACCAGGCTTACCAATTAGTAACTTATTCTGAGCAAAGCCCACAGAGGTCAAAGCAAATGCAATTATAAAAAATAAGGATAGCTTAAAATTCATCGAAATCACAAAAGGTCAAACCAGCAAAAAGTAGATAATAATTAACAGGATGATAATAAAAGGAATCAGAGAAACTCCTCCTTTTTTCGTCAACTGGCCCAGTCTTTCCTCTTCATCATGCGTCGAGGATAAAATATTGTTGATAGATTTCTCTGCTCTTTTCAAATAAAGGTAATTACCTAAAAAGGCCCATAGCATGCCAAATACAAATGATGACACATAAAAAATCGTGGTCTGAACAGATGCACTTACTTTTAACAAGCCATAAATAAACTCCTCTACATAACTTGAGCATATAATAAAGAAAAAAATAATACTACCTTCTATCCATAGTTTGCGATAAAAGAACCAGATAAACCCTATGAAAAAAGGGGCTATATTAAAAGTAAATTTATCACCCGCCACGTAGGCCTTGTATTTCTCTACGTAATAATTGGCTTGGCTTCCGAAATATGCCTGCAGATATCTCTCCTCAGGCATAGTACTTTCGGGCAAGTAACTTTCGTCGATTACATCACTCATTTATAAAAAGCTATTTTATGTGATTTCAAAAAGTAAAACTACGCATTCATCAATGTACCGCAAATACCCCCGGCAATTAACAAGTACACTCCTGACAAAATAAAAAACACCTTAGCACGTTTTGCATGTTTCTTTCTAAAAACAATTCCCAAAATGAGAAAAAGCAGGGGTGGTCCAAACATAATGACCAGGATCATTATCAGTAGACCAAGTAGTGCATCTCCATTTACTTCCAGAAGCATCATATTTCCTGATTTTGAAGTTTTGTTAAGTAATCCCTTTTATCATCCCTGTAAAACAGATTCATAGTTTCAAAAGGTATAATTTTGTTGTCTTTATTCACAATATGCACGCAGGACTTTTTAATTGCCCGAACATCAAAATTATGTGCATCTACAAATTGCATGACAATCACCCTAAACAAGTTATCATACGCCAGAGCAGGCGCATCAATCTTAGGCAGGCAGCAGAGTAAAGAATGGAGATTTTGTGTTGCCATATCTACAGAGTTCCCTGTACTAAATAACTCAATCATTTTATCCTTTAAGTGATCGTCCTGCTCATAAACAATAGTGTTTTTACTATTGTCTAACAGGTCAGCAGGGTTAATATAGCGAGTTAAAGGAAATACCTCTTCTCCCAGTTTTAATGCATACCCCATCACCAATGCGTCAGGGTTACAAGGTACAGGTATGAGATCATCTGACTGAAAAACACGGGTTTGCTCTAAAATTTTTCTTCTCACCTCTGTCAAAGTAATTCTATCGGTCTCCACATCAAAGTTTTCAAGCCTTCCGGCAATTTGGGTTGGCTGAAATGTAACTCCACGGACACATTTCTGCTTCAAGGAAAAATCAATAATTTCACCAACCTCATCATCATTAAGGTGCTTTTGAAGCGTTACCACCAATGTTGTTGAAAGATTGAGTTCATTCAAATGATCCAAAGCCTGCTGTCTGATTTTTAACAAGTCCGCCCCACGCATGGTATGCAGCACCTCCTCTTTGAAGGAGTCAAACTGAAGGTATATCTCAAAATCAGGAGTATACGAGGCCAGCCTCTTAGCAAAATTAAAGTCTCTAGCTATTTCAATACCGTTAGTATTAAGCATCAGGTGCTTAATCGGTAATGTTTTGGCGTAATCCAGAATCTCAAAAAACTGAGGATGTATGGTTGGCTCTCCCCCACTGATCTGTACTACATCAGGTTCCATTTCATTACTCACAACCGCATCAAGCATAGCCTTGATCTCATCTAAAGTTCGATGCCTCCCATAGCCGGGAGCAGAGCCAGCATAGCATGTTGGGCAAGCCAAATTGCATCTGTCCGTTACCTCAACCACCGTAAGGCAAGAGTGCTGCTCATGGTCAGGACATAAGCCACAATCGTATGGACAACCATAATCAGTTTCAGTATTGAATTTATAGGGTGTTTCCGAAGGCTTATTATAGTTTCTTATATTCTTATAGTAAGCAATATCATCAGCTATTAACACTTTAGAATTGCCATGTTCCTTACAGCGCTTAAGCATATAAACATTCCCTTTCTCAAACACGATTTTAGCATCCACCCTTTTCAAACACTCTGGGCAGAGGCTTAACGTGAAATCATAATAAGTATATTTTCTAGTAGGCATGTTTAAACAACTTTATCAGAGTATTGCGGTAGTAGATAAAACATACAACGCATAACCACTGTATGCTACTTAATCCTAAGGTATAAAAGATATTGGGTTTAATAAATTCTATGAAAAACCTGAAACCAAAATATAACAGCATGAACCAGCGAAACAAAATGCCGTTTTCCAGTTCCTCCTTCATCAAACGTCTAAAAAGAACGAAAAGTACGGCCAGGTAAATAATTTCATAAAGGGTCACCGGATGCCGCAGCACTCCATCTCCCAGGTCCATACCCATGAAAAAAGATGTCTCTGTTCCATAGGTAAACTCATTAATACCGGCCAGAAAGCACCCAATCCTTCCTATAAAGATTCCCAGAGTAATAGGCAATACAAAGAGGTCTCCAGAAGATTGTTTTTCCCCAATTATCCATTTAGCTATTTCCACCCCTAGCAAACCTCCAAACAAACCTCCCATTATGGTTTTTACATTCAATAGGTATATAAACCCCGCTATAGAATAATCAAGCACAGGGTTTTCCATAAACCCTATTATGCGTGAGCCTATTAATGCTCCAAAAGTAGCTCCTAAAATAATTGTTAACCGTGTTGAGGTAGAAAGGTGATCCGCCACCTTTCTTCTCAAAAAGAGATAATACCTAAAGGCCACAAAGAAAGCTATGTACTCCAAAATAAGGTGAACATTAATGGGAACTCCGGCAACAACAGGCTCAAATGGAATATTCAAAAGTTTAGTAATTAAATATATAAAGTAGATAGCCTATCCTGGTAAACAAACACTTTCGTCTGTTATGCACCTTTTGGTTTCGGGCAAAGGGTAAAAAAAAAGCTGTTCTTCTTCAGAACAGCCCTTCTTTATAATAAACCAAGTTGCTCATATCTTATGCAACCAGTTAAATTTATCTTCTGCTTTACCAAGTTTGATATCATCAAGAGTTTTTAAAACCTTATTAGAGAACTCTCTCTCTTCAACAGCTGGCAACTGGTAATCGGTACCTTCATAACCGATCATCTCTATATGAGCAATAGTAGCTGCAGTGCCAGCTCCAAAGGCTTCCTGAAGCCTTCCTTCTTTAGCTGCTGCTATTACCTCAGCCACCTCAACTTTCCTTTCTTCCACTTCGTACCCCCAATCGCGGGCCAATGTAAGTACGCTATCTCTGGTAATACCAGCTAAAATAGTATCACCCAATGCCGGAGTAATCAGTTTGCCATCGATTACAAACATTACATTCATGGTACCAGACTCTTCAATATACTTATGCTCCTTGCCATCAGTCCACACCAATTGATCATAACCTTTCTCCTGAGCCAATTTTGCAGGATAGATAGCAGGACCGTAGTTACAACCTGTTTTACAGAATCCACTACCTCCTTCCACGGCTCTTACGAAGTGGTTTTCTATCTTAACTTTTACCGGCTTAGCATAGTATGCACCTACAGGACAGGTGATGATCATAAACTTGAAATCCTGCGAAGGACGAATACCTATGTAATCATCATTAGAGAAGACGAACGGACGAATATACAATGAAGTGCCTTCTACTTCTGGCACCCAGTCACGATCGATATCCAACAATGTATTTAGTGCATCAAAATAAATATTTTCAGGCAGTTCAGGCATACACATACGAATGGCAGACTTATTCAACCTTTCAATATTTTTATCAGGCCTAAATACAAATACATCGCCGTTATCATGCTTATAAGCTTTTAACCCTTCAAAAATCGAGATGCCATAATGCAATGCCGGGCTGGCCGGACTAATTTGCAATAGCTCATAAGGCTCAATTTTGAGGTTTTTCCATTGTCCATCGACATAATCAGCCATGAATTGGTGATCTGAATAAACTTTTCCAAACTGGATATTCTGAAAATCAACTTGACCGATTTTAGATTGGGCAATCTTTTTAATGTCCATATTTTCTGTGGCAATCATAATTGTATTGTTATATAACTAACACTCGTTAGGCTTTCGCAAAAGTAGCAAAATCTTCACAAGTTCAAAATGCAATACCTGCTTTACATTCTTGGCTTCCAGGGAGTCTCCTCCGCATTTAACTCTTTAGACATTTTCCGTGAGAGCACAAAAAGATAGTCTGAAAGCCTGTTGAGATACTGTATTACCGTGGCATCTACTGTTTCATGATCATTCAAAGCAACCACCAAACGCTCCGCCCTGCGACAAACACACCTTGCGACATGACAAAAAGAGACCGAAGCATGCCCGCCCGGTAGCACAAAGCTTTTCATTGGCGGCAACTCATCCTCCATTTTATCAATTTCATTTTCAAGAAACTCAATATCAGCGTATTGAAGCTTTGGAACTTTCACTTTAGCGTTTCCTGGCTCAGTTGCCAGTATAGACCCAACCGTAAAAAGTCTGTCCTGCACCTCCACAAGCACATCTTTCCTGACAGCATTTACCTCCTGATCTCTAACCAGTCCAATATATGAGTTTAATTCGTCAATTGTACCATAAGCATCGATCCTTTCATGTGATTTCGACACCCTTGCTCCTCCAAAAAGGGCTGTAGTACCTTTATCTCCTGTTTTTGTATATACCTTCATTCACAATTTTGCTTACTGCCCCACCTCCTGGCGAACTACGTTTTCATTTACCTGGTCTGTTTCTACCAATCCATCTCTCAGTCTGATTATCCTATGAGCATAATGGGCAATATCATCTTCGTGAGTTACCATAATGATGGTATTTCCCCGATCATGTAGTTGCTGAAACAGGTCCATAATATCATAGGATGTTTTAGAATCGAGATTACCCGTCGGCTCATCAGCCAGGATTATACTGGGGCTATTAACAAGGGCTCTCGCAATGGCTACCCTTTGACGTTGCCCTCCTGAAAGTTCGTTAGGCTTATGATCTGCTCGATCTGCCAGACCCACATTGTTCAGCGCTTCCATAGCTAAATCCTCACGGTCATAGCGGCTATAGCCCGCATAAACCAATGGGAGCGCAACATTCTCCAAAGAACTTGCTCTGGGTAAAAGGTTAAACGTTTGAAAAACAAACCCGATCTCCTTGTTTCGAATTTCCGCCAACTCATTCTCAGTCAGGTCACTAACATTATTATTATTTAAAATGTAGCTACCGCTGGTGGGGGTATCCAAGCAACCTATGATGTTCATCAAAGTGGATTTTCCCGAACCGGAAGGTCCCATAAAAGCAACGTACTCCCCCTTATTGATTTCAATAGAGATAGACTTTAATGCCTCTACCGTTTGATTACCCATTCTATAAATTTTCGAAATTTCACGGGTTTCTATAATCTTTGTCATAGCACTACAGGTGGTCTTGTCAAAAATAGGAAATATTGATATCAACCACTAATTACGCAAGACACTCTTCTTTAAGATATGATTATTACTTAAGCGGTTAATCAGGGGATTAAGTGAAATAAACAAACTGATTATTTTAGCTCACATAAAGATAAAATAAAACCAGATAGCAAACCTTTACTCGTTCCTCATTAATTTTTAAACATAGGAAAAGGCGCGAATGGGTGTTTAAGCATGTGCTTAAACGACTTTTTCATTAGAGTAATATGAAAGTGATGATATGGAAAAACATTGGTTACTTCTTCCATAAACTCTCTGGGTACCCCAAAACTCTTGATGCCTTTAGTCACATCGATCCAATCAGCCCGTCTAAAGCTCTCTATTAATAACTGATGTTTACCTACATAAGCTGATCTTTTGTGATGCCAGAATATCATGCCGGCTATGATTTTAGTATCAGGAGTATTTTGCAGATACTCCTGCATAGCAAAAATGGATGGTTTCAGGTAATCAAAGGTTTTATGTGTCCAGATGCCTATGTCATGAAAAGCAGACGCATAAGCAATCTGTCCTCTGACCTTAGAGTTCATATGTTCCGATTTCCTTATAATGTATAGGGCATAATGGAACACCCGGTAGACATGATTTCTATATTTTTGGAAATCACCTCCCAAATGTTCGGAATAATGCTCCAACACCTGTTCAATGACAGGTTCATTATAAGTGATTGGAAAATGCTTCATGTAGCCGGCTCAAGTTCTGAATGTTCAAGAAACTGCAAGCATGTTTTGATTACTTCTTCATCTTTCAATATTCTGGTATGCCCCAACCCACTTGTAGTAAATAAACGTGCACTAGGATAAACGTCTAAAATGGCCTTAGGGTTTTCCATATCCACCTCCCTATCGTCCTCATCGTAGATAAGCAACAGGTCTATTTTCCTGAGTTCCTGAGCTATATGTGAAGCAGTAAATTCCTCAAAACGCCTGCCAAATTTTTTCAAAACGTAAGCATTAAAGTAATCCTTACATTTGTTGGAAGCTCTGAGCCTGTGAATAAACTCGTCTACTATTTTATGAGCCAGAGTTGGAGAGCTAATCATAATCAGTTTGTCCGTAGGGAGTCCATCGTTAATAGCTATCATAGAAGCCACACCCCCCAGCGAATGTCCCACTATCATATCAAAGCTTCCATACTTGGCATGCAACGCCTTGATCACTCCGGCAAATTCCAGTAGGTGTGATTTATTGCCATCGGACTTACCATGACCCGTAGCATCAAAAGATACCACCTTGTAATCAGACCTATTAAAAACATCCACAAACTTTCTGAACTGAGTACCTCTTCCCATCCAGCCGTGTACAAAGAGAACAGGCTTTCCTTCACCCCACTCATAGACCTGAACCTTTTTACCTTCGTAATCAAATTTGTAAGTTTCAGCCTTTTCGGCCATTTCTACTTCCCCATATGGCATTTTATATCTAACAGGGGTGAAAAATATACGTACAAACCATCTTTTAGCCAGCCATGGAACCACCTTTTCAACCCTAGGAAAAAGCCAACCAACTATCCTTAACGCAATCGGAGTCTTTATTTTCTTTTTCATATTTTGATCAGTTTTATCGGCTAACCAGCCACGGGTTCTTTAAGCTCAGTTTTTTCCATTTTATTCATTACAGCAGCTATCTCTTCTGGCGGAGCTACCACTTTCCTTGCTCTCAGATCAAGCCATGCACCTCTATAAGTCAATTCCGCAGCAACTGTACCGTCCTCCTTGTACACATAGTGCTTGATAATCCACTTTCTACCATTAGGAGAAAGCTCTATCAAGTGGCAGTCCAGCGTTACTTTCTCAGAAAGCATAACCTCTCTTTTGAAATCAGTTTGAGTACCAAATATTATAGGTCCAATACCCAATTGCTGAAGTTTATTAAAAGGCAGCCCATGATCATTAAAAAATCTTATCCGAGTCTGGTCTGCATAGTCCAGATAGACGGTGTGCCTCATATGCATATTAGGGTCCACATCAGACCATTTCACTTCAAATTGTGTTGTGTATTTCCGCATAGTTTTTAAGACCGTTCGGTCTGCTTGTAAGTAAAAAATTTTGTTTATGATGAGCCCGTATTATTAAAGCTGGCCTTTACTTCATCAAGAACAACCTTGATATTCTGAAAGATATCAATATTTCTAAACCTCAACATCTTGATACCAAAACTGTCTAAGTCATTACCAGACTCGTCAGCTTTCAACTTCTCTTTTTCATCCAGGTTAATGGCCAATCTCTCCTCAACACAATAAAAATCCAAAACATTATCACCTATGGGATAGTGCTTACGAAAATCACGCCCTTCAAGCTGTTTTTCTTTTAAGAAGTTCCAAAGTGTAGCTTTGGCAGAGTTCAAATGACTTGGGTAATTATCAGATACTTCAACCACGACTCCCTCTGAGGTCCCGTTAGATACCAGAATTTTTTCCTTGATATAGTTTTTAAGGTAACTTGAAGCCAACTCAATACATCCATAATTGTCATTTACCCTCGACATTATTATTGCTCCCTCTAAAGTGGCAATTAAAAGTGTAGACGTAACCTTAACGTCGGTATCGAGCCTGAACTCACCAGCATCTATTCCTTCCTTCAGCTTAATCTCCACATATTTGGTCAGTCCCTTTATTCCCTCCCTAGCCTTTTCTTTTAACTCAGGGTGAGTGTTTGTTGAGTCCATGGCTGTATTAAATATCGGACAGCCTCCCCCTTTTACCATAGGGTCTTCAATGAGAGAAACAAAAACATCTATCACGGAATTAAGCTTCTCGAAAGAGGTTTCGTCCCGATCCAATCTCTCTCTAAATCTCTTCAGTACCCGGTTATAGTTATAGCTAAAAGCTTCAACGGCAATCTCATCCTTATTTTTGAAATGATTATATATGCCACCTTTCTTTAACTGGGTAGCTTCCATAATATGACTGAGGGAACAACCATGGTATCCATAAGTATTAAACAGTTCTGCAGACTGCTGTATAATCCTTTCTCTCGTAGATAATTCTTGTAATCCCATAACAAAAGACCGACCGGTTGGTCTCAAAAATAAGAAAAGATATGATTAATCGCAAATATGTCTATTTGCATAAGTATGCCATTTCTTTATAAATTTAGTTACCACAATCAGTATATCTTCGTTTCATGCAAAAAGTTATTTATCTCCTGCTGTTTTTGATTTCTATTATTAGTTGTTCATCCGATGACGGTGAAAGTCCTCAATCAACAGAATGTATTGCTACAAGTATCCCAAAGCGGAACCGTTTAATAGGCATGGACCTGCTGGATGAAACCTCGTCAAGCGATTTTTTCAACAACTTCGCCCTTTCGCAAGAAGCAGGAATTGATTTCATTGGTGTGCACTTACTATGGACAAGCCTGGAGCCGCAACCCATGACATACGAAGACCCCTTCGGCTCTCTGGCATCTTTCAATAGTTTTATAGAGGCTAATAACCTAAAGTTCTGGCTAACTATCCGGCCCATTGACTTAACATGAAAAACTGTACCGAAAGACCTCGAAACTACCTGATTTAGTGATCCTGATTTGATAAGTAGATTCAAGGCACTAATAGACTTCGTATTTACAAAAATTGATTATAACAAGCTTACCTCTCTCCAGGTAGGCAATGAAATAGATGGCTATGACACCAGCAATGAGCACCCTGATTTCCGGAGTGATTACGGGGCCTTCCTTTCGGAGATCAACAACTACGCAGGCACTCAATATCCAGGATTAAAAATAGGTTTCACTGCCACTCACAAAGGGTTAACTCATGGCCCCCTCAGTGATGCCGGAGTATTTACTGCATTGGCTGATGTTGTGGATGTATTGGGAGTAACCTACTATCCCATAAAGAATACCTTTGAAATAGAGAATCCGCAAGTGCCTGCAAATGACCTGGCCACTCTAACTTTAATTTTCAAAAATAAACTGATATACCTACAGGAAGTAGGATATCCCTCAAGTAGCCCCTGCTCCAGTTCCGAACAGATACAAGCTCAGTTTGTTTGTCAGTTTTTTCAGGCATGGGACGCTCATGCCTCCCAGATACCCCTAGTAAACTGGGTACGGCTCCATGATGTTTCTCTTGAAGATGCCAAACAACTGGCTGGTCCATATGGCCTCACTGCAAATAAATTTATTGAATTCTTAAGGACTCTGGGTCTAAGAACTTATGACGGTCAGAATAAAGCAGCGTTCATTATGCTAAAGGAACAAGCAAAAGAAAGAGGGTGGTAACTACGTTACACTGTCAACTCATAAGCTCTGTCAATATAGCTAAAGTCTGTGGTATTATAAGTGCGTTCCAGGTACCGGACATCGTTGTCATTACTAACCAAAAGCACTGTAGAACACCGTGAGCCATAATCAGGGCTTTTGATAAACATCGGAGAGAGCATACTTTCCCTTTCAATGCCGACCCCAGTGTCTGGCAATAAATGTTCAGGGGCCTTAATATCATCATAAAGAGACTCAAACAAATGCCCTGGGTCAATATTCACGGCTTTTAATACTTCCCTCAACTTATTCATCCCTTTGTCTACCTTAGGCCATTGAGTATCGAGCAATGCATTACTAAGACCATGATACCCGCTAGTGATGGGATATATCCCAGCCTTATAATTACCATAATAATAGAGTTCATCTACTGTTCCACAAATTAGGTTAAACCCATTATATTGATTACCATTCTTAGCTATCCGCTGCAGGTAATCATAGGCACTCACTTCATTTTCAAGAAAATCAGACACTAAATGCCCTCTGGAGGGAGCATTTTGCTTAATATTTTTCAGGTCACGGTAGTTGGTGAGCATGCTGATCTTTCCCTGCTTGCTGACTCCCATCCAGGTTCCTCCTGCTGTTAGATCTTTCCCTGCCAATATTAAAGGCTTATCCTCCCAAAACATAGCAGGTTCTGTCGGACGACTATAAAACTCATCTCGGTTAGCTGCCACTACAAGTTTATACTTAGGGTGGGTTTTATATGCAAATAATATCAGACACATATGTTTATGCAGGTCGCCAGTAAAAGACCTTGTTAATTAATGTTCAAATAATTCTAATTGCTCCGGCAGCTGCCTGAATGACCTCCGGTGAAAATCAGTAAGCCCATGGACTCGTATAGCATCACGATGGGCTGTGGTAGGATACCCCATATTACTATGCCAGTCATATTCGGGATGCTGCTCTGCAATCTTACACATATACTCATCCCGGTAAGTTTTAGCCAATATTGAAGCTGCTGCTATGGAGTAATATTTGCCATCTCCTTTAATAATACACTCGAACGGAATGTCGTTATGGGGCTTATACCGGTTACCATCAATTAGTAATAATTCCGGAACACTTTTAAGCTGATCTACTGCTCGATTCATAGCAAGATATGAAGCATTTAGGATGTTTACTTTGTCAATTTCATAATTATCAACAAAAGATACCGCCCAGGCAATGGCCTCCTTTTCAATCTCCAGTCTTATGGCTTCTCGCTTTTTCCTGGGCAACTGCTTAGAATCATTGAGTTCAGCGTGTTTATAATCTCGCGGCAAAATAACCGCTGCAGCAACAACAGGACCTGCCAAACAGCCACGTCCCGCCTCATCACATCCGGCCTCTAGCTTACTATCTGAAAAATATGAAAGGAGCATACCCACAAAAATAACTTTCCTTTTCAATTACTCAAGGAGTAATTGAAATTTACCTTCCATTACAAATTGTGCCTAATTTGAAATAAAAATAAACTCTCTCTAAATACGATCTTCGGATTTAATAGTTTTGCAGCATGGAAGAAATTAAAAATCCCTGGCAGACACTATCTACTGAAGAGAAATATGACAACCCCTGGATCAATGTGGAAGAACACCAAATTATAAACCCTGGTGGTGGAAAGGGCATTTATGGCAAGGTACATTTCAAAAATAAAGCTCTTGGGATTATCCCTTTGGATGAGGAAGACAATACATGGATTGTAGGTCAGTTCAGATATACCCTCAATGAATATTCATGGGAAATACCTGAAGGTGGGGGCCCTATGCATGAAGATGTACTTGCCGCAGCGCAGAGAGAACTAAAAGAGGAAACGGGTTTAACTGCCAGCAATTGGGAAATGATTATGAGATTCCATACATCCAACTCAGTAACAGATGAAGAAGGCCTGATATTTCTGGCTACTGATCTCACACCCGGCGAAAGGCAGCTTGAAGAATCTGAGTCTGACCTTCTTCTTAAAAAACTTCCTTTTGAAGAGGTATTGCATATGGTAATGGACCAGAAAATAACCGATAGTATGAGTGTAGCAGGCATATTAAAGGTCGCCCGAATGAAAGGATACTGACATTTTCCAAACAAAAGGCTTTAGCCTTTCGTATATCATTGATTCTTAGAAGGTGCATTACCCATCACCTCTGAATAGTGTTATTCACCCCTTTACAAATACCGGGCTACCAAAAACAAATGACCAAACAAAACTACACAGAGCATCTAAAGAAGAATTTCTTTCTGGCATACCCCGTTATGTTAAGTCAACTGGGCCATATGATGGTCAATGTAGCCGACAGTGTTATGGTAGGTCAGCTTGGTGCCTTACCACTGGCAGGGGCTTCTCTGGCCAATGTTATTTTTCATTTGCTGTTGATGTTTGGCATTGGTGTATCCTATGCGGTAACGCCGTTGGTAGCAGCGGCAGACGGTGCCAATGACAAGAAAAAATCCGGAGAACTATTAAAGCATGCTCTACTTATCAATACCATAACTGGTATTGTACTGTTTATAATCATCTCGATAGGGGGGCAAGGGTTATTCTATTTGAATCAGCCGGAAGATGTTGTAGCTATGGCTTTGCCTTATCTTAACATTGTTACCCTATCACTAATCCCGCTTATGCTTTTCCAAACTTTCAGGCAGTTTGCCGAGGGGCTGTCGTACACTAAGCAGGCTATGATCATTGTCATTGGATCTAACCTGATCAACGTAGTACTAAACTATATATTCATATATGGTAAGTTAGGCTTGGAGCCCATGGGGTTAAACGGTGCCGGATGGGCTTCATTCATTTCACGGATCATTCTTGCCCTCTGGATTGCTGCATACATCTATACGGGGCACAACTTCAAAGCTTACAGGCCTGGGTTTGCCATTGGCCGATACAGCAAAATGATGCTAAGGAAGCTGTTAAGCCTAGGGCTACCGGCAGGCTTTCAGTTTATATTTGAGGTTGGTGCTTTTGGATTCGCCGTAATCATGATCGGTTGGATTGGTACCGAAGCTCTTGCAGCTCATCAGATTGCCATTAACCTCGCAGCCATCAGCTATATGATGGCTTCAGGCTTGTCCGCAGCAGCCACCGTAAGGGTAGGCAACCAGTTAGGACAGAAAGATATCCCTTCCCTGCGTGCAGCAGCATTTACTATTTACGGTATGGTGGTCGTATTCATGGCTGCTTGTGCTACTATTTTTATCACAGGAAGATACTTTCTCCCATCATTATACATTGATAATGAAACAGTAATACAAACCGCAGCTCACCTGCTGATCATTGCTGGTTTCTTCCAAATCTCAGATGGTGTACAGGTAGTTAGTTTAGGGGCATTACGTGGCCTTGCAGATGTGAAAATACCTACCGCCCTAACATTCATTGCCTACTGGGTACTTGCTCTGCCTTTGGGTTATTACCTTGGTTTCAAACAAGGAATGGGCGCCGAGGGAGTTTGGTATGGACTCCTCATAGGTCTGTCAATAGTAGCAGTAGTTATGTTCTGGCGGTTTAACTTTCTTACCAAACGACTATCGGCAAGGAGTTAGGAACAACTTTGATCAACACTCAAAACATCAAAAGGAGTACAATTAATCCTGACAAGTTTAGTGAGTTGTATTACTATACATCGTACCTTTGTGGTAATGAATCAAAGTCAGGCCATAGCATTATATCAGCCGCTGCTCCAGCAAATCGCCCTAAAAATGGTGGGTTCAATTGCTGATGCAGAAGATATTGTTCAGGATACGTTTCTTAAATGGCTTAGTGCTAATACAGAGAAGATAGAAAATACAAAAGCTTACCTCATCAAAGCGGTAACCAACAATTGTATTAATCACCTCGATGCCCTGAGACGAAAAAAAGATGAATGCCTTCAAAACTTAAGTCCTTCTGAGTTGATCGACTGGTATAAAGAAAAAGAGTTCTTTAGGTTTGATATGGAAAATGAAATTTCCGCTGCGCTCAATGTCGTTCATAAAAAGCTGGAACCTCTGGAAAAAGGTATTTTTGTGTTGAGGGAATTGTTCGACTTTGATTATGAGGAACTTCAGCTCATCTTTGATAAGAAAAAAGAAAATTGCCGACAGCTTTTTAGCAGAGCTAAAGGTAAATTGTCGGAAGAGACCGGAAAGGTAAAAATGGGAGCTTCCAGTCCTTCCATTCTGGATAATTTTAAAAATGCCTGTAATTTCGGATCGCCTGCAGACTTCATCAAAGATGTAAAAAGAGAGATTAACCTAAAACTCAGCAACTCCCTTAGTTAATCTTCGCCACTTCAAAAGAGCAGATAATGTCTCCCTCAAAAAAATATATTCTTTTTTGTCACAAACTACATGCATTACTGTCTTTATAAAAAAGAGGTTGTATGAAGTCTTAGGTAGTCATCATATTTCGATTCTACCCTATTAGTTCAATAGAAACTAAATCAAGGCATAAAGCAACCTCTGGCAACTATTGAAAATTTTTAATAATTAGAAACCTAATGGAAGTAGTACTTATCTTCTTTATCGCGCACTGGTATTTGTCACTTTTCTTTCAGACCTTCTTTTTACACAGGTATGCAGCACACAAATCATTTACCATGAGTAAAACATGGGAAAAGGTATTCTTTGTGCTTACCTGGATATTTCAGGGGTCTAATTACCTAAGCGCTTATGGCTATGGCATCATGCACCGTATGCATCATGCATACGCAGATACTCCCAATGACCCACACTCTCCCAAGTACGATGAAAGCTTGTTTAAGATGATGTGGAAAACAAAAACCATTTACTCAGGGATCACCAATAAAACTATAAAAGTAGATGATCGTTTCACTCGTGATATACCTGAATGGTCTTCATTCGACAAATTTGCTCGTTCGTGGGTTTCACGCCTCATGTGGGGCGCGGCCTATGTATTTGTCTATTGGCAGTTTGCTACAGTATGGTGGTTATGGCTACTGCTACCCATCCAGTTTCTAATGTCGCCTGTTCATGGTGCCATCATCAACTGGTTCGCCCATAAGTACGGCTATACCAACTTCAAGGTGGGTGATACCTCTAAAAACTTCCTACCGATAGACTTTCTCATGATGGGTGAAAGCTATCATAACAATCACCACAAGCATGGAGACCGAGCTAATTTCGGTGTAAGGTGGCATGAAATAGACCCCACCTATCAGGTCATCAAACTACTTGATAAAGTAGGTATTATAAAGCTGGTCAAAAATAAAGAAGTACAGCTTAGTGAAATGAAAAAAGCCGCTTAGACAGTCGCTTAATAAATCATTTAAACATCCGCAGCTTTATTCAAGTTGCGGATGTTTTGTTTTACACCGGTTTTAAGCAAACACGGGCGACATGCCAGAAAGCACTGTTCATTTACGCATGTATTTCCAAACAACACCTTTATAGTGAGGTCTTCTTCCTTTAGCAACATCCAAAATATGATCATAAAGGAAGCCTGATCTTCTGGAAGCTTCTGCAATACTATCATAAGCTTTCACCAAATCACCATTACGGTTATACCTTCCTACTTTCCGTCTATTTCCACCGATTTTTTTAAAAGTGCTTCGGTCTGCATAGGAAAGATATGACAGGGTACGGTTATTATCAGTTACACGCTTCTGCTTCACGGACATCGGCACCATCATTAAATTTTCCACCCGGTTATTAAAACCATCATGGTCAATGTTGATTACACACTGTTTAGGGTCAAGTTCCCCGACAAATGCCTGGTATACTACTCTTCTTACCTGTATGTCGTGACGCTTATTTTCTTTGGAAATAGCCGCTCGCAGAGCATATGTATGGTCCTTTGTAAACTTATTATAGTACTTATAAACTGTTTGACTCAATACCCTTGAGGGTACTAATAAAGGCTTTCCACTTTTATGTTTAACGTAGCGGTCGAGAGATTTAATCCTGCCTAGATTGGAAACCGCATAATAGTCTTCAAAGTCTTTAAGAGGTTTCCATTCCTCTTCAGGTAAATCTTCGAGAGATTTAATTTGATATGGGTACAAGGTTCAGTAGGTTTTGTTTACGATATGTAAACATAAACCTCATAATGAAAAAATCATATATTTAGGAGCATTTTATGAGCAATCATACCTCAATCAATGCAAAATTGACGGTATATATCCAAAAATTCTTCATAAATGTTTGGTTTTGCAGAAACTATCTCAAGCTGACCCTGATACATATCCTGTCTCATGACCTTAACTTTAACGTTAATAATTGAGGTATAAGGGTTTACTTTGTCAACAACAGTTATTATTCTTCCAGAACATGAATATCATCAGGGTGAATATAAATACCAAGTTTATCTCCTCGCTGATAACATTTCTTTGAGTTTACTTTAAGAACAACTCCTTCCACTTCAACCTCAAGTTCGTATGTATCTCCCATATAATCAGCGCCTATAACCAACCCGTGATTTATACCTGTTTCGGAAGCACAAATAGAAATCTTCCCCGGGCGAAAACAGACTTTATCGTTCCAGTGCAAGTCTTTGTTTTTCTTTAATTCCGGGAAAGCCCTAAAGAGATCATTAGCTGACAGTAAATTAACGCTACCAAATAAGTAGGCGACATACTCATCCCGAGGCTGCTCGTATACAGCCTGCGGCCTATCCATCTGCACAATTTTTCCAGCCTTCATAACAGCAACTTTATCCGAAAGAGACAGAGCATCCTTTACTTCGTGTGTCACAAATATCAATGTATCTCCATCCTCCCTGGCCTGACGGATCACCTTATGCCGGATTTCATCTTTCAGCATAATATCCAGGCTGCTAAATGGCTCGTCAAGCAAAAGTAAAGCCGGTTCTTCTGCTAAAGCACTAGCCAGGGCCGCGCGTTGTTGCTGACCTCCAGAAAGTTGGGCTGGCCTTTTGTTTTCCAGCCCCTGTAACCTAAACAGGCTGATGAGATACTCCAACCTTTCATCCTGAAACTCCTGAACATACCCTCGAAGGTTGTAACTTATATTCTCTATAATAGTATGTTTAGGCATAAGTCTGAGGTCTTGTGCCAACATCTTTATTTCAGCGTGCCCCGGCACCAAGTTATATGCTGGCCCTGTAACCAGCTCCCCCAACAACCTTACTTCACCACCATCGGTATCTTCAACGCCTCCAATGATTTTCAGAAGTGTGGTTTTGCCTGACCCATTTTCTCCAACTATCGAAAGTATCTCCCCTTTCTGTAGCTCGAAGGATATATCATTCACCGCAGCTAAATTTTGCCCGGGATACTTCCTGGACACGTTGGTTAATCTAAGAAATGACATGCACAAATATAAGACAACATACCGTTTAACAATTGACCTGAGGTGAATGGTGAAATATTTAGCGTGCTTACTTTAACTGAAAGAAATATCAATTTACAATCACAAATCATTGATTTTCTTTATATTAGTGATTATAGCAATTTTAAAATTTGCTTAAAGCAGTTTTTTGTCTTACTAAAAAAATATGTCTATGGGCGGCGGCGGAGCACTTGATGCAATGAATAAATCCCTGAAACAAAACAGGGCAATGTTAAACAGCGGTTCAGGTTTTGAAAAGAGGAAAAACTCATTTTACTCCTCTAATAAGAGTAAAAAATGGACCTTCAAAAAAGCTACACCGGAGCAGTTACAGCGCATTAATGATAAAATGGTTGAGCTAAGAAAGGCAGATATAAGGCGTAAGGCCCTGGTGCTTGTACTCTCAGGCTTAATCTCGATTATGCTGATATGGGCAGCGCTTACCTTCTTCGGCTTTTAAATTTTAAGCTGTGTTCATATTTATTGTATACGAGTTACTATGGAAAGGCTAACTATGACAGCCTCATCAGCAAACCTTCACAAATATTGATTAATACTTCCATTTTATTATTATAAGGTACATCTCCATACTACCTGATTAACCATCAGTTCTACTCATCTCAAATGTGAATTTGTATATTGGTTCTGGTTGGCTAATAACAAGGTAATATGTATTGGAAAAAAATATTATTGTTTGTGGCTGCCCTTCTGAGCCTCGGGACATCCGTTTCTTCTGCCCAACATAAGGAATTAAAATTCAAAAGGTATAACAGCGAATCAGGGTTATCCAGTAGTAAAGCTACCTGCTTTGCACAAACTCCGGATGGTTTTTTATGGATTGGTACGACGGATGGTCTCAATCGTTTTGATGGGCACTCCTTCAAGGTCTTTCGAAATGATCCCGATGATTCGCTTTCTCTATGTGATAATTACATCAGTGCTTTATTTGTTGATCATCAGGGAAAACTATGGATTGGCACCCAAAACAACGGTTTAAGCCGGTACGATGAAAAAAGTGGCACCTTCATCAGTTTTGAATCGGAAATATATAATCCTGGCACACTCAGCAACCACTATGTTACCAGCATAACAGAAGATGCTGATAAAAATCTCTGGGTTGGAACGATTATGGGGCTTAACCTGTATGATCGAAAACGGAACAAATTCCAACGCTATTTTCATGAAATTACTGTAAGTATTTTCCCGCAAACGATTGATAGTCTTAAAGCGACACAAGTACCTACCCACATTATTACCAATGTTGCCACGCTAATTGGAGAGGAATTCCAAAATGAAAGGGCACTATTCAGAGCTCTGGAAAGGTCCCTTACTGATGAAGAACAGGAGTTGTATAAAGCCATCATTCTTAAATACTCAGGCTCGAAAGCCACGGCTGACCATATCAGGGCTTTGCAAGCTGATAGTATTGGCAACCTTTACATAGGTTATGAAACGGAGGGGCTTGGCTATTTCAACCCTAAAACAAATAGATTAGACATTTACAAACATGATGCAGATGACAGTCAAAGCATCGGTAACAATGAGGTTTCCAGCCTGGCCCTGGATAATGCGGGTTTATGGATTGGTACAAGAAGCGGAACATTGAGTCAATATGATCCTCAATCAGGAAAATTCCTTCGTCATGAGTTACCGGGAAACTCTTCAAATATTGAGTCTATTATAGTGGACAGCCGGGGCACATTATGGGTTGGGGATAGCTATGGTCTTTGCAGATACAATAAAACTGAAAAGAAGTTTACCCGATATCAACATCGGATAAATGACAAGTATAGTCTTTCATCCACTGCAGTTAAGGCCATTTTCGAAGACAAGCACAAGGATATTTGGGTAGGTTGTACCCAGGGAGGTATCAACCTTACTCTTGGCAATATCCCTTTCACTCATCTCAAACACTATCCTGATATGTCCGGAGCACTATCTAAAACCAGTGTATCCAGTGTCCTCGAAGACAGTAAGGGTAATATCTGGGTAGGTTATTACACCATGGGGCTGGATATTTACAACCCGGTAACCCATGAGGTTACTCATTTAGCCCATGAACCGGATGTACCTGGTGGTTTAGGAAAAGGCACCGTTTTCGAAATATTTGAAGACTCGGACAATAACATATGGGTTGGCACCTATGAAGGAGGTCTACAGATGTTCAACCCAAAAGAAAATAATTTCATAACCTATAGACATGACCCAAATAACCCGGAAACCATTAGTGGAAACGACGTAAGAGCCATTGAAGAAGATACAAATGGGAAGCTATGGATTGCAATCCATGGTCATGGCGTAAGTGTTTTTGATAAGAATAGTGAAACTTTCAAAAGCTATAACGCTGATTACCTCAACTGGCAAAATTCATTATCCAACGACTGGGTATACACACTTTATATTGACAGAGCTCAAAATGTTTGGGTAGGCAGCGTATTTGGTCTTAGCGTTTTAAGGCCTGGGACTGATAATTTTGTTAGTTACACCAAGGAAAACAGAAACTTAAGTCACAATAATGTACGATCCATTTTAGAAGATACCCACGGAAACCTCTGGATAGGTACCGACAATGGACTCAATTTGTTTAACAAGGAAACTACAAGGTTCTCCACCTTCTTTTGTAAAGACGGGTTACCTAACAACACCATACATGGCATACTTGAAGATAGCCGAAATAATTTATGGATAAGCACCAATCGTGGCTTGGCCAAATTCACCCCTAATGAAGGCACCTTTTCTAACTACGACGTCCTTGACGGTTTGCAATCCAATGAGTTTTTTCCTGGTGCATGCTATAAGGGATGGTCAGGTACTCTTTACTTTGGTGGCATCAATGGACTAACTACTTTCCTTCCTCAAAGCATTAAGGGAGATACATCAGGTATAGCTATCAAGTTTACAGGTTTAAAACTATTTAATGAACCTATCAGCCCCGGACAGGCTCCTTTAGAAAATACACTTGACCAAACCACGCACTTGCGTCTGGATTATGACCAAAACATGGTTTCCTTCCGGTTTTCAGGCCTAGACTTTAAAACTCCCGAAAAAGTACAATACGCCTACATCTTAGAAGGCTTTGATTCTCAGTGGAACTATGTTAAAAACAGAAAAGAGGCTACTTACACTAACCTTCCTCCGGGAGAATATTCTTTTAAAGTAATGGCTGCCTCCGGCAATGGAATATGGAACAAAAATGTAAGGGTCTTAGACATCAGCATCCTTCCTCCAATATGGAAAACCATACCGGCATATATTCTTTATATGGGCATTTTGTTGGCTTTAATTTATTACTACAAACAAGTTGTAATAGCCAAAGAACGCTTTAAAAGCAGACTGGAATTTCAAAATTTAGAAACCAAAAAGGCACATGAGGTTGATATGATGAAGCTAAATTTTTTTACCAGCATATCTCATGAACTTCGTACCCCACTGACCTTAATCCTTGACCCCGTCAACAAGTTAATCACGGAAAGGGACAAAATGACTGATGCTGAACAAGACGATCATTTCAAAATAGTCAGATCAAGCTCTCAAAGATTGTTAAAGTTGGTTAACCAGGTCTTGGACATATCAGCAATAGATGCAGGCCAGATCAAACTTGCAGTCAGTAAGCAGGATATTGTCAACTTTTGTCAGTCAATTATTGAAACCTTCTCATTTTCTGCCAGCCTGCGCGAAACTGAACTTCGTTTTTCATGCAATAAAGAATCAGAGGCGGTTTTTTTCGACAGCGATATTCTTGAAAAGGCTTTAATGAACCTTTTATCTAATGCACTTAAATTTACTCCAAAAGCAGGAAAGGTTTCACTTCAGTTATTAATTACAGATCAAAACCATCCTGAATGTCCTGCTAACATCAAGGAGACTTCACCGCATAGTAAATTCATCAAATTAATAGTTTCAGATAATGGATCTGGTATAGCCAGAGAACACCATAGTAAAATATTCGAAAAGTTTTTTAAAGTACAAAGTCACCAACAAGGATCAGGCATTGGCTTAACACTGACCAAACAATTGATTGAACATCATCACGGCACTATTGAAGTACAAAGTAAACCTGGGGAAGGAAGCCGATTTGTCATTTGGCTCCCTGTATATAAGGAGAGGTACTCTCCTAATGAAATAGTTAAAAAAACTGTTGCTGAAAGAGTCCCAAAAGAATCACTTGAAGAAAACGTACCTTGGGAAAAAGACGCGAACCCTGATGTACTTGTGGGGCGGTCAATATTACTATTGGTTGAAGATAATGATGATCTTAGGAAGTATTTAAAAATGAACCTTCAGCATGAATACATTGTATATGGAACGGACTCTGCTGAAATGGCCCTTGAAATGGCTCCAAAAATCTACCCCGATCTGATTATTGCTGACGTGATGCTACCCGGGATGAACGGACTGGAACTATGCCACAAGGTAAAAAGTACTCCTTCTCTAAGAAACCTGCCTTTAATTCTGCTCACCTCACATACTTCAAACGAACATGAACTGGAAGGTTTACAAACAGGAGCTAGCGACTACATCGGCAAACCTTTTAATATGCTCCTGCTGAAGGCACGGATCAAAAACGTACTCGCCTTAAATCAAGCATTAAAAAGTAAACTGGACGATGACACTAATTTCGAATCGCTGGATATTGCCCCTCAAAGCGTGCAGGACAAAAGCTTTTTGAATGGGCTTCTAAAAGTTATCCATGAGCATTTGGCTGATGAGCACTTCAGCCCAGAAAGACTTGCCGAAATGATGGGCTTGAGTCGATCTCAGTTATACAAAAGAGTTAAAGGTCTTACAGGACTTTCTGTCAGCATCCTTATCAGAAATATCCGACTCAAAAAGGCATGTCAACTACTTAAAAGTAATGATCTCAGTATTTCGCAGGTAGCTTATGAAGTAGGATTCAGTGACCCTGGGTATTTCACCAAATGCTTCAAAGAAATGTACTCCTGTCCTCCCTCAGAATATATAAACAGTCATTAATTAAAACTCGCTAATGCTACAATAGTCTCATATATGAGACAATAATCACACCGGATCATGAGTACATGGATTTGATATTATAGTCAAAGTTGTCAATGCAGCAAGAGGTTAACTTTATTTTTGGATGCTTCATGATGTGAGGCATCAACACTCCTTTATTTATTTTCAACTTAAACCTTACTGCTATGACCAATGCAAGTAACATACCGGTAAGCAGCATTGCACTTTTGCTGTTGTTCACCTGTATCCTGCAACTGAATGCTCAGGATTATAATTATGCCGAAGCATTACAGAAATCGATGTTTTTTTATGAGTGTCAGGAGTCCGGCGAGTTACTGCCCGATAACCGGGTCAGCTGGCGAGGAAACTCTGCACTCAATGATGGTTCGGATGTAGGCCTTGATCTGAGGGGTGGCTGGTATGATGCCGGAGATCATGTAAAGTTCAACTTCCCAATGGCATTTTCTGCTACGGCACTGGCCTGGGGAGCCATCGATTTCGAAAGTGGCTACACCGCCGCTGGTCAATTGTCATATCTCAAAAGAAACCTCAGGTGGGTTAATGATTATTTTATAAAGTGCCATACCGCTCCCAATGAATTATGGGGACAGGTTGGTAATGGCGGTCTAGACCATGCCTGGTGGGGCTCGGCTGAAATCATGCCCATGCAAAGGCCTGCATACAAAATTGACGCTAATCAGCCTGGCTCTGACCTGGCAGCAGAAACCGCTGCAGCTATGGCTGCTGCAAGTATTGTTTTTCAGAACGATGATCCTACATATAGTGCAACATTGCTGGAACATGCCATACAGCTTTATGATTTTGCTGATAACTACAGGGGAATTTACTCTGAATCTATTGCTGATGCAGGTAGTTACTACCGTTCCTTTAGTGGCTATAATGATGAACTTGTCTGGGGAGCCATATGGCTGTATCGAGCTACTGGTAACATGAGCTATCTTCAAAAAGCAGAAAACTACTATGCCAACCTCAGTAGTGAACCTCAAAGCTCTATAAAATCGTACAAATGGGGACTTGCATGGGATGACAAGTCTTACGGCTGCTACATATTGTTGGCTAAACTTATCGGCAAAGCACAATACAAGGCAGATGCAGAAAGACACCTTGACTACTGGACAGACGGCTATAATGGAGAAAGGGTTAATTATACATCCGGTGGCCTGGCATACCTAGATGTTTGGGGTGCTCTTCGCTATGCTGCTAATACCAGCTTTCTAGCATTATACTATGCCGATCAGGCTACTTCAGCCTCCAAGGCTCAAAAGTATCGCAATTTTGCTATTAGCCAGATCAACTATGCCCTGGGTGATAACCCCCGAAACAGCAGTTATGTGGTAGGGTTTGGAACAAATGCCCCACAAAACCCACATCACCGGACGGCTCATGGCGCTTGGGCGAACAATCAAAATGGACCTCCTGTACAAACTCGCCATATTCTTTATGGGGCTTTGGTGGGCGGACCTAATAGTGATGACAGTTATGAAGATGATCGCTCCAACTATATCAACAATGAGGTTGCCTGCGACTATAATTCCGGGTTTTCCGGTGCCTTGGCGGCCTTGGTAGAAAGTTATGGGGGCTCGGCTCTTACCAACTTCCCTGTGCTTGAGACTCCTACTCGAGAATATCTTATAGAGGCCAAGGTCAACGCTCAGGGTAGTACGCATACAGAATGGGCCGTATGGGCACTTAACCACACTGCATGGCCTACAAGAATTCCTTCTGAGGTCAAGTTTCGCCTCTTTATAAATATTTCTGAAGGTATAGCAGCAGGTTACAGTGCCTCCGACTACGTTGTTTCTACAAATAACTCCAGTGTAGTAAGCCACACTCAGCTACAGCTTTGGGACGCCAGTAACAACGTTTATTTTACTGAAGTCACCTTCAACCCTGATATCAAAATATTTCCTGCAGGCCAGGGAGAGTCTAAAGAGGAGGCTCAAATGCGTATCAGGCTACCCTATGAAGCTCCGGCATCGGCATGGGACCCCACGAATGACTGGTCTTTTCAAGGTGTTAACAGCACCTTACAGGAGGTTACAACTATACCCATGTATGTGGATGGTGAACTGGTCTTTGGAGAAACTCCAGGCAATGGCTCCAATGACATTCCCGTTACAGGTGTAAGTGTAGCTCCCAATGCAATCTCAATCAATCTCAATCAAACAGCTCAATTGCAAGTTTCTGTATCTCCTTCCAATGCCAATAACAAAGCTGTAAGCTGGTCTTCAAGCAACCCTGCCGTAGCCTCGGTCAATACAAATGGATTGGTAACAGGCCTGACAGAAGGGGCGGCTACTATTACGGCAACTACAGAAGATGGTGGTTATACCGCCAGCAGCGAGGTTACGGTTACCACGGACACAACTCCTGAAGAATATGCGCTAACCACCATTATCAATGGACAGGGAAGCATTCAATTAAGTCCTGTAGGTGGAATTTATGATGCAAACACAGAAGTTACCTTAACTGCCATTCCGAATGCAGGTTACACCTTCACTGGTTGGTCTGGAGATCTTAGCGGCATAGCAAATCCTGCAACACTTGTTATGTCAACCAATAAAACAGTAACAGCAACATTTGAAGAAGAAGGTGGTGGTAGTGCCTGTGATTCTCCGGTTGCTGTTTCATTACCTTTCACCAAAGAAGGTGCTGGTGAGTTTTGTTATAGCATTTCTGGCGATATAAGCTACATCAATTCCTGGAACATGGAAAAAATTGAGATCAATGGGCAAGATTATACCAACGCCTGGTCTAACAACCTGCCAGCCAAAGTGAATGGGCAATACATTGTTTACTATCAGGGTTCATTTCCATGGTCACACTTTGAGGCAAAATCAGCACAAGGCGTAGCCACACGGGAAATGACGAGAGGCTTAGCTAATGAGACAAAAGACCCTGGGCTAATACTAGCCTACCCAAACCCTTCTCAGGATGAGGTCATCATTTATATTGCAGACCCCGCTTCGGTTTCTAACATTTATGTCTATGACCCTACCGGAATATTGATACGCAAAATAGCTACCAACAAAATTACGAATGAAAACAAAGTGAACCTTGGCAAGGGTACCAAGGGCACTTACATCATTCGGGTAGTAACAGACAAGTCAACAAATACTTTTAAAGTAGTAAGACAATAACCAACGGGCATGTGGCGTGTGGTGGTCACTCTTTCTTTTATAAGAATACAATAGATGGTGTCGATCATCACATGCACATAAATCAATTACTGTATGAAACATAGCTGGATTTTCAAGACTTCAACACGAAAGTTCCTCCTTATCATCTTCTTGCTGGTGTCCATATTCAATTTCGATTCATTGGCCCAATACCCTGCCGGATCGCAGGTAGGTATTAATGCCAAGTTAAGTATTTCGAATGGGCGGCTTGTCCATGAATGTGGTAATGCCATTCAGCTACGCGGAATAAGTAGGCATGCCCCTCAATGGTTCGATAACTGCTATGCTGAAAGTATACTGGATGTGCCGGACAACAACTGGGATATTGATGCTGAGATCTGGAGCCGCTTTTCCCCTATCCTTTTCACTTACACAACCTTGGGGTTCTACTTATGAGAATAGAAAAATATAGCATCAGGCAACTCAACAAAGCCCTGTTCGGAAATATGTTTATCAATGCCATGTACATCATTAATACAAACACCCAAACTTAAGTACATATATTAAGAGCTCTCAAAATCTACTTTTTTAATATCGAGCAAGGATATTACTGACAATCAGCGAGTCCTTGCCCTTCTTCGTAGCTTACCCTCTGATACAATCTTAACAACCTCCATAGTTAGCCGACCTTTCAAACTAAAATAATACCAGTAAAAAGTTTTTCAAACTTACTTCTGGCACACATAAAAGGCACTTTGTATATTCAAACCACACTAAAACATTTGATCATGCATAGAGGAGCTTTTTTTACCTTCATTCTAGTAGCCATAGCGACCATGTCATTTGCTCAGAAAACCACAAAGTTTACAAGGCAGGATACGTTAAAGGGCTCCATTACTCCAGAGCGCGAGTGGTGGGATCTTACATTTTATCACCTTAATGTAAAGGTTGACCCTGAAAACAAAACTATCAGTGGTAAAAACACTATCCGCTACAGGGTACTTAGGCCTAACAATGTAATGCAGATTGACCTTCAGGAACCCATGAAGATCACTAAAATCACGCAAAGTGGTAAGGATCTTACCTTTAAAAGAGAAGGCAATGTATTTTGGGTAAAGTTGGTCGAAAAGCAACATGAAGGAAGTGTGAACGAAGTAATAGTACATTTCGATGGTTCTCCGATAATCGCCCAAAGACCTCCATGGGATGGTGGTCTTACCTGGCAAAAGGATAGAAATGGCAACCATTTTATTGCAAACGCTAATCAAGGAATTGGTGCAAGTGTTTGGTGGCCCTGTAAAGACCATCCTTATGATGAGGTTGAGAATATGAAGGTTAGCGTTACTGTACCTGAAAACCTAATGGATGTGTCCAATGGGAGATTGGTTAAAGTAGATCACAACAAAAAGGCTCAAACCAAAACTTATCATTGGGAGGTCAACAACCCTATCAATAACTATGGTGTTAATATCAGCATCGGAGATTATGCACATTTTAGTGAAGTTTATGATGGAGAAAAGGGCAAACTGGACTGTAATTATTATGTACTGAGCTATAACCTGGAAAAAGCCAAAGAACAGTTTAAAGATGCAAAGCGAACATTGGAAGCTTTTGAATACTGGTTTGGACCTTACCCATTCTATGAAGATGGCTACAAACTAGTTGAAGTACCATACCTTGGCATGGAACACCAAAGCGCTGTGACTTATGGCAATGGGTACCAAAACGGTTATAAAGGCAATGACCTGAGTGGTACGAGCTGGGGACTTACTTTTGATTTTATCATTATCCATGAATCGGGCCATGAGTGGTTTGCCAACAACATTACGGATAAAGATGTTGCTGACATGTGGATCCATGAGTCATTCACGGCATATTCTGAAAACCTTTTCCTTAACTACCATAATAGCAAAGAAGCCAGTGCTGCTTATGTTCTGGGCACAAGATCAGCCATTCAGAATGATAGACCTATCATAGGTCATTATAATGTTAGTCATCATGGTTCGGGAGATATGTACTACAAAGGTGCGAACATGCTTCACACACTGAGGCAGATCGTTAACGATGATGAGAAATGGCGTGGTATCCTCCGTGGTCTGAATAAGGACTTTTACCATCAAGTAGTAACAACTCAGCAGGTTGAAAGCTACCTGAGTAAACATGTAGGAAGAGATCTGTCTTCTTTCTTTGATCAATATCTGCGAAACACCAAAATACCTACATTGGAATACAGAAAAAAAGGCAATAACCTTATGTACCGGTGGAACAATGCTGTTTATGGTTTTAATATGCCTGTTAAATTATACATCAATGATGAAGTAAAATGGCTAGAGCCAACCACCACCTGGAATACGTTGGAAGGTTTACCCGAAGGCTTTGAGGTTAAAGTGGATCCTAACTTTTATGTGGGTGAACTGAATGTAATGGGTAGGTATAGTGAGGTGAAACCCGGGAAATAAGCCTTTCTAAGTGGATGAGGCTCATTCCGAAAGTGAGTGTTGTTCCTCCGGATGGACGCCGAGTCCTCTGCGAGATCTGCGAGAGACTCGGCTGGGAAGTAGGGAAGTAGAGGGAACAAGCGAACTTAAAATCAGCAGGAAAGTAAGTGATAAAAAGAGGCCATTTCAAACGGCCTTTTTTTATTGTCTTCTATTGCTTTTTCATTATCAGCCGCAATTTTGTTCCAGTCTGGGCTGGCAGGTCAACTTTAATTTCCCTGTTGGTAACTTTTAACTTAATTTCTTCAGCCCCTTTTAACAGGTAAACTTCCTCTACTCCACCCGGGAGTTTTATTTTTACTCCCTGCTTTAAGTGTGATTCAAGAGTAGCAAGCACTTCACGCTCATTCCATTTGAGCTCAGTAAGTGTAATTCTGTTTCTTAACGATATTCCGGTAATGTTCCCTGTTTTCCAATCTTCAGGTAATGCAGGAAGCAAATAAATTGAATTGTTACCTCCACTGTAAGCAAGCATATGTATGATCACTGCCGGAAGGCCGCCACTTATGTCAGTATTCAATAAGGCACCAACATTATGAAATGAGCCAAACCCAGCGGACCAGTACCGACTGCTAAGCCAGTTCACGGCTTCTTCTGCCTGCCCTGCCTCTCCCAAGTGCGCTGCACTAAGCCCTAACTGTACCAGGCCGAATGCCATTTCCCCTCCTCCTTCTTCTCTCCTGAACTCTAACTTCTTCTCAATCAGCTTAACTGCTCCTTTTCTTAACATCTCATTTTCAATTATATCTGCATCTCTGTGGTTATACAAGCTGTAGAGCTGCGAAACGTGCCTGTGGCGGTAATTATCTTCGAATCCTGGCCAGATCCATTCCCTAAGTACGCCTTCTTGGTTTACTTCATATCCGGGCAGCTTGTCCAGCATTTCCTGCCACTTCTTTAACTGGCTTTTATCTTCTTTTAATACTTCACCGGCTTCAATGACACTACTTAGCACTTGCTTGGCGAGCATTACATCCATGGTAGCATTAAGAGCCGCCTGAGAGGAGCTATTCCGTGGATTGTTTTCCGGTGAGTATGAAGGGTTGAATACATATTTCCCATTAGCGCCCTCATACAGAAAATCCTCATAAAACCAGGCCACCTGTTTTAGCCAGGGATAGGCATATTTTGCCAGATAATCCTTGTCTAGTGTATAAAGGTAATAATCATACATGATGTCTGCAGCCCATGCAGCACCTCCTGTCCAAAGGGTAAGGCACCAGATCTCATTAAAGTCAGTAGGCCATCCTTCCGTGGTGGTGTGTACGGGTAAGTTAATCCCTCTCGTTCCAAACAGCTTCTCTGCATTTTCCTTATAATCCTCCAAATACCGCTGGTGGTATTGCACATAAGATTTCATCAGTTCCGGCATATTACCGGGCATCACTACAGACATAGCTGAAGGCAGGTTGCCATCGTGGGTGAAGCTGGAAGACCATGCAGGGGTCCAGGTACCACTCCATATCCCCTGAAGGTTGGGAGGGTTCATTCCGGTACTGCTCAAAATATTGTACCTACCTGCATCAAACACTTTCTCTATTAATGCCAGGGGTACATCACCCTCTTTGGCCCTCAATAATATTTCTTCAGTATGTAAGCGCTTATCTTCCGCTTTACTCGATAAGCTGAGTCGCACCCGGTTAAATATTTTGGCATGTATGGTTTTATGCTGCTCAAGTAACTGTCCATAACTACCTCCCATTCCTGATAATTCTTCTTTAATTTGAGGAATTAAGGATTGTTCATAGTTATAGTTAGGCCTGATCTTAATCAATATCAGAACTTCATCAGCCTGCGATATTTCAATTGACTTCCCATCGGACTTTGCAGTGCCTCCTGAAAGTATAATTCTCCCAACCCCTTCGTACCCTTCCAGGCCTCCTTTATTTTTCTTTTTAAACTTGCTTTTATAAGTCAACCACATACCCTCAGCTTCAGCAGTCATTTCATCGATATGCTCATTCACAAATGACCATTGATTCCACTCCACCGGCCTGTTGTCAAATTGGACCTTACAGTTTATTGGACTATCTGCTTTAATTGATAGTACTATGATACTGTCAGCCCGGGATACAAACAGCTTCCTTTGAAATTTACCCACATCATCCTTCCATGTAGTTATGGCTTCTCCTGTTTCAAAATCAGTTGCCCGGACATATTGCTGAATATTGGCGGGTTCCTGCATGATACTTAAATCAAAAGCAGGCATATAAGGGTCACGATCATCATTATAACCTGCTGCCTTTCTTATCTCTACAGGTATCTTCGCTGCCTCTTCATATTGTCCATTTTTGATCAATTCACGAATCTCCTCAAGCCTCTCTGCCTGGTTGATCAATTCGGAAGACTGCTCTCGCGGTACATACAACTGATCATGGTTCAAAATAATGGTTTCTTCATGGGGATCTCCAAAAACTATTGCCCCCATGGTACCATTACCACTTAACAGCCCATGTTCCCAGTTTGGTGCAGGCTTCCAGCTTGTAATGCCTCTCTCTGGGGCTTTGAACCACGTGTTTTGTGCCAGTACTACGCTGCCTGCCATTAAGGTAAGTAGTATCATGGAACCAACTTTCTTTAGGGATGCTGATGCAGAAAAAACCATATTAGTTCTTATTAACATGTGCCGAAATACAAGGAGTCTAAGAATTAAACAGGCTGCACACCAATGTACAGCCTGTCAGCTAATACTTTACTGATTGGTCTAATAATGACTACAAACCACTGATCTGCAATGAAACGCCTTTGCCATAAGAAGCTGCATTCACTACTTTTCCATCTTCTCCTACTGTAACTGTCTCCAGCTTTTCGGCTCCAGGCAGATAGATGTACCCTTTAGCTCCCCCTTTGTTCTTACTGAACACTTTGAGTTCCAGTTTGGACCAATCCATCTCCTTAGTTGATTGCGCTAGTTTAATATGAGGGATCACCGACCCGTCTTTTACCAACATTACTACAGGGATTTTACCCGCTTCTATGTGGTGCCAGCCTCCGCTATAGGTCTTACCAGTCTGGTAATCAATCCAGTCACCTTTAGGCAAATAAACATCACGACTGGTCACATCCTCAAACAGGGGCGCTACCAATATATCGGAACCAAACAGGTACTCATCATCCACTAACCATGAACCGGGATCATCGGGAAACTCAACAAATAGCGCACGTACCATAGGTAGACCATTCTCGCTGGAGTGCTTTGCCTGAGCATAAATGTATGGCATAAGCTGATATCTCATATTGTCAGCCAGTCTGAATGCATTCATGAAGTCTTTACCAAACTCCCAAGGCTCTGTTGGTGGTTCCCCGTGGCTTCTCACATGAGAGGTAAGCATACCAAATGGTGTCCATCTTCGATATAGATTTTCGGGTGTTGCTGTTACAAAACCTCCTATATCGTGCGACCAGAATGAAAACCCTGACAAACCTAAAGAAAGCCCCGCTCTCAAGGTTGAAGCCATAGCTGAGTTCGTTGTAGCAGGGTCTCCACCCCAGTGAACAGGATAACGCTGGCTACCGGCCCATGCACTTCTGGCCCAAATAAATCCATGCCCCGTCTTTTCCTTTGTTATGTCTGCCACGGCCTTGTTATACCTAAGTGGGAACAGGTTGTGCTCATAAAAACCTGTTCTTCCAGACTTGTAGATACCTGTAGCAGGAGCGGCCTCTCCAAAGTCTACCTTGATCACGGCAACCCCTTCGTCCAGAAGGTTACCAATTTTATTTTGATACCATTTTACCGTTTGTGGGTTAGAGAAATCCAGTACTGCATCTTCATAAGGAATGTTGCCCTTTTTATCTTTTACTACAAGGTTATTTTCCACCAATTCATTAAAGAGGGTGTTTTGAGGCGTAAAGTATGGCAATTGCCATAAGCATATCTCAAACCCATCTTTGTTAAGGTCTTTGATCATTTTGGGTGCGTCAACAAAACGATCAGTAGCAAACTGATAATCACACCTCCAATCAACGCCAAACCACCCAGTGTCAAAATGGATCACATCTGAAGGGATTTTATGCTTTCTCAAGTTGGCAGCAACTTTTCTTCCGTCTTCCTCTGAGAAGTAAGTGATACGGCTCATCCAAAAACCAAATGACCACAACGGCGGCATTGGGGCTTTTCCTGTAAGATCTGTGTACTCGTCAAGGATCTCCTTTGGAGTACCTATAAATACAAACAAATCCAATTCATCATCGCCGATCATCATGCTGTTGACGCCATTGAAGTATTTACCGAAATCACATGTTATAGGGCTGGAATGGTGCATAAACATACCGTATCCTCTGCTACTCATGTAAAAAGGTATAGGCTTATACATGCTTTCATTTTGAGTACCATTGGCATCGTCTGTCCACAAAGTCACTTTCTGCCCACGCTTATCAAATGCCTTGAAGGATTCTCCACAACCGAATATCTTTTCTCCCGGCGAAAGGTTAAATGCAGCGTCCATACTACGTGAATAATCCTCGGCCTTTCGTACGTAAGAAAAAGGTGTAACAGGTGTATAGGTATTCTTCACATCACTTTTATGAACTGTATGTGTCAATAATTTACCCGTCGCATCGTAGATATAAATATGCCATGGTTTTTCAGTAATCACAATTCTTCCAAACTGGCTGGAGTATTCATGCCCTGCCGATGTTTTTGCATATTTCCATGAAGATTTGTCTTCTGCTGCTTTTCCATCAACTAACATCAGCGACTCACCACTTTTTACAAACTGAGGACCGGAAGTCAGACGTATACGCACCGTTTTTGCAGAAACAAACTCTACTGAGAAAGGGTGTTCTGGTGAGGCCGCATACTCTGTTCCAGGGAATTCATTAGCCTCTACGGGCGACAGCCCCATTAGCATGTTGTTAAATGCTTGCCTGGTTGTTAGGTTATGTCTCTTAAATTGTATCGTTCCTTTCCCCGTATTAGGATCAAAATTGGTAAGGTCATCAGCCAGGTAGTAAGTGTTCCTTACATCGGTAAAATCTTTGCTTACATCAGGTGGTTCATTAAGTACTCCGGAGTTTTGCCATTGTGCAAAGCTGGTCAGGCATGCAAAAAAACCAACGCACGCCATCAACATCGTTCTATATCTCTTTAAAAAACTCATCTTCGTATGTTTAATTGTTATTTAAGTTAATTCCCTGTTTAATGTTATATGATTTGATAACTGTTTCTGCATCTTTTAGCCCTTTAGAAGTGGCGTGTACCACCACCTTTCCGGATAGCTGACCAGATTGAATGACTACAAGACACTTTCCGTTGAACATTTTCATTTTATCACCCTTCAAAGACAAATGACTTGTAGGATCACCGTTACCCACACCCACAATTTTCCCAGACCCTTCGATTGAAAATTGAATTTCATTAGCCCCAACAGGCACCGGATTATTGTCCTTATCCAATACCTCTACTGTGATAAAACTGAGATCTTTTCCATCCGCTAAAATTTCATTTCGATCAGGAGTCAACCTAATAGATATCGGCTCTCCTGCAGTTACTACAGCTTTTTCCAGCAAGAGCTCACCGTTTTTTATGGAAACCGCTTTTAACTCTCCCGGTTCATAAGCTACCCTCCACATGACGTGCAACTCTTCACCTTCTTTGCTTTTAGCTCCTAAGGATTTACCGTTGAGGAATAACTCCACTTCATCCGCATGATTATAATATGCCCATACGTCTACAGAATCGCGCCCTGTCCAGTTCCAGTGCGGAAGTACATGTAGCACATCCTTATCAGCCCATTCGCTTTGGTACATGTAGTAGGCATCTTTAGGGAAGCCTGCCAGATCAACGATTCCAAAATAAGAGCTTCGCGACGGCCAGGCATAAGGTGTAGGCTCTCCGAGGTAATCAAAACCCGTCCATATAAACATTCCTGAAAGAAAATCATGCTTTTTAATGATCTTCCAAGTTTCTTCATGTGTAGATCCCCACGGAGTGCTCACCTGATCATAAGCAGATACAGTATTGCCCGGATTGCCCTCAACAAATAGCTTGTCCCATTGGATGGGCCACCTTTTTATGGTATCGGACTTCTGATCGTAATACCCTCGGGTTTCCAATGCAGAAGTAGTTTCAGTGGCAATAAACGGGGTGTTAGGATATTTGTCATTATGCAACTCATACTTATCATGAGCATAGTTGTATCCTATCAAATCAAGTGTTCCTGACAATGCTATGGTATTGCCTTCGTTGGGAGGGTTCATCGCTGAGGTAATGGGTCGGTCGTCCAGCGATCTTACAATTTGCGTAAGCTCCCTGGCTAATGAATCTCCGATGGGATGCCACTGGTCAGTAATCTCATTACCTATACTCCAGACAAATACGCTAGGGTGATTTCTATCCCTTATTATGTGGTCTGTAAGGTCGCGCACATGCCACTCGTCCCAATAGAGTGAATAGTCATACTCAGATTTTTTCATGCTCCACATATCAAATGTTTCATCCATCACCAGCAGTCCCATCTTATCGCACAGATCAAGCAGCTCAGGTGCCGGCGGGTTATGAGATGTCCTGATCGCATTCACCCCCATCTCCTTCATGATCTCCAGTTGCCTCTCTATAGCTCTTGTATTTATAGCACTTCCCAGACAACCCAGGTCGTGGTGTAGACACACTCCTTTGATCTTAACCTGTTCACCATTGAGAGTAAACCCCTTTTGCTGATCAAAACTGAAAGTCCTTATGCCTAGTGGTGTGGTATAAGTATCTATTTTTTCACCATTGATGCTGACCTCCGTATGTACTGTATACAGATTAGGGTCATTGATACTCCATATTTGAGGAGAACTTACCAGAAGTTCCTGGTCTAAAACAGTTTCACTCTCTGACAGTTGCAGAGCTGAAGAGGCCTCCGTAACTACTTTGTTGTCTTTACTCTTTATGAAGGTATGGACATTAGCCTTTGTGGACTCGCCTGTAGTATTCAATACGGTTGTCTGTACTTTAACCAAAGCTTGTTGTTTGCTAAGTTCAGGTACCTTCACATAGGTGCCCCACTGAGCAACATGAATTGAACTAGTTATAACAAGCCTTGTGTTTCTGTAGATACCGCTACCGGAATACCACCTGGAATTAGGCTGCTTAGAGTTATTCACCTTAACTGCTACTACGTTTGAATCCTTCCCATAGCTGAGGTAAGGTGTCAGGTCATACTCAAAAGAAATATATCCGAATGGTCTTTTACCAAGATAGTGTCCATTGATCCAAACTTCACTGTTCATATAGATACCATCAAACTGTAGGTATACTCTTTTCCCTTTGGTTGCCTCATCCAACTGAAAAGTTTTCCGATACCAACCTACGCCCCCAGGCAAAGCACCTCCGCCTTCAGTGGCAGGGTGCTCTTTGGAGAATTCCCCTTCAATACTCCAATCATGAGGGACAGATAATGTTCGCCAAGATGAATGGTCATAATCAGGAACACTGGCATCCATTGTACTATCGGCCAGCATAAAGTACCAGTCATCATTAAAGCTTTGAATAACTCTTGTATCATTGATTTTCTGGCATGAAACAGCAGCCAGAGCTAACAGACACACTAATAAAACTTTATACAAATGATTCACGCGCTATATCCTAATTATTTACCCAAAGCAGAGATCACCGCATCAACCGCTCCAGCATGCACTATTTCTCCTGTATTTCTATTGAACAATCCGGATCCATAGTTTCCTGTATGTCCATTGTCCCAGAAAACAGGGACCATACCATTAGTCAATGCAGTTTTAGTTACATAATTGATATAATAATTTCTTGATGTCACATGCTCCTCATAGGTTGAGTTAGCGGGATTAGTCTTTAGCGTAGGACTATATTCCCCCAAGATCACGCCGTAGCCTTTGTCAACAAAGTTTGTTTTTACGTTGCTGAACTGCTCGTCTACCCAATCTTCATCCCCCCAACCAGCATGCGCTGCACTACCTGCATTTGCCGCACCCCATAATGAGATCTCATCCGTATTCTGCAATGCAAACTGATAAGGATCGTAGAAGTGAACCTCTACCATCAGGCGATCAGCTGTATCGTCGCTAGGGATGGTCATATGATCCACTCCATAAGCGATATTGGTTACATACGTCTGTACTATAAGGTGACGGTAGGTATTTCTCCCTCCCGTTGCTCTCACAGTGTTTACAAAAGTCTGGTTAAAGGAGTTTTGCACCTCAGCATATTCAGCTGTTGGGGCATTAAAGTCACCTTCTTCATGAACTTCGTTTGTCCCGGCAAATAGCAAACGGTCATCATAGTCTCTGAAGAACTTGGCTATTTGCTTCCACATCATGGTAATCCTTTCATTAATGGCATTCTGCTGGTCATAAGTAGGGTGATCCATCCACCCGCCATCCCAATGGATGTTGATCATAACGAACATATCATTATCAAGGGCATAGTTTACCACTTCTTCCACACGCTGCTTCCAGGCATAACTGATTTTGTATGTCGCAGGGTCATCAAACATATGTGACCATGAAACCGGTATCCTAATTGTATTAAACCCTGCGGCTTTTACTGAATCTATCAAAGTTTTAGAAACTACCGGGTTGCCCCATGAAGTTTCGTTACCCGATAGTATTCCACCATTTTCAATCATTGCTTCAAGTGAGTTACCAAGGTTCCACCCAACTCCCATTAACTCTGTCAATTGTACAGATGTCAAATTTCTCATATCTGTATTATCAGGATCAATGTAATCAGGTAATTCTGGCTCTACAGGTTCCGGATCAATTGTGCCCGCTGCCTGGTTAACTGTAATCTGTATAGTATCAACACCCTCACCGGCAAGCTTTAAGACCATGCTTCGGGCCTCTGTAGTTTCATTGGCATCGGCTGTGATTTGTACAGTTACGTCACCTTTTGATGTCTGAATGTTTGGCCTGCTCCACAGATTTACATCATAATTAAACTTCCATAGGGCATTGCTTGTAACTTTAAGCTCTTTACTCCCTCCTGATGCTTCAAAATCTAATGTGCCGTCACTTACACCCAACTCTACTTGTGGCTTTTCAATAATCCCTCCTTCATCATCACCGCAGCCACTTAGGGGTAATGTTATGCCGCATATTATAATTAGCAGACTACCCAGGTGTGCCAGATACTTCATACTTCTCTTTTCCATAAATTTCTTATCGTTCCAAACATTATTTAAAGGCTCTGAAAACATCAGTTTCCAAAGCCTGAATTCGTTATTTAAAAATTTCATTATTGGTTCTTATCATCGATCAGTACATAACAATGCTATCAATTGTGACGGTCACCGCTCCAAGATCAGCGATTTCTGCCGCCATACCTTTTATATCAACGACAAATACCAGCGCTGTTTCATATATACTTCCCGGTTCCGCATAAACTGTATAGGTTCCATCTCCTGTTACAGCAACTTCCCCTGGTCCGTCACCCCAGTATTGAGCTGACCAATCACCATCGGCAAGGCCTACAGCAGTATTATAGCTACCCGCAGCACCACCAGTTAGAGTAATTCCCTGAAGTGTGAATGTAATTTCAATTCGATTGTTAAAGACTACGGCAGTAGGGTCTAAAGGAGGGTCTGCTTTTGTAGAACCAAAGTCATTATACAACTCCAATCGCAGATTACCATTGCCTTCGAGGTCACCAAAAGCGAGCTTTGTATTATCAAAGGCAACTCCTGTACCTGATGGTTGGCCACCGCTATTTGCTACCGACTTTAAATGCAGTGAAAAATACTCATCTTTATCAACGGCTTTCTGTCCCAGCCATATGCCTGTAACGTTACCAAATGCATCATTTTCTGCAGCTATGATCCGCAATGTGTTTTCTGCAGTTGTAGAAAAGCCCAACCATCCCCCAACTCCTGAAAAGAATGTAATGGGTTGGCCAAAATCAATTTCATTCTTTGCATTTACAGTGTAATCGCCTGTAACCTCTCCGGTCTCGGTTTGAATCACGTATGTGCCATCACTTTCACCTACTTTGGTCAATTCAACCGATATTGATGAAAACACAGTTTCGTCATAAGGAGGTGTCCAAGTGGTAAAGGCAAAGCCTTCCGGATCGCTTCCATAAGTAGCCACATCATTTAACGGTGTGCCCGCCAAGTCATGCCAATTGTATGGGTAATCCAAGTCAACCTTCCATGTTTTTGTTGTAGACACATTAGTAGTCAGGTCTGAATTGGCATCTCCGTTATAAGGAGGCTCAGGATCAGGAGCATCGTCAGGCACCCAGTTATCCGAGTATTCTTTAGAAATATAATTGAATACCAACCAGAGTTCGCCATCACAAGACGCGTCTCTCTTGAAGCCCAGCTGCATATAATCTTTTGCAATTGAAAAAACCCTAACTGCGTACCAATTGGGAACGCAAGCTTCAGTATTAGGTGAATGAAGTGGTGAAGCATTATTAAATGTCATGCTGTAATTATCCACATCAAGGAAATAGGTACCACTCTCTGTTCCTCGTGCTGGGATCATGCTATGATTCACAGTTAAAAATGCTCCTCCTTCCAAACTAAAAGTCATTTCCCCATAGTCTCCAACATCAGCAATCCACTGGTTACCTGGCCAATCTGCCTCCCAACTCCAACAATTCCCTCCTTCTACCAAACATTCTCCGAGCCAGCCATTATCCGTACCATAGAAATACTGAGGGCCGACAAAATATTTGGAAATACCCTCAGCATTCAAGTCAAGCTCCCATGTTTTTGAGAAGCCCACACCTCCCCCGGTAAGTAGATCCCATAAGGGGTGATCTACATAGCTTAAATTTTGGGTGGTGATATTCAACTCTACCGTATCAGCGCTGACAAATCCACCGGCACTTTCCACACCATAAACAAATTGATACACGCCACTAAACGGCAAAAGCACTGTGTCTTTCACTCTGGTGGAAGGCCCCATAGGCGTTGTCCATAAAGGCGTAACGTTAGGGGTTAAGCTCTCCAAAATAACCATGTTAGGGTCATCCGGGTTTTGTGTTATTTCATACTGCAAACTTTCAACGGGAAGTACTTCTCCCAATTCATACTCATCCTGACAGGCTGTGAATAATAGGCCCACAGACATGATGAAAAACCAGTATTTTAAAATATTTCGCTTCATAATCATGCTTTTAAAATTTAATATTATTCCCAGCCGGCATTTTGTATCAATACCCCACTTGATCGGGTAACGTGGTTTTGAGGAATCATCTGGAATCCTCTGGTTTTCAAAACATTGACACCTAGTATTGACTTATCCGCTTCCTCTCCTGCATTCATTACTTTAGTATCCACTGCGATAGCCTCTGCTGCGACATTAACTCCCTGACGCAACAGATCCCAATACCTAATCCCTTCTAAGGCAAACTCCAATCTTCTTTCCTTCATTATGTTATGAAAGGTGGCAGGGAGTGAAGTAAGTCCCGCTCTACCTCGTACTTCGTCAAAATAGCTCTGTGCATTGGCACTTCCCAGCTCCGCCGCCATCAGCAGCACATCAGCATAGCGCATCACTACATAGTCCTGATATTGCCCAATCTGAAAGTCGAATCCTCCATTTGCAACAGCCACATCACTTCCATCAGGGTTAGCCAATGGTATATATTTTTTTCCTGTATATCCTGTGTACTCTCTGTGACTTGCATTATCATAGTCCAGGCCTTCACCATCTATAGAAATAATAGAAGCTTCTTTTCGAGTATCCTCAGCAGAATAAACCGCATAAAGGTCAGGATTGACCGTACATGCCCCCCATCCCGTTCCGTAGGGGCTAAAGGTCTGTCCACGAAAGCCCAACAAAACCAACCAATGATTGCCGTCAGTATTACCTCCATCATAATCAGATGTAATATTGTATTTAATGGCAAAGACGGTCTCTGCATTATCTTTACCTGCATAAGTTGTAGAAAGACCTTCACCATCTGGGACTGACGAGGCAGCAGGCCACAGGTTTTTAAACTCTTCGATCAGGTCATAAGCCCCCCTACCAATAACATCTTCAAGTCCTTGCAAGGCTTCCGCCTTAGATACCAGGCCTACCAGGTCGCTGCTCCCATAATACCCTGTATAGAACAAGAAAACTCTGGCCAGATAAGCTTTGGCTACCCATTTGTTAACTCTGCCGGGTTCAATAGTTTCACTGCCATTTTCTACTGTAAATAAAAGGTCTTGAGTGATCTGTATATATATGTCATCAACTTCAGCTTGTGGTACATTATCCGTGGTGGGCTCGGTAACCAATGGTACTTTTTCCCAAATCCTGACCATATCAAAGTAACAATAGGCCCTTAAAAACCTTGCCTGGGCTTCTATATGATTACGATATGTTTCATCTCCTTCCCAATTAATCTGATCCATCTTCTGAAGGAGTACATTGATCCTGTAAATAGCCTTATAATAGGCTACCCAATTACCGTTCAGCACATTAACCTCTCCCGGAGATACTGACAGATCAAACTCATCAAGCACCCTATAGTTGTATGCGTCATCTTTACCGGTACCTCCAAAGCAGTTATCTGATAAAACTTCTGATAAAATCGGGAACGCCACACCTGATGCATATAACTGCTGTACACCATCATAGCACCCGACTATTGCCAGCTCTGCGTGTTCTTTAGTTTGATAAAAACTGTCATCGGTCAAAGTAGTCTTGGGCTCAGTATCCAAAAAATCATCAGTACAGCTCACCCCAAAAACTGTAACCATCAATACAAGTAGATATTTATTTAAATTCTTCATAGCTATTCAGGTTATTAAAAGTTCACATTTAAGCCCAGCATATACGTTCTAGGTCTTGGGTAGAATCCCAAATCCACTCCGGCAGAACCATTTTCAAGTCCGTAACCTACTTCAGGGTCCATGCCTTCATATTTTGTAAATACAAAAGCATTTTGAACCGTTGCATATAACCTGAGTTTGGTGAAGAAATCAAACTTCAGCAAGTTGGTAAAGTCATATCCCAGAGTAATATTATTGATCCTGAAGAAATCACCCTTATGGATGAAAACGTCTGAAAACTGGTAGTTTACATTAGTTGCTGTTACACGCGGTGTACTGTTTGAGGTGCCTTCTCCATGCCACCTGTCAAGTATAGCCGTAGTATAATTAGCAAAGCCATTTGAATGATCTCTGTAGGATTGAACAATCTCGTTGCCAGCTACTCCATACCCTAGTACTGAAAAATCAAAACCTTTGTAGTCAAGTCCAAATGACAAACTGAAAGTATAGTCAGGGTTCGGATCACCTACGATGGTCTTATCTGCATTGTTGATTACACCATTATCATCACGATCTACATAAATAAGGTCTCCGGGTTGTGCATTTGGCTGGATCAGGTCCCCTTCGGAACTTCTGTAAGCATTGATCTGCTCTTCATTTTGGAATATTCCTGCGGTTTCCCACCCCCAGAAATAACCTATAGGAAAACCTGACTCTGCTCTGTGATAAAACTCACCAGCATTGGCGTACAACATATTGTCGAGGCCATGAATTATGCCGTCACTGGTAGGTACCTCAACTACTTCATTTTTGTTTTTAGCACCTGTTACATTGACATAGTAGTTAATATCCCCAATTTTGTCTTTCCATGACAAGGTCATCTCCACCCCGGTATTCTCCACTGTTCCCCCATTAAAGAAAGGAGGTAATGCTCCATCAGTTGCGTAACCTGGCTTTTCCAGCAACCAATCTTTTGTGGTCTTTTTGTACCAGTCTACGTTTATGTCCATTTTACCATCTATCAAAGCAGCATCTAAACCTATGTCTAACTGCTCAGAGGTCTCCCATTTCACATTTTCATTAGACAAACGTGATGGATAGGCTCCTGTCGTATTACCGCTACCATCATAGTCGGCAGATCCGAAATAGTAGTTTGAAGAACCTACTTCGATAGGGGTTATATATTGAAAAGCCGTTATTGCAGCATTACCAACCTGCCCCCAGCTTGCTCTCAATTTCAGGAAGTCTATCTTATCTTCTAAATTCAGGTTTGACCAGAAACCTTCTTCCGAAATCACCCACCCTGCTGATACTGAAGGGAAGTAACCCCACCTTTTTCCTTTGGCAAAATTGGCTGATCCGTCAGCTCTGAATGTAGCATTGAGCAGATACCTATTTTGATAGTCATAAGAAACCCGCCCAAAGTATGACAGCAGCTTATAGGGGTCGAAAGGACCTCCTCCCAGCGATAAATTGGCCAAATCAGTATTAGTGGCATTGTCTATATATGCATGATCAAGGTCTGAGAAATACAGTTTTGAATTACTGGCATTTATAAAGGTTCCTTCATTGGTATAGGCTGATGTACCCCCTAGCACAGTGAGGTTATGACTTCCTAACTCCATATCGTAAGTAATGATATTGTCCCAGGTCAATGCCAGCCCTTTACTCATACTTTGATAGGCCACATCATTTAATCGTTGTGCGTAAATTGAAAGCTCATACACTGGTTGGTACCCCCTGCTCTCATTTACATAGTAGTCGTAAGCAAACCGAGTCCTGAATTTCAGTTTTTTAATGGGAGACAGCTCCACATAAAAGTCCCCAAAAATCTTCTGGTTATTGTTATCATTCTGATTGTTATAGATCATGGATGCGTAAGGGTTGCTCTCCCCGGGTGCCCAGGGTTCCCAAACTACACCGTTATAAATTGCTGAGCTATCGCCACTGTTGTTAAGGAAGTTACCACTATCATCATACATAGGTAAAAAGGGACTAGTGTTGAAGGCTCCTCTTAGTGCATTATTGTATTGATTTCCTACCGCAATTCCATTTTTCTTGATATAGGAACCTGTCAGATGTTGCCCCAACGTTAGTACGCCATCAAAAAGTTTGTGCTCTGTATTTAGCCGTAATGAATAGCGCTCGTAATTGGAAACATCAGGACCACCTACTATACCTTCCTGTCCTGTATATGACGCTGACAAGGAATAAACAGAAACATCATTCCCTCCATTCAGCCCAAAAGCATAGTTTTGCATCACTGCATTATTATACATCATTTCATCAATCCAATCGGTACCTTCATCCATCGCAGCGATCTCTGCACTGGTAAAATATGGTCCTTTGCCCGAGTTGATTGCAGCCTCATTCATGATTGTTGCATACTCTCTACTATTGAGCATTCTGATCTGTCTTGAAGGCTCCTGTATACCGTAATAAGAATCAAATGTAAATCGGGTCCTGCCTGAGAAACCTGTTTTGGTAGTAATCAATACAACACCATTGGCTGCCTGGGCACCATAAATGGCAGCGGATGCCGCATCTTTCAACACATCGATACTTTCTATATCAGCCGTATTGAGATAGGATATGTCTCCAGTCTGAACTCCATCGACCACATAAAGGGGGCTGGAATTATTAATGGTGCCTGCGCCTCTGATAGTTACTTTAAGACTTTCTCCAGGCTGACCCGATGTAGCAGCAATATTAACTCCTGAAATCTGCCCCTGAAGACCATCTAAAGCTCCAGTGGTGCTTAGTTTATCCACCTTATCTCCTTTAACTTGTCCAGTGGCACCTGTTAGCAATTTCTTTTGCTCTACACCATAGCCGATCACCACTACCTCTGCTAGCTGTGTAATATCTTCAAACATCTCGACATCAATAACCGAGCGACTACCGACGGCTATTTCCTGGGTTTCAAAACCTATAAAGGAAAAAACCAATGTTTCCTCAGGGTCTGAAATGTTAAGGATATAGTTTCCTTCAATATCCGAAACCGTACCGATATTGGTATTTTTAACAATAACACCCACGCCAGGTAACGCCTCTCCTCCTGAGGTAATTTTACCCTTAACGGTGTGCTGTCCGTATGTCACTTGATATAAGCATAGTGACATCACTAGTAGTAAGACTTTCTTCATATTACATGTGCTTTTTAATTTGGTTCTATAAATATTTTGGCTGGCAAAACATTTCAAATGATCTAAAACGTTTGCTGAGATTTTAGCAAACGTTTGCGACATACAATGTAGTTAGATTAAGAAATTGAGAGAGGTATCAAATGTTTCAAATATGACCTTGATTGGTTAAATAGGCCATTTCGACAAGCTCTAACGGGATTTTAGACAAAGAAATCGGAAGTTTTTAAGCAAGACACGTAATCCTATTAGGCATTACTCATTTGAAGCAATATTAAATTTTGTATCCAGGGTATTACTTACTACTCACCGACTGCTTTGCAGCATATTCTGATGGCGGCATCTTATAAGCAGCTTTAAAATGCTTGGTAAAATACTTCCTATTGTTATACCCCACATTATATGCAACTTCAGCCACGGTTAACTGGCTTTCTTTGAGAAATTGAGCCGCATGCTGTAATCTTATATTGCGAATGAATTCTATGGGTGTACTTCCTGTTAATGATACCAGCTTTTTATAAAGGTGTACCCGGCTCAGGCCAAGCTCCTTGCTAAACATTTCTACTGTAAATTCAGGATCTGATATATTCTTTTCAACTATACTGATGGCGTTTTGAATAAGTTTATCATCCAATGATGTGATTTCCATTTCACTGGTCTGAACGCTGATCTTCTTTTGGTAGATTTCTTGCAAAGATTTACGCTGTATGATCAGGTTTTTAATCCTTGACAATAAGATTTCAAAATTAAATGGCTTAGTCATATAGTCATCAGCCCCCAAGGACAGGGTTTTGATCTGTTTGTCTTCTGCTGAGTCAGCTGTAAGCAAAACCACGGGAATATGAGAAGTTCGGGCATCTCCTTTAAGCTTTTCGCAAAGCGCAATACCATTGAGCTCCGGCATCATAAGATCACTCACTATCAAGTCGGGGAGACAAGAAAGTGCTTTTTGCCAACCCTCCTTTCCATTTTTAGCCTCCACTACCTTAAAATGTACACTCAGGTTATCCTTTAAATAGAAACGAAAGTCTTCATTATCTTCTACAAGAAGTATCAACGGTGTGCCCTCATCATAGACTCGCTCCGGCTCATAACATTCAGAGACACCCGCCTTACTGCTACTATTCGCTAACTCTTTCTGACTTGCAGCATCCTTTCTGCCAACTTCCTCCACAGGAAGGTGAACCGTAAAGCATGTACCTTTACCCTGGTCACTTTCCACCGTAATGGTACCACCATGGATTTTTACAAATTCGCGTGTAATGGCCAAACCAATTCCACTACCCTGATTAACCATGCTACCGGGCGTATCATTTCTAAAGAAACGTTCAAAGATTTTTTCCTGCTGTTCTTTTGGAATACCAATTCCTGTATCAGTTACTTTGATCTCAATCAGCTTCACCCCCTTTTCTTGATCATAACAATCAACAACAACATCGATACGATCATTCTCCGAGGTAAACTTGAATGCATTAGACAAAAGGTTGAAAAGGATCTTTTCCAGTTTGTCCATATCAAACAAAACATATAATTCTTCTACTTTGCAGTGAAAGTGAAGTGTTACGCTTTTATTTTCTGACAGGTCCGAAAAAGAGTGTACAGACTCCTCAATAAATTTGATAATATTTCCTTCGGAGGTATAAAGTTCAATAGTATCTACTTCGAGTTTACGAAAATCCAATAGCTGATTGAGCAGGTTAAGCAACCTTCTGGCATTCCTATCAATCATTTGGTATTGCATTTTCTGATACTGACTCTGAGCATTGTCCATCAGCTTTTCCAAAGGTGCCAGTATGAGAGAGAGTGGCGTACGAAATTCATGACTTAAGTTTGTGAAAAACCTAATCTTTAATAGATCCAACTCATGCATTTGCTGCGCCTCTCTACGTGCCTGTTCTATTCTGAATTTCACCCTTTCGCGTTGGAGCATCACTCTTCTTACAAGAAAAAGTAAAGCCAACATTAATACCGCATAAATTGCATATGCCCAATTTTTTTTCCAAAAAGGAGGTAATACGGAGATATCCATACTAGCTGCATTCTGATCATTCCAGACTCCGTTACTATTAGAACTAATTACTTTAAAGGTGTAGTTACCCGGATCAAGATTGGTATAGGTCGCCCTCCTTGTCTGATCCGCCATTCGCCATTGACTATCAAACCCCTCCAATTTGTATTTGTATTTAGTTTTGCCGGGATGTAAAAAGTTGATGGCAGCAAACTCTATGGAAAAAACATTTTCATCGTATTTTAAAGTAACCTCATTGGTAAAAGGAAGGGACTTGGTCAGTATAGCCCTTCCCTGATACAGCTCGTTTACTTTCAAACTCTTATTAAACAACTGAAAGTCTGAAAAAACAATTTCCGATGTTTCTTCCTTAACCTTAAGCTCTTTGGGATCGAAAATGTTAAAACCGTTGGCTCCTCCAAATATCAGTTCACCGCTGGCGGTTTTTAATGCCGCATTTTCATTAAATACTTTTCCTTGAAGGCCGTCACTTTCATCAAAATTAACGAAACGGATCTTCGAAAGATCAACCACGTCATCTATCACCATATTAGAAATACCATTCGGAGTACTAAACCATAAGTTATGCTCATCTTCTTCCAGTATATTCAGGATTGTATTATGAGGAAGGCCATTTTCTGAGGTAAACATATTTAACAACTCACCTTCCTCTCCATAAACATATAGGCCTTGTTGTGTACCTACCCACATACGTTCTTGAGAATCCTTGTACAAACTGACTACAGTATGAGCGGTTAAAAGGTATGGTGTAGCCGGATCTTCAGGGTTCAACCTGACTCGGTCCGTAGCCTTGTCTATAATATCCACCCCTCCTCCACCACCAACCCATAGGTTACCACTACTATCTTCAGCCAATGCTTGTATATAAGTGACTCGCAAAGTAGTATCTCCTTTTGTTCCCCCCACCCCATAGTGCACAAACTCTTCTGTATTTCTTACAAATCTGTCCAAACCACTAGTTAGTGTTCCTACCCATAACTGTCCCCTGGAATCCTCAAACAGCTCCCATATATTGTTACCGGAAAGGCTCGATTTATTCTTAGTGCCTGCTTTATAGTGCTTGAAATGCTTTCCGTCAAATTGATTTAAGCCTCCCAAGTATGTACCTATCCATAGTGTATTGAATTTATCAATCAGCATACTAACAATCACATCACTACTAATGCTTTTGGGGTCATTTGGATTGGCTTTGTATTGTGTGAAAGTATTATCAGCCCGATTGAAATAAATCAGTCCCCCTCCATTTGTACCAATCCAAATGTTATCTTCATCATCAGCCACAAAGCGGTTTACATCATCAAAAGGCAGACTGCCAGGCGTTAGGATATTATGTCTGTAATGAGGAAATCTTTTAATCTTTTTATGGTAGTAATTCACTCCCTTTTTATAGGTTCCTACCCAAATAATTCCCTGATTATCTTTATATAAACAGTAAATACTGTTATGAGAAAGGCTGCTTTCCACTTCTTGATGATGCAACTGATAACTAACCGCCCCTGTTTCCTTATCAATAACATTAATACCTCCATGGTCTGTACCAACCCAAATTCTACCATCCGGATCTTCCACTATACCAGTGACAAGGTTGGTATTGAGTTGTATTGGACTTGAGTCTTTGCTATAGTTAACTATTGTTCTTTCGTCTGGTTTAAAATGAAATACGCCATGAGCAGCAAATGGTAGATATATCCAAAGGTCATTGTCTCTATCAACAATCATCTCAAAATTCTGCAACTGTCCTTTAAACTGGTCTACCAAGTACGAATACTGCTCCGTAACCTGTAGAGTCTTCCCATCTACTTTTTCCAGTAGACCATTATTATGAATAAACCAAATATCACCATCACCATCCTGATGAATTGCTGAGACTCCGTTTGAACCTATTGGATGTTCCGTACCCCTTGCAAAGCGTATTGATGAGTTATCCTGATTATTATAACAGGTTACACCGTCATTTGAGCTAATAAACCAATATACGTCATTATCAGTTTGAGCGATATCGGTTACAGGGCCTGCTGGCAGCTCATACCTTTCGATATAACCAGAAATATCCTGCTCAAATATTTCAAGTTTTGGATCATATATATTCATACCCTGCTGGGTATTCACCCAAATATTACCATCAGGCCCCTCAAAAAGATCGGATATTATTGTTGAACCAATAGAATTGGAATCGCGAGGATCATTAATAAAGTTTTTGATAAAATAGCCATTATACAGATTAAGCCCCGAAGAAGTTCCTATCCAAACATAACCTCGGCTATCTTTAAGAATGCAGTTAACCTCTCCATGAGACAGTCCTGTCTCCACATTGAGATGTTCAAATTTAAAAGTGAGCGGTATTTGCGGCTGAGCAGCTAAACTTCCTATCAGTATACCACCGAACACCAATAACACAAGAATCTTAATCTTCATCGGTCAAGTAAGATTGTTACAATATTTCACATTTTAAAACTGCAAAAAGGAGAACTGATAATGGTCCTTTCAATGTCAAAAGACATTATATTCACATGATAATCAATACAAAAAATAATGAACAGCTTAAATAATCAACAGTATGTATATAACAAGTTCTAACGCAAAATATATCCATAATATCGCCTTCAAAACTGTGATATAACTGCTACTACTCTTTACCCTGGCCTTTTAGAGTATAACGTACAGACCAGATACTGACATTTGAACCAGTATTAAACTATGGGGAATTTACAATAAAGGGTTAATAGCTATTTATATTAATTATTCGCCAACTCAGCTACGTTTTCTTCATCCATCGCATTATAAACCAGATTTTCAAATTCCTTGAACATCTCATTTGAGCCAAAGAGTACCTGGCTAAGCATGATTGCAACTATTTCATTTTCAGGATCTATCCAAAAAGTTGTACTGAAAGCCCCTCCCCAGTAAAAAGTACCGGAGGGCTTTACCGGATGCTTATTAGCCACTTCAAAACCATACCCAAAACCAGAATCCGCCCAAGGGAAAGATACTGTATCCAATTGGTTTATCTCCATCATTTTAGCAGTTTCAGGCTTCAGCAGTTGCACCCCTTGAAATGTACCCTTTTCCAACATTGTTTGACTAAAAACAAAATAGTCTCGGGCTGTTCCGCTCAGGCCACTTCCCCCTGAGAAGTAAGAAGCCCCCTTAACAGGAAAGTCCGGATCATACAACTTGCCTAAATCATAGGTACTTGTTATTCTCCCGCTATCATTTAGCATATAATTGTCTACCAAGCGGGATGCCTGAGTTTCGTCAAGAAAAAAATCTGTATCCTCCATTCCCAGCGGCCCCGTAATATTCTTTTTAAAATAATCTGCCAGGCTCATACCACTAGCAACTTCAACAACTCTTCCCAAAACGTCAGTACTCAGTCCATAGGTAAATCTTTCTCCCGGGTCATGGGCTAATGGCAACTTACCAAGGGACGCCATGCTTTCTTCAAGTTTTACATCAAGATGAGTGGCAAGGTCCGGTATATCATACTTGGCCATGATGGCTCCATTCACTTCAGGAGTTATGAACCCATAAGGGATACCCGATGTATGCGTCAAAAGATGGTGTATCGTTGGTGCATGGCGAGCCTGGCGGCTCTCCCATGTGGTATCTTCCTTGTGAAACGCTGTAAGCACCGTTGCATCGGCAAATTCAGGAATGTACTTAGATACAGGATCATTAAGGTCCAACTTTCCCTGCTCATATAATTGCATGGCAGCAACCGAAGTCAGAGGTTTAGTCATGGAGGCCATTCTGAAAATATGATCCTTACGGTAGGGTTCGGTATGCATGGAATCACTCCACCCAACTTCTGTTTCATAGATAATCTTGCCCCCCTTGGCTATAAGTACTACAGCTCCCGGAAACTTTTTTTCCTTTACATACCGGGAGATCAACTCATCAACCTTTTTTAAGCTGTCAGTACTTAGGCCTACATCCTCTGGCATAGCAAATAATAAAACAGGTGGCGATTGCAAAGTATCCTTTTCAATTGCCAGTTTCTCTTGCGAAGAGCTCTGCGAACAACTCATCGAAAAGAAGGCAATAAAGAAGAAATAAAGCAAAAAGCTTAAAACGGTTTGGGTAGGTTGATTCATTATTTACTGGTTTTAAAGACAGGCAATTTATCAAAATCTTACTAATATCCAATTAGTTAAACAGTATATCGATAACAGCTTTCGCTATACCGTTTACCACACCTGGATTTAGATCTATTTTGCTTTTTTCCTTTTCTTCTCTTGCCTTTTTACACCAGTAAGCGCTTCCTGCTCAATAACAGTGGTTATAATAGAAGTTTGACCATCATCCATGCGGGTCCACATGGGCACAATTCTGCCATCATGAGCAGCTATATTGGTATAATCCCCAAAGAAATTCTCTTCATCAGGTGAAAAAGGTTTTTCACTGATTTTTTTATTAGTGAAAGAGTTTCCCCCGTCAGTAGAATAGGCTAAATAAACATCCGTCTGCAGATCATCATGTTCCCTTCGATCATAGTATACTATATAAATAAACCCACTGGTTTCATCCATGGTCATCCATGAAAGAAACTGGTGCTTTCCCGGTGCATCATCGTTAACACGGACAGGCGTAGACCATGTATCGCCATGATTGGCAGACTTCATAAACCAGATATCCGTATCATCCTCTCCATTGCGCTGGTCTGACCAGTTAAGATAGAGAAATCCTCTATACTGACTATTACTGTTATCGCAAATAAGTACGGGCATACCGTTAGTCCTGTTTAGCCCCGGTATATTCAAAGACCATCCTCCAGGCTGCTCAGTCACTACAATATCATTCCTAAGCCAGTTCTTCCCTTTATCTAATGACCTGTCGAGATATATTTTGCCTCCATAAGACCATGCCACGTAAAGCTGCCCCAACGGACCGACCGCGGGCACAGCTCCCTCCACAGTATTATCATCATCTACACAATCACCCTGCAATTGGTTTATTTTGATCGGATCAGACCACTTCTTACCACCATTGCTTTCTGAAAACAGAATATTACTGTAGCAGCCCTCTTCTTTCGATCCATAATCATCAAACTGGGTCCAACTTACATAGATATTTCCTGAATTGGGATCTGCCACTGCCCACTCTTTATCCTGGTCTTTGGGATGATTAGCCCCTATTGAAGCTCCATCAGACCAGGTTTCACCTTCATCAGATGACTTCTGGCAAACAATCCTGTCCAGAATCTCTTCACTCTGCCAATTTTTGCCTGTAGGGTCTGATAAGTGAAAGTAATAAAAGTCGCCCTTCCTATCAGATATCACTACCGGATCTCCCCATACGCCCAAGGATGAAGTAAGCCTGTTCTTAGACCAGGTCTTACCCCCATCTTTTGTTACATATACTTTGTCTAAAATAGCCGACCCTACAATGTTGTCACGATCTTTATACGAAATAGCCACACTGGGTTCCGCAGGAGCTCGAGTTATGGAATCCTGCCTGTCAAGCACGATATTCTTGAATTGGCCATAAACATATGACTCTGCAAAAATTATGGTCAGTAGTACACTGAAAATATACCGCATAGTTGATAAATTAGTTAAACAAATATACAATTGCCTTAAAACTGTGCAACTGATTGGCTTGTTGTTAATTTAAATATTAATTCAGGGAAGATAAAATAAATATATGGGACACGATCACGGACACCATCATCACCACGGGGTGAAAAACCTGAAATTAGCTTTTTTCTTAAACTTAGGTTTTACGGTTATTGAGATCATTGGCGGACTTTTCACTAATAGTGTCGCCATTCTTTCCGATGCTCTGCATGATCTGGGAGACAGTCTTAGTCTAGGGCTTTCATGGTATTTTCAAAAGCTTTCAGGTAAAGGGCGTGACAAAACCTTTTCTTATGGTTACAGCAGGTTTTCCCTATTGGGAGCGGTCATTAACTCGGTTGTGCTGTTCACTGGTTCTGGCATCATCATTTACGAAGCTATCCCAAGACTTTTTAACCCCGAACAGCCAGATGCCCAAGGTATGATGTATCTGGCTATACTTGGCATTGTGATTAATGGAGCTGCAGTACTCAAGTTAAGAAAAGGCTCATCAATAAATGAAGAGGTTGTATCACTACACTTGCTTGAAGATGTGCTGGGGTGGGTAGCCGTATTAATAGGCTCCATCATTATGAGATACTATAACCTTCCCATTATTGACCCCATACTATCACTTTGCATAGCAATTTACATTCTATATAATGTTTTTATGAATATTAAAAAGAGCTTCAGAATTATACTTCAGGGCACCCCAAAAGGTGTAGAGATAGATGAAATTGCAGATGAAATAAGAAAGAATGCTGCAATCAAAGACATACATGATTGCCACTTGTGGTCAATGGACGGTGAATACTATATTTTCAGTGCACATCTTGTGGTGACAGCCGAAAAGGGAATGGAGGAATTAGCACAAATAAAAGAGGAGATAAGAAATCTCCTAAAATCGTTTTCCATCAAGCATGCCACCATTGAGTTTGAAACTGAGAATGAGACTTGCGAACTGGAACATTGCTAATTTATTAAAAAATCGACGTTCCTGTTTTGGTAGTAAAAAGCTCCAAAGCCTTCATGCCAGCCAGAGAATTTCCTTTCTTGTTTAACCCTGGACTCCAGGTTACAATACTATATTTGTCGGGAAGTATTGCCGCTATTCCGCCACCTACACCACTTTTTCCAGGTAAACCTACCCGGAAAGCAAACTCACCGGCTTCATCATAAAAGCCACACGTCTGCATTATGGCCGTAATCCTTTTAAACTGGCTTTCTGTAATATATTTTTTGGTATCTATTACACCACGACCATGATTGGCAAATACCCTAAAGGCCCTAGCCAACTCACTGCATGTCATTTCAATAGAACAAAACTCAAAATATAGATCAAGCACCTCATCGACATCATTCTCGATATTTCCAAACGACTTCATCAGATTGACCATCGCAGCATTCTTAAAGCCATGTTCCTTTTCAGAAGCTGCCACCTTTTTATTACAAAAAACATCTGCCTGCCCTACCAAATCACGAACATACTCTAAAAACTCCGCACGAGGATCAGCAAAAGAGGAAATCATCATATCGGTAATTACAAGTGCTCCAGAATTAATAAATGGGTTACGGGGTATGCCACTCTCATGCTCCAGTTGAACCAGAGAATTAAACGGATCACCAGACGGTTCCACATCAACCCGGTCGTACACCTTTTCTCCCAGATGCGAAATAGTGAGGGCCAACATGAAAACCTTTGAAATACTCTGGATAGAGAACTTTTCGAGGACATCACCTACCGCATAAGCATTATCATCAAGAGTTAGCAAGTAGATCCCAAATTTATTTCTATCCACATTAGCCAATTCAGGAATGTAATCAGCTACCTTACCTTTATCTACCAAGGGTAATACTTCCTGGTGTATCTCTTCCAGTATTTTTTGATAATCCATATATAAAAAATTAAGCACATTCCCGCAGGCGCTTCCAAAAGTAGGAAAATCTAAGAAGTGAACAACCTCAAGCCCCTCCTTTATAAAAGGAAGTGGCTGAGGTATATGCCTAAATGATTAGGAAAATGCAGCAATCATTTTTTATAGATATCCACCGGAACATTCATAGATTGATCTTCACCAATTTCAATAACTGATGAACCATAAACCGTGATCTCTGCTTTCTGAAAATCAGATTCGTCGGCTTTGTAAATGTTATCTACATACTTCTGAGGATTACGGTCTATATAAGGGAACCAAGTACTATGGATCTGGATCATAACCTTATGTCCCTTTTGGAAAGTATGAAGGATGTCTTGCAACGGGAAATTAACCTCTTCAATCTCTCCTGGTTTAAAAGGTTCCGGCTCAGCAAAACTATTTCTAAACCTGCCTCTAAACACTTCATGCCTCACCAACTGCTGATATCCGGGCATTACAACATGTTCAGGGGTTATTTTGCTTGGCTTAGCATCCTCAGGATATACATCTATAAGTTTAACCACAAAATCAGCATCAGTAGATGAAAGTGCCACTTTAAGACGTGCAACAATTTCACCCGCCAGTGTAAGATCTTCAGTTAGTATGTCACTTTCAAATGTCAACACATCCGACCTTCTTGAAGCATGTCGTTGATCATCTGTCATAAATCTACGGGGAGTAAATGTTACCGACTCAGTCTCAGAAGTGTAGGGTACCGGATTATTGGGGTCACTGATATATTTAAACGTAGCCTCTTCTTCAGCCTGTCCGTTGATCAGCAATCTACCATCTTTAGCAAATCGCAGTTTCACCGGAGGTATATCTTTTGGAGGCCACACTGCAAATTGTTTCCAGGTTTTAAGACCAGTATCAAACATATATGCTTCAGGCAAATCAAGTTTCCCTTCACCCTTTAGGTGATAATTGAAAAATGGCTTTTCAATATTTTTCTGATAATAGGTAGACACACTATCTCCAAAAAAGATATGATTCACAGCCTGATACCCTTTCTCTCTGGCCCAGTCACCATGGCTCCAGGGCCCCATAACTATACTATTTTTGGCCTTTGGGTTATTCTCCTCTACTGTTTTGTAGATATTCAACGGTCCGTAAAGGTCTTCCGCATCATACCATCCACCTACTGTCATTACTGCATGATCAATACCGTTGAGGTGGGGTAAAATATTTCTTTTTTGCCAGAATTCATCATAGTTTGGGTGTTCAACAGTCTGCTCCCAGAAGAAATCATCAGGGTAATATTTTTTTACATTTTTCAGAGGCCCCAGATTCATATGAAAATCATAACCATCAGCAGTATTTCCGGAAGCCTGAAGTTTGGACCATTTGTCCATATACCAGCTTTCAGTAGTAGGTTCCGTCTGGTGTCCAAAAACCGGGTAGGCAAACAAGTAGCTCTGCAAAAAAGCCCCCATGTGGTGAAAATCGTCAAAAAAGAAATCTGCAATGGGCGCCTGTGGCGATGAAGCCACCAAAGCAGGGTGTGCCTCAGGGAGTGCAGCAGCCGTATAATGCCCTGGATATGAAATACCCCACTGTCCTACTTTACCATTGTTGTTCTTTATATTTTTTAATAACCACTCTATGGTATCGAATGTATCCGAGCTCTCATCTATGTCCTTCTTGTTCTTAGGATTATTACCCTTTATAAAAGGTCGCATGTTATCATAGTCTCCTTCAGACATCCACCTTCCACGTACATCCTGATAAACAAATATGTACAGTTCTCTCATCAGGTAGGGTGAAGGCCCCAGACTTTTCTTATACTTATCTTCTCCATACGGCGCAACACTATATGGCGTTCTTTGCATCAAAAAAGGATACTTTTTAGACTTATCTTTAGGAGTATAGACAGCTGTAAACAACTTGGTGCCGTCCCTCATGGGAATCTGGTATTCGTTTTTGTCATAGTTGTTCCTCACAAAAAGTGAGTCCTGATTTTGAGCTATTGTGTCAATACTAAAAGCAGCCAACCCTAAGCATAGGGTCGCCACCAAAATTTTAAAGTTCATATCAATTTTTAATTTATTTAAGTTTCTAATCTTACTTGATTTACTTCTGCAGAGGTTCATAATCTTTAAACGGTGACAGGTCGAGTTTTTCCATTTCCTGTTTGTAGTTTTCCCATTCAGTTTCAAAGAAACTATCAACCTCTTTTAATGCCACTTCTAGTTTGGTCTCAGCCTGCTCTATCAACATTTTCTCAGTATCGCCCGGTGCAGTCAACGACGATTGTATATAATAGCTTGCTGTGCCAAAGCGATCACCTATGTCAGGTATTAGGGATCTGATTATACCTTGCTTTTTGCTGTTATCCTCTCCTACAAAAGGAACCAGCAATGCATCTATGGAATCCTTAGCAGCCTTGCTTCGCTCGATGGCCTCCTTAAAAGCCTCCATATCCTTGTCATTCATTTTCTTAATAAAATCATCCGCTATTTTTTTTGATTCGACGAGTCTTGCTGTAGCTAAACCAGCTAACTTCTGTCCTTTTTCTATCTGCTTCAGCATTGCCCTCCGTGCTTTAAGTACTTCCACAGACATATCAACTCTCGGATCAAACCTGACATTGACTGTGGTTGAATCTGACACCTCACCAAAGGTCATTTTTAATTTATAAGACCCAGGCAATACACTCACGCCCCCAGGCTCAGGGCTATTTTTCCCAGGTTTTGTTCTGCCTGGCCCATACACCCCCTTTTCATCAAGTCTCCAATACATTCTGTGAGCACCATTTTCCTTAGGAGCCTTCCGTTTGAGCGTCCTGAGCAATTCACCTTTCTGGTCAAACACCTCTAATGTAAGGGAGTCATAAGCCACTTTCGTGGAATCTTCAGATGGCTTTTCCACCACCAATTTCGTATTTCCTTGCTTACCCTTCTTCTTAACTGTAGACTCCCCTTTTGGTTTATCTTTTTTTTCAGGCCTATTGATCAGGTAAGTTATCATAGCCCCTGTTTTTCTATTTTCGCCACTGTATATGGCATCAGCACTGAATCTTGTTCCTGAGGGCTGCTGATTCAGCGTGAGATAAGCATCAGGGGCCTTGAATAATTCAAGCTGCTTATTCAAAACCCGCTGTCCTTCTCTGGCAATAGCTCTCAACGGCCTGATATCATCCAGCACATAGGCCGCTCTTCCATAGGTACCTATCACAAGGTCATGCTCCCTGGGATGAATCACCAAATCCATTGTTGGTACCATAGGGTAACCATTAGTCCACTGAGTCCAGTTTTTTCCTCCATCAATACTAACATACAATCCCCCCTCAGACCCAAGGAACATCAGTTTGGCTTCCACGGGATCTTGAACAAAAGATAAGGTATAGTTCCACACCTGACTTTCATTGACCATACTCCTCCAGGTATTACCATAATCAGTGGTATGGAAAAGGTATGGCTTGTAATCAGAGTTTCTATAATTATTGACTACTGCAAAAGCTTCCCCCGCATTATAGGTTGAAGGCTTTATCTGGGCTACCCAACCTGCCTTGGGCATGCCCGTGATATTAGGAGTAACATTGACCCAGGACTTGCCGCCATCTCTTGTTATCTGTATAAAGCCATCATCTGTACCTACCCAGATAACACCTTGTTGCAAAGGGCTTGGCGAAATAGCCAGGATCGTGGTATTGTTTTCAGCACCAGTTGCATCTATTGTAAGCCCCCCGCTCTCGTCCTGTTTCTGTTTTTCCGGATCATTGGTAGTCAGATCAGGAGAAATTACCTCCCATGTATCTCCTTTATCCATGCTTTTGTGCACAAACTGACTTCCAAAATATAGAGTGGAATTATCGAACGGATCCTGAGCAATTGCAGCATTCCAGTTAAACCTTAGCCTCATATCAGGGTCAGGATGTGTTGGTCTCATAAACTTTTGGTGCCCTGTCTCTTTGTCATAACGAACCACAAAGCCCTGCTGCGACATAGAATACCCGTATCGAGAGTTATCGGGATCAGGGATCACATCAAAGCCATCCCCAAAAGATATCTCCTGCCAATATGAATTTCTGATCCCCTGTGACTTCCATACATAGGCAGGCCCTGCCCAGGAGCCATTGTCCTGCATGCCACCATAAACATTGTAGGGGTACTCCATATCCACATTAATATGATAAAATTGAGCAATAGGAAGATTTTCAACAAACCGCCAGGTTTGCCCGCGATCGTGCGTAATGTTAAGGCCTCCGTCGTTACCATCAATCATGTAACTTGGATCATTTGGGTTGATCCACCATGCATGATGATCAGGGTGCACACCCCGACTTGTATTATAAGCAGGCATAAGTTGTGTAAATGATTTTCCCCCATCCTCACTCTCATTGACATAGGTGAATATAGTGTATAGCCTGTTTTCGTTTTGAGGATCAACATATATCTCCGAATAATAGAATGGCCTATTGCCTATTTCATTAGTATTATCGTTAATTTTCTGCCATTTATATCCCCCATCTTCAGATCTATACAAGGCATTTTTCTTGGATTCAATCAAGGCATAAACCCTCTTAGGATTGCTTTTGGAAACTGCGACACCAATTCTCCCCAGATCACCTTCTGGCAGTCCATCTTCAGCAGTGAGTTTTTTCCAGTTCTCACCCCCATCAACTGTCACATATAAACCTGAGCCTGGCCCTCCCGAGTGGAACGTCCAAGGCTTACGTCTATGCTCCCACATGGCAGCAAACAGCTTGTTGGGATTGGTTGGGTCTATTACCAGATCAGCGGCTCCGGTTTTTTCATTTACATAGAGTACTTTTTTCCAGTTCTTACCACCATCAGTGGTCTTATACACACCTCTTTCCGGATGCTCACCCCATGGGGAACCTATAGCTCCTACATAAACAATATCCGGATTATCAGGGTGAATAACTATACGATGAATATGACGGGTCTTCTCCAACCCCATCAGATCCCATGTTTTACCTCCATCCAACGACTTGTAAACACCATACCCCCCATTCAGACTATTTCGGGGGTTTCCTTCTCCTGTACCAGCCCATACAACTTCCGGGTTATCCTGTTGTATGGCGACAGCTCCAATGGACATTGACTTAACCTCATCAAAAACAGGTTTCCAACCCACTCCTCCACTTTCAGACTTCCACAAACCACCTGATGCAGTCCCGGCATAAATGATATCAGGCTGATCATACACAGCATCAATAGCAGTAACTCGCCCACTCATACCAGCAGGGCCAATGCTCCTTGGTTTCATCTCTTTAAGTTTATCCATGTCTAGCTTCTGTGAAAAGCCTGGGACTGCAAATAATAGTATTGTGACCACAAAAAGATGGTCTAGAAATGATTTCAACATGTTCAATATGAGTTTATATCTTATAATTAAAGATGCCGATATGAATTACGTTATACAAACTTTAGCATGGGGAAGTATCCAGCTATTTTATAAAAGGTTAAAATGTACTAGTACACGGCACCCTAAAGGAACTCTGCATCAGGAAAGAAATTCCACTTCTTTGAAATTGTATTTTCTCAGCCCTTTGTACGTTTCTATCTCCAACAATCCATGCTCTGAGATACCTGTAATCCTACCCTGAAAAACTTCCTTATCTTTATATAAATGATCCTCTCCAAAGCGATACATATTATTGAGGTATTCATTTCTCAGGGCATCCAGCTCACCTCTTTTCAACTGCATGTACTGCTTTTCCAGGTATTCACATAGTGAATTTAAAGCCATTTGAAGGTCATAAATTTCACCTGTTACCTGAGCTAGTGACACAGCCTTTTCTTCAGGAAATTTTAGTTGATTCACATTCAAACCAATCCCCACAATGGTGTATTCAATCCTATTGCTTTTTAACACGTTTTGAATAAGAACGCCACATATCTTTTGCTCCTTATAATAGATGTCATTTGGCCATTTCACCTGAAATCCCTTTCTAATACTGTTTAAGTAATCAACAATTCCCAGTGATATAACAATGTTGAGGTTAAATTGCTGAACTATTGATAAGAAATTTGGCTTTAGTACTAAAGTGAAAGTAAGATTTTTGCCAGGCTCGGTTAGCCATGCATTTCCACGTTGTCCCTTTCCAGCGGTTTGGTTGTTAGTGATCACAATTGTCCCTTCCATAACCGGATGTTTTTCAAGCAGATGAGCAGCTTCATCATTAGTAGAGTGACAAGTTGGCAGAAAAATGACCTTTTTGCCCAGAAATAATGTTTTGGCAGGAATTTTATACAAGTATTTTTGTTAGTTTTGTTTAGTATATTTCAAAGATAATTAATGAATGTAAATAAAGATTTAGCTCCTTCCGAAAAATTGAGTCACGCGGTGGTGAGAGGTATGCAGGAGAAAAAAGCTTCCGATATTGTAATAATGGATTTACGTGAGGTTAAAAATGCAATTGCAGATTTTTTTGTGGTTTGCTCAGGAAACTCTGACACCCAGTTGGATGCAATTGCAGACTCCGTTGATGAATTAGTTTCAAAAGAACTCCATCAGGATCCATGGCACCAGGAAGGCAAAAACAACAAAGAATGGATGTTACTGGATTATGTAGATGTGGTCGCCCACATCTTCAAGAGGGATAAACGAGAGTTTTATGCGCTGGAGAACCTTTGGGGTGATGCAAAAATAGAAACCATTGATGATGGGATTTAAAGAGAAACTTAAATAGATAGATAACGTTACACAGTTGATGTAGTGCAATTTTTTTAAACAGATATGCCAGATAAGAAAAAAAATATAATTCCTAACAAACCCCAAAAACCAAATTATCAGGTATGGGTCATCGTGATCCTGATAGCTGTTATATTTGGTATTATGATATTCAACCAGTCGAGCACACTGGTACCTATCACCATGAATAGGTTTGAGAGTATGATGGTTAGTAACGATGTGCAGAGAGTGGTGCTCATAAGAAACCAGAAATATGTAGAAATCACACTAAAGCCCGAGGCTTTAGATAATGCAAAATACAGAAACGAACTGGAAACCAGCAGTCCTTTTGGCGTAAGCTCGGGACCTCATTACAAGTTAAATATTGGCTCAGTTGACAGTTTCATTTCACAATACCAGGAACTGAACGAAAAACTACCGTCTGATCAACAGGTCGACTATGAAGTAGATGACAAGTCTGACATTACCAACTACATTTTCCAATGGGGATTCTTCATATTTATCCTTTTTGGGTTCTGGTTCCTGATGCGTAGAATGACCGGTGGCGGAGGCCCTGGTGGACAAATATTTAATATTGGTAAATCAAGAGCAGCATTGTTTGATGCCGAAAATAAAGTAAAAGTTACTTTTGATAATGTTGCAGGTCTTGATGAAGCTAAAGAAGAAGTAAGGGAGATCGTTGAATTCCTTAAGACTCCAAGCAAATTCACTAAGTTAGGAGGTAAGATTCCTAAAGGTGCACTGCTTGTTGGCCCTCCGGGAACTGGTAAAACCTTATTGGCAAAAGCTGTTGCAGGTGAAGCCGCTGTACCTTTCTTTACCCTTTCTGGTTCTGACTTTGTTGAGATGTTTGTGGGTGTTGGTGCTGCCAGAGTTAGAGACCTTTTTAAACAAGCTAAAGAAAAAGCACCCTGTATCGTATTTATAGATGAGATCGATGCTATTGGTCGTTCAAGGGGTAAAGGACAAATGCCAGGCTCTAATGATGAAAGAGAAAACACTTTGAACTCTCTTTTAGTTGAGATGGATGGTTTCTCAACGGATAGCGGCGTGATTATACTTGCTGCTACTAACCGACCTGACGTACTTGACTCTGCATTAATGAGGCCAGGTAGGTTTGATCGTCAGATCAGTATAGATAAGCCAGATATTGTTGGCCGTGAAGCCATATTCAAAGTACACCTGAAACCTTTGAAACTAGGCAAAAACGTAGATCCAAAAAAACTGGCAGCTCAAACTCCTGGCTTTGCAGGTGCTGAAATAGCCAATGTTTGTAACGAAGCAGCATTGATCGCTGCCAGAAAGGATAAACTAGCTGTTGAAATGCAGGATTTCCATGATGCTATCGACAGGGTCATTGGAGGGCTTGAAAAGAAAAATAAGATCATTTCTCCCGAAGAAAAGAAAATTGTTGCCTACCATGAGGCTGGGCATGCCGTAGCAGGATGGTTTCTGGAACATGCAGATCCATTGGTTAAGGTCAGCATTGTACCAAGAGGTGTTGCCGCATTAGGATATGCTCAATACCTGCCTAAAGAACAATTTCTATATCAAACTGAACAGTTAATAGATGCCATGTGTATGGCTCTGGGGGGTAGGGCTGCTGAAGAGATCATCTTCAACAAAATATCCACCGGTGCCCTGAGTGACCTTGAAAGGGTTACTAAAATGGCATATAGCATAGTATCTGTATACGGTATGAATGATAAAGTAGGTCATGTTTCTTTTTATGACTCAAAACAGTCTGAATACAGCTTCACCAAACCATATTCAGAAGCTACAGCAGAAACTATTGACATGGAGGCAAGAAAAGTTATCGAGGATGCCTTCCAAAGAACAAAAGACTTACTTCTACATAGAAAAGATGAACTGGAAATAGTAGCCAAAGAGCTTCTTGAAAAAGAGATCATATTCCAGTCTGACCTTGAAAGGCTGATCGGTAAGAGGCCATTCTCACAGCCTACCAGCTATGAAGCCTTTACCAATGGTCAGGATAAGAAAGAAGAGGAAGAAGGTCATAAACCTTCAAGCATGGGTGGTGCTTCAGCTCCTGAGGACTCAACAAAACCTCTTGATGTAGACACTACTAAAAAGGATATATAAAAAATAACCATGTTTGTAAAGAGGCTGTTTTAAAGGTCAAAATCATACTATGATTGGCTTTTGAAGCAACCTCTTTTTATTTTAGCGCTCTTATAAAAAGATATGCCGCAGACCATAGATACCCTAAGTGGAAAGAAAATATACTTCGCTTCTGATTTCCATCTGGGTGTACCCACCAAAAACAAAAGCCTGGAAAGAGAAAAGAGGATTGTCAGCTGGCTGGACCAAGTAAAAAAAGACGCTCATTCAATTTATCTGCTTGGAGATATTTTTGATTTTTGGTTTGAATACAAACATGCTATTCCCAAGGGTTTTATCAGGTTACAGGGTAAGCTGGCAGAACTAACAGATGCTGGCATACCTGTAATTTTCTTTACCGGAAATCATGATATGTGGATGTTCAGTTACTTTACTGAAGAATTGAATATTCCTATTTACCGAAAGCCTCAGCAGTTGGTGGTGGATGGCAAAAAACTGTTGATTGGACATGGAGATGGTCTTGGCCCGGGAGATCACACCTACAAAATCCTCAAAAAGGTATTTAGTAGCAAATTATGCCAATGGCTGTTTGCAAGAATACATCCCAATGCCGGCATAGGTATAGCCAACTTTTGGTCCAGGAAAAGCCGAATCAGTAGCAGTGGCGAAGATGACCGTTTTATGGGTGATAAGGAATTCCTTTGGCAATATTGTAAGCAAGTGGAACAAAAAGAGCACCACGATTATTATATTTTTGGTCACAGACATCTGCCCCTTAACCTAGAAGTTGGTGAACATAGCCGCTACTTCAATCTGGGTGAGTGGGTCAATTTTCAGACTTACGGCACTTATGATGGCGAAAAATTTGAGCTCCATACATTTGAGAAAGAAGATAGTCTCTAGGCTGTTTTTTTTTATCATTCTATTTATATGCCCTCCATTGGTCTATGGACAGCAATTGCAACTTATTGACTCTATACTTATCAATGCCCCTGTAAGCGCCTCCATAGACAGGCTCAACCAAATCTACATTGCTGATAAAAGAGGTAATCTGAGCCAGTACAAGAACACCCATCTTGTACAGATTTTTTCACCACAACAAACCGGCAACATCACCCTTATTGAGGCATGGAATCCCCTAAAAATATTTATTTTTTACGCGGACTTCCAGGAATACCTGTTTCTGGACAGGTTTCTTTCAGCATCACAGAGATACCAGGCTCCGGAGCTTTCCCGCTTTAGCGGCATGATGACCCTAAGCAACGACAACAATCTCTGGATAGTAGATTATATAAACTTTGGCCTAAAAAAATACGACATCAACTTTGGAGACTATACAATCAATACCCCATTTGACCTTATCCTTAACCCTGATAAATACGAAATAACATTTATCCGAGAGTATCAAAATCTGGTTTTCATAAGCGATAAAAATAGCGGGATACTGGTATTTGATAACCTGGGTAACTACCTAAAAAAAATACAGGTCAAAGGGGTTAACCATTTCAGCTTTACAGGAGATGAGTTGTATTACATCTCTGGGAACGACGTGCTGATAAAAGTGAATATCTATTCTGACAAAAGATCTACTCTATCCTTACCACAAGATGCGCTGTTTGCCTTCCTATATGACAACAACAAACTAGCTCTGATCTCAGAAAAGGCACTGAACACCTATTCAATAAAAGAAAATTGAAAAATACCCCTATTTGGGGGATTCGCCAGATACTTTAAATTCGGATATTGCTTTCAAGTTCTGATTGATTCAAAAAACTTCCCTATATGATGCTCCGCAAAGTACGAGGGAAGTTTTTTATTTAACATGGTCGTGTTATGTAATGAAGCAACTTTAACTGACTAATCTTTATATGAACCCATGGTAAGTTTCAACTGCATGGCTGAGGATATGAACCTCTTTACAAAAATCAACATGTTTGAATTTCCTCCTACAACATATTTGGGCTTGGGATTTTTTGATCCAATGATCTTATCTATAACATTGATAACAATCCCAGCATCCTGAGATTTGCTCATGTTAGTACGGACCTTTTCCCTCATTTTAGTAACTTTTTCCGTATAGGCGCTACCTTCCTTTAAAAATAATTCAGGTTCAATCGTTGTTTTCAGGTCATTAGGTTCAACCACTACCACATTGATCCCAAATGGCTTTAATTCCATATTAAGACTAAAGCTGAAGGCAGATAAAGCGGCTTTAGATGTCGTATAGCTGGTATAAAAAGGTAATGGAAATGAAGCTATCAAAGAACTGGTGTTGATGATAAGTCCTTCACCTCGTTTTCTCATTCCTGGCAAAAGTGCTCTAGTTAGCTTGAGTGCCCCAAAAAAGTTTGTCTCAAAGAGATTTTGGAAGTTCTCATGAGGAATGTCTTCAAAAGCCCCTAATTGAGACTGACCGGCATTGTTGATCAAAATATCGACACCTTCGGGAAACTGGTTAGCCAAACTCTCAATGCTGGTAGGGTCGTTAAGGTCCAGCGCCAACATAGTAAAGCCGTTGTTAACTGCCAATTGCTGATCTGGATTCCGGGAAGTTCCATAAACTTTGTACCCCTTATTCTGTGCAAGATGCTTGGCAATAGTGAGACCAATACCTTTCGATGCGCCGGTAATCAGCACGGTAGTTGAAGCCATTATGATAAAATTAAGCAAAAAAAGAAGTGCTCCGGTCAAGAGCACTTCCAAGGTCAAAAACTCAAAATAAATAGGATAAATTCTTAATTCATCCAATAACAACAACACTAATATAACAAATATTGAATAAAAAAGATCGCTAAGAATAATCTTTTTTATTCGTACATAGTGAGTAGTGTGTACCCAATCAGCTTACCCTTGCCGTTATATGACTCTGAGCGCACAATACCCACATCTTCAGCAATATAGTCAACGGCTTTGCTCTCTCTGTTCATCATCATTTTCATTTTCACATCATATGACACCTTAAAAGCATCAAAAGTCCCAGCCGGAGTAGTTATTTTTTCTTTGCCTTCAACTTTCCTATTTGTTACGTCGACTTTCATATTGAAAAAATCTGCACTAATAACGATAGCTCCATCATCAAGAGCCTTTCCTTCAGAAAGGTCAGCAGGCCACTCAAGGTTGTCCACCTCCACGGTCATATTCATACCCCGAAAAGCCTGCAATGATTCTTCAGGAATAAATCGTTCCATATCCATTTTAATTATGCCGTTCTCACACACAAGCTCCACCTCCTTTTCATACACAAGCTCGTCCTTTTTGTCAAAGCTTTGAAAATATACCATAGCGGTCCAACCAGTAGGGCTTTCATCTAAGGATTTCAATTCATTGACCTGTCGGCCTGTTGCTTTATCTTTGGTATTATATGATGTCAGTTCCCATTTAGAACCTTCTTTAAGATTGTAGAACGGATTGCACTGAGTCCATCCTTTTCCTGAACCTAGAGCTATAACAAATAATATTAAAAATACTCTTTTCATGTTTATGGGGTTAAGTAGTTAGACGAGGTCATTGACCTTCAACATGTTTTAATTTACGCTGTTTTTATTTTTATATTTAGACTGGAATAAATTTATATAAGACATTAAAGATTACCAATGATGTAAAATGAATTAATTTTCAGTAATTTGTGTTCATATTCGGTCAGTTTTGTACAAATAAGAACATATTAATTTAGCAAAAGGCCCATTGCTTGCTGTATTCACTTTGGCACTATTTTTATCTAAAGAATTGGTTAACTTAAACAAGACACTGCGTGGATAAAGAAATTGGTAAGATTTTGATGATAGATGATGATGAGGATGTGCTATTAGCTGCAAAACTGCTATTAAAAAAACACGCTCATCAGGTAATTATTGAAAAGAACCCCAAGAAGATCCCCTTCCTTCTAAATAATGACACTTATGATGTAATTCTGCTAGACATGAACTTTAGCAAAGATATCACAAGTGGCAAAGAAGGCTTTCATTGGCTTAGCCAGATTCTTGAAAAAGACCCATCAGCAGTAGTCATCATGATCACTGCCTTTGGGGATGTAGAAATGGCAGTCAGGGCATTGAAAGAGGGGGCCACAGACTTTGTGTTGAAGCCATGGCAAAATGAAAAACTTCTAGCTACTATATCCACAGCCATTAAGCTTAACAAGTCATACAAAGAGGTTGACAAACTAAAGAAAGCTAAAAAACAGTTAGAGGAAGATATTAACCAACCTTTTAAAGATATCATTGGTCATAGTGATGCACTAAGGGAAGTGTTTAACCTGATTGACAAAGTTGCCAGAACAGATGCTAATGTACTGATCCTAGGTGAAAACGGAACTGGTAAGGAGCTGGTAGCCAGAGCCATTCATCAACGCTCTCTCAGAAAAGAGAACAGTTTTATTGCTGTTGATATGGGGGCCATTACAGAATCACTCTTTGAGAGTGAACTATTCGGACATAAAAAAGGCTCTTATACTGACGCTAAAGAAGATAGGCCAGGCCGGTTTGAAATTGCTAATGGAGGAACACTATTTCTTGATGAAATAGGGAACCTAAGCATGCCCCTACAGTCTAAACTGCTTACAGTGCTACAAAACCGACAAGTAACCAGGCTGGGTACCAACACCCCTATACCCATAGATATCAGGCTTATTTGTGCTACCAATATGCCTGTGCAGGAAATGGTAGCTGAAAGTACTTTCAGGCAGGATCTGTTATACAGGATCAATACCGTTGAAATAAAACTCCCTCCTCTGCGCGACAGGATTGAAGATATTCCTCTGCTGGTTGATCATTTTGTAGAGATATATTCTAAGAAATACAGGAAAGAGATCCGCTCTGTAAATGAAGACACAATCTATAAACTGCAGAGATACGACTGGCCAGGAAATATCCGTGAACTTCAGCATGCTTTAGAGCGGGCTATTATCATGAGCGATAATACTGAGCTTGAGCCAGAGGATTTCTTTTTCCTTACGCATAACAAATCTTCTTCCCAGGACCTCAAAACTGATAACCTGAATCTAGACGAGGTTGAAAAATCGGTTATAGAAAGAGCTATCAATATTCATAACGGTAATATTTCAAAAGCAGCCAAAGAACTTGGCTTAACCAGGGCCTCTCTCTACAGAAGGCTTGAAAAACATGGACTTTAGTAATACCAGAAAAGCCATTTTGTTTAGAGTAGGAACACTCACGGTGACCATTTTCCTGCTGTCGTGGCTGATCTTCAATGATGGCTACTTTGTTACAGAACTGGTGTTGTTTGTGCTATTAGGTTTGCAGATTATTTCTCTGATCAAATCTCTTGAAAGAAATAATGAGGAGCTAATCAGTTTTCTGGATTCCATTCGACATGATGACATCTCACATAACTATAGGACTGACTTTAAAAATGAGGATACTAACAGGCTCAACAACGAACTTAACAAAGCACTGAAAGACCTGCGTGAGGTAAGGAAAGAAAAAGAAGCTGATTTTCAATATCTAAAAAACATTGTTCAGCATGTGGGAATAGGTCTGATCACCTTTAACCGTACAGGTAAAGTACAAATCATAAATACTGCCGCCAAAAAGCTCTTAAGGGTTAACAACATTGACAATATCAAAGACTTATCATCCGTAAGTGAAAACCTGGTAGACATTTTCTTAAGACTAAAAACCGGAGGGAGAGACCTCATACGGTTAGAAATTGGTGGAGACATTGTACAGTTGGCTATTTATGCAATAGAGCTCACGCTTCGTGGTGAAGAATTCAAACTGGTATCAGTTCAAAACATACAAAATGAACTGGAAGAAAAAGAGATGGAAGCCTGGCAAAACCTGGTCCGGGTACTTACTCATGAAATCATGAATTCCGTCACCCCTATCTCTTCCCTCGCCAATACGGTAGAAGATGAACTGAATGAGCAACTCAACAATGACCAGGAGATCAATCAAATTTCCAATGAAGAAATTGCAGACCTCCACCTGGCTATTCAAACCATCAAAAAACGTAGCCAGGGCTTAATCAGGTTTGTTCAAGATTTCAGGAACCTTACACATATTCCCAAACCAAAAATTGCTGAGATAAACGTAAAGGAGCTTCTTAAGGAAATGCTCATGCTACATAAACGGGAAATAGAAGACAATAAAGTAAATGCCAATATAAGGGTAGACCCTGCTAATATGACCATCAATGCAGATAAAGAACTAATAGAGCAAGTGTTGATCAACCTTATCAAAAATGCTACTCAAGCCTTTGATGAACAGACCAACCGACTGGTTGAACTCAATGCATACTTTGATGAAAAAAGCCGACCTGTAATTAGTGTAAAAGACAACGGTAATGGCATTGATGATGAGGCTCTTGAAAAGATTTTCATACCCTTTTTTACAACTAAAAAAAATGGCTCTGGCATTGGTCTCAGCCTATCTCGACAGATCATGCGACAGCATCAGGGAATGCTTGGCGTAAAATCTAAAATGGATGAGGGAACGGAGTTCTTTTTAAGGTTTTAGAAAAACCACAATATTTCCTAGATTTACGAATTATTACTTAACAAACAGGAGATGAATATAAGCGAAACCATCACAAAAATATTAGTAGACAAGTTAGGAATAGCTGAAACAGAAGTAACTCCGGATGCCAACTTCGTAAAAGATCTGGGTATAGATTCTCTGGATTATGCTGAATTGGTGATGGAATTCGAACAGACTTTTGATATCCGTATCCCTGACGAGGATGCAGAAAAGCTTCAGACCATCAATCAAGCTGTAAATTACATTGACAATAAAATGAAGGCTTAAACAGAGGTTTTGCCACTATTCCGGCAGGTTTCATGCCGGTATTTTATTTTATAATCAAATGGCAGTGTTACTTCAGCATTGTTGAGCCTTACCGAAACTACTGATGCTTCGAAATAAGTCATCAGAAACTAACTTGGTATCACGAGCAACAGTCAGTGCACCCCAAGGCATTAGTTCTTGCTTTTTCAAAAGCTTCTTTACCTTCCTTAAGTGCATACCAAGCTATACCAAGACTACCTAATGCATCAACATAAGGTACCCTGAAAATTTCATAGATTAAAGCAGACCCCAAGAGAATAAAAGATAGGTAGAAGCATGTTTTGGTACAATGAGCATCGGAAATGATAGGGGCAGAATTCAATTTCTCTCCAACTTTGATTTTTGCCTTATATAAGAAATACATAGTGGCAATAGAAAAAAGAGCAATGATAGCGCCGACTTTTGTGGTGTGAGGTTTAGCACCGACATAAATGTTTATCACCGCCCCAACAATTAATCCTAAAACCAACAAATAGAAGGCGCTGCCGGTAATTTTCAATGCTGCTCTTTCGAATTTATCCCTACTTTCTATCGAGTGACTTTTCATTCTCCATACCATATGAACAATACCAAGACCTGAAATCACCTCCACAAAACTATCTACACCAAAACCAAACAGGGCCAGTGTTTCATCTTCCGCTCCGTAAAATGTGGACAGGCCACCTTCTATGAGATTATAGAATATCGTAACAAGGCTTAATTTAAAAGCCCAATCAAGAAGTCTTTTATTAGTTTTGTTGCTACTCATATACCTTCTGTATTCTGCCCTCAATTTCGGTATCTCTCAGTACATTCAGGAATACTCAAGTATTACCGAACAGCTACCAGATCACCAACCTGCATATATCCTCTACAACACTTACCCCCCCCTATGGTATATTAAAAACGATAAACGGACGAGACTTAATGTCATCTTCGCTGTTGCAAGTATTAGAATTTGGAGAAATAAGTATCCTGCGCACCTTGACTGCACTTTTAATCCTGGAGGATAAAGCATCATACCTTAATATATACTGATGGTTTTGAAAAAATACCGAAAGAAACTAAAAAAATTATCCCCTAATATAAACCAACAAGTCAGTCTAACTACAAATGTAATATCCATTGATATAAATACCGCCATAACCATAAAAACAACCTCCGCAGTGAGAAAAGTGGGTCTAAATGTCATAAAACTCCGTTTCATTGGAAACCCCATCAACTGTAAATTCTCTTGAGGTGTTATCTGAGTAAGAAAGCAAATAGTTTATACCGAACGCTGATAATTATAAACATCCAGAAGCGCATCAATAATATTATCACACCTTCCAAAACAGTGATTTCTAAATATGCATTTTTGGACCCTTCCACTTTCTTGTTCAAATGCAATTCTGCCAAAAATTGTCAAGTCAGGAATATTAAAGAAATAAATCATTAATATTGTATACCCCATGCCGTCAGAATAAATACATTCGATTTTGAAAGTCTCATTACCTCCGGCAGGAGTAATTTTATTGAGAATGCCATTTAAGTGCTCAAACGATACCATGTCAGCTGAATTTGATGACTTTGCTCTATTGATTCACTTTTTTCAAGAAAACCTGCAGAGGGCCTGCATATGTAATTTACTGAAAATCAACAAAAAACAAAAGGACAGTTTTTATAAAAATGCCCTTCCCCTCTTTGCAACATGTCTATAGACTAACGTGTTATACTAGCAGAAGTACTATTAAGAGATGTAAGCACCACTATTTTCCTGTGGCTTTACAGTCTCATAAGCATTTCCAGTTTTACAACCTTGAAGAGATTTATCGGGTCTTATAGAATAGAAACCATTATGCTAAACTTAATTAATTATGAAACTAATTTTGTTATTTCTTATTTCAATTGGAAGTTTGTTTTCCTGTTCAACAGATAATAATATGGATTCCGAAAAACCAAACTCAGAAGCCGAACAAAAAATAAAAGAGTGGAGACTCGTTCAAATGTCAGGAAGCCTTAAAGGCTCCGAAACAACTGGAAACGATATGGCCTGGCAGGAAACTATTTCCCTAAAACCGGATGGAACCTTCTTAAAAACCCGTATACAGGATAATCAAACACAAAAAGCTACCGGGACATACCAGTATGTTAACCTTTCAGATGGAGAGTACCTGGAACTCACTCACAAAGTCCAGAGCGATCTTGTTGCAAGCTGTACTTCAGCCACCAAAGAATTACTTAGGGTAGACAACAAAAACAGACTTATAGGAACCTGGCAAATATGCGATGGTCCAGGGCTTGAGTATGAAAGTGCGGAAGACCTGCACTAGACTCACTAATTTTAAGAGCAGTTTCATGTACTAAATATGACTAGTATCAGCAATAAGAGTAGAAAAGCTCAAACAGCACACATATATTACATAAAACCACCCAGTGTTTATTGATACCAAATTGAATCCAATTGTCCCAGAATTGGATTTTTTTTCTTACCTTCCCATTTAAATCACTTCATTACGACCATTTAACGAGTTGGCACTCCTATTGCGAGGAGCTCCCGCCAAGAGTCAATGAGTCGCTCTGTATCGCCCCATTTTTTGTAAAACGTTCAGTTTGAACAGTAAAACTACATACTATAGTAAAATGGCACTATTCTATTTAAACCGAAAGGTTTACGCACTGCTTATCAGTGTTTTATTAGCTTTTTCAGCTGGCTGTGAACTTCAAGAAACCAATTTTATCCAACCAACCCCAATTGCCCTTGAAGCAACAGATATCACTTCTGCTAATTTCACAGCATCTTGGGAGCCTGTATTAGGCAGTGATATTTATTATATAGATGTCTCTCCTGACTCCGACTTCGCAAGCTTCGTTAGCGGATTCCAGTCCCTGGAAATACATAGCACATCCGTTATTGTCAACGGCCTATCTGTGGAAGAAACTTACTATTACCGGGTCAGGGCTAAGAAGGGTAATACCATCTCTGGTAACTCGAATATAATTTCAGTTGAAACAGGCTTGTTACCTGCTCCCGTTGCTCTGAATGCTTCTGACCAAAAAGTATTTGAGTTTGTAGCCAATTGGGATACAGTAGATGAAGCTGCCAGCTACCTGATAGAAGTAGCCTCAGACTCCGGCTTTACGAATATACTGAGCACCTACAACCGTAAGGAGGTTATAACAAACTCCATTTTAGTCGAAGATTTGGATTACAGACTAACGTATTACTATAGGGTATTGACCAAGCGCCTGAATAAAACCTCGGCATACTCTAACGTGGTCAGGGTTGATCCTTATATTACCAAAGACTGTAAACTCTCCCGGATTTTACAACCTTCAGGTTATGAAGTTGCTTTCGCTTATAACGGCGACGGACAAATTAGCACCATCAACTATGCATTTACAGGCTCTCCTGCCCTAGAAAGGTGGGACATACACTATGATGCCAATAACCGTTTGGATAGCGTAAAGTATTACTATGCCAACATTCTAACTGCCGAGCATAAGTTAAACTATTCCGATGGTGTTCTAGTCTCCATGGAAACATTCAAACCACTTTATTCATCCTCCGAGGTCAGTGAATTCATCTATAACAGCAACAGTCAGCTCACAGGATTCCGCAAGTATGATGTCCCTATTGGAAATGTCCTTATTTACGAGGATTACGAATTAGACGAGGATGGCAATGTTACAAGAGTGTTAAATTCAGACGGGCAACAAACAGGTGAATTCAAGTACGATATTAATTTCAACCCAAAAGTGCTAATTCCATTCGGAATTCGACAGTTCATTACTGATGACTTCAGCGGATTTTCCCACAGGCCATACCATGGTATTAGCAACCCGGTTTACGCTAAAGGAAACTTCATCCCTAGTGACCCTAGTTTTTTTGAAGAAGAGGTATTTATCTACGACATAAATGAAAGAGATGTTGCCTATCAAAGAAGGGGGTATTATGGACTTCAATACGAATTCACCGGGTGCAATTTTTAAATAAAGCAAAACTTTCTCTTATCATGAAAATCAAATATTTCACCTTAATACTGGTGCTATTAACAGGGTCTGCTTTTGCTCAAGACGAAGATGTAAAGACACCGACCGATGATATTTATAGATTCACTGTAGATCAGGATATACTTAACCTGGAGTTTGAAGGAGATGCCACAGTCCATATTTCTTCTGCCACTGGCAATAAGGAAGATATAAACCGTACACCCTATCAGGCATACGTAATTACCCGTGAGGAAATTGAAAACGCAGGTACTCTCACCATACCTGAAGCTTTACGGCTGGCTCCGGGCTTACTTGTCAGGCAAAAAACTAATGGCCTGTATGAAGTACACCTATTAGGCACAGATAATATTCCAGGACAAACAGGTCTTTTTCAGTACAAAAGCAGCATGGCGTTGGTAATGATTGACAACATGCCTGTAAATGATCACTTTACAGGAGGCATTTTTTGGGAAACTCTACCAATAACATTAGGTGATGTCGAAAAAATTGAAATAGTGGCAGGACCTTCCTCTGTGCTATTCGGACGTGATGCAGCCAATGGCTTTATTAATATTATCACTAGAAAACCGGAGAGCAACAGCCTCAGTGTAACTGCTAACATTCAGGGTGGTACACCACACACATTGGTCAACAATGCTGCGATAGGTTTCGGCATTAATGACAAAGTACTGGTTAGGTTGTCGGGAAAATATATCGACACCAGGAGATTTCAGGATGAATACTATGTGGCCAGCGAGAACAGGTACATTCCAGCCGACTCTTTACTCTTCTTCCAATCTAATGTAGAAGAAACCAACCTCTATGGTACTCTCGCCAGACAGGATATGGGTATAAATGCCTTTGTTCAGTATTCTCCCAATGACAACACAGACATCAATGTATCTATCTCCTCTCAGGACTCAGAAGCACAAAGTGTACATTATAGTTTTGAAGAACTGACCTTCACAAGACGTTCATCGTCTTCACAGTTTCTCAATTTAAATACCCGATGGAGCAACCTGCACTTTCAGGCGTCTTATATCACTGCTGATCAAAATCTCGCCGTGGGTTATCCCGGATACAGTTTTGAAGTAGACAAAATCAACACCAGGGTATTTTATAACCATTCAATGAAGGGGCTTACATTAACCCCCGGTTTAAGGTATCAGTCTTCAATGTTTGATGACTCAAAACAAACTTCGGATGACAATGCCTACCCTAACATCATTAATGGAAAAAAAGACCTGACATACTATGGGGGATTTCTTAAAACTAATGCATCATTTCTAGAGAAAAAATTGACATTGGATGGAGGCATAAGCTACGACCTTTACGATGACCAGTCCGTAGTAAGTTACCAGACAGCAGCAGCGTATACACCCATCAAAAAGGTGCTGGTAAGAGCTTCTTACGCAAAGGGAAACCAAGGTGAATTTGCCAATAATGCTTTCAACGAAAGTACAATAACAAATGCGGATGGCTCAGTTATAAGAAATATCATCAACAATGACCTTGACGTAGCTATATCTAAAAGTTACAGCCTTGGTACACGGATAAATGTTACTGATAAGATCATCTTAGGAGTTGATTATTTTCACGTTCAAAATTCTAATAGCCAAATACCGATAATCGCTGCTGTAAATAACGATACCATTAACAGCCAAATCGTTAACTCATCGGTAATATTGAAGAGGAATGGCATAACAGTAAACCTTACAGCAAAAATATCAGGAAAGCTCAAAGTTCATACGTTTGCAACGTTCCAGAGCACCCGCTTTGACAATGACACTACTGCCTCTGGCTCTGGCCTTTCCCCTAAATACTTTGGAGGAATAACCGCCAATTACAGGACCATGCTTGACAAACTAAATATTGCAGTCAGCCTCTATGCCTTTGGCCAACATGAAATGGTCGCTTTGAACGGAATTCGAAAAATACCCGCCAAGCTGCTCCCTGCGCTAAAGGTTTCATACAAAGTGTGGCAGGAAAACGCATTATTCATCAATGTGCGGAACCCCATCGGCTCTAAAAGCAAAGAGTTCATTTTTGCCGACGATATACCTGGGATATATCTCATCGGAGCAAAAATCAAATTTTAAAACCTCAAGATTTTCATAAAATGAACATAAAAATATTTCATCCTTTACTCCTCGGCCTTACCTCTTTACTGGCGGTAACGATACAATTTAATGCCATGGCTCAGGAAAATGAGGCTACAGATTCTGTAAAATCAGCACGATTACTTAATGAAGCTCAAGGTCTCCTTAAACAGAAGAGTTTTGACCTGGCAATTTCAACAGCCAGAAATGCCTATGAGCTCGCTAAAAAGGCATCTTACCTTACCGGGGAAGCAAACAGCAGTCAGGTATTAGGAAAAGCCTACACTGAGAAAAAAGAATACAATGAGGCTTTGAAATACTATTTTGTGGCTATTCAGGCTTTTGATCTACTAAATAACCCGCAAATGAATATCAATACGCTTATTGATATCGGGAGTTTATATCAAAACCAGGACGCCCACAACCAGGCCATAAGCTACTTTGAAAAGGCTTTTAAGAAAGCTCTTGAAATCAAAAGTAAACCACATCTGCGCATAGTATTATTAGAAAATATTGCCTACTCATATAAACAGTTGGAAGACTATCCTCATGCCATGTCGACAGAGACTAAGTTGCTATCTGAGTATGAGAGAACAGGGAACAAGGATAAAGTTATAGAAACGTACAAGGAACTTTCTTTACTAAGCGAGTTAAACAACCAGTATCGATCAGCCTTAAAATACAATACCAAGTTAGTAGAGGTTTATAAAAAGGAAAATGATCTGGTAGCGCTGTCATCAGCTTATAACAACATAGGTTTTATACATAAACGAACCGGCGATTTAAAAACATCACTGGACTACTTTAATATGGTAACAGAGCTGGTTAGCAAACAACCTGAAAACCTTAAGGAAAGTGACAAAGCCCTGCTACATATTAATGTTGGGGTAGCCTTCACCACCTTAAAGTCATACACCAGAGCCAAAGAAAACTATCAAATAGCTCTAAAGATCAGAGAAAAAGAAGAAAACCAGATAGAAATAGCCAACACAAAAAACTACCTGGCAGGTAATTACTATATCAGCGGAAATATTTCCCAGGCTTTAAAATCTGTTACTGATGCAATCGAACTAGCAGAGCCATTACAGGCTGAAGAAGTTTTACTAACAAGCTACAAGATCCTCCATATGATCTATACGATGGATAATAATACTGCTAAAGCTAAAAAGTATCTGGAACTGCATAAAAAGCTCGATGAAAAGCTTAAAGATCAAGAGAAGGAAAGAGAGCAGCTAATGCTCAAAAAGCAGCTGGAAATAGAAAGAAATGAGGAAGAGATTAAAACATTGCTTGCCGAAGAAGAAAGACAAGCAGTGGAAGACGAGCGGAAGGAAAATGAAATAAAACTTAAAGAAAAAGAGCTGGCTCTACTCAAACGTGATCAGGAACTCAGAGAAATTGAGTACAAAAACCAGTTGTTGGAAAAAGAGCGAACCGAGCAGGCTCTGGCTCTTGCACAACAGCAACTTGAAACTGAGAAAAAGAATAGAGAATTAATATCTCTGGAAAAAGAAAAGGAGCTTCAAAACCTTGAATTGAAAAGAAAAGCACTGGAAGATGAGAAACAGAAAAAGGCTATACAGCTTTTGGAAGCTGACAAAAAACTACAAAGCGAACAACTCAAGTATACCTATTGGATGTTTGGCTTATTTGCTCTGATTCTTGGAATAATTATTTTCAGCTTTGTTCAAAAACGAAAGGCCAACAAAATGCTTAAGGCCCAGCAGTTTGAAATCACAGAGAAGAACGAAGAGCTTCAACAAAACATGGAAGAACTTCAGGCCACTCAGGATGTATTGGAACAACAAAAAGGGCAACTGGAAGTACAAAACAGAAAGATTACCTTTAGTATTCAATATGCTCAACGCATACAGAGTTCTATACTTCCATCCAGCAGTATAAAGAGTAAACTATTCCCTGATAACTTCATCACTTATATGCCAAAGGACATTGTCTCCGGTGATTTCTATAGAATGGAAGAAGTTAATGGAAAAAAAATAGTCTCCATTGTTGACTGTACTGGCCATGGAGTACCCGGAGCACTTATGTCTGTAATAGGCAGTACAACCCTAAATGAAATAATAGATCAAAAAGGGGTAACCAACCCTGCCGAGGCTCTTAACCAATTACATGAGGGCATAAGGAGAAAACTGAGTCAGACAGAAACCCAAAACCATGATGGTATGGACCTGGGTATATGTGTAATCGAGCCTAATGGCAATGAAAAGGTAAAATTAACCTATGCGGGTGCAAAGCATACCCTATTCATTGTGAATGAAGGAGAACTACTAGAGATCGATGGAGATAGAAAATCAATAGGTGGAGCCAACACTACAGCCCAAAGGAACTTTACAAATAAGACATTGGAATTATCCAAAGGCGCAACACTTTACCTAACCACAGATGGGTATATCGATCAAAACAACCCTAACAGAAAGCGGTTTAACAAGAAAAGATTCAAATCACTTATTGAGGAAGTAAATCACCTAGACCTTCAATCCCAAAAACAAAAATTCGAAAATGCATTGGCTGATCATAAAAAAGATGCCGAGCAAAGGGATGATATCACTCTTATAGCCATAAGGGTTTGACGCAAATAAATTTTTTAAACTAGCTATAAATTAATATTAAATGGAAAATCAAAAATACGAGAACCTTGTCGATTTCTATAGTAGCATGAATCGGAACATAATAGTCTACTACAAGGGCCCATTTGATGAGATTATTTTATCTGAGATAGGCACAAAAATCAGGAAAAAGATTTTTGATCCTCCCAAAATAGGGCACAGGCTCTTTTCCGTTTTTATGGAACTTGCACAAAACATTTCCCTATACTCTGCCGAAAAAAATCAGTTAGAGTCTGGCTTGAAATGGGGTGTTGGTACAATAGCAGTTTATGAAACAAAAGAATCTTACATTTTGATTTCAGGGAATTTGGTTAAAAATGATGTACTGAAACAAATTGTAGAAAAATGTGAAGAAATAAACAATCTGGACCATGAGGGCCTGCGAGCCATGAAACGTGAGTACAGAAGCAGCGAAATAAAAGCCAACCACAAAGGGGGAAATATAGGCTTGATACAAGTTGCGTTAAAATCAGACCTGCCTTTGGAACTTGACATTAAAGAAGTAGACAAAGAGCACTCCTTTTTCACAATATCAGTAAATGTATTAAAACAGCAAACCTTATAAAATATGCAGAATTTAATTATTGAAGGAAGTAGAGACACGTACTTCACCCCGCATGTAAAATTAAATGCCGAGACAGGTATTTGTAGCATTACAGGTGAATCATACCTCGAAGAGCCGTTTGAGTTTTATGAAAAGATCTCGGCTTGGTTTTCTGATTTTTTCGCTGAAGGAAACAAAAGCCTTCAACTAGATCTAAAGTTGACTTACTTCAACACCAGTTCTTCAAGAGCTATTCTTGAAATGTTAAGAGTATTAAAAGGCCATGGGGACGAAGGAAAAGGAGTAACTGTAAACTGGCATTACCCTGACCCTGACGATGAGGAAGTATTAATGGAAGGTGAAGACTTTATGGAGGAAAGCGGCCTGGAAATTAATATGATCGAATATGAAATGGAAGAAGAAATGTAAACCATACAGATCAACTCCACGTTTACCCGCTGCTAGTCAATTGGCGTAGGGTTGATAATGCGACAATAATTTGGATTCACCCCTATTAAAAGGAGAGGCAAACCCAGTATTTTTTGCGGATATTAAAAATTCATGCGACTTACCGCACTATTTTAAAACTTAACTTATAACATGAACACTACCCTAAGTCAAAACTTATTCCTAGTAAAAGAACACGTTGGTATGTTTAAAGCAGCCAACAATTATGATATATACGACCCGGACACTCAGCAGATTATAATGAATTGCAGAGAAGAAAAATTAGGATTTTTCACAAAATTGCTACGATTTACGGATTATAAGAGAATGACTCCATTTCACGTAGAAATCAAAACTCCCACAGGTGATAAAGTTCTTACTGTAAAGCGTGGAGTCTCCTTCTTTGTCTCCACTGTTGAAGTATTTGATGAGAATGAGAAACTCATAGGAAAGTTTAAACAACAGTTTTTCTCAATTGGCGGTAAATTTAAAGTACTAGATGCTAAAGAGAACCATCTATGCACGCTCAAGGGCAAGTGGACCAGTTGGGATTTCAAATTTGTAAAAGATGATATTGAAATGGCTCATGTAAGCAAAAAATGGGCTGGACTTGGCAAGGAACTGTTTACTAGTGCGGACAATTATGTCCTTAAAATTGATGAAAAGATCCCCGGTGACAACCCGATAAGAATACTGATCATGGCAGCTGTAATGTGCATAGATATGGTATTAAAAGAGTAGAAACTTCATTTTAACTGCTCCATCCTTAAATGAACTAACTTTATGCAACTTATTTAAGGATAGGACAAACCTATTGAAAAAGCCATTTCTCATGCGAAATGGCCTTTTCAATTTAATTTGGGTTTAAGGAAAGAAACTACTTATTAATTAAACTCTTAGTTTGCAGCTATTGTCTCCTGAACCTTTCCACACTTCAACATCTTATCTCCAAAATACGGGTTTTTGATTTCCTCACTTGAACTCAACCAGAAAGCTCCAGAATTATCAAATGCCATAGGGCAGAATTGCTTATACAAAGTAACGCCCGTTTTCTTAGCTTTTGCTAAAACATAAACATTTTGCGACATCATATCAAAATGCTCTCTGATATGCTCCAATTCATCAGTATCTACTATATGTTGAGCATCTTCCTTAAGGCCTTTCACTGCAGTGGTGGTTTCAGTACCTTCAAGAGCTGCTAATATACTTGATGCAGCCTCTTTAGATTTATCAGCATCACTTTCTACCAGTGCATCTTTAAGCTGCAAATAAGATTCCGTAATACTCTTGGCCACCTTCTCTGAAAGATGCATAAAATCTTCGACCGTAATAATAACATCAGCAACTTCTTCACTTTTAGCACCTCCCTCATGATCATGGCTCTCCCCTTCCATTTCATGATCGTGAGCAACTTCCCCCTCTGTCACTTCAGATTCAGATGACTTATTGCCACACGCCATTACAAAAGACATTAATAGAGCCACAATTAAAAAATTAAAAATTCGAGTTTTCATCGTTTGTTATATATGTTTTGGGTTTAAAATTATTCAATCGTTTCAGTCACCTCTCCACACGTAAGCATCATATCACCATAGTATGGATTTCTTACCTCATTTACTTCACTCAACCAATCCGCCCCAAGGTCATTATTAGCCATTGGGCAATGTTGCACATAAACAGCCTCATCAAAAGGTCCGAAAGTATGAGCCGCATCCACCATAACTTCCGACAGGGAAATGAACGACTTACGGGCCTGATCAATATTACCAGCTGAAAGTATGCTATCTACAGCATTTTTCATAAGTTTCTCTAAATTCATCCAACTGTCATGTGCTTTGCCTTTAAAAGCTCCCATCGGTACCTGACCTAATTGTTTTTTAAAAGCACCCGCTGAGGCTATAGCCTCTTCTTTATCCGAAGCGACCAGAGCATCTTTAAGTTTATAATATTTCGTGATCAGTCCTTCTATATGTTTTTTGGACTGATCTGATACATGAACCTGCTTAGGTTTCTCAGTAGCTTTATGACCATGCCTCGTCACGTCTACCCCATCTTGAGGGTTCATCATACTGGGTTTTCCTGCTAACTGCGCTGCTGCATCAACGGTAAAAGTGCCATTGACCACTACATCGTCCCCAGAATTTAACCCAGCTTCAATTAGGTAAGAACTACCCAAGGAGGGGCCAAGTACCACCTCCCTAATCATAAAAGAAGGCGCTTCACGGTCTTTCTCCCTTACATAAACTACCGACCGCTCGCCGGTCCACATAACGGCGGACTTGGGCAGTGTGATCTGCCCACCCTCAGCAGACACTTTAGCAACAATGGTACCTGTAGCAAACATTTCCGGTTTTAACTTCTGATCCGGATTGGGTATCTCCACACGAATCTGTGCAACACGACTTTGCCGGTTAACCATAGGCTCGATAAAAGCTACTTTCCCTTCGAATTTTTGCCCTGGTAAGGAGGCAACAATAAAAGCTACCTTATCTCCAACAGCTATCCATGGAAGGTCACTCTCATAGGCATCAAACTCAACCCATACCTTGGAGAGATCTGCAATAATGTATAATGCCTCCCCTGTTTTCAGGTGATCACCCACATTTACTTTCTTTTCGAAGACCACACCTGACTGGTCTGCCAGAATATCTACTGTTTGTCTAATCTCTCCAGATTCTACTATATTTTTGATTTGACTTTCAGAAAGTTTAAAAGCTTTAAGCTTCTCAAAAGCGGCCTTATAAAGCGCTGGTTGCGACTCTTTAATATCCGCTGTCTGCAGTAACTCTCTTTGGGCTGCAATAAGTTCAGGAGAATAAATGCTGGCCAGCCTCTGTCCCCGCTTCACAAACTCACCGGTGGTATTTACAAAAAGCTGCTCAATCCTTCCTGCAACATGAGCAGTAAGCGTTTTCACCAACCGTTCATCGGGTACTACAGTACCATTTAATTGTAAGGATTTTTCAACAATACCTTCACCACCTCCAACCATTATGGTTTGGATTCCGGCTAACTTTACCGCCGTGCTGGTCATAGAAACAGCCATCGGGTTAATATTATCCCCGCCAGATTGTAATGGAATCAGGTCCATACCACAAATTGGGCATTTCCCAGGCTCATGCTGTCTGATCTGGGGGTGCATGGAGCATGTCCAAATGGTTTCGTCAGCATGGTCAGCTATACCGTGTTCAACACGGCCTCCTTCACTACCATTGTGCCAAAAAACATACCCCAGAAACAGCCCCATAGCCAAAGCTAATGAGGCTGTCACCCACTTATTCTCTAGAATCTTTTTCATTTTAGTTTTTCATATTATCAAGCCAGATTTATATCCTCATTGAGGTACACATCCTGAACTGTATTTAAAAGCTCGACTCCATCTTTGAATGGACGCTGAAATGCCTTTCTTCCCAGTATCAGTCCACTACCACCGGCTCTTTTGTTAATTACTGCTGTTCTTACTGCCTCCTGCATATCAGAAGCTCCCTTTGACTCACCTCCGGAATTAATAAGAGCTACCCTTCCTGCATAGCAATTAAGCACCTGATACCTGCAAAGGTCAATAGGATGCTCACTGGTTAGCTTGTCATACATGTCAGGGTGCGACTTACCAAATTTTATATTTTTATACCCGCCATTACTGGTTGGAAGTTTCTGTTTGATCACATCTGCCTGGATAGTCACCCCCAGGTGGTTCGCCTGACCGGTAAGATCTGCTGATGCATGATAATCAGTACCATTCTGTTTAAAATTTTCATTTCTGGTATAGCACCATAGCACAGTCGCCATACCCAAGTCATGTGCCTCTTCAAAGGCCTGAGCTACCTCCACTATCTGTCTGTTCGACTCCTCCGAGCCAAAATATATAGTAGCCCCAACAGCTACTGCCCCCAACTCCCAAGCCTGATGTACTGACCCAAACATGATCTGATCATACTTATTGGGGTAAGTGAGTAGTTCATTATGATTGATCTTCACCAAGAAAGGGATTTTATGCGCATATTTTCGAGACATCAGAGCAAGACCACCAAAAGTGCTTGCCACTGCATTACATCCAGCTTGAATAGCCAGTTTAACAATATTTTCAGGGTCAAAATAAATAGGGTTCGGCGCAAAAGCGCTGCCCGCCGAATGTTCTATGCCCTGATCAACAGGAAGAATGGATAAATAACCAGTATTTGCCAAACGGCCATGACCGTAAAGAGCAGCAAGGCTTCTCATCACCTGTGGAGAACGATTACTCATTGCAAAAATATCGTCGATCCGCCCAGGACCTGGAGTGTACAAAGAATCCTTGTCTACCGTTTTGCTAGTATGGTCAAGTAGTTTTGATGCATCATCACCAAGTAATGAGGCGATTTTGTCGATGGTTTGGTTAGCTGTCATCATAATTCTTTAATGTTTAAATTCCTTTAATAATTTAACATTTAAATCAGTGTCATGCCCAAATTGTTTTAGACTACTCTATGGTTTTTAAATAATGACCACTTCCTGCTACTTGATAGGTCAGATATTCAATTTCTGCGTATTTTATCAAGCACTCCTTATATGCTTTGTAGTAGCTTCTTTCAAACTGAATAAGTCTTTGCTGCTCTTCCAGTATTTGCTCAAAATCTTCCAAGTCATTGGTATAATCTGACAATGTCAGTTCCAAAGTACGTTCTGCAATTTCAAGCTGCTCTTTATAAAGTTTCATTTCACTCATAGCCGATTGCACTTCATACATAGCTAGATCCCATTGTGAAGTCAAAGAGTTTCTCACATTTTCCTTCTCAAACTGAAACTGCTCTTCCTTAAATTCTGCTTCCTTGACTGCTGCTTTATACTTTTTCCTCCGGAGGGGGATACTTATAGTTGCCATAGGCATCAAAACATCCTTCCCATCATCGGTCACAGACATATCCGTTCTTTTTCCTACCACTACATAATCAATCCCAGCTCCAATGGACGGATACGCACTTTTCTCTGCCACTCGCTTGCTTTTAATAGCTGAAGCTTTCTGAAGCTCATAAAATTTAATATTTGGATGGTTCATCAGGCTATCCCTCCTAACTATTGGCATACCTACCGGTAGCGATATTGAATCAGAAACCTCTACTCCCTTTCCATATGGCTCATTCCCTATAAGACGCAAGAATACACTCTCCAATGGAGCTATCCTGCTTTTTAGTATCTCTAAACTGGTGGTCACCTGCTTTTGCTCCAACTGAACTCTGAAAACACTGGAAAGACGGCCTTCGCTGGTACCAAATCGGGTTTGTGCCATTTTTTCATAAGTTTTAAGTATCTCCAGGTTTTCCTTTTCCAATGCAATGAGTTTGTGGGTTTCCCAAAGCTGATAATATTGAGTTCTCACTTGCTCAAACAGCTTCTCTCTCGCATCTATAAACTGGATATAACTTGCTTCTGCCTGCAAAGCAGCCACATTACCCCGCTCTCTCAGCGTACCAAACCATGGAAACATCTGGCTAAGGGAAAGCTTTGCTCGCTGCGGTCCTACCCTGGTTTCTACAGGACTAATGAAATACCCAAAAGATAAAGAGGGCTCCTGCAAGCTTTTAACCTGCGGAATCTTTTCCAACTCCGCTTCAAACTCTGCATATCGAGCCTTTAAGCCAGGATTGTTCTCCACGGCAACATTCAAATAACCCTCCAGTGGATCTTGCGCTAATGCTGGAATTGTCACGCATATGAAAGCAATATGTATCAAATAATTCCTCATGCTACTCTACCGGAATATATAGTTGAACATTACTTCCTAGCTGTATATCATCAACATGCCCTGCAATACTCTCATTATCATTTCTTACATGCATATGAACATTGGAGTCTCGATGTGTAAAAACCCCCTGGTGTTGGTCTGAATAAAAGCCTATAATTGACACCTGCTCTCCGGTCAAGACTCCTGAAAAACCAGCAGCTTTTCTTTCCCTATGAGTAGCATTTGCCCCTAAAGGACGAATAATATGATAACGTATATTAGTGGGCATACCTGATAAACGAAACAGCATTGGTTTACTCACTCTTTGGGTATTTGCTAAATGAGCTAAAAATCCTTCCAGCTCCTCCATAGAATTTAAACTGTCTGGCAATTGCACCCGCTTCCAGTCGTTGACATGAGCATAAACCAATAGCGTGGCCTGAGCATTTTTGGCTTTAGATAGACTCACTTCTTCTCCCTCCACTCTGCTTATATAAAGCGTACCCTCTTCTACAAGTATCTCTCCACTTAAAGAATCTAGTGCACCTACGGCAAATAAGCCGGGACGTTCCAAAAGTGAATCTATGGCTATCTTGCCAGAGATATCGTTCTTATGCATAATTTCCCTCAATTTCCCTGCATATTTCACTTCATAACCACCTTTTTGGTCATTTGCACAGCTTGTCGCCAACATCCCTGCTACCAGTATGAAACATTTAATATTATTCTTCATTGTGCTGTATCTTTTTAAACTTATTTTCCTTGTGCCATCCGTATAAAACGGGCACCACAAAAATTGTAATCACTGCTACGGCCATTCCTCCAAAAATTGGAATAGCCATGGGCACCATAATGTCTGAACCTTTGCCTGTAGAAGTAAGAATCGGAATAAGTGCAATCAAAGTAGTAGCCGTAGTCATCATAGCAGGCCTAACCCTGCGCATACCTGCCTCTACTACTGCCTGTCTAATAGCTTCTTTTGATATAAATGTCTGACCTGCAAATTTCTGATCCAGATAAGTGGCCATGAGCACACCATCATCAGTAGCAATGCCGAATAGAGCAATAAAGCCAACCCATACTGCTACACTTAGATTGATGGTTTTCATCTGGAATAGATCACGGACAGGAATATTGAAAAATGAAAAGTCAGCAAACCACTCCTGCCCATATAGCCAAATCATGATAAACGCTCCTCCAAATGCAACGGCAATCCCTGTAAATACCAGCAGCGATGTGGTAATCGATCGGAATTGGAAATACATGATCAGAAAAATAATTACTAAAACCAGCGGCACAATGATACTCAATCGCTTCTCGGCCCTCAACTGATTCTCATAGGTACCCGAGAATCTGTAGGTTACCCCAACAGGCACCTTCAGTTCACCAGACTGAATTCTTTCATGAATAGCTCTTTGAGCATCATTCACTACATCCACTTCAGCAAAACCTGTATTTTTATCAAATAGTACATAGCTTGTCAAAAACGTTTCTTCACTCCTGATCATTTGGGGACCTCGCAGAAATTCAATAGTAGCTAATTGCCCCAAGGGTATTTGCGCTCCGGATGGAGTCATGATAAGCATTTGCTCCAATTCACGCGGATCATCACGCAACTCGCGTGGATATCTTACCCTTATCGGAAAGCGCTCCCTGCCTTCCACAGTAGTACTTAAGGTCATTCCTCCAATTCCTGTTTCAATAGCCATTTGTACCTGTTCTATACTCAGCCCATAGCGTGAAATGGCATCTCTGTCTATATCTATCTGAATATAAGGCTTCCCTACTACTCTATCTGCAAAAACGGCCTCCCTTTTCACCGACGGTACTGTCTTTAAAATTTCCTCAAGGGCAAAACCGAATGATTCAAGGGTTTTTAAGTCAGGTCCGGCTACTTTAATTCCCATAGGGGCTCTCATACCTGTTTGCAACATCACCAACCTCGTTTCGATAGGTTGAAGTTTAGGTGCCGACGTGATACCGGGCAAGTCTGTAACTTTTATGATTTCATTCCATATATCATCAGCACTTTTTATTTCATCCCTCCAGTTCCGGAAGTAGCTACCATTTTTATCTTTTACTAGTTTTTCCGGAGACAATCGCAAAGCGATAAACTCATTTCTGGAAAGTGAATCCCCTGATTTCAGCAAAAACCTACCTTCATCATCAGTCTTAAACCTCACTTTTCTGCCCTGCTCATCCACCACATATTCCGGTTTGTAGTTAATAACATTCTCATACATGGATATAGGAGCCGGGTCAAGTGCACTTTCCACACGACCAAGTTTACCAACTACCATGTCTACCTCAGGAATAGAAGCTACCCTCATGTCTAATGACTTTAAAGTTTTAACGCTCTCCTCTATTCCAGCATGAGGCATTGAAGTAGGCATCAAAAGAAAAGACCCCTCATTCAGGGAAGGCATAAACTCCTCTCCTATTCCCGGAAAACCTTGGGCAAGAGCTGACCATACCCGGGTAACACGAATATTAATGTTAATTGTATCTAACCCATCTGCCACAAAACCAAAAACCTTGTTAAAACCCAGCCAAACGGTGATACCAAAAAGCACAACAAACACAGGTACAACTATGAATTTGAATTTATTAGTGAGGCACCATGTCAAAATGTATGCATAATACCTGATCATCAATAAAGAACCCCCTAAAACAACTGCTCCTATAAGCACCACGAATATGATATTAAGCAACAAGCTTTTGTCGGCCCCTAATGGAAGCCAGTATATTGCTAAAAGCCAAACCACTGCCAGCACTGAAACGAGCACTTCACTATGGCGAACAAACCAATTATTATAGCTGGTAAAACCTTTAATCACCCCTACAACTCCAAACAGAAGTATCACTATTCCGGCCCAATAGGAAAATGCGAAAAAGATCAACACTCCAGCAGGAATAAGTAGAGTATTAACCCACTTTCTCACTTGCTTTCTTTCGATTTTCATTCCAAAAAGCCAATGAGAAAGAGCTGGAAGAATAAACAATGCAATAACAACTGCTGCTACCAATGCAAATGTTTTGGTAAAAGCCAATGGCCTGAAAAGTTTGCCCTCAGCCGCCTCAAGGGTAAACACAGGTATAAAACTGATAATAGTAGTTGAAACAGCAGTTACAATAGCTCCACTTACTTCCGCAGAAGCGTCATAAACAGTCTCCAACAAGCTTTTATTCTTATTTTCATCCAGGTATTTAATAACATTCTCCGTCAGTATTATCCCCAGATCAACCATGGTACCTATGGCAATAGCAATACCGCTAAGCGCCACTATGTTTGCGTCCACACCACTATACCGCATCGCTATAAATACCATTAGCACTGCCAATGGCAATAAAAAAGAGATAACTATAGACACCCTCAGGTTAACAACCATAACAATGATCACCAGAATTGTGATCAATATCTCTAGTGAAAGAGCCTGCTCCAAGGTACCAAGTGTCTCATAAATGAGCTGCGTACGATCGTAAAAAGGAACAATGGTCACTTTCGTAACGCTGCCATCCTCCAGAGTTTTAACCGGAAGTCCCTTTTCTACTTCAGCTATTTTCTCCTTTACATTTTTTATCACCTGCAACGGGTTAGCACCATAACGGGCTACGACTACACCACCGGTGACTTCTGCCCCTTCTTTATCCAGAGCCCCTCTCCGGGCAGCTGGCCCGAGGGAAACAACGGCCACATCTCCAATTCTTATCGGTACGTTATTTACAGACCTAATAACTGCTTTTTCAATATCCTCAACCGTTTCAATATAGCCTAATCCCCTCACTAGATACTCAGCCTTATTTACTTCAAGTGTCTTAGCTCCAACATCACGATTGGTATTCTTTACAGCCATCATTACATCTTGCAACCCAAGCCCATAGGCTTTTAATGCTTCAGGGCGAACATCTATCTGGTATTCTTTCACAAAGCCTCCCACAGAAGCTACTTCTGACACCCCTTCCGCAGAAGAAAGAGCATATCTGACATAAAAATCCTGAATAGTTCTTAGCTCCTGCGGGTCCCAGCCCCCAGTAGGATTACCATCCGTGTCACGCCCCTCGAGGGTATACCAATAAATCTGACCCAGCGCCGTAGCATCCGGCCCCAATGAAGGCTGCACGTTGTCTGGCAATAAACCTGAGGGCATGGAGCTCAGTTTTTCTAACACTCTTGACCTTGACCAGTAAAACTCTATATCTTCATTAAAAATGATATAGATACTGGAAAAACCGAACAGTGAAGTGCTGCGAATAGACTTAACACCAGGAATACCCAATAAAGAGGTCGTTAGAGGATAAGTAATCTGATCTTCAATATCCTGAGGTGAGCGGCCTGGCCACTCTGTAAATACTATCTGCTGATTTTCCCCTAAATCAGGGATAGCATCAACCGGCACTGGGTCTCGAGGGAGAAAGTCCAGATCCCAGTCAAAAGGTGCCGTTACCAATCCCCAACCAGCAAAAAGCACTATAATCAGGACTGTAACCAGCTTATTTTCCAGAAAAAAACGTATTACTTTGTTGAGCATAAAAATATCTATTGAGCATAAAGAAATAGTTCTGGCAGAGCAATATTGATCACCCTGCAGATAAAACTGTCAACAGAATATTTTATAAAAGGAAGGATTGAACCATGACTGGGATGTCGCGGTCAATCGGAGGGGGTCTATATAACGTGGCAAAATCTACATGTGCAACATGAAAGGCAATATGTTCAAAGGTAAAGTACTTAGGCGAAATAAAATCAAAGTTATGCTCCACCATAACCTTCGCTTGAGCAGTAACTTCATAAGCTGAAGGATCAAGCTTGATATTTTCATCATCACAGCAATCCTTTTTTGACTTGATGACCATTTGCCCATGCATAGGACAAGGTTTGGTCACCTGCCGCTCATATTTGCAGGCCTTTGCCGTACCAAACAATTTTAAGGACTTGAGTTGCCCTGAACAATAATGGGCGCTAACCTGAAAACCCGTACTAGTAATAAATATGATCGCCGCCAAACCAAGGGCCGATATTTTTCTGATCATATTTTTCACATTATTGTACATCTATTCAAAGTCTTACAATGCCTTTAACTAAACCAAAAGTACAAAGGTTTCAAAAAAAAGCAAAATTATGATCCTCCCGAAGGTCAAACCTCGCCCCTTTAACAAATAATTAGTAAGGACTATTACATACAACTTCCAGCCTGTCGCAACTATTAAGGTATCCTTTTTCCATATCAAATGCTAAATAAGAAAGTACGTATTGTTATTTAAATTATGATATAATTGTAATGAAAAAATCAAAACCTAACCAAATTTCATGAAACAGCTAAGAAAGTATTATATCATATTCATCACTTCATCATTACTAATCTCCTGTGCCGCGGAGAAAAAAACAACTACAGCTACCTCAAAAGCTACATCTGAATCAGCAAAAAAACAGATGTCTCAGCAACTTGTAATGGGTGTATTATGGTACCAAAAATCAGCTGAGATGGTTGCGGCTTATCAACAGGCTTATAAATATGCTGAAATGCTACTTGACTCTAAGTTAAAAACTGTACGATCAAGCTTACCGTTGGCAGTGGTATTAGACATCGATGAGACTGTGCTGGACAATAGCCCTTATGAAGGTCAACTCATTGAAAAAGGAAAAATATATCAGCCTTCTACCTGGAAGGCCTGGACAAGCGAAGCTCGAGCCAAAGCACTTCCCGGAGCTCTTGAATTTGTGAATTTTGCCAAGAAAAAGGGGTTAGAAATATTTTACATTTCCAATAGAGACACTGATGAGCTTGACGCTACTATTGAGAACTTAAAAAAATACAGATTCCCCGATGCCGATACCAAACATGTGATTTTGAAAAGTAGTACCAGTGATAAAACCGAACGAAGGGAAAAAGTTGCCAACTCGCATACCATATTGGTATTTGTAGGCGACAATCTTACTGACTATTCGGAGCTTTATGCAGATAGAGGCAATGACATGGGTAAAGAATTGGTTAAGAAAAATAAAAGTGAGCTTTTATATAACTTCGTGATTCTGCCCAACCCAATGTATGGAGAATGGGAAGGAGCTATCTATAACAATGATTATAGTATAGATAATGAATCAAAGGTTCAAAAACGATTACAGGCCATAGACAAATAATCCCTGTACTAAACTTCTGACAACAAATAGTTTGAAGTCTGACTGAAATAAGAGCTTTACAATTCGGTAAAATCAGCCTCAATTTCTTAATTAATCCATAATTTATAATTTGACATAACTGCTTTTAAAAGTTGAAAATTTACTCCTGTTAAAAGCAGTTATATCATGTTTTATACTTTAAAGATCAACGCTGTTCACGGTAGCTCTACTCCGGATAGAAGCGAAGTTACCATCAAGTTTAACAAGGATCACCAACATGGTAAGATTCATTTCATAGCACTAGACCATAAAATGACCAGCAATATTTACAGAAGAAAAACTGGTCAGCAGACAGCCGATAAATATCAGGTTGAAATCACCTGCTATGATAACCAACAAAGGGTTACTTACCTAAACTCCAGAGAGATAGCTTAATATGAAGCTGCATGGCAAAGTATTTTTGAATCATCATGTTACTTTCCCAATAGGGAGCCGTTGCCAGCTCTCAGCCATTGTTATGGAAAGCTTTAGGAAGTCATTGCCAAACTTCCCATAAGCTTTTTTCTTTCACTTCTGTTATTCTGCAATGAAACAGTTGAAACTAAGTACGGTTGAATAAGTCCGTAATATCCTGCACTTTACTTTATCGGTTCATATTTAAAATTCTTAAACCTTACTTTTCCTTCCCCCATAGAGACCAAGCCAATTCGTAAACTTAAAAAGTCGCTTAGCACATTGTGGTGATAACCAGACGCATCAAAAGAATTTTCAATTTTTATCCAGTTTACACCATCCGTGCTATAATACATATCTACCACATTATTTATATTCTTAAGTCTTAAGTAAACATGATTATCAATTACGGTTTTCTCAGTGGGAAACTGCCAACCTCTCAGGTTTGCTAAAATGTTTTTACTGTCAGCTAGTATTCCCGAATAAATTTTATGACTGTAAAACAATACTAAGCCGGCGACTGCATCACCTTCAAGATCAATTTCTATCTGGGCAGTATAGGAATGATCAGCGGGTATACAAAGCAGTGGTGAACTTTCGGGTATTGAACTTCCCTTAGCTTTAATTTCAATACCATTGTTTTCAACAAAATCATAGCGGCTTGCATCATACTTACCGAAAAACTTCCATTGAGGTTTAAGTTCTTTGCCCTCAAAATCATCATTAAGTGAGTAGTTTGACTCTAAAGGCTTTGCTGATGGTCTTTTGGTTGCTTTTGTCAGATCAAAGTTATCAGGCAATTTATACCATCCGTCCTCAGTCCATTCAACAGGGGCAAGTAATGTTTGGCGGCCCATGTTATAATGATCTTTTTCGTATCCGTGAAACATCATCCACCATTCACTGGCTGCATTTTCAAAAATGGTTGCATGCCCTACAGACCACCATTTGTCAGACGTACTCTCTGCTCGAATAATTGGATTATAAGGGGAATTCTCCCATGGGCCAAGAGGTGATTTTGAGCGAGCGGAAATTACCATATGGCCAGTCGCCGGACCAGCTGTTCCCCCTTCCGCTACAGTCATGTAATAATACTTTCCCCTCTTAAATAATTTTGGCCCTTCCATACAAAAACACTCAATGGTCCAGTCTCTCGGAATAGGCCAGCCATCGTATACATGTTGAAAATCACCTGTTACCGATAAACCATCCTCTGACAAAGGCACATAACCTCCACTACTGAAATACAGGTACCTGTTCCCTTTATCATCCGCCACATGCCCCGGATCAATGTTACCAATTTTTAAATCGATAGGGTCGCTCCACTTCCCACCGATTGAATCAGCAACAATAACATAATTGGTATTGTTAGCAGGGAAATATATATAGTATTTACCTTTGTACTTTACCAAATCAGGGGCCCAGACAGAACCTACATATTTGGTCAATGCACTTGTAACAGGATTCCAGCTGATCAAATCTTTTGAGTGCCATATAGTTAACCCCGGATAATATTCGAAGGAGGAATGAACCACGTAATAGTCATCTCCATCCACTAAAATGCTAGGGTCAGGATAGTCTCCATAAAATACAGGGTTAATAAACTGATTGGTATTTGAATACCTGTCATCCATTTGATGTTGAGCATTCAATATTATGCATACTATGATTGACAGAAATAGCGTAGTAATTATTTTTTTCATGTCGGTAAGTAAAATGTAAGTGTTTTTAATATGATCTCTGCGCTGCAACTTCTACAGTTGCAGCATGCCAACGGTTAAACATATGAGGATAACAATCGTAAGCTTAAAATTTACTTTCTCTGAGTAGCAGGTTTATGCTATGCCTGAACAATCGCTACATTAAAATTTCTCTTGAACTGGCCAACCCAACTATTCATTACAATGCCATTAAAAACCCAGAGAAGCCTAAGGGGGGGATGGCAACTCAAGCTTTAGTACTCTGCCAAGGGGTATGCAGAGACTATGACATAAATGCAATATAATAAAAAAGGTGAAATTACAACTGTAACTTCACCTTCAGTGACCTCGTCAGGATTCAAACCTGAAACCTCCTGAGCCGTAATCAGGTGCTCTATTCAGTTGAGCTACGAGGCCATATAGATAACCGCTTAACTCGTAAACACTTTCTACAACTGGTGCATATCAATGTTTCGAACGGTTACTTGCTAACGCGGTGCAAATGTAAATAATTATTATTCTTAAAAAAAGTCTTATTGATTCGTACTTTTTTAAAAAACCTTATCTTTGCCCACCAAACAATAAAAATGAGGGATTTAGGTTAAGATATTATGAAAAAAATTTTTATTTATATATTTACTTTAGGCATTGCTACCGGTACTTATGCTGGTGATAATGACAAACCTGAAAATGGTGACAAACCATTAGCACAATTGTCTCCCATGAAAATACGAGACCGAGCTGCTAGACCTGATGTTCCCGGCACATTTTTAATTGACTTTGGTTGGAATATGCTTCAAAGTGCTCCTGACAACTTTGAGACTAACTTAATTGGCTCAAGAACTGTCAACCTGTATTACTACTACGACATGCAGATAGGCAATTCAAACTTTGTACTCATGCCTGGCATTGGTGTTGGTCTTAATAAATTCAAATTTGACAACGATGTTACCTTAGTTCAAAGTATTGATACAGATGGCAATACTGTGGTTACAGTTGAAGATTTAGACGAAGGTTGGGATGTTAAGAAATCTCAACTTATAGCTAACTATATCGATATACCTCTTGAACTTCGCTTTTACACTAACCCTGATGACAAAAAAAGGAGCTTCAACGTAAGCATTGGTGGTAGAGCTGGAATCAGGTTTAGCTCACACACTAAACTGAAGTATAAAGACGACGATCAAAACATTAAAACCAAAATTAAAAAAGATTATGGCCTAAACAGATTTCGTTATGGGGTCACCGGAAGAGTCGGTATAGGCGGTTTTAACTTGTTCTACTATCATAGTCTTTCTGAAATGTTTGATGATGGTCCGGAAAACACTGAAAACCTAACAAACGTAACTGTCGGACTTTCCTTTACAGGATTTTAACAAAAGACAAGAATCATAAAAAAAGAGCTGATTTGATTTTCAAACCAGCTCTTTTTTTATGATTCAATTGAAGTTTACTTTCCTTTAAACTCGGCCTTTCTTTTCTCCAAAAATGCTGTAACACCTTCCTTATAATCCTCAGAATTACCGGCAATTTCCTGACAATAAGCTTCGTATTCCAACATCTCATCCAGTGTAGCGTTACCAGCTTTATTTAGCATCTTCTTCATTAACCCAATAGCTTTCGTAGGCGCTTGTGCATAATAATTCGTGTAACTCTTCACTGCCTCATCAAGCTGATCAAGTGGAACAACTTTATTGATCAGCCCCATATCATATGCATCTTTACCCTTTATTCTCGATCCCATAGTACTTAACTCAAATGCTTTAGCACTTCCAACAAGTCGTGGCAAAAAATAGGATGACCCTGAGTCTAACACCAGTCCTATATTTACAAATACCTCAGTCATCATAGCCTCTTCTGCTGCTACTATAAGATCACATGCCAAAGCTATGGAACAGCCAGCCCCCGCAGCAACACCATTCAGTCTACAAATGATTGGCTTAGGCAAATTTCTCATAGCTCGTATGATAGGATTGTAACGCTTATGAAGAGAATCAATAAAAGATCTTTTCTCCTGCCCTGAAGACGCCTTAAGATCCTGCCCTGAGCAAAATGCCTTACCCTCTCCGGTTAGTACTACCACACGTACAGATGCATCTTTCCCTACCTGCTTAAAAACATCCTGAAGCTCATAAGTAATACCATCATTAAGTGCATTGTAAACCTCAGGTCTATCAAGTGTTATGGTAGCTATACCATTGCTATTATCGTATTTTATAAATTCGTACATCGTCAATTGATACTTTTTATGTAAAAATATAAGCTGCCCCGAAATTAACAATAAATCCTAACAAGGCACCAAAATGAACTTCTTTAGGGCTGTGGGTATGCAAATACAACCTGGCAGAACTAACTACACCGTGCAATACCAAGGCTGCAATTATGGGCCAAAACAAAAGACTGTCAAGGTAACGGAAATGAATAGCCACAAAAAAACCAAGTATCCCAGCCGTGCCTGCTGCATGAGCACTAATTTTAAAAAACATGCTAATAACAGTTATCAGAAAAATAGTGGCCGTTATGGAAGCCAGCATAATTACCAAGGCATTACCCAGCACAAGCCTTTCTGAAAAGAAATAAGAAGTCACCCCGTAGTAGACTGTAATAAAGAAAAAGGGCATAATACGCTCCTTTCTATTCTTGAGCTGAATACTGCTTATACTTTTAGTCAATTTAAGCATACCTACACTTAACATAGGTAGAATATAGGTTAGAATAACCACCATCAGCAAGATCAACAGTATCGAATTACTATTGATAGGAAGGATACTTGAAGGAGCAAAGAAATACAACGACGCCACCAATAGCGTTGTCATCAACAACGGGTGGAACACAACCGAAATGATATTAGCCAGACTCTTTAGCACTTATAACTCTTTTCTTAATCTGGCCACCGGAATATTCATCTGTTCCCTATACTTAGCAACAGTCCTTCTGGCTATGTTATACCCTTTAGCTTTTAATAATTTTTCCAGTTTATCATCGCTCAATGGCTTTTTCTTGTCTTCTGCCTCTATAATTTGTTTCAATTCATTTTTAACTTCACGGCTACTCACATCCTCACCGGAGTCTGTAGCAATACCCTCTGAGAAGAAGTATTTAAGTGGGAATATTCCAAAATCTGTCTGAACAGACTTGCTGTTGGCAACCCTTGACACTGTGGAAATATCCATATTAATGATATTAGCAATATCCTTTAGGATCATGGGCCTTAACTTACTTTCATCCCCTTCCTGAAAATATTCATATTGAAAGTCAACAATGGCTCTCATGGTATTCAACAGCGTATGTTGCCTTTGCTTAATAGCATCAATAAACCACTTTGCGGCATCAAGCTTTTGCTTCACAAAAGAGACTGTTTCTTTCAGTTTTTTGTCTGATTTATCACTTTTATCATAAGCCTGAAGCATTTCTGAATAAGAGCGGCTCACCCTTAACTCAGGTGCATTTCTGGAGTTAAGGGCCAACTCCAGCTCACCATTATTATTGCTCAATATAAAATCAGGTATAAGGTATTGAGTACGAACCAAGCCTGAAGAACTCCCTCCTGGTTTGGGATTGAGCTTTCGTATCAATTCTATAGCATCCTTGATGTAATCCTCATCTTCAAGATCAAGCTTTTTCATGATCTTGTTATAGTGTTTTTTTGTGAACTCCTCGAAACAATTAGAAATGATTTGTTTCGAAACTATAACATCTACATTTTGGTCATCCGCACGTCTTTCCAACTGTAGCAAAAGACATTCTTGCAAATCCCGTGCAGCAATACCCGGAGGATCAAAGTCCTGAATTTTACGCAGGATCTCTTCTACTTCATCAATATCTGTATCTATATTTTGGGAAAAAGCCAAGTCATTAATTATAGATTCCAGATCTCTTCTAATATAACCGTCGCTTTCTATACTTCCGATAAGTTGTTTCCCTATAGTATACTGACGATCATCCAGCCTCAGGAACCCAAGTTGGTCCATAAGATGTTCATTCAGCGTACTCTGCATTGCGATTGGCATTTCCTTATCTTCATTGTCACCATCGCCGTGCATTTTATAACCACTGAAATCATCATCTCTAAGATAATCTTCAACATCTAACTCATTATCATCAGATGTATCCGTATCTGTATCTTCGTATTCGTCGGTAATATCGTCTGACTCTTCTTTGCCTTCCTCTAAAGCAGGATTGTCTTCCAGCTCCTCCTCCACGCGGGTGTCTAACTCGGCAGTAGGAATCTGCAACAGCTTGATAAACTGTATCTGCTGTGGAGATAATTTCTGTTGTAAACTTTGGGTTAATCCAAGCTTCTGCATCCTCTGATTTTTCTTAAATCTTGCTTCAAATAAATTTACATCAAAGTTATTATATTTCTATGATTCTTTGAATAAAAGCTCAAATTATCGTTTTTTTGCCGACTGCTTACAGTTCCGTTAAGCATTAACAAATCAATCATATTTTAGTTGTGAAAGACTTGAAAAGAACAAAGATCAAAGAACTTCTTGATGCCCCCGTCATTGGCAAAAAAGTAAACGTGAAAGGTTGGGTTAGAACATTTCGTAACAACCAGTTTATAGCAATAAATGATGGTTCAACTATCAACAATATTCAGGGCGTAGTAGACTTTGAAAATACTGACGAGAAACTCCTCAAAAGAATAACTACCGGCGCTTGTATTTCGGTTACCGGTGATCTTGCTGAATCCAAAGGAAAAGGTCAAAGTGTAGAGATAATAGTAGAGAACATTGAGATACTCGGCGATGCTGATCCTGAAAAGTTTCCCCTGCAACCAAAAAAACACTCTCTGGAGTTTTTAAGAGAGATAGCTCACCTCAGAGTAAGGACCAATACGTTTAGTGCCATATATAGAATTCGCCATGCGATGATTTTCGCAGTACATAAATTTTTCACAGATAGAGGCTTTTACAACGTCCACACTCCAATCATTACAGGTTCTGATGCAGAAGGTGCCGGAGAAATGTTCAGAGTAACTACGCTGGACCCAGCCAACCCTGCTAAAGATGAGGATGGTAATATAAATTATAAAGAAGACTTCTTTGGCAAAGAGACAAACCTTACAGTATCAGGTCAGCTTGAAGGTGAAACAGCATGTATGGGATTGTCCGAAATTTACACTTTTGGCCCCACTTTCCGTGCAGAAAACTCCAATACATCACGTCACTTGGCCGAATTTTGGATGATAGAACCAGAGATGGCATTTTATGACATCAACGACAACATGGATTTGGCCGAAGCATTCGTCAAGTACCTTGTAAACTATGCCTTAGATAACTGTAGTGATGACCTGGCTTTCCTTAACCAGCGAGCCCTTGATGACGAAAAAACTAAACCTCAACAGGAAAGAAGTGAGTTAAGCTTACTGGAAAGATTGAAGTTTGTAGCAGAAAATGATTTTGAGAGGGTTACTTATACCGAAGCCATAGATATCTTAAGAAACTCAAAACCTAATAAAAAGAAGAAATTCCAATACCTCATCGAAGGCTGGGGGGCTGACCTACAATCTGAACATGAAAGGTTTTTGGTTGAAAAACACTTCAAAAAACCAGTAATACTCTACAACTACCCTAAAGACATAAAAGCCTTCTATATGCGTCAAAATGATGATGGAAAAACTGTAGCAGCCATGGATGTGCTTTTCCCTGGCATTGGCGAAATAATAGGTGGTTCTCAGCGTGAAGAAAGGTATGGTATTCTAAAACAGCGTATTGACGAAATAGGCATCCCGGAAAAAGACTTATGGTGGTATCTGGAACTTAGGAAGTTTGGCTCCGCACCACACAGTGGATTTGGCTTAGGCTTTGAACGCATGATACAATTCGTAACAGGAATGACCAACATCCGCGATGTAATACCATTCCCAAGAACTCCTGACAATGCTGAGTTCTGATGTAAGTTGATGTAAGAAAATGTTAAAAAGTAAAAAAGGGCTACCTAATGGTAGCCCTTTTTTACTCCCGGTATGTAAAATATTCTACAAACCTCAATTTGAATTACAAAGTTTTGTTGTCAATCCAAGATAATATTTGATTAGTCCAAGAAATTTCGATTTCTTAACAAAATCACGTATGTAAGTTTTTGATGCAAAAAATAATAAATTAACTTTGCACCCGAATTACAAACAACAACTAAAACTTACAAACTATGAACTATCAGTTGGCAAACAACCCGTCTTTAAATCTAGACAAAAAAGATTTAATTCAAAAATTAGTGGCTAAAAATTTGAATGACAACAAGGTAGCTTGTATCTCAACATGCGCTGCTGGCTAAGCCATCACCCTTTTCTTAAATATTTGGAAAGTTACTTCTACTTTCCAAATATTTTTCTCACCACTAATTTAAATTCACATGACTATTGATTTAATGGAAGCAACAGATTGCGATACTGAGAAGATTGTAATCGAAGGCTTTATGGAAAGATACAATGTTAGTTATGAAGAGGCCAAGGATATCTTTATAGAAACAAAAAAATGGCTTTGGCTAGCATCAAAAACACAAAATTCCGAAACAGCATTATTCATAGATAAGCCATTGCTCATAATAGATGAAATGTGGCACAATTTCATCCTACATACTAAATTATATTACAAGTTTTGCATACAGCACTTCAAAAGGTTTATTCATCATGACCCCACCCCTCCCAACATTAAACAAGAGCAACGTAACTCATTAATTGAGAATCCCACGAAAGCATTAAAAGAGCATGAGGAAAGGCTTAAAAAACAATATAGTATTATATATGATAATTTAGGCGCAGAAACTTTGTTAAAATGGTACGAAACCATGGCTGAGAAATACACCCCTGAATACATTCAATCCATAAAGAAATAAAAAATATCTAATCTGATTTTTTTTCTAGTCAGCAAAAGTTATTTTAGTCCTTTTGACAGTAGTTTTCTATTGTCAAATTGATTGCTTTATGGATTTATAGAGGGCCTTCATCATAATGCTCAAAAAAACACTGTTCCTCTCATTACACTTCCTATTGACAATATATGCCTTAGGTCAAAATAATGGGAATTATTTTATTCATAATTACAACCGCAGTGACTATCAAGCCTCGATATCGAATTTTGATATAATACAGGGGCATGATGGGATGATGTATGCTGCGAATTTTGACGGAGTACTAATCTACAACGGCAGTTGGTGGGAATTCAATGCTATTCCAAGCAATGCTATAGCAAGTTGTATTGCAAAAGACTTGAATAATAGGATTTATGTTGGCAGCAAGGAAGATTTCGGATTCCTAAAACCACTTAAAAACGGCCAACTCTCCTTCACTTCGTTACTAAAAGAGAGCAATCACCAGTCCTCTTTTTCGTCAATCAGAAAAATTATCCCCTTCAATAAAAGAATATATTTCCTTTCACCTGAAGTCATCTTCGTACTTAACGAAGACGGAACAATAGAAACTATTGAATCGGATGGCTACCCATTTCAATTTTCATTATATAAAAATCAAGGCAACCTATATAGCATACAAAAAGACAAGGGCTTGATAAGTATTGACAAAAATAACAATACAAGCATACTAGGTACAGATATCTCCAATATAGGGATACTAACATTTATGAGTAATGGAGGAAACGACAGCACCATAATCGGCAGCTTTAAAAACGGCTTATTTTTCAGCAAAAATGGATCAAACTACACACCAATTCAAAATAACCTTTCAAAGTACTTAGCTGAAAATATATTATTTACCGGAATTGAAGTCAATACACCTGACTCAACAAAGCTACTACTTGGAACATTCAAAAATGGAATTGTTGAAACAAATTCCAACCTTAAAAATTTCACCGTTATCAACAAAGCTTCGGGTCTTCAAAGTGACTTTATAAAAACTTTGTATATCGATAACGATTACAACCTTTGGAGTGCTATGCAAGAAGGAATTTCCAAAATTGAATTCCTTTCACCATGGAAATATTGGAATAACAAAGATGGTATAGAAGGAACTCCATGGGATATATATAGACTAGGTGATACACTTTACATTGGAACAACAAAAGGCTTGTTTTACCTAAAAGAAAACCGATTCAATAAGGTTCCAGGTATAGGTAACAAGGTATGGTCATTAAGTTCAATATCAAAAAGCGCATCCTCAACAACTTTAATAGTAGCTACAGAAACAGGACTCTATGAGGTTGACCAAGGCAAAGCTAATTTAATTGAAGAATTACCTGCCATAAATAAACTTTTTAAACCTTATGGTCATGAAAAAGAATTATATGTAGGATTATGGGCCGGCATAAGCAAACTAAGCTATAACAATGATAGATATACAGTACATCCGCTTATGAATACTAGCAATAATACAGTAACAAGTATGTTAATGGATGACTACAATTTATGGGCATCATCTAAGTTCACCGGGGTATATAAGATACCCTTGAACAGTAATACTCCCATTATAGATTTACTAAATAAAGAAAATGAACTGCCCGATGTAAACAAGATCAATATCATAAAACATGCAGGTGATATACTTTTCACTACCGATCATGGAATCTATAAACACATTAACTCAAACGGCAACATAAAATTTGTAAGAGACTCAAGCTTAATAAAAAGCCCCGTTAACATTGGGAAAATATCCAAAGCAGCTAATGGGGATTACTATGCATCAGTCATTCAAGATGACAGAACGGAACATATAGAACGTTTTTATAAAGTTGGAGATGAATATTTAAGAGAAACTACCCCCTTTAAAAGGCTTCCTGAAATGGAAATACTTGCCATATACCCTGAGAAAAACGGAGTTGTGTGGATTGCGGGCTCAGAAGGCCTTTTTCGCTATGATTCTAAAGTAAAGAAAGACTATACCATTCCATTCAATACTATTATTAGAAAGGCTGCTATTAGGGACTCAGTAATCTTTCATGGCTTTTATCCGGTCAAAGTAGACGGCTCTGACATCCCGGGAATTGGTATTATTCAACCTGAAGACATGCAGCCAATACTCACTTATGATGATAATAGCATCACTTTTGAGTATTCTGCTACAAGTTATGAGGTTCCGGAGAAAAACCAGTTTAGCTATTATTTAGAAAACAACGACCGCGGTTGGTCTAACTGGTCGACAGAAACGAAAAAAGAATACAACAACCTTGACCCGGGAGAGTACATCTTCTTTGTTAAGTCAAAAAATATATATGGCACTGAGGGTAGGTTAGCCACTTACAAATTCAAGGTATTGGCTCCCTGGTACCAAACTGCATGGGCTTATGTATTGTGGTCTGCACTGGCAGGTTTTGTGGTATGGTTTATTACCATAGCCTATTCAGTCAGAGTACGTACCCAAAGGAAGAAACTTCAACTCATTGTGGCAGACCGAACTTATGAAGTGATGACTCAAAAGAGGGAAATCGAACAGCAAAATCACCTTCTAATGACCAAAAATGAAGAGATTAGCCTTCAGAAAGACGATATTCAGAAGAAAAACATCCAGCTAAAAGACTCACAGGAAGAGATATTGAATATGAATCAGAAGCTGACGGAGCTGAACATGTATCTCGAAAAAAAGGTTGAAAAAAGAACTTCTAAAATTAAAGCCACACTAAAAAAGCTTCAGCAAATTAATGGAGAGTTGGACACTTTCGTATACAGGGCATCTCATGATTTAAAAGGCCCTATCAGCCGAATTAATGGCATAACGTCACTGGCCAAGCTTGAATCCCCTGATGATATCAATAGAAAGTATTTTGATATGATTGAGCATACGGCAAAAGATATGGGAGTATTACTATCCAAGTTGGCCCAAGTTCATGAGATCATCAATAGTAAACCTCATAAAGAGGAAATAGACATCCCATCCCTACTCAGTGAAATAAGGGATCTTATCAAATTTCATGACAAAGGGTTCCATACAAAATACTCTTTCGACCTAAAGGTGATAAACATCACATCAGATCGCTATTTACTGGGTATAATTATCAAGAATATTATTGAGAACGCACTTATTTTCAGAAAGACTGAAAGTGATGATCCTCATCATATCCACATCTCCACTAGTATCAAGGATGGTATCTTCGAAATAAAGATTAAAGATAATGGCATCGGAATCCATTCGCCACACCTGAATATGATATTTCAAATGTTCTTTAGGGGCTCAGACAAATCAAAAGGTAGTGGTTTGGGATTATATCTGGTTAAAATGTGTGTGGATAAATTAAAGGCCAGCATTGAGGTTGCTAGCCAGGAAAATGAATTTACCGAATTTACGATTAGTATACCGGTATGAAGTCAACACATCTCCTTTCTTCAAAACTCTAAGGTGCATATAAGCATTTCAGCTCAGTCAATATAGACTATTACCCCACACTTCTTCCATACACACCTTGATCAAACGAGCTATTGTCTAAATGGCATTAAACAAAAAAACCTCCCAATTTCTTGAGAGGTCAAATTTCAATAACCTGTTCAAACTATCTTTTTAAAAATTTATAAGTTTCTTTAAAATATCCTTGATCATCCCTTATGGCTAAAAGGTAATACCCAGGAGCCAAGTCTTTCACCCTGAATCGGTATTCATTCTTTCCCATAATTTCTACCGGCACATCCACCACATTTCCAATAATATTGTGAACGGTAAAACTTGCTTCTTCAAGTGTGGAGTTATTAATCTTAACACTTAAATAATCAGCGGTAGGGTTAGGAAACATTCTAACTTCATTAATTTTTCTCTCCAGAGAAGTGTCCTTGAATCGATCGATCTCTCCATTCTGCGCAAGTAGAGATGATCCGCTAAAGGTTAAAATTAGTGCTGATAAAAAAGTAAGTATATATATTTTCATGCGCAATCGGATGTCAATTCTTATCAACTATTGAACAAAAACCGATCCACAATTCTTCCTCCTTCACAATTTTTTTGAGCGCCTCTCGTTGCAGACCTCCTTTTAGATACGTATAAACTTTCAATATGTTGTGTATTTACTAAATAAAAGAAAATTATCTAATATTTTGATACGCATCCGGTATAAAATCTATTAAATCTGAAGCGATCATTCCTGTCTGACCTGTCACTTCGGCAGCAAGGTCACCTGCCACACCATGTAGATATACTCCCACCTTTGCTGCATTTTCCGGTAAATATTTTTGAGCAAGTAATGAAGTGATCATTCCTGTCAGGACATCCCCGCTCCCTCCACTAGCCATACCTGGATTACCCGAACTATTAAAATAGACCTCGCCTGTAGGAAAAGTAATAGACGTGTGCGCACCTTTAAGCACTACTATAACCTTATGTTCTTTTGCAAAGGCTACCTGTTTCTTTAATCGCTCAAAATCGTTGGACCAAGAACCCGCTAACCTTTCAAATTCCTTGGGATGAGGCGTTAATATTGTATCAGGGGGTAGTACTTCTAATATTTCCCGGTGTTCAGAAATGATATTAAGTCCATCAGCATCAATGACCAATGGTCTTCCAAATACCTGAATAGCCTGCATCAAGCTGTAAACCGTTTCCTGCTCTTTTCCAAGACCAGGGCCGATACCAAGCGCATCATATTGCGCCACATCGCCATAACTTGTTAGATAATGATCACCTTCATCAGGCAGCACCATAGCTTCAGGGACTGTGGATTGCATAATATCATAACCACACGCAGGAATATTCATAGTAAGTAAGCCAACTCCGGCCCGAAGTGCTGCCTTCGCACATAGTACTGCTGCCCCCATTTTGCCATAGCTTCCTGCCATAATCAGCGCCCTTCCATATGTGCCTTTATGAGAAAACTTTGTTCTTTCCTTTAATAAGCCTCTGACTGATTCGTTTGTCAGCATAAAGTAACTTGTAGACTCCTTATCAATGGCCTCGGCCATCAGCCCTATATCTACAATGTGCCATTCCCCAACGTACTCCGCATTTTCAGGCATAAAAAACGCTTGTTTGGGGATTTGAAACGAGACCGTGTATTCCGGTCTAACTATGGCTCCAGAGCAAGTATGTCTGTCTGAAAACAACCCTGAAGCGATGTCAATGGAAACTTTAATGTTATCAGAGTAATTGATAGCCTCGATAACATCTGCGTACAAGCCTTCGACCTCCCTAGTTAGACCTGAGCCAAAGATACCATCGATAATAATGTGATAAGGGCTAAATTCAGGTACTCCATCAGAGCTTCTTATCTCGATTAAGTCAACCAGCCCCCCCAGACGTTTTTCATTTATCTTAAAATCGTCAGAAGCAGATCCTGATTTTCTAATAACATAGGCCTCAACCTTGTAATTTTTTTCATAAAGTATGCGGGCTATTGCAAGACCGTCACCTCCATTATTGCCTGTCCCACAAACTATAGCAATCTGATATTTGGGACTAAACCGTGTTGTAAACCAACGTGTAAACTCCTTTGCCGCCCTTTCCATAAGGTCTACAGAGCGGATCGGTTCATTTTTTATAGTGAAATTATCTACATTCCTGATCTGATTTGCAGATAGTACTTTCATATTTAGCGGTCGACTTCTCCTAAAACAATATCAATAGAGCCAAGAATTGCTATAAGGTCAGCAATAAGGCCTCCCTTGGATAACTCCGAAATAATGGAAAGGTTTACAAAACATGAAGATCTTGCTTTACACCTGAATGGTATATCGCTTTTTCCATCGGCTCTAAAAAAGAAACCTAACTCTCCCCTTGGCGTCTCCCCACGTATATAAAAATCCTGAGCCTTCGGCCTGATTTTCTTAGGAACCAATTCTTGAGGATCGAATTCTTTGGTTCTTTTATGTTCTTTGGTAAGTTTTACCAAACACTGTTCGATAATTTTCAAAGACTCATGTATCTCTCTTACACGTACATCGGTTCTATCCCAACAATCACCAACTGTACCTACCTTTCCCTCCCCTATCGGCACATCAAAATCAATTTCTGAGTATACAGAATAACCATCTACCTTTCTAAGATCGTAACGTAGCCCGGAGCCTCGTAGCATAGGACCTGTCACACCATAGTTAAGCGCAAGATCTAAAGGTAGTACACCTACATTTGCCGTACGATCTATGAAGATTTTGTTTTCCATAACAAGTCCTTCCAGTTCAGCTAGCTTTGGTCGAAGATATTTAACAAATTCAGCGCACCGCTCCTCAAAACCCACGGGCAGATCATAAAACAAACCACCAACCCATAAATAATTATAAAGCATTCTGGCACCACTAGCCCATTCCAACATTCGCTGTATGTGCTCTCTATCTCTTATCAACCAAAAGAAAGGGGTAAAAGCACCAATATCCATAGCATAGGTACCAACAGCCACAAAATGAGATGCTATCCTATTCAGTTCGGTAACCAAAACACGGATATATTCAACTCTCTTGGGCAGTTTGTCGGCTATTCCCAACATTTTTTCCACGCCCATAACATACACATGCTCTGAGTTCATAGCTGCCAGATAATCCATTCTGTCCACAAAAGGAATTATCTGATTGTAAGGCAATGACTCTGCGTGCTTTTCAAAGCACCGGTGCAGATATCCTAAATGAGGTATCACATCCCTGACCACCTCACCATCATACACCACCTCAAGTCTTAAAACACCATGTGTGGAAGGGTGCTGTGGGCCAAGGTTGACAACCATCTCCTCAGACTTCAGATCCTCCTCCCTATACTTATTGGGTTCCGATTTAATCAGGTTATCTTCCTGATATTGATATTGTATTTCGTTGGCCACCTAATACTCTACTTTTATACCTCTGTAATACTCCTGATGTTGATAATCTTTTTGCATTGGATACCCTTCCCAGTCAGCAGGCAAAAGTATACGCCGCAGATCCGGGTGATTCTCAAACTTAATCCCGAACATGTCATAAGCTTCCCTTTCATGCCAGTCAGCCGTCTTCCAGATATCACTTACCGTATTTATTTCCGGTTTATTTCTATCCAGTTTCACTTTGATCATCAGACCCATTTCAAAAGGAACAGAGTATAGGTTGTAAACAACTTCCATTGTACCTGCATCCGGCCCATTGTCAAGCCCGGTAAGGCATGAGAGCATATCAAAGTAAGTTTGCTCATTGGTATGAAGCTCCATACATACACGATGTATATCGGCAACACCTACTACAACGGCTTTTGGAGAAGCATTTTCATCAATTTCATGAATAACTTCGTCTCCAAATTTACTTTTGAGCAAGGATATAATTTTGTCTAATTCCATGATCAAGCTTCTTGTTTCTTCATCAATCTCTCCAAGGCTTTAGGAGCCATTAAAGATTCATTTCTGATTTTTTCCTGCAGTTTAAGGAACCCTCCAATTAGTGCTTCTGGCCTGGGGGGGCATCCTGGCACATAAACATCGACAGGAATAATCCTGTCTACACCTTTAACCACGTGATAACCATGCTCCCAATATGGGCCTCCGCAATTAGAGCATGACCCCATAGATATAACATATCTTGGTTCTGACATTTGCTCATAAAGCCTCCTTATCCTGTCTGCCATTTTAAACGTAACCGTTCCAGCGACTATCATAACATCAGCTTGCCTGGGAGAAGCCCTGGGGGCCATACCAAGCCTGTCCATATCGTAAACGGATGTTCCTGTTGTCATAAACTCAATAGCACAACAAGCGATACCAAAGGTCATGGGAAACATCGATGACAACCTTGCCCAGTTAATAAGGTCATCAACCTTAGTAATGATAACACCCCCGCTATTGAATTTTTTATCTAATAAGCCCATAGATTCTATTTCTCATAAGTTCTAGCTGCGGCTATACTTATTATTAATGTTATCGTAAAGTTCTTTAGGCACTGGTGATTTATAGCCTTCCTCTTCTCTTTGCTCAGTCTTAGGCCACTCCAGGTAGCCGCGCACCCAAGCCCAGGCAAGCCCTAAAGCTAATACCAGAATGAATACCACCATTTCAATTAAAGCAAACCACCCCCATAGCCCATCTGTTTGTTCCACAAGCTCTCCTCTGCCAAATACGGTCGCCCACGGAAACAAAAACACTATTTCCACCTCAAACAACACAAATAGCAATGCTATAATATAAAATCTGATATTAAAACGAGCCCACGCAGAGCTCAATGGTTGTTCTCCACTTTCATAGGTTTGAAGTTTCTCTTCATTGGGTCGGTCAGGCCTGATAATCCATGAGGTCACCAACCCTCCCATAATAAAAAGTACACCTCCGATGAGGAAGATCAATATCTCTCCAAATGCTGAAATCTCAATATCCATTTCTATTTGACTAACATTTATATCAAATATATATCAAAACTGCTAAGAATTTAAGTTTAGCCCTCAGAAGTCACAAGAAATATTGATATAGACTTGAACTATGCCCTTATAAACATAATCAATTTGATTTGCCAATCAATTAGTGACACCTTTACGTTTATAAAATTGATGATCAAACAAAACAAAAAACAGGGAATGAAAAACGACAAAATAATAGACAAACTGAATATTTTACTTGCTGACTACCAGATTTACTACCAAAACCTTAGAGGTTTTCATTGGAACATTCAGGGTAAACATTTTTTTCAGTTACATGACAAATTTGAAGAATTATACACTGACTCTGCTCTGAAAATTGATGATATAGCTGAAAGAATCCTTACTATTGAAGGAAAGCCTTTACACTCATTTAACGATTATATAGAAAACTCAACTATTAAAGCAAAAAAGAATATTCATGATGGTGAAGGGGCTGTTTCTTCTATAATTGATGACCTGAAAAACATCCTTGATCTTGAAAGAGAAATAAAAGAGATGGCTGCCCAAGCCGGCGACGACGGCACCGAGGATTTAATGTCAGATTTCATCGATGAGCAGGAAAAAACGCTTTGGATGATGAAAGCATGGATGAAATAATACCCCCTACATTTGATTTCAATAAAAGCAGCGTATATTTCATCGCTGCTTTTTTATTGAACCTTGAAAGCTCCAAACTATAGATCATCCAAAAAAAATCATATTTTTGCTTTTGACTATTAGAGAATACACCTAAAAAAAAGCATTTTTGGAAGCTAAGATTGATAACTTTTCGTGCTGGATTAAAGACATAAACCCTGAAAGCTTAAAAAAAGATTTTAAGCAAATATTGCTTTCTTCAGGTTTTGGTCTTCTTAACTGTATGGAGCATCATTTTAGTCCGCAGGGCTATACCTGCCTGTGGCTGTTATCAGAAAGTCATTTTGCCATTCACACCTTCCCAGAGGAACACAAAACCTATATCGAGCTGAGTAGCTGCAACTCGGAAATGTATGACAGGTTTCTGGTTTTGCTGGATGAATATAAGGAATGCAAAAATGTGGTAAAATGACACTTCGGAATATAGGTCTACACTTACACCTTCTCATCGCAGCCTTATTACTGGGCACAGCACTTAGGCAGCAATTCGATCTGCTCAATTACTTCTACGAAAACAACCTTGTTGATTGGGCACCTGTATTTTTGATTCTAATCGCATCATTTGCTGTAGCAGTAAAATATATTGACTTGAAAGGATCAGTCTCTGTAGTTATCAGCCTACTATTCCTGGCCACAATATTTTGGGGTTTCGAACTAGTTTTCTGGGTTTATGGATATGTAGATTGGTCAAATATTGTATCATATACTACACTTTCCATATTGGCAGCCACCATGGGTATTTTTATAAAGTCAAGGAATTTTCAGCTAACAATATGGTTTATCCCAATAGCTGCTTTGGCATTTTGGGCTGGATACTACCCGTTGACCAAATGGCTCTTCATACCATTTGCTACGCTGCACCTTCTAAATGATCCGCTTTATGAGAAGTGGAAGAAGTCCGGACTATGGGCAACTGGTATTCTTATAGTTATATTGATCAGTGCCTGGATTCCAAACAATACCAGAATGTATGAAAGTCAAAAGAGATATTACGACAAGGTCCTTTATTCTGCTCAAACTCCATATCACCAAATAGATATAACAACCTGGAAGGGGCATGAATGGTTTTACTATGATAACATCAACCAGTTTAGCTCTATCGATAGAAGCCTTTACTTTGAGCCTATGGTACACCCTGCCATGGAGATTAGCTCTGTCCCAAAAAAAATACTGATCATCGGAGGAGAAAACGGCCTTTTGGTCAATGAAGTTTTAAAACACAAAGATGTAACACAAATTGACCTGGCCCCAGTGGACACAGCTCTTCTCAGTATTTCCACCAAGCTCAACTGGTTCACTAACTTAAATAATCACTCTTTGAAAAGTGATAAACTAAAGGTCAGGCACGGTGAGATTTTTCGCTTACTCGCTTCTGACTCTTCGCAATATGATCTGGTATTTGTAGATGTACCTGACCCTGTTGACATTGAATTAAGCCAATATTACACTGTAGAGTTTTATGAATTATGCCACAAGGCACTAAACGATAACGGACTCCTGGTTACTCAGGCCGGGAGTCCATACCTTGCCACAGTTGCATTCTATACTATAGATTATACTATTAAAGCTGCAAGATTTACCACTTTGCCCCTGCACAACCAAGTACTAACAATTGGTGAATGGGGGTGGATCATTGGAGCCAAAGATATCTCTGAAACCGAACTACACAATAAAGCGCGACAATGTACTTTTGAAGGCCTTAATACCAAATGGATTAATCATGAAGCCATGCAGTTGGTCATGTCCTTCGGAAAGCCTCCAGTACATATGGATACCTTTGATATAAATACGTTAAAAAAACCTGTTATACATGAATATTACAAATCAGGCACGTGGATTTTTTAGCCTATGAAGAAAATCTGGATTTTCAATAAACCAACGGATATCTGGTTACTGAGCTTGCCTGTATGGCTCACATGGCTAATTTGTTTTCTGCTTCCCGAAAATATTCTTCAGCAAAGCATACCACTATGGTTTTGGGTGGTCATAATCCTGGGCATTGACGTAACTCATGTATGGAGTACAATCTTCCGGACATATCTGGATAAAGAAGAGTTTCACTCACATAAAAAATTACTTATAAGTGCTCCATTGATTGGACTAATACTGTTCTTTATTCTGGCCCTATCATCAACCACTTTATTTTGGAGCATTCTTGCCTACCTGGCGGTTTACCACTTCATCAAGCAGCAATACGGCTTTATGCAGATCTATAGAGCAAAATATGGCTTTCTCAATCTTAAAAAACGAATATCAGATAAAACTGCCATTTACGTTGGTATGTTATACCCTTTATTTTATTGGCACATTAACTATGACCGACACTTTAACTGGTTTATAGATGGAGACTTTCTAAACATAAGAACCTGGTTAAACACTGTCCCTATATGGAATGACGTCACCATAAATACGTTCAACCAATTCACCTCCTTCATATACTTCTGTATTCTGATCTTCTGGCTGTTCGAAGAAGTTTATCTTCACATGAACAACAACCTCCGATTTCCTTGGGGTAAAGTACTCTGGATACTGACAACATCAGGTAATTGGTATTTAGGTATTGTTTACTTTAATTCAGATCTGGCATTCTCGCTGACCAACGTTGTTGCCCATGGGGTGCCTTACATGGTTTTGATTTTCTTCTATGTAGAAGGCAAAAGGCAAATCAAATCAAACGTCTCACACATTAAAGCAATTAGCAATATCTGCTTGATGATATTGGCAATATTTGTACTGGCTTATGGGGAGGAATATTTGTGGGATATGTTTTTGTTCCGAGAAAATGAGGCTTTTTTCTCCAAACTATTTTCTTACCCATTTCCTGCTCTGAAAACTTATCTGATGCAAGCTTTGGCCTTGGCAGCCCTTTCGGTTCCTCAAGTCACACATTACATTCTAGATGGATTTATCTGGAAAACCAAGACTAACCCTTATATCAAAACTGTAATTTTACGGTAGTCATGAATCGCAGAGAATTTGTAAAAACCACATCCCTTCTCTCAATACCTATCCTGCTTAAGTCATGCCATTGGCTGGCAACCAGCAAAGGCTTTGATATTGAGGTTAAATCTGATGCCTCTACAGGGCACCTGCTATTGAAAAACAGAGATTTTACTATTAGAAACATTTCTCCTGTAAATACACTGATAGTGGGGGGTGGCATCGCAGGAATGGCTGCCGCATGCAAACTAAAGGATAAGGACTTCCTACTATGTGAATTATCTGAGGATTTCGGCGGAAGTTCCTCCTCTGGCTCGTTTAATGGCAGCCTATTTTCTCAAGGTGCACATTATGATCATGCCTACCCCAAAAACTATGGCCCTGAAGCTCTTCACCTACTAGAAAAGTTAAATATTATAGAGTATTTGCCCTGGAACGAAACCTGGAGTTTTAAAGATCAGCAACACCTGATTAAACACCGCAGAAAAAATCAATGCTATAACAAGGGTACGTTTACTCATGATGTCATATCTAATCAGGAACAAAAAGATCAACTTATAAATCTTATTGCACCTTATTCAGGAAAAATGACACTTCCTGGTCGAATGATTAACTCAGATTATCACTACCTCAATAATATCACCTTTCTCGATTTCATAAAGAGCAAAATATCTGTCAACGACGAATTTATTTGTGGCGTGGATTATCATATGAAAGATGATTACGGAGCGGGGGCCCAACACGTATCAGCTTTAGCAGGCATACACTACTATGCCTGCAGACCATACTACAAGGAGGTTGTTGAACTTTTTTCTCCGCCAGAAGGCAACCATTATTTCATAAACAAAATGATAGACCATGTCGGTAAAGAAAGGCTGCAGCCGAGTCACCTCGTGAGCTCCATCAGCAAGTCAAAAAATGGCTACGAAGTACGCATTATAGATATAAAGCAACAAGTCGTTAAAGTTTTACAAGTCAAGAACATTATCTATGCAGGGCAAAAACATGCCCTAAAGTATATATACCCCAAAGCCGCTCCACTTTTTAAAAATACTATCTACGCTCCATGGATGGTTGTCAACATTGTAGTTGAGAAAAACAACGCCCTGCCTTCTATCGGCTACTGGCAAAACGAAATGCTAACCGATGATAAATCATTTATGGGATTTACAGATTCAATGGCTCAACACCCATCTCCTAACGAACAGCGGATACTAACTGCATATTATTGCCTGCCACCTGACTCAAGGGCTGATTTAATCAATGTTGAAAAAAACAAACAAAAAATAGCAGAAGTTACTATAGCCAGAATCAATGAATATTTTGGGGTTTCAATAGATAAGAATGTCTTAAAGGTTTTCATTAAAGCTATGGGCCATGCCATGCCGATACCTTCTGCCGGGTACCTTTTCAATGATAAGAATAAAATACGCCCTGACAAGAACATGGTATTTGCAGGTGTTGACAATGGCCGACTCCCTCTTTTAATTGAGGCCCTGGACTCTGGTATAATGGCTTCAAAACTGATAGAAGGTTAGTACAAGTCCCACTTCCCTTTAAGGTAATACTTATATAATACAGGGTTGTGGACTTTGTTTACTTCTACAGTGCGCTGGCCATCTGGAAATATTTCCTTACCAAATGAGGTGATTAAGGTCATGGCATCATGATTGATCCACTGTGTTTCGATATCACTATACTTCAAACGCTGTAGTGCGTTTTTAATTTCCTCAGTACTTCCTACCTTACTTCCCAGCACCCACCCCCACTCACCAAGAGTTAAAACCTGGTTATGTAAAGGTACCGTAGCAAACCCTGCTGCCTGCATGGTGGCTTCTATACAATTAAATGCTCTTGCTGCATAATATGGACTTCCAGCCTGCGTAATAATTAGACCGTTGGGTCTAAGTTTCGAGAAACAGAGTCGGTAAAATTCATAAGAATAAAGTCTTCCCAATTCTACAGTCTTGGGGTCTGGAAGATCCACTATTATAACATCAAAATACTGCCGACAATCTTCCAGGTATTTAAAACCATCTGTGTTAATGATATCAACTTTTCTATGGTTCAATGCATTTTTATTCATACGCAGTAGCAATTCGTGCTCTTGCCCCAGACGGGTCATAGCAGGATCTAGGTCAACAAGAGTGACCTGCTCAACCTGATCGTATTTCAAAATTTCCCGAACTGCACCTCCATCTCCACCTCCCATTACAAGTACTTGCTGAGGAGTTTTTGAGAGCTTCATCACAGGATGTACTAAAGGCTCATGGTACATCACCTCATCAACACTACTCAGCTGTTGATTACCATTAATAAATAGCCAAAAGTCTTCTCTGGTCTTGGTTATTACAATTTTTTGATATTTGCTCTGCTCCTGATAAACTATCTTATCCTGGTACCTGGATTCTTCACCGTAGTCTATAATAGGTTTAGCAAAAACGAAGCCCACAACAAGCATAGCAAAAACAAGAAAACTCATACCGGAAAGCTTCAGTTTCAGTCGGGAACCAAGACTACTCCTCAGCATCAGGAAAAGACCGCAAGCCACCATAAAGTTGATACTTCCCAATATGAAAGGAGTATAAGTAAGGCCCAAATAGGGTAACCCAATAAAGGCAAAAAAAACACCTCCCAGCAAACTGCCATAATAATCCTTCTCCATGACAGAAGATACATTAACTCTGAGATCCTCAAATTCATCGTTAAGCCTTATTACCAATGGTATCTCCATCCCTATCAGTAAACCGATGACCACGCTCATGGCATAGATCGCAAAGCCTACATATCCATAAAAAGCTGAAGTGATGTAGGTTATTACAGAAACAAACGCTGCCAGTATAGATAGTGTAAACTCTATATAAATGAAATTTTGGAGCAAATTACTATTGACAAACCATTTGCTCAACCTGCTCCCAAGCCCCATGGAGAATAGCATGATCGAGACTATCATGGTCCACTGAAAAACAGAATCACCCAAAAAATAAGTTGCCAGAGTGGAAAGCACATATTCAGCTACTATACCTGACAATCCGGTGGCGAATAATGCTAGCTTAAGAAGGTTTGACCTTAGTTTCATTTACACTTATAATTTTCGAAGGTCACAAGAATATCTGGTGATAAGTTTTATTTTAAAATGGCAAAAATAAAAAAGCGTAATACATTATTAAAATACATTACGCTATCAATGGAAGCATTTCTAATTTACAAAGACCAGGCAATCAATACTGAACCTCCTATGTAAGCAAAAGCCTCAACTAAAGCCGCTCCGCAGTTTGGGTTTTCCTGATTAATAATTTCATCAGTAAGATTTTGACCGGGCAGTAATATTTTATCCGTTAGCAATCTGGCCAGTGGCAAAAACAGCAATCCGATACCCACATCAATTCCTACATCCTCCAAAGTAATTATCCAACTTTCAAAGTCATGCATCAATGCATAACGAATAAGGTTGGCTATAGCTATTAATGCACCTGCAAAACCTATCCCCACTGCAACATTATCTTTTTCAATGTGTTCGTGAATATTATACGGGGTTATTGCATTGTAAACCAAAGCGGTGATAAAAAGTAGTACCTGTCCCAGCCCCCAATAGGCCAATGCTGTAACAATAGGGCCTCCTTGCCCATGCCCTTCTCCATGAATTGCTCCTAAGATAATTAAACCGGTAGCCACTGCCATAGCACCTTCCACCACACCGGTACCATTATTTCTATCTTCCAGTATTTCTTTTTTTACACTAAAATGTCTGAGTATTAGCTTGTCATTAATAAGGATTGACAAATTGAGAAGTATGATGGAAAGGGCACCATAAATAGCGATATCAATCAAATCATTGACCAATCCCTCACTTTCCCCCATCAAAGCGCTTCCTATAGCCAGTAACAGACCTATAAAATAACCGACATATGCCAGCGAAAAGGCAAAATTATCGTTAACAACCAACTCATGTGACACCTTTACTTTTGGGTGAAATAACTGGTAAACTACTTTGCCAATAAAAAATAAGAAGAAAGCTGCAACAAGATATACTAAAGTTGCCAACAGGCCATCAAGAATGGATATCATAGACATGTTAATTTATATCGAATTTATTTACCGAAACCTCCGCCTCTCGACCTGCTACTAGAACCTCCATATCGAGATCCTGACCTTGAGGTACGGCTGCTTACTCTTTGTTTGAAGCTTGATGTATTGCGACTCCAGGTAGAACTCGGACGAGTGCTTCGGGTATAGGCACTGTTGGTTCCGTAATATGGCCTGCCAGACACTGTGGGCCCATAGTAAGACCTGCCCGATCCGTAATAACGCCCCCTGTAGTCATCATAATAGGATCTCCTAACAGGGTAAGTAGCCAAATTAAACATATGGCTCATAAAAGCATATTGACCATAAAACTGCCAAAAACTACTTCCCCCACTCGTATGCCAGCTTCCATACCTTGCATTGCCAATATAATTATTATACCCTGGAGGATTCACACTCTTTCTTAATTTACCATCTTCACCCCTGGAGGCGATCTCCATCCCCATATCATCAACATGACGAGTGAAATATTCTTTACTAACCTGACTCCAGCCGGTGATATACTCCTCAGGTTTACCAGGCTCTTTTTCCTGTATAACTTTATACTGATGGTAATAATCATGAAAAAAGGTACCCTTTACATCCATATCATGTAATATAATCGAAAACACACGACCGGAAGGCATATCACGTATCAAACCATCTACAGGAGGTTTAGAAAAATCTTTGCCTCCACAACCAAATAACACAAGAATCAAAAAAAGGGAAAGTATGTTATAGCCTTTAACCATAGAATAAAAATTTAGCAGCTAATATAATGACTTTTCATCAATTACCTGGAATGATATTGGATATTTCAAATTCTTTTATAACTTTTCCCACAACAGCATCAAACTCTCTTTCTCCCCACTGGGTTATGGTAAGTATGTTTTCTTCTTCATCATCGTAGTATTCCCAGGCTATCAACTCCTCCCAATCATCCTTCCCTGCACTTACATCATTGAAATAACCGGCGCAATCAGTATGCAAAAAATATTTAATTCCCTCGTAACTCAACTTCTTGGGAGGGTGCTCCATCTCAATGGTTTTATCAATAATATCCTCATCTAGCTTTCTAATTTTTATAGGCTTGGTCACGGTAAGCTCAAGCTCCCCATCATCTTCCACATGCAGATAAACTACCTCATCCCCTGAGTCCAACTTATACTCATCGGTAAAATTATTATTGCCCCAATCATAGCGGTAAACCTCTGTTACCTCCCACGATTTAAGGTTATAATCAAGTATGAAACCTTTATTCAGATTTCTAACATTTAGGTTAGTAACATCATATGATGGCTCAGGGCTCTTCTTTTTAAAGAAATCAAATAATCCCATGATATATTCCGGTTAGTTTAAATTGTCTGACTAGAGTTAAAGATTACTGCAAGCTTTAGCAAAAAGCCCTTTAATGAACAAGAGCTGCTAAGAAAATAAAAAAATTAACCAGTGTCCTGCGAAGACACCGGTTAAGTAGTTATTATATATATTATTGAGAAAGATTAGTCTTTCTTATCCATTCCTAACTTCGCTTTTAAAGCTTCCAGTTCACCTGAGGACTTTACACTGCTACCACCCTCAAGGGCTTTATCTATCTCATCATCCAGGGTTTTGCTTTCATTAGCAATCTCACCGTAGGACTCTGCTAAAGCCTCGTCTTCCGCTACCCTGTCTTTCATTCTCTCAAGCATAGACATGGTGCTGGATGAGTCAATTTGCGCCATTTGCTTGTTAAGCTTTTTTGTAGCGGAGCTCACTTTAACCCTGGCTTTAAGGGTCTTTAGCTCATTCTCATATTTACTTATAGTAGATCTAATCTTTTTTACATTTTGATCCAGCTGAGCCACATTGGACTCGAAATGTGCCTGCTCTCCTTTTGCTCTTTCCACATCTTTCAGAGCCTCTTCCTTTTTATTCAAAGCTTCAGTAGCCAACCGATCAGCTTCAGCCGGGTCAAGCTCTCCACTTTGTGCACGCTTTAATAAAAGTATGGCTTTCTCTTCGTAATCTCTGGCCTTAGCTTCGCTAGCTTTCACCTCATTTCTTGACCGGATTCCCATGGCCTTAACCTCGGCCAAAGCTTGTAAGCTCTTATCCAGATCTGCTTTCAAATCTCGAATACCTTGTTCCGTGAGTTTAATAGGGTCTTCTAACTTATCAATTGCGGCGTTAGCCTCTGCCTCTCCAATCTTAAATAGTCTTTTAAATATTCCCATAGTTTTATTGATGTATTAGTGTATACCTGAAAATTTTATTAGTTCTTTTGAATACTCTCCCAGAAGTAGTGTCAGCGAATTAATTGTCGCTTCCAGCTCATTCAAATCCAGGTTCTGCAGTTCATGTGTATTTCTAAACAGTACTCTTGTACCGGACTCATCTAGCACAAAAGCTCCATGCACTATATCACGACTTTTCTGCATTAACTTTTTATACACATCAGGATCTGACCCTTCCTTGACTTCAAAAACAAACTGTTCTACGATCAAAAGCGGATCTGCTACCACGAGAACCAGGTTATTGATGCCGGTTTCCTCATTTTCAACCATAAAAATGCCATCTTCTTCATTTTCGTAAGTGATGTTATAGTCTAATTCGAGTAAGTAGTCTTTGACCTTGAGGAAATTATTGTCCATAATCAAAAATGGTTTTGGTTTATATTAAAAAAGGTTGTCAAATTTAAAATTTACTATTGTTTTCCTCCTATTTTGACCTAACTAATTTAACCTGAATGCAACTTCTACCAACAGTAAATTTTATATTTAAGCAAATATAATTTATGTTTACGCCAAACATATGCTAAAGGTTTTAGAATAGCAAAAAAAATTAGCAATTCAGTATGTCGTATATAGGAAAGAACATAAAAAAGATAAGAACAGCTAAAAGACTAAGCCAAGCTGCATTTGCTGATATATTTGATATTACACGTGGGAGTATTGGGGCATATGAAGAAGGCAGAGCCGAACCCAAAATTGACACCATCATTCAAATAGCCAATTATTTTGGTATATCAATAGACCTTTTACTAAATAAGGAGCTATCGGTAAATGAGCTTTACAGTTTTGACATACTGACTCAAAAGCTCAATAAAGCTCATGAGTTTGTCTCTAAACAAGAACCCACTTACAGGAAAGGAGGCATAGGCCTGGTCAAGACATCTCATTATGTCGAATACATTGTCAATTGTACAAACAGAGATTTTCTATCGCACCTACCTTACATCGAACTTCCTGTCAATTTTAAGGGTATAACGAGGGCGTTTGAGTTAAATGGTAGTGAAATGGAATATCATCAGAATGGCCTCCACCATAATGACATCCTCCTCTGCCTATTATGGGACAACAGTAAACCCACACCAGGCAATGTGTTTGTAATTGTTCACCAAGATGGGATTTTAACCAAAAGGTTACAATCATGTAATAATAATACCCTTAATTTTGTAAGTGATGACCCCAATTATGCTCCCATAGAACTGACTCTAAAAGATATTAAAGAACTATGGCTGGTTAAAGGGGTGTACAGCACCTACCTGAATCCTCCGAAACTTATTGATGAAAAAGTAATGCTCCTTGAAAAACGACAGGAAGAGCTAGAAAAAAGGATACTAAAATTTGAAAAGAAAAAATAACAGCCAGGTATTTCATCTGGCTCTTATTTAATAGCCATTCCTTAGCTGCTGCACTTTAATAGTTCGTATTTGAACTAGGTCTAGCTTTAGTTAAATAATATTACTACAAATTTTAGCTAATACTACACTTTCTTCAAGGACATAAAAACCCATTAATAAAAGGCAAAACAGGGGAATACTACAGGGCAAGTTTATGCAAGAAAACTGAAGAAGGTCTACATCTGAATGTAAACAAGTTCAGTCAAAAATTCATTTACCAAATGAAGCTTAACGGCTAAGAACTTTATCTCTTTACAGACTTGTCCTGTAAAAACGACCTACAGCCCTCAAAAAAGGTTGACAATTAGGTGGACAATTGCTAACACCCCCTAAATCGTGCAATATTTATATTTATGTTGCAAAACATTTGTCTACCATTCAGTAAGCTAAAAACACTCTCTTGAGGCTGCTCTAAACTATTAGAAAGAATGCCGAAGCCATCTGAATAGGTACAATTTTAAACAGGTAATGTACTCTATTAACTATTACGAATGTACAAGACCTGTTGATAGGGGTTGATAACACAAAAGTCGCGGAAACTATCCGTGAATATTTGGTATAGAGATAATTCATTTAACTAAATTTTTTTTCTGAATGCACCCATAACAAACCATAAGCACTCAAAAGTTTGTCTAGGCTTCTAATTACTGACTGCCGTTCTCTGGTTGGGGGAGAACTATGTCCAGTTTTGATATCACCCCCTGCAGAAGCTAGAACAAGCCTGTGAAGAAGATCATTTCCATCGTAAATCAGAAAGGAGGTACCGGAAAAACCACCACAACATTGAGTTTGGGTGGAGCTCTTGCTTACTATGGCAAGAAAGTGCTCTTGATTGACATGGATCCACAGGCAAGTTTATCGTTTTGCTTAGGCATAAACGAAGTTCACACTGGAGTTGAAAGCCTTATATACAATGAAACTCAGCTCAAGGATACAATAGTAGAAACTGAAGGGCTTCATGTAATTCCCACAACAATCAGGTTGGCGGATGCAGAAATTGATATGCTTAAAATGAACAACAGGGAAAGGATCCTGAAAGACCTTTTAGCGGTGAGCAATTATGATTTTGTATTAATTGACTGCCCTCCTTCTCTGTCCATTTTAACTGTAAATGCACTCGTTGCTGCAGACTTGGTACTAACTCCGGTTTTACCTGAAATCTTAAGCGTAAGGGGATTGGAACTGATCTTAAACACTGTAGACGAAATAAAAAAAAGTCTCAATCATGAATTAGGCATAGCAGGTATACTTCCAGTAATGATCGATAGAAGAAAAAAACTCGACAGAATTATAATAGACAAAATAAAAAGAGAGTATGACATAAATATTTTTCAGTCATGCATACACACAAGTGTACAGTTGGCTGAAGCTCCCATGCACTCTAAAAGCATTATAAGTCAAAAACCAAACTCCAAAAGCTCATCAGATTATCTAAACCTTGCCAAAGAGTTGATGGCAATGAATTATAAATGAGCAAAATATATAAAATGGCCAAAAGAAGAAATAATCAACAGAAATCAATTTTTAATGAGATGGGCGGTAAGCCCGTCATCCAAAAAATGGTTGAATTGCTGCTTGAGAAGATCAAAGCAGACATTCTGCTAAAACCATTATTAAATGGGAATGATGCAATCAACCAGCAAGCTGAATATATTAAATATTTCTCCTTCATTTTAGGAGGGAGATCAACATTCGACAATAAGGCTGATTTTCTATTGACAGATAAAAAACCTGATAAGTCCCAGATCATTGCTATCAATGATCACCTAAAAAAAACACTCAACGAATTAAAAATTAAGAAAACATTTATTCAACAAATTGTAGATGCCACAGATGCGTTCAGGGCTTTTGCAATAAGTGACGATACATTTCCAGAACAAAAACAAAATTTGAACAAGATGGCAGAGGGTAAAAAAGAAACAATTGAAAAAAGTAAAGTAATTTCAAAAAGCAACAACTCCGTTAATTTGACATCCGAAACGATGGCAAAAGAGCTGGCGACGAGCGTTTTTGATCAGCTACCGGCAGACGCTCAGGTAAAAATCAAGGAACTTGACCTTAAAAACAAAATACTGGATGCCTCATGTCTAATCTCCATGACCGACAAAAAGGGCTATATCACCTATATAAATGATAAATTTTGTGAATTAGCGAAATACTCCCGTGAAGAACTGATCGGACAAAATCACAATATAGTCCGTCATCCGGATATGCCCAAGTCTGTATTTAAAGAGGTTTGGGCCACCATTGGCAAAGGCGAAATGTTTAACGGTTTTATTAAAAATAAAGCCAAAGACGGAAGTTACTACTGGGTAGATGCTTACATAGCGCCAATTATGGGTGCTGATGGCAAGCCAGAAGCTTATATAGGGGTGCGTTTTGACATTACCGACCTCATGGAAGCCAAGGATGAAGGCAGTGCATTAAAACAGGCCGTTGATTTGAGTTGGAGTTCTGCTGAATTAGGACCGGATGGAACTGTATTATCTGCCAACGAGAATTTTGTAACTCTAATGGGATACTCGTCAGCAGATGAAATCATAGGTCAGCATCATAAAATATTTTGTACCTCTGAAGATTTGAAGGGTAATAAATGTCAAATCTTTTGGAACGATCTTGGGAAAGGACTCAGCAAATCGGGTGAATATAAACGACTGACAAAAAGTGGCAAGGAGGTCTGGGTAAACTCGGCATTCACACCTGTAAAAGACAACAATGGGAAAATTGTTAAAATAGTAAAAATTGCAGCAGATGTTTCAGAACAAGTGCTTGAGAAGCAAAGAAACCTGCAAATCCTTGAAGCCGCTGTTGACAGTGTAGTAACTATCAACAGTGACAAAACTATTACCTTCTTTAATAAGAAAGCTGAGGAAATGTTTGGCTACTCTCGCTCTGAAGTTCTGGGTAAAAATATCCAAATGATCGTCCCCTTGACCCATCGTCAAAATCATGATCAGTATATTGATGACAATATGCAAACCGGGGTCAATAAAGTCATTGGAATAAGCAGAGAATTTGAGATGACGAGAAAAGACGGCAGCAAATTTTGGGGAAGCCTTTCCCTTACCAAAGTCGAAGTATCAGGCAATTTGCAATATACTGCCTTCATAAAAGATATTACCGAAGAGCGTGAAAATAAAATGAAAGCAGACAATGTACAAGCTGCTGTAGATACTGGTTGGGCCTCGATTGAGTTTGAACCTGACGGAACTATTCTATCCGTTAATGAGAATTTTGCAAGAACACTCAACTACTCCATCGAAGAGCTAGTGGGCAATCATCATCAGATATTTGTTGACGATACTTATGCAAAATCCGCTCAATATAAAAAGTTCTGGAAAGACCTGGCCAATGGTGAAGTTCAGGCCGGAGAATTTGCCCGAATAACAAAAAACGGAGAATTAGTATGGCTTAATGCTTCCTATACACCTGTAACAGACAGTGAAGGCCATGTAATTAAAGTCATCAAAATTGCTAATGACATCACTGACATGGTCGATGCCAGGAAAACAGGTGAAAATATACAGGCAGCTGTGGATACTGGTTGGGCTTCGATTGAATTTGAGCCTGACGGAACTATTCTATCTGTTAATGAGAATTTTGCAAGAACACTCAACTACTCCATTGAAGAGCTAGTGGGCAATCATCATCAGATATTTGTTGACGATACTTATGCAAAATCCGCTCAATATAAAAAGTTCTGGAAAGACCTGGCCAATGGTGAAGTTCAGGCCGGAGAATTCGCTCGAATAACAAAAAACAGAGAATTAGTATGGCTTAATGCTTCCTATACACCTGTAACAGACAGTGAAGGTACTGTAATTAAAGTCATCAAAATTGCTAATGACATCACTGACATGGTTGATGCCAGGAAAACAGGTGAAGATTTACAAGCAGCTGTGGATACTGGTTGGGCTTCGATTGAGTTTGAGCCTAACGGAACTATTCTATCTGTTAATGAGAATTTTGCAAGAACACTCAACTACTCTATTGAAGAGCTAGTGGGCAATCATCATCAGATATTTGTTGACGATACTTATGCAAAGTCTGCTCAATATAAAAAGTTCTGGAAAGACCTGGCCAATGGTGAAGTTCAGGCCGGAGAATTCGCTCGAATAACAAAAAACGGAGAACTAGTGTGGCTTAATGCCTCCTATACACCTGTAACAGACAGTGAAGGCCATGTAATTAAAGTCATCAAAATTGCCAATGATATCACTGACATGGTCGATGCCAGGAAAAAAGGCGAAAATATACAAGCAGCAGTAGATACTGGTTGGGCATATATAGAATTTGATATCGACGGAACTATCATAGAAGCCAATGACGCTTTCCTAAATACGCTGGGTTATAACAACATCAAAGAAGTGAAAAATCAACATCACAGCATTTTTGTTGACAGCACTTACGCATCAAGTATGGAATATACTAAGTTCTGGAAAGACCTGGCACGTGGTGAAGTACAAAATGGAGAGTTTGCCCGAATAAAGAAAAATGGAGAGACAGCATGGCTGCAAGCGGCATACACGCCTATCAAAGACGACAACGGCCAAGTGGCAAGGGTCATTAAAATTGCTACGGATATTTCAAAGATCAAAATGCCCGTTCTTGCCGTAAGCGACATTGTTAACAAACTCGCTGAGGGAGATCTTACCAATGAATTTAATATGGATGCTGATGGGTATGTAAAGGAAATGGGCGAAGCGCTTAACAAAGCACTTGAAAACCTAAATAGCCTATTGTATACCATAAACGAAGTCTCTACACAGGTCTCTGATTCCGCCGACAATTTGCAGGACAGAAGCCAAAGCATGAAAAACAACACTAATGAAATGGCTTCCGCCATTGCACAGATGTCAAGAGGAGCTCAGGATCAGGCTGAAAAAACAGATGAATCATCTAACCTGTCACAACAAGTGTTGACCTCTGCAGAAGAAATGGAGAAGCGAGCCGAAATGATCAACAAAACGGCAGAAGATGGACAAAAGAGCTCTGAAAACGGGTTGAAAATTGTCAAAACACTTGTTGAAAACATGGAGGGAATAAGCTCTTCGGCGAGTCTCACCTCTGACTCTATAGAAGTACTTACCCAAAGAGCAGAGGAAATAGGTAGAACGCTGAATGTAATAACTGACATAGCTGCTCAAACCAACCTACTCGCTCTAAATGCAGCCATAGAGGCAGCAAGGGCTGGTGATGCTGGCAGAGGCTTCGCCGTTGTAGCTGAAGAAATCAGGAAACTGGCCGAAGACTCAAGAAAATCCGCCGTGGATATAGAAAAGATCATTGCAGATGTTCAGAAGGACACGCAATCCGCCGGAAAGGCCATTGACACTATGGGAGAAAGTGTCAAACACGGAAATGCTGCCTCTTCAGAAGTAGAAACAATCTTTAAAGAGATTGCCGCTTCCAGCGAAGTAACCTTTGACTACTCCAGAGAGATCCTGAACTCAGCCAAAGGGCAAAAAGATGCCATAGACTCAGTAGTGAAGAATATAGAACAAATTGTAGTAGTAGCCGAAGAAACTGCTTCCGGTACTCAGCAGGTAGCCAGCAGCTCTCAAGAGCTAGATACCAGCATGGAAGAGATCACCGCAGCAAGTGAACAACTCGCATCGGTTTCTACTGAGCTTCAAGCCAGCGTAAATCAATTTAAGTTAAGAGAAACCAAAGCCAAATTGTAAGCGCATGCAGGATAAGAAGGAAAGCAAATTAAAACAAGAGATGGAGCATACCGGGGAATCTCTGCAACTGATTGTATTTAAGTTAGGTGAAGAGGATTACGGTATCCATATCTCTCAGATAAAAGAGGTCGTCTTGACTCCAAATATTACTAAAATGCCACAAACCCCTCCATATGTAAAGGGCGTAGCCAACATCAGGGGTAACATTATTGGCATTATGGATCTGGAAGAAAAGTTTGGGATCAGGCCAGGCATTACGACGGATGAGGTTAACCAAAGGAGCAATTATACACTGGTGATTGAAAGCGATACCTTCAAAATGGGAGCTCTGGTAACTGAAGTACCAAACACCTTAACAATTGACGCTTCTGCTATTGAGGAAGAAGTAGATCTTGTACATGATAAAAATGTTGATACTGGATACATCAAAGGCATTGTCAAGTTAGAGGGGCAACTGGTTATTCTGATTGATATATTCAGAGTATTGACTGAAGATGAAGCTGAAAAAATTGAATTAGCTCAAAATGAGACCAGCTAAAACTGATACAACACGATATGTTTTATCTATGGGAGAATCAAAGGTGGTTTCAGAATCAGGACAGATCATCTGCTTTGGATTAGGGTCTTGTATCGGAGTTTTTTTATATGATAAATTCAAATGCATCGGTGCAGGGGCTCATATCATGCTTCCGGATCGCCCTGATTCCCAGAATAACCTTATAGATAATTTAATACAAGAAATGCTGAACGTGGGCTGCAACGCGCTAACCATTCGTGCCCGTCTGGTTGGCGGTGCGGATGTTATGAAAATGAAAAGTTTCCAAATAGGAAGAAAAAATATTGATTATATACGAAAGAAATTGAGTAGTAACAAAATAATGATCCAGGCTATGGAAGTAGGAGGAAGTAAACACAGAACCGCCAGAATGGATATTCAATCCGGGACATTATGGGTGAACTCAGGAAGAAAATATATCACAATCTAATTAAGCTTTAAAAATGAATAAGAGTGTGCTAATAGTAGACGATTCTCTCTATATGAGAACACTAATCAAGGATGCTTTACAAGGAGCAGGGTATCAAATAGCAGGAGAAGCCGCCAATGGAGAAGAGGCCATTGATCTGGCTTTTGAGCTGGAGCCTGATATTATTACACTGGACAACATCCTTCCGGACATGATCGGTACCGATATTTTAAAAGTATTCAAGGAAGAAGGGTTGTCGTCAAAAATAATCATGATCAGTGCCGTTGGTCAGGATTCCGTAATAAGCCAGGGTTTGGACCTCGGAGCACTGGCATACATTGTAAAGCCCTTCACATCTGAAACTTTATTAAGTACGATATCCCAGAATATAAAGGAATGACAGGTGAAAAGGATTAAAACCCTGCTAATAGAAGATTCAGGCCTAATGCGCATAATGATATCCGACGTTTTGAGATCCGATCCTACTATTGAAGTAATAGGCACCGCTAATAATGGAAAGGACGGGGTTAGAAAAGTTAAAGCACTACGCCCCGATGTAGTTGTTACTGATATGCTCATGCCTCATTATGATGGGTTATATGCAGTAAAAAACATCATGAAAGAGACTCCAGTGCCTATTATTTTATTAAGCTCATTAGGGAAGAACAACCGGGAGGTTTTTGAAGCCTTGAATACAGGTGCTTTTGACTTTATTGACAAACCAACAAGCAGAGATTCAATACAGTTTAAAAAGGACCTTAATAAATTAATACAAACAATCAAGGCCGCCAACGAAACGAACCTGGCCTTATTAAAAAAAAACGTTAGCAGGGTAAACCACCAAGTTCATTCTTTTAGCAATGCTGCAATGTATAGCATTCTGGTCATTGGTGCCTCTACAGGAGGACCAAGTGCGGTCAGTACAATCCTTGGTCAATTACCTATCAACCTTCCCATCCCGGTGATCATTGCGCAACACATGCCAGAACGTTTTCTGGTATCTTTCGCAGAAAGATTAGACAGCCTGTTACCTTTCGAGGTTCAACTTGCAAAAAAGGGTGAACGCCTTAGATCAGGTGTTATTTACATTTTGCCTGGTGATGGAAATATGGAAGTTGCCAATCAAAATGACCTGTCTGTTTTTAAATACTCAGACAAAATATATAAAGAATATGACCGTCCATCTATCAATTGTTTATTCGAATCAGTGGCTGAGGTTTATGGCTCTAAAGCTATAGGAGTAATACTTACAGGCATGGGTAAAGATGGCAGCCAGGGTCTGCTAAAAATAAAACATCAAGGTGGATTGACTATAACTCAGGATGCCTTGTCCAGTGTGGTATATGGCATGCCTAAAGCCTCCGTTGAACTGGGAGCCGCAGATTATGTAGTTAAACTAAACGATATTCCAGGCTTTTTAATGAGTTGCTTTTAAAGTATTGAATACAAAGGATCATGAACAGATCCTCAAAACAGACTAAATATGTCAAAAGAAAACGAATATAGGGAAATATTTCTTGCAGAGGCGGTGGAAAGTCACGAGGAACTCAATCGTCTGATCACTGAGCTTGAAAAAAAGCCTGACGATAACAAACCTGTTGATGCCATATTCAGAATTACACATACATTAAAGGGAAATGCATCTGGAATGGGTTTTAAGACCATAGCCGATTTTGCTCATGTGGTTGAAGATATTTTTAGCGCAATCAGAGAAAAAAAATTAGCACTGGATGAGCAGATCTTTAGTAGTCTGTTTAAGTCAATAGATGTTCTGGGAGATTTGATCCATTCCGTTAAGACTGGAGCTAAAGTCCAATACAGAGGAATAAAAACCAAGCTTGAAGTCATTTTAAAGTCATTAAAGGAAGGAGAACAATCAGCCCCTGAAGATAATGAAGAAGCTAACTCAAATACTGATCCCTCAACTAAAGATCACTCGATTACAACTGTGTCTAACCAGAACAGGATAGCCCCCAGTGACCATGCTGCAAACACGGTTCAAAAGGAGAGCATGAGCGAACCGGAACCTGAGGAAAATGCCAAGATCATTTTTTCTGACCATGTACAGGTACCAGTACGAAAGCTCGATAACCTGCTGAACCTGGTAGGAGAGCTTGTAATAGAAAGGGACAGGATTATCGGACTGAATGCTGAAAACATGGGGGGCAATGAATACTCAAGACTAAATAGAATTTCGTCAGACCTACAGTATTCTGTCATGGATGTCCGCCTGGTTCAAGTAAGCTTTCTGTTTAACAAGTTCCACCGAATAGTCAGAGACACTGCCAATCAGGAAAATAAAAGTGTATCCCTTACCCTGAAAGGTACTGAAACTGAAATCGACAGAAATATCCTTCAAATTATTAGTGATTCACTAATACACCTGATACGAAATGCGATAGGTCACGGAATAGAATCCATTGTAGACCGTAAAAATGCTGGAAAGCCCGCCGAAGGACACCTTACACTAAAAGCAATAAGCGAAAGTGACGCTGTAATTATTGACGTAAGTGACGATGGACGTGGAGTTGACGCCCAGAAAATCAGAGAAAAGGCCATACAAAAAGGTATTCTCACTGAAGCAGAAGCAAAAAACTTCAGCGATGATGATATTGTTTTAATGATTTTTGAACCTGGCTTCAGTACAGCTGATAATATTAGTGAAATATCAGGCCGAGGTGTTGGTATGGATGTAGTAAAAAAAGCCCTTGATTCCATTGGAGGTACCATTTCAATTAACACTCACAAAGGGGTGGGAACAACATTTTCTCTAAGGATACCAGCTTCAATGGCAGTAAAGGGTACGCTACTATTTGAATTAAAAAATATAACCTATGCCATTCCTCTCTCCTACACGGAAGCGGTATTATCTATCCACAAAAAGGACATTTACAAAGTGAGCAATGGTCTGGTAACCTCCCATTTAGGAAAAACTATCCCACTGGTTTTCCTGAAAGATATATTCGAGCTGTCTTATGCCAATTTAGTAAATGAATCAAAAATCCTCCACAAAACATACGACAGAACCTCAGCTGAAAAAGCTTTAAACATAGTTATCGTATCATACAACAGCAGGGTTATGGGGATAGCGGTAGATAAACTGCTACAGCAGAAGGAAATAGTAGAAAAACCACTCTCAAAACCTTTTGACAATTCAAAAATGATTAATGGAGTCACCATCCTCGGCAACGGTCATGTTTGTCCAGTTCTGAATGTAGCAACCCTATTTAATCTGATATTCATCAGAAATTATACAAACAAAAAGAATTAGCTAACTGCAATAAATAATAGAAAAGATGGTAAGCAATGAAAAAATGATTATCAAAAAAATATTTGAGAAGGGATATCAACATGCTGCCCGTTCATTTTCCCAATTGGCCGGCCTGGAAATAAAAAAGGGGATATTGGCCATTGAACTTTTCAATAAAGCAAATCATTCACCGTATGAAATGCCTTTTAAGCAGAAATTCACCATACTACGCACAAAAATATTTGGCGAAACCAATGGTGAAAGTCTATTGATACTCAGTGAAAGTGAACGAAAATTTATAAACTCCAAAAGCCCAATTCCTGCTAGTACTTCCGTCTCAATTGATGAACCAGAATTTCTTCTGGAGTTAGATAATATTATATCTGCTTCAACTATAACAGAAATATCCAATTCACTCAATATCAGTATTTATGGAGGTGTTCCTGATCTTTTAACAAATAGAGGAGATGACCTCAACAACTATATTCACGATGGTAAATACCCTATTCTCATTAAAGGGTATTTTGATTTTGAAGGATTTGAAGAAGTAAAACCTACATTCATCTTCAGGATGAGTGAAGAGTTTTTAGGAGTTGCCAAGCACATAAATTAATACAAGTGAAGAATTCATATTTTACGGATAGAGGGGTTTTAGTTACATGTGCCTTATTAATCATCGGCATCATTTTATCAATAATTTCCATATTTATCGGCACTACAAAAATTGCATTAGCCAGCATAACATTAGTTGCAGTAAGTTTTTTTACCACCTTAAAATTAACTGCAGACATTTTCAAAAAGCTGGATAATGTATCCCGTTCAATTGCCAATGGGACTATTCCCGAAATAGCAGAAAAGTTACAAAAAGTTGAGACTGTAAAACATTTACAGTTGATACACTTTAAATACCTGGAGGTTATTGACTTCATCCAGTCTTTGGATAAAGGTGAATTCAAGTTTAATTACATAGACCCTAATAACAAAACAGGGATATTACTCACAGGGATATTAGAAAGACAAAAGCAATATGCTGAGGAAGAGCGAAGACGCTCCTGGGTCAATGAAGGCATTGCTCAATTCAGCGATATACTCAGGGTAGATAAGCAAAGTGTGGAAGAGGCCAGTGTTAAAATTCTAACACACCTCATTAAATATGTAGGAGCCAACCAGGGTGGTTTTTTCATAGCAGCTGAAAACGACGGAAAACGAACTTTAGAACTCACAGCCTGCTTTGCCTATAACAGAACCAAATTTCTAAACAAAACCATTGAAGAAGGTGATGGGTTGTTAGGTCAGGCAATGTTAGAAAAAAACCTCATCCATCGTACGGAAATACCTGACAGGTACACCACTATCACCTCAGGTCTGGGTGAAGCAACTCCTACCAATTTATTGGTCGTTCCTCTCGTGATAGAAGACAATTTTTGTGGCGCCATTGAATTGGCGTCCTTTAAGGTATTTGAACAGTACAAGATCGACTTTATCCAAAAGGTTGCCGAAAGCATAGCCTCAACTATTGTTACGGTTAAGGCAAGTGAAAATGCTCAAATTTTGCTTAATAAATCGCACCTGATGGCAGAGGAACTTAAAACTCAGGAAGAAGAACTCAAGCAAAACATGGTCCAACTTGAGACGACTCACCAGCAAATGGAAAAACACCAAGCCGAGTTAAACAGCCTTTTTAAAGCGATCGAAAGTCATTCAGGTCTGGCCGAATTTGACACAACAGGGAATATTATCAGAATCAACGAATGGTTAATCGACAGGCTTGGGTTTGATAATGAGGATTTAGCACCTTGCAACAACCAATTAATAGACAACACAGAAAAAGAAGAGATCTGCGATCTTTTAAAACAAGGTAAATGTGTGGAAAAAGAAATTCAGGTTTTATCAAAATTCCATGAGCAGGTTTGGCTCAACATCCACTATTCTCCAGTATTCGATAAAGACCAAAATTTCAAGAGAGTATTAATATTATGCCAGGACATTTCCCTGAGAAAAAAGCAGGAATTAGAAATTAAATCTCACCTTGAAACTCTCAACAAGACCCTTATTTCACTGGAGTTTACTACAAATGGCAAAATAACTTCTGTTAATGAGGTCTTCTTAAACATTACAAACTATAAGCCCTCGGATATCTTAGGGAAAAATTATACAGACCTATTGCCTGAAGATGAAACCAAGAAACCTCAGAACCAATTGATGTGGCAAAGCTTAAAAAGTGGCAACTATTTCAATGGTCAATTCAGGCAAAAGGACAAAAATGGGAAGTCCATTTGGTTAAGCGGAACACTTAACCCAATTACGAATAATGAGGGTACCATAATCAAAATTATGATGTTTGCCCAACTTATCACTCAGGAAAAAGTGCGAATGGAGGACATGATCCAGACCATAAATGCATTTAAGTCCTCCACACCATTTCTAGAACTTTCTCCAGACTATAAAGTTAAAAGCGCCAATAAGGAGCTTTTGGAAACACTTGAATATTCAAGAACAGAAGTTAGAAACAAGTCCATCCACCTGTTGATAAAAAACACAAATAATATTTTAGAGACCATTATTGATGATCATGAAAACCTCTCAACTCAATGGAATTTAGTTTTTGTTACAAAATCAGATAAGGAAATAAAGCGAAGGGTCACATTTAATAAAATAAAAAATGCTGACAACGAAATAACTAAAATATTAGGAGTATTTGAAAGTGATACCGAATTAACATAATGCATAGAATAGAAATTACGGATGAAGAGTTGAATTCGCTAACCTCTGCCATTATGACCAGGCATGGTATCGATTTTACCTGTTATGAACCTAAGTCATTAAAAAGAAGAGTCAGCCGGGCCCTATCAATTTTCAAGCTTAATTCAGTCCACGATTTATGGTTGAAGATACTCAACGAAAGAGATTTTGTAAATCCATTTATCAATGAATTATCTGTAGGCCTGACAGAGATGTTCAGGGATCCTTTTTTTTGGCAAAAATTAGCCACATTGTTGCCTGCTCTCATCCATGAAAAAGGCAATATCAATGTTTGGCACGCAGGGTGCTCATCCGGCGAGGAGGTTTATACGCTAAGTATTATACTCAGAGAACTCGGCCTGGAGGGAAAAGTAGATGCATTAGCAACGGATATAAATACTAATGCTATACAGCAAGCAAAAAAAGGTAAATACCACCAGATGAAGTTTAAGGACTATAACTACAATTACTTACAATATCATAACAATGGATCAGGGCTTTCTCAGTATTATTCAAATGATGGTCTGTATCGGACTATGCAACAAGAGCTTGTTAAACATGTTATTTTCGAAAAAAACAACCTGATCACCGACACTATCCAGCAAAAATTTGATATCATTTTTTGCAGGAATGTCATGATCTACTTTGATATAGAAGCCAAGAAAATGGTACTTGAAAAACTGCATAATAACCTTAACCCCGGGGGTTTGCTGATCATCGGTTTTTTTGACGCTCTAATACCTATAATAGATAAGGCCAGGTTTCAAATATTCGACCTGAATAATAAAATATTCAAAAAAGCATAGTCTTTCATAACTATTGAGAAGTAGTTTTAAATCAAACTCAGGATAAAGGTCGAGAATTATTTATGCTGCCGGAACATCCATTCAATCATCAAGTGATCGCTATAAGCCATAAGCCATGAAAAATGTCCCACTTCCGGGTAAAGCGTAAAGCCGGGATGTCCGCCTGCCAGTGTCAGCGCCTCAACCATTTTGGACGAAAGTTGCGGACTTACTGTAGGATCCTCAGCCCCGTGAAATACCCAAATTGGTATATGTGCAATTTCATTAGCTCTTGAAATATCTCCCCCTCCACAAACAGGAACAGCCGCAGCAAAAAGATCAGGGTATCTTTGAATAGCATCAAAAGTCCCCATTCCTCCCATGGAAACACCTGTAATATAAATGCGATCAATATCAATAGGCAAAGTACTTTTTAACTGCTCAACAAGACCTATAACCAACTCCATCGGCTTAGAAGGTTCCGGTCGTAACTTCAGATTGTTTGATGATTCAACAAAATCAAAATTAAACCACCACAAGTTTTCAGGACACTGAGGAGCAACAACAAAAGCCGGGTGCAATGACATCATTTCGTCTGTAGCAAAATTCATCACACCCCATTTGAGCTGTGACCGGTTATCATTCCCCCTTTCCCCAGCACCATGCAAAAAGACAATCAACGGATATTTGCGCAGTGTATCATAATCGGGAGTAAGTAAGCGGTAATTCATCACTTCCCCCCTATCACTGGTAAATTGTTTCATGTCAAATTTAATTTCCTGCGACAATGCTGAGCCTATTACCAACAAATAGACTACTACAAGCAAAACATACCTTTTGGTTTTCGACTTTTCCATATACTGATGAGCCATTAACGGGATTAGTAAATCAAGAACAATATATAAAATGCATATCAATTATATGCGTCACAACATAGATCAATAACAAAACCTTCCTGGCCAGCTTTGCGTGTATTGCAAGGTTGACAATTAGGTAGACAATCCTATTTCCCTCTGTATCAACAATTAAGCAATCCTTATATTTGATAGTTGACCAAATTAATCACAATATCTAAACCTTGCTTTTCAGATGCTGGAAAGCAACAATTATCAGTTAATAATTTACTTGTTAAAACAGGTCTTAACCTTTTTTAATTGCATTTGTAAAACCGCTTGTTACAAGCATTGAACCTAAACTATCCCTTTCACAGCATTTAGTATGGCTGATATAATCAATTCCCATTATCTAATTCAAAAAAGAGACCTAAGGCTAATAGCTTCGGGCATAATACTCTTTCTATTTATATGTTTTCAGGCCTCCGGCCAGCAATTGTTTGTTCGCAGCTTTCCGCAGGAAGTATATAAAGGTGGCCAAAACTTCAGGATAGCGCAGGATAAACAAGGGATTATTTATGTAACCAATACAGAAGGCCTGCTTACTTACGATGGCACCAGCTGGGATCTTATAGCTCTTCCTGACAATTTGTTTACACTTTCAATTGCTATTGACAACTCGGAAAAAATATATACAGGTTCAAACGGTGCAATTGGATATTTAACAAAAAACTCTTCAGGTCAATATTCCTATTTTTCATTAGTACCCGCTCTAACCAAAAAATATGCCCCTCCTGGTAATGTGCATGAAACAACAGTCTTTAATGAGTCTGTGTTCTTTTTTGATGAAGAGCATGTTTATATTTATAATGACCAGAAGTTTAAAGTACATGATATAAAAACAGCCCCTTTCAGATCGTCTTTTATACTTGATGAGAATTTATACATTATAAATCTGGACAATGAACTATACAGGTATACTGACATGGGACTGGTTAAAATCAGCCTCAATAATGATATTTATATTCATTCTATGTCAGGTTATCACCAAAACAAGGGGCTTGCGGTCGATGACAAAAGTCGCATCTGGATATTCACCCCTGAAGCTCCAGAAAAAAATCAATGGACTCTGCTTCCAGGCAATTACCTCAATGAACTTAAAGAAAGTAAAATTTCAAGGATACGCTACATCAAACACAATCAAATAGCCCTTTTCACATCCGATGAAATCATATTCATTAATGAACAAGGCGAAATAAATACCCGAGTAGGCTCGGGTTTTTTAGAGAGTTATTATTACGAAGATTCCTTTATAGATTCTAACCACAATCTCTGGGTGGTATATCCATCAGATATACTCTTAATAAGTACCAGCTCTCCACTCCATTATTATAATAAACATGATGGTCTGCAGGGGTATATACTTTCTTTTGCAAAAAATGGCGGATATGACTATGTAGGCACCGAAAAGGGCTTATATTTTAGGAAGGGAAAATCCCGTTTTATGCTATCCTCCACGGCTCATTCAGGAGATATCTGGGACTTTCATCATAATGGCAAACAATTATATGCAGCACACTCATACGGTATTTATGAAGTAGAAGGGGAAAAAGCAACGAAAATTATAGGACATGATTACATCATGTCATTATGTGGAACACCCCAAGACAGCAGCACCCTAATAATCGGGACATACAATACAGGTCTATGGCTACTTAAAAAGGGACCCAACAAATGGGAGAAAACCCAAATAAAAGGCTTTGAGGAATACGCCCGCTTTATGCAGGCCGATTTGGAAGGTAATATATGGGTTAGTCACGACATGGAAGGCATCTGGAAATTACGATTAAATGATCGGATGGATTCAGTGATCTCATTGAAATTCTATAATGTAAAAAATGGACTTCCCTCTAATGTTAACAACAGAATATACCAATTAAACAACAACAGGTTAGTAGTTACTACTACCAACGGCGTATATCACTATAACAAACAAACCGACCGCTTTGAGCCTGAACCAAGTATAAATGAAGCCCTTGGAAAAAACACCTTAGTCTATTCTATAACAGAAACCCCTAAAGGAGATATATATTTTTGGGGCATGCTCACTCCCGGGGAGGCAACAGCTGGCTTACTGAAAAAACAAACCGGCGGGCATTATAATTTAATAACAGTACCATTCAGAAAAATAGCAGAATCCATACGCAAGACCAGTATAGATGTGGATGCCCCACTGCTTTCCCTCGGCCCGGATGAGGTATGGATCGGCAACAGAAAACGCCTGATGGCATATAATCCCCGGCGGGAAACATTTTACAATGACACTATTCGCACTTACATTAAACAAGTATGGGCAAAAGATTCACTGATCCATTCAAATTGGCAAGAATCAGCCAGACACAAACTATCATATGATAAGAACAGCCTGCATTTCCAATTTACCAGTACCTTTTTCGAAAGTGCAGAAAAGCTCTATTACCAGTACAAACTGGATGGGTTTGAGGAGAATTGGTCAAGCTGGAGCAACTCGGGAAAGGCAGTGTATACCAATCTACCCGAAGGTGACTATGTCTTTATGGTCAGAGCCAAAAATGTCTACAATAATGTAGGGAAACCCGTGTATTTTAAATTCTACATTAGACCTCCCTGGTATAGAACACCATGGGCTTACCTAAATTATGTGATACTGAGCATACTATCGGTATATTGGATTATCCGAATGAAAACAAAAAGAGTAGAACGTCAAAAGATTCTATTACAGGAGGAAGTGATTGAAAAAACCAGGGAGCTGCTTATTATGAATGAAGAAATTACTTCTATAAACGAGGATATCAACAAAAAAAATCAAGAGATAGCCAAGCAAGCTGAAGAACTTAGGAAATTAAACTTTACCAAGGATAAAATCTTTTCTGTCATATCCCACGATCTCCGAGGCTCTGTAAAACAAATCCCTGAACTACTGAACCTATTTGACTCCGGATATATTACTAACGAAGAGTTTAAATCCTGCATTCCCAATCTCAAAGAAGCCTCCAAAAACTTATCAAATTTGACTGACAACCTTTTACATTGGGCAAAATGTCAGATGAAAGGTATTGATGTGAAAAGAACAAAGTTCAAACTGGTTGAGATTATAGACGAAACCCTGAGATTGCTAAAGGGTCAGGCTGAAACAAAAGAGCTACAGCTCATCAGCACGGTAGATGATGACTTACAAGTATTTGCGGACAAGGACATGATGAGGTTGTTATTACGAAACCTTGTGGGCAATGCCATCAAATTCACCCTAAAAAATGGCGTGGTATCCATCAAGTCTCAAATGAAACAAGGTTTCATCCATATTTCGGTAACAGATACCGGAGTTGGACTTACTAAAAAAGAAATTGACAAAATATTAAGCAAGGAATTCTTCACAAAGCATGGCACTGCCGGAGAAAAAGGCTCCGGACTAGGTCTTATGCTCTGTAAAGAGTTTGCTGAACTACACGGTGGAAATCTCCATATAAAAGGGACTCCAGATGAAGGAAGTACATTCACCTTTACAATACCTCAATAGCTAATACGAAACAGCACCATAACTGTGATTCGGTATTTCCCGAATCACGGAAAGTGAAAATGCAGATTTACCAGGGTCAGCCACTACGGAAAAGTGAGAAAACATAAAAATCAATCATATTTAACTAATTGATGTACACCGTTTTGTCCACCTAATTACCCCCCTTTTTGTCACCCGGGTGATGAAAGAAAAGAAAAACCAACAGGCTTAGAATTGCAGATTGACACATCCTGATTAACAGACTGATGGATACACTTTTAAACCATTAAAATATGAGATCATTTTTATTATTGCTGCTATTTTCTTTATGTACAAAAGTCATGGCTCAGGAGTTGGACCCATATGAAACTACTATGGAAGAGCTCATGCAAATCGAAATATACTCTGTTTCAAAAAAAACAGAATCACTTTTTGACGCACCATTATCAAGTTCAACACTTACATCTGATGAAATAATTAACTCAGGAGCGACTAGTATCCCTGAGGCCCTGAGACTAATTCCCGGCCTTATAGTAAGAGAGCAAGCCAATGGCACATACGATGTCCACTTGAGGGGTTTTGATAATCTTACAAGGTACAGCAGAGGGGCTGATGCAGCAAACCACATAACCCTTATCATGATTGATGACAGGCCTGTTTTTAACAATAACCAAGGCGGGGTTTATTGGGAAACTATACCCATAAACTTAATCGATATTGACAGGATCGAGGTCATCAGGGGGCCTTCCGCACCTCTTTATGGTCCCAATGCTGTAGCGGGTGTAATCAACATTATTACAAAAAAAATAGAAAAGGATGGCCTTACGGTAAATGCAGATGTTAGGGCTGGTACACACCGCACTCAAATTGGGGGGATTGGTGCCGGATATAAATTCAATGATAAAATCAGTGCATATGTATCAGGAAATTATGAAATACGTGACAGGTATGATGATTTATACTTTGAGTATACTTCGGACAGCTACAAACCCGTTAGCGAGTTAATATCATTTGACGGACTACAGCAGCCGGTACCTGAAGCATTTCTATCTGATTACAAAAGATCTATAGACAAACATGGGGTGAACCTGTTTCTAAACTACAACCCTGTAGATGATATGAACATCCGGTTTCAATCGGGCATGCAAAAGTCTCAAGTTCAAAAAGTATACATCACTAACGACTGGGCTCCACTTTCCTCTTCTGAGTATGAAACCAAGTATTTAAACCTTAGCACTACCAAAGGCAACCTTAAGGGAAGGGTATCCTATGTTAATGGTAAAGACCACTTTAGTAAAGGTATGTCATTTCCATTGCTTAAATATAAATATGAGACTTTGGACGCATCAGTTGAGTACAATTGGATTCTCAATGATGACTTATCCATCAGGCCAGGTGCATTTTATCAGTCAGCCACTTACAGTGACAAAGATTACGTACTACCACAATCAGGGGTAGTTGGTGTTCTTAATGCAAAGCAAACAATGACAAATTCCGCTCTTTCAATGAGTGTTGACTATAACCTGACTGAATCTTTAAGGCTCATTGGGGGAACCCGGCTTGATAAGTTCTCATCACCCGATGATATTTACGTAGCCTATCAATTATCCGGAACGTACCACATGAATGAAAATAATGTGGTAAGAGCTGTTTATTCAAAATCCAATAGTGGCTCATTTATAGGTCCTAATTATGCCAACATATATGGAGAAGTATCAATTCCCAATGTACCGGAAGCAAAAGCTTTGATCAGTTACTCTGGAAATAAAGATATGAAACTGTTTCAAATACGTATGATGGAACTTGGCTTCCGTTCAAAAATCATGAGAAACCTGGAGTTTGATGTTGAACTTTTCAGGCAAACAGGAAAAGACATCTATTTCATGCTTCAAGGTAAAGCTCCAGAACCTTACATCGCAGAGGCTTCTCAATATTTTTATTTTCAAAATATAGATGCCGAAGCCATTCAAAATGGAATTACCCTATCAGCTAATTATGTACCCAATAACAAACTTCAAGTCAAACCATTTATAACCTGGCAGAAAACTGAGGTTGAGGATATGCCTGCAGGTTTCAATACCGAAGCAGTAGACCCTGTCAATAACATTAACAATACAGCTACGGTATCCAATGATCAAACACCATCTTTATTTGGAGGTATTTATGTCAATTATAAGTTTAAGCAGCTTAATGTTAACCTTAACCCTTATTACATGAGCCGCCAGCATCAGTACAGTTTTTACAGTCTGATGAACCCTGCAACCACTTCTGGGGAAATTGACAGCAAATTCATTCTTAATGCAAAAATCTCGTATGACATTACAAAAAATATCAACCTATATATCAATGCCAGAAATGCACTTAATGATCAAAGCCGTGAATTTATGGGAGCTGATGAAAATGGAGCTTTACTATTGGGAGGGTTAAGGGTGGCTTTCTAGAGGAGGGGCACTTCAAGTTATCTGGAGTAGCTCGATTAATAGGTAAAACACTCAACAACAGGAAAGTAATTTAAAGAAAACTGAAAAAGAGGCTGTCCCTTCTAAGGCAGCTTCTTTTTATAGTCAATCAACCTGCCCAGCCTTCCCGGTCCAGGCTTCTGTATTGAATCGCCTCCGCCAAATGTTCAATTTTAATTTGATCTGAACCTGCCAGGTCGGCTATGGTTCTTGATACTTTCAATATTCTGTCGTAGGCCCGGGCAGAAAGTCCTAACTTTTCCATAGCTGTTTTCAGCAATGTTTTGCCTGCCTCATTGATCTCACACACCTCTTTCACCCTATGAGAGGGCATCATTGCATTGGAATGAATAGACTCATTATTTTCAAATCGCTCAGCCTGCTTTTCTCTGGCTCTGATCACCCTATCCCGTATTTCTTCACTACTTTCTGTTTTCCTGTTTGCTGTCATTTCATCAAATGACACTGGAGTAACCTCTACATGAAGGTCAATCCTATCCAGTAGCGGACCGCTTACTTTGCTTAGATACCGCTGTACTACCCCCGGAGCACAGACACACTCCTTTTCCGGATGATTATAATACCCACAAGGGCATGGATTCATACTGGCTATGAGCATAAAGTTAGCTGGGTAATCCAACGAAATTCTGGCCCTGGAAATAGTCACCCTCCTTTCTTCCATTGGTTGACGCATTACCTCGAGCACTGTTCTTTTAAACTCGGGCAGTTCATCTAAAAATAATACACCATTATGAGACAATGATATCTCACCTGGTTGAGGGTTACCTCCCCCTCCAACTAACGCTACATCGCTGATAGTATGGTGAGGAGAACGGTAGGGGCGTGTCGATATCAAAGATGAATCTGATCCCATTTTGCCTGCCACTGAATGTATCTTTGTCGTTTCCAAGGCCTCATGGAGGGATAACGGCGGCAAGATTGAAGAAAGTCGCTTAGCTAGCATGGTTTTTCCCGCTCCCGGGGGACCTATCATGATCACATTATGCCCACCGGCAGCCGCTATTTCCAAGGCCCTCTTTATATTTTCCTGCCCTTGAACATCCTTAAAGTCAACATCATAGTTGTTAAGTTCAGCCATAAACACATCACGGGTATCCACCTCCAATGGCTCAATTTCTCTATCTCCCTCAAAGAACTCTACAGCTTCATTAATATTGCTGACTCCAATTACATCAATATCATTGACTATAGCGGCCTCTTTGGCATTTTCTTTAGGTAGTACGAAACCCTTGAATTTATTCTTTCTTGCTTCAATGGCAATAGGTAACACCCCTTTGATAGGCCTGAGCGTACCATCAAGCGACAGCTCTCCCATAATCATATACTGATCAAGCTTTTCGGCAACGATCTGACCCGAGGCCTTCAAAATACATAGTGCAATCGGAAGATCATAGGCACTTCCTTCTTTGCGTATATCAGCGGGGGCTAGATTAACAACCACCTTAATACGTGGCATTTTGAAACCATGATTTTTTATGGCTGATTCAACACGATGTTCACTTTCCTTTACGGCACTGTCTGGCAGCCCGCTCATATGAAATTTTGTACCCTGCCCTACATTTACTTCTATGGTAATGACTTTGGCATCTACGCCATAAACGGCGGCCCCAAACGTTTTTGCCAGCATTCTATGATAAAGATTTTTCGATCAATAAAATTATTATGTGTATGACTTTGATATGAATTTCCTGGATACGGTCTGCATAACCAAAATAGGGCACTCGGATTTCTACATCGGATAGCTCAGCAAGCTCTCCTCCTCCATTTCCAGTAAGGGTTACTACTTTAGCACCCTTTTTTCTAGCTGCCTTTGCAGCTTCTATTACATTTTTAGATTTTCCACTAGTACTTATTCCCAATAGCACATCATTCTCCCCGGCAAATGCTTCCGTAAACCGGGAAAAAACCCTTTCATAGCCATAATCGTTACCAACGCATGACATGTAACTCGGATCTGATATCGCTACGGCAGGAAGTGGGGCACGTTCATCTCTGAACCTTCCTGTAAGCTCCTCAGCAAAGTGCATGGCGTCACAGTGCGAACCTCCATTGCCGCACGATATAACTTTACCTCCATTTCTAAAGGCAGCAACCAGAAGGTCAACCGCTGCGTTGATTTGCTTAAAACTATTGGGGTCTGTTAAAAATTTATCAAGCACGTCAGAAGCCTGAAGCAGCTCCTGTTTTATTAATTGGTTATTATCCATACTGTCTTATTCCTGGTCTTCTTTCTGTTCTTTCTGCTCCATTTCGGTATGAGAAGAAGCTGACCTGGTAGCCTCCTGCAAGTCAAACATTTTGGCTTTTAGCGAATTAACTTCATGTTCCAATTTCTCTTTGGCCTTTTTTTGAGTTCTTGCTTCCATCGAAATCAAAACGATATCTATAAAAAATAGAATAAGACCGGATATGGTAACATAGATCATAAGGTCCATTCTCTCACGAAGCTTTAAAAGAAACTCAAAGTCTTCCGATTTGTAATTCACATAAATAGACACCAATAAAAGGCCGATATGAAATAGGAAATAAATTATATAAAAAATTGACCTTGGTTTTCTCATAAAACTCTTCGTTTAGACAACTGGCAATATAGCATGAACGATAAACTCATTACAATTAAAAGTAAAGAAAATTTATTAAGTATTCTGCATCACATTTAATTTTTTGTACAACCCGTCGCGGTTCACTAATTCATTATGCGTACCTCTCTCAACCACTTCTCCTCCTTGTATAACAAGTATTTCGTCCGCGTGTTGTATTGTACTCAACCGGTGTGCAATAACTATCGATGTCCTGTTCTTCATCAGGTTCGACAGCGCTTCCTGCACCAGCTTCTCCGACTCAGAATCCAGAGCAGAAGTTGCTTCATCAAGAATCAGTACAGGAGGGTTCTTCATTACAGCTCTGGCAATGCTTATCCGCTGCCTTTGACCACCGGAAAGTTTCATACCCCTGTCACCTATATTGGTGTCATACCCGTTTTCCATCTCCACGATGAAACTGTGCGCATTAGCAATTTTAGCAGCATTAATAACCTTCTCACGGTCTGCATTTTCAATACCAAAAGCAATGTTATTGAAAATAGTATCATTAAAAAGTATGGATTCCTGCGCTACTATACCCATTAATTTACGAACAGACTCTACATCATAATCTTTTACATCAGTACCATCAATCTTAACAGCTCCTTCAGTAGGATCATAAAATCTTGGAATAAGATCCGCAAGGGTAGACTTACCACCACCCGAAGGTCCCACCAGTGCTATAGTTTTGCCCTTCTCCACAGTAAAAGAGATATCCTTTAACACCTTTTCCTTGTCATAAGCAAAACTAACATGATCAAAAATGATATTCTTTGTAAACTCTTTGATCTCAACAGCATCCGGTTTATTGACAATCGCCGGGGTAGAGTCAACTACTTTAAAGATTCGCTCTGCCGATGCAATACCTTTATGCAACCCTGATATACCTGCCGCAAATGCCTTACCAGGAGATATGATCTGAGAGAAAATAGCCAGATAGGCTATAAACTGAGGGCCGTCAAGGCTTCCATCAGCTGAAAGCACCAGTGATCCGCCATAATAAATAATTATACAAACAATGCCTACGCCTAGAAATTCAGAAACCGGAGACCCCAGCTCCCTTTTGTAAGAATACGACAGATTCACGCTCCGATAATAATCTGTTTCCTTGTCAATTTTATCTGTTACATATTTTCTGGCATTGAAAGCCTTCACAATACGCATACCCCCCAATGTTTCGTCAAGAATATTAACTATACGCCCAAGAGACTCCTGGCTTTGAACTGCTCTTTTTTTAAGCCGTCTTACGATTTCTGCCAATGCTCCACCCGTAACAGGTAACACAAGTATGGTAAAAATGGTTAACTTGGCCGAAATGGTAAACAAGAAAATAAAATAAATAATAATAGTAACCGGCTCTCTAAACAGGGCTTTTGGGCTACTTAGAATAGAAGCCTCAACTTCCTGAACATCATTCGTAATCCGTGACATCAAATCACCTTTTCTCTCATTGGTAAAATACCCCAAATGCATAGATGCCACCCTATTATAGATGTCCATCCTAAGATACTTCACGACATCAAGTCTGATTTTAGTTACAATAATAGTAGCCAGATATCTAAAAATATTGGTAATAAATACTGAAACGATAACTATAATACACACAAACAAGAGTGCCTCCTGTTTACCGTGTTGTTCAATAATACTACCGAAGGTGTAGTAAAAGTAATCAACCACATAATCAGTACTCAGCTCAAGCTTTCCCGGATCAGAAACTTCCTTAGCTCCTTCAGTTCCGAATAAAACGCTCAACAATGGTATGAGCAAAGTGAAATTGATTGCACTAAAAACAACCGCCAATAAAATATAGGTTGCATATTGCGGCAGGAATGCCGCCAGATTGCGTCCGTATCTAAATACTCTAAAAAATGTTTTCATCAATTATTTTTCATTCCGAAGACCCATCGATCCTTCCTTCATCAAAAGATTTTGCAATTTAGGTCTTTACTCCTAAAACTCGTTTAAACGTTGGGGAATATTCCACCTCAGTGCAACTGAGGTGTAGTTAGTCTTTTGATTCAGTGCAGGTAAGTCACTATCCACCTTTCTAAAAAGGTGCTTTAAGTCAATAAAAAAGTTATGTTTCCATTGATAGGAAGCTGTAAAGTCAGCAAAGAAAAGATCATTACCTATTCCCTGACCAATTTCATTACCACGATCCATTTCCCGGGTAGTATTGCTTTTTAATATATTGCCTCCATAATTAACACCAGTAGTATCAGATCCATAATTAGCAAAGATCAACTTCCCTGTCAGTGTTAACCTTCCCAGAGGCTGGTACCTTGCCAGTGCTACAACCTCTGTAAAGTTCGCCCCTAGAGGATGCGCCAAAGGCTGTCTGTAATGAGAGTAATTATTGTAAATATCTCCATGGGAATAGGTGTAAGGCCTTGAAAGGTTACCTTCCAACTGCAAATCAAGATTATTAAGACCAAAAGCATCAATATATTCACCACCCAATTGAACCGAATACTTATTCGCCCACCAGCCATCTCCTTCCTTAAGATTTTCAAGCAGGAATTCATCCAGAACCAACTGCCCGTAGAATGAAACTTTTTTTGCAGCCAACCATTTAAAGTCCATACCCAAAAGCACATTATCCGAACTTCCATTCTGTTGTTCAACTGCCCGGTAAAAAATGATAGGATTAAGATACTTCAGTTCTATATGTCCATCGCTCAATGAATCTGCATTACTATAAATCACGGATTCAAATACACCCACATTTAGTTTTTTACCAATGTTTATACCCAGGTGATGCAGTGCCATATATTTTTTAGGGTATCTGCCATTACCTACCAGAGATTTGCCTGATGTAAGGACGTCAGCTGTCATTTCCGTAAACAAGTTGGTATAGTTTATTTTCCATACTTGAGTTTGCATTTTCAGGAAAAGATACGCAGGAGCATAATCAGAGAGTATCATTGACCTGTATCCATTCCCAACTTTAAACCTGTCGTGACCAAATTGTAAATTTATATGCCTGGTAGCTGCAAAACTGATATAACCTCTGGCAGTGAAATAATCGACACCATTATCTTTAAATTTTTTCCAGAACCCTTCATGTGGCACCACATTATTGCCTGAAAAAATATAAGTTCTCGTATATTGTGGGAATATGGCTTGATTTTCTCCTATAAATGAATAAAATCCTAACTTCCGATCTATCATTCCTCTTACTTCCACTCCCCGGGTGTTAATAAAAGTTTTCTCCTCACTCTCCGTTTCTCTACCTCCCCCAAAGTATAGTACAGGGTTAATGTGTAAGTCAAAATCCTTTGTATTTACGTGATAAAGATCAGACTTCAGCCTATAAAAGCGTTTTAGAAAAGGCTTGCGACTTGTATTGCCGGAACTATCCGCCCATTCCCAGTTATCATTACTCAAGTATTCAATATTAAACCTGTCAGTTGCCGACCATTGCACATCGCTATGCTTAAGGCTATCGACAAACTCAGCAATATACTTTCTCTGATAAGGCTTCCAGGCACTAAAAAAATCAGGGTATATCTTACCCCTTTGAATTTCATACCTATCTATTAAATGATAATAATCACTGTTCAGAGGTGCATTAGTGCTTTGCGCTAGCAGCATCCCTGGACCCATAAATAAAAAAACTAAAAGGAGACGTTTCATATAATATGTATTAACTTTCAAGTGTAATTCGGAAAGACCAAAGCAAGCTTCACCAGATTATACTGGCAACTTGCACATTTCATATAGCAGCAATATTCCTCCAGATCACTTAAGAAATTTGAATATCCTGCAAAATAAGGAAAAATAGTGTTTATCTTTACAGAATAAAGTTTTGAAAAGTTTTGCACTTAAACTTTAAATAGGTAATTTTGTGCCCTCTTTGGGAAGATTGAACAGAAAAGGTATTTATATAAAATGAAAAAAGACATACATCCGGAATACAGAGACGTAGTTTTCTACGACACTTCAAGTGAATACAAATTCATGACGAAGTCTACAATGACTACTGGAGAAACTATCAAATGGGAAGACGGTAACGAATACCCTTTGATAAAAGTTGAAGTTAGTTCTGCTTCTCATCCATTCTATACTGGTAAAAAACTATTTGTGGATACTGCCGGTAGAGTTGAGAAATTTAACAGAAAATACAGGAAGAAGTAATTCTATTATAGAACATTGAATTAAAAGTCTTCAGGATAAACTTATCTTGAAGACTTTTTTATTTTTGTACTGTGAAGCAACAAAACAGCAAACCCATCCCTGCTCAAATGAGCTACAAGACCAATAAAGGCCGGGATATGTTTTTGTAGCATGTTGCTGCGCAAGACCCCATTGACGGTAAACTGAAATACATGAATATTATTCTCTTCGATGACCCTTTCATCAGACAATCTCTCTTACCGCTAACGTTTACCAGACCGGTAGCAGAAATTCGCGTGGGAATACTCACCATTTCTGACAAGTGGGATAAGAGGCTAGAAGGTAATATTTCCTTTCACACTACTGACTACCTTACGGAAAAATATCCTTTCCTGAGCGGCAGTAACCAAATATGGATAAATGGAGCACTTTGTCCCAACCAGGGGTTAATACAGGCAATAGGATCTCTGCCTGCTGAAACAGCATTAGCACAAGATGGGACTATACTGGCGGCACACACCAGCTCAAATAAATATGACCATCTAAAAACATTAAAGCAACAGCAATTCGCTGGTGAGGCTGTAATTATTGACCAGCCCTGGAAAATATTCAATGAAAATGCCGCCCAACTCAGGCTTGATTTTGACCTACTCACACACGATCGCATCTCTGAGGATATTATAGATCCTCACACTGTAGTTTATGGAGAAGAAAACCTTTTTGTGGAAGAGGGAGCCAGTATAAGAGCTGCAATTATCAACGCAGAAACCGGCCCTGTTTATATAGGTAAAAATGCATCAGTTAACGAAGGCGCCATTATCAAAGGTTCTTTAGCGTTATGTGAAGGCGCCCAGATAGGCATGGGAGCTAAAATGCGTGGAGACTCCACAATAGGACCATACTGCAAGGTTGGTGGTGAAGTGAGTAACTCAGTAATGTTTGGCTACAGTAACAAAAGCCATGATGGTTTTTTAGGCAACTCCGTTATCGGAGAGTGGTGTAATTTAGGAGCTGATACCAACACCTCTAACCTCAAAAATAACTATGCTGATGTTAAAATTTGGGATTACCAAAAACGTGGGTTTAAAAATACAGACCAAATGTTTTGTGGACTGATTATGGGAGACCATTCGAAATGTGGTATCAATACTATGTTCAATACCGGAACCGTGGTAGGGGTATCTTCCAACATATTTGGCTCAGGCTTCCCAAGAAACTTCATTCCATCTTTTTCATGGGGTGGTGCCAATGGCTTTACTACCTACAAACTTGATAGGGTTAATGAAGTTATAGATGTGGTCATGCAACGACGTGGTATGATATATGATAGCTCCGAACAGGATATTATAAAAAATGTTTTTGATATAACCGCCGAATTCAGGTACTGGGAGAAAAAATAAAGCTTATGCAATTTGCCAATATCAAGGGGCAGGAAGATGTTAAAGAAAGGCTAATCAATGCTGTAAACCATGGACAGGTTGCTCATGCACAGTTGTTTTTAGGCAAACCGGGTAGCCCTAACCTACCTATGGCTCTGGCCTTTGCCGCCTACCTCAATTGTACCAACAAAAGCGAAACCGACTCATGCGGAAAGTGTCCTTCCTGTTCTAAAAATACTAAATTCATTCATCCGGACATGCATTTTGTTATGCCTGTGAGTGCAACAAAAAATATTACTGGGAAAGATGTCGTAAGCACGAGCTTCCTGAAAGAGTGGAGAACATTCCTTACAGAATCACCTTTTGGAAACCTTGACAACTGGACAAGTGTATTTGGAGGTGAAGACAAACAAGTTAATATTTCAAAGGAAGAAAGCCGTCAGATCGTTAAAAATCTATCTCTAAAGGCTTTTGAAGGTGACTATAAGATTATGATCATCTGGCTACCAGAGTATATGCACCCCTCTGCAGCCAATGGCATATTAAAAATACTAGAGGAACCACCAGAGCAAACTATTTTCCTACTAGTTTCCAATGATGCTGAAAAGCTATTAACTACAATCCTTTCACGGACTCAGATTGTTACAATACCCAAATATACTGACGAAAATGTAGCCGCTACGCTTGTAGAGCAGTATAATGTTGATTCGCAAAAGGCAGCAGAACTTGCCCATTTAGCCGACGGAGACCTTAACCAGGCCATTAAACTAATTAGCAACCTTGAAGATAACAGTCACCAGTTATTTACCGACTGGATGCGAGACTGCTTCAAAAAAGACTACACTCAGCTTGTCAACCGCAGTGACCAGTTCCACAGCATGAACAAAGTGGCTCAAAAGAGTTTGTTTGTGTACGCCCTGAACATGTTGCGCGAATCACTGGTTTACCAGGCCGCACCACAACTTAAAAGAGTCAGTGGTAAAATCGATAGCTTTATCGAAAATTTCAGTAAGGTCATGGATGGAGACAAGGTGAGCAGAATTTCTTCATTAATTAATGAAGCACATTATCATTTAGAGCGAAATGCAAGCCCAAAAATGGTGTTTTTAGATCTTTCATTACATATCGCCAGAATAATCAAATAATATGGAAAAAATCAGAATAGGGACGCGAGGAAGCAAACTGGCCCTTTGGCAAGCCGATCACGTGGCAGCTTTGCTAAAGCAAGGAGGAATTGAATCTGAAATAATCACCATTGATACAAAAGGTGATAAAATATTAGATGTTTCAATTTCCAAGATAGGAAGTAAAGGGGTATTTACCGAGGAGATAGAAGAACAACTTCAACTTGGTAACATTGACATTGCCGTGCATAGCGCTAAAGATATGCAATCAGAATTGCCCCAAGGCTTTGAGCTGATTGCTTTTACAGAACGAGAAGTAGTAAATGATGTTTTGGTGGGTATGGATATGTGCCTTTCTCTAGACAAAGAGGACATTGTGGTGGGCACCTCTTCTACTCGCAGGGTAGCCCTTTTAAAACATTTTTATCCTCATGTGAAGACGGTTTCCGTTCGAGGCAATCTACAGACGCGTATCGCCAAAATGAAAGATGGTGTATGTGATGCCCTACTTCTGGCCTACGCGGGTGTACACCGCATGGACTACGATGACATGATAATCTCAAAACTGCCACTGGATAAATTTATCCCCCCTGTAGGGCAGGGAAGCGTAGCGGTAGAATGTTACACCTCACTACACGAAGAGAAAAGGCAGGCTATACGCAAATATGTAAACCATGAAAATACCGAAAAAAGGTTGCGTTGTGAGAGAGGCTTCCTGAAAACACTTCAGGGAGGATGTAGCATACCTGTTTTTGGACTTGCAGATCTTCAGGAAGATACACTCACTATAAAAGGTGGGATAGTTGATCTGGAAGGAACAAAAATCATAAGAAAAAGAATTATGGGGTCTGCAGAAAACGCTGAATCCATTGGTCGGGAACTGGCCGAAGAAGTGCTAAAAGCAGGTGGAGATAAAATTTTAGAAGATATAAAAGAAAAGTTAAATCAAAAACAAACTCATGAGAGCAAGTAACTTCTTATTGATGCTGTTGCTGGCTGGTACAATGCTTTTTAGTGCCTGCGCTTCAGAAAAAGATTACCTGATAACCATTAAAACTGAATACGGCGATATGCACGCCATTCTTTATGATGAGACTCCCCAGCATAAAGAAAACTTCGTTAAACTGGCTAAAGAGGGTTTTTATGACAGCTTGTTGTTCCATAGAGTAATTGAAGATTTCATGATCCAGACCGGAGATCCTGATTCTAAAAATGCAAAACCTGGCAGGCCGCTTGGTTCAGGAGGCCCCGGATACCAAATTCCAGCCGAATTCGACAAAGACTTCTACCATGCCAAAGGAGCCTTATCGGCCGCCAGAACTAACAACCCTGAGAAAAAATCAAGCGGCAGTCAGTTTTACATTGTTCAGGGCAAGAAATGGACTGAAAAAGAGCTTACTACCGATATGAATAAGTGTGGCGCTGCTGCCAGACAGCTCATGGAAAGAGGAGACCAGGACTCTGTAAAACAAATGTTAATTAACATTTACCAGACAGAAGGCCCTGAAGCCTACGGCAATAAACTGATAGAGATGCGCGACTACATTTCTGAAGTAATGCAAATGGACCTTACCAAAGAAATTGCCCCCGAAAGATTAGAGACATATACCACGATAGGTGGAGCACCTCATCTCGATGATGAATATACTGTATTCGGTAAGGTAATAGATGGATTAGAGGTTATTGACAAAATAGCTGCTCAACCTACCGACCAGCGTGATCGTCCTACTTCTGACATCAGAATGATGGTTGAAGTAGAAGAAATGCCAAAGAAAAAAATAACCAAACTCTACGGTTACGAATTTCCAAAAGAAGACAAGTAATGAAGGTACTGATAACAGGCTCCAACGGTCTGCTAGGTCAAAAACTAGTAAAATTAATGTCAGGCAAAACGGACATTGACGTAATTGCCACAGCAAGAAACTCTGACCGGCTTCCTGAAAATTATGCCGACTATGAGTTCCACCCGCTGGATATTACCGATGAGGCAGCTGTGTTAGAAGTGGTAGGCAAATACAAACCAGACGCTATCATTAACACAGCCGCCATGACTAATGTAGATCAGTGTGAAACCGAAAAAGAAGGTTGTATTGATCTCAATGTCAATTCAGTAAAATATCTGATCAAAGCTTGTGAAGAAACCGGAGCACACCTGGTACACTGCTCAACAGATTTTATTTTCGATGGCTCCCATGGACCATTGGACGAAAATGAAAAGCCCAATCCAGTGAATTTTTATGGAGAAAGCAAACTGGAAGCTGAAAACCTGATTATCAATAGTAATATCTCCTGGGCAATTGCCAGGACTGTACTGGTATTTGGTATTGCTAATGATATGAGTCGTTCCAATATCATTTTATGGGTAAAGAACAGCCTCGAAAATGGCAAAGAAATTAATGTAGTGGATGATCAGTGGCGTACGCCTACACTTGCTGAAGATTTGGCTATAGGATGCTATCTCATTGCCAAAAAGAAGGCCAAGGGCATTTACAACATTAGCGGCAAAGACATGCTTACGCCATATGATATGGCTATCAAAACCGCTGATTTCTTCAAGCTTGACAAAAGCCTGATTCACAAAACAGATGGATCGAAGTTCAAACAGCCCGCCAAGAGGCCTCCAAAAACAGGGTTTATCATTGATAAGGCCCGCAAGGATCTGGGGTATGAACCTCATTCTTTTGAAGAAGGACTTGAAGTGCTGAATGAGCAAATGCAAACGGCTTAATTTGTAAATCTATGAAGATGGGAAATCGCCTTAAAAAACTCATCTTTATAGCTACTACGCTTTATCTGATACTCGTTATGGCCGCATTTCTATCCCAGGAGAAATTGATATTCCATCCGGAAAAGCTACCAAAAAACTTCCGGTTTGACCTCGCTAAAGGTGGAGAGGAATTATTTCTTACCACCGAAGATCAGGAGAAAATCAATGCCTTATTCTTTCCTGGTAATAAAAGTGAGGTTATCTTGTACTTCCACGGCAATGCAGGAAGTCTGGCGGGCTGGCAACAAGTAGCTGATGACTTCACCTCACTCGGTTACAGCATTCTAATCATCGATTATCGCGGCTACGGGAAGAGTTCTGGAAAAATTACAGAAAAAGGCTTATACCTCGATGCCTTTGCTGCGTTTCACTTTCTAACTGATAAGAAAGACTTCTCCCCTGACGAGATCATTATTTATGGACGCTCTATTGGCAGTGGTATAGCCACTGACTTGGCCAGTAAACGTCTCACAAAAGGGTTGGTACTGGAATCTCCATTTTCAAACCTGAAAAAATTAGCTACTCAAAAGATGCCTTTCCTTTTTCCTTCGCTATTTCTACAGTTCCATTTTGATAACATCGGCAAGCTTGATTCTGTTAATTGTCCAATACTGCTGATCCATGGAGGCAATGATGCCCTAATTCCTGTTTCTCATGCACAAAACCTTCATAAGGCCTATTCTGGTAAAAAGAAACTGGTGATTATACCGCAAGGCACACACAATGACTTAAGCCTGTTTGACAAATATCATGAAACATTAATATTGAGCCACGAATTCTTCTCCCCTCAAAACAAATAAGACTATTTATCCAACGCCTACACCAAGCCTCCATCAAGCGTATCAGTATCCACTGTCTTTTTCTTAGGTATTTTACGCGCCTCCAATATTCCCCGTACGAGATAAGTAATGATTATACCTTTGATCAGCCACCCCTGATAAAGCGTATTGATATCAATAGAGGCAATTAATGCAATGTTCAGAAGATACAACACCAAACCTAAAATAACAGCCGTTTGTGGCTTGGATTTCGTCCATAAGGCTAACAAAATGTAAATAATTGCTATGATCGAGTAAAACACCAAAGACACAATATCATTGGCCAATACACCAGTACCATAAAGGATGGCATATAAAAAGAAGAGTGCTGCCAAAACATACAGTGTATTTCTGGAGGTCTTCACGTGCTTTTCGGCTATTTCCGTACGACTGCGCTCAAGTATTTCCTGAGCTTTCGCTTTTTGATCTGCTAAAGAATTGCCTTCTTGATTTTCTGCCATTGTCTACCTGATTTACGATGTTCAAAATACTAAATAATCACATTTAACATCATTTTTTCTGGTTTTATAAAGTCACTGAAACCAATCGTTTGCCACACATCAACCAAACATATGTTTCTAAAAAGCAGAACAAATTAAATTTAACTCTGTATATTAGTTCTACAATTTAGAATATAATGAAAGAAACACGTTTAGGAGAGTTTGAAGAGGTACTACTCCTCTTGGTTGGCATTTTGGGAGATGAGGCCTATGCATTTAAAATTGCTGAGGAGTTTGAATCACAGACTCAAAGGGCAGTATCAATAGGAGCAGTACACTCAACACTTAACCGACTATCAGAAAAAGGGTTCCTAACCTCTGAAATGGGTAATTCATCTCCCGAAAGAGGTGGGCGCAGAAAACGCATCTACACCATAACTGCAACGGGAAGACGAGTGCTTATAGAAGCCCGGGACTTCAAAACATCACTCTGGGAACAATATCCAGGCTTTGCCAATGGATAATAACAACAACCATACGGCACCCCGGTTAGCTGAGGTTCTACTGCTCTGGTTCCTAAAAGAGGAATTAGCAGAAGAAGTACTGGGTGATCTGGAAGAGAAATTTCATTATACCGCTGTACACAGGTCAGTACTGCGGGCTAAGGTCAACTACTGGTATCAGGTATTCCAATACCTGCGGCCATTTGCTATTAAAAATTATCGGTCAAATAACTCAAAACTCAACATCATGTATCAACACAACTTCAAGATCAGTCTTAGAAATATTCTTAGAAACAAAGGCTATTCATTAATTAACTTGGGAGGACTTACGGTTAGCCTGACTGTCGTAATTCTCATTGGCCTATGGACCTACGATGAACTTTCATTTAATAGCTACCATAGCAATATGGACAATATCTCTCAGGTAATGATGGCATATCACAGTCCTGGAGAGGATATTAAGGTTGGTTCCTCCCTGCCTCCCGCTCTTGGCACTTTGCTAAAGGATAACTATTCTAATTATTTTGACGAAGTGGCCATGATACGCTCACGGCCTGAAGAAAGAATTTTCACTTCTGATAAAGGTCACTTTACAGAGTCAGGGTACTTTATGCAACCTGCAGGTGCTAAAATATTCAGCCTAAATATGCTAAAAGGAGACATCAATGGGTTGAAGGATATGCACTCCATACTTATATCCGAAACCCTGGCTAAAAAACTGTTTGGAGATAAAAATCCACTGGATCAGTCGATAACTATGGATGGTAACACCAATCTCGTGGTTGCAGGTATATATCAAGACCTCCCACACAACACCAGTTTTAGTAATGCTTCATACTTTGCTCCACTGGACCTTTACATCCATGGGTGGTCTGACTTAACAGCTTGGGACAATTACTTTATCCACACTTATGTACAAACCAAACCCAATGTAAAACAATCAACAGTATCCTCACTGATCAAAGAACTCATGTTACCCCATACGGATGAAGAATCAGGCAAACGATATCTTTTTCTTCTTCCCATGGATAAATGGCACTTACATTCGGAATTTGAAAATGGACAACCTGTCAATGGTAAAAGGCTCAAGTTTGTCTGGCTCTTCGGTGCTGCTGCAATTTTTATTTTAGCTCTGGCCTGCATCAACTTTATGAATTTAAGTACTGCAGCTGCCGAGAGGCGCGCTAAGGAAATAGGCATAAGGAAAAGCCTTGGTTCTCTACGCATGCAGCTCATGAGTCAATTCCTAATTGAATCTTCCCTTCTAGCATTTTTAAGCTTTTTATCAGCCCTGATTATTGCGACCCTTGTCCTCCCCTGGTTTAACAACATAGCAGTTAAGGAAATAACCCTTCCGGTAAGTAATCCCTGGTTTTGGTCATTTGGAATAGGCCTCTCCCTTATAACGGGCCTGCTATCAGGCACTTACCCAGCACTCTACCTATCAGCGCTTCATCCTATAAAATCATTGAGAGGCGGATTCAATGCGGGTAGAAAGGGGGTTTTATTTCGAAAAACACTGGTAATTTTCCAATTTACCATATCCATACTACTCATAAGCGGCACCATATTGGTATATCAGCAAATCCAACATGCCAAAGACCGTCCCTCAGGTTATTCAAAGGCCAACCTTTTGGTAATTCCCAAGCGATCAGGAGAGATGTATGGCAAATACCAAACCTTCAGAACAGAATTAAAGAAATCGGGCGCTGTAATGGAAGTGGGAGAAGCTAATTACCCCATCACAAATACCTTAGGAAATAATAATGGTTTCGATTGGGATGGAAAATCGCCCTCATTTGACCCCTCATTCAATACAATAGTGGTCAACTATGATTATGGAAAAACAATTGACTGGGAAATAACCGAAGGCCGCGACTTTACCAGCGACCTTCCTTCTGACGTTTCCAAATCAGTTATTATTACCGAATCAGCAAAAAGGCTGATGGGATTTGACAAAGCTGTTAGTAAAGAGCTCCGTTTTTCCAGAGATTACTTTGGCGGCAACAGGTTTACCATTGTAGGAGTTGTTAAGGATATGATTAAAGGCGACCCTTTCCAGGCTCCACGACCCGCAATAATGTTTTTAACGGATCATGAGCTCCCATTTATGTTCGTAAGGCTTACCCCTGAACTTCACATTGCCGAAGCTTTAACCCGTATGGAAACAGTAGTCAAAGGTATTGCACCGTCAGCACCCTTTAACTATAATTTTATAGATGAGGAGTATGGTGCAAAGTTCAGGGCTGAAGAGCGGGCTGGCAAACTTGTCTCTATATTTGCCATCCTCGCCATTTTTATCAGCTGCCTCGGGATGTTCGGGCTTGTCTCGTTTATTACTGAAAAAAGAACTAAAGAAATTGGCATTAGAAAAGTATTGGGAGCTTCACTATCTAACCTTTGGCGGACCTTATCTCTGAATTTCATTTATCCGGTTATCATCGCATGTCTTATCGCTTCACCCATTGCCTATTATATTTTTAGCAACTGGCTTCACAGCTATGATTACAAAATCGAGATCTCCTGGTGGGTATTTGGAATATCCGGTATGGCTGCAATTGCTATCACCATCATTACCGTAAGCTATCGCACTATTAAAGCTGCATTGTTAAATCCGATAAAGAACCTTCAATCAGAATAAGAGCCAATCCTGTAAAGTGTCTTAAAGATGAATAAATAGAATAAACAGGGTAATGTACATTTACCCTGTCTTCCATAAAAACTACATTTAAGAAAAAAATTATTCCGTTGTTCTTTTATAGAAAATCATTTTAACTACATTTGAGAAAAATATACAAAAATGAGTAAACATCATCTTGGAGAGTTTGAAGAAATCGTAATGCTGACGGTAGCAATTCTGGCTGATGAAGCTTATGGAGTAGCCATTATCAACGAAATGGAAAGTAGGCTCGGTAGGCAGGTAAGTATCGGAGCCTTACAAACCGTGTTAAGACGGCTTGAAAAAAAAGGGTACCTATCGTCGCAATTTGGTGAAGCTACCAATGTAAGAGGCGGTAAGCGGAAGCGTTACTTTTCACTAACCACTTACGGAAAAAATGTACTGACCGAAGTTAAAGAGCAACGACTTAGTCTTTGGGAAGCAATCCCTAACTTTTCATTAAACAAATAATGGATCAAATAAGCAACCCTACCCCACCCCGCTGGCCCAGCCTTTTTTTACGTTGGTATTGTCATCCAGACTACCTGGAGGATATTGAAGGTGACCTGATCGAAAGGTTTGAAACAACTACCAGAGTAAAAGGAGTAAAAGCGGCAAAATGGAACTACACAAAAGATGTAGCCCGACTCTTTAGACCCGGTATCATTCGTCCTTTATCAGGAAGTTATCAACTAAACCAATACGGAATGTTCAAAAATTATTTCAAAGTAGGTATAAGAAATATACTAAGGCATAAAGCCTTTTCTATAATCAATATTACTGGTCTGGCAATAGGTATAGCCTGTTGCCTGCTCATTTTGCTCTACATTAACGATGAACTGTCATATGACCGTTATAACAAGAATTTCGATCGTATATATAGGGTATTGCATGTCTATAGAAATGCGGAAAGCCCGGGAACTTTACCACCGCCTTCCCCGGAAGAATTCCAGGTTTGGGGCAGTGCACCCGTAGGCCCTGCATTGAAAGCCGATTTCCCGGAAATAGAAAGCTACTTCCGGTTCACCAGTCCTGTTGAGCTATTATTTGAACATGGAAGTAAAAGATTTCAGGAAGACAATATGGTTTTTGCTGACTCGACTGCTTTTGATATATTCAGTTGGAACCTCATTTCCGGAAATGCAAAAACAGCACTAAAAGAGCCTAACAGCATTGTACTTACCTTAAGTACGGCCATGAAGTATTTTGGCTATGACGAACCTTTAGGAAAAACCATTACTATAGACCAAACTGAAACGTTTGTAGTTACCGGCATTATGGAAGATGTCCCCTCTAACTCACACTTTACTTTTGACGGGTTGATCTCTATGACAACATTTCAAATCTGGCGACCAGAGATATTTGATGCATGGGGATATGTCGATTTTTATACTTACTTCCTGCTTAAAGAAAATACTCATATTGAGTCCTTAGAAAGCAGGATACCTGATTTCATTGAGCACAACGGACCCGAATGGTACAAAGCGGATAATACCATAGCCCTGGAACCTCTCTCTGATGCTTACCTGCACTCCAAGGCAGCAAGACAACCAGGGACAACCGGGAGCTACACCAACATCTATATATTTTCGTTTATTGCCGCTTTTATTTTGTTCATTGCATGTATCAATTTCATGAATCTCTCTACTGCCAGGTCTATGGAAAGGGCAAAAGAAATTGGTGTGAGAAAAACAGTTGGAGCTCAAAGGCACTCATTGATTGGCCAATTCCTTTTAGAGTCGATATTGTTAACTATACTGGCAGCCACTTTAGCCATAGCATTAATAGCCCTTGTACTGCCATTCACACGAGAGTTATCAGGTAAAGCACTTTTATTCTCAGACTTGCTTTCCTGGCAGTTCACATTATTGTTTGCTGTTTCTATCCTTCTAATAGGGCTTCTTTCGGGCAGTTATCCGGCTTGGATTTTGGTAAAATTCAAATCTTCTCAGGTACTAAAAGGCAATTACAAAACTTCCTCAGGGGGCACTTCATTAAGAAAGGTTCTTGTCGTATTCCAGTTTACGCTTTCCATGTCTCTAATTGTAGGCACCGCTGTTATTTATACACAGCTTAACCATCTGCGCACACAAGACCTGGGGTTCTCTGATGATCAAATGCTGGTTATTGATTTTGGCTGGGATGGTGCAGTACAGCGACAAGCCGAGTCTATCAAAGCTGAGCTAAAGGCACATCCAAAAGTTAGTAAGGTCAGTGCCTCCAGAGCTGTACCCGGGGCTTTCTTTCCAAATGCAGGCACAACCATCGAATCTGCAGACGGTGAAATGATCATGCATAACCCTGGAATTTACGAGATCGATCAGGATTTTATTCCGACCTATGAAATAGAAATGGCAGCGGGTAGAGCTTTCTCAAAAGATTTTCCTTCAGATACTACGCAAGCACTCATTATCAATGAAGCCGCCGCCAGATTGTATGGCTACACAAAAATGGACGATGTTATCGGTAAAAAATTCACTCAATGGGGACGTGAGGGCACAATAGTAGGGGTAGTAAAGGATTTCAATTACAAATCGCTCCACACCAAAGTAGAGCCCCTTTCTATTCGCTATGCTCCATCCAATTCGTTACGCCACTTATCATTAAAGGTATCTGCAGATGAAATGAACACAACTATTTCTGATATTGAACAGCAATGGGCACATTTAGTTCCACAGCGTCCATTTATCTACAGTTTTTTGGATGACAGCTTTAATAAGCAATATGAAGCAGATGTACGTTTTGGAAAAATCTTCACTGCATTCTCCGGACTCGCGATCCTGATTGCCTGCTTGGGTTTGTTTGGCCTTACGACATATGCAGCTGCCTTAAAAACTAAAGAGATAGGTATCAGAAAAATATTAGGCGCATCGCTATTCAGCATAGTAACCTTATTATCTAAGGATTATATCAAACTTTTTATTATAGCCGTACTCATTGGCATTCCCATATCATGGTTTGTTATGAACAGGTGGCTTGATGGCTTTGCTTATAAAATGCAGATGGGACCCGGGGTATTTTTTGTAGCGGCCTTCATCTGTATTTTCATAGCCCTAAGTACCATCAGTTGGCAGTCTATACAATCTGCTTTACGAAACCCTGTAGATTCATTAAAAGATGAGTAATTAACATGTAGAACAAGGGCAAAACAAGAGTTAAAACTGTAAAACCTTCAATTATTTACAAAACAGGTTACATCATTTGAAAAATTATGTAAATTGAAGACCCCACTCAATCAATTTACAGACCTATTCTAATGAGACGAATTGCCAAAACTCAACTTTTGTCCTTGCTCTCTGCGCTATTTTTTAATCCCTTAATTGGGACCGCGCAAAACGACACTGAAATTTATGTGTTTGATTTGAGCCATGACGGAACCGACTATTCTATTTCGGATCCGTTCAATGTTACCTATCAAAATGTCGGTTACGACAACCAACCTCACTTTTTGTCTGATGGTTCGATGTATTACGTATCAACCCGTAATAGCCAAACCGACATAGCCCAGGTTGAATTTCAGGAATACTCATGGAGTTGGCTTACCTGGACAGAAGGTGGCAGCGAATACTCTCCCACTCCAATTCCCAATAGCCAGGATTTTTCATATATCAGGCTTGACACCAATGGACTTCAATTACTTTACAGACACTTTCAAGATACGCAGGAGTCCCAAGTTTTAATTAAAGACCTAAAAATAGGATATCACTGCTGGTTTGATGAAAATATACTGGCAGTATTTGTATTGGGCGAACCGCCTACCCTACAAATTTGTAATCTTGCCAAAGATGAATGTTCACCCAAACACTCAAATATAGGTCGATCACTACATAGAATACCCAACACCTCGTCGATCAGTTTTATAAGCAAGGAGCAAGCCCCCTGGCAAATCAAATCTTTTGAACCAGTGGCTGGTACTACAAGAAAGATCATTAATGTCGTGAATGGGTCGGAAGACATGTGCTGGGCGCCCGATGGCACCATGTTTATGGGCAGTGACAGTACTCTTTATAAATTCCATGCTGCTTTTGACAGAGACTGGGTTAAAGTAGCTGATCTTTCTGAGTTTGGTTTATCAGGTATAACCCGCCTTACCATTAATCCTGATGGCAACCAAATAGCTATTGTAGTCAATCAATCACCCTCTACTGATTAAAAAAGGCCGCAGCACTGAAACAACCTGTCGTTTCTAAAATCGATATTCCTTAATCCCTTCCGTTGAAATAAGCACTATGAGGAAGGTAAGACATATCACCTTAAGGGTTTGTTACTTATATCTCATGTCTTTCTGAAAGGGAGCAGACTAACTGATAAAACAGATTACTCTGCACCCTTTTTCCTCTCAGACTCCTTTTTCATAGCTAACCTGAGGAAAAAAATAAAGCCACCCATGACAGTACCAACAATGAGGATCATAGATATTATTGCTGCTGTACTCATGACTTATTTTTTACAAAGGTGTTATATAAATATTTATTCAAAAGTATTCCTGCGATGATCACCATAGCCCACTGCGTAACTATTGATGCATTGCTATAAACATCAAAGACATTCCAACTTCCACTATCATTAAACCAGGGATTCTGAGAGTACCCCTGAGACATCCACCAATAGATCAGAATAGCTCCAAAGAACACATTAAAGATGAGGGCAATGGCAAAATACTTTGAAGGTACATTAAAATCCGAATCTGAATCGATATAATCTCTCTTAAACCTCGATACCCCATACCGAAGAACCGCCACAATAATTAAAAGTCCTGAAACAATAAGTCCAATACCCCATACCCAGTCCTGATTGTTAAAGAAATTGAGCGAGTATGCCGAAGGGAACCCGAAAACTATACAAAATGCAGCAGCCCTGATTGCTGCTGAAGTACGTGTGATCCCCATATCCCTCAGGTTACTGATAAACAACTCCAGCATAGGTAGCAGGGAGCTAAAAGCAGCAAGAAAGAAAGCAAAGAAGAAAATAAAAGAAAGCACGGCACCTCCACTAACTGTCGCGAACAGCTTAGGTATGATAGTGAAAGTTAGGGCCTGATTACCACTTTGAAGATAAGAAATAGCCTCACTTTCGCTGGCTGCCAGAGCAAAAACTGCGGGTAGTATGGCCATTCCGGCCATCAACGAAGCTGTATTATTACCAAAACCTCCTATAAAAGTATTTAAAACAACATCTTCACTCTTCCGCGAATATGAAGAAATAGTCATGATCAGACCCCACCCTGCACCCGTTGACCAGGCAGATTGTGACAATGCCTCAATCCAGATGGTCGGATTTGAAAAGTGTCGGATATCAATTAAGAACATATATTCCAGGCCTTTATATCCATTTTCCATATTTAGCGCCATAACGGTGATCACCAGCAACAGAATGAATAATGTAGGGATTAGAATTTTATTGGCTTTTTCCAGGCCATTCTGAATACCCTTGGTGAGCACAAATATACCCACGATAACGGCAATTATGTACAAGACAATCGTCCAGGGATTATTATTGGCTATAGAGTTCCAATACTGATCAAGATATGTAGGATCTGCTGCCAACTCATCAGCCAGCGTATTGCCTCCACCTATAAACGCCCATAGATTTTTAGTCGACAGGCCAAGATACTGCAAAGCCCAACCAGTAACGATAGCATAGTAAAAGGCAATACCTAGTGTACAAAGTGTTATAAAGAAGCCTCCCCAAGTCATCCCTTTACCACCTATTTTACCATACGAGCCAATAACGCCGAGTTTATATTTTTTCCCGATGGAAAATTCAGCCATCAGGAGTGGTATAGACCAGATCAACAGAAATACGATCCAGAGGATCAGGAAGGAGCCGCCATATTGCCCGGCAAGCCGTGGAAATCGCCAAAGATTACCAGCACCAATGGCCATACCCAAAGAGGCCAGTACTATACCCCAGCGATTGCTAAATTGCTCTTGCATATGAATATTTTATGTTCATCAATGTTTGCACGCTAGAGGCTAATTTAATAATTAGTATACAAACGCTATCATTTCTGCTAATTTTTGACTGTAAGCAGGTAAAAACGTATTGTTCACCATCGTACTGACTACTTTTGCAACAATTCCAATATAGGCTGCCCTGTAGCTGCACTCGGTAATTTTATACCTAACATCATGGAAAGTGTAGGTGCTATATCTGTAACCGGATGGTACTGATAAGATTCCCCCTTTTTAACCCCTGCCCCATACCAAAGCATAGGCACGTGTGTATCATAAGTAAATGCAGAGTGGTGTGTGGTACCTGTTTTGTCCCAACCTATGAACCACCCTGGCTGCAGACTGAATAACACATCTCCCGATCTTTTTTGGTGATAGCCTCTGGCCAAAAGTCCCTTTATGCCTTGAGTACCATAATCCATCCAGTTAATAACATATGCCGGATAACTTTCTGCTATACCATCAAATTGCATTATGTAATCTGCTACAAACTCCTGAGCTTCATGTAAAGGCACCTTTCTCTCCAGCATAAGCTTTCTGTTAAAAAAGACCTGCAGATTACTGAAGTTTTCAACCCAGTCTCCTTCCCCATATTTTGATGTTAGGGCTTCTCTCACTTTTTCTTTAATATTCTCCGTGAAATAGCCAGCAGGCACCTTGTTATCTATTAAATACTGGGGCACCTCAGCTACAGCGTGATCTGCGGTTAAAAACAAAACATAGTTACCCTTTCCCACCTTCCTGTCAAGCATACTTATTAGCTCAGCTAAATTCTTATCTAGCCTCAGGTAAGTATCTTCAAGCTCTATGGAGTTGGGGCCAAAATGATGACCAATATAATCAGTAGATGAAAAACTTACCGCAAGAAAATCGGTATCATCACCTCTACCAAGCTCTTCGCCTTCAATAGCAGCCATGGCCAATTCAGCTAGTATATCATTACCAAAAGGGGTAGTCGCCAAACTTTCATAGTCCTCCTTGTTCTGAGACAAGTCGTAAGGAAAAACGGCCTCTCTATCGCCTACAGGCATTTCATATTTTGACCTGTCCGAATCACTAGCCGTATATGTATTTATATCATAAAGTGGCTCCCACGTCTTAGACAAATAATAATTCGCTCTCTTTTTGCTGTTGAATTGACTGACCCATGGCGGAAGCTTCTCCCTGTAGTAAGTACTGGTTATAAAATCTCCCGTTTCCTTGTCGTACCAGTAAGCCTGACCGAGATGGCCAGCAGGGAAAATGGCACCACGATCTTTGATAGAAACACCCACAACCTTAGATCGCCTTTTGGTAAATAGCCTGAGTTCATCTGTTATGGTGGTCGAAAGTAAATAGTGCGGAGACATTTCGCCTTTCGATGAAAGACTACCTACTGTACTTTCTCTTTCATCATCAGTGCAATAAACCATTCGCTTCAATTCTTTATTATACCAGTTGTTGCCAATGATTCCATGCACACCCGGGGTAGAGCCTGTGTATACAGAAGCATGACCCGGCGCAGTATAGGTTGGCACATAATTGAAATGTGCATTTTTTAAAACGTATCCCTCACGCATCATTCTGTTAAAACCCTCCTCTCCAAATCTAGGCTGAAAACGCACCAGGTACTCCTGACGCATTTGGTCAACTATAACTCCAACCACTAGCTTGGGCTTTTGGGCCTGACTTTCAGCAATAACAGCCAGATTAATAAACAGTACAAGCAGTAATAATTTCTTCATTAGTCTGATTAATTTCAATGTAACACGGATAAACAAAAATATCCAATGCGCACAATATTAAGAAAATAGAACTGAATAGCACCACCTTCGAACACAATCAGTTGTCACAATATATCAACGGATAATCAGCTGTTTCAAAGGTTTGTTTGCGAATGGGGTGTCCAGCCATATCATAATAAATGACAATGTATAGATCTGCCTCTGCTATGTGCTTTTCAGCAAAAAATATGGGTTCAGCTTCAGTACCAACATTGATCACATCATTATAGGTTGCTGAAATAATCTTACCCCTCCTATTGCTTAGCACACCATACCCTGTATCTCTTAAGACAATGGCAATCTGCTCTTCATTATTGTGAGCCACTATTTGCAACGTCTTTATGCCCTCATCAATGGTTTGCTTAGACTGGAAATTGTATAGAGACCACCTGTAATCAGTTTTTACCAAAGCAACACTATCACTCCAGTACATGATCTCATCATAAGCGAAATCCGTAAGTTGATCATTGTTCTGGCTGATCAGACCAAGTTTATCTCTTTTCATAGCAATAAATGCCCAATCGTTATACCGATGAATGTTTTTTTCATACTCCGCAGAAATCAAAACTTTCGCTTCCTTATTGTAAAGTCCAAATTTTTTATTTTTAAGCAGAGAAACAAAACCATCCTGATAGTTGGCAATGGCATCATACTCTGCCCTAAGTAATACCTGGGCGCTATCTGACAATATACCTTTACGGCCTCTTTGAGAGATAACAATATAATGAGGACCCAGAGGTTTGGCATCATCGTAGGTACCACTAAACACTAGTTGCCCCATTGGGTTATAGATCCGCTTTTTCCTGCCATCGTCAATAATCAGGTATTGCGAAGCATTTACAGATGAAAGTAATGACAACTTTTCTCCAGAAGATAATAGCAATGATTTTTCACGGGTTACCACAACCACAGAATCATTCCTATACATAACAGCATAGTAGTCTCCCAACAAATTCAGAGAATCCAGATTCCTGCTTCGCAGCGTATAACTATCTTTATCATAAAGCAACCAGTCTGCTTTGCTCCTTAGAGCCACCCAAGCTTCATTTACACTAGCCTTAAAAGCCGGTTCCTTATCCACAGGTCTGTACGTTTCATTCAGCACATAGTACCGTCCATCTTTATTAATCAAAAAACCTTTCTTCAGTATCTTTATTTTTTGATCAGCATAAGGAATGATCTCATGGAGTTCAGCATCAATGACAGCCTCCCCATTATCCGAGTCCAGCCATAGCTGAGTTTCATTCACCAATTCAAAGTCGCTGTAAGCGCGCCCCAGATCAAGTTTCTTATTATCTACCGAAACTATCAGCGAATTTATATTTTTTGCATATATAAGATCCCCTTTCTCAAGGATAACAAAAGTCTCATGAATGGATATATCCGTAAACTCGCTTCCAACTATTTCCCTTCCCGAAATTGTTTTCAGCCCCCACAGATCATTACGTTTAAACGCTATAAAGATACCCTTGAGCAGCCTCACATCGTCATATAAAATCGGCAGCAATACCCTGCCAGACTTATGCACTATTCCGAACTTTTCATCATGGCGTACTTTTAACAGACCATAGCCAAGATCATCAACCTGTTCGTATTTTCCTGCATAGATTAATGCATTACCCGGGCTTACTATTTCATCACCCGTCAGCAAGTAATCGCGCCTGATCCCACCACAAAGTTCGCCTTCAAAAATTCGGGTTAATACAGGAGATATGATCTCGTTTCCCTGAGTATCCATAAATCCATACTTACCATTTTCAAGTACCGGCACGAAAGTTCTACCTTCCAGTGTTATAACCCTGGCCAACGAGTCTGTCACCATAGATTTTGGCAGGTACTTCCCCTCCTCTTTGAGCACATGGTATAAAAAGGCTATAGCCCTTGGCCTCACTTTACTTCTTGGAAACTGCCTGATGAAGTTGATATAGCTATCTACGCTATTATCCGCTGTCATTACTTCATAGATATTTACCTCAGCCTCATACCGATAAGGGGTATCTGGATTTTCTTTAAGAAACTTCAGGTAACTTCTAAGTTTTCCATCAGCCGTACTTTTACTAAAATAAAGTTTTTCATACCGCTGTTTGGCTTCACCAACCTGCTTAGCATCAGGGTATTTCTCCATAAAAAGCTGATAGCTTTTATAAGTATTCTCAGCTTTTGCCGAAGCATACGCCAATTCATTTCGAAGCCTTTTGGCCTTTTCAATCTCTGCCGCAGTACTGAATTTTTCAAGAAAATTGACAAAACCAGCCTCACTGTTCGTCTTCAGTGCCCGTTGGAAGGCAATACTGTCAATTCGGTTCTTCAATAACTCCAAAGCCAAACTATCTATGCCGACCTTCACATGTTGTTTCTTTACTTTTTCATCAAGGCTATCATAAACAACGCGAGCCTTAAGTATAAAAAAATAAGCTGAATCAATCTCCGGCCGTAAGCTGGTAGTATCTATCAGAACCCTGGACTTGGCATACAAAGTGGCTGGTAACAGGCTATCTTTCTCTAAAGCCTTATCTACCAAAACAGTCGACTTCACCCAGTCCCCCTTTTCAAGTTGCTTCAAAGCCCGTTTGGCAAGCCCAACCTGACCATAAGAAACATGTATTACAAAAAATAATATGAAGCTTGTTAAAATGCGCATTTTCAAATAATGAACACGAATATGCCCATTTTTGAATAAAAAAACATTAACAACCCCTCATTGCCTCTATTTTAGGGTTAAATAGGAGAGAATTAAGAGTCTTATAATATGAGAGAAATGAGGAGAATACGCTGTAGAAATGTGCCTGAATAATAACTTACCCCTTCAGATACTCAACAAAAGGCCTCTATTCACAAATTTTGAATCATAAATACGCCATTTTATTGAATTTTTCAAAAAGGACAAACTGGCTTTTTACTAATTCACAAAAACTCCATTGTTTATGCATTTTCAAATGTGACAGCAATCCAAATCTAATGGTAACTATTTGATAATCATTACTTGACATTATCAAAATAACCAACTTTATTGGCATACTTATATTAGCAGTGACCTTATGCAATACGCCTCAAACAGCTTTACATACTCAGACAAGGATAATGAAAAAAATCACACATTGGTATGATACCGAGTTTAGCATATTCTACAAATACTATTATGGAGACATTGAATACAAAGATCTCGTATCTGACTGGACACAGCTTATTAATGAAGGCAAGATCCCTCAAGGAGTCAAAAAATTTATCCTAGATTACCGAAAAGCCGATCTGCTTGCACCCCCACACATGGCTATAGACATTGCCAACTTTTACAAAGAGAATATTGACTGCTTTCTAAACGCCAGGGTGGCTCTGATTATGCAAAAGCCCGATCAAGTGGTGCTCCCTATACTTGCCAATCAAGAGTGTCAGGAAGTCTTGAAATTCAAACCCTTTTACACCCTTGAAGCTGCCTTTAACTGGGTAAATGAACTTAACTTCCTGACCACAAACTACTCTTAAGACCTACAAACCTGGTACTCTTTATAAGTTGAGTCACCGGGTCAAACATTCAGGGGTTTTTCCCCTTGAAAGACACTACTCCCAAGGACTACCTTTACACATAGCACTTTTAAACATTCCCTGATTGTATCTGGTTATCCTTGTACTACCAGGAATGTTATTGTCATTCAAAACCTTGCTTTGTTCATGTTTTTATAAGTAGTAAAACCTAACGCCCTCTGAATGAAAAACAAGTCTCAAAATAGCAATGATGACTCTGACAGCTCAGGTTCCGTTAGAATTGACGCGCCGTCTCAGGAACGTGCAACCAAGTCCAATGCCATTGAAATACCTTCCATATCTCTACCAAAAGGTGGTGGCGCCATTAAAGGTATAGACGAAAAATTTCAGATCAACTCTGCCAATGGTACAGCTGGTTTCAATATACCCCTACCTCTATCTTCTGGCAGAAATAATTTTTCGCCATCGCTCGGTCTAAGTTATAATTCCGGCGCCGGCAACAGCATATTCGGCCTTGGTTGGTCAGTGGGCATCAACTCCATCAAGCGCAAAACAGATAAAGAACTCCCGCGTTATCAGGACTCACATGCTGAAGATACATTTATGCTCTCCGGTGCCGAAGACCTGGTACCTCTTCTTATTAATAAAGAGGGAGAAGACTGGAAGATCAACATCACCCAGCAAAATGGGTTAACGATCAAGCAGTATCGCCCCAGAATAGAAGGTGTTTTTTCAAAGATTGAAAAGATAAGTGGAGGTGACAACACCTTTTGGAAAGTGACCTCCAATACCAATGTAGTCACCTTTTTTGGTGCTACTGCCAACGCTCGCATTGCTGACCCTGCCGATAGCAGCCGGATCTATGAATGGCTACCGGAATTTTCATATGACAACAAAGGTGATCTCATATACTATGAATATAAAGAGGAGAACCTTGACAATGTTCCCCATGCCCTATTTGAAAAGAACAGGATCAACGGCATAGCACTATTTACCAACAAATACCTGAAGAAAATAAGATACGGCAACAAAGATGCTTTCTACCCGGAACCCAATCAACCCTACACGTCTCCAGCCTACGGTGGCACATACTTCTTTGATGCTGTTTTCGACTATGGCGAACATCACGAGGCCACACCTTCTATGGAAGAAACGGAACCCTGGGATTATCGCCCAGATGCTTTTTCCTCTTATCGTTCAGGCTTTGAAATAAGAACAAACCGGCGCTGCAAAAGGGTACTCATGTTTCACACTTTCCCTGAGCTAAATGCTGGTGTACCTACTCTTGTACGCTCACTGGATACAGAATACCTACCATCTACCGAGCTGGAAAAAAAATCAACACGCCCCTGCGAATGCTCTTACCTGATAGGAGTAACCCAAAACGGGTACATCAGAAAACAGGATGGTAGCTATTCGGTAAAATCATTGCCTAAAATGAGTTTCGACTATCAGTGGCTGCATTGGGATACAGAAATCAAAGAAGTGCAGGATACCAGCCTGGTGCATGCCCCCTCAGGCCTTTCCAATACTTACCAATGGGTTGATTTATTCAGTGAAGGCATCAATGGCATACTTACAGAACAGGCAGATTCTTGGTATTACAAAAGTAACCTAGGCACCGATGAACAGGGGCATTTACACTTTACCCCCGCCAAAGCAGTCATTCCAAAGCCTTCTTTTTCAGGCCTGAGTGGCGGCACCCTTCAACTACAGGATCTTGAAGGAGAAGGTTTGAAACAAATAACTATCAATTCGCCTGGCACCCAAGGCTATTTTGCCATGGATGAAGCGGGACAATGGGAGCCTTTTAAGGCATTTATCCATCAACTGGACATCAACTTATCAGACCCCAATGTACGCATGCTTGATATTAATGGCGATGGTAAGCCAGAGGTGTTACTATCTGATCAGGGGGCTTTTTGGTGGTGGGAGAACCTGGGCAAAAAGGGCTATGGCCCTGCTCAGCATGTTCCCAAGCCATATGATGAAGAGCAAGGTCCCACAATAGTATTTCATGATCGGGAACAGCGCATTTACCTGGCAGATATGAGTGGCGACGGGCTTACAGACATTGTACGAATACGCAACGGAGAAATCAGCTACTGGCCCAATCTGGGTTACGGGTACTTTGGAGCCAAAGTGGCTATGAGCAATTCCCCTATATTCGACCTGCCCGACCTGTATAACTCTGACTATATACACTTGGCAGACATCAGTGGTACGGGAGCCACGGATATTATTTATCTCGGCACCAATACATTTAAAGCATATCTCAATTTCAGTGGTAACTCATGGAGTAGTGCAACGCTCATTGATCCATTCTTTCCGGCAGAAAAACCCAACAGAATCCATGTAACCGACCTGCTGGGCAATGGCACCTCGTGTCTGGTCTGGTCTTCCCCACTACCGGCCTATAAACATGCCCCAATGAAATATATTGACCTCATGGGAGGAAAGAAACCTCACATTATGGTCTGTTTTGAAAACGGGACAGGAAAAAAGACCGAAATAGCTTACAAAAGTTCCACAGCCTATTATCTCGCGGATAAGAAAAAAGGCATGCCGTGGATTACCAAACTCCCATTCCCGGTGCAGTGCGTGAGTAAGCTTGTAATAACAGAAGAGGTAACTCAGGTACGATTTACCAGCGAATATTCATATCATCATGGCTATTACGACCATGCCGAAAGAGAGTTTAGGGGCTTTGGTCGGGTAGAGCAACTGGATACTGAGTATTTTGATATTTTCTCTGCATCACAAGCCAGCAATGTGGTTGAACCAGAGCACCATCAGCCTCCGGTGTTAACCAAAACATGGTATCATACAGGGGCCTATATCAACAAAAACAAGATACTCACCCAATTCAAAAAAGAATATTGGTACGAAGCCATGAAAGACCTTGGCTTTGAAGTGGTGACTGATGAATATGAACTGCCTGATGCTATAATTACAGCCTCTCCTAACCTGAAAAACAGTGATGTTGATGACCTCAATGCCCAGGAGTGTCGTGAAGCTTTAAGAGCCTGCAAGGGCATGGTACTGAGGCAGGAAGTATTCGCTATGGATGCAGGTGAAACGCCAGGTTCAGAGGATATCAGGAAGCAGGCAACACCCTATACCGTAGCCACTCACAATTGTAATATCCAGCTTATCCAGCCCAGAGGGGACAACAAACACGCTGCCTTCGTGGTGAAAGAAAGCGAGGCCATCACTTACAGCTATGAAAGAAATGTTGAAGACCCGAGAATAGCCCACAACCTCAACCTGGAAATAGATGACTATGGAAACATCCTCAAATCAGTGGCTATTGTATACCCACGAAGGAAGGACGAAGAAATACTCACTGATGAACCTACCGACAGCACACACATCAGAGTGGCCAAAATGCACGCCAGAAATGCCCAAAAGAAATACCTGATCACCTTTGCTCAAAATGATTATACCAATGACTCCATCTCACCAGACACCTACCTTTTAAGGCAGGGTTGGCAAACACGTACATTTGAAGTCACTGGTCTGACGCCAAACAAATCAATATTCGCACCCAGCGAGTTTCAGGATTTTGATAACTGGGAAGCCTTAGAATACCATAAAATTGCACCTGGCACCACACCGCAGAAAAGACTGATAGAGCATATCAAAACCAAGTTCTATAGCAATGACCTGACGTCGCCCCTGCCCGATGGCCAGCTGGGACAATGGCCACTACAATACGAAAATTATCAACTGGCCTACACCCCTAGCCTGTTACAGGATCTGTTCACGCCGAGCGAACATGCCACAGCGTTCGAAGTGACAGATAGTGACATGCTCAACGGTAAATTTTATCAGGACAACACAAACTGGTGGATCAGATCAGGAACCACGCAGTTTGTAGATACCGGGGGAACCCTTGACGATGCTAAAAACAGGTTTTTAAGCCCTACAGCTTATACCGATCCTTTCGGCACCAAATCCGAAGTATTTTACGATCCTCTGCACCTATTCATTAACCGCACGCTGGATGCCTTGGGGAATGAGACCCAAGTGCTGCAATTTGACTACCGCACACTGTCACCCGTAAAAAGCCGGGACTTAAATGATAATATTTCATCCATTATTACGGATGAGCTGGGCATGGTAAAAGCCTCCTCGGTAGAAGGCAAAGACAATGATAATGATCTCACAGGAGAAGAAGGGGACAACCTCTCTGGCCTCAGTGCTATAACGGACGATCCCGAACAGGCCCAGATTGATAACTTCTTCGCAATAGCTCAGGGTGGCGGTATATGCAACTATACCCAGCTGGAAAGTGTTGCTCGCGGCTTACTACAATCCGCCAGTGCCCGGATGGTGTATCTGCTGAATCAAAAGCCTGTGGTAGTAGCCAGCATTGTCAGAGAAGAACACGCTTCACTAGGTACGGAAAGTCCTTTAAGCATCAGCTTTGAGTATAGCGACGGCTTTGGCAAAGTAGCCATGAAGAAGGTTCAGGCTGAAGCTGGTATCGCGAAAAAAGCCACTTTACAGCCCGACGGATCATATGATGTGCAAGCTTTAGATACCGGCAACCAATTGAGATGGGTCGGCAATGGCCGAAGTGTACTCAACAATAAAGGCAACCCCATAAAGCAGTATGAGCCCTATTTTTCGGTTACTCCGGCGTATGAAAATGCACCAGAACTGGTAGAAACGGGTGTAAGCCCTACGCTTTTTTATGACTCAGTTGGCAGGCTGATCAGAACAGAGCTCCCGGACGGCACCTTTAGCAAAGTTGAATTTAATGCCTGGAAGCAATACACCTATGATACCAATGACACCGTAATCGACAGCAACTGGTATCTCGAACGGATGGCTCTCCCGGACAACAACCCGGAGAAGAAAGCTGCCATCAAAGCCAAGCTACACTATGACACACCATCCTGCATGATTCAGGATACGTTAGGCAGGCCAATACTGGCGATTGACCATAACCGGTTCAAAGATGCAGATAACAACCTGAAAAAAGAGCTGCTATACACCTATTCCGAAATTGACATTGAAGGAAACATCCTTTCCATAACCGACGCTCGTGGCAACAAAGTCATGGAATACAGGTATGATATGCTGGGCCATAGAGTAACTCAAAAAAGCATGGATGCCGGCAGGCGCTGGATGTTGAGCAATGTCCTAGGTAACCCCGTCAAAAGCTGGGATGAGCGCAAGTATGAATTTTCATTTAAGTATGATGCATTGCATCGCCCTACTGAAAAATGGGTACGGGGAGGTGAAGATACTGTACCCGTCAACATACTTTTTGAACGCCTGATCTATGGCGAAGGCCAACCAGATGATAAACAAAAAAACCTGCGTGGACAGGCCGCCATCTTATATGACTCGGCAGGTAAGGTGACCTCCGACACTTATGATTTCAAAGGGAACCTGCTTTCCTCCACACGCATCTTTGCCAAAAAATATAAGAACATACCCAACTGGGATGTATCCAATCCGGATGACCTGCTCGAAGGCAGTGACTACACTTTTGGTTCATCAACTGAATTTGATGCAGTAAACCGCCCCGTAAAACACATTAACCCCGATGGCAGTGAAACCAGCCATATTTTCAATCCGGCCGGCTTCTTGGAGAAAGTAAGTCTTAAAAAGGGAAGCAGCACTACGGACTATGTCCAAAATATAGATTATGATGAAAAGGGGCAACGAAAGAGTATAATGTATGGAAACAATGTGCTTACCAAATACGATTATGACCCCAAAACTTTCCGTCTCCATCAGCTTCGTAGCACGAAAAACAACAATGAGGTGCTTCAGGACCTGAATTACACTTATGACCCTTCCGGGAATATTACCCAGATAGATGATAAGGCCATTCCTACAGTATTTTACAACAACCAGAAAGTCAACGGCAAAAATGAATATACCTATGATGCGCTCTACCGGTTAATGGCCGCCACCGGACGTGAGCAGAATACCAACTCGCCTAACTATGGCGCCGGTGACAACTGGAATGACGGGCATTCGCAAATAAGCCACAATAGCGGAGACCCAATGGCCATGCATGAATACACCCAAAAATACCTGTACGACCAGGTGGGAAATATCCTGCAAATGAAACATGTAGCCGGTACCCACTCATGGACGCGTGACTATGCTTATGAAAACAAAAACAACCGGCTGGTCAGCACAGATATTGCCAACTCCAGCTACACCTACCAGCACCACACTCAGCATGGCTACATTACTGAAATGCCACACTTACCGTTGATGGTATGGAATTTCAAAGAAGAACTGGCTGCCACCTCCAAGCAGGTAAAAAATGACGGCACCCCCGAAACCACCTGGTATATCTATGACTCTGGCGGGCAAAGGGTAAGAAAGGTCACTGAAAATGAAGCCAGTGAAGGCAACACACCAACTCTGAAAGATGAACGGCTTTACCTGGGTGCTTTTGAGGTTTATCGCCACGAAAATGGACTCGAACGTGAAACGCTGCATATCATGGACGACCAAAAACGGATTGCCATGATCGATACGGAGACAGAGCCTAAATTCTTCCTAGGTATTAAGGTTGGCAGTACGGTCACCACTACCATCAGATATCAACTCGGTAACCATCTGGGTTCATCGAGCCTTGAACTTAATGAAAATGCCGAAGTTATCAGCTACGAAGAACACCACCCGTATGGCACCACAGCCTACCAGGCCAAAAACGCTGCGATCAAAGCCGCAGCCAAGCGCTATCGTTATACAGGTATGGAGCGTGACGAGGAAACGGGATTGGAATATCATTCTGCCAGGTATTATTTACCGTGGCTGGGGAGGTGGATCAAAACAGACCCAAATAGCATTGCCGATGGATTAAATATTTATCGCTATGTAAGTAACAACCCAGTAATTAAATATGACAGCAAGGGAACGGATGAAGTTACAATTTATCATAGGACCACGGAATCAGGTGCAAAATCCATGGCTAAAGAAGGGGTTAAGCTAGATGTAAGCAAAGGACATGTATGGGCTGGAAAAGGTTTCTATGGGAGGGATACACCAAATATTTCTAATACTTCTGGAGCTACGGGAGATGTGATTGTAAAACAAAAAATATCGACGGATAGAATAGTTGATCTGGATGAACTCAGCAAACGACCCGGTGCCGGAAAAAACATTACCACAGCACTTCAAGATACTGTCGAAGGAAAACAAATAAGGACTCAAATATATAAGCAAATGTATGATGCTGGAGATCAGGCAGCAAGAACATTAGGACGAAAACCAAGTGATGCTGCCATTGATCGTTATTTCCGTGATTATATGGATAAGACAATCCAGAGGGTTGCCCCACATGCAGATGCCGTCAAATGGACAGATGCAGATGGGTCAGTAACATATGTAGTGAAAAAAGAAACAGCCTTAATTGGCAAAGCTGAAAAAGCCGGAACTATGAGTGGAAGTAACTTCATACCTAAAAAAGTGGCAAAGGAAGCAGTAGAAGAAGTAGTGGAAGAAATAACTGAAAAAGTCCCGTCTAAAGTAAAAGCAAAACCACCTAAAGTAAAACCAAAAGGTAAAGCGGGAAATATCACGAGCATCATTGTGGGGTTAACTATAGGTATAGGCCTGTCACTATGGGCGAGTGAAGCGCAAGCCAAACCAAAATCTGAAAGAACCGCATTAGACGAAACAATAATAGCAACCGATAGATATAATTTATTGGATCCTATGAGTTGGCTAACAGCACCAGCCGAATTTATAATAGATGAAACAAATAAAGAAGTAGACAGAAGACAAGCAGAAACCAAGCAATCCAGACCATTTGTTGAAATAGAAGTTATGGAATGCCTTTTTGGTGGTCCCGGATTCTGCTTTTAACCCAAAATTTATTATGAAAACCAACAACCCAAACATATCATCCCGCCTCAACCTATTCAAAGCAGACCTAGGCAAAAACAAAGCCATTAATGAAAGATTCAGCTCCATATATACTGAACGAAATGGTAATTGGACAGCTATAGAAAAAGACCTCGAAGCCGATAAAGAATTTAAGCCGGAAACCATAAAAAAACTCCGCTTTACTTATGACCTGGCTGACCTAGCCGGCGAAAATGAAAAGATCATTGACCTCTTCAGAAAAGACACAAAAATCAAGACAATGAGAGATATTGCCCTTAATTTCAATAGGGAGTCCCTCGCTAAAAAAATAAAATTAGCCGAAGTTGATACGGATGACAAAGCTCCTGAAAGTGTAGCCCGCGAGATGCACACGAAGCTTTTCAACTTGGAGCCTACAGCTTCACTCAGACGCATGCTGGCCGACCCTAAGGAGACTCCTGTAACCAACCAAACACTGAGTGGTAACCTTGCTACATTTCTGGACAATCAGTCAGAAGATTTCAACATCAAAACCACCTCTGTTTACGAAGCTTTTAAAAACGAAAAAGCATTTGATAACATTCCGCAAGAAGCACGTGCCGAAGTTGCAAATAGCTTAAAAAGCCTTCAACGGATAGCTGCCATCAGTCCGGCACCAGAAGTTATAGCGGTATTACTGGATACGAACATGTCCTCAGCTTACAGGATCAGTGAGATGCCTGAGGAGCAGTTTGTCAAAAGTTACTCCCAAAATTTTGGTGAGGACGGTGAAGTCATGGCCAAACAGTTACACACCAATGCCACCAATGCCCGCATCAGAAATGAGCAGGCACTTATTGCCATGAAGGAAGCCGGACAAGGTACCGGAGTGGACTTTATTGACAAATCACTAAATACCTATTCCGCACAGAGAGAAACCATGTCTATGAACAGGTCATTCTCGACTGAAAATGCACCGCGATCCATAAGCATGGTGGCTCGTGACGAGCTTCAAAAGCACAACCTCAGCTGGGACATGCTGTTTGGAGATGCTGATTTTTGCGAATGTGGCGAATGTAACTCCGTTTACAGTGCTGCAGCCTATTTTGTAGACTTACTACAATACCTGCGTAACAATAACCTTGACCCCAACGGCAACATTCCCATCAACCCTGATCCTAAAGACATCTCCAATACCCCACTGGAAAAACTCTTTGAGCGCCGCCCAGACCTTGGATGCCTGCAGCTTACCTGCAAAAACACCAACACGATTCTCCCCTATATTGACCTTGTCAACGAAGTGCTGGAAAACTATCTGGTCTATCATTATCCAAAACCTTTTAACGTTACTGAAAATGAGACCAGCAGCGAGCTACTGGCTCAGCCACAACATACGGAATATGAGGCCTACTGTATCCTGCATAAAGCGGTTTACCCTTTTACTCTGCCCTATCACCAGCCCATAGACGTAGCCAGGGTTTATCTCGATTATCTGGAAACCAGCAGGCATGAATTAATCGACACTTTCCGCTCACCCAGGAAGGAGAAAGATGCGCCGGTTGCTGAAGAAGAAAATACTCCTGAAGAAACCCCGGACTTTACTGAAGCTGAAAAAGAAGAACTGGATAAACTACATACCGCCTATATCGACAGGGCTGTGGATGCAGAATTTCTTGGACTCACCCAGGAAGAGTATGTCATCCTAACTAAGGAAGCTTTTGTTTCTAAAGAATACTGGGACAAACAGTGCAAAAAGGAACACACTCTGGACGAGTATCATACAAAAATTGGTTTAAAACCAGTGCACGAATATTATGGATATGGTACAGAAGCAGAAATGCTCAATGACGATGAAGTCACAAAAACAGGGCTCACTTTTGTGAAAGACCAGTTACTGAGACGTACAGGAGTCAGCTACATGGATCTGGTAGAGCTACTGAAAACCAGATGCCTCAATCCTAACGTACCCACAGGTAAAGCTCTGGCAGTGATGCAGAGTATTGGCTTTAGCTATCGCTTCATGCAATCACTGGTAGACAACAGTGCAGGAACTCCCAAAGCAAAATATAAAAAACTGATCGATTTCCTGAACAAATATCAGCCACTCATTCCTTTGTTGGAGGCCACCATCAACCCCGATCCATGTAGTGAAGTGCTCGATATCTGTGACGAAAACAAGGACTTTGAACATTGGGTATACTGCTACTTCGAAAGGGTTGGAAAGATCATTGTTTTGGAAAATGGAACACCTTGTATCGATGGAGAATTCATCTATAAATATAATGCCTCCGACAACCCGATAGAGATCGTTCTGGCCAAAGTCAAAAATTGCCAGATCATCATGACCGACCCTGAAACAGGCGAAGAAATAATGATTGGCACCATTGACAAGCATACCGGACTAATTACATTCAATGACCCAGACACCAATAACAATAGCGGATGGGAGTTGATCACTTTTGTGAGTTCTGATGGTGAAAAAGGGAAGATCATTAAGGTTAACAACAAATTCTACCTTGTAAGCGAAAAAAGGAACCTGCCTTTTTCAGTAGGCAAAGCTGACTCATGTGACCTGGAAACAGTCAGGTTGATCCATTTGGATGGCAGCGCTGTTACCCCTGAAGAATATGACCATATTCACCGGTTTATCAGGCTATGGCGCAAGCTGGGCTGGACCATTGATGAAGTAGACAAAGCTTTGCTTGGCCTCGCTGTTGAAAAAACTTCCTGTCCGGATGATTTGATGCCCGACGATGACGGCTGTGATGATGATTGTGACGAATTATTTGAAGAGCCTGGCAGCTGTAATGATGACGATGAAGATGATGACTGCAATGGCTTTAAAACACCAGCGAAGATCCATTGTGAAATTACGCCTGACTTTTTGCATCAATTGGTAGCCATTAAGAAACTACTGGATCTGACCGGCATTGAATTGATCAAACTATTGGTCTTCTGGTCAGACATCAGCATTTCAGGAGAGCAGTCATTATACAAACGCCTTTTCCTCTCTCACAATATTCTGGGTATTGACAAAGTATTTTCAGCAGACAAAAACGGAAATTACCTGACCAAAAATACCAGGATCACCGATCACCTAACCGTAGTTATGGCAGCTTTCAATCTATCAGCAGATGATATAACGGCTATTATGGAGGCTGAAAGCATGGAAGATCTGCTCAATCTGGCCAACCTCTCTTTGATGTACAGATACCGGTTATTGTCCAAAGCCGTCGGGCTCAAAATCCCCTATTTTATAAGCATCATCCCACTCTTCGGCAACCCATTTGGCAGTGCCCATATTTCACTGGGCTTTATCGAAAACTGGACTAAGATGGAGGATGCCGGTTTTAATTACAGGCAGCTTAATTACATCATCAAAGGTTATAATGATTCTCAAAGACCTCTCGTTCCTGATGACAAAACAATCTTGCAACTGGCCAAAACACTGTATGACGGCTTAAATGCCATAGACCTGGCTCACCCAGACATTAAGGAAGGCGATGAAGTAACTACAGAAATGGCTCGGGATAAGGGGTCTTTGCTATTTCCTCAGACTGTCACCGAAAAAATAATCGGAATAATAGAAGGTTCAAGCACCTTTACGACCAATGCTCCCAAAAACCTGTCGTTCATTATAGATGACAGCAAGTCGCTCAAAAACAAACTGCTTTACAATGCAGAAGGTGGAAGTATTCAAATCACCGGCATACTTACCCTGGCGGAAAAAACGGATTACCAGACCTTAAGCAACGATGCCGAGTGGAGCAAATCTCTGGAACGTATTGAAAAGCAACAAACCAAACTGTTTAAAGAAGTTCTGGGTGGGGTGTTTGAAACAGAAAAGCAAAAATCCCCCGAATATAAAGTCATAGTGGAAGAGGCGGAAACCACCTTAAAAACCGGCGATATCAATGTGCCCTTCAATGAAATCCCTGAGGGGCAGGAAAACCCGAATACTGCCCCTAAAAAAAGTCGGGCTTTTATGGCAGTCTTCCTCCCCTATTTAAGAGACCAGCTCACTCATCGGTTTGTAGTAGATACACTGTCACAAAGCACCGGATTGAAACCAGAGGTAACTGACATCCTTGTCACTAAAATACTCACCTCCGGTACCCCGGCTGCCCCTATTTACCAGATCTTCGAATCGATCAAGGAAAGTGCAAAGCCCGCTGACAACAACTGGTCCGGCTATCTCATCCCTTCAAAAAGTGAAGACTACACATTGATTGTCAGAGACAGCAATATTGCTCCTTCAATAACCATTGATGGGCACACGCTTACCTTTACCCAGCAGGAAGACCCTACCAATGAATGGTGGGCTACTCCTATGGAATTACAATCTGCCAAGCTCTACGAGCTACAGGTAACTGCTCAGGAGTTGAAAAATGTTTACTGGAAAACACCAACCTCTGATATAGGAAACATACCTCCTGCACTATTGCTGCCAGACTTTACCACCGCATACTGCAAGGAAGCTTATGTTAAACTGCATAAGACTTCCATACTGGCTTCAATCTTTGAAATTGAAGCAGAGGAATTCCTGCATTTCGATAAGTTCAAAATGGATTTTGGAGGCCTGGACTTTAACAGCCTAACACTAAAACAGTGGTTGAGACTCGAAGCCTACATCCGCTTAAGGAACTCGCTGCCTGAGACCGAAACCACGCTCACAGACTTCTTCCAGTGGGTCCAAAACCCCGACGATCCTGCATTACTCAGTGAAAAAATAGAGGATCTGACCCAGTGGAAACAAGAATCAATAGATAAACTTATAGCCGAAGATCATTTTGAGCTGGAAACCCCGGAAAATTTCTATAATGAAATCAACCTGTTAAAGCTTCAGAAAGCGCTGGACATAGCAGATAAAATCGGAATGGACATTGATTTGCTGTTTGACTGGGCAAAACCTACTTCAAATTTCAAGAAATGCCGAAAAATAGCTGATAGCATACAAAACTCTCTTCGAGTCAAATACAGACAGGAAGATTGGGAGCAGGTAGTGAAACCTCTAAATGACACCATCAGAAACCATCAGCAATCAGCACTCATAGCTTATCTTTTACAGCAATCAGAACTCATTCAATGGGGAGTTACTGATGCCGACGGGCTCTTTGAGTTCTTTTTGATTGATGTGCAAATGGATGCCTGTATGGAGACTTCCCGCATTAAGCAGGCAATCTCTTCCGTACAGCTATTCGTTCAAAGGTGCTTCCTTGGTCTGGAAGAACCTCACAACAGTATTACCCCTGACATCCTCGATAGAGGGCGTTGGGAATGGATGCAACGTTACCGGGTATGGGAGGCCAACCGCAAAGTATTCCTCTATCCCGAAAACTGGATCGAAAGTAATTTGAGAGATGATAAATCACCTTTTTTCAAAGCGCTCGAAAGTGAATTACTACAAAACGATATCAATAAAGAAAATGTAGAAAATGCACTTAAGTCATACCTATATCAAGTAGATGAAGTGGCTAACATGGAAGTTTTAGGTCTGTACATAGAGGGCTCCAAAAATTCCAATGGGCTATGGAATGAAGCAAGTAAACTTCATATTTTCTCACGCACCCGTAATGCCCCTTACTTCTTCTTTCACAGATATCTGGCCTTGGACCAAATGAACTGGAATCCATGGACTAAAATTGAAATGGATATTCCAAGTTATGATGTTGAGGACGATGATGGTAAGATCATCGGGAATGGATGTTATCTAATACCCGTGGTTTGGAATGACAGGTTACTTATATTTTTTCCCCAGATCATGAAAAAGACTGAGCCTGTAAAACAGACTATAAAAAAAGGAAATGGAGCCGAAAGAAAATTAACCCCGGAAGAATTATCTGCATTCCCAATGAGTGATGGGGCAACTTCCGAATTTTGGGAAATAAAACTAGGAATGAGTGAGTTAAAAAATCACAAATGGACTCAAAAACAACTTTCAAAAGATGCTATTTATGATTTTGGAGAATCTTCCAAATCTCAAACCACCGGTGACACTACGATCAAAGAAGTTCGTAAGTTCCTGACTGATCTCAGGAAGTATAGTTTTGTTTCAAGAAGTCAGTCAGACTTTATAGAACTTGGCATTTATGGAGTAAATAATAACCTGGTAGATTCATTCAAATTCGATGGAGCCAACATTACGGTTGCTGGCAATTTACCTGGCAGTTTTCCATCGTTACCATCTAATTTCCATTATACAAGTTCAAATTTATACTCCTTACAGGTTAGTGGCTCTCAACTTCAATACTTTGGGCAAGTACCTACGGTTAATAAGGGCAATCAGCTTTCTATGCAAGAGTTCTTTGACCTGTATCACCCATTTACAAAAAAGCTATTTAGCTACCTCAACAAAGGACAGCTATCCGGATTTTTTCAGCACAACTTAAACAACAGCATTGATAAGCATGAAGCATACGGAGGAAACAACGGATCTTATCATGAATTAAAAAGGCCTTATTCTTTATACAATTGGGAACTGTTTTTCCATACACCCCTCATGCTTGCTGATGCCTTGAGTAAAGCCCAGCAGTTTGAGGAAGCCATGAAGTGGTATCATTTTGTTTTCAATCCCATGGCCAAAGGAGCTGATGACAAAAGGTTTTGGCAATTCCGTCCGTTCAAAGAAATCAACACCCAGGATATACTAGATCAAATTTTCTCCAACTTAAAACCCAATACGGCCGATCAGGCTATTAATGAGTGGCGTAGCGATCCGTTCAAACCTCATTTAGTAGCCAGAAGCCGACCTGTCGCCTATATGAAATGGGTAGTGATGAAGTATATTGACAATCTGATTGAATGGGGAGATTATCTTTTCAGGCAGGATACCATTGAAACGGTTAACCAGGCTACACAACTTTATGTACTGGCCTACCATATTATGGGTAGAAGACCACAAACTATTCCCCGAAGAGGCGAGATCAAACCTCAAACCTACAAATCTCTATTGGGTAAATGGGATGCATTCTCCAATGCCATGGTGGAACTTGAGTTGGCGGTACCTTTCAGTAATCAAACTACTCTGCCAATCGGTATTGAAAATGGTGTAGTAGGTTTTGCTAATATATTTGGATTCGACTCTACACTGTACTTCTGCATTCCCAATAACCCAAAACTCATTGGGTATTGGGATACTATCGAGGATCGTTTATACAAAATTCGACATTGTCTCAACATTGAAGGGGTATTCCGCAAACTTCCTCTATTCGAACCTCCAATTGACCCTGCATTACTTGTCAAAGCAGTAGCTCAGGGATTGAGTATTGCCTCGGTTTTAAATGACCTCAATACTCCCATGCCTAATTACAGGTTTTATTACCTGCTACAAAAATCGCTGGAACTGTGTGGCGAATTGAAGTCACTGGGCAGTGCTATGCTTTCTGCCCTTGAGAAAAAGGATGGAGAGGCAATTTCACAGATCCGGTCCAAACATGAAGGTGTAATGCATAATCTCGTCATGGAGGTCAAAAAGAAGCAGCTTGAAGAAGCAGAGAAGGCTATGGATGGCTTATGGCAAAACAGAAAATCACCTGAGCACCGCATGCGTTATTACCTGCAGTTGATAGGTGAAGAAGTCAGCAAGGTTCCTGACATGGATACCGACTTTACTGAGCTGGCCAATGCCATAAAAACTCCACTTGAAGAAAGCGGTTTAAAGATTAACGATTATGAGAAGGAAGATATGGATAAAGCCAAAGAGGCTCATGATCTACAAGACACTATCGGAAAAATAGAATCATTAGCCAGTGTACTGCACGCCATCCCTACTATTGGAGCTTTTGCCACTCCAATCGGTGTTGGTGCCAATTTTACATTTGGAGGCTCAAACCTTGGAAATATTACGCAGGCTATTGCACGCTGGATGCAAACTGACGCTGCCGAACATGTCTATGCATCAACCAGAGCAAGCAAAAAAGGAGGATTCCTTAGAGCAATGCAAGAACGTGTTATGCAGGCAAACTCAGCCGGATTAGAGATCAAGCAAATCGACAAGCAAATCCTTTCACAGCAGATCAGGATCGATATAGCCAACAAGGAGATCGCTAACCAGCAAAAAATGATAGACCACAACCAGGAGGTGGAAGATTTCATCAAAAACAAGTATACCAACGAGGAGCTTTACACCTGGATGAAAGGTAATTTAAGAACACTTTACCATCAGGTCTACAGCCTGGCTTATGAACTGGGCAAAAAAGCCGAGAAGGTATACCGTTTTGAAAGAGGCCTGACTAGCTCGGACTTCATTCAACCTGGCTATTGGGAATCGGGTAGAGATGGTTTGCTCGCCGGTGAAAAATTGTATGTGGGACTGAAACAACTGGAAGCAGCCTACCAAGAGAAGAAAGGTCATGATTACGAAATATCCAAGCATATTTCTCTGCGCAGCATCAACCCAATTGCGCTGATTCAACTGAAGGAAACTGGAAAATGTGAATTCAATCTGCCAGAAATATTGTTTGATATGGACTACCCTGGCCACTACAAAAGGCGCATTAAATCCGTCTCTATTTCTATTCCTTGTATAGTAGGGCCTTACACTGGGTTAAATGCCTCTTTACGGTTGCTTGAAAATAAATTTCGTAATAGCGCCATAGCCAAAGATAAAAACGATTATCCGGAGAAAACTGAAGAAACTGACGGGCGGTTCACTACCTTCAACATTCCGGTCAATGCCATTGCGGCCAGCTCTGCTCAAAATGAAAGCGGTATGTTTGAGCTCAACTTCAAAGATGAGCGCTACCTGCCCTTTGAGGGGGCCGGAGCCATTAGCAAGTGGCGTATAGAGCTGCCTGACTTCAGACAATTTGACTATGATACCATCTCTGATGTGATCGTTCATATGCGTTATACTTCTAACGAGGGAGGAGAGCTTATGAAAAAGGCTGCACTGGGATCAGTAGTTGAATTCAATAAAAACAACGAAGAGCTGGGGCAACAGGAAGGCCTGTTCTCTATCATAGACCTGAAACACGACCTCTCCAATGAATGGCACAAAGCCATGCAAACTGATGATGGGGATACCGAACGAACCTTAACCATCGATGAACTGACCAGGCACCTGCCGTATTATGTCAGGCTCGATGAAGAGGGTAAGCCTAGGGAACCTAAAGATGTCAAAATCACCGATCTGATACTAACTGCCGATACTAGTTTGCAGGCAGCAGATCTGGTAGTGGTACAAGAGCAAAATGAGATCAACTTTACCGAAGGGGTTAAAATTGGGAATGTCAAATCTTTCACCATCAGAGATGAGGAGATCAAAGCAGAAAGCCTGCAACTAACAATTAAAAATGTAGATAAAGCAATAAACAAAGCGCTACTGGTGGCCCGGTTCATACTCAAATAAGCCGGCTACCCACTGCTCTCCTTGGAGCTTGACAAGCTTTTTAAAACTTAAAAAAACTAAGGATTTGAGTGTGACAAAAAAATATTAAAAAATATACGCCTGACTTTTCCAAAAGTGTTGCATAATAAGATTTGTAATTATACATTTGCAGCCCCTTAAACGATAGGGAAATACATAATGGTCTGGTAGTTCAGCTGGTTAGAATGCCTGCCTGTCACGCAGGAGGTCGCGGGTTCGAGTCCCGTCCAGACCGCAAATGAAAGTTAATTATAAAGAGCCGCTTAAAATTATTTAAGAGGCTTTTTTTTTAGCCCTCCAAGGATTCAAAATCCTTGGAGGACTTTAATTAATCTAACGACACAACATCTTGCTTCTTAAGCTGCTGATGTACAGTTACAAACTCCTCTTTTCCTCCAAACCACTGAAGCCCCTCCTCCCTGGCTATTTTAGTTCTTTTATCAAGCAAATAGCCATGATATGAACTATGCCGCCATTCTTCGGCATTCTTCACAAAACCATGATGGACAGGATTGTTATGAATATAGGCTATTAAGGCCGTAAAGTAAGAATCGCTTTCTACAGGTTTTCGCTTAAAATTGGGGGTAAAGAGACTTCCTTTGCGGCTGTATCGTTTGTTGTAGGCTTTTGTATAGCCATTAAATAAGTTGCTGAATTGCTGTCTAATTAAACCTCCAAGGTTTTGAAAACCTTGGAGGTTTGGTTTTTTCGACCTAAAAAAAGCTACTAACTCCTCCTCTCCCCTCACCCTAATCATCAAATGAACATGATTTGGCATGAGGCAATAAGCAAATGTTTCAGCAACAGGGTGAATATATTCGGAATACTTTCTCAGAAAATAGTAATAATTCTCATCTTCCCTAAATAGGTTTTCACTGCCATTGGCATGGGTGTATATGTGATAGATTGCTTCGGATAGTAATGGAATGGTTGGTTGCGCCATAAGTTTATAAAAGCTGTTATTGCTTTGAATAAAGTTCAACTTTTATGGGGCTCTCCAATTTAACAGCAAATTATTTGATCATTCACATAGATGGTGGTAAAGTTTACTTAAGACTTGGCGATTAACCTTTTTAGGTACGATTAGCAGCCAAGTATAATCTTGTTTTCCGGGGTACTCATATCCAAATTTCAATTCCTCCTAGGTGCAATCACTAAATTCCCGCTCGAGAGAGATGCCGAAGGCAGAGGGTATACCCCTACAAATCCATTTACTCGTACCCGCTTCCATGCCGCACAAACCCCTCGTGAACCAAGCCGCATTATCCTACCCACAGGCGAAAGCTTGGTTTCAATTCCTCCTAGGTACGATTAGCAGTATAATTATTATGATAACGTTGGGGACGTTCTTATTAATTTCAATTCCTCCTAGGTACGATTAGCAGAAATCTTTCTACCCTCTCGATCCCTGCCGCGACTATTTCAATTCCTCCTAGGTACGATTAGCAGCGTGTTTGAATCTCATAACTGAGTGTAAGCAGGTCAAATTTCAATTCCTCCTAGGTACGATTAGCAGTAAAACAATATGTGTACATAAGTCTATAATGTCCAGATTTCAATTCCTCCTAGGTACGATTAGCAGACTAAACTCAACAGCTGAGCAGTTCCAAGTTATGCTAATTTCAATTCCTCCTAGGTACGATTAGCAGGAATGTGTTCAATCACCGGAGCAAACTTAAAAGGCGCATTTCAATTCCTCCTAGGTACGATTAGCAGATTAAATTTGAAATAGGTAAATTTAGGACTGACGAATTTCAATTCCTCCTAGGTACGATTAGCAGTAGCTTCAGGATCTGCGATTTGAGGTAAACTGTTGTCATTTCAATTCCTCCTAGGTACGATTAGCAGAATCGTCATACTCTATTTTCTTTTTCTCATCATTTTTATTTCAATTCCTCCTAGGTACGATTAGCAGCCTGCGTCAATTCCGTTTAGAGTACCATAAAAATAAATTTCAATTCCTCCTAGGTACGATTAGCAGTATCTGCAATTACTTCAAGACTCTGCCACCCAGTATTATTTCAATTCCTCCTAGGTACGATTAGCAGTTGCGATTTGATTTGCTGTTGAAGTTTTCATTTCTGTATTTCAATTCCTCCTAGGTACGATTAGCAGTAGTTTTGGGCTTGAGGAGGCCATGATGATGGAGGTTTATTTCAATTCCTCCTAGGTACGATTAGCAGGAATTTTCTAGTAATGCCCTCGTTGATGATGATATATATTTCAATTCCTCCTAGGTACGATTAGCAGCGTTTACCAGACGACTCATATTTCATATACCGAAATTTCAATTCCTCCTAGGTACGATTAGCAGAGCCGCAGCCATCAACTTCATACAGTACTACCAGCATTTCAATTCCTCCTAGGTACGATTAGCAGGGTGATGGGCAAGCTCAGATATGGGCAGGCTTACCTATTTCAATTCCTCCTAGGTACGATTAGCAGCCTTTGAAGGCTGTTTTTGCTACTGCTTTGAAATATAATTTCAATTCCTCCTAGGTACGATTAGCAGTAAGAGTTATTAATACAAAACATTATATGACCATATTTCAATTCCTCCTAGGTACGATTAGCAGCCGTTAGACTCGTGAGTAATAATCAACTCAATTTTAAAATAAAACAACATATCAAAGCCCTTAATTGACTCCTCTAGTCGTCTACCTCTAATGGTATAATTTACACCGGCCTTAGACGACTCTTTTAAATACCTCATTTTCAAACAATTATTGCATACCAGTAGATCATACAACCGCTACTTTGGGTAAAATGCCCCTGACCGACGACTAAAGGAAGTTATCTATTTTGTTCTTTTCATCACCTACAACCTCCTTGTCCAACCAGCGCTCATCTTTGCTTTTAAATATGATCAGACTATCTGCATCTTCCATAATTCCCTTAGCCTCACTTTTAAGTCTTTTTAACTGAACGTCTGTAAGCTCCCCTTCAAACACAGAGTTTTGGATCCAGTGCAGGTACCTCCGGCATAGTTTCAGCATTTTGCCTACGCGCTTCTCATTGATGTCATACATTAAGATCACATACATATCACCACCAAGCTTTGAAAGGTTTGTACTCCCTCGTCCCGATCATATGGTTACACAATTTGTAGCATTCCAACTTGATCAGGTGTTTATAGCTGACATGCCTACCTAAACTGCGATGTTTAATCGTCTGGCTTAATTTTTCCTCCCAGGCTTTCAAAAAGGTCTTTTTACCACCTTCCTTTAGTGTTATGCGACCGGTACCTTCATGAAAATCCGAGGCTTTGAGTTGCTGTTTGTTCAATACGGAGAAAATAACCCTGTCCACGAGCATCGGCTTAAATATCTCCGCTAAGTCAAGTGCCAGACTAAACCTTCTGGCTCCAGGCTCATGTAGGAAACTGATAGTGGGGTTGAGTTGGGTATGATAGATCTGGTCAAGGCAAATGGTATAGCATAACATGTTACCGAAGCTGATCAGGCTGTTGACTTCATTTTTAGGAGGCTGCTTACTCCTCCCCTCCATCTTCAGGTCTTTTAATATCTCATCAAAGCCAACATAGTAACATTGCCGGATATTACCTTCAATACCCATGAGCTCATCAATGGCATTGGCTCCGTCTATGCCATCACACCACGAATCCATGGTGTCGATACATGCGGTGAGCTCTTTGCCCCGGGTTTGGTAATATTTCAGGTTTCTCAGCATATTGGCGGCTGCACCTTTTACAAAAGACTTTGCAATAGCGAGCCGCTTTTTATGAGAAAGGTAGTGTTGTGTCTGGCTTACCTGAAGCTTACCGGCAAGCAGATATTCTTTGGCATAAAAGCTTCCTGTATAGTGCTCATAGTAATCAAAGAAATGCACATTGATCTGCTGCTTACCCAGGAAGTTGTATAAACTTGAATTAGCGTCCAGACTACCAAAAATATATAAATCTGATACGGACTCTACAGGTATATATTTTGGCATGAGTTCCTGGCCACTTTCATCTACCGGAGTAAATTTCAAGGTATTATCCCGCCGGCTGAGACGGCCGGGATTAAAGAGGTAATATGTTTTTTTCATATTGATTCATTGTAGACCTCCAAGGTTTTCAAAACCTTGGAGGTCTTTTAAATTGGAGGTCTTTTTACTCCACCCAACACAAATCAAAATAGCTACAGCTTTTGCAGAAGCTCTTATTGATTCTGTCTGGAACTACATCATGCTTTATGATCTCCTCTATATACTTTTCAGCTTCCTCCAACTTTAGTATATCATCTTCTAAAAGCTCCACATGGGTTATTTTCTTTAGCTTAGGGTACTCTAAAATACCAGTAGCACCTCTAATTCCTGCCCGCAAAAGCAATAACAGGTAGTACTTTACCTGCCACTCATGAGCCGCTTCAACTTTGTTACTTTTCTTGATTTCATGTACAACACGGCTCTTCTCATCATAAAAATCTATTTTGGCTCCCGCTAATTCCAGCTCGGTAAATTTGGCTGCACGCTGTGGATAGCTGGTCTCATGAATAAGATTACCTTCATCCACCACGGAGGAAGTGTGCTCCATCTGTATACCCTGACTGAAAAGCCAGAGCTTGCGATGGCAGATGTGGTAGTAGTTGATATGGGTGGCGATGATGTTCATTCTACTTATTTAATATAAACCTCCAAGGTTTTGAAAACCTTGGAGGTTTATAGTTGAGTTTAGGCTTCCACCATACCAAACCCCATACTGCCTTTCTCGCCCAGGCCTACGTCCCAGACAAACTCTTGAACCTCAACCGGAGCCGTAAGCTCACAGTCAAATAACCACCCACGCACCTTGGTTTCACTTCTTGTAAGCGCCTTTATCTTTATCAACTTTGATTTGAATTTACTTCCAAGTACTTTGAAATCAATATTGCCGCCTTCCTGGTCAAAGTCATCGACACCGGCCATGGAGAATATGTTTGAAGCAACTTCATATCTTGATTCCAGGTTTCTGATAAGGCGGGGTACAAACTCAGCATGATCGGGCCACAGGTATTTTGCGTAGGCTTCTTCCTCTCCAGGCGGACGTGTAACGCAGCAAGGGGATAGCAATCTGTAAGTCATGGTTTCTGAAAACCCGGGCCTATCAGCAACCTCCACCTGATCAACTTTAAGAGATACACCATTGATTCTATCACCTATGTAAACCTCATTATTCAGAAAAACTCCTTTTATAAATGGTTCGGCCATATCAGGCAGATAAAACCCAATAGAGAGCTTAGCCTGGTCGCCCAATAGCTCAAAAACGCCACGATCTCTATGAAAATGATAAGGCCGCAAGTCGAGAGGACCGAAATTGAATAGTTTAAATTTTCTATTCCCTTCTCCATAACCCTGGAGGTGAAGCGATGTAGCCAGTTTTTGGTTGGCTTCTGCAATTCTCTTATATATCCAACTGCTAATAGCATATTGATAATTGACAGGCAGGAAGTTATTGCCTCTTCTGCAGGAAAATGTAATGTTCAATCTCATAATTTGTTCGATTAAGATGTTACGCTATAACTGCTTATAAAAAGGTAGCGTCCGATTCAATATTTTTTATAGTAAGCCGCTTACGATCAAAAGTTTGACCAAGAAGCATGATTCGTTTGCTAAGCTCTATCTGGGCTTCTTCAGTGCCTCCTCGTCTTAGCTTGTCGTATACACCCTTTGCCGCCCGGTCAAAGGCCTTTCCAGGCTCATGGGCCTCTTTATAACTGAGAAAGTTATTCCCGTGCAACCCAATATTGGGTAAGGTACTGACTTCATACTGCAGGTCTTTATCCCTATCCTTCAGGTCGCCTACAGTGTATTGCATCACCCTATATGGCTCCTCCTGCAATACTTCAACATCTTCAATTACTTTGTGTTGCAAGATCCAGTCAAGCGAATAATCCAATTCCTTAGTTAGTATACGATCGTATACTTTGACCACCAACCCCCCATCCCTGAAGGTGAGATAAGTATCAATAAAGCCTCTCCACCAGCTTAGCCATTGTGATGTGCGTGGGGCCATTTTCTCCAGCCTTTGTTCAATCTTGAGTTTATGCCACGTATGCTGATTGTGTGGAAGCTTATCAAGCTTTAAAGCCTGCTTTACTAAAGCCCTGACCGCACGGTTGATTTCATTAAATAATTTATAACGACCATACGCTTTTTCAGAATAGAAATTGATCTCTCCCAAGCGTTTTTTCAGGTACCTGTAAATATCATAGTCCTGATACCTTCGAATGTTATCCTCTATGCACCACACATACTCTCCAAGATACATAGGCACCCGCTCCGTATAGAACTTTCTTCCCTGAAGCTCTTCTCTGACTACTTCAAGAAAATCATAATAAGACCACATGTCTTTCCCTGAAAGTTTATGCCTGAAGCGATGATAGCGCCTGTCTGTACAGATAACCACTTTGCCTTCCATGTCACCACGCGATACCCGGCCAAACCGCTGCACAAAATTCTGGTAATACTTACCCGGCTGCATGATGCAGTAGGTAACATCATAATTAACCCCAACCTCAGCTTTATTGGTTGCCAATATGAGATTGGCTGCTTTGATCCGCTCCCGTTCCGGCTCATCATCAGGAGCATACCCTGTACTCTGGTAAATTACACATTCAGGCAATTCTGCCTCCAGGGTAACGGCCAGCTCCTGCACATCCCGAAGCTGATCCAAAATGAGCAATACCCTTTGTTCTTTAAGCACCTCACGCAACTCTGATAGCTTATACATGACCAGCTCAGGCATATTGTTACTATCGATCAGCTCTATTTCCAACTGACCATGGATCGGCCGAGCGTCTTTACTATCATCCACTATTTCTTCAATAATTTCCTCATAGGCATACCCTTCGCCTTCCAGAAGTGTCTTAAGCCCTTCCTCAGGGGTGGCGGATACAAAAAGGAAACGTACACTACTGCCCATACCTTTAGCAGGGTCATGGTGAGGTAAAAACAGGTGTCGCAGCTTGACCATTGTCAAAATATTGGCAATCTGGGCCTCGTCATAGAGGTGGTATTCATCAAAAATGATATAGCTGAACGCACCTAGAAACCGGCTAAAACGTGTTGCCCCTGTTTTGTTATGATGCGCCAGTTGATGATAACCTCCATGCATCGCAAAATTAAGTATGTCAGGGTTGGTGATGATCAGATCACTCCCCTCTGCCAGTTCGATAGCTTTCTTCCATCGGTCATGCCCTTTTACTCCGGCTTTGGTCAGCTCAGTGCCTGTAAGCTGGCAGGTTACAAGCTGAGGGTAAGTAGCCTGAAAGCTGGCCGTTAGTTCTTTGATCAGGGCATTGGTCGGCAGCACAATTAATCCCCTTACTTTTGCACTGCCTCCAATACCCCTAACTTGTTTTTGTGCATTAAGAGCAGGAAAGGGAAAAGCATAGCTCTTGCCTGTACCTGTAGGCGCCGTGATTACCGTAAACTCCGGCAACTTATCAAAGTCAAGCTTGATCCGCTTCTGCACCTCATGCAGACGACAGGCGTTTCCGTTGATCTGCTCCACCTCCTCCGTCTGCTTTACATATTGCGGCAGTATGTTCACTTTAAAACTATCCATGACCAAACACCGGTTTAAATATGGACTGCACTTCCTCTTTATCCATTTGGCGGATGAGGTTGTAGTTTTCCAGTATGAAGGAAAAATTGACCTTTCCTTTCTCCATCATTACACTCGTGGCCTTATCCAGGTTATCAAACACTGTTTTGAGTGAGAAAGCATTGAGCCAAAACTCCTGCCCATTTTGTTCAGGCACAGTTTCTACCAATACCATGGTCTCGAGCGCACGACCCATTCTGATAACGGGTGGCAGTTTAACAGGCTGCTGAGAGAGAAGAAGTGCTTCAAAAACAGACCCTGCACGTATACCCTGAACTTGCCGGAAATTCTTAAAAGGTGACTTACCGGACTTTTCAATGGCCTTAACATCAATATAGCCATCTACATTAAACAACGTGTTTTGAATGTAGGCCTCCGTTTTATGGTGCCTTTCTACCGGTCTTGCTACCGTGCAATAGAAACCGAAATCCGCTATTTCCTGATAATTCGGTCTTTTTCGATAAGTGTAATCCCGCTGCCCAAATGCATTTCTGAAAGCATAGTTAAGAGCCAGGTCTCCTAAAAAGTCACCGGTTACAGCCGCCGATGTGCTGCCACCTGAGACTTCAGTGAAGTAGAACAGGTGGCTGAGCAATGTCAGTCTAACTACCTGAGCCTCCATTACTTCTTACCTTTTTTGTTGATGATATGGATATCCTTCAGGTATTGTGTACAATCTTCCTGGGCCTTGGTATATAGCTGCTGCATACCTTGCTTATCTTCCCATAGCTGACTGATCAACTCAGTAAACTTGTCACCAGTCACATAACCATCCTTGCCATACGCTTTGCCCATGACCTCATTAATGGCACCCGATACACTTTCATAATCTACACTATCGCCATTCCAGTTTTTAGAGATTGCATAGCTATTTACGGGCTGCTCAAAATCTGAGAACCCAACGCCCAGTATATGATTTTTAACATTTCCGGCGCTGGTAGTGGTACTTTGAGCAAAGTAGCGAGACTCATGCATGACGCAAATCAGCAAATGAATGAACAGCTCAGGAGTTACATTTTCCAGGGTGATGAAGTGAGGTAGATAAGTACCTGGCTTCACATACTGCACCTGAAAAAGTGATTGTCGAAGCTTGCCCTCCTCTTCATTCCACATGGTACCACCTTCACTTAATGCGTTGTGCTGTAAGGTGGCGGTTATTTGATTCACATCGCGTAAGGAGTAGGCCCAGTCGTAAATAACCCTGCTGGTGAGTGCTACGGCATCTCCACTTTCCGTAACGCTGTCTCCAAAAAGCACGGAATTCGGATTAGCCAACTGCTCACTTTTTTTGATGATGTTATAACGCAATTCCTCATCCACTACACCAAACTCCCTGCATAGCTTTAAGCCCAATAATTTCTCACGGCTTTTAAGCTTACGTGCCGGCACCTCTACCACATCGCGATTTTCTGACAATTTGAAGGTGATGGTTTCATCCGGGTAATTGCTTCGTATAATAGCATTGCCAATTACTTCGCGTAGAATGGCTATTTTTATTGAACCCAATGCATTTTGCTTGAGGCTGCCTGCAAAGTGTTTTTCCGGGATCAGGTCATATAATGTATTCATAATGATATTTGTTATTTAAAGGTTATTGATGATACTGAGGTATGCAGAAGCATAGTTTTTACTCTGCTTGGGTAATTTTTCCTTCACATTCTCTTCATTGATTTCAAGCGATTCGGCCAATAGTTCCTGCTGCACCCTTCGGGCGGTAGCTTCCCTCATCCTGATCAGGGAATGCTCCTTGAAAAGAAAGGCAAACTGGTATATCCAATCCTTCTCTACATTGACTGAAGGTATTACCCCTTTCCAATCCTTGATAAAGAGCTCATCATAAACTGCCGTGGCAAACGCCTTGATGACCTCCATATCCTGCTGTTTTTGCATTCTGAGCTTGCGGTAGATCTCTCCGCATATCTTCTGGATGATATCTTCGCGGCTGCTGCCTTGCTTATGGTATTTGCGCAGGTATTCTGTAGCGGTGCGGATCATCCATGTTTCTTCCGCACCACTTTTAAAGCCGACATCTATTTGTACCGCCAGCTTCACGAGTTGTTCTGTTACTGTCATTGCATTATCATTTTTGAGATACTTGTTATAAAATTTGCTAAGTGTATCATGAACTCTGTTCCTGTTCTCCTTGGGCAGCAGGTAATAGAGCATGAAGTAAGCGCGTCTGCTTTGCGCTATTTTAAGCAGGTTGCTTTCTATCCGATCTTTACCGAAGAGCAACACCAGGTACATTTCGTCCAATACTTCCTGCACCTCCACCAGCCGTATGCTGTCCCAGCCCAATTGTTTGAGAAACCGTGGCGGGTTATCGAAATGAAAAACAGCTTTGTGCGGTGTATAAGGTGTCATAATACCCGACAGGTAGGTACGAATGCCCATGTGCTGTACTAGCCTGAGACACTTCCTGACCAGGAAAAAGGTAGGCTCTACCTTGGGTGGCAACTTGATAAAATCGAGGTTATATAAGTTGTATTGGAATTTTGAACTTTTATCAAACTCAATGGTCCCATCTTCCAACAGCCTTAATTCGTTTTTGGCCTTTACACAACTGGTAACAATATCGCGGTCAACGTCCAGCCTCGCCTCGAAAAAGTCATGATACATGACGAGGTTTGCATCACCCACACTAAAAAGGGAGGCCCTTAGTTTATTCTCTTCAGCAAAAAGGGCCGATATGTGACTGGTGTTGTTGTTGAGTGATGTTACGGTACGATTGCTAAAACCCCTGGCCTTCATAGCAAAAGCAACTTCCGCTTTATAGGGCACCGTACCTTCAGAGCCGGTAAAGGCACACATTTCCCGCTTGGCAGGCACTTCAGGGTTGTAAGTCTCTAAAAACTTTAGGTTAACATTGCCGGGACATTCGAAGTACCGGTCGAAGAGTTGCTGTTTGACGGAATCACCGACCTCCTCAGGTTCGAAATGAGCAATGATGTCTTCTTTCAATTGAACAATGTACTCTTCAACATCCTCCTCCATTGTCACCTTCCAGGTCTTGATAAAGTTGAGATAGGTTTTATAAAGCGCACTGGTACTGCTTACGCGCTCATCGATGTACCCCAGAAACTGCGGTATGGCATTTAATTCCTCTCCTGTATCCTTCAAAACCACTGGCATGGGTAGATTTTCATCACTCTCCTGCCGTCGCTTCAGGTCTTGCAGCCAGGTAGCATTATCCTTAGCATTCAGCCATTGTACCTTGTGCAGGTTATAAACAATCATGAATTCTTCATCCTGGCTATCGTTGAAGCTTTCCTGGTAGTTCAGTATCAATCGCCCGTTCTCGTCCCTACACTCCATAGGCAGGTTATAGGTGGCAATCAACTGTTTAGTGAAGGCAAAGAAACCTTCATAATCACTGATTTTGACATTGGTATTCGGCGATAGTGCTAAAAACTTGTTTTTCATGGAGGTAATGATCTCCTCAAGCACTTCAACCGTAAAGGGTGTTGAACCGACAAAACCGAACTTGCATTTTTGTGCATCAATGTTGGTCAGGTCAACGCATTTGATATCCTCAGCACTGCCGCTCTGGTACTCCTGCGCTATCAGGTCATGCTCTTGCTCTGTAACCGGCTCACCCCAAAAGACAAAACCTTCTCTTAAAGCCAAGATCACCTTTTTACCATTTTTCAGCAGCACTTTTCTGGCTACATTCAAAAGGTTCTGACTCAACAAGGTATAGGGATTGTGGCGCACTTTAACATAAGACACTTCCATGGGCATTGTACCCATAATGCCTTTAAGCTTGCGCTTTACACTGTCATAGAGTCTTTCAATGCTCTCAAGATTTTCGTTTTGAATTGAAGCCAATCCATCCGCCAGGTGGCAGAGGTGTCGTTGTACACCCGCAACCTCATCGCGATTGAGCGTAACCGGATAATCTTCAGAGGCCACCCAGCTCCCATCCTCTACAGAAAGAGCGAGGTAATAGATATTGCTTTTGTACTGGTCATACTCAGGCATAAACTCATATACCCCCAACTCAGCCACATGCTCGTCAAGCTGCGACACGGCTATTTCCAAATCAGACCGATCTATAGTTTGTGTGGCATGCAACAGTTTGTTGGCATCATGAAAAGTAAAACCCAGCATGAACACACGAAGGTATAGTTCTGCATCAGGGTCTTCTGCATAGCCCTTCTTGAGCATGTATTGCTCATAAACAAACAGCGCCGGAATGAGCCCGGTAAGAATGTGGATATGATAGGGCATGTCGTAGTAATCTGCACGTTTTTGCCCATCCACAATATATAGCCCTTTGGCCGCCGTAGTGGTATGGTTCGCCATTAACTTTCCCAGTACGGAATCGAAGTACTCTTGTACTACAGACTGAAAAAGCGGGGTTTCAAAGTAATTTTCTATTAGTTGGTATTTCATAGCCATTTTATTAATGTTAAGTGAATGAACTATCTGCTGAGAAATTCGTCGATAAGGTATCGGGCATAGGCTTCGGAAGCCCTTCGTACTGCTTTCTCATGAAACAAATAGTAGTAGATAGAGGCAAAGGCGTATAGTCCGAGTAAAATCACGAATAAAAGGTCAGCCTGCCACCAGGCATAAAGCAGACCTGGCGCACATAGCACTGCGGCAAGCAAAGCAGCAGGGATCAGGTTGCGCAGAAAGCCATAGCGAATAAGTGCAGAGCGTATGACTACCGACTTCACGACATTTTTGAGCGTAAAAACTGCCCGATGAAGCTTTTGCAAGGCAAGCTTATCATCCTCAAGCTCATCCTCTTTGCTGGGAAACTCTATACCAAAATATCTTGTAATCTTTTGACGATATTGTACCTTTTGATTGTCTGAATATTTAGATCTTATGCTAAAAAGCATCATGTAAGCCGTAGCAAAACCTTTACGTCCTTCAGAAAAGAACAGCCGTTTTTCCCAACGCTTACCTTGCGTGGCCAGCCAACCGCTCAATCCCCAGGCCAGGGCCACGCAAATGAGTAACCCTATGATGTAAATGGAAGATGAGCGCTCATTTCTGTCGATCAGGAGGGCGTATATAAGAATCATCAGAGGCATCACGCCAAGTAACGCAGGAAGCACTCTTGCTCCGAGTACATATTTGTCGATCCATTCTGCCGCTTCTGGTGGGTTTCTTTGATAAAGAACATGATGGCTGGCCTGATATTCTGTTGGTTGTGGAACGCTATAACCTTTCCTGGAAACAAAGTCTTTTAAATCACTACAACCTACTTCTCTGGCAATTACATCAAAATAATTATTCTTAAAGCTTTTAGTTGCTTTAGGATTGGTTTTCAGTAGGTTACTGAATTCATAATAGCTGTTTTTTAGATACTCAGCGGGTACACCTATTTCACAATCTTTACCCAGCTTATATAGTCCGGGACCGTCAGGACCATAATTATGTTTGTAAGCTAACTCCTTCAGTAATTCTAAGCATGCTTCAACCGGATAACCATTATCAGCCATATTGTCTTCATTTTGATGATTATGAAGGCAATTTGATGATTAGAATTGGGTGCTAATAATTCGTTTTGTCAAAGCCATGAAATACTTTGCCAAAGAGGATATTGCTTTGTGAAAGGATTAGAGCATATTCAGCATGGCCTTTACTTTTGCCTGGAAGGATTTACCAATATTGACCTTCTCGTCCCCATCCATGATGAGTTGATTGCCTTGTATGCCTGTAATATGGTCCTTATTGACGATATAAGATTTGTGGATTTTAACGAATTTCTCAGGTTGTGAAGCACTTTGTATGATAAGCCCATGAACAACTTTCATGTTTTTGGAATGATTGACCAACTTCTTTCCATGGGTACAGTGAATCGTACAGTATGATCCATCTGCCTCAAGATAGGTAATGTCTTTGATAGCCATTTTCTCATATCTGCCTTCTTTCAAAGGCATAAATACGGTGTCAGATTTCTCAGTAACTGCCAGCGCCTTATCAATGCTTTGCATCACGAGGCTATCAACAAAAGGCTTGACCAGAAAATTAACAATATCCAGAAAAGATATCCGGTGCATTACTTCAGGGTTGGCATGATCGGTAAGAAATATGGTCGGAACCTTTCTCAATTGATGCAAACGTTCTGCAGTACTTACTCCGTCCAGCTCACCCGCCAGTTTAATATCCATGATCACTATATCAGGCCTGTCTTCGGTAAACTTGCTAATGGCTTCCTCTCCGGTATCATAGGTGATGACATCAAAATGTCCAAACCGCTTTAAACGATTTATAAGCTCAAGTGCCACCATCGTATCATCTTCTACTAACATGATCTTCGCCGACCTGATATTATTCATATTACGAGATATTATTATTAAAATTAGACTCCCAAATTAATATAAAATAACGTTTTGATTTGGCTACCCACAACTCAATATATCTATGTGCATGATTATCAGCATGATAAATAATATTAAACTTCGAGGGATTACTTGTATCCTAAAACTATTCATATTCTCCTCATGCTTATTAGGGTCTACCCTTCCGTTTTGTGCTTATAGCCAGCAAAGCCCCAGTGAAACCAACTCTGACCGGGCTAAAAAGCAAGGCATACAACATTTAATACGGAGAAAGTATCAATCTGCCGACTCAGCATTCATCGAATGTATTTCATTATCTCAAAAGGAAAAGAATTATAAAAACGAAGGCAAGTGCAAAAGTAATCTTGCCAGTTCGTATGTCAGCCAATACAAGTTAAGTGATGCCCTTCCTCTTTATTTAGAAGCTATTAACACATATGAAGAGCATGGCTTTGACACCTTATATGGCGAAGCATTGCTCAATCTCGGGTGGACATACCGAAACCTGGACATCTATGATTCCGCCATGGTCAACCTACACAAAGGGATCACGGTTCTTGAAAAATTAGATCACAAAAAAGCTCTGATGAAAGGGTATAATTTTTTGGCCACTACCATCCGTAAATCCGGGGCCAAATCACCTGAATATTATTTCAACAAATCCCTTTCGCTGGCTGAAGAGTTTAAGGACACAGCACATATCTCAACAGTCTACAATAATCTAGGCAATTTTTATCGTGATAAAGGCGCCTTAGACTCTGCCATTTATTACTTCAAGCAAAGCTTACAATTAAAAACAGCTCCCAATAAGCTCGCTATTACTTATCTCAATCTCGCACAGGCTTATATGGATAAAGGGCTTTTTGATCAGGCTGAAGAAGCCCTTTTGACTTCTTATCATCTTCGTAGAGAACACGGCTCATCTTCGTCATTATTTAAAAGTTACCTGGAGCTTGTTAACTTATACCATATCAAACAGAAAAATGATGAGGCTCAGTATTACATGCATCAGGCAGACTCCCTGGCTCAGACTTTATCCTTAGTCCCTTCTATAAAACTTGAATACTTAGAATTAAAGCAGGAGGAGCTTAGAAGACAAGAGAACTATGCTGGAGCACTGGCTTTGAACGATCAGATCCTATCATTAAGAGACTCTTTGTATAATGAAGAAAAGCAAAACCTGGCTACCCGATATGAAGCCTTATTTAGTGTAAGCAAGTGGAAAAATGCTTTTGAATTGGAAGCTGTCAAAAGACAGCAAGAAGCAGCCACTTACCAACAAAATAAAATAACCACTCGGTGGATAATCCTTGTTTTTATCATGCTATTAATAGGAGCTCTGTTATTTGCTAAACTAAGAAACACCAAAGCTAAAGTAGCCACCGCTGAAGCCGAACTACATGCTCAAAAAGCAGAAACAGAGCGTATTAAATATCAGGAACTTAATCACCGAACCAGCAACCTGTTAACCATCTTTAGTAGCCTGATCACTATTCAGGAAAATGATCCTGAGAACAAAGAAAATATGGCAATATCAAAAATAAGAAGCCAGGCAGACGCTATCACTTCCGTATACCACCTATTGGGTAATACCTCAAAATCGGCAGGGAAATGGATCAATATGGCTGATTACATCCATGAACTAGCGCATAATCTGTGTTCCCTTTCAACCTTGGATAGCTCGCAGTATACAATAACAGGTGAGCTGGAACCTATTAGGATACCAGAGCATCAGTGCAACCCATTTGCCTTAATTATTAATGAAGTGATTACTAATGCTATCAAGTATGGTAAAGATGAAAATGATCACCTTACCCTTGACATGAAACTCATGAAAACAGATGATGAAGTCATCATATTTAATCTTAAAGATGGAGGAAAAGGATTTTCTGAGAATATTAGTAAAAAAGGCGAAGGGAATACACTTATCAATTTACTTAGCAAACAACTGCGGGCAACGATTGAGTATGGTTTAGACGGATCATCTGAATTTGAAATGAGCTTTAAAAGAAAGGGTGAGCCGAAACCCACCCTTTTATAATTATGGAGTTTCCTGAATGATAGGATCACCCTCATCTTCTCCATCTCCGGTACCATCCGCCTGTCCATTCAGCACATCAATCTTTGGCGCATCTGCATTTACAGGTTTTACATCATGATCTTCGCAGGCCGCCAGACTAACAGTTAGTACTATTACAGCCATCAGTTGTTTAAGTAGATTTCTCATTGAACCCTCCTTTTTTTAAGCAGTGAAACATGTTTAAACATGCTCCTCATGGCAGGAGGAAGAAGGAAAGAGGGTCCGGATAAAGCTGACCTTCCTGTACCAGTTTATCTTTCATCTCAATCCTTGATGACATACTTTTTTAGTTTATGGCTTTGTCCAACCCTGGGCCGGACAACAGGTCCATTAAAGTATGTCGGTGCTATTAAGGCTTCTTTCCGCGGTGATAGCCTTACTTAGGATGCATCCATCTGGCACGTTGCCATCAGGAACTGAAGCAAATGTGAAAAAATGCGTTCAGCACCCCATAGCACCGAAAAACTATGCTTATAAATACTAAAAATAATTTTTAACAATCTGTTAATAAGAAATTTACACACATGATACAGTCACACAGCACACCAAGAGAATGCTGGCAAAATGCTGGATGAAAGGGCATTATTTGGGGGAGTTATTCAATAATTCTTATGGGTGTGGGAGGAAGACCATAGTACTCCCAAGCTGTAGTTCGGGTTCAATCCTTCTAGGTGCGATTAACAGTCCGGTTTATAAGCGGATGGGTTACGGCGCAAAGGTCTTTCAATTCCTTCAAGGTACGATTAGAAGGCTTCTCTTGGGGATTATAGACAATACCCAGACGTATTTCAAATCCTCTTAGGTGCAATCACTAAATTCTCCCTTGAGGGAGATGCCAATGCTATTAAGTTAAGATTTAGTATAGTCTATTTAGACTCTTCTCATATGTTTTGAGTTAGTCTAAATTTTATGTTTGGCAGATTATAACATAGCAATCCCTCTCTCCCAGTTTGGAAGCATGGTTTGGGTGGCGATATTTTTAAATTAACTATTTTAGAGCAGGCTGGTGTTATTTGTTAAATTGGGTTATTCTGCCTTTTCTGTTACTGGATCTTGTGTCTCTTGGAAAGTGTCGATCTGGTTTTTCAGGAACAATAGAACTTGATATCTGCTTGAGCCATTTATCCAGTAACGTGCTGGTTGCCTTGCAGAACAGGAATTCAATAAGCTTTTCCCTTATAAACCTGTAAGCATTTTTCCAGTTGTATTTGTATTTCCATTTTCTGTGACGCGTTCTTTTCTCTATTAATTTATTGGCAACAATACCTGTAAGGGATACCATATTAATGCAGAAGATATGGGCATAGAATTCCTGAAAAATGCCTGCAGCCTTTTTGCATCCAAATTGTTCTATTTTCATTTTTGGTTTCAGGTTTTTAAACCCTTCTTCTACTCCCCACCGAAGCTTGTAAAGGTCAGCCATATCTTTGGAAGTATACTTCTGCTGATCAGAAAGGTTGGTGACCAATATCTCTGTTTCTCCGGTAGTGAGCCTGACTTTAATCACCCTTACCTGAATAGGGACACAATCAAGCTGGTTGCTCCGACTGTTTTCCCTTTCTTTAGGGCTAGGTTCCCAACGGGTTATAAAGTCCTCCCGCTCATCATCGATCACCCTCTTGGCAAAGTTGCTGTTATTCGTGGGCAGGCGGACACAAAATTTCATCCCTTTGCCAAGTAGCTCTTTAAAGGTGCAAAAATTACCAAAGCCCCTGTCAAGAATCAAAATGTGGTTATCATTTATTAAAGCAGTGGACAACCACTCCCTTAGAAGATTTTTTTCACCGGTTTTCATTGAGGAGATATGTCCGCTGACTATAAAGTTGTTAAGGACATCATAGATCAGCAGAGCCCGCGCCAAATATCTTTTGGTTCCTAATTGGTTGACTGAATGAACCCCAAAGTAAGCTTCAATATCCTTGGATGCAGGTAAATTTAATGTACTTCCATCTCCGGCCAGAAGAATGTGGCCTTTCCAAAGTTTCTTTTCCAAACCACAGTATGGTTCTTTGAAAAACTCCAGAAGGTCACGAAAAACTTCAGGTTTGACCTTGTAACGCGCCTGCGAAAAAGCACTACCTGTAACTGCTCTGACAGAGAGCGAGGGCAATATATTCTGAAGGTTAAATTCTACAGACTCTTTGAACAAATTAAGGATGCTGCCTACAACTACTTCAAAGGATAAAGCTGATGACCTGCTAAAATCCCCGGAAGATTGTTTATAGAGGGAAATTTTCTCGGGGTCTCGTAAAAAATCAAAGAGTTTTTTTTGAAGAACCTCCAGAGTTCTTCACCATCTCATTTTCTTTCTTTAAATTCATATCTCGATATATTTATTATGTCTCGAAGATAAAAGAGACGGCCGATCAAGTCCAGCTTGATCGGCTTTTTTTCCTTAACTTAATAGCATTGAGGGAGATGCCGAAGGCAGAGGGTGTATCCCTCCAAATCCATTTACTCGTACCCGCCTCCATGCCGCACTACCCCTCGTGAACCAAGCCGCATTATCCTACCCACGGGCTAAAGCTTGGTTTCAATTCCTCCTAGGTACGATTAGCAGACAACAATTCGATCATAGTAAGGGTGTGAAATTACCCAATTTCAATTCCTCCTAGGTACGATTAGCAGTTATGCTTTATTACTTTTTACTCATATTCCCAGCTGAAATTTCAATTCCTCCTAGGTACGATTAGCAGTACCCACTGTTTGTTTAATTTATTTTCGTATATTATTTCAATTCCTCCTAGGTACGATTAGCAGTTTTCCAGCTTCTCAATTGCCATGACCAAAAGGTCAAATTTCAATTCCTCCTAGGTACGATTAGCAGCAAAAAGCGGTCGAGAAAGTTGCAACCGAAGACCCGCATTTCAATTCCTCCTAGGTACGATTAGCAGATTTTGTGGATCGGTTAAGCATTACATTCATTATCCTATTTCAATTCCTCCTAGGTACGATTAGCAGCATCGGCAGGCAGCGCATGCAGCTCCTTCTGATAAATTTCAATTCCTCCTAGGTACGATTAGCAGCGCTTTGCTTCAATGCGATTACAGGACCTTTAATACAATTTCAATTCCTCCTAGGTACGATTAGCAGGGCATTAAGCACTCAAGGAAACTTAACCCTATCGAGGATTTCAATTCCTCCTAGGTACGATTAGCAGAGGCCAGTATATCTTCCCCTATACCTTCGGTATTATCAATTTCAATTCCTCCTAGGTACGATTAGCAGCAGCACTCAACTAAACATATATCAATGCTACGTGCTACATTTCAATTCCTCCTAGGTACGATTAGCAGAACTTGGCCTAATACTTCTGGCCCTGCTCCTTCAATATTTCAATTCCTCCTAGGTACGATTAGCAGCTTCTTTAGCTCCGGAAAGAATATCGCGGATGGAATTTCAATTCCTCCTAGGTACGATTAGCAGTATACAAGATAATCTTTTGGCTATTATAGACGGTTGATTTCAATTCCTCCTAGGTACGATTAGCAGTATTATTTTTTTTGCAGTTGTAACATTATTCTCACATAATTTCAATTCCTCCTAGGTACGATTAGCAGTACAGATTTTTATCGACAATGATGAGTCTATCGAAATTTCAATTCCTCCTAGGTACGATTAGCAGCCCCTCTGCAACTGGTGCGGCATTTCTTGTCACCGATTTCAATTCCTCCTAGGTACGATTAGCAGTAGGGTTAGGAAATTTTACCTTTTTCATTGCCCAATTTCAATTCCTCCTAGGTACGATTAGCAGCTTATGATCAAAAACAATCGTGTTAGCATCCCAAAAGAATTTCAATTCCTCCTAGGTACGATTAGCAGCTAATTTTTCAGCCTCCAGAGCTGCTATTAAAGATATTTCAATTCCTCCTAGGTACGATTAGCAGTAGTTAGAGCTGATAGCAAACTTTGGCACCTGCTCGAATTTCAATTCCTCCTAGGTACGATTAGCAGACTTGTATCTTGTCGCCAACAAAAGCAGTGATATTATTTCAATTCCTCCTAGGTACGATTAGCAGTTGTATACCCTTTACCATGTTGGTTGAGTATAATATATTTCAATTCCTCCTAGGTACGATTAGCAGATGGAGAAATTTAAAATAAGATGTTCGGCAATATCAATTTCAATTCCTCCTAGGTACGATTAGCAGAGAAAATGAATAACGTAGCAGCATTACTTTCAGGCCTATTTCAATTCCTCCTAGGTACGATTAGCAGAACCTACCTCAAGCTTAGCCAGGTGCACGAAGCACATTTCAATTCCTCCTAGGTACGATTAGCAGCCGATGGGCATATGAGTAAAATTCACCTTAATTTCGAAATAAAGCAACTTATCCTATCAAATATTTAAGCTCAAAAGTCGTCCTCCCTAGATCATATAATTTACCCCTGGGTTCGACGACTCACGTAAATACTTGATTTTCAGAATTTAAAACCATTACCACAACCACACTGCATGTATTAAACAAAGGACTTCACAAAGGTAGACGACAAAAAACTATCTGGATTAACCCTCAACGTGAAGTGAAACAAACCACCTCTATTTTCCAAAACCACAAATTATCAGTAAGTTCGACCTCGATTAATTCACTTTGGCTTTAAGCTTATGTCTTTATCTCCTCAAACTAAAAGGACTATCAGCCGTATTGTTCCATTCGGGCTTATCTGGTTACTTTTAGGTTGGACATTTTTGTTCGTGGAATATGCTGCGATCGGTCGTCAGAATAATTACTCCCCAACAGCAGCCATACAGATGAGCTCTGATATATTTGCTTTTGCCAGCCTGGTCGTTTTAGGGGTCGGCCTTTTTATTGGCGTAGTTGAAGTGGTGTTACTTAAAAAGGTTTTCTCTAATGAGAGCTTTGCCATAAAGATTCTCTATAAACTTCTCGTCTACACGCTTTTTCTGTTTATGGTTATTCTGGTGGCTTTCCCTATTGCTGTCAGTATGCAGCTACATACTCATGTATTTGATCCTTTGATCTGGCAGAGGTTTTATGACTACCTAACCAGTCTTGGAAATGTCAGTACCAGCGTGCAGATGGCTGTATCACTGCTCATTTCACTTTTCTACGCAGAGATCAGCGAGAATATCGGACAAAAAATACTCTTTAACTTTTTTACTGGTAAATACCATAAGCCTTTGGAAGAGAAGCGGGTGTTTATGTTTCTCGACATGAAATCCTCAACAGCCATAGCAGAACAGCTTGGACACATTATGTACTTTGAATTGCTCAAAAAATATTATGACGATCTCTCCGATGCCATTTTGAAAAACCACGGAGAGGTATATCAGTATATAGGTGATGAAATTGTGATTTCATGGCCTTTTGAGAAAGGCATTAAAAACAACCACTGTATCCATTGCTTTCTTGCCATGAAAGCTGACCTGAAGAAAAAATCTTCATGGTATTTAAAAAAATTTGGTGTCACCCCGACCTTTAAGGCCGGGCTACATTGTGGCAAGGTAACAACTGGAGAGATCGGAGCACTCAAAAAAGAAATTATCTTTACCGGAGATGTGCTGAATACAACATCCAGGATACAAGGCCTCTGCAACACCTACCATGTTGATATTATCATTTCAAAAGAACTAGTCAATGAACTCGCCCCTGACACAAAGTTTATGTTCTACCCGATAGGCACGCAGGAACTCCGGGGCAGGGCCAAGGCTATGGAGCTTTTTACACTGAAGAGCAGTTAGTATTTCACCTCAAGTCCTGAACACACCCTTCAGGTACCGGATCAATAGTATCGCTCTCGGCTTCCTTTGGAGAATATTCACCCCAAACGGCTGGGTAACCATTGATGAGGTTACTCCCATATCACCTGAGTCCTATTTCCTTAGGGCTAACTTAAAGTGCATCAATACTTCACAAAAAACCACCCATACTTCACAATTTTTGTGAAACGCCCTTTAAAAGAACCAGATTCATAGCCCCTTTTCATGTACTGCGCTTGATGCATGAAAATTCGGATTAGTGTTAAATCAACAAATCAACAACCTATGAAAATCAGAAACGAAGAACGTACCTTCAGTAATGTTAAAACCATTACACATCAGGGCTACACCTTTGCCTTCGCCTCATCGCCTACAAAACGGTCAGGCGATGACAATAAGTATGATGAAGTATTCTGGTGTGTGCTAGATCCTTCAGTGGGTGCTGAAGTAGCAGAAGACATCGACTCCGCCGACCTCTCTATAGATGATGGCTGGACAGAACTAATTTCTTTAGACTGTGCTACACAAATTCGTGTACCGGGCATGAATTTGCTCACCCGGGATATCCCCGGTGTAGATGCTAATGGGAACCCCAATACTTCAGCATCACTCACACAGGCCAACCCCTTCGTGATTGTATCTGATGGAGATTACATTTATTTATTCAGGACTACATCATTAAACTCGGATATCCCTCCTTCATCAGGAGAAGAAACTTCAGATAATCTCTTTCCTGTCGGTTTATTGGTAGACCGATTTATTTTCCAGCAGCAAAACATGACGTTGACTCATGCTACAGAAACCCGCTATATCCGTAGTGAAAACGCAGATATTCCTGCTTCCGATAAGGATAGTTTAGGAAGCCAATCCATGGATGGAGAACCCTTTCCGGAACCGGCCCATTTGCTCCCTCTCAGTATAGAACTTTCAAATAAAGATTGCTTTGATGTGGTTAAAGTTTCTGTCGACAAGAAATTTGTATGGCACATTTTTACTGCTCCGGGCGCCTTATTAACCTATTCTATTCCGGGATCATTTCAGGTACCTTTCGATATGTCACAACTGGACGGTTTTGACCTTAACACTAATGGAACCAGGTACCCTTTGTTAGAACCTTCTGCAAAGTATCAATTGCCTGCCAACGCAAGTAACATATCCGCAGCAGTTTATTATCGCCAGGAACCAGCGCAAACAAAAGATGGAGACTCCATCAGCATGTTGACTAATGCGGGTATTTTAGTCTGCTTCAGTCAGCACAATTCACCTTTTGGAGTATTAGACCTTGACCTGGGCTTAAACGGAAGGCTTGCCGGTTCACCCACCGAAACATGGATGGAAAGTGACTTAGCTTCAATAGCTTTAAGCCCTGACAACGCCCCCTTCTATGGCACTGCCCTGGAACTAAACGGACGCAGTAACTACATAAGTCTGCCATCTCAAAGTTCAAATCAGGTTGCTCCTGATGGTGGTATTACCATTGAAGCCTGGGTTATGGCTTATGAAGACCCCGAACAAGATCAATATCTTGTTGAACTGGAAACAGACGATGATAAAAGTTTTGGGATAAAAATAGATAAGGAATTCAACCTGAGTCTATTTGCCTATTTAGGTACTCTGGTAGAATGTCCGACGGATTCACCTCCATTATTACCCAATATTTGGACACACCTATCCATGACTGTAGCATCAAATGGCTACATAAGTTTATATATAAATGGAAGAGCAGCTTTTCAAAACTTCTATGGTCAAAGATTAAGTTATCAAACCCTATGTTGTTCGATCGGGAAAAGCGATAAAATAACCGATTCGTTCTTCAAAGGTGCTGTAAGCGAAATCCGTCTATGGAACACAGAACTCTCTCAGGAGGAACTGATCGAAAATCAAAATATAGATGTATCCGGTCATAACAATATCAAATTAATTTATCAACTGGACGAAGGTCAGGGAAATACTTTAACCAATAGTGTTGACAACGCATCAGATGAAAATGCAGTGACAGGTGGCCGTTGGATAAGGGCAGCATCACCTGCCCAAATAAGTATGCCCATGCTCGTAAGAGATGCCGGCATGCTAAGTATCCGAGGCACGTTACTCCCTGACATTGACAATAATGGCCCTGCTTCATTATTGCCCAGTGCAGATGGTTTGGTTCGTATGGCTTACCGGCGAAATGATGATCTCTGGGGTTCTTTGCATTATGACACCCGCACACAAAGGGTAAAAACAATCCTTTCCTGGAAAAACCCGGAAGAAACAAAAAATACCGCCAAACTGCTGTTTACAGCACTCTCTGCGGGTACTGATTTTAATAAATGCCAGGTAGAGATTGCAGAAGATTCAAATAACGAAGGTCGCTTAGTCATCACTATGACAGAAAATCAAACCGTTGACTTTGGTACCAATGGCTCCGGTTTATGTGAAACATGGACAAACCTTCCTGCCAAACTTTCGGACATCGTGGATATTGTTAACGGCCGAATGCCAGATTCAGCAGAAGAGCCTAATGCACCTGCAAAATATGACTATGCAAGCCATGTGACACGTACTGATGATGGAGAAACCCTAGAGGAAATTAACCTGCCTGATCGCTTAAGGCCACATGCTTCACTACTATTTGCTGCCAGTGGTATTCACCAGCTAGATGAGGACCTGGATCAATTTGTGCCTGACGACCTGACCGACATAAAATATACCTATATGGCAGGTGTGGACCCTCGATGGGTATTAGACCCCATTCCGGCTGCAGTTCAAAATGCAATGTTTGAGCTTGCCGAAAGTGAAAAACTTAAACTCAGCGGGGACGTAACGGTAGAAGCCTGGGCCATTAGCCAATCCCATAGCGAAACCAATACTATTCTTTATCAAGGCTACGGTACCCCTTATGTTTTTGGCCTAACTGAGCATAACCTATTATACGCAGCCAAAAATGAGGGAGACGATACCGTAATAGCCATCTCTAAAATGCCAATTCCTGATACATCAACCTGGACACACCTGGCCGCTGCCTATCATTCCAGTTGGGGTCTCCATTTGCATGATGAAGCATATATAAAGTGTGGTGAACTACAACGTCAGCCGGGCAAAGCCATTACTGTTGAGGCCTGGGTTTGCCCTGATGAGCCGAGCTCAGATAAAGAAAAGCCTCAACCAATCATATCTCAATGGGCAGATACCAAAGATGACCAAAGGTTCATGCTGGCGCTTGACGATGAGGGAAAGCCCATGTTTTCGATCCATGACAGCCAGGGTGAAGAATATACTGCTATAGGATCCAGTGCCCTCAATGCCGGAGAATGGACTCACCTGAGCGGCGTTTACCAGGCAGCAGGAGCACAAAATATGCTTTATTTCACCGACTCCATTAATGCATATGCTGAAGTATTGCAAAATGAAGGTCTGTCGGATGCAATGACTGTTGAAATGTGGGTTCGCCCCGAAAACAAATCCCAGAGTAGTGATTTATCCACCCTAATATCTTGCGGGCGTGAAGATGGTCAACACTCTTTATTTTCACTTGCCTTACAAAATGATGGAGAGTTGCAGGTTCGTATTTATATTCCTCAAGCTGGCGCTTTAAGGACATTTAACACAGGTATAGCAATACCTTTTGCAGAAAATATAGACGATGCAAACGCCGATACCCATATCGCTTTAGTAATCAACTGGCTAAGTGCTTCCCAACTAAATTATGCAGTATATATCAACGGGGTTTCTCAATTAAATGAGATTGAAACGTTATCTAATTACCAAAAGCCCTCTGCTATGCCTGCATCCGGCTGGCTACTAGCCGCAGCGCTGGATAATAGTGGTTCTGGAATTCAAAAACACTATCAGGGTGGCATGAGAGAAGTAAGACTTTGGTCCATGGCTCGCACACAGCAACAAATCATCGATCACTTGAACGCTCCGGTTTCAACAGCCGAGGCTGGATTACGCGGTTACTGGAAGCTAGACTCACCACCTAGTGCAACAGATTTTGGAGAGGATTTTAGCATTCAGCCTCGTATTACCAACGCCGTTAATTCCGTAAGTGTTGAAGTACAGGGAGATGCTTATTTCTATGCTGCATCTATTGAGCCTTCATTAGCACTATATATCAATAATGCTAATCCAATTAGCTCAGAAATTGACTCAAGTAAAGTACCTGCCGAACTAGCTGATAGCGACGCAACGCCTTACATAGGTAAAACGGACGAAAACGATTCTGGCATACTGTCGGGCATTGTTGATGACATCCGTATATGGACAACTGCACGGCTTCCTGAACAGCTTACCTACTACCAAAAAAGAGCCATTGACAACCCTTCAGAACACGTTGACCTCGCCGCTTACTGGAGTTTTGATGAAGGCAAGGGGCAGGAAGTACGTGATGAAACAGGTGGCAACCCGGGAAAAATTATGGGCGTCAAGAATATTGATAGTGTAGATGAGGGTGACCCTTTTTGGGTGCCAACCCCAATCACATCCTACTGGACTTTGTTTATTGATGGTGCCAAAGTAGAAATGCTTAATACGGGGACCGTAAATATGGTTACTGAATCCTGGTTAGGGTCACCCAACGGAGGTAATTTTTATAATGGTTATTTGGCAGAAGTAAGGGTATGGGACATTGAGAGAAAACAAAGAGAGCTCAGGAGTACCATGCAACACACCTTACGCGGAGATGAAGAAGGGTTGGTTGCCTATTGGCCATGCAGTGACAATCAAGGGGTGACAACTGGTAGCTCCATAGCCTTGACTGACCTAACCTCTAACCCTTGTGATGCCAGGCTTTCATCTCATTCAGGAAACACTTATGTTCCCAATCAAATCTGGCCGGGTGAAACCTCTGACCTTCAGTATCCGCCTCCTGTATCCGATGATGTGCAATATGCTATCAACATCAGCAATGGCGTTACCACGCAGGAAGCAGCAAATATGCCGCTCAGTGCTCCTCCTGCTATTGCCGAACTTAGTGCAGGCGCCGGACGCGTACATATTGGTATCAAGTCTGACGGTACCTCTTGGTTGTTGGACACCGACCAGGAACCAGACGCCACGGAATTGGTTTATTTGGGACAAATACAGACCGATGCACAGATCATTGGTTTCATTGAAGGAGCTCCACCTTTACCTAGTGAAAATTTAGGTATCGAACAAGCCAGTAATCCTGACAAGTATTTGGGGGCGTCAAGCATTTCCTTAGAACAGGGTGATGAGGTGGTTTATAATGGAATCAGTACCCTAAAGGGAGGCGCATCTTTCTCAGGAACAATAACTTCCGGAGCAGAAGGCGATGCCAATATAGGTATTTCGTTTCCCGTAAAAGCCAATATTATTACGGGTGATTTTACAGGAACAGGAGGCTTTACACTAAACATGAGCGTTGGTGGGCAATTGGTAGCCAGTGGTCGCATTTCTCACAATACACAAACCAGCAGTGACATTATCGTGGATGGGGCCTTTGAACAGAACCTATATAATCTGGGAAGTTTTCCTGCTGACCAGCTTGGAGTACAACCTAAGCGTATCTACAGGCCAAATAATATGGGGGCCGCAATTGTCAAATCATTGGTGGCTGATTATTACGCTGTCCGCTCAAAACGTACCGGGGCCACTTTAGGCTACTTACCCGTAGTAGATTCGAATATTCCGCCAGACACTAATGTCATTATGTTTAAGCTTAACCCCAATTATGTAAAAAATGGTTCTCTTGATGGTAGCATCGGCTTTGACAAGGATATTAATTATAAAGACCTCGGCGTTTCAGAAAAAGGAAGTTACTATAAGGTGCAGGAAGCGTATAGCACAAAAGAAAAAATCAGGCGCCAGCAAGCTGAATATGCAAACTATTTTTCCAGCTTAATAGCTGCAACCCCTAATGCGCTAAGATCGAAAGAAAGTTGGTTAAAAGAAGTTGCCAACAGAAGCATAGCTAATACCTATGTGTGGACAGCAGATGGAGGCTTATTCAGCGAAGAGATTTCAGAAGGAGCTACCAGAAGAGAGGCTGTTGGTCTTAATTTCAAGGGCAAACTTTCCTATAATTTAGAAGGGGAATTTGAATTTTTAATTGGAATGGGATGGAATTTTGGAGGCGAAGGTGATTTTAAATTAGGGTTAAGTGGTACATTGGAAGGCCTGCATACCAGCGCCCACAGAGACACTGCTTCCTTTAATCTCCAGTCCAAAGTAGATGGTGAAGGCTTTCTGGGCAAGCAGGCAATCCCTATCGAAAATATAGCTGTTGATGGTTGGGGAAAACGTCCGCTAACACCTGGAGATTTTAGTTATCTTAGTCCTACAGATTCGTTGACCTCCGCTTTGATCGATGCCGGGGTAGTAACTAAAATCCGCGTTCGATATCAACCTGAAGAGTATACCACTAACTATACCATCTACCAGGATGCAAATGACAATTGGATTTTAGAAGATACAGCAGGCATATTTAGTGTAGTGATCAACGGCAATGAGGCTAACTTTACTCCACTCGTTGAAACCGGGCAGTACCCAATCAATTACCAGGCAGCCCCATGCCCGGGTAAGGTGCTGGGGTACCGCTTCATGAGTTTCTACCTGGATCCTGACAAGGAAAATTTTGACGCCTTGGCCAAAACGAGTCACCCTGACAAACAGATTATTGATAAGGATTGGCTCGATAATCCGGATGATCCCAATGCCATTGCTTTGAAAGATGCACTAACCAGACCTAATGATGTTTGGCGGGTATTTCATAGAGTAACCTATGTAAATCGTGTACCACCGGAAGAAAATGCTGAAGATGCGGATAACATAAAACATGTTACTATACCTAACCAGAATCAAAGGCCGGATGACATCAGCGTTGCCCGTAACAGTATTATTATTAAGGTTCTTTTGGGCTATGAACAACAGGTTCGTGATGAGTTGCCATCCATTCAACATGCCGGTTTTCCCCCAAGCATCCAGATTATCGATGAGAATATAGCCGTGCTGGTAGAGTCTATGAGTTTACCAAATTTGCAGGCCCAAAAATTAGCCAATCAATTACATAATTATATGGCTGCCTATATTGCTCCGGATCAGAAAGATGGCCTTTTCCGCTTAAAAATTCAGGCTGAAGACTGCACGGAGTCAATGGGAATAGTTATTCATTATGAAACTCCCGGAATTGTATATGCCGGCAACATAGCAGATGGTGACTGGCTGCAATATGATTACATAAATATTCCGGCTAATGGCTACTATAATCTTGAATTTAGAGTTGCTGGCAATGATAGCACCTGCTCAGGTAAAATGAAGCTTCAAACCAACAATGGCAATACAGATTTAGCTACTATCGACATACCTTATACGGGAGATTGGCAAAACTGGACCACTGTTTCCCAGTTGGTTTACCTGACTAAAGGCATGTGTAATATCCGCCTGTTGGCAGAATCAAGCCATGGCGAGTTTTTGAATATTGACTGGTGGAGAATTTCAGAGGCTCCCCTCCTAATTCAGGCCGAAAATTACTCGGACAAAAGCAGTCGAATAACCCAAGAGACTTGCTCTGATTATGGAGGTGGTGTTGATGTAGGGTCATTGTATTCTGATGAATGGTTAAAATATGACCAAATAAATATCCCTAATACCTGTACTTATAAAATAGAGTACAGAGTAGCTTCTCCATATGATGGTCAAAAGCTTTCACTAGCTGTTAACGGTACAACAAAGGAACTTGACATACCTAACACTGGAGATTGGCAAAACTGGCAAACCATCTCACACTATATAGAGTTGGAAGCAGGGACAGAAGAATTCACTATTACTTCTGCCGGAAATGGTGAGAGTTGGAATTTTAACTGGTGGCGTATAAAGGAAGTGGAGTAATGTAATACACTGGAATACAGGACGGAATGTTTCTTTCCTGTATTCCTATGTAAAAAACTGTACGTCCATGGCCTGTTTTATATAAACTTCCTCCAATTTTATACATGTTCTTCAGCCATTGATATGTTATTTCACTACCTCAGCAAATGCAGAGCGTTGTCCATCTACGCCATTACCCTTTTTATAGTTATAGTTAGTACCTCCTATTTACATGGGCGGACTTTTACACCTGACTCTCTTGCAAAAAACTTACCCGCGAGAATTAATTCAAGAAGTGAATTTGATGCTTTACAAAGCCTTAAAGCCCTGATTAAAGATGATATGGTCGATGGCATGTGCTTTTATGAGGATCTTTTACCTATTGTTAAAGAGGCTGAAGTATGGAGCAAATCAAAAGGGGAAATCGATGATGTGCTGTCGAATAAGCTCCTCAAGCTTCTATTGTTTGACAAACTGAAGCGGCAGGAGCAAACACTAAAGTTGGGCAATCAATTATTGGAATATGAAGAATATTATTCTCCTCATGATATTAACAGAATATCCGGCATACTGTATAACAATTACAGGCAGCTGGAGGCCTATAGTGAGATCATTGGGCTAATACCTCTTCTGGAAAAATATCAACACTTGGAAAATGGCTGGAGGCCAAAAGGTTTTACGACCGATTACGATATTGCTATGATCAATTACAAAAGTGAAAATTATGATCAGGCCGCCAATGGTTTTATCCGACAAATGAAAGTATTTGACTCTATTGGCAATCAACTTATGGTTTCAAGCATGAACAATAATGCCGGGCTTTGTTATTATCACCTTGGCAATTACACCAAAGCCATGGAATATTATAACAGCGCTCTCTCGGAGCTCAAAAAACCTAACCGGAAGGGTATTACGGAAAAATCCGATGAATACAAAAACTGCTTTAAAATGGTGATCAAAGGGAACATCGCTGATATTGATTTTGATCGTGGAGCATTCGAAAAAGCCCTGGCTGTGTATAAAGAAGAACGAAAGTCATGCTTTGTAAGCGGAGAGTATCCCATCAAAACAGCAGTGCTTTTTAAGCTGGCACAAACTTACATGGCGCTCAACAAGCCTTTACTAGCCGAGTTGTATGTTGACAGTGCCCTGGCCAGCATCAACTCCTACGTACATACTGATACAAAGATTGAAAGCTATCAATTAAAAGGGAAAATTTTACTATTAGAAGGCGAAACAAAGCGATCGATGCTATATTTTGATAAAGCGGATCAGCTGGAAGACTCCATAAGGCGCCTTCAGGTGGAACGCGACAATATGGTAGCCAAAGTAAGCTACGAAAGTAAAAAAAAAGATAGGGACCTTCTGCAAATGAAAGAAGCGCTGTTGATAAAGGAAAAAGTAGCGATGCAGCAGTGGTTCGTTTTAGTTTTTTTGCTTCTGGTCTTTACGATAACAGGTTACCTGTACTTCAAATCAAGAAAAGATAAAAACACTATCGAGCATCAAAGAAAAAGTTTGCAAGCATCAGTAAGAGAGAAGGAATTGCTGTTAAAAGAGGTTCATCACAGGGTAAAGAATAATCTGCAAGTAATTTCCGGCCTCTTAAGGATACAGTCAAGAAAAATCAAAAGCAAGGAGATGCTTAAGCTATTGGATGACTCTCAAAATTACATAAGCAGCATAGCCTCGGTTCATGAAATGTTATACCAGCAAGAGGACGGTTCAACCGTGCAGATGGAAAAATACCTGAATAAACTATCTGAAAGGATTTTTGATAACTCCGAAGCAAATGACATCACCGTTATTGTCTCCGCATCTCATGTTTACCTATCTATAAATAAGGCTATCCCCATTGGCTTGATGACTAGTGAATTACTCACCAATGCTATGAAATATGCTTTTAAAGGGCATAAAGGAAGTATAAAGTTGAGTATGGTGCAGAATAAAACAAAACAGTATGTATTTAAATATAGCGACAATGGGCAGGGACTACCTGACAATTTTGAAAAGAACCTGACCAAAACCATGGGCTTTCGCCTGATTTACATGCTGGCTGAAGAAATGGAGGGTAGTCTTGAAATAAAGGGAGAAGACGGGGTAACTGTAACCGTTCAATTTTCAGATGAATGATGGAAAAAGTATATGTAGTAGAAGATATGGCTGTAGCCCGCGCGGCGCTAATACAATCTTTAGAAGATAACAACTATGATATTGCAGGAAGCGCTGCAAGTGCAGAAAAGGCCTGGAGTGAAATAAAAAGTAAAGAAATCGACATTGTGCTGGTAGACATCAACCTAACCGGTGAGCATGACGGGATTTGGCTCGCACAAAAAATCCGGTCAGACTGCAACATGCCGCTAATATTCCTTACCGCTTATGGTGATAAAAGCACACTGGATCAACTAAAAACGCTACATCCCAATGGGTATCTGATGAAGCCTTATAATGAGCCCACATTAATAACCACGATTTCAATTGCACTTCGCTCATTTTATAATCCTGAACCGTCAAAGCCTGCTAAGGATCATTCCATTTTTATAAAAAATCGAGGTTTACAAGTAAAACTGGAAGTGGCCAAAATTCAATATATTAAGTCAGATAGCAACTATATAGACATATACTCTGAAGAGGGCAGATATACCATCAGAGAAAAACTGGAGTCCTTCCTGGAATTGCTGCATTGCGCCAGCATCGTCAGGGTACATCAGCGGTACGCCATCAATGCAAGCTACATCAAAGCTATTTCTAACACTACAGTTTTTCTGCCTCCGGTTAGGATACCTGTTTCTAAAAAGTATCGCAAAAACCTATTGTCCCTATTAGATCATTAAAGCACTATATTATAAAAATGCTCCGCCTGCTATAGTTTTGGAACTTCTATCACCTTTTCAACTGGCTTAAAATGGTGGGGTCTTCGATCTTATCATCATCGGCCAGAAGAAAGGCTTTACTGATAATCAGGGAAAGCCCACGGTCACCTTCAAATGGAAGGAAGACATTCTTCGTTTCCGCTTTTGAGCCGGATGCGGGCACAATACACAGGTACTGATTATTAGGCTCCATTAAAATATTAGTACTTCCAATGTGTATCTTATACTCTCGCACCTTACCCTTTATTCTCAAAAACTTACCGTCTATTTTCGCTACATTTTTAATTTTCAGCCTTGGAACGATCTTCTCCAGCACCTGTTTTCTCGTTTTAGCCATTTCATTCAGGTCACCAAACGAATACTGTTGCCAGTAGTCACCATATTGCCTCACACGTTCGCCGCCGGAATCCTGCCAGGCTGGGTCATTGCCTACACTAGCCACCCCCACAAATAAGTCTGCATCCCGCATCACTTCTGACAAAACGATTTTTGGCACTTCGATTAAATCTTTTGTACGGCCATCGTCATCCACAAACTTTACCTGGTCGGTCGCCACGTAGTCCCAAATTCCGGCATCATTGAAAGACCCATCCATGTATACTTCATTAATCCAATACTCTGCCTTCAGTCCCCAGGTGGGTAAAGACAAGGTGGCTATTTCATTATCACGCCCATCATCATAGGCTCCCATTAACTGATACTTCCAGTTCCTGATCCCTGCCAGTGAGTTAAACTGGTGCTGTTTGAGCAAATGAGCAGCCATACGGTTGCTGTAAGATTTAGTGTTGACTTCCGCATCGGTAAGCAAATAGATCTCCCTATAGGCCTGCTTGACGGGTTGTTGCCATCGGAGCTCTTCTAACCTGTTCCTCCATTGAAGTACAGTCTCGGTAGAATCAAAAATAGGATGCCATAAAGAAACCTTTGTTTCTTTCGATATAGGAACTTCTTCACCCGAGATGTTTTGCCACCTGCCGTCTATGAAGATAGCGCTTTGAGGCTCAGCACCATTCTTAATGACCCATATCAGCTTCCTTGCAATGAATGATACCAGCCCATGGTTGAGGTAATACTTTTCAAAGTGCTCATAATCCCACACCCGGTCGAGAATAAACGAACGGTCAATCCGGTCTCGCTGTGCTGTAGTATACTTCTGAATGTTTTTGGCCTCACTTTTGGCTTTGGTAAGTCGTTGCTTCAGTTTTGCTGATTGCTTCACAAAAGCCGGAACAGATTTCTGCTCTTTTCTGTCCGGTTTTAGCCAGGTCAGCGTTGTTTTTCCTACTCCGGTTATTTCAACAACAAGCTTGTAATCATCAAACTCAATTTCTTTTTTGCCGTCTGACAATCCAAAATCAGGGATAGAAATTTCTTCTATTTCTTCTGCAGTGATACCAAGTTTAGATGATGCCTCATCGAGATACTTTTGTATAAGTTTTTTAGTATTGTTTTGAGTGACTTTCAGTTTTAACCTCGATAACTGGCTCACCCCTGTCAGGCCTTTACTGTGAGCTAATACATAGATAGCAGCATTGCCAACGCTTGCTGCTGCCGGCCCTACTCCCGGAATCTTTTTAAAGGCGCGATCAGTCAGATCACCCAACAACGACAGCGTTTTACTATCATGAAACTGAACCAGCGACCACACCATTCCTTTCAGGATCACAGCATTTTTCTCTTCCAGAAAGGTCCAGGAAGAATAGGTGTACTCTCTTCCATCATTATAACGGTGGGTATGAGTTGTCTCCTCGGGTTTCAGTTGCGCCACAAAATTGACACACTCTGTGGCAAATAACTTGAATTTATGGTTCCCAATATCAGTAACAATTGCCTTGCTGGTGGTCAGGTATTTTTTGGTGGGCTTTCCTCCGGTAGCTGTCAAGGCGTGGTAGAAAAACTGGTACCAGTATTGAGCCTCCTTTTCATCCATAGCCCCAACTTTCTGGTTCACAAAAGGTCCGAATTTATCCTGCTCATTCAGGTGGTAAGGAGGGGCTACTAGTTTGGAGTCACTATTTTCAAAAAGGATAGTTTCGAGTTTTGTTTTGGCCTTCTGTACATCTGACCCCCAATAACTTCGTTGGCTGTCAAAGTGCGACCATTTCAACACGTCTTCGAGGTAAGTTCTAAGCGACTCTGACAGTCCATTGGCTTTGATATGCTTCTCTATCTGGGTAATAGCTAAACCAATCGGCCATTGAGTAAAGGTAAAGTAATTGGTAGTGTTCTTTTTGAAAAGAACCATTAACCTGATCAGGTGATCCTCTGAAAAAGCAATTTTTGTTCTGAGAAGTGCGCCAAGTATATGTATCCTCAGGCCATTGATATGGCGCCTTTCTTCAAGCTTCTTCCAGTTGTCACCCCCTCTTGTAGATTTAACCTCCTCGATAATAACCTCCGGAAGGCTTAAGATCAGTTTTATTTTAAACTCATCACTGCTGCTTTTGATTTTATCATAAGTAGCGCAATTCGTTAATTTTAGAGAGCCATAAAAACTCCGATTATGCTCCTTGGCTTCTTGAAACAAATCCCTGATCATGGGTTCAAATCCATCAGGGTCATTTTTAGATTCTATTGCCGTTTCACTCTGTAAAGAAACCTTCTTCGAGATTTTGTTAAACCAGTTTTTAAGCATTTCCTCAACCTCCTACTAATGGTGTCAACTTCAAAAAGCTAATGGAAGTATTTTCATTCACAAGTACTTCCTGCTCCAGGTCTTCGCACTGCTCATCATCTACTAAAATGAAAAATCCGTTAGCTTGGAAAGCTTCCAAAGCAATGTAAACCTGCTTTTCAGCATCTACTTTCTTCCGCTTTTTCATTTTGTAGCCATTCAGCGTCTGCTCTGAATCAGAAGGTTTTACCAAGCCATTATAGTATTCAGGAAGCCTGTCGTTATAGGCATTTACCTCTGCTGTAACCCGAGAAGCAATCAGATCCTTAATTTTTATGCTTTCGCGGTCAATCTGGATTTTTATTTCATTGAGAATGTCACCTCCAATGGTTTCATCTTTGATAGTAATCAAATGCATATAGGAAAGATTAAAAAAGACAAATTAAAAGCCATCAATATTCTGAATGCCTAATTAATAAGAATACACCATTAATTGCAACTAAGGCAAACTATACTTTAGCCATTCACTCCAATTCCCCGATCAATTTATTTCAATGGTCAATAATGATTTATATTAAAAACGGCACAAAAACTATATTATAAGCTCCAACAGACAACAGGAGTCAACAAACCAGACTACTTTTAACAAAAAAAGTTATTCTTGGCATTTCTAACTATTTTGAGCTTATCGTATGAAAAAAATTAACCTGCATGACAAAAGATTTATTGCCATTGAAAACAACAAAGGTCTCTCTTCAAATGAAACCATATTTCATTACAAACAATCTGGTGAGGTAATTACCGGAACCTACAAAGGAGGGGCTATTGTTGAAGGTTCAATCGTTGGAAAGCAAACAGGTGTAGACCGTATTGAACTACTTTTTCAATGCCGGACAGTCGCAAGGTAAAATCACCATAGAACAAAACGGCAGGATCGGACTCAGGTTTGACTGGAATTGGTTAAACGGAGACAAAACAGGTGGGAAGTCAGAATATATTGAAATAGATTAGCAATCAGCCTTAGTAACTGTAAACACATTAAGTATAATTTAAAGTCAAATGCACGTGAACTAAGTCCCATCACCACTCCTTCGGCAATAGCTTGGTTTCAATTCCTTCTAGGTACGATTAGCAGAGCCACATTGCTAACAAACCATTCATCACGCCAAAAAACATTTCAATTCCTCCTAGGTACAATCACTAAATTCTCCCTCGAGGGAGATGCCAAAGGCAGAGGGTGTATCCCTACAAACCCATTTACTCGTACCCGCTGCCATGCCGCACTACCCCTCGTGAACCAAGCCGCATTATCCTACCCACGGGCTAAAGCTTGGTTTCAATTCCTCCTAGGTACGATTAGCAGTAAAGCCTGGCTTCAGGTAAGGGTGTGCCCCGTCATATTTCAATTCCTCCTAGGTACGATTAGCAGTTAGATCAGACATATGTTGATTGTCTTGCGTATAAATTTCAATTCCTCCTAGGTACGATTAGCAGTTGATTTGACTTTCTCGATCATCATCATTCTATCTTTATTTCAATTCCTCCTAGGTACGATTAGCAGTCCGGAAATGATGCATTATGATTTTTACTTTTGTTCTATTTCAATTCCTCCTAGGTACGATTAGCAGCTGTAAGGCTTTCTGAGTCAGCTATAAGCTACGTGAATTTCAATTCCTCCTAGGTACGATTAGCAGATTCACTATTTGTTGGGGCACCTGGAATGTCTCCCAATTTCAATTCCTCCTAGGTACGATTAGCAGAAACCGTAAAACCGTAGATATGGTGCTTTTCACGAAAATTTCAATTCCTCCTAGGTACGATTAGCAGTCCGGGGCATAAACTGAGTACAACGGGTGATTCTTATTTCAATTCCTCCTAGGTACGATTAGCAGAAGTGCTGGAATATATCCCAAATAGTCACTACCCCCTATTTCAATTCCTCCTAGGTACGATTAGCAGTCAATCTCCATCCATTGCTGGTAAGTTACTGCCTTATTTCAATTCCTCCTAGGTACGATTAGCAGTTTCAAATGTTTGGCAAAGAAGTCCCATATAACGGTATTTCAATTCCTCCTAGGTACGATTAGCAGGAAACTGAAAAAGGAGCTGCCTTTGCAACAGATTCTATTTCAATTCCTCCTAGGTACGATTAGCAGTTGGGGGCCTCGGCTTTTAATCCTCCTTTGGCCTATTTCAATTCCTCCTAGGTACGATTAGCAGAACTTATCATTCATTCTGTAAGTCCTGTCATGAATATTTCAATTCCTCCTAGGTACGATTAGCAGGGAAATAACTCCAATCGAACAAAGCATTATAGATCAATTTCAATTCCTCCTAGGTACGATTAGCAGTTCTAGGCCCGTTTTATCGGGCTTGCAGTCCCAAGATTTCAATTCCTCCTAGGTACGATTAGCAGTAGGGTTTCGTTAGCGTATTCCATAGTTTTTTATGTTATTTCAATTCCTCCTAGGTACGATTAGCAGCTGATCAACAAGATTGTATTAGGTCGGATTACTTATTTCAATTCCTCCTAGGTACGATTAGCAGCCTCGATATCCGGAATGGACGTTTCCGCCTCAGCAAAATTTCAATTCCTCCTAGGTACGATTAGCAGCAAACCTTTCTCAAAAATGGATTATGAAGAGCTAGATTTCAATTCCTCCTAGGTACGATTAGCAGTCTTCTACTTTTGTTAATTCACCAGGGGCACTCCAATTTCAATTCCTCCTAGGTACGATTAGCAGAAACCAAGGCGACCAAGCCAAAACCGTTTGAAGGGCATTTCAATTCCTCCTAGGTACGATTAGCAGCCGTGATAGGCAATGGTAAAAATCATCCTTATTTTGAAATAAATCAACTTATCAAAGCATTAATTTACCATCAAAAGTCGTCTACCCCAGATCATATAATTTTATCCGGGTATCGACGACTTGATTAAGTCACTGATCATCAACACAAAAAGCAAATACCCTTCCCTTTACTAAAGAGGTTTACCTGAAAAATCAATGTGTTCGACGCGTGTATGGCTATCTGACATGCAGATTATGTTTAATAAGTGCTGAATAGAAAAGTTTGAGAAACACAAACGTGGATTAATGCAGAGAAACATCAGCTAGGCACTACTCGGCTACACAAAAGTAGGTAACAAGGTTTTTATAATAAAAAGGACCCTAAAAATACCTCACCGACCTCGAAAAAACGCCTTTAGCTAAAGTGACAAGTAGTTTACAGCTAGTGCAAACAAGATGACTATTAAGTATTTATACGTAATGGTATTGTTCTTTTATTCTTTTACTTTTCCCTCAATACAATAAAGTGTAATAATGTATTTATTTTATAGTGGCAAAAGTTTCTTGACCTAATCGACCCAAATAGACATAACCTTCGTGTTTAGTTTTGGACAAACTTGGTCGGGATGCAACGCTCTATATTTTCTAATTATAACAAGTTAATAATCAGAGTTTTTTCATAACTTGTGTATAAAATAGTAATTATCAGGTATGATAAAAATTGTAATAATTGATGACCACAAATTATTTCGAATTGCAATTTCAAGCATTATAAAACAGGAGGAGGATATGTCTCTGATAGCTGAATACTCAGATCCTGATGATGCATTGAAGAATTGTGAGACTGATAACCCAGACTTATATTTAATTGACATATCATTAGGAGAAAAAAGTGGGTTGCAACTGGTTAACAGTTTTAGAAGAAAGCGTAAAGACATCAAACTCATCATGCTTAGCATGCATAAAGAGGAATTCTATCTAATAAAATCTATTGAATATGATGTTGATGGCTATATCCATAAAGATGTTGACCCTGATGACCTTGTGTATGGAATAAGAAAAGTAATGAAAGGTAACAAGCATTATTCTTCTGAAGTATCATCCATACTAATTAATAACGTTTTCTCTAAGGTGAATGATTTTGGGTCAATTCCTTCTTTATCTAACCGTGAGAAGGAAATTATCAAATATATAAGTGAGGGAAAATCAAGTAAGGAAATCGCAAATAACCTCGCGCTTAGCAAAAGAACAGTGGAAACTCACAGAAGCAGAATTTTAAATCGATTTGGAATTAAAAACACTGCTGAGCTGGTAAAGATTGCTATTGAAAACAAAATTATTTGAACTTGGAAAAATCAATTAACCATGGAGAATTACAGCACGAGCCAGGCACCAGATTCTTAAGGCAATTAAATCAATTAATTCAGAAAAGTAACGACTCAAGTAGTCTCAAAAAATCGGTTATCACATTTATGAAGGATGAGCTTAAATCTCATCCAAAATTAATTTTCACAAATGGTGATGGTGTTAATAACGTTGTAGAAAATAATACATATCACAAAGGTCTTAAGAAGCCTAAATTAATTACGCGAAACAATAAAACTGAAGCAGATTTCGTAGGCTTATTTAAATCCAAATTAATAAGTACCTATTGGGTTTTTCCAGTGCTTCACAATAAATACAAAGGCCATCTTTATTTAGGCTTTTCAAATTCAAAGCAACTACCTGTTCCAGCTACTTACGTTGAGTTGGCCTTAGATCAGGTCATACATTCTTATTCATTATTAGCTGAGAAAGAACAAACACAATCTCAGTATGAGTTATATGAATCGGTTTGCAATTGCTTATCAGACATCATTTTAGTACTCGACAAAAACCTTGTAATAAATGAAGTAAATAGGAACACATCCAATTACAAACAAGATCAACTTGTGGGTAAAAATTTACTTGACTTTCAACCAGATATTGAAGAAAAGAATAAGACAGTTAAGCATGTTGAGTACGTTTTTAAACATAAAAAGGAAACCAATTTTGACACAAAAATACTCTCTCCTGAAGGTTTAAAGCACTTTTCTATTCTTGGGAAACCCATTTTTGACTCAGATAGTGAGTTGATTGGTTGTCTAATACTAGCAAGGGATATTACCTCTGAGGCAATATCTCAAAGAGCACCTATTGCTACCGAAAAACTATATAGGGATATAGTTGAAAATGCTAACAGCTGTATTATTAAACTGAGAGCCGATGGCACAATAGGTTTTGCCAACAAATTTACCTATGAATATTTTGGGTTCAACGAAAATGAGTTGATAGGAAAACCGGTGATTGGAACTATTGTACCTGAATTTGATTCATTGGGTAATGACCTCTCTCAAATGGTAAATGATGTATTATCAGACCCTGAAGCATTTGGTATTTGTGAAAATGAAAATGTAAAAAAAGATGGTACACGTGTGTGGATGAGTTGGACCAATCACCCGTTTAATCAAAACGGTAATTTGATTGAAGTACTAAGCATTGGCAATGATATTACTCAGTTGAAAATAAAAGAGCATGAAATTCTAAAGCAATCACAATCCATTGATGATAGCCATTTATCCATTATCTGTGTTGACATGAATGGCATCATGACCTATGTAAATCACGGAGCTGTATTGATTAATGGGTATTCTCGTGAAGAGATGCTAGGGAATCACATAACTATGCTTTACCCTGATGATCAACATGAGCACCTGGCTAATGAGATAATGGGTAAACTTATCCAAAATGATTCGCATAGGACAGAAGCAATTGGTATTACCAAACAAGGTAATAGAATTAACCTTGATATATCATTGTCTCTTTTAAAGGATGAAAAGGGTATTCCCTATGGAATGATTGGCTATGCTGCTGACATTACCGAAAACAAAAAGGTAGAAAAAGAACTACATCAATTAGCTTTAATTGTTGAAAATGCTGAAGATATTATCGGGATTTCTGACTTGGACGGTAATATACAATTTGTAAATGATTATGCTCATCGCCTATTAGGCATGGGTGACGATTACCAACAAACACACATTCTTGATTACTTTGATGATGAGGGAAAGAAACAAATCAAAGAAACGATATCCCCTGCGATAGCTACAGAAGGAAGATGGGCTGGAGAAAGTAAGTTTAAGAACATTTCTACAGGAGAATTGATTGATGTACTCTTCGATATTTTTATAATCAATGATCCGCTTACAGGGAAACCTATGAAAATGGCTACTGTAAGTAAAAATATAAGTAATCTTAAAAATCAAAGGGATAAATTAGAAGCAAGTGAACTGGCATTAAAACAAGCTCAGGAAATTGGTAAAGTCGGTAGCTGGGAATTAGATATTGTTGAAAACAAATTATACTGGTCGGAACAAGTTTATAGACTTCTTGAACTTCCAATAAATTCAGGCCCTGCAAATTATGATGTTTTTTTGGGATTAGTTCATCCGGATGACCATGATGAAGTAAATGCTGCATTTTTAGATCATATTCATAACAATTCTGAATACAGTATTGTACATAGGGTAATTACAAAAAAGGGCAACCTTAAATATATACATGAACAATGCAAAACCACCAGAGATAAAAATGGTAATGCCTTAAGATCATTAGGTACTGCAACAGATATTACTGAATACAAAAATATCGAGCTTGAACTTGAAAAATACAGGTCTAATCTTGAGGCGTTAGTTAAAAAAAGAACAAAGGAACTTGAGGTTACAAATCAAAAGTTAAACGAAAGTCAACAAAAATACCGTTCATTGGTTCAAAGTACCTCAATGGGCATTGGAATAGCAAAGGGCAATAAAATATCATTTGCTAATCCCGCTTTGTTTAAAATGTTTGGTTATAGTTCATTGAAATCTTTTTTATCAAAATCCATTTTAGATCACGCAAGTGAAAATGGGAGAAGTATTCTACGAGAACGCTTAACAAAAGTAGAGCAAGGAAAGCCTTTGAACGAAACTTTCATCTGTGAATACTTAAAAGCGAATGGAAAGCCATTCAAATGTCAAGTCTCTGTTAAGGATATTATTTACGAAGGTGAAAAATGCCGGCATGCATCATTCGTAGATATAACGGAACTTAAAGAAACAGAGGAGAAATTGCGAGATAGCCAGTCTCTGTACAAATTATTAGCTGATAACGTCACTGATATAATTTGTATTTTTAATTCAAATTTTGAAAATATTTATGTGTCTCCCTCCATCACCCAAGTACTTGGTTATAGCTTGAGAGAGTTTAAAAATTTAGCATTTTTAGATTGTGTACATGATGATGATGCTCAACTGGTGAGGTCTGAATTAAGTAAAGCCATTGAACAACAAAATGAGATTCTTGTAATTGAGACAAGGTGTAAAACCAAAAAAGGCCAGTTTATTTGGCTTGAGCATTCACTTAAATTATCGTATGATATTGAAGGAAACTTCGAGCAGTTTATTTCTACTTCGCATAATACCCATGAAAGGGTGTTAGCACAGGAAAAGCTAAAAATATTAAACGCTGATCTTGTTAAATCCAACAATAAATTTAAAGACCTAACTCGCGAACTAACCTTGCGTATTGAGGAGGTTGATCAAAAAAATTCACTCATAAAACGCCAAAACAAACAGCTTGTTGTCTCTAAAACAGAGCTAGAGATATTAAACACCAAATTAAGCGTAAGAAACAATGCCATTAATGAAATAGCTATCTTGTCGGCGACAGATCATAAGGGAGACTTATTAGAGGTAAATCGGAAATTTGAAGAAATATCCGGGTATGATGAAGATGAAGTTATAGGGCAGTCGCATAGAATTGTTAATTCCGGGTACCACAGCAAAGAATTCTTCAAAGATATGTGGAATACCATAATTGCTGGAAAAATATGGCGGGGGGAAGTCAAGAACAAGGCTAAGGATGGGTCCTATTTTTGGTTATTGAAAACGATAGTACCTTTTAAAATCAATGGCTTAAGTGATAATTATTATTACTTCTCATTGAGCAGTGATATTACAAAATTAAAAGAACGGGAAGCTGAGTTAGAGGAATCGAAAAAAGAGACGGAAAAAGCTTCTCGGATAAAGGAGGATTTTCTCTCTATAATGAGCCATGAAATCAGAACCCCTTTGAACTCAGTAATTGGATTAAGTGAAATACTGTTAAATAAAAATCCAAAGAAAAGTCAGCTAAAAATGTTAAAAACATTGAAGTTGTCGGCTGACAATTTGATGAGATTGATTACAGATATACTTGATTTCACAAAGATTCAGGCAGATAAAGTTGAAATTATTAAACAGCCCTTTAACCTGCATGATCTCCTGCTAGAAGCCAAAAACACTTTTGCAATATTGGCTAATGAAAAGGGGGTTTTGTTAAGGCTATTTCTTTGTACGGACTTGCCCAAGTACGTCAATGGTGACGTTACCCGGTTAAAGCAAATAATAAATAACCTGGTACTGAATGCCATCAAATTTACTGATTCTGGTGAGGTAACAATACAAGCAAGAATGGTTAAGTTATCCAAGTCAATAGCTAATATTCGCTTCACCATAAAGGATACAGGAATAGGAATTAATGAGAGTGATAAAAAAATAATATTTGAATTATTTGAACAGAGCAAAATGAATATTAGCCATCAGAAAGGTGGAACTGGTCTTGGTCTCGCTATTGTCAAAAAATTGGTGGGTCTTTTTGATGGTAAAATTGACGTAGAAAGTGAAGTTGGTCAGGGGTCTAGTTTCCATGTTGAAATTCCGTTGGAGTTAACGATACTTGATGAAGCTAATCAAAGTGCACCAATATCTAAAAGGCTTTCTTTAAGAAATGAATTTAATGGAAAGAGAATTCTTTACATTGAAGATGTTTATACTAATCAATTTCTAGTTCAAACCTTTCTTGAGGATTTAAATATTGTGTGTGACATAGCCAATAATGGTGAAGAAGCAATTAATAAATTATCAAAAAGAAAGTATGATTTAATTTTGATGGATGTTCAAATGCCAGGAATGGATGGATATGAAACTTCTATGTTAATAAGAAGAGGATCAGATGAATTAAAAAATATACCCATTATTGCTTTTACCGCAGATATCAGTGAAATGGCTAAAAATAAAATTGTGGAATCTGGCATGAATGATATCATAACAAAACCCATGAATTCCCAGCATCTTTTAGATTTGCTAGATAAATATCTCAATAGAGTTGAGTCGCACAGAAACTTACCATTTAATTTTCAATATTACGAGCGGGCTTTTCAAGCTGAGCCTCTCAAATTAAAAGAGTTTAAAGATATACTTAAACAAGATTTGAAGATATTCAATGCCAACATTAAGAAGTATAGTGATGAAGGTGATTTAGTTAATGTTAAAAGAGAAATGCATAAAATTAGCCCAATAATCAGCCAATTACAGCACGCCAAGCTATTAACAATATTTAATGAATGTCAATCACTTGAAAAAATTAATAGTAGGTTTAAGAGTAATATTAAGATTATTCAACTCAAAATTAATGATTTACTATACTTAATAGATTAGTAAAAACCTGCCCCATTTTAACGTAGAAACACTTACTGTAACTTTCTAATAAGGGTAATACCTTTCAGTTAAATTTCAACAGAGGGGTATGGATGACATCAATTATTCGAAAGTATTGCTAGCTCTGGTTAGCAGTGACGTGACTGATGGTTCTATCGAGAAATATCTGCTAAGAATTGCCGATAGTCTAGTAGACAATTTTAGTGCTGCATTTGTATTGCTTTTTAGAAATCATAATAGCAGCAACAAACAGCTATTTTATTACCAAAATAATGCGCTTAATAATGGTGATATAGATGTTCCTGCAGAAGTACTGCAAGAATTTATAAACCATCAATCTTACATCCATTATGAAAAGGGTGTAATATATATTCTCATAAGAAGTGAAGTTTCATCAGCCGATTACTACGTAATCAAAATAGCTTTTGGTGAAAATCAATTAAATGCACACCATAAACTCATTGCGGAAGTTATTCTTAGCCAAGCGGCAAAAATTTTAATTAATAAAAGAAGGTATAAAACAAAAATAGGGGAATCTTATCCAGGTCTTGCTCCCAACATTTATCCCAAGAATCATTTGTCATTTGAATATGATATTGCTACCGATACCATTTCATGGTCAGAAAATATCAGTAAAGTCAAATTTGGAATCAATTTATTAGAGGTCAATTCTTTAAATGATGTAATTCCCTTTTTAACTCCCAGAGGCCAAGAGGTTGTAAAAAGAAATCTAGATGAAATAATGTCTGTTAAAAAGAGACAGGTATTGAATTTTCCAATTATTGATGGAAATGGTAATGAGCTGAATTTAAAGTGCTTTTTTCAGGTAATTAGTGATTTAAATGACAAGCCCATAAAGGTGGTTGGGGCTTTGCATGATATAACCTACAAAAGTAGAGTGCATGTCAAACTCGAGGAAAGTGAGCTGAAGTTTCAGCACCTCGCTGAAGGGTTAGATGAGGTACTATTTTTAAGAACAAATGAAAAGATATTATATGTAAGTCCTTCCATTAACAACTTACTAGAGGTTAATGCAAATGAATTTAATGGTAAAAATAACATTACTATCGATTTCGTCCACGAAGACGACATAGACTATGTGCAAAAACATAAAGATAAGCACCAAGATGGTCGGTTAAACCTGAAGTATAGAATAGTTACACCGTCAGGTATTATGAAGTGGATTTGGATAAAATCTAGTGCTTTTAAACTTAGAAATAATGAGACAAGATTCATTGGTATAATCACTGATATTACTGAGCAAAAATTATTGGAAGAAAAGCTACTCGAAGAAAAGAATAGAGCAATAAACACCTTGAAAGTCAAGGATAGATTTCTTTCAATGATGAGTCATGAAATAAGAACTCCCATTAGTACAATAATAAGTTTTAATGAAGCCTTACCTGAGCATATCAAGATTCAAATAAACAAAAAATTACTAACTGACTTTTTAGAATCATCACATTACTTAAATAATGTTTTTAATGATATTCTGTTTTACACTGAATTAAGTTCTAATGTTTACCCATTACTGAAATCAAGATTCCTCTTGAGTAAAGTAATTCAAGCAATAAAAACAGAATTTAAAAGTAAGTTTTTAGAAAAGGGTTTAATCCTGGATGTTGAATGTAATGAACATCAAGCTGTAACATTAAAAAGTCACTTCAATTCTATTTATCAAGTTCTTTATTATTTATTGTCAAATTCTTTAAAGTACACCAGCTCCGGAGGGGCTTTTGTTTATTTCGCTCCGGATATTGAAAAATCACTGTTGAAAATCACTTTAGAAGACACTGGAGTTGGTATTCTGGCGGAGAATATAGAAAAGGTATTTAAACCTTTTTTTACAACTAATAACTATTTAGAAAAAACTGAAGGAGGCACAGGACTTGGCCTTGCCATCGTAAAGGAACTGGTCAGTAAACTAAAGGGTGAAATTGAAATTGTTAGTAAGCCAAAACAGGGCACCAAAATATCTCTACATCTTCCTGTAGAAATTGAGCATATAGCTTCGGTAAGATATTTAAGTACCTATAAATCTAATCATGTATTATTTAAGCAAAAGTATATAGATGATAATATCGAGTTTGCTGGCATTAGACTTCTTAAGTATTTAAAAAAATCGAAAATTAGTAATAGTTCGATATTAATTATTGATTGGAGTGGTGCAAATACCAGTGAAGTGTTGGCGGAAAAGGAATGGATTAACACTCATTTCAAGAAGGTAATTGTCATAATAAACTCTTTTTCGGATATCTATTTTGAATTGCCTGAGCATTGGATTATTGAAGAAGACACAGTTCCAAAATATGGACTTGAAAAATTGATTAGTTGACCAAAATGTTACTGAGTCAAAGTCATTGGAATACAAATCATAAACAATGAAAATTGAAAGCTACAAGTAAACATATCTCTGATTTTGATTTATTGAAAAGATCATTTATCCATAAAGTACAAACGGGTTTAGTTTTATCTGATGCCAGAGGAAAAATCATAAAATACAACTTAGAGGCCCTTGAGATATCAAAGAATATCCTTTCTTCCAATGCTTTAATACCGAGAAATATTCCCGACATGCTTGGGGGGAATTCCAAAGAAATAGGTAAAGAGCTAAAGTCTCTGTTTAAGGGAAAAACAGATTATATTGAAAGTGATGTACATGTATTTAATGACAATAATAGCAAATGGTTAAAAATAACAGGCATTTCAGTAAAGTTGAATGTTGCAGACCTGCCATATTTATTCATTTTCACTTTTAAGGACATTACTGAGTTTAAGCGTAAAGAGCAAGAAGTAACCAAGAGAGATTTAATACTTCAATCAATTCACAAAAATCTAAATAATGCGAATTTTCGTGCATATCAGTGTGGTGATATTGTATACGTCAATGATGAAATGCTGGAATTGTTCGGCTATTCCAATGAAGGGGAACTTCTAGAAAATTCTATGTCGGTAATTTTTAATAACACCGAACAAAGCAACAATATCCTTAATCTGATTGACTCAGATGGCATTATCGTTAATGAGTTGATAATGTTTAAGAAAAAGTATGGTCAAGTTTTTGAAGGTATTCTTAGCGGGTCAAAATATGTAGATAATGAAAATAAGAAGTTTATTGATTTCTCCATTATAAGCCTTTCTGACTTAAGCCAAAACAAAATTACTCTTCAACAAAAAAATGCTGAACTAAAACAATTAAATCAAAAGCTTGATAGATTTTTTTATAGTGTATCCCATGATTTAAAGTCACCGCTTACCACAATTTTAGGGTTATGCCAGCTTCTTGATATGGATAGAGAAATTCCTGAGGCTGTATCCGAGTATACACAAATGATAAAGAAAAGTACCAACATACTTAAGGGTATACTTGAGGATACAATTGATCTGGCTCAAAATTCCGGTTCTAAAGTTCAGAGCACAAGAATTGACACTAGAAAATTAATAAAGGAGACCATAGATAAATTGCACCATGAGACAGAATATCAAAACACCAAAATTAGTATTAATTGTCAGGATGATTTTGCCTTCTATTCAGATTCTGAACGGTTGAAAGTTATTATTACCAATGTTATTAAAAATGCAATACTATTCTATGACCCAAATAATGCAATACATACGGTAGAAATTAATAGCCACCATCACCCTGATAGACTATGGTTAGAAATCCGTGATACTGGCATAGGCATTCCAGACAGTCATTTACCTAATATTTTTGACATGTTCTTCAGAGGGACACACCGGTCGAAAGGTTCAGGTATAGGGTTGTATATAGTTAAAGAAACTCTTAATAAACTCAATGGAACTATAACTGTTAATTCAGAAGTAAAAAAGGGTACCATAGTAGAAGTTAATGTCCCTAATGATATAAAAGGACGATTAATTTCAATGAAAGCAAACCTGAAAAATCAATAGATGCGTTACGTATAACTACGTAACGAAATAGTATACATACTCCTTAAAATTTCCATTTCACACTCATTAATTACCGAGTAATCAGGTATTTAATCAGTTCAGGTTTAAGGCTACTTTCAAGTTATATAAAGTGTTGTTTATGAAGACACTTAGAACTCAGGTGCATGCGGAATTTTATAACGGTATAGTGTGTGGTATCAAAAAAGATAGTAGGTATAGAATACAGCCCTAATGATGAATTGGAATGCAGTGAATTCGAAATTAGAATTTGGCTACGCGGTTTAAAGTCCAACCTTGAAGAAGTATTTATACTATGCACGCCCGAACGTCTATATGTGCGTATGTGAGTATGTACGAACAATTAAGGTTTGCGAGTTGCCAAACGCCCACTATCAGGATAAGAAAATTAGCGAAGAATCTGGACATGAATACTGAAAAAACAGCAATAATTCACGGCATCTTAAACTAAAAAAACAGCATGTCAACTGAAAAAAAAATAACTACAGAATCAACTCTTTATCAAAGAATTGGAGGAAAAAAGTTGCTTGAAAAAGCAAGTGAAATTCTATATAAGCAGATAATGGAGGATTCATTATTGACTCCATTCTTTGATGGAATTGACATTGGTGAGCAAAAGCATAAAATGACATCATTCTTGATGTATGCTTTTGGAGCCCCCGTCAAATATACCGGAAAATCATTGGCCGCTGCTCACAAACCCCTGCTTAAGAAAGGACTTAACGAAACGCATTTCAATGCAGTAGCCAATCATTTAACCTCCACACTAGTAACACTAAAAATTGATACGGCTATACAAGAGGAAATTATGGACATAGTTTCCAAAACAAAAAAAGACATTCTCGGGATATCAAACAATACAACTATGGCAAACACCAAATTATCAAAAGAAAATAAGCCTACAAGTAAAAGCAATGATAATGGATCAGTAGAAAAAAATATTGACATAAATCTACAAGGCAAATTGGATGCTATTAATGCTGCCTTTGCATCCATCGAATTTGACCCCAAAGGGATTATAATTGATGCAAATGAGAAATTCTTAAAGATAATGGGCTATGCCAAAAAGGATATTATCAAAAATAACCATAGCATTTTTATTGAAGAAGATTATTCGAAATCAAAGGACTATAAAGCCTTTTGGAACAAACTTAAAAATGGGGAACCTCAAACAGGAAAGTTTAGGCGATTTGGTAAAAACGGAAGAGAGGTTTGGCTTCAAGCATCATACACTCCGGTAAGCAATGAAAAAGGTGAGGTTGTAAAAGTAATAAAAGTGGCCTTTGATGTAACAGCCGAAAAAGCTGAAATTCAAGAAGCTCTAGAATCAGTTAGGTCTCAGGAAGAAGAATTAAGACAAAATCTTGAGGAAATGACCACCACTCAAGAAGAAATGAAACGAGTTCAAATGAGAATTGAACAGACTCTTGAACAAGCTGTTGATGCCATTGTCACAATAGATTCAAACAAATTAATCACATTTTATAATAACTCAGCAGAGCTTTTATTTGGCTATTCAAAAGACGAAGTTATTGGTAAAAATGTCAAAATGATTGTTCCTATTGAACACCGTGATAATCATGACAAGTATATCAGTGACAATATTGAAACCGGAGTTAACAAAGTTGTTGGCTCAGGCCGTGACTTAGAAATGACCAGACGAGACGGTTCCAAATTTTGGGGTAACCTTTCATTAAGTAAAGTTAATGTTGGTGGTGAGCTTCAATACACTGCCTTCATTAAAAATATAACAGATGAGGTTGAGGAAAAGCAGAAGAATATTCAAATTCTTGAACAAGCTGTAGATTCTGTTGTCACCATTAATTCTGATAAAATAATTGAGTTTTTCAACAGTTCTGCAGAAAAAATGTTCGGTTACAGTAGAGAAGAAGTAATTGGTAAAAATGTAAAAATGATTGTTCCCATTGAACACCGTGGTAATCATGACAAGTATATCAGTGACAATATCGAGACTGGAGTGAACAAAGTTGTTGGCTCAGGCCGTGACTTAGAAATGACCAGACGAGATGGTTCTAAATTTTGGGGTAACCTTTCATTAAGTAAGGTTGAATTTAATGGCAAAACTCAATTTACCGCTTTTATTAAAGACATAACTGAAGAGGTTGAAGAGAAGATAAAAAACAGGGAAATTTTAGAGCAGGCATTAGATTCTGTAGTGACAATTAATGAAGACAGACTTGTGACCTTTTTTAATAAGGCCGCAGAGAAAATGTTTGGTTATAGTAGAGATGAGGTCATTGGTCAAAATGTCAAAATGATAGTGCCAGTAGAACATCGTGCGAATCATGACAATTATGTAAAATCCAATTTAGATACAGGAGTGAATAAAGTTGTTGGCCTAGGCCGAGATCTTCAGATGACAAGGAAGGATGGTAGTACTTTTTGGGGAAATCTATCACTTAGTAAAGTAGTTGCAGCAGGAACCACGCAGTACACTGCATTTATAAAAGATATAACTCAAGAACGTGAAGCAAAACTAAAAGCCTCTCAGCTACAAAAGGCCGTTGATACCGGTTGGGGTTTTATCGAATATGATCCTGATGGTACCGTAGTTTCTGCAAATGATAATTTCCTTAAAACCATGGGCTATAGTAATGTCGATGACATTAAAGGAAAACATCATAAAATATTTTGCGATGAGGATTATATATCCTCTTTAGAATATAAATCTTACTGGAAAGCACTTGCTAACGGTGAAGTGCAACAAGGGGAATTTCTTAGAATCAAAAAGGATAGCAGCAAAGTTTGGTTGCAAGCTGCTTACGCTCCTGTTGCCGATGAGAATGGAAATATTGCAAGAATAATAGAAATAGCTACTGACATTTCATTCGTCAAATTCCCAGTAATGGAAGTTAAGGATATCGTTAATAAAATGGCTGAAGGGGATTTGACTACCTCATTTGAAATGAATGCCGATGGATATGTTAGAGAAATGGGAGATGCTCTCAATAAAGCCTTAGAAAACCTGAATGCTCTTTTAAGTACCATAGATGATGGGGCTCAACAAGTAGCAAATTCGGCAGACAGCATGCTGATGCAATGTCAAAGTATGAAGAGCAATACTACAGAGGTTGCCTCTGCAATATCTCAAATGTCTAAAGGTGCGCAAGATCAGGCTTCAAAAACAGATGAGTCATCTAAATTAGCTGAGGAAGTAATGAACTCTGCAGTTGAAATGGAGAGTAAAGCAAATTTAATAAATAAGGCAGCTGAAAATGGACAAGAAAGCTCTGAATTAGGACTTAAAATAATTAAGGAGCTTGTGGATAATATGACAGGAATAAGTTCTTCTGCCGATTTAACAGCCTCTTCAATTAAAGTATTGACGGAACGGGCAGAAGAAATAGCCAGGACGTTAAATGTAATTACTGACATTGCAGCACAGACTAATTTATTAGCTCTTAATGCGGCTATAGAGGCTGCTCGGGCTGGAGATGCCGGGCGTGGATTTGCAGTTGTAGCTGAAGAAATTAGAAAACTGGCTGAAGATTCAAGAAAATCGGCAATTGATATTGAAAAAATCATCAAAGATGTCCAGAAAGACACCTCATCAGCGAGCAAGGCCATTGAAACAATGGAAGTAAGCGTTAAGCATGGCAATACTGCCACTGTAGAAGCTGAAAGCATCTTCCAGCAAATAGCTAAATCAAGTGATGAGACTTTTAGTTATTCATTAGAAATACAGGAAGCTACATCGGGTCAGAAAAAGTCGATAGATACCGTGGTTAAAAACATCGAGCAGATAGTAGTAGTAGCTGAAGAAACAGCTGCTGGCACCCAGGAGGTTGCTAGCAGCTCTCAAGAGCTTGACTCTAGTATGGAAGAAATAGCAGCAGCAAGTGATCAACTATCAGCTGTTGCCGCTGAACTTCAGGCAGGGGTTAATCAATTCACATTAAGAAAACGCTAATAACATGTTAGATCAGGAAAAACATGAAGCGAAAACTGTAGAAACCGAGCAACTGGTCGCTTCTCAGCAATTGATAGTATTTCGACAAGGTGATGAGGAATATGGAATCCATATTGATCAAATCAAGGAAGTGGTATTAACTCCGAATATCACCAAAATGCCACAAACACGAAGTTTTGTAAAAGGCGTAGCAAACATTCGTGGTAATATTATTGGCATTGTTGATCTCGAGGAGAAGTTTGGGTTAAAAGAAGCCACAACAACCGCTGAAGCTAATGAGGCCAATAATTACACATTGGTTATAGAAAGTGAGGATTATAAGGTTGGAATTTTAGTAACAGAAGTGCCCAATACTTTAACTATTAAATCCAGTAATATAGAGCAATCAGTAAATGTTATTCATGACAACAACTTGAATTCAGATTATATCAAGGGCCTTGTCAAATTAGATAATAGACTAATTATTCTAATTGATATTTTCAAAGTGCTCGACGAGCCAGAATTAGAAACCTTAGCCGCTCTTGAAGATGCGAAATCTCAATAACATGAAACAAACACATGTTTTAGGGTTGAGCGAGTGGGCTGTTTCTAATTCTCCTGGCGAAATTATTTGCTTCGGTTTAGGCTCATGTGTTGGTGTGTTCCTCTATGACAAATTCAAAAGAATTGGAGCTGGTGCACACATAATGACACCTTCTGATAAATGTGGCGGCTTCAATATCATTACTGCCATGATCAGTGAAATGCTATTGCTAGGAAGTCAGCCTTTAACCATCAGGGCAAGACTTGTTGGTGGTGCAAATATTTTCAGCATGGAATCTTATTGCATCGGGAAAAGAAATGTCGATTCAGTAAAGAAGGATCTAAAAAAAATGAGGATACTGATAGAATCAGAAGACTTGGGTGGTAATGAGAGTAGAACCGCAAGATTGAATATTTCCACTGGGGAGTTAATAGTTAGTACCCCTCAACAAAAATTTCATAACCATATAAACAATTAATGAAATGAGTAAAAGTGTACTTGTAGTAGATGACTCACTTTATATGCGAACACTTATTAAGGACGCTCTAAGTGAAGGTGGATACTCCATCATTGGAGAAGCTGCCAATGGTGAGGAAGCAATTGACCTAGCCTTCGAATTAATGCCTGATATTATAACACTTGATAACATTTTACCGGATATGATAGGCACCGATATTTTAAAAGTATTCAAAGAAGAGGGCCTTACTTCCAAGGTGATCATGATAAGCGCTGTTGGCCAGGATTCGGTGATATCAGAAGGCATGAGCCTGGGAGCTTTAGACTATATCGTTAAACCCTTTACATCTGAAATTTTACTTGGTGCAGTGGCTAAAGCTTAGATCTGGCGAAGTTGAAAAAAATAAAAACACTGCTAATTGAAGATTCTGGTCTCATGAGAATTATGATATCCGATGCGTTACGTTCTGACCCTGAAATTGAAGTTGTGGGCACTGCAATTAATGGCAAGGAAGGTGCAAAAATGGCAAGGAAACTTCATCCAGACGTGGTAGTAACGGATATGCTTATGCCTGATTTCAACGGGTTGTTTGCCGTGAAAGAAATCATGTCAAACAATCCATTACCTATTATTTTATTAAGCTCTTTAGGTAAAACAACACCTGAAATATTTGACGCACTTAATGCTGGGGCGTTTGATTTTATAGATAAACCACAAACAAAAAACCCGGAAGATTTTAAAAATGAACTCAAAAAACTAAAAGATAAAATCAAGATTGCCTCAGGATTTGATTCCAATGTTCTAAACCATCAGCAGAATAAAGTAAACACGAATAAACATACATTCGATAAAAATTCACTTTACCATATAATAGCGATAGGATCTTCTACAGGTGGTCCCCGTGCAATTGAATTAATAGTTAAACAGCTACCTGAAAACCTAATGGTTCCTGTTGTTATTGTCCAACATATGCCTGAGAGATTCTTGGAATCATTTGCTCATCGCTTGAATACATTGGTTCCTTTAGATATAAGATTAGCCAAAAGAAATGAAGCTCTAAAAAAGGGTACTATCTATATAACACCTGGTACGGACAATTACGAGATTGGGTTAAATGAAAAGGGTGAAGCTTATTTTAGAGTAAGTAAGAAAACTTTTAAAGAATTTAACAACCCCTCAGTGGACTGCATGTTCTTATCGGTTGCTGAAATATATGGTACCAAAGGTATCGGTATCATCCTTACCGGGATGGGTAAAGATGGCAGTCAGGGCCTTCTAAAAATGAAAGAAAAAGGCGGTTTGACCATCGCACAGGAGGGTAAATCATGTGTAGTCAATGGGATGCCTCAGTCTGCAATAGACATTGGTGCAATTGATTATGTGGTCAATCTAAATGAAATACCAGGATTTGTTATGAGCTGCTTTTAATATGAAGTCTAAACATAAATAGTCATGTCTAAAGAAGAAGAATATAAGGAAATATTTTTAGCTGAAGCTCTTGAGAATTATGAGGAGTTGAATAGACTATTGACACAACTGGAGAAGAGCCCTGGCGATAAAAAAACCATTAATGCAATATTTAGAATTACACATACATTAAAAGGTAATGCAGCAGGAATGGGGTTTAAAAATGTGTCGGATTTTTCCCACATTTTAGAAGATCTTTTTGGTGAAGCAAGAGAAGGTAAATTGGTGCTTGAAGATTCAATTTTCACCACATTATTTAAAGCTTTAGACACCCTTGGAAAGTTAATAAATGCCATTAAAGATAATAAAGCTGTAAAATTTAGAGGGATAAAGACGAAAATGGAAGTCCTTTTAAGGACTACAAAAAATGAAGCATTAGCTAAATCTTCAGGAGAAGAAAAAAGTGTAGAAGATAATGTTTCACCAGCTAATGATACATCGGTTGAAGAAGATTCTATTTTTGATCCGTTAGATGAAGAACCTGAGAATGATAATTCAAAAATAAGCTTTTCAGACCTCGTTCAAGTTCCAGTGAGAAAGCTGGATAATCTTCTCAATCTGGTTGAAGAATTGGTAATTGAAAGAGACAGAATAATTGCCTCTAATTCTGGAGTAGTAAAGACTAATGAATACACACGTCTCAATAGAATATCTTCAGATCTCCAATATTCTGTAATGGATGTTAGGTTAGTTCAGGTTGGCTTTTTGTTTAATAAATTCCATAGAGTAGTTAGAGATGCGGCTAATCTTGAGAAAAAGAAAGTGGGACTAGTGCTTAAAGGTACAGAAACTGAAATTGATAGAAATATTCTCCAGATAATAAGTGATTCTCTCATTCATCTGATCAGAAATTCAGTTGGCCATGGGATTGAAAAACCTGAAATACGAAAGAAAAATAATAAAAAAGAAGAGGGAGTAATTACTCTAAGTGCTCGTAGTGAAAGTGATGCTGTGATAATTGAGATAATTGATGACGGAGCGGGTATTGACATTGACGCAGCTAGAAAGAAAGCCATCAAACAGGGTCTTATTTCTCCAGATGATGCCAATCAATTATCCGATAATGAAATGGTTCAGATAATTTTCGAACCTGGTTTTAGTACCATGAATCAAGTGACAGCCATATCAGGCAGAGGAGTTGGAATGGATGTTGTCAAAAAAGCATTAGATTCAATTGGTGGAAATATATCGGTAGATACTAAAAAAGGCATTGGCACTACTTTCTCTTTAAGACTACCATCTTCAATGGCTGTAAAAGGCACATTGCTATTTGAATTAGATAGCGAAACATTTGCGATACCCCTATCTTATACTAAAGCAGTAGTATCACTTTATAAACCAGATATTCATAAAGTTGCTAACGGACTTGTTTCCACCTATCTCGGTAACATAATATCAATTGTTTTTCTGAAAGATATACTCGACCTAACTGTTTACCGACCTAACAGTTTGCATAAAAGCTTTAATGAAGTCCACCCTGAGAAGAAGCTTGATATTGTTATTGTGTCATATAATAATCGCACAATTGGGCTTGTTGTTGACAAACTTCTACAACAAAAGGAGATTGTTGAAAAGCCATTAATGCGGCCATTTGATAAAGTTAAGCTAATAAGTGGAGTCACAATAATGGGAAATGGGCACGTATGTCTAGTTCTAAATGTTGCGGAAATCAGCAACCTGATCTTCTCAAGAAATTTCTCAACTAAAAATGCTTTGTCCATTTAAATTCCTGGCTGATGATAACGATAACCGAAAAAGAACAATTATTAATGAGTGAAATCATTTCAAAAGGCTACCGAAATGCCGCAGTATCCTTTTCTAAGCTTACAGGACAGCAAGTAATGATTGAAGTAGCCCATGTTGAATTATGCTCAGATCATAATTATTTACTAAAGAAATATAATCACCAGGATAACCTTACTATTCTTCAGACTGAAATAATAGGTCAATTAAGTGGAGTTAGCTATTTGATTTTTAATGAAAAAGAGAAAATCACTATTTCTCAAATGAGTCTTGCTTCATTTGGTTCAAATTCAACCTTAGATGAAAATATTATACTATTAGAAATCGATAACATCATTTCAGCAGCTGTAATAACTGAGCTCTCCAACATGCTCAATTTAAGGATCTATGGAGATGTTCCAGCGTTACTGAAATTTGATAATATGACCGATTTCCACAACTCACTTAAATTGGAAGATGAAGGTCATTATGTTCTAACAAATTCTACATTCCTATTCGCAAATCACAAAATGATATCACCCATTTTTCTTTGGAAGATGGACAAACGCATACTTGAAATAGTCAATGACTTAGACAACTAGGATATGAAAAAATTCAAGCTTCTAGGAAGAAAAGTACTCGTTCTGATAATAGCGATTGTGTTATCTACCTGTATATCGGCTGCATCGCTACATATATTAAATAATACACTTGTTTCCACTGTATTTTTGGCAATAAGTCTTTTAGCCACACTTTGGTTAGTGAATGAAATCGCAAATAAACTTATAAATCTCAAGGAATTCTCAGCCCAGATTGACAGTGGGGTAATTCCTGTTCAAAAGGTATCAGAGTCTTTTTCTCAGATAACTTTTCACATCCAATCAATGCATTTCAAAATGCAGGAAGTTATTGATTTTGTTAAATCACTCGGTAATGAAACCTTTCAGTTTAAACACCTCGATGTAAATGGTCCCATTGGTTCTACACTGGTAGCCCTGTCAGAGAATCAAATCAAAATAAATGAGGAGGAAAAAAGAAGAAGTTGGCAAAATGAGGGGTTGGCAAAATTTAGTGAGCTATTAAGAACAGATGATAAAGACTTAAAGGAATTAAGCTTTATCATCCTTAGTAATATGGTAAAATACGTTGGGGTAAATCAGGGCGCTTTTTTTGTTCAGTATGAAGAAGAGAATGAGCGATTTTTCGAGCTATCTGCTTGCTATGCCTATGACAGAAAGAAATTTATAGAAAATAGAATTAAAGAGGGGCAAGGGTTGATAGGTCAGGTAATGCTTGAAAAAGAAATTATCTTCCTCACAGATATTCCTGATGATTATATCAATATTACATCTGGTTTAGGAGAGGCAACTCCCAATAATATTATTATTGTACCACTTTTAGTAAATGATATTTGCTACGGAGCAATTGAATTAGCTTCATTCGAAATATTACCTCCCTATAAAGTAGAATTTTTAAAAGAAGTAGCTGAAGTAGTAGCCTCTACAGTTTCTTCGGCTAAAATAAACCAACATACAAAGAATCTTCTTGCTAAGTCTCAGCAAATGTCTGAAGAGTTGAGATCTCAGGAAGAGGAAATGAGGCATCATATGGAGAAGCTTCAATCTACTCAAGAAGAGCTCCAAAGGGGCAAGATTGAAATTGATGGACTTTTTTCAGCTATTAATAGCTCACAAGGTCTTGTTGAGTTTGACACAAAGGGCAACATCATAACTGCGAATGAAAGCATTAATAATATTATTGGCCTTAGTACTGATGAATTAAGAAATAGATCAAGCTTATTACTTCCTAATCATATTGAAAATCTCTGGGCTTCAGTGGAAGGAGGTGAAAACTATGAGTGTGAGCTTGAAATCAAATCAAAGTCAGGTAAAGTAGTTTGGCTAAATGCCAACTATTCAGGAGTAAAGGATGCTTCAGGAAACCTATCCAAAATTTTAGTTCTCTTACTTAACATTACTGCAAGAAAGGAAAAAGAAAAGGAATTCGAACGGTTATCCCTGGTAGCAGATAACACCAATAATTCAGTAATTATAACCAATGCTGAAGGACTTGTGGAATATGTAAATCCTGGTTTCACAAGATTAACTAAGTATACTCTGGATGATATGTTTGGGAAGAAGCCAGGTGACGTCTTACAAGGGAAAAATACTGATAAGGACACATTAGCAAGAATTAGAAAAAAACTTGAATCTGAAGAATCTTTATATGAAGAAATCTTAAACTATGATAAAGAGGGAAATTCCTATTGGGTGTCTATGGCTATAAACCCTGTAAAAAATGAAAATGGAGAAGTAGATAAATACATCTCAGTTCAGGCCGATATTACCGAAACAAAAATCTCAGCACTAGATTATAAAAATAAGTTAGAAGCTATTAACAGATCAAATGCCGTTATAGAATTTGATATAAACGGGAACATCATAGAGGTAAATGATAATTTTCTAAAGATAGTTAATTACAAAAGGGAAGAATTAATAGGCAAACATCATGAAATTCTGATCCCTAAAGAAGATATCAACTCTCCTGAGTACAAACAATTGTGGGCAGACCTTAAATCCGGAAAGTTTATAAATCGAGAATTTCGGAGGATCAATCGTGATAAAGAGGAAATATGGATGAGAGGTGTCTACAACCCTTTGCTTGATATTGAGGGAAAGACCGTGAAAATAATAAAATACGCCACAGATGTAACAAAAGAAAAGGAGCTGCATATCCAAACTGAAAATCAAAGAAAGGAGTTAAGCAGTCATTTAGAAACACTGAATAAAACTATAGCCATTCTAGAGTTTGATAAAGACGCTAAAATTATAAATGCTAACAAGGTATATCTGGATATCTCCGGATATGATTTAAGTGACCTACTAGGTAAAGGGTATGAGGTTTTGCTAACAAGTGAGGAGAGCAAAAAGCCACAAAATGAAATGATGTGGAGTAACCTTATGGAAGGCCATTTTTTTACAGGCCAATTTAAACAGCAATCCAAAGAAGGTAAAAATTTATGGCTACTAGGAACATTTAATCCGGTGATGTCTACAAATGGTGAAATTGAAAGCTTTAAAATGTTTGCCCAATTTAATACACTGGAAAAGGAAAGAGAAATAAATAATACTCAGTTGTTAGGGGCTTTTAAAAATACTGTACCGGTAATAGAATTAACCCCTGAAGGCAAATGCGCTAAGGCAAATCAAATATTTCATAATGATTTTGGAATATCAAAACTTGAATTACGTAACCGCCCTATAAGTGATTTTTTCAAGACAGATTTCAGTGTTGCTCATATGAACAACATAGTTAAAAAAAATGAAAGGGATCAGGTAGTGGAAGATATAATATCACATGTATCTCAGGAAGGTAATATTAGAATATTTAGGGCTGTCTTCCATCCCATAAAGAATTCAGGTAATGACATCACCAGAATACTTATGATACTTATTGATAAAGAGATGATTGTAAAAATAGCCGCCAAATGATAGATATATCTGATGAAGAAATCAATTCTTTAACTGCAGCCATCATGCAGAGGCATGGCGTTGATTTTACTTGTTATGAACCTAAATCTCTGAAGCGAAGAATAATCAGGGCATTATCAGTATTTAAATTAAACTCTATTCATGAGCTGTGGGTTAAGATTCTTAAAGAAAAAGAGTTTGTAAGTCCTTTTGTTAATGAATTATCAGTGGGCTTAACAGCAATGTTCAGAGACCCTGGTTTTTGGATAAGACTAAAAGATATATTGCCAACATTGATTGGAGATAAAAAAAGTATATCAATATGGCATGCAGGCTGTTCTACAGGAGAAGAAGTTTTTTCACTAAATATTTTAACTCGTGAAATTGGACTTGAAGGCAGGTTGCGATCTCTGGCCTCTGATATGAATTCTGATGCATTAAAAAGCGCACAAGAAGGAAAGTATCATTTGTTAAAACTTCAAGATTATGATCATAATTATTTAAAATATGCAGGTCAGGGTTCATTAGAAAAATATTATGAACAACAAGGTAAAGTAGGAGCAATGGATTTATCTTTAATTAGAGATGTCAAATTCAAAGTGAGCAATCTGATTACTGATCAAAATCATGAAAAGTATGATATTATATTCTGTAGGAATGTTATGATCTACTTTGATAGTGGAGCCAAGAAGTTAGTACTTAATAAATTTTATGACTGTTTAAACACAGGAGGATTGTTAATCATAGGCTTTTTTGATGCTCTTGTGCCAATTATAGACAAAGAACGCTTTGAATTTTATGACCTAAACCAAAGAATATTTAGAAGAATAAATTAACCATTCAAACTTAGTTCTCTGTATTGTTAGAAAATAAAAAAGCAGAACCTTCTTCAGATTCTGCTTTAATTTCTGTCGGGATGACTGGATTCGAACCAGCGGCCCCCACGTCCCTAACGTGGTGCGCTAACCGGACTGCGCCACATCCCGAAACCGGACCGCAATATTAGGGATATTTTATTACTTACGTAAGCACAAAGTCAAAAAAATTTCACTTCAATTTCCGGTAATACGACCATACTCCCACTCCAACCACTGCTACTACCACAAAAAGCATGTAAAGGCTGAATCCCAGCTCTTGATTTATACCATCCGAATCATGACCTCCATAATATACAAATGGAGCCCAATAGTAAGGTGATTTTTTATCCACACCAACGTTTCTATCTTTCAGGTAATCTAACTTGGCCTGATGCAGAGCATCATAGGCCAATGGCTCTTCATTATAGTTTCTGTAAAAATTTGCCATTAGCCTTGATGTGGAGTAATCATTTACTTTCCATAATGACAGTACTATATTATTTACCCCGGCATGTAAAAAGCCGGTGGCCAAACTCAAAGGCCCTTCACCTTTATAAAGCTTTCCTATACCAGTTTCACATGCACCCAACACCAGCAGCCGGGTATTTAAATCAAGACCAAACACCTCAGGCAGATACAATGCTGAATCCGCAAAAGCCACAGAGGGTGGCTCATGAAAGCCGCCAGGCTTCGCATGGGTAGAAAGATGAATGACCGGATAGTCAGGAGCTCGGCTTATAAAAGCCTGCTTAGTAGCCTCATTATTGCTAAGAAAATCGCCATCAAAATATTTACGTATCTCATCAAGCTCATTTTGCGAGTATTTCAGGTAGCGGTCAGTATCCGCAAAGCGCGGAAAAAAACCCAGTACCTTATCAGCAGAAAGCTCCCCTCTTTGAAAATCGTTCAAATAAAGTGCTGCAGAATACTGATAAAAAACGGGGCTTTTATAGATCAGCCAGGGCCATTGACTAAAGTCTGCTGAAGTAGGCTTACCAGTCAACAGAGCTTCAAATGGAATAAAGTTGAGCAGGCCATCAGGGATAATCAGCAAGCCATGATCAACGCTGAAAGGAAGCAGTATACCAAATAACCTCTGCGAAAGGCCTGCAAAGATATCCGGAGCAGCATTGATCTTTACCTCATCAGTAAACTGAGCACCATATTGGATTACGGCCTCTCTAACCTGCTCGATGTCATTGTTTCGATACATTTTTACAGATGAACCATCAAACACAAATGCATACAAAGCCTCTGTACCAAAGAAATACTCCACTAAAGTCAGTTGATTAAGCCTCACCTTGTGCTGTAAACTATCGAGGTTGGTCTGCCCGTTATTTTTAATAGCTAAACCAGGCATTTTCCTTTCAAGCACTTTTAGATCCATCGCAGCTTTGTTCTTCCTGTCCATCAGGTACTCAATAGTGCCCATATCAGCCTGCTTCCCTTTTAGCTGCTCCTGCACCAAAGCAGCTTCTGCCCTTGATCTGCGCAAAGCCAATTTCTTCCTTTTCACGAATAAGGGGTCTCCTGCAAAACTTTCCCATGCCATTCGATTATACAATTTATCTTTAAGCGCTATTGACTTGGTCATTTCAGCCACCTCAAAGGCTTCTCTGATATACCGAATGTCTTTAGTCAATACAAATAACCTATAAAATAACGCCAGCATCTGCTCTGCACGCCAGCGGTTCTCGCCCTGCTGCAAGTACTTGGACTCATTGTATCCATAGTTTTGCTTCAACCTTTCCTCTACACTAAAACTCTTCTTGTAGCAGGTAATGGCCTGATCCGGCGAATCAAGTGATACAAAAACATTCGCCATACCATCAAATATCTCTTTGAACGTATTCTCTGCATACAACATCTCCTCAGAGGGAAACCATTTGTACGGTTTAAACTGAGGGATCAACTGCTGAAGCGCCTGGTTATAATTATTTAAAGAACCACCATAGTCACCCATCGCAGAAAGTATCCCAGCCTCCAGCACAATCACTTTTGCATACTCCCTTGACTTTACCAATGGATGAGCTTCCATTAAATGTCTTGCTTTACCCAAATAGTTCAAGGCTTCCGCACTATCGCCTTTCATTAGGCTGATTGATGACAGTATGCTATATACATTGGTTAAATAACCTAAATCTTCCACTGCCTCCATTTTTTCAAAAGCCTGAGCAGCTTTCAGGGCATATGCCCTGGCTTCTGTAAGCTCATTTATATTCAGGTAATTTTTCGCAAGGTTAGAATAGACAAGGCCCGCCTTTCCCGGACTGCTATTTCGGGCCGTGCTTAAAACCTCTATTGCCTCCTTATTTTTGCCTGTATCATGATAAACAATGGACAGGTTAATCAATGCCGAAACTTGCTGATCTCTCAACCCTTTCTTTTGAGCCTCTAGTAAATAGCTCTTAATAATACTTTCTGCACTAGCATAATCCCCAAGTATACTGTAGGCATTCCCCAATGGTTTGAGACAATATTCAATAATATCAAACCCATCAATAGCGAACCTCTGATCATAACTCCAGGCTATCTCATAGGCCCTTACCGCCTCATCAACTAGACTGTACTGCAAGAGATAATAACCCTTATTGCATAGAAAAATGGTACTGGCTAGGTACTCCTGCTTATTTTTGGGATCTCTCCACTGTTTCTCATCTGCCTCTTCAAATAAATAGAGACGCTCGTAAGTCGGATCTTTCAGAAATTCATCCAGATAAGTGTAAATAAACGCATCTAGGCTATCCTGTTTGATAAGCTCATCTATTCGCTGCTGAAATGCCTCCCCACCAGCAACTGATTGTTCAGTAGCAATCGAACAAAAGGCTATACTAAAACTAAGGAGAAACCTGATTAACATATCAAAATCTAAAATTTCCAGAGCAAGTAAAATGCCCAGATGTGGTGTGGGGCATTGAGCTGCCATATATACCTTGCCCCCACAATTGGACCTATCCTGATCGAGCCCAAGTTTAGGTCTGCAAAAGCACCTGGATTAATTTCGAACCTACTATCTCGCTCATCATAAACAATAGTTTCATTGGGTTTATTCTGATTAGGCTCTATTCTATTTTGAGGAAACTCAATAAAATACTCGTAATCAGAAGTTTGCTCAAGCTCTTCATACAATCTACCAGATATCTGTACTCCTCCCCCTACTCCAATAAATTTATTAAAGTTGTATCTGTATGATATCGGAACCAAAGTAATATCCATATACTCATAATCCATCTGCTCATCGACTACAGTAAGGTCCATAATACCAGAGCCCGGCTCCAGTTCCGTTCTCAATTCATAACTCCGGCTATTATCATAAGTGCCTTTACTAATCTGAAGTTCGGCCTGCAAGTATCCCCGATATGGCTTGTAGGGGGAGGCCGTGATACCAATAAAGTAATTCGTACTATTGTGGAGCAGTGCTATAGAATTGTAGCCTGACATTACACCCAATGACAGCCCAGGCTTGAAATGAGTCTTGCTAAAGTTGGTAAGTATAGGCTCATTCTTATCAAAAATAATAGCTGTACGGCTGGCAGAGTTTATTTTAGGCGCTTTGTCTTTCATCTTTACACTATATCTCACAAAACCCTTAGTAGAATCATACTTATACACCCCTTTCTGGTTGCTTCCTGGCAGATAGATGTTATTAAAAATAAAAGAGACCTGCTTTTCTGAAAAGACCGTATCGATACAACTATAACTCACACGCAATGAGTCACTATCCGGACAAACAGGACACTCCGGATAAGTATCAAGTATTTTAAGGGTATTTTTATCGATGATTTCGGGCACATTAACATTCAGCCTTATGGTGGTAGCCGGGCCCTCTCCATTATTTTGAAAGCGAACTTTATATTTCAGTCTCTTTTTATCCACCAGTCGATAATTAATCCGCGTATCAGAAACCGCCATTTTATTAGGGTCGTGAGAAGTAGTGATCTCCATTTCAAGATCTTTGACATGGTGACTTTCAGATCTTTCATCAGGTACAAAGACACCTCTTATTTTTACTATAGCACTGGTGTCCTTGAGCATTTCGGGAGTAGTTTTAATGGTGAAGAATACATTTCTCTCCTCCTTTGGGGCAAGATCTTCAAACCTAAATATGAGCTTATCCCTAAACTCCTGCTCTGACTCCTCTTCGGTAATAAAAACATGATTTCTTATAGAATCGCCCGGGTTTTGAAAAAAGGGAAACGGACGCCCTCCCAGACTAGCCGATGCCAAGGCCATGTCAGGTACTCCCTTGGAATTGGTATTGAAATGGGCTGACAAAAGCATATCTTCAGCCGGCTTTTCATTATGATGAGTTCTTACATCACTGATCTCAAAATTGTTAGCTCTATATTTTCGCTCATTATAATAAACATACAACTTCCCATTAGTAGCATAGCCCAAATCGTTTCTGTATTTCATCACTACAACCATTTCCTCATCGGGCACCGGCTCTCTGGTCTTCAGCATAGCCAGCCCCTGAAAATCCCTCTCGGTAGAAAGTGGATCCGACTGATGGTTTATTTTGCTTACATTAATGGTTTTAGGACGGCTTGGCGGTGGTTTACCATTGTCATAATTATTAGTAACCTGAAGTCTGACGTTATATTCTCCCCTATTCTTATACACATGCTCTGGTTTCTCTTCAAAACTGAAATGCCCATCTCCAAACTCCCAAAAATAGGTATAAAACGCCTCCGGAGCACCTGAAATCTGCACCAAAGGTGGGGCATCTGCTTTAAGCTCTACTTTGTTTTCATATTGATTATATAGTATTTCAGCTTTTCTGGCAGTGGTATCCGTAACCAGTTGAGCCTTCACCATATAGCTGTGAGAGAGTATAGTTATGAAAATAATGATCCGTTGCATGGTAGTGGTTAAGTTGATATCTCCCTATGAGGGAAAAGCTAAGCGATAATATATCAAAAATATAGTTCAAGCCAAATATAGTGTTCGTATGGCAGGTGTTTCAAATTTTGATAAACCTGCCAGCTGACACACCACAAATCGCTCAACCCTCTCCTTTTCCAAGGAGAGGGACTGGGTAGTTATTGATAATTCCCAACTAGGGAAGTGCTTCAACCAGCTGTATAAGCTCCGCCTCTGTTATTGGGCTTAGATCACCTATGATCTCTACATGATTTTCTGTAATTGTAGCCCCTTGAATAGCATAGTAATACTGATCATCTATCACTGATAGCACTATGAAATGCACCTCTAACCCAATCGGAATTTGACCGTAGTGCTCTGTAAAAAGCTCCGTTTCCTCATCATACACATCAAGCTTAGCCAATGCCGTAGGTTCTCCGTCATAAGAAAGGAAAACACCGCAATTGGTATTATCATAACCTTCTGGCACATCTACAAACAGAGTTGTTTTAGGCCTCGGATCGCTATACCATCTGTCAATATTTGTCCATCCAAAGTTATCTGCAAAGCCGTAGTATACACCTCCGCCTTCACCATTCCCTCCCTGAGCATCTCCTGCCTCAAGTCGCCCATTGGCCTGCTCCCATATCACATCACAATCTACCTCCACGCAATCCTCGTTTTCATTTACAAATAACTGCATACCCATATCAAGATTATCAGTCTCCACCATAATTTGAAAACCAATACCGGGCATAAGCTGCAGTTGCTCTCCATCTTTTTGTGCATTTACAAAAAACTCACCACCGGAAACGAGAGTAGCAATAGAACCATCTTCCTGACGACCACGGGTAGACTTATCCCCTAAAAGCATCTGTGCCTTATCATAAAGCTCTATAAATTCAATGTCGATATCACCGGTTACTTCATTTCCCTGAGCGTCCTGCATGGAGTTCGGACTAAAATATAGGTAAGTACCCTGAGCACTGGTAACAGAACCTCCATTATCAATATTAATAGAGAAAGTCTGGGTTTCAGATTCCAGAAACTCCACGTACTTATTCTGCAATGCCTCTCCATCAGGAACTTTCACATCAGGGTTAGGTATCTCCTGATCATCATTGTTACACCCAATGAGGGTGACAGACATCATACTAAAAATAAAAACAAGATTGGTTAAAAATTTCAAAGTTTTCATGATTTTCAATTTTTTGATTACACCCCTAGATCAACTGCCTCACAAATTGTTACCCATCCGGAAGAAGTTTTTTTAAATAAAATTTCAGAAGACAAAAAAATGAACTTGTTTAGCACTCTTGCCCACAATGGATAGCCCAAAAGCTCATAGCGACCAACGGTATATTGAAGCGCTTCTTCATAATGACAGCGTCATGGTCAGAGAGATCTATGAAAAATTTTCCGGCAAAGTGGTAGCCTTTATAAAAAAGAATAATGGTGATGACAGCGATGCGAGAGATGTTATACAGGAAACATTAATAGTGATATACAAGCAGGCATTCGAAAAAAAATTGGTGCTCACATGCCCTTTTGATGCTTATTTTTTTCTGCTGTGCAAGAGAAGGTGGTGGAATAAACTAAAAAATACTGACCGTAAGGAGGTAACAATTGAAGAAGATCTTGCATCTGTTGACAGACAAAGCGAACAGACTGTTGACAGTACTGAATTGTATGAACTAAAAAGTAAGCTGCTAATAGATAAGTTAAATGCAATGAGTGAAAAATGTCGTGAGCTGATCAAGCTTACCATGAAAATAGACTCTATGAAAACTGTAGCTGAAAAACTTGGCGTATCGTATGCCTATGTGCGAAAGAAAAAATCGATATGCATGGGACATTTAACAGAGCTAGTTCGTAAATCAAAGGAATATAAGAACATTAACGAGTTGTAGCCTATGAATGCGGAAGAATATCACCTTATAGAAAAATACCTGAATAATGACCTGACTGAGGATGAGCAGAACGATTTTGATTCCAGAATGGAGGATGAACAATTTGCGAAAAAAGTAAGGGTATATAAAGAGGTAAGCGAAAGTCTTAAGGCCCAGGAGAAAAGTAAGCACGGGGAAGAAGACCTTAAGTTAACATTAGAAGCCGTTTCATCTGAGTTTTTTGCATCATCAAAGAAAAATGGAAGAACCATACCCTTACGCAACATCTATTGGGCAGCCGCTGCATGTATTGTGTTAGCTCTTAGTTTTGTATTTATTATTAGCTGGCCATCAGGCCCCAACTATAACGATTACTCTGATTATGAGCCCCTGACACTCTCCAGTAGAAGCGAAAATCAGTCACTTACAATGGCTGCTGAAGAAGCTTTTAACGGCAAGAAGTACACTGAAGCTGCTAAACTTCTAAACCAACTACTCAAAGCGGACCCTGAGAACCCCAGATTAAAAGTTTATCTGGCCATCTCATATATCGAAATTGACAACTATACAGCAGCCGAAAATCTGCTGACAGATGTAGCACAGGGCAAATCAGTATTTCAGTCAGCCGCAAGTTGGTATCTGGCTCTTGGCTATCTCAGACAGGATAAGACCAATGCCTGTAAAAAGCAACTAGAACAAATACCGGAAACCTCCCCATATTTCAATAGATCAAAAGAGTTACTAGATAAACTTTGACCCTTGGTCCTGTTTGTAAGTTTAAATAGTCTGCTGGTAACAAATTCTGCCATTTACGTTTCCTGGCTCAATCTTCCCAATAATAAACAAAATCCCAAAAGTAGAGCTCAAAACCAACAAACCCATCTCAAAAGCAGCGATTAAACCACTTTAAAGAGGATTTTAGAATTTGGCACGCCTTCTGCTGTTCTTATATTAAAAGAAAACTTTACTACAATGAAAGGTGCAGAATTTAGATTTTACAAGTGGCTGATTGGCGTGGTGTACTTAGTACTATTTATTCTTATTATCGTATCTTTTGCGATATAGACCCGATCAATTAGTTTTTATTTTTCAAGGATTTGAAAAACCTGGCCCAATTAAATGGATTTAATAATGGGTTGGGTCTTGGGCCGAATTTATCCCCCTGATACTGCACCCAGTTATCAATATAGTATCTATGATTCATATTAGCATCCATAGGCGTGGTCTGCAACATCAGGGCCAGCAACTCATCATTTAGGTTTTCATTATTTACATCCTCTCTTACAGGCAGATTAAGAGCTAGCACAGCCTCTTTAAAAACCTCTTCTGTTGGAAAAGGCATGATCTCAACGGTTTCCAAAAAGGTTGTATCAGAAACCAGTTCAATCAATATCGTCAGGTTTTCCTTATCGGTATCAGGTATTCTGTAGTATTGCTTTTCATAGCCAATCGCACTGATCACGATTTCATCACCCACAAGCGTAGGCATTGAAAAATACCCAACCCGGTTAGTGGTTGTTCCTCTCCCGGCTTTTGGCACATACACATGTACTCCAGGAATGCCGGACACACTGTCCTCTCCCAGTACAATACCAGAAAGCTGAATTACTTTTTTCTTACCTTGAGCCTGAGCATCAACCTTGGATAGGACGAGCACTGCAACCAGCAATACCGCAAGCCATAAATACTTTCCACGAACCTTTTTCAAACACTTCAACGTACTAAAACTATGGATGTATAGGATTTCGAAGATATCAATTGAACGCCAATTTTCCTTATAATGTTCAGTATTTATTTTAATTTTGATTCAACCAGACCTTAACCATGAGATTAAAAAATTTTAGTTTGTCCTTTGGCTCCCAAATCTTCAAAGCTTGCTCTGATGAATCCCGGCTTCGCATACTTCACCTTATATTCAAAAATAAGGAGATGTGTATTTCTGACTTAGAACTGATCCTGGATTTCACCCAGACCAAAACATCAAGACATCTTATATACCTGAAAAATTCAGGTATATTGAACACACGCAAGCAAGACCAATGGGTATTCTATCATTTAAAAGATGAGGTCTATGACATCATCAACCAAATATTTCAATTCCTACAAAAGGATCAGGTTCTACGTGGTGACCTTGAGGCTTATAAAACGATGTATTCAAACAGAGAACTGGCATTAAACAAACTACAGACGAGAAACTGGCAGAGCTAATGCAGAAATACAAAGTAATTTTATTTGATCTTGACCACACCCTATGGGATTATGATAAAAACTCTCGAGAAACCCTGAATGAAATTTACATCAACTACAAACTCAAAACCCTCTGCGGCTTTTCTTTTGATCAGTTCAACTACCGCTTCAGCAAGGTAAACTCAGGGCTTTGGCGCCAGTATGACCATGGGCTAATTGATCGGAGTACGATAAGAAAGGAGCGCTTTAACCGAATCCTGAATCATTTTCGCATCCAGGACTCTGAGCTTGCTCTTCGCATGGCTGACGACTACCTAAATATCTGTCCTACCAAAACAAACCTATTGCCTTTTGCTCATGATGCGCTCTCATACCTGAAACAAAAATATGACATGTATATCCTGACCAACGGTTTCGACGATGTACAGGAAATAAAGCTGTCAAAATCCAACCTAAAAAGCTACTTCAGTGGCATGATAACCTCAGAGACTATAGGCCACCGCAAACCTTCAAAAGAGATATTCAACCACGCTTTAGAGGTAGCCGGTTCGGCCTGCCACAACACCTTGATGATTGGCGACAACCTCCTGGCTGATATTCTCGGAGCCAAGGGTGCATCTATCGATTCCGTCTATTTCAATCCGTTGCAGAAAGAGCACCGAGAAAGTATACACCTGGAGATCAATTGCCTGAGCCAGCTTATGAATATCCTGTAGCCCGGTCGGATTTTACAAAGTAATGGCTTAAATTTGCATGCCTAAACACATCATTTCTTACATAATTATTTATAGAGTATGCCAAAAGGAGTTTACAATGTACCGTTCCCTGAAAATGAGCCGGTACTTGCTTACGGACCGGGTTCAGCTGAAAAGGCTAGTTTGAAAAAGGCTATTGAAGAAGCCAGAGCTAAACAGGCTGATATTCCCATGTACATCGGTTCTGAAGAAATCAGAACTGGTAAAAAGTTGCCCTTAAATCCTCCTCATGACCATCAGCATGTGCTGGGGTATTTCCATGAGGGAGATTCTTCACATGTACAGCAAGCTATAGATGCAGCTTTAGGTGCTAAAGAAGCATGGGCAGAGTTATCATGGGAGCACAGAGCCAGCATATTTTTAAAAGCGGCCGATCTCATTGCCGGTCCTTACCGCGCCAGGATCAATGCAGCTACTATGCTAGGACAGTCTAAAAATGCTTTCCAGGCTGAGATCGATTCCGCTTGTGAGCTAATTGACTTCCTCCGTTTCAACGCACATTACATGACCGAGATCTATCAGGATCAGCCTGAGTCTTCTCCAGGTGTATGGAACAGGCTTGAGTACCGTCCTTTAGAAGGTTTCGTGTTCGCCATTACTCCATTCAACTTCACTGCTATTGCCGGAAACTTGCCTGCATCAGCGGCATTGATGGGTAACACTGTAGTTTGGAAACCTGCTTATACGCAAATCTATTCTGCTCAGGTTATCATGGAAGTATTTAGAGAAGCAGGATTGCCTGATGGTGTTATCAACCTGATATACGTTGACGGACCCGTTGCAGGCGATGTGGTATTCAACCACCCTGATTTTGCTGGCCTTCACTTCACAGGCAGCACTGGCGTATTCCGTCATCTATGGAAAACTATCGGCCAGAACATTGACAAGTACAAAACATACCCTAGAATAGTTGGTGAAACTGGAGGTAAAGACTTTATAGTTGCCCACAAGTCGGCGAATGCCAAAGAAGTTGCAACTGCTATTGTAAGAGGTTCTTTCGAGTTCCAGGGACAAAAATGTTCTGCAGCTTCAAGGGTTTACGTTCCTGGCAACCTTTGGGATGATGTGAAAAAATACATTCAGGAAGACCTGAAAGATATCAAAATGGGGGGAACTGAGGACTTTAGCAATTTCGTCAATGCCGTTATCGATGAAAAAGCTTTTGATAAAATCGCCGGATATATCGATTATGCCAAAAACAATGACATGAGTGAGATCATTGCAGGTGGTGGATGTGATAAATCTAAAGGGTATTTTATTGAGCCTACAGTTGTAGTAACCAAAGACCCTCAGTCAAAAACTATTTGCGAGGAAATCTTTGGACCAGTGGTAACAGTTTATGTATATCAGGAAGAGCGATTTGAGGAAACTCTGGAACTAGTTAACAGCACTTCTCCTTATGCACTTACAGGCTCTATCATTTCCAAAGACAGGTATGCTATTGAGCTTGCTTCTAAAAAACTGGTAAACGCTGCTGGTAACTTCTACATCAATGACAAACCAACAGGTGCAGTAGTAGGTCAGCAACCATTTGGAGGAGGAAGAGCTTCAGGAACCAATGACAAAGCAGGTTCAGCACTCAACCTGCTGAGATGGGTATCTCCAAGAACTGTTAAGGAGACTTTTATACCACCAACAGATTACAGATATCCTTTTCTTCAGGAGGGGTAAAAGATAAATACTGAAATAGCAAAGGCGGGGGTTAAACCTCGCCTTTTTTTGTATCTTAAACAGTATTTTACAAAAAGTTATGAAAATAAATCAAAAATGCTATTTTTGTATACATGTAAGTTTTGTAAAGGAAGAAAAACCTTAAACACCCCATAACCCTTACCTGAATGCCACGATTTTCTTTGAGCAAGGTAGACGATTACCGCAATACGCGATCGCTTCAAAACGATATTATCCGTATTAAATTCCCTTCAGAATTGGCTGCCGCCAAGGAGGTTAAAAAAGAAGAATTACTGGTGTTTGTGGTTGACGATGACCCTCATTTTCTTCAGATATTAAATACACATTTCAGCAAACTGGAGATCAAATCAGACACAGACAACCTCTACAAATTCAAGGTAAGAAATTTTGCAACTGGTAGAAGTTGTATCGAAAACCTCTCACTGAACCCTGACCTTATCTTACTTAACTTCTATATTAACAAAGGCCTCCCTAATGCCCTAACAGGTCAGGAAACTTTAGAAAAAATAACTAACACAAACCCAAATCAGAAGGTACTCATTTTAAATGACATCGATGTTAATCTTCGGGATGCATTTGTTGAAAATGGTCTCCGGGATTACATCATCAAAGACAATGAAGCCCTAATGGAGCTTAACAGACTGGTTATTGATATCCTGAACCATTAACCTTAATTAGACGCTTCAATCTTCACCAAATCACTATTTAACCCAGCCTTTTCGATCAGTTGCTAATCATTGTCCAGATACCACTACCCACCCCCTGAAATTTACTCTGGCATACTTTTTACACCATTACTCAATAAAGTATCGTATAACTGGATTCGCTCAAAGGCCAAAATCCACAACCCCTCCATAACCATGACAACACAAATAAAAAGTAAAGGCATCAGAACAATACATATAGTCAAGGAAAGTGAATCTCTCACTACTATAGCCAGAGAATTTTACGGAAACCCTTCACTCTGGAAGCATATTTACGAAGCCAATATTGATAAAATCAAAGGTCCCAACAACATAAAAACAGGCCAGAAACTGATCATACCAAATCTTCCTAAATAGCAATGAAGTTAAAACATTGTGGAATAAGTACTCCACAAATGAGAAGTATTTTACACTAGGCTCCCCGCTTCTTCAAGGTGAAACCTGAAAATAGTGTAACTCTTAAAAAAATAGATACCTAAAACCCTAAACAAAAAAAGCCTGACTTTCGTCAGGCTTCTGCTCCCCCTCTTGGGCTCGAACCAAGGACCTACTGATTAACAGTCAGCCGCTCTAACCAACTGAGCTAAGGGGGAATGATTAAGTATCTTTTCGATATGTTTCCCTCATTTGGGTGTGCAATATTAAAACTTCAGTTTAATATATGCAATAATAATTTCTAAAAATTTAAAGAAATTTTCATTCCCCTTTGAAAACGTCAAATAAGGACATAAAAATAGATCAAAGTAAAAGCTGATAAAAATACCAAGCCTGCCATTGCAAGTAATTTCAGCCACTTAGGCGGCACAAAATCTCCGGTAATATCCTTTGAGAAAATGACTTTATAATTCAAAAATGCCGCCAAGGGTGCTATTACAAATGAAACAATAGTAGCCAGATCAACCAGGCTTTTCAGATCATTTAAAAATTGAGATATCACAAGGAAAGCTCCAACGGCAATCAGTGCAATCCAATAAATGTAGCCTACCTTCTTTTTTCCATCAAAAATCAATTTCACAATTCGCTCCATTGTCCGCCCATATCCATCCAGTACTGTAATAGACGTACTGAACATAGTACTAAAAGCGGCTACTGCTATAATAAAGTAACTCCAAGGCCCTATGGAAGAAGTGTACATACCCAAAAGCTGCCCTGCAAATGCAGGCGCACTGTTTGACAATTCAATACCGCTACCATACATTACCAGAGCTCCAAGCGACAAAAAGATAACAGCCAGCAAAGCAGTAATAGAGTAGCCAATATTAAAGTCCAGCAAAGTTTCTTTTAGCGTGGGCTTATAACCTGTTTGCTTTATCCTGGCTTCAGCCCAAAGACCTGTCCACGTTGACATATCTACGGCCGTAGGCATCCAGCCCATGAGAGCTATCAGAAATATGAGACCACCAGTACTATTCAGCTCCTTTGGAATAAAGCCCTCTACCGGATCAGGACGCCCTTTTGCAAAGGCAACAACCACTGCTGTAATTGTAGAGATTAGCAATACTATACTTACAATTTTTAAAAGACTATCTAAAGCTCCGTACCTACCACTACCTAGCACAATAATACAAACTCCCAAAATGATGGCCGCCCACCAGTTGGTGTTTAACTCTACTCCCATTAGATTACTAAGCAGACCTGCTGCAACAAAAGTAACGGCAGCACTTACAATAAACATAGTAACAATCGTCATGATACCATATACCCATAATATCCACTTACCCACTTTAGCATAACCGTCTAGTATACTTAACCCTGTAGCTCCGGTATAACGAGATGAAAATTCAAAAAACGGATATTTAAAAAGGTTTGCCGCTATAACAGCTATCAATAATGTAAACCCATAATCAGCCCCGGCCCGAGTGGACTGCACCAGATGAGATACACCTATACACATTCCGGCAAATACAATTCCCGGACCTAACGTTTTTAGAAAGTTTCTAACCTTATCGTTCATGTTTAAGCATTTTGCGCCACAAGATATAAAATTCCTTTTCCAAAACTAAATACCCAAAACAAGTCAAGTTGACATTAATTCAGTGTTAAAAGAATATAATAAGTGACATTATGACGCATTAATTAAGGTTTTAGGGGGTGAAATTTGCTCTGGTACAATTTTCAATGGTGTAGAGGTAAAATGAATAAAATAATAAACTTAAATTTTTATAAGCCATGACATTAGTAAGATACAATCCACTAAACGATTTTGTACCAGGCACTTTTGGAGATTTGATAGAGAGTGTTCTCAGAGAAAAAACAAACAGTAATATTAACTTCAAGCCGGCGGTTGACATCTTTAAAGGCGAAAAAGAAATTGAACTACAGCTTTTTGTTCCAGGCATGAAAAAAGAAGATTTTGAAATCAACCTTGAGAACAATGTACTGGAAATAAGTGGAGAAAGGATTTTAAAAGATGAGATGAAGGAGAAACTTCAAAAACAAGAATCCAGTTATGGGAAATTCAGAAGAGCATTTAATCTTTCAGAAGAAATTAATCAAGAAAAAGTCAGCGCTAATTATGCAGATGGCATCCTAACTATCAAATTGCCGCTGATTGAGAAAAAAGATTCTAAAAGCACAATAAAAGTTAGCTAATTAAAAGCAATAAAAAAGCGGCTGCAAAACAGTCGCTTTTTTATTGCTTTTGACTTTCTCTTTATTCATTCAACCTGTTTCTCAACAGAAACTCTACATATGCCTCTCTATAGCTTTCCACTTCAGGAGCTAGTTTTATAGCCTCTTCATAGCTGGTAAGCGCATCAATCAGCAGGTTATTCTCTTCATAGAACCCTGCGAGTATATACTTATTAAGTGCAGTCTCCTGATTAACATCTGACATCAACTCATTTAATGTCCCTTTTACTCGCTCAGCATCTGCCTTAGTCAAACGCTTAATAGCATAAGTGCCTGATTTGATCTCCGCATCACCTTTTGATGCTACTGAAAGTAAAACCACATTCTCTTTAGCAATTTTGCTGTTTGTCAGGTCAAGCTCTATGTTCGGATTTTCAGTTTCCATAGAAAGTAATACGTCATCAAACATATTCTTCAGCGTAACCACATACATGTTCTGACCATCCAGAGAGTCCCATCTAATAATGGCGTTATCATTAAACACTCCTACAGAACTAGGCATAAACACTTGTATAGCATCGCCACTTCCTCTATGCACAGCCCCTGTTGCACTTAATCTGTTCTTCTTTCCTTCTGCCGACATTTTGCTCAATACAAAATCGGCATATTTGCTTGCAACACTGGACCCTCCAGTATTCACCTTGGCAGCCAAATCTGTTATTTTATGATTTCCTGGTGCTTTTACCTCCAGTGTTTTTCCACTTGCATGCACCAAACCCAGATAAGCATTTTCAGAAATAATAAGCTCATCACCATCCTGCAGTGAGGCCCCGGTTTTAAGCGCTTGCCATTCTGAACCTGACTTCACCTTATTTGCTCCTTTATTGGCCAATACTTTAAAAGTATACCCTTGACCAAAGGATGCCCCCACCACAAAAATGAGCATGAACGTTAAAACAAATACATTCTTTTTCATGAGTTTAAATTGATTTTTGATAATCTAAATGAAAACCATACGATCTTCACACATCTGATTTATTATTTTATAATTTCAATAGTAAATAAGATTATTTAAATAATTTAATCTTTTATACTTTTTTACGGCGAATGGTAAACAGTTGTTTCCTGGTTTCTCTGTTAAATAGATTCTTAACCACCCCATAAAAGACCTCCAGACCGTCACCTGCAAGCGCAATTGCAGCAAGTGTAATCACCAAATTTAGCTTAAAACTATATTCACTAAAAACAATTACCATTAAAAATATAATAAGCATTATTTCAGCCAGTTGCACTAACTTAGTTATCCCGTCATACCAATCAGGCAGCTTGAAATACACGTAAGAGAAAAGCGCTACGTTAAGAAAACATATTAATATAGCTACCAGTATTCCTACACCTTCCTTATCCGTTAGTTCATTGACATAATCCTCCTTGAGTATCATAGAAATAATGTTAGCATGTACCACTACACCATACATGTCTGGGTTAGCTTTGCCTGCGTAATTTTTATTTAACGGGGTGAAGAATTTATCGTCCCAGGAGGTGTCAAAAAAATCCGACCCCATAAAACCAAACAAGACTATCTTACCCTTAATCATTTCAGGGACAAAATTTTCATTAAAAACATCGTCTACATCAAGAGCATAAAACATGTTGGGATACCCTGTACGACCAAAGAAATCTACGAGGTTGCCTCTATAATTAATTACTTCAGTGGGTTTATTCCTCCCTTTCAGTTTTTCTACCTTAGCCGGATTATATAATTCTGCCATTTTAACTGCAAAAGCCACTTGCTCCTCCCCTTTTACAATACGTCTTGTAGGGAATGCCCGACAGGTTTTATAGTCCTCCTGATTTTCTGCATCTGTATCAAGGTTAGCAAAAGCCAGGTGCGCCCCTTGACGGAAAAGCTCATGTGAAACCTCCAGTGAATCATAAATATCATCTCCCGAACGTTTTATTTTTAAAGAGTCTGTTTGAAGCAACTTGGTAACCATCACCAGGTTCTTAACCTCAGAAAACGCATTGCTAAGGGCAAGATCACCTAATGTATCTGCACTTCTAAAATTAAAAAAGCTATCAAATCCAATAACGGAGGGGTCATACTGATTGATAATCTGAAGCTGGCGGGCAATTTCTGCCCTGCTCAACATTCCAATATTAACAATGACAATGTTCGTATCAGGGACCGGATCCTCTCTGAGCTGTGAAAAAGCAACATCGGTCATCTCCATATCTTCCAATGCTTCACCTACAGGGTCAAAAGCATCAAAAATCTGAAATTGGGATATATTGAATATCACCAACATAATGCAAAAAATAAAGAGGGTTCCGAGGATACAATCTATCCAGAATTTCCTTCCCATAGACACAGATAATTTTAAAGTAATTCAGCCCATTTTTCGGACAACGCAATAGTAAAAATATAAATTTTAGGCAGTTTTAAGTAATATAATTTAAATTAATGCCTTGATTTGCTGCGTATGACATCAAGAAGGAAAAGACTAAGTGTAAACGAATATGTAGACGGTGTACTAGAAAGTAATACCATAGTTTTAAGCCGTACCATCACCCTTGTCGAAAGTAATCTTACCGAAGATCAGATATTAGCAGAACAGGTACTTGCGAAGATCCTTCCTCACACCGGAAGCTCGAAGCGAATAGGCATTACCGGTGTACCGGGCGTTGGGAAAAGCACTTTTATAGAAGCCATGGGGTTGCATCTTGCTGAAATGGGAAAGAAGCTGGCCGTACTCGCTGTAGACCCCAGCAGCCAAAAAAGTGGGGGAAGTATATTAGGTGACAAAACACGCATGGAACAGCTGTCACACCATCGTAACGCTTATATTCGACCCTCTGCTACCGGAGCATCGCTGGGAGGGGTCGCCAATAAAACCCGGGAAACCATGCTTTTGTGCGAAGCCGCTGGCTATGAAACCATTTTCATTGAGACTGTAGGGGTAGGACAATCCGAAGTGGCCGTCAAAGGCATGGTTGATTTCTTCTTATTACTTATGCTTGCCGGTGCTGGAGATGAACTACAAGGCATTAAAAAGGGCATCATGGAGATGGCTGATGCAATTGCCATTACCAAGGCGGATCAGGAAAATATTGCTGCTTCGAAAAAAGCCAAGGCTGAATATCAAAATGCCCTGCATTTATTCCCTCCATCTGACACGGGTTGGTCTCCCAAAGTATTGACCTGCTCTGCCGTAACGCAGCAAGGGCTGGATGAAATATGGCAAATGATAGAACAATATTTCGATCACATGACATCAGGCCTTGATCAGCTTCGACGACACCAAAATGTAAGCTGGATGCATGAAACCATAGGCTATTTGTTGAAGAACAATTTTTACCATAAGCCGGAAGTAGCCAAACTAATACCTGAAATGGAAAAGCAGGTTGGTTTTGGAAAAATAACACCGCAGGCAGCAGCAAGAGAGTTGATTAGGCTATAGCAGCTCCTGAAACCAGAAACCGGACCGCATAGGAGTAACACTACCATCATCCTCCCTTTTATTATATTCATAGTGTTTCTCCACAATTCCGCCCTTTCTAAAATCTACTTTAGTGCGAAACAAAGGTCCATCGTAAACGAAGGAGTGAAATTCACCATTTTCACCACAGGGGTCTACACCTTCCCTTAAATGATCAATCCACTCGTGGTCAATCGTCTTTCCTACCTGCGTTTTGTTAAACATAGCAGTATTAGCCGCACAGACTGTGGTCTTGAACCCATCATCGATAAACTGCCGGACTAATTCCAGCGTATTCATCTTCCATATTGGGTAAACTCCCTGCATACGCATCGAGCTTAACTGTTTATCCCGATAAGCTTTCAGGTCTTCAAGAAAAATATCACCATACATAACATGCTCTATTCCTGCGGATTTTTGCAATTCACAAAATTTCCTGATCACCTCCTCGTAAGACTGGTGTGAATCATCTTTAGGCAGGTAAATTTTCTCCAAAGGAATATCCAGAGCAAGCGCCTGCGCCTCAATCAAATGTTCAGGCACTCCATGCAAGCCCACTCTTTTTAATTCGGCATCAAAGACAGTGTGCAGGCTTTTCACTTTGTATTCACCTGACGTCAGAAGTTTGAATAATGCATATGCGGAGTCCTTACCCCCGCTCCAACTCACTGTAATGGGAATTTTAGGCATTGAGTTTCTTATTGGCTCTCAAAATCTGGTCATCCAGCTCCACCTTAACCACATCTCCATAATCCAAAGGTCTTTCAAAAGCCCTTTTCAATGGCAACCCCTCCACATGGCACAACACAATCCGAATCACAACACTATGGGTGATCACAGCAACACGATCATATTCTTTTACGACCAATTCAGTGAAAAATGCCCGCACTCGTTCTTCCATAGTTGCCATGCTTTCTCCTGAAGGCACCATTACATTCACAAAGTCCTTCATCCATTGATCAATATGTGCTTTGGGTATATCATCCCACTTCTTCATCTCCCAATCACCAAAATTAAACTCCATGAGTCGATGATCTGTTGAAAAATCTTCAGTCAGGTGTTTGGTCAGATTCAGACAACGCTTCAAAGGACTAGTATAGTAGGCGTCAAATTCTCCAGGCAACTTGCTTTCAACGGTCTTAAACTCTTCAATATAAGTCTCAACAAGATCAAGATCAGACTGACCATAGCATACGCCTTTTTCAATATGTGGAGTGGTATGTCGAATTAAGTAAACTTCCATATAACGAATATTGAAAGATAGAAAATTATTTCTGTTACCTGTTGTGTTGCCCCAAGACAATCCCCTGTATACCCATCAATCCACTTATAAAAATACCGATACAATAACCACGTAGCCATAAGAACAGGTATGAGTAAAAGCAGATACCACACATCTTGCAACAACACTATGGACAACAATCCTATAACAATAGAGATCGCAAAATTGATTGAAGATAATTTTTTAGCTACAGGCTTTACTTTGCTGGTAGCATCTTCTCTGGAATACTCCCCGAAGTAGATCATAAATACGGGAGCCATCCTGCTTATGGCATGCGCAGCTATCAAAACACCCAATAACATTAGAGCATCCACTTGTTCTGTTATTGAAGTCAGCAAAGAAAATTTCATCAATAAGATGAGTGCCAGGCCTGTTACTCCGTACGCACCAATAAGACTATCTTTCATAATCTCAAGAATCTTTGATTTTGTCCATCCTCCACCAAACCCATCACACACATCAGCAAACCCATCTTCATGAAATGCACCCGTAACCAGTATACCAGCAGTCATAGACAGAATAACCGCAACGGAAACCGGAAAAATGAGCATAGACAGCCACAAAACAGCCGCACATACACCTCCGACCAGCCAACCGATCAAAGGGAAATATTTAGTGCATTGATTAAGGTATTCGGCTGAATGATCTACCCACTTTGGACATGGAATGCGTGTATAAAACATCAACGCTGTAAAAAACAGTCGTACCTCTCGTTTCATACGCGGTTTACTTCGTCTCTTCCGGAAACTCCGGCCTCCTCAAAAGAAGCCATCTCATTAAAAAAGTTAATGGATGATTGAATAACCGGATAGGCTACAGCAACACCTGTTCCCTCTCCCAGTCTCATATTAAGCTGAAGTACCGGTTTCACTCCCAGAAACTCCAGAGCCTTTTGGTGCCCAGGCTCTTCAGAAACATGACAAAAAATAGCATAATCCAGGATAGCAGGCTGGAGCGCATGGGCCACCAGAAAAGCTGAAGTTGCAATAAATCCATCAACCAGTACCACCATACCCAATTCAGCCGCGTTCATCATAGCGCCTGACATCATCGCTATTTCGAAACCGCCAAAGGTAGTCAGTACTTCTATTCCATCACTTTGTGCAGGTAATCGATGAAAATCAAGTGCTCTTTGAAGCACTTCCAGCTTTTTGTGCCATTGAGATTCATCAAGTCCAGTACCTTTACCCACACAATCTTTCAAAGGCAGCCCACAAAGCAAACTGGTAATCATACTGGCTGAAGATGTATTCCCAATCCCCATCTCTCCAAACCCAATAATATTACTACCAGTGGCAGCAACTTCCAGAACTACTTCCTCACCTGCCTTTAACGCCCTCCCACATTGCTCAAAGCTCATGGCCTTTCCTGACAGAAAGCTTTTCGTACCCTTACCAACCGACTTGTGTATAAGGCCCGGGTGGTCTGACAAGTCTGCATTAACACCTGCATCAACTATATGTAATTTGATATCATGCTGCTTGCAAAATACGTTGATCGCGGCCCCTCCGTGCAAAAAATTCTGTACCATCTGTACTGTAACCTCCTGCGAAAAAGCACTAACTCCTTCCCTGGCTATGCCGTGGTCAGCTGCAAAAACAACCATGCAGGGTTTTGACAGCTGCAATGAATCAGTTTGTTGGATCAGTGCTACCCGAAGAGCTATCTCTTCAAGCCCCCCTAATGCTCCCTGCGGCTTGGTCTTATTATCTATTTTATGTTGAATATCATTCAGTACCTTGCGGTCACAAAACTTTATGCTTGCCATGTTATTTTACTTTTAAGGGTAAACCTGAAACCATGAAATAGACTTCATCTGCATTTGATGCTATAAATTGATTGATCCAGCCCTGACATTCTACAAAGTCACGCCCGGATTTTGTACTGGCATGTAATCCCATTCCCAACTCATTGGAAATAATGATCAGCACCCCCTGATAGCCTAACAATTTGTTCAGTTCAGCTTTGGCTTCACTTACTACTTGTTCCTTATCTCCTTTATATTTTGAAAAATAATTGGTAAGCCATAAGGTAACACAGTCTACAACCACCGCTCCTTTTTCAGGTAATACTTTTGATATCTCAAATTGTTCTTCAATACTCGTCCAGCGATCATCCCTTTCTTCCTGATGTCGCTTTACCCTTTCCTTGAAATCATCGTCCCAAATTTTGGAAGTTGCCAGATAGTAAGGGTTCCCTGATTGAGCCAAGGCCAAATCCTGAGCATATCTGCTCTTACCCGACCTTTCTCCCCCCGTAATGAAAATGATCATTTCTTATTCTTTTTAAACCCGTACGGACAATGTCGGCAACCGCTCTGACAGCAGTATCCACGCTTCAAATGACAGGCTTCCGTGAAGACATACAGCCCGTTTTCGATGTAGTACATGGACTCCTCTACTTCCCTCCCCTTTTGCAGCTTCATAGTACGCTCACTGGGTTCTTATTATCATCTATAGCCACAAAGGTAAATTCCCCATGAATAGCCTTTTCTCTATCCTCGCAATACATCTGCTCTATAAAAATGTCGACCTGTACCTTAAGACTCGTTTTTCCAACATGCGACACCGTACCAATCAATTCCACCAACGTACCAGCAGGGATTGGATGTTTAAAATCGACCCTTTCTGAAGAAACGGTAACTACACGTTTGCGGGAAAACCGAGTAGCTGCAATAAAGGCCACCTCATCCATTAATTGTAAAGCTGCACCTCCAAATAGGGTATCGTAGTGATTTGTTGTATTTGGGAAAACAGCCTTAAAAATGGACGTTTTAGACTGTTGTATTCTTGTTTCAATATCCGTCATTAATCTTTTATTTTAAAAAACATTCTACAGAAACTGCTGTGAGTCTCTATAGAATGTCTCTGTTTACTACATTATCTGAATGCGCATCCGTTTGGCGCAATACCCGCAGTATACTTGTCGATGAGTTCACCAGCACTACTGTAACGATATACGGTACCGGCGGAGGTGTAGTTAGGAACTTCTGCACCTATAATATTATCCGTAGAAGGATCTACTGACAAACCATAAAAAGATTTTTCAATAAATGGAGTTGACGGTAGCTCGGTTGCATCGATACTCATTTTATAAACTGCTTCTGAAGCGTTAAAATAAAACTGATCTCCAGCATTATTCATTACCACCTCTTTTAATCCTTCGTATACACTGGCAAATTCCAACTTCAATGAAACTTTATCATTAACTATCTTGGCAATAAAAGGTGCAGTACTGTTGGCCTCATCCACCGACCAGTCAGAGTTATATACCTTCTTACCATTACCTGCTACCCAAATATTATTGTTCCTATCAACTTTAATCGCTGAAGGATTATCACCAACTATGATGTTTCCAACAACCTCGTCTGCATTGATATCAATAATAACCACTTTATTATCATACCCCCAGCCACCATTATTGGCCACATATACCTTATCTCCTACGCGCACCAATTTGTTAGCTCCCTGACCTACATCAATAGTTTTAATCACTTTTAGCGTCTGAAGATCAACAACCTTGACAGTTCCAGTCACTTTATCAGCTCCCCAATCAGTCACATAACCTTTCGTTTCATCTATACCCAAAAAATACCTTGGCGAAGCTATTCCTGCTTCTGTATTGATAGTTCCTAAAGAAGCGAAGCTCTCCGCATTAATAACTTCTATCTTTTCAGAGTTTTGAACTACAATATAACCGTTACCATTGTGTATGCTCATAGACTGTGCCTGATCGCCCAAAGGCCTGTCTGTGTTGTTAAAAAACACATCGTTGATCATAGTATTAGTGGCTTTGTCAAAATATGAAAGACTGGCATCACCATTACCAAAACCGCCTTCATTAAGCACAAAAAAGCCATCCTGCCCTGGCTGCGGACTGGCACCTTCATCATCAGAACATGCTCCTAATAAAGCAGAAGAGGTGATTAAAAGGCCAAACAATACTCGCTTTAAAAACTGATTTTTCATTTTGGTTTATTCTCTAATTAAATTGATATATAATACTTAAATGATAATTACGCCCAGGCATAGGTCGGGCATTACGTGCCTCATAATCTTTGTCAAAGACATTTTTTACCTGTCCTGAAATTTTGAAACTATGCTTTTGAGAAAGCAGGAACTGACAGGACGCAGAAACTCCTGTCACCACATATGCATCCAGTGTTCTTCTATTGTCACCAGTTATATACTGCTCTCCTACATAAATTTGATTTATTCCAAACGCAAAACGGTTGTGCACCAGATTAACAGCCGCCTTGGCTTGATGCAAAGGTGTATAGGTCACCTGCTTATCAAGTTCCTGAATGCTACCGCCATTGCCAACTTCCTGCTTTGTAGACTTGGTAAGACTATAGTTACTCCATGTTTGTAACTTCCAATCATCTGACAATTGATATCCATATTTCAGGCCTAATTCTACTCCCCGCGCCCAGATTTTCTGCACATTGACCGGACTCCATACAGATTCCACCTCCACCCACTGTATCCATTGCGAAATGGTATTGCTAAAACCAGTAACTTCCAATGACAAACGAGATCTGTCAAATTCCTTCTCTGATAATACACCTATTTCTGCACTCCAACCCAGTTCCGGTTCCAGATCAGGATTACCCATAGCTCCTGCTCCCTTCCAATAAAGGTCGTTAAAAGTAGGGATGCGATAACTTCTGGCCACTTTAGATTTTAAAGAAAAATCATTAGTCAAGGCATAGTTCAAACCTAACGATGGCATGATCGGAGACAAATCTCCGCTGCTCAATGTTTCCCTCAATCCCAAATTAACCTCAAGCTTTTCAGCAATTAATTTTTTAGATGAAATATAAAGACCTGTCTGGTTTCGCAGTGGTATTTCATCTCCATAACTAGCTACTTCTGCCCGATCATAAGTATTATTTATACCTGCATCCAGCCATGTGGATTTACCTAATTTGTAAGTTGCTTCAAACTCACTGATCCAGGACAGTGATTGTGTGTTGGATACATCAGTGATTTTATCATCATACTCCAAATGGTGAAGTACTAAAGCCGACTGCCCACGAAGCATTCTATTCGCTGACTGGTTTTTCCACTTTAAAACCACCCTATGAAACTCATCAGCCTGTGTGGCTTTAGTATTACCACCAGCAGAAGCTGGATCAGGAATATGTACCAGGTTATCCTGATACCAATATTTAAAAGTAATATCACTGTTGTCGGTCAGCTGGTAATACAGTTCAGATAGTACCCCCTGCTGATCTATCGATGCGTTCTTTTGCTCTTCATCCCTAACGGTATATCGGTTATAATATGTAAAATCGTTATCGGCATGATTTACAAAACCTCTCAAGGACAAGCGAACCCGCTGATGCCTCCAGTTTATATTTGCCCCCGTATAGGTGCTGCCAAAACTACCCAGCTGCTGAAAGAACTTACCACTAAAGCCTTCTGATATGGCCACTGCCGTACCTAGATGAATCGCTCCTCCTAATGTACCTGAACCAAAAAGTGACCCTGCGCCACCATACTGAAGAGAAACATCATCTACAAAGCTTACAGGCATAAGGGTTAAATCCAAGCTTCCATTGGTAGGGCTTTGCAGATTTACACCTTCCCAAAAAACTGCTGTATGATTGCTACCTGTACCTCTTACTGATGGTGTAGAAAGGCCGCTCACCCCATACGATCTGATATTAGCTCCTGAAAAGTTGAATAATAATTCAGACAGGCTACTGTAAGCCGTCGACTCTCTATGTATAGATGAAATTTTCTCTACTTTCTCACCAATGGTAAATTTATCCAACCTCGACCCTTGGATGTTAACCGCATCAAGAATCAAAGCAGTGGTATCTTCTTGGGCAGTCACATGCTGCACTAAAAACCCCACAAGTGAAGTCATTAAAATAAATCGCAAATAGCTCATTCATCAACTCTTTAATAAGCCTTAAATAGAAGCCATTTAAGAAATGGGCGGAATAATATATACCCTAGCGTCATTTCTTATAGCCTCAACTCCCGAAGGCTCAGATTAAAAAAACTACTGGCAGGTCTCCTGGCTTACCCGACTTTGAGAACCTTCCCATTCCAGCTAACCGGAACAGTGGCAAAGATGATCAAAGCGTATTATCTGCACAGATGTACAGGTCGGGATTACAGTTGCGGGGACAGCTCCGGAATAATCAGCCCATAGCTGAATCACCGGATTCCCTTTTCATCATGACAAGTCCGAAACGGCTGATCATGAACCAATAATCGTGTCAAAGTTAGGAAAGAATTAAATAGCTCTAAGCAAAATGGTTAATATTGTTATGCAATTCACGAAAAACCATTGATCATGAAGCTAAAAGTAGTTATTTCTATTTTTTCAATTTTAGCCATAGCCTGCAATACCCCCTCTAAAGAACGTATAATCCATAAAAAAATGGACGTTACCCCAATAGAGATTCAGTATGCCACCGGCTTCAGGGTATCCGTTAAAAATGGATATTCATTTGTAGAGGTGCCCAAGCCCTACCAGGGTGCAGAAGAAGGTTTTAAGTATTTACTAGTTCCTAGAGGTCAGGCAATCCCCGATCATGAAAACGATGTCCAGGTTGTGGAGGTCCCTTTGCAAAGCATTGCATGCACCTCTACCACTCACATACCTTTACTCGATTATATTAACGAAACCGAGAGTCTGGTTGGCTTTACCACAACTGACTACATTAGTTCGGAGAAAATGCGTAAAAGGGTTGATGCCGGACTTGTAACCGAATTAGGTATTGATAAAGAAATGAATATGGAACGCCTTCTGGAGCTTGACCCCGAAGCAGTAATGGGATACACCATTACTGGTGATTATGGGCAGTTCCGAAAAATGAATCAAGCGGGTATCCCAATACTTATCAATGCAGAGTACCTCGAAAAACATCCATTGGGCCGGGCAGAGTGGATCAAGTTCATGGCATTATTTTTTGATAAATCGTATTTGGCTGATTCCGTTTTCAAAGCCATTGAAAACAACTATCAAAATATGAAAGCTAAAGCCGCTAAGGTAGATTCGATGCCTACCTTATATAGCGGGGTGGTTTATGGAGACACATGGTATCTTCCTGGCGGAAAAAATAATGCAGCCAAACTATTTGCCGATGCCGGTGCACATTATTTGTGGCAGGATTCTACTACTGGTTTTCTTGAGCTTAGTTTCGAATCTGTATATGAAAAAGCTCATGATGCCGGTTACTGGGTAGGTGTGGCTTCCTTCAACTCACTGGAGGAAATAAAGGAAGCGGACCAGAGGTACTCCCGTTTCAGTGCTTTCAAAAAAGGAAATGTCTATAGCTATAATGCACGCATAGGCGCTACTGGTGGCAATGAATATCTGGAGCTCGGCTACCTCAGGCCTGACCTGATACTGGCTGACCTGATCAAGATATTTCACCCTGAATTACTTCCTGATCATGAGCTTTATTTTCACGAAAAGTTAAATTAGAAGCAGTGAGAGCAAATATGTTTAAAATGCAATGTGCAAAAGTTGCTAGCTTTACAAGTAATAAAATGAATGGCAGGTAAAACCTCGGATGCTTGGATAGATCACACACCATAAAATTAACATTGTTACTTCCCCTTGCCATCCTGATATTATTTATCATTAATATTAGTCTGGGAAGTGTTTCCGTTCCCTTTGATGAAGTCCTGAATGTATTATCTGGGGGTGAAGCAAGCAAAAATAGCTGGACAAACATTATTCTTAATTTCCGACTACCTAAAGCAACTACCGCTATAGCCGTTGGGGCTTCATTATCCATTAGCGGCCTGTTGATGCAGACACTTTTCAGAAACCCTCTGGCTGGACCTTTTGTTTTGGGTATTAGCTCGGGTGCAAGCCTGGGTGTGGCTTTGTTACTTTTGGCAGGGATTTCCATTACCGGTAGCCTGGTTGCCTCGGGGCTAACAAGCTGGCTGGTAGTATCGGCTGCCAGTTTAGGCTCTGGGCTTGTATTGCTTTTAGTGGTAATCGTTTCCTTACGAGTCCGCGACAGTATGACATTGCTTATCATAGGTCTCATGTTTGGAAGCCTTACAGGTGCCATTGTTAGCATTTTACAGTTCTTCAGCTCTGGCGAAGAAATACAGGTTTATCTTTTCTGGACCTTTGGGAGTCTTGGTGGACTCAATTGGGATGAGATCACTGCACTTTTGGCAATTGCCGGTATGGGGATAATGATCTCTTTTATTATGGTAAAACCTTTGAATGCTTTGCTGTTGAGTGAAAACTATGCGCGGAGCATGGGTATTAATATCAAGGCATCCCGTTTTTGGATCATTATCAGCACCAGCCTGCTCGCTGGGAGTATTACTGCATTTTGTGGTCCCATTGCTTTTATTGGCATTGCCATGCCGCACCTAACCCGGCTTTTATTCAACACATCTAACCACAAGATATTGATTCCAGCCGTAGCTATGAGTGGTGTAATAGTGATGTTGGTCTGCGACATCATCTCTCAACTCCCAGGCAGTGAACACGTGTTGCCCATTAATGCAATCACTTCTCTTCTGGGAGCTCCTGTGGTAATTTGGGTTATTCTACGCAGAGGAAGTATTAAACACTCTTTTTCAGGATGATAGAAGAAGACCATAACGATATAGCGCTTTCAATAAGGGACCTTGCCGTGGGGTATCGTACGGGAAAGCAGGATCTGGTGATTCTAAAAAACATTAACCTTGACCTGAAGCATGGTGAACTTGTTTGCTTTATGGGACCCAACGGTGTAGGAAAATCAACTTTACTCAGAACCATGGCAGGGGTACAAAACCCATTATCTGGCAAAGTTATAATTGACCATATGGACCTCTCCGCTATTTCAACAGCCGAACTCTCCACCAAAATGAGCCTTGTACTTACAGATGGCATTAACGCGGGAAACATGACCGGACGGGAACTAGTAGGACTAGGTAGATACCCATATCTGGGCTGGAGGGTTGATTTCAGCAACAACGATCTCCAGAAAATTGAAGAATCCATAGCACTGGCACGGGTCTCCGCTTATGCAGATAAGAAGGTGCATGAACTTAGTGATGGCCAGTTACAAAAAATGATGATTGCACGTGCCTTATGTCAGGATACTCCCGTCATGATCCTGGATGAACCAACAGCACACCTTGATCTGAACAACCGCGTTGCCATTATTAATTTATTAAAAGACCTAACCCGAAAAACGGGCAAATCTATACTCATTGCCACTCATGAGCTGGATCTCGCATTACAGTCTGCCGACAGGCTATGGCTGGCAGGACATCATGTACCGGTGCTTTCAGGCTTTCCGGAAGATATGGTGCTTAATGGAGCAATTGACAAAGTGTTTGAACTTAAGGGGTTCGACCTTAGAACGGGGCAATTAAAAAAGAAAAGCCTGGGAAAGAAAGTCTCTTTACAAGGCTCTGGTTATCAACTCCTCTGGACAAAAAATGCACTGGAAAGGAATGGCTATGAAATCTCTAACGAGAGTGAGTATGGTATTGTGGTAAATGCTTCTAAAAACCTAAGTTGGGAAGTAAAGCATAAAGGTAACGTTGTCACCAATACCCTTGAGGAGCTTATTAACTACCTAAACACCCAGCAATTTTAATCTAGCGCTCATTAAGGCTCCAATCATATTCATAATATGCTATAGCATATGATGTCGGGATGTTCTTAGAGCGATATTTATTGATAAATTGAAGAACAGAGCCTTCACCACTCATTACGAAATCTTTGCTATACCATTCAAATATTTTTGACAAGTACACTTTGTTTTGATCCGCCCTGACTTTTAGCCAAACAGGATCATTGAGGGAAAGTTTTGTTCTGCTATTCAATTGCTGATCAAGCTGCTCAGGCATATAGGCAAAATTGGCTAGAGGCGGACAGCTTACTGCTGCACAAGCCAGAGCAAAATGTATCCTGGGATCTTTATAGGTTAATATCAGTTTTTTAATTTCCAGAAAATTTAGGGTCATGGGAACCCCTGCTACCTTATGTTTCACTTTATCAAAAAAACCGCTTTGATCAAGGGGTGACTTGAGGGGATAGTATTTTGACACCTGATATATTACTATAAGATTATAAGCATTTATATAGAAGGCCTTCACCTCATCATCTGAAGCATTAGATAGATCAGCATCACCTATTGAGTTATACAATGATTCTATCTCTGAGAACTGGCTATTAATAGCTTCATAAGCCACTCTTCCATGCTGTACGTACTTCTTAAAAAAGTCGTCAGACTGCTTAAAAAAATTATTAAAGTTGTAGCTATCGGCACCATTAGCTACCGGCGCCCATATAATACCTAATAGAATTGCAATAACCAGTTTTTTCATAATTTTTGTGTTTGAAACTAAGCCTATATACGCAATGCCGTCAAAAGCGTTTTGTCAGTAATCAGACATATTGATGATTTATGTATGTGCTCACAATTAAGTAAATTGTAATTTAACGGATCATGTCGGGCAGTTGACATCATACATATTTTATTGAACGTCTGATGCATTATGTCCGTAGAAGTCAACACCTGGTTTAACTAACTTTTACTATGAAGCATGTGGTGATTATTGGAAACGGTATAGCGGGGATAACAGCCGCCCGGCACATTCGTAAGAACAGCGATTTCAATATCACTGTAATATCTGCCGAATCTGAATATTTCTGGTCCAGAACTGCCCTGATGTATATTTACATGGGCCATATGAAGTACGAGCATACCAAACCTTACGAAGACTGGTTTTGGAAAAAAAATAGGATCAACCTTGTTCACGATTATGTAAAAGCGATCGATACCTCGTCAAAAAAGCTCTTATTTGACCAGAATAAGCCACTCTCCTATGACATTTTGATACTAGCCACTGGTGCACAGCCTAACAAGTTTGGCTGGCCGGGGCAAGACCTCAAAGGTGTAAGTGGCATGGTCAGTTTGCAGGACCTGAAAAAAATTGAAGATCATACCAAAAATATAAACAGGGGAGTAATAATAGGTGGTGGTCTCATTGGTATTGAGTTAGCCGAGATGCTTAACTCCAGAAATATTCCTGTAAGTTTCCTAGTCAGGGAGAGTCAATTTTGGGATAATGTACTTCCTCAACAGGAGGCTTCTATGATCAGTCGCCATATCAAACAACATCATATTGATCTGCGACTCAAAACTGAATTAAAGGAGATTCTATCGGATGATCATGGGTACGTACGGGCTGTAGTCACTGGAGATGGCGTAGAAATCCCTTGTCAGTTTGTAGGACTCACTGCTGGCGTGCATCCTAATATTAAGTTGGTAAAAGAGTCCACGATAGAGACCAATCGTGGTATCCTGGTCAATGAGTTTTTGGAGACTAACATTCCTGACATTTATGCCATTGGTGACTGCGCTGAACATAAGCACCCACCTCCAGGACGGGCACCTGTAGAGCAGGTATGGTACACCGGAAGAATAATGGGAGAAACAGTCGCCCAAACCGTAAGTGGTAATAAAACGGCTTATCAACCAGGCCCCTGGTTTAACTCTGCCAAGTTTTTTGATATAGAATACCAGACTTATGGTCGGGTTTGGAATAAACTTAAAGAAAATGAAGCTGAATTTTATTGGGAGCATGAATCGGAGCAACTGGCCATGCATTTTGTTTTCGATAAAGTAAGCAAAACTTTTTTGGGCATCAATTCTTTTGGCATTAGACTCAGACATGAATTTTTCGATCAATGGCTGAAAAACAGTGTAAGTATCGATCATGTATTGAAGCACTTAAAAGAAGCCAATTTTGATCCTGAATTCTTTAAGTCTTATGAAGAGGATATCATCAGCGCCTATAAAGCTGACTACCCTGACTCTAAAGTATCCATAAAAAGAAAAAAAGTACTGGGCATTTTTTAATTAAAGAACTATGAGTGCATTACAAAAAACCGGAATGTCCATTTTTATAACGGCTTCTGTCATGCTGATTTCTGTACTATTTCTTAACCAGTATCAACTGACGGAACAAGCATTTATGAGCGCTGTTTCCAGTGATTCCGAACTTAAAATGATAGCTAGGGATCTTGCTCCTATGAAGGACAAAACCTACAGTTTTAATGTCAACTTCAACAAGGACATTGAGCATTATCTTCAATCTTCAAATAAAGAGGTGAAATCTCGATTCTCACTTACTAATAAAGATATAAATAATGTATTAACTCAGTTTTCAGAGCAAGGCATTAAGTATAGTACTGAGAAAATTTCAGGTGCACTTGATGGAAGTGAGGAGGGTAAGTTCAAAGTACAAAAGCTGAAGGATTATACCAGTTGGATGGAAGGGAGGGAATATTCAGACTTAGCCAGCCTGGAGGAACACCTGAAAAACACCAAAAATAATATTAACGCTAACGTTATCAATGAAAAGGGTTATGGCGATCATAAGATCAAGGCCTTAAAACTGGCACTTACTCGCCAATCAAGTTTTGGGCCTATCACTGAAAATACACTTTTGTGGCTTTTACTTACCATCGGCCTTGGAGTGGTAGGTGCCCTGATGTACATTCTCCCTAAACTGGGACTTCTGCCCGGGATAAAGAATGATCATATTTTCCATAGTCCTAATAGTGGAAGGGGCTGGATTGGATATATGGTAGGCTTCCTGTTGATTGGCTTTTACGTAATTCTTTACTGGTTTCCTGAATATATGACAAGCTGGATGATCCTGGTGGACCCGATTAGTTTAGTCCTGAATGGAAACGAAGCAAGTCAATGGTTCTTTTACGGATTTTTGTACACACTTGCCATTGGTGTAATGGGGATTAGAATGATCATTAAATACCGGCATAGCAAATATCAAATGATAAGAACGTATTCTGTCATTTTCTTCCAAGTGGCCTTTGCTTTCCTAATCCCGGAAATACTTATTCGGCTGAACAAGCCCAGCATGGACCTAAAGAACATCTGGCCACTGAACTATACCTTTTTCTTTGACTACAACATCGAAAACCTTACCCAAACTGGTTCTATAGGATTAGGAATGCTCATGTGGGGAATCATCCTGACATTAATTGGTGTACCCATCATCACTTATTTTTATGGAAAAAGGTGGTACTGCTCCTGGGTTTGTGGTTGTGGTGGACTTGCCGAAACTCTGGGTGATCCATACAGACAGCTTTCTGACAAATCATTAAAAGCCTGGAAAATTGAGCGCTGGATGATCCATAGTGTACTGGTCTTTGTTGTGGTTATGACATTTGGCACTCTCTACACTTATTTTACCGGAAGCAGTGAAATCATCGGCATTAGCACTTATGATTTCAGGTCTGTATATGGTTTTGTTATCGGCGCGGCATTTGCCGGTGTAGTTGGGGTCGGGTTTTATCCTTTTATGGGCAGTAGAGTATGGTGCAGATTTGGTTGCCCATTGGCTGCTTATCTGGGCATAGTCCAGAGGTTCAAATCAAGATTTAGAATTACTACTAATGGTGCCCAATGCATTAGCTGTGGTAACTGCTCTACCTATTGTGAAATGGGAATTGATGTACGATCGTATGCTCAAAAGGGGCAAAACATTGTAAGAGCATCTTGTGTCGGCTGCGGAGTATGCTCATCTGTATGTCCTCGAGGTGTTCTAAAGCTGGAAAACAAAGACCCTAAAGGCAGATTTGGGGAGGCAATACTTATTGGAAATGAGGGTGTTAAGATGAAAACCTAACAATGGCAAACACACAGATTTCGGCAATAGTCTTAGCCAAGTTCACTTATGATTCATACAACTAAAATATGGCAGGAGGTGCAGGACATATTTATGACATGATTTCCCGGATGAGGAATAACAACAATCTTCTTAACAAATCCGGATACTTCAAAATGAAGGAGGCCTACCGTAAAATATCCAAAAAGGAAAATCTGGTTTACCGAAAGGCATCTACCAAAGAATTACTAAAAATCAGAGGCAAAGTAATTGAACAAAGGCGAAACGATACTATAAAAATGATTTTAGTAGCTTGCATTTCGGTAATTGTATCAGCAGCCTTGTTAAGCCTCGCTGCCCATGGTATTATGAGATACTTTATGTGAGTTAGGTACTGGCAGGGTAAAAGTGAACTCACTCCCCCTCCTGACCTCACTTTTGACACTTATCGTACCATTGTTTTCAGTCACGAGTTGCTGACACAGGATCAAACCAAAACCAGTTCCCCGCTCATTGGAAGTCCCTTTTTGGCTCTTTTGCTTACTCAAATTAAAAAGCTCCGAAACCACTGCTTCTGACATACCCACACCTTCATCCTTAACCGTAACAGATACATGGTCCTGATACTGCATTGCGCCAATTACAATATCACTATTAGGGTATGAGAACTTGAGGCTGTTGGATATCAGGTTACGCAATATAGTATGCACTGAGTTATAATCTGCAAGCGCAATAACATCCCCTTCGGTGTTGTCAACCAGCCTAATCTGTTTAGATGCAGCTGTTAAGCTGTATAACTCAATATTTTTGTGTATTAGGTCATTGATATTAATTTCTTCTATTCTCAGTTTTCCCTGCCCCGACTGCCGGGTAGACCAGGCTAATAAGTTATCTAAAAGTTCATTCAGGTTTTCAAGTGACTGATTGATCTGAGCTCCCATTTCTCTTATTTCATCTGGAGATATTTTATCTACATGATGGATCAATAGATGAGAAAATCCCCTTAAAGAATTAAGTGGCCCTTTAATGTCATGAGATATAATGGAGAAAAGCTGGTCTTTATCCTGATTTAACCTTCTCAGATCTTCCCGCTGGCTGCGTATTTTCTCGTTTTTAAATGCCAGCATTTCTCTTTTCTTTCTGTTTGTCCTATAAGCAACATAGACCAGTGCCAGTATGATCAACGAGAGAAAAGTAACGGCAATTAATGCATAAGCAAAAATGTCCTTCTGTCTTATATTGGCCTTCTGGATTTCCTGATCTTTTTTTAATAGTGCTATTTCCCTCAGGTTTTCCTCTTCGTTAAATTTGGCTTTTAACTCCTCCAGATGACGAGAGTTGGTCTCGTTATACAAGCTATCCCTTACGGCACTATTGATCTTCAAATATTTAAATGCGGTATTGTAGTCTTCTTTTACCTCCGCAATACCAACAAGAAGGGCACTCGACTCTTCAATAAAAGGTTTAGAATCAATACTCTCAGCAGTAGCCAGGGCTTCCTGTGCATAAATATTAGCCTGCTCAATATTGCCTGCGTCTAATTCCAAACCGGCAACCGCAATATAATTACTAGCTAACCCGGTTTTGTTGTTTGTTTTTAAAAATAGATCATTGGCCTGAAGGTAGTATTGTAAGGCTTTTTCTTTCTCTCCCGCCTGCGCCATAATTGACCCTAGGTTAGCATATCCACTTGATATATCAGGAAGATCATTTCTAATTTTCTTTATAGCTAAAGAGCGAAGCATATACGTCTCGGCTTGTTCCAGATCATTTTTCTCCAGATAAATAAGACCAATATTATTTAATGCCTGCGATTCCCCTTTTTCATTACCTGTCTTCCGAAAAATGTCCAGAGCTTCATTAAAGTAAACCAGGGATTGATCATAATCTTTAGAATACGCATAAACTATGCTTATATCATTCAAGGCATTACCAATCTGACTAGAATCTGAAATAGATTTGTAAATTTTCAACGACCTGAAAAGGTCCTCAAGCGCTTCGCTGTAGTTACCTTTATCACGTTTTAACCTCCCGATACTTATTAAAGCATCTCCCTGTCCTTTAAAGTAGTCTATACTCTGAGACTCCTTTAAGGCCTGCCTGGCAAAATACATGGCTGAGTCAGGTTTGAAGTGCTGGTATTTAATAGAGAGAAGAAACAAGATGTCAATATGAGCAGTATCAGCTGATTGGTCAAGTTTTACCTTTAGCGAATCTATCAATGAAGCATCCTGCGCCACTATTGGTACGGATATCCATAAAGGCATTAACAGAACAATCATTACTTTACCTGTTCTCCTACTCATTAAATAGATTTCTTTAATCAACTCCAGAAAAACGTCACACGTAAGGAGTTGTTATATATTATCAGATTATATATATCTGATAGTCATTATGGGTAACACCTTAAGGCGAAATTATCACTATCATAGTCAGCCCTTAACTAAAGGTATTTCTATCTTGACTTAACAAACTAATATACAAATATTATGGATAAAATAGTCATTTAGCTTGTCGTCCGTTACCCGGTAAGCAAAAATGAGCTCAAAAAAGTAATTGATGACCATTTGCCGATGCTAAAAAAGAACTGGTAACTGATCGTACATATTTAGTCATAGGCGCATCAGACAGTTACTTTATTGAAATCTTTGAATAAAAACCTGCTGTCGCCATGGAAAAAGTTTACAAAACAAAGCCATACTTAAGTGGTGGGAGAGGTTCCGAGCTGTATGTGAATATAAAAAAGCCGATCAACATTAAAGAATTCAGCCAGCTTTTTCAAAGTTTGAATCGATTAACCAGGCTTCTCTGAAATAAATAAAAAGGCCATGCCTCTCAGCACAGCCTTTTCAATATATAACTAAACTAGGCCTTTTCTATTTTTTATCACCTTTGTCTTTTGAAGATGACTTACCACTAGGTTTGGCAATGGATTCTCTCATCTCTGTATCAGCTTTGATGTTATCCATTTTATAGTAATCCATAATGCCCAAGTTTCCGCTCCTAAAAGCTTCTGCCATAGCCTTAGGCACTTCTGCTTCTGCTTCAATTACTTTAGCACGAGCTTCCTGAGCCTTAGCTTTCATCTCCTGCTCATGAGCCACAGCCATCGCTCGTCTTTCTTCAGCTTTGGCTTCAGCTACTTTCAAGTCAGCAGACGCCTGATCTGTCTGAAGTTTTGCACCAATATTAGTACCCACATCCACATCAGCAATATCAATGGACAGAATTTCAAACGCGGTACCAGCATCCAAACCTCTTTGCAATACAAGTTTGGATATTTTATCTGGATTCTCCAATACATTTTTATGGGAATCAGCAGAACCAATGGAGGTTACAATACCTTCACCAACCCTTGCCAGAATAGTATCTTCTCCGGCGCCACCAACCAACTGTTGAATGTTAGCCCTTACAGTAACTCTCGCTATGGCGATAAGCTGAATACCATCAGCAGCTACCGCTGCTACTTTAGGGGTTGTAATAACTTTAGGGTTTACCGAAATCTGTACAGCTTCAAATACATCTCTACCTGCCAGATCGATGGCGGTTGCCTGCTTAAATGAAAGGTTAATATTTGCCTTATCAGCAGATATAAGTGCTTTGATCACAGATGGCACATGACCTCCGGCCAAGTAGTGAGTTTCAAGTTCCTTTGTTGTAAGTATCAAACCAGCTTTAGTAGCTGTGATAAGTGAATTTACAATTACTCCAGGAGGAACTTTTCTAATCCTCATCAGCATTAATTCTAACAGACCAACTTTTACATTTGAAAATCTGGCCGTAATCCATAATCCAACAGGGATAAAGTAGAAGAATGTAAAAAGTACTACAATTCCGAGGATAACAATAAATATTAAAACTATTCCTTCCATGGTTAGTTGATTGGTTCTACAAAAATGTTATTAATATCAATTTTAATAATTTTAACAGTCGTACCACTGTCGATATAATTACCCATCGACCGTACTTCATACTCGACATCATGAAAATCGGCCTTTCCCATTGGCCGGATGGCTGACATAGCTATACCTTCATCTCCCACTTTTAATTTACTGGTAAGGCCTTCGTTCACTTTGCTATCTATGGTACTCTTTAATGAAAACCTATCCCAGGTATTGCCTTTGAGACTGAAATATAAGGATATTCCAAACAAAATGACACTGCCGACAGTAATCCCCCAGCCTACTTCACTCCCAAAGTACGAGAAACTCAAAAATATACCAAAACCAGTCGCGGCCATTCCGATAATGCCTACGAGTGTAGTACCAGGCACAAAAATCACTTCTGCAATAATCAATGATAACCCTATCACAACTAGGGCGATTACGGTAATCCACTCAGCCATAAATATGTAAAAATTGGAAAGTTAAAACTAATAAATTTATGGAAGCCGCACTTCTTCCCATTCAGATTTTTTCATAGCCAGGTACTGGTCATTGTGCATGTTATAAATAAGCTGATCATACATGACCGGTATTATGTCTACTCCATTGATATTGACCAAACCATATTTGCCGAATTTTTTAACAATAGCAAAGCCATTGTTCAGGTCTTTAAGCTCATCATATTTGGCATTGATCATTAATTTACCTGTGCTGCTAAGCAGACCCAGTTTACCCGATTTTGCAACCAAAAACCGATCATTATCCTGTCGCTGAATTTCGTCGTATTCAAATGTGCAGAGCTGCTCACCTTTGGAGTTTATTAAGCCTTTCCCTTTATCATTAGATACAATGGCAAGACCACTCTCGAATGTTGAGGATGATTTGTATGCAGGTTGAATTATTATCCTTTCCCACTTATCCAAAAAACCCCAACGCCCCAAAAGCTTAAATGCAGCAAGGCCTTCCTGAAAAGAGCCTACCTCATCATAACGGTTTGCTATTCGTAAGCGATTTTGAGCATCGATAAATCCATACTTACCATCAATCTTTACGGCATAAAAGCCTTCTGACGGAGGCCTTACTTCCTGATACCTGTCTTCTCCCAATGAGTTGAATATCCTGCCTTCAAAATCAATTTTCCAGAGCCCTCCTTCGGAAAGATGCTCAAGCAGGTAATTTTCCTTGATCTCTACCTTGTTTTCAGTAAAGTATACCGTCCCTTCTTCAAAGCTCTTCAGTGTAGTGAGCTTACCTTTCTGGGTAATGTAATATTTGCTATTGATGATCTCCACCCTAGATTTTTGAGGCAGTACTACCCATGAACCAAACTTATCAATTATACCATTCTCTCCATGAAACTTAACTACCGCCATACCTTCTATGAAAGGTGACACATCATCATAGACGCAGTGTACAACTTCTTCTCCTGCTCTATCAATAAACCCCCAGTACCCTTGCCGACTCACCGGAAAGAAATAATTGGTACGTTCTCGAATATTATCGTAATAGTGATTTGACTTTTTAACTCCATAGCCATCATAAAGTGACCATTTAAATACTCCAGCCACGTTTTCCCTGGCATATATCATATCCTCAAAAAGGAATACGGAGTCAAACTTGGCAGGTATAAGCAATTCCCCTCCTTGCTTCATAACCCCCCATTGCCCTTTATACTCAAAAGCAAAATGCCCCCCCTCTTCCTTACCGAGGTCAGTATAGTGCTGCGGGGTTAACGCAGTACCAGCCTGGTCTATAAGCCAGCTTTTGCCATTGGCATACACTTGTAGTTTTTCCGCATCATAGATCTCAAGTTGATCATAACTATAACTCCCTATAGTATTGTTTTTATGATCCAAAACATCCCACTGACTAAAGGAAAGCACCTCAACTTCATCGTTAGAGATTCTGAAGTTTTTCTTTCCTAGCGGCACAACTATCTGGCCCTGAGCATCAATAAGTCCCCTTAGGTGATTATCATATATAATGGCAAGGTTATTTCGAAAATTGCTGATACTATCAAGGCCAAAACCAATGATCTGCTTACCCTTATCACTGAAAATGGCCGTTTTTCCTTCAAAATTTTTAACTGCAAAACGCAAACCGCCCAATGCTGTAACCTCTTTGTATTCTAATGGAACAATAACTTTACCTCCAAGGTCAACTACTCCGTACATATAATGCCTGCCAGGCTTGCTGGCCACAATGGCCCGCAGATCTGTCAGCTTCACTGAGGCATACTTAAATGGGATCACTATCTTACCATCGGTAGATAATACCCCCAAAAAATCTCTTTGAGAGACTTTACCCTTCATTGCTGCAATTAAGAGTCCCTTATTGCCGGGGTAAAGCTTTGTATATGTAGTTTCTGTTATAATCTGATTATCCAGACTAATCAGCCCCCACATATTATTTGTGCGGTAGCCCAATATATTATTGACTATTTCAAAGCCTCCCTTGCTCCAACCCAACTCTTCATACTGGGCAGGAATAAGCACATTCCCCTGATTATCTTTGACCCCTTGCTTACCCTTCGTTTCAAATAATTGATAATCAGAACTTTTGTAATCCGGACTTGCAAAAATGCTCTGAGAAGTTAAAAAAATAATGAGGTAAAAAAAGTATTTCATTCGACACGGTAATCTCAATTGCTAAAATATGCTATTTTCAAGTGAAAATCAGCCTTTTAATTTTATTTCGAAGTTTTTGGTTTTAAGTTTGCCATTTGATAAAACCTGAATTTATGTACGTAGAGCAACTTTACACTAATTGCCTTGCTGAAGCAGCTTATTATATCGAATCAGATGGTGAAGCTGCCATTATTGATCCACTTAGAGAAGTGGAACCATACCTCGAATTAGCTGAAAGACGCAACACAAAGATCAAGTACGTATTCGAAACACATTTTCATGCTGATTTCGTTTCCGGTCACATAGATTTATCACAAAAAACCGGTGCAAAGATTATTTATGGCCCCAATGCCAACACAGAATATGAAATATATAATGCTATAGATGAAGAAATTTTCACTTTAGGAAAAATTACCCTTAAAGTATTACATACCCCCGGTCATACACCAGAGTCAACATGCTACCTGTTAAAGGATGAAGAAGGAAAAGACCATGCGATTTTTACAGGTGATACTTTGTTTGTAGGTGATGTAGGTCGACCTGACTTGCTAGACGGTGTGATGAGCAAGGAAGAACTCGCTGGAATGATGTATGACTCGCTCAATTCAAAAATAAAAAACCTGGCAGATGACGTGATCATTTATCCAGCACACGGTGCAGGCTCTGCCTGCGGAAAAAACATAGGCAAAGAGACTTACTCTACCATTGGCATACAAAAAGCCACCAACTATGCGCTTCAGGATATGAGTAAAGAAGCGTTTATTACCAAAGTTACAGATGGCATGCTCCCTCCTCCTAAATACTTCTTTGAAGATGCAAAGATCAATAAGAAAGGATATGATTCCATCGACAGCATTATGGATAAAAATAAGGCTGCATTAGAACTTAACGAGTTTAAAAAACTGATAGCAGAAGGGGCCTTAGTTCTGGATACAAGAATACCTGATGACTTTGAAAAGGGCTTTATTAATGGCGCGGTCAATATAGGGCTTAACGGCCAGTATGCTGTTTGGGTAGGTACCCTCATTAATATCAATCAACCTTTGGTATTGATCGTGGAGCCTGGTATGGAAAATGACGCAGTTTTGAGATTAGCTCGCGTGGGGTATGAAAAGGTAAAAGGTTACCTGAAAGGAGGTCTTGAAAGCTGGGATGAGGAACTAGAAAAAATAAATTCTATAAATTCCTCTGATGTAGCTGAACGTTTACAAAAAGGGGATACTTTAATTGACATACGCAAACCTGGTGAATTCAACACGGCTCATATTAAAGGAGCTCAGTTCATCACACTATCAGATATGCCTGGCAACCTTAAAAGTCTGAATAAGGAAAAAAACTATATAGTACACTGTGCCGGAGGTTACCGGTCCATGATTGCTACTTCCATTATGAAAAAAGAAGGGTTTAAAAACCCCATCAATGTGTATGGTGGCTTTGGAGCTATTAAGGATACAGGGGTAGAAATTGAAAGCGAGGCTGTGGAGGCATAAATATTATTGACTTCCGAAGTTTTCAAAGGCTTCGGAAGCCCTTTCAATTATCGCACATAACTTCCCGCATTAATATCAATAGTTGCTCCTGTAGCATGTTTTGACAGGCCACTGGCAAGAAAGCAAACCGTGTGGGCTATATCAACAGGTTCGGTTAGCTCTGAAAGCACAATATCTTTAGTAGCATAGTCTTCACCATAGGCATCAATAAAATCCTGCGCCATTTCTGTCCTGGTAAAACCAGGAGCAACACCAAAAGCGGTTATTCCCTGTTTACCATAGGCTCGGGCAATGGACTTGGTTAAAGCCACAAGCCCTCCTTTCGAAGCTGCATATGCCAGGTAGTCCGCAGTATCCCCTCTGAAGGCAGCACGTGAACTAATATTAATTATTATTCCCTCTTTCCTTTCAATAAAATGAGGAATGGCAAGTCTGCAAAGTATAGCTGGGGCAGTAAGGTTTACGGCTATAGTTTTGTTCCATTGTTGCAGCCATTGCTCATCATCAATTTCCAAATTAGAGGATATGGCAATGCCAGCATTATTTATAAGAACATCCAGATGACCATAATGAGACAACACTTTGTTGAGTAGCTCCGCTGTAGCTTTAGCACCCCCCAGATCTGCCTGAAATGCTTTTGAGGCATTCCCTATACTCCCAGCTATTTTTTGCGCTGATTCTAAGTTATTATTACAATGTACGGCCACCGAAGCCCCAGCTTCCCCTAATACCTCTGCTATGGACTTGCCGATGCCGCGACTGGCCCCTGTAACAAGAACAACTTTATGAGTTAAATCTATTTGCATAGGGTAAATTTAGACATTTTATCTCCTAAAAGTCATACCTCGGATCACCAACCTTTTTAATTTTTAAGCGTATGAGAAATTATGAGATTTTTTATAGGACTTATACTGTGGTTCATCTTGCTGGCTCTTTGCTGGCCATTAGCGCTTTTGGTAATATTTATCTGGTTGATCTTATTGCCTTTCCAGCTTTTGGGTTTTGCCATCAGTGGTATATTCAACCTAGTAACAGCCATTTTGATGTTCCCATTCAAAGTGGCCGGATTAACGGCAAAAAGGTAGCAACAGCATTTCATGCAAATACGAAAGATCAAGGCCAAAGAAACATGGCCTCTGCGCCATATGGTTATGTGGCCAGATAGACCTTTAGAATTTGTGCAGCTACCAGAAGACCACTCAGGAACCCATTACGGACTGTTTGTAGATGACAAATTGGTCTCTGTTGTTTCTCTATTCCTAAAGGATAATCAACTCCAGTTTAGAAAATTCGCCACCCTTGTAGATAAGCAGGGCATGGGATATGGATCAAAGTTACTCCGTTATGTCATGAACGAGTACCTCTCATCAGAAATTCATAGCATCTGGTGTAACGCCAGAGAAGAAAAGTGCTTGTTTTATGAAAGGTTTGGTTTAAAACAGACCAAACAAAAGTTTTCCAAAGCCGGCATTAACTACATAATTATGAAAAAGAGTATTAATTAACCTCTCTTTTTCAGGATGGGAGTTAATATAAACAATGCTTTATTTAATAACCCCTTTCACACCAGTTAATCCAGAAAGGATAGTTTTTACTTCTTTTGCCAGTAAATGAGGTAAGACAATGTAGTGCTAAAATAACCATTAGCCGAGTATTCAATTTCCTCACCTGGAAGAGCTACGGGTAAGTTGTAGGCATAGTTAAGCAGGAGGTTCCACTTACCTGCCGTTATAGATACCGGCAACGAAAAACTATAGTTCATAAACCCAAACGTATCCTCGACTGTAAACTCTCCATTGTAATAGGATGCTATTGTGTGTTCAATTTGGTCTCTGGTATAACCTCTCTCTCTCAAATAAGAGGCAGCAGCAAGCTGACGGTCTGACTCCAGCAAATAAACCAGCCTACGATACCCTCCGTACTCCAATTTTGGATAGTTATTTTCCTGAACAATCTGATTCAGGTCAGTAGCAGCTGTTCTTGGTTGCCTTAAATAAAATACATTGGCATTCCCCCACTGAAATGATGCTCCGGGCATGAAGGTTATACTGTTAATGAACCCCAACGTCTTGATTTTCAATCTTCCATTAGCACGGACAGTTAATCGATGTGCTTTATCGTTACCGTAGAGAAGAGCATAGTCAGCACCTACATCAGCCCATTTTTTTTGAAAATAAATGGAAGCTTGTGCTACTTTATCAAAGCTATGATATTCAATACTGTCATTAAATAAATAGAAGTCATGTGCTACGCTCAACACCCACTTTTCACCCAAAGTATGTATATACCCAAAATTAAAGGTATTCAGGTAATAACCCGGATTATATTCATTGCTAAAATAACCGGTTATACCGGTAAAAATACCAGAGTGATGATAGTAAGCAATTCCTGGTGAGAATCCATATTGATCAAAACCAAAATTACGACCTGCACTAACTATATTACTGACATATCCCAGCCTCAAGTTAAGTGAAGAGTATTTGGCACTATCCAAAGTCAATAGGCTATCAACAAGGTTAAAAAGCTCATCAGGGATAGTTTCATTAGCAAATAGTGAGTCCAATTCGCTATATAGCTCCTCTAGCGAAGGGCTCTGTTCTTCTTGCTGACTATAAAGTGGACTCTGAGCCATGAGCAGAGCCACAACCAAAATGGCCCGGAGGAAAAATAACCTCCGAAGCATGGATATATAACGTGCTATGTTATTCAATGTACACCCGTCTAAAAATCGTTATCTCTTCTTTCCTGTCTGCTGTTTATCCTGTCTCTTTGGTCCCTCCTCCTTTCAAGACGCTCTAACAGCATCCTCCGAAAATCATCCTCTGCTTTTCGAAGCTGGAGTAGCTGCTGAGTACTTATCACCCTCGTAAGTCTCTCGGCATAGGTACGATCTATATTCAGCTGTCTTTCTTTTAATTCAAGGCCTTTATTCAACAGCATTTTGCTTTCTTCTTCTGTCATATTCTTTCTATCAACCGACTGCCGGGCCTCAACAAACTCCTGACGTAAAGCTTTGCGTTTTTCACTATACTCACGGTAAAGGGGCCAGAATTTTTCAGCCTGCTCTGGTGTCAACTCCAGCCTTTCGGTAATCAAAGCTATGCGAGCGCTCTCTATTTTCTTCAGCCCCTCTTTACTCTGGCCCACCAAAAAAGTGCTTATAAACACCAACGACAAAACCATTATTAACTTTCTCATTTCAAAACATTTGTAAATTTTCATCAGGAGATATTCCATACTGTTCATATAGCAATTCCAAATCCGGATCATTCAACTGAGGTTCTATAAAATCCCCAGTATTACCAAAGGTCAGCCCCAGGTTTTCTATATCTGTGACCTCCATAATTTCATAAGCGTCGATTTCAGATTGCTGTAAGTATAACACCAAGTCTGAATCTGAAACCTTGGCAAGAAAATCTTCTGCACTAACTCTATCAGTTTTATTATTCTGCAAACCAATAAGTGTAGCAACCAGCAGTAGTATTGAAGCTGCAGCCACATACCCTACAACCTTCCAATTAACCCGTAAGGTTATCTCTTTTCCTTTATCACCCTCATCGATCTTCTTCAGGACATTATCCGGCAAGGCCTCAAAATAACCTTCCGGAGCCGTATAAATATCCTTTTTGGGGATTTTATTAAGATCAATATTTCTTTTATCCCTTTCCATTTACTTATTAGATGTTCTTCATGGTTAAAGGTTTAATCACGCTGCAAATATTCTTCTATTTTTTTTGTAGCATGATGGTAGCTGGCCTTTAGACTTCCTATGCTGCTATCTGTTATCTCTGCTATCTGCTCATACTTCAATCCTTCATAATATTTTAAATTAAATACAAGCCTTTGCTTATCTGGCAACTGTAATATCGCTTTTTGTAGCTTTAGTTGTATTTCATTCCCATCTAAATGTACTTCACTCGTCAGGTTATTAATAAGCACTTCAGTAATGTCAGCACTGAAAAACATGCGTCTCCTCTTTTTACGAAGAAACTGCAGGCTTTCATTTGTTGCTATCCGGTAAATCCAGGTAAACAATCCAGACTCTCCTTTAAATTTATCCAAATTATGCCATACTTTCACGAACACCTCCTGAACCACATCATCAGCATCCTCATGGTTAACAACCATTTTTCTTACTATACCATATACCTTCTGCTGATACTGCTGTACCAGCTTAGCAAAGGTATCACGCTTAGAACCTTCCTGTTGAAATAACCGGACTAACTCTGCTTCTTCCACAATTAGAGGTTTCGCTTCAAGTAGATAAAAGAAGTTGCCGTTTATGACAACTTCTTCCACAATAAGTTATTAATTTCCTAAATATAAATCTCGATTAAGAAGCAGTGACTGTGTAAACCCTGTCGTTAATGGTTACCGTAAATTCATTATCACATGATCCGTCACCGTAATCTACTGTTCTTGTCCTGTTTCGGTCTATACCATTGATAACCATTTCCTTAACTCCACTAATTCTAACAAACCCTCCATTGGCCCGGCAGCCAAAGTTCATAATTATTGGTTCAGTAATAGTATGTGTAAAGCCCCTGCCTCTCGTTGAAACACCTTCATAGGCACCGGTAATTTTGAATACATTGCTGGCAACTATTCCATCTCCTTCACCTTCAATCCATTCTCTGGTTGTTGCCCCATTCATTACAAAAGTATTTCCATCAGGATAATGAATAGTATAACCCTCTAAAGCCCTGGTAGCAGTCAGGTTACCATCTACATTTCTATTCATATCACGAAGTAAAATAGCACCGGTGATCTTCTTGTTATTCACATAGTAATTCTCAAAAGTTATTACCCTGTTTGCCATATCATCGTCAAAAGTGCCTCCGTAAGTAATGATGATTTTTCCCGAACGCTCTCTGCCATATGGACCAATGCAACTGTCTCCAAAATCTAATGTAATAGTCTTTGCTACCTCATCACGAATAACAATTACACAAAGACTGTCCCCTTCGATTCTCCCACCGGAAGCTGATATTTCTGCAACTGCCTGATCCATAAGCAGCAGATCCTCATCCACAACGGTTTCTGTTTCACTACTATTTTCAACAATACCCAGCTCTTCTTCTGCAGAAACGGTAGTCACCTCATTCTCGTCTTCACTACAGGCCTGAAACAAAAACGAAGAAGCTGCAAATGTTGCAAAAAATATCACGTTTTTTAATGTGCTGATTCTTTTCATAGTCGTATTAGTTTTGTTTTGTGCCAGTTAGATGTGGCTGCTATGAAAAGGTTTAATGGAGAAACGATTTTTTTTATAAATCTTTTCTCTATTAGTGAGAAGCTAGAAAATATAAAAGAATATCACTCTTTATTAAACTCCTCTTCTTCAAAACGCTGAAAGCCATTTTCTACCCCTATGATTACATCATTTAGCTCAATATATGGTTTGCTAAAAAGCTCCGTATCTCTAAGGTATTCCATAAAGTAGTAATAATCTTGCAAGTTCTGACATTCAACTAGCATGAAATCTGAGGTTTTAGCATGAAAAGCCTCACTATCAAACAGTCTGATGGACAGTCTCTCATCGCATTTCTGTATTATTGGTGCAATTTCAGTTTCAAAAAATCGCCCTCGTTCTTCCCTGCTTAATGCTAACCAATAGTTAGTTGCCCGGTACAATACTAGTATGGAGTAGGTCATTTCATTTTCCACATTATGAGTTAAATATTTGTTTTGAGGTTTTGTAGCAAACAAACAGATCGCAATCACCAAAAGGAGAGATAATGCAATAGTTTTTTTCATCAATTATTGTTTTTGTTTATGCAAAACTGATAAACAACAACCTTCTATGCATTTACATATGTTAAGACAAATGAAATTTTTGCAACCTACTTTTTATTATGTACTGCTCCACTCTGCTGCAAATTGAATATCTTCAAAGTATTGATCTGGTTTGATCTCCATAAACAAGATAAGCAGATTGGGTGATTGCCATTCGGTTACTACTGCACCATTTAATGAGTAATGCATGTGCGGTATCACAATTTTAAAAAATCTTCCTTTAAGACCTCCTCCAGCTTCTCAAGGAAAAATTCCATATCGGTTGCACTGAAACAAATTGGGGGCTTAAGCTTCAACACATTATTATCCGGACCATCAGTACTCATCAATACCCCTTTGTCCCGCATGCGATTGGATAGATATACTGCTTCCTCAGTTGCCGGCATTAGCCCCTGTCTCACCAGTTCAAAACCAGAGAAAAGTCCATTACCCCGCACGTCTCCTATGATAGGGTATTGAGTTTGCAGCTGTTTAAGCTCCCGAATTAAGTTCTCTCCGACCTGCAAGGCATTTTGTTGCAGTCCCTCTTCCCTTACGACCGACAGTACTGCACGACCTATGGCACAAGACACCGGATTTCCCCCGAAGGTATTGAAATACTCCATACCACTGGCAAATCTTTCTGCGACTGCTTCCGTAGTTACTACTGCGGCTAAGGGATGTCCATTACCCAAGGGTTTCCCAATGGTTACAATATCTGGTACTACGTCATGCAATTCAAATCCCCAGAATTTCTCACCTACCCTGCCCATACCAACCTGGACTTCATCGGCGATGCATAGCCCTCCTATGGATCTTACAATTTTATAAACCTCCTTCAGGTAATCTTGTGGCAGTGGTATTTGCCCGGCACAGCTCATTATACTTTCGGCAATAAACCCAGCAAGGCCCCGACCTCTCTCTGTTATAGATAGTAAAGCCTGTTCTACATGTCCAATATATTTTTTGATCGCTGTCGCGTCATCACTCCTATATAGTCCCCGAAACAAATCAGGGGTAGGCACCACATGAGTACACTCCGGCGCTCCTTTTCCTCCTTTGCCATCAAATTTATATGAACTGATATCTATGCAACCATTAGTATTGCCGTGATATCCTGTTTCCAGCACTATCATATCTCTGCTACCTGTATTGGCCTTAACCATGCGCAACGCCAGTTCATTAGCCTCACTTCCAGAGTTTACAAAATGACACACGGATAGTTCCTTAGGCAATGTGGCTGTAAGCTCCTCAGCAAAATGTACGAGTTCCTCATGAAGGTATCGGGTATTGGTATTCAGCACGGCCATTTGCTCCTGCCCTGCCCGAACTACCGCAGGATGTTCGTGACCTACATGAGCGACATTATTAACCATGTCCAGATAACGCCTTGCTGTGGAGTCATACAAGTACTGTTTAAAACCTCTAACAATGTGTAAAGGTCTTTGATAAGAAATGCTCAGGCTCCGGCCCAGCCTCTTCTTCCTTTGCTCTATGATTTTCTCTGCATCATGTTTGTCTCCTTCAGGTGATGTTAACCCCATATATGACATAGGGTCAAGAATAAGTTGCTTCCACACATCCAGTTCATCATGGTAAACTACACCAGGATAATCCCCTTCATAGTTCAGCATATCACTCATCATTTGAAAATGCAAATGTGGCGGCCACTCTCCATTTTCTTTTTCATCGCCAAACCAGGCCAAAAGCTCACCTTTTTTAAAAGGTTTCCCAACCGTTAATCCCGTCAAAGATTTTACGGACAAGTGCCCATATAATGTATAAAATTTAACTCCTTTAACTTCATGTTCCAGAATAATCGTCGGACCATAGTCTCGCGCACTGCTGTTGTTAGCAAAGCTATGTACTATACCATCATAAGCAGCATAAACGGGAGTACCGGCAACTGCAAACACATCCACTCCCAGGTGAACCGTCCGCCACCCAGGCCCATCATTCCCATGCTGCAGATAAGCATCTGTAGTATAAATTGGTCTGACTTCATCATACCTGCCAATACTTATAGCAGCATCACGATCTTCCATCAAACGATCGACCTGCCTGCAAAAAGCTTTGGTAGTTTGATAATTTGCAGCATTACCCAACTCCAGAGAGCCAACACTTAAATCCATCCAGTACAACTTAGGACTGGAAAGACCTTCAACAACATCGGCGAACCTCAGGCTTTGATTCTTAGCTACTTTGCGGATTTTATCAGCTTTGGGACATGCACTCCAACCACAGGCTGCCCTAAACCTGTAGTGAGCAAATGCCGGGGCGATCTTCACCAGCTTTTCCAAAAGATCCCAAGCTGGCTTTTCACTGATCAATAAGTACTCATTATCGGGGTGTTCTTTTTTATTAATAACAGAAGAAGTCACGGTAATAATCAACCGAATACAAGTGAGAGCAAACAACGCCTCCACTTCATTTTCTTCCAGGGGGAAAATCTCATTGTACCCTAAGATAACATGACATGCTGCTTCCAGCGGATTATTCTTACCCATCATGGCGTAAGCCAGTACTATAGCCAGCTCATTGATTTTGTAAGTATGTACTACGTCTCCAAAATCAATAAAGCCATTTATCAAAGGGTTTTTGGAGTCTCCATTAACAATAACATTATGGTCATTGGCATCATTATAATTTACTCCTTTTCGAAGCTGCTTCATTAAAGGCCGTATGGCATCATACAATTCATAGAAATGTAAAGCTATAACTACCTGCTCCGGTTCTGAAAATTTATCAAAATGACCTTTTATCCAATCCGCCTGAGCAGGGTCCCATAGCTGCTTTCGATGAGCTTCAGGATGATCAAAACCAGTGAGAGTCTTGCTTAACTCACCACAAGCTTTACCCAAGCTAATCAGCAACCCGCTGTTCTGAGGGTTCATGTCAGCATATAACCTTCCGGGCACCCAGGTTAGCAATCGTAAAATCTTCGGTTCTCCTTTAAGGTCAACCTTTTCATAGGCATTTTTATTCAGGCTTTTGACCACTTTTGGCAAAATTAGACCTGTTTTACCATCCAGATAATCCAGTAATACGGTTTGAAACTCTACTTCCTTCTCAGAAATATTCGCTGAGGAAATCTTAACGCTATATTTTTCTCCCCCATCAGATTCCATCAAATAGTTTTCATCGGCTTCTCCCTGCAGAGCTTTTAATTTCCCGGAAATACCATAGTATTCACTTATAAGTTGCCGGACTTTTTGAATGCGTTCTTCCTGAGTGCGTTTTGCTAACATATAACCTTACGTTTAGAAGTAATATTAGTGAATCAGTGAGGAGAGAGCAACTATCAATAGTCTCAATCAATAAAACTTTTAAACTTTCCCGCCATAATAATGTTGAAGAGAAAAAGAGCTAACTTTTAATAAAAGTTAAAATACTTCTCCAAAGACAATCATTAAAGACTCTAAAATCAACGACTATGAAATTTGTAAGAAGAGCAAATGCCCACTGGGAAGGTTCCGGAAAAGAAGGAAATGGAACTGTAAGCACACAAAGCAAGGCACTGGATAAAAGTAAGTACTCTGCTTCTTCAAGGTTTGAAGATGGTATAGGCACCAACCCTGAAGAGCTTGTAGCAGCTGCACATGCAGGCTGTTTTACAATGAAACTGAGCTTTATTTTGGGAGCTTCAGACTACACTCCCAATAACCTGGACACTGAAGCCAAACTTACTTTTGAAGATGGCTCCATAGTTCAAATAGATTTGGTTGTAAAGGGTGATGTGCCCAAGATCTCTGATGACGAATTCCAAAAGGCGGCTCAGGAGGCTAAAGAAAACTGTCCTATAAGCAAACTGTTAAATACGAAAATCACAGTATCTGCAAACCTGGCACAACCTGCTTCGCCATGACTGATGGGCTCGATTAGCAAGAGGCATTAAAAACAAAAAGGCCTCAGCTTACTAGCCAAGGCCTTTCCTTTATGCAGAGGAGGAGGGATTCGAACCCCCGGTACCTCGCGGTACAACGGTTTTCAAGACCGCCGCATTCGACCACTCTGCCACTCCTCTTTGATTATCATTCGAACTCTTTCGCCGAATGGGACTGCAAATGTATATGATTATTTTTTTTCTGCAAACAACAATTTATTTTTTTTCTTCATGCTTCGTAAAAAAGAGGTCAAACCCGATATTCTGTAACTTAAACTTCTCTTTATCTAACCGCTCAACGTAAAGGCTATGAATATACAAAGAATAGCTCATTCCAGCATTATCACCATGTAAGGCCATTGCCTCAGGCTCCATATCATATACATAACTGTTATGTAACTTCACCAGATCTTTAACTAATGATTCAATACCTATCTGAGCTTCCCAGCCTACTGAATCTGCTATATTAATAATTAACTCATCTGAGTCTAACTCAATAGCAACTCCCTTAAAGTTGCTTTCCTGATGGTCTTCAAACCTCAAGAATGAAGCATGTTTTATCCCCATCGAGTAGTTGGTACGTGTGGTAAAGGAAAAGTACCTGCTTAGCGCACTCTCCTCATCCTGCCATTCATTGACATACTCCAGGTTATATTCCTGAAGCAGCACACTTTCAATACCTACATATTTTGATGTCTTCAAAGAATCAACGTTATGTTTGAAATATGCCTGCACTTTATCCATGCTTTCGCGTTTCTTCAAGTAAGTCAAAATAGAAGAAAGACTTTTCTTATCCTCAAATTGAAGCTCTAAAGGTCCCTTTACTTTTTCATTAAATATTCTTTCAAACCTGTGAATTTGATTGTTTATAGACATGGAAAATGCTCCCCATGGACCAAATGATGTTAATAATACCACTATAGCAAGTGTAACGGGAATTAATTTAATGTTCCTGGATTTAGAGAATATGAAATATGCGCCAACCCCAAAAAGCCAGAAATCCAGGACAAAAAGAAAATATCTATTCTCGGTAAGGCCATACTCAGAGGCCCTCAGATAAACTGCGAGATAAAGAACTACAACTAGTGGTATCAAAGAGATAAAGAAACCTCTGGCAAAAACCCTTAGCCATACTTTCGTTTTTTCAGTCACTACCGGATACACTAGCAAATAAGAAAGGATACCTAATACAGAATAGCTCACAAACAGGTAAGCAATCCAACCTTTGGGCCAGTCCCATTGAATAATTATTTTAAAGGTATAGAGGTATAGAATGATGTTGTATATACCTACCAAGGGTATTAGTATATACTGGGTAAATATGGATAGCCCTTTAGAGTAGGCATCGTCATCCTTAAACATCTCGTCTCTTTGGGGCACACCTCCCAGAAAATACAACATGGAAAATATTCCTGTGATTATAAAAAACAGCTTAGAATAGGTTTTATCTCTGATATCAATATCAAACAGCTTTTCAACTGCCAGAAATGCCAAAGCTAAACCCGCAAACAGCACCATAGAGAAAAAAAATGCTGTAAGTATCTGCAGAAAAAGCTGCTTATTGTACAACCAAAAGCCTGGTTTGTTGAAATGAACAATATAAGGTGCAAATGAAACCAAGAGATGCGCCACAAGACCAAAAAGCACAAATCTTACACCATGGATAACTTGCAATTCAATTGGTAGAGAAAAATAGTAGAGTATTAATAATATTGCTCCGATAACCTGGATGGCATAATGAACCATTCGACTTCTCAGGTTTTCGCCAATGAGCTGCAAAGCTGTAAAGAATGAAATCCCCAGCCCACTTACCATTACCAGTTTCATCAGTTGTTTTTGCAGCTCTTTATTTTCGTAGCTAACCTCCACATAATAACACATGGATACTGTACCTATTATGCCACACAAAGTTGCCAAAGGAAACCTTGCCACTGTCTTTGCAGTTAACACAAGGGCTTCCTTAAGATTAGGAATATTAATTTTAGCTATCATAGTATAGCTATATTAAGCAAATTTTAGCTAGCTAGCTAACTTACTTTCATCTATACCTGAAATACGGTGAGCGTGGTGTACACTGGCATTAACTTCATAACCTACCAACAACACTATGGAAAGAATCTCCTGCCAGATCATCAAGGCTATTAAAACCCCTAATGAGCCATAAAGCTTGTTGTAAGTAGCAAAGTTGGATATATAAAATGAAAAACCATAGGTCACGCCCATACTGAGAAGTGTAGCTATCAACGAACCTATTGAGAAAAACCTCCAGTTATAATGGACGGCTGGTCCAAAATAATAAATAAAGGAGATCGCCAGGAAAAATACAATAAAAAGCACAACAAAACGCAATAGAAAGAAGATATAAATCAAGTAGTCCTCTATATCCAACCATTGAAAGTTGTTGATAGCATCAACCGCAGCGTTTCCTATTACTAAAAGTACACTGGCCAGGATTAATACGACAGCTAGCATAACTGTAAGGCCGGTTGCCACCAACCGCATCTTAAAAAAGCCTCTTTTCTCTATTGTTTTGTAACATGAGTTAAAGGCTTTCATTAAGGACATCATACCATTGGTAGCCAGGTACAAGGAGAACACTGCACCGAACGTGAGTAGACCTCCTCTGGTATTACCTACAATATCTTCAACAGTAGCGTATACGGTAACATACATACTCTCAGGCATCACATCACCTATAAATTGCATAATGGAGTCTTTACTTACTCCTGGTATTACCTGATGAATGTAGGGAGTAAGTGTAAAAAGGAAAATGATTGCGGGAAATACCGCTACGGTAAAATTAAATGCAACCGCATTGGCTCTTTCAATAATTTCATCTTTCTTGAGCTTACCAATTAAGACCATAATGATCTCATAAAGTGTGAGATCATCATAACTCCGGAATCTGACCCGCTTTAGAAGGTCTATGAGCCCGTGATAATACTTGCTCTCCAGAATATATTTGGTAATTCTTTTCTTCATTTATTCAAAAAAAGGATTGAGCAAATTCGCCATCACCTCCGGCATTATGCAAGGTCTGCCCGTTTTCATATCTACAAAAACCAAAAGGGTCTCTCCTATATGGATCAATTTATCAGATTCGTTATAAATTTCATAATCAAATTGAATCCTTACGGCCGGTTTCTTTTTAATGGTAGTCTTAATGGTAAGAAGCTCATCGTATTTGGCAGGAGCCAGATATTTCGATTTGTTTTCCAGAACAGGCATCATTATCCCCTGGTCTTCCAGCTCTTTATAACTCAGGCCCAGGCTTCTCAGACTTTCAACCCTCGCCACTTCATAGTAGGCTGCGTAGTTGCCATAGTATACATACCCCATCTGGTCTGTTTCGGCGTATCTTACTCTTACTTGGGTGGTTTGCTCAAACATTAATTACTGTTGTTCATTCTCGCTTTACGCTGTTCAATAGTCAATTGCTTTTGGTATCGCGCTGCATTCCTCAAATGTTCATTGTAGTTACTTGCAAAATTGTGATACCCGGAAAAATCTTCACGAGCACACATATATACATAGTTATGGTCCTCATAATTCAGCACGGCATCAATCGAATGTATAAACGGCATGTTAATAGGGCCGGGAGGCAATCCGGGGTATTTGTAAGTATTATAAGGAGAATCTATTTCCTTGTGAATATTAAGCACTCGTTTGATAGTGAAATCACCGGAAGCAAAAACCAGTGTTGGATCCGCCTGCAGTGCTATCCCCTTCTGCAACCGATTAATATACAGCCCCGCTATCCTGGGGCTTTCATCCTTTTTTATACTCTCCGCCTGCACTATTGAAGCCAGAGTTGAAACTTCTAAAGGGGTAAGTCCAATGTTTTTAGCTTTCTGTTTTCGCTCATCACTCCAAAACCTTTCGTACTCACTATGCATACGTTCAACAAGGTCCTCTCCAGAAATATCGTAATACACCTGATAGGTATTAGGAATAAACATACTGATTATATTATTCTCGTTGAACCCCTCTTTATTGGTCTCAACATAATGCTTCAGCGCTTTATTAAAGTCTTCGGAAGTTATCTCCACATTCCTGGTAAGTCTCCCGGCTAACTCTTCCTTCAACCTGAGATTATTAAAGGTAACATTAACCGGCTGCTGCAACCCCGCCCTCAGCATTCGAATGGCCTGAAGATTAGACATATTTGCCTTTATAAGGTATCTGCCCGATTTGATCTGAGTATCATAATTCATCAATTTAGCCAAAAAGCTAAACGAGACAAGATCCTGAACATAATTAAGGTCGTATAACTTATCCTGCAAGGATTTAAAAGTCTCATCTGACTCAATAATAATTACCCTATCTTCCTTATCCACAAGAAAATTTGGTGAATAAATCATTTGATAAACGTAAAATGAGAATGAAGATAATAGTATGGTAAAGACTAAAATAAAAATGACGAAGATATTCCTTCTTTTCATCATATGATTTTAAGTAAATATTAACATTGCTTTCAGAGTGAGTAATCACCACCCTCTAACTTCGACAAAAGTAATAATTCCTTCCATAAAATAGTTCCTCTCCTTTTTTAACATGCATTATGTCTGCAGCACCTGTGAGTACAACTAAGGACATACTTCATGAAAAATTGATTACTTCTGAAAAAAATCATGTACTATTTTAAATTAAATTTCCCCAAAACACACCTATAATACAATTCGGAAACATAACATAATATTTAAAATTTAAGCAAAAATTTTTCTATTTGTTAAGTATTAAAATTATTATTAACTTATATATCCTATTTTATAAACACTTACACCTAGGTTGATAGTTGGCTTAAATTCTACCGATATAATCATGTAAGGTTATTTGAAATATAAACACATAACACAGCATGAAAGCAACAATGAAAACCCTTATGACATTAATGCTAGGTATTGCATTAATCGCCTGCGACCCTCTATCGGTTAATACCGTAGAACCCGCTTTGTCCGATGACAGTAACATTACCTCACCAACTCTGATAGCGCCAGGAGTTGAGTTCTGTGGTGAACCACAGGAGGGGACGCTCTTTGCAGAAAATGATATTTACGCAGGTACCGTAACAATTTATAATGATGAAATTAACCTCTATGTAACCGTCTATTCTATTCAAGGATTTCTGAATATTAACAATAATGTGAGGTTATGGGCAGGTACCGACCTTAACTTAATGCCACAAAACCTCTATGGCATTCCAAATACAGGCTTGTTTCCTTACAAAGCAACGGTCAACGGCACTGAGCACACATTCGCGGTTCCTTTGGCAGGAATTCCAGGGTATAACTCGTCGGAATGTGGCAGTGGCTCTGTTTATTTAGTATTAAATGCTGACGTATTAGTTGATAATGGCTATGGCGGCATCGGTGTATCCAGTGCATATGGGGGTGGTGTAAAAGTAGATGGTTCAGTTCCATGGTATTACTCTATATACACTCCTCGATGCTGCGAAACACCCCCTCCTCCGTCTGAAGGTACTTGCGAAACAGCTTTTGGTAAATTTGATAAAACCGGAGGTTTCGGAACAGGCTATGTCTTCACAACTGGAAATAAGTGTAACCCTGAATCCTACGCCTCACTGGCCTTAACCAAAAACAGATGGGGATGGGCCGGCAATTTTACTGCCGACGGAACCTACACCTTTGATGTTTGGGCCGGTGCAGGTCTAAACAATACTGCCAAAGGCACACTGGTTGGAACAGTTACTATCACTATGACAGGAAACTCTGTAGAAGTAACTTATAACCTTAGTGGGTATTCGTTACAGGAAGTGCACATCTATATTGGAGACTTTATGCCGACAACATTGGCTCCAGGCCAATATGGATATAATAAAATCTTTGGCCCTCTTCCCTCAGACTATCCAACAACTCATGCCGCATCATTTACAGTTAATGATACGAATGGGGATGGTATCTGGATTATTGCCCATACTGTAGTGTTTGGAGAATTTTAATGACATTATGGTCAGATAGTAATTCAATAACACGGAGCCCGGTTTCCAAGACCGGGCTTTTTTATTTTCAAAAGCACCAGTACAATTCACGCTTATTAAATGTATTATTTCTTTTCAGTAACTTAGCATATACATTTAAATAATCAGCCTGATGCCTGCGGAATTAATTAAACTATACCAGGAAAACCCGGAAAGAAATAAAATTGAACACATTGTAAATGTGTTGAAGAATGGAGGAATTGTTATTTACCCCACTGACACAATTTATGGTATTGGCTGTGATCTTTTCAACAAAAAAGCAATAGACAAACTCTGTTGGCTCAAGGGCATCAGGCCCAAAGACTTCAATCTTTCTTTTATTTGCTATGACCTAAGTGACATTTCCAATTACGTAAAGCGTATAGACACCCCAACCTTTAAGGTATTGAAAAAGGCACTCCCAGGCCCCTTTACATTCATTTTGGAGTCCAACAGTAATGTACCTAAAATACTTAATGTAAATAAAAAAACAGTTGGGATCAGGATTCCGGATAATAACATTCCCCGAATGATCGTAAACATCTTGGGCAACCCTATTGTAACCTCATCTATCAAGCATGATGATGACGTACTGGAATATAACACTGACCCTGAAGTGATTTTTGAAGAATTTAAAAATCAGGTTGATATTGTTATAGATGGAGGACCTGGAGGGAATATTCCGTCCACTGTAGTTGATTGTACGCAAGAAGAATTTGTTGTACTCAGGGAAGGACTTGGAGATATTCATGAGTATGCCTGACAAAAAAACCGCACTTATAGATATTCATTACCTGCCATGTATTGAATATTTTACCTGTCTCAAAAAGTTTGATACTATTCTTATTGAAAAGGAAGAATACTACATCAAACAAACCTACCGAAACAGGTGTCATCTATTAAGTGCCAATAAAGTTGAACGCTTGTCCGTTCCTGTAGTAGGGGGCAATAAGAAAATTAAAATAAAGGACATCAAAATAAGCTACAAAGAGAAATGGTATAATGACCATTGGCGAACCATAATGTCAGCATATGGTCGGGCACCATTTTATGAGTTTTTTTCGGACTATTTTGAGGGTGAATTCCAAAAAAGAGAAAAATTTCTCTTTGACTTTAACTTGAATCTACTGACATTATGTCTTAAATTATTACAGATTGACCCTGTAATAAATTTTACAGATAAGTTTGAGAAAAAGCCTGAAAGCAATATAATTGACCTGAGGTCAGTTATTCACCCAAAACAGCGTTATGAGCAAAATGCCTTTTATCACCCTCAACCCTATCAGCAAGTTTTTGGCAGTACTTTTGTGGCTAACCTTAGTATAATTGACCTCTTGTTTTGCGAAGGGCCAAACGCGGCAGCAACTGTTACTAATTCGATGGCATAAGAATGAACATTTAGAATTAGTATTTCGTTAAACGATTAATAAATCATTCTTGTAAATACTACCATGGAAGGTGGTAATATTTTTGAAGAAATCATACATTTACACAAGTCACTAGAATTGCTCAAATATGGAAGCAAAATTTTCAAATAGAGTTAAAGAAGTAATTTCACTAAGCCGGGAAGAGGCGTTACGACTTGGGCATGACTATATCGGCACTGAGCACCTACTGCTGGGAATGATCAGAGAAGGAGAAGGTGTAGCAGTTGGTCTGCTTAGGAAGTTAGGAATAGCGCTTGATGAATTACGAGGAGCCGTAGAGAAAGTCTCTAAAGGTACCGCTTCTCACGATGTAAAAAATCTGGCCAATATCCCTCTAACACGCCAATCCGAAAAGGTATTAAAAATAACTTACTTAGAGGCCAAAATATTCAAAAGCCAGCTCATAGGTACAGAGCATCTGTTATTGTCCATCTTAAGAGATGAAGATAACATTGCCACACAAATTCTCGAAAAATTTGATGTCAACTATGATGTTGTCAAGGAGCTTCTGGAATACCAGACAGAAAACCCTATGGCATCATCAGACACTGACGACCCAGATGATGATTCATCTAAAATTTTCGGAGGTGGAGCGGGCTCAGGAGCCGGAAAAGAGAAAAAGGGCACTGAAAAATCCAGAACTCCGGTGCTGGATAACTTCGGTCGTGACCTGACCAAACTGGCTGAAGAGAACAAGATGGATCCTATCGTAGGCCGTGAAAAAGAAATCGAACGGGTAGCTCAAATTCTAAGCCGTAGAAAGAAAAACAACCCAATACTTATAGGTGAGCCGGGCGTCGGTAAAACTGCCATTGCAGAAGGCCTTGCACTTAGAATTGTGCAGAAGAAAGTATCAAGGGTACTTTTCGGTAAGCGGGTCGTTACTCTGGACCTTGCCTCTTTAGTAGCTGGCACTAAATACCGTGGCCAGTTTGAAGAAAGAATGAAGGCTGTAATGAATGAATTGGAAAAATCACCTGAAGTGATCCTTTTCATAGATGAGCTTCATACGATAGTAGGTGCTGGTGGTGCTTCGGGCTCGTTAGATGCCTCCAATATGTTCAAGCCTGCCTTGGCCAGAGGAGAGATTCAATGTATTGGTGCTACTACGCTTGACGAGTACAGACAGTATATTGAAAAAGATGGCGCTCTAGCCAGAAGGTTCCAAATGGTAATGGTTGATGCAACCACACCTGAAGAAACCATACAGATACTGGACAACATCAAAGAAAAATATGAAGATCATCACCATGTAAACTATACGCCTGAGGCGATAGAAGCATGTGTGAAACTCTCTGACCGATATATCAGTGACAGGTATTTGCCAGACAAAGCTATAGATGTTCTTGATGAGGCCGGAGCTAGAGTACATATTAATAATATCCACGTTCCTGATGAAATTGTAAAGCTTGAAGCTGCTATTGAAGACATCAAGGAAGAGAAAAATCAGGTTGTAAAAAGCCAGAAGTATGAAGAGGCTGCCCAATTAAGAGACAAGGAGAAAAAACTCCTTGAACAACTAGAGCAGGCTAAGCATAGATGGGAAGAGGAAACAAAGAGCAAACGCTATACAGTAGATGCTGAAAATGTAGCCGATGTTATAGCTATGATGACTGGCATACCTACTAAACGTATCGCTCAGAAAGAAAGCAATAAGCTTCTCGGAATGAACCAGGAATTGAGCGGTAAAGTGATCGGACAAGATGACGCCATTAAAAAGCTTACTAAGGCAATCCAAAGAACTCGAGTAGGATTAAAGGATCCTAAGAAACCTATTGGATCATTTATTTTCCTGGGACCAACGGGTGTAGGTAAAACTGAGCTTGCAAAAGTACTCTCTACATACCTGTTCGATAAAGAGGATACGCTGATCAGGATAGACATGAGTGAATACATGGAGAAATTCTCTGTATCGCGACTGGTAGGAGCGCCTCCGGGATATGTAGGGTACGAAGAGGGTGGACAGCTTACCGAAAAGGTGAGAAGAAAGCCATACAGTGTTGTATTGCTGGATGAAATCGAAAAAGCTCACCCTGATGTATTTAACTTGTTGCTTCAGGTACTTGATGACGGAATACTTACTGATGGTTTGGGCCGAAGAGTTGATTTCCGTAATACCATCATCATCATGACTTCCAACATTGGTGTTAGGGATTTGAAGGACTTCGGTGCCGGAATTGGTTTTTCTCCATCATCGAAGCAAAACAATGCCGATGAAATAATGAAATCAACCATTCAGAGCGCTTTGAAAAAAGCATTCAGCCCTGAGTTTCTCAACCGACTTGACGATGTGATTGTGTTTAACTCTCTACAAAGAGAAGATATTCACAAAATCATTGACCTCACGCTGGATAAACTCTTCCAGAGAATTAAAGCGCTTGGCTACAATGTAGAGTTGACAACAAAAGCGAAAGACTTCCTGGCTGAAAAAGGGTATGATCCTCAATATGGTGCAAGGCCACTAAACAGAGCCATTCAGAAATATCTTGAAGATTCTGTTGCTGAAGAAATCCTTAAAGGAGAGATTGAGGAAGGCTCTACCATTGTAGCGGATTACGATGGCAAAGGTGAGGAGTTGAAGCTTAAAGTAAAAAAACCAAAAGCGTCTAAAAAAGAGGAAAAAGAGGAATAATAATTAGCCTCGACTAAAATAAAGAAGGCCATTTCGAGAGAGATGGCCTTCTTGTTTATACGAGGGCTTAGGCTTGATATGTAAATTAACCCCATAATCTCGTTAAAAATTCATGTCTCGTTTACCAAGTCTTTGAAGATTAGTAAAACTAACCGTCCCCTACCTCCAGGTCTAACGAGATAACAGCCCTGCAGTTAGATTTCGCAAATAACACGTTGAAAGTATTAATCCAGAAAAGGCCAAGCCCGAGAGTTAGATTTGCTCCTACTTGAATGACTACCCACTGCCAATATGGCTGAAAGGTTAGCTTTAAAGTTTAGTAAAGCAGCGCTCTACTTCAACCGAGTATTTCTTGACAGTTTTTTAGCATTGTAGGGTTATTAATATCCTCCACTATACTTTCTTATTAACCATTCACTGGTAAGTAAAAACATCAGCAAGAAGAATAACCATTTCAAATGAATAAATGGAAGGTATTTTTCGCTCGTGTGAATAGTGCCCTGAGCCTTAAATGTGGCTAGTTCATCTTTGAAGCGATCTATTTCATCTACCCTGTAAAACTTTCCTCCTGTTTTATCGGACAGCTTCCTCAACAGATTAAAATCTGCAGTGAGATTAATATTTTCGATCTGCAATTCCTTAATCAGAAATTCTCCATTTACTACCTCACGTTTATCCCCAAGCTGGGTAGCGGCCATGTACCCGTAAACCCCTTCCGGAAGTCCGCTAACCTCATAGCGAGTATTGTTTTCATTGGTAATATAGCTGTAGTTATACTTGTTACCTTCAGCGTCAGTGAGAGAAAGGTCAATTTTGTTACCGTAAACTCTCTCATACAGATCGTTGTAAACTTCTGTGTCAAAAACCACTTTCTCGTTAGTAAGAAACTCATTTTTAACAGGGTAAGTCTTGAATTTCCTCTTGTCTTCTTTTGAAGAGAGATATTGAACCAGCTTAGTCATCAATTCATTAAAGGCCTGGTCGTTGCCATTTTTAGCATAATTAGTGAGCTTCCACAGCCATAAGCCACTTCCCAGGACCACTCCCCTTTTGTTTCCATCCCGATGCATAACAGCTATTAATGGCTTATTGGTTGCAATACTTCCAACTTGCTGATATAGCAAAATATCCGCATCAGAGGACATTGAAATACGGCCGAAGGGTACTACCACGGGAGGAAACTCATCCATGGACTGCTGTAGCTCATCGGAAAGTTTAAAACTGTTAAAACCCTGATTAAATACAGCAGTTACATGATCATACTCACCTGGAATAGCATCTAATGAGAGTACCTTATTAAACGTATTGAATTCCCTCACATTGGTTTGCGAACCATATATGATCAAGGCAGACGTCTTTTCTTTCTCAAACTTATCTGCAAAACGTGAGTATAGCCCGCTTTGGTCTGGGATTTGATGATAGATAACCAGATCATATTTTTTTTTGGAAGAGGACAGCTTCTGAACATCCTCGTTAAGGCTCAATATATATTGATCTATGGTGTAGTTAGCATTACTCTCAACAGCCGATTTTATGGCCTTGATATCTGGATGTGGTGCCGGAGCCAGAAGTGCTATTTGCTCTTTGCCTTCAATAACCTCTATATAAGCTTGCTGTAGATTATTGGTATAAGTAAACTCTCCGTCTTTCCTTTGAACACTTACCTGGTAACGCTGGTAGCCATTTTCTTCTGCATCAATGAGAAACTTTACATCTACTAATTGATTATCGGCGCCTAGCTTCACCTGTTGGTCAGCAATTACATTTCCATTTTTTATCACTGAAACCGTTACCTGCTCACCAGTATAACCACGATGTGTCACCTGGGCTATCAATGGAAATTTATTACCTTGGTAGGATATTTTATTGTACAACAGCGATATGATGGACAAATCTGACTTGGGAATGGTATCACCTACCCCCAATGTAAAAACATCAAAGTTGTAATCTGCAAATGTTGGAGAAATACCCTGATTGTAAATACCATCCGAAACGAGCACGACTCCTCCTAAGTTGCGCCCTTCATAATCCTGTTTTATATCATTAAGCAAACTGCTTAGATCCGTACTCTGCTTATTATAATTAATAAACTCTGGAAATTCATCACTTTGCACGCCAGACAGGTTGCGAAATTCAATACGATACTGATCCTCTATTCCCGAAGCCACCTGCTTTATTTTATCATTAAACTTTCTTAACTGCACACTATCCATCACTTCTCCCAAGGACCGTGAGTTGTCTATGGCAAAAATCATAGCTGGCTGCTCTATAATATTCTTAATTTGCTTTAGTACAGGTGAAATGAGTAATGCCGCAATTATGGTTACTGTCAACATTCGACACACAAACAGTAATTTGTTTAAGCTGGTACTCCATGGACCTGATTTTGTGTACAAAAGAAGTGCATATGCCGCTCCGGCCAACAGACATAGTAATAAAAACCATGGGGAATGCTCAAAAATCAACGCGGGTTTCTGCATCACTAAATTTTAAACGATAGTACGCAAATTAAGACAATTTCATCAAAATTACCCTCAATAAGAATATGAACATGGGCATTAAGCCTTTGTTCATCATTAGGTTTCTGCTATATGTCGAATTATCTTTATGAACGCAATTTTAAGAAGGTTATCTGGGTTATTTTTATGATATAAAAGGGTATAGCGTGCAGAAGAAATTTACAGTATTTTATCAAAAAACGCCAAGGGTGCTAAAGCACATTTTCTTTTGGTTGGTGTTTACTACTTTCTTTGCTGTATTGTGGGGAAGTTTTAATGACGATTATCTTCACCAATTTAAGATGCAGCTGTTATACCTCCCTGAGAAACTGTTTGCTACTTATATCACTATATACATTCTTCTGCCTAAATATCTGCTCAAAGAAAAGTACTTCCCTTTTTTCTTTTGGGCCCTTCTCGTACTACTGGTAGCGGGAGCTATACACTGGCTAACGGCATATTATATAGAACGTCCTCTTTATTATCCCGATGATGACTGGGGTGGCCTTTGGCATCCGCTGAAAATACTCAAATCGGCAACATACATTTATCCCGTTGTGGTATTGGCAACGCTTATTAAATTCTTCAAGCACTGGTATAGGGTACAACAAGACTCTCAGAGCCTGGCAAGAGACAAACTGCAGGCTGAATTAAAGTTTTTGAGAGCTCAAATACATCCTCATTTCCTTTTCAACACACTGAACAACTTATACGCACTTGCTCTCAAAAAATCTGACAGCACACCTGAAATAGTTTTAAAGCTATCGGACCTGCTCAACTATATGCTTTATGAGTGCAACACGGAGACAGTGCCCCTAACTAAAGAAATAGAGCTGGCAAAAAATTATGTAGCCTTGGAAAAACTAAGGTATGGAGAACGATTGGATGTATCATTTTCAGTAAGGGGGGAAATATCCGGAAAAACTATTGCCCCCATGATAGTCCTCCCCTTTGTTGAAAACAGCTTTAAACATGGTGTTAGCGGGGAAACAGATCACTCCTGGATCAGTATTGATCTCAATGTGAAGGATGACCTACTGACCTTAAAAGTAGATAACAGTAAGAGTACGGACCAAACCATAGATGAGCAGAACTACAGAGAAGGTATAGGTCTACAAAATGTAAACCGCAGACTGGAGTTACTCTATGGCGGAGCCTATGAGCTAAAAGTTCTGGACACGGATGAGTCGTATCTCATAGTACTCAAACTACACTTAAACGAATACTCCCAAAAAACGTAAATAATAAAATGAAGATCAGGTGTATCATAGTAGATGATGAGCCTCTTGCCATCGAAGTCATTGAATCTTACATAGCCCGGTTAGAGAATATAGAAATAGTGGCCAAGTGCAGTAATGCTTTAAAGGCATTTGATATCCTCAAAAAAGAGCCTGTCGACCTGATCTTTCTGGACATCCAGATGCCCAAGCTTACAGGACTGGATTTTGTAAAAACGCTCCAAAACCCACCTAAAGTAATTATAACCACCGCCTACAGAGATTACGCCCTGGAGGGGTATGAATTAAATGTGGTAGACTACCTGCTCAAACCTATTTCATTTGAAAGGTTCTTGAAGGCCGTCAGTAGAGTTTACCATACGGATATTTCTCATGGTGCTTCTGAAATCAGCAATGATATAGAATCGGAAGAAGCTTATATCTTTCTGAAAGCTGACAAAAAAATGGTCAAAGTGCAACTAAGAGACATTCTATACATTGAAAGCCTTAAAGACTATGTTAGAATCAAAACCTGTGACAAAGAAGTAATTACCCATCAAAAAATAAGCTATCTGGAAGAAAAATTGCCTGAGGAGTGCTTTCTTCGAATTCACCGTTCATTCATAGTCGCTGTAAAAAAAATTGAGACATATTCTGCTACTTCTATAGAGGTCCCCGGAAAAGAACTACCCATTGGCAGACTTTATAAAGATCAGGTACTGGAGTCATTAAATGCGAAGCATCAGATTTAGCACCTCAACAATTTACTCTTTTTAGTCCCAGTTGCCACCACTAACTAATACCCGTATTTATCCTTCCAGAGAGCTTTTAAGCGTTTTCTCATTTCTTCTTCACGAGCATTCTTGCCCGGGTCATAAAACTTTGAGCTTTTGATCTGATCAGGCAAGAACTCCATATCCACAAAATTATTAGCAAAATCGTGTGCATACTTATACCCTTTGCCATAGCCGGAGTCTTTCATCAGCTTAGTGGGAGCATTTCTTATGGACATAGGCACAGGCAGATCCCCAGTCTCTCTTACCAAGGCCTTTGCTTTTTTAATAGCCATATAGCTAGCATTGCTTTTGGGAGAACAAGCCAGATAGGTAGCACATTGCGAAAGTATAATCTCAGCTTCAGGATACCCAATAACATTCACTGCCTGAAAAGTATTGTTAGCAATAACTAAAGCTGTAGGGTTAGCATTGCCAATATCTTCCGAAGCCATAATCAACATGCGGCGAGCTATAAACTTAACATCTTCTCCACCCTCTATCATACGGGCCATATAATAGACAGCAGCATTAGGATCACTCCCTCTTAGAGATTTAATAAAAGCTGAAATAATATCGTAATGCTGCTCACCGGATTTGTCATAAATCGCCACTCGCTGCTGTGCAATATCCATCACCTTCTGATCCGTGATCTCAATTTCTTCCCCAGCCAGCGAATCAAAGACCAATTCCAACAGATTGAGTAGTTTTCGCGCGTCCCCTCCTGAAATGTTCAGCAATGCTTTGTACTCTGTCAGGTGTACCTTCTTCTTTTTTAGCTTTTCATCCTTTTTCAGCACAAGATCAATTAGCTTGAGTAAATCCTCCTCGGCTAGCGATCTCAGTGTATAAACCTGACTCCGGCTAAGCAAAGCCGAATTCACTTCAAAGGAGGGGTTTTCGGTAGTGGCACCAATCAATGTAATGGTACCTTTTTCTACTGCCCCTAGTAATGCATCCTGCTGCGATTTATTAAAGCGATGTATCTCATCAATAAAAAGAATAGCTTTTGATTGCCTTTTGGCTTTATCAATAACCTCCCTAACATCTTTTACACCTGCACTTACCGCACTTAAGGTATAAAAAGGTGACTTTACCTGATTGGCAATAATATTAGCAATAGTAGTTTTGCCCACCCCGGGAGGACCCCATAATATCATCGATGGAACCACCCCTGACTTGATGGTCTTTCTTAAAATTCCACCCTCGCCTACCAAATGTTCCTGCCCAATCAAATCATCAAGAGAAGTCGGCCGCATGCGTTCTGCCAATGGTAAATTCAAATCAAACATCACAGTATTTTATTTTAAAGGTAACAATTTTCAATGCTTTAAGTGATAATTTTGAGCATGCCTGGAAAGATAACAATTCATAGCACACTTCTCTTTGTCACTCTGATCTACGGTTTTAACTACACGGTTGCAAAGTTCGTAATGCCTGCATATTTAGAACCCTTTGGCTTTATTGTTTTTCGAATTGCCAGTGCAACTTTACTTTTTTGGTTATTAAGCAGCATCACTGGTACAGATAAAATAAAGTCTAGAAAGGATTTCGGGCTGCTCTTTCTATGTGGCCTGTTTGGTGTTGCCACCAATCAGCTTCTTTTTTTTAAAGGTCTCAGCCTTACCAACCCTATAAATGGTTCGGTAATTATGACCACCTCTCCAATCATGGTGATGATAGTAGCCTATGCACTGGGCAAAGAGAGTATAACGGTCAAGAAAAGCATTGGTTTTTTTATAGGTGCAGTTGGTGCATACCTACTACTTACAAAAGATGGTGTTTCTCTTAGCAAAGGAACATTCTTAGGAGACCTCCTTATACTCATCAATGGTTCTTCTTATGCAGTTTATCTGGTATTAGTAAAACCTTTAATGGCCAAGTACAAATCAATTACAGTTATTAAATGGGTGTTTTTATTTGGAGGTATAATAGCTTTCCCCTTTGGGATTAGCGAGCTCTCCACTGTCAACTGGACAATAATACCAGTGACTATCTGGCTTTACATAGGCTTTGTGATCATTGCAGCTACATTTCTGGTCTACCTGCTTAATGTTTGGACACTGAAATTTGTAAACTCTTCTTTGGTTGGCAGTTACATTTATTTACAACCCGTGTTTGCCACATTAGTGGCTGTAGCATTCCGTGGTGATCAATTGGATGTACTCACCATACTTTATTCCTTGGTAATTATGCTCGGCGTTTATCTGGTTAGCCAGAAATGATTGCTTAGCTCAACGGTTTTTGATAATTTCACAGGTATCAATTAAAAAACCGGAACATAAAAATAATGAGTGGATTAATCTATTTAATAGGACTAGTGTGTGCAGTTTGGGTTATTTATGATGTCTGGGTTGTCAATAAAAGGTTGGACGAAACTTCTAAACTTCTTTGGACTATCCTTGCAGTCTTTGCCAATATACTGGCGGCCATCATATACTACTTTATACACAAAAGGAGGGCATACTGAGTTGCCCTCAACTTCTACCAGCCTGTACTTCTATTGCAACTAAGCCATCAAAAGCTAAGCTGACGCAATACGTCTATGGTAAAGCCCAATGCTTTATCATCAAAATTCAGGTGCGTTACGAACCGTATCTCTCGTGGCCCAAAAGCAACGGCTTTTACTCCCTGAAGATCAAGTTTATTCAAAAAGGTTTCTGCAGTTATTCCTTCTACAAGTTCGAAAATTAAAATATTGGTATCTACAGGAAGCACATGATTAACATAAGGCAGGCCCTCCAGCACTTCGCCTATTTCTCTCGCCCTCCTATGATCTTCTCCAAGTCTCTCTACATGATGGTCAAGCGCATATATGCCAGCAGCTGCCAGATATCCGGCCTGACGCATACCTCCGCCAAACACCTTACGCATACGTCTTGCTTTACGAATGTGTTCTGCCTTTCCCAGCAATACAGATCCTACAGGTGCTCCAAGACCTTTGGATAAACAGATTGAAATAGTATCGAAATACTGACCATAGTCCTGAGGCTTATCACCTGTTTCTGCCAAGGCATTAAAAAGACGTGCTCCATCCAGATGCATTTTGATGCCACGAGAAATACAAGCTTCAGCTATCTCTGCAATTTCAGCTAGTGTATAAAAACTACCCCCTCCTTTATTTACTGTATTTTCAAGAGCAACAATAGAGGATACAGGACAATGCACATCATCAGGGTTAATATTAGCTAAAACATCCTCAAGGTCTACTCTGCCTCTATTACCTTCCAACAGTCTGAACGATAAGCCGCTATTGCCTGCTACTCCACCCCCTTCATATTTATAGATATGGGAACCCTTGTAACAAATCACTTCTTCATATGGGTTTGAAAGCACATTGATACCTATCTGATTTGTCATAGTACCTGAAGGGCAATAGATGGCGGCATCCATCCCAAAAAGCTTGGCACATTTTTCTTCCAGTGCATTTACAGTGGGATCTTCACCAAAAACATCATCACCAACCTGGGCGCTCATCATAGCTTCTAACATTCCTACCGTAGGTTTGGTCACTGTATCGCTTCGAAGGTCTGCTTTCATAGATTGTTTACTTTTTATTATTGAATATAAAAGACTTCGCTACAAGTTTAATCGAACTCAGCCGACCAAATATAACAAGTACATACACATTCTCACCTACTTTTCCCTCCGATAATGATTTTCGTTTTTTTAGACTACCTTAGATCAAATTTTTTCAGAGGCATGAAGAATAACAAAGCAGCTATTGGATTCATATTTGTTACACTCCTGATTGATGTTATTGGCCTTGGCATCATTATTCCAGTTATGCCAACACTTATTGCAGAGCTTATTCAAGGCGATATCAGCGATGCTGCAGTATATGGTGGATGGCTGGTGTTTGCCTATGCCTCCATGCAGTTTCTCTTTGCTCCTGTTTTGGGCGGCTTAAGTGACCGGTTTGGGCGTCGCCCTGTCTTACTTTTTTCTCTTTTAGGTTTTGGTATCGATTATATATTCATGGCGGTGGCACCAACCATTGGCTGGCTATTTCTGGGAAGGTTAGTTTCCGGAATTACAGGAGCCAGCTTTACAACTGCCTCAGCCTATATTGCTGATGTTAGTCCGCCTGAAAAACGCTCGCAAAACTTTGGTATCATCGGCGCCGCTTTCGGATTAGGATTTATCGTAGGCCCTCTTTTAGGTGGTGTTTTAGGTCAATTTGGCCCACGTATTCCGTTTATAGCTGCAGCTGCACTTACACTCATCAATTGGCTATATGGTTTCCTTGTATTACCTGAATCATTAAAACCGGAAGACAGACGAACTTTTGACTGGAAACGAGCCAACCCGGCCGGTGCCTTGCTTCAATTTAAAAAATACCCTGTAATCCTTGGCCTCGTATCTTCTCTGATATTGGTTTATATAGCTGCTCATGCTACTCAAAGTACCTGGGCATACTTTACCATGGAAAAATTCAAGTGGACGGAAGAGTGGGTTGGATATTCTCTTGCTTTTGTAGGCTTAATGGTGGCGCTAGTACAGGGACTGCTTATCCGCATTATTTTACCTAAAATAGGTCAGATTAAAGGTGTTTATATTGGGCTATTTGTATATGCTATGGGTTTCCTGTTGTTCGCCTTGGCCAATGAAGGGTGGATGATGTTTGCTTTCACTGTAATATATGCTATGGGAGGACTGGCAGGTCCTTCACTACAAGGAATTATGTCAAACCAAGTACCGACCTCTGAGCAGGGTGAGCTACAAGGGGGACTTACAAGCCTAATTAGCATTACTTCAATTGTTGGGCCTCCTCTCATGACAGGCATCTTTGCATATTTTACCGATCCCAATATCTATGAGATATACTTCCCCGGAGCGCCATTTTTACTTGGAGCATTGCTTACTTTAATCAGCCTTGCCCTGGCATTCAGAGCCTTTCAAAACCTTAAAACATAAATAAGGCTGCCCTTTACGGCAGCCTTATACAAATAATCAAACACAGGTTTTATCTTGAAAACTTCACGATCCGCCCTCTTTGAAGCAGGTTGTTCTGTTCATCTTCTATCGAATACAGGTAAATACCATTTTCTACATCGTCAAGTGTCACCTCTCCGTTGCTATTTACTTGCTTAATCGTGATGCCATTGATTGACTTCACTTCAATTTTTACCGGCTGCCCATCAGTAGTCAATGACAGTAAGCTTCTGTCAGTTCTGAAATTCCTTTCGAAATTTGCTAGATTGCCTTCGAATAAGTTATTTGACTCAACAACCTGAGTCTCCTCACCTGACATACGAGCACCTGAGGCCTGAGTTCCAAGTGTCTGGTTGAGCAACCATGCATAAAGGTTTGTAATTTCCGGATCAAAAGAGTTTTTCCAGCTTTGCTCCTGATTACCTCCTTCAGTCACAAATAGTGTTGTATTTGACGTACAGCCATCTACTTCATTGTAAAAGCTTAGTGCATTGTTATAATTGTTTTCTTCGTCCAGCGTGGAGTTTGCCATATAGAACGCAGTTCCACTTGATGCGATGTTGCACGCCACTGATAACGGCATAGAGTAGCTTATTGCGGCTGTAGCTGCCCATCTGTTAGGGCTATTGGTACCATCCATCAACCTATAAAGACCGTCAACTGCTCCTCCATCAAACCCTACAAGAAATATACGGTTTTGATCAACTGGATAATTTGCCACTGCATAATTGTAAAATCTATCTACTTTTCCTTTCCAAAAACCAGATCCCTTTTCGATCTGCGGGCTAAGTACTATAAAGCACTGTCCGTTCGCACATATCTCTTTACCCTGATTTGCATAGTATAGAGGGCCTTCAGCTTTTACCAGATCCAGGTTAGTTCCTTCTGCTGCGTCAGAGTGCAGATAAATAATCACCGGGTATTTCTCAGATGTGTTATAGCCAGATGGAAGATATTCTGCATAGGGCATTCCATCGGATGAAACCTTATTCTTAAGTGTTGCTGTTGAATTACTGGTATCTCCACCACCTGAACTTGAGCCACCTCCTACTACTACAGTTACCTGATCACTGGCCTGACCTCCGTCATTATCCTGTACAGTTATTTCCAGCAAATAGGTGCCTTCGACAAAATTTACGAGAGTCAGCTTGCTTCTATCCGGATTCCACAGGCTCACCGCCGGACCACTTATCTTTTTCCAGCTATATGAAGCAATCGAACCATCAGAATCAGATGCCTGAGCGATAAGATAGATAGCACTTTCAGTAGTACTTGCGTTTACATCTGCCCCAGCATTTACTGTAGGTAATGCATTAGTAGTACCTCCTCCGCCTGAGGGTGTTTCCACTGTAAGCAAAACATTATCTGCAGCATTTGCTCCATCATTATCAGTTACTGTAATCTTAAACTCATAACTACCTTCTGCAAGATCAGCAACCGTTAATTTAGCTCTGTCAGCATTCCACATCGTAGCCGTAGGTCCACTAACTTGTGTCCATGTAAACTCAGATATAGAGCCATCAGGATCAGAAGCCACAGCACCGAAACTAACTGACTCCGTTCCAACTATTGTGTTTAAATCCTGACCTGCATCTACTACAGGAGGTTGGTTTGTAGTAGAGCTACCGCCTCCGCCGCCACTTCCGCTATCATTAAGCGTGTGAGCTAATAGCCATTCGTATACATTTGGACTGTATTCAGAATGGTCAGTTTTATATACAGCATTCCATATCCAGTGTTCACCATCTTGAATCGCCGTAAACGTATTCTGCTGTGTATTGCTTTCGCAGTCGTTTACAGAATTAAACATGCTTATCCCTGAGTTGAAACCGATCACGTCATCTGATGTACCATGAAATGCCCATACAGGTATATTTCTTTCTGCTACTATGCACCCTTTGGAGGTATTTCCCCATGCACATAGTGGAGCTATGGCTGCCAGGTTATTATTAGAGTTTTCAACATCATAGGCTCTTTCCCAAACACCGTTACCTCCAAGGGATAAACCTGTAAGGTAAATTCTATTGGGGTCATAACGATAGTTATTAGGTCCATTCAGTACGTAGTTCCAAAAATCTTTTTGAGCATACCCTGTCCAGTTGCCGCTACCAGTCAACTGCGGTGACAGTACTATAAAGCACTCCTGCTTGCCATTAACTTCAAAGCATAGACTTCCCTGATTTTCAATTTCTTTTGGAGGTCCATTTTTGGCCACCTTGTACATATCAGCTGGTGTGCTTCCTCTTTCTCCAGCGCCATGCAAAAAAATAAGTAGGGGATACTTCTTGGTAGGATTACTACTGTAACCAGGAGGTAGGTGTTCTAAATACCCCTGGACCTTGTTCAACGCCACTGTTTTGACTGTGTTGTGCTTAAGTGCTGAGTTCTGCGCAAAACCTACAAAACTCACCAAGATAAAAAATGTTGTGATTGTTAACTTCATTAATCTGTCAGTTAAACTTAAAAAATGATTTAATCAGTTAAAGGCATGGACCGAAGGTTAAACTTACCAACTTTACTTAACTGATTCTACAAATATATACTGAAGGAGAAAGTATTGTACTATAAGAATATATGAGGCGCAGGTTCTGTCGATAAAACTGGCATATCATCTATGGCCGTCAGAGGGATCAATAAAATATTAACGCTTAATAAGTTAGTTATTAGGCCGTTTTGAAAAAGGTGGGTATATTCTCCCCGCTTCTATGTGGGGAGAAACCTGGACAATAGGGATTGGCTGAAGGTCTCATTAATTTTGCTCATGGCAGGAGTACCTGTATACCTTTGGTTAACTTCTACTTCTATCCCAAGATATGCTTTGCCAGTGAATTTGGTTCTTAAGTAAGTTGTAAAGCCATCATCAGATCCATTGTATGGACAGTTGAGCATAACCAGCTTGTCAGGAAGCATATTATCAAGCTGTCCTTTCCACTGCTCGCAAAACGCCCTTTCTTCTTCTCGCTCATCATCATATAAGAGTCCTACATCCACTGTCCTCTCTATTCCATTGAGTTGTGGGGTGAACGTATGGATGGATAAGTGCAACACAGACTCTCCCTGAGTAATGTAATTCTGAATTTTGCCCTCGATCCCATCTCTGTAGGGATGATAATATTTAGTCAGTAATGTATTCTTTATACCTCTGTTGATGTTATGGGTATATTCGCTAAAAAGCTCTTTATTGTCTAGGGACCTGTTGGTCTCGACCAATAACCGGGATACTTTCTGATAAAATAGTGGCGCTTCCAGATGTCGAGCCAGGTATTTGCCTATTTTAAGGCTTCCCGGATCCCAACCACGATGAGAGGCTAAGGCCTCTTCAGCATCAACAAACATGAATTTATAATCCTTAGGCACATAATTACCTGCATGTTCGCAGGAAATCAAAATTTTTCTTCCACGCATAATTCAAACATTTCGTTATACATTAAACAATCCGACAACTCCCTGTAAACCAGATTTATATTATCCAAGGAATAAACACCTGCCAATGATTTTAATACCCTACTTGCCAGTGTCCCCTGAGACAGAATTATATTAAGCTCAGTAAGCCAAGGTTGAATATCAGCAGGGTACAGCTTCTCCACCTTTTTGAGAATTTCACCCCAAAGGTCTCCCGCTGTCATATGCTCATGTCCGGAAACTCCAAAAATTTCAAAATATGCGGCATTGTCAATCACGGCATGTTCCCCATATTTTATTGTTTCCTGAAATATGACATGAAGGGGGTCTATCTCCCATTTTTGCTGATCATGAAAAGAGACCAGCTTCTCATTGACCAGTGTTTTTAAGAGCCCAATGATCAATGCAAGTATTGCCAGGTCTGCCTTAGGGCACTCCTGTATATCCAGAATGCGGATTTCAATTGACCCTCTGTCAAACCGAGCTATGGCTCCTCTGGAATTCAACCATACGGGCTGTAATATCTTTTTAGGGTCATGGGGAGCTATGTCAAGAGTTATGCGATCATATATTAATTTATGATATTGCCTCTTTGAAAATGCTCTTTCAGGGATCACCTTACCCGTCAGTGAGGGAATAACTCTTTGGTTTTTCTGATAATAGTCCAGCCTCTTGTCTAAAAAGCCGGTGTTCTTACCTCCTAAAACAGGTGAACTTGCAGCTATCGCGGGTAATATGGGTAATACAAGCCTTATAGCCGCATGAAGCCGTGCAAACTCCTCATCATCATAGAAGGGCAGGTTTAAATGTGTGCTCTGAAGGTTAGACCACCCGTGCCCGCAACAATTAAATATTTTATTATAGGTATCATAAATATCATTGCTCTCATGGGGCCATAAAAATGTCTCTTTATTCGGGTCCATCAGTGGATGCGCAGCTGTTGGCATCAATTGAGAATCAAAAGTTGCCAGCTCTTTATTGACCTCTTTGATATTGGCATGAAATTCACTTGCCATCTCCTCAAGATTCAGCTCCGGCTTTGTGCACTTTAGTTCTACTACATGTAAAACCAACTCATTGCACCAGGTTACTTTTCCTCTATTTATATCACTTACATACTCATTGCTGATTTTTTTAAAGAGCTCATCAGTTATTGGTTTTATGGCCAAAGACTCTTTGTTAACAATCATGTATTCCAGTTCTATGCCATAGCCCTGAAAAAGGTGTAATCTTGAATTACTCATCGTTTTTGTATCCTCTCTAAGAAGGTTTCCATAATCTTTGTGTATAGGCCATTTTTAATAATTCTGTCCTCTACACCTGCATCAATATTGGGGTTATCATTGATCTCAATGACGTAAAACTTACCATTGATCTCTTTGATATCTACTCCATACAAGCCATTACCAATCAATGCTGTTGCTTTTAATGCGGTATCAATAAGTACTTTAGGGACATCGGAAACAGCTATGGTTTCGCTTTTGCCTTCACGATGTTCCCCGTTCTTTTTCCAGTCTACGATCTGCCAGTGGTTCTGCGCCATGAAGTATTTGCAAACATATAGAGGCTGTTTATTGACCACTCCTACACGCCAATCATATGGCGTAGGCATAAACTCCTGTACAATAAGAAGTTCTGACTTCTGAAAAAGATCTTTTAATGTTTCTGCCAATTGTTTTTCATCCGATACCTTCTTAACGCCTTTTGAAAAGGAGCCATCAGGTTGTTTGATCACCATCGGGTAGTTAAAGTTTTCCGGTACTTTCTGACTATCTTTCCTGAGAATATAGGACTTCGGAACGGCAATTTTATTGGCAACAAGAAGCTCATGTAAATAGACCTTATTGGTGCACTTTAGAATAGAATTTGAATCATCTATTACCACAAGCCCTTCTGACTCGGCCTTTTTTGCAAACCTGTAGGTATAGTGGTTTACATTGGTGGTTTCTCTAATAAACAAGGCATCAAACTGTACCAGTTTTCCAAAATCATTTTTAGTGATCACCTCCGTATTAAAGCCCAGTTTATCAGCAGCAGCAATGAATTTCTGAATGGCTTTAGGGCTGGATGGCGGAGTAGAATCTTCAGGACTCATCAATATAGCCAGGTCATATTTTTTCCGGCTATATTTCTTTCTAACTACCTTTTTACCGGTAATATAAAAAAATAGTGCCTCCTGTAGCTTTTTGCTATTGGCTTCATCAAGGCCCTTCAAATGGAGGGGCTTTAAAGCCTGCAACTGCCATTTATCCTTTTTAACAAATACTGCCTGTATTATCGGAATTTGAAATAGGTTGAAAAGCAAAACTCCAATTCTTGAGAATTGAGGGTTATCAACCTGCCCGAACATAATATGAATCACTACCTTGTTTTCTGACTGAGATTTCAGGCTATTTTGAATGAGGGCATTAAACTCCTCAGCATCATCTCTGATCAGCGATGGAAACCGGAAGTCCTGGAGCGTAGCAATTTCCGGAATTACTTTATGCCCTCTGGCCTCGGCCAACAAAGACACATAGTACCCCAAACTCTGATATTGATGCGATCTGCACAGGTTAATAATTTTAAAGGTCTTTGACTCCTGGTATTCAGGTTTACTGAAATAGGCTGAAGGTGAAATCACCTCAGCTCCTTCAAATTTTAGGTTCCACTTTTCCGGGTTTTCTGTTATTATTAATTTAGGCATACTTTTTAGGGTATATGATTAGCAAATTGGCGTCGTAAGTCATCACTCCAAGCATTATAGAGTTAATAAGTTTATGAAAGCTTACTTTATAGTATTGCTTTTCACTGATTGGATTGGGGTCCAATGGGTCGGCAATAAAGGCAAGCCTTTTCTCCTGATTAAAGCCATTAATGATCACAAAATGCCCTGTCGGCGCTCCGTTGACATCATCGTACCGGATAACATACTCTCCAGTACCTATAATGAACTCTCCGGTTTCACGAGGGCTTTCGTACAGATAGGTAGAACTCAGACCAGTCAGGATGGGGATTTTCTTTGTTAGAAAATATTTGATCAGATTAGGGGTTAGCTCTTCAAATTTTATCGTACCGCCATTAGACAAAAACTGTAAATAGCCTGCCGTAGCCACCTGAAGTTTTTCATCTTCCGGCTTAGCCTTTACCTGTTCCTTGAGCTTGTCTGTAAGGTCAACTCTTTTCTTGAACCATGATGGGTCAAACGTGCCTAAATTGTATGTGTAAATAGTTGCATTGTAGCCCCTTTTTAAAGCATGGTTGCCCAATAGTACTGCGATTGTTCCTCCTGAAGCCAGTTGCTTCACTTCATCGATTACTTGTCTGAGGGACACATTATCATCATAATATTGATAAACTCCATGTAAGCATGTAGGACCGCAGGTCACATCATCTGGCTGAGCTTTTATGTTCAAATCCAGAATCTTTTCTTTGGTTTTTAACAGCATCTTTGCCTAATTTTCTAATTCACAGTTTTGACGGTGTTTTACTAAAAAGTCACCCTGTTTTGATTATAGATAAAAATATTTCTGACGAGCAGCTGGTTCTTCTTCTCCAGGATGTTTACAACCCAGGGTATTTTTCTTTGCTTGTGCAGAGGCATGAAAAATATATACTCAGGAAGTGTATGAGCTATGTCAAAAATGAGGACATCGCAGAAGATCTTTGTCAGGAAATTTTGATCAAATTGTTTGTCAATATCAAGTCTTTCAAAGGTGAGGCACGCTTTTCAACCTGGCTTTTTTCTATTATCCATAACACTTGTATCGACCACCTGAGAAAAAATAAAAAAAATGTAAGGCAGGTTATAACAGACAAGATGGCTGATGAGGTTACTGAAATGATAGAAGGTGTCGATGAAGTACCTGAGGAACTGTCAATCAAAATACTGGAAAACCTACTAGATGAAATCTCCCCGGAAGAGAAAATGATATTGCTACTCAAGTACAAAGAAAAACACCCTATCAAAGATATTCAGCTAACTTTGGGACTCTCTGAAAGTGCCGTAAAAATGAGGCTGAAAAGAGCAAAGAGTAAGGTAAACAAGCTTTACCTTACATACCGAAACAAACAAAAGTCTTAAATTATTTTACCTATAAAGGTATCTAACACTTCTACAAGAATCAGAATAATAATAATCCACTCCAACTTACTGCTTTCGCTTTGATGGTATAGTTCCATAAAAGCATGAAGGTTGTCTTCCACAATACTAAAAGTGTTTTCTATTGACCGATATCTCAAGCCGAGATCAAAGTGCTTGGAAAGAGTACTATTCACTTTTTCCAGGTATTCGTTATTCCAAGTAACCGGAGGAGCATCAAAAATATACAGGTTTTCAGCGATTCTATTTTTAGTATTCAGGGCTTTGCCGATAAACTTCATAATGTTTTTCCTGCTGATTTTCAGTTTACCCTCTTCTTCCATCTGTGTGGTAAACTGACGAACACGCATCAACAGATCCTGCGATACGGTATCGTAATACATTAGGGCAACACTTTGTGCCACATTCAGCATGGCTATTTTAATCGTTTCCTGGTTGATCAGGTGAAGGCTCAAACTGTTAAACTCAACTTTAATTTCATCCTGATTCCCCGACTTAAGTACAAAATCATCGGTAGGGAGATGCGCCTTGGAAACACTGGGGAAATAACGATTCAGGGCAATCCCTATCTCCTTTTCACCCATATTATAAAAGGCTATGACTCCATAATTAAAGATAAAAATGTATTGCTCTAAACCAGACTCTACAAACAGATCGGTTTTGCCCTCAGAAATTATTTTTTCGCGAATCTTATCTCGGCAACTTTTAATATCAATATTACCCGTTAAGTGATAGGCGCGAATCTTCAACTCTTTATTACCTGACATATAAGTTTATTGGTCATTTTATAATAGTGAGACGAAGGCCTCAAACAAAAGTCACTTGACAAAAGTGAGATTTAGCACTTAGAGAACTAATGAACCAGGAAAAATCGATCAAAAAGAGTGACTTCCTCTAAAATGAGCGTCAAAGAAGTAAACCATCACATACTACCATGAAAAAGACCAGACCCATGACAGTAAACTCAAACCAAGTGGCCGCCACCATTATGGAACACCCGGAACAGTCAGTAAATATGGAGGTAAAGCAAACCCACTACACAAAAGCTAATCGGGCTAAGCCCAGGAAAGCAAAATAACCCCTCTCATTGGCCGGAACAATATCTCAAAAAAACTTGCTGGAGATTACTTATTTCAAGGGGATCTTCCTAATTAGTAGCCAGAGTACCCTGCAGTTCTATGATCGCTCTTTTATGCAAGGTTTCAGTTTTTTTGATCAGAGTTTCTATTCTGGCGAGATCAATATCATTATTCAGGCAGTCAATTTCAATCATTTCCATATTCATGTGCATTTCTATAGCCCCTATTACAGAACAGGATGACTTCATTTTATGACAGGCACTTTGTAGGTTCTTCCAATCCTTCTCCTTATAAAATGCCTTTATCTGCTTTATAACTTTAGGTGTTTCCTTTAAAAAAATATTTATGATATTAGTAACCATTGTGGAGTTTTTCCCAGATAGGGCATAAAGACTACTCAAGTTGGTCACTGGACCTTCCTCAGGTTCTCCTTCAAACCTGGGTTCAGTAGTCCTTTTTCCCTTCTCCCCTGTAGGTGACTTATGCTTATCTCTGATTAGGGCTTGAATTTTCCTTACCAGTTCATCTACCTGAAAGGGTTTAGATATATAGCCATCCATTCCGGCATCTAGACATTTCTGCACTTCTGATTTTAGGGCATGTGCCGTTATAGCCATTACAGGTATTTCTGACAAGGGCGGCTCAAACTCCGAACGTATTTTTAGGGTAGCCTGGTAACCGTCCATCTCTGGCATCTGAATATCCATCAATACAATATCATAGTTCTCTTTCTTCAACATTTCCAATGCTATAATACCATTTTCTGCGATATCCAGATCCCAGCCCAGATCTTGAAAAATAAACCGGGCCAATTCCTGATTGATCTCATTATCCTCGGCCATTAACACTTTAATATCTTTCAGATGATCCATTTCATCTCTATTTTTTATCATCTCTTCAGATGCACTGTCACTAACCTCCATCTCACTTAAATCAAATGGAAGGTCCATATAGAAGGTGGCACCTTTGCCTACCTCACTTTTTACATTTATGTTTCCTCCCTGAAGCTCTACAATATTTTTAACGATAGTCAGGCCAAGGCCTGTACCACCGTATTTACGGGTAGTATCACTACTTGCTTGTGTAAAGCTATCAAAAATGGTATTCAACTTACTTTCTTCTATGCCTATTCCTGTATCCTCCACGCTAAACCTTATCAGGGCCTTATCTCCAGAATTGCTCAATGTCTCCACTTTTACATGAACGTGCCCCCGGTTAGTAAACTTCATTGCATTATTAACCAGGTTTACCAGTATTTGATTAAGCCTGACAGGATCCCCCAGTAAGTAGTGCGGAACATTCTCTTCTATAGTAAGGTTTAAGCCGATATCTTTTTCAACAGCTTTATGTTTAAATAGGTTAAGCACCCCGTCCACCACTTCAAACAGGTTAAAATCCGTGCTTTCCAACTCGAATTTACCAGATTCTATTTTTGAAACATCAAGTATATCATTAATGATCACCAACAGGTTTTCGCCAGCATGGTGTATGGCATTGATATATTTCTGATGATCTGTACTTAAATTTGCTTTATCCTTCAGCAACAGGTTGACAAACCCTATGATCGCATTCATAGGTGTTCTTATTTCATGGCTCATATTAGCCAGGAACTGTTCTTTTACCCTGCCAGATTCTTCAGCCAGTTTTTTAGCTTCTATAAGTTCCTGCTCTACCTGCTTACGTTTATTAATATCCTGAGTGGTACCAACGAATTTGTCATAATTACCATCAACTTCATACTGGATATAGGCATGCACATTGACATATTTGATAGAGTTATCAGGCATAATGGCCCGAAGATCAAGGTTAAAGATATGCCCACCTTCCATACACTTTTGAATCTCTGCCTGTATGTCTGCCCTGTCATCTTCATGAAACATTGAGGTAAGATGGATCAGTTTCGGCTCAAAAAACTCTTCATCGACTTCAAATATCCTAAACATCTCCTCTGACCAATAGACAACATCCGTCTTAAAATCATACTCCCAGTTACCTATCTTAGCGATCCTTTGTGCCTCCGAAAGCCTAAGCTCACTAACCTTTCTGGCCTGTTCGGCTACTTCACGTTCTCTTTCTATCTCTCTAACAAAAGTTGCTGTCTGGATCAAACGTTTTACACTTACCGGCGTTATCTGATCCTTTACTACATAATCAGATGCCCCAGCTTTCATCATTTCGACCGCTACTTTTTCATCACCCTGAGAGGTAATAATTATTACCGGTGCCTTAATTCCTATAGACCTGATTTTTCGCAACAATGTAAGCCCATCGATTCCCGGCAAGAGGTAATCCAGAAAAATGCAATCATATTTACTCTCCTTTAACAGTCTCATAGCCTCATCTCCATCAGTACACTCTGTCAAAGAGAAATTAAGATCCGCCTTTTTCATTGACCTCTTCAGTGAAGCTCTGTCCACATCATCATCATCAATGAGCAATACTTGGGTTACATAGTCCATCTTTTAAAGCTGTTCACACAATGTCCAATAATGATTTAAGATCGAAACTGCCTTCACAAAACGTTCAAATGAAAGTGGTTTCAAAATATATCCGGCTACATTAAGGTTATAAGCCGCAAACTTATCGCTTTCCTCATCGGAAGTAGTCATTACAAATACACTAATAGATTTCAAATCAGGGTCATTCCTAATCGCCTGCAAAAACTCCAGCCCTCCCATCTTAGGCATATTCAAATCAAGCAATATAACCTTTGGTAAAGGATCAAGCCTGGCAACACCATTATTGCCTTTGAGCATATCCAATGCTTCGAGCCCGTTTCTGGCAATATGTAATGGGTTTGCTATATGGTTCTTTTTGAATGCTCGCTCTACATTCCTGATATCCACCTCATCGTCTTCTACAAGTAATATGTGTAACCGTTTATTTTGAACTGGTATTTTAACTTCCATTATTAGACAATTGATTTTGGTATGCTAAAAACAAACTTAGTCCCTTTTCCAGGTTCAGACTCTAAAGTTATACTTCCACCTCGATCCTCCACAATCTTTTTAACAATTGTAAGGCCTATACCGGTACTTTCCATACTATCTCTGGCCTGAAGCGTCTGAAATATTACAAATATCTTATTATGATACTCAGGAGATATACCGGGTCCATCATCCTTAACCCAGAACTCGTGAAAAGAATTTTTTTCATTGTAGCCAACTTCAATGTTACCTGATGGTTTATCATGGTATTTTATGGAGTTAGAGATCAGGTTGGTAAATATTTGTTCCAGGTTCACTCTGGGAAAATTAATTACAGGAAGTTGTCCGACTATTTTGACGTTAAACTTTGCCGGCACCATGAGTGAGTCCAGTACTTCGTCAACTACTTCTTTTACATCCACTTCCGAATATTCTATCTTGGCACGGCTTACTCTAGAATAAGTAAGTATACCATTGATCAGGTTTTCCATACGCCCCACCCGGCTGCGCAATAACTTGAGGTTTTCTTTCACTTCATCATTTTCAACCTCCCCTATATCTTCCTCAATCCATTCTGACAGGTTAGTTATTGCCCGCAAGGGCGCCTTAAGATCATGTGAAATGATATAAGCAAACTGGTTTAATTCTCTATTGATTTTTTCGAGTTCCTTAGCATTCTTCTTTATTTTTTGCCTGGCTTGTTTGCGGTCTGTTATATCCAAAGCCAGGCCTATAAATTCGTTTTCTGCGGAACGACTTTTAAATACGAAATTCTCAAAGTGTTGCTCTCCTTTTGTACTGTTAAAGTGTAAGTGATTGTACTTTTCACTTTGGTCTGAAACTTTGTCTACCAGACTGGCAAGACCTTCCTCCATGCTTAGCTTCACTATTTTACTAGCTCTAAAGGCATCCTTCACCTGAGGGTTACCCATGATAATTTCAAGACCTCTATCTTCACAGTACTTATAAATGACCACAGGCATTCGTAGAGTCACGGCGTTCAGTATACTTGTTCTCTCCTTTAAGTTCTGCTCCCCTTCTTTCCTGGCAGTGATACCAGTCGAAATACCATAGGTACCAATGGTTTTTCCATTTCTACCAAGCAATGGCACCTTAGTAGTGGCTACCCAGGTATTGTGTCCATCAGGCCAAGTCTCTTTTTCTTCAACATTAAGTAAAGGCTGGCCTGTTTCAATTATTTTTTGTTCGTCATTATAGGCATTTCTGGCATGCTGTTCATCAAAAAAATCAAAATCTGACATACCAATAATATCTTCTGTAGAGGCTACACCAAATTTTTTAATATATGCCTCATTAACTTTCAAAAACCGACTTTCAAGATCTTTGAAATAAATCAACCCTGGGAAACTACTCATCAATGCGTCCAAGTAGATATTGTCTCTCTCAGTTGCCTCTAAAGTAATAATCTGATACAAAGCAACTCCTTGCTCATCAGTAATGATACTCGACCTATAATTTGTCTCAATAGCAACAGAAGCACTGTTCAAAAAATGAAGTGTTATATCACAAGTGCTTTTATCTTTTGTTTTAATACACTCCTCTACTGTAACAAGGTATTCTTGAAGATTTTCTTCATGTATATGCTCACTTATAGAGGTAGAGATAAGCTCCTCCTCTTTAAAGCCCAACAATTCACAAAATGCGATGTTTACCTTAAGAATTACTCCCTCCATCGAGATTACTCCCAATGCAGATGGCGAATGAGTAAACAACACTTCATAATTCATCATATTTTTAACCCCATATAACCGAAAGCAACCTCCGGCTTGTTCAGTTCAATTTAAAAAATAAAAGAAACATAGAGCTTGCAAACATTGGAATACCTTATAATTCTACTTTAGCAGTTATTTTCTTGCCATACATCCCGATACATTACATAGCCCCAAGCCATAGTCCGCAATAGACCTTAATAGAATATACAAGTTATTAGTGGTAAAAACACCATATACCTGAATCTTTCGATCAAAGGGCCAATTTGACACTGATAAAGAAGGAATTTATCGTAACGGGGCCTATTTATACTAATCAGCATCTCCCCTATCATTCAAATTCAAACATAAAAATTACAAATGTATGAACAAGTTTAAAATGCTCTTTTACTACATATATCCCCACTTTGAATACAATTAGATCTTAAGAAAAGAATGGCTTCCATTTACTTTCCGGAGATGGCTTAGTCATTAAGCTTACTCCTACCAACAAGATCAGTGAAGCTGCCAATGCAGGAATAGCAATATAATCGGTATCCATAGGAAATATCCAGAAACTACCCTCCGTAGATTCCAACACCTTATTAATCACGGGCACGATCATCCCTCCAATAATAGACGCCACCCCGCCAGCAGGAGTAACTCTTTTCCAGAAGAAAGAGGCCATCAGCACCGGTGCAATAGAAGCTCCTATCATAGTATAAGAAATGAATGCCATTTCAAGTATCGTCTCAAACTGAGAAACAAGCACAAAAGCTAATATGCCAAGAGCAACAATTGCCACACGTTGGATCATCAGGAATTTTTCTTCAACCACTTTGCCGAAAATAGGCTGTAAAAGATCTCTGGTAACGTTAGTGGAACTTACCATCAAGAATGTGTTTCCTGTAGACAGAATTATAGCTACACCTGCAGCAAATATAAGTGAGCCTGCATATGCCGGTAGTTGCTCATAACCTATTCTGAGAATGATCTCCTCTGACATAGCCCTGTTGACAGAACCATCACTTAAAAAGAACCTTGAATCATGGGCATAAATAGCAAAACCAACAACAGCAAGTGTACACATCAAAAGTTCAATAACCACCACACCGGATAGCATGCCTACCACAGCTTTCTTTGCAGATCGTGCATCTTTGGCAGATGAAAACTTCTGGTAAATGCTGCTTTCACTTAGCAGAAGCATTAGAGTAGGCAGGATAACACCAAGCGCCCAGGTGAAGCTGTGTCCCTCGGTCAGAGAGAGGTAATCAGGCCTGGTTTCCTTTATTGTATTAACTACTTCTCCCCAGCCTCCGTGAGAGTTTATAGCAAGCGGCACTGCTACTATTACTGCCAGCAACATAATAACTCCGTTAAAAATGTCAATACTAACAATAGAAACCATACCTGCCAGTGCAGTAAATGATATGATAAGCACGCAAGTGATCATCGTACCGGTTTCAGGGCTAACGCTCCCTTCTGTAAGTATGTTTATGAATCGTCCCCCTCCTTTAAATTGATAACCTGCTATGACCAGATAGGCTACAATAATGGTTATTGTACCCAGTAACCTGGCAGCCTTGTTATATCGTGTCTCCAGCAGGTCTGTAAGTGTATATTTTGAAATTGCGCGTATACGCGCTGCTATGAAATAAATAACAATAATACCTATCCATGCTCCCATAGAGAACCATAGCTCAGAAAACCCAGACCTGAAAGTCAGGCCCGCCGTACCAAAAAGACTTCCTGAACCAATCCAGGTACATACTAAGGTACCTACAAGTAAATATACCGGCACCCCTCTACCTGCCACCACAAAGTCATCCTGAGTTTTAACAGAGCGGCTTTTGTAGATGATTATACTGGTTAAGAAAACGAGATAGGCAACCGTAACAATAATGTATGTCATAGCTTTTGATAATTTATTGTGCTGCCGCAGGCTGTGTTGATTTTTTAGGCCTCCGATTTTTAAGCAGCGGCTAAATATAAGGCTAAAAATGATTCATGACCATGCAAATTTTAACAGATGGTGAGATGATATTGCTTCTCCTGCATGAAGCTAAAATGAATGTTTAAACAGACACAATAAAGGGATAGAGGAACGAAAAGAGACTTCTGACTAGAAAAGTTGAGCTTGAAGTATATGCCAATGACAAAAAGGTACGCATAGAAATCTAAGGTGCTTGCATTGACCTTCAGGAAAAGAACTGTGATGACGATATACAAAAACTAAACCGTAAAGAGCAAATCCCCAACAACTGCGGGGATTTACTATATATTCTGCAATCAGCTTTACAATATAAATTTTACAAAAATTTGATAAGTGGTTAACCCTTCCTGGAAACTAAGGTTGCTTAAAACAACAGGGCAGCAATCTTATTCATGGCTATTAGCATTTCATTCTCCACTATCCTAATATCCATCTCAGCTGTCCTCCAATTGACCAGTGCTGCCCTTATACCCTTTCTGTCATTATACACCGTTGGCGTCATAAATACTTTTCCGCCGTCATTTACAGCATCCAAAAATGCTTGGGTACGGTGTGGGTCAAGCTCATCCTTAAGAGTAAAGCAAACTGTATTTAGCCTCACCGGAGCCAAAAGCTCAAAGAATTCGCTATTAACAATAAAGTCTCCTAAAGATTGGGCGAGTTCAATATTTCTTTCAACAATCTCTCTGTAACCATGCTTACCATAGGCTTTCAATGTAAACCAGACAGGTAGTGCCCTGAACCTTCTGGAGTTCTCAGGAAGAAAATTGAGATAATTAAAATTTTCCAATGGATCTCCAAGGTAAGGCGCATTGGAATTCTGAAAGGTCTCTACCTGTAAGATCTTATGTTTTTCCTTTACGAAAAAGAATGCATTTTCATAGGGTACATTTAACCACTTATGTGCATCAATGGTAATACTATCAGCATTTTCCCATCCCTCCAACAAATGAGCGTATTTCGGAGATAGTGCCGCAAAACCTCCAAACGCAGCATCAATATGCCACCAAAAGTTATACTTTCTTTTTAGCTCAGCTATGGCCTGCATATCATCAAAATCTACAGTATTAACTGTTCCCCCACTGGAAATTAAAATAAAAGGTTGTCCATCCAGTGCTTTTATTGCCTTTTCGAGCTTTTCGATATCGATAGCCTCACGTGAAGGGTCAATAGTATCAACTTTTATAATATTGCTACTCCCAAGCCCAAGCATAGCCAAAGCCTTAATGGAAGAAGAGTGAGGCACCGCAGATACTACATTGAACTCACCGGTCACACCTGTTTTAGCAACATCAATCCCATTTTCTCTACCCAGCCATTGCCGTGCAACTCCCAGACATGTGAAGTTAGACATGGTAGCCCCTGTCACAAATCCACCTAGATAATCATCCGGCAGATCAAAAAAATCGAGCAATATGCGAATAGCCTCAAACTCCAATAGCGCAGAGACATCGCCATGCCCTTTGGTGGTTTGCGTGTTTTGATCATAAATGGTAGCCAGTATGTCCCCCATAAGTGCCGCCGGAGTTGCTCCTCCGGTAACAAACCCAAAATAACGAGGTCCTGAAGAGGATATCATCAGATCCCTATATCTTCTTTTAAACTCATCAAGCGCGGAAGCACCTCCCTGGGGTGTTAAAGGCAGGTCTACTCCATTGAGTACCTCAAATTCAACCGAAGTGGGGATATTGTCAATGTCATTCAAATAAAGTAGACCTTCGTCCAAGGCCGACTGCAACAGGCTATCAAGAACCTTGAGATCTTTAGTTAGTATTTCATCCATAAGTTAATCGAGTTTGATGGCAGTTGAAAATACAATTACCGCCGTTCCTTTTATTTTAATTTTAGAAGGTTTGCCATCCTGTATGTCTACAATAACTTTCATGCTTCCCGGTCGCTGCATGGCATTACCCTGTGTAGCTGTAAATTGAAATGTAGCACCATCAGGTTTTACCAAATGATGGTGACCTAAAGGACCATTAGCATTACCCGTTACAGGATCTTCTGCGATACCTATTGCCGGGGCAAACATCCTCCCATAGGTAACATATTCAGGTGACATTTTTGTTATACAAAATACAAAGTAACCGTTGCAATTAATCTCCTTACTTAGCCGGGAGAGCTCCCCCAGGTCAGGTTTTAATTCGTTTATTTTGCGCTCTTCGTTTACAGGAATCAGAACTTTTGAATGACCCGTAGAGACTATCTGTATCGGGCTATCAGCAGCCAATGACTGCCTTTTTATACCCAATGCATCTATGATCGCTTCAGTAATGAGCCTATCAAGCGGCTCTTCAAATACAGGTGGGGCTTGCTCCATTACAACTTCATAGTCTCCCTGAAGCTCATGGATAGCAACCGGCAAAATGCCTACCTGCGCTTTTACCCTAAGTTCACATGAGGGCAGGGCGTGCTGCAAAGCATGAACATATATAGCTGCAATAGTGGCATGACCACAAACCGGAACCTCAGCTGTGGGTGTGAAATACCTGATATGAAGATCATACTCCAGGTCATTGCCCTTCAGCAAAAATGCCGTTTCAGAATTATTCAGCTCCCTTGCAATTTCCTGCATTTCCTGATCCGCCAGCATGTCGGCCTCCGGAACAACTCCTGCCGGATTGCCCTTAAACTTCTGGTCCGTAAACGCATCAACCTGAAATATTTTCACTGTTCTCATCTCACTCTCTCCTTATTTAACTCTGGCCAACTGTTATGGACTTAACTCCTGAAAGATAGCCTCCTCCGCCGGCATACAATTTTTCAATACCACGCTTATTGGTTTTAAGCCTCACTTTAATCAGGCTGGGGGAAGGTGGGTTCATATACTTTCCCTGCGAAATAACTATCTCTTCAGAGGTCACCGCACCATAATGATAAAGGTAGGCTACCAATGGCCCGGCTGCCATACCTGTTGCGGCCTCCTCTTTAATACCGTAAAACGGGGCAAACATTCTGGAAGTAGCATGAGTCTGAACATCTCCAGAAGGACTATAAACATAAAATCCTATAAGTCCATACCTTTCAGATAGCCTCTCAATAAGTTCATGTTGCGGCACAATCACTTCAAGCACACGTTCATTTTTTACCGGAACAATCAGAAAAGAATTGCCTGTATTAACTACTTCAATTTCAAAATCGGATAACAGGTCTTGCTCAATTATACCCAATGCAGAAAGTACAGACTCCCTGTCTTCTTTCGAAATGGAAATAAATTTTGGGGCTGTCTGTTCCATGAACGCACTTGTACCCTCAAAATATATTTGTCTAACCCCATCCACAGTTTCTTTGGATGACCGATCACCTGCTATTTTTCCCTGCTGCTTCAAATACGTAAAAGTCGCGATGGTAGCATGCCCGCAATGCGCTATTTGTCTGGTAGGTGTAAAAAAATCAAGTTTATAATCAGCCTCTACAGACCTGGAAACAAAGGCTGTTTCAGAAAGTCCGACTTGGCTGGCAATCTCCAGCCTCTGCTTTGGGGTCAGGCTATCCGCATCAAATACAATCCCAGCTGGATTGCCTCCATTATTCTGGTGCTCAAAAGCACTAACAATATGTACCTCAATATTTTTCATCAGTCTTATATTTTGTTTTCAATTCATAGACTGAAAGCCTTCAAAAAAGACCCATTATTCTAGATATTATTTTTTTGGTAGTTGATGACATTACCGGTGCTATCAGCTTCAACATGCTCACAATTGAGAATTGAATCCTTCAGTTTAGACCTGAGTCGCTGTACTTTGTTTTTAGTCCCCGAATATGACATATCAAGAAATGTTGCCAGATCTTTTTGACTGTAACCTTTAAAATAAGTGAGGAGCATCACGTCTCGATCTGCCTGTGAAAAGCTGGCTATTTTACTATTGATACAATTACTTAAGGAGCTGTATAAATCATCTTCTTTCTCCTCTTCAGGCCAATTATCATTTTTCAATCCACTTATTTCAGGCCTCTTTTTATAGTAATCTGATATAGTATTACGCGTGATTTGATATACCCATGAAGTTAATCTGTGGCCATCGTTTAGCTGTTCGACATGGAGATAAACCTTAATAAAAACATCCTGAAGAATGTCCTGTGCAGTCGCACTATCCTGTATTTTACGAGAAATAAACCTGAAGAGCTCACCCTGTAGATCTATCCAAACACTTTTGATATCTACCTTTTCCATGCTCTTGTTCAACGGAGAACGATCCTTTTCAGCTGGAAGTCAGTATGTTTTTATTTAAACGATCTGATGAAATAAATTAATACATACAACGGAGCCCTAAAATTTGTGTAATATTTACATAAATAATATCTTTGACTCATGAGCCTGAATCAGGATATTAAATTAGCAGTCGACGCAGTGGTTTTTGGGTATACCTCAAAAGAAGGTCTATCCGTATTGTTGATCAAACGGGACATTAATCCTTATCAGGGCATGTGGGCTTTGCCTGGCGGGCTTGTAAAGAATAGCGAATCTCTGGAGGAAGCTGTACAACGGGAGCTTAAAGAGGAAACAGGGATCTCGATCAACTACCTCGAACAGCTTTATAGTTTTGGCGATCCTAACCGAGATCCCAGAAACAGGGTGGTCTCTATAACCTATTATGGGCTGGTGAAGCCGGATGTTTTTGAATTGCATGCCAGCACCGATGCCAGAGATGTAGAGTGGTTTAATGTAAAGAAGCTTCCGTCTCTTGCTTTTGACCACAAGAGAATTTTAGATGTAGCTGTACAAAGGCTTAAAGGTAAAATAACCTATGAACCTATAGGCTTTGAATTGCTTGAAAAGAAATTTCCCTTTTCAGAACTTGAAAAGCTTTACCGAACAGTTTTAGACAGGCCAATAGACCGAAGAAACTTCAAAAAGAAAATACTCAAATTCGGCTTTCTTGAAGAAACTGATGAAAAGCAAAGTATGTCCGGTGCCGGCCGGCCTGGTAACCTCTTCCGCTTCAATGAGAAAAAGTATTTCGAATTAAAGAAGGAAGGAATCACTTTTGAGATTTAAGATTTTTTTTGAAGGCTAACCCTTTCCACATCATTCCCGAATTTTCCTGACAAAATGTGTTTCATTGCCGCATTTGAAGAAAATATTTGGAATCTCCCAGATTGTGGCAGTGCCTAAGTTTGTAACAATCCACTCATCAGCCGTAACATGCTTCTCCCCTGTTGGTGGTTGTTTTCACCAAAAGCTCTGTGTTATACAAGTTAGCTTCGTTGGCATTCTATAGCTTTGGTTAAGCTTTACTAATCTTTAAAAGCTTAGTAAAACTAGTAAACCCGTGTATTTTCAGGGAACAATATACCCATGAACTATCCCCTGACAATACACCTTCTAAGCCTTTATTGAAATTAAGCGGCATCCATACACAAAAAAATTTCATTTAAATATTTGATTATTAGCTAATTACATTCAGTTCAAAATAAAATGCGTAAATTTTACATTAATTATTTTGCGTTATAATTACACATATCTATATTTGCGTAACATTAACGCAAAAACAAATGGAGACAGGAGTCATAATAGCACGGTTTCAATCACCATATCTGCACGAGGGACACGTTGACCTCATTGAGAAGGTAAAAGCAAATCATAACAAGCTTATCATTGTGCTGGGGATTAGCCCGGTACCCGGGCGTAAGAATCCTTACGATTACTACACCCGCGAGAAGATGATCAAAAAAGAATATAACGATGTGGTTGTACTTCCTTTGAGCGATCACCCCAGCGATATGGCCTGGTCAGAAAACCTGGACAACCTGTTAAGCAGCGTATTCCCAACGGAGCAATTCAAACTGTATGGCAGTCGTGACAGCTTTATCCCCTACTACACAGGTAGATTTGAGACTGTTGACCTTCCTGAGCATGGCGACTATAACGCTACAGAGCTAAGAAAGAAATATCAGGATCAGATCTTCGATTCCAGGGATTTCAGAGCAGGGATACTTTATGCTTATCACAACCAGTTCAAAAAGGTATACCCCACGGTAGATGTGGCTGTATTCAGGAACGATAAGCAAGAGATCTTGCTAGGTAGAAAAGCCAACAGCAGCAAGTGGAGACTGGTTGGCGGCTTTGCGGATCCTGAAGATGAAAACTACGAAGTATCAGCCAGGCGAGAGCTGCTTGAAGAGTGCGGACAAATCGAGGTTGGAGACATGACTTACGAGACTTCTATGAAAATAGATGACTGGAGGTACCGAAGTGATACAGATAAGATCATAACGCTACTCTTCAGCTGCGACCTTCAATATGGCACTCCAAGTGCCCATGACGACATTGCCGAAGTAAAATGGTTCAAACTTGAAGGTATAGAAAACCTTATTGCCAGCGAACAATTCAGCCCTGAGCATGTGGGACTGATCAGGTTCCTGACCAATAAATACGCAACAGTTTTAAACTAATTAAAGTCTTACCACAAACATTTATAGCTATGAAACGCAATAACTTAATACTCCTCGCAGATGCTTACAAGTACTCTCACCACAAATTGTACTATCCTGGTACTACCAAAGTATACAGTTACCTCGAAAGCCGTGGCGGTAAATTTGATAACACGGTTTTCTACGGTCTGCAGTACTTCATTAAAGAATATCTTGAAGGTAAAGCCTTTACTCAGGAAGATCTTGATCAGGCCGAACCGTTTCTGAAACAAGTTTTTGGACGTGACGATGTGTTTGACAAAAGCAAGTTCCAATATATACTGGACAAGTATGACGGTAAGCTTCCTGTTAAAATTAAGGCTATACCTGAAGGAACTGCCATAGCAACCAAAAATGTACTGATGACCATAGAGAACACCGACCCTGAATGCTTTTGGTTAACCAATTTTCTTGAGACTTTACTTATGCAAATCTGGTATCCTACCACGGTAGCAACACTTAGTCGTGAGGTAAAAAAGGTTGTAACTCAGTATTTCGAAGAAACCGCTACCGAAGGTGCCGAAGCCGGTATTGAGTATGTACTGAATGACTTTGGGTTCCGTGGTGTGAGCAGTGTGGAAAGTGCTGGCCTCGGAGGAAGTGCCCACCTGCTCAACTTTCAGGGAAGTGATACACTGGCAGGATCTGTACTGGCTCAACAGTATTACAATACCAGCGAGGTTTATGGAAAAAGTATACCAGCCACCGAGCACAGTATATGTACGCTTTTGGGTAAAGACGGCGAGCTTGATATATTCAAACATGTACTCAACACCTTCCCTAGCGGCATAGTAGCATGCGTATCTGACAGCTATAACATCTTCAAAGCCTGTGAAGAATACTGGGGAGAAAACCTCAAAGCCCAGGTTCTCGACAGAGAAGGTGTATTGGTTATACGCCCCGACAGTGGTGACCCTGTAATGACTTTGCTTAACGTATTCGATATACTATTTGACAAGTTTGGTTACACGGTCAATGATAAAGGTTATAAAGTATTGCCTCCACAAGTACGTGTCATTCAGGGTGATGGTGTAAATTATGATGCCATCAAAGACATGTACCAGGCATTAAAAATTAATGGTATTAGTGCTGAAAATCTGGTGTTAGGCATGGGCGGAGCACTTTTGCAGAAAGTGGATCGTGACACCCAAAAGTTTGCCTTAAAATGCAGTTATGCCGAGGTTAATGGCAAAGATGTCATAGTACAAAAAAGCCCTACTGAAATGGATGCTGATGGTAATATTACCGGAAGCTTCAAAAAAAGTAAGGGAGGAAGACTGAAACTTATAAAGCTGGCTGAAACTTACGAAACCGTGCTGGAGCATGAGTTCCCTGAAATGAAGGATGAAATGTTGACCATATTTGAAAATGGTCAGTTGCTTCAGGAGTGGACTTTTGAAGAGTTGAGAGACAGAGCAAAAATTAATACAAACGAAAAACAACTAGTAGGATGATTACCCGAGCGATCAAAAGAGCATTTGCACAAGCCAAAGAAAAGAACTGGGACAAAACCTTCTGGGCATTTGACATTCACGAGACTATCATAAAGCCTAACTGGTCAGAGAATAATATCCCAACAGAGTTTTACCCTCTGGCTAAAGAAGCACTGCAACTGATCAGCAAAAGAAAGGATGTGAGCAGGATACTTTTTACCTGCTCACATCCAAACGAGATCGAAAAGTATCTGGCCTTCTTTAAAGAAAATGATATTCATTTCGATCATGTGAATGGCAATCCAGAGATTGTCAGCAAAAAATATGGCTACTATGAAAAGAAGCCGTATTTCAATGTACTTTTTGAAGATAAAGCGGGCTTTGACCCTTATGAAGACTGGGAAGAAGTCATAAAACTGGTAAAAGAATGAAAGAGGAAAAATTTACATACTTCTGGAGGACGGCTTCCCCATTTAGCAACTGGCACCCCTGCACTTTTGAAATTGATAACATCACTTTCAATTGTAGCGAACAGCATATGATGTATCATAAGGCGCTGTTGTTTGACGATCAGGAAACTGCCTCTGAGATATTGAAGGCCAAAACACCAGGAAAGCAAAAGGCTCTTGGAAGGAAGGTGAAAAACTTCGATCAGCAGGTTTGGGAAGAGCAATGCAAGCACATTGTTTACCAGGGCAATAAAGCCAAGTTTACCCAAAATGAGAACCTTCTGAAAAGGTTGTTAAAAACGGAGGGTACTACCATTGTAGAAGCCAGTCCGGTAGATGCTATTTGGGGCATAGGGCTGGCGGAGGATGATCCCCGAGCAAAGTCACGCCAAACCTGGCTAGGTAAAAACCTGTTGGGAGAGATCCTGACAGAACTCCGGGAAGAACTCTTACTTAATAATTCACTTAAATCATAATGCCATGTTTGGTATAAAATATATAAAATTCGATTCGATGACCTATGTCATCAAATACAAAAACGGCAGGATCGTCAATGAAGGCAGAGGGCTATCTTTCTTCTATTTCGCTCCGAATACCTCGATTACAGCTATCCCTATGGGCAGTTGTGATGTTAATTTTATTTTCACCGAAACTACATCCGATTTCCAGCAAACGAGCATTCAGGGGCAGATCACTTATAAGATCAAAGACCCTAAACAATTGGCCGATTTACTGGACTTTACTGTAAATGAAAACGGTGATTTTAAAACTGACGATCATGAAAAGCTCAACGCGAGGGTGATTAATGAGGCTCAAACAGCTACAGCTACTTTCATAAGAAAAATGGGATTAAGAGAGGCTATTAATAGTTCTTCCTCGCTTGAAAGCACAATCAGCAGTGGCTTGAAGGCTTCCAAAACTATAGCCTCTTTAGGTATAGAGCCTTTAAGTATAAATATTCTGGCTATTAAAGCTACTCCCGAAACCAGCAGAGCTTTAGAGGCAAAAGCCAGGGAAGAGCTCCTAAAAGAAGCTGATTTGGCTATCTATGAACGTCGGAATTTTTCAGTGGAGCAGGAAAGGAAGATCAAGCAAAGTGAGCTGAATACCGAGATTGCTATAGAGCAAAAGAAAAAAGAGATCGCCGAAACGCAGATGGAAAGGGAAGTTGCCGAAGCTCAAAACCAGCGAAAGATCAGGGAAATGAGGGTTGAGGCAGATATTTCTGTCGAATCCAAAAAGCAGGAATACATTGATATGAAGGTGACCAACGAGAAGAAAACTGCGGATGCGAAAGGCTATGCCATAGAAACGATGATCAAGCCTTACAGAAATATGGATTGGAGGCTGCTTACGGCGATGTCTCAAAAATCAGATGCCGGGTCAAACATCGCATTGGCATTCAGAGAATTAGCTGACAATGCAGGTAAGATCAGTAACCTAAACATTAGTCCTGATCTACTGGATAGTTTACTAAAACATTCAAAATAATACCACCATCATGAACTTTGAAAGGGTAATACTGATTAAAAACAAGACAAGATTAGAAAAGTTGATTGAAAGGTTCAACTCAAAATCTCAGGCCAGATTCTACATAGAACATAGTGGTGGCGACTTCGACGGCTATGAGCATGAGCATAACACCTTCTACAACAGCCTGCTAAGTGTACAACGCGCTGTGACTAAACAACTGAAAACCACAGTGCTCGAAAAGGAATTTTTGCCGTCATACATTTTCACAAATACAGACCTTGTAGTGGTACTGGGGCAGGATGGTCTCGTCGCCAATACAGCTAAATATGTTGGTTCTAACCCGATCCTTGCTATTAACCCTGACCCTGGGCGTAACAGTGGTGTTTTATTGCCTTTCAATATAGGTAATTACCAAGAGGGTCTGATACAGTCTTTGAACGGAAGCTTCCGAATGAAAAGAGTCACTCTTGCGGAGGCTGAGTTGAATGATGGGCAAAAACTGTTGGCTTTTAATGATTTTTTCATTGGTAAAGCCAATCACACTTCGGCCAGATATAAGATCTCCTTTGGCGAGCAAACAGAGATTCAATCTTCCAGTGGGCTGATTGTTTCGACGGGTGCAGGTTCTACGGGTTGGTTGAGTTCCATTTTCAATGAATACAATGGCCTGTCCCAGTTTTTTGGGACAAGCACTTCAACATATTCCTACGAAATGCAATGGGATGAAGACCGCCTGTGTTTTATTGTTCGTGAACCTTACAACAGTCCAAGCACGAGTTCTAAATTGGTAGTTGGGGCTATAAATAATCAGACAAAACTAACTATAGAATCTCAAATGCCGGAAAATGGAGTGATATTCAGCGATGGCATTTTGGAAGACTACCTGGAGTTTAACTCCGGGCGAAAAGTTTGCATTGGTACGGCTTCCGAAAAGGCATGTTTGATTAGTAGATAGTAGTAAACTGAACATTTACCCTGGAGGTAAGGGCAACATCTGGTGAATTCTATTCTTTAATCTCTGTTAAATCCACCATACTATCTGAAGGGTCTGATGACAAAAAACGGATTTTGGCAATGCTATCTTGTTTGGACAGCACATTTCTTAATCTGTAGCCATTAAGAAATGTGCCGTTAACCTCCTCATTTATTATATAAGTAGAGTCGCTATAACTAAAAGTATATTTTACTTTGAAATGATCAACCTTCAGGCCACTCCCGTATTGGGTCTGTCTGATTATTGATTTTTCATGAAAAGATAAAACCTTACCCCACGCGACCTTATCATACCTGGAAAGTTTATAGAAATTATACCAACGGGGATAACTGTAGAATCCAACAATGGCAATCAGAGAAATCAATATGACAATCACTCCAACTAATATGTGCTTAATATTCCATATGTAGTAAAACCTAAGCTTCCTTGCCATTCTACTCTGATTAACAACTCAAATATAAAAATTTCAGGTTGACGACATTACCAAGGAGGAAATTAACCCTTCCTGTGACTCCACCATAGTTGGAAATACCTGACAAATGTGCTGCCCATTCTTTGTAATTACACCAAAATTCCAATTCTGACAATATCTCCTTAAATTACATCTCAATAGGCATAACAGTATATGAGTACATCAAAAAAAGTAATTCTAGGGCTATTCACCATCTTACCATTAATACTCCTAATGGTTTACTTCATCTTCTTCTTTATGTTTTTTATTAATATTGCCTCTCATGAGATGCACAAGGACATATTGCCGGAAGAATTCCCTCTATTCTTACAATCCTTCATTCCAATGATGATTTTAATGTTTATGGCCGTGAGTTCCGGGTTTATTTTAATGATCTACTACATCATCTTAATTAGTAAAAACAGGTCATTCGACAGTACTCAGCGTATCATATGGGTACTGATTGTGGTTTTTACCAGTACCATAGGCCAGATAGCATACTTTATAGTAGAAGTTTGGCCCGATAAACCCGACAGTAGACCATTGGTAAATTAACCTGTGACATAATTTAGTATTTTCGCATTCTCTTTTGAACTAACCATAACCCCATTAAAAATGTTAAATAACCAGCTAAAACGTCTGGTCGCGTATAAGTACCAATTAATACTCATTCTATTTGCACTCAACATCTCTTGCAAGATACCAGTAGAAACTGTCGTCCCACTTACCGCTGAATCCCCTTCGGGAAACAACATTGTAACATTTTTCTCCAATGCAAGCGGGGAAGTTGGATATACAGTGGCTCATAATGATAAGGTAGTAATTGATAGTTCGTATCTCAGTTTTGACTTTAAGGGGATGGATCCTTTAGGGTCAGGACTTAAAATAAGCAATTCATCATCTAAATCCGTCACAGAAACCTGGGAGATGCCCTGGGGAGAACAAAGAAAGGTGAAAAATAATTTTAATGAACTTACCATCGACCTCACCGAGCAGGAGGGTTTGGAGCGCAAATTAACTGTCATTTTCAGGGTTTATGATGATGGGCTGGGATTCAGGTACCACTTCCCCAACCAACCTAACATGAAGGAGGTTATCATTACAGATGAGAATACTCAGTTTAATCTCACCGGTGATCACAAGGTATGGTGGATGCCAGGTGACTGGGATATCTATGAGCACCTTTATAATGAAACTAAATTTTCGGAAATAGATGCTATCAGCAAACGTAACCACCCTAACCTGGCGCAAACGCATATTCCTAAAAATGCAGTAAATACACCCGTAACGATGAAAACCGAAGATGGTCTTTATCTTAGTTTTCATGAGGCCAACCTGACTGACTACTCGGGCATGACTATAAAAGTTGATCCGGCAACCTTTGGTATGGAAAGTGAATTGGTGGGCTCTGAAATTACCGGCTATAAGGTAAAACGAAACACACCTTTTAACACGCCATGGAGAACGATACAAATTGCTGATAGGGCAGGAGATCTGATAGAATCTAAACTTATTGTAAATCTCAACGATCCTAATAAACTGGGTGATGTATCCTGGTTTAAGCCTACAAAATATGTAGGAATCTGGTGGGAAATGCATTTAGGCAAATCTTCATGGGATATGGCAAGTGGTAAGCATGGCGCTACCACTGAAAACGCCAAAGCGTTCATAGACTTCGCAGCTGCAAATAATATTGGAGCCATGTTGGTTGAAGGCTGGAATACGGGATGGGAACATTGGATCGGTTTCGAAGATCGTGAAGGTGTATTCGATTTTGTAACTCCATACCCAGATTATAACCTGGAAGAAGTAATAAAGTATGGTAAGGCAAAAAATGTTAACATTATCATGCATCATGAAACTTCAGCAGCGCCAAGAACTTACGAGCAACAATTAGACACTGCATATAAGCTGATGGAGAACCTGGGTATTCATGCCGTAAAAACAGGATATGTAGGTAAAATCATACCTAAAGGCGAATATCATCATGGTCAATGGATGGTTAACCATTATAGAAAAGTACTCGAAACCGCAGCAAAACACAAAGTGGCTGTCAATGCTCATGAGCCAATAAAACCAACCGGTATTAGAAGAACACTCCCCAACGCTATTGCCAGAGAGGGCTTAAGAGGGCAAGAGTTCAACGCTTGGGCCAGTGACGGCGGTAACCCTCCATCACATCTCCCTACTGTGGCCTTCACTCGAATGCTGGCTGGCCCGATTGATTATACACCTGGCATTTTCAATATCAAACTGGATCCATGGAAGGAAGACAACCAGGTAAACACCACATTGGCTCAGCAACTGGCACTGTATGTCGTGATCTATGGTCCAGTGCAAATGGCAGCTGACCTGCCAGAGTATTATAAGGGTCATGAGGCTCTACAGTTTATTCGTGATGTAGGAGTAGACTGGGAAGAGTCTAAGGTATTGAATGGTGAAATTGGCGATTATGTCACCATTGCCAGAAGAGAAAAAAGTACCCACAAATGGTTTATTGGTTCAATAACTGATGAAAATCCTCGTGAACTAACTCTTGATTTGAGCTTTTTGGATAACGGCCAGTCTTATACCGCAACGATTTATGGAGATGCTGCTGATGCTCATTGGGACGATAACCCGACGGCTTATGAGATCACTACTAAAACAGTGACCAGCAAAGATAAACTCAATCTAAAACTTGCTCCTGGTGGTGGTGCAGCGATTAGTCTGGTTCCTGCAGGAAAGTAAACTGACCTTTTTTAAGACTAGCCTTCCTAAACTTTCAAGTTTAGGAAGGCTTTTTTATTAATCGATATCTTCAGGCATGTTATTTTGCTGATATCAACTTCATTCTTCTATGACAAAGCTTTGAAATTCTCCCAGTCCTTTGGAGTATCTATATCCTGACCGCCCAGTGGGAAGGGAACTAAGAAGGCGTCACCATGTCCTAAAATTGCTTTAGCACCCTTTTTATCGTCGATCTTTAATATTTGTTTGAAGTATTGTCTATCAAACAAAGCGGGGACTCCTACTGTGTTTCCATATGCTGACGCCACCAGGGGGTGGCCTTTATGATAGGCTTCTATCATTTTATTCAAAAGCCCCCCAGTCACGAATGGTTGATCGCAAACCATGATGATGACCGCATTGAGATCAGGATGTAGCTTGTGAATTTCATGGAGGCCAAATTTGATTGAATTGCCCATCCCTTTATTCCAGTCCAGGTTAAAGAGGCTTTCGGTTTTTAGGTATTTGATTTCCTCCCCTATCTCCTGATAGTGGGCACCTAGTACTGTTAGGGTAGTTTCTGAGACATCAAGAGCCGCTTTTATGCTTTTCTGAAGCAAAGATTCCCCGTTGAGCCTCAAAAGCTGTTTGGGCCGCCCCAGCCTTGAGGAAGAACCTGCGGCAAGTATGATAACTCCAATTTTACTCACACTTCAAATTAACAAATAAAATCCTATTACCAACTCCTCCAAATTGGGCTATATTGAACGCTTGTTTCTTTCAGCCTGATTAATAAAAACCTGCTTGAACACCTGATCTTCCTTCCCATCACGGTGATGAATGGGAGCATTTCTATATTTCAGAAAGCCTCCACTTCTGTTAGTGAATTTAGCCTGAATCTCAGTAACAATAGAAAGTGCGATCTCTTCAGGGGTTTCGGCCCCAATGTCAAGTCCCACTGGGCTGTGTATCCGATGCTTGTCTTCAGAGGTTAATTGAATACCTTCCGAATCAAGGGCTTCAAACATTTGGTCTACCCGCTTCCTGGGGCCAAGTATGCCAATATAGTTTACATCCGTAGAAAGAAGTCTTTTCAGCACCTGAAAATCATATTCGTAATTATGCGACATCAGTACAGCTGCAGAGTAAGGTTTTATTTTTATTTCTTCTTTAACATGTTCGCGCTTGCAGAGCTTAACATTATCTGCTAAAGGAAAACGCGCCGGAGCAATATGCGCAATGCACTCGTCAGTCACGGTAACATCCCACCCCATCACTTTGGCAAGATCAACAACAGGGCGTGCATCAAACCCGGCTCCAAAGATTAAAAGATCAATACATGGCTCTACTATCTCAAAAAAGACTTCTAATCGTCCCTCCTGGTAAATCTTAATTTCCGGCTTTCTGTTTTGTTGAACAAGAAACAAATCCTTACTCATCTGTTCTCTTAATGCTTCATCAACAATATCTCCCTGCACTTTTTGATCACTATCAATCCAGAGTTGTTCTGCAATCCCCGGAACTTCCTCAGTTCTGAAAACTGTTGCAATGACAGACAGGTTATCATAATTTACAAAGCTCTCCAGTCGCCTGACAGGGTTATCAATTTCACTTTCGTCTATGGCCTGTATCAACACATCTATAATACCATTACAACCTAACCCTATTCCCAAAGAATCTCCTTCAGCAGTAGTATCATAGGTTATTACCTGAGGCTTGCCCGTGTTCATCACTTCCCTGGCCCTTCGTAAAGCATCTCCTTCCAGACACCCTCCACTTATTGATCCAATCCATCTCCCATCATTAGTAATAAGCATCCGGGCTCCGGGGCTACGGTATGAAGACCCTCTTACTTTAACAACAGTAGCCAGGGCGGCCTTCTTCTTGTCAAAATCAATCTTGTGATACTCGGTTATAATATTCTTTATTTCCTTCATATTACGAACTAACTTCAGATAACTTGACTGGCAACTTTCGGATTCTCTTACCTGTTGCTGCAAAAATGGCATTGGCATAAGCCGCACTGATCATAGGCAAACTCATTTCTCCCAGACCTTCAGGTGACTCTTGACTATCTACAATATGAATATCTATTTTGGGTGCATCTTTCATTCTGATCATTTTGTAAGTATCAAAATTGTCTTGTTGAGCCATACCTTCCGCAATGGTCACTTCGCCAAACATGGCTGCTCCCAGGCCATCCACTATACCACCCTCTATTTGAGACTCTGCACCACTCTTATTCACCACTATACCACAATCCACAACAGCTAACACATTTTCTATGCGTGGTTGATCATTTGAGTCTAATGCTAAAGTTACAACTTCTGCCACATAAGCTCCAAACATAAAATGAGCAGCAAAACCTTTATAAACACCCGATTCTTTTTTGTACCAGTTAGACTTCTCTGCCGCAACGTTTATAACATGCTTGAGCCTTTTCGTACTATATGTCGGCCCACCGTGATCTGAGTATGGCATCTCTTTATCTTCCTCTCCCAAAATTTCCAGTCTGAAGTCAACAGGATCTTTTTTTGCAAGATGTGCCATTTCATCAATAAAGCTTTGATCTATAAAAGCCGTGGCATTATGACCGGGGGCTCTCCAGGCTCCGGTTGGCACGAGCGTTTTTACCGGGGTATATTCCATACGAAAATTGGAAACAAAACCAGCCGGGAAACCATCAGGAAATACCTCAGTAGTGTGTGGAGAATCTTTCGAACCTCGATACAAATACCTTGAAGTAGTGGATGCATTAAGGTGCCAGGCTACAAGTTTATTTTTATCATCCAGAGCAGCTTTGAGTTTGTACATGCCGGCGGGTCTGAAATAATCATGCTGTATATCATCCTCTCTGGTCCATACCACTTGTACTGGCAGCTTTAATTCATGAGAAATGGTGACAGCATCCGCCGCATAATCTCCCATTAACCTCCTACCAAAGCCACCCCCTACACGGGTCATATTTACAGTTATATTTTCACGAGCTATACCGGTAATTACTTCAGCCAAACGCTGTACATATCCAGGTACTTGGGTTGGCCCCCAAACAGTACACTCATTTTCTTTGACATCAGCACAGTAATTCATTGGCTCCATAGGAACATGGGACAAAAATGGCACCTCATAAGTAGCCTCCAGCACCTTGTCACTTTGATTAAAAGCAGAATCAACGTCCCCGTCATTACGAAGATCAATTGATCCTTTTTGACTCATATAGGTATTAAATTGCTCGTTTATCCCTGCACTACTTTCTGTCACCCCTTCACCATGTTCCCAGGTTACTTTTAAAGCTTTCCGTCCCTTTATTGCTGCCCAGGTATTGTCTGCCACTACAGCTACACCCGCTACCCGCTGGCCTGGTGCACGGGCATCGATCTTGACCACATGCCGTACCCCTTCAACCTTTCGGGTTTCCGTATCATCAAAACTTGTAACCTTACCGCCATAAACAGGACATTTTAGGATAACTGCCACCAGCATTCCTTCTTTCCTGGCATCAATTCCGAATTCAGCCGTTCCAGTTACTATTTTGTGATTATCAACCCCTTTCTTAGGAGTCCCTATAATTTTAAAATCCTTTGGATCTTTTAAGCCCGGAGACTCCGGCACGTCCAGCTTTGAAGCATCATCAACCAGTTCTCCATAAGTAAATTGCTTGTTGTTTCGTTTATTTTTGACTTTCCCCTGTTCAGCATAGCATTCACTCTCAGAAATTTGCCACTTCACTGCTGCTGCAGTAACAAGCATAGACCTACCTGTTGCCCCGGCTGTTCTCAAAGCCTGCCAGTTGTTCTTTATTCCTGTACTACCCCCGGCAAACTGACCACCTAGCCTGCCATCAAGCCCTGCCTGTACCACTTGTATCTTATTCCAATCAACCTCCAGCTCCTCTGCTATGATCATAGGTAGAGAGGTTTTTACTCCTTGTCCTATTTCCGGATTTTTAGCAAATATGACAATGCTGTTATCCGCACCGATCTTTAAGAATGCGTTGGGCTCAAATTGTGTCAATACGTTTTCTCCAGCTCGTGCCGACAGCCCAAAACCAAGTATAAGCCCTGTACCTGTTATTCCGCTTATCTTTAGAAAGTCGCGACGTTTGATTTTAGTTACTTCACTCATTTTGCTCCTCCTTTCTCAGCAGCAGCCAGAATTGCTTTCTTTATTCTCAGGTATGTGCCGCACCTGCAAATGTTACCCGACATAGCCATATCAATATCCTTTTCAGAAGGCTTGGGCTTCCTCTGAAGAAGTGCTGCTGCCGACATGATTTGCCCTGCCTGACAATACCCACACTGTGGTACATCTATCTCCTCCCAAGCCTGTTGAAGTGGATGATCTCCATTTTCAGACAGCCCTTCAATGGTCACAACTTTACCTTTGACCGCAGACACGGGAAAGCTACACGAACGAATGGCATTACCATCAAGGTGTACCGTACAGGCTCCGCAAAGCGCCTTGCCACAACCAAATTTGGTCCCTTTTAACCCTAACATATCTCTCAACACCCATAACAATGGTGTATCCAGATTAACATCTACTTTATAGTTGTGTTGATTAATATTTAAACTGAACTGTGCCATAAGAATTAATTTTTAGCAGTTTCATCCATAGGGGCAGGACTTTGCCAGAGCACATTGGTGATCATCCAGCGATCACCATATTTAGCAAGATGAAAGTAGTCAGTACCCCAATGGGCAGTAAGCTTACCTACAGCGGTTTTATCCTGAACATCAAAAACCTCAATTACCTTAGGGGCATCTTTGGGCAGCCACCCCTTTGCATTCCATTTACCTGCCAGATCAACCAGCTCATCAAATGTCATTACAGACTCATCCTTATACTTCGTTTGATCCTTTTCCCTCCAAAAACCCTTTTTCACCAACTCCGGGTGTACACTCTTTTTTATCCTTTCGGGCTGAACGTCGTAAATCCCCTCTACATAATTGAGAATAGCCATCTTTACCAATTCCTCATCCGTCTGAGCCTCAACAAAATTAAAGCCCAAAAAGAGGATTAAAATCAATAATAATCTTTTGATTTCCATGCGTTGTGGTTTTAAGATATAAATACATATTTCGAGTCCTGACCGATTACTTTCTAAAGGAACTCACCTGTTTTTCAGTAATCACTTCACCTTTGTTACCCCAACTGTTTCTAATATAATTGAGTACATCGGCTACCTCCTGGTCTGTCATATCAAATCCAGGCATTACATTGTTGTAGGTTACACCGTTGACTGTTATCTCACCTGACACTCCATTAATAACCTGCTCTATTGAGCGTCCAGCATTGTCCATGAGATAATCGGAATGGGCTAAAGGAGGAAAGATTTCTGGTACACCTTTGCCATTTTGAATATGACATGTAATACAATAAGATCTATAAAGTTCCTTACCTCGTTCCAGGCTTTGCTTCAAATTATCGCCCTGATCTGAGTCTCCGGAAAAAGAGCATAGAAAAATGGTAAACGTAAAAATAGAAGACAGTATCAAAGCTTTGAGATACATAGAATAATTTAGGTATTTGGTAATATTTGGTAAAACGAAAATCACACCCATTGCGATGACACCCGCCTGTCTTATTCGATAAACATCATATTGTTAACTCTTAACTACATGTTTGATTTGACAAACATAACATTACTTATACCGCTATGTTATAAATCTACGCTGGCTTTCACTATAATTGGGCTATCTTAATTAACACCTGAAATGACAATACTGTTATCTTTCCTGTTACTACTTGGCTATTCGAATCAAAGTGTAAATGAATTGAATATTACCGTAGAAAATATTAAAGATCCAAAGGGGCAATTGATCGTGGCCATATTCAACTCAAAGGAAAACTATTTAAAAAAACCTTTTGAAAGTCAGACTATTGCTGTAAAGCATAACAATACCAGCATCAAGTTCAAAGACTTACCGCAAGGTCAGTATTCAGTATCGATAATTTATGATGAAAATAATAATGGGGAGTTGGATAAAAACTTCTTTGGGATACCCACGGAAGGCTTTGGCTTCTCAAAAAAGTCGATGGGTACTTTTGGGCCACCCTCTTATGATGATACTAAAATTGAGCTTGATGGTGATGTTTCCATCACCATCTCATTGAAATATTTCTAATTTCTATTTCTTACAGTTTTCAATCATTTTCTCAACATCCTTAACATTGACCATACCGTGACTTCTGCCCCAACTATTATAGATGTAAGTGGTAATCTCTGCAATTTCAAGGTTTGTTAGTTGTGGTATAGCTGGCATAGGTTGATTATACCCCACTCCATTAACTGTTATTTCACCGCTTAATCCATTTTTGATAATGCATGGTATGATCTCCAGATTGTTATCCAAATAGTCTGAACCACTGATGGGAGGAAATAGTTTAGCCAGCCCCTGCCCTTCAGACTGATGACAGCTACTACAATGGATGGTGTAAAGCTTGCTCCCTGAAACCATATACTGTTCCAACTTCACATTTTCAGAATGACTCAGTTCTTTATTTTCGCCCCCTTTACCACTACAGGAAATAATAATAACGGCTAATAATAATACTAAACTTCTCATCACACTATTTTTCATATTCCTGGAGTAAAACATCTATATCTTTAATAAGTTTGTCAACCTGGTCTGCCTTTGTACCATCATATAACCCTCTCACCCTTCTTTCTTTGTCCACCAATATAAAAGCTCCACTATGAATATAGCCACCCGGCTCCGCAGGGTCTTCAGATGCACTTACCATATAACTGGTCTGTCCGAGTTTGTAAATGGCATCTTTCTCTCCGGTTACAAAGTGCCATTTACTACTCTCAACGCCCAAACGATTTGCAAATTCTTTAAGTACGGCAACAGTGTCATGCTTTGGATCTATGGTGTGTGATAGTATTAATACATCTGACTTATTTTGAATAGAATCATATACCCTGAGCATTTGTGCCTTCATTAACGGGCAAATTGTAGGGCAGGAAGTGAAAAAGAAATCCGCCACATAGATTCTGTCTTTGAAAGTTTCCGGGGTAACCCAGTTACTATCCTGATCTACAAACTTAAAATCGTCAATGGTATGGTGAATGGTATCTGTTTCAGTAATCTCGGTTCGCCCCATTATAGGCAATTTTTTCTTTTCACTTTTCTGCTCATTGCAGGCAGCAAATACTACCATTAAAAGAATAATGAGAATATAGTTACTTCTGTTTTCCATTTCCTTCTCTTATGTTTTTATAAATTTTTATAGCCATCATGAGTATAACTGTAAATGCCACCAGGCCGACTAACCCCCAAAGCATGCTCATGGCATTTTTCAAAACAATTATGAAGACAATACCAACCAATAAAATGGTTGCTACCTCATTCCATATCCTCAGTTTTTGTGAAGTATATTTATATGTATCATTTTGAAGCTGTTTGTATATGCGATGACAGATCAAGTGATAAATATAAAGCATAAACACAAAAGTTAGTTTTATATGCATGAAGCCTTCTTTCAAGTACGCCGGTACATGCATCAAAACCCACGTTCCAAAAATTAAGGTAAGTATAGCAGATGGCCAGGTAATGGCAAACCACAACCTTTTGGTATTCCGCTTATATTCCTTTACCAAAATAGACCTTTCTGGATCAGGTCTTTCTGATGCTTCGGTCTGGTAGATAAAAAGACGCACAATATAAAAAAGACCAGCAAACCAGGTGGTAACAAATATAATATGAAGGGCTTTGATGTATAAAAATGACATACTCTTAATTTGCAGCAAAGTTAACCATCAGATCCGATTTAAATCGGATCATAAGGTGAATCTTTATAGTTAAGTATTTCTATTTCATCATCAACCTTTATCACGCCAAATTCAGTAGCGTAAGCATGTTGTCCAAAAACCACTTTGTTATCAACTTTCTGCTTTGAAAGTGTGAGCAAAGGTTCTTTACCCCCTTCTGCAGTTATCGGATCTAACGTTATCACCACACATCTTGCACAAGGTTTTAGGCCCTGAAATTTATTTTCTCCAATTCTGAATTCGCCCCATGTAAACTCCTCATAGGCCGTTCCTCCTTCAAAAACCAAGTTAGGTCTGAATCTGTCAATAGTGATTTTCTTTTCTAATTTCCCATTCAGGTCTGCCAGGGAAGCCGAACCTATCACTAGTAGTGGGTAACCATCTGCGAAACTCACTATTTCATCGGCTTTAGCCCAATCCTTTTTGATATGTCTTTTTGAAGTATCCGGCATATAAACTAACCGACAATCTATGTCCAGTTTTTCTGAGAGCCAGTCACTCCACTCCCCCCTTCCTACAATGGCTACTGCACTATCATCCCAAACAGTTACTTTAACTTCTTTTCCATGATCTATTTCCCATGGCAGTTCGAGGGTATCGCCACTCTTGCGGTGTTTTATAACGAACCCATTACCTTCAATGTGCAAATCGAAGAATAACATCTCATGGTGTTGCCGAATGGTAATAAACTTATCATTTTCATCTATAAGCATCCAGCGCCTATCATGTTCCAGACCTCGCTGCTCAACTTTACTTTCGTTTATACGTACACCCGGAAAAGATTTTATGGGATAAATGATGATGTCACTAAGAAACATAGCAATAGGTATATCTTTACTAAAGTGATTATATTTACTAACTTAATCATAAATATTTTTTTCAGGACGTAACGAGAGAAGTTTAATTGCAATGAGTAAAAACTCAACTTTATGGTATTTTGAGGATGTTGATTTATTTAATCTGATGTGCCCGCACAAGATCAAAACCATCTCTGAAAAACATAGTTTTAACTATTTCAAGAAAAATCAATTTGTATATTTTCCCGAAGAACCCGCCAAGAACATTTATATGATCGCGGCAGGTAGAATCAAGATCGGCCACTATACAGAAGAGGGGAAGGAAGTAGTAAAATCGATATTAGGTACCGGAGAAATTTTTGGAGAGCTGGCCCTGGCAGGAGAAGAAAGAAGAGCAGACTTTGCTCAAGCCATGGATGAAAACACTACCATTTGCCCAATCAGCATAGAAGAAATGCAGGCATTAATGGCTGAAAATAAAGAGCTAAGTTTCAAAATCTATAAGCTCATCGGCTTAAGAATAAGGAAACTGGAAAGGAAAATTGAATCCTTGGTGTTCAAAGATGCCAGAACCCGCATCATTGATTTCTTAAAAGATGCTGCTGCATGGAAAGGGCAAAAAGTTGGCTTTGAAACCATGATACCAACCAAGTTAACGCACAAAGACATCGCTAATCTAACAGGCACCAGCCGGCAAACAGTAACAACTATTCTAAATGAATTAAAAGAAAAGAACCTAATTAACTTCGATAGAAGAAAGATATTAATTCGTGATATTGACAAACTTTGTTAAGATAACCTTACGGGAATAGATTAAATCAGGTCTGTTCCTTTCAGATCTTCAGCATGATCAATATCCTTTAAAAGTTGAGTCTCAACAAAAGTCAGCCCTTCTGCTTTAATGAGTTCGAGCGTTTCTCTCAAGACTCCGGAAGTACTCCATTGTGACAATTGAAAGATTTCATGGTGAGGCCTGTTCATCCCAATAAGATAATACCCACCATCCTCAGCAGGCCCAACCACCACATCATGTGTGGCTAGTTGAGTAAATGCATTGTTTATAATGCCGGAAGTTAATCCATAGATATCGGAACCAATCAGGCAAACTGAATTATACCCCATGGAGAATGACTCACATATGGCATTCTCCATGCGCTGCCCTAAATTCTCACCTTTTTGCAGGTGCTTTTGGTAACTATGGTTATCCCAATTATCCTCAGAGTCCACATACCCTGAATAATATATGGCTTTATCGCAGGCCACGCTATCAACAGTCTTATGAGTTCGAGTCAATAATTTTAGATAAACTGCAAGAGCCGCTTCCTCCCCAATAGTTTTAGCCAGCCGCGTCTTTACTTTCCCTACTTCCGGATTTTTAACAAAAATGATCAGCAGTCTACTCATAGACCTTTACACCTTCCTTTAGCCATTTTGACCAATTCTCGTTGTAGGTATGTACGCTATCCGTTGCTTTTCCCATATTGTTCACAACTTCATACCCCTTATTCTTCCAATCAAAAATACCCCCGTACAGATTACGCACATCACTAAACCCCAGTTCCTGCAACTCCTCTCCTATTTTTTCGCTTCTGTACCCCACCGAACAATACACAATGACCGGACTTTTTTTGTCATAACCTTTTATTGATTCAATGGAGAAATCTTCATAATCTATAAAAATAGCATTGGGGATATGGCTTACCTGAAATTCCTTTTCAGATCGTGTATCAAGGATCAATATCTCATCCTCATTCTCAGTTAGTTCAGTAAGCTCATTAGTATAGATAAACGGTACCGATTTACTCAGCAGAGAATTGAGTTTTGCATCAAAATCTTTCTGTCCCATACATTGCGTAGACATTAGTAATACTAACACCAGATATAATCTATTCATATAATTTTGCCCTCTCATGAGTTGACCTGATATAATTGATATAAATTTCATAGAACATAAATACGTAAACTATAACATATTCGATGGTGGTCAATATTAAATTTTCCTGAAAACCAAGTTCAGAGTACCCCACATAAGTCGTAAAAACTAGGAATGACCACAAAACCGGGAACCTGAATGGCGTAAAAACACTCAGCAATACAACCGTAGACAAATACCAGGGATGTAGTGTAGTGGTAAGCATACAATAAATCATGATTACCCAAAGCATGGCTTCCGGCAGTTTTACACGTTTTGGGTTATGAATTAGTGCATACCCCGTAATCAATATAAAGGCTGAAGCTGCTAAGTACTTCCCAAGAATATGGATCGTGTTGTAACCTTTTAAATAAAAGCCTCCCTCTCTCAAGAGGTAATAGATACTAGCATTAAATTCAAACCGCTGAAAGTATAATGAAAGACTGGCGGACATTCCGCTAATCAGGTCCTGGTTTATTAGTGGCAAAAACAAAATTGCAGTAAAAATTGCGGTAAGTACATAATATACTAATAGTTGCTTGCCCCAAATCCTCCTGATAAGTAGCGGCAAAAAAATTAGCGGAAGTAATTTGCTGGCTATCGAGAAAGCTAAAGCCAAAGCAGAAATAATATACCTCCCTGTTAAAAAGAAATAAACAGCCACCAATAAAAAGAATATCATAAAAGCTTCGAAATGAAGGTTTCCTGTCAGCTCAAGTATTATTAGTGGGTTGAGTGCATATAATAAAACATGTTTTGACGGTAACTTGTAGTGAAAAAGGATTCTAGTAATTAACCAGATACTCCCTACCTCAGCTACTACAATAAAAATTCGCATCACAATAGCACTTCCATGGACAGATTCAGGAAATATCGCTGAAGAAACTGAAAAAAAGAATTGAGCTACCGGTGGATAGATGGTAAAGTACTCTGGAGAATTTAACTGATAAAACAAACTGGGGGTAATGCCAGGAACATCCGGCGAACCGGGCTGCATATAATGAGTAGGTAAATGTGAAAAGGGGTGAATCCCACTATTAATTAACCTCCCATCCCAAACAAACCGGTAGATATCATCTGAAAGGTTTGGAAAAGCCAACAAAATAGTAAGTCTCAAAAATATTGCTAATACTACGAGCCAGCGAACCCTTTTAGAAGAGTAAGCATAATGCCACATAACCAGAAACGCCACAAAGAGTAGCGTATAACCGCCTAAAAGCAGGATAGACTCGTGCCGTTTAATAACATATGCAATAAAAACATATACGAGCAAGGAAATTACTGATGCCAAATATAAGACAGGACCAGATTTACCTTTAACCATGTTTCAACGGCTTGATGGAATAATAGAACACACTTGCAAACCCCAAACTAAGCATCACATGGAAAATCATCAACCCCAAATCATGCAAATAGATTCCTGAGGCTATTCCAAACATGAAATAAAGACTCAAAAGCCCTTCCATAATGGTAACAAAATCAATTTTCGGCTTCACATAAATATTCCCTTTCCATGTATCCGCCTTGTTTTTAATATTAAACTTGGGTGTCCTTATAAAAGGGCTTTTTATTCCGAGCAACCCCTCCAGTACAGCAATACCATTATGCAGAGATAACCCCATCGAAACGGTAAGAAAGACAGGGAATGTAGTTAGATAGTATTTGCCTGTTCCTCTTGGGTGACTTTGTTTGCTCGCCACCCAGTAAAAAAACGCTATCGACAAAAAACCAATCAAGAAGATACTACCAAGGTCGAAAATAAAGTCAAAGCCGGGATGAGCCTCCTTTATGAATAACATAGGGATGCTCAGAATAGAAGCCAATAATAAGCAGACAAACACCGAACTATTAAAAAGATGAAAAAAGGCGTGTATCTTACCCATTCCTTTTATAGGGGAACTAAATACCTTCCACAAATTCTTTCTGGCTGTCTCGGCTGCGCCTTTGTTCCAACGGTACTGCTGAGATTTAATAGCCGGCATGATCACTGGCAACTCCGCTGGAGCTACATAATCTTCAAGGTATTTAAATTTCCAACCTTTCATTTGAGCCCTGTAACTCAAGTCAAGGTCTTCCGTTAAGGTATCAGCCGACCAGCCCCCGGCATCATAAATGCAGTTTTTACGCCATACACCACCTGTACCATTAAAGTTTATGAAGCTGCCAGCATGATTCCTTCCGGTTTGCTCAATTGAAAAGTGAGCATCCAGCCCAAATGCCTGCAGCCGTGTGAGCATAGAGTAGTCTTTATTTAAGTGCCCCCACCGCGTTTGTACAACACCCGTAGTATTCTCAAAAACCGGTAATGTCTTCATTAAAAAGTCAGATTGAGGCAAAAAATCCGCATCAAAGATCGCAATAAATTCTCCTTCCGAAATCCCCAATCCGTACTGCAGTGCCCCTGCCTTGAAGCCTTTTCGATCTTCTCTTTGGATGTGCTTGATGTCCACACCCTCCTGTTTCCATTCTAAAACCTTGCCTGTAATGATCTCAACGGTTTCGTCAGTAGAATCGTCAAGTATCTGAACCTCGAATTTATCTTTGGGGTACTGAAACTGGCAAACTGCATCAATAAGACGCTGAATAACATACCGTTCATTATAGACCGGCAACTGTACCGTTACTTTGGGATACACCTGTAATGGCTTTACAACACTTTTATTTTTTTTCCTTGCTTTGAGATAATGCCAGGTGAGATGCAACTGCCCCAGGCTAAATAGAAATATCAGCAACAGCGATAAGCCATAAATTACAACTACGAAATATTCCACTTGCTAAATATACTTAAAGATCGTCCAAATGATTTTATATCCTGCCATAATAGTACCTTTCACTGTACCAGATACTTTAGAAAAACCTATCCTTCTTCTATAGTTAACTGCCACCTCCGTACAATTTAAGTTCAGCTTTGCTGCTTTAAGTTGCATTTCGACGGTCCATCCATAATTCCTATCTTTCATTTCTAATGCCATCAGCCTGTCATACCTGATCGCTCTAAAAGGCCCCAGGTCTGTAAAACGTACTCCATAAAATAACCTTAGTAACGAAGTGGCCAACCAGTTTCCAAACACCTGTTGAGGGGTCATCGCTCCCCTCTCCCTTTGTCCCAAAGCTCTTGATCCTATCACCAGGTCCGCCTTATCATCTATTATAGGTTTTACTACCTGATACATTTCCTGAGGATGGTCAGAATAATCTGCGTCAAGAAAAACAATAATGTCTGTATTGCCTTTAGATGTGATGTAATCAATACCTTTCAGACAAGCCCTGCCATACCCTTTGGTTGGCTCTCTCAGCACCGTAGCTCCTGCATCACCTGCTACTTTTTCGGTATCATCAGTCGATGCATTGTTGACAACAATTACTTCCTCCACAAGTTCTTTAGGAATTTCATTAATCACATTGCCAACGCCATTTTCCTCATTAAAGGCGGGAATAATTACCCTGATAACTGGTTTCATTCATCAAAAAAATCAAATGTAAAATTACAGGAATTATAGTGTAGGCAAAGTCAGGTCAATGACAATACTATCGTCTTTCTTCCTCTGACCAAAAGAAAAAAGACATGATGGTAGTATTTCATCATGTCTTCCAATATATCTAATGGTACTAATTTTAGTATGCTCTCGCAAAAAGCACCCTTCTCTCAGAGGGTTTTCCAGAGTAAATACACTTTCCTGACTCTTCAACAGCACCTACTGGTATGCAACGAATAGTTGCTTTGGTTTCCTCCTTTATTTTTTCTTCTGTCTCAGGTGTGCCGTCCCAATGAGCCAGTATAAAACCACCCTTACTATCCAGCACCGACTTAAACTCTTCATAAGTATCAACGCTTGTTGTATTATTTTCCCTGAAAATCATGGCCTTATTATAAATATTCTTCTGAATATCTTCCAGCAGATCCTGTACCTTTTTCACCACACCATCAACAGCCACTACTTCCTTCTCTTTTGTATCACGGCGGGCAACTTCAATAGTACCTTTCTCAAGGTCTCGAGGTCCTATAGCCATTCTTATCGGCACCCCTTTTAACTCATATTCTGCAAATTTCCATCCAGGAGAGTTAGTATCTCTGGTATCAAATTTAACACTGATATCCAGAGCCTTGAGTTCATCCTGAATCCTATCTACAACTTCTGAAATAGCCTTAAGCTGCTCTTCATTCCTAAAGATAGGCACTATAACCACCTGGATAGGGGCCAGCTTCGGAGGCAGTACCAGGCCATCATCATCAGAATGAGCCATAATTAGTGCTCCCATTAATCTTGTGCTTACCCCCCATGATGTTCCCCACACCAAATCAAGCTTACCTTCCTTATCTGCAAACTTAACATCAAAAGCTTTGGCAAAATTTTGTCCCAGAAAATGCGACGTCCCTGCCTGAAGGGCTTTGCCATCTTGCATAAGTGCTTCTATACAATAGGTATCCAAGGCACCAGGGAAGCGCTCGCTTTCAGTTTTCACACCTTTGTGCACAGGCATCGCCATATGCTTTTCTGCAAACTCTGCATAGACGTTAAGCATTTGCAAAGTTTCATCTATAGCTTCCTGTTTTGTAGCATGAGCCGTATGGCCTTCTTGCCACAAAAACTCAGCTGTTCTTAAAAATAAACGTGTCCTCATCTCCCAGCGAACTACATTGGCCCATTGGTTGATCAATAAAGGCAGGTCACGGTAAGACTGTATCCAGTTTTTATATGTATTCCATATCACAGTTTCGGATGTAGGTCTTACGATCAGTTCCTCCTCCAGCTTAGCCTCAGGGTCTACAACAACACCACTACCATCTTCGGCATTTTTTAATCTGTAATGTGTTACAACAGCACATTCTTTAGCAAATCCTTCAACATGGTCCGCTTCTTTGCTCAAATAAGACTTGGGTACAAAAAGAGGAAAGTAAGCATTGGTATGACCTGTGTCTTTAAACATTTTGTCAAGCGCAGCTTGCATCTTCTCCCAGATACTAAAGCCGTAGGGCTTGATGACCATGCAGCCTCTTACGGCTGAATGCTCAGCCAAATCGGCCTTTTTAACTAATTCATTGTACCATTGAGAATAATCTTCACTTCTTTTTGGTAATCCTTTACCCATAGCAGTTTTTGGTATAAAATTTGATGTAAATAGCTTAGAATAACTTTATTCCGGCAAATATAAGGATATTATTATCTTAAAATATATCCGTTTTTTGGAATTGTCGTTTAATAAAGTATGTTTATAACCCAAAACAGGTAACGCCATGAATATCCACATCAAACAATTATCCGCCCTTTTAGGCGCATCGATATTCGCTCTGGGCAGTTCGCTGGCCCAGAACAAGGAATATGATGACCTTTATTTCATGCCTAACGACCGCAACACAGTGAAGCAGGTTAAGGTTGAAAATAAGGTTGTGCAAGATGCCAATCAAGTACAGCAACTTACGACCAACCCTCAGGAAAACTTCTCTTCTAGAACTGTGAACCCTGAATATATCGCTCGTTATCAAGCAAAATCGCAGAATGAGTATGTAAGCGACAGCGAATATTCAGGTGACGAATACTTTAACGATGACTATGACAATGCTTACTCTGTAGTCAATGACTATCAACAAAATGCAAATGTCGTTGTAAGAGACAGATATGGCAATACTACCTATTTTAGAAACTATTCAGATGTTTACTGGAGTGACCCTTTATACTATAGAGGCACTTTTTACGATCCTTTTTACAGCACATACAGATATGGACGTTATGGCTATGGCTATAGACCCTTCAGATCTGGCTGGTCTGTTTCATTCGGGTTCGGCAACACCTGGGGATGGAGAAGCGGATGGTATTCGGGCTTCTCAATAGGATACGGCTGGGGTAGCGGCTGGGGAGGTTACTATGATCCTTGGTACTCATCATACTATGATCCTTTCTGCTCACCATATTACTACAACTCTTACTATGGATACGGCGGCTATTACCCTTACAGAAATAACTACGTGATAATTAATAACTACGAAACCAGGAGTAATAGAACCGTTAAAAGAGGTCCTAGCACGTCAAGAAGTGGCGACTTAGTGAGCAATGGAGGCAGAAATGGAAGAACAACAACTTCTTCTGATGGGGATATCAGTAATGGAAGAACAAGTAGAGTTGCCACTCAGTCAACATCGAGAGACTATAGTAATACACAAAGCAGATATTATAGAAGGTCAAGGGAAGCCGTATCTGGTTCATCAAATGACAATACAACAAACGGCAGGACCTACAATAGCAGGTCACGGTCTACTTCTAATTACTCAACAGAATCAAGAAACACAAACCGTAGCAGATCTTCTTCATACAATAGATCTTCCGGAAATAATAATTCAAATTATTACAATAATAGATCGCAGTCCAACAGCAGGTCTTCTTCCGGCTACAATGCTCCTAGCAGATCGCGGTCTAACAGTGGATACTCTTCTGGCAGCAGATCCAGAAGTAGTTCTTCCGGTTACTCTTCCGGATCTCGTAGTAACAGTAGAAGTAGTGGCTCATACTCTTCCGGAAGTCGCTCCAGAAGCTCTGGTTCTTCCAGCAGATCAAGTAGTGGCGGAAGTAGCCGATCAAGAAGAGGGGGTAACTAATTTGTAAATACTCAAAGATCATTAATTCATGAACCGATTAATTAAGCTTATACCTATAAGCCTGCTACAGCTTTGCCTGGTGATAACTGTCAAAGCACAAGATGCAGGAGATTTTTCAGCAACAGTCTTAGATATGAGCAGAACATATCTTGGCGGATCAGCCAGAATGCAGGGACTGGGCGGTGCACAAACTTCATTGGGTGGAGACATCAGTTCTGCCTCTTCAAACCCCGCAGGGCTTGGGTTTTTCAACCGTTCAGAATTCTCCTTTAGTCCTACATTAAATGTAATAAGCTCTTCCTCCGACTACTTGGAAAGCAGTGTCAATGACTCTAAATTGAATCTGAATTTTGCCAACCTGGGTGTAGTGCTTAACAAAACCAAAGGCGATCTGGTAGAGAGCAAATGGCGGGGAGGTTCCTTTGGACTCAGTCTAAATCGAATCGCTGATTTTCAAAACAGAATCACTTACGAAGGGAATTCATACAATCCGGTTGACTCCAATGGAGATATAGTATTGGATGCCAACCATCCAAAAGATTTCATAGAATATACAGTATTAAGCTCAGGAATTGACGGCAATGGAAATCTCACCTATAATGGTAATAGCTTTGTAGAGCTTGCGTATGAAACTTACCTTATTGATGTATTTCCTATTAGTGCGACTGAATCTATTGTTGACCGAGACATATATGCTACAGATGAAAATGGAGCCTTACTTACTGATAATAGCGGCAACCCTATTTACATTCCTGCATTTCCTGAGCTAAACTACCCAACAAAACAACGAGAGGTCATTAACTCAAAAGGAGGGATCTACCAGACTTCAATTTCATATGGAGGGAACTATAATGACCGAGTTTACTTTGGCGCTGGCATAGGTATTCTTTCAATAGATAGAGATGTGGAAAGAATATATACAGAAGAGCCCACCCAAGCCACTTTAAGAAGGCTTACACTGATCGACAACTATAATATCAGTGGCATAGGTATCAATGCCACTTTTGGAATCATAGCACGTCCCTTGCCCTTCCTATTATTAGGAACATCGTACACCACTCCTAGCTATTATGGCATGGAGCAAACTCAAGAAACAATCCTACAAGCAGATTATACAAGTTCTACTGATTATCGTAATGCATACCACGACTGGACTATAACATATGAGCCTTTTAACTACAATATTTCAACACCTTCACGCATTAGCGCAGGGGCTACTTTCTTCTTCGGAAAAATTGGTTTTATCAGCACTGATATTGAACGAGTTAATTATAGTGGAGCCAAATTAAATAATGGTGATGATGGATTTACTTTTTCAGATTATAACCAAGTTGTTGATCAATTTGAGTCAGCATTCAATTACAGGCTGGGTACTGAGTTTAGATTTGATATGTTTAGGGTAAGAGCTGGTTTCAACTATCTTGGAGACCCAACAGATGATAATATAGACAATAGTGAAAGTAAAGTCTCCATCGGTGGAGGTATGAGGACTAAAGATTTCTTTGTTGATCTTGGCATTGTAAACAGCCTTGGAAGAAATTCCACCATTATGCCTTACCCTGGTGCATCAGTAGCTGAGGTAGAAAATACAAATACCACAGCTACCATTTCAGTAGGATTCTTTTTCTAAAAGGATATCAATAAATCACAGGTTAAAAAAAGCTCAACTGGAAATAATCAGTTGAGCTTTTTTAATTCTTTTAGCCTGACTATTAATTGATCAACTGTCTCCTTGGTACTAACCCATCTCAAATCAGCCTGTTGATAAAAAGGCAACCTATCCGTATACAGTTTTTCAAGTTGCTCTCTTAAACCCTCATGCGATGAAAACTTTGGCCGCTTACCCTTTTCATATGCGTTAAGTCGAACAATAAGTTCCTCTAGTGGAGTATCCACAAAAACACTCACCCCACTACTCTTGATAACATCCATATTATCAAAAAAACAAGGAGCCCCACCTCCGGTAGATATAATAAGGCTTTCATCTATTTGAGCAACCACCTTTAACGCACTTTGCTCGAGTTCTCTGAAATGAGTTTCACTATGGTGAGTGAATATTTCTTTAATGGAACTTTGAGCCTGCTCTTCAATTTTTTCATCTAGGTCAACAACTGTCATATTCAGTTTATCAGCCAACTGCCTACCTACAGTAGACTTCCCTGAACCAGGCATGCCAACGAGGAAAATTTTATAGTGCAAGCTCATTAATTGCTTCTGCCAAAGGCACATCATTATAATGCCACTTTCCCAAAACAACACCATGCTTAAATAGCATAACACCTGGGTTAGACCTTATCATAGCTTTTAATACAGTTGCATCTGTTTGATAATAGGGAACTGCCAACTGGTACTCATGACGCAAAGCTTCAAAATCACTCTCGCTTGCAGAGGTCAGCACAATAGGTTTTATTGCAGCGTCTAGACCATTCACTAAAGCAGCTATATCCTTAATATGTTCCTTATTAGCTTTTTGAGTATCATAAAACACAAGGATCAGTTTTGCTCCTTCAAATGACTCTTGGGTAAAATCTTCACCATCAATCCCCAAAACCTGGTAGTCGGTAATTTTTGGTGTTGACTTTTTCGGGTTGGCTACCATAGAAGATATATACTCGTAACCGTCATCCGGCATAAGGAATTTATCTGATTCTATCAATTCACCATCAGAGCCTTTGAAAGTATATTGAAGCTTTGGAGTCTCCTCAGCAATCATATTCTCAGGAATACTTGCTCCAATTTTATAAGGACGAAAATCAATATAGGGGAGGTGTTGAATTGCATAAATACCCAGACCAAATGAAATAACCGTTACTGCACCAATAATAAAATGACCAGGTCTGCTGCGAAGCATCGGCTCAAATCGCTTTCGATACCAGAATAAGTGCAAAACAAAAACCATCAGGATAATATCTTTATAAAAAGATTCCCACGGGGTCAAAGGAATAGCATCACCAAAACATCCACAATCAGTTACCTTATTAAAATATGCTGAGTAAAACGTCAGAAAGGTAAAAAAGACCATCAGGGATAAAAGCACCCAGGTTGCAGTCTTCATTTTATAGTTGATAAGAACCGCAATCCCTAACACCACTTCAAGCACAATAAGTACAAGCCCCAAAGGCAAAGCAATAGGTATAAACAATTCAAAGAAGGAACCGAAATCGGCAGAAAACACATCAAAATACTCTTCCAGTTTTATCTTGGTACCTATAGGGTCGTTAAGTTTTATCAGCCCGGAGAAGATAAATAGCCCACCTACAAAAACTCTCGAAAAAATATCAATTCCCTTCTTTATCATTTAACTAAATAATTAAGTTTTATCAACGAAAACACTGAATAATTGATCATATCCTGATAGTTAGCTTTAATGCCTTCAGACACTAAAGTCTTACCCTGATTATCCTCTATTTGCTTCACACGAAGAAGCTTCATTAGTATAATATCAGTAATAGAACTAACCCTCATTTCTCTCCAAGCCTCACCGTAGTCATGATTTTTATTCTGCAAAAGATCAAGGGTCTCCTCTGCTATACGATCATACAGCGGCTCAAGTTCTTCATATTTAAGATCCAGATTGGTATTATCTTTTAACTCTATCTGAATGATAGCCATTATGCAATAATTGATAATCCCGACAAACTCTGAGGTTACGTCCTCCCCAACCTTTTGCTGCCCCTTATCCTGAATGGAACGTATACGCTGTGCTTTAATATATATCTGATCAGTAATGGAAGGAAGTCTTAATATCCTCCACGCAGTACCATAATCTTTTGTTTTCTTTTCAAAAAGTCCTTTACACTCCTGTATTACCTGCTTATATTCGCTGACCGTTTTATCTATCAATTTTAATGTTTATTTATAAATATAACCTTCTTTAAACGTGGCGAAAGATACACCTTTTTCGGGTAAAAATACACTCAACATTGGCGGAAATATAGTCAGTTTGCAGACTCCCCTAGTTATGGGAATCCTCAACACCACACCTGATTCTTTCTTTGATGGAGGTAGATATACCCACGAAAAAGCTGTTTTGGAAAGAGCTCGTTCGATGGTAGATGAAGGTGTTGATATTATTGACATCGGAGGTTACTCTTCTCGCCCGGGTGCCGAGAATATCTCTACAGAAGATGAGCTAAAAAGGGTTATCCCTCACATCAAAAACATTAGGAAGGAACTGCCCGATGTATACCTGTCTATTGACACTTTCAGAGCCACCATAGCCGAAAAAAGCATCGAGGCAGGAGCAGATATCATCAACGATATCTCTGGGGGCGACTTAGATAAGCGAATGTATGATGTGGTTACTGATGCTCAAGTACCATATATACTAATGCATATGCGTGGCACGCCACAAACGATGAAGCAAAAAACATCTTATGACAATATTTTGATTGAAATTCTTAATTTTTTTGAGAAAAAAGTGAGCGAATTACATTCGAGAGGTGTTAAAGATATAGTAGTTGATCCCGGTTTTGGTTTTGCCAAAACGATGGATCAGAATTATGCTTTACTAAAAAATTTGAATTACTTTAAGGTTTTAGGGCTTCCATTGTTAGCAGGAGTTTCAAGAAAATCATTTATTTACAAAAAACTTGGTATTCCCCCCTCAGAAGCTCTGAACGGAACCACTGTTCTGAATACAATTGCCCTCCTCAATGGAGTACAAATTTTGAGAGTCCATGATGTAAAAGAGGCGGTTGAAACGGTAAAACTTTTTAATTTAACTTATAACAATATAGAAAATTGATCTACTTATTCAGCATAGGTTTTTTGGAAGTCAGTTGGGTTGATGTAATTGACATCATGCTGGTAAGTATTCTCCTCTATCAAGTCTACAAACTGATGCGAGGCAGCGTTGCCGTTAAGATTTTTCTCGGTGTACTGTCGCTATACTTAATATACCTTATCGTAAGGGCTGCCCAGATGGAGTTATTGGGATTGATCCTTGGTCAGTTTATGGGCGTTGGTGTACTCGCTGCCATTATATTGTTCCAGCCCGAAATCAGAAAATTCCTCTTGTTAATCGGAAAAACGACAGACTTTAATAAAGGCAATTTCTTCAACGGCCTTTTTGTATGGAAACGCCGAACTTCAAAAGAAGCTTATAACATAACTCCGATCATTGAGGCTGCTAAAACTCTCGGAGGCACAAATACCGGAGCACTAATCGTATTATCTAAAGATTCTGAACTAAAATTCTATGCAGAATCAGGGGACATTATAGATGCCTATTTATCAAAACGTTTATTGCTTTCTATATTTAATAAACATAGTCCGCTCCACGATGGTGCAGTGATTATCTTCAAAGGCAAAATAAAGGCTGCAAGGTGTATATTGCCTGTTTCAGAGAATGATGCACTACCTGCACAGTTTGGTCTAAGACATAGGGCCGCCTTAGGCATGTCTGAAATTACAGACACCATGGTACTTATTGTATCGGAAGAAACAGGTCAGTTTTCTTTGGCAAGAAATGGCAAGCTCCTGCATAACCTATCGCCCCAAGAGCTCAGAAAGAAAATAAATGATTACCTCACCACTGAAGACGAGAAAAAAGAAGAAGCAATGGAGGAATCTGTTGAAAAGGAAACAAAAGCTACTTCAATAAATGAAGCCAAAGCAAGAGCCTGATCAGGCTTTATTCACAATATTCAGCTTATAAATAATCCCTTCTTGAAGCACAAGAAGGGATTTTTCAGTTGTTCAATAAACATTATTTTATAACCTTCAGTTCTCTACCTATTTCAGTGAAAGCCTGAATAGCCTTATCCAAATGTTCACGTTCATGAGCTGCAGACATCTGTACTCTGATTCTAGCCTGCCCTTTAGGAACCACTGGATAGAAAAACCCTATTACATATATCCCTTTTTCCAAAAGTGCATCCGCAAACTTTTGTGCTAAAGGAGCCTCGTACAGCATAATAGGAACAATAGCATGGCTTCCTGGCTTGATATCGAAACCAGCCTTAGTCATTTCTTCTCTAAAATACTTCGTATTGTCCTCAAGTTTATCCCTCAATTGAGTGGTTTCACTGAGCATATCAATAACTGCAATAGAAGCTCCCGTAATAGATGGCGCCAGTGTATTGGAGAATAGATAAGGCCGAGATCTTTGTCTCAAAATTTCAATAATTTCCTTTTTACCAGAAGTAAAACCACCGGATGCGCCGCCTAAGGCCTTACCTAAAGTACCTGTAATGATGTCCATTCTGTCGATCACTCCATGGTGCTCATGAACCCCACGACCAGTCTTGCCCATAAAACCGGTAGAATGACATTCATCTGACATCACCAGTGCATTATATTTATCTGCCAAATCACAAATTTTATCCAGTTGAGCAATGGTTCCATCCATAGAGAACACGCCGTCAGTTACAATGATCTTTTCCTTTGCTCCTGCAACATCTGCCTCCTTCAGCTTCACTTCAAGGTCTTCCATATCGTTATGGTTATACCTATACCTCATAGCCTTACACAGTCTAACACCATCTATAATAGAAGCATGGTTCAGTGCGTCAGAAATAATAGCATCTTCCGGGCCAAACAATGGTTCAAAAACACCTCCATTTGCATCAAATGCAGCAGCATAAAGAATGGTATCTTCTGTCCCCAGAAACTCTGAGATCTTTTGTTCTAGTTTTTTATGTATATCTTGAGTTCCACAAATAAATCTAACAGAAGACATCCCATAACCATGAGTATCTATAGTGGCTTTCGCGGCTTCTATAACTCGCGGGTGTGATGAAAGTCCCAGGTAATTGTTAGCACAAAAGTTTATAACTTCCTTGCCATCTTGTGTCTTAATTACGGCTCCTTGGGGTGTTGTTATAATTCTTTCTTTCTTATACAAGCCTGCTTCTTTAATGGAAGCCAATTCATCCTGTAGTTTCTTTTTTAATGTATTGTACATAATTTATCAATCAGTTTTCGGTCTTTTCTTGATCACCGGTTTGGGCCTGAATTTAGGCTTATTTTCACTCTCCTGACCTTGACTACCCGGCTTAGGTGGTATTTTCGGCTTTGTCGACACCTTTGGCTTAGCCTTCATTAAGGGCTTCACTTTTGCCTTTGGATTGGCTTTAGTCTCAGGACTGACATCTTTTTTCTCATCCTGTTCCAGATTTTTAGGAGGTTTCGGCATTACAGGCTTCTTCGAGCTAACTTTCCTCTCCTCCACTTCTTTAGGTGGATCATAGGGAAACTTATGTCTTAGAGAGTTAATAAGAAAAAGCTTCTGTGAAGAAAAACTTTTAGGATGCATCTGATCAAATACAGACTGCCATTCATGCCATTGTAATGAATGAGCCTGTTTAAAAGCATCAGAATCTATTTTTTTACTATGTAAATATTCTTGAAAATCCATACGCCCGTGTAGCAAATATAAAAACTTTATTGGATGGGCAATAGTAGCAAATGATTTGGTTTGCACACCATTTAATTGGTAATTTCGCACCAGCAAATTTTTAATGTGATAAGATGAGCAAAATATTGGTAATCGGTGCCTGTGGGCAATTAGGTTCTGAATTAACATTAACACTCAGAAGCATGTACGGAGATAATAATGTAGTAGCTTCCGATTTAAGGGAACCTGACGGGGATTTAGCCAACGGACCATTTGAAATCCTTAATGTGCTGAATAAAACCGACTTGGCAAACATTGTCGATAAGCATACTATCTCACAGATATACCATCTGGCTGCTATTCTCTCCGCTAAAGGAGAAAAAGATCCGAAATTTGCCTGGGATCTCAATATGAACAGTTTATTAAATGTACTTGAACTTGCCCGAGATAAAAACCTTGAAAAGATTTACTGGCCAAGCTCTATTGCTGTATTTGGACCAAACACACCGAGCCTGAATACTCCTCAGCATACCGTAATGGATCCAAATACTGTATATGGCATAAGCAAGCTAGCGGGAGAAAGATGGTGTGAATATTATTTTGAAAAGTATGGCGTAGATGTAAGGAGCCTAAGATATCCCGGTTTAATTGGGTATAAATCTAAACCTGGAGGCGGAACCACCGACTATGCTGTTGACATTTTTTACAAAGCTTTAGAAGATGGATCCTATGAAAGTTTTCTTTCAGAAAACACCTATTTACCAATGATGTACATGGATGATGCTATTAAAGCCACCATTGATCTTATGGAAGCCGTCAAGGAAAAAATACAAATACGATCAAGTTATAATGTCGCGGCGATTAGTTTTTCACCAAAAGAAATAGCAGGCGAAATCATGAAACACCTGCCAAATTTCTCAATAACTTATAACCCCGATTTCAGACAATCTATTGCAGATTCGTGGCCTGACTCAATAGATGACTCTGAAGCCAGAAAACAGTGGGGATGGCAGCATCAATTTGATCTATCGAAAATGACTTCTACCATCCTCAGCGGACTGAGAGACCTACTGAACCACCAGACGGGTTGAGATCACAACTTGCCCTGATCTAACTTGAAGAGTATAGAATCCGGCGCAGAGATCATTCTGAATAGTCACTGCGCCACTTCCATGAACTACTTCTGACTTCAGCAACTCACCAGTGCTACCGTAGATCGAAAGCTCAATATCCTCATCACTATCTGCCCCTGTCTGTATGGTCAACATGTCCAGGATGTTAGCCGGGTTAGGATAGACCGAGACTTCTTTTACAGTTGTGTAGTCTACAGCTAGTATATCGAAGTAAACTGTAGTACCATCAAAATCTGTTTGAGACAACCTGTAGTAAGACCTCCCTTTTAAAGGACTCTTATCAAAATAAGTATAATCAAGATTTCCTGTATGAGTTCCTGCTCCAGAAACAGTAGTTATTTTTTCAAAGTGGCTTCCATTGGCCGATCTTTCAATAGTAAAGTAGTCATTATTCTCTTCTGAGGCTGTCCCCCACTTTAATTCCACACCATGGTTTGTAGACTTCGAATCAAAATATGTCAAAACTATCGGCAAAACATCAGCTCCACAAAACCCATTTCCACCGTCATCACAAGAACCTGCTGTAACTAAAGGACAAGTTCCATCACTTTGTGGACCAGAACATGTAACGGCATCAGCACCGATAATTGCAGATGCATCTATTGTACCGGTTCCATCAATTTCAAATTGAACTGATCCAAAATCAAGAGTATTACCAACAATTAAAGTTCCATAAACCGTAAGGGTTTTCCCTTTATCCGGCTGCCCAATAAATGTAAGGTTAGTTGTGATGGTGACAGTAACTCCCGCAGGAATGATAAATTCAACAGGTTTATTACCATTAGCAAAGTTAACCGTCAAACTGTTAAGGGTAACATCAGAGTCGAAAATCACTTTACCATCCCCTGCAGGATTTGAATTCATATTATCCAATACTACATCTCCGTTCGGACAATTGATAATACTTGAAAAAGAAATAGTTGAAGACAGATTTCCACTTTGGGTGTAGGAGCACTGCGCAAAAAGTTCAGTGCTTGTAAGCATCGTCAACCCTAGAACCGATGCTATTATAAAATTTTTCATGATTTTGTTATTTCCCTGTGCATTTATTTGTTTTTTCCAGAAAAAGTAACCTAAGTAATAAATACAACTTAAATGATTACCTAAACATGCTGTTTCAATTTACAGACCAATCATGCCAAAATTACGTATTTTATTGAATTTCAGCCGCTTATAAACAATAATATTACAAAATATTCCCAATTTAGGAAAAATAATCTTAAAATAACACTATCTCATAAGATAAGATATGTAAAATTAATCCTTATACGTGATTTGTGATTTTTCGTTTGCTCATTCTCTCGTATATTTGAGCTACATTAGTCGAAAGAAATTTTTATGAGCTTATACCAAAACCTGACTGAGGAAATTAGCAACGGGATACTGACCTTAACTATATCGCGACCTGAACACCTCAACGCACTGAACACTTCTACCATTGAAGAGATTAGAACTGTTATCCAGGACGTTTATGATAACAAAGAGATCAAAGGTTGCATTATTACTGGTGAAGGTAGCAAGTCCTTCGTTGCAGGTGCCGATATTAAAGAGATTGCAGAACTGAACGAGCTAAATGCCCGGAAATTTGCAGAGAATGGCCAGGAAGTATTTTCCCTGATCGAACAATGTGAAAAACCTATTATTGCTGCAATTAATGGCTTTGCATTAGGTGGCGGGTGTGAACTTGCCATGGCTTGCCATTTACGTATTGCTTCCGAAAATGCTAAATTCGGACAACCAGAAGTGAACCTTGGTATCATTCCAGGGTATGGTGGCACACAAAGACTTACTCAGCTTGTTGGTAAAGGCAAAGCTTTGGAGCTAATGACCACAGGTGACATGATCACCGCACAAGATGCAAAAAGCATCGGACTGGTAAACCACGTTGTAGAAACCAAGGAGGAGTTGATGGAGCTCAGTAATAAAATAATGAGCAAAATTATTGCAAAAGCCCCGTTAGCTGTCGGCATGGTTATCAATTGTGTTAACGCTTATTACTCTTCAGAAGAGAATGGGTTTCAAGCCGAGGCTAATTTCTTTTCTAATTGCACAAAAACAGAAGACTTTCATGAGGGCACCAAAGCCTTCATTGAAAAAAGAAAACCCGAATTTAAAGGCGAGTAATCAAACTCTAAATGGGTAAATTAAGAAGTCTGGCGAGTCAAACCGCTGTATATGGAATTAGCAGTATACTTGGAAGACTTCTTAATTATGCCTTGGTACCGCTTCACACTCAAGTATTTCCCGATTCAGAAGACCTTGGCGTTGTTACAGGTTTATACGCGTATGTAGCCATTTTGATGGTAATTTATACTTTTGGAATGGAAACAGCCTTTTTTCGGTTTGCCACAAAAGATAAATTATCCACCACCTTCAATACCACCAGCACTGCAGTAGTTGCTGTAAGCACGCTGTTTTCTGCACTGATACTACTATTTGCAACAGAAATAGCCATTGCCATCGGCTACCCTAACGCCTCGACATTAATTGTTTGGTTGGCCATCATTCTATGGATAGACAGTATACTGGCCATTCCATTTGCAAGATTACGTTTAGAGAACAAGGCTCGATTATTTGCCACAGCCAAGATGTTGAACATCATCATTAATGTTGGCCTGCAAATCCTGTTCCTCATGGCCATTCCATTCTTAATTTCTAATCAATGGCCAGGATATTCGTTTATAGAGTCAGTATACAATAGCAATTTAGGGATCGGATATATATTTCTTGCCAACCTAATTGCCAATGCATTGCTAATTCCCATGCTTTGGAAGTCAGTATCAAAAATCAGGATCAGGGTTGAAAGGGATAAACTTAAACCTATATTAATCTATGCGTTTCCAATTCTGATAACTGGTGTTGCCGGAATGTTTAACGAACAGTTGGACAAGATCCTCTTAGAACAACTACTTCCAGATGACTTTTATGATAACCTGACAAGCACCGGCGCCGTCGGGGTGTATGGCCAAACATTTAAGCTAAGCATTTTTATGATGCTTGCTATTCAGGCATTCCGCTACGCTGGCGAACCTTTCTTTTTCAGCAATGCTAGAGACCCTGAGGCCCCTGACCTATTTGCCAGGGTTATGCATTATTTTGTACTTTTAAGCCTTTTGATTCTAGTTCTCGTCAGCATTAATGTTGATTTGATTGGCTTCATATTCCTTCGTAACCCTGAATACCGACTGGCTCTATACCTCGTACCCATACTCCTGCTCGGAAAGTTTTTCTATGGTATTTACATAAACCTCAGCATTTGGTTCAAACTAACGGATAAAACAGCCTACGGCATGTACTTCAGTATTGCGGGGGCACTTGTCACCATTGTCGGAAACCTCATACTTATACCACTGATCGGTTATTTGGGTTGCGCCATCACGTCAGTACTCTGCTATGGCAGTATGACCCTCTTTTGCTATTTTAAAGGACAAAAGCACTATCCTATCCCTTATAACTTCAAAGTATTATTACCATATTTTTTGGTGTCATGCACGCTCATTGCAATGTCAATGCTATTGGAATATGGTGATTTTGTGATAGATAGCATAGCCCGTATATTTATTTCCATAATAATTGTAATCGCCATCTACTTTTTGGAAAAACCGCGTTTGATTAAAAATTAGAACTTATTTCATTAGTTTTGCCACCTCAGCAAGCTTATTTTGAACATACTTAATAGAGATATATCACATGAATATAATAATTCCTATGGCCGGAAGAGGCACGAGATTACGTCCTCACACACTGACTGTTCCTAAACCACTAATGCCCATTGCTGGCAAGCCTATAGTTCAGCGACTGGTTGAGGACATAGCCAAGGTATGTGATACTTCCATTGGTAAAATTGGCTTTATCATTGGCAGGGATTTCGGCAAAGATGTTGAAGAAAACCTAAAACAGATAGCCAGCTCTGTAGGTGGCGAAGGGCACATATTCTATCAGGATGAAAAATTGGGTACCGCTCATGCTATTTTATGTGCCCAAAAGCTTTTGGCAGGCAATGTAATCGTCGCATTTGCTGATACTCTTTTTAGAGCGGATTTTAAAATGGATGCTACAAAAGATGGTATTATATGGGTTCAGCAAGTGGATGATCCTTCTGCTTTTGGAGTTATTAAAGTTGATGAAAATCAAAACATCACGGACTTTGTGGAAAAACCGGACACCTTTGTTTCCGATCTTGCCATCATTGGTATTTATTACTTCAAAGATGGTGAGTTTCTCAAAAAGGAAATGCAATATCTGATTGACAATAATATCAAGGATAAAGGTGAGTTCCAGTTGACCAATGCACTGGAGAACATGAAAAAGAAGGGTGCTAAATTTAGCCCTGGTCAGGTTTCTGAATGGCTGGACTGTGGAAATAAAGACGCCACTGTATATACAAACAAAAGATATCTGGAGTTTATCAAGGACTCAGACCTGGAAGCTAAAACTGTTCAAAAGAAAAATTCTGTAATTATTCCCCCTGTTTTTATTGGGGAAAATGTCGTTTTAGAGAACTCTGTAATAGGTCCTCATGTTTCGATAGGTGAAAATACTATAATTAAGAGTTCTGTAATTCAAAATTCTATCATTCAGACAAATACCGAAATAAATAACGCCAATTTCAAAAACTCAATCTTGGGGAATTACGTTAGCTTTGAAGGTAAATCTGATGACCTGAGTTTAGGGGATTACAACTCCATACAATAATCAGTAAATTTTTTGATGGGTTTTAGCAAACATTATATCATCGCAGTCATTTTTTGTTCTTTAATTTCAGTGATATCTGCACATGATGCTTCTGGTCAAAAGACAAAAAACAAAAGTAATATTTCTAAGTCTAAACTAAGAGAGGCGGAATTTTACTTTACCGAAGGTGAGAAATATTATATACTTGAAGATTATGCTAAGGCTCTGGTTCTATTTCAAAAATCTTTAGAAGTAGCCCCCAATAATGCTACCATTTACTATAAAATAGCTCAGATATTAGCTCAGGGCAATGAGATGGAAAAAGCTCTTGCCCATATTCAGGAAGCTCTAAGTCTGGATCAAAGCAACAAATATTTCTATGTACTTGCTGCTGACATTTATACGCAGCTAGGAGACTTCGGCCGGGCTGCAGAAACTTATGAAGAGATGATCGGAAGGCTTGAAAATACCGATCAATATTTATTTGAATTGGCTGCTATTTATATATATCAACAAAGGTATGATGATGCTTTGTCCACTTACAATAAAATAGAGGCAGCCTACGGTATATCCGAGGAGATCATTACGCAAAAGCAAAAAATATATTTACAAAACAATAACCTTCAAAAGGCTCTTGAAGAGGGCCGCCGACTAATTGCGGCATACCCAGAAGAAGAGGCTTATATTCTAAAACAGGCAGAGATACTGATATCCAATGATCAAAACGAAGAGGCTATTGTTTACCTGAAAAGCTTTATCAAAGATCACCACGAAGCCTCCCAATCGTTGTTGGTTCTATCTGAGCTTCAAAGGAAAAAAGGCAACGTAGAAGAGGCTGTCAAAAACATTGAACTTGCCTTTAAGAGTCCCGACCTAAGTGTTGAAAATAAAATTCAACTTTTGGCAGAGTATAGGATTGACTTATCTCCTGATGATTTGAGCAGGTTTGGATTGAGATTGGGCGAAATTTTGGTAAATACTCATCCAGATATCGCAGACGCTCATACCATCTACGGTGATTTGCTTCAGGCGGTTGGAAAAAATCAACAAGCCAAAGATCAATACATTCGCTCGCTGGAATTAGATGGGTCAAACTTTGCCGTATGGCAAAACTCTCTACAAATACTTACAGAATTAAATAAAATGGATAGTGTATTACTGATCTCGGACAAAGCTCTTGAACTTTTCCCAAACCAAGGTACACTATACTATTTCAACGGTATTGCTCACCTTCAAAAACGTCATTATGAGGAGGCTGTTGCTGCACTAGAGCATGGCAAAAGATTATCTTCTGCGAACCTGGCTTTGGTAAACGCCTTTAACAGTATGCTAGGAGACGCATACAACGGCAATAAGGAGTACGAAAAATCCTACAAAGCATTTGAGGCTGCTCTTGATTATGACCCAAACAATTATTCAGTACTAAATAATTACAGCTACTTTCTAGCGCTAAAAAAAGATAACCTGGAAAAGGCTGAAAAAATGTCTGCAAAAACCGTAAAAGACAACCCTGATAATGCTACTTTTTTGGATACCTATGCATGGGTTTTATACATGAGAGGGAAATACAAAGAAGCCAAAAAGGTTATAGAACAAGCAATTTCAACAGGTGATGCATCTGCAATACATTATGAGCATTATGGGGATATCCTGTATAAATTAGGCAATATAGATGAGGCTGTAAAACAATGGCAAGTAGCCAAAGGTCTCAACCCAAACTCCGAATTGATAGACAAAAAGATAGCTGACCGCAAACTCTATGAATAACAGAACAGCCCTCTTTATCACCTGCATACTGTTGGTTATTTCCTCTTCATGTAGCAAGCGCCTCTCAGGTGTGAACTGGAATTTCCTTGATAAGAATAAACTAGAGGTTCAACAAATAGACTTTGAGTACTTTTCAGGAAAGGCCAAGATCAATTATAAAGATGATGAACTAGATATAAAGGCCAAGGCAAATATACGAATCAAAAAAGATAGCGTTATATGGATAGCCTTTTCATCGGTAGGTATACAAGGAGCCCGATGCCTGATAAGCAAAGACTCTATTACAATAGTTAACATGGTAAAGAAAGAATATTATGTTTTTAACTACGACTCTCTGACCAAGCAATTTAACTTTGAAGTTAACTATGATGCTATACAGGCTGCTGCACTAGGCAATTTACTTGTTAACCGAAGCCGATCCGATGATGTCATAAAAGATGAGAGCTTTTATATTCTCAAACAACAATCCGGATCAGTTAACTTTAGCAATTATGTTAACCCAAAAACCATGAAGATCGAGCGCGTAGAAATGCTCGAAAAACCTTCAAAAAATTCCGCAGTAATCCGCTATTATGATTTTCAAATGGTAGGGACTCACGCATTTCCTTTTTCGGAGATTATTTCATTATTTTACAAAGGCAAGTCTGGGACTCTCAACACTGTAATTGAATTAGAATATAGCAAGGCTGAAATCGAAGACAAGGAGTTAAAATTCCCTTTTAACATTCCAAAAAAATATGGGCGTAAGTAAAAAACTTTTTGGAATATTTTTCCTCTTATTACTTTTTAGCACATCTGCCTCCATTGCTCAAAAATCCAAAGCACAGCTTCAGAAAGAGAAGCAGGAAAATCTGAGAAAAATTCAGGAAGCGGAAAAAATACTTGCTGAAACAACGGGTAAAAAGAAAAACACCATGGGCCAGTTAAGTGCCCTTAATCAAAGAATTAAAACCCAGGAAGACCTCATCAGTTCCATAAGAAAGGAAATCAACCTTCTGAACGAAGAAATTGAGGAAAACAACCAAATTATAGCATCGCTGGAAGATGATGTAAAGCAACTAAAAAAGGAATATGCTTCTATGGTCTATGCAGCCCATAAGGCCAACAGCGGTTTTAATAAGCTTACCTTCATTTTTTCTGCCGAATCATTCAACCAATTTTTGATGAGATTGCAGTACATGGATCAGTACGGTAAAGCACGAAAAAAGCAGGCTGAACAAATCAGTAAAGTACAGGAAACGCTTAGCTCGCAAATACTGCTAATAGAAAGTAAAATGTCAGAAAAGAATATTCTTTTGGCCGAACAGCTGGAAGAAAACAAAAGTCTATTCAGTTTAAAGCAAAACCAAAACCAACTGGTACAGAATCTTCAACAGCAGGAAAAATCCTTAAAGAAAGACCTTGACGAGCGTAGAGAAGCTGTAGCTAAACTTGACAAGTTGATCAATGACCTGATTAAGGAAGAGTTGGCAAAAGCAAGGAAAGCTGAAAAGACTGTAACTGATGCAAGCGTTAAGTTGTCCAATGAATTTGCAGACAATAAATCTAAACTTCCCTGGCCGGTTTCAGGTTTCGTTTCTCAAAAATTCGGTCGACATAACCATCCTGTACTTAGAGGTATAGTCGTTCAAAGCACTGGTATCAACATTCAAACCAAGGAAAAAGAAAAGGTAAAGGCCATATTTAATGGAGAAGTGAGAACAGTAGCTTTCATCCCACTTGTAGGTAATACAGTTGTGATAAACCATGGAGATTACTATACTGTTTATGCCGGATTAAAGGACGTGCTAGTAAAAACAGGCCAAAAAGTAACTACAGGTCAGGAATTGGGTGAAATCCTCACGAATAAGGATGGGGTTTCAGAACTAAAGTTTGAGGTTAGAAAAAGTGTAACAGCACTCGACCCTCAACAGTGGTTAAATCGCAACTAAAACGAACTTTTTCAACCTTAATTAGCTTCTTATGTGAAGTGAGTTTTTTTCTCGTTGATTAATTAATGTATATCTTTACAGCGCAATTTTTAAATAAAATACAGATGAAAAGTTTATTTGCACTAGGCATGCCAGGTGGTTGGGAATGGGTCATCATCATTCTTGTAGTTTTGATATTCTTTGGAGCCAAGAAAATTCCTGAACTAGCTCGAGGACTTGGTCGTGGAATCAGAGAGTTTAAAGATGCTACGAAAGAGATCAAAAAAGACATTGATGATTCAGCAAAGTTAGAGGACGAAAAAAAATAACCATCCTTGAAAAAGTATACCTCCTTAAGTCTTATTCAAAAGGATTTAAAAGCCGGTTCAGTTACGTGTGCTGAGCTTGTTGATTACTATATAGGCAACATTGATTCTAAAAAGCATCTTAATGCTTTTTTAGAAGTTTATGATCATGAAGCCAGACAAAAAGCCGTAGAAGTTGATCAAAAAGTAAAAAATGGAACAGCTGGCAAGCTGGCGGGAATGGTGGTAGCTTTAAAAGATGTTTTCTGTCATACAGACCATGGGCTACAGGCGTCCAGCAAGATTCTTAACACTTTCGAGTCTCAATTTAATGGCACAGCAGTCCAGCGCCTGATTGATGAAGATGCAATTATCATAGGTCGTAATAACTGCGATGAGTTTGCCATGGGTTCATCTAATGAAAACTCTGCATTTGGACCGGTTTTAAATGAAGCAGACAATGAACGTGTCCCCGGAGGATCCTCTGGCGGATCAGCAGTTGCCGTACAGGCAGACATGTGTCTTGTTTCTTTAGGTTCGGATACTGGGGGTTCGGTAAGACAACCCGCTGCTTTTTGTGGAATACTTGGGCTTAAGCCTACGTATTCAAGAATATCCAGGCATGGATTGATTGCCTACGGTTCATCCTTTGACTGTATTGGTATCTTTTCAAAAAATGTGGAGGACATGGCTATTACACTTGAAGTAATAGCAGGAAAAGATGAGTTTGACAGTACCGTTTCGACTCAACCTGTCGAAGCCTATTCAAAATCAAAGTTTGATCCTTCCAAAAAAATCAAGGTTGCCTACATCAAGGAGACTTTAGAAGCTGAAGGAATTAGTAAAGAAATCAGGCTAAAGACCCAGGAAGCTCTTGAAAAACTAAAAGCTGATGGACATACAATTGAGGCGGTAGACTTTCCTTTGCTTGACTATTTACTTCCTACATACTATATTCTCACTACTGCTGAAGCAAGTTCGAACCTTTCCAGGTTCGATGGTGTTAAATATGGCTTTAGAAGCCCAAATACTTCTGACTTAGAATCCATGTATAAAAAAACACGTACAGAAGGCTTTGGTGAAGAAGTGAAAAGACGAATAATGCTTGGCACCTTTGTATTAAGTGCCAGCTACTATGATGCTTACTATACGAAAGCACAAAAAGTAAGGAGAATCATCAGGGAGCACACAAAGGGTATACTTTCTAATTATGATTTTATTATTATGCCAACTACGCCTACTACGGCTTTTAAACTAGGTGAGCATAGTGAAGACCCCTTGGAAATGTATCTTGCTGATCTATTCACTGTTCAATCGTCAGTATCCGGTCTGCCGGCTATATCTGTTCCCAATGGTACAGACAGCGGCGGTTTACCAATCGGCCTACAAATAATGGCTGATGATTTTCAGGAAGATCAATTACTAGCGTTTTCAGATTACTTAATCAACCTCAATTGAGAAAACTATTACTAATTGCTACTTGCTTTCTTTTTGTTAAGAAAAGCGATGCAAAATTTAATACTACCGACTCTATAACCAATCCTATTACACTGTCTGACACCTTGGATAATTATTATTTCCCAGCATCAGATTATGAGTTTATTCCTGCTGAGGCGGATTTTGATCTTATTAAGGATAGATTGAAGTGTATAGAAAACGAGGTCCCCTTACATTATAACAACAGAGTTCATGCCTTTGTAAATTACTTTGCAGTAAAGGACAGGGAGTATACAAGAATGATCATTAAAAGGAAAAATCTGTACTTTCCTTTATTTGAAAAGTACCTAAAGAAATATGGTATTCCCGAAGAGTTAAAATACCTATCTATTGTAGAGTCTGGGCTTAATCCAACAGCAGTATCAAGAGCGCGTGCAGTTGGACTTTGGCAATTTATGTCTTATACAGGAAGACACTACGGCCTACATCAGGACTGGTATATTGATGAACGAATGGATCCAGAGAAATCAACTGAAGCAGCTTGTAGATACTTGAAACAGCTTTATAATATGTTTGGTGACTGGGAGCTAGCCATTGCTGCTTATAATACGGGCCCTGGCAACATTAGAAAAGCAATAAGAAGATCAGGATATAAAAAATCTTTTTGGGAAATCTACCCATATGTTCATCGAGAGACAAGAGCGTACCTTCCTCAGTTTATAGCCATTGCCTACATAATGAATTATGCACATGAGCATAACTTTGTAGAAAACAACCTGGAGTACAGCATGGAAGTTGACACTATTCATGTGTCTAAATACTTACACTTTCAAACATTCGCCAACCAGGTAAACATATGCATTGAAGATTTACAAACGCTTAACCCAGGATTAAAACGCAGTGTCATTCCTGAAACAAAAAATGGCTATACCCTTAAAATTCCTGCAGACATTAAAGAATCGTTTGAATTAAATCGACTTGCTATTCTGGACTCTGCCAGCAAGGTTGGGAGAAAAGAATTAGAACAACTCGCGGTAAATACAGTTGGAAGCACCTATGGACGCGAGAAAATTGTTCACAGAGTTCGTAGCGGTGATGTTCTTGGAAAAATAGCTGAAAGGTATAATGTAAGAGTCGCTGATATCAGGCAGTGGAATAACTTAAGAAATAATACTATACGAATAGGCCAACACCTGAATATATGGCAATCTGGAAGCTCGAGAGTCTCCACAAGATCTACAACGCAAATAGTCACTGCACAAAACGGTTCAAAGATGTATGTGGTACAGCCTGGTGATACGCTTTGGGATATTTCAAGAAAATTCTCAGAAATCAGTCTGGATGAGCTCAAGAAAATGAACAAGCTGAAAACCAACAACATAAAACCCGGCCAAAAACTAATCGTTAGCCTTAAGTAAAACTGCTCTCATTTATTTAATTTTAGGGCACCGAGTGACTTTATTATAAGTTACAGGTTATTCCTATAAAGAATATATTGATATGAGAAGCACCTTTTCCCTAATAATATTAATAGTCATATGTTGGTCTTGTGGTAATAGCAGTGGACGGAAAAACAAAGGCCTACTCCCTCCTGCCAGTGGCAAAGCCGGCGAAATAATTGTGGTGATGGACTCCTCTAAATGGAAGGGGAAAGTTGGCGAACAAGTCAGGAAGACTTTTAAAGCAGAAGTCGGTGGACTGCCTAGAGAGGAATCGATGTTTAAGCTCAACTATGTTGATCCTCGGAACCTCAATGACATCCTGAAATCCGTTAAAAATCTAGTTTTTGTCATGACCATTGATGACAAAAAACCTGGATCTCGAGTTGTAAGAAACTACTTCACCAAATCATCTATAGATAAAATTAAGGAAGATCCAAGCCTATTTGTACACACTGCGAAAGATGAATTCGCTAAAGGTCAAACAGTAATGTATCTCTTTGGTCAAAATGAGAACTTGTTGGTTGAGAATATTGAAGAAAATCAAAAGCAGCTACAGGAATTCTTTAACAAGGCAGAAAATACTCGATTAGCAGCAGGCCTCTATAAAGCAAAAGAAGTAGAAGGTCTATCTAAAATGCTTAATGAGGACCATAAATGCTCTATGCGTATTCCTTTTGGCTATAAGCTTGTGGTTAATCAGCCAGGCTTTATTTGGTTTAGACAGATCAATGCTGAAAGCGACATGAATTTATTCATAACCTACCGGCCATACAAATCAGAAAAATCCTTTGAACAAGAGGCCATAATAAGCTTAAGGGATTCTATTGCAAGAATCCAACTATTTGAAGACCCTGAAATGCCAGAAACTCATATCATTACGGAGACAAAAGTACCCTACATTCCGGTAAAGACGACTCAAGTAAACTTTAATGGGAGCTTTGCCGTAGAAATGAGGGGTTTATGGAAAACCAACAATCTCTCTATGGGAGGGCCATTTATAAGCTATACTCTTGTAGACGAAGATCTGGGCCGGCTATATTATATCGAAGGCTTTGTTTATAGTCCCGGCAAAAATCAACGGGAATATATTAGAGAGCTGGAAGTAATTCTGTCTACCTTTAAAATCAAAGAACAGCTGCCTACATCTGGTAGCTAATGATTATTTATTAACTTTATCTTATATAGGGTAAGAAGGCTGCTTCTAAATAGTGCCTCTCCTCGTGTATCTATTTCTAATCTTAAAATAGGCAAATGAGTGGCTATAATATGAAGCAGTTTTTTTGTTATGCTAACACACCAACTTATGGCAATTAAAATACGAAAACAAGACGCACTCAACTATCATTCTCAGAATCAACCTGGTAAAATAGAAGTGGTACCAACTAAATCTCTGAGTTCGCAACTGGACCTTGCTTTGGCATATTCTCCTGGGGTAGCCGAACCATGTAAAGAAATTGCAGCAAATAAAGAGGATGTTTATAAATACACCGCAAAAGGTAATCTTGTAGGTGTTATTTCTAACGGTACGGCAGTACTCGGTTTAGGAAACATAGGTGCCGAGGCCTCTAAACCTGTAATGGAGGGCAAAGGCGTTTTATTTAAAAAATTCGCTGGAATAGATGTTTTTGATATAGAAATCAATGAAGAGGATCCTGATAAATTTATAGAAATTGTAAAATCTCTGGAGCCTACTTTCGGAGGGATAAACCTGGAAGACATTAAGGCACCAGAAAGTTTTAAGATAGAACAGGAATTACGGGGAAAAATGAATATTCCCGTGATGCATGACGACCAACATGGAACAGCTATAATTTCAGCATCCGCGCTTCTTAATGCATTGGAGCTTGTAAACAAGAAAATAGAAGATATAAGAATAGTAGTTAACGGAGCCGGAGCAGCTGCAATTGCCTGTACAAAAATCTATATTGCACTTGGGGCAAGAAAAGAAAATATCATTATGTGTGACAGCAAAGGTGTTATTAGCAAAAAGCGAAACAACCTTGATGCATCAAAAGCTGAATTTGCAATCGACACTGAGCTAAAAACACTATCAGAAGCTATTAATGGCGCTGACTTTTTTCTGGGTCTATCTGTTGCAGACATCCTTAAACCGGAAGATATACTTTCCATGGCTAATGACCCAATTGTTTTTGCATTGGCAAACCCCAGCCCTGAGATACATTATGAAACAGCGATGAAAACCCGCGATGATATTATCATGGCTACAGGGAGGTCCGATCATCCCAATCAAGTTAATAACGTACTGGGCTTCCCATACATTTTCAGAGGTGCGCTAGACGTAAGGTCAACTTCCATTAATGAAGAGATGAAATTGGCTGCAGTAAGGGCCATTGCAGATTTGGCCAAAGAGCCTGTCCCCGATATGGTAAGCAAAGCTTATGGAGATAGTAAAATAATGTTCGGAAAAGATTACCTTATCCCCAAGCCACTTGACCCAAGATTAATAACAACCATATCACCTGCTGTAGCCAAAGCTGCTATGGATACAGGAGTTGCCAGAGCAGAGATAAAAGACTGGGGTCTATACCATATCGAATTACAACAGAGAATTGGTATAGATGAGAAGCTAATGTCAAGAATTATTAACAGAGCTAAAAAGAACCCTCAACGTGTAGTGTTTGCAGAAGCTCATGACCTTAAAATCCTTAGGGCCGCACAAATAATCCAAGATGAAAAAATTGCTTTCCCGATTCTTCTAGGTAAGAGAAATGTTATAGAAGGCTTAATAGAAGAGCATAAACTTGAACTGAACGAATGTGTTATTATTGACACTTATGAAGAAGACGAGAAAGTTGAAAAGTTCGCAAAACTCTACTATGAAAAGCGTAAACGTAAAGGAGTAACACTGTACGAAGCAACAAAGCTAATGCGTGAAAGAAATATGTTTGGAAGTATGATGGTAGAACACGATGAAGCTGATGCACTTATCTCAGGACTTACCAAAGATTACCCAAAGACCATACTTCCTGCATTGCAGGTTATTGGTATGGAAAAGGACGTAAAAAGAGTTGCCGGCATGTACATTATTGCCAATAAGAAGGGGACGTTCTTTTTCTCCGATACTACGGTAAATGTAGACCCTACAGCAGAAGAGCTTGTGGATATTATAGGTATGACGGCTCGTGGTGTAAAATTCTTTGATATTGAACCTCGTATAGCTGTATTGTCTTACTCCAATTTTGGTTCAAGCAAAGGCAAAACACCCGAAAAAGTACAACAGGCGGTTAAACTAGCTAAAGAAAAATTCCCGGAACTTATTATAGATGGTGATATCCAAGCCAATGTAGCTTTGGATACCCATATACAACAAAATAACTACCCATTTAGCGAATTAGCAGAAAAAGGTGCAAACACACTTATTTTCCCAAACCTGGCCGCAGGTAATATTGCTTACAAACTATTAATGGAAATTGGTGGTGCTGAGGCTATTGGCCCGATACTTTTGGGTATGAAAAAGCCAGTTCATATATTGCAACTGGGCAGCTCCGTTAGAGAAATAATTAACATGACTTCCATTGCAGTAGTGGACGCCCAGATATACCATAACAACCTTAAAAAATGATTTCATACCTCAAAGGTAAACTTTCATTCAAGGACCCAACCCACGTGATAATAGATGTCAACGGGGTTGGGTACCACGTAAATATCTCTTTGGCCACATTTGGAGATATAAAGGATGTAGAAAGCATCATGCTTCATACATATTTACATGTAAAGGAAGACTCCCACTCCCTTTATGGGTTTTCAAGTCCATTGGAAAAGAAGATGTTCCTTAATCTTATTTCCATTTCTGGTGTGGGTCCCAGCACAGGCTTGATGATACAGTCCTCGCTTTCCTCTGGAGAACTGAAACAGGCCATACTTAATGAAGATGTTAAAACAATTCAGGGAGTTAAAGGCATTGGTGGAAAGACCGCACAGCGCATTATACTTGAATTAAAAGATAAGATCAAAAAAGAAGGGCTTTATCCTGATGAATCAGAATTAGCATCAACTTCACACAATACTATGCGTTCTGAAGCGTTATCCGCCTTGATAACGCTAGGAATTAACAAATCTGCGGCGGAAAAAAGTATCGACAGGATCCTGAAAAATTCGGGAAATACGATTACTTTGGAGGAATTAATTAAGCTCACATTAAAAAACGCGTGATAATACTTACGTTTTGATTTCAAAGAGAATCTATAAATCGCTCTCGGCTATTCTATGCGCTTACGTGATTTGCTCTGGATTTACCTATGAGGAAGATCCAAAGAATAAAAGCTTTAACCTTTCAAATTCTACGAAAAAGTATTTGATAAAGTTGCAGCAACAAGACACTACAAAACTTGATTCAGCAAAAAACGAACAATACGAGCCATCAAGAAAGCCAACGTTTCAACCTAAAGATCGCTTAGGGGACCCATTCAGCAATGTTACTAGTCCATCACCTCTATTGCTGCAAGATCCGGCTAGTCTTCAGTTAGATGTTGAAATTGACACCGGTATGAACTACACCATCTATGAAAAGATAGGTGATTTAAATTACCGACCAACCTCTTCTATGACCTTTGAAGAGTTCAAGCGATATCAGGAACGACAACAACTAAAAGATTACTGGAAAAACAGATCAGCAGGATTAGATGGAGAAAGTGCTGTAAGTGGCAGAAATCTTATACCTCCTATTTATGTGAGCCCTATATTTGATCGAATCTTTGGGGGCACATATGTTGAGATCATTCCAAGGGGTTTTGTTACCCTGGATTTTGGGGGTAGATGGCAAAGGATCAACAACCCCAATATCCCTATTCGACAACAGAGAAGTGGGGGATTTGAATTTGATCAGCAAATAAGTATGAACGTGGTCGGAAAGATCGGCGAGAAACTTCAGGTTACCGCAAATTTTGACAACAATAACTCCTTCGACTTTGAAAACAACCTTAAAGTAGAGTACACTGGATATGAAGAAGATATTCTTCAAAAACTTGAAATCGGTAATGTAAGTCTTCCGCTTAATAATAGCCTGATTACGGGGGCACAGAACCTATTTGGTATTAAAGCGCAGATGCAATTTGGAGACCTCTATGTCACCAGTGTTGCTTCAACGCAAAGAGGAAAATCAGAATCAATAACTATTGATGGTGGTGGTGTTCAGGGGCGTGAATTTGAGATACGAGCATCAAACTATGATGAAAACAGGCATTTCTTTCTTGGGCATTTTTTCCGAGATAATTATGAAAAATGGCTGAGTAGCATACCCTTTGTAAATTCAGGAGTAAATGTAACTCGTGTCGAAGTTTATGTAGTTAATAGAAACAATGACACCCAAACCTTAAGAAACGTGGTTGGCCTCATGGATTTGGCAGAACCCAACACTGCAAATATTTACCGCGATGCAGTTGTCTCCCCTACAGCAGGAGCTACGGCCAACTACAATGGAGCAAACACACTTTTTCAACAACTTCTTGGTTTAAACAGCAGAAACGCAGATGATATAACTTCACGGCTTGAAAGCCTTTTTGGAGCTCAATCGAACGGTTTGGATTTTGAAAAAATAAGCAGTGCACGTAAACTAGCTCCAAATGAATATGTCGTAAATTCTCGTCTGGGGTATATCACACTTTTTAGAAAGCTGCAAAATGATGAAGCTCTCGCAGTAGCATACGAATACACCTATAATGGAAAAAGCTATAAAGTAGGTGAACTATCCGAAGATTATTCTAATCTTAATGAAGATCAGGTCGTATTCCTAAAACTCCTTAGGCCACGGAAAATCAACATTACAGACGCACAAGATAATAGAGTTCCTACATGGGACTTGATGATGAAAAACATCTACAACCTCAATGGAACCAACATTGCGGAAGAAGGTTTCCAACTCAGAGTAATTTATCGTGATGATAACACTGGAATAGATAATCCACAGCTCCAGCAAGGTGTAACGGCCAGTACAAAACCATTGATTGAAATCTTTGGTCTGGATAGGCTTAATCAAAATGAAGACCCTACAAGAGATGGTAATTTTGACTATGTAGAAGGAGTAACTATTGAACCGGAATCCGGCTTGATCATCTTCCCATACTTACAGCCATTCGATGACCCCCTGCGTAACGAATTTCAACCCCAAGAGCAAGGACTGGTAGAAAAATACGTTTACGAAGAACTGTATAACAAAACAAGAAACGATGCCGAACTAGTTTCTGGAAAGAATAAGTATGTAATCATGGGTCGCTTCCAGGCCGGATCGACTAATGAAATTGTTATTCCGGGATTTAATATTGCAGAAGGATCCGTTAGGGTTTATGCCGGAGGCTCTCCATTGCAGGAGGGTGTTGATTACCAAGTTGACTATACTTTTGGTAAAGTGAATATCATCAATGAAGGAGTACTCAACTCAGGCAAGCAACTGACCATTTCATACGAAAAAGCTGACCTTTTCAATTTTCAGTCAAGAACACTGTTGGGAACCAGATTGGATTACAAAGTAGATGATGATATCACCCTTGGGGCTACATTACTTCATTTAAATGAAAGGCCTCTGATATCCAGGGTGAGTGTTGGTAATGAACCAACTAGAAACACAAAATATGGCTTTGATATTAACATAAGGAAAGACTCTCGCTTCATTACAAAAATGCTTGACAAGCTACCTCTAATTCAAACCAAGGAACCATCAAGCATTACATTCAACGCTGAATTTGCTCAGCTAATACCTGGGACATCCAACGTTGTGGATGGCGAGGGCACCTCCTATATTGATGATTTTGAGAATACAGCAACGCCATTTGCGCTAGGCAATCCTAACAGCTGGAAGTTGGCTTCTACCCCTCGCACTTCTGATAACAGGTTCAATGGTTCCAATCGGAATAATCTGGAGTATGGATATAAACGAGCTAAAGTCGCCTGGTATCAAGTTGATAATCTTTTCTACCGTAGTGACAGAAGAAAGCCAGAAGGAATTTCGGATGAAGATCTTAAAAATCATTACATAAGACAGGTAACACCACAGGAAATCTTCCCTAACCTTGACCCAAATGTTATTAATATTCAACCCATCTTTGATATTGCATACTATCCTGCAGAAAGAGGGCAGTATAATTTAAACCCTGCGGTGGCCGGAACTGACGGTGTATTTACTAACTCCAGTGAAATAAGATCAAACTGGGGGGGTATGACCAATGCTATTCGCTCGGAAGTAGATTTTGACAAGTCAAATGTAGAGTACATTGAGTTTTGGTTAATGGATCCGTTCATCAACTCACCCTACGGAAATATTGATGATGGCAGGGGAAACAACAAACCAAACACTACTGGTGGAGATCTCTATTTTAACCTTGGCTCCATTTCTGAAGACTTGGTACCAGATGGAAAGCATGCCTTTGAAAATGGTCTGCCTGCCAATGGCTTTGACATCACCAACCCAATAGGAGCTAAAGAGACCTCTCCTTGGGGCTTTGTTACAACTCAGCAATATCTCACCAACGCATTTGATAATTCAGAGTCAGCAAGAGCAAATCAGGACGTAGGTTTTGATGGTTTGAGCAATGAAGAAGAAAAGTTATATGGACCATTTCAAGCCTTTGCAAACTTCCCTGACCCAACAGCCGATGACTTTACTTATTTCCTGGGAGACGAACTTGACTCAAAAGATGCTGGAATCCTGGAGCGATATAAGAATTTTAATGGTATAGAAAACAACTCTCCGGTAGTCACCAATAATACTGGACTCTACACACCTTCAGCCACTACAATTCCGGACAATGAGGACTTAAATAGTGATAACACCCTCAATGAGTTGGAGGAGTATTATGAATACAAAATTGATCTTGATCCGAACCAATTAGAAAGCCATGAATATGTGGTGGACAAAGTAAGCAAACAAGTAAATGGAGATGAAGTAACATGGTACTTGTTCAGAATACCGATCAGACAACCTGATGCAACTTATGGAGGTATATCAGGGTTCAAATCAATCAAGTACTTAAGAACCTATCTTACTAACTTTTCTGAACCTGTAGTGCTTAGAATGGCAAACTTTCGCTTTGTGGCAAGTCGATGGAGAAGGTATGATAACTCATTAGCGGACCCTAAATTCAATCAGGTTAATGAAGCAGAGGACTTCACCAACCTCACTGTTTCTGTTGTAAACGTTGAAGAAAATGGCGCCGGTAGCGAGACATTATCACCATATGTATTACCTCCTGGTTTTAACAGGGACCGAGATAATACGTCTTCAGTGGAAAGAAGATTAAATGAGCAATCTCTCCAAGTATGCGTTGAAGACCTGGAGGATGGAAATGCTCGTGCTGTTTACAAGCAAGTAGCTCTTGACCTAATCAACTATGGCAGAATAAAAATGTTCTTGCACGCAGACAGTCAAGACGCAGAGGATGATGAAGTTACAGCATTTTTAAGGTTAGGCTCTGATGTGGACTCCAACTATTACGAAATAGAAGTACCTCTTAAAATTACTGAACCCGGAGCTATACTGGCAGAAGACATCTGGCCTGTCGAGAATGAGATTGATATAGATATAGAAGCCCTCTACGCACTTAAATCACAGCGTGATAGGGAAAACATATCTAAAAGAGAGCTCTTCCCCCTCAGTGGACCAAAAGATGTCGGCAATAACAGAATTAGATTAAGGGGTAATCCTGATATGAGTGCAGTCACCTGGCTTACCATTGGTATCAGGAATCCCCGATCTGACGGGGCGGCTAAATCAGTATGTATATGGGCCAATGAGTTAAGGGTAACCGACTTTGATAGGACCAAAGGGTGGGCTGCCAATGCAACCCTAAATACCAAATTAGCAGACTTTGCTAATATAACAGCCACTGCAAGGCACACTACATTTGGTTTTGGCGGTATTCAATCAAAGATTGCCGAACGTACGCGAGAAGAAACTACCTCTTACGACGTTTCAGCTAACGTTACATTGGACAAGCTGCTCCCAGAGCAGCTGGGTTTAAAGATCCCAATGTATGTCAGCTACGAAAAAACGACCATTAAGCCAAAGTTCGACCCAGCCAATCCGGACATTACGTTAGACGCAACGCTGCAGTCATTGGAAACAGAAGAAGAACGCAGAGAATACGAAGATCAGGTAACTGATGAAACCACGAGAAGGAGCATAAACTTTACTAATGTGCGCAAAGTAAAGGTAAAACCTGATGCAAAAAAGCATATTTATGATGTTGAAAATCTGTCATTTACCTATGCCTATAGTGAAATGATACGAACAAATTTCAACTTACAGCAGCAACTCCAGGAAAACCACAATGCCGCTGTTGCATATAATTACAGTCCTCAAGTGCTCCCTTGGGAGCCTTTCAAGGATATTAAATTCCTTAAATCACCATTTTTGAAGTTAATCAAAGACTTCAATTTCACACCAGTCCCAACGAACATTTCAGTAAGAGGTGAATTAAGACGAGAGTTCCGAAAAACGGTTTATCGCAATAACCCTGATGTTTACAATAGTGACCTTGTAAATATGGAGAAGTATTTCACATTTAACCGTACTTATAACCTACAATGGGACATTACGAAAAGCTTGTCTCTAGATTACAATGCCAGGGCCAATGCAATCATTGATGAACCAGACAGCGATCCTAGGGGAGGTAATAGTCTAAGCACAAACGAGTATATTACCGCAGACCAATACAGAGATTCGGTAATGACCAACCTAAAAAATCTGGGTCGAATGAAAAACTTTGACCAGACGGTTAGTGCAAACTACCGTCTTCCCCTTGACAAACTACCTATTACCGACTGGACAAGCGCCGAATACAGGTATCAAGCTGGTTTCTCATGGACAGCAGGACCAATTAACCGACCAGATAGTCTCGATTTCGGAAATACCATTCAAAATAGCCGAGACAATACAATAAGCGGGAAGATAGACTTGATTAAGCTATATAATAAAATCTCTTTTCTTAAAGAGATCAACTCTCCTTCAAGAAGCACGAGAAGGAGCTCCCTTAGACAAACCAATGTACAAGACACAACTCAACAGGCCCCAAAAGCTGAAAACAAGGGTTTGAAGGGCTTCTTCCGGTTGTTAATGTCTGTAAGGTCTATCAATGCTACTTATACGCTTCGTGAAGGTACGTTGATCCCTGGGTACATGCCTCGAGCATTCCTTTTCGGGATGGACAGCAGTTGGAACGAACCAGGCCTGCCATTCATTCTCGGATCCCAGGACCCTGACATCCGGTTTGAACTTCAGAAAGCAGGAGCCTTAACAACTAATAATGAATTAACAGCTCCTTTTACTCAAACCAAAACTCAGGATTATAATATAAGAGCCAACATTGAACCACTGAAAGACTTGAAGGTGCAGTTAGACGTGCGAAAAACAAAGAGCTCTTCATATGAAGAAATTTTCAGAAATGTTGCAGATGATGGAGAAGACCCCTTCTTTGCGTCTTTAAACCCCAGTAGATCCGGGGCTTATTCAGTTTCATACATGAGTATCAAAACAGCTTTTAGCAGAGATGATGATGATAACAATTCGGATATATTTCAAGATTTTGAAGCCAATAGGTTTGATATTCTCAGCAGGTTCAATGAAAAAACAGGGATAGTATATGATACTAATTCTCAGGATGTGATTATTCCAGCCTTCATAGCAGCTTATACAGGAAAAAATGCAAGTGATGTTAGTTTAAGTCCATTCCCTGAAACCCCATTACCTAACTGGAGAGTTGATTATACAGGGCTAAGCCGAATCCCGGCACTTCAGAAGATATTTCAGTCTGTAGGCATTACACACGGATACCAATCAAATTATACTGTTTCAAATTATAGCAACTCATTGCAATATACTGAAGGGTTAGAACTGGACAGAAATATAGAGCGCTATAATGATTCGGAGTTTGGCAGCCTCAACAGCGAGGGAGAACTAGTACCTGTTTATATCATTAGTCAAGTAATGATTAGCGAACAGTTTTCTCCACTAATTGGAATTAACATTAGAACAAAAAGTAGACTAACAGCAAAGGCTGAGTATAAGACGAAACGCGATGTTGCACTTAATATTACAAACGCCCAGGTAACAGAGGTAAGGAGTAACGATATTGTTCTCGAAGTAGGCTTTACAAAAGCTAATTTTAAACTTCCTTTTAAATCACAAGGTAGAGTAATCTCATTGAAAAATGACCTTACCTTCAGAATGAACTTCACTATCAGGGATACGGAAACTATCCAAAGGAAAATTAATGAAGTAAATACCATCACTAATGGAGGCCTCAACATCCAACTAAGGCCCAACATCAGTTATGTATTAAATGAAAAGCTTAATCTGCAGTTTTACTTTGAGCGCAACATTAACGAACCAAAAATATCAAATTCTTACAGGCGGGCAACAACCCGGTTGGGAGTTCAGATACGCTTTAGTTTAGCTCAATAAAAATTTCTGCATTAGGAAAAAGAGTGTATTTTTGAGCCAAAATTTAACAACAAAGATATGAACATTCCGAACGAATTAAAGTACACAAAGGATCATGAATGGGTGAAAATTGATGGCGATACGGCCATTGTTGGAGTTACAGATTTTGCTCAGGGAGAGCTTGGTGACATTGTTTATGTTGAAATTGAAACCGAAGGAGACGAGGTAGAAAGAGGCGAAGTTTTTGGTACTGTAGAAGCTGTAAAAACAGTATCTGACCTATTTATGCCTCTTAGCGGTACTGTAGAAGAAGTAAACTCCGAACTAGAATCAGCCCCTGAGTTAGTTAACGAAGATCCTTATGAAAAGGGATGGATGATTAAAATCAAACTATCTGATCAGTCAGAAATTGATGACTTGTTAAGTGCAGACGCTTACAAAGAAGTAATAGGCGGCTAATTTACATGCTAAACAAGTATCTGATAGGATCGATAATTTGGGCCATTTTAATCCTAATCCTAACACTAACCCCTGGTAAATCTGTTCCCGACTTATCCATCTTTTCATATGACAAACTAGGACATGGGTTTGTATTTTTTGTTCTGACGTTTCTGCTAATTAGCGGATTATATGAAAACTTGAAAGGTTCCATCAGAAAAAAAAGGGCCATTTATATCGGAATAACTATTGCAGCTAGCTACGGTTTTTTGATTGAAGGCATGCAAAGTATTATACCTGACAGGTCCATGGAGACATATGATGCTGTGGCTAATGTGGCAGGATGTTTTTTGGGATTATTGCTGTTTAATATACGTAATAAGTTAAAAGCTTGATTGAAAATTGATTAAGTTTTGTATATTTGAAAACACGACTTATTTTGATTTTAAATAAAGAGTACATTAATAATGGAAGCTAAAAAGACAGAAAAAGCTAACCTTGGCAAGAAAACTGGTCTTTTCTTCAACATTGGTTTGCTAGTTACCATGTGCTTAGTGGTATTGGCCTTCGAATGGAAAAACTATGAAGAAGGGGATTTAGTTGACCTTGGACAGGTACAAGATGATTTTGAGGACTTGCTGGAAATACCCCCTACCGAGCAGCCACCTCCCCCACCACCAAAAATTCAGCAACCTGAAATTATAGAGGTTCCTGATGAGGAGGAAATTGAAGAAGAGATTGAGGTAGACCTCGATGTTGAAATTACTGAAGAAGAAGTTATTGAAGACATTGTAATAGAAGAGGCTCCTGAAGAAGAGGTTGCCGAAGAGGTATTTATGATTGTAGAAGATCCTGCAACACCTCCAGGTGGTTACGAGGCTTTCTACAAATATGTGGCTGACAAACTAAAATACCCTGCTCAAGCCAGACGTATGGGTATAGAAGGTAAAGTATACGTTCAATTTGTTGTTGATAAAGATGGTTCTCTCACTGAAGTTCAAGCTGTAAAAGGTATTGGGGCTGGTTGTGATGAAGAGGCAGTGAGGGTTATTAAAGGAGCCCCGAAATGGAGCCCCCCAAAACAAAGAGGGAAACCAGTAAAACAAAGAATTATATTACCAATTACCTTTAAATTAGGATAATATTAGAACCCGGTTAAAACCGGGTTTCTTTTTGGCTAAATCAACTAACTCTTTAGTTTAATCTATCTAATCAGCTGATGCGACTTAAATTAAAAACATAAGCATTTGTGTGTATACAAATGATTTATTTTAGCATAGATTTTAGGTTCTGGAAACATAGTAAAAAGCACCCCATTCAACTGCGTATTAAAAAACCTGACATTATATAATGTTCTAGGTGAAGACCAGGCTAAAGGATATAGTACAAGAAAGGTCACCTGAAGAAGAAATGTAAATCAAGCACCCCAAATAGTAGAACAATCCCACAGTTCCGGAACAAGTTTATCATTTTTATAAATAGCCATCAAGCTCTCTACGCCAGACAGGAACCGGAACAGTATCCCTTTCTTTGTTCAATTTGAGGTTACCAGGCAAAGCAAAATAAACGATTCTCAGGCAGCCATAGGACTTAGAGCAACAACAATGAAATAACTAAAACAGGCTTTTATACAACTCTACGAAACAAAGCGATGTGCTCGAAAGTCAGAGAATAATGATGCAAATAGTATGAGACCTTCAATAAAATTCTTTATAAAACAAACCCTGCTCCCAGACCTACTAATATAATTATTGGAGCTGGTATTTTTGTAAATGCAAGTACCGCAAACGTTCCTATAGTAATTAAGATATTCTGAAGATTAGGGTCAAGAGGAAGAAACATTAGAACAGCAGCTGTTATAACCATACCTGAACTAGCAGCATTAATACCTTCTAACGATGCCTTCACGATACGGTACTTTTTAAGACCTTCCCAGAACCTAATAACAAAAAATATTAGAAACGTTCCTGGTAAAAATATCCCAATTGAAGCAACAAGTGCACCTAGTATTTGTCCACCAAAACCAAAACCTCGCATTGACAGCGCACCTATGTAAGCACAAAACGAAAAAACTGGTCCGGGAACCGACTGCACTAGTGCATAGCCCGTTAAAAACTCCTCAGAAGTCAAATATCGCTTGAATTCTACAAATTCTGTATAGAGTAGTGGTATTAATACTTGCCCTCCTCCAAAGATCAGACTGCCACTACGATAAAAGTTCTCCAGCAAGCGTACAGGAAGATACCTTGTAACACCTCCTAATGCAGCTATAAAAACAAAGAATCCTGCCCACAAGATAAAGTTAGCCCATTGTATTTTTATTCTATCCTTCTCTTCAATGGGTTGAGATTTATACTTAAAGGCTGTAAAGGCACCACCCGCAAGTATTAATATTGGGAACACGAAAGGTGACCTAAAAAGAAATGATCCAATGGCCGAAAGAAGTAAAATCACCACGGCTGTTTTGGTCTTAATAACTTTCTTGCTAATTTTCAGTCCCGCATAGCTAACAAACCCTACGGCCATGGGTTGGATAAATTTTGTAAACTCAGTAGACATATTTTGAGACTGCAAATGACTCATTGTAATCCCAGCAATAGTCATTAATGTAACAGCCGGTATCATCCACACTAGCAAAGTCAAATAAGCAAGATTGGGGCCACCTATCCTAAAACCAATTGCAGTAACTGTTTGGGTGGAAGTAGGCCCCGGTAATATTTGACACAAAGCATTAAGCTCTATTAAGTCTTCTTCAGACAAATATCTTCTCTTCGCGACCATAAGATCAAACATAAGCGCAACGTGCGCCTGAGGACCGCCAAAGGCGCTTAATGCCAACACCAAAACGTCTTTCAGGAAGATATAATATCGTACCCTCTTTATCAACGCTCAGGTTATTTCTTAAGGCCTATCTCCGCTAATCTCTGGTCAAGGAATTGTCCTGCAGTAATATCGTCAAACTCCTTAGGATGATTTGAATCAACACAATTCTCAAGACAGGTTAAATCCATTTCAGACCTAGGATGCATAAAAAATGGAATAGAATATCTAGATGTTTTCATCTGCTCCTTAGGAGGGTTAACCACTCTATGAATCGTAGACTTTAATTTCTTATTGGTATGTCTTTCCAACATATCACCTACGTTGACAACCAGCTGCTCAGGAAGCGCTGTAATAGGTATCCATTTACCATCTCTCCTTAAAACTTGAAGGCCATCGGCACTTGCACCCATTAAGAGAGTTATAAGGTTAATATCTCCATGCTCAGCTGCTCTAACAGCATCATCTGGTACCGCCTCTGGATTATCAATAGGAAAATAATGTATAGGTCTTAATATGCTGTTTCCATTCTTAACCTTATTATCAAAATAGCTCTCCTCAAGACCAAGGTATAGAGCTATCGCTCTCAACATTTCAACACCTGTCTTTTCCAACCGCTTGTATACTTCTAAGCCTATGGCCTCTAAGTCAGGCACTTCATCGACCCAAACATTGTCAGGGTACTCCTCCTTTATAGGATCATTGTCCGTTACCTCCTGCCCAATATGGAAAAACTCTTTTAGGTCACCTGTTTTTCTTCCTTTGGCATGCTCCTTTCCTTTGCCTATATAACCTCGCTGACCTGCCAGTCCATCAATTTCATATTTTTGCTTAACATCATCTGACAGCGAAAAAAACTTCTGTATAGCTGCATATAACTTTTGAGATAACTCTTCGGTGAGGTAGTGATTCTTAATTGCTACAAAACCTATATTATTATAAGCTTCTCCTAGGTCATTTACAAATTTGCTCCTGCGAGCTTCATCACCACTATTGAAATCTGCAAGATCAAGTGATGGTACTTCATCATATAATATATCACTCATAAATTAGCGTTTTAATTACTATGCTAAATTAAATGAATTAATTTAAATAAAGCTATAGTGGGCTAGACTAGAGCCTCAATAATACAAAAGGCCGATACAATGTATCAGCCTTTTTATCTTTAATCTCAGTATGCCTACTTAGACTTTGATCTCCACATCTACCCCACTTGGAAGCTCAAGCTTCATTAGAGCGTCAACAGTTTTTGTGCTGTTTGAATAGATATCAACTAGTCTTTTGTAAGTACAAAGCTGAAACTGCTCTCTCGACTTTTTATTTACGTGAGGTGATCTCAACACTGTAAATTTTTCCTTTATTGTCGGAAGAGGAATAGGTCCGCTTACTACTGCACCAGTAGTCTTCACAGCTCTCACAATTTTCTCAGATGATTTATCAACCAAATTGTGATCGTATGACTTAAGTTTTATTCTAATTTTCTGATTCATAGCTTTATTAATTAAACGGCTGCTCCTTTAACTTCTTCTATTACTTTGTCAGCAAGGTTCTTAGGAACTGGATCGTAGTGTGAGAACGTCAACGATGCAGTAGCTCTACCTGAAGTAATAGTTCTAAGGTCAGTAACATACCCGAACAGTTCTGATAAAGGCACATCAGCTTTAATAACCTGAGCAGCTCCTTTGGTATCCATACCTTTCATCAATCCCCTACGCTTGTTCAAATCACCTGTAACTGAACCTGTATACTCATCAGGAGTCACCACTTCTACCTTCATAATTGGTTCTAGTAGTTGAGGTCCTGCTTGCTTAGCAGCAGCTTTGAATCCTAGCCTAGCCGCTAACTCAAAAGAAAGGGCATCTGAGTCAACATCGTGGAAACTTCCGTGGTACAACTCAACTTTCATAGCCTCAATTGGGTATCCTGCCAAAGGTCCGTTGCTCATAGCCTGATCGAAACCTTTTTGAATGGCTGGGATAAACTCTTTTGGTATCACACCACCTGTAATACTATTAACGAATTGTAATCCTGGCTTAATCACTCCATCCTCATCTGGATCGGCTGGACTTAATTTGAAGACGATATCGGCAAACTTACCTTTACCACCGGTCTGCTTTTTGTATACCTCCTTATGATCAACCAGCGAAGTTATAGTTTCCTTGTATGCTACTTGAGGAGCACCTTGGTTAACTTCTACTTTGAACTCTCTTTTCAAACGATCCATGATGATATCTAAGTGAAGCTCACCCATACCCCTTAGGATAGTCTGACCAGTTTCTTCATCTGTATTTACTTGTAGCGTAGGATCTTCCTCAACGAGCTTAGCAATTGCCATACCCATTTTATCAACATCGGCCTGAGTTTTAGGCTCAATTGCGTATCCAATTACAGGCTCAGGGAATACCATTGACTCGAGAACAATTTTATGATTCTCGTTACAAAGCGTATCTCCTGTCTTTATATCCTTAAAACCTACTACTGCAGCTATATCACCAGCATGCAACTGTTCAATTTGATTTTGCTTGTTAGCATGCATTTGGAAAATACGAGAAATTCTTTCCTTTTTATTCGTACGGGTATTAAACACATACGAACCTGAATCAAGTAGCCCAGAATACGATCTCACAAAACATAGACGACCTACGAATGGGTCGGTAGCAATCTTAAATGCCAATGCTGAGAAAGGTTCTTCAGTTGAAGGCTTTCTAGAGATTTTCTCGTCTGTATCTGGATTTACACCAACAATATTATCTCTATCTAACGGAGATGGTAAAAGCTCCATTACATAGTTTAGCATAGTTTGTACTCCTTTATTTTTAAAGGCTGAACCACACATCATTGGCACGAAAGCCAAGTCAATGGTAGCTTTTCTCAAAGCTGCCACTACTTCATCTCTAGATATTGAATCAGGATCCTCAAAGTATTTTTCCATTAAAGTCTCATCGTACTCGGCAACAGACTCTAATAAATGCTCTCTATACTCATCCACCTCTTCCTTCATATCCTCAGGAATGTCAATTTCGTTGAATGTCATTCCCATGTCATCCTCGTTCCAAACCATTGCTTTCATTTCAACAAGGTCTACAACTCCTTTGAAAGAAGCTTCAGCTCCAATTGGTAATTGAAGTGGAACTGCTTTAGTACCTAACATCTCCTTAACCTGCTTACACACGTTTAAGAAATCGGCACCGTCACGGTCCATTTTATTTACAAATCCGATTCTAGCAACTTTATAATTATCTGCAAGTCTCCAGTTAGTTTCTGATTGAGGCTCAACACCATCAACCGCACTAAATAAGAAAACTAAACCATCCAATACCCTCAAAGATCTATTCACCTCAACCGTAAAGTCAACGTGTCCAGGAGTATCAATAATATTAATATGATAATTGTCACCTTTGTAAGGCCAGAATACTGTTGTCGCAGCAGAAGTAATTGTAATACCCCTTTCTTGCTCCTGCTCCATCCAGTCCATAGTTGCAGCACCGTCGTGTACCTCTCCTATCTTGTGGCTTACTCCAGTATAATACAGGATTCGCTCTGTAGTAGTAGTTTTTCCAGCATCGATGTGTGCAGCGATACCTATGTTTCTCGTTAATCTAAGATCTCTTGCCATTGTAACAGATATTAAAATCTAAAGTGTGAAAATGCCTTATTCGCCTCAGCCATTCTGTGCGTATCATCCTTTTTCTTAACTGCAGCACCTTCTCCTTTTGAAGCTGCAATAATCTCACCCGCCAGTCTGTCTCTCATAGTCTTTTCTCCACGAAGACGAGCATATCTAATCATCCATTTAATTCCCAGAGTGATCTTCCTTTCAGGTCTAACCTCCATTGGCACCTGAAATGTTGCGCCCCCAACTCTTCTACTCTTAACCTCAACAGAAGGCATGATATTATTTAGAGCTTTTTTCCAAGTCTCCAAGCCATTTTCTCCTGTCTTACTTTCTACTTGCTCCATAGCCTCGTAGAAAATAGCATAAGCAGTACTCTTTTTACCGTCAATCATTAGATAGTTAACAAACTTGGTAACAAGAGTATCCTGAAATTTAGGATCTGGCAGGATATACCTTTTCTTTGGTTTAGCTTTTCTCATTATTTTCTACTTATTTATTTCTTGGGCCTTTTAGCACCATATTTTGATCTTCTTTGCAACCTACCATTAACACCAGCAGTATCCAGTGCACCTCTAATGATATGATATCTTACACCTGGCAAGTCCTTTACTCTTCCCCCTCTGATCAATACGATCGAGTGTTCCTGTAAATTATGGCCTTCGCCCGGTATATAAGCGTTAACTTCTTTACCGTTTGTTAATCTTACCCTTGCCACTTTTCTCATAGCAGAGTTAGGCTTCTTAGGTGTAGTAGTGTACACCCTGGTACAAACACCTCGCCTTTGTGGACATGAATCAAGAGCAGGCGATTTGGATTTAGTTACCAACTTCTTTCTACCCTTTCTAACCAATTGTTGAATAGTAGGCATTTATATTTCTTTCTTTAGTTTTTATTCCATTTTAAAATTCGGACTGCAAAGTTAAAAAAAACAGTCTTACTTATCAAATACTTTATATAATAAATTCAACCCGAAGCAATACTTCGGGTTGAATTTATTTTCTATTGATACACAGATTCCTTCAGTGTATCAGGCCTCCCCAACAGTCCCTCCAAAATTAATTGGAAATTTAGGGGCTTCTTCAGTCTTTTTAATGGGACCAAAAGTCTCTTCGTACTTATGAATATTTTCATTCAAAGCCGTTAGTAACCGTTTTGCATGTTCAGGAGTTATTACTATCCTGGACTTAACTTTTGCCTTTGGTACACCCGGCATCAGACGAATAAAGTCTATAACGAATTCGCTATTCGAATGGGCTATCATCGCCAGATTCGAATAAACTCCTTCGGCAACCTCTTCAGATAATTCGATGTTTATCTGATTGGGATTCTCTTTTTTTTCTTTATTATCCTCAGCCATTATTAATTACCTTCCTGAAGTTGTCTCTCTTTAGATTCCTCTTTTGAAGACACCAGCTCGTTATACTCATCCTGAGAACCTACGATAACATCTTTGAAAGTCCTCTGTCCTGTCCCTGCTGGTATCAAATGTCCAACAATTACGTTTTCTTTAAGTCCTAGTAATTGATCTGCTTTACCGCGTATTGCAGCCTCACTAAGCACCTTAGTGGTTTCCTGGAAAGAAGCCGCAGAAAGGAAGCTCTCTGTTTTCAACGACGCTTGAGTGATTCCTTGTAATGTAGGCTTAGATACCGCTGGCATTGCCTCTCTTACTTCAACAGTTTTAAGATCTTTACGTTTAAGGGTAGAATTCTCATCTCTTAATTCTCTAGCTGTAATGATCTGACCTGGCCTGAGGTTTTCAGAATCACCTGCATCGGTAACCACTTTCTTATCTAGAACCGCATCGTTTTCCTCACTGAACACAAACTTATCAACAATCTCGTGAGTAAGGAAACTGGTGTCTCCCGGGTCTACGATTTGAACTTTCTGCATCATTTGGCTAACGATAGCCTCAATATGCTTATCATTGATTTTCACACCTTGCAGACGGTAAACCTCCTGAATCTCATTTACTAAATATTCCTGAACAGCAGTTGGTCCTTTAATAGCAAGAATATCGGCTGGAGTAATCGCTCCATCAGAAAGTGGATAACCCGCTTTCACAAAGTCATTATCCTGAACTAGAATGTGCTTAGACAATGACACCAAATACCTCTTCTTAATACCATCTTTTGACTCAATGAAGATTTCTCTGTTACCACGTTTAATACCTCCATATGTAACAACTCCATCTATCTCACTAACTACTGCAGGGTTTGAAGGGTTTCTGGCTTCAAATAACTCAGTAACTCTAGGAAGACCCCCTGTAATATCTCTTGATTTACCCATGGTACGAGGAATCTTAGCCAGAATCTGCCCTGCCTTAATCTTCTCTCCATTTTCAACTGCCAAGTGAGCTCCCACCGGAATATTGTATGATTTACCGTCATCCTTGGTATTTACTCTAATTGCAGGGTTTTTGGTTTTATCCTTTGTATCAGTAATTACTTTTTCTCTGTGACCTGTTTGCTCATCAGACTCTTCTTTATAAGTAATCCCTTCTATAATTGATTCAAACTCAATTGCACCATCAAATTCTGAAAGGATTACAGCATTATAAGGATCCCAGAAAACAAGTTCTTGTCCTTTTTCAACTTTCTGTCCTTCTTTCACTTTAAGGAATGATCCGTAAGGTACGTGATTTGTCATTAGCACCACGCCTCTCTTCTCATCCACAACTTTAATTTCACCAGTACGTCCCATGATTACTTCAACAGCATCACCTTCCTTATTGGTTGTCTTGATAGTTCTAATTCCTTCAAACTCTATAGTACCATCAAATTTTGCTTTTATGTTAGCATCAACAGCAATGTTTGAGGCAGTACCACCAACGTGGAAGGTTCTTAATGTAAGCTGCGTACCTGGTTCACCAATTGACTGTGCTGCAATAACACCAACAGACTCACCAGCATGTACCATATTACCTGTTGCCAGGTTACGCCCGTAACATTTAGCACAACCTCCTTGCTTCGTTTCACAAGTCAGAAGTGATCTGATTTCCACTTCCTCAATGCTACTTTCGTCAATGACTCTAGCTATTTCTTCAGTAATTTCTTCTCCAGACTCACAGATGAGTTCATCTGAAAGTGGATCATAAATATCGTGAACAGATACACGTCCAAGAATTCTCTCCGATAACGCCTCAACGATATCTTCATTATCCTTGAGTGCGGTAACTGTTAATCCTCTTAATGTACCACAATCGTCCTCAGTAATTACAAGATCCTGAGCAACATCAACAAGACGCCTTGTAAGGTATCCAGCATCGGCAGTTTTTAAAGCGGTATCTGCAAGACCCTTACGAGCACCGTGAGTTGAAATAAAGTACTCGATTACGTCAAGACCTTCCTTAAAGTTGGAAAGAATTGGGTTCTCAATAATAGCTCCAACCGATCCAGCAAGGTTTTTCTGAGGCTTGGCCATCAGCCCCCTCATACCTCCCAGCTGACGAATCTGCTCTCTCGATCCCCTTGCTCCTGAGTGCATCATCATGTAGATTGAGTTAAAGCCTTGATCATCCTCAGCAAGTTTCGTCATTAGTGTATTAGTAAGCTGAGTATTTATTCTTGTCCAAATATCAATTACCTGATTGTATCTCTCATTATCGGTAATAAGACCCATCAGGTAGTTATTCCATACTGCATCTACTTCCTCCTTAGCCTGAGCAACAAGTTCCTCTTTCTCAGCTGGTATAGCCACATCATTTAGTCCCATTGAAAGACCTCCTTTGTATGCCATCTGGAAACCAAGCTCTTTTATATCATCCAAGAAATGTGCGGTTCTTGCCATTCCGGAAATCTTGAATACATCAGAGATAATTTGCTGAAGTTTTTTCTTTGTAAGGAGTTCATCAACGAAACCTACTTCCTCTGGTATATACTGGTTAAATAAAACCCTACCAGCTACGGTCTCTATAACTTTGGTTTCTAATTCGCCATTATCATTTCTAACCCTGGTTCTTACTTTAATATAGGCATGCTTAGAAAGTCTATTTTCATTAATCGCTATGATAACTTCCTCAGCGCTGTAGAACATCATTCCTTCACCATCAACAGGCTTTTCCTCTGTTCCTCTTCTACCCTTGGTTACATAGTAAAGTCCCAGTACCATGTCCTGAGAAGGCACCGTAATAGGAGCTCCGTTTGCAGGGTTTAGGATATTATGAGATGAAAGCATCAGCAATGAAGCTTCCAAAACAGCTTCCTGACCAAGCGGTACGTGAACAGCCATCTGGTCACCGTCAAAGTCTGCGTTGAATGCTGTACAAACCAATGGGTGCAACTGAATTGCTTTACCCTCTATTAATTTAGGCTGGAATGCCTGAATACCCAATCTGTGAAGCGTTGGAGCCCTGTTAAGAAGAACTGGATGTCCTTTCAAGACATTCTCCAGAATATCCCAAACTACTGGATCCTTTCTATCTACTATCTTCTTAGCTGATTTAACAGTCTTAACTATTCCTCTTTCAATCAGTTTTCTGATAATAAAAGGTTTGAAAAGCTCCGCAGCCATATCTTTAGGCAGGCCACACTCGTGTAACTTAAGTTCAGGTCCTACAACGATTACTGAACGACCAGAGTAATCAACCCTTTTACCCAAAAGGTTTTGACGGAATCGACCTTGTTTACCTTTAAGCATATCACTTAAAGATTTAAGAGCTCTATTCCCATCAGATCTCACAGCATTAACTTTTCTTGAATTGTCAAATAGTGAATCCACTGCTTCCTGAAGCATACGCTTTTCATTTCTAAGGATTACTTCAGGAGCTTTAATATCTATAAGTCTCTTAAGACGATTGTTTCTTATGATTACTCTTCTGTAAAGATCGTTAAGATCTGAAGTAGCAAACCTACCTCCATCAAGAGGGACCAATGGTCTTAATTCTGGTGGAATTACAGGAACCATTTTTATAACCATCCACTCAGGACGGTTTTCGATTCTGGTTCGAGCTTCTCTAAAAGCTTCAACTACCTTCAACCTTTTCAATGCTTCCGCTTTTCTCTGCTGAGAAGTATCTGTAGCAGCCTGATGTCTCAGTTCGTAAGAAAGTTCATCCAGTTGGATTCTTGCCAACAACATTTCAAGAGCCTCTGCTCCCATTTTAGCAATGAACTTGTTAGGATCATCGTTATCAAGAAGTTGGTTTTCTCTAGGCAATTTATCCAAGATATCCAGATACTCATCCTCAGTAAGGAAATCCATCTTTGCCAGACCGTCTTCCTCTTTGATACCAGCTTGAATAACTACATATCGCTCATAATATATGATTTGATCTAGCTTCTTTGTAGGTAGCCCAAGCAAATAGCCAATTTTATTAGGTAATGACTTGAAGTACCAAATGTGAGCAACCGGAACAACAAGTTCTATGTGCCCCATTCTTTCTCTTCTTACTTTCTTCTCGGTAACTTCAACACCACACCTGTCGCAAATGATACCTTTGTACCGTATTCTTTTATATTTACCACAATGACATTCCCAATCTTTAACTGGACCGAAAATTCTTTCACAGAATAATCCGCCCATCTCAGGCTTGTAAGTCCTGTAATTTATGGTTTCCGGTTGTGTGACTTCACCGTGAGAACTCTCAAGAATAGATTCAGGTGATGCCAAACTAATGGTAACCTTAGAAAAATCAAGGTTTAGTTTTTTATTCTTTCTGAACGACATAGTTTGATTATTTAATGTCTATAGCCGGGAGATAAACTCCCAGCCATCAATATTTTAAATATTAGTCTAAAGTAATTTCCAATGCAAGTCCACGCAATTCATGAACTAAAACATTGAATGACTCAGGAATGTTAGGTTTTTTCATATTTTCACCTTTTACTATAGCCTCGTAAGCTTTAGCCCTTCCGATTACGTCGTCCGACTTAATGGTAAGGATTTCCTGAAGAACGTGTGATGCACCGAATGCCTCAAGAGCCCAAACTTCCATCTCACCAAACCTCTGTCCACCGAACTGAGCTTTACCTCCAAGCGGTTGTTGAGTAATCAATGAGTACGGTCCTATAGATCTTGCGTGCATTTTATCATCAACCAAGTGACCTAACTTAAGCATATAAGCTATACCTACTGTAACCGGTTGATCAAATCGCTGCCCCGTAAGCCCATCATAAAGGTACGCTCTACCATATTCAGGAAGACTTGCTTCCTTCAATTCCTTGGCTACTTCATCCATTGAAGCTCCATCAAAAATTGGAGTGGCATACTTTCTTCCTAGCTCAAGACCAGCCCATGCCAATACTGTTTCATAAATCTGTCCCAAGTTCATCCTAGAAGGTACACCAAGTGGATTCAAACAGATATCAACAGGCGTTCCATCCTCAAGGAATGGCATGTCCTCAGTTCTAACGATTCTCGCGACCACACCTTTGTTACCATGTCGCCCAGCCATTTTATCACCTACCTTAAGTTTTCTCTTTTTAGCTATATAAACTTTAGCTAGCTGTACAATACCGGCAGGTAACTCGTCACCAACCTCCAAAGTAAACCTTTCTCTCTTGAAATCACCTGCTATCTCGTTACGTTTGATATTGTAACTTTTAACAAGTCTAAACACTAAATCGTTTACTTTCTCTTCAGTTGTCCAGTTATCAAGTATAACATCAGAAATTAAATTTACCTCTTCAGGTACGTTATATGTACTTTCGTCTTTATAAATATTCTTTTCAGGGAATAAGTTCTGCTCAATATTTCTAGCATTAAATTTCACTCCTTTGCTGATAAGTTCATCCCCAAATTTGTGCTTAACCCCCTGACATGCTTTACCATCAAGCAACTGAGTTAGCTTCTCAATCATTTGAGACCTTAAAGCTAATAACTGCTTAGTGTATTTATTCTTAAGTATTTCTACCTCCTTCTTAGATTTTGCTCTAAGGTCTTTATCCTTCTTAGGACGTGAGAAGAGTTTTGTATCTATAACCACGCCCCTCAATGATGGAGGAGCCTTCATAGATGCATCTTTTACATCTCCTGCCTTATCTCCAAAAATAGCTCTTAAAAGTTTCTCTTCCGGCGTAGGGTCTGTTTCTCCTTTAGGGGTGATCTTTCCAATAAGGATATCTCCCTCCTTAACCTCTGCACCAACTCTTATGATACCATTTTCATCAAGGTGCTTCACAGCCTCTTCACTAACGTTAGGAATTTCAGAGGTCAATTCCTCTTCTCCTCTTTTGGTATCTCTAACTTCAAGTTCATACTCATCTATGTGAATAGAAGTATAAACATCGTCACGAACTACCTTCTCAGAAATAACAATCGCATCCTCGAAGTTGTACCCTTGCCAAGGCATGTATGCTACTCTAAGGTTTCTACCTAAAGCCAGCTCTCCTCCTTGTGTTGCGTATCCTTCAACAAGAGGTTGACCTTTCAAAATCCTTTCTCCTTTTTTAACTATAGGAGTAAGATTGATGCAAGTATCCTGATTCGTTCTTCTGAACTTAATCAGGTTATATGTTTTAAAGTCATCATCAAAGTTGATAAGAAGATCATCTTCATCCATATCATACTTTACAACGATTTTCTTAGCATCAACAAATTCAACTTCTCCATCCGCCTCTGCCAATACCAGTGCTCTAGAATCCAGTGCTACCCTGCCTTCCAGTCCTGTTCCAACAATTGGTGCTTCTGGTTTCATCAAAGGCACTGCCTGGCGCTGCATGTTTGATCCCATCAATGCACGGTTTGCATCATCATGCTCAAGGAAAGGAATAAGTGAAGCCGCTACAGATACAATCTGGTTTGGCGCAACGTCCATATAACGAACCTCAGCGGGTTCCACTACTGGGAAGTCTCCTTCAAACCTGGCCTTAACCCTTTCATTTATAAACTTACCGTCGTCCTCCAATGGAGCGTTAGCTTGTGCAATATTGTGAGTATCCTCCTCTTCTGCAGTAAGGTACTTCACATCTCCTGACATTACCACTTTGCCCTCATGCACTTCTCTATAAGGCGTTTCAATGAAGCCCATATTATTCACTTTGGCATGAACACAAAGTGAAGAAATCAGACCAATATTAGGTCCCTCTGGTGTTTCAATTGTACACAACCTTCCGTAGTGAGTATAATGAACATCTCGAACCTCAAAACCTGCTCTCTCTCGAGAGAGACCACCTGGCCCTAATGCAGACATCCTTCTCTTGTGAGTAATCTCAGCAAGAGGGTTTGTCTGATCCATAAACTGGGACAATTGGTTTGTTCCGAAAAAGGAGTTAATTACAGAAGACAATGTACGCGCATTAATTAGGTCAACAGGCTTAAAGTCTTCATTATCTCTCACGTTCATTCTCTCCTTGATCGTTCTTGCCATTCTAGCAAGACCAACCCCAAATTGAGTATATAGCTGCTCACCTACAGTTCTTACACGTCTGTTACTCAAGTGATCAATATCATCAACTACCGCTTTAGAATTGATAAGACCGATAAGATACTTAACAATGAGTATAATATCCTCTGTTGTCAATACCCTTTGGTCTGAGTCGATGTCAAGCCCCAGTTTTTTATTAATCCTGTACCTACCTACTTCTCCTAAGTCATACCTTTTCTCACTAAAGAATAAACTTTGGATAATATCACGTGCTGTTTGCTCATCAGGAGCTTCCGTGTTTCTTAATTGACGATAGATTTGCTCAACAGCCTCTTTCTCTGAGTTTGAGTTATCTTTCGACAATGTATTGAATATAATAGTATAATCAGTAACATTTACATCTTCCCTATGAAGAATAACCGACTTTGATCCAGAATCAACAATGGTTTCAATATCCTCCTCAGTAAGAATATGATCCCTTTCCAGTAGAACCTCGTTTCTATCAATAGAAACTACCTCTCCTGTATCCTCATCCACAAAGTCCTCTGTCCACGTCTTTAAAACCCTTGCTGCAAGTTTTCTGCCGGCAGCATTCTTTAGATCCTTTTTTGTAGCCTTAACTTCTTCAGATAAACCAAAAAGGTCTAGTATATCCTTATCGGTACCGTACCCTATGGCTCTTAAAAGTGTAGTTACAGGGAACTTCTTTTTACGGTCGATATAAGCGTACATAACGTTATTAACGTCAGTGGCAAACTCAATCCATGATCCTTTAAAAGGTATAATTCTGGCAGAATATAACTTGGTTCCGTTTGTATGCTTACTTTGTGCGAAGAATACACCTGGCGATCTGTGAAGCTGAGATACGATAACTCTCTCTGCACCATTGATCACGAAAGATCCTTTCTTCGTCATATATGGTATATTACCCAAGAAAACCTCTTGCTCTATAGTTTCGAAGTCCTCATGATCTTCATCATTACAGGTAAGTTTCAATTTCGCCTTTAAAGGTACTGAGTACGTCAGACCCCTGTCGATACTTTCATCAACAGAATACTTTGGAGGATCAACTATATAGTCGATAAACTCCAGTACGAAGTTTTCTCTTGAATCCGTGATTGGAAAATTTTCAGAAAAAACTTTGAATAATCCTTCTTGTTCCCTTTTTTCGGCTGGAGTTTCCAACTGGAAAAAATCCTTAAAGGACTGAAGCTGTATATCAAGGAAATCGGGATAATCTATTACTTTCTTAATAGATGAAAAACTGATTCTTGAGTTATCTTTTTTAGTAGCCAAGGCTTTAAAAATTTAAATTACAAGATATTGTAAACGCCGTGTCGTTTTACGGCTTAAATAAGTGTTGTTCGTAAATAGCTACAAACAGCAAAAGACCCCGATTAGTTTACCGGGGCCTAACTTTTTGTTAGACGAGCAAATAATATGTCGTCAAGGTTTACTTCAACTCCACTTCGGCTCCAGCCTCTTCAAGCTGCTTCTTAAGACCTTCTGCTTCGTCTTTTGCAACACCCTCTTTAATAGCTTTAGGAGCGCTGTCTACGATTTCTTTAGCTTCTTTAAGTCCTAATCCAGTCAATTCTTTCACTAATTTAACGATAGCTAATTTAGCTCCGCCTGGTGACTTAAGGATCACATCGAATTCTGATTTTTCAGCCGCAGCATCACCACCATCACCACCTGCAGGTGCAGCAACAGCAACAGCTGCAGCAGCAGCAGGCTCGATACCATGCTCTTCTTTCAAATATTCTGCTAGCTCATTTACTTCTTTTACTGTAAGTTCAACTAGTTGATCTCCAAGTGCTTTAACGTCTGCCATTTTTATTCTTATTTAGTCAATTATTCTTTTTTAATGATTTTCGATTTTAATTTTCTCTTTCAGAAAGAGTCTTCACTAAACCTCCCAAAGTGTTCTTACCGCTCTGAAGAGCAGAAAGTACATTCTTAGCAGGTGACTGAAGAAGTCCAATAACCTCACCGATAAGTTCTTGCTTAGACTTAAGTTCGGTTAATGTTTTGAGGTTTTCTTCACCTATGAAGAAATCTCTATCTATGGAAGCAGCCTTTAACAGAGGTTTTTTCAAACCTTGTTTATCTCTGTATTCTTTAATTACTTTTCCAGGTAGGTTAGCAACTTCTGAAGAGAAGATTACTCCTGAAAAACCTTTCAATGACTCGTCAAGATCCGTGTAATCACCTTCAACATTGCCGAGCGCCTTCTTGATAAGTGTGTTTTTGTATACTCCATACTCTACACCCTTATCAAAACAAACTTTTCTGAAAGCATTAACTTGTGCTACTGTAAGACCTGAAGCATCCGTAATATAGAAGTGTGGATTATTATTGAACTTCTCGGTCAGTGACTCGATTATATTTGCCTTTTCTTGCCTTGTCATGATTTTATTCCTGATAATGAATGTTTGTCAATAGTGATTGAAGGACTCATTGTGGTAGAAATGTTAATACTTTTAAAGTATGTTCCCTTCGCCGAAGCTGGCTTCAATTTTGCTATTGTACTGATCATCTCCTGAACGTTGTCTTTTATTTTCTCAGGCGTAAAAGACGCCTTTCCAACACTCGTATGGACGATACCAAATTTATCTACTTTAAAGTCGATCTTACCCGCCTTTATGTCTTGTACAGCTTTACCTACTTCTAAGGTAACTGTACCTGATTTTGGGTTAGGCATTAAACCTCTAGGTCCAAGAACCCTACCCAATCTACCAACTTTCGCCATTACAGTAGGCATAGTAATAATAACATCTATATCGGTCCAGCCTCCCTCAATCTTTTTGATATAGTCATCTAAACCTACATAGTCAGCCCCAGCATCCTTAGCTTCCTGCTCCTTATCTGGAGTACAAAGCACCAACACTTTCAGGTCTTTACCTGTACCATGAGGCAATGTAACTACGCCTCTTACCATTTGATCAGCTTTCTTAGGATCAACGCCAAGACGGATATCCAAATCAACAGAAGCGTCAAATTTGGTAAAAGTAATGTCTTTCAAAAGATTAGCAGCTTCTTCTAGGGAATATTCCTTAAATTTATCTACCTTAGCCTGCGCTGCTTTCTGATTTTTTGTCAGTTTTGCCATTTGATTCAAATTTTACTCCCAAGGAGCCGTTCCAGTTACTTTAATTCCCATACTTCTGGCTGTACCAGCAACCATCTTCATGGCAGAGTCTATCTTGAAAGCATTCAAATCAGGCATTTTAGTTTCAGCAATTGCCTTAACCTGATCCCAAGTAACACTTCCAACTTTAGTTCTGTTAGGTTCCGCAGAACCACTTTTCTTCTTAGAAGCTTCTAGCAGCATAACCGCAGCAGGAGGGGTTTTAATTACAAAGTCGAAAGACTTATCAGAGTAAATTGTAATTAATACAGGTAACACCTGTCCCTGTTTTTCTTGCGTTCTTGCATTAAACTGCTTGCAGAAATCCATGATGTTAAGTCCCTTAGAACCTAACGCAGGACCAACTGGTGGTGAAGGGTTTGCCTGACCTCCCCTAATCTGCAACTTCAAGTATCCACTAATTTCCTTAGCCATTATCTTAATCTAATTTTTCTACTTGCATATAGTTTAATTCTACAGGAGTATTCCTGCCGAATATCTTTACCATTACATTGAGCTTTTTACGCTCTTCAAATACCTCTTCAACAGTACCAGTAAAACCACTAAACGGCCCATCCATAACCTTCACGGACTCCCCTACTATATATGGAGTTTCCAACTTCTCTTCAAACTCATCAATTTCATCAACCTTGCCCAAAATTCTATTCACTTCAGACTGGCGCAACGCAACAGGGTCTTTCGAAGAACCGGTACCGTTATTACCAAGAAAACCGATAACTCCAGGGATACTTGTAACCAAGTGATTGGCTTCTCCATTACTTAAATCAGCTGACACCAGTACATAACCCGGAAAGAAGTTTCTCTCTCTGACTCTCTTCTTTCCCCCTCTCATTTCATACACCTTCTCCGAAGGAATCAATACCTGTGGAATAAAATCCTGAAGCTTTTCTCTCTCCACTTCAGTCTCCAGGTAAGTTTTAACTTTCTTTTCCTGACCGCTTACAACCCTTACCACATACCATTTTAATTCACTCATCGCTAGTCAAGTATTAGTAATTAAAATTCGTTATAAAACCAGTCCATGCCATTTTGGAATACATAGTCCATTAAGCCTATAACCAACGCAAAAATAAGTGAAGCAACTAAAACTAAAATAGAGCTGCTCTGAAGTTCACTATACTTTGGCCATGAGACTTTGTTTTTCATCTCATCATACGACTCCAGGATAAATGTCTTTAACTTATGCATCAGACTACTTGTTTAAATTTAGCACGGGTGGAGAGACTCGAACTCCCAGCCAATGGTTTTGGAGACCACTACTCTACCAATTGAGCTACACCCGTTTATAATATAATGTACCATACACATAAGCCTTTGTCAAACAAGCCACTACCCCTTCTGATTTTAACAAAAAATCAACCTGACTTATGCGCTACAATCCAAAATGGTCTGCAAAGATACGATAACTTTTCAGAAAATAAAAGCGTTCCGAGTTTTTCGGAACGCTTTCTGAGAATATTTTATTCTTAATCTAAAATTTCAGTTACCTGACCAGAACCTACTGTTCTACCACCTTCACGGATAGCGAACCTAAGTCCTTTTTCCATCGCAACCTTATTGATTAGGTTAACCTCGATAGAAACGTTGTCACCAGGCATAACCATTTCTACTCCTTCAGGAAGCATGATCTCACCAGTAACGTCAGTAGTTCTCAAATAGAACTGTGGTCTGTACTTGTTAAAGAAAGGAGTGTGACGACCACCTTCTTCTTTAGAAAGCACGTAAACCTCTGCTTTAAACTTTTGGTGAGGAGTAACAGAACCAGGCTTACAGATTACCATACCTCTTTTAATCTGGCTTTTCTCGATACCTCTTAAAAGAAGACCCACGTTATCACCAGCTTCACCCCTATCTAATATCTTTCTAAACATCTCAACACCAGTTACAGTAGATTTCAAACCTTCTGCACCCATACCTAAGATATCCACAGGATCACCACTATTAATTACACCTCTTTCAATTCTACCAGTAGCCACTGTACCTCTACCAGTAATAGAGAATACGTCTTCTACAGGCATCAAGAAATCTTTGTCTATAAGACGCTCAGGAAGAGGGATATAATCATCAACAGCATCCATCAATTCTTCAACTTTAGCAACCCACTCAGGCTCACCATTCAATGCACCAAGAGCAGAACCTTGGATTACAGGAATATCATCACCAGGGAAGTCATAATCAGAAAGCAATTCTCTGATTTCCATCTCTACAAGCTCTAGCAATTCCGGATCGTCTACTAAGTCAACTTTGTTCATAAATACAACCAAAGCTGGTACACCTACCTGACGAGAAAGAAGGATATGCTCTCTTGTCTGTGGCATAGGACCGTCAGTAGCAGCAACAACTATAATAGCACCGTCCATCTGAGCAGCACCAGTTACCATGTTCTTAACATAATCCGCGTGACCAGGACAGTCAACGTGAGCATAGTGACGCTTATCTGTTGCGTACTCAATGTGAGAAGTATTGATAGTAATACCTCTTTCTTTTTCCTCAGGTGCGTTATCAATTGAAGAAAAGTCTCTGTTTTGAGCAAGACCTTTATCTGATAATACTTTAGATATCGCAGCTGTCAAAGTTGTTTTACCGTGGTCTACGTGACCGATTGTTCCAATATTCACGTGGGGTTTTGAACGGTCAAAATTTTCTTTAGCCATATTTGAAAATCCCTAGTTTAGTTAAAATTATATTCGTTATTAAAATTATTTACCGTTTAAATGAGTATAAGGCTCATTGTACCGTACACATTACGGTAATGACCCTTTCTTTCTTTGTTAAACTCCTGTAGCTCGTTTTATTGCGATATGAAAATTTAATCATATCTTAGAGCCAAGAAGGGGATTTGAACCCCCGACCTCTTCCTTACCAAGGAAGCGCTCTACCCCTGAGCTATCTCGGCTAATTCCGCTATGCTTCAGAGCACTATGTATGCCGGGTCACCCGACCTCCTGATATTTTCAGGATGCTCTATCCCTGAGCTATCTCGGTCAGAAAAGTTCAAAGTTCATAACTTAAAGTTGTAAACTTCTTCACCTTCATTTTTCAATGAAGGTCTTATTTATCAACCTTAAACTCAAAATTTTGAGCGGGAGACGAGGTTCGAACCCGCGACCTACAGCTTGGAAGGCTGTCGCTCTACCAACTGAGCTACTCCCGCTTATATCTTAACAGTAAGAAGATAAAATTACGATTTTGCTAAGTTATCGTAAAAAATCCCTCTATTAAAAATGTGGGGGGAGCAGGATTCGAACCTGCGAAGTCATAAGACAACGGATTTACAGTCCGTCCCAGTTGGCCGCTTTGGTATCCCCCCAAAGCTTCAAAATTCAAATGAACTACCCTTTATTTGCCGACATTTCCCGTGTCGTTTTCTTTAAAGGAAGTGCAAAATTATACGCTTTTTTCTTTTAATCAAACTTTTAAAAAAAAAAGATGAAACTTTTTTAAAAAACCGCCCTCAATGCATATTCCGGGCCTTTTTCTATAGAAAAATAATCTCACCTATTACTTCCCTTCCAATTTCGCGCTCAAAAATATCAATGATCTTAGTCTTTGACAAATTAAGCTCATGCTTTAATGGGGCAGAGTTAATTTCCACAAAAAGGACTTTGTTTTTGATAAAAATCTTTCCCGTCCTATTAGCGATAGTTTTACCCATTAAACGTTCCCAGGATGATACTAACCTAGCCTCATCAAACCGCCCTCTTAAGCGGTAACCTTCCAACAGGTCATTGATTGCTTCCCCTACTGTTGATATATCAGATTTGCGAAGGTTATATTTTTTCTTCTCCATGTGTCGCTTCCTTTACGATGCCTTTATCTATTTGGTAGAAAGTGGCGTCTATATTTAACTCCTTTAAAATTTCTTTCGTTCGCTCTTCACGAGCATCTGTTATAAAAATTTGCCCAAACGTCTGATCTGCAATCATTCTGACCAATTGCTTAATACGAAAAGAATCAAGCTTATCAAAAATGTCATCTAGCAACAAAATAGGCTTAAAGCCTTTAAGCCCTTTGATTATTTCAAAATGGGCCATTTTCAAAGCCACCAAAAATGTCTTTTGCTGCCCTTGAGAACCAAATTTTTTCAAAGGCTTTCCTTCTATCATAAGTTTATAATCGTCACGATGAACCCCCATGGATGTTCTCTCCAAAGCTAAATCCTTTTTAAGATTTAAATTAAAATTTTCTTCAAAAGCCTCATCACCAACCTCTGACTTATATATAATGGTAACACTTTCTTTATTTTGCGATAATAACGAATAGTGTCGCTGAAACAGTAAAAAATAATCTTTTATAAATTCACTCCTTCTTTCAAAAATTGATTTCCCAAAAGCTAACAAAGATCTATCATAAGTATGAATAAGGTCGTAATCTACCCGACCCGTAAAAGTGAACTTCTTTAATGCACTATTCCTTTGCCTCAGATACTGATTATACTTCACCAGGTTATCCAAATACTGGTTATCCATTTGGCATAATATAGCATCGAAGAACTTTCGTCTAATCTCGCTACCTTCACGAATTACATCAACATCATTAGGGGCTATTAATACAACAGGAAACTTTCCAATATGCTCGCTTAATCTTTCATATTCCTTCCTATCTATACGAAAAGCCTTCTTTGTTCCTTCCTGAAATCCGCAACTAACTTCACTATGTTTACCCTCTTTACTAAAAACGGCTCTGATACTGAAGACCTTTTCTCCAAACCTGATATTTTGACTATCTATACTATTGAAGGCGCTTTTTGTCAATGACAGGTAATGAATAGCATCAAGAATATTTGTTTTCCCCGTTCCGTTAACCCCCACCAGGCAATTAACTTTTTCTGAGAAATTAAGTGTTATCTCTTCATAGTTCTTAAAATTAAACAAACTTAATTTTTCAATGTGCATTAACTTTTTTTACTTATTTTCGCAGTCCAGTTAAGAGTTCAAAATTAACATTATGGCAAGTACAATAAAAGAAAAGACCAAATCTAAATCTTCTGCCAAAACGAAGTTTTCCAAAGAAACTTATTTGACATGGTTTGAGAGCATGTTACTCATGAGAAGATTTGAAGAAAAAGCAGGTCAGCTTTATGGTCAGCAAAAAATTAAAGGTTTTTGCCACTTATATATAGGACAAGAGGCTTGTGTTTCCGGTGCAGTTTCTGCATTGAAAGAAGGCGACAAATATATAACTGCTTACCGCGACCATGCACATCCAATAGCTTTAGGTTCGGACCCTAAAAAAATTATGGCAGAACTGTTTGCTAAAGAGACGGGCATTTCAAAAGGAAAAGGCGGTTCTATGCATATATTTGACAAGGAACATCATTTCTACGGAGGTCATGGTATTGTAGGAGGTCAAGTACCTCTCGGTGCAGGAATTGCTTTTGCGGAAAAGTATAGTAAAACAGATAACCTTTGTATCTGCTACATGGGTGATGGTGCTGTTAGACAAGGAGCATTTCATGAGGCGTTAAACCTAGCAATGACCTGGAAGCTTCCGGTAATTTTTGTTATTGAGAACAATGGTTATGCCATGGGAACTTCTGTAAAACGTACATCTAATGTAACTGACCTCTATACTTTGGGGGAGTCTTATGATATGCCCTCCGAACCAGTTGATGCCATGTCAGTGGAAGCTGTTCATGAGTCAGTAGAAAAAGCAGCTGATCGCGCTAGAAAAGGCGATGGACCAACATTACTGGAGTTCAGAACATACAGATATAAAGGGCACTCTATGTCTGACCCTGCCAAATACCGAACCAAAGACGAAGTAGAATCTTACAAGCAGAAAGACCCTATAGAGCAAGTAAAGCAAACTCTTCTGGATAAAAAATATGCTTCAGAAGATGATATTGCAGAAATTGAATCCAGGGTAAAAGATCAAGTTGCTGAGTGCGTCAAATTCGCAGAAGAGTCTGATTTCCCAAGCGCTGAAGAAGCATTTAAAGATGTATATGCGCAAGGCGACTATCCTTACATTAAGGACTGAAACCTGGCTTAATAACCAAAGAACTTAATGCGAAACAGGATTTTTAGCAAATCCTGTTTCTTCTTTATAAAGTAATCACTAGCTTTGCAGCCTTAAAATTATTGCAGATGGCAGTTAAAAACAAAAAAACTACTGAACAGCACAACACTGATATTCTAGAAAATCCAGAAGCTTTAGCTGGTCAGATTTCAAAAACAGAAGAATTTGTAGCTCAAAACAAGGGGATGGTGTTTGGTGTCGGTGCAGTTTTGGCTCTGATAGTGGCAGGCTTCTTCGGGTTCCAATACTACAAAAGTTCTCAGAACACCAAAGCCCAAAATGAAATGTTTCAAGCTGTACATTATTTTGAGTCAGACAGTTTGGACTTAGCTTTAAATGGAGATGGTAACAACTTAGGTTTTCTGGATATTGTAGAGGAATATGGTATTTCTGATGCCGCCAACTTGGCAAATTTCTATGCCGGTGCCAGCTATCTTAAAAAAGGGGATTTTGAGTCCGCGATACTTTACCTTGAAGATTTTAGTTCTGATGATTTACTGGTGCAAGCCAGAGCGTATAGCCTGATTGGAGATGCGCATATGGAAAAAGGGGATTATGAAAAAGCTGCATCATTTTATAAAAAGGCTGCAGACTACAAGCCCAACAAATACTTTTCACCGAGATACTTATTAAAGGCAGCTCTTGCTCATGAAAAAAACAATAATAAAGAAGCTGCTATAGAGGCCTATAGTACCATTATCAGCAAATATTGGGACTCCAATGAATTTCAGACTGCGAAAAAGTATAAGGCGAAATTAACACTGTCAGCATCTTAAAATGAAATTAATAAATTTGTTAAAGGGATAAGGTTTTAATCTTTATCCCTTTTTTATTTTTAAATGAACTCTAATTATAACATAATGTCATCAGCAGATAAAAACCTAAGTGCATTTTCAAAAAAGCACCTCCCAGATATTGATACAAAGGTATTTGCCATTGTAGTATCTGAGTGGAATGAGGCGGTTACCGGAGCCATGTATGAAGGAGCTTATAATACACTTAGAGAGAATGGTGTGACCAAGGAAAACATTATAAGAAAAGATGTTCCAGGAAGCTTTGAGCTGAGTCTAGCGGCTCAATGGATGGCCAAACGTGAAGACATAGATGCGGTTATTTGTATTGGGTGTGTCATTCAAGGAGAGACTAAACACTTCGATTTTATTTGTAGTGCCGTTGCTCACGGTATTACTAATGTGAGCTTAAAGTATGATAAACCAGTTATTTTTGGTGTACTTACTCCAAACAACCAGCAACAAGCTCTGGATCGGGCTGGCGGTAAGCATGGTAATAAAGGAGATGAAGCTGCAATCACCGCCATTAAAATGCTCGGCTTTTAATTTTCAATAAAGCAACTCTCAACAAAAACGGCTGCCTACATAAGTAAGCAGCCGTTTTTATTATGAGCATATTTAAAATCAAATAGCATCAATTATTTTATTCAAAGTTTCACTTGGTCTCATGGCATTAGAAACCTTTCCAAAATCAGGATTATAATAGCCTCCAATATCCACTGTATGGCCTTGTGCAGCATTTAACTCGTCTATAACCTTTTGTTCATTTTCTGCCAGTTGCTTGGCGACATTGTCAAATATTGACTTCAACTCCGCATCTTTGTCCTGCTTTGCAAGTGCTTGAGCCCAATATAGCGCCAAATAATAATGGCTACCTCGGTTATCCAGCTCGTTGACCTTACGGGAAGGTGACTTATCATTCTCCAAGAACTGACCAGTAGCTTTGTCTAACGCTTCGGCTAAAACTTTTGCTCTTTGATTATTAAAAGTTTCTCCTAAATGCTCAAGAGATACGGCTAACGCCAAAAACTCGCCTAAAGAATCCCACCTTAGATGGCCTTCTTCAACAAATTGTTGAACATGTTTAGGTGCTGACCCTCCTGCTCCTGTTTCAAATAAACCTCCTCCTTGCATTAAAGGCACGATAGAAAGCATTTTAGCGCTTGTCCCTAATTCTAGTATAGGGAAAAGGTCCGTCAGGTAATCTCTCAATACATTCCCTGTTACTGAAATCGTATCCTTACCTTCTTTAATCCTTTCAAGCGAAAACCGAATAGCCTCAACAGGCGACATTATATGAATTTCAAGACCTGAAGTATCATAGTCTTTTATATATTTTTCAACCTTTTCGATTAACTGAACATCATGAGCCCTATCACGGTCTAACCAGAAGACTGCAGGAGAGTTAGTAGCTTTAGCTCTATTAACGGCCAATTTCACCCAGTCAAAAATGGGTGCGTCCTTGGTTTGACACATTCTCCAGATATCTCCCTTCTCAACTTTGTGCTCTAACAAAACGTTGCCAGAAGTATCTGTTACTTTAACAGTTCCATTTGCCGGGATTTCAAATGTCTTATCGTGCGAACCATATTCTTCAGCTTTCTGAGCCATTAAACCAACATTGGATACACTTCCCATAGTTGCGGGATCGAACGCACCATTCTTTTTACAAAAATCAATTGTTTCCTGATAAATACCAGCATATGATCTATCCGGAATAATTGCTTTGGTATCTTGCTGGTTACCCTCAGCATTCCACATTTGACCAGATGTCCTGATCATAGCAGGCATAGAGGCGTCAACAATTACATCACTTGGAACATGAAGATTTGTAATGCCTTTATCAGAATTTACCATCGCCAGGTCAGGTCCATTTTCATAACAAGCTTTTATGTCCGCTTCTATTTCTAGTCTTTTTTCTTCCGGAAGCTTCTGTATCTCATTAAGTAGATCACCCAATCCATTATTAGGGTCCACACCTATTTCATCTAGTATTTCTCCATGTTTTTCAAAAACAGGGGCAAAGAAAACTGTTACTGCATGTCCAAAAATAATGGGATCAGAAACCTTCATCATTGTGGCTTTTAGATGCAGGGAAAATAGCACTCCTTGTTTTTTTGCATCATCTTTTTGCTCATCTAAGAAGGCTTTTAATGCCACTCTGCTCATCACCGCTGCATCGATAACTTCCCCTTCAAGTAACACTGTTTTTTCTTTCAAAATAACATTGTTACCATCATCCCCAAATAGTTCAATCTTAACATCTCCTTCCTTCTTTATTGTAACCGATTTTTCGCTTCCGTAGAAATCTCCATCAGTCATACTTGCTACATGCGATTTTGAATCAGCACTCCATTTACCCATTGAGTGAGGGTGCTTTTTAGCATAGTCTTTGACTGCTTTAGGCGCTCTGCGATCTGAGTTTCCTTCCCTTAATACCGGGTTAACTGCACTTCCTTTTACTTTATCATATTTTGCTTTAATATCTTTCTCTTCAGCTGTCTGAGGCTCATCAGGGTAATTAGGAATATTGAATCCTTGCCCTTGAAGTTCCTTTATTGCCGCTTTTAGCTGAGGAATAGAGGCACTTATGTTTGGAAGCTTAACAATATTCGCCTCAGGAGTTTTTGCTATTTCTCCCAATTCGGCTAAGTCATCAGAAATTTTTTGCGAATCTGTAAGTTGTTCAGGGAAACTAGCTAGTATTCTACCTGCCAGAGAGATATCCCTGGTTTCTACAACCACGCCAGCTGAATTGGTAAAAGCCTTAACTATAGGCAGTAAAGAAAGTGTTGCCAACGCAGGGGCTTCATCAGTCTTTGTATAAAGAATTTTAGGTGTTTTTTTTGTCATGATTTTTGTGATTTCTACTCTATGGAGGTTGCGAATTTAACAAAATTCATTATGCAATTGAAGCTCATGAATATATAAATGGAATTAAATAAACCAGTAATGGGTTTTTATCGTTGATTCTTTTTAAATATTATGTACCATGATGCACATACTACTATTTTTTATGTTAAGCCTTTTTCCTGAAAGCCTGAAGGAGAGTGCTACTGCCGACATTTGTGTAAGTTCTGAAGAACAAAAGCTTTACAATATTATCAATGAATACCGCGCTAAAAAGAAATTAAAACCCATCCCTTTCTCCGCCAAATTAACCAAGGTCGCCCAAATTCATGCTAAAGACTTATCTGACTATTACAATTTTGATCCTTCAAATGAATGTAACCCTCACAGCTGGTCTAAAAATGGTATGTGGAGTTCATGCTGTTACACTAATGATCATAAAATGGCCAAATGCATGTGGGACAAGCCCAAAGAGATAGCCGCATATGACAGCCCCGGCTATGAAATTGCCTATTACAGTTCCGTAGGTGCCAATGCGGAAGAAGGTCTTCAGGGGTGGCAGAAAAGCCCTGGCCACAACCCTCTCTTAATCAACTCAGGAATGTGGAAACAGGCAGAATGGAATGCTATAGGTATTGGAATCTATAAAGAGTATGCAGTTGTATGGTTTGGTCAACTAAAGGATGACCAATCGCAGATTATCATTTGCAACGATCGTTAATTTATTCAGGGTTCAGACATCGCTTGATATCTTTATTATTACCAAACAGCACAAGAATATCGCCCTTTTCGAAGATGGTGTTTGGTGTAACTACCCCAAGCACTTTTCTTTTTAAAGAAGGCTGGCCTATGATATTTTCCGTTTTTACCATGCGGATAATAGTTAAAATATTCAAATTAAATTCAGCTCTGAAATTGGTTTCCTGAACTGTTTTATTGACATATTCCTCCGGTAATTCAGTCTCTATAATATTGTAGTCCTCTGATATTTCGAAAGAGTCAACTACTCCTTTTATTTGAAATCTTTTGGCTAAACGGTTCGCTGACTCTTCCTCAGGTCTTATTATTTCCTCTACCCCAATAGCCTCTATTACCGTCTGGTGTAAATCTGATATAGCTCTGCCAATAATTTTCCGTGCCCCAAGCTGCTTTAAGATAGCGGTTGAAAGCGTTGACGCTCCAAAATCTTCTCCAATAGCTACGACGACAGCATCACTATCCTTTAACGGCAAGGTTTCCATAGCAGCCTTATCGCCTGAATCCAAACATATGGTATGAGTTATCTGCTCTTTAAATTCGTTGACTTTCTTCATATCCTTATCCACAGCAATTACCTCAAACCCCATTTCTGTCAGAGCAATGGAGAGTGTAGAACCGAAGTTTCCTAAACCTATAACTATATATTTCATTTGGGTAAAATTTTAAAACAATCGAACATAAGTCATATCAACCAGTCCTTAGCTTACAAAAACACTTTCGGATGGGTACCTATAACTCTGAGTTTTTGCACTAGCAATAAGTGCTGCCAACAAGGTAAGAGTACCAACTCTACCTAAAAACATTGTAATTATAAGCACGACTTTGCTAGCCTCACTTAAATCCCCGGTTATACCTAAGCTAAGCCCAACAGTGCTGAAGGCTGAAAAACACTCAAAAATTACCGAAAGCAAAGGTATATCAGGGTTAAATAAAGCCACCAAAACAACAGAAGTTCCAATAACAAGTAAAGAGAGTAAAACAACTGAGAATGCTTTTCGGACAGACTCATTCGTAATCTCTCTTCTAAAAACTTCTATTCTTTCCTTCTGTTTAGAAATACTCAGAACATTTAATATAGCTACTGCAAAAGTAGTGGTTTTCAACCCCCCGCCTGTTGAGCCTGGAGAAGCTCCTATCCACATCAAAAACAAATAAATTAACACTACCACCGCTGAAAGTGACGCCATATCCACGGTATTAAACCCTGCGGTACGTGGTGTTATAGCGCCAAAAACAGCACCTGCTATTTTTCCGTACCATGGCAGTGATTCCAATGTGTTATCAAATTCAGCAATATAATAGATTGTAAATCCAACAACTAAAAGTACTGCTGTAGTAACCAGTACCATTTTTGTATGCACGGTAAGGTGCCTGCCTCGGTGTGCATATGACTTACCTTTAAAAAGGTACATATACTTATTTACGACATAATACTTCATTGATTTATAGACATCAAAAATCACAGGAAAACCAATGCTACCGAAAAATATTAATACGGCAATAATCATCTGCATACCATACTGAAACCTAATTACTGGCTCGTAAAGTCCGTTACTCATTGTGGAAAATCCTGCATTACAAAAAGCTGAAATAGAATGAAAAACAGCATACCAAATCGCTTGTGAAGTATCAAAAATATCTGCAACGGAAAAATAGATAAAACCAGCACCAATAGCCTCTATAAGCAATGTAACTACCACAACTTTAACTATAGTATGTAGTATTTCACTAAGCTTGCTCTCATTAATAAATTCCTTTATGAATAGTGTATTCTGATAACTGGATGCTCCTTTAAAGAAAAATCCAAAAAAGGTGGTAAAGGTCATTATGCCTAAGCCACCGACTTGGATGAGTATAAGGATGATCAACTGGCCAAAATGAGTAAAACGCGTAGCTGTATCAACTACTATTAAACCGGTAACACATACCGCACTTGTAGATGTAAATAGTGCCTCCAATATAGAAAGGTGCTCTGTAGTAGCACGCGGAAGCATAAGCAGTGCCGTTCCTACCAAGATTAGTAGCAAAAAACTTCCAATAAACAGAAGCGCTGGGTTTAAGTCAAGCCGCTGAAATTTAAGCGATTTTTTAGATAGCTCAATAATGAACAGAAGAATAACACTGAACCTCAGAAAGACCACATCAGTTACAACATTTACAAATGTAATTTCACTGACTTGCCCTGAAGGAATTAGTATATTCATCAAAAGCAGCACCACTACTACTATAAACAAGAAATACTCGGAATACAGTATTTTTCTCTTTTCTGTAGATCCCAAAAGCTTCATTGTTATCCGGGAAAGGATAACAAGCAGAAAGACCGTAACGCATAAGAAGTACCAAATATGAATTAGCACTACAAGGTGAAATGAAAGCTTAAAACCTGCTTCAATTATAATACTAATAAATGCTAAAAGGCTTGTAACAAAAAGCCCTGATCCAAGCATCCATTTGATCGCCTGATTCAGGGAATTAATAATTTTAGATGAGATCAACTGGCTTCCTCTGCTCAAAATACTACCTCTGTTTTAAAGTTTAATTTGAGGAAACAAATAAAGGCAGAAAAATTAATATTGTTCTTCCTCGTTTGGAAAATCCTTTGCTTTTACGTCTTCTATATAATTACTTACAGCATCAGTGATTACCGTATACAGATCAGCGTATCTACGTAAGAACCTAGGTTTGAATTCTTTTGTAATACCCAACATGTCTTGCATTACTAAAACCTGACCATCAACATGAGGGCCTGCACCTATCCCAATGACAGGTATGGAAATTTCCTCTGCTACTTTTTTGGCTAGCTCTGCAGGAATTTTTTCCAGTACTATTGAGAAACACCCACACTCTTCAAGCAACTTGGCATCTTCAATCAACTTTTTTGCTTCTTCTTCTTCCTTCGCTCTTACAGCATACGTCCCAAATTTAAATATTGATTGCGGTGTCAAACCGAGGTGCCCCATTACCGGAACCCCTGCACTTAGTATCCTTTTTACGGACTCCTGTATTTCACTGCCTCCTTCCATTTTCACTGCATGTGCACCGGACTCTTTCATAATACGAATTGCTGACCTTAGCGCCTCCGAAGAGTTCCCTTGATATGAACCAAAAGGTATATCTACAATCACAAAGGCCCTCTCAACTGCTTTAACAACGGATGTGGCATGATAGATCATCTGGTCTAATGTAATTGGCAAGGTGGTTTCATGACCTGCCATAACATTTGAGGCTGAATCACCTACCAAAAGCACATCAATCCCGGCCCCGTCTAATATTCTTGCCATCGAATAATCATAGGCTGTAAGCATTGAAATTTTCTCCCCCCTATTTTTCATTTCCTGAAGTTGGTGGGTGGTAACTTTCTTTATATTGGATTTATGAACAGACATAGTATAAATACTTTTTAAATTTGTTTCACATTAGGAATAGTTATGGTAAAAGTAGTTCCCTCTAGTTCCACACTATTCACTTCAATTTTAGCATATAGTTTATCAGCCACTTTTTTGACTATGTATAAACCTAAACCTGAGCCCTCACTCTTCTCAGTCGCTCTGTAAAACATATCAAAGATATGGGGCAATTTAGACTCCTCAATTCCATCACCATTATCCTCTACCTTAATTACGGCTTTTTCCTCCGTTACTTTTGCCTCGACCAACACATATGCACGGTCTCTATAAAAACTTCGGTATTTAATCGCGTTAGAAATCAAGTTGTTTAGAATTATCCTTACCCGGGTCAGGTCAGAGTGAAAGGGTATACGTTGATCTACTTTAGTAATAACCTCAAGTCCCTTGGTATCTGTAGCGTTATAATAACTGGATATACTACTGTTTATTTCAACCATCAAGTTAATTGAAACATGCTCATCATTTACACGGTCATTCCTGGAAATGCTCAAAAGTTCAACCACTAAGTCATCCAAACGTTTAACACTACTTTCAATCTTATTGATACACTCCTTTTTGATAGCTTGGCTTTGTTCCATTCTGTATAGGTCAATTAGTCCTAAAACAGACCTTAACGGAGACCTTAAATCATGAGATGCATGATATACAAAGCTATCAAGTTCAAAATTTACTTTCTGAAGTTCAAGAAGGTTTTCTTTCGTTTGGCTGATGTCCTTCAAAACGCATTCAAACACTTGCTCATCAGCGTAAAGGACTGCACTAAAAGAGACCCAAATCAACTGACCCGTAACAGATTTTACCTGAATTTCAAGGTTATCCACTGATCCTTGCTCTTTTAAAAGAGTCAAGAGTCTTCTTTTCTCTCTATCATTGTAGAAAAAATCAAAGTTGAGTTGATCATCTTGGTATTGGCTAACTCCCAACATGTCCCAGAACTTATCATTGGCTTCGATTATTTTTCCTGTCTCAGAGTCACTTCGAAGCATCGCTACCAATGAATTCTGAAAAAGATTTCTATACTTTTCCTCACTTTTCCTGAGCGCATCGGCGGCCTTCTTTTGTTCTGTTATATCTGTATGTGAGCCAGAAATCCTCACAGCCTTTCCATTATCATCATGGATAATTTTTGCTTTAGATAAAATCCATCTGTACGAGCCATCCTTATGTTTTAATCTAAAGACCTCTCTATAGCTATCCGTGCAACCATTAATATAAGCTCGAAAAGTATTTATTGCTCTTTCTTTATCTTCAGGATGTAGGAGACTTTCCCACGAAAACAAACCTCTATAACCTACAGCCTCTTCTTCATCAAGCCCCAGCATAGTTTTCCAAGGCGTAGACACAAATGCCACGTTATTCTCAAAGTCCCAATCCCACAAACCATCATTAGCCCCATTTGCTGCGGCTTCATATTTATGGAGTTGATCTTTCACAGAGGAGACTCCAAGACATTTTTCTTCCAAAGCACTTTTGAAGTTTTCGTTATTGCCTTTCACATTTAACAAGATTTTCAAGATTCAGACCTGACAGCTTCTGAATAAACATGTCTAAGATAAATGGATGATGGCTGTAATACAAGTATATCTCTTATTGAAGGTATACTTCTTTTTTATCGCGTTCTAATTGTACTTCGACATGTTCATTTATGGTCGTAGATAATTGATATCCCGCATACTGAGTCAGTATGGGAAACTCTGTATGACTTCTATTCACCAAAACAGCTGTTTCAATTTTTTTAATCTTGACATTAAGGAAAGGCTTGAGGCTGTATGCCATTGTGCGTCCTGTATTCATTACATCGTCGATGAGCACAATACATTTATTCTTTAATTGGGAGACATTGCAAGTCAAGGCTATTTCGCTCTGAGTAGGAGCAAATTTATCCAGTTTCACTCCTATCAATGTAATTTTAATAGGAGCGATAACTTCAAGCTCTTTCAGCAAGAGATTTGCCAGTTCATAACCTTGCTCATAAATACCTGCAAGGATTATCTCTTTTTCCTGAGAATTGTTCTCATATATCTCATATGCAATGCGCTTTATTTTTTGCCTAACTTGCGCATCAGTTAATATCAAACTTTTTCTTCCCATGGACCTATGGTATTGGCATTACTTTACTATCCTTAAAAGTTGATAATATTACAAGTGATTGCATGTTATCAACTACTTCAATATTAGTTACTTTTTCTAACATAAGCTTTTGATATGCGGCAATATCCTGAGCAATAATTTTTAATATAAAATCACCAGAACCTGTTATATGATGACATTCAATCACTTCGTCAATTTCATTAATAGCTTGAGTAAAGGCCTCTATATTTGTTTTATTATGCCCTTTTAAAGATACCATCACAAAAGTGCTAACCCCAAGTCCTACCTTCTCATTATTGAGCGTGGCATGGTAACTTTTTATAATCCCCGAAACTTCCAGCTTCTTCACTCTCTCTAATGTTGGTGCAGGAGATAAGCCAATCTCATTGGCTAGTTGAGCATTTGTAATTTTAGCATTGGCCTGAAGAATTTCCAATATCCTGCGATCAATTTTATCCAGCTTAATTTTCGGTTTCATTTGCTTCTATTTTTGAGTTTTTGACCATTCAACTTCACTTATTGTCACTAAACAATTAGTGCTCTAAATAACTACTGCACTAAATACGACGTGAACCACAAAATATTATTTGGTGCGAAGATAGATATAAAATACAAATAGGAAGGATATATGAAAAAAGATATTGTTAAAACTAACGCTATTAGTTATCAACTATTACTTTGTACATTGCCGTTTTACCCCCGGCATAAGCCCTTAAAACATAGATGCCGCTATTAATGTCAGCTGTATTTATATGTATATTGCTCATACCAGCAGGGAGTTCATTAAAGTCTATACTTTTTATTAAATCACCTTTGGTGTCGAATAATTGAACAGTGGCAGAATTCACCTTTTCAGAAATAATTTGAAGGTACAATTGATTGGATGCAGGGTTAGGAAACGGCGCAAGAATAACCGTCTCGTCATTATTAAGGTTTATACATTTCGTGTTGTTTGAAATTTCACTCTCTTCCAACCCCTCAAATAGCGGAACTAACGTAACACACAAATAATCTAAGCTCCGTGGGTCAATATTAAATCCTAAATTAATATTAACAAATTGTAATGGAGCCTCTGCAGATGTACGCGGGTTTAGTGTCTGGCTAATGACTTTCTCAATAGTTGCCTGATTACCCAGATCTATGAACGTTTTAAAACTATCAATGGTTACCGTGCCATTGTTACCGACTGTCAGTATCACTTCGGTTTCATCAACCGGGTTTCTATTTAATGCTGTAAATAAAATGTCCAAATCAGGGTATAATACGTTTATTCTATGTGTTATGGTATCGTTACATCCATTTTCATCAGTAGCGACTAGCTTAACATCATATGAGTTTTCTTCTGTAAATGTATAAACCGCATTGGTACTTCCCGATGTGTTCCCTTCTTCGAATGTCCATTGAAAGCTATTAGCTCCTTCAGACCTATTTGTAAACTCAACTTCAAGCGGGGGTGCTCCAAAAGTAACAGAAGGCTCAAATTCAGCGGTTGGGGCTGCATTAATTTGAATGGACTGCGTAATTGAATAGTCACAACCATTTTCGGTCATAATAGTAAGACCAACATTATAGTTGCCCGTTTGATTGAAGGCATAATAGCTAGAAGAATCAATACTTGTTGCCAGGCCATCAAAATCCCAACTTCTGGAAATAATAGAGTCTCCCATAGGATCGGTTGTGTCAAAGAAATGTGCATCTGCATTATCACACGCCATTTCAACACCAAAAATAACAGTTGGTTCTGGCTTGACACTTACTGTTTTATAAATTGTAGAGGTGCATAAGTTTTCAGACGTAACGGTTAGGCCTACACTATAATCCAATGCAAACTCAAAAGTCCGTTCGGGATTTTGGACAGCACTATATATACCTCCTAAATCCCACGACCAGTCCGTAATATCTTCGTTTGGTACAGGCACGGATGCATCCATGAACTGTATGGGTTCGTTGATACAAAGCTTGTCATATTCAAATCCAGCTTCTGGTGCAGGCTTTACATTCACCACCTGTTGGAGGGAGTCCTTACACCCATTAGTGGTTTGTACCACAAGTTTAACATCAAACGCACCAGAAGTAGTAAATACATGAGTTGGATGACGGTCTGCAGATATGTTACTTCCTGACGTGGGGTCATCAAAATCCCAATTCCACGAGGCGAGGTTTGCATCACCTACCGTGGTCTCATCTGTAAAAACAGTTGATATACCTTCACATGAAAGCTCATTGGTAAACTGCACATCCGGCAGCTCATACACATTTACCTCCTGAATCTTGGAAGTTTCGCAGCCTGCACTGTTTGTCAATGTCAGAGTAACATTATATGTACCAGGTGTAGCATACTGGAATAGTGGGTTTTCAAGGTTTGAAGTAAATCCATTGCCAAAATCCCAATGTACTGATGTGATATCTCCTGTTGAAGTATTATTAAATTGTAGGGCTTTGCCTACGCAGTCGTCGTTGACCGTAAATTGTGCCACCGGTCCAATGCTTACATCACTGATGGTTTGAATAACCTCCGCAGAACACCCTGGAATAGTTGCAACCAATTTAATTTCTTTCGCTCCCCCTGTTAAGAATTCGTAATTGAGATTTTCTGCTGTGGAAACAGAAGCGCCATTCACAAACCACTCATAGCTGATGTTGCCATTGTAGCTGCCAGGGGTAGTGTTTTCGAAGACGTAAGTGTCATTGGTACATATGGTGCTGGAGGGAAAGTTGAATGAGGGTGTTGGTTCAGGATAAATAGTAATCCCTTTTTTTGCAAAATTTTCACAGCCATCCGAGCTTGACACTGCTAAAGTAACCATATAACTACCTGCGGAGGCATAGGTATGATTTGGGGCGGCGGCTGTTGAGCTGTTGCCATCTCCGAAGTCCCAGTTGTAGGAGACAATGTTACCCGAGGCGTTTATGGAAGAAAAGTTTACCGGGGAGGAAAGACAGATATTTTGGGAAGTGAAGTCGATATCAGGAGCTACAGCAGAAGAAATCATAATTGTATCGCGATGATAAGAGATAGCCTCATTTTCTATTGTTCTTAAGCTCACAACATACTGACCAGCTTGAGAATAACTGATGCTTTCTGACTGACTTTCTGAGGTAGTTATTGACGCTGAACAAGTGTTATTAAATGAATGGCTAGCGAGATTACGGTTCAATAAATCTATGTTGAACGCATACCACTTTGAATCGATATTTTGGATATCAAGAGCAAAATTCTGACTTGACAGCGTCAATTTTCCTAAATCTTCCGTGTTGTAAACAAAATCAGAGATATGGTCCCCAAATGTGATTCGATAGAGATTACCTTCAGCACTTTGAATGAACCCGAAAAATTTCCCACCTTCGTTCACTAGTTTTATTGTAGCCGGAAACCTGGTCGTAACAGCGGTTGGCAATTCAGTAAATACAGGAGTTCCTCCGAGACTACCGCCGGAAAACGAAAGACTATAGATTTTGAAGTTACCATAAGAAAGGAGTATCCCGTACCATGAACTACAATCCTTGATGAGATCTAAGCCTCTAAGGGAACTGCTGCCAGAAACCGGATATGAGGAAATAGTAGGGGTTAAATTCAAAAGGTTTGTACCAAAACTTAAACGTACAATACTCGTATTAGAAGAAACAAAGCCATAGTAGTTTCCATTATCTTCCTCGACAGATATACTGTTTGCCGAGGATAACAGGCCAAAATTTCCTAGGTTAAGGACATCAGGAAGATCGTTCAATCCATTGACAAAAGCCAACCGAACGATAGTACTATTACCTGAATTTGCAGCAAAAATGTACGGCACCCCATTATACTCTATCATATCAAATGCATATACGCTAGAAAATGCACCCGATAAGGATCCTAAGTTTGTAAACACAGGAGTGTTGGTAAGGTCGTCACCAAAAAACATACGTAACAATGTATTGTCCGTTGTACTTATGGCGAACCCATACCAGCTTCCGTTTTCATTTACGAGCTGTAGTGAGCGGGATCGCAAGAAACTTGAATTATTTAAGACAATTGACGAAGAAGGGGTGGAATATAAATCCCCTGCGCAAAAATCCCACTGCACACTTCCTGCAGCAGAACTCTCCACTTGGATTGCTCCGTTGGTACAGGCAGTTTGCGCCATAGTAAAATTAACTGTAGGACATTGCCCAAAAGCAGTAACTGAATAGAGTAAAGCAAAAAATACAAGCGCTCGAAAAATCATTATTTATTAATATGCCAATACTACCTTAGGTAAACAGCTGAAATATACTATAGTTTCTCCAACCAAATGGAACCTGGTACGCGATCGGGCTCCTGAGCTATTACCGGAAAATACTTTGATAAAGTAGGAAAATAATTCTGCTTCAAAAAGTTCAATGCTGCAACAATTTTAAATTCTTTGTTATATGATAAAAAAGCTTCCAGAATATACTGTTCGTTCCATAGTCTGAATTCATCAACTAACCACTCCTTAGGATACTCATATGGAGTAAAGATATCATGAAAGTGGATCAATACGCCCTTTTTAAGGACTGGTAAAATAGAAAATATTTCATACAGGACATCGCCCTTCGGCCTTACCACATGAGATGAGTCAATGAACAGTATATCCCCCTCCTGCAACTGCTCGAATACATGAAGTTCTACTTCTTCAACTTTTTTTCTAATTAGGGTAACATTTAATTGTTCCAGCCATGGCATTTCGTATGGCTCTATACAAATTAATTCACACTTCGTATCGTTCCTTTTAAGTGCTTCAATGGACAATAAAGTTGAATAACCTGATCCAATTTCTACTATCTTCTTGGGTTGAATTTTTCTAATTACAGCGTAGTACAATTCTGCATCGCCAGACTGAAAAGAGGTATTATGGAAATAGTAGCTATTTGGTTTCTGTTCCTTCAGAGGCAAATTTTTCAATTCTTGTTGATAATGCAATCCATCAATAAATTTCAACTGCTCGTCAATGTTCATATCTAGTGATAGCAAAGGCCTTATTCCAGAAACTTCGACATTTCTAAAATCGAATTGCGGCTCGTAATAATGGTCTACAATAGGAAAAACTCCCAGCTTCAATAATATATTTTTTGTCAAAGGAAGCTTTTTAAGCTCTAGATATTTTGCGACTCTGAACCATGCAGCGGCCAATATTGTCAATGGAACAAAAATAACATCTATAACAACACTTAACGGTTTTAGTCCTCGAATCAAATATTTAACTGCCTGCTTCATACAAATGATCTTTATTTATGATAGACGAAACTAAGTTAATGCTTAAATTAAAACTCTTAAATTTGGAATATTTAATTCAATAGCGGAAATGCAATGAGCATTAGTGATTTTTTATTTACCCCGATCTTGCTATTTATAATATATATAGCGTTTTACCTATACTACCTGACACTTAATGATGAACTTTCAAAAAAAATATTATTCCCCTCTCTTACATTAAAAGTCATTGGAGCGCTGATGATTGGCATTATCTACCAATTCTACTATGGTGCCGGCGATACCCTCAACTATTATAATCAAGGAAAGATTGTTGCATCGGCTCTACGAGAAAACTTTTTGGCCGGCGTTCAGTTGCTATTATCAAATGGGGAATTTGAATCATCAACATTTGAATACAGTACTAAGCTGTACTGGTATAGAAATCCCCCAGAAATGTTTATTATAAAATTATCTGGTCTTTTCGGCTACCTATGTTTCGACACATACTCATCTATTGCCCTGATGTTTATGCTAATTAGTTTCTCCGGTTCGTGGGCATTATTTAATACTTTTAACAAAATTTATCCATCCTTAAAATTATATTCAGCGATTGCTATATTTTTCATTCCATCAGTCATATTCTGGGGAAGTGGTCTGATGAAAGACACTATCATGCTAGGTGCATTAGGTTGGCTGTTCCACTCTTTTCATTCACTCTTTATTGAAAAAAAAAGGATTTTGATATCTGTAATTGTATTAATAATCTGCCTGTATATTTTGTATACAATAAGAATCTACATTTTACTGGCTTTTGTACCCCCTGCATTATTTTGGATATTTCTGGAAAACAACAAGAGAATTAAATCCGCTCTAATTAGAAATATTTCAAAGCCTTTATTTGCGGCATTTGGGTTAGGTCTGGCATTTTATGCTGCAATCACTGTTACAGAAGGAAGCGAAAAATACGACTTGGATAATATAGGCCAGAGAACTAAAATTAATGCTGAATACTTGTACGCTATAAGTCAGCAACAAGAGGGGTCAGCTTATTATCTTGGTGAACTGGATGGATCTTTTGAAAGCATTGTGAGACTTACGCCTCAAGCAATACTTGTTACGCTTTACCGCCCGTTCCTATGGGAGATAAGAAACCCTTTAATGCTCCTATCCGCGATTGAATCACTTCTGTTCCTGACTTTGTCGCTCTATATTTTTATTAAACCTGGCTTTTTTAAAAGTATCCAAATTCTATTCAAGGAACCCCTCATACTTTTCTCGATAGTGTTCTCGCTTGGACTTGCTGTTGGTGTAGGACTAAATAGCTTCAACTTTGGAACACTAGTCCGATACAAGATTCCCATTTTACCTTTTTATTGTGCAGGGCTGTTATTTCTGTCTAAATACAAGGAAATTTCAGATGAGTGAATCAAAGACACTGATATAGTTAAAGACATTAGCTTTAATGGAAAAAGAATGCTCGACCTTTTTTCTACCATTCTTACCCAACTGCAGCCTCAATTTCTTGCTCTCAATTAACTCCTGTATCTTGCTATACCATTGTTGGGTATCTCCTGGCTGAATTAAAAATCCATTTATCCCGTCATCAATGATTCCAAGGTTCTCCCCAACAGCAGTTGCTATAACGGGAATTTCCAAAGACATATACTGTAAAGCTTTTCCTCCCCCTTTTCCTAATACCCATTTCTCATCCGGAAGGGGATACAATCCAACATCAATTCTGTTAATATCAGAAACTTCGGTTTCCGCACTCCACTTCAAAGCAGTAATTGGAACTCCATCAATCTTATAGTCTTGGTCACCGATAACTAATAACTCCACATCCGGCCTATTAACAAGCTTTTCAAAAACAGGCTTTAATAAGTACAAATATTTGGATGTGCTTCTACTACCGGTCCAGCCAACCACTACCTTGTCATTGCTCTTATGTACTGCTTTGTACCGCTCAACATCAATACAAACGGGGATATTAGTAACCGATTTATTCAATTCCTTAGCCTTATCATAGTTTGCCTTCGTTGAAACAATAACATGATCGCAGTTCTTTAACAGATACAAAGGATTACTTTTGCTTTTTAGAAAAGAAACTGCCTTGTTGAACCTACTTGTGTCTCCGACATAAAGCATATCATCAATATCATACACTGTTGCCTTGGCTATTTTTGTGAAGAGCCATTCAAATATAGGAGGTGCAAAAGGAACAACCCACAGATGTATGTAAACCAAATCATACTTTCTCAGAGAGAATAGCAGCAAAATACGTTTTAAATATCCCTCTAATGTATAAATTACTTTTCTGAGTAAATTGCCTCTAGTATATATCACATTCCAAAATGAGTAAGAAACAAAAGGCTTCATTTCTACCTGAAACCCTTGCGCTTCGAACTGTGCATAAAAAGCCTCAAACCTGAGTCTCTGACTTGGGGCAGTGTCTTTCGGATAAGGGGTGACAAATAAAATTTTTTTACCCATTGGTCAGTCTATAATATAGTTGCTTTATTTGAAGAGAAGTTTTTTCTAATGAAAACTTCTCCCGGACATAGGTTCTCCCGTTGTCACTAAACTCTTTCCTTAATTGAAAATCTCGTGATAAAAGTTTGATATAATCCGCCATTTGAGAATAATTTCCCCTCTCAACAAGGAAACCTGATTTTCCATGTTCAAAAAGCTCGGCAGGCCCTCCACTATCGGTCGCCACCAAAGGAACTCCGTAGAACAATGCCTCTGCACAAGTAAACGAAAAAGATTCGGACTCTGAGAAGTTAAGTACCAAGTCATATTTCTTCATTTCCTCTTCCACATTACTTATATAGCCCTTGAAGGTGATATATTTCTCCAGCTTTAATGTAACAACTTGCCTTCTCAGCTCATTTTTAAACCGTAGATTATTTTCGTTTCCAAAGTCCCCGCCCGCAAAGGTTAACGAAACATCAGGGGTATTCTCGTCTTCGACTAATCGTTGCAAAACCGAAATTGCATGCTGTTGCCCTTTTCCAAAGGTATAATTGGCCAGAAAAAGCATATTAAAAGTCGCCGTATCTTTCCTCACCTTGTATTTTTCATGGTTCTCTGATAATGGAAGTCTATCGTATATCACCTCCAGTTTTGGTGAAGGGTTTTCCCTTGCCACTGCAAATGAAACTGCTATTAACTTTTGACTAAACAAACTGTTTAAAAACATCCAAAATTTAAAAAGTGGTCTAGGGAATGAATTCTGTAGTCTACGAACATGTACAATCAACTCATACCTATAAAGCAGCTTCGCGGTAATACCCAACAGGTTATATATATCGTTCATATGAACCACCCGGGCATGGTGTCTTTTTAAAATTTTAAATAGCTTTATGGTATTAATAAGGAGCATGGGCAAATATTTCAAGTTATTCCTTAAGCTCCTGTTAATTTCGACCATGTCCAGCTTATATACTTGAAAACCTTCCTTTCGCAGTTGTTCATCATTACTGCTGGTTGCTGGAATAACAAAAACAAAGTTAAAATCAACCCGGAGATCAAGTGCATTATACCTGATAGCATTGAACGCTCCAGTGGTACCCATGCTGTTATCCATTATTACAATTGTTGGTCTCATCTGTTCCTATTTTTGCTTAAAAGAAACTGACATAATTTTTCCTTCCCTTTAATCATGATAGCTCTGTTTTTCTGAACCTCACTCTCTAAATAAACCCTTCGCTGCAGCATTTCTTCAATTGATTCGATAAACTTCGGTTCGGTCACTCCAATGTTTAGCAAAACAGAAGACCGAGGGAACATTTCAGATACGATTTTCAACTTTGGTTCAATATCAAGATTTATTGAAGGAACCCCTAGGCATGCTCCCACTATGGTGCCATGAGCGCGCATTGAAATAATTAAGTCCAAGTCAGCTATATGTGACAGATAAACTTGTAAAGACCCCTCATGAGGAGACCAGACATGTAATTGGTAAGGTTTCGTGGACAACCGCTCAACAATTTCAGCATCCGAATTCTTTTCGAAACAAAAAAAAGAAACTTCATAGCCCCTAGAGGCAAGCAATTCAGCCCTAGATAAGCACCAGTCAAAATATTCGGGTTGATTCCACACCCGCACTACAAACCCTATTGATTTTCCTCGCTTTTTTTGATTTTTCTTAAGCTCTTTGGGCAACCAATAATCTGTCAAGAATGCCAGGTCAGAAAACACACCGACTTCCCCTCCGAACTTAATCTTTTTTAAGTTACACAGGCTATCGGGATCCCTGACCATCAAAATATTATATGCGGAGAGTTTCCTAACACTATCCGGGTACCTATTTGAACTTTTCGTAAATGTCCCAACACCAATACCGACTCCCAGTTGATACGTCGCTGTTACGCCCGGCGTACCCTTGAAGCGCTTATAAAAGTTTAGCACGGAGGAAAACGTGCTATGACCTATTATATCTATTACTTTGTTTCTCACTGCGCTTAAAGTTGTACCGGTTGCAAAGTCAAAGTACACTCCTCCCCCTCCATCAATTAAAAAATCAAAGTGCTTATTGGCCTTATAATCAATAATCCCAATATCGGTGCCTAATAATTTACATATATACCCCGGTATCGGTGCATTTGAAAACACCTGAACTTCCGCATTTGGTAAGGCATCACGAATAACATTAAACGTGGTAAGTAGTAGGATGTCGTCTCCAAAATTCCCAAAACCATAGTAGCCACGAATTAAAATGCTCGCCCTATTTTGATTACTTTTCAATTTGTTAATGGTTTAATGTCTAATGAAAACCTTCTGGAAAAAGCGGCAGCACCTTCTCCATTTAAGTGCGTATTATTAAAAAAGTACAATTTTTTTTCAGAAAAGCTCTCTAGATTCGAGTAATCCAAAAATAGGCTGTTAGTCGAATCTGCTATTTGATTGACCATTTGTTTTACCTCGCCATATCTTACATAAGCACTCATACCTGGTGAATACATGGGTGGTGCAATAAATATTACTCTGGTCCCACGTTGATTAAAGCAGGAAATCAACTCATAATAAGCTTTAACGGACAATGGATCCGCGGCAACAGGAATGAAATGCTGAAGATCCTTCGGATCAAAATCGGATCCCTCTGTTTGTACGAATTCTAGAGAATCATAACCCTGTTGTTCTAATCCAGTCACCCACGCCTGAAAAGCATCCTTTATATAATTAGAATTCAGCATTGTCAGTTCGTAGAAGGGAACTGTTACCAATTTCGAATATCTGCTATTAATCTCAGATAGTGCTTCTTTTACATTCGGATTCAACAAGTATGGATAAAAGTCCTGAGGATGATAAATATTCCCATACCAGTCAAGCATATTTGGAAACACATCCAATATGACTATATCAGGAACTGTGTCAGCATGACAAAGTTGATATCCAACCGGTCTCCAATCCTGAATTTTTCTTCCCGATAACGCCGCATTGTAAGTCTTTAGGCCCGTCTGTTCTTCAATAATACCCGAGTTAAATGCCGCTTCAGCTATAGAGGAACCTAATATTAGTAATTGAGCATTAATATCTGCTCTATCAAAAACCCGGTAAAGTTTAATATTTGGCCTTCTATCCACATACTTATGCCCAATTTTTAAAAAGGAGCTGATAGAGAGTAGCACAACAAAACAAATTGCTGAGAAAAGTAACACCCGCACTATAAAAAGTTTTCTTTTGCTCATTTAAAATTGAAAGTAAATAAATTCGGACTCACCATGATTGCCAACCAAAACGATAAGTAAAATAACAATGATATATACTCCCCACCTGTAGGGTCGACTGAGAGCAAAAAAGGCTTTTTTTAGCTTCAAGTAGGATAAAATCATATCCCCAATTATCAACAGAGTAAGCATGCATAGTGTAGTCAAAAATTTTGGAATAGTAACTACCGGTTTATGTATTTTCAATTGCTCGAAATAACTGAAGCTTACCCGCCACTGTTCCACATCAAAGATCGAAGCTATAATTGAAATTGACTGCTCAACCGACTCCGACCTAAAAAATATCCAGCCGAAAACTACCAAATGAAAACAGATTAAAATTTGCACCGATTGAACAAACAAGCTGTTATTGAACCTGACCTTGTTTTTCAGAACCCGTTCAAAAATTAGATAAACCCCATGTAGGGCACCCCATACTACAAACGTCCAGTTCGCTCCATGCCAAAGTCCACTTACTAAGAAAACAATAAGTATATTGATATACACCCGTCTCATACTTACCCGGTTACCACCGAGTGGGATGTAAACATAATCCCTAAACCACGTAGACAGGGATATATGCCAGCGGCTCCAGAACTCACTAATGGACCTCGAAAAATATGGTCGGCGAAAATTCTCCATTAAATCAATACCTAAAAGCCGTGCTGACCCAATAGCGATATCGGAATAGCCGGAAAAATCACAGTAGATCTGAAAGGCAAACAAGTAGGAAGCTATCAATAAAGAAAACCCTGTTTGTTCTTCGTGGCTTCCGTATACATGATCCACGATAATTGCCAACCGGTCTGCTACTACAACTTTCTTAAACATGCCCCAGAGAATTCGCCTTAAACCGCTGACAGCGTTGCGGTAGCTAAACTCAACCTTTTTATCAAGCTGGGGGATAAGATGGCTAGCTCTCTCTATAGGACCTGCAACCAATTGAGGGAAAAAAGAAACAAATACAGCAAATTTACCAAAATGATTCTGAGGCTGTATCCTTCCGTGATAAACGTCTATTGTATAGCTAAGTGTTTGGAATGTATAAAATGAGATGCCAACTGGTAGTAAAAGATCGTAATAAGGCAACCGCCCAAGAACGTTGACAGTCGAAAGCACTTCATTTATGTTATGACTGAAAAAATTATAGTACTTGAAAGCTATCAACACTCCAAGATTTACGCTTAAACTAATTCCTAACAGAATTTGCTTCGTTGTTTTCTTAGCTTCGCTAAATATTTGCCGGGCAATGTGATAGTCGACTAAGGTTGACAAGAATATCAAAATTATGTACTCAGCCTTCCAGCACATATAAAAGTAATAGCTCGCAGCTAAAAGCAAGATCCACCGGAACCTTATGGGTAACGAATAATAAAGTCCCACTACCAGTGGTAAAAAAAGCAAATAATCTAAGGAATTGAACAGCATTTACGATTCAATGACATTAAACCACTTATTTAGAATGAGAGTTCTGGTAAATTGGCGTATCCTTTTCCCTGCTCTCTTGGCATAATCCTTTCTTAAATCATCATCCTCGAGCAATCGGTTCAGCACACTCACCCACACCTCTACCGAAGATGCTACATCAAAAGTGGGCATTAAGATACCAAAATCTACATAGTCCTCCACTTTTAGTTTCGGCTGTGTATTTTGATCTAGGGCCAAGATTTCCCTTGGTCCGTTGGGGCAATCGGTTGATACAACCGGAACACCACAAATCATAGCCTCAGCAAGCGCGTTGGGAAAACCCTCTGAGGAAGATGTCATCACAAAAACAGTGGACCGGCTGACAAATTTCAAAGGATTTTCTTTATAGCCAAGGAAGTATATGTCGTACTTCTCATGAAGTGTATCAGAGGCCCAATCATAGTATTTGAGGTTCAAAGTGTTACACAACTCAAAAAGATTCTGTTTAAAATTGCCATCCCCTACGAGCAAGAGCTTACAAGGCACTCGTTTCCGAAGTTGTGAATACATTTTGATGAGATGATCGTACCCTTTTTCTATGGCGAGCCTACCAAAAGCAGATATGACAGGCAAGTCAAATATTGCTGACTCCGAATCACTAATTTCTTCCTTGGAAAAATTTTCCAGCTCCTCAATATTATACCAATTGTGTACAACATCAACCGGTACCTTTTTAACACCATATTCTTCACGTAATTCACGCACAATTCCCTCGTTTACCGCTATAATGTGATCTGCAAAAGGATACAGGAGAGGCATAAAAAGTTTTCTTCTGACAACCCCTATCCAGCCTTGAATCGTTTCATCATGGCTTTTGGAGCCGCGGATACTTAGTATTTTTCTTTCGCCAATCCCAGAGAGTACGTTAACATAGTCAGCCCCTTCCAAAAAACTTATACAAATGTCAATTCCGAGCTTTTTCTTTACTGTTCTAAGCTTGACTATTCTCTTAAAAAAATTGTAAATCTTGCCTGGAACATGAGATGATCCAGGAATGTCCAAATCAATTAATGTTCCTTTCATCGGAAATGCAATGCCATCATATGTATTAAAAACAGATACATATAGTTCATATCGATCATCCAGTTCATAACTAAGTTTGGAAAACGACCTCTGAGCACCACCATAGTCAAGGTTGGTAATTAATAATAAAATCTTTTCCTTCATTTTCCAACATGTTTATCGTACCACATAAGTAACCCTGCAAGTTTAAACGCATGGAGGGTATTATACTCTTGCTGTTTTTTTCTGTACCTAAAGTAGTTGTCAATTGACCTCTTGGCAACCTTCTCGTTCATTGGAAACCGCTCTGCCAGTCGAGCCCCCGAAAACTTCTTTTGAAAGCCTTCATCAAGATATTCCGCAAACCAATCTGCTAAAGGAATGCTGAAGCCTTGTTTTGGCCTTTCGTATAGCTCTGGAGGCATGTAACGAGCCAAAATCTTTTTCAAAATTATTTTTTGATCCCCATTCTTGATTTTATAGTCAAGTGGTAAACGTAAGGCAAACTCTACTACCCTATGATCAAGAAAAGGCTCTCTTCCTTCAATTCCATGATACATTGTTGCCCGGTCTACTTTCACCAATAAATCATCAGGTAAAAAATATTTTAGATCCCAAAGCATAGCCCGTTCCATAGGATGAAGACCATTGTTATTGTATCTGGTTTTATTAAAAGTTAGTTCGCCGGTAATTTGCTTCATTGCTTCCTTATGGGAAATTGTACTTATTATCGCCTCATAAACCTCCTCCGCGCTCTCCGACTCTAATAATTCTGCAACCTTGCCCATTTTTTGTCCCATATTTCTATAGTACAAACCGGAGGAATCTACCCCCATGAATTCTACTATTCTACTAGCAGTTTGCCTGAAAATTGCAGGTATTGATCTTACACGATTATAAAAGCTCGATAATTTCTTGTATACGGGATATCCCCCGAACAACTCATCTCCGCCATCAGCAGACAACACAACTTTAATTCCTCTTTCCTTCGCCAATTCGGTAACTATTGACGTAGGAATCCCCGAAGTGTCGTGAAACGGTTCATCATAAACGTCATAAAAGGAAGAGAAGAGATCCCGTGCTTCCGAAAACCCTAAAATACGTTCATGATGAATGGTCCCTAAATGTTTAGCAATCTTTCTGGCATATTCTGCCTCGTTATTTTGGCTTTTATCAAAACCGATTGTACATGTGATGATCTTCCCATAGTGCTTATTTAATATGGCCACAAGCAGCGAACTATCAATTCCACCACTAAAGAATGTACCTACTGGGACATCAGAAACCATCCTGTATTTAAAGGCCTCTATTAAAAGAGGCTCAAGCTCATCAGCAGCAGAATCAATATTCTTAAAAGACTTTTTGTCTTGTAGAAACCCCTCAGGACACCAATAATGCTGTATAGATAAATTGTTAGGCGTGATTCTGATGTATGAACCCGGAGGCACTTTCTTCACTTGTGCAAATATGGTTGTCTCTCCTATGAAATATCCAAAACGGAGATAAGAGTACAAACCGCTTTTGTCAACCTCTAAGGATCTGTCAAAATGCTCTGAAATTACTTTTATCTCACTACCAAAAATCAACCTGCCATTTGAATAATGATAATACAATGGCTTCACACCAAGACGATCCCGAACCAAACACAGCTCTCTGGTTTTGCTATTGTAAATAGCAAAACTAAACATACCAACCAGTTTAGCCACCGCATCAATACCCCATTTAGAAAACGCTTTTAAAAGCACTTCAGTATCAGACTCCGAACTGAAACTATAACCTAATCCTTTAAGCTCCTGCCGAACTTCTCGATAATTATATATCTCTCCATTTAACACAATTGTGTATTCCTCATACGTCATGGGTTGGTTTGCCCGGGGCTCCAAGTCAATTATTGCCAATCTTCTGTGACCTAATGCAACCTGTTCATCTATAAAATACCCCTCCGCATCTGGTCCTCGATGAGATAGCGTTCGGGTTATTCGCTTCAGGTGTTGCTGTTCTACTAAGCCATACCCATAAAGACCTGCTATTCCGCACATACAAGCGTATTTAATTTTGAAATGAGTTCCCCTGAATTGACTTTTGCACTATATGCAGGATGGGGCCTTTGGGTTTTAAAGTAAGCATAGTCGCCGTTATGATGAGCTTGTATCAATTGCATTATTGCATTTTTTAACTTATTTAAATCGTCATATCCGCACGCAACTCCGAATCCTTCCGAGACTAATCCAGATGTACAAGAAGTATCATCAGTAATTGCGAGTATGTAACGGCCCGTAACCATATAATCCAGTACCTTTGAGGGCAGGAACAGTGTATCTTCTTCTTTTTTAACCGGTTTGTCTATCACAACCAAAACATCAGAATCATTTTGCATTGCAACAGACTCTGCATAAGACTTGGGGCCATAAAAAACCACCTGATCAAGCGGGCATGTTCTTATACGCTCCTCAGAATACTCATCTGCATTGCCCACAAAATTAACCTGAATATTTTTTAAAAGACCTGGATGTTGTTCATCTATTGCTTCGAGGGCTTGTAGAAAAAAATCAGGGTTTCTCTCACTGTAAAAGTTACCTGTATGTGTAAAAACCAATTTCGATGTTAAATCACTTTTTCTCTCAGGCTTCCCCTCTTCCTTGTAAACATTAGGTGTTATAAAAAATTTGGTAGCATGTGTTGGATAGCGACGTGTATAATACTCTAGCGCCTGACGTGTGGTAAACGACACCATATTTGCCTGTTCTATACAAAGAGCTTCGTTCAATACATGTGTTGACCTATGTGAATCTGCCAGATACGGATTCCCAACCCATGGGTCGCTCAAATGCATCACCCAAGGCACCTTGTAATATGCTGCAAGTTTACGAGCCATAACGGCTGAGCTGAAGGGCAACGACCTTGAATATATTACATCAGGTTTATCTTTAAGCATTTTGGTAGCCCTTCTCCATTGCCTTGGAAATAAAAAATCATAGTCAAGTTTTGCTGCACCGGACTTAAAAAAAAGCCGGAGAAAGTACCTAAAGTAACGGTTGTAAAAACCGTTCAACTCGTATGTTTTAATATCAGGCAAGTTAGAAACCAAATCAGGATCAAGCTTCGCCCACCCAGATCGTGGCGGCTTTGTTGTTAATAGAGAAATATTAAAGGCGTGTTTTAAATAAGATAAATACCTATCCACTTGTAAACTTTCAGCTCCCCCCTTCGGTGGAGCTGAAACACTAACTACTAACAAATTCTTCATTCACTCAAATTAGGTATAATATGAAAAAACGAAATGCAAACAACAGGGCAAATGTACTTAAGACTATTAAAACGACTTTAATCATTATAGTCACAATATTGGTGACATTGAGCATTCTAAAAATGAGAATGGCAAGTACTATATGATTAAGGGCTGCAAACGTACTAAAAGCTACTATGAAACCATCGACAGAAAAAATTTGCACTGATAAAAATAGTACTAGAAGCAGAACCATAAGAGAAGCTGCAGCGTACCTTAGAAATGTTTTTTCCTTTCTTTTTACTCTATAGATAGACATGATGGGAAATACAACAAGCCTAAACATAAAGTATGGCCCCAAGTAGCTGGCAAACACCCCGGCTTTAGTCCATTCTTCTCCCAGAAATACCGAAAATATATAATCACCAAATACTCCCAAAATAGCAAAAGGTATTAAACCAAAGTATATTAAGCGATTAAATAATTGTACTGTTATACCTTGAAGTTTCCCCGGTTCTGCTTGATCTGTTTCGGCAGCCTTTTGAAGAAAAACTGTTGCTGTAGACTGACCGATCAAAAGTAGTGGTATATTCAAAAGACTGTAAGCAAAAGAAAAATAGCCTGTGCTCTCTGCTCCGTAGTAATACGTAAGTCCATAGATAGGAACCTGGTCAGCGCACGCATAGAGCCAATTTGCAGGCAAGGCATATAAGGGATATTCACGGTACTCAGATATTGCTGCCGCAACCGGCAAACTCTTCTGCTTAAAGATTAGTATCATCTTTCTTCTAATTCGGCGGCTCAACAATATTAGGCTATTAGCTAATACATTTATAAATTCACCTATAATCAGACCTCCGATAAATCCGTCGGTCATATATCCGTACCCTAATGTAGTGCTTTTCGCTACTGCTATGGATCCTGCTTTTGAAGTAGCACTTCTTGCGAAAGCTTTAATTCTAACATTCCATGCATTCAAAACTTGAGAAATGGCACTTAAAAACACAAAAACCGGAATCAGGAGAGCAAAAGCCCCCAGTTCCGTTGCATTAAATGCTTCAAGTATCCACTGCCCAAGAAACAAGAAGGCCAAGAATGAAATAATAGTGGTGATGGCTACACTAAAAATTGTGAATTTAAATAGTGCATAAAACGTAGCATTATTCTTTGGTAAAATAAATGCATTAGTAAGGTTAAGGGTAGAAATAATTGTGATGTTACTTGCGAAGGCATTAAACAATGCAAACAATCCGTACGCCTCAGGCTGATATACTCTAGCTATCAAAGGTGTGAACGCAAAGCCAATTAGAAAGCCCAAACCACTTCCCGATATGGTGACAACCAAATTCTGAAGAAAGGAACCTTTAACTAAAAGTCGCTGACCAATTCTTTTAATACCTCAAGCTTTAAAGTGTCCACAAAGCTAATAAAAATTTAAAAAATTAGCTAAAACTCCCTCAATCGCTCACGCGCTTTTTCATGAACATCATCACTGCGCTTGGCATGCTTTTTAACCAGTTTTAGGTATTTTTTCGCTTCTTTTTCATTTCCTTCCTGCTGATAGATCTCTCCCAAGGATAGCAGTGAGTAAAGGTAATAGCCGGTATCTGTAGCATCAATCTGCTCTGAAAACCCCTTGGCTTTTAAATAGTACTCCTTGGCTTCCTGGTATTCCTTTCTACTTTCATGGATTTGCCCTAAAAAAAAAGCTGCATACCGGCCACTGGTAGCCTCATAGCCGATCATACCACTATCAATCCTAGCCAAAATGGATTCTGCAACAGGTTTGGTAGTACTGAACTTACCTGAGGTATATAGCAAACGAGCGTAATATCTATGAAAATACGGATTGTCCGGATAGGTTTGATGCAGATACCCTCCTATTTGAAGTGCCTTCCTTTTATTATTCTCATAACTCCCCATAATCCTCATGAGGAATACCATCGCTTCGGTACGGGTATAAAAGGCATTGTAAGAAACCTCCCGGAGCTGCTTGATTCCCAACTCCTTATCACCTTTTGGAAAGAAGGCCAGTATCGGCTTTAGTAAAGGGTAGTTTTCAGGAACCCAAACAGAGAAGTAGTTGTACAAAGCATCTCCAAATAGCAACTCAGGGCTTAGGTCGTGCATGCCTTGACTTTCCTTCATATACTTAAGGGCATTTTTGCCTGCAAAAGCAGACTTGGTCCAATTCTTTCGTTCTTCGCTAGAGTAAAGTCTCCCCTTAAAACCGTATGCTGCAGCCAAAAAGAATGATGCTTCAACTTCATGCTTGGGCATTTCATGAAGCCTTTCAGAGATATGGATCACTGTATCCATATAGGCCAAAAACCTCTCGTCATACTCTGTGTTGCTTACGTTTGGCATGATCTTCCACCACTCACTCAAACCCAGCAGAAAGTAAGGCAGCGGGTGCCAGCCATATTTTTGTTTTAGCCATCTAAATTGTTTCTCTGCTTTGTCAAACTTAAAGTTATACAGATCGTTCATTGCCTGATTTACATCAATCTGCAATTGCATATCCGATATAAGAATAATAGGCTTATTATCATTGGCAGCATCGTTGCTTTGAGCAAATGCTACAGTAAGGCCCAATGAACACATCAGTATGATTAGAATCCGCTTCATAATTATCGGTTAAAGATAAATTTTTATTTATTTCTAACCTTGTCCTCTCCAACAATCATTCCTATGAACAGATAAATAGCCTTCTTTCGTTCTGTCTGCGTGGTAAAAAATTAGACATCCCACTCAACATCTATTATTTCCTCTTCATAGATACGCTTCCTAACTTGTATTAGTAAGCAAAATAAGGATCAAAAAGAACGAAGTATTCCAAGGCTGGTGAATCGGGGAACAGCTGAAAAACAAGGCTGACATTATAGGCTGTCAAAAGGTTGTTTTATGCTTAACAATGGTTATGTTTTGATGAATCACGTATATCACATTCATGGATAGCTATACTCGATCACAAGTATCCATATGTCATTTTTCTAGTATGATCACTCTCTGAATAAAAAATTATTTTAACAGGTGTTCTACTATTCTTCGTACTGCTTTTCCATCACCATAGGGATTAATTGCACGCGCCATTCTCATATATGTCTTCTGATTGTTGTGAATAGCATAAAAGGCCTCCTTAATACTTGATTTTTTTACCCCAGCCAGAACACTACAACATGCAGCCACCCCTTCAGGTCTTTCAGTAGTATCTCTCAATATTAACAACGGTTTATTTAGTGAGGGAGCCTCCTCCTGTATACCTCCGGAATCAGTCATAATTAAATAACACGAATCCATTAAAAATATCATTTCGTCATACCGAACGGGATCAATCAAATATATATTAGAAATACCCTCAAGCCATTCACTGACCTGTTTCCTCACATTTGGGTTCAAGTGAACAGGAAAAACAAAAATTAAATCACTGTTTTCTATAGACAGTTCCTTAATAGCCGCAAAAATTTCAGAAAATTGAGTGCCTATATTCTCCCTACGATGTCCGGTAATTAAGATCATTTTCTTACCCTCATTTGAAAACAGAAAAGGAAATTTTTGATTAAAGCGCACTTTATTGGCTGTTATCACTTCCAACATTGAGAGAGTCGCATCAATGCCGGTATTGCCTGTAACTATAATCTCTCCCTGGACCTTTTCGTTAATAAGGTTTTGCCTTGCACTTTCAGTTGGGGAAAAATGTATATCAGCTATGACAGATGTAATCTTCCTGTTAATTTCTTCCGGGTATGGAGAATACTTATTAAAAGTTCTTAACCCTGCTTCAACATGTGCCACTTTTATACGGTTATAAAAAGCAACCAGCGACCCCACCATGCAAGAGGTTGTATCTCCCTGAACAATGATGTAATCATATTTTTCCCTCTCTACAACTTCATTGATTTGATTGAGAAGATGACTAGTTAATGAAGAAAGGCTTTGATTACCAGACAAAACATTAAGAGAAATATCAGGCTTAACATCAAACAGTTCCCAAATAGGTTCTATAAGTTCTTTATGTTGACCAGTACTTAGTAGATGTACCTTTACATTCTTCTCGGCTTTTAAGGCTTTATATAGAGGAGTAAGCTTAATTGCTTCCGGCCGTGTGCCAATTATTATTAAAATATTCAAATTCACCAAAGTAGACGTGTATGATGTAAGGGTTTACGTTAATTACAACCCATAAATTCACTATTATCGGTTAAAGATAAATTATTATTTATTTCTAGCCTTGTCCTCACCAACAATCATTCCTATGAACAGATAAAAGTTCTCCTTTCGTTCTGTATGAGTGTTAAAAAATCAAGAGGTTTAACTAATTTGGCCTAAATAAACCACAATACCACTTTTGTCTATATGAATTCCACTGAAAACGCTGAAGATCATTCCATATTTGACACAAATAAATGGGTATTTTTCCTTGTCCTTTGCCTTGCCTCATTATTTCTGTTAATTGTAAAAAAGACCTTCATTGAAAACCAAACTGCCGCATTTGAAGTACTCGATTCGCAAGGGGAGATGGGCATATTTCATACCATCAATGCCCTGCAATATTTTAGTATTCCTCTGATTTACCTTTTCAAGTTTACAGTGATCAGCTTCGTAATATGGATCGGGAGTTTTATGTTCGGCTATAAGATCACCTATAGTCAAACGTGGCAGGTAGCAGTAATCGCAGAGGCTATATTTCTAATTCCAGAACTGCTGAAAGTCCTATGGTTTCTTTTCGTTGATATGGACCCTAACCTGTTCGAAATACGCGCCTTCTACCCTCTTTCATTAATAAACCTGGCCAACCCTTACGAACTAGACAATCGGTGGTTTTACCCTCTAAAAGCATTGAACATTTTTGAAGTTATATATTGGTTCATCTTAGTAGGGGGGATACATTATAAAGCAAAAAAACAAAAAAATATTGCCTATGCTATAGTTTTTTCTTCGTACGTTCTATTCTTTCTGTTGTGGTTAGGCTTTTACCTTTTGGTTTACAAATAATCAGGCCATTCTTTTAGAACGCCACACTGCATACAATAAATCCGATCTTTGAAAGTTCCAACATCGGGTTAATATGCAATATGCATTGTTAATTGTGCATAGTTCGTTATTTTCGCCATTCTAAATATAATAACAAAAACTCCGATGAATTTTAAAAGAGTTAATAATATAGGTGGATGGGTAGTTTTCGCTATCTCTACACTTGTTTACCTTATTACCGTCGAACGCACCGCCAGCTACTGGGATGCCGGTGAGTTCATTGCTGTATCTTATAAGCTGATGGTTCCACACCCTCCTGGTGCACCGCTATTTCTACTTATAGGAAGAATATTCTCCTTTCTCTCATTTGGCGACGTTACCCAGGTAGCTTTCTGGATCAACGTAGTCAGCGCTATTAGCAGTGGGTTCACCATTTTATTCCTATTCTGGACCATATCCATGCTTTCAAGGAAAATCCTAAAAATCAAGGACACCTCTGAGATGAGTGATGGTAATATTCTAATGGTTATAGGAGCTAGCGCCGTGGGTGCATTAGCATACACCTTCTCAGATTCATTTTGGTTTTCTGCAGTGGAAGCTGAGGTATATGCCATGTCTTCGTTTTTTACAGCATTTGTAGTTTGGGCTATCCTAAAATGGGAACTTATGGAGGATGAAAACCGCGCAAACAGATGGCTCATATTGATTGCCTACATGATGGGACTTTCCATTGGGGTTCACTTGCTCAACCTGGTAACCATTCCTGCGCTTGGACTGATATATTACTTCAAAAAATACAAGCCTACCACTTGGGGAATTATAGCTGCATTAGGTATTAGTGGTTTCCTGATCATATTAATAAATAACTTCATCATCCCAGGGTTGCCGTCCATAGCAGGAACATTCGAAATATTCTTTGTTAACAATCTTGGTCTGCCATTTGGCTCTGGGGCTATCTTCTTCGGAGCTTTGATTATTGCCGGACTAATTATAGGTATTCAATATTCTATCAAACACCAGAAGGTCTTACTTAACACATCATTACTAGCATTGACGTTTATTCTAATTGGATACTCTTCATATGCTATTGTAGTAATCCGGTCCAACTTTAACCCTCCAATTGACGAAAATAACCCTGAAGATGTGATGTCATTCGTAAAGTATCTCAAAAGGGAACAATATGGAAGTAGACCGTTACTTTATGGCCAGTACTATACTGCCCGAGTTGTTGACTCTGAGGAAGGAGCACCTGTATATGTTAAAGGTGAAGATAAATACGAAATAGTGGACAGAAATGTGGTATATAAGTATGACCCTAACCACTTAACTCTCTTCCCGCGAATGTACAGCAATGACCCACGACATATTGAGCGATACATGGAAGTTACTGGCCTGAGTGAAGGTGAAAAGCCAAATATTGTGGATAACATTACATTTATGCTTAGGCATCAAATGGGCTGGATGTACATGCGTTATTTTATGTGGAACTTTGCAGGAAGGGAAAGTGATATTCAGGATGCGGATTGGTTAAGCCCGTTAGGTGCGTTTGAAGACCTTCCCGAGGAGCTGGCAGAGAACAAAGGCCGGAACAACTTCTTTATGATCCCCTTGATACTTGGTATTATTGGATTGTTTTACCAATATCAAAAAAACAAAAAGGATTTCGCATTTGTAGCCATGCTGTTCTTTTTAACGGGCATTGCTCTTATATTATACTTAAATTCTCCTCCAATTGAACCTCGGGAGAGGGACTATATTTATGTAGGGTCATATTATGCATTTGCCATTTGGATTGGCTTCTCGGTATTGGCTCTGGGTGACCTTTTAGCTAAATTTTCAGCAAGAAAAACAGCTGCGATACTCTCATCAGTTCTCTGCCTTACCGGGCCTGCACTTATGGCTACCGAAGGGTGGGATGACCATGACCGAGACAATAGATATTTCTCTGTTGACTCTGCCAAAAACTTTTTGGCCTCTACAACTGAAAACGCTATCCTCTACACTGGTGGTGATAACGATACTTTCCCGTTGTGGTATGTGCAAGAAGTTGAGGGCTTCAGAACAGATGCAAGAGTTGTGGTATTGAGCTACTATAACACAGACTGGTATATTAAGCAAAGCATGAGGCCTGTCTATGGTTCAGAAGCATTTCCTTATACACTTACTTTTGAAAACTATAAACAAAACGGACTCAATGATTATCTGCCTTATGAAGACTATAAGCTGAACAGTATAGATGTAAAGCAATTCTTGCAACTTGTTAAAAAAGAGGACAAGAGGCTCCGTCAGAAATACGGCACTACTAATGTAGTTCCTAGCAGAACCTTTACAATAGATGTAAATAAGGATAAGGTAAGAAGCCTCAATATAATACCCGAGGGCATGGATAGCCTGCTAGTCGACCAGATGGTATTTAGCCTCAAGCGTGGGAAAAATGCTTTGGAGAAGAAGGACCTGGCTATTCTTGATGTCCTGGCTTCTGCAAACTGGGAAAGGCCAATCTACCTGAACAATACCTCCATGCAACAAATCAATTTTGATCTGCGCAGGTATGCTATCCAGGAGGGAAATGCTTACAGAATACTTCCTATTAGCAATCCTAACCCTAAAAAGGATTTTGTGAACACTAAAGTGATGTACGACAACCTTATGAATAACTTTAATTACAGAGAGTTGGATAATCCTAATGTTTACTACAATCAGGATTATAGGAACTTTGTGCTAAACCACCGTACAAGCTTCAACACGTTGGCGACTGCTCTAATTGACAAAGGTGATAAAGAAAGGGCTCGTAAAGCATTAATGTTTAGCCTTGAAAAAATGCCTGATGCAGCCGTTCCTTATGATTATACTGCTGCCAGAACCATCGACCTGCTTTTTGACTTGGGAGAAGATGAAAAAGCTATAGAGATAGCTCAGACACTTGGTAATCGTGCAGTTGAGATGGTCGAATACCTTGCCAGGGAGCATAAAGACCTGGGCTTTGAGCTGCAAAGAAACTTGATAGTACTAGCCGAACTGCAAAGGACTCTTTACGAAAATGGTAACGAAGACTTGGCGAAAAAATATGAAGAGGCATATCAGAGAATAGTTTCGGATATGCAATTATTTAGAGGAAGGATGTAATACCTGTATGGCAAAAAATAAAAAGCCCCTGAAATGTCGACATTTCAGGGGCTTTTTATTGGTCTCAATACTTTAAAAGCCTATCACCAGATCATCTGTTGATTAATTATTTCTCTACAATCAGAAAGAGATCTAAAGCCTTATCAGCATCATCGGTTAACAAATAATCAGAATGGTGAATATCATTTACCAAACTATCATTACTGTCCTTAAGTTTATTCCTGTTCAAGCGATTAAGTAAATCGTATGGGATCCTTAGTAAAGAAGCTGGCAATCTGTACTGCAAATTAAAAATGTCAAAGCGAGTTATTTTCTGAACACTCTTTTTGTTCATCTCATAATACTCCATCACTTTGTCGTTGCCTGCAACTCCTTTCATTTCTACTTTAGTAAACACCTCTTTTGCCAGTTGCTCCAATTGCTCCGCAGTGTATTCTCTTATATGCCAGGGATTTCTGGTAAGGGTTTTCTTAATATTAGGTGTTGTAAGCAATGCCTTCCCTCCTGGTTTAAGAACCCTATGAATTTCTTCAAGAAATTGTTTATCCTTCTTTATATGCTCAATTACCTGAAAGCTAATAACAACATCGTAACTATCACTTTCGATTTTACTAAAAGGAGGGATATTATCTTGAATAAAGGTAACATCATTATATTTTTGCTTTAAGGCTTCCAACACACCTGCAATTTTATCCACAGCAGTATATGAATCGCTTTTACCTTTGAGAAGTGCTATACCTCTACCTTCTCCGCAACCTATCTCCAATAAATCCCCCTTCACAAAATCCTCTGCCAAATAATACGCCTTTAACAACCTTTGATGAATAGGATTGTCAGAAGCTATTTGATCAGAAGCTATTTCAGTAGTATAAACACTCATTTGCAGTTTTTTGAGCAAAATTACTTGAATTATAAAGAAATTACCTGTTATTCGTTTTTTATTTTATGACTCAAATCCAGTAACTTCCTCCATAAAACCGACTAAAAGTATATGAAGCCTTTTCAATATTTATTTATTCTGGCATTTACACTTCATGGATTTCTAATAAATGCGCAACCCACTTTGAATACAAGTAATCTCGCTCATCAATACAATCCAGAATCAGAGATAGATGTAAGACATGAATTAGTAACCAGTAATGACACCACTTTCATTTATTTAAAGCTTGTTATTAACCAAAGTAAGCCCTCATTACAAGATTATACGTTTGATTTTTTTACGGCAGCATCATACAGTGGGGCATTACAGCAAATAGCTTCCAATAAAATCGACAGTACTTACCTGGAACAGGTAAAAAACCAACACATTATAAAATTCTACATGCCAAAAACGGAACTACTTAGTCTTGGAGCCATCCGTGTGCAAAGTAAATTCAGTGGGTTTACCTATTTCTATGACTTTAATGTAGATAACCATCACCTTGCACTATATAATAGCAGTAATAAGATACAATTTACATCATGGGTTGCTCCAGGGAAATATCATTTCAATGACCAAGTATATGGTTATTATTACAATCACCATTTCCCTCCTGCATTACCCCCCATGCCTGTGAGAGAAGATGTACCAGTCAAGGCTATGCCTATTGACTCTTCTTTTGTTGTAAGTAGCAGGCAGGATATGGATTTTGCTAACCATGGGCTTTTCCTATTTCAAAAAGATTCATCAAGTCAGCAGGGCAAAGGGATAAGGGTAGAAAACAAATACTACCCAAAATTAGCCAAGCTAGAAGACCTTATAGAGCCTCTGATCTACATCACCACCAAAGAAGAAAATATACAACTTCGGAATATCAATGGTGATAAAAAAGCTTTTGACAAGTTTTGGCTGGACTTAACAAAATCACAGGAAAGGGCCAGGTTAATTATAAAGAATTACTTTGACAGAGTAGAAGGTGCCAACAGACTATTCACCACATATAAAGAAGGCTGGAAAACAGATATGGGATTGATTTATATTATCTTTGGTGCTCCTGATGAAGTTACTAAAAGCAATAATGATGAAACCTGGCTATACCTGGCCTCTCCAGATCTGCCAAAGTTAAAATTTAGCTTCATCAGAACTGAAAGTGTTTTTTCTTCATCACATTTTGTACTGGTAAGAAATAAAAATTATGCCAGTTCATGGTATCGTGCCATAGATTTATGGAGAAAAGGAAGGTTTTAAGTATAATAATATCACATTGAAAGAGAACCAGAAAGATTTAATATTTGGAATAAGAGCTATCATTGAAAGCATCAATTCGGGCAAAGAAATCGATAAACTATTTATCCAAAAAGGATTACATAATGACTTGATGAAAGAGTTACTTAAAGTCGCTCGGGATCATCATGTACCCATGTCACAGGTACCAATTGAAAAACTCAATCGGCTGACTAGAAAAAATCACCAGGGAGCCATAGCCTTTATTTCTGCCATAAGATATGCGTCTCTGGATAACATCATCGATCATGTCTATCAGGAAGGCCGTGAGCCATTTTTTATTATATTAGACAGAGTTACCGATGTCAGAAACTTTGGAGCCATAGCACGTACTGCAGAGTGTGCCGGATTGGACGGTATAATTATTCCTAGCAGAGGGAGCGCTGCGATCAACAGTGATGCCATGAAGACATCAGCAGGAGCGCTGAACTACATTCCAGTGTGCCGTGTTGACAACCTTAAAAACACCATTACTTTCCTTAAAGAAAGTGGCATCCAGATCATGGCCTGTACTGAAAAAACTGATCAATCAATCTATGAGACGAACTTCAACCAGCCAGTGGCGGTGCTACTTGGCTCTGAGGAAGATGGCATATCACCTGAATACTTAAAAATGACTGATATGCGTGGCAGGATACCTATGAATGGTAAAATTGACAGCCTCAATGTATCTGTTTCGGCTGCTATAGCCATTTATGAAGCTATAAGGCAGAGGGGGTAAACCCTCTGCTATTCCCTTTACAAAAACTCTTTGCCTTTTTTATCTCTAACATCAGCAACAAAGTCTCTGAATTTAGCTTCTTCATCCTTTTTGCAAATCAAGGTAACATTGCCACACTCCGCTACCAGATAGCCATCTAGTCCCTGAACAACAATAAGCCTCTCTTTGGGCCCATGAATAAGACTATTCTTGGTATCGTAAGTTATAGCATTCCCTTGTATTACATTGCCCTCTCCATTTTTTTCCGACAGCTCATGTAGGGAATTCCAAGACCCAAGATCTGACCAGCCAAAGTCTCCAAGCACCACATAGACATTATCTGCCTTCTCCATTACTCCGTAGTCAATAGAAATATTACCACATTGTGAGTATGCATCATCAACAGCACGAGGTTCCCTTTCAGTAAATAATGCCTTTTGAATATCGGCAAAAGTTTCTGCAATCTCAGGCAGACATTCTTCAAAAGCTTGAATAATAGCCTGAACTCCCCAAACAAAAATGCCTGAGTTCCACACAAAGTCTCCACTCTCCAAAAACTTTTGCGCTAAATCCCTCTCCGGTTTTTCTGTGAAGGTCTTAACCCGGTTAACCTTTTCCTTGGATTCCAAGAACTGAATATAGCCGTATCCGGTTTCAGGCCTGTTAGGTTTCAAGCCTATGGTCAAAAGTTTATTCTGCCCATTTGCAGCTGATATAGCTGTTTTTAAGACACTATAGAATTTTTCTTCATTGAAAATAATATGATCAGAAGGCGCCACCATGATAATCGCATCAGGATCTTGTTTTGCTATTTTGTACGATGCATAGGCAATACAAGGAGCTGTATTTCTTCTCAGTGGCTCTTTAAGTATCTGATGCTCTGTCAAATCGGGCAACTGTTCCTTTACCAGAGTCGCATAATCATTATTAGTAACAACGTAAATATTTTCTTTATTGACCACAGGCAAGAACCTGTCATAAGTCATCTGCAATAGTGAGCGCCCTGTACCTAATATATCCAGAAACTGCTTTGGCTGGTTATTTCTACTATAGGGCCAGAATCGGCTCCCTATACCTCCAGCCATAATCACTACATAGTTGTTTTTCATTAATAAAAGCTTTAGTGACAATTTATATTATGCCTTCTTTTAACAAATCGTGAATATGTACAAACCCAACAACCTTGTCTTTATGAAGTACAATAACCTGACTAATGCTATTTTGTTGCATTATGTTTAATGCCTTAACTGCAAAATCACCTTTACTAACGGTTTTTGGTCCTTTAGACATAATCTCCCCAGCTGTAAGCATCCCCAGGTCCATGTCTTTTTGCATGCACCTTCGCAAATCTCCGTCAGTTACAATACCCAACAAGTGATTCTCATCATTTACAACTGCTGCAGCTCCCAGACGTTTTGATGAAATTACAATAATAACTTCCTTTAAAGAAGTGTTTTCATAAACAATTGGCAACTCATTGTTGGGATAAATATCATCAACTTTTAAATAAAGCTGTTTACCTAGTGAGCCTCCGGGGTGAAACTTCGCAAAATCCTCACTAGAGAAATCTCTAAGCTCCAGCAAACATACGGCAAGAGCATCCCCCAATGCCATGTGGGCAGTAGTACTGGTGGTTGGTGCTAAGTTATTAGGACATGCCTCTTCGGCAATTGTAGCGTTCAACACAAAGTCTGATTGCTGAGCCAGGTACGAGTCCACATTGCTGACAAGGGCCACCAATTTAGAACCTGTACGCTTGAGCAATGGTATCAGCACCTTAATTTCGGGAGTATTGCCACTTTTAGAAATACAAATCACAATGTCATTCTCCTGGATCATACCCAGATCGCCATGAATGGCATCGGCAGCATGCATAAACAGGGACGGCGTACCAGTCGAATTAAGGGTAGCCACAATCTTGTTGGCAATGATGGCACTTTTCCCTATTCCGGTGATGACAACGCGCCCCTGAGAGTTGTATATTTCGCGTACACAGACCTCAAAATCTTCATCGATGAAATTTATCAGGTTTTTTACCGCATCTGCCTCATTTTGAAGCACTTTTTTGGCAATATTGTTAATATTTTTTGCTATCTTCAACGTCCTTTTGCGTTAGTAGTATATGAAATGCCCCAAAGATAATCAAATCATGGTGAAATGCCCACGACCACCGTTCCACCCGGTAAGATGGGCATACATCAGGCGTTTAAAACATTTTTACATTAATGGTTAATTTTAACATTATCAACGAAAAAGATGCTGGTAGAAGAGAAGGACAAATTAAAAGGTAAGCTAAAGGAGGTTTTTGGTTACAACCAGTTTAGAGGAAATCAGGAGGCGATCATCAGGAACATCCTCAAAGGCAGAAATACTTTTGTAATTATGCCTACAGGTGCAGGAAAATCTTTATGCTATCAATTGCCTGCCCTTATGACCGAAGGAATTGCAATTGTTATATCTCCCCTCATCGCGCTGATGAAAAATCAGGTGGACCAAATGAATGCATTTGGTGTAAACGCTCAGTTTTTGAACTCAACACTCACCAAAGCTGAGATGAACAGAGTAAAACGCGAAAGCCTAGATGGCACAATAAAGCTTTTATATGTTGCACCGGAGTCATTGACTAAAGTTGAAAATGTTGATTTTCTGAAGAAAGCCAACATTTCTTTTGTAGCAGTTGACGAAGCCCACTGTATCTCGGAGTGGGGTCATGACTTCCGCCCAGAATATAGAAGGATTAAAGAAATTATTGGCCAACTGGGAAATTTGCCCATCATAGCACTAACTGCTACAGCCACCCCAAAGGTACAGATGGACATCCAAAAAAACCTCCAGATGGAAGGTGCGGACGTATTCAAGTCTTCTTTTAACCGCACCAATCTCTACTATGAGGTAAAACAAAAAAAACACGCCAAGAAAAATCTTGTTCACTTTCTACGCGACCACAAAAACAAGAGCGGAATTGTATACTGCCTCAGTCGAAAAAAAGTTGCTGAGATAGCAGAATTACTCAATGTAAATGGCTTTAGAGCTGCCCCATATCATGCAGGACTTGAACCTGCCATCAGGGAAAAAAATCAGGATGATTTCCTCAATGAAGATGTAGACATCATCGTTGCCACCATCGCCTTTGGCATGGGTATAGACAAACCCGATGTACGTTTCGTAGTACACTATGACGTTCCTAAGTCACTTGAAGGGTATTATCAGGAAACCGGCAGGGCTGGCAGAGATGGCCTTGAGGGTAAGTGCCTGATGTTCTATAGCCACAACGACATTAACAAACTAGAAAAGTTCAATAAAGACAAACCTGTTCAGGAAAGGGAAAATGCCCGGGTACTGTTACAGGAAATGTCATACTATGCAGAATCACCCGTTTGCAGAAGAAAGCAATTACTACATTATTTCGGTGAAGAGTATACGGTAGAAAACTGCGAAATGTGTGATAACTGCGTGAAGCCAAAAGACAGGTATGAAGCGAAAGATGTTGCTGTTGTAGCTGTGGAAGCTGCATTAAAAACAGGAGAAAGATTTGGCTTAAACCACCTCGTGGATGTAATAAGGGGGGTTGAGAACCAATATGTCAAGTCCTACAACCACCATGACCTTGACATCTTCGGAAAAGGAAATGAAGATTCCGTAGAATATTGGAAGTCTGTAGTAAGACAATCCCTGATCTACGAGTTGCTTGAAAAGGATATTGACAACATTGGTGTGCTAAAAGTAAGCAAAAAAGGTCATGATTTCCTGAAGAAGCCATACTCTATACAATTCGCTATTGATCACGAATATGTCGATACAGGCGATGAGGAAGAAAGTAGCGAAAGGACCCCGGTTTCGACCAAATCTTACGATGAAAATCTGTTTGCTTTATTGAAAGCACTTCGCAAGAAAATAGCCCATGAAAAAGACCTGCCCCCATACGTAATCTTCCAGGATCCATCACTCGAAGAAATGGCCACCACCTACCCTACTTCGGAAGAGGAAATGGCTCAGATCAACGGTGTAGGTATGGGAAAAGTGAAGAAATTTGGTACTGAGTTCATCAAGAAAATATCTGAGTATGTTGAAGAAAATGATATTGTTACGGCATCCGAAGTTGTAATCAAATCATCGGTCAACAAATCAAAAATGAAGATATTTATTATTCAACAGATTGATCGAAAGATTGACCTGGATGAAATAGCCGAGGCCAAAGGAATATCTTTTGACGAATTACTTACTGAAATCGAAAATATCTGCTATTCTGGAACGAAACTTAATCTGGACTATTATATTAATGATGTCCTGGATCATGATAAGCAAGACGACATCTATGATTACTTCCTTAATGCGGAAACAGATAACATCCAGGTAGCATTAGAAGACGAAGATAATGAGGAATATTCAGAAGAAGAGTTAAGACTCATGAGAATCAAATTTTTATCAGAATATGCCAATTAAATAGCAAAAACTTGTAGAGATCCCGGCCTTCGTTCATTTGGAAAGCCGGGATTTTTTGTTTCAGGATTATAACTAATAGTGAGGTCAATACCCCTTTTGTACTGGTGTATTTTATAAGTAAATTTTTAACTTTGCTTCTTACCTGAGTGATTCAAAATTCACGGGGTGGATATGCGGTCTTTAAATCGCAGACATTGAGCAACAGTGAACAGAGTAATAGCTTAGGAAATACTCGATTCTCAGTCTGCTCAACTAGATATTAATTCTAAATATTGAAACATGAACATATTAATACTGGGAAGCGGAGGAAGGGAGTTTACACTTGCCTGGAAAATTGGTGAGAGTGACAAGTGTGACAAGCTTTTTGTTGCACCTGGAAATGCCGGCACCGCCCAAATTGCTCATAATGTAGCATTGCAGCTCAGTGATTTCGAAGCCATCGGTAAGTTCGTTTTAGATGAAAAAATTGATTTGGTGGTAGTGGGGCCTGAAGACCCATTGGTTAATGGTATCAGAGACCACTTTGAGGCTGACACAAACCTGAAAGAAATTGCTATTCTTGGCCCTGGTAAAGTTGGCGCCCAGTTGGAAGGAAGTAAGGACTTCTCCAAATCTTTTATGGAAAAGTACGGTGTACCTACAGCCAAATCAAAAACCTTCACGGCTGCAGATATAGAAGAAGGCCTGTCTTACCTCGACACCTGCAATACACCTATTGTACTTAAGGCAGATGGCCTGGCGGCAGGTAAAGGTGTTATTATTAGCGAAAGCAAAGATGATGCAAAAGCCGCATTAAGATCTATGTTGCTCGACAAGCAATTTGGAGAGGCTAGTTCTAAGGTGTTGATAGAAGAATTTCTGAAAGGCATTGAGTTATCGGTTTTCGTACTTACCGATGGCACAGACTATGTGCTCTTACCTGAAGCTAAAGATTACAAGCGTATTGGGGAAGGAGATACTGGGCTAAATACAGGCGGCATGGGTGCTGTTTCGCCTGTAAGCTTTGCCAATACAGATTTTATTAACAAAGTAAAGAGCAAAGTAGTAGAACCTACTATTGCAGGACTAAAAAAGGAGAATATAGATTACAAAGGTTTTATTTTTATAGGCTTGATGAATGTAGATGGAGAACCCTATGTGATCGAATACAACGCACGCATGGGAGATCCTGAAACCCAGGTGGTCTTCCCCAGAATAGAAAGTGATGTGCTTGATCTGCTGTATGCCTCAGCTACAGGAAACCTAAAAAATACAGAACTTAAAGTAAGCGATAAAGTAGCTACTACAGTTGTACTAGTTGCAGGAGGTTATCCTGAGGGCTACGAAAAAGGCAAGGAAATCAACGGACTTGGAGATGTTACTGATGCATTGGTTATCCATGCCGGAACAAAACAGGAAGGCTATAAGTTTGTCACCAACGGTGGCAGAGTACTGGCCATTACAGGTCAGGGAACAACCTTGGAAGAAGCCCTGAAAAGATCGTACTACGGAGCTCAGTGTATCTCATGGGATGGCCTGTATTATAGAACGGACATAGGTAAAGATATTTTAGCTCTGCAATTAAATCAGCTAAAGTAATCCACTTGAACCTCATTCACTATACAAATATTGGTTTGAACAGCCTCAGGAGTAGCTCCTTATTTATTCATAGCATAGTTGTGTTTATGGATATTTATTTATCTTTAGTGTGGATGAAACAAAAGTAAGTTATGGCGGGATGTAGTGCTTGTAGCTCCGGGGACGGAAAGGTAGCAGGATGTAAAAACAATGGAGGATGCCTTACCGGAGGATGCAATAAAATGAATGTTTTTGACTGGCTTTCCAACATGGATTTGCCGGTAGTCGATAAATTTAACGTAGTAGAAGTACGGTTTAAGGGAGGTCGTAAGGACTTTTTCAGAAACACCGAAAATCTTCAGCTTACTACTGGTGATGCTATTGTCGTTGATGTGCCCAATGGACACCATATCGGTTATGTCTCATTGCAGGGCGAACTGGTAAGACTCCAGATGCAAAAGAAAAAAATCAATGACGACGATGAAGTAAAAAAAATCTACCGTATAGCCCACCAGAAAGACCTCGAAAAATATGATGAGGTCAGAAAAAGAGAAATGCCAACGCTTTACAAAACCAGGCAGATCATCAATGATCTGAAGCTTGACATGAAGCTTTCTGACGTAGAGTATCAAGCGGACAATAGTAAAGCTACATTTTATTACTCAGCAGACGACAGAGTCGATTTCAGAGAGCTAATTAAACTGCTTGCTGCAGAATTCAAAATCAGAGTAGAAATGCGCCAGATCAGCCTGCGACAAGAGGCAGGCAGACTTGGGGGTATAGGTTCATGTGGCCGCGAATTATGTTGTTCTACCTGGCTCTCTGACTTCAAAAGTGTTTCCACAAGTGCTGCGAGGTACCAAAACCTTTCATTAAACCCCAGTAAGCTATCAGGTCAGTGTGGACGGCTAAAGTGTTGTCTCAATTATGAACTCGAAACTTATATGGAAGCTCTGAAAGACATTCCAGAGCTTGAAAAACCACTAATTACTGAAAAAGGCGTAGCGAAACTTCAGAAAACAGATATTTTCAGAAAAGTGATGTGGTTTGGCTATGACGATGAAAACACCTGGCACCCTATTGGCGTTAGACGTGTTAATGAAATTATTAAACTTAACAAAGCAGGCAAAAAACCAGCCTCCCTGCTTGAAAATGACGTTCCTGGCAAAGATGATCACGTAGCACTAAACAGTGATCTGGAAAAAATGGATCGTAAGTTTAAAAGCAAAACAGGAAACAAGAAAAAGAAAAGCAGAAACAAGAAGCGCAAAAACTTCAGAAATCGTAAAAAAAACAATCAAAGCAACCAGAGTAAATGACAAAGCAGGTGTTAATAATTCTTCTTTTCCTGATCTCAGGACTCACTGCATGCGATAGCAATAGAATATATGAAGAAAATATAGATCTGGAAAACAAAACATGGATCGCTGACTCTAGTCTGACGTTCCAATTCCAGATAAAAAACCAGGAAAGAAAATACAACTTATATTACAATCTCAGAAATTCAGTTTCTTACCCTTTCCAAAACATATATGTTAATTATACTTTGGAAGATACGTTAGGAAACCAAATTTCAACAGAACTGGTAAATAAAGACCTTTTTCATCCTAAAACAGGAAAACCCTATGGAGATGGACTGGGTGATATTTTTGATCATAGATTTCCTCTCCTCAAGAGTTTCCAGTTTGAACAAGCGGGAACTTATAGACTAAAGCTCGAACAATTTATGAGAAGGGACTCTCTCCCTGAAATTCTTTCAGTAGGAGTCAGAGTTGAAGATGCTAGTGGCCAGGTAGAATGATTATTTCAAAACAAAATGGTTAAAGGACTAAAATGGGCATGAGGATCATTATCGCAGGAGCTGGAGATGTTGGCTTTCACTTAGCCAAGCTGCTAGCCTACGAAAGACAGGATATTATACTGATAGACAAAGATGGTGACACACTCAGGCAAGCCTCCAGTAGTTTGGATGTAGGCATAATCAAAGGTAGTTCCACCTCCTATAAAATACTAGAAGAAGCGGATGTAGAAAATGCCGACCTACTAATAGCAGTAACTTCTTCAGAGGAAACCAACCTAACAACGGCAATGATTGGCAAGCACCTTGGAGCTAAAAAGACCGTTGCAAGAATACAGAATCTTGAATACTTGCTGGATAAAGAGAAGCTTGACCTGAAAGACCTGGGGATAGATGAAATCATTTCGCCAGAATCGCTTGCAGCAAAAGAAATCAAAAGACTCTTAAAGGAAGTAGCCTTAACTGACACCTTTGACTTTGATCAGGGTAAATTGTCGCTTGTAGGAGTTACAATAGATGAAAACAGTAAGTTGTGCAACAAATCAATGATAGAAGTTGCCCACCTTAACCCTAATCAAAATTTCCTCACCGTTGCCATTCTCCGCCAGAACAATACCATTATTCCGCATGGAGAAAACAGGTTTGTAGAAGGTGACCACGCCTATTTCATCGCTCAGCCTGATGGAGTTGACAGTGTGCTTCAGCTCTCTGGCAAGCAAAAGCAGGAAATCAGAAATATCATGATCCTGGGAGGAAGCAAGGTTGGTTTTCATGCTGCCAGAAGGCTCAGTAGAAAATTCAATGTGAAGCTTATTGAAAGCGATAAGGATAAGTGTTTTGAATTGGCTGACCAGCTTAGAAATGTTATGATCATCAATGGAGATGGGCGTGACGTGGAGCTGCTTCAGGAAGAAGGTATTGAGGAAATGGATGCCTTCATTGCTGTAACAGGCAACTCTGAAACAAATATTATCTCATGTCTTGTAGCGAAGAATAATAACGTTAAGAAAACGGTGGCCTTAGTCGAAAACATAGACTACATCCACTTATCTCAAAATATCGGGGTTGACACCATGATCAACAAAAAGCTCATTGCTGCCAACTTTATTTTCCGCTATATCCGCCAGGGAGATGTTATTTCACTTACCAGTATCCATGGTGTTGATGCCGAGATTCTTGAATTTATTGTAAAAGCAGGGTCTAAAATAACAGAAAAAGAAATAAGGTCCTTGAAGTTCCCAAAAGGGGCCATAATCGGAGGAGTTGTGCGAAATGGGGTGGGGTATACCACCATGGGAGACTTCCAGTTCAGACCGAAGGATCGGGCAGTAGTATTATGTCGTCCGGAATGTATTCACGCAGTTGAAAAATTCTTCAAATAATCATTATGAGGTTTAACTTCTGGTTAATAACCAACATACTTGGGCTACTGCTTGTAATCAACGGTATTTTTATGTTGTTATGCCTCCCCTTTTCCCTCTACTTCAGGGAAGATATCTGGCATTTGACCACATCAGGGGCTGTTTCCATTATCGTTGGAGGTATCACTTGGTTGGCAACCAGAAATGAACAAAATAAGGAACTAAAGAAAAAGGACGGCTATCTTATTGTGACTCTGGGGTGGCTATGCATGTCGTGTTTTGGTGCTTTGCCCTACATTTTATCTGGCACTATTCCTGACTTCACCAACGCTTTTTTCGAAACCATCTCTGGCTATACCACTACAGGAGCCTCAGTGATGACAGATATAGAGAGTGCTCCAAAAGGTGTTCTTTTTTGGAGAAGCCTTACGCAATGGATAGGTGGTATGGGTATAATCGTATTGGCTGTAGCCATATTGCCTATTCTGGGCATTGGGGGCATGCAGCTATTCGTAGCAGAAGCACCGGGTATTTCGCCAGATAAAATGAAGCCAAGGATCAAAGAGGTGGCCAAAAGATTATGGTTCATCTACCTGGGGCTGACACTAATAGAAACTGTACTTCTCATGTTTGGGGGCATGACTTTCTACGATGCTCTAAACCATTCGCTAACAACTATGGCCACAGGCGGATTTTCGACCAAAAATGCCAGTGTAGCCTATTATGACTCTGCCTATATTCAGTATGTGATCATCGTTTTTATGTTTTTGGCAGGCACAAACTTTACCATTACCTACTTTGGTCTAAAAGGAAAGTTCAAAAAAGCGTGGGCCAACGAGGAGTTTAGAAACTATTTGATTCTAGTCCTGTTACTTTCTCTTTCTATTTCCTTTTTTGTCTTTTCTTCTAAATGGGAGGGGTTTGAAAAATCATTCCGTGACTCTCTTTTTCAAGTAGTATCTATCATAACCACTACGGGATACGTTACCGCTGATTATACTCAGTGGGCGCCATTCCTGACTATAGTATTCTTTTTATTGATGTTTGTGGGGGGATCAACTGGTTCCACAGCAGGTGGCATTAAAGTGGTAAGACATACCTTATTATTTAAAAACAGTTTCCTGGAAATGCGCAGACAACTCCACCCCTCAGCCGTCATCCCAGTAAGGCTCAACGGTGCTGCTGTAAGTCGGAGCATTACTTACAATGTGTTAGCCTTCGTCATGATATACATGCTGGTTTATGCAGTAGGAGTATTCTTGCTCTCCTTTACCGGAGTGGAATTTGATACGGCCCTTGGTGCAGTAGCCACTTCACTAGGTAATATTGGACCTGGTTTAGGAGAGGTAGGTCCCGTAGACAATTTCTATAGTATCACCCCTTTTGGCAAATGGGTACTGTCATTCCTGATGCTATTGGGCAGGTTAGAGCTGTTCACGGTATTAATGCTCTTCAATATGAATTTCTGGCAGAAGTATTAGGATGAACTCCGTCATCAACGCAACTTATTCCATTAAAATCATGGTGTTTTCTAAGTTCAAGCCCCATGAGGATAAATATCGAACCTTTTACTAGCTGATTTGGGTGTAATTGAGGTTTTTGAAAAGTTGGAATAGTAAGGAGCAGGTAAATTCGCTTCAATAAATAGCTATTACAATAAAGCACAAGCGGACGTGGCTGTTGCACAACTGGTACTGCTATGATTCGGTATGCGTGAGATAAGTGAGTTTCGCTTCTACAGTTTATTAAATTGCTGCATTTAACAGATAGTATGATCTGTGATCCATTAAAATCTTGTATAAATACTGCAGCATTTTTTTTCTGACAAATTAGCTATTATCATAGCTGCCCAATCAGGAGGTGAGGGTTGTTTGAACTTGATAAGCTTTTTAAGATTGTAAGCGATGGCGGACATGATAAGACATTTATTAGCACTTAGTAATCCTATGGTTTTCAGCTGTTTGATGTTTAAGTAATTCACCAACGTGCCTATGACGGGCTCAACTGAGCTGTGCCGTTTCTTTTTCATTCGCTGGCCTTTTCGACTTTTAACACGTTGATCCATTTGTTGAAACAATGGTCTGGAAAGCGTTTCAGTGATCATTTTCTGGTTTGACTTTCCTATGCAAGATGAGCGAATGGGACAATCTTTACAATCTGATGTACTACTTATATACTGCTTACTAAGAGAATGGCTCTTTTTTAACCCTTTGTATTTCAGTAGCTTGCCCTGAGAACAAATGTAATGATCGTGTTTTTCAATGTAAGTAAACCCTGCCCTGTCCGGTTTAAACCTTCCAAAATTGGGAATATAGCCTGTCAGCCCCATTTTTAACAGCATTTCAAGCGTTTCGGTGCTGCTATAGTTAGTGTCTGCCAGAACTTCCTCCATAGTTAAGCCTTCTTTTTAAGGTTCTTCCTTGTTTGGAGAAGAACTTCTTCCAAGCATTGGCTATCCCTTTTATCTGCATGAAAAGCTTGTGCATGTGTGATTACGTGGCTTTCTGTATCCACACAAACCTGGCCTAAATAGTTTAGTTGGTAAGGCTTACCTGGTTTGGTTGCTATACGAGAGTCAGGATCAGTGGGGCTGTAGTGGGTTTTGTTGTTGCGCTTTTTGTCTTTTCCAAATCGATCGTCTTTAGTCTTAGTAATGGGCATGGTTTTAATTTTGTCGGTGTCATCCTCTTCATTATCTCTCAATTCAGCACTATATGTGGCCGCATCGGCCATGATTTCTTTCTCAATTAGACTTTCCATGGATGCATTGGCTTTGATTAGCATACTGTCTACGGCTTGTCTTCTTCCTGAGAGCATCCCCTTATGAATACATTGTTTTAAATACTTCTTGAAAAAGACTCAAAAAAACATCATCCCCGTAAAGTTTTCTCGTCCTGCTAAGCGTACTATGCCAGGGAAGAGGTTCATCTATATCATAACCTAGAAAAAATAAAACATCCATCCGCATGGAGGCCGATTGGATTATTTTTCGGTCAGAGGAAAGGTTTTCCAGATATCCAACCAACATCAGTTTAAAGAAAACCACGGGATCAATACTGGCCTGTCCTTCCTTACCATAGTATTTAGCAGTTTTACGATACAAAAACTGAAAGTCAATCAGTTTTAATATTTGACGGTAAAGATTTTCTTCCGGAATTCGATCAGAGAGTTGAAAAGAGGTAAATAATTTCTCTTGATAGCTTTTTCGTCCTTGCATGCATTAAAATAGCCCCATTTTATGAAATGACCAGTGACTTTTTATGCTAAGTTTGAGTTGTGCAACAGCCACGGACGCTTGCGCTAGATGGGGGGTTATCATTTATTAAAGCAGTGGACAACCACTCCCTTAGAAGGTTTTTTCACCGGTTTTCATTGAGGAGATATGTCCGCTGACTATAAAGTTGTTAAGGACATCATAGATAAGCAGAGCCCGCGCCAAATATCTTTTGGTTCCTAATTGGTTGACTGAATGAACCCCAAAGTAAGCTTCAATATCCTTGGATGCAGGTAAATTTAATGTACTTCCATCTCCGGCCAGAAGAATGTGGCCTTTCCAAAGTTTCTTTTCCAAACCACAGTATGGTTCTTTGAAAAACTCCAGAAGGTCACGAAAAACTTCAGGTTTGACCTTGTAACGCGCCTGCGAAAAAGCACTACCTGTAACTGCTCTGACAGAGAGCGAGGGCAATATATTCTGAAGGTTAAATTCTACAGACTCTTTGAACAAATTAAGGATGCTGCCTACAACTACTTCAAAGGATAAAGCTGATAACCTGCTAAAATCCCCGGAAGATTGTTTATAGAGAGAAATTTTCTCGGGGTCTCGTAAAAAATCAAAGAGTTTTTTTTTGAAGAACCTCCAGAGTTCTTCACCATCTCATTTTCTTTCTTTAAATTCATATCTCGATATATTTATTATGTCTCGAAGATAAAAGAGACGGCCGATCAAGTCCAGCTTGATCGGCTTTTTTTCCTTAACTTAATAGCATTGCCACCTCCCTCAAGGGGACAGTCACAATGCATTAAAGATTCTGGTTTTCATCGGGATTCGTTCAGGATGACGCTGTAGTTTTAGAATGGCATAAAACAAAAAACCGATCATTGCTGATCGGTTTTCGTAGCGCCTCATCGAATCGAACCGCTTGATGAATAACGTAGCCTAAGGCTTTTGAGTAAAGTTCTTCAGAGTTTCTCGATCATTTTTATCTTTTTTACTCTCTCGGTCTTATCTACACAAGCCATTGCATTGATAAAATCCATCAACCTTGTTTCATCTATTTTTATTTGCCCCAGTGAAATATTTATTTCCTGAAACCCCAAAGATTTATTGAGTTGAGCAAAGTTTTTATGCCATTTCCCTTTCTTCTTTGAAGGTTCATAAGACTCATCCACTTGCAAACAAATAAACTTTTGTCCATGAACATTAGTCATATAAGCATTTTGTATTATTTCCCAATTGATGGAGTCTTGATTGGTCGTTCTATCATAAATGCCAATTTCATTGATTATGATTTGAGGTCTTCTGTCAAATAAATGGAACACTCCAATCGGGTAACCTAAACCAAAAAAGCAAACAGACACCCACCCAACCCATTTTGGAGCTGAAGTTGAAGTTAAGAGCCATATGCCTCCTATCACAAAAACTGATGACAACAGAAGAAGCTTTATAGCTTTCCAGGGGGATTTATATAATTTGATTTCTTGCATTTTGTAAGTTAATAAACATACCGTATTTCCATCACTGGATAAGTTATTGCTAACCTTCAGAGACAAGTAAGTAATCCAAGTATGGAAAGAAACCCATTAAAATCAAAAAAGCGGATGTCTTGTTCAGGCATCCGCTTTTTCATTATTATCTAATTTACTTACCCAATCTTCTTCTTATCCAGATCAACTACTACTGGAGATGCAATAAAGATTGAAGAGTACGTACCCACGATTATACCTACTAATAAGGCAAAGGAGAACCCTCTTAATACTTCACCTCCAAAAATGAACAATATTAATACCACAATTAAGGTGGTGATAGATGTCATTAAGGTTCTGTTTAGTGTAGTGTTTATCGCTGAGTTAAATACTTTAATTCTATCATTACTTGTTCCCAAGTTCAGGTATTCACGAATCCTGTCAAATACAACCACGGTATCGTTAATGGAGTAACCAATAACCGTCAGCAAAGCTGCAACAAATACCTGATCTACTTCGAAACGAATACCAAATAGGCCTGCTATACCAAACATGGCGAAAACAAACAGAGTATCATGAACAACAGCCACTATAGCACCTGTACTGAACTGCCACTTTCTAAACCTGATCAAAATGTAAAGGAAAATGATAACGATAGAGAATATACCTGCCTCGTACGAAGAACTCTTGATGTCATCAGCTATAGTAGCCCCCACTTTTGATGACCCTGAAATGGTAAAGTGTTCAGCATCTACCTGTGAGCTATTAGCCACATACTTCTGGCCGGTAAATGATTCTATACCGCCAATAACCGCATTTTTCACTTCCTCATCAGCTGTATCGGACTCATCATCTACCATGTATGATGTAGTCACTTTCATTATATTGTTGCTACCAAAGTTTTTAACCTCTGTACCTGCTCCTGCAAGTGATTCTGATAGTGATAGCTTCATATCAGTAGCAGCCACCGGATTCTCGAAGTTAACGATGTACGAACGACCACCCTTGAAGTCAACACCAAGGTTAAGTCCCTGCACGGTAACAATAGCCAAACCAACTACAATGACGGCTCCCGAAACAAGGTAAGCCAATCTTCTTTTCCCCATAAAATCTATCCCAAAGTCAGCAAGCATATTTTTTGACAACGGTGTTTTAAACGATACTTTGCTCTCGTCACCTTTTCTCACCATCCACTCAATAATAACTCTGGTTATGTATACTGCCGAGAAGAATGAACAAACTATACCAATCATCAAGGTGATGGCAAACCCTTTAACTGGCCCTTGCCCTAACACATATAGAATAACTGCAGTAAGCAAAGTAGTCACGTTGGCATCCACAATAGAGCTAAATGCCTTCTTGTATCCATCAGTAATGGCCGCTTTCAGCGTCACACCATTATTCAATTCCTCTCTGATACGCTCAAAAATAAGTACGTTAGCATCTATCGACATACCAATGGTTAAAAGTATACCAGCCATACCAGGTAAGGTTAATGAAGCATTAAATTGAGCCAGAATACCCAAAATAAAGAACACATTGAAAACCAAAGCTATATTGGCCACAAAACCACCTTTAGCATAGTATGCAATCATGAAAAGTACCACGATAACCAAACCTGAAACTATAGAAATGATACCCTGATCGCGGGCAATTTTACCTAGTGTAGGTCCAACAATAGCCTCCTCAACTATACGAGTTGGTGCAGGTAATGAACCCGCCTTCAAAATGTTGGCCAAATCTTTAGCCTCCTCAATAGAAAAGTTACCAGATATCTGAGAGCTACCGTTAGGGATCTCTCCGTTTACATAAGGTGCTGAGTATACAAGGTTATCCAATACAATAGCGATCCTTCCTTTTGGAGTCTGATTAGCAGCATCAGCAGTCATTTTAGCCCAAACTCTTGTACCTAAAGCATTCATCTGCATGCTTACCGCCGGACGGCTAAACTGGTCAAGGTCCTGACGCGCATCTGTAATTACTTCACCAGTCAGCTTTGCATTACCTCCACGTCCCTTTCTAACAAAATACAACTGAAGAAACTCTTCTCCTGTTTGTTCATTGACTGTGGGTTTTACCTCCCATAGTGGCTTCACGGTTCTTGGAAGAATAGACTGAACATCATCCCTTCTTAATATTTTTCCAATTACAGTAGTATCACTTACATCATAAACTAGTCCGTCACGAGCTTTAATTAAGGCAAATAATGGAGATACTTCATTGTTAACTAATGAGTCTAGTTGATCAGTAGCTGTGGTATCACCACTAAGAGCTGCATCAAGATCACTCGCCACTTCCTCTGTTGAATCCGCAGCCAGTGCATCACCAAGATCTTCCTGCTCAGTTACATCACTTTCATTTACTTCAGATTTCAAGTCAGAAGCATTTAGTTCCGCTTTGGCTTTCTGCTCCTTAACAAGCATATCGTTAATAGCTACTAGTGAGTTGTTAATTTCACTTAGTTCTGCCACTTCCCAGAACTCCAATTTAGCTACACCTTGTAGAAGTTTTCTGATTCTCTCAGGGTTATCTGCACCCGGTATTTCAATCTGGATCCTACCTGTACCTTGCAACCTTTGGATGTTAGGCTGTGAAGTACCAAACTGGTCAATCCTTGTTCTTAAAATGATGAATGACCTGTCAATAGCATCCTCAATTTCTTTTGAAATGATACCCATTACAGCATCATCACTGTCACTTCGACTAATTCTTCCACGGTTGGCCGCTGTTGCAAATATATCAGCCAGTGGCTTCTCTGTGGTTTCCTGATAAGATTCGTAGAAAAGATCCGAGAATCTTTCCTGGCTGTTTCTCTGCTTTTCCTTGGCTTTCTCTATGGCTGAAAGGAAAGCCGGGTCTTGGCTATTTCCGCTTAGACCTTTAATGATGTCAACTGGAGAAACCTCCAAAGTCACATGCATACCACCTTGCAAGTCCAATCCAAGGCTTAACTCAGTGTCTTTTACTTCTTTATAAGTAAACTCTGCACCAAACAGATTATAAACAGGCAAATTATAAACCGAATCCAGATATGACTGCTTCTTGCTAAGATCAACGATGCCAGACTCGTCCGTTGCAAAGTCAATAGCGTCTTGTTGAATATTTCTCGCCACAAATGTGAACGACAGATAATAGACGCACAACAACGTAATAATGATAGTTAAAAATACTACTGCACCTTTATTTCGCATTGTAATAAATATTTATAGTTAGGTTTTTTAAGAATTATGAAAGTATCACATTGCTAGAATGTGATAAATAAAAATAGAAGTACGCCAACTAGTCTACGGGGCGTTTGGGGATATAATTAAACGAAAAAGTGTCTTAAAGAAGGTATTGAGCTCTACCTTCTGATCAAATTCTATCTGTACTTCATCACTATTGGCCAGCTGTAAGTCAGCAATAAACTGAAGCACCTGCGTAATAGTGAACTGTACTACGGTTGTAACAGCATCCTTCCCTATAGTTAGGATATCCGGCTGCTGTTCACCCGTGGGTTCACTACCAATTTCGGTTTTAACACCTCCCTCGGTGCTTGCCATATAATCGTAGTAGAATGATTGTGATACAAGTATCACAATAGCAGCTACAATGCCAATAACAATCCCGATGGTTTGCTTGTAATTTGATATGTGGCGTTGCTTATTCATTCTTTTTCAGGACCCACAAAAGTAATGATTATACCTTATAAAACAAGAAGAGGCTTACATATTCAACCTAGACCTAAAAAAGCCTGAAAGCACATTCAGCGCACTATCAAAGCTTTTGTTGTTTGGTATAATCAGATCTGCCTCATCTTTTAAGGGTTCCAGGTATCTTTCATAGGTAGGCATAACATGCTTCTCAAACCGGTAAAGTACATCATCCAAGTCATAACCTCTTTCCACTTTATCTCTGACAATCCTACGCTTAAGCTTTACGTGATCTTTCGCGGAGATAAACAATCTAAGATCGAGAAGATCATTAATTTCCTGAAAGTGCATAACGAAAAGCCCTTCAATAACCACTATAGGTGCAGCATCAAAGTGTAACATCTGTGCCACTACATTAGGATTATTAAAAGTGTATTCAAGCCTTGAAAACCCTTCTCCAGCTTTTATTTTTCTAATGTCAGCGGCAAAAGCCTTGGCATCAATGGACTGAGGGGTATCAAAATTCTTCACCCCGTTCTCATCAAGTGGTTGCTGGTCTCGGGGCAGGTAATAATTATCCTGCGAGATAAGACATACATCCTTTTTCTCAAACTCGCGCAACAGGCTATTTAAAAATAAGGTTTTGCCTGAGGCGCTTCCCCCGGTAATGCCTATAATAAACGGATTCACAAAATTAGTCTTTTATATGCGTTGATAAGTACTCAATAAGTTTTCTGATAGCAATACCTCTATGGCTGATTTGATTCTTTTCCTCAATTGTCATTTGAGCAAAGGTTTTTTTATACCCTTTGGGTATAAAGACCGGATCGTAACCAAAGCCCTCGTTGCCAACTCTTTCTTCAATAATATCACCCTTCACTATTCCCTCAAATTGCCTGATTTTACCATTAAGGATAAGTGTAATTACTGTTCTGAACTGAGCATTCCTGTTTTCCTGCCCTTTCAGGTTCTTAAGCAGCAGGTTGATGTTGTCCTCATTACTTCGGGCATCCCCTGCATACCGTGCCGACCGGACACCAGGTTCACCATCCAATACAAACACTTCCAAGCCAGTATCATCTGCAAAGCATGGCACTTTATAGTTCTTATAAATATAGTCCGCCTTTTGATGAGAGTTACCTTCAAGAGTCTTTTGATCTTCTCGTAACTCTTCAGTGCAGCCTATGTCCTGCAAACCCACCAACTTTATGTGGTCGGGGAGCAGACGTTTTATTTCATTAATTTTATTGGTGTTATTAGTGGCAAAACAGATTTCCATAACTGTCTATTTTACCTCTATTAGGTCAACTTCAAATATCAAGGGCGTATTTGGCGGAACAGGCCCCTGACCTGTTTTACCATAACCATAATATGATTGTATAAATAATGTACCTGAAGTCCCCTCGGAAAATAACTGTAACCCCCTCTGAAAACCGGGTATAAGACTACCCAACGTAACCTCTAGAGAATCACCCTCCTCAAATACCTCATCAGACAAAAACCGTCCTGCATAGTTAAACACTATAACATCTTTTGGCTGTGGGTGCTCGCTAATGGTATCATTTTTCAAAACGTAACGAAGCCCTGATGCAGAATCCACAAGGGCCTTTATACCATTTTCAGTCAGGTACTGATCAATCTCAGCTGTTTCTTTTTCAAACTGCTCCTGAACAGAAAGCCCCTGTTCATCATCATCTGAACAACTGAAAACACTGCCGGCAATAACCAGCAGTGTTACTAGGTAAATTAAATATCTATTCATTTATTAATTAACTTCTACCAACTCCACATCAAATACGAGAATGGAATTAGCAACGATTTCAGCACTTCTCTGACGTGGGCCATATGCCAATGGTGATGGAATATATAATGTGGCTTTACCACCTTCTTTAAGCAATGCTATACCTTCATCCCAGCCTTTGATCACTCTTCCCTGTCCAAGCACAAACTCTAAAGGATCATATCCACCCTGTGCTGCTCGCTGCTCATTAAACAATTCTTTTTCTTTGGCCAAAGCCTCATCATTGGTATCGAAAAATGCACCATTCAATACGTGTCCTGCATAGTTCACTTTTACGGTATCACCAGATGCTGCCTGCTCCCCTGCACCTTCTTCCTTCATAACATAGAATATACCTGACTCCGTTCTTTCAGCCTCAATATTATTCTCTTTAAGAAAGCTTTCGATAGCTGCAACGTCAGCAGTTAATTGCTCTTCCGCTTCCTCTTCACGCTTTTTCTGCTGCTTAGCCATCATTTCCTGCTGCCATGTCATGAACTCTTCCTGGCTAAGCACATTTTGCACACCTACTTTGAAAGTCAGGCTTCCCTCTTTACTTACTTCGGCGGGCATCTCAGCTTTTACTGTCTTGTCAAAAAAGTCTTTAATTGAAATAGTGAAGGTAACGCTATCACCTTTTGAAAGCTCATTAAAAATTTGCTCAATACTACCCTCGCTGCTACTCCATACAGAGTCATTCTTAGGCACCACAATAGGAACACCCTGCTCTGCAGTGGTCATCCATACAGAATCCTTATCATCTTTGTATTCCATATTCATCAGCAAGTACTGACCATCCTCAATAGGCTGACCATCGCCTTCCTTTACGAGGCTGTAGGTCATCCCGGAAGCAGTTTTCTTTTCTGGGTCATTGCATGATTGTAAAGCCACTACTACCAATAATGCCACTAGGGTTTTGAATGTATTAATCATTTAAGCGTAGGTTTTAATTTTTGTACTTAATTCGTCTTTATATTCATTGAGAACATTCTCAAATTTCTTCACTGTTTCTTCAAAAGAAAGGTCTGATTTTCCTCCTGAAGCATTTTTATGCCCACCACCTTCAAAATGCTTTCTTGCAAATTCATTAACAGAAAAATCACCTATGGAACGGAAAGACATTTTCACAGCTTCCGTCCTATCTATGATCACTGCGGCAAACTTTATCCCCTCAATAGACAAAGCATAATTAACCAGACCTTCAGTATCTCCGGTTTTCGAGTTAAATCTTTTTAACTCATCCGCAGAAATAGCAAAATAAGCTGTATTAAACCCATCAAGTACTTTAAGTTTTTCGTTTAAAGCATATCCAAGGAACTTCACTTTATCCAGCGAATTGGTATCATAAACCAGCTTGGAAACTTTAGCTGTGTCCGCACCAAGCTCCACCAACTGTGCACAAACATTAAATACATTTTTGGTGGTGTTAGGGTGTTTGAAGCTACCAGTATCTGTCATTATTCCCGCATAAAGACTTTCTGAAATGTGCTTATCTATAAGCTGTCTGTCTCCTAAATCGCAAATCAGATCATATACAAGTTCTGCAGTAGCTGCAGCTTGGGTACTCCAATAAACGAAATCAGCAAATTCCTCCGGTTCAAGATGGTGGTCTATGAGTACCTTAATAGACTTTGACTCTCTCACCATTTCACCAAGCTCATTGATCCTGTTCAAACTTGAGAAGTCCAGACAAAAAACCATATCGGCTTCTTTGATCAGTCGCTCAGATTTTTCCTCATTACCCTGATTAAATATGATGACCTCACCATTGCCATTCATCCAGGTAAGGAAGTCAGCATAATCGGTAGGTGTAATGACCGACACTTCATGTCCCTTCTTTTTCAAATACCCTGCTAATCCTAACGAGGACCCAAGTGCATCAGCATCAGGCTTATGATGAGTGGTAATTACCACCTTCTTTGGACTACTGATGACCGTTTTAAAAGCTTCCAGATTCTGCATTCCTTCTAAATTCGCCCTCTCTTTGATAATGGGGCTAATATTTTAATAAACGGCAAAATTGATAATAAAATCGGTCAAATACAAAATACCTCTCTCTGATTATCGGAATGCATAACATTTAACACTTTTAAGATCATTTAATAAGAAATATTCTACTACTTTTGCGGCAAATTCAAAATCAGAAGAAAATTATGGCTGGAAAAAGAACTTTCACAATGATAAAACCTGATGCCGTAGGTGCCGGCAACACTGGAGCTATCATCAAAATGATAGAAGAGGCAGGTTTTAAAATTGTAGCAATGAAAAAAACCTACATGTCAAAAGAAAGAGCGGGACAGTTTTACGCCGTTCACAAAGAGCGTCCTTTTTATGAAGACCTTACTAACTACATGTCTTCAGGCGCTATAGTGCCTATGATCCTTGAAAAAGACAATGCTGTTGAGGACTTTAGAAAACTAATCGGAGCTACTAACCCTAAAGAAGCTGCTGAAGGCACCATCAGAAAATTATTTGCTGAGTCAATCGAAGCTAATGCTATTCATGGCTCCGACTCTGATGAAAATGCAACTATTGAAGGAAACTTCTTCTTTGCTGAGACTGAGAAGTTTTAAGCATTACTAAGAATAATAAAGATGCCATTCCAATCCGGTTTTTCCGGTTAAAGAGTGGCATCTTTATTATTTACCTTATCTTAAAATAGTCACTCTTAAAACATCCTCCTTCTCATCATACGCCTGATGAACATTTTCAGGTCTAATTAAGAATGGCTCAATATTTAAAAGTTTAGCTATCTCTTCATTCAACCAAATTTCTCCTTCAACCAAAATTTTCGTTGGCGTGCCGTATTTACTCGACTGTGGGTTTGGGTCACCTTTGAATATCAGGCTCAGATCATAAAGGTTTGATGAGGCTGCATATACTCCGGCAATGTTTTTGGAAATGTTTGGTTCAACCGTATACTTCTCCAGGTCCGTTTCAATTAATACGGATTCGGGTTGTTCTTTAATATAAAAGTCTTTGAGAAGCGAATTTAAAGTACCATCAAAGTATGCTGGAATGATCTGATTAATTGGCCTGTCATATTCAACAGGGAATTTACTAACTGCAGCAAAAGCATTAAATGTATTATTCTTCTCGTTGTAAATAACCGGATAAATACCCGCTGGTAAAACATCACCCTCTAAGCCATAATCATTGGCCGTTTCTTCATCAAGTAAAAGGGCAGTGCGTAAATGCAGTTTGTCTTTGGATAGTGAATGCTCCCATTCCTGGTAAAACTGCATACCCAGCACACTTCCATTTACAGGGAAATAAGCTCTGGTAGTGGAGGGGTCAATTTTAATTTGACCGGCATCCCGAAATGAATCGAAAACCTCAGGCGTTTCTCTGAACTTATCATATATAATCCAGGGGTCTCTCCATTCGATTCCGCAAGGAATCAAAGCACAAGGATCAAGCCAAGGTAAGCACTCGGTATAATAGCGGTTGCATTCACCCCATGTGTCATCGCAGCGTAAGACTAAAGTTCTCCTTACAATTCTACCAGGATCAACCACGGGGAAACATATACCCTTGCCCAAACGAGCACTTTGATTCTGCTTTTCTCCAGACAGGTTTTGAGCAAATTGATTACTATTCTGAGTCTGATCATTCAATACATCCTCTCGGCACGATATCATGGAGAAAAATAATACCCCCATTACTAAAATGGAAATGTTACATGTTGATTTAATTTTAGGTTTTTTCATAATTAAGTTGATTTAATGATTTGGTGGTTAGTGAAGCCGCAAAACCATAGGTTACCAACTTAACAGTATCTTTTCAATCAAAACACCTAAGACATAGATTATCAGGCAGATCCTTTTCTGTATTTTTTGATGTAAACTATCAAGGTTGTAGCTATCAGCACCACAAATACAAGCAAAACTTCCATTAGCCGTGATGGAGAAGAAATGGGCTGATCATCGCCCATCAAAACAAATCCCGACCAATAGTATGGGTGGGTGAAGTATTTATTTTTAGGATCATTGATAAATGATAGCTTGGCCTTTCTTAACGCCTCACTTTTGCTTATTCCTCTTTCCAGGTTTTGGAAAAACTCGCCCATAATGGATGCGGTAGATTTATCATTAACCTGCCATAAACTCATAGCAACGCTTGGGCATCCGGCATACTGAAATGCCCGCCCTAAACTCATAATACCCTCACCTCTTGCATATAAGCCTGTGCCTGTTTCGCACGCGCTTAAAACAGCTAGTCTGGCCTTTAATGATATACTATAAAGCTCATACAGGTATAGAATATTATCCTCATCTGCCCCTGTCTGCCCCGAAACAGAGGCATTATAAAAATAAAGTGCTGACGCTGATGGGTGATCGTCATCAACTTTGGCATGTAAAGAAAGGTGTATAACAGATGCTTCAGATGAGCTATTGTAAAAATTATACTCAGTTGCATTTTCTCCATCAAAAACCTCCCCTCCTAAGTAACTTTGAGCTTGCTTTACTTCCATATGGTTAAACTTTAAGTCACTTAAAAAAGACTCTTTTGAATTATAACTCGGGCTGAACCCAACGTAGCGCCTGTTTTCTCCATCTCTTTGAATACGTTTCTTTTCATGTCTGAGCGTCGCTGAATAATCATATGAAACACTGTACTTGTTAATTACAAAATCTAAACTCTCGTTAGAAATTTCAGATGCTATCAACGCTTCAAAGGGTAAATATCCTAAGGGGCCATCAGCTACAATAAGTAAATGTCCATTTTCTTTAGGCATGGCCTTCTCTACAGGCTTCAGCAGAATAGCATAAAGCTCTTTCGCTTTAATTTCATATTGTTCCAAATCGTACTTTTCTACACCTGGCTTTTTTAACAGGTCAAGAAAAGAATAAAGCTTCTTGTGCATACTGTAATCAACAGGCACTAACTCAAGGAAAGTATCGTTAGCTGAAATCGCAAAAACATATAGGTGTTGATCTCCATAAAAGTATTCTATCAACACCTCACCCTTAGCCAGCTCACTTCTTATATCATGAATACCAATGGTTTTTGAGGTATACTTCACCTGATAATATTCAGGATACTCCTTCTCCAGACCTTTTATAAACTTTTCATATCTTTCTTTACTTTCAAGCAGATTTTTCTGAGCCTTTACTTTAAAATCGGCATCATCTGAATCCTGCAAAGTGTGCTTCCAGTAGTATACCCGCCCCTTAAGTTGGTTCTCATGTTCAATTATGTCTTTGGGAATACCCGCAAAATATTTTGATGATATATCTTTCACCACTTGAACCAACTGATTGGCCTTACTTTTCTCTGCAAAATAGAATGCCTTTTCAAAGTATTTTGTATCTGATGTAACCTGATAAGCCAGTGTTGCTGCTTGTATACCCTCTTCATATGATGATAAAGTAACTGAAGAAAGGAATTGCTTGGAGTCGGCATCCTGAAAGCTCATCCTTATCTTATCAATCAGTTCGACAGCTTTTTCATATGTCTCAACTGCTGCAAACAAGGCTTTTTTATTATCAGGTTTATCATTATACCATCGATAAAACGTTTGGGCTTTAAGCAAAAGAACCTTCAGCACTTCGCTTTCAAGCATATTACCCTGCAACAGTGGTAACGCAAAGAGATCATCATGATTTGAAAAAGAATCTACCAATTGAAGCAGAGACTGTTGATAAGCTGATAGTGACCTGGTCCATTCACTTCTTGAAGCATGTATATTTCCCATTTCATAATAGGCTCGTGCAATAAACCTATTTCGCTCATCAAAATCCCTTAAAGCAATATCCTGCCCTTCCCTTACCAGTTTAGTTGCCGTCTTATCATCACCTTTTTTTAAATGAACATTGGCAGCTTCATAAAGAAACTTTATTTGTTGCTCTTTATCCGCCCCTTTGCTTAACAGCATACCTTTATTTATATGCACTAAAGCACTATCGTAATCTTCAAGCGCAACATATACGTCTGCCAATTGTGTATAGAGCTTAAGAAACAAATTATGAGTACCGGCTTCATTTTCCTTATGTTTTATCCTCTCAATGGATTGTTTTAAGCTACTTTTTATCCCCCTGTAGATATTGATATTCTTACCTGGCTGGTTTTGTAAAAACTGTATTCTTGATTTCACTGCATCAATAAAGGCCCGTTGATAATCATAGTCCCTTACCGAAGTATAAGAGGGGTACTGCATAGGAAGTGTTTTACTTGCCATATTGGCAAACTGCATCGCCCTTCCATAGTCTGAATTGAATATAGCTAACTGGCTAATATTGACAAGACCGTTAAACGTTTGTAGCGAATCCGAGATTTGGAGAATATCCTTATCAAAAATGGTCTTCTTAAAACTAAGTAAAGCATTAAGAAAATCTCCCTGGTAATAATAATACATCCCCCTCATGTAGGATACTTCAGCTATTAAATTATTATCCGGGTCTATAGTTTCCGTGTCATTGCGATACTGGTTACATATGCTGTCCCCCTGATCCAAAAATATATCCAGCGAATCTATCATAAAATGATGCTCCGCTACATAAGCCTTATTCAATAGTACATAGAGAACTCCACTACTCCACCTATTATCTACTGCTTTACGATAAAGCTTATTCAGATAATACAATGCACTATCAGCATTTTCAAAATAATACCTATCCATGGTAGAATCAACCTGCCCCATGAAATCTAATCGGGCTTCCTGTCCATAAACTGTAAGCACGCTTGATAACATAAAAAGTCCGCACATGACGGACTTTTTAACTAATAAAATTACTTTCTCTAAAATCAAGATCTAATCATTTAAATGCAAAGTGACCTTTTGGGAATGGTTCTGACTCCATAGTCATACTTAGCTCACCTTCTTTTTCTTTTGTAAAGGCCGTTATGCTAACTACAAGCTCCTGTTCCATTAGCTCCTCTGCCGCTATGTTATATCTAAAAGTAGCTTCGTTTCTTTGTTTATCAAATGATTCTAACTCTCCTTTGGCAAAAATCTCATTATTTTTTGCAGCAACAGTTCTTATATAGCTAATTGACTCAGCCGGATTGGTAGTGAAGAATATTATTCTTAACTGCCGGGCATCTATTGGAGGAATACACCCCAATATTTTACCGCATATCCTACCTCCTCGTACTATAGAAAAGAGGGCAGGATCCAGGCGCTGACAATATCTGTCACATTCGGGAGAGCCTCCACAATCGCAATAAGGATCATCATCGGTATTACATTTATCGTCTACAGTACAATTATGCACAAAAAGCTGGTTTTCTATTTGTTGTGCTTCCGGTTCGCATCCTGCAAAAATCATAAGTAGCAGGAATAACAAAGAATAAATACGCATTGGTTTAGTTGTTTTAGTTGGTTTAATTATCTTAAAATAGCTTAACGGTTTATTGAATGCAATTATTTAAGCCTGCATATAACAATAACAGACTGAAAGTGAGCATTCAACATTACTTTCTGATCATATAGAAGGGCAGTGCGTTGCCTGTCTCTGGTGTATTTCCAGTTATCAATCCGGCTTCCCAGCTTAAGTGTTTACCAATGAAACTTTCCGCTCCTTCTCCATTTCCAATATTGGCAACCTGTATGTAAGCACGATTAGTCTCAGCCTTAGGTATTTTGATTTGAGCAGCGGAAACAATACTTCCATCAGACGAAGTATAAGTTCCATTGAGCAAGTAGAAATCTGCTTCTTGGTTAGAAACATCTTCTGTAAACTCAATTACCCCCGTTGCCTTCTCATAATAAAAATCCCATTGACTATCTATGTAAGACTGAACTTCGAAAGGTCTGGGGGTTTTATTCCCTCCACTTATAAAACCAGTCTTTCGGGCATACCCACCATAAGTTTTGCCATCACCATCAGTATGCTGACCTGCCATAAAATTGTTTTGGTCAAGGTAATAGACAAATTTACGCCCCAGCTTTTCATCCCACTTTTGAAGTGGTGTAGCCAGATCAAAATAGAACTCAATACGATTGCCCGAGACTGCTCCGTTAACCTTGTATGCCTTTCCTTCACTATCATAGAAAGTTCCAATTCTATAATCATCATATACCTCTGGTATCACCCCTGCCCCTGCGTTATACTCAAACGTGTACTGCGCCATACCTGGAAGATGATAAATATCAAGCTCCCCTTTAAATCCATCATAATCAAGTTTCCAACGACCAATAAACGCTATTTCCGGCCATTTGGAGGGTGGGTTCGCCAATACGATGTAACTAGCTGCCACACCATAGTTTCTCAAATAATCATATGATATATAGGTATATCCCTCACCTCCGGTTGCTGTCCATCCGGCACCCCAGGAATTCTTTACTATAAAATAATGGTTATCCGGATCAGCATCACGTTTATCAAAACCCACAATAAGCATAGAGTGTCCCATCAGCGTGCAGGAACTGCATGCCTGCCATATTCCATCTTCATCTATACCTCCGGTTTCCCATGGCACCGCTCCTGCAAAGTCCCAAACTACCTCATTACCTCGCTTCAGAACGGCTTCTATTTTTGCAGGATCTTTTGGATCATCAATGTCCCGGTACTGTGCTACACTGTAATATTTTTCAGCTCTCAACTGAGTATCTGTAAGTATTTCTGGGTCAAGATTGAAATTGCTATAGTCTCGCTGCTTTAGAACCTCCCCAGCCTCAGATTTGGCTGTTATATCTCCAAGGGTTTGATAATTATTCTGATAATAAGTATTTGAAGACTGGTAGGGCATTGTTGATTCAATAGGGATCTTGAAGCCTTTAGTCAGTTCGGCCACTACTCCAGTGCCTCCTCCACCACCAGTATGACCAAGTTGGGTTTCTATAGCATCTTCTCCACGACCAACAATGTCGCTCCAAATAGGATGTAGATAAAAACTCTTCCTGGTAAAATTTATGAACTCTTCTGACAGGTCCACTTCGCCATAGCCAATACGCTTGTATGCAGCTTCCGTTGCCGCAACACCTGCAAAAACAATGCATGTAGTTCTATTTCCCTGATCTTTAAGGGATGACTGTTGAGGCCTTAAATCAACAAAGTTTTCTGATGTAGTGACATCCGGCGGAGTTTCAAATTCTTCATCACACGAAAACAGAAGAAAAGCAACAACTATAATTAAATAAAGAAATTCATTTATTTTTTTCATAATATTTGATTTTTAGTCATTGGTGAGTTCAAATCAAAATCGGTTACCACTTTTGCTAAATTTTTGAAAAACTATCTTAACAAGCTATTAATCTCCCAGATGCATCCTTGTGAGTGATGAAAAGTTCGGCAATATGCCCTATAGATTGGGCATAGGAAAGTATTTACAAGATGGGTATCTTGCCTTTGGGGATTTATCCTCTTTTCAAGGAAGTAAAGTTTGTCTATCTTGGCCTCTTGAAGTATGGTAACCTTTTTATACCGGTACGCACTAACGGATGGAAGAAGTACAAACTAATGGCACAGCAACAGATGATGCTATTCTGCTGGTAAAGCAGGGAGACGATCATTTTCTTCGCCAGCTTTATGAGATCAACAGGCCTGGTTTCCTAAAATGGTTCATGGCCCACCACCGCATCACAAAAGACGAAGCTTTAGATTTGTACCAAAAGAGTTTTACCATTTTCTACTTTAATGTGAAAGATGAAAAAATAACTGCATTAAAAAGCAACATAAGCACCTACCTGTTTGGCATAGGTAAAAACCTGGTCAGAGAACTGTTTCGAGAGCGTAAACACAAGGTGCAATTGGATGAAATCCCGGAAATAGAGACTGCAGGTAGTGACCTTTTAAGGGTTGAGGAAGAGGCTCATCAGCGGGGGATAGTAAAGAAAATCCTTGAGAAGCTGGGAGAGCCATGCAAGTCTATTCTACTCATGTATTACTTTAAAAATTTTTCAATGGAGAGCATTGCTTCCAACCTTGGATACAAGAATGAAGGGGTAGTAAAAAAGAAAAAATGCCTTTGTCTGAAAAAAATTCGTGAAGAGCTAATAGAGGCCAAAACAGGTCATTAATATGGAGCAGGAAGAAAAAGATATAGAATTAATAGATGCCTACCATAAGGGAAAACTCAGCACTCATGAGATAGAAGAGTTCGACAAAAGAAGAGCCGATGATGCTGAGTTTAATAAACAGGTAGAAGATTATCTGCATGTAATGTCAGAAGTCAGATCATTTGGTGAGCAGGAGTTTATGAAAAAACTAGGAACCTGGGAGGAAGAAATCTCAGGAAGGAAATCTGCTAAGGTTATTCCTATAAAACGTATACTCTCTGTCGCAGCAGTTATTTTAGTTCTAATGATCCCAATAGGCTATCTGGTTTTACAAAATGTAGCACAACCAAATAACGAAGAACTATTTGCTACCTACTTCCAACCTTATGAGGATATAATTTCTCAAAGGTCTGATGCGCAAAGCTTACAAGAAAAGGGCCTTAGCGCATACAATCAGCAAAACTATAGGGCAGCCATAGCTTACTTTGAAAGCCATATCGATGAAAACCTTCAGGACAATGCCATAAAAACATACCTCGGGATTTCCTATCTAGCAGTTAGTGAAGCTGAACAAGCAGAGAAATGGCTTAAAGAAACATCTAAAAATGCAACTGGATTATATAGGGAAGTTTCAGAGTGGTACCTGGCTTTAACATATCTCAAATTAGGTGAGAGTAAAAAAGCTCAGGAGCAACTTACTCTAATTACCCAACACCCAGATCACATGTTTAAATCTCAGGCGGAAGTATTATATAGGGAACTCGGTAACTAGACCGGCTCCCTTATAACCTTATAATTTGATGCAAATATTTTTCGGTTCGGTGAAAAACCTGAGAGCCTCCCACCCTCCTTCACGCCCTACACCTGATTGTTTCATTCCTCCAAAAGGTGTTCGCAGGTCTCTAACCAACCAGCAATTTACCCATATGATGCCACTCTTAAGTTGATGTGCCACACGGTGTGCTCGTTTAAGATTCTCTGTCCAAATGGTCGCTGCCAGTCCATAAGCCGTACTATTGGCATACTCAAGTACCTCACTCTCCTCTTTAAAAGGCATGATGGTTACCACGGGCCCAAAAATCTCCTCCTGATTTGTCCGGCATTGATGACTCAAACCGGTAATGATCGTCGGCTCCAAAAAATACCCCTCGGAACATCGGCCTTCAAGCTTTTTTCTATTGCCTCCAACTACAACTTTCCCTCCTTCTTCCTGAGCCAGCTTAATATATGACATTACCTTTTCCATGTGAGATTCTGAAACTACCGCTCCCACTTTTGTGCCGTCCTCCAAAGGATCTCCTATTGTCAATGCTTTTACTTTTTCTACGAAGGCATTTAAAAACTTCTCATAAATAGTTTCCTGAACAAAAATACGGGATCCACAAAGACATATCTGCCCCTGATTAGCAAAAGAAGAGTGTACCGAAGTATTGAGCGCCTGTTCAAAGTCACAATCCTCAAAAATGATATTAGGGTTCTTGCCTCCCAGTTCTAGAGAAAGTTTCTTAAACATTGGAGCTGCCGTAGCTGCAATGTTTTTACCAGTAGTCGTACCTCCGGTAAAGGATATAATGGGTACGTCCGGGTGCTCAATAATGGCCTGACCAGCCTTGGCACCCAGGCCATGAACAATATTTAACACGCCTTTGGGCAGTCCTGCTTCAATACACAGTTCTGAAAATAGATAAGCCGTCATAGGTGTTACCTCGGAAGGCTTAGCCACAACAGTATTACCAGCAGCTAGTGCCGGAGCGATTTTCCAGGTGAACAGATATAAAGGCAAATTCCATGGAGAAATACAGCCTGCCACACCCACCGGGGTTCTGGTGGTATAGTTAACAGCCTCTCCATCCATGTGGTGCGACTCGGAAGCAAAGTGCAAAATAGCCGTTGCATAAAAACGCATATTGCTGGATGCTCGAGGTATATCTACTCGCTGAGCAAGTTTTAATGGTTTTCCATTATCGACCGATTCGGCTTCAGCCAGACGGTCATGATTCTTATCAATGAGATCAGCAATTTTGTTGAGGATATCAGAGCGCTTCTGTATGGGCATGGAAGACCATTCGGGAAACGCCGCTTTAGCAGCTTTAACAGCCTCCTCAACATCTGATTTGTCAGAATCGGGTATTAAACTATATACTTTTCCCTCAGCAGGGTTGTAATTATCCAAATACTGCCCTGACTTAGGCTCCACTAACTCCCCGTTGATATAGTTCTGTATTGTTTTCATTGTTGTAATTCTGTAAATAAGAAACTTTCTTCCGCAGTGATAATTACAGACAGCTCAATCTGCCACCATCAACCGGTAGGTTTATCCCATTAATATATGCAGCTGCCGGTGTAGCCAGAAAAGCGGCTGCAGCTGCTATCTCCTCAGGAGTTGCAAACCTACCTGCCGGAATCTCCTTCTTCATGGCTTTCATCACATCCTCTTCAGTAACATCTGTTTTTTTCGCTTTGCTTCGAATAATACTCTCCAACCTTACTGTGCTGGTAGCACCCGGCAAAACATTATTAACTGTAATTCCATATGGCGCAAGCTCCGTAGCCAGTGTTTTGGCCCAGTTTGCTACAGCGCCTCGAATTGTATTAGATACCCCAAGCCCAGGCAGTGGTGATTTTACTGAAGTAGAAATAATATTGATTACCCTACCATAACCAACTTGTTTCATAAATGGCGTTACTGCCTGAGTAAGAATTTGATTACAGATCAAATGCCTCCTGAACGCAGCTTCAAACTCCTCAAGTTTTGCATCGATTGCCTTGCCACCTGCAGGGCCTCCTGTATTATTTACCAGTATCTGAACATTATTCCCCTTGATCAGATATTGATCAATGGCCGTTTTAAGTCTATCTGGATCATCAAAATCCGCACATATGTAGTGATGCTCCTGCCCTTGAGTCAATGGAAGCTGATCCAGTACTTTTTGTAGTTTCTCTTCACTTCTGGCAACCAAGGTAACACTTGCTCCCAATAAGGCTAGCTCAAATGCGATTGCCTTGCCTATACCCTGAGTGCTGCCACATACTATTGCTCTTTTATCCTTTAGCTTTAAATCCATTTGATTTTGTTAGAATCCTGTATCTGTATCGTTTTAATTTTCGCTAAATTTAAAGAGAAATGTCCATAATGTCAGTTATTTGGCTGAGATGAACACTCAAATAGTTAATGACATTTAATCAATTAGGCTTAATAACCAGATACGCATAATTTTAAAAATTACTTTATGGCTATAAAAAGACCTTTTAACCTTCAAAAGTGGATTGAGGATAACCGTGATATCCTAAAACCACCTATTGGGAATAAGAACCTTTATGTTGAAGCTGACGATTTTATAGTAATGATAGTCGGCGGGCCAAATGCCAGAAAAGACTATCACTATAATGAAACCGAGGAGTTTTTTTATCAACTGGAGGGTGACATCATTGTCAAAATACAGGAAAATGGAAAAGCTGTTGAAGTGCCTATAAAGGCTGGAGATATCTATTTACACCCAGCTAAGGTACCTCATTCCCCCATCAGACCTGCCAACTCAGTTGGGTTAGTCATTGAAAGAGTTCGAGAGGAGCAACACACTGATGGACTCATGTGGTTTTGTGACAACTGCAATCACAAACTACACGAAACATATTTTCCGTTAAAAAACATTGAGAAGGATTTCCTTTCGCGCTTTAAAGAGTTTTATAGCTCTAAAGAAATGCGGACCTGCGATAGTTGCGGCCATGTTATGGAGGTAGACGAACGCTTTGTTTAATGGAAACTGCCGTGTACCAATCTCCTATAGGTGGGATCAAGATATCGGTAGATAATGCAGCCATTACAGAGGCCTGCTTTACAGAAGACAATCGGAATGATTACTCTGAAAATGCATTAATCAATCAGTGCATAAACGAAATGGATGCGTATTTTCAGGGAAATCTCAAACAATTTTCTATTCCAATAAAACTAACTGGGACTGATTTTCAGAACCGAGTATGGTCAGAATTACTAAAGATTCCTTTTGGAAAAACCATTTCCTACAGCGAACTGGCCATCCGCCTTGGCGATCTCAAATGTATTAGGGCTGCAGGTACTGCCAATGGCAAAAATAAGATCCCCATAATAGTACCTTGCCACAGGGTTATAGGAAAAGACGGGAGTTTAGTAGGTTTTGCCGGAGGTTTAGAGAAAAAGGAATGGCTCTTAAAACACGAAGGTATTATACGCAGTGAACAGATGAAAATTTTTGCCTAATATTGACGCAAACGATTTCAATTTTCAAATGAGCAATAAAAATACGCTGGCTTACGCACAGCAATTGGACAACGAAGATCCTCTCAAAGCATTTAGAAACAGATTTCATATCCCAAAGCTCAAAGGGAAAGACGTCATTTATTTCACGGGCAACTCTTTAGGGCTTCAACCCAAAAGCACAAAAACTTATATAAATGAAGAGCTTGATGATTGGGCTACCCTAGGTGTGGAAGGGCATTTTCACTCTCAAAAGCGCCCTTGGTTTCATTATCATAAATTCAGTAAAGAGGCGTTGGCAAAAATAGTAGGTGCTCTCCCTTCAGAAGTGGTCTCTATGAATAGCCTCACCTCAAACTTACACCTGATGATGGTTTCATTTTATCGCCCAACCAAAACCAGGCACAAAATACTTATCGAATCCGGAGCTTTCCCCTCAGACCAGTATGCTGTGGAAAGTCAAATAAAGTTTCACAAACTGCCCTACAATGAGGCACTGGTAGAGATTTCACCTCGTAAAGGTGAACACACGCTAAGGACAGAAGATATAATAAGCAAAATTGAAGAACATAAAGACAGCCTGGCACTTGTAATGCTTAGCGGTGTACAGTATTATTCAGGTCAGTTTTTCGATATCCAAAAAATTACTGAGGCAGGTCACCAAGCTGGTGCTTTTGTGGGTTTTGACCTTGCTCATGCGGCCGGCAATGTTCCTCTCGAACTTCACAAACACGAGGTGGACTTCGCTGCATGGTGTAGCTACAAGTATCTTAACTCTGGCCCTGGAGGAGTGAGTGGTATTTTTGTACATGAGAAGCATGGCAACAATCCGGATATACCTCGATTCGCAGGCTGGTGGGGTCACAATGAAGAGGAAAGGTTTAAAATGGAAAAAGGCTTTAAACCTATGGAAGGAGCAGATGGCTGGCAGTTGAGTAATGTTAATGTACTTAGCAGCGCTGCCCACTTAGCCGCCCTTGAGATATACAATGAAGCGGGCATGGAGGCACTTCGTGAAAAAAGTCTTAAACTGACAGGCTATCTCGAATCACTACTTAAAGAATTACAAGATGAGGGTTTTCTGCAAATGATAACCCCCACAGAACCCAATGCCAGAGGATGTCAATTGTCATTGCTTGTAACCCATAACGGAAAAGCCATTTTTGAACATCTCACCCAATCAGGTGTAGTAGCTGACTGGAGGGAGCCTAATGTTATTCGTGTAGCACCTGTCCCCTTGTATAACACATTTGAAGATGTTTTTAACTTTTATGACATCTTAAAAAAAGTAATATTTTAATCATGCAAAATGTAGAAAAGATAGCCCTCGTTGGCGCCGGGCTTGTTGGTTCATTAATGGCTATTTACCTGGCTAAAAGAGGATATAAGGTAGACCTATATGAGCGCCGTAGAGATATGCGCAAAGGCAGTGCTGATGCAGGCCGCTCCATCAACCTTGCATTAAGCAATCGTGGACTTCGACCTCTGAAAGAGGTTGGTTTAAATGAGGCTGCAAAAAAAATGGTTATTCCCATGCAAGGCAGGATGATGCACGACCATAAAGGCTCCCTTACTTTTCAACCCTATGGACGGCTGGGCCAGGCTATTAACTCTATTTCAAGAGGTGGCCTCAATGAATTATTGATGAATGAAGCAGAAAAACTCGGAGTCAAAATACACTTTGATCATTTGTGTACAGGAATAGATTTTGAGAAAAACCTCCTTTCATTTGATGTCAATGGAAAAGAAATTGAACAAAGTGCAGATATAATCATAGGATCAGACGGAGCATTCTCCGTGGTGAGAGGTTTTATGCAGCGTACTGATCGCTTCAATTTTTCTCAATACTATATAGAGCATGGGTACAAGGAGTTAAGCATACCTCCTGCACCCAACAATGGCTTTAAAATTGATAAGAATGCCTTACATATCTGGCCTCGAGGTAATTATATGCTTATCGCTCTACCTAATCTGGATGGCAGCTTTACCGTTACTTTATTTTTCCCATTCAACGGGCAGCCGTCATTTGACACTTTGCAAACCCGTGATGATGTAGAGCAATTTTTCAAAGAAGTGTTCCCGGATGCCTACGAGTTAATGCCAACATTAGCTGATGACTTTCAGACTAACCCTACCTCATCTCTCGTTACCGTAAAATCCTATCCCTGGGTTAAAAACAAGACATTAATTATAGGTGATGCCTCACATGCAATAGTACCATTCTACGGTCAGGGTATGAATAGTGGCTTCGAAGACTGTCGTATCCTGAATGCACTGTTGGATCAACATCAGGATAATTGGGATGTAGTCTTACAAAAGTTTAATGAAACCAGAAAACCAGATGTCGATGCTATTTCCGACCTTGCTCTTCAGAATTTTATTGAAATGAGGGATCTCGTAGCTGACGAAGACTTTTTACTCAGAAAAAAGATCGAGGCTAGGCTACATGAGCTTTATCCGGAAAAATGGACTCCTTTATACTCCATGGTTACATTTAATGAGGATATACGCTATTCAGAAGCACTAAATATTGGCAGAAGGCAAAAAGAGATAATGGATGAGGTGATGAGATCTCCCGACATTGAAAACACCTGGGAGGAGTTGGACTTTAAAAATATTGTTGAAAAACTAGAGGTTTAACTCCTCTTTCAATCTTTTGTAGGTGCGATATTCAGCCTTTTCAGTATCCTGCTCCTGAGAAGCAAACAATTCCATAGTTTCATTTAAAAACTCTTTGGAGGCATCGTTATTGGCCAAATAATCTCTTAAGGCAGCAATAAACTTTGCTTCCCACTTTTCTCTATTTTTAAGCAGATACCTGATCTCAGCCTTGTAGATAAGCATAAGGTTCTCTTCCTTCTCTTCCAGACCAAGATCTTCAGTGGCAAATTCATCTCCCAAAATCTTAGAAAGCCGTTTTAATGTAACCCACTCTTCCCTATCTAACAAGCCATCGCTCATCACGATAAGACACGAGGGCAACAAATGAGCGATATAGATGAATTGCTCTTTATTAATATCCAGAAAACGAACCTGGGTATACTCAGTATAGAGATCATCCATCTTTGACTTATCCATATTTTTCATTTGACGAATTGCTTATCCTAAATATAAAAATTTTCACGACATCTCAACTAGAAATTAGTTGTTTGTACTGATCAAACCTACTTAAAATTTCACGAACGTAATTAACAGGTTCCTCACCCCTGCAGTACCCTGATTTAACCACCGGATCACGAAAAAAATCAGGTTTGGACTTCATTAACAAATAATACTCAACATTACCATCCCACTTTTGAGGATTCTTATCATGTTTTTTGGCTAATTCTCTGGCATCTACAACATGCCCTAATCCCACATTATAACTGGCTAAAACGAACTTTACACGTTCGCTTTCGTCTTCAACTGTCTTGGCCCACAACTTATCTAAAAACCTCAGATAACTAACCCCTGCCCTTATACTTTGTTCAGGGTCATAGAGGTCATCAGCACCAAACCTATGTCCAGTCTCTGGCACAAGTTGCATTAATCCAATAGCTCCAGCCCATGATTTTGCCTCTGGATTAAAATGAGACTCCTGATAAATTTGTGAAGCGAGCAGTCTCCAATCCCACCCCAGCCTATCAGCAGCTTCTTTGATTATGTCATCATAAACGCTGATCTTTTCACCCCCGAGAGACGAAAAATCACTTTTCGCTCTTTTTAGAGAAGCACGAGGGCTTTTAAAGTATTTTTTATAAATAACATTAAAGGTGGCCTGTTTTTTTAACTGCTTCATCCATGCATTAATCTCATTCAGGAGCTCAGGGGCATTTTTTCGCACCGCCCAAGCTATTTGCTGAGGGAAGCTTATAGGGGTTCTTACATCAATTTGGGGGTAGTAAGCAGCATTTACAAAAGCTACGGTTTCATCCGCTACGGTATACTTAATAGTGCCCTGCGCCACTCGGCGGATCAATTCCTCTGTTTCTGCACTATCCTGATCTTCAATAATGATGATATCCCCGCCAATCTCCTGAGAAAGGTTCTGTAATCGCTCTTCATATGACGAGCTTTTCCTCACGTGCACTTCCTTTCCTATCAACTCCACCTGATTTCTAACCAGCGACTTTTCAAGCTGCTCCCGGGTCATTTTTCGCCAGCCTCTTGGCTTTTTCTGTATAAGCACCTGCCTTGCAGTGTAGTGGTTTTCAGTAAAAGCTACAATTTTCTTTCTGGCCTTGGTTACAGTAAGTGAATAAGCAATTACATCGCCCTCGCCTGCATTTAGCATTTCAAAAGCTTTATCAATGCTAGTTGTCGACTTTATTTCAAGGGTCACTCCTATTTTCTTCGCAAAAAGAGCTAATAGATCATACTCATATCCCATTGGTTGCCCTTTGTACAAAAAAAGCCCTGTGGAGCTATTATCAACAATAGCTACTAGTGAGCCGCGTTCCTTGATTTTTTTAAGGTCAAAATCAACCACTTGTACAATGGGCTCTTCAGAAGGTTTGGGACCTGTACTTTCATTTCCAGATCTATGGCATGCAAATATTAGTAAGCATGAAGCTAAAAGCATTGAAATACGTAATACCAATCTGGTTTTATCTATTTGAAAGATCATGATTAATGAAAATAATGATAATTTTGCTACAATAAAAGCTTAGGTTGATCTACCGCATTAACCTGAATAGGCTTTAGCAGATATTGTACACGAAAAAAAATACTAATGGTTTTATATAATGTAACAATAGGTATCGATATAGATGTAGAGGAAGAATGGCTTAACTGGATGAAAAGCACACATATTCCCGCTGTTATGGATACTGGTATATTTGTTGAGTACAAGATATTTAAAGTATTAAGCCATGAACAAGAGCAAAGTGTATCGTACTCTGTACAATACTTTGCTCACACAGTCGACAAAGTAGTTGAGTATCTTGATAATCATGCACCAAAGCTTGTTGAGGAGCATCGTGCCAGATACAAAGACAAGCATGTGGCATTTAGGACACTACTGGAAGAAGTCTAATACTCTCAATCTTTTCGCCAACTTAGAAACAATAATAGTTAAAATAAAGAGTTTTTAAGCATATTATCTTTAAATATGCTACTTTAGCTTATGCGGTAACTTCGCATGCTTATAAGAATTATACATTTGAGGTTATGAAAGCTCTATATTTCGAAAGAACAGAAGACTCACCAAAGATCTTTTTCGATGGTGATTCCGGTCGATTGCTGATAGAGGGAAGATCTTTCATGGAAGATACAATGCCTTTTCATCAAGCAATGACTGGTTGGCTAAGAAATTATTTTCAGGAACCTAGCAATAAAACCGTTCTTGAGCTTGAGATAGACTATCTTAACACATCTTCTTTTAAAATGCTCATTGAGATACTTTTTGAGTTGAACAAGTTTTACATATTTGGCAATGATGTCACTGTTAAGTGGAAATACAACCAATATGACGAAGATATGGAAGATATGGGACACGAACTCGAAGAAATGGTGGACATTCCATTTGAATTTGGCGTCTTAGTTTAAGAGATTTCTGAAAAGCTAATGCTGCAATTTATCCATTCTCCATCAAGAGTGGCACTATAATATTTTTTGTAAAAGTTAATCGCTGGTTCATTCCAGTCTAGCACCTGCCATACCATTCCCGAGCATTCTGTTTTTTTTCCCTGTTGAATGATCCTGTCAAATAATAGCTTACCTGTACCTTTTCCTCTCTCGCTCTCAGTTACGACAATATCTTCCAGGTAAATCCTCTTTCCCTTCCAGGTAGAGTACCTATAATAATAGATAGCAATACCCACAATCTCTTGGTTGTCATTCTCTGCAACAAATATTCCATATATAGGGTTATCGCCAAACCCATCCTTTTCCATCTGTTCAACTGTATTAGTCACCTCATCCGGGGCCTTTTCATAATCGGCTAATTCTTTTATAAGTTCGAGAGCTCTCGGGAGATCTTCCTTCTTTCCTTCTCTTATCGTCATTTCATTTAGTTTTTGATTAGGGTCCGAAAACTCAGACCCTGAAAAATTATTGGTTTGATTTCTCTAAAGGTGGGATTACTCCCATATTGTACCAAGCGAAAGAATAAATGTCAGCCTGCTGTTCAATAGTTTTAGTAATTGGAGTTCCTGCACCATGACCTGCATCTGTTTCGATCCTTATCAAAACTGGGTTATCTCCCGTATGTTTCTTCTGTAAGTTTGCTATAAACTTAAAGGAATGAGCCGGAACAACCCTGTCATCATGGTCAGCAGTAGTTACCAGTGTCGCAGGATACGCAACTCCTTCTTTAACATTATGTACAGGGCTATAGCCGTACAGATAATCAAACATTTCCTTAGAGTCTTCCGCTGTACCGTAATCAGAAGCCCAGCCAGCTCCTGCTGTAAACTTGTTATACCTGAGCATGTCCATCACACCTACTGCCGGAAATGCAACCTTAGCTAAATCCGGGCGCTGGGTCATAGTAGCCCCCACCAGGAGCCCTCCGTTAGACCCTCCTGCAATGGCTAAATAATCATTAGAAGCATACTTGCTTTTAATCAGGTACTCCCCTGCCGCTATAAAGTCATCAAATACATTCTGTTTTTGCAATTTAGTTCCTGCCTTGTGCCACTTCTCTCCGTATTCTCCTCCTCCTCTAATATTGGGCTGTGCATATACCCCTCCATTTTCCAACCAAACAATACGAGATGTACTGAAACTTGGCTGAAGGCTCACATTAAAGCCACCATAAGCATACAGGTATGTAGGATTCTTACCATTTAGCTCTATACCCTTTTTATGAACAATAAACATCGGAACTTTCGTACCATCCTTACTTTCATAAAAGACCTGTTTTGTTTCGTAGTCTTCCGGGTTAAAGTCTACCTCCGGTTGCTCATACAATACTGATTCTCCGGTAGCAATATTATAGCTAAAAATAGTTGATGGGTAGGTGAATGATGTAAATGTATAATATAACTCGGTCTCATCTTCTCTACCTCTAAACCCCCGTGCCGTTCCTATCCCCGGAAGTTGCACATTACGTTCAAGCTTCCCTGACATATCATATTGTTTTACCTCAGTTTTTGCATCAACCATATAGTCAGCAAAGATTTTACCTCCAGCCTTTGAAGTTGACAATACATTTTTAGTCTCAGGAATAACATCTTTCCAGTTTTCAGAAGTAGGGTTGGCGATATCGGTTTCTACCAGTCTATTATTAGGCGCCGCAAGGTTAGTCTGTATCAAAAGGCGCGAACCTTCATTATCCAAAACGTAATGGTTATTATCGAAATTATCAATAATTGTAACAATGCTTGAATTAGGATCAGAAAGGTCTTTGATATAAAGCTCATTTCCACTCGTACTTTGTGCAGCTGTGATTACAAGAAACCTCTCATCCTCGGTCAGATAAGATCCTATATATCTTCTGGGCTGCTCATCCCCTCCAAAAATCATCTTATCCTCACTTTGGGGGGTCCCCATTTTATGGTAGAATAGTTTGTGGTACTGTGTTTTACCTGAAAGCAATGAACCAGACTTAGGTTTATCATAGCTGCTATAATAGAATCCCTCATTACCACTCCAGGCAATACCGCTAAATTTAATATCTCTCAATGTGTCACCTATCTGCTGTTTTGTTTCAGTATCAATGACAATTGCTTTTCTCCAGTCAGACCCTCCTTCAGAAATCAAATAGCCAAACAAAGACCCATCCTTTGAAAAACTGGTACCTGCCAAAGAAATCGTACCATCTTTCGTAAAGGTATTAGGATCTATAAAGATCTCCGGCTCCCCATCCATACCTTTTTTCCTATATAGAACACTTTGATTTTGAAGTCCATCATTTTTATAAAAATAATAGTACTCACCATGCTTAGCAGGTGCGTATAGCCTTTCATAATTGAAAAGTTCTTCCAGCCTTTGCTTTACCTTATTCTTAAACGGAATGTTGTTGAGATATGAAAAGGTCACATTATTCTGTGCTTTAACCCATTGAGCTGTTTGTTCAGACCTGTCGTCCTCCAACCAGCGATAAGGGTCTGGAACCTCCATTCCAAAGTAGACATCCACAGTATCGACTTTTGCAGTTTCAGGGTAAGGCAGAGAGCTTTCTTTTCCCTCCTCCTCTTTAGAACATGAAATCAGAACGCTCATTAAAACTATAATATTAAATAGGTTTTTCATGGTTTAAATTCATTTTAGGCGACTTCTTACATCAGTTTGCTGTCTGGTTTCTTAACCAGCACCATTATTCAGTACTTATTTCGGTAAGGCTGAGTGTAATGCTAGATGCATCCATTGCTAAATTAAAATAATTGCAATATCAGCGCCTTAAATAAATGATAAAAGGTATATATGTTATATCGGACTTCATCGTCTATCACCAAAATATTTGAGTATATTTAAATTAAAGCAAAGGGACACGCTATGAAATGGCTTAATATTTTAGGCTTAGTAACTGTCATAACAGTCAATGCACTCGCTAACATTCTTCCCATTAATGGCATGAGTACAGGACAGGTAGCATCTATGTACCCGAACCTTTTTACTCCAGCCAGTATTACTTTTTCTATATGGACTGTTATTTACTTACTTCTAACAGGTTTTTGCATTTCCCCCTTTATTTCAAGAGATAGTAAAAAAGCAGAGTCTATCTCAAGGCTGTTTTTAATAACATGCCTGCTTAATAGCTCGTGGATACTGACCTGGCACCATCTACTTATAGAGTGGTCCCTAATCATCATGATCCTTCTCTTGGTAATACTTTCTATGATATATGTAAAAATCCACACCAAGCCTCCAAACTCAACAAGAGAAAAATGGCTCGTACACAAACCTTTTAGTATTTACCTCGCCTGGATAAGCGTTGCCACCATTGCCAATACTGCAGCTTTGCTATCAGCCTATGGCTTTTCATCGACATCCCCCGAAAACTGGGTTATCGCTATGATTATTGCCACCCAACTTCTTGTATATTTGATCAGTAAAAAATACCAGGATATTGCCTTTGCTCTTGTTATGATATGGGCATTGATTGGCATCATCATAAAAAGAACAGACATCGAACCAGTCTTTCAACCAATTATAATTGCATGTATCCTTGCTATCATTTTCGATGCTTGGGTAGCACTGCACTACCGCTATAAAAAGACACTTACCTGATCATATCAAAACCCGTGTAAGGCACAAGAACTTCAGGTATCCTAATCCCTTCCTCACTTTGGTTGTTCTCCAGTATTGCAGCCAGTATTCTTGGCAAAGCAAGAGCACTACCATTCAATGTATGTAGTAAATGCATCTTTTTATCATCTCCGCGATACCTTAGCTTAAGCCTGCTTGCCTGAAAGGTTTCAAAGTTACTCACAGAGCTTACTTCTAACCACTTTTTCTGAGCTGCAGAGTAAACCTCCATATCAAATGTCTGTGCAGATGTAAATCCCATATCTCCTCCACACAAGTTCAACACCCTATATTGCAGCCCTAACTTTTCTAAAAGACCCTGAACATGCTTGCACATTCTGTCCAACGCATCATATGAATTATCCGGATGATGAATCTCAACTATTTCAACTTTATCAAACTGATGAAGACGGTTAAGCCCACGCACATGTGCACCCCAAGAACCAGCCTCTCTCCTGAAACAAGGAGTAAAACCCACATGTTTAACCGGTAAATCTTTTACATCCACAATCACATCCCTATACATATTAGTAATAGGCACTTCCGCTGTAGGAATCAAAAAGAAATTCTCCTCTCCTATATGGTACATCTGACCGTCCTTATCTGGAAGCTGCCCTGTACCATATCCACTATCTTCATTAATCACAATCGGTGGCTGCACTTCCACGTACCCTTCCTTAATAGCTTCATCTAAGAAAAAATTAATCATAGCACGCTGAAGCCTTGCTCCTTTACCTTTATAAACAGGAAAACCCGCTCCCGTAATTTTGTTACCGAGATCAAAATCTATGATATCGTAGCTTTTTATAAGCTCCCAATGTGGTACAGCATTTTCTGGCAGCTCAGGGGTAGTTCCATGCTCATATACCACTACGTTGTCATCGGCACCACCACCTTCTGGCACATTATTATTAGGAACATTAGGGATTAGATATAGCAGTTCTTTAAGCTTGTCTTCACAGTTGCTTAAAATTTCACCCAGCTCTTTACCTTCAGTTTTCAGGTCTGCCGTCTTAGCTTTAACTCCTTCCGCTTCCTCTTTCTTCCCTTCTCTCATCAACATGCCAATTTGCTTAGAAAGAGCATTTGATTCCGAAAGCACCTGGTCATGTTTAGCTTGTGTACTTTTCCTTTGATCATCCAGAGCAATTACCTCCTCAATGATTTCGGCAGCCTTGGCAAATCGCCTTTTATTAAGGCCGTCAACCACTTTTTCTTTGTTATCTCTTATATAAGCAAGTTGTAGCATATCCGTTTTCGTTAAAATCGATGCAAAATAATGTATTTTTGAAGTAAAACTGAACTTTTTAAACCGGTTAATGATTATTTATAAGCAAAAGTTTGACTATTGCCAACGGTTCATATATTATTGCAATATCAAATAATATTTAAAAGAAGGCTTTAGACTCATTCCGATTCATTTAAGCCTTTATTTCATAATCAAACACCATCTTGAATAGACAGCGAGCCACTCTTAGGCAAAAGGGATATGCATATATCTCGTATTAATACGCATCATGTTAATCAAAGTTATAATTCAATTAAAATATTAAGGAATTCACAATTGACAATTTATGTACACGATTGAAGAATTGAATGTTAGGCTTCTTTCAGAATTGAAGGAGATAGCAGAGGAACTAGGCCTGAAAAATTACAAGAAGCTAGCCAAACAGGAGCTAATCTATAAAATACTCGACCAACAAGCCGTCACACCAGAAAACCAGCTTCCCAAAAAGAAAACACCCGAATCGAAACCTGAGCAACCTAAGGAATCTAAGGATAGCAGATCAAAAGTAGATCAAAAGAAAGAAGATAAAGCACCCAGCAGACCTCCAAAAAGAGAGAATGTAAAAGTGAAAAACAATAAAAAAGAAGAAGAGCTATCTTCTGAGGAGCTATTGGAATCCTTCAATATTGAAGTTGATGAAAGCGTAACTTCTTTTGACTCTGACAAGGGCAAAAAAGAGGCTAAAGGTGATAAGCCTGAAAAGCCAGAGAGAAAGAGAGAAAGAAAAGAAGATAAGGAGAGTTCTCGCGATACCAAGGCAAAGGATAAACCTGAAAGAGGAGGCGAAGACGACAGAAGAAAAGACGACAGAAATAAAAGAAAAGAAAATAATGTCAAGGATTTTGATGGCGTAATAGAAAACGAAGGTGTACTCGAAATCATGCAAGATGGCTATGGTTTCCTTCGCTCTTCTGACTATAACTATCTAGCCAGCCCAGACGACATTTATGTTTCTCCTTCTCAAATCAAACTGTTTGGTCTCAAAACAGGAGATACCGTAAAAGGTCAGATCAGACCTCCCAAAGAAGGCGAAAAGTATTTTGCCCTGCTTAGAGTAGTAAGTGTAAATGGAAAAACTACTGAAGAAATTCGCGACCGGGTATCTTTTGAATACCTTACCCCACTTTTCCCTGAAGAAAAAATAAACCTAAGCACACGCCCTGATAACTACTCTACCAGAATTTTGGATCTTTTCGCACCAATTGGAAAAGGCCAAAGGGGTATGATTGTAGCACAGCCCAAAACAGGTAAAACAGTGCTTTTGAAAACAATTGCTAATGCCATTGCAGAAAACCATCCTGAGTGCTACCTGATCATACTTTTGATCGATGAGCGCCCTGAAGAGGTAACTGATATGGCAAGGAGCGTAAAAGCTGAAGTTGTAGCATCAACTTTTGACGAGCAAGCGGAAAGGCATGTAAAAGTATCCAGCATGGTACTGGAAAAAGCAAAAAGAATGGTAGAATGCGGTCATGATGTGGTGATCTTGTTAGACTCTATTACCAGACTGGCACGTGCGTACAACACTACAGTACCTTCATCTGGAAAAATATTGTCGGGTGGTGTTGATGCTAATGCACTTCACAAACCTAAGAGGTTTTTTGGAGCGGCACGAAATGTAGAAAATGGTGGATCTTTAACTATTATTGCTACGGCCCTGATAGAAACAGGATCTAAAATGGATGAAGTTATCTTTGAAGAATTCAAAGGAACAGGTAACATGGAACTTCAGCTGGATAGAAAACTATCTAACAAACGTGTTTACCCTGCCATTGATGTACCGGCTTCTGGTACTCGTAGAGAAGACCTTCTCATGTCTGAGGAAGAACTTCAAAGAGTATGGATTCTACGCAAGTTTATGTCTGACATGAACTCTAACGAGGCTATGGAATTCTTACTTTCTAAAATGAAAGGCACTCGAAACAATGAAGAGTTCCTTATTTCAATGAATGGATAATATTCATTGCCCAAATATCAAACTACCGGGTTTTAAGTAAATCCTAAATTTTATTAAGATGCCATCACGTACACGAGATGGCATCTTAATTTATAATCAGTCAGAAAAAGTTCATGGTTTACTTTCTTCTATCTCTTGCCGGACTAGTAGGTGGTTTTATAGCAGGTCTTACGGGTATTGGCACAGGCTTTCTTATGATTGTAGTCATTCCTCTGGCACTTCAATATATGAACATGCCGGATGAAGAAATGGTACGGTTCACCATCGCTAACACCATTTTTGCCACCATGTGCTCCGCATTTGTGAATAACCTTACCATGTGGAGGAAAAAACAGGTATACCCTAAAGACATGTTATGGGTGACAGTATCTGCTGTTATTTCTGCATCACTTGTACTACATTTTTTTGTGTTACGCGAAGAGTATTCCAAAGACACTTACAATTTTATAATTATTATATTTCTGGCATATATCATTTTCAGAACCATCTACAAACTTCGTAAGCCTTTTCATTACGACGAGGTTCAGAGCAAGGCCCGATTAACCATCACAGGCATTACGGCTGGAATAGTATCCTCAATAACAGGCCTGGGTGGCGGATCTATAATCATCCCTATGCTTAATTTATGGCTCAAAATGGATATAAAAAAGGCTAAATCTATATCTTTTGGAGCTATATTTGGCATTGCCTTTATGCTTACTATACTAAACCTGTTAAATACACCATCTTCAAATATACCCTATGCCCACCTGGGCTATATTTTACTTCCCGTTGCTATTCCCCTATCTATCGGCGTAATAATATCCTCTCCCTTGGGCACGAGTCTTAGTGATCGGCTATCATCCCGAACTATTTCCATAGTCTTTACCATTGTTATATCACTAGTCCTCCTTCGGAAAGTGTTTGAGCTTTGGGGCTAAAAAACCTTTTGTTTTCAAATTCTGTTTTTGTTGGAGTTACTGATTAACTTTGAAAAAACACGCGAATTATGAGTTTCTTATTTTCAGATTTTAATGGTTGGAAAGCCTATTGCGAAGAGCACGATATGAATCTTTTTGAGCCTGTACTTGAATATGAAAAGGAACAGAAAGGCCGGGGTGAGCAACAGGTATGGGAAGGACTAGGCAAAGCCTATGAAGTTATGAAAAACGCAGTTGAGACTGGCTTGCAAGAGGATATGACCTCTCGGTCGGGAATGATCAACAACGGGGCAAAAAAAGTATTCAAACACGACTTGGCTGTACTCTCGAAAGAGTTTCAAAACCTTATTTCCAGGGCTCTTGCCGCAAAAGAGGTGAATTCATGTATGGGCAGAATTGTAGCTGCTCCTACTGCCGGAGCATCAGGCATATTACCTGGCACACTATATACTTTACAGGAAATCCATAACCTGCCAGACCGCAAAATACTTGAAGGCCTATTGGTTGGGGCAGGCATCGCTCTGGTTATAGAGCAAAAGGCATCGCTGGCAGGTGCAGTAGGTGGCTGCCAGGCAGAAACCGGCAGTGCCGGCGCCATGGCAGCAGGAGCTATTGTATACTGCCTTGGAGGTAATATAAATCAGGTTTTCAATGCGGTTGCCATTACTATACAATGTATGCTGGGACTAGTTTGTGACCCCGTTGCCGGCCTTGTAGAGGTGCCGTGTGTAGTGCGAAATGCAAGTGCAGCAGCCATCGCGAACTCTTCGGCACAAATTGCACTGGCCAACGTGAGTGGTGTTATTCCAGTGGATGAATGTGTAGATGCAATGGCTGAGGTTGGACAAAGTATGGAAAACCGCTATAAAGAAACCGCTCTTGGAGGGTTAGCAGCAACTATTACCGGAAAAAATATATCAAAAAGTGTTTTGATACAAGATATTGAAATGCTTCCTGACGAAGACAACGACAAAAAGAACTAACGGGAAAAAATCGACATAACTTCAGGGCCTAGGGTATAGATCAATATAGAAAAGAAGGATGACCAAAATACTGCACTCAGAAACATAGAAATCACAATTTCTCGCTTAGAACTACCAAAACTGGCCAAGAGTAGTGTTCCCCCTATTGGGGTAAGAAGTAGAGGGGTAAGAAAAGCTACACCTGGCAAACCGTATTTTTTCCAGATCGCAACAAACCGCCTGTTTCTCTTGGTGAATTTTTTCCTACTCCCAAATAGTTTAACAAGTACCTTTTCACGCAAAATTTTCCCTAGGAAAGTAAACAACAAAACACTACACATCATACCCACAATAGTGATAAGAATTGTAGATAATAAACTAAATCCCCCGGCATACCCAAGTGTAGGGCCGAAAATAAACTTCAGCATGGTTAATAAGATAATCGTAAGGGCCTTCAATACCAATTCTTCCATTGCAAAAATCAACCTGGCTTCAGTAAATTATGTTATAACCGTATAAGTGTAAAAAATATAAATCGCGAGCAAAATGGCCCCAGAGACTCTACCCATTTTCCTTTTATAAAGCATCATGGGTAGCACAAGAAGTGTAACCCCTATCATAGCCACCATATCATGTTTTATTATCTCACCGCTAACATGTATATCTTTGATGATACTCGTTATGCCAAGGATAGAAAGAATATTAAAAATATTCGATCCCATTAAATTACCCAAAGCAAGGTCAGTCTCCTTTTTAACTGAGGCAACTATAGAGGTAACTAACTCGGGCAGGCTTGTTCCCAATGCAAGCACTGTTATACCTATAACACGCTCACTTACTCCCAAAAACAACGCTAGGTTTTTTGCTCCTCCCACAAACCAATCTGCGCCAAAATATAACCCTGCACACCCTACTAAAATAGAAAATGCATCTTTCCCAATATAACTGGATGGGGCAACGTCCTCCATTTCTTCTTCCAAAGCTTTTCTTGCCTTAGTTTCTTTGCGTGATTTTCTTATAATAAAGACTGTATACACAACAAGAAGTACAATGAATATGATCCCCTCATAAGTTTTGATCATGGCAGCATCTTCCTTCACCACAAAGTAGAGCAGCAATGAACTCCCCATGGTTACCGGCCAATCAATCTTGATACTATCAGAGTTGACTTTGATTACACCAATAGTAGCAGTCACACCAAGCACAAGCGCAAGGTTGCAAATATTTGACCCTACCACATTTCCCATGGTCATATCCGGACTGCCATCCAAAGCTGCCTTTATACTAATAAGAAGCTCAGGTGCAGATGTGCCAAAAGCCACTATGGTAAGCCCCACCACCAATGGAGATATATGAGCCCTTAATGCTATACTTGATGCGCCTTTTACAAGAAAGTCACCCCCTATTATGAGGACAAACAGGCCCACAACTAACATTAATATATTCAGCAGCATGTGTTAATTTATAATTTCGGTCCGAAACACAAATCTCCGGCATCACCAAGCCCGGGCACAATGTAGGATTTACTGTTGAGCTTTTCATCCAAAGCACCGGTCCAAATGGTATGTTCAACCTTCAACATCCTTGAAAGATAATCAATTCCTTCCGGTGCAGCAACAGCGGCTGCTATATGAATATGACTTGGCTTGCCATTATTGAGTAAATGATCTATCGATTCCACAGCAGATTTACCTGTTGCCAGCATGGGGTCCACCACGATAACTACTCTGCCATCCAACGACGGGGTAGCCATATATTCAAAATTAACCACAATCTCCTCTCCTCCCCCCTTCCTGTAGGCTCCTACAAATCCTACATCAGCCTGATCAAACATTTCTACAAAACCGTCAGAAAAGGGCAGGGCCGCTCTTAATATGGAGATTAAAACAGGCTGTTCGGCCAATAACTCAACCTCCATGGTATCAAGAGGTGTTGTCACTGTTGTCTTAGCATATTTTAATGTCCTTGATATTTCATATGCCATCACCGCTCCTAACCTTCTGAGGTTATTTCTAAATTTCGCGCGATCTTTCTGGGTATCTATATGCCTCATTTCAAACAGGAAATGATTAGCAGCTGAATTGGACTGATTGAGTACTTTTAACATTAAAAATAAAGAAGCAGGATTCGAAAAAAATTAGGCCTAAGTTAATTTTAAATCTAAATTTAACGAAAATTAAAAAATAACAATAGATTCCAATCTTTTAATAGCAATATTTAATGAAGCCCCATTTATCTGACATCAATTTGCTGAAACAACTATGTCAAATACATGCTCCATCAGGAAATGAATTAGGAATGAAAGATTTTATCCTGGACTTTGTAGATCGCGAAAAAGATAAATGGGTTTGCCAGCCCGAAATTTTTCATGGTCACGGGCTCCAGGACTGTATTATCTTAAAGTTTGGAACGCCTAAAACAGCTGCATTTGCTCACATGGATTCCATTGGTTTTACAGTTCGTTATCAAAACCAGTTAGTAGCCATTGGTGGCCCGGAAGCTCATAGTGGTTATAAACTTGTTGGGGAAGATAGCCTTGGGCCAATTGAGTGCGAACTGGAAGTAAATAAAGACCATCAGCTATTTTATAAATTTGCCCGTGCAATTGACCGAGGAACGGACCTTGTTTTCAAGTGTGAATTTGAAGAGACCAAAACTGAAGTTACTAGTTGCTACCTCGACAACAGGCTTGGAGTATACAACCTATTAAAGCTTGCTGAAACACTAGAAAATGGAGTATTGGTATTTAGCTGCTGGGAAGAGCATGGCGGAGGGTCCATTCCTTTTTTAGTTAGATTTATTTATGAAAAGTGGCAGATAACTCAAGGCTTGATCTCAGACATCACCTGGGTAACCGATGGGGTTTACCCGGGAGAGGGTGTAGTGATCTCTATTCGAGACCGAAACATACCTAGAAAATCTTACATTAAGCGTATTGTACAAATAGCAAACGACTCAAAAATTCCTTATCAACTGGAAGTGGAAGCAAGTGGCTCTAGTGATGGACGAGAGCTTCAAATATCGCCTTACCCTTTTGACTGGTGCTTCATAGGTGCCCCAGAAGAAAACGTACACTCTCCAGAAGAAAAAGTACATAAACATGACATCGTTTGTATGCTTGAACTTTACAAAGTACTTATGAAGAATCTTTGATTTTTGCTTTTTCAGTTCCTATTCCAATATAATTTTTATATTTGCATGCCTTTTGTTCTACAGAAGGCATTTTTATTTTACTTATGGTAGTCAAAGACAAAGAGTTTGTAAAATTTATCAGCAGCGAAGAAATCACTGCACGAATCCAGGATCTTGCGACCAGGGTCAATAGTGATTATAAAGACAAGAAGCCCCTTTTCGTAGCAATTCTAAACGGGTCATTTATGTTTGCCGCTGACCTAATGAAAGAAATTAATATTCCCTGCGAGATATCATTTGTTAAAGTTGCTTCTTATGAAGAAATGGAGAGTAGTGGTAATGTTAAGCAATTGATCGGCCTCAATGAAAATATTTTCAACAAGGACGTAATCATCATTGAAGACATTATCGATACGGGCCGGACAATAGCAAAAATACTTGAGGAATTCAGGTCCCTTGGGGCAAGTTCCACTGAAGTGATTACACTTCTTCAAAAGCCCAAGACAAATGTATCAGGAGAAAAGTTAAAGTACATAGGCTTTGACATTCCTGAAAAATTTGTTGTAGGTTATGGCTTGGATTATGATGGATTGGGGAGAAATTTAAAAGACATTTACCAACTCAAGGAGTAATCCCCTAATTTTCCATTATATTTAAACCCTTTTAAAAAAACATGTGATGCTAAACATAGTACTATTTGGCCCTCCCGGAGCTGGAAAAGGCACCCAGAGTGAAAAGCTCATTAGTAAATATAATCTTGAGCATATCTCAACCGGAGATTTATTCAGAAAGCACCTAAACGAAGGTACAGAATTAGGAAAAAGCGCCCAAAAATATATGGACGACGGCTTTCTGGTACCTGATGAAGTGGTAATAGGCATGGTAGATGATAAGATCAAAAATAGCTCTGAGGCTAACGGTTTTATCTTTGACGGCTTTCCCCGTACAATCAATCAGGCAGAAGCACTTGATAAGCTAATGAATGGCAAAGGCAACCCTATTTCAGGCATGATTTCCTTGGAGGTTCCTTTTGAAGAGCTTAAGAAAAGATTATTGGAGCGAGGAAAGATTTCAGGAAGGGTCGATGACCAGAACGAAGAAAAAATAGATAATCGTATCCAGGTTTACCTAAAAGAAACTTTACCTGTTTCTCAATACTACAAGAATCAGAATAAATTTAACGGCATACATGGCGTAGGGTCTATTGATGATATCTTTAATAACATCTGTGATGTCATTGATTCCCTCAAAATAGAAAAGTAAACAAGCGAGTGTCTTCATCTAACTTTATTGATTACGTAAAGTTCTGCTCGAGATCAGGAGCTGGAGGCGCTGGCTCCGTCCATTTCAGGCGTGAAAAACATGTTCCCAAAGGTGGCCCTGATGGTGGTAATGGCGGTCGTGGTGGCCATATTATCCTCAAAGGAAATACTCAACTATGGACATTATTGCATCTTAAATACCAAAAGCATGTTATTGCCGGAAATGGCAAGCCTGGTGAAGGAGGACGGCGAAGTGGTGCCCAGGGAGAAGACATTATTCTGGAAGTTCCCTTAGGTACCGTAGTCAAAGATTTCGAAAGCGGGAAAAAACTGTTTGAAATTACCGGGGATGGTGAGGAAGTAATTCTTACCGAGGGAGGCCGTGGAGGCCTGGGCAATGAAAATTTCAAAACAGCCACCAACCAAACCCCTCGCTTTGCTCAACCAGGAGAAGCAGGAAAAGAAGAATGGATAGTTTTAGAATTAAAGCTTCTTGCAGATGTAGGCCTTGTGGGCTTTCCAAATGCAGGAAAATCAACATTGCTCTCTGTGCTTTCTGCCGCCAAACCTGAAATTGCTGATTACCCTTTTACTACATTAACCCCAAACCTGGGAGTAGTGAGCTACCGTGACTACAAGTCCTTTGTCATGGCTGACATACCTGGTATTATCGAAGGAGCGGCAGAAGGAAAAGGTCTTGGAATTAGGTTTTTGCGACATATCGAACGTAACTCCCTACTACTTTTCTTGATACCTGCTGATGCTAAAGACATCATTAAAGAATATCAGATACTCTTGGGAGAGTTAAAAAAATATAATCCAGAGTTGCTCGATAAGGACAGAATACTGGCCATATCTAAATCAGATCTTCTGGATGAAGAGCTAATGAGTGAAATGAAGGAGGAATTACCCGTGGAGCTTCCACACGTTTTCATTTCTGCTGTTACTCAAACCGGACTTGTAGAATTGAAGGACCTCCTCTGGAAGCACTTGAACAAATAACCACAATCAACAGATAGTTAATTTCAATAGGATGTCATTTTGACATAACTTTGTGTTTTGGCAGAGTAATTGTCAATCAATTTGAATAATGTACAAGGTAAAGGTATATAACTAGCTATGAACAAGGAGAATATAGAAGAAAACGAAGTGAAAGATACCACGGAATCAACTCAGCAAGATGCAAAAGCTGCTGAAATGGGTGAAAAACCTGAAAATGTTGATGAAACAAAAGAGCAAGTCGAGAACCAGCCTGAAGAAGAAAATTCAAGTGAAGGTGATACTGCTGACAATGAACTGAAACGTCTAAAAGACGAATTGGCAGAAAGCAAAGACAAGTACCTACGCCTTTACTCTGAATTTGAAAATTTCAGAAGAAGAACAGCGAAGGAAAAGCTGGACATGGTACAAACAGCTCATGAGGACCTGATGACTGCTTTGATACCTGTGATTGACGACTTCGAAAGAGCTGAAAAATCATTTGAAGATAAAAGCACTGACCTTAATGCTGTTAAGGAGGGTGTAAAACTCATACAGAATAAATTTAAAAAAGTTTTAGAGCAAAAAGGCCTGAAAGCAATGGAAGGTAAAGAGGGAATGGACTTTGACTCAGAATACCATGAGGCCATCACCCAAATACCAGCACCTAAAAAGAACCTGAAAGGCAAGGTGGTAGATGTTATAGAAAAAGGCTATATGTTAAAGGATAAAGTTATCAGATACGCCAAAGTAGTTATAGGAAACTAAGAGCGAGAAAATTCAAGTTTATGGCGAAAAGAGATTTTTATGAGATTTTAGGAGTGGATAAATCCGCTTCTCAGGAAGAAATAAAAAAGGCTTACAGAAAGGTGGCCATCAAGTACCACCCAGACAAAAACCCAGATGATGCTGAGGCTGAGGATAAATTTAAGGAAGCTGCTGAAGCCTATGAAATACTAAGCAACCCTGAGAAAAGACAGAGATATGATCAATTTGGTCATGCAGGCATGAACGGCGGTGGCTTCGGCGGCGGCATGAACATGGATGATATTTTCTCTCAATTCGGAGATATCTTTGGTGGTGGTGGCAGCCCGTTTGAGAGTTTCTTCGGTGGCGGTGGCGGCCGCAGAAGGCAGCGGAAAGGATCAAACCTTCGTATTAAACTAAAACTCACACTGGAAGAGATAGCTGAGGGTGTTGAGAAAAAAATAAAGGTAAACAGGCTCGTTAGAGCCGAGGGTGTTACTTTCAAAAACTGTTCTACCTGTCATGGTAGTGGCCAGGTACGTAAGGCCGTAAACACAATGCTCGGACAAATGGTATCAACCAGCACATGTCCTTCATGTAACGGGTCAGGGCAGATTATAGATCACAGACCTCCTGGTGTTGATAGTTCTGGACTCGTACCTAAAGAAGAAGTTATCAGTGTAAAAATACCTGGTGGCGTATCTGACGGAATACAGCTTTCCATGTCTGGCAAAGGTAATGAGGCCCCAGGAGGTGGTTTAGCTGGAGACCTCCTTATCGTAATAGAAGAAAAGGAAAATGATCAGCTGATCCGCGAGGGAAACAATGTAGTTTATGACCTTTATGTCAGCTTTATTGACGCTGCTTTAGGCACATCTGTAGAAGTTCCTACAATATCCGGCAAAGCACGTATTAAAATAGAACCTGGAACTCAGAGCGGAAAAATACTGAGGCTAAGAGGTAAAGGTATTAAAGACCTTAACGGGTATGGCAAAGGTGATCAGCTTATACATGTAAATGTATGGACCCCAAAACACCTCTCCTCAGATGAGAAAGCAAAACTTGAAAGTATGCGTGACTCTGCTAATTTCCACCCAAAACCCGGAAAAAGCGAAAAAAGTATTTTCGGAAAAATGAGAGAGTTTTTTGAATAAAAAAAGATGAAATTGGAAGAAAGCGACAAATTTGCTATTTGTCGCTTTTTTTATTGATAATTTTCTAATGTCTTGTAACTCAACAAAAACAAATACCGTATTTACACACACTATGCGGAGAAGAATTTTTTTACTGGGTGCAGGGATCATCAGTACTACCCTTTCGTTTTCACAGGTTAAAAAACAGTTTTCGGTTGAAGATATTAAAACCGTAGAGCGAGTTGATCTTCACTTTAGTGTCAATAGCGGCTCCTGCTTATTAAAGCCAAGTAAAAGCACTGAGCTTCTCAACGTATATAGTGATCAGAATTATGACAATTATTCTCACTCTTTTGATAAATCTATAAGAAATAAAACCTGCACAATAAAACTGGCTCTTGAAGATGACAAATCAGAAGGGCTTAGTCAGTCCATCTCCTATCGCATGTTTGGTTCATCAAATGAGTCTACCAAAAAGCTTTGGAAGGTTTATCTTACCGATAATAAAAGTTACAATTTAAATCTCAAATACGGGATTGGAGAAGCCGATATAGACCTTTCAGGGCTTTCCATAGGAAAGTTAAAAATACATACAGGTAGTGCAGATGTTAATATTGGGTACTTATCGGGCGTCAAGAATCAGATAGTAATGGATACCTTTTATGTAAAGGTTGATCTCGGCTCGGTAAATGTAAAAAAGCTTAATCTTTCAAAGTCCAAGCACGTTGTTGCAGATATTGGTTTTGGCAATCTCCTTCTTGATTTCAGTGACAAACCCCAGGTAAGAAGTGAAATAAAGGGCAGCGTTGGAGCCGGCAACCTGATGATTATGCTCCCAGAAGATGAAATCCCCGTTATAGTATCTGTAAATGACTCCTGGCTCTGCAAAGTAAAACTCACCAAATCCTTCAAGAAGCTTTCCGACAATGTATTCGTGAATGAGGCCTATGATGAAAATGCAGACAACCTGCTGTCTTTCAACTTGGATGTAAGCATGGGCAGCATTGTTTTCAAAGAAAAGAAATAAAAATTTTCACCTCCCATTTATATTTTTTTAGCAGAGTATATAACCGCTCCCTATAGTTTACTTTCACCTTCTTACCCATTTGTGATAGCTTCGTCATTGGATTCATCTTATCTATGGATATATTCACTGTTTGTAAAGCATTGATTCTGAAACAGAAACTAAACCACAAGAATTTTGGAAGCACTTATTGCAAAAAATATCACTAAGCGGTACTCCAATCATACCGCTCTCGATAATGTAAGCCTGAGTATTCCCTCTCAAAGCATTTTTGGGTTATTAGGCCCCAACGGTGCAGGAAAAACAACTATGATTCGGATTATCAACCAGATCATAGATGCTGATGAGGGGGAAGTTCTCATTAATGGAAAAAAACTAAGCCCAGAACACATTTCTATCATAGGATACCTGCCTGAAGAAAGGGGTCTATATAAAAAAATGAAGGTTGGTGAACAGTTGGTGTATCTTGGCCAACTCAGAAACCTAACCAGAAAGGAGGCTATCCTCCGAAGCAAGGCATGGACTAAAAAGCTCGGAATTTACGAATGGTGGGACAAGAAAGTGGAAGATCTTTCAAAAGGTATGGCACAAAAAATACAATTTATTTCAACTGTACTTCATGAGCCAAAACTTATTATTCTCGATGAACCATTCTCAGGTTTTGATCCGGTAAATGCCAACCTGATAAAGGAAGAAATATTCGAACTTCGTGATAAAGGTAGTACTATTATATTTTCAACTCACCGAATGGAGTCAGTAGAAGAGCTTTGCGACCATATAGCCCTGATCAATAACTCAAAGTTAATACTGGAAGGCTCTAAAAAGGATATCAAGCACTCCTACAAATCAAACACATACATAGTGGAACATCAGGGAGCACTCAATGGGTCACTTCCTGATAGCTTTAAAGTACTCGACAACAACTTACTACATGAAAATTTTTATAAAAGCATTGTGAAAATAGCTGGTGAAACAAGCCCAAATGAATTACTCAAAAGCCTTGTTGCAGTCACGGAAGTTCACTCATTTGTTGAGAAAATTCCAAGTATCAGCGAAATATTCATTTCTAAAGTAGGAGGTAACAAATGAACAAAACGTTTCTAATTATACAAAGAGAGTTCCTGAGCAGAGTTAAGAAAAAGTCATTTCTAATAGCAACCATTCTTGTTCCTCTGATTTTTCCTGCATTAATAGGTGGGATAGGTTATGTGATGAAAAAAGAATCTGAGAATGCAAATGCTCAGGTAATCCATGTTTTGGACCAACAAGGCTCATTCAATTTTGAAAACACAGATAAGTATGAGTTCGTTAAAGTCACCGGAGATCTGGAAACAGCAAAAACAGCCTTTGCTGAATCTGAAGATTACGGTCTATTATATATACCTGAGTTTAACATTGAGTCCCCGAAAGGCTTCGTTCTTTATGCCAAAAGTAACCCGAGCTTCTCCACCATTGGAGATATTGAAAATGAGATAGAGGATGCAATAAAGGATGACAAGCTCCAAGTTTACAATATTGACAAAGAAGTACTTGACAAACTAAAAACCAAGGTAGACCTGCGATCTGTAAACATCGCAGAAGGAGAGGAAAAGGAAAGCGATGCTGGAATTTCATTTGCCATAGGTTATTTTACAGGATTTCTAATTTACATTTTCATGTTTGCCTATGGGGGACAGGTAATGCAAGGCGTAATTGAAGAAAAAAGCAGCAAAATTGTAGAAGTAATCATTTCAACTGTCAAACCTTTCCAGTTGATGCTTGGCAAAATATTGGGAGTAGCGTCAGTAGGCCTTTTCCAGGTGCTAATTTGGGTAGTACTCATAGCTATTTTATCTACAACAGTATTAGGCCTGCTGGGCTTAGAAATACCTCATGAGGCTGCCATACAAGGAGCAGATGTCGAAACATCAGAAAAATTTTTGCGTTTGCTTGCTAATATTCCGTTTACAAAGATTATCCTCACCTTTATTTTTTACTTTATCGGGGGGTATATGTTATACGGCGCTTTATTTGCTGCTGCCGGTTCTGCTGTAGACTCCCCTTCAGAAGCGCAGCAATTCATGTTTCCAATCATGATACCGCTCATTGCGGGCATCATAGGTATGCAAAGCATTATTACCAATCCCGATGGGAACGTTAGCTTCTGGCTATCTATTATTCCATTCACTTCACCTATCGCTATGATGGGCCGTATCGGATTTGGTGTTCCTGCCTGGGAACTGGCACTATCCATGGTTTTGTTGGTGCTTGGATTTATATTCACCACCTGGATGGCTGGCAGGATTTACAGGGTAGGTATCCTTATGCATGGTGTTAAGGTAAATTACAAAACCCTGGCCAAGTGGTTCATGATGAAGAACTAACAAATATCAATGAACTACACCAACCAGAACAATTGCAAAGACAGCCTGTCGTTACCGGATAATGTTTATTATCCGGTTTTTTTATTTTATTTTGATCAACTTTAGGGGCATCTATGGCTAAAACAAACAAAGCAACTGGCATTGATATCTATTACAATAAATCCAAGATCAAGTGGATCGTTTTAGTAGTGTCTGTACTTATAAGCGTTGCCTCCATATATTATACAGACATACTAGTTGACCAGTTAAAGGAACGAGAGCGAAAACAAATCGAACTTTTTGCTAAGGCGCTGGAATATACAGCAAATGAAAGCCTTGATAATAACATATACTTTATCACTGACCAGATATTATTTGAAAATAACTCCATCCCTACTATACTAATTACTGAAAATGGAGAAATTACAGGACATCGTAATATAGAAATTGATTCTTCTGCATCTCAGGTGCAAATGAATCAACAATTGTATGAAGAGTTGGAAGAAATGAGAGACACTTATGATCCCATAGAGGTCAGGTTAAAAGACCCGAATACCAATGAAATATACGAAGTCCAGTATGTCTACTATAAAAACTCATTTCTACTTACCCAACTAATCTATTACCCTTATGTACAGCTATCAGTCATTTCGTTATTTGCATTTATAGTATATTTAATATTCAACTACTCCAAAGCCGCTGAGCAAAATCGCGTATGGGTTGGCCTGGCTAAGGAGACCGCCCATCAGCTAGGCACCCCTATTTCATCTCTAATGGCCTGGGTAGAATACTTCAAAGATCAGGCTCAGATAGAAGATAAGAATCTGTTTGACGAACTAGATAAAGACATAAAAAAATTGCAGGTAATTACTGAGCGGTTTTCCAACATTGGCTCCACACCAGTGCTTTCTGAGGAAAATGTTGAAGTACTGATCAAAAATATCATTGATTACTTAAAGCCCAGAATCTCCCCAAAAGTCAACATGACTGTTGACTCATTAACACCACAGATCACTGCTATGATCAACCCCCCTCTTTTTGAGTGGGTAATCGAAAATTTATGCAAAAATGCCGTTGATGCTATGAGTGGTTCAGGGTCAATCAACATCTATATATTAAAAGGTAGTGACCATCGTGTGTTTGTGGATATAACAGACACTGGAAAAGGAATACCAAAATCTAAAATAAGACAAGTCTTTAGCCCAGGTTTTACCACAAAAAAACGCGGCTGGGGTTTGGGCCTGACACTTGCAAAAAGGATCATTGAAATTTATCACCAAGGAAAGATTTTTGTCAAATCATCAGAAGAAAACCAAGGCACTACCTTCCGTATTGTATTACACACCTGAGCCAAAAGCCATTAGATTAACTTTAGACTTAAAAAAGGCACCTTAGCTTTGCTTTATGGATAATTTACGTGTAGGTTTGCGGACTGAAATTATCGAGGCACTAAATCATTTCTATAAAACAATAAAAGATGGCAAATATTGGTAAAATTACCCAGGTAATCGGCCCCGTAGTAGACGTTAGCTTTGATGCTGAGGGTGCTAAATTACCTAATATCCTTGATTCATTAGAGGTAACCAAAGCAAACGGACAAAAAGTGGTATTGGAATGCCAGCAACACCTTGGAGAAGACAGAGTAAGAACCATCTCCATGGAAAGTACCGAAGGCTTGATCAGAGGAATGGAAGTTATTGATACTGGCGCTCCTATTAACATGCCTACAGGTGATGATATCAAGGGCCGACTGTTCAACGTAATTGGTGAAGCCATTGACGGTATTGCACAACCCTCCGGCGACACAAAACTACCAATACACAGACAAGCTCCTAAATTTGAAGACCTTTCTACTTCAACTGAGGTGCTTTACACAGGTATTAAAGTAATTGACCTTATCGAGCCTTACTCAAAAGGTGGTAAAATTGGTCTTTTCGGTGGTGCAGGTGTAGGTAAAACCGTACTTATCCAGGAGTTAATCAACAACATTGCGAAAGCATACTCTGGTCTATCAGTATTTGCTGGTGTAGGTGAAAGAACCCGTGAAGGTAATGACCTTCTTCGTGAGATGATCGAATCTGGTATTGTAACTTACGGTGAAGCATTCACAAAATCTATGGAAGAAGGCGGATGGGATCTTAGTCTTGTTGATCAGGAAAAACTTAAAGAATCAAAAGCAACCTTCGTATTTGGTCAGATGAATGAACCTCCTGGTGCTCGTGCTCGAGTAGCATTGTCTGGTCTTACCCTTGCAGAGTACTTCCGTGATGGAGACGGGGAAGGGCAAGGAAAAGATATTCTTTTCTTCGTTGACAACATCTTCCGTTTCACTCAGGCAGGCTCTGAGGTATCAGCTCTTCTTGGTCGTATGCCTTCTGCGGTAGGTTACCAGCCTACATTGGCTACAGAAATGGGTGCTATGCAGGAAAGAATTACTTCAACTAAAAAGGGATCTATTACTTCCGTACAGGCTGTTTATGTACCTGCGGATGACTTGACTGACCCTGCTCCTGCTACTACCTTCGCTCACCTTGATGCTACAACGGTACTTTCAAGAAAGATTTCTGAGCTAGGTATCTATCCTGCTGTGGATCCATTGGATTCTACTTCAAGAATTCTTAGTGCAGATGTACTAGGTGATGAGCACTATGGCTGCGCGCAAAGAGTTAAAGAGATTCTTCAGAGATATAAAGAACTTCAGGATATTATCGCCATCCTTGGTATGGACGAACTTTCTGATGAAGATAAAGAAGTTGTACACAGAGCGAGAAGGGTACAAAGATTCCTTTCTCAACCATTCCACGTTGCAGAGCAGTTTACAGGTATCCCTGGTGTTCTTGTTGACATCAAAGATACTATCAAAGGCTTCAACATGATTATGGATGGGGAGCTTGACCATCTTCCTGAAATGGCATTTAACCTTGTGGGTTCAATTGAAGATGCTATTAAGAAAGGTGAGAAAATGCTCGCTGAAACCAAAAAATAAATTCTGGTAAGTGTGAGGTGATTAACCTCACACTTTTTTATCAGGTCTTTTAACGGACCATTAAACCAAATTTTGTCATATGTTTTTAGAAATAGTTACACCTGCTAAAAAAGTATATGAAGGAGAAGTCAATGCTATTGCTTTTCCAGGTGTTGACGGCTCATTTCAAGTTTTAAATGACCATGCCCCTTTAGTAAGTAGCCTAGGCAAGGGTACTGTGACTTATCAAAACAAAGAAGGGAAACACAACGTGGAAATATCCGGGGGTGTTGTCGAGGTGCTTAATAATAAAATAGTTTTACTCGCCGACGGTTTGATTGGAGAGTAAATTTTTAATATAAAGCTTTGAAAAGGCTGTTTAGAAGTTGAGAAACATCTAAACAGCCTTTTTATTTACAAAGCATCAGTCCTTACATGGAGGCATTAATTGTTTTCTCAGCGAAATCACCAAACCTAATAACTTTTTAAGTTCTACCCAGAAGAAGCACATAAAAAACAGCCCCATACACCATGAGCCGACCTTATTGAACCGCAATACCAGAAGAGTCTCTACTTCCCAAACATTCTGCGGAACATTCGTTTCTCAAACTCCCAGAAAAAGTTAAACTGACCAAACAGAAATCCATAAACCAGTAGAATGGTGTTATAAACAGGCAGGATAAGTAAATAATAGCACAAGGTAAAGACCCAATTTCTATCTTCCTTTTCTGCTATTAGTGATAAAATGGGTTCCTTTAAAAACAATACAGTAAAGCCAGTGCACGCAAAAACAATTAAAATAACAATAGCCTGGATTGTTGTCACATTCCATCTCCTTTCCAACTTATCTAACCAGCCGGGTTTCCTCATTAGTTATCAAATAGTTTCCAAATCTGATCATTTGGCACCGGCGCGGTAAAGGACATTTTTTCCTTCTTCACAGGATGCTCAAAAGAAACTGATCTGGAATGTAAATAAATATTACCATCCTTGCTGGGTTTACTAGCTCCATACTTCACATCTCCCATAATAGTGCAGCCGATTTTCGCCAATTGTACCCTAATCTGGTGTGGCCGCCCAGTCATCAGCTTAATCTCGAGTAGATAATATTCAGCAATACGACCGATCAACTTATAATTCAATATGGCCTTTTGTGAGCCACTGACCTGCTTATTAGAGGCAACCGCTTTATTAATCTTTGTGTTCTTTTTTAGCCAATGAACAAGCTCTCCCTGAGTATTGGGAGGGCGGTGTGTTGTTATTGCCCAATAGGTTTTTTCTATTTGTCGTTCCTTAAAAGCCTTATTCATTCTTTCAAGGGCTTTAGAGGTTCGGGCCATTACTACAGTACCACTTACTGGGCGGTCAAGCCGATGAATAACGCCTAGAAAAACCGCTCCAGGCTTATTGTATTCTTTTTTAATATAGGCCTTACCTTCTTCAGCAAGTGTTACATCCCCTGTTTTATCTCCCTGAACGAGCAGTCCTGCTGGTTTATTAACAACCAACAGGTGATTGTCTTCATATAATATATCTTTTTTGGTAAGCATGAACCTCTTCTCTAATTTATTTAAAACTCCGATGTAAAATGAAACTCTATATCAGGGAAATTGTCCTGCACCATGGTAAGCCAGGCACGTGACTCTGCCATAAAGACAAGTTTTCCATCTTTATCTTTGGCAATGTGTCTGTATTTGGAATCAACAAATGCATTGAGCGCCTTTTTATCTTTGCTACTTATCCAACAAGCCTTGTACAAGTTCATAGGCATAAAATCGCAAGAGGCACCATACTCGTGCTTCAAGCGATGCTGAATTACCTCAAATTGAAGTGCTCCAACAGTTCCCACAACCTTTCTGGACCCTAGCTCATATGAAAACAATTGAGCTACACCTTCCTCCATCAATTGATTAAGACCCTTCTCCAACTGTTTGGTTTTCATAGCATCCTTATTCACCACTTCTTTGAATATCTCTGGTGAGAAACTGGGTATACCTTTATAAACTCCCTTCTCTCCTTCCGTAATAGTGTCACCTATTTTTAGGTTACCGGTATCATACAAACCAACGATATCTCCCGGCCACGCCTCATCTACCAATTCCTTCTCCTGAGCCATAAAAGCCGTTACATTCGAAAATCTGATTTTTTTATCAGCCCGCACATGATAATAATTAGTCCCTCTTTCAAATTTTCCAGAGCACACTCGAATAAAGGCAATTCTATTCCGGTGATTTGGATCCATGTTTGCATGGATCTTGAAAATGAAACCTGAAAATTTGTTTTCATCAGGAGCGACAACTCTTTCTTCGGTCTCCCTTGATTTTGGAGCCGGAGCTAGGTCAATAAAACAATCTAAAAGTTCTTTAACTCCAAAATTATTAACTGCACTCCCAAAAAACACGGGGGCAACATTTCCTGCCAAATATTCATCAACATCAAACTCAGGATAGACACCTTCTATCAGCTCTACATCTTCTCGAAGCTGATTAGCATAGCTCTCCCCTACTTCCTTATCAATAAATGGGTCATTGATATCTTTTATGGTCATACCATCCCCTTCCACCTTAGTTTTACTAGGTTGAAAAAGATGTAGCGTTTTATTATATAGACTATAAACACCCTTAAAAGTCTTACCCATACTGATTGGCCAGCTTAAAGGTCTTACCTTAATATCAAGTTTCTCCTCAATCTCATCAAGCAAATCATATGGATCACGCCCTTCTCTATCGAGCTTATTAATAAAGCATATCACGGGGGTTTTACGCATACGACAAACCTCCATTAACTTTTCTGTCTGGATCTCCACACCCTTTACGCAATCAATTACCATGATCACACTGTCAACAGCAGTTAGCGTACGGTAAGTATCCTCGGCAAAATCCTGGTGACCAGGGGTATCCAGCAGGTTTATCTTTTTCCCATTATAGTTAAAGCCCATGACGGAAGTAGCCACTGATATACCTCTCTGCTTTTCTATCTCCATCCAGTCAGAACGGGCATGCATTTTTATTTTATTTGACTTCACCGCCCCGGCAGTTTGTATCGCTCCTCCAAAAAGCAGCAGTTTTTCTGTTAGTGTTGTCTTTCCTGCATCCGGGTGACTGATAATCCCAAATGTCCTTCGCTTTGCTATTTCTTCTTTTAATGCCATATTATAAATTTCGAAGCTGCAAAGTTACATGTTTACTTTTAAGTTTAGGTTTCTGAAAGAATTTCTAAGCATCTCAATTGCCAATATCCTTCCATATATTAATGACTTTCAGCCAAATAATCTGTTATGGACATTCAAAAAAGTTAAGTCATCTATATTTTTCTCTATTTTTATTTAAATTTGCAGCCCCCATATTACATCTAATCAAGTAAGTTTTTTTCTAATTTTTTAATTAATTACTTTATGAAAAAGTTATTCTATTTATTTTTTGTTGTAATAATGAGCATTTCACTGGTTAATTGTGCCGAAGATGGGGAACCCGGCCCTGCCGGGACAGATGGAGCTGATGGCACTAACGGAGTAGATGGCGAAAACGGTGTGGATGGCGAAAATGGTGTAGGGTTTGATGAGCTTGTTAAATATGGCAATATCAGGGTATTTCTGGATGGAACCCGCTCAGATGAGATTGCATTTAAAGATACATCCGACTTCAAATTTACTGCGGTGGATGACCTTGCAAGCTATAATATTGTTACCAAAGGCACTGACTACAATTTTAAAGTTGAACGCTTTTTAAGCGCTCCAGACGATGTTTATCAAGACTCATATATGCAAATAAGTTTTGATGTAACGGATGCGCAAAGTGAAAGCAAAACATTTAAGATATCTTCATTCTACTTCCGTAAAAATATTGTCACTACTGATCTGAAAGTATTTCAGCAAATTTTCAGAACTCCAACAACTGCTGAAATTACTGACTACAACTTTGATGAAACCACAAATAATTTAAAATTCAAATTTTCTTTTACTATGGCTGCTGCATCTAACGAAACCGGTAACGCGCTTAATGTTTCAGGAGAGGTAGATGTTATAGTTTTTGAAAAACTATAAATCAAGAAACATAATTAAAAAAGCCCTGCTCAAATATTTGAGCAGGGCTTTTTTAATTAATATTCACCGCCAACACTGCCAATCTGTCACATTATTTCATTTGGCATAACCATTGATAAACTATTGATAACGAATAAAATCTTTTGAAACTGAATATTAATAAATAAGAATTTATCATGGGAAAAATTATTGGAATTGACTTAGGAACAACCAACTCTTGCGTTGCCGTGATGGAGGGAAATGAGCCTGTGGTAATCCCAAATAGCGAAGGTAGAAGAACAACTCCTTCGATTGTCGCTTTTCTTGACGATGGAAAAGGTGAGCGAAAGGTGGGAGATCCTGCGAAAAGGCAAGCTATTACTAACCCTCATAACACCATCAGCTCTGTAAAGAGATTTATGGGTAAAAAGTACACTGAGGTAAGCGAAGAGCGCAAAGCTGTTTCATACTCTCTTGAAAAAGGTAACAATGATACCGTAAGAGTTAAGATAGGAGACAGACACTATACACCTCAGGAAATATCAGCAATGATCCTTCAGAAAATGAAGTCTACTGCTGAAGATTACCTGGGAACAGAAATTAAAGAGGCGGTAATTACCGTACCTGCTTATTTTAATGATGCTGAACGTCATGCCACTAAAGAAGCTGGTCAAATTGCCGGACTTGAAGTAAAAAGGATCATTAACGAGCCTACGGCTGCTGCTTTAGCTTATGGTCTTGACAAGAAAGATAAGGATATGAAGATCGCTGTGTATGACCTTGGTGGTGGTACCTTTGATATCTCAATCCTTGAGCTTGGTGATGGCGTATTTGAAGTGAAATCAACCAATGGTGATGTTCACTTGGGTGGGGATGATTTTGACCAGGTAATTATCAACTGGTTGGCAGACGAATTCAAAAATGACGAGAATGTAGATCTTAGAAAAGACCCTATGGCTCTTCAGAGATTGAAAGAAGCTGCAGAAAAAGCTAAAATAGAGTTATCAAGCTCTACTGAAACTGAAATCAACTTACCATACATCATGCCCGTTGACGGTGTGCCAAAACACTTGGTAAGGAAACTAACAAGATCAAAATTTGAGCAGCTTGCTGATGATCTGATCAAAAGATCCATGGAGCCTTGTAAGGTCGCTCTTAAAGATGCAAGCCTTAGCCCTTCTGACATTGATGAAGTAATCTTGGTAGGTGGTTCAACAAGAATCCCAAAAATCCAGGAAGAGGTTGAGAAGTTCTTCGGGAAAAAACCTTCAAAAGGCGTGAACCCTGACGAAGTAGTAGCTATTGGTGCTGCAATCCAAGGTGGTGTACTTACTGGTGAAGTTAAAGATGTACTTCTCCTTGATGTCACTCCACTTTCTTTAGGTATCGAAACTATGGGAGGTGTGTTCACCAAATTAATAGAAGCGAACACTACGATTCCATCAAAGAAATCTGAAGTATTTTCAACTGCCGCTGACAATCAGCCTTCTGTAGAAATTCACGTACTACAAGGAGAGCGCTCAATGGCGAGAGATAACAGAACGATCGGTAGATTCCATCTTGACGGAATTCCACCGGCTCCAAGAGGTGTGCCTCAAATTGAAGTAACGTTCGATATCGATGCTAATGGTATCATGAATGTTTCTGCAAAAGATAAAGGTACAGGTAAAGAGCAAAAAATCAGAATCGAAGCTTCTTCAGGCTTGACCGATGAAGAAATCGAAAAAATGAAGCAGGAAGCTCAGGCCAACGCTGAAGCTGACAAGCAAGCAAAAGAAAAGATCGACAAGATCAACGCTGCGGATTCATTGATCTTCCAAACTGAGAAGCAGTTGAAAGAGTATGGAGAGAAGCTCTCTGATGATAACAAGACTAAAATCAACGGTGCTCTTGAAGAATTGAAGAAAGCACATCAGGCTCAGGATGTTGATGCCATAGAAAAAGCTATGGAAGACCTAAACAAAGCCTGGGAAGGTGCGGCTCAGGAAATGTATGCAGCTTCTGGTGCTGATCAGGCTGGGGGAGCAGGAGCAAATGCTGAAGGTCAGGCAGATGCAGGATCTGAAGGAGATGTATCTGATGTAGAATTTGAAGAAGTAGACGATAACAATAAAAAGTAATCTGCTTACTTGAATTAAGGTTAAGGAGGCCGTCTCAAAAGTCATTTTGGGACGGTTTTCTTTTTCAACAGATTTAGATGTTTTTAGAATTG
>NZ_JAEUGD010000041.1 GCF_016775155.1 Fulvivirga marina | reverse complement strand
TATGGTGAAAAGTCTCAAGAAGAAATGTGTCCAAAATTTGTTGATTTACTGTTTATAAAACTTAATATCCTGTTTTATAGTACTTTAAAAGTATAAACATAAAAAATGTTGCGTGAATTATTTAAAAAAATAATAAAAAATTTGCAAATGATCATGGGGTAACCATTGTAGTGTAAAATACATGGTGGAGGTAAACAAATAGAGCATGCAAATTGCAGGCCAATCAAGAGAAATTTATGATGGGTATTGGAACTCATATTATTAAAGGAATGATTTTCCTTTTTTTTGACTCTCATCATGCCAATAGAACTATGCTCATAGATGGATTAGTATTTCTTTACGTTAGAGGTTAAATAAAAACAAAACTTAGCAAAAACTTAGCAAATCTGACTTTTATTGAATTTTAATGGAAACGGAGATGGAGTTTGTGAAATGAAAAAAGCCTTGTAAATCAACGATTTACAAGGCTTTAGTGTTGTGGGCCCACCTGGGCTCGAACCAGGGACCCCTTGATTATGAGTCAAGTGCTCTAACCAGCTGAGCTATAGGCCCGTTTCAAAAAAGATTATTGAATTAACTTCTTTTATCTCCTTGAAATTGGGATTGCAATGTTACATATTTGCTTTGAATTACACAAACAAAGTTATCAAATTTGAGCACAAGAAATTTAAAATTTTTAATATTCGACCTTGGAGGCGTTATTATTAACCTGGAAACAGAGCGTACCGTTGTAGAATTGGCTCTTTTAGGAGGGGTAGAGCCGAGCTTTATTAGAGAGCAATATTTAAATCATGACGAATTTAAACGTTATGAGACTGGCGCCATTGGGGATGAAGAGTTTAGAAGTTTCTTAAGGGAAATATTGAAGTTTAAAGGAGAAGATAAACAGTTAGACGATGCTTGGAATGCGATGATCTTGGATATTCCTGCTGAACGTCTGGCGTTGCTAGAGAAACTGAAAGAGAATCATGATTTGTTTCTGCTCAGCAACACTAATACTATCCACATGCATTGTGTATATGAAAGGTTGTCAAAACATGGAGTAGGTAGCTTTGATCCTTACTTTCATAAGCAATATTATTCTCATTTGATCAATAGGCGTAAACCGGATGCTGATATTTACCAGTTTGTACTGGATGATAACAATTTGACACCTGAGAATGTATTATTTATTGATGATAATGCCGATAATATCGAGGGAGCGGCTAACTTAGGCATTCAGACTCTACATATAAATAAGCCCACAGCTTTGATGGATTTTTTTAATGGATAAAAGTACGAAGACATATATCATACAGGCCTCCCTGTTTATTGTTACTTTTTTTACAACTACTTTGGCCGGAGAATGGTGGGTCCATGGTAAGATGTGGCTACTCACTGATTATTCTTGGGCGGATTTTCAAAATGGCCTGTCCTATTCAATTCCGCTGTTATTAATACTGACTGTGCATGAATTTGGGCACTATTTTACTGCTGTTTATCACAAAGTAAAAACTACGTTGCCCTTTTATATTCCACTACCGCCATTTCCAGGTTTTTTCGGCACGATGGGGGCACTTATCAGGATCAAAGAACCTGTAATCTCGAAAAAGCTTCATTTTGATATTGGTGTTGCAGGACCGGTGGCTGGTTTTATCATTGCACTAGGAGTTTTGTATTATGGCTATACACACCTGCCTGAACCGGAGTATATCTACAGTATTCACCCGGAATATGAGGCATATGGGCCTGGTTTTGAAGGTCATGTGTATACCTATGAGTTTCATAAACATCAGGACTCGCTGGCTTATGCCGAGGCAAGAGAGGCTGACTCGCTCCGTTATATAGAGGGGGGGAAGGAAGGAACGTGGGAGTTCAGAAAGTTTGAACCTCAACCGGAGTACCCTTCAATTGCTTTAGGGAAGCCCTTATTGTTTTTGTTCTTTGAGAAATACATAGTCAAAGACCCGCAGCAGGTGCCTAATGCCAAAGAACTGATGCATTACCCATGGCTGTTTGCCGGTTTTCTTGCTTTACTATTTACGTCGTTAAACCTTATGCCTATTGGTCAACTCGATGGAGGACATGTGCTTTATGGGTTGATTGGCTATAGCAGATTTAAGAAGGTAGCAACAGTCGTTTTTATCTCATTTTTATTTTATGCAGGCTTGGGTATGCTTACACCATATGATGGTGCCGAAAATCTGATCTATAGCATTCCGCTGTATATAGGCTTTCTGTATATTGCCCTGCAAGGTTTGAGAAAGAGTAGACAGGAAACGTTGATGTATGCGCTGATTATTTTTACCACACAGTTTGCAATCTCTCTTTACGACCCAAAAATTATTGGGTATTCAGGCTGGTTGTTATTTGCCTTTATTGTGGGTAGGGTACTCGGGGTATATCATCCGCCGTCTATGGTCGAAGAACCATTGGACATGAAGAGACAAGTCATTGGTTGGCTGGCCCTGTTGATCTTTGTGATATCATTCAGTCCAGCTCCAATAGTGATCAATTAAGCGAATCGACCAGTCGGTATGAGTAAACAGGGAAAGTAGACAGACTTTGAATTATTTCAGGCGAAGATAAGCATCAAGTCCTCCCTTTAAGCTGGTGACATTGGAATAGCCTTGCTTTGCCAGATATTTTTGTGCTTGGCCGCTTCTGCGACCTGACTGACAGTGCACGATGATTTCCATGTCTTTCCGCGAGGGCAATTGTGAAAGGTGTTGAGGCAGTTCTCCTAAGGGAATATTGGTAGCACCAATGTTTACTTCATCATATTCCCAACACTCTCTTACATCAATGATATATAGCTCTTCCTTATTAGCCAGTCTCCTTTTGAGCTCTTTGGCCGCGACCTCCAACATATGTAACTACTCTTTTTTAAATACTTTGATGGTTTCAATCCGCTCCTTGCGAATGAACTGAAGTATATATAATCCTTCAGCATGATGTTCCAGATTCAAAGTAGCATTTTTACCATCAGATATCAAAGAAAAATTTTGTTCAACTCCATGAATGTCAAAGACTTTTACAGTTTTGAACGTTCCTTTGATCGTGTATTTACCAGATGAGGGGTTAGGATATACACTTAGTTTGGTTGTTACCTTACCAGGAAGTCCGGTAACGGTAGAACTCGGAGGAGTACCGAAAATAGGGCGCATCATTAAACTCCCTTCTACAAGTGTGTTGCGTTGCCAGGTGCCATCTATGTTAAAAAATATTTTATTTCCTGAGTTAGTGTTCTTATCCAAACCAATGCCCAGATCTCCGGCTCCTATCTGTTTATAACCGATAAAGAAAGTGTCCGTTACTTCTACGGCATTTCTGAGTTTATACCTTACAAATTCATTTAAGCCAGAGCCTCGTTGGGCTACTGTGCGCTCCCTGTGTATGATTGATGTAGTACTTGGGCTAGAGTTGTTAGTATCAATAGCTCTCCAAATTGAAAGGTCTATTTCCTTACCTGTAGGGTCAGTATTGATATATGGAAAATATATATCTATCGCAACAATATAATCCGTTGTATCTTTAGCAAGGTCAAATTGGTAAGCCAGGGATTTTCCTGCACCGTTGAGTAGCCCTGCCGCTACTTCTGCGCCACTATCATCATAAGCATAGTAGCTGGAAAGAGTGAAAGTAGAGCGAGTGGTATCATTAATACGAAAGTCCATAGGTGAATATATCGCCGGATCATAGTCATCAACATTGTCCCCCGCATCAATGGCAAGTGTTGCTTCTATTTCAACAGAGTCCGCACTATTGTTGAAAGTAACGCTGCTCAAGAATGGATCCAGCTTCAGTGATTGAATCTCTCTAGGTGCCAAGGGTTGTCCTACTGCGGTAATAGATAGTGTGTCAAATAAGTCAGAACTCAATACACCGCTATGATAGTAGTTTATTACTCCTCCCACTTTGTAACCATACGGAGAGGGGATCGTGCCATCTTCAAGGTTATAAAAGTTTAAAGTAGGGTACTCAAGGAGTGAGGGATCAAAATGATTATATGGTATGGCTACATAGTCATTAAAAATCTTGATCATAGGCGTGCTGATCGTTCTATCTGGGAAGAAAAGATCTGATTCGGACCTGTTCTTATTCACATACACATAATCAATGTTCCAGACATCAAAAGGACCGGAACGTCTTCCAAAAGAGGTGAATTGAAATTGAAATGATTCGTGGAAATAGGCCGCATCATCAATTTTTTTAATAACCTGTATAAAGTTACCTGTAGTATTTAGTTGAACTGATCCAGGCCATATACTTACCCATGTAGAATCATCTTTCATGATTTCCAACCTGATAGAATCCTCGCTATCCGGGCTGTCTCCATAACCTGCATATTGGTAGAAAAAGCTTATGTAAACATCGTCACTAACGGAGAGTCCACTAAGGTCAATCGGAAGTGAAGTGAGACTATCTGTTTTTCCCGAGCTATTTGCATTGACAGAGTACCCCTGACCATATGCGTCTGTGCCATCAAACGATGCTACACCAAGGCTGGGAGGAGTAATGCCCAGCCCATTGTTGATGAACACTCCACTAGCTTGCCAGAGTGAATCAGAGGGTTGGTTGTTGGAGTAAGAAAAGTCGTCCCAAAAGGGAAGGTTGATTACTGTAGCCTCTTCACGGGCATTGACATCTTTTTTCTTTTTTGCGGATTGATCAGTCTTTTTTATACTATATACCTTAAGCTGGGCCATGCTTTGCCCAATACTAAAGGTTATTAAAACTGCTATTACATATTTGAGTACCTTCAACATGTTAATTTTCCGCTGTATTTTCATCTTCTTCAGATACGGGTGAAATCCATAAGTCAATAGCATCACCTATACGTACCTGGGCACCAGCCTCAGGTTTCTGTTTTGTAACGATGCTTTTGAGTCCGGTAGTATCTCCCTCTAAGGTTACTAACCCAATTTCGAGGTTTGAACCCAGTATAATAAACCGTGCGTCGTCTATTTCATTGCCAGTAAGTCTTGGCGCAGCAAAATTTGATTGTGCGTAGCCGTCACCTACTATCAGATCAATGGTAGAGCCCTTAGGGATCCGTTCTCCTGAATTAATAATTTCATTATCATAACGCATTTCTAAAACCAGGTTCAGGAACTGACTGGGTTTGTAAGTTATCTTACCTCTTTTAAGTTCATTACTTTTTAATACCGATTCGGCATTGCGAAGTGACCGGTCTACTAATTCTGGCACTGGTACTGTAGGAGGATCTACCCTGTTTACAGATATAAATATTTTTCTTCCCTCTTTTACTTTGCTCCCTGGTTTTGGGTATTGTTTTAGTATAGTTAGTGGAGGGTACTTATCTGAAAAGGTTGAATCATTGATTTCATACCTTAGGTTCCTTTTTGTTAAAAATTCATCGATTTCTTCCATATGTAACCCCTCAAGGTTTGGAACAGTTATGGATTCTCCATGATTTGTGGTTGAAGGCAGGTAGATATAGAAGAATGCTAAAGCTAACCCAAAAAGAACGGCAGCAACAATAATTAAATGTATAAGTAAGCTTTTAAAAGAATCAGTTTCTAATTTCATGTGATAATACTGAGTATACTTAACGGTTAAACTTAATGAATTCTTATAAAGGGGTGAAATTTTTATCTGTCAATAAACTAATTGCCTGAGAACTGATTTGAAATATACTGATTTCTTTCGAATCGCTTTAGGGCCATTTCGACCAGTTTAGTTATTAGGTCAGTAAAAGAAATACCGCGTTCTTTCCACATCATGGGGAACATGCTTGAGTTGGTAAAGCCTGGTATTGTATTGATCTCATTGATAATGATGTCTCCGTTTTCTTTTAAAAACAAATCGACTCTGGCAAAGTCTTCGCACTTCAATGCCTGGTAGCTTTTGACGGATAGTTCCTGGATTGTTTTTGAAGATTTTTCATCTACCACTGCTGGGATTTCGAGTTTTGCGGCTTCAGGGTCCAGGTATTTGGCTTCATAGGTATAAAAGTCATAGTCTTTACTGACTACAATCTCACCAGGTAACGATGCTTGAGGTTGTTCATTGCCTATCACAGCACACTCTAACTCACGGCCTTTCACAAACTGCTCAAAGATGATAGTACCATCAAAATTAAAGACATCTGCTACAGCATGGTCAAAGTCCTCTTCTGATTTTACTTTATGCACACCTACTGAGGAACCCAAATTGGCAGCCTTGGCCATGAATGGCAAACCAAGTTCGTCTTTCAACTGCTGAAAAGAGATCTTTTCCCTTTCATGAATATCAAAGAACACATATTTACTTATAGGAATACCGGCAGCCTGTAATAGCCTTTTGGAATATAGCTTACTCATCGAGACTGCTGAGCCTAAAACTCCGGTGCCAACAAACGGTATGTTGATTACCTTGAGAAGTCCTTGGATACTGCCATCTTCGCCGTCCGTACCATGGAGTACAGGGAAAACGAGGTCAGGTGTGATGGTCTCACCGCTATAGTTATTGTGAAACCCTCCTTTTTCAGTATTTAAAATAAGTTTAAGAGAGTCTTTTATATCAAAATTACCATTAACCTCCTCTTTTAAAAACCATTCTCCTTTTGGAGATATTCCAATAAGAACAGGAGTATACTTCTCTTTATCTATAAATTCAAAAACATTTTTAGCCGAGTTGATTGAAATTTGATGCTCAACAGACTTGCCGCCAAAAAGAATGGCTACGGTTAGCTTTTTATCCATGGGTCGTAATGAGGTTATACAGTTGGGGTCAAATATAATACAACTATAAATATCAACGTAACAGCCAAATTATTTTTGTATAGGAAAAAGATTCGCCTACTACTTTTGCAAAGTACATGCCCTGAGCGGCATGGCTATAGTCAAACGTGTATGTTTGGTTTAATGTATTGTTAAAGACAGTATGTCCCAGTATTTGCCCTCGAGTATCATATATGCCTACCTCTACGGTTTCCTTTTGAGGTAGATCAAAAGAAATGTTGAAAATACCCCCTGGTGCAGGGTTAGGATAGATAAGGTCTCTCGTTACATTATGTTTGGTCACAAACGTCTGTATATTGTCCAGGTATACATTGTTTTCGCTATCTTTCGTGATAATAAAAGCAATTCTTAGATCGTCTTCTTGTAAGTATTGGCTCAGACTTACCTCCATACGCGACCATACAGAGTCTGCTTTTGGAGTACTCGTAAAAGAACCTGTACTAAGGTCTTCGCCAAATTTGCTGAATATAACCTCTTCATAAGAGATACCGCAGTCGGTACTTACCAGAATCGTAAGATTATCTTTGGACCCTTCAGTGTAAGAATAAGCAAGATCAAAAGATAATGTTGCTTGTTCAGATGCTGTTAAATTTAGCGTCGGGCTTACCAGCCAACCCTCCTGACCAGACCCGGACAGGAATATAGAAGTACCTTTGTTTGTAGCTTCTAATTCCCAAGAAACAACTCTGTCGATATCGTTTACAGCAACCCAGATCGAAGAATTAAAGTTTTCAAAATCTTCCCTTATTGGCAGTTCATCTTTTTCTTCATTGACATAAAAGGCTCCGGTCAGGGAGTTGTTTGAGGTGTTGATGTCATTGGTATCAGGAAGTTCTACATTATAAATGTGTTCCCCAAGCGTGAAGGATTTGCTAGGTAAAACCACCTCAAGGCTTTGTCCTGGTTTTAGACTATCAAAAGTTACCTCATTAGTAACGAGTTGCTCCGAATCAAATTGGTAACTTAGCGTGAATTGCTTCTCAACGGTACAACCTTGGTTTTTAACCAGGATTGTTGGAGCGACTTCCTGAGGACAAACCACTTTTGACGGGCGTGAAAGGTCAATGAGGGCCAGGTCTTTTCTGTCGCTAGTGTTGCCGCTGTTATTGATGGAAATATTATCTATATAAAGGTTGTTTCCATAGCCATTGCGGGCGATGAATGCTATCCTTACATTGGGGTTGCCAAGAAAACCATCCAGGGTCAGACATTCCTTTTTCCAGTCTGACAGGCCTGAGGGGGTGTAATAGTTGAAAGTTTCAGGAACGGTAGCTAATTCGTTGCCATAGCTTTCGTAAAGTGTATAATCATAAGATTGTCCACAGTTAGTAGATACCTTAATGATCAGGCCGTCGGCGTCCACCTGTGGGTATGGAGCATAAGCCCTGTCAAATGAAAGTAAGGCAAAAGCAACTGAAGAAAGGTCAAGAACGGGAGTTAGCAAGGTATCATAGTCGCCCTCTACCTCATAGTCATAAAAGTTTACAAAGAAAGCATTATTAGAACCCCCTTCTCCATTGGGTACATTCTGTTTTAATTCCCAGGTCTTTTGTCCATCCGGGTTTTGCAGTGTCCATTTTGCAGGCAACTGACCTGAGGTAAGTGCATTGAAATTTTCATTGATAGGAATATTTGTTGATTCAGGCACATTGATCAATGTTGATTTCTTATTATTATCAGCATTGCCATCAGCAACACCATTTACAGCCGTTATTTCATAAGTAATGTTATAATCCCCCGGCAGATCCAGATTTTTAGGATCAAACTTCACTGTGTCAATTTCCAACGGAGCTAGATTTAAAATAAAAGTAGTGCCCTGAATGGCTCCTCCATTAAGTTGAAAGGTTATTTCTGCAGAGGTGATATTGTTGTTTCCATAGTTTCTAATGGCTAGTGTAGGAGTTACTGAGCCAGCACAGGAACTGTATAAAGGACTTACGACTTCTCTGATACCCAGATCATTGTTTACAACAACGGGAGATGTTGCTCCCTTTGAGTTTTTTAGGCTAGCTCGTCTGGGACTATTGTCTAATATAGTCCTTATTCTTGCTTTCTGGCCGTTAGTGAAAATGTTCATGCAGGCATCATCAGTGTAGTCCATGTAATTTTGGATCATATCAGTTGATGAACATGATTCTGGGTTTGTGCCCGGGCACCCATTGGTGCTTCCTCCCTGGTTAGGGGTATCGTCTACATAGTCTGATAAGGAGCATCCACCGCTATCATCTCCCCATATATGTCTTAAACCAAAGAAATGTCCAACCTCGTGAGTGGTAGTACGACCGAGGTTATATGAGTTGATAACGTTGGCCGGAGGATATTTGTCTTCAGAACCGAAAGCACGGTAGTCTATAACAACACCATCAGTGAACTTACTTTCACTGGCTGCGTCAAGCCCGGCAAGTAGCCCGGTAGTAGGGAATTGTGCGTAGCCCAGATAACTACCGCTGAGGTCTGTAACCCAAATATTGAGATAGTCTTCCGGTGGCCAGAGGCTAAGGCTTTTTAGCTCATAGTTGTCCGTCAGGCTCCATTGTGACCTTTCTCCATTTATTCTTGTTATACCTGAGGTGGCCAGTCCTTCAGGGTCGCGTTTGGCCAGGGTGAACTCAAGCTCTATATCAGCAGCTACAGGTAGGAACATAGCCGGAGTATTAGAAGCATCGGCATTGGTTCTGCGAAAATCTTCGGTAAGTACTTCGATCTGTGAAATGATCTGGTCGTCAGGGATATTTATTCCAACACCAAGCGGTTCGCCGTTATGAATTACATGAACCACGACCGGAATAGTGTAAACGGTAGCTTCTTCTCGTGTAACGCCATTGGCCCTGGCAGTTTTTCTCTCCTCTATTTTTCTTTTTAGCCAACTTTCAAAGTTGGTTTCTGATTCCAGATAAGGATATTTTTCCTGCCTTAATTTTTGGTACTCTACAGTAGCGCATCGTTGTGCATAAATTCGGAAGGGTATGCACGTTGCTATGCATAACAAAAAGCCTGCTATAAACAGGCTCTTTGTGGTTAGTGATATTTTACTTTTCTTTTTCAGTTGCAATAGACGTTAATAATTTTGGTGTTTATAACATATTATCAGGCAGCTTTGCGTGAGGGTCATCAGGGTGAGTGATATTGACAGCCTCTACAGATTTAACCTGAGGAACAGCTTTTCTGATAGCTTCTTCTACACCAGCCTTAAGTGTCATGGTAGACATGGGGCATGAGCCACAAGCTCCCAATAACTCAAGTTTTACTATCAGGTCCTCAGTGATCTCCAGTATCTTCACATTGCCCCCATCTGTTTCCAGGTAGGGTCTAATGTTATCCAATGCCTGATCAATTTTGGTAGTGATATCCTCCATAGGTAATGTATTCGTAGACTCCATTTAACTATACTTTAAATTCTACCGTTTTGGTCTTGTCATAATTAGCATTTCTTATAGCCACTTGCCTAGCAAGAGTTTCGGCCAGGTCGGTAAATGCTTTTTGGGTAATTCCCTCTTTCATTACAGCAGGGTACCCATTGTCTCCGCTTTCACGGATACTTTGAACTATCGGTATTTGTCCAAGTAGTGGAACATCAAATTTTTCTGATAAGTTCAACCCTCCACCTTCGCCAAACAGGTAGTATTTATTGTTGGGGAGTTCCTCAGGAGTAAAATAGGCCATATTTTCAACAATACCCAATACCGGTACATTTATTTGTGGTTGCTTAAACATGGCCAATCCTTTTTGAGCATCTGCAAGTGCCACTTTTTGCGGTGTGGTAACAATCACTGCACCAGTTACAGGAACAGTCTGTACCAAAGTAAGGTGAATATCACTTGTGCCCGGAGGCAAATCAATGATCAGATAATCAAGCTCTCCCCAATCTGTATCAGCAATAAATTGCTTTAGGGCCGAGCTGGCCATAGGGCCTCTCCAGATTACAGCATTGTCAGCTGGGGTAAGGAAGCCAATTGAAATAAGTTTTACACCATATTGCTCCAATGGTACAATAACATTTTTGCCATTAACCTGCTTTACGCTGGGTTGTTCATGCTCGCAGTTGAACATGGTAGGCACTGATGGACCATAGATGTCAGCATCGATAATACCAACTTTTGCACCTTCCTTAGAAAGGGAAACAGCAAGATTAGCAGCTACGGTAGATTTACCTACCCCACCTTTACCTGATGCTACTGCAATAATGTTCTTTACATTAGGGAGTAGTGGGGCACTATCACGTGTGGTGGTAACGTTTGATGTCATTACTACCTCTACACTAAGGCCTTTATCTACATGTTCATGTATGGCATCTATGCAGTTATTCTTGATGAGTTCTTTTAATGGACAGGCAGGCGTGGTAAGCACTACGGTAAATTTTACCAAATCACTAAACACCTCAATATCCTTGATCATATTAAGCGTCACCAGGTCTTTTTTTAAATCCGGATCATCTACTGTAGATAACGCTTTAAGTATATCAGCCTCAGTATATTTCATTTAAAATCTTCCCTTCAAAATCATTAAAAATTTTAGCCTGCAATTTAGCTTTTAACTTTTGCTTTTAGTAACATTTGCTAGACAAAGATAGTTGTTTTAGTATTGTTTTGGGCGATGACGGTTTTAAAATTATCTTTGCGGTTTTATTAAACAAATAATCTTTGATCAACCAGGCTACGATACAGCAAGTTAAAGACCGGATGGATATCGAGGAGGTCGTGTCTGATTATGTCAGTCTAAAAAGGAAAGGGCAAAACCTATGGGCCTGCTGTCCTTTTCATGACGAGAAAACACCTTCTTTCTCTATATCACCTGCCAAGGGTATTTATAAGTGTTTTGGGTGCGGTAAGGCAGGGGATTCCATTTCTTTTGTAGAAGAACACGATGGACTCACCTATATTGAAGCCATTCGCCATCTGGCTCAAAAATATGGTATTGAAGTACAGGAAGAAGAGCAGAGTGACGCCCAGGTTCAGCAGCAAAATGAAAGAGACAGTCTTTTTATTGTTCTCAATTTTGCCAATGAATATTTTAAGGAAACTTTAAAAAAACACGATGAGGGGCAGTCAATAGGACTGAGCTACTTCAGAGAGCGAGGTTTCACAGAGAGGACTATAGAGAAATTTGAGCTGGGTTATAGCCTTGACCAATGGGATGCCCTTACTCAGAAAGCTCTGAAAAACTCTTATAATGAAGACATTCTGGCTAAAGCAGGGCTTCTTATACGGAAAGACGACGGTAAGAAATACGATCGTTTTCGTGGCCGGGTCATATTTCCTATACATAATGTTACCGGAAAGGTAATAGCGTTTGGAGCACGTACATTAAAGAAAGATGCCAAGCCCAAATACCTCAACTCTCCAGAGACGGAGGTATACCATAAAAGTAAAATACTCTACGGGCTGTTTCAGGGTAAGCAGGCTATTCGTCAACAGGATAATTGCTACCTCGTTGAAGGTTATACTGATGTAATATCATTACATCAGTCTGATATTGAGAATGTTGTGTCTTCTTCAGGTACTTCGCTGACTGAGGAGCAGATCAGACTAATCCGAAGGTTTACAGATAATATCACAGTGTTGTTTGATGGTGATACAGCCGGACTTATGGCAGCATTGCGTGGTGTGGATATGATCCTTGAAGCAGGGCTTAATGTTCGGGTGGTGGTATTCCCTCAGGGAGAGGATCCGGATAGCTATTCGCGTAAGCTGGGGACTACTGAGTTTAAAAATTACCTTAAAGAAAATACCCGTGACCTCATTACCTTCAAAGCCGGTTTGTATGCTGAGGAGGCAGCCAGAGATCCTATCAGGAAAGCAGAATCCATTAAGGAGATTGTAAGTACGATCACTAAGATACCCGACCCTATAAAGCGAGCGATTTATATCAAGGAGACTTCATCGGTACTTGATATTGATGAAGCGGTACTACTGGCGGAGATGAATAAACTGCTTATCAGCCAGAAACGGAAGAAAGGGAAGGAACAAGAACAGCAGGCGACTACCAATGAGATGCTGAAGGAGCTTGTGGAGGATGCTACTGAGAGCAAATCGTTGGACTATAGCAGAATTGTGAAAATTCAGGAGCGGGAAAGTATCAGGTTGTTGATTAATTATGGTTTAAATGAAATAGAAGAGGAATACAGGCTTTACGACTATCTTTTTGAGCAGTTGGAGGATATTGAATTTACCACTCCTGTTTACCGGGAGATCCTTGATATTTTCAAAAGGGAACTGGCCGAAGGCAAGGTTGTAGACAGTCACTTTTTTATTAACCATTGCTCCGCTGAAATAAAGGAGGAGGTAGTTGATCTGCTAACGGAAAGGCACGATGTGAGCCCGAACTGGAATGATAAATTTCAGATCTTTGTGCCTCATGAAAATGATATCCTCGAAAATGTGGTGTTCACCAATGTACTCAGACTTAAATTCAGAGTGGTTCAGAAGCTTATCTCCGACAACCTGGCAAAAATGAAAGAAGCTAAGGGGGAAGAGGAACAGGATCACTATTTTACGATACATGGAGAGCTGAAGAAATCTGAAATGGAGATTGCTAAAGTTTTGGGGGTGGTAGTCTCTCGTTGATATATCACATGTGGTAAAAAAGAAGTTTAGGAAAGAGTCAACCTATTGAATTAATTACTCGTACGAACGTCAAAGAGCTATAAGTTGTTGAAGAGATGGAAAGTTTTTTTACATAAGTGAAAAGACCTACTTTTGTCAAAACTAAGGGATTAATGAGCCAGGATAAAATTAAATTGAACACTATTGAGGAAGCCCTCGAAGATGTGAAAAATGGAAAAGTGATCATTGTAGTAGATGATGAAGACCGCGAAAACGAAGGGGACTTCATTTGTGCAGCTGAATGTATCACTCCGGAGATTGTAAACTTTATGGCAACGCATGGCAGAGGCCTGATCTGTGTGCCATTAGTTGAGGATCGTTGTGAAGAATTAGGGTTGGAATTGATGGTGGGGCGTAATACAGCAGCTTTTGAAACACCATTTACAGTTTCAGTTGACCTTATTGGGCATGGATGTACCACTGGTATTTCAGCACATGACAGGTTTAAAACAATCAAAGCGCTGGCTGATCCTGAGACTGACCCGGAAGAGTTAGGGAAACCCGGTCATATATTTCCGCTAAGGGCTAAAAGAGGTGGTGTACTTAGAAGGGCAGGACATACCGAAGCAGCAATCGATTTTGCCAGGTTGGCAGGTTTTAGACCAGCGGGTGTACTTGTAGAGATAATGAATGAGGATGGCAGCATGGCGCGTCTCCCGGATTTGGTGCATGTGGCTGAGCGGTTTAACCTTAAGTTGGTTTCCATTCAGGATCTGATTACTTATAGAATAGAGAAGGAAAGTCTAATTCAGCGTAAAGTTGAGGATGTACACATGCCAACAGAGTTTGGAAACTTCAAGTTGATAGCTTATGAGCAAACCAATACAGGAGATAACCACTTGGCTTTGGTGAAAGGGGAGTGGGATGCTGATGAACCGGTTTTGGTACGGGTGCACTCTTCGTGCGTTACAGGTGATATTTTTGGCTCGTGTCGTTGCGACTGTGGCGGGCAGCTGCATGGTGCTATGGAGATGGTTGAAAAAGAAGGTAAGGGGGTAGTGCTTTATATGAATCAGGAAGGCAGAGGAATTGGACTGGTTAATAAACTAAGAGCTTATAAACTACAGGAAGAAGGGTTTGACACTGTGGAGGCCAACTTGAAGCTGGGTTTTGAAATGGATCAGAGAGATTATGGTATAGGAGCTCAGATTTTGAGAGACTTGAACATTCATAAAATCAGGCTGATATCTAATAATCCAAAAAAACGTGTAGGATTAATTGGATATGGCCTGGAAATTGTTGAAAATGTATCTATGGAAATAGCCCCTAATGAGCACAATCATACATACCTTAAAACAAAGCGTGACAAAATGGGGCACCAAATATTAAAAGATAAAAAATAATACGTGAGAAAACTTTTTCTGTTTGCGATACTTTGCTTACCGGGCTATTTTGGTATAGCCCAGGTTTTTCCTTCTGAAGTATGGCACGATGGAAAGTTGGTATTATTAGAAGGGGATACGCTGGTAGGGCAGGTAAAGTATAGCCTGGAAACAGACCTTGTACAATATACAAGAGGCGGTCAGACTGTAAAAACATTTACTGCCCGTAAGCTTCTCTTTTTTGAAATTTTTGATAAAACATCCAATAGGTACCGGCAGTTTTACGCCATTCCTTATAGTGTTAAGAGCAATTATAAGGCACCGGTTATCTTCGAAGTTCTCTATACGGGTGAGCACCTCTCTTTGCTTAGTAGAGAGTCTATTGAGTACCAGGTAGCCAACTATCCTTATTCCATGGCGGGTACATATACAAGACTGGAACTGGTTTATACACATTATTTTCTAAAGCCTGATGGCTCAATTTCCCAGTCAACAGGGAAAAAGAAAGACCTGTTATGGGTTATGAATAAGAAGTCTTCAGAAATAAAAAGATATATTAAAAATAACAAGATACGTATAGACCGTCGAGCCGATCTTGTTAAATTGGTGGCTTATTACAACGCTCTGTTTGGAGAGTGAAATGACCTTACCCGTCATCAATTTTTAATTTTGTTATCTACATACTAGCAGTAAGCATATGAGGATAAGTAAAGTATTGACCTGCTCCAATGAGTTGAAGTAGGGGCTAGGGATTCAGGCTTTTGATCTTTCCATGTGCTATACTAATCTAAATATTAAAAACACACATGAAAAAACCGCTGATCTTAGTGTCAAATGACGATGGAATAACATCAAAGGGAATCCGTACCTTAGTCGAAGTAATGAAGGAGCTTGGGGAAGTAGTAGTGGTGGCTCCTGATAGCCCACAATCCGGAATGGGCCACGCCATAACTATTGGCAATACATTAAGGCTTGAAGAAACAGATATTTTTGAAGGGGTAACAGCCTATGAGTGTTCGGGTACTCCAGCCGATTGTGTTAAGCTGGCCAAGCATTTTGTGTTGAAGGATAGGCGTCCTGACTTGGTGGTTAGTGGTATAAACCACGGCAGTAATACTGCAATAAGCATCTTGTACTCGGGCACCATGTCTGCTGCTATAGAAGGAGCTATTGAAGGTATGCCTGCGATTGGCTTTTCACTTTGCGACTATGCTTCCGATGCAGATTTTTCGCATACACGGGAATATATTAAGAAAATAGCCCAGACCGTGCTGGAAAAAGGTCTGACCAAGGGTGTGGCGCTTAATGTTAACTTTCCACCTAAAAGAAATGAAAATATTAAGGGGATCAAGATATGCAGGCAGGCAAGGGCGAAGTGGCAGGAGGAGTTTGATCAGCGATACGATCCTAATGGAAGAAGATACTTCTGGTTGGCAGGAAACTTTGTGAATTTTGATAAGGGTGAAGATAATGACGAGTGGTCTATTGCTAATAACTACGTGTCAGTGGTGCCATGTATATTTGATCTTACTGCTCACCACGCCATTAGCCTGATGAATGATGAGTGGGAGATTTAATGCTTACAGGCTAAAGCGAATGTAGACATTAACAGCAGGAGTAGTTTTATCAAAGGCACGACCATATCCAGGGATGGCGTAGGTATCAATTGGACTGAACTCATCCCTTTGGTTTAAAATCCTCAAGCTAAAGTAACCACCAGCAGACCAATGGTCATCTAGCATGGTTTCTGAACCCAAAATGACCTCAAACCAATCAGCTTGTAAACCTTCTCGGCTGAACCCATCTTTGTAATTGTCCCAGAGGTTACTACCTATCTCATAGCTGCCACTCTCATCAAATCTGCTCATGCTGTATTTTGCCCCGGCGTATAGCATACTTTTGTTATTTAAGGGCACCAGGTAGTTTATACCTATACGGCCATACCACCCTTCAGCTAAATATGTGCCATTATTGATCGCACCACCAGGTTCTAACTTACCCATACCGGCCTGAACATTAGGAGATAGTCTGTTTTTAAGCCTGAAAGAGAGACCTGCTTCAAACTTGGTTTCAAAATCGGTAGGAATGGTCAATAACTTTCCATAATCTATATAAATACCAGGACCTGCCTTTATTTCCAGAGCAGTAGTATCCGCATCTGCCTGCGCTACAGCTATCTGGCAGAATAAGGAAAGCAGTAGAATATTAAAAATATGCTGTAACAGTGGCTTCATTGCTTGAATAGTTGATAGAGTCTCGCTGACTTATTTTCAGACTGTCAAACCGGGAGTAATCCCGGATTTCAAAATTATAGGCCTTGATAACTATATACCGTTCTTCCTCAACGGTTTCTCTTGTGTAATAGGTGTCCAGGGAATATTCATTCCCGTCAATGGTCATTATAAACCTGCTAAAATCAGCATTGGTGTTAAGAGGAAACCTGTATAATGTAAGGCTGTCTTCATAGATCAGGGTACCGACACCATTCTGTCCTTCAAGACTTGTTAGGTGCACTTTACCCGAGTTGATCAGGTTTATGATCTTAGTGAGGTCAGATTTATCCTGGTTGAGTTCTTTCTTGTAGGTGTTGAGAGCTTCCTTATTAGCCGTATAATCGGCATTTTCGTCCCGGCTTTCCAGTGTGTCTATCACTACCAGACTATCTGCAATCTCCTGTAAATCAGCATTGATAATACTTATGCTGTCATTGAGTTTTGAAATACTGTCCTGATTAATGAACCTGATCTTGAAAGAGGGCTCTATACCTGTAATTTCAGGCTCATTTTCTTCGCAACTGACAGTAGCCAGTGCGAGTATGGCCAAAGCGAGCATCAGGAGTATGTCTGTGATTTTTTTCATCAATGTTGGCAAAAATATAAAATGATTTCCAGTTTACAGGTCATGTTAAAGTAAGATTAACGGTTATCAGCTTAGTAAGGGTCTACATCAAAGATTATTTTGGAGGTTTTTAGCTCTTTTTCCTGCATCAATTCCAACCTGGTTTCCAGTAATATACTTTTGACTTTAGCCAGATTAACCTGAGACCTCTCCAGTTTAATGGTCAACTCCATCAAATATTCATTTCTGATTTTTGAGATTATCGGTTCCTCTGGGCCAAGCACACGTTTTGTGCCAAGTTTTTCTTTGATCAGGTTGCCGAGTTTGATTGCCGTTAAAGAGGCGAGTTTAACATCACGGTTTTTAACCGTAACACCGATCAGGCGCGTGAAGGGAGGGTAGTGATGAGCATGGCGTTCTGCAATCTCGTTCTGGTAAAACTTATCATATCCGTGCTCTATAATCTGTTTGAGTATAGGCTGATCAATGCTTCTGGTTTGGATCACTACTTTGCCTTTTTTATTTCTTCTTCCTGCTCGTCCGCTTACCTGAGTGGAAAGCTGAAAGGTTCGCTCAAAGGATCTGAAATCGGGAAAGTGGAGCATCCTGTCAACGTCGAAAATTCCAACAAGGTTTACGTTATCAAAATCGAGTCCTTTGCTTACCATTTGTGTTCCTACAAGTATATCAATATTTCCTTGTTCGAAATCAGATATGATGGTATCGTAGCTACGTTTCTTACGGGTAGTGTCCAGATCCATGCGCTGTACTCTGGCCTGGGGGAAGAGCAATGAAATTTCCTCTTCGAGTTTTTCGGTGCCGAAACCTATAGTTTTCAAGTGAGTAGCACCACAGGCCTCGCAGGTGCTGGGCAGCGGTTCTTTATATCCACAATAATGACACCTGAGCTCCTTTCTATACTGATGGTAAGTAAGGCTCACTGCGCAACTATTGCATTTGGGTATCCACCCACATTCATTGCATGTAATATAAGGCGAATAACCCCTACGGTTTTGGAAAATAATCACCTGCTCTTTGTTTTCCAGTGCCTGATTAATGGAGCTGACAAGTTCTGATGAAAACTCTCCTTTAGATAGTTTCTTATTCCTTTCCCTGATCATGTCAGCTACAACAAAATCAGGAAGTTGTCCTTCACCAAATCGGGTAGTGAGCTTCACCAGCCCATACTTACCTTGCTGGGCCTGGTATTGCGACTCCATCGAAGGGGTAGCTGAGCCTAGCAGTACCTTGGCGTGATGTTGGTTGGCCATGACCATGGCTACATCCCTGGCATTATACCGAGGTGCCGGATCATATTGCTTATATGATGATTCATGCTCTTCATCCACCACAATTAGACCTAAATTGTCAAAAGGTAAAAATATGGCAGAACGTACACCTACAACGAACTGGTATCGGCCGGAAAGCACGCCTTTCCAGACTTCAACACGTTCATTATCTGAGAATTTTGAATGGTAAACACCCATTTTGTCTCCAAATATTTTGCGTAGACGGCTAACAATTTGGGTGGTAAGGGCTATTTCCGGTAGTAGGTAAAGAATCTGACTTCCGCCTTCTAGCGCATCCTGGATCAAGCTGATATATAACTCTGTTTTACCACTCCCGGTTATTCCATGAAGCAGGGTAACATCCTTTTCTTTAAAACTGGTTAGTATTTCGTCTTTAGCTTTTAATTGAGTTTCTGTCAGGTTAACTTCTGCCAGAGAGTTGTCGTAAGAGTCAAACCTTGAAACTATGACCTCAAATTCTTCAAAGATTTCATGCTTTATAAGCGTTCTCAGGGATGAACCAGATAAGTCACTACTCGTAAAACTCGATTTGATAAGTCCCTTTTGGTTAAGTTCAGGCTCATTAAAAACGGGTACATGTTGCAAATAATGCAGCAGTATGGCTTCTTGCTTGGGTTTGCTAGCAAGTTCGTCGAAAGCCTTTTGTAATTGATTCTTACCTAACCAATGAGGTTTTAACCTTATGCGGTTTTCTTTTTTGGGTTTATACTTCTCTTTAACTTCTTCAAAAATGATAATGGTTTCTTTGTAAACCAGCGATTTTATAATCGAATATATTGACTTTAAATTGAGCAGCTTACTAATTTCACCATAAGAAAGACTATTCGTTTTGAGCAATGTTTCCAGCACGATAGCTTCCTTGTCGCTAAACTCAAGATCAGACTCGTAGTATTCGAAGTGAGGGTGAAGCTGTACTTTTGATTCGCTACTGAGCTTCAGGCCCGTGGGTAAGGCAATGTTGAGTACCTCGCCCAGAGTACACATATAGTAGTCAGCGATCCAATGGAAGAGACCTATTTGTATTTTGTTGATTACCGGTTCATCATCAAGAATTTCCAGAATATACTTGGCCTCATACTTTTCTGGGGGAGTTTGATGCATCCTCCCAATCACACCCGTTAAAATTTTTCTTGAGCCAAACTGAACGATCACCCTGCACCCAATCTGAACCAGATCGCTCAGCTCATGAGGTACCCGGTATGTAAACATCTTAGGTATGGGTACGGGGAGTATTACATCGACAAACCAGGTTTGCCGGGTATCTTCGGTAGCCGAATGGAATTCAAGTTGACTCATAGCAGTTGCGAAGGTAAAGGTAAATGATCAGCGCAAACTTACTAATCATTTATGGTAAGTATTACAAGAGCCACTTTACTCCTGCATTGTTCTCAGGGTACATGGTTAAATCATTCACCCATCTAATCCATGGTTTCAACTACTTCTTTGGCGTTCAATCTGTACAAAAGAGCGTTCAGCAGATTCAGAGTGTATTTTCAAGGAAGGATATTAGTTACATTTGTTTTTTGGTAAAAGATAATATGAAGGGAAATATACATATACCTTTATTTATAGTGGCTGTTTTATTGCTGGAGCTTTCATTTGTAGGAGGCAATGTTGCCGTAGCTCAGGCTCCTGACGCCATGGTAAAACAGGTATATGCGGATGATCAGTTGATTGTTAAATTCAATAGTGATATTGCCATATCCAGGCAGCAAACCGGAGGGATAACCATTGACAATCCACAAATTAGAGATCTTAACAGACAATTGAACGTAATCAATGCAGAGACCCTTATTCCAAATAATAAGGCAGGGGGAAGTAACGGCAGTGCCAGTAGTAGACCTCCCGTTTCGCAACAACCTGTTCTTTATACTTTTGGAGATCAGATCAATGTAAATGAAGTGATCCATATTTTAATGAAAACGGGCTTTTATGAGTATGCGGAGCCTAATTACATGGGGTATGGAGGGTCAGAATGTACAGTTACCCCCGATGATGCGCATTACAATAACCGGCAGTGGGGGCTTCACAATGACGGAACACTCACTGCTACTAGTGTGGAAGGGGCTGACATAGATATGGAAAAGGCCTGGGGTATTACTACCGGAGATACCAGTGTGGTAGTTGCTATACTGGATTCCGGGATAAAGCTGGACCATCCGGAGTTTGATGGCAGGGTATGGGTGAATACCGGGGAAATAGCGGGAAACCTGCTGGACGATGATGGTAATGGATATTATAATGACATTCACGGGTGGGACTTTGTAAATAATGATAATGACCCTGTAGATGACCATGGGCACGGTACCAATTTGGCAGGTATTATAGGAGCAACAGGTAACAATGAGATAGGGTACGCTGGCGTGGACTGGAAAAGTAAGCTCATGGCCTGTAAGGTATTGGACGAGAATAATTCTGGTTTTTACTCCAACTGGATATCAGCCATTTATTATGCCGTGGATAACGGCGCCGATGTCATCAATATGTCGGTTGGGGGAATAAACTTTTCAGCTGCAATGAGAGATGCTGTTGATTACGCGAGAAGCCATGGAGTGCCTGTGGTGGCCAGTATGATGAATATCAATAGTGAGAAGGTCTTTTACCCGGCGGGGTATGAAAGTGTAATAGCCGTAGGAGCTACTAACCCAGATCACACTCGTGCCAGCCCCTTCTTTTACGATGCTGCCAGTGGTAGCAATTTCGGAGATCATATCGATATCGTGGCGCCTGGGAATTATATCTATGGCCTTAACTATAAAGGGAATAATGATTATAATCGCATGTGGGGAGGTACATCTCAGGCAGTGCCATTTGTGGTCGGTGTTATCTCTCTCATCAAAGGGATGAATGAGGATATTTCAGTTGATTCCATCAAGAGTATTTTATATAACACTGCCATGGATGGTGTGGGCAGGCCAAATGAGGATATCGCTGGTTGGGATAAGTATCATGGTCATGGTGTACTTAATGCATATCAGGCACTATCAAAATTGGCAGTTACCTTTATTGATCAGTTTATTTGCTCGGGTGAGGACTATACTTTCCCTGACGGAGTGGTTTTGACCAGTATTATTGAGAATGTCAAGCACACTAGCATGCTACTTTCTCAAAATAATTGTGATAGTGTAGTGGTAACATCACTTAAGGTAACACCAGTCTATAATCAGTTGCAGGAGATATCGCTTTGCAGCGGCGAAGATTTTACTTTTCCAGATGGTACAGTGGTCTCTGGTATCTCGGAGGCTTTAACCCATGTGAGTCAGTTAAGTGCCGCCAGTGGTTGCGATAGTCTGGTTACCACTGTGGTGAGTATAAACTCTGTCTATGATTTTGAGGAGGAGGTTTCGGTCTGTAGAGGCGAGGATTATACTTTCCCTGATGGTACAAAAAAAGAAAACATAACCGGTGATATTTCTTTTATCAGTATGTTGAAGACAATATCAGGTTGTGACAGTGTGATTACTACCAATGTACGGGTTAATGTCATTGATCTAGCCATTGAGGTTAGCGAGCATACGCTAATATGCAATACTCAGGGGGCAGATTATCAGTGGATAAATTGTGCTAATGGCGGTTTAGCAATAGAAGGGGAAATAAACCTTACATTTGAACCCAGCCAAGCTGGTAGTTATGCCGTCATCGTTACTAAAGGAGGCTGCGAAGTTAGGTCTGAGTGCCTGGAGGTTACTCCGTTGGGGGTGGGAGGTTTGGAGCAGAGGTTTGTTAAGGTTTACCCGAATCCAACTTGTGGGGAATTGAATATAGAAACCAATTTGCTTGGGGCGAATTTTAGCGTAGAGGTGACTGATCTTTCAGGGAGGGTAATTGATGTGCCAATTTCTTTTAAATCCAGCATGTTGAAAATTAATATTGATCAGCCTGCAGGTATTTATCTGCTTAATGTGTATAAAGACTCGGATGTAGCAATATTTAAAGTAATCAAGGAACTGTAAGTACATTTAGGTCTATGCAGAGCTGTAGTAAGCTGTTTACAAAATACAAATGTTACCGCCCTAGCTTGAACTTTAAAAATAAGTAGTATGTTTGTACGGTGTTGTTCCTAATGTAAGGATCTTAAGACCACTCTGAAAAAGTATCTCAATAATTCCTACACGCAGTTCCACAATATAGATCAGGCACTTAATACTCAAAAGAGTTAAAAGATTGATAATAGGTTTAAATTTTCAATTACTTAATTATCAATAACCTGACAAAAGCTAAGTAATACAAAATACAATATCATTAATACAAAGAATCCAAAATTTTCAAACGCAACTGGCTCTGATTTTTCTAAAACATTAAAGAACAGAGTTAACGATTATTTCAAAACGAATAATCTCAGTAAGTATGGTGATGGCAGTATGGTTACCAAAACTGTATTCATGCTTTCACTTTTTTTTGTGCCTTTGGTTATCGTAAATATTGGTTTTATAACCAGTCCATGGGTACTATTTTTTATGTATATACTCAGTGGACTGGGCATGGCAGGAATAGGCATGGGAGTAATGCATGATGCGATACACGGGGCATATTCTAAAAACAGGAAAGTAAATAAATACATGGGCTATACGCTCAACCTGATAGGTGCCAATGCCACGATCTGGAAGATACAGCATAATGTGCTTCATCATACCTATACCAATATTGATGAAGCAGATGATGATATAAGTGCGCCGTTTTTCTTGCGCTTTTCACCTCATGCTAAAAAATACTGGTTACATAAATTTCAGTTTATATATATCTGGTTCTTCTATGGTCTCTCCACTATTTCCTGGGTAACTTCCAAAGATTTTATCAAGATGAGACAATACCGAAAGATGGGTTTCATCAAGCAGGAAGAGTTTAGAAAAGAAATGTTACAGGTCATAAGCTGGAAGCTGGTGTATTATTCTTACACGCTGGCACTTCCTATCATTATGTTATCAATGTCGCCATGGCTGGTAGTACTAGCATTTATTACCATGCATTTTGTTACGGGGATAGCAATTAGCCTGGTGTTTCAAACGGCACATGTAATGCCATCATCAGAGTTTCCGTTGCCGGATGAGGATGGCATGATTGCTAATGACTGGGCTATCCACCAGCTAGCGACCACAAGCAATTTTTCGCCTCGTAGCAGGGTCTTCTCCTGGTTTATAGGAGGATTAAACTATCAGGTAGAACATCATTTGTTGCCAAATATTTGTCATGTGCATTACAGAAAGCTGTCGCGCATTGTGGCTGAGACTGCCAGAGAGTATGGCATACCATACCATACCAAGAAAACTTTCGCAGCGGCCGTTTGGGATCATATCAAAATGCTATACCAATTGGGCAGGATGGAACTGGCCCCGGTAAAGCAACGCGTAAAATAAAATAAGCAGGATTGAAAGCAAACCTGACATCAATAAAAGAAAACACAAATACAATTAAATAAAGTAATGCAAGAAGGAACAGTAAAGTTTTTTAATAATACCAAAGGATTTGGATTTATTAAGCCCTCAGATTCAAGTGAAGACATCTTTGTACACGAAAGTGGCTTAGTAGATGAGATTCGTGAAAACGACAGAGTAAGATTTGATGTAGAAAGAGGAAGAAAAGGAATGAATGCGGTTAACGTAGAGTTGATCGACTAATTCGAAAAGAAAAGAATATACAAATACACAATTAATAAAGTAATGCAAGAAGGAATAGTAAAATTTTTTAATAATACCAAAGGATTTGGATTTATTAAACCATCAGATTCAGGTGAAGACATTTTTGTACATGAGAGCGGTTTGATCGACGAGATCCGTGAAAATGACAAAGTGAAGTTTGATGTGGAAAGAGGAAGAAAAGGAATGAACGCGGTTAACGTTGAGTTGATCGACTAATTCTGTTTGGTCATAAAGGTAAAAGCCGCCCTGGGGTGAACTCAGAGGCGGCTTTTTTATGCCAGCAGATCCAACATGGTAGATGAGGGCAATAGAAGTTTATGTATATCTTCGTCTGATCAGGCCGCTATTACACTACCGTAACTCACTTACCTCTGGCAGGTTAGCTCTTATTGCTGCTCCTCACTGCATATGGTGATAACTCTATTTTGTGTAATTCATGAATTCAGCTCCAGGGATAAACCTGATTTTGTTTTTCCAGAGCTTCAAAATCCGTAATGTTTTATTTTCCTGTTTAGGATCATCTGGGGTGGCTTTAGTGAGGTTCTTATCTTTCATCAATTTTGTCTGTTCAGGTTGCTGAAATAATAGGTTTTGAATCGGGTTAGAATGAGATATATCCTTTTCTGTTTGAATAGATTGTGTTGTTGAAGATTTTCTATGAAGTGATTCAATGGGTATGACTCCGTCGTCTGCTTGTTACCTTGCTCATTATAGGTGACGAGAACAACGGAGGGGCAGGAAACTTCTATTTCTGATAGCAAATATTCTTTCAGAAGTTCAATGCTTAATACCTGCACAAAATTCGAATCTACAGGAGACGTAATATGAGCAAGGTCTGTGGTGTCTCTGAAATAGGTGCCATTAGAAGTCTCGGTTATTAACAGGTTTACAAAAATTAATAATAATATCGTACGCATAGCTTTTTGGTTTAAAGCGACAAATATTATATGGATCGCTGCATGTTAAAACCCGAATCTTGCGCATATGGGAGCGTCTCATTGTAGCGTGTTGATGGAGAAGGACCTCTTGCCAGCGGTGTGGATCACCTATAAGATATGCAAATACCTATTGTCCAAAGTTATTGTCCTGATTCGTATTTTTTGAGTTATATTAAGCGCACACACTATCCTCTTGAGGGGATTATAGGAATGTTTCTCCACAGGCCCAACTTCAGGCTTTTGTAGGCTATTCAGGCAAGTGCTCCACCCCGAAGGATTGTCAATATTTTCTCCGCTACATTACAAAAATTTCAGAATAACGAGTTAATTAATTTGGTTTTATACTGAACACCAATTACTCTAACCCTAAAGCAAGAACCATTTCGGACTTTGGTCTTCCTGCTTCCAACTCTGGTCATCAAGCAAGTCATCTCCCTAATTCAAACTTCAAAAAATTTTGTTTAATATAATTTTTGGCTAGTTTCAGACGGATTTATAAAACTGATCCGGCTATGTCAGATACAATTACTTACTCCTATAATCAACCTTCAACATTAAGAAAAAGCGGCACTTCTGATGAATTGTTTCTTGCACAATACAGCGAAGTGCAGAAAGGCAATAGCCCATGCTTCTTCTGGGGTAAGCTGACAGACCCATTCATAGTAAGCCGGTGCCTGATCACTTTGAGCAATGTGGTAAAGTCCAGTTTTAACCTATCGCCATTTCAGATGGCTCTGCTTAAAGACCCGATCGTGACTGCCGGAAATGAGAGGATCCGCTTTGAGGGCTTTTCGCATTGTGCGGGTGTATATGCACGTGTGGATGTGATGCCCGACGGGCATGATGGAGAGTTTTTAGAGAATGGCACTACAAACGTTGACTTCAACCCGCCTATGATCAGTGCGTTGAGTGCAGTCAGGAAAAATGAGAACGTGGTGCTATCGGTAGGGCAAAAAGAGGTGGGGCTGCACCGTGAGGGAGAAAAGACTGTAGAGCGAAAGGTGCCATTGCCGATAAAGTGGATCAAAGGGCTGACAACGGTACAAATTTACCTGGCAGATGCAACGGAGGAGGTGAAAGGCAACCGGATACAGGCGGTTCAATTGTTCCGTACCATCCCCAAGGGAAAAGTGAAAACAGACTACTATCTGGTGAAGAGAGGAAACCAGTGGATGTTTTCTCCTATGAAATCTAACGATGCCATCTGTATAGGCGGGGTACACCGCCTTAAATTGCTGGAGCCATTGATTCCCTTGATTGATGAATTTAGGGTGTTTCCACATCCTGATATGCAATCTACAACATGGCAGCTTTACTTTGGGACGGTTAGGTTTTCGCTTACCCTGAGTCGCGACCACTGGCGCGGTTTCTCAGGTGAAGGAGCGGCTCTGGAATCATTAATAGAGGACGTGCCTGACGAATGGATACAGGCTTTTGATAACTACAGTTATGCCAATCAGGCCTTTAATCCCACTTTGCTAGCCATTGAGGAATCATTGGATATGGCTCAGATTAAAAATATTACTGCCCGGCTGGCTGCAATGGGCTTGTTGGGTTTTGACCTTGATCATAACGAATACTTCTATAGAAGGCTACCTTTCAAAATGGACCGCATTTTAAGCCTTAACCCCAGGCTAAAGGGTGCTGAAAAGCTTGTGGCAGAAAATAAGGTGACCATAGTGTCGGAAGAGTCTGGTAGAGTGGAGGCGAGTGTGGAAGGTAGCGGAGTAAACCACACCGTGGTTATTGATGGGGAACAGGCGCGCTGTACATGCACCTGGTTTGCCCGACACCAGGGAGAAAGAGGGGTTTGCAAACATATTTTGGCTACTAAAAAGAAACTTCAGGTAAATGACTGATCTCATGACCCCAGCTGAGCGAATTGGTGACCTCATTAAGAATGAAAAAGAAAGCGAGGTTATTCCATTTCTTCAAAAGTTAGACAAAAAGGAAAAGAAAGAAGTTGCTAAGGCTTTGAAGGAATTCGAGTATGTCTGGGAGTTTAACTTCAAAGAGGAGCGTAGCGGAGGGTCAGTTTTTAGAACCTCTTCCACACCCAAGGGTACAGAAGCTCAGAAAAAGATATTCACTATACTCTCTTTTGTGTGTAATAACCAGAGAGATTATAATAAGGCATGGGGAGCCAGGCGACAAATGACCAAAGCACTGATGGACCAAATCCTGCCGTGGTACTGTCCGACCTGGCTGGAAAAAGACATCAATGATATCAGTGATGGTAGCTGGGCGCAGACTCCATTGAATTATGATGAACTGGTGGACCTGGAGGAGAAGGGGTACGTTACCCTGACCCCGGAGCTGATTGTTATTCGTATCCTGGAAAGCATTCGTACTCAGGCGAATGACCACAAGTGGCGGTATGTGCCCGGTGGCTTATGGAAGAGACCAGTAACATTAGATAAGCACATTTGGTATTTGTTTGATTATGAGTCGAGTATTCACTGGAGTGATCAGTATATAAGTTATGTAGATGAGGTAAAGGAGCATACTTGGAAAGAAACCTTTAAGCTACTGATAGAGACCGATCGACTCAATAGGAAAAGGGTATTGAGCTCATCGTTACAAGCAGCTAATAAAAATTTCAATACATCTGCTTCAGGTTGGTTCATCGATTTGTTCTTCTACCTGGAGCCGACTGATGAAGAAATGCTGGAGCATCAGCACGACATTCTGGCCCTTTTTACCTCTCCACATAGCAAGGTGATCAACGGAGCACTCAAGGCCATTAAAAAAATAGTGACCCAAAAGGACTTTGCCCGTCAGGATTTTGTCGATAATGCCCCTGTGCTGTTGACTTCTGAAACCAAGTCGGTGGTGAAGTCCGCCTTGATGGTGCTGGATAAAATTGCCCGAAAGGATAAGGACTTAAAAGAGACGATTTGTATTCATGCCTGTCAGGCCTTTTTGCAGCAGGATAACGATATACAGCTACGGGCGGCTAAACTGATAGCGAAGTATGCTGATGAAACTGAGGCCTTAAAGGGCGAAATCAGCATGTATCAGAGTACCCTAATGACGGAGCCTAAGGGGCATGTGGCTTTTCTCATTGAGGAGGCTGATGAAGAGCCGTTACCTGAAGAAGCCTTTGAAACGGCCCAGTTACCGGCTTTAGAAGACATGGGGCCGCTGGGCGTTGCCAGAGATTTTGATGAACTCATGTTTCTCAGCAGTCAGGCTTTTGATAATAACGAGGCTCACCATTTTGATGCACTTATAGCCAGTCTTATACACCTGCAAGATGAGGTGAAGGGCAGCAATATAGCCAAACTGGAACCCGCCTTGCAGCGCGCTTATAAGTCCGTGATGGGAGACTGGAACAGCCGGGTAGGGTACCTGGACAATATGCTCGCGACATTCTTTATTGAGTATGGAAAAATGTTGGTGCAGGAGCAAGGAAAAGATGCCAAAGTGCTTCATGATATGGCTACTGCCTATTACAATCAGGATGTGGAGATGGATCGTGAACATGGGTGGTACCGCAGGAGACTCACTCCCCTAAAAACATGGCATACCAGCGGGTCTACACCGGTGTATTTTGTTTTCAGAGAAATGCTGGTTTATTCCTTGGAGAAGTTATCCAGAGGGGATAGTACATCGCTGCTCTCAACACCTACACACCTGCCTTGTTTCATTGATCCGCAAGTGCTGGTGGACAGGGTTAAACAGTATCAGGAGAAGAAGATTCCCATCAATGAACTGGACTTACAAATAGCTTTGGCCCGATGCTTCCCTTATAAAGAGGTATCAAAAGAATATATTAACTCTTCCCTAAATGCAGAAATGCAACGCCTGTTTATCTTTTACCTAACGGAAGATGAAAGGCTATCGGGACCTTTTGAGCGTCAAAAAGCATGGATTACCGCAGCAATATCCAAAGACCCAGAGGCAGTATATGAAGAACTTGAATCTTTGATAGGGTCTCAACATGACCGACAGAAACTGACAGGAGCATTTGAATGGTATACCGGCCTGGAACCATTTATGAACCAACGGTATGATTACAAGAAACGTAAGAGTATTTCTTTTAAGGATCACCATAAAAAGCTGGTGGTAAAAAGAAATGCTAATGAAAATGCGATTTCAGGAGTAGTCGGGTTTATTAAGAAGAAGTTCTTATCAAAGAAGGTTGACTCCAGTTTGTACGCTCAGATGGAGATTAAAGAACAGTGGCTTGAAGGACTTAGCAACGATATTGCACGGTTTCTATCCTTAACCCCGAATAATCCCGGTCCTCTGCTGGTCTCCTTGATGGAAAAGGGACTGAAGTGGTCTACCTTTTCATCGGAGTCAGATAAGAAAAGTGTGATCAGCGCGCTAGAGTATCTGGCGGGTATTTGGAACGAATACAGCAAAGTGCCCCACGACTTCCTGGCCATCACTATGACATGCAGTGACAAAACAGCCAGAACCATTGCCGGAGAGATATGGGTTAACGAGACCTTCAACCAGCGTATCAGCCATGCGCAGGTAGGGGCCGCACTTGCCAAAACTTACACCCAGGAGTTTTCTCCAGTTAAGCGCTTCGCAGACCTGGCTATCAACCTGTACACCGTATCTCCACAGCACAAGGAAGGCATGTTCATCTTGCTGCACAACTGCCTTAGAAACATGCCCGAAGAGCCAGCGCGCAACCTGAAAAAGTTACTCATGCTGCTCAAAGAAACCACCAGCGACAGCGCCAAACTCAAAGAAGACGAATTGCTACAATCGAAGTTTGGGCAATGGAAGCAGACAGCCTCTTTGAAGAAAGTGATTGAGTCGCTGTGATATCGGTGACCAGTGACCTGTTGTCAGTGATCAGTATTCGGTATTCAGTGATCGGTAATAGTGGTTAGTTTAGGGGTTTATGATGAATCGCTTTTTTTACCGTCATTGCGACGAGGCACAGCCTGCCCCGAAGGCTTTCGGGGAGGAAGCAATCTCCTTAACTATAGTTGAAAAACTGGATTCAAGTAGTGATTAGACCGTGCCACGATCTAGGAGATCACTTCGTCGTACCTCCTCGTGATGACGGAACTTAAATTAAACTCGTCATTGCGACGAGGCACGAGGAAGCAATCCCCTTGCTACGAAGAACTAATTATACCTTTAATGAATCTTCAATTTAGGGCACTCACACTATCTCCTTGAGGGGATTATAGGGGTGTTTCTCCGCAGGTCAATCCAAGGCTTGTGAGGTTAATTTAAGCCAGTGTTCCACTCCCAGGGGTTCTGAATATTTTCTCCGCTACACTACGAAAATTTCAGAATGACGGGGTATATAATTTTGATTATACTAACCGTCATTGCGACGAGGTACAGCCTGTCCCGAAAGCTTTCGGGGAGGAAGCAATTTCCTTAACTATAGTTGAAAAACTGGGTTCGGGGCAGTGATTAGTCAGTGCCACGATCAAGGAGATCACTTCGTCGTACCTCCTCGTGATGACGGAACTTAAATTAAACTCGTCATTGCGACGAGGCACGAGGAAGCAATCCCCTTGCTACGAAGAACTAATTATACCTTTAATGAATCTTCAATTTAGGGCACTCACACTATCTCCTTGAGGGGATTATAGGGGTGTTTCTCCGCAGGTCAATCCAAGGCTTGTGAGGTTAATTTAAGCCAGTGTTCCACTCCCAGGGGTTCTGAATATTTTCTCCGCTACACTACGAAAATTTCAGAATGACGGGGTATATAATTTTGATTATACTAACCGTCATTGCGACGAGGTACAGCCTGTCCCGAAAGCTTTCGGGGAGGAAGCAATTTCCTTAACTATAGTTGAAAAACTGGGTTCGGGGCAGTGATTAGTCAGTGCCACGATCAAGGAGATCACTTCGTCGTACCTCCTCGTGATGACGGAACTTAAATTAAACTCGTCATTGCGACGAGGTACGAGGAAGCAATCCCCTTGCTACGAAGAACTAATTATATCTTTAATGAATCTTCAATTTAGGGCACTCACACTATCCCCTTGAGGGGATTATAAGGGTGTTTCTCCACAGTTCAATCAAGGCTTGTGAGGTTATTTAAGCAGGTATTCCACTCCGAGGGATTCTGAATATTTTCTCCGCTACACTACGAAAATTTCAGAATGACGAGGTTATATGATTTTATTTGTATTGATTACCAATTACTTGTGTGCAGCCCGAGTCGATATCATCGTCATTGCGCGGAGAGAGGTACGAACGACAAAGCAATCTCCTGATTATGAAGAACGGACTCAATTGGTCTAACTTCGAAGAACCAAAACTACTCCTTCAGCGCAGTAATCTCCTTCTTACTAAGCCCGGTTAATTCTTTGATGGTTTTGGTGTCATAGCCTTTGTCAAGCATCTTCCTTGCTATCTCTGCACTATTTTCCTTACTGCCTTTTTCCTTCGCCGCATCAATCTTCATACTGATCAAAAGCGCCTTTTCCCTGTCCATCAGCACATAATTGTGGCTGTTTTTCAGTTCTTCGATAATGTCCTTATCCGCCATGCTGAAATACTCCTTTTCGGAGATGATGAGGTGGTCAATCACCTCAATGTTGAGCATCTGGCCCGCTTTGATCATTTTGTCTGTAACATCCTTATCACCTTCAGATGGTGTGAGTTCGCCGCTCGGGTGGTTGTGCACAAGGATCATCTGCACTGCCAGCTTGTAGATCGCCATCCTGAAAATCTCCGGCGGCGCCACCTGCACCCGGTTGACAGCCCCAAGGCTGATCAGCTCAATGAAAAGGATCTTATTCTTATTGTCCAGCCCCACCACCCAGAAGTGCTCTTGGTTTCTGCGGATCTTATTCTCCCGCAGCAGCACCTGCTGCATCACACGATACACATCTTCCGAGTTAAGGACTTTGATTTTTTGCTCTTGGGTCAGGCGTACATTCATGGGTGTAAATTAAGGGAATTTTTGGGGATTTGGTAGGCAGGTGTTTGAGAAACCCTAAATGGTCATTGGGAAAGTAAATGTCAGATGGTCCAGAAAAGAAAAAGGAAACGGTTTGCAAATATTTTATTATTTTCCAAAGCCCTTTTGTGATTGTACATCTTCTGTATAAAAATATCTGGTTCAGTGCATAATGTTCTTGAAGGGCAAGGAAATCTAATGAAATTTTGAAATGAGCAAGTTTAATTTTGATGAGATAAGCGATAAATCTAAGGAAGGTCTGGCACAGGATCTTCTAAATCAAGTATTTGGATTAGACTTGCAGCCTTTTTCTGCCAAGGGAAAGAAGGGACCTGATCTGTGGCAAAATCAAGCAAATTCCCCTGCTCCGGATGTAGTCGCTTCTATATTGGGACAAACAAAAATTACTGAAACCTTTAGGCTGTTAAAGAAGATGGAGCTTCATGTTCAAGAGTTGAAGCCATTATCATACTTACTAGTGGCTTTCTCAAGAGTTCATCAAAATATAGCTAATCAGCTTAATGCCTATATGCAAAAATTAATTGCAGGAAAATTTGAGGTTTTTGATCTTGGTTGGATTGAAACAGAATTGTATAAGTATCCTGACATTCAGGAAAAGTGGGGAGTGAAGCTTATAGAAGAGAGGAGTGGTAGTAAGCAACAAGCTGACAATTCTTTTACTGAGGGATCAATAGTGGATTCATACAAAAAAGTGAGAAGCAACATTACAAGTGCTTTTGAGATCAATGATCCCAAAGAAGTTCGGAAAATTGCAGCCATAGAGAATTTAATTTTACATCGTTCCAGTGACTATTACTGGTGGTTGAACGTTACTCAGGATCGACTAATAATAGAGGATTTTAATGTAGATTCTATCTATAATGAAGATGTTGTTTTTAGTAATCTTGATATAAAGTCTGATCTCTATAATCTCCACCCAGGGGATTTAGTTATAGGCTTTCAGGCTTCACCAAATAGAGAGGTAAAAGGACTTTTTGAAGTTTATGAGATTTACCCTCAAAGAAATCAGGTACACTTTAAACTGCTGTATAAATTTACCAGGGCAGTTTCTCGAAAAAAACTAGAGCAACTTCCAAATTTTGATTTATTACTTTTGAATTCAGAAAAACTTCAGGGTAATCTATGGCGAGTTCATAGGTCTGTTTTTGAGGAAATTATTAATTCCACAGAGCTGAGCATTAGCACCCCATTCTTAGCCGAAGATGAAATAGAGCATGAGATAACAAAACATATTAAAAATAAAATTAAACTAACAGGCTTTGACAATGACGTAGCCTACTCTACAAAGGATTTATTGGATATAGAGAATGATATCCGAGCCTTTGCCTTGTTGCTTGCCTCAAGGCAAGTACAGCCCCCTCTAGCCATTGCTTTACTCGGGCCTTGGGGCTCCGGTAAGAGTTTTTTTATGCAGCAGTTATCCAAACGAATTGATGAATTATCGGTTAATCAGGCGTTTGTCGAAGATGTTGATCCTGATGTGAAAAATGATGAAGAGCCGTTTTGTAAGGGGATAGCTCAAATTAAATTTAATGCATGGTCTTACCTTGATGCTAATCTATGGGCTGGTTTGGTTGCGAGTATATTTGAGAAACTGGATGAATACATCACTAATAGCAGTAAAGGAAAGAACGCGAAATTAGAGATACGACAAAAGCTAAGTGAGAAGCTGGAAATTTTATCAACCGAAAAAAAGATTACAACAAATGAAAAGGAAGAGCTCCAAAAGCAGAAACAGGAAACCCAGACTAAGATAGATGAACTAAAGCAAAGTAAGCAGGATTTACTGGATGAGGTTGCAAACAAGAATTTAAAAGTAATAATTGATAACGTCCGAAAGAAAGTTGCTCTGGAGGATGAAATTAAGGTGCAGTTAAATAAATACGGTATATCAAAAGAAAGGATCAATGAGCTTTCACCTGATGTCCTGTATAAGGAATTGACATCCTGGGTGACTTTTTATGAGAATTTAAGTAGTTTTTCATGGCGCTACATATTAGCTTTTTTCTTTTCAACACTCGTTCTTCTATTTGTTTGGTTTAATCCTTGGGGGCTTGTAAGTAATTTTATTGATGAAACAGCTCGTCATATAACAATATTTTTCAGCATTGTGGGGCCTGTATTTGCGAAATTTCATCAATCGTATAAAAATTTCAGGAAACTTATTCAGCCGGTTATTGATTACAAAAATCGATATAATCAGGAGTTAGAAGAGGCTAAATTTAACTATGATCAAAGACTTCAACTGCTGGAGACACAGATAAAAGAGAAAAGCTCTGAAATGTTGTTGGCTCAGAGTAAACTTAATAGAATAGATCAGGAGATTACCGATTTAGAGTATACTTTGAATCATTTTGTAGCAAAAAGAGCGTTTTATAACTTTATCAAAAGGAGGAATGGAGATAAAACATATGAGGCTCACCTTGGTCTTATTTCAATTATAAGAAAGGATTTCGAAACTCTTAGTGAGCTTTTTAGAGATATAGAAGTAGATGTTAAAGCTCGGCAAGAAGTCCAAAATGAACAAAAGGATAAGAAAAAAGAACATGATGAACTCACAAAATTATTTAAAAAACCTCTTGACCGTATAATTCTCTACATCGATGATCTTGACAGGTGCACTGACACAAAAGTATTAGAGGTTATTCAGGCCGTTCATTTATTGATGGCATTCCCATTGTTTAATGTTGTTGTAGGTATTGATAAAAGATGTGTTTACAATGCCTTAAATTACAAACAGCAAGCCCCGAACAATTTTGACTCACCGGGGGAAAGAGAAGAAATTAAGCCAGATGAATATCTGGAGAAAATCTTTCAAATACCCTTTCAATTAAAGGACGCAACAGAACATGATGCTCAAAATATGGTAAAAGAGATTCTTAAAAATCAAATTGAAACATCAACCCAAGTAGAAAAGCTTACATCCGAAGAGCTGAAAGCGTTACAGTCGGAATTAGAGTCACAAGAAATAAAACAGGTAAGTGATAATGAATTCCAAAAGGTCATTGAAGCTCTTCAAGAAAACTCTGAACCTGGATCAAATGACGGAGCAAAAGGTTCTCGAATTCATCCAAAAGATCTTAGAATTTCAAACAAAGAATATGAGCTTCTACAACAAATAATTTGCTTGGTTGGCAATACCCCAAGAACAATTAAACGCTTCATTAACATCTATCGCATTATACGTGCTCATGAACAGTTGCGATATGATGAGATAAAGCAGAATGAAGAATTTTTGGCTATCATGTTTGTTTTGGCAGTGAATCTTGGAAAATACAGAGAGCAGGCTCACTTTCTTTTCAAAGAATTTGACAGTAAGCCTGATAAGCAGTTGTCAGATTTTCTTGAGAGGTCTAACCAAATCAAAATCATTATTGAAAAAAATAGTCACATTTCAGAACTATTGAATTACACTGGCTCGCAGTTCAATGCACATGTTCCTTTTGTAAGGAGGTTTTCTTTTGGAGGTGTAAGTAAAACGGCAAACAAGTAACGAACTAATAGCGAAGGGCTTGGAAAATATATAACTACCTATGAGATGTGAAGAAACTGATAGAGCACAAAATGAACTTAAAAATAAACTTGTAGGTTGATTATATGTTAATACATCGTATATTTGAAACTCTTAAAAACAAACTATGGGCTGTTCAATGGGAAGGAGAGCTTGCACATGTTCTAAGAATACTACAAGATAACTGGTCTGATATTATATGGCTGCAAGATTTTTTTGAAGGACATAAGGCTGATTTACAATCAGGTTTTTATGGGCGCATAACCGTAGACGAGGCAGTAGACACTACTTATGATGAATCGTATGAGCTCTTTGAAGCCTTAGAAGAAGATGAAGGAGCGAACCTGGATAATCTTTTTCGACCGTTAAATGATAGAGAATATCAAATCAAGGATTATCAAAAACAAAAAGCAAAAGGCAGCGAACGCAAAACGTGGCTAAGAATTTATGCAGTAAAATTCGCTGATGGTTATGTTATCACAGGTGGGGCTATCAAGCTGACCAAAACCATGCAGGAAAGAGAACATACTGATTTGGAATTGACAAAAATGAGTATCGTACGAGATGCATTAAAATTGAACACCGCTTCAGATAAGTTTATTGATCTAGAATAAAATCTATGAAGAACAGAGAAAGCAAGGAAAGTATTGAAGCCTTCAACAGTTATTTGGTTGAAGGCGTGGATAGTAAATGGAGGGAAGACAATGCTTATCGCAAGGCTAACAGAGCCTGGTTGAGGAAATCGGCCAAAATTGCGATCAAAATTGGTCGGGCCCTGCGGGATAAGGGGCTAAGCCAAAAGAACCTGGCAGAGCTTTTAGAGGTGAGCCCGCAGCAGGTGAATAAAATATTGAAGGGCAGGGAAAACCTGAAACTGGAAACTATTACCAAAATAGAAAGCGCCCTGGGTATTGAGCTAATTTCTGTAATTTCTTCTGATGAAATTGTTGTGAAGAAGAGTGAGGGAGGAATGTTCTTTATTCATGAAGGACTGGTTCGGCAAACATTTAAAACTTCATATATTGTGAAAAGCCCAAGCAGTATTAAAATTAGTGAGAATCAGAAAGTAAGTAGAAAAATCTATGCTCAAGGGTTCAGCAAGGAAAGGATGATTGCTGAAGAATCTCATTATGAAATGGAAGGATAAGTATGTCAAAAAACGAAATAATTCCATTTGCTATTAAAACTATTGTAACAGAGGAATTTGCTACGATAGAAAGCAACTATAAAGAAAAAGAGGAAGTTACTCTTGAATCAGGCTTCAAATTTGGTATCGATAAGGAAGAACATAGCCTGGCGGTTAGGTTTGAGATATCCTTTTTATGCGAGAAAGGACCATTCATAATCCTGAAAACTTCTTGTCATTTTGATATTGAACAAAAGGCTTTTCTGAGGTTTTTGGATAAAAAAAGCAGTCAATACATAATTCCGAAAGATTTTTTCATCCATCTTTCCGCACTTACTGTTGGCACTGCAAGGGGTATATTACATGCAAAGCTTGATAATACGAAGTTTGATCAATTTGTACTTCCTACAATGAACATAGCCGAGATGATAGAGGAAGATGTAGTTTTTGAGTAAAACTCTGGTGAGATAAGTAATCTTAATTATGGAAAAACAATTGAAGAAACAAACTAGTACTGATAATACAGATAGTAATTCAACTAAGAAAGGAATAGTTGATACTAAGAAATATTTATCCTCGGTTAAAGAGTATAAGCCAGAGTATATTAAAGGTTATACTCCTGCATTTTAAGATTTATTGAAATAAAAAGATAGATTTAAGACCGCGAATTTCGCGGTTTTTTTGTTTCAGGAGAATCTCCACAGTAACCCCTCCCCATAGGTTTACACATCTATTTTAAAAGTATACATGTATAGAAAAAGCACATTTTCTATACATGAAATTAAAACGTATATAGAAAGTATCCATGTCCGACACCTACCAAAACAAATACCGTATTGCCTCTGCACGTGCATCATTCTGGGATTATGGCTGCAGAAATCAGTAGGCAAATAGTCTCCAAATTATAAGAAGAGCAGAGCTTAGAATATGGGGACCGCTTCGTGCCTCGCGGTGACGATACCATATGTCCCATGAATGTTGGTTGAAAATTCCCGATCAATTTCCGTTTGCCAAATTGGGCAATCATATTGTTATGCCCAATCATGTTCATGGGATTGTGATTATTGATAAACCGGATGGTGGGTTTGGACGGGATGTGGACGATGGCGATGGGTTATTGGTTGGGGACGTTGGTAGAGACGCGATTAATCGCGTCTCTACCAACGTGGTGGAACCGGATCAACCGGAATTCGGATCACAACCCCATCCAGAATCACCCAACCCACCTGGCGGAATAACCGGTAATAAAAATCCCATGTTGCACGACAACCTGTCGAAAATCGTACGATGGTACAGGGGGCGAACCACGTTCGAATGCCGGAAAATACATGCAGATTTTGCATGGCAATCGCGTTTCCATGATCATTGGTTATTTCGGTCGGACTATGCCAGTCATTTCGGTGTTACTATGCCACTTTAAGAGTTGCGTAATT
>NZ_JAEUGD010000040.1 GCF_016775155.1 Fulvivirga marina | reverse complement strand
CGGGACGGCTTGGCTGTGTCTGACTGAGGAGCGAAGGCGAGCAATAACACGGGCTGTGGATTTTTATTTTTGCCTACCTGCCGGAGGCTCATCAATCAATCAAAAATAAAAATAGGAACAGCCGTGAGGAGCAGCGCAACGAAGCAAGTGGAGTAAAAAGCAAATCGGCCTTGTGTGTCGGCTAAATAGTGTAACGGTTTAAGGCGCGGGGATTTGCTTTTTACGCAAGCGCAGTCTGAGAGAGCAGCGGACGAACACCGATTTTACCTTGCTGTTTTTTGGGAGTGGCTAAATGCCCGACCAAAAACATTTACCATCATGGCGGGTGGATTTGTGCGGTGGGTTTTTAGCGTGACAGATATCTCTTTCTGATATTTTCAGGATGTTTACTCATGTTGAAGATGTCCGTAACATAAACAGTTTCTCCCTCCTGTAGATATATGATCTTATAATCTCCTTCAAGAACAAAACGATGTCCTTGGTTAAGGTTGCGGAGTTCTTCAACTATACGACCTCTGCTGGCAAGGGTGGACAATGTTGCTGCCCTATCCAATATTTTATCTACTACCTGTTGGGCTTTACTTTTAGGAAAACGGCAGTGTATCTCCCGAAGGCTTTCTTCGGCAAGATCAGTTAGTTCTACAGTCATTTAATTACCAGTTCCTTGCCTCTTTCCGAAGTTGCTCAATGCTTTTAGTGCGCCCTTCTTTTATAGATTGGTTAGAGGCTTCAGCGCGGGCAACCAGTTCAGATTGGTTAATAGTTTCTCCATTTCCCTTATAACCAACTGTAGCTTCACCGCTTTCTTTCAATATTGCTTTAATTCTGGCAATAATGTTAAGATCCTGAACTCTCGCAAGTTGCTCTATTAGAAAAAGCTTTTCTGACTGGATATCCATATGACCTTGTTTTGATTTATGTAAAGATAACATTTTCATTCTTACTTTTGGTTTCATTATAGCCCCTACACATTGCAGGGGCTTTCTTCTGGCTCTCTATTCAAATTGCTGCTGCCATTGCTGGTGGTGTGCATGGTGGAAGCACTCATTTAGCTGCTGCAATGCAAAGCAGGTGCCTTGCACATCGTGGCGGCATATCTCATCATTTTCAAGGTAATGGAGCAGGTAAACGGCTTTGGATAATTCAAGGCTTAGTGCGGCATAGTCGCCAGCGTAGTTGTTTTCTATGTGTTCTTTGAGCTCTTGCAGCTCGATAAGGTTTAATGTTTTCATTTTTGTGACTTTTGGAAGTTAAAGAACCCGCCTTAGCCCTTCCACCGCGCCACAATGGGCGGCCTAGATCGTTTCCTGACTAGAAGCATAGCGGGTATGTTTAATTTTATAGCAAACGTGCTTATTGTGGCTTTTGGAAGTAAAATTATCTAATTCAATGCTCTTTGCCTATGGGCTTCTGCTTTTACTGGTCATGGCTATTCTTTTTTATTCTTCTTCTTTTCTATTCATTGGATGGAAGCGGTCAATATCTGCCTGTAGGCCTTCGATGTCGTTGCGCTGGTAGAGTTCGGTGCTTAGTATTTTTCTATGGCCTGCCATGTATTGCACTTCTCTCAGGTTGTATTGTCGCAGCCAGTGGGTGATCACGCTGGCGCGGATGTGTCGCAGGGATTGCAGTTGTGGCTCTTGCTTGCGCAGGCGTTTAGGAAGCCTTCGCAGGGACTGGTTAAAATGGGCGTAGCCGGTAACCAGTAATTGGTCGCTGTCTTCCTGCTTAAAGTGGTATTGCAGTTCTTGTCGGGTCTGGTTGATGTAGCGGTCTAGTTCTATGATCTGGACGGCTTGCAGGGCGAGGTTTCTGCCTGCATGGGTACGGCTGCTTTTTACGGTTATTTTCCCTCCCAATACGTCTACATCCTGTACCCTGAGTTGTGACAGGGCGGTGCTGTCAAGGCCTTGGAAGGCCATTAGCCCAACGGTTATTTTGTTGCGTATGGCCGAGGCTTTGGCGGTAGGTTTTGTTTTGCGGCTGGCATTGATATCAAAGTTGTGGTACAGGTTGTCGAGTTGCTGACGGCTGAGTATGGCGTATAGCTTCCTGTTGTTGGGGGCTTTAATATCAAGGTAACGGGCAGGGTTTTGGTCTATGACTTCTGTTTGTACCAGCGCTTCGAAGTAGTGGGTTATGGCTATCATGCAGCCTTGTATCGTTTTTTGGGTCACTTTCCCTTTCCGGCTGGCTATATAGTCCAACAACTCACTGTAGGTAATATATTCTATTTCCATATGTTTGTTTTCTGCCCACCTGATAAAGTGTTCACAAAAATGGTGGTAGCTGTCGATCGTGCTTTTTGAGCAGCCTCTATTTTGCAGGTATGTGGTATATAATTGCTGGTTATCCATAAACTTTTTCCATTAAGTCAACCTTCGCCAAAGCTTTGTTCGACAAGGTGTGTGTAAACCTGGGTGCTTTCCAGTGAGGCGTGGCCTAAGAAGCGGGACACGTGTTCGAGGCTCATGCCGTGGTATAGCAGGTGGGTGGCGATGCTGTGCCGCAGGACGTGCAGGTGCAACGGCATTTGTTGCAGGGTGGTGTCCCCGCTGTAGTGTTGCAGTGCTTTCAGGCGGTTGTTTAAGAGGTTGCCGCCCGCCCTTTGTCCTTTGTAGTTCAGGAAAAAGGCGTCTTCTGTTCCTGTGCGCATTAATACTGGCCTGCCTTCATAGTGGTAGTTTTGCAGGTGGTTTGCTGCGCTTTGGTTTAGGGGTACAAAGCGGGGTTTGCCGCCTTTGCCTTTTCTTACTTCCAGCAAACGGCTGTCGTAATGGAGGTCTGAGAGGTTCAGGTTTTCGCCTTCTGTCCTGCGTAGTCCGCAATCATAAAATACGGCCAACAGGGCTTTGTCCCGAAGGGCAAGGGCGGGACGGTCGGAACGGTGATAGGTTTCTTCCTGGGCTTCTACCCGCAGGTCGGCGGCTTGGTAGAGTTTTTTTACCTGTGCTAAAGTGAGGGGTGTAATGGTTTCGGGGTTGGGGGTTTCTTTGGGGATGCCTGACGGGGGGATCTCTATCCTTGCTTGTTTGCGCAGGTATTCCAGTAGTCTGTCTATGGCGTTCAGGTGGGCATTCAGGTAGTTGTTGGAGAGGCTACCGCCTTGCCGCTGGTGGCTCCTTTGGGAGAGTGCCTGGTAATAGGTTTTGATCATGGGGATGTCTATCTGGTTAATTTGGGTGTAGCCGTTCTTTTCCATATAGTGCAGGAACTCGCGGATGTAGGTGGGGAATGTTTTTACGGTGCTTGGGGCGTAGCCTAGTATGTCGAGCCATTGGCCGTAGCTCTTTTCGAGGTATCGGAAGGCTGGGGTTTGAAGGGGTAGTTTTCTCATTTTTAATTTTGCTCCGGTATGTGTTTTGGTTTTGGGGTGAACTTCTTCGGTTTTATGGGTTTGCTGCTTGTTTTGGCTTTTATGTGGTTCATTTTTTACTTTGAACTTCTTTCGGGCTTCTTGGTCTGCTTCCCTTTGGTTTGTTGTGTTTTCAGGGTGGTAACTATCTCATCCAGTATGCTTTGTATCTTTTTTGTCCGCTGGTGCTGGTCTTCGTGGCTGGTGACTTCGTAGGCGTAACCGTTCTTTTTGTCTCCTTTTATTTTGCGTACCAGTCCCCATTCCTGCAGGGCGATCATGTAGCGTTTCTGGTTGCTGGCGTTGACTCTCAGGGCTTGTCGGGCGGATATGTTGGTGAAGCTGTTTTTGTCTTCTTCTGTCAGCCATCTTTTCAGTTGTTCGAAGTAGCTGCGGGTGGCGCCGTTCAGTTCGTCTGATTTGCGTAGTAATACTTCCTGCATCAGGTGGTTGGCGGCTTCGATGTCTTCAAGGGTGGTTTCGATGTATTCTTCTCCGGTTTCTTTGTCGTATTGCTTTTCTCGCTGGTATTGGTGGTAGAAGGTGACGGCTTCTATAAAGGCTAAGTAGTGGGCGTTGGTTCTTCTGGGTTTGAATACTTCTTCGGGGATGTGAAGGGATTCTGCGTAGGGGTTCCTGACTTGCACGGGTTTCAGGATGCGTTGGGTGTCTTTCAGTAGTTCTGCTATGTGGCGTTGGGCTGCTTTGTCTATTCGTCCGGCTGAGTCAGCGCGCTGGTAGTCCATGATTTTCCTGTCTTGTTCTTTGCTTTCGTCTATGTAGATCAGGAATGAGCGGTTGGCGTTGTCTTCGTAGATGGATTCGCGGGTGGTGCAGCCTGCTACGCATACGGGGCCTTCTACTTTCAGGGTGATGGTTTTGGTTTCGCCTCTGGTGTTTTTTACGACTACGGTTTTGGTCACTTTCTTTTTGCTGATGATCTCGCGCAAGGGGTAAAGTACGTCTTCGGCTCCGTCAAGGTCTTCGATCAGGATGAGTTTGTTTTTTAGTTCGTGCTGGCCGAAGTAATAGAAGGCGTTGCCGCTCAGGGTGGTGATCTCGAGTTTGTCTTCTTCGGGGATCAGTGCGCCCACGGTTTCCTGTAGGTGGGTTTTGCCTATGCCGGAGCTGCCGAGGCTAATGACTTGCAGGGGGCTTGTCCTTTTGCGGCTGGTAAAGATCAGGTACATTAACAGGCGGTTGTTTTCTTCGCCGATCACGCCGGCACGGCCTATGTCTTCCATTGTCCTTTGCATCAGGTTCGGGGCTGACAGGTAGAGTTCTGCGGCTTTGGTCTCTTCGGGGGTAAGGTATTTCTTTTGGTTGTGACCTGCGGATGCTATGCGCTCTATTTCATGCATCCGGTAGTCTTCAAGGGCTTCGGTCAGGCTGGCCAGTGCTTCGTTTACTATACTGGTGCCGGTTTCCAGTCTTTCGGCTACTCTCCGGACGAGTTTTTCTACTTGGATGTTGTTGTACAGGTCGAGGTTGTGCCGGATGGCTTGCTGCTCTTCTGATTTGATTTTAAGGGTGGCGCGCATCCTGTCCAGCCCTTCGAGGCGGATGCCGCCTAGTACGGTGATTTCCAAGGGTGGGTGTTCATAGGTGATATGGTCGGGGTTCGCGGTGTTGAATGATGTGTTTTTTTGGTTTGCCATAAAAAAATATTTTTGCTACATATTTGCAGCACAATGCTACAAAAAAGCAAAACTAATTCCAATCAATTTGCCGCACAATATCTCGTTTATGTAGCATAAAACTGGTGATTCTGCCGCTCTTTTGCTACTTTTACCCTTCAAACACTCTATTTAAGCAATATTATGAGCAGTCTTGGGGACAGAATAAAACAACTAAGGAAAGAGATGGGCATGTCGCAATCGGAGCTGGCCGACAGGGTTGGTATTTCTTATGCGCAGATAGGAAGGTATGAGACCAAGGACGCTCAGCCACCGGCCAAAACTTTAACGGCCATTGCGGATGCTTTAGGAGTTTCACCAGATTTCCTGATCTATGGCTCTTCTTCTGAAAAGGCTAAAACCAAGCTCTCTGACCCTGAACTGATCAACCAGTTTAAGGCCATTGAAGAGATGGACGAAGAGGATAGGAATGTTATCAAAAAACTTATCGATGCTTTTATTACTAAAAAGCATATTCAAAGATTGGCGCAATAGTCTATGTTAAGTTTTTTCGAAAAAACCTGGGACTTCTATGTCAGCCTCCTGTTTCACCAGCACAATATAGCAATCAGTATTGCTACAATTTCCGCTACTATCGCCCTACTAACTTTTTTAATCAATTTTGTATTTAAACCTTCGTTCTCTTGGACAAAAAGGCGCTTTGCTAATATTAAAGTTGAAACTACAATCTATCAACAATTCATTCAAACTGTCGGTGTAAGCCAATTAGAAACGGGGGATCCTAAATTTACTGTTGTAGTCACTAATACAAGCCCTTCAAACAAATTCATAAAAAATATTTCTATTCGAACTTCTCAAAAAATAGATAATCAACGTTACTGGTATCCAATTGTTAACACAGGATCATTTCCAGTGCGGTTAGAACCTGGTCAGCAATATTCATACAACTTCTCAATAAGTTCTCTACACAATGCTTTTCTGAACGATCTGAACAAAAACAGTACTCTCAAAGTCTTGGTTACTGATACGTTTAATAAAAAATACTACTCTAAAAAAGTTAAGGTATCAACCTTAACCACTAATCTTGAAGTTGCTAAAAATTTTAAATAAAACTACACACTAACAAGTGTAAGCACCCCCGAAAATAGGACAGTTTAAAAGTAGAGAAAACAACTTAAATTTGAACTGTTTTTATGAAAAGGAAAAGATTTTCACCCCAGCAGATTGCCAGCATCTTAAAAGAGTTTGATGCAGGAAAAACGGCAGCAGAGATCAGTCGTGAACACGGCGTTAGCCAGGCTTCATTTTACAAATGGCGTCAGCGCTTTGGCGGAATGGAAGCTTCAGAGCTTCGCAAGTTGAAGGACCTTGAGGAAGAAAACCGAAGGTTAAAACATATGTATACTGAACTGGCCCTTGATCTCAAACTTGCTAAAGAGATTATAGAAAAAAAGCTTTAAAGCCCTGTCATAAAAAGCAGCTCGTTAAAGAAGTACAGAAGGAACTGAACTGTGGCATCAGCAGGGCGTGCCGTGTGCTAAATCTAGCCAAATCGGTATATTATTATCAGTCTATTAAGAATGATGAGCCTATAATATCAGCATTGCAGGCAAAGGCTGAGCAATTTCCTCGCGAAGGTTTTTGGAAAGCATTTAATCGCCTCAGA
>NZ_JAEUGD010000004.1 GCF_016775155.1 Fulvivirga marina | reverse complement strand
TTTTGAACCGTAATCACTGGCATAAACACTCCGAAATCAGTGGCATATTTCAAACCGTTATATCCAGCTTGGAGGGAAGAATTAAAGAGTTAATGAAGCGGTACTCCTCAGGCATGGTGAGGAGTACTTATTTGCTATTAAGGTAAATAGAAATCAAAAACGATATTGTTCATACACTTAAAATGTCCTTTCGGGCATTTGGAGTATCCTATTTTAGAGCAAGGTCGGCAATTGATTTTGTTGTTTTCTAAAATCGTGAATTTGGTTTTATAAGGGTACATCCCAAACAATGGGATCGTATTGCCCCAGATACTAAATATCTCCTTTTTAAAAGCTGCCGCTATATGCATTAAGCCCGTGTCATGGGTGAACACATACCTTGCCTGCTTTACTAGTGATGCCGACTGGTTCAAGTTATATTTCCCGCACGCATTATAAATGAGTACTTTTTTATTCATCTTGGTTAACCCTTCCTCCATAGGCGCCGATTTCTCAGTTTTTTCAAAAAACTTGACAATAGCTTCAGCGGTTTCAGTATCGTCAGGACCTCCAAGAAGCACAATGGGTTTGTTGATCTTGTCGCAGAGCTCAATCATCCTTTTGAGAGGAAGTTTTTTTGTGTTGTGTTGTGCCCCAATAGCATAGGCAATGTATCCCTCTCTATGAGATTCGGGTAGCCATTCGAGGGGAACAATATCTTTGTCCGGGATGAAGTAATCAAGTCCGAGGTTATCCATCTTAACGCCCAAGGGAGCTATAGTTTGCATGTATCGGTCTACAATGTGCTTGTTGGGAAGCTTATTGATCTTCAAGTTTACCATTAGCCATTTTTCCCAATTAAGCTTATCAAAAGAGTAACTTTTGACACCTAGTCGGGTTTTGATGATTCGTGTACGTAAGTTGGTATGCAGGTCGATAATGTAGTCAAACTTCTCGGCTTTTAATTCTTTGATCAGGTCATTCAATCCACCTTGCAGGTAGTGAGCCTTGTCTATGTAGACATTGGATTCTATAATAGATCGGAACTGCTGTTTTGTGCAATAATGAATCTGTGCATCATCAAGCTGCGTCTTTAAATTTCGAACCACAGGAGTGGTAAGCACTATATCTCCAATTGATGAAAATCGTATAACCAGAATTTTTAATCCCATAAACTTCTAAGTTCTGCCTTAAAGATAGGCCGATTACAAAAATCCACTTTAAAGTTGATTAGAAAAATAGGGGAGATACTGCTATTACTATTATGGCTAGCCTTTGCGTAAAATATAATTTGTAAAAGTTATATATGTGTCAAAAACATACATATTATAATGGTTTTGAAAATATTTTTATAAATTCTATTTAAATAATTAATCGGAACTATGAGATTATATACTTTATTTCTAATTGTAGTTATAATTGCAATGAGCAGTTGCGGACCAAAACTAAGACAATATAAGCTTAGTGGAGATGTTACTGTTAATAATGAGTGTCAGGGAACTGTTCCTGAATCAGTGCAGATGATGATTAAGCTGCATTATAAAGATTCTACCAATAGCCCCGAGAGTTGGACTGAGAATGTAGCTTTAAACCCCAATGGTGAGTATAGCGTGGAGACTGTACGTACTAACCTTGAAGCAAAGCAATGGGAAATTGATATTGCAGTACCTTGCGATTATATAAGCTGTCCTGTAGGGAAGGAATGTGTTGATACCCGTACAAAGGAGCGCAATTGGAATATAGTGCCTGTTGTTAATGATAATGAAACCCGGGATATTACGTTTTCCTGCACATGCAGGTGACTGAAGTTCTGTGCAGTTCGGTTTCAGTAAAAAAAGTTTGCCTAACAAATGCAGAAAGGCTTCGTTTATTATCACTTATAAACGATATTTAAAACATGAACTGGATCGAAATAGCCGGGCATACTGGAGCCCTTCTGAGTAGCATTACTTTCATTCCGCAGGTTTATAAAGTGTGGAAGACAAAAAGTGTGGGAGATTTAAGCCTTTATATGATGCTAATAGTCTTTACAAGTACACTCGTTTGGCTTGCCTATGGTGTTGCACTTAACCTCTGGCCGGTAATTCTAGCCAATGGCTTTATATGCTTCTTAAGCATCCTTTTGCTTTATTTTAAATTTGCCTTTAGCAGAAAGGTCATTGTTGTGGCAAAAGTTAAAGAATCAGAATAACAAATAGTATTTGATGCAAACATACATTGCAATACTGCGAGGCATCAATGTCAGTGGGGCTAATAAGATCAAAATGGATGATCTCAGGGCAAGGTTGACTGATTTAGGTTTCCAAAACGTAAAAACCTATATACAAAGCGGCAATGTTATATTTGATTATAAACCAATAGATCCACTTGTCCTGGCCAAAAAACTCCAGCAGAAGATTAAGGAAGAGTACAGCTATAAGGTTCCTGTAATTGTTGCCGGTGCAGAGGAGTTGAAGCAGGTGATCATCAATAACCCATTTTTGAAGGAAAGGAATGAAGATCCTGGAAAGTTACACGTGACCTTTCTGGCAGAACCTGCAAATGATGAAAACATGAGTAAAATTGATGCTTCAGGATATCTTCCTGATGAGTTTAAAATTAATGGTAAGGAGGTATACCTGTTTTGTCCTAATGGATATGGCAGAACAAAATTAACCAATAACTTTTTTGAAAGTAAACTCAAGGTGACTGCTACTACCAGAAACTGGAAAACAGTAAATACTTTGTTAAATATGGCTTACGAACAATGATAACAGGGGAAAGTGTACTTGAGACAGAACGTCTAACTTTGTTCAAATTGGTTTTGGAAGATGCTCCTTTTATTCTCAGAATTGTAAATGAACCATCCTGGTTACAATACATTGGAGATAAGAAGGTCAGGGACCTTGAAGGTGCTGAAAAGTATATTGAGGATGGACCGTTAAAAAGCTATAAGGCCAATGGCTTTGGGCTTTATCTGGTAAAGTTGAAAAACGGTACTCCAATTGGTTTATGTGGTATACTGAATAGAGATGCCTTAAGAGACCCTGATATTGGTTTCGCATTTTTGCCCGAGTACACTGGAATGGGGTACGCTTATGAGTCAGCTTTTGCAGTGCTTACTTATGGCAAAACGGTACTGGGCTTGAATAGAATTGTGGCCATTACTTCACCAGATAACTTCCGTTCAGGTAAACTACTCGAAAAGCTTGGATTGAAATTCAGTAAGACGGTCAGGTTGGTAGGTGATAATGAAGATACCAGATTCTATGAAGGCTAGTAAGTGCGGAAGTATTAAGAAAATTGCTTACAGCCCGTTAAACCAGTCTTTAAAAGCAGAAACTTTTTCGCGGCTCACTATTATCTCCTTGTCTATATCCAGCCGGGGAGTTACTTTAAGCCTGCTACTTGAGTAAACCACCACATCTTCGATTGCATTGATGTTGATGATAAACGATCTGTTGGTTCGGAAGAACTGTACAGGGTCCAGAAGCTCTTCCAGTTCCTCCAACTTATAATCGATAATAAATTTCCTATTTTGTGTAGTATAGAGATATACGGTTCTCCCTTCGGCATAAAAAAGCTGAATATCATCTGTTATAACAGATTTGATATGCTCTCCAAGTTTGACCATAAACCTTGTTTTGTAGGTTTTCTTACTGAGCTTTAGTAAAGCCACATTGAGGTCATCAAGGTTTTGTGTTATACCACCCAGATTCGTCCTCATTGAAGCCAACTTTTCCATAGCCTGCTTCAAATCATCAAAAGTGATGGGCTTAAGTAGGTAGTCTATACTATTTACCTTAAAAGCGTCAATGGCATAATCATCATATGCCGTGATAAATATGATAGGCTTGGTAATAGTTACCTCTTTAAAAATGTCGAAACTCTTGCCATCAGTTAGCTGAATGTCCATAAAAATTAATTCAACCTGCTCCTGATTTTGCTTTAACCATTTCACGGAATCCTGTACTGAAGTGAGCTTTTCAAGTACATTGATATTACTGTTGAAGCGGCTTAGATACCTTTCCAGTTTTTCTGCAGCAGGAGCTTCGTCTTCTATGATTAATACATTCATATGGTTAAAATCTTACCGGGCTAATTCAGTTTTGAGCAAAGGTCAACTCACAACTTCAAGTATAGGTATTTTTATATAATTAATATTATAAGCTTTCACCTGCACTACAGGTTTCTCACTGTAAAAACTATATGATAGTTGTACATCGTCAAAAACATTTTTTTTATCGAAAATTAGTTTTTCATTGAGTTTGTTTTGCAAAACCAGGTACCCATCTTGTTCTTCAATATTAAGTTCAAGAAGCAAGGGGTTATACTTATTAATGATCGTATTGCGGATTACTGATTCTATCAGTCTGGGTAATGTGCCAGGTACTATAGGGCTTTCTGCCAGTTCTTTTGGTATTGTTGCTTTTAGCGAGATTTTGTTATCATAGAGGTAGTTGAGTAGATGTATGATATTATTTGCTGCCTTTACTTCCTGTTGCAGGCTTGTGAGCTCTATTTTTCTATGGCTTAGAATGTATCTGTAAACCATTGATAGGTGGTCAATGTAATCCTCAGCTTCTTCCGTATTTTTATGGATAAGGGTTATTAGTGTTTCCAGGCTGTCATACAATAGTTTAGGGTTTACCTCATTTTTAAATTGCTCCAGTTCTGCTTTGAGAGTCTCAGTCAATATTTGCTCATTTTCAAGCCGGCTTAGATTTTGTTTATACAGATAGTAGTTGCTGAAGTAAAGCAGGTTATACAATAGGCTGGAAATTCCATAAATGGAATTAAAAATGATGAGTTGTGTTTCGGTAATGCTAAAAGAAAGCACATAGCTGAAGTATGAAGAAATGGCCAGCGAAATAACAATTAATGATAACAGTAGTCCACTTATAGTCTGAATAATGATTTTGCTGATCCCATCACCCTGGTCATCCAGAAATGACTCCGTCAGGTTGATATTTAACCGTAGTATTTCAAATAATAAATAGCTTAACCCAATACATACATAAACCTCCTGTCCGGTAAATATGTATGAGATCTGAGATACATTATTATTGATAAGCAGTATCAATAAATAGATCAATATCCCATAGAATGGCGGAACCAGAATGCGGAAGAGGGCATTATTTATAAATAGTCTTCTCATGAATCACGCCGTTTTTGAAAACTCACTTTTAATAACCGGGAGTTTGACCGTGAATTTGCTGCCATCTTCAACCTTAATGTTTTTATCTGTAAAATAACTGTAGCGCTTCCTGATATTTTCTAAGCCTACTTTAAAGGAGTTGATATGTGCAGGAACTTTTGTTTTGGTGTTAGTTACTTTGATGTCTGTATTATCTATGGCACTGATATAAATGCTCAGGGGTTGATCTTTACTGATCACATTATGCTTGACAGCATTTTCCACCAGCATTTGTAAGGTTAGTGGTGGCATTTTAGATTGCATAATGTTAGGAGGTAAATTGATGTCGAGGTGGAGATTGTTCTCAAAACGCACTTTGAGGAGGTAATTGTATGACTTTACAAACTCAATTTCTTCCTGTAGTGTGACATATCGACGCTGGTTATTGTCAAGGATATACTGATAGGTAGATGCCAGCCGGCGAATGAAATCTTCGGCCATGTAAGGATCCTTATAGATTAAAGATGAAATAGTGTTGAGGCTATTGAATAAATAATGAGGGCTAAGCTGGCTTTTGAGCGCTTCGAACTGCAGTTTGAGCTGCTTGCGGTGTTTCTTTGCGGCATCAATGTGCACCACGGCATACTGGTTATAAGAAAACAGTGCAAAGTAAATTAACGAGTGTAATACAACTGCAATTAGGGTAATGATAATCAGCTTTATGGTGGTATCAGCGTACAGTACCCATAGAAAGTCAAAGTCGAATTCACCAAACTCAATGGTTGCTAATATGCTTCCTGATAGAATGATAATTCCAATGGAAATAATAAGGTTCTTGCACAGTCCGATCACTAGTCTGGCCGAAAGGTTTTCTTGCCAGGATAGCCCACGGTTGAGTAACGTATCCGTTTGGTAGATTAATACAGCTATTGTATTGGCCGTAACAATACTAGCCAGTAAGTATGAATAATTTTTTGTGATCATAGGCAGGTACCCCTCTTCACTGTAGAACAGATACAGAAAGTAGATAAAGCCTATGATTGCAGAAATGACAAACCCCAACCAGAATTTACGCATATATCCTGAAACTAACCTATTGATAATCTTTGCCATAATAGCCTCAAAATAATCATTTGGTTGATTAATTTGAAGCTATTACAGGCGTTTGTTGTTATTGAACTTGCTTGGTCTTACAGTTGATTGTTTATTTAATCAATCGCACGTATGGCCTGGCCATAGTAAGTGTCCGAATTAATTTTTTTTGCAGCCACCCTGTAGGCATCCTTTACTTCTTTACCTGCGGCTTTGACATGTGGTGCCAATGCTTGCAGGGCACTTGATGCGTAGTAATCGGAACTTATAGAGCCGGCAGCTTTTATTAACGGAAGAAGCTTTGCCTTTGACATATTCTTTGATTCAGCAGCCTTACTGATCACCTCTGCAGCATAGTTTGATGAGTTTAACTTTGAAATGGCAGAGGCCAGTTGCTCAAGAGATTGATCATTGAGGTCCTGTTCACTGGCAAGTTTGCTGAGTACGGAGGAAGCATAATAGTCTGACGACATTTTTTCATCTACTAGTATGATCAGTTTTGTGTTTACATTGTCATGAAGCTTGTTGTCAAGCAACTTGGTGAAAACGGTTGCCATGTAATAGTCTGAGCTAACGTCAGAAATAGCATCCAGTATAGTAATAAAGGATTCGTCAGATAATTCACGCTTTTCGAGTGCCTTACTCAATACTTGGGTTTGGTAGTAGTCAGAACCGATATTTTTTGAGGTGTATATGATCTCAGCAAGAACAGGTCCCTCTATATTTTCCTGTTCGAGAACGTTGCTCAATACAGTGGTTTGATAGTAATCGGAGCCAATGTTTCTACTCGCTTTCATTATTTTTGAAATTGATGCAGCAGAAGTTTGATGCTCCCTCAGGGCATCTTTTAAAACTATTGCAGAGTAGTAGTCGCTGCCAATACCTCCTACTGCCTCAAAATAAGCTTCGGCAGTTTGATCATGTTTCAGGAAGATGGCAGAATTGTCCTTTAACATCTCCGACAGATAATAGTCTGAATGGATTTCTTTTGATAACCCTTTTACAGCCGATATCCGGTCGCTGTTTGAAAGTTCATCTTTCTTTAGTAGTAACTTGCCATATATGGATCGCACATGATCACTCTCAAGTCTGGAGATTTCGTCCATCACGGCATCAACACCACCTTGTCTGTAAAATCGGTTAATCCTGCTCTCAGCGGCAATACCTGTAGATCTTACCACTTCCGGTAGTATTTCAGCGAGCCATTTTTTGCCGTCGGGGTTGTAGTCAGTTTTCGTTCTTCCTTCGTAGTACTCCTTGCGCAGGCCGCTGGAGGTAGCTTCAATCAATAAGGACCTCCGGCTGCCAAAAGTAGTTTTACTAATTTCAAGATAGCCGCCAGGAGATATTGACTTAACATCTTTGTCATCATCCGTTACCTCAATTTGTCCCTTATACTCTATATTGAAGCTATGCAGTCCATTGGAAGTGGATATTTTTCTGATTTGTTTATTGTCCGTAACAATTACCTTTTCCTCGGACTTTACAATCACTTTTTGGCTGAAAGTGCTGAATGAAAAGGACAGGATGACCGCTATTATTCCTGTCCTTTTCAGGAATCCTGAAAGGCTCGGTGTGTTTTTGAGTTTTTGATCTTTGCTCATGTTTTTGACTTGTTTTACCTTTTATTATGATACAATTATCGCTATTAGTTACACACTTATATAAGCCAAGGTAGTCAATTGCAGGATGAGTGTATTGAACCGTAGATAAGGTGTATCGTTTTTCTACGGTTTTGTGACCGCTCATATAGTAATCGCTTTATAACTGTGGCTAATTTTCTTATCCTTATTTCACGTGTAAATTTTTTAAAATATTGAATTAATGACAGGATTAAAGTTAGCGTTAATGCATCGGGCATTGTTGGTACTTTTTCTTGGGGCGTGCTACATTACATCCCTGGGGCAAAGTGATGATCTGGATCCGGTTACGCGCATATATGCTATTAAAAATGCGCACATTATTCAGGCTCCGGGCCGGATAATTGATAATGGGATGCTGGTTATTAAAAATGGAATTATAACAGCCGTTGGTCAAAACATTGATATTCCTGCAGGAGCAAGGGTCATACAGGCAGATTCCATGTATGTGTATGCAGGATTTATTGATGGTTTGTCTCACGCCGGGGTGCCTAAGCCAAAGGAGGAAGATAAGAAGAATAAAGTCAAAGACCCGGGAAATCCTCCTAACAATATTGCAGGCATTGAGCCTCAGCGGGATGTACGCGATATGCTTGATCCGAATGATAAATCGGTAGATGAAATACGTAGGTTGGGGTTTACAGTGTCACATACAGTACCCTATGGAAGAATGTTGCCAGGGAAGGGTGCCATTATCTTACTATCCGGGGATAATCCGGATGCTATGGTGTATAAGCAGCAAGCATCACTGTATAGCCAGTTGGCAGGTACTCCTGGGGTTTATCCAAATACAATTATAGGGGTAATGGCAAAGTACAGGGAGTTATACAGGCAGGCAGAACAGGCTAAGGCCTATAAGTCGCTATATGCCCAAGGTGCAAATGGAATGGAACGCCCAGCTTCAGACCGGATTCTTGAGGCATTTTATCCGGTAATTGCCAAACAGATTCCTGTTGCATTTAAAGCTGAAGATGTACTGTCGATCCAGCGTGTGCTTGATTTGCGAAGTCAATTAGGTTTTAATCTTGTTCTGGCTGATGTAAAACAGGGGTGGGACATTTTTGACAAATTGAAATCTTCCGACATTAAATTGTTTTTGTCCCTTGATCTACCTGAAATGGAGGGGCAAGGCAAATCAGATACAATCAAAGTGGATAAAAAGGAGCCTCTAAAGTTAGAGGCTGACCTGGAGAAAAAGCGACTGCAAGCCAGAAAAGATGAAGTGATTAAAAAACATTACCAACAGCCAGCACTATTCAGTAGTAAGGGAGTGCTTTTTGGATTTTCAACTGCTGAGGCAAAATCAAAAGATATTAAAACTAACTTGTCTAAGCTTGTTGAAAATGGTTTAAGCGAAGAAGCGGCACTTGCGGCATTGACCACTTCTCCAGCCAATCTCTTTGGCCTTGAGGCTACTATGGGTACGCTGGACAAAGGTAAAATAGCAAACCTGGTGATATCTGATAAGTCATATTTCAATAAGGACTCAAAGGTGATATACGTTTTTATTGATGGTAAGATGTTTGAGTACAGAGATAAACCTAAAACCAAAAAAGCAGCGAAAGTGATAGGTAAGTGGACGTATAGCGTTGAAGGCTTCCAGGGGGTAAATACTGGTGACATCGTTATTAAAGGAGAAGAGGGAAATTACTCAGGAACGATCAGTAGTGTCGTTACCGGTGACACCAATGACTTGTCGGCTATCTCAGTAAATGGAAATCAGCTGTCTTTTTCGTTTACTGTGGTGTTTGAAGGCAGTGCCATTGAGGTAGATATAATTGTAACCATCGATGAAAACACATTTGAAGGTACAATGACTCCTGGTGAGTATGGTAGTTTCTCGATAGAAGGAGAAAAGGTACCGGAGAAATAATATTTAAAAATCGCACTAACATGAAAAAATATATAATAATAGTATTACCACTCCTTTTTTCACTGATCGTGCAGGCTCAGCAAAAGGGATCAGTACTGATCAAAAACGGTACTGTGCTAACTATAACCAAGGGCACCTTGGAGACTACCGATGTGCTGATCAGAGATGGGGTAATTAGCAGGATAGGCAAAGATTTAAACACTCCTAAAGGCACCCGCATTATAGATGCATCAGGCATGTATGTAATGCCTGGTATCATCGATGCTCACTCACATATTGCACTGGATGCTGTTAATGAGGCAACAAGCCCTGTTACAGCTGAAGTTTGGACCGGTGACGCCATTAACCCGTTGGATGTTTCCATATATCGAGCATTGGCTGGTGGTGTTACTATTTCGCACGCTTTGCATGGTTCGGCAAATGCCATAGGCGGACAAAGTGAAACAATAAAGCATCGATATGGGACGGTAGACCCTGATGTGTTAAGAATGAAAGAGGCACCGAGGACTATCAAATTTGCATTGGGGGAGAACCCCACCCGAGTGCATGGTGGAGGTCAAGGTATTGTGCCCAGGACCAGAATGGGGGTTGAGGCAGTTTTCAGAAGCTCGTTCTCTGAAGCAAAGCAATACATGCAGGCATGGGACAAATACAACGATGGCAAAAATAATAAGGGCTTCAAAGGCACTGCCCCTCAATATGATCTCAGGCTTGAAACTTTGGCTGATATACTTAGGGGGGAGGTAATTGTACATTGCCACTCATATCGAGCCGATGAGATTTATATGCTGATGCAGGTATTCAAAGATTTTGGCATAAAGAAACTTGTTTTTCAGCATGCAAACGAAGGGTTTAAAGTGGCTCCTGAGCTGGCGGAGTTTGGTGCAATGGCCTCGGTGTTTTCCGACTGGTGGGCCTATAAATTTGAAGTGTACTACTCTACAGCTTATAATGCTTCAATACTACATAAAAACGGAGTTGTTACTTCCATAAACTCAGACAGTGGAGAGTTGATCCGTCACCTTTACCATGAAGCTGCCAAAACTCAGAAATATGGAGGCCTGTCTGATGATGAGGCACTATCTATGATTACTATTAACCCGGCCAAACAATTAGGCATAGAAAAAAACGTAGGGTCCATAGAAGTAGGTAAGGATGGAGATGTCGCCATCTTTAAAAACCATCCCTTGTCAATTTATACTATTCCAATGATGACCATTGTGGATGGTATTGTTGAGTTTGACAGGAAAAATGATGCCGATGATATGCGTATCTACGCCGACCCGGATGAGACCATTGATGTTACTCTTTATGGAACCGGACATGCAGGTGACAGATGTATGCAGGATGCTCAATTTTTATTTTACAAATAATGCAAAGAGGTATGAAGAACTTAAAATATATATTCTTTAGCGTAATTTTGCTGGTAGTCCAACAGGTGGAGGCACAGAATGAAAAGGGTAGAAAGGGTACTTTTGCCTTAATTAATGCCAACTTGGTTACGGTTACCAATGGTACTATTTCGAATGGAACCTTAATTGTGGCAGATGGTAAATTAGCGGCTCTGGGTAAAGATATTAATATACCCGAGGTGGCAGAGGTAATTGATTGTACCGGGCTCTCAGTTTATCCGGGTATGATTGACGGAGGTTCCAGGCTGGGGCTTACTGAAGTAGGCTCAGATGCGCGTACCCGTGACTATAATGAAATAGGAGACGTTATACCCCAAATGAGGGCTTTAACTGCTGTAAACCCTAGTTCAGTGCTTATACCAGTAACTAGAATCAGTGGTGTTACCACATCATTAGCAGTGCCGGATGGAAGTTTGTTTTCAGGTACGGCTGCTTTGGTTAATCTTCATGGGTACACACCAGATCAGATGTATGCAGGCTTTGAAGCAATAGTGCTAAACTTCCCTTCAACAGGTAAGCGTAACAGATGGGACAGCAGATCCGGGGAAGAAATAAAGAAAGATGCAGAAAAGGCTTTGAAGAAGCTTAATGCGGCCTGGGATAGGGCTGTTGTATATCATGAGATAGATTCTGCTATCCAGGCTAAAAATAGTTCTGAGGAAATGAAATACTATCCGGAGATGGAAAATTTACTGCCCGTGGTAAGGGGGGAGAAAACTTTATTAGTAGAAGTTAATACAGCAAATGACATAATAACAGCTATTGATTGGGTGTCGGATAGAAATATTAAGGCAGTTTTCACTGGAGTGTCAGAGGGGTGGAGAGTAGCTGAAGAATTAGCCAAGGCTAAAATACCTGTTATAGTCGGACCAGTATTAAGTGTTCCAAACAGGGAGTATGACCGATACGATCGACCCTATGCTAACCCGGGTATTATGTTGAAGGCAGGTGTTAAGGTGGCTATAAAAACCGGAGATGCGGAAAACGTTAGAAACCTGCCCTACAATGCAGGTTTTGCAGCTACCTATGGCATGGGAAAAGAAGAGGCGTTGAAAGCAATTACTATTGTGCCTGCGGAGATTTTTGGTGTGTCGGATAAGCTAGGGTCTTTAGAGGAAGGTAAAGTGGCTAACATTTTTGTGGCTGATGGGGACCCTTTTGAGACTAAAACGCAGGTAAAACATCTGTTTATTGAAGGTTGGAAAATTCCGCTCGAAAGTCGTCAAACGAAGTTGTATGATGAATTTTTGGAAAGAAATCCCGGACTGAAAAAGTAAGTCGTCAAAATATTGTATTACAAAAACAGGCAGAGGGAAGTTTTTATGAATTTTCTCCTCTGCCTGTTTTTATTCAAAAGTATAATTATAGCAGTGCTTTGAATGCGTCATATCCGGTGTCGGTTGCCAGTGCGGTGTCACAACCAGCTTCGGTGGCAGTGGCATTAATGTCAGCAACCCTGTTTTCAGGACTTGGGTGTGTGCTTAAAAACTCTGGAGGAGTTGTCTGATTTTGGGATAGCAGGCTTTCAAAGAAAAAAGCTGCACCATTGCAGGCATATTGGGTATCCGCTAAGTACAGTACGGATTCATCATCAGATTCTGCTTCAAAATCACGGCTAAATTGCAAACCAGCTACAGTACCCGCAATTTGCCCTGCAACTTGTTCTAAGGCTGAAGGATCTTGACCTAAAGCGATGCTCAAAAGGAGAGAAACACCATATTGCTTTTGCAAATTTCTACTGGTATGTCTCAAATCAGCATGAGCAATTTCATGGCCGAGTACACCCGCTAAAGCATCTGCCGTTTCCAGGTATTTAATAAGTCCAGTGTATACATAGATATATCCACCTGGAGTGGCAAAGGCATTCAATACGTTGTCATCATTGACCAACGTTACTTCCCAGGCAAATTCATCACGGTAGGCAACCTCATTGCTACTCAGTATTTCATTTACCATATTGTTAATATAAGTATAGGCTTCCGGATTATCACTTTGAGCAATAAGGTCAAAAGAAGGGTCATTTGCGATTTCCTGGCTTACCTGTGCTCCCAGTGCTTTGTCATCTTCAACTGAAAAGAAAGGCGTGAAATTGTCGTTCTTATCACATGAAGAAAATATCACAAGGACCACTAAAAGTAATGTGTTGGTACTGAGGTGTATAAATTTTCTCATCATAAACTTTGGTTATTTTTTTTATTTAGAAGTAAAAATTGTGCCAACAATGTTAACAAGCTTTAAATAAATATTAACACTAATTAATGGGTAACCCATTCTTCAATATTTGTGTTCAGCATCTTTTTATAAATTAATAGTATTTCCACATCGGGCATACTATTTTTGCAGCATGGCAGAACAGATATTGATCCTGGACTTTGGCTCCCAGTATACTCAGCTCATAGCGAGGCGAGTAAGAGAACTTAACGTTTATTGTGAAATCCACCCTTTTAACAATCCTCCGCAGCTTACCGACGACATCAAAGGTGTTATTTTTTCAGGTAGTCCCTGCTCAGTAAGACAGGAAGATGCTCCTGATGTTGACATCAACATGTACTGTGGTAAAGTACCTGTTTTAGGGGTTTGTTACGGTGCCCAACTGATGGCTCAGAAAAGCGGTGGTAATGTATTGCCCTCTGAAATAAGAGAATACGGCAGAGCAAAACTCTCTAAGGTGGATCAGCACAATGAATTGATGAAAGAGATCTCAATTGATTCACAAGTATGGATGTCTCATGGAGATACCATATCCGATTTGCCTGAAGCTTATGATGTAATAGCCAGTACCTCATCCGTCAGAGTGGCGGCATTCAAGAAAAAGGGTGAACAGACCTACGGTATCCAGTTCCACCCTGAAGTTACGCATAGCCTGGAAGGTAAAGTTGTACTAAGGAACTTTGTGGTGCATATCAGTGGCTGTTCTCAGGACTGGACGCCTGATATTTTTGTGGAGTCAACGGTAGCCTCGTTGAAAGAGCAGTTAGGAGATGATAAGGTGGTTATGGGACTTTCCGGGGGTGTAGACTCTTCCGTTGCCGCTATATTGATACACCATGCTATTGGTAAGAACCTGCATTGCATATTTGTGGATAATGGCCTTCTGCGTAAAAATGAATTTGAAGATGTGCTCCATTCATATAAAGACATGGGGCTGAATGTTAAGGGTGTTGATGCTAAAGATAAATTTTATGAAGCTCTTAAAGGTTTAACGGATCCTGAGGCCAAGAGAAAAGCTATTGGCAGAGTATTTATCGAAGTTTTTGATGAAGAAGCTCATAAAATCCAAAATGCTAAATGGCTTGGTCAGGGTACGATATATCCTGATGTAATTGAATCGGTTTCAGTGAAGGGTCCCTCAGCAACCATAAAATCGCACCACAACGTAGGTGGATTGCCTGATTTTATGAAACTAAAGGTTGTAGAACCACTAAATACACTATTTAAAGATGAAGTGCGTTTGGTAGGTAAAACATTAGAAATAGATCAAAATATATTGGGTAGACACCCATTTCCCGGGCCAGGGTTGGGCATCAGGATATTGGGTGACATAACACCTGAGAAGGTGCATATCCTACAGCAGGTTGATCATATTTTTATTAATGGGCTTAAAAAAGCCGGACTTTACAATGACGTATGGCAGGCAGGTGCAATTTTACTGCCTATACAATCAGTAGGTGTTATGGGAGATGAGCGTACCTATGAGCAAGTGGTGAGCCTTAGGGCAGTAACCAGTGTCGATGGTATGACTGCAGACTGGTGTCATTTGCCTTATGATTTTCTTGCCGATGTTTCTAACGAGATCATCAATACAGTCAAAGGAGTTAACCGAGTTGTTTATGATATCAGCTCCAAACCACCGGCTACAATAGAGTGGGAATAATACACCTTTAAATCAATGACTGGGTGTGGTTAGTGCTATATGCATTGATATGGCCTGGTACTGGTTATACGAATCTAAAAATGAGAATGAAACAGTTAAGAATACTAGTAGTTGTCTGTCTGTCAATTGGAACTTTTCAAGCTTATTCCCAGGTAAATTATCAGCAGCAGTACCTTCATGCCAAGGAACTGTTTGGTGATGAGAAATACAGCCTGGCTATGGAGGCTTTTAAACCTCTTTTGAGCCGGGAGGCGAGCAATCCATTTCCTGCTTATGCATCCTTCTACTATGCTGTAGCGGCTTACAGAGATGGTTACCCACCACTGGCCAAAAATATGTTTTTACAGATCAAGTCATATTTTCCCAAGTGGTCAAAGATGCCTGAAGTTAACTTTTGGCTTGGGAAGATATACTTTGAATCAGGAGATTATAATCAGGGACTGAATGTACTGGCAGAAATTAAAGACAAAAATTTTCAGGAAAACATATTCAACCTGAAACATCATGTTCTTTCAGGAGTAAAGGATATCGAGCTTCTGGAAGAACTGTATAGAAACCACCCAAAAGAAAGGGCGATTGGAGAAGTTTTAGCCACTGTCGTAGCTAAACAACCCCTCGTAAATCAGGATCAGGAGTTGCTTGATGAGTTAATTAGCAAGTTTAATCTTGATAGAAAGGCGTTGGACCTGATTAAAGTTGATAAATCAGTTTTTAAAGATAGTTACAAGGTAGCGGTGCTGTTCCCATTTTTAATGGATCGATTAGAGCCAACCGTAAGGAAGAAAGTAAATCAGTTGATCTTGGATATGTATCAGGGCATGCAACTGGCCATGGATACATTAGAGGCTCAAGGAATCAAAGTGGAACTGTATGCTTATGATACCCAACGTGATAGTGTAGCTACGGCTCGAATACTGGCTAAAGAGGAGATGAAAAGTATGGACTTGATTGTTGGACCATTTTTTTCAGAACCCAGAGCCTTAGTTCAGGACTTTTCTTTTAAGAACAAAATCAATATGATCAATCCGCTATCGATGGATTCTGATGTTATTGGCGTTAATCCTTATTCATTTCTTCTACACCCTACCAATGAAACCGTGGGGCGTAAAATGGCAGAATATGTTGCGAAAAAAGCAAGACGCAAAACAGGGGTAATATTTTATGGAGAGGATAGCAGAGATTCTACATTGGCGTACTCTTTTAAGCGAAGGATTGAAAAGGAAGGGTTTAATATAATAATTAATAAGGAAATCAGGAAACATGAAACCCGTGAGATACTGGATATCCTTGTGACTAGTGGAAAGATCAAAGATGCGGCTTCAGATGATGCCAAGGGGAATTACAGGCTAGCTCAGGATAGTATCGGTTATATTTTTGTGGCTTCAAATAATGATCTGATCTCAACCAAAGTGATTAGTGCGGTAGAGACTCGTGGAGATTCTATTATGGTTATTGGTTCAGCAGATTGGTTGGATTTACCTGTGATTAATTATGAAGTGTATTATCGCCTTGGAGCCGTTCTGTATGCCCCAATGTATATACAAAAAGAATCGGACGAGTATGAGATTTTTCGGGATCAGTATGTAAAAAAACATAAGGTGCCAGCAACACAGTATGCTGAGATGGGGTATGATTTAATGAACCTTGTAGGGCATAGTTTGAATAAATATGGTAAGTACTTTCAGTTGGGGTGGGATGAAGAGAGTTATTTGAAGGGGTATTTAACGATTGGATATAGTTATGAAAAATCTCAGGACAATAAGCTCGTTCCTATTTTGGAATTTGGAGATGAAGGCCTGGAGGTGGTTTATGAATTAGAAGAAGATAAAAATGAAGATCGAAAGAAGTAGAGAATTATTTTCAAAAGCACAGAAATTCATTCCGGGAGGGGTCAATTCGCCGGTTAGAGCCTTCAAAGCTGTCGGAGGAGATCCGTTGTTTATCAAGTCTTCCAAGGGAGCCTATATGTATGACGAAGATGACAACAAATATGTTGACCTCATCAATTCATGGGGACCTATGGTTTTAGGACATGGAAATGAGGCTATTGAAAAAGCAGTTACCGAAGCTGTAAAGTCTTCATTGTCGTTTGGAGCCCCTACGGCCAAAGAGGTTGAGATAGCTGAACTCATCACTAGCATGGTTCCTGGCATCGAAAAAGTACGTATGGTAAACTCAGGGACTGAAGCTACCATGTCAGCAGTGCGATTGGCTCGAGGGTTTACCGGTCGAGATAAGATGATGAAATTTGAGGGCTGCTATCATGGTCATGGAGACTCTTTCCTAATAGCAGCAGGTAGCGGTGTTGCTACTATGGGTACTCCTGATAGCCCTGGAGTTACAAAAGGTACTGCAGAAGATACTTTAACTGCTCCTTTTAATAATTTGCAGGCGGTAAAAAACCTTGTAGAGAAAAATAAGGATCAGATTGCTGCTATTATACTAGAGCCGGTGGCGGGTAACATGGGGTGTGTTCCACCAGAGGAAGGATACTTGCAAGGGTTAAGAGATTTGTGTGATCAGGAAGGTATTGTGCTGATCTTTGATGAGGTTATGACAGGCTTCCGCCTAGCGAAAGGTGGTGCGCAGGAGTTGTTTGGTGTTATCCCTGACCTCACCACCATGGGGAAGATCATTGGAGGAGGAATGCCTGTGGGTGCCTATGGGGGTAAAGCAGAAATCATGGATTATGTTTCACCGTCAGGGCCTGTTTATCAGGCGGGTACACTTTCTGGAAATCCGATTGCTATGTCTGCCGGTTTGGCTATGCTGAATCATCTTAATGATCATCCGGAGGTTTATCAGCAGTTAGAAGACATCACATCCTATATCGCAGCCGGTTTTCAGGAGAACCTTGACAAATTAGGGCTTAATTATACCATTAATCAGTTAGGCTCTATGGTCAGCTTGTTTTTTACTGATCAGAAAGTGACAGATTTTGCTACAGCTAAAACTTCCGATACTGCATTGTTTGGGAAATACTTCAGAGGTATGCTTGAACATGGTGTCTATTTGCCACCTTCACAATTTGAAACTTTGTTTATATCAACAGCTATAGATAAGTCTATAGCGGATGACATTATCAAGGCTAACTACGAAGTGTTAGTATCTCTTAAATAAATACCATTGACTTCATCTGGGAAATCCAGGTGAAGTTTTTCTTGCATAAAGCCTATAAATTTATACTTACTTTCAGCTATGAGCTTAAGTACTTCAGAAACGTTAGCATTTGATTCTATTGAAGAGTTAAAATCAAAGCTTGCAAAAATTAATGATCACGAAAAGAAGGCTAGGCTTACGAGGTTTATTGTTTCTGCGCTTAGTAACATACCTTGGATAGGAGGTTTTATAGGAGCGGGGTCGGCATTTCATGCGGAAAGGGAACAGGGAAGGATTAATGACCTGCAAAGGCTATGGATGGAGGAGCATCAAAGAAAGATAGAGGAGTTGGCCCACGTTATTTTCAGGATACTTGACAAAATTGAAAATGCAGGATCTGAGGCTCAGGAGAGAATAGCCAGTGAAGAATACCAAGGCTTAGTGCGGAAAGGCTTCAAGGAATGGAATGATGCTGAAACCACTGAGAAAAAAGAGTGTATCCGCAGGCTGCTGACCAATGCCTCAACATCTACTTTATCCACCGATGACATGGTAAGGCTATTTATTGACTGGATCAAAACTTATCATGAAACTCATTTTATGGTGATAAGAGAGATTTATAAACATGAGAGTATAACAAGAAAACAAATCTGGAACAACATAAGCACAATAGAGCCTGCTGAGGATTCAACAGAGGCAGACCTGTATAAGTTGCTTATTCGAGATTTAAGTACAGGTGGTATCATAAGGCAGGTAAAGAGGAGTACCCATCCTGAAACCAGCGAGCCTGCTTCCAAACAGCCTAAAAACGGCAAATACAAATCGGCTTTTGATGATATGGAGCAATATGAGCTAACAGCGTTAGGGCAATGCTTTGTACGTTATACAATGGAGGAGGACACGAGTAGACTTCACTAACCCACAAGTATTGCTATAGGCAAAGTAGTTAACTTATACATACTCTACAGCTTCTTCTTTAGTAACTAGACGCTTAGTTTTGGTATGCAATATTAACACGGTAAATAGAACCATGTAAACAGGCCTATTACGAATAAAGAGTCTGTGAGGTCTTGATGAATGGAGTGTTTTATAACCTATAGTTAATAGGTTATAGACGAGTGTTTTGTAGGCTAGTATCTTCGCTATTGCCCTTCTAAGAGGTACTTTAAGGAGTGTGCATTATTGTTGCATTATGACTAGATATAATAATACACACTCCAACTAAAACATTTTTCTGTGAATTACTTCTTCTCCTTATGCGGTTTAGCAGCTTCTGGGTTTTCTTCTACATACTTTAACAATGACTTATAGAAGGAAAAGCACATAACAATAATAATCAGCGCAAAGGGTAAGCCTGTTAGAATAGATGCAGTCTGTAATGCTGTTAGCCCTCCACCTATTAATAAAATAGCGGCTATTAATCCTTCCATAGAAGCCCAAAATATTTTTTGTCCCTTAGGAGCGTCATGCCTTCCTCCTGAAGTAAGCATGTCAACAACAAATGACCCGGAGTCAGAGGAGGTCACAAAGAAGCTTCCCACTAGCAGCACGGTTACAATAGAGGCAAAGGTGGTTAACGGGTATTGCTCCAGTAAATAATAAATAGCAGTGGCAACATTCGCATTAACAGCTTCTGAAATAGTGGAATTACCCATAAGCTCCTGGTATATAGCACTACCGCCAAATACAGAAAGCCATAAGAAGGTTAGTATGGTTGGTACTAATAAAACTCCTAATATAAACTCTTGTAAAGTTCTTCCTTTAGAGATACGGGCAATAAAGATACCTACAAAGGGAGACCATGATATCCACCAGGCCCAGTAGAACACAGTCCATGAGTTTTGCCAATTTTTTTCCTCACCAACTCCTTGGTAAGAGTTGGTCCAAAAACTCAATTCAAAAAACTCATATGCGTAATGTCCAACATTTTGAACAAAGGACTTTAACAAGAATAAGGTAGGGCCAACTAGTAATAAAAATACCAAAAGGAATAATGCCAGTCGCATGTTCCATTCGCTTAGCATTCGGATTCCCTTATCAATACCCAGAATCAGAGATAGTGTAGCGAAGAAAGTGATGACAACAATTAATATAACTTGTACGGTAATACTAATTTCAAAATCAAACAAATATGCTAACCCTGCATTTACCTGCTGTACCCCAAACCCTAAGGATGTTGCCAGCCCAAACAAAGTGGCGATTACAGAGACAATATCTATAACGTCTCCGACCCAGCCGTAAATTTTCTCTCCGAAGATGGGGTAGAAAACAGATCTGATAGTCAGTGGAAGTTTATGGTTGAAGGTGAAGAATGCCAGTGCAGCACCTACTACAGCATATAAGGCCCAGGCATGGACACCCCAATGTAGGAAAGTAACGCCCATAGCCTCTTTGGCAGCCTCTACCTTGTTTTCGGGGTCTTCCAAAAACGGGTTGCTATCGAAATGAAAGATAGGCTCTGCTACACTCCAAAATAATAAGCCTATCCCCATTCCCGCACTAAATAGCATAGAAAACCAGCCCAATTTGGTAAATTCTGGCTCGGCATTTTTTCCCCCTATTCTTATATGCTTGAATTTTCCGAAGCCTAAGAATAAACTAAAAATCAATAGCGCATTTACTAACATAATAAAGAACCATCCCACATTATTAGCTACCGTGGTTTGAATACTTGAAAAGTATTTTTCCATTGGCTTACCAACGATTAATGTGGTGGCCACCAATATTGTAACGATCAGTAGAGATGTTACGAATACGGTTCCATTGGCTTTAATGCCAAAAAAAGTTTTTTTATCGCTTCTTATTTTACCCATAATTTTATGTTTGCTTTTTAGAAGTAATAACCTATGTTCACATTAAACCTTAAATTCCAATCGCCTGATGTAGAGGACCCCTGTGCTAGTGAGTTATCAAAATCCGGATTGAGCCAAGGCATATTTTTACCAGAAGCAAAGTCCACATAGGTGTATACATTTCCTGCTGTGATCAGTGCCCCGGTTACATTCATAATAGTTTCTTCAAAATTTTTCTCGGCTTTGTCTACATACCCAAAGTCATTGTAGATTTGAATACTTGAAATTGGACCCCACTCCACAGGAATGTTATAACCAACTCCCAATGTATATGTAGTCGCCTCAGTAGCTATAAAATAAGGGTATCCATAAGCTGTCATGGCCGCAATGTTACGAGGTTCATTTGAGGGGTTTTTCGCGTCAATTTTATAATTTGACACTTGGGCCTTTAAATCAAATTTCCTTGCATTCAGTTCATAATGTACCGCCAGGGCATAATGATTCCCCATTTTTTCGGTGTCCAAATTTTGAACTCCTCCATATTGTGCAGAAGCTCCCAGTTTATGTTTGATATTTTCTTGACCAAATTTGTAATTGATCTTTCCATTGAGTTGATTAACTTCTTTATTTCTTAGGTCAGCAGTACCATCTCCGTCCCAATCCTTAGAGGCAATGTCATAGGAGTACCTGCTATCTGAGTGGTCGGAATAACTCCCAAAACTCATTTCTTCTGCATTTTTAAAGAAGGCAATAGCATAATCTATTTTTTCACCTTTATGTGAAAACTTTGCGCCCATATCATGGTCATCTTCCAGGCCTGCGTAATAATTGATACTAAAAAACCAATTGTGAGAATTATACTGTGTTATGCCGAAGGGTACTTGTGTAAGGCCTATTTGCAAATTGTTTTTTTCATTGAAATCGTAACCGATCCAACCTTGCTTTAGCATTCCACCACCAAAACCAGTGGCATATAAACGATACTCTGCGTTCAATTTTACACCCTTGTATTTAGCTTTTGCGTTGATACGGAATACATCATAACCAAAATCGCCTCCTCTACTTTTTTGACCATCTTTCCATGTGGAAAGGTTGTAGTTAAACCGGAGGGCTCCTCCGATATCAATCTCAGGTTTGTCTTGTGCGCTCGAATATTGAATAAGAAAAAGGGATATGCACCCTATAATAAAAGATTTAAAAAACATGAATATTAATTAATGAAACTTTGTGTTCGTTGATGACAAATTTCGCAAGCTAATTGGCTCGGATAGTTAAGTATACGGGAGGAAAAACTATAAAAGTGGAGCAGTTTTGCGATCGAATATTGAATAAGAAAAAGGGATATTCACCCTATGGAAAAAAGATTTAAAAAACATGAATACTATTTATACGACTTAATGTTCGATGGTTAAAATGCTTGCAATTTAGTGATTTTTGCTCAAATAGTTAAGAGAGTTGATGAGAATCTATGAAACTAAGGCAGTTTAAGTCCCCACCTATGTCTATTTATGCGTTGGTTTTAAGGTGTCAATTATTAGTGCATATGGTTGTTATTGTTTAGTGTACTTTAGGGTTGTCCTATATATATTCCTTACTTCTAACATAGCGTCAATTGTATCTGATGTGTTGACGAATACAATTATCCCTATGTTATTTTGCTTCAAGAAATAAGCATGGCTAACAATACCTAAATCACTTCCACTATGTCCGATTTTTGTATTATTAACACTCCAAAAAATACCTTTTTTTAAATCACTCGAATCCGGCTGTTTCATCATCTCTATATAACTGCTATGACTTAATATATTGTCCATTCCATTGTATCCCTGGATCATTGTACTAAGGAATTTACCGTAGTCAACAGTATTCGTCATGAAACTGCCATCAGGATATGTAACCAGATCCGATTCAGGTATAGGGTAACCATACCAGTATAGAGTAGCCTCATTTTGTGGGTGGTACTTTTCTGACCTCCAGCCAGAATTGTCCATATGAAGAGGATTTAAAATATGTTTTTGAACAAAATTTCTATAATCTTCTTCAACCGCTTGTTCAATTATATAGGCGACTATATTGGCTCCCATGTTACTGTATTTGTATGTTCTCCCAGGAGGTTTTTTTGAAAAATGCTTATCAGAATACCATATCTCTCCCTGTACGTATTGTTTTTTTATAAACTCTTCAAGGGACATGATTTCATTCATATTGTATAACTCAACGAGTGTTTTTGTATCTTTTCTAATTTCCTTACTGAGTTTATGATAAAATGGCTGAATATCGGTTTGGAAAAGGTACGTCCTTTCGTACGAGTCACCGTCCAGAATCCCTGAGGTGTGGTTGGCCAGATGCCTTATAGTAATTGTTTTTTCAGGATGATTGGGATTTACAATTTTAAAAGGCAAATGGTTATTAATGTTATCGTCAAGATTTAGTTTGCCTAGTTCCTGAGCCTTCATTAGAGCAACGGCAAGTATAGTTTTAGAAATAGAAGCAATGGGTTGTACTGTTTGATGGGTATATGGAATATTTTTTTCTTTATTAGCATGGCCGAACCCCTGCGCATATACTATACCATCCTTATCAATAATGGCAGCGGCAAACCCAGTAAGATGACTATTGTGCTGTAGTTTATTTAGTTCTTGAGTTAATGAATCTAGTTTTCCTTGAGCAAATGAGGTGATGAATAAAAATGTGGTAATAATTGATAGATAGAATCGGTACATACTCCTAAATTTCAAGATAGACGATCGAGGAGAAAAATTGTTACTAAAGGTTAAGGATGAGTAAAAGAGGCATGATAAAGGTCAGCTATCGAAATGACCTGCTAAGGGGGTAGCATAGCTTTACCATGCAGAAATTAGGGCTATGCTAAAAAAAACTTCAAATTCAATTAATGCATCGGCGGAAGAGGAGGTTGCCAGAGCCTTAGAGCTTTTGCAAAGTAAAGTGGAAGCAGTTGCTGATATATTTAACTCTAGCCTGGATTTTGACCAGATGGTTTACCCACTTTGGTCAGCTAAAGATGTACTAGGGCATTTGGTGTTTTGGCATGAGAGTTTTGCCAGAAACTTGAAAGATGTATCTGCAAAACGAAAGCCTGACCTGCTAAAAGGTTCATTGGCTGAAGTAAACAGGCAGAGCGTCGATTTGAATAGGACCGTTTCTGTTCAAAATCTACTTGAAAGGCTCAGGGGAGCTCAGAAAACTATCTGTAATCACATCTTTGATTCATCAGTGACTCTGATACCTTATAAAAAGGGATCAAGAAGTTATTCAAGACTTGAACATTTGGAAGTTGTAATTAACCACCTCAGTAAACATGTTAAAGACCTAAATCAAAAGCTATGTCCAGACCAAAAAACAAAGAAGAGTTGATCGACCTGAGTAGTTCAAGCTTTAAAAAGCTCAATGATTATGTTGATTCCTTTTCTGACGCAGAAAGGGAGGCAGAATTTCTGAAAGGAACCATGAATCGTAATATCAGAGATGTATTGGGGCATCTGCATCATTGGCATTTAATGATGACATGCCAGCAAAGGGCTATACATGGAAAACGATGCCTGAGTTGAATAAAGAAATTAGGATCAGGTACTGTAATGTTGAGTTGATGGATGTCAGGAAGATGTTGGATGCTTCATTTGCTGAATTGCAGGAGGTGATCAAAGGGCATGCCAATGACGAGTTGTTTGAGAAGAAAAGTTACAAGTGGACAGACTCTACCTCGTTAGGAGCTTACATGATTTCAGCGACTTCAAGTCATTATGACTGGGCCTCAAAATTAATAAAGAAATGTAAGAAAAAGCAGAGACTAATAAAGTAACATAGATAGTAACATTTCTCCCATAAAGAATATGCTAATGAAGCATATGTAAATAAACCCTACGATATTGAACTTGATGAGGGTCTTGAACCAACCTTGATGGTATACTCGCAGAAATGAAAAATAAGCATAGGTTGAAACGATAGCAAAGGTGACCAAACCTATTGCCCCCTGAATTTCTTCGTCTTCCATCATATAGATCATGAACAAAAGGCCTATGCCATAAGCAAGATAGGCAAATGAATGCAAATGAAGACCATGTATAAGATGGTTTATATACATGCTGTTTTTCTTTCGTATATATAGAATTTTAAGCGTAAAAGCAAAGATTGGGATAAGGATGAGCATCATCAATGGAAGATTTTTTAATATGTATTCCACGATTTGCTCATTGTCAGCTCGCATCACACGGATTGACTGCATGGCAATATGCTTTTCAAATGTTGTGAGGTTTGTCAGCTTTAAGGAATCTAGTATTTGCTCATCGCTATAATCACGATTGTCTTTAAGTTTACTGATTAGGCTCCAGTCTATCCTTGATAGGATGTTGGCATTATTATCTGCATTTACAGATATTTCTTTAGAGGCCAGAAACTTCCTTGTTGAAGTAGAGTCGTTAACAGTCAATGAGTCTTGTGTGGCTGGTGTTGTCAGTAAGCTATCAGGGACAAAAATTCCCAGTAGCATTAGTTCATCAGGGGTTAGCTCTGATTTTAATGAGGCCAGGTCCTTTTCTGATAGGTTATCCTGAACAACTTTTTGAAGATCTTCCAGGTCCTCACCCTTCAGGTCATCTTTCATTTTGGTCAACGTTTGTTCAGGGATCAGTTTCTGAAGCTTTTTGCGGGTGTCTTTGTTTAAATCCCGGATATTGCTGAGACTGTACGCGTTTTCTATTATATTGTGATCGTTGGTGTCTTGAACTATTTTCTTTCCTACCATGGTAAATACAAAGAAGTAGAACAGACTTATGATCAGGTATAGTCTCAAAGGGTGTGCGTAGCTTACTCTTTTGCCTTCTATGTACCGGTTGGTAAGAAAACCAGGTTTGAAGAAAAAAGGCTTAATACTTCTTCCAAAAGTAGAGTCTACAGCAAAATATGTACTGAAAAAGTCACCTACAAGTGTGCCGAAAGATACATTGTTGTCATTGTTTTCCTGTCCGCAATTGGGGCAGTAGTTGTAAACGTGATCTAATGTATATCCACAATTGAAGCACTGATTGGTCTTCCTTCTTATTTTCATGGCACGGTTTAATATGGGCTTGCAAATTATGGAAAAATGAAGCTGTGATGAAAATGAATTCTGTAAATAGTTAAATATTAGTTACCTTCCATCTCTAAAATACATATATTACGAGGTGCAGTGTGGACTCAGCTATGGTTGAAAATGAAAAAAATCGCTTTTGTATCTCAAATTTTATTATTTTTATATCTTTGATTAACTTGTGTCCGGTTGGTAAACCTTATTTTTTAATTTAATCACAGTGAAAAAGTCTCTCATTTTTTCTATAATTTCTCTTCTTACAGCAGTAACTACGCATGCTCAGAAAAGAAGTGACAAGCAGCCCGTAACATACGAAGAACTGTATGATGAGCCATACGCTATAAACTCTCTATTTGTGCAGTTTCAGCCTATATACGGAGAGTTGTGGAAAGCCAACGTTAATGCAGGTTTCGGCTTGGAGGCTACGTACTTCCACCGAGATAAGATGCAGTTTCGAGCACATACCAGAAAAACTTATTCAAGGAAATTTGACCTTACAAGAGATATTGCTCACAAGAATAGTGAGGTGACCAATGAGATCGCTATTCTTAACTATTATGAGTTTGGAGGAACTTACCACATTAAGGATTTTGATGAAAGCTCTAAAACCAAGATGTATTTATACAAGAAGAGCTATAAAGGGGATAAGTGGGCGTCACGCGTACCGTTGAGCGCTGAAATACCTTGTAAAGTGAGGAAAATCTATGGAGCAAGGCTAGGAGGGATGTTTTTTGACAGCGGTATAGATGTGAACAGATTGCTAGATGCACAGGATAAAACCATGGATGTTTTTCAGGATGAGCTAGGCAACCCTATTCCAATAGGTCAGGATGCCAATGGAGAGCCAGAGGATCTGAAAGTTTTTACAAGTATGGATGTTGCGGGGCTTTACTTGGGAGGGTCAATGAGCTGGATACGTAATGTGGCGGTTGATTTTGATAATAAATATCAGGAGGGTGTTGATGACCTTATTCTTACCGCATTTTTTGATATCATAATAGCTCCGTCAGTGGGTCTGGATGACATTCGGGTGGATGGAAGAACCTTTTCTTCTGATGTACTTGATACAAATATATTTGGCTTCAGAGCAGGGATTGATGGTAAGTTTAATAGAACATTAAGCTGGAGCTATGGTGGAGAAGTGGGGATAAGACCAGGAGTTAAGGGACAAGGTTTTTACGCTTTGGTTAAGATAAGCTTTCCGGTTTATAGTACCAATCTTGATTACTCTGTTGAAGCATTTGGTAAATAAAATAAAATATTGAAATAAATTCTAAGGCTGGTACCATGAAGTATCAGCCTTTTTTATTTTTGTGTTATGGAGATACTTATTCAAAATATAAAAGGTCTTGTACAGGTTAGAGATGCCAGTCCGCAGTGGGTGGCGGGCAAAGACATGGCCGAATTGCCGGTGATGGAAAATGCTTTCCTGCACATGAAGGATGGTAAAATTGAGAATTTTGGATATATGACAGATATGTCGGTCATTAGCGCCGATGAGGTGATCAATGCCTCCGGTCGGTTTGTGTTTCCATCGTTTGTAGACTCGCATACACACCTCGTCTTTGCTGCAAGTAGAGAGGAAGAGTTTGTTTATAAAATCAAGGGCATGTCGTATGCGGAGATAGCGGCTAGGGGAGGTGGTATACTGAACTCTGCCAAAAAACTTCAGCAGGCCACTGAAGACGAGCTTTTTGAACGAGCAATGGTTCGGGCTCAAGAGATCATAGGGTTGGGAACAGGAGCTGTTGAGATAAAAAGTGGATATGGTCTGACTACTAGGGATGAGATTAAGATGTTGCGAGTGGCCAAAAGAATAGGGGAGAGCAGCCCCCTCAAAGTAAAAACTACTTTTTTAGGAGCACACGCTATTCCTAAGGAATACGCAGATCGTAATGATTATATCAAGCTGATCAAGGAGGAGATGATCCCGGCAATCGCCGAAGAAGGACTTGCAGATTATATCGATGCTTTTTGCGAAAAAGGTTTCTTCACCCCAGAAGAGACTGAAGACATTATGGAACATGGTAAAAAGTTTGGTATGAAGCCGAAAATCCATGCGAACCAATTGCACATATCCGGTGGAGTTCAGGTAGGGGTAAAAACGAAAGCCATCAGTGTTGATCATCTTGAAGCTATGGGAGAAGAAGAGGTGAAGGCTCTACAAAATACTGATGTAATGCCTACGCTATTGCCTGGGGCTGCATTTTTTCTGGGCACGGCATACCCTCCGGCCAGAGAGATGCTCAATGCAGGCCTGCCACTAGCCTTGGCTACTGACTATAATCCAGGAAGTGCTCCCTGTGGTAGTATGCCATTGATGTTATCACTGGCATGCATAAGGATGAAAATGACTCCCGAAGAGGCTATCAATGCAGCAACCATAAATACGGCATATGCACTGGAGCTTCAGGGAGAGTATGGTAGTATTACTAAAGGTAAGGTGGCTAATGTCTTTATTACTACAGAGATGCCTTCATATGCCTATATGCCATATGCCTTTGGTTCAAACCATGTTCATACGACCATACTCAATGGTGAAATCATTAATAAAGGTTTATTTGATGCGGTTTAACCTCTGATAATCTCAGTACTAAAAGTAATGTCAGCCTTTAGTGAAGAGGCCACAGAGCAATATTTCTCAAGTGAAAGTTTGGCCACTTTCCCTAACTCCTCTTCGTTGGCATCCGGTGAGGTGAGTACGAATTTTAAGTGTATATCCGTATAATATTTAGGCGCCTCATCCCTTCTTGTACCCTCGGCTTCAATTACAAAGTCGGTCAGTGTCTTTCTTCTTTTTTGGATCATCAGGGCCACTTCTACTGCAATACACCCGGAAAGGGCAGACAAAACTAACTCCATGGGTGATTGGTCAAGTTTGTCCTGATTCTTCATGTCAATCTTTACTTTGAGCCCTTGAGAATTGGTAGCTTCGTATTCGTAATCTGAAATGTATCTTGTTTTGGTTAAGGTTTTCATGTTTTAGAATTGAAATATTGAATTGAGTAATTGAGACTTGGATTTAAATTAATAGATACTGGCTAATTTAAGACGGCTAAAATTAAGCCGAAATTCCCAGATGATAAAAATTTACTCTGATGATATTAAAAGATGGTGTACAAACGCATGAAGTCAACTAAAGTGCTTCTGAAGCAGGTTAGTCATGATTTGGCTTGTAAGAGGCTTAGAAATATATTCCTTTACATCAGCGTAGGTATAAGCCTTGGAAATATCTTCCTGATATACCGATGAACTGAGCATGCAAAGCAAAGGCCTTTTTCCCAGTTTTGATTGAAAGCTGGACTGATATTGCTCAAGAAATTGCCAGCCATTCATTACAGGCATATTAATGTCCAGAAAAATAATATCGGGAAAGTCTCCCGGAGCAGATTTGGCGGTTTCTTCCAAATACTCCAGAGCTTCGCGTGCTCTCACAAAAGTTGTGATTTTATTCGCTGCCTTGGTGCTTTCTATTACCCTTTTGTAGATAAAGTTAGAAACATCATCATCATCTATAATTAGAATGCTATTGACTTTAGTCATTATCCTCTTCAATTCTGGTCTTTGTGTACTCTGAAATAAACGTTAAAAACGGATCCTATGTTGGGTTCACTTTCAGCTTCTATTTTTCCTCCCATGGATTCAATCTGTGATTTGGTGATATACAGTCCTAAACCTTTACCTTCAATATTTTCGTGAAACCTTTGATACATTCCAAATAGTCTGTCTTTATGTAGCGAAAGGTCTATACCTTTTCCGTTATCTTTTACAGACATGCAAATGTATTCACCTTTTGTATAAGTTTTGACACCTATTCGTAAAGGTTTATCACTTTTGTATTTTATAGCATTAGATATCAGATTTTGGACTATACTTTCAAGAAGCGGTTTTTTTAACATAATATATTTCTCCTGAAAATCAAAGGTAAATTCAGCCCCTGAACTGGCTATTTGGGATGACAGGTTTTTGGTCACTATTTCAAAAATGTCTTCAAAAAAGATCTTTTCGTCAGGTTCATAACGACTTTCCTTTATAGCGACCAATTGGATAATATCGTTGAGTGTTGATTTAAGCTGATCTACAGAAATTTCAATTTTTTCCAGAACCTCAGTATTTACAGGGTTATTGAGGTTCTGTTTGTCCAGGAACTGAAGTAACGTATCTATATTGACCACTGGGGCTCGTAAATTATGAGAAGTGATATAGGCAAATTGTCTTAATTCGTGGTTGGAGGCGGTCAACTCTTCAGTAAGGTTAATAAGAGCATTTTCGGCTTGTTTTCGTTCGGAAATATCAAAGATCATCAATAAGATACAATTTTTGTTATCGATATTAATTAACTCCGCAGAAAGAATAACATCCTTTATCCTGTTGTCTTTGGTGCGAAGGCGTCCATCGAAACCATACACTCTACCTTCCCTGCCTAACTCGGCAATAAAAGAGGTTCTATCTTCATCCTCAGCCCAAAAGCCCAGATCGATTGCAGAAGCCCCAATCACTTCTTCTCTTGGCATATTGACCAGCTGTAGAAATTTGTCATTGACTTCAAGCAGCTCTCCAGTTTCAATATGAGAGATAGTAATAGGTACAGGACTAATATGGAATGTTTTGTAAAACCTTTTTTCAGACTCTTTGGCCTCAAGCTCACTCTTTTTAGTTTTGGTTATATCACGAATAACAGAGAGTACTTGCCTTGATTTGTATTTTACAATTCTGGCTTCAAAATACATTTCTTCCCCGCTAATATTAAGAGAATATTCTACAGTCTGAATTGTATTGGTATCATGAGCAGTCTGAAATTTTCGGATGAATTGCGAGGAGATTTCCGGTGCAAACAGGTCTTTAACGTTCTTGCCCATGAGTTCTTCCGGAGTAAGGAGGAGTATGGATCGATCGGGAACCTGACAGTGGAGGTAGGTTCCGTCTACATTTAATATGAAAATGATATCAGGCAAAGCACTGAGCAGTGCCCTGTTTCTGTTTTCACTTTCCTTCAGGTCTAATTCGGCTTTCTTTTTATCTGTAACATCTTGAAGGGAGCCAACCATCTTTATGGGTTCACCTTTGGTATCGGTGATGAGCTCCGCCCTGTAGGTGACGTAGCGGATTTCATTATCTTTTCTGATGATTCTGGCATCCAACTGACAGCGCTCTTTACTTTCTAATACCTGATTAAATACTTCTTTAGCTTTTTTTCTGTCTGCAGGATGTAGCATCTCTATGCAATGTTCAAATGACGGGCTGATCTTTCCGGGCTCTAGTCCGCATATTCTGTAATATTCATCAGACCATGATAGTTCCTTGCTGTCAGCATGCCATTCCCAGCTACCCAGATTGGCGACTCTTTGGGCTTCTACCAGGTTGCTCTCGCTTTTTCTAAGCCTATCTTCTATTGCTTTCTGTTTTGAGACATCCAATATTATACCTTCGAGCGATAACATCTTTCCGTTTTTATCGAATACCCCTTGCCCACGTTCAAACAGAAATTTAATATTACCATTTTTAGTAAATATCCGGTACTGGATTTCGAATATCTCCTGATTTTCAATTGCTTCTCCAATTTTCCTCCAAACATAGTCCACATCGTCAGGATGAGTAATTTTTTTAAAGGAAATAGGGTCATCTTCCCGGAGAAATTCCTCTGGAGTATAGCCTGTTAGCTCTATGGACCCGTTACTGGCAAAGTTCATGGTCCAATCGGGGTCATTATTGCAACCGTAGACCATACCTGGCAGATTTTCCAGAATAGTACTGAGCTTCGCCTGATTTTCTTTGATCAGTTCTTCGCTTTCCTTACGTTTTGTGATGAACTCTGTGAAAATTATGACTCCTTTAATAGTACCATCAAAGTCTCGCCAAGGCGTGTTTTGCCAACGTATCCATTCGCGCTTTCCATCTGCTTTGATAAAGAAATCATCTTCTTTGAGTATTGTTTCTCCTGCCAGACATTTTTTATGAAGGTGTTTCCAGTCTTCTCTCACATCTTCAAAGAGTTCATAATGGTTTAATCCGATGATTTTTTCCATGTCCATCTCTTCATCCTTTACCCACCAGTCTTTAAGGTATTTTGAACTACAGGCTACATAGTTCATATCTTTATCAAGCATGGCAAGAGATAGAGGGGTATTTTTTATAAGCTCTTTAAGGTTTTCTTCAGAAGACTTTAATGATTTGAGGTATTTTGTTTGTTCTGTAATGTCTCTTACTACAGCTAAAACTACAGTTTGCCCTCTCCATTCAAAGGGTACAATCACTGATTCGCCAGTGAGAATGGAACCATCAAAACAGATAAACTCCTGTTCGAATTTGGGTGCTGCACTGCCTGTTTTTAAAATTGACTTTATCCGCTCCCTGATTGTGGTGTGATTTTCCTTTTTTGTAAATGTATGGATTGACTGGCCAATGATATCTTGTTGCGACGGTGCTTGTAAAAGGTTAGCAGTCGACTGGTTGGCATATAGGATAATACCATCAGGAGTGTGTATGAGAAGGGCGCTGGGTGAGTGTTCTAAAAGTTTAGAAGTAAACTCTTCATTTTGAGACAGCGCCTCTTCAATGGACTTAGCTTTATTTCCTGTAGAGTTAAAACAAACACCTGAGATACCTACGAGTTTGTGATTCGAGTCAAAAAGACAATCCCCTGAGAAAGTCAGGAATTTAGATTGTTCATAAGCAGTTGTTATTTTTGCTTCATAGGAGAAGCTGATGTTTCCCTTCAGGGCATCATTGATGACCTGCCGAAAACTCTCTTTATCATCATGACTTAAAAGATCTAATAGGTCTTCCAGTTTTTGAAGTTTTGAGTGCGGGATTTCGAGAATATCACAAAAGGTTGTTGATAGCATGAGTAGGTCCTGATTGGTATCCCAATTCCATAGGCCTAAATTTCCATTTTCTCTTGCTGCAAGCAGTAGAGAATTGGATTTTTCAAGATGTTTGTTGGTGGGCATCTTTAGAAATATAGAAAAAAGCAGACAAAAATACCATTATCAAAGAGTATTCTTATTCGTGATTTGTAACATTTAGTTGAGCCGTGCTGTTAGTTAGCTAATGGAGCAACTTGTTGAAATACCTGTCTTTCCCTTGTCTATTCTACCTCTACCTAATGAACTGATTCCTCTACATATTTTTGAGTTTAAGTATAGGCAGTTATTGAAGGATGTTGAAGAAAAGGACGTGAGATTTGGGATTTATTATACCCATGGTCTGAATACCGACAGGGTAGGGGCACTGATGAGGCTGGAGGGGATTTTGAAGCGCTACGATACGGGAGAATCAGACATCGTAACTAAATGTGTGGATACCTTCCTTTTGACTCGTTACTACAATCAATGGCTTCCTAACCCATACCCAGGAGGACGTGTATATATGTTAAATGCCAATGAGAACAAACAGGTGAGCGAGGGTTTTTCGGAGGAGTTTAAGAGCTTTATGGCCCTCAAGAAAATTAAGGATGTGGGTGCCGATTTTAATATCCATGATATTGCCAATGAATTGAACCTTGACATAGGTGACCGACTGAAGTATCTGAAGTTGCTTACCGAGGATAAGAGAGAAAGCTTTCTGAGGGAACGCCTGAAGTATCAGAAATTTATATTAGAACAAGAGAAACGTCATAGAAATAACTTCTTTCTTAATTAAAGATGATATGGTAAAATGTAAAACCCTCCAGAGTTTCCAGAGGGTTTTTTAATTACATATTTCTTCTGTATTGTCCACCAACCTCAAATAATGCGTCAGTGATTTGTCCTAATGAACAAACCTTACAGGCATCCATGAGCGCTTCAAATATATTATCATTTTGAATAGCGTATTGCTGTACTTTCTTCAGTTCGTCGTTGGCTGACTGCTCATAGTGTTTGTGCAGCCTGCCCAGCATTTCTATCTGATACTCCTTCTCTTCAGTTGTAGCACGGATAACTTCCTGAGGTATCACTGTTGGAGATCCTTTAGAGCTAAGGAAAGTGTTAACGCCAATGATCGGGTATTCGCCTGAATGCTTCAAAGTCTCATAGTGCAGACTTTCTTCCTGAATTTTGCTGCGCTGATACATGGTTTCCATGGCTCCTAATACCCCGCCTCTTTCTGTAATCCTGTCAAATTCAGCCAGCACCGCCTCTTCTACAAGATCTGTCAGTTCCTCTATAATAAATGAACCTTGGAGAGGGTTTTCATTTTTAGCCAGTCCCAATTCTTTGTTAATGATCAACTGGATAGCCATAGCACGGCGAACAGAATCTTCTGTAGGTGTGGTGATGGCCTCGTCGTAAGCATTTGTATGCAATGAGTTACAGTTGTCATAAATAGCATATAGTGCTTGCAGGGTGGTACGGATATCATTAAAATCGATCTCCTGAGCGTGTAGCGATCTTCCTGAGGTCTGAATGTGATACTTCAGCATTTGAGATCTTGCATCAGCTCCATATTTTTCTCTCATAGCTTTTGACCAGATCCTTCTGGCTACACGGCCAATGACGGCATACTCAGGGTCAATGCCATTAGAGAAGAAGAAAGAAAGGTTAGGAGCGAATTTGTTAATATCCATTCCCCGGCTTAGGTAGTACTCCACATAAGTGAAGCCATTAGCCAGTGTAAATGCTAACTGGGTGATTGGGTTAGCTCCTGCTTCAGCAATATGGTATCCTGAGATAGATACAGAGTAGAAATTTCTTACATTTTGGTTAATGAAGTATTCCTGAACATCTCCCATTAGTCTCAAGGCAAACTCAGTTGAGAAAATACAAGTGTTTTGAGCCTGATCTTCTTTAAGAATATCAGCCTGAACAGTACCCCTTACAGCACTTAAAGTTTCCTTTTTGATCTTATCATAGACATCTTTGGGGAGTACTTGGTCACCAGTAACCCCAAGCAGCATAAGACCAAGGCCGTCATTACCACTAGGTAATTTACCCTGATAAGCCGGGCGTTGATCATTTTTGTAGATGTCATTGATTTTTTTCTCGACCTCTTTCTCCAACCCGTTTTCCTTGATGTAGATCTCACATTGTTGGTCTATCGCGGCGTTCATGAAAAAGCCTAGTAACATTGGAGCAGGGCCATTGATGGTCATTGAAACCGATGTTTTAGGGTCAGCAAGGTTAAACCCCGAATATAGTTTCTTTGCATCATCAAGACAGCAGATGGAGACGCCCGAGTTGCCTATTTTTCCGTAGATATCCGGGCGGTGGTCGGGATCATTACCGTAGAGCGTTACTGAGTCGAAGGCTGTGGAAAGTCTCTTTGCAGGCATATCAAGACTTACGTAGTGAAACCTGCGGTTGGTTCTTTCTGGCCCACCTTCTCCTGCAAACATACGTGTAGGGTCCTCACCTTCGCGTTTGAAAGGATAAATGCCTGCAGTGTAGGGAAATTCTCCAGGGAAGTTTTCCTGTAGGCTCCATTTGAGCAGATCACCCCAGGCCTCGTATCGAGGTATGGCAACCTTAGGGATTTGGCTATGTGATAGTGATTCAGTATGTGTTTTAATAGAAATGTCTTTACCACGAACACTAAAAGTATAAACGGGCTCTTTGTACTTGCTGATCTTTTCCGACCACTCATCCAGCACCTTCTTATTTCGTGGGTCGAAATCCAAGGCTACTTTTTCATATGATTCTTCCAGCCCTTTGATCAGACGGTCTTTATCTTCAATATCAGATTCTTTGAGCGTATCAATTGATTTTTTTATGCTGTAGAGCTTTTGGGCTACTTCACCCTGGTCTTTCACCCATTTGTCATAGCTTCTGTTATTTTCAGCGATCTCAGATAAATAGCGGGTCCTTTTAGGGGGTATTACAAATATCTTTTCAGACATCTCATTGCTGATCTCAAATGTAGACCTCAGCTCGACTCCGGTCTCTTTTACGATCACGTCCATAATCTCTTTATAAAGTCGGTTCATACCGGGATCGTTAAACTGAGAAGCTATAGTGCCAAATACAGGAATATCTTCATCCTTAGCCTCCCACAGACCATGGTTGCGTTGATATTGTTTTTTTACATCTCTGAGAGCATCCAGAGCACCACGCTTATCAAATTTATTGATGGCAATAACATCTGCAAAATCAAGCATGTCTATCTTTTCAAGTTGTGTAGCAGCTCCATATTCAGGAGTCATTACATAAAGACTAACATCTGAGTGATCTGTAATTTCTGTATCTGACTGGCCAATACCCGATGTTTCGAGAATAATTAGGTCATATTCCGCGGCTTTTAATACCTGAATAGCCTCTGCCACATGTTTTGAAAGTGCAAGGTTTGATTGCCTGGTAGCCAGGGAACGCATATATACCCGATTGTTGCGAATCGCATTCATCCTGATTCTGTCACCTAAAAGGGCTCCACCAGTTTTTCTTTTTGAGGGATCAACAGAAACAATAGCAATATTTTTATCCTCAAAATCAATCAGGAATCGCCGAACCAGTTCATCAACCAATGATGATTTACCTGCTCCTCCAGTACCAGTAATACCCAATACGGGTATTTTTACCGTCTCTGCCTTTTTATGAACCTCAGCAAAGTCTGGGGCAGACTCTTCAGGGTAGTTCTCTGCGGCTGATATCAGGCGGGCTATGGCTTTTGGGTCTTTTGATGGAAGGTGCTTAACTTCTCCATTTAGGTTATTTCCTGTTGGGAAATCGCATTTTTCTACCATGTCGTTGATCATGCCCTGTAAGCCCATGGATCGGCCATCGTCGGGGGAGTAAATGCGGGTAATGCCATATTGATGAAGCTCTTCGATTTCCTCGGGCAGAATAACTCCACCACCACCACCGAAGATCTTGATGTGATCAGCCCCTTTTTCTTTCAACAGATCATACATATACTTGAAGTATTCTGTATGGCCTCCCTGATAAGACGTCATGGCTATGGCCTGAGCATCTTCCTGAATAGCAGTGTTTACAACCTCCTCAACACTTCTGTCGTGTCCGAGGTGTATTACTTCACATCCGGTTGCCTGAATGATCCTTCTCATGATGTTAATTGCCGCATCATGACCATCAAATAGGCTGGCTGCAGTAACTATACGTACTTTGTTCTTGGGCTTGTAAGGGGCTATTTGCTTCATTATATTTTAGGTATTCCAATTCATAAAATGAGTTGCAAAATTATCGAATAATTCGTGATTTTGCTAACAATCATTAGTTAGGATATGCCATGTTTATAACTCCAATAGCGATTTTAGCCTCAGTATGGCTTTTTCATTATTGTGGGTATGAATATTTTCAATGAGGCTTTCTTTTTCCCGCCGGGTTAGTCGCCAACTGAGGGAAGCTCTCCTTACGTTTTCCATACGCAAACTGTCGGCAGTAGATAGGTTTTCCTTGGCGTATTCTCTGGGAACGTATTCAATATTAATACGCTCGATATTGCCATCAAACCATTCGCGGGCATACTCCATTTTACTATCGTTGGTGATGTCCTGAAGGCTTTCAAAGTTTTGGTAAATGCTGCTAATAGGCATAGAAAACTTTTCAAATAATGAGAGATTAGTCTCTTTGCTTATCGAACCGTTTTTTTCAGAGTCACGGATGGAGACAAATACCACCCCATTAGTATTTTTAGCGATCCACTTTTTAAAGGCAAAAAGGAATTTTATGGCGTCGGAAATGCCAAAGTTGTCAGTAATGCCGGCATCCATAATTTCAATAGGGGGCTCACTTGGTAAGGTAATATTAGGGGTTATGTAGGGAAAAGTAGCGCTCATTCTAAGGCCTGATAAGAACCTGAGTTCTTCGCTCCCCTGTTTTTCAAAGAGCCTCAAAAACTCCACACCACTTAATTTTTCGCCGGTATAAATAGAGTCCGAAGGATCCATCATATAAGATATATGTTGCGGAGATATATACAGTTTCCTGCCATCATTGATCACCGTGGGCGCCATGATGATCATAGGGATTTCGCTACTTTTTTCAGGGGTACGGTATGCGGCTAGAGGTTTGTCAAGAACAAATTCCGTGTTTTTATTGAGTTGATGTTCAAAGGCATACCCCCGATCCTTGTCATACTCAAGACCATTATATTGAAAGTTTTGGAAGCCTACGAAGAAGTCATTCATCAGGAGGCTGAAAATCACCGCATTAAGGTTGTCGCTGGCAATTTTTTCCTTGTATTCATTGGCATGGCGGTTGATTTTTTTGTTGCTTAGTCCCCTTAAGTAGAGTTCTCTATAGTAGCTGGCTCCTATTAAGCCACCAGAGGCCCCGGTTATAAGCATGGTGTTTTTAATCAATTGTCCATTAGTGAGGCTATCTGTATATTGTAAGACATTCATGGCCCATAATGCCGCTCGTTGCCCGCCTCCACTTACACAGAGAAATACCATTTTGGGTTTCTCCTCTTCCGGAAATTTACTGCGCCAATTATTGAGTATTTCGAGTGTTTCTTTTCGATCCTTTTCCCGGTTTTCGTTGCTGTTGAGTTCTTCAATATGTTCCAAACTATAAGGTGCAGGCTCTGTGGTGTAATCAAGTCCAAATGCCTTGTAGGTTTTGTTGAAAAATCCTTCTTTGACCAAGCCGTTAATTATAATGATTATGACCAGAGCAAAACTGGTTGACCAGTTTCCAAACCAGTATGAAAATGCTCCTACAAACATGACAAAGATGGTAAGTAAGAGAGTGAAACTGGCTGCTGCGGGGAGCTGAAAAGCTTCATAGTCTTTAAAAATGCCCATGATAATAAGCAATATAAAGATGAACAGTTCTATAATAACCAAGTTAAAGTGGTTCTGATCAAATACCTGGAGTATAGTATTTCGATCATAAAAGCCCTTATCGTCTTCTACCTTTTCAAAAGCAAAGTTGAGATTAAGGAAATGATCTACTCGACTTTGCTTTTTCTTGGCTATGTTAAGTTTCTTCATGGCGCTGGCGCGCGTTACCTTTATGTTTTGCTTCAGTTTTTCATCAACCTTGCACACTACATATTTGAAGATATCTTTATTGGTGAACCAAAAATAACTAAACAACAGGATTGTCATGCCTATGTAGCCAAATAGTAGCCCCAAGAGGTTGCGGAGTAGCATGTCATCTTCTACAAATTCATTCGATACCTGATACTGTATAATGAAAACTACGTAACAGAAGAGAAATATGAATGGGATAATGCTGTTGTTGAGACTGAAAATAGTGAACGGCTTAGACTGTATGCCTATGAAGGAGAAACGATGCCCATCATTAATATAAGTGGTAATATGAAAAGCAATGCTGAAACCGGCTATTACGATTCCCATAATAAAGAAGCTGAAGAAGTTGACCTGGTTTATGTAAACGGGATCAAGAAATAAATAGGGGATGCCCAGGTAGTTGCCGAAATTACCTGAAACAATAGCGAAGAGGATCACCCAGCAGAACAGCAGGACATGATTTCTCTTAAAATGATTTAACAACAACTTAACCGGAAAAGAATAGTAAACCGCTTCCGCTATCCTTCGCAACTTTTTGATCATCTATTTAAGTTAACATTTTTTTTACTACCTGCATAGAGTTCGTATTCCAAAAGTCTACAATCTATTTTTCCATTATAAAATTCAATTCTGCGCTTCGTTCTTAGTCCGATTTTTTTTGCGAGATTCATATTTCCTGTAAAAATATAGCCTGTATATCCTTGAGTATTGTTTTTGAAAAAATCGCCAACCTCTTGATATATTCCTGCGAGTTTTTGCTCTTCTCCGAGGCGTTGACCATATTCCGGATTAATGAATATTACCCCATTTTTTGGTTCCGGGACAGGGATTTTTCTAAAGTCACCTGTATGAAATTCAATCAAATGTTCAACACCTGCCTCGCGTGCATTACGTTGAGCTGCGGTTACAGCTTCTGGGTTTAAGTCGGAGGCAACTATCTGAAAGTCGATACCATCTTTGATCTGGCTCTGAGCTTCTTTTTTAAGTCTTTCCCAAACGGTAGGTTTGTAAAGTTTTACATGCATAAACCCGAAGTTATCCCTGCTTAATCCTGGGGCACGATGAGTAGCCATTAAGGCGGCTTCAATTGCGAGCGTACCACTACCACACATGGGATTTAGAAAATGGCTTTTGTAATCCCATTGTGAAGAGAGAATAGTGGCAGAAGCCAGAGATTCCATCATCGGAGCCTTCATAGGGATTTTCCGGTAACCATGTTTGGCGATTGTTTCCCCAGAAGTATCAATGTAAATGTTGGCGTGCTCATCTGTCCAGTGGAGGAATAGTACGGTTTTTGACAGGTCTTTACCGGAGTCGGGTCTTTTCCCGAATTTATCTACAAAGCGATCTACAATTGCATCTTTGGCTCGTAAACTGGCAAATCGCACATCTTGAATAAACCGGTTGCTAACAAAGCTTTTGATACTGATATAGCCATTAGCATCAAAATACTCTTCCCAAGGAATATTTCTGAGTCGTTTATACAATTGATCAGGGTGATCAGCCCTGAATGATTTGATATGAAATAGTACCCGGTTGGCTGTTCTAAGGTGTAAGTTTAGCTTCAACGTATCTTCAAATGTGCCTGAAAGTTCCACACTTTGGTGGTCTGTTTTAGAGATTTTATATCCGAGTTGCTCCACTTCTTTCTTCAGATGTGGAGCCACGCGAGGCGAACAGGTAATTACAATTTTTGAAGTAGTCATAGGTATGGGTTACTTCCCGGAGTTACACGGTCGTAAACATTCCAGGATTCATGATTGTATTTATACAGACAAATAAGTTGTAAAACTAATAAATACCATCATGAAAAAGTTTACCGCCATAGATTTATTAATCGGACCTGTTCTGATCATGGTATTATACTCCTGCGCTCCGAAGTATGGAACGAATTTTACAAAAACGGATAATTTTTATCAGCCAGAAAAGCACCCGGCCAGCACTAGGGAAGTATTGCCAGTAAGCCATGTAGAAGCCAAACAATCAGAATCTGCTGGTTCTTTTAAGGATATTGTGTCAGATGGTGCAGTGTCCGAGGTGGATCAATATGTCGCTAGCCAGGAAAAGGCCCTGCCTGCCAGCTCCAGTCCATCAATAGAGATGCTCGTAGAGAAACATATACAGAGAATGGAGAAAATAAAGACCTCTGATCTGGAATCAAAAGAAAGGAAAAAGGAATTAAAAAGGACCAAGAAGAAAGCCAAAAAAGAAATTAAAAAAGAGATAAAGAAGGAGATTGAAAAGATCAGAGAACATGATGCCAGTGACCAGTATGTACTTATGATAATTTTGGCAGTGTTGATCCCTCCATTGGCAGTAGGGCTTACTTATGGAGTAATTGATAAGTTCTGGATTAGTCTAATACTTACAATTTTGTTCTTTATCCCGGGTATGGTTTATTCTTTGATTGTTGTTCATGATTATTTTAGGTGACAGGTAATCAAAACTTATGGCAGCATTGCCAATAAAGAAACTTATATGCGACTATACTTCTTGATATACCTCAGAGTTGGAGGCTTGCTAAAATATGAGATATTGTAATGTTATAGGCTTGACCAGTCTAGTTATTCTTTTTTGCTATTTTTACTTCGGCAGAAGACCAAAGCCCCATCAGTTCATCTATTGTCAAAAATTGAAAACTATGATTACCTGCTACTTAAAGTATATCATTGATCCTTACAAACTCAAGGAATTTGAGCATTACGCGAAAACATGGATTCCACTTGTCAACAAGTTCGGGGGTGTTCATCATGGATATTTCCTGCCTGAAGAAGGAGCCAATAACATAGCGGTAGCCTTGTTTAGTTTTGATTCATTAGCTGATTATGAAAAATACAGAAATGATAGCAGGAACGATAAGGATTGTCTGGAAGCCTTCCAATACGCAAATGATACCAGATGCATAGTCAGCTATGAGCGGTCATTTATGAAGCCTGTTTTTAAATAGGTGGAGGGTGTTTTTTGTGTAAATGCTAGAACGTTGAGGGTAACTGGGTAGTAATGAATAGAAAAATAGGGCTGAGAGAGGCCATGTCCATAGGCATAGGAGGAATGGTAGGTGGAGGGATCTTCGCTGTTTTAGGGTTGGCTGTTTCGCTGGCAGGAGGGGGAACACCGGTTGCATTTCTTTTGGCCGGACTTTTGGCGTTAATAACTTCATACAGTTACGTTAAACTTTCTATTGCTTATCCTGATAGAGGAGGGACGGTTAGGTTTATCAATCAGGGATTTGGTAAAACCATATTTAGTGGAGGTATGAACAATTTGCTTTGGGTATGCTATATTATTATGTTGTCACTGTATGCTTCAGCCTTTGGTTCCTATGCTCCAAACCTTCTGGAGGTAGGAGGTAAGAATGTTGATTTTCATTTATATGCATCCTGCATCATTATGTTGGCTTCAGCGGTTAACTATTACAGCATAAAGGTGGTAAGTGTAATAGAATCTTATGCTGTAATCATAAAACTGATAATACTTCTGTCATTTGTGGGGATAGGGGTTTACGGGTTGATAGGCAATCCCAATTTAGAGCAGCTATCTTCTGCGAATTGGGATCCTCCCATTATGTTGTTAACAGGAGGCATGGTGATTTTTGTGGCTTATGAGGGGTTTGAACTTATTGCCAATGCAGCTCCCGACATTCTGAATCCTAAAAAAAATATACCTAAGGCTTATTACTATTCAATAATTTTTGTAATTCTTTTATACTTCATCATTGCTATGGTCACTGTAGGCTCTTTGCCCTTTAAAGACATAGCCAGCGCTCAGGATTATGTACTTGCCGAAGCAGCTAAACCCATGTTGGGAAAGGTAGGTTTTTCGGTTATTACGGTGGCGGCATTGATTTCGACATTTTCTGCAATCAATGCCTCCTTGTATGGGGGTAGCAGAGTAAGCTATGAAATTGCTGAGGATGATGAGTTGCCACACCAATTAACTTTTCAATTGTGGAATCAGCCGGTCGGATTGATAATTACAGCTATCGCTACACTAATCTTGGCAAATACTCTCAATTTGGAGAGTATTTCTACGGCAGGAAGTGTTGGCTTCCTGTTAATTTTTGCGGTTGTGAATTTGACAGGGTTCAGGTTGGCCAAGAAGATGCAAAGCAACAAAATAGTGCCGATCTCCGGATTTGTACTTTGTGTTATTGCCTTAATCTCGTTACTTAAACAGCAATTTGATTCTAATAGGTTAAGTGTTATTATTTCCTTATCCATTATTGTCGGATGCTTTATTATGGAATTGATTTACAAAAGAACCGAGAAATTGGTCAAACCCCATATAGATTCTGATGTCAAATGAAAAAGATCCCGGTAAGGACCATAAATGAACCTGAACTTTTTGAGAGTTTTAGTATCAGGGATATCGGGGGCATGCTTTCAGAAAAAGGTATGTTTCAGGAGCTGCATAGGCATAGCTTCTTTTTTGTTTTGGCTTTGGAGGAAGGTTCAGGGGAGCATGCTATAGACTTTACTTCATATCCTGTTAATGATCATTCTGTCTTTTTTCTACGACCAGGACAGGTACATCAGCTTATGCTTGAAAAAGGAAGTGCCGGCTATTTGCTGATATTTAATGCTGATTTTTATTCACCTTTTGGAGGGAGTACAAACGAGGTGTTGCGAAAGGTTAGCAGTAGAAACCACTATCAATTCCAGCCAGATAAATTTGAAAAGGTGCATGCTGTTTTGTCAGATATTTTTCTTGAGTACGTTGAAAAACAAGAGAAATATATGGATGTAATAAAAGCAGATTTAGACATATTTTTCATCGAACTGTTAAGGTATGGTCAAAGTCATGGGGGTACTGCAATAGGAGGCAGTATATACGCTCAAGAGCGCCTTGAAGTGTTGTTGGAACTGATAGAAACACATATAACTAGCTGTAAACAAGTAAAAAGGTATGCCGATATGTTGCATCTTACTACTTACCAACTCAACGCTATAACCAAAGAGACATTAGGAAAAAACTGCTCACAATTGATCAATGAGCAGATAATACTTGAGGCTAAAAGAAATCTGCTAGCTACTACTAATCAAGTAAATGAGATTGCTGGGCTTCTGGGATATGTAGATACGTCTTACTTTATAAGGTTTTTTAAGAAGCAGACAGGTTTTTCTCCTGAAGTGTATAGACAGAACTTTAAATAAGTGCCGTTTGTTTTCATTTTTGTCCTACCTATTATCTTAAGACTCTCTTTAATTTTGTGATTAATAAACTTTTTCCAGGTGTGTGGAATAGGAGTTTTAGCAATGAATTATTAATTAAAGCAAGAATTATGGAAAGCACATGGCTTAAACATTGGGATGAAAGATACCGAAAAGAGGAATATGCTTATGGTAAGCAACCTAACCATTATTTAAAGGAACAGTTGGCCGAGCTGGAAGCGGGAAGCATTCTTTTTCCGGCGGAAGGGGAGGGGCGAAATGCTGTTTACGCGGCCTGTCAGGGATGGAATGTTGATGCGTTTGATATAAGTAAAGAAGGACGGAATAAGGCACTGTTATTGGCCGAGAAGAATAATGTTACAATTAATTATCAGGTAGGCGAATTGCCGGATTTGAATTATGATGTTGGACAATTTGATGCTATCGCGCTTATTTATGCGCATTTTCCTGCGCACCTTAAATCCGCCTATCACAAATTACTGGATAAGTATCTCGTAAAGGGTGGGGTGATAATTTTTGAGGCATTTAGTAAAAAACACCTTGAGTACCGTCTCAAAAATGAAAAGGTAGGAGGCCCGAGAGATTTGGAGTCGCTCTTTTCCATTGAAGAGTTAAGGTCAGACTTTGCTAATTACGAAGTTCTAGAACTGGAAGAGAAGGAAGTAGAATTGAATGAAGGGCTTTATCATAATGGAAAGAGTTCGGTAATTAGGTTTGTTGGGAAAAAGATGTAAATAGTAAGGCATTAGCATTTAGTACGGGTTCTGAGCTAATGCACATTGTACTGGCTGTATTGTGATGTACAAATGGCTGGTAACTATTAGCTTTTTAGGAGGTTGCCAAAAGAAAAGGCCATTCCTGATAAGTATTGACTTATCGGGAATGGCCTTTATATTTTTTATTTTATGCTTTTATACGTTGTCAGAGCTGGACTTTGCCTTTAGGTACTCTCTGTTCAGTCTAGCAATATTTTCCAGACTGATTTCCTTAGGGCATTCTGCTGAGCAAGCTCCGGTGTTGGAGCAAGCGCCAAAGCCTTCCTCGTCCATCTGAGCAACCATTTTTTCTACTCTTGTTTTTCGCTCCACCTGTCCTTGAGGAAGCATAGCTAATTGAGAAACCTTTGCACTTACAAATAGCATAGCAGAGGCATTTTTACAAGCAGCCACGCATGCCCCACATCCGATGCATGTAGCAGAGTCAAAAGCTTCGTCAGCAATTTTCTTCGGAATAGGAATTTCGTTAGCGTCAGGCACACCACCCGTATTTACAGAAACATATCCTCCGGCTTGTATCACACGGTCAAATGATGATCTGTTTACTACCAGATCCTTTACTACAGGAAAAGCTTGTGCTCTCCATGGCTCTACTACAATAGTATCTCCGTCAGAGAAGCTCCTCATGTGAAGCTGGCAGGTAGTAGTTTGTTTAGGTCCGTGAGGTTTTCCATTAATGTACATACTGCAAGTTCCACAAATACCCTCACGGCAGTCGTGGTCAAAATGTACAGGATCTTCTCCCTTTTTCAGGATCTGCTCGTTCAACACATCAAACATCTCAAGGAATGACATATCAGGAGATACATCATCCAGTTGGTATGTTTTGAACCCACCTTTGTCCTGAGCGTTTTTTTGCCTCCAAACCTTTAGTGTTATCTTCATAACGTTGTATGTTGGTAGTTAATAGTTATTCTTTTTATTGCGACGTTATTTGCTGCCAACAAATTGGCAGCCTGTCATTATTTATAGCTTCTCTGAGTCAGTTTTACATTTTCGAATACAAGGTCTTCTTTATGAAGCTCTTCGGGAGCTTCAGGTCCTTTGTATTCCCATGCAGCAACATATGAGAACTCATCGTCTTTACGTTTAGCTTCTCCTTCTTCAGTCTGCGACTCTTCTCTGAAGTGACCACCACATGATTCACTTCTGTTTAGCGCATCTTCTACCATCAGCTCTCCAAGTTCAAGGAAATCAGCTACTCTATTGGCTTTTTCAAGCGATTGGTTAAGTTCTTCATTTGTACCCAGTACGTTTACGTCTTCCCAGAATTCTTTTCTTAGTTTCTGGATCTCTGTTTTTGCCTTTTTCAGGCCTTCTTCGTTTCTGGACATCCCGCAATACTCCCACATAATGTGCCCCAGAGCTTTGTGGAACTCATCAACAGTTCTGTTACCTTTGATACGGAGTAACTTGTCGTTGATTTCCTTCACGCGTGATTCAGCCTCTTTAAATGCTTCATGGTCTGTAGATACTTTGTCATAAGGCATTTTTGCGAGGTAGTCTCCAATAGTGTAAGGGATCACAAAATAGCCGTCGGCAAGGCCTTGCATTAGAGCACTTGCTCCCAAGCGGTTTGCTCCGTGGTCAGAGAAGTTAGCTTCTCCAATAGCATATAGACCATCAACATTGGTCATAAGATTGTAATCTACCCAAAGACCGCCCATTGTGTAATGTACAGCAGGGTAGATTTTCATAGGGGTCTCATAAGGGTTGTCACCAGTGATCTGCTGGTACATATCGAATAGGTTACCATATTTACCTTCGATAGCTGCACGACCATCTCTCTTGATGGCATCAGCAAAATCAAGGTATACGGCAAGCCCCGTTGTACTTACCCCGCGTCCTTCGTCACAAACGTATTTAGCGTTTCGAGAGGCCACATCTCTTGGTACAAGGTTACCAAATGAAGGATATCTTCTCTCTAAATAGTAATCTCTTTTATCTTCGGGAAGGTCAGTAGGTTTTAATTGGCCTTTTCTGATTTTTTCTGAATCTGCTTTGTCTTTAGGCACCCATACACGTCCGTCATTTCTTAATGACTCTGACATCAAGGTCAGTTTTGACTGGTGGTCACCTGAAACAGGTATACATGTAGGGTGAATTTGCGTGTAGCAAGGGTTAGCAAAAAGAGCTCCTTTTTTGTGGGCCCTCCATGCAGCAGTAGCATTTGATCCCATGGCATTGGTGGAGAGGTAGAATACGTTTCCGTACCCTCCGGTTGCCAAAACTACAGCATGAGCACTGTGAGATTCTATTTCTCCGGTGATCAGGTTACGGGTTACGATACCTCTGGCTTTACCATCTACCATTACAAGGTCAAGCATTTCAGACCTGGTATACATTTTTACTTTACCATTTGAGACCTGTCGGCTCAACGCGCTGTATGCACCCAAAAGCAATTGCTGTCCGGTTTGACCCCGGGCATAAAAAGTTCTGGAAACCTGAGCTCCTCCAAATGATCTGTTTGCCAACAGTCCTCCATACTCTCTTGCAAATGGTACACCTTGAGCAACACACTGATCTATAATGTCAACGCTTACTTCAGCAAGTCTGTAAACGTTACCTTCTCTTGAACGGTAGTCACCACCTTTAACAGTATCGTAGAATAATCTAAAAATACTGTCACCATCATTTTGGTAGTTTTTAGCAGCATTTATACCACCCTGAGCAGCGATACTGTGTGCCCTTCTCGGGCTATCTTGAAAACAAAATGCTTTAACGTTGTAGCCCAGCTCCCCGAAAGATGCTGCAGCAGAAGCACCAGCTAAACCGGTACCTACAACAATGATGTCATATTTACGCTTATTGGCCGGATTTACTAACTTAACATTGAATTTATGTTTTGACCATTTCTCGGCGATTGGTCCTTCCGGTATTTTAGAATCTAACTTCATCTATCAGACGGTTTATACTAGTTGGATTACAAATTTTTGAAATATATAATGACGGGGATTGCCGCAAACATAGCTGGTACTATGATGGCAAAGGCAGCGCCTACAAATTTTATAACTGGGTTATACTTGACATGGTTGAGCCCCAAAGTTTGGAATGCGCTGGCAAATCCGTGAAATAAATGGAACATCAAACCTAACATGGCTACAACATAAAGCACAACATACCATAGCTGTGAGAATGCCACATCTACCGTAGCGTAAAGGTCTTTGTACTCCACACCATCATATTTTACCATTTCTACAGGACCCCAATGCATCACATACCAGAAATTTTTCAGGTGGATAACCAGAAATATAAATATTATCGTTCCTAATATTCCCATGTTGCGGGAACTCCAGGTGCTATTAGAACCACTTACTTTGGCATACCCTACCGGCCTTGATTTTTTATTGTTTACGGTTAACATAATAGCCCAAACTATATGTATTATGAAAGTCGCGTAAAGAATAAAGGAGGTAGTTTTGATTAGTGGGTTTGTAGTCATAAATTTCGCATAAACGTTGAAAGCTCTTCCTTCATCGTTTAGCAAAAGCTGGAGATTACCTGAAAGGTGTACTACCAAAAAGATAACAAGAAATAACCCTGTTAAAGCCATTAAAAGCTTTTTACCCAAGGTGCTGGACATTGCTTTAGTGAACCAACTCATGGTATAGTTTTGATGATTTTATGATGTAATAATTAAACCTTGCCAAAGGTACAGTTGAAAGGTTTATCAAACAATCTTGCCTGTCTATTTTAAAAGATTCTAAATAGGAAGCTTAGAATAAGGACGGAAACCATCTCGTGAAGAGCTCAAAAAGGAATACCATCAAGCCTGCAAAGAATACTATTCCCGTTATGAATAGTTCGTTTTGCATTGCTTGACGAAGCCTGGTCTGTAAAATTCTAACTCTTCTCATTATTGTGGAATAAACACCACAATGCCATTAGCAACTCACGTACCAGTTATTAAAACTGGCTTAAAACAGGTGTTAGGCAGGGTGGAGTGAATAGCGCTATCCCAGATTAGGAAAAAGTCTTTTTTTGGGTATATAAAATTCGCTGATTTTATGCCTATAGTTTCATAGATTTGTAATTAAAATAAGCGTTTATATGAGTCCTGAAACTATCTTGATTATCATACTGGCTATAATTACTGCCGATTTTATTTTTGAACAAATTCTGGACTATGTGAACCTGAGGTCAGGTAAAAGTGAGTTACCTGAAGAGGTAGCGGCTTTTTATGAAAAGGAAAAATATGCAGAGGCAATCAGTTACCAACGAGCCCAGGCAAAGTTTTCATTCTTTACTTCAGCAATCAGTTTTATAACTTCATTCTTGCTATTAAGTCTTGGTGGTTTTGGGTATATCGATGAACTGCTCAGGCCTTTTTTTGACAATGAGATATTTCTTGCTCTTGCCTATTTTGGTGTGCTGTACGTGGTTTCTGATTTGCTTACTATCCCTTTTCAGCTCTATGATACGTTTGTAATTGAGGAAAAGTATGGCTTCAACAAAACGACCGCAGGTACTTTTGTGGGGGACAAACTGAAGGGGTATTTGCTTGGAATGATAATCGGAGGGCTTTTAATGGGACTGTTACTTTACCTTATATTAAATATGGGGCAGGGCTTCTGGATATATTTCTGGATAGCTATCGCTATTTTTACGCTGTTTGCTAATATGTTTTTTACAACGCTCATTTTGCCTCTCTACAATAAGCTTACACCTTTGGAAGAGGGAGAACTCAAAACAGCGATTGAAGACTACAGTAAGCGAATCAATTTCCCTTTGGATAATATTTTTGTTATTGATGGATCAAAGCGATCAAATAAGGCTAATGCATTTTTTTCAGGTATAGGGAAGAAGAAAAAAATTGTACTGTATGATACATTGATCAAGAATCACTCAACAGAAGAATTGGTGGCTATTCTGGCGCATGAGGTGGGACACTTTAAGAAGAAGCATATTGTGTTTGGTTTTGCGATTTCCATTATACAAACAGGGGTCATGCTATTTATCATGTCGAGAATGATCTTTAATGAAAATCTATCTTTGGCTCTAGGTGCAGAGCAAATGGGGGTGCACCTGAATCTCATTGCCTTTGGTCTGTTGTTTACACCAATTTCAAAGGTCATAGGCATACTTGCGAATATTGTGAGCAGGAAAAATGAATATGAGGCCGACGCTTATGCTAACGAAACTTATAATGGCCAAGCCTTGAGCAACGCGTTGAAGAAGTTGTCAGTAGATAGTCTGAGTAATTTGTATCCTCATTCAGCCTATGTGTTTGTGCATTATTCACATCCCCCATTGTTGAAACGCCTGGATGCTATTAAAAAGAGTAGCTTGTAATTTTTTTATAGCAACCTTTGAAGTTTCAAACTTCAAAGGTTGCTGGTTAACTTGACTAGTTGCGTACTACGCTGATTGAACTTAGTTCGTCATTGAACCCTTCACTGCTCAGGCAGTTGTCCGAGCCTGATTTGGTAATAGTCCTGCCTCCAAAGCTACTATGTTCATAAAGGGTTACTTTATATCCATTATCTACCTTTAAAGATGATATATCATCATTAGACACTCCTAAACTCTGAAGCTGGCTTAAAGAGTAATCTCCTTCATGAAGAGAAACAGCATAACCTTTATAATCACAGTGTTGATATAAAGTGACAACACCACCAGCCTGGTTGTTATACCTGTTGTTCAGGTAAAGGTGAGAGAAATTACCTACCCCGTCAAAGTAGGTGTCCACTAGTTTCGCCGGGTCAGTAGCCATTTCTCCATTCTGTATGATGCCATCATTGCCATCATTCCACGCCCATGGAGCGTTGGCGCCACCGTCTTTAAAATTATTTCCTTTAAAACCACCCCCTGAATTATAAAACAGGTTGGAGTTAAATCTTTGGTCCCATAGTCCGCCACTTTCAAAAATATCAACCAGCTTATACTCCACATAGGAGTCATAGTTATCTGCAGGAATCTGAGCTACATCACTCATAGATGGGTAGTAGATCACGCCATCACCATCGATGTTGTTTTGAGGCCAAGCTTTCAGGCCGTGACCTTTTGCTTCTTGAGCTGTTACCGGGTGAGGAACACCGTTGTAGTAGGTCATCTGAAGTGTGCCATCTATATCTTCCTGACCGCTTGTAAAAGGACTTCCTGATGGTGTGTATGAAAAGAAATCTGAATGGCTAACTGTTACCGCTCCTTGTAGTGTTCCGTATGATGAACCATCTTTTTGGATAACCATTAACACCCCTTCAAGGTCATTTTCATGCTGGTCCAGGTTGTAAAGAAGGAAGATATCAGTCCAGTCTCTGGGATGAAAGAATGAATAAATAATGAACCAATGCGTATGGGTTTCCACTACAGAGTAATAGCAATGGGCGCTCAGAGAGTAGGCTGAAACGTTCTCCCAGTTATTTGAAGCATTCCAGTCTCCATCATAATTGATTGCTGTAATGTAATCAGACTTGCCGCCTTCCGCATACGTACCTGTAGCATCTACATCCATATAATGAACGGGTGCCCACCTTTTAACCAAATCTGTTTCAAATGCAGTTCTGGCTATAGTACGTTTTTCAGTCTGAGGAGCCTTTTCAGAGTCTGTTTGTTGCTGTATTTCTTCCAGCATGTTGTCCTGGCAGGCCAGGAGGGTGAGTATGCAAAGAAAAATGAACCCTTTGCTGAAGAAAGATAGTTGATTAAAGTTTTTCATGATTTTAGGATTTAGGTTGTTTTATTGGCAAGCAATCTGCCACAAAAAAAGGTAGTGACAGGGGTTTACCAAGTTAAAATGGTTTCAATGAGTTTGCCTTACATTTTTAAATTATTCTATTAGCAATAAGGTAAAAACAGTCTTCCGGGGCAATCCAGTAGGGGAACTGGTTGGCGTTTCCGGTGGCATGCCCCCTTGGGTTAGAAGCAATATTTGAAATATAATAAAAATGATTGTTTAGTGCTACTTCAGGACTCATACAAGTTTTGGATGCTTGTTGGTCGAAGTTAGGAACAGCCAAAAACCTGGCAAAGGAAAGGTGGTTAACGCATTGTTAAAAAATGCGAGAAGGAGTTCATATTCAGTAAATCGATAAGTGATTTGCAGGAAAGAAATGTTTCCGGGTGTAGAGACACCCGGAAACAAGATTAATCCTTTTTGTGGTTCTTTAGGCTCCAGCCTATACTGCCAAGTGCTAGCAGTAGCAGAATTATCGATGAGATCATAGTTGCAGTATTACCTATACTGTATGATTTGGGAGCAAAAATAAACTCGATTTTGTGTTTTCCTTTAGGGACTTCCAGCGCCCTTAATACAAAGTTGGCCCTGAGAATATTTGCTGGTTGCCCATTGATAGTAGCAGTCCAGCCGATAGGGTAGTATATCTCTGAGAATACAGCCAGCCCATCAGTACTGCTGTTACTTTCGTAAATGAGATGATTGGGTTCGTACTGAGTAAGTTTTATGCTTGAGCTGCTGTCATAAGTAATGTTTTTCGGCAGGCTGAATTTGGAGGCATCCACCACCGCAGTGTGTCTGGTATCTATAGTGCAGATCTTTTGGAGTTCTTCGTCCGGGTTTTTGGCTGTTTCCACTGATGATACAAACCATGCATTGCCCAAGGCTTCATTATTCCTGATGATTGATGTTTTGGATGGGCCAAAAGTCAGGTATCGCGCGTTAAGCATATTGATGATGCCATAACCGCTGAGATCAATATTTCCTGCCTGAAGGTTTTGGATTAGCTCGCTTGTTTCAGGGCCAAGGCAGTGGTCGTACAAGTCTTGATATCGCCTGAGCTTCGCACCATGATACCCGCCCAAAGATTGGTGGTAATAGGAAGTTCTCGCCTCAGTATATGAGGTCAGGTTATAAACTCTGTAGCTCGGGTCTTTGTCCTTTTTTATCTCTTTATCAGCTTCTGTCATGGCAAAAAAGGAGTTGTCGCGTACCCTTTTGTAATTGTCTTCGCCAAAGTATCGCTTATCGATTGCCCAATGGTCTATAAGAGTCACTAAACTTAATATGCCTGCCATGACCGGGAAAGTAATTTTCTTTTTCAGGTGCATGAAAACAAGGGCAAAAGCGATAAGTATGAATAATAGCGATCTTAGTGCGTCACCTCTCATCAGGCCTTTGCGATCTTCCTGTAAGGCATTTAAAAACCATCCCGGAAGCTGTGTTTCACCATCTTTGGTGAATGAGGCCATTCCTGCAAACAGTGCTACTAGCAGGCATACCCCGGCAGAGGTTCCTAAAGCAATAAATAATTTTTTTTGGGTTTCTTTTGTTAAACCTTTTTCAATGAGTTTTTCCAAGCCTATAAAACCAAGTAAAGGGAAGGCTAGTAGGGTGATAATCAGGGCAAATGTTACGGATCTGAACTTGTTATATCCAGGGAAGTAATCAAACATGAAATAGTTGAAAGCTTTAAAGCTATCTCCCCAGCTTAGCATAATACCCAGTAGTGCAGCAATAACCAGCCAAAGGGTATATTTTTTATCAGCAAATATAATTCCTACTATGAACAGGAAACAAATAACAGCTCCAGCATAATAAGGAGCGGTAAGAGGTTGGTTGCCCCAATAAGCAGAGGTATACCTGGCAAGCTGGTTGGCGGCTTTCGAGTCTCCTGTTCTTTGTAGAGCTTTGAGTACTTCACTGTCTTCGTCCTGTACAAGATAATTAGAGCTTGCTCCACCATAAAAGTTAGGGATCATAAGGGTTATTGGTTCCAGTATACCATTGCTGTACTGAAATGCATAGTCCTTTTTTAATCCGCTGGCACCTTCATTTGTATTAGAAGTAGTAGTTAGTTCAGATTTTCCCCGCATAGAGTACTGGCTGTACTCATAGGTTGTCCAAAACTTGCCAAAGAATGTGCCTAGTGCTATTATGGCAGCAACAATCAATAATGCAGAATTCTTAATGAAACCAACGGCTTCACCTTTTTTGATGGCATCAGCAAACATGACAATGCCATATATAATAACCATCAGAAGTAAATAATATGTGATCTGAAGGTGGTTTTCTCTTAGTTCAAGGGCTAGCGCTGTAGCCGTCAGCCCAAAGCCCAGAATGCGATTTTTGGTAAAAGTAAGGTGGATGCCGGCAAGCACCAGGGGCATGTAGGCTATGGCTCCGATACGGGCGTTATGACCGGCTCCGAGGCCTATGATCATAAATGATGATAGCCCAAAGGCAATGGCTCCCGCTATGGCCAAATAAGGTCTTACTCTAAAAACAAGCAAGAGAATGTAACACGAGAGAAAGGCCAGAAAAATATTTTTTATAGGATGAGGGAGAAATAATGAAAGGGCCTTCTTTATACCACTAATGATACCATCATTCCATTCTACATTAACAAGGTAGGCGGGCATACCGCCAAACATAGAGTTGGTCCATAAAGCTTCTTCACCGGTTTTTTCTCTAAACTCTATGGACTCCTGTGCACCGCCTTTCCACTGAAGTATGTCGTGTTGGTCCAAATTTTTGTTGCCAAAGAATATTGGGTTGAAAAAGAGGATAGTGATGACTAAAAAGGAAAGAATAGCTACAATATGGGGTAAAACCTGTTTAGAGAAATTAATGTTTTTCATGCGCGTTGGTTGATTTTAATTATTGCATGGGCGTGCCTGCAATGAATGCAATTATAGGCAAAATATTTAAGGTCATAAATTATTGAGGAGTCTGCACAAAGTAGATGTGTTTTAGCCATGTAACAAATCGTTCAAATGGAAAAGGTGATCATTCAATATCTTCATGCTGGCTATAAAGATTAATACGGCAGTAGTCCGCTGTATTGTAGCACTGTCAAACTTTTGCACGGCAAGCCTTGAACCTATTTGGCCACCCAGAAAAACTGCTAACAACAGGGGCCATGCCCAGTTTAAGTCTATATAAGGAGGGTGCTGAATCCATTGGCCGGCCAGGCCGGCTATGGAATTGACCAAGATGAAAAAGCTTGCTGTAGCAGCTATATTTTTAGCTTTGTCCCAACTGATAAGGTTCAATACCGGCGACAGGAATATGCCACCTCCTATGCCGACCATGCCTGATAGTAAACCTATACCACTTCCAATAAGACCCGCAGTTTTAGAGCTTTGGTATATATTTCTACGACCCTTTACCAGTTGGGCATTTTTGAACCATAATAAAATAGATGCGAGGAACAACGAGAACCCTAAAAGCACAAGGATCATGGTTGCTCTTAAAGGCAGGTAGCCGCCGAGAAAGGCCATCGGAACGCTGGCCGCAACTAAGGGCACGGTTCGTTTGAGATTGAGGTATCCTTCCTTAAAAAATATGAAGGTACCTCCACTTACAACTATAATGTTGCACATTAATGCTGTAGATCGCAGCAGATAGATGTCCACGCCAGCTATAACCAGTATGGCCAGATAGCTGGACCCTCCACCAAAACCTACGGAAGAGTAAAAGGTGGCTATCAGGAAAAAGAAAATGGCTAAGAAATATGTGTTTTCCAATTTAACCCCCTATAGTAGACATTGATTCATGATGTTGTCCCTGGTCTCTGGAAGCTTCCGCCTGCCACCCATTTTTATGCCTTTTGCCAATGGCACTGGCTATAGCCAGACTGAGTTGCCGATCGGAGGCCCCATTGCGCATAAGGCTTTTTATGTCTAATGCACCATGATCATAGAGGCATGTTTTTAATGTTCCCAGCGAGGTTACTCGTATCCGGTTGCAGCTTCCGCAAAATGTGCGGGTGTAGGCAGCAATAATACCTATATTACCCTTGAATCCGGGGATTTGGTAATGGTAAGCCGTGCTGTGGTTAGGGTCTTGGGTTTTGACAATGCCAGGGTACGCTACTTTAAGTTGATTTAAAATAGCGGTATGATCCCAAAGTAGTTGTGTTTTGAATGAGCCGGAACCATTAAATGGCATCTCTTCAATATACCTGATAGAGATGGGCTTGTCTTTACCAAATTCAGCCATAGGTATGATGTCCTCTGTATTTTTGCCATCCATTACCACCATGTTGATTTTTACAGGGATGTTGGCTTTCAATAGTTCATTAAACGTAGCCAGAACACTAGGTAGTTGATCACGCCTGGTGATTTTCAGAAAACGCTCCTGGTTTAGTGTATCAAGACTGAGGTTTACAGAAGATATATTTATTTCCTTTAGCTTGTCAATATACGCCTTGGTGAGTACACCATTGGTTGTGATGTGAAGTTCTTCCAGGGTTGGTATTTTTCTTAGCCGTTCCAGAAAGAAGATCATATCTTTTCTGGCAAAGGGCTCTCCTCCGGTAATGCGTACTTTTTTAATTCCCATTTCACATGTAACGCGAACGAGACGCTCCATTTCTTCATAACTCAGAAGCTCTTTCTTGGGAAGAAATTTTATGCCCTCTTCTGGCATACAGTAAAAACATCTCAGGTTACACCGGTCAGTAACTGCTAGTCTGAGATAGGTAATAGGCCTACCAAAATTATCTGTGAGCGAAACATTAGGCATCAGTCAAATTTAAGTGATATAACATACTTTCTATTACTTTATGGCGGTTTTTTGAATGGTGTTGATGAACTTTAGTACACGCAATGAGTTGAGATAAAGTTGTAAGTCATTTTAAAGAGTTATTTCTATGAACTGATTGCCGAAAAGAATAGCTTAGCCGTACTATATTATGGAAGTTGAAATTTTAGCATTTGGAATAACAAGGGATATTGTTGGAGGAAGCACTTTTAAAATTTTCCTTGAAAGAGAAGCAACCGTTTCTGCCTTGAAAGAATTGCTTTATCAGAAGTATCCAAAAATGAAACAGTTGAGATCGCTTATGATTGCTGTTGATAATGAATATGTTGATGAAGGCCTGGAGTTAAAAGGGCAAGAGGAAATAGCGCTTATACCGCCAGTAAGTGGAGGCTGATCATGATAAAGATTACAGAACACCCGTTAAACCCTGAAGATGTTACCAGTACAGTATTTAGTAATGAGGCTGGTGCAGTGAATGTATTTATAGGTACAGTAAGGGGCACTACTAAGAATAAAAAGGTAGTAAAGCTCGAGTTTGAGACCTATCTCAATATGGCCATAAAGGAAATTGAGAAAATTATTGAAGCAGCCAGGCACAAATGGCCCATACAACACATGATCATCCATCATCGGGTAGGTACCTTAACCGTAGGGGAAATAGCAGTTGTAATTGCTGTTTCATCTGGTCATCGCAAAGAAGCATTTGCAGCATGCCAGTATGCTATAGATACCCTCAAAGAAACAGTTCCCATCTGGAAGAAGGAAGTCTTTGAAGATGGTGAGGAGTGGGTTTCAGCTCACCCTTAAATCAACATGAAAAATGTGGTTACAATGACCACAGCTATTACCAGGCTGAATAAAATAATTCCCAATAATTCTTTTTTGATTGAGTTCTCTTTTACCTTTCCCATAAGCATTTCGTTAGTGATGTATTAAGTGTTATCAATTATCGTGCAGGAAGTGCTTAAAGGAGTAGATGAGTTAATGAAAAACTACAATCAAGAATGTTTATCCCCTTTTTCATGAGGGGAACCTTGTTAGAGTGGTTGACTAAATTCTTTCAAACTGGGATTGGTATTTCGATACGGGGAAACAGAATCCACTACAACTTCTTCGGGATTTTGTTCTTCGAATTCACATTCCTAATGCTATTCTTTTATTAAATGTTGAAATGCCATGTAGTAAGTGTTATTGAAAATCCTCATAAAGCAAGTACTTCTTTCTTATTATCATATAAGCCTTAAGTTCGCTTGCCCATGATTTTCGGATATCATTTTCTGTAAAACCACTTTTAATTTGCTTTCTGAGTTTATCTGTGCCAGCTAGTTTATCAAAATAGTTGGTGAAAAAGTCATTTCCGTTATATTTTTCGTGAAATTCTATAAGGTAAGCAAGTGAAAATCCCCCGTTAAATTCAGTTTTTTGAAAATCAATACCATAGCATTTTTGTCCTTCGTATTTAGGGTTTTTGGCCATTCCCTCTAAGCTTTGAGGAGTAAAAGCATGGGCCATTTCTTTAAAGTCGGGGTGTCCGATTTGCTGAAAAGGCTGGTAAGTACCACGACCTACACTGATCACAGTGCCTTCGAACAGGCAAAGTGAAGGGTACATTTTTATGGAGAGGTCATTGGGGAGGTTGGGTGAAGGCTTTATTGGTAATGAATAGTGGTTTTTATGACTATAGTTTTTAACAGGTATAACTTTGATGTCACATTGAGCACCACCTTTAAGCCAACCTTCTCCATTGATCATTGTGGCTAGCTCTCCCACGGTTAAACCATGCAGTACCGGTATAGGGTGTATTCCTACAAATGATTCGAATGCCGGCTTTAAAATAGGACCGTCTACAAACATACCATTGGGGTTAGGCCTGTCCAGAATTATTATAGACTTGCTGTTCTCCGCGCAGGCTTCCATCATGTAGTGCATGGTGCTGATGTAGGTGTAAAATCTGGCGCCTACATCCTGAATGTCAAAAATAACAATATCAATATCTGCTAGCTGAGAAGAAGATGGTTTTTTGTTATTGCCGTACAATGACACAATAGGTAGATTCGTTCTAACATCAGTGCCGCTTTTGACCATTTCACCAGCGTCGGCATCACCACGGAAGCCATGCTCCGGAGCAAAAACCTTTTTTACATTAATATTAAGTGAGATCAGTGTGTCAACAAGGTGTGTTGAACCTACCATAGAAGTTTGGTTAACTACCAGGGCTATTTTTTTGCCCTTAATAAGAGGTAAATAACTGTCCGTTTGGTGAGCTCCGGGAATTAATGGGTTGTTTCTTTCAGTTTGTCCGTGACCACATGAAGAGATGGTGATAAAAAATGATATGAGTAAAATGAGCCTGTTCAATACTTAATTATTTAATTTGCACGCAAAAGAGACTAAAATTAAACGATATTCTTGAACCTATCTTATTTTATATCTAAAAGAATTGCAGGAAATCAGCAAGATAGCTTTTCATCCACTATACATAAAATAGCCGTAGGAAGCATAGGAATAGGACTTGCTGTAATGATTGTGTCTTTCTTGATACTCAGAGGGTTTCAAAATACTGTTACTGACAAGATCTATAGTTTTAGTTCGCATTTTCAGGTGACTAAATACACTATGAGTAACTCCTATGAGGAAGCTCCCATTTCTACAGACAATGAGTTGTTCAATAATTATCAAAAGTATGGTTTTATAGACCATGTTCAGGAGTACAGCAACAAAGCAGGTCTGATCAAGACTGAAGAAGAAGTGTTGGGGATTATTTTTAAAGGGGTGAGTAAAAGGTTTGATCTCAGCAGATTTGATGATAACATCGTGGAGGGAAGGTTTATCTCGTTTGACGATGATTCGTATTCAAAAGAGGTAATGCTCAGCAGGGTTATAGCAGATAAACTTGAGTTGGGTGTAGGAGATAAGATAACGGTCCACTTTTTTCAAAATCCTCCTAGGGTTAGAAGACTAGATGTTGTTGGTATTTATGAAACCAATTTATCGGAGTATTACGACAGTAAGATCATCATTGGTGATCTGCGCTTGATACAGCGACTCAATAACTGGTCAGACAGTGTAGCCAGGGGCATGGAAGTATTTATTAAAGACCCGTCTAAAATGGATGAGGCTGAAAAGGCACTGGATGAAATAGTTGATTATGACTTCTTTGTTGAAAAAATAAGTGATAAGTACATTCAGGTCTTCGATTGGCTCCACCTGATCAGTCGCCAGGTAAATATTTTCTTAGGGATTATCCTTTTTGTAGTATGTGTGAACATGATCTCGATTATACTTATTCTGATTATGGAGAGAACACAAATGATAGGGCTACTGAAAGCGCTTGGTGCTAATAATAGTCAGATAAGAAGTGTTTTTGCCTATAATGGTATCCTGCTTATTGTTAAGGGCTTGGTGCTGGGTAATGTATTAGGTATTGGCGTGTGCCTTATTCAATACTATTTTAAAGTGATACCACTTAACCCTGCTGATTATTATATGAGCTATGTGCCTATCGGTTGGGGTTGGGAGGTAATTGTAGGGCTTAACCTACTTACACTTTTGGTGGTCAGCCTTATTATACTAATACCAACAGCGGTTATTTCCAGGATAAATGCTATAAAAAGTATCAAGTTTGATTAAGCCGCGTTAGCAGGGTATTTCTTAAACCAGCTACCTATTTTAAGCTGAATTACACCAAAGAATGCTTCTTTGAATATTGATCCGGACATTTTTGATTTCCCTCGGGTTCGATCGGTGAAGATAATAGGGACCTCAAGTATTTTAAAACCATGCTTCATAGCCGTAAATTTCATTTCTATCTGGAAAGCATAGCCTATGAATTTGATTCTGTCCAGATCAATAGATTCCAGGACTTTACGAGTGAAGCAAACAAAACCAGCGGTAGTGTCATGGATAGACATGCCTGTAATAAACCTTACATAAATACTGGCAAAGTAGCTCATGATCACCCTGCCCATCGGCCAGTTAACCACGTTAACGCCGCTAATATATCTGGAGCCTACGGCCATGTCGTAACTTTCGTTGGCACAAGCCTCATATAATCTTACAAGATCTTTGGGGTTATGCGAAAAGTCGGCATCCATTTCAAAAATATAGTCGTACTTCTTTTCAAGGGCAAAATTGAACCCTCTGATATAAGCAGTACCCAAGCCTTGTTTCCCTTCTCTTTCTACCAGATGCAGTGTTCTGCCATCATGGTCTTTTTTTTGAAGTTCTTTTACCAGGCTTCCTGTACCATCAGGAGACCCATCATCAACAATCAGGATGTCGAACTTGTGGGGCAGCGTAAATACAGCATCAATAATTAATTCGATGTTTTCCTTTTCATTATAGGTAGGTATAATAACTAAGCTGTCGTTCACGCTGTCTACTAATTGTTTGATGGTAAGGTTAAAGCGCCTAAAATAACAAATCCCAATTAAAACTGTAACTCTTAGAATTTGTTTTTATTCTGTATGTACTAGATTTGCACATCTTTGTTGCACTAAAAATTCCGATATTTTGAATAAATGTGTTTTTCTGGATAGAGACGGTGTCCTTAACAGGGACTATGTCGACTATGTATACTCGGCCGACAAGTTGGAGATCCTCCCCGGAGTGGCGGAAGCGCTCACCTCTCTTAAAAGAGCAGGCTATTTACTTATAGTGATTACAAATCAATCTGGTATAGCCAAGGGAATTTATACCAGGGAGCAGATGCATGAGTGTCATCAGTTGATGCAAAAGGCTTTTAACCACCAGATAGATCACTTTTATTTTGCACCAGGGCATCCAACTGTGAGTGAGAGCTTATCTAGAAAACCAGGTTCTTTAATGTTTGAAAAGGCAATAGCGAAGTTTAATGTAGACGTTAGGCTCTCCTGGATGATCGGTGATAAAGAGAGGGATTTGGTACCGGCAAAAAGACTTGGTATTAAAACTATTCAGGTAGATAATGATGATAGCCGGATGGCAGATTATCGGGCGAAGAACCTGCCTGATGCCTTAGAAATTATATTTGGTTAACAACCTGAACCGGTATGAAGGAGGATTGCTTTACCATAGATATTCACACTCAAAGACTTCATATCCGCAAAATGATTCCTGCCGACCTTGAAGATGCTCTGGAGCATCGCTTGCATGAGGATGTAGCCAGGTATACCACAGACCCGATGACAAGAGGGGAAGCGATTGCTTTTTATAAGAAAAGAATGGCACAATGGAACGGGGGAGACGGAGAGTGGCTTTCATTATCTATTATATTAGCAAATGGGCAGAAGGCAATAGGAGAACTCGGGTTTAATTACGTGGCACGTAAACATAACCTGGGGGAGATCGGTTACCGGCTCAATCCGGCTTATCAGGGGAATGGATATGCTTTTGAGGCAGTAGATGCTTTAATGTGGGAGTTGTTTGGCAATAAGGGGCTACACAAGCTGATAGCTATTTGCGACCCAAGAAATACGGGATCGTATCGCCTGATGGAAAAACTTAAAATGAAAAAAGAGGCTCACTTTAAGTCGCATGTATTTCGTCGGGGAGAGTGGTGCGATGAGTATGTTTATAGCATAATCAGGAATGAGATTACCTGACCATGCTATAAACTAAAATGTTCGGACTAATATCCCAGTAAATTGAGCATAGCCTCGCTCTCTTGTTCGTCTGAGAATAGCCGGGTTACAATTTCTCCTTTAGAGTCTCTGTCAATTAAGACATGTTTCGGGGCGGGTATCAGGCAGTGCTGAATGCCTCCGTAACCTCCTAAAGATTCCTGGTAAGCTCCGGTATGGAAAAAACCAATGTATAGTTTGTCAGTGTTATCGGATTCCATCATAGGGAGAAATACATCACTGGTATGTGCTTCCGAGTTATAGTAATCCATGCTGTCACAGGTTAGGCCACCTAGGTTCACTTTATGGAACATGCCATCCCATTTGTTGAGAGGAAGCATGATATACTTCTGATTTAGACCCCATGCATCAGGAATATGCGTAATAAATGAGCCGTCAATCATATACCAAAGTTCTTTGTCATTCTGGAGTTTTTGATCCATAATGGAGTAGAGTACTGCACCGCTTTCACCTACTGTAAAACTTCCGAATTCTGTAAAAATATTGGGTACAGGTACATTGTTCTTGCCACATATCCATTTAATATTTTCAACGATCTGCTCTACTATATATTTATAGTTAAATTCAAACTGCAAAGAAGTCTTGATAGGGAATCCACCGCCAATGTCAATAGTGTCAAGTTCAGGGCACTCCTTTTTCAGTTCACAGTATTTGAAGATAAACCTGCTCAATTCACTCCAGTAATATGCAGTGTCTCGTATGCCGGTATTAATGAAAAAATGTAATAGTTTTAGCTTAGCCTTTTTACTGGGTTTTATCTGGTCTCTATACAGCGTATTGATGTCTCCATACCTGATGCCTAACCTTGATGTGTAGAATTCAAAGTTTGGTTCTTCATCCGCAGCAATTCGAATACCGACATTGTATTCGCCCTTTACGTGTTCTTCATAATGACTTAGTTCATGTAGGTTGTCTAGTACAGGTATACAGTTTTTGAACCCATCGTTGAGCAGATCACTAATATATTGCTTGTAAAGAGGTCTTTTGAAACCATTACAAACCACGTAGGTATTTTTGCTGATCTTGCCTTTTTCATAGAGCTTTCGAACTATAGGAATATCAAAAGAAGAAGATGTTTCAATATGTATGTCATGCTTCAGGGCTTCTTCAAGAACGAAGTTGAAATGTGATGACTTGGTGCAATAGCAATAGGTATAAGAGCCCTCGTAATTATACTTTTTTATTGCATTGTTAAATATCTGTTTTGCGTACTTAATGTTTTCGCCAATTTTGGGAAGGTAAGTAAGCTTGAGAGGTGTGCCATATTTCTCTATTATGTCCATTAAAGGCACATCGTTAAAATAAAGTTTATTGTCCACAACCTTAAACTCTTTCTGAGGAAACTCGAATGTTTGCTCTATAAGATCGATGTATTTTTTCATAAAAATAAACTGTACTGTATAAGCTGGAAGTATTTAATTGAACAATGCAATATTGGTATAAATTTGCAATCTTTGCAAAGCAATTTACGTTGCTGCAAAATATTATATATAAATCTATTTTATGAATAAAATATTGCCTTTAAAAGATATCAGAATTATTGAAGTAAAATCGGAAATAGCTGCTGGTACAAGAGGCGCCAGTTTAGGCATAGATGCACTAAAAATAGCTAGTTTGGACCTGGAATCCGATTATTTTGCCCGCTTTGACTCGGAGGAGGTTGAAAACGTTAACGATATTCTTTTTGATGGTTATGCTCACCCTCACGCCAAGTTTATTGATGGTGTTTTAACAATGGAAGAGAGAGTTTGTTTACAAGTATCCAAGGTGCTTAAGATGAACAGCTTCCCCATCATATTAGCAGGAGATCATTCTACTGCTGCAGGTTCCATTTCAGGAATCAAAAATGCGCACCCTGATAAAAAGCTTGGTGTGGTTTGGATAGATGCACATGCTGATATGCATACTCCTTATACTACACCCTCCGGCAACATGCATGGCATGCCTCTGGCGATGGTTAGCAATACCGATAATATGGAGTGTAAGATTAATGATCCAAGGAGTGAGACTGTTGACCTGTGGAATCAGTTGAAGGAAGTAGGAGGCAAGGGAGCTAAGATCAACCTCTCAGATGTGGTACTAATTAGTGCTCGCGATCTGGAGCAGCCAGAGGAATTCCTCCTGAAAAAACATAACATTACTAACTTCACTACTCAGCAGGTAAGAGAGAAAGGTGTGGAGGCTATTGCAGATGAAACACTTGCCTTGCTTGACGAATGTGATATTGTCTATGTTTCTTTTGATGTGGATAGCATGGATTCTAAAATTTCTGTAGGTACAGGTACACCGGTGCCCAATGGTCTCTCGGTGGAAGAAGCTAAAATATTAAATACACGATTGATCAAAGATCCGAAAGTAGTAGCCTGGGAGATGGTAGAGGTAAACCCTACATTGGATACGGAAAACAAAATGGCTGAAAATGCTTTTGAAATTCTTGAAGCTACTACTAATTCCCTTTTAGGAGAATAATGGAAATCAGGCAGTGTGCAGATACTATCATGATGATCCGGCCGGTGAACTTCCGGTATAATGAGGAGACTGCTGTTAATAATTATTACCAGCAGGTAATTGATAATCTGCACCCTCAGGACGCTCAAAAGAAGGCTAGGGAGGAGTTTGATGGTCTAGTTCAAAAGCTAAGAGAGCATCAGGTAAATATTATTGTAATTGATGATACTTATTCTCCTGACACCCCTGATTCTATTTTTCCCAACAACTGGATATCTTTTCATGGTGATGGCCGGGTAGGACTTTACCCTATGTATGCTCCAAACAGAAGGTTGGAGCGGAGGCACGAAATCCTGACTACTCTGGAAAAACAGTATGCCCTGAAGGTCTCCAGTATTGAAGATTTTTCATTTCATGAGGGAGATGATAAATTTCTCGAAGGAACAGGAAGTATGATTCTGGACCGTCCTAACAAGTTGGTATATGCAGCATTGTCTCTCAGGACTAACCGAGACGTGCTTGATGAGTTTTGTGGGAAATTTGGGTTTGAGCCAGTAGTCTTCAGTGCTTATCAAACGGTTAAAGGCCAACGGGAACCCATTTATCATACCAACGTAATGATGTGTGTGGCAGATGAGTTCGCAGTTATTTGTGATATGGCGATAGATGATCAGGTAGAAAGGGAAAAGGTATTGTCATCACTGAAAAATACCGGTAAAGAAGTAATCTCGATAGATGAGACTCAGAAATACCAGTTTGCAGGGAACATGCTGCAAGTGAGGTCTGGGACAGGACAAAAGTACCTGGTGATGTCCAGTGCAGCATATGCATCACTTAGAGAAGATCAAAAAAACATCATAGAAAAACATTGCCCTATAATTCACAGTTCATTAGATTCTATAGAAGCCTTGGGTGGGGGAAGTGCCCGGTGTATGATGGCCGAGGTATTCCTGCCACTACAACATAATCATTAATTTACAAGCTAAAACATTTGGACCATGGCTAATTCTCCAATTTCAGACTTTATTGAGAAACACTATTTGCATTTCAATGCGGCAGCATTGGTTGATGCGGCAAAAGGATATAAAAAACATTTAGCAGAAGATAAGAAGATGCTTATCTCATTGGCCGGGGCTATGAGCACCGGGGAGCTGGGAAAGTCTCTGGCTGAGATGATCCGCCAGGATAAAGTGCATATTATATCCTGTACAGGAGCAAACCTTGAGGAAGATGTAATGAATCTTGTGGCACATTCGCATTATGAGAGGGTGCCACATTATCGCGATTTGACACCGAAAGAGGAGTGGGAGTTGTTGGAAAGGGGACTGAACAGGGTAACAGATACCTGTATTCCCGAAGAGGAAGCTTTTAGAAGAATCCAGAAACATATATTTGAAATATGGAAAGAGGCAGAAGACAAAGGAGAGCGTTACTTTCCTCATGAGTTTATGTTCAAACTGTTGAATTCTGGTGTGCTTGAGCAGTACTATGAAATTAATCCACAAAATAGCTGGATGATAGAAGCAGCGAAAAAAAACTTACCCATGGTGGTTCCTGGTTGGGAAGACTCTACACTGGGGAATATTTTCGCTTCTTACTGTATGAAGGGAGAGTTGAAGCCTTCAACTATGAAGTCAGGTATTGAATATATGACCTATTTGGCAGATTGGTATATCAAAAATGCTGAAGATAAAGGTATCGGTTTCTTCCAGATTGGTGGAGGTATAGCTGGTGATTTCCCGATTTGTGTTGTGCCTATGTTGTATCAGGATATGGAGCTAACGGATACTCCTTTCTGGAGCTATTTTTGTCAGATATCAGATTCTACAACCAGCTATGGATCTTACAGTGGAGCGGTTCCTAATGAGAAAATTACATGGGGCAAGCTAGACATTACTACCCCTAAATACGTTATAGAGTCAGATGCCACAATTGTGGCTCCCTTGATTTTTGGATACGTATTAGGATGGTAATCAATATGGCTGAATCAAACACGGATAATTCACAGCATTTATTAGTAACTCGTAACCTTCAGGTCGAAGACTACGATCGTCTGGTGCAGGTTATGAAAAAATGTTACCCCATGATGAAGGGGGATATCTGGTTTAAGTCACAAATACAAAAGCTTATAAATATCTTTCCCGAAGGTCAGCTATGTGTTGAAGATAATGGAGAGGTAGTAGCATTTGCCCTTTCCATTATTGTTGACTATTCCAAGTTTGGTGATAGCCATAGCTATGAACAAATTATTGACAACTCTAACTTTGGTACTCATGATAGCAGCGGTGATGTGCTCTATGGTATCGATGTTTGTGTTGATCCTGAATATCAGGGGATGCGCCTTGGGCGTAGGCTTTATGATTCGCGAAAGGAGTTATGTGAAAACCTAAACCTACGGTCTATAGTCGCAGGTGGGCGTATCCCTAATTATCATAAATATAGCGATGAGTATACTCCTAAAGAGTATATTCAGAAAGTAAGGGAAAAGGAGATTTATGATCCAGTACTCTATTTTCAAATGAGTAATGACTTTCACGTCAGGAAAATCCTTAAAAATTATATTCCTTACGACAAGGCGTCGGGTTCGTATGCAGTGTTGATTGAGTGGAATAATATTTATTTTGATGAAGAGGAAAAGCTAGTTGGAGCTAAAAAGACATCAGCGCGAATAGGGGTGGTGCAGTGGCAGCTTAGAAGTGTGCGCTCATTGCAATCTTTCTTCGAAAACGTGGAATTTTTTGTGGATGCAGTGAGTGGGTACCAAGCTGATTTTCTGGTGTTTCCAGAATTGTTCAATGCACCTTTGATGGCTGAGTTTAATGAAGATAATGCAGCAAAAGCGATCAGGAAGTTGGCGCAGTATTCTGATGAGATCAGAGATAAAATGGTGGAGTATGCACTGTCTTACAATATCAATATTATAGCAGGAAGTGTCCCTGTTTATGAAGATGAGAAGCTGTATAATGTATCATACCTTTGTAGGAGAGACGGTAGCTATGAGGCACAGTATAAGATTCATGTTACGCCTGCAGAAAGGAGCGACTGGGGAATGGCTGGAGGTTCAGATATTAAGGTATTTGAAACAGATACTGCCAAAATAGGCATTTTGATCTGCTATGACTCAGAGTTTCCTGAATTATGCCGGATTCTGGCAGACCAGGGTATGGAGATACTATTTGTGCCTTTTGCCACTGATATGCATAATGGATTTCATCGCGTGAAGGTTTGTTCTCAAGCCCGGGCTATTGAAAACGAATGTTATGTAGTGATATCCGGTAGTGTAGGCAATCTGCCCAAGGTTAAAAATATGGACATTCAGTTTGGCCAATCAGCGGTTTTTTCTCCTTCGGATTTTGCTTTTCCTCAAAATGCCATCGTTGCAGAGGGCACTCCTAACACAGAAAATACTATTATTGCAGATGTTGACCTTAACGACCTGAAACACCTGCACAACAACGGCAGTGTACGTAACTTAAAGGACAGAAGAAAAGACCTTTACGATATAAAAATTAAAATATAGAATGAATATTGAGCAAACCCTTCAACAGGATATTTCGAAAGCATTTGAAGAACTATTTCAGGCGGAGTTGAAGTCTGAGGAAATATCACTGCAACCCACACGCAAAGAATTTGAAGGATCTCATACTTTTGTGTGTTTCCCATATGCCCGCATTTCAAAAAAGAATCCTGAAGAAACCGGAAGGATAATTGGGGAGTACCTAAAAGAACATTCCGAATTGGTAGAGGATTTTAACGTGGTAAAGGGCTTTTTGAATATTGTATTGAGCGATAGCACCTGGCTAGAAGTGTTCACCTCTATACTTAATACTGAAAATTATGGGGTGTCTCCTCAAAATGGTCAAGAAGTGATGATTGAGTATTCGTCTCCGAATACTAATAAACCGTTGCACTTGGGGCATTTGAGAAATAACTTTCTGGGATGGTCAGTAGCTGAGATATTAAAAGCTAATGGCAATAAAGTTCATAAAGTACAGATCATTAATGACCGTGGTATACATATCTGTAAATCTATGGTGGCCTGGCTGAAATATGGCAATGGAGAAACTCCCGAAACTACCGGTAAGAAGGGCGATAAGCTTGTAGGTGACTACTACGTCAAGTTTGATCAGGAGTACAAAAAGCAAATAGCCAATCTCATGGATCAGGGGGTAGGGAAAGAGCAGGCGGAGAAGGAAGTACCTATTATGAAGGAGGCGCAAGAGATGCTGCTCAAATGGGAGCAGAAAGAACCCGAGACCTATGCCCTTTGGCAAAAGATGAATGGCTGGGTGTATTCTGGGTTTGATGTTACTTATCACCAAATGGGTGTTGACTTCAATAAACTATACTATGAGTCGGAAACTTATCTGCTGGGTAAGGATGAGGTGCTGAAAGGTGTTGATAAAGGAATATTTTTCAAAAAAGAGGACGGCTCCGTATGGGTTGATTTAACCGATGAAGGACTGGATCAAAAGTTGCTCCTTAGAGCTGATGGCACTTCCGTATATATGACTCAGGATATCGGCACGGCAATTCTAAGATTCAGAGACTTTCCGGAAATAGCCAAGCAGATATATACCGTGGGTAACGAACAGGAGTATCACTTTAAGGTGTTGTTCATTATTCTGGATAAGTTGGGGTATGAATGGGCTAAGGAATGCTATCACCTATCATACGGGATGGTTGATTTGCCTACAGGTAAAATGAAATCACGTGAGGGTACGGTGGTAGATGCTGATGATCTAATGCAGGAAATGATTGATACTGCACATGAGCATACTGAGGAACTGGGAAAAATTGAAGGCTTTACTGAAGAACAGGCTGAAGAACTTTATGAAACACTTGGGATAGGAGCCTTAAAATACTTTCTGTTGAAGGTTGATCCCAAGAAAAGAATGCTCTTCGATCCAAATGAATCAATACAGTTTCATGGAAATACAGGGCCATTTATCCAGTATACTCATGCGCGAATATCTGCCATTTTAAGAAAAGCAGGACAATTAGGTGTTAACCCTTCTACTGAGGATATTGCTGGTTTTGGAAACCTGCACGCTATAGAAAAGAATGTGATCTATCTGCTCAATGACTATACCAATAAGGTGAGAGAAGCCGGAGTAAATTATTCGCCTGATATTATAGCTCAGTATGTTTATGATTTGGCGAAAGAATATAACCGCTTCTACCAGGAGGTATCCATTTTCAATGAGGAGGATCAGCAGGCATTAAAGTTCCGAATTGCTTTTTCAAAAGTAGTTGCAGAGACCATTAGCAAAGCAATGGGGCTTTTGGGGATCAGTGTACCAGAAAGAATGTAATTATGAATGCAAAAGCTTGGCTCAGTGCCTTTCGACTCAGAACATTGCCCTTGGCATTGGCAAGTATTGGTATGGGTAGTTTTTTAGCAGCTGCCCGTGATGCTTTCAACTGGAGTATCTTCAGTTTTTGTGCCCTTACAACCATCCTCTTGCAAATACTTTCAAATCTGGCTAATGACTATGGCGATACTGTGAATGGAGCGGATAGTACTGAAAGAAAGGGGCCTGCACGAATGGTTCAATCAGGCCAGATAACCTTGGGAAGTATGAAAAACGCTTTGATGTTGTTCGTGACACTTTCTCTGGCCAGTGGGATTTACTTACTGTATCTGGCTTTTGGTTTTCAGCTTGAGGCTTTTCTCTTTTTTTTCGTTTTAGGAGTGTTGGCAATTTTTGCTGCACTAGCCTATACCGCGGGGCGAAAGCCCTATGGCTATATGGGGTTGGGAGACCTGTCTGTATTGATCTTTTTCGGACTTATTGGAGTAATGGGATCTTATTACTTATATACGCAGCAAATGGATGTGTATCTTTTATTGCCAGCCCTGAGCTGTGGTCTGTTTTCAGTGGCAGTACTCAATGTCAATAATATCAGAGACATTGAGTCGGATAAGAAAGCAGGCAAATATTCTATTCCAGTGCGCATTGGCCGAGGTAAAGCCATTGTTTACCATTGGGGGCTTTTGATTTTAGGAGTGTCTGCCGCATTGGTTTTCACCTATCTTCAATACACCTCCTGGACGCAACTTTTGTTTTTGATTACGATTCCCCTTTTTGTTATTAACGCAAAAGCTGTTAAGAATAAAATAGAGCCACATGCTCTTGACCCCTACCTGAAGCAAATGGCCCTCAGTACGTTATTGTTTGTCCTGCTATTTGGGGCGGGGAACTTGATGTCGTAAATTTCTTGAGTGATAGGTTCTTAAAAAGTATCCTGTGAAAAATTTCTTTACCGTTATATTTATCACCTTATCCTTTCAGCTCTATGCACAAAAGGATATAGATAGTCTGAGTTACTTATTGGATAATTATAAGGATGAAGATACGATTAAGGTAGACTTGTTTAATAAGCTTGGGTATGAGTATTGGATTGTAAACCCTTCAAAGTCTGAGCTGCTTGGGGAACAAGCTCTTATGTTAGCCAGGAGGCTTTATTATGAAAAAGGTAAAGCATTTGCCAACCGGGTTATAGGTGTTGCGCACTGGACCCGTGGAAATTATGAGGAGGCATTAGAGTACCTTTTTGAAGGTTTGGTTTTATATAAGAACATTGATGATAGCCTTGGGCAAGCAAATTGTCTTATGAATATTGGGTTGGTATTTAGTGATCAACATAACAACGAGAAGGCTTTGAAATATTACTACGAAGCAGTGGGGATTTTTGAGGAGTTGAAGAAGTTTGACCGCATTGCCACCACTTACAATAAGATAGGTACAATACTGCTGGATGAAGAAAAATACGATGAAGCTTACAATTATTTGATAAAGGCGCTGAACATTCATCAGAATAATGCATTTAAGTATGGTATATCAGAAGCCAATAACCGATTAGGACTGCTCTTTCTAAAACAAAAGGAATATCAACGATCACTTCAACATTTTCTTCGCTCATTTGAGATTGGTAAAGAGATCAATGATAGAGAGGGGATGGCGAAAAATCTGGAGAACCTAGGTTATCTCTATATTGAAAGGCGCGATTATGATAGTGCTATTTATTATTTTGACCAAGGGCTGCGCTTAGCAAATGAGGTCAGGTCTAAAAAGTGGTTGAAGGATATCTATCTGGGTATGAAGTTGGTATATGAGCAACAGAATAATTATTCACGAGCATTACTCTATGCTAATAAATACAATGCTATGCGAGACAGCCTCTTTAATGAAGAAATGGCTACTAGAATCGCGAATATGCAAACAAGAATCGAGACAGTGGAGAAGGAAAAGGAGTTGGAGTTGCAGTCAAAACAGATAGCATTATTAGAACATGAAGCCCAGTATGATAATATCTTGAAATGGTTTTTGTTTGTTGGATTGGCATTAATCATGCTTATAGGTTACTTAATAATCAAATACCAGCAAACGAGGATAAAGAAAGATAGAGCCCTTTATCAATCCAAAGAAGAGTTATCAAAAGTAGCACTTGAAAACGTACGATTGAAGAAAGAAGAACTGGAGCTTGAACTCAACTATAAGAATAAAGAGCTGACTTCATATACCATGAACTTCATTCAAAAGAATGAATTAATCAAAGAGCTAAAGGAGGCTATACAGCAGATTGTGAAGAGGGCGGATGCCCCGATGCGTAAAGACCTGGGCAAACTTATTAAGTTGATTGATTCAACCATTGGTGTAGATAAAGACTGGGAAAATTTTAAGTTGTTTTTTGAACAAGTACATCAGGATTTTTTTGATCAGCTCAAGGCAGAATTTCCTGAGTTGACAGGCAGTGACTTGAAACTTTGTGCCTTGGTACGCCTAAATCTAAGTATGAAAGAAACTTCCGCTCTTCTAGGTATATCTACAGAAAGTGTAAAAACCGCAAGGTACAGGTTGCGGAAGAAGCTTAACCTGGAATCCGGCGAGAACCTGATGGGTTTTTTAATTCGGTTTAACCAAGAGTAGACCACCTCAGCATAACTCTGAAAACATGTTTTAATGTGTTTTTTGAACTTTGTTCACCTATTGTTTACCTCTATTTAGGCTGCAGTATACCTTTTGCCTATTTTTTAATCCTTTTAGCAGAATCTGGCGGTCTAAATTTGTGTTGATTAATTCAGAGTGATATCTGATTGTCAGAAAAGATGAAATCCTGATTCCAGTTCACATTCCCAGTCGGGAGGGGCCTGGTAATAGATTTTATCACACCACCTTAAATCAACATTTATGAAACAGTTTGTGATTTTAATTCTTGGAGCGACAACAGTTGTTTGTGTCTGGTTACTAAATAGTTGTCAGTATAAAGTGAATTTTCAGGCACCAGTGCTTAGTGGGATGGGGGACCATAATATGGAAATTAGTACGGAGTCGGTTTCTTCCCGAAAATTCTTTAATCAAGGGCTCATCTTAGCTTATGGTTTTAATCATGCTGAAGCCATCAGGTCATTCAGGGAGGCCATCCGGCAGGATGATAAGTGCGCCATGTGTTATTGGGGGGTAGCTTATGTGTTGGGGCCTAATTACAATGTCGGTATGGAAGAGTCTCTTAATAAAGAGGCATACGATGCGGCTCAGATGGCACTTAAGCTTTCCGATCGGGTTACTGAGAAGGAAAGACACTTGATTGCAGCTATGGCAGAGCGGTATGCTCCCGAGTTTGAAAGAAGAGAAGAGTTAGATAAGGCGTATGCTAACGCCATGCAGAAAGCCTATAGGGCTTTTCCCGAAGACTCTGATATTGCAGCTATTTATGCAGAGTCTTTGATGGACTTACATCCTTGGAATCTTTATACTCAAATTGAAGGGGAACCAAAGCCTTGGACTCCGGAAATAATAGAGGTGATAGAACATGCCATGGATAGTGATCCTGGCAACCCTATGGCGATACACTTGTATATTCATGCAACGGAGGCCTCATCTACTCCAGAACGAGCGTTGGCGAAAGCTCAGAAATTAGGAGAGATGGCTCCAGGGGCGGGACATCTGGTACATATGCCGTCACATACTTATATCCGAACCGGTGATTATCATTTGGGTACGGTGGCTAATGAAAAAGCAATAGAGGTTGATAGTTTGTACCTGTCTGCCTGTGCAGCGCAGGGGCTGTATCCCTTGGCATTGTATCCGCACAATATCCATTTCCTCGCAGCATGTGCGGCTTTGGAAGGCAGTGGGGCTAAAGCTATAGAAGCTGCATTCCGGCTGGCGGAAAAAGTGGATAAAGAGACCATGGCGCAGAAGGAGTGGGCAGGCCTTCAACATTTTACTACCATACAATACAATGTGCTGGTGAAGTTTGCTCAGTGGGAGAAAATATTGCAGATGCCAAAACCAGAGTTTGATTACCCAAAGGCTATATGGCACTATGCCAGAGGGATGGCTTATGCCGGGTTAGATAGGAAGGAACAGGCCATGGAAGAACTTGGTTTGTTGACTGAAATAGGGACAAAGCCCGAACTGAAAAAGATAAGTATTTGGGATATAAATACAGTAGATCAGCTGGTGCTTATTGCTCAGAATGTACTTGATGCCGAAATCCTCAGGGCTAATGGGGAGTTTGAAGAGGCCGAAGTAAGGCTACACCGGGCTATTGATATTGAAGATAAGCTAAATTATCAGGAGCCACCTGATTGGTTCTTTTCAGTAAGACATGTGTTGGGAGACTTGTATATGCAAATGGGTGAGTATGCTAAGGCAGAAAACACTTACCGTGACGACTTGAAGATCTACAAGAAAAATGGATTTGCACTCAATGGCCTTAAAGAGAGCTTGTTGCACCAGGGAAAGGTAGATGAAGCGGTAATAGTAAAAGAGCAGTTTATTACAGCCTGGAAGTATGCGGATATGGAGTTGAAATACTCCAGAGTAAACCCGGAGACTCGCAAAGATATTGCAATCAAGATTAAGCCAGACTTACCTAATGATTTGATGTCCATGGCGCTGACCTTCTGCGGGTTTAGCAGATAGTTTTTAGATTATAGTTTATGTTGTTGCCGTCTGGCCTGTAAATCAGGTCAGACGGTTGTTTTTTAATTTTCTTTAACTTTTTTATGGTGACAAAGGTCATTTATTCGTATGACCAATTGTGTATTTATATTTAATAGATTAATATGTAACTTTAGATAAATTTAATAAGACTTATTTTTACCATGAAAAAAATCCTTGTTCCTACTGACTTTTCTGAGCAGGCTGGTTATGCTTTGGAAGTCGCTTATCATATAGCAAAAAAATCTGAAGCATCGATAATTTTATTGCATGTGGTTGAAGATGCCAATGTGACATCAGTGCATTACACTGGAGAGATTGATCTTCCAAATATGGAGGACCGGTTGTTTATGATGAAATTAATAGAGAAAGGTAAGCAGAGCCTTGCAGATCTGGCAAGTTCTAATTTTTCTGATGCAATCATTCAACAGGAATTGAGAATAGGTAGCCCTTATCATAATATTAAAGATATTATCAGTGAACAATCCGTTGATTTGGTGGTAATGGGCACTAAAGGAAGTACGGGGTTGGAGGAATTTTTGATAGGATCGAATGCCGAAAAAGTGGTTAGACATGCCAAATGCCCAGTGTTGACCATTCATAAGAAGGCTGCTAGTTTTGATTTTAAAGAAATAGTATATGCTACGGCTCTCGAAGAAGAAGAAGATCAATGTGTGAACACAGTTAAGATGTTCCAAAAACTTTATAACTCGACTTTGCATTTAGTTCGTATCAATACCCCTAATAATTTCCAGTCAGATCGATATGCACGACCTGAATTGGAGGAATTTGCCAAGAAGTGCGAACTGGATAATTATAAAATTCACATATTTAACGAAGGATCTGAGGAAGAAGGTATTATTTACTTCTCAGAAAGTATAGGAGCAGATATGATTGCGATGGCTACCCACGGAAGAACCGGTTTGGCTCACCTGCTCACAGGTAGTATAGCTGAAGATGTAGTTAATCATGCCAAGCGTCCTGTGTTGACTTATGTGGTCGGAAAATAAGAGCAGGAAATTTTAAGACATAAAAAAACCGGATTATTTCCGGTTTTTTTATATCTCTTTTGTTCTATTGAAAACTTTCTAGTTCTCGTGGCTATCTTCTTCGGGTATTTCCTCGTTTTGAACCTCTGTGGAATCGCCTTCTGCTGTTTCTGTATCTTCAATATTTTGTGGTGCAGTAGTGTTCAGCTTAATTTCATCAAGAGCTTGTTTTACATCAACTACAAAAGCAGAACTACTTAGGTCTACATTATTCAAAATTTCTTCCAGTTTTTCTGCTCTGCTCTTTGAATCTTCAACTTCCATGGCTGGCTTGGCAAACTTGGCCATCGCTATATCTACGGACTCGTAAGAAAGGTTGCTTTTTCTAATCCACCCACTTTCAATCCACTTTCCTTCAGTTCTTTTTCCCGTTACTTCTACCCAGTCATCCTGAGTCTGTTTAACGGCTATAATGTCCATTTTACTAAACTTTTTATCGGACTTGGTGAGTAGGTCAGGACGCTTATAAAGATCGGATTCGTTTATAAAAACAGCTGGCTTAGCTTCTGGAATTACAAATTCATGACGTACCCACCCTTCTTTTCCATCGTTAAGTCTTATTTTATAATAAATTTTGTCATTACTGTCCTTAGCCTCTTCTCCCAAGTAAATGAGACTCTCACCAAGACTCACCGAGGTTAACCATTTACCATCATCAGAAGGAGTGGCCCTTACAGAAACTTTATCCCAAACACTTACGGCTTCAACTTCGTTTGAGACAGGGGTTGCTTCAACAGCTGATGAGTCAGCTTCCACATTGTCAGGAGTTGTTTCTTGTTCACTGTTTTTGGAGCCACAGGCCAGCAGTAAAGCGGATAAGCCTAAAATGCTAAGTAAGTTCTTTGTTATCATAATTATCCGGTTTTGTTTATGCTCGCAATATGAGGAATATAGAAGATTATAGGAAAAAATATTTGATTTTATTCCATATCTGAGAATGGCTTAACTGATTGTTGTATTATCTTTTGATAAGGTTTACTTCGAGCGTATCAGGGCAGGTGGCAAGCAGCTCCTTGTTGCTTTTTTGTATAACGGGATGCATGAAATCGGGTGCAATTTCTACTAAAGGAACCAGTGTAAACTGTCTGTTGGGTATGCCGGGGTGAGGAATAGTCAGGGACTCTGTGTCTACAATATCTTGACCATAATATAGAATATCTATATCGATCATTCTAGCTCCCCATTTCTCCATCCTTACCCTGCCTAGCAATGACTCTATCTGGTTGATTCGAACCAATATTTCTTTGGCTGGCAGGTCTGATGATACTTCGACTACCTGATTTATAAATGTGGGTTGATCAGTTTTGCCCCAGGCGGCAGTTTCATACAAAGCAGACTTTCTGGTAATCTGACCTATCTGTTTGTCTATCTCCATGCAAGCCACATTTAATAGCTTTTTTTTATCACCTAAATTTGATCCTAAGAGTAAAAATATTCCTTCTATCATAATTATGTTCAAAAATAGAAAGCTCTGTTTTATTAATGCATGGTTAGTTGTTAATTTTGACTTTTATAAAAAATACAAAAAAATGAATTTTCTTCGAAATCTGTTGGCTTCATTTCTGGCATTGGTAATATTTTCAGTGTTGGCTGTGCTTATGTTTATAGGAATATTGGGTGCATTGACACAGAAGGAGCCAGTTACGGTGTCGGAAAAATCAATACTCCATATAAAACTCAACAGGCCTATATCAGAGGTTGAGTTCAATAACCCTTTGGCCGAACTGGAGATGTTCCCTACAGCACCTGCCACCATTGGGCTGGTTCAATTGAAAGAAGCCATCAGGCATGCAAAGAATAATGACAAGATCAAAGGGATTTACCTGGAGGCTCCTTATGTAATGGCAGGTATGGCCGCTACGGAGGAGATTCGAGATGCACTTAGCGATTTTAAAAGCTCCGGTAAATTTGTTGTTGCCTTTAGTGAGCTTTACACCGAAGCAGGCTATTACCTGGCTTCAGTTGCAGATAAAGTTTACATGCACCCTGAGGGGAGTTTGGAGTTCAATGGGCTCAGTTCTAACCTTACTTTTTTTAAGGGGATGTTTGATAAACTAGATATAGAACCGCAAATATTCAGGGTTGGCGATTTTAAGAGTGCCGTTGAACCCTTCATGAGAAAGGATATGAGTGAAGAAAACAGGTTTCAGCTCACCTCTATGCTTAACTCTATTAACGGAAATATGATTTCCAAAATATCGGAGTCTAGGGGCATTGCTCCGAAAAAGTTAATAGAGATATCTAATAACATGCTCGTAAGGAGACCAAAACAGGCTGTAGAATATCATCTGGCTGATGGTTTGGTGTATTTTGATCAGGTTGTTTCCGAGTTGAAAGAAGAAATGGGGGTAGCAGAAGATGAGGATCTGAAGTTTATATCCTATGGAAAATACAAAGAAAGCTTTAGCACTTATACAAGTTCTGATAATGAAGTGGCTGTAATTGTTGCTTCAGGGGACATTGTACCAGGAAAGGGAGATGTTAATAAGATAGGGTCTGAAAAGTTTTCGGAAGAGATACGAAAGGCGCGGAAAGATGATGATGTAAAGGCAATAGTGATTAGAATTAACTCGCCAGGAGGAAGTTTTGTGGCGTCAGATGTGATGTGGAGAGAGATTAAATTGGCAACAGAGGAGAAGCCGGTAATAGCCTCTATGTCAGACGTCGCGGCTTCAGGAGGATATTATATGGCGATGGCGTGCGATACCATAGTGGCTCAGCCTAATACCATTACCGGATCCATAGGGATATTTGGCATAATCTTTAACCTGCAAGGATTCCTGAACAACAAGTTGGGCATTACCAATGATGAAGTAAAAACAGGCAACCTTTCCACAATTTATAACATGACCAGGCCGCTGACCGATCAGGAAAAACAAATTATTCAGAATGATGTGGAAGATGGGTATGAAACATTTGTAACAAAAGCAGCTGAAGGCAGAGGTATGAATGTTGGTGAACTTAAGAAGATAGCATCGGGAAGGGTATGGACAGGAAGTCAGGCTAAAGCTAATGGTTTGGTAGATATCTTAGGTGATCTTGAAGTCGCTATTGAAATAGCAGCACAAAAAGCTAAGGTCTATGATGACTATAAAGTAAGGTATTATCCTAAGCAGCAGAGTATCTTTGAAAAGTTTGTGAAAGAACTAGAAGGAGAAGGAACTGCAAAAATGGTTAAAGAAGAATTGGGGGAATTTTATCCATATCTTGAGTCTGCTAAAAAGATAAAGGAACTGAATGGATTACAAACCCGAATGCCGTACGAATTTCAGTTAAATTAATATGAGGGATTATAGTTGAAATAGGGTTGGGCGTCATAACCAAACTCATGGAAGGTCAATTTCTTTGAGCAAAAGCAATGACCTTTGATGAATATGTGTTTACTTTGATCCGTATTTTCCTGAAGGGAATAATAGATTGATATAGAAAAAACATTATATAATGACGGAAATAAGAAACAACTGGACCAGAGAGGAGATTACTGAAATATTTAATTCTCCGGTTTTGGATCTCATGTATAAAGCAGCTACCGTGCATAGAGAATATCATAACTCTTCTGAAGTTCAGGTATGTACTTTGCTTTCAGTTAAAACCGGTGGTTGCCCCGAAGACTGTTCCTACTGTCCGCAGGCAGCTCGCTACCAGACAGATGTAAAGGCACACAAACTTTTGGCTACTGATGAGGTTTTGGCAAAAGCGAAAGAAGCAAAAGATGCAGGTAGTACACGTTTCTGTATGGGAGCCGCCTGGAGGGAAGTTAGAGATAACCGGGATTTTGACAGAGTGCTCGACATGGTTAAAGGAGTGAACGGCATGGGACTCGAAGTTTGTTGCACCTTAGGAATGCTAACGGAAGAGCAGGCTCAGAAGCTGAAGGATGCAGGACTTTATGCTTACAATCACAACCTGGATACCAGTGAAGAACACTACGATGAAATAATCTCTACACGTACTTATGACGATCGCCTTGATACGCTGAATAATGTTAGAAATGCGAAAATATCTGTATGCTCCGGAGGTATTATTGGTATGGGTGAAAGTGATGGTGACAGGGTAGGTATGCTTCATACATTGGCTACATTGCCTGAGCACCCGGAGTCAGTTCCTGTTAACGCTTTGGTTCCTGTTGAAGGTACTCCTATGGCAGAGCAGCCACGTGTATCAGTTTGGGAAATGGTTAGAATGATTGCTACAGCAAGGATCATAATGCCTAAGGCTATGGTAAGGCTGTCAGCAGGTAGAGTGAGAATGAACTTGGAAGAGCAGGCGCTGTGCTTTATGGCTGGAGCCAACTCCATATTTGCAGGTGATAAGCTGCTGACTACTCCTAACCCTGATGTAGTACAGGATGAGGAGATGTTTCAGATGTTAAACCTAAAGCCAAGAAAAGCATTTAAAGGAGAGGCTTCTGTGAAGTTTGAACAAATACCTTTATAAATCAATAACATTTGCAAATCAATTAATACGCCCATAGGTTTTCTCATGGGCGTTGTTGTTTTAAGTGTACTAAAGGATTGGTTAGTGCGGCCTGAAGTTCTTATACATAAGCCTGTATAAAGAAAAAGGTCTGCACCTTTCGATACAGACCTTTGCTTATGAGTTGATAGTAATTATTGTTGTTCTTTGTTAGTCATTCTCTTGCGCTCATTTTCATCGAGGTAGATCTTTCTCATTCTTATTGACTTTGGAGTTACTTCCAGGTATTCATCCTTTTGAATGTACTCCATTGCTTCTTCTAATGAGAATTTTCTTGGAGGAGCTATTTTGGCATTGTTATCAGAGCCAGAAGCTCTCATGTTAGTCAACTTTTTACCTTTCTGAACGTTTACTACAAGGTCATTATCCCTGGAGTGTTCACCAATAACCTGACCTGTATATAGATCTTCGCCTGGCTCAACAAAGAAAATACCTCTGTCTTGTAGCTTGTCAATAGAATAAGGAGTGCCGGGGCCGTTTTCCATGGATATCAACGATCCGTTGATTCTTCCGGGAATGTCTCCTTTATAAGGAGCGTACTCTTTAAATCTATGGGTCATTATAGCTTCTCCGGCAGTTGCAGTAAGTACGTTGTTTCTAAGTCCGATAAGTCCCCGTGCAGGGATGTCAAACTCCAGGTGCTGAAGATCTCCCTTAGGTTCCATGATTTTTAGTTCGCCTTTTTTAGCACTTACCAGTTCTATTACCTTGCCTGAAGTATCTTGAGGTACATCTACTACCAGATGCTCTATTGGTTCATGTTTTACACCGTCAATTTCTTTGATAATTACCTGAGGTTGACCAACCTGTAGTTCATACCCTTCTCTTCTCATTGTTTCTATTAACACCGACAAGTGGAGTATACCTCTACCGAATACATTGAACTTATCTTCTGAAGAGGTGTCTTCTATTCTTAGAGCAAGGTTTTTCTCAGTTTCTTTATAAAGTCTGTCTCTTAAGTGTCTTGAGGTTACGAATTTTCCCTCTTTACCAAAGAACGGACTATTGTTGATTGTGAAAAGCATACTCATAGTAGGCTCATCAATAGCTATTCGAGGCAAAGGTTGTGGATCGTTGATGTCTGTAACGGTATCTCCCAGTTCAAAGTCTTCGATACCTACCAGAGCACAAATTTCTCCGGATGAAGCTTCCGGTACACGTTTTTTGCCCAGTCCTTCAAAAATATGTACCTCTTTTACTTTACATCTTTTTACAGAACCATCTTTTTTGGTTAGTCCTACAGTATCACCTTCTTTAACTGTTCCCTGAGCAACTCTACCAATGGCGATACGACCTACATAGGCCGAAAAATCAAGAGAAGTAACACGCATTTGTAATGTGCCTTCGTTTTGAGGTGCTGATGGTATATGTTCAATGATAGCGTCTAGAAGCGGGAAAATATTATCAGTTGGGTTTTTCCAGTCTGTACTCATCCAACCTTGTTTTGATGACCCGTAAAGAGTAGGGAAGTCAAGTTGGTCTTCTGTTGCGTCCAGGTTAAACATCAGATCAAATACCTGCTCATGAACTTCATCGGGACGACAGTTTTCTTTGTCTACTTTGTTTACTACAACGATCGGCTTTAGGCCAAGGTCAATAGCCTTGCCAAGCACGAAACGTGTTTGTGGCATAGGACCCTCAAAGGCATCAACAAGTAAAAGCACTCCATCAGCCATCTTCAATACCCTTTCTACTTCACCCCCAAAGTCTGCGTGACCAGGGGTGTCTATAATATTTATTTTTACGTCTTTATATCTGACAGAAACGTTCTTCGATACAATGGTGATCCCTCTTTCCTTTTCAAGGTCTTCATTGTCAAGTATGAGGTCATCAGATTCTTGATTCTCTCTGATGATTTTTGAGGCGTGAATAATTTTGTCAACCAAAGTTGTTTTACCATGGTCAACGTGCGCTATAATAGCGACATTACGAATGTTTTGCATTAGCTTAAAAATTAAGCCGCAAAATTACTAAACTAAATGCAAAGAATAGTTAATCCAAAATTAAATTTAATTAAAAGAAGAGGGGATAAGTTATATCCGTTAATTAGAAGTAGGTGTGAAATGAACCAAAATACTACTTGTTGAAAATCAATGAATTGTAAAAAGTTCATTTAAAATTTATATTCTAAACATGTAATATTTGAATCTTAAAGTCAGAAACACGTAGTCATTTTTCATAATAAGTAACCAACCTTATGTGACTGAAATTTTTATTGAGTAATAGTTTCAAAATAACATCAATTTTATTGCCGCTTTGTGAGCTATTCCATCTAGGATAATCGCATATTTATTTACTTACGGCTGGCTAAAGTTACTGTCTTGGAGTCCTTTTTTAAGGTTATAATGCGTAATATGTGACTATACTGTAATTTAACTGTCGTGATATACACGCAGATGAAATTTATGTCCACTCAAGTCCACTCAATCATGGTGCATAACAGTGCGCCATCAGACTCATTGTTTAGTCGACAGTAAAAACGGACTGTATAAACCTGATCTCAGAACTGGTTTTCGTCCTCAAGAACAAAGCCACTCTTGGGCTGATTATGTTGTACAGTTTCTGTTTGAGCTTTTTTAGATACTGTATTCTTGTTAATTGTGATGAATGAAAAAGAAGCGACCACAGCTACTGTGAATGCGACGATTGCAATTTTAGCTTTCATAATATTATTATTTTAGTCCTATATGAAACCAGCCTGGCTGCATGGCGTATCAATGATTTATGACTGAGGCTCATTTCAATATTGTATTAGTGAATTTGTATATGTTTTAAAACTGATTCTCATCCTCAAGAGCAAAGCCACTTGTGGGTTCGGAGTGCTGAGTTATAGGGGTATTTTTCTTTTTTGAAAATGACTCCTTATTGATGGTGATGAATGAGAATGAGGCGATTACAGCTACTGTAATGGCTATAATAAGTGTCTTAGTTTTCATAATTGCAGGGGTTAGAAGTTGGTGTCATTTTCGCCGTGTCCGATAGAAGAGTTACTGTTTTTGGTAGCCTCAGGTGTTATCTCTTCCTCTGTGCATGAAGAAAAAAACGTAGCTGAAAAAATAATGGCTAGAATTGTAAATAGTTTGGCTTTCATGGTTATATTGTTTATAGTTTGTAATGCTTGTTTTATATTTTTTGGCTTTTTTTAATGTTAACTTTTAAAAACAACTCAATCTATGAGTATTTGTTATAAAACACCTCAATTCCTTACATGTTGATATTGTTCAGTAAAAATCATATTTGGTGTTGTTTTTTCACTTCCTCACAAATGTGGGGTAGAATACTGTAGGAATCTATTTAAAATGCAGCATAATATTACATGGGTTGTTAAAGTAAGTTTTATTCCATTTAGGCGATGGATGGCTTTGTTGTTTGTGCTCCTTTTAAATGCTATTCATTTATCAGGCTTCTCACAATCGTCTATTGATATATTAAAAGACGAGGCGGAGAGTGATGATTTTGAAGTAAAGAGTGGAGCCTTGATGGAGTTATTTATTGCTTACCGCTTGCTTGATCTGGATAGTGCGCTGAATTATGCAGAAAAATCTCAGGAATTGTCATTGCAAACCGGAGATAGCCTGATGATCGTTCGCACGGAGATAGCCATCGGCTATGTTTATCAGGAAAAAGGCTTCTACCAGTTGGCAATAGATCATTTTAAAAACGCTCTTGATATAGCGCAGAGAAATCATTTTAAGGATCGTGAAAAGTTTGTTTTGAATAACCTGGGGTTGACTCATTACTATTACGGAAAGTATGATGAGGCGCTGCAGTACCATTTTCAGTCCCTGGCACTAAGAGAGGAAGAGAATAATCAGATCGAAATAGCTATTTCCTGCAATAATATTGGTCTTGTTTATTACCAGATCAAAGATTACAACAAGGCTATCGAATACTTTAAGAAATCACTTGAAATAAAGAAATCACTTAAAGATGAGAGTAAGATTGAGGGAACACTCATTAACCTTGGATTATGTTTTTCTGCTCTGAATAACTATGATGAGGCGGTAAATAATTTTACAAGGGTACTCAAGCTTTGTGAGCGAAATGGTTGTGAGGACAGGATAAGGGTGGATGCGTTAAATGGTGCCGGATTAGCTTATTATTCTCTTGATAATCCCCAGGAGGCTGAAGTATACTTATTGAAATCAATGAAGATTGCCTCTAATGGAGGACTCCAAAGCCATGTAGTAAATAATACACACTATCTGGCGAGAATAAAAAAAGAAAAGGGGCATGTTAAAGAGGCATTGGAAATGTTGAATGAATGCCAGGCTCTGGCAGAAGAAATAGACTCAAGAGTTTGGATTAATAAGAATTATAGGCTTTACGGAGAAATATACGCCCTGTTGAAGGAGTTTGAGAAGGCGTATGAATATCAGACAAAATATGACTCACTGAGTGGGTTGATATTGAATGAAGAGGTTATTCAAAACCTTGCCAATATACAGATTAATTATCAGGAAAAGGAAAACCTGGAAACGATTAGCCTACAAAAATCGGAGATATCCAGACGAACAACACTATTGATACTTTCTATGATAATCATCTTCCTCGCTGTTGTTATTCTCGTTATCCTTTATAGGAACAATCAACATAGAAAGAAGGTTAATAGAAAGCTTTATGAGGCAAATGAAACTATTGAAAAGCAAAACCTGGAACTCACCAATATGAATACGGTACTGGAGGAGCGTGTAAAGGAGCGAACCCAGGAGCTTAATGCCTCAAATGATGCGTTGCTCAAATCCAATACTGAGCTTGATAATTTTATTTATAAAACTTCCCATGATATCCGAGGACCATTGGCTACTTTACAGGGGGTGTGTAATGTGGCTCTGATCGATATTGAAGATAAAAAGTCCATTGACTATTTTAATAAATTGAGTAAAACAGCCGAAAGGTTGAATGAAATACTTTCTAAGCTTTTGGTAATCAATCAAATAAACAACTCTCTGATCTCAGAAGAGCAGATTGACTTTGATGGCATGATTGCGGATATTATTGGAGAACAACAGAATCCCGAAACCTTGAAAGTTATATCAGTTGAGAAGGAAATCCAAAGTGGCTTACAATTCAGAGGTGATCATGATCTTCTAAGGATTATTCTTACGAATCTTATTAGCAATGCTTTTAAGTTTTATAATACATCAGGTCGTGTAGAATCCTTTATCAGTATCAAAGTGTTTAGCAATGATCTATTGCATATTCAGGTAATCGATAATGGTATAGGCATTGATGAGAATGTATCTTACAAAATATTTGAAATATTCTCAAAGGCCTCTGACATGTCAGATACTGCTGGACTCGGGCTCTATTTGGTTAAGCTGGCTGTAGAAAAGCTGAGAGGTGAGATAGCACTGAGTAAGGCAGAGGACGGCTTTACCCAATTTGAAGTAACACTTCCTTTTCATTGACACTTGATATGAGGCAGTGTTTGCTCTAGCATTTGAATTCAAGTCATCAGGATAGATTCGATGATTTTAGTTTGGAGTTCAAAATCATGACGGTTAATTTCCGGTTATGCACTGGATAATTAACAATTCCTTTTAATATCTTATATCTTTGCGGCATTAACCAATGATTAATAATGCCTGAGAAAAAATTTGATAGACATACCATAACGGCGGCACTTCCTTATGCCAATGGCCCCGTTCATATTGGTCATCTTGCAGGAGTATATGTTCCTGCTGATATATATGCCAGATACCTACGCAGTCGGAAAAGGGATGTGTTATTCGTTTGTGGTTCTGATGAACATGGCGTTGCTATTACCCTTAGAGCCAGAAAGGAGGGAGTGACTCCGCAGGAAATCGTTGATAAGTACCATACCTTGATCAAAGATTCATTTGAAAAGCTGGGAATATCCTTTGATATCTATTCAAGAACTTCAAACAAAATACATCATGAAACTTCTTCTGAAATGTTCAGGGAGCTTTTTGAAAAAGGAGTTTTTGAAGAGAAAACCTCTGAGCAATATTATGATGAACAGAGTAAGCAATTTTTAGCAGATAGATATATCATTGGTACCTGTCCAAATTGTAGTTATGATCAGGCGTATGGAGATCAGTGCGAAAAGTGTGGTTCGTCACTTAGTCCTTCAGAGTTGATCAATCCAAGATCTGCTTTGAGTGGTGATAAACCAGTACTCAAAGAAACTACACATTGGTATTTTCCAATGAACGATTACGAGAACTGGTTGCGCCAGTGGATACTTGAAGGACACAAAGAGTGGAAAAGTAACGTTTATGGACAGTGTAAATCGTGGCTGGATGGAGGTTTAATGCCAAGGGCTATGACAAGAGATCTGGATTGGGGTGTAAAGGTGCCAGTTAAAGGTGCTGAAGGTAAAGTACTTTATGTGTGGTTCGATGCCCCTATTGGTTATATTTCAGCGACCAAAGAGTGGGCACTTGAAAATAATCGGGATTGGGAGCCATACTGGAAAGATGAAAATACCAGGCTGCTTCACTTTATAGGTAAGGATAATATTGTATTCCATTGCATCATTTTTCCAAGTATATTGCACGCTGATGGGAGCTATGTGTTGCCAGATAATGTGCCGGCCAATGAGTTCTTAAATCTGGAAGGAAATAAAATAAGTACCTCCAAGAACTGGGCGGTATGGTTGCATGAATACTTGGAAGAGCTACCAGGTAAAGAAGATGTGTTACGATATGTGCTTTGTGCCAATGCTCCAGAAACAAAAGATAATGATTTTACCTGGAAGGATTTTCAGACCAGGAACAACAGTGAGCTGGTAGCTATATTTGGGAACTTTATCAATAGGTCAGTAGTACTAACCAACAAGTACTATGACGGGGTGGTGCCTGAGCGTGGGGAATTATATGATATTGATCATGATACGATCAAGAAGATCAAGGAAGCTCCTGAAAGGATAGCCAAGTCAATGGAAGCATTTCGTTTTAGAGAAGCTCTAAGTGAGTTTATAGATTTGGCAAGAACAGGAAACAAATACCTGGCAGATACCGAGCCTTGGAAGTTAATTAAAGAGAATCCGGAAAGAGTAAAGACCATCATGAATATAGGACTTCAGATAGCTGCTAATCTTGCGGTACTTGGAGAGCCTTTTCTACCTTATACCTCGCAGAAGTTAGTTGATATGTTGAATATGGATAAGGTGTATTGGGATAAAACAGGAAGTATTGATTTGCTGACATCAGGTCATAAGATTAATAAGGCTGAGTTGCTGTTTGAGAAAATTGAGGATGATGTAATACAAAAACAAGTGCAGAAACTTGAAAATACTAAGGTTGCAAATGAACTTGAAAATGTAAAAGCAGCCCCGGCAAAGGATGAAATTACCTTTGATGATTTTGTTAAAATGGACATTCGTGTGGGTACTATTCTGGAGGCGGAGAAGGTTCGTAAATCGAAGAAACTATTGAAGCTGAAGGTTGATACTGGAATTGATAAAAGAACGGTATTAAGTGGTATTGCAGAGCACTATGCTCCTGAAGATATTATAGGTCAGCAGGTGTCTATCCTTGTAAACCTTGCCCCAAGAAAGATCATGGGAGAGGAGTCTCAGGGAATGATACTGATGGCTGAAAATGTAGATGGAACGCTAAGGTTTGTGCAGCCATCCGAAGTGGTTAAACCTGGCTCAGGGATAAGTTAATTAACTTATAGGTTCACTGTCCTCTGTGCTTTGCTGAGGGCAGTGGGTTTATTATACTAGTCATTGAACTGATTCATCGTTCTGTTGATACCGATAGTGCAAAAAGATAGAATCATATCATTTGCCTTATCCATTTTTTCCGGTAGTAGCTTAAACTCTTCTTTGGTAAAAGGGCTTAGTACATAATCTACTTGTTGCCCCTTGTGAAAGTTATCTCCTATACCAAATTTAAGTCTGGCATAATTTGCACCCCCAGTAACCTGTTCTATGTTTTTTAGTCCATTGTGGCCTGCTGAGGAACCTTTCGCTCTTAATCGTAGATTACCGAATGGCAATGCGATATCGTCAACAATCACCAAAAGGTTTTCTTTAGGAATCTTTAATTCCTGAAGCCAAAAATTGACGGCTTTACCACTTAGATTCATGTACGTGGTGGGTTTGATCAGATGGATCTGCCTGGCTTTATACTTAAACTCAGATTTCATGGCCAGTCTTTCTGTGCTGAAAGTTACCCCTTCTTGTTCAGCCAGTCGGTCAAGTGTTAAAAAGCCGATGTTGTGTCTTGTTGTTTCGTATTCCGGACCTATATTGCCCAGCCCAGCTATCAGGTATTTCATTTGGTCTTTAGTGTTGGAGGTTTTGAATCACGAGAAAAAACAAAAAGGCTGTCTAAAAGTCGTGTAAACATTTGAGAGAATGAGAGGGGAACTGGTTTCTTGCCCTTTTTCGCTCAAACCGACTTGTAAGACAGCCTTTTGAATGATTGTATACTTGCTTTTTAGCCTTCAGCGCCTTCAGCAACCTCAGCGCCTTCTTCCTCTTCCTCAGCTGCCTGAGTCTTACCTCTAAGTGCTCTAGGAATCTCAACTACAGCTACAGAAGCAATTTTTGTATCAAGAATCTCGAAGTTGTTTTCTTCAATCTCGCCTACCTTAATAGCTTTACCGAAATCTAATTTTGATAGGTTAACATTGATGAACTCAGGCATATCTTTAGGTAAAGATTTCACCTTCAGGTATCTTCTTTTCTTAATCAAAGTACCCCCTTTAGCGACACCTGGAGAAGTTCCTTCAAAGTGTACAGGGATATCCATTTTAATGTGCTTTCCTTTGAATAACTGAAGGAAGTCAACATGTAAAATCACCTCACTTACTGGGTGGAATTGAATGTCTTGCATAATAGCCTGATACTCTACACCCTCAATGTTAAGGTTTACGAAGTGAGCTTCGTCAGTGTAAACTAACTCACGGAATAGAATCATTGGTGCATAAAAATGTACCTGCTCATCACCACCATAAAGTACGCAAGGAATGTTACCTTCTGCGCGTAATTTTTTAGCGACTGATTTGCCGAGATTTGCTCTTTTATACCCTATAATCTCAACTGTTTTCATTGTATTATATATTTAGTTTGAAAATATGTTCAGTATTGAATTATGACTCGATGAAAAGCGAGCTAATAGACTCGTGATCATGAATCTTTCGAATGGCTTTGGCGAAAAGATCAGAAACGGTTAGTACCTTGATTTTAGACGTATCCTTATCTGCTTTTAAAGGTAAACTGTCAGTAACAACAAGTTCTTCCAAAACTGAAGTGGCAATGTTTTCGTAAGCCTTACCAGAAAGTACAGGGTGTGTTACTACGGCCCTTACAGAAGTTGCTCCTTTATCTTTCAATAGGGCTGCTGCTTTGCACATGGTGCCTCCAGTGTCGATAAGGTCGTCTACCATAATGACATCTTTGCCTTCTACATCACCAATAAGTCTCATTGTAGCTACCTCATTGGCTTTTTCTCTGTACTTATCACATACCACCATCTCTGCATTAAAGAACTTAGCAAAGCTCCTTGTTCTCTTTACACCACCAACGTCAGGGGATGCAAACATTACATTGTCTAAGTTTAATGAGCGTATGTATGGAATGAATATTGAGGTACCGTCAAGGTGATCCACAGGGATGTCAAAAAAGCCTTGAATTTGGTCAGCATGGAGGTCACAAGTCATAATACGATCTGCTCCTGCTGCAGATAGTAGGTTAGCCATTAGTTTAGCTGCTATTGCAACTCTTGGCTTGTCTTTTCTGTCTTGTCTCGCATAGCCGAAGTAAGGGACTACTACGGTTACGTATTTTGCACTGGCCCTTTTTGCTGCGTCAATCATCAGAAGTAATTCCATGAAGTTATCGGCAGGGGGGAAAGTAGATTGGATGATGAAAACATCACAACCTCTTACCGACTCGGTAAAGAAAGGTGACATTTCTCCGTCGCTAAATTCTTGCAGGGTGACCTCACCGAGAGGTTTACCGTAAGCATGAGCAATTTTTGTAGCAAGGTATTTAGTGGATTTGCCGGAGAAAATCTTTACGGAAGCCATTTTTGCGTGTTTTGCTTTTAAACAATTAAGGCGGACTTTCGTCCGCCCATTGTTGCCCGACTAGGGCTCGAACCTAGACTCTTCTGAACCAAAATCAGACGTGTTGCCAGTTACACCATCGGGCATTATTTAATTCCCTTATTTTTGGGATGGCAAAGGTAGAATTAATTTTGTAAAATGAAAAAATAGTTTCAACTATTTTTCAAAAATTATTGAGAAAGAATTTTTTGCTGCTCCTCAAGGAATCCGTCAGCAAAAAACTGGTATTTGTTGAGTATCGATTTTACGGCATTATTGACATCTCTGATGTCGGTAAAGTCAACTTTTCCATAATAATCTGTGGCGTATCCTTGCCAGATAGATGACTTCTGTTTGCGGTCAAAGATTTGGATAAGTAGAGTGCCCTCCTTCATTCCTATCTTCATACGTTGATATTCCATGTCCCGATCTTTTTTTGCCATCCAGTCTTCAATCTTGGGTTGATTGTAGCCCCTGAAGTTTAAGCTGTCCACAAAAACGCGGAAGGAAAGAAGTAAGTCCGGGCGGTTGGATTTTTTCTTATATCCCAGAAATTTCATGTGAGACTCTATAGCATTGTAAATGGCAGTACCACTGGAACTCATTAATTCTACATTTTCACCTTGTATTAGAAAATCGTAGCTATTGTATTTGTCAAATCGGCCTTTATAGCTATAGTCGTATTCAACCGGTAACTCTCGATAAGAAAAGCAGCCTGAAATTAAAACCAATAGCACTGAGGCGGAGAGGAGGAGGGATTGTGCTTTCATAGACCATTGAATTTATACCGTATGTATATATATAAATATAATTCAAATGGTTTTGTTTTAATAGCAAACTAAAATATTTTTAATGAAAGGTCGCTTCTATTATAAAGCGACCTTTTTTTCTATCCATTTTTTTGCGTTTACAAACGCTTCAACCCATGGACTCACTTCATCTTCTTTTCTTTCAGCAGGGTAATTGGCCCAGTTCCAAGGGTATAGTGATCTTTCCAGGTGAGGCATTATTGCTAAATGACGACCATCGGCAGAACTAAGTGCTGCAGTTGAAAACGTTGAGCCATTAGGGTTGCCTGGGTATTCATCATAAGTGTATTTACTGACTATGTTATAAGATGCTTCACTTTCAGGAAGCACAAACTGGCCCTCTCCATGCGCAAGCCACACACCTAGTTTGGTGTCTTCTAGTGAGTTTAGCATGACGGAATTATTTTTTGGTATATCCAGATTGACGAAAGAGGATTCAAACTTACCTGAAGCGTTGTGGTGCATTTTTGGATGGTTTTCCATATCTGGGTATAGAAGTGAGAGTTCCATCATGAGTTGGCAGCCATTACATACACCAAGGCTGAGGGTGTCTTCTCTTTTGTAGAAAGCATCCAGTGAATTTTTTGCCTTTTCGTTATATAAAAAAGCTCCAGCCCAGCCCTTAGCAGAGCCTAGTACGTCAGAGTTAGAGAAGCCTCCAACGAATACGATAAAATTAATGTCGGAAAGGTTTTCACGGCCTGATATAAGGTCTGTCATATGAACATCCTTAACATCAAACCCTGCTAGGTGCATCACCCATGCCATTTCACGGTCTCCATTTACTCCCTTTTCTCTTATAATCGCAGCTTTTAATCCCGATGAGGCCTTTCTGTTTAAATCCAGGTTGTATTGAGAAAGCTTACCTGTAAAGTTTGTTGGGAAGCTATAACCAAGAGACTGGGTTTTGTAATTTTCAAAACGCCTTGTAGCAAATGACTCTCCGCTTTGGCGCCTATCCAGTAAGTATGACGTTTTAAACCATATGTCGCGTAGCTTATCAATGTCGAAGGTGTAATTGTTTTGTTGATGCTTAAGGGTAAATGTTCTCCGGTGTACAATATTACCTATTTTAATAGCTTTAACTCCGTGCTTGTATAAATCAGAAATTACTTCCTCAGCATCTTCCACCTGTAGCAGTATTCCAGGGTTTTCACTAAACAGTACTTTGATCGTGTCGCTTTCATCAACGCCTGAGAGGTCAATGTTCAAGCCCAGGTTCTGAGTTGGGAAGCACATTTCTAATAGGGTAGTGATTATGCCACCTGCTGAAATATCATGTCCGGCTAACACTTTGTTTTCATTGATCAGTTGCTGAATCGCAGTAAAACCCTTTTTGAAATAATCAGCATCCTTAATTGTAGGTGCGGTAGTGCCTACTTTGTTAACTACTTGTGCAAAAGAACTGCCTGCAAGCTTGAAATCATCTTGCGATAGATCAATGTATAATAATGATGAATCAATATTTTTGAGATCAGGGCTAACCGTTTTTGTTACATCAGAAACCTCGCCCGCGGCACTTATTATTACCGTTCCCGGAGAGTAAACAACCTCCCCATTAGGGTATTTTTGAGTCATTGACAAGGAGTCCTTCCCTGTCGGTATATTGATGCCTAAATCTATGGCAAACTCGCTTACCGCATTAACTGCTTTGTATAAGCGCGCATTCTCTCCTTTGTTTTTGGCAGGCCACATCCAGTTAGCACTTAGAGATACCCCTGATAGTCCATGGGTAAGTGGTGCCCATACCATGTTGGTCAGCGCTTCAGCGATCGATAGTTTTGAGCCTGCTTCAGGGTCCGTTAGTGCCGATACCGGCGCATGCCCTATCGAAGTGGCAATCCCCTTTTTGCTCTTGTAGTCAAGCATCATTACGGCTACGTCATTCAAAGGCAATTGTATAGAACCACAGGTTTGCTGTTTAGCTACCTTGCCAGTTACCGAGCGGTCTACTTTGTTAGTTAACCAATCCTTGCATGCTACAGCTTCAAGTTGCAATACATCTTCCAGATACACCTGTAGCTGTTCTGTTTTATAGCTTACTTCATCAAAAACACTATTTTCGGTTGCGTCTTCAATGATGGTTTTTGGTGATGAACCAAACATGTGAGAAAGATCCCAGTCTATTGGATTTTTGCCTGTCTTCTTGTTTTCAAATTTAAAGTGACCATCACTGGTAACATCTCCCACTACATACATGGGTGATCGCTCCCGGTCTGCCACTTTTTGCAGGGTCTCTATGTCTTTTTCCCTCATTACAAGTCCCATTCTTTCTTGAGACTCGTTTCCGGCTATCTCCTTGTCAGAGAGAGTGGGATCGCCAACCGGTAATTTATTGATATCTATTGTGCCTCCTGTTTCTTCAACAAGTTCAGAAAGGCAGTTGAGGTGACCGCCAGCACCATGATCATGTATAGATACAATCAGGTTTTCATCACTCTCCACCATGGCTCTGATGGCGTTCATTACTCTCTTTTGCATTTCAGGGTTTGACCTCTGAATGGCATTAAGCTCTATAGCATTGCCAAATTCACCTGTTGCTACTGAAGAAACTGCGCTACCTCCCATTCCGATTCGGTAGTTATCACCACCGAGTATAACAATATTATCACCGGTGTTAGGCTTATCTTTGAGACTATCTTTTTTCTTGCCATAACCAATGCCTCCGGCAAGCATAATTACCTTATCAAAGCCAAACTTTTTGTCATTTTCCTCATGTTCAAAGGTAAGTACACTACCGCTGATTAAAGGTTGGCCGAATTTGTTTCCAAAGTCACTGGCACCGTCAGAAGCTTTAATGAGGATGTCCATTGGCGTCTGATATAACCACTTGCGGGGTTGTGTTTTTCCTTCCCATGTTCTGTCATCCTCAAGTCGTGAGTATGATGTCATGTAAACTGCAGTTCCTGCCAATGGCAAGCTACCTTTTCCTCCCGCCAGACGGTCTCTGATCTCACCACCAGATCCGGTGGCAGCACCATTAAAAGGCTCAACAGTAGTAGGGAAGTTGTGGGTTTCAGCTTTAAGACTAATTACAGTCTCTATATCTTTAGTTATGAAATAATCAGGTTTATCCTGAGTTTTTGGTGCAAATTGTTCAGCTACAGGACCTTGAATAAAGGCTACGTTATCTTTGTAGGCTGATACTAGAAAATTAGGATGTTCCTCTGAAGTTTTCTTTATCAGTTTAAATAAAGAAGTTGGCATTTCCTTACCATCTATAACAAAAGTGCCATTAAAAATTTTATGTCGACAGTGCTCTGAGTTTACCTGAGAAAATCCAAATACTTCGCTATCTGTTAATTTTCTTCCTAGCTTTTTGCTTACTCCGTTCAAGTATTCTACCTCTTCATCGCTAAGGGCGAGCCCTTCTGCTTCGTTATAAGCAGCAATATTTTCAATCTCCTGCACGGCTTCAGGCTGTCGGTCTATAGTGAAAAGATGCTGATCCAACCCAGGGTATATAACCTCCAACATAGGGTCATGCTTTTCGTCCATAGATAGAACTTTTTGAAATTGTTCTATGCGCACAATACCACTGATCCCCATGTTTTGAGTAATTTCCACAGCATTGGTGCTCCATGGAGTTATCATCTCTTTTCTAGGGCCAATGAAGGAGCCTGAAAGTGTAGCATCCTTAATCAGATGTGCATTACCAAATAGCCATTCAAGCTTTTGAATATCAGTATTGTTAAGATCTTGTGATAGGCCTACAGCGTAAGCGTTTTGATCTTGATCGAGAAAAAATTTGATCATTAAATTGAGGGTTTGGGAGTAGTCAATTTTTCCACTGCAAAAGTAGGTAAACCTGATTCAATTAACAATGTAATTTTTGGGTATGAGGTTGTATAAATCACTATAAAAGTGAGTTGACAGTTAGTGTTTTACTCATTAGCTTTAAGGAGCAGAGGATATAGTGAATACTTAGATTTTTTTATTTTTCATGATTATTGGGTATTATTCCGGTTTAAACAAATAATTATCGTCTTGAATACAAGAGTCAGGAACAAACTTATACAGTTGGCCAGAACTGACGGAAGTCCAATTTCATATAGAAGGTTGGTAAATACCGCCGAATTGGGCTTGAATCTGGAGATCAAACATGAAAAGCAGTTGCTTGGTACAATATTAGATGAGATCTCTGTTGAGGAGCATGAAGAAGGGCGTCCATTGCTTAGTGCTCTGGTCCAGAATAAAAAGAACGGACAGGGAGATCGCTTCTATAAACTTGCAGAGACTCTGGGGTTTGGAGATTGGAAAGAGTTGAAAAATGATAAGGACTTTAAACACGAGCATATTGTTAAGTGTCGGGAGTTCTGGCAAAATGAAGAAAACTATAACAAATACTTTTAGTGATACTACTAAGGTTCTTGCTTAGTACTTTTTAAGTGTTTTGCTACTTTTTCTATCAGTTTGTTGTGCCCACTTTCAGCAACATGAAGCTCATAAACTTTTACATGTTTAAGAAGCTTGTACATGCCTTTTTTAGTAATGATCTTATCATGGGTGCCGAGGAACATTTCAAGACTAATGTTATAGTGGTTGATCAAGCTTCCCATTTTTTTCATGTTAAAACTTAGCTCTTTAAATACCACCCATGCATAGTACACTCTCCTGCGCTTTTTTCGTGTATTCATTTGGCTGGAAGCAAATTTTAATATTCCTTTCTCTACCAGGCCAGCTTTTTTTGCAATATTGATCAGGTTAAAGAATCGGTGCGGCTTAACGATCATGCTTTTAAAGTAGTTTTTTAAAAACACAGGGTAAGTGGCCAGACTATACCAAGTATTGGTTTTTATTCCATCAGGAGCCAATAGCATGACTTTATCTATTCGTTCAGGGTGGGTTTCCAATGTAGCAAGTGCAAACTTTCCTCCAAGACTGAAACCACAAAGTGAGAAATTATCAATATGATGTGTCTGGGTGAATTTATCAATGAATTCTTTCCAGAATTCTTTTGTCATAGGGGTATCCTGATCGTTCCAATAGCTTTTTCCATGATAGAACAGGTCAAAGCAATACATCGTATACTCTTGTGTGAGCGCCTCTGTCAAGGGTTCAAAATCAGGTCCCGTTTGGCCAAAACCATGAAATGCAAGAAGTGTTTTAGCTCCTTCACCATACTTGTAATAGTGAATATGATGGTTTTGAAATAGTATTGTTGCAGAAGTTGACACTGATAATTGAATAACTTTTTAAAAATAATTTCTAAACATATAAAATATTTTTGTTAGTCATCCGACTATATCCAGAGAGATGGCAAATGATGCAATTATATATCTGAAATTATCCATGCTAAAAAAGCAGGAAGAAACCATAAAGAAGGAAAAAGGGAGACTGCTAAGTTTTATCCGTACCAAAGTTAGTAGCCTGGAAGATGCTGAGGATATCTTGCAGGATGTGCTATTGCAATTTGTTAATGGGTATGGTGCCATCGACTCTATTGAAAAGGCGACATCATGGCTGTTCAGTGTTGCCAGACATAAAATAATAGATTCATATAGAAAGCAAAAGGTAAGATCAAATACAATCAATCTGAGTGAAACTGCTGTAGGTGATGATGATCAGCCACTAATGCTTAGTGATATTTTGCCAGACCTCGGTCAGGCTCCTGAAGAGTTGCATTTTCGTGAGATAATATGGGAGCAGGTTACTCAGGCCTTGGATAATCTTCCTGAAGATCAGCGTGAGATATTTATAAAGCATGAATTTGAAGAAGTTGGTTTTAAAGAACTATCAGAAAAATACAACGTGCCTGTAAATACATTGATATCCAGGAAAAGATACGCGGTACTGGCGCTGAGAAAGAAATTAGAGGCATTGTATAAAGAAATTTAAAAATGAACTACAAGAGAAAAGGAAAGAAGATCGTACTGATCCTACTGATAGTAGGAGCCGTAGCAACGGCGATCGGGTGGTTGGTAATGTTGTTGTGGAACTGGCTTGTGCCAGACTTGTTCAATGGCCCCAAAATAACTTTCTGGCAGGCACTAGGGTTGTTTTTGTTGTCAAAATTGTTTTTTGGTATTTCAGGTAGGAAAGGTGGAGGCCATTGGAAACATAAATGGAAACATAAAATGGCTAGTATGTCGCCAGATGAAAGGGAAAGATTTAAGGAGAGGTTCATGTGCAAGTGGGATAAGACCCCAAATCCCACTCCTGAAAATGTGAAGGAGGAAACCCATAAATAGCGGTAAGCGAGAGTAGTTTAATTAAAATTTAATTTTTTGAAATATGAGTAACCTCTTTGAGGTCAATTCGTTAGTGCTGTATAAAAACTATGGAAACTTTTAGGATACAAATAGTTTCCATAGTTTTGTAGCTTTAAAAAATGAAGAAGTAACAGTGGACATTAAAACAAAAATAATTGATGGTGCCGGAGAGCTTTTTACAAGATATGGTGTAAGAAGCGTTTCTATGGATGATATAGCTCGTCAGTTGTCTATTTCGAAAAAAACAATTTATCAATATTTTAAGGATAAAGATGAGATAGTGACTAAGGCGGTTAAAGCACGCATTGAATTTGAAAAAGAGGAGTACGACGAGATATTCTGTTCCTGTCATGATGCAGTAGAAGAGTTATCAAAGGTATGTAAATGCATGAGAAAGGATTTCCATGAAATGAACCCTTCATTACTTTTTGATTTACAGAAATATCACCCAAAAGCCTGGAGAGTTTGGCTTGACTTTAAAAACAAGCATATGAGGGATACAGTGGTAACAAACCTTAAGAGGGGGATCGCAGAAGGTTACTTTAGAAAGGAGATTGACCCTGAGTTTATGGCTATTCTTAGAGTGGAGCAGGTACAGTTAGCTTTTGATAATCAGGTGTTCGCAGCAGATAAATTTAACCTTAAGGAAACGCAGATGAAGTTACTTGACCACTATGTCCACGGCATCGTTACAGAGAAAGGTAGAAAACTTTATATGGAGTACTTAGAAAAAGAAAAAACTTTAAATCAAACCAGCAACAACTAATGAAGTTTAAGATCAGCTTAGTTATAGGATTTGTATTGTTGACAATATCAGCTATAGCACAGGAGGAGGGTCCTAAGAGCCTTTCTTTACAAGAGTGTATAGATTATGCACTTACTAATAACCAAAGTGTTGTGAATGCGGCATATGAAAAAGAAATAGCCCAGACCCAGGTTGGGGAAACTCTAAGTAGGGGCTTGCCACAGGTAAATGTAGATGCAGGCATCAATTACAACTTTGAACCACAGAAATCTTTGCTCGATGCTAGTAATTTTGATCCCAGTGCTCCTGAAGGTCAGGAAATAGAGCTTTCTTTTCAGCAAAAATATGATGGAAACTTAGGGCTTTCCGTACGTCAACTAATTTTTGACGGTTCATTCTTTGTCGGGTTACAGGCTTCAAAAACCTATAAGGAGTTATCTACCAAAGAACACATAAAGACTCAAATTGATGTAGTGGAGGCAGTTTCAAAAGCTTATTATAATGTGCTGGTTACTGAAGAGCGTTTTGAGTTGCTCAAGGTTAATTATGGAAGACTTGATTCTTTGCTCAATGATACCAGAGCCATGTATGAAAATGGTTTCGCTGAGAAGATCGATGTGAGCAGGTTAAAGGTTCAACATAATAATCTGCAAGTGCAGGTGGATAATACGCAAAAGTTACTTGTGATCAACCGCGATTTATTAAAGTTCCAAATGGGGATGCCGATAACACAGGAATTGCTACTAACGGATCAACTCGAGGAAGTGGCATTTACCGATCCCACTTTTGAAAATGAGGACTTTAACTATACAGAGCGCATTGAGTATTCGCAATTACAGACCAATATGGCATTGGCCAACCTTGATCTTAAAAACAACAGAGTACAATACATACCAACCCTTTATGCGAATTTTAACTATGGTTATAATACCCAGACCGGACAGTCAAGTGAACTTTTTAAGTCAAATAGGTGGCTGAACTACGGTAACACGGGGCTTTCTCTTAATATTCCTCTATTTGATGGTTTTCTAAAGAGTAGCAGGATACAAAAAAACAAGATCCAGATCAGGCAGATCGAAAAATCTTTTGAGCAGATGGAAAATACCATTGATCTCCAGATCAACCAGGCGAAGGTCAATATGGCAAATTCGTTGGAGCAAATGAAAGCTCAGAGGGAAAATATGGAGTTGGCTGAAGAGATCTATAATGTAACTAAAATAAAATATCAGGAAGGTGTAGGCTCTAACCTGGAAGTGGTTGAAGCCGATGCCGATTATAAAGAAGCACAAACGAATTATTACAATGCACTTTATGATGCTTTAGTAGCTAAGGTGGAGCTTGACAAGGCATATGGCGTTTTACTTAAATAAGAAACCTTTGAAATTGAATTTCAATAACACTATGAAAACAAGAATAGTATTACTTTTTGTAGCCGTTTCATTGCTTTCGGCTTGCAGCAACAATGAAAACAACTCCATTGAAAGCCTATTGGCTAGTGGAGATCTTGATAAAATAAAGACTAAGAAAGGTGAGCTAACAGCCCAAATCAGACGTATGGAGAAGGACTTATCTCTTCTGGATTCGGTTATTGATGCTAAGAGTACTAATCATAAGTTACCATTGGTTACAGCTTATAAAATTGAAAAGAAGACTTTTCAGCATTACATAGAGTTGCAGGGTGATGTAACGACAAAGCAGAATGTGCTTGTATATCCTGAGGTGCCTGGTACTCTGCTTAAGATCTATGTTACAGATGGAGATAAAGTAAGCAAAGGACAATTGCTGGCTACAATTGATAATGGGGGTATGAGTAGCCAGTTACAACAACAAAAAACCCAGCTTGCTTTAGTTAAAACTACCTATGAAAGACAAAAAAGGCTTTGGGAGCAAAAGATAGGCACGGAAATTCAGTTTCTAGAAGCCAAAGCCAGGTATGAGGCACAGGAGGATGTTGTTAGGCAGTTACAACGCCAGCTGGATAAGTACTCGATCAGAGCACCTTTTAATGGTATTGTAGATGATGTTATCAAAGATCAGGGAACTGTAGTTAGTCCCGGTCCCGGATCTGAGGTTTTTAGAGTTGTTAATTTGTCAGATATGTACATCAATGTTGATGTGCCTGAGTCACACCTGACCAGTGTTAATGTAGGAAAGAAAGTTCACGTTTATTTTCCGGTGCTTAACGATACCATAGACTCTAAAGTGAGGCAAGCAGGCAACTACATTAATCCTATGAATAGGGCATTTAATGTGGAGGTTCCAATTCCAAATAAAAAAGGGCAGGTCAAGCCCAATCTTTCAGCTAAAGTGTTTATCAATGATTATACCAATGAGGAAGCTATACTTATTCCTCAGGGCATAATTTCTGAGAATGCCGAAGGAGAACAGTATGTATATGTAGCGACTAAAATCAATGCAGAAAATACCGCTGTGGCCGAAAAGAGAATAATTTCTACAGGTAAAACTCAGGGAGAACTAGTTGAAATTACTAATGGGCTGTCCATTGGAGAATCACTGGTAGATGAGGGAGCAAGAAGGGTTAAAGCGGGACAAGAGGTTCAAATAATAAAGCAATAAGCAGGATGAGCAAACAACAAAAGAAAGTAGATAAGGAATTTTGGTTTTCATCATGGGCCATAGATAACCCCTCGGTGATCTTTGTGATGATCGGTATCTTCCTTATCATAGGAATTTCCTCTTACTTTTCAATGCCGCGTGAAGACTTTCCTGAAATCAAGGAGACGAAAATATACATCAGTACTCCGTATAGAGGGAATACGGCTGAAGATATTGAGCGACTAATTACTGATCCACTGGAAGATCAGCTGAAGAATGTTAGTAATGTCGTTGAGATCATTTCTACTTCTCAGGAGGATTATTCCATTATTACTGTAGAGTTTGATGAGCATATTTCGGTAGACGCTGCAAAGCAAAAGGTAAAGGATAAAGTAGATAGCGAAAAAGCCAGTGCTGACTGGCCGCTGTTTAATGGTGCTAAAGTTGAACCTAATGTCTTTGACCTGAACCTATCGGAAGAGTTTCCTATCATGAATATCAACATTTCAGGAGACTATCCGGTAGATAAATTGAAGGAGTTTGGTGAATATCTTGAAGATGAAATAGAAGATCTGCCTCAAATCAAGCAGGTGGATATTCGTGGTGCTCAGGAAAAAGAGGTAGAGGTAGCCGTTGATATTTATAAGATGATGGCAGCAAAGGTGAGTTTCGATAATATTTTGCAAGCCATCGGTAACGGCAATATGACCATGTCTGCCGGAAACCTGAAAAATAACGGTCAGCGCAGAACCATTAGGGTGTTAGGTGAAATTGAAGATCCTAAGCAGCTTGAGAATTTTGTAGTGAAGCATGAAAAAAATTCACCGGTGTACCTTAAGGATATTGCTGAAGTTAGTTTTAGAGCTAAAGATAAAACCACTTATGCAAGGGAGTTTGGTCACCCCGTGGTGATGCTTGATGTAAAGAAGCGTGCGGGTAAGAACATGATTGAGGCTGCCAATAGCATAAAAGAGATTATAACTAAGGCTAAAGCAGAGCATTTTCCTCCGGATATTGAAATTACAGTTTCTAACGACTCATCTTCCAAGACTCTTAATCAAGTGGAAGACCTCGTGAATAACATTATTTTCGGTATTATCCTGGTTGTTACTGTATTAATGTTCTTCCTGGGTTTTAGAAATGCTCTTTTTGTAGGGTTTGCCATCCCGATGTCTATGTTTATGTCCTTTACGATCCTTTCAGCGATGGGCTACACGCTCAATACAATGATATTATTTGGGTTGATCATGGGACTTGGTATGCTCGTAGATAATGGTATTGTGGTGGTTGAAAACGTGTACCGACTGATGGAAGAAGAGGGTTATAGCAGATTAAAGGCTGCAAAGAAAGGTATTGGCGAAATTGCTTTCCCAATCATTATTTCTACAGCTACAACGGTTGCTGCATTCGTACCGCTGGGAATGTGGCCGGGCGTTATGGGACAGTTTATGATATATTTCCCAATCACTTTATCCGTTGTGCTGGGTTCATCTCTCCTAGTGGCCATTTTTATGAATTCAATGTTGGTATCTCAATTGATGGATACTGAAGACAAAGAATTGAAAGTTAAACAATTGGTTAGGATCACTATTATTCTGGTAGGATTTGGAGTGATAATCTTTATTTTTGGAGGCTTGGTGAAAGGCCTGGGTACGCTTTTAGTATTTACTGCTTTTATGTTCTGGGTGTACAAATATCTGATCAAGAAAAGTGCACTTCGCTTTCAAAGGAGAACTCTTGTCAAGTTTGAAAACTTATACGAAAAGTTACTAAAACATGCATTGAAGAAACGAAATGTATACTGGTACTTTAGTGTAATGGTTATCCTTCTGTTTGCCTCATTCATGTTTTTTGGAATGTCAATTGGCTCAGGAAGAACGAAGATTGAGTTTTTTCCGGATAACACGCCAAATCAGATTATAGTCTACATTGAATACCCGGAAGGTACGGCAATTGCAAAGACCAATAAGATCACTAGGGAAATTGAAGAGCGCGTTTACTCGGTTATCAATGATCCTGAATATAAAGAAGGGGATTATAATTTCCTTGTTGAATCTTCCGTATCGCAAGTAGGAGAGGGAGCAGGTAACCCTCAAACGGATGGAGGTTCATCTGCTGAGATGCCACATCGTGCGAAGATCACTACCTCAATGCGAGAGTATAAATACCGTAGAGGCAAAGATTCTGAGCAGTTGCGTCAAAAAGTACAGGAGTCCCTCAGGGGAATATATCCGGGAGTGGCAATTTCAGTGGAAAAAGATGCTGTTGGACCTCCTGCAGGTTACCCGATCAATATTGAGCTGGAAGGGCGTGATTATGATAAGCTAATCGCTACGGCTGAGGATATGAGGAATTTCATTAATAGCAAAAACATTGCAGGTATTGATGAACTCAAAATAGATGTGAACAGAAGCAAGCCTTCAATGCAAGTGAGAGTTGATAGAGAAAAAGCAGGTGAGCTAGGTGTGGCTGTTGGGCAGGTTGGAAGGCAGTTGCGAAGATCAATATTTGGGGAGAAGGCAGGCATTTACAAAAAGCATGGCGATGACTACGATATCAACGTTCGTTTTAATGAAGATATTCGCTATAACTCCAGTGCTATATTTAATCAGAATATTACCTACAGAGACCAGTCTAATGGTCAGATAATGGAGGTGCCTGTTTCGGCAGTGGCTTATAAGAAAAACACCTCTGGCTTCAGTGCCATTAAGCACCGAGATACTAAAAGGGTAGTTACGGTTTACTCTGCTCTTGAACCAGGTTTTACGGATGCAGGAGCCATTGTAACGGAGATCCGAAAGGCTATGGAATTGTATAAAGGCCTTCCAAAGGGCATAAAAGTTGATTATACAGGCCAGATAGAGGAGCAAAACAAGCAAATGAACTTTTTGATGGGAGCATTTTTTGCAGGTCTGGGACTTATCATGTTGCTTCTGGTGTTCCAATTTGGAGGCATTTCAAAGCCAGCTATAATTATGATGGCTATATTCCTCAGCTTCATTGGAGTATTCGGAGGGTTGATCATCACGGGCTGGCCATTTGTAATCATGATGACCATGATGGGAATTATTTCATTGGCAGGTATCGTGGTAAATAACGGAGTGGTACTACTTGACTATACACAATTGCTAATAGACCGGAAGAAGGTACAGTCAGGTGTAGATGAGGCTGATATGCTGGATAAAGAAGATGCAAGAGTAGAAATTGTTAAAGCAGGAAAAGCACGTCTCAGACCAGTTATTTTGACGGCAGTTACCACAGTGTTGGGGCTTATACCTTTGGCAGTAGGTCTGAACGTTGATTTCTTTTCGTTATTTGGGGAATTTGATCCTAAGATCTATATAGGTGGTGATAACGTGATCTTCTGGGGACCTTTGGCATGGACTGTTATCTTTGGCTTGGTAGTCGCTACATTCCTTACCTTGATTATTGTACCAGTATTATACACTATAGTTTATAGGGTTAAGTATTGGCTCTACGTAAAGCGAAAAGCAAGAAAAGAGCGAAAAAAGAAGGCAAAGGAAGAAGCAATAGCAAAGGTTGAATTAGCAGAAGCTAGCATTTAATGAGATTTAAAGTTTTAGGTAAATGAATAAAGTGTTGTTGGTATTAGGGACGTTTGTAGTGCTGTTTCTAATCGATTGGTATGTTTATAACGGCATATTGACGCTGGTTAGAAACAGCACGTTATTCACGCGTAATGTCATCCGGTATTCCTATTGGGGTATTACATTTGTGACATTTAGTGTTATCTTCTTTTATAATTTTGGAAATCCTGATTGGTTTAAAGGCCAATCCAGAAGCCTAATATTTACAGGTATATTTATTAACTATTTTTCCAAAATGTTTGCTGTACTTTTTCTGTTTAGCGACGATCTGGTGCGTTTAGGTAAATGGTTGGCTACATATTTTCAGAATCCGGAACCTACGGGTACTTCAAAGGGGATATCACGAAATGAGTTCCTGGTAAAGACAGCAGTAGTTGCTGGTACTGTGCCTCTTGTAGCTATGAGTTGGGGTATTATTTCAGGAGCACACGATTACAGAATACGTAGGAAAACCATTCATTTACCTAATTTACCCAAATCTTTTGATGGCATACAGATAGGGCAGCTTTCCGACATACATTCAGGAAGTTTCTTTAATAAAACAGCAGTGAAGGGCGGTGTTGAAATGCTGATGGATGAGAAGCCTGATGTGGTGTTTTTTACGGGTGATCTTGTAAATAATGAAAGCAGTGAGGTAAGAGATTATATCAATATTTTTGATAAAGTAGATGCTCCGCTGGGAGTGTATTCGACCACAGGTAATCATGATTATGGTGATTACAGCTCCTGGTCATCACCTCAGGCAAAGCAGAGGAATTTTAATGACCTGATGGAGGCTCATAGGCTTATGGGGTATGACCTGTTGATGAATGAGCATAGGATGCTCGAACTTGATGGAGATAAGATAGCCATATTAGGTATTGAAAACTGGGGTATGGGAAGGTTCCCTAAGTATGGAGATATGACTAAAGCGTATGCTGGCACTGAGGAAGCAGCTGTTAAATTGTTATTGTCACATGATCCAAGTCACTGGGATGCACAAGTTCGTCAGGAATATCAGGATATAGATTTGATGTTTGCGGGGCATACTCATGGATTTCAGTTTGGAGTTGAAATAGGAGGTTTTAAATGGAGCCCTTCACAGTATGTCTATAAACAATGGGCAGGACTTTACACAGAAGGAAATCAGCATTTGTATGTTAACCGTGGGTTTGGGTATATAGGGTATCCAGGTAGGGTCGGAATGGCTCCGGAAATTACAATTTTGACCTTAAAAAGAGCTTAAAAAGGAGGCTGTCTTAAAAGGACAAAGGTTCTCGGGCACCTATCTGAGAAAAATCTTGGATTAAAAAAGAGGTCGTCTCAAAATACTTTTGAGACGACCTCTTTTTTAATAGGCTCGCTCTACCTCACCGGACCCATAAACTTTTTTGGTCACCGATTTGGTATTGCCTTTATGCTTGATAGTGCCACTGCCATAGATCTCAGCCTGTAGGTTATCACTTACTTTTATTTCACATATTCCCGATCCGCTTATTTTTACATCAGCTTGCTCCAGTTCGCAATCATAGGCATGTACAGACCCAGAGCCACTGATGGATATATCATTATCGGAGGCATATCCCTTAACCGCAATGTTTCCCGATCCGGATATTTTGGTTTTGACCTCACGTCCTTTGATATCAAGATCCATACTGCCAGAACCAGTAACTGCCAGATCCAGGTCATTGGAGGCTATGGAGTTTTCACTAATTATCTTTCCAGAACTGTTTACCTTTAACTTATGAATTTCTTTCATGCTTATGATGAGCTTCATGGTAGGGGAAATCTTGATGTCGTCAATCCTGGCCCACACACTTTTGTTTTTCTCATCTTTTTTGTGCTGCACATTAATATGAAGTACACCGTCTTCTACTTTGAATTCACTAATTTCATAGATATCGGTTAGTGCCTCTACAGTTACCTCTTGCTTGTTAGTTTGCTTAAGGTAAACCGTATAGTTAGAGTTCACATAGACACTGTGAAATGCAGGAAGTTCTAGTGTTTTTTTAGTGATTTCAGGACCTATTGGGTCTTTGTTTGTCCCATACAGGCTAAATGTAACAGCCAGGGCAACTAAGATTAATAATAACTTTGGTTTCATTGGTTTTAACTTTAAAATTGAGTTCAGAAGTTACTGTTTTTAAAGCATTTTTAAAACCCATTACAACCATTGAAATTACGGGTTAACCTACTCTTTCACCCAGTCGTCTGACGAGGATACTCCAATACTTCCATTTTTGTATTCCATGATGAAGTCGAGCATTACTTCTTTTCTACAGCCTTGAAAGCTTGTATTACTGATACTTCTCATCAGTATGGGATATGAGCGCCCATACTCTCTAGAGAAGCTCACTATACTATCGTTTTCATCCAGAAGAAAACCCCATTCTATTTTTATGATATCTTTTTTACAGCCTTGTGGAGCAAAACCAAATACATCATAATTATAAACGCCGGTGCCATCTTCATGTAGTTCCAGGTAGCCTGTTTTATGCCCGGCGTAAGTCCCGTAAAATTGCATAGGTACCTCGTAAGTAGTTTCTACAGGCTTGCCATTGTATTCTATGGTTCGGTGTTTTTGGTTAGCACCCCATAAAGCCAGGAGACTAAAAGATAGTAGTAGTGAAAATTTCATTAAAGTTGGTTTATCAGGTTTACTAAACTACTAAAGTTTAATAAACCCGAAAAGCTATTTTTTTAAAATGGTAGATCGTCTTCGTTTCCATCAGTGATCCAGCCTGGCTCTTCCATTTGATCCATACCACCGTCTGCTGGAGGGGGAGTTTGAGCCCCTGATGATGCTCCTTCAATTTTCCAGGCTTGCAGAGAGTTGAAATACTTAACTACACCTTTAGGGTCAGTCCATTTTCTACCTTTCAGGTTAAAGTAAACATCAACTTCATCATTTGCTTTATAGCTATCCAGAATGGCACACTTGTCCTGGATCATTTCAAATTTTAAATATTCAGGATACTGTGGGTTTTCAGCATACTCCAATACAAATTCTCTCTTTTTAAATGAGTTGGATACTTGTTGGGTATCCGAGATTTCTAAAATTTTACCCTTTACGTTCATTGATCTGCTTTTATAAATTTTATTGACAGCAAAGTTAACAGTGCAGCCAAGTTTATTAAAGTATTAACGCCTTTTTCTGAAAATAGCAGTGAAAATTATCACAAACAGGATGGCACCAATGACCATGATTAATAGGGTGGAAGCATCTATGAGTTCTACGGCATGCATTTATCTAAAATTTACTTATTGATTTACCCGAGGCAATAGTAATTATTTCCTTTCTCGTTAACATGACGAATGACATTTAAATTTACTATTTCATGACTAAAATTTAATTCTGGTTTGAAATTTCACATCGGTTTTGATATTGCCTTGAATTTTATCGGTTCCAGAGCCAATTGACTCTATCTCTCGATAGTGGGTTCTGGCGAACCTAATCCAGAAGTTGATTTTTCGTGTGGCTTTGTATTGCAGAAGTATATACTGGCGCGTACCCTTCCCACTGTATGGAGGTATGGAGAAACCATATAGCACATCTTTCTCGTATACATACTGTCGGTTGTCATAGTCGTCCGTGTCGAATAGGGCCAGTCTGCCGCAGACCCTTAATTTGTTCAGATCGATGCTTATATCCTGTACCATGGCAAAACCATAGGTTATCTGGTTTTGTGTTTCATAGTTACTGAATTGCACTCTTGATTTAAAAGATACATCCTTGTGTGGCGTGTGATCTAAATTAATCATATAGCTGCGCTTAAAGTTGTTTAAGGGAGCTTTTAAACCAGAAGTCCTCTCTTGAACATTACGTGCTTTTGATTGCTCTCTGTATTGTAAATAAAAGATTGTTTTTCGACTGGGTATATAACTTAACCTGGTCAGGTATTCATAGCCATTAGAAGGTGCATCAATTCTATACTTCAGCCAGGGAAATGAGAATCTGTCAAAATATGTTGAGAGTATGAATTTTCGTGATGGTTGATATTTTAACCCCCAGTAAACACCTTGCTCATTTTGATTAATGGCAGATTCTCCAAATGCTTGTCCATGTATGCTACGAAAATTCCTTTCGTATCTTCTTAATACCACTGAGGTTTGAAGCTGAGGAGCCAGGTGTGCAATCAATCCGCCTACCACACCAATACCACCATTTCCAGACTGTCCGATTTCTGCAAATAGATTAATGTTCTGCCAATTATAATTGCTGGATAGACTTATCCCGAGGTTGTGTTTACCATGAAAGTCAAATTGCTTATAGGGTTTGTCTGCAGGGATAATCGGTAAACTGAAAAAGTCGGTAACCATGGTAAAGCCAACCTGAAGGTTACTCGGGTGGTTTTGGTAGAGTATGTTTCCTCCGGCAGATTGCTGTATAACCTGGTTATTGGCTGCAAGTTCGCTGGATGTCCGGTGTAATCCCGATAAATTTATAGAACGAATGAAGTTTTCGTTACTTATTAAAGTGTCAATTTCAGGAGTGGCATCTTGAGCTACTCTTGAATAAAAGCCCGTGATGTTTATTCGTTTACTCAATTTGTATGTTGAAGCAAAGCCTCTGAAATAATTACTTTCCAGAGTTGATGTGAAGGGTAGAATTCCGAGATTAGGTTTTCTGTTAGTTGTAATTGTTTCAGGGTTTTTGCCAATGTTAAAACCTGCGGCCAACAACAGACTTTGGCCAAACTGTATGCGATAATCCCCCAAAACGAGGTTTTTAAGACATCCCTTGTCTTGTAGCTGAAAATGAAAGCTATAAAAATCTGCTCCATACCTATTAGTAGGCCTATCAAAAGTTAGTGCTTCACCGGCATCTTTTTTAATAGTTAGACCGAGGCCGAAATCATGTGCATGTCTAACCCTGAATTTGAAGAGTAACTGGTCTGGGGAACCGGCGTATTTATTGCCCTTTTTAGTGTACCCAGCTTTTTTCTCAAGTGTTCTTTGGTAACGCAGTAAGATATAGTTGTTCGGTTCTGATAACATTCTCTTTATTAATGGTCGGTTATCGCTTTGAAGTCCGTCATCAGATACACGTATAAAGGGTAGTAGTCTTTGTATGGTCGGTATGTCAAACCCAGGAATAGCCTGTAGTTCGTAGATTGTTAAAAGGCGACCGTACTCATTGATGTAACTTTTGAGGTTGGAGATTTGAACTTCAGAAAGTATAAACAGAGACCTTAATTCTTCAACCGATGCCAAATTAAGGTTTAGTGGATGACTATAATAGAGTAATAGTGTTTCATAATATCCTGTACTTATTTCTTCATCTTTGAACGCCTGCGTATGTTCTGCTAAGCTTTGAAAGTCCTCCTCTATATCACTATTCTGACCGGGAAGAGGCATTGCATGAAGCATTAGTAGAGCTAACGCTATGAAATAGACTAATTTCATTACAGTTTTATGAAGTTGTAAGTAAGTGCGGCCTGATGGTTATATCCAATATTTGGATTAACGGTTAAAGCATAGTCTATTTTAAGTCTGGGAAGTACAAGCCCCAGGCCAAAGTAGCTGTTAAATGATTTAGTCTTTATTCCTATTCTTGCTAATAGCTTTTTGAGAAAGCTATATTCTAGTCCTATTCGCATGACCGCATCTAGATCAACGTCCTTTTCAATTTCAGCATTCAGATATATTTTATCGGAGGGATGGAAGGATAGCCCGGCGTTTAATATTGTGGGAATGTGCTCATTCTCAAAATCAGAAAGCTTTGCCTGATTGATATTTCTTATCAATGCTCCGAAGTATAGCTTCTTACTAAGCTCAGCTATACCACCAAAGTTGACGGTAAATATCCCTTTGTTTCCATACCCCTCAATGTGATATTGCAAATAATTCACCCGTATTCCAATGCCGGCCAATCCGAAGCGATTGCCATAGCTTATAGCAGCTGTTTGCTCATTGTACAGGTCATCACCAAATCTGAAAACAGATATTCCCACTCCTCCCATAAGCATAGGAGAAACAATACCTGCTGCAATTGAATTGAAACCTGCTATCCCGTATTTGTTTTCAAAGGCAAATAGTCCGTTGATGTTTTTACATGTATATAGTCCCGCAGGATTGTTGAATGAAGACCAGCTATCACTTGTGGCTACTACAGCGTAGCCCATAGCTGCGCCGCGGGCACCAATTTGTGATTGTCCATTTTGAGCTTCGGAGACGAAAAATAATAACAGAAAAAAAAGTGTCCCGTATAAATGTTTCAAGTGGCTTTGACATTATTGATTTTGTTTATATGGGGACCTGAATTTAAGAAAAATGCTTAATAAGAATAAATGTTATTATAATTTATTGCTCAGTCTTTCGAAAGCTTATGTTCTATTGATTATGCTGGTTTTTAGTGATTCAGCAGAGGCTCAGGATAAGCTTTACCCAAGTGGTGAGCTTAGAGCCACTGGAGAGTTGGTGAATGGTCAGAAGGAAGGAAAATGGACTTATTATTACCCTAACGGTAAGCTTAATGCTGTTGAGCACTATAGTAAGGGACAGTTACATGGTCAGGTAAGGTACTACAATGATCAGGGTAACCTGACAGGGATAGAAAACTGGAATCATGGTTTACCAGAGGATTCAGCTAAATACCTTCATGGTAATGGTGTCGTAGAAAAGGAAGGGGTTTATAAGCATGGGCAATATGCAGGTGAGTGGAGGTACTACCATGATAATGGACAATTAAAACGTATGGTAAGCTATGTCGATGGGTGGCCTCATGGCAATTGGGTAGTATATAACGAGAAGGGGGTAGTCATACAGGAAGGTAGGTATGAGAAAGGGAAAGAAACAGGGGAGTGGAAATTTTATACCAATAAGGGTAATTTGGAATTTTATGGGAACTATGCTGATGGTGAACGAGTGGGGAAATGGTATAGGATCAATAAAAAAGGAAAGAAGGAAGAGGTGGACTATTAAAACTCCTTCTTTAAGTGGAGAAAAATCCCAGCTTCTTTTTCACGATTTACTGAATATTCAAAACGTATCACAGTGTCATAATAAGTCACAAAATCAATGCCTGCCCCCGTTCCGAATAGGTAGCGATTTGTAAGTCGTGTGTTTTGCTCATAATTTTCGAAATTTTCTACATAGCCCATGTCAAAATATGTTTTAATATAGATAGCCAGGGGAAAGTCTCTAAACTGTTCGATGGGCAGGAAGTTGAGGCGTAGTTTGGTATCAAAAATCCTCTTTTTTAACGTAGTCCGGTTGAGATAAAATTTCTGTCCTTCTATTACATAAAGTTCATAACCTCTGACAAAGTCCTTTCTGTATCCCAAGCCTCGCAAATTAGCATAGGGTTGCCGTTCGGGGCCACTGAAGTAAAAAGCACTATAATTGGAAAGGTAAAAATTTCTGGTCAGGTTCAGAAACCTAGCATGATTAACATTGATACTGAACTGATCCAGGTCATTATAAAAACCCAACCCGAATTTATCCACTGAAAACACGGTTCGGTGTCCGTGCAGAGGGTAAGAGTTAACATCTCTTTTGTCAATGTTCAGATCATAGCTGATACTGAAGTAGCGTTGAGATGTTTGGCTGTTAAGATAATACTCTGGGTTAATGTTTGCAATAGTATCGTTTATTTCATTGTCGTTGAAAGTGATATTGACAGTATGCCGTGTATAAAATGAGTTACGGAAACGGTATCCGATATTATAGAGGCGACGAAGTTTTAGTAAACTCTCCGAGTCAAAAAATATACGTTTGTGCTCCACAGTACGTATAGCTATATTTTTGTTTTCGGCATAGAGGTAGTCTATGGAAATCCCATGTCTTTGAGCCCTGTCTATATAAGGTAGATCATATGATAGACCAAATTGCTTGGTAAAGCCAAACTGCATTTCCAACTTCAGGGTTTCATTCCTTCCTCGCATATTATTTCGGTATAGCTTGAGTCCATAATTTACACGACTGAAATCATGGTTCTGATTTTGCCACCAATCGTTAAAATTTCGATCAACGAGGTCGAATATTGGTGCAGGAAAAGTGTACCAGCGTTCAGAAACACGTACCACAACATCCACCACACCATCGGCAAGTTCCAGCGTGGTAATCTCCACAGTGTTAAACAAGCGGGTATTGATTATTTTACTTCTATCACTTTTGATGATGTCTTTTAGATCTTCATCAAAGTAATACTCTCCACGCTTAAGACTCATTTCGCGGAGTATTATTTTATCCCGGGTCTGTTTGTTTCCAATGATAAAGATATTGTCAATGTATATGTATCTCCCTTCTACTGCGGTTGAGTCTGCACTAGAATAGGCATGGTGGGACACTGCCACTGGGGTAACAGAGTCAGGAGTATTAAATACAAACAGAATTGAAATAAGAAATGCCAGCATCTTCTGAACCTACACCATGGGGACAAATGTGATTGAATATTCGACTATCATGTCTCCTAAAATAAAAAATAGTTATCTCATAATGCATAAGTTTATGAAATAACTATTCTCGATGTAAGAAAATATCGGTGTTTAACCGTCTATTTCTTTGTGTCTCCCTTTTGATAAGGCTTTGAAGAGAATGATAATACCAGCGATGATTAGCGGGATGCTTAATATCTGTCCCATATTATAGGTCATTTCATCTTCAAAAGCTACCTGATTTTCCTTAAACAACTCATGTACGAAACGCAAGCCAAATAATAGAATCAGAAATAGACCAAGGAGTAATCCTGGAGGTGTTTCATTTTTATACTTCCACCAAAGTGCAAGCAAAAGAAAGAATATAGCCAAAGAGGTTCCTGCCTCATAAAGTTGAGTAGGGTGCCTTGGAATACCATAGGTATTGACCACGGCACTGTAAGATCCATCATTATTCTTTGATACCTTATAGTCCAGCACCTGATCCTTAGGTTGGTATATATGTTCACTGACATATGAGTAATTCAAAGTTTCTTTGAATTTTCCATTGAAGTAAAACTCAATGCTTTCATCATTGATGATATCAGGTTGATTTTTAAAATCAATTTTAAGCTTAATTGGTACATAGCCCTGAGCATTTAGCTCGCGGGTTTCATCTTTTTCAAAATCAATGTTTTTGATAGGACTGGTATAGGCGTCGAAGGTACGCTCAACATCATGGGCGAAAATAACGCCATATTCGGATTTAGAAGGAATTCCATAGATTTCAGAGTTCATGAAATTGCCCGTACGGATCATACAACCGGCTAATGCAACTACAATAACAATTCTATCTACCACCTGAAGATAACTCTGATGAGGCCTCTTCTGCTTCTCAAATATAAAACGTTTTTTTGGCTTTGATAGAGGGTTTATGTTAATGATAATTTTATAGTTAACATATAACCAAAGAGCGAATAAAATTCCAAATGCAGCACCATGACTAGCTAGTCCACCTTCCCAGATCTTGAGAATATCTATGGGGTTTGATAAATATTTGTCTGGCTCATAAAAAAGAACGTGACCTAACCGTGCACCAAGAATAGTGGCAATAACCATGTATATGGTCAGAGTTTCTACATCCCTTTCAGGTTTACCTTCTTTGCGGTAGATGTAGAACATAATCTGCTGAGTAATAAGAAATGCCAGAGCAAATAGTAGCCCGTAATATCGAACAGGGCGGTCCAGCAAAGGGATGGTGAAAAACTCTGGATCAGTATTCCAGATGATATAGCTTAAAATTGACATGCGACAAATATAACTATCTCAGCATAATTGGCAATTAAACGACGGTTAAAGGTTTGTATTGTTAATGGTATCAGAGAGTGAGAGCGTTTATTTTTGAGCTTGGGAAAATTAAATTTTTATGTTTAAGTACACATTCAGAAAAATGTATAGACCAGAGTTAGTAAGCTTGGGCACAAACGTCTCGGTTATTGTAGCACAAACTTTAAACGAGCAGCCTGAATTTGCTGGAAGAGTCTGAGTCCTTCCGGTTCAGATGTCATTATTTAACAGGAAGTGGAGGTTTTACCCGTGAGTTGGGTGAAAACCTGCCTAAAGATGCTTTTCGGATTATAGACTTCGGCAGGGAGTAAAGTTTTGATATTTTCAAACTCAGCAGGAGCAAGTCCTCCTGAAAAGTCAACCTCTCCATCAAAGATAAAATGAACAATTACTTATCTTCAAATCAATAAATCTATATTTTTATTTAAATAGTGTTATGTGGTTTGCGCCAATATGAAAAATGGGTAACTATATCTATAAGGAAAAGGGATTTATAACCCCAGAGTTACCTGTAGATTAGCTTCTGTCGTATATCCCTATCTATTTAAACCTCACACTTTGATAAATGGTAGAGGCAGGATTAACCTAATCCCTCAAGTTCTTTGAGTTCAGCGCTAAATCCGCTTGAAAGAATTGGGAATCTACACCACGTTCTTGGGTCTACATTAAAATCATCCAGATGAAATGCCGGTGCTGTACGTTCACGCTTCCACTGGTTGCGACTCCAAAGCCTGAAAAACTTTGCTATGTGTACTTTTAACAGTTTGCTGCTTTCAAGTTTGACAGCGTTAAGAGCATGAAAGACCTCAGTCGGTGACTTACGGTCTCTTATAGCCAGTTTTTCAATTTCTACGATTACAGGGTATGGCATTAAGTCCGCTTCATCAGTTTGCTCTTGTGACAAGGGACGCAATTCTGCACTTGGTTGGAGGTTGTTAACGTAGTTCAGCGCCTCATAACCTAAGTTTCTCTCTGCCCACCTCAGCCACGTAATAATAAAATGTTTGTCAACAGCAGCAATAGGAGCGATGCTCCCGCTGGTGTCTCCATCCATGGTAGCATACCCTACATCTGCTTCACTTCGGTTAGAGGTAGTAAGTAGCAGAGCACTCTCAATATTAGCCAGCATCCAGATAATGGGAGACCTGGAGCGAGCCTGTATATTTTGAAGGGCTATGTCATCAGCTTCCCAAGTCAGGGGTCTTTTTAACGCTTTTTCTATCTTTTGGGTATAAGAATTCACCTCCTCGTCGATAAGCCAGGAGTGAAAAGTGGCACCTATTGATTCCGCTAGTTCTTTTGCTGACTGAAACGTAGCCTCAGAGCTATTTACTGTGCCTTGATAAGCACAGGTTAGGATTTGCGAGGTAAGATGTTTAATAATTGCCTGCTGATCCTTGCCATTAGCAATTTGAAGAGTACTTATGCCCGTTTTTTTGATAAACTTTTCTGCACCTAATTCTTCAACCCCACGTCTTACCATTTCGGATACCAACACTGCGATGGAGGAAGAATCAGCACCACCACTTAGTGAAAGAACAAAGCCTTTACTATGACTTTTTCGGAGGTAATCAAATAGTGCAAGTGATGATGCTTTCACAAATTCCGTATTCTTATCTCTGGGCCATTCATCAGGTTTAGGGTAGGTTTCCTCTTCTTTGTTGAAATCTACATCGGCAAACTGAAGTTGCATGCTTTTATAAGATAGCCATTCATTTCTTTTTATCAGCTTTCCGTGACGTGCAATTAAGATTTCGCCATCGTATATCATCCTTCCGGCCTCATTGCCCAGCAGATTGGCGTACACATAAGTGCAATGAAAGTTTTTGGAGCTATCTATTACAAGCTTCTCGCGCAGGCGTGTTTTTTCAAAAGCAAAGTGGCTGGCACTAGGGTTTAAAATGAGGTTAACCTTCTGTTCAAACAGGCGACATGCGGGTCTTTCTTCTCTCCAGGCATCCTCACATATTTCAAAGCCAATTTTAATGCCGCTTAGCTCAAAGGTGAGGTCGCCAAACCTAAAAGACTTTCCTTCGATGGTGATTTCATCAATAATACCAGGGCGCCAGGGAGTAAACCACCTGGGTTCATAATGAACACCATCGTTTGCCATGTTTTGTTTGATATAAAAGCCAAGAATTTGCTCATCTTGAATAAGGCATGTCGTGTTATAAAAGAGTCCACGGTGTTTAACCGGCAAGCCAATGGCGACTGTGATATTTTTACAATAAGACGTTGCCTCTAACAGGCACTCCATGGCTTTGGTGTAGATCCAATCGCTAAGAAACATATCCTCACATCCATAACCTGTAATACATAGTTCGGGCAGGCATAAAATATCAACGTCACTGCTGATGGCATCATCAACGGCTGCACGAATATTGATGAGATTATTTTCCCAAGCCAGGGGAGTTTGATTTAAAGTGGCTCCTGCTATTCTGAGTGTAGACACGTTTAGATGTTTTAACTGAATTCGAGAGCGAATATCGGAATCTTTAGTCTAAGTCCAATAACTCACAAGATTTTTGGGCAGCATCCTGCTCAGCTTTTTTCTTGCTATGCCCAAAGCCTTTGCCCAGAGGTTCATTATCAACAAAAACCTGAGCGGTAAACTCACGGTGGTGTTTCTCATTTTTAACACTGATGATCTCGAACTTTACATCCTTATTTTCTTTTTGTGACCATTCAATGATTTTGCTTTTGTAGTTAGGGTTGGATTTTATCACTTCATCAATATTGAGGTAGGGAATGATGAGTTTGTCAATGATGAAGTGCTTGCAGTAGGAGTAGCCTTTGTCTAAATAAACAGCCCCGACTATAGCTTCAAGGGTATCTCCATATAGTGATTTATGAGAGAGCTTACTCTTTTTTTTCTGGTCGTACTCCACAACCTGATTCAGGCCTATTCTTTTTCCAATGTTGTTTAATGATTCTCTATTTACGATTCTGGATCGAATCTCGGTAAGAAATCCTTCTTCTTTGAATGGGAATGTTTTGAATAGATAGTCGGCTACTGCAGCTCCCAGAACAGCATCTCCGAGGTATTCGAGCCGCTCGTTAGACTCTTTGAGACCCTGACTGTTATGTTTTGCTACAGAGCTATGTTTAATAGCAAGTCGATATAGCTCTAAGTTAAAAGGCTTACTACCGACAATTGTCTTAATAGCGGTAATAAGCCTTTTGTCTTTTTCAGATCTTCTCTTGAAAATATTAATGAAGCGCCTTACAGCACGATGCACAGTTCTTAAATTTTTCTAAAAATAATAGAGGTGTTATGTCCTCCGAACCCAAATGTATTGCTTAGCGCTACATTGATCTCTCTCTCCTGGGCTTTATTAAAAGTTAAATTTAATTTATTGTCCAATTGATCGTCATCTGTAAAGTGGTTGATGGTTGGCGGTACAATACCATTTTGTATCGCCTTCACACAAGCTACCGCTTCAATAGCTCCGGCAGCTCCAAGCAGGTGTCCTGTCATGGATTTTGTCGAGCTAATATTAAGCTTATAAGCATGATCACCAAAAACCTTTTTGATGGCCAATGTTTCGCTAATATCACCAAGTGGTGTTGATGTGCCATGAACGTTGATATAATCTACGTCTTCCGGTTTTATATGCGCGTCAGCAAGAGCATTTATCATAACATTGGTAGCTCCAAGCCCTTCTGGGTGTGGTGCAGTAATGTGATGCGCATCTGCAGACATTCCTCCTCCGATTATTTCAGCATATATTTTGGCTCCACGTGCCTTGGCATGTTCATATTCTTCAAGAATAAGCGCGCCTGCACCTTCACCTAATACAAATCCATCTCTGTCCTTATCAAAAGGTCTGGATGCTGTTTCGGGGGAGTCATTACGCTCCGAAAGCGCCTTCATAGCATTAAATCCTCCCATGCCTGCTTCAGTTACAGCTGCTTCACTGCCACCCGAGATGGCAACATCCATATGTCCCAGTCTTATATAATTCAATGCATCTATAAGAGCATTGGTAGCTGATGCACATGCAGAAACTGTAACGAAGTTTGGTCCATGGAATCCATACTTGATGGAAATATATCCGGCACTGATATCAGCGATCATTTTAGGGATGAAGAATGGGTTAAACCTTGGTGTATTGTCACCTTTAGCATAACTCTTAACTTCCTCCTGAAATGTTTTAAGCCCGCCGATACCTGAACCCCATATTACCCCTGCTTTATTCAAGTCAATAGTTTCCAGGTCTAATTTCGAGTCTTTGATGGCTTCATCAGCAACTACCATGGCATATTGAGTAAAGGGGTCCATTTTACGGGCCTCTTTTCTGTCAAAGTGTTGCTCAGCATCAAAGTTCTTAACTTCACATGCAAATTGCGTACGAAATTTCTCGGGATCAAATCTGGTTATACGAGCGGCACCACTTACACCATTTATAAGACCCTGCCAGTATTCGGAGGCCGTATTTCCTATGGGCGTGAGTGCGCCTATGCCTGTTACTACAACTCTTCTTAACGTCATAAAAGAAGTTTAGAAATGAATAAAGGGGTGTGTTTATATATTATTTTACGTTTTCTTCCAAGTAAGAGATGGCCTGGCCAACTGTTGAGATGTTTTCTGCCTGATCGTCAGGAATAGAAATGTTGAATTCCTTTTCAAATTCCATTATCAATTCAACAGTATCTAAAGAATCGGCTCCTAAATCGTTGGTGAAGCTTGCTTCAGGAGTAACCTCTGACTCTTCAACTCCTAATTTATCAATAATGATTGATTTAACTTTTTGTGCTATTTCAGACATGTTTTTAATGATTTAATAGTTAAAATATCTGCAAAGAAATACATTAAATGTATTAATGTCAAACAATTTAAATAAACTTATTGGCGGCGCTAAATTGCTAATTTTTCCTTAAAAACTCACTGTATACGCATAAATTTCAAGAACTTTGATACTATGAAAAAGACCAAGCTAATTGTTGAGTATGAATATGAGTTTGAATTGATAGGCATTATCTCCTCCATAAAATTCTATAAACTTGCTTGGGCTATAAACAAGAAACTTGATGTCCGGTTGGTGAAGCAAGATGATTATTCTATGGAAATGAAAGGAGGTAATCTGGCTTCTTTTAGCAACTATCTTTACCAGATGGAAAGTAGTTGTTTCAGGTTATTTAAGAACCGTTCTGTGGAGGGCGAAAATGCCAGTTTAATACCTGAATTGCCGCACTTTGACTACATAATCAAAATAGATGAACAGTCGCAATCGTTTGCAAAAGAAGAAATTTTAAAAGAATTAAAAGAAGTCCAATGGATTGAATATATTGCCGCCATTGAAGTAGAAACACTGAAGTCTAAAGACAATTTTTTAACTTGACTATGGATCAAAAAATACAATTTAATAAGACTAAAATTATCGCTACTGTCGGGCCAGCCTCGAGCGATAAAAAAATGCTGAAACAGCTCATCGAGGAGGGCGTTGATATTTTCAGGCTTAACTTTTCACATGGTACTCATGAGGATCATCAGAAGGTGATTAAAAGTGTACGTGAGTTGAATGAGGAAATGGGAGCTTGTGTATGTCTTTTACAAGACCTTCAGGGGCCGAAGATTAGAGTAGGAGAAGTAGAGAAAGGTGCAAAACTAAAGCCTGGACAGGAGTTTACCATAACCATAGAAGAAATTGTTGGACATTCGACAATGGCCAGTACCGTCTATCAGGATCTTCCTAAAGATGTTGGTGTAGGAGATGTGATTCTTATTGACGATGGAAAGATAGAGTTAAAAGTAACTGAAATCAAAAACGCCGAAGTTGTAACAGAGGTTGTGTATGGAGGCAAATTAAAGTCCAGAAAAGGAATCAATATGCCTTTTACTAAAGTATCGGCGCCTTCTTTAACAGACAAAGATGTGAAAGACCTGGAGTTTGGTTTGGCCAACGAGGTTGAATGGGTGGCTTTGTCGTTTGTAAGATCAGCAGAAGACATTCATAACCTTAGAGAGAGAATTAAGGCTGCTGGTAAGCAAACTAAGATCATTGCCAAAGTTGAGAAACCAGAGGCTATACATAATATAGATGAAATTATAGATGCAGCGGATGCTGTAATGGTAGCACGTGGTGACCTTGGAGTAGAAATATTTATGGAAGAGGTGCCTATGGCTCAAAAAATGATCGTGAGAAAGTGTAATAAACTGGCTAAGCCTGTAATTATCGCTACTCAGATGATGGAAAGTATGATCGAAAGCCCCCGACCTACTCGAGCAGAAACCAATGACGTGGCTAACGCTGTAATGGATGGGGCAGATGCTCTGATGCTTTCTGCTGAAACCGCCGCCGGAGCGTACCCCATTGAAGTGATCAGGAGTATGGTAAAAACCATTACCAGCGTTGAAAGGGAAGCAGACGTATATTTCCGTCATGATCTGCCTGACCATAATGATCCTTTGTTTTACAATAATACATTGGTGCTGGCGGCTTGTAGACTGGCAAAGGCTTCCAAAGCGAAGGCTATTATTGGTATGACCCAATCAGGGTATACCGCGTTTAAGCTTGCATCACATAGGCCAAAAGCCAACATTTTTATATTTACAAGCAACAGACCACTACTTAACACAATAAATCTTATTTGGGGAGTTAGGGGCTATTACTATGATAAAGAGGTTTCAACAGATGATACCTTTGCAGACATAGAAGAGATATTGAAGGAAAAGGGGCATATTGAAAATGGTGATATATTTATTACAACAGCCAGTATGCCTATTCATGCCAGAGGACGTACAAATACTGTTAAGCTAAATGTTGTTGAGTAGAATAATCAAAGCTTTACTTGTCAGGACCAGTTATTGGGCTTGACAAGTAAAGTTCTTTCTTCCTTATCTACCATTACTGCTCCGGCAGGATCTCCCTTTCTTTTCCTTACAAACTTTCTTGGTGTTACAATAACAGGACATAGGGTGTCTGATTTTCTTTTGGAGAAATGTGCAGCGAGTTCAGCCGCTTTTTCTATGACATCTTTTGGGAACGGTTTACCTGCTCTATACTTTATAAGCACATGAGACCCGCTCACATCTTTAGCGTGGAGCCAAAGATCGTTTTTAAAGGAGTGTTGTTGAAGCATGCGATCGTTGCTTCTTGCATTTTTTCCCACCCATATATCAAAGCCATCATAAGAGAATGCATTATAAGGTAGGTGCTCTTTCTTTTTTGAAGTCTGGGCTTGGTCTTTTTTCACAAGGTTACGAAGTGCCTTAAGGCTTTGTTCTTCTTCTATAACCATCTTTTGCTCTTCGAGTGCTTCAATGGTATTTAGCTTCTGTTTGAGATTTGTTTTAAGGTTTTCAATTTCAACAGATTGGTTCTTGGCTTTCCTGTAATATGCCTCTGCATTTTTTTGAGGAGAAAGGTCTCGTTTTAATTTAATTGTGATAGGGGAGTTGTTATCGTAGAAGTTTTGAAGGGTAACCTCTTCTGTTTTTGGAGCTATTTGGTGGAGGTTAGCCATTAGTATATCTGCAAGTATGCTATAGTTGAGCCTGCTTTCTATTTCCTCAAGTTTCTTTTTAGTTTTTTTTATGTAACTCTCGGTTTGTCTGAGTTGCTTATTAATGTCAAGCAAAGCCTCCCCTTTGATGCTTTTTAAAGCATGATCACTAATGTATCGAATAAAGAAACTATCAATAGCCTGTATAGGGTCATGAAATTCATGTTGCACCGTGCCTATTTCCAATAAACAAAGATGTAACTGGCCTTCAATTTTTGTAATATAATACTTCTGTTCGGAGAGGTGTCCTAGTGTTTCTTTGATTAAGTCCCATTTAGAATTCGTATCCTTTTCATTGATACCTCTGGCTAATAAATACTTCTTTGTAACCTTTCCAAACGTAGGGAAGATGATTTTATAATCCGCATCATGTTGTTTGAAGGAGTCATAAGATTGGTCTATTGTGCGGTCCAGCTGAGTGATGTCGATATTAAAGTCCTTTTTCAGACTTTTTTTAAACACCTCAACAACATCGTTCCCTTTAAAGAGAATGATATTGGATCTATTGCCATGCATTTTAAATAGCAGTTTGAAATCATTTTGAAATATGATAACAAATGACCGTTCATTGGCAAACTGATGTATATGATCCACTTTGGCCAGAGCAAGATCTGTAAAAAGATCTACGCTGTTTTTTCTGGCCCGACTAAAATCATTAGGAAATGACAGACAGCAAAATGCTGGAGCAAGGTGAGCTTTGATATAGAATTCCTCGGCTTGTTTAGAAAAACCAATGATAAGCTCATTTTTGTTTTGAGAAAATGCTTCTATAAGTTGGAAGCCGATTAGCTTTTCTGCTAACTGGGAGCTAAGTGTTTTTAAGAAGTAATAGTTGTTATGCATTACATATCAATAACCAGTCCATCGTAAGCCAGATTTATTCCCTCAGGTAATAGTTCATCTACCTGCTTGTGAGGTCCCATTCTATGACTAATATGAGTGAAATAGGTGGTCTCTGCTTTTATTTCCAATGCCAGTTCAATGGCTTGCTCCAGGTTAAAATGAGAAATGTGAGCTTCTTTTTGTAGTGCATTTAAAACTAAAACTTTTGAGCCTTTGATTTTTTCCTTTTCTTCAGGACTGATATAATTGGCATCTGTTATATAGGTAAAATCTCCAACTCTGAACCCAAAAACAGGAAGCCGTAAGTGCATCACTTCAATAGGGGTAAAGTTAACACCAGCAATGGAGAAAGGGTTATTGTCAATAGGGTGTACCTCAAGTTGAGGTACACCCGGATATTTTTTCTCACCAAAGGCATAGCTAAACTCTTGTTTCAGCTGGTTGATGACATTAGGCCTTCCATATATTGGCATGTCTTTTTTTTGACGGAAGTTAAAAGCTCTTACATCATCAAGGCCTGCCGTATGATCTTTGTGCTCATGAGTGAAAATTACGGCGTCAAGTTTTTTGACACCTTCTCTAAGCATTTGTTGTCTGAAATCCGGGCCAGTATCTATAACAAAACTCTGACCTCCCTTCTCAATGTGTATAGATGTACGTAGTCTTTTATCTCTAAAGTCGAGAGATTGACATGCGTCACAGCCGCAAGCAATTACGGGTACACCTTGAGATGTTCCGGTCCCTAGCAGTGTAATCCTCAAAGCTCAAGTTCGGTTTGTGCCAGTTCTAAATACAATTTTTTATTTTTATCACTAAGCTGATCTTTGTCTATGTCAACTGTTTTTATAATATCCAAAAGGCAGTTGATCTTTCCGTCTATGGCATAATATTTATTGACAATAATGACTTTGTTCTCATTGAGAATGCACCAGCCTGATTTAAAATTACCTCTTTCGTATCTAAGAATATATTCTGTTTCAGCTAGCAAATCCTCAAGCTTATTCAAAAAATGCTTAGAATACTTAATACTCATCTTAGGTGTATTTTTTTACGGTATTTACCAAGGCATCATAATCCAACGGCTTAATGAGGTACTCGTTAATGCCGGCCTCGTCAAAATCCGCCTTTGAATAGTTTTTGTAGTTGCCTGATATGGCAATTATTGGCATTTCTGCTTTTTTCTTGTCACTCAAGCGTCTGATTTTTTTTGCAAGCTCCATACCATCGGCTCCAGGAAGTATTATGTCCAGAATTACAACGTCATAATCGTTGTTCTGGATTTCATCAAGAACACGAGTTCCTGTTTTTATACCTTTAAAATCATACCCTTGTCCTTGGAATATTTTTTTAGACAAGGTTTGTATTACAGGGCTGTCATCGGCTAGTAAGATTTTCTTTGCCATCCTTTTTAATTTATTTATGGTATAATCTTTTTAGTTTCTTCAATAAATTCCTCATGCAGGGATTTTAGAAACTGTAAATCCCTGGCAAAATTAGAATATTTTTTTTCTTTTAATTCATCTTCCATTTTGGCTGCTTGGAAGGCCATTTTTTCAACTCCGAGTGTACCGGCATTGCCTTTCAATGTATGTAAAATATCTAAAACTTCCTTGTAGTTTTTACTTTCAAAAAATTTGGCGCTATCAAGTATCTGCATACTACACTCTTGATCGAATTCATTTAAAGCTTCTAAAACAGCTTCATCTCCGGCATATTGTTTAAGTAAATCTAAGGTGTTTTGGTTAATTGTCTGATGATTATTGGTCTTTTCTTTTTGTACTTCTACCTCTTCAGACGAATCAGATGTCCATTGATTTACTTTTTGAACCAGTATTGATGGGTCGATAGGTTTTGCAATATAGTCGTCCATGCCTTCAGCAAGGTATTTGGCCTCATCACCCTTCATAGAGTAGGCTGTCATGGCCACCACTGGTGGAGTCTGTTCTTTACATTGTTTCCTTATTTGTTTGGAGGCTTCAAGGCCATCCATGTCTGGCATTTGAATGTCCATTAATATGACATCAAAGCACAAATCTTTGGATAAAGCAAGGGCTTCTTTGCCACTAGAAGCCACGGTTACTTTGCAGCCAGCATTTTTAAGAATCTCATAGGCTAAATCAAGGTTAACACTGTTGTCATCTACAACCATGACAGTAGGAGAATGTTCCAATTTTGTGATTTTAACTGATGGTTGAGCCTGCTTTGCAGGTTTTTCAACTTCTTTGGTATCAAAGGTAAACCAAAACTGGCTGCCTTTTCCTTCAGTAGATTTAATGCCGATTTTTCCATTGAATAGGTTGACTATCTTCCTGGAGATGTATAACCCCAGGCCAGTACCTTTATAACTCTTTTTGCTTGAGCTATCTAACTGGGTGAAGCTGGAAAATAACTTCTTTTGATCTTCTTTTGATATGCCAATTCCCGAGTCGTTAACATTACCCTCCATAATTATGGACCCATTCTTTCTTACTTTGTAAACTTCAAGGCTTATGGTAACACTACCTCCTGATGGGGTGAATTTTATAGCATTTGATATAAGGTTAGAGTAAACCTGGATGAGTTTGGTTTCGTCAACTTCTATATATGGAGGTATATCATTACCCTTTGTAAATTTGAGTTTTATCGAATTATCGTTTGCTTGCTGCTTGTAAAGCAGTTTGAGTTTATCAAATATTATTTCAGTGCTCGTAGGTACTGGTTTTAACTCCATTTTTCCTGCCTCAATTTTAGAAAGGTCAAGCAGGTCGTTGAGAATGTTTAGCAGTATGTCAGCCGAACTTTTAAGGGTTCTGATATGCTTTTTTTGCTTGGGGTCAAGTTGTGTCTCATCCAGTAGATGAAGCATACCTATTATGCCATTGAGTGGAGTCCTGATTTCATGACTCATATTGGCCAAAAAGCGCTCTTTGATTTTAAGTGATTTTTCGGCTAATTCCTTAGAGTGTTGTAACTCCTGGTTGGTCTTCTTAAGTTCTGTAATATCTCTAGCTACTCCTTCTACGTGTTTCAGGCGGCCTTGTTCATCCTGAATTACTCTGACATTGCAGATACATGGAATTATTTTTCCTGATTTATGTATAACGCTAGCCTCAAAATTCCGAACACGTTTTTCCTGGGCCAGTTTTCTGATCAGAAACTTAGTTTGAATATTATAAAGGTAAAAGTTAGTAACATGCTTACCTAGGAGTTGATCTTCTGTATAGCCCATGATGTCACTTACTGAAGGGCTAAGCATGGTTAACTTTCCGTTAAAGTCACATCTGAAATAGAGGTCCTGAAAAGACTCAAATATATTTCTGAATTTTTCCTCGCTCTTCATGAGTGCGATTCGCGACTGCATCTTTTCAGTGATATCGTAGGCAAGCCCCGAGACTCCGGTAATTTCACCACGAGTATCATAAATAGGATTTAAAAAAACCTCTTTCCATTGTTCTTCGCCATCAATTTTGAGCATGATCTCAAAATTGTGAGATCGACCGGTAAGGGCCTGTTTGTATTTTTTCTCCCAAAAAGTGTCGGAGTTGGCAATTTTAACGATCCCTTTTTCTTCATAGCCAACTTTAATGCCCGGGTTCTCCTGAAGAAAGAAATTGAAGTAATTTTGGTTGAAGGAAATAAGTTCAAATTCGTTGTTGACAGCCCAGATAATCAGGGTTCCACCCTCCAAAATTGAATTGGTGAAAGAATTTTTATTCTTCTCCGCGAAGAGCTTTTCTTTCAGTTCATTAACCTTAATAACGAGGTCTTCCGCTTTTTTCGTTCTGTCCTTCATTTCCTCGTGAAGATAACAAATTATCGTTAATCAGGATTCACCATTCTGCTGTTTTGGTGAAGTCATTCTATAAATAGTAAATTTGTATAAAACCACTTTTGATGAAGTTTTTGATTGTTATTGTCGGGCCTACCGCTGTAGGAAAGACCAGTTTGTGTATTGATATTGCTCGTGAGTTGGATACTGAAATTATATCGGCGGACTCCAGGCAATTTTTTAGAGAAATGGAAGTTGGTACAGCAAAGCCCTCCGAAGAGGAGCTGAACCTGGTTACTCACCATTTCATTAACTCCCATTCGATTCATGATAAATTTAATGCAGGGGATTTTGAGCGTGAAGCCTTGAAAAAAATAGGTGAATTGTTTCAGCATCAAGACTGTTTGATTATGACAGGAGGTTCGGGGCTTTACATTAATGCGGTTACCGAAGGAATGGCAGATATACCCCAGGTGAGTCTTGATATTAGAGTTGAACTCAACAACAGATTAGCCAATGAAGGGCTGAATGCTCTGGCTGAGGAACTCAAAATACTTGATCCGGAGTACTATGAAGAGGTTGATCTTAAAAACCCACAACGTATTACCCGAGCTCTTGAGGTATGCATCGGTACGGGAAAGAAATACTCTGAACTCAGAAAGGGTAATAAAAAACAGAGAGATTTTGAGGTAATTAAAATTGGATTGGACAGGCCAAGGGAAGAACTTTACGCTCGGATTAATGAACGTATGGATCAGATGATAGCTCAGGGATTGTTTGAGGAGGCTAAGGAGTTGTATCCCTATAAAGAGCATTATGCTCTGCAAACAGTTGGATATAAAGAAGTATTCGATTTTTTTGAGGGATTATATGATAGAGAGGAAGCGGTACGATTATTGAAAAGAAACTCACGACGGTATGCCAAGCGACAAATGACATGGTTTGGTAAGGATCTGGAAATTAAGTGGTTTCATCCAGATAGCTTTCAGGATATATTAAGGCATATCAAAACTGTAATGCATCATGATGTATAGTATTTGATTGAAATTATTTTAACTTGACTGGCGTTTTAGACGTATATTTTAGAATTATGAGAAAAGTAGCATTAATTATATTTTCATTGGCTTTTATACTTGTTTTTTTTGGTGGTTCGGCGTTTAAGCCGGAAGAGCAATTGAAAAAGGCAGGAGGAAAAAGTCCTGTAAATTGGATGAGTTTTGAAGAGGCTGTAGAAAAGTCTAAAAATGAGAAGAGAAAAATATTTATAGATGTATATACCGACTGGTGTGGCTGGTGTAAGGTTATGGATAAAAATACTTTTAGTCAGCCTGAAATTGCAAAGTACCTGAACGAAAACTACTACCCTGTAAAACTTGATGCTGAGCAAACAGAAGATATAGAGTTCAAAGGGCATACTTTTAAATATGTGGAGTCAGGAAGGAGAGGTTATCACCAACTGGCCGCTTCGTTGCTTAATAATAAACTTAGTTACCCTACAGTAGTGTTTTTAGATGAGGACTTTAACATGATCCAACCTATGCCAGGGTATCAAAAGCCTGACCAGTTTGAGAAAGTTATTAACTATATTGGCGGTAACCACTATAAAACCACTGCTTGGGCTGACTGGGAAAAGACCTTCGAATCAAGTATTTATTAGTCAGCTCCATCCATGGGAGCATCCTTCATTTTAGGCATGCTCAGATCATATTTTATTGAAACTACCCGTATCGCAATGATTACAACAGTTGTTATGAGGTAAATCACATTTTCGGTTAGGTCGGTGTAGTAATCAAGTAGTGAAAATACTAATCCGCCGGCCAGGCAAGCCGTAGCATAAATCTCTTTTCTGAATATTAACGGAATTTCGTTACATAGAATATCCCTTATTACTCCACCCATAACGGCAGATACCATACCCATAACAATGGCCAGTGCCGGGTGAATGCCTGTGGAGAGTGCTTTCTGCATACCACTAATGGTAAATAGGGCTATACCTATGGTGTCAAACATGAAGAAGGTTCTTTTGAGATTGACAATATACTTTCTGAAAATAAATGTGAAAGGTACTGCGAGAGCAATGGTGAGAGGGAGGTTCACATCCTGTACCCAGGAAACCGGATAACTGCCCAGTAAAACATCTCTGGTGGTACCACCACCTACTGCTGTTACAAAGCCAATAACCATTGCCCCAAAAAGGTCCATTTTCTTTTTTGCAGCCAGCCGGATGCCGCTAATGGCAAATACAAACGTACCTATAATGTCAAGGGCGTATAGAAGTGACATAAAGTATTACTGGTTAGTAAAGTACAAGAAGCGGCTAAGTTACACATTGGATACGGCAATTTGCTAAATAAGCAGGAGGCAAATTTGTAAAAGGTTACTGACCTTCTTCCATTTGGCGCATGAGTATAACCCGGTATTCTGAAAACAGAAAATAGAAGAACATAATGTTCTTCCATTTTTCATCCTGCTGAAATTCAAACCTTTTATTGTTGTGGCTGGCTTCAATATCTATACGTTGCTTGTTGATATATTCAAAAATGTTAAGGCTGTCTGCATCAGTTTGTAGCAAGTCTAGTGAAAGTCTGTTATTGGGCCCCACGATATTGGCAAACTCCCTGAAGTTGGCATTTACCGCCTGTCGGAGGAAACTTCCTGCAGGAAATTCGTCGGTGCTCTTGCAATGGCAGTATCTGCCAAATTTCTGGTGCCAACTCAGGCTTTTTTGAGGTTGATCGTGATCTGAAAAACCGGTGCCGGCAGCAAGTACAATTAATGCTTCTAAGTCAGAAGGCAGGCCAGGTCGACCTTCACCTGATCTGGTACGGGCTGCCTTGCATAAAGCTTCTACAAATTTTTCAGACAGAGTGGAGTCAGTAGGTGTGATATCATAAACCTCATGAGGTTCGATATGTTGGGCATAGGTAATACGACCAGGAAACGCCAGGTAGAATGTTACAAGGCTTAATCTAATCCAATAGTTCAGTTTTTGGTTTCTCATTATTCTCAGATTCAATGCCATGAAGATCCTCTACAAATAATAGCAACATTAGAAATAGAATGATGATTACGATGAAGACCAGTTTTTTTCGGTCTTTGTAAAGCATATCCCTGATGCCAACTGTGGAATAATACTTTTTATACTGATCCATGAAACGGCTAAAGTCACGATACTGGTGAATGGTTTCTATCGGTGGAACGGGTACATTAATTTTTACTTTAATTTTTGTCATCGGAATTAGTTATTGTAATTAACCTGTTTTGAAACCTTCTTTAGCTTTTTAAGTATCCTGTAGGTTTTTACCTTGGCATTAGTCTCAGATATGCCCAGCAAATACCCAATTTCCTTAAATGATCTGCTTTCAAAAAATCTTAATTCTATAAATTGGATCTCTTTCTCATCCAATTGCTCAAGCAATACTGTAATGAGTACTTCGGGATCAATTTGTACTTCCTGATAATCAATTTCATCAAAAAGTTGTCGCATGTCCTGATGGTCCAGGCTTACGGTACGTTCCATTTTACTCTGTTGTCGGAAGAACATATTTACCTCGTTAATAGCAATTTTGTGAAGCCATGCAGAAAACGGTACGCCTTGGTACTTATACTTGCCAATATTTTTCAGGCATTTCAGGAAAACCCTTGAGGTAATGTCAGCGGCAATTTCGAGGTGGTCTACCCTTTTAAAGGTAAACATGAAAATCTGGTCATAATACTTTCTGTACAAGGGGGCAAAATGCTCAGGATTATCCTGGCATTTTTTTATAATGTTGTATTCTGTTAGAATTTCCTCTTCTCTTTTATGATAGACGGAGGTATTGATCTGATCATAGAAGATCCTGAAGACTACATCAATAAGGCCGCGTACCGCATTAGGTAATGAAGGTGCAGTGTTTGTGGTAAGGATATGCATTACTATAATTTACAATCATTAAGAGTATTTTAAAAATATCCGGCCAGCTGTCTTCGGCTCAGCGGCCGGATATCGTCCGCCTTCACAATGTTTTTCCGCTGCAGACGGAACCACACAAACATTGTTTTGGAAATGAATTACTTACATAATGCAGCAGAATACAAAAAGGTACACAATGCCCCAAAATTTTTTATTAGGGCTTGTTTCCGTACCTTTGTTCTTCCTTGAAAGTCAAGGATTGATTATAATTACTATTAAATATTTTGTTTATGTCTGAAGCAAAAAAAGGCGACAGAGTAAAAGTACACTACACAGGTAAATTGAACGATGGATCTGTTTTTGATTCTTCTGAAAATAGAGAACCTTTGGAATTTGAACTAGGAGCCGGTATGATGATCGCCGGATTTGATAAAGCCGTAACCGGAATGAAAGTTGGTGATACGAAAACAGCTAATATTCCTTCCAACGAGGCTTATGGGGAAAGAAATAATGAAATGGTGGTAGAAGTTCCTAAAGCTCAGCTACCTGCTGACCTGAAACCTGAAGTAGGACAACAATTAGCTATGCAGCAGCCCAACGGACAGTCTATTCCTGTGGTAGTTACAAAAGTGGAAGCTGACACTATTGAAATTGATGCTAACCATCCTCTGGCGGGTAAGGATCTTATTTTTGATATAGAGTTGGTGGAGATTGCATAAGTAATCTTAGTACCTGTACAAAAAAGGCATGAATGGATTCCACTCATGCCTTTTTTGTTTTGATGATTAACCTTATATATTATTCTTCTTTAGGCTCTTCTTTTTTTGTTTTCATGAAGTCAAGCATTCCAATTGCTGCTCCAAAACCTGCAAGGCATGCTACTATTGTAATAAATAAGCTTGCTCCGTCTCCAATATATTGTTCCATGATAATCGAATTTTCAGCGGTTACTTTAATCGAGGTCAAATTTAATCATTCTTTGTTAAAGAGAAAGTAAACCTGGGCTAATTATCATAAGATTAACTTATTTTACGTTATGAAGGATATTAATAAATAATGCCAGACGAAGAACACTATAAAAAACTGGAGAGGATGTATATACATGAAGCTCCGATCAATAAATACTATAAGCCTGAAATAAAAATAGCTGAAGGGTATGCTGAAGTCAAAATAAAGAGTGACACAAAGTATTTTCATGCTGCAAATGCGGTGCATGGCTCTGTATATTTTAAAATGCTTGATGATGCAGCTTTTTTCGCCGTGAACTCATTGGTTGATGATGTTTTTGTACTTACCACTTCCTTTAATATTTACCTACTTAGGCCTGTTATTTATGGAGAGATTAGGGCTCAGGGACGGGTGGTGTCCAACTCAAGAAAGTCCTTTGTGGCAGAGGCAGTACTTTACAATGAAAAGGGGAAAGAGATAGCGCGAGGAAGTGGCAGTTTTGTTAAAAGCAATATCCCCCTGGATGAGCGTGTTGGATATTTGAATGGAAATTGAAGGTTGGGTTAATCAATAGCCAAGTCTTATGTATGGATCTTTCACCTGGAGACTGCTCTAAGTTAAATACCCAACTCTTCCTTGTGTGTTTTTAGTGAATCGATGATGAAGTCAATGTGCTCCTTCAGATCCACTTCAAATAGTTCTGCTCCTTTATAAACCTCATCCCGCTCCACCTTAGCAGCAAATCCTTTTTGCTTAAGCTTTTTTATAACAGATTTACTGGTTAGACTAACAATGCCTTCCGGGCGAACATGGCAACAGGCTATAACAAACCCGGTAAGTTCATCACAGGCTAACAGTGCTTTATCCAGATTATTCTCATATGGAACATTCCATTTGGTATAGTGTGCAGAAATAGCATGAGCCATTTTTTCTTCCTTAAGCTCGCGCAGTTGATTCACTATTCTGTTTGGGTGCTCGTTAGGGTAAGCTTCGTAGTCTGCATCGTGCAGGAGTCCTGTATTGGCCCATTCTACTGGGTCTTCTCCAAGTTTATTGGCATAGCTTTCCATTACAATCTCAACGCTGCGGGCATGGCGTAATAGACTCTCACCTTTGGTCATACTCTCGAGTATTTCCCGCGCTTCTTCTCTTGACATGAATTATAATCTCTTGATTTTTCTGAGCTTGAAGATAACAAAACTGGCACCAATAAACATAATGGTACCCATGAGCCCCAAAAGTATAACTATTCTACTATTTTCTACCTGTAAGTCTTTTATTTCTCTATCTTGTTTAAGTAGTTCAAGCTCTTTTTCCTTCTGCTGAAGCTCAAAGGTTATTTCCAACTGAGCAAGTTTTCTGCTACTTTCTTCGTTCTGTATATTATCCTTGACATCATCATAAAGCAGGCGAAAATCATACGCTTTCTTGTAATCACCTTTGCGGTAGTGAATATTTGCTAATCCTTGATAGATTAGCTTCAATATGGGGTTTGCATGGATTTTGATGGCAATTTCCATTGCTTTATTCTGGTGCTCCTCTGCCATGTCAATATGACCAAGCTCCATATGGGCAGAACCAAGATTGGAATAAGCCAGAGCCTGACCTAGCAGGTTATTGTTTTTTTGTTCGGCCTCAAGAGATAAATTGTAATATTCCAGCGCTTTGTCGTATTCCTTTCTGTAGAAGTATATATTGCCGATATTGTTCAATGGGTCAGAACTACTGTTGAGTTGGCCCATGCGTTGAGATAAATTGATAGCTTCAGCAAAATATTCCAAAGCTTTGTCTTCACGGCCGTTATCGCTATAGGCATTCCCTATATTGTTGAGTGTTCCTATCAGTTTCTGGTTGTTTTTTAGCTCTTTGAAGGCTTCATAAGACTCAATGAAATAAATAAGTGCCTTATCATATATCCCTTTCAGGGAGTAAACTGTGCCAATATTATTCATCGTAGAGGCCAGGCCCTCTTTATCATGGATTTCATCGGAGATGCGAAGCGATTCTATATAATACTCCAGCGCTTTGTCATATACACCTTGATTTTTGTATATAATACCCATGTTATTCAAAGCCGCAGCTTTCCCTTTCAGGTAGTTTATTTCTGTAGCTAGTTCAAGTGCTGCTTTTGCATATTCCAGTGCTTTAGCCGGATTGAGTTGGTTATAAACTATGTATAACTCATTCAGGGTATTTACTTTTTCTGGTCCTTTTGAAGTTGCTAGTTTTTCCTCAAGGCTATCCAATACCTGAGCGTTAGATACAAGAAATGTAAATGCACAGACTATGCTTAACAAAAGGTGCTTTCTCATGTTTAACAAATGCTTTGATATTATAAAGTTAACATTATAATTGATAACCAGAAGTCTATTTTTGCCGCTTAAATAATAGGCCTTCAAACATTTAGTGGAGCCATTTATCTTAAAGGTATATAAGTACCTTAATCAAATTAAACATACACCCATGAGAAAGATTATAATTCCAGTATTATTTTGTTTTTTGCTTTCCTATGACATCTATGCTCAAAACAGTAATACTGAGGAAAAAGCAGTGCTGGATGTAGTAGAACAGCTATTTGACGGAATGCGGGCTGCTGATAGTGCTATGGTTCATGCCGTATTTTACAATAAAGTAGAGTTTTATACTGCATTTACTAATAAAGAAGGGAAACGAGTACTTCATGAAGGAGCACTTCAGGGCTTTCTCGATGCGGTGGGCTCGCCACACGATGTTATATGGGATGAACTTATTTGGGATACTGAAATAAGAATTGATGGAAATCTTGCTCAGGTGTGGACGAAATATGCATTTTATGCTGGTGACAAATTCAGCCATTGCGGAGTGGATTCCTTTCATTTGTTTAAATCAGAAGTGGGCTGGAAAATATTCCATCTGACAGATACCAGAGAGTGGAAAAACTGTAACGTACCTGATGACATAAAGGAAAAACATAAAAAGAACCCATGAGAAAATACTTGTTTGCCGCAATTGCTATCTTATTCATTGGCCAGGTACAGGGGCAGGATGAGGAAGTAACGACACTTATACTGGTCAGACATGCCGAAAAGGCATTTGATAAAGAAGGTGATCCTGTTTTAACAGAGGAAGGGGAGAGGCGTGCGGAAGCTCTGGCAGGAGTACTCCATGAAGTTGGAGTTGATGCGGTATATTCAACTCCTTTTAAGAGAACCCGATTGACTGTTGCACCAGTAGTGGAAAGTAAAAGACTGGAAGTATTGGAGTACAACCCATTCAAGCTTGAAGATATGATACAAACTATTGAGGAGAACAGAGGTAAGACGCTGCTCATCTCAGGCCATTCCAATACAACCCCAGCTATCCTGAATATGCTGTTAGGTGAAGATAAATATATGCAACTGGACGAATCAGACTATGATAATTTATACATAGTCTATTACTTAGGTGTTGGAAAAGCCAAAGTATTACAACTTCAATATGGTGAACTATCCAGTGTAGAATAGGTTAACGAAAAGCAATTACCAGGAAAGACATGAGGCAATATTTTTGGGTACTGATCTTATTATTTGCATCATTAATGGCACATGCGCAGTACGATCAAGGGAGGAAGGTTGGAGCTAATACACGCCTTTGGCGTACAAAAGTTGAGTCTGAGCAGCTTTATTCTTTCGCTGTTGAGAAGGCCACTAGCGTAACCATTAGGTACGAAGGTATTCTTGAGGGAGCCTACATTGAGACTGCTGGGAAAAAGTACGCCTTATCGCAGGATGAGCATCATCAGGGAAAGAGCAACTCAACTAACCTGTTGATTTTTGATGCTTCGATATCCGAATTTAGCTTCTTCACTGGAGCTATTTCAGGAGAAATTCAAATCATTGTAATAGATGCAGAAAGGACAAAGAGGGTTTCGGGGGTACCTCGTTTAAATGAACAGTATGCGAAATGCGGTGAGCCTGCGATGGTTGATCAAAGTATTTGGAGGGAAGGACTACCGGAACCTTCTTACAACCGATCATTTACTGTTACTGAAAATATAATCATACACCATTCGGCTACCTCTAATGAAGTGAGCGACTATACCAATGTGGTTCGCAATATTTACCTTTATCACACTCAGGGCAATGGTTGGTCGGATATCGGCTATAATTATTTAATAGCTCCTGATGGTACCATCTTTAAAGGTAGGGACCCTGGAAATGGGGATCAGGATGCTGTCATCGGAGCTCACTTTTGTGGTAGGAATAGTACAACTATGGGAGTATGTTTGATGGGAACATACACCAACATTTCTCCATCAGATGAAATGCTGGAGTCCTTGTCACTATTGTTGTCATGGAAAGCAGATAAAGGCGGATTGAACCCTTTTGCAACTAATTCGCATCCCTTAAATACAGCCTTGCCAGTAATTGCCGGGCACCGTGATGGATGCAGCACGGAATGTCCGGGACAGGCTACCTATGGTAGGTTGGTAGAAGTCAGGAATACAACAGCTGACGCTATTGAGGCATGTAGCGAAAAGGAAACAGCGATGTTTTCTATATACCCAAATCCAGCCTCATCATTTTTTAAAGTAGAATTGGTGGGTGGTGATGACCATCGTTTTGAGCTTTATGATATGAGGGGCCAGTTTTTTAAAATTGAGCCGCAACAGATGCATGATGAGATAGCTACCTTTTCTACAGGTCACCTTATTTCTGGTGTCTACATTTTACATTATCAGTCGGCAGACGAGTTGATAAAACGACGTTTGATAGTCTCCAATTAATTATAATTAAACAAATGTCATGATCATGGTAAGTTTAAAATTTGAAAGACAAAGTTTGTTTAAATGGTGGAGATGTTATTGGAAAAGGTAGCTATGGTCCTAAAACAGGTGTGTACATTGACCCGTGGAGGCCAGTGCGTAATGCGTTAATTAATAACGGGCATGCAGGCCATAGTCGGTGGGACACTAATACTACCTGAGTGCAGCATCAGCCATGCCAGTTATTAAGTGTCGTTTGAGAGGAAATGGTCAGGTTACCCACTATCAATGGGGTACATTTCTCTTTTCATCCGACCGGACACATTATAGGGGCAGCACAGATAAAAGTAGAGCATAAAGGGGAGGTTTGGGTAATTTCAGGAGACTAAGGTTGAAGATGATGAACTTTCAGAAGCTTTGAGCCTGTAAAGAAGTGTAGCACCTGAATAGATATTTGAGATCGCTTTTGAACGTATAAGCAAGTCTGCAAGGCACAAACCGGGAATTGCACTAAGATTTCTCAGAATAAAACGTTGGAGAAATACACTGACAGACCTTCAGCAACTACTTGATGTTTATGGGCAATTTCCAGAGAAATGAATGTTTTTATTCAAATGTTTTACAATGTGGAAACCAAAGCCTCAGACTAGCGTTCAACTACCATTGAACCAGTAAATATCAACTAAAACAAATAAAAATAAGTAACCAAACCAGAAAAAATGGAATATAAAAGACTCGGAAAATCAGGGCTACAAGTAAGTAGATTATCCCTTGGATCGTGGCTGACATTCGGTAAGCAAATAGGAGACAATACTGCTGATGACTTGATGACATTGGCTTATGATCATGGGATTAATTTTTTTGATAACGCTGAGGCCTATGCAGGAGGCAAGTCGGAGGAAGTGATGGGGGAGGTGCTCAAAAAGAAGGGCTGGAGAAGGGATAGTTATATTGTGTCTAGCAAGGTGTTTTTCGGTGCAGACGGAGGTATGAAAAATTTGAAGCCTACGCAGGTTGGGTTGAACAGAAAACATGTGGTGGAGGCTTGTCATCAGGCCTTGAGTAGGCTTCAGGTAGACTACCTTGACCTTTACTTTTGCCATCGTCCAGATAAACAAACCCCCATAGAGGAGACTGTGTGGGCGATGCATAACCTAATTCAGCAGGGAAAGGTGTTGTATTGGGGAACCTCAGAGTGGAGTGCTCAAGAGATTATGGAAGCGCATATGGTTGCCAGGCAATACAATCTTATCGGGCCGACTATGGAACAACCGCAATACAACATGTTTGTTCGCGAAAAAGTAGAAGTTGAGTACTCGCAAATCTATAAAACTGTAGGTCTGGGGACTACTATTTGGTCGCCGCTCGCTAGTGGGGTGCTTACGGGTAAGTATAATGATGGGTTTCCCGAAGGCACCAGGTTGGGAATCGAAGGGCTGGAATGGTTGAAAGACCGGTCATTGGCTGAAGAGAACCTTGCTAAGGTTAAGCAGCTTACAGCATTATCCAACGATATGGGAATGAGCATGCCTTTGCTTGCTTTGGCTTGGTGCTTGAAAAATGATAATGTAAGTACAGTTATTCTTGGAGCATCAAAGAAAGAGCAGTTGCAGGAAAACCTGAAAGCAATAGAAGCTAAGGAAAACCTTACGCCTGAGGTTATGGAGAAAATAGAGGGCATACTTGGGAATAAACCGGAACATCCGGTTTTTTAAATAAAATACCAATAGCATTGAGAGAGGTCTCAAAAGTCTCACATTATTCCAGGCTTGATTTGGAGCCTAGAAATAGGTAGAAGCAAATGAGGAGGTTCTGATTCAGATAGTCACCAAGGCAGAGTGATGACAGAAATGACTTTTGAGACGGCTCTTTATATGCGCTGAAAAACGAGCCTTTAAATTGTTGATTAATGCCGAACGACTTTAGCATTTATACAACATTCTTTATACTACCCAGACTCTTCTTATACAAAATGCTTCTTTTGTAATATTGCTGATTATGATCTGTAAGAACTGTAGTAATCGTTTCGAGGGAAATTTTTGTAATAACTGCGGGCAAAGTGCAAAAGTAAGAAGGTTCAGTTTCTTTTATTTTGTGAAAGAAAATTTCTTTTCATCTCTGGATATCGAAAATGGCCTTTTTTATACCATCAAACTTTTGTTTTTGAGGCCTGGTGTAGCTATTAGAGAATATCTGGAGGGCAAGCGAGTGAGTTTGTATGTGCCTATTAAATATCTTTTGCTAATAGGAGCACTGGCTGCCTTGGTGTCTATGCGGTTTGACCTTTTTTTAAGTGAGAAGCCAGGGCCGGTGTTACATGTGCTACCAGTTGATCATTTAGGTGCATTTCTGTCTTTTGCTGAGGAGTATGCCACAGTTATTAATGTTATTGCCATTCCGGTGTTCGCACTGTTTTCTTGGCTTTTCTTTTTTGAGAGTAAGTATAATTATACTGAAAATCTGATTTTAAACATCTACATTACAGCGCAGCAATTGATAATGTTGCTTTTAATATTTCCTGTAATTGCGCTTATCCCCACTTGGAAAGAGGAGGTTATTGCTATTTATAGTGCTATTACGCTGATCTATAACTTGTGGGTGTACTTTACTTTTTTTAAAATCGTAAAATTTGTGCAGGTAGCTAAGGCTTTTTTTGCATTGATATGTGCCTATTTGTTGCAGTTTGTACTGAACTATGGGTTCTATCTGTTCATGTGGAATAAGCTGAAGGGGAATGTAGCCATTTTCCAGTAACTCGGGAAAAATGGCTACTTAAATGATTTTAGTCTAATTGGTAACCAGCTATAGTGCTGGATCCTGTTTGATAAAACACCTGGCCGGTGACATCATCAACAGCATAGTTCGGTTTTTTTTCTTTTCCTAGGTCTATATATGCATCAGCTTTTCCCGTGTTTTTGTTCACCTTTAGCAGTGCATTTTTATTTCCTTCTTGTTTAGATAGTATCACCATAAAATCACGGGCCTGAGTCGACGCTTTGAAACGGGCACTAGCCTGCTTGAAAGACTTTTTGGCAAAATCCGAGGCCGCATCACCCAGCTCACCATAGGCTTGACCAATGCCTTCCACCATGGCTCCTGCTAGTGCATCTTCCTGTTTTACTTGGGGAGCTGCAGATTGATATGCTCCGGAAGCAGCGTAGGCGCTTGCACCTATATAAGCAGCCCGCACCGCCTGAGCATAGAGCAACGCTCTTTTTAAACCAGGTTCCCTTGGGGCTTCGTAGTAATTTTGATAGGTTAAACTACCGGAAAGATCAAATAAAGCAACATTCTGATCTGAGTGTATGAAAATTCCATTGTCCCTAACCTCCAAACCAGTTGGGGATTCTTTGCCTTCAAATTTGAGCTCAACACCAGATAAATCACTAACTGAGCTGTTGGCTTTGTTCAGCACTTTCAGTTTATCATTCTTTGTGTCAAAAATGAAGAACTTATCTTCTATGCTGCCAACCAGAGATGGAGAAGTAGGAATAGAACTATCTAACAATAGCTCGCCTGATGATGTATTCAGTACATTGGCTTCTTCCGTGGTTACAAAGAACACACCATTACCAATTTTTTCTGTGCGTACCACTTCCCCGTCTATTTTGACAGGTTTTTCAAAAGTTAGTATGCCCAGGTTGAGGTCCAGAAATGTTAAATAATTTCTGTCTCCATTTTTAGAAATGAGCAAAAGGCCATTTCCTACTGCTACATAATCATAAATGCCACCTTTTACTTTTATGCCTCTGCCCTTTTTACCCCAGCTACTTTCCTGATTTTTATGGTTATACAGATTGATTTTGGTGTTGGAACCATCGTCAGGTAATATTACCAAGTCCCGTCCATGAAAGTAAAGTTGACTCAATCGGCCATTAACTTCAAGTGGCTTTTCCCAAAGTCGAGCACCATCACTCATGTTATAAGCATAAAATACCGATGAATATGTGACAGGAGTAGATGATGAACTGCTAATGGAGGACTCCTTTTTTTGTTCTGATCCGACATAAAAAACGTCCATCATAGGGTGTTTGTAAAACTTTACGTTGAAATCCATACCTTCGGCCTGCTGCGTGGCCACTTGCTTCATAAGTCCTCCAAAAGCGCCCAGTTTTTCCAGTTGCTTGTTTGCTTCAGATACATCGTTTTTCCAGATTATCTCACCTGATTTACTGTTGATTTTATAGTTGTTAAATAAGGTTACTATGAGAAGTTCATTTGAATTCAACTCATTAACACTAACAACCCTACCGTAGTCATCACTTAGTTTCCACGCTATTTTCCCATCCGCCAGGTTGGCAAAAACCATAGCAGGTTTATTTGAGGCGTCCTTTCCCGCAATTAAAATTCCATTGGTTTTGTAGAGTACGTAATCATCCAGAATTTCAACTATTCCTGCTTTTTGTGAGTCAAATTTAATTTCGCCCGAAAACGGGTCAATCATAAAGATATCTCCATTATTATTGACGGATACCAAGGGAGAGGAGCCCACCTGTTGTACACCATCTTGAGTTATGCCTCCAAACCGTGTAAGCTCCCATTGTATTTTGCCCGTTTCAGGAGCTACTGCAGTAAGGGCGGAGGAGGTTCCTATAAGAAGGTGACCTGCTGGAGTTACTTGCTGCCAGTTAGCACTCCCCTGAAGAGAGGTGTTCCATTTTTCTTTGACTTGTGATATGCAGACCGAACTAAATATGATCAACATAGAGGTCATGGTAATTTTTATATTCATATTGATAGAGATTGGTAAAAAAAATAATTATTACTATTGCCGAATGTCCAATATCCATACCAAGTTGAAACGAGGTCCGCAATTCCGGCTCTTTTTAAGTTAGTGATTATATATAAGAAATCATACCATTGCTTTAGCTGATAGGAAGCCCTGGTAAGGGATATATAAAGATATAATTGTCTGAAATTGCTGACTAATAATCTATTATGTGATTATGAAAAAAGTGATAGAATATTATAGCTCTCTGTATAAAACGTATACATTCGTTAGTCCCGATTGTTGATGCTGATAGGCGTTAGGAATTTCACCAACAATTTGAAAATCAAGACTCTTCCATAATGATATTGCAGTGATATTTGATTTTACAACAAAGTTAAATTGCAGCGCATGGTAACCGAGCCTTTTAGCTTCTTTAATGCTGAATTGCCCCAGTTTTTTGCCAAGCCCAAGCCCTCTGAGGTTTGGATGTACCATATAACCGGCATTAGCCACATGAGATCCCAGCCCGGGCTGATTATCAGTAATAAAAAACGTGCCTACTATACTTTTTTGATACTCTGCTACATAGGTGTACATCTTTTCAGCCATCCAGTACGCCAGCATTTTTTCCTTTGAAGAATCTGGGGCAAAAGCATAAGAATCTCCTGATTTTATAACCTTATGTATGATATCCCAAATTTGGTCTACATCACGAGATTTTGCAGCTCTGATAATTAATTCGTCGGTCATTGATCTAATCTATTACCTTCAATTGATTTTTAATTTTTACTACTATTTCTCTGATCACTTTCAATAAAAAATCTACATTCTCTTTTTGCAACCTATGGTTAATGAGACAGGCTCGTACCACTGGACGGTTATTAAGTGTAGTACCTGTAATAAACACCCTGCCATCTGCTTCCAGTTCGGGTATGATCTTTTTATTGAGTTCGTCTATCAGGGATTGGCTTAAGCTTCTGTCATTTGCAATATATCGAAAACAGACCACGGAAAGATCAGGATGATTGCAAAGCTCAAAATCAATTGACTTTTCAATAGTCTCAGCAAGGTATTTAGTTAGTCGAATGTCTTTGTGGATGCACGACCTAATAGCAGAGGCGCCGTAGGCCTTAAAACTCATCCATATTTTCAGGGCCTTGGCGCTTCTGGAAAGCTGAAAATGATGTTCGTTGAAATCAAATCTATTATCAGTTTTTGAGTCAGAGTCAAGGTAAGCCGCCCTTTTATAGAAAGTTCTGTTAAGATCAGACCAATTTTTTACAAGCGTGCACCCGGCTTCAAAAGGTTGATATAGCCATTTGTGGAAGTCAATAGCAACAGAGTCAGCCAAGTCAAGTCCTTTAAACCTGTCATGTAAAGATTTCAGAGAGGCAGCCAGCCCTCCATAAGCCCCATCTATATGAAACCACATATCGTATTTATGAGCTAGTGCTGCTAACTTATCCAGAGGGTCAATCGCTCCTGTATTGACCGTTCCGGCATTGCCTATAATGCAAAAGGGCCTTTTACCATCCTGGATATCTTGCTTGATCTGATTTTCAAGAGCATGTAAGTCTATGGTGAAGTCATCCAGAGAGTTTACTTTTTTATAATTATCAGTACCTATACCCAAAAGCTCAATGCTTTTATCAATACAACCATGTGTTTCATCCGATGCATAGACTGTGAACGGTTTTAATCCGAATAGTCCCTGTTTCCTGATGTCATATTTTTCAAACATCACATTTCTTGCCACTGTAAGACCTGTTAAATTGGCCGCCGAACCCCCACTGACCAGTACACCTCCAGCCGAGGAATCATACCCAATGAATTGACTTCCCCATTGAACTACTCTTTTTTCTAATTCACTCATAACAGGGGCAAGGTGCCATTTTCCTACATTCTGATTGATCGCAGCTACTAACATTTCAGAAAGAACTGAAACCTGGGTGCCACCGGTCATCACATAAGCATACATATTGGTGCCAATATTTAAAGTAGCAGTGTCGATCACTTTTTCTTTAACTTGATCGAGTAGAAGATTAGCATCCAACCCATTTTCAGGAACAGGTTCGTTGAACCACAATTCTACCTTCTGAGGAGTAAGCCCGGAGTAGGCTTTTGCCGTATCCAGGTTTTGGTAGCGATCAATAATGATATCACTGGTTTTTAACAGTAACTCCGAGAATTTTTCAAGAGTGTAATCAAGAGAATTATTTTGTTCCATTGTTAAATTCATTTAATGTCCTTTCCATAAAACTTTGTTGGGATAGCTCTTGCTCCAGATGATCTAAAAGAGTCAAAAAGTTGGTATCCTTTAGCATATTCTCAATTCCTTTAGTACCTGCGACCCATAATTTTTGATATTCAGGGAGCATTTTCTTTGCTTTCTGTGTCAAAGTTATCCACTGGCGGCGACCATCGGTAGGGCAAGGTTCAGATTGTAAATAACCAGCCAGAGTCATTTTGTTGATGATAGTAATAACCGATGGGTGAGAAAACTGAAGCTTTTCAGCAATGTCAGTTACAGATAGGTTGCCATGTTTTTCAAGTAACTTAAAAATCAAATACCAATTTGGTTCAATGTCTACATTGAGGTTCTTGTACATCTGTCGCCCACTGTGGATCATACTGTCGCTAATACGCTTTAGTCGTGATGCCAGAGAAAGGTAGCCCAGCTCTTTAATGAAATCTTCGTGCATAATATGTAGTTAACTACGTAAATGTATAAAAAAACAAATGTAGTTAACTACATAAATTAAATATTTAATTTTTTCCTGATGTGATGTATTTTAGAGGGTATGACGGACCCAGGGAACCTGACGCTTGCCCATAATTGGTTTAAACAAAAAGGATGGAAGTCCTTTGCTTTTCAGGAGGAAGCGTGGGAAGCCTATCTTCGAGGGTATCACGGTCTTGTCAATGCTCCAACAGGTAGTGGTAAGACGTATTCTCTGGTCATACCTATTTTGCTTGAGTACCTCCGAGAGCGGCAGAGTGAGGTGACATCACCCAGGAAAAGAGATTTAGGACTAAGAGCTATCTGGATAACTCCAATAAAAGCGTTGGCTAAGGAGATTGGGAACTCCACCCAAAGAGCAGTTGATGGACTTGATATTGACTGGCATGTAAAGTTGCGTACGGGAGATACTTCTTCAGCCGAGCGGGAGAAAATGAAAAAGAATCCGCCGGAGTTTATGATAACCACTCCGGAAAGCCTACAGCTTATGCTGGCGCAGAAGGGCTATGAAAAGTTTTTTAAAAATCTTCGAACCGTAGTCTGTGATGAGTGGCATGAACTGATGGGTTCCAAAAGGGGGGTGCAGATGGAGTTGGCTTTATCCAGACTCAAGACGATTTGCCCTAAGCTAAAAGTATGGGGTATATCGGCAACCATTGGCAATATGGATGAGGCCTTGCAGGCACTTTTAGGATCCTCTTTAAAAAAGAAAAAATATAAGGTTATCAAATCTGATATCAGGAAATTCATTGAGGTAGAATCTGTATTACCTGATACGGTAGAAAAACTGCCCTGGGCCGGACACTTGGGCACAAATCTCATTGATAAAGTGATTCCGATTATTCAAAAAAGCAAAAGCACGCTCATTTTTACTAATACGCGTTCATTTGCCGAAATATGGTATCAAAAACTGCTGGATAGATCACCTGACCTGGCAGGCATCATGGCCATGCATCATGGTTCAATTAGCAGAGAACTCAGAGACTGGGTTGAAGATGCTCTGCATAATGAGCAGCTTAGGGCGGTGGTATGTACATCCAGCCTGGATCTTGGTGTTGACTTCAGGCCGGTTGAAACTATAATACAAATAGGTAGTCCTAAGGGTGTTGCCCGGTTTATGCAGCGAGCAGGACGCAGTGGCCATCAGCCAGGAGCTTTAAGTAAGATATATTTTGTTCCAACACATTCCCTTGAATTGATAGAAGCTGCAGCATTGCGTGATGCCATTGCCAATGGCATCGTTGAAGACAGGGTGCCATACCTTCGCTCTTTTGATGTTTTGATTCAGTACCTGGTGACATTGGCAGTTTCTGATGGGTTTAAGCCAGATGAAATTTTTTCAGAGGTGAAGGGTACCTTCTGCTATAGTAGCATTACTCAGGATGAGTGGAGTTGGCTTCTTAACTTTATTTCAACTGGAGGAGCAGCATTGACAGCGTATGATGAATACCGGAAGGTAGAGATCGAGGAGGGGTTTTATAAGGTTACCAACAGGCGAATAGCCATGAGACACCGATTATCTATCGGTACCATAGTAAGTGACTCTTCCCTCCAGGTGAAATACGTTAGCGGAAAATACATAGGGACAATAGAAGAATGGTTCATCGCCAGGCTTAACCCTGGTGATGTTTTTTGGTTTGCTGGTCGTAATCTGGAATTGGTGCGTATCAAGGATATGGTAGTGCAGGTTAGAAATACTAAAAAAAAAGCAAAAGCAGTACCTTCCTGGCAAGGAGGGCGAATGCCGTTATCATCCCAGATGTCGGTAGTCCTTCGAAAAAAGTTACATGAAATAACACTCAAAAATTTTGATCACGACATTGAACTGCGGTTTTTGAAGCCCCTGATGGACTTGCAAAAGGAGCGGTCTCATTTGCCTACGAAAAACGAATTTCTGATAGAATACTTCAAAAGTACTGAAGGCTATCATGTGCTAATGTACCCATTTGAAGGAAGGGCTGTACATGAGGGCATGGCAGCATTGCTGGCCCATCGCATATCAAAAATAACTCCTATAACCTTTAGTATTGCGATGAATGACTATGGCTTTGAGTTACTTTCAGATCAGGAGATTCCACTTTATGAGGCTTTAGAAACAGATGTGTTATCTGCTGATAATCTATGGCAGGATATTCAGGCCAGTATTAATAGTGTAGAGATGGCCCGCAGGCGGTTCCGGGATATAGCAGCGATTTCTGGTCTGGTATTTAAAGGGTACCCGGGTCATCAGGTAAAAGATCGGCACTTGCAATCTTCATCGCAGTTATTTTTTGACGTTTTTAATGATTATGAGTCACACAACTTACTTTTACTGCAGGCCTATGAAGAAGTGATGGAATTTCAGTTAGAGGAGGCGCGAATGCGAAATGCTCTATTGCGGATCAACAAACAAAAGTTCATTGTCACAGAACCAGATAAGCCCACGCCATTTGCTTTTCCTATCATGGTTGACAGGCTCAGAGAAAAGTTGAGTTCCGAAAAGTTGGAAGATCGTGTGAAACGCATGCAGCTACAGTTTGACTAGAACAAATCCCTGCCATTTTTGCAGGTTTGTTTGAAGGGAATGGATTTTGATGGTTAACAGATTGAATTTTAAATTAAAAATTATGTCAAAATTTCAGGAATTAATTAAAGGGGACCAACCTGTTTTGGTTGATTTTCATGCTACCTGGTGTGGTCCATGTAAAATGATGGCACCTATGCTTGATGAGCTAAAATCAGAAATTGGTGATAAAGCGAGAATTATAAAAGTTGATGTTGATAAAAATCAACAAGCAGCAGCCACTTATGGTGTACGGGGAGTGCCTACTTTAATACTTTTCAAAAACGGACAAATTAAGTGGAGACAATCGGGAGTAGTACCGGTTAATCAGTTGAGAGCTGTGATTGATCAGAATGCTTAGGAAATTTTTGATAAATGTCAAACTTATTTAACTTGCGCAGTTAACTATAATGAAGTAAAACTGGTGTAGCGCTGATTACCCTTGTTTTGACTATTTCTGTGCTTTTAAAATAACTGACAATCATGTATTTTCTTATCAGGCGAGTTTTCATTCTTATTGTTTTATTTGTATTTGGTGCTTCTTCTGTAAATGATGTAATAGCACAGCATTCGGTTGCCCGACAATGGAACGAAGCTTTGTTATCTGCCATTAGGGTAGATTTTGCCAGGCCTACTGTTCATGCAAGAAATTTGTTTCACACTTCTGTCGCTTTGTATGATTCCTGGGCAGTCTATAGTGGAGGTCAGGCCAGTACTTTTCTTCTTGGAAAAACGGTCGGTGATTTTAACTGTGAGTTCAAGGGCATTCAGTCTCCTTCCGATTTGAAATCGGCCAGAGAGACTACAATTAGCTATGCAGCATATAGGTTACTTTCTCATAGGTTCAAAAATTCTCCAGGAGCTTCGGCATCATTAGATTCATTTGATGCTTTGATGGCAGAACTGGGGTATGATATTAACTTTACATCGACAGATTATAGTACTGGTTCCTCAGCAGCTTTGGGTAACTATATCGGTCAAAGCTTAATTGATTTTGGTTTTCAAGATGGATCGAATGAGGAAGGTGGTTATGAAAACACTTACTATCAACCTGTTAATTCACCACTTTTGCCTGCTTTACCAGGTAATCCCGATATTGTTGATCCCAATCGGTGGCAGCCCTTAACTCTTGATATTTTTATTGATCAATCCGGAAATGTAATTCCGGGAGCGACCCCGGAATTTCTTGGACCTGAATGGGGCAAAGTTCAGCCATTTGCTTTAACCAAAGAGAATCTCACAATCTATGAAAGGGGGGGCAATGACTATTGGGTCTACCATGATCCAGGTGCTCCACCATATTTGGGGGGTGAGCTATCTGATGAATATAAATGGACATTTTCTTTGGTATCTGTATGGTCAAGTCACCTTGATCCTTCCGATAGCGTTATGATTGATATATCTCCTGCTTCAGTAGGTAACGCAGATCCTTTGCCTGAGAAGTTGGAAGATTATAGAACTTTCTATAACCTTCTTGAGGGAGGGGTGTCAGGTTCTGGTCGTGCTATCAACCCATATACAGGTCAGCCTTATGAACCTCAGGTAGTTCCAAAAGGTGACTATGCCAGGGTTTTGGCAGAATTTTGGGCAGATGGGCCAGACTCAGAAACACCTCCAGGGCACTGGTTCACAATTCTTAATTATGTCAATGATCATCCTCTTTTTGAAAAGAAAATGAAAGGAGAGGGGGCTGTGTTGGATGATCTTGAATGGGATGTTAAAGCTTACCTTACACTAGGTGGAGCCATGCATGATTGCGCGGTTTCGGCTTGGGGAATAAAAGGATGGTATGATTATATTCGGCCTGTTTCAGCCATTCGCTATATGGCAGATCAAGGACAAAGTTCAGATCCTGGTAAAGCAAGTTATTCAGAGAATGGCATACCTTTAATTGAAGGTTACATAGAATTGGTTGAAACAGGGGATTCTCTTGCAGGTGCTGATAACGAAAATGTAGGTAAAATTAAGCTTTATGCATGGAGAGGACATGATTATATTGATAACCCAGAAGTCGATGTAGCTGGGGTTGGGTGGATTTTGGCTGAGAACTGGTGGCCTTATCAACGGCCTTCTTTCGTTACGCCACCCTTTGCAGGTTATTTAAGCGGGCATTCTACTTTCTCAAGAGCTGCCGCAGAGGTGCTTACTCTTTTGACAGGGGATGAATATTTCCCTGGGGGGATGGGGGAATTTCATGCAGGAAAAAACTCATTTCTTGTTTTTGAAGAAGGGCCTAGTGTTGATATAGTTTTGCAATGGGCGACATATGCTGATGCTTCTGACCAGACCAGCCTATCGAGAATTTGGGGAGGCATACACCCTCCTGCAGATGATATTAGAGGGAGAATTATTGGAAAGGAAATTGGAGTAAATACTTTTAATCGAGCTAGTATGTATTTCAATGGAATGGTGACTGCTGTTGAGGAAAAAACAGCTCCATTGGTTAATGAAGTGCAGGCATATCCAAACCCTGTTTTACGAGGCGAATATGTCACTATTGATGTTGGTAGGGAAACCTCTACAATATCGTATGAGATGTTTGATACGATGGGTCGGGTGATTTATCAAAAAAACTCTTTAAATACAGATGCAGGTGTGGTTAAAATCGCAATGAGCGATGTTCCTCAAGGTGTTTATTACCTAAGAATAATTAGTAGCCATATTAACCATACCTATAAACTTAAAGTTGACTAGTTCTATTTTATAACAAAGATTAAATTATATAGAGACAATCGGGAGTGGTACCGGTTAATCAGTTGAGAGCTGTGATTGATCAGAATATAAAATAGAATCATGGAGGTTTGAAATATATTGTTGTCATTGTTCGATATACTTCTTTTGGATTACTTTGTTGACTTCAAATTACTTAATTCATCTGGCTGGCAACGTGTCTGAAGAAGTAACTCTATATAATAATACATTTTTACTGTGCTCTGAAAAGGCTGTTTTATGGAAGTCAGAGGGTGTACTTTTGATATCAGATCTACATCTGGGCAAAGTCAATCATTTTCGTAGGTCTGGAATAGCCGTGCCTCATAATCCTAATGATCAAAACATAGAGCGGCTAATAACACTGCTACAGGAAGTGCAGCCTGATCGTGTGCTATTTATGGGCGACCTTTTCCATAGCCACTATAATACTGAGTGGGAAGTATTTGGTCAGGTACTTAAATGCTTTCCTGCAATTTCATTTGAGCTGGTTATGGGTAATCATGATATCATGAGTGACTATCAATACCAGAAACACCAACTGGTGATGCATAAGAAACCGTTGGAGATGGGGGCCTTTATTATGTCTCATGAGCCATTGGAGGGGGTTCCCGAAGGGTGTTATAATTTTGCTGGCCACATTCACCCTGGCGTGCATCTTAGAGGTAAGGGACGTCAGGGGATAAAACTGCCTTGCTTTTATTTCGGGAAAAATCAAGCCCTGCTGCCAGCATTTGGAGAGTTTACCGGACTATATAAGATCAAGCCTAAAGTTGGAGATCAGGTGTTTGTAATCGTGGATGGTAAAGTAATCAAAGTTTAGAGGCTTAGATGTAATGAGCCTTTAAATCCTATCAGTTTAAAATCATTTTGTTATATTTCAGAGATGAGGTAATCATTCTCAAAACTAAATAGGTTACCCTTAGACAAAGTATATGGCAAAAGATCAGGAAAGAATTGATGAACTTCTTAATAAGCTTGAGACACTATTGTTTCGTCAAGAGCAGTTTAAGAAAGAAATAGATCAGCTAAGAGCAGAGATTTACAGACTTAAAGGCTCATCCGCTCCACCCGATGATGTAAGGGAAGTAAAAACATATGCAACTGAGACCATAAAAGCAGATTCATTACCAATTGCTAAGAAGCATCTTCCAGAAGTTGAGAAAAAGGAAAGTTTTGTTGAGTCAGCATTCGGCAAAGCTATACCTAAGGTGAAATCTGATTTCGAGAAATTTATTGGTGAAAACCTGATTAGTAAAATAGGTATTGCCATTACTGTTTTGGGAGTTGCGGTCGGAGCTAAATATGCTATTGATAACCAGCTTATCAGCCCACTTACCAGGATCATTTTAGGATACATAGTAGGTGCCGGTCTTTTAGGGTTTGCCTTTAAGCTCAAAAGCAAGTATGAAAACTTTAGTGCCGTATTGCTCAGTGGAGCAATGGCTATTATGTATTTCATAACGTTTGCAGCCTACTCATTTTATGATCTTTTTCCTCAGTCGGTAGCATTTGTACTGATGGTAGTGTTCACGGCGTTTACAGTATTTGCTGCACTTCAATATGATAGGCCTGTAATTGCCCATATTGGCCTGGTAGGTGCTTATGCTGTGCCTTTTTTGCTGAGTGAAGGTTCTGGGAAAGTAGCAGTTTTATTTACCTATATAGCCATTATCAATGCAGGTATCCTGATTGTAGCGATTAAGAAATATTGGAAATCACTTTACTATTCGGCCTTTGTCCTGACATGGCTTATTTATAGCGCCTGGTACATGGATAGGTACAATCAGGAGTACTTTGGGCTTGCATTTATATTCCTGAGTGTATATTTCGTTATCTTTTATATTACCTTTCTTTCTTACAAGCTCATCAAGAAGGAAAAATACGGAAAGGGAGATGTTGTGCTGCTTCTGCTCAACTCATTTATATTTTATGCTTTTGGCTTTGATCTACTGGAAAGAGATGAAGTAGGCGAACACCTCCTTGGGCTTTTTAGTTTGGTCAATGGAGTAATACATGCTGCGGTAAGCTTTGTAATCTACCGTCAGCGGCAGGCTGATAAGAATTTGTTTTATATGGCTGTAGGGCTTGTAATGGTTTTTGTTACCATTTCAGTGCCTGTACAACTCGATGGCAACTGGGTTACATTGCTCTGGGTAGGCGAAGCTACCCTGCTATTTTGGATAGGAAGGAGTAAGAATGTTCCGGTATATGAGAAATTGTCATACCCATTGATGGCACTGGCCTTCATAAGCCTGCTTCATGACTGGTCAGAAAATTATGAGAGTTACTATTATGACGACTTAGGCACCAGAACGGTGTTTCTGTTAAACATAAATTTTCTTACCTCCATTCTCTTTGCGGGGGGCTTTGGGTTTATGACCTTTTTAAATGAAAAGATTTCAACACCTGAAAATTTTGGAGATAAACGAGGGTTGTTTAAAATAGTGCGTTATGGCATCCCTGTAATTTTTATTTTCACTCTCTATAAGGCCTTTCAGGTTGAGATAGCCAATTACTGGGACCAGCTATTTTTGGATTCTGAGGTTCATGCTGATAACTACGAACGAAATTATGCCCTGGAGTTTTTTAAGGTTATATGGGTGCTTAACTATACTATGCTTTTCATCTCTCTGTTATCGTTAGCCAATATATGGGAGGTGAAGAATAAAGTGCTTTCATATGTGAATATGGTGTTGAACCTCTTTGTGCTTCTTGTATTTTTAACACAAGGGCTGTACGCCTTAAGTGAATTGCGAGAGCTTTATATTGATCAAACGCTGTCAGAGTACTATAGCAGGGGTGTATTTTATGTGGGTGTACGGTATGTGAGCTATTTGTTTGTTGCCTTGTTGATGTTCTCTATTCATAACTATGTAAAATCATTCTTTTCCGGGGAAGGTTTTAGACGAGCATTTTACCTTATATTTCATGCCAGTATATTGTGGGTAGTAAGCAGTGAGCTGATCAACTGGATGGATCTTGCAGGTTCAGTACAATCTTATAAATTAGCTTTGAGTATTTTATGGGGACTATATGCCGTGTTGCTAATTATACTTGGTATTATTAAACGACAAAAATACCTTAGAATAGCGGCTATTTCACTTTTTGGAGTTACTCTTGTGAAGCTATTCCTCTACGACCTGGCATCATTGGATACTATTGGAAAAACTATTGTCCTGGTTTCGTTAGGGGTTTTGCTACTCATAATTTCATTCTTATATAATAAGTACAAACATGTTATATCCGATGAGGCTCAGAATTAATATCATTACAATCCTTTTTGTCATGTTGATGTCGTCTGCCTTTGGTCAGATGAAGGATTATCGCTTTAAAAGAGAACTCAGAGAAATATCAGAACTGTGGCATAAAATCATATTACCTAATGATATTTTTAGTAAAGTATCTCACGGTCTGTCTGATATAAGAATATATGGTATCACCACCTCAAACGACACCTTGGAAGCTCCATATGTACTTCGTGTAAATGAAGATACTTATTCTAATAGGCAGGTTGATTTCAACCTGATTAATTCTACTCACAACCGGAAAGGTTATTATTATACTTTTGAAGTGCCATCGATTGAGGGTATTAATCATATTCAATTGGATTTTCAGGGCACTAACTTTGACAGATATGTGACTCTGGAAGGTAGCCATGATCAGAAAGAATGGTTTACTATATTGAAATCTTCAAGAGTTTTGTCCATTGAAAATTCTCAGACTCAATACACCTTTACTTCTCTTACATTCCCTTCGGCCAAGTATCAATACATACGCTTGTTTATCCCGGAAAACGGTAAAATGCCAATACTGAATTCTGCAAGACTTACGGAAGAGAAATTTGAACCCGGGAATTATGTAACACATGATGTTTTGAACACTTCGATCAGAGAAAATCAGGATCGAAGACAAACCGAAATTGAATTGGATTTGGAAAGTATTGTTTCAGTGTCACAGATAAAGGTTAATGTGGTAGATCAATTCGATTATTACAGACCTGTTAGCATTGAGTATCTTCACGACAGTGTTAAAACTCCGAACGGCTGGAAGAAACAATACAGGGTCGCGTTTAATGGAATGCTTAGTTCACTTGAAAGTAATGAGTTTAGATTTAGAAATGTCTTTACTCATAAAGTAAGGGTAGTCATTCGGAACTTTGATAACAATCCTCTAAAGTTTGAGGGTTTTGTGGTAAAAGGTAATGTTTATGAGCTTCATGCCAGGTTCACTGAACCGGCTTCATATATACTGGTATATGGTAATGATCGAGCCACAAGCCCTAACTACGATATAGTTAACTTTGCAAATAAAATTCCGGAGGCAATATCTACACTTACATTGGGGCAGGAGGAAGTCATAGATAAGGTGCCGATAGACCCAGTGGTCCCCATTTTTGAGAATAAAACATGGCTTTGGGTGGTAATGGGGCTAATTATTTTTGTCTTGGGATGGTTTTCTGTACATATGATAAGGAAGTAGCTTTCAGACAGCTTTGGAGTAGTTTGGGGAGGCGGACATTTTGTTTGTCTAGTAGTGTTTTGCCACGGGTAGGGATGTCTTAGCAATTCCGACCCACACATTCTAGAGTTGTTACTAGTTTCGTTTTCCAGTTCAAACCTTCAAATATTAATGGAAAGCTTTAACCAGAGAACAGTATATCTTAACTAAGCCTTTTAAAATAATAGGTACAGGGTAGATTAAATGCCTTATAAGTAAGTAATTTGAACAGGGTGCTAAAAAAAATATTACCTTTTGTAACATTCCATTAGATGCATCGTCTTGCTATTGAATCATGAGTTTGGAACAATTTAAAACCCGGGTATTACCAGTTAAAGACAAGCTTTATCGCTTTGCTTTACGATTCCTCAAGGATGAGGATGATGCAAGGGATGTTGTTCAGGAGGTATTGATCAAAGTATGGAATAAGAGGGATGGCATGAATCAGCTGGAGAATATGGAAGCCTGGTGCATGAGAATTACTCGCAATGTTTCTCTTGATCGGTTAAAATCGAAACACAGTAAATATACAGATCCCATGAGAGAAGGGTTTGATGTTAGTGGAGGGGAAAATGAAACGCCTTATCGCGCGGCAGAAATGAGTGATATGATGAAAAACATCGGAAGCTTCATAGAAGCACTACCAGAAAAACAGCGGCAGGTAATTCAATTGAGAGATGTTGAAGGGTATAGTTATAAGGAGATCAGCGATATTCTGGAGATTGATATGAATCAGGTAAAAGTGAACCTGTTTAGAGCTAGAAAAGCAGTGAAAGAAAGTTTATTAAACATCAATGCATATGGACTTGGATAGGATAGAGCAGTTGTTGGCTAAATATTGGGATTGTGAGACCACGCTTGAAGAGGAAAAAGAACTCAGGAAGTTCTTCAATTCGGATAGTGTACCTACAAGGTGGCAGGCTATTGCACCTTTGTTCAGGTACTACGAACATGAAAAGAAAAATGGCCAGTTGGACGGCTTGTTTGATGAGCAGGTACTGGCTCAAATAGACACAAAACGGGCTGAGTCGACAGGAGATAAAGGCAAGGTGGTTCGTATGTTTTATGACATTGCCAAAGTGGCTGCAGTGGTACTGATATTGGTTACGGCAGGCTATTTTGTGAGGGAAGAATATCTCAATAAAAAGGATAAGATGGACCCTTATATTGCAGATACCTTTGAAGACCCGAAAGAAGCATTTGAGGAAACGAAAAAAGCGTTGATGCTGATTTCTAAAAACTTTAACAAAGGTAGAAAAGAGGTTGAAAAAGTGGGTGTATTCAGTGAAGCCCAGGAAAAAATAAAAGAGACAGAAGCATTATAAATATAAAAAAATGAAAAAGGTAATTGTATTAGCCATAGGAATGATGATCACTGTGCAGCTAAGCGCACAGGATGCTATTAGTAAGTTTTTTAGCACATATGAAGAAGACACAGACTTTACTCATGTATCCGTAACCAGTCGTATGTTCGGTCTTTTTACCAACCTGGAAATGGATAGTGAGGAAGATCAGGAAGTGATGGATGCTATCAGTAAACTTAAGGGATTGAAGATTCTTGCTAAAGAGAATACTACTAAAGGAAAAGAATTGTACAAAGAAGCTTTCTCACTAATTCCTAAAAGTGAGTATGATGAATTGATGTCAGTAAGGGATGAAGATAAGGATATGAAATTCATGATCAAGGAGAAGGATGGTAAGATCAGCGAACTTCTGATGGTGATGGGGGGTGATAATGAGTTCTTTATTCTGACACTTTTCGGAGAAATCGACCTGAAGCAGATCTCTAAAATATCAAGGGCCATGGATATCGATGGGCTGGAAGGTTTGGAAAAACTGGATGGAGGAAAAAAGGATAAATAAGATTAAAATAATAACAAGGTAAAAACTCAAAACAAATCAAATTATGAAAAAGTTAATTGCAACACTCGTATTAGTTGGTTCGGTAAGCTTTGGATGGGCACAGAGCAAAACAGTACAGGATTTTCAAAACAAGTATAAAGATGATCGTGATGCAAAGGTAGTATCACTTAACGGAAGTCTGTTTGAGCTTATCGGGTCTATTGCTTCCTATGCTGAGGACGATGAAGATTCAGAGACCATCGCCAGAATTGCCAAAGGAATTGAGTCTATGGAAATACTGGCAATCCCTATGCATAAATCAGGTTTCGATAGCAAGTCTATGGATGACATGAGGGATGCTTTGAAGAAAGAAAAATATGAAGAGCTTATGACCGTGAAGGAGGGAAGTAACCGTATGTATTTTATGACTCAGGGCACTGAATCACAAGTGAAGAACATGCTGGTAATTATGAGGGAAGACGAAGAGTTTATGGTTATGAGTATCAATGGAACTTTGGAAATGAAGGATTTGGCTTACCTGGCTAAGAATCATAAAAACTGGGAGTAATAGTACTTATTCAAGCCCCTGGTACTGATAAGTTTATGCTTGTCGGTTCCAGGGGTATTTGCTATTTTAGGGGTTAGGCTTACTATTAAAGAACATGACTATGAAAAAGTTTTTTAGCATATTGACAGTGACATACCTTGTCTTTGGGGTGGTAGTCTTTGGGCAGAGTAAAACCACGAAGGCGTTTGCGGAGAAGTATGATGATGCTTTTACACTTTTCTTCTATAACAATACATTGAAAATGCTCAATCAGGAGGGCAATGAGGAGTTTGATGAATTAATCAAGGATATTGATAAAATGAAATTTATCCGTGTAGACAAGAAGCAAAACAAACTTACGGATGCTGATTTCAAAGGTATGGTAGAAAAATACCATGATGAGGACTTTGAAGACTTAATGACCATGAGTCATGAGGGGATGAAGGTCAATGTTTATATTCTTGAGGAAGGTGGAGTTACATCTGGCCTAGTGCTTCTAATGAGTGATCCGGAGAGCTTTTCTGTTTTGGACATCGTAGGTGCTGTGCCACTGAACAAACTGGCTAGTCTCATTTCAAAAGTTCAGGATATAAACTAACTTATCAGGGTAATATTCCATTTAGCATCTGGCTTAGCCCCTTTTCATATCTTCTGTACCAAAGGTGTGTTTATTCGTATGTATGTGATAAGGGACTGATACTTTTAAGAAAATAAACTACAATTGGATACAGTTTTAAAAATAGATAACCTCACTAAGCAATATGGGAGGATAACTGCAGTTAAGAACCTGTCGCTTGAGGTGAAGAGAGGAAATGTGTTTGGTATACTGGGGCCTAACGGTAGTGGAAAAACTACTACACTCGGTATACTATTAGATGTGATCAATAAGACTAGCGGCAGCTTTAGCTGGTTTGGCCAGCCTCCGGGTAAGGGAGTTCGGAAGAAAATAGGTGCTATTCTCGAAACCCCGATATTTTACCCGTATCTATCTGCTACAAAAAATCTTGAGATAGTAGCAGAAATAAAGGGGGCTCCAAAAGAAAATATTGATCAAGTATTAAAAAAAGTGGAGTTATATGAGAGGCGTTTTGATAAGTTCAGAACTTATTCTCTTGGAATGAAACAGCGCCTTTCAATCGCATCAGCACTGTTGTGCGATCCGGAGGTAATGATACTGGATGAACCTACCAACGGGCTGGATCCTCAGGGAATAGCAGAAATACGAGAGCTGATCAAGCAAATTGCCAAAGAAGGTAAGACAATCATTCTGGCCAGTCACTTATTAGACGAAGTACAAAAGGTATGTACTCACTTTTGCGTTTTGAAAAGGGGCACCTTATTATATTCTGGTAGTGTAGATGAAGTGAATAAGGGAGTTGAGTCTGTTGAGGTGATGAGTGATACCCCAGAGATTAGGGAGGTGCTGGAAGTTTATAATAAAGCTACAAAGATAGTGGAAGAGAGTGGTAAGTTTGTAGTTACGCTTGTGGAGGATACCCATGCATCTGATTTAAACGCATACCTTTTTAGTAAGGGTATCACTGTATCACATCTTTTGACTCAGAGAAAGAGTCTGGAAAAACAATTCCTTGAACTTTTAGCAGAATCAGATAATGCTTAGATTATTACGAATAGATCTTAAAAAACTGACGAATTACCGGGCCTTCTGGGTGCTTAATATCATGTATGGACTGTTGATTTTCAGTATTCCAGTGTCAGTAATGGAATTTTTAAAATGGTTGAAAGTCAAAGGGGCGGAGTTTGAAGGCTTTGATCCAATGCGGATTCCCGTGCTTCACTTCCCGGATATTTGGCAGAACATCACCTATGTTTATACATTTTTAAAAATATTTTTGGCTATTGTGGTAATTATATCGATTTCCAACGAGTATAGTTATAAGACTATAAGGCAAAATATTATTGATGGCATGAGTAGAATTGATTTTATTAAATCAAAGCTATTTACCATTTTACTGTTGAGTTTGGGTTCAACACTTTTTGTGTTTGTTACCGGCTTGCTTACAGGGGTCATCTATACTCCCGAATTAGACTTTGCAGATACCTTTATTGGTATTGAGTTTGTGTTTGCATATTTTCTTGACTTGTTTACTTATATGGTGTTTGCATTTCTGCTAACTGTTTTGCTGAAGAGGTCTGCACTTACAATATTCATATTGTTGCTTTATACACCTATAGAATATGCCATATCAGCATATTTGCCAGAGTCATTCGTTTTTATTGCAGAGTATTTTCCTTTACACGCCATTAACAACCTCATTGAGTTTCCATTTGCCAAATACTGGTTCCAGGAGATTCAGGATTTTGTTAGTATGTCGGCTGTGGGTGTGGTAGTAGGTTATCTCTTAATATTTATTTATGCTATTCATTATAAATTGAAAACCAGCGACCTATAATTCTGTAATTTTTGCAGTATGATGTTTTGTTTGTTAACTTTATATTACCTTTGTGCAGGTAAAAATCATATTTTACCTTTCTGTAACAATACTAGTCCCGATCCTATTTGATAAAGTAAGCCAAAATTTCTATTTTGCGCCCGCTAGTTCATAATTGGCGGGCTCTGATAAAAGTTTTATGTTATTTGATGACCATAGACAGTATAATATCAATGTAATATTACAATGATAATGAGAGGGGTAAAGATCATCATAACGACTATATTGTTTTGCTTAAGTAGTGTTCTGCTTGCTCAGAGCTTCAATGACTATTATAAAAAAGCAAATCGGTATTATAAAATAGGTGATTACCACCGTGCAGCAGTTAATTTTCGAAAAGCTATACGACAAAAGCCAGGTAATGCCAAGGCAACATATCGTCTGGGGTTAGCATATCTGGCAGGAAACGATAAGAAGGAAGCTCTTAAATATATAGAGAAAGTTTATAAACTAAATCCCCGTATAGATTCCGAGGTAGAATATTATCTTGGAATGGCCTATCAATATCACCATCGTTTTGCAGAGGCCAAAGCCGCTTTTGCCCGTTATAAGGAGAGAAATAAGAAAAGGGCTAATGTTGCTGATTATAAGATCAGAGAATGCATCTTTGGAGATTCCCTTATCCGAAATCCTCTGAATGCAGATGTAGAGAACATGGGGAAAAATATCAATTCAAGGTTCAATGACTATACCCCATTGATATATAACAATGGAAAATCCATGATCCTCACTTCCAACAGGCCGGGGTCAACCGGAGGTCTGAGGCTTAGTGACGGTACATATTATGAAGATATTTATGTGTCACATCTCGTCGAAGGTATCTGGAGTAAACCTGAAAAAATTGGAGGGGGAGTTAATATAAAATACCATGATGCAGCAGCATCTATTTCACCAGATGGGAAAATGCTGTTTTTGTATTATGAAAAAGGAGGGGGTGATATTTATGTTTCAAAATATGTGGATGGAGAGTGGACAAAACCTGAACCACTAAATGATAATATCAATACTTTTTTTTGGGAAACAGCAGCTTCTATAACTGCTGATGGAAAGACGCTTTACTTTACAAGTGACAGAGCCGGTGGTATGGGAGATCTGGATATATACAAAAGTGAGCTAAATGAAAACGGAGAGTGGGGAGAAGCCGTGAATCTCGGTCCGGTTATCAATACCCCACTGGGAGAAGATGCACCATATATTCATCCCGATGGGAAAACACTTTACTTTGGTTCCAATGGTCACCTAGGAATGGGAAGTCATGATATTTTCTACAGTGATATTAAAGATGGTGTTTTTCAGGAGCCTGTTAATATGGGGTATCCAATTAATACTGTATTTAATGATAACTATTTTGTTATCACTCCGGATCGTAAAAGAGCATATTATGCGTCATTACGACCGGAAGGAGAGGGAATGGCCGATATCTATTCCATCGACATAGAACAGGCCATGAAGCCAAAAACAAAGCCTTTTCGGGAGGAGGAGATGATAGCTGAGGAAATAATAGCTGAGACTAAACCTGAACCACTGATACAGGCTCAGCCTGAAACTGAGCCTGAGACAGAGGATATAGTAGCGACCACAAGCCCTGTCATACCTGTGGATGTTGTTAAAGAGGAAGAAGCAGTTGTTAAGGGGGAGGAAAAAGCATCTGTCAAATACTATGATGAGGATCTTGTAAAGATGCAAAAGGACTTGAAAGTGGTTACAATTTTGAAGGGTAAGGTAATTGACGCTTCAACAGCCAAGCCATTGTACGCCAGGCTAAGGCTGATGAACAATGAAACTAATACCATGATTGCTGAACTTACTTCTGACCCCAATACAGGAGAGTTTGAGTTGATCATACCTCATGGTGGTAACTATGGTGTGTCAACGAGTAAATTGGGTTACCTGTTCAATTCCATTAACTTCGACTTGCCGGCTTTTCACGAATTTCAGGAGATAGATACCCACATCATTCTTCAAAAAGCTAAAGTAGGATCAAAGGTAGTACTGAAGAATATCTTTTTTGATATAGGTAAATCAGATTTAAGAACAGAGTCGCTTGCTGAACTTGACGGGATTAAAGAACTTTTGTCAGAAAATGCACTTTTGCAGGTGCAAATTAACGGGCATACGGATAATGTCGGTAATTCCGTTTATAATAAAGTGCTTTCAAAGAAAAGGGCACAGGCGGTGGTTGACTACCTCATTGCTAACGGCATAGATGCGGGAAGATTATCCGCAAAGGGGTTTGGTGAGGAGCGTCCTCTAGTATCAAATGATGATGAGAAAGATGGAAGGGAAATCAACAGGAGAACAGAAATAGAGATTACAGGGGTTGGAGACCCAACCATAGTCAGTAATTAATCCAACGTTGAAACTATTTTAGAGATTGTATTTGCCTAAAGTGGAATAGGTAAGAAGTTAACTTTTTGAACAATTTTACTGCTGGTCGGTGCTATGAACAGGAAAAGGAGGCAAGTTCGATCCCCCTTTCCTGATATGGTTGTAATTATTGTGTGATCAATATTCCTATGGAGATTTCTAAACCCGTAAAATCTACTTTGGAGTCCTCATAATCCACGGTTTTAGTGGTTAAAGACCCTCCTTGAGATCCTCCGGTATAGCTTCCATTCATGCCGAGGTCAGCATCACCAATGAAATAATTAGCTTCCAGAGAGAGGCCCCACTGTCGAGTGACATAAACAATATACTCGGCGCCAAAATAATACCCCAGCCCAATCCCATGCTTGTAATCAAAGTTAGAATTGGCGACATCCCAACCTTCATACTTGCGAATGGCCTTATCCAGGTTACCGTAATTTAGTTTATTGTCAAAACCGTAAAACCCGAAGCCACCACCCTTAATACGAAATTCCTGAGTGTTACCTACAAACTGTAGCACCAACTCTACAGGTACTAAAAGGGTAAAGTTCGGACCGAGAATTGCGTCTTTTGTTTCAAAATCATCAATATCTTTTACATTTAAACCACTCATTCTGTATAAGGAAGCTCCCGTTTGCAAGGCAAAGTAGCGATTAAGTTCTACTCCCAGTCCTCGTATAGAGAAAGGGCTAATAGGTGTGGAAAAATAGCCATTTTTAGGAAGGAAATAGGAGAATGAAAGACCTACCTCCTGAGCTCGAAGAGTACTATTGGAAAGCATGATTAAAAAGAGGATAGCTATTATCGACCGTTTAAATATTTTAAAAGTCATATCAGAGGTTTGTAGTTAGTAAATTAAAAATTCAATGGTAAATTAAAGGCCAACTATTCGAATCCGAAGGTAAATTAAAATTTATGAAGTTAAATCAGAAAACATTAACTGTTTATCTATTCAGTGTGTTACTAATTTTCTCGTGCAGCCAAGAGAAAGAAAGGGTTACTGCTGATATTATTATCGAAGGTGGCACTATTTATACTATGGATGCAAATCAACCTCAAGTTGAGGCCGTAGCTGTTAAAGAAGATAAGATCATATTTGCAGGAAGGTTGAAGATGGCAGAAAAATATAAAGGGGATTCGACTCAGGTTGTTGATTTACATGGGAAAACCATGACGCCGGGACTAATAGAGGGGCATGGACATTTTATGGGGCTTGGTTACAATGAACTCAATCTTAATTTGATTGATGTGAAAAGTTATGATGAGCTTGTGGAACGTGTGAAAGAAGCTGTTGCCAAAGCTCAGCCAGGGCAGTGGATCACTGGTCGAGGCTGGCATCAAAGCAAATGGACACCTGCACCTGAACCATCTGTAAAAGGCTTTCAGACGCATCATAAATTGAGCAAGATCTCACCTGATAATCCGGTGTTTTTAAGACATGCCAGTGGACATGCAGGTTTTGCTAATGTCAAAGCTATGGAAATAGCTGGTGTACTACAGATGTCTAATGAAAGTATGAAAGCAAATGATGTGGAAGGCGGGGAGATTATCAGAGATGAGTTGGGTAATCCTACAGGTATATTTAATGAAACAGCCATGAGACTGATTGCACAGCATATTCCCCAGACCACTCCGGAAAAGGATAGGCAGGCATTGGAAATGGCCATCAAGGCCTGCCATGCTCAAGGGATAACCAGTTTTCATGATGCCGGTGTTGGAAAAGAACATATATCATTGTTTAAAGCAGCGAAAGAAAAAGGTACCCTTGGAGTAAGGCTGTATGTGATGCTCACAGGCTGGGATAGAGCATTGCTTGACGAGTGGTACAAGAAAGGTCCTGAAATAGATACAGTAGACCATTTGTTGACGATCAGGTCAGTAAAGCTAAATTGTGATGGTGCTCTGGGGTCTCGCGGGGCCTGGTTGTTAGAAGAGTATACTGACAGACCTGGGCATTTTGGGCACGAAACGCTTCCCATGGAATTTGTTTATGAAACTGCCCAAAAGGCGTTGAAAAGTGGCTTCCAGGTATGTTCTCATGCTATAGGAGATAGGGCTAATAAAGAAATTTTAGATAGATATGAAAAGGCTTTTAAGGAAAATTCTGAGGCAGCTGTTAATCATCGTTTCAGGATAGAACATGCGCAGCATCTTCATTCCGATGATATTCCTAGATTTGCTGCGTTGGGAGTAATACCTGCTATGCAGGCTATTCATATGTCTTCAGATCGTCCGTGGGCAATAGACAGGCTCGGAGAAAAACGTATAAAGGAAGGAGCATATGTATGGCAGGAACTTCTTAAATCAGGATCTCGCATAATTAATGGTACGGATGTGCCTGTAGAGCCGATAAACCCTATAGCATGTTTTTATGCAAGTGTTAGTAGAAAAACGCTAGAGGGTTCTCCTGAAGGTGGCTATGAGCCGGAGCAAAAAATGACTAGGGAGCAGGCCCTGAGATCATACACGCTTGATGCAGCTTACGGTGCCTTTGAGGAAAGTATCAAGGGGTCTATTGAAGAAGGAAAATTAGCGGACTTTACAATTTTATCCCAAGACATTATGAGTGTCCCAGAGGAGGACTTATTGAAAACTACTGTTGAAATGACAATTGTAGGTGGAAATATAGTTTACAGCAAAGTTGATTTGTAGTTATATGAAATATTGGTCATATTCGATGGTAATAAATTTTAATCACTAATGTTATTTAAAAAAGGAGTCATTAGACTAAGTGTAACGGTTGTTGCTGTGGTAGCAGTAGCTTGTAATTCTGGCGAAACATCCCATCAGTCAAATATGGAAGATAGTGTTTCAACAGCGGCAGGGCAAGTAGATGAAAAGCCTGCAATTGCCAGCCCAAGACGATTGGTTGAGGGTAAAATTGGGAGTGTGAAGGTAAGTGTGGATTATGGTTCGCCTGGTGTAAAAGAACGTAAGATATGGGGAGGGCTTGAGGCATACGGTAAGGTCTGGAGAGCCGGAGCCAATGAAACTACTGCACTGGAGTTTAACGAAGATATTGTAATTGGGGGCGTAGTCGTACCAGCAGGCAAATATGGCTTCTACCTGATCCCAAATAAAAATAAAGACTGGGTGGCTATTGTCAATACGGACTGGAGTAGAGAAGAGCATGGAGCTTGGGGTGCTTATAACTATAACAAAGAACACGATGTAGTCAGAGTGAATGTGCAACCTCAATGGACTGAAGAGGTTCAGGAAAGGTTGCAGTATGATGTTACAGAAAGTTCGATTGATATGTCGTGGGAAAAAGTACGGATATCAGTGCCTCTGGTGCCGGCAAAAAAATAATTCTAATCCTTTTAAGTCAGCTTGATTGATGAAAATAAGCAAACCAACCTTGCTAATAGATGAGCAGAAGTGCAAGGCTAATATTGAGAGAATGCTTCAAAAAGTGGAAAGTAATGGGTTGAAATTCAGGCCTCATTTCAAAACACATCAATCAAAATTAATAGGAGAGTGGTTCAAAGAAAGGGGAGTTGAGGCTATTACCGTTTCATCTTTAGGCATGGCAAAATATTTTGAAGAGGCTGGTTGGTCTGAAATTACAGTGGCATTCCCTCTCAACGTTTTGCAATTTGATGAGATCAATGAGTTGGCAGCTAAGGTAAAACTCAATTTGCTGGTTGATAATATTGAAGCTATTAATGCACTGGAGAAACAACTTGCTCATCATGTTTTTGTGTATATAGAAATTGATACAGGAGCGGGAAGAACTGGTGTAAGGTTTGATGATACAGATGTTGTAAAAGAAATAGCCAAGGCAATAAATAAGTCAGGAAAATTATCTCTCAAAGGAGTTTACAGTCATGCAGGACACTCTTATAATGCTCAGTCAAAAGAAGATATTCATACTATATTTTCGCTTACTAAGAAAAGAATTATAGAAGTGAAAGAGCGCATAAATGACCTGTCCCCCGACTTGGAAATATGTATTGGAGATACACCAACATGTAGTGTTGGTGAGGATTTTACCGGCATCAATGCTATCAGTCCTGGTAATTTTGTGTTTTATGACCTGATGCAGGTTTTTATTGGATCATGTGTGTCTTCAGATATTGCAGTGGCCATGGTTTGTCCAGTGGTTTCGAAGAATGTACATACTAGCGAAGTATGCATCTATGGAGGTGCTGTTCATTTTTCAAAGGATAGTGAAAACTGGGAAGGGAAAGATATTTTTGGCATGGTAGTGCGGCAGGAGAGGTCCGGTTGGGGGATTCCAGACAATGGAGCCTATGTAAAAAGCTTGTCGCAGGAACATGGTATAGTGAAACTGGAGAAGGAGGAGTTTGATGCTGTAGATATTGGAGATGTCCTAACTGTTTTGCCTATTCATTCCTGTTTAACAGCAGAGGCTATGGGCTACTATATGACACCTGGCGGAGATTTTGTGGATCACTACGCACAAAAAAACCGGGACTTGCCCGGTTAGTTCTATTTCTTATCCTAGTTATCGAAGGTATCTTTGGGCACGTTGTTTTAATCGGTCCCTGTCCGAGGTGATTGACGGGTCGCTGAATATTTTTGATGATAACTCTCCAATTACTCCTTTTTTATATCCCAGCCTTGTAGCTATATCTTCACAAAAAACTATCTCACTCTTAAAAACCTGCCCATCAACTTTCATGAGTTGGACAACATGGTATAAATGCTCAAATTTTTGATCATCAGTAAGTGTATTGAGGTTTCCTATAGGGTGACCAGGGTTTTTAAGCATTTCATCTATATCATCTTTAGTTAGACCATTTGACTGACCTATCATATGAATTAACTTAGCCTCCTTTTCTGCAACCTGGTTATCACTTGCAGCCAACTGAATCAGTACATTTAATTGTTCCTTAACCATTTTTTAAAAAGTGTTGTTTATCTATATCTACAAAAAATTTGTGTACGAAGTTATGAAATAACTCCATCCAATATAATCAAAAAAAATATTAATTATTACACCCATTAGTAAAAAGAAAACTATTGAAGCTAATAAAGTATTTGACTTTTAGTAGGTGGTATTTTTGGCCTGTTAGCCATTAAGGGGTGATATGGGCTTTGAGATTCGTTAGATTCTAAACTCGCCATAGTGTAAAAATAACTAGTGTGTTTAATCACAAAATGGGTATCTTAGCTCCGTTTTGTTTACACCATTCTGAGTTATATTATTTTTGATTGGTGCAACCCAAAGATGTTTTGTCTGTCTTTAGGGTGGTTATTAAAATTAGAATATATGAACAGATTGAAATTGATACTGTCGGCTTTGCTCTTTTTCTCATTCACCTTGTCAGGGGTTATAGCTCAGGATACAGAGGTTAGGAATGTAGGGTCATTTCATGAAATACGAACAGGGCAGGCTATTGATGTGTACTTGAAAGAAGGAGCCAAGGAAAGTGTAAGGTTGGAAGTGAAAGGAATTTCCCTTGAGGATGTTCTTACAGATGTCTCAGGAGGCAGACTGAAAATACACTTGGCTTCCGGGAGACATAGTCATCATGTGGTTAAAGTGTATGTTACTTATGTTAAATTGGACCATATATCAGCAAGCTCGGCCTCTAGTGTTTTTTCTGAAGGTACTATTAAAGGAGATAGGTTAGAGGTGAATGTTTCGAGTGCGGCCGATGTAGAGGTGAGTATTAATATGAATGAAGTAACTGTCTCCGTTTCAAGCTCGGGAGATCTTGAACTCAAAGGAAGGGCAAAATACCTGGAGATAAGCGCGAGTAGCGCGGGGGGAGTTGATGCCTTTGATCTGGAGTCGGAAAATGTTAAAGTGCGGGCAAGCAGTGCCGGGGGAGCTAAAGTAGTAGCTACAAAAGAAATTGATGCCAGAGCCAGTAGTGGAGGGAGTATTAGATATAGAGGAAACCCCGAAAGATCGCAGACTGATAGCAGTAGTGGAGGCTCAGTTCGAAAATCCAACTAGAAATTATGCTTGAAATGAATGAAACCTTTAAGGCCCGTACTTAAAGGTTTTTTTATTATAAGTAATAAGGTATTATGCGTTAGCGGTAGTTTTTATTCGCTCTTCCTGAAGGTTAAGCTCCAGGTTAAGTACTGCTTGGTTAAAATGTTTGAGGTAAGATGCATCCACAGTTCTATTAACAGCTTTTCTTAAATTCCAACTCGACCTTTTCAATGAAATGTTAATCATCACTAAAATTTTTTTAGATTTTTTTAACGATAATTCTGAATTAATGTTCCAAATTTTGCTTTCAAAGACAAGAGAAATTGTACAATGTTACCGTTTTTGAACGTGAACCTTAAAAAATAATTATCGCTTTGTCGTTTTTTATCGATGTTTTGTTCTTTTTGGAGTTAAGTCACTGCCTGGCAAGCTACCTTTAACGACAGTGGGTTTACTTTTAGCTTCATGATATTGCTAATAGCATAAGGATCACCATCTATGTGCATATGCTCGCCATGGGTATCACTCAATAATTTTATTTGCACTTCTTTCCCCTGCCAGGTTTGGTAGTATTTTGACTTTGTCAAGGTACCCGTAAACATCCTGTAGGCCAATACCGGGTAATACCAGAAGGGAACCTTCCTCAGTACACAAACATCCATTAGACCATCAGATATCAGTGCATTGGGTGCTATGTGGGCATTATTACCATACTGAGTTGAGTTGGCAATAGAGATTAAGAAAGGTGCTTTTGCAAGTTTTTCCTGTCCATCAATGACCAGTTGATAATCAATAGATGTGAATTTTCTTATCTCTTGTATGGTCAGTTTGGCATAAGAGAAAAAGCCTCTTTTTTCGGCGGTTGCAAAAAGCTGAGCAATATGTGCGTCAAAACCAACACCAGCAACATTGAGGAAGACTTTCTTGTCCAGTGTAATGGTGTCTATAGTAGTGATGCAGTTTTTGTTTAGGAGCTTAATAGCCTTTTTAATATTACGTGGAATTTTTAGGTGTCTGGCCAAGCCATTTCCAGAGCCACAAGGGATGATACCAAGTATTGTATTGCTATGGGTTAATGGGCCAGCCACTTCATTGATAGTACCGTCACCACCTATGGCAACTATTATATCAAACTGATCACGGTTTGCCTCACTTATTTTGATGGCTTCCCCGGCATAACTAGTATATAGCGTCTCATAGCTAAACAGACCTTTATCCAGGTGCTTCTCCAGTAGTGCCGGAATATTCCGCTTATTTGATGTACCCGACTTCGGGTTAATGATAAAAAGTATCTTTTTCTTGCTTGCCACGGTCCTTCCTCTATCTGTCATTAAAGTCGTTATATAAGGTCTGCATGTACGCTTTCCCGAGCTCCAGATCTTTTTCGTCTTTAACACCAGACTTTTTCATATAGCGCTCCCCAGTGTTGTCATATACTACCAGCTTAGTACTATCAATAAAACCATAGCCGTTATTATAAACATAGACAGCAAAGTCGCGATTAGTTGAATCAAGTACATTCCTGCTAAACTTGAAGTCAGCGTCCGGCTGAGTTATTTGACCCAGTATAGTGTTGGGAATATCCGTCTGGCTGGCGAAATTATGTACTACAGTATCCTTTACAGCCAAAGCTCCTCCCAGCCAAAGCATAGGTATCCTAAACCTGTCAGGGTTAGAGACTCCCTGGTTGTTGGGTAAGCTGTGTCCATGATCTGCTGTAATTACGATTAAGGTGTTGTCCCACCACTCACTTTTTTTTGCATCCTCAATAAACTTTCCTAAACACCTGTCCGCGTAATGGGCTGAGTTCATGAACTTTGATTTTTCATCATTCCCTTCAAAAACAGTCTCCATAGGTACATCGAAAGGTTCGTGGCTGCTTAGTGAAAGCATTACTTTGAAAAATGGAGACTTAGCCTCATTGACTTCCGTGAAAAAACGATCGAAAACAGGGCCATCATGTACTCCCCATTTTGAATTGTTTAATTCTTCTGGAAAATCATCGCTATGTGTAATGTCGTCAAACTGAGCATTACTAAGGTATGATCTGAAGTTTGCAAAATCAATATTACCACCATAGGTGAAAGTGGTATGATATCCTGATTTTTCTAGCTTTAGGTTCAGGTAAGGTAGATTTTGAGTCTTTTTGGGATATTTAATTATTGACGATACAGGCTGAGAAGGATATCCGCTTAATATTGAGACTATACCCTTATCTGTTCTGTCACCAGATGCATACATATGGTCAAAAAGTATCCCTTCTCTGGAAAGGTTGCTGAAGTTTGGTGCAACTCCTGGAATACCCCCCATTGGTTCAATAAAACTGTAAGTGAAGCTTTCCATAATGATGATTACTATATTGGGAAGCTCGCTGTTGAGTAGTTTAACAGGATGTCCCTGGCTTGTATAAAGCTCATCAAAATAGCGGGTAGTTTTTGCTGCATCAAGGAAGTTGTCAGGGTATTTTAGCCTGTCCGATTTACTTAAAGCGTAACCTGTATTCCAAACTACATTTATAGCTGCATGATTAGCATATATATTAGAGTTGTGGAAATAAACCATGCCTGTATTGATAGGGGCAACCCCAACCGTACCACGAATGGGGGCTATCATAAGGGCTGTTATCATCAGCATTACCAGGCTAACTTTCCAATCACATGTAGGTAAATCTTTAATTTTTTTAAGTGTAAGCTTTTTATATACCAGTAGGGAAATACTCAGTAATACTGTCCATAGCAGTATTAACAAAAACAGAGACCAGCCGCTGATCGCTAAAGGAGTATCTTCTCCGATATATAGTAAGGGGGTAGCATCTAGTCTAAAACCCCAGTGTGTGTACATCTCAAGGTCGGTTACTATAACGAGAGAGCATAAGACCAGCAGTATTAGCGTATATCCTGTAAGAAGTATATTAAGAATCCTGGGCTTGAAGTAGGTAGTGAAAACGATGAAAAGTCCTGGAATGAGTAGAAAATATCCCGTTGCCGATAAATCCAGACGTAATCCGTGGATTATTGAAAGTAAAATATCCCCAACAGACATTTCCAGCGTTCTGTTAAGGTTGTAAATTAGGAATAATACACGGGCAGCTACAAAAAATATTATCCAAAATAAGCCATAGCTAAAAAAAACTTTAACCCTCTCTTTCATTTCACAATGCCGACTAATTGATAGATTGACGCAAAGATAATATATATTTAATATTACCCCTTGGTAATCAAATCTGACTTGAAATAATTCCGATAGTGTCATTTTTGTTTTATTTGCATGAATATGAAAAACTATACCTACCGGCAAAACGACAAGTCACTCTTATCTAAGGCATTTGTAACGCTACTCACTCCTATAAGTAGCCTTGTCCCACCCAAACTTCCGGCGAATTACCTGAGTATTATTTCTCATCTTTCTATTTATGTCGCACTGTATGTTTCTTACGCAAACAGCCACCTGGGAGACGCGGGCTTTATTATTATCCCTATTTTGCTACTTCTTCATTTGATAACCGATAAGCTTGATGGTGTCCAGGCCAGAGCTACAAGGACAGCATCTGCATTAGGGGAGTTCATGGATCATTATTTTGAAATATTTAATCAAGGGGTATTGGTGTTGGTTATTTGGAATTTATTCAGCATTAAACATGAATGGATAGTTTTACTAGTACTAACCTCGCTTGTTCTGTTAAAAATGACTAGGTTCTATGAGCAATATAAGGCCAACATTTTGGTAAAAGGTGTTTTTGAGGCTTTTGAGTTTAAAATGCTGTTAGCGGTTGGGTTACTGTTTTGCAATAGCAGTTCCATCTATACATTTGTCGAAACATTTGATTTTCAGGGTTTACTACTTGTGGAGTTGGTGCTATTGTTTGTGTCTGCCGGGGCAATAATAAACAGCATTCTTACTATTATTAGAGTTCCTCACCTTACTTACGGCTACTGGATGTTTATGGGGTTTCTTTTTCTTGTCTCCGTTTTGAGTTTTTATAGCATGGACCCTTTGTTGGCGGCTATAATTATCCTTTTTTATGGCGGTGTTTACATTGGGAAATTACTTATGGCACAGCTGGTAGATGGGGTAGAAAGGAGCCCAGGGCTATTTGCCCCAATTATTTTGGCAGTAGGCTTCTTTACAGCATACCTGAATGTCATGGATATTTTCTTTATTCTGTTTCTCTACTTGTTGGTCAATATACTACTTCTGATCATAAAAACTTTCCGTACTCTAAAAGCTGAATGGTATTGGAGTAACCCAGAGCAACCCGAAGAATGAGCAGCAAGCCTATATTATTTGATTACAACTTTTCCGGAATGTTCAATTCCTGAACTTATTAGTGTGTAAAGATACAATCCGGGTTTGAGATGAGCTATAGGTAGAGCTTCCCTCTCTGATTGTAATTCATATTTTAATACAACTTGTCCATTGGAGTTAATTAGTTTGAGATACGCTTTTTCACCTGCAAAATCACGTGTAAAAATGGCTAGTTCTCCTTGGGATCTTTCTATAGGGTTGGGGAATACCATTATGGGGAGTTTTGAAAGGAAGTATACGGTGGAAATATCGGTTACTATTTCTACCCCACCATTAAATATTATCCTGGCTCTGTAGTTGTTTAAGCCTTGAAAGGGTTCTTTATCTATAGCTTCAATGATATTGGATTTTGGGCTGTTTACAATGTCGACTTGAGCAAACACACCATTTTGTTCACGTTCGAAAACCACTTTGGCAACCTGATAGCTTGTGCCTAATGTAAGTTTGATCTCTACTTGTCCTAGTGGTTGATTTTCCAGAGCATAGAAGCTTGATAAGTAGCAATCTACACCTTGAAATGAGTAATTGAAGGTAAGATTGCGAAGCCCCAATTTGCTTTGCCCCAGCTTGGGTGCCAAAGAATACAAAATGTAAGGGTATTCATTTTTATTTAGCACGACAGCAGTGTCTGATATTTCCTGTAGAGGTTCCAGATATTTATCTCCTACCGTATAAAGTGTATATGGGGAGGTATTGGTATAATTATTCCATAATAGCATGACGGAGTCGGGGCAATTGAACCCTACTGATACTTTTAAGGGTCTGGAAATGGTAAAAGTATCGCTAACAAACTCTTTTGCACCGATCGTCATTTTTGCCAGGGCAGTAGTGTAAATATTTGGTGAGTCCCAGCTGTAGTATTGCTGGTCCAAGTCTATATTAGCAGCAATAGGCTGCCATGTTAAGCCCTTGTCAATTGAATATTCCAATGTACCTGTTTGTCCTTCATAGGTATTTTCCCATCTGAAAAATGAGACTCTTTCCCCATTGTAAGGCAGGTTACTGCTACCCACCGGAAATGTCCAGTAAAAAGTATCCTGTTCATCCCATTGGTAAACTATGAAGAATTTTTGAGGACCATCAACTACATTGAATCCATCTATAGATATTTCATAAATACCAGCTTGCGGAGACTCCAGAGTCACCTGTTCTACATTGTTTAGGTGATCAGGTTTACGGCGGGGAAGTTGAACTAGTGAATCTTTGTGAGGGTAGCTATTAAGCACCCAAGGCATCCAGCTATCGCCACTGCTTTGATGCTTAAGCGTCAGGTCCAGGTCATTGATTAATGCTGTGCTGGCATTTGCAGACGCTGCCGGATCATTCCAGATTAGCATCACCTTTAAGTTTTTAACATTTGCGGGAACATCAATGTTGAGCGTTTCTTTTTGGCTGTCACTGATACTTCCTGTTAAAAACTGATCTGCGTTGATTGTCTTAAGGGCACGATCTGCATTGACACTGCCATAGCCTGATAGAAAGTCGATACCCTTTGGGCCTACATCATCCGCAGAATTCATGAGTACACCCTTGATAAGAGCTGCATCAGGAGTTTGAACATTTTTGAGTTGGTATGCCTGCTGTAAAATTACAGCCAAACCGGAAACTAAAGCGGCTGATGAAGACGAGCCTACTGTACTGTAAGCCGCTATTTCTGGTTTGACTCTACCGTCATATGCGGGACCTTTCGATACATAAGGATCAGTGTTGTACAGTGTGTCTACCGCACTTACCGTAAGGATGTTTTTGGCCATTTTAAAATTACCGGTAAGGTTAGCGTACCCTTCTACACCTTTATAAGTTCCTATGGTATCCGTTCCGATACCGTTATTGCCGGCAGAGAATATATGTAGTAGGGAGGGGTAATTATGAGCATGTTCGTCATATGCCACGGCATAGCCACCGTAAAAATTTTCAATGATAGTTCCGTAGGCATGGTTTTGCGTAATAATGCCAGCCCCTTCAAAATATGAAATATTATCCGGGAATAGATTCATGAAATTAGATGATGATAGGTTAGCACCCCACGCCACTCCTTTGCTGTTGGGAGAACTATTTGCCGCACCACCTATAATAGTTGCCATTTCTGTAGCATGGCGAGAGGTGCTTTCTGCACTTAAAGAAGATGATAGCACCCTGCCTTTAAAATCAATGTCTGTTTCATCAAACCGCTGTTCTTTTATAGAGATGTTGGAACCTGTGCCATTCAGGTTAGGAGCAGAATCATGTACAAGGTTAACTTTGTTGACATTCAGGTTAAGGTCAAGAACCAGGCTCTCTTCTTTAGGGGTGACGGATTGCCTTGAAATGTAAAGGACCAGAGGTGAAGGAAGTATGTTTTCATTAATATATTTTAATGATGTTTGGATGGTTAATGTATTGCTGAGGGCATATTCTTGAATGATTTTAACAGAACCTGCTTTTTGAAGGTTTTTCTTACATTGATTTAAATCTTTTGTCTTAATGATAAAAACTTCATCTTCTGTAGAAGTTAAGCTCTTTTGAAGCGATAATAAGTTTGGAGATAATTTCCAAAAGTGATTTACAGGTTGTGCGTAGCCAAATTTGCTGCGTATTGTTGATAATGATTGTTTCGATTCTGAATATACTATATAATGCTGCTCGTCTAGTTTTCGGGCAATTTTAATATCCTCATTATTATATAGCGTGCTTTTTGCATTTTCGGTACTTACCAGGAAGAAATCATTATGAGCTTGTTTCTGATTCTGGGCTTCCCTTTTTGTAAATACATCCCATTTAGAAGTGGGTATCTGTTGGGAAAAAGAAGCTAACGAAACAAAAAGAAATAGAAAGGTGTAAAGCGATCTGTTCATCGAGAAATATTTCATGCTTGTTTAGATAAAAGCATCAGGTGACTTAAAAATTAGAAACGTGAATATCATTAAATTATTTGTTGAATTAAGTGTGATGTTGGAAACAATATTACATAGTTAATGAAAAAGGCCAAAACAAATTTCGACGTAGCTCAAGCTTTCCTATATTGTGATTATAGTATTAGGGGGAAGCTCATGAAACCTTTTCAACCTAACCATTTGGTATGTGAGCTTCATAATTTATTGATTCTGAAGCAATGCCAAGCTGCCTGTTTTGTTTATCAGGTAGCGATTATTGTCAATTCGCCTATAAATAGGCAGGAGTTTTTCTTCTGTCTATTTATTTTTTTTCAGAATAATGTTTAAACAATGAAACTCTTGGCGTAAGTGAACGTTATTGAAGTGTTATCAATGTTTAAACATTAATCCTATGAGTAATTCACAATTATTTTCATCTTATCAACTAGGAAATATCACTTTAAAAAACAGAGTGGTAATGGCGCCTATGACACGTTCCAGAGCACTTCAGGATAATGCACCTTCCGAGCTTAATGCGCTATACTATGCGCAAAGAGCCGGGGCAGGTCTGATTATTACTGAAGGAGCAGCCCCCTCTCCCAATGGATTGGGGTACCCAAGGATTCCCGGAATCTTCAATAAAATTCAGATAGAAGGCTGGAAGCTGGTAACCGATGCGGTACACAAGGAAGGCGCGAAAATCTTCATACAACTCATGCATACAGGTAGGGTAGGGCATCAGTTCAATCTTCCGGAAGGTGCTGAAGTGGTAGGCCCTACGGCTCAACCTGTATCTGGTGAAATGTATACAGATTCGCAAGGACCTCAGGAGCATACTACACCGAGAAAAATGACTAAAGAAGATATCTCTCAGGCGGTAGAGGAATTTGCCAGAGCGGCAAAAAATTCAATACAGGCAGGCTTTGATGGTGTTGAGATCCATGGGGCCAATGGTTACCTGATCGAACAGTTCATTAATCCTAATATAAACGATCGAGATGATGAGTATGGAGGATCAGTTGAAAATAGGTCAAGATTTGTGCTGGAAGTGGCTGAAGCAGTTGTGAAAGCGATTGGGAAGGAAAGGACAGGAATAAGGCTATCACCTTACGGAGTATTTAATGATACCGGAGCATTTGCTGAAGTGGATGAAACCTTTGAGTATTTAGCCGAAAAATTGAATGAGTTGGGGCTTGTTTATATCCATATTGTTGATCATTCTGCAATGGGTGCACCTGAGGTACCTGCAGCCTTAAAAGAAAAGATTAGAAAGATTTTTAAAGGTGCTTACATACTAAGTGGAGGGTATGATAAGGAGCGTGCTGAAGATGACTTAAAGGCTGGTAAGGGTGATTTGGTAGCTTTTGGCAGGCCTTTTATTGCAAACCCTGATTTTGTAGAGCGTATGCAAACCGGTGCAGAGTTAAGCGAAGCGGATCAAAACACATTTTATACACCAGGAAAAGAAGGGTATATTGACTACCCAGCCGTGAACGGAGAGTTTCTGGAGCTTAAAAAATGAGTTCTAATGTGACGTTGGTAAAAGAGCTTTATGAGCATTTTGCCAAAAAGGACAATGATTCTATAAGGGCATTGTTCCAAGATGATATAGTCTGGGTACAAATGAAGGGATTTCCTGATGGAGGTAGATTTGAGGGGGCGGATGAAATATTTCATAATGTATTTCAAAATTTCAGAGACAACTGGATTCAGTGGGAGACTATAGTTGATGAGTATTTGGAGGCTGAAAATTCAGTCCTTGTTATTGGTCGGTATGAGGGGGGCTATCGAGTAACTGGAAAGTCAGTGTCAGCTGAATTTGTTCACCGGTATCAGTTTAGAGACGATAAGATTGCCAAGTTTACCCAGTACACGGATACCTTATTAATTCATCAAGCAATGCAGGATTGAGGAGATAAGAGGAGAGCCACCAGAGGTTAAATGATCTTTTTGGGGCTCTTCGTTTTATTTAGAATAAAAACATTTCACTTTCGTTTCTTATTACTTCTTTGCTTTTTTTGTGCTTAAATTATGAAATAATTCATGGCTCAGAGATATATTAATAGCCTATCCATCTCATGTTTTTAAAAGTTGAGAAAATCGTGTGCAATTTTAAACTCGTAAAGGCCGTCGATATGAATTTGGAGATATAGTTGCCTACTATTTTCCTTCCCTCTTAATATGTTATTTTTATCTTCCTGGGTAAGTTTGGGATGATATCATATTTTATAAGCTGCAACTCCTTTCTTTCTATTGTAAAAAATATCCTGTCCTCGGGAGTGTGTAGGTATGCTTTCTGAAACTAACGATGCGAATGGATAGTATCTTCTTAGTTTTTCATTGGTAATGCTGTCCATTCTGCAATATAATAACTCAAGGGGAAACACGTTTTGAAGGTCCTGATAGTAAGGTTGTTTGTTTTTGGTTTATTAATTAACCGGTTAAATGGAAGAATTAATAAACATTAATGGCTGAAGGGTGTTAATTAATCTGTTTGTCGATATAAAGTAGTTTTGATTTAATTTTTAGGGTATTTTGGGTAGAAACTGTTTTGTTTAGCTTTTTTGTGTGTTGGGGTGTTGAAAAGTCCTTGATTTAAAGTTATGCCTATTATATTTTTAAATAATGGGGTTAAAATGGTCCATGGAATCAAATTTTTACTACTTTTACGAAAATTTTAACTCATATATCAACCACTATGGCACACTTACGCTTCAAAGCACTTGATCTGGCAAATAACAGAACCAGAACTAAAGTAGAGGTATCAGAAAAAATTTCAGATTTTTTTGGGCAGGATGTTTTTGGCCTTCGCGAGATGCAGAGCCTTTTGGCACCCGAAGTTTATAAAAGGGTAAAAAGGGCTATTGATGGAGGGACCAAGGTAGATGCTGAAACTGCGGACGCAGTAGCTTCTGCTGCCAAGTCTTGGGCCTTGACAAAAGGAGCAACGCATTACACTCACTGGTTTCAGCCGCTTACAGGTTCTACAGCTGAGAAACATGATTCATTTTTTGATGCTTCATCAGGCATTGAAAAGTTTAAGGGATCAGCACTTGTTCAGCAAGAGCCAGATGCATCTTCATTCCCTAGTGGAGGTATAAGAAGTACTTTTGAAGCCAGAGGATATACAGCCTGGGACCCGAGTTCACCTATGTTTATTTACGGTGTTACACTTTGTATCCCTACAGTCTTTGTTTCATATAATGGTGAGGCTCTGGATTACAAAACTCCACTTCTTAAAGCAGTAGAAGCTGTAGATAAAGCTGCTACTAATGTGTGTCAGCTATTTGATAAGAAGGTTACAAGGGTAAAAGCTTCATTAGGTTGTGAGCAAGAGTATTTTGTTATAGATAAAGCATTGTACGCGGCACGGCCTGATTTAGTAATGGGAGGAAGAACGGTGTTTGGACATAACCCTGCTCGAGGACAACAGCTTGATGATCATTATTTTGGGTCTATTCCTCCAAGGATATACGATTTTATGAAAGGTTTCGAGGTAGAAGCTTTAAAATTGGGTATCCCGGTTAGTACAAGACATAATGAAGTTGCTCCAAGTCAGTTTGAGGTAGCGCCTTTGTTTGAAGATATTAACATCGCCTCTGACCACAATCAACTACTGATGGACGTAATGTCTAAAGTGGCAGAGAGGCATCGTTTAAAAGTGTTATTCCACGAAAAACCATTTGCGGGTCTTAATGGAACTGGAAAGCATAACAACTGGTCATTGATCACTAATACTGGCGTTAATTTGTTCCAGCCAAGCTCAAGTGCAAGAGAGAACTTATTGTTCCTGATTTTCTTCGTGAACACAATTAAGGCTGTTTATGAAAATGCAGACCTGCTTAGAGCAAGTGTGGCTTCTGCCGGTAATGATCACCGTCTGGGAGCAAACGAGGCTCCGCCTGCTATCATGTCAGTATTTATTGGTTCTCAGTTAACTGCGGTACTGGATGAATTGGAGAAAAAAGGTAATGTGAAGGTTGGAAAAGGTGAGAATATGTACATGAAACTTGGTATTGACAAAATACCACCAATCATTCAGGATAACACTGATAGAAACAGGACTTCTCCATTTGCCTTTACAGGTAACAAATTTGAGTTTAGAGCAGTAGGAGGTAACGATAACTCAGCTTCTTCCATGACTGTACTTAATGCTATAGTAGCAGATCAGCTTACTGATTTCTATGAAGCTGTTCAAAAGGAGATCAAAAAAGGTACTGAGAAAAGAATGGCTATTGTTGCCATACTAAGAAAATACATTAAAGAGTCAAAAGCTATTCGTTTTGAAGGTGACGGATATTCGGATGAATGGGTGAAAGAAGCTGAAAAAAGAGGTTTATCAAATATCCAGGATACACCAAGAGCCCTTGATGCATACCTGACTGAAAAAGCAAGAAAAGTGTTTAACCGACATGCTATTCTTACCGACAGGGAGCTGGAAGCAAGAAATGAGATACGTTGGGAGAGCTATATTATGAAAATACAGATAGAGTCACGTATAATGGGCGATTTGGCACTTAATCATATAGTTCCTACTGCAATTGCTTATCAAAATAAGCTGATCCAGAATGCTAACGGATTAAAAGGATTGAACATCAGTAATAAAGGTGTGATCAACACTATCGAGAGCATTACAGGGTATATAGAAACCATTCAGACGGAAGTTTACAATATGATTGAAGAGCGCAAGCGTCTTAATAAAATAGAAGATTTGCGGGATAAGGCTATTGGCTACTGCGACGATGTTAAAATGAAATATTTTGATAAAATACGTTATGCAGTTGATAAACTTGAAATGTTGATCGATGATGAGGACTGGCCTCTTGTAAAATACAGAGAGATGTTATTTTTGAGATAATATTTCAAAAAACCTTTAAAAAAGCGGGTGGAATTATTTCATCCGCTTTTTTTGTTACTTGCAAGGAAATTGCTGCTATAACATTATGGAACTAATAAAAGTGATAATCAGGGATAAGTTGTTTTATGTGGTTTTAGTGATTATTGCGGCTGTAAGTAGTGCAATGAATTTTAATGAGAGTAACAATGCTGATTTATTAGCGGAGTACTACCAGTCTGAGAAAGTTATAGATACCCTGGACATAGAAAGTGAGGAAGAAAAACAGGTTTTGGGAATGACCTTGAGAGATAGCCTTGTGCAATATGCAATGACTTTACAGGGGCGTCCCTATAAATACGCAGGTAAAGGACCCGAGGTGTTTGACTGTTCAGGCTTTACATGTTATGTTTATAAAAGATTTAATGTTCAGCTTCCGGCTTCATCTACCTTGCAATCAAAGTTTGGTGCTGAAACTGCAACCAAAGATGTACAGAAAGGAGACCTTCTGATCTTCAAAAGTCCCACGACAGGTGTTAATCGTGTCGGTCATGTTGGGTTGGTTGTATCCAATGCGAATGGAAAAATCAATTTCATTCATAGTTCTACAAGGCGAGGTGTGATTGTAGATAGCCTGAACCACAAACACTATAAAGCCCGTTATCTGGGGGCTCGTCGTGTGCTAACAGATTAATCTTGTTCGTTAACATGAGCAATGATTTTTTCTTTTTGCTTGATTTTTTTCTGCTGATCCTGATCATGGTTATAAATATCATCCCTGAAATTTATTATGCCGTCTTCACTAACCCAAGCAGACCAATATACGATGTGTACAGGTAGTTTGTTTTTGAGTACAACACTTTGTGTGATCTCTGCCTCTAAGTAACGGACCGTTTTTTTTCGGTCCCAGTTTAGTATCAGCTCAGCCAATTCCAGAGGTTTTTCCACTCGAATGCAGCCATGGCTAAAGCTTCTCTCTTTCAGAGAGAACAAATGATGAGCAGGTGTGTCATGCAAATAGATGAATTGACTATTGGGCATCATAAACTTTATCCTTCCCAGAGAATTTTTTGGACCAGGAGCTTGCACTATTCTATATTTCCAGTTTGAACTGTCTACACAGTCCCAGTCCACATCTTTTTGTTGAAGTTCTTTAGCATTTACAGACCACCCCTCATATAACCGCAGGTTTCGGGTGGACAGGTAATCATCTTCTTTTTTAAGCCTCGGGAGCATATCCTCTATGGCAATTTTTGTAGGTACAGTCCAGGAGGGGTTAAATACTACGTACTCAATTGTATCACTAAATACAGGGGTCTTTTTATATCGGGTACCTACAATCACTTTCATAGAAAGTGCAACATTATTTTTACGCATCACCTTGAGTTCATAAGCGGGTATATTAATTAGTATGTACTCATCCTCAAAGTCCCGTTGCAGCCAGCGCATTCTTTCCATGTTGGTCTCAATTTTGTCAATCCAGTAGGACAGCGGTTTGTTCAAAAGCGATAGTGTCCGTTGATCAATTTCTCCGGTTTCCTCTAATCCATTAATGTGCTGAAATTGTCGGACGGCATCAATGGTACTCTTATCATAGAATGCAGAGTCGTTCATGCTTATTTCAATGTCCTTCAAGAAGGTCAGGCGCTTCTTTGCTTTGACTACCTCATAACTCTTATCATCAGGTCGGAGAGGTTGTTGTATTTCTGCAATGGGTCTATTCAATATTTTGCGAATATGAATAAGGTATTCTTGCAATAAGGTATATTGCTTGAGGGACGGTTCCAGAGCGTGTAATGATCCCTTAATATCATTTTGCTCTATGGCATTAGTCAGATGTTCAGAAAGATTATTTTTACGCCTTGGAGCAAACCATTCTTCTTTTTCATTGGGGTCTATTCTACCGGATAGGAGGTGCGAACCATACGTGAGGTAGGAGGCGGTAAGCAAAAAGTCTAATTGAGCAATATCCTTAAAGCGTACGGTATCCTCTTCTCGCATTTTCTCCTTAAATTTTTTTGTTTTAATCAGCTTTTTTCGCCATTTCTTTCTCTTTTCTTTCTGACTTTCGATATTGTATATGGAGTTTAAAAGCTCTTCTATTTTCTTTGTTTCATAGCTTTCAGATCTCAGTCCGTGTTCAGGTGCGCTGTCTAAAGCTTCGAGTAATTCATCTGCCCATTTTTCAGGCTCATCGAAATTAAGCCAGGCCAGGTTATACTCTCGTTCTTTGTAGAAGTCATTGAACTCGCCGTGCAAATAATTTCTCACATCTCTGTCAGGAAAGTAAGCCTGGGCATTTATAGAGTCACTTCCAACTTTGATCAATGACCTTATTTTGTCATTCTTAATCTCGAATTCGGTTTCGTTAGTGCAAGCAAATAAAGATATACAGGCATAAGCAAGGTAGATAATAGTTTGCCGAGGTCTTGTCATGGGCTTTGTTTTTGGGTTAAAAATGCAAATGCAATACCAGGATTGTTTGCTTTATCAATTAGTGCGGTGTCTGAGAAGAAGCCAATGAAAGCGGTCCACGATCCAGGTGCACCGTGTAGGAATATAATGGCGGGAAGTTTTTTATTGCCTATTTCAGCGTAGTTGATGTTATGGTCATCGTGACCATATTGTCGGATCACCGGTTTTTGAGGCCTGTTTGCGAAATAATCATCGATTTCGTCTTTGTTCATTCTTATACCCAGACAACTGTCTGAGATTTGAATCAGGATAAAAACACCCAATACATAAATAAATACCTTAATGATCTTTTTATGTAATGGGGTGCTACTATTTCTTTCCGAGTATTTGGTTATACTTTTCAGGGGCGTTAAGAATTTCGATAGCTTTTATAATGTCATCGTCACTGTCAAATGTGGACTCTACCGAGCCTTTCTCCAGATAGTATCTTGAAGTAATTTCATCTTCGAGCAAAGAAGCGATCTGATGCCTGAAATCGATCAAATCATTCTTCTTGCTATCTTCAAGAGTAGTTTTTACATCAGCAAGCCTTGCTTTAATATCTTGGTAGTATTTTTCTTTTTTAGCATTTTTGGTTAGTTCTTCAAGCTTTTTTTCTACCTGAGTGGTATAGCCATAATCTTTGTCAGACAACCAGTTTACAAAAGCCTGATATTCTGCATCGGAGAGTTTGAAGTTCTTAGCATCCTTAATGGTTTCATGTTCAAAGTGGTATTTTGTTGCATAGTCGAAGATGTAACCTTTGGTATATAACGATCTGGCAATTGGGGAGAGAGGGTCTTTTTTTACGGTAATGTCCGGGTCTATACCGCCACCATCCATTACAATTCTTCCGTTGGAAGTAGTAAATTCCATTTTCATAGAATCAGGGATGGCGCCTACACTACCATCTTCATTTCTGAATGAATAGTCAAGCGCCTGTATGCACCGACCACTTGGAGTGTAATATTTCGCAGTTGTAACTTTTAACTGAGAATTGTAAGACAATGGTCGGGTGATTTGCACCAGTCCCTTTCCGAATGATTTCTGTCCAATGATTATACCTCTGTCATAATCCTGGATGGTGCCGGCAACAATTTCTGACGCAGAGGCACTACCACTATTGATTAATACGGCTAAGGGGATTTCTTCATCTACAGGGTTATTTAAAGTTTTGTATGTTGCATTATTCTCTGTGAGTTTACCTTTTGTGAAGACTACTTCCTTTCCCTTAGGTAAAAATACATTGGTGATATTAACAGCTTCAATAAGCAACCCACCAGGGTTATCCCTTACATCCAGTATGATTTTTTTTGCCCCTTTATCTTTTAACTCGTTTACTGCGTTCCTAACTTCTTTACCTGCCTGCATAGTGAACTCAGTAAGTTTAACATAGCCTATGTCGGATGAAACCATGCCATAATAGGGTACATTGCTTATTTTTACCTTTTCTCGTTTAAAGTTCAGAGTTATTGGGCTTGACTTACCATATCTCAAAACCGTTAGGGAGACAGGAGTGTTAGCCTGTCCCTTCATCAATTCGCTGGTTTCTTCTCTGGACAGTTCACGAATATCGATGTCATTAATTTTAATAACCTCGTCTCCGATTTTTAATCCATTTTTCTCAGCTGAATAGCCTTCAATGAGCATTACAACCTTTATTTTACCATTTAAACGACTGGTGATGGCACCTATTCCACCGTATTGTCCGGTACTCTGGGTTCTGAAGTTTTCTATATCATCTTCCGGGATGTAATTAGTGTATGGATCAAGGGAGGCTAACATGGCATCAATGCCTGTTTTTATTACCTTGTTGGGGTTAACTTCATCTACATAGAGGGCATTTACTTCTTTAAACAAAGTGGCAAAAATGTCCAGGTTTTTAGCAATTTCAAAGTAGCGGTCGCTGGGGCTGGAAAATGCCAAAGCGATAAGAATGATCAGTGTTCCAACGCCCCATATTTTTATTTTTCTATTGCGGAGACTCATATAGTTGTATTCAGATTACGCTTATAAAGTAACACTTTTATAAGCCATAAATGTTCAAATAAACGTATGATTTGATCATAAAGTTGCTGTCTTACCATGGAATAGGGAAATGAGGGAGGGGCAGAGATAGTTGAATGGAAGTGGCTTGTTTTCTGCGATTATAAAAAAGAGGCCATGCAGTGACCTCTTTTTTATTGACGGGTTAAGCTTGTTTTAGCTTACCAATTGATTGAGGTTGTATCGATAGATTTCCTCCAGATCTTCAGCGCCCTTGATGGTCACTCCAAGTTCTTTTATTGTTCCTGAATCAAGACCATAGACCCATGCATGTACATGAAGATCACGCTCAGCCCATGCTTCTTGAACAAATGAAGTCCTTGCCAGGTTTGATGCTTGCTCAATTACGTTGAGTTCTACAAGTTTATTGGCTCTTTCATTTTCATCATCAATAGCATCAAGCACTTGAGAATGCTTTTGGTATACATCTTTAATGTTTCTTAACCAGTTGCTTACCAGTCCAGCATTGTTTTTAGACATTGCGGTAAGTACCCCGCCGCAACCATAGTGACCACATACAATAATGTGCTTAACTTTTAGCACTTGTACTGCATACTGTAATACGCTAAGGAAGTTAAGGTCAGTGTGTACCACCATGTTAGCCACATTCCTGTGTACAAATATCTCACCTGATTGTGTGCCAGTGATTTCATTGGCAGGTACGCGGCTGTCAGAGCATCCAATCCATAAAAACTCAGGACTTTGTCCTTTAGCCATATTTTTAAAATAAGAGGGGTCAAGGCTTAATTTTTCCCCAACCCATTTCTTGTTGCCTTCTATAAGCCTGCTGTATGATTTTTCCATTGTCCTATATTCTTAATTGTTAATTTAATATTTTTATGTTTAGCAGTTTCCAAAAAGTTCTGAATAACTTCTTTTACATCATGATCAATATTTTTTGAGTGAGTTCCGTCGATCACTACTTCTGAGTTTTCTGGGATATCTCTCAGGGTCACTAGCATACTTCCCTTATTCAGGAATGTCATTTCCTCCGATAAGCGAATGTTGATCCTCTTACCTTTTTCGCTGTCTTCACTGTTATAATGGAATGCTGTTCTGTAATTGTTTCTAAGAATGTAAAATATTGAGAATACCATCCCTATACCTATACCTCTCAAAAGGTCAGTAAACAAAATAGCCAATACAGTAATTGCAAAAGGAATAAATTGATCCCATCCTAATGAGTACATGGATTTGAATAGCGATATTTTTGCAAGCTTATAACCCACAACCAGTAATATTGCTGCCAGGGATGCCAGAGGTATCATATTTAAAATATTAGGAATGAAGATGACGGTGATGAATAATAATACACCATGAATAATTGCAGACAGTTTTGTTTTAGCCCCTGCGTCAATGTTGGCAGAACTTCTCACAATTACTGAAGTCATGGGTAATCCTCCTATTAGTCCACTAAGTATATTACCCACTCCCTGAGCTTTTAATTCCTTATTGGTTGAAGTTATCCTTTTCTGAGGGTCTAACTTGTCAGTGGCTTCGATACATAATAGCGTTTCCAAACTTGCTACAATAGCTATGGTCAGGGCAATAATATATACCTGAGGGTTGGTAATTACCGACAGGTCTGGAGTGGTGAAAAGCCCCAGGAATTCAGAAAAATCCGAAGCAACAGGTAGCTGAACCATATGGTCTTTTTGTAGTACCATCTGAGGAGCTACAAGAGCATAGATTTGGTTAAGTACTATACCAAGAGCTACTGCAACCAGGCCACCCGGTACGATCTTGAAAAATGTGATTTCCTTTAATTTGGGCCTATCCCAAAGGATCAAAACTGCCAGTGCGAGCACACTTATAATGATAGCTCCAGGTTGAAGTGCCCCAATTGCATTTAAAAGCTCGGAAAAAGTGTTTTCGCCGTCGGGTTGTATAAAGGCATCATCGCCTTCAAAGTCTGCGTCATACCCCAAGGCATGCGGAATTTGTTTCAATATGAGTATAAGGCCAATAGCGGCCAGCATGCCTTTGATAACTGATGATGGGAAATAGTGACTTACAATTCCAGCTTTCAATACGCCAAGAAGCAATTGTATGGCTCCTGCAATGGTAACAGCTACCAAAAACGCTTGAAATGATCCCAGGGACTCAATGGCTGAGAGTACTATAACTGTCAGGCCTGCAGCAGGACCTGAGACACTAACGTTGGATCCACTCAGGGAGCCTACTACTATACCGCCAACAATACCGGCTATAAGCCCTGAAAATAAAGGTGCTCCGGAAGCAAGTGCTATTCCTAAGCAAAGGGGAAGCGCCACTAGAAATACAACCAAACCAGCTGGAAAGTCATTTTTCGGGTGTGAAAATATACTTTGTTTAATCATGTTTTATCTATTCAATAATTATAATATCTCTGACTTTGTGGTATGCAGATACCATAAAGGCAGATTAGAGCATAACTCCCTTCAAAGGGAAGCATGTGCTATTGCCTTCAGTTGTAAACTGAAGAAGAAAAAAAATTAATTACCTATGGGAAGAATAGATCAGGATTTTGGAGGTGGTGTGATTACCTCTGTCACATGATTGGTGAAAATGATGGATTTATAAAAACAGCGACTGTTGTAAAGTAAATCCGGAATAAAGTCCTTAGTGTGTATGAATTCCTTTTCTTCTAGAAAGTGTTTTTCCTCTTCCTCAAAGCCAAGGGTTCCTCCAGGTATATGAGTTTCAGGGATGACATCAGTATGGCTTAGTACTATTTCAGCTATAAGTTCTACAACGGTTTCTATTTCGTTGATGTATTTATAGCCGGGACCATTTTTGCCTATAAGGTTATCGCTGACATTCATACTTATATTAAGTACTTGTGCAGCAATAAAAATTGACAGCAACTGAAATATTATGGTCGTTCTGATCTTCATTGATGAGATTTAACGAATCTCTTTTAATTCTGGTTCAACAAAACTCTCAAAAATTATTGAAAATATCGAATTGAAAAAAATTAAATTTCTCTTTTCATATTTAAAAATGCTTTAAAGTACGGTTTGTAAAGTGAAAACTTTTTAAACATTTCTATATCAGGGTAGAAAGCCTGTATTCGGGCGGGAAATCGCAGCTAAATCATTAATTGGTTTTATAGGGGATATAGAGGAACAGCCTATTGAATGGAGTTTTTTGATCCCTTTTACCGCAGCAGCTATCTTGGGAATATTTATAGGCTCTTACGTATCAAGGTTTGTAGCAAATGAAAGGCTCAAATGATGGTTTGGGTGGTTTGTTCTTTTAATGTCGATTTATATTCTTTATGAAGAACTGATTTATAATTAGCATACTTTTGGTTTGATGATTCTTGTTTACTTTTAATAGAAACATAAAGGCCTCTGAAATAATCTCAAAGGCCTTTATTTGTTTTTGTTGTGATGCTCCGTTAGTAAAAAGTTATGTCACACGATGGTTTGGTATTTTTAAAACCGTTTACATCTTTTTGTGACAGTTTGGTGTTGTAGCAAGAAACTTTTTCCAGGTGTATTAATGTGAATAGAGGTGACAGGTTACTGACGGATGTGTTTTGTAATGAAATCTCCTTCAAGTTGCTTAGCCTGCGCACGGCATTAATGTTATTTATTTTTGTGCCAGAGACATGGAGGGATTCCAGGCTGACAATTTCACTTAAAGGATCAAGGTCAGATACCCTTGTGTACTCAATGTTGAGCGTTTTTAGGCTCTTAAGGGGTATTAGGGGTGTCAGATCTACAACGGGGTTGTACGAGCAATCCAGGGACTCCAGTTTGGTCAGGTTTGACAATGGAGAAAGGTCTGAAATTTTCATTACCTTGCTGACTTTCAGTTCTCGTAAGTTTTTGAGAGATGCCAATGGTGTAATGTTTTCAATCTCGCTGCCTTCCGGTATCACAAGCTTTTTAAGTTCAAGGATTTGATATAGGTTTTTTAAAGGTAGTTTATCTGTTGGGCCTATGTAGCCGATTGATTTCGCAAAAATATCTCTCCATTCTTCAGATAGCTTGATCCACCAGATGGTAAAGTCCATCGTTTTATAGATTACGGTAGTTGAAGGGTGTTTGGCTTCATACCTGGCGAGTTCTTCTTTGCTTACTTTTGAGTAATCAGCAACGAGAAGCTTAAGGCTCAGGCTATTGACCGGTCCTAAAGAATCTACATGTGTATCGGAGAGATCCAGTCTTTCCAAGCTAGACCACTTTTTGAGTGGTTCGAGCGAAGTTACCCCTGATTTTTTCAGGTTTAAGAATTTTACATTGCTTAGATCAGCAATAGGGTCCAATGAGTATATATCGTATTTGCCCTCGATATCTATTTTTTCAGCAGATTTTATTCTAGCCAGATCCTCACCTGTTGGAGGTGTTGTTGCTATGCTAAATTGCTCCTTAAAGCTTTCTTTCCATGCCAAGGGTAGGTTATTCCACCAGTTCATGAGATCGGCAGTTTCATATAGTACCTTGCAAGACTGGTTAGTTTCTTCAAATTTTCGAATTTCAGACAGGTCAATTGGGGTGTTGATGCAAACCACTTTTTTTAGTGATTTGAGTGGTGCAATGGGAGTTAGTGAAGTTACGGCTGTATTTTCGAAATATACTACCTCCAGGCTTTCAAGTGCTTTAAGGGGTTCCAGGCTTTGCACACCGGTGTTAGACATATAAACCTCTCTTAGGTTAGAGAGCTGAGACAATATGGATATGTCATTAACTCCAGTGCTGGAAAAGTTAAGTATTTCCAGAGCGGTAAGTTTTGCTAAAGGTTTAAGGTCAGTAATATATTTATTGTAGGAAATATCAATTTTTTTGATGCCCATCACTTTGTGGGACTCACTCGGGGTTACGGTGCTACCTACGGCTCTTTGGAATACTACTTTCCATTCAAAGTTGAGCCCGTCCCACCACGTCTGGAATGTTTGCATATCCCTGATCCCTGAAGAGTATATGCTGGCGACCTTATAAACTTGTTGGGTTGGGGCATAGTTGATTTCAGCATATCTTACACTAGCGTTTTCCACTTTTTCCCCATCAGCTGAAGTTCCGGTTATGGTACGCATGAAGGTGACTTTGAAGTAATCTTTCTGAGCAGCAGTGGTATGCTTTTCTATTTTGCTGATGTCGAATTGGAATTTTACTTCCTTGAAGAGTATGTCTACATCTTGAAGGTATGACTGAATATTTTTATTGATGGATACCTTCCTCTCAGAGAGGTCATCTTCAATCTGGACATTTTCATCCTGGAAGATTTTGAGGTAGCTCTGATCGGTGATGGTTTTCTTATCGCCTACAGCAACTTCGGGATCACCTAAAGTATTGAGCGTGAACTCCAGGAACTTCATAAGTTCAGATACTTTTACTTTCTCCTCATCGCTCTGAGCATTTGCAATATTAATGCTGCTTAGCAGCATTGCGATCATCAATATACTTACAGCTCCAAGTCTCATCTTAATTGGGATTTTATTCAAAATTAATTAGCATGATTATTCTCATGAAAGAAAATATATTTTCTTAAAATCTCTTTATCTTTTTCTGCTACCCTCATCAGGTCAGTTATTAGCCAGCCAGAGTTCATATTCTTGCGGCTTAGCGATGACAGCTCAAAATACCAGTTGTCTACTTGAAAAAAATGAAATTTTACATTTTTCACATCAAGAAATTCTGCATTCCCTCGCTTAAGCTCATAAATGAAAAGCGTAAGATAGTCAGGGTTAAACTCGTTGGCAGCATACTTTTCAATTTCACCCAACCTGTCAAAAGCCTTTTTTAAGTTAATAAACTTTATTTCATGACTTTTGGGGTGAAGGTAGGGGCCTGGTTTATAAGGTTCATTCCCAAAAAAATCAACACCTTTAAACATACTGGTGAAAGGTTGGAAATATACATTCGCCAGTACCCATTTCGTACCTTTGTTTTCCCTTTCCATTTTTAAAAACAAGGTACATGGATGTTTCTGATTTTCGTAGTTGATAATTACATCCACCTGCGCATACCAGTCGTTTTTTCTATGATTTAAATATTTTGGAGAATACCTGTCTGTAACGTTAAATATGAAACTGTTTTTCATGGAGTCAGGCATATTGTAATCCTGTTTGTCAAAGAGGTTAGACAAATAAACCTGGCGCAGCATGGGGTCGTGGTATAGAGAATCACTACTGTAGAACCTCGTGCCGTCATAGTCCTCTTCTCCATTAAATCTGCGGAAAAACTGATTAACCTGTTTGGTTTCTGCGAGTACAAACTCATTACCTTCGAGGTAAGATACTCCTTGAGCCATTGCTTCAGAGGAACACAATAAAGCCACTACAAAAATTAAAAATATGCTTCTTCTTTTCATAAAACAGTTTCGCTTACAACTATGTCGCCAAGTAATACATCCCAAAAATTAACATGGGTACCTTCTACTTGCATAATCTTGCGTTCAACATATATAGTGATATCCTTTTTGGTTACATCTTTATAAATTAAGGCGTCTCCTTGAAGCCCCTCAAATTTTTGATAAATAGTAACTACACCTACATACTTGCCATCGGGGGTCATTTCCAGGTCACTGATATACTGAATATCAAACCACTGGATTTTTACTTGATCATAGCTTAGTGCCATGAGTCTTTCAAAATACTTTTTGATCTCGTACTGTTTAACTTCCTCTTTATCCAATGAGGAAACTCCAATGACGCTTCCTTCCGCAAATAGTTCCAGAGCTCTGGATACTACACGATTGGCTTCTGAGAATGGGGTGTTTTTGCTGCCGATAATGGCTATATATTTGCTGAGATCCCTGATTTTCTCCATGGCCATGGAGTCAACCTTAAGCTTTTGCTCAGGATCAATAGGTTCTTCTTCTTCGAAATAATCTGCAGATGACTGCCCTATACATGGGGTGTCGGGAGTGGAAAAAAACACCAAAATAAAATATAAACAAAACAGTACTTTATAAGTCATGGTCGATTGGGGCTTAAAATATCAGGTGATTGTGTTTTATTTTATAGCTAGTTCTATTTGGGTGATTTTTTTCTGAGATTCATCTAACTTGACAGCTTGAATAACGTGAGGAGCCTGGCGGGTGTCATACAGGTAGTATAGGTAATTGGATATGGTAACAGGTTTGTCATAATACTTCTCACCCTTATTGTTATAAAGCGCAAAAAAAACTGGTGTATCAGGAGAACTGAAATATTCGAAGACTTCTTCCATTTTGGCATCTCTGTTTCCAGTATCGTTAAGATCCATTTTAGAAAATAACCTGAAATAGCCCTCCAAAGTATCCTTCAATTCTTTATCAACCAGAATAATATCAGAACTGCGAATAATCTGAGGCTCTTCATCTACTTCGTCAGATTTGGCGGTTTGAGACGTCTTACATGAAAAAGTTAACAATAAAACTAAGATATAGACACCAGTGCGATACTTAAATAAGTTCATAGTTAAAAATTATGGGAATACAAATTATAATAAATTATTGAGGAAACTGAAATTTTTCATACGAATTTTAAATAATATCCAAGTTGGAACACGAAAGCCTTGTTTCTGTTAATGCATATTTTGTAATCAAAATCGAATTAATTACAGAAAAAAGGTACACGAAGACAGGGGGCTCAAACGTTACATGGAAATATCTTCGATATAAATTTATTTCTTCAATTGTTATCCCTTAACCCTTCGGAGACGTACGTTTGGTACTAAATGGATTCCATTTCTTCTTCGATATGCCGTACCTCTTCCGGAGAGATGTATAACCGGTTTATTCGGTCTTTATATTCTTTTGGGAGATCTTCTTGGTTCAGTATGTATTTTTTTGTTTTGACAATTTCATCCGCTAATCCATGCATGATGGCGAAGGTATCAGCCTGACGCTCAGCTTTCATAAGGAATGGCTTGGAAGTGAGATACTTAAAGCCAAATCCGACCATTTGAAATGAGCTTCTGTCCAGATAATCCAAAACATGGCCTAACTCATGAGCGAGCCAACCTACCAGAATTTCGTGCGGAACATGCTCTATTCCCATAGTGCTGTCGTTCAGGGTAAGATACCTGCTGATTTTTACTTTATAGACACGTTTGTATTTCTTCTTAAAAAGGGTTTTTACTCTTGGTTGAGCCTGCATTACTGCATTTCTGATATTGTCTCTAAATACAAAATCAATTCTGGTGTTTTGCAATTCAGGGTAGTAAGATAAAGCCTTTTTTATTTCTGAGCTTAATAACTCCGGGATGCTTTTATTCTCATAGGTATCGGCAGGAAGAGGCATTGGTTTACTCTGAGAATAACCAGTGAATGATGAAAAAAATAGAGCTGAAAAAATGACTGTTTTGACTATAAATTCGATAAAAAAATGTTTTAAAGGTTAAAAGAAAACGGCTCAGATAGCCAAAGTAAAACCAAAAGTGGTTTGAAAAGATTGCCTAATATAACTATTGTTTTTGTTAATTGGTAATTTTTTGGTTATAACATGCAGGTGGTCATTCTTTTATGGAGGTAATGTTATTGGTAATAATAAAAGCGTTTTTGGTCGGAGTATTTATGCTATTTATATAAAAGGTTTAACCTGGTAATACAAAAAGCCGTGAATATCAGTGTCCAAAAACTCAAAATATGCCTCAACGCAGTCAACAAATTTTTCTCTGGATCCTTATTCTTCTTTTGTGCTTTCAGTTTGTATTTTCAGGTGCTATGCGCCTTTCTGGTAGATATACAGATCTGGTGATCTGGGGATATTCCTGTTCTTTAGTGTCCTTCATTGGTCTTTTAGATATTCTTATTGCTGTTTGTTTGTTATTTTCTAAAGTAAGACTGGTTTCCTCAATTGTACTTATCGCGTCCATGCTTTGGCAGGGATACAATTACCTGGTGCATCAGGAAGTTGCCTTTGTTATGATCGATGTAGCATCGGCCGGGTTAGCTCTCATAGTAGTGTGGTATAGTAGAGAAGGACTTTATGCTCAGGGGAAGTGGTAGATAGTTGTAGCTTAGGTTATCTTTGAGAAATGAGTGAGAAAGTTTACGATAGGGATTTTAGTGGAGAGTGGGAGTTTGTTACTTCCAGAAGCAGTGGTCCGGGTGGGCAAAACGTTAATAAGGTCAATACCAAGGTTACGTTGAGGTTTGATGTAATGGCTTCGGAATTGCTTAGTGACGAAGAAAAGGCAACTATAGCTAGTAAGCTCACCAACAAGATCAGTAATGACAACATACTTATTGTTACTTCAGAGTCTGCACGCTCGCAACTTAAAAATAAGGAAGAGGCTATTAGCAAGTTTTACAAACTCCTAAAGGCAGCTTTTAAGGTTAAGAAAAAGCGAAAGGCCACCAAGCCCTCCAAAGCGGCCATAGAAAAAAGGTTAAAAGCCAAACAGAAGCAATCAGAGAAAAAACAGCAAAGACAGAACTATAAGGATTTTTAACTTATTTCTTGTCTCTTTTCTTCACTCCCCTTAAAGCCTCGGCAGTCCAGGGGTCTTCGGGCCAGCTGTGCTTAGGGTAACGCCTTTGAAGTTCCTTTTTTACTTCAAAATAAGCATTGTCCCAGAAACTTCGCAGATCTGATGTTACCTGAACTGGTTTAAATCCTGGCGATAGCAAGTGCATGAGTACAGAATTTTTCCCTTCATTGACTTTCGGTGTGTCAGCTAGTCCAAATACTTCCTGGAGCCGGACAGCAAGTACGGGCGAAGAGCCATCAGCTAAATACTGTAACTTAACGGCCGATCCACTGGGAACATTAATTCTGGATGGTGCCAGTTGATCAAGGGTTGTTTGCTTTTCCCAATCCAGGGAATGGTGAAGTATATCTACCAGGTTAATTTTCTTGAGGTCTTCAGGTTTTTTCACCTGATCCAAATAGGGAGATAACCATTCCTCATTGGTGATGAGTAAAGTTTGGGTGCTCACGTCGGGCCAGTTTTCCTGAGGTCGCCATTTCCTAATGCTGAGCACTCGGTTTTGCCATTGAGTAACGCTTTCATCAAAATTCAGTAAGTTGGCCCCTTCAGTTTTTACAGCCTCAGAAATGGCTTTTACCAAATGTTTGCTGTCAGGTGAGGGCAGTGGTTTGGATTGCAACACAATACAACCAATGCGCATATCTCTTGTGGCGATTAATCCCCCTTTGCGAGTGTCCCAAGTAATTATCTCCTGTTCTTTTACCAGAGGCACAAGGTCTTTTGGGTTCAGGGGCGATGCCATGAAGATCTTTCCCATACCATCTCGGGCATCGACATTAGCTATAGCTAGCCAGGGTTCGTGAGCCAGGTCATCCCGGTGGCCTGCCATGGCATACTTTCCATTAGCTAATTGAAACTGAGCGTTGTTTCCGGGGCGAGCATAAGCTATACGTTCCGGGTAAGCATGAGCTAATAGCACGCCGGTTGCATATGGATCTACAGGTCCATTTTCCTCATCTTTGTCGAACAATTTACGATATGAAGCGGCTACCTTTTCTATTCTTCCAAACTTTTTACCTTGTCCCTTGCCTGTTCGGTACCTTCTTAAGGCTTCAATCCTGAGGTTGATATCTATGCCGGATTCTCTGGGTAATGGGTCTCTTTCTTCAAGAATGGCGGCCACATCACTGGCCAGTTCAAGCATATCATCATCCTCAGCCATCAGTAGCATATGCGCAATCCTTGGGTGGCAGGGTAGGCGATGTATATTTTTACCATGCTCCGTAATGCGCCCGTTTTGTAGAGCATCGAGCTGATGAAGTGTGTCAGAGGCTTGGGAAAGGGCACCTTTTGGAGGAGGAGTGAGCCAGGTGAGCTGATGCGCATCTACTATTCCCCATTGCGCCATATCCAGTACCAGAGGAGCCAGGTCCGCTTCCATAATTTCAGGTACACGGTGTTCTCCAAGCCTTTCATGAGTTGCTTTAGTCCACATCCGGTAACAGACCCCGGCACTTAGGCGTCCTGCGCGCCCTGCCCGTTGGTCTGCTGAATCTTTAGTGATCTGGACGGTTTCCAGTCTCGATAACCCAGATTTTGGATCGAAGCGAGAAGTACGTCCATAGCCTGTATCAACTACAATTTTAATTCCTTCAATGGTAAGACTAGTCTCTGCAATTGAAGTAGCCAGTACTATTTTGCGTCGCCCTTTTTTGTCGGGCATAATGGCGCTGTATTGTTTGTTTTGAGGTAATTTTCCATATAATGGGTGAATGACAAAGTCAGGTAATGCCCTTTTTAGCAATTCTTCACATTTCCTTATTTCTCCTTCTCCCGGGAAAAATACTAAAGCATCCCCTTCATTTTCTTTTACCGCCTTTTTTACAGTTTTAGCTGTCATTTCCGGAAGCATCATTAAATCTGATTCACCATCATAGATTACCTCAACGGGGTACTGTCGTCCTTGGCTTTCTGAAACCGGTGCATTAAGAAGTTCCGTAAGTTGAGGCATATTCAGCGTTGCAGACATAATCATAATGCGCAAGTCGGGTCTGAGTACTTGTTGAGCTTCGCGACATAAGGCGAGTGCTACATCAGCATGGATACTTCTTTCATGAAATTCATCAAATATTACGAGTCCCACTCCCTCTAAAGCATTGTCACTATGGATCATACGTGTTAGAATACCTTCGGTTAGCACCTCTATTTTGGTGTCAGAGCCTGTGCGATTTTCAAAACGGATGCGATAACCTATGGTTTTGCCTACGTCGTCACTAATCAACTCAGACATGCGATAGGCAATAGATCTGGCCGCTAGCCTTCGAGGCTCAAGCATGAGTATTTTCTTCCCTTCTAACCAAGGTTCATGGAGTAGAGCAAGGGGTAGCAATGTGCTTTTTCCAGCACCTGGAGGAGCATTGACAATTAGCGTGTTGTCTTTTTTAAGATTGCTTCTGACTTCAGAGATAATGTCTACTACAGGAAGATCAATGTTAAGAGGATCGAACGACAAGATTTATGTATAAGTTTAAAGTTGGTCAAGTTATTGTGACTGTAAAATTACAAACTTTACAACAGAAAATGATCAAATGGATTTGAGGTGCAATATTTAACCAGGAATGATTTTAGTTCTGGCATAACTGTTTTGAAAGTATTAGATGGTTTGATCAGAAGCTTTATATTTACGGCGTAAGACATTTATGGTATGAAAACATTAATATCCAGATTACTACTGATAGTTGTTTTATTTTTTTTATTAATGAATGAATTCCACGCACAATCAAAAAAGGAGAAAGCTGACCTGCACATTTGGGTAAAACTTGAGGGTAAATGGGGGCTGATTGATGGGAATGAGAAATGGATTGTTGAACCGTCTTATGATAACTGCAAATCGGTTATTAATGATTTGGCTATTGTTACTTTTTTAGAAGATTCTTCAACAGGAAAGAAAGAACTACGTAAGCACGCTGTAATTAATAGCAAGGGTGAAGCCTTGTTGGAATTTGAAGCTATTGATGCGGAGTTTATGGAAACCTTTGAGACCATTGTTTTTGAAAAGGAGACAGGTAAGGGGGCTATGAATTTAAAAGGAGAAGTTTTGCTGGAGCCTGTTTACAATGAAGTGAAAGAGGATTACACTAATCAGGAGAGGTTCCTTGTAAGGGATGATAAAAGGTGGGGATTGCTAAAAGCAGGTGGGAAAATTCTAGTTCAAAGATTATATGATCGTATAGAAACAGCTTATACTAACAGGTATATTGTGACTGAGGGCGGAAAATCAGGTGTTATTAATGAGCAAAATGAAGTTGTAATTGAAATAAAATTTCCCTCGATAAGGGCAAACAAACGTACTGTATTTTTTGATCAGGTTTATTTGTATCCACAGGTTTGGGCCTTTACAGATTCTGTTAATTTTTTAATTGATATTCGAACCGGAATTGTGAAAATTAAAAGCGAGGTCAATGTGCCCCCTGTAACAGATGAAATTGGCTGGATTCCCTATATTATGAATGGAAGTAAAGGATATGTTGATCAGGAAGGTCATATGTTATTGGAGATAGATTCTGGATATACTGATATATATTACTTCTCGGACGAAAGGGCCGTAGTAAGAAAAAAGGCCATCAAACCGGATAATACAGGACCCTTCCCCGGCGAAATTTTTGGGGTAATAACTAAGGAAGGGAAAGAAATTATTAATGGTTACAGCTTTATGACACCGTTTACCCATGGTATGGCCGCCTGCTTGAGTGACAACAAATATGGGTATATAAATACTGATGGAGATGTTAAAGTGCCTTTTGAGTATGATGAGGTAGAGTTTTTTTACAGGAATGGGCTGGCGCCAGTAGTAAAAACAGGAAAGTATGGCTTAGTTAATACAGAAGGAAAGGAAATTGTAGAGCCTGCATTTGATGAGCTTGAAAGCATACGCAATGGTGATCACTATATTGCAAGAATCGCCAATGAGTACGGTGTTTTAACCAAACACGGAACATTGGTGTTACCTGTAAAATATCAAGACATCCGGGGTTTTCAAGGCGTGCAATACAATTTTATATCTGATAACTAGTAGTTAAAAGCATCACGGATTAGAATCCGTTGTTAATGCTCATCGGTTCCTCTAAATGTTGCAAATCCCATATTACGAGCTTTGATGTAGTCTTTGACAACATCTTTGTTTGATAAAATATAGCCTTTTACTGTATCCTTCCACCAGTTATTCTCTTTTGGGTGATTGATAATTTGACGACTGGTGGTTAGTAGCTCATTTATATTTGTGTTTCCTGTACTTATAGCACTCTGCTTGAAACCAGAGTTCACGGTAAGGTTGCCTTGTAAGTTTGCAGAAAAACCTTTTACGTGCTCTGATCCCTCCAGGATATTTTTCTGATGAGAAGTGTATGATGGAGCGTTAAAAGCAATTGCTCTGTCCATTGCAGTCAGTACGGCTGCATAGGAAACCTTATTACGCTCAAAGCCTTGTTTGTTTTGGTTGGATATCAGGTATTTAACAAATTGAGCGCGCATGGTGATCATATGCCCATAAACCTGCTCCCTTGCTTCCAGAGAGTTTGCTGCTTCTGCTTTATTAGCCAAGTCTTTCAATAACTTAGCGCCGTTCTGAAGATCAAGAGGTCGGACGTTTTTATCAACAATTTTTAAACTGCTGTCTGCTACTTTGAATATATTATCAAGCTTTTCAGTTATATAGGTATTCTTTCCTATAATTTCAGTCGCTTTGATTAGTTCATGATTATCTTTGAGGTATTTTTGAACATCGGCAGGAGCACTGTCAAGTTTTAGAAGCAGGGTACTTACCTGTCTGAGAGAGTCGGCGGACTCCTTCTTGGCGGCAGTTAGATCAGGTTTAACACCTTCTGCATAGCCATGTTCAATAACATGTTTTCCTTCTTCAAGATTCTTGTCGGCATCCTCTTTACGTTTCTTTTCCAGTCCATCTACGTAAGAGATTGCAGCTTTTTTGTTTCCCCATACCTTTAACATTTTGTCCTTTATTTTCTTATCGGCCGCTACAGCCAATTGAAAACCTAATCCAAAAAACACACTGTTCTTGTGATCTTTAGATATTTGCGAATGAGAAGGGCCTGCAACCGCTTTTTCAGGGGTAGATTGCAAGGTGTTTACCCGGGTTTTAGCATCTGACAAACGCGATGCCCGCATGTCTCCGTTGGTATCAATTTTATTAAGCTGAGGCTGTATATAGTCATTCATTTTCCCTTCATCGGCAACAACTCTTTTGTTTGATTCAAGTACACTTACCATACTGGAATCAGCAACATTTGTTTCAAGTACCAAAGAGTCGATCTGATCTGCTAAGGGAAGCATAGCATTGTTATAAATAAATGTGTTAACAGCCATTGTTATGGCTTTAGTCCATTTAGGTGTAATTTTCCATGCCGCCTCAACCATGGAATTTTGAAGCATTACAATATTTTCAATGCCGATAAAGTTGAGAGTGACTAAAACACTTTTAGGGATACCTGTTGACTGTATAATTTGTTCCTGATTACCCGGATCAGACAGGTTTACATCCATTTGCTGCGCTAGCTTTTTTGTAAACTGATTTTGAGCCTGTATTTCTTCAAGTGATGCAGGTGCTTTTGGGGGTTCTCTCAGAATATGAGTTAATTCATGCCCAACAGACTCCATAGTATCTACTGATGAAAAAGAACCTGTAGCTAATACACTCCTTTTCTCTTTTTTTCCTGAACCTGTAGGTACACCCACATCAGGAGTGAAAGATTGTATTTCTATCTTCCCGTTGGCATCTCTAAGATCTTTAAATATTCCTGATAGTTCACCATTCAAAAGCTCTGCCGCAGCAATCTCAACATAATTTGAATGAGCGAAAAGATCTTCAACAGCATGCATGGCTGCTCCAAAGTGTAAAAATCCCTCTTCGTTTCTTCCTTTTTCGGCGGCTAGTTGCAGACGTTTTTCAACGTGCTGGTTTGTTCTCCTTATGTAGCCCATTACTCCGGTACTATCTACTTCAAATATTCCCAGACTCTTGCCTGGTATTGCACTGGTACCCGGGTTGGTTGAATGTTGAGCGGTTTTATATTTTTCTGGCGTAGTAGAGGCTTTTTCAGGATTCACATAAGTTTGATTCTCCATTTCGGCTTTAATCTTCGGAGGAGTTTTGCTGTACTCAGACCCTTCTATAGCGCCAACCGGGCTATCCAAATGTTCAGCAAGAATGTAATAGCCCATTTGTTCTGAAGTAGGGGCCTTTCCGAACTTCTGTAGAGCCACATAATTTAACATGGCATATAACGTGTCTGCACCGAGCATTTCCATAGCCGCTGGTACAAAAGCCTGATTAACATCACGCATCCAGTTACCGTAATATATCATGCTGGCCTCATCCTGAGAAAAGTCACCGTTGGCGGTAAGGGCATTACGAGATGCACTCTCATGCAAAGGTGCTTCAAACCGTTGAATCGGAGCATCAATGTTCGTTCCATTCAGACTTTTAGCCGCTTTACGTTGAGCAGTATGGCCTTCACTGGTTGAAGCCGCTTTTCTACCCATTTCATCAGCTTCCCTTTCAAGTTCCGGATCATCATTTACTGGCAGGCCCTTAGCTTGGGTTGTGGCTTTTACACGACCCTGGCTTTGCTGTACCACATGGGTCAATTCATGACCAATCAGCTCTTGCCCACTTTTAGAGTCAGGGTTATACTGGCCGGGAGCAAAATGGATATCCTTACCCTGAGTATATGCTAAAGCCCCTATATCTTTTGCTTTGGGGGAGTTATTATGAATTTTAACATTGGAAAAGTCGGTGTTAAAAGCCCCTTCCATCTGGCTTTTGACAGCATCAGGAAGACCATTGGAAGAGGAGTTGTTAGCGGTATTCATGGAGGAAGGTAAAGGGTCATCTTTCATCTGAAGAGTTGAGGGTTTGCTCTGGCTTTTATCTAATTGAGCTGCGTTTTTTTGCAACTGCGTGAGGGGAGGATTGGTGCCCAATTGAGTCGCAGATATTTCCAGGCTGGTTTTTGGGCGATCGTTAATACTTTTAGCTGCCGTTTCAAGTGGAGTAGCGGGCGGAGTAAAGCTGGCAGTACCATGTACGAAGGCGTTAGCTTGTTGTAGGCTGTCACGGTTTGTTGTTATTTCGGCTTTCTTGCTATTATTTAGAGAAGTTGTTGTAGGTTGGTTCTCTTGCGGTATGCTCTTGCTCATTCTGTCAATAGTGTTAATATAAAATATGGGGGAGGGATAAATATAATATTATTCGATCTGCTGAATGCAATAAGTAGTGCTTTAAATTGATCTTTTATCAATAGCGTCCTAAATACTAATGAGAGGCCGTGAATTTTAGCCTGAAAAGATTGATCGGCCGATTTTTAATAAATTGGTGCAGGAAAACAAACTGACAAAGGATGCAAAGGTTTTGATAGCTGGACTCATTTGGTATCCAAGCTGTTTTGCCATTTTGCTAAGAACACATCGGTCAGTGACATCTCCAATGGGCTTCTTTCTTGCAACGGGAAACTCAACCATTTGGGCGTCAGGAAAGCTCTGTCCAAATCAAGCGTAAGTTACCAGAGCAAGCGTAGAGAGGCGGGTTTGTTCAAAGATCTGTACTATGTACTGTTAAAGGATTTAGGACAGCATTTGAACCGATTAACTTTTTAAGCTGTCAGCGGGAGGACATATAAAGGGTAGGTAGAAGTGGTTTTTACTAAAGTCTTAACATTCTAAATGTTAGAATGTAATAAGAGCTTAAAAAATTTCATATTCTGAAGATTTATTACTATCTATATATTGATCCCAAAAATCATCGGCCTATGGTAACTTCTAACCCCAGAAAAGACCTCCTGAATCACTCCTTTAGACTTAGGTATAAAACATGCGACTTAAAGTCCAAGCTAACAGCACTGATACTTTATGTAGAAGAATGTGATGATCTGGACGAAGAAAAAAAACAGGAAATAATGCGCATTTGCAATGTGATTGCACAGAGAAACAATGATTTGATAAAAACGGAGTGTGTGCTTATTGAAACGTTAAAGGAACTTCTTCCAGGGGCTGATAATTGTGAGAATAACTCAATGCTCACTACGGTGGCTTGAATTATTACCGTTCCAGTTTTTCTATTATGTCATCTACAGATTGAATGAAAGCCTCTCTGTGCTGTTTTGAGAGTAGATACCTTCTCTTCATTAGCCTTACCGACATATCATCCATGATGAAATGGTTACAAAAGAAAGCTAACCTGTCATCCTCTGAATGCATGTTTTTATACTTAGATCTTTCAGTGGGCGACTCCATGATGAGCTCCACCTTATTCATTAACAAATCTGATTCTTTGTCAGGATGCATACTGAGTGTTAAAGTTACTATAAACTATGGCAAGATAATTTTTTTATTGGGATCATCATTAATTTCTTTTGAGAAATTAATTACAAGCGTAAAAAAATCCTTCATGAAACCCGCCGGTTTTTTCACAAAAACTGCCCTTCGGAAAAACCTTGGCTGAAATAGGGGAATAGTTGCTCCGGCGTGCGATAAATAGTGATTTTAATGTGTTCTGACAGCAAGTGATGGCTGATTTTTTCTTTAAAATGGGAAGTATTTTTCGAATTATCTAACTAAACCATTTCAAAATTTTTAAAGATCTATTTGTAATAGTTAGGAATCCTAACTAAAATTGCAGCGTAATCATTTAAACAATTCTTATTATGGAAAAAGCAGTATTTTATCATGCAGGCTGCCCGGTTTGTGTAAATGCAGAGCAGGACATTTTGAAAATCATTGATCGCTCAAAGTATGACCCTGAGGTAGTTCATTTAGGCCAGGATCCAACTCGTATTCCCGAAGCCGAAGTAGTGGGAGTAGAGTCTGTTCCGGCGCTATGGCTAAATCAAAATGTACTTCATATCAATTTTGGAGCAAGTTTAACCGATGTTAAAAATGGATAAGATGATGAGAAAAGCAATTTTATTGTTGGCGGGCTTTGTGCTTTCTGTAGCTGTTGTAGCTCAGCCAGGGAGTGAGTTTAAAGCTTCCAGAGACCTGATCATTAAAGGTGCATCCGTGAAATATCACAGTGAGTTGGATCTTCTGGTTTTCCAGATTGATGTAGCCGGAGTGGCCGGAAAGACCGTACCTAAAGCCAAAGGACAGCTTAATGGTGCGCCAGTGCTTGGCTATGTATTTCCCACGTCACTGAAGTCTACAGATGTTGCGTTTGGTGATACCGAGGGCATCGTTGCCCTGGCAATAACAGCGCACCCTGATTTTGATGACACGCCCCTGTGGGATGAAAACAATGACAGGGACTACAAAAATGATGGTGTGGTATGGCATACACATTGGGTTGTGTTACAAAGTGATGACCGGGTTCCCGGCGGATTGTCGGTGAAACAATTTGCAAAAACTGATGCTGTCGTATTGCCTCCAACAAACCCAGGTATGCCCATGTATATGGACTCTCCCGGTTACAGCGTGTTAACTATGGGCAAACAGTTGAAGGTATTGGTGCCTTTGAAAAGAATTTATGAACAGAAGGAGTTTAAGTATGATGCCGTGGCTGCCTTTATGCAGGTAAACACAACAGATGCGGGTAAACCGATGTTGGGAGTGTATGAGGTCTACAGTGTATTGTCGGGTGATCTGTCGTTGCCTTATACTGTAAAATAGTAAAACTTTTTTTGCGATAATTAGTTAGGAATCCTAAATTTATAATTTGATGCAAGTTTCTGTATTTGATACTTATGTAAAAAAGAAAGAGGGAGGGTTGATGCATTTTGATATTCTTGTGCCGGTGGAGTTGGGATATGATAAGGTGATTGATTATGGTAAGGAATACCTGAAAAGTAAGGAGCAGGAGGGACAGTCAATGACGGCCAGAGAATGTAAATTTTGTCATATTGAGCAGGCAACGGATGAGGTACAGCTCGATATTGAAACACGAGGTTATCATATTATAGAAATGCAGGGGTGTTAAGCCCCTGCTTTTTTGAGTTTTAAAGTTAATTTGACATGGATAGTTTTTATGAATTCGTTCAGGAAAAGGTTAAGTCCAGAACCTATGTGAAGGTGCAGTACTTTACTGATATTCATGAATTTCTGACGGTGACGGCCGTGGCCAAAGAATTGAAGAATGGTGATGGTATGGAGCTGCTTGTATTAGCTTCAGGAGAGGAGGTACGCTTTGACAGACTGGTAAGGGTAGATAAAATGGTAGCACCTAAGTATAAAGATATTATGGATTTTACCTGTGACTGCTGATATGAGTATTTTTAATCCGGAGAAGCATACCCAGCGCGATGTAAAAATCGTGGCTGCCCTGGAGCGGATCTCACATGCCTTTAAGGTTATGCAGCTGAGTATGGGGAAAGAGCATAGCCTTAGTCCTATCCAGATGCAGATCCTTATGTTTATCCATTTTCATCATGAGCAGCTATGTACAGTGAGTTACCTTGCTCAGGAATTCGATATTACGAAAGCTACGATCAGTGATGCTGTAAGAGTTTTGATCAAAAAGGGACTGGTGGAGAAGACGGTTGATGATAAGGACAGCCGCAGTTATTCCATAAAGCCTACATTAACCGGGAAGAATGAAATAAAGGAGATGAAAGATTTTGGTCTGCCAGTACTTCAGGCACTGGAAAATATTTCAGACTCGGAAAAAAACGACTTTTTACATTCACTTTTGCAAGTGATCAGGTATCTGAATAAATCCGGAGTAATCACCATTCAAAGAAGCTGTTATAATTGCAAATTCTATGAAAAACTTCAAACCGGTCACCATTGTAACTTGTTGAAATCTGATTTGGCTAATACCGAAATTAGGATAGATTGCCCTGAATTTATTGATGCAGGCAAGTAAGCAAAATGATTTGTCGGGGGTACAGACCATGGAATGGAGGTAAAAGTTTACTTTTTCACCTCCAAAAACCGATTACTTGACACCGATCATCACCGAACACCCTGCCTGAACCTCAGACCCCCACTTCTGTCTTCTTTCTTCCGTCTTCAGACTCTCAAGAACTATACGCCCTATCCCAGTCTTTCCAGACAGGTTCATAACCTTGCCTTGTAAGCATTTCAGCAATTTGAGCAGGAGATCTTTGATCGTCAATTTCAAACTGCTCCAGCGATTCAGGAGCATTGGCATAGCCACCGGGGTTGGTTTTTGAGCCGGCGCTCATTGAGGTGATCCCCAGTTTAATAACATTGTCGCGGAATTTGTTGGATTCCCGCGTTGAAAGAGACAGTTCTACCTCTTCATTTAAGATTCTGTAGGCACAGATCAACTGTACCAACTCCCGGTCTGTCATTTCAACCTTTGGAGTTAACCCACCTGCATGTGGTCTGAGACGAGGAAAGGATATGGAGTACTTGGTTTTCCAGTATTTTCGCTCGAGGTATTGCAGGTGCAGAGCAGTGAAAAAGGAATCTGCGCGCCAATCTTCAAGGCCAAACAGAACTCCCAAACCAATTTTATGAACACCTGCACTTCCCAGCCTGTCAGGGGTTTCCAGCCGGTAATTGAAGTTAGATTTTTTGCCTTTTGGGTGATGCTTTTTGTAATCATTTTCATGGTAAGTTTCCTGATATACCAGTACAGTATTCAGTCCTAGTGGGATCAGTTCTTCATACTCATGCTGGTCCAATGGCTGTACTTCCAGAGAAATGTGTGAAAAAGATGGCTGTATCAGTTTTAAAGCCTTTTTGAAATATTCAGTCCCTACCGTTTTGTTGGCTTCGCCTGTGACCAGCAATATGTGGTCATAACCCATAGCTTTGATATGAGCAATTTCTGATAGTATTTCTTCCTCTGTGAGTGTTCTTCTGGGGATTTTGTTGTCTAAGCTAAAACCACAGTAAGCGCAAATGTTCTGGCATTCGTTAGACAAATACATCGGAATATACATTTGAATAGTTTTTCCAAATCTCTTTTGCGTCAACCGATGGCTTAATTGGGCCATTTGCTCCAGGTATGGAGTTGCTGCCGGAGAAATCAAGGCCATGAAGTCCTCAAGATTTCGCTGAGATTTGGATAGGGCTCTTTCTACATCCAGGGATGTCTTTGCATAGATCTTCCCCTTTATATCCTCCCAATTGTATTTTTCAAAAACTTCGCTGAAACTCATAGTTCGTCTATAAATGAGGTTAATGGACTGCTGGCACTGGCGTGACCAGTAGGTTGTGCCAGTTTGGCTTCATAAGCTATCCGACCCGCCTCTACGGCCATTTTGAAAGCCCTGGCCATGGCTACAGGGTTTTCAGAAACTGCTATGGCAGTGTTTACCAGCACCGCATCTGCTCCGATTTCCATAGCTTTTGCTGCATCTGAGGGAGAGCCTATGCCGGCATCTATAACTACGGGTATGTTGCTTTGCTCAATGATGATTTCCAGGAAATCGATGGTCCTGAGCCCTTTGTTACTGCCAATAGGAGACCCCAGTGGCATAACAGCAGCAGTTCCTACTTCTTCAAGCCTCTTGCACAATACCGGGTCAGCATGGATGTATGGTAAAACGATAAAACCTTTCTTTACCAGTTGCTCTGCGGCAAGCAGGGTTTCCACGGGGTCTGGCAATAGATATTTAGGATCAGGGTGGATTTCCAGTTTGAGCCAGTTGGTTTCCAGGGCCTCCCGGGCAAGCTCAGCGGCAAATACTGCTTCCTTTGCATTGCGTACTCCTGATGTGTTGGGCAGCAGGTTAAACTGAGGGTTATCCAGATACCCGAGGATGTGATCTTCTTCATTGTTTAGCTCCACTCGTTTAAGCGCCATGGTTACGAGCTCACTGCCACTTTCCAGTAGGGCAGTTTTCATAAGTTCGCTGCTGTTGAATTTACCCGTTCCGGTAAACAAACGGGAATTGAACGTTTTGTTAGCTATTGTTAGCATAATCTATTGGCTGTTTTACAATATCAAATATGGTTTGTGTGGTTTGAAGCATATCCTGCGCATTGATGATCATGGACGAAGCCGCAATGCCGTGAACACCCGCTCCGATCAAAGCCGGTATGTCGGTGATGGTAATTCCACCTATAGCGATTATAGGAATGTTGATATTATGCTCGCTACACTTTGAAAGTATGGTACGATAGCCCTCCAGTCCGAGGGTAGGGCTAAGTTTTTCCTTGGTTGTTGTGAACCTGAATGGACCAAGACCAATATAATCAGCACCAGCCTCATTGTGTTCGATAATGTCTTCCAGTGTATTAGCTGTTGCTCCTATAATTTTTGATGTTCCCAGTATTTTTCGGGCGGAGACTACAGACATATCTTCTTTGCCCAGATGTACACCGTCGGCTTTTATAAGACTGGCAATAGTGGGGTGGTCATTGATGATGAGCCGTGCACTATACTTGTTACAAAGCCTTCGGGCTTCCCATGCCTGAGCTTCTACTTCGGCAACAGGTCTGTTTTTTATTCTGAGCTGTACCCACCTGACACCATTTTTAAGCGCCTCTTCCATGGCCGAGAGGTGGGTGAAATGTTCATTTTCCTGAGTTATAAAATGTAATTTGTCGATCATGATACGCTGGTTTTATTGTGCCACCCCAGCAATGAGCTATGGGATGATAAAAACTTTTCGGTATAGGTTTTGGCTGATATACATGATTGAGGAAGACCCTGACCAAGGGCAAGGCTGGCAGTAATGGCAGCAGATAACACGCATCCTGAGCCATGTTTTGAGGCTATAGATACGGTATTAGCAGCGAATGTCATTTTATTGCCCTGGCTAAATAAATAGTCAGTTCCCGGTGATTTTTCATGATGACCCCCCTTGAGGTAAATGTTGCATAGATATGAAGCATCCACAGCTTTTTTCTCCTCTTTGAAAAGTGTTTCGAACTCCGGGAGGTTAGGAGTGATCAGGTAAACACCTTTAAGTAAGGTGCTCAACTCTTGATCGTTTTCGAAAAACTGAAAGCCTGAAGAGGAGCGAAGTACTGGGTCCCAAATGATTTTAATCTCCGGGTTGTGCTTTTGCAGGAGCCTTTTGATGGCAGCAAAACACTGGCTGTTTTCCAGAATACCTACTTTTACCCAATCAACTTCATACTTCTTGAGCAAAACATTCAACTGCTCGAGGATCACTTCAGTTTTGTGCCAGTTGACACTGTATACTTTGTTTTCATCCTGAACGGTATTAGCAGTGGCTACACCTAATCCATATACACCATGTTGTTCCATGGTTTTGATGTCGGCCAGCAATCCGGCCCCTCCGCAGGGGTCAAATCCTGCAATTGTCATTGCGATTGGGTGAATTGTGCTCATGAGTATGTGTTTTCTCTGTAGATCTCCTGTATTAAGGTAGCCGCTTTTTCGATAGCAGTATCCGGTTGCTCCCATAAGGTGCCCATTACTGCGGCACCGTAAAACCCCATGTTAAGAACCTCCTTTATATTTTGCTGACTGATTCCTCCAAGGGCAAATATTTTATGCCCTTTCAAATCATCCGGCACATGGCTCAAGTCAGGATTAGCATGATATCCTTTTTTCGAAATGCTGTTATAGACCGGGCTAATAAAGCAGTAGGAGCATGTTTTTAAAGCTTTCCTTGCTTCATCCCAGCTATGCGTAGAGGCAGATAATTCATGATGAGCGGGCAGAATAACTCTGCCCTTAATTATATGCTCATAAGATAAATGCAAACCTCTGGTTTTAGCTTTTAAGGTTACTTCCGGGTAATAATGTACTGTAATTTTGTCTCTATACGGTGATGGTACTTTAGTCACCAACCCGAGTAAGTGCTCAACACTCATACCCGGTTTGCGCACATGAATTTTTCCAACACCGACCTCGAGAAGTTGTATCCAGAGGTCGGTTTCATGGTCAAGAGCATGTTCTGGTGTAATGACTATCAGTTTATCCGTGGACATTTACAGGTATATTTCAGACCCCGCTTGTTTAAATTCCTTAGACTTTTCCTCCATACCTTTTTCCAGAGCCTTTTCTTCATCGCTCAGTCCCTTTTCAGTAGCATAGTTTCTTACATCCTGTGTTATTTTCATACTACAGAAATGCGGGCCACACATAGAGCAAAAGTGAGCGACCTTAGCTCCCTCAGCAGGCAGGGTTTCATCATGAAACTCCCTGGCCGTATCCGGGTCCAGTGAAAGGTTAAACTGATCTTCCCAACGAAATTCGAAACGGGCTTTACTCAACGCGTTGTCCCTGTATTGAGCTCCGGGATGTCCTTTGGCCAGGTCGGCTGCATGTGCAGCGATCTTATAGGTAATTACACCGTCTTTTACATCCTTTTTATTAGGCAGACCCAAATGCTCTTTAGGAGTTACGTAGCAGAGCATGGCTGTACCGAACCATCCGATCATAGCAGCTCCTACAGCAGAGGTAATGTGATCGTACCCCGGTGCAATGTCTGTGGTTAATGGTCCTAAGGTATAGAAAGGAGCCTCATGGCACTCTTTCAATTGTTTGTCCATGTTCTCTTTGATCATATGCATAGGCACGTGTCCCGGGCCTTCGATCATTACCTGTACATCATGTTTCCAGGCTATTTTTGTTAACTCTCCTAAGGTTTCCAGTTCAGCAAACTGAGCTGCATCATTGGCATCTGCCAGTGAGCCGGGACGCAAACCGTCACCCAGAGAGAAGGACACATCATAAGCCTTCATGATCTCACAGATCTCTTCAAAGTGTGTGTAAAGGAAGCTTTCTTTGTGATGAGCCAGGCACCACTTGGCCATGATAGAACCACCGCGTGATACAATACCGGTCAGCCTTTTGGCAGTTAGGGGAATATATTTTAATCTTACTCCAGCGTGAATGGTAAAGTAGTCTACACCCTGTTCGGCCTGCTCAATGAGGGTATCTCTGAAGATTTCCCAGGTTAGATCCTCTGCTTTGCCGTTTACTTTTTCCAGTGCCTGGTAAATAGGTACTGTACCAATAGGCACCGGCGAGTTTCTGATGACCCATTCACGGGTTTCGTGGATATTTTTACCTGTAGAAAGGTCCATAACCGTATCAGCCCCCCAGCGGATGGCCCATACCATTTTTTCTACTTCCTCCTCAATGGACGACGTTACAGCAGAGTTACCAATATTGGCATTGATCTTTACCAGAAAATTTCTGCCTATGATCATGGGTTCTATTTCCGCGTGGTTGATGTTGGCAGGTATGATGGCACGTCCTGCGGCTATTTCATCTCTTACAAATTCAGGGGTGATAAATTTTTTTGGTGTGTTGGCACCAAAGCTGTGTCCCTGATGCTGATCAAAAAGAGAGTCTTTCTCGTTGTAGAGCTCTTCCAGTCGTTGATTTTCACGAATGGCTATATATTCCATTTCAGGGGTAATGATGCCCTTTCGTGCATAGTGCAGTTGAGTGACATTTTTCCCGGCTTGCGCTTTCAGTGGTTTTTTAAGGTGTTTGAACCTTAATTCGTTCAAGGTTTCGTCATTCAGCCTTTGGTTGCCGTAATCGGATGTGATGCCCGGCAACTCTTCCACATCTTCCCTGTCAAGTATCCAGTCTTTTCGAAGTTGAGGCAATCCTTTATTTACATCAATATCCACATTGGGGTCAGTGTACGGACCGCTGGTGTCGTATATGGTGACACTATCATTTTTGATCATTTCCCCGGTTGTATGATCTTGGGTATCGTGTAGCCCGATTTTACGCATGGGTACTTTGATATCGTGAAGTTTACCACTTACATATATTTTTTTTGACTTTGGGAAAGGCGCTCTGCTGATGACTTCAGCACCCGGTGTTTTGTCTTTTCGCATAACAATGGATTTTTTTTAATGAGAATTAACCACCCTGTGTAGCACGGATGATCATGATTTTGTCATAGGGTTGTAGAATATATTCGCCCCATGTATCTCTGGGGACAACGCTGTCGTTTACGGCCACAGCAATACCTTTGGCAGAACTAAAGCCGCGCTGCTCCAATACCTGATGTAGAGGAGATTTTTCAGAAATAGTAAAGGGTTGTTGATTGATTAGTACCTCCATAAGCATATTATTTTTACTTTAGGAGGTGCACAGTGAAGGGAATACTTCTGTGTTCCTTACTTTTCCCTTCGCCAGTATTACCTGGATCAGGTTTTGAGGGTAAAGTCTCAGCCTTTTACAGCACCCCTAAAGTTTGAATTCAATGTTAGTCAATATGTTGGAAACGGCAAAATGTTGGAGGAGAATTCGGTTATCTGTGTTTGACCGGTGGTCAGTAAAACTTAAAACGGGGTGTGTTAAAGAATCAAAATTTTGATGTTTCTATGTCACTAACTATCCCCTTGAGGGATTATAGGGGTGTTTTAAACCGATAAACCGTGCGCAGTGAAAATGTGAATAGTAAACGATAAAAAAACCGATGATCTAATGCTCATCGGTTTTGCTTTTATTTTTGTTTGCTCTGTTTTTCTTGGCATTTTCTGCAGTTGCCTGAATCAGCAACCGGTCGAATGGGCTTAAGTAGACATCATCTACTTTGTTGTCTGTTTTCATATCTTATTTTAACTTTTTGATTTACATTCATATTTTTAATACCGTGGGTCAAGTTGTGCAGGCTGTAGTGAATTTTAACATATTCCTAAAATTCATATTTATAATAGATTGTGCATATAATTAAACGAGTTTAGCTAGCTATTGTTTGATGAAATGTATTACTAAATTTTTAAGAAATGCCACATTATTATGAAGCTCTTTGATACCGCTTTGGAAAACTGTTTGCCGAGTGATGGTATAGCTAAATATTATGGTGTTGTACTCAACCGGGAGAGGGCTAATGACTATTTACAGTGTTTGATAGATGTGGTAGACTGGAAGCACGATGAGGTAGTGGTTTTCGGTAAAAAACATATTACCAAGCGGATGATGGCCTGGTATGGAGATAGTAACTTTAGCTATACATATTCCGGCACCACTCGTCAGGCATCACCATGGATCAGACAACTTTTGGAGCTTAAAGAACTTGTGGAAAAACTGACCTTAACAACGTATAATTCCTGCCTTTTGAATTTGTATCATCATGGAGAAGAGGGCATGGGGTGGCATAGTGATGATGAGGATACACTGGAACCCAGGGCAACAATAGCTTCACTTAGCCTTGGGGCGGAGCGTAAGTTCTCTTTTAAACATAAACGAACCGGAGAGACCGTTTCAGTAATGCTGGAAAATGGCAGTCTGTTGGCAATGATGGGGGAGATTCAGGAAAACTGGCTTCATAGCCTGCCCAAGACGAAGAAGGTTAAAGAGCCAAGGATTAATCTTACGTTTAGGAGGTTTAGTATTTGATATTCAGGTTGTTGTGTTTTTCTGAATGAGGGGCTGCTTATGAATGGTATGTGGTTGAGTGTATATTTTATAGAATTAACCTTTAATCAATGTAATATTATTTGTTTAAACTGACTTTTTTTGAGTTTGAATTCGTTGGTAATTAATTTTTTTTCTGGCTATGTTTAATTTTTGATTTATTGTTAAGTTTTATAAATGGAACTGACCGATCTGGTAAAGCAAAGTTCAGTAGGGAAAATACACGATTTCAATGGGGAAAATACATTGATTTCTGTTGGGGATCATGATTTTGAAGCCAATACACAGAGTCTTCATACTGAACTTGGGTGGCTCGAAAAAATTATAGCTCTTCGCATGGAGGGGTTGAATGCCGAGATGGAAAATGTAACTTCTGACAATGGAGTGGTTCCGGCAAGCGAGCAGGAGACTGGGATATATGGACACTTTGTTCAGGAGCATGACCTGAATGAGGTAGATCGGCTATTGTTGATTTTGTGTTTTGCCGCTCAGTATAGTCCTCAAATACTGGATGCTTTTCTGAAAAAAAGATCAGATAACACCGGAGTTTTAAGAGAGATAGGAGGGGTTTATAGCCGGGAAAATGGTCAGTTTATTCCTACACTACAAACAGCACTGTTTCTGCTCAGTGGAGGAAATCAGGCAAAAGTAGCCTCGTATTACCACTACTTTCAAAATAACCACTTTCTTTTCAGGGAGCAGATCATTACGCTGGAAAGCATCAGCCAGAACTACGACTATCTGGCCGGATATATGCTCAAGCTGGAAAAGAGTTATTTTGACTATTTTCTGATAGGCAAAAGACCACGGCTTGATGGTACCTCGAACTTTCCCGCTACACTTCTGGAAACTGATAAAAAGTTTGAAGACCTGATTTTGCCAGATACAACCAGAGACCAGTTGAAGTCATTGATGGACTTTATCCGGTTCAGAAAAGAACTTTTTAACGAAAGTGATGTGGTAGGGAAGATCAAGCCCGGGTTTACCACATTGCTTTATGGGCGGCCAGGTACTGGTAAAACGATGACAGTGTCTGTGATAGGTAAGCACCTGGGAGTAGATGTCTATATTGTTAATCTGTCACGAGTGGTTTCCAAATACATAGGAGAAACAGAAAAGAACCTGGAGAAGATATTTGAAAGGCTGGAAGGTAAAGATTGTATCCTGTTTTTTGATGAGGCCGATGCACTCTTTGGTAAAAGGACCGAGGTGAAAGATGCCAAAGATCGTTATGCTAACCAGGAAGTAGCTTATTTGCTGCAACGTATAGAAAAGTGCTCCTGTCCTGTAATTTTGGCCAGTAACTATAAACAAAATCTGGATGATGCCTTTAAAAGAAGAATTTTAACTTTTATACATATTCCACCTCCCGAATCGCACGAGAGATTGCAAATGTGGCAAACAGGTCTGCCATCATCATTCCAATACGAACCTGTTAATTTACCGGAGAAACTCGCTACTGACTATCCACTTACCGGAGCTAACATTTCCAATGTTATCAAACTGGGGTGTATACACGCTATGTCAGAAGGTACAAAGCAAATTACACTCGGACATTTGGAAGGGTACATACAACAGGAAATGCGCAAAGAGAATATGAATGTGAAACCCATGGTAAATACCGCTGCTTCCCGTATGGGGTCCAGGCCAGGAACAAAAACCAGTATGAGACCCCGATAGCTTTAGGATATGGAAAAGGAATTTGCAGGAGGTGTTTTATTTGACAAACGCAAGACCCCTTTAGAAGAGGAGGGTATTTATGGTATTCCCGGTACCAAAAACCCTAATGATATACATTCCTTTTTAGATCAAAACCCCTTTTTGCAAGGCCATCCGTATTTTGATGAGCTACTGGAAAGAGAAAGGCTGTTTCAAGGCTTTCCGAGAAATCCGGATGCAACCTGGGAAGCCAATAGGGAGCTGGATAGTGTGCTCGCCAATCCGCTTAAGAATGAAGCAGAGAGCACGGAAAGTGCTGTAGAAAAGAATACCAAGAATAATAATAAAAAAGCGCCTGAGACCACTGAGCCTCAGGTAAAGGAAGATAAGGTAGATAAGCCAACTACACCTGAAGCGAAGAAGGAAAGCGAGCAGAAGGCAGAGCCGGAAAAACAAACAGAAGAAGACAATAAGACCAAACCTCCGAAAGAGGAGGAGAATACAGTCAGGAAACCTGAACCTGAGAAAGAAAAGTCTAAACAGCCGGAAGCAGAGACCAAAGAGAAACAGGTAAATAAGCCCGAAAAAGATAAACTCCCTGCCAAACAAGCAGATGCCATTCAGGGAGGTGGCGAAACGGGTAAGGAAGCTGCTGTTGAGAAAAAAGAATTTAAAGCGGAGACTACCGGAGACTTTATGGACCAACTGGCAGCCTCTAAACCGACAGACTTTATACAAGGTGTTCAGCAGGCACCTCAACTCGTGCCGGGTATTGAAGGTAAAGAAAAGGAGACTTTAAAAGACAGTCTTCCTGAAATAGATAAGCCTACCGGCCTGCCAGTGAAAGGCGAGGGAACCAAAGATCAGGCTGGAAAAGCAGGTGCTAAGGGAAGTAAAGTGGGTAAAAAGCCTGAACTGAAGTCCAAAGGAGGCGAGAAGCCTGTGGATGTAAATACACAGCATGAAGTGCCGAAGGGTTCTGTAATCCGCGATGCGCAAAAGGCTAACCTGAAGGGTAAGGAAGGTAAGGCTGATCCTGAGGAGGCAAAAGCTGTCATTAGAAGGTTGCCTGCAGATGATAAGGGAGTAAACACCAGCCCGGGTAAAGCGCCAAAGGTTAAACTTTCCGGTGATGCAGATCCTGCCCAAAATACTGAAAATAAAGGAAAATCGGATGAGTCGGTAAATACTGAGCTGACAGCACATCAGGAGCAAACTCAAAATGACTTTGGTGAGCATGACATATTCCCAGAGATAGAACCGGAAAAACTCAGTCCTAATATTGAGTTACAGGAAATCCCTTCATTGGAGAACAAGGGGATTGACCCCATGCCTGAAATGGATGCAGAGACCCTGGCAGCCTTTAATGCTCAGGCCAAGCAGCAAATGGATGAAAAGCTTGGAGCTGAAAAGCAAAAGCAGGCCGATGCTTACAAGCAGATGGAGGTCGACTCTGATAAGGCGAGAAAGGATAATGAGAAACGCATTGAAGAAGAAACAGCCAGTGTAAAAGCCAGTCAGGAGGGAGAACAGAAAAAGGCCCAGGCTGAAGTGGGTAAACAACGTACGGCATGGCAGGCTGAAAATGAAAAAGTAACGGCAGACTATGCCAAGGATTCGGAAACGGAAAAGGCCTCCGTGGAGAAGAAGATTGACGGAGAGGTTAGCGGGGCCAATGAAAAAGTAGATAAAGAATTTAAAACCGCCCAGAAAAAGGCAGAGCAGAAAAAAGCTGCTGCTGAGCAAGAAGCCACAGATGAGAAAAATTCTGCGGAGAAAAAGGACAAGAGCTTCTGGGATCGTGCAGTGGATGCCGTATCCAGCTTCATAGACAAGGTTAAAAAGGCGATCAATAAAATATTTGATGCACTGCGGGCCTTTGTGAAGCAGGTAATTGAAGCAGCTAAGAAGCTGGCCAAATCCATTATAGAGCTGGCACGTAAGGCTGTGGTCGGACTGATCAAGCTTTATGCGGAGGTACTGAAAAAGCTGGTGAGCATTGTGCTTTTTGCCTTCCCTAAACTGGCGGAGAAGTTCAATGCACTCATAGATAAGGCTGTAGACCTTGCGGTGAAAGCGGTTAATAAGCTTGCTGATGCCCTCAAAGCAGCAGTCTGTGCGTTGCTGGATATACTAGGCGCTACGCTGGATGCTGTGCTGGCTGCGTATCAGCAGGTATTTAATATGGTGATGAGCGCTATTGAAATGATAGCTGTAGGGCTGATCAAGATCATGCAGGGTATTGCCAACCTGGTATCTTCTGCCAGACTGTCTCCTGATCATTTCTTTGGGCAAATGTCTGAAGAGTTACTCGGACAGGATGTAACCAAGCCGTTACCCAATGAATATGATCCGATAAAGAAGGGTACTTTAAAAGCTGTAACTTCAAAGTCTGCTCCTGATATGGGGCAGCGGGATGCCGAGACTCTGGATAAGCAGACTTCATACCACTCTGATCAGGTAGAAGCTGACCAGATAGTGACCGATGCTCAACTGGACCCTGCACTGATGAGTAGGCTGGCAGGTATGGAAGAAGGTGCAATGGTGGAGTTTGGAGCGTCGGATGATAAAGAGCATAGCATGGAAGCCGTAAAGCGTGATGCTGTTGAGGCGGAACATGACCTTGCTGCACAGGGGCCTGAGGAAAAAGCACCGGAACCTGCGGCGGAAACGGCGACTACAGGTAAAACAGCGGCCCAGCCAACGGGGCAGGCAATGGTTGGCCCGTTCAACTCGCCTATGGAGCGTGCGGGCTATGTTATAGGTACCATGAAGGATGCCGTGGTGAAATGGTTCAGTGAGAATAAAGTAGCCATTATTGCCGGAATAATAGCGGGTATTGCTGGTGTTATTCTGGCCAACATACTTACAGGTGGAGCCATCATGGCAGCATTGCCGTTGTTGATGCAGATCATAGGAGCATACTTTGCTGCGGAGGGTATTTATCAGGCGGCCAAACACTTTGGCGGCTACCTGGGTGCAGCGTGGCCAGGCAACCTGATAGAAGGTGCGACCAAACTGGCTCGAGGTCTGGCTGTTATTACTATTGAGCTGATCTTTGCACTGCTATTTGGAGGGAAAGCTACTCTTAAAGGGGCCAAAACAGCGATCAAAACTGTATCCAAACAAGGGGTGAAAGGTGCCACTAAGGCAGGAGTAAAAGCTGCAAAAGCAGGTGTTCAGAAATCTGTGAAAGAGACAGCCAAAGCAGTTACCGACCTGGCTAAAGTGGGTAAACAAGGAGCCAAGGCCGTGGTGAGAAATGGTAAAGTCGCCATGAAAGGCGTACGAAAAGGCTTTGCAAAAGGCGCCAAAACTTTTGATGACCTCGGTCAGAGGCTATCCAAAAAGCTGAGATTTAAGAAATTCAGACTTCGTGTTGAAAAACGCAAGTTCATGCTTGAGGGAGAGGTTAATCCATGGGTGTTGTTGGCTAGTGGGAAGATCGTTGAGGTTAAAAATAAAGGAGGAAAGAATGTTGGTGAGTCGGGTGAATTTGCCCTAAAAGGCAATAATAAAACGGTAAAAGGGCGATTAATCGGAGGGGTAGAAGACCAAAGTGCTTTTGTTAAAAAACTTGATGCTGACCCTAAGTTTAATAAGGCTATGAGAGAATTAGCTGAAGATGGAGGAAGGGTTAATCCTGATGATCTTTTTAAAGGCATGAGCAGAGTACCTCCTGAATATACAGATGAAGTTCTTGCTGCAATTAAGAAGTTTAAGAATACTGAAGGAATAGAAAATGTTGTTCTGGACTTATCAAAACGAGGAGGTAATTTTACTTTGGGGGCAACTTTTGCGTTGACATTCCTTAAAAGAAACCCTAAGATAGCGGCTTTGGTTACTAATTTTGAAGAATCAATTACCATATTAGGAAAGCTTAGGAGGGAAATGGACGTAACATTAAGGGGCAATAGAGGCTGGATTGAATTTAAACATTGGGGAATGTTTAGAAAAAAATCCTTTATTACTCAAATGGTGAAGGATGTTCAAGCAGGTAAGAGTGTTAAATGGATGTTTAGCAATGGACTTGGTACTAAGAAAGATGTCTTGAAAATGGTGGATGATTTGTTGAAAGATACCAAATATTTGCAAAAACATTTAAAACCGGCCGAGAGAGCTCTTTTGAATAGAAATAGAGCGAAAATTATGAATTCTATTGATGTTGCGAATTTTCATATTACATTTTAAGATAGCTTATGAGGAGTAATGTTTTTTACAATACTAGAAAACAAATGCCATCGGCAGACTTTGGTTGTGCCATTGAATTACAATGTAAGATTTCCAACTGTGCCAGTATGGCCGTTTCAGATAAGGAATTTATGTATATCCCCATGGCTGATGGTAGAATTAAAATGGTTGATATTGATACTCTGGAACTTAAAAAGGAAATAAATCTTAAAGATTTTGCAGAAATACATCGGGACAAAGATGACTTTGGAGGAATGTATTTATTGCTTTATGAAAATTCAATTATTATACAATTGGATGAGGCAATTTACTTATATGAAATCAATAAGGGCAATCTTTCAGTTTTAATAGAGTTAAATGACCTGTTTTTAATTTATGATTCCTTCATCTTTAAGAATAGTTTGTTTGTTTCATTGGATAAAGGCAATGAGAATGTACTTCTTCTCATTGACCTTGCAGAAAAAAGTAAACGGGTAGAATTTAAGCAGGGTTCTTTCCCTAAGTTTATTCTTTTTGAAAGAGAGCATATTTTTCTAACTGATGATAGTAACATCGTTTGCCGTAGCATAACTGATGGTACCGTGCTTTGGAAGACAGAATTGGCTAGTTATGGAAATTATCATGATGATGTTTGGGAATCTGACGAAGAGGGAGACATTACAATGTATGCCGTCCTTGTGGATAATAACCTTATAGTTGGCGTTGATAAAGGGAAGGTGATTTCATTGAGTACTAAAAGTGGAGAGGTTAACTGGGTTGCATCTATAAATGCAGAGTCGGCTGGTGTTAGTTTGATTTATAGCGAAGGAGACCCATATATATATGCATTAGCAAACTATCTATATGAAATTGATATTAAAACAGGAGAATTAAAAAGGTCAAGTAATATAGATCAGGCCTTGAATGAAATTAAGCTTGATTTGGGCCACTTGGGTATTTCGAAGTCATGCCTTTTTATTGGAACTTCAATAGGTACTCCTGCACTTGTTGTATTAGAAAAAAATAGTTTTGAAATTAAGAACTCACACCCATTGGAGGATAATTGCGAATTGTATGGGTATCCTGCAATAATGGGTAGACATCTGATACTGATGGATTTTTCTAAACAGCTATATATTTTTGCTGAAAATTAAATTTTAATTACCCCATAAATTTATTTCTCATTGCCGTTGAGTTTTTCTGTTTTCTTAAAACAGGAGCTAAATTCTAATGGGAATGTATTAGGTATCGTTAATCAAATTTACAAATGGGTAATAAGATAAATTTCAAAAATTTTGATGAAGAGTTTCTGAAGCGAAAGTATGAACGCACATTTGATTATAAAGAAGAGACTATATTAAATGCTCAAGAGGATGGTGGTGAGCTATACTATCTGTTCAAAGATGCTATCAGTTGGATTACTTTAAAAATAGTAAATGGAGAAACATACCGGGAAGAACTTAGGGACTACTTCCAATTGGCTATGCAGGGGATTTATGGCCATCTAAAATTAGTAGATAGAAAAGGAGAGGTCGTGAAATTGGTTATAGCAGGTGTGGAAGTTGAGTTGGAAAATGACGAATCCGGATATAGTGACGTATTTACACTTGTGGAAGGTTTTACATATGCTGTAATTTGTAGGAATAAGGAAGTTCTTGATTTTATTTTTTCCTTGAAGGAAGAAAGTCCACTCTTGGGGCAAGGAGAGCACAATTATCATCCGGCATATAAACATTACTATTTATTCCGACATGAAGAAAACGTGACGGAAGGAGAAATAGACGCATATATAAAGGCTGCTGAAAGCTATTACCAAAAGGATGCTTCTCTGAAAGAATTCTATCGTTTAATTAATAAACCCTATCAGCAACTTATGAAAGAATTTTTTCTGGGTACCAGTGAGAGTTTTAATCAGCAACTTATAGAATGTTTGGAAAAGAATAAGGAGTACTACGATACTACTGAAGATAATCGCTTTAGAGAAGTAGAGGGCTGGTTGCCATGGAGCATAATAAGTATTGCTTGTCTAGCCTATGATAAAGGATGGGAAATTACTGTGGAGAATCCTCGGTTGCCCATGTATTTAGTTAAAGGCGAGTGTAGCGTAGAAAGTTTGGCTCCTTAAATTTTGCTGAAAATCAATTTTTAATTACCCCATAAGTTATATTTTTCATTTACTGAAAAGCTTTACTTTTTTTAGACATCTGGCGAACATACTTACAGGTGGAGCCATCATGGCTGTATGCCGTTGTTGGTGCAGATCATAGGAGCATACTTTGCTGCAGAGGGTATTTATCAGGCGGCCAAACACTTTGGAGGCTACCTGGGTGCAGCGTGGCCAGGCAACCTCGTAGAAGGGGCTACCAAACTGGCTCGAGGTCTGGCTGTTATTACTATTGAGCTGATCTTTGCACTTTTATTTGGAGGGAAAGCTGCTCTTAAAGGGGCCAAAACAGCGATCAAAACTGTATCCAAACAAGGGGTGAAAGGTGCCACTAAGGCAGGAGTAAAAGCTGCAAAAGCGGGTGTTCAGAAGTCAGTGAAAGAGACAGCCAAAGCAGTTACCGACCTGGCTAAAGTGGGTAAACAAGGAGCCAAGGCTGTGGTAAGAAATGGTAAAGTCGCCATGAAAGGCGTACGAAAAGGCTTTGCAAAAGGTGCCAAAACTTTTGACGACCTTGGTCAGAGACTATCCAAAAAGCTGAGATTTAAGAAGTTTAGAATGCGCATTGAGAAGCGTAGGTTTAAGCTGGAGGGAGAGGTTAATCCTTGGGTGTTGTTGGCTAGTGGTGAGGTGAAGCATTTAGATGACAAAGATGTTAGAATCAAAAATAAAAAGGTGGGGGAAAAAGTTGATATGGGAGATGGTACGGAAGGGATTCTTGTTGGTAAGGTCGATGTTGATGCTGGTAAAGGAGTAAAAGGCATAGATAATTCAGGTAAAACAGGAAGTAAATATGTGGATGATCTGGATTTAGATGAAGCAAAAGCAATAGATGAATTTCAAGAATTAAGTAGACTTGATGATAAGGGGCGAGGAGATTGGATAAGGGGAGGTGCAAAAAGTGAACGTGTATCACTTCGAAAAGAGGTAAGGGATAAAATATTTAAGAATGCTGATTCAGGACAAGTTGATGTAAATGGGTATAAGATATATCTTGATGGTAAAACAGGTAAGCCAATACCAAATTACGGTACTCACTATCCTGATAAGACTCCTTTAGGCTACCCACACCCTAAAGCAGGACAACCGGTGCCTACAAATTTGGTTGGAAAGCCTAGAGCGGATATAGGCCATGCAAAAGGAAATGCATGGAAAGATAGATTGGCTAAGCATAAGAAAGATGGGAAAACCAGAGAAGAAATATTAGAACTTGAAAATGACCCCAAACTGTATGTCTTGGAGGAGAGAAGTTCTAACAGAAGTAGACAAAATGATTAATTAGATTATGAAAAATAAGATAAATGAACAGCTTTTTGATGCCGCATTGCAAGGGCAAGTTGAAGATGTCAAAGAGTTAATTGCGTCAGGAGCAAATATCAATATATTAAATGAGGCAGTTGGCGAATTCCCAATTCATGTGGCAGCAGAAAAAGGCAATGTTGATATTTTGGATGTATTAATTAAAAATGGAGCTGATCTTGATGTTTTAACGAAGCCAGGATATAGTGCTGCTCATTTGGCTGTATTCAGCAATAACTATGAAGCCCTAAAACTTTTATTAGATAATGGTGCTAATAAAAACATCAAAGATCCAGATGGTAATACATTATTATGGAGTGCTGTGATGCATTACGATGATGAGGACGGGGATGCAATGATTAAAATGTTACTGGATACAGGCATAGACCCGCATATACCTAATAGTCATGGTGTCAATTTACTTAATTTACTCAAAATGCCTAAGAATGAAAATATAAGACACTTGTTCGAGTAGTAGAGCTTGAGGGGATAGAAAATAGCTTGATTTGGGCCACATGGGTATTTCGAAGTCATGCCTTTTTATTGGAACTTCAATAGGTACTCCTGCACTTGTTGTATTAGAAAAAAATAGTTTTGAAATTAAGAACTCACACCCATTGGAGGATAATTGCGAATTGTATGGGTATCCTGCAACAATGGGTAGACATCTGATACTGATGGATTTTTCTAAACAGCTATATATTTTTGCTGAAAATTAAATTTTAATTACCCCATAAATTATATTTCCCATTATTGAAAAGCTTTAATGTTTTCTAAAAGCATGAGATAAAGCCTATGGGAATGTATTGAACATAGCTAACCAAATTTACAAATGGGTAATCAAATAGAATTTAAGAATTTCGATCAAGAATTTTTTGAGGAGGAGTATGAGCATATTCTTCTTCTTGTAAGTCAATCAATTGAATGGTTAGTGGAAGGTGATAGCGAGGGTTTACATAGATTGTTCAAATTTGGCATGCAGCAGATTACCCTCAAAATTGTTAATGGAGAAACTGACCGTACGGAGCTAAGCAGGTGTTTTAAATTAGCTATGCAGGGTATCTATGGTCATATTAAATCTCTTGATAATAATGGAGAACTCACAAAGCTTTGGGTTGCCGATCAAGAAGTACAACTTACCAATACTGGTGCCGGCTACGATTCAGTGTTTGAGCTAGCGAGTGCTTATACTTATGCCTCCATTTGTCGTTGTAGTGATGTCATAGATTTGATTTTTAATTTACCGGAAAGTAGCAAGTTTTTAAACTACGGTGAACATGATAATCATCCAGTGTATAAGCTGTATCAACTTTTTAAAAGCGAGCCTGATATTGATAAGGAACTCTTTAATGACTATATAGAGAATTCAAGAGGAAAGTATGGAGGCGATCCGGAGTTAAAAAATTATGTTTCGTTAATCGACGAACCGAGACAAAAGTTACTGGAACAGTATTACTTTGGAGATTCTTCTTCATTTAATAAGCAATTAAAAGAAGCACTTGAAAAAGACAAGCAATATAGAGATACTACAGAAGGTAACCGTTTTAGGGATGTAGACGGTTGGCTACCATGGGGCCTTATCAGCTTTGCTTGCAGAGCCCATGATAAAGGTTGGGAAATTACTGTGGAAGATTCAAGATTGCCTATGTATTTAGTAAAAGGAGAGTGTAAAGTAGAAAGTTTGGCTCCTTAAATTTTGCTAAAATCAATTTTAATTACCCCATAAATTATATTTTGCCGTTGAGTTTGTCTGTTTTCTGAAAACAGGAGCTAAATCCTAATGGGGATGTATGAAATAGAGTTTAAGAATTTTGATCAAGAATTTTTTGAGGAGGAGCTTGAGAGCATATTCTTTTTTTATTAATCAATCAAATGGCTATAGCCTTTAAAGGTGCTAAAAGAGTCATCAATAAGTGTTGACTTTTATTGAAGTAATATGAAACCAAAAATTTATGCTTTGTTAAGTGCTTCTACACCTGGTCAGATGGGGGGAGCTACAGAAATTATCACAAGGAAATGTAAAAAATGTAGAAGAGTCCTTGAAGAAAGTGTCAAGCAACTGGGCTATGAATTTGACTTCTGGTCAGGGGAGGATTTTATATACATGACTCCATATTATATTGTTAGCGAGCGTTTGAAAAATGAATTGGAGTTGAGAAACTTAAAGGGGATGGATTTCCAGAAGATAATTGTAGACACGGAGGAGTATTTTGATATAGATGAGGATGCTTATTCTCAAACCTTGCCAAATTTCTATTATTTGAATATAAAAGGGCAGGCAAAAGAAAAGCCGATTTGGTATGAAATAAAGGACTCTGGATGTGACATGTGTCACATGGAAATAGCCCCATATAAATCAGATATATTAGACTTAATAGGGGAAATAACCCAGTATAAAGAGGTCGAAAGGGTTGGGGAGTTGGCAAAGAGACAGGTGTATTTTGAATCTTGGCAAGGTGAAGATATTTTTCGTGTGGATGAGAAGAGAAGAAAAGAAAAGAGACTATTATTACTGAAGAGTTTTTGAATGTATTAAAAGAAGTAAATAAGGATTTTATGGATGATGTAATAGTGGCAGAGGCTGAGTGGATATAATCCCCAAAGGTAATGTTATTGATTTTAGAGGGAAGTAATTTAAGCCGGAGGGGTGAAGGTTGTTGGTTAGTGGAAAAGTTGGTTAGAAAGCCTGACTCCTTAAATTTTATAATGTCAGGATCAGTTTTCTGAAATAACTATATATTTTTGAGTAAAGCTGAATCACTCAAACTATGAAATACATTGCTCCACTAGTTATAACTCTTCTTTCCTTAGCTCATTTAACAGCTCAGTCTCAGGATACAGAAACTATAATTAAGGACATCAGGTCAAAGTATGCAACCGTAATGGGGTTAAAGGACAAAGAGGCTTTAACTGTTGAGGTACTTGAGTATCGCTGTCCTGATTTTCCTGAGGAGGGAACTATAACGTATTACAGCCAGGACGAGGAGGTTAAACTCATAGAACACTCATTTTCCGAAGGTGATCATTACGGAGGGAAGAATCAGTATTTGGTATGGGAAGGGAAATTGTTCTTTTATTTTTCTGATGTAGGCTATTGGACGTTTGACATGGGAACAGGAGATGAAGATGAGCCTGTTTCGCAAACTAAAGATATTATTACTGAAAGTAGGTTTTATTTCGATAATGAAGAGGCCGTAAAGTGCCTGAGTAAAAACTATGAAATTAGATCAAGAGATGCTGAAAAAGTGAAGCCGGAGAATATCCCCAATGAAGAAATTAACTGCTTTGATTCCCCGGAGATAATGCACAAGTTTAAAGCCATCATGGAGTTGAAAGGAAAGGGTGTTAACGGAGAATGTATCTGGAATGAATAGGCAGACTTTGTGGGTTGTCGGTTATTCTAAAAAATTCTCCTCAAAACTAGAAATAAACTCAGCTATATATTTCTTCGAATGATCCTCAGTTCTTGAGATCAGATAGTGGGTTCTTTTTAACCCATTTTTACTGATACGCTTGAGTATCAGTTCTTCAGGCACTTTAAATGATTTCAATGCCCATTGAGGCATGCAGGTTATCCCCATATTGGCGCTTACCATTTCAAGAGCTACTTCGGTGAGGGGTATGGCAGAAATGCGAACAGGAATAATATTGTTGGGCATTAAGAAAGTCTGATAAACTGAGACCGTCTCCAGTGGGAAGGAGTGTATGATCAAATGAGCTTCAGAGAAGTCTCCGGCTTCCAATGTGGGTTTATCTGCCAAAGGGTGTTCCTTGTGCATGATGGCTAATATCTCATCTTCAAATAATGCCTTGCAGGAAAGTATGGGAGTGGAGGGTTTAGAGGTGACAATCGCTATATCAATATCATTAGAGAGTATTTTCGAAACCGGGTGATGCGTCGCATCGAGTATGAGTTCGACATCTATTTTGGGATACAGAGCAGCCATTTTTTGAATGAATGTTGGTAGCCCCTGATAGAAAGAGTAGCACTCTGTACTTATTCTAACCAATCCTTTTGTACCCTCATTGATGTTTTTGATGCTATGAAAACCCTGCTCTATAGCAGAGTGAATAGTATTGGCCAGCTTATGCAGCTCTGCGCCTTCTTCTGTAAGTTCCCACTTATTACGTGACCGGTGGAATACCTTAAAGCCCAATTGTTCTTCCAGCTCACGAAGTTGATGACTCAAAGCCGACTGGGTTAAGAAGAGCTTTTCAGAAGAGTTAGCAATGTTGCCTTCCTCTGCGATAGTTTTAATGAGCCTGAAGTGCCTGAGTTCCATGCCTGAGCGGTTATAATTATCAGAACCTAAAGTTACATAAATACGCTTCACTTTAAATTGAAATAAATTCAGTTAAGCCGTCAAAAAACCTCAATCATAGCATATATACTTCATTGTGACAGGTACATACTTTTGGAGAAAACAAAATTTTAAAAAGTTATGAACAAGCAAATTGAATTTTATGAAAGCAAGCTGACGTATGAAATGGACCCTTCAGATTTATTTGATGCCCTGGAGAATATGCAGGATGTAGTGGTGGTTGATACCCGTCAACCCTTCGGCTTTGAGAAAGAACACATTCCGGGTGCCATTAACATTCCACATCGGGAGATGACTGAAGAGACTACCAGGCACCTTGATAAATCTAAAACATATGTCTGCTATTGTGATGGTATAGGCTGCAATGCGTCTACCAAAGGGGCACTAAATATGGCCCGGCTGGGCTTTACGGTTAAAGAGTTAATAGGAGGCATTGAATGGTGGAAGTTTGACGGATATGCTACCGAGGGTAGTAAGGCCACCGCAGGGTCGGAGATACAGTGTGCATGCTAAATGACTTTACGATTAGAGGTGCAAGGCCCGAGGACCTGGGCCAGGTTATAGCACTTTGCTATGAGCACGCAGCATTTGAAAAAGCTGAAATTTCTGATCAGGTTCAGTGGGCAGATCTTTCAGAACGTCTGTTTCAAGCGAAAGACGTTCACTGTCTGGTGGTAGAGCGAGAAAAGAGGGTAGAAGGCTTTGCCACTTTCATGAAACAGTTCTCCACCTGGGATGCCGCATATTACATTTACCTTGACTGTTTATACCTGAAAGAAAGTGCCAGAGGGCACGGATTAGGGCAAGCAGTGATGAAGAGCATAGCTACATTAGCCAAAGCCCAGGGGTGCATGTGGGTACAGTGGCAAACCCCGGATTTTAATAAATCTGCAATCAGGTTTTATGAAAAACTTGGTGCTACATCTAAGAGTAAAAAGCGGTTCTTTTGGAGTGTGCAAGCTGGTGGCTAGATATCTTTTAGGTTGATCGAAGATAGTTTGTGGGCCAAATTTAGCGTTGGGTTCAACTGCAGCTTTATTAAGCTTCCTAAAGTTTGATAAAGCTTATTTTGTTCACTAACACCCTTTCACTTACGGTAAAAATAAGGTTGAAATATTCTGCGTTTCCATGCGACAAGGTAGAAGAAAGGTTAATCCTCTTCAATAAGATCGGGGCGGAGAGAGGCATCTCACCCTGCCCCCGATCTATTGTTTTGTTTATTCAAACTGAATTTTTCTTACTACAGAAGAAGTGTTGTTCTTCACTCTTACCAGGAATGTTCCTCGTATATTTTGATTAAGCTGGATGGAGATCATGCCCGTATTGGCTGCTTGCTGAGGTATGACTTCTTGGTGGACAGTCACACCCTGAAGACTCAATACAGTTACTTCAAGGTCGCCACCATACTCAGGGTATTTGATGTTGAACCTGCTTTCTTTAGAAGGGTTGGGAAACATGCTAACCTCATTTTCAAAATCGATACCTGAGCCTGAACGACTCGGGCTAGCGCTTGTGCCAGCGTTAAGTGTATAATCTTCAACTTCGCTGAAATAAAGATCGCCACAAGCAGTAGGCGTTGCGCTGTATGCAACTCTTACTCTTAACCTTACGGCACCAGAGGTGCCAGATGGTACAGATACAGTAGCGCTATAGGAGCCGTTGGCGCCACTGCCACTGAGTACCTCTTCATTGGCATCATCGAAGTCGCCATCTTTGTTCCAGTCTACCCAGGCCTTAGCCGCAGTAGCCGCCCACGTGTTATGTGGGGTAACGGTCAGTGTAGCTGAAGATGATATGTTGGCGCTTTGACTTGTGTAGTCTGAGTAGCCACTGTCGTCATAGGTAGAAGTGTTGTCGATGCTGCCTATGGATATATTGGTAATGTACTGCCCGGAAGGGTTGCCGTTAGTAACTTCACAATAACCTGCACCGCCTCCGGATGTGGTAGCGCTACTGCTATTAGAATAAGCAGAATAGGCAGTTCCTTTTTTAGCCCTTACCCTGTAGGAGTAAGTAGTATTGACGGAAAGGCCTGTATCATTGTATGAAGTTGTGTTTGTAGCTGCAGAAGATACCACTGAGAAGTTAGTGCCATCAGTAGATCGCTCTATGTCAAAGCCATCCTCATTATTAGAGTTATCAGTCCAACTGAGGGATACAGCAGTAGAAGCCGCATTGGCTGTCAGGTTGCTTGGCGCATTAACGGTAACCGCATTACCAATATGGGCCGTATAATCTTCTACTTCACCGTAGACAATAGATCCACAGGATTGAGGAGCAGACCGGTATCTCATACTTACCCTTAGTCTCGTGGTACCGTCGTGGGCAGAGGCAGGTACCGTGATGGTGCCTGATACGGCAGAAGATAAAGCACTGCCTGCATCGAAGGCCAGCTCACCGGCATCTGAGAAATCCCCGTTTTGGTTGTAGTCGATCCATACCCTGAAGTACTCATTGTAAGCACTGCCGGAAAAGCCCGGGGTGAGCGTAAAGTTGTTATCACCCTTGACAAGGTTGATGCTAAGCCCCGTATAATCGCTGTAGGTTGAAGCCCCCGTAGGATTTGAGAAGTCACCAATGGCTACATTGGCAATGTGTTCGTATGAGGCGTCATCACCAGATGAGCTACAATAGGTATTTGATCCGCCATTAACCGTGATGTAATTAGCGGCAGTTTTGGTGCTGGAACCATTGGCGTTGGTTGCGGTCAGTTCTACATTGTAAGTTCCTGCAGTGTTGTATGTTACTGCTGGGTTTTGCTGGGTGCTTGTGGCAGGTGTACCTCCGGGAAATGACCAGGACCAGCTGGTAGGGGAGCCGGTAGACTGATCGGAGAAGGTAACGCTTTGCCCGGGTGTCATAGTAGTGGCAGATGCTGTAAAGGCTGCTACCGGAGCAGGGTTAACCGTGGTGGAGCCTGCAATGATAGTTCCTTCAGGTTTGGTGTAGTAGGCATACTCGTAAACCGTAAACGAATTGCCACTGGCGTTGACACTAACTTTCATCCAGCCATGGAGTTTTTTGCCTTCAGGGCTTGAAAACCTGAAGCCTATATATCCGGTTTGTCCATCCCAAACGGTGTATGAGGAGGAGCGAAGGTCGTGTTCATCTGGGTAAGCCCCACCATCAACCCAATTGCTGTTGGTGCCAATTGGGGTGCCACTGGTCAAAAGTGAGATGTTTCGGGTAGACCCTTCACATATCAGGGGTTTTGTGTAGGTTTCCAGTCTTAATTTACCGCCATCGTACCAGCTTCCGTAAGCGCCATCGCCATGTTCTACAGTGAAGTAGGTCCATGTTGCAGAGCTGTTAGCAGTGATGTTATTGATGTCGTTGTAAACGATCGTGTAGGGGTCTTGGAAAAATAAGGAAAAACCACTGTAGGTTGGGTTCTGAATGCTGGATGCACCACCAGAAATGGCGGCGTCAAGAAAGGTAATGGAAATGTTGGATACGCTATTGCTGTTTGCGTGAGCCGAAGCACTGCCGGTAAAAGACATCTCTGCTGAAGTGCTGCCGGTGACGTTGATCTGTAAAGACAGCCCGGCGGGAACGTTGCTTGCAGTGTAGTGGGTTCCGGGAGTTAGTATTCCGGTGGTGGCGTAAGTTGCTCCGTTTTTACCACTGATCGTTACGCTGCCATCAATTGCACCATTGTTACTTTCGTCTTCATACAGCTGAGAAGCAGCGTATAACAGAATAGGCTGAGAAGCATTGTTGACGCCAGTAGCTTCTAAATTAGACTCTTGCCATAGCGGCTGACGTGAAGCATGGCTAAGTGCGCTGGTCATTCTGGCTACCTGCCCTTGTGTAAACATTTTATAGCACGAAGCATAATCCATGTAGTTCTCTCCGTTGGGTATACCCGCGCCAGGGCACATTTCAGTAGTTACATTACAGGTTCCTGAATTGGCAGTAGTGGCAGGAGTATCGTCGACGTTGTCTCCGGGGGCATTACACTCGTTGTCAAAAGTATGAGCCAGGTTGAGCCAGTGACCGAATTCATGGGTAAGCACTGAGGCAAACTCTTTGTCTGTATTGCCATATAAGTAACGACCATTATACACTACACGAGCCAGGTTATTGTCCGACATCCAGGTATCAGGGTACCAGGCCACCCCAGAGTTATTGTATGTGCCATCGGCGTAAAGGTCCAGCATAATGTACACATTCATATACATGTAGTTGTCCCATGCGTATTGCTGGATCTGGCTGTCATAACCACCGCCATTACCAAATCCTGAGCGCTCAGGGTAATAGTTAATACCAGTGGTTGGGTTACCGTTAGGGTCTGTTTTGGCCAGCTTAAACTCAATGTCAAGTGTACTTCTCAGGCCTGAAAACAGATCGCTTACCGTATTGTAATCATCATTTAGCCCTTTGAAATCTTCATTGGTTTTTTCGAGTGCAGTAATAATGGTGTTGTCATCTACCGTTTTGCCGGCGAAGTCGGTACCGAAAATATGAAATACTACCGGTATGGTATAGCCGGTAGCTGCGGTTTTGCTGGTAGCCTGGTGCTTGTTAGAGCGCATCAGTTGCTCAAATTCCCTGGCCTCTTGTCTGGCTTCAGGATGTTGCTGGTAGAGTTCTCTCATGCGCGCATCGGTCTGGCACATCGGATGGTTGTCCTGGCTGTTGGCAGTCAGAACAACACAAAAACTCCATAATAGTAAGAGTGTTAGTCTCATGGTTTTTGGGTTTTAGGTTTGTAAGGTTTATTTAAAGTTCAGGGGGTGATTTTTTGGACAAAAAAGATTCCCCTTCGACAATATTTTGCGCTGTCGATATGATTGTATTCTTGATTAAAGCTTGTATTTAAGGCATTGCCTGAGGCAGCTATGGTGGTGTGAAAACAGAGTTGTTCATCATGGGTATGGGTTAGGTTGTAATACTGGGTTTTATAATTTCAAGGTATGGTAAAATTTTAGTCAGTATTGATACTATTTTAACCTATATGTATATGCAATTATCAAATTATTAACTTTTGTGCGATGTGAGGTGTTTTATATATCAAACCTTATGAAAAATTTGATTTTTTATGACACCATTTATATACAGATTTTTAGAAAGGGAGTGAAAATGATTTTGGTTGTCAATATTTTATAAAAGTAAGTAGCTTAATTATCAATGTCATTTTTGTTTAAATACGAATATTTCATAGGCATGTAGTATAATATGGGGTTTAGTAGGGTTAATAACTTGGTAAGATAAAATAGTATTGAAAAATGATCAAGCAGCAACAGTTTGAGCATCAGGTAGAACGTTGTGGGTAACAAATATATCTTATCGTTTTTCCGGAAGTGAAACGGCTGGGAAATATAGACTTGGGTTGCCGGCTCAAAGCATGAAAAAAAGACGTGTTTTGAGAAGAAATACGCTAAGATAATACTATATTGTCTGTTGTTTTAAACTATCTTGCTAAAAGATAGATTTATGACATTATTACTGTCGTAAAAATGTAGATATCAGGTGAAAGTACTGCCATTTAAAGTTTCAAAGACAATAAATTCATCCTTCCTCATACAAGTAGATGATCAGCCCTACTTCTATGATATATTGCATAAGCACCCGGAACTGCAGCTGACCACTATTCTGGAAAGCGATGGGACGGTTCTCATCGATGATTATGTAGGAAACTTTAAAGCCGGCGATGTATTCCTTATTAATAGTAACGTACCCCATGTATTTAAGAACGATAAGAAGTATTACACCGAATCCGAAGACCTGAGAGCTTTAGGCATCTCTATCTTTTTTGAGGAAACACTATTTGGAGAGAAGTTTTTTAAACTTCCCGAAACCCAACTGGTTGGGCAGTTTTTAAGTAAAAGACAATCTCTTAAGTTAAACCGGAATACCGCGGAACTATTAATACCAAAAATCACCCGGCTACAATCCTTGAACAACCTGAGTAAGGTAATAGAGATGCTTTCTATATTGGAGATTTTAGCCAGCGCAGAAGATAGCATTTCACTGACCTCGGAAGTAACACACGATTACACTGAGTTGCAAGCAAAGCGTCTCAACGATATCTACCAGTTCACTATGAATGAGTTTCATCGGGAAATTACTCTGGAGGAAGTGGCCGACGTTTCTAACATGACGGTGCCATCCTTCTGTCGCTATTTCAAAAAAAGGACCCGCAAAACTTATATAGAGTTTCTAACCGAGATGCGTGTAAGCTACGCCTGTAAATTATTGCAAAAAGAGGATCTCAGCATTACAGGAGTCTGCCATCTTTCAGGCTTCAACAACCTTTCTAATTTCAATAGAAAATTCAAGAAAATAACCGGTTATACGCCTACCGTTTTCAGAAAGATCAACCATAACTTATAGCAGATCACATGGCTTTAAGGGGAGAGCAATCAGGATACCTATGCATAAAGGTTAGGTATTCCCCCTTATTCAATGTTTTATTTTAAAATCCACTTATTATTATGTGAATAATGATAAGCTTTTGGTAGTCAGCGTCCTTTAAAGTACTTGGATCAGGTGAATATCGAAGGAGGAAGGTATTATTTAAAATATCACCCAGATAACCCGGAACTACGCGAAGTGCTTTGGAATAAGCCAGTATCAGATACTGTAGGAAAAGCACCTAAGGAGGGATGGAAAGAATTACCTGAATAAAATAAATGACTTATGAAAAAAAGTGATATTATTTATACTGTTATCGTTTTTTTAACATAGGGTGTACAATATTTTTCATTCTTAATTTATTGATTATCTGCTTGTTGTTCATATTTGAGCGCATGTTGTTTAAATATTTCTCCTGAAAATATGCTTTGAGGTAGGGGAGAGATTCAAAAGAAAATACGACCAGCATGGATCCTGAAAATTATGAAGCGTAATAATATTGCGTTAACTTTAGGTTCCCCATATTTTTTGACAATACAAAATCAATAAGTTAACCGCCTTAATGTCTAGTTTGTATGGAGTCTATCTTAGGAATTGTCAATCAGATTTTTGAAATGGAGCAGAAACTTGCTTCTAAAGGAGATTCTTCAGGAGTTACACGGAATGTTAACAGGATGAAACATTATCTGGAGGAGTATGGGTATACGTTTTACGACCCTTTGCATGAAGACTATAATGATATGCGAACTGACTGTGAGGCCAGTATAGTTGGTGACTTTGAGGAAGGAAACATGTATATAAGCAAAGTTATCAAACCCATAATTTTTAAGGAGGGTGGAGAGACACCTGTCATTATACAAAAAGCCGTAGTTATTGTAGAAAAGAAAGCCTGATGTATGAGTAGTACCATTGATTTTGCCATAGACCTTGGAACAACCAATTCGGCCATAGCGAGGTCAACACATGGAGGAGTTGACGTTTTTAAAAACCCACTGGATCTTAAACAGACCCTGCCATCAGTAGTGGGGTTTAGAAGAAATAGAATTATAGTTGGAGATAAAGCCAGAGAGCTGCTAGGTAAGGATCCCGAAAATGTGTTCGGAAGCTTTAAAAGAAAAATGGGGACTACTGAAACCTTTTTTGTAGCCAATACCAGTGAAACAAAAACTCCTGTTGAACTGTCAGCCTATGTTTTGCGCGAACTCAAAACCTTCGTTCATACCGGAGAAGAGGTGGCCTCAGTGGTGATTACCATACCAGCATCATTTGATACGATACAGTCCAATGCCACGAAAAAGGCCGGCTATGAGGCTGGTTTTGAGGAGGTAGTGTTGCTTCAGGAGCCTATAGCCGCATGCCTGGCATTTGCTAATAATGGAGACAGAACAGAGAAGGCTGGCAAATGGCTGGTCTATGATCTTGGTGGAGGAACTTTTGATGTGGCCATTGCTTCCATCAATGAACAGGAGTTGAAAATTATTGACCATAGAGGAGATAATTTTTTGGGAGGTCTTGATTTTGACCATCGTATGGTTACTGATATCTTTCTTCATGCTATATTTAGTAACCCTGCACTGGCATATCTTAAGAAAGAGTATGAGGAAAGAACACTGGATTTCAGAAGGCTGTATCAAGTACTGTTATTGAAAGCTGAAGAAGCAAAAAAACAGCTGTCTGTAAAGGAAACTGTAGAAGTTGAATTGGAAATAAACGATGAGGATGGAATAGAGGAAGAGATAATTATTTCGGTTACCCGGGATCAGTTTAATAACTGTATCCATGAGAAACTATCGTATGCATTGGATCTCGTTGAAGAGCTACTGATCGATAATGAACTTGAACCAGCAGACATTCAGCAAGTAATATTGGTAGGAGGTAGCACTTACATACCATTGGTGCAGGAGCTTTTGAAATCAAGACTCAGGATAGAAGTAAATGCTTCGGTTGACCCTACCACGGCTGTAGTGGTGGGTGCGGCGCAGTATGCCGCAGGGAAACAGAAGAAGGTTAAGGTGGCTAAAAAGGAAGTTGCAGACTCTGATAATGAAGTCAAGGCGAGGATTTCATACCCCAAATCCAGTATGGATAGTGAAGAGGTATTATTGCTTGATTTTGAAAGTGATATAGAAAGTCATTTTTATAGAATCAGGAGAGAAGATGGTGGTTTTGATACAGGTATTAGAAATGCTGTACCTAAAGTCAGGGAATTTCTTACTCTGGCACCTGACCGGTTAAATAACTTTAAGGTGGAGGTGTTAAATGCTCAGCATGCTCCGGTGCCTACCAATATACCCGAAATAGGTATTTTGCACGGTAAATTCAACATAGACGGGCAACCTCTCCCCAATGATATCTGCCTCGAAGTTGATGACTTAGAGGAAAACCGGACCAAGCTGGAAGTAGTTTTTCCCAAAAATAGTATACTTCCATTAAATAAGACCGTTTATCGAGAGGTGTCAAAAACCATTTATCGTGACGGGCAAGACAAGTTAATTGTTAATGTACTGGAAGGTGACAGGTATGCACTGCCGGAAACCAACCAGGCCATTGGTATTATAGAGATCGATCCTGCCAAGCTGGATATGGATCTGGTGAAAGGGTCTGACCTTGAAATAAGGATGGAAATCTCAGAGTCACGCGATCTGAGGGTAACTGTGTATCTCAATCAGACCGATCAGGAGTTTGATCATGTGTTTAATTCTTCAGAAAAATATGTGAGTACAACAAGGATGGAAGATGAGTTGTCCTTACTTATTCATAATATTAGGAAAGACCTTGGGCAAAAGGAGAGAGAGGAGGATTTTGAAATGGCTACAACGTTGAGGGAATACCTTGCAGAAGCTATGGCTGTGGAAGAGGAGGTTGCTCTTATGAAAAACACCCTGTCCGGAGATGAAAAATATCACGTTTGTGAGCGGAAACGCCGGTTGGCTCAGAAGTACGATCAGTTGGGTAAACATGCGCGACTTACCAAATTACGTGTTGAATATTACCAGCTAAAGGAAAGGCTAAAAAAACGGATAGACGAAAATGGTGACAAATCAGCAAGTTTGCGCTTTGGTGAGATTGTAGAACATGAAAATGAAGTGATGAAAGGACAGAGTGTATACTTGATGGAGGGGCACGTAAAAAAGCTGGAATCTTTAAACAATGATCTCTACATAAACTCTGACGAAGGGATTATAGATCTGTACCACCGGATTTCTATTATGGATAATTCCAGATTCAGTGATGAAAAGCTTGCGGTCAATTATAAAGACCAGGGGCAGCAGGCACTGGCAAGGCAGAATTACAAGGAGCTAAAGGTAATTGTGTTTAATCTTTTGCACCTGTTACCAGAGAAGGAAGAGAAGAGTGCATGGAAAAACTTCAAGGGAACGGGTATAGGCTGACATTTATTCAGTATGATTACCCGATAATGTTTTGAGATAAAAGTATTCGTTAACTTCTTTGAATCCACTGGTGTGGTTGTTGCCGGAAAACTTCAGACTGTTACCTTTATCAATATAAAGTGAAAAGCTGGAATCACGGCATGGGGTAGTATGGCTACACTGCCTTTGCCATATTTTATCCAGAAAGGTAAGTGTAGTGGAGTCAACCTTTGCAAAATGCTGGCGTTGGGTGGTCTCCAGTTTGGAGCGCAAGTCATGCTTCCAGTGTTGTCCCGGGTAAAACTGTAAGTAATCTTTACTAGCCATATTGAATGACAGCTTTTCGCCAGGGTTCAGGAAGGCTGAATAGTTGTGCCAGTTCGTAGATAGAAACACTACAACATCATAGTGAGACTCATTTGTTACTGAAATTTTCTGGCCAATTTCTGGTGTATAGCTGATCAGGTTTTGATATTCAGAGGTATAAGGCCAAAGAGTAGAGTCCGCTATATTAATGGAGTTATTTTCCTCAGCCATCAGATAGCCCTGTTTAATTTGTTGTTTGCATAGCATTTTGAGATCCAGCATATTTTTTAAGTGGGTTAGCCTATGTGTCATGGGCTGAGTGAGCTCCATTTTGTAATCGACACGTCTGGAGCTGGTGTTGTCACAGTTTTTCAAAATGAAAATAAGGAAAAATATCGCCATAAACCCAACTTTAAATATTATGGCACCTGAGCCTTGGGATTCAGTTTCTTTTTTTCCTGCTGATGATGAATCTCCGGTTACTCTTTGAAATATTTTCAGATTGTTTTTAATGACCTCTTTGATCTCATCAGAGCAGTTAAGGGCGCTAAGAGAAAAATAAAGCCTTTTACAAAGGTGAGAATGGTTGTGTTGGATTGTTACAGTGAGGTTGATGAGTTCAGTGGCAAAATTATCACGCAACACCCCAAAACCATCAGGCAATTGATTGAGGAATTGAATAAAATAGTAGTTGATATAGTGGCATTGATGTTCTTTAAATTGACCTACGCCTCTTTCATTGAAGAGCTTAAGCTCAGCCGTAATTCCCCGAATGTTGCTTTGTAGCTTTCCAAATGTGACATCATAATTAGCATGTTCGATCAGTTGAGTAGCCTTGATTATCTTCAGGCCTCTAGTGTATTCCTGACGCGTAAATGTCTGACTTAATATTTTGCCTAAAGGCTGGGCCAGGTAAGGGGAGACGAAAGCTTTAAAACCACTGGCTTTATCATGAGAGAGCAGTTGCTCATCAAAAATCTCTTCATAGTCATCAAGTGTCTTGTTTTCAAGTAAAGCCCGCAGACCCGGATTTTCATTTATCCAGCGATGGTAGATCAGGTACTCTGTATTCGAAAGACTTTCGAATAGCAGTAAAATGTCATTTTTGGTTAATGTCTCCCCATCAATAGTTATACTTCCGTTGTCAGCATGGTCTATCTCAACTAAAAGAATCTTTTTAGCCTTTGTCAGAGTCTGGTCATTGATCTCCTTCAAGTCAATACCAGTGTAGTCAAGAATTGGAAAGGGAGATCTATAATGCATCGTAAGTCCGGTTTAAAGAATATGCATGGGGAGTTGATACAAAACTAAAACTAAAAAGTAAATATCATGGAGAAGCAATTAAGTAAATGGTATTAAGAAAAATGGAATTCAGGTATTTAAGGCTGATAAACCATACTAGTGTAACACCTCTGTTTTATACTTATATCATTGAAAACCAAAAAAGGTTACCTTGCATAGCAGGGATATTTTGATGATAAACTTGGGTTTTTCTCTTCTTTTGAAGAATTTTAAAGAACGGGGAGAAAACTTATCACGTGATAATTAAATTTCAGACCATGAGAATTTTAACGATTGGGGCACTTATTTTTTACATATTCATATCTCCTGTTTTGGGGCAAAGCAAATGGGAACCTGAATTCAGGAAATTTGATGAGCAGGACAAGCTTAACCCTCCTCCCAAAGAAGGTACGATAATTTTTACGGGAAGTTCATCCATTCGTATGTGGAAAGATGTAGCCAGTGTTCTGGATAACGATAATGTCATTAACAGAGGGTTTGGAGGTTCAGAGTTTGTAGATATCATCGAAAATTTTGACAGAGTACTTGCCAGGTATAGCCCTGCCCAAGTGGTTATCTATTCGGGAGATAATGATATTACTCATGGAAAGACAGCTGTTCAGGTTTACGGTGATTTTTGCACAGTCTATGGTATGATTAAGGCTAGGTTTCCTGAGACGAAGGTTAGTGTGATCTCTATCAAGCCCTGTCCGGCCCGGTGGAATAAAGCCAGGGAGATTGAAATGGCGAATGAAATGATCAAAAAATATGCAGAAACTAAGTCGAACCTGACTTTTGTAGATATTTATGATTCAATGCTTACTTCAGAAGGCAAACCTAAGCCAGAACTTTATCTTGAAGATGGTATTCATATGACTGATGCGGGGTATGAGATATGGAGGAGAGCCATTACTCCTATACTAACGCCCTGAATGGATTTAAGCGATGTAGTATTGGAGTTAGGACGGATAGTTACTGGCTCATACAGTAATATCAAGTGCCATTTTAGGAATAATAGTTAAGGTGAATGTATATATTTGCCGGATCACTTTATGGCCGGTATTGGAAAAGCCTGACCAAGCTGGTTTCACTTTTAATTTTGTAACCTCGAATATGGATATTTTTGATCAGTTTACCTTTAAACAGGACCTGCAAGTGCGTTGGATGGACCTTGACCCATTGGCACACGTCAACAACTCTATTTATATACAATACTTTGAATTAGGCCGTGGTAAATACATGTCAGCGGCAAGCCCTACATGGGACTGGCATAAAAACATGTTTTTGATCGCAAATATTTCCTGTGATTACAAAAGGGAACTCAAGTTAACAGATCATAACCCTACGGTGTGGGTGCGCACTATGAGATTTGGAGGCAAAAGCTTTGATTTGGAATACATCATTTGCACTGAGAGGGAAGGGCAGACTATTCTCCACGCCCAAGGCAAAAGCACACAGGTTATGTTTGACATGAAAGAAAGGAAAAGCATGGAGATTCCTGAGTGGCTTAAAAATGAAATACTGGCCTACGAGAAAGAAGGAAGTATCCTGTAATTTAAAAACCAGGCCGTCTAAAAAGTATTTTGAAACGGCCTCAGGTTTTAATATACACAATTTTTTTCAGGTAGGAACCCGAATAAGTTTCTCCTTATGCGATAGTCTCATTTTAGCTGTTCATAGGCTTGATCAATATCTGTAACTGGTAATTTGCATGTTTTGTTGTAGCAGACATATATAGTTGTCTGATCATTTATCGCTTCTTTACCTTTCAGTAGCGGTAAATTACTGCTTTGTTTTGTTCCTATTACTACTTTGTTAGGATAGTATCTCTTGCCAAAACGGATCCTGATATTATTGGCATTGCTGCCCACTATGGCTACTTCGGCTGTGGATGATGCCAAATAACTGTAAAGTATGCCCCAGTTGTAAAGGTATGTCGGTTCCCCTTCCAGTAGAGAAGTCATTTTCCCAATCATAGCTTTGCTTTTCGATTTATAATCGTCATTATCATAAATAATACCCAATAAGTGGAGGTTTAATGCCATTTGTGAGTTTGAGGCGGGGATTACATTGTCAAAAATCTCTTTTTTTCTGACTATTAGTTTTTCGGAGCTATCATCTGTGTAAAAGAAAAGCTTTTCGCCGTTGTCGAAAAAATGCTTGAGCGTATAGTCAGTCATTGTTTTAGCCTTGTTTAGCCACTTTTCGTCAAATGTGGCTTGGTACAGTGCAATAAAAGCATCGATAACATGGGCGTAATCCTCCAAATAACCATCTATCGTAGCCTTGCCCTCTTTATAGCTTCTGAATAACCTCTCACCATCACTCATTTCGCTGGTAATGAAGGATGCATTGTTAAGGGCCATGGTCAGAAATTTTTCTTCTCCAAAAGCTATATAAGCATCAACAAGGCCTTTTAACATCAGACCATTCCACCCCGAGAGAGCTTTGTCATCGAGGCCAGGCCGTACCCTTTGGGTACGCTCTTTTAAAAACAAATTATTAGCTTTTGCTATTTTTTCATTGAGTATAGCTACGTCAATACCTCTTTGTGCTGCAAATTCATGGTCAGAGATTCTTCTATGCAAAATGTTTTTACCTTCCTCCCAGTTTCCTTCCTCTGTGATGTTGTAGTAATCTTTGATCAGGTCGCTGTCATCGCCTGTGATCTTTTCAATCTCAGCCTTTGTCCAGACGTAGAATTTTCCTTCTTCGCCTTCACTATCTGCATCCAGTGCAGAATAGAAGCCCCCCATGCTATTGGTCATCTCTCTCTCCAGCCATTCTATGGTCTGGGACACTACTTGTTTGTATAATTCATTACCGGTTGCCGTATAAGCTTCAGAGTACAGGCTTACCAGCTGGCCATTATCATAAAGCATCTTTTCAAAGTGAGGGACAAGCCAGTTGGCATCTACTGAGTAACGGGCAAAGCCTCCACCAGCCTGATCATAAATACCGCCGTATGCTATCTCATGCAGTGTAACCTCAATATGCCGAAGAGCTTCCTGATTATCGGTAAGGTGATAGTAGCGGAGTAGGAAGAGCCACTGCCCGGGCATTGGAAACTTTGGAGAGCGGTTAAGGCCGCCCCTTTTTTTATCAAAGCGAGCAGCTATGCTTTCGTACATCTTATCCATGCCGTTGACATTGTACTCTGAACCTTCATTCTTTAGCCGGTATTTGATCACCTCGCTTGTAGCTATGGCATTGGTGAGCTGTTCGGCAGACTCTTCTATCTCTCCACGTTTCTCGTTATATACTGTGGCTACTTGCTGTAGCAGCTTAGCCCAGGCTTGTGGGGGAAAATATGTGCCTCCGTAAAATGGCTTTTGGTCGGATGTGAGAAAAACGTTCAGTGGCCAGCCACCATTTTGCCCCATAGCTTGTAAAGCATCCATATATATCTGATCTACATCGGGTCTTTCTTCACGATCTACCTTGATGGCTATAAAATGCTCATTCATAATGGCGGCTATACTATCATTCTCAAAAGATTCACGCTCCATGACATGGCACCAGTGACAGGATGAATAACCGATGCTTACTAATATGGGCTTATCTTCTTTGCGAGCCTTATCTAGCGCTTCTTCACTCCACGGGTACCAGTTTACAGGGTTGTAGGCGTGCTGTAACAAGTAGGGGCTTGTTGCATCGATCAGGCGATTAGCTTTTCCTTCCTTATGTATGGGGGCTTGGTTCATGATGTTTTCGTTTGTGGTTTTAGTTATGCAGTTTGTTAGCAATACTGCCAGCAGAAAGGTTCTGATCAATCTGACGGCATTCATTTTTTTATCAGTTGTTGTTCCAGCAGGGCAACTTCCTGCTTGATGTCAATCTTACCCTCTAAACGCTTGACCCGGGTAATGGTTTCTTGCAAAAAATTTTGGTGTGCATCCGAAGCCGGATTAAACGGGCGGTGATGTATGGCTTTTAGAATTTTGTCCCATTCCTCTATAAACGATACAGTATCAGCATCGAGATAGGCCTCACTAAACTTTTTCCAAATATAATCTTCAGCATCCAGAGTAGGGTGTATCATATCCGTTTTGTAGAAGCGATAATCTCGGAGGTCATCCATCATGATTTCGTAGCTGGGAAAATATTGTATATTATCATATTCCCTTTCCAATGTGTCGCAGGTTATCCTCAGTATGGATTTACTCACGCTGTTTTGTTCCATGGTGTCCTTGATGTGTCTTACCGGGGAGACTGTTAGGATGATCCTGATATCTGGATAGTTACTCATCAACTGTTGATTAAAAGCTTCAAATCTCTCAATGATTTGCTTTTGAGTGAGAAGTTCTTTGCTAAAGTGGCGGGCTGGTATTTTATGGCAATTGGCTACAATCTCTTGGTTGCTTTTTCTTCGGTAAATAAAAGAAGTGCCAAAGGTCATGATCAACCAGTTTGACTTCTTAAGGTGTTTATGAGCTAAGTCTATGGCTTCATGGATGGAATTTTCAATTTCCATGGGCTCTTCATGAGAGAAAGAGGAGTGGAAATCATAATTGGCCTGTAGCCCCTGTGTCTCTACATAAGTGGACTGATCAGGGTAATTTTTTGAAAGTGTATACCCCAGAAGTTTAAAAATAGAAACAGGGTTATAGACAGTACCATATGGGTTGGCCAGACTGTCGAATTTGTAGTTGGCAAAGCGCTGGCCCATGCAGTCAGAAAAGCAGGAGCCAATGGAAAGAACAGGAGATGAAATATTTATTTTATCTCGTGAAGCTTTTGGTATAATTTCCGTTCTGAACATAGGGTAAAGTTAAAAAGGAAAACAGAGAATCTGGTTGCTCCAAACAATTTACATACTCACTTCAGTGCATGATGGGAGATCAAAAAAACAAAAAAGAGGATTACCTGCTTTGAACAAAAATTCCTGATGTGGATGTAAAATAAGAAAAGTAATCCCTTTTCATTAGGTCGTTAATAAAATTACCTGATTTAGGGGTGCTGTAGTAGGCCTCCGGGGCATTTTTCAGGGCATGATATAGATCGTTGAAAGAGAAATACCCCAATGGTTTGCGAAGGCCCGTCAAAGTTTGTTCGGGTCCGACAAATAAACCAATTGAATGAGGCATTTGAGCTATTATTTCTCCTTTATGATTAAAATACTTTTTCCATGAAACAGATACAATAGTGACTGAGCGACCTACATACATTACTCGCTGGCTTAAAAGGTACTCTTCGTCCTCTTCATTATCGGAATCACTTGATGTATAAATAAATTCCTCACTTGCTTGGAGTGTCCATTCTTCCTGAGTCATCTCATTGTTAAGCATGTTATCTTCATATACTCTTGTTATTTTCCCTTCCTCAATAGCCTGCATAATCAGCGTTGGTAGTTCTTTTTCTTCAATGTAGAACCTGGCATTCTCAGGGTGTAGTAAGTGTATTTCTTCATTTTGAATAATGAAGAAATTTTCATCTAGAAGGAGAGGCTGGCTAGGTACAGAGACTTCGGCGATGCGGGTTTTTATCTTTTTCTTGTTCTTTGTTATGTAATTGCCTTCCTGAAGCGCTGTTGCCATTAGTTTAATTTCTGCCTTTGCTGATGAACCTTGAAATGGAAGCTCTTGCATTAACCTATGATCCAAGTCATAGAACTGTAGTTTTTCATAGTCTCCTTCAGGGTTCCTTAAGAGGTGAATATAGCTATAATTAGTATCAGGAAAAATGTTGTAAATAATATCATCTGCATAGTAGCCGTTTGAATGTAAGACCTGGCCTTTCCATAACCACGAGTTGCTATTGTACACCCATAGTGTTTTTTTTTGATTGAGATAATTACACAGTTCAGCGAAAGATACTGAGAACCTGTGCCGCTCGGACTTGCTGCTATCGTTTACATTGAAATGAATATAGTTTAGTCCCGTGGTCCTATTATTCCTTTTTGAGACATCTACTTCTATAGCGGTGAAGTCGCGGCCAGTATACGAAATGGTGTCAACTGTTCCAAAGCCATTGTCGGCGGTATATACAATCATTTTGGCTTTAAACGCTTCTCTACTTAATGAAGTAATGGTGTTTTTGCTATAGTCTATATCATAGGCATGGACCTTTCCTTTTTGTATGGCTTCGATGGTCAATTGAGGTAATGAATAGACTCTTGAAAAGAAAGGTTTGTTCTCCTCTGCACTAAGGTCAATGCGCTGAAGATACCTTCCATTTTGTGCATTTGTATTAATGATGATGAGGCAGAACAAGAGGGTTATTAACCTATGCATTGGGGTACTTTCTTGGTTTTGAACAATCTCTCAATATACTAAAAAAGTCATCACTTTTAAGCGAAGTGTTTATAAATTTTGCCTTAGTCCTTTCCCAGCAAAAAGCGGAATGTTTCCTTTCCTTCTATTGATTTTTTAAGGTTTTCAATTAACCTTATGGCCCTTTCTAACTTAAGGTTAGGGCTTTTTACCCCGGAGACATAATAGATAATGTAGCGTTGCATTCCCGGTGTCAGTTTATCGAACCTGCGTTTACCTTCATAGTCTTGCTTTAACAATTCTTCAAGTTCTTCCGGCACATCCATACCATACTTGCTATTATCCTTTTCAAGAGCTACCTGTACCTGATCGCCCAGTTTTACCCCGAGCTCTTTCATACGTTTGGCATTAATACTGATGTAGGCTTTACCCTTACCCAGAGCCATCAGCCCACATTGAAAAGATAGTACATTATTGACCGTACAGACCAGTCTGATTTTCATCGTACCATACTCATCAACAACTTCCTTGGGAATCTCAAGGTACTTCATATTGATGTAGTCGAGTTGGCCAATAGTGGTTTTGAATTTGATCATGGAAATCTGAGATTATAGTTTGATTCGGAGTTAAGATTGAGTGTATAATAGCTGAGTTTACATCCACTAAGTTTCTTTAAAAATGTCGAAATTTCAGATTAGACGCCATATTTCTTTCTATTCCCTTTGTTATTGCCTAACTTAGCATTTATAACATGGAGGAAAAAAACAGTAAGTCAAAACCTATCATCGTTATCAAGTATGGCGGCAACGCCATGGTCTCTGAAAATCTCCAACGCGCTGTCCTGAAAAATATCTGCACGCTAAAGTCACAAGGATTCGCTGTTGTTATCGTACATGGAGGAGGTCCCTTTATCCAGGAAATTCTTGATCAGGTTGATATTAAAAGTGAATTCATACACGGTCACCGTAAAACTACGCCTGAAGCGCTTCGCTATGTTGAGATGGCGCTGAAAGGCAGAGTAAATGGTGAGGTAGTCAATATAATAAATAGCCTTGGGCAAACTGCGGTTGGTCTTTCCGGGCGTGATGGGAAGATCATTACAGCCAAAAGGTACTACCATGAGCACAACGATAATGGTAATATTACCCGCATGGATCTTGGGCAGGTAGGTGAGGTAAGTCAAATCAACCCTCGACTGATCTATCTTTTGCTTGAGCAGGACTATATACCTGTAATTACATGCATAGCCCCCGACAAGGATGGCAATAGTTATAACATCAATGCCGATCTTTTTGCCGGCAGTCTGGCCGGTCACTTAAATGCTCGTGTTTTTGGTGTATTGACTGATGTGGATGGCCTGATGAAAGATATTAATAACCCTGATAGTCTGATCAGAGAAATTTCTCTGCAAAATATCAAACAATTCATAGATGAGGGGGTTATTAAAGGTGGAATGATACCAAAAACAGAAGCCTGCCGCCTGGCAGTAGAAAGAGGAGCTTCCAGGGCTACCATCATCAATGGGAAGAAACCAGAGCAAATCCTTTCGCTCATGGATGAAAATCAATCTATAGGAACTACTATAAAACTATAACTTAAACAATTTATGGAAGCGTTAACAAACGCAACACTCAATGAACTTGACAAGGAATACTATTTACAAACTTTTAGGCGCTACCCGATAGCTTTTGAGAAAGGGAAGGGCACCCGGTTGTGGGATGTTGAGGGCAACGAATACCTCGATGTACTGGCTGGCATAGCTGTTTGCAATTTGGGCCATTGCCATCCGGCAGTAACAGAAGCTATATGTAACCAGGCTCAGGAGCTGGTACATATTTCAAATTTTTTTGTAAGCAAACCTCAGGCTGAGCTATCCAAACTGCTTTGTGAGCTTTCAGGCCTTGACAGGGTGTTTTTAGCCAACAGCGGAGCCGAATCTGTAGAAGGGGCCATTAAGCTGGCTAGAAAATATGCGCACAGCAAAGGCAGGGGTGGTAATGTTATGGCTATGCAGGGGTCTTTCCATGGGCGTACGCTCGCCACTATAGCCATGGGTAAAAAAGCCATGCAACAAGGCTTCGAGCCTATGCCTCAGGGATTTCAACAGGTACCCTTCAATAATATCACTGCAGTGGAAAATGCTATAGACGATCAGACAGCGGCAATTATTCTTGAGCCGGTACAGGGAGAAGGAGGTATTAATGTGGCAGGCAAGGAGTACCTGCAACAGCTTAGAAAGCTTTGTAATGAAAAAGACATTGTACTGATATTCGATGAGATTCAGTGTGGCATAGGAAGAACGGGTAAAATGTTTGCCAAAGAACATTATGGTGTAGAACCTGATATCATGACACTGGCAAAAGGATTGGGAGGAGGTGTGCCCATAGGAGCTATTCTCTGTAATGAAAAGGTTGGGTCGGCAATAGACTTTGGTGACCACGGAACAACCTTTGGGGGGAACCCACTGGCATGTGCAGCCTCATTAGCTACCCTGAATATCATCAAAGATCCCGGATTTCTTAGCGAGGTGGAGCGCAAAGGTGAGTTTCTGTGTAGGGAGATAAGAAATAGCGGCTTGAACGGTTTAAAGGAAGTCAGGGGCTTGGGACTTATGGTAGGTGCCGAATTTGAATTTGAAACGAAACCTGTGGTAGCCAAAATGCTGGAACACAGTGTTATAGCTAATGCAACCGCTGAAAGGGTAGTACGTTTCGTTCCTCCATTGATCATTACAGAAGAAGAATTGAAACATGCTGTTGAAATTATGGTTACGGCCATTAAAGAGTTGAATGCAAAATGAGAAAAAAGAAAATAGGAATAATTGGAGCTACAGGGTATACAGGGTCAGAACTGGTTCGGATACTGCTCAATCATCCTGAAGTGGACATTGCGGCCATTACTTCTGAAAGTAGAAAGGGAGACCAGTTTGCAGAAGTTCATCCTTTTTTCAGGGGCTTGATCGACCAGCAATTAGTGTCCATTAAAGACATTGAATCAATGGATCTCGATGTGGTATTTCTTGCTCTGCCTCATGGAGTTTCAATGGATTTTGTGAAAGATCATGCAGATAAACCTTATCCAGTGATTGACCTTTCAGGGGATTTTCGGTTGGATAGCCCGGAAACGTATGAAGCCTGGTATAATAAAGGTCATATATACCAAAAGGGTTTTGAGGACGCTGTTTATGGAATACCCGAACTTTTTAAAGAAGAAATCAAAGATAAAAAGCTGATAGCGAATCCTGGGTGTTATCCGACCAGTGCAATTCTTGGGCTGGCCCCGCTTGTTGAAGGGGGAATGATAGAGTCGCAAGTCATTGTTGATTCAAAATCAGGTATTACCGGGGCAGGGGTGAAGGCTAAAGCAGCTACTCACTTTCCTAATGTTAATGATAACTTTAAAGCTTATAGCGTTAAGAATCATAGGCATACCATTGAAATTGAAGGAACTCTGAACAAACTGAGTTCTGATGAATTAAAGGTTCAATTTACCCCACACCTTCTGCCCGTTGACAGGGGTATAGTTTCTACTATATACTCAAAACCTAAGACAGGAGTCAATACGTCAAAGATCAGCGAGGTCTATAAAGATTTTTATAAAGATGAACCCTTTATTCGGCTGACAGACCAGCCACCGGCCATTAAGGAGGTGCGTGGTACTAACTATTGCGATATTTACTGCACTTATGATGAGCGAACTGATAACTTTATTACCATTAGTGCTATAGATAATCTGGTAAAAGGAGCCGCTGGTCAGGCAGTACAAAATATGAATTTATTATTTGGCTGGGATGAGACTGCCGGTCTCAGGCAAGTACCTATGAATCCTTAAAGATAAACTTCCAAACTATAAGAAGATGATTAAGAATTTAACCAATGTAAGAGGCATTACTTGTTGGGGAGCGCATACCGGGGTTAAATCCATGCGCCGTGATCTGGCACTGATATATTCAGAGGTGCCAGCCAGTGCAGCCGCTACATTCACTAAAAATCAGGTAGTGGCGGAGCCAATAAAAGTTTCAAAAAAGAATATAGCGAATGGGAAGGCCCAGGCCATTGTGATCAATGCCGGGAATGCCAACGCATGCACAGGTGAACAAGGGAGACTTGGTGCTGAAGCTATGGTGAGAACTACAGCGGAGGAACTGGGAATAGACGAAGATCTGGTGCTGGTAGCTTCTACCGGACTAATAGGGGAGCCTTTCCCTACTGAAGATGTTGTTAACGGGATCAGGGAAAATATAGGGAAGCTTTCCAATAAATCTAATGCAGGTTCATTTGCAGCCAATGCGATACTGACAACAGATACATTTGCTAAAGAAGGTTTTCTGGAATTTGATGTAGATGGTATAGAAGTGAATATGGCAGGGATAGCCAAGGGATCAGGTATGATTCACCCCAATATGGGTACCATGTTGTCCTTTATAGTATGTGATGTAGCTATTTCACCCAAGCTTTTAAATCAGACTGTAAAGGCGGCAGTGGATAAATCCTTCAACATGATTACCGTGGATGGAGATACTTCTACCAATGATATGGTAGCAGTATTGTGTAACGGTATGGCTAAAAATCCGGAGCTTACTTCTAAAAAGGATCCTGGCTATGACTCATTCAAAGAAAAGCTGGAAGAGATCATGATCCACTTGGCACAAACGATCGTTTCTGATGGAGAGGGGTGTTCCAAATTTGTGAGGTATCAGGTAGTGAATGCTCCGAATGAAGAGATGGGGCGAAAACTCATTCGTGAGATATCTAACTCAACTCTCGTAAAGACAGCGCTTTTTGGTAGAGATCCAAATTGGGGAAGGATTATGTGCGCTGCAGGTAATGCAGGGGTGCCGTTTGATTTTGAAAAAACGGACTTGTATATGGGGAGTGATCAGGAACTGATTAAAGTATTAAGTCAGGGCAAACCGGAAGAGTTTGACCGCAATACCATGAAACGAGTGCTAAGACAGTCACAGTTACATATCAAAGTAGATCTGAACAGTGGTAAAAAGCAAGCAGAGGGCTGGGGCTCAGACCTCACAACCGATTATGTGATGTTCAACTCTGTTTATACCACATAGTTTTAGCTATAATTCCTAATCGGAGGATTGCTTCCTTCTGTATTGGTAGCAAGGGGAAATTCACGGGCTTAGCTGTGAACTTCTATAAGCTACGGTAGCTGAGTATTGACCGTTATAGAGATGATAGCAGGAGGAGGCGGTTCCCTAATTTCGAAGAATTCTTGTCTTTAAAATAATGAGGGGATGGCTTTGTGGTACATCAAAAGTGTACAAGGCAGACGGTGACTCTCATCGTGCCCTAATGATTAATGAACTACCCGGCAGAGTTTTGCGCAAAGGAACTTGGCGTTCACCTGCCAGGTTTGCTACTGCACTCACAAGTCTAATTCCATTTGGATGTTGGAGCGTTCATAGGGGGAAATCCTTCCGGCAACTTTTTTAAAGCCCATCTTTTGGTACAAACTAATTGCAGGTTTAAGTATCGTGTTACTTTCTAAGTAAAGCTTTTTTGCTCCCATACGGCGAGCTTTATCAATAACCGCCTGACCTAACAGCCAACCAATGTTCTTTCCCTGAGCTTTAGGAGAAACAGCCATTTTGGCCAATTCATAATCATACTCCGGGTCGTTCATCTTTAACCCTGCGCAGACGCCTACAGGCTCGTTGTTGTACAGGGCAACTACGATAAATCCACCATTGCTGATGATATAAGACTGAGGGTTGCCAAGAGCCTTGTGGTCTTCAGGTTCCATTTTGAAGAACTTTGATATCCATTCCTGGTTAAGCCTTTTGAAATCTTCCTGATATTTTGGGGAGTAGTCTACAACCTCCACCTTTTGACTCTCCTTCTCTTTCAGTTTTTCCTGCATTCTGCGGAGTAAAGACTTCTCTTCCAGCAGGTATTCCCATTCTTCAATGGCCTGCCACAGATCATGTCGGGTTTGAGAGATAATATCTTCAATCACCTCGTTTACATCTTCATACTGAGTCTGAGCTTTATTCTTTACATCTATGCCCTTTTGCGAGAGGCCTACTACATTTCTTCTGCCATCGTTTTTGTCTTTCGCTTCTGTAACAAAGCCTTTTTTAGACATCTCTCTGATGGTTCTGCTCACCGAGGGATGTGAGTGCCCAATCTCTTTGGCGATGGCCGTAATAGTTTTCTGCTCACCATTGGATAAAACATAAAATACAGGAAACCATTTTGGGTGAAGGTCTACATCATACATTTTATAAACCTTGGCAGCGTCCTCGGTTATTTTTTCTGTCAGCATGCGCAATCGGCTGCCAATTGCCATTTTGCCTACTTGGTCAAAGAAGTTCATATTTAATTACGTAACGTGTTACGTAAATTTAAACAGGTTATTGAATTTGCCAAAACATAATTCAAATTTTTAATAGGGGATAGTCATTGAATATTAGCTAAATATAACCGAAGTCATGTTTAGGGAACCTCCCACCAACTGATCATTAAAGAATTGTGTTTCCTCGGTCTTGCCTTGCAATGCTAATATATAGATCAACGGATAGTAATGGTCAGGGGTGGGGATTGCCAGCTTGGCAGCACTGCCTAGCTTTTCATAATGGATCAGTGCCTGATGATCGCGAGCTGATATTTTGTCCTTAAACACAGCATGTATTTCAAGAGCCCAGTCATAGCCATAATCAGGTTCATTGATCTTACTCCATGCAATCATACCCAGGTTGTGGATCATATTACCACTGCCTATAATGAGTACGCCTTTTTTGCGAAGCTGAGTAAGCTCTTTGGCTAATTCATAATGGTACTTTGCAGGTTTGTGGTAATCTATGCTAAGCTGCAATACAGGGATGTTAGCTTTAGGGTACATATGCCTGACAATGGTCCAGGTTCCATGATCCAGGCCCCATTCATGATCCAGGGCTACAGGCACGGAGGTAATGAGTCTCTGGGTTTCTTGAGCCAGTATAGGATTCCCTGGGGCAGGATACTGCACGTCAAATAGAGCTTGAGGAAAACCTCCAAAGTCGTGAATGGTTCTTGGGGTTTCCATAGCTGTAATGTGAGTTCCCCGTGTCAGCCAGTGTGCAGAGATTACTAGTACGGCCTTAGGTGTAGGTGTCTGTTGGCCTAGTTTTTTCCAGTTATTGCTGAAAAAGTTGTCTTCTATACCATTCATCGGGGAACCATGGCCTATGAATAATGCAGGCATAATTTCTCCCTGATCTTCGAGTTGGTCAGTATAACGCTTAAAGTTTTTTAATGAGCTCATGTGGGCAAATTTAATATTTAATGTTTAAACATTGAAATAAATATTAAAATTCACAGCAAATGCTTTATTAAAATTTTTTATTCATCTTTATGTATGAGCCGGTTATGATTTTGCCATCGTAAAACTTAAATTCAGCGATTTTTCCACTGTAGGGAATGGGCATTTTGATGTGGTGCACTTGGTTTCCATGATGGAGGGAAAGTTCTTAATAATATCTCCATTTTTGTAGAAGTATACTTCTGTAACAAGGGTGTCATAAAAGTAGGCTGCGGAGCGAAACTGTTCGCCTGATGCATAATAGCTTTCTGTGTTTTGATGCTTTAAGCCATTCTTGAGGTTTGTTTCGGCACTCTTGGGCCCGAAATTAAAGTACTCAACTTTAAGAGTCCGTTGCTCGTTCAGCGGATAAGTGACTGTTTTGAAATGAGGCTTTTGTTCTTTTTTCTCAATCTTTGGAGTGTAATTCTGACTATTCAAAAACTTCCAGGTTAGAAAAATAAAAAGCATGGTTAGCTTATGATGCTTGATAATTGGATATAAATCAGCCTGCTTTTTTGACGCTCCATCTTTCTTTGAATTCGTTCAAGTGTTTCAGGCTCACAAGTCTTATAGGTATAATGGCTTACCTGTTTTTTTTTGAATTCTTAGTCGTAAAGCTGTTTAACCTTTTTGAATGCCACTTTTGGCTTACGGGTATAAACCTCTTTTCGCATTCTAAACCCCATGTATCCCATAGTGTAGTGTTTATATGACGGCTTTTATTTCATACAATACGCATTTACCAAGTCTTTTATCATTAATGAGTTGGGGGTGAATGAAGTTTTTAACCTTACTCATTCCAATTTTCTTCATGACCGCTTCTGATCTGGTATTAACAGCAGGAGCAATTGCGTAAATGTGTTTTAGCTGAAGTTTATTGAATGCGTAATCCAGAGTGGCCTTAGCTCCCTCTGTAGCATAACCTTTATGCCAGGCACTTTTTTTTATTCTCCATCCTATATCAATGCAAGGAGTGAAATCAGCTTCATAGTCCTGTGTTGATATGCCAATGAAACCTATAAACTCTCGGTTTTCGGTTTTTTCTACTGCAAAGTAACAGAATTGGTTTTGTTCGAACTGTTTTTGCATTCTCGATATAAATGAGTTGGTCTCCTCTTTAGTCGGAGCTCTTGGAAAGAACTCCATAACCTCTTTGTTCGAATTGATGGCATACATTTCGTCCAGGTCATTGATGCTCCAGTTTCTAAAGCCTAATCTTTCGGATTGAAATAAGTATGGGTTGTCCTGCATGCTATTATGTAGTTACGTTTTATCTATTAAGTTGTTTAATATAAAGTCTTCATAAACAAAAAAAGCCGTGAAGAGAAATCTTCACGGCTTTTAGTAATGTGTCTTTTGAATTACTCAGCTACAACCTTTATAGAGATTTCGTGTTGAACTTCTTTGTGAAGGTCAAGCATAGCTTTGTATTCTCCAAGATCTTTGATAGGGTTAAAAGAGATTTTCTTTTTGTCGATATCAAATCCTTTGGATTTCAATGCTTCAGAAACCTGATTGGTAGTGATAGCACCAAATATTTTGCCGCTTTCACCAGCTTTGGTACCTAACTCAATGGTAAGGTCGCCAATGCTCTTAGCTAATTCTTCAGCGTCTTTTTGTATTTTTTCAGCTTTGTGAGCAGCTTGTTTGATGTTCTCAGCAATCATTTTGCTATTAGAGTTGTTAGCAATGATAGCATATCCCTGAGGGATCAAATAGTTTCTGCCGTAACCTGGTTTTACTTCTACTGTATCGTTTTTGTAACCAAGTCCTGCTATATCTTGTGTTAGTATTACTTGCATGATAATAGTCTTATTATTTTAAAGAATCGGTTACATAAGGCAATAATGCCAAGTGTCTGGCTCTCTTTACAGCTTGAGAAACCTTCTTCTGGAATTTCAGGCTAGTGCCGGTAATTCTTCTAGGTAAAATTTTGCCTTGCTCATTTACAAATTTCAACAAGAAATCTGGATCCTTGTAGTCAATATACTTGATGCCATTTTTCTTAAAACGGCAGTACTTATTCTTGTTTTCGTTCCTGTTTACAGGTTCGTTCATTAATGTCATGATGCAGCCTCCTCTTTAGTTTTCTTTTTGTCTTTTCTAAATGCGCCTTTTCTTCTTTTCTCGTTGTACTCAAGAGCATGTTTGTCGAGTGCAGTAGTGAGAAATCTCATTACAGCTTCATCTCTTCTAAACTCAGTCTCCAGTTTGTCTACTAATTGAGGGTCTGCCTTGAATTCTACCAGGTTGTAAAAACCAGTTGACTTATGCTGGATTGGGTAAGCCAGCTTTCTTAAGCCCCACTGCTCTTCATTGATTACTTCGGCATCGCCTTCAGTAAGTACCTGAACGAACTTCTTGACAGTATCCTTCATCTGTTCTTCAGACAAAACGGGATTTAAAATGAATACCGTCTCGTAATTTTTCATACTTTAAATAATTATGGTTGTTAAAATTTTGGTCTGCAAAGGTAGCCAAATACGATGAAATTCAAAAGCTCTTACTAAAAATTGTGGTAGGTAGGGTGGTTTTAAGGGAGGTCTCCTTTGGTGAAGTAAAGATTTGTACTTCAGCGTTACCTTTATGGTTAGTTTGCGTTATGAAAAGTAATGTGAATTTGGTCATATGAGGTTATTTCTTTTTATACTGTTATTGTCAGCTTGTAGAGGTACCACTCGACAAAGTGCACCTGAACCACCAGTGCACGACACCTGGAATGAATTGTTGCAAACGCATGTGGATGAATCGGGGTGGGTAAACTATAGAGGTTTTATACAGGATCGGGAAAAGCTGGAAAGCTATCTTATATTGCTGAGTGATCATCCACCAGATAAGGGGGTATGGAGTAGCGATGAGCAATTGGCTTACTGGATTAATGTGTATAATGCCTTTACTGTAAAGCTCATTATTGACCACTACCCCTTAAAAAGCATCCGGGATCTTGATCCATGGCTGAGTATACCTACCATTAATACTGTGTGGCACAAAAACTTTTTTAAGATAGGAGGTAAGGAGATAACTCTGGATGAAATAGAACATAATATATTAAGGCGGGAATTTGAAGAACCCCGGATACACTTTGCTATTAATTGTGCCTCATATTCCTGTCCTCCTTTGAGATCTGAAGCTTATAGAGCTTCTATTATCGATGAGCAGTTAAATGAACAAGCCATTAGGTTTATTAATGATCCCCAGAGGAACGGTATAAAGAATGATCAGGTAGCACTATCCAGTATTTTTAAATGGTTTGAGGAGGACTTTACAAGGGGTGCTTCTTTAATAGAGTATGTAAATCAATACAGCCAAACCCATATTTCAGATGATGCCGATGTGGTATATATGCCATATGATTGGCGTTTAAATGAAAAACCATAATTACATTCTTAGGCGAATGTGCTACGTAAAACGAGGTTGCCCGGTAGTTATGAATTGCAACATCAGGTGCAACGATACATTAAATGTTGGGTGACTTTGCCTGCTATACGTAAGATCAGCATTCCGAATGAGGATGGGGTGGGCTTAATAGGTTGTAGATAAACCGCTGCTGAAAACCGGAAAGGTATTCATTGAGGTAGAGGTAGTTGTTTAAACAATTAAAGTGTGCCGGATTTTGGTAGTATTTAGGTTTAGGAAGGTGCTATATGCTAAAAGAAATAATTAGAGGTTCTATTTTGTGTTAAATATTACATGTTTCGTGAAATTGATTTCAGGTTGTTATTTATGATAATGTGTGTTTTATGTGTTTTTTATTTGTATGTAAAAATAAACCATGATATAATCTTTGTTTTGTTTACAAAAAGGTACAAGTGTATTTGGTCGGTGTGATTTGCTTCTTTTTGTATCCCTAACAAGTCCTATCTTGCAACCGAATTTTATTTTCAACCTAAACCATTTTATGTATGAAGAATGTTAAAAATGCTCTAGCAATTGTATGTGCATTTGCTTTTGGAGCTGTCTTTGTCACCTCTTGTTCACAAGAAGAGGAAGTTGCACCAAACAAAGCTGACAACCAACTGGCAATTACTGATAATGTAATGGCTCAGTTCGGTGAGTTAGGTTTTGATGTTGGTGATATCGATGTTACCGGTAAAACTGAAATGCTTGACCCAGCTTATGAGTCCGGAAACTATCTACTAGAAGGAGATATTGTTATCACCCCTGAAAACCTTTCTCAAATGCTTAGCAGCAGTGTTTACTACAAAGGACCTGTTGGAGAGCAGTACCGTACCAATAACCTTGTAAGTGCACCTAGAACTATTAACGTAATAGGTTACACTGGAGGTTCTAATGCATTGGACAATACTATGAGAACTGCCTTGCAGTGGGCTATTGATAACTACAATGCCTTAAACACTACCTTAAACTTCACGCTTACTTTCGGTACTAACTATGGTTCTTATGATATCGTAGTTTACAGAGTAAGTGGTGCCGGTGGTGGACAAGCAGGTTTCCCTAGCGGTGGTGCCCCTTACAAGTATGTACAGATCCAGTCTGGTACCAGCAACTACGGTACTAACGTAGTGGAGCACGTGATCACTCACGAAATTGGTCACTGCTTAGGTCTTCGTCACACTGATTACTTCAACCGTTCGCTTTCTTGTGGATCAGGTGGTAATGAAGGTGATGCTGGTGTAGGTGCAGTTCACATCCCTGGTACTCCTACTGGTTACGATGCAAATTCAATCATGCTTTCTTGCTTCTCTACAGGTGAGGATGGCGAATTTGGCAACTACGACAGAGTAGCTTTAGAGTATCTGTACTAATTCAGACAGAAACAATTTAACATTGAAAGTCGCATCGTGAGATGCGGCTTTTTTTGTTTCTATTGGGTATTCTTCTATACTAAAAGTTGTTGAAAGGGACTGATCCTAAAAATTTACTTGATCAGGTTAAAAGCTCTTGAGTAAATGGTTTGATAAACCGGTCATCTTTTGAAGAGGCAGCAACGATGGTCCGCTTAAAACAGTACAGGTATTTGTTATCCATTACTACCTTAAAATACCAGGCAATATCATAAGGATCATTGCCAAAACATCACAGCTCTATGCCCCTGGTATGATGGAGGTGTGTCTCTTCAGCGCCGCAGTGCGGAGTACATTTGCAGCCCTTCTATTCATGACTTGTTCGGTTTTATTGGCAGTGTCAGGTTCATGCCTTTTTACTACTCCTGTGTTAACTGCTGGAGCAGTAATAATTTCAGCTTTTGCAGTGGTGTCAAGTACCTTTTCGTATTTGGTTTGACATAAAAACTCCTGTTCGAATATCTTCAGGGTATCTATAGAATTGTTTCTCTGTTTTTCTATTTCCTGTTAATCGTGGGAATGTAAGTAAAAAAAAAGAGGTTGTATCAACACTTTTGATACAACCTCTTTCTTTAAAACTGAGAGTTTTTTCTTCTTATTTTACTTCAAATTGCTTGCTGCCCATTTTATAGCCTTCAGTGTACACTTCCAGGTTGTAAAGCCCCTCTTCCCATTCGCTACCTTTTTCATATTCAAAGGTTAGCTGCTGACGAGTGTTATCAAACAATATTTCTTTGTTGGAAGTATAAAACTCCTCTTTGCCTTCATACATAAAAGTACCAGAGCCTTTGGCTACATCAAAGATGACCTGCCCATTACCGTCAACAATGCGTACCATAATATCCTTACCTTCTATTGGAGCCACCTCGTTTTCCGCAATATTGAAAATTACTTTGATCTTATCGGCATGTCGACTCTTGAATGGAGCTTCTCGCTCTTTTCCCCGGCTGTTGATAGCATAGATAAGGATATTTTCGGCTTTTAATTGTGATGCCAACTCTACTTTAGAAATCAACGCTTCTTTAGATTTGGTTACCTCGCTTAATGAATCGAATAATTGATTCTTTTCTGTTTTTAGCGATGTGTTCTCTGTTAAAAGCTCAGAATTAACATTTTTAAGCTTTTCTATCTCTTCATCTTTGGCTTTAAGGAGTACTTCATAACCTCCCACCTTATCTTTTAGGTTTCTGATCGTACTTCGGTTGGCTCTTTGCTGGCGGTTCAACTCATCCTGTATATCTGCTTTAGCTTTCTCAAGTTCAGTTACATCACCTCCCAATTTTTCAATTTCAGCTATCTTCTCATCTAGCTCACGACTAATATCAGTAAGACGTTGCATAGTAACAGCCAATTCCTGTTCAGTACTAGCGAGTTGATTTTCTGTAGCCACACTCTCTTGGTGGTCCAGATAGATTTTAATACCCTGAACAATAATGATTATCGCCAGAATAGTCACTATGATAGCTGTTTTCCTATTAGATTTTTTATTTTCCCTTATGGATTGTTCTCTATGTTGCTCCTTTTTAATGGGGTCGTTATTAGATGTATTTTCAGTCATAGTTAGTTTAATTATAACTTGTAGCGTAAAATTATCCTTTATTTAATATAATTCAATAGAAACTCTTTCATTTGTAGCACTTAACGTAACCATTAACAGGGGTAATATGCAACTTGACGAAAATTATTGGGCTAGCCGCTATATTGAGGGAAAAACCCAATGGGATACCGGAGCAATAACCACACCTCTTAAAGCATATTTTGAGCAGCTTAGCGATAAATCGGTTTCGATACTCATCCCAGGGTGTGGTAATGCCTATGAAGCTGAATATTTACATCAGGCTGGCTATAAAAATGTATTTCTGGTAGATGTATCTGACATACCTCTCCAAAACTTTGCCAGGAGATGTCCGGACTTCCCGGAGGAACATCTGCTACACAAAGACTTCTTTAATATAGAGCGAACGTTTGATCTGATTATAGAGCAGACATTCTTTTGTGCCTTGCTTCCGTCACAAAGAGGTGCATATGCTTTAAAGTGTGCAGAATTGCTCAAAGATGGGGGGCACCTTGTGGGGGTATTATTCAATGATGAATTGTTTCAGGATCATCCGCCCTATGGAGGCTATAAAGAGGATTATGTTCGTTTTTTTGAACCATATTTTGATTTTAAAGTCTTTGACAAATGTTATAATTCTATTAGCCCCAGGGCTGGCAGAGAGCTTTTTATCAATTTGATAAAAAAGCAATTTTAATAATTTGCAAATCAGGTGAATATATGTTGTGAGTTAGGGGAGATTCTCACCAGTGAGTATGTTCCGCCCCACAATGTATGTTACCGCATACACGCTACTTCAGGTACTTTTTGGTGGCCTTAGCGATTTTTCATAACTCAGCCAAGGGCCTTTTTAAGGATTAATCCACTGATTAGTGCCACTTCTCAATACCTGTAAGAAGTTATAACCTTACGGTTTTTATAATAGTGATCATAGCTTTTTATTTTTTCTGATGAATATAATGATGTATTGGTGCATTTTTATCATGGCTACAGGTTGCTAATTGGGGTACATTGTGGAATTACCACCTCATAGGGATGAGCCTTGTATCTTATGATATAGAGTCACTTTATCCGGAAGCCATGTTCTTATGATTGGCATGCTTTTTATACCTGCAATATTAACATTTAAAAGTTTGGCTTATGGACTGTTCTGTTAAATTAGATATGGTAGGTAAAAGGTTCACAACTACAGTAGAGGGCAAGCAGGGATATTTGCAATTCAGACAGATATCACCACATATATTTGATCTCAACTATATCAATGTTCATGAAGACCTTAGAGGAAGGGGGATAGCTTCTTCATTATTACACGATGTATTGATTTTTGCTCAAAAGGAGCACATCCAGATTATACCAGGGTGTGAATTTGTTGTGACATACCTCGAAAAACACCCAGAGTTTAGATGTGTGGCTTGGCATGAGAGCCGGTAGTTGGTATGTAAGAATTGACTAAGAAATAATACAGTTTCTTAGTCAATGATGCATTTTTCATGGAGGTAGGGAAAAAGGGGGGGCAAAGGGAGGATAAATACAAAGGGAAACACAAGAATACTCTGAAGGTACGAAAGGTTAGATCTTAACGGGTTTCGTTATAATGAGCGTTTTTCAGAAACTTCTCCAGTTCCGGGCTTGAGTCAACTCCGTATGAATCAACTAATGTTCCTTTGTCTCCATATTGGCTTTCAATGGAGTACAGTATAGCCTCATCAGAAGGATCGGTATCCCCCTCAAAGCGATATTCGCCTACTATAGTTAGTTCTTCAGCATTGTAGCTCTTCTTTTTATCTGAGGTGAAAAGCTTGTTATCACGATATATGAAGTCAAGTGTGTATCCTCGGTCTTTTAGGGTGTTAATCACTTCAGACATCGACTTTAAGTTATGCGTAGACATAGTTTTATTTTTTAGTAATGCTTCGTGTATAAATTAATAAAGTACTAATCCTGTGCCATCTGTGCGATTGGGCCTGATCTTAATTCAGAGATAGCTGCCCTTGGTTCATTTCTACAAACTGTAGAAGATACTACACGAATTCGAATCTGAAAATCAGTTGGAAACCCTGTTGCACATACCCAAAACTCCCTTTTTATCATTTGTTTGACCATGATGCCAAGGGGTTCACCTTTTTGGTATGCCTTTTTCATTATAGTAGGAGTATCCGGAGAGAATTCGGATGTATGTTGAATTAAAAAAGATAGAAAATTATGAATAACAGCACAAAGGTAATTACAGGATTCGTAGTAGGAGCATTAGCAGGTGCACTAACAGGGTTGTTACTAGCCCCGGAAAGCGGTCCGGATACAAGAAAAAGGATTACAAGAGAGTCTGAAAAATTAAAAGATTCTTTATCAGAAACAATTGCTGAAATCCTTGATTCCGCCAGGAACAAGTATAATGCAATGCTGGATGAATATACTGAAGCTGGTAAAAAGACAGCTAATAAAATAAAGCAATCTGCAAAAATCAATAGCTAATGTCAGGAGGTTTACTGTTAAAATAATTCTAAGGTCAATAACATGAAACCAACCAAGGAATAAATGATCCAATAATAATATAGAATAACATTCAAGGTAAGCAGAAGCATGTTGGTCTTACAGGTAATGACAGAGCCTTTATAGAAGGCAAGGTTGCAGGGCGATCCGTGTCAGATGAGGAATGCATTCCACATTTGATAAACTACAGATCCATTAATAAAAAGAGAACTTAATAAGTTATTTAGAGGTTGTTTTAGATACAAGGGGTCTGAAGCACCCTCTTCTTTTCATTCAGAAGGTTTACTAAACAGATATCAATAATTATACAGGATCAATAAAACCGAAGTCAACGCCAAATGGAAAATGGAGGAGAAAAACTGAGAGATGACATTGCTGCCATTGAAGTGGCGATGTTAATTACGATTGACGATAACCATAACCTGAGAAGCAGGCCAGTGCATACTCTCCAGCTCGATGGAGCAGGCGTACTTTGGTTCTTCACTACTCGTAACTCCCCAAAACTTGACGAGCTAGAGGAAAATAACCATGTAAACCTTTGCTATGCGGATGCCAATAGTCATACCTATATTTCAATAACCGGCTGTGCAGTATGTGTTGATGATGAGGAACGCAAAGAAAAATTCTGGAGTCCAATGCATGAAGCCTGGTTTCCTCAAGGGAAGAATGATCCTAATCTATGTATGCTCAAAGTGAGGATCAGGCATGCAGAATGCTGGGATTCTGAAACCTCATCAATGAAAGAGTTGATCAGGGTGGAGAATGTTATCTGACCTTTCCGCTTCAAATAAGTAGAAAAAGTAACCTTACAGAGGCTTAATTGCCGAGGCTTGTTAGTTATAAAACTATTAACACTTAATAACTTTGCAGCTTATGACCAATGGCTGAATGAAAGCAGGTAAGTTTAAAAGCATATTGCTTAGAGTACTCAAAATCATGGGGTGGTTCCTGTCAGGAACTGTTTTATTATTGGTGCTGCTCATATTATCCCTTAGGCTGCCTGTTGTTCAACAATTTGTTACCACCAAAGCTGTTAACTTCTTTAAGAATAAGACAGGTGCTGAAGCAAGTATTGGTAGTTTATATATAGACTTTCCAACAGATATAGTCATTGAAGATATATATGTAGAAGATCAGCAGGGAGATACCCTGGTATATTGTCATAGCATTAGCATGGATACATACCTTTGGGGTTTGTTAGATAACCGTTTTGAGGTTGATGAACTCGAAGTTAAACGGTTAGTTTCCAATATTTATAACCAGAATACAGATAGCACATTCAATTTTCAGTTTATAGTGAATGCCTTTGCTTCATCTGCCAAACCCAAAGATACAACGGCCATGACTGCCTCCCCCTTTACCTTTGCAGTCTATACAGCAGATATTGAAAATGTTAAAGTAAACTATGATGATCTTTACCATGGAATGAAACTGTCTGTAGATCTGGGACATTTCTTTGCTGACATTTCGGAGTTTGATCTTAACCAATCGCTAATTACAGTTGATCAGGTTACCTTGGAAAACAGTGAAGGAAAGCTTACCCTATTGAAAGAAACCACTTCGTCTGATAAAGTCTCATCACAGGGGATAAACATTGGGGGTAAAGCCTTATGGGTTGATAATGTGAAATTCATATTTGAAGATAAACCAGGCAATATGAAGTTGTTAACGGAGATCGGGCATGTAGAAGCACAAATTAAAAATCTTGATATAGCCCGACATGTTTACGAAACCAAAAATATTGTAGTAGCTAATACTTTTGTCTCCATAGATCAGTTTAGCAGTCCGCGGGATACAGCCAATGTCATGCAGGACACCATTCCTGCAAGTGACCTGAAACTATTGGCATCTACAGAACAGGCCTCTATTGAAAATGTGGATTTTCGGTTATATGATCATAATTTTGTCCAGGGCAAAGGCTTTGACCCTTTTCACATGTGGTTTCAGAAGGTAAGTGCTGAGCTTAACGAAGTGAAATTCGAAAATGGCTATGCCCAGGGAGAGATCAGAAGCCTGGCTGCAAAAGAAAAGGGAGGAATGAATCTGGAGCAGCTCAGCGCAATGGTTAAATATGGCAAAGAGGAATCTTTTGTTCACAACCTTAGCTTGATCACACAATATTCAAATGTGAACGGAGATTTGAAAGTAATCTACCCATCTATTGAGTTCTTACGGAAAAAAACTCAGCAGGTAAAAATTAAGGCGGATTTTTCCAGATCAAAGTTTGATATGGAAGACCTCTATTACTTTCAGCCTGCATTGAAGTCTCAAATGCCCTATCTAAGTGGTAATGCCAGCGATGTCATATTTGAGGGGAAAGTTTCAGGTTCGCTCGATGACTTGAGTGTATCCGGATTATATGTTGAAGCTTTCCTGAATACAAAGGTAAGTGCAACAGGCAAAGTCAAGGGGCTACCTGATATAGGTAAGGCTCAGTGGGACATTAATTTGAAGGAGCTGACCACGACCCAAGAGGATTTGTATTCTACTTTGACAGATTCGTTGGTGCCACCAAATATTAGTTTTCCTGCTTCTTTACAAGTTTCGGGTGCTTTTAGAGGCACTATTAACGATTTTAAAGCCAAAACTAAGGTTAGTAGTAGCTATGGTAGCCTTGAGGCGGATGTGCATATAGCCATGCTACCCGATAGCCTGTATACCTACCAGGGTAAGTTGCTAATCGATAACTTTGATCTCGGAAAACTGATGGTAGGAGATATCATGTTAGGCAAACTAACCATGCAGGCTGAAGTAGATGGAAAAGGTTTTACTCTCGAAGAAATAAATACACAAATTAAAGGAAAAGTAAGTTCATTGGGGTATAACAACTATATCTACAATGACCTTTTGATTAACGGTAAATTACATGCCAAAGAGTTTAATGGTGAATTGTCAATGCATGATCCAAACTTGGACTTTGACTTTAGCGGGTTAGTAAATCTCAATGATAGCATACCGGGCTATAAGTTCTCACTAGATCTAAGGGCTATCAATCTGCGTGCCTTGAATTTTTCCAGTAATGACCTGCGTTTGAAGGGCAGAGTGGTTTCTGATATTAGAGCATCATCAGTTGAAAATATTAACGGGACACTTGAAGTGAAAGACTTTGCGATAGCCCGGGATGAAGAAGTGTACAAAATTGATACTTTTCTGCTGTCATCAACAACTAACAACGATAAGACTGATATATCTATATATTCAAGAGTTCTTGATGCTAATTTTGAAGGTAATTTTGACTTAGTGACCCTTCCCGAGGTCTTACGACAGCATTTTAACAGGTATTATGATCTAAATGATGTCGAAGATGTCGAAAAACTGGCCTATCAAGAGTTTACCTTTAGTATAAACATCAAGCGACCGCAATTCTTTTCAGAAATGATAGTTCCGGGACTTGAAGAGTTCCAACCTGGCCTGATCAAAGGAACGTATAATAGTGAGCAATGGATGCTGGACATAGATATACTTGTACCAAAGCTCGTTTATGACGGTATAGCTGTTGATTCACTAAGTATTGGTATACACTCTGATGAGGAGTACCTTGAATATGAAACAGATGTGGGTAAGCTTGCTTCGGGGAGTTTTGCAGTTGATCATATCAACCTTTCCGGGATTGTTGAGTCTGATCACATGGAGACCGATCTCAGAATCATGGATGATGAGAAAGAGGAGAAGTACCACTTGGGAGGCATTTTTATTAGTGGCCCTGATTATTACAGGTTTCAGTTTACACCGGGCAAGTTTGTGCTTAATTATGAGCCATGGGATGTGAAACCTAGCAATAGCCTGGATTTTTACCCTTCAGGGCTTTGGGTTAAAAATTTCTTCCTGGCTAATGATGGTCAACAGATCAAGGTTCAATCTATTGTTAACCCGAAAGGTGATAGCGTGCTAACAGCTGATATTGTGAATTTTGAGTTGGGGTATCTGGGTAAATTGGAAGAAAGCAAAGGCTATTTACTTGGAGGTGTCTTAAATGGGGATATTGATTTCAATATGAAGTCTTCCAAATTCGCTTTTACTTCAGGTATCAATATTAGCGATTTTAGCTACAGGGGAGATACTTTAGGTGAAGTGACGCTCCATGCTTATAATTCGGATAACATAAAGTATAATCTGGATCTGGATGTGACTGGTCAGGCTAATAACCTAAAGGTTGACGGTTATTATCTTGCAGATAGTATGCCGACATTAAACCTTCAAGCCAATCTGGTTAGACTCGACCTTTCAACAGTTGAGTCATTTACGATGGGGCAGTTGCAGGATTTAAATGGACTGCTTACGGGAAACCTTAAAGTGACAGGTACGCTCAGTGATCCTGATATCAATGGAAAATTAACTTTTAGAGAGAGCTCCTTTAGAGTGAGTTATTTGCAGAATTTGCTGAGTATAGATAATGAAACCATCACCTTTAATAAAACAGGGATCTCCTTTGATGGTTTTACACTACGGGATAAAGATAATAATGAAGCACTGGTTGATGGGATGGTGCTTACCGATGATTATACTGTATACCAGTTTGATCTGAAGGTTAAAGCAAAGGATTTTCTAATACTAAACACTACAGAAGATGATAATGATCTTTTTTATGGTAATTTGGCTATCAATACTACAGCGCACATCACAGGTACATCTAATCAGCCTGATATACAATTGAACTTAAGTCCGAAAGCAGGGAGTAACCTCACCTATGTTATTCCCGAAGAGGAGATCCACATACAAGAGCGTGAAGGGGTGGTCGAGTTTTTTGATAAAGACCAGGAAGAAGATCCCTTTCTTAAAGAAACCAAAATTTCGATTAAAACGGATTCCATGAGTCATGTATTAAAAGGGATGAACCTTACCGCAAAGATAGATGTCAGTCGTAATAGCACATTTAGTGTGGTGATTGATCCGATTACCGGTGATAAGCTCACGGTTCAGGGGGACGCCAACCTTACCTTGGGTATTAAGCCCTCTGGTGATATGACCTTGACAGGGCGTTATGAGGTTTATGATGGCTCCTATAATCTCAATTTTTACGGCTTGGTCAAAAGGGAGTTTAATATTGCACAGGGTAGCTACCTCATTTGGACCGGGGACCCACTCAATGCACGCATGGATATTACGGCTACCTATACCGTTTCAGCGGTTTATGAAATACCCGGAGCTATTAACCAAACCTCGACTCAAAAGGCTCCTTTTATAGTCTACCTGGATATTAAGAATGAGCTGCTCAACCCAGATATCTCTTTCCGGCTCGGGTTGGAGGAAAGTGCAGTGGCATCAGGAGCAGAAGCGTTTGTAGCTCAGGTAAACAAAAATCAAAATGAATTGAATGCTCAGGTTTTTTACCTGTTGCTGTTCAAATCAACTAAAGATTTGCAGTCGTTCAGTACAACCGGTGCCAGTGGCAATATTGCAGAGTCAACAGCAAGAAGCAGTGCAAGCCGTATATTGAGTAACCAGTTAAATAAGCTGGCAGGGAAGATTGAAGGTGTGGAACTGAGCCTCGATTTGCAGTCTTACAATACCTTAGGAAACCGATCAGGAGGTACTACGCAGCTGGAGCTAGGTCTTTCCAAGCAGCTCTTCAATAATCGTGTTGTGGTAAAAGTAGCGGGCAACTTTGGTCTGGAAGGAGAGCAGGCCGAGCAACAACAGGGGCTATCCGATTTTGCAGGGGATATCCGTTTAGAATATAAACTTACTAAAGATGGACGCTTCCGCCTGGTGGGGTTTAGGGAAAATGAGTATGATAACCTGCTTCAGGGTGAAGTGGTGAAAACAGGTGCAGGAATTATCTTTGTTCGGGATTATGATTCGTTTAAAGAGCTTTTTAAGGCGAAGGATAAAGAGGTAGAACAACGTAAAGGCGGGCAAAAAAAAAGTAACAAAGCAAAAGATTCTACGAAATAGTGAAGCACCACCAGATAAATATATTACTGTTCTTAACCGTCGGGCTTTTTGGGGCTTGTAGTGGTGCTAAATACCTGAATGAAGGACAGAAGTATTATGATGGTGCAGAGATTAAGTTTGTTGGCTCAAAAGGTGTAAAAGGAAAAGGCAATTTGAAAATAGAGCTCGAAGAGATGCTAACACCAGAGCCAAATGTAAAACTGATGGGAAGCAGGCCCAAAGTTTGGTTTTATAATATAGCTGGGGAACCTAAAAAGAAGAGAGGGTTTAGAAATTGGATGAAAACCAAGCTGGGGACAACGCCAATCTATTATTCCGATGTAGACATTACTCGCAATATTAATCTTCTTGAAAATAAACTACATAATGAAGGGTACTTTCAGGCTTATGTAACTTGTGAAGTTAAAGAAGGTAAGCTGGCTAATACCATAGTTTTTAAAGCTCATGTAAGCGAACCATACCGTTACGATACGGTACATTTTCCAGCAGGAAATGCCCCCCTTCCAAAGTCGATCAATAGTATTAAAGGGGAGACTTTACTCAAAATAGGGCAACGATACGATCTGGATAGGATGAAAAGTGAAAGAGCCCGGATAGAGAAGGAGCTTAAAGATCAAGGATATTTCTACTTTGATGATCAATATTTGCTTTTTAGGGCCGATAGCACTATCGGTGATAAAAAAGTAGACCTACATATGACTGTTAAGCATGATGCCCCGGCAAAAGTGCAGGAGATCTATCATATATCAGATATATATGTCTATCCAAATTATCGGTTTGAGGGAACAGAAGTCACGGGGAATGTAGATACAACCATGGTGAATGGTATACATTATATTCATAGCGATAACGCTTTTAAGCCGGAGGTTATCACACGACATGTTAGGATAAAAGAAGGAGATATATATACCAAAGAAGCAGAACTCGTTAGTCTCAACAGGCTGATCCAGCTGGATGTATTCAAGTTTGTGAATGTAGACTTTAAAGATATGGAGCACCGGCAATTACGGGCAGATGTATTTCTAACTCCGTTTCATAAAAAGTCAATCAGATTAGAACTCCAGGCTGTATCAAAGTCAAACAACAATGTAGGTCCTAGCTTTATGGCCTCTTTTAGAAATAGAAACTTTCTGAGAGGTGCTGAACACTATGAGTTGAACCTCACTGCCGGGTATGAAGTGCAGGTAGGAGGGAAAACAGACCAGCCGTTAAGTTCCTATATACTGGGAATTGAAAATGTGTTAACCGTTCCCAGGTTCGTTACACCACTCAAAATAGAGAATGTATCATCACGGTTTGTTCCTGAGACAAAATTCAAGTTGGGCTTCAAAACCCTTCAGCGAGTAGACCTTTTCAGATTAAACTCGATAGATATCAATTATGGGTTTTCTTGGCATGAAACAAAAACCCGGAGGCACGAATTATACCCTGTAAGTATAGACTTTATTCAGTTGGGTAATGTGTCTGAAAAATTCGATAGTGTACTCCAAAGCCGTCCAATCTTTTCCAGAAGCTACGAAGAGCAATTCATTATAGGAGCGACCTACTCCTTTTATTACAATTCTCAGGGTAAAGAAGAGCGGATAAGTAATGCGCATAACTTCTACTTTAATGCCAACTTCGATGTTTCGGGTAATCTGTTGCATTTACTACAATCAACAGCTGCCACAGAGCAAAATACCGACGATAATCCTTATCAATTATTGGGGTCTCCCTACTCTCAATTTGTAAAAACAGATATTGACTTCAGGCATTTCTGGAGGTTGAGTTCAAGCACAAAATTGGCTTCCCGGCTCATAGCCGGGCTGGGATATGCTTATGGAAACTCAGTGGTTTTGCCCTATACTAAGCAGTTTTCGGTTGGAGGTTCCAGTAGCGTCAGAGCTTTTAGGGCTAGGTCAGTAGGGCCAGGGGTATATGAGGCCCCGGAGGATCAAAACTATATAGATCAAACTGCAGATATCAAACTAGAGGGTAATGTAGAGTATCGTTTTGATGTTATTGGCGCCTTTAAAGGCGCCGTTTTTGTGGACGCGGGTAATGTATGGACCCTGGAAAAGGATGAAAGCAGGTCAGGGGCTGAATTCGACTTTTCAGAATTCTACAATCAGATTGCCGTGGGTACGGGGTTAGGGCTTCGGTTCGATGTCCAGTTTTTTGTATTGCGTTTTGATCTTGCCCTTCCACTGAAAACCCCTGCGAATGATAAGTGGCGGTTTAGTGATATAGCTGTCCGTGACCGGAAATGGAGAAGGGATAACCTCTTATTAAATATAGCCATAGGGTATCCTTTTTAATCAGGTTGTTGATATTATTCCACAGCTTGAATGATTATTTATTATCAAGAAATACGTTAGACATTACTCAGAGTAGTATAATTAAGGTTGGTATTCATTTTGGTATTGTTCAATAAAGAATAACAAAGTAGAAATTATGAGACCAGTAAGAAATAGAATAGTATCATTAGCCTCAGGCTGCTTTATCTTAGTAGCATTTGTTTTTGGCTCGTATTTATTATCTGGTTGCCAGGCCAGTAATGCCACTAAGGGGGGAATTATAGGAGCTGCTTCCGGGGGTGCAATAGGAGCAGCTATTGGTAGTGCATCAGACAATACTGCGGTTGGTGCAATAATAGGAGCCGCTGTGGGAGGTACTGCAGGTGCCTTAATCGGAAGGCGTATGGACAAGCAAGCCGAAGAGTTAAGGAGAGACCTCGAGGGTGCAGAGGTTGAGAGAGTAGGGGAGGGAATTAAAATTACTTTTGATTCAGGGCTGCTTTTCGATATAGATTCCTACAACCTGAAACCAGCAACCAAGGCCAATCTTAAAAGTCTTGCCACGACCTTGAATAAATACGAAAACACCAACATCCTCATAGAAGGACACACTGATAATACAGGGGCAGATAACTACAATAAGACATTGTCGGAAAATCGGGCGGGTGCCGTAACCAATTACCTCAGTGCCCAGGGGGTAAGTAGAAGCCGTATAACAACCATGGGGTATGGAGAGTCGCAACCAGTTGCTGATAATAGTACAGCTAATGGACGTCAGCAAAACAGAAGGGTTGAAGTCGCTATTTATGCTAATGATAAAATGAAAAAGATGGCAGAACGAGGTGAACTTTAATTTATAAATTCTCATTTAACAACATAATTAATATCCATAGATTGGTATACTATTAATTAGAGAAATTAGTTTATCTTAAAACCCCGATCTTGACTTAAAATGTTGATGGATGGGGTTTTCTTTTATGGTGGAGTTTTTTAAGTTGAGACAACTAATCGTTTTTGCTTTGATGTTTGTGGTTTGCCCGCCATTAATGGCTCAAAAAAAAGGGAAGCAACAACCCATTGATAGCGTTCATGTAAAGGGACGGAGTATTTTGATTTTAGGAGACTCTTCTATCTACGTTGAGCAGGATACAGTGTTGATTTTACCCGATACCGTAGCGATAAAGCTCAAGCAAGATGAAACTAAAAAAAGCGAAGAATTTTACAAAAAAGTAAAAGAGAGACTGTATAAAACCAGGTTTACCAAAGAACTGTACCGCTTACTGTTTAATGATGTTAAAAAAGTAGAAGTTAAAGAAGAGGAACCTAAAGCCATTATTACCAATGGTAACTATAAAAAATACAAGGGGCAGGTAATTAATAATATCAGGATAAAGAAGCTGGAGGTCTTCGGAACAAGAATAACTGATACAACCAAAAATTATAATTCATGGGCTATTAACCTGGCCAATGATATGCATGTTTATACTCGAAGCAGGATCATCAAAAGCAATATTTTCTTTAAAGAAGGCGACGTTGTAGACCCTGATGCTCTAACAGATAGTGAACGTATTCTGAGAAGCTTACCTTATATTAAAGATGCACGTATTTATGTGATCTCTAGAAAAGGGGTGCCGGGAGTCGAAATATTGGTCATTGTTAAAGACATCTGGTCTATTTCCGGGGAGGTTAGTATTGACAACGTTGATCGAAGTGATTTTGCAGTGATTGATAAGAACTTCCTTGGATTAGGACACGAATTCAGGAATGAGTTTTTATATAACACAGAGTATGTCCCCAAAGTTGGGTATAATGGGATCTACTCTGTTAATAATATTTACAAGACCTTCATTACCGGAGAGGTTAATTATGCCAGATCAGAACCGTTGGATAGAGTTGGAGTTCGGTTTTACCGTAATTTTATAACTCCAGAGATCAAGTATGCCGGCGGTATAGAAATAAATAAGAGTAACATGTTGCAGAGCCGGATATTTCCGGATACAACTGTTGAATTCTACACAAAATTTAATCAGCAAGATATTTGGTTAGGGCGTTCATGGCTAATTGACGAAACAGATGATGGCGGAAGAACTAACCTGCAATTGGGAACCCGGTTTAACAGGATCAGATACCTCGACAGGCCTATAATTAAAAATGATACTAACCAGCAGTTCTTTGATAGGAACCTGTACCTGTTTTCCGTGGGAATATCTCAACGTAGCTATGAAAAAAGTGCACTGATATTAGGGTATGGCAGAACAGAGGATATTCCCAGTGGCTACCTTCTGGAGTTTACAGTCGGAAAAGAAGTCAATGAATATTATAATAGGGCATATTTGGGGTGGCGGTTTTCGGTTGGCCGTTATTTCGGTAGATTAGGATATATCAGACCATCAGCATATTTAGGCGGCTTTGTAAGGAAAAGCAGGGTGGATCAAGGTGTTTTTAGCCTTCAGGGAGACTATTTTAGCCCGCTGTTTCGAGTCAGGAAGTTTAATTTCAGGCAGTTCTTGAGACTTCGTTATACAACAGGAATCAACCGGTATGATAACGAGTTTATTAACATTAATAATAAGAATGGAATAAGGGGCCTTAATTATACCTTTCTTAGGGGAACAAGGAAATTATCTTTCAGCTCTGAGACTGTGGCTTTTACACCTTTTTATATAATAGGTTTCAGGTTTGCCTTTTTTGGTTTTTTTGATCTAGCTATTGTCAACGCAAACAATAGCAAACTGCTCAAAAATAAATTGTATCAGGGATATGGTTTCGGAGTTCGTTTGCGCAATGAAAACCTGGCAATCAATACCATTCAAGTCAGGCTGGTCTGGTACCCCGTTACCCCTCCCGGAACATCAGGTATAGGTTTCGATCTTGCAGGTCAGACTCCGCTACGATTATCCGATTTTAGAGTTGAGGAACCCTCAGTTATTGGGTTTAACTAATAGCAGTTCTTTAACATCCACGGTCAAAAAAGGAAACCGTTGATTAACAGAAGTTTGATGTTTTTTTTAAATCATCGACACATTCAATTAGTTATGCTATGCACTTATACTTCCTTATCAGGAAACTTAAGGTTGTAAGGCTTTTTGATACCTAAATAAACCGTGTGGATGTGTGTTCGTACCAATCATAATCATTTTTCTCACCGTTTTTCCTTCTGCTTTAAAAACACTAACTTTTGAGAGTCATAAAAAAAATGGGAATATTAGTTTGATAGACCGAATATATTTTTGACTCGAGTTTTGTGTTTTATTGATACCGTTTATCAAAAAAATACTGGCAAAAACGACACTATAAAGCGCTCTTATTATTTATAAGTATTCTAAATAGTGGCTTAAAACACGTTTTTTGCCCATATTAGGGTATTTTTTGCCTTGTCATACGGTAAAAGCAGACTTCTGGTTGCAAATAGAGGTAAATGGTGTTCTAAATATGTTTGAAATAATAGAATCCGATAGTAGATTTGTGCCCGGGTTACGATATGCAAGAGCTGCATTAAACGAGTTATAAAATACATTAACATGACGCCAAACAAATTACTGACTCGCGTTTTTTTAGCATTTACACTAGCAAGTTCACTTTTACTTTTTCACAATTCACAGGCTCAGGAAGCCGCCCAACAGGACACGACAGTTACTGAAGGTAGTAATGATGAACAACCAGCGGCACAAGGTGCTGACTCAGGGTTGCCAACAGACGCTGATCGCATAAGCGAAGGCCAATCATTATTCAACGCTAACTGTAAAACCTGTCATAAGGTTAAAGAGAAGCTCGTAGGACCTGCGTTGCAGGGCGTTTACGACAGAGCTCCTTCCATTGACTGGATTGTGGACTTTGTGCATAACTCATCGAAAGTAATTGCTAGTGGTGACGATTACGCAAATAATTTATATCAGGAGTACAATCAGACTCAGATGACAGCGTTTCCAACGCTTTCAAAAGACCAGATTATTAACATTTTAGGGTACATTAAGCAAGAAGCTGAAAAAGCTCCTGAAGTAGTAGCTCCTACAGAAGGTGCTGGTACTGCGGTTCAGGGTGCAGGTGATGGCGTTCCTACTGAGTACCTCAACGCAATTATGATAGGGCTGGTAATCGTACTGGTGTTAATCCTTGTTGTATTGATCCTGATCACAACCGTACTTAGAAAGTATCTCAACCAGCAGAAAGATCTCGATGAAGAAGATAGGGAAATAGTAAATGCGTCATTTAGACTCGATGCTGCACTTAAGAGTAAGCCATTCTTATTTCTCGTTGTTTTCATTACAACAGCAATCGTTTTCAAAGTTGTAATAAATAATCTTTATGCCGTAGGTGTTCAGCAGGGGTATGCCCCCAAGCAGCCTATTGCGTTCTCTCACAAACTGCACGCAGGTGAGAATGATATTGACTGTAACTACTGCCATACTGGCGTTAGAATCAGTAAAAATGCCAACATACCTTCACCTAATATTTGTATGAACTGTCACTCAATGATCAAAAATGTTGCGGGTCAGTCAGGTGTTTCTCCTGAGATCCAGAAGATTTATGATGCTATTGAAAATGACAGGCCTATTGAATGGGTGAGGATTCATAACCTTCCTGATTTAGCTTATTTCAACCACTCTCAACACGTAGAAGTTGGAGGAATTGAGTGCCAGACTTGTCATGGAGAAGTGCAGGAAATGGAAGTTGTACGTCAGCATTCCTTGTTGACTATGGGATGGTGCATCGACTGTCATAGAAAGACAGATGTGAATACCAAAGGCAATGAGTACTATGATAATTTGGTAGAGTTGCACGAAGAGCAAAGCAATGAGGCATTGAAAGTAGAAGACATCGGAGGCCTGGAGTGTTCTAAGTGCCATTATTAAAATAAAAAACTGATTATAAGATTTCCATCTATTGATAGATTATGAGCGATAATAAAAAGACATACTGGAAAGGCATTGAGCAGTTATCAAATGATCCCGCATTTGTAAAGAATGCAGATAAGGAGTTCCCGGAATTCCTTCCCATCAATCAAAATGAAGGGGGCGGAAGCAGCAGAAGAGACTTTTTGAAGATGATGGGTTTTGGTATAGCAGCAGTGTCATTGGCAGCCTGTGAGGCTCCGATTAGAAAAGCTATTCCTTATGTTAATAAACCTGTTGACGTAGATCCCGGTGTCCCTAACTATTATGCGTCTACCTACACTAGTGGTGGTGACTATTGTAGTATTTTGGTAAAAACCAGGGAAGGGCGCCCTATAAAAATTGAAGGAAACAAACTTTCTGAAATTACTCAAGGCGGAACCAGTGCTCAGGTACAGGCTTCCGTTCTTACTTTATATGATAACGAGCGTCTTGTAGCGCCTGTTGTAGAAGGTAAGGAGGGTAAATGGGAAGATCTTGATAAAGCTGTTATAAGCAAATTGGGTAGCATTGCTGCTCAGGGAGGACAGATCAGAATTGTAAGCAATACAATTTTGAGCCCGACCACTAAGAAGGTTATCGAAGACTTTAAAGCGAAATACCCTACAGCACAGCATGTTACTTATGATGCTGTTTCTGCACATGGTATTCTTGCTGCTAATGAAGAGTCTTTTGGTCAGAGGGCGATTCCTTCATATGACTTCAGCAAAGCTGATGTTATTGTAAGTTTTGGTGCTGATTTCTTAGGCACATGGATCTCACCTGTTGAGTTCTCTAAGCAATATAGTAAAACGAGAAAAATTGGTCCTAACAAAAAGACCATGTCTCGTCATTATCAGTTTGAGTCAAATCTGACAACTACCGGTGCTAATGCGGACTACAGAACACCAATTAAACCTTCTGATGAGGGTAAAGCTGTAGTTGCACTTTATGAGGCTATTACCGGTGGCAAGAAGTCACAGATAAAATATATTGATAAAGCAGCGACTGAGCTGAAAAAAGCAAAAGGTAAATCATTAGTTGTTTCCGGTTCAAATGATCCGGCTGTACAGCTTGTGGTTAATGCTATCAATAATGCATTGAGCAATTACGGTTCTACTATTGATATGTCTACTCCTGCGTACTATCGCCAGGGTAACGATGTAGAAATGAAGAAATTCGTAGCTGATGCTAAAGCTGGTCGTATCGCCGGAGTTATTTTCTATAACTGTAACCCGGTTTATAATTATAAAGGTGAAGACATTGCTGGTGCATTAAGTAAGATCTCACTTAAAATATCTACAGCTGACAGACCTGATGAAACAGCAGTTGCATCAGACTACGTAGCTCCAAATCATCATTTTCTTGAATCATGGGGTGATGCGGAACCTAAGAAAGGTCAATACAGCCTGATTCAGCCTACTATTACACCAATCTTCAAAACAAGACAAGCTGAAGAAAGTCTTTTGAAGTGGACAGGTGTTGATACTCCTGATTATTATTCTTATCTGAAAAACACCTGGAACAGAGATATGGGTGTTAGCAACTGGGAGCAAGCGTTGCATGATGGAGTATATCAAGGTAGTGGAGTTGCTAATGCAGTTGAGGCTGATTCAGTAGCAACTGAAGTAGCTGCTGTTGTTGGAGCTGCTGTACCATTCAGTGGTAATGTTAGCAGTGCTGTACAGGCCATTAATAAGAACTATAAAGGTTCAGGACTCGAGCTTGCATTGTATCAGAAAGTGGGAATTGGAGATGGTACACAAGCCAACAACCCATGGTTGCAGGAGATGCCCGATCCGGTTACAAAATCAACTTGGGATAACTACCTTACTGTTAGTAAGAAATGGGCTGACGAGAATGGTGTAGAATACTTCGAAGGACATTGCAATAAAGCGAAACTTACTGTAAAAGGAGTTTCTGTTGAGCTTCCTATTCTTATCCAGCCAGGGCAGGCCGAAGGTACGGTAGGTTTAGCGCTTGGATACGGTCGTTTAAATGCAGGTAAAGTAGCCGATGGAAGAGGTGTTGATGCCTATCCTTTCGTAACTACACTTAACGGTGCAGTAAGCTACAATGTATTAAGTGATGTTACGGTAGAAGTACTTTCAGAAAAATATCAGATAGCTAAAACCCAGACGCATCAGACGTATATGGGTAGAGATAACGTTATTCAGGAATCTATACTTTCTGAATATAAGGTTAATCCTCTTGCAGGCCGTCATGAGCCTAAAATTTCTACCTGGATGTCAGAAGACGGTAAGGTAGATGCAGGGGCATTATCACTTTGGAAAGGTCATAAATATAATAACCACCATTGGGGTATGGCGATCGACCTTAACTCTTGTACTGGATGTAGCGCATGTACTATTGCCTGTCAGTCAGAAAACAACGTTCCCGTTGTAGGTAGAGAAGAGGTTATCAATAGAAGGGATATGCACTGGTTGAGGATCGACAGATATTACAGCAGTGATGCTCCGGCTGATGATCATAAAGGGTTAGAGCAGGCGGCAGCAAATCCTGAAGTGACATTCCAGCCTATGCTTTGTCAGCATTGTAATAACGCTCCTTGTGAGACAGTTTGCCCTGTTGCAGCAACTACACATAGTACGGAAGGTCTTAACCAGATGACATATAACAGATGTATTGGTACAAGATACTGTGCTAATAACTGTCCTTATAAAGTAAGACGCTTCAACTGGTTCAAGTATCATGACAACGGTGACTTTGAGAACATCAATACAGCTATGAATAATGATCTTGGTAAAATGGTGTTGAACCCAGATGTTACCGTAAGATCAAGAGGTGTAATGGAAAAATGTTCATTCTGCGTTCAAAGAATCCAGTATGCAAAACTCGAAGCGAAGAAGGAGGGAAGAAGGCCTGTTGACGGTGAAGTAACAACAGCTTGTGCGAGTTCATGTCCTACTGATGCCATTATGTTTGGTGATATGAATGATAAGGAAAGCAAAATTTACAAAATGCTTAATATCAAGGATACCGAAGCAGCTGATTATATCACTGAAAAGGAAATTCATGAGCCAAGAGCATATCATGTATTGGCAGAAATAGGAACAAAACCTAATATTACTTATCTGACTAAGATCAGAAATAAGGATAACGAGGAAACCAAAGCTTAAAACTTACTTAGAACAAATTAACTAATATAATATGCAAGTTACTTCATCCGTTCGCGAACCATTAGTTACCGGTGGGAAGACCGTTCATGATGTTACGGAAGATATCTGCAGGCAAGTAGAAGGAAAACCAACCAAGTCTTGGATGATGGGAATGGCTATTTCTTTAGCCACTCTCGGTATTGGTACTTACGCAGTGTTCATGCTGTTGTGGGATGGTATTGGTGTCTGGGGATTAAATAAAACAGTAGGATGGGCCTGGGATATCACCAACTTCGTATGGTGGGTTGGTATCGGTCATGCAGGAACACTTATTTCGGCAATTCTTTTGCTTTTCAGACAAAAATGGAGAATGTCCATTAACCGTGCTGCTGAGGCGATGACCATCTTCGCCGTAATTTGTGCAGCATGTTTCCCTGGTTTACACATGGGGAGACTTTGGGTTGGATTCTACTGGGCGTTGCCACTTCCAAATACATGGGGATCGTTGTGGGTAAACTTCAACTCTCCACTATTATGGGACGTATTTGCGATCAGTACTTATTTTACAGTATCATTAGTGTTCTGGTATATTGGTCTTATCCCTGACTTTGCATCAATCAGAGACCGAGCCACTAATAAAATATCAAAAGCGGCTTACGGAGTACTTAGTTTTGGTTGGGATGGAGCTGCCAAGACTTGGATGCGCTATGAATCTGTAGCCTTAATTTTGGCAGGTTTAGCAACTCCTCTGGTACTTTCAGTACACACTATAGTATCTTTTGACTTTGCTACTTCAGTTATACCAGGTTGGCATACCACCATCTTCCCTCCTTATTTCGTTGCGGGAGCGATTTTCTCTGGTTTTGCCATGGTACTTACACTGATGTTGGTGACCAGAAAGGTTTTCAAATTAGAAGATTATATTACTATCAATCACATAGAGTTGATGAATATTGTAATTATCATCACGGGTTCTATTGTAGGGATAGCTTATATTACTGAGTTCTTTATCGCATGGTATTCTGGTGTCGATGCAGAACAATATGCTTTCATTAACAGGGCTACTGGTCCTTACTGGTGGGCATACTGGACCATGATGACGTGTAACGTTATTTCACCTCAGTTATTTTGGTTCAAAAACATCAGAACGAACATTGCAGCGACATTCATTTTGTCCATCATTGTGAATATTGGTATGTGGTTCGAGCGTTTCGTAATTATCGTTACCTCTTTGCACCGCGATTATCTGCCATCTAGTTGGGCAATGTTCTACCCTACGTTCTACGATGTAGGTGTGTACCTATTTACCTTCGGTTTATTCTTTACAGCATTCTTGTTATTTGCCAAGTTCTTCCCTGTAATCAACATGGCCGAGGTTAAGAGTATTATCAAGTCATCATCTTTAAAAAGCAATAAGTAAAAATGGAAAGTAATAAAAACTTTGTATTAGGTATTTATGATGATGAGGATGTTCTCTTGAAAGCCGTAACCAAGGTAAGAGAGAGCGGAGTCAAGATTCATGAAGTGTATTCTCCTTTTCCGGTTCACGGTTTGGATGAAGTGTTGGGTTATAAGAGAACCAGACTTCCAATAGCAGCATTCTTGTTCGGCCTTCTGGGTACTACTCTGGCCTTAACTATGCAGACGTGGATGTTGGGGTTTGACTGGCCAATGATCATTGGGGGTAAAAACTTCGCATCAATACCGCCATTTGTGCCGGTTACATTTGAGTTGACTGTCTTACTTTCTGCTTTAGGTATGGTAGGTACATTTATGATAGTTAGTGATTTGAAGCCTTATAAGAAGCCTCGTTTGATGGATATAAGAATTACTGATGATAAGCACGTTATGGCTATTGATCTGGCTAAAAATAAATTGACTGTTGATCAGATCAAGGGTATTATCGGTGATAGTGGAGCTACTGAGGTTAACGATAAAAAATTTGAAGATTAAGAATTTTTCTGAGCATGAATATATATAAACATATAAAATTCGCTTCTCTTTTTGCTGTTGGTGCTGCACTTACTGCTTGTGGTGCGGGTGGTGAGAACCAAGGGTTGGAGTATGCGCCTAACATGTATCACTCTGTTGCGTACGAGCCTCTAAAGCAGATTACAGATGAAAGTGCTGGTAATATGGCGGAGCTTTTAGATAGCAATGGTGATAATCATGGAGAGTACTATAATTCAAATCCATTAAACCCTTACAGGATGACCATGAGAGTTCCTCCTGCTAATGTCGTACCTAGATCAGATAAGGGATACTTACCATACAGAATTCCTAAAGACAGTTTGGATTTGGCTGCAAGAACTTTGAAAAGCCCTTTACCTAAAACAGATGATGTTTTAGCGGGTGGGAAATTACTATATGATAGATATTGCGATCATTGTCATGGTGGATCTGGCCAGGCTGATGGTCCTGTTGCTGATAAATATCCTGGTGTGGCTAACTTGACTGGTGCAGCTTATCAGAATATTTCGGAAGGTCACATTTTCCATGTGATAACCTGGGGAAAAGGCTTAATGCAACCTCATGGTTCTCAGGTTAAGCCTGAGGATAGGTGGAAAATAGCCAGATATGTAAAAAAACTTCAAAACCAGTAGTTCATCATACACCTGTTTGGTGAATTCGAAATTGATATAAAGACAATGCCCTTAGGCATAAAATATAATTGAAATGACTGAAGAAAGATTTTCGTTTACCTCCGGAGCTAAGAAGACCTTAATGATCATCGGTATCGTTGGATTCGTGCTTTTGATTTTAGGTGTAATTATGAATATGAATTCTGGCCATGGCCATGGAGATGGGCATGGTGGAGAAGAGCATGCTGCATTGCATCAGGTAGCTGATGACTTGGTTGCAAGTGCTGAATCACCTCAGGAGGGAGCAGGCACTCACGCAGCTGAAGAAGCACATGGAGAGGAAGGAGGACACCACGGTTCAGCACCTTGGTTGAAAAACGTTTTTACCAACCTTTGGGTAAACAATGTTTATTTCACTGGATTAGGCATTATAGGATTATTTTTTGTTGCTATTCAATATGCTGCTCAGGCTGGTTGGTCAGCAGGTATGAAAAGAATTCCTTTGGCTATGGCTCATTGGTTGCCATTTGCCGGTATTTTGATGTTCATTTCTTGGTGGATTGTTAAGGCAGATGTTTTCCACTGGACTCATAGTGATCTTTATCACGGAGATCATGCTGATGACATACTTATAGGTAAGAGTACTTTATGGTTCTGGCCATTAGCAGCAGGTTCTTCGGTACCACTATTTTATCTTCTTAGAATGGTTGTGTTTTTTGTATTGTGGTACATGTTCTTCATCTGGATTAAAAGGGAAATGCTTGCGGAAGATATTGATGGTGATGTTAAGCACTGGTATAAGGCAAGAAAATTTTCTGCAATATTCCTGGTAATATTTGCTGTTAGTTCTTCAGTATCAGCATGGGATTGGATTATGTCAGTTGATCCGCACTGGTTCAGTACTATGTTTGGGTGGTATGTCTTTGCTAGTTGGTGGGTAAATGGTTTGGCTGTAATTACACTTATAGTTGTAGTGCTTAAGCAAAACGGCTACCTTAAAGTGGTTAATGCTAACCACCTGCACGATATTGGTAAATTTATCTTTGGGTTCAGCATTTTCTGGACATACATATGGTTCTCTCAGTTCTTGTTGATCTACTATGCTAATATCCCTGAGGAAACTATCTACTTTATCGAGCGATTGGACTCGAGCCAATATAAATGGGTATTTTTCCTTAACTTGATATTGAACTTCCTGTTACCTTTCTTGTTGTTGATGACAAGAGATGCGAAGAGGCACATGTCTTTGCTTAAATTGGTTTGCCCTATAGTTATTGTGGGTCACTGGTTTGATTTCTATCTGATGATAACGCCTGGTGTTATGCAGGAAAACGGAAGCTTTGGCTTCACGGAAATTGGTATGTTAATGATATTTGGTGTAGCATTTTTGTTTGTAACACTCTCGAATCTGGCAAAGGCTCCGTTATATGCGAAGAATCACCCTATGCTGGAGGAAAGTTTACATCACCATATTTAATAGAAACTGAATTAAATTTAAAGATTAATATATAGGGATATGTTCGAAGTGATTATTGCTATAGGTACCATTCTTCTTGTGGTTATTCTATTAACTTTATTTAGAATAGGCACACTGGTCAATGTAGTAAAGGGTACAGACAAAAAAGTCGTAGGTTCCAGTAACAGAATAAATGCAGCATTAATGATTGTGTTTATGCTCAGTGGTTTAGGCTTCTTTTTCTGGTATTCATTTACTTATTTTGACAAATACACCATTCCAGTGGCTTCTGTTCATGGTGCTGACATAGACACTACTTTCTGGATTACAACAGCTATAACAGCATTTGTATTTGTCCTTACTAATATTTTGCTGTTTGTATTCAGTTTTAAGTATCAGCATAAGGAGGGATCGAGAGCTACATTCTTTCCTGATAATGTGAAGCTCGAAATACTCTGGACGGTAGTACCAGCTATTGTGTTGGCAACACTTGTGTTCACTGGTCTGAGAGCTTGGAATAACATTACTGCACCAGCTTCAGAGGATGCGGAGGTGATCGAAGTTATGGGTTATCAATTTGCATGGGCAGTTAGATATCCAGGCGTACAAGATAATCAACTTGGTGATTATGATTTCAGGTTGATTAATGATAAAGAAGGAAACCTTTTTGGTATGGATGTTACCGATGAAAACTCTTATGATGATTTTGTTCCTTTGGAAATGCATGTTCCAAAAGGAAAAGAGGTGCTGCTCAACATCCGAGCACGCGATGTACTGCATAGTGTATTCATTCCGCATTTCAGATTGAAGATGGATGCTGTTCCAGGCATGCCAACCCATTTCAAATTTACCGCAACTAAAAGTACTGAGGAAATGAGGTCAGAGCTAGGTGATCCCGAGTTTGACTACTTTATTACTTGTACAGAAATATGTGGTAGAGGACATTTCTCTATGAAATTGAAGGTAATTGTAGAGGAGCCTGAAGATTATGAAGCGTGGAAAGCGGCGCAGCCTACATGGCTGAAGTTGAACTCGGATTACCTTGAAAAGGTACCGGCAGATAAAAGGGAACTGGCAATTATTAAGGCTGGTATCGATAAAGAAGAATTAGAAGCATCATTATAGAAAGTTAGATATTATGGCAACTGCTGATATACACATTACTGAAGAAACTCATCATGATGGTCATGAGCATGATCACGATCATCATGGCAACTTTTGGACAACTTATGTTTTCAGTACCGACCATAAAATGATCGCCAAACAATTCCTTATAACTGGGATTTTTTGGGCGCTTGTTGGGGGTACATTATCTGTTATATTTAGGTTACAATTAGGTTTTCCCGAGGCACAACTGGATTGGTTGAAACCAATACTTGGGGGCTGGATCACTCCGGAAGGTAAGCTTGATCCTGAGTTTTACCTGGCTCTTGTAACTATGCACGGTACTATTATGGTATTCTTTGTGCTTACAGCTGGTTTAAGTGGTACTTTTGCCAACTTCCTGATACCATTACAGATTGGGGCACGCGATATGGCATCGGGCTTCATGAATATGCTTTCTTACTGGTTCTTCTTTGTATCCAGTGTTATCATGTTAGTATCTTTATTTATTGAAACAGGCCCTGCTTCTGGAGGATGGGTTATTTACCCTCCATTAAGTGCATTGCCACAAGCGGTTAACGGTTCTGGTTTGGGGATGACCCTTTGGCTGGTAGCTATGGCTCTGTTTATTGTATCATCTTTGCTCGGTGGTATTAATTACATCTCTACGGTGATCAACTTGAGAACCAAGGGGATGTCTTTCGCCAAATTGCCGCTTTCGATATGGGCGTTGTTCTTAACAGCAGTTATTGGTCTATTATCGTTTCCCGTGTTGTTTGCTGCTGCATTATTATTGATTTTCGATAGAAGCTTCGGTACAAGCTTTTACCTTTCAGATATATATATTAATGGAGAGGCACTGCCAAATCAGGGAGGTAGTCCAATTTTATTCCAGCACTTGTTCTGGTTCTTAGGGCACCCTGAGGTTTATATTGTATTGTTGCCGGCATTGGGTATCACTTCTGAGGTAATTGCTACCAACTCTCGTAAACCTATCTTTGGGTATAAGGCAATGGTTGGCTCCATATTGTTCATTGCAATCTTATCATTTGTTGTATGGGCACACCACATGTTCGTGTCAGGTATGAATCCTTTCTTAGGATCTGTATTTATGTTATTGACATTGATTATTGCGGTACCATCAGCAGTAAAGGTGTTTAACTACCTCACTACGTTATGGAGAGGTAATATCAGGTTTACACCGGCGATGCTTTTTTCAATAGGTTTGGTGTCATTCTTTATTTCAGGTGGTCTTACTGGTATTCACCTTGGTAATTCAGCTATTGATATTCAATTGCACGATACATATTTTGTGGTAGCTCACTTCCACCTCGTAATGGGTAGTGCAGCTTTCTTTGGTATGCTTGCCGGGGTTTATCATTGGTTCCCTAAAATGTTTGGTCGTATGATGGATGCCAAACTTGGTTACATTCACTTCTGGTTAACATTTGTGGGAGTTTATTTGGTGTTCTTCCCTATGCACTATATTGGTATAGCAGGATACCCTAGAAGATATTATTCGTTCACTAATTATGATACTTTTAACTCTTTCTCAGATTTAAATACGCTTGTTAGTGTTGCTGCTATACTTACTTTGGTAGCGCAGATTATTTTCATTTTCAACTTCTTCTATAGTATGTACAGAGGTAGAAAAGCTTCAGCTAACCCTTGGCAGTCTAATACTTTGGAATGGACTACGCCTGTTAACCCTGGTCATGGAAACTGGCCTGGAGAGATTCCTACAGTATACAGATGGCCATATGACTATAGTAAGCCGGGTGCAAAGGAGGATTATATTCCTCAGCACATACCTTTTTCTATGACTCCTGAATCTAATCTTCCACATGAGAATGATATGATTAAACTAGAAGGAGATGGGACGAAGGTTGTAGTGGATGAAAAAAAGTAACATAGAGAACAGCAGGCTATTTTCTAAATTTAGTCTGCTAACTCTTATTGCTGTATATTTATTGATTCTGGTAGGAGGGGTTGTTAGGAGTACTGGTTCAGGTATGGGCTGTCCTGACTGGCCTAAATGCTTTGGTAATTGGGTGCCTCCAACGGATGTAAGTCAACTGCCAGAAAACTACAAAGAAATTTATTCTCAAAAGAGAGAAAAGAAGAACGAACGTTTTGCGAAGTATCTTTCTGGACTTGGATTTAAGGACACGGCAGATAAGATATTAAATGATGAGTCTATTTTACATGAGGCTGACTTCAACAAACAAAAGACTTGGATAGAATATATCAATAGATTGTTGGGGGTGCTAATAGGATTGCTGATTATAGGAACATTCGTTTTATCGATAAGATTCTTGAAAACGGACAGAAGCGTATTCTTTGTTGCTTTAACCACCTTATTGTTGGTCATTTTTCAAGGGTGGATCGGGTCAATTGTAGTATCTACAAACTTAGTACCCTGGACTATAACATTGCATATGTTTTTGGCACTACTGATCGTTGCTTTGTTGGTTTACCTTGTTCACCGAACAAATTACGACGGAGTTGTATTAATGTGCTTTAGAGATAAAACATTATTCCTTGTTGTCCTCGCTGCATGTATGATCACTTCGCTTATTCAAGTGGCTTTGGGAACACAGGTACGCGAAATGGTAGATGTTATTGCAGCGCAATACAATTACGCTGACAGAAATTTGTGGATAGATAGTATTGGGATGCCGTTTTTGATACACCGGTCCTTTAGCTGGGTCATTTTATTGCTACATATGGCTTTGGTTTATTTATTATTTAAAACAAGGTCCCGGTCAGGATTGACTGTTTGGTTGGTAGCTACGGTAGTGATAACCATTGTAACGGGTGTGATTATGGGATACTTTGGTATACCGGCATTTATTCAACCCGTTCATTTATTATTGGGAACCTTGGTCTTTGGCCTTCAGTTTTCACTATTTTTGCGAATGAGCGGTGTAAAAGGAAAATTGGCATAATAGCATTATGATATTAAATGATACATACGGACTTTCAATTTCAGGTAAGCTAAAGGCTTACTTTGAACTCGTGAAGTTTCGGCTGTCTTTTTTGGTGGCTTTTTCGTGTGGTTTTGGGTATGTACTGGGGTTCAACGGTACAATAGACTGGTTACATTTTGGTATGCTTAGCCTTGGGGGCTTTCTGGTATCCGGAGCGTCTATTACTATTAATCAAATCATAGAAAAGGAACTTGATAAATTAATGACAAGAACCATGAACAGGCCATTACCTACAGGGCGTGTTTCTGTAGGGGAGGCTGCTGTATTCGCTTTTGCTTGCGCAGCTATTGGTTTAACCATATTGATGGTACATACAAACATGTTGACCACCTTGTTGTCATTGTTGTCAATGATTCTATATAGCTTCGTTTATACACCGTTAAAAAGGGTAGGACCTATAGCCGTTTTTGTTGGGGCTATTCCGGGTGCATTGCCACCACTTTTAGGTTGGACAGCTGCTACAGGGGTCATTACCTATGAAGCATTGATCATTTTTGGAATTCAGTTTATCTGGCAGTTTCCTCACTTCTGGGCTATAGCCTGGGTTGCCGATGAAGACTATAAAAAGGCAGGATTTAAGCTTCTGCCATCAGGGGGCGCTAAGGACTTGAATACTGCCATACAGATCATGATATATACCCTGTTTCTTCTTCCCCTGGGGCTTTTGCCTGCTAAGTTTGGAATCACGGGTATAGATTCTGCAATTGTTGTTACCATTTGTGGAGTACTGTTCTTAAGCCAGACATTTACTTTGATGAAAAATGGCAATAGGAAATCGGCTATGAGAATTATGTTTGGATCTTTTTTATATCTGCCTATAGTGCAGATCGCCTTTTTGTTGGATAAAGTGTAAGTAGAAATGGAGATGACATCAGATTTGAAATTAGTAGAAGAGCCCAAAAAACCATTATCAATGAACCCAAAGAAGTTTTCTCTTTGGTTGTTCATGATTACAGTAGTTATGATTTTCGCGGCCCTTACCAGCGGTTACATTGTAAGACAGGCTGAGGGCAATTGGGTAATGTTTGAGTTGCCTTTTGAAATGTGGGTGACCACAGGTATTATTTTACTAAGTAGTGCTACCATGCACTGGGCTTATCTCGAAGCTAAAAAAGACAACCTTGAGAGAGTGAAGTTGGCTATATCGGTTACTTCCGTTTTGGGTATCATGTTTCTCATAGGACAGTTCTACGTTTGGGGTGTTTTGGTAAATAGTGAAGTCTTTTTTGTAGGAAATCCTTCCGGGTCGTTTTTATACGTATTATCAGGTTTACACGGCTTACATATAGTGAGTGGTGTTATATTTCTGATAATTGTATTAATTTCAACCTTTAAGTATAAAGTACATTCAAAAAGCTTGAATCAGATTCAAATGTGTACAACGTATTGGCACTTTTTGGATGCACTTTGGATTTATTTATTTGTTTTTTTATTGTTGAATCATTAATTAGAGATTTAAAGAATCATTTATGTCAACTACCGCACATACAATTGATGACCCAAAGAGAAGTATTTGGGATGGTGGGCAGTCACCTTTGAAAGCGAGTTATGGTAAACTCATGATGTGGTTTTTCCTGCTTTCAGATGCTTTTACGTTTTCTGCCTTATTAATAACTTATGGATTAGTCAGATCTGCGCACCCAGCTTATGAAGGGGCGGCAGATGCTTTTTCATTTTCCAATAACTATTGGCCTATTCCTGAGAAGGTATTCGAAGCTGTACCTTTCTTGCACGGCATTAGTCTTCCATTGGTGTTCGTAGGTATCATGACTTTCATACTCATTATGAGTAGTGTTACCATGGTATTGGCGGTAGAAGCAGGACATAGAATGGATAGAAAGAATGTTGAGAAATGGATGTTATGGACAGTCATAGGAGGACTAACGTTTCTTGGATGTCAGGCATGGGAGTGGTCGCACTTCATCCATGGTACGGATGGAGGTACTGTAATGAAGTTTCTAGTGAATGGCGAATGGATAGAAAAAACCATTTTCGGAGCTAATTTATCGGTTAATCAATATGGCCCGTCTGATTTTGCGGCGTTCTTCTTTTTCATTACCGGGTTCCACGGTACTCACGTATTCAGTGGTGTGGTGTTGAACTTTATAATTTATTACAATACGATTACTGGAGTTTACGATAAAAGAGGTCATTATGAAATGGTTGAGAAGGTAGGGCTTTACTGGCACTTTGTAGACCTTGTTTGGGTATTCGTATTTACATTCTTTTATCTGGTTTAAGACTTTAAAATATTTATAATATGCACGCTGAAGAAACAACACACATTCAGGTACAAGCACCTGATAAAGCCAAGATTAGAAAAATATGGATGACTGCTGGCCTCCTGGCTATAATTACTGCCCTTGAATTCCTTGTAGCGTTTACTATTCCATTGGAAATGGAAGTAACCAGGGTTACAATTTTCGTGGGTATGACTATAGTTAAAGCTTTTTATATAGTTGGTGAATTCATGCACTTGAAGTATGAAGTTAAAGTATTGATTTGGTCTATTCTGATACCTATGATATTCATTGTATGGATGCTGGTAGCATTCGTTTATGAAGGTATGTCAATTTTTGATGACCGTTATTTAAATTAATAAGTATTAAATAAACAGATAAAATAAGGCTAGAGTACAATACTTTAGCCTTATTTTATATATAGCTACTGTGAATAAGATCATAAAAATTGTTTTTCTGATAATCATGCTGGCCATACCTTTGGCCATATTTATGTTTTTGAGAATTTTCGGAGAAAACCAGTTTGACATACCTGTTTACTATACCGATGGTGTGGATAAATCGTATGTGGGGTGTAGTTATGCTGATGGGCAGTTTTTAGTGCCTGATAGCCTTACCAACGGAGAAGTGTCACTGTTCATGTTTTTTAAAAATAATGAAACTTATAATTTAAAAGAGCTTAATAATCAACTTAATAGATTAATGGAATTGTATGCAGGAGATACACCAAAAGTGAGTATTTTTGCGGCAGATTCGTTGTCTGGAGTATCACGGTTAGATATCACTTCTTTGCCAAAACAGAGTATATGGTCGATAATGACGTGTGCTTTTGTAACTGACACTTATAATCAGTTTATTTTGGTGGATGCAGAAGGTCGAATACGAGGATATTATGATACGGACCTTGGGGAAATGGATAGACTTGTAGTAGAAATAAAGATTTTGTTGGAAAATGGAGCTCGCAAATAAGGAGTTAAAATATAGAAAATTGATCATCACGCTGTCTATAGTTATCCCTTTAGCTGTAGCCGTGTTGTTTGGAGTAAAGATAGAAGGGTATGATTTCACTTTTTTGCCACCTATTTATGCGACTGTCAACGGTTTAACTGCAGTATTACTTATTGCAGCTCTGGGAGCTATAAAAAATGGCAAGGTCAAATTACATGAGAATTTAATGAAAACATGCATAGGCTTGTCAGCCTCTTTTTTGGTGATGTATGTTTTGTATCACATGACAAGTGAGTCAACTCCATACGGAGGAGCCGGAGGTGTTCGTTATATCTATTTCTTTATTTTGATATCTCATATTTTACTTTCCATAGTTGTTATTCCGTTGGTGCTGTTCAGTTTTGTAAGAGCCCTGTCAGAGCAGTTTGATAAACATAGAAAGCTTGCGAAAATCACCTATCCCATATGGTTGTATGTAGCCATAACAGGTGTGGTTATTTATATTATGATTAGTCCTTACTATGTGCATTAGATAAGAACCAAAGAAGAATGGACTTTGTTTAGATAACCGATATGAAAGTATTATCCAAAATATTAACAATTTCTACAGCGTTCCTTATGTTAGGAACCGGAGACCTTTTAGCACAGTGTGCCATGTGTAGAGCCACGGTTGAAAACAACTTGAGCAACGGTGACATAGGTATAGGAGCCGGCCTTAATTTTGGTATCTTATATTTATTTGTTATGCCCTACCTGGCCATTGGTGTTGTAGGATTTTTATGGTATAGAAAAAGTAAACTTCAAGCCAAACATGAACAAAGCAGGCGCAATTATCAATGGTAAATGTCCCAGGTGTCGACAAGGGGATATTTTTAAGACTTCAGCTTTCAACCTTCTAGCTTTTTATAAAATGCACTCGCAGTGTGATGTATGTGGTCTGCACTATGAAAGAGAACCAGGTTTTTTCTTCGGAGCCATGTATATTAGCTACGCATTTTCTGTTGCAATTTTTGTTGCTGTAGGTGTGGCATTATCTTTTTTGGGCGATTTCTCATTGGAGGTATACTTACTCACTATTATCGGAGTAATAGCGCTGTTCTTGCCATTTCTGTTTAGGTATTCACGCATTCTGTTTTTACATATTTTTGGAGGTGTGGACTATGAACCAGGATATAAGAAGAAGGTGAGTGAAGTAGGGTAGACGTTAGAAAAGGAAGCAGCACGACACTTATCAAATAGTTGTACTTTATAGCATAGCGCTTTGATATTTTTGTTTCTGCCTAATGCTAAATATCATAGCTAAAATCAATCCAATTAGTCCGCCCACATAGCTGAAATTGTGCATTGACCCTACCATTATGAATTGTTTTTTTTTAATTAAGTTGTCGGGCATAAACCAGTTTGGAGGATTATTAACCAGAAATAATTGACCATATAAAAGCCCAATGATACCAGTTAGAAGAGCAACGCAAGTTGCTAACCCAAAAGCCTTTGATGTTGCTCTAAACATCTCTTTACCATTTTTATGAATTAAGCCTGTAAGCCCAAGAAAAATCCCAATAATAAGACCTGCCCACCAGGTTGCCAATGCTCCAACGATAGCAGCTCCAAATCTTGGACTCTTTAATAGAACTTCAGGAGCTTTTCCTGTTCCTACATTTTCTCCTAATCCCCAATTTTCCAGGCCGAATTGTGCGAACTTAAACTTGGTGTAATACTCTTCTGAAATGGAATAAGTTATTTGATCATGAATAATCCCATAAACTCCTCCAAGAATTGGAGCAATCAATAATATCAGAACTAATGCTGCTAATTTATTCATGTGTTTTTTCTTTAACAATGCCTCGATTAGGATTACGGAATAATTAAATAAAAAGATATGAATAAGGAATCAATATGACAAAACGAAGATTTAGGGTGGCTCCAATTATAGGGAGCGGTTGAAATTTGAAGTAAGGGAGTTTGCTTAAAGTAATTATGGTTCATGGAACATTGCTGAAACCCTTTATCCTAAAACCCGTTTTAAATAAGTCCCCAAATCAAATAAGTATGGAAAATCATTTCGACCTTTCTGATGCAGAATTTACGGATCAGTTTGCTAGTTGCAAACTTGATCCTGGTACCTTTAGTCACGAAGCTCATTTAAGACTAGCCTGGATTCTTATAGATAGACATGGCATTGAAATAGCTATTGAAAAGATACAGAAACAGCTTCAGAATTTTGTAGATCATATTGGGGCTCGTGATAAATATAACAAAACACTGACCGTGGCTGCGACCAAAGCGGTATATCATTTCATGCTGAAGTCACGTTCATCCAAATTCAAAAGCTTTATAGAGGAGTTCCCTCAACTAAAATCGAATTTTAGAGGGCTGATGGAAGCTCATTATGCCATTGATATTTACAATATACCAGAGGCAAAAACTCAATATCTGGAGCCTGACCTATTACCCTTTGACTAGGGAACCTATTTTAAGGAATAAAAACATCCTATGCCTGATCTTAATGCCTTAAATGTCGTTTAGGTAGTAATAATGGTTACCAAACTGATACCTGAAGCAAATAAGGTGTACTTTATCAATAAATACACCATGATGCATATTCTGGAAGGAACAGCAAGTATACAGGTGGATTTTAAAAACTTTCATGATTGGGACGATAAGTTGATCTTTCTTGAAAAAGGGCAATATATTAAGTTTTTATCTAGTGGGTTTATTGTAAGAAAGATTGAATTTGAAGATGACGAAATCTTTAAAAATCCAGAGTTTAGAGTACTGTTTAAGCATCTGATTTCATTGGGATATATCAATTTTGATGAATGTGCCGATTGCCAGAAATACCTTGAGCGCTCTATTTTTTCCAGACCAACAGAGATCCTTGATATTTCTTCTCAGCAATGGTATTGGCAAAACCCTTTTAATGCCGCTAATGAAGAGTATCACATCATTTTTGACGTCAAAGATATCATAGACCGTCAATTCAAAAGCCATCTGAAAAATGATCAAATTGTCAACCTTCTGGGGCAATATGACCTTAACCCGCAAGTCATCTACACTCAGAAAGTAGGTATTACAATTAATAAGTTGCTTGCTGATAAGCGACTGACCGAGTCTAAAAAGGATATTTCATTTACCAATAAAAGCATCAAGGAAATAGCCTATGATTTTGGATATAAAGATCCGGCATACTTCAACAGGGTGTTTAAGTCCCATACCGGACTTACACCAACAGAGTTTCGCCTCAACAGTGAGTTTGATAGAAAGAGACACTTTTGTAAGTGATATTCTGGACTTGCTGTACGCATTCCATACAGAACAGAGAAGAGTTGATTTCTATGCAGAGAAAATGAACCTTTCGGTAAAAACACTATCCAGAAAAGTGAAAGATAAATTACAGGTTTCCATAGGTCAGTTGATCAGGCAGGAGATTATAAAAACATCTAAGAAATACCTTAAAATTGGTATGTCGGTGAATGAGATAGCCAGAACGCTAAATTTTGAAGAACCTAACCATTTTACAGCCTTCTTTAAGCAATACGTAGGGGTGCCTCCCTCAGACTACCCAAATCCAAAAGTACAATAGAAGGGAAATTTTCCGTAGCAAGTTCCTTACAGGTCCACCTCATCTTTACAGTATAGAGTTTTAAAAACATATACTGTTTATGATGGATCTGAAAATTCAAGTAAAAGAAATGGATGACATGGTATCACAAGGTGATATTGTGAATGCGGTAAAGAAATACTTCGCTGAAACCGCCACTACATCCGATTATGGTGAAGTAACCACCGATGGTAAAGTGCAGATGATAGAAAAGATGGTAGGTTTTACACAGGCGATTGCCAAAGTCAATGGGATTGCACACCGTCACACCTTGGTGGATGGAAGTACTTCCATACCCTTAGTTTTAACACGCACCTAACCATTGATCTGGTAGCGGCCACTACTTTCTCCATTGCCCCTTTTGTATTGGGGTTTGAGGGTGTGGATATGCATTACTATATCGCTAACGCGGTTGTCGTTTTTTAGTCGTTGCACTCAGCGATAACTGCTGTTCAATTAATCAACACATTTAAACTTTATTGAAATGAAAAATCTAATTAAAATATACACATTGGTTACGGCCATGCTTATGACATCTTTTGTGCTGGCACAAGATAAAAAAGCTTATAATATTGACAACAGCAATATAGCTCTTGAGGGATACAGCCCTGTTTCGTATTTGAATCTTGGTCTTGCCCAGAAAGGAATCAGAGAGTTTAAGTCAGAGTATGACAAAGTGGTTTACTACTTTACTTCAGCAGAACAAAAGGCAGCTTTTGATAAGAGCCCGAAGAAGTATCTGCCCCAATATGGAGGGTATTGTGCCTTTGGGGTTTATGCTGGGGCTAAATTTCGTCCTGATCCCAATAAGTTCATCGTTAAAGATGGGAAGTATTTTCTGTACCTGTATAACCTGGAGCTGGATGCCCAACAGCTATGGCTGACAGAGAATAATCATGACAAGCTGGTGAAAAAGGCTGATGAGAACTGGGAAAACTTAAAAAACACTTATAATTAACAGGTGTTGGCCTGAGGTGAGTTTTTGAAGACTTCACTCCAGGCTTACCCAACATAAAATGCATGAATAAATTACTGGAAGAAATACGTAATTGTACAATTTGCCTGCCGCACCTCGAACATGGCGTAAATCCTGTATTGGCTGCACATAAGAAGAGTCGAATAGCCATTGTAGGTCAAGCCCCTGGTAGTGTGGTACATCAAACAGGAGTGCCTTGGGATGATAAAAGTGGGGATAGGCTGCGGCAATGGCTGGGACTTGGTCCACAAGAATTTTACGCCCCTGAGTTAGTGGCCCTGATCCCTATGGGGTTTTGTTATCCTGGAAAAGGTAAGTCAGGTGACCTTCCTCCAAGGAAAGAGTGTGCGGCAACCTGGCACGATAAATTGTTTAAAGAACTGGAGACAATAGAGCTTACTATATTAATTGGTTCTTATGCACAAAAGCATTATTTAAAAAAACAACAAATGGCGACGCTCACCGAAACAGTTAAAAACTTTCGTGCCTACCTGCCACACACCTTTGTTTTGCCACACCCTTCTCCAAGGAATAATATTTGGATGAAAAAGAACCCGTGGTTTGAAAGCGAGCTACTGCCCGAATTGAAAAAGGCGGTAGCTTTTGTTGTGAATGCGGTTAGATAGATGAAAATATTCCCGAGCATCAAGCCAGGCTTAAAATCTTCTCATTTACCTCCTGATACACCGGTATATTAATACCAAGTTGTTGACCAAGTTCAATAACGTGGTCAACCAGGAAATCCTTTTCAGTAATATTTCCGGATTCAAAGTCCAGCTGCAATGAAGATTTTGCTCCATATGGGAATTTTGACAGCATGTCTTTTGATGTTGAAATGTCACCTTCAGACAACAATACCCCTTTTTTGTCAGCCAGAGATTGAATTTCAATCATCATGCTTTCCAGCATGTCCATCAGATGCTTACTTTCTAGCAGCTGTCCGAAAGTTATGTTATAAGCCGTAGTTATGGCCGCAACAGGGGCTACAAAAAGGTACTTTTTCCAAAGTACTTTTTTGATATTTTCTTCATAAGTAACATCAAGGCCACCTTCTACTAACAAATCGGTTAACCACTGATATTTGTCAGCTGGTTCTCCACCAATGAATATTTTGCCGGGGCCTCCTACATGCTGAATATATCCTGGGTGCTTTACATTGGAGGCAACATATATGCAGCCCTCTATGATTTGACCTTTGTCGAGATATTGGCGAATAAGCTCTTTGCTGTTAACTAAATTTTGTAGAGTTATAATTACTGTATGCTCACCTATACATTTTTTATAGGTTTTGATCAATGCCTTGACCGAATATGACTTGCAGGCCAGGATAATTACATCCAATATGCCAGCTTCTTCAGGGCTATCTGTAACTAAATATGGCCTTGCCGTTTCAGTTCCTTTTGGAGACTCCAGAGTTAAACCATTTTGTACAATTGCGGCTTTTGTTGTTCCTCTGCAAATAAATATAACCTGTACCTGTTCATCGATGCCAAAGCTCTTTGCCAGAGGAGTCCCTACGAAGCCTCCGATTCCACCCATGCCGGCTATAGCTATTTTTTTCATATTTTACTTTTTTGTTTGGTTTGAGTACCGGGCAAAGTAAAACTTCCAGAGATAATATGTTGCTGTATAAATGTAGGTTAGTTTTGTATCAATAAAGGTCTTGAAATGGACAGAACATTTTTTATTTACCGTGACTTCGAGGTTTACTCAGTTGATGAGTATTCATGGCGGAAAGAAAGGCATCGGCATAATTTTTTTGAGCTACTTTTTATTGAGTTTGGTACCGGTACTCATATTTTAAATACCAATGAACATCAGTACAAAAGTAATGATGTCTATTTTCTGACACCTGGTGATATTCATTCATTTAGAACCATTGAACCCACTCGGTTTCATTGCCTTCGCTTTTTGCCTGGTTTCTTCAGTGGTGTGGGGGAGGTTAGCGAATTAGAGAAATTATTTTACTATCATAACAGAACCCAGGGGTGCTTGACATTGGAGAGCAGTGATCAAGCATTTTTTGAATCACTGATATTAAAAGTTGTTAGTGAGGCAGCTCAGCATAAGAAAAGGCATAATGAGCTCATCAGGCATTTAATGAGTAGCATTTTGCAGTTAATACTCAGAAGTGTAACCGTGAAGAAGGGCATTAACTCTGGGAAGAATACTGAAGATCTTCGGGTGGATAATATTTTGAGTTATATCCGTGCAAATATTACTAATCCACATCTGCTGAAAAAAAGGATAATAGCAGAGCGATTCAGTGTTTCTGTAAACTATATTGGAGAGTACGTTAAAAAGCACTTAAACGTATCGTTAAGAGAGTATATAGAGGAATGCAAGATGCAAATAATTAAAAAAAGGCTTACTCAGGGCAACAGAACATTTTCTGAGATAGGAAGTGATTTGGGGTTTATTGATAGCAGTCATTTTAATAGATTCATTCGTCGAAATACAGGTAAGTCACCATCTGAATTCAGAGCATTGCTCAATAAATAAGTTTTGTGATTTGCAGGGGGTGGTATGGAGCTTGTGTCCTCTAACTGAGTGAAGTCGTTTATTTTGAGAAAAAGACATTAAATTGATTGATGATCGAGTATACTACTCATTCATGTTAGATATTTGGCTTATTTTTAGTCAACTGTAAGAGAAAAGAAAAGCGAATTGGATCACTATTTTTTATTATTGTTAAAGTTGTTTAAATCAAAATCATATTACCTGTTAGGCGGAGGCTTGGTAGCACTGGTGATAGCCGTTATACTTTCCATTGGTTTTGTGAACAGGCAGAAACCGGAAGAGGCTAATGTTCGTGAAATCCGGAATAACCTGGATAGAGAGATCACCAATCTTCAAAAACAGGTAGTGCCGATCCTCGAAACCCTTGAAAGGGATGAACATATTAATTTTTCAGATGTTCAGCCTTCCTCGTACCCATTCTATATTTTTAAGAAAGGGCGAATGATCTACTGGTCAGATTATCGTTTTGTGCCTGATTACCGCTATCTGAAGGGTGATTACACTTTGAAATTGGTGAGGACCTTACGGAAAGATTTTCTTTCCAGAAGATGGGCTATTAATAATAGCGACTTTGAGGTGTATGGTATTATTCCGCTGCATAATGACTATAAGATTGATAATAACTATGTGCAATCCGGCTATAACAGGGACATATTTCCTGCCCAAGATCTGAATATATATGATTCCCGGCACAAAGGGGGGAGTGATGTATGTATCAATAATACGGAGTGCCTGTTCAAGGTTGATTTTCAGGAAGGGTATGTGCAGAAGAACCTGATGGTAAATATTGCAACATTGGTTTTGTATGCCATAGGAGCTATTTTTATACTTATTTTTGTAGCGGGCAGGGCACGGAGTATTGCAGGAAGGTATAGCTTACTTTTTGTAAGTAGCTTTTTGTTTCTGCTCAGAATATTGATGCTATTATTCAATTTCCCTGAATCACTTCTACAAACTTCTCTTTTTGATTCCAGGCATTTTGCATCGTCCGCTTTCAACCCTTCTTTCGGAGACCTTTTTCTTAATATTTGTTGCCTGCTTATAGTTTCAGTGCTTTTGTTCAGGCATTATCATCATTTCCTATTTGTAAAGTATATCTTAAGAGCACCTGCTACCACCAAAAGGATAGTGGCTATTATATTGGGAGGTTTATTGTTTCTTACATTTCACTATCAGTACCTTATATTTCAAACGGTATATCATAACTCCCAGATCACTTATGACATCAACCAAACTATACGTTTTGACGGGAACAGGATCATGGGGTTTATTATTTTTATTACTAACACCTCGATAGTATTTCTACTTTTTCATGTTCTTTTTAGGTTGCTTCAGGCTATTAGCAGAAGCCCTCAGTTTGTTGTCTATAATTTCCTGACAGGAATGCTCACATTTGTAGCAGTTAACTTCTTTATTGGTCAGCAATTTCTCCCGGCAGTGGTCGTAGCATCATTATATTTTGTTATCCTTATACTCACTAAGCTGCCGAAGTATATCTCAAGACTAAGGTACAACACATTTCTTTACCTCTTTTCAGGTATACTGGCGTCATCCCTGATCGGTACCCTCGCCATGTACGAGTTTGATAGTGAGCGAGAGCATGATCGCAAGGTTAAATTCGCTAACCAGTTTCTGATTGAAAATGATAATCTGGCCGAGTTTCTGCTCTCTGAGGCCAATGATAAGATCAGAGAAGACGTTTTTATTCAGAGTAGAATGTCAAGCCCGTTCCTCTCCAAGGATATAGTAAAGTCTAAGATCAGGCAAGTCTATTTGAGCAACTATTTTGATAAGTATGATGTGCAGATCTACCTGTATAATGCCAATGGTAAGCCTTTAGAGAGTTCTCCAGGAAGCCTGATACCCAGTGAGATCAAGAAATTTAATGTAGGTGAATATAAAACACCATATGATGGTATCTACTTCATCAACAGACTGGGACTGAAGGCATCTAAACGATATTTGAACTTTATTGAAGTGAAGAAACGAGGGATACTGGTTGGTTATGTTATACTGGATCTGAATCTCAAACGGATTATTCCAGACAATGTGTATCCCGAATTGCTGGTTGATAACCGGTTTCTGTTTCCATATCAGAATTCGAATTATAGCTATGCAGTCTTCATCGATGATGACATCAACTATCACTCCGGGGATTACAATTACATTGTAGATTTTGATAAAGAAAACCTTTCAGACCCTGATTTATTTGAGGATGGTATCAAGGTAGCGGGATATAGGCATCTGGCCGTTAAGGATCAAAAAGGCAGAATTGTAGTCATTAGTTCCAATAATCACCCATATTCGGACCTTGTTTCAAACTTTTCATTCCTCTTTTTGATACAGGTGTTCATCATATTGCTAATGGCTATTGGCTACGCATTTTATTTCAATTTCCAGAATACCAGCCTTAATTACTCAACAAAAATACAACTGTACCTCAATGTCGCTTTCTTTTTACCACTGTTTGCTGTTAGTATTACTACCCTCAGCCTTATCAATTCATCATTTAAAAAAGAAGTCAATGAAGAATACTACCGTAAAGCAGAGAGTATAAGCAACAATATTAGCGATGATCTTGACGAATTTGTGAGCAGCGTTAATGTAGACCGCGAAGATTTGCCGAACCAACTTTCGGAAGTTTCCAAATTTGCAGGTGTGGATGTTAACCTTTTCAGCGTGAGAGGGAAGTTGTTGGCTTCAAACCAACCAATGATCTATGAGAATAATCTACTGTCCAGGTTTATAAACCCAGTGGCTTATGCTAAAATAAAAGAGCAGGGACACAATGCCTATGTTACCCGAGAGTCGGTGGGCAAGTTGCAATATAACACCACATTTTATGGGGTTAAATCTTTTGATACCGGAGAGTTGATAGGTATGGTAAGTATACCATTCTTTCAGTCGGAGTATGCGTTGGAGCAAAACCAGATTGAAGTGCTGACCAACGTGATTAATATATTCACCAGTATTTTTATCGTATTTTTGATGATCTCCTACCTGGCTGCCAAGTGGCTGACCTTTCCTTTGGTTTTTATCACTCAAAAGTTGAAAAAGACAACACTAACGTCTTTTAACGAACCATTGGTCTGGCACGCAGATGATGAGATAGGTTTGATGGTAGGTGAATACAATCGCATGTTAGTTAAACTTGAGGAAAGTAAGAAAGCTCTGGCCAGAAGTGAGAAAGAGTCGGCATGGCGAGAAATAGCCCAGCAAGTGGCTCATGAAATCAAGAACCCGCTCACCCCAATGAAACTTACTTTACAACACCTGAGCAGGAGACTTCAGGGCAAACATGATGATGATGAACTGGAAAAACCGATAACCAGTTTGCTGAAACAAGTAGATACATTAAATGATATTGCTTCCTCTTTCAGCTCTTTTGCAAAAATGCCCATTCCAGAATATGAACCATACGAATTTAGTGCTGTGCTCAAGAATACCGTGAACCTCCATAGTAGTACGGAGGATGTTACTATCCATCTGCATATGCCGGATCATCCGGTCCTAACAGTAGGCGATGAGCAGTTGATGGGCCGTATTATTTCCAATATAATCATCAACGCTATACAGGCCAAAGAGGGTGAAACCCTGACTATAGAGGTGATGTTAACAGAAATGAAGGCCATGAAATTGTTATTGGAGATAAAGGATAATGGGCCGGGCATAGATGAATCCATTCATAGCAAAATATTTATACCTAATTTCAGTACAAAAGAGACCGGTTCTGGTATTGGCTTGGCTATTGCGAAGCATGGCGTGGAACATGCAGGAGGAAAGATCTGGTTTGAGACTGAACTTGAAAAGGGTACCTCGTTTTTTATCGAATTGCCAACCGTCGGTTAAGTGTTGAGGCCAATTATCATATTGGTTACACTTTGTGCTATTAGTTTTCCTGGCTTTACCCAGGAAGGTGGGCCGAAGTGTAAGTGGGTAAAAAACTTTGGTCAGCCGTTATCATTAGATAGCCTTTCAATTGTACCTAATACCCTAAAAATACAGCACGGTGATAGCAGCGCCTTTTCCGTAGAGCAAAACATTACAAAAGGAGAGGTGATTATAAACACACAACTACAACTGGATTCAGTACTAATATGCTATGAGGTATTCCCCTTTAGTTTTCACCAGCAGTATTACCACCGTAGCCTTGAAATATATGACTCTAATGCGTATTTCAAAGACCCGGTAAAACAAGAAGATCAACTACTGAAACGTGAGGAATTGTTTGCTATTGAAGGGTTAAACAAAAGTGGAAGTATCAGTCGGGGGATATCCTTTGGTAACAATCAGGACGTGTTTGTTAATTCCACACTTAATTTGAACCTGGAAGGAAAACTGACAGATGATCTGAACATCAGGGCAGCCATTACAGACCAGAATGTACCCTTTCAGCCAGAGGGAAACACTCAGCAACTTCAGGATTTTGATAACGTTTTTATTCAGGTTTATAACGATAACTTTTCTATCACCGGAGGGGACGTAGTACTGAAGAACAAACCATCCTATTTCATGAGATACTACAAAAACGTGCAGGGTGGGCTTGCTGAAGTAAAATATAATTTAACAGATAGCATAAGTGCCACAACGTCGTTGGGGGTTTCAGTAGCAAAAGGAAAGTTTGCATCAGTATTAGTACCTGCTCTTGAGGGGGTATTGGGGCCTTATAGGATTCCGGGACCGGATAATGAAAGCTTTGTAATTATACTTGCTAACTCAGAGCGGGTGTTTCTTGATGGAAGGAGGTTAGAACGAGGTTTTAATAACGATTATGTGATTGATTACAACAGTGGTGAGATCACTTTCACTAATCAGGTTTTGATAACCCAGTTCTCCAGGATCAGAATTGACTATGAGTATTCAGATCAAAACTATAGTCGCTCTATAACCGCAGCAAGCCACTATCAGCAGATGGGTAAGCTGGAACTTTTTGTAAATGCCTATAGCGAAAAGGATAACCGCAACAGACCATTACTACTTGACCTTACCAATGAGGATAAAATATTGCTTAGTAATGTTGGTGATGAACTGCAGCAAGCCGTGATCTCATCTGCGGATAGCGTGGAGTATAGCAACGAACTCATTCTTTACGAGAAGACAGATACCACCGACCTAGATGGAGCGTTAAAAGAAGTTTATCGGTATAGTACTGATCCGGGTGTGGCTATGTACAAAGTCACCTTTTCTAATGTAGGTTTGGGTAATGGAAACTATGTTCAGGCACAAACCACTGCTAATGGAAGAGTCTTCGAGTGGGTGTCGCCTGTGAGCGGTGTGCCTCAGGGACAATATGAGCCAGTGGTCAAAATTCCTGCTCCCAATAAAAAACAGTTGGTCAATATAGGAGCTGAATACAAGGTCGGGAAATTTGAGAAAATCTTTGCTGAAGTAGCTTTTTCTGATCAGGATGTGAATCTCTTTTCAGAGTTGGATAGTAAGGATGATAAAGGGTTTGCCATTAAATCCGGTATTGCGTCAGAGGGAAGACCCATCAGTTTTTTACCGGAATATAAATGGTCGCTATATAGTGATTTTGAATTTGATGAAAGATATTTTAATCCCATAGACCGGTTCAGGTATATCGAGTACGATAGAGACTGGGGCTATGATCCTGCTACAGACCGTCGCAGAGCTGCCGACCGGATAGTAAATGCCGGTGTTGGTATGAGGAAGAATGCTGATAACGGAGTGGCGTATGATATTAGCTATAGAAACCGCCCTGGTCAGGTAGATGGTTTTCAGCATCGAGCTAAGTTTGATAAAAGTGTGGGGAAATTCTTTTTAAAAACATCCATGTTCAGGCTGGATACCCGGCAGGATTCGCTCACCGAAACCTGGACGAGATACTCTGCTGATGTATCATATAGGTCCAAGTGGGTAATACCTGGTTATGTTAGGCAGGTAGACAAAAACAGGGTGGAGGCTCAACCCGCTGACTCCGTGGTAAGGTCTGCCATGTACTTCGAGGAACATACATTTTACCTCAAAAGTGGAAAAGGTTCACCAGTTGATTTTGATATTAGACATAGTATAAGGGAAGACAAAAGGCCTTTGGAAGGAATAATGGCCGAGTATTCAAACTCTAATACCAGTCGGTTAACTGCAAGCACTGATTTAGGTAAGCACAAAATCAAAGTGCTGTTTACCTATAGAAACCTGGAAAATCTTTTTCTCGATGAAGATGAAGAAACTGTATCTGGCAGGCTGGACTGGCAAAGTACTTGGCTTGACAGGCATGTGAGATCTGATCTGACTTATACCATTTCTAATAGCCGGGAGCCAAAACGTGAATTCGTCTACATCAAAGTGCCTCCTGGTGAGGGTACCCATACCTGGAGAGACCTAAATGAGGACGGTATTCAGGATCTCAACGAGTTCTTTGAAGCCATTAATCCTGACGAGAGAAATTATGCTAAAATATTTATACCAACCAATGAGTTTGTTACAGCATTTCAAAATCTGTTTATCTATAGAATCTCGTTGGAAATGCCAAGAGCATGGAGAAAAGAGGCCGGACTGAAGAAATTTTTAAGCAGCTTTTCAAATAATACCTCATGGTCTGCGGATGTTAAAACGACTGACAGCAACCTGGACACGAGGCTGTTTGCCTTTGCGAAAGGTTCCGGGGAAGAGAAGCTGCTATCTGAGAAAAATATTTTGAGGTCGACATTATTTTATAACCGTACCAGTCCAAAATACGGTGCAGAGGTGGGGTATTTCAATTCGGGGCTTAGACAGCTGTTACAAGGAGGCTTTGAGTCCAGAGATATCGAAGAGTATACACTTGGGGTAAGGGTGAATCTGTCGAGAGTATACAGCCTGAATATTAAAACATCTGCCGCAACCAAAGCTGTGAATTCAGACTTTCTGGAAGGAAGGAACTACCTGATAGATTCGAGAAAAATAAACCCGGAGATTGCCTGGCAACCAAAAGGAAACATCCGTATTTCAGCACAATACGGATATGAAAGCAAGGAAAATAACTATACTTCCGAGTCGGTAGAGAGTGCATACCTGAATGAATATATCCTGGATGTTAAGCTTAACAAAGCCGTGAGGAGCACCTTCAATGCCCGGCTCAGGTATGTAGAGATTGACTTTCAAGGGGAGGAGAACAGTCCCATAGGTTACGACCTTCTTAATGCCCTTCGTCCTGGGGAAAATATTTCTTGGGGAGTTAACTGGCAGCGAAAAATCACCTCAGGCCTTCAACTTAACCTTAGCTATGACGGCCGCAAGTCAGAAAATGTTGATGTGATACACATAGGTCGTGTGCAGGTCAGTGCCCTTTTTTAGGCTTCCTCCGGGTACATCTTAAAATAATTTAATCCTCATACAACTATTTGGTCGCACCAAACCACTAACTTATATCACCTAGCGATATAATCATGTATTCTGAAAAAGAACTTGCTGATCAGTTTTTGAAAGACAGGAGTGAGGAGGCATTTCGGGTATTATACCGAATGAAAACGCCAGGTCTCTTTCGGTTGGCCCTTCAGCTTTGCCGACAAGATCAGTATTTGGCAGAAGAAGCCATCCAGGAAATGTGGATCATAGGGGTCCGTAAACTGAATGATTTTCAATGGCGCTCTAACCTACAAACTTGGCTAACCGGTATCCTCATCAATGTAGTAAAGGGACAACAAAGGAAAAATATCAGGCAACAGGATAATCTGGAAGAAAGCCTTCAAGGGCAGGATAATGTTGTATTGCCGGAGGTATTTACCTCGTATGATCTCAGAGAAGCCATTTCAAGACTGCCCGATGGATACCAGCAGATTATTATTTTGCATGATATAGAAGGTTATACCCATAAAGAAATCGGTGAGATGTTGAATATCAATGATGGTACGAGCAAAAGCCAGCTCTTTAATGCACGCAAGGCCGTGCGTACATATTTAAGTGAAAAGCACACTAAACAAAATTAGTCATGAATAACCACGAACAACTAACGCCGGCGGAAAAAGAGGCATTTGAAGCTTTGAGGCAACCTGTTCAGCCGGATATTCATTTGGAAGAACGGATAGTGAAGCGGTTGAAAGATGAGAACCTTATCAGTAAAACTCCTGCCTGGAAAGACTGGGGATTGAAGATAGCGGCTTCCATTGCTTTGATTGCAGTAGGAATTATAATCGGAAAAATAATATACCCACCAATGGAAACACAGTCACAATTTAACTACATGCTGGTGCTCTATGAAGATGGAAGATTTACTCCGTCCAGCCCGGAAGAAATGTTTACGGAATACTCGAAATGGATGGAAGGAATTCAGGAGCAGGGAGTAACAATTGGTGGGCAGGAAATGAAGCCATCGTCTTTGTTTCTGGAGCCAGATGGCACCCAGGTTTCAGATGATAATGTACGTAGGGTAGGAGGGTATTTTGTGATCAATGCCGGTTCACTCGACCAGGCTATGAAAATAGCTCAGGATAGTCCCCATCTTAAATATGGAGGGAGCATAGAAGTAAAAGAATTTATGATCAGATAAATGAATCAAACATGAAACAGTTTATTCTAATTGTCTTCCTGTTGTGCTTCGGGGTAGAGTACAATATGGCTCAAACAACTGGTGAAGGAGAGAAGCCCACGATACCCATCGAAAAGTTGGAATGGCTTAAAGGGTATTGGTTGGGAGATGGTTTTGGTGGTGTATCGGAAGAAATATGGACTCATGCGGCGGATAATACCATGATGGGTATGTATCGCCATATCAAAGACGGGAAAGTCACTTTTTATGAGTTTATGCACTTAACGCCGGAAGGCATGAAGTTAAAACACTTCAATCCGGATCTGACTGCCTGGGAGGACAAAGAAGACTTTGTGATATTTCCTCTGCTGGAAGTTACTGAAGACAAAATAATATTTAAGGGAATGGAGATATGGAAGAAGTCAGACAATGAAATGGAATTATCCCTAAAGCTTAATCGCAATGGAAAGGTTGAAACCGAGGTATTTCATTTTAAAAGGTCGTCCTTGTAGAGTATTCTTGTTTAGCAAAGGACTCTGTGTCAGAAGTAAGAAGTTACTTCTTTTTCTGTATTATGAGTTTTGCACATAATGAGGTGTACCGAGTTTATGACGGGAAAGTCTCAAAACAGGAGCCAGCTAAAATTAGAGGTGCTTCAATTTCTGCATTACCTTATTGGCAAACACAAATTCATCAAACTCCTTAACGCCTGTATTCATCAGGTCGTTTTTATTACCTTCCCAAAGCTTCTTGCCTTTGTAGAGAAACATGATGTTTTCACCGATTCCCAGCACAGAGTTCATGTCATGGGTGACCACAATGGTTGTGATGTTATACTCCTCCGTAATCTCCATGATGAGATCATCAATTAGAATGGAAGTTTGCGGATCCAGCCCTGAGTTGGGTTCATCACAGAAAAGATATTGAGAGTTATTTACGATTGCCCTGGCGATGCCTACACGCTTCTTCATACCCCCACTGATCTCGGATGGCATTTTATGGTTTTGACCTGCCAAACCCACGCGCTCCAGACAAAAATTGACTCTGTCCAGTTTTTCGCCTTTAGGCATTTTTGTCAGCACATCGAGCGGGAACATTACATTTTGCTCTACAGTTTTAGAGTCAAACAGCGCACCACCCTGAAAAAGCATACCGATTTCACGTCGCACTTCTGTTTTTACATCGCGATTGGCATGAGTAAACTCTTTATCATCGAAGTATACGAGGCCTTCGTCTGGTGGTATTAACCCCACAATGCACTTTAGCAAAACACTTTTACCAGTGCCACTGGATCCTATGATCAGGTTTGGTTTACCCTTTTCAAAAGTGCCACTGATACCCCTCAGTATTTGTTTGTCTTCAAATGATTTATGTATATTCTCTATTCTTATCATTTTACAAAAGCAATTGTGCTAATAAGTAATCAGCGAGCAGGATGGCAATTACGCTCTGAGTAACCGCGGAGGTACTGGCTCGACCTACTTCCAGTGCACCACCTGTTGTGTAGTAGCCCTTAAACGACGATATGGAAGCCACCAGAAAAGCAAACACAAACGATTTGATCAGTGCAAAAGTTACCGTATATTCATTGAATTCAAACCGAATACCATAGATATATTGAGTAGGGGTGATAACGTCCGTCATCAACCCTGCCAGGTAGCCACCGACTATGGAGAGCAGCCCTGCAATAATTACCAACATAGGGTACATAAGAACTGAACCCAGTATCTTAGGCAACACCAGATACGATGCAGAGTTGATCCCCATGACCTGCAAAGCATCGATTTGTTCAGAGATCCGCATAGTGCCCAAGCCACTAGCCATACTCGACCCCACCTTACCTGCATAGATTACAGCGATAATCGTTGGTGCGAGTTCCAGAATGGTCATATCCCTTACCACCAGTGATATTACATAGTTAGGAATGAGTGGACTCACCAAGTTATAAGCAGTCTGAATAGTAGTTACTGCCCCAATAAAAAATGACACAAGAGCTACTAGAAATATAGACCCAATTCCGATCGATACACACTCGTCAATGGTTAGCTTGAAGTAAGTTTTGAAGCTTTCCCGGTTAACAAAAAGTGAACCTAAAAAAATAAAATACTTGCCTATGGTTTCCATTAATTTTCTAAAAGATTATCGCGTTCAGGCTTTAAATCTCTACCTTTAATCCACTCTTTACAAAAAGATAGTAATATTATGATTAATGGTTTGGCTTTAAAAATGTTTTCATAAAAAAAACAAATTGTACAAAAAGAAAATGAGTAGACTAGTAGTAATTACAGGGGGTACAAAAGGTATAGGAAGAGCGCTGGTAGATATTTTTTCTGAAAATGGATTCGACATCATTGTTTGTTCTCGTAATCTAGATGACCTCAATACTTTGAGAGATGAAGTGCAGGAAAAATATAGTAATAAAGTGCATATCATGAGAACAGATATGTCGGATAAATCAGAAGTAGATTATTTTATAAAATTTATACACGCCCAGGAAGGAAATGTGGAAGTGTTGATCAATAATGCCGGACTTTTCATTCCGGGGCAAATCCATAAAGAAGAAGATGGTGTGCTTGAACAAATGATTGAAACTAACCTTTATAGTGCTTACTATATGATAAGAGGTCTGATAAAGAAAATGAAAAAAAATAAGACTGGCCATATATTCAATCTATGCTCAACTGCTTCGTTTATGCCCTATATTAATGGAGGTTCATACTGCATATCCAAATTTGCCATGCTGGGTATGTCAAAAGTGCTGAGAGAGGAAATGAAGGAACATGATGTAAGAGTGACAGCTGTTATGCCCGGAGCAACTTACACTGCCAGTTGGGAAGGGGCAGACCTACCCGAGGAAAGGTTTATGAAATCTCGTGATGTGGCATCAGCCATCTGGAATGCCTTTGAAATGTCTGACAGAACAGTGATTGAGGAAATTGTCATGCGTCCTCAGTTGGGGGATATTTAACCTTTTAGCAGTTTTTAGGTGTAGGTTTGCCGACTGAAAGAAGTGAAACCTTCTTGGTGTATAAAATCGTTAAACGTGAAGTTACCAGTGCTCAATAACTGACAATTAGTGCGTTGATGTCTGTGAACAGTAAGCTGTAAATTTGAGAACTGTAACCAGAAAAAATTAACTTTGCAGAAACAGATCAGGAAGAAGTGAATACAGAAATAATCAGTACAAAGCAATATTGTAATAGTCTGACCCAGTATTCGAGAAGGAAAACACGTGTTGTGGATATTGGTGGAGTGCCTATGGGGGGGGATTACCCAATTAGGGTACAGTCTATGACTACTGTCGATACCATGGATACAATCGGGTCGGTAGAGCAGGTTATACGGATGGTTGATGCCGGATGTGAATATGTACGAATAACAGCACCGAGTATTAAAGAAGCTCAAAACCTAGAAGAAATTAAAAAGGAGTTGCGGAGGAGAGGTTATAATGTGCCGCTGATTGCAGACATCCATTTCACTCCTAATGCAGCAGAACTGGCTGCTCGTATAGTAGAGAAAGTTAGGGTGAACCCTGGTAACTACGCTGATAAGAAGAAATTTGAACAGATTGAATATACTAACGAATCATACAACGCAGAACTCGACAGAATAAGAGAAAAATTTACACCTCTGGTTAAAATCTGTAAAGAATACGGTACGGCCATGCGTATAGGAACGAATCATGGGTCTTTGTCTGACAGGATCATGAGTAGATATGGAGATACACCATTGGGTATGGTAGAGTCCGCATTAGAGTTCCTTAGGATTTGCAATGATCTGGATTATCACGACATAGTACTATCTATGAAAGCCAGTAACACCCAGGTAATGGTTCAGGCTTACAGGCTTTTGGTTAACAAGCTGGAGGAGGAAGGCTTGCAGCCCTATCCCCTACACCTTGGGGTAACAGAGGCTGGTGAGGGTGAAGATGGACGTATAAAAAGTGCAGTGGGTATAGGAGTGCTGTTAGAAGACGGACTAGGTGATACTGTACGTGTCTCTTTGACAGAAGAACCTGAATTGGAGGCTCCTGTGGCTAAAACTATGGTGGACAGGTACAATAAGCGGGCAGGTCATGCGTCGATTGAACCTGTTGAATGCAATCCGGTTGACCCGTTTAGCTATAGCAGAAGACATACCTATGAAGTGGCCAATATCGGTGGGCATAATGTTCCTAGAGTAATTGCTGATATTAGCAGGCTGGGAACAGATGACTATAAAGATTTGAAAAGTATCGGCCATTTCTACCTTCCCGAACCCGACAAGTGGAGAATGAACGACCTGGGTGCAGACTATGTTTATTCAGGCAGTAGCCCAGTACAGTTTATGCTACCCAATGGATTAAAAGAAATCCTGGATTATAAAACATGGGAACAAACATCTGACAAGATCAATAAAGTGCCTATGCTCACCACCGGTGAATACCTTGCCCGAGGAGCCAGGCATGAAAATATTAATTTTGTCAGGTTAAGGTTAAGTGAACTGAGTGAAAAGTTGATTGTTGCTCTGGAAGAGGATAGCACTGTAGTTATTATGCTGGAGACATACAATGAGCATGGTATGGCGGAGCAAAGAAGGGCTTTCTTTAAACTAATCAATGCCCAACTAGATGTACCAGTAATTATTAAAAGAAGTTATCCTGATTTAACGGATGACCAGCTTCAGATCTATGCCGCTACCGATATAGGAGGGCTGTTGATTGATGGACTTGGTGATGGAGTAATGTTGGGAACCGAAAATGTAGACCAGGCCGGGAGTAAGATGCAAAAGTTGAAGCTGATCGAAAATTATAACAATACCAGCTTTGGCATTTTGCAGGCAGCAAGGACACGAATGACCAAAACAGAATATATTTCATGTCCTTCTTGTGGAAGAACACTGTTTGACTTACAGGAGACCACCGCTATGATCCGTAAAAGAACTGACCACTTAAAAGGTGTTAAAATTGGGATTATGGGGTGTATTGTAAATGGCCCTGGTGAGATGGCGGATGCTGATTATGGATATGTCGGGTCAGGAAAAGGGAAAATTACTTTGTATAAAGGGCAGGAGGTAGTGAAGCGTGGGGTACCATCAGAAAAAGCAGTAGATGAATTGATCGGGATTATCCGAGAAGGTGGAGACTGGATAGAAAAAGAAGAGGCATAAAAGCTTATAATTATGAATAACGAAAGCAACATGAGAGAGGAAAGCCACAAAAACTCATTGAGAGATTATTTTGCATTAGGAGAGGTGTTTGGGTATTTCTTTAGAAAAAAAGACCCCTCAAGACCATCCGGCATCAACCTGAAAATGATGCATGGGATCAATAAGATATCTATGATCATATTTCTAATTGCTTTAATAATTTTAATTGGCAGGCACCTTTTTTAATGGATATTGAAAATTTTAGAGAGATCTGCATTAGCAAATCGGGAGTTACAGAGGAATTTCCGTTTGATAATCAAACCCTCGTGTTCAAGGTAATGAGCAAAATGTTTGCCTTGATTGATGTAGACCTGTTTGAGCGTGCAAACCTCAAATGCGATCCAGAAAGAGCTGTCCAGCTCAGAGAGCAGTATGATGGAATTAAGCCGGGGTACCATATGAATAAGAAGCATTGGAATACGGTCATGATGGACGGGAGTGTTCCTGATCCACTTATTATTGAACTTGTTGAACATTCATATGAACTGGTGGTAGCTGGCTTGCCTAAGAAATTGAAGGAGGAACTAGATAAGCAAAACAATACTACTAAATTGTAAGCGTTAGACTATTTTCGTCATTTTCTCTTTAACTTATGATTTTTTCAATCTACCTTTGAAGTTTGGTAAGAAGTATGCTTAAACGGCTTATATTCACGGATTTATTATGATTATTGGCCTGCTTGATTTTTTTGCATGATAAAAACACATCACCTAATAACTGGTATTATTCTCTTTTTTTCGATTCAGGCGTGTACTGAAAGAGTGATATGCCCTGCTTATCAAAGTGCCTTTATCCATGATAAAGAGGTGCTGGATAGGCATTTTAGTTACTTTGGTGAAGATTCCATGCCTAAGGTAATGGAGGCGAGCAAAGACAAATTTCTGATCATTGAGCCGATGTCGTATCGCAAAAAGCTCAGAAGTTTGCAAACCATTCCCATGCGCGATGTCTACCCCCAGGAAGATGACTCTCTCGAGTTTCAGGATGACTTTTATCTGGCAGAACGGGAAGGATATGATTCGACAGCCGTTATTTCCATTGATACTGTTGCAGCAACAGCTGCGGATAGTACATACATGATCTCTCTGAAAAAGGAGAAGTTTAACATAGATCAGGAGTTGTACTTGTGGTACCTCCGTAAGTATCTCATTTACCCTGATGTGGCGCTAGCTAAGCAGCAGGCGGCTGAAGCCAGTGGCCAGAAGGTGAAAACAGAAAAGAAGAAAAAGGGTTTATTCAGAAGGTTGTTTAAGAAGAAAAAGAACAAATCCGATAGTACTAATTTTGATGTAGAAACTTCTGCTACAGAACTAAATCAGGATGAGCCTAAAAAGAAGAAAGGTTTTTTTAGTTTCCTGAAAAAGGACAAGGATAAGAAAAAGGCCCGGAAGGAGGAAGAGGAGGATGAGGAAGAACAGCCTTCGTTAGATCCACCATCCAATGAGGAAGAGGATGATGGTGAAGATGATTTTTAGAGATTAAATAAAGGTAGTAGAGCCAATTCCCAAGTAGCATGTCTGTTACGTCTAATTGACAATCATTTCTTTTACGAAATACTTAAGACATTAATTTATGATACGTTTGTCGCAAACGTTTTCGGAGGATTTGCGTTATATCAATAAGAATTAAGGTTTAAGTGAAATGTTTAAGCAACCTCTGTTTATTCTACTTTTAATGTTCCTACTGCCTGTTGAGCATATCGCTCAAGATAGGGTAAAGGGACCTCAGGCCAAAAACTTCAAGGCATGGGAAAGGGAAGCCAAAATTGCTGCTAAAATTGCAGAGAATCGTTTAGAATATATGGGGCCAAAAGCTAAAAATAAAAAGGTCTGGGAGGGAGAGCCTGCTGATCAAAACCATGTCACTATCGAAGTTGCTGCTGAGAATAATCAATTACATGGAGTAAGGGTAAAGAATGCTAAGGTATGGGAAGATAGTAATGCTGTCAACCATCGTAGAATTCCACGGTTTATCACCCCTGTTTTGATACTCCTGATTTTAGGCCTGTAATGTCATCGAGTTTTATTGTATTGTTATTTATAGTTGGGTATATTCAAACCAGAATTATATCTCTTTGAGCCACCCAGATCTTCCTGTTTTTCCAGAGTTATAAACCCTGAGTGACCTCTGGGTGAAGAGCTTATATCATTTTTTTTTTAATAAAGGGTCCTCTTTGAAGTGATAGGAATCTATATAATACGCATTGAGGATTGACTCTTTAATAGTAGGGTGGATTGCATGGGGGAAGAACCGTTAGGGTAAGCCTGGCTTGAAAGTATAGAAAGTATATTTGCCAGAATTTATGCATGGTCAATGGCTGTTTGATGATGATATCAATATATCAAAAAGACCATAAAATTGCCACATAGTATATGGTGAGCAAACGGTTGTCTGTCTTGAGAAAGTTTACAAATCAATATTTAGAAACACTTTTTTAAAAGCTTTTCGTCAATCTCGCTTTGTTTCATACCAAGTTCTATTGCCTTGTGAACGTTATTGCAGGCTTTCTGTTTTTTGTTGATCTGCAAATAGACCAGAGCTCGGAAATAATAGCCTAGGTAGTACTTTGGCAATCCTTCCAACCCCTTGTTTAGGTCTTGGAGCGCTTGTTCCGGATTGTTGATAAGGTAGTAACTGTAGCCCCTGTTGATATAGGTGTAAGACTCTTCAGGTAATATTTTCAAAGCTTCATCAAATGCGGTAATAGCCGAATCGTATTGTGCAACTTGAAAATGGCTCAGACCTTTATTGCGCCAGGCTTCAGCATTCTTTGGATTTAATTTAAGCACGTGAGTCCAGTCGCCTAAAGCTTCAGGCCATTGGCGAAGTTCGCTGTAAAGAACAGCTCTGCGGAAATAAACCTCTTCATTAGCCGAGTCAATAGCGATGTAGCTATTATACTGATCAATAGCTTTAGAGTAGTCTTCCTTTTGTGTGTAAATAAGCCCGGAGTATAGATATGGCCATTTGAGGTCACGCTTCTTTTTTTGTGCCCTTTGGTAGTAGTAAAGTGCACTATCAGTGTTTTGTACTTTATAATGGACATTGGCAAGGTTAAAGTAAGGCTTATAGCTTGTAGAGTCTATGCTTCTGGCCTGATGTAATAGCTTTAGTGCATCGTGTAGCAGCCCTATTTCCAGATAGGTGAGGGCTAGGTCTGTTAGAGTTTGACTGCTAACCTTAAGTTCAAGCGCCTTGCGAAATTCATCTATGGCGTCTTGTCTTCTCAATTGTCGTGTGCGTATTACTCCTTTGAGGTGGTGAATATCAGCCTGATCACTTTTATATTTGTTGAGCCTGTTTTGTTCTTCTGCAAGTTCGTTTTGTGATAGTTGCTTACTTTCGATTTTTTCCTTGGTCTGAACCTGATAGTTATCGTTGATGTCGAGGGCTACATTGACAAACTGAATGGCCGTGTGGTAATCCTTCCGTTGTTGATAGATCTCAGCAAGTCGCATGGCGGCTGTGAAGCTTTGAGGGTACACCACCAATATTTCCCTGAACCTTTCAGTGGCCATAATAGTATCACCTTTGAGCAACACTTCTTCCGCTTTAAGAAGAAGCTCAGCCTTATTTTGTGATATGGCTGTTAACGGTATGATAAGCGCAGTAAGTATGAGTAAGTGTTGTTTAACCGTAAATTTCATAAGCAAATATTTATAGCGCCAACCATAGGGAACTCAGTTCAAGTTGATAACCCTTTCAAATATAAAAACACCTAGTCAAAAAGGGAGTAGTTGCCAAACTGGTCTGCAGGGGCCATGGGTTTGATGAGAGACTCACCTTCATTGTTGATGTCACTGATCCTGGGGGATACAGAATAACTTCCCATTTGGTCAGAAGGGTATGGAGCCAGCAACTCCAACAGTTTGTCTTCTGGAGTATTGCTGTCAAGCCAAAGCTTTTCTGCCTCAGGAGTAAGTACTGCAGGCATTCTGGCACTTACTTCAGACACAATGCTATTGGCTGGGGTAGTGATAATTTTAAAAGTATGTACTACATTTTCCTCATCGTCTTCAAACTCTTCCCATATGCCTGCAAAGGAGATGGTCTGGTCATTGCCAAAAATGAAACGGTAAGGAATTTTACTTTTTTTACTGATCCTTTTCCAGTCATAGAAACCATCTGCAGGTATAATACAACGACTCTGCAAAAGCGCTTTATGAGAAGAGACTTTCTCAGCGAGTGTCTCTTTTTCTGATAGGATTAATTTAGCACCGATTGTTTTGTTTTTTGATCGCTCAGGTATTTGGCCCCAGTAGAAGAAAGACAACCCCTTACTGTCTTGAGTAACAACAGGTAATACCTGAGTAGGAGCAGCATTATACCGTGGCTTATACCGCTCTGGCACATCAATATTAAACCTTTCACTCAGTACTTCCGCGTCCGCAGTAATAGTATATCTGTCTCCCATACTACGAATGTAGCAAAATTCTCTTTTAGAGGCGGGATGTTCGGTTAATTTTGGAGGGATATGTACCCAAATCTTGTTGTAGTGCAAGCACTAACGAAACAAAAGGAGTTGGTATTACCCTTCAATAAAATTCAATGCACGCTTTTCTGACCAGTATAACCCTTCCTTGTTGAATTCGGTAAAGCCAACATGACCGCCACGTTCAGGAGTTTCAAATAATACATATTTATGTTCCCTCAGGCGGTCTTCAGGGTAGCACTCCCGTGAGAGGAAGGGGTCATTCTTGGCATTGACAATCAGAGTCGGTATACTGATGTCGTCTAAAAAGTTTATCGAACTGCAAGTATTATAATAATGAATAGCATCCTTGAACCCATGCAAGGGTGCCGTGTAGTTGTCGTCAAAGTCTTTGAGTGTTTTGATATTCTTTAGTTTCTCAGTTTCCAATACTCCGGGCATTACTGCAGCTTTGGAGATTATCTTTGCCTTTAGATTGTTTAAAAACCTTCTTGAATAGACAAAATTTGAAGCTTCTGATATTTTAACACAGCTGGTGTAAAGGTCCAGAGGCACTGAGAAAGCAACAGCCATCTTTACTTGTGACAAAATATTAGTCCCCCGTTCCCCAACATATTTAAGTGTGAGATTGCCGCCCAGGCTAAAACCTATCAGATAAACTTTTTTATAGCCTTTGGCCAATGCATGCGTTATTACGTGATGTAAGTCGTCAGTAGCCCCACTATGATAGAACCGGAGTTGTTTGTTAATTTGATCACTACAGCCCCTGAAGTTCCATGCAAGTACATCATACCCTTGGGTTGAAAATGCCCGGGCCATGCCTTTTATATAGGGTCTTGTAGAGCTTCCTTCAAGACCGTGGGAAATTACAACGAGTTGATTGGAGTTGTTTTGCACCCAATCCAGGTCAAGAAAATCATCATCCGGGGTGTTTATGCGCTCCCTGGTATAATCTACATTTTTGATTTTACGAAAAAGAGCCGGTAGTATGGTTTCAAGATGTGCTGAGAAATATATGAGGGGAGCTTCGTATTGCATTAACTGTTTTGTTATTTCTGAGTTGCTGGATTATTAATTTCACCTGTTAAAATATCCCGTTGATCATTTTTTTCTGAATCTTGGAAACTATTTAAATATTATGTCGTCTGTAGACTAAGTATTAAAAAACTCAATTAAATTCAACTAACATTGGTACCAACAAATCTAACCAAATTTCTCCTCATACTATCATTAGTATGGCTTAGTCAATATAGCCAGGCACAACAAAAGTACACCATCAACGGGTATGCTAAGGATGCTGAGAATGGCGAAGAGCTTATTGGAGTGACCGTCTACGTCAACGAACTCAAAGTAGGAACGGCAACTAACGTCTATGGGTTTTATGCATTAAGTCTTCCTGCGGGGGACTATACGTTGATCTTTAGTTCAGTGGGTTATAAAACGGTAACCAAGCAGGTAAGCTTAACGAAAAATGAAACGTTTAATATTGAGCTTCCTGTCGAGGTTACTTCTCTGGACGAGATAGTGATTTCAGGTGATCCTATTGATGCCAATGTCACGGATATAACGATGAGCCGAAACGAGTTGGATATTAAACAAGTGAAAAAATTACCAGCTTTATTTGGTGAACCGGATATTATTAAAACCATTCAGATGATGCCCGGTGTGATCACTGCAGGTGAAGGTACTTCAAGTTTCTTCGTAAGAGGAGGTAGTGCAGACCAAAACCTAATCCTGATTGATGAGGCTCCTGTTTATGATCCTTCACACCTTTTCGGTCTGTTTTCAGTTTTTAATGCCGATGTAATCAAAGACTCAGAACTGTATAAAGGAGGTATACCCGCCCGGTATGGGGGTAGACTATCGTCAATCCTTGAGGTAAGAACTAAAGATGGTAACAACAAAAAGATTGGTGGTGCAGCAGGTATTGGTACCTTGGCAAGTAGATTTATGCTGGAAGGCCCGATCCGAAAGGAGAAGAGTTCATTTATTATATCAGGTCGTCGCTCTTATGCAGATTTATTCCTGAAAGCAGCAGGGCAGGAAAACCTCGTACACTTTTATGATGTTAATGCAAAGGTGAACTGGAAGCATAATAACAATAACAGATTCTTTGCAGCCTTGTACTTGGGGCGAGATGTTTTCAATTTTGATGATACTTTTGGTTTTGATTGGGGGAATATAACAGGTACTTTCAGGTGGAATCATCTTTTTAATGACCGTCTGTTTTCAAATACATCTCTTATTGTTAGTAACTTTGATTACGCCCTCGAGTTTGATGATGATGCCCAAGGTTTTAATTGGACTTCCAATCTACAGGAATTCTCTTTTAAAGAAGATCTTAACTACTTCATCAATACACGCAATGAACTTGAGTTTGGCTATCATCTCACTTATCGCAGGTTCTCACCAGGCGAGATATCGCCAACTTCAGAAGCCTCTATATTTGAAACTCAGGAGATACAGAATGATTATGCCCTTGACCACTCTATATACCTTGGAAACGAACAGCGCCTTAGTGACAGGATTACACTATCATATGGTGCCAGACTATCAATATTTCAAAATGTAGGAAAGTCAGATGTGTACATTTATGAAGATCCTCAGGATAACATCGATATAGTACATAAAGACACTTTACACTATGATCATCTTGAAAATATTAAGACCTATGTGAATTTGGAACCCAGATTTGCAGCAAGGTTTATGATCAACCCGAGAAGTTCAGTGAAAGTGTCATACAACAGAATGGTGCAGAATACACACTTGATATCCAGCGGTACTGTGCCTATTCCATTCAATACTTGGAGTCCAAGTAACTACTATTTAAAGCCGCAACTTGCTGATCAGGTTGCAGTGGGTTACTTCAGAAATTTTAAAGACAATACCCTGGAATTTTCAGTGGAATCATATTACAAGGACATTGACAATGTCACTGATTTTGCTGATAACGCCCAACTTTTCTTTAACAAGGATCTACCCACCGAGTACAGGCAAGGTGACTCCTGGTCATACGGACTTGAGTTGATGCTGCAAAAGAAGGAGGGGAGGTTTACTGGATTCGCCAGCTATACCTGGTCAAAAACAGAGCGTAAGATCGATGGTGTGAACCTAGGTCGCCCTTTTCTGGCTAATTATGACAGAAGGCATGTGTTCAATATAGTTGGCACCTATGATTTGAATGATAAATGGTCATTTGGAGGAAGCTTAACATATAGTACAGGAAGACCAATTACCGTGCCTGCAGGCAGGTATAAATATGGAGACACCTATCAGGTAGATTACATCAGCGAAAGAAATGGCTACTTGTTGCCTGATTTTCATAGAATGGATCTTTCGGCAACGCTTACCCCTAGAAAGAATAAAGACAGAAAGTGGAAGAGCAACTGGGTGTTCTCTCTGTACAATGCTTATAGTAGAAAGAACGCCTTTACAATCTATACCCGCGTGCAACAGGATGATGAGGGAAATATCATCAACGGAGATGTGAAAGAGGCTCGAATGATATCATTATTCCCTGTATTGCCTTCTGTAACTTATAACATTCAATTTTAATAGCCATGAATAAAAATATTCTATACTTATTAGCACTGATAACCGCAGCAAGTCTCATGGGTTGTGAGGAGACTGTAGTACTCGATTCTGAGCAGGTTCAATCTAAAATAGTGATCGAAGGACTGGTGACAGATCAGGAAAAACATCACTATGTAAAAGTATCACGGTCGGGAGAGTTTTATTCAAATGGGAATTTTTCAGGTGTGGTAGATGCTGCCGTTACCGTTGAGGATGATCAGGGTAATGTATTTAACTATGTTCATAATCCGTCAGGTATGGATGATGAAGGTTATTATCTTTCGGAAGACGTTTTTGCTGGCCAGGTAGGCAGTTCATACAAGCTTACTGTAACTGTTGGCTCAGAGATTTATACTGCAACAGATGTTCTTAACCCTGTTACAGCCATCGATTCACTAGAAGTGTCTTTAAATGAGGAGGAGTACGATGATCCTGAAGATGAAGGTTACTTTTACGAAATACTTTTCTATGCCAAAGAGCCTCAGGAAACTGAGGATTATTATCTTTTTAAATTTTACCGTAATGATTCTCTTTTGTTAGATTCAGAAACAGACGTTTATTATGCAAATGATGATTTGTTGGGAGAAAGTATTGACGGTATCCCTACAGCAGGTTTCTATAAATTAGGAGATAGGGCAAGGGTGGAAATGTATAGTATTTCAAGGCAGGGCTATATTTATTATAACGACCTGTCTTCGTTGCTTAATACCGATGGAGGTATGTTCACCCCTCCACCAGCAAACCCCAGGTCCAACCTTACCAATGCTGCCCTTGGATACTTCCAGGTCAGTGCTGTAGTCAGCGATAGTATAGCAGTCGAATAGCGGAGTTCGATTTGGACAAAACATGTAAGCCACAAAAATGTTAAAGTTTTTTTGCTAAAGCTGAACATTTTTGTGGCTTACGTGTCTGTTATTTGCACACAAGTTGTATAAAATCATTTACCAGAATCTGACATGCCCAAACGTACATTTCGATTTTTAGCCATATTTGTTTTATTATGTTCAGTTAGTTCTCTGATTGCTCAGCAGAAAGTAACGCTCAGCGGATATATTAAGGATGCGGATGATGGAGAAGCTTTGATCGGAGCTACCGTTTTTGTTCGTGAAACCAAGAGCGGATCGGCATCAAATGTCTATGGGTTTTATTCGGTCACCTTGCCTCCTGGAAAATATATTATTGAGTTCACCTATGTAGGGTACCAACCTATTGTGAAGCAGGTGGAGCTTATAAAAAATCAGCGACTCAATTTGGAGATGGCGGGAGAGAGTCAGCAACTGGAGGAGGTAGTAATTTCAGGAGAACGAGTGGATGCCAATGTAACCAGTACTGAAATGAGCACAAATAAACTGGATATTCAAACCATTCGAAAGCTACCTGCATTTTTAGGAGAGGTTGATGTTTTAAAGAGTATCCAATTACTTCCGGGAGTCAGTACAGTAGGTGAGGGTGCAGCGGGTTTTAATGTACGTGGAGGAGGTGTTGGGCAGAATCTTATTCTTTTAGATGAAGCACCAGTCTATAACTCTTCTCACTTATTTGGGTTCTTTTCTGTTTTCAATCCTGATGCTGTCAAGGACACCAAATTGTACAAAGGAGCCATTCCTGCGCAGCATGGAGGTCGTATAGCTTCACTTCTTGATGTTCGCACCAAAGAAGGAAATAGTAAGCGTTTTGAAGCTAACGGAGGTATCGGGACTGTGTTTAGCCGTCTTGCTCTGGAAGCGCCAATAGTTAAAGACAAGTCTTCCTTTATATTAGCAGGGAGAAGGTCGTATATCGATATTCTTGCCAGACCCTTTTTGCAGGATCTAGGGGATGTAGGCTTGAATTTTTATGATCTGACCATGAAGACCAATTATGATTTTGACAAGAATAATAGATTGTACCTGTCAGGGTATTTTGGAAGAGATGTTTTTGAATTTGATGAAAATCAAGGCTTTAATTGGGGAAGCAAAACAGCCAGTTTGAGGTGGAACCACGTTTTCAATGCCAGGCTTTTTTCAAATTTCACGGCGGTATATAGTAAATATGATTATCAGTTGGAGTTTGGCGAAGATGCCAGGGATAAGTTTACCTGGGACTCCGATGTTACAAATTACATGTTCAAGCCCGAATTCACTTACTTTGTTAACAACTATAACGAAGTAAGTTTCGGAGGATCATTTATCTATTACACCTTTGAGCCAGCCAATGCGGTAGGAGTAAGTGCTGGGGAACGTATAGATTTTAGCCTGGATAAAAAGTACAACCTGGAGTCTGCTGTATACCTGAGTAATAAGCATGAGCTTAGCGATAGATTTTCTGCAGAATATGGGTTGAGATATTCCATGTTTCGCTATCTGGGGCCTGGTGTAGCCTATGAGTATGGAGATGCAGAGCCAGGAGAAAGAAAGCCAATGACAGGTGTTAAAAACTATGACAGGTGGGAAACCATTCAGACCTACTCAAACCTTGAACCCAGGTTTTCATTTAAATATCAGTTCAATGCAAGTAGCTCTATAAAGGGAAGCTATAACCGCATGTCACAGTATATTCATCTTGTTTCAAACACTACTGCATCAAACCCTCTGGATGTTTGGGTTCCCTCATCAAATAACCTGAAGCCTCAAATAGGAGATCAGTTCGCGCTGGGGTACTTTAGAAACTTTGGGGAAGGAAATGACTATGAGGCTTCTGTTGAGGTGTATACACGCCTGGCCAAACATCAGGTTGACTATATTGACGGTGCTGATATTCTGATCAATGAATATTTGGAAGGAGATTTGCTTAGTGGGGACGGTAGAGCTTATGGTCTTGAACTTTATTTAAAAAAGAATGTAGGTAATCTGAATGGCTGGGTAAGTTATACATTGGGCCGTACGGAATTACAAGTCGAAGGAATTAATGATGGAAAGTGGTATCCTACCCGCTATGATCAAACCCATAACCTCAAAGTAGCAGCCTTTTACGATCTGAATGAGCGCATATCATTATCGGGTAACTTTACCTTTGTAACGGGTACGCCAACTACATTTCCTACATCACGTTATGTAGTGCAGGATATACTTATTCCTTATATTTCTGATGAAGGAAGGAATAACATCAGATTGGAAAGCTACCATCGCCTGGACCTGTCGCTACGACTTGAGGGTAAAAAGATGAAAAAAGGAAAAGAGAGGAAAAACGAAGATTATTGGGTGTTCTCCTTTTATAATGTATACGGACGAAAAAATCCATTCTCAATCTATTTTTCACAGGATGAAGATCGAGTAATGTCTGGAGAAGCGATTAATACTGAAGCAACGCGTGTTGCCATTGTCGGTACTATTATCCCGTCGATTTCTTATAATTTTAAGTTTTAACAGCCATGAATATCAGAATGCTTATATACATATTTGTCATCTCCATATTGTCTGGCGCATGTGAAGATACTATTGATGTTGATCTGGACAAAGCTGACCCTGTTTTAGTGGTAGATGCCTGGATCAATGATAAACCAGAAGATCAGGTTATTAGACTCACTATGTCTCAGCCATACTTTGAGCAGAGTTTACCTCCAGAGGTGTCCGGGGCTACTGTTACTGTAAAGGATAATGAGGGTAAGATCTATAGTTTTATGGAACATGATGCCGGTAAATATGTATGGACTCCAACGGCTGTCAACCCTACTCTGGGTAAAATTGGTAATGTGTATACCCTGAATATACAATTGCAGGATGGAGACAGCTACCTGTCAGCAACTACTATGAACAGAACGGCTCAGGTAGACAGTATATCATTTACTTATGAGGAAGAGACTCCCTTTTTTCCTGAGTCGTATCTGGCTGAAGTTTGGGCACGTGATCAGGTAGGGGTTGGAGACAGCTATTGGATAAGGGCTTATAAAAATGGTGTGTTACTCAACAAACCTCAGGAGGTGAACCTTGCCTTTGATGCAGCCTTTACTGAAGGTAGTAATTTTGATGGAATTACATTTATTGAGCCCATTCGTCGGGGAATAAACCCGGTAGACCTTGATGAGGATGACGATTTTATTCCTCCGTATGACCTGGGAGACTCTATTTATGTAGAGATACATTCAATTTCTAATGAGGCTTTTTATTTTCTTACAGAAGTTGTCATTCAAACAGACAGACCGGGCGGATTTAGCGAACTTTTCGCACAGCCATTAGCTAATGTACCTACAAATATTTATGCTACGGAAAACACTGGTAAAGGTGTGGTAGGTTTTTTTAATGTGGCGGCAGTTAGTGGAAAAGGTAAAAAACTGAAAGAATAATCACTGGGTTCAAGGCTTTTTATTAATTTCGGTGAAAACCAAAACTTAATAAAATGTCAAAATTCTTTTTCAAGTTATCTATAGTTGCTTTAATCCCCTTACTATTTACGGCCTGTAACCAAAAGCAAGAGGAATCATCTGTAGTAGAGGTTGAGGCAGAACCTAAGAAAGATTCTGTTCTCAATTCCCTGCTCAATAAGTATACCACGGTAAGATTAACGACTGACGTTACCACACTTTCTGAAAACCAAAAGCAGATGATCCCCATGTTGATTGAGGTGGGAGAGATTATGGATGAGCTTTTTTGGTTTGAGGCTTATGGACATAAAGATTCTTTAATTAGTACATTAGACAACGATGCCGCTAAAAAATTTGTAAAGATCAATTATGGACCTTGGGATCGTTTAAATGGAAACAAACCATTTATTGAGGGAGTGGGGTATAAACCTGCCGGAGCTAATTATTATCCTGTTGACATGACCAAGGAGGAGTTTGAAGCTGCTAACATTGAAGATAAAACTTCATTATATACTTTTATTAGAAGGGATTCTACTGGTGAGCTTACTTCTATTCCCTTTCATGTCATGTTTGAAGAGCAGGTTAAGAAAGCGTCGGATCTTTTGAAAAAGGCCGCAGAACTTGCTGATAATGCCGAACTGAAAAAATACCTTAACCTGCGTGCCGAAGCACTTTTGACAGATAACTACTATGAAAGTGACATAGCATGGATGGACATGAAAACCAATCAGATCGATATTATTACAGGACCTATTGAGACCTATGAAGATCAACTTTATGGCTATAAAGCTGCGCATGAAACTTATGTGCTTGTAAAAGACATGGAATGGAGCAAGCGCCTGGCTAAATACGCTACACTTCTGCCTGAATTACAAAAAGGATTGCCGGTAGATGATAAATACAAGAAGGAAAAGCCCGGTACAGACTCTCAATTAGCGGCATTCGATGTTATTTATTACGCCGGTGATTGCAATGCAGGAAGCAAAACAATAGCAGTTAATTTGCCTAATGATGAGGAGGTACAATTGAAGAAAGGAACCAGAAGGTCTCAGTTGAAGAATGCTATGAAAGCTAAGTTCGATGAAATACTTGTTCCTATTTCCAAAGTGCTCATTGATGAAGAACAGCAAAAACATATTACTTTTGATGCCTTCTTTGCCAATACCATGTTTCATGAGGTAGCTCATGGCTTGGGAATCAAAAATACTATCAATGGTAAGACTACCGTTCGGGAGGCACTGAAAGAGCATGCATCAGCGCTCGAAGAAGGTAAGGCTGATGTATTAGGACTTTATATGATCACCAAGCTTCATGAGAATGGTGAGATTGAAGGAGAGTTGATGGATTATTATACCACCTTTATGGCTAGCATATTCCGTTCTGTAAGATTTGGAGCTTCAAGTGCTCATGGTAAGGCCAATATGGTAAGATTTAATTACTTCAAAGATCAGGGGGCATTTACAAAGGATGAGCAAAAGGGTACTTATAAGATCAATTTCGGAAAAATGCAGGAAGCGATGAACTCCCTATCCGAGAAGATACTGACTTTACAAGGTGATGGTGACTATGAGGGAGTGAAACAACTAGTGGATGAGAAAGCATTGATTAAGCCTGAATTGCAAAGAGATCTGGATGAACTGTCCAAGCAAGGTATACCTGTAGACATTGTTTTTGAGCAGGGAGTTGAAGTTCTGGGGCTATAGCTCGAATGGAGAAATTTGGTACTTTAACTAAAAGTGCTGAAATGAAAAGGGGGCTGCTTCGTACATAGCAGCCCTCTTTTTCATCGCACACTTACTCATCTTACAACTTCACTCTTACTCCACCTAGTATTAACCCAGTGTTCCTGTCCGCCCCTATATATTCTCTACTATCAGTACCAGACAGGTTTCTTGCGTTTATATAAATGTTAATGTTCTTGGTTACATCATATGCCACCTTCGCATTGATGATCAACTTGCTGTCAACTTCACCAACATCTGATGTTGGATTTGCAAAGCTATAAAAGCTGTATTGGCTTTGTTCGCTCATGTAATACGGGTTAAGATTGATGTTGAGGTTCTTAACCGGTTTGTAATTCAGGTACAACCCACCAAACAAAGATGGAGTTTGGTCATTGTCGACCGTCACTGTATTGCTGATGTTGTTTACAGGATCAATAGCAGTTGTTCTGAATCCTGTAGGTAGATCCTTAACCTCTGTTTGTTGATAAGTAATAAAAGGTTTTATCTGAAATTTATTGTTTGCTACATAATTAGCAGACAAAGTCAATCCGTTTTGTGTTGCTTTTGCATCAATGTTTTCATACGAATAATACACAGCCCCAGGTTCAGCATCTAAAAGTGTAATGTATGCATTTTCAGCGGTCTGATGGAACAATTCAGCATTTAATTCAAAGTTGCCTGATATCTTTGTTCTGTACCCAAGTTCCACCATTTGGATCTGGAATAAGTCAAGGTTTTTATTTCCTGAATAAGAAACGATGTCTCCATTTCTGGGGAAAACTATATTGACATAATTGGGGCCTATAAATGATCCACTATTGGATTTTGCATACACAGCTCTTATCAGATTGTTTTCATTGATATTGTATGTGGAGGCCAACTGATAAGAAATATAGGCCTCATCGGGAGTAGAGAATTTATCCATTCGGATACCACCCACTAGTCTCCATGCCTCGGTAATATCATAATCTATACCAAAAGAACCGGCAAAGCTTTCGATGGTCTGTTCATTATTTAATACACCCAAAATACCAGATTCAGGAGCAATGTACGGTTCGTCGCTATATTGTGCAGACTGGTAGCTTACACCTGGGCGTATGGAAAGTTTTTCTGATATACTCCAATCGTATTCAACCGATGCATCAATAGTTTTGTAATCGTATTTGAGTAATGGGAAAGTGGAGCCTTCCTCAAGGTTATCATAGCCATCAACAAATGAAAACCTTCCTGTCAGATTACCATATGTAGCGCTGAGACTTGCATATTTTGACTCATAGCTCGAAGTTGAGAAAGGAGTATAAAAGTTGTCTTGATAAACTTTCTGAATAGAAGCTTCTTGTATACCTGATTGAAGTTGTACACTGAACTTTTCTGTAGGGGTGAAGTCCATGAAAAGGTTCATTCCCCTTTTATCCAGAGATTGGTCCTTGTCTTCAATGTAATCGGAGGCAAGCCCTGCTATGTTTTCATAATTGGTAAATGATCCGGATGCATAGTCAAAATACAGGTCATCGTGTCTATCACGCATTTCAAAATTTCCTGATACAGAAGCACTGAATTTATTACTGAATTTATAACCTAGGTTAATACCGCCTATTTGCGTGTTAGCATTACCTGCTCTAAGGTCAGCCTGAGCAGTTAAACCCTCTTTTGTTACGTTCTTGGTAATAATGTTGATTACACCAGCAACTGCATTGGGTCCGTACAATGGAGCAGAAGGCCCTCTTACTATCTCGATCCTTTCTACATCAATTAAACTGATAGGAATAGCTTCCCAGTACACACCTCCAAGGTTATTGTTGAAAATAGGCCGGCCATCAATCATAATCAAGGTGATCAGGTTGCTGGCATCGGCTCCATTACTATACCTTGTAAGGTTATCCAGCCCTCTTAAATGTACATCGTAAACACCATTGGCTTGCTCCCTTACAATTAGGCCAGGAACAAGACGCAAGGCTTCGGGAATGCTGGTTGCACCAGAATTAACAATTTCATCAGCTGTTAATGTAGAGCTTGAAAGTGGCGCATCAAAAAGTGATTCTGCCTTTTTAGAGACAGAATATATCTCGATTTGCATGAGGTCCTCCAGAGACAATTCATATAAATCTTCATCATTCTGCGCCATAGCGCCAAAAGAGAGCACAGAAATAAAAAATAAGGTCAAAAAATTCTTCATATGGGGTAAAGTTTTACATCATTAAACACATTCTACACCTCAGTTTATCAGGGTATAGGTATTAGCCACGGGTACACTACAGGTATAGTTATTTTAGAGATAGGTAGATCTCTTAAAAGGTAGGTTCAAATTATAAAAAGCTGATTAATGTGTTTAGTGTCTGTAGGCGGGAGTTAAACTTCATTGGCTAGCCCTAAAAGCTGGCTTGATACCTTCAGGCCTGCTCTTTCGATTTCGCCTTTGTTGATTTCAAACCTCATCTTTCCATTAACTTCGATAAAGTTAATACCACTACCCTGACGACCCAATCCTGCTTTTTCAGTAATGATAAGCACGTTCTTTAAGTCTTGGGATTTAACTCGAGAGAATTGAGAGCTTTGATCTTTGGGTATGTATAGGATGTTACAATTATTTGTTTCACTAGCTGAAGCAAAGCTCTTAATTATGATTTTTTTACCTGATGTAGACTTTTTGGAAGCCATATCCTGAAATGCTTTTTCAAGGGCAGTATCATCGCCCAAAATTCCGATTGTAAAGTTACTTTCATTTGTAGGCCATTGGATGTATCTTGTAAAATTGAAAACAAACACCGTTTTTACTTGATCATCAGTGGCCTGTGAGTATGACTGAATGCTTGCTGCTACCAAAAGAGCAGCTAGTAAATACCGAAAGTTTAAAAATTTGTTCATGATTATTTATGGAGTATAATTTGACTGCAAAAGTCGGTATTGTTTTTTTTACAACTTTAAGAGCTTCAACGTATTTTTTAAAATACGTAATTCACTTAGGGGGAGTAATATATGAGAGGAATTTGTTAGATTTAATATTTACAAGGGATCGTGTTTATGTATTATATGAGAAATTTGCTCCTTGTTGCATTGGTCCTCTTTTCATTTTACTCAACGGTAAATGGTCAAAGAGTTATCAGGGTTGGTGTTTATGATAATTATCCGCTTGCATTCTCCGATTCGCGTGGAGAGCCAAAGGGATTGTTTATAGATATTCTTAAAGATATTGCAGAAAAAGAGGGGTGGAGGCTTATTTATAAAAATGGTAAGGCAGATGAATGTTTTCAGTGGTTGGAATCTGGCGAAATTGATGTAACCACTGAGTCTGGAGATTATAAGGGGAGAAGCGCCAACTTCGACATAGCCAGTTCCGGTCTGGTTTCTACATGGGCAAGAGTATATGCCAAGCGTGAGTCTGATTACACCTCATTGCTCGATTTGGGAGGGAAACGTGTGGCTGTTTTGGAAAACAGCTACTTTATCAATGGACCTTATAAAGGGTTTTACGCTTCTATAAAAGAGTTGGATTTGCGGTGTACCATTGTAAAAGCAAAGAACTATAAGGAAATTCTTGAGCTGATTGATAAGAAAAAAGTAGATGCTGGTATCGTCAGCCGAATTTATGGAGACATCAATGATTATAAATATGATGTGATGCAGACCCCCGTGGTGTTCTCGCCATTCAGACTTTCCTTTATTTTTCGTGATGCAGCGCCTTTGGAAGCCAAGGTTGTCCCCATCATTGAAAGCCATATTGTAGCACTTAAACAGGATAAGTCTTCCATTTACTATAGATCTATGAATACTTACTTCAAAGAGCACAAGCCTTTTGAAGTGCCCATATGGGGTTATGTAATATTAGGTGTGGCTATTTTTATTGTAGGGCAACTATTACTTTATGTTAATGTACTTCGCAGGATGGTTGCCGCAAGAACAGCGGATCTGAAAAGGGCTTACGCCAATATTAAATCCAGACAACAGACTCTTTCCTTAATATATAATAATGCATCAGAGTTTATCGCCTTGTTTCAGGTTCGTAAGTTAGGTTCTTATGCTGTAGCCAAGCTACCCGATTGGTACTTGAAAGAACTATATATGCTTAATAAGGACTACCCTTCCTATAAAGTTATAGGCATGGGATTAAAAGACCTTTACAGGAAATTACTAAAGCTGGATGATAACGAAATCAACTACAGGTATCAAAAAATGGCGGAAGCCATACGTTCGCAGCAGCAGATAAAATATGAAGAAGGCTTCAAAATGCCTGATGGTAGCAGAGGTGTAGCTGAATCTAGTTTGATACCTATTCTGGACAGGAGCAAGCGATGTACACATATATTATATGTTTCCAGAAATGTTACAGAGGAGCGTAAAATGGTGGAGGCTCTTTCAGAGAGCGAAAAGCGTCTGCAAATGGCGATAGAAGGTGCGCGTGAAGGAATGTGGGATTGGGATATCCGTACAGGATCATTGCATTTTAATGATTATCAATTTAAAATGTTAGGCTATGAGGTTGATAAGTCTCAGCCCAAACCGAAAGAGTTTTATGAAATGCTGCATCCTGATGACCGGAGACGAACCCGGGAAAGATTGGTGAGCCACCTGAAGGGAGAAACGGATTACTATGAAAATGAATACCGCATAAAAACACAGTCCGGAGAGTGGAAGTGGCTCTTGGTGCATGGGCGTGTTGTGGATAGGGATTCAAATGGTAGGGCTATACGAGCTATAGGTACTCATGTGGATATCCATGAATCCAAAGTTACGGAGCAGGCGCTTATGGAAAGCCAGCAGACGTTGGCTAATCTCATGGCAAATATTCCTGGCATGGTTTATAGGAGTAAGGTGGATGAAGGATTTACCCCAGTATTTGTCAGTGAAGGTAGCAAAGTGGTATTTGGAATACCACCTGAACATTTTCTCAATGGAAAAATACGCCTTTCTGATATGATCCCTGAAGAATATAATGTTGAGAACGTTAAAGCTATTCAACAGGCACTGGCAGCAAATAAACAGTTTCAGATCATATACCCCGTTAATATTCACGGAGAAAAGAAATGGATGTGGGAGCAAGGCAGGGCTATTTCTCCGGCAGGTGATATGATCGAGGGGTTTGTAATGGATATTACAGACCGCAGGTTAGCCCAAGAGAAGATCATTTCTACTATTATAGAGACGGAAGACAATGAAAGGGCACGTATAGCAAAAGAGTTGCATGATACCCTAGGTCAGAAGCTGACGACAGTTTCTCTAAATTTTAATTCACTGAAAAAAGACATCTCTTTTAATAATGGAGGCTTAAAAAAACTCAATACTGGACTTAATTATCTGAAAGAGGCTATTAGAGATAGTAGGGAAATAGCTCATAATCTGATGCCCCAGAGTATTGAAGATTTTGGTTATGTACTTTCTGTTCAAAGTTTACTTGCCGACCTTGATGCTGTTTCTGAGACTAAGTTTGATTTTTATGATAATCTGAAGGGAGACAGGCTGCCTAAAAACACTGAACTTCATTTGTATCGAATTACTCAGGAAGCTGTGAATAATATTTTGAAATACGCAAAAGCTACGACAGTGTCTATTCAGTTGATGAAGTATGAAGAGGAAGTCATATTAACCATTGAGGATGACGGTATAGGTTTTGATGCCAATGAAAAGATGGAAACTGGAAATAGTTTTGGTTTGAAAAGTATGTTGAACAGAGTAAATTCCCTCTCGGGAAGTTTGCAAATCGAAAGCGGAAAGGGTAACGGAACCGTAATAATTGTTGAAGTACCTTATAGAAAAGAATCTTATGAAGGCAAAAATATTAATAGTTGATGATCATAAAGTAGTACGAGATGGAGTAGCACTCTATTTAGAAAATGACCCTGATTATGAAGTGATAGATCAGGCGGCTAATGGTTTGGAGGCGCTTGATTTCCTGGAGAAGAAAAACGAAAAGGTGGACCTGGTGATCATAGACATTAATATGGATGGGCTGGATGGCATTGAAACCACTAGACGAATAATGAAAGTTAATAAAAATATCCGTGTATTGGCCCTTACCATGCATAATGACTATCAGCACATTAAGGCCATGATGGATGCCGGGGCGAGCGGGTATATTCTCAAAAGTTGTGATGAAAATGAAATGAAGGAAGCGATAAATGCTATCCTGGGAGACGAAATATACTACAGTAAAGAAGTGGCTCAAACTGTGATGAACAACTTGGCAAAAAAGAAGCCCAAAAGTACAGGAGAGGCTTTGCCAACCCCACTTACCCCTAGGGAAAAGGAAATTTATCGACTTATACTTGAAGAAGATTCAAACCAGGAAATAGCAGATAAGCTTTTTATTAGCGTGAGGACAGTGGAGGTACACAAACGAAATTTGTTAGAAAAAACCGGCGCAAAAAATTCTACAGGATTAGTGCTTTATGCTATTAAAAACAACCTTTTTGAAGGGATTTAGTAAGGTGTATAAGGGTTACACGTAAAAACCAAATTACGCATATTTCCTTATAACTTCCCTGGCTTCATTTGATATTTTTACCCTAGCCAAATCCAACTATAGATTGAACCGGGACGAAAATAGAGACATAGCTTTCTTTAGTAATTCTAATGAAGTATTTGAAAGTATTCCAAATCAGGCTTTCAAGTTGTGGGATATTTTTTTAGTATCTCCGGATAGTTCTTCTCCATACCTGGAGAGAATAAAAGAGCCTGCCCTAATTATAGTGGATACCTATAGTCTTGGATTAGACTTTTTGCAGTTAATATGTGATAATCAATATGAGTGGTCTTGCCCTGTACTTGTTCTGGATCATTATACCGAAAGGCTTTTAATAGAGAGCATTATTGACAGAGGAGCTAATGGGTATCTTTTGGTTCATTCATTTGAAGAAGAATTACCGGAGGCAATTGAGCATTTGCTGGAGGGTGGTAAGTATGTTTCTACACTTTTGGAAAGTTATAAGGGAAACACGTATTTATTAAAATAAGTATTATCGCCTATAATAGAGTGAGTTATACTATGTATGTTTGCATTGTAGTGAGAGAATAATCTCATAAAGATATTAAAGACTAGGTTTAGGTTGATTAATGGTTTACGATTAATCATGAGCAGTCGGGAGGGGTCCTGACTGCTTTTTTTACGCCTGAAAATGGTTACTAAGGGAAACACTTATATTTGAAATTACGGAAAATCCCTAATGTAAATGTGGTTATAAGTGCCTTATATTTGTAAAACATTCAGGCAATAAATAAAGCTGCTTGAATTTTAGGATGAGGAATAATTGAGAGTAATCTCAAAAAAAATATTAAAGATTAGGTTTAGGTTGATTAATGGTTTACGATTAATCATGAGCAGTCGGGAGGGGTCCTGACTGCTTTTTTTTAAAAAGAAAGCCTGTGGAATTATAAGTTCGCAAGCAATTAAAAATACTTTAGTTTAGGTTAATTAAACGGTTTCGGAAAACCGCAAGCAGTCAGAAGGGGTTCTGGCTGCTTTTTTATTTTGTAGCATGTAGACTAATTCGGGATCAAGCGGAAAACCTGTGGAGCAATTGTACTAAGCATAGATTCTGAAAGCCTGTAAAGGAAGAAACTAACGTTTTTAACTCCTCTGAATTGATTCCTGAAGGCTTTAATTTTAGCATTGAAAGACTCAGCTGCGACATCGGTGTTTCTACGTTCAAAATAATTGAGGATAGTCAGATAATGTTGCTGGATCGTCCCAGAAACGGTGTTGAAGGATTTAAACTGAGCTTTTTCTACCTGGTCATACCATTTAGCAAGCTTGGTGAAAGCGATGCCTTTGTCTTTCACGGTGTGGTATATCCTTCCAAGGCCTTGGGCCAGTTCGTAGGCCTGCTCCAGGTATGGGTAGCGACGGAAGAGGATGTCAGCTCGTCTTATTGCCCAATTTACATTAGTACCTTTAGTATCTTAAGTACGGTATTTCTTAATTTATGTCTATTTTAGGGGTGAATAATAGGCTGAATTATGCAAAAGTATTTATGTTTCCTGATATTAACCATCGTTCCTTTTATTGTCAGAGGTCAAGGGGAAGTGCTGGATAATAATCCTCCCGCTATAGATTGGAGGCAGATCAATACACCAGGGTTTCGTATTATATTTCCCGAAGGGTTTAGTGAAGAGGCTCAGCGAATGGCCAATACTTTGGAGCATCTGAGAGCTGCCGAAACGGAGTCGATGGGAGAGAAGATCCCCAAAAAGATATCGCTGATCTTGCAAAATCAAAACTCTGTTTCCAACGGCTTTGTTACTCTTGGGCCGAGAAGGTCTGAGTTTTATACCATGCCACCTCAGGACTATAATTTTACAGGTACAAATCGTTGGTTAGACCTGCTTGCTGTGCATGAGTACCGACATATTGTGCAGTTCGAGCAAAGTAGAACAGGCTGGAATAAATTTTTTTATTATCTATTCGGTGAAAATACACAGGCAGGCATGGCCTTTTCTGCGGCTCCTCAGTGGTTTTGGGAAGGGGATGCTACGGCGATAGAGACTAGTTTTACACATAGTGGACGGGGTAGAATACCATCATTTAATAAAGTATTCAGGTCAAATCTGCTTGAGGGTAAGCGTTTTAATTACCATAAGCAACACCTCAGGTCATTTAAAGATTATGTGCCCAACCATTATATTTTAGGCTATCATTTTGTTACTCACCTGAGAAGACGAACAGGAGATTCCGATATATGGGGGAAAGTTTCAAATAGTGCCTTTTCATGGCCTTTCATCCCATTTACTTTTTCAAATGCCTTAAAGAAACATACAGGATCATATTTAGTGAAGAACTATGAGATGATGATGGATGAGTTGGATAGTGTCTGGACAGGGCAGTTAAAAGAACTTAACATCACAACATTTGAAACAGTCAATGGTAGAAAATCAAAGACATTTACCGATTACAGTAACCCACAGATACTCGATAATGGTGAGTTAATTGTCCTAAAATCGGGTATTGGGGATATTCAACAATTTGTTAATGTCAAATCAGGTAGTAAGGATGAAGTGGTTTTTATTCCTGGTATTATGAATGAAAGCGGTATGCTTTCTTCTGCTCAAAATAAAGTGGTGTGGAACGAGATGCATTTTGATCCGCGCTGGAGAGTGCGCTCCTATTCGGTTATAAAGTCATATGATTTTGAAACAAGGCAGGTAAAAACTATAACAGATAAAACCAGATATAGTGGTGCTGCTATTTCTCCAGATGCAGATCATATTGTGACGGTATTAAATACTGAAGATCAAGGTACATACCTGGTTGTATTGGATTACAATACAGGAGAGGAAGTTAAGCGCTTTGACAACCCTGAAAAAGCTTTTTACTCAATGGCCAGATGGTCAAGTGACGGGAAGCGTGTTGTAGCGTTGAAAACAACAACGGAGGGGCGTTCTGTAGTGTCTTTTGAGGTTAATTCAGGGGTTGAGGAAACGCATATTTTCGCCAATCATGAGAATATAGGTCACCCTGTTTTGTATGGCAATATGCTTTTTTACAGTTCGCCAATAAGTGGTATTGATAACATTTATATGTATGACCTGGAATCAGGAAAGTACTATCAGGTTACAAGCAGTAAATATGGCGCTTATAACCCTGAAATATCTAATGATGGTATGTTTATTTATTACAATGACCATACAGTAAACGGGCTGGATGTGGTAAAAGTACCTCTGGATAAGTCTAAGTGGGATCAGGTTGTTGAAACGAAGGATCGGTCCGTGAAATACTATCAGCCCGTGGTTGATCAAGAGGGGCATGAGGATATTTTGAATGATGTTCCTGATACAGAATACCCTGAAAAGAAATATAGCCGGGTCGGTCATATGATTAACATTCACAGTTGGGGGCCTTTTGCTAATACTGACCTGAATAGTGCGCAGTTTGGTGTTTTTTCGCAAGATGTATTGAGCACTACAGCCATTTCACTCGGTTATCAATATGATGCGGTTGAGGAGACCGGTTTTGGTTATTTGAATGTGAGTTATCAGGGGTTTTATCCCATTATTGATTTTCAGGTTTCCAAGGGTTCACGTTCTACAGTAGAGTCTGTTACCAATGAAAACAATGATATTGAGGATGTAACTTTTAACTGGGATGAGACTTCTGTCGATGTTGGACTGAGATTGCCCTTGTTACTGACAAGGTCTAAATATCATAGAGAGTTGTCAATTGGAAATGAAGTGGGTATTACCAAAGTGGACAACTTTAATCAAAATTTTCGATTTCTTGATCAACAGGCCAACGGAGAGTTGTACACAAATGTTGCTACGGTTAGCTACTACAGTTTACTTAAGCAGAGTACCAGGGATATCAACAGCAAGTGGGGGCAGTCATTTGTAGGTAGCTATACCAGTTCGCCGTTTGGAGGAGATTATGATGCCGGACAGTTGGCCTTGAGAGGAACATTGTATTTCCCGGGAATTTTTAAACACCATTCCTTTTACTTGAGAGGAGCCTATCAACATAAATTATGGAAACTTGACACCTTAAATAATGACACTTATCTTTTAGCAAATCAAATACCGTTACCAAGAGGTTATTCACATAGTACCTGGGAGGACTTCTTTTTTGCTTCAGTTAACTATACCCTTCCTTTATGGTATCCCGACATTGCCCTGGGTCCTGTTTTAAATTTGAAAAGGATTAGGGCAAACTTGTTTTATGACTACGGTTATTCCGAAATTGATCTTATTAATGAAGCGCAGCGGGTAAAATTACAACGAGAAGATACATATCGCTCGGTCGGAGCTGATGTCCTTTTTGATGTGAATTTTTTGCGCTTTCCTGCAGATATTGCACTCGGTTTTAGATTTTCTTATGCAGAAGCTAATAATTTTAAATCAGGAGGTAGTAAATTTGAGTTCCTGATTTCAAATATCAGCTTTTAGGAAGGTAATTTTTAAAAACACATTATTTGAATAAAGGAATTATAACCCCTATTTTTGACAACAAAATTTTTAAAACACACTTATGGCTGAAGTAATACGTATGCCTAAAATGAGCGATACCATGGAAGAAGGGGTGATCGCATCATGGCTAGTTAAAGAAGGAGACAAAGTTAAATCAGGAGATATATTAGCAGAAGTAGAAACAGATAAGGCTACTATGGAGCTAGAGTCTTATGAAGATGGTACACTGTTGCATATAGGTGTGAAGGAAAAGGAATCGGTGCCCGTTGACGGGGTTATTGCAATTATAGGCGAAGAGGGAGAGGATATTGGTACGTTGCTTAAAGAAGCCCAAAACGGTATAAAAGACAATGGGGTAGATAAAAAAGAAGAGAAGAAGGAAACTTCTGGTAACGAGGATATAGAAGAAATTGATGCTTCTGATGTTAATGCTACCTTGATCACCATGCCTAAAATGAGTGATACTATGACCGAAGGTACCATTGCCTCATGGTTGAAAAAGGAGGGTGATCAGGTTCAGGCAGGTGATATTCTTGCTGAGGTAGAAACTGACAAAGCTACTATGGAGCTTGAGGCCTATGAAGAGGGTACACTTCTTTATGTTGGGGTAAAAGAGGGTGATGCTGTAGCAGTTGATGGTGTGTTAGCTATTGTGGGTGAAAAGGGTGCTGATTTTGAAAAACTATTGAAAGCTCATCAGTCAAAGCAAAAATCAGGAGTTGCAGGAGAGGAAAAGGACGCAACGCCAGCTACACCTGCTGAGAAATCAGAGAAAAAGGATACTATTGATTCAAAAGTTTCTGGAGCTACCGAGGGTGGTAGAGTAAAGGCCTCACCATTAGCCAAGAAAATGGCAGAGGAGAAGGGGTATGATATTTCAAAGATTAAGGGCTCTGGAGACAATGGGCGTATAGTTAAAAAGGATGTAGAGGGGTATACACCCACAACAGAAGCGGTACAGCAGATCGCTGAGAATAAAGGAACTTCATTTAATATACCACAGATAGTAGGTGAAGAAAGCTATGATGAGGTCAATGTTTCTCAAATGAGGAAAACGATTGGAAAGAGACTTTCTGAGAGCAAGTTTACAGCACCTCATTTTTATATCACCATGGAGATCAATATGGATAAGGCTATAGAGGCCAGAAAATCCATGAATGAATTCTCTCCAGTGAAAATAAGCTTTAATGATCTTGTTATTAAAGCTGTAGCCGCTGCCTTAAGACAACACCCTAAAGTGAACTCTTCATGGTTAGGCGATAAGATCAGGTACAACAAGCATATCCATATCGGTGTGGCAGTTGCTGTGGATGAAGGACTTTTGGTGCCTGTAGTAAGGTTTGCAGATAACAAATCTTTATCACACATTTCTGCTGAGGTTAAACAATTGGCAGAAAAAGCACATACTAAAAAACTACAGCCTGAAGATTGGGAGGGTAACACTTTTACCATTTCTAACCTCGGAATGTTTGGCGTAGAAGAGTTTACAGCGATAATCAATCCGCCGGATGCTTGTATCTTGGCTGTAGGAGGAATAAAAGAAACTGCTGTCGTTAAAAATGGCCAGTTAGTGCCTGGCAACGTGATGAAAGTGACCCTTTCATCTGACCATAGAGTGGTAGACGGAGCTTTAGGAGCAGCGTTTCTTCAAACCCTTAAAGGGCTGTTGGAGAACCCTGTCAGAATACTGGTTTAATTATAAAAACTAAATAAATGACCCTGACAGTTTTCTTAATTGTCAGGGTTATTTATTTAATCTGTATGGTGTTAAATATTTATGTGCTTTTGAGAATAGGTACTAGGATTAATAAAAGATACTTAAATGGGAATGACTAAAGTAAGATCAACTACCGTGCTGGCGGTTATGCATAATGGAGAAGTTGCGATTGGTGCTGATGGGCAGGCTACTATGGGTAATTATGTAGCCAAAAGTAATGTAAAAAAAATCAGAAAACTTCAGGATGGCAAGATAGTAACAGGCTTTGCAGGGTCTACAGCAGATGCCTTTACTCTTCTTGAAAGGTTCGACGAAAAACTTAATAGTTATGGAGGTAACATGAAACGGGCCGCTATAGAACTAGCTAAAGATTGGCGGACAGACCGTTACCTGAGGAAGTTGGAGGCAATGTTGATCACTGCTGATAAGAATGAGATTCTTATAGTATCAGGAACAGGGGATGTACTTGAGCCAGACAATAACATAGCAGCAATAGGATCAGGGGCGATGTACGCACAGGCGGCAGCACTGGCTTTGAAAAAGCATGCACAAGGTCTCTCAGCTGAAGATATGGTTAGGGAAAGCTTAAATATAGCTGCTGATATATGTATATATACCAACCACAACTTGGTGGTTGAAACTATAAAAGACTAAAAGTATGCTGACAATATATCATAATCCCAGGTGCCGTAAAAGCCGCGAAACTTTAGGTATAATTGAAAGCTCAGGGGCCATGATGGAAGTGGTGGAATATCTTAAAACCCCGCCAACAAAAGGTGAGCTGAAGCAAATTATTGAAAAACTAGGAATTAAGCCCGAGGGTTTAATTAGGAAAGGTGAGGCTATTTATAAGGAAAAGTATAAAGGAAAAAGTCTGACTGATGATGAATGGATAGAAGCCATGGAAGGAAATCCTATTTTGATTGAAAGGCCGATTGTAGTGAAAGGTGATAAAGCGGTTATAGGCCGTCCTCCAGAAAACGTTAAAGAATTGCTATAACCGGCTAGTCATTATTATAGGTTGTCTAGTTTGTCCATAGCGTTGATAATGATTTTGCAAGCCTCCTTTATTTCATCCTCCGTGATGTTAATTGGAGGCGCAATTCTAAAGCTATTAGGGCAGGAGAGGAACCAAAAACATATAACACTGTTTTCTAGGCACTCTTGAACAATAAAAGCTACTTCTTCGCTAGTCTCAAATTCAAAGGCGAATAGCAGACCTTTTCGTCGGATATCTTTAACCCTTTTGTGCTGCATTAATTGCTCAAAAAGCAAACCCTTATCTTCAACTTTGCTAAGTAAGTTTTCATCTTCTATAACTTTCAGAGTAGCAAGGGCGGCGGTACAGCATACGGGGTTTCCTCCAAAAGTAGTGATATGTCCCAGCATAGGGCTATGGGTTAGACTTTGCATGATCTCATAGGACGAGATGAATGTACCTATCGGTAATCCACCTCCCAGTGCTTTAGCGGATGTAAGAATATCCGGTACGACATCAAAGTGTTCAAATGCAAACATCTTACCTGTTCTGCCTATTCCGGTTTGAATTTCATCAAAAATGAGAAGTGTGCCCGTTTTATTGCATTTTTCTCTCAGCGCTTTCATGTAGTTCTGCGAGGGGATTCTGACCCCTGCGTCACCCTGGATGGTTTCCATAATAACACAGGCTGTTTTAGTAGTAATCAGGCTAAGGTCCTCAATGTTGTTAAAAGTTATGAACCTTACGTCGGGTAAAAGGGGCCTGAAAGCAGATTTCTTTACTTCGTTGCCTGATACACTCAAAGAGCCATGGGAGCTTCCGTGATAGGCACCTCTGCAGGCAATGATTTCGGTTCTTCCTGTATATCGTTTAGCTAATTTCAGCGCACCTTCGTTGGCTTCTGTCCCACTATTGGTGAAATAGCAACAGCTCAAATTATCAGGTAAATGACTAACGAGTTTTTCTGCGAGTTCATTGGGTGACGATTGAACGAATTCACCATATACCATGACATGCATATGCTTGTCTAACTGTTCTTTGATGGCACTGATCACACTTGGGTGACGATGCCCAATATTGCTTACTCCGACACCAGAGATTAAATCCATATAGCGCTGACCTTCCGGACCATAAAGGTAAAGTCCTTCTGCTCGCTCTATGTCTATTAAAAAAGGGTTGCCCGTAGTTTGAGCAATATTTTTCAGGAAAACCGAATGACTGAAATTCATGATGTAAAGCTAAATCATATTATCAATATTAGTCAGCCATAGACGTGAAATTAACTTATTATATTAAGCGCTAGGAAGTTGTAATTATTGCGAGAAGAGGAAGGTATAATTTTAAAATACTTTGAAATCAACCCTTCGATTTTTTTGGCGTCCTTCTTTTGTAGTGTTATCGAATACGGATTTTTCTTCACCATAGCCTACTACAGAAATTCTTTCGTCAGGCACCCCCATATCAAGCATAAGTTGCCTGATTTTTTCTACCCTTTGGATGGATAATTTGACATTGTAATCATCTTTTCCATAACTATCTGTATGTCCTTCAATAAGAACCATTCGCCCTTGCAATGCGTATTCAACTGCTATTAAAAAAGGCTCCATATCTACCACAGAAAATTCTGCGTCATCGAAAATGAAGTATAAAGGCTCAAGTTCAATGGGCTCCCCATCTTTGTGCGTTTGAAGATTTCTTTCAACTTTTTTTCTTATTTCTTCATGCTTTGCAGAAGTAGGCTCTGGAATATTCTTAAGCTCTAATACCTGGTCTTCTTTAGTATTATTTTCTGTAGAGGGTTTCTTTTCTGGTTCTTTTTTTGCTATCGGTTGCGGTTTAACTGGTGGAGGTGGAGTGTCATTAGGATCGACTTCTGCCATTGGTTTTGATTTTGCTTTTGGAGTACCAAACAAAGAAGCCAAAAAGGACTGGTTATCCTTATGTTTCGGTTTTGAGTATTTCTTTTTGAATAGTTGAAAACACTGCTTGTCTGCTTTTTTTGCAGGGGTATAACGTGATTTGTAAAAAGCTTTGGTATGCTTGCTTTTCTTTCTTTGCCCTTCTACATCGGGAGAAAAAAACAGAAGCAATAAGAATAAACCAAAGCAAATAACCCTAAATCTGCCCAACTCTACAACACCCATTTTTGATCTATTTTTTTGCCATAAAGCAATTTGTAATATTTTCAATAAGATGTCAATTCAAATAATTAATATTCTACCTCATTCAGTATAATATACAAATAAAACTCAAATTGTAACCAGCTAAACGGCGTTTTTTTAATGTTTTAGCGCTTTTAGGTCGCTAAATGAGAGTGTAAGTTTTTTGCAGAAACAGCTTGAAAATGTGTGTTTCATTTTTCTTTATTAATCAGCTCTATGAACTTGTGAATATCGTCATTAGGTACTGTGACCGATAAATGGTACTGCAGGATTTGCCAACTGCCTTCTGACTTTCTTAATACGCCAGACCCTCGGCAAACTCCCATCCAGGTATCTAGTAATTCAGAGAACCAAGCTATCTTGCCATCTTCAGAGAAGTGCAACTGGCGGTCATATGGCTTAAAGTTCCAAGCTTTGCCTCTGTCGAAGTATGGCTTCGAAAAAGCCCAAAATGATTCTTTGTCCCATCTTTCTGTTGCATCAGTACCGATATAGATGCCTTCATTAGCAATACTACCAAAGAAAATGTCAGCATTGGCTTCTGCTGCAGCTTTATGCCAGTTGTTGAGGAATGTATTAATATGGTCTTTTTCCTGTGCTTGGGTAACTAGTGAGATACCCAATAAAAAAATGATAATTGCTCTTTTCATATATACTTTTAACTTAATTTAAGACTTTTTTTTAATAAAAATATAGGTTGTAAAAACACTAAGTCCTGATAAAATACTGGCAATAAGAGCTGATTGTCTGAAGGTTTCTATAAATGATGTCTTTACCGCGGTGTTGATAATTTGTTTTTGCTCTTTGGTTGTATTTGTAGGAGGTTGAGCTTCGGCTAGTTTGAGAATTTCCTCATCCAGTTCTTTTTGAACTGCTTCTTGGAGGTGGAGATTTTTGGTATTTTCTATAAAACTGTTTTTGAAAGTAATTACACCAAAAGCACCCATGATGGCAATGGCTAGTACACCGGCTGTTCTGGCGATGGTATTATTTATACCAGAAGCAGATCCGGTTTTGCCGTGAGGTACTGAGTTCATTACAGCTGTTGTAAGTGGTGTTACTGTTAGGCCCATACCTATGCCAATTGTGATAATGGCAGGAAAAAAGGTGTTCCAAAAATCTGAGGGACCTGCCGTTTGGCCGGGTAGCGAGAACAGAAAGAAACCTATGGCTGTAAGCATGGAGCCAATTATTAATGGAGTTCGGGCACCGAGTTTGTCAGCCAGATGCTCGGACCATCTGGATAGAAAGGCTATTAACAGACCGAATGGCAGCATCACTAATCCTGCAATTTCATCCGGGTATCCCTGAACCTGTATTAGGTTTAAAGGGAAAAAGAATAGAAATCCTCCCAATGCGGCATAGATGAAAAGAGTAATAACGTTGGTGCTGCTAAATGTTTTAGACTTGAATAGAGACAAAGGCATCATGGGACTATTTGTCTTCATTTCATAGATTATAAACAGAAGTAGCAATACCAGGCCTGCTGCCAAGCTAGCGTAAATGCGTGGCGCATTGAATCCGAAGTTGGGTGCTTCAATAAAACCGTAAGTTAAACAGGCTAAAGATAAAGTAGCTACAAAAGCCCCTTTAGCATCTCCTTTGTTTGCATTAGGGTCTTTGCTTTCAGGTACCTTTCTTAAAAAGAAAAGTGCAATAATCGCCAAAGGAATATTGATGAAGAATACTAGTCTCCATAACCCTATGCCTGCCAGCCAACCTCCTAATGCGGGGCCAGATACGGTTGTCATGGCACTAAACATAGACCAGGTGCCAATAGCTCTTCCTCGTTTCTCCTTGGGGAATAGTGCTGAGATGATAGATAAACTACCGGGTACCATTAACGCACCTCCTATACCCTGTATACATCTGGAAACGATTAATATATCTGAAGATGATGATAACCCACAGAGGATAGAAGCAACTGAGAATAATGCGATTCCTAAAATAAAGATCCTTTTGCGCCCTAACCGGTCGCCCATTGACCCTCCTGTCAATAGCAGAGCTGATAAAAATAATGCATAACTGTTGATTACCCATAGGAGAGAGGATCCTTTTATATCGAGGTCGCTCTGGAGGGCAGGAAGTGCAACATTAAGTGCTGTAGAATCTATAAAGGCCATGCTTGAGGCCAGTATAGTTGATATGAGAGTTGCCTTTTGCTGTGGTTTTGATAGCATCAAGCGATATTAATAAAAAAGAGCGCCATTTGGCGCTCTTTTTTTATTAATTTTTAAGTTCTGTCAGTGTTTTCTTTTCCTTAGTTTTTAAATCGTATACATAGGTGAAGTCATCCGAACTCTGACCTTCCCGCATAATTCCGGGGATCATTATAATCTGTATTGCATGGTCATTATAAAAACTAACAGATCCATTATCCAGGGCATCTTCATACACCACTTTGTCAGTCTTTAGATCATGAACAATATATTTTATGTTATTCTGAGGGTGCTTAGCAGTTCCTTTGATTTCTACAAAACTCATAACATAAGATGAGTCAGGACTAAAAACATATTCAATCTGGCCACTAAGTTTTTCCTCAGATATAGATTTATAATTTGATGTTTGTGTTTTTCCATTGACACATGCAAGGAAAAACACAAAACCAAATAGAATCAAGCTATTTAATACTTTCATTAAACTATTTATGTTTCTGAATGTTCACTTTAACACTTTCAGACTTTCCAGTCAATTCTAATATGTATTGACCTGGTTGTAAGAAAGAAAGCATAACTACTTCATTTTGGAAAACAATATCCTTGGTTACGATAACCTGTCCCATAAGATTGTATATAGTGAGTCTGTTGAATCGGCCATCTTGCTTGATGTTTAACACTCCTGAAGTAGGGTTAGGGAACACACTAAGTTCACCAGATTTAATCAGGTCTTCCAGACCAAGGACCGTTGCACTAAATGGCTCAGAAACAACAGAACATCCATTGGAGGTCACTTTAACAGTGTAGTCACCTAACTCACGAGGGGAGTATTCCTGTTTATTGGCGCCTAGAATGATTTTTCCATCGAGGTACCACTGATAACTTTCTCCTTTTGATGCGGTTAAAATACCTCCAGCATCTGTAATCGTAGATTCAGGTGTTCCACGAGGTTCTATTTTAGCTGAAGTAAAGGATACGTTACAGCTTCCAAGTTCACCAGTTACTTCTATATCAATAGTATCTGTTACCAAATAAGATGTAAGTACTAAGTCTTTTCCATTTCCTATGAAATCCTCACTGAACACTTCTGAATTAGTAATATTGAAGATTCTGTAAATTACATCAGTTTCAGAGTTTTCTACAGTTACACTAATGGGATTATTAGCACATATATTAGCGTCCTCTAATGTTACTTTTCTGTTTGTCGGAGGTAATACATTCACTACAGGTTGATCTGAAAGAATAGCAGAACATGTAGAATTCATGTCTCTAACTTCTATATAGAACTCAGTTGGCTCAAGTAAAATTCCTGTTTCTAATTCTAAATTAGCCCCGTTTCCTTCAGTTCTTGGGCTGGCGGGGGTATTGTCAGCGGCATTAAACAATTGATACGTAAAGCCTGTATCACTGCCGTTAATTACTACTAAACCTATTTCGTTCATGCAAAGGTCGGAATTGCCAGTAGTCACTGTTTTTTCCTGAATACTGTTTGCTGCAATAGATATATAGGTATTTTTGGTTTCAACTTGAGAACCATTCAGCTCTCCTTGTACTGTAAGACTTACATCTTTATTGCCTGTTGTTGAATAAGTAACTTCATGAGGTCCTCTTCCAACGGCAGTAGCAGGACTAGCTCCTGAACCAAAACTCCAGGAATAAGATGATATTGACCCTTGGGAATTGTCATAAAAAGTGATTGTAGAAGCCTCACACAGATTTGCTCCAAGAGGAGTGCTGGTGAAATTAGGTAATGCATTGGTTTGCGGGCCTGTAAGTATAAAGTCATCTATTGCCATACCTACATCTACAGTAGCTGCATCTGTTCTAAACGCAAATCTAAAACCAACATAACCATTACCACTTAAAAATGATACATCTGTATTTTTAGTTGCAAAGCTACCTCCCGTATTACCACTAAATATAGGGACAGAAGCTCCAAAAACGGATTGAGGGTCTGAAATGGTGGTATACCAGCCTGCTTCCTGTGCGTTGTTTAATTTGATCCATGAGTTCCCTCCATCAGTGGTATATTCAACAATAAATCCATCCCAGGTGTCTTCAAATTGATACTTTGTTTTAAAAGACAGATTGTATGTGCCTGCCGTTGAAAGATCAAAATGTGGAGTATACAGGTAGGCTGTTGAATTGTCAGTGTACTGGTTTTCTGAAATTCCAGTGACCCATGCGAATGCACCACTTGCTGTACCATTTTTTCCTGACACTGAAGAGTTGCCTCTTTCAAAAGCAGTTCCTTGAATATTTAGAGCCACAAAATCTCCAGAATAAACATCAAAATTTCCTCCTTCAGCAAGGGAATAGTCCCCTTCTCTGTTTGGTAGTATAGTAATGTAGTTAGTTTTAATGCTTTGATTAGCCCCTGTATTTGCGGTTAGTTTAACTGTATAGGTTCCGGGAGCGCTGTAGCTGTATGTTGGACTACTTTCAATACTAGTATTGCCATCTCCAAAATCCCAAAGATAGTCGGCAGCATTACCTGTTGTATAATTGTTGAAAGTAATTTCTTCCCCTATATACGTAATGGTTTTGTTTGCTTGGAACTCAACATATGTGTTCTTACTAAATACATTAGTTGTAAATAGGCCTCGTCCAAAAGTAGCCACTATTACTTGTTGATCTGCTTCTCTATATTGAAGCATATTACATTTTACGTTGGCAAGGCCCTCTACGGTAGGTTCCCAATCAGGAGTAGAAACTGTTATATCATCAGTGGACCAAACTCCAAATTCAGTGGCGAGCAATACTTGCTTTCTGTTTTCGGGGTTAAAAAGAGCCCATCTTATAGGCATGTTTGGTAGGTTACCCTCTTTGCTTACCCAAGATTGGCCGCCATTTTTAGTTTCCCAAATAGAGTTAACATCATAATTGGAAAGAACTACCAACAAGTGATCATCTGATTCGCCTACTTCTATGCAAGAAACATATCCTTCAGGTAAAGCATTGGCATCAATTTCAGTTACTACTGGTGAACTGTTAGCATTTGTGATGCTGTATACACCACCTCTGTCATTACCAACAAAAACTTTATTCTCAGTGTAAGGAGAAGTTCTTAAATGACTCAATACGCGGCCTCCAACCGAAATTGTTTTTGTTTCAGTAGCGACGCTACTACCAGAAATATTCGAATATACCTTCATAGCATCAGCATTCGTTGCGGCGTATAAGATATCAGCATCGTCATCGTAATCGCAAGGGTTAATAAACCTACCACTACTTTGATCATCTGAGAAGTTAGTAAATGAAACGCCTCCATCCAATGACCTATGGTAAACGTTGCGAACATAACTCGAAATCATTACATCTGGATTGTCCTGATCAATGAAACTAAAAGCTCCGTCACCTCCGGTCACTTCAGTTGTTGAATTGACGCCAGGATTATTGAATTTTTGCATTCCGTTATCTTGTGCTCCTGCGAGGTAAGTGTTTGATAATTCAACGTTGGAGGCAGCACATGAATAGAATAAAGCTGTATTGTAGCCATTTATCCTCTCTTCAAATTGAGGTGTTGTAGCATCAAGGTCGTCTGAATAATATACCCCACCATCATTTCCAAATAAAGCGGTGGTTTCATTTTTAAAGAGCATGGCATGTTGATCAGCATGAACGTAGTCTGCACATGATCCTGTCCAGTAAGAAAGAAGTTTCCAAGTTGTTCCACCGTCTTCTGATCGGTGTAAATCAATTCCTCCAACAATGACCTTATTGGGGTCATTAGGAAAAACTCCAAGTATTAGATCAAAAAATGCCTGACCTCTGGTGAAGTCCGATGATGATTCTGAGCAATTTTGCTCCGAATATTTAGGCATAGTAAGATCGGACCATGTAGTGCCACCATTTGTAGTCTTTTTGAAAAAACCTACATCTCTACCGGATGGTCCTTCAGAAACTGCATAAACTGTATTTGGGTCAGACGGAGCTATTGCTAACTCGACTCTGTAGCCTGTCTCAGAAAGAATGTTTGTCCAGTTGGCAGCATCATCAGTTGATTTGTAAATATCACCAGAATAGTTACTTGCGTAAAAAGTTCCGTCGCTTGCCAGTTCAAGGTCGGTAATAGTTTCACCTAAAGTGGAAACCCAAGTGTTACCACCATCTGTTGAAACTTGAATTCCTGATGATGTACCAACCACTAGTTTTGAGGTCGAAGTAACAATTATTTTTTGAGTATATTCAAAATCGCTAGTTGTTTCCAGGCTGGTACTACTAAGATGGGTCCACGTCATTCCACTGTCAGTGCTTTTCCAAATACCTCCACCTTTTACATCGTTGGTAAAGATAAGGCCTGTTCCTGCGTAAAATGTTGAGGTGCTTTGAGGATCATAGGCTAAGGTACTAATAGCAATATTACCCATGAAGTCGTCAACATTTTGCCACTTGTCATTGGGGTCGGTTATATCATTAATAAACCAGATGCCTCCCGCAATTGCGCCAGCCCATACTTTATTGCCTGATACATCATTAGGATCATACATGAGTGCGCGAGTTCGGCCACCAACATTGTCAGGTCCCCTTTCATTCCATGCCACATTAGAAATTGCCTTGGTATTACTTTTTTTATGCAGCAATTTCCTTGTAATCTCAAATGATTTTATTTTTTCGATAATAGGGGGGTAACCAAGAATAGGAGACTTGGTCATTTCAAAATCATGGGCCGCGGCTAAGTCAGGCCTGTCTTTTTCTTTTTCTCCTTCTTCCTCTCCTTCTGAGAATTTAAGCTTAGCCATGTGGCCTGCTTTGTCGAAGGTTTCTTGTGGCTTGCTATTGAGGTAAATAACAGCTCCAAACGCAATAATTGCGAGTAACGCTAGGTAAAGATTTCTTCTCATAATGTACGATTTAAAAAACACAAATTTAATAATAAATTTGGTCAAAACCTTACATTGTGAAATATTGTTGTTGTGTATAAGGGGTATGACAAAACCTGATTACTTCATGTCGTGAAGCTCAAGAAATTCTTTTACTTCCTGCTTTACTTCAAGTTTGGTTTTTCCGTCGTAGGGTGCTGTTGCTATGGCCTTAAAAAGTTCTCCAACTACTGACTTGTCAAAGCCCAGTTTTTCAGCATAAATGGTAGCCACTTCTAATTCGATGTCTTCCACTATATTATCAATGTATATCATATGCACCAGATGATATATGGCCTCCATTTTTGAAAGCTTATCTTCAGGAGCAATGTATATAAGTTTGTTAAAATTGCCTTCTATGTGGTGCAGATCATTATGGGTTAGGTTGAGCTGTACGCTCCATTTCATCAGGCAGGCCACATACTTGCTTTCAACTTGTTCGTTTCCCAAAAAAAGTGCGAGAAGATTAAAAAAACTTCTTTTTACAGACTCAAGCTCTTCTTTAGTTAATTGATCCATAGCATCTCGTTTAATATAAAAGTACGGAGTTATACAATGTAAAAAAAGATTTGTTTGAAATAGTTGGAGTTGTTTGTGGTTAACTATAAAATTTAGTCTAAATACAATATTTATGACGTAGTGATTGTACGCTATTGTTTCCTAATTCTTCGGATCGCTTGAAATCCTTACATGCCTTTTCGATGTTCCCTTGTTTCCTGTAGCAATCGCCCCGGAGTAAGTACGACTGTCCTCTTTTCGGATGGAGAAAAATAGCCCAGTTGTAGTCGGTAATAGCCTCTTCATAATTACCTATAGCTTTATTGGCTTCAGCGCGCTTATTAAATAACTCGTAATAAATCTCAGGGGTCTTCTCTACAGGCATGATCAATTCAAAAGCTTCTCCATAAGATGCGCTTTGAAACTCCTTGAACAAATATTTAGCTTTATTGTAGTATGCTAGTGCTTTTTTGCTCCTGTTCAGTTTGGTGTGATAGATGTCTCCAATTGAAATAATCAGTTCTATATTTCTTTTATCTCTAATTAAAATGTATTCCAGTGCGTGAATGGCTTTGCTGTAATTATTTAACTGTAAGTTGCAGTCTGCCATCATTTTCCACGTTGCCAAACGCATAGGAGACTGATAATCCCGAAGGACTTCAAGGTTTTTAATGGCGCGAGAATAATCAGCCTGCCTGTACAATTGAGTTGTAAGGTTGAATAGGCTGGCAACCATGTCTTCCTTTTCATGATAAAATTGAGGGTCTATGGGATTCTCCCTGATAAGTTCTTCAATTGTGGTAAGTGCCACTCGATATTGACCTTTGTCATATAATAGTTGGGCTTCCGATAGCGTTTTCTCGTTTTTGGCTTTAATTTCCGATACTTTGAGGTCATGAAGGTGTTGGTTGTACCAAGATATCGCTATGACGAAGATAGATACTAATGCGACCAGGCCCAGGGTTAGAAACTGTACTTTGAAATAGTTGCGATCCACACGATAGCTAGGAGCTGTATTGTACTTGGGAGTATTCTTCCAACTGTACTTTCCATACCTGTCATATATGCTTCGCTCTGTTTTGGGAGTAGGCCGTTTGTAGTGTTTGGAGGAAGTCCTTTGGTAGGTAGCACTATATTTTTGATAATAATATTCCAGTAAAAGATCGTACTGCGCTTTTTGATCAGGCTTAGATAATAGTTGATGGGCCTCATTGATAACTTTGAAGAATTCTTCGGCAGCCTTATTACCCGGATTTTTATCAGGATGATATTTAATAGCCAGCCTTTTGTAGGCGGACTTGATTACCGGGTAATCGGATCCTCTCGGAATGCCAAATATTTTGTAGTAATCAAGCATATAATGACTCCAACTAAATTATATAGTAGACAGTAAATATAACGAATCCTCTACAAAGGAAATTCTCAGGATATTGATTTTTTGCCAGGATTGATTTTGAAGTAAAAGTAGAGAGCTGCCATGAATACTAATAAAGAAATGAACTGAGAATGAGATAGGTAGATGTCTATCACATAACCCCGGCTTAGGTCTCCTCTAAATGTTTCAATGATAGATCTTCCAATTGCATAAAACATAAGGTACAATAGAAAAAGCTGGCCATTGAAACTCTTATGTTTTTTGATGAAAAGCAAAGTTATAAGAATGGAAAGGATCATTGAGGCACTGTAAAGCTGAGTGGGGTGCATAGAAGTATGTAGGGGAGCCAGGCATGAAGGGTCTGAGTAAACCACTGCCAGAGGACCATGCCATTCTATACCATGACAGCACCCTGCCATGAAACAACCAATCCTACCAAAAAAATGAACAATGCAGGTAGTTATAGCCATTATGTCCAGCATAGGTAGGATGGGAAGATGCTGCTTTTTGAAGTAAAGCAGCATCGCAGGAATTGTGAAAAGGAGAGAGCCATAAAAAACAAAACCTTTACCTGTTAGAAGAGCGTCTGGGTGGTCTAAATAATAAGAAGGTTTTTCAAAAATCAAGAATACTTTACCACCTACAATAGCTGCAATTAAAAGTAGTAGAAAGAGAGTGTTGATTTTATCAAAGGATAAGTTAAATAGTTTTTTGCTTTCATAGGTAACATATGAAACACCCGAAATCGCTCCGATAACGATAAAAAAGCCGTATGAATAAACAGTGAAATAATCACCTAGAAAACCTGAAAAGAAGTTTGGTAATGAAATTTTGAAGAGTTCGGGATACATCAATAAAATCAATAAAGCTTAACGTAATCTGTTGTTAATATGGTGGCAGGGCCTTGCAACTTACAAATATAATTTCCTTTCTCACTCTTTTGCCTCTTATTTGCAACATGTTTACAAAAGGGGTTAGATACATGGTGATTGCAGGGTTTTTCTTTGCCCTGATGAATGTCTTTGTTAAAATGGTACCTGACATACCTGCGGTTGAAGTGGTTTTTTTTAGGTCTGTAGTTTCTCTGGTGTTGAGCTATGGTTTTTTAAAGGCAGGAGGAGTTAGTATATGGGGCAAGAATAAAAAGATTCTGCTTTTAAGAGGAGCTAGCGGTGCTGTTGCCCTCATATTGTATTTTGCTACCATACAGGCTATTCCTTTGGCGTCCGCTGTAACTATTCAGTTTCTGTCTCCAATTTTCACCTCTATATTAGGTGTTTTTATAGTCAAAGAGAAGGTGAAGCCACTGCAGTGGTTATTTTTTGTTTTAGCTTTCGTTGGAATTATTATTATTCAGGGGTTTGACCCCAGGATTACACCTTTTTATCTGGGTATAGGAATCATTGCGGCCTTATTTTCCGGATTGGCATATAATTTTATTCGTAAGCTGAATACCAATGAGCACCCATTAGTGATTGTGTTTTATTTCCCATTGGTAACACTACCTGTTACGGGTACTATTTCGATGTTTGATTGGGTTAGCCCTGAAGGGTGGGAATGGCTCCTGCTTTTACTGATAGGGGTGCTTACTCAAGTGGCTCAGTATTTTATGACCAAGGCTTACCAGTCCGAAGAATTGTCAAAAGTGGCTAGCCTTAAATACATCAATATCATCTATGCCCTGGCTTTTGGTTGGGTGATTTTTGAAGAAACTTTTAACTTTATAACTTACGTTGGTATGCTGGTGGTTTTAACAGGAGTTATACTGAACATCTGGTATAAACATCATCAGACATCAAAAATGTAAAGTTTTAATTCGTTGAGATAAGAAAAACATTATGTCAGGACACAGTAAGTGGTCAACCATTAAAAGGAAAAAAGGGGCTTTGGATGCAAAACGTGGAAAGATATTTACGAAGCTCATTAAAGAAATTTCAGTAGCGGTTAAGGAAGGAGGGGCTGATCTGGAAGCTAACCCGAGATTGCGACTGGCTATCCAGAATGCCAAAGGGCAGAATATGCCTAAGGAAAATATTGATAGGGCTATAAAGAAGTCTGATGGTGATGGTGCTAATTATGAAGAGCTTACTTATGAAGGCTATGCTCCATTTGGAGTTGCTGTGTTTGTAGAGTGTACTACTGATAATTTGAATCGTACCGTAGCTAGTGTAAGATCCCTATTTACAAAGTATGGAGGTAGTCTGGGGGTAAATGGCTCTGTTGATTACATGTTTGACCGGAAAGGTATATTTCTGATTAAGCAGACTGAAAGTATGGATCAGGATGATCTTACTTTGGAATTGATTGATGGAGGTGCGGAAGATGTTGTGTTTAATGATGGTTATATTGAAGTTTCCAGTGCTATGGAAGACTTTGGGAATATGCAGACTAAGCTGGATGAGTTGAGTTTGGAGGCTGAAACGGCTGAACTTCAACGAATACCTGCTACCACTGTTTCTGTTGATGATGAACAATTTGAACAAGTAATGAAATTGATAGATGCACTGGAGGACGATGATGATGTTCAAAAAGTGTACCACAACCTTGATGCAACGGAATCGCAGATGGAGTCATTGGCATAGGTTCTCTGGTAAAAAAAAAGACAAGAAAAAGCCCGGAATCAAAAATGAAGTGATTTCGGGCTTTTTATATAAATAAAGTTGTAAACTTATTTAGCAAGTCTTGAAATCAAGTCTGCTACTCTGTTTGAGTATCCAGCCTCATTGTCGTACCAGCTCACTACTTTCACCAATTTACCATTGGTAGAGGTCATTTGTGAATCAAAGATTGAAGAGTGAGGGTTTCCAATGATGTCAGTAGACACGATAGGGTCTTCAGTGTATTCAAGCACACCTTTCATAGGACCTTCTGCAGCTGCTTTCATGGCAGCATTGATCTCTTCAACAGATGCTTCTTTGTTTAAAGTACAAACTAGGTCAGTTAATGAACCTGTAGGTGTCGGTACACGAACAGCATTGCCATCCAGTTTTCCTTTTAATTCAGGAAGAACCAAGCCTACGGCCTTTGCAGCTCCAGTAGTAGTAGGTACAATGTTGATTGCTGCAGCTCTTGCTCTTCTCAAATCTTTGTGAGGTCCATCCTGCAAGCTTTGATCTGAAGTATATGCGTGGATAGTTGTTATAAAACCACTTTCCAGACCAAAGTTGTCATGTAATACTTTAGCAACAGGAGCAAGACAGTTAGTAGTACAAGAAGCATTAGATATAACCTCTTCACTGCCAGTAATGATGTCATCATTTACCCCAAGTACAACAGTTGGGATATTACCTTTGGCAGGAGCAGATATTACTACCTTTTTTGCGCCTGCAGTTATATGTTTTTTAGAACCTTCTTCGTCAACAAATCTTCCTGTAGATTCAAGTACGATATCTACATTCATGTCTCCCCAAGGCAATTGGGCAGGATCCCTTTCTGCTAAAACCTTTATGTCTTTGCCATTTACTATAAGTCCGTCAGCGGTAGTTTCAACGGTGCCGTTAAATTTACCGTGAATAGAATCATACTTAAGAAGATGGGCAAGTGTAGCAATGTCAGTAAGATCGTTAATAGCTACTACTTCAACATTGTCTTTTTGCAGTAATGATTTGAAAGCCAATCGGCCTATTCTTCCAAAACCGTTTATTGCAACTTTAGTCATTATTAGGTGGGTTATAGTTACTGTTATATTTCGCGGGCAAAAATACAATACGACGGATGTAAAACCAATTAAATGGCTGTTTTAAAAAACATTGAAAAATTTTTAAAAAATTTTGAGGCAAGGTTTTGCAAATAAAATCCGGCAATATATATTTGCACCACCTTAAACAAACGGCCCGTTCGTCTAGGGGTTAGGACGCCAGGTTTTCATCCTGGTAACAGGGGTTCGATTCCCCTACGGGCTACAGAAGGGGACAAACAGGCAATCAAGTCTTTTGTCCCCGTTTTTTTATCCCTATAATTCTCTGAAATATAGCGACTTAGACCAAAAACGCTATTCACTCGCAAAGTTCGATAATTGTCTTTTTCACGGTCATAATGGATTCCGTCAGGAAAAACCAAATTTTGCAACTTTCTCTTATTCTCATAGCTTCCTAACCTCCACATTTTCAATACATTAGAAGTTGATTGAGCTATTTCATCAACCCTATTTTGAAGGTTCGATAAATTGTTTTCGTATTTTCCTAGTTCCTTCAATATTTGCTCCTTCTCCTGCCTGTACTTGGGCATAAACTTTTGGAACATTTCAGTTGTAATTTCAGATAGCACAAACCGTTCTTCAATAGTGTCTAGCTTTTTTTGCACCTCTCTTAATTGCTTCTCCAATACTTCTGTATCCTGCTCACTTTCTTCGCTCATTGCATCAAGGTAATACTCCAGAGCAAACTTTAAAGGGTCTGTTAAATTGGGGTTCAGGTTGTAAGAAGAAAGGAATTCTTCAAACAGGTTATTCATTACTTTGGCATTCCTGTTACATTTACAGCCTTTGCCGTTACATTTATAATAAAATAACCCCTTCTTCTTTACCAGATAGCCGGTGTAAGCAACACCACATTTGGCGCACTTCACGAAGTTCTTTAAAGGCAGGTTGCTTAAATGCTCTTCATCCTGGTTATGTTTATAGCCTTGGGTATTGCCTTGCAATATTTTGTTGGCTTTTAGAAACAGTTCTTGGCTCACCAGTGCGGGGTGATTTCCCTTGTAAACTTCGCCATTAAGGGCTGAGTGAGAAATAAGCCCGCAATAGAAAGGGTTTCTGAATATCCGTGATAAGTGTTGGGAGTATAGCTTTATGCCTCGGCTTTTGAGCATTTTCAAAATGTCCTCACTGGTCTTGCCTTCGGCCTTCCAAACAAAGGCTTTTCGGATCAGCTTACCTTCTTCATTAATTACATATTTCCGATCTTTTTTAATACCGACCTGAGTGTAACCAAAAGGACAATGGCCGACCCATTCACCATTTGTTAAGGAATCTCTGATACCATTTTGGCAACGCTCCTTTATGACCTCTTTTTCGTAGTTGCTGAAAAGGAATTGCAGGTTTTGGTTTAAACCGCCAACCGGTGTTGTAGAGTCTCCTGGCTGCGTGACCGAGTGGATTATATGCCCCCTGCTTTTTAACTCTTCAGCGATTGATATACCACCCGCACCAGAACGTGAAAACCTGTCTACTTTATAAACGATAATGTTAGATATTTTCCTTTTCCTGACAAAAGCCAACATACGTTTGAACTCTTCCCGTTCCTCTGTTGAGGCACTTTCACTTTTACCCCCAAAACACTCTATAAGTGTTAGTTTACTGCGATCTACATAATCCATACAGTAGCGCATTTGGGAGGCAAGGCTTGTATTGTCCTCTTGTCCTTTAGTAGATACCCGTGTGTAAATTACGCACAGAGCATTTTGAGGAATACGATTGTCCCTACTCTTTTTCGCAAAATGTTTTTCAAAAACCGGGTTATCAATTTTCTTCATAAGCTTTGTTGTTTAATATATTGTCGGCAATTATGGCCGCAAATTGATTTATGGAATTTACAATGTGGGTGGCCTCTTCTTCCTGAATCGTCTCAAACCCTTTAAATCCCCTTAAATTTTCTGCCGTTAGTTTTTCTTTATTTGTATTGTTTTTCTTCTTATTTGATTTCACGTTTTACATGGTGGCAAGTGCTTTTCTTGTGTCTTTCAAGTGCAGCACTCATACATGTAGATACCCCTGATCGTAGGGTAAAGGTTAAAATTTCACTTTTACCGTGTTGGTAAGGGTAGTAACTAGCCCGTTATGGGTTTTTATCTCTATATTTTGATAGCTGGAATCCTGCAATATATCCACTATTTTACGCCGGACGTTCTGTCGCTTGGTAAGTTCCAAACCTTTAATTTGCTTGTCCCCGAACTGTATCTTAATAGACTCATACTCACCAGAGCCGACTACCTGCAATAGCTTAATTTCAGGTGCGGTAAAAATCTTTAATTTAGGTAGTAGGTAATCAACGTTTTCAGATAGAAAAGAATCTTTTACTAGTTTGGATAGCGATACTTTGGTGTGGGTTTCGAAAGCTACTTTTTGTAGCTCTTCACTATCATAGAGGCCGGGATTATTCTCATACCATGGCATCCAGGAACCATCTGTAAAAAACAGTAGTGCAATAGGATTTTGGTTAATGATCGTTTCACATACCAATTGAGCGAAAAGCGTTAGGGATTCGTTTTTAATATCCAGGCTTGATTCTTGACCTATCAGAGCGGTTATCCTTTCTTTTTCCTCTCCGTCTGGAATTACCTTTAGAAGATCGGGGTAAGAGGTTAATATGTCTTTTACTGCATTAGTAGGGATAGTCGCAAATAAACCTTCTTTCGCGGGCTTGATAAGCTTTGGAGGGACGCCCATGCCTATGAGTTGTCCAATAACTTTTACCCATATGAATTCTATGTAGGTAAATTTCTTATGGGTTCCTGAATTACTCCTATAATTATCCAGGATTTCTTTGTCAGCCCACCTACCTAACAGTAAGGAGGAAAAGCCTGTTTCTTTTACCGTAAAAACGTTATTCTCGTTTAGCTCATGGTATAACTGTACGGCTAGGGCTGTACTGGCTGTTCCAAAATAGTTATCTAGTGTATCCTTCATAGGGTAATGATAACTAAAATTCAAAAAAACATCAAAATGATATTTTAATTTATATCATTTTGATGTTTTCAAAAACTATGCAAAGTTCAGAACTATAGGCAATTTTATAATTGCGCCTCATTAATTATCTTTTGGGAAAATCCCTTTTCATTGAAATCATGTTTTCAGGATTGTTAAAGAATGCCTGAACGGTCATCGTATGTATCCAAGGGAAAGCTATAACTCTTGTAACTGTCTTATGGATGGAGTGTCTCTTTTTACTTATAGCGGCCTCCGCTTTGCCGAAGACCGCTTATCAAAGTTTATTTTTCAAGTTCTAAAAGCAATCCATTAAAATCACTACTCACAAGTGTAACATCTTCATCAGTCATACCGATAAATGGCATGGTGTAAATATGGCTTGTTTCTTTTGAGATTGCATAGGCCATTTCCCCGCCGTCAGAGCCGATAAGGAAAAAACCTGGGGCAAATTCTTCCGCGCCATAATCCTGGTTTAGCTGGATCAAATCTGTTAACGGCCAAAGCAGCAAATATGCATTATCAAAGCTAATATCTGCGCCGTTTGATGCTTGCATAAATTCCAAGTATCCAGACGGTAATTTGAAGTTGATACCAGAAGTAAACTTTTCAATATCCGCTTTGTTGAGCGAAGGGTTCTTTTCAATGTTCATATTAGGCATCTTTTTGTCTGTATTCTAAAAGCCTTTGGGCGATCTCTAAATCAGAATACCCTTTATTTTTCAGGTCTAAGTCAGACTCAATAAGTTCTATTGCATAATCTAAAGGAAATAATTGAATGTACTGAATTCCTCCTTTCTCAAAAACAAGGTCATCTTCTGTTTCTTCAATTTCAAAAAAGGCGATATCAGCTTCCAGTTCTAAAGCTCCTCGGAGATAGATTAGCAATGCTTCTGATTCTGTATTTAATCCCTGCTCTTTATACAGTTCTACTAACTGTTCTGGATTAGTTAAGTATTTTATTAATTTGACTAGTTTCATATCTATTATTATTTACGATTATCTTCCCCAAATTGACATTCCTCCTACGCCATCTGGATGCATTGTATTCCAAAATATACTCCCGGATGTATGTTGTACTTTAGGAACTAATTGCATAACTCCCGTACCAACGTCGTGATGCCATACCCAATTAGTAGGTGATTTCCCTAATATATTACCTGTTGGTGAACGAGGAATTGATATGCCCAATTTAGACGTTGAATTTGCGAATGTCGCATCGGAAGTCATTGCCTTGCTTAAAGCGGTATTGGCTGCTTTAAAGTGAGAGTAATAACCTTTACCTGGATAAAGATTACTTGCTAACTTGGTTTCAAAGGCAACAGAATAGAATCTTCCTGTCGGAACACTCTCTCTGACGACCTCCTTAGCCGTTACCGCTACCTCATCCAAATATAAAGTATTTTCGAGAAAATCACCCCCGTCTATCTTCATTCCATTTGCTCCTAGCGGATCTTTCGGCAGCGCTGCTTTTGGCGCTGTACTGGACAATGGAGCCTTTTTAACCTCGCTTAGCGGCATAGGTAAAAGCTCAGTATCAGGAATTTCAGGTCTGGCAATAGTAGGTACGGTAGGTGCTACTACAGGGCTTGGAGAGCCAAACGCACCCGTCCAGAAATTTCTTCCGTGATACAAAGCACTAATCCCCTGAAAACTTCCTCCTATGAATCCGCCGGCTGCAATACCAATTGCATAGTCCTTAGCCGTCATGTAAGGATCACCGAAATACAAGGAATTTCCCATGCTTTGTATCGGCATGGATGCCGCCGATCCGGCCATACCCCCGATAGAGCCTGCTATAAAGCCTCCGGCTCCGGCAGCTGCACCACCCATAGCCGTAAAAGCCGCTCCCCCGGTGGCAGCACCTACAGCCCCGGCCACTGCGCCAATACCAAAGGCCACAGCAAAATCACCAGCACCGTCAATCTTATTCCAGTGCATCGCTACATTGATCGCACCGCCAATGACCGCCCCAATACCAATCGCAATTAAGGGGACGATTTCCCCCGACGGGTCAGTAAAGTTAGCAGGATTGTTTGCTATGCCCGTATAAGGGCTATGGAACTGCCCCTGCGGGTCTACGGCATAAAACCGGCCCAGGTCACTGTCATAAAACCTTGCCCTGTAATTATGCAGGCCCGTTTCTGCATCATATTCCTGACCAGTATAACGGTAAACATTAGGAATAAACCCTTCTTCCTGCCTTACAATATTGCCAAGTACATCATAATCATAGCGTGCATCCACTGTACCACTTGCCGTGACTACCACCCGCGTAGAACCCAGGTGATCCCTGCTATAGAACTTCACCTGCGGTACAGAAACCTGCTGCACTGAAAAATCATCGAAATATACCTCGCTATATTCACGACTTTCATTGCTCACATAGACCACCGCAAACCCCTCACGGTCGGCCACCATCTCCAGCTCTATGACCTCATGCCTGCGATCAGTGCCATCCTCATAAGCCCCTTCGGTAATCGGCTTATAACCATAATTTACCGGGTTCATATGCTTGTCAAAAAAGATGTAATTCAGGAACGCTTGCGGCACACCCTTCTCATCCGCCTGTAGCCCTGCCGCCCCTATGGAAAGCGCATTTTCAAAAGCCGCCTGAAACAAATTACCTTCCGCCCCGGCAGGGATACCAAGCGATTGCACCAGCTCCGCCGCCAATGCAGCAGGCACAAAACTTTTGTTGTTTTCAGGAGCCTTCAGGTACTTGGCAGATACAGTCATCTTCACCGTATCACCATGATAGAGTTGCAGCATCTTCGTTACCCCAACTTTCTTACCCGCTTCCCCGGTAAGCTTCAGGGCATAAGATGCACCCTTTGCTTTCGTGGCATTGAAAAGACTGGCATTGACAATAGGTGCCTGGCGGTAAGATTCACCAAATTCCAGCTCTTCATCTGCCCGTTTATCTGCTTCAAAAGTAGCGGTACTCGGCGCAAAGCCCGCGTTGGCATAAGCCGTTACCGTTTTAGAAGCGATCAGCCCCGTAAGCCCATAAATAAAATACCTTGTATGCCAGTCCCCTGCATCAATCCGCTCCTTCTCGATCATGGGATAATCATTCATGCCCCTGACATATAAGGTATAATGTGTATCGCTGCCATCATTGGGAACCGTGGTCTTCATCACGCGCTCACCATCCGCGCTATAGCGATAGCGTGCCACACCACCCTCATAAACCGTACTTAACGGCTTATTGAAATAGCTGTCATAAGTAATGTCACTTAATTGTTTGGTCTGCGAACTGGTAATGTTACCATTGGCATCATAGCTGAACTGATCCGTGCTGCCGGAAATGCGGCTTACCCGGTTGGTGTTGTTATAATAGCTGTAATGCTGCTGCGTACTGCCTTTTTTTATACGAAGGATATTGCCGTTAGGATCATAGCCGGTGGGGCTCCCGACCCCAATGTCCCAATTATTATCCGCACTGTTGTCACTCACCACAAGCCTGCCTAGCTTATCATAGCGGTACGCATAATAATAGCTGGCCGGTGCCCCCTTAAGGGTAGAAACACCTTTATAGTTATAAGTCGTTCGGGCTATCAGTCCTGAATGATAAGCGTCCCCGCCATAGCCATTGGCACTATAGCTTATATCCTCCCTGAAATACGGATCATCAATTTGTACCAACTTACCCGTGCCATCATATTTGAAATTACGGACAAAGCTGTTGTTGTTCAGCTTCTCCTGGCTCAGCCCGCCATTCAGGCCATAGGTATAAGAGGCGTAGGTTTCAGGTGCATCGGTTTCACCAATAGCAACCAGCCTGCCCAGCCTGTCATAACTATAATTCAGGGTTCCAAAGCCAGGCACCACCTCTTCAATCAGGGAACCGACGTTATTCCTCGCGTAGCTCAGTGTTACCGTTTCCTCACTGTAATTATTAACCCGCAGCCCTTTGGTTTTCACGCCGTAACGGTCATACGTGAAATACTCATTTACAGCATCGTTATTACCCTCGTAATAGGTTGCTGTCCTGATCAGCTCCCCGCGGTGGAAAACATCATTCCCAAAAGCGGTTTCATAAGTATGGTATTGCCTCACTTGCGTATCGGAAACCGCCGGACCAGCGCCATTAGCCAGGCTTTGAAGTGCGCTTTCATTCCACGTTCCCGTATAGATACCGCTTTCAATCACACGCCCTTCCTGGTCATATTTTAAATAGCTGATGATGCCTTTGCCATCCTTAGAAAATACCAGGCGGCCTGTGTTCTCATTGTAAAGAGACTTTGTAGTACCCTGGTCCGGGCCGTTTTGCTGTTTCACCCGGCCTAAGAAGTCATAAGCATACGTCTTGATATAAGCATTCCTGTCCACCTCATTATTCGGCGGGTTGTGGAAGTTGGGCGGATAGACCTTAACCAGATGACCATAAGTGTCATACTTATAAGTAGTCGTGGCATAAATTGTATGGCCATCCACCCAAACTTTACCATCAGCGTATGTCAGTTTTAGATATGATTTATCATTTAGTAACGTTGCCTGAGCATCGGCCACTGAGGGAGCAGGGCACGTAATACGGCAATACTTGTTATTGAAACAGTAGTCCGGGTTATAGGCAATAGGCGTACGACAATCATAATCGTAATACCTGACCGGTGTCGGCCCGCAACTGATCCGACAATTCTGAGCATTGAAACAATAATCAGGATTGTAGTCTATCGGCGTGCTGCAATCATAATCGTAGTAAACAATATCCGGGACACATAATATCCGGCAGTTGTTTTCATCAAAACAGAACTTGGGATCATATTCGATGATCGTGATACAATCGAGATCGTAATATAATGTCGGCTCCGGCAATTCAAAAATTACCGTCGCGTAATAGGTCTTATTGGCCTGCGCCTGAAACGTGCCAGACACATTGACCTCTCCATCCACAATATCTCCAGCGCCCGGCGTAGTACCTATTTTTACCCGAGTTTTATAAGTCTCCACATCCGCATAAGCATAGCTTACCTCACTGTTGAAAGGGACAGAAAACGCATGACTTTGCCCGCTCATTACAGTCTTATCCGTATAATGCGTTTCCTGGTCTGTACCGATAACAGGGCCAGCTTTTTCCAAAATTACATTGCCTGCCAGATCACTCATGGTAATTTGCTCGCTACCATCAGGAGAAAAAGTTTTTACCACGCTGTATTTACCCCCCGGATAGCCCAGATCAATATCCGAAGTGGTGAGATATTCAATACTTCCGTTTTTACCCGACCCCAACTTATAAGTAGCCCCAGGGCTGCTTTTTTCTAAAACCCTGCCTAACGGTGAAGTTTCATGCCGGGTGGCGCTGTAAGGGTAATAACCGTCATTGTTCAATTCCCTTACCTCACCATACATGTAACCGTTGCTACGGTTATAGCTAGTGATAAAATCCGGACGATAACCAAAATCCCCTGTTACCCGCGTAAGTTTTGCGGTGACATCGCCCCGTCCGAGCGCATCATAAAGCTGCTGGCTGACCAATAAAGTGGTGTCACTTTCCTTGCCCTGCTGTTGCAGTACTTTACCCGCAGCATCCAGGTAGGTAGTGCTTTCTATAGGATCAGCATAGACTACCACATTATCGATAGCATATGCACTGGCACTGCCATAGCTGTAGTGGAGAAAGCCGATCTTTTGTATGCCGCTGGTATTAGCCCTTAACGGCAGGTCGTTGAGATAAAGCCTACCGTCCACAAAATAATCAGCCGTACCCCTTTCCGTGTTGACCATGACCTTGATCCGGTAAGTGGTCCCCGCTTTCAGGTTTGTTTTTATAGCGCTCCACTGACCATTATGGGTTTGCAGCTTATTTGTAGAGAAATCGAGCCATACGGCATTTTCAGCACCTCCATTGCGCACGTCCCATCCATCGCCGCCCAGGGCCAGTCCCAAAGCATGGTTATTGCCGGGCTGGATCGTACGCACATCAAATTCTACACCCACGTTTCCCGTTAGCTCCTCTAACATATCCATGTAATAAATATCGGCCTGCGAATTGGTTGCCCCGCCGCTACTGGTTACGTTTAGTTCACCATTTTCAAATTTAAATACAGGTGTTGCCCCGTTGCTGTAATCCTCATATTTCCAGTGCGGGTTATCAGTCGTAAAATCCTCGTAAAACCCGGCATTGGCTTTTATTGTAGTGGTATGCGCGCTGGGTGGGTCTGCGGTATTGAAGCTCCCTGTTTCACGATAGCCGTTATACCCGGCAGAGGTTGAAAACGGTGTACCGTCAATGCCTATGGAAGCCACCGCATAGCCGAGGCTATTATAAAGCTTACGTGTTATCAGTCCTTCACTGCTAATGGAAGCGGTAGCATAGAGGTGGTCTTTCTCATATGAGGTACTGGTAGCATAGGCACCTTCAGGATAAAGCCTGAAATTATCTGCATACATTTTGCCGGAGGTGGCGTATATTCCGTCGTATGAACCCAAAGCATAAGAAGCAAGAGTCTCTATGATCTTTACCCCATCCAGCATCACCTTGATCTTACCACCCTTTCGTACAGTCAGGTGGTGCCATTGCTTATCATTGGTAAAAGTGTAGCTCTCAAGCAGGGTTCCGGTGTAATAGACCTTAATGGCATCGCTGTAGATACGTACCGTGTAGCCCGAGTTTTGAGGTGCATGCGCCGCCGATTGCTTTCCAAAATGATAGGCCAGATAGCCAGCACTGTGGATCAGCTTGTAATCAAACTCTGCAATCTGCTTCTTAGAGGTACTGACAGCTTTATTGCTATAAAGGTTAGCGTTCTGGGAAGTGTTATCAAACCTCATTGTCCCATTGTCAAATTGCCAGTGGGATGAGGCCGTCCAGTTTCCTGAACTATTGGTCAGGTCGTGATCATCGAAATCAGCGCAAAGCACTTCTGAAGGAGCCGCATTATAAACCGTAGCAACCTGAACACCATGGTGGTCATAGACATTCGTGGTGTAACGATTATCCATATCTTTGGTGCTGACAATATTAAAGTCCTGGTCCCTCTCGGTGATGTCAGTTGTGATGAGCCAATCAGACGTTGACGGATCACCATTCCAGGCGCTGAAATCAGGAGAGCCGGTACCTTTCCATGTATAGCTGCGGTAAGGCATCGGAGCGGTAGTTTTTCCGGTATGCGTTTTCCAGCGGGTCGCTGTGCTGGCAATCGTCGTGTTGTTCACTTTTTCACTGGTTTGTACCACCGGCCCCAGGAATGTACCTGTCAGGTTCGGATCATAAACCTCCCACCAGTATTTGGAAAATGTGGTGATGACATCTTTACTACCCGAACTGTTATAGTTTTCGGCCACCATGGTGGCTTTCTGCCCTTCAGTATTGTAAGTGTAGCGGGTTTCGGTACTTAAACCATCCACCTGATTATATTGGTGAACAGGTCTGATATAACGCGACTGGTATTGCAAGCCTCCGGCCTCATTATAATTAAGGAATAAAAATCCTTTAAAGGTTGTTTTGCTGACCGAAACGTTATTACCATCCTTATCATAGCCGTAGGCAGCATAAGTCGTCCCCATCAATGCGCCCAAATGAAAACCGGGGTTGGCCTGTTCATCCGGAAAGGGGAGGCTACTTTCCTCAGAGCTTAAGCCATTAAAGAAATACGTGTCCGTATAGCCGTATGGCGTAGATGAAGCGCTATTACTTCCTGGAATAACCCTTGCCTTATTAAACTGCGCGGTTATACCGCTCACATCCGCCTTGGCCGTGTTGGTGGTATAGCTAAAGGCCGTATATCTTGATTGGTACCCGTCATTGACCTCTACTTTGCTGACCACCTGTCGCGTAATCTGCCCTGAAACCTGACCATCTGCCAGATAGCTCAGTAGCAGGTTCGTTGCCCGGTCAGGACAACTGCCGTTATATGAAGCAATGATCTGACCACTAACATATTGACGGGAAAGCAGGTTAAAGCCATCACAAGGCGGGCCGTCTATTTTCCGGCCTGTTAGTGTGATCAGCCCTGCATCAGCACCGTTGTCAAACTTTTGGATATAGCTGTCACTTCCCGACGTGTAGATAGCGAAAGGCTCCATGCCTATGCCGTAATGGGGCTTGCCACGCAAAGAGGTATTAGAAGTTGTTGCCAGTTGTGATACCGTGCCATTAGCCTGGCGTTTGTAAAATTTGTAATTGTTATAGAACAGCCCATCGGGACCGGCCATTTGCTGATAGCCACCACCACTTACATTTACACTTCCACCCCATGAGTTGGTGTTGGGATTATAGATATTGCGCTTGCCAATGCCGCTATCTTTATCGGTATAAAGAATAATATCCTCACCGTAGGAAGGGGCGCTAAATGCGGCATACATATATTGCATGCCCGAAGTACTTCTCCATTGCCCGCCATCGTAGCGGAAGGCCTTGATCTGCGTTTGAGGGAATTTAAAGGCAACCAGGTCATTCCCCACGATATTTATAATGGCATCATTGTCCAGTATGTCAATATCGGTGCGCTGATTAACGTTGTAATTCTCATCCCAGTTAAAAATAAACTTGTTGCTGTTTAGAAAAATACTTTCACCGATCAATACAGCAAAGGAGTTGGAGGCATACCACCGCACCAAATCCTCAGGGTGCGTATTAACGACATGGCTCTCAGGAAATTTTGCGCGCGTCCATTCACGCTTACCATTGACATGATATAATTCCACATCATCACTGCCGTAGGTACTATGTCGAATGATATAATTATTGGCTGCCGTGTAATTAAAAACCTCTTTATTACCTGTATAAGCAATAACCTTTTTCTCCCAATCGTAGCCATTCCATGTGATGATGTGCAAATCACCGTCTTCACGCTCTCCCACGGCCACGAAATTATCACCGCCCATCAGAGTGGGCTGGCCACTGCCTACATCAACGCTTTGCCCGAAGCTTACCCATTCTCCAGGTCGCTGCGGGTCTTTGTGATAAGCATAAAACGAATAGCTTTGACTGGAATTCTTTTTAAGAAAAGCGAAATAATCCCCCATAGCCACAACCTGAATATCCCTGTAGCTTCCATATTCATAAACTACGTTGTTGATATTAAAAATATCCCGGCTGATCCATCTTCCATCCCAAGTGTGAGCCTGTAGCTTGAATGTTGCGCCGGATTTTTTGGCTTTACCGTCAGCATCCAACTCATGCCAGCCTGCCAGCACAAAATTATTGCCCTGCCATACCGAAGGTGCCCCGAAACCCGTAGGCGCGGTAATGCTTTTAAAGCGCTCCGACTGCGAAAGCGTAACCGGTGCATAATGATAATTGACATTACTTCCCATAGCCTCGGTGATAGAGGATATTTTGCCTATGAGGCCACCTGAACGCTCATATTCAAACGTAATACCGGGCGAGGTTTCTCCGAAGCTGTTGGTAGACTTAATCGCGGTTAATAAGCGTTTGGCGCTATTCCCTGTGCCGAGCAATTCATAGGTAAAGCTGACGGTATTCAGCTTTAACCCGTAAGGGTTGATCACATCAATATGGTGCAGGTATCTTTTTTGGTAAACTTCCTGGTAAGCATCCGGTTCGGCCTTTTCCAAATGAGGTTCTGCATACTCACCCGCCTGCTTATCAGTATAAATAAAGTTGATCTTAGCACCTGTCGGTCCGGCGATCTGGCTAATGTAGCAAGCCTCTGTTTGTTTTTTGCCGCCTGCTAACTGATCAGTAACCTCATACTGAAAGGACATTTTATCACCGAGGCGATTTTGCGTTTCAGACAGGTTCCAGACATAGGCCATCGATGAGGCATTGGAAGTTCGCATGGTGCTGCCAATCCAGTTGTCATGCTTTACAACCCACTGGATAGTGTTGCGATTGCTGTTTTTATTACCGAAAGTCATGATCACACCATCGCCACTAACCACCTTCCATTCTTCAAGCGCAGGGTTATAAGTTATGGCCGTCGCTGATTTTTGCTCTGTCGTGTAATGCTGGATAGCCCCGTTCCTGATCAGTACAAGTTTTTGGCTGACCCCGCCATCCATCAGGTAAAAATCGTCATCTTCCCGTGTACCGGTTTGTTTGTGATCGACAATGATTTTCGGGAAATCCATTTGCCAGCCCAACCCAATCACCCCGGCAGGGGCGTCCTTGTTCCAAACCGCAGCTTGCCGGCTGACACCTGCGGAATTATAAGATATATTGACACTGGGAGTGATGCCGTTTTTACCAGGGAGAGATACGAGGTTGAGTGGAAAGCTGACCTCTCCGGTGAATAGATTGACAGCGCTAACCGCCCCGCCAGTAATGTCGCTACCAAGCTGGAAGCCTGCCTCGGGTGCCTGAGTGGGAGCGTCCCCCTGGCCAAAGCCGGGAATAAAGGATGAAATAATAACAAACAGGGTGCTGATTAGAAGTTTTTGAGGTGTCATGGTTAATTGAAGATTGAAGTAAGATTACTTTTGGAAATGCCGAAAGTAGATATAAATATTATAAATTAAATTAATAAAATTATATTAATTATTGTCTTAATCCATAAGGATTAGATTGTCAAGGAGTTGTGTATATCTTGCAAGTATGTTTTGATATAGGGAACTATCCGGTGGTATTTCCTTAAGCTGGTCGGAACTGATCCGAAAGAAAAGCTTAAGAGAGAAACTTGAAGGTTTAATAGTTCTGTATTCCATATCTATCAATACCACTTTGTTTTTAGCATTGATAAAGTAGTTTCCCTTGAGCCGGTGCGTGTAATCAAAGATTTTCATCACTCAGTTTACCGGCATGTTCACAGGGTCTTTAATCGATAGATGTTGTAGGATATTACGGAACTGTTGCAATTGAGCTACCTGCCCTTTGAGGCTGTAGTGCATGAATTCAAAGGCGCGTTCGTATTCTTTGAGCAGGTCGGCCTTTTTCATGATTTCATACAGGCCGTTTTCATAGATGAGTTGAGCAAAATCCACATTGGTTTTCTCATAACTCCCCGCTAAACGACTCGTGTCCTGCACAAGTTGATTAAGAGCGTCCAGCAATTGCTGGTAGCGCTGCACGGACTCCTCCCATGTAGTGTTTTTGTTTTCCATGTTTTTAATGTTTTAGTGCCATAGTCAGGAGGCTCGTTTGCCTCCTGCTATGGCTAATCAACCTAAACCAACATCAGTTGGATTCTTCAAAATATAGCCGAGCTAGAACCCGGCTCTTATCTGCAAATTCGATAGTACTTTGTCTCTTGCGAAAGCCGACCACATCGTTAAGCTGATTTAGCGGATATTTAGACTCCAATGTCTCAAAGGCCAACCATAATAAAGGAATATGCCTAATTGACCGTACCGCTGCTTTAATCTCTCGATCGTGCCTGCTGTGATGGATCATTTTTAAATACATTTCTGAGCTGAAATTCGGAGAATTAATCACGTTAGACCTCCTGTTGTTATTTATATCATTTTATGTATTTTAGTTGCCTTAGCATTTCAATAATAGATCAAATTTTGATCATTTGCAAAATATTTAAACATTAATGCATGGAAAATTTGTTGACCATCGGGGAAAGGGTACGTTTAAAGCGTAAGGAGGCTGGTTTTACTCAGGATAAACTAGCCAGCTTAACCGGTGTAAGTCGTCAAAAGGTAACTCAAATTGAAAGTAATTATATTAAACCTGACTTTGACTTTTTATATAACTTCATAAGAGTCTGCCGGACAAGTTATGAATTTGTGCTAGAAGGAATGGAAACAGATAAGGTGCGTGACGATGTGAAAGCAAAACCAATTCTAGGATATAGCGAGCTTATTAAATTAGTTAAGCAGATTAAAACATCAGGTTCCGAGAGCCAATTAGATGAGCTTGAGGAAATGGTTATCAGTATCCTAGAACGAAACCATACCTTAAATGATAAAGTAGTGCGTTTGGGTGAGGAGCGGGAAAAGATGCTTCATTTATTCAAATCGAATAAATAAATACTACCAGCTTTCTAACCAGTGCACGAAAATGTTTTCACGTCGCTGGTGCTCCTCAATACGGTTTCTTAGTTTTTTTCTAAGCCAAATAATAAAAATAGCTAATGCCATAAGTGAAATTGTTGCTGCAACACTAATAATGACCCTTAAACGCTTTGCTGATTCAAGTTTTTCCTGCTTTTGCTTTACTTGAATTTCATATAAGGCCAATTGTGCCATATACTGCTTATGCAATTGGTCAAGGTTCGCAACCTTATCTAAAACTTGCTTATGATGCGTTGTTAGTACCCTAAGAAGGGCTATAGCTTCAGAACTTTCCCCCAAATATTCATAAATAAATGATAGCTGCTCATGAGCCATCACATATTCTTGATCTTCCATATTTGTTTTCCCTGGTGCAGCTAAATGAACCACTTGTTCATAGTAGTAAATTGCACTGTCATATTGCTTTTTCACTTTATTTATTGAGCCAAGATTATTTAATAGTCTGAATTCAGTCCAGTGGTCAAAGTTGTCAATATATACTAAAGTCTTTAGAAAATGCTCATGTGCTAGATCATTCATACCTATTAGAGCATACGTCTCACCAATATTGGTTGTGGCTTGCAAGAATCGCTCATCGTAATACGGAGCGCCTTTTACAAGCATGGCAATGGACTCCTGGAAAGTGTCTATGGCATACTCATATTGGCATTCAGCTTTATAAACCAAGCCAATATCATTTAATGTGAGTGAGTAATGTTCAGTATTTATATTTCGATCATAGTATGCTAAAGCCTTCTTATGAAAGTAAAGAGCTGAATCATATTTCTCTAAATAACGAAATGACATTCCTAAATTCCTGCATATTGCTGGTATGGTTTTAACCTCGCCTAATTGCTGTTTAAGACTGAGTGCTTTCAAATAGAATTCAACCGCTTTTCTATAGGAATAACTTTTAAAAAACGTTACGCCTATATTATTAAATGCATTTGATCTAATCGTATCATTTTTAGATTTAAGTGCATCATAAAACATTTTAAGTGCATTGTATTGATTGTCTTTTACCAAATAAATACATCCGGCGAGGTAGCAAGCTTTAGCAAATTCTTCTATATTTTCATTCACTTCTGCGATAGCTATACTCTTTTCCAGTAAATCCAGAGCCTTGGTTTGATCAGATTTAAGAAGTTGTTGTGCTTGTTGGTAGTAATATAATGCATTGTCTGTTTTGGAGTAGGCAGAGAAAGGTAGTAAAATTACTAGGAGCCATTTGGTCATGGTATTTCAGGTGATTGGTTGATTACCTGCAATAGTAGGACCAAATGGCATTTTATAAAATGTGATTATGAATTTGAAGATGTCTTATGTAAGTTTTTCTGGATTCATGAGGGCCATATGATTTCTGGATCGTTGGTCGAACCTCCGTTGTTGTCTTTTGCATCATTAAGCTGGATATTCTCATTGAACAGTTCCTCTTCATTTGAATCACTGCAACCTACAAATATTGAAGAGAAACCTAAAAACGTGAGTACTAGCAATGATCGGGATATCAAGGTTTTAAAGTTATTTTTCATGAGGCTGTTTGTTTTTTTGATTGAACCCTTCAAACGTAAACCATTTGTGGTCCTGAGCCAATCCAAAGTAACTTATTATCTATTGTTAGTAAGGTTTATATAAAATTAATACTCGAATACACTTTTTAATCATATGTAAGTTTTGAACATTATTTTTGAAAAAGGTCTATTTTAATCATAAGGATTGAGAAACGCTTTTAACCGTGACAGATCAATAAATATGTTATACGTTTTACCAGTTAAAGAGTATTATGAGCTATTTTTTAGTAATCGAGTCCTTTTGATAAACTTTCTTAATTTTTAAGGATTTACCTTACATAAAGAAACTTTTTCCGGTCGCATTGGAATATGAGGATGTTGAGAATTGCAGAAAATACTAAAGCATCTACCAGTTGAAAATATTAAAATATTTTACTCCATAGCCTGTATCAATATAAGTAAGAAGGAGGTCTTTTATGTGTTAATCTAGGGTTAAGACTTCCTTCTGCTTTAAATGATTCAAACTTACCTATCTGGCAATTTTTTGGTAACCTGGTTTCTATATCATCTATTTTCAAATATTAAGCAAGCCTTCCATTTTTGGCCTTCTTTGTCACGTCATTGTTTACCTGTAAGTTTTATCCATACTAGTACTATATAGTAATTGTATAGCCAATTTTTATAAGACCAGATATTATATTTTCTTTTTGGTAAAAAATTGCACTTATTTTGTAATATTTTTAACTGTAAGCATCTTGAAAAATATACTGACTTTCTACGCGCCCTCCATGGCTACAAACCTGAGTCCGACATAAGTGATTAAAATTTACTATGATCCCCCTAATTTCTAGTTTCTGAAACGGACCGAAACGGTAGAAAATTTTGACAAATGACTTCGTGTTAAGTAGTGTTAGCGTGTGTTAGTGTTTGTTAGAGTCAAAATAATTTTTTGTTAAAATATTGTATTGATTCATGCAGCATTTTTTAATGACACAAGTTTAATAAAATGATCATATAGGTTATATTTGGGTGCAAATGGCGCTAAAGTGTTCTTAAATGTCCCTAATGTTACTTTTGATCACATTATAAAGTGTATTATTATTTTATTACTATTTCAATAAAACATATAAACACAAAACAATCATTTTTAAATCGTAAAACAAGAACCTATGAAGAACTATTGCAACCCAACCGCAAAATTGATTACGTGATCACAGGTCTGGATAAACATCGCGTCGACCCTGAGACATTCCTATTTTACCTTTATTGAGCGTACTTAGCAGTAATGGTCAGATTTTAAATGTAATAGCATGTAACAGACCGTTTTAAGGTGTTTTACATTGTTTATCCGGACAGGACATCACTATTAGTTTGGCTTATTGCCCTGGGTGAAGAAACCCTGCTTTTTAAGCGCGTTCTGAACATACACGGGAAGGAAAAGACCAGGCAAAGCATTTTACTTTTCCTGAATGCCTTGCAACGTAAAATTGTGGAACGGAAGATTCGGAAGACCAGCCCTAACGCCAACCTGATCGAAGGCATTCAAAAATGGGCGGTCAATACTTATAACAAGATGGGCAAGACCATCCGGGTAAGCATTGATAATAAGACCCTGGAAAGGCTCAGAGAGGTAACAGGCAGTGAGCAGGTACGGGAAAGTGTAAGGCTGTTAAAAAGATATATCGGGATGCATGGTAAGCAGGTAGACAGCGACAAGGCCACCCGGTTGTATAATGCCATTGTCCAGGCGAAGAAGAAAAAGAAAATTACCCAGGCTGACCCCTATTTTAAGTATGTCCAGGAAGTGTCGGAAAGCCTTAAATCCTACGGTTGCCACATGGGAACCGAACCCTTGAAAATTAGTGCTACAGCTTTGCAGGGGTTGCAGGGAGTACTTGGACTGGAGGGACTGGAGCCAGGCACTAGTGCGGGTGAAGATCTTCACCAGGATACACGCATTATCAGCAGTGTTGACCTCATGGGTTTGGAGTTTGAGACTTTAGGGTTTACCGGTAAGTGGCTTGATTTCATAGGTGATCCTACGCCGGGCTTTAGTGTCCTGATCTATGGCGCACCGAAGTTTGGCAAGAGTTATCTGGCGGTTGAGTTTGCCGGTTATCTGGCCGCTAACCACGGCAGGGTATTATATCTCACCAAAGAGGAAGGTATAGGCCACACCATACAGGATAAGGTAAGGGAGAAGGGCGTAGCGCATCCGAACCTGCTTATTGCCAGTGGCTATATTCCTGGTGATCTCTCAGGGTATGACTTTATATTCCTGGACAGTATTACCAAGCTCAAATTATCCCCGGACGACCTGCTACGAATGAAGGAGGAAAATCCGGGTGTATCCTTTGTCTACATTTCCCAAGTCACCCAGGACGGCAGGGCACGGGGCAGTAAAGAGTTTGAGCATGACGTAGACGTGATCATACATGTGCCGGAAAAGGGCTATGCCATACAGAACGGCAGGTTTAACCAGGGCGGGGAAATGGAAATATTTGAACCGTAAATTAATGTATAATCCTGCATAAACCTGTATAGTCCGGTACAAATCAACCTAGTTCGGCATAGTTTGAAAGCAGGGTGAAAATTTCAACCAGGGTTCCCGTAAACTGAAATAAAGTGTTAACAAAAAAATATATAGATATGTTGAAGGAAAATATTAAAAGCGCAAAGACATTTGGAAGAATGGGGGTAGGTGAGCTTTCGGCGGCCTATGATGTAAGTAGAAAAACATTCTATTCCTGGTTAAAGCCTTTTCAACACCTGATAGGAAAAAGGTCAGGGAGATATTACAACCCCAGGCAAATACAAATCATTTTTGATAAACTTGGTGATCCGCCCAATGGGTGATTTAAGTAATCCGGGAAGGCTCACGGTTGGCCTTCCCTGAAAATGCTCCTAACGCCCGCTCCCCTTCATTGTCCTATCCCGTCTAGCTCACTAAATGCCTTATCAAAATCATAGTTTATACGTGGGTTAATTTCAGTGTTTATAAATGCGCTTATGCAATGTATTTTCTCCTCTTTGGCTAGTTCGTCTTTCAGGTAGTCTTTATATTCTCTTTCATCAAACGGATCGAAATGGGTAAAGCAACCTCCATCGGTTGTGTTTAATTTGATCCCTCTTTTTTCAGGTTTCCATAAGTAGTCTTTGTATTTAAATATTCGTGTTGGGTGCAAGGTGATGGCATGGGGCTTACTCCCCTAGAGGGTAACTGCCAGGTCGTCCTTCATTATGAATGGTGAGGTTTTCTGTATGGTGAAACTCATGTTATCTATTTCAATCTTTTGTCCTGCTCTTATGACTAATAGGGTTTCTTTATATTCTTGGTTCATGATATTTGATTTTTGTCAAGGGATAGCTTTATCGTATGTGCATTAGGGAATCATTGATTTTTTTACTCAATATACCCAAGGTTGGGTATTGACAAAGTAGTTCAGCATTGACTAGCTTTAAATTTCGTTCACATAAGCAAAGATGACTTTCCGAAAGTAAATTGTGCTGTTGGGAAAGTTTTAAACGACTGTTGAGCGAAATGAGTGTATTAAAGTGCTGATAAATCCGATTGTTGTCGTTTGTATGCGTTAGTTGATTTAAGTGCTTATATAATGTGAATATGTGCAACGTTGCACATATTCAATTGTTAGCGGCAACCTAAGAAACATATAGCAACGCAAAAACATGAACAAGCCAACTATTAAAACAATATTATGATAGGCAACAATCATTATTCAATATGGGGCATCAAGGATAGCGGTGAAGATATCACACCTGAAATATTAGACATATTAAATAACGCAAATTCTTTTATTATTGTAGGTGGTTACAATTTTACTTTTAAGACTGCTGGTTATACTTTCTTTAGTATTCTTCTTGCAAAAGTTAGACAAGGAGTACCTGTTTTAATGGTGATACCACCTAATCTTACAGGTTATCACAATAATCAACCAGCAATAATTAATTTCTGCTTGACAAATGGAATCGGATTAATACTAAATGGGAACAATCATTCGAAGTGGCTTATGACAGAAAATGATTTGTATTACGGTTCAAGCAATTTTACAGATACAAGTTGGAGACATAGAGTTGAAGTCATTACAATTCATAGGCATCGATACATATTTGGAAGTTGGAAAAGAAGGACATTATTGGATTTTAGATTATTTATTCAACGAGAAATTAATAAGGTTAATCGGAGACCAACCATGACAGCTATTCCTGGGCTCATTGCGAATACAATTGCAACTTGGAATTCCATCAATCCAATGATACTAAGATTAAACCCTTCCATTGAGAAAGTAATTTCATCACTTAAAAATTACAATCAAGTAGAACTGCTCTTAAATAATATAATTGAAAATTGGTTTATGGTTTATAATCCTGACAATTTCAATATCGTTTATGACTTGAATTTTAGTATTCTTGAAAGCATATCACAACTTTGTGATTATGCTTACCAAAATATATTTAATGAGACAATTGAAAACAAAGAAATCTCTGATGAGCAAATTATAAACTCATACAATGAGTATCACAGAAATTTTCAGGTCACAATGACTAATAGTATTAAAAAACTTGAAGAAATCGACAGTGTATTTAAACAAGAGAACAATTTTCAATTGTTTGAAAAAAACATTGCTTTAATTAATGAAGTTGAATCTAGAATAAAGAGAAGTAACAATAACTAAAATGGTATAGCAAATAAAATGGAACAGAAATATATAAATAATCAGCAATTAAGGGAGTTTGTTCAGCAACATGAATTAATGAATAGTCATAGTATTATTCAGTTTAACTCAATTGTTAGTATTACAACTGCAAAAAACAAATTAACTAATGAACAGATGCGAATTATGGTAACATATGATGGTTACGATAGTTATGGACAATTAACTCTTTTAGAAAGTGATATAGACCCTTATTTATTTCCTACTGTGTTTGAAGCAAAATGGCAAAATATAAAACATGTTGATAATGAATATTTGGAAATAAATGGAGTTCATACACAAAACCAAGATATTGGAAAATATATTGTCAAAATAATTCCACTTAAAAGATTAGAGGAATAGGCAGCCGCTAATCGAGTAGACGGCCGTGAGCCATAAGCCCACGGTGCGCCTCTCACACCACCGTACGTACGGGTCTCGTATACGGCGGTTCACTGAATTTCAGGTTTGAATTTCAAATAGTAATCCATCATGCTTTCATACCCTTTCTTTTTGAGCCGTGATAAGGTTATTGTAGTACCTAGAATCGGGCTTTGAGCTACTGCCCATCCACCCATTCGGGTTCTGCTCCAGGCATATGCCTGTCCTTGTTTCACTCCTAATCGAATAAGGTTTTTACGCTTTCTTTCCAGCTTCTTACACAATAACCTATACGCAGTGCCCTTCGGGACACTGCGCATAGCCAAACCGTTAGGTTAAAATGTAAGCACCCCCGAAAATAGGACAGTTTAAAAGTAGAGAAAACAACTTAAATTTGAACTGTTTTT
>NZ_JAEUGD010000039.1 GCF_016775155.1 Fulvivirga marina | reverse complement strand
TTGGTGGTGCACAGCTCGCTCGTGGGTACCTCAATCAGCCGGAGTTAACCAAAGAGCGATTCATTAATCACCCGTTTAATGAAGGGGAAAGACTGTATAAAACTGGGGACCGGGCCAGGTGGCTGCCCGATGGTAACATCGAGTTTCTGGGACGTAGTGATAATCAGGTTAAAGTTCGAGGATTCCGTATCGAACTCGGGGAGATCGAAAGTCAGCTCGCCTACCACCCTCAGGTGCAGGCTGCCGTCGTGGTGGCCCATCACAAAAACCATGATAAACAACTCGTCGCTTACTTCGTTGCTCAGGATCTTATTGACAGCCAAACACTGAAAAACTACCTGCTGCAAAAGCTGCCGGATTATATGGTTCCAACGCTTTTCATCAAAATGGAGGAGCTACCTCTCAACCGAAGCGGTAAAGTAGACCGAAAAGCACTCCCTAAACCCGAAGTAGGTATCCAGGAATTCATCGCCCCTCAAAATGAGGTCGAAGAGCAACTCGTTGACATCTGGAGTGAGGTGCTCCAGGTGCCAAAAGAGCAAATCAGTACCAACAGCAACTTCTTCGCACTTGGTGGACATTCACTTCTTGCAATGCACATGATGCACTTAATCCTGAATAAACTTCAAATTGAGATTGATTTGAAAATGCTATTTCAGTATCCTACAATTAAGCTACTGTCAGAAGCATTTAAATTACACACAGAACAGGAAGACTTTGATGAAGATGAATTTGAAACTATTTATATATAACAGACAATGACGATTCAAACTAAGCATAGCGCATTACTGCTACTGGAGCAAGCAAATAGAGAAGGCGTTCAACTGTCATACAATGACGGTAGTCTGGCCGTTAGATATAAAAAGGGTAAGAAGGTCAATGAGGAGTTATTGAAAAGTTTAAAAACCAATAAGGATATTTTAGTTGCTCACTTTGAAAAAAAGCAGATTCATAAAAATCTAAGATTGGAAGCTGAAGAAATAGAAGTAAATGGAAGCATCTATTTTAAGGTAGGCCCCAAGCAAAATTTCTGGATATTTCAAAATACTCATGATAAATCTGTAGGTAAGCTAAGCTATGAATTTAAAATTTTAGGCACTCTGGACTTAAATATTATTACTACCGCTATAAACTATTTATTTCAGCGACATGAAAGCCTGAGATCTAATTTCTGTCATTTGAATGGTATTAATCTAATGTCTGTTCAACCTAAACCGAAAAATCACTTTTATTTCTTTGACGTTCGTGATTCAAATGAAAAAGAGTTGTTAGTTCAACAATATCGGAGTTTTAAAGACTTCAAATTCGATCTTGAATCCGGCCCATTATGTATTATACGGCTAATTCAGGAGGAAAATAAAAGATATACATTAAGCATTCTAGCCCATCACATTATTTTCGATAAGCTGTCTAAGGAGGTTTTTTTAGGAGAGTTGCTTGTACTGTATCAAGCCTTCAGTACTGGACAAAAATCTCCACTACCGAATTTACCTTTCCAGCTTAAAGAATATTTGAGCGCCGAGAGTAGATATATTACAAGGAACTGTGAGTCTCATAAAAAATACTGGAAAACAAAGTTTCCAGAGTTGCCTAATGAGTTTATTTCACCTATTAATCAGATCACCAATGCTGTCAGAAACAATGTACCAGAGAACACTTCTCTTGCTATTGATCAAACTCTTTTAGAAAAAGTAAATTGCCTTGCTAAAGAACATAGCACAACGGCATTTATTATCCTTCAAGCGGTATTTCATATTGCCAGATTGAAAAAGACCAGACAGGAAGATACAATAATTGGTACTGCACTATTCAATCGAGATCACCCGGACTTTAAAAACCAAATTGGATACTATGCAGATATTGTTTTAATTCGGACAGTTATCAAATCAACGGATAATTTTCATGAAATAGTCCAGACTGTTAAAAGAGCTAATGACGATAATATTGATTTCCGCGCCCATTCATTAATGGATCATACCTGGAGGCTTATCAAGGCAGAAGGAAGAACAATGACAGGTCATTATTGGAAATTCAACCTTCGTTATGAAGACCACAGAAATAACCCGATCATAGCCACAGAATCTGAATTATTAAGATTTCAGCAAGTCAAATCTGATCAAGATGAACACATCAACCTCGATATTGATTGTCACTTTCTGGTAGATAGAAATAGCACGCTTAGCTTGAAAGTTCGATATGATTCAGGACTATATGATACTGATGGTATACACTCCTTTATAAGACTGTTTGAAAAAACCTTATGTGAAGTCTAAAATCGTTAAAACACATCAACACTCCTCCTAATTCAATCTTATAATTAACTAATGACTCAACTTGAAACCATACAATCAATTATAAATGACTTGAATAACGAAGGTATAAAACTCTTAATCAATGATAATCAGCTTGCTATAAGAGTCCCGAAGACAAAAAAGGTCAATTCACAGTTGCTACAATCATTAAAGGAAAACAGATCGGATATTCTCTTTTATTTGAAATGGAAAAGTGGAAAATCTTTACTGAATGTGTAAGCACCCCCGAAAATAGGACAGTTTAAAAGTAGAGAAAACAACTTAAATTTGAACTGTTTTT
>NZ_JAEUGD010000038.1 GCF_016775155.1 Fulvivirga marina | reverse complement strand
GTTTTCATTTTCTTTTGCATGCCCAAAAGAAAACGAAACAAAAGAAAAAGGCACCACGAACCAAGCCTGTTTCAAACGCTCAATCCACCCCTTCAACGGGCCGCGCTATTCGTGGGCGTTCCACCCGCCTGAGATTAAGGCTAAACACCTTTCTTCCCAGCCGATGTCTCTCGCAGAGGACTCGGCGTCTTTTGGGTGGTTGAGCAATCATCGGCCTCTGCCCTCGTTCGTGGGGATTCCGAATATTTTCTCCGCTTCACTTCGAAAATTCCGGAATGACGTGGGTTTTGTGTGGTTGTTACTGGTCAACTGTTCTTCTTTGATCTTCCGACCTCTGACTTCCACACACAATACCCCATTACTGATTACCGAATACCGATTACTGTATTGAGCAGGAAGATTNAAGAAGATTAAGCACTCCTGATCGCTTTATAAGTGGTTCTATCTCTGGTTTTCATTTTCTTTTGCATGCCCAAAAAGAAAACGAAACAAAAGAAAAAGGCACCACGAATCAAGCCCGTTTCAAACGCTCAATCCATCCCTTCAACGGGCCGCGCTATTCGTGGGCGTCCCACCCGCCTGTGATTAAGGCTAAATACCCTTGCACACACCGAATACCCCATTACTGATTACCGAATACCGGAATGCTCGTCGCAGTGACGGTGTTTAAAGAGTCGCTAGGTCGATATTAATAAAAACACCCGCCAAATGCTGATGACGGGCGTTTTTATCATTTATCTACAACTTCTGAAACTTCACCACATACGACTTACCAGCGAGACTAAAAGTCAGCAGGTAGTAGCCTTTTCGCAGGTTGAGTACATCCAGTTTGCGTTCGTTGTTTCCGGGCAGTATGGCCCAGGATTTTTGGTATACTTTTCTTCCGGTAGCTTCGTGGGTGATCTCCATACCCAGCTTCATGGCGTAATCACTGTTGAAGCTGATCGCAACATCAGTGGCTCCGGGGTTGGGGTAAACCCTAAGGTTCCCTTCGAAGAGCTGGTCTACGCTGGTGCTGTCGCTCCAGTTGGGCTGTGCTGTTGGGTATGTGCTTCGCAGGCTTGTCTGTGCCGCTCTAAAAGTAGATTGAGGCGATGCCGTGGTTTTGACATTTTTGAAGCTGTCGCCAGGCATGTTCAGGCACATGTCTACGATGAAGCTGTCCCAGTGGTCGCACTGGGAGGAGTAAAGAGTGGTGTTGTTCACTTTGTAGGAGATCTCCCCTCCTGCCCTTTCTATTTTCAGCTTATCACCCACCTTATAGGTGGCGATATTGCCAGCTTTGAGTACGCCACTTTCATAGATGGAGATTTTTCCGCCGGGCTGCAAGTACATGTTGTACTGTATAGTGCTCCAGTGTTTGCCCCAGTCCGTGCCGTTAGACCAGTTGTATCTGGAAAGGCCAATCATGCGGGGTCTGTCGGTGTGGTCTGCTACCAGTTCTACCCAGCCGGACTCCCTGGCAGCAATGGCATTGACAGAGGCTGCGGCTGACTTCCAGCCATAGGTTGTGTTGGTGTTGGTAATGGTGGTTCCTGATACGCTGGCACGGTAAAGGTCCGTCCATTTTACATCATAAAGGTAGTTGGGTACTTTCAGCTTAAAGGAGGTATTGATATCACCGGAAATACTGCCGGTTCCTTCCACGACCAGGTAGTAAGTGCCTTGGGCGAGGTTGCTTTTGATGTAGGAAGAGCCTCCCGTAGGGCTGAGAACGGATGACTGCTGTAAACCTAGATCAGTGCCTGGGAAGCAATATTCAGAGCCATTGCCATTGGATTGTATGTGATTTCCGTTGGCATCCAGCAGGTGAATGTATGTGTCGGTACTGGTGCCGCAGGTGTTGAGCGTCACATCTCCCTGTTCAGTGAGGGTAAACTTGTAGTATATGTCATCACTGGGCTGGCTGTAAGGCCCGGAGTAATTGTTGCCAAAGTTGTTTGATGTGGTGTTGTTTTGGATATCATACTGTTTGATCCCTGATTTAAGCGTGCCCATTTCAATAGGGTGAGCAGCATCGGCTCCGGCAGGAATCGTGCGTGGTACAAACAAAGCTTCAGAGTAGACGCTTTCACCAAACTGGTTCAGTCCCGTAACGTTGATATAATAATCCTCATAAAGCGACAGGCCCGATAGGTCAAATACATTGGTGCTGCCTGCGGATATCGGGGAATCGCCCTGATCGAGGCCCTGGCCTGTGTAGTTTCCGGGCTGACTGCCATAGTATATTTTATAGCTATCAGCTCCCGGTACGAAGTATTCTAACTCAATAGATGAATTTAAATGGACAAAATTGACGATTTGGGGTTTTGTTGGTTTATAGCCAAATTTTATTGGAATGTGTGTTTCATTCCAATAATTTCCATCATCTCGCATTCTTAGACGAACCTCTCCCAATATTCTATTATTACTATTTCTAGCCCATGATTCCTCAGCGATTGAATCTGGCGCAATAAAGCCCCATTCTTGCATGTAGCTGCTGGACATTCTGTGTTTTGAATATACAACTTCTTGACTCTTGGCTTTAAATAAAACTAGTTCCCATGACCATTCAACGGGAATGGCACCGCTGTTTGATGTGAATCGTGCGTCATAGGAAACATATTGATTAGCGTTGATAATATCATTGCCAGTTAAGTATATATCATCGTTAACGCCTGTAACGACGCTAGGAATGACATCATCAAAATATCTCCAACTTGAAGAGTTTCCTGAAGAATTTACGGTACGAATTCTAAAGGTGTATCTACTTCCTGTCTTAAGACCCTGCAAGTTGATTGCAAAACTATTACCCGGATCAATGCTCCCGTAGGTTAATTGATTAAAGTGTTGCCATGTATTGTCATTAATCTTGTATTCTATATCTATGCCTATTGAATTTTTTGAGAAGTCGTAGTATAACAATACCACCTCGGTTTCAGTGTCAAAATCATAATCACTTTGATTGCCATATCCACGAATCAAGGGAGCTACTTCAGTGCAAGGGGTTTGTTTAGATAATATAGATGTATAATTAGAACACTGCCATGATATCTCCTTGCTGTTATTGATGATGTATGCAGCTCCTGAGAGAGAAGCTTTTCGTCCTGATTCAAGGTCAATCCTTTCTGATGCGGTTAAATTATTTGCATAGCCAGCATAATACATTAATTCTGTTAAAAGAGGCTCTCTGTCTGTATTCTCGTAGTTTATAATATGATTTAAACCAATTGCATGGCCGATTTCGTGTAAAATAGATGAGTAAAAGTCGGTACCACTCTTGGGCTTTCCTTTTTCAGAATAATCCCAATCCAGGTAAGGGTAAATCAATATATCTTTTTCATCTTGTGTATATCTGGCTTTGATAGAAGGGTCACTTGTTGAATAGGTATTATCGCATTCTAAATTTCTATAGCGTTGTGTAGCCATAGCGCTGGAACTGGAAGAAGTCCAAACAATCATATTTTCACCATCTTCAACGGCGGTGGTATATGGTTTAGATACATAATTTCCGTTTGCGTCTCTTTTTAAGTGCAGGTCTAAAAACAAATACTCAGACCAGGATTTTAATGCATCTTCGATACGGGCTAATGCTTGAGTATTATTAAGTAGGTCGTCATTAATAATAAATTCAAAGCCTTCATCACAAAACATACGGGCAATAAACTTACTCTTTTTATCTATTGGCTGACCTCCTGAGAAAGTAATTTCTTGATCAATAGAATAAATTATATCGAGCTCACCATCTATATTAACTGTAGTCCCATCTTTTTTACGTACTACAATGATGCCACTTGCTGGCGATGGTGGCGTTCCTGTTCCCTCAAAGTTGTAAACTCTTGACGGTAAGTAAAACTCTATTTTGGTATCGCTCCAACTTATATAATCAACATCGTCAAGCCCAGGAAGTAAATTCCCCCCATCTGATGATATCAATCGCACATCTCCACGAACTGAACCAAATCCCGAACCAGTTATTGTTATAGACTCGCCTATCCCTGCAATTGTTCGCAAGGCGGTCTGCTCTTCAACACTCTGACTTTGGTTAGTTGTCTTTCTTTCGGCACTTTGATGTTTTTTTTTTGAAATCTTTTTTTTGGGATTTCCCATCAGTATTTATAATGAACTGTTCGGGATCTTTTTTCTCTTCAACAGAATCTAGAGTCTTGGTATTGAAGCTACTTTCAACTTTTTCGACCTTAACACCCTTGGGCTGTTTTACAAATTGTTTTCTATAAGAATGAGGGTCCATTTGATTTTTCGGATCGTTTTTATCATGAGCTATATGTAAACCATTTTCATCCAAAAAATCATAAAGGTCATTTAGGGTTTTAAATTGTTGATTTTTGTAGAGCGCTGAGAATGTTGATTCCGCAAACATTATATGACTATATCCGGGCTTATAAGGAGAGAATACTTTGGGGCTATCCTCGAACTTACTATCAACAGTTGATGGTGCTAAAATTAGGATATATTCCATCGTTCCAACTAACGCCCCGTTGTTGTCTGGGTAGTATTCCTTGCCATCTAAAATGCCTCCTTCAATTGTATATTCTATCAGTTCGCCCGGTCTGATGTCCCCTTTATATACTTCTTGAACCTCGATTTGTACACTATTGAATATTTTATCACTACCGTCTGAGTTTAAATAAAAATATTGAGGGACTTTGGTTATTCTTACCCCTTTAATTATAGTGTTCGATTCTCGAATTAAGTCTTTAATCTTTACATTATCATCAAAGATGTGTTGGGCAAAGGTATTACTGCAAACCATTAGCAGTAAAGCAAGTTTGCCTAACAGGATTTTTAGTAATAGCGTTTTCTGTTTTTTAATCATGATTGTAATTGGTTTTAAAATATAAGAAAAAATAATTGTTTGCTTGTCTAAACAGGGCCATTTCCAGATTTAGTTAGAGGAGATGTTACATGGATCCCTGATCATGCATACCTGCAACACCTCCCGCAGGTGCTTTAGCTGCTCTACCTGGCCTTTCATGCTGTAGTACATGAATTCGAAGCTGCGCTCGTAGGTCTTTAGCTGCTCTGCTTTTTTCATCAGCTCATATAAGCCGTTTTCGTAGATCAGTTGTGCAAAATCCACATTGGTGGTTTCGTAGGTCTCCGCCAGCCTGGTGGTGTTCCTGATGAGGTCGTTCACGCCTTCGAGCAGGAGTGCATACCTGTTTTGGGATTCTTCCCATTTTGTGTTTTTGTTCATTACAGAATAGTTTTTAGAGGCCATCGCAGGGAGGCACTTGCTCCTCCCCTTGATGGCTGTCAACCTAAACCCAGCATGAAACGGGGTGTCTTTAAGGCTTTTTATTGCTGATAAAATCGAGTACTATGCTTCCGGCAGTGCTATACCTGTAGGTGTTTAGCTGTCTGTCGTATATTATGGGGGCGTTGAGTTCTTCTCTGAGTAGCCTGAGCAGGTAATGCAGGTTACTTACGGACATATTCAGCGTGCGCGCAAAATCTTTGGGTTTACCTGTTTTTTGTTGCTGAATAAGTGCGTCAATTTTCTTTACTTTTTTAATGTTTATAGACTGCATTCAGGAGCCTTCTAAAACTTAAAATCTATTTTGGCGATGAGTTTATTCAACCGTTTACTACAAAAGAACAGCTGGCGACCATATTGAAAATACAGTATGTCGCGGTCGAGGTCATGGGCAAGGGCTTCGACTTTAGCCATAGCCAGCTGGCAGATGGAAGTTGATTTTAAGGCCGTAAATAGCCTTACTACCTGCATAGCCTGTATGGAGGTGTGCAATATTTGTAGTTGAGGTTGGTTTAATATTTCCATGTTCATATTGCTAAATGGTTGCTCCAAAATAATTGGATTGAATAATTCGGGTGAATCAGGAAATAGCTTATCTTTAAAAAACTATAATCGTATCACTATGACAATTATAGTAAATAATATTTACATATTGAACTATAAATTCGATATAATTTGAATAAAGTAAATAAATTTTACTTAAGACTTAGGGAAATCAGAGAACGCAAAGGGCTCAACCAAGAGCACTTGGCGGCCGAATTGAGCAAAAGAACGGGTATATCCTTTACCCGTAACCAGATATCTCAGTACGAGAATGGCAGGAACCAACCCAAACTGGAGTTACTCCCTGTATTTATGGATATACTTGGCGTTTCGGCTGAGGCGCTTCTGGGCTTACCTGAGCACGAAAGCAAAAATGACATTGTTCAGTTAGACATCACCACCTCTACAGGCATCAGAAGAAAGGATGTAAACAGCCTTTCCAAACCTGAATTGAAACAGGCGCTGACGGAGGTGTATGATCTGGCCGATAAACTTATCGAAGAGAATATGAGGCTTAAAGATATTGTTCTTAAGATAAATATGTCAATCAAATGAAACCTGCTCAATAGAGCGGTTCCCTGCTTTTAATATAATCTACTCCTTCCTGATTGATCCGCTTTACGTTTTCGAGTATGGCGGTCTTTTCAATTTTAATAGCGTTGATTTTCCGGTATTTCAGATACAGGATAATACCGCCCAACAACAGCAACAAAACAGTTATGGCAAAGATAGTCCAGGCGAGGTTGAGCTTGCTGCCTGCCTGAGACAACTGCTCATCAGCCGTGTATTGCTCTACCGAAAGTTCTATGATAAATTTGTTGTTAAGTATTTCAAGGTTTTCTTTCAGGTCTTTCAGGTATGAAATCTGATCATCTTTCATTTGACTGAACCTGATGATGTCATCTACATGAGCCTGTTTATAGGTTTCACTCAGGTTTTCATATGCGTTGGTAACCAAGGTTAAAACTTCTAATATATTTTCATTGTAGTCATCTAAATGGGTGCCATTGATGGCAGGTATCAACCTATTAATGATACTGTCGTACAAGTGCTCTTTTTGATCTAGTTTCGAAAGGGTTATCTCTGTACTTAATATGAGATCTGCATCATTCAATTGTTTTTTGAGCTTTAAAGATCTGTTCAGATGTTGCCGAGCTTCTTTAAGTCTGTTTTCAGCTAACAATACCTCGCCGATGTTATTGATCGCCATAGCTCTTTTTCTATCCAAATTTTTCAAACCTTCGAATGAAATCGATCTATTATAGTATTCTTTCGCTTCATGATAATCGCCTTTTTCAAACATTAAAATACCGAGTAGGTTATACGACCAATTTAGCATTTGGACATCATTACGGCTCTCGAATATTTCTATGGCTTTGATATAAGCATCATAGCCTTTGTCATAGGCCCCTTTTTTTACATAGCACCTGCCAATAGCCAGATAAGTATATGGAAGAAACATGGACGAGCCTTCTTTCAGGTACAGTTGTAGAGTCTCCGAAAAATAGAATAAGGAATTGTCCCATTCATGGGCTGCCGAATACATTTTGCCAATATTATAAAGGTTATCAGCCGTTTCCTGATGTTCTCCCAGCTCTCTAAACATGGAGGCGGACTTAAAACTTAACCCTATAGCTTCTCCATAGAGTTTTTGATCAATAAGTATAATCGATTTTCCATAGAGATACTTTGCTTTCCAGTACTTGCTGTTGAGTTGCTCGGCCTGCTCCTTCAACTGGTTAAGGAACATCAACGATTTCGTGGGTAAGGTAAAATATGTTGCGTTGTGCAAGTCCCAGAGCAGGCTTAGCTTTTGATCATTACCCGCTTTAGCCAACTCCATTTCCAGGCTATCTATTCTCGGGGATGCATAAACACGGCTAAAACACAATACAACAAGTGTAAGTGCAATTACTCTATTGATAGACAAAATTCATTAAGGTTTAGACACACAAATCTTGTCAGAATTTCATCATTAAAAGAATAAAAATCTTGTGAATCCTTACATAGGAGCAAATACCTATTAAGTGTAATTATTTATTGTCCACGATTGGTGGGAACATCATCTCCATCTGTAGCCACGGGCAGGTTCTTCAAATCATTCAATCTTGGGGTGATTTCTTCACTGTCATCAACGCAGGAACTCAGGCCGCAAATCACTAGAAGGCATAATATTATCTTTTTCATATTCTAATTTTTTCCCAATATTAACAATGCTCCCGATGGGAACCCAGTCACATAGAACCACTTAATTACCTTTGTAATGAAAGGTTGCAACAAACGAAACACCAAAACAAATAAAGTTCCCACAATGGCTAAAAGCCAGTTTCATTGGTGTGTAATACCTGAGCTTAGATGTGCGGTTAAACAGCTAATGGTTTAATTGCTTGGTATAGCTACGTATTTCCGTATTTTTATTACATAGGGTGCAGGTGAGGTGCGTTATCTATCCATATTAATAAATCTCGTACCTTGATCAGCGATGAATGAGGTTTCCCTTCTAACTTTTCCGATGAGGTAGAATGCCGAACCTTAAGCAGTCTAAGGAGAATATTTACTTGATGTTGGTGGTGGTTTCCATCTCAATGTGTTTAATTATTTCTTTCAACATGGCAGGAACTATCAACTTGTGAAAGGGTTTGACCAGTAAAAAATAAAGCTTTCCGAACCGGTTGTTGTATTTAACAATTGTCGAGATAGTCAGGGATCTTTTTGAGGGGGCAATTGTGTCTAAAAGCAGAGAGACTCTGAAGTCCAAATGTTTGTCGTCCTCTCCTAATATTAATTCATTATCAGTCTTGCTATATACTTTGAATAACCCTAGCTGCTCTCCCGGGTTTCCTTTAAAATTGTTTAATATTTCTTCCTTATCTTTTATTTGGTCACTGGTCTTTAGCCCGAAAATGGAGACTAATCGATTTCTTAGATCGAATAGATATGTGATCCATTTTGGAGATGAAGAAAAAAAGGCTTTCCCTACTGCCACTGAATCAACTTCATTAGCCCCATGGTTTACTTCCGATTTATAACTATCTGCATAGTCATAGTTGGTGTTGGCTAAAATTGATTCTTTCGGAAGGTATACTTTTTCTATATTCATTTTCTGTAGTGCTAAAACACATTTTACATAACGCTTCTTTCCAGGGTTTTGTCTTTTATTAATTTGATTGGTGTCGTTTCAATGGTTGCATCCGGATTATTACCATTTGAACCATTAATTAAAGTGCGACCAGAAATTAGGGCTTTGATAAAAGTTGTATCAGCTTCCAATATTTCGATCCTTAAGTTTTCCAGATTGGCATGTTCAAAGTAATAAACGTTAGAAAGGTTTTCTTCCCTGTTTTCATCCCAGGATTGGACTTGTTCGATTACTTTTCCTTCATAAAGGCTTGATGAAGATTTATCTAGTAGTGCTGTAGCTTCAAAATGGGGTTTAGGTTCCGATATTGCCTCTTCCAGTTCAGGGACTCTGGTCAGGGAGTCGGTGGTTTCAAAATAAACGGTGAACTCCCATAAATCTGATGCTACTTCAATCAAATTGTAGCTAGCCTTGGACACTAAAAAATCTTCTTTTCCAAACTCGTCATGAATTAAGCTGACTATTTCCTGTTTTGAGTTCATGGTGGTTGATTACAGTTTTACAAGGTGTTACAACGTTAGGGCTATGATTTCGACGTGGAATCGCCCGCAGGACTAATCCTCGTTAAAAATAAGAAAACTTTGAATTAACCATCCAGGCGGGCTGAATTATAGGCGATGTTGTGCTTAGTTTTCAATTCTTTAATGTCAAGAATGCGATTAACTTTACAATTATTTATGTCCGGCAAAGCATGCCCCACTCTCTTCCTGTAATCAACCTGAGCCACTGGATATTCGATTGACCATTAGTTGCTTTTAATCCTGTTTTAGAACCCCTCCATCAGCGCGTAAGGAGGTCTACTAGCGCTCAGTTTTAATGAAGGGGTGAAACGCTAATAGAACCCAACCCCCAAATCGTTTGGAAGTTTTCAATTATTTGACTTGCTTATCAAATCAAATTTTGAAGCAAAATTTCGCCCTTTATGAAAGCCATTTTATGCCTGGCGGTATGCCTATGCTCATATTGTTCTTTATATAGTCAGAGTGCTTACCCCTCCTATCGAACCATTGTCAATCGATTATTTGATGAGTATAGCCCTAACTCTGATGATTACTATCAACTGACTTTCCAAAAGAAGCCAGATGGCTGGCATATTTCCACGGAAGTTTATAAGAATGGAGATTTTAGTGAACTGACCAATGAACTGTATTGGGATAAAGCTTCCGGAGATTATTTGCCATTGAATTTTACCAAAAGAGGTCCATGGGCGATATCTGAAGAGAAAGAAGCCCTGCTGAATGATTGGCGGGCCGACATATTCGATGTTTGTCCTTATTACAATTATGCAGGGTGGGAAATGGATGTGATCCATGAATATGGAAAGGAGCCTTCTACTCTATCTGATACCACGCTATACGGACTTGGCAGAGCGTACTCCTCCTATAGTTCAAGTTTAGTGAGTATTAAACATGGCATTTCCAATGTTGTAGGCCAGTTTGATCTAAAACCATCAGAAACGCTTACTGAAAAGCAACTCTCAGTTTACCGGAAATATCAGCATGCTGCTATTGAAGCTTTTCAAATGCTTGCAAAAAGGTCTCCTGAATTTGAAACGATAGTCGGTTCCATATATACAAAAGCCTCTAACGAGCATGTGACGTCATTTATCAATTTGATGATGTATAGTGATGAAACGGAAGCACTAAAGGAGTTGGAAAATGACATCTATGACCTCTTTTATCTATCGTTTGCGCGCAATGTGCTGAACTCACTGGAGCCCAATGCCATACTATTTACCGGAGGTGATAATGATACATTTCCATTATGGTATCTACAGGCGAAATATGGTATCCGTAGAGATGTAACGGTTATGGTCACTAGTTTTCTCAATATGAACAGGTATATCAGAATGGTCAATAGTAGGAATGAAATTTTTACACCTATAGAACTTACCATTGATCCTGTAGATTATGATGCTTCAGGGCCAAATGCTTACCTGCCTATTGAGCCGAATCTTGAGGTGGTCAATGCCCATAAATATATACAGTTAATTGATGAACATAACCCGGGCCTGCAAAAGCCATTGGCAGATAGTTATTATAATTTCATACCATCGGGGGACATTGAATTGACAACGGAATCATTTTTTGAAAATGATTCTTTGCCTACAAGCTTGCAAAAGCATCGATTAAAAAAGAAGATGATCATCTCAGTAAAACCCAATATCAATGGCATTGAATTAAAGGACTTATTGGTACTGGATTTACTGACGACCAATAACTGGACTCGTCCTGTTTATTTTGATGAATCAGCATTGTCCCGCGTTAGTTTTGATTTGGAGGAGCATATCGTCATGGAAGGTTTATGTTCCCAACTATTGCCCATCAGGTTAACGGATGCTGTTGATTATGATAAGATGCATCATTTGGTGAAAAATATATTTGATTGGAATTTCTTACCAACCACCGAGGAAACCTCGCAGGATAAAAAGAATTTTATCCTCAACTATAGGTTTGTTATCAATAGTTTAGTCCATGCACTTATTGAAAATAATGAACCGGATAGGGCTTCTGATGTGCTGATTTCCAGTTTTAAATGGATGCCACTTGTTATTTATCCCCTGGACTATTCCAATGCTGCTCAAGTTGATTATTTGCTGCAACTCAACAAGAAGGACTTGGCCATCGACATTGGTGAAAAACTCTTTAACCAGGCTCATGATGAGTTAATTGCTATGGCAAAGACAAAAGGGGAAAATGACTATCAAGTACGTGTAAATGTCTACATCATTCAGACGCTTATTGAGACTTTTAAGAAGCACGGAATTGATGAGTTAGTGGTTAAATATGAGTCGGCTTATGAAGAAATTTCCTGGGGATAGTCACTCTCCTATACTTTTACTTTCATTAAAAACTCCCTGAGGTCATCATTAGCCTCAGACCCATCCGATCCTGAATGATCATAAGCCTGCCCTACCACACTTTATAGGCCAATGCAAACCATTTTCGGATAAGTGTGGAAGGTGGCTCCCCTTTTAATTTGTATAAAACGTTTCATGGTTTGGGTCTGAGCGTCTCAATAACCTTGGCATCAACCCAATAGGGTTTGGCTATCCAATAGGTGCTACCATCTGCTCTCTTCTTCCACTCTCCCCTTGAAAAAAAGAGGTATTTACCATCAGGCGTAACGCCAGCACCACTTTCCTGCATAGTTGTGTTTATTAAAGGGCCCATATTCTTAGCCGGTAGCCAGTGGCCATCTTTATCCCGAAAACTGATGTAGATATCTGCCTGTCCATAACCATCTTCCCTCACTACATCCCAAAGCAGATAGGATTCATCGGGTGCAATGTAGGGATGGGCAATCCAAGTGCCGGTGTTAATCTCCCTGCCCATTTTTTGACGGGGCTCATATTTACCGTTAATTAAACGTGAGTAACTGATGGCTCCAATGGTATCCGGTCTTTCATATTCATCAAAGAAAAAGGTGCCTTGGTTAGATACGGTTAACCCCATAATATGCTTGTCGGTAAAAGGTGGGCCCATGCTTTTGAGTTCCGACCATCCTGACGGGGTTCTTTCTCTGTATTTATTCCCATGGTACATAATATTGCCATCCCTGGAGAATCTAGGCCATTTTAAATCGGTCTCTGTTTCTTCTCCCCATTGATTATTCTCATAGTGGATAACAAAAAACGTACGTTGTTTATATTTTCCATTTTTTCTGGTGAAATAGAAGGTCTTCATATCTAGCGAAAATGTGCCACCTTCAAAGGCCCCTTCTGGTGAAACTTTGGCAGGAGTAAACAGTTTTGGGATTAATCCAGGAGGATTTTCTCCAAAATAGCGGTCTTTAAAGGGTGGAAAATCAGGATCGTTTTTACTGCTTTCTTGTCCAAATACTATGTTAAGTGATAGGGCACATGCCAGTAGGAATAATTGCGTTGTTCTCATCTATTTGTATTACTTTTCAATTGAGTTGATGTATATATATATAATATGAGTTATTGCCTGGGTCTGAGGTTTTCGATAATCTGAGCATCCACCCAGTAGATGTCTACATTATCATTTTCTTGATCTATCCCTCTGTTGAAAAGGATGTATTTACCATCGGGAGTAACACTGGCATAAGCATCCCATTTGTCCGAGTTGACGTTTTCACCCATATTAATGGCAGGCCCCCATGAGCCGTCCTCTTGTCGAAAACTGATATAGAGGTCAGAGTCACCAAATCCGCCTTCCCGCTCACTATCCCAAATCAAATAACTTTCATCTGGGGCTATGAATGGATGTGCAGTATATTTGCCAGAGTTTACCATGGGTCCCATTTCAACGGGCTGCTGTCGTTCTCCATTTACAACCTTTGAAATACGGATTACATCACCATTCTTATAATCGTCAAAGACATAAGTACCCATCGCAGATGCGGACAAGCGCATAATTCCCCAGTCTTCCCGGTCAAACATGGGCCCGAGGCTCTTGCGCTCCGACCAGCCATCTCCTACCCGATCTTTGTAACCTTCAGCCATGTGCATGCGATTACCATCTGGCGAAAACACTGTTTCTCCTTTGCGTTTGAATTCGATGTATTTCTTCCAGACATTGCCTTGCTGGCGTAAGCCTATAACCGTGGGACTAAAAGGTTCTTCATGAGATGTGGTGAAGTAAAACTCTTTCATGCCGGGAGCAAAAACACCCTCCAGTTCCCAGCCTTCTTTGGAGATGATGCCCGGAGCAAATGGTTCTGCAACCATCCCCGGAGGTTTTTGACCCATATAAGGACCTTCGAGCAGGGGAAAGTCAAAACCGCTTTCACTATTTTCCTGAGCCTGTACTGCACTCAGGGAGATAATGTTTATCAATAGGAGCGTTTTTACAATTCGTAATCCCCTACCCGTAACAGGATCGATGCATTTCTTTAAAATATCCATACCTTGCTATTTGAATTTTTCAATGATATACAGCTAAATCCCTGGGTAGGTTGTTGAAATACATGGTTTAATTGGCCAACTGCTCTATACTTTAATGAACTACTCAAAAAAGCCATTTTATAATGGTTACTTTACATTGGTAGAACCTGATGAAATGAATTTGAGAACTTTACCCTATCTTCTTTTGGTGTGCACTTTGGTGCTTATGACTTCCTGTTCTCAGCCTCCGGTTTTCAAGGAGGGTGAGATTGTACACAAAATAGGAGATCAACCGGAATGGGCGGCTAAAGACTGGGATGATGGAGAATGGCAAAAAGGGAAGCCAATAACCGATGATGGCAGGGTTTTCTGGTTTAGGGTCCCCATTGATATTTTAAAGGCACCGGAAACATTGCATCCATATGGTGTACAGCTTGAAGTCTATGGGGAGTTTGAGGTTTTTTGGGATGGGGTTTTGATTGGGAAAAACGGGAATCCCGGACAAGAAGCACAACTGGGTCCTGAAGGTAAATTGTGGGGCACTTATAGTATTCCTGAGCACCTGACAGCAGAGGGAGAACACTTGTTGGCTATCAGAGGGAGTCTGTATTATTTCCCAGATCATGCCGGATTATGGAGCTTAGACATAGACTATTATGACGATCTGTTGACCGACCGGCTCATCGAAGCATCCTATATGCACATTTATGCGGGGGCGTTTCTTATCATCTCCTTTTATTTTCTATTTCTGTTTCTGAATAACAAGAGCGAATATCCCACGCTCATTTTCAGCATTTGCTGTTTTCTCGTTTTTTCTCTTGTATTGACGGTATTTAGCGAATTTTATTTCCCTATACATTACAGTCTGCATGTCATCAGGTTACAGATCATCAGCTCGTTTTTGTTGGGCATTACATTTTTGATCCCTTTCTACTTCTCCATGCAGTTTCCCTATGCAAGGCGACGGTTGCTACTAATTCTATATGCAGGGGTGCTTATTTTCATTTTCTTTATAAAACATCACGCTTTCGATTTCAGATCGGTGGGTATGGTATTGAGTATGTGGTGTTTTTCTTTTGGCATAGTAGCATACGGGGCTTATAAAAAGGTAAGAGGTGCCTGGATCGTGCTTGTGACATTGCTTTTGCCCATGGTGGTCTATCTCTTTTCTGGTTTTGTCATCAGCTTGTACAGCGGTTTAGGGTTTATTCTGTTAGGCATGTTGTATCTATTATCACTGAACATGAAGGCTCAGCGCCTGGCATACGAAAACTCCCTGGTACAATCCACCCGCCTCCGTTTGGAATTGCTAAAAAAGAATATTCAGCCTCATTTCCTCATGAATACGCTTACCTCATTGATCGATTGGGTGGAAGAGTCGCCTAAGAAGGGCGTATTGTTTATTGAAGCCTTAGCCAAGGAGTTTGATCTTTTTAACCAGATCGAAGACCAAACGCTGATACCCATTACGCAGGAAATTGAGCTTTGCCGTACACACCTTCAGATCATGGAGTACCGGAAAGAAATGCACTATCTATGGGAGGAAGAAGGCATAGACCCGAAGCAAATGGTGCCGCCTGCCATTGTTCACACGCTATTGGAAAACGGCATCACGCACAGCCTGCCGCTGGAAGATAACAGCATTAAATTTAAGCTGGTTTATGAGTCGAATAGTGAGTACAAGTGTTACACTTTTTTAACGTTTGCTGCCGGTGTAAGGCCGGGAACGGGCCATAAGGAAGAAGGCACCGGACTAAAATACATTAAGGCCCGACTTACTGAAAGTTATCATACTCAATGGGACTTTACCTCCGAGCCAACGGCTGAGGGGTGGAAAAACATGATCAAAATATATTGCTAACGCTATGAACATCTTAATCATTGAAGACGAAGCAAGGATAGCCAGGCGAATTGAACGCATGACTCAGGATATTTTTGGCGATGCGCTGGATTCGTTAAAGCATGTAGACGCCCTTCCCGAGGCCCTGGAGTTCATCAAAAACAACCCATTGGATTTGGTGCTGCTGGATTTGAACCTTAACGGTGATAATGGCTTCGACATCCTTGGCACAGCGGTTTCCGAATCGTTTCACACCATCATTGTTTCCGCCCATAAAGACCAGGCCCTTGCTGCTTTTGAATACGGCGTGTTAGACTTTGTGCCTAAGCCCTTTAACCAGGAAAGGTTGGAGCAGGCCTTTAACCGGGCCATTGCCAAAGAAAAAACAGGAACCCATCAGGTTAAGCTTTTAGCCATTAAGAAAAGAGGGAGAATACAACTCATACCCATTGAAGATCTGCTTTACTGCAAAGGCGCAGGAGCCTACACAGAGCTCTACCTCACAGACGGCACCAAAGAGCTACATGACAAATCACTCGAAAAGCTGGAGCAGCTGCTGTCACACTCCTTTGAACGCATCCATAAATCATACCTCGTGAAAATGTCCGAAATAAAGGAGATCATGGTAAAGCCAGGCAGCAAATACATCGCCGAGCTAAAGAATGGTGAGCTTATTCCTATTGGCAGGACGAAGTATAAGGATTTGAGGGGGAAGTGGGGGTGAGTGGGTTGAACAATTATTCTCAATGATTATCCAGGACAACAAATAATTAATAGAAAATGCTATAATTTTTTTGTTTGCTTGCAATTTCTATATCAAACTACTTCGTCTCGATAGACTAGTTCTTATTTGGTGAAAGTTAAACGTATCCTAAGTATTTTGCTTTGTTACCTCGTCTATTTAATATAATACTGTGGACTTTGATAGACTTATTTCTATATTTGACAATTATTGTCTATTTTATTTTGTCTATGCAAAAACTGTCGGATTTTGCATCATATATTAGAGAACTCAGAATTCAAAAAAGAATTCCTCAAAGAAAAGTTGCTGCGGTTCTGGATATTGATACCTTAAAGTTAAGTAAGATAGAGCGTGGTGAAAGGGATGCAAATAAGGAGATGATTAAGTTAATTGCTACCTTTTTCGAAATCGATGAAAAGAAACTTAAACAGTCGTTTTTAAGTGATAAAATTGCCAGACAAATTTATATTGAACCAGACTCATCGGAAATATTACACCTTGCTGAAGAAAAAGTAAGGTATTTAAAAAATACTAAGTCTCAACAGTCTACAATTAATCTAAAATGAGCGTGGCTAATACATATACAGATGTTAAAGAAATATTGAATTTTCACAAGGATAAAAAATTTACTAACGAACATGCTTATATAACCCATTATTTTCAGAACAGTGTAAATGGTGTTTCTACATCATTTAAGAAATCAGCAATCAAATACATTGTAGAGAGAATTCCAGAGATCACAAAGGCTAATGAGTTCGACTATCAATACCTTGTTCCTTTTAAGTGGGATATCCCATTCCCTTCCCCTGCCAATCTGAAATTCAGATTTATTGATCTGTTTGCTGGTATTGGAGGCTTTAGAATAGCATTACAAAACTTAGGCGGGAAATGTGTATTCAGCTCTGAAATTGACAATTCTGCTAAGCAAACTTATGAGCAAAATTTTGGAGAGTATCCTTTCGGAGATCTGAGAGATTTTACTGGAGAAAATATTTCTGATGATGAACTTAATAGACTAATACCTGATCATGAAATTTTAGCAGCAGGATTCCCCTGTCAACCGTTTAGCTTGGCTGGTGTTTCGGCACGAAATCATCTGGGGCTTGCTCATGGTTTTGAGGACGAGAATCAAGGTAATTTATTTTTCGATATTGCCAGAATAATTTCAATTAAAAAGCCACAGGTCGTGTTCCTTGAAAATGTAAAGAACTTTAAGACACACGATGGGGGAAAGACTTTTGAAACAGTTAAGTCCATTTTAGAAGATGAATTGCAATACGATTTTCACTATGAGGTAATAAACGCTGAAAAATGGGTTCCGCAGAAAAGAGAAAGGTTTTTCATGGTTTGCTTTAAAAAGGAAAATAAGAACTTCACATTTCCACAAAGGGAAAATGAGCCAAGAAAACTCAAGGAAATATTGGAATCTGATGTTCCTAAAGAATTCACTATCTCTAACAAACTTTGGGAGGGACACCAGAGGCGTACAAAAAACAATTTAGAAAGAGGAACAGGATTCACGGCTTTTACAGCTAATCTGGAAAAACCATCTAATACCATCGTAGCGAGATATGGTAAAGACGGAAAAGAATGTTTGATCCCTCAAGTAGGATTAAATCCTAGAAAACTGACACCAAGAGAATGCGCGAGACTGCAAGGGTATCCTGAGAATTATATTTTGCCATCAAGTAATGCTGCGGCCTATAGGCAATTTGGAAACTCGGTGGCTGTTCCGGTTATACAGTCTATTGCGGAAAATATTATAAAAACAGTTAAATTCAAATTGAAAAATGAGATTTAGGTCTTTTCATAAAGACTTCTTTGGAGCGTCAGACGGTGCATATTCTATTGTGACCGAAAGGGAGTCTTATGATTCTCAAATCACCTTAACTGACGCGGAAGCTAAAATGGTAATTGATCATTTTGGCCTAGACAATATTCAAGTAGGTAATGTTGCCAGTAATCGAGAGAAAGCAGCTCAGACATTTCTACTTTATCCTAATGGCCAAGAGATATCTCTTAATCTTGTATTTCCTAAACCGGAGAAAACGGAACTTAGATTGTATATTTCCTCACGTGCGGGCTTCAAACCTGCGGCAGGAAATATTTGGTTTTTGTATAAAAAGGATGGAAGGATTTTTCTTGGTAGTTTGAAAGAATCGGATTGGAATAGTTTGAATCAAACTGACGATTTGGATGATGTGTATCAAGATTCTATTGAGTCTTCAATAATAACAAATATCAATTACGATATTGACCCTGGAGGAAGGATTGTAACTCAAAATATTGGTGGTCGTACTGTCATTGCTAGAGATCCGCGTCTAGCGAGAATGCGATTTGATTTAGCTGATAATAAATGTGAAATTGACCCTTCTCATGAAACTTTCATAGCTCAACGAACTCAATTACCATATGTTGAAGCCCATCATTTTATTCCTATGAAGTTTCAACATTTATATAGTGCCCCATTAGACAATCTTGAAAATATTGTATCTCTGTGTCCTAACTGTCATAGAGGGATACATCATGCAATAATTAAGCACAAGTATGAACTTATTGAGGATCTATATGGGAAAAGACCTCGCTTACATAGCAATTTTTCAGTAGAGGACATTGCTCAATTTTATAATGCCCTAAGGATCACGAATTAATTTTTTCAATTATCCAATTTAAGGTCTCTTCAAGTCTGGCTGGTTTCAATTGACATTCCCAAACTTCAATCACGTTCCAGCCAAGATTAATTAGGTCTTCTTTGTTCTTACTATCTTTTTTTTGAGTTTTTTCTATTTTTTCTTTCCACCATTCTGTTCTTGTCTTGGGTAATGCAAAGTATCTGCAATTTTGATGACCATGCCAAAAACAACCATTGACAAGAATAATGGTTTTATACCTTTTAAGGGCAATATCTGGTTTTCCTGGTAACTTTTTCGAATGGAGACTATATCTATATCCATTTCGATGTAGAAATCTTCTTACCAGAATTTCAGGCTTGGTATTCTTGCCTTTTATCTGGCTCATGTTGTAACTTCTTACTTCCGGCTCATGTACATCTGCCATAGACAAAGATCAGAATCAGTTAATAATCTTTTAATATATATTATGGAGCTTGTGACAGATGTAAGGTAACAAATAAATTGCGTTAAAGCCCCTTGTTAACATGAATTTAATTGCTTGGCAAAGCCCATAGAAGGCCATAATGAAATTATACCCTAAAACAAAGTTTGATCATTGCCTTAATGTTTTAAATGAGAATTTACTCCCTTTAGAACCAATTTGATCGTTGTGTATGTAATACTTGTGCTTAGATGTTGGTTAAACAGCCCTCCTGGTCGTAGCGTCCGCTCAATTATTGAATATAGTACAATGGTACAATATCCACAATATCTGTTTCATAGCTACGGCAACTGCTCCACGTCCATGCCTGAGGTTTATCTACAAAGCCGGCCTCTACGAGGTTGTTGTGGGTATAGGGCTAGTCTCTAATCCATAAGTACATCATTGCTTAGTTCTATCGGGTGGTTATGTTGTTGCCATAGTTGAAGGCGTGAAATTCTGTTCTTTTTACCGGCCCTTTCAAACATCCAAACTAGCCATTCTCTACAGCTTTCAGTGCTATTTTCTTTGATGCAGTTCTTAAGTTTTGTTGAAGTAAAGCTTTTGAAGTCCCTTATTACATCTGACAGTTTGTTGCCTTCTTCTGTACTTAAAATCAAATGCACATGGCTGGTCATTATGCAATATGCATGAATTTGCAATCCCTTATTTTTATGGCATTAAAGAATTAGCCCGGGCGGACGCCCTATTGCATTTTAGGTCGTAGGACCGCTACACTTAACCCTACGACCAGGGGGGGTCCTTCATCAGGAGTGTTATTTCCGTTATTTTGGCTGCTTTTGGTAACCTTACCATCACTATCAACTACCCACGTATCACCACTCGAATCGGTGATTTCACAGTATTGGTCTCCCCTTCTTCTCCTTCGGTATCTTCTTCCTCTTCCTGAGGGTAGGTCGTTTGTGTTAATGCATATTATTTTTTAGGCACTCCATTAAAAAATCGTTTAGTCTATTGATTAGTTCCTTCGAATCTCTAGCTTGTACATTTTCGACATCCTCGGTCATGGTCTGTTTGTCAAGCCGTAAAACCTTTATATATCCCTCTTCCCATATGACAACTTGATATACAAAGTTCTCTGCTTCAAAGCCAAAACTTAAAGAATCATCTCTATCAGGTGGATAGTAATCAATCTCACCAATAGATGTCTCTATCAATTTATCTCTATTATCTCTAAACCAATTATCTGCTGCAATTAATAACATATTACTTTGTTTCAATAATACGAACATTTTTTACCTCCGGCATACCAATACCTTCATAGCCTTTCTTTAAATAGAATTTACCAAAGGTAGAATTTTCACCAAAAATAATACCCCAACCTTCATTTCCGCCTTTTCCAATAAAGGTATTAGCTGGTATATCATATTCAACATAAACCCACCCAGTTTTCGCTTGCTTCCTAAAACCGTCTGCTCCATTTAGCAAAATATGATGCAGATCTCCTTTTCTTGGTTGTGCTCTCATAACCTTAATCATCTCGTCAAATTCAGATTTTGGCATCCAACTGCCCACTCTACTCCATCTAGTATTATTGATTAAAGTAGAACCAGCATAGGAACTGATTACACCATAAGTAATTTTGGTGAAAAATTTAACCCAGTCTTCACCTTCCCACTCCATCATCTGCGCATAGAGCTGTTTGTATTCTTCCGGGCCTAGACCCATACCCAAATCAGCCCCCGTCTGACCACCCATAGACATGGCCACACTCATCTTTACAGCACCTATAGCCTGCTGCTTATAGGTTTCAGGGTCAATCATGGCACTGCCTATTTCACCCAAACCGAGAACGATTCCGTCATACCAGCTACTCACCTCATTTACGAATCGCTCACCTTCTTCATTGTAATAAGCTTCGAGGTATTCATTCCAAAGGTACTTTTTGCCATTGCTTATGATGTAATACACTACATCTAGTTTATCAAAAAGATATTGCCCGTCTGCATTTTGGGCATAATCTGTTCTCGAAGCATAGAACATCTGCCCGTTAGGCATTTTCCACAAGTTTACAGTCAGGGCAATCTTCCAGTTCCATTACAATCATTTCGCTGGTTATGGCATCCTCGGAAAGCAGTTGTTTGCAGGTTGCACCGCTGGCCTGTTGCCAGTTCTCTGAGCTAAGTGAACGTTCTATTTCACTTACTTCTGTATCTGCCGAGATATTCTGACCTATATCACTTAGAAAGCTGTTGTTTTGCTGAACTTTGGCCGCGAAAGCTTTCTTTTTGGCTTCACTTTCCAGCAATTCATCTACATAATCATAAACCTTGTCCACAAAACCTGCATTTTCAGGTAAGCACCCCGGCAACCCTTCTACCCACATCATTTCATAGTCAGACAGCGGCCCTTTTCCGTGTACTTCAAGCCACGCCTCCATGCGGGTTTTGAAGTCTTCAAGCACGGCAATTACTATCTTTTCTTCTATAGTAAACTGCTGCTGGCTTCCTTCATCAGGAGTATTATTTCCGTTATTTTGACCGCTTTTGGTAATCTTAACGTCACTATCGACTACCCACATGTCCCCAGAGCTATCAGTAAACCTGATATCTTTCTTCTCCCCGGTTTCAGGGTCAACAGGCTGTTCATAGGTATGCTGCATTCCGTTCTCATACGTCACCACAATTACCCCGTCATCACCCACTGTCACATCACTGATTTCCCCTTCATAATCAATATCTACGCCATCAAAGTCATCATTGGTATCACTGCTCTCATC
>NZ_JAEUGD010000037.1 GCF_016775155.1 Fulvivirga marina | reverse complement strand
TGTTCAGGCACTTCTGGGATACTTTAAAAAAAGGGCAAGTATTTAATGGCATTATAAAGAATAAAGCGAAAGACGGGTCTGTGTATTGGGTAGATGCTACTGTTGTTCCAATTAAGGAAAATGGCAAGATTAAAAAATACATAGGTGCTCGATATCATATAACTAATGAAGACTTTGCCATTGCCATGTATAACTTACAGGCTGATCGTTTAAAGTTGCCTAAACATGCATGCAACGAGGAAGAGCTTTTATATGCATATAATGGGAAACTANCCTAAACATGCATGCAACGAGGAAGAGCTTTTATATGCATATAATGGGAAACTATGAAAATACCGGGTATAAGCTTGCTGAAAGTGGGTATGCCGTTAATCTATTACTAATAGTGGGCTATTTTTTTTGATAAGCTTTTCAAAGAAGGTGTCCAGCAATTAAATGGATCCACTAAGGAATTTTGTGTATTTGGCATTAACCAATAACTCAAAGGTAATAAATTTATATCCTGCATCGGTCTGGATATAATTAGTCCCTAGTTCCGTACGGTTTGCGTCTGTAATCATCTCCGAAAATAGGACAGTGTGAAAGTAGAAAAATCGACTTGAATGAAATTTGAACTGTATCTATAAATAGGAAAAGATTTTCACCTGCTGGCATCCATAATATTAAGCATGTATGTGGAGCAACTTGTCAAATTTTCGGGTAAGTTAATGGTTCAAAACGACCCTTTGATAATTTTTTTTTGTTATTAATATATCATTATATTACAATAAAGCCGCTGCCAATTGTTAAAAATTTATTTTACTTGTGGTTGGCTGTTAATTAGTTTGTAATGCAAGGCCATTTAAGTATAACTTATTCATTACCAGCATAACATTGGCTTAACTTACAATTAGATGATAAAATGAGAAAAGGAGTAAGTTTGTGACGGTCTTATTCAATTGCCTGATGACCCTAAATACAACCCAAACCATTTAAATTGAAAAACAATGAAAATTAGAAAAATTGCACTGATCGCCATGCTTGGCTTGTTTGGACTCACCTTTACCGCATGCCAGGAAGAAGAAATAGTACCCGGTACTGATAATGTGCTTAATACCGAAGGTGCGAATGAAGGACATGATGTGGGACCGGGGGATATTTGAAAGTTGATTATCAAATAGAGTTTGCAAAACGGATTTGTTTCTAATGCACGTAAGTTTTGCCAAGTATATGTACCTTGATTATTTTAATAATACCGGCATATTTGTCCGGTATTATTAATATTTTTTTTCAACCAATAAACCTTAATTTAATGCTGAGACTAATCACTCTGACGGTCTTTAGCATGCTGTTTTTTACAGCATGTACCCAGGAAGATATATATACCCACGACCCAGCCAAACTTGAAACTTTAAAGAGTATCCATCAAACCTATCTAAATCACTATGATGAACCGGCCGTGGCTTTTGAACTCCTTGAAAAAATAAAGGTTCTTGCCATTGAACTAGATAACAAAGAATATCTGGCTAAATATTATGCCAATCACGCCTATCTTAACAGAACGGCTAACCAATATGGAGAAGCTATTAAATCCAACAAACTAGCGCTAGCACTGTATGAACAGTTGAACGATCCGTTAAGGCAGGCTAAAGCAGCTTCAAATTTAGGCAATGTTTATAGGCTTGCCGATAAACCTACCGAGGCTATACACTATCTTGAACATGCTAGAGAATTGTATATGCAGTTGGATCAACCTCAAAAACTTCCTGGAATATACGATAACATTAGTTTGGTGTATATGGGACTGCAACAGTTTGATAAAGCAGAACACTATGTTTCAAAAAGCCTTGAGGCAGGTATTGCTTTAGAATCAACATATTGGATATCCAATGCCTATATTAACTATGGAGAAATGTACTTTAGGCAGCAAAGGTTTG
>NZ_JAEUGD010000036.1 GCF_016775155.1 Fulvivirga marina | reverse complement strand
TCGAAATATCCCCCAATAAAACTGCGCTCTTCTACCACAATGAACAGCTGACATATGATGAACTTAATAAAAAATCTAATCAGCTCGCTCATTATTTGGTAAATAAGGAAGTTAAAGAAAATGATATCATAGGGATTTCTTCTGAAACAGGATTAGATATGTTGATTGCAATATTGGGAATTCTTAAAGTAGGCGCAGCGTATCTTCCAATTTCTCCATCACTTCCAGAAGAGCGAGCCCAGCTAATGATTCAAGAAGCAAAACCAAAATTAATCCTCAAAAGAGGCCAACACTCGTTTATTCATAAAGTTGAAACAATCGATCTCCTAGATTCTAATGAAATTATTAATCAACCTATTACAAACCCAAATATAACAATTCAGCCCAGCACATTAGCCTATGTCATTTTTACTTCAGGATCAACTGGAGTTCCAAAAGGAGTTCAAGTCGAACACGCCAATCTGACAAGTCTCATTCATGCTCTAATGCAAAAATTTGATATTGATAATTCAGAAAAAGTGCTACTTTTTAGTGATTATGGTTTTGATGCATCTGTAGAACAGATTTGGCTTGCACTTTGCAACGGCGCTAAGCTTGTTTTGGTGAATGAAGATATGAGGTTGAATATAGATGCCTTTGAAAACTTGCTGGCGAAGGAGGAAATAACTCATTTACATGCTACTCCTGCGTTTCTAGAACAAATTACTCCCAGTTCCTTTGGGGGATTAAAAAGAGTGATCGCTGGAGGTGATGTTTGCAATTGGGATTTGGCGAATAATTGGTATGCCCATTGTGATTTCTTTAATGAATATGGACCGACTGAAACAACCGTCACCTCACTAATTAATCAAGTAAATCCGTCTCAGAAGGCTATCAGCCTCACTGTACCCATAGGTA
>NZ_JAEUGD010000035.1 GCF_016775155.1 Fulvivirga marina | reverse complement strand
GACATTCCTTGCGCGCGGCGAGTTTGATCAACAGGATCAACCGCGAAATGGAAGTGGAAGTGCCCCTAAGAGAGGTATTCAGATATCAGGATGTCCGATCACTGGCACATTATATAGATACCCTGGAGCGGGGTTCTCATTTGGCCATAACCAAAGCACCGGAAAAAGAATATTATGCCCTGTCGGCAGCACAGCGCAGGTTATATTTCCTCTATGAATTCAACAAAACATCTTTGGCCTACAATATGCCTCAGATTGTGAGGTTTAAAGGAGGGCTGGATAAAGAACAGTTACAGAAAGCGTTTGAGCGACTGATAACCAGGCATGAAAGTCTTCGCACCTCTTTTATCGTAATTGATGATGAACCTCAACAGAAAATACAAGACTCAGTAGCATTCAGCCTTGAGCATTATCAGGCTTCGGAAAAAGAATTGCCAGAGGTCATCAAGGCATTTGTTAGACCTTTTGATCTTAACCAGGGGCCATTGATCAGGGTAGGGTTGATAGAAAGTACTGAGGAAGGAGTTACCGATCAGGTATTGATGGTTGATATACACCACATCATAACAGATGGAATATCCCAGAAAGTATTGGTCAGCGACTTTATGACACTGTATAATGGAGATACTCTGCCGCCGCTGGAGCTCCAGTATAAAGACTATGCTGAATGGCAACAAAGTGAAGGACAACAGGAGAGGAAAGCCAGACAAAAGGACTTTTGGAAAGAGGTCTTTACAGATGAGGTCCATAAGTTGGATCTTCCTACTGACTATCCAAGACCAAGAGTTATGGATAACAAAGGTGAAGTGCTGGGCTTTGAATTGAGCAAGGACCAAAGTCGTGAGTTGATGGCCATTGCTGAGACCCATGGCATTACCATATTTATGGTTATGCTGTCTGTATATAACATCTTGCTGGCAAAGCTCGGGAATCAGGAAGATATTGTAATAGGTACCCCCGTTGCAGGCAGGCAACACGCCGACCTCGAAGGCATGATCGGTATGTTTGTTAATACCCTTTGTTTAAGGAACAGGCCGAAGGGAGAAGTTCGGTATAATGACTTCTTATCTGAGCTGAAAACCAGAAGCCTTGAGGCTTTTGAAAACCAGGCATACCCTTATGAAGAATTAGTTGATGACCTGAAAATTGAACGGGATACGAGT
>NZ_JAEUGD010000034.1 GCF_016775155.1 Fulvivirga marina | reverse complement strand
TTTAGCAAGGAACTCGTTACTTGAGTGATATTCAAAATACAAGCTATCGTCAACAGAAGCTGATATCTCGAAAGTATCTAGAGGGTTTATCTGCCCATTTACAATGGTGAGTTGCTCTTTTAGCAGTAAGGTGTCTTTTTTCTTTACCGAAAACGTAAGTACTCCATTAAAAGCAAAGGCTGTAGATGCCGGAAACTCAATATCAGGAATAATTTTGAGCGCAGCAGGATTGTTGCTGTTGGCAATATCTTCTGTTAATACCCATGGTGTACCATGATCTTTTGCATTGGCATATATGGTAAGCTCAGGTACCGGGAAGAATTTAATGAGGTGCTCACTATTCTGTATTACTTCTGGTACATTAGGGTCGTAAGAAGCTGAATAATACATCTCTGGCTCCCACTCAACAGCTGTCCAATCGATGTTGGTTGCAGATGAAACTCTGAAAACAAATGATTCTCCCGAAACTACATCCAGCACCAAATTGATCGCCTCATTTGCTTCTTCATTCCAGGAAAACTCCTGATCATATTCACTCACATCTCCTGATGAGGTTTTCCTTATGATCTCAACTCTTACACTATCTGTTGTAAAAGGTTTAATGAAGTTGCTGTTGATTGTAATTTGACCATCGATAGGCGCTGTGATCTCCATTGGTGAGGTAAGCACAAAGTCTTCTTCGATAGCATATCTTCCCAGGTCTTTTCCATTTGCATCATTTACATGCAGGTCTGTATTTACATAGTTGATCTCCGGAGCCCATTGTACACGATCTTCCTCCCCATTCTCTACAGACTGTACTCTGAAATATATTTGGTCTCCACGATTAACCGCAATATTACTTACTCCGGTAGGGGTGTATACTGAATGATCACCTTTCTGAATACGCTTTGCCCACAACTCGTTTTGCTTGTGCTGAATGGTAACCCGCACACCATCAAGGGCATCTTTTGGCTCGCTTGGGGCTATCATATTTACTGGTGCAGTTATGGAAATATTTCCATCAAATGGAGCTCTCCACATCCTCACTACATCATGTAGCGGGTTATTATCAATGGCTTGCTCGATTTCCTGTGGGTCTATTTCAAAGATATCAGAAGCAATACCACCACTTTCATCTACAGGGCTTGGGGTGTTAGCACTTGATTGGGAGAAAGTGACAATACCTGTTTCCGGGTCATAGTTATTGTAGTAGACACGCCCATCTTTTACCAGGTNCTGTTTCCGGGTCATAGTTATTGTAGTAGACACGCCCATCTTTTACCAGGTCGTTTAACTGGTCACCATTTACGTCTGTAAAGTAGACTGAGGTGAGTGATTTTGTGTTGCTATAGCCGGTGCCAACAAACGCTGATGCAGCATCTCCAAAGCCTCCTTGTGCTTCAAAACCTGTATTGACTGTCTTGCTTCTTTCTTTGTAAAACGAACCTACGTTGACAAGATCGATAGGTCCTCCAAAATTGGTG
>NZ_JAEUGD010000033.1 GCF_016775155.1 Fulvivirga marina | reverse complement strand
TGGAAAACATTAAAAAAGCATGGGAAGCCTCATACCCTCAAATATTCTTTGAAAGAAAGCTATTTGAGGATATAATGGGACACTACAGGTACCCTAAAGGTTCCGGCTGGGGGCATACTTCTGATATAGCCAGTAATTTTAAGGCCATTGATTTTTATGAGGATTTTACCAAAGTTGGAGATGAAATATTTGCTACAAAAGCTGTATCTATGAAGACTACAACCACTAAAAGTGTTGATAATTGGCTAAATACTAAGGCTGTACGTGACAATATTGATAATTTAATCCTTGGAAGGGGAGCTGGTAAAGGTATAAGTTGGAATGGAAAAACTGTATTTTTTGATCAGGCGGAAATTCACATATATATGCCAAAAGGAAATATTACGACTGAATTAAAATCAGAGTGGCTTAACAAGCTGGCAGCAGAACTGCCTTCTATTAAATTTGAAATTAATGCGTTAGAAGAATTGATAAAATAATGACAGGATGATACTTAAAAACATAAAGGCTCCAACTATTGCAAAGGAAAAATATAAATGGTCTAATCAAATTCACAACAAGCTTTCTTATGAGTTATGGGTAAACTTTATTGATGACAATCAAGACTATTTTACATGGCTTGAAAGCACCGAAATTGGGAAAGAGCGATTGTTAAATATAGACAACATACCGATTAGCTTTAGAAAAGGCACCTTGGAACAATTGCAAAAAGGACAGGCTCTTGCAGAATATAATGAGAAGAAAGGGTATCACGAAATAATAATAGATTTTCATAAGGAGTTTGGAATGGTTCATACCACCTTCATGAAACCAATTACAAAAGATCATTTGAGGATATTATTGGATATGGCTAATTATCTCGAAGCATATCTGCTCAACAACGGTACTGAAATAATAGATGAGAAGGCACTGGAAAGTCTTAAGTAAAAGATAAAATCAAAGGTGCTCTAAGCAGAAACCTTAATTTAGTGGGCAGAAGCTTTTGAAGTATGGGATGAGATTGGTTTTAAGGCAGTTACGGGAACGGGAAATATATGGGATGATATTGTAATTAATGGAAAAAAGGGTGTTAAGGAGGCATTGTGTTGTGGCTATCAAACGATAGAACCACTTATAAAGCGATCAGGAATGCTTAATCTTCTTGCTCAATACAGTAATCGGTATTCANAACAACCACACAAAACCCACGTCATTCCGGAATTTTCGAAGTGAAGCGGAGAAAATATTCGGAATCCCCACGAACGAGGGCAGAGGCCGATGATTGCTCAACCACCCTAAAGACGCCGAGTCCTCTGCGAGAGACATCGGCTGGGAAGAAAGGTGTTTAGCCTTAATCTCAGGCGGGCGGGACGTCCACGAATAGCGCGGCCCGTTGAAGGGATGGATTGAGCGTTTGAAACGGGCTTGGTTCGTGGTGCCTTTTTCTTTTGTTTCGTTTTCTTTTGGGCATGCAAAAGAAAATGAAAACCAGAGATAGAACCACTTATAAAGCGATAAGAAATACTTATCAATCTTCCTGCTCAATACAGTAATCGGTATTCGGTAATCAGTAATGGGGTATTGTGTGTGG
>NZ_JAEUGD010000032.1 GCF_016775155.1 Fulvivirga marina | reverse complement strand
TTTTGAACCGTAATCACTGGCATAAACACTCCGAAATCAGTGGCATATTTCAAACCGTTATATCCAGAACAGAGCGAACAATAAATTGCATAACAAATTCTAAAATGAATATGCGAACTGAGCTTTTGAAGTAAGTAATGTTGTAAGCACCCTTACACTTACCATGCCAATTTTTCAAAAACATCGATTGCGCTTAAGTCAGCCAGTAAAAGGTTCGATATTTGTCCGCGAGGGGCTACGAAAAGCCGATTATCTCATGATAATCGGCTTTTTTTTTGTTTTAATGCACTAATAATCAATAAGTTATCATCTGTTTTTATTTCGATATTTCCTCACCAAAAACAGTAATAATTGCGATTAATAATATAATTGCCTGAATTTCAGTTAGTTGATTGGTTCGATTTTCTCGTATGGGTTGCCCAAATTTTATTGACTTTTCCCTCAATATACCTAAGGTTGGGTATTGACATTGTCATTACTCATTAACTAGCTTTAAAACTTGCTCGAAAATGAAAAGATTACATTCGGAAAGTAAATAGTGCAGTTGGGAAAGTTTTGGAAGTAATCGCCGAGCGCATTGAGTATATTAATGTTCTTTTTATATCTGGTGTGACCTAAGCATTTGTGGAGGCAATTCAATTATATATAAAAAGTGCTGTTATAATGATGTTATCATACATCAAAACACCTGCATATGCTAAAAATTGACAAACAAATAGAAGCTATAGGCAAAGTAATAAACACAAATATTGAGAAGCAAAATCTCTTGGGTAGAGGGCTGGCCTCACAAAATGTAATTGCTCAGCTTCGAAACTTTGTAGAACACATCGCATTAAAGGTTTATTCAAGTGGTGGAGAAATTGATAATTCATATGAAAACATTCAGACTGCCCTTGCACATATCAAAACTAAAGGGCAGCTCAAATTTTTGGACAGATTTCACAGACTTCTTCAAATAACTGCGTCACACTATACTCTTGATGAAGAGAACTCGGAGCGCTTAATGATTAAATACTATGAATATCTATTAAGAATAAGGATTTTTCTGAAGAACAATTTCAGTATAGATATTTTAAGAAACTTAGAAGATTATCCACTTAACCAGGATACTTCTCTGTTTGAGTATTATGAAAAAATATCTAAAAAACTTAAAGAGCCTCTATCATCTCGAAATATATTAGACTATAATGACAGATATTACATCCAGAAAATCAAACCATTCTTTATAGAAGCAGAAATCTTTTATGAAGTAACTTTTACAAGAGCGATAGACAGGGCTAGTAAATTTGACAGAACTATTGCTTTCACCCAACATGAAATATTACACAATTACGCTGTAAAACTTTCTGTAAGTAAAACTCACATTAATATCTTGGGGAAGCAAATGCCCATTCAAATAATTGATAATTGGGAAGTCTCAATTAGGTCTTGCGAACTTAACAATTTTGCGGATTTAATAGGTGAGCATCCAAAGTTAGGAGGGAACAGGGAGTATTATGAATTGATGCGGTATATAAAAAATTCTGGAGTCATTCTCTCGGAGTTAATGGAATTGCCAGAAGAGTATTTTCAAATTGTTAAGAACTCTATAGCCGAAAAGTCCAATGTTCAGCATTTTCTTAAGGTACTAGATAAATGCAGAACTATTTGCCAAAATAACTTGCCGGGTGCCAACATCATAAAGTATCTCCTATACAAGGTCAATAATAGAGTCATCAAAAAACAAAGAGGAGACCAACCCTGTGATAGACTTTCAAATTTGATTCTCAAATATGGATGTATACCATTCGATGAAATGCCATTTAACTCTTCCCTGTTGAATCATAACCCCAAACTTTTTCACCTTCTAGATTCCATAGATTCTTCAAATAGACAACATGAATTATTTGCTAGATTCATTAAAAATAATACTGAAATGCGAGGTATGCTCTATACTCCTAAAAAAGAAATTGAACATTTCGAAAACCTAGAAGAATTAGTTGAAAAGTATAACAATTCTTTATATTTCAAACATACACATAGACGTATAGAAACATATAAAGGACACTTTTTTATAAAAGGATACGAGGAGGATACTTTTGAAATAGTTAATGAACTGATAAAATTATCTTCAGGAGGCACAAAAAATTATAAAAATTCAGTCTCATCATGGCTCGAAACTACTACACATAATGTTGATTGTGAGGAGAAAACATCTGCATTAAAACTTCTGTTTGAAAACTCTAAAGTGGCATTGATATATGGAGCTGCTGGAACCGGAAAATCAACAATGATCAATCATATCTCTAATTTTTTTAAAGAAAAGAAAAAAATATTTCTGGCAAATACGAATCCCGCAGTAGACAATTTAAAAAGAAAAGTCACGGCACCTAACTGTGAATTTAAAACTCTAACCAAATTCCTTTCCAAATACAATACCTCGACAAACTATGATTTGATTTTTGTAGATGAGAGCAGCACTGTGAGCAATTCTAACATGTTGGAAATGGTCAATAAGGCTTCTTACGAATTACTTGTTTTAGTAGGAGACATTTACCAGATAGAATCAATAAGGTTTGGGAACTGGTTCAGTATCGTTAAGTCCTTCATTAATAAACAGTCTGTTTTCGAATTAACTAAACCTTATAGGTCAAACAATGATAACTTATTGACTTACTGGGAGAGAGTTAGAAATATTGAGGATAATATCATAGAACTCTCATCAAAGAAACAATACTCAGTGACTCTAGATGAATCTATTTTTGAGAACTTGTAAGCACCCCCGTTTTAGGACTCCATAAAAGTATAAATTCTATTAATTATTATTGTTATAATAG
>NZ_JAEUGD010000031.1 GCF_016775155.1 Fulvivirga marina | reverse complement strand
ATTACGCAACTCTTAAAGTGGCATAGTAACACCGAAATGACTGGCATAGTCCGACCGAAATAACCAGTTTTTGTTCTTTCTCACAAATCAGTAATGATGGCTTGTCAAATTTAACTTCTGTCAACGGCACGGTGGTGATAGAAGAAAACTGGTAAAGTTTGCCATTTCCTGAATTCTTCTGATAGTTATTCCATAAGTCTTTTATCTCATCTAATCCCGTGTATATAGTTCGCGAATCTGTATCACTACCGGGAAGTTTAAATGCAGCAATGTCGACTCACAAACCATATGAATTTTCCAGCCTAAAATTGTCATGTGCGACTCCGTTTATGTGCTGTATTACCTTTCAGGTTTTATGGCTTAAGGAAATTTTCACAGAACAGTTGCCATGTAATGCTTATATTGAAACAACGACCCTTGTAAAGCCCACGACAAAGAGTAAATTTATGCATTGGTGAGGCTTGTCTTTCTCTGCCCCATAAAAGCCGGCCGTTAACTTCAACATATTCATTAATTAAATGCCTATTATGAGAATCTTATCTCTTATTATCCTATTCTCTTTGACCCTTAATTACGTTTATGGACAGCAGAAACACCGGGTTATCGTACTTACCGATATTGAGGCTGACCCTGATGATACGCAGTCGCTGGTTCGGTTGCTATTATATTCCAACGAAATTGATATTGAAGGAATAGTAGCAACTACTTCGTGCTGGATGGCAGATAGGGTATATCCGCAGTCCATTACCAAAACCATTGGGGCTTATGAAAAGGTACAGCCTAACCTGATCATTCATCAGCTCGGATACCCCAGGGCAGAAACACTATATCCTTTAGTCAAGCAAGGGTTGTCGGTATATGGTATGAAAGGTGTTGGGGAAGGTATGGACTCTGAGGGTTCTGACTGGATCATTAAAATACTTGAAAAGAAAGACGACAGGCCCTTATGGATTTCGGTATGGGGTGGAGTCAACACCCTAGCTCAGGCTTTATATAAAATCGAAAAAACTAAGAGCAAAAAGGAAGTAAAACGGTTAGTAGCAAAACTTCGTGTTTATGCTATTTCTGATCAGGATGACAGCGGTATTTGGATTAGAAATAACTTTCCTGATTTGTTTTACATCGTATCACCAGGCGATGATTACAGTAATGCTACATGGACAGCGATCAATGCTTCTTACATGAATGGGATCGATCATACAAAAATTGGCAATAGCTGGATAGCCCAAAATATTCAGCAAGGGCATGGATCTCTAGGAGCAAGTTACCCTGATGTGGCCTGGGGAATGGAGGGGGATACTCCGGCCTTTCTTTTTTTGATAGCCAATGGTTTAAGTCAGCCCGAACACCCTGATTGGGGTGGGTGGGGAGGCCGTTTTGAGTTGTACAAACCGGACTTTGCTAAAATGAAAGAAGGCAACTCCATAGTGACTATTAAACCTGAAACCCGAGCTATATGGACAAATGCCGTTGATAGTTATACTCCTTATATTCCTAACGAATTTGGTCGTTCTGTAAGGCAAGACACCACAAATTATGAGGGCTTTAGGGTTACCCTTTGGCGATGGAGAGACGACTTTCAAAATGATTTCGCAGCTCGTATGGACTGGTGTATTATGTCATACGAAGAAGCCAACCATCCGCCCATTCCTGTATTATCACACCCTGAAAAAATAACGGTGAGATCTGGAGAAGGCTTCGTTTTAGATGCCATTCAAACTATCGATCCGGATGGTGATAGTTTTAGCTTTCTGTGGTTTAATTACCCTGAAGCAGGTACTTATAAAACGCTTATCAAGCCCAACGGGGCTGAGAATGTGCATATAGTGTATTTTACAGCTCCGGAAGTTGAAAACGAAGAAACGGCACACTTCATACTGAAAGTAACGGATAGAGGAGTACCTCAATTATCAAGTTATAAAAGGGTAATAGTGAGTATTCAACCAAAATGATTAAGTGAGTCTGACATGTAAGGGGGTATAGAGAGCCGGACCGGGAGAAAGATTTACAACCGGAATTTTTGTTGAGTACATGATGACTAGGCGCAAGCCATGCTTGCGCCAGAGATTAATGTAATTTTATTTTAGCATGTACATATACTTATCCTTGTTTTCGGCAATAACCCAAATATTAATAATCAGAAGAACCAGCCCCATACCTACACCGGCAGGATCATGAGTGAGGTGATGAACAACGATACCCACTGTAATCGGAAAAATCACAATGGCACCCAAAGCTCTTGTTTTAGGTATGGCTATTAAAACACCTCCTACTATTTCGCCCAGGGCAACTAATGGCATCAGCCACTTAATAGTCATGAAAGCACCAAATATCTTCATGGTTTCTTCCGGCATGTCTTCCGGCATGGGCATATAATTAAAGAATTTGTTTAAGCCAGCGTTTACCATCATCAATCCAAAGAGAATGGTAAGGACTAATAGAATTTTGTTCTTCATGTTTGTATTGTTGGTTTTAAAATACTTTTCTTAGGTCACAATGAGCATTTTTCATTGAAAAGTAGTGATATCCGGTTCAATGAGAAAACCATTTATCAAAAATGTAAGGTCGTTTGAATGAAGCTTCAGGCAGGTCAAAACTCTGTTACCCGCCTAATCCTGCGAACTTAATCCCTGTTAGTTCAGCCATATCTTTCTTCCAGGTGGTGATGTCCTTCTGGTTGAATTGATTCAGGTGGTTGTGCCCACAGGCCCTCGCCATTACTTTCATCAGCTCCGTGGAGGCAATGAAGAAATTATATAGCTGATTAGCTGATTTATCAATGTTTATAAGCTTCCTGAGTTCTGGCTTTTGAGTCGCTACACCTGAGGGGCAATTATTGGTATTGCACATTCGTGCAGCGATGCAACCTATGGATTGCAAGGCAGCGTTTGATAAAGCTATGCCATCTGCGCCCAAAGCCAGTGCCTTTATGAAATCGTCAGGAACCCGAACTCCTCCTGTAATGATCAGAGTGACATCTTCACGCCCTACCTTATTTAAATAATGTCTGGCTCTTGCCAAAGCAGGAATAGTAGGTACCGAAATATTGTTTCTGAATATTAATGGAGCAGCCCCTGTTCCACCACCTCTACCATCCAAAATAATATAGTCAGCGCTTGCGTCCAGTGCAAATTGTATATCTTCTTCAATGTGGTTGGCGGACAGTTTAAAGCCAATGGGAATGCCGCCTGTAATCTCCCGAACCTGATCTGCAAAATTTTTGAAGTCTTCTACAGTATGTAAGTCGGCAAAGGTTGGTGGGGATATAGCCGCAGTACCTACTTTCAAGTTTCGCACGGCAGCTATTTTTTCAGTTACCTTGTTGCCAGATAAGTGTCCACCTGTACCGGTCTTTGCCCCCTGGCCGCCTTTAAAATGGAAGGCCTGTACCCTTTTCAGCTTGTCCCAATCGAAACCAAATTTGGCAGATGCCAGCTCATAAAAATATTTGGAATTAGCCTGCTGTTCTTCCTCCAGCATGCCACCTTCACCAGAACAGATACCGGTTCCGGCCAATTCAGCCCCTTTTGATAAGGAAATTTTAGCTTCCTCGGATAGAGCGCCAAAACTCATATCCGAGACAAAAAGAGGAATATCCAATTTCAAAGGTTTCTTAGCATTAGGGCCTATGATTAACTCGGTACCTACAGGTATATCTTCCATTAAAGGCTTAGTAGCCAGTTGTGCAGCCAACACTTGGATGTCCTTCCATTGTGGTAGGTCCGGAATGGGTACTCCCATGGCACCCATTTCTCCATGATGCCCTGTTTTAGTTAAACCATCCCTGGCCAATGCCTTGATATAGGCCAGCGTTGGCTCCTCCCTGGTGGAGCCATTACCCGATGGGGCGGGGTTTGTAGAATTGTCTTCTTCTTTTAATTTGGCATGTGTGCCATCGCAATAAGGAGGCGTATGGGTGTGTTTACACATGCATAAATAAGCATCTCCTGACTCCTCAGCCGTGAATTTTACAGGAGTAATATCCGTAGTTCTATGTGCTCCATCACAGTAAGGTTGATTATTACTCCGCCCACAGGCACACCAGTATTGTTCCTCTCCTTTTTTTAATTCTACTTTTTTAGGTTTTTTGTCTGCTATTTTGGGCTTACTCATAGTGTTAGGGGTTATTTGATCTCTTCTTTTCCATCGCTGTGTAAAGCAAACCGCCCTTTGTCTTTGGGATGAACTACTTCCGTTTCGGTCCACGGCCAGCCGCCAAATTGTGTTCGCCCATACTCTCTCATGGTTTCCTGAATTTCTTCATGGGTGTTCATCACAAATGGGCCATGTTGCACTACCGGCTCATTTATGGGCTTGCCTTCCAGTATTAAAAAATAAGATTCTTCAGACCCGTTGCTAATCTCTATATTTTCATCAGGCACAAGTTCGATAAGATGACGCGATCCTACTTTTCGGCTATCTATTTCAACTTCTCCGCCTTTATAGAAGAAAATTGACCTGTTGGCTTCGGGAAGGGTCTTTGGTAAAACCCATGAGGCTCCAGCTTCCATTTTTACGGTATAAATGCCCACAGCATTAGCTGGGTTAGCAGCCCAGGAGTCAGGCGTGGTATCAAGAGCATCTACATTATCAATGCTCCCGGCTATGATCTGAACAGTGGTTGACTTTCCAGATTCATCCTGGAGGCTAACTACGGGAATATCCTCACGCCACAGCATTTTAAAATGTGGTTCTACCAGTTTGGATGCCTTGGGAAGGTTAAGCCATATCTGGAAAATTTCTAAAGGATTACCATCTTTTTCGTTGATTAAAGGAAACATTTCAGAGTGCTGGATTCCCCTTCCGGCTGTCATCCATTGCACATCACCAGCCATAAAGCGACCGGCAGCCCCCAGAGAGTCGGAGTGATCAACTACACCTTCTTTATTAATGGTAATGGTTTCAAAACCTCGATGAGGGTGATATGGAAAACCAGGGATATTTGTTCCATGATACATTCTCCACCCGTCTTTCAGTGTGAAATCCTGACCTACATTTCTACCGCGGAGTAACTCAAAATCTACTCCCATTTTTGAGTTTCCGGTAGGGTACTCATCTCTGTGGTAGGCACAAAACAGAAACGGATCTTGGGTTTTCCAGGGAAAACCCAGTGGTTCAATATTTAATATTTTACTCATTGATGTAATAGCTTAACGCGTCTGATGGGCACTTGTTTACCTGATTTTTTTAATTGTTCACCGGCAGCATACTCTATAGCTATCGATGGGGGTGCTTCTGGGCTGTAGACTTTGGGCAGTGTGCCGACATACGGGTAAAGTTTCGGTTGCCATTTTTGGTGATTTCACCGTTGGAATATGCTTTAGTCATGGGCCTAAAAGTTTGTAATATCAAATTACCATACTTATTGTTTGTGATGCATTCATCTAGATTAATTAACGATATGAGTTAGGGAACAGTGGCCATTTTTTTTCTGATCGTACTCAGTGCTTGAGGGGTAATGCCTAAGTAGGTAGCAATCATATGTTGAGGTATCCGGTTAGGCAGTTCAGGGTAAGTCTTCAAAAAATAGGTGTATCTGTCTATTGCCGGAGCGCTCATGAGCATCAATACCCTACGTTGCAGAACCCCAAGTCTTTTATACAAAAGTTGCGTGTTTTTATGTACAGCTTCTTTGCTCAAAGATGTCTGAAAAAAGCAATCCTTGTCAAATATAACCACCTCTGAGTCTTCCAGACAGTCGATGAAAAGCTCTACAGGTTTATTGAATTCAATGGACTCTACGTCCGCAATAATCCACCCTTCAGGCGCAAAAATGAAGATGTGCTCCTTTCCCTTGCTGTCAATAATGTAGCTTCTCAACAGACCTTTTTTTACATAGAAAGCTGACACATTTATATCTCCTTCCCGCTGCAATACATGTCCCTTTTTAAAGACCTTCTCCCTTGCATTCGGATCAATATCTAATATATACTGTAAAGTTTCCATTGAGGTCTAACTCTCGTCTAAGACTATACCAGATTAAGTACTGGCATGATGTTATTCTAAATATACCCATTTTCTTACCATCTACCAGTTACATGTTTTGCCATTGAGCCCTGATCATACACACATTATAAGCTGTGTTTACATGAGTACTAATGCTTGCTGATTTTACTTGGAGTATATAAAAAGTCCTTATGAACTATCGTTACCAGTATTTGCAAATACATATGGAATTGCAATTTCTAACATTGTGCCAAAAGAGGTGTTATTCTAAAAGGAGAATTAAATGGAAAATTTTCGACATCATTAAGAAATGCATGATCAAAATGTCGGACGGTGAAATATACCTAAGGGGGTTGATAAGATTGTAAATACTCCTGAATTTGTTTAGGGAGCTCTGCTCCAGATTTAAGAAAGGTGATGAATTCAAATCAGGAATAACAGAAGAGTCAGACCAATGATAAAATTTTTGAACTATGAAGAAGATGACATGTAGACAGCTTGGTGGAGCTTGCGACCTGGAGTTCCGCGCTGATACCTTTGAAGAAATTGCTGAAATAAGCAAAAAACATGGAACTGAAATGTTTCAAAAGGGTGATGAGGTACACCTTAAAGCAATGGAAGGGATGAAGGAGTTGATGAAGGATACTGCGAAAATGCAGGAATGGTTTGAGCGTAAAAGAAGAGAATTTGACTCCCTTCCGGATATCGATGAATCAAAATAGTTACCGCAAAGTATTTTAGCATTTAGTAGGGAAGAAGGCATTAGTGGTCTCCAATTTTTGTTAATTGGTGAGATGTGCGATCATTGGGAGTTGGAGAGTTTTTTTGAACTAAAATAAAGGTAGATATGACCTAACTCATGATTTATTTGGCTAAAGGGTATATCTTTGCCAGTAAATAAAGATCAACTCTTAACGTGAAGCGGTTAAAACAAGGCATTTTATGGATAACGATATTGGGCTCGTTATTATATTCCCTTGCGTTGCCTGTTATTTGGCTTGACTATCAGGTCAATAAAGACTTTATAGCAAAGGTATTTTGTATTAACAAAGATAAGCCTGAGCTGAAGTGTAACGGAAAGTGTTATCTCGCAAAAAAATTAAAAAAAGCCAAGAAGCAGCAGGAAGATCAAACTGCAGAGCTACGGCAGGTATCCTTAGCATTAGCTGTTACAGCGCTGGCTACATTTACGTTTAATACTTTCGCTGAAGAACCGCTGCAGCATTTTGGCGAGGTTAACAACTTATACAACTTTCATTTCCTTTCTGAAATTTTTCATCCCCCTATAGTTTAGGTGATTCCATAGCTTTTTTCTCCATAAAATAGCTTGTTTATCAAGCCTTAAGGGGAGAGCTATGCCTAATACTTCAACTTAATAAATATAGAAATACATAATTGGCCATAATACAAAGGTCATACTCATCAGTATGAATAAAGGAATCTCACTGCTGAAGTTTTGAACCTTGGCTATTCTGTGCCCAGACAAGTTTGGGGACAGGTTATGGCCGTAGAAAAATCGAACTGAATTGACATGAAAATACTTTTTAAACAATTATTTCTTATTGCTTTTACCATTGTATTGTTTTCGGCTTGCTCTGAAGACGATGACCCTAAAATAACGGTTGATATCTCGGACCTTGAACTATTACATGAGGAGGTGACCGACACTGATCTGATAGTACAGGTTTACAGCAATGAGCAAGCTTTTTCAGGTTACAATCAACTGTACTTCTTGCTGAAAAAAGCATCTGATAATATGCTGATTGAAAACGCAACCATCACCATAATGCCAATGATGGATATGACAGAACATTCGCATAGTGCACCCACTATTCAGCCGTATGTAAGTGAGGAGCGTAGGGGGCTGCAGCAAGGAGCGGTTATATTCACTATGCCGAGTGGTGATATGGGTAAATGGACGCTTAGTGTAAAAGTAGCAGGGTTGGAAAACGGACAAGAGATTGCATTTGATTTTGAAGTTCCTGTTATTTCAAAAGAGGCAACTTACCAGGCTCAGGACGTCAAATACCAGACATTATTCAAAAAGGTGATCAACAACCAGAGATACTTCTTTGCTTACCATTTACCTGAAGGCAAGCCAGCCATAGGAGTAAATGACTTCGAGGTTTACGTATACAAACAATTAGATATGATGACTTATGAAGCGGTTGATGGTCTCACTATAAGCATTGAACCGGAAATGCCGAGCATGGGTCATGGCTCTCCAAACAATGTAGATCCCATAGGAAAAGGCAATGGACGCTATGCAGGAAGTGTAAATTTCAGTATGAGCGGTGATTGGGCCATATGGCTTACTATAGCGCAAGGGGGCGAAGTTGTGCTGACTGATGCTGCATTCTACCTTGAATTTTAATGATCATATCTCCCAGGCACAGTTTAGTGCCTGGGAAGATAAAATCTAAGGTTATGAGATATTCATATATAATCTTGATTATCCTGATCAGCGCTGCCAGAGTAGTGGCACAAACTGCCGAGCAGGAACAGGGATATTTGAAAACGATGCACCTTGACGAGATACAAATCTATGTTGGCAAGGATACCGCAGCAGACCATGCTATTCACGATCAGCAATTTGTGGCTGTTGAGCAAATCCTGGAGAAAAACAGCTCCATTAACCTGGTGCGTAGAGGAAATTTTGCCATGGAGCCTATGATCAACGGAATGTCGGGCGGGCAAATTAACCTGACAATAGACGGTATGAAGCTTTTTGGTGCTTGTACCGACCGAATGGACCCCGTGAGTGCCTATGTGGAGACTGTAAATATGGAAAAACTGGAAGTAACTACAGGGGCGGAAGGTAGTAAGCATGGCTCCACCGTAGGAGGCTCAGTAAACCTGAGGCTTAAGCAGCCTGAAATGAGGGTAAATAAATCATTGAAAGGTGCCGCAGGCTTAAATTATCAGAGCATTTCGCAGGGCTATAATGCTTTTTATAATTTAGATTATAGCAGCAACAATCTGGGGTTACGGTATTCAGGAGTTTATCGCCATCATGGTATTTATAAGGATGGGCATCACCAGGAGGTCAACTTCTCTCAATATGAAAAAATGAACCATGCGTTGAATGGGAATTATAGGCTTGCTGAAGATAAAAAGCTCATTTTTGGTTTCATATGGGATGATGCCTGGGATATTGGTTACCCTGCTTTGCCGATGGATGTGGCTTTTGCAAAAGCTCGCATCTATAAGCTGGGCTTTGAGCAGGAAAATCTGTCGGAGCAATGGAAAAAGCTTAATATTATGGCATACGGTAATAATATCACGCACGAAATGGACGATTCGCAACGTGATGTGATCATCAGAATGGATATGCCCGGTTGGAGCAATACCTATGGTCTCAATATGGATACGGACTGGAAGCTAGGCTCTCATTTCTTAAAAGCCAGAACAGAATTTTTCCGTAACGATGTACGGGCTGAAATGACCATGTATCCGAATGAGGGAGTTTCGATGTTCATGCTTACCTGGCCTGATGCTGTACGAACAGCCGGTGGACTATTCCTGCAGGATCGTATTCCATTTGGACGGTGGATATGGAGTAACTCATTGCGGGTAGATGTAGCTCATAACGAGATTAAGAGTAAAATAGGTATGGCTCAATTGGAGGTTTTGGACTACGAGTATGATGGGTCTGATGTAAGAACCGCATTAAACTTTAGCAGTACGCTTATGGTGCCTGCCGGCCAATATTGGCAGGCAGAGTTTACTGGTGCTTACGCCGAACGGTTTCCTACAGTTACTGAGCAGTTTGGGTTCTTCTTGTTTAACAGTCAGGATGGCTATGATTATGTAGGAGACCCATCCCTGGACAATGAAAAAGCATGGCAGTTTACCTCAGGCTTATATCTGAAAAAAGATGGCTTTCAGGTAAATTTCAAGGCTTTTGGCTACTATTTTAAGGGTTACATAGTTGGACGGGTTGACGAAACTATTGATGCCATGACCTTGGGAGCACGGGGAGTAAAAGTTTATGAAAACCTGAGCCATGCATGGGTGACTGGCCTCAATTCAGATTGGACAGTGAAGGTAACAGATAATATAGTTTATAACGGAGTGGCAGAATATACCTTGGGAGAATTGAAGGGAGGAGATAAGCTGCCTATGCTGGTACCCCTGGGATTGACCAATGTACTGATGTATAAGTACAAGACTTTTGGGGCGGAAGTAGGGTATGAGTTTGTGGACGGTCGTGACCAGGAGAATAAATGGTCTGGAGAGATGCCTTCGGATGATTATCATGTTTTTAATGCTAAAGTAGTCTATCAGCAGTTGCTGGGAGAGTATGCGATCAAATGGCAGCTAGGGATAGACAACATCTTTGACGTTGCTTATCGCCATCCGCTGGACTGGGGTGGTATACTCAGGCCTGGAAGGAGTGTGAATATAGGGGTGAGTTGTCATTTTTAGGAGGTACATGCTTGGAGATATGAAGGTTGTCGTGTTTCCAAGTAACCTCGCTCATTACATCGTCATTCCAGTTGTGAGTTGCTTTTTAAACCAGTGAATAGATGTGAGAGGCTTAGTTTTTTTTGGTTTCTAAATCTTTTTTAAGTAAAATGTGTACGCGATTTAGTACCATTAGAAGAGTTAACCCAAACAGTACAAGTAGGAAGCAGTTTATTGCCAATAAGGATTGCTTAAGGTATATGTAGCCGTACCCAAAATTAAATTCCGCTGAATATAATAGCAATGTTAAAACTAAAAATATGGATAATACAATATTGAATGATATATTAATATGAATTTCTTTTACAAAGACTTTTTTTAATTCATTATCTTCAAAATCTGCATCAGTTCGAATTTTATCAATTTGACTATAAATAATGGCTAGTAAATTGAAAAGAAAACCTCCAAAAATGGAGATGGCTGCAATTAAATTGTTAACATGCTTGCTCAAATCAAAGTCTAGAAATATAGAAATTGCAGCAATTAAAATCGGTAAAACAATGAAGAGAATAAAGTCCCAAAAATATATCTTCTTTGATTTGCTGCCAAGCCTTCTAAGTGTTCTGAAATGATCAATAATGATCTTACCTATGTTAATTCTGGACAACATGGTTAGGGTTAATGTTAATTATATCCCGAACTAATTCAATAGATTGAGCAAGAAGGGATGCTGTGGTTGGTTGACCATTTTCAAACTCTAAGTCATTGGTTACATCAATATCGGGTTGAATTTTATGTCTTTGAGCCACATAAAAGCTTTTTTTCTTCCCATCAAGCTCTAATTCAAATTCAACTTCATCAAATTCATCGTCAATTCCGGCAATCTCGATCCGTTCCCTCCTTGGGTTTGTAAATAAACGATCAACAAATTCTTTAAAGGTTTGCGGGAGTCCCTTGGGGGACATCATTGAGGTTTTTAATGTTCCTGGTATTTGATTCAGATTCCCTCCATTTTGATAATACTGCTCTATAGATGCTGGAATTCTTCTTTTAATTAAATCAACTTTGTTTAGCTTCCCATTGGTCATCATATGTCTGTAAACTTGACCATGGAGGATATTGTTAACATGAACCTTATAAATTTGATACCCCCGCTCTTTTAGATAGCGGTTTAACGATTTATCTAAAAGCCCTTTAATTCCAAATTTTGATTTTCTTTGAAGCACTAAGGCTGCACTGTCTCTATTTCTTGGCATTGATACATAAAAAAAAATGTCCCTATACGCTGCATGGTTCCGTTCAACGCTTAGCAACTCATTTTGTGTTTGCACATCTTTAATTTTGTATTGATCGCCACTGATCCCTGAAGAAAAGAAACCATAAGCTGTTCTATCATTTCTGTTTAGGCTATGAGGTGTGTCTAAGGTTAAGTGTTTAGTTGAATTGTCAGAAGCTTCTGAAACTGCACCTATATTTTCGTAAATATGATTTAAAAAGTTGTCAAAAAAATCTATGAAATCATCAGTGCCATTAAAGTGACTGAGGATTTGGTCGTTGCTGCTATTGTCTCTTATCTTAAGAAGATATGTTGAAAGGAGAATTCTTTCCATTTACAGGTATTTCGTTATAAAACTTTAAAAGTAATGTGGTTATTATATATAGTGTGACACTACAATCATATTAATAGTTAGTAAAATCTATTTGCAAAACTTTCCCAGTAGTACGATTTATTTTCCGAATTTCTAAAGCTAGCTTAAGGAAATCTGTCTGTCAATACCCAACCTTGGGTATTTTGAGGAGCAGGTTTGGGTATAACATCTAAAGTTTTGGGCATGAAAATTATAGCTATACGTTATCTTCAAAGAGGCGTATGTTTTTCTTTTACTTTCTGTTTGGCTTTGAAGTACACGCGGAAAGTTGTGCCTTTGTCCTCTTCGCTGTCTACTTCGACATAGCCGCCAAGCGTAACGGCTTGTGTTTTGACGAGGTACAACCCCATGCCTTTTCCCTGAGCATGTTCATGGAACTGAGAATACAAAGTGAAGAGTTTGTCTCCAGCCATGGAAAGATCAATTCCAATGCCATTGTCAGTTATTGACAGGCATATATAATCTCCTTTGACCTCAGTACTAACTTTAATTACAGGCGCCCTGTCCGGGTGCCTGTATTTTATGGCATTGCTAATGAGGTTGATCAAAATACTTTCAAAGTAAGGCTTAACTGTATTGATGCTTAGGCAAGCAGAAAAGTCCTCTTCAAACCTGGTGTGGGTCTCCTCAATTTCCTTGTCCAGGTGTACTTTTATTAATTCCAGCTCTTCACTGATATTAATATTACTGATTATAGAGGTATTGTTTTTCTTAATGTCCAGGATAAGTGAGAGATCTTTTACCACCTGGTCACATTCTTTGGTGGCTTTCACAAGCTTGTTTGATATCTCCTTTGTTTCTTCGATATTGTTACCTTCGGTTAGCTTTAGCAGTCGGCCGAGGCCCAGTATTCTGGCAATGGGTGCGCGCAGGTTATGAGCCGCCAGGAATGTGAATTGCTCCAACTGTTGACTATAATCTACCAGGACCTTTGTCCGGCTTTTTACTTCACTTTCCAGCCATTCATTCTGTTGTTTTATCTCTTCATTCTGCTCTTCAATGGTACGTTGACTGGCAACAAGCGCTTTTGTCCTTTCATCCACCATTATTTTTAGTAGCCTGTTGCGTTTTTTGATGCTACTCATTCTAATTCTATAATACAGAATAGTAGCACCTATCAACAAGCTAGCACCAATCAGCTTTGCCCACCAGGTTTGCCACCAGGCAGGCAATATGTTAATAATTAACGCAGCCCCCTCTTCATTCCAAAGTTGATCATTGTTGCAGGCTTTTACTTTGAAAGTGTATGTGCCTGCATCCAGGTTGGTGAAGGTAGCCGTACGCTGGTCTTCTACGTAGTTCCAGTCCCTGTCAAAGCCTTCCAGCTTGTAGGCATACTTATTTTTATTGGTTGATGTGTAATTAAGACCGACATAATTGATAGAAAAGAAATTGTATTTATGGGGTAAAGAGATTTCCCGGGTTTCCGTAATGCTGTGCTTCAGTATTTTGGTGTCATCTCCAATGGAGACGGTACGGTTAAAAAGCTTTAGGTCTGTAATGTAAACGGGTGGAGTATGCGGGTTATCCTTGAGACTGTCCGGATGGAATACATTCACTCCCGTACCTCCGAAAAACAGCCACCCCTCTTGGTTTTTAAAACAGGAGTTAGATTTAAAGTTATTGCTTAGCAAGCCATCGCTGGTATCATACTGCTTAAAAGAATTGTTTTCAGGGTTAAACCGGACAATGCCATCATTGGTACTTAGCCAGAGGTTGCCGTTGTCATCTTCAAGTATGCCGTTGATAACATTGTTGGAGAGTCCTTGTTCTGTAGTATACTTTTTTATAAACTCATTATCAATGATCAGGTGTAAGCCCTCAGTGGTTCCCACCCAGACTCGTCCTTTTCGGTCTTCGGTAATGCAGCCCACCAGCCCGCCTACCAGCTCGGTACCATTGTTTAGATGCTCTCCGAATCGGGTTATTTCGCCCGTATCGGGGTTAAACCAGGTTAGTTCATCTATGGTGCCTACCCAAATGGTCTGCCGGCTGTCTTCGTATATCGTACGGATGTAATTGTTAACCTCAATATCTGTGGTGTGTTTTTTGAAAATGCCTTTATTCTTGTCTGTCAGTACATTGATTCCTCCATAGGTGCCTAAGAGCATCCGGTGCTTTCGAGATTCCTCATGGATAGAAAATACATTGGGATCAGAAAGGCTTCCGGGGTCATTTTGATCCGGGAAGTAATTGATAAACCTACCCTTTTTCTCATCATACCGGCTTACTCCCTTGCCCCACGTACCAAACCACATTTGATGTTGCCTATCTTCATAGATACATATTACCGGATCGGTGCTAAACCCGTCTTTGGGACTTACATGTGGAAAATGTTGTGTCTTATCCCGGTCTTTCATTACAACACCGTCTTCAGTGCCAATCCAAATACGTTTTTTCGAATCCTGCCTGATTGCATTGACAACATTATTTTCCAGGTGAACATCTAGCTCAGAAAACTTGTATTTTAATTTGTCATATACACATAGTCCTCTGGAATAAGTACCTACCCAGATGCGACCATGTAAGTCTCTGTAAAGTGCGTGTATGGAATTATCAACCACCGAACTCTCGTCATATTTGTTGTTGATAAATGTTCTGATTTTGTTGGTCCGGGTATCAAGCCGGCTAAGCCCTCCATTTTCGGTTCCGATCCAGATATAATTTTCGTCCTGGCAAAGGGTGAGAATATTGTTTACACGTAGGCCGGTTGACGGATCACCGGATTGTACGGTATAGTTCGTGAAGTTATCAGTGGAAGTTTCCATTTTGCTCAGTCCATGCTTTGTAGCTATCCAGATGTTTCCCCGGGTATCTTTGATGGCTTGATGAAAATCTTTGCTAATAATACTGTTGGGGTCCGAGTCATCCGGTTGATAACTTATGGTTGAGTTGTCATTTGCATTCCATTTGAAAAAGCCCGTACTATTTACCCCTAACCAAAAAATATTTTCAGTCTCGGGGATGAAAGCAGATATTGTGGTTTTTGAAGAAAAGATATTGTAATGCAGCCACTCTCCTGTGGTACGGTCGAGCTTTGCAGCAAAGGCTGTGGGCCATTGTATACCTGCAATCCAGAGATTATTGTCAGCATCTTCTGTGATCTGACTGACCTCGCAGTTGTACGAATAAGCTTCAATACGGCTGAAGCTGTCCTGCTCCCGGTCGTAGGTATGCAGGCCGCCGTTGGAGGTGCTCACCCAAAGCAAGCCTTCACTATCTTCGTAAAGGCTTAGAATCGAATTTCGTAGTAGTGTACTAGAGTCGTTAGAGTTGTTGCGATATACGGTGTATTCATAGCCATCGAACCGGTTCAACCCATCCGATGTACCTATCCACATGAACCCTCGCGAATCCTGCAAAATAGAAGTAATGGTGGAGTTATAAAGCTTGGTGCTTTCATTAGGTCTGCTGAATTTGATTTTTTCCAGCGAAAACTGAGCCATGGAAGTCGTTGCCTGAATACAAGCAAGCAATAAATATATGATATGGTATATTTTGCTCATTTCAAGTAAAGACTCCGTGCTTAGAAGCTATAATCTTTTAACCTTCCTAAGAAGTAAAATGCAACATCTGCCTGAGGCAAACTCCTGCTATCATGCTATAAGTTTTGGTCGGAACCTCAACAGGGTCAATTCTTATTTAATTTAATGCATAATTCTGTCATTAAAAACTTTTAAAACAGGCAATTACTTATAAATACTTCATAAGTTTAATCTTGAAGCCCGGGTTGAAAAGATCTGGGCTTTTTTGTGAAACCATAAGCTCAACAGAGAGTATCTTTGATCAGGCACAATGAGAGTTCTGTTTATGTTTTTTACGGTTGTTGCAACATTTGCAAATGCTCAGGTTATTTCACCTGAAAGGTTAATATTGGGGTGCGATTTTCACAAACTAAACCATAGTCAAGCGGATAGTGTATTGTTGCTAAACTCTTATAAAGAGCCTCAAAAGAGCTTTAGGTCAATAAAATGGAGGGATGGTTCTTCAGCACCTTTGTTTAGGTTTGGTATGTGTAGTGGATAAACCCATTAATTGTATAGATTATCACTTTCGTAGCACTTCTTGTAAATACCTTATCGATCACTTGCAGTTATTTGTGTATAAAACAAGGGATATAATGAGGTGTCACATCTCTAAATCTATAGGAGAACCAATATTCTTTTTTGATAAGGCGAAAGGCTTTTCTCTCAAAACTATTGAAGTTACAGATCAGCTTTTGCATGAAATCCCCGACCGTTTCTTTCCATCTCTCTTTCAGGAGTTAATTGAAAAAGAGCTTGAAATCAGATCCTTTTTCAGGATGGTTCTCTTCAAACCGAATTGCCTTAAAATCTTAGCACTTTCCACAAGCGGTGTAGAAAGTTTCAACCGGACAGCCAACGGTCGGGGCCGGCTCTTCGCATATAATACAGGACTCAATGGTTGCACCACCATAGATGGTATGGGCATCCTGGTCATTAAGGTTGGTTATAAAGCTTTGTACTTTTAAGGCGTTCAGGTTTAGATTATGTTTTTTCATCAGTCTTTTGGTTTTGTAATTATACTTGCACTATTGTTTTAACTTTTGCATGCTTCGCTCTCCAAACTCTGCTTTCTGATCAGTGGTTTATTTAGTTTTAAAATACTTTATTGTTGCACGAAATCCAAGTACAAACCTATGCTATAGCACAAAAAAGTATGGTGTTAAAAGCGAATGTCTACACTTTTGTGGTCTATTTACAATTTGCGCGTTACCCAAAATACCCGTACCATAATGTGCTTTAGTGAGGTAAAACTAAAAAGGGCCCTTTCCTGATAGCTTTCTTAAAAGATGGTACGGTCAGTCAGATGAATAGAGTTTGGATTTTGATCCGGGTGTTGAGTAGTTTGTTTCTTCGCAACGCTACCTTGAATAATTAAAAATAGAAGTGCTAAATTGGTAATAGTCAATTTCACCTATAAAATTCAGATCATGAAGAGATCTTTGAAATTCCTTTTAGTCATATGCATCATACTACCTTGGGGTAGCTGTAAAGTAAATGATCAATCTTCAGGGGGGAGACCACCCAATAGCCAATCGGGGACACCAGATCATAAGGCGGTAACTACAGGGTATTCTGATTGTGACTTTGGAGTTAAAATCTTCAATGAACATGCTACTGGGAGGATTATTGATGATCTCAATGAAATTAAGTCCAGATATGGAAGCCTGCCTTCGGAACTTAAGGAACTGTATCCTGCAGCGAGGGCTTCCTGGAATGCTGCCTTGAGTAGCCTCAAACACTCCTACGCCAAAGACTATCAGGCCGACCTTCCTGATTATAGGGGCCCATTCGAAGACTGGAGAAACCATAATTTGAGCGATGATCAGAAGTTCTTTTTGGTGCTTACAGAGTTGAGGTACGGACCATATCCGGCAACCTCGCTGGATTTGGCAAAACGAGGAGCGTGGGCTGAAAAAGCAAATATCAGTGAAAGACTGAATGCCCATATCCGTGTTGCTCTGCATGGCAACTGCCAACCGGTTGTGGCTTATAAAGTAAAGGACTTGCTCAACCCGAAGATGCTTCCACAAGATTTAGAAAACGCTCTAGACTGATTAGGTTGGATAAAACCTCTTCTACCAGCGTTTGTTGTCATTAATGCTTTCGGAACTCAGGTTACTCGAAATAATGATGCTGTACAAAAGAAAAAAGGGACGGAAAAAAACAGTAGTTCTATAATACACTCTTTGCAGAAGTCGCTGGAAAGCACGGGTACAAAACTCTCCGTGAAAGTAGACTCCACCTGGCAGGAGCGCATCAGTGCTTTCATTATATTTTACTGCTTACCCAATCTACTATTCAATACCTGGAATCAAGGGGTGAGCTAAGAGACAGGTATGAAATGCTAGCTTGGCTAATTCACCGGTAAGCTAAATATGGTACTGATACTTCGGAGTCTCGAAAAGTAATGAGTATATTTGAAGGCCCCATTTTAAAGTAACTCTTATGTACTTATAAAGTTACTGGTTATTTAGTCCTGATTAAAAAGGATAGATCCCCATATTCTATCTTGTTGATTTGCCCAAATGCTGCTTGAGTCAGGAGCACGGATATATGGTTTTCATACTTTTATGAATGTGATTACATGGTTCGTAATAACTGAAGCAAGCCGTCAACTTCGTAAGTTAGGTTTGTTAGAGGTAAGTTTTGGGTAGCGTGAGTATGCTTTATAAATCTATTTTTCACAATTTAAATAAAAACAAGATGAGCGTTACAACCATTTATACCATGGGAAAGTCAAGAATCGAATATGACCCTTCAGTACCTTGTTTAATAGCCAGACATATTGGGTTTGAGCTAAGCCATGAGCATAGGGAATTTCTGAACAAGGGCCTGGAGCTGCTGATAGAAAAAAAGAAAGAACAAGGAAAAATAGCCTGGGTGCCTGACCTGCGGTTGAGTGATGCCATTATGGAAGAAGACAGCATGTGGGCTGTGAATGACTGGAGCCCCCGGGCTTTGGCAGCAGGAGTTAAGCATGTGGCATTTATTTTATCGGAGGATGAATTTGCACTTGCTTCCATGGCCTCTGAAACTTATAATGATGCTATCAAAAATGATGAGCAAATGCAGGTCGGCAATTTTAGGGATGAAGAATCTGCAAAAGAATGGCTCAGGGAGTCTTTTAGTAACGAGTTGTAGCTTATAGGGCTGATGTTTAATCAGCCCGCTTGTTTACCAAGGGTTGCTGGGGGAGAACCTTTTTATGTGTTGATTACACTCTACCAGAAGATCTCAGCGATGACTGTCTAATAATCAGTTGGGGTTGTAGTACGGTCTTCTGAGTGCGTTGAGGTATTTGTTTATCCAGGCTGTTTAGCTGATCGAAAAAGAGTTCGGCTGTAACATGGCCCATAGCCAGACTGAGTTGGTCTACCGTTGTTAAAGTTGGGTCGGTAAATGAAGTAAAGGGTTCATTGGCAAAGCCGACAAGAGCCACTTGTTGAGGGATTTTTATCTTCTTTTCTTTCAGCACTTGCATGGCCCCCATAGCGCCATAGTCACTGGCAGAAAATATAGCATCAGGCATCTTGTTTAACTCCAATAGCTGTAGCATGCTTTGTCTGCCCCCTTCAAGTTGCAGGTTGCTTTCTATCACCAGGTTATCATCAAATGGTATCCCATGATCCTTCAGGGCATCTGTATATCCCCTCAGACGTTCTTTATATATGCTTATTTTGACAGGGCTGGTAAAGTGGGCGATTCGTTGGCAACCTTCATCAACCAGATGACTTACTGCGTCATAGGCTCCCTGATAGTCATCGATCATGACCTGGTTTACTGCTAATTGATCTGTGGTCCGGTCAAATAATACAATGGGAATTCCCTTTTTAAGAAGGTCGTTATAATGGTCAAAGTTTACGGTTTCTTTACCAATAGAGGCTATAATTCCATCTACCCGGGCATTGGCCAGAGCTTCAACCGTTTGTATTTCTTTACTGTAATCATCATAAGATTGACATATAATGATTTTATAACCCAATCTGTTGGCAATCTCTTCTATACCTCTAACTACAGATGAAAAAAATGCCCTGTCTGCAGTGGGTACAATTACCCCAATGAGATTGCTTTTACCATTTCTGAGTGCTGCGGCTATATTATTAGGTTGGTAATTGAGCTGTTTAGCTGCTTTTAGCACGGCCTTGCGGGTGTTTTCACTGATGCGGGGATTGTTGTTCAGTGCTCTCGAAACCGTTGAGGCCGTTACATTGAGAAAAGAAGCGATATCATGAATGGTAGTCTTTGTTGCCATGGCTCATTATTTATAGCGCTGTAACTTTCAACTTGATAGATTATAATTATAGTATGGAATATACGGCATTGGAGCAAATTTAGACAAACGTTTGCACAATTTGTGAAAAAAGCCTGCATTTTTCCCTAGGATAAATTTTGAGGCCTTAGGAAGTTGGTGATAGATAATATTGAAAAAACTGTCTTTAACAGTATTTAAGATGGTATTATTATAAAATTGTTAACTTTTGTTTTGAGGTGCCTGAGATTTTTATTAACATGCAATCGATTGCACATTTAAGCAAGAATAGAAACACTTAAACCTCTCTACATTATGAGTAAAACTACTCTCCTATTTAAGAATTCATTAACAGCTCTGGTCCTTACAGGCATAGCCATTTTTGGCTCTGTTAGCGGTTACGCACAAAGCGGCGTTACCGTCACCGGAACAGTTAAGGCCGCAGATGGTGAGATGTTACCGGGTGTATCCGTTATTGAAAAGGGTACTTCCAATGGTACGGTCACCGATATAGGTGGCGCATTTAAAATTAATGTGAAAGAAGATGCTGTGCTGGTATTTTCTTTTATTGGTATGAAAGCCCAGGAGGTAAGCGTTGGAAACCAGACATCATTTAACATTACGATGGAAGAGGATGTCACACAGCTGGCCGAAGTGGAAATTGTAGATGTTGGCTATGGGACTATGAAGAGATCTGACCTTACCGGATCGGTGGCTTCAGTCTCAGCCGAAACCTTACAAAAAATACCAGTAGCTAGTGCAGCGGAAGCTATTACCGGCCGTTTGCCTGGAGTTAGGGTGCAGACTACCGATGGCTCGCCCGATGCTGAAATAGTAATCCGTGTTAGAGGAGGAGGGTCCGTAACCCAGGATAACTCTCCTTTATACGTAGTGGATGGCTTTATTATGAGCAGTATACGAGATATCCCGCCCACGGACATAGCCAGTATAGACGTACTGAAAGATGCGGCAGCAACAGCCATTTACGGTGCCAGTGCTGCTAATGGTGTGATCATCATCAACACCAAAAAGCCAAAGGCAGGAAGAGTATCGGTTAATTATAATGGCTTCGGTAAATACAAACACCTGCCGGAAAACCGGAAATATGAAGTTTTGTCTCCTTATGACTATGTAATGGCCAACTATGAAACAGCCAAGCTAAAGTCTGAAGCCGATGTTGAAAACTTTGAAAAGTATTTTGGTAAGTACGATGACCTTGAATTGTATAAAAGAAAACAAGGAACTGATTGGCAGGATGAGCTTTTTGGTGGTGGCCAGTTCTCTCAGTATCATAATGTCAGCCTTAGTGGTGGTTCTGAGAATACCAGGATTTCCCTCAGCCTTACCAATAACAATGAAGATGGCCTGATCTCCGGCTCCGGGTATGAAAGAAACGTTGCAAACCTGAAGTTGAATCAAAATATTTCCGATAAGCTGTCATTTGATTTTGGGTCAAGAATAACTTATTCAATTACAAACGGATCGGGGACATCAGGGAGCTCTCAGCTCCGCGTTAAAGATGCCATTGCTACGCGTCCTGTCAATGGTATTGCCGACGAACTTGATATAGACCTTAATGCAATCGATGCCAGTGATGATTACCAGTCATTTCTGCTGAGTATGATCAACCCAACTGAGTTGGCTGAGCAAGACTGGCGCAAGCAGACAGATAAAAATTATGCTTTTAATGCCGGGTTGACCTGGAAAGCTACCAATAACCTCACCTTTACCACCGTGGCTAATGGTCAAAGCAAGTTCAGAGAAAGACTCAGGTTCTATGGGCCACTGACCGGAGAGTCTCAAAAGGAAGGAAGTAGTTTGCCTTTGGGAACCATAGAAGAACGACAAAACTGGTCATACAGATGGTATAATACCGTAGGGTACAACTTTAAAGATCTGGGCCGCCACAAGCTGGATCTTTTGGTAGGTCAGGAGATTAATTCAAACGGAGGTAAAAGCTCCTTTGTACGTCAGGAAGAGTTTAGAATATCTATAACTCCGGAAGAAATGTTTGCCAATATGCAACTGGGCGAAGGACAGCTATTCTACTCATCCGAAGAGTTTACCGAGGACAACAAACTTTCATTTTTTGGTAGAGTTAATTACCAATGGGATGATCGTTTTTTATTGACTGCTACTTTCAGAAGAGACGCCAACAGCAAATTTGCTAAGGGTAACCGTGTTGGGTTCTTCCCTGCCGTAGCCCTGGGGTGGAAGGTTTCTGAAGAGGCATTTATGTCTGGAGTGACTTTCGTAGATCAGCTGAAGTTAAGGGTGAGCTATGGCGAGATTGGTAACGATAAAGTCGACAGAACAGCATCAAGATTCCTTTTTTCACCTTCCAACGACAATGGCCCTGGGTTTGGTAACGAGTACAATACCTATTATTCACCTTCTTCGAAGGTACTGTATAATCCATTCCTGATCTGGGAAACAACCGTAAGTAGAAATGCAGGTATTGACTTCTCCCTTTTCAAAGCAAGGATCACCGGTAGTTTTGATGCATACTACAATACTACCAATGACCTTTTGCTGGATAAGGCAATCTCACCAATTTCAGGGTTCAAAACGCAGTGGGACAACATTGGAAGCACCTCCAACCGTGGTGTTGAATTAGGACTGGAAGGTTATATCATTGATAACAATGAGTTCTCTCTATCCGCTAACGTTAACTTTGGACTGAACAGAGGAAAGATCGAAGCTCTGGATGGTACGGATGAAAGGTTTTTTCAGTCTAATTGGGCCAGCACTGACCTGAAAGACAGAAACGATTTCCTTTTAAGGGTTGGAGAGACCATCGGTTTGATATATGGTTATGAAAACGATGGCATGTACACGGTCGATGACTTTGAGAGATATGATGAAGCAACTGATACCTATATACTTAAGGAGGGAGTAGTGGACAATAGTGGTACCATTGGAGTGAATGCTTTGAGACCCGGCTATATGAAAATAAAAGATGTGGATGGAAACGGAGAGATCAATAGTGATGATAGAAAGGTAATAGGCAATGCACTTCCTAAAGCACAGGGAGGTTTTGGTTTTAATGCCAGGTATAAAGGTTTTGATGCCTCTATATTCTTCAACTGGTCTTATGGTAATGACATCTATAACACCGGAAAAATTGAGTATAATCAAAACTACCGTACCACTTATGGTAACATGCTGAATACCATGGGGCCTGATAATCGTTTTACTTACATTGATGTGGACGGCTCGTACACAGGCACTCCGGGAGAAGTAGTGACAGACCTTGAACAACTGAGAACGCTGAACCAGGGCAAGAGTATCTGGAGTGGTAATAATTCGTTTGGTACAGCAACCGCAGTGCTTACAGACTGGGCGGTTGAAGACGGGTCTTTTATCAGGCTCAATACATTAACTCTTGGTTATTCATTACCCGCTAATCTGATTTCTAAAGTCAAAATGTCTCAGGTCAGGGTATATGCAACAGGCTATAACTTGGCGCTATGGACCAACTATTCAGGTTTTGACCCTGAGGTGAGCACCACAAGAAGTAGCACTTATTCTGCGTTGACCCCTGGTGTTGACTACTCATCATATCCCAGAAGCAGATCATATACAGTAGGTGTGAATATTACTTTTTAACTGTCGCAAAAATTTAAAGAGATATGAAATTTAGATATTTAATATTGAGTGTGGTAACCTTGATAGCAACCTCTTGCGAAGACTATCTGGAACCGGACTCGCTGTCAACCTTTGATAGTGAATATGTGTTCTCAAATGCGGAGGATGCACGAAGAGGTGTAAATGCCATTTATGTACATTTCAGTCACGATGGTTTCAGGTCGCGTTTATCAAATAATATGACCGGGAATACTGATATTGAGCATAGCAGTGGTTGGGGTAAAGACGGAGCCCGTTACCAAATTTGGGACCTTAATGCTCAGGAAAACAATGGCGATCTTGATTATGTGTGGGATATTGGATACAAAGCTATCAGGGATGCCAATATAGCTATAGAGGGTATCCTGGCCAGCGATGCTTACAAGTCAGATGACCATGTGCTTGCTGCTGATATGAGTCACCTGCTGGGGGAGGCATACACCTTGCGCGCTTACTGGTATAGCATGCTGATCTTCTACTTTGGTGATGTGCCTTTTGTAAAAGAGGCTCCTAAAGTAGGTGTGGAATTTAATAAACCTAAAGAGGATCGTAATGTAATCCTATCTTCCGTGATCCATGATATGGTCGAAGCAGAGAGCGGTATGTATTGGGCTGATGAAGCACCCTATGGCATCGAGCAGGTAAACCGTGAATACACGTTGGGAATGATCGCCCGCTTGTCTTTACAAAGAGGAGGTTGGTTTTTGAAACCGGACATGACCATGGATAGAGCTTCGGACTACTTGGCCTATTATGATACGGCACGTCAATTTACTTCTAAACTGATACAGCTCAAAGACCGCGAATTGCCTCAAGATTACCGACAAGTCTTCTTAAATCAGTCAAAATTTATAAATCCTGTTAATGCGGATGTACTTTTTGAAGTGCCTTTTGCCATTGGCGAAGGTGATGTAGGCTGGAATATAGGTGTCGGAGTTTATAGCGGGCCTTATGGATCAGGGAATAACTACATGAAAATACCGCTTACTTACTTCTATTCTTTTGATGGGGCAGATCAGCGAAGAGATGTAACCTGTGCTCTTTATAAGTACCCTAACGAAACCCCGACTAAAGATGATTTGGAACCCCAGGAATTGGTAAGTCTCAATGATAAGGGTATTTCTCAAGGTAAATGGAGCCGGGCCTATTTAGAGAAAGCACCAGGATCAAACACTTCAAAGGGAACAGGTATTAACTGGCCCATGATGCGGTATGCTGATGTTTTACTGATGTACGCAGAAGCTGAAAACGAACTGAATGGACCAACAGGGCAAGCGCAGGAAATGCTGCGTAGGGTAAGACAAAGAGCTTTCCCGGATTCAGTATGGACGGAGAAAGTTGACAGTTATATCAATACTGTTTCAGCTAGCAAAGAGTCGTTTTTCGATGCCATTGTGGATGAAAGAGCCTGGGAGTTTGGGGGCGAAATGATCAGAAAATATGAGCTTATTCGTTGGAACCTTTATGCCGAAAAGGTGCAGGAGACTGTTGCAGGGTTGAAAAAAATGGTGGATGAGGTAGACAGTGGTGAACTACCACAGTATCTGTATGTAAGGAATGAACCGGATGGAACCTTGGTCATCTACGACCTATATACCAAAGCTGCTCCGCCCGATATCGATAACTGGAGACAAATGGACTGGATTGAGGCCATGATTGATTTAAATCAGCCTGGTAGTTACGAGGAGTGGATCACCAGGGATTGGGCTAGGTACACACAACCTGTTCGCTATATCTTCCCGATACCAACCATTGGTATAGACAATAGCCAGGGGGTATTGCAAAACGATGGCTATGGCTTCTAATAAGAACTTAAAAGATTATACAATGAAAAGTATCAAGTCAAATATTTATAAAACATCGGGTATTCTCCTATTGGGCATGCTGTCAATTTTTGCTTGTAAAGATGATGAGGAGGTATTTGAAAAAACAAGGTTGTTCAGACCGGTTCTGAATGAAAAACTGTATTCAGAAGGCAATACAATCATTGCAGACATAGGTAAACTCAAGGAAGCCGTTTCTTATACACTAGAGGTAAGCCGTGATACATTTAAAACAATAGACTATACATTTGATTCGGATACCAGCTATGTCGAGATCAATGAAGTGTCTGTAGGCGAAGAGTTGCTATGGTACACCATCTATCAGGTTCGGGCCACGGCTCATGCCCTAGACGCACAGTACGATAGTAAGGTATCTGACCTGGGATCAGTAAGGACACAAAAATACCCCTCAAATCAAGGCGTACCTAACCTTCAGTTTGATGTCACAGATACCAGGGCCAGAGTATTCTGGTCCACCTCCGGAGATTTAATTGATGGGGTGAAAGTATACGCAGCTAATGATCTCCGGCTTGAAAATCCATTATTTGAAATTAATTTAACTCAAGGTCAGATTGATGCCAATGAGGCAATTGTCAATAGTTTAACTCCTAGCACCACATATCAGGTTGCAATTTACTCAGGTGAGACCCTCAGAGGATGGGAAATATATACCACTAAGCCATCTTTGGATTTTGGGGATCGTCCTGTCTATGACCTTTCAGGGGTTGAAAATGAGAATATTCTGGCAGATACACTCGGCGATATTGAAGATGGTGCCGTAGTGATTGTGGAGCCCGGAAGGGTGTATCAGGCCAATGGGTATAATTTTAATAGTTCTGTACTTATCGTAAGTGGTTATGGTTTTACACCTGCCTTGCCAAAAATCAATTCTGCAAGTGGCAATTTTGATATAGTTGATGGAGCCAATATAGATTCATTGGTATTTAAAAATGTAGCCATCCATGGAGATTTTTCCGGAAGCTATATATTCAATATTTCTGTATCAGGTACCATAGGAGAAATTAAATTTGATGGATGTCAAATCCATTCTCAGCGAGGTATTACCCGTATTAAGGGCGGTATTGGTACCATAGACAAGTATTCTATAGTGAATTCCGTAGTAGACAGTATTAATGGATATGCAGTATTTTATGTTGATACAGACGGGTGGACTGCCGGAGATATTCTGTTGCAAAACTCTACATTCTCAAAATGTCAATACTTTCTGGCAAGCAGATCAAATTCTGGTTCCATCACTATAGAGAGTTGTACTATTGATCAGGCTCCGGAAGCAGGACGACAGATGTTCAGGTGGAGAGGAACAGCGGGCAATGATAATGTGACTGGAGGTATAAAAATCCATAACACTATTTGGGGACCCGGCTGGGACATGAGTGGCTCCGAAGTTTATGCAGTCAAAGGTGTTCAAGGCTTGGGGTCCACTACCTTTGATATCATTAACACCTGGAGTACTTCTGACTTTTCTTTTGCATCAAATGACATAGCGGGCTTCCCGTCATTTATATACAGTGGTACAGCAGATGATCTTTGGGAAGACAGGGAGAATGTTAATTACAACATAAAGGATAGAGCGTTTTCGGCAGCGAACAGTGCAGGAGATCCCAGGTGGAGGCCAGGACTATAGTTTGATTTTTTCTTCTTCATATGTACGAGGTGCGGCCTTTTGACAAGGGTTGCACCTCAAATTTTCTTCTTTTTCATAATTGTCAATAGGCTTTTTATTAGTTAGGTCACTCTAAAATTATTACACACTCTATGAGATCATTCAATAAACTATACTTGTTTTTCGCCCTGTCTTTTTTCATTTTTCTTGTCAATTGTGGAAGTGACGATTCTGATCTGGGACCAGACACGAGGTTGGATACTACCTCCGTTACAGAGCCTGATACCACTGTCGAAGTACAGGATTCACTTCCGGTAAATGAAGCAGCTTATGCTTTTGAAGGAGCCGAAGGTTTTGGGAGGAACACTACCGGAGGCAGAGGAGGTAAAGTATTCTATGTGACTAACCTGAATGATGCCGGGGTGGGAAGTTTAAGAGCGGCCATCGAGGCAAGTGGCCCTAGATATGTACTCTTTAAAGTCTCAGGAACGATCGCTCTGAACTCGGAACTGAAAATACGCAATGGAGATCTGACCATAGCAGGACAAACAGCCCCGGGAGATGGAATTACCCTTAAAAATTATCCTGTATCTGTCGCTGCTGACAATGTAATTATTCGTTTCGTCAGGTTTAGGATGGGAGATGAGGCCCAGGCAGAGGGGGATGCTTTGGGTGGACGCTTCCATAAAAATATCATTGTTGACCACTGCTCCATGAGTTGGTCAACAGACGAATGTGTATCGTTTTATGCCAATGAGAATACCACAGTTCAATGGTGTATCATAGGAGAAAGTCTGAGGAATTCTGTTCACGATAAAGGCTCCCATGGTTATGGAGGTATCTGGGGAGGCAAGTATGCTTCATTTCATCACAACCTGCTAGCACACCATGATAGCCGGAACCCAAGGTTGGGAGAGACAGGAGGAGATGCCTTCGCTCTTACAGATCTGGTTGATCTAAGAAACAATGTGCTTTATAACTGGGGCGGAAACAGTACCTATGGAGGAGAAGCCATGAATGTCAATATTGTTAACTGCTACTACAAAGCCGGTTCCGCTACTTCGGATTCTAAAAATGATCGAATTGTAGCCATTGATAAGAATAAGGTAGAAGGCACGGATGTATATGATATCTGGGGTAAATTTTTTATTGATGGCAACTACGTACACGGCCGTACACAAGCTACCAACGATAATTGGACTTACGGGGTTTACCCCCACTTCCATGGAAGCTATGGTACGGTCTCGGAAGAGGACAAAAAAAACATGCGATTAAGTATCCCACTCGATATAAATAACAATGTTAATACTCATACTGCTGAAATAGCCTATGAAAAAGTGTTGACTTATGGAGGTATGTCTTTGGTAAGAGATGCAGTGGATGAGCATATTATTAATGATGTCAAAAATGGAAGTTATACCTACGAAGGTTCTAATGGTAGCACCAACGGTATCATTGATACCCAAAGTGATGTGGGGGGATGGCCAGTGTTGAACTCCAAAGATGCTCCATTAGATACTTCAGGAGATGGAATTCCTGATGCATGGAAAGCTCAAATGGGACTGGATCCCTCAAAATTTGAAGCTAACGGTCATGATTTAAGTACAGGCTACGAAAACATAGAAGTTTATTTAAACAGTTTGGTTTCAGAGATTATTGAAGGACAGAAATAAATAAACTGGAGGCACTACTGCCTCCAGATAAGCAAGCTTCTATAAAGTAAATGTTTTAGAAAAGGCAGCATAGATGAATTGGGGTGTATCAAAAGTATTGACAACAGTTTTCTTTACAGGGATTTTATCGGCCCTTTCATTAAATGCCCAGCAGCTGGCATTTCCGGGAGCGGAAGGCTTTGGGAAGTATACTACAGGAGGGCGTGGAGGCCGGATTTTAATCGTAACCAACCTGAACGACTCAGGCCCTGGAAGTCTGCGAGAAGCTATTGAAGCCAAAGGCCCTCGTATTATTACCTTCGCTGTTTCCGGCAATATTTCGCTTGACTCTGTCCTGCCTGTAGATAACGGAGATATCACCATAGCAGGGCAGTCTGCACAGGGAGATGGTATATGCGTCAAAAACTACCCGGTAAGGGTTAGTGCTGATAACGTGATTATCCGCTATATGCGCTTCAGGTTAGGAGATGAGAAGCATGTCGAAGACGATGCTTTCAAAGGAAGAGGAACTAAAAATGTTATCGTTGATCATTGCTCAATTAGCTGGTCAACCGATGAATGTGCCTCTTTTTATAGGAATTCTGACTTTACAATGCAGTGGTGCATTATTTCTGAAAGTTTAAGTAATTCCGTTCACAAGAAAGGAGCCCATGGTTATGGCGGAATATGGGGTGGAGAGAAAGCCACTTTCCATCATAACCTTTTGGCGCACCATAGCAGTCGTAACCCTCGGTTCAGTGGGTCTTCTACCACACCCAATAGTCCGGGAGAACTTACTGACTTTAGAAACAATGTAATTTATAACTGGGGTTATAACAGTGTATATGGAGGTGAAAAGGGGAGTTATAACATGGTGAACAATTATTATAAACCAGGTCCGGCCACCAAACACACTATAAAAGAAAGAATAGTAAACCCCAGCGAACCCTACGGGAAGTTTTTTGTGCATGGAAATTATGTGGAAGGGAGTGAACAGGTAACCTATAATAATTGGGCAGGAGGCATACAATGCGAGAACCCAGAAAGTACCAAAGTAGAAGTGCCTTTTGAAACTATACCCATAGCTATGCAAACAGCTGAAGAGGCCTATGAAACCGTGCTTTCCCAGGCAGGAGCCAGTCATTGCAGGGATGCCGTGGATAAGAGAATTGTAGAAGAGGTGAGAAAAGGCACCGCGGGCATTAGCAATGGCATTATTGACTCTCAAAAAGATGTAGGAGGATGGCCAGAGCTCAAGGCAAAAAAAGCTCCTGGGGATACTGATAAAGATGGAATGCCCGATAAATGGGAAGCCAAACAAGGCTTAAACCCCGAAGATGGTCATGATGCCACTGAGTATAGCCTGGATAAATCGTACACCAACATAGAAGTTTACTTAAACCAAATAGTCAAGTGATAGAAATATCAAAAAACAGAAAAAAACAACTTATGCAGAAAGAATGTAATGTTCTACCCCAAGGCAGCAAATCGTGTTCAATTTGCGACGCCAGGCTGTTTAGCCCCATGGCTATCATTTTATTATCGGGAATTTTACTAGCAGCTTGTTCCGGTCAAAAGGATGGAAAAGCTACAGAGGAGGTTAAAGCCGAGATTCCTGCGACTACTGTAAGCTCAAATGCCAGTGGAGTGGAAATAGCCGTAAGAATGGCAAATTCGGAAATAAAAAGAACCCCTGATCCACAATACCTGGATTTCAGGCCAAAGCCTAAATGGGAATACACCAATGGCCTCGTTTGTACAGCCTTTCTGAAGCTTTGGAACGCCACAGGTGATAAAGCTTATTACAACTATGCTGTGGCTTATGCAGACTCCATGATCAATGCTGAAGGTCAGATAAAAACCTATAAACAAAGCGACTACAATATCGATAGAGTAAACCCGGGCAAATTTCTTATAGATCTTTACAAAGAAACAGGTAAAGAAAATTACAAGAAGGCTATTCAGACATTGAGGGATCAGATGAAGGAGCATCCACGTACTAGCGAAGGTGGCTTTTGGCATAAGAAGAGATATCCACATCAAATGTGGCTTGACGGTATCTATATGGGATCGCCATTTCTGGCCAAATATGCCGAAAGTTTTGATGAACCTGCACTTTTTGATGATGTTGCTAACCAGATCTACCTGATCGATAAATATGCTTATGATCCTGAAACCGGACTTTACTACCATGGCTGGGATGAAAGCAGGGAACAGCAGTGGGCTGATAAGGAAACCGGACTCTCTCCAAATTTCTGGGGGCGTGGTATGGGCTGGTTTGCCATGGCTTTGGTTGATGTATTGGATTATATACCTGAAGATCATTCCAAACGGCAAATGATCACGGATATTGCCAATAAAATGGCTGCTGGCCTTGTCAAGTTTCAGGATTCTACTGGCTTGTGGTACCAAGTGGTGAATATGGGAAGTAAGGAGGGTAATTACCTCGAAGCATCGGCGTCATCCATGTTTGCTTACTTTTTATTAAAGGGTGTTGAGAAAGGGTATCTGGATCAGGAGTTTGCCGAAAATGGAAAAAAGGCTTACCAAGGGCTGCTTAAAAATCTCATCAAAACGGAGCCTGACGGTGCCATTAGCATAACCCAGGTATGTGCGGTAGCAGGTCTTGGAGGTGATCCTTATAGAAGTGGTACTTACGAGTACTACATCAACGAGAAAAAACGAGATAACGATCCTAAAGCCGTTGGTCCATTTATTATGGCCTCTCTGGAGTATGATAAAGTTGTAAAAGGCCAGTAAGAAATGAAATTGATCCTTAACAGCTTTTTTTTATTTGTCTCTGCATCCCTATTTGGAGCAGATTACGATTTTGTTGTATCTGGCGATGGAAGTGGTGATTTCAAAACCATACAAGAAGCGATCAATTCGGTGCCCGATTTGAGAAAGAATGAAACCCGCATCCTGATTAAAAGTGGGCGGTATAAGGAAAAACTGATCCTTCCAGCCTCCAAAACCAATGTTACTTTCATAGGGGAAGACGTCAGCAAGACCATCATCACCTATGACGATTACGCATCAAAGACCAACAGATTTGGAGAAGAAATAGGTACCTCAGGGTCATCAGGCTTCTTTGTTTTTGGAGAGGGCTTTACAGCACGTAATATTACCTTCGAAAATTCCTCAGGCCCTGTAGGGCAGGCTGTGGCAGTACGTATCGATGGAGATAAGGTGATATTTGAAAACTGCCGCTTTCTGGGCTTTCAGGATACTCTTTACCCTCATGGTAAAAATAGCAGACAATATTATAAAGACTGTTACATTGAAGGCACTACAGATTTCATTTTCGGATGGTCAACGGCCGTGTTTGAGAACTGCGTGATATTTTCAAAAAAAGGAGGTAGCTACATCACTGCGGCATCTACAGAGCAAACTGCGGACTACGGGTTTGTATTTATCAACTGCAAATTAACAGGGAATGCTCCCGATCAAAGTGTGTACCTCGGCAGACCCTGGCGTCCATATGCTCAAACCGTATTTATCAATTGTGAAATGGGCAAGCACATAAAGCCTAAAGGGTGGCACAATTGGACCAAACCTGAGGCAGAAAGTACAACTTTCTATGCCGAATATAATTCATCAGGCCTTGGAGCAACAAAGGGTGAGCGAGTGGAATGGTCCCACCAGCTGAATGCAGATGAACTCGGGAAATTTACTTTAGAAAAGATATTCAAAGATTGGAATCCCAACCAAAAAATTAATGATAATGTGGAGAACTAAAGTGCATATGAAAACCAACAAATTATTGAAACCCATACTCTTTTGTGTGATCATCTTTGTTACAGGCCATAAAGCCCAGGCTCAAAATACTGAACTGTCAGAAGTATGGGTGGCAGATCAGGGGAATGGAACCTATAAAAACCCAATACTTTATGCTGACTATTCAGACCCCGACATTTGCAAAGTGGGAGATGATTTTTATATGACAGCCTCAAGCTTCAATGCTATTCCTGGCCTCCCTATACTACACTCGAAAGACCTTGTAAACTGGGAGCTGATAGGTTACGCGCTTGATCGCCAGGCTCCATTGGATCATTTTTCAAAGCCTCAGCATGGGAATGGTGTATGGGCGCCCTCTATTCGTTTTCATAACAACGAATTTTACATCTACTATGGTGATCCTGATTTTGGCATCTACATGGTAAAATCAAAAAAGGCTGAAGGACCATGGGAAGCTCCTGTTTTGGTGCAGGAGGGGAAAGGCCTTATAGACCCATGTCCACTTTGGGATGATGATGGCAAAGCATGGCTTGTACATGCCTTTGCGGGCAGCCGGGCAGGAATAAAAAGTGTACTGGTAGTCAATAAAATGAACCCGGATGGTACCAAGCTACTAGATGAAGGCACCATTGTATTTGATGGCCATGAAAACCACCCAACGATAGAAGGCCCGAAATTTTATAAAAGAAACGGCTACTACTACATTTTTGCTCCGGCAGGAGGAGTGCCCACTGGTTGGCAGACTGTGCTGCGTTCCAAAAATGTATATGGTCCCTATGAAGACTGTATTGTGATGGATCAGGGTAAAACAGCCATTAATGGACCGCACCAGGGAGGTTGGGTAGAACTGGAGTCAGGAGAGTGCTGGTTTGCACACTTTCAGGATAAGGAGGCTTATGGCCGTATCGTACATTTGCAACCCATGGAGTGGAAAAACGACTGGCCGGTGATCGGAGAAGATAGGGATGGCGACGGTAAAGGTCAGCCCGTAATGGTTTATAAAAAGCCGAATGTGGGTAAGAGTTACCCCAGACAAACCCCTCCGGACAGCGATGAATTCGGGCTCAACAAACTGGGGGTACAATGGCAATGGCATGCCAACCCAAAAGCAAGCTGGGCATTTCCCAATGCTGCAGATGGTTATCTAAGACTTTATACAGATCAATTGCCAGAGGATGCAAAGAGCTTGTGGGGAGCACCTAATCTGTTACTTCAGAAGTTTCCCGCCAAAGAGTTTGCTGTTACAACTAAGCTAACATTCTACCCCAATGAAGAGTTGGAGAATGAGCAGACTGGTCTGCTGATCATGGGTGAAGACTATGCACACATCAGCCTGGCTAGCAAGGAAGATGGACTCTATGTAGTGTTTACAATAGCAAAAGACGTAAGACACGGCAATAGAGAAAAACAGGAGATTATCACAAAACTCAAAGGTAACGAAGCCTACTTTAGGGTAGAAGTTCGTGCTGATGCCAAATGTCAGTTTAGTTATAGCGAGAAAGGGAAAAAGTTTAAAGCTGTAGGAGAAGCGTTCACAGCAGTACCCGGGCGTTGGATAGGTGCTAAAGTTGGAATTTTCGCTATCAGACAGGATAAAATCAATGATTCAGGATATGCGGATTATGACTGGTTTAGGGTAGCACCTTTGTAATAGGCCATAGAATAATTAGACCAGATTATCAAACAACAAGGAGACAATCAGTATGCGAAAGAATATATTTAAGGCATTCATGCTATTATTAGTACTTTCATTCCATCAGGGAAGAAGTCAGGAAGATAACATATATGCAGGAGTTGAGTTTGATATGCCTAAAGTGGCTACCCCTTCTTTTCCTGATCATACCACGAATATAAAGGACTACGATGCAGTGGGTAATGGTATATTTGACAATACGAGTGCTTTTACAAGGGCCATTGACGCACTTGTTGAAAAAGGGGGGGGCAAACTTATTGTGCCCCGAGGGATATGGCTGACAGGTCCCATTGTTTTCAAAAGCAATATAAACCTGCATGTTGAGCAGGGAGCCTTGATTGTTTTTAGCAAAGATAAGAGCAAGTACCCACTGATCGGGACAAGCTTTGAAGGGTTAGATACCTACCGTTGTCAGTCTCCCATTTATGGAAGAGATCTTGAAAACATAGCTATAACAGGCAAAGGAGTTATTGATGGTTCGGGAGATGCCTGGAGGTTGGTAAAAATAGGTAAAATGGCCCCCTCACAATGGGAGAGGCTGATCAAGTCAGGAGGCGTTTTAAGTGATGATGGTAAGGTCTGGTATCCGTCAGAGGCCTATGCAAAGGCCAATGAGCTAGTGCATAATTTTAACGTACCTCCCTTCAAAACTCGAGAAGAATTTGAGGCGGTTAAAGATTTTCTGAGGCCCGTTATGGTAAGCTTTATCAACTGTAAACGCGTGTTACTGGATGGGCCTACTTTCCAGAATTCCCCGGCATGGAACATTCATCCGTTGATGTGTGAAGATGTGATCATCAGAAATTTAACCGTCCGTAACCCCTGGTATTCGCAAAACGGTGATGGACTCGATCTGGAGTCTAGCAAAAATGTATTGATCTACAACAATACTTTCGATGTAGGTGACGATGCCATGTGTATTAAGTCAGGTAAGAATGCAGATGGTCGTAAACGTGGTATACCGACGGAGAATGTAATTATTAAAAACAATATAGTGTATCATGGGCATGGGGGCTTTGTGGTAGGTAGTGAAATGTCAGGAGGAGTGAAAAATATACACATTTCCAACTGCACCTTTATGGGTACCGATATCGGTTTGAGGTTTAAAAGTACCCGAGGCCGTGGCGGAATTGTTGAAAACATTTATATCTCCCAAATTGATATGATAGATATTCCGGCGGAAGCTATAAGGTTTAATATGTTCTACGGAGGCCAATCACCTATTCTGGAAGAGGGGCAGGAAGCAGCACAAACAGACCATCAACCGATACCTGTAACTGAAGAGACCCCTGCGTTTAGAAACATATTTATGAAAGACATCACGGCTACCGGATCGGGCACAGCGGCTTTATTCCAAGGGCTTCCTGAAATGAAACTTAAAAATGTGACTCTGGAAAATGCCATACTTGAGGCAAAAAATGGTATTACAATAATAGACTCAGATCAGATAACTTTTAAGCATGTGAAGGTGATACGGGAGAAAGGTAATGTACTTACCATTTATAACGGTACGCATGTGAATATCGATAAGCTGGACTATGAGAGAGGTAAAGAGCCAGCAGTCCGTGTATTGGGTAACGCTTCTGAAAATATTCATTTTAATAAAAGGGAAATTGATCAGGAGCAGATTCAGATAGGTAGTGAAGTAAAAAAGAAGGCAGTAAAGCTTCAGTAAAATAGACCGATGCCAATCTATCTGAAACCTTAATATTAAAAAATGAAGACATTCATACTGTTACTCTTGTTTAGCCCGCTCGCCTTTTTGATGCAGGATGATGAGATCACCATATTTCTAGTGGCCGACTCTACCGTAGCCAATAAACCTTTTAAGAATGGGAACCCTGAAAAAGGATGGGGGCAGGTATTTCCGTTATATTTTGAAAACGGGGTGCGTATAGAAAATCATGCTGTAAACGGTCGCAGTACTAAGAGCTTTATGGGCGAGGGCCGCTGGAACAAAGTGCTGTCACTCATTCACCCAGGTGATTATGTGATTATAGAGTTTGGGCATAATGATCAAAAGATAAAAGATCCCAACCGCTATGCCGATCCCGATACAGCATACCGGGCCAACCTGAAGAAATACATCGCAGATACCCGTGCTAAAGGAGGAAAACCTGTGCTGGCAACGCCTATTGTACGTAGAAAATTTGATGAAAGAGGGAAGCTTGTCGATACCCATGGGAAATATCCGGAGGTGGTGCGCCAGGTAGCCAAAGAAGAAAAAGTACCATTACTTGACCTTGAGGAAAAAACCGGGGAACTGCTTATCAATTATGGTGCAGAAAGTTCAAAGCAACTTTTTCTGCATATAAAGCCCGGAGAGTATTCATCGTTACCTGATGGAAGAACAGATAATACCCATCTTTCTCCATACGGAGCTTTTAGGGTATGCGACCTGGTGATAGAGGAAGTGAGGGAGGAGTTACCTGAATTAGTTCAATACTTAAAAGACTGACCTGACATGAACATCAAGGAAAGAATAATACTGGTCATTACCCTTGGCCTGCTGGCAACATCTTTTTTGGCAAAACAGGAAATAGTTACCATATACCTGATTGGAGATTCTACTGTGGCGGATTACAGTGATAATTATGATGAAGGGAAGGACTATATGAAGACCCGCTATCCTATGACTGGGTGGGGACAGGTATTTCAACAATTTATGACAGCCGATAGTCTTAAAAAAGTAAAACATATAGTCCGTGGAGATAGCGTGGAGGTAGACGACAGGGCCAGGGGAGGAAGAAGCACACGCACATTTTTTCAGGAAGGAAGATGGCGCAGTGTCTATGATAACCTGAAAAAAAATGACATTGTATTAATACAGTTTGGTCATAACGACGCCGCTGAAAACAAACCGGAGCGTTATGTCAATATTGAAGGGTATAAAGAGTTCCTGCGCCTCTATATTACGCAAACATTTCAAAAAGGAGCCATACCAATATTGCTTACCCCGGTAAACAGGAACTACCCCTGGAAGGATGGCCAATTGGGAAATGTACATGGCGACTACCCTCAGGCTGCAAAAGATGTGGCTAAGGAATACGGTGTACAGGTAATAGACCTTACCCAGCGCTCAATTGATGCCTTTACAGCCAAAGGAAGGGAGTATGTGACCCAAAATTATTTTATGAACCTTCCTGCCGGTAAATATGAAGCGTATCCGGAAGGGGAAAGTGATAATACCCATTTTCAGCCGGAGGGCGCGAAAGCCGTAGCACAACTCATTTTCGAAGGGTTAAAGGATATAAAGTCTGAAAATGCTCTTCTAAAGGAATGACATATCTTGTAAAGCGAAATAACTTCCCGGGAAAAACAACTTTTCACGATTGTATCCGATAAACAGTCAATGGGCTGTAACTTATCAAACAGACACACAAACATGAAGAATATAAAAGTAGGATTAATAGGCTATGGCATGGGCGGGCGTGTATTCCATGCACCCTTGATAGATCACGTGCAGGGCCTGGGCTTGGTCAAAATAAGGGAAACAAGGGAAGAGAATATCAAAATTGCGAAAAGCAGGTATCCCCAGGCTAAAATTGTATCCAACACCCTGGATATTATCAATGACCCTGAGATAGATCTTGTAGTACTGGCTGTTCCCAATAGTGCACATTATTCACTGGCCCATGCCTCATTGTTGGCCGGTAAACATGTGGTGGTGGAAAAGCCATTTACTGTTACCTCGGCAGAGGCAGATGAATTGATAAAGCTGGGCGAGGAAAAACAAAAAGTACTTTCAGTCTATCAAAACCGCAGGTGGGACAGTGATTTTTTGACAGTGAAAAAAGTACTGGAAAGTGGTAAACTAGGCCGTTTAGTAGAATTTGAGAGCCACTTCGACCGCTTCAGGAATTTTATTAAACCAGATACCTGGAAAGAAGAAGGCTCCCTTGGCACGGGTCTGTTGTATGACCTCGGTTCGCACCTGATCGATCAGGCGCAGGTACTTTTTGGCTTACCAGATGCCATTACCTGCTTTATGAACATACAGCGCGATAACAGCTACATCATTGATAACTTTGAGCTGATTTTGCATTACGCAAGTATCAAGGTGACTATCAAATCAGGTATGCTGGTCAAAGAGCCGTTGCCCAAATACATTTTGCTGGGAACCAAGGGGTCCTTTGTTAAGTATGGCCTTGACGTTCAGGAGGCTACACTTGACGAAGCAAAGAAATCACTGGCGGACCAGGATTGGGGGAAAGAATCAGAGAGTCAATGGGGTACCATCAACTATCAGGATGAGCAGGGAGACTACAGGGAAGTTGTGGAAAGTGAGAACGGTAACTATGCTACTTACTATGAAAACATTTATCAGGCCATTGCCGGTAAGTCTGAACTTCAGGTTACACCACAACAGGCAAGGAACACTATACGGATAATAGAACTGGCCATGCAAAGTAATGAAGAGCGTCGTACCATACATTATCAGCCTCGATGAAAAAGTATTACTATACCTTACTATTGCTGATTATCATCATTAAGGTTAAGGCCCAGCAGGCTGACTACCCGCGTGATACCTCGTACTCTATCCGAAGTGCATATCTTAAACTCAAAAAACATTACCCGGAGATAGCCCCAATCTCCCCCAAAAAAACTGATGGTATTGAGGAGAACTATGATGTACCATACGCAAATGTTGGGCGTGACCTTACTTTGGATATCTTTCATCCCGCTCTGAAAGGTGATAAAAAGTACCCTGGTGTACTACTGATTTTTGGCGGAGGATGGAGCTCAGGTGAAAAGGCCAATCAGGTGCCAATGGCGCAGCATTTGGCGGCTAACGGGTATGTAGCGGTGGTTCCGGAGTACAGGTTGAGTCCTGAAGCGCAGTATCCGGCCGCCATATATGATCTTAAAGCCGCTGTTCGCTGGATGCGAGCACATACAGAAACGTACCAACTTGATACTAACAAAATTGCCGTATTAGGATGCTCAGCAGGAGCACAGCTGGCTACACTGCTGGGAGTAACCGGTGCACTAAAGAAACTGGAAGGAGATGAAGGGTATTTAGAACATTCGAGCACTATACAGGCCATCGTTAATATTGATGGCATTGTTTCGTTCGTGCATCCTGAAGCAGAAGAAGGTAAGTATGCAGCCAAGTGGTTGGGAGGGTACAAAAATGAAATTCCGGAAGTATGGAAAGAGGCTTCACCCCTGGAGTATGTTGGCCGGACAACACCACCAACCCTGTTCATCAATAGTGCCCAGTCGAGGTTCCACGCAGGTCGAGATGATATGATTAAAGTTTTAGATGAATATCATATTTACAACAAGGTACATACCCTAGAGGGTACACCTCATTCTTTTTGGCTGGTACACCCATGGTTTGAACCTACATGGAAATACACGGTTAACTTCTTAAAGGCAGTTTTTAGGTAACTATAAAATAGAATCTATGCCCTTAACATTTGCTCCCTGTACTTGATGCCCCATCTACCCATGGCATCGATAATCGAGTTCAGGCTCTTTCCCTGCTCGGTGAGCTCGTATTCCACTGTAATAGGCATAGTGTTGTGAACCGTACGGGTTACAAGATGGTTCATTTCCAGGTCTTTAAGTTCTTGCGACAACATTTTGGGTGCAATGCCATCCAGTTCCCTGCGCAATTCCATAAATCTCATCTTGCCTCGGTAGTACAAGGCGCCAATGATCGGTGTTTTCCATTTGCCGTTCAATAAATCCTGAGTATCTCTTACCCCCTGTATCAAAACCCTACATTGAGTGGGGCGTTCTGGTGCTTTCTTTTTCTTCATATAAAGGCTTTAATGCTACTTATTGCTTATCAACCTATTTGAATTCACTGATAAGCTGTTTCTAATAACAATGGATATAAGAGCTATTAAGTTGCAAGTTATCGGGCTTACAAAAATAAGTAAAAATATTGATGGTTACCTTTTGGTAACTAGTTACCAAAAGGTAACAAATATATCTTGGTAACCTATATGACCGTACTTTTGATATAGAGGGTGATACCTGAGCAAGATGAATTACACCCGTCATAAAAGATTCAAATAGATAAAATACTAAGTATGGCTGCACTACAAGATAAAATTCAAGTTGAAATATGGTCAGATATAGCCTGCCCGTTTTGTTACATAGGTAAGCGCAATTTTGAGACGGCCTTATCACAATTTCCTCATAAAGAAGAGATAGAAGTGATTTGGAGAAGTTTTCAAATCATGCCACAAGCCAAGCACAAGCCCGGAAAAGATAACAACCAGGCACTGGCGGAGCACCTGGGTACTACGGCAGAGCAGGCAAAACAAATGAATGAACATGTAACTGCCATGGCAAGTAATGCAGGCCTTACTTATAACATGGACAAGCTAGCTTGGGCAAATACCTATGATGCTCATCGCCTGATCCAGTATTCAAAGTCAGTCAGTTTAGCGGATCAAACTGAAGAAAGGCTTTTTCAGGCCCATTTTACCAATGGTGAAAACATTGAGGACCATACTATACTGCTTAAAATAGCTCAGGAAGTGGGACTGGATGAGGAAACGGTAAAAACAATATTGGCAAGCACAGATTACGCTTCTGAAGTAGGAGAGGATATCTCAGTAGCTCAGGATTTGGGGGTTAGAGGGGTTCCCTCGTTCGTGACCGACAGAAAGGCTCTATATAGCGGAGCAATGCCTGTGGCTGACTTTACCCATATGTTGCAGACCGCTTATAGCCACCGGCAGCAAGAGCATGTAGATACAGAAGTCTCAAGTGGTGCGGCATGCACACCTAATGAGTGTAAGTAACCATATAGGGTTCATTTGTTTAACCTTTAACAAAAAGTAAATAGATACATTTAACAATAATTATTATGATTTTAGTAACTGGAGCCTCCGGGCACTTAGGGAGATTGGTTATAGAAAACCTATTAAAGTCAGTGCCTGCATCACAAATTGCAGGTATGGTTCGTAACGCCGAAAAAGCGAAAGACTTGGAAGCCCAAGGTATTGACATTCGAATTGGAGATTATCACGATCCGGCCTCTATGGAAGCTGCTTTTCAGGGAGTTGAAAAGCTTCTGTTGATTTCATCCAGTGATTTTAACAACCGGTTGCAACAACACAAAAATGCTGTTGATGCAGCAAAGAAATCTGGTGTTAAGCACATATTCTATACCAGTGTGGCTATGAAAGATATTAATACTTCACCACTAAAGCCTTTACTGGAAGATCATTTTCAAACTGAGGCCTACATTAAGGACAGCGGGTTTACTTATACATTTCTGCGAAATACACTTTACTATGATGTAATCCCGATGTTTTTGGGAGAGAAGGTGTTTGAAACGGGGGTTTATTTTCCTGCCGGAGAAGGTAAAGTTGCCTTTGCCACAAGAGCAGACCTGGCAGAAGGCACGGCCAGGGTTTTAACAGGTGAAGGGGTTGAAAACAAAACCTTCTACCTTACAGGTGCAGAGGCAGTGTCTTTTTCAGATATTGCTCGTGAATTATCCGCCCTTTCCGGCAAAGAAGTAACTTATAATAGCCCTGACCCGAAGGAGTTTGAGGACACATTGAAACAGTTTGGCTTGCCTGAAGGTATTGTATACATGTCTGTGTTATTTGCAGCTGGAATAAAAAACAATGATTTCGAAAATACAGAGGGCACCCTGGAAGAGATACTAGGTCATAAGCCAGAGTCACTTTCTGGGTTTTTGAAAGGAATATATAGTAATAACTAAGCTGACATAAGTTTAATAATACCTGCATGTACCCCATGCAGGTATGCGCTTGAATTACACCTGACCGGTTAAGATATCCCGCCCCACTTAACTGATTGGAATATTATGCTATCCAAACCATATATGACCGGCCGGAATATTACTTTTATACTAAATGGATGCCTTAATAATGATCGTCAATGTCAGAAGGAACTGTATCGTCAGCTCCATGGCTTTGCTATGAGCGTTTGTTACCGGTATGCTGATGTGGAAGAACAATGTGTTGACCTTGTAAATAAAGGTTTTCTAAAACTGTTAAATAAACTGAATCAAATTCACAGAAATGGGGACACGGATACCATGTTGTTACTGAAGGAACAGTTCAAACTAATTTTGATAAATATATGTGTTGAACACTACCATAAAATTAAAGGGATCAGTAAAGATCATGACAATAACATGAGCCATGAACAGCTTACCGGTAAGCCCATTGAAGCCATTCGTTCCCTCTCACCAATAAACAGGATGGTTTTCAACCTGTATGCAATAGAAGGGTATGGGCATATGAAAATCTCCAAAATATTGGGTATTTCTTTAAATGACTCACAATTCTGCCTGATGCAAGCCAGAAATCAGTTAAGAGAACAAGTGATGGTCTCTAAACCGGCTACCACATAGGTGATGCATGAGATAACCGGTTCATCGAGTTTTCGGGCAATTATTTTACTACAGTAGCTTCAAGTTCAACCTTAAGAGTTTCAAACAAACCTTTTACCTCTAATAAAGTGCTCGCTTGTTTGATATCATGTTTCGTTACCCAATCCTGAAAAATGTCAAAGCAGGAAAAAAGCTCATCGGAAGATGTGGTAAATACATTTAGCCTTACAATGTTTTTGCATTCAAACCCTGCTTCATCAATAACCTGCTCTAAGTTCTGTATAGCCTCTGTGAGTTGGTCTCTCATATCACCAGTGCTTGATTGGCCATCAGCATTTACCGCTGTTTGCCCAGAACAGTAAAGTGTACTTTCAGCCCGTTTTACTTCAATAGCCTGCGCATAGCTACGTTCGTCCTGCCATTTCCATGGGTTAATTATTCGTTTATCCATTGACCTATTATTAATGTTACGCTTATGAGCATAACAGATTCATAAATTTTACGATGTAAAGGTGGACAAGCAACCACTTTTTGTTGTGTGACAAACATCACAGATTACATAAACTAATAAGAAAGCCTGCTTAGGGTTTCTCGCGAAATACCTAAATAAGCAGCAAGTAAAGTTTTCGGTACTCTTTGAAATAAGGAAGGGTATTGTTGAAGTAGCTGGTCATATCTTTCTTTGGCATTGGAGGTAAGAAATGATAATATACGCTGTTGTGAGGCAATGTGCCCTGAGTTTGATTTTTTAAGAAAGAAGCGCTCCATCTTTTTGAGACCGCTGCATAGCTTGTGATAATCTGCCAGTGAAAGGCAAAGTACATCTGTATCTTCAATGCACTGTAGTGACATGGTAGCCTTTGTGCCATTAAAGTATGCCATAAAATCAGTTTCCCACCAGTCCTCCATAGCAAATGATACGATATGCCGCTTTGCCGATAAGTCAGTATACTCCAATTTCAAAAGCCCTGAAACCACGAAGTATGCATGCTCTACATGGTCATCTTCCCGGATAAGATATTGTCGCTTTTTGTAGCGCTGATAACTGAAATGGGAAAACACAAATGCAAACTCTTCATCTGTTAGGGGTATAACTTTTTCTATATGTTCTCTGAATATGTCCTGCATGGGGAGGCGGTTGATAGGTATGGAAAACCTATATCAAAGCTAGGTATTACAGCTCAAAACCCCACCTTTTACTAAAGTTTTGAAGCTATTAAAGCATACTGACACTAGAAAAGTCTTATTGTTTGGTTTACCCTCAATTTAGGGGCAATAACCACTTTCAGGATTTAGACATTCTAAACTTTTTCTCCATAGCTGTTGGTAATTTATGGTTTAATTTAATTGTTGGCAGCTGGTCTTAAGGTATCGGCTCAGCCTAATATCAGGAAAAGTAGAACAGCTATTATAACACCTACGACAGGGATTAAAAAGGAAAGCAATCCCAGGTTCTCTTTTGGTACCATTATTGAATTGATTTTGGTTATTTTAAAATTGTTGAATCCACTCTTTTGCTTGTTCCAGGGTGTCAAAAAAGGCTGCTCTTCTTGCATTTGCACAGTTGTTTATACAAGTGTTCATTGTCTTACCGGATGCCAGTTCAGCATGAAAATCCTTAGGTGTGTAAAATGCAGCATACATATATCCGGATTTTATAGCTTCATATATCCAAATATTTGCGAGCCAATTCTGCGTTTCTAAAGGTAGGATGCCCAATTTGCGAGTGTCCCAAATTACCTTCGTTGTATTGAAATGCCTTAAAGAGCGTGTTACTTCTATCATGCCTGTTTTAAAAAATTCTGGCTTTGCAGGCGCCAACCAAGTAACAAAAAGCGCTTGGCTGCCTTCATCGTAGTCAATGTGCAGGTATTCTTTTGCAGCCAGGTATTGATTGAGCATGTTCTATTGCTTTTGTTTTAGTATCATTTACGTGTAGTCCTGGGTGGTATGATCCCTGGGTGAGGTAACCGTCAGACTTAGGGGGTAGATTGACCATACTTCAATGCTAAACCTTCTCCTGATATTGTGCAACTGACCTTGGTAGACAAAAAGGGGGAGGTTTTGGTTGACAAAAAGGTAGACAATTATTCGCTGTGCTTTGTATGCATTTAATGCTAACGATTACCTACTTACCTTTGAAGTGGTTTCCCCGTGAAGGGTGTTGGTAACACAACTTATTCTTTTCTATAAACTAAAATGAATTTATTGATTAAGCTCTTTCAAAGCAGTGATTGTGCTGCATTATGTTGTCTATCAGAAGTAAAGTGTTGGTTAAGAAAAATCATCAAGGTTAAGTTTGTATTTCTGATGTTGCTAGGTTCTTTTTACGGTCATATGGCTGCTTCACAAAAGTACGAGCAAGAAATAGATAGTATAAGCAAAGTTTTGGAGGTATTACCTGAGGAAGATACAAATAGGGTTAATGCACTTATCAACATGGCGAGGCTGCAGACTTTCAAGCCTACCGGAGAGACACTAAAATATGCTAAATGGGCATTGGAGTTATCTGAAAGACTGGATTATCAGTCCGGCATAATTGAGTCTTGTTTTGTGCTTGGGTACTACTTTGATAATTCAGGACGTTATGTAAATGCATTGGAGTATTTGTACAAAGCCCTCGATATATCCATAAAAATACAGGATGGAGGCTTAGAGGCCAATTGTCATAATTTTTTGGGGTACATTCATAAATCTTCGGGCCAGTACCCCGAGGCATTAACTCATTATAATAAATCCCTCACATATTGGGAACAACAGAAAAATCCGAATATGGAAGCCTTGATACTGGAAAATATAGGAGGCATTTATTTTACTAAAGGAGATAACAAACAAGCGCTAGAATATTATAACCAAGCTTTCAATTTAGCTAAAGCAAATAATTTGGACCGACGTCTTGGGACTTTATACAATTCTTTGGGAGAATTCTATTATCAGGATAAGGACTTTGACAAAGCATTAGAGTATCAACAATCTGCATTGGAGTATGCCATAAAAATAGAAAGTACAAGGCTGCAATCGGAGGTGTACGGTAGTTTGAGTGAAGTCTATTTGGTCAATGATCAATCACAGGAGGCTTTTGCCATGGCAGAAAAGGCTCTGTATCTCGCCAGGTTGTCAAATTCAAAACATGAAATGTTGGAAAGCTATCAACGTTTGTACACTTCTCTTCAACAATTAGGTGATTACCAGCACGCTTATGAATACCAATCAAAGTACCTGGCTTTGCACGATAGCTTGAGCAACCTGGAGAATGTGCAGGCAATAGAACACTTGAAGTATAAACATGAAATTGAGCTTGTAAATGAGCAACACAAAGCAAATGTATTGAGGAGAAATGCTTTGATTGGTGTTTTGGTTGCGTTGCTGATCATTGGTATGCTCATCTTTAACCGTCGTTATTTAATAATAAAAAAGAAACTCGATAGTAAAAGGCAGTTGTTGAATTATAGTATTCGCAGTCTGGAAGAAAAGTCAAAGCTTGTAGAAAATGTTAACAGAGAGTTGCAAATTTTCAAACAGAATGCAACCCATGATGTGAAAATCAAAAAGTTCAACAAGGTGCTACAGTTCAACATTGTTACAGATGATGATTGGGAGAACTTTAAGAAGGCCTTTGAAGATGTTTATCCGAATTTTTTAGCTTCATTAAGGTACCATTATCCTAATCTGACTACAGCAGAGATACGTCAGGCGGCTTTAATTAAAATGAAACTGACCATAAAAGAGACCGCATCAATTTTAGGGATCACACCGGAAAGTGTAAAAAAATCGCGACATCGCTTAAAAAAGAAGCTTGAACTGAGTGAAAATAAGTCTGTTGATGAGGTATTAAACAATTTGAACGCCAGTATTTCTAATGATTAGCGGAGTTAATATGGAGAACTGGGAGTGTAACTTTTATTATGTTATAAAAAGCAGACGCCAGTTTTCTCTTAGCTTTTATCTCGTTTGTTAGCGCTTTGAAATACTTGTCTATGAAATGCAATACCTTTTATTGTGATTGCTGCATAATTGACCAAGATATGAGTAAACCATTTTCTTATGCTAAATGTTTTTCTTGTATTGTGCGAAAAAACTTGATAAATAGGTAGTAGAGGGCTTGGTATTTCAAAATAGCGAATAATATTAGTACTATTTTATTTGAATTTAATGCTAATAATTGCCTATTTACCCTTGAGTTGGTTTTTTCAATAAAGTGTGTTAGAGACATAACTTATTCTTTATTTAAATTTAAATGAACTCATTGATTAAGCTCCATCCAAATAGCATATGTTCTACACTATCTAACCTCTTAGAATTCAAGTATTTGTTGAGTAAAATTATCAGTACCAAGTTCATACTTGCGATATTGGTCTGTTGCTTTTTAGGTCATACGGTTGTTTCTCAAAAGTATGTGCGTGAGCTTGATAGCCTGAATCTGGTATTGAAAAAATTGTCAAAGAAAGACACCAGCAGGGTAAATGCGTTAATTGAAATGGCCAATATACAGACATATACTGCTACGGGTGATGTTTTTAAATATACGGATGAAGCAACGGAAATATCAAGAGAAATTGGCTATACCACTGGGCTTATTGAAATAGATTTTTTACTGGCATACTATTATGACCATTCCGGAAATAGCCCGAAAGCTCTGAACTATTTGTATGACGCACTGGAAAAGAGCAAAGAAAATAATGACCTGGCTAGAATGGCAAAATGTTACAACTTTCTAGGGCTTGTTCATGAATCACTCGATCAGGATAAAGAGGCTCTCGAATATTACAAAGAGTCACTCAGCTTGTGGGAATCAGAGCAGAACCCATACATGGTAGGGCTGCTGCTGGAAAATATCGGTTACATTTATGCAGAGCAGGGCAATAACGAACTTGCTTTGGAATATTATAGTAAAGCTTTCAGTATAGCAGAGGAGGAAAATATTGAAATAAGGTTGGGTAGTGTATATAATGCCATGGGCAAGATTTACTTTAAAGAGGGGGAACTTGATAAGGCATTGGAGGCTCAAAAATATGCTCTTGAGTATGCCTCCAAAAAGGAAAGCATCATTCTTCTTTCACGTGCTCATTGTGCAATTAGTGCTATATATATGAAAAAAAAGCACCCTGAGGAGGCATTGGCATCAGCAGAAAAGGCTCTACATTTTGCTAGGCTTTCAGGTTCAAAACATGACATATCTGATGGCTACAAACGCTTGAACGAGGCATTTCATGCCTTGGGGGATTATGAGAAAGCTTATGAATATCAGTCCAAATATATGACCCTTCATGATAGTTTGAAGAACCTGGAAAATGTGAAGGCCATGGAGAGGCTGAAACATAAGCTTAATATGGAGCTAATAGATCAGCGCCACAAAACGAATCTATTAAAGAGAAATGCAATGATAGGTGTTTTAGTATCGTTGTTGATCATTGGTTTTCTCATTTTTAATCGCCGTTATCTATTAATGAAAAAGCGCCTTGACAGTAAAAGGCAGTTGCTCAATTATAGCATACGTAACCTGAAGGAGAAAACTGAGCTGGTGGAAAAGGTCAATAAGGAACTGAAAATTTTTAAAGAGAATGCAACCCATGATGTGAAAATTCAAAAGTTCAATAAGGTCCTTCAGTTTAATATAGTTACAGATGATGACTGGGAGAACTTTAAAAAAGCTTTTGAAGACGTGTATCCTAATTTCATAGCATCGTTAAGGTATCATTACCCGAATTTAACCACGGCAGAGATACGTCAGGCAACCTTAATAAAAATGAAGCTGACCATCAAGGAAACCGCCTCTGTTTTAGGTATTACTCCAGAAAGTGTTAAAAAATCCCGGCACCGCCTAAAAAAGAAGCTAGATCTGAAAGAGAACGAGACCGTGGAGGAGATCTTAGATAGTGTGCATGCCAAAATATCACATGGATAAGTGGTGATTGCCCCACTTGTATTAGTTGCATATACATTGGCAACTCAGCCTCCTGGCTCCCGGCAGAGCTTTTCGAAAATTGTTCTGTACCAATTGAGGTATCAGTATGAATGAGATCAGTTTTGGACATATAAGGAACCACTCTTTGTGTAAAGAACTCCCTGCGAGAGACTTTACTAATAGAGGCTTGTTCATTATATCCCCTGAATAAATGATACCAGGTTTTCCTTTGAGTCAATATTTAGTTTTTTTCTCAGTCTCTGCCTCGATTTGTCGATAGCGCTTACCGATACATTGGCGATCCTGGAGACCTCTTTCGTTGAAAAATTCATTTTCAAATAGGCACATAACCTCTGCTCATTAGGAGTAATATTGGGACAAGTCTTTGAAAGACGATCGAAGAAGCCTTGATGTACCTTTTCAAAATGTAGTTTGAAAACATCCCATTCTTTGTCAAACTTCAGGTTATTATCAATGGCTTTAATGGCTTCAGCATTGTAAGAGCCATTACCGGTGGAGATTTTTTCTTTGATCAGTTTGAGCGTATTGGTTTTTACCAGCATATTCATGCTTAGTCCGGAAAGCTCCTGTTCCTTCATCTCCAATTCATATTGCTTTTGTTTTTTTTCTATTTCTAATTGCGTCAGATGCTGTTTGTGCAGTTTTGATCTAAGATCTAAGATATAAATTAGGGCAATAATACCCAGAAAACTGAGCAGAGCCATAAAAGCAGAGGTTCTGGCCTGAGCCTTCTTTGTCATAATTTCAGCTTTTAACTGGGCCATTACTATTTCTTTTTTTTCAGTCTCATAGCGAAGTTTCATGTCATGGATGTCCTGAAGCTTTTCTTTATTGAGCAGACTATCGCGGTAACTGAAGAAATGCTTATAACTGTCCAGCGCTTGGCTGGTCATTGCCAATTTATCGTATGATCTGGCCTGAATTTCATAAGCATCTCTCAACAACCTTAGGGCGGGTAGCGAATCAAGTCCTGTAATGGCAGACCGCGCAAGGGCTATAGACTTTTGGTAATTGCCCTTATCAAACCAAACACTGGCAACGTTAACCGTAGACATGATGATGTAATGGTAGTTTTGTACTGAGTTGGCCAGGCTGAGGGATTGTTCAAGAAAAAATAAGGCACTGTCATATTCTTTTTGTTGATGCATCAGGGCTCCAACACCACAGTATGTGTTAGATAAGCCCTTGAGATTCTGGATCTCTTTTTGTATGTCTATGGTTTTGGCAAATGCCTCCCTTGCTTTGGGTATATCATTTTGTTCCTGATAGATGAGAGCTATATTCATCATTACATCTCCTTGCTTAAGTTTATTATCGATTTCCCCGTACAAGTTATAGGCATCATTGGCATAGGTCAGTGCAGTATTAAAGTCACCAATGGTTTGGTAGCACGCCCCCAGGTTTTGGTAAGCTGAGGCCAACTGCCTTTTAGTAGCGTTGTGCCTTTCTTTGATCTTTAATGACTGCAAGGAATATTTTATACCCTCATCCCATGCCCCCATATCAAAATAAGCCGCGCCAAGATTATTGAGTACGCTGCTTATCTGAAGGCTATCCTTCAATACAGTTAGTGTTTTTTTGCAGTACTCTATAGATTTAGGAAAGTCACCCTGGTTGGAGTATAACAGCCCTAATATCCAGTATGATCGAATTTTCCCACTTTCATAGTCAGCTTTTTCACTTTGGGCAAGAGCCAGGTTAGTGTAGTAGAGTGCTGAGTCCGTAGAACCATGGCTATAGAGCCGAGCGAGTTCCTGATAGATCAATACCTTGCCGGTATCACTAGCAGTTGGCAATACGGTCAAAAGACTGTCTTTCTGAGTTTGACCTGTAACATGATTTGAAACTATAAACAACAAACATAGCATGTAAGTTAATTTCATTTTGGCAGTGTGGGGGGGTGTTTAGGTTAATGGTTTACAAAGCGATAACAATTACGGGACTATTCTATTATTTTGCCCGGCGTTCCTTACCCGTATCTATCATAAGACAGAAAATGCATGAGGATGTAATTCTTATTAATATTTAGGAGTCCTTTTTTCCCTTTTGACAAGTTTTTCTTGGGGGAGTACTAGTAATGTCCTAGTACTTTTTTTCTAAATATTGTCAGTTATTCCTTGTTTAGTTGGAGGTTATTACCGCAAACCATTTGACTGATTGTCAAAATTTTATTTTCAACTAAACCAACACTATTATTATGAAGAATCTATTTCAAAGTGGAATTACAGTAATGCTTGTCTCATTCATGCTACTGGCATGTAGTGAGCAAGAAAATGAATCCGGTCTGGATCGTGAGCAACCGGGCGATTTTATGGATGGCTACACTTCCGTGCTTCCGGGAGACAGATCAGATGAAGGAAATGTCAAGCCAAAGGCACCTATTCATGAAGACCTGATCATTGAAAGTGTGGAGAGTGACTTTTACAAAGGAGATACAAAATCACTTACAGGTAGGACTGATAACCCCTACGGTCTGGCAGTTTCAGTAAATAGTCCTTACAGTGGTAAAACTGAGACCACCAGTTATTGGGGACCACCGTCACATGGCATATACTGGTATGGCGACTGGTCGGGAGACTTCTGGCTGGATAATGGCAATTCTGTAGCAGACTTTGGCAATTTTATCTCCTGCTATAAAGATGTATACCTGGATGTAAATGCTATACAGTACCCCGGAGGTCAGGCTCCTCAGGCATTAAAAGCCAAGCTCCTGGAGTTTGGTTATGCCTGTAAAAGTGGTTCGTACAGTCAGGGAGGATATACACAGAAATGGGAAATTATAGGTGTATATAATGGAATAGAATATCAGTTGGGGTGGATTTTATATGCGCACCTGGCTAGTGATGTGGTTTATAGTGTAGGTACGGTATTGAATCTTAGCGGACCGGTAAAAATTGGTACAACCTTCTCCACAGGTAGTACAAGTGGAAATACTTGCTGGGGAAGTTGCCATCTTCATATCGAAGTTTATAACTATCTCAACTGGCCATGCTATGATGTAAACCCTCCGGCTACACAAAATACCCGCATTGGTATATTGGGTGGCTTAGGCTCAAGTGTGGTTAACTGCCCTGACATTGGGGGAGGCGGAACAATGACCAATTGGGCCAGAAGTGCAATAAACTGTGACAGAAGCTCTGCATATAGCAGCCAATATGATTGTAATAAGGCTTATGATGGTGGCTATACAGGCAGTACCAAATGGGTAAGCAATGGAAGCACGAGGACATCCTGGATGACCCTTGACCTGGGATCGCTGCGTAACATCAAAGAGTTTAAAGTGTTCCACGCAGGTAGTGTAGGTGAACCTACTTCATCAAATACACGCGCTTACCAGATCCAGTATAGTAATTCATTTACCGGACCATGGTACACTATTGTAAATGCCAACAACAGTGGACAAGCTAATAGTAATACTTATGCTGTGAACCTTACAACAAGGTATGTGGCCTTATTAGTGACCGATCCCGGGGTTGATAACTATACAAGAATTGTGGAATTCGAAGTTAATGGCAATTAATTAGCCGGGTAGTGTTATGGTTGTATCGAGGCCTAGGAGCTTTGATACAACCTGACCTATATAGGTTCACTTACCTAATCCACTTCCAAAAAGTACTGTACTTTTTGAGGCTCTTTTGTAGACAAGATTCGGTGTTGTCACCATTTCTAGTGATTTCTTTAAAACCCAAAAACTAGTGTTTTATCAGTTTGTTCCAAGAGGTAGTTTTGGGGATATAAGTTATGCAGTATGTACCATTAAACTTACCTATACCCAGAAATTCATGTGAATAGGCAATGAGGAGTGTAGAATTTTATAAAATCCTGTTGTTGTGTATTTAATGATCTGCATTATAATAACTTATGATTGGGTATTTAACTGAAACCCCTGTCTAGTCCGTCGATGCGGATCACTTATTTTATTTTTCAAAAGGCTAAATGAAATATGGAGGAAGATATTAACAGCTTGCTGTCGAAAGGCAGACAGGTGCTCATACAAATGGCTTGGGATTTAGTATCGGAGAAGCAGAATGAGTTCAGGATACTACCTGAAGATTACGAGGCTTCTGTTTGGTCAAACCAACAGGAAGTGAGAGTGAAATTCAGAAGGCTAATCCGTTATATTCCGGAAAGCAGGTATCTGGAGTATGATATATCTGTTTGCTTAATGAGCAGGAAGGTTTCACCTTTCGACGACTGGTTTTATCAAAATAACTTCTTTGTACCTGATAAAGAGCAGAGGAAAGCTATAATTTATCTGAAGGGGCTTTTAAAATTACCCTTCCCATTTATGAATCATGAAATTTACGAAGATGATGATCATTATTATGTCAATACCAATAATAAAACTGCTTTCCGTCATTATATTGTAAACAAAAAATCAGGAGAGCTTTCAGAACCATTGGAAGGTACATATCTTGTTTTACCCGAACTTTTTTCTGATGATGGTGAGTTTGGAGAGGAGAGTAAATGGATGGAGGTCAAATAAGCATCTATATAATTTTGTCATGTAATGCAGATAGTTGAATCCCACTTTGAAGGTAAAAGGAGCGTGGTAGCCGTTTCTGATCGTAGTGATAAAATCAATGAATATATTAGTGAACTGAAAGGGGCTGGGCAAACCAACCTGACGGTGAAGAATATTCCCTTTATAAAATTCCCGGTTTATGCTGTAGAAAGGTATCAGGATGATGAACTTGGCCGTACCAGCAGCTATTTTGAATACCTGGATGAGAAGAAGTATATCCAGCTGATAAAACATCAAAAACAGCATAAGGTCGAAGACAATTTTCATGTTTATTTTTGGGCGTATTACTTTGATGAGGAGCACTTTCAATTTACACCCGATCACGACCTCACGGGTAATGTAGATTACGTGCAGGTTAATAATTATTTTCTCGACGATGAAGATGCTGAAAAAGGCTTAGCTTATAGCCGTATAGAAAGGCTGGCAGGACGCTGGGATTTGGAAGGCTTGGACAAATTATATGTAAAGTATATGGGGTCAGCTACTTCTGCTGAAAAGGAAAAGCTTGCGTACGATGGATACCTTTCCCTATTCAGTCAAATGGATTATGACTTTGCCTGTGGAAAACTTACTGATGTCGGTGTATCTTTATTGCTTCCCATTGCGGAAAAGATGAGCATGCTCGTGGAGCAAATGCAGTGGGATGTTTACAGCCGGGCTTATATGATATTGCTTGAAAATGCTATAGCAAATAAGGATAGCAAGGTAGAGTATTATTTTAATGAGGCTGAAAGAGCAGTTCAGTCCAATATGCTGGCGGTTCACGAAGATCAGCAGGAAAATTACCAGCAGCTGGCCATACTCAACAATATGTTGGCCGAATACCGGTATTTTGATGATAAAAGCTGGTATCGAGCACTTGAATTTATCAATACATCCATTGCCCTTGATCCCGCTGAAGGCGACTGGTTTTTATACCTGCAACTGATCCACATACCCTATGAGAAAAGGAAAAGTGAGAAACAAGAAGGACAGTCGGAGGCTGAGGTTCAGGGTCGATATGCAAAATGGCATAAACTTAGGGGGAGTGAGTTAATAAAATTCAGAGCGCTGGCCATGTCGTTTGCTGATAAAAAATATGCAGTTCAGCTGACTATTGCTATGGCTTTCAAAAGGCTAAGAGAGCATATGGAGTGGTATAAAATGGATACCAGTCTCTTCCCGGAAAAGGATTACTTGTACTGGCTCGGTGAAGCCAAGAAGTGGCAGAAACAAAAGACTACCCGGGTGCAACTGACAGAGATTGGGCATTTTTTTCATAACGAAGGGATATTTTATAGTTGTGTCGATCTCCTGGAGACGGCCATATCTCACTTTCAACGATTGATCGATCAGGTGGGTGATGCATCGTTTGAAGTTTACTATAAAGCTATGGCACTGGAGGCCATCTCTGATATTTACTTCTCAGAAAACAATGATGCACTAGGAATAAACTACCGCAACCAGGCTACCTTATGCTATAAGGACCATATAAACCTTGTAGAAGCTAATGCCTCCGTTTTTCTGCATTATATAGAGTACCAAGAGCGGTGCCTGCTGCATCAGAGCGATATCATTAAACCTTCAATAGAGGGACTGGAAGCTTTGACGGTTATTGCAGAAGACCAATCAGGCGGGATGTATTCTTCACCTGTAATGCTAAGGGTTCGTCTGGCTGTGCTGAAGGGTAATGAAGAGGAGGTGGTTTTTCATGTACTAAGATCCCTGATTTTATTTGAACTCAGTATGGAAGACCAGCTTAAGTCATTGGCCCAGGAGTCTGAGGTAAAGAGGTTTGATAACCTACAGGAGCTTCTAAGTGATACCTTTACATTTTTTGACGAGGTCAGGGGAAACTATTATCTGGATACCATGATAAAATGGAAGCAACTTAAACACATGAGCCCCGAAGAAGTCTTCAGCACTTGGGAGGAGCGAAAAAGGGAGATAGCGAGCCGGGAAGAAATAAACTGGGGCTAATCCAATATTTCTTTCATTTGATGGCAATAAGCTATTAGTTTTACCTGGTTAATAACCTTCAATACAATAAGTGAATGAAACCTGTTTATTACATTTTATTAATACTGACCATGGTCAGCCTCTCATGCAGTAAACAAAATACTTCTGAGAAAAACGAAATAGTGGATGATAGTTTATTGGTAAGTGAAACCTCTAAAAAGCCCAAAACGGAAGAGGATCAGCCCAGTATATCAAAGAAGGAAAATGAAGGCTCTGATTCAACATATATTGAAGTTGATGCCATAGTTATATCCGTGGAGGAGGAATTAGTCATGCCTGCCGATTATCTCACTACAGTGATGAAAGTAAAGACTGCTAATGGCGATACTTTGACTTTTACAGATGCTGATGGCTTTGAAGGATTGACCGGTCAGGAAATACCCTTAAAATATCGTTTGATATCTCAGAGCAAGTGGCTTGTGTGCATGGACTGTACTAGCTTTGAAGAAAAGGCGAATGTGGTTGATATCACTTCAGTTGCCTCGGAGGTTCGGTTCAAGCAGTTGAAATTGAGCCAATTTATTGAAGATCCTTACATTGAAACCGCTTCAACCTTTGTGATGGTGGATGAACAGGGGCAAACGGAAGAATTTTTGAGTGTAAAGCATGACCTTGTTAGGGACAGTACTAAAATGAGCCAGTCTTTTCATAATTATGGTTTCATAATTACTTTTTATCCAGAATTGGAGAACCGCATAGAACTGGAATCGCTGAGTGAATAACCACTGAAAATCTCAGCGTTAATTCAGTTGACTATTTTGTCTGAACCGGGGTCTTATGGACTTAGAAGTATAGATTAAAGCCTGAATAATAAGTCCGATAACAATAATGGAGCTGATTTCCAGATATGAATTGAAATTACTACTGGCTATAAGCTGGTCAGAGTTTTTAAGTATCCTTCTGGTTTCTGTAAGTTGAATATCTGATAACACCCCCAAATGGGTTGATATGTTTTTATGCTGTTGCTCAATTCTACTGATCAGGTGAGGTTCAGGCATGGAAATGTATTGCTGTTCCAGCATGTTGAGTTGCTGAATATCTGCTTGTAGCTTTTTGAAATATATGGCCTCATCTGAAGTTAGTTGGGTTTTCCCATATTTCCATATAAGCTGTTGTATAGAGTTGTCGTGCTGGGTTGAGGCGTCCCCATTTTTCTCAATCAGCATCTTTTTCTGGTTAAAGAGAACTGATAACTTATAAATATAGTTTTCTACCACCAGCCTGTCTTCATATACTGTCGTGAAGGCCTTCTGAAGCGCTGAAAAGTGACTTTTATCCACGATGTTGGTCAAAAGCATGATGAAGAAAACAATGGCCAGAGCTATAGCAGCTTTCGATTTTTGAGCAATTTGATACATCCATTTCATACCTGTGAAGTTTAAGTTATTAAGATATTGGTACTGAGTATTGGGAGCCAAGACCGGAGAGTTACGAATCCTTTTCTTTTTAACCCAACCCCTCACGACTTTTTATGGATCAAGTCGTTATGGGCTCAATATATAATTTACAAAAAATGAAGCTAAAAAATTGCATTTCTTTTGCTTGTGATAACATCAATCCTACCTGATTGTCTTATCCACCCAAGCCAAATAAGTTTATCATTTTACACTTACTACATCAAAGTCAACCTCTAAGGTTCCTCCTTAAACCCATTCATGGTTAGGGAGCGAGTGGCACAGGCCTTTTTGCTTAACCCCTTGATAATTATATTCTTAATGCTTAAAATTTACAATGATAGGAAAATAAGTTTTCCTATCATTGCAGCCCCCCCCATATCTATAAGTTCATATAACTAATTTAATAACAAGTAATTATGATTAACAACCAAATGGTTTTAGGGCTTGGTATCCATTGTGTGTTAGCCTTGATTGTATCCATTGAGCCAGAGTACCCATTTATTCCATATTTCTTTGGAATAATCGTTCTGTTCAACATTATCGGAATAGGGCTGATTAAAATAGGTAAGGTAAAGTCAGGTGCAATGGTTTTCTTAATATCCTCGGGAATCCTTGTTCCTATTGGGCTAATTGGGGCAATGGGTGCCCGTAAAGTTTTGGACAAATTAAAAAAAGACGAGTTTATCAACAACAAAGCCTAAAGTGGCCCTATAAAACTATCATTCAGAAGTCATTCTTTCTTAAAGGAGGGGTTTAGGCTGAGGAGGGGATAGAATCAAGCCTTTAAACTTAATGGCATTGATACTCCTTACTTGGAGTTTTTAACAAGATTTTCAAACCCTGATGATCTTTACCATTGGGGGTTAACGAACGAACAAAAAATAAATGAAATCAATTAAAACCAGTAAGAAATTTACCCAAAAACAAACAAATCTGGGATACTTCTTTTTAGTAGCTTCTATAATACTCGTATTTGCTGGCCGTGTTGAGATGGTTGCAGTGGCAATACTCCACTTGGTAGTGGCTTATAATCAAAAAGATAAAGACTTGATTAAAATTGAAAAGGACCATTTAGAAATAAAGCTAAGCCTACTTTCTTCTACCAGGTTTATTAAGTTCAGTGATATTACCAAAGTAGAAGAGGTAAACCCTAAGAAGGTATTTTTACATTATAATGAAGGACCAAAATCGAAGAAATTAAGAATTCCAGTGCATATGATCGAGCCAATAGAATTAGAAGATTTTTTAACGTTTATCAATAACAAGCTAAAACCAGTGCCTGATACTTCTTTGTAATTTTCATCTGGTTCATGGACAGTGATAACTTGCTATAGCTTATCCTGTCCAAATTCCCCCATTCCTGAATGTCTGCTTAAGCATTCATTAATTCAAAATCTCCATCATTTACTTTATTATTAACGGTCAGATTCCTGATGCATTATTAGTGGCAAGCAATTAGCCGATTACCAATTGCTAACAAGTGCTTAAGCCGAATGGGGCTGATCAAGCTGTCTTCCTTTCCCAACAAGATAAAAGTGAGTAGCAACAATTTGACGACTATGAAATACTGATTGGAGACGGCAGAAACCCGGTTTTAATACATACCCTTCTACAGGTGAAATGTACATCAGGCTCCATACCGATAAGCAATTAGTACTTCAGGACATGATACCCAGCATAGAGTTTGCAGAAGACGGAAAATTCTACGATTTTCGTCGGGTTGAAAAGTAGTAGTCCGATGGTACTTTTCAATTAAATGATACTGGTAAGGCAGCGTTTACCTTGGCTTACCCTACGTTGAAAATGGCTGTTGACATTTGGCAACAAACGGGAACTGAGGGGTACAATTTCTTTCAGGTATTACCTTTATATAATAGAAACAATATTGCAGTTGAACCGGTAAAGTGCTCTGTAAACGTTTTTAATAATGAATTTGGACTCATAACTCTTGCCCCTGGAGCTATGTTATGTCTTGCTTTTGGTATAGAAGCTAGTAACAAATTTTCTATGCCAGATTCTTTAATCAATTTACAAACAAACAAAAAATGTAATGAACCTATCGACCATTGACATCATTATTTTCGTTGCCTATGGCTGCCTGATCATCTTTATTGGGTTTTGGGTCAGTCGGGAAAAAAAGGGGCATACCAAAGATTCCAGCGATTACTTTCTGGCTGGCAAATCACTGCCTTGGTGGGCCATCGGAGCATCTCTGATTGCCTCTAACATTTCTGCAGAGCAATTCATTGGCATGTCAGGATCTGGCTTTGCCCTTGGTTTGGGTATAGCCACATACGAATGGATGGCAGCACTTACCCTGCTGATTGTAGCCAAGTTTTTTCTCCCCGTGTTTTTAAAGAAAGGCATTTTTACATTGCCACAGTTACTCGAGCAGCGTTACGATGGGCGGATAAGAACGGTACTTGCAGTGTTCTGGGTGTTTTTATACACTTTCGTTAACCTTTCCACCGTGCTCTATCTTTCATCTTTAGCCCTAACAGTTGTGCTGGGCATCACCATGTGGCAATCAATTATAGGCTTGGCAGTAATGGCCGTAGCTTACTCCATCTATGGAGGTCTGAAAGCCGTAGCCTGGACCGACGTTGTGCAGGTAGTCTTCTTGATTTTCGGTGGGCTGATCACCACTTACCTGGCACTTGATGCGGTTAGTGATGGTGCCGGAGCTTTAAAAGGCCTTTCTCTTCTATTTGAAAAGGCTCCTGAGAAGTTTGATATGATCCTTTCACCGGATAACCCTTTTTATAAAGACCTTCCGGGAATATCTGTGCTTGTAGGAGGAATGTGGATTGCAAACCTGAGCTATTGGGGATGTAATCAGTACATTATACAAAGAGCATTGGCGGCTAAGAGTATTGGTGAGGCCCAAAAAGGGTTGGCCTTTGCGGGGTACCTTAAATTACTCATACCTATGGTAGTGGTGATCCCTGGTATTGCGGCTTTTGTGTTAGGTGCCGATATTCAAAGGTATGATGCTGCTTACCCGTGGCTGTTGGCCAACCTGGTACCTACCGGTATCAAAGGGTTGGCTTTTGCGGCCCTGATCGCAGCGGCCCTGTCTTCGCTTAGCTCCATGATGAATAGTACCGCTACGATCTTTACCATGGACCTTTACAAACCATCACTCAAGAAAGAAGTTTCTGAAAGCCATTTGGTCACCGTTGGCCGTATCGTAGGTCTGCTGGCCATGTTTACCGCAGTAGTTGTGGCTCAGCCTTTATTAGGAGGTGAAGAGCAAGTATTCCAGTTTATACAAAAATATACAGGGTATGTCAGCCCTGGCATTGTGGTGCTGTTTATGTTTGGCTTGTTTTGGAAACGAGCCTCAGCAAGTGGAGCATTGTGGACAGCCATTGCCTCAGTACCGTTTAGTATCATTGTTGATCTTGTGTTTCCGTCCATGCCATTTCTTGACCAAATGGGCGTAGTGTTTCTTATGCTTTCTGCATTAATGGTTGTGGTTTCTCTCAGTGCCGGTAAGGTGTCCCCGAAAGCCATTAATCTGGAGAAAGGACTCTTCTCAACTTCACCCTGGTTCAACGCTTCAGCCATGGGTATCATGTTAATACTTGCAGTTTTATACATCATATTTTGGTAATGGAAGCACACGAAATTCAAAAAGCATTTATAAATATTTATGGCCAGCCGGATTTATTGGTGAGATCTCCGGCAAGAATCAATCTGATTGGAGAACACACAGATTACAACGGTGGTTACGTACTACCGGCGGCAATCAATAAAGAGACTTATTTTGCCATATCTGGAAATGGCACCCGGACCTGTAATGTCTACTCGACGTACTTCGATGAAACAGCCACTTTTGATCTGGATAATATTCAACCATCAGACAAGTCATGGGCAAACTATATCATTGGAGCAGTAGACCAGATCCAAAAGAAAGGGTATGACGTCCAGGGTTTCAATATCGTTTTTGGAGGAAATATCCCCATCGGGGCAGGCCTTTCGTCATCGGCATCGGTAGAATGTGGTCTGATCTTCTCGGTAAATGAGCTGTTCTCATTAGGTATTGATCCATTAGAGATCATAAAAATGGGACAAAAAGCGGAGAACGAGTTTGTGGGCGTGCAATGTGGTATTATGGACCAGTTCATCAATGTGATGGGTAAGAAGGATAATGCCTTGCGGCTAGACTGTCGGTCTCTGGAGCATTATTACTTTCCTCTAAAGCTCGATGACTACTGTATTATGCTCTGCAACTCACGCGTGAGCCATTCCCTGGCTACCTCTGCTTACAATACAAGAAAAGAAGAATGTTTTCGTGGGGTGGAGGTCATTAAAGCACATTATCCTGAAGTTGAGAGCCTTAGAGATGTTAAGCTTACGATGTTACAACATCTGCTTTCCGAACTTGGGGAGGATGTTTTCAACCGGTGTGAGTTTGTTATTGAAGAAAATTTACGCGTACTAGAAAGTTGTGAGCAGTTACAAAAAGGGGATTTAGCGGGTTTTGGTAAAAACCTTTATGATTCGCACTATGGACTTGCTCTGAAATATAAAGTGAGTTGTCCTGAACTGGATTTTCTCATAGGATTTACCATCAACAAACCTCAGATCGTTGGTGCCAGAATGATGGGAGGAGGCTTTGGTGGTTGCTCCATCAACATTGTAGAGAAAGCCTATAAAGATGAGTTTGCCCAGGCTATTAGTGATGCTTATCAGCAGCGATTTGAGATCAAGCCTGAGATTTATGAAGTAGCGTCTGCCGCTGGTACCAGTGAGCTTTTTATTTCAGAACATATAAACAACTAAAGGCTCATGACGAATGTAACCAAACTAAATACCACTTCGCATAGAAGGTACAACCCTTTAACAGGTGAGTGGCTGCTGGTATCTCCTCACCGGGCGAAGCGGCCGTGGCAGGGTAAGACAGAGAAGAAAGAAGGTAAATCACCAGTGCAGTACGATCCCGGATGTTACCTGTGTCCAGGTAATGAGAGGGTTGGAGGTGTAGCAAATCCGGATTACAAAGAGGTCTATGTATTTGACAATGATTTCCCTGCGCTGCTTAGCGATGTGCAGGTTTCGTTTGAAGATGACCTGTTCACAGCCAAATCAGAACAGGGCATATGTCGGGTCGTTTGCTTTTCACCTGATCATGGCCTGACGTTATCTCAAATGGCTATTGATGATATTAAAAAGGTGGTAGACATTTGGGTGGAGCAATATATGGAACTGGGAGCCAGGTCCGAGATCAAATATGTTCAGATCTTTGAAAACAGAGGTGAGATGATGGGGTGTAGTAACCCCCATCCTCATGGCCAGATCTGGGCAACGGAGAATGTACCTAATGAGCCTGCAAAGGAAATGGTCATGCAGCAACAATATTTTGAGAGGCATGGCCGCACTTTACTGGGTGACTATCTCAACAGAGAACTACAGAAAAATGAGCGCATAGTAATAGAAACAGATCACTTTGTTGTACTGGTTCCTTTTTGGGCAGTTTGGCCTTTTGAGACTATGATAGTGAGCAAAAGGACAATATCGCATATGGGTGAAATGAGCGAGGAGGAAAGGGAAGATTTTGCCAGAGCACTCAGGCAGATTACCCAGACCTATGACGGATTATTTGAGGTGTCTTTTCCATACTCTTCCGGTATTCACCAGGCACCAACTGATGGTAAAGAGCATCCGGAGTGGCACTTTCATATGCATTTTTATCCGCCATTATTGCGATCAGCAACTGTTAAGAAATTTATGGTGGGTTTTGAAATGTTGGGTACCCCTCAAAGGGATATAACCCCAGAGGAAAGTGCGCAGCGGTTGATAACCATTTACCAGTCATTTCAATAATTAGGACTGGCTGGCCCCCTGAAGGAAAAACTCATTGTATGGGTGAGAATCAGGTTTGGGTAATATAAATCTTGATGTCGCTTGCGGAGGTGCTTTTTACGCGATAAGATTAAGGTAGGTGAAGAAAAGTGGTTCGTACTGACGCAGAGTCCTCTACAAGCTCTACAAGAGACTCTGCAGGGAAGCAATTCTAAAAAAGTTGGCATTCCATATTTCTTGCACGGCCCTAATCCTCCCTAGGGAGGTGGCCGCAGGCTGGAGGGTGTTCTACGTCCGGATCCAGTCTCCATAACGGCACTTTACTAGTTAGAAAAGCACCTCTGTAGTTTTCTCAAAGGGACATTTCGGCCTCACCATATCAGATTGCAAATATTTGATTAAGTTTGAAGATCTATAGACTGTAATTTTTAATTCTATTTAGATGAAAACGAGGTTTGTTGATTACTATTTTTCAGCTGGACTCAGGTGGACGTTGGCGCTGGGGAGTGCAGTATTGATCATCTATAACCTGGTTAATAATAAAACAGGATTTTTTGACCTTATTTTGGTGGTGGCAAACCTCATTGCATTTTCTACCAAATATGATTTAACGGTTGATAATGATAAAAAAGAGATCAACGATTCGTTCAAATTCCTGTGGATCAGTGTGAAAAAAGATTTGGTCAATTTTCAAACCCTGAATAGAATAATAGTCCGTAAGGAGAAAAATGCCTACATGGCAAACTCAAGAAGTAGATCAAGACAGGTGAGCTATAATGAGTATATCGGATCACTTGAGTATGACAATGGGAAGACCATCGAATTGTCAAGAAGCATTGACTACGATTCTTTTACAGCTGAAATGAAATCTGTAGCCGGAAAATTGAAACTGGAGATTGTCTCAGACAATTGATCTATGCCTCTTTCAAGCTACGGGCTTACTGTCAACTACAGATGCGCTATCAATAGCCTCAATAGCTCCAATCCGGAGGCTGTTTCCTACAATGCTCAATATTTTCACACCATGGAGACCAATGAAATAGTTGTTAACTGTTTACCGCTTTAAACACCCCTATAATCCCCTCATGGGGATAGTTAGTGTCGTAGAAATATTCAAAATCCAGATTCTTTACACCTCGTTCACTGTTTACCAGTCAACTGTCACTTCTTCGGTCTCCAGTCCCCCGACTTCGAACTTACTTATAAGAAGCCCATTACCAAATACCGATCACTAAAATACTAAATCACACTCCAGGTCTCTACCGGTTCAAACCTGCCTTTGATGTGTACAGCTTTGAAATCAGGCAATACATCAGGTTTGACAGTGAGGTTTTCATAGACTTCTCTGGAAACCAGAAGCTGAACACCAAACTCTTTCGTGAGCTGCTCTATTCTGGCAGCGGTGATTACCGGGTTTCCGGTTATGGAGTATTGCTTGCGACGCGCATTGCCCACATTGCCTACCACCACATCTCCGGCATGTAAGCCTATGCCTACGCGTATGGCAGGTAAGATATTTTGTTCAGCACGGATTTCTAATTCACGGATAATCTCTTTGGAAGCTTCAAAAGCATTGTCGCAGTCATGTTCGGTAGAGACAGGGGCACCAAATGTGGCCATAAAACCATCTCCGAGCAACTGATTGATCACGCCATTGTGTTGCTCGATGATATCGATCATGAAACCAAACACATCATTTTGAAACTGGATGATCTCTTCGGGCGTCTTGTTTTCTACAAAAGGAGTGAAATTTCTGATATCCAAAAACATAACGCAGACAAAGCGCTTATCGATCCTGTCACTTTCAGCCGTGGTAATGAGCGCATCCGCTACCGCACCGGAAACCTGCTGGCCCAGCAGGTTTCTGATTTTCTTTTCTGCTTCTGAAAGCTGATCCTGGGTGCTTTCCAGGTCCTGATATGCAGATTGCAGCCGGTTATGGTTACGGCGTTTCATGTTATACATCAGCCACAAGGCTATGGCCAGTGCACCCAGTAGTGAGGTGCCAATGATCAGCATGTTGCGAAACCTTGCTTCCTGCTCCATGGCAGCTTCGTTTTCTGAGAGTCGCATGCGCTGAATTTCTTTCTCCTGTTGCAGCAGTTTGATCTCGCGCTCCTTGTTTTCATTGTAGTTGATCTGCTCCAGCAAGGCGAGTTCTTTTTCCTGTTGCTGCTTTTCATAGGCACGCTGAAGCGCCACATATTCTTTATAGTACTCCAACGACTTTTTGAAGTCATGCTGAGCCTCCATCTGATCTGCCAGCCGCTTGAACTTATCCTGAGGAAGTTCGGGAGCAGCGAAGTGAGTAATGTTGGTCTTTTTGTCCAGCGCAGAAGGGGTGAGTTTGGACACTTCCTTTTCTATCGTTTCCAGCTGTGCAATACGTTTCTTATTCATCATTACCTGCAACGTATCTTCTTTGATCCCTACCTGATCATTGATCTTTTCATAGTAGTTGATAGCGGTGTGATACTGGCCACTTTTTTCGTAGAGAGAAGCCACATGGTTCATATAGAAATAAACCTCTTCACTCTCCCCCTGATCCTTGTACTGGTTGATGGCCTTTTCGTACTGCTCGATAGCCTTTACATAGTTGTTGTTTTTTTCATGGTAGCGGGCCAGCTTGAGGGTGGTAGACAAGCTCATGTTTTCCGTAGCAGATGAGACCTTGTTACCAAGGTCAATGTTTTCCAGATTCTTCTTCAGGAAGGTACCCACTGCCGTGCGATCGTCCGTTTTATCTTCAAGCTGCTCCAGGTAGGCCAAGGTTTGGCTGGCCTTGTCATTGTCCATCAGGTCAATATCCGGAAGTACTTTATCCAGATACTCTTTGGCCTTGCTATACTGTTCCCGATTGTAATAAGCCCTGCCTAAATAGTAATGAGAGACCGGCTTCAGAGAAAGCTCGTCTTTCGTGATTAGTTTATTGGTGCTATGGATAATGTCTTCAGCCAGTTCATTGGCTTCTTTGGCATACTTCAGTTCCTTTTTATCGCCGGTACTGTGGAGATGTTCTATTAGCCTGTGCAGGGTGATCAGCTTTTCTTTGCCATGCTGACCTGAAAGTGCGGATTCCAGCGAGTCCCTTTGTTGAGCGAAAAGGGAGAGAAACGAAACAAAGAAAATCAGGATAAGAATGGCTTTCATGTCAGAGACATTTTACGAGTAAAACGCCTTTTAAGTTCTGTATACGCGGGTTTATTATTTGAGTTAATAATATCAGGACATACCCAGACTTTCTTCACCCACTTTTATCCAGGTAAAAAAACACCAGACATAATCGATCTGCCAGAAGGCAGCGTACTCCTCTATTTTTTCACACTCTTCAATACTTATCCATGGCAAAACTTTCGTGTTGATGATTAAAATATAGTGATAAGTATTCTCCTTGTTGAAATCAGGGATCTGCTCAAAACTTTCGACCTGCTTAAAGTTTAAATCCAGATTGGACGAAGGCCATAATGAATTAAAAGCAGTCAGCTGTTCCGGGGTAAGATCCATGTTACTGACTAAGTTGACATGCGTAGTCCAGCGGTAGGTATTGTAGCTGGAGTGACTGTCTTCTTTAATTTTATGGACCAATGCATTTTTCCCAAAGACAAGAAAGCTTCCATAGTATGCCAGTATTAAGCTTAGAGAAATTATGAGCAATTTCTTTTTCATAGCATTGTATAAAGAGTCAATTCGCGAATCGCGAATTTTAAATAAATACTACCTTTGACTTACTGTCTCACCTTCGCCATAGCCCTCACCGGAAAGGTACCTACACCTTTAAATTTAGGAGGTATTGCGCTGAAAGTAAAGCCATCATTGGGTAGTAATTGCAGGTTGCAAAGATGCTCTACGATCAATATTTCTGCCCCCAGCAAAGCGGTATGTACAGGCCGACTGTTACCACTGGTATCGTCAATATTCAGAGAGTCGATACCCACAAGCTTTACATCACAACTGACCAGGTACTCGGCAGCCTCTTGGGTCAGGAATGGATTGCCTTCGAAGTAGCTTTCGGTATTCCAGTGCTCATCCCAACCCGTATGTATAAGCACGGCACGGTTTCTCACTTCATAGTTTTGCAGGTGCTCTTTCGTAATCGCTTTGGCCTCGGTATAGGGTACCCGGATAACGATGGCTTCAAGATCAGTAAAAGCTTCCAAAGTAACTTCAGACAAGTCTTTGCCATGTTCAAAACGGTGGAAAGGACAGTCGATATAGGTCCCCGTATTGGTGACCATCTCTATTTTTCCAATCTGGAATTGCGTGCCTTCTTCATAAATATCTTTAGAGGCCTCACGACTCAGGAAATCACAAACTATGGGGGCAGGCAGACCTTTATAAGTTACTAACCCGTCCTCTATGGTATGGCTAAGGTCAATCAGTACCGGTTTCCCCGTGTTTTGGTTGATAGGTTTTCGTTTGTGAGGCTCCGTGATAATTTCCTTGTTCAGAATTCTGGTTTCACCGACCATGAGTAACCTCATATCTTTGGTGATATAATCAGCCAGCTCCTTGTCGCTGATGTCATCACCTGCAATATCCAGCCTGAAGTCTTCACCTTTAATGCTGCCACCATTGGTGAAGAAGAATTCAAAATCAAATTTTACTCTTTTGTCCATTGTTTTTGGTTTAAAGTAAAGCGTGTTGAAGCAATATAGTCATTGATCTATGTTAATCTATGCCAGCTTTCCTGATCTAATGCGGCTCAGTGACTCAGCATGTATGCCCAGAAACGAGGCAATATGATACCCGGGAATACGATCTTCAATATTGGGGTACTGATCCAGCAGATTCAGATACCTTTCTTTGCTAGAAAGTCACTTTCCCGCTGACATTTTTTTATAAATTCTCTTTCGAAAATATACTTCCCCAAAGCATACCAGCAGGGGTTGATCTGATAATACCTTTCCAGCAACACCTTAGGTATCTCCATAACTACAGCCGGCTCCATCGCCTGTATATTGAGTGAAGTTCGGGTATCCAGTAAAAAGCTGGTAAAAGCCCCTGCAAAACTATTTTCAAAAAAGAACTCGGTATTTGTTTCGCGCCCTTCAACCTGAAGAAAAGTGCGGAAGGCTCCCTGATTGATGAAGTAGATATTAGAACATTTATCTTCGTCCCTGACCAGAAAACCTGATTTCGGCATCTGTATGACCGACAGGTTTTGGACAAAATCTTCGATCTCAGCGGTGTGGTTGCCTATGATGTTCTGAAGAGTACTTTTTATTTGAAGATCAGCTTCATTTCGGGTCATGGTCAAAAATACTTTTCTTGAGTAAGAATGTCACGGGTTATAAGTAATATCAATAATAAAAAGAGTTGGTGGAAGCTTGAATTAACTCGCCATAATTAGGTGTTTTTGCCCAATTTTATAGGTGAAAATACCTAATGGCAGATAGTGAAAAACTCTATTCTGTACCACCAGCCCTGTTTTCTGCTTTCATACCTCACAAGAGCCCCAAACTTTATTTGTCAATTCATTATCTTGAATAAACTGCCAAAGTGCAGATGGACATAAAATTTTCGAATTGGGTGTCTTTCGGAAAGTAATTTGTGACGTTGGGAAAGTTTGTTGGGGTGGGGGTGGTGAAACTGGTACATTGAGGATGTTTTAAAAACTTAATAATTATGGACTTAATTTTCTACGGAATCACCATTTTGGTTGTAGCATTTTTGCTATTTCTTCTGTTGCGTGCAGTTATGTTATGGTATTGGAAAATTAACACAATAGTTCAAAATCAGGAAGATCAGAAGCAGTTGATGAAAGAGCAGAATCGTTTGTTGGAGCAAATCTATTTATTGCAAGGAGGACATAAAATAGAATACTCAAAGGACTCTGCTGAGGAGATTGCCAGGAAGGCGAAATTGTTTGATGAGTCGCAGGGGTAGTAGGATACGTTGAATAGCAATTTACATAGATGTTGAAAGACATCTTGAAAGGTAATTTAATATAGCAAACTCTCGTTTAGTTCATAATTCGTGATATATTGAGCTCATGAAAATACTTGATAGGTTCACGAAACTAATCCCTACAACTGGATTTAAAGTAACTCTAATCCTCCTTAATGTTCTATTGATAATTGTCTCTGTAATATTCTTAAGTAGCTATTTTGACTTCAACCAAGAACGAATTCAAAGTATTTTTAATTTATTAAATGCTCTCTTGTTAACCGTTGCTGCGACTATCGGTTATAGATCATTCACCCTCTCGAAAGAAAAGCGAAAGGATGAAAGGAGCGAAAAAGTAAAAAAACTCACCTATGAATTAATCAATAACATCGACAGACCAATATATAAATTCAAAACGAAAATTAATTCAAAGGTTAAATTTAGTGTTAATAACTTCATTTTTAGGTTGGACAACATCAAATCAAGGCACCTTGATTACATAACTGAACATTCTACAAACCAAAAGCTAGTGATTAATTTGAAAACTAATGAGGAGAAGATATTTCTTACTGCAGAGGACTATGATGATGAAGCTATAAAATTGTTTTTAGATGCGGAGAAAAAAATTAGTCATGAGCTTTTCCATTTTTTGAATGCACTTTATAATGTACAAGTCAAAGCGCACAGTTTGCTAAATTATATAGTCAAGGAAGAAATGATTACACATGAAGATAAGGAGGAGTTAATTCTTTATGTACTTAATCGGTTCTTTAAGGAACTAATACTGTTTTTTGTACAAAACCATAGAGGTACAAACAACCTAGTATTTTTTAATTACACAGATCATGATGAAAAAATTATCTACTATGATGTGTACGATGAGATAAAGAAGCGGTTACTTCCTTTTGAGGACATAAAAAAGATATTGGGAAAGTACCGATACCTGTTAGTCACTTTTTGCGAAGCTTATCTAGGCTTATGGGAAATAGAGTATAATGATGTGATAAATGATAAAAGGAAGTAGAGAGGAAGTTGCTCACTTTGGCTATCAAGGTGATGAAGACCGATTCTCCCCCTGGTAGCGTCCGCTACGGACCCAGCATATACTTGAGCGTCCGCTCAATTATTTGGTAATGAATCATCGCTCTATTATGACAACATCAATGAATTAGTCCGTGCGTACACCCTATTTCATCTTAACCTGTAGGACCGCTACGTTTAACTACAACCAGTTGGATTAAATCACTTTTCCTTTGTAGGATATAAAAGCTCTCTCACGTCAACATTTAGTACTGAGGCAATCTTGATAAGAGTTTCAAGGGAAGGTTGCATGTCATTGGTACACCAGCGAGAAACAGTCGTTCTATTTTTCTTTACTTTTTCAGCCAGCCATTTGTTGGTTCTGTCTTGCTCAGCAAGGACTACACGTATTCTGTTGATTTGCTTTTTAGAGGTCATTTGAATCGTATTACTATATTTTAATAGCGATACAGTCAAATTTAGTTCATTTCAATGTCGTATATAATTCATAGAATTAAGCTATATTTGCATCGTATTACATAATATATATTATGCATTAAGATGTAATGACTATTTAATTTGCATTTAATAATTAATTAAATTTTTTTGAAATGGATAGAAAATACTCTCAGGAGGAGATAAATCAACTTCTTTCACTACAGCTTGAGAACCTGAATGCTACGCACAATTTGCTGAGTTTAATGAAGCTTCAAAATGAGCTCTTAGTTCAGGTAATTTCCAGATTAAACCAACTGGATAGTTAAAAGGTATCCCCACCTGGTCATAGCATCCGCTACTGATCCAGCATAGTCTGGGTGAACACCTTATCTTATTTTAGGTCATTCGGGGGCTGTAAATGGTCAAATCTCTGATCTTGAAGAAACACAAATTAGCGTTGTCTATTATCGTCACTGCGACGAGGAACGAGGAAGCAGTCCCCTAATTATTGGTACAGAACCTTATAGGCTGATCGCTTCATTTGCAGTTCACCGTTTTCAACTCACACTGCTCAACAAATACTGTACTTTACCTGCATCAGTTAGAGAATACTGCATATCATTTGCACTCTATTGATAAACAGTCATATAGATTGTACGCCTTGCGAAAATTTTTTAATTTTTTTTACCATAATCCTGCTCAGACTCAAACTGCTGAATTACAGTTATGTTAAGTATTGAATAAGGATTTCTTTTCGGAAGGTGATTTGTGTCGGTGGGAAAGAACACTTGCAAGATAGCGGAGGAGATTGTACTTTGTGCCTGTCTAATAGTGGTAAAGGCCGCAATGGCAACGGCCAAAAACAATGTTTCAGGAAGGAAGCATTGAACTAATTCCGGATCCCCATAAGGAATTAAGAGAGTAATTAAACAAGATCAAAAAGGCATTTTATTGAGCGGGCAGTCCTAAGAAAATCAAGGGCTGGCGGTATCCGTTAGGTTTGTTTTTCGTGACCATTTTTGGTGCGGACATACCCGTGTTTTTCTTTGAAAATCCCCCATGTTTCTTAGAAGCGGGCCTTTGGTGAAAACACTAAAACCCCATATTCACTATGAATAATTTAAGAACAGATGACAATCAGAAGACTGCGGTCCATGATGGTCGGGGCTGTAATTTTGGGAATTACATGGTCTTGCCAAAAAGATGAGGCAATTAAGCCTCAGGAAGAACAACCAAATTATCTGACAGCGTCAGATATGGCAGGGATGACCCGGCTCGGCAAAAAGCTGGAAAACCCTTACGCGATCGAAAACATGAGGAAAGCTCTGGAAAACCTAAAGGCTTCAAGTCCGGACGGAAGAATTAACAGTGAAGATGTGGAGATAACAACCACCCACCTTTACATACGGTTTAAGCCAAAGACAGAAGATGAGTTGTCTATCCTGCAAAAGGATTCTACCCTCATCCTTTACTCCTATCCGCTGGATTATGAAATCGACCAGCCCGGAGATTTCTACCATGACCCCGAAGTACCGGTTGACCAGCCTACCTATCAATACTGCGCCGTGGAGGCAGACAAAAAGCTCCCTGACGGAGTCAAGTATGAATTGCTGGCCGAGCTATACATTCCCGATGAAGATAGTGACGAAGCGGATGAGAGCCATGGCAGGTTTGCCTCAGCCGAATGGGTGGAAACGCTGGTAGATGAAGCTCTTCGTATTACAGGCAATCTGGAAGAAGAGGTGATGGATAATGTCTATGCAAAAAAGAGCAAATGGAGGCCTGCGGGTAGAATAAGGGTATGGGATGGTGTAGTAGGAAGGTTTGTTCCTGTTGTTGGGGCGGAAGTTAGGGCCAGGCGGTGGTTTACCACCCATGTTGGCTGGACGAATAATAATGGGTTTTATTCAGCTCCCGGAAGGTTCAGGCGATCTGCAAATTATAGTTTAAGGTGGGAGAAATACCATTTTAGTATCAGAACAGGCACTTTTGGCCAAGCCACCTATAACGGCCCTAAGCGGCGAGGAAACTGGAATAAGGATTTTGGAAGTGCAGGAAGTACTGTGGTTTCCGACAGACATCAGTATTACGCTTTGATATTTCAGGCTGCCAGAGATTATTACTATGGAAACAGGTTTGGACTTTCCAGCCCTCCCAGGAATAGTGATTTAAAGCCCCAGGTGAAAATAGCCGCGGACATTAAGCAGAGACAAACTGAGAAGGACAGCCATGCAGCTATGTATGCAAGAACCGGAGGTGCTCTTCCTTCCATCTATGTAAGAAGATGGAATAGAAGGTCAGATAGAGTTTATGCAACGACAGCTCATGAACTGGCTCATGCTGCTCACTGGGATATGGACAGAGGTGCATTTAAACTGTTGGTGCTAGGGGCCTATGGAGCTAAGATAGAAAGTAGTGAGGCGGTGATCGAAAGCTGGGCAAGTGGGGTAGAGTGGCAGTTTGCCCAAGAAAGATATAGAAATCTTTTGGGAGTTGTAGGGTATGAGTATGGTACTGAAACAACAGATGGTGGGAACTATCAAGAACTTGAGATCAATGAAGATAGAGTCTATACATCTATTGTTGTTGACATGATTGATAGTGAAAACCAGCGATTTTCACGAAACCACAATGGTAATATTGCTTTTCCAAATGATAGAGTTTCCGGATACACCATTTTGCAACTTGAACGAGGTTTGAAGGGAGCAAGATCATGGATCGAATGGCAAAGCAATATCAGAAACCTACATAACAATAAAACGGAGCAATTTCTTAACGAGTTATTTACAAACTGGTACTAACTAAAATGAGAACAATGAAAATAATAGGTATTTGTATGGTTTTGTGTTTTCTACAAAACTGTGAGACTGAGGATCGTGTAAATAGAACTTACAGTCTCGAAAACGGCACTCTCCATGAAATCAAAATGGATTTCTATAGCTATGGAATATTTCAGCAAACACGACATATAATAGGGAAAGGGGTAATTTTTGAAGGGTATTCAGATAATGATACTGGTAAAGGCATTGCTGCTAAAGGAGCATTAGGTGCAGATTCAGTAATTGTGATCTTCGACAGTAGTAAGATTATTACATACACAAACATAAGCTTAGAAAACAGGATAAATATTCAACCTTCAAGTAGAAATATTTTATTAAATGATGCTTACGAAGTAATCACCAACGAACTATATCGATTCACCTTCAAAGAGGCTGATTACGAAAATGCAGAGGAAATAGGAGGTTAAATTTAAGCGATAAGTCCTCTGCAAAGTGATGCGTAGAGGGCTTATACTTCTGATAGTTATGAAAAAAATTGAATTAATGTTTTGTGCATTTCTAATCCTACTAGGTTCCTGTAATACTTATTGTAATGATTGCGATCCGTATACTTCTCGAGCATATTCAATTAAGAATACTCTAAATGAGAGTGTAAGAATGGTCTTCTTTCGAAACTTAGGACAACAGTCAGAGGTGATTATGGACAGTAACACGACTGAAATCCTTTATCAAATTTCAAGAGTTTCTCAAAGTGGTTTGCTATCAGTTGAACCTTTTGCTTTTGATTCACTGAAGATATTTTCCGGGTCAAGCATTTTGAATCATTTTGACCAAAGCGATAACTGCGAAATGCTTTCTAATGCTCTTTGCGAAGAGAACTTCATAAAAGTTAGTGAAGAAAAGGATAATGCCAATAACACATTTATTGAGTATAGATTGGATCTGGAGTAGCCATTTCGCTTTTCATTATCAGACGGCTTGGGTAGCCTCGCTAGATGAATTATTTAATAACGGTATTAAAATATTTAATGATGAAAAAAATAACTATTTCGCTAATGGCAGTAATACTGCTATATGGCTGTTGTTGTGATTGGGGCAAGAAAACATACTCGAGATACATGATCGTAAACGACTCTGATCATGAGTTGACTTTAAAGTCATTTGACAGGGAGAGTCAAACGCTCCAAAAAACTATTCAACTCTTAAATAAAGGGGATGTGTGGGAATTTGAAAAATTTGAGACTTCGGAGCCAGGGGGTGGATTCTTACCGCCAGAATATTTTTTTGAAGGGGATTCTATTCTTGTAGAATTTGATGCTGAAAGAGTTTTGATCTACGTGGGATCATATTCAGAACGAAACATTCTGTATGAGAACAATTATGATTTGAAAATGATAGATGATACTAACACGGTAAGCAGATTCACCTTCACCGAAGCCGATTATGAAAACGCAGAAGAAATAAGAGGATAACCCCGGTAGATAAAATTTAACCTTAAATAGTTTTAAGCTCTCTGAATACTTTACAATGAAGTCAGTCTTCTTCTTTTTACTGATCATTTTTTCCGGCTCGCTTGGTGCTCAGTCAAAATGGAACAACTACCTCGGCTTTTATTTTACAGGTGATGCTCAAATGTACTATACGGGTCTTTCCGTACAATTAGGATCAGAATTCCATTTAAAACACCATCTCTCAATCAGCCCTTATATCCATTATTTTAATAACGATAAAGGGGATGATTCCTTTGAAGTATTGTCGGCTGCTGTGCTTTTGCAGTGGAACTTTGGCAAAAAGAAAAGGTTGTATGTGGCTTCTGGCCTGGCCTTTCAAAGGGCGGTAGAAGAAGATGTCTTTTATACAGACACCATAGATCGATCCATTTTCCTACCGGCCTATCGGTTTGGACACGAGGTACCCATAAAAGGGATTGTGCTTTGTCCCGAAATATGTTTAACCGGACCTTATTATTATTATCAAACCACTGAGCTTTTTACGCTACCTTCCATAGGCTTTAGAATTTACCGGCAAAAAAATAATATTGACCATTTACCCCCGAATGTTGAAAGTGTGAGTTACTGACTCTTGTTTTCAAATTAATTAGGGTATTCTAAATAATTGCCATAGCTAACTTTTCATAGGTAAGTTTCATACTTTTTGTCTTGAAACAAAAAGTAAGCAAAAAATTCAAGCATCGCCTTCGCGTAGCTGCTATGGATGAGCAAGGGCTGTGAGCAAAATGCTAAAATTCAAAGAGTTCCACTGAAAATCAATAAACTCCCTACGGTCAAACAGTATTGATTTTTTAACCGTTCCTCTCTTTGAATTTCTTACGGCCTCCGCTGACGGCTTCTACCGTCAGCGGAACGCATTTTGCTCAAGGCCGACCCGAAAACCTCATTTATCAACTGTTTATATGATTTAATACTTCCAGTTATTAGGAAGGGCATTTTTATAATTAGAGAGAGCTAAAAAACCCGGGCATTACCCGGGCTCTTAACTCCAATGTCACTCAGAGTGCAACAACAAATTATGAGTTTATTTTTGGTTAGAAGCTGGCTTTTACTTCAAGGGAATATAATCTGCCAATGAACGGAGAAGCTGTGAACTCTCTAAACTCGGCATCGAAGAGGTTAGTTACCTGGCCTGATACTGTAAATACTTTATTGATCCTGTAGCCTAGTCCCAGGTCTACATTAACGAAACCACCCAACGGGCCATAATTCCAGGTATCTGCACTGCGGGCATTCTCTTTAATAGGCACACCGCGGTAAACAAGGTCTTGCGTTTCTGCGGCAATCTGGAAGCTGGAGAAGTAGTCATACTCCTGCACCCAACGGGTAAACAGGGTGCCAAACCACTTTTCTGAGCTATAGTTGAAACCCAGGCTGGCTTTATTATTTGGGGTATTTACCAAAACATCCAGTTTGTTTACTTTACCATCTTTATTGAAATCGTTTGCAGCCAAATCATCTTTATCAACACTGTAATCGAAATAAGAATAATTGAGTGTAGCGCTTAATTCGTCGGTTATAGCATAGGTCAGGCCAAGATCAGCACCGTAAGTATTTACTTTTCCGAAATTCACATAAGTGGCCACCAAGCCCCCGTATACACCATAGCCACTTTGTACCTGGCTGATAGGAACGCCACCTCTTTCGGTAGTCACTCCAACCACGGTAACAGGGCTGAGGAAGTCTTCAGAAATGTTGTAGTAAACATTGGCATCAATAAACAGCTTTTTAGGAGTAAGCTGGCCCTTGTAGCCCAGTTCAAAAGTCTGCACTTTTTCCACTGTTTGCTTCTCTATGGTGGTGCCATCTGCAAGAGTAAAACCTTCTGCATTACCCAGGATCAGCCCGCTGAAAAGGTCTCCGTACATGTTGAGGATGGTAGGAGCGGCTATACCCTGACCATAAGTCAGTCGCCATGAACCCAGCTCGCCCGTTCTTACTATACCCGCTTTGGGTATAAAATTAAACCCATATATTTCATGGTTGTCACCTCGGAAAGCAACTACAGTTTTTAATCTTCCTCCAAATTTTTTCTCTACCTGTCCGTAAACGCCGATTTGATCTACCTGGATGTAGTCATCTTCATTTTGATCCAGCAGATAAGTGCCTTCACTGTTGGCCAGGTCGCGTTGCCACTGGCTACCCACTACAATTTCAAATTCACCAAAAGTATTGTTGTACTGTAGCTCGGCATTGTAACGCTGAGAATCATCTATGAATCTGGCACCTGTGGCATAGGACTGTTCTCCTCTGGCTTCGGCATCTGAAAGGCCTGCATCCAGGCCTGCATAATATGCTTTGGTGCGATCGTCTATAGAGTAAGTGTCCTGAGTTTTACTGGTGCTCATATAGGCCTGAGCAAACCATCGTGGAGAAGTGTACCGAATGTGATACTGATTAACTTTCCAGTCGATGATCTGATTTCTACCTACATTAGTAGGGGCCAGGTAAGTGCTATTACTTCCGCTATAGCTAAATATGAGGTCAGCGTCTTCTTTTACGCTATAATACAGGGCAGCTTCACCTCTCAAAAAGTTGAAGTCATTGTCAAGTTCCAACTCCTCATAGCCCTCTTTAATGCCATCAGGGCCCGGGTTTCCGTTAGCATCTAACCTGTCGATATAGACCGAATCTACAAAGTCAAATTCCTCTCCTTGGGTGTACTCACCGGTTATTTTGAAAGCAAGCTTATCGTTGATCACCTGGGCGTGCCTGACCCTTGAAGTAAACATACTTTGATTTCCCGCTCCCAGAGCAATGGTTGTACCTTCTGATGTTCTGGGGTCTTTGGTGATGGTATGGACCAGTCCGTTGTGTGCATTAGGTCCGTAAAGTGCTGCATTGGGCCCGAGTATGACTTCTACACGCTCTATATCTTCTTTGATCTGTGTTGTCAGCGGTCCGAAAGGAAGTCCGGTAGCTATAAGTGTGGCATAACGGCCGTCATTGAGTTGCAGGTTTTTAGCATTGAAGTTGCTGTTAAATCCGCGAATGTTTACACCTGTTCCCACTACTCCTGACCGAACAAAATCAACACCCTTTACTCTTGCCAGTAGCTCTCCGGGGTTAAAGGAGGGTAGTTCTTCTATCTGCTTCGAAGAGATAAGCTCAATCGTGGCCGGAGATTCTGTAACTTTCTCCGCTCTTCGGGTACCAGAGATCACTATTTGGTTGCTAAGCATGAGGAGTGACTGACTTAAAACAATTTCACCAATATTCGTAATGCTATTGCCAACTTCTACCTGTAGTTGGTAATTCTCATAGCCAATATATGAGATTTGGAGGGTGTAGGTTTGTGGAGCAAGGTTGCTGATGCTAAATGTTCCATCTACATTGGTAGTAGTACCTGTTGTAGTATTTTCAATAATAATGCTTGCACCAATCAAAGGGTCGCCAGAGACATCTGTTATTTTTCCTGTGATACCGCCTTGTTGCGCCAGAGCCGGGATTACCGCCTGTAAGGTTATGAACGCAATGATCACTAATTTCTTCATAGTTGTAGGTTTTTTTAATGACTTAGGGATTAAACCTAGTCAAATACCAATACCCCTGGCATTTTACATAAAAGATACCAGGGGTTGACTTAAAAGCAGTATTGATAGGTAAATATTTTTAATTATTTTATTATCAATATGTTATGGTATTAAAAAGTGCCTTCGACTTTCTTTATTTATGCGGTTCAATATTTGAATTATCTATGGAATACTAGTTGTAACGCCCGGCATTGGGTCAAGCCTTTTGGGGATTTGATAAAGCTTTATTGTAAACCCGGCAAAGGCATAAACCACCGGACAAGATAAAGCCTGGGGGGCTGGTACGAGTTGAGGGAGAGCTGCCTACATTGATTTGAAAAAATAAAAGCGGCCAAATTTAACCCTGCCCGTCTTTAAATTCTGGTTCCGACATAAATCGGAGCAGGGAGACGATGAGGATTAAACCTGGCCGCTTACCAGATTGGGTTAACTCTTTTTATTCTAAATTGATCATGACTATATCAATCTGGTATTGCCGGTTTTTTAGCAACCGATAACATCAAAGCCTGTAGCTTTTCCGCTGGAGCCTAAGGTGCCGCTTATCGAAGCATTGACTTTGCCGTTCCAATTGATGCCTTGATATGTGCCGGAAGCACCCCAATCTGTAGTAACTGACACTGTAATAGGGCTGGTGGCCCAGGCATAGCCCCATGAGGCAGAACCTTTGTACGTGTTGGCTCCATTAGGGAGGATTTCGGCCTGTGCGCTGCCTAGCGACATGTAAGCTGTAGACCATCCGCTATGGTCATTTAGCAAGCTGCCGCTGCAGGTAGAACTGTGTGTTATTTTCACTTCTCCTCTTTTGCCACCCCAAACCCAGAGAAGATCAAAGTTCTGGATCCAGTTGGTACGTGCATTGGGGTCAATGTTGTCTTTTTTTATGGCAATAGAAGCAGCCATAGGTTCGTATACAAAACCATTTTCATCATACACATAAATAGTTGAAAACTCAGTGCCCTTGTACTTCCATTTGAAAAGCGCATAGCCCTGGCCTACCTGTAGCCTGCTGTCCATGGTTTGACGGGTAGCTTGGGTAAAGCGTCCAGAGTTACTCATTTCCTTTACCTGAAATACTTTCATTGACGACAGACTCTCGCCATCATAAGTAGCATAATGAGAGCCGGGTGCCAGGATGTTGTCCATAATGGCCTGCCTCTTCGATTCGTCTGTTATCTTCTTTGGTTTTTCAATACCGACAGGCTGCAGGTCTGCGTCAGCGAAGTTTTTGGCCCAGAATTCGAAAGTTTGATCAATCTGCTCCTGAACTTTTGCCGGAATCATGAAGTCGTCTTGTCCATCCTGAAAGAGGCTTTGACTATCGGCATCAGCAAGATCTGGTGATACCATGGTTTCTTCGTCCTGGCAACTCATCATAAATGAGAAAAGTGTTACCAGTATCAAAAGGTTTTTAAGTTGATTTTTCATTTTTTGTTGGGTTAAGGTTTAAAGTGGTCTAAAAAGAGTTAGTCACATATGTTTTAGATTTTGGTTTGCGTAATTGTGGATGTAAAGTATGTTTGAGCAGGGACTGAACGTATTTATTTAGGTATATTATAACCAAAATAATTTATAATTCCCAATTAATGGTGGGTGAACAAAACCGGTAATCTGTATGAGAATAGCTTTAACAAGATGACAATCAGTTTGATGTTGTCTCGAAAAAAAAATGTGATTTTATTTTGTCAATGAGGTGCGGAATATGACTTTTTAAGTCTTTAAAAAGATCTCTGACAAGAGCAGACTTATGCTGGTTGTTAGAAAATGAGTCTACCGTAGAGTTTATCGATTCAATCAGAGACTCATCACTCATTCGGCCTTCCATATAACGTGATACATCGTAGTACCATTTTACCGTGGGCAGATAAGTCAACTTACGCTTATCAGCCTCATCTCTTTGCAATAGTTGGTAGCGTTTGCATACGGTTATTACCTTTTCATATTTTTGCTGTAGCATGAGTGAGCGAAGGTAGGCGGTAAAGAAAATATACCACCTCTTGTTGAGTACATGGTCTTTGTTCATGCGCAAAAAGCTTTCTGCAAAAGACTCACTATCTTCTGGCTGCCCGTTGAGGTTAAGGCATTTCATGTAAAATGCTACAAAGCCAATCTTGCTATGGAAGTTATTAGAGCTTCTCATCTCAGTCATTGACTCTCTCATGAGGTTAAGGGCTTCATCAATCTTGCCCTGTCGCAAGAGTATAGCGCTGAAGTTGTTTAAATACTGTAGATGGTCGCTATTTTTTTGGCGGATGGATAGGTAACCGTACTCTTCTGCCTGCTGCGACACATCAAACTTAGAGTGGAGCATGAGCCTGTTGGCGTAGTAGTTAAAGAGAATTCTGCGGGTATAAAACTTGCCTTCTTTAAGCATTTCATCAAGGTCGTCGTACACCCCTTTCAGCTTGTCAAACTCTCTGTAGTTAAAATACATGAAAGTAAGGCGTATTACAGCCAGAAAGCGACTGTTGCCATCCAGTTCTTTATTGTAGAATATAGATTTGAGCCAGTCTTCCCAGCTATTGGATTCCGTACGGTTAGAGGCATAGTGGTCAATAATGTCTTCAGTCGCCTGGTGTAGCCTTTCATTAATGTCTCTGGCTTCTTCGTAAACCTCTTTATATTTTTTCACAAATTCATTGACCACTTTATGGTTATCATAACTCAGCCGGATGAGTAAAAAGTGTCTGAAATTAAGTGCCAGTTCATAAAACTTCATGAAATTGTAAACCGGATGTTCGTAGTTGCTGATCTTTCTTAGCAGTTCCCTTTCTTCTTTTGGAGTAATGGCATCCGTTACTACCTTTCGATTTATTTCATTGATCCATTCAAAATCAATATCTACATCGATTGCTTCAAGCCGGGTTTCGATCCATTTCTTAATGTGTGAGTATTTTCTTTTATCAATTGAAGGATCGAATGGATGGGACTTGGAACTGTCACTACTGTTTTCAGCAATCAGTTTTAAGATAGACAGTTTTTCAGGGTCTTCGAAATTCTGAATTTTCAGCAAATACGAAGCTTCATGCGGCAATACGTTTTTGGCAAATTCAGTAAACTTTTTCAGTTTCGGTTTCACAACTCATTCCTCCAGAAATTGATCGATGATATTACTCAAATTTATTGGCTTTTCAAAGGGCACCATGTGTCCACACTCCGGGATCATAACCAATTGGCTGCCAGGTATATTTTCAGCAGCTGTATCAGCGATCTCTTTTGTGGTCAGGTTTTTATGGAGTATCTGGTTAGGGATGAGGTTGTCATTCTCTCCATATACGATGAGTGTTTGCTGACTGATTTTGCCCAGTTGGTCAAATACAGGCTCATTTAACATGCCTTGTACGCCACCGGCTACAGCATTGCAATAAACCATGAAGTCAGCAGCTTCAGCCATTCTCAGCCTGTCGTTGATCATAAATTCTACGTCTGCTGGTGTTTGATAAAAGTTGAGGTCATAGTTGTACCTGACTTGTTGCTCCCTGGCCGATGCTACTGCCTGGGCAGTGAAGAAGTTGCCAAACCATTGTTGGTTCTGTTCATCAAAGGTTTCGATACCTGCTGGTGCAATTAGAATAAGCTTGCTGCCAAATTCGGGGTGCTTCAAAGCATAGGTTATGGCTACCTGGCCGCCCATGGAGTGCCCACACAGTACAGGACTGTCCAACTTAAGGCTGGTGCTGAACTTTTGTAGCACAGAAGTATAAAATGACATGGTTGAGGGATAATCTCCTTTGGAAGAACGTCCGTACCCTGGCAGGTCTACAGCTATACACCTGTATTGGGTTTTTAGCTGTTCGATCAGTTTATCCCACGAAGGAAGATATGTAGCTAGCCCGTGGATAAACAGAATGGTTTCATCACCGGCCCCTTCATCTATGTATGCGATCTTCAGGCTATCAATTTCGAGGTAATGGGTTTTGTATTTATAGGGAGTGATCAGTTCACTGATCTTTTGAGGAGGCTCGGTCTGAGCATATAAGCCAATAGCCATAAGCATAAGTAAGTTTAGAATATGGATAACTTTTGTCATGATACTGCGCTTTTAAGGGCCTTCTTGTTTATTTTTCCTGTATCGTTTTTGGGCAGGTCTGAGATGAACTCAAAATATTTGGGCACTTTATATTTAGCCAGGTGCTCCAGACAGAAACCTCTTAATTCCATTTCTAACGGGGCTTCTTCCTTTTTGATAACGATGAAGGCCTTGCCTACTTCCCCCCATTTTTCATCTTTCACACCTATGACCGCGGCCTCATTAATGGCCGGGTGTGATAATAGTACCCGTTCCACTTCAGCAGGGTAAACATTTTCACCACCGGAAATAAACATACTTTTACGCCTGTCTACTACGTACAAGTAGCCTTCCTCATCCTGCTTCATCAGGTCACCAGTGCGGAACCATCCGTCTACTATGGCGTCGCTAGTGGCTTCTGGATTATTCCAGTAACCGGCTGTAACCAGATTACCTCCAAGACAAAATTCGCCAATTTCTCCAGGTTTTACTTCCTCCCCACTTTCATTGACAAGTTTGGATTCCACATAAAAGTTGGGCCTGCCAATAGAGCCGATCTTCCGTTCAGCGTCATTGTGGTGGAGTGAGGTAATATTAGGGCCGACCTCGGTCAACCCATAACCCTGTCGTATTTTAATGCCCTTTTTGTGCCATTGATGTATCGATTCAAGGGGAAGCGCTTCTCCACCCGAGAGGAAATACCTGATACTTGAAAGGTCAGCATTTTCGAATAAAGGTGACTCCAGCATCATTTTAAGGGTGGTAGGCACTCCCCAGTAGATGGTAGCCTGTTCACTTTCCAAAAGGCTCAGTACCTGATCAGCATCAAACTTGTTCATCATACCTATGGTAGCTCCTTTATGTAACAGTGGCGTAATCAGTACATTCCATCCACCGGTATGGAAAGCCGGCATGCAATTAATGGTGAAGTCGCTGGATACCACGTCCAGACTAAGCGCCGTGTTCATGCTATTCCAAAATAACATGCGGTGGGTATACAAAGCGCCTTTTGGGAAGCCGGTCGTTCCTGAGGTGTAAAGAATGAAAAGAGGGTCGTCAAAATCTAATTCAGAATTAGGGAAGTCTGTTTTGAAATTGCGACCCTTCATTTCACCTATCAGTTTTTGAGTATTCAGAATACTGGTTTGGCTGTTGGCAGAGGCCTGCATTACCAAAGCTTGAAAGTTACTTTCATAAAGCACCAGTTTAGGCGTGCAATTGCCAATAAGGTAGTCAATTTCTTTTGCAGAAAGGCGGTAATTGACCGGGACAAGGATGATTCCGGTTTTTTGAGCTACAGAAAAAAGTGTGACATAGAGAGAGGAATGTTCGGCGATAACCATCAGCCGGTCACCTTTTTCTAAGCCGTATTCACTTTTTAAGATGTCTGCAAGTTTTAGTGCATTGTCATTAAGCTGACGGTAAGTCAGCTCTTGCTTTGTGGCATAATCTTTCAACGCAACTTTGTCAGGGCTGTAAGTTGCCCATTTACTGATCCAATCAAGGTTATGCATTTTGTGCCAGGGTCTGTCGGTTAAATGATTTACTAAAGGTAAGGTGTAAAACCACACCTGTGATCAGGGAAAATATAATAGCAAAGGTAGCAGCTATCGCAGGGTTGTTGACCGGCTCTTTCATATAGCTTGTTATTTGTCCGTAGTATACTCCAAAATGTACAAGAATGGCAACTGCAGATGATGTGAAAACCGTTTTTAGTGATACATTTTTAAAGAATGTACCGAATAATACAGGTACAAAAGCTGCTGAAAAATAGGCATATACGCCATTCTGGGCAAATATGGCTACACTTAAATTAGGGTTGACCAATTGATTGTATGATAGTCCATAGCTGGCTACAGCTAACAACAGGATAACCATGCGATTGACAGTGATCTGATTATGGTCCGATTTTAGGGCAGTGGACTTTCCGAAAATCGGTAAAATAAGATCTGTAGTGATCGTTGCACTAAGTGACTGGATTAGTCCTTCTAATGTGGATAGACCTGCCGAGATTAGTCCCAAAACTACAATGATGCCCAGGTATACGGGGAATTTGCTTACCACATATGCTGAAATTAAGCCATCCATAGGTATGGGCTGCCCATTGACTGAAAGATCAGGGAAATAGAGGCGTACATATAGTCCGGAGAATACAACAAAGAAGAAAATAACTAATGCAATGATACCTACTATAAGGTATTGGTTCACGTCTTTATCCTCTTTGAGTAGTAGCGATTTGGTAATGATGTGAGGTTGGCATACAATGGCGATGCCTATAACCACCTGACAAAATATGATCTCAAAATAGTCTCTGAAAAGGAAGCTTTCAGGGTTGGTTGCTTTAGTCAGGTTACTATCGATTTCATTAAGTTTAGCCAAAAAACCAGAGATACCATCTTCAAAAAATTCCACGCCTGAGCCCAGCAGAATAAAGGCTACTAGCAGCATGATACCGGCTTGAATGGCATTAGTGTAAACCATGGAGTTGGCTCCGCCAAACATCATATACCCAAATACAAATATTACTACGGCCATAAGCACTAAGGCAGGGTCCAGGTTGAGAGACTTGGAAAGCACTTGGGTAAGACCAACACAGATGAGTACAATGAAAGTGATCAGTAACAGGGATAGTATAGCAAAGAATATTCTGTACGATCTGCTTTCATACATTTTTCCCATCCATTGGGCCATAGTAAGTGCCTTAACGCTGCTACCATATTTTTTAAAGCCTTTGGTGAGTATGATTAGCGAACCAAATATGGCCAGGGGCATTACTATACCAAAAGATATAAACCCACTGATGCCATATAGGGCAATAAACCCGGGATTGATAATAAAAGTAGCAGCGCTGGTCATGGAGGCAGCAAGGGCCATGCCTACGGCATAAGGTGAAAAGCCCAAACTGCCCACTGCATAGTCACTGATATTTTTTGTTTTCAGCGCTCCGCGAATAACAAGGGTTAAGATCACCGTCATGTAGACAATGACCAGAACCCAGGTGCTTAATACGTGACTATCTGATGCTAAACCCATAGTTATTAATATTTAATAGCCGCTGATGCAAAGGCCAGGCCTCCGCCGGAACCCACCAGCATAATCAGATCACCCTTCTTGATTTTACCTTTGCTGATGGCATCATGCAATGCCATAGGTATACATGCTGATCCCGTATAACCATACTTATCCATGATCTTATGTGCCTTTTCTCTACTTACTCCCAGGTTGTCCATCGTTTCATCAATAGAATTGAAATTAAGCTGTGTTACCAGAAATTGATTGATATCGTCCGGTTCAATGTCCATTTCACGGCACATTTTTACAATCATATCTGTCCATATTTCCGGATTAAGTTCTTTCGGGAATTTATGAACAAATTTCAACTTATGATCATTAGCAGCGATAACATCTTGATTAACAGGGTGCCTTGTGCCGCCGCTGTAGATGCCCATCCACTCATTGTATTCACCCTTGGTGTAGAGTTTAGAGGTAATAAACCCCTGTCCGTTGTTACTTTCTCTGGCGGAAAGGATGACTGCGCCGGCACCATCAGCAAATAGAGTAACGGTTTTTTTATCACGCATATTCAGGTGTTTGCTCATAGCATAACCGCCAACGATCAATATGTTATTGTATTGGCTGTCGGCCTGTATGTATTTGGCTGCAACGTCAAAAGCTGTTACAAATCCAGCGCAGGCAGTGTTTAGGTCAAAGGTTCCGGCTTTTTCCGCTCCAAGCCGATGTTGTAAAATGGCGGCTGTAGAGGGCGAAATAAACTCTGGAGTATCTGTTGCTACAATGATCAGGTCAAGATCGCTGGCATTTAGTTTTGAATTTTCAAGGGCTTCCAGAGCGGCGTGCTCACAGAGGTCCGCCACAGATTCCCCCTCTTCGCACCACCGCCGCTCATGGATATTTACATTTTGTTTCAGCCACGTATCAACATCTTCTTGTAGCAATTCATTGAAATAGGAATTCGGAATTTTTCTTGCAGGAGCAAAAGACCCTGTACCGGTAATTATTGCCTTTCTCATAAATTTCTTTTGTTTAAATAGTTACCGCACCATCTACACTGATTACCGCACCGCTGATGAATGCCGCTTCATCAGATGCCAGGAAAGCATAAGTATTAGCCACGTCTTCAGGTGTACCTAATCGTTTCAGAGGTGTTTTGTCAATCATCAGGTTGATAACCTTTTCAGGTATGGTTTTGACCATTTCTGTAGCTATAAAACCAGGAGCCACTGCATTAACAGTAATATTGTGCTTACCCAATTCCTTAGCAAGCGTTTTGGTCATACCGATAACTCCCGATTTGGTCGCAGCATAGTTTACCTGTCCAAAATTACCATAGAGGCCTACTACTGATGAAGTATTGATGATACGTCCATAGCTTTTATCGATCATGCGAGGGATTATTGATCGTGTACAGTTAAATACACCTGTAAGGTTTACATCTATCACCTGCTGCCACTCGCTGTAAGTGATCTTTTTGATAGTTGCATCACGCGTGATACCTGCATTGTTGATCAATACGTCAATTTTTCCAAATTTCTCTATGGTAGCACTGGTGGCCTGCTCCACTTCTTCCGGGTTGGTGGTGTTGACTTTCATGAAATCAACAATAGAGCCATTGTTTCTGGCCTCGGCGAGTGTTGATTGGCCTTGTTCTTTATTTACATCCCAAATGACAACAGTAGCGCCGTCGTTTAAAAATTTATTTACGGCAGACTTGCCAATACCGCTGGCACCACCGGTTATTACAATTACTTTATCTTTAAATCTTTTCATGAATACTGTTTTAACTTCTGAAGCCAAATTATCGGTTCATGATAGCAGACCGGTGGCAGTTTTTAAAATAGTATGGGTGGACTATTGAGGGGTTGTTGATTTTTGGTTTGTTAATTGTCTTATTTTCAATTGTTTAATTGTAAATATGGGGGTTGTGACTTTATGTATTTAATTCGTTGATGTGAATTGAAAAGTATTTTTTGGCTGCTGTTTTTGTTTAAAAGCTATGGGTGCAAATCGATAAAATCCGTTTTTGGCAGACCTTTTATATGACAGGAATCTTGATTTCTGGTGAGTGTTGTCATCTTTATTTGTGCTTCCGCTGGCGAACTTTGTTGAAAATAAAATTGGTCAACATTATGGTACTTAAAGTTCTGGAATTGCTTGCCAGCTCCAAAGTGAGTTGGGAAGATGCTGCACAACAAGCTGTACAACAGGCAGCAAAGTCACTTTATAATATACGTTCTATTTACATCAAAGATCATAGCGCTAAAGTTGTGGATAGCAAAATTGTGGAGTATCGCGTCAATGCACAGATTACTTTTGCCTTGGCGGATGCTGATGCTGATGCTGAATAGGTTAGTTTGAGCCAATGCCTAAGCACTTGCCCTAATTATATAGCGGAATAGTTCGGACCGTATATATAAATTTCTAACACAACATCATATGCTTTAAAACATCTTGGAAACCATGGATAAAACGCCCGATAAACCTATTCTGGTCAGAATAGCTGATAAACTAAAAGAAACTCAGCAAGAAGTGGATGAGTTGGTGCTTCAGTTCTCATTGGGTAAGGCGGAGGCCAGGGACAAGTTTGAGGAAATAAAAACGGAGCTAAAGCTAAAAGTTGCTGAGTTTAAGCAGTCAGCCTTTGTTCAACATTTGTCAACCATAACTTTAGACATTAAGCGAAGACTTGAAGTACTTGAGCAGCATCTCAATCTGGGGCAGGCGGATACATCTCTCGTATTCGAAGAACAAAAATCAAAAATAACGCATGCTATTGAGCAGTTGGAAGCGCAGCTAAAAAAGTTGCTACCAGAAGAAAGAGAATATTTTGAACAGGAACTTGAAAAGTTTAAGATCAAGCTTGAGATATTGAGGTTGTGGTTTTCTTTGAAGAAGATTGAGGTTAAAGCTTCATTCAAAGGGCATATGAAAGAGGCTCGCGAAAGGATAGATAAATTGGTGGAAAACGCAAGGAGTGCTTTTGCGTCAGATAAAGGCGATCAGCATAATTTTAAACATGAGATCGGCTTGGCGTATGACCATTTGAAGAAGGCGGTACATTCACTTACATAATATAATATCTGTAATAACCACTGGCCGGGAACTAGCACAGAGGGTTTTGATAAAAATAGATCTTCTATTGATCAGCCTGGCCATTTTTTAAAAAGCTCCTCCCATGATATGTATCATGCCGTCTCCTGACTAATATCACAGCGATCTTCGGGTTTGCTTCTCAATTTTATTATTGAGAAATTATGAGTTATGGCCGATCTGTTTTCAATTTTCAGGAAAAGCGAATTTCTGCAAGAAGTTGGGCATATAGCCAAATTTGCAGGAAGGTTTTTTAGCGAGGGGTTTCAGCCTCGGTATGAATTTCGCGAATTCATTCGTCAGTGCTATTGGGTTGGGTATAAATCATTACCCCTTGTAGGCATTACAGCCTTTATCATGGGGCTGGTACTTACCATTCAATCCAGGCCTACATTGGTTGAGTTTGGGGCAGAGTCTATGCTGCCTAGCATGGTGGCCATTTCCTTGGTTCGAGAAATATCCCCAGTGATCACGGCATTGATCTGTGCTGGTAAGATTGGATCCGGAATGGGTGCTGAACTGGGCTCTATGAGAGTAACGGAGCAAATAGATGCCATGGAGGTGTCAGGGACTAACCCTTTCAAGTATCTGATCGTAACCAGGATATTGGCAACTACTCTAATGCTGCCTGTACTTTCAAACCTTTCAAACGCCATTTCCCTATATGGTGGTTATTTGGGGGTAAACATTCGTGGTTCTGTGAGCTGGCATTTGTACTGGGCTCAGGTGTTTGATGCCTTAAGCTATGGTGACATGGTACCTTCAATCATTAAAACTTTCTTTTTTGGTTTTGCGATAGGCCTGATAGGTTGCTACAAAGGCTATTATTCTACGAAGGGAACTGAGGGTGTCGGGCGCTCTGCAAACTCTGCGGTTGTTGTGGCGTCACTTCTGGTTTTTATTATAGATCTGATTGCAGTTCAGATTACGGATCTTTTAAACCTCACGTGACCCATGGAAGCCAAAGCAGTTATAGAAATAGATAAATTGAATAAGTCATTTGGTGATAACCATGTACTGAGGGATTTTTCTATGAAGTTGTACAGAGGAGAAAACCTGGTGGTGCTTGGTAAGTCAGGGTCGGGTAAGTCTGTATTGATCAAATGCATTATCGGGCTGCTGTATCCGGAGAATGGCACTATCAAAGTACTTGGAGAGGACATTGGTAATTATGACCAGAAACAACTCGATAAAATGAGGGTAAAAGTTGGGTTTCTTTTTCAGAGTAATGCTTTGTATGATTCTATGACTGTTAGAGAGAATCTGGAATTTCCACTCAGGAGGCATTGGATGAAGGAAACCCAGGAGCGGTCTGAGGTAGATGGTTTGGTCATGGATGCTTTGACCGATGTAGGTCTGGCGCATACAGTGGATATGATGCCTTCAGAGCTGTCAGGAGGTATGAGAAAAAGGATCGCACTGGCGCGAACTCTTATTTTGAAGCCAGAAATAATTTTATATGATGAACCTACAACCGGACTGGACCCAATTACCGGAAGAGAGATCAGTGAACTTATCCTGAAGGTACAGGAGAAATATAATGCATCTTCGATAATCATTTCTCACGATATGAATTGTATTGGCATTACCTCAAACCGTGTAGTGATGCTTATTGAAGGGAAATGTTATGCAGAAGGTGAGTATGGCGAACTGAGTCAGTCGGAAGATGAGAAAGTTCGTAACTTTTTTATTTAGTGGTGGCAGTATAAAAGAAAGAAAAGATGAAAACGAAACCAATGGACAATACAAAGCTGGGACTCTTCGTGCTTGCAGGCCTGCTATTCCTGATCTTCTCACTTTATATGATTGGTCGCAACAGGAATCTGTTCGGCTCCACGTTTACCATACAGGCAAGTTTTCAAAATGTGAGTGGCCTGATGCCCGGCAATAACGTTAGGTTTTCCGGTATTGATGTGGGCACAGTCAGGGAGATAGCCATTGAAAGTGATACGTCAATACTGGTCACTATGGTTATTGACAAAGGGGCCAGGCGCTTTATTAAAAAGAATTCGGTGGCCTCAGTAGGCACTGATGGCCTTATGGGTAATCAGTTAATAAATATTAACTCTGTAAAAGAAGTGGCCGCGCCGGTGGAGGAAGGAGATAAGATTTATTCGAAAAAGCCCATAGAAACGGATGCGATGCTTCGGACACTTAATATTACGAATGATAATATTGCTGCTATAACCAATGACCTGAGAAAAATTACCCGTAAAATAAATAATAGCAATAGCCTGTGGCAGTTATTGTCAGATACACTTATTGCTAAAGACTTGAAGCAGGCAGCAGTTAATATCAGGTTGGCGGGAAAAAATGCATCTTATGCAGCATCTGAAGTTGCCGACCTGGCCAAAAGCATTAAACAAGGGCAGGGGTTGGCAGGTGCACTTATTTCGGATACGGTCCTTGTTTCGAACTTAAAAGGTAGTTTGGCTGATATTCATAAGGCTAGCCAGGAAACTGCCAAGGCGGCAAATGACCTGGGTGATTTGCTTAAAAATGTGAAGGAGGGTGGGGGTACAGTAGGAGCATTGCTTTCTGATACGCTCGTACTACATAAACTAAATAATAGCCTCGAAAATATTGAAGAAGGTACCGCACGCTTTAGTGAAAATATGGAAGCTATGAAACATAACTTCCTGTTTCGTAGGTATTTCAAAAAGCAGGAAAAGGCTAAAAGGAAAAGTGGCGATGAGTAAATAAGCAGGCAGGATCTCAATAGCCCAAAGATTGATTAATTCTGAGGTACAGTTTGCCTCGAAGAGAGAAGTTAGTATGGAGTTTAACAAAAGAGCTTTAAAACTCCGGTTTGTAAACTAGATTAATCCTGGCTCTTTTCAAACTTACCCGTTTTCCTTTCCACTTTGATTCTGTAAACTATTGGCTTCTTCACTTTCTCTACTACCTGAGGGATTGTAGTTGGTGGATGTGGATGGGTTGTTTCACTGGTTATCAGGGGAATAAACCGGTCATTTAGAGCCTGTAGACCTTTTTTGTGCTCTGCCGGATCTGTTAACTCCTCATAGGTGCCCCATAGGATCACACAGCGCCAGTTGGCCAGATTATCCATAGACTCAACTTCAAAGCACACTTTTTTATTAGTGCGCATCATTTCAATTTTTCTTCCTTCTTTTGAGTGAGCATAAATATACTGGCCATCATAGACATATGTTATAGGCACAACAAACACCTCACCATCTGCATAGCATCCGATCCGACCTATAGTCTGGCTATATAGCACGTAGTCGATTTGTTTGTCTGTTAGGTTACCTAGCATTTTTTATGGTTTATTGTTATATTCTTCCGCTTTAGTGTTCACGTCAATTACAGCAATTTGTGACAGATTGCTGTGCGTTTGTTTTTCCCAACCCAGTACTTCTTCAAGTAGAGTTGAGGCTGTGTCCAGTTCTAGCTCCCATGAAAATACAAGCGCTGTTTCATACCCAGCCATTTTGTAGAAATTGATGCTTTTCAGGCAAGAGATTAGCATAACGTCTTTCATTTCACCATGTATTGTTGCTTTAAGGACTTGTTTCAGGTTATTGATCAACGCATCAATGACTTTGTCCTTGCTGCTGCCCGGTTCTTTCATGAGGTAGCTATAAACGCGGTCTAGCTTAAGCTGCTTGTAGCTGCAGCTTTCTGCGTATTCTTCCAGTTCCTTTTTTAGTACGGGTGAATTTGCCTGTTCAATACAGAGCTGAATTGCAATTTTTAATTTCTTTTCTGCGTTATAAAGCTCATCCAGTTTATAAGCTAACGCCTCAGTAAGGTTTGTAATGGCTGTGTTCATCGTAATTTTAATTTTATATAAAATTAATAGTCATGAACTCAGATGACGATGACAAACCTGCATGCACTTTAATGATAAATGTCATAATTTGAAAAAGCAGTTAGTGAAATATTGAAGCTTAAGGGCAGAATTTACGCAGCATGTTCAGGTTTTGGCGGATATTATGAGCTTTTATTAGCTTATCGGCAAGAACTGGTTAATCGTTACTTAACCTTCTTTTTGATCCATACTTTAGCAGAAAAGGAAGTGCAAACACAAAAAGCAATACGAATGGCCACCATTGTCCTTCTGCAATATTGTAGTTATAGAGGACTTCTTCCAGCGGCTGCTGGAATACCCATAGCCCTAAAATAAACTCAAAAAGTACTGTAAGTAGTACCCAAATGGCTCCATGCTTGAGGGTAATAAGTATACTAGACAGGTTGAGTTTACCGCGAATAATGACACCATAAATCAGAAGTAGTAGCATTAATGTGAGGGCTGAAACCTGGTGCGCAAGGGGCTCCCCCAGGGATTCACCGTAAATAGCGCCTCGAGCAATCCCGTTGATCATGCCTAAGGCCGGCATGGGGAGCCAATAAACTATGATCTTTTTCATCTTCTTTCCATTAAAATTCCGGTAAAAACTCAAATTCATGCGCCTGGTTAGCAGTTAACTTCAGGTAGGCTAGTGCGCGCAATTGCGATTTTTTAGCTGAAAGTATTTCTCGTTGTACATTCATTAATGTAGATGTCTCTACCTCTGACAGTTTTTTGCCTTTGAGCTCTTCTATGATTAGGAGATTCTGATCGTTGTAGTGAACAAATGCTGCTTTCATGACTGTCGTAAGTTCTTCAAAGAGTAGAGCGTGATCATCTATGGCCATTAAACGTTGAAATGAAGCATCAAATTCGAGCCAACTTTTCTTTATTTGATTGTAATGTTCATAAAGTGTGTCATTTGCTGTATTCCCAAACTCTTTAAGGTCATGATGGATATCCTTGAGTGATTTGGCAGCATGTATATTATTACGTACAGCCGTAATGTATTTATTCAGCAGATCGTATTGCTCAGTAACCAGATCTTCTGATTGTAGTATGGCATAATATTCCAATATGTCACCTTCGGTTTGCTTAAGCTTGCCATACATCTCTTCATCAGATATTCTGCTTTGAGCTAATGATTTCAGGTGGCTGAAAAAATGTTCACCGGATGGTCTGGAACTACCGGCTACAGCCAGTTTCAGGAATTCTAAATTTTTTTTAGAAAGATTTTCTGCTTCATGGTACATGGCATCAATTGCCAGTTCGGGAACTACGGGTAGGTTCTGAGTAATAAATGACACTTCATCACCATCACTAGCTTTAAACATATACTCCAGCCATTTGGCAAACCAGTGGATGAAGGGCATGAACATAATGATTGAGAGCAGGTTGATTGTGGTTTGAAATGCTACAAGGGCTAACAAGGGATCAGTGATGAGAATGATGTCACGAATAAAAATAATAAGCCAGGGCAATAGAAGGAATGCGATAATGCTTGTAGCTACATTAAAGAAGAAGTTGCTCCAGGCTACACGCTTTTTATCAGCCGATCCGCGTACACCGCTGAGCACTATTTTTATGGTAGTGCCCAATTCTGAACCTATAACTACAGCAGCAGCCATATTTAGGTCTAGTACACCTGTATACAATGCTGTGAGCGTAATGGCCACAGTTGCAGAACTTGATTGTATCAAGGTGGTAATGATAAAGCCTATCAACACAAATATCAGTGAACCATAATGAGCATACTGCCCTAGATCTACACCTTCAACTATGATCTCAGCGCCAGCTTTCATGAAGCTAAGCCCTAGAAACAGCAACCCTAAGGAAAGAAACAGTTTGGCGCTATGGTACAGCTGCTTTTGTTTGTGAAGGAAGAACATTGCTATGGCCGATATGGCGATCACTGGAAGGGAGTAGCTTTCAATATCTAACTTAAAACCTACTGTAGCAACAATCCAGCTGCTTAGTGTGGTACCGACATTTGCACCCAATATAACACCCAACGCATTTTTAAATGAGATGATGCCACTCTCCACAAAAGCCAGTACTAAAAGTGATACAACGGAACTGCTCTGTAGCAAACCAGTGATCAATGCTCCTCCAGTTACCGATGTGAATAGTCGTTGAGTATACCTTCTTAGAAATAGCTTGAACGAGCGCCCCGCCAGTTTCTTCAATACATTCTCCAACATGTCCATGCCATAGAGGAAAAGACCCACCCCGGCAAGAAATCTCCAGATTTCGATCATAGCAGTGTTGTTCAAAAGACAAGGAAAGGTAGAATAAGCCGGATGAAATAAACATGATATAAATCATGGGGATGATTGACGCGGCTCATACTGGGAAAATATGTATTGGACTAATTTTATTAACCTGACTGAAAAGGTGAGATTCGTTGAATTATAATTCCCATAGTTATGAAAAACATTCTTGTGCCTATCGATTTTTCTCCCTTCTCTTATAACGCAGCTAAAAAAGCCGTATTTATAGCTGAAAAGACTAATTCCACTGTCTATCTCCTTCATGTTGTGCAAGCACCATCAGACTGGAACAACATTTCTGTACAGGCAAAAGAGGAGTTTCCTGAAATTGAATCCCGTGTGGTTGAAGCAGAAATGAAATTGGAGAAGTTTTTAGCTGATGCTCTGTTTGAAAATTGTAAGGTAAAGACCTATGTGCAGGGAGGTGTCATTTATGAGGTTATTGTGGAGTTTGCCAAAGATCGAAAAATAGACTTGATCTCAATCGGTGCACATGGAGCAGATGAGACTAAAGAGCTATTTGTAGGCTCTATCACACAGCGTGTTATCCGAATGGCTAACTGTCCTGTGCTGTCTGTGAAGAAAAACTCTAAAATGCAGTCTGTTGACAGGATATTATTTCTTTCAGATTTCGAAGAGGATATCTCCTCTGCTATTGAGACCATCACCGAGCTGGCGGAGGTCATTGGTGCCAAGGTGGACCTCCTTTATGTAAATACACCGGCCAACTTCACGGATACTGCTACTGCGGAAGCCAGGATGGAAAAGTATATCCCTGAAAAGTCAAATGTGAACTTTAGATCATTCATCTACAATGATTTTGATAAAGATAAAGGGATGCTCGCTTTTATGAAACGGAACAAACCTGATCTCATAACTATGATTACCCACGCTCGTAAGGGCAAGCCCGCATATCTGTTAAGTGTAACGGATACCATGGTCTTTCATGCGGATATCCCCGTACTCAGTATGGTGTTAAGAAAATAAATACCCATATCAGGGATATTCATTTCAATAAGTTGAAGGTATAAATGATCTAACCTATCATCTCGGTTATTAGATGTTTCCAGATAACAAGGGCTGCAGTTTCCAGTATTATACAATCAGAATAAGTCAGGTTCTATGTAGTAAGGGATGGCATGGCTTCGGAATTTGCAATTTCAAAGTCCGTTAAACAAAAGTTTAATGATAAATCAATCAAGTAAGAGAGAGAATCACTGCCCCTTTTTTGCTTCAGCGTATTTTTTGAAGTTATCCAATATAGCTTGCCAGCCGTTTCTTTGCATTTCTACAGAATTTGTGTCTTCAGCTTCAAAAGTTTCAGTCACTTTTGTTTTTGCATCTTCCTCACTAAATAAAACACTCACTTTTCTCTCATCATCCATCGTGTATTTGATCACCTCATATGATTTCACTTCACTGTATACTCCCCCGAAGTCAAAACCCATGCTGCCATCTTTAGCTTCCATGCGTGAAGTAAATCTACCTCCAACACGAAGGTCATTGGTTGCCGATGGAGTATGCCAATCATCTGATGCGCTATTCCACTTTGTGATATCATCAGGTGAAGTCCAGAGTTTCCATACTTTTTCTACCGGAGCATTTACCATTGCTTCTACTGTGATGTTGCTTTTTTCTGTTATTGACATGGTGTGTTTTTTAAGTTTAAAATTATTGCCTTTGATATTACAAACATAGCATGTGTATTGTAAAGACAACTTGTATAAAAACGGCAAATCGAGGGGTTGTTTACGCCAGTGGGAAAAATTAACCAAGGGAGTTTAATAAAGAAAAACCAACTGTTTATAGAGAACGAGTACTGATCCGTTTGAAAATGATAGAAGATAATTTAAGGATGCTACGCCAAACTAAACTTTTTGGAATTGGTATAGCATCCTGCTTTCACTATTTGTAGTTCTTTCTACCCCGCTTTTTAGTAGTAGGTGTAGATGGCCTTACCGAAGAAGGTCTTGAACGGTTAAAGGAAGATCTTTCCCATGTGCTTTGATGCTGTTCCCTCGCCCTGTTAAGTTCTATGGAGCGGGAAGAAGGTTGTATTATCCTGATACTTTGGTTTGCTCTGGATTTAACCTGGTTGCTTTGGCGAGATTTAACCGTTTTCGTTGTTCCGGATAGGTAAGGGTAACGACTGCTGTTTTCTCGCAGGTACTTATCTCTTGAAATAGGCTCTTTTGTACGACTTTCAGATCGCTGACGGTAACTTTCTTCAAAGTATCCATACTCCCTGATCTTTTCTCTACGGAGCGCATTATTATCCTCATTGATGATGTCATCCAGCATATGGTCCCTGCTGACTCTTCTATACTCATCTATAGATAAATCAAGACTACTACTTCTTGCGGTACCTACGCCAGACCGCCCACGGTAATATCTGATAATGTAATCAGAAAGGTGTGGATAGCGGTAGTAGTGTATCGGGTATTGAAAATACCAGTAGAAGTAATAATAAGAAGGAAGACCAAAAAGAAGTATAGAGCTTTGCGGACCGTAATAATAGCCCCAGTGATACCAGTATGGGTAGCGATACCAATATACATGAGGAAACCATGTCGGATAGCCAAACCAGAATGGGTAGGGGTAATAGTCATAGTAAATATAAACATCAGTTTTTACTTCCTTCTTTGTTTCTTTTTCCTCTTTTGGTGCAGGGTTGGGGTACATAGGGTCATAAATTTCATCATAGCCATTCTCTCCTTTAAATTCTTTTGATGCAGCCTCGAACTCTGTTAATGCCTTAGGATCTTCTTGCAGGCCTTTTTTCCAGGCCTCAGCATCTTCCATATGTTTTTTAGATACTGCCAGTTGCAGAGAGTCGGCTTTTGCTCTTACATAGTTTGGGTCGTTTTTATAATAGTCACCTACAATCACTGCTAGGTCGATATGCTCAACCATTACATGAAGTACTTCAGGAAACTTAAGCAGCAACTTTACCTTTTCACGGGTTGCGGGTTGGTAGTCTTCTAATAGCAATTCCAGCGTTGCGTTGGCTTCTCGGTTGATGGTTGCAATTTTTTGCAGAGTTTGTAGGCGACTGACGCCATAATTCAGCGCGATTTCGTGTATGTCGGAAGGGTAGTCTTCCAGGATTTTTTTTATTTCACTTCGAGTTTTCTGGCCGCCATCAACAATTTTTTCTACCAGGCCAGGGTAGCGCATCAGTTCCCAATAATTTTGTTGTACCTGTTGTGGTTGGTATTGGATCAATTCATGGAAAGAATCTCTTGTCTTGGCCTGTATGGCGCCTATTTTTACCAATATCTCAGGGTAAAGGCATACATCTAAAATAGCTTCACGTATATCATCCGGATAAAGCGCAAGAGCTTCTAGTTCTTCACGACTGTCATGGATCAGGTCTTTAAAGTTATAGTGAGGCTTGTCTTGGGCGTCAGCCGTAAAAGCTATGAATAACAGTAGCAAAAAGGCAATGTTTTTGATATGAGTTGACATTATATTTCCTGTTTGTATTTGTCTCAATTTCCAGATTTATAATAATAAGGTCAATGAGAGCTATCAGGGAATAAGCGTGATATTGATCATCGATAACTGAAACCCGTTGGATTTTTTTAAGATGCACATAGTCAGGTGTATTTAGGTGGTTTGTAGGCTGGGAGGGCTGCTATAGGAGAGAAGGAAAAGTTACAAAACTCTAAATCCGTTAGTACTCTATTGTGCTTTGAAGGTTTGACAGGGCTTACTTCGTCATACCTACTCGCAATGGCGATACTTTCATGCTGAGAGTTCTTCATACAGATTAAACACAATCATCGCTGATCGTCAGAAATCTAACAACTCTTATCCCTTAATAACTATTTCTTGCTAAATAAATATATTTATGCTAACTTAATATAGTTATGCATATTCCTCAATGTCCAAAATGTGGTTCCCAGAAAGTTATTAAGAGCGGTGTGGTCAACAACCGACAGCGCTTTCACTGTAAAAAATGCTCCTATTACTTTACAGTTAATAAAATAGGAAAGAAGATTGATGATTATTACGTCATCAAGGCATTGCAGCTATACCTTGAAGGGGTTAGTCTCAGGGAGATTGAAAGGTTGCTTGGGGTAAGCCATGTCTCTGTTATGAACTGGGTGAGAAAGTACAACATTAAAGCGCCGGAGCGCTACGACTATAGGCCTACCTACAAAATACTCAACCATCAGGAACTTCAGGATTTTATCTCAAATCCGGCTAATATGGGTGGATCTGGTATGCTGATTACCGAATTGGGAGATAAATTTATGCTGATTAAGTGGGAGCGATTTAAAGATTAACTATACTAATTAGCAAAACTATATCCCTGTTTACACTTTTGCTCTTAAAAATCTCAAAATTAATCTTCAATGAAATTTTAGGCGGCCGTCTTTAACCCTTACTAAAACGAAACTAAAATTTCACTCCATATGAAAAAGATTAATTACCAAATCTTCTATGGCATGCTATTATCCTTACTCTTACCAATAATGGCATTTGCACAGGAAGAAGACAAGAAAGAGATTGATCACTCTTATAAACCTATGACCCTTAAACTGGATGAGAGTGGTCAAAAATACATCCGGTTTATTACTTGGCACCAGATATGGGCTGAAGATGGCAATCTTGATGATGATAGCCGTGGTTTTACCATGCGTATGAGAAGATCACGCTTTTTAGCTTATGCACAAATTTCTCCCAGGTTTCTGATTTTGACCCACTTTGGTCTTAACTCACTAACCGGTAGCAATGCTGACCCTATTGGTGATGCCCGGGCTAGTGACGGTCCGCAACTGTTTTTGCATGGTGCATGGACAGAGTTTAAAGTTTCAACTGACGAGTCGCTGTACGTAGGTGCAGGTCTACATTATTGGAATGGTTTAAGCAGGCTTACCAGTGCTAGTACACTAAACTTTATGACCTTGGATAATTACCGGCAGGCCTGGGCCCAGCTTGGTCTTTCTGATCAATTTGCCCGCCATCTGGGAGTTTATGCTAAAGGTCGCTTTGGAGCACTTAATTACTCTCTGGCTATGAACGAACCTATAGTGAATGCACTGGGGTCTACTGATCAGCCAGCTCCTAATACGGTTACCTATTCTGGAAGACAAGTACTGGGCAAAGATGCGGGCATGATCATAACCGGGTACCTTGACTATCAGTTTATCGACCAGGAGTCAAACAAGCTGCCTTATCGTGTAGGTACATACATGGGAAAGAAAACGGTTTTCAATATTGGAGCAGGGTTCTTTAACCATGCGGATGGCACCGTTACTGCTGATGCAGCCGGTAATCTTTCAGGTAATGATGTGACGCATTTTTCAGTTGATGCATTTTATGATGCGCCCATGGGCGAAGGTGCCATTAATGCTTATGCAGCATACTATAATTTTGATTATGGCAAGAATTATAACCTGGGTACCACCTATGGCACAGGGTCATCGGTGTATGGGCATGTAGGCTATCTTTTTCCGGAATTTTCGGAAAAATTCAGATTAATGCCTTATTTGGCTTACAGTACACGTGATTTTGAAGCTTTCGAAGAAGCAGGTAATACGTTCCAATTGGGAGCAAACTTCTTCCTCAATGGTCATAGTGCCAAGATTACAGTTGAGTATAACTCTACATTATCTAACTATACAGGAGCAGAACCTGACCGTGTGAATGGTTTGGTGCTCCAAACACATATTTTCCTTTAAAATTTAAACCTATGAACAAAGAAAGAATGAAGGCATATTGGCAGCGCAACCTCCTTTACCTTGTGGTGCTGCTGATTATTTGGTTTTTAGTATCCTACGGAGCAGGAATATTATTCGCTGATGCACTCAATAGTATCAAAATCGGGGGATTTCCTCTTGGCTTCTGGTTTGCCCAGCAAGGCTCCATTTATGTGTTCGTCATTTTGATTTTCGTATATGTATCGCTGATGAACAAACTGGATAAAAAATTTGATGTAGACGAAAAATAATTAGAATCATGGATGTACAAACCTGGACATATATTATCGTGGGGGTGACCTTCGCGATTTACATTGGAATAGCAATCTGGTCAAGGGCCGGTTCTACAAAAGATTTTTACGTTGCGGGTGGTGGAGTACCACCACTGGCTAATGGTATGGCAACAGCGGCAGATTGGATGTCAGCAGCCTCGTTTATCTCTATGGCAGGTATTATTTCATTTGCCGGCTACGATGGAGCGGTTTACCTCATGGGATGGACGGGAGGTTATGTGCTACTGGCATTACTTCTCGCGCCGTATTTAAGAAAATTCGGAAAATTCACCGTTCCTGATTTTATCGGTGACCGATATTATTCTAATACAGCCAGAACGGTAGCTGTTGTGTGTGCGCTCTTTGTGTCGTTTACCTACGTGGCGGGGCAAATGAGAGGTGTTGGTGTTGTATTCAGCCGATTCCTTGAAGTGGATATTAATAGTGGTGTTTACATTGGTATGTTTATAGTATTTATTTATGCTGTATTGGGAGGGATGAAAGGTATTACCTACACTCAGGTGGCACAATATGTCATTCTCATCTTTGCCTTTATGGTGCCAGCTATTTTTATTTCCATTCAGCTTACCAATAACCCTATTCCACAGCTGGGTTTCGGTGGTACTATTAATGGCAGTGAGACTTACCTGCTTGACAAGCTAAATGGTTTGCATGAAGAGCTTGGATTTGCTGCTTATACCAATGGTAATAAGGCATTGATAGATGTGTTCTTTATCACCTTTGCACTTATGGTGGGTACTGCAGGACTACCTCACGTAATTGTAAGGTTCTTTACCGTACCTAAAGTGAGTGATGCAAGGATCTCCGCAGGCTATGCGTTGGTATTTATAGCTATTTTATATACCACTGCACCGGCAGTAGCGGCATTTGCCCGTACCAATCTTATCCAAACGGTAAGTAACGAAGAATATGCTTCTATGCCAGGGTGGTTCAACAACTGGGAAAAAACCGGTCTACTCAGCTTTACGGATAAGAACAACGATGGGATTATTCAATATGTGGCAGATGCAGAAACCAATGAGCTTGTAATAGACAGAGATATCATGGTGTTGGCTAACCCTGAAATTGCCAATCTGCCCAACTGGGTTGTTGCCCTGGTGGCAGCAGGAGGATTGGCTGCGGCTCTATCTACAGCAGCAGGCTTGCTATTGGTAATCTCAACATCGGTGTCACATGACCTGATCAAAAAGCAATTTGCACCAGACATCTCTGATGCCAAGGAGCTATGGGTTGCCAGGGGATCGGCCGTGATAGCTGTGATTATTGCGGGGTATTTCGGTATCAACCCACCGGGCTTTGTCGCGGCTGTAGTAGCCTTGGCTTTTGGGTTAGCGGCAGCTTCCTTCTTCCCAGCCATTATTCTGGGCATATTCTATCAGCGAATGAACAAGGAAGGTGCTATTGCGGGAATGATCTCAGGATTAGGCATCACTTTGCTATATATGCTGATATTTAAATTTAACCTGTTTGGAGAAACAACTTCGGCTGACTGGTGGTTTGGTGTAAGCCCTGAAGGTTTTGGCACCATCGGCATGCTGATAAATTTTGCGGTGTCCTTTGCTGTTAGCAGTGCCACAAAAGCACCACCTCAAGAGGTACAGGAAATGGTGGATAACATTAGGTTCCCCAGAGGTGCAGGAGAGGCTCATAACCATTAATTTCAGGATTATGAAACTCAATAAAAATATAACAATACTCTTCATAAGTATTTACGGAACCCTTACCTTGATAGGCAGATTCTATTTTGAATCTGCCTACAATGTAGGCTTTTTGGCCTCGGTAGGCGTGGGTGCGTTGTCGCTGGCGCTGTTATGGGGCTTGTTTAAGATCGGGTTTCTTACTTTAAAAGAGTAAAATATGAAAGGAAAAGCAACATCGGTACTTGTTATCATGTTTGTGTTATTTTTTCTATTGTTCCATTACCCGTTAATAGAAATATTTAACATCAGGCAAGCCGTCTCAGGGGTACCCATGTTGCTTTTTTATTTTCTGACTGTCTGGTTATTGCTCATCATTTTATCATTCTGGATCAGTAATAAGCACCTGAAGGATCGGGAAGATGGAAATTAAGTGGCTGGTAATCATATTATCTTTCATATACCTTGTTCTACTGTTTTTAATAGCAGCTTGGGCTGAAAAAAATGCCGAGAAACGTTGGCTGAAATCACCTTATATCTATGCCTTGTCTATGGCCGTATATTGTACCGCATGGACTTATTATGGTAGTGTAGGACGGGCTTCTAATCAGGGGTTGGACTTCCTGACCACATATGTCGGCCCTATTTTGATCGCCCCTGTTTTCTGGATTGTTCTCAGAAAGATCATCAGGATCAGTAAGATTCACCGCATTACCAATTTGGCTGATTTTATTACATCCAGGTATGGGAAGAGGGCCTCTTTAGGGGCTTTCGTAACAGTGTTTTGTCTGTTAGGGATACTTCCCTATATATCTATTCAGATCAAGGCTATCTCAAACAGTTTTTCCATATTGACCAATGAGCAAATGTCTAATACGGCATCACTCAGGTTCTTTCAGGATACCGCCTTTTATATTACCATTGTCCTTGCCGCGTTCACCATAATTTTTGGGGTTAGGAACATTGATGCCAATCAAAAGAATATTGGACTGATTACAACCATTGCGTTCGAATCAACCTTTAAGCTGGTGGCCTTTTTGGCCGTAGGCATTTTTGTTACCTACGGCATATTCGATGGTTTTGATGATGTATTTACTGCGGCAACGGTTCTTCCTGACTATGAGCGACTGACTACGATCAACAAGAGTGAATATGGTGATTGGATGTGGCTGAATATGTTGTCAGCCATGGCATTCCTTTTCTTGCCGAGGCAGTTTCACGTAGCAGTAAAAGAAAACAGAGATGAAAGTCACCTGAAGAAAACTATGTGGCTTTTTCCTCTCTACTTGCTCTGTATCAACGTGTTTGTGTTGCCCATTGCATTAGGAGGAAAAATGATCTTCGCCGGGCAGCCCATTGATGCGGACACTTATGTGCTGGCTATTCCGTTGGCATATGACAGGCAGTTTATGGCTATTTTCATTTACCTCGGAGGTTTTTCTGCAGCTACCAGTATGATCATAGTATCTACTTCAGCATTAAGTATCATGATCAGTAACCATATCATTACGCCGACGATTATTAAGAGCAGAAGATTGTCACGGCCATTTGAAGGCAAACTCAACCTGGTGGTACTAAGGGGAAGACAGTATATGATCCTCTTGATGCTACTGCTGGCATACCTGTACTTTAAATATGTAGGAGAGCAGTTTTCTTTGGTGTCTATTGGTTTGATTTCGTTTGTCGCCGTGGCTCAGTTTACACCTGCCATAATTGGAGGTATATTCTGGAAAACAGGTAATAGCAAAGGAGCGTTCAGTGGATTGATCGTAGGGTTTATCATCTGGTTTTATACACTGGTTATTCCTACCATCGTAAATACCGGTGTTATTCCCACAGATTTTGCTGTTAAAGGCCTCTTCGGTCTCTCATGGCTTAGCCCGCAGGAATTCCTGGGACTTTCATCCATGAGCTATATTGTCCGGGGGCTTTTCTGGAGTCTGATGTTCAATTTGTTTACCTATCTGATTGTTTCAGTGATCTCGAAAAGGTCTTCGCAGGAAATCAATCAGGCTGAGATCTTTGTCGATATTTTCAAGTACTCTTCTTCTTATGAAAGTTCGGTGGTATGGAAGGGAAAGGCCTTCCTGGCAGATATTAAAAACCTGCTCGCTCAGTTTCTGGGGGTTGAACGTACCGAAAGGGCTTTCAAAAGGTTTATGTATAGAAATGATATCAATGAAGAGTTACTTGAGGCCGATTACAGAACGGTAAATTATGCCGAAAACCTGCTTTCAGGAGTGGTAGGCTCAACTTCTGCGCGTGTGTTGATTTCTTCGGTGGTTAAAGAGGAAAAGGCAGTAGATATATCGGAGGTGTTTGGCATACTTAGGGAGTCTCAACAGTATATTTCTGATAATAAGGAGCTTACTATAAAATCCAGGCAGCTGCAGGAGGCTACGGAAAAACTTAAGCAAGCCAATGAAAAACTCAGGCAGCTCGATCAACTGAAGGATGAGTTTATCTCAACAGTTACCCATGAAATGCGCACACCCATTACCTCTATTAGAGCACTATCGGAGATACTGCATGACAATAGTGACCTGAGTCAGAAAGAGCGTGCCCAGTTCCTGTCTATTATAGTGGAGGAAACTCAGCGTATGGAGCGGTTGATTAATCAAGTGCTGGATCTCGAAAAAATGGAGAGTGGCCAGTTGGAGTTGCCACTTTATACCCTGAACCTCAATGATGTGGTCAGGGAATCGCTTAACTCCATAAAGCAACATGTCTTGGGTAGAAAAATTAGTTTAAAGACTAGGTTGAGCCCAGAATTGCCGTCAATTAGAGGAAATAAAGATAGGTTGACCCAAGTTATTCTCAATCTTGTATCAAATGCTATCAAGTTTTGTGACCAGGAAGCCGGAGAAATTACTATTTTAACGACTGAAGATAGCGGATCGGTTGAGCTGATGGTCATGGATAATGGCCCAGGCGTACCGGAAGAGAGTAAGGAACTTATTTTTCAGGCCTTCTATCAGGATAAAAACCAGACACTTAAAAAACAAGAGGGTAGTGGACTAGGCTTAACCATCTGTCAAAAAATAATTGAAAAACACGGAGGGAAAATATGGGTAAAGAACGATGGGTCGAATGGGGCCATATTTACCTTTAGTATTCCTGGAATAATGCAGTTAAATGAAGAAAGTACTAATAGTAGATGATGAGCCAAATATCATTATGTCATTAGAGTTTTTGATGAAGAAGAATGGTTATGAAGTGTTTATAGCAAGAGACGGTGCAGAGGCACTTGTAACCGTTGATAATGAAGAACCAGACATTGTGGTGTTGGATATTATGATGCCTCAGGTAGATGGTTATGAGGTGTGCAGTTACATTAAAAAAAACAAACAGTTGGAAGCCAAAGTAATATTCTTATCTGCGAAGGGTAAGGAAAAGGATATTTTGAAAGGGTATGAAGCAGGAGCGGATTTTTATATGACAAAACCTTTTTCTACAAAAAAACTAGTGGATAAAGTCAATGAACTGGCAGGCTGATTAAATTTGAAAAATTTGAAATTATGAGTAATAAAATACAAACCCTTAGCGGATATATTCATGAGTATGCAAAAAGTGTTCAGGATCCTGAGCATTTCTGGGCCAGGATAGCGGATTCATTTCACTGGCAAAAAAGGTGGGATCAGGTAGTGGATTGGAACTTTGAGGAACCAGATGTGAAGTGGTTTACCAATGCAAAATTGAATATCACTGAAAATATTTTTGAACGCCACCTTTATACTTTGGGAGACAAACCGGCTATTATCTGGGAACCTAATGACCCTAGTGAAGAGGTAAGAACGATCAGCTACAAAGAGCTTTATGGGTTGGTTTGCCAATTTTCCAATGTTCTGAAGGCAAAAGGTATATCTAAAGGAGACAGAGTAATTATTTATATGCCGATGGTGCCCGAGGCCGCAGTAGCTATGCTGGCCTGTGCCAGGATAGGAGCAGTGCATTCTGTTGTTTTTGCAGGCTTTTCAGCAACGTCATTAGCGGACCGTATTAATGACTGTAAGGCGAAAATGGTACTTACTTCGGATGGTAATTTCCGTGGAGCCAAGAAAATTGCCGTTAAAGATGTAGTAGATGAGGCAGTAGAGCAAACGGAAAGCATAGAGAAAGTCATAGTGCTCAAGAGAACAGGTCAGGAGGTGAGTATGAAATCAGGTAGAGATATCTGGTGGCATGAAGCCATTGATGGCGTAAGCACTGAAAACCAGGCAGAGATCGTAGACTCAGAAGATATGCTTTTTATTCTTTATACTTCTGGCTCTACCGGCAAACCTAAAGGAGTAGTTCATACATGTGGAGGTTACATGGTGTATACCACCTATACTTTCCAAAATGTTTTTCAGTACTCTCAGGGAGATATTTATTGGTGTACGGCTGATGTTGGCTGGATTACCGGTCATAGCTATATAGTATATGGTCCATTGCTTGCAGGAGCCACTACTTTAATGTTTGAAGGTGTGCCGACTTATCCCGATGCAGGACGGTTCTGGGCTATTTGTGATAAACATAAAGTAAACCAGTTTTATACTGCACCTACTGCTATTAGGGCGCTTCAGGCCTATGGTACTGAGCCGATAGAGCCATATAAACTTGATTCACTTCAGGTGATAGGCACTGTGGGTGAGCCCATTAATGAGGAAGCCTGGCATTGGTACCATGATCATATAGGAAAGGGAAGATGCCCGATAGTAGATACCTGGTGGCAGACGGAGACCGGTGGCGTCATGATTTCGCCAATAGCAGGCGTTACGCCTACGAAACCGTCATATGCCACGTTACCTTTACCAGGTATACAACTGGCGATACTTGATAATGACGGTAAGGAGTTAATCGGTAATAGCGTTGAAGGGAATCTTTGCGTGAAATTCCCCTGGCCGTCCATGTTGAGGACTACTTATGGTGATCATGAAAGGTGTAGACAGACCTATTTCTCATCATTTAAGGGCTATTATTTTACTGGTGACGGTGTGAAGCGGGATGAGGATGGCTATTACAGGATATTAGGCCGGGTAGATGATGTGATCAACGTTTCTGGTCATAGAATGGGAACTGCTGAAGTGGAGAATGCTATAAATGAGCATCCGAAAGTAATAGAATCTGCTGTGGTAGGATATCCGCATGATATTAAAGGGCAGGGTATTTATGCTTATGTCATCTGTGATATGGAAGGCCGTTCTGAATCTAATCTGATTGAAGAGATCAGGCAGACCGTGACAAAAATTATAGGACCCATTGCCAAGCCAGACAAAATACAGATCGTTCCGGGGCTACCCAAAACAAGATCGGGTAAGATCATGCGGAGGATATTGAGAAAAATAGCCACTGGAGAGACCTCCAGTATGGGTGATACTTCAACACTACTTAATCCTGAGGTGGTTGAGGAGATCATTTCGGGTGCTCAATAAGTAACTCTTGAATTAATCCCGGAGAGATGGCAGGAAATGTTATTGCTTCACGAATAGCGGACTTTCTGAAAAAGTATCCTCCTTTTACAGCGCTGTCAAAGGAGGAGCTTTACACCATTTCTGTAGAAGTGGTAGTCAACCATTTTGAACCGGGTGATTATGTTTTCAGGCAGGGGGAAGAAGGGAAAGGTTATCTTTTTGTGGTTAAAGAAGGAGCTATTCATCTGGAAAGGCAGGAAGCAGATGCCGTGGTGTTGGTGGATATATGTGATGAAGGAGATCTTTTTGGCGTACGCGCCATGCTGAGTGGTAAGCCCTATGTTTTTCATGGCAGAAGTGCTGAAGAAAGTCTTATATACGCTATTCCTATAGCATATTTTAAACCCCTGATGGAAAGCCATAGCCAGATAGCTATGTTCTTTGCCGCAGGGCTTGCCGGTGGGCAGGCCAATGTACTGGATGCCAACGTAGCGAAAAGGATTCCCTACCAGGATTCAGGGGCACTGCTTAATTGGAACCGACCATTAGAGAAAACCCACGGAGCACTGGTGTGGATGTCGCCAGATGAGTCCATCAAGCAGGTAGCCATAACTATGAGTGATAAAAGGATTGGGTCAATGGTCTTACGTCATTCCACTGGTGATATTGCGGGCATTGTTACCGATACTGACTTTCGTGAAAAGGTAAGTACCGGCAAGGTGAGCATTGAAGCTCCGGTGAAGGAGATCATGTCAGGAGAAGTTATCACCATGCCCTTGGGGCAACCTCTTTCCAGCTATTTGCTAAAGATGTTGCGCTATAAGATCAGACATATATGCATTACTGCTGATAGAGAACCTGTTGGTATGCTCAGCGAGCGTGATCTGATGGCTGCGCATCAGAACCACCCGGTTACATTAGTGTACGCTATGGAAGAGGCTGCCACTTTTCAAAGGTTAATCGATTTGCGCAATCAGGCCGATGATCTGATCCGTTTTTATCTGGAACAGCAGGTATCCATAAGTTTAACAGCATCATTAACCACACACATCAATGATGTGATCATCCACCGTGTTATTGACATGGCTCTTCAGGAAATGCAGGAAAATTCAGGGCCTCAACCTGTTGGTTTTTCTTGGGTCTGTCTTGGTAGTGAAGGGCGTTCCGAACAACTTATTCGTACGGATCAGGATAATGCGATTATTTATGAAGACGTAGAGGGCAGTACAGCCGATAAAGAAAAGGTACAGCAGTATTTTCTGGAATTGGCAGGCAAGGTGAACCAAATGCTGGCAGAAGCAGGGTTTGAATATTGCCCGGCAGATATGATGGCAGGTAACCCGAAATGGTGCCAACCTTTAAGTGAGTGGAAGAAATATTTCTCAGGGTGGATCAGGCAACCCCAGGAAAAGGCACTGATGCTCTCAACCATTTTTTTTGATTATAGGAGGGTTTATGGCTCTGAAGTCTTAATTACCCAGTTGAAAGACCACTTAAAAAAGGAAATCAATGAAGAAAGGATCTTTCTTAATTTCCTGGCAAAAAATGCACTAAAAAATCCGCCACCATTAAGCTTCTTTAAAAACTTTGTGGTAGAGAGGTCGGGGGAACATCAGCATGAGTTTGACATTAAGGCACGGGCCATGATGCCGTTGGTAGATATTGCGAGGGTGTTGTCGCTGGAAACAGGACAACTGGATGAAATGAATACGGTAGCCCGTTACCATCTTTTGGCAAAGGAAGAGCCCAAAAGGCAGGAGTTGTATCATGCTGCGGCTGATTCATATGAGTACCTGATGAGGATCAGGGCACTCAATGGTTTTATTCACCATGATTCAGGAAGATTCATAACTATTGAGAGCCTGGGAAAGCTGGACAGGCAAATTTTAAGGAATACCTTTGAGCCCATTTACCAACTACAGCAAATGTTAGAATTGCGCTATCAGCTTAGTTACTTTAATTAATGAACCTGCTCTCAAAAATATTTGGTAATAATTCAGGGAAGGACCTTCCTGCTTTTGCCAGGTCATATCTTGATAGCTGTCGCAATATTGATCAAAGCTCATTGCTGGAAAATATCCGGTTTGTGGTTTTTGATACTGAAACTACTTCACTTGATGCCAAAACGGCCAGGTTACTTTCTATTAGTGCAGTAAGTTGTACCCACAATAAAATAGAAGTTAGTTCGGCCTTGGACTGCTATGTGGCCTGGGCTGATGAAAGTCGACCTGAAAATATTGCCATCCATGGTATAACCAAGCGTCAAAGTAACGCCGGTTTGCAACCCGAAGAGGTAATAGAGGTTTTTCTTAACTACATTAAAGGTGCGGTACTGGTGGCCCAACACATTGATTTTGATGTTGCCATTGTCAACAAAGTATTGCATAAATATTACCCAGGCCTGAAGATTAAAAATTACTTGCTTGATACTGCCCAACTGGCCATCAGGTTGGAACAACCTCGCATGAGTAGTGCAGGTATTAATCCGAAGGATTATACCCTTGATGCCCTGTTGGATAGATATGGAATAGAACCTCTGGAACGCCATACCGCTTTGGGTGATGCCTACTCAACAGCAGAATTACTGATCCGGTTGCTTCCTAAATTGAGGAAACGGGGATTGAAGAAGTTGGGGGATTTTTTGAAGCGATAATCCATATTTGCAATTGACAGAGGACTTACTAACTATCTGAGGCAGGTTTTTGAATTAATCTTTGAACATCCTACGGGGCATTTTGAAAAAAATAAGAGGTGGAAATCGGCTATTTCCAGAGATTCTATACAATATGATTTGTTAAGGAACATAACACATGACGCCCTGATATTTAGAGGACGGTCCAGAGGTATGAATCTGCAAATTGCAGTTAATCCGGATACAGGAGATATTAATGAAGCTTTGCTTACTAATATTAAACAGTACAAAAGGTCACATTCAGGCAACAAAATTTACGGTCACATCAATGTTACAAAATCGATAGAGACATTGGTGAGTAATGCTTCTTTGGATAGTTCACAGCTTATTGCGTATTATCAGTTACAAGATTCAATAACTGTAGCCGGGAAGTAATAGTTGAATGAGGTTAAAAGTCAAAATGCGCTATTCATACATAATAAATAACCCAGCCTGCATTACAGACTGGGTGAGAAACTTAACCATTGCACATGTTTTCCCACTGTGTGCAGCCACCTCGGGTACCTAGAGCCCACTCTACATCTATGGGGTAGCCTTCTACGGGTACGCAGGCACCTCCTGAAAGACCACCTTTGATAGTTTGTGAGTTGTTACTATCATTAACAGCGGTTACAAAACTTTTCACCTTAAGTTGATTTAAACTTAACTTTTTCATTTTTAATTGGGTTTTTAATGGTGCCTACTCATAAAGCTTTTCGGCTTACGCTTGATTTGGCCGGCTTACCCAGCAATCAAGCCTATATCAATAGTCATTTGCTATTGTTACCCATAAAAAAGAAAAACTTGAAGAAGTGCTGTTATTTCAATGCCAGCTTCATGAGTATATCGGTCTGCACATCATCTCCAAGAATGAAGTTATGTTTGTCAAATTCAACAAAACCATTCTTTTTATAGAATTTTATGGCCCTTGGGTTTTCCTCCCATACACCAAGCCATACGGTTGTGATATTGTTTTGATTTGCTACACTTATGGCCTGTTCAAATAGTAATTTTGCTATGCCTTTTCCGTAGTATTTTGCCAGTACATAGATTCGTTCTATTTCCATAGTATTATCCGGCATGCTTTCAGTTTGTGCATTACCGAGATTGACTTTTAGATAGCCAATCACCTGTTCACTTTGTTGAGCAAAAAAGAACATTGACTCAGGGTTTTTTACCTCAGCAGTTAAAACCTTTTGGTTGAAGTTACTATTAAGATACTTCTGCATATTTTCAGGCGTATTAACAGTTCCGAAAGCTTCTTTAAAAGTTACGCTTCCTAGCTCCATAAGGGTTTCTACATCAGACAACTCTACGGGTCTGATAAGTACGTCAGAGTTGGTGATCATATTATATTGTAGATGGTTGCAGTTTTCAAAGTAAACTTTTTGAGGTGAATCGACAAAATGAATAAGTTTAATATGGAAGCTTATCTCAATCGGAATTGAGTATATAGTGTTTTGAGCCAAAATAGTATGGTTATTCAAAACGCGATTGGAACATTATGACATGCTATAGTTGATTAATCTTTCTGAATGCAAAAGCCGGAGCAATCCTCGAGAGTATATAAAGAATTTTTACTCCGGCTATTTTAATTACCTCCTGACCTTTTTCCAATTTGTTCAGCATTTCTGCTGCTGCTTTTTCAACTGAAATCGCCATTTTAGGAGGGTTGCCCTGATGCCATGGCGTATCCACGGCCGACATTATGACCTCAATAACCCTGATGGGGTCGTTTTTCAATTGATGTCTCAGCACTTGAGTGAAGGCATGCAGACCCGACTTGGTAGCATTGTAGATAGGATAAGCTGCTCTTGGGGCATAAATGAGGCCTGTAGTAACATTGATGATGGAGGCATTTTCATTTTTCATGAGCAATGGCAAAAAAAGCTTACTCAATGTGATTGGGGCTATAAGGTTAGTTTGCACCTCATTTTCAGCCTTCTCAATCATCTTTGAATCTTCTGAAAAGTTTGTTTTGTGCACGGTTGCCGCATTGTTGATCAATATATTGCATGAAGGGTGATTATCTGACACCCATTGAAACAGTTCTTGTCTATGTGCTTTTATAGAGAGGTCACAGGGGTAGTCATGGATACCAGGTATTTCATGCTTTACATTATTAAGCTTTTCTTCTGATCTGCCACATATAAGAATGTTGTTTCCTTGTTTGTGAAGCCTTCGGGCAAGTTCGAGGCCAATGCCGGAACTTCCGCCGGTTATGAGAATGGTGTTGTTGTTTAGTTTCATATCTCTGCTTTTTAATTCAAAGTAGCGGATGAAACCGGCTAATGTCATTAACCTATGTTAACGGCATAGTAAAATGTTTGGTGATAGATGGTTATGTAGTGTGAGTTACTCCCATTTTTCGTCGTACCCGGCTTAAAGCTACGGGTGTTATGCCCAGATAGGATGCAATCATATGCTGTTTGACTCTTTGAGATAGGTCTGGGTACTCTTCAAGAAATGAGCGGTATCGGGTTTCGGCATCAAATAATAGAAATTCCCGTTCTCGATTTTCTTTTTTTGTAAAAGCTTTTTCGAGAATAGCTACAAGGAAAGTATTCCAACAAGGGTGTTCAGCAGATAAGGATTTCCACTGCTGAAAATCAATGGTGATAATTTCTGATGGCTCCAGAGCCTCTATATTAAAATAAGACGGCCTGTTTTGGATCATAGCACTGTAGGAACTTAAAAATGTGCCCTCTGGGAAAAAGCCTTTAGTAAACTCATTGCCATTGTAATCTACGTAATAATAGCGGAATAACCCTTTGCCTATAAAACCAAACTGGCGAGGAACCTGACCTTCACGAATAAAATGTTCACCCCGAGCAACAGAGGTAGTTCTGATCAATTTCAAAAGTTTTTCCTCTTGTGCTAAAGGTAGCTCGGTTAGCGCGTGCATGGTTTTGAGAAAACGTTCTTTCATCAAAGCGAATTATTACGGGAAACGGATGTAAACCTCAGGGTTAAAAGTAAATAAATTTTCATGAAATACATCCAACCGCATTAGGTGCCTGGAGATACGGGTGTATATATTTATGTCTTGGAGTTTTGTTACCTAATGTGAATTCTGTATATATGCAGAATATACCGATTGGTATTTAAAGAGAAGAAAAATAGTAGGTAATGTCAAAAACAGAACAAACCAAGGCTCATATTATTGAAAAAACTGCTCCTGTATTTAATACAAAAGGATTTGTGGGAACTAGTTTGAGTGATATGGAGAAGGCTACAGGCCTTACCAAGGGTAGTATCTACAATAATTTCAAAAATAAAGATGCCGTAGCTCTGGCAGTATTTGATCACAATCTTCAAATAACCAATAATCTTATTGAGCAAGAGATGGGCAAGCATAGTTCGGCCAAAGAGCAGTTGCTTGCTTATACAGAAGTTTACTTAGATAACACGCTTCAACACTTATTTCCTCAGGGTGGTTGTCCTATGCTCAATACAGCTGTTGAGGCTGATGATACGCATCCCGAGTTAAAAGGCCGGGCAGCCGAAGCCGTAATTGACTGGAAAAATAAAATTGCTTTTCTGATCAGAAAAGGTGTGTCTGAAGGTGAATTCAGGGAGTATATTAATGTTGAGCAGGCAGCCCTGACCATTTTTGCAACCGTGGAGGGGGCAATTATGATCTCTAAGGTTACGGGTAAAGTAGAATACCTTAACATGATCATGGGCTCTGTTCGCAAAATGATATACGATCTTCAATAAAAATTTTTAGCTGAAAATATACCGATCGGTATGAAATGTAAATTTTAAGATATGAAAACTACAGATAATACAGTGCTGATAACTGGTGGTAGTGCCGGAATCGGCTTCGAAATTGCAAAAGCCCTCGTCGAAAAGGGAAACAAAGTCATTATTACAGGTAGAGATGCCTCTCGGTTGGAGAGTGCTCAAAAACAACTTAAGGATGCAGTGGTGATACCTTTTGATGTTACCGATGCACAACAGGTTGAACAACTTGTACAGAGACTTAATCAGGAATTTCCTGAGCTTAATGTAGTTGTTAATAATGCGGGAAAGGCTTTTTTACATCACTTATCAAATAACACGAATAGTTTTGGAGCTGCCAGCGAAGAAATTTTAACCAACTACCTTTCCATTGTCAGACTGAACGAAGAATTGCTGCCCTTACTGAACAAACAACAGGAAGGGGCTATTGTTAATGTTTCCTCGATGGTGGCATTTGCTCCCCCTGTCATGCTGTCTACTTACGCTGCCAGTAAAGCGGCTTTACATTCTTATACGCAATCGCTTAGGCTGACACTTTCCAAAAACACGTCGATCAGGGTATTTGAATTGATACCGCCTTTGGTTAACACAGCCTTTTCGAAAGAAATTGGAGGAGGGCAAGGTATTTCCCCTGCTGTAGTAGCAGAGGAACTCCTCAAAGCCATGGAGCGAGAAGAGCATGAAATACACGTCGGCGATACTGCACAAATAAGTGCTCTGAGCCGCAAGTCTCCTCAAGAGGCACTTATGGTCATGAATCAGTCATTTTTAAATTAATAATATATGTTAATACATAAAGAACCTCGCAGAGTCGCAGTGGTGGGATACAACAGAATACCTTTCGCACGGCACAATACTGCTTATGCCTATGCCAGTAATGTAGACATGATGACGGCTTCTCTTGATGGGCTGGTCAGTAAATATAAGTTACAAGGGCAAAGATTAGGAGAAGTAGCCGGCGGGGCAGTTATCAAACATACGCGGGAGTTTAACCTGATACGCGAGAGCGTTATGGGCACATCGCTTGATCCGGCTACTCCGGCCTGTGATATACAGCAGGCCTGTGCCACAGGGATGGAAGCTGCGATATACATCGCCAATAAAATAGCTTTGGGACAGATTAATGTCGGTGTAGCAGGAGGGGTAGATTCTGCCAGCAATGTACCTGTAGTAATTAGTGAGCCGTTGAGGAGGATACTGCTTGAGGCCAGGAAAGCAAAATCCTTTGGCGGGAGGCTTAAACAATTTATGAAAATCCGCCCGAAGCATTTGGTCCCTGTTGCTCCGGGCATTGATGAAAGGCGTTCCAAGTTGTCGATGGGTGGTCATACCGAGATTTCATCGAAGCACTATGGCATAAGCCGCGAAGATCAGGACAGGTTTGCTTTGGAGAGTCATCAAAAAATGGCCAAAGCTTATGATGAGGGCTTCTTAGGTGATATGCTTACCCCATACCTCGGTCTTGATCGAGACAACAACCTGAGAAGAGACACCAGTATGGAAAAGCTTGCCCGTTTAGAACCTGCTTTTGACCCCATCAACGGCTCTTTGACTGCGGGGAATTCAACGCCCTTTTCTGACGGGGCCTCTTGTGTTTTGTTGGCGAGTGAAGAATGGGCTCAAGAGCACAATTTGCCAGTGTTGGCCTATATCTCATTTGCAGAAGTTGCTGCTATTGAGTTTGTCAATGAAAGGCAAAACCTGTTGATGGCACCTGTCCATGCTGCCACACGAATGCTGCAAAAGGCTAATTTAAATCTGCAGGATTTTGATTTTTATGAGATTCATGAAGCTTTCGCAGCGCAGGTGTTGACAACCCTCAAAATATGGGAAAGCGCAGCGCTTATGAAAACATTTGGCTACGATAAGCCACTGGGCAGTATCGACAGAAGTAAGTTGAATATCAAAGGCAGCAGCCTGGCAGCGGCACATCCTTTTGCTGCTACCGGTGGTCGATTAATTGCTACCATGGCGAAGTTGTTGAATGAAAAGGGCTCAGGCCGTGGCTTTATTTCTGTATGCGCTTCAGGAGGGCAGGGAGTGACCATGATCATGGAGAAATGATAGGCTGGGTGTGGCTATTAAGTAATTTTTATGATGAGCCCGGAATTTGAGTTCCGGGCTTTTTTAATGAGGTTGTTTTCAATCAGGCCTTAATCAATTACCTTTATTAAGTAATGAAAGAAAGCCCCTTAATAAAAGTCTATCATCTTCAGAATGAAGAGCATCCCAATCGGTTTTTTAACATCGATAAGATGGAAACTATCTTTGACAATACTGAGGGGAAAACTACGGAGCCTCACCGTCATGATTTTTACACTATAGTTTGGGTGCAGCATGGGAATGGCTTTCACCTGATAGACTTTAATACCTATGATATTGAAGATAATCAGGTATTCTTTATTAGCCCCGGACAGATCCACCAGGTCCATACGCCCAAACGACCGCAAGGTTGGGTGATCACTTTCTCTGCCGATTTTCTTAGTGCCAGTGGAATATCGCAAGACTTCATTCTTAAGATTAACCTTTTTAAAAGTTATAGCGATAGCCCTCCTATCTACCTCGATGATAAAACAAGAGCAACATTGGAGGTGATTATTAAATCACTTTATGTATCCTATAAAGAAGAAAATGCCTACAAAGAAGAGGCTGTAGGGGCATGGCTAAAGTTATTTTTAATTGAATGTGTAAGTCTGTGTGAAAAGAGCCAGCCTCCGGAAGTTTCTGCTACCTCCTGTGTTCTCATTGACTTTCGAAAGATGGTGGAAAAGAATTTTCGTAAGCTCCATAAAGTTTCAGAGTATGCCGGTTTACTTTTTCTAACTCCAAAACACTTAAACCAGGTAGTGAAAAATACCATTGGCTGTACGGCTAAAGACTACATTATTGACAGAATTATTAGTGAGGCCAAGAGACTGCTCATACATACTCATGAAACCGTGAAGCAAATTGCCATCACGTTGGGGTTTAAAGAGCCTTTGCATTTCAATTCCTTCTTTAAGAAGAAAGTCGGCCTCACACCACTGGAATTCAGAAAGCAGTATACCATTAGTAATTCCTAAACAAGCCCAAAGTCAGGGGTAATTTTGTACTCCTCAAATCCTCCCTTGAGGGAGGTGGTCAGTCCCCTCAAAGGGATGTTTGGAAGACCCCACCGCTTACCACTTACCAACCACCGATCACCGTTACAAAACCTTCCAAAGCCGTAATTCCCGACATTTCTATAGTCCAACCCGACATTTTTGTAATACCCTGCTCGGTCTTCCTTCCGTTTTATCTATTAGAACAAAACAAAAAAAGGATGAAACGAAAAAAGTTTATATCAACACTGGCTTTAGGCTCCATATCACTGGGTCTCACAAAAGTCTTTTCGAATTCATCTAAGGAAGACCAGCGCACAAAGCAAGTTGGCTTCAATCATTTACCAAACAAGAAGGAGAACACAATGAAAACCGTATTACACAAAGCTGATACCAGAGGATATGCAAACCATGGATGGCTTTTATCACGTCACACTTTCAGCTTTGCTAATTACTTTGACCCTACAAGAATGCAGTTTGGCGCGCTTCGGGTTTTAAATGATGATCAGGTTGCCGGAGGACAGGGCTTTGGCTCGCACCCACACCAAAACATGGAGATCATCTCTATACCGCTAGAGGGCGACCTGGAGCATAAAGACAGCATGGGCAATGTTACGGTGATCAAAGAAGGAGATGTGCAGGTGATGAGTGCCGGGACAGGAATCATCCATAGTGAATACAATAAAAACAAGGATAAGGAAGTGAAATTCTTTCAGATTTGGGTATTCCCTAATCAGGAAGACGTGAAACCCCGCTATGATCAGATATCCATTGCCGATCTGAAAAAGAAGAATCAGTTCTACCAAATATTATCTCCCAACCCTGATGATCAGGGGGTGTGGATCCATCAGGATGCCTGGTTTCATCTGGGCGATTTTGAGGCCGGCAAGCAAGACACCTATACAATTAAAAAAGCTGGAAACGGAGTATACGCCTTTGTGATTGAAGGAGATGTGACCATCAATGGCCAGGCTCTGAACAGACGGGATGGCTTTGGGCTGACAGATATAGAACAGCTGACCATAACCGCCGACAGTGATGCCAGGGTGCTGCTGATGGAGGTACCTATGATCGAAGAATAAATTTTTAAAGTAATCAATATTATCACTTAATATTATCAAAAATGGAAACGACACAATTAGTTAAAACCTGGACAATAGATCCTACTCACTCTGAAATTCATTTTAAAGTAAAACACATGATGGTTTCAACGGTTACCGGTTCATTTGATGAATTTTCGGGTACTGTAAAATCTGAAAATGATGACTTCAGTGATGCTGAAATAGAGTTTAGCGCTGGTATTGATAGCGTAAATACTAAAAACAGCGACAGAGATGCCCATTTGAAATCTGATGATTTCTTCAATGCGGCAGAATATCCTGAGCTTAAGTTTATCTCATCTTCATTTGTGAAGCAGGGGGAAGATGAATACAAGCTAAAAGGCTATTTGACCATCAGGGATATTACAAAGGAAGTGGAGTTGGACGTATTGTTTAATGGACAGGCTGTTGATCCGTATGGCAATACCAAAGCAGGCTTTGAGATCACCGGAAAAATAAACAGAAAAGATTTTGGACTGAAATGGAGCGCAGTAACTGAGGCAGGGAGCATAGTGGTTGGCGACCAGATCAGGCTTGATTTGAATGTACAGCTTATTCTAGGCTAATTAAAAGATTGGGTGCGGACGGCCGTAAAATTGTTTTATGTAGATTTAACGTTTAGTTTAAGTACTTGTTCGCACCCTTTTTTTAGCTTCATTCCGAAAAATACTTCCCATTACTCCCTATCCTTTGCGTTAATTATAAAAGGTAATATCAGGGTCTTTAAATAATTTCTTTTATCCTGATTCAATGCTACCATAAAAGAAATGTTTTTTATACCACGCAGAACCAGGGTTCGTGAAGCAAATTCACCATCTAAATCTAAAAGACGCTTGCGCTGGAGTAACTCATCCTCCATAGAGCGAATGTCCCGCCATAGAAAGCTCTTTTTCAACCCCAAATTTCCAACTCCAATAAAAAAATGCCCGATATGGTTGTCGAATTTGAGTTCAATTCTCCCGAACATTTTTAAAAGTGTTTGTACCCAGACAAAGATCAATGCAACAGCTACTCCAATTATATGTAAGGCCATTTCGGACATCTTGAATGTCATAGTGAGTAGGACAAAGACAACAGAGAGTATTGCTGAGAAGAATATCCAAAATACAGATGTCCATGAGCGGATGTTGATAATGACCATAAGATTACCTGCCGTTTTTGTGACCTTAATTCCTTTTGGAGGATTGGTTAAGTCAACAGGACCTTTTGAATAGTTCTTAACCGTATCAGATGGGCTGAATTTTATACCACACGCATCGCAGATTACAATGTCCTCGTGAATATTGATGTTTCTTTCAGGAACTTCCGCGTTACACTTGATGCAATTCATTTTTCAATTTAGCATAAAAAGATCCTGTCGGTAAATCTGAAGGCTATTTATCTATCTTGAATTTACCCTTTTTTCTATTTCCTTTAATACCGGGTTATTCCTCGATTTAAGTATTTTCAATTTTCTGCAGCCACAAAAACTTACAAACCGACCTAGACTTTGAGCAAAGGCATGAGTGAAATCCTCGTCTGGCTCAAAATTAGCTTCAAGCCAAAAAGACTTGACTGTGAAAATGCCGGTTGTGCGATCAGCCTTAGGGTCAAATTTGCCAACAAGCTGGTCTTTGTATAGGATGGGAAGGCAGTAGTATCCGAACTTGCGCTTTTTTTCAGGTACGTAACATTCCAATTGATAATTGAAGTCAAAAATTTCCTGAGCTCGTTTCCTTTGAATAATGAGGTTATCGAATGGAGACAAAATATGTGCAGCATTATTAGTCTCATAGGCACCCTGCCCTGCCAGGACAAAGTATGTCTGATCAATGCCTTCAATGCTGACAGCCTTCACTTTCCCTTCACTTATCAGTTTTTTTAAGGCCTTTTCAATATGGCTTTTAAGTCCCTTGCGCAAGTAAGTGATCTCGGTTAGGGTTGCAATCCCCTGCGCAGTGAGTGTTCTTATGATCAGATACTCATGAAATTCCTGTTTCGATGGCATGGATGTATCTACATGAGCAGGAAGTATCCGTTCGGTCAGATCATAAACCTTTTGAAAATTAACCCTTTCAGCTACCATGAGTTTTCCCTCCATAAAAAGCTGCTCCAGTGCAACTTTGGCAGGTTTCCATTTGTACCAGGCACCTGAGTTATGGCTGGGATCTTTAAAATCTTTGGATTGCAACGGCCCTTCTGCTTTTATTCTGTCCAGCACATAGGCTATCATTTTCTTGTTTTGACGAAACCAGTGCGATTTCCCATCAGCAAATTCCTGTTTTCTTATCAGACTGTAACGGTAATCCTCTATAGGTAAATAGGAGGCCGCGTGGCTCCAGTATTCAAAAATCTGTTTCCCTCTTAACATTTCCATCAGTTCGTCTTTCTGATATTGTGTATTTCGGGTGTGAAATATATGGTGATGAGCTCTTTCTGCTACTGCCAGGGTATCTATTTGAACATAACCGAGCTGACGAATTACGTCGAGGGAACTTGACCCGGCATGTGGAAATAGTTGTGAATGAATAATAAGATTTTTGGCTTTAGCTTTTGAAAGAGTTTCAATGGGTTTCATACCATCAAAATACGAAAAGGGGGTGGTATTGTTTAGGGATTCAGCTATTTCTTTAGTGGTTAGCCATTGGGGAGAAAAGTGTTGTTGATTCTATTCATGATGTAATTTTACCTCAGTGATTGATTTAAATTAAAAAAGAATTCATTAGCTTGAATTACAATTAGAGTACAGACTATGAAAACCAAAACCCCAATCTATATTTTTTTGATTATACTCATTTTAGTTGCTGGATGCAGCGATTCTAAAAGAACGGATGAGGTGGATGTAAAGATTGATGAGCAGGTCAGTGAAGGGATTTGGTTTGGTGAAGATTCCGCCAGCTACGGAGTGATAGGCGTTGAAGATGGCAGTTTTAATTTCAAGGAGGGTAAGCTAGCCGGAGGATATATCAACCTGAATCCATCAAAAGTAGATACTTTGCAATATCAGGCCACTCAGTCATCAATAAAGCAAAAACTTCCTAATAAGTTTAAAATAGAGCGTGTTGAAGAATCGGAAGACTCTGAGGAGGGCTCCACACATACCCTTTTGGGGCGGTATGAGTATGATGATTCAGTTGTCACAAAAGAAGTACGCTTGCCTGTTACTATGAATTATGAGGAAAATCAAATGGTGATGACCAGTAAGCCTGGAAACAAAACTTCAGAAGGTGAGCCGGCATTAGGGTTTCGTATCGTTGCAGATATAGAGGATAATGACCTTGCACAGCAACAGGTACAGCAACAAGATGTAAAAGAAATCGGCCTTCCGGAGAAGATAAAGTTAAGGCAGGATTCGCTCATGAGTATTAAAAGGCGCATACCTACCAAGATTTTGGTTCATCTCCAAAGGGAGAAGCGTTTGGCGCAGGTGGGGGATACTTTACATATTTCTATAGAACTTGTTAATGATAATAACCAACCTGCAGGTGCTCCAAAAGAATTGGATGTGGAATTGCTCAACACCATCAAGAAGGACCATAAGATCAAAAGTGTACATTTTAACAAAGGACAGTCTATGCTACATACTTCAATTATTCTTAAGAATGCAGGTATACTAGAGTTGACTGCTGTTCACCCAGAGCTTTATTCCGGCTCTTTGTTTCTAAAAGTTACGCCGCGTTACGGCAGCCTCATTATTAATAAATATGACGATTTTCAAGTGCGTCTGGCCATGTATCAACCGGGTAACCAATCTTATATCAAAGCTTTTGCTCAGAGTCGCAGTTTTAAGGCTAATGGCAAAGACAGTGCAGAAATAAGTCTGTTTCTTTTTGATGAGGCGAGCTTGTATCCCGATGGAGTCAGGCTAAATATTATTCCTAGTTATGGAAGTGTACACCCACAGCAACTGGTGGTAAAGGGGGAGGAGCCGGGTATTCTGAAACTGGTCAGTAAAGATCAGGAAGATGTAGAGTTGCAAATTATAGCCACACCAGATATAGAAGTGGTGAACAATGTTAAGATTCACTTTGTACCACCGGTCACATATATTCAGTGTATAAGCAGCCCGCCTTCCATCCACTTTCTTGAAAAGTCTGACATACTGGTGAGGTTATTGGACGAAGATAGTGCGGCGCTTACTGTAAAGACCCCATGGCAGGTCAGTCTTGAGATCAGCGAAGGGGGTGGGGAGGTCACCCCTCAGAGCTTTACTATTATGCCCGACCACTTCGAAAGCAAGGCGGAGTTTGCTCCTAAAAGCTTTATTGGTACGGTAAAAGTACGAGCCGTTTCCAGTAATCTATACACCAATAACAATACGGTAATTGTGACCTGGCCAATTCTCATCATAATCGCCAGCATAGTTGGAGGTCTTGTAGGAGGATTCATATCTTATTTTCACGAAGGGAATAAGACAAAAAAGTGGAGAATCTTTACGGGATTGTTTACAGGTATGGTGCTGTATTGGACTATTATCGTCTTTGATATTATTGATTATGCACCGGACTTTCTGCTCAATGCTTTTAGTGTATTTGTTATCAGTCTTATAGGAGGCTACCTGGGTGTGGGGTCTATTGATTTTGTGCTTAAAAAGATGGGAATTAGCAAATCCGGTTCACCTCAGGAAGCGTGAGTTGTTTCCTGACCTTCCCCTATTCATCTGCAAATATTGTTAATCGATAAACCGGCCGAACCATGAAAAACAAGAAACTGAATGGTTGATGTTCTGTCGGGGGATAGAACATGGGGAGTGTTCGCTAAAGACCTCCCATAGACTATCCCCTGACAGCCCGCAATTATGCGCCACCGGGAACACCAGCCGCAGAAAGAACCTGTTTTGCTTTTATTTCCCCCTGACTTCTCCATTGTGTCATCAGGAACTTGTCAAACCTCAGCCCTGTTGGGTTTTGCTCATCCAGATCCGCATTGGGTTCTATGTAGAAGGCCTTTTTATTAATAGAATTAGCGACATAATCGTCGAGCAATTTGTAATCATTTTCACGAACGCCCTGTATGAAGATTGAAATTACTCTGAGAATAGTATCAACCACACTGGTGTAGTTCGGGTTTCCCGGGAATATACTTTTAGGGTTGTTACTAAGTACTATCACCTCATCTGGGTTTTGGGCTATAGCGGCAGCTGTAGGGACTACCGTTCTATGTCCGCCATCTATCATTTGTTCTCCGTCAATAGTAACCGGCGGTAGAAACCCTCCCTGGCTACTACTGGCAAGCATGGCGTTTTTCAACTGCTGTATATTCTGGATAATTTTAAGCTGATAGCCAGCGGGTATGTTGATCCTTTTGGTTGCAAAGATAGTAGGGGCTCCGGTTTGAAGACTCACCGCAGTAAGGCATAAAATGGTATTGCCATTGACTATTTTTTGGTATACGGTATCCGTAACTTTTTCATCGATCAATTTTACCAGAGGGTAGCTGTCTAACAAATAAGGCTTGCCTTGCTGAAGTTGCCGGACAAGGTTGGTTGTAGCAATAATATCATTGTTATTGACATTAGTATATACATCCTTCAGCGTTTCGATGTCTCCTGCTGCTGCAAAAGCAGCAATCAGGGAACCTGTACTTGTACCACTGATCAGGTCAAAATCAGCCAGGTTGTTATCAAACATATAGGATAGTGCCCCCACAGTGAATGCTCCTTTTGCTCCACCACCACTAGTAATTAAAGCTCTTTTCATTGTTCTGTCAGTTTAGGAATCGATACGAAATTCCGATTTCAAGATGATTTTTAATGGCATCAGTATGCCATTGATGTAATAGCTGAACGCCAAAACTGGGTAGTTCCACGCCTACACCAGGCCCAAACACCCATAGGCCATCAATGTCGGTGCTGCCCTCAGCAATAAATTTTATAGTGCCGATGGAAACAGGGGCTGCTTGAATATCCTTTAAGCGTACTTCAGCTCTTGTGGTAAGCAAAAACTGAGTGTCTTTGCCTGAGTAATACATTGATGGACCTACTAACAGGCGAAGGTGCCCTCCTGATCGCTCTTTAGCAAAGGTGTATCCTGCCATACCTTTAAGAGTGAGTAAGTAAGCCTCTGCATCCTGAAAGGGATTGAGTGCCCCCTGATTCCATTCTGCCAGTATACCCCAACCTTTTTGAAATTCTGGGGAAAGCATCTTGTTTTCCGGAGCATTTTTCCGGTAGATGAAACCGATCCACTCTAAAACGATCTCGTTATCAGCCACACTGTAAAAACAGGTTTGCTGATCAGGCGTGGTGCTTTCTATAAAGCTGCGGATCCCATTCGTCAATTGCACATAGGCCGTATAATCGTGAGTCTTCAGAGAGTCCAGCCTTGACTGTCTTTCGGTATCGTCGGAGGGAGCAGGGTACAGCTTGTACAAAACCACAGGTATTATACTATTGGCATAACTTTGTACTTCAGTCCATTCGTTTGCCGAGAGCTTATTGCAGTTTTGGGCATGAAGAGTTCCCAGTGAGAGAAAGAAGGTAAAAAGAAATACATATATTTTAGTTAAGGTCATTCGTTAGGTAGTTAGGTAAAATTCAGACCTGCAAATTTGGCCTGATTTTCTTGCGCTTCAAGCAATTTAAAATGTTTTGTGCCAAGTACCAGATTTTTCTAATGTATTTGTTGCTACATGTGAAGCCTGTTTTATCCTCTTTTAATAGCAAACTCCAACCTTGTTTATAAAGTCTATAAGTTAAGTTATTGATTAACTGATATCTATGATGGGTGTAGCTTGATTTCGTTAGTGACACATGCAGGCGTATTTTAGGACGAGACATTGCTATGTAGCATAAGCAGTTGTGCAACAGTCACGGAAGCTTGAGCTAGGTAGGGAGAAATAGATTAAATACGGCCCAGAAGGGGCTCTATTTCCACTAAAGATTTCAACATCTCATAGCATTGAGTAGCAATGAGAGAAACTTCATTCTCCAATTCAAAGCTATTGATCTGATCCACTTCCTTCAAAAAATTGAAGCATACATCTGAAAATGCATCAGATAGTTTGTCTCCTTGCACTCCCATTAAATTAGATATATATAATGGTTAGCATATCAAGATCATATAATCCACGATCGTCTAACCCTAATTTTGAAAGCGATTTGGTTAGTCTGTTGTGTTTAAGATCTTGGCAGATAAGTTGAATGATCAAATCTTTAATTTCCATACATAGAATTTTAAGTAACTATAAAATTATTTTAAAGTTTATTTAAAGATCTTTAAATCTTCTAATAAAGCATATTATTGTCTGTCATGCGTTTGTTTTTCTTGTTTATTTTTGACTTGAGAATCAAAAGAGATGTTAATGGCTAAGCCTATTTATAACAGGATAAAAGCAGTTTTGGCAGAACGAGGCAAAACAAACAATTGGTTAGCTGAAGAGATAGATATGAACTCCAATACGATTTCAAAGTGGTGTAGAAATGATATGCAGCCAAGAATCGAGAGTTTGTTTCAGGTAGCTAAAGCACTTGATGTTGATGTAAGGGAGCTGTTGGTATCTACCAAGGGTAAGTGAATTTTAATGTCTTCCTTATTTTAGGTCGTAGGTTAAGTGCAGCGATCCTGCAACCGATTGGGGTAAGTATGCCGGCTATAATTGGATTTTTTTTCGTTCCCAGCAGAGTCTCTCGTAGACTCGTAGAGGACTCTGCGATCTTCATAGGAGCAATTTTCAATATGGATGACAAATAAATATGATCCCACCCCGGTAGCACATCCGCTACGGACCCTTTATGATCTTGAGCGTCCGTTCAATTATTGAATATAGTACAAAAAGTAAAGAAGTACATGACAAGTTGATTCCGAACCACACACACTCTTCCCATCTTACAGGGATAGAATCGACTCTACCCAACCTTCCTCGCCACAATCAAAGCATTGGTCGGCGGATGAGGCAGTTCTTTCAGTATATCATCTTCCAGAGCAAATAACCTTACTTTACCTTCAAATCTATTTTGAGCTATCCATGGATTGGTGTAGGCATTGGAGCTATCTTCAATTCTAAAGCCTGCTTCATCCAGGTTTTGTTTCCAGTCGCTGATGCTCCAGAAGCAGAAACGTTCGTGCATTTCGCTTTGCCAGTTGTCCGTGTAGTCTTTGGTGAGCATGTACTCGGCAGCATCTTTGAGCTTAAGGTAGATGTATTCTTCACCGTTTATGGTTTTGATATCATACTGAATCTGGTCGTTTTCTTGTTTTCTGAAATCCTTGGTGAACCGCTTAAAGCGGGCAAAGGTAGAGAGCTCATTTAGGTAATTACAGAGGTCAGCCGTGCTATCAAACTCCTTTTCAAAATCCTCGTTGCGACCGTCGGTTTGGTTGAGTTGCATATAAATCATGGCATCACCATCCTCGGGGCCTATTACATCGCGGTTGATCCATACGCCACCCATTTCAAGCTCGTTATACCTGTTTTGAATAAAACTCAACAGGTCGGCCCGGCTACCATATGATTCAATCTCATGAGTCAAAGACGAAGTATGGATCGTGTTCATGGAGTTATCCTCAAAGACCAATGAGGTTACGGCATTCTTTTGGGCAAAGAACACATTGGGATTGCCAAACTCGCCATTGTGTTTTCTCTGGTTGCAGATGTCAAACAGTTGGCGGGCGACTTCTATACCATAGAAGTCAGACTCACGCAGTTTAGTGTCTTCACTGGCCTGCTTTAGCCATGAACCTACGGCACAACCTATATCTCCAATTTTGCCAGGCTGGATGTACGCCGCGGTGTCTTTGTACTTAATTTCTGCTATTTCATCCATCTGGCGTACATAGCTGCCATAATCTCTCGACTCGGTGATGTCTCCATCATCTCCAATGATCGGATCATTGAGGATCGTCTGAACTTTTTGGCCTAGCCTGTAGTTTTTCCAAATCTTATAGCTGGATATGTGAAGCTTATCAATAATTTCATCGTCAGACTCCCAGGTATCATTGGCGGTAATGAGATCTACAATATCCCAGGGTAAGGGCGCATGAAATTTCTGGGTCTTCCGGTCCTGAAGCTCAGCAGGAAGTATCCTGTAGCCTATGGCTTCATACATGTTCATCACTGGGGTTGAACAAACAACAAGCGTATTTTCAGGAGCAAGACGGAGTGCCTGGTCACTTTGGTGTCTTACTTGTTTCAAAGTATAAGAAGCAAAGTTTTCAAGTACACCAACATCGTCGACGCCATAGACATAGCAGGGTACAGGCAGGTCTTTGGAAAACTCCTGGATCATCATAGCCCTGAGGTAAAAGGGAATAGGGTTTCTCTTTGTGCCGGCATGATTGGCAGAAGTAACAGCAAATATAATGGCCTCAACAGGCTCATTATTTCCAATGGTTTTGCCGTTTACATCTTTGACTGCGTGCAGACTGGTGTTAACCAATCGGTACAGGTACTTGAATTGAAAATCTGTAAGAATGTGGTGGCGACCGGGTATGAAAAGGTACATGATATTCAGCTTATAAATTTTCGCCGAATATAAGCATAGAATATATAGACTTTAAATATTAGGAGTGCTTTCTAAGGGATATGATGAAAATAGCTTCCGCCATATCTCTTTCCTGGAGCGGGGAAAGAGTAAGCGGGGTACGGAGGCTTTATTAGTATTTTCTGCTATAAACAACTACATCTTTTAACATGTCCTTGGTGAAAGCGTATGAAAGACCCTTGCCAATATATGACTTCTTATAGTTGCTTAGAAAGAATGAGGCTGAATTAGGGACCTTGATGCCCCACGAACCAGAAGCTTGTAGATCACCTGGAAGTATTAAAGCTACATGACCCTGACCATCTTCACCTTTATAAACAGCAATTGTTGCCTTTTTGGAATTAGCATAATCCTGGGCTTTATTTAGGGCATTCTTATCATATGCATGTCCTAGAAGCTCCCATTTTCCCTCGTTACTAACAAAGTCGGCAATTTCATTAGGGCTCATATACCTACCACTTTCTTTAGAGTAAAAGTCATTGATTTTATATACGGTATTAATAGATTGGCCTAGATACTTGTAACATTCACTGCTACTGCCCCCAGCACTTTCACAATTGCTGAACGCTTCCATGGACTTTGACAAATCCTGCTCCCAATTACTGTTAACAGTCTGGGCAAAGGAAAGTGTAAATGAAAAAAGAGTTATGACTATTGGGGTAAATAAATATGTTTTTAGGAGATGGTTTAATTTCATATCTAATTGGTTATAAGTTTATTAATAGTCTTGGATACTTAATAGATTCAATAAGTTATCCTAATGTAACCTGACTTTTCGGAAAAAATAAATGATTTTTATTCCGCTAAATACTCATTTTTGAGTATTGACATAAGTTTCAAGCTCTTATACTCTCGATCAAAAATTGCAGCCTCTCTGAGGAGGCCCTCACTTTTAAATCCGGCCGAGGCATAAATATAAATTGCCTTTTGATTGTCTTCTACTACATCGAGCCAAAGCCGATGCATCTGTAGTATCTCGAAACAATATTTCTTGATTAATTGTAACGTTTCAGTACCTAGTCCCTTTCCTTTTTTATCTACGATTATTCGTCTTAGCTCAAGAGAATGGTGTGGGTTATTTAATCCCCCCAGTATAACAAATCCTGCTTTTTCATTAGTTCCCTTATCAATTATAATCAAATGCTGTTCATTACTGTCAGCTATTACTCCAAGGTGTTGCTCTCTGGTGTAAGTCATAATGTAGTGTCTATTATCCGGGTGCGACTCAAGTACAGTAACAAAATCCAGATCAGGTTCTGTTGTACTCATTAATGAAATCCTTTCTGATTCGATAACTGGTGTTGACATTATATAGTTTATTCTTTTATCTAAATGTTAATACTGTATTCCATTCTTCTTGCAGTGTTTTTAGCAATTTCAGCTCCGAAAAGCCTTTTTATAAGGTGGAACGACATATTGATACCTGCTGAAATGCCACCGGAAGTTATGATTTTGCCTTGGTCTACAAATTTTGCACCCCTAATGACTTCAATATCCTGAAAATCATTTTCAAGTCTGTAAAGATCCATCCAGTGTGTTGTAGCTTTCCGCTCTTTTAATAAACCGGCCTTAGCCAGCAAAAAAGCCCCGGTACAGACTGAAGCCAGAATTTTTGTTGTATTGTACTGTTTGGTGATCCATTCAATCACCGCAACGTTATTAATTTCTATTTCCACAGCTCCATAGCCTCCGGGTATTATGACAATATCATAGGGAGGGTGACTTTCAAAGTTGTAATTGGGTACTACCTGAAGTCCATTACGGGCTTTAATAGTTTGTAATGTTTGCCCTACCAGCGATACATCGAATATTTTTGTTCTGTCCAGGGTTTCTGTTAGAGAGAAGACCTCAAATGGTCCAGCAAAATCCAGGACCTCCACCTCATTGAATATGAGAATACCAACTTTCATGGCGTGTGTTGTTTGACCCATTGCACAATTGTATCAATAACCTCTTCTTTTCCTAATTCATTATGAGGTTCATGATACATGCCTTCCCATACTTTATACTCTGAAGTCATTTTTCTGGCAAACATTTCGGAAGCTTGTGGTGATGTAATGGGGTCATCGGTACCGTGCATGGTTAACACCGGAGTCTGAATGGAGGTAGCATTTTGAAGAGCCCAGTCCCCTGCTTCTACAATTGAAAAGTACATCTCCGTGGTTATTTTGTTGTTTACCAATGGGTCTTCTGCGTAAGCCTTACCAACAGCGGTATCTCTAGAGAGGTCGTTGGGGTTCAGATTGTTATGTTCAGCGTATTTGGGGTAGATCTTACGTACTAACCTACCCATGGCTACCTTTATTTTGGGAGGGTCAAACCTGAGCTTCAGCCAGGGAGAGGTAATTATTGCAGCTGTAAAATCCTGCTCATTACCCCTGAGTAGAAAATTGGCAGTAACATTACCCCCCATGCTATGCCCATAAATGAAAAGTGGCAGCGTGGAAAATTTGTCTTTGATTATATCAGTAAATTGTCTGAGATCATTTAAAAGATGATTGTAGGAAGGAGTGTGCCCTCTTATGCCTTCTGATTTTCCATGGCCTCTGAGATCGATGCCTGCTAAAACATAATTAGCTTTATTGAAGGCTTTGGCTACATGATCATATCGTTGAATGTGTTCTCCAAACCCGTGGATAAGGATTACTATGCCTTTTGCGTCTGTCTCCGGAAACCATACCTGTCCCCAGAGCTTAAGGTTATCGCTGGTTTTAAATTCTATTGCTTCAGTCATGAAGCAATATAACTGTAAGCTTTGTATTAGAAAAATGAATGGGCCTGATACCTGATAGAGCTGAGCGCTTAATTCTCTTTCGTTTGATAACAAGCATTATTAATCATATCACTGACTACACGGGGTAGCAGATCAAGTTTTAATGCTAATTTTTTACATAACTCTAATTCATTCTGGTCTATATCGCCGTCAACCATCATTACCGCAACCAAGTCGGTTACTTGCTGAAGCTTTTCTTCATACTTTTTAGGAGCAATGAACTTTACTTCTTCCGGGTTGTTTCTGATATTTTGAATGGCTTCACTGCTCATGCCCAAATGATGTGCTATTTTGGAGAGCAGAGCCCATTCCTCATCGGCAAGATGACCATCTGCCATTGCTACAGAAATCAAATTCTTAATATGACTTTTTCTTCTGCCATCTTTGTCTGATTCGAATATACTCAACAGGCCCATCTAATTTCTATTAGGTTCCAACTATAATATTATACATCTGACCTATATTAGGTTCAAGATAGTTTAGTAACCCTAATAAATAATAAAAGTTTAAACATGCAATCTATTTGTTGAAATATATACCTGTCTCATTTTCAGTGAAAACTCAGAGAAGAGGATGAAAGAGTTGGCCCTTCCTATTCTTCAAAGCCTTCATTGTTAAAATCCGGGAATTTTTTGCGGATATTTTTGTCGGTGGACTTATTTGGGTTTTCCCAGCCGGCATCAAGCTCTAGCAAAATCATTTTTTTGTTGTTGAGCTGAGCTTTAAGCTTATCAATGTCTACATAAAAGTTTTTATCCCTTCGCTGTGACTTTAGTGCGTATTGTCTTGCAAACTGGTCACCCTCTGCCTGTAACTGGTTTCTAATATCAATATTAAGCTTGAGCTTTTCCATAATATCATCTTTTGACCGGCCAAGTACTTCGGTGGCTTCCAGAGTACCCAGGGTCATTACAGCTGTACCTCCAACCCCTGTGACATAATCTTTGCTGTCATTCTCCATAAACACGGGTGATACACCAGTGATGGCACCTAGAGAGGCATTAAGTATAGACCTTTTTCTTTTTCCCTTTTTAGCTTGTCTTAGCTGTTTGTTTAGCCTTTTCTGGTTTTCGTCCAGTTGGTCTATGAGGTCCATAGTCTGAACCAACATACTTCTGTATTTACTGTATAATCTCTGGTCTTTTTGCTCCAGGTTTTCTGTGTCCATTATCTTAACGTTCAGAGCCCTTTCAGACCTTTTGTTTGATTCATCGATAACATAAAAGATCAACTCTACGAGGCTGCTGCTTTCAGCTTCACCTACAAAGTCATAACCAGGGATCCAGGTAAACTCCCATTGTGTAGCAGTGTTTCGTTTTAGAGAGGTTTTTGATACCCGCATGTCGTTAGAAACAAATCCTACATCTTTGATATTATCATCTCCGTTGGGGTCAGATACATAAAAATTCAGATTTAGCACCTCGTCTTCATCTATAGTGAGGAGTGTGTCATTGGGTACCATTGTAATTTCAGGAGGAAGGTCTAGCTGCGTAGGTGCTATTACCAAAGTGCCTGTAACCTCTGATTTCTCTGGCTGGTCTTGTACAATGAATGAAACCTTTAGTGGTTCACGCCTCAAAGCTCTGAACTGGTTTCTTGATGGTTTCCAGGTAAAGATGCCAAGCTCGGTAAGGTCGGCACCTTCCGGCATAGCAGATAAAATAGGTTTAAAAACTATAGGATCTTCATCAAGATCTCTGATTTGGTTGAGCTGATTGAGGTTAAATTCATTGGCTGAATATTGTTTTACATAGAAAACCGGAAGCTCATCAACCACAGGGGGCCTGTTTTTATGAAGCACAGTGAAGGGTACTTCCTTCCTTATTTTTTTACCGTCCTTTGATACAGCCTCAAAGATCACACTGAACTCTTCTTTTTCACGGACCCTGTCTACTAAGTCATAAGACGGAGACCAGAAGAAGCTGCCGAGCGAATCAAAACGTAAGGACAAACCGCGGTCACCATAGATGGAATAGAGGTAGTCTTTTGAATTACCCGGGTGTATTTTAAGATCAAACTCCAATGTGTCCCCCTCCTCAATTACATTCCAGGCAAAATTGTCTGGAAATACAAAATATGGAGTTGTTTGCCCATGAGCCAACTGAAAGCATCCAAGCACAAGCAGAATAAAAATATTTCTCATTAATTAGGATCGTTTCCTTCTGATAACTACAAATTTAGAAATGAATCGTTTCTTAGGGGAGCTCTAATATATAAGTTTTAGATTACCTGTAGAAGTGATAGGTGAATGAATCATATGAGCGGTTAGTAATTTCCTTCATCCAGTATCTTCTTCTTGATCTTTTTTTGGTAATTTCTACCTATGGGTAGTTTTTTGTCCAGCACCTCTACAATATTGCCTTCCAGAGCTCTGATTTTGTCTGTAGCAACAGTATATGAGCGATGGATACGGATAAATTTATTTGCAGGAAGGGCTTTGGTAATACTTCTTAAATTGTGGTGAGTAATAAAATTTTCATATTGGGTAACTACTCTAACATAATCTTTGAGACTTTCGATGTAGAGTATTTCTGAGAAGAACACTTTTACTATCTTCTTATCTACTTTCAGAAAGATATAATCATTTTCTTCTTTTGTTTTCCCTTTTGCCGAGTTGAAGGCGCGATAATATTCAGTGACTTTATCTATGCTTTTTACAAAGCGGGAGAGAGCTATGGGTTTGACCAAATAGTCAAATACGTCTAGCTCAAAACTCTCCACGGCGTACTCGCGGTAAGCGGTTGTGATTACCACCAGCGGCTTGGAGTCAAGGCTCTTGATGAAGTCAATACCACTTAGTTCCGGCATATTGATGTCAAGAAACATCAGGTGTATCTTGTTGTTGCCCTTCAATACCTGGAAAGCCTCCATGGCATCGCTACAGCAGGCAACAATTTCGAAATCATCAAACCCTTTTAGGTGCCTCTTTATCACATTGATACCCAAGGGTTCATCATCCACTATGAGGCAATTAATTTTCATCGAGTGTTATTTTAAGCGCTATTTGATAAGAGTGTTCGTCCTCAATGATATCAAGATTGAAGTTTTTATCATACAACAATTCCAATCTTCGCAGGGTGTTTTGAATGCCTATGCCGGAATTACTACTCTGCTCATGGCGCGATTTACTTCCTTTGGAATTTTTCACTTTAAAATAAAGCACATTACTATTGATGTTCAGACTAATACTTATAGGCATGGCTCCATTTTTATAAAGAGCGCCATGCTTAAAGCTATTTTCTACGAAAGGCATAAGTATAAGTGGAGGAATAAATTTGCCCTGGATGTTTCCGGATATATTTATTTCGGCAACCAGGTTGTCTCCATACCTTAGCCGTTCCAGATCGATGTAGTTTTGAATGTGTGTAACCTCTTCTGCCAGGCTGACCTTATTGTTTTTACCTTTATAGATTACATAGCTCATCAGGTCAGAAAGTTTTAATACCGTTTCCGGAGCTTTATCTGATTTGTCAAGTGTCAAAGAATAGAGGTTATTTAATGTGTTGAAAAAGAAATGAGGCTGAACCTGAGATCTTAGAAATGACAGTTCTGTCTCATGGTTCCTTCGCTCCAGTTCTCTTGCTCGTCTTTGAGTTCTTACCCAATCTATAATAAGTTTTATGGCGGTGGTGAGTCCCACCACATACAGTTCTCCAATAAAAACAGCAATTATATAATTATACCCAAATAAGGATTGCTCCTTGATTACCGACTCACGCCATACTTCTGTAGTTACAAACTGGTAGTTAAGTACTATACGTACCAGAGACATGGCCAGTATAGCAAAGAATAGTAACACCAGATACTTGGGCAATCTGTTGGGGATATACCGGGGCAGCAGGTAATAAAGGTTAATGTATACTAATATAATGTGGATTGGAAATTCGACAAGATTGGAATGTAGAGAATACCAGTAGTCATCAAAGTAACTCCCCCACCTGAGCGTATTAAAAAGGAAGTAACTGATCCAGAAAACCAGATGATATACCAACGGTTTTTTCACTAACCTGATCACCGCCTTCTTTATGTCGGTGGTGTTTTCCTTTTCGCGCAATGATATTGTAAATGCCTCCATCAGTTCAGTGCTTTTATGATGATCTAAAATAAACATACTAATTTTTTTGGTATTAATTCTTAATGGTCTGCCCCTGGCTTAGGGGTATGTTTCTCTCCGTATATCAAAATTTACCAAACAGCTATAAACTCCTGCCATTCAGCTAATAAAAAGCCTTAAACTTTATTTTTCGTCAATTCGGTGTCAAATTGAGGTTCAGAATCAACCCCTAATATTTATGAAAAAGTTTTTACTATTTGGCTTACTGGTGCCGCTGCTTACATTAAACGTAATGGCGCAGCGTCAGGTCTCCGGTAAGATTATCGATGAGAATGAGCAAGCTCCGCTACCAGGAGTGAACATCATCGTGAAAGGTACCAGTATTGGTACCACAAGTGACGTCAACGGGGCGTATAGCCTTGAGGTCCCGGAAGAAAGTTCCGAATTGATCTTTTCTTTCATCGGTTACAAAACCGTGGAAGTTAACGTAGGCAACCGGTCTGCGATCGATGTTGCACTAGCACAAGACATTACACAACTGGGAGAAGTTGTGGTTACTGCCCTGGGTATTGAGCGTGAGCAGAAGTCGCTTGGGTATGCGGTTTCGGAGGTTGAAGGCGAAGAGCTAACCGAGGCCAAAGAAGTAAACTTTGTTAACTCTCTGTCAGGAAAAGTCCCCGGTTTGCAGATCTCTCAAACCAATGGCGGGCCAGGGTCATCTACGCGGGTAGTTATCCGTGGAAACTCATCACTACTGGGAGATAACCAGGCCCTGTTTGTGGTAGATGGTGTGCCTGTACTTAATAGTGGTGAAGGTGAAGGAGCTGACTTTTCAGGAAACAAAGATTACGGCTCTCCTATTCAGGATATCAATCCGGAAGACATCGAATCCATTTCAGTACTTAGAGGACCAAACGCTGCGGCATTATACGGTTCCAGAGGTGCTAATGGTGTGATTTTGATCACAACTAAGAAAGGTATCAATAGAAAAGGGATAGGCGTAACGCTTAACTCCAACCTGACTTTTGAAAGTCCTTTGATCAATCCTGATTTTCAAAACGAATACGGTCAGGGACGCTACGATGGTGCTCAGCAAAAAGCAGTTCATGATATTGATGCTGTAGGAAGCTGGGGACCTGCAATAAATCCTTCTCTTCAGGTAGCGAGGTTTGATGGTCAGGGTACTGTTCCTTATGCAGCTGCCGGCGATGACTTTGATAACTTCTTCCGTACCGGTGTTACCGCCACTAACTCAATATCAGTTAACGGAGGAAATGACAGAGCTACTTTCAGATTAGGTTATACCAATCTGGATAACAAAGGGATCAACCCTGGTTCTGATTTTAAAAGAAACTCATTTAATCTGAGGTTAGGGTCAAACATCACTGATAAGTTTTATGTAGACACTAAAGTTACTTACACCAAGACTGATGCTACCAACCGTTTAGAATTTGGTGAGTCAAGATTTAACCCTATGCAAGGGTTCCTGTTAAAGCCAAGAAGTATCAGTGCTGATATTGCTGAGCAATATTCTGCGTCGCCGATCTCAGGCTTACCTGGTGCATATGAGTCTAACAACTGGGGCTACGGTATTAACCCATTCTACCTTGCCGACAGAGAGTTGAATAAGGATTCACGTGACCACTACCTCGGGTTGATCACATTGAAATACGATCTTACGGACTGGATGAACTTCCAGGTAAGAGCTTCTCAGGACTACTCCGTATTCGATGTTGAGGACATCAGTCCTATTGGAGCAAATCCACAGGCTTATGATGGAACTATGACGGTTCAAAACTCAAAGCAAACCAGACGTACTTATGATGCGATCTTAAATATTAGCAAAGACCTTAGCGAGCAATTCTCTTTAGGAGCAAACATAGGTGTGAGCCAGAACAGAATTTTTGGCGACCGCACATTTATAATTGCCAACGATCAGGTAGCTCCGGGTTTGAACTCCATCAACAACTTTGAAAATAAAGTAGGGAGTACCCTGAAAAGCGACGAAAAGGTAAACTCTGTTTTTGGTTCACTTCAGTTTGGGTTCAAGGATGTAGTATTTATCGAAGCTACTGGCCGTAATGATTGGTCTTCAACGCTTCCTGCCGATAATAACTCATTCTTTTACCCATCTGTTACAGCCACAGCCATACTTAGTGATATGCTCAACCTTGACGGGGGCGTACTGTCTTTTGCCAAGTTGAGAGCTGGGTGGGCACAAGTAGGTAATGGTACTACACCTTACAACTTGTACAATGCATACATCATTTCTCAGGATACTTATAATGGAGAAGTATTCCTTTACTATGGAAATGAGAGTAGCTCTACTCCATATGAAGGAAGTCAGTACGGTATTTCTTTGAAAAACCCGAACCTGAAGCCAGAGCAAACTACTTCAGTAGAATTCGGTACTGAACTGGGTTTCCTTAACAATAGGATCAAGCTTGACCTGACTTATTACAACTCAAAATCTAAAGATCAGATCTTCAATGTGGGTATCTCTAAAACCACGGGAAGCGAGACTGTAGTAGTTAATAGTGGAGAAATTCAGAACAAAGGAGTTGAACTTGGTTTAACAGCACAACCTGTAAAGAAAGGAGATTTCACTTGGGATATCAGACTTTCTTACTCTAAAAACACGTCTGAAGTGCTAAGCCTGGCACCAGAGTATGATTTGGAAGACCTGCGTTTGGGTGGTGATTTTAACAACCGTATCCAGGTATTTGCCAGCACGGGTCGTCCTTATGGAGACCTGGTAGGGTCTACTTATACCCGTGATGACAATGGTAACATTGTTTACGGACAAGATGGATTGCCAGTAATCGGTGAAGTGGGTGTAATAGGTAACTCTAACCCTGATTTCTTAGCAGGTATAAATAATACCTTTAGCTACAAATCATTCAGCCTTGGTTTCCTTATCGATATCCGTTCAGGAGGTCAGCTTTATTCTCTGACTGAAAACGATATGCACAGCATGGGTGTGCTCGAGGAAACACTTAATGGTAGAGCGTACTACTCTGGAGGTAATGGTATAATGGTGCCCGCCGGAGCTACAGTAGTTGATGCTGATGGTAATGAAGGAGGAACCCTTGACCCTACTGTTGCGGCAAGAGGTGTAGATCCTAACGTTTACTGGGGCAGACTAGGTGGTATTTCCGAAGCTTGGGTTTATGATGCTGACTACGTAAAACTGAGACAACTATCATTGAGCTATACTTTGCCATCAAGCATGTTTAATGACACATTTATCAATAGAGTTAAGGTAGGTTATGTGGCCAGAAACCTGGCAATACTTCATAAGAAAACAGATAATATCGATCCTGAATCAAGCTTTAGCAGTGGCAACCTGCAAGGGATAGATAGTTATGGTCTTCCTCCAACGAGAAGTCATGGATTTCAATTAACAGTGGAATTCTAAGAGAGGAACCTTTTATAAAAAAATATTAAAGCTATGAAAAGATTAAATATCAATATAATAAAAGGAGCAGTATTCTTCTTCTCACTTTTCCTGATCACTTCATGTGACAGAAACTTTGAGGAGATCAATTCGAATCCTAATGGAATTGACCCGAACACAGCATCACCAAGACGTGTGATGGCAACCGTTCAGATCTATGCTTTCGGTGAGCCTAGGTTCATTACCTGGAGAGGTAACATCATCTATTCTTCTCAGTTTGCGCACCACTATGTTTACAACTTTGCCGATATGGCCTGGTTCCCAGGTACAGCCTACACCAACAATCAGGGGTGGACTGATAACGTATGGGAGTCGTCTAACATTAAAGTGGCAGGACACTTAAATGCCCTTCGTGAATTGCTTGATCCTGAAGAGGATAAGGAGGAAGTGGCCGTGGTAAAGATCATCTCGGGGTGGTTTTATCAGAAAATGACAGATATGTATGGTGATATACCTTATACAGATGTGATCAAACCTCGGTCAGAAGTGGCTTATAAGCCTACTTATGATAGTCAAAAGGATATTTACAAAGCAATCATAGAAGACCTCAGCGCTCAAATTGATGTGTTGGAAGGTGCTTCGGAGTTATCATTTTCAACTGGTGATTTCCTATACCAAAGTACTCCTGCTAACTGGATAGCTTTTGCCAATACCTTAAGATTAAGAATGGCCCTGCGCTCAAGAGGTGCTTTTGAAGCAGCCGGTGATGGTTCATTTATTAATGGTGTAATCACTGATGCTTTAGCCAACCCTTTGATTGATGCCGGTAACGAAGCAGTATTTTACAGAGCTCAGGACGGGCTTTTCCTTAGTGACCCTAATGAGTTGATGGGCGGCCAGGAAGATGTGTGGCATTCATTTGAATATAATCAAGCTCGTTGGGCGCTTAGTGATAAAGTTGTAGGACTCCTACAAGACAACAATGACCCAAGACTTGAAAAAATTGCCATGGAAGCGGATAGTGTACCTGGTACATACGCGGGTCTTGAGCCTAACCTGGTGGCACCTCCAAAATATGGTTATGTATCTAAACCAACAGGGTTATTAAGAGGAGAAAAGAAGAATGATCCTGTACCTGCTTACATCATTACTGCATCAGAATCATATTTCCTTCAGGCTGAGGCTGCACTGTTAGGCTTTGCCGGAGATGCAGAAAACTTGTACCAATCAGGTATAAAAGCTCATATGAGTTATGCCGGAGTTGATGGAGGTGATGCTGACGACTTTATAGCTAATGAGCCTGAAGCTGTATTGGCAGGAACGACCGCTGAAAACCTTGAGAAAGTATGGAGACAGCGTTGGTTGTCCCTGTTGAATAACGGTTATGAAGCCTGGGCGCTGGCCAGAAGAACGAACTTGATACCTGACCAGGTAGGTGCTCAATATCTGTCTAACCTGACAGATGGCAAAGTACCTTCAAGACTGGTATACCCTACCTCTGAGTTGACATTAAATGCGGATAATGTGGCCGCAGCAAATGGGGGTAAGCCCGATTTGATGACAACAAGTGTGTGGTGGGATGTAGACTGATAAAACAGTAAATCAAAGATATTCCTTGTCGCATTGAGTTAAGCTGAATAGATATCTACGGATTCTATTCAGCCACTCAGTGTAACCCTGTAAATAGGCAGGGGTGGGCAACTCTTGCCTTTTGACAATGGAAGCAAAACAAAAAACTAATAGAAAAACAAAGTCAAATGGCCATAGCAGTAGGCATAGATGTAGGCGGCACAAGCACTAAACTGGGAGCAGTAACCCGCGATGGGCAGATACTGAGCAAATCGCGATTCACAACCCGCGATTTCCCGGATGAAACGGCTTTCCTTGTGGCTCTTAGTAACCACATTGATCAGCTGGTGGCTGATCTTGGGCAGGAAGGTGAGATTTTGGGCATTGGTATTGGTGCTCCAAAGGCAAACTTCTTTACGGGAGTTGTAGAAGGAGCAGTGAATCTGCTTTGGAACAGTCCGGTAGACCTTCGGGGCTATTTGCAAAATTATTTTAACGTACCGGTTATTGTTACCAACGATGCCAATCTCGCTGCTGTTGGTGAAAAGGAATTTGGAGCTGCCAGGCATATGAACAATTTCCTTTCGGTAACCATAGGTACAGGATTGGGTTGTGGTATTTATATGTCAGGGGCGCTTGTACATGGTCAAAACGATGTAGCAGGCGAACTGGGGCATACTTCTGCAAAAGTAGGTGGGCGCGAATGCCAATGTGGTAAAAAGGGCTGCCTGGAAGCCTACGTTTCAGCTAAGGGTATAGTCCGTACCGCCATGAAATTACTCTCCAAATATGAAGAAGATTCTTCTCTAAGGTCCATTCCTGCAGGTCAGTTAAGCCCGACCGTAATAGGACAGGAAGCTCTTCGTGGAGACAAAATGGCTTTGCTGGTGCTGGAGTTTACCGGTGATATTCTTGGGTATAAACTGGCCGATATGGTGGCTATGTTCAATCCTGAAGCAATTTTTCTTGCAGGCGGAGTGGCCAATGCAGGCCCGCTGCTGCTCGAACCAACACTCGAAAGCATCAAAAAATATTTGTATAGCACATATCCTGATCCGATAGTACTTCTTCCTTCGGCCTTGAAAGACGATGAAATGGCCGTATTGGGTGGAGGAGCATTGGTGTGGGAACACCTTGAAAATCAGATGGTAATTGTAAATTAATAAAACTAGAAGAAATGGCAAAAACACTGGAAGAACATAGGAGCCTGGCACATCAGCCTGCCGGCTTAACGGAAAAAACGAAGTTTGAAAAAATACATACCGAGATTTTTGATAACTCTACGCAGGCTTCTCTGGCAATAGCTAATGAGATAGCTGATTTGATCAGGAAAAAGCAAGCAGCAGGAGAGCATTGTGTCCTTGGTCTTGCTACAGGATCTTCACCTACTTCAGTGTACAATGAGCTGGTAAGGCTACATCAAGAAGAGGGGTTGAGTTTTAAGAATGTAATAACATTTAACCTGGATGAGTACTTCCCTATGGAGCCGGATGCATTACAGAGCTATGTCAGGTTCATGAATGAGTACTTATTTGACCATATAGACATTGATAAAGAAAATATACACATACCTGACGGAACACTCCCTTATGAATTGGTGGAGTCTTTCTGTCAGCAATATGAGCAGATGATCAAAGACCTGGGGGGAATAGATTTGCAGATCCTTGGTATCGGTAGAACAGGGCACATAGGTTTTAACGAGCCGGGTTCGCATATCAATTCCAAAACCAGGCTGATCACCCTTGACCACATTACCCGCCTGGATGCCGCCAGCGATTTCTTCGGTGAAGAAAATGTGCCGAGAAGAGCTATTACAATGGGGGTAGGTACCATTATGAAGGCAAAGCGCATCATACTCATGGCGTGGGGCGAAGGTAAAGCCAAGATCATTGGCCGCACCGTAGAAGGTGAAGTTACAGATAGTGTACCTGCTACCTATTTGCAGAGCCACCCCAATACTACCATGGTACTTGATGACGGTTCAGCTGCTGAGCTGGTACGTGAGAAAACCCCATGGTTGGTAAAAACCTGCAAGTGGGATAACTATCTGGCAAAGAAAGCTGTAATCTGGTTGAGTCTTAAACTGGAAAAACCAATCCTGAAACTTACCGATCGTGATTATAATGACCATGGTATGAGTGATCTTGTTGCAGAACATGGTCCTGCTTACAATATCAACATTCAGATCTTTAATGAACTTCAGCATACCATTACCGGCTGGCCGGGAGGTAAGCCAAACGCTGATGATACCCACAGGCCGGAAAGGGCTAATCCTGAGAAAAAACGAGTGCTGATATTCAGTCCCCACCCGGATGATGATGTGATCTCTATGGGAGGTACATTCATACGCCTGGTAGATCAGGGACATGATGTGCATGTAGCTTACCAGACTTCCGGAAATATTGCGGTTTTTGATGAAGACGTAATTCGCTTTGCAGACTTCTTCCGTGACTTTAATGCGGAATATGATATCAGCAATCAGGATGGTAAAGCAACGTACCAAGACATTGTAGAGACCATTAAAAACAAAAAGCCCGGAGATGTGGACAGCAAGATGGTGCAAGCCATTAAAGGACTCATCAGAAGAGGTGAAGCCAAGGCAGGCTGCCGCTATGTAGGGTTAAGTGATGACAAGGCTCATTTCCTGGATATGCCTTTCTATGAAACCGGTTTGGTTAAAAAGAAACCTTTAGGAGAAGAGGATATTGCCATCATAATGAATCTGATGAGAGAAATAAAACCTCACCAGGTGTATGCAGCAGGAGATCTTTCCGACCCTCATGGTACGCACAGGGTATGTCTCGCAGCGATCTTCGAAGCCATAGAAAGGCTAAAAGAAGAGGAGTGGATGAATGATTGCTGGGTATGGCTCTACAGAGGAGCATGGCAAGAGTGGGATACCAATGACATTGAAATGGCAGTACCTATTAGCCCAGATGAGCTTACCAGAAAAAGAAAGGCCATATTCAAACATCAGTCTCAAAAAGATACGGCCCTTTTCCCTGGCTCTGACCCCCGGGAGTTCTGGATGCGTGCAGAAGATAGAAACCATGCTACGGCCATGTTGTACGACAAACTGGGTCTGCCGGAATATGAGGCAATAGAAGGCTTTAAGAGATATAAATTTTAATTGTAGACTGAACTATTGATGAATATAAAACGGAGTTTAATCGTGATGTTACTGTGTCTGGGTTCTGGGTTAGGTTTCTCGGGCACAGATAGCGTCACCCACGACGATCTGACACTCATGCCTTATCCGGCCAGTGTGGAGGTAAAGGAGGGGAAATTCAGATTAAATAAGGATTTTTCCATAACTCATGAGGGTAAAGCCCATGAGAGGTTATTTGCACAGGCGACACGGATGTTGCGAAGGCTGGATAAGAAGACAGGCTTTTTCTTTACTCAGGAATTTGTTACTCCTGCACCTAAAGCAGATGCAGGTTTGGTAATCAAAACGCAACGTCCGGGAGAAATCCGGTTTGGTGAAGATGAATCTTATCAATTATCCATTAATGAGAATCAGGTTGTATTATCCGCAATCACTGATATAGGTGCCCTGAGGGGGATGGAGACCCTTCTTCAACTGTTAAAGGCAGATGAGGAAGGCTATTATTTTCCAGCGGTTGAGATTAAAGATCAGCCTCGGTTTCCATGGAGAGGTCTGATGATGGATGTGTCTCGACATTTTCACCCCATAGATGTTGTTAAACGCAACCTGGATGGAATGGCTGCTGTCAAAATGAATGTGCTTCATCTGCACCTTGTGGATGATCAGGGCTTTAGAGTGGAAAGTAAAGTCTACCCGCAACTTCATGAAAAAGCTTCTGATGGAAAATATTTTACCCAACAGGACATCAAAGAGATCATTCGTTATGCCAATGAACGTGGTATAAGAGTTTATCCTGAATTCGATGTTCCTGGTCATGCTTCAAGCTGGCTGGTTGCTTTTCCAGAGCTGGCAAGTGCTCCAGGGCCTTACTCTATAGAGAGAAACTCAGGAATATTTGATCCGACTCTGGACCCAACCAATGAAAAGACCTATGAGGTGTTGGGAAATCTTTTCACGGAGATGGCAGCATTGTTCCCTGATAGCTATTTCCATATCGGTGGAGACGAGAATGAAGGACATCACTGGGATCATAATCAGGATATCCAGAAGTTTATGAAGAAAAATGGAATAAAGGATAATCATGAACTTCAGAACTATTTCAATAAGCGATTATTAAAGGTGCTGGATAAGCAGAATAAGAAAATGGTAGGCTGGGACGAAATTTTACAGCCGGATCTGCCAAAAAATGCAATTATACATTCGTGGAGAGGTCAGGAGGGTTTGGCTGAAGCCGCCAGCCTCGGTTATAAAACCATTTTGTCTAACGGGTACTATATCGATCTGATGAAACCTGCCTACAAGCACTATCTGAATGATCCTATACCCGCAAACTCCAGGCTTACAGATGAGCAGAAGAAAAATATACTCGGAGGTGAGGCTACTATGTGGAGTGAATTGGTGACACCTACCACTGTAGATTCCAGGATTTGGCCCAGAACGGCTGCTATTGCTGAGCGCTTATGGTCTCCTGCAGAAGTGAGGGATGTGGATAGCATGTATGAAAGAATGGGAGAAATAAGCTTATTGCTTGAAGAACATGAACTTACACATATCAGGAACCGCGATGTAATACTACGCAACCTTGCCATGCAGCAGGATGTAACGGCATTGAAGGTACTGTCAAATGTGGTGGAACCATTAAAGGGTTACAGAAGAAACCCGGGAGGTGCTATGTACAAGACTTATTCTCCATTTGTTCTTTTTGCGGATGCTGCCATTGCTGATGCACCAGATGCCAGAGTGTTTGGAAGACTGGTGGTGGATTATCTTAATGGTAAAAGCGAAACCGAAGAAGAAATCAGGAAATGGCTTCAGCTATGGAAGGAGAACCATGAGAAATTAACTCCTGTAATTGCTAGATCTCCGGTGCTTTGGTCGGTAAATGACTTGTCTGCTAACCTATCAGCCATAGCGAAAATTGGACTTGATGCTTTAGACGGTAAGTTGAACGAAGGTGATGTAATGAGCCAGCTGAATAACTATAACAGTGCAATGGCTAAATTGGAGCAAAGCCGTGAGCAGGGTGGAAGAACCGACTTACAGGTAGTTGGTTCCATCAAGCAGTTGGTCAAAAGGAGTTCAGGAGTGCTTGCAGCCTATCGGGTTGAGGATAACGTTACAGTTGATGGGGAACTGTCTGACTGGAAAGATGTTACCTGGAATTACTTCGTTCCATCAAAACACCTGAACTGGAGTGATACATGCCAGTTTGCGATAAAGTGGGATAAAAAGAACCTGTATTTTGCCTTCAAGGTTGAGAATTCTAATTTACAGGCACTTGCCAATTCACGAGATAAAGAAGGTCTTCATATGGATGATGGTATCGAGTTTTTGCTTGATACGGATTTTGATCAGACCAAAGATTGGAAAGATGATGATCTGGCATACCATGTTAACGTGATGAATGCTATTATTGATGATCGCGGAAGTTTGAAGAATGGCGAATACAACAACAGTTGGAATGGCAATGCAAAAACCGCGGTGAAGGTGTCAGGTACTGTGAATGACCCTTCGGATAAAGATCAGGGGTACCAGGTGGAAGTAGCTATTAGCTGGAAAGAGATCGGGAAGTCGCCAAAAGACGAATTGGTGATGGGCCTTGACCTTTGCGTGAATGACAGAGACGATGTATATCATCAATATCGCTATTTTGATTATATGAATCTCTCGGTTTTTCATATGCCCGCAGGTTTTGCAAAATTGGTACTTGTAGATAAAAATTTTAAGGAGCGGACATCACTTGAGCAAGAGTAACAGATTACTTTCTTTAGACGTGTTTCGTGGAATAACCATAGCAGCCATGATCGTGGTCAACAACCCAGGATCATGGTCTACGGTTTATCCGCCACTCTTACACGCGAGCTGGCATGGCTGCACACTTACTGATCTGGTGTTTCCGTTTTTCCTGTTCATAGTGGGCGTTGCCATTTGCCTTTCGCTTGGCCGTGTGGCCAATCAGAAAGAAAACCATAAGAAAGTAATACAGCATATTATCAAGAGGAGTGTCACCCTTTTTTTAATAGGCCTCTTCTTAAATGCATTTCCATATTTTGATTTGTACGAACTAAGGATTCCTGGTGTGCTTCAGAGAATAGCCATTGTGTTTTTGGTTTGTGCTGTTGTTTTCCTAAAAACTAATCGTAAAACCCAGATCGCTATAGGCAGTATAATTTTACTCATTTATTGGTTGATGTTCCTGATCATACCTGTACCGGGTGTGGATACGGGAAGTCTTGAGCGAGGAGCAAATCTTGCCGCATGGATAGACTCAATGTTATTGCAGGGACATATGTGGACGGTGACTAAAACATGGGACCCGGAAGGTGTACTCAGTACTTTGCCAGCTATCGTGACTGGAATGCTAGGGATGGTTGCCGGTCAGTGGATCAGTAATAAGGATTTAACTCCGCAAGACAAATTGATCAAATTGTTTGTCGCGGCTAATATCTTGATTGTGGTAGCTCTTTTCTGGAGCCTTTTCTTTCCAATCAATAAGAGTTTATGGACTAGCTCCTATGTACTCTATACAGGCGGGATAGCCATGCACTTTCTGGCATTCCTCTATTGGCTTCTTGATGTTAAGATGCTTCGTAGCAAATACTGGACCCCGTTTAAGGCCTTTGGGATGAATGCCTTATTCGTATACATGCTATCTATGCTTATGGCCAGTCTGATTGTGGCCTTAAAATTATCAGAAAATCTAAGTGTACAAGAGTGGCTTTTTGGAGGGTTATCATCTTTTATTACAGACCCCTATTTGCCCTCCTTTATTTATGCAATGCTCTTTACACTCGTGATGTTTATCCCTACATGGGTTTTATACAAAAGAAATATTATTATCAAAGTTTAACACCCCCTATTCATGATTTTAGAAACCATTGACTGGATCTCCGTAATTGCATTTTTTGTAATCTCGTTGGTAATAGGAATTGTCGTTGCCCGGCAGGCAGGTTCCAGTGTATCCGAATTCTTTTTATCAGGCCGGAATATGCCTTGGTGGTTGTTGGGTGTTTCCATGGTGGCCACCACATTTTCAGCAGATACACCCAACCTCGTAACCGATATCGTACGTCAGAATGGTGTGTCAGGTAACTGGGAATGGTGGGCCTTTTTGCTGACCGGTATGCTTACGGTCTTCGTTTATTCCAAATTATGGAGAAGGTCAGAAGTACTTACTGACCTCGAGTTTTATGAACTCAGGTACAGCGGTCGTGCAGCAGCTTTTCTTCGAGGGTTCCGGGCCATTTATCTGGGAGTGTTTTTTAATATTATGATTATGGCAACGGTCTGTCTGGCAGCGATTAAAATAGGAGGGGTTTTGCTCAGTCTTTCTCCTATACAAACTCTGCTTATAGCCTCAGTTGTTACGGTTATTTATAGCTCTTTGGGAGGGCTAAAAGGTGTTTTGATCACTGATTTTGTGCAGTTTATTATTGCTATGATCGGCTCCATTTGGGCCTCGTATGTTATTGTAAACCTTCCTGAAGTTGGTGGCATGACCAATATGCTTTCGCATGAGGCGGTGATCCCGAAATTGAATATTCTACCTGACTTTAATGATACAGAAACCCTGATCCCCTTGTTCATCATACCGCTGGCGGTACAATGGTGGAGCGTATGGTACCCTGGTGCAGAGCCCGGAGGAGGCGGGTACATTGCACAAAGGATGCTGTCTGCCAAAAATGAGCAGCATGCCGTCGGGGCCACATTGTTTTTTAACATAGCCCACTATGCTTTGAGGCCATGGCCCTGGATAATTATTGCTCTGGCTTCCATCGTTGTTTTTCCTACGCTTGAGTCCATTCAGGCAGCTTTTCCACATCTTGATCCCAGCATAGTTCAGCATGACCTTGCCTATCCGGCCATGCTTACTTATCTGCCACATGGTCTGTTGGGAGTGGTAATAGCTTCGTTGATAGCCGCATTTATGTCAACTATTTCAACGCACCTAAACTGGGGATCTTCATATGTAGTTAATGATGTTTACAGGCGATTTGTGAACCCGGAAGCTTCTGATAAAGAAATGGTAAATCTGGGCAGGCTTTCCACGGTATTACTGATGGTCTTTGCTGCGATTATGGCACTCTACCTTGAAAATGCCATTCAGGCGTTCCGTATTCTATTGACAATCGGTGCAGGTACAGGCCTCATATTCATTTTACGTTGGTTTTGGTGGAGAATTAATGCCTACACGGAGTTAGCAGGTATGGTAGCATCCTTTTTTATAGCAGTGTATTTTGAATTTGTGCATGAAGGCCTTGGGTTCGATCCTATACCTAACCATTACCGACTGTTGTTAGGGATTACCATTACCACCGGTATTTGGTTTGTCGCAACCATGCTTACCAGACCTACCAGTAAGGAGAAGCTGAGGGAGTTTTATCTGAAAGTAAAGCCTGCTGGCCCGGGGTGGGAGTCGGTAGTGAGAAATGCCAAGAATGATAATATTGATATCCCTGAGGTCAAAAACAACCTGAGCTTACAGGTATTAAGTGTGTTCATTGGCAGTATCACCGTTTTTTGTGCACTGTTTGCTTCCGGTTATTGGATATATCAAAATACCATGCCGGCCATAGTGCTAAGCCTAATCAGTATCGGAGGAGGAGCATGGCTGGTAGCCATGTGGCGAAAGCTTTCAGGTTGATATTGTAGATAAGGTCTACAGGGTGGGAAATCCATTACACATTTTTTTCTGAATGAAAGTAGTTAAATATGCCTAAAATCTGCTGAAATTGGCGAATAGTGCAGATTTTGAGTATATGGCATAGTTGTTTCATTTGATTTCCATAATCAAAAAGTATAATGACTATGAACCCATTTAGAATGGCAGTACTTTCAACGACACTACTTTTAGCCCACCTATCACCAGTAATGGCTCAGACACCGCGAGGAGGTATAAAAGGAGGTTTGAACTTAAGTAACTTCCATATAGATGATGTGGAAGATGAGAATGTGAGGACGGGATTCCATATCGCTATTTATACCCTATTGATGGTTGCTCTCGGGTTTGCCATTCAACCCGAATTAAATTACTCTACCAAAGGAGTTAAAGCAGAATACAATGTACTTGGATTTCAAGGTGAGAATAAGCTTAATCTTGGTTATCCGGATATATCCGTATTGGCCACATTTAAATTAGGTGATGATATGGATATTCACATCGGGCCATAGCTTGATTATCTGGTAGGCGATGCTAAAAACTCTGTAGCCTAGGTTTATGTGGGCTTTAACATGCGCCAGGCTTGGATACAGGCTTATAGAGAGCTACCCCACCTTTATCCTTCTTCAATGAGAAGGAGCTTGTAAAAGCAACGAAACTCAATAGCATTAAGACTTAAATGGGGGGCTGGAGTAGAAAAACCTTTGTTACCAGAGGTAATGGTTAATTGATCGGATCGCCAATTTCTGCCCGCTCCTCATTGCCTTTTTCGGGTGATGTGAGTCACAAATTTTTTATACCGGTTAAGGCCATATTGATTAGCGAAAAGCCTCATAGCAAAATAAAGATCACCATTGTTGTCCCCAATGTTCTGCTTCACTTCTTCCATGAAGGTTTCCCTTACAATCTTGGGTAGGCTATGAGGTAAATACTTTTGAATTTCCTGACTTATAGTTGCCGGCGGAATCTGCCTTAATGCTTCAATTGATTTATGGATATAGGCATCCAGGTAATGGTCATGATTATCTTCGATCAATGTTTCACAATACTTTTCAATGGAGTCCATAACCAGTTTAGGGCCTACAGGGATGATCTGTACTTTATCATCTGATGGTTCTTTTCCCTTAGAGGATACAATATTGTAAAAATTGAGGTTGGTAATACCTTTTATTCCTAATCCGATAGTCAATGGGTTAAGTATGGCCGCTACTTCTCCCCCAGGGAGTAGATTCTTTTTGAATAATACCCAATAAATGAATGTTGCTAACAGGCCATGTGCTATACCGTATAAATGGAATGGAAAAGAAATTTTAAAAAGTAATAGGTAATTCTTTCTAAATTTCCGGTGCCCATACTCAAGCATTGAGATGGGGTAGGCGGCAATAAAGGTAAATAGGTAAGGTAGATAAGGGTTTTCGAATATCATGGGAAGGAGACTATGCCACTTTAGACTGCCCTTCTTCGGTAAGATAGATTTGATTATCTACTAATCGGACCAGCCCTTTTTGAGAAAAGCTTTCGATCACTTTTCTTACATCTCCCGATGTAGCATTAAGTTTATAGGCCAATACATCAAGGCTTATACTTGAAATACTATCCTCCAGCAAATCAGCCAGAGTTTTTGCAATTGTTAAGGATAACGGCTCGACAATTTTCATACAAAAAGATTTATACTACAAAATAAACAAAATTTTATATAAAACGGTTGCGCACGACTCATAAATATTTAATAATAGTTTCTGGTACGCTTTGTTTAAAATAAAATCCAGCTGTGACTTATCCCAGATGACTTAAAAATAAGTTCTTTTCTTACTTCATCCTAGTAGCTGAGGATTATTGTGTCATAAAAATGTGGAATAAGCTTTGTGAATCCAGAACTTGTTGACCATCAGATTACCTGTTTTTTGTTCATAATTCCTTCATTTAAACAAAACACAGGCTTGCAAAAGAGTTGATGGCTAATTTACCGGAATTTCAGAAGGCTTCCTGACATGGCTTGTAGGCTTGTTTAACCCTCATATTAAAAATACCGGTCTCAAGTAACATGGTTATTTTGTGCTTACTTTGAACAATAGCAAAGCTCAGGCTGATTGGTACTACGTAGGTGATGTTAAAACGCTTCCTGCCGGACAGAAAAATGGCGAAAGCTGGTATGTGAACAGTGGAGATGCGCGGTTAAACCAGACTTCATTACCAATGACTGTAACTAATTTATATGGAGAGAGTGCCCCGGAACAGACATTTTCAAATTCAGTTAAAAAGCAGCCTGTTTTGTTAATAGGGAATTATCCAAACCCTGCGGGTAGCCAGACTACAATTCATTATGTACTGGCCGAACAATCTCAAGTTAACATTTCGATTACAGATCTTCAGGGTAATTTGGTAAAGGATATTATGGGTAAAAGCCAACAAGGGGCTGGGATTTATGCCCTGCAGGTGAATATAGCTGATTTGAAGCCAGGGATCTATCTGTATGAGGTAAATACTAAAAATCAGAAGGTGCTGAGAAGAATGATAGTGAAATAGGTTATAGGTTACAAATAAAAATGAGGCTGCTTTTTTGGCAGCCTCATTGCTAATGTGTGATTATTTTAAATTTTGATTAGCCGTTTCTTGCAGCTTTTAATGGAGACTTCTTATCATCCGGTTTGGATTCAAAATCAACCTTGCTTTTGGCAGTCCCCATTTTACATTTTCCATCAAATTTTGCCCCCGCTTCTACTACTAGCTTGTTAGCAATTATATCACCAGAGATACTGCAAGTGGGTTTTAAAATAAGGACATCCGTTACTTCAACGGACCCTTTAACTTCGCCTTCGAGTTCTGCAACCTGGGCCAGAATATTACCATCTATGACAGCTGATTGACCTACGGCGATTTTTGATTTGGAGCGAATATTACCAATAATTCTTCCTTCTACTCTAAGATTGCCATAAGTATCTATATTTCCATTAAAAGTGCTCCCCTTACCAATGATATTATTGGAGTTGATAAGGTCCTGAGACACTTTATTATCTTTATGATTCTTAAACATAGCCATGCTTTTTATATATTTTACAAATGTATTCAATGAGGTTACCTTAAGCCAACTCTACTCTGCTAATAACATTATTAATGTTTGAATGGTAGAAGATAAAGATATTTAACTGAGTAAAAGCGTTCTTGGTATTAATTGGGTAACATTTTATACTCATCATATGTTCATTATTATTCTTCATTGAGTGAATCCTTTTTATTTGATGCATTAAGCTGCAGGCAGTACTTCATTAGAGGTGCTGATGCAAGGATTGAAGCTACTACCAATACAAGTATTGCAACAAATATTTCGTCGGTGATCAACCCAGCTTGAAGTGCAATTGCGGCTAGAATTACCTCTAAAGTACCATGGGTGTTCATGCCAAAACCAACTGCAAAAGCATCATATTTTGTAAGTCCGCCCATCCTGGCACCAAGTGTCGCACCAAATATTTTGAATATAAACGCAGTGATCAGCAACACCAGTACAATTTGTAGGTTAAAGCTAGAGATGAAATCAATGCCCAAGCCTATAGACACAAAAAATAGTGGAGCAAAAATATTGTTGATAAACTGATGAATGATCTCTTTTGCTCTTTCTGAAAGATGCTTTGAATCTCCAAGGGCTACTCCCATAATGAAGGCCCCGAAAATACTGTGAATACCCACATATTCAGTGAAAGCTGCTGCCAAGAAACATAATGCCAGAGAAAGTGAAAGCAAGCCACCTGGCCATGCCAGTCTTTTGTTGATCCATGGTAAGGACTTATTGATTAATCCTTTGCCAACCGTTAGCATTAAAATGGTAAAACCTATTGAGATCCATATAGTTCGGCCAAGGCTAAGTGTTTCGGAGGCGTTGCCCATCATATTCAGTATAACCGTAAAAATGATCCAGCCCAGGAGGTCTATGATCATTGCCGAAGCAATGATGAGCATCCCCATTCTCGTTTTGAAAATTTCGAGATCCATTAAGACCCGAGCTACCACTGGAAGGGCCGTTATGGCCATCATGGTACCAATAAACATGGCAAAGACCAGTTTCTTTTCTTCTTCTACATAGCCAAAGAGATCAGGAAAGAACCATGTAATAATAAAGCCAGCCACAAATGGTACAATCAGTGACATCATACTAACAGATAAGGCTTGCTTCCCTTGCTGCCAGACGATATGGAGATCCACCTCCAATCCTGCAATGAATAGCAGAAGCACTACAGCAATCTGAATGAAGCCATCCAATACCACAGCAGAGGCTCCAGTAGAGGGAAACAACAGGGCAAAAATTTCCGGGTTTACATTGCCTAATATAGTAGGGCCAAGTATTATACCGGCAAGAATCTCACCAACTACAGCGGGTTGGTTAAACTTACGCGCAAATTCGGCCATTAGCCTTGCGAAACTAAGTATAACTCCCAGTTGGATAAGTAAATTAATAACTTCGCTATGGTTAAGCTTATCCATTTATTTCTTTCTTGGGTGTAAAATGAGTAAATCGCAGGGCAGGTCTGCAAAGATATATTCCAGGTCATGGGGGAACATCCTGTCGAATATGCCTAATTTACGGTGTGGTGAGCCAACAACCAGGAGATCAGCATCTACACGGCTGCAAAATTTTGCGAGCTCAAAACCAGATTTGCCCGACATAACTTTGATATTTATTTTCAATCCCTCCGTATCCATATTTTCCAGTATTTTTTCAACATTTCGAATCTCATCATTAACCATGTTTCTGCGTGTTTCTGATAGCTCTTCCTCCGTAAGCTCACCACTTACCGACATTGCCAGGCCATAAAGTTTTATTTCCCGAACTATGTGGAGCTGTTTTGCTTTTTGCGATTTGCCAATATAAACACCGGCTCTTATAGCATCTATTGCGTAAGGGCTGTTTTCGGCATGAACTACAATTTTCTCAAATGGATCGCTCTCAGCGGAGGGTTCAGTGATCATTAATACCGAACAATCAGCTTTTCTTAATATTTTCCTGGCAACAGACCCCAGGTAGTAAGTAATGAAGTCTTCTTTTTTGAGTGCGCCGGCTACGAGCAGGTCTACTTTTTCTCGGCGGCAGGAGGCCAGTATTTCTGTTGCAGGGTTGCCAGATTCCCATACTACATGTACTCGGCCATTATTCAGCCCTGCCTGTTTCAGGTTCTCCTTCATAAACTGATCGTCCTTATCCGTATGTGTTCCTACGTGGATTAGTAACAATTCAGCATTAAATAGCTCCTGAGTTCGCTTTGCCTCAGCCAACAAGGTTTGCAGCCTGGGAGAGAAAGCTATCGCTATGGCTATTTTTTGAAACATTGAGCAGTTTTATTAAAATGAATTTAAATTGCAACTATCTATGCAAAGCCTAAAAAGGCTTTCGCCATTTTAAAATAGTCCAAAAATAATGGCCGTCAAAATAATTAATTTCATTTGCATCAATGGAGCATAAGAACAAAGATTTTTTTGCAAACGTCTATGAGGTAGTAAAGCTAATTCCTGAAGGAAGGGTTACTAGTTATGGAGCCATAGCTAACTATCTGGGTGTTAAAGGGAGTGCGCGCATGGTAGGTTGGGCTATGAATGCTGCACATGGTATGCAGGATGTTCCAGCGCATCGTGTGGTCAACCGTGAAGGACTTCTAACGGGTAAAAATCACTTTGACGATCCAAATGAAATGCAAAGATTGTTGGAGTCTGAAAATATTAAAATCAATAAGGATAAGGTTGTGGACTTCAAAGCCAGATTTTGGGACCCTGCCATTGAGTTGGCTATTTAAGAGAATCTCAAACCTTTTTTGTTATTTATTAAAGGGTGCTCTTCGTTTAAAAATTTCTGGGCTGTTCTTCGGTAGCGATAAATTTCCCCCAGATGGAATCTAAATATTGTTTTAAGCATGGATTTGGCACACTACTTGTTGTTATTTTAAAATTTCGTTTTTAGGCCGTCCCCTGCTAGGGACGGCCTTTTTGTGTTGTTAGAATATCACACCTTTGGATTTTATCTTGCCGTCCTATTGCTGTGTATTTTCTTCATTTTTTGATCTTTTGCTAAAGAAGCTAATATTAAACTTTGTAAATTACTAATTTTGAGGTTGTTGTGATTTTTTGAGAGAGGAGTATATAAGTAATTTTCCTCTAAAAGGACGAGCTGATTGAGTGTAAAATCAGACAAGATCGTTCTGGGAATTACCTTCTCAAATTGAGATGATATTTATAAAATAAATGCCCGAATTTGTCATATTGAGGGGTTTTTGTATTGGCATGCCTATTGATTATCAGTGAGTTAGTTTGGGTCAAACTAAAAGCTGTACACTGGTTTTAGTTGGTTTTAGCATGTACAGCTAGGCCGTCCTTTGGTTAGGGGCGGCCTTTCTTTTTATAGTTCTATTGCTTTGTCACTTGTTAGGCACACCCATCTTTGTTATGTGCTCTTTAACAGTGGATTAGGCGGTTTGTCGATAGAACCTTTCAGTTTTTAATTGCTCCTATTACCTTAGAGTCATTAAAGCCAACTATAGACAACGAATTATCCCCTGGAGCCAGGCCTTCAGGGGATTTTTTGTTTACAAGCGTGAAATGAGGGTATTGCATGCTGACTTTCATCTTTCCTCAAACTGCTACATCACCTTTCAGAAATAAGTAAATCAAATTGGTTTTTTTCTCTTTTTGGTTCGATTGAAGTGCTTGAATGACCCTGAATACTGGCTCAATCATGATTAACGACTGGCACGAGTGTTGTAATTCTTTTATCGGTTAGGTTGAACAAGCTGTTATCACTCGTTTTTAGTTGGTTTTAACGAGAAGCAGTAAAAAGCCATCTCTTGGTTAGGGATGGCTTTTTTATGCTTCAGCAAAATCTATATTTTGATAACCTGGCTTTACCTTCTGTCCGTATTTTACTCTCTATGTGTTTCCTTAAGTTCTCACACCATTTGCTTTTTATGTCTCGGCAAGTTTTTAGTGTCAATGATAGTTAGTGAATAAAATTTAAAGAGCTTCATTTTGGGATAACTTTCTCTTGAAGGGACAGTTGATGGCTATTTTTGCTGTTTTTAAGGTGTTTTAATAACCATTTTAGTTCTGGCATGAGTGTTGTAATTATCAAACTGGTTAGGTTGAAAAGAAGCTGTATCACTCGTTTTTAGTTGGTTTTAACGAGAACAGTTTTTGAGCCGTCCCCTGGTTAGGGACGGCTTCTTTTTTTATAAAGTAACAGCAATCCCACGAAGGTGATCCCGCCGTTGACAATCAGTATTTCAAAGCCGAATTTATAGCCATTCAGTAGCTCTTCAGAATTAATGTTTAGCCAGTAAGAAAGTGCTGGAGAGATGAGGCATACTATAGGAACTCCATAATCCCGTACTTGAAGTTTCGTAAATAAACCGAAGGAATATAACCCTAGCAAAGGCCCGTAGGTGTAACTTGCTGCTGTAAATACTGCACTTATTACGGCATCGTTATTTATTTTCTTAAAAAGAATAATCACCAAAAACATAAGCAATGAGAAGCCTAGGTGTACTATAAGTCTCGTATTCCTTTGTTTATGCTGAAATGCCAGAGTGGTTTCGTGTTCTTTAAAGTTGAGGAAATCTACGCAAAAAGAAGTGGTAAGTGCTGTGAGAGCTGAATCAGCACTTGAATAGGCCGCTGCGATTATTCCCAAAAGGAAGACTATGCCTGCAATGATATTGAAATGGTCCCTGGCCAGCATGGGAAATAGGTTGTCGGTTCTTTCCGGAAGAGGTATGCCATTGCTATTTGCATATATATATAGTAGCGCTCCCATCGACAGGAACAGTAGATTGGCAAATACAAGGATAATCGAAAACCAGAACATGTTCTTTTGTGCGTCACCAAGATTTTTACAAGTAAGGTTCTTTTGCATCATATCCTGATCCAGGCCAGTCATCACAATAGCAATAAAGGCACCCGCAAAAAACTGCTTGAAGAAATTCTTTCCTGTCTGCCAGTCCCAGAAAAATATTTGAGAATATTCACTTTCTTTGATGGCTGAGGTAATGCCGCCCAGGGAAAGGTTAAGGTCCTTGCTGATCAGGTAAATCACAATACTTACTGCAGAGAGCATAAATAATGTTTGAAGTGTGTCCGTCCATACGATTGTTTTTATACCTCCTCGGAAAGTGTATAGCCAAATGAGTACTATAGTTACTAACACGGTAACAGAAAAGTCAACATCCCAGGCATCAAACAGGAATATCTGCAGAACGCCAGCAACCAGAAATAACCTAAAGGAAGAGCCGATCACTCTTGAAAGCAGAAAGTAAAAGGCCCCGGTTTTATAGGACCAGAATCCGAAACGTTGCTCTAAATAACCATAGATGGAGATAAGGTTTAACCTGTAGTACATAGGCATTAATACTGTGGCTATAATCAGATAGCCGAGCAAGTATCCTAGTACCATTTGCATGTATGCAAACTGAGTATCAGCAACCCATCCCGGTACGGAAATAAATGTAACTCCGGACAGTGATGCTCCGATCATTCCAAAAGCTACTAAGTACCACGGTGATTGCCGGTTAGCGGTAAAGAAGGTGCTTGAATCGCTTCTTTTGGTGGTGATAAGAGAAATGGTAATTAATAAAGCAAAATAGACGGCAATTACAGTTATTACTAAAGTTGGAGTCATAAATCATGGAATATTCCGGCTAAAGTTGTAATTTTTTTTTACTTTTGACAACAAACTAAGGCTCTATATGGATTTCGGATATAAAGAAGAAGAACTTGTTGAAGTTTTAGATGATGTTGCAGATATCAAAGACCTCATGGTGTTCAATGATGATGTCAATACATTTGATCATGTGATTGATACATTGGTTCGTGTATGTAATCATTCAGTGGAGCAGGCTGAGCAATGTGCTTATATAATTCATTTTAAAGGCAAGTGTTCAGTGAAAAGAGGCCTTCTTAAAACCCTCAAGCCAATGCAGGAGGCAATTTGTGATGAAGGTATCGATGCTCGGGTTATATAATACTTAATGTAACTGCAAAATATCATTTCCTTAAGGCCTCTCTCGAGGTTGCCACAATTATATTTACTAATAATTCAGGATACTAGATAATCTTTTTGTTTATCGCGGTGTTACATATCTTTGAGGTTAGATATGGAATACCCTTCTAGATTAATTGAAAATGCGGTTGGAGAAATCTCTAAGTTACCTGGGATTGGGAAAAAGACTGCCTTGAGGCTTGTCTTACATTTGTTGAAAGAGCCGGAGGGCACTACAGCCGAACTTACGGAAGCACTTACAGAATTGCGGACCAAAATCAAGTACTGCAAGGATTGTCATAATATTTCAGACGATGAGGTGTGTAATATCTGCGCTAGCCACAGGCGTGATAGGTCAATAATTTGTGTGGTAGAGGATACTCGAGACGTTTTGGCTATTGAAAATACAGCTCAATATACTGGGTTATATCATATTTTAGGAGGAGTCATTTCTCCTATTGAAGGAATTGGCCCTTCGGAACTCAATATTGATCAACTGCTACAGCGTATAGAAAATAATAAAAATGAGGTAAAAGAGGTGATATTTGCACTTAGCCCTACCATGGAAGGGGATACTACTGCATTTTACCTTACCAAAAAACTGAGGCAATTTGGTGTAAAAATAAGTACCATTGCCAGGGGCATACCCATAGGTGGAGAGCTGGAGTATACTGATGAAATTACTCTGGGAAGAAGCATCTTGAGCAGGACGGCCTATCAGCAAGATTAATTTGTCTGATGTTTAAGGAATATCAGTCTTGGTCATTTTTTAATAAAATTATACTTCTCGCAACTTCTGTAGATCCAAAAGGCTTGATTTTGAATGAAGTACATCTATATGTCCTGATATTAAAAGTATTTCAATTTTGTGGTAAGTGAATGGTATAATCGATAATTTTGGCTCGTTTTTAAAATACAAACAAAAATGAGTGAATTATTAACCTTCCAACTGTCAGATCGCATTATGAATCTGGAAGAGTCCGCCACGCTAGCTATGGCGGCAAAGGCCCGTGAATTTAAGGCCCAAGGTATTGATGTTATAAGTCTTAGTCTCGGAGAGCCCGATTTCAAGACTCCTAAACACATACAAGAGGGAGCTAAACGGGCTATTGATGAAGGTAAATATTTTGCTTATCCACCCGTGCCCGGCTATCAGGACTTGAGAGAGGCCATAGCTAAAAAACTGAATGACGAAAATAAAATAGCTTACAAGGCTGAGAATATTGTGGTTTCTAACGGAGCAAAACAGTCTATTGCTAATGTTATGCTGGCACTACTTAACCCAGGAGATGAAGTTGTTGTGTTCTCTCCATACTGGGTGAGTTATTCTGCACTTATTGAACTGGCAGAAGGAAAACCTGTTTTTATTAAAGGAGGTATTGAAAATGACTTCAAAGCTACTGCCCAGCAGTTGAATGAAGCTATTACAGATAAGACAAAGGCTGTTATTTATTCTTCACCTTGTAATCCTACCGGCTCTGTCTTTACAAGAAAAGAACTGGAGGAGATAGCAGAAGTAATTAAGCAGCATGAAAACGTCATAGTTATTGCTGATGAAATATATGAGCACATTAACTATACGGAAGAGAAAGTAAGCATGGCTTCACTCCCTGGCATGATCGATCGCACTGTGACGGTGAATGGCTTTGCTAAGGGCTTTGCTATGACTGGGTGGAGAGTAGGCTACGTTGGTGCGCCGTTATGGCTTGCCAAAGGCTGCAACAAAGTGCAGGGACAGATCACCTCTGCCAATTGCTCTATTGCTCAAAGAGCTGCCCTTACTGCATTGACCAGTGATCTTGGTCCGACCAAGGAGATGGCTAGAGCTTATGCAGAAAGAAGACAATTAGTATATGAACTATTGAAGGAAATTCCTGGTATCAAAACCAATATGCCTAAAGGCGCTTTTTATTTCTTTCCTGATGTAAGTTCATACTTTGGGAAGTCAGCCGGAGAACTTAAAATAAACAATGCCAGTGATTTGTGTATGTACATTTTGGAAACAGCACATGTTTCTCTGGTTACAGGTGAAGCTTTCGGAGATCCTGATTGTGTAAGACTTTCGTATGCAGCATCTGAACAAGAACTCCGTGAAGCTCTAAAACGAATTAAGGAAGCTTTAAGCCAATTGTCTTAATGCCATATAAATCCATTGAAGAGATATTTGCTGCCTTTGATAAACTGAAGGTATTGATCATAGGAGATGTAATGGTGGATGCCTACATCTGGGGTGCTGTAGAACGAATATCTCCTGAAGCTCCCGTTCCTGTGGTTAGAGCTACGAAACGGGACTTCAGATTGGGTGGAGCTGCCAATGTTGCACTCAATATACAATCGTTAGGAGCTGAGCCAATCTTATGTGCGGTAGTGGGAGATGATGATAACGGAAAGCGTTTTATAGAAAGGCTACATGAAAAAAATATTTCATCAGAAGGCATTGTGTTTAGCACTGAACGGCCAACTACGGTAAAAACTCGAATCATGACTGCGCATCAGCATGTGGTGAGAGTGGATGAGGAGACGGATAGACTATTGAGCAAACAGGAAGAAGACCACCTTTGGAAGCAAATTAAACAAGTACTTCCAACTGCTGATGTTATTATTTTTGAAGATTACGACAAAGGAGTAATCAGTAAAAATCTCATTAAAAAGACAGTTGAGCTGTCAGAGAGTAATAACATACCCGTGGTGGTAGATCCAAAAAAACGAAATTTCCTTAATTATAAAGGGGTGACTTTGTTTAAGCCCAATTTAAAAGAGCTTAAGGAAGGTTTGAAGGTTGACTTTGAGAAAAATGATCAGGCTGAAATAGAACGTTCTGTTGAGACGTTGATTTCCAAACTAAACAGCCAGGGTAGTTTGATAACACTTTCTGAAAGAGGAGTGTATATTCAGTATGGCGGGCAGAAGCATTTGATACCAGCGCATATTCGTGAAATTTCAGATGTGTCTGGTGCCGGGGATACTGTAATTAGCATTGCCGCAATTGCTGTAGCTTTAAACTTATCACCTTTTCTTATTGCTGCGCTTTCTAACCTTGGAGGAGGGTTGGTGTGTGAGCACGTAGGTGTTGTTCCTATAGAAAAGCAGGCCCTATTGGAGGAGTCTAAAAAGCATAATTGGCTATAAATTGATTGGTAATTGGTAAACTAAAAACAAGCAGCCAGAAAATCGATTAAAAAAACACCCCGGAAGCGCCTTGGCCACCGGGGTGTTTTCGTGTCTATAGTTGGCTTTTAATTGACTCTAAGTACGTTGTTTTAACTGAAAGTAGAAAGCTGGATGAGATATCAGGTAATACAAGGCGATAAGTTACCTGATTTTTAGATTAGTATTCAAATTGCTCTTCCAGACTACCTAGCTTTTCCAGATCATTGACTATTTCTTTGTCCAGAGGAGTGTCTTTTATGACATTATAGTTGTCCCAGAATTTTTTGTTATACTTCTCATCCTGATACTGGAGTCCATATCTTTTCATTCTTTCAGTGCTTCCTATTCGCTCCGTTGGGTTGGGGTGTATCTTGTTGATTAGCAACTCCTGGAATAATTCAGTTTCAAACTTTAATTTATTGGTATTTTCATCATACCAATTGATTTTGGAAGTCAGGTTCATATAGCTAAGGTACATTTTGCCATCATACTCCTTAAAATCTATGACCTTCTTATCGCTAATGTATTTACTAACCAGGTTTTTTTTACGCCTGATGATGGCATCATTGTAGCTTCTTTCAAACTCCATTCTGATGATAGCATAAGTTTGAGTGGCTATATACAGCTTTAGGTGATAGTCAGCGTCAATAGAAACCACAAAGACGCGGTGTCCATTATAATATGATGTTCTCAGCCTTTTAAAGCTATCGAAAAACAACTGTTCTGATGGGAACTGCCTGTATCTAATGTTGTTATGCAATAGTAACTCTTCAAGCAGGTTGCTCTGGTCAAAATACTTCGTAAACTTATTGTTATACCCCAAACTTTTACGAACCTCCATAAGAGCTACGCGCTCTCTTAGTCTGTTTTTGTTTCTAGGTTCTTTATAATCCTCATCATAAATTTTTACAGCTGATTCTAATAATGAGAAATATATACCACCTACTTTTTTCAAATCACGGTAAAAGCCATCTAGTAAAAATGGTGTCATAGGGTAGTTTTCCTCTATCCTGTTAAGGGCAATGCTTACAATGTCACCACCATTTAGTGAGTCTTGGATCACCACTTCATCAAGCATTTGTACGGCCTTGTTAAGCCTGAAAATAACGGTGTCTTTTAGCAAAAGGTTTCTTATGGGCGCCTCCATATTTTCATAACCCAGCATGCTAATAACTAAAATTTCATTTTTAAGGTTGGATGGTATATGGAAATCAAATTCACCTATTGAGTTTGATATTGTGCCTATGGGTTTACCTCTTATACCTATAGAGGCAAAAATTAATGGCTCGCTTGTCTCCCGATCTACAATTTTTCCCGAAATTGTAATCGTAGACTGGGCATGCGCAAAAAAATGTATGACGCATAAAAGCAATGTGAGACATAAAAGCCGCATATAGTGATTTGTTTGTAAGCCGTGCCGGCTTTTAAAGGTCAAAGATGTAAACGAAACTGCACTTTGTCAATATTTGTTGTTATGATAACTATTTTGAAAGGGGGATATTACATCTTATAATTTGAACTATTCTTAATTAACGCATCTTTTTCTAAAAATATATAACTAAAGAAATTTTTAAATCATCTCTAATATAAGTTTGAATGCTTAAATTAGTATAATAAAAGTATTAGCCTTTGACTATAATTGAGAAGATACCGAAGATTTGGAAGATAGCTTATTTGCTAATCTGTGGTTGGTATGCTATCAACTATGCTGTGAGTTCTATTATTGAATGGCAGGCTTTTAGACCTTACACAACTTCAGTTTTATGGAATGGTTTTTACCTGTTCGAAACTGTATGTATACTGGTAGGACTCACATTTATATATACCAACTGGTTGTTTAAGTTCAAAGTTCCAGTGCAAGTGGTAGGGCACCTCTTCGGGGTGTTTTTTTACTTTATGTGTATCAGCTACCTCTCTTATTATTTTGATTATTATCTTGATGGGCTGGTTTATTTCGACGATTGGAAGGAGTACATGCTTGATCTCCTAAGTTGGGATGCTATGCGGATCTATGATCAATATCTGATAACAGTTGCAGTTTATTACATCATTAAATACTTTGAGAGTCTTAGGCAGAAAGAGCAGGAAAAGAGTGAGTTGGCTCTTAAAAATAAGGAAATGGAACTCTCGTTGCTTAGGTCTCAGATCAATCCTCATTTTTTATTCAACACACTGAACTCTATCAGTACACTCATTAGCACCAGTAAGGAAAAGGCACGGAAAGTTATTACGCAATTATCTGACGTATTTAGGTATGCACTTGATTCTCACTCAGGTGATAAGGTAAGATTAATCCATGAACTTGACTTTATTGAAAATTATATCAAAATTCAACAAGTGAGATTCGGTGACCGTTTAAAGTATGAACTTGATGTTGAACCAACTTGTCTGAGTGTCGGTATTCCACCGATGGTATTACAACCTTTGGTGGAAAACTCAGTGAAATATGGTATTGCTCCTAAGGATGAAGGAGGTACTATCAAGCTTATGGTGAGAAGGATAAGTGGGGGTATATATTTTGAGATAAAGGATGATGGACTTGGGGTAAATGCTAAGAAGGTTTTGGATGGCAATTCTACAGGTGTGGGGCTTAAAAATTCTGATAAAAGATTAAGGAGTATTTATGGAAAATATGCAGGTTTGCACATTAATGCACGTCAGGATGGCTACACAGTGAGCTTCATTTTACCCCCTGAACAAGAAGAGCAAAAGGTGGAGACTAATAGAGCACTTGAAGCAGTATCAGCTTGATTAACTAAAAATGAACTGGGTTGTTGCAGTATAGTAATATGACGTATTGTTCTAATTTCTTACTGATTCTGGTTTGAGGAAATACTTTAACCAACATGACCAATAAACCCATTGATAAATAAATTAAAACCATACCATGAAAATAGATTGCCTGATAATAGATGATGAGAAATTAGCCCGTGATTTGCTGGTAGAATTTCTTGAACCTTACCCCGAAGTTGAGGTCATTGGCCAATGCTCAAAAGGAAAAGATGCTGTTGAGAAAATCGATAAATTAAAACCAAAACTGATTTTTCTGGATGTGCAGATGCCGGGCATGGACGGCTTTGACGTGTTGGAGGCGATCACTCATAAACCTTATGTTATTTTTACTACGGCCTATGATCAGTATGCTATTCAGGCTTTTGATAAGAATGCAGTGGATTATGTGCTTAAACCTCTTGATGAAGAGCGATTTAAATTGGCGATAAAAAGGGCTACAGAGCGCATAAAAGCAGAGCAAACCAATGTAGAGGATTTATTGATGAATATTAAATCGGGCGGTGAAGAAAGTAAATATTCAAGCCACCTGTTCGTGCAAAAATCAGAGAAACTGCTCAACTTGGAGGTTAAAGACATTGTGCATCTCGAAGCTTCCGGTGATTATACTATATTAACTACAAAGAATGATCAGTATTTGAGCTCTTCAGGTATAGGTAAGTTGGAGGAAAAGCTTAACCCAGATGTATTTATAAGAGTACACCGCTCTACTATTATCAATCTTAATTATTTAAAAGAGATAGAAAAACACTTTAATGGTGGCCTGATCGTAAAAATGGAAAATGGAAAGAGCTTCCCTGTAAGTAGGACCTATGCCAAGCAGATACGTAAGAAAGTAGTTTAATTAACTTCTAGCTTTTCTTTGATTAAACTGGCTTCAGGGGCTGTAGTAAGGTCTGTGGCTGCCATATAGGTGGCTATATAAGTGGCAATATCACGGCCCAATTCTTCTACATTTAACTTGTCAAGGTGTGTGAGTATGGCAGCTTTGTCTTCTGCAATATCGCCACTCATACCCATATAAGAAGGTATACTTCGTTGAATATACAACCTTAGAAAACGTATTTCCGGATTCTCCTCGTCAGCTTTCACCGCATCATTGAGGAGCTCCTGAGCATTTTTTAGATAAGAAAATTTGTTTAGGGGGTTCCAAGAGTGCTTTGCCATTAGCGATTCCGCTGCTGCCTGGTAGGCTTGAATCAATGGTGACTTATCATTGAGACTTACAATATAATTATAGTATTTCTCACACTTGTTAAAATTGAAATCCGTATAAAATAATTCATTCCTGATATTTTTGATTACATCTAAGGATTGAGACCGGGCAGTTAGCGAAATGCCGCTAACAAAAAATATTAAAATAATTACCGCTAAATTCTTCACTAATAAAACTGTGTGGATAAGCATTTCAAACGTTGAAAATTTTGCAAAGTTAAGTTTAGGGGCGATTTTTTTTGACTTTTATCTAAAAACTTTTAATGGAACTTTGAATAGGTTTGGAATTCACGAAATAAAAACGGTTTTGCCATCATGATTAATTTATTAGATTTGCCATTCGTGCAAAAAAACGAATAATAAATTATGCAGACGCTCAACGATTTTCTTGTTCTTATTGATAGCTACATAGGCAGTGCTGTTTGGTTTCCATACGCACTATTAGGAACAGGATTATTCTTTACCTTCTATCTTGGTTTTCCTCAACTGAGATATTTTGGTCACGCTTTAAAAATTGTGAAAGGGAAGTTTGATCGAACAGGAGATGAGGGGGATGCATCGCATTTTCAGGCTCTTGCAACAGCTCTTTCAGGAACAGTGGGGACAGGTAATATTGGTGGTGTTGCCCTTGCTATACACCTGGGAGGTCCTGCAGCCTTGTTTTGGATGTTGGTCACTGCTTTTTTAGGGATGACTACAAAGTTTGTGGAGGTGACACTCTCTCATAAGTACAGAGAAAAGGATGAAACTGGGCGTATTGCAGGTGGGCCAATGTACTATATGAAGAATGCTGAATTCAAGCTTTTTGGGAAAAAGTTGAACCTTGCCTGGTTGGGTGGGATCTTCGCTTTTGCAACAATCTTATCTTCATTCGGTACTGGGAACCTTCCGCAGATCAACCAGATCGCAAGCTCAATATTCACCTCCTTTGGTATAGAACAGTGGATAACAGGAGCTGTACTTGCAGTAATTCTAGCACTTGTAATCCTTGGAGGTATCACCAGAATTGTAAAAGTGACTGAAAAGTTGGTGCCCTCAATGGCGATTATTTATTTCATTGGTGCTTTGGCCGTTATCGCTACAAACTATGAAAATATTTGGCCATCAATAGTTTCGATCTTTTCTGATGTGTTTACTGGATCAGCTGCTGTAGGTGGATTTTTAGGGGCAAACCTAGCGTTTGCATTTAACAGAGGTGTAAACAGAGGACTGTTTTCTAATGAGGCGGGGCAGGGATCTGCACCTATTGCTCACGCAGCAGCAAAAGCTCATGAGCCGGTTTCAGAGGGTATGGTGGCAATATTAGAGCCTTTCATCGATACAATAGTTATATGTACTCTTACAGGTTTAGTACTTCTTTCTTCTGGTGCATGGAAAGATAAAATGCCCAACCAGTTCGAATATACTGAGCTTGATGTGCTTACTTCTAAGTTTGATGAAAATAAGCCAGAAGATAAACAAAAACTTTATGAATATCTTGTTGAAGGGCAAGGTATGACACAATATACAGGTGAGTTGAAAATTGAGAATGGAGTGGTAATGAGTGATGTTACGTTAGTACATGCCCGTTCTATCGCTGATAATGTGAAAGTTTATAATGCCGATGGTCTATATACGGGTACGCTGGAGGTGGCTAATGGAGATGTAATAGACCCTAGTAGTGCAGTTGTTTTTGAAGGAGAATCCCTTGTGCATAGTGCACCTCTTACCATTGAGGCTTTTAAGAGAAGTTTTCTCGGCGATTGGGGGCAGTACATTGTATCATTAGGATTGGTTCTTTTTGCTTTTTCAACAGCTATTTCATGGTCGTATTATGGTGATAGAGCTACAACTTATCTTTTTGGCAGCAAATACATTGTTTATTATCGACTGCTATATGTCACAGGTTTCTTCTTCGCTTCATTTGCAGATACAACAATTATTTGGACACTATCAGGTATAACAATCGCATTGATGACGCTGCCTAACCTTGCTGGTATTTTACTATTGCATGATGAAATGAAGAAGACAGTAAAAGACTACTGGGTTGATTTTAAAAATGATTGGCCAGGTGAAAAAACTCCTGAATAAAAGGGTAAACTGGATTGAACCGGTAAGGAGAAATTAAAATTTTACTTTAACCCTGATCTTATCCTGATCAGGGGTACCGTTACGCAAAGCAGGGCTCCATTTGGGGCCTTCTTTGATTAAGCGAATGGCCTCCTTGTTAAGGACTGCACCCTGACCTCTTACAATCCTGAAGTTAATAAGATCACCTGTGGGAGTTACTTCAAACTCAACCACTACCTTGCCTTCCCGTCCATTAATGGGCTTGGCATTTTCCTGAAGATAATTTTTAAATGATGACTTTCCCCCTTCAGGGCTTGCAGGTACTATGTCAGCCCTGTTGTCCTTGTCCATTTCTATTGTCTGTACAGAATACGCTAATGATCTTTGCTCTCTTTCCACATCCATAGCTGTTACCACTACCTCCGATAGTTGAGTTGCATCCGGCTCCATTTCAATGTTTACCACGCTTTGGCCGGCTGCATTAATCTCTTTAGGGTTTAACCCAATAAAGGAGACCACTAACGTAGGGTCTGTTCCCTGCGGGATATTTAATGCATAATTACCTTCAAAATCCGTTACCGTACCTGTTGCGGTACCTTTTATGATCACATTTACACCTGGTAGGCCTGTTCCATCATCGGTAGAGGTTACTTGTCCTCTTACGTTTTGGGAGACTGATTCCTCTTGTGTTGCACTACGAAGCATTGCTTTACTTTCTTCTCTTTTTTTCTTGGCCTTAGAGACAGCTCTTGGATTTTCTGTTGCCTGAACCCCCGCAACTTTACCTTTCAACGCCTCTTCAATTTCAGGATCCGGTACCTCATCAGCAACCACTTCTTCAACCATCTCGATTTCAACATCCTCATAAGCAATATGATCGACATCTTCGGTCATTGCCAGCTCTTTCTCAACTTTTGTCAGTTCGGCGGGCTCCTCTTTTGCTTCTACTAAAGGCTCTGGTTCCATGGCCATGTCTGCACCAGGCTGTTCAACGATTTTATTATCTGTAGTAATAGATGGTTTTTGTCGCTCAGATTTACTTTCTCTAGCTTCTGTATCTGCTTCTTTTTCTATTTCCTTCTTATTTAAAGCTATTAGGCTATCCTGAATAGGTGCAGGTTGCGGGGTAGTTCCACTTTCTGAGATACCTGTATTGGGCTTTACTTTCTCCTCAACCTCTGATTTCGCTAATTGCTTTGCAGGATTAAAAAAATCTATATTAAATAATATCGCCGTCGTAATGGCCAATAGGGCAACCGAAGCAGCTATTTTAATCCAGATTATAATGTTTCGTTTTGGCTTCACCTCATGATCAATCTTTTGCTTTAGCAGAGAAAGGTCTTGTTGCATTGTCGATGTTCCTACCTCTTCAAAACCTTCCATAGCTTCTGCATCGAAGTCAGAATTGAGCATGAGCTTTTCTACCTCATGCATTTCTTTATGACTTAGTCCTCCATTAAGGTATTTTTCAATGACCTTGGGAGATAGTGTGCTTCCAATATCGTTTTTTCTATTGCTCACTTTTTGTTTCCATACAGTTCTTTAAGTTCCTCTTACCATTTTGAATATAGCTTTTAACCTTTTTTAGTTCAAACCTGGTAAGTATCTCTATTTCTTTATACGATTTACTTTCAAGGTAAAACAACTGAACGCACTGCTTCTGTTCATTATGTAGTTCTTCAATACATTTTTCCAGCCTGCTGAGGTCATCCTCTAGAGCTGGCTCATTATTATGATGCATGATCAGTGTGTTTTCCATATTCATTTCAGAAATATCTACGACAGTTCTTTCACTCTGGTATTTTTTTGACCTTAACTTCATCAGGCAATGATTCTTGCTCAAAACATATAACCAGCTTTTAAAATTCTCAACCTCATGTTTCTTTAAGGAATCCGTGAGTTTTTCAAAAACCTGCATTACGGCATCCTGACTTTCTTCTCTATTCTTTAAATACTTTAGACAAACACCATAAACTAGGTGCATGTAATTGTTGAAGAGTCTTCCGGCATATTCCATATTCCCCGTCTGCTTATACAGGTGTATAAGTTTCTTCTCTTCAGTATGTGAGGCTGGGGAATTTGACATCTCAATAGTGACTAAGTTCCTAATCTAAAAAAAAATCATAACAGTTTATGGAATTCCGAAAACGCCTGCATCATGATAGTGAAGTTTTTACCAAAAATTAAGAATTATGAAAAGGATCGGAATATTTATCATGTTGCTCATCATATCATATGTGATGTATGCTCAGGAAAGGGTTGTTACAGGAACTGTGACAGCTACTGAAGGTGGAAGCCCGCTGTCGGGTGTTAATGTAGTGCTTAAAGGGACAACCACCGGAGTGATTACAAATATAAATGGGTACTATAGCCTGAAGGTATCAGGAACAACTCCAATACTGGTGTTCTCCATGATAGGTTATGTTACTAAGGAAGTTAAGGTTGGCTCAAAGACAGAGATAAATGTAACCATGGAACCCGATGTAAGGAAGCTTGAAGAGGTAGTGATAACAAATAAGAGAAAACCCGGAAAAGAAAAGAAAGATATGAGTTACGCTGTTACCCGGCCTGCTGATATGAGCGGAGCGCCTGTGATGTATGAGACAGAAAGTTATCCTGTTCATAATACTGAGGAATATGATGCCATACATGAAAATATCTTTCATGGAGCATTGAAAAATCCCTTATCAACCTTTTCAATAGATGTAGATGCGGCCTCATACAGCAACATGAGGAGGTTTTTGAATAATGGCCAGCTTCCGCCCAAAGATGCGGTACGAATTGAGGAGATGATCAATTACTTCAGCTATGACTATAAGCAACCTGAAAGTACCGATCCTTTTTCGGTCAATACTGAGATTTCAACTGCACCCTGGAATAATCGGCACAAGCTGGTACACATAGGCTTGCAGGGGCGTAAAATACCTACTAAGAACTTACCTCCATCAAATCTTGTGTTCTTACTGGATGTATCTGGGTCTATGAATGCAGCTAATAAATTACCCTTACTCAAGTCCGCATTCAAACTGTTAGTGGATGAGCTAAGGCCTCAGGATAATGTGGCGATTGTAGTGTATGCCGGGGCTGCGGGACTTGTACTTCCATCGACAGGTGGTGATAATAAAGAAACCATTCTTAATGCCCTCAATAAGCTGGAGGCCGGAGGTTCTACCGCTGGAGGTGCCGGTATTCAACTGGCCTATAAGGTGGCTAAAGAGCAATTTAAGAAAGGTGGTAATAACAGGGTTATTCTTGCAACTGACGGAGACTTTAATATTGGAGCTTCAAGTAATGCGGAGATGGAGCGACTAATAGAAGAGAAGCGTAATGATGGTATTTTTCTTACCGTACTTGGTTTTGGTATGGGTAATTATAAGGATTCTAAAATGGAAACCATAGCAGATAAGGGGAACGGAAATTATGCATACATTGATAATATCCTTGAAGCGAAAAAAGTGCTTGTGAATGAGTTTGGAGGAACGTTATTCACCATTGCTAAAGATGTGAAAATACAAGTGGAATTTAATCCTGCAAAAGTAAAGGCTTACCGCCTGATTGGTTATGAAAACAGGGCTCTGAAAAATGAAGATTTCAATAATGATAAGAAGGATGCAGGAGAGTTGGGAGCAGGCCATACCGTTACTGCATTGTATGAGATTATTCCTGTAGGTGTAGATAGTCAATTTGATCCTATCGATGATTTGAAATACCAGGAAAGTAAAATTTCTTCTGAGGCTATGAAGTCAAAAGAACTGATGACTATAAAACTTAGGTATAAACAACCTGATGGAGATCAGAGTAAATTGATAACCCATGCATTGCTGGATAGCCATGTAAACATAGAGAAAACTTCAGATAACTTCCGTTGGTCTGCAGCTGTTGCGGGATTTGGTATGCTACTTCGCGATTCTGAGTTTAAAGGCAATTTGACTTATGATGATGTGATTAAGATGGCCCAGTCTGCTAAAGGAAAAGATCAGGAGGGGTATAGAATAGAGTTTATAAATCTTGTGAAGTCAGGCTTGTTATTAGCAAGAAAGTAGAGGGGAAATAGCCTGAAAACAAAAGAGCGCTAAAAAGTTAGCGCTCTTTTGTTTTGTGATAAATTTCAAAATTAACCTTAGTAAAATTGAGTTTTAACTAGTTTCTTTCTTTTGTTAACCATTATCGTGCCAAAATAAGGAAATGCCCAAAGAGGATAATTAGGTTAAATGTGAAGGGACAGGGAGCGTAGTTTTGTTCATATTTGAACATAAGGTGAACAGAAATAATTAAAATTTCTCATTTTATGGGTTACAAATTTTAAAAGTTAAGGCATTAAAATCTCATTTGAATAAAAAATTATTTGGAAAGAGTTCTGCTGGTATTTAAATTATAGGCACTGGTTTTTTATTCTATATTGCACTTTGTTTTTTAAACTATAATACTCACCGTTGTCGCGTTTTAGTTGCTTTGTTGCGTTAATTTTGATTTTAATCTCCTTGCAGGGTACTGCTCAAGGGAAGCTTAAAATATCTGGAGGTATCAATGCCACCGCCATGAGGTATGGTGTTTCAGGTATTGAGGCTAGGAGAGATCCGTTTTATTGGTTGCTTTCAGGTAATCTCACCTTTTCATACAAAGGAATTTCTGCGCCATTTTCAGCTACAATTAGTCAGCAGGATCAAAGTTTTCGATACCCTCTGCCCTTTAATCAGTTTGGTATAAGCCCGACTTACAAATTTGTAACCCTTCATTTGGGGTACAGGAGTATGCAGTTTTCTGAATTTACCTATGGAGGTAATATATTTCTTGGAGCGGGTATAGAGGTATCCCCGGAAAATATACCTGTTAGGGTAAGTGGTTTCTATGGCCGTTTGGCCAAGGCTCGATTGGAAGGGAATATAAATGATCTGGAATTTGGGTTGCCTTCATTTGAGCGATGGGCATATGGCAGCAAAGTGACCCTTGTGCAGAAGAAGGGAGAAGTAGATATTATTTCATTTAGGGCCAAGGATGACAGGTATTCAATTAATGATTCAATTACGGCGGAATTGGGTATCACACCTTCGGAAAATTTAGTGTTGGGGCTGAATTTGAAAAGGGAAATTTTAGAGAGAGTAAGTTTTTCCGCTGAGTATGCTTTGAGTGCTTTTACTTCTGACATTCGTTCACCAGAAACGGAGCTGAGAGACTATAAATATGCTGAGAATGTTGGAGGTTTATTTACCCCAAGAGTGTCTTCTCAATTCAACGGAGCATATAAGGGTGAATTGGTATATAGCGCAAGTAGTTTTCAGTTTGGTTTGAAGTATAGACGAATAGATCCGGAGTATAGGACTTTGGGGTCGCCTTTTCTCATAAACGATATTGAGGATATTTCCGGCACAGCGGGTTGGCGCATGTTTAAAAGAAAACTTAGTCTATCTACCAGCGCTGGCGTTCAACGGAATAATTTAAATGGAGATCAGGAATCGGATGTCCGTAGGTTTATTGGATCCCTTAACTCTTCTTTAAGTCTGGCTAATGGTGTCAATGTTACGGCAGGCTATAGCAATTTTAGTACAAGTTCTACTCTTACGCAATTTTTTCAACAATCAGAGTTTGACCAAATCGATACCTTGCTATACCTTCAGGTTACCAATAGCATAAACAGCAGTATTAGCTATAATTTCGGCAGTGAGTCAATTAAGAAAAGTTTGTCATTAAATGGTAGTTACCAAAATGCCGATGATAATCAGGATAACCTATCCGTTTTTTATAATGGTAACGTCGGGTATACAGTTAATTATACAGAGAGAAATTTAAACCTGTCCACCAATTTTAATGTAAACAGCAATGAAGTTAATGGTGTTGAGAGTCTTTCGGGAGGTCCCTCGTTAATGGCTAGTCGTTTGCTGCTTGAGAAACTTCTGAGAGTTTCAGTATCATCATCATTGATCCAATCTTATAATCAAGGCAGTTTAATTAGTACAAATATCATAGCACGATTAAACGGCTCATTGAAATACAAGCAAAAGCATGTCTTTTCTATGGATCTTTCACTTCTCAGGCGAGAGGCGAATGTTGAAGGAGTGCCCTCCTTTTCGGAATTCAGAGGAGGTATAACATATAATTTTAATTTTTCTAACTGATTAAAATGATTAGTAGAATTAATAATCCCGGGAAATTAGCTGTAATATTTTTTCTGTTCTTACTGAGTGTTACTCAACTGATTGGGCAGCAGAAATTCCCTGTTTCGGCCAGTACCATGGTCAATGCTCCTTACTCGACTTACCTTAGCGATTACATTGAGCCGGGAAGTAATCTATTAAGCACAAGTTTTGTTTTTAATGATTTTAATGAACCAACCTGGACAGTAAAACTTAGAGTTCGCATTGAAAGTACAGCTTTGCGTCTGGAAACCAAGCCTGATTATTTTCCTTCTCAACCCATTACAGTGGTGCCGGGTGTAACTACGCAGCTTTTAGGGGCTGATCTTGCAGGTTATCTCAATCCGAATAATATGATTATTTCAGGGGGAGGGGCTACCGTGTACAAAAATGGGAAGTTGCCGGAAGGTCTTTATACTTTTTGTATTGAAATACTTGATTACTCTACTGGTAAATTACTTTCTAACACTTCATGCGCTACAGCCTGGCTGAATTTAAATGATCCGCCAAAGGTTATAAGCCCATTATGTGGTGCCGTTATTGATCCATCTTTACCACAAAATATTTCTTTTCAGTGGCAATTATCAAATTCACTATCTCCTAATTCATTAGGAACTGAGTATAGATTGATTGTTTACGAAGTTACCGACCCTGATGCCGATCCATTTACAGCAATTAATAATGGAAAAGTTCTCGAGATATTCAGGTCGGATGTTTTGCAGGCCCCGTCCTTCATCTATGATCTCTCAGCCCCACCTTTAGATATAGGAAAGACATATGTCTATCAGATATCGGCCCAGGATATCGGTGGTAGGGACCTTTATAAGAATAATGGGTTGAGCGAGGTTTGCTGGTTTCACTATGGCTATCCTGAAGGAGGGAAAATAGATCTTGTGGAACCTGATAATGGGAAACTCTTCGGCAAAAAGGATTTGCTGTACTTTAAATGGTCTGCGCCTGATAAGAAGCTGGATCAGCAATTATTTAAATACAGGGTTGATATTGTCAACCTTGAAGAAGGGCAGCAACCTGAAGAAGCAATGGTTAGCACTCCTTTATGGCATTCACAGGTAACTTCACCTACCCTTTCACAGCGAGGGATGGATGTGGTGCTTAGTAAAAAGCTAAAACCTGCGGCGGACTATGCGTGGCAGGTAACTGCTATGACTCAAAATCAGGAAGTAGCTAAAAGCGAAGTTTGGACATTTAAAGGCCCACCCCTCGTTGACTGGTTTTATGCAGGAACTCATAAAGTCAGGGTGCTAACTTCTGCTAATAATGATTCATTGAACTTTAGCGGAACGGGTAAGATCAGAGTGAGCAAGACTGATAGCCTGGAGGTTAAATTAGAAAACCTAAGACTAAAAAGGATTGCTAGTTATTGGGTTTTAGAGGAAGGAGACATTATTTACGAATATCCTGAAATAAAGAAAATTAAGCTCACACCCGAAGAAGAAATAAATGGAGAGGCTGTTTTTCTTGCCCGCAAATTAAGGCTCAACAAGGAAGGCCTTGATATTCAAGGGGAAGTTAACTGGAATTTGCCCCATCCGGTAAATTCTACAGAAAAGGCAGTTGTAAGATCAGTCAGGACATGGCTAAACTATGATAGGTTTACTCTCTTAGGGTCAGCGCTTTTAAGTAATGCCAATAATTTCGAATTATTAGAACCCTATGGGTATGAGCTTCAACTTGATGAAAAATCAGATTTCCTAATAAAGGATAACACCTTCCGTCAAAGGTTTAAGGGCAAGGTTGAACTTCCGGAAAAAATAAAGGGAAGCTTTAAAGGATCTATTCGCATACCTTTTCCTGAGACAAATCAATTGTTCTTTTTCAAAAGCGATTCCCTCACACTTCTCAACAATATATTATTGGTGGAAAATACCGGAATATTTTTGCATCCGAAAGTTGTAGTTTTTGATTTTTCTGAAGATACGCTGGCTTATGAGAACCAAGCAGACCAATCCTGGAAAGGACTTTTTATAGAAGATCTTCAGGTATACTATGAAAGTTTTATAGATGATTACTCTCAGCTTGCCTTAAATCAGGAGGTATATAGTGAATTTGGCAAGAATCGGGATAATAAGGCCACGGCTCTTCTTGATGCCGATGGTATAGATTTCAAGTTTTCCGAATCTTTCGGTCACAAAGCTACTTTCAATAAATTCCCATCGGATCTGAAAAATATAGAACTGGAAATTGTAGATAATCATGTTAACTCCGGAAATATACAGGGGGAGTTGTTAATACCGGTTTTTAGCGTTGATAGTGGCTTTGAATTTTCAGCATCAATTACCAATGATGGAATCCAGCCAGGTTACCTTGAAGGATTGGAAGGAAGTTCTTACGTTTTTAATGAGGGTAAAGGTGAACAGGAAGTAAAGCTTACTATCTCCAGAGGTGTATTTGAGGATAAGAAGTTAATTAACATGACTGTGGATTTGGAATGGCCCATTATGGGTGTAGAGCTACAGTCTGTAACGGGTTTTAAAGCTTGGGGGGATTACCGTATTGGCTTTGACAGACCAAACGGGGTCAGGCCTTTGGACTATCAGGTTATAGGGAAGTTAAGCGAATATGATATTACTATAGATGCCATTGCCGCAGGTAGGTTTAATGAACTTTACTCATTTGCCATAGCAGCAAAAGCAGTATTAGGGGATGATGTTGCAGGGAATAACGGCCCTCCTGCCGTCAATGTTTATACTATTATGCCCAATGACTTGCTGGTGGCATCAGACGGGGAAGGATACGCTGCTGAAGGTGAATTAAACTTTTTTAATGAAGATGGTAGTGTGGATTTCCAGGCGGTTCAGGCTGAATATTCTTCCGCGGAAAAAGACTTGAAAGATAGGTTGGATGCACGACAGCTTCAAATTACAAACAAGGTCCAGGATGATTTGCAAAGGCTTACTTCAGGCTCTTCCAGCACAAACAATATTGAAAGTGTTACGGCAGAGTTATATACCGGAGGTGATATAGTAAACCCGAAGGATAGGGAAATTGGTGGTATTATGTCTCATCTTAATGCCAGGCAGCAGGAGCTGGTAAGAGATATGGTAGAACGTGTAGTGGAAGAGTTAACTGCTAAAGTCCGGGATTCCATTACATCCAGAGCAAACAATGTAAATAATAGAATAAGGAGTGAAGTTAAGGAGCTAACTGATATAGTGACCAGCGAAGTGTCAGATAAGGTTTCTGCACTTGTCAATGGTATTACCAAAGAGATAGCCAATACGGTAAAAAATGACAAAGTTGATCTATCGCCAGCCATTGAAGATTTAGGAGAGACAGTGGCCAATGCGGTAATTAGTGAAGTTAATCAGGCTGTTATATTATCGGTAGATCAAAATATTACTTCACCTATAACCACATTTATTGCTGAGGACATAGCTCTTAAAATTAATGCCCATATCCAGGAAAAGAGCACTGATGCCGTTGTAGCTGCCTTAGAGGGTCAGGATATTGACGCTATACTGAGGCAGTTGTCTCGTAGTACAGGAGACCTCTTAAAAGAAATTGGAGATAAAACGCTTGAGCAAATAAGTTTTGATAATGTTTCAGGCATGATTTCTTCAACCGGAAGTGAGATACTTTCCAATATAAATACAGGTGATATAGTTGGTCGGATAAAACGTGGAGCGGAGGATTTGCTTACCGCCGCTTTAGCCGATCAGGCTCAGCAAATATTGGGAGATGAGCTAAATAATGCAATCAGTCAGGTTACAGGCATAGATGTACCCATAGATTTTGCTACAGTCGGAGAGAAGTTTAAGGACCCTGATTTACGTGATATTTTTGCCCTGGATCCGGTTTTTGTATCTGTAGATACTAAAATAGTAAGCTTTGGAGGGTATATTTCTTATACTGCTGATGATCCGGACTACGGAGATATCTGGCGTGGGGATATGAGCTTTGATTTTAAACTACCCACAAAATTTGGTCTTGAGGCAGTTTATATCAACGGTAAAAAAGACGATTTCGGCTATTGGTTCTGCCAGATTACACCTCCCGGTGATAACAGTAAGCCTGGGGAGGCTCTTCAAAAAGAAGCACGGCCTTTGGATAAACCGATTAATATGGGGCCTGCTCAATTAGTAGGTATTTCCGGAAGATTTTACCATCATATGATTGACGATCCGGTAAAAAGCATTCTTCCTGATAAAGGAAATAAATACGGAGCTTACCTGAACCTGATCTTCTTCGACTCTAACAACGATGGGAAAACGATGCGTCTCGATGTGGCGGGAGAAATGAATACCCGTACCAGTGGAGATTATACAATTACTTTTGATGGGAACATTCAAATAATGAATGAGGCCCCTGAAGTCAATAAAATTGATGAAAATGCAGCGGTTAAAGGGGAGTTTTATTTTCATTATAACTCAGCAGAGAAACATTTTATTGGCTACGGGAAAGTCGAGATAAAAAAGCCCGGGCAGCTTTGTGCTAATGCTTCGGTGCTCGTAGATACCAAACCCGGGAAGTGGAGAGTTGAGATCGGTAACCGTGATGACAGGATACTGGTACAACCTGGGTGTGCCGGATGGGCACCTACGGGATGGTTAATGGTTAGTCAGAGTGAGGCTGAGTTGGGGCTTGGTGTGCAGTACTCTATCTATGCAAAGAGCCCTACAATGAATTTTGCCGTCGTTAAAGCCAATGTCGCACTGGATGCGGGTATTGCGTTTGGTGTAGTTGCTGCGGTACGCTACAAGCCTGATTTCGCACTACTTCGTGCCGGTGTTTGGGTTGATCTTTGGGCTAATGTTTTGATAAACTATAAGCTTAAGCTTAAAAAGTGGAAGAGTTTCTCAGTACTGGAGCTTTATGCCCAGGGAGATTTGCTTCTGATATTTGAACCCAAACCCTCTAAGTTGATGGGAACACTCAAAGGAAGGGTGCGGCTGCTTAGCATAGTTACTTTGAAATTCAATGCAGAACTTGAACATGAAATATGATGGTATATAGAACCATTAGCATATTGATATTTGCACTGATACTGATACCTGAATGGGGGCAGGCCTATACAGGGCATGAAATAATTGATAAATCAATGTCAGTTTCATATTCAATCATACCTGCAGACTCTGTAGACAAAAGAAAACTCTTTAGACGGTTAAGGGATTGGGTAACTGTATATTCTCTTTATTCTAATGTAGATGTGAATGATCGTGTTGATCTGGAAGGACTGGCCGAAGGAGCTTCAGAACTTGGCGACATAGCGGGTGCATTTCTTTTTAATGGAGAGTTGCAAAGTGAGATTTATGAATTTAAAGAGTCTTCTTTTGTTAATTTCTATCCGTATGGCTTAATAGAAGATCAGCATTGGACTATTAAAAAGTTAAATGAAATCTCACTGGCAAGGGATGATTCGAAAAATGCTCCTTATATAGTTTCCAATGTGATTTTTGTACCTAATAATGAACTTACCCTATATAAAGTGAAGATTACCCTATCGGGCAGTGAACAAATTGATATAAATCTAAATGAGGTTGCAAGTCAAATGAATGCCGAATTGACTTCTCAGGAGTTTTCCGCACCCGCAGGTGCTAAAGAAACTGTTAATAAAGTGCTTTTTAAGGGAATGACCAGAATTAAGGAGCTGTTGGGTAATTCAATGATTCCAAATCTTGCTCTACGATTCAATGATCAGAACTATGTGCATGGAAATAATATAGAGGTCTGGAAAAATGAAGAACCGATTCTGCTACGAGCTATAACAGATAGTGAAACTGTAGAGTGGGAGGGAGTAATTAATCCAGATGGAATGACAGCGAGTGTTGATGTTAGCGAAGTAGGGCAGAAGGTGGTCACACTTTCATCTGCTGACGGATCTATTTCAGTTAATGTTATTGTGAAGGAGTTTAATCTCGATGTTGAAGAAATATTAAAGGAATTACTTAAAGAGGTTATTAGGGAAAGAGTACAGGCCGCGAGAGAGAAAATTGATTCTTTAACCACGGCGCAAGAGGGGCTGAAAGAGGCGATTGGGCAGCAACATACTACCTATTTACAGAGTGAAGGTTATCAGCTTACGGTTAATGCTGAGGAAGGCGATAATAATATTATATATTTTGAGGAGGTAGAGGACAGTTTTGAAGGAACCCAGGCTGATTTGATAGCCTTAAGGGGCGATGAGAATATAAATGCAATGATAGAGTCGCATCGTCAGTTTTTTTTGGCTGCAGCCAGAGTTGTGCTTGAGATTAATATTGAAACGTTTCTTGCAGGAGTTATTGATGATCAGGAGACCATTAACCGGTTTGCCCAAAGCATTAGGGACAATAGCCCTGAACTGATAGCCGATCTGATTCTTAATATGACCCGCAAGCCAGAGAACAGAACAGAGCTTAAAGCCATGGTGATAAACTATGTGAATGAACAAATTAACATTGTTGCAGGAGATGCCGAATAAAAAACGATACAGATTAGCCTTTTTGTTATCTTTTATTACTGCCATAGCTACGGCCAATGATGGCAATCCGGAGCTGGTGAAGATCATAACAGAAAGGTTGAACAAACAAATAGCTCAAAATACTTGGAATGAGCGTAATGGAAAGAGTGCTGAGAATAATTACATTATAGACCTGTCAGATGTCGACTTTCTGAACAAGGAGACACATGTAAAAGCGATTGGGAAGCCGTTTGTTACAGAAACTGAAAGCGTAAATAAAAAGCTTGTTGAGCTGGCTGAGCAGAATGCAATATCACTCTATGTATTGCTAAATGGGCATCTTTTGGATTTCAGATATTCCAGTGATGGAAAAAAAGTTTCTGCTACCAAGGAATCCCCCATTAACACGCAGGAAATCATTGAGGCTTCAATTAAAGCTGCATATAATCAGAGTGATCTGACCAAAGATGAAACAGGAAGGCATGCCCTCTTGGGAATTACACCCCTTACGCTTTATTACCTCGGTAAAACTGAAGATAAAGATCTTGTGCCTACTCATGCTTTTCAACGTGCAGTATATCCCGGTAAAGCATTCTCCGGACTCAAAGAGCAGATGAATGGTAAAGTTTCTTCTTTTAAATATGCAGGACAGGATCATAATGAAGTGTTTGAAAAACATGTGGATGCTTATATACAGGGGTTGAGGGATTATAAAGGAGATGAACCGCAGTCGGAAACAACAGATGAATTTACACTTGCTGATGCTTCAAAGCTTACCATTATTAATCAAAAACCTCTTGCAGCTTATGTGGAGGATACAAAAGAAAAAAAGGCGGCTAATTACGCCAGTGATGTAAGCCGGTTTGTTGCGTCATTTAAACAATTAAAAGGTTCAAACGGATTTGTGAGTATCTCAGAGAAATTTAATGCAATAAATCCCTCTAACTCCAAACATATCGAAGACAAGATCAAAGCATTTAATCAGGAAACCGATGGCAAGTATTCTATTTATGTCATCATTAAGGAAGTTGAGTATTATTTGGATAAGGTTGATTGGAAGAAATTTAGCGAAGACGTAAATAAAGAGGCGGGAGCTAGTCAAACCGAATTAATTATAACGATACCATACACTGTATATGAAGATGCAAGCATTAGATATAATACAGGGGCTTTAGGTGTTAAAGATGTATTTTTCCCTTTTCCAGGAAATAGTGGGTACGGAGAGAACGGAAATGGCAAAGCATTAACGGACTTGCTGGAGTACTTTAATGAAGTCTATTCAGGCCTTGCCAAACCCTACACCATTTTGAGCTTTATAATGCGCTTTGATGGCAAACTTGAATACGTGGAAAAGACAGCTTCATCGTATATTACCGGGCAAGATAGAGTACTTACCTTCAGGTATTTTGAAGATAAAAACATTAGTGTAGCTAATAAATATTATGAAAAAGTTAAAGAACTAAATGCTCACCCAACCACTTTTAACCGGGCAGCAAATATTCACTTCTTCACAAGGTATCACGAGTTAATGGAGCAGGAGAGGGAGCTAAGCGATTATAAATATGTAGCTATAGAGGAAAATATTAAAGAGTCTTACATCCGTGAATATATACATGAATTTGTTTCAAATCATATCTATGAAGAATATACAGGTTTTCGCTCAGAGGTTATAAGTCAATATAATATTCCCGATGAGGCGTTGTGGGTAGTGCCAGATCCGATAGAAACCGTGATTGATGCTGGCTCAGTCGTATTCTCCGTTGTGGGATTGGATATAGTATTCGATTTTGCAGGAACGATTTATAGTTTGACTAAGGGTGACTATGCAAATGCATCATTTTATGCTGCCGGAATGGCGGTGCCTTTTGCTACTGGTGGAGAGGTGAAGTTGACCAGACTTGGTGCAGAAGCCATTTCTAATATAGGTAAACTCTTTCCTAAAGATGCAGATAGATATTATCTCGCTGCAATTTTTAGAGTCGATGATGTTAAAATTACTAAGCTTTTGGAAATGCCAGGAGCGCGAGATAATATTAAAAATCCTAAGCTTTTGGCAAATATCGATGTCTTAGATCCACTAGAGAGCAGTAAACTTTTAGATGATATACTGGCCAACGATAAGCTACTGGTTAAGTACAATGAGGCTCCTGAACTGGTAGAAGCTTGGACGCAATTAAATAGAGTAGGTGTAAATGACCGCTTAAGAAGAAATCCGGAGGTGCTAGAACGGGTGAAAAATTTTCAATGTAAATAATAGTTTTTGGGAAAGAGAGTATGAGAGTTCTATTTATTTTTTTACTGACACTTATCACGTTTAGTGGATTTGGCCAATGTCAATGGGAGAGGTTTAAAGCCGCCACTGATGAAAGTACTGAAGCCGGGAAATTGCTTACGGATGCTATTGATGAGGATGCTAAGTTAGTTAATGCCTGGGAGGTTCTTGACAATGCTGAAATTACAGATCTCTCTGATAAAATTGATGATATTCGATTTGTAAGTAATTACTTGGAAAACAATCCCGGAAAGGCGGCGGATCAGGTATCAGCTGATATAAAAAATAAAGGCTGGCAACAGTGGGTTCATGGAGTTACAGGAGGGGGCAAATTAAGTTTTGAGGAGAAAATTAAACTCTTTATCAAGAAAGAGAATGCATTACTCACTTACGAGAGGCAAGATGGAATATTTTTTATGCAAAAAACTACTAATAATGACTTAGGTACAGGTTACTCCAATGAACTTACATTTAGTTTTAAATATAAAACAGGCCCAAATATTAATAGTAAAGATATGTTTGGGAAAATTGGATTAACTGAAGAAGGGTATTTGATTGGTAATTTAAAGAAGCCGACTGGGATGAATAACCAACAAATAAAGGGTGTTTCGGAAGATGCATTAGATATGGCATTGTATCATTTCGGGAGAAATAATGTAAACGGTATCAAGGCTTTGTGGGTGAAAAATAGTGAGTTATATCCAGATCTTCCCGATAACAAGTCTATTAATCTTATTCGTTTCGAGGAGGCACTGGAAAGGATGGATGAATCCATGGCGGTATTTGAAACAATCACTGGGGATTATGCCAGAAGCAGAGGGTTCGGTTATTTAAAGGAAGTAAAGAAGTTAACGGAAAATGTTGATGGAATCTATGGGTATGAGGTAATTTTTGAGATAATGAGGTAATGAAACACATTATTAAATATATAGAAGATAATCCAGGCTTAAGTAAGGCTGATGTTGTTTATAGGATTATGGATCCCTTGTTTGACTACTTTAGAGCCGCTGTAGGGGAAAATATAGTGTTACTTAATAAGAGTCGGCAGCTATTGAGAACTGGTAATAAAACTAGTATACAGGAAGGCTTGCTTGAGTTTGAGAATTTCAAGAATAGTTGGAAACGGTTAATTGATGCCTTAAATGAATTAAGAGAACTATATAATGCTGATAAGAGCATTTTGGTTTTAGACGAGATGCTTAATATGTCAGTAAAGAGAAGTTTACAAACGAAAATTCCCAAACCACTAAAAAATTATTTGGACGAAACCAAAATAAGTGAATCTGATATTGATTGGATCATTAGAAAAATAAAAGATTATTGGGGGAAGTATTCCCAAGTATACGCATCGGCTAGAATGAATCAATTATCAAAATCTTTATAGCTAATTATGTAAGTGGTTATGGGAATATTTTTTAGGTGAAATATTATATGAATTTTTTTGTGAAAATACTATCGATAATTCTGTTAACTCTAACTGCTAGTTCCCTCTTCGCCCAAACAGGAAGAGTTCTGGTACAGAACGCACCCAATACATCATTGGAGTCGCCTGTTATCAACGTCAAGTGGTATACAGAACAACTATGGTATCCTGAGGGTGTTAATGTATACCGCAGACAGTCCAGTGAAGATGAATGGACAAAGCTAAACTCCACACCGGTCTTAAAGAAAAGCACAGTGTCAATGGAGGCCTTGCAGGAGGATGAGGATCTGGAGGTAATGGTAGAGATCATGAATGATAATCCGGAACAGGCGGAGGGCTTTTTGTTGATCAATTTATTTATCAAGTCATTTCAGAGCATGGAGTTCAGTCGGTTTTTGGGCATACAGTACGATGATGCGAGTATAAATTGGGGTGACACCTATCAGTACCAGGTTCGGATCATTAATAATGGAGAAGAATCGGTATTAGCTACTTCACCTGAAATAACGGCCGGTGAGTATATGGCTGAAGCACCTGTTCAATCCTTTAAGGCAAGTTTGGAAGACTATACGGCCAATTTTTCATGGCTTGCTGAAGAGGGGCGGTTTTATGGGGTAAACGTTTACCGGACATCATCAATAGATGGTAAAGAAATAAAACTAAATGGCCGGCCTATTGTGCTTTCCGAAAACGAAGATGCCAATGCCCCTCAATCTGGTATAATGTACCGGGATGATAGCTTGCGTCAGGGCGTGATTTATAAATATCAAATAGCCGGAACGGACTTCTTTGGAGGTGAAACTCAACGCTCTGAGACGGTAGAAGTTCAGGTCGAGGACGTGACTCCACCTAAAGCACCTGTTAATTTACTTAGAAAAGTGGATACATTAAATATTCAGGTGTCCTGGGATATTGTTCCGGAAGAAGACCTGGCCGGTTTCAATGTATATAGAAGCGTACTCTCTGACGGGCCGTATGATTTGGTAAATTCTAATTTACTGGCTCATTCAGATACGGTGTTTTTCGATCAGGTAGCTTACCCGGGTAATTATTATTACACTGTAGCCTCTGTGGATTATGCTGGGAATGAAGGGGTGTCTTCCCCGGTTTATGTTGAAGTTCAAGATGTGATTCCTCCTGCATCACCTGAAGGTGTTACAATAAAGTCAGACACAGGGAAGTTTGTTTTATCGTGGGCAGCCAATGAAGAACCTGACTTGAGAGGGTACTTAATTTTTAGAACAGTTAATGAAAATGACAGTAAGAATTATGTGCTTTTAAATTCCCAACCTTTAAAAGGGAACGTTTTTACTCAAACATTGCCTAAGAATGCTAAAAATACATTTCTATATAAAATTGTGGCAGTGGATACTTCATACAACAGAAGTGAACCATCAAAAGTCGTCAGAGCCAGAATGCCGGATGTCACGGCACCGGTAAAACCCTTTATCAAACAAGTGCTAGTGTCAGGTGACTCCATTGAAATCCTTTGGCTTAAAAACCCTGAACCAGATGTAAAAGGGTATGTGCTCCAAAGTTCAAAGGAAAGAGATCTATGGAATGCCGTTGCAGAGATCCCAGCTTCTGAAAACATTTATAAGATTAAAGCATCAACGGGAGGTAATTTTAGCTATCGGCTACAGGCTGTAGATAGTAGTGGAAATGCCTCAGAATTTTCGAATGTGATGAAAGCGGAGATTGCTATAAAACAGGTAAGCGGCAAATTTAAGGAGGTAAAGCTGAAATATAATAAGCGGAAGAAGCAACTGGATATCATCTGGGAATACGAAGGAAAAGAATGTAAAGGATTTATTATCTACAAAGGAGAGGCGGAAAATACTTTACGACCTGTAACAGGTTTGTTAAAAGATATGCAATATCGTGACAAAGATTTGTCAGAAGGCCATACATATAAATATGAGGTGAGGTGTTACCAAAATGATGGCGAGGTTATTAAGTCAGGCATAATAGCTGAACTAATTGAATGAAAATTACAGGATTAAAAATATTTTTTTAGTATGAGAACATTACTTTTTTTATGTGCGTATTTATTTACTTCAGTGTTGTTTGGGCAGGTTGGGGTTAACAATCCTAATCCAGATCCATCGTCAATTTTGGATATAAATGCTAATGATAAAGGAATTTTGATTCCAAGGATGACGAGTGCAGAAATGACACTCATTAGTTCTCCGGCTGAGGGCTTACTGGTTTATAATAAGGATGAAAGTCGATTTTATTTTTACAATGCGGGTTGGTTTGCTCTCAATGAAATGGTACGAAGTGCCGGTAGCAGTGATATAAGTCATACAGGAGATGTTAATGTGACAGGTGAGGTCAGTGCTACCAGCTACGGGCTAAATGCTTCAGGAAATGGCCCGGTTCCAAAAGGAGGAATAATTATGTGGTCCGGGAGTACACCTCCTACAGGTTGGGCATTATGTAACGGAACCAATGGTACACCGGATTTGCGAGGTCGATTTATTATTGGTTACAATCCTTCGGTTACAGATTATAATCAACCTGGAAATAGAAGTACAGGAGGAGCCACAAACGGAAAGACAGGTGGTAGTGAGTCTGTCACCTTAACACAGTCTCAAATGCCTAGCCATAGCCATGGCAATGGAACTCTATATACCCAAGCTGCAGGAAATCATACTCACACCGTGCCTATGGATCAACATGGCGCGGGAGGATCTAACGTTGTATATTCTCCAACGGGTCAAAATGGTTTTAATATAGCCGATCCAACTACAAGTACAGCTGGTTCACATACGCATACTATACTTGGAGCTACTGCGACCGCAGGCTCAAGCCAAGCCCATGAAAATCGTCCTCCCTATTATGTGTTGGCTTTTATTATGAAACTTTGAAGCATTATCAGTGAAGGGAAATATTATTTTTCAAACTACTTTGTTGTGCTTGCTTTGTACAGCTCTGGTACATGCACAGTCAACTCTGTACAATGAGGGTGCCGCTATTTATATATTGCCTGGTACCAGCCTTAACATACAGGGAGACTATCAAAATGAACCTCGATCCCTTAATGCTAATTTTGATCCTCAAGTTACAAATGTTGGGGAGGTCAGGATTACTGGTGATATACTTAACAATTCGGGTTTTGAGCTTTTTCTTGATAATAATGGAATGGTCATAATGAATGGGTCAATGGATCAGGCTATTTCAGGGAACTCGCAATTAACTTTCTATGATCTGAATTTAAATAAATCTGCAGGCACTGTTAATCTTCAAAGAAATATATCTGTAGAGAATAATTTGTCTCTTTCCAACGGAAGTCTGAACCTTAACAATAGTTTTATTGATTTGGGGTTTAGTGGTGTATTGGAATTAGAAACCGATAACAACAGAATATACAGCACCGGAAGTGGTTATCTTAATTATGTTGTAAATTCGAATCCATCATTTTCAGAAAGTCTTGGAGGTTTGGGATTGTACCTTGAAGGTGATATCAGCGGAGGAACTATCATTCAGCGATTACATACATCAACTGCCAGTGTGTCTGATGGGAGTATTGCAAGAATGTATAAAGTGCAGTTGATTGGAGGAGATTTTATTCAAAGCTTGAAATTTTCTTATTTGACCCCAGAGCTGAATGGAATTGCTGAAAGTGACCTTGCAATATATTCATCTTCAGATAACGGAACTACCTGGGAAAAGTTGGGAGGAATAATCAATACAGCTTCAAATATTATTGAAGTTACGGGTCAGAATCTTACTAATGCTGTATGGCTTACCCTGGCAGATGCTAACTGTTCCTCAGCACCAACTGTAGATTTGGGAGAACCCGTGGTCAACTTTTGTGCTGGGGATAATATTGTGCTTGATGCAGGTAATCCCGGAAATACTTATTTATGGTCTACAGGGGAGACAACACAAATCATATCAGTTTCAAGTTCAGGAACCTATAGTGTGGTTGTTAGTAACCAGAGTGGTTGTGAAAATTCAGATACTATTCAATTAATCGAAAGGCAAATTCCATCTTCTTCCTTTACATCTGCTATTGTTTGTATAGGCGAAACAACCTCTTTTACCAATACCTCTTCAGGAGAAGGAAATCTTACCCATAGTTGGAATTTTGGTGACCCAATGACCGATACGGATATATCGGCACAAATGAACCCGCAGTATGAATATCCTTCTCCCGGAAAGTATACAGTTGAACTGACCACAGAGAGTGAGTATGGTTGTTCTGATATTGAACTTATGGATGTTTATGTGGCGCCTTATCCAATAGCAGCGTTTTCTGTGAACAATGCCTGTATGGGGGAAAACGTGGTCTTTCAGAACTTATCAGACGTAGATTCAACTATTTTAAGTACCAATGGTCTTTCTTTTTCCTGGGATTTTGGTGATGGGAAAACTTCATCACTTCAGAATCCATCGCATTCATATTTGTTGGAAGGAGTGTATACAGTAAGCCTTGAAGTAGTAAGCAATGCTGGGTGCTCTGATGTGATACAGGAGCAAATTCAGATATATGAAGCTCCTGTTGTTGACTTTGATTATACAGCGGCCTGCGCTGATGAGCCTGTTTTCTTCGCAAATAATACTACTATTTCTTCAGGAGGTTTAAACTTTACCTGGGACTTCGGGGATGGAACGTCTTCATCAGATATTCATCCTGAAAAAGTATATACGAACAGTGGAACATATCAGGTTACCTTAGATGCATCAACAAACTTTGGGTGTACAAAATCTGCAACACATACTGTTATAATACAATCTTGTGAATTTGGTGATTGCTTAAATGCAGAAAATCAACCGATGGTTGACTTAGGGGCGGATAAAGGCATCTGTAATGGAGAGAGTATAAGCCTGGACGCCGGGAATTTGGGAAGTACGTACCTATGGTCTGACGGATCAACAAACAGGATACTCAATGCGGTCAATTCTGGCACATACTGGGTTGAGGTCACTAATGCCCTGGGATGTTTGGCTAGAGATGAAGTTGAGATAGTTGATTTAACTTTCGATCTGCCGGATACTGTTAAAATATGTGTAAATAGTAATTTGTTGCTTGAGGTGCCATTTTTTGAAAAGGCATTATACGAGTGGAGTTCACTATCGGGCGTAATTTCATCTCAAAACGTATTAGAGGTGAGTAGTATTGGCCAATATTTTGTGACTGTTGAAGGAAGCAGCGGTTGTATAATGAAAGATACCATTAATGTTATAAATGATCCGAAGCCAATAACTGCCCGGTTTTTGGCATCAAGCATTGTTGATGTCGGCGATACTTTGCAGTTTATTGATCTGTCCTACCCGTCACCCGCAAGTTATGAGTGGTCATTTGGAGATGGAGTATCTAGTTTTGAGTCTGATCCATATCATGTATATCTAACGGAGGGGAGTTATGATGCCAGTTTGATCGTTAGTGATGGACAATGCAATAGTACCAGAATTAAAACAATTACTGTCAGGTTATTAAGGCAGCAAGTGGAGGATGAAGTATTGCTCTTTACAGAGATTTTAAAAACAGGTCTTTATCCAAACCCAACACACGGTGAATTAAATCTGGATATTACCTTAAATAAGCAGAGTAAAGTTCAAATAGGTATATATGATTCTTGGGGAAGGGCTTTGGAAATAAGGGATACCTCTCTTGAAGAAGCTACCATCAGCTTTGATGTCAGTACTTTTTCTCCTGGAGTATACTATCTAAAGGTATTGTTTTCAGGTAAGAGCAAAGTATTTAGGTTTGTTAATTTGTGAGCTTGTTATGTTCAATGATGGTAATGCTAAATCGGATTTGTGGCGTTATTCTACTAATTGTCCCATGCTTTGTGTATGGGCAGAAGTCAAGATGTCTCGTTCAGCAGGAACAGCCCATTAACAATGCTTATAAGCATGGGCATGGATCAACACGTTTAGAAAATGAAGTTTTAACTATAAATGTGGTTGTTCATGTTGTATATTCAACTGACGAACAAAACATTCCTGATGAACAAATTCACTCTCAAATTAATGCGCTTAACAGGGATTACCGCAGGTTAAATACAGATGCCTCCTTAACATTGGAAGTTTTTAAGTCAGTGGCAGCAGATGCCGGAATACTTTTTAAGCTGGCCAGTTCGGACCCCCTTGGTTATAGTACTAATGGAATTACCCGAACTTTTACAGATAAGCCTTTTTTTGAGGGTGATAACAGTTTGTTTTTTGATTCATTGGGGGGTAAAAATGTATGGGACACCAGAAGGTACTTAAATATCTATGTTACGAATTTAGCTGATAGCTTTTATGGATTCGGCACGTTTCCTGGTACGGATTCATTAGTGGATGGCGTGGCGATTGATTATAAGGCATTTGGAACTCAAGGAAACTTGGCAGAGGAATATAGTCAGGGAAGGACCGCTACTCATGAAATAGGGCATTGGTTGGGGTTGACCCATCTATGGGGAGACGGGCAGTCCTGTGATGTTGATGATGGACTTTCCGATACCCCCTTACAAGAAGCGCCGTCTGCCGGATGTGATTTAGGTAAAACAAGCTGCGGTACTCTTGATATGGTTCAGAATTTCATGGATCTTTCAGATGATAGTTGTATGAATTTATTTACTAAAGGTCAGGCCTTACTAATGCATGAAAACCTCAAAAAATTTAGATCGGATGTAATTACTTCATCAATAGTTTTATCTTCAAAGAATATTGATAAACAGATGGTGAAAATTCATTTTGCCGGAAATGAAATTGTGATTAATTCCAGTCAATTAATTTATGCTTATAAAATAGTTAATTTGACAGGGTTAGTATTTGTAGATAAAAAAAGAGTTGGAAGAAAAACAATAAACATCCCCTTATCAAATGACATTTCCGGAAGTATGCTACTTATTCATATAGAGGGGCAACATGGGTATACAGTGTCTAAGTTAATTATTCCTTAATTACTTAAGTCTAATTTTTTTACTTCTACATCATCTGGCAAAGAATAATTATTATTACTTTTCATTAACTCATCAACTTCTTTCGGATCAGTGGCATAAAATGAAACTGTAGTCCCCCCGCAAATGACATTATTCGTTATAGTCCATGTAAAAGTTTTTTTCCATTGTTCAGGAATTTGTCCTTCAAACCAATGATCATATATTAATGCAAGGCTGGCGTGGTTTTCCTTAGCGATTTTTTGATAGCCATGTCTCATTTCCTGATCACTGTTTGATTTTCTTATCAGGTCAAGAGTTTGAAGTGTTCCAAGTCCGACCATGTCGATAACCTTCAGGTCAGGGTTAAAAAAAGCGATGGCACCTATATCATTGGCCATAACGGTGGCCTCACTGTAGTTTTGATTGAGGAACTGCGCCATCTGAATTTGCTGATCATGAATATTATGAGTAGCCTGCACTGTACGACCTATACTTCTATATGATCTTTTTACAGCAGGTGCCATCAATAATAGAACTATTAAAACTGTACGATAGGGATAGTTCTTAAAATAAGCAGCTATGTTCTCTTTGTGCAACCCGACCCACAATGCAATGGAAAAAACAGATAGGGCCATCAGGTATGCTTCATATCTGAAGAACCTTCCGACACTGGCAAAAGCAGAATGAAGTAAAATAGCTGCCAGAGTCATTAAGGCTGTATAGTAAATTAATGACCATTTTTGCTTACGTTCATAGTATAAAATAAATGATAACAATACGATAGGCACCGTAAGGTACAACCGGCTTATATGATATAGGAATTTATCACCTGTTTTATATATAAAATCCCATAATTTATTGTCGGAGAGTTCTCCGGCATTACTTTTAGCAATAATAGTATTGGGTAAAAAATATGCACCCTGTTCTATCGATATAAGTCCAAATATGATAACTGGGCTAATGGCGATTAAACAAAAGACGATACTTTTGATATAGTATCCTCTTAAAAAGAAAATTGTACTAAATGTGGCAATGAGAAAAAGTCCCTCATACCTAACCATGGCAATTAACACACCTAAAATTGAAACAAGTACTATGTCTTTAAACGTAATATTTTCTTTTGAAAGGATTCTTGAACCCTCAAATACAAAGCATATAGTAAGGACTATGTGAAGAGTATGCTCCATACCGCTAACGGCCATGGACGTTAGTGGCGTAAACACCACCAGACATATTGATGTGATGATAATTATATATTTATCTATTTTCTGACTGCTAAGATATCGTTCTGCGGTATAGATTAAACCAATAGAGAAAAGGATATTAAGCAATAACGGTATAATCTCTACCGCTCCAAATAATTTAAAGAAAAATGCCAGTACTAAGCCAAATAGCAGAGAAGAAGATGTAGAGGAAAATTCATATTTGCTTATTCCCCATTGTCCGAATTCAACGAAATTCCGGGCTATGGCTATATGAATATAAGTGTCATCAATTGGATATATTAAGCGTCCCCCATTTTTATCAAATGATAGGGTAAGCTGTACCAACACAATTACCAAAAATAAAACCGTTCCCCAAACAAATGGTTTTGCCAAATAATTTCTCATAATTGCATATCCTCAAAAGCATGAAGTTAAAAAGAAGGGTCAAATATATTACTTTCCTATGATCGAAAGATTTCACAACACTTTTTTTTCAAGGAAGTTCCTGATTAGTATCATAAGCTTACTAGCAATCCTGTATTTAATCAGCCTTTACCACAGATACCTTCAGCAGGATGAGCCATGGTTTGGAGAGCAGGCCTACTGGCTTGTGAAAGAAGGAAATGTGAAATTGAAAAGCATGCCGGGGGTTTTTAACTGGTCCAGTGACATGCTTATTTTTCATAAGTTGTTTGTTTGGACCGGAGCTTTGCTGATCACTCTTTTTGGCTGGAATGTTTATATATTTAAGACCTTCATTTTTTTACTTTTTCTTGCGTGCATTTACTTTGTTTATCGCTTTAGCAAGCAATACCTGAATAACTCGAGTCAATTGGCGCTTTTGATTTTAGTGCTGTTTTTGGGCATTCCTGAGCTAATTCATAGAAGTTTTATGTTCAGACCCGAAGTGATGGTAATGACTTTGGGCTTTTTGTCATTCGTTTTTTTATACCAATCGATCGAAAATAAAAAAGTAGAGCGTTACATATTAGGGGCAGTGTTTGCCGGGTTGGCTTTTCTTACACACCTTAATGCTCTGGTATTTCCGATTGCGGGATTTTTGTTTTTACTGTTTTTCAGGCAGTGGAAGGGGCTGGTTATTTATTCTGTAACTACAGGTTTGGTATGCTCCATTTATTCAATTGGCCTATGGGATATGGATAGCATCGAAACTTACAAGTACCAAATGCAGCACTGGCCAACTCACCAGGATTCGTTTGGGGAGAAGATTGAGGGAGGTATATTTGGTATTATATGGAATAATATTGCACGTCTGCTTAATGAGCACAAACGTTACTTCTGGGATCAGGATGTATGGGGTGTTAGTGGACTTTTCATATTGGCGCTTATTACGAGGTTTAGGTTGTTAAAGCAACAGTATTACAGGTTGTTGGCATATACAATTATTCTGATAATCACGGTTGGTGTGTTTACAAGTGGTCATAGCCCACGTTACCTCGTGTATCTGATGCCATTTATGGTGATGATTACCGGATTAGTGATTTATCACTTGCGAGATTCAAAATCAGTTGTGGTAAAAACAGCTTTAACGATTGCTGTTGTGGCGCATTTTGTTTTTGCAGGAATGTCGTTTGTCAAAATATATGGCAAGAATAGCGATTTTGTAGCGTCACATGAGCAATTACTGGCTCGATTGGAGCCCTGTTCAAGAATTCTGGCACCGTGGGAGTTTATTTATAATGGTATTGGTGATTATGAAATATGCTCTTTCAAAACATATGAATATATCGAAGATCAGGAGAAACGTAAGCTGTCTCAGAAAGAGTTAATGACAATAGCTGCAGAGTTCGGGATGGATTATATTGTGGTTGACACCAAAAGAAAAAATGACAAGAACTTTCCTTGGTTTAAAGAATGGGAAATAACTAAAAGCCCTTATTATAAAGAGTACTTCCGGACTGAGGAATACCTAGTTCTTAAAAAGAATTAGTTTCTTTATTTTTCTTCTGGTGCGTACAAATTTCCTTTCATAGATGTCGTACCAGTAAGCCAGGCGGTAAAGCCACCAATCATTGATTTCTCCGAAATACTTTTCTATACCCGGAGCACTTTTTCTGAGGTAGGCAAATTCGTAAGCACGAGAAAAGCCAGTAAGACCTATTGGTTTTGGGTTGCTGTCAATAACGAAAATGTTTCCGTCTTTGAATAAAAAATTACGTATCTGAGGATCTCCGTGAAGATAGCCACGTTCATGGATCAACTTCAATTCATCGATCACCAAAGGGTAATACTCTTCGTGATCCAGACAAGGTTCACCATCAAGGTATTCGTAGAGTAACCACGAGTCTGTTACCATTCCGGATACTCGTTTTTCGGCAGCTAAAACAGGCTTGGTAGTATGCAAGCCAAGCTCCTCATACTTAAGCATTCCTTTTATGTTTTTGAAGGCTTCACCGTCTCTGAAAAGTGTGGTGAACCGGATCCACTTCCTCTTATTCTTTTCCAGAGGTACTTTTAATACATATGCCTTGCCATTGATTTCAATGTGGTATACAAGGCTCCGATGGTGTTGTTTCAGCGGGTTTATCAACGCATACTTTTTTTGAGCAATTACCTCAAATAGAGCTATGTTTTCAGGAGAACTGAGTATTCTCCATTGGTGATTGCCATAAGTGCGTGATGTGATTTTCATCGGACAAAGCTAATGATTCTTGTCATTTTGAATTCCTGTAATATTTCCTAATTTCTAAGAAGCACTTAACCAAATGCTTATTTCGTTGTTCTCATTATGGTGAATTGTCTGAAACAAAATAAGAGACATCTATGACCAGTTTTAATTGCGTATATATTAGACACAAAAAGAAATGGTTTACGTATAGGAAAGTAATAACAGATATTAGACCATAAATTAATCCATAATTATTATTTTTGACCCAATGTCCGAGACTAGAAGACAAAGTTATTCGCAAAAAGAGAAGGAAAAGACCTTTGAAAAGGAGTTTCTCCCTCATATAGATTCAATGTATAACTTTGCTTACAGGTTAACTTTTGATGAAGATGATGCCAAAGACCTGGTACAGGATACATATCTCAAAGCGTACAGGTTTATCGAATCGTTTGAAAAAGGAACTAATGCCAAAGCGTGGTTGTTTCGAATACTGAAAAACAGCTTTATTAACGACTTTAGGAAGAAAAGTAAACAGCCTTCTAAGGTGGATTATCAGGAGGTTGAAACTTTTTATAACTCTGAAGATGTTGATCAATCTATAACCACGGATTTGCGTATTGAGACGGTACAGGATATGATTGGAGATGAAATCTCCAATGCGCTTAATTCCCTGGATGTTGATTTTAGGACAGTTATTATTCTTTGTGACCTGGAAGGCTTTAAGTATGATGAGATGGCCAAAATTTTGGATATTCCCATAGGTACAGTAAGATCCAGATTACACAGAGCGAGAAACCTCTTGAAAGAGAGGCTCAGCGATTATGCAAAAAAAATGGGATACAAAAATTAGATAGTTTATGGGATTATCCTCTACAGATTCATTTGACGAAAGTTCGTCAAGGAACGCTCAAGGCGTTCAGCCAGACCATAAGGAGTGTCTGAAGATACTTAATCTGGTTCTTGATGAAGAAGCCGGTCCTAAAGAGCAGGAATATTTCAAAAAACATATTGAGAACTGCATGCCTTACTATGAGATCTATAACGTTGATAAGGCTATCAAAGAGTTGATAAAGCAAAAATGTTACGATAAAGAGGTACCCAGTGACCTTGTAGACCAGATCAAGTCCAAAGTATTTCAAGGCGCTGAAGAATAAATAATGCATAACGGTAAAGCTATTATCTTTTCCGCTCCATCCGGATCGGGTAAAACAACTATTGTAAAACATTTATTGGCCACCAACCCTAAGCTAGGGTTTTCGATATCCGCTTGTACAAGGGATAAACGTGGACGAAATGAAGAGAATGGCAAGGACTATTACTTTCTCACCCCTGGAGATTTTAAGAGGAAAATCGATAATGAAGAGTTCATAGAGTGGGAGGAAGTATATGCTGGTAACTTCTATGGTACGTTAAAGTCGGAGGTTGAAAGAATCTGGCAGGAAGGTAGACATGTAATTTTTGATGTGGATGTCAAAGGTGGGTTGCACTTAAAGGAATATTTTGGAGAAAGAGCACTGGCAGTTTTTGTAAAGGTACCTTCCATAGATGAACTCAAAGATCGCTTGATGGATCGCCAGACTGAGACAGAAAACAGCCTGTCGCAAAGAGTATTTAAGGCGAAGTTTGAGATGACATTTGAAGATAAATTTGATGTTACCCTCATCAATAAAGATCTTGATGAGTCTTTGAAAAAAGCAGAAGAATTAGTCGATAATTTCATCAATTCAGACGTAAAGGCTATATAACAGTTTTGCGTAGAGTCTGAATACAGAAAAAATCTTTACATGAAGATCGGTTTGTTTTTTGGGTCGTTTAATCCGGTTCATATTGGGCATCTCATTATTGCCAATGTAATGGTGGAAACGACGGATATTGACAAGGTGTGGTTTGTAGTGTCTCCACAAAATCCATTCAAGAAGAGAAGATCACTTTTACATGAGTTTGATCGGTTTGATATGGTTAACTCCGCAATTTTTGATAATTATAACCTTAGGGCTATAGATATTGAGTTTAATATGCCCAGGCCAAGTTATACCATAGATACCTTGGTATATCTAACTGAAAAGCATCCTGACTATTCGTTTAAACTGATCATAGGAGAGGATAACCTTAAAAGTTTCCCCAAGTGGAAAAATCATGATAAAATACTGGATCAGTATGGGCTTTATGTTTACCCCAGGCCAAATTCGAAGCCTTCTGAAGTTAAGGGTCATCCCAATGTAAGAATGGTGGAGGCACCCATGCTTGATATATCGGCTACCTTCATTAGAAATTGTGTAAAAAAAGGACAATCTGTTAAATATCTTGTTCCTGATAGCGTTGAAGAGATGATTCGTGGAAAAAAGTTTTATATGTAACATTATTTCTTGTATCTCGTCATTGCTTAGTATTCTGATATCAAAATAAATTTCATGAAGTGTAAACATCTGCTTGTACTGTTAGTGTTATGTTTTTTCAGTACAGTTTTGGCTCATGCAGGAGGTGTGAGAGGTGTAGTTAAAGGGGACGATGGAGAACTATTATCATTTGCTACAATATATGTGAAGGAAATCGGTACGGGAACTACCACCAATGCTGAAGCATACTACGAAATTCAACTAGCTCCCGGGAATTATCAAATTATTTTTCAATATGTAGGTTACGAATCACTGTTAAAGGAAGTTCAGGTTAACGAAGATTTTATTGAACTGAATGTAGTGCTTCGTACGCAGGTAATGCTGCTCAAGGATATTGAAATACTGGCAGGTAAGGAGGACCCAGCGTATACCATTATGCGAAAGGCTATTGCCAAAAGTAAGTTTCATACACAGCAAGTAGATCGATATACCGCAAGGGTATATATCAAAGGTACAGGGCAATTAATAGATTACCCTTTTTTTATGAAAGGAGCCATGGAAAAAGAGGGGTTTGATCCTGATCGGGTATTTATTACGGAATCTGTTAGTGATATAGAGTATGTCAGACCTAATATATATAATGAGAAGGTGATTTCTATTTATACCCAAGGTGATGATAATAATACTGATCCGAATGCCTATGTAAATGGGTCTTTTTATGAACCTGAGGTGGCTAAGTCAGTTTCCCCCTTATCCCCTAAAGCCTTTTCTTACTATAGGTTTGTTTATGATGGTACTTATAGAGATCAGGGTTTTGAAGTGAGCAAAATAAAAGTTATTCCACGCTCCAGAGGGGATAATGTTTTTGAAGGTTATATCAATATTGTTGAGGATTACTGGAGTATTTATAGTCTTGACCTTAAAGTAACGAAGCTTGGAGTAAATTTCCGTATTGAGCAAACCTATGAGCCGGTGGAGAAAAATGTATGGCTGCCTGTCACCCATAAGTTTTATGTTAAAGGGAAAGTGCTGGGGTTTGAGTTTATGGGTAATTACCTGGCTACAGTGAGTGACTATAAGATAGAGATCAATCCCGATCTGGATTTGGAAATAGCGGTGATAGATGAAAAAGTTGAGGAGGATTTAGCTGGTAAGTTGGAACAACAGGTCAAAAACGAAGAGACTAGTGAGATACAGGAGATGCTTACTTCGGGGAAGGAGGTGACGAGGAAGCAATTGAGAAAAATTATGAGGGCATATGAGAAAATGGAGCTTAAGCAGCAAAAGGAGCCTGATATTATATCGAACCGGACCTTCAAGGTTGATACACTCGCCTATGAGCAGGATTCAAGCTTTTGGGCAAACATAAGGCCAGTGCCGTTGACTCAGGCTGAGAAGAAAGGGTATGCAACAGCTGATAGTTTGGCCAATATCGAAAAGTTGGAGCGAGAGGGAGATACATTAAAAACAACCAAACGTAAAGGCTTTCATATTCAGGATATTGTTATTGGTAACACATATAAGATTGCAGATAAAACACATCTGCGGATTCATACCCCACTTTTAGGTACTAACTATAATACTGTAGAAGGCTTTAATGTTGATTATGCAATTTCTTTTACAAAAACATTTGATAACAAGAATTGGTTAAGTCTGAAGCCTACCGTACGTTATGCATTTGCAAGAGAAAAGCTTTCAGGGAAATTTGATCTGGGCTATGGTTTTGGGGATTTTGACAATCGAAGCGATATAGTACTTACCTTTGGAAGGTACATCAACCAGTTTAATAATGATGAACCAATAAACCGGTATGTTAATACATTTATGACTCTGTTTCTGGAGCGAAATTATATGAAAATCTATGAGAAGGACTTTCTTGAATTTTCTTATAAAAAGAAAATCAATAGTAAGCTGAACATGAGTTTGAATATGCAAATGGCCGAGCGTAGAGAGTTATTCAATAATACTGATTATAGGTTTTTTGATATTGAAGGCGATGGTTTTACAGCTAATGCTCCCCTAAGTCTGTCTATTCCGATGACCACATTTCAAGAGCATAGAGCGCTAACTGCCGAGGTGAATTTTGTGTACAAGCCATGGGTAAAGTACAAGATTTATAATGGGAAGAAATCTGCAATTGATAAATCTTCACCCATTATTCAACTAAGTTATATAAAGGGTATTTCAACATTTGATAGTGAAGTTGATTACGATATGGTTGAGCTGGACTTTAAATATGGGTTCAACATTGGTATACGAGGTCACGTGGATGTTATGCTCAGAGCTGGTACATTTCTTAATAATGATAAAATGTATTTTATGGATTATAAGCATTTTCTTGGAAATAGGACGCCGTTTGTAACTACTGACCCCGTTGGTAGTTTCAGAATGCTTGACTACTATACCTTTAGTACTAATGAAGAGTATTTTTCAGGAAACTTGCATTATCAATTCCGTAAGTTTTTGATTACCAGAATGCCTTTGGTCAGACTATCAGGAGTTAGAGAAAGCTTTTTCGTTAACCATCTGATCAATAATGTAACAACCAGTTCGGGGTATACTGAATTAGGCTATGGTATAAACTATATTTTACGCGTATTCAGGCTAGAAGCAGTCACCTCTTTTTATGATGGGAAATATCAGGATTTTGGTGTGAGGATTGGTATTGCTACCAATTTTGATGATATTTTTTAGATTAACTTAGGGAGTCAATGGCTTATTGAACAGCGTTGAATACAGGAAATAAAAAAGCCACTATAGTGGCTTTTAAGTCAAGTATTTAAGTTTAATATTTCAAATACTAATATTAAACCGTCATTATCTCGGATTCCTTTTTAACTAGAATTTCATCAATTTTCTTATTGAATTCATCAGTTAAAGCCTGGACTTTATCTTCGGCTCTTTTAATCTCATCCTCAGAAACTCCATCTTTTTGAAGTTGCTTAAGGTTGTCATTAGTTTCTTTTCTTATATTTCGGACGCTGATCTTGCCTTGTTCTCCTTCATGCTTAGCCTGTTTTACTAGTGTAACCCTTCTCTCTTCTGTCAACTGTGGTACATTGATAATCACTTGCTCCCCATCGTTTTGAGGGTTAAGACCGAGGTCGCTGTTAATGATAGCCTTTTCAATTTCAGGAATTACATTCTTTTCCCACGGTTTGATCATCAGTGTCCGGGCATCAGGAGTGGTAACAGATGCTACCTGATTAATTGGGGTTGGGTTTCCGTAATAAACTACCATTAACCCTTCCAGCATGCTTGGAGTTGCTTTACCCGCTCGGATTTTTACCAATTCACTGCTTACGTGCTTAATAGCTTTATTCATTAAATCCTTGGCCTCGTCAAGGTACATGTTTATTTCTTCCATGGTTTTGTCTAGATTATCTTTCTAAGTATAAGAAATAGGTGAAAGTTAGGTTATCAAAGTACCGGCATTTTCGCCATGAAGAATATTCAGCAGGTTATCCGGTTTATTCATATCAAATACAATAATAGGCAGGTTGTTTTCCTGACACAAAGTGAAGGCTGTCATATCCATGATGTTAAGGTTCCTTTCATATGCCTCTTGAAATGATAGCTCTGAGTACCTTTCGGCGGTAGGGTCTTTTTCAGGGTCAGCAGTGTATACACCATCAACGCGGGTTCCTTTTAGTACCACATCAGCTTGAATTTCTATTGCCCTGAGGCTTGCTGTAGAGTCAGTGGTGAAGTACGGGTTACCAATACCGGCGCCGAAAATTACGATCCTTCCCTTTTCCAAGTGTCTGATAGCTCTTCTTCTGATAAATGGTTCACAAACCTGCTCCATTTTTATACCAGACATTAGCCTGGTGTAAAGTCCGACGCCTTCAAGAGCACTTTGTAGAGCCATGCCATTGATTACAGTGGCTAACATGCCCATATAATCTCCCTGCACCCTTTCTATACCTGCAGCTTCTGCCATTACACCTCTGAAGATGTTTCCACCACCAATAACAATGGCAATTTCAACCCCTTTTTCTTTTACCGCTTTAATTTCATTTGCATATTGCAGCAGTCTGTTAGGGTCTATGCCATACTGTCCAGATCCCATTAAAGATTCACCACTAAGCTTCAGTAATATTCGTTTATATCTCATTGAAAGTAGGAAGATTATTTTAGTTTAAATTGCTGCAAATATAACAGGGATAAATGAATATTTCAGGGGTGATTATTAAAATTGGACCAACACCTGATTTTTTTCTACGCTATCCCCTTTTTTAACCTTCACTGACTTCACTACTCCATCACCACCAGCCTTGATAACATTCTCCATTTTCATGGCTTCCAGTATCATTATTGAATCCCCTTTTTTTACTTCATCTCCCTCGGATACCTGAATTTCAAAGATCAACCCGGGCATCGGTGCCTTAACATCATTCATCTGTGCAGAAGCAGATACATCCATGCCAAGTTTTTCAAGAAGTAGATCAAACTTATCCTTAAGCTCTATATCGTACTTATTGCCGTTGATCTTCAGTGTGACATTTTTATTCTTTAAGTCAGCTTCAACAATTTCAGCCCTGTATGAACTGTTGTCTTTAATGATGTGGTATGACTGATCGTTAATCTTGGCAATGTCCCACTCAAAAGACTGGTCATCAATCTCTATCTGACCGTCCTTAAGCTTTACTTCAAAACTATTGTTGTTAACGTTTACTTTATACATAATTTATTAGGCTATAGGGCCAAAGATAAAATTGCTCTGCGGTTTTACCTGACGAATTTATCATTATTTGAGATAATAACCACTTTTTGGTACCTTTACAAGTAAATAGGGGTGCCTAAATACAAGGGCTGAGATTATACCCACGACTCTGAGAATTGATGAGTTGAAACCTGATCCGGGTAATGCTGGCGTAGGGAGGTATGTTAAAATTGATCCGGGAACCCCCTGTTTCGGGTTTAGTTAACAGAATAATTAAAGTTCAAGATGAAGGTATTGTTTATCGCGGCTTCATTGCTGATGTTGTCTTATGTTACTCACGGACAATTTGTTGTTAAGGGTACGGTTAAAGATGCTGAAACCGGAGAGGTGCTCCCGGCTGCCAATGTGTTTTTGGGAGAAAGAGTAGTGCCTGTAGGTGCGGATGGTTTGTTTCAGTTTGAGAAGGTTAATGCTGGTGATTATTTATTAAAGGTAACTTTCATAGGGTATAATACTCATGAACAGAAGCTGAATATAACGGATAATGAGAGTTTGGAAGTAGCTTTAACCCCCGATGTTTATATGACAGATGAGGTGATAGTTTCAGCTACCAGGGCAAATGATAAAACCCCGACTACTTTTACTGTAGTAAATAGAGAGGAAATTGAAGATAATAACCTGGGGCAGGACCTTCCATTTGTACTTAATTGGACGCCCTCTTTGGTTACCACCTCGGATGCGGGGGCAGGAGTTGGGTATACCGGATTAAGGATACGAGGAAGTGATGCGACGAGAATAAATGTGACCATTAACGGAGTGCCACTCAATGATAGCGAGTCTCAAGGAGTTTTCTGGGTGGATATTCCGGATATAGCATCGTCAACAGAAAATATACAGATACAACGTGGAGTGGGTACCTCTACTAATGGCGCGGGAGCTTTTGGAGGTACTATCAACTTGCAAACCAACATCAAGCAGGCAAAACCCTATGGAGAATTGATCAATTCCTTTGGTTCGTTCGATACCAGGAGACATACACTGGGTTTTGGTACAGGCCTGATTGATGACAAGTGGACTTTCAATGGGCGATTATCAAAAATTGCGTCTGACGGGTATATAGACAGGGCAACCTCCGATTTGAATTCTTATTATTTGTCTGGTGGCTTTTATGGTAAAACCACTTTGGTTAAAGCTCTGGTGTTCGGAGGTAAAGAGCGTACCTACCAATCATGGTACGGTACGCCAGAGGCTGTTCTGGAAAATGATATTGAAGGTATAGAAGCTGTAATTACCAATAATGGAGTAAGTGATGCGCAGGCAGAAAATCTTCGAACTTCAGGGAGAACATTTAACTGGTATATGTATGAAGATGAGGTTGATGACTACCAACAAGACCATTATCAATTGCATTTGTCTCAGCAATTAATGTCTGACTTTGCGGCTAACATATCTTTGCACTATACTCATGGGAGAGGGTACTATGAGCAATTTAGGGAGGGTGATGATTTTGAGGAATATGGTCTGCCGAACCTAACTATTGGAGATACTACTATCACCTCCACTGACCTGATCAGAAGAAGATGGCTAGACAATGATTTTTATGGCTTCACTTATTCACTTGATTACCAAAGCAAGCGTTTGAATGCTGTATTAGGGGGGGCTTATAACATATATAAAGGGGATCACTTTGGAGAGATCATATGGGCTGAGTTTGCTCAGGGTACTTCCATTGAGCAAAGGTATTATGACAATACTGGGGATAAAAATGACTTTAATGTATTTATGAAAGTTAACTACCAGTTAATAGAAAAATTGAGTGCCTTTGGTGATCTGCAATACCGTAATGTAAAATATAATGTTGCCGGGCTTGATAATGATCAAAGGCTTTTAGGTTTATCAGCTAAATATGATTTCTTCAATCCGAAATTTGGGTTTGTATATACACTAGATGCAAGTAGTAATATTTATGCTTCGTACAGTATAGCTAATAGAGAGCCGGTGCGTAGTGATTTTATAGATTCTCCATCCAGGCCCGAGCATGAAACTTTGCGAAACCTTGAAGTCGGCTTTAGAAGGAATACTTCTGGTTATCAAATTCAGGCCAACTATTATTTAATGGATTATGAAAATCAACTAGTATTAACAGGAGAACTCAACGACGTGGGTAGTGCTCTGAGAACTAATGTACGGAATAGCTATAGAACAGGTGTTGAAATACAAGGACGAGTATATCTACTGGATTGGTTGAGGGTGATGGCTAATGCTACGTTTAGCCAGAATAAAATAGGTTCATTCAGAGAAGTTATATACGATTATGGACCTGCTTTTGATGAATACAACATCATAGAGAATAAATATAAAGATACTGATATTGCATTCTCACCTAATATTATAGCAGGTTCTCAAATTACATTCATTCCAATCAGGGGGCTTGAGCTATCCGTGCTGTCCAAATATGTGGGTAAGCAATACCTGGATAACACATCAAATGATAACCGATCTTTAGATGCTTATTTTGTGAATGACCTGAGGTTGATGTATACAATACATACAGACCTTATTAAGGATATAGCCTTTACTTTTCAGGTAAATAATGTGTTTGATGAGTTGTATGCTTCAAACGGTTATACATTTGGCTATCAGGGTGGAGCTGATTATGTTGTAAGAGAAAATTATTATTACCCACAGGCTACCAGAAACTTTCTAGCTTCAGTAGCATTGAGGTTCTAAGGTTATTCAGGCCTAAGGCTTTTGAAACAAGTGAAAATTTTGTAGGTACGGGGCCGCTGCATGCTTCAACAAAAACTTCGCAGGGTCTAACGGCCTATCTATTGTAATAGTACTTGTCAGGATTTACCTTTGCAGGGCAAAAGCTTATCCTGATGGAATCATCCTCACGTTATAGACCGAATAACTTTTCCTTGTCAGGGTTTATACAGCTTACCCGGTTTTGGAATTTATGGATCATTGTGTTTGCACAATATTTCACGGCCTTATTTCTGATAAGAGCCGAGAGAAGTATAAGTTACTATTTGGCTAGCCATGAACTGTTTTTGCTGTCGCTATCTTCGGTGCTGGTTGCTGCAGCGGGCTACATTATAAATGATTATTATGATGTTAAGATTGATCTGATTAACAAACCACATAGGGTGGTAGTGGGTAAGGTATTGAAGAGGCGTGTAGCTATGGTAGCGCACACAGTGCTAAATTTTACAGGTATTGGGCTGGGATTTTTGCTCTCATGGGAAATAGGAATTATAAACTTTACTTCGGCACTCTTGCTTTGGCTATACTCCAATCAGTTAAAAAGGATGCCCTTTATAGGGAATTTTGTTGTGGCGATTCTTACAGGGTTATCCATTTATATTGTTGAAATTCTTTTCCGGTCAGGTAACCTGTTGGTAGTAGCTTATGCACTTTTTGCTTTTGTATTTACGCTTATCAGAGAGATCATTAAGGATATGGAAGATCTGAAAGGAGACGCCACCTTTGGGTGCAGGACTTTACCCGTGGTGTATGGGTTAAGAAAGACAAAGAATGTTGTTTATATATTGTCACTCGCCTTTTTTATAGGGCAGTGCTTTTTAGCTTATATTTTTGTAGGGAAAGAGGTAACTCTTTTTTGTTTGTTGTTGGTTGTGCCATTGAGCTTTTTAGCTTACAAGCTTTCCAGAGCTGACACTATTAAGGACTTAAGCTATTTAAGTAACTATTGCAAATTGATCATGTTTCTTGGGATATTGAGCATGATCCTGTTTAATAAAATAATATGACCAAAATTGCCATTTTTGCCTCGGGGAGCGGCTCCAATGCTGAAAGAATCATCGAATACTTTAAGGGTAATGCCCAAATAGAGGTGAGTTTAATACTTACCAATAACCCTGAAGCCTATGTGCTGGAAAGGGCAAAGAGACTTCAGGTGCCAGCTGTGATCTTTGGTAGAGAAGACTTGATGAGTACCGATAAGGTGCTCTCTATTTTGAAAGAGCATGAAATCGATTTTGTTGTTCTGGCAGGTTTTCTTTTGCTGGTTCCGGGTAATTTGGTAGATGCCTATCCAGACAGGATCATCAATATTCACCCTGCCTTACTTCCAAAGTTTGGAGGTAAGGGGATGTATGGTGATAGGGTACATCAGGCCGTGAAATCTGCAGGTGAAGCAGAGACAGGTATCAGTATTCATTATGTCAATAAAAAGTACGATGAGGGGGAAATAATATTTCAGGCTAAGTGCCCTGTTGCCGAAGAAGATACTCCTGAGATTGTAGCTGATAAGGTTCATCAGTTAGAATACCAACATTATCCGCAGGTAATAGAATCTGTGATTAATAATTCAATTAAAAATTTATAATTTTGCAGCTTGAAATTTTTTCATACCCTGAGCTATAAAAAGAGCTGGGTCAGGGAGTTAGTTAACGCTCAATACTAATTAAAACTCATGTCTTTAAAGAAGATCAAATCGGCCTTAATATCAGTTTATTACAAGGATAACCTCGAACCGATAGTTAAGTTACTTGCGCAAAATGATGTACAGATTTTTTCAACAGGGGGTACTCAGAAGTTTATTGAGGATCTTGGTGTGGAGGTAACAGCTGTTGAGGACTTGACCAGTTACCCTTCAATATTCGGAGGACGTGTAAAAACATTGCACCCTAAAGTGTTTGGAGGGATCCTATACAGAAGGGAGTTGGCTGATGACCAGAAACAGGCAGATGAGTTTGAAATACCCAGCATTGATTTAGTAATTGTTGATCTTTATCCTTTCGAAGAGACGGTTGCTTCGGGGGCATCTGAGCAGGATATTATTGAGAAAATTGATATTGGTGGTATCTCTTTGATTAGAGCTGCAGCCAAAAATTTTAAAGATGTACTAATCGTATCGTCTCGAGAGCAATATGCCGATGTTGAGCAAATGTTGAGAGAGAAGGGAGGGGCAACAGAGCTAGCTGATAGGAAACTGTTTGCAGCCAAAGCTTTTGATATGAGCTCTCATTATGACTCTGCTATCTTTAATCATTTCAATGGAAATGGGGATGTAGGTAGTTTCAAACAAAGCCATCGAGATAAAAAGACGCTTAGGTATGGCGAAAACCCTCACCAGGAAGGGGCGTTCTACGGTGACTTGGATTCGATGCTGGAGAAACTGAATGGTAAAGAAATTTCTTACAACAACCTGGTTGACATTGATGCCGCTGTTTCGTTAATCGAAGAGTTTGATGATACCGCTTTTGCTATACTGAAACATACTAATGCTTGTGGAGTAGCTACTGGTAGCACGGTAAAAGAGGCTTATGACAGGGCTTTTGCCGCTGATACGATTTCAGCTTTTGGAGGAGTATTGATTACGAATAAAGTGGTGGATAAAGACGCAGCAGAGGCTATGCATTCTTTGTTCTTTGAGATATTAATTGCTCCCGACTTTACTGAGGATGCTTTAGAGGTATTGAAGCAAAAGAAGAATAGGATTATACTAAAGCAACAGTATAAACTGAATACCAAAAAACAATATAAAAGCTTGCTTAATGGAGTAATAGAGCAAGACAGAGATTTGAAAACTGATACGTTGGAGGACCTTAAGGTAGTGACCCAAAAGGCTCCTACTGAAGATGAAAAATCTGCCTTGATCTTTGCGAGCAAAGTGGCTAAACACACTAAGTCTAACACTATTGTTTTGGTAAAAGATGGTCAATTGATGGCTAGTGGCGTAGGGCAGACCTCGAGGGTTGATGCCTTGAAGCAGGCAATTCACAAAGCCAAGACTTTTGGTTTTGATCTTAATGGTGCAGTGATGGCGTCTGATGCTTTCTTCCCTTTTCCTGACTGCGTAGAGATCGCTCACGGTGAAGGAATAGTATCAGTAATTCAGCCTGGTGGTTCTATTAAAGATCAGGATTCCATTGATTTTTGTGATAAAAACAATATGGCTATGGTATTTACCGGAATACGCCATTTCAAACATTAAAAAAATGTAATTTTGCAAGTTAAAAAGAAACAAATTTGTAAATTTCCACTTATTGATAAGCCTAACCATTTGACAACATAACATGGGATTGTTCGATTTTTTTTCTAGTGATATAGCCATTGACCTCGGTACAGCTAACACCCTAATCATACATAAAGACAAGATAGTAGTAGATGAGCCTTCCATAATAGCCATAGATAAAAATACCAACAAGGTATTGGCTATAGGTAGAGAGGCAATGCAGATGCATGAGAAAACTCATGAGAATATCAAGACTATACGTCCATTGAAGGATGGTGTGATTGCTGATTTCCATGCTGCAGAGCATATGATCAGGGGAATGATCAAAATGATTGATAGCGGTAAGAGGATATTCCCTTCATCACACCGTATGGTAATTTGTATCCCATCAGGCATTACTGAAGTTGAAAAGAGAGCGGTACGTGACTCGGCTGAGCACGCCGGTGCTAAGGAAGTTTATATGATACATGAGCCTATTGCAGCTGCAATAGGTATAGGAATCGACATCGAACAACCAGTAGGATCCATGATTGTGGATATCGGAGGAGGAACAACTGAAATTGCTGTTATTGCACTTTCAGGAATTGTTTGCGACCAGTCAATCAGAGTTGCAGGTGATACCTTTAACCGTGACATCCTGGACTACATGAGAAGGCAGCATAACCTTTTGATAGGAGAAAGGTCTGCAGAGAAAGTGAAGATTGAGGTAGGGTCAGCGCTTACAGAGTTGGATGATGGCCCTGAGGATTACGAAATTAGGGGGCGGGATCTAATGACAGGCATTCCTAAAGTAATTAAGATCTCTTATTCCGAGATAGCATTTGCACTTGACAAGTCGGTTTCTAAAATTGAAGAAGCTGTGCTTAAGGCTTTGGAGATCTCTCCTCCTGAGCTATCGGCAGATATTTATGATAATGGTATCCACCTGACAGGTGGAGGAGCTTTGCTTCGTGGTTTGGATAAGCGTCTGGCATTAAAAACTAAATTACCCATTCACGTAGCAGAAGATCCATTAAGGGCTGTTGTAAGAGGTACAGGACATGCACTTAAAAATCTGAATTCATTTAAAGCAGTATTAATGACGTAATAGTCATTGTTTTGTAGTTAGGCTAACTAAATTTTTGACTTCGAATCAACAAGGGGTAAATGCAAAGATTATTTCTGTTTCTTTATCAATACAGAGCGTTCTTGACATTCCTTTTCCTGGAGATAATTTGTAGTTGGTTCATTATACAAAACAACAATTATCAGGGAGCTAAATTTTTTAACTCTTCCAATAGGTTGGCAGCAGGTTTATTACAGTCATCAGGCAATATTTCTGATTACTTTGGGCTGGCAAGAGTTAATGCAGATCTCGCTCAGGAAAATGCAGGTTTAAAGGAACGTCTAGAACAACTCAATCAGAGACTTGTTGAGATACAAATTTCCCATGTTAAAGATAGCTCCTTAGCAAAAACAGACAGTGTCACCATTCCTGAAACCGATAGTACAGTTGTAAAAAAATATGAATACTTCAGCGCAAAGGTTATAAATAATTCCACGAGGAGGTTTAATAACTATATAACTATTAACAAGGGGGCAGTTGATGGTGTTGAACCAGGTTTTGGAGTTATTGGTAACGACGGAGTGGTAGGGAAAGTTAAAATTGTGTCAAAACACTTTGCAGTAATCACTTCGATATTACATGGGGATGTTTTGATTTCAGCAAAAATAAAAAGAACCGGAGACCTGGCTACCGTGAAATGGGCAGGTGTTGACCCTTACGCTGCCCAGTTGATGTATGTGCCCCGGCATGTAAAACCCCTTGTAAACGATACAATAGTTACCTCGGGTTACAATGCAATATTTCCGGAAGGGATACCTGTGGGTGTAGTTAAAGATGTAGAGGTTCGTGAGGATGCGCTTTTTTACGATATTACCATATCGCTGGCTAGTGACCTAAACGAACTTTCTTATGTGTATCTCATCAAAAACAGCCTGAAAACTGAACAAGATTCTTTGGAAATTAACGCGGAGAAATTTTAATGCTAAACAGGAGACTAATATTACAAATCATTTCTTTCTTTCTGTATGTGCTAATACAGGTTCTCCTGCTTAAAAATCTGGTCCTATTTGATAAATCATTTTGCTTTCTATATATAGCCTTTCTACTTGTGTTACCTGTGGAGACTGGTGTGCTTACACTGATGATTCTGAGCTTTATTCTGGGCATATCTGTTGATATTTTTTACGATAGCCTGGGAATTCATGCAGCCGCTTGTGTGTTTATAATGTTTGTAAGGAACTACTGGCTTAACCTGCTAACTCCGCAGGGTGGCTATGACACCGGATCGATGCCTACGGTTAGGTTAAATGGCTGGCAATGGTTTAGTTTTTATACTTTGCCACTCATTTTCCTTCACCACTGTGTGTTGTTTTTTGTGGAGTCTGCTGGCTTCGGATTGTTTGGTTTTACTTTATCTAAAGCATTTTTTAGTACGTGGTTTACTTACGCCGTTATCCTGATTACGCAATACCTGTTTTACAATAAGAGGAGAGGACTATGAATGATTCACGGAAGAATGTAATTCAGTTGATTGTGATTGTCGTTGCGATGATCTTTCTGATCAAACTGTTTTCCATTCAGGTGTTGGATGATAAATATGCTCAGGCTGCAACAAGTAACATTATTCACCGGATAGTGGAATATCCGTACCGGGGCTTGATCTATGACAGAAATGGAAAGCTCATTGTGTACAATACTCCGCAATATGACTTAACTGTAACTCCCAAGGAAGTTACCAGGTTGGATACAATTCATTTTTGTGAGCTTTTCAATATTACTCCTAAGGAGTTTAAAGCCAAGTATGAGAAGATGTCTAAAACTAAGGGCTTTTCGTACGTTAAACCTAATACCTTTATTAAGCAACTTTCAAATACTGATTTGGCCAGGGTTGAAGACTATCTGGTTGATTTTCCTGGCTTTGATATTCAGGCCAGAACTACCAGAGCATATGCATATCCGGTTATGGCTAATGCACTAGGATATGTTAGTGAAATCAATCAAAGGCAGTTGGATAGAGATACACTTAATTACTATAGACAAGGCGATTACATTGGTCAAAGTGGTATAGAGGCTTTTTATGAAAAGCAACTTAGAGGTAAAAGGGGAGTTAAGTTTAAGATCAGAAATGTAAGAGGTATTGAAAAGGGAGATTTTGAAGGAGGTAAATATGATACACTTGCCATTGCTGGGGAGAATCTGATAACCACTGTTGATATCGACCTACAGCGATATGGTGAGGAACTGATGGAAGGTAAGGCAGGTAGTATCGTGGCTATAGAACCAGCTTCCGGTGAAATATTATCGATTGTGTCAGGCCCTTCTTATGATCCCAGTCGGCTTACCGGTAAAAACTATAGTACGAACTTCGCTACCATAAGCGCAGATACTCTTAAGCCGCTGTTCAACCGGCCATTAATGGCGCAGTATCGCCCAGGTTCAATTTTTAAAATTGTTCAGGCGATGGTGGCACTGGAAGAAGGGGTAGTGAACAGGCATACCAGAATAGCTTGCAACAGGGGTATAATTGGTTGTCACGGTCCACATTCATTTGAAGATCTTGTGGGGGCTATTAAGCACTCGTGCAATCCATATTTTTATACCGTAATGAAGCGTGTTGTAAACCAGGAGATTTCTCAGGATACTTATGAAGATACGCGTATAGGCCTGGCTAAGTGGCACAAGCATATAGAAAGCTTTGGCTTAGGATCGCCGTTAGGGATTGACCTGCCTAATGAAAAGTCAGGGATGGTACCTAGTGTGTCATATTATGACCGGGCATATAATAACAGGTTGTGGAAATATTCTAATATTTATTCTATTGCAATCGGAGAGGGAGAAAACCTTGTAGTACCTCTTCAAATGGCAAATTTTGCTGCTACTGTAGCCAATAGAGGGTTCTATTATATCCCTCACTTGATCAGGTCTGTTGGAGAAACAGGCCAACCGCTTCCTAAGTATACAAAGAAGCACTACACTTCAGTTTCTCCTGAGCACTTTGATATAGCGGTTGAGGCTATGGCCAAAGTAGTAGAGTCGGGAACAGGGCAATATCGGGCAAAATTAAAAGATATAGCGGTATGTGGGAAAACAGGAACTGTGCAAAATGATCCACTGCCTGACCATTCAGTTTTTATAGCTTTTGCTCCCAGGGATAATCCACAAATAGCAGTTTCCGTTTATGTGGAAGATGCAGGGCAGGGTGCCAGAGCTGCGGCTTCAATTGCAAGTTTAATGATAGAAAAATACCTGTTAGGAGAGACTCAGCGTCCTCATATAGAGGCATATGTGAAGAAAGGAGAGTTTTTATAGTGAGAAGATCGGATAGTATAGTAAGCAAGTTGGACTGGGTAACAATTTTATTGTTTTTTCTTATTGTCATATTGGGGTGGTTGAATATATATGCAGCGGTTTATGATGAGTCTGCGGCTCAGAATATATTCAGTACAACATTAAACAGTGGTAGGCAATTGATATTTATTGCTGCCTCAGTGGTGCTGATTATAACTATACTTGTTGTTGATTTTAAGTTTTATGACACTTTTGGCTACTTCATTTTTGGGGGAATAATGTTTTTACTCATTTTCGTTCTGGTATTTGGTAGAGAAGTTGCCGGCTCCAAATCATGGTTTGAAATAGGAGCTTTCAGACTCCAGCCTTCGGAGTTTGCCAAATTTGCAACAGCACTGGCTGTTTCCAAATTTATAGGAACCAGTGGGTTTAGAATGGATAATATGAAAAATCAGGTAGTGCTGTTTGGGATCATTGGGCTGCCCGTTATTCTTATTATGCTGCAGGGCGACACCGGTACTGCTATGGTTTATTCAATCTTCCTGTTTGTTTTTTTTAGGGAAGGGATGTCCCCCATGCTGCTTTTATTAGGTGCAGCCGCTTCGGTTATCTTTATTCTAACCTTATTGGTACCTAATCACCTGTATCTTTATATAGGTATAGTATCCATTGCTGGACTTGTTATCTTCTTTGGGAAAAGAACGCCAAAAAGGATAGTATTGGTCATTGCCGGAGCACTTTTGGTTACAGGGGTGATAAAAAGTGTTGACTATGTAATTTCAGATGTGCTAAAACCTCACCAGCAAAACCGGATCAAAGCACTTATTAATCCTGATGCGGACCCCTTGGGATACGGCTGGAACGTAACTCAATCCAAAATCGCTATAGGTAGCGGTGGATTTTCGGGAAAGGGCTTTCTGAAAGGGACACAAACCAAATTTGATTTTGTTCCTGAACAAAGCACGGACTTTATCTTTTGTACTATAGGGGAAGAACACGGCTGGATAGGAAGCCTTATCTTGATCTCTCTGTTTGTGACTTTGCTGCTTCGCCTCATCTTTATAGCAGAAAGGCAGAAATGGCGCTTCGCAAGGGTTTATGGATATAGTGTAGCCTGCATTTTGTTTTTCCACTTTGCTGTAAATATCGGAATGACTATTGGACTGTTTCCTGTTATAGGTATCCCACTTCCAATGTTTAGCTATGGCGGGTCTTCCCTTATAGGGTTTACTATTCTGATTTTTATCTTCCTGAAGCTGGATGCTCACAGGATGCAGGTATTGATAAGATAAAGAAAGCGCCTATGGAAGGCGTTTTTCAATAAGCTCCATAAATTCTCCAACCTCTTCACTCTCGTTGTCCCACTCCGGGTATTCGGAAGTCAGATAGAGGGACGCAGATCTCTGATCTTCGCAGTTATCCAGATAGTCAATGGCACGGTTGTAAATTTCTTCGTCACCATAAAACAGCGTATTGATAAACATAAATCTTTGGTTGATGCTGATGTGTTTTCTCAGGCTTTCGATTTTCTGTTTACGATGACTTTCTGCAATTGTGGGTTTATGCTCTATTGAGTGTTTGTCATTAATTGTAGAAACAGTATTCTCTACGAATTCATTTATAGATTTTTCTTCAGGAGGTTGTTGTTTGGTACTGACAATATCATTTGTTTTGGAAGGTTCACCATAAATAATGGCTTCGGTAAGTGGAAGTACTCTTGAAAACACTTCAAGGTATTCGTCGGTATCCGCCGGGCTTTCCTGAATATTGTGGAATACCTCATTAAGCAGCTTTCCGGCTTTCTCTTCAGAGATTCTTTGATGACCTTGCTCTTCGATTTTACCTATAAGTGCCTGAAGTAAATTATTGTTGATCTTTACATACTTCGACATTCTTTTGAGTTCTTTGAGGGATAATTCCTGTGTTTCAGGAGCATGAATAAGATGCATGTAGTAATCATATGGAGAGAAAACTAGAAGTAAAGTGTCTCTGGTGGCTTGCTTTAGCAAAGGCATAAAGTGCTCTTTTGTTACAGAGATATGCCTTGAAAGAATATTCATAAACTCTTTTAATGCAGCTTTAGCTTCTGGAGCATTATAATTGAAGTACGGACTTTTGAGTTTGGTGACTTCCTTTGTCCATTCTGATAATAAATACTTGATTACGAATAAATTAATCTGCCTTATTTCCTGAAGCTCAAGTATCTCTTTCCCTGATATTGTTTCGTTATTATTAAAATGCTGAGAAGCTATAACTTCACAGAACCTGTTGCAATAGTCTTCGATTCCCTTACTATTAAGATTATTTTCCATACGTTTCAATTACCCTAATCAATTATCGTTTATACCTTTACCAGGCAAATACACCTATAAAGTTAGTAAATATGCCTAAAATCGTTGTCAAAAATCTCGATAACAAAATCATTTCAAGCAACGAAATGTCTGTGTCAATATTGAAAATGCTTCAGGATAATTTTATTGACTGGATGCATGCCTGCGGAGGTAAAGGCAGGTGTACAACCTGTAAGGCAATAATACTTGAAGGTGAAGAAAACCTTTCCCCCCTTACCGTACATGAGAAGCGCTTTGCAGAGATGAATGCTCTGAAAGCTAATGAAAGATTAACCTGCCAGTGCATTATAGAAAAAGGTGAGATCATAATAAAAGTACCTGAAACCAGTAAATTACCACACATGAAGTATTCAGATTGAAAATCAGTTCGGGAATGTCACCACTTTTGACCAACTTCCTATTTTTCAATGCCTAATCTTTACCTCTAACTTCCTGTTTCTAATATCAAAACCGGAGTCGTATATCTTAAGTCTCACATCTAATTACTATTTTTGAAGAATGTTTGTAGAGCCTAATTTTGGTAGAACCAAGAAGACAGGGTGGATTGAAGTGATCTGCGGATGTATGTTTTCCGGGAAGACCGAGGAGTTAATAAGAAGATTGAACCGGGCGCTTATCGCGAAGCAGAAGGTAGAGATTTTTAAACCTGCCGTTGATGTCAGGTATCATCAAAGTGATGTTGTATCCCATAATGAAAATGCCATAAGGTCTACACCTGTAGATTTTGCCGATGATATTATTCTCATGGCTGGTGACTGTGATGTGGTTGGGATCGATGAAGCTCAATTTTTTGATGAAGAGATAGTTGCAGTATGCAATAAGTTGGCAAACAGTGGTAAGCGTGTGATCGTGGCAGGCTTGGATATGGATTTTGAAGGTAAACCTTTTGGACCTATGCCCAACTTACTTGCGGTAGCAGAATTTGTTACTAAAGTGCATGCCATATGTGCCCGGTCGGGTGAGCTGGCATCTTTTTCTTTTAGGTTAACAGATGATCAGGGGAAAGTTCTGCTCGGTGAGAAACAAGAATACGAAGCCAGAAGTAGAAGAAGCTTCTTTGAAGGAATGAACGATCGTAAATCAAGCAAGTGAACAGACTAGCTATATTTATTTTCTGTTTTGTAACATGGCATTCGTCAATGGCCCAAAATGATATACCCATTGGTACTTGGCGTACACATTACTCTTATTACAATATAGAGCATGTTGTGGAGGCTGAAAACAGAATATTTTCCTCAGCGGAAAGCGGTCTTTTCTATTTTAATAAGGAAGACAACAGTATTTCAAAAATATCCAAGATAGATGGTTTACAGGCAGAGGATATTAGCTCACTTTATTTTGATAAAACTACCTCTCAATTGTTGATAGGATATAGTTCGGGTAATCTGGATGTAATCCGTGATAACCAAATTTTTAACCTTGATCTCATCTCTACTTCGCAAATTATTGGCTCAAAGAAGATAAATCACATTATAAGTTTCGGGTCATTTGCATATATGGCCACCGACTATGGTGTGCTAAAGTTTGATTTAAATAGACTTGAAGTATCAGAGACATACAGAGAGTTAGGTGCGGGAGCCCAACCTTTGAAGGTAAACCAAGCCACTGTTTGGAGTGATAGCCTTTTTCTTGCTACCGAGGAAGGAGTAATTGCCGCTAACTTAGTGAATGGAACAAATTTGTTGGACTATCAGAATTGGAAAAGATATGGTGCCGGAGATGGCATTCCCGAAGGTCCTGTAGAAATTGTGGTTTCGCTGAGCAATATGGTAATAGCGGGAATTGATGAAGATCAATTATACAAGTATCAAAGCGTATGGCAAGCAACAGGCTTATTGACAGGTGTTGGGTTTGATAATGCATCTACATATGATGGAGGTGCTTTAGTGATCTATGATGGAGCCGTGGTAAGTCTTACTTCACAGCTTCTGCAAACACCGCTTCAAAATGATCTATTTACTGCAGCTAATATGGCCATTGGCGATCAGGAGGGGAATCTCTGGGTCGCTGATGCTAAAAACGGATTAATTTCAGATTATGCAGGACAGTTTCAATCCTTTACTCTGAACGGGCCATACAAAAATGATATTTTTAGGTTTGGGCAGTTTAGTAATTCTATATATGCGTTCCCTGGTGGCTATAATCCTGGCATAACTCCATTGAATAATGAGGCAGGTTTTTATGTTTTTGATAGTTATGGCTGGCAAAGCTATAATACAGCTGGTGTTAATCGGGCTATTCCTGAGTTTAATGATATAGTAGACGGGGTATATCATGAAGCATCAAGCAGTTTGATCTTGGCCTCTGCAGGTTATGGGCTGCTAAAAATTACTGACAGTGGAGAAACTGCCATTATTGACGAGACCAATAGCCCTCTGAAAAATTTGGATCTTTTGGAGCGTCGGGTAATAGTTTCTGGTTTGGCAAAAGCCAATGAAGGGTTGTGGGTGCTTAATTATGGAGCAGCTTACCCACTACATTTTTTGGATAAGGGAGGGAACTGGTCGTCGCATGATTTCAATCTTACTGTAGCCCAGTATCCGATAAAAGTTATGATGGTGAATAATCAGGTATGGATGATTACAGATCCGTCTGTAGAGGGAGGTATACTGGTCTATGAACCTGAAAGTAAGATATATAGATTTCTGTCGGATGTTGTTAATAACGGAGGTTTGAAGGGAGATAAGGTGTATGACTTTGCTGTTGATAAGGAGGGATTGGTATGGGTAGGTACAAATAATGGTGTGTCAGTGTTTACATTACCTTCCGAAGTGCTGGAAGGGAACGTTGATGCTATAGAACCTATCTTTGAAAATGGGCTGCTCTTCAAAGATGAGGATGTGTTGAGTATTGAAGTTGATGGAGGAAATCGTAAATGGATTGGGACCACAAAAGGAGCATGGCTGTTTAATGATGCTGCTGATGAACAAATATTACATTTTGATCAAGGAAATAGTCCGCTTCCCGATAATCGGGTTTTTGATATAGAAATACACCCTAAGACAGGAGAAGTGTTTTTCGCTACCAGTAAAGGTATTGTGTCCTATAGAGGCACAGCTACTGAGGCCAGAGATGTACATTCTGATGTTAAGATATTCCCCAACCCTATAACAGAAGATTTTAATGGAACAGTAGGCATATCCGGGCTTGCGTCAGACGCTATCGTGAAGATTACAGACACCTCAGGCAAGCTGATCTGGCAAGAACAGGCAAATGGGGGTACTGCTACATGGAATGTTGCAGATTATAATGGTAATAGAGCCGCTTCAGGCATATACTTGGTGTTCAGTGCCTCTGAAGACGGGGAAGATACTTTTGTTGGTAAAATAGCAGTAGTAAACTGATGCTTCATAAAACCAGAGGTATTGTATTTAAATATTTTAAGTATCGGGACACCTCGATCATAGCCAAGGTGTTTACTGAAGAATTCGGGCTTCAAACTTATATTGTCAATGGTGTCAGAAGTAAGTCGTCAAAAGGGAAAATAGCCCTTTACCAACCCCTGACTTTATTGGAACTGGTAGTTTATTATAAAGAGTCGGCCGATATTAACAGAATTTCGGAAGTAAAATGTGGTAGCCCTTTCCAGACCATACCAACCGATATCAGAAAAACAGCCATTGCTATGTTTGTGGCAGAAGTCCTATATAAATGTGTCAAAGAGGAGGGAGATGTTCACGATGTTTTTGAATTTATATACCATTCCATTAAAATTCTGGATCATCTGGAAAGCGACTATCAGAACTTTCACCTTCAATTTATGCTCAAACTATCCAAATACCTGGGGTTTGGTATTGAAAGTTCAGACTTTCTGGATGTTTTTTATGCAGAGGAAGCTCAGTTAGCTAAAGAGTTGATGGATAATTCATATGAAGAGTCAGCTAAGCTCAATAATAGTTCCAGAAGGAAAATGCTTGATCATATTATTAAGTTCTTCCAAACCAATGTAGATTCCCTGAAGGAGATTAATTCAATTAAAGTACTTCAGGAGGTGCTCTGAAACCTCTTGATGAAATCTTGCTCATGTGATTATATGTTTATAATATTATGTATAATTTTAGTGTAATTGATGTGTAAAATCCCATTAGCCATGAGAAAAATTTTATTGTCAACGATTTTAATGTTTCTGTGTTTAGTTGTTCAGGCCCAGTCAGGCAGAAAGCTGTTATTCGAGAGTTCTAAATTTGTCTGGTGTGGTCTTGACTATTCCAATGTAAAGTGCATAGGGTCAGAAGGTTTTAATGAACCCTATGAGATTAAATATAAATATTTTAATGCCTGGAATCATCTAGTGCTTAACGAAGCTGATAAATATGACCTGCAAAAGGCTTATTATAAAGAGGGGCAAGTTACTGACCTGAGTGTAGTTGACCGGAGGAATGATATTCCTGAAGTGGATGAGTTGGTGATCAATGATAGCTATATGTTTGAAAAGGGCAAGATCCAGGAAATTATCAATGATTATGACCTAGAGAAAGCAGATCAAGGTTTAGGGTTAGTGTATGTGGTGGAATCTTTGAATAAATACAGGCAAAGTGCGGTTATTTATGTGGTTTTCTTTGATATTGCCAGCAAAGAAATACTTTGGGCTCGAAGCTATACTACCGAAGCCCGAGGTTTTGGATTCAGAAACTACTGGGCACGTACAATTTATAATACCATTAAAGCAAGTGGTGACGATTTTAAAATAGAGAAAAAGCGTTATAAAAAAGGGAAATAGGTGTCTGCCTGATTATTAACAAAAGATTTAATCCTCGGATCTTAATGTAGCCCGAGGATTTGTTTTAGGAGGAAACTATTTTGGCAAGATTACTAAGTGCACGGTCATGTTTTTTTACAAATGGGTTTTTGTTATCCCATACATAACCTGCTAGTACAGAGCATATCTGCTGTTTTATCTTTTCATTAGGGCTCTCGCTGAAGAATATTTTTTGTAGGTCTCCGGAATACCAGGCATTAACAAAAGTCTTGAAAACGTCTACACCACTGATAATATATTCAGAGTAGTCCTTTTCCCAATCAACGGCTTTTCCATCGAGCTGGTCGGTGACCAGTTCTGCTGCTAGTGCTCCCGACTCAGTAGCCAGAGTAACACCCGATGAGAAAATAGGGTCCACAAAACCCAAAGCATTGCCGGTTAACACATAGCCATTGCCGTAAAGTTTTTTTACTTCAGAAGAATATCCTGTGATGGTCCGTGGTTCAAACACCATTTCACAATCGGTAAACCGCTCTTGCAATGCAGGTATCTCTGCTATCCACTTTCTCATCTGTTCTTCCTTTGTGCCCTTATACCTATGGACGCCATCAGGAGAGCCAACAATGCCTATAGAAGAAGTGCCATCAGCAAAAGGAATTACCCAACCCCATATATCACACGTATAAACAATAATGATTATCCGCATTCTTTCTTTGTCACTAGTAACCTCTTTTGGTTTTACGTGGCAGAAAAAGGAACTGCGTTCAGGTAGTTTCGATGGTTCGTTAAGGTCTAATAATCGAGGAAGAACCCTTCCATATCCGCTTGAGTCTACAATATACCGTGCATGAATATTTGAGGTGTGGTTTTCTTTTTTTACTTGGGTTACAGAAGAGCCGTCCTCATTAAACCTTACAGCGGTTACCTCAGATTCATAGTCTAGGGCAATACCTCTTTTTATAACTTCTTCAGCGAGTATGTGATCGAAGCGGTCACGTTTTACCTGCCAGGTCCATGTCCAGCCGTCAGAAAACTGGCTGGAGAAATCAAAATCACAGACCTCATATTTGTCCGCAAACTTGGCGCCATACTTCTTTTGAAAACCTGCTTTTTCAATTGTATCAATGAACCCAGCCTTGTCAAAGTTATACATTGATCTTGGTAGTAAGCTTTCGCCTATTACGAAACGTGGAAATTTCTGTTTTTCTACAATTTTTACATTGAAACCATTTTTATGTAAGATAGCCGCGGCTACTGTACCTGAAGGGCCAGCCCCAATTACCAGTACATCAACTTTTTCCTCTGTTTCCAAATCATTCATTCCAGTAGTAATTTAATTCTAAAGGTCTTACCCAATCACAAAAAACTAATATAAAACTTTGTTTAATAATAGCTTAATAATTTGTTTTGTGATTCGTTGCGCAAATAAAATATTAGTTTACCAATTAGTTTTAAAAACTGTAAAAATTTAGTTCAGAGTGATGGTAAAAATAGGATTGGGGGCATTAACATTAGCAGATATAGAAAAAGCAGTTTTTGAAACAGGAAGAGTAGGTTTAACAGATGAGGCAAGAAAGGTCGTAAATGACAGCTACTCTTTTCTAAGTGAATTTTCAAAAAACAAGGTAATCTATGGGATCAATACAGGATTTGGTCCTATGGCGCAGTATAAAATAAGCGAGGAAGAGCAAAAGGATCTTCAATACAACCTGATCCGTAGCCACGCTTCAGGGCTGGGTAATATTCTCGATCCCATTTATGTAAAGGCCTCAATGCTGGCCAGGCTTAATACCCTGTCACTCGGGTATTCGGGGGTTAACATTTCAGCTATTCAGGTATTGATCGATTTGTTGAACCACCAAATATCGCCAGTTATTTTTGAACATGGAGGCGTTGGTGCCAGTGGAGACCTTGTGCAACTTGCACATCTGGCTTTAGTAATGATTGGAGAAGGAGAGGTGGTTTATAATAAGCAAAGAAGACCAACACAAGAAGTGTTTTTTGAGTTGGGTGTCCAACCCATGTCTATAAAGTTGAGAGAAGGGCTTGCCGTAATGAATGGTACCAGTGTAATGACAGGTATTGGTATTATCAATGCCATATACGCGCAGCGGGCTATTGAGTGGTCAGTGGGTATATCAGCTATGATATGCGAAATGGTAGATTCCTATGACGATTATTTTTCAGCCGAACTGAACAGGACAAAGAAACATTCAGGGCAGCAACATATTGCAAAGCTGATGCGTGAAGGTATGGCTGATAGCAAATATATCAGGAAGCGAGAGAAGCAACTTTACAATAATCATATAGAAGAGGATATCATTAGCAATAAAGTTCAGGAGTACTATTCATTAAGATGTGTACCTCAAATACTGGGAGCTATATATGAAACCATTGTGGAGGCACAAAAACTGCTGGTGGAAGAAATAAATTCTGCCAATGATAACCCTATTGTTGATGCTGAAAATGGCAATGTATTTCATGGGGGTAATTTTCATGGAGACTACGTGTCGTTTGAGATGGACAAGCTAAAAATAGCTGTCGCTAAACTTTCAATGCTGGCAGAAAGGCAATTGAATTTTCTGATGAACCCTCAATTAAACGGGGTGTTAAGCCCGTTTGTGAATTTAGGGAAGCTCGGATTCAACTTTGGTATGCAAGGGGTACAGTTTACTGCTACCTCAACTACCGCTGAGAATCAAATGCTATCTAACCCAATGTATATTCACAGTATACCCAATAATAATGATAATCAGGATATCGTAAGTATGGGCACAAATGCTGCAACATGTGCCAAAAAAGTTATTGAAAATACATTTGAGGTATTAACTATTGAAGTGATTTCTATTGTGCAGGCATTGGATTATCTGAAAAAGACGGAAGGCTTGTCTTCCCAAAGCAGGAGAATTTATGAAAGTATAAGAGAGATGGTGCCTGAGTTTAGCGGTGACTACCCCATTTATAATGACCTGAAAAAAGTGAAGAAATTCATGATGGAAAATTCTTTACTGAAGGTTTAATACATTTATTGGAAGTGAAAAATTATATGAATAAATTGCAAATCGTTTAAAAAAGACGATTTAGAATTAAACACGTCTATGAAATATGCATTGGTTACGGGAGGTTCCCGTGGTATTGGCAAAGCAATTTGCATTCAGCTAGCAAAGCAAGGTTATAATATTTTAATAAACTATGCCTCCAACAAATCGGCCGCAGAAGAAGTGAAAGCTGCAGTGGAACAGGAGGGGCAAGCAGCTGAGCTTTTACCTTTTAATGTGGCCAACAGGGAAGAAACTAACCAGGTGCTTGGAGAATGGAAAAAGACCAACGTAGAAAAAAAAATTGAAGTGCTGGTTAATAATGCCGGTATTAAGAAAGATAACCTCATGATGTGGATGAAAGATGAGGAGTGGGATGACGTAGTGGATGTCAGCTTGGGAGGTTTTTATAATGTTACTAAAAGCGTGTTGCAGGACATGGTCAAGGCCAAAAATGGAAGGATCATCAATGTAGTTTCGCTTTCCGGCTTAAAGGGGTTGCCGGGGCAGACAAATTATTCGGCTGCAAAAGCAGCCGTAATAGGTGCAACAAAGGCTCTGGCTCAGGAAGTTGCCAGAAGAAACATTACTGTAAATGCCGTGGCACCTGGCTTTATAAAGACAGAGATGACAGAGAGTATCGACGAGAAGGAATACAAATCTATAATTCCTATGCGTCGGTTTGGAACAGCGGAGGAAGTAGCCAAAGTAGTAGGTTTTTTAGCATCAGATGCCTCCTCATACATTACAGGAGAAACAATTTCAATTAATGGAGGTCTGTATTAAACAGATTCAGTTTAAATGAACAGGGTAGTTATTACCGGTATAGGTATTTATTCGTGTATAGGAAGAAACCTCGAAGAGGTTAAGGATTCTTTGTATCATGGCAAGTCGGGTATAGGTTTAGATTCCGAGCGTAAAAATTTAGGGTTCAGGTCTTCTTTGACAGGTATTGTGGAAAGACCGGTGTTGAAGGCCATGCTTAACCGCAGGCAACGCATAGGTCTTGCGGAGCAAGGAGAATATGCTTACATGGCTACTATAGAGGCTATGAAGCTTGCCAATATGGACGAAGAGTATTTGGCAAATGAAAACGTAGGGATCATCTACGGAAATGACAGCTCAGCAAAACCATGTATAGAAGCAGTCGATACATTACGAATAAAAAAGGATACAGCCTTAATTGGTAGTGGTTCCATCTTCCAGTCTATGAATAGTACGGTGACTATGAATCTGGCTACCATTTTTAAATTGAAAGGGATAAATTTCACTGTCAGTGCTGCATGTGCCAGTGGCTCTCATGCCATTGGGCTGGGCTATATGATGGTGAAAAGTGGCATGCAGGATAAAGTAATATGCGGAGGAGCACAGGAAGTGAATTATCATTCCATGGGTAGTTTTGATGGGTTAGGTACTTTTTCAATCCAGGAAGCAAATCCATCTGCTTCATCAAGGCCGTTTGATAAAAAAAGAGATGGATTGGTGCCTAGTGGAGGTGCGGCCACAATAATTATAGAAAGCCTTGAGTCGGCGAAGAAAAGAGGAGCAAACATTTTGGGTGAGGTTATTGGGTATGGGTTTTCTTCCAACGGAGATCATATTTCTCACCCTAATATAGATGGCCCGGCTCGTTCGCTTGAGATGGCCCTAGAACAGGCTAAAGTAAGGGCAGCTGAAATTGCATATATAAATGCCCATGCTACATCTACCTTGGCAGGTGACCTAAATGAAGGAAAAGCAATACTGAAAGTTTTTGGAGAGAAGCAGCCCTATCTCAGCTCAACGAAGTCTATGACAGGTCATGAAATGTGGATGGCTGGGGCCAGTGAAATTGTGTACTCTTTGCTCATGATGCAAAATGGTTTTATTGCTCCAAACATCAATCTTGAGGATCCTGAGGATGAACTAAAAGATTTAAACTTTGCTTTTGATGTTGTAGAAAAGGATTTTGATTTATTTTTGTCGAATTCTTTCGGGTTTGGGGGTACAAATTCAAGCCTGGTCATCAAAAAATTTGACTAAATATTTTACAAAACGGAGATGAATAGAGACGAGATCATTGAGAAAATAAATGGATTCCTGGTGGATGAGTTTGAAGTTGAACCTGAGGTAATCGAGCCTGAAGCCAATTTGAAAGAGACACTGGACCTCGATAGTCTTGACTATGTTGATCTTGTGGTGGAGATTGAAAGTAACTTTGGTTTTAAGGTAAATCCGGAGGATTTTGTTGGTATTAATACTTTTCAGGATTTCTACGAATACGTAATTCAGAAAGCCGAGGCAGTGTAATGTCGTCTTGGAAGGGCAAAACACGTGGTGGCCTTCTGGGTTATCAAATTTTCATTTATATTCTTAAAAAGTCGGGAGTAGGTGCAGCATATGTTCTTTTAAGAATAGTGGCATGTTACTATGTTATCTTTGCTCCGAGATCAACTTCTGCTATTTATCGCTATTTTAGGGATATAGTTGGCCTCGCCAGAGTACAGGCATCTTTGTCCGTTTATAAGAGCTATTATATTTTTGGACAGACCCTGATCGATAAAGTGGCCATTGGCTCTGGTAAATCAGAAGAGTTCAACTATACTTTTGATGGTGTAGAGCACCTCAGAACATTGAAGGAAACTGGGGGTGTGGTGATTAGTGCGCATCTCGGAAACTGGGAAATAGCAGGGTTTTTACTGGATAAGATCAAGCTTAAAACCAATATCTTGATTTATGAGGCCGAGCATGAGAAGATAAAGAACTTTCTAGACCAGGTAATGAAAGATAGGAATGTGAACATTATCGCTATTAAAAACGACCTGTCACATATCTTCAAGATCAATGCAGCTTTAAAAAATAAAGAGGTTATTTGCATGCACGGGGATAGGTTCACCTCTGGCGGTAGAGTAGCCCAAAAGGAATTCATGGGGAAAAATGCCTTTTTCCCGTTGGGGCCCTTTACCATTGCAACAAAGCTTAAGGTGCCTTTCTCGTTTGCTTATGCCGTGCGTGGTAAAGGTAAAACATATCACCTTTCTGCTACCCCAATTCGTCAGGCAAACTCCAGTGCTGAGGAGTTACTGGAGCAGTATGTGACACATTTGGAAGGGAAATTAAAGCAGTCTCCTATGCAGTGGTTTAACTATTACGACTTTTGGAGTGAAGATGTAAAAGGAGCTGAGGTTGAATAATTGAAGAGTTCAGTAAACTTCTAATTCAAGGGCCTGATATGTGTTAGGCTTGGTTAAGATTTAAAAATATGACTGTACTGGAAGAAGGAAACGAGTTATTAAAGTATATACCTCAGCGACACCCTTTTGTAATGGTTTCTTCACTTCACAGCCATGGCGAAAAGTCTGTGGTCTCTGGGTTAAAGGTATCCAATGATAATTTGCTGGTTAATGAGGGGCAATTGCAGGAAGCGGGACTCGTTGAGAACATGGCTCAAACAGCAGCATTATTTGCGGGCATTCAGGCCCATTTATCTCGGAAAGAAGCGCCGGTAGGTTTTATAGCTTCTGTTAAAGGACTAAAAATCCACAAACTGCCATTGGTAGGGGATAACATCAATACCTCAGTGGAGATTGTGAATGAAGTGATGAACATGCAAATAGCTATGGCGCGTGTTTATGATGAAAGTGAAAATACCATAGCTGAATGCGAGCTGAGAATTTTTATTAAACCGGAAGAAGATCAGGATTAATGCTAAAGGATATAACTCAAATAAGAGTAAGATTTAATGAGATAGATAGTATGGGTATCCTCTGGCATGGTCATTACATAAAGTATTTTGAAGATGGCCGTGAAAGCTTCGGGAGAGCCTACAATCTGGGTTATTTGGATGTGTATGATGATCATGGTTTTCTGATACCTATTGTGAAAATAGATTGTAACTACAAAAAACCGGTAAAATACAACGATCCGGTAATGCTTGAGACAACCTTTATAGATTCACCGGCAGCAAAGATTATTTTCGAGTATAGACTTTATCATGCAGACAGTAATGAGGTCTATGCTACAGGAAGGTCAGAGCAGGTTTTTTTAACTAAACAGCATGAGTTGCACCTTACTGTTCCTGATTTCTTTCAGAATTGGAAGGAGCATTGGGACGTACAAGGCGTGAAGTAACTATGGAAATATATTCAGTTGCGGATAATATAACCAGCCCCTTGGGTTTAGATACAGCATCAAATCATGCTGCATGTCGAAAGGGTGTTTCTGGTATTGATAAAATCCATAGCAGTGTTTATTACCCCGAGCCATTTTATGGAGCGGTTCTCAAGCAAGATCTCAAGAAGGCATTGAGTGGTTCTTCGGAGAGTAGTTACACATTTCTTGAACAACTGTTCATTCACTCCATTTCCGATGCATTGAGTCACACTTCTGGCCTTAATAAACAACGAACATTACTGGTACTGTCCTCTACAAAAGGTAATATAGATCTATTGGCAAAGGATTATAAAGGAACAATTAGTAAGAAGCGCATAGAGATGGAGGTAATGGCTAATGCCATCGCGGCACATTTTGACCTGCTACATCCACCAGTTGTCGTTTCAAATGCATGTATTTCAGGGCTTTCGGCAGTGTTAACTGCCAAAAGGTTGATTGAGGTAGGTCTGTATGATCATGCTATTGTTACCGGGGGCGATATCTTGAGTGAATTCGTGGTCAGTGGCTTTCAATGCCTCAAAGCTATAAGTGATGAACCATGCAGACCATATGATGCTGATAGAAAGGGGGTTTCTTTGGGAGAGGGGTGTGGAACAATGATTATAACCCGGAATAAATCTCTTGCTAAAAATCCAAGGGAGCTCGTCAGGGTTTTATCAGGATCGCAGTCCAATGATGCCAACCATATTTCAGGCCCCTCAAGAACCGGGGAGGGTTTGAAGCTGGTAGTGAAACGAGCACTACAGCATGCCGGGATATCAGTTGAAGACCTCGCTTACATTAATGCACATGGTACGGCAACCATGTTTAATGATGAAATGGAAGCCATTGCTTTTGATGCTATAGGTTTAGGTAGTACACCTTTGAATAGTTTAAAAGGTTATTTTGGACATACTTTAGGTGCTGCTGGAGTAATTGAGTCAATCATAACCATAAAGCAGATGAAGGCTGGAGAACTCATCCCTTCAATAAGGTTTCAAAACATGGGTACTACAAAGCCCCTCAATATAGTAAGGTCAATAAAAACTATTAGTGCATGTGAGTATGCCCTAAAAACCACCTCTGGTTTCGGAGGGTGTAATGCAGCAGTAGTTTATAAAAATGTTTAGTGAATATTAGATGAAACTTCATATACAAGCTCATAGCAGAATTACCCCAATCTCAGCATACGCTCATGGCGAGCTTGTTTTGAATAATAAGGAAAACCTGACATTTAACCTTTTTGGAAAGGAATTATACAGGTATTTAACAGTGCAATATCCCAAGTTCTTTAAAATGGACGAGCTGTGTCAGCTTGCATTTTTAGGAACTGAGCTACTTACCAGCCATATTGATCATTGGGATGGGGAAAAGGTGGCAATTGTTTTGGGAAATAAGTCTTCGTCACTAAGCTCAGATAAGAGGCATTATGACTCAATCGCTGATAAAAATAATTACTTTCCGAGCCCTGCAGTCTTTGTCTATACCCTGCCTAATATCATGCTTGGAGAGCTTTGTATCCGTCATAAAATTACAGGAGAAAATACCTGCTTTCTTATGGAAAAATTAGATGCAGAGTTTATGCATACTTATGTGAAGCACCTTTTTGAAGTAGAACTTTATCAATATTGTATCACTGGTTTTGTTGATTATTCTGATAATGATTACGTTGCGGAGCTTTATCTTGTAAGTAGTCAAAATGATACTGATACCCCATTATCCCAAAACTTTGATAAAAATTTCAATCAAATTATATTCTAATTAAATGGAAGAACTTAAAGATAATCTGAAGGCAGCTATAATAGAAGCGTTGAATTTGGAAGATGTAAATGCAGCAGATATTGACAACGATGAACCGTTGTTTGGAGGTGGACTGGGACTCGATTCTATTGATGCTCTGGAATTGATTGTGTTGCTTGAGAAAAACTATGGATTGAAAATTGAAAACCCTGAAGAGGGAAGGGAGATTTTTCAATCTATAAATACAATAGCAGCTTTTATTGAAAGGAATAAAAAGTAGTGACGTGCAGCCAAAGGTCTATGTCAGTGGATACGGTATAGTTTCGTCCTTGGGGATAGGTGCAGATAGTAATTTTACTGCTCTGAGATCTTCCGAGAGTGGCATAAGTAATCCTTCACTTCTAGGCACTATTCATCAGGATATGCCTGTGGGGGAACTGAAGGTCTCGAACGCTGAACTGGCCGAGCTGGTTGGCTTACAAGGTTTGATCACATCACGTACAACTTTGCTAGCTATATTAGCAGCCCAAGAAGCAGTGGAGACGGCTGGTTTAACACCCAAAATTTTGGATAATACTGCACTTATCAATGGAACGAGTGTTGGAGGAATGGATATTTCAGAGTGGGCCTACCAGGATGTGCTGAGGGAGAAAGAAGTGGATTACATACCTTCATTTCAAGGGCATGATTGTGGTTATTCCACAATGAAAGTTGCTAATAAACTAGGTCTGAAGGGGATATTGCAAACTATAAGTACGGCTTGTTCATCTTCAGCCAATGCAATTATGAATGCTGGGAGAGTGATAAAATCAGGCATGGCAGATTGTGTAATTGCTGGAGGTACGGATGCTCTTTCTCTGTTTACACTGAATGGATTTAATTCTCTAAAAATACTTGATCAAGCTTACTGCAAGCCGTTTGATGAGGAGCGTCAAGGCCTTAACCTTGGTGAAGGAGCGGCGTTTCTTGTTTTGGAATCAGAGCAATCACTGAATAAAAGAAAAGGTACTGCTCTGGCTGAACTTGTAGGGTATGGCAATGCCAATGACACCTACCATCAGACAGCTTCCTCACCAGAGGGAAAAGGAGCTTTAATGGCAATGAAAAAGGCGCTGAGCATATCAGGTGTGCCTCCAGAAAAGATTGACTATATAAATGCGCATGGTACAGGCACAGCTAATAATGATCTATCAGAGAGCCGTGCGATAAAAGAGGTCTTTGGGGCAGAGGTTCCTTCATATAGTTCAACCAAGGCTTATACCGGTCACACGTTGGGTGCAGCAGGAGCTATTGAAGCTGTATTTTCCATATTGGCCATTCAACACCAAATGATATTCCCCAACCTGAATTTTTCCAGGTCAATGGAGGTGATCAAATCGCCAGTGACTTCCTTGACTCCTATGAAAGTACAACATGTGCTTTCTAACTCGTTTGGGTTTGGAGGCAACTGTTCATCGCTTATTTTTGCAGACATTTCATAATGAAGGTATACATCACAGCATCGTCAGCTATTACGCCGCAGAATACTTTTGATTCGGAAAAGTACCTGGATGTCTGGCAATCATCAGATCTTCCCTATCAACTAGCGATAGAGCCTGACTATAAAAGTGTAATTGATCCGAAGTTGGCACGACGCATGAGTAGGATTATAAAAATGAGTGTAGCAACCGGAAACAAGGTGCTTGCTGAAGCAGATATAGGACAACCGGATGCAATAGTTGTGGGCACTGGTCTGGGGTGTATAAAGGATACGGAAAAATTTCTAAGGGAAATAATTAATGAGGAGGAGGGACTGTTATCTCCTACTGCTTTTATTCAATCCACTCACAATACAATCGCTGGTCAGTTGGCATTAATGCTGCAATGTTCCGAAGATAATTTCACCTATGTAAATAGAGGACATTCTTTTGAAAACGCTCTTGCCGATGCCATGATGCGCATTTATGAAGGTGCTGACCATGTACTACTTGGTGGTACGGATGAAATGACATCGGAGGTACATAATATCCTGACCCACATGAATTGTGGTGGAAACACTCTATTGGGTGAGGGAGCGTGTTTTTTTATGATTTCAAATACTAAAATAGATGGTGCTGTTTGTATTGAAGGTTTAGATACCGTCAATTATATAACTACGCAACAGATCACTGAAAGAGTAAAAAGCTTTTTAAGGCGCAATAACGTTGATACCAATGAAGTGGATGCATTGATACTTGGTATAGGAGAAGGGTTGGGAGATCCATATTATAAAGAGATAATACAGATGTTTACCCCAGATATACCTGTGATAAATTTCAAAGAAGTAACAGGGGAATATTTTACTGCTTCTGCATATGCCTTTAACGTGGGGTCTGAAATGCTTCGTAAGCAATGTATTTTTCCCAAGATCCTAATTTCTGGAAATAATACCAGTGGCTTAACAAAAGTATTGATCTACAATCACTATCAAGGAGTGAATCATACCATATCCCTGTTATCCCTATGACACGCTTTGTGATAGTACGGAATGTGTTCTTAGTAATTATGTCAGGCGTAGTTTTGCTGGACTATTTCAGTTTCGTCCATTGGATTGTCTACGTGCTGGCGGTTCTTGTATTTGTTTCCTTTTTAGTTATAGGCTCTTCTGTAATGAAGTATAATGTATTTTTATCCGCCTATACTTTTCCTGAGAATACTGAAAATAAAATAGCAATTACCTTTGATGACGGCCCTCACTTGTTTACTGAAAGCGTACTGGATATATTAAGCAAGTATAAATCAAAAGCATCATTTTTTTTGATTGGCAAGAATATAGAAGAATATCCGGCAATAGCGCAAAGAATAGTTGATGAGGGGCATGTGGTTGGCAATCATTCATACTCTCATCACTCACTCTTTTCTCTTTTCAGAAAAAAGCGAATTGCCGATGAAATAAGAAAGACAAATAGGTTGATCACAGATATCACAGGTAAAACAGTAAATTGTTTCAGACCACCCTACGGAGTAACCAATCCTGCAATTGCTGCTGCAGTAAAAACGACACATATGCAGGTAATTGGGTGGAATTTGCGTTCTTTTGATACAGCGGTTAAGAATCCTGAAAAAGTAACCGCACGGGTAATTTCGAAATTAAAGGCGGGGTCAGTCATATTGCTCCATGATAACAGAGAGCAAACGGCTCAAATTTTGGAAGCAATTTTGCTTCATGCCAGGGAGAAGAATTATACATGCGTCACTATCGACGAAATATTTAAACTTAATTGATTATGAGTAAGTTGCTTATATACTTGATAATGTTCCCTTCAATGCTGTTGTTTCAGAATGATGACTTTGTAAGTATGAAAGATATACAAAGTTTTAAAAAAGGGATCAATCAAATGGCATCGACAACCAATACAATACAGGCTAAGTTTAATCAAAATAAATACCTGAGTATATTATCCAATGGGGTAGAGTCATCAGGTACAATGCACTTTAAAAAACCAGATCTGTTAAAGTGGTCATACACCAATCCTTATAACTATGCCATATTACTCAATGGCGAGGAGATCAAGATCAATGATGAAGGAAAGGTTAATTCATTTGAAATCAAGAATAGTAAAATCTTTAAGGAGTTAAATGATCTGATCATAAATAGTGTTCGGGGCAACGTTTTGCAGGAAGAGCGTTTTGATATTTCTTATCTGGAGAATAATGAGCTATATTTAACCAGGCTCAACCCTCAGGAAGAGCAGTTGAAGAGCTATGTAAAGCAAATTGATATCTATTTTGAGAAAAGTGATTATACCGTGAATAGAATTCAGCTTTTTGAGTACGAAGGAGATTATACCCTGATAACCTTCCACAATAAAAAAATAAATGCATCAATTCCTGATAGCGAATTTTCATTCCAGTGAGAGTAAAATGTTCTCGCAATTCAATGATCATGGTTTTAAATAAGCGAGTTTTATTCCTTACAATTTTAAGTGTATGCATGACGGTAATGGCTTATGGGCAAAAAACACATCTGCCAGAGCCATATATAAATCATGCCGAAAATGGGCTCATCTACAATACGGTTTTTGCCTATAAGGAATATAGCTTTAGTGGGTTAATGGTTGTAAAAAAGGAAGGGGAAGCGTATCGGGTTGTTCTTTTATCTAAACTTGGACCATCAATAATGGATTTCGTGCTTGAGAATGGAGAGTTGATCTGGAATAAAGTACCTAAAGGAATGGAACGGGCAGTCATTAGAAAAATTATGGCTAGGGATTTCAGCATTATGCTTTTGACAGATTTGCAGAACCCGGATAAAGTGAGAAAAAGGAAGGACGGCTATAAAGTAAAAGGAGCTGGGATTATTAAGGTTAAACTAGCCAATAATAATGATGTAAGGGAGGCAGAAACTAAAAATACTTTTACTTTTTTTAAGACTAAAGCTTCCTTCTTTTATACCAACGATGATCACATTCCTGATGAAATATGTGTAAATCATCGCTACATTAAGATGAAGATGGAAATGAAATTATTGGAGAGATGAGCATGTTAAAAGGAAACTTATATACCCTTGGTAAGGTAGTACAGCCTGAGGTAGGGCACTACATGGTAAACGTATCGTTAAATGTTGATCATGACATTTTTAAAGGACATTTCCCTCAACAGCCGGTACTTCCGGGTGTCTGTCTTCTGGAAATATTAAAAGAAATCATAAGTCAGGAGACCGGAAAGTCATGGTTTATGTCAGAAGGAGTAAACATTAAATATGTAAAACTGGTTGATCCAACGAAAGATGCCCAATTGAAATTTGATATTCTTACCAAAGAAGTGCCAAAAGGACTGGCAGCGACGGCAAGTACCTTTCTTGATAATGGTGAGGTCAATTTTAAGTTTAAAGGCCTTTTTGAACTGAAGTGATTATCATGGATTACAAATCACAGTTTCGGCAATATAAATGCTGTGTTGTTATCCCTACTTACAACAACTCAGGTACATTATCAAAAGTGATAACAGATGTGCTTAATTACATTTCAGATGTAATTGTTGTTAATGATGGAGCTACTGATAACACCCTTGAAATCATAAAATCTTTTGGTGACCAAATACAAATAATCCATCATGAAATAAACAAGGGAAAGGGAGCTGCGCTAAGAAAAGCTTTTAAATATGCATTAAGCAAGGGTTATGAATATGCCATAACTGTAGATAGTGATGGGCAACATTTTGCTGAAGATCTACCAAAATTTTTAAGAGAGATTGGAAAGGAGCCAGATAGCCTTGTTATTGGGGCTAGGAATATGAGCCAGAAAAATGTGCCAGGTAAGAGTAGTTTTGGTAATAAATTTTCCAATTTCTGGTTTTATGTTGATACAGGAGTAAAATTAACGGATACGCAGTCTGGCTATCGCCTGTATCCTATTAAAAAGATGCAGGGGATCAGGTATATCACTTCACGGTTTGAGTTTGAAGTAGAAGTGATTGTAAAAGCTTCATGGAAGGGAATAAAGGTTAGGAACATCCCTATCCGCGTGCATTATGAGCCAGGGAAAAAGCGAATATCTCATTTTAGACCATTTGTTGATTTTACTAGAATCAGCATTTTAAACACATGGTTTTTTATACTCGCCTTGCTATACTACATACCCTTTCGGTTCATCAAGTCCTTAACCCGGGAGAATATTAAAAAATTTGCACAGAAGAACTTGCTCAATAGGGAAGAGCCCGTAAGAATTAAAGCTCTCTCTATTGGATTTGGTGTCTTTATGGGGATATTCCCTATTTGGGGATATCAGCTGATAGTCGGTGTGGCACTATCTCATTTGATGAAGCTTAATAAAGCTTTATTTGTAGTAGCAGCGCATATCAGTATTCCTCCCATGATCCCTGTGATTATTTATAGTAGTTATAGGTTAGGAGCACTTTTTGTTGATGATCCCAGAAATGATATGTTATTTCACTCAGGTATTACATTCGATACTATTCAGGCCAATTTGGTGCAATATGTTGTGGGTGCTATTGCGTTGGCGCTTGCTATGGGAATATTGGCCTGGCTATTAACTCTGCTGTACTTTATGATAAGAAGACCTTTGAAAAGTGAAGCGAGAGATAGTCTTACCAGCCTGTAAGAAAATCTGGTTACATTTGTCGCTGATTGTAAATAGCCCCATCTTAATACTGCATGTCAAAGTTGTTTTATCAAATTTATAAATTCGTTAGAGCGCGCAGGATAATATCCTTCATTTTTTTGGTACTCTTCCTTTCAGGAGCTACTTATTTGGCTATGACTATTCGTCTTGAGGAGAATATACTCAACATAATTCCGAAGGATGAGCAGGTGATATCGGTCAATAAAGTTTTTGAAGGTCTTAAGATCAACAACAGGTTGGTGGTGCATCTCTATTTTAAGGATTCAACTTCGGCAGATCCAGACCAATTGGTGGCAGAAGCACACTCATTTTCAGATTCTCTGGTTGCTGGTTACTCAGAATTCATTGATGAAATCATCAGGGAAGTTCCTGATGAACAAATGCAGATGATGTATGATTATTACTATAGCCACCTTCCTTTTTATCTACAGCCAGAAGATTATGAACAAATAGAAACCAGAATTGAAAAGAAGGCCATAGAACAATCCGTGCGGCGTACCTATAAACAACTGCTGTCACCGGTTGGCGTAGTGACAAAAATGCTTATCAAGGACCCATTGGGGCTGGCGGCATTTCCTTTGCAACGTATGCGAGATCAGCAGCTTGATAATAACTTCAACTTGTATCAAAACCATATTGTAACAACTGATAATCGCCACCTCATCTTTTTTGTGACCTTAAGCAATCCGCCTAATGAGACTTCAAATAACGGGAGATTGATTGAAGGGATTAACCAACTGAAGGACCACCTTGAAACAGCTAATCGAGCAATAAAAGTAGAATACTTTGGGCCAGCAGCAGTTGCGGTGGCTAATGCAGGTCGTATAAAAGGAGATATATATATTACAGTGAGCCTTGCTCTGGTAGCTTTGTTTGTGTTTATCTCATTCTTCTATAGAAACGCTGGCACTTTTATTATCGTGGTTACTCCTGGTGTATTTGGAGCAATAGTAGCGATTGCATTTTTGGCTGTAGTAAGAGATAGTGTTTCGGTTATTTCGTTAGGTGTTGGTTCAGTCCTTCTGGGTATTACTATCGATTATGCTCTGCATTTTTTTACGCACTATAAAAAGGAAAAGGATGTGAAAGCGCTGTTTAAGGACCTTTCCATTCCCTTGCTGATGAGTAGTATTACCACGACCTGTGCTTTTCTCTCCCTGACATTTATTAGGTCTTCAGCCTTGCAGGATCTGGGGATTTTTGCGGGTGTAAGTGTTTTGGCAGCAGTTCTTTATACATTGATTTTCCTCCCACATATGATCATAAGAGAGGAGGAGAAACCTAATCCTAAGTCCTCCAATAAGAATTTAGTAGAGAGACTGGTAAGTTGGTTGGCAGCCTATCCATTTTACAAAAAGGCCTGGGCTGGAATTATACTTGTAGTACTGACAACCATAAGTTTTTTTACCTGGAAGCAAGTATCCTTTGAAAATAACATGCTTAAGCTTAATTATATGCCTGAGCATCTGGAAACTTACCAGGAAAGGATTAATGCTATTTCGAGTTTTTCAGCTAATAATATCTATGTTGCTTTTAGCGGAAACAACATCAATGAAGCACTGCAAGCTAATAGGGCACTCCTGAAGGAAATGGAACGCTTAAAAGCACAAGATTCCATATATGATTTCTATACTCTGAATAATATAATACCCTCACCAGAGCGTCAGAGGGAGGGTGTGAAAAATTGGAAGAGCTTTTGGGAAAACAATAGCCGTGATAGTGTAGTAAATAGCTTGAATGAAGCAGCTAAAACCTATGGGTTTAGAGAGGGAACCTTTTCCAGTTTTACCCAGGTATTGAGCAAGGATTATACAACAATATCGGAGGAAGGTATTGAAAATATCTTATCAGTCATGGGTGATGAGCTACTGATCAAAGGTGCTAATGGGAATGTTTCTGTTTTATCGACTATTTCACTATCGCAGGAAAATAAACCAGCCATTTTAAAAACGCTGTCAAAGCTATCTGGAATAGTGATTCTTGATAAGACCCACCTGACTAATAAGCTGGTAGAGTTGTTGAGAGAGGACTTTAGTAATTTGGTAAACATCTCTTTGATAGTGGTATTTCTTATACTGTTGGTCAGCTATGGGAGGTTAGAACTTGCACTTATTGCTTTCTTGCCCATTTTACTAAGCTGGCTTTGGGTCTTGGGTTTAATGGGTTGGCTTGGGCTTACCTTTAATATTGTTAATATTATCATCTGTACTTTCATATTCGGGTTAGGTATAGATTATAGCATATTTGTTGTGCGAGGCTTAACCCAGCAATACGCATATGGAACCGATAACCTGGCCTCATACAAAAAGTCAATAATACTTTCAACAGTAACCACCTTGCTGGGTATAGGCGTATTGGCATTTGCAGAGCATCCGGCCCTAAAGTCAATCGCTTTTCTGGCTATTATTGGTATCCTTTCAGTAGTATTCATCACTTTTACCGTGGAGCACATGCTTTATAATTTATTCATTCTTAGGAGAAAGAAGAAGCATGTTATTCCTTTTACGTTTGCCTCATTTTTAAGGACCGTTGCGGCGTTTACCTGCTTTGTTTTTGGATGTCTCATGCTGGTTGTAGCTAGGTGGGTTAGTCGGATTCCATGGGCTTCTGAGAGAAAGCGGAAACATTATTTTCACCAGCTCATTCAATTTTTCTGTTGGTTAGTAATATATGTGATGATCAATATTCGTAAAAAGGTTGTCGGAAAGGATAACATAGATTTTGACAAACCGTCTGTGATCATCAGTAATCACCATTCATTTATGGACATCCTGCTTTTATTGATGTTTAATCCTAAAGTAGTAATGGTGACCAATGACTGGGTGTATAACTCACCGCTTTTTGGTAAATCCGTTCAGTATGCTGATTTCATACTCGCCTCAAAAGGCTTGGAAAATCAACTCGAAAAGATTGAAAAAATAATAGCAGAGGGATACTCAATTATAGTTTATCCGGAAGGTACAAGATCCAGAACAGCAGAGTTAGGTCGTTTTCATAAAGGAGCATTTTTCTTGGCAGAACATTTTAGGTTAGATATTCAGCCGGTGCTTTTACATGGTACCAGCTTTGCTATGACGAGAGGTGACGATTTCTACCTTAAAAGGACCGAGATCACAACGGAGTTTCTTCCTCGAATAGCATATAATGATCCTGCTTACGGGGTTGGTTATAGGGAGAGAACCAAGAAGATCAGTAAGTATTTTAAGTCAGAGTATAATAGGTTAAGGGAGAAACAAGAGAATCCGAACTTTTTTAAGGAAGTAATCTTAAAGAACTACCTTTTTAAGGGGCCTGTCCTTGAGTGGTATATTAAAGTTAAATACAAACTTGAGAATGGGTATCAATTGTTCCATGAATTGGTGCCTAAAAAAGGACGAGTCGTAGATCTTGGGTGTGGCTATGGGCCTATGGCGTATGCATTGGGATTTAGTAGTGAAGATCGAGAAATATTGGGGGTGGATTATGATGAAGAAAAGATATTTGTGGCACAAAACTGTCCGGATAAACCGGCAAATATAACCTTTGAACATGGAGATGTGCTAGACGTAGAGGTTGGTAAGGCTGACGTATTTATAGTAAGCGATGTGTTGCACTATTTAACTGTACGCGAACAGGAAACACTATTAAATAATATGGCGGTAAGACTGAATGCTGGAGGTAAACTGATCATAAGAGATGGAGACTCTAATAAAAAAGAGAGGCATAGAGGAACTGAACTTACAGAAGTATTTTCAACGGGGAGTGGTTTTAACAAAACAAGAAATACCCTCAACTTCATTTCTTCTGATACAATACAACATTTTGCTGAAAGAAATAAGTTTAAGCTTGAAGTAATTGATAATACGAAGCGAACGTCGAACACAATTTTCGTGTTAACCCAAAATTGAAAATGGAAAGTTTTGATATAGTTATTATTGGGAGTGGCCTGGGAGGCTTGGAGTGTGGTACCATTCTGAGTCGTGAAGGGTATAGTGTACTTGTTTTAGAAAAGAATAAACAGATAGGAGGAAACCTTCAGATATTTTCACGAAACAAACGCATTTTCGATACGGGTATTCATTATATAGGAGGTTTGGGAAAGGGACAAAATCTATATAGATACTTTAAGTATCTGGGAATAGTAGATGACCTTAAACTGAAGAGAATGGATATGAATGGTTTTGATGTGGTTACCTTCGAGGGAGATGATACGGAGTATAAGTATGCCCAGGGCTACGATAACTTTATAGAAACCATGAGTAGCTACTTTCCTGAAGAGAGAGAAGGTATTATCAAGTATTGTGATAAGATCAGAGAAGTGTGCAGCAAGTTCCCCATGTATGACGTTAAGCCAATGAATGGGCAGCTTAATGATGCGCCATTTCTGGATATCAATGCGCGGGATTTCATAGCAAGCTGTACTTCTAATGAGAGATTGCAGATGATACTGGCTGGTACCAATCTTTTATATGCAGGAGAAGGGGATAAAACACCATTGTATGTTCATGCACTGGTGATTAACTCATATATTGAAAGTTCTTGGAAATGTGTGGATGGAGGTTCGCAGATTGCCATATTGCTATCACGCAATATTCGTCGATGTGGTGGTAGGGTGCTAAAGAATGCAGAAGTTGTAGACTTTGTATTTGAAGGTGATGAAGTCGACCATGTTGTGCTTGCTGATGGTAGAAAATTTAGGGGGAAGACATTTATATCAAATATTCACCCTTCGCTTACTCTTGACATGATAGAGGAAGGCAAAATAAGGAAGGCGTATAGAAAGAGGATTAATAGTCTCGAAAATTCAATTTCAGTATTCATCTTATATATAGTTCCTAAGCCAGGTACTATCCCTAATTTTAATTGTAATTACTATCACTTTATAGATCCGGATGTTTGGATCGGAGCTGAATATGAAAATAACTGGCCAACGGGATATGCAGTGTTCAGTGGAGCTACAAGCAAATCCGAAAAGTATGCTGATAGTATAATAATGATGGCCTATATGCACTTTGATGAAACTTCTCAATGGGACTACACATTCAATACAGTATCGCATAAATCTGACAGGGGAGAAGAGTATGAAGCTTTTAAGGAGAAAAAAGCCCAGGTATTATTTGATGAACTGGAGAAGAAGTTTCCTGACATTCGAGAGAATACAGAGGCTTATTACACTTCTACACCGCTTACCTATAGAGATTACATCGGTACTAAGGATGGCTCACTTTATGGGGTGAAAAAGGATTATAAAAACCCATTGAAATCATTCATATCGCCTAAGACCAAAGTTCCAAACCTGTTACTTACAGGTCAGAACCTTAACATGCATGGAGTGCTAGGGGTTACAATTGGAGCTATCACCACCTGCTCGGAGATATTAGGTCACCATTATTTAATGAATAAGATCATTGAATCAACTACTGAAGAGTGATGTTAAAAAGGTTCTTTAAAAATAGGATAGTTAAAGTAGTTCTCTGGCTTCATGTGGTTGCACTTGTGTCCATAGTAATGCTTTATTTCTATTTAAAGAAAACCACTAGAGATACGTATCATGATGCAATAACGGATGCGCCCTATGACGTCATTATTGTTCCCGGCTATCCTTATAAAGGTAAATGGCATGATATTATGAAGACACGCATATATTGGTCAAAATACCTTTGGGAGAAAGGGTTAGCAAAGCATATTATTTATTCTGGAAGCGCAGTATACTCACCGTATATTGAGGGTACCATCATGAAGCAATATGCTATTGAATTAGGGGTGCCCGAAAATCTGATTTTTACAGAAACCAATGCTGAGCATAGTACTGAGAATCTGTTTTATTCATATGAATTAGCAAAGTCCAAAGGGTTTAAGAAAATAGCCCTGGCTACAGATCCCTTTCAATCGTTTTTCCTGCAACAATATGCAGAGAGCAGACCGTTTAAAATAAAATATCTGCCCATTCAGTACACCATTTTAGAGCAGCTACACTTCTTAGATGTAATTATTGACCCTGAAATTGCTCTTAAGGAAGACTTTAAAGCACTTCCTGAACGGGAAAGTTTTTGGCAAAGATTAAGAGGTACAATGGGAGAAAATATTGAAGATCAATATAGAGACTAAAGACCTGTTCCATAGACGTAATGAGAAAAAAAATTAAGATCGTATTTGGTGTTTTTGTGCTGGTGCTGTTAGTATTAGTTGCCATCTATTTTTTTAATGTTCACATGTCATCCCCTCTTGCCGGGGGGCAGGAGATAGACCATGTGAAAGTTGAAAATTTAGGAGATGATCATTATGCTACTATCGATGGCAGCTGGATTCATAAAAATGATAAAGAGATCTGGGAAATTTACCTTCGGGGCGATCCGTATGAGCGTGGGTTAGCTTTTGGTGCTTTGGCACAGCAACTACTGGCTGAGAAAGAGAGTTCGTTTATCACTGAGATTGAAAATAGAGTGCCATCAAGTTCTTATCTCAACTTCTTAAAGTATGTTGTGGGCTGGTTTCATCGTGACCTTGATGAATATGTTCCCGAAGAATATTTAAAAGAAATATATGGGTCTTCACAATATATGGCTGACTCATTTGATTATATATCACCTAAGTACCATCGTGGGCTGAGCTATCATGCGGCTCATGATATTGGACATGCATTGCAGAATATGAACCTTGTAGGTTGTACCTCGTTTGCCGTGAGAGGCGAGAAATCAGAGAATGGCAAATTACTTATAGGGCGGAACTTTGATTTTTATTTCGGGGAGGAATTTGCAAAAGATAGAATGGTGGCTTTTTACAATCCTGATGATGGTTACCAATTTATGTCAGTAACCTGGGCATGCTTTAGTGGCGTTGTTTCAGGAATGAACGAAATGGGGTTGACGGTGACGCTCAATTCGGCTAAATCCGGTATTCCTTCTATGGGGAAAACGCCAGTGTCGATTATTGCTCGACAGATTTTACAATATGCTGGAACCATCGACGAGGCATATGATATTGCGAGGTCATATGAATCTTTTGTGGCGGAGACCTTTCTAATAGGTTCGAAGCAGGATGGCAGAGCTGCGTTGATTGAGAAAACCCCGGAAGCAACCGCACTATATGAAGAAAATGATAGTGAAATGATAATTACAAATCATTTTCAAAGTAATGAACTACAAGATGATCCGCTCAACCAGGAGTATTTACAGGAGGGAGTTTCGGATTACCGGTATGAGCGTGTTGGTCAGTTGATAGATTCACTGGCACCACTTAACCCGGAAAAGGTAGCACTTGTGCTAAGGGATAAAAGAGGTGTTGATGGAGAGGACATAGGTCTTGCCAATGAAAAAGCTATTAATCAACTTATAGCACATCATTCTGTTATTTTCTCACCGGAGCAGATGATCGCCTGGGTCTCCGCCCCTCCTTATCAGTTAGGCGATTTTATAGCTTATGACCTGAACAAAATTTTCAAGGAGACAAAGAAAAAACAGTTTACATATACGGACTCTTTGAGTATTGGTAAAGATGCTTTTTTGTTTACCGATAGATATAAGAGATATATTGATTTTGTAGAGATAAGAGGAAAAATTCAGAAACATCTGGCGAAAGGGGGTGAATTTGTTTTGCATAATGAGGATGTAAATAGATTTATAGAAAGTAACCCTCATGGATTTTTAACTTATTTCTACTTGGGAGATTATTTTAAAAGTATTGAATCTTGGCAAGAGGCTGAAAAATATTATAATATTGCGCTGGATCTGGAAATCGCCAAAAAGAGTGAGAGAAAGCATATCGAGGAAGGCTTGAAAATATGCCGTAAACATCTGAACATCCAGTAAAAGTCAATTCGGCCATGAATATACCTCCATTAGAAAGCAGGGGAAAGGAAGATATATCAAACCATCAGTTCGAAGAACTTAAAAAATTGCTCTTGTTTGTGAGTGAGAGATCACCTTTTTATAAGCGTCATTTTGATAAACATCAGGTCGATGTTCAATCCATTAATTCTATTGATGATCTCAAGTTAATTCCGCCAACAAACAAAGGGCATTTGCAAAAATATCAGCAGGATTTCTGGTGTGTATCACCTATTGAAATTGTAGAATATTGCAACACTTCCGGCACGGAAGGGGCAGCGGTTACAGTTCCTTTAACAGAGAATGATGTAAAAAGGCTTGCATATAATGAAGCCATATCGTTGGCTTGCACTGGAGGTGATGAAAGCGAAATATATCAACTTACTACCACTTTGGACCGTCAGTTCATGGCAGGTCTAGCTTATGCGCTAGGAGCCAGAGAGCTTGGTGCTGGTATGGTAAGAGTAGGGCCGGGCTTGCCTCAGTTACAATGGAAGACAATACAGGAAATTAAGCCAACAGCACTCATTATTGTACCATCTTTTTTGGTTAAGTTAATTGAATACGCTGAGGTTGAGGGTATAGATTTTAAAAACAGCTCCGTTAAAAAAGCAATATGTATCGGGGAACCCATTAGAAAAGGCGACCTTTCTCTCAATGCACTTGGTGAAAAGATAACTGAAAAGTGGGGCATCGAACTCTATTCTACCTATGCCTCTACTGAAATGGCAGCTGCATTCACAGAATGTTCGCAAGGACAGGGAGGTCACTTACACCCAGAACTTCTTGTAGCAGAGGTCCTTGACGATCATGGCCAGCCAGTCCCTGCAGGAACCTTGGGAGAGCTTACTATTACTACCCTTGGAGTGGAAGCCATGCCTCTAATAAGGTTTAAAACCGGGGACATGTGCGCTATATTAGATGAACCATGTTCATGTGGGCGCAATACGCTTAGAGTAAGCCCAGTATTAGGTAGAAAGAACCAATTGATAAAATACAAAGGAACAACCTGCTACCCTCCCGCTATCTTTGACCTCTTGGATAATGATGATAGTATTGGTTACTATCAAGTGTTGGCAACTGCTGACCAATACGGTAATGATGAACTTACCGTTAAGTATAGCACCGGAGTGAAATATGAGAGAAAGAAGCTTGCCGATAAGTTCCGAACACTTTTACGTGTCACTCCAGGGCTTGAGGAGGTGTCTGAATCTGAAATTCTTAAACTCATATACCCCAAAACCAGCCGAAAGCCAGTAAAGTTTATCGATCATAGATCTTTAAAAGCCTAATATGAGAACGAGGACTTAAATCAATAATTTAAGTCAGTGAAAATAACTCTTGCCATATTTAAACATTTATCGCATCTTTGCACCCTCGTAGTAAAGTAAGGCAGACCGCACTACCCCCAAATATTATTCTTTAAAAAATTTAATAACTAGTATTTGGTAACTCGCTTTAAGTTACTATCTTTGCAGTCCTTTTGCGGAAAAACCGTAAAAGCTATAGCTAAAGTACGCTTATAAAGATTTTAAAATGTCTGGTATTATAGGAAAGAAAATCGGAATGACTAGCATTTACAGTGCCGCTGGGAAAAACGTCCCATGCACGGTGATAGAGGCTGGTCCTTGTGTAGTAACACAAGTAAAAAATGAGGAGACTGATGGGTACACAGCTGTCCAGTTAGGCTTTGGAGAACGTAAAGAGAAAAATACTCCTAAAGCGTTGCTAGGGCATTTTAAGAATGCTAACACTACTCCTAAGAAAGAGCTCGTGGAATTTAGGGATTTCAGAATGGAGTTTGAGGGAGGTGTGCAATTGGGGCAGGAAATTAAGGTGGGTGATGTGTTTGAGGAAGGAGACTTCGTTGATGCAATTGGTACATCTAAAGGTAAAGGTTTCCAGGGTGTTGTTAAAAGACACGGTTTTGGTGGTGTTGGGCAAAGTACTCATGGTCAGCACAACAGATTAAGGGCCCCAGGTTCTATTGGTGGTGCTTCTTATCCTGCCAGAGTATTTAAAGGTATGAGAATGGCTGGTAGAGCTGGAGGTAATAGGGTTAAAGCTATTAACCTTCAAGTAATGAAAATCATACCTGAAAAGAACTTGATTTTAATAAGTGGTTCTATACCAGGGGCAAATAATTCAACTGTAATTCTCGAGAAGTAATGGACATTTCAGTAGTAAAATATAGTGGTGAAGATACAGGAAGGAAAATAAGTCTTTCTGAAGAAGTATTTGGTATCGAGCCAAACGATCATGCGATCTACCTTGATGTTAAACAGTATCTTGCTAATCAGAGACAGGGTACTCACAAGTCAAAAGAAAGAGCGGAAATAAGTGGATCTACTAAAAAGATCAAAAAGCAAAAGGGTACTGGTACAGCTAGAGCGGGTAGCATAAAGTCACCCGTGTTTAGAGGTGGTGGACGTGTATTTGGTCCTGCTCCAAGAGACTATTCTTTCAAGCTAAATAAGAAATTGAAAGAGTTGGCAAGAAAATCAGCATTGACCTACAAAGCAAAGGATAATAGTATAGCTATTGTTGAGGACTTCAATATGGAAGCCCCTAAAACAAAAGAATACCTTAAGATGTTGGAGGCCCTTTCCTTAGGAGATAAAAAGACACTATTGGTTCTTGCTGAGAACAGTAAAAATGTTGTACTTTCAGGAAGAAATATACAGAACACAAAGGTAATAACAGCAGACAGTCTGAATACCTACGATGTGTTGCATGCTGATAATTTAATACTTAGCGAAAGCTCAGTAGAGAAGATTGATAACTTATTGAAGAAATAAAAATGAGTGTTTTAATAAAGCCATTGGTTACAGAAAAAGTTTCTGCTTTAAATGAGAAAGGCAAGTATGGTTTCATTGTAAATCGCAAAGCTAATAAAGTGGAGATTAAGAAGGCTGTAGAAAAAATGTACGGAGTTACTGTGGAGGATGTAAATACCATGAATTACCTTGGTAAAGCAAAGTCCAGGTATACTAAGTCCAGAGTCGTTACTGGAAGAACCCCGTCATACAAAAAAGCTATTGTAACGGTAGCGGATGGTGAAGTAATAGATTTTTACAGCGAAATTTAATCATTAAGAAGAGATGGCAATTAAGAAATTAAGACCAGTTACTCCAGGGCAAAGATACAGGATAGCTCCTGCCTTTACTGAGATTACTAAGTCTGAGCCTGAAAAGTCACTGGTTGTAACAAACAAAAGATCTGGAGGTAGAAACAATTCTGGAAAAATGACCATGCGTTACATTGGTGGTGGTCACAAACGAAAGACTAGGATTGTAGATTTTAAAAGAAATAAATTTGATGTGCCGGCAACTGTTAAGGCCATTGAATATGATCCTACAAGATCTGCGCGTTTAGCATTGTTATATTATGCTGATGGAGCAAAGACCTATATTTTGGCACCTGAAGGACTTCAGGTTGGTCAAGAGATTAAATCAGGAGAATCAGTAGCTCCTGAAGTAGGAAATGCATTACCCCTCGCAAAAATTCCTTTAGGTACAATCGTTCACAATATAGAGTTGAAGCCTGGTAAAGGTGGAGCAATGGCAAGAAGTGCAGGCTCATACGCTCAGCTCACTGCAAGAGAAGGAAAATATGCTACTATCAAATTGCCTTCAGGTGAAACTAGAAAAGTATTAGTTACATGTCTGGCTACTGTAGGATCAGTATCTAACTCTGATCATATGAACGTTAGACTAGGTAAGGCGGGAAGAAACCGCTGGTTAGGTAAGAGACCTAGAACAAGAGGTGTTGCTATGAACCCTGTTGATCACCCAATGGGTGGTGGTGAGGGTAAGTCCTCAGGAGGGCACCCTAGATCTAGAAAGGGTCTTTACTCGAAAGGTAAGAAAACCAGAACGCCTAAGAAATATTCAAATAATCTAATCATCAGTAGAGGTAAGAAGAAATAATGGCTAGATCACTAAAAAAAGGACCGTATATAGATTTCAGACTCGAGAAAAAAGTCGATGTCATGAATGATTCAGGAAAGAAATCTGTAATTAAGACCTGGTCAAGAAGGTCAATGATCTCTCCTGATTTTGTAGGACACACTTTCGCTGTTCACAACGGAAATAAATTTATCCCTGTGTACGTAACTGAAAACATGGTAGGTCACAAATTCGGTGAATTTGCTCCAACCAGAAATTTCAGAGGACACGTAGGTAAAAAAGATAAAGGCAAAAGATAATTATGGAGGCAGTAGCTAAATTAAAGAATGTACCTACCTCTCCCAGAAAGATGAGACTCGTTGCAGATCTTATCCGTGGCGAAGGGGTTAATAAGGCATTGAACATATTAAAATTTGAGCCTAAGCAAGGTGCTGCCAGGTTAGAGAAATTGTTGCTTTCTGCAATATCTAACTGGCAACAAGGTAATCAGGATGTGGACCTGGAGGATGCTGATCTTTATGTAAAATCAATTTACGTAGACAGTGGAAGAATCCTTAAAAGATTAAGACCTGCTCCGCAGGGTAGAGCTCATAGAATCAGAAAGAGATCTAATCATGTTACATTGATTCTGGATAGCAAGGCACCTGTAGCAGAAAAGAGTACTAAGAAAAAAGAAAAAGAAGATAAATAATGGGACAGAAAGTTAACCCTATTGCTTTAAGACTTGGCATCGTAAGAGGATGGGATTCCAGCTGGTATGGTGGAAATACTTTTTCTGATAAATTGATCGAAGATCATAATATTAGAAAATATATGGCTGCTCGTATCCCGAAAGGTGGTATTTCTAAAGTTATCATCGAAAGAACTTTAAAGAGAATTACCTTAACGGTTCATACTGCACGTCCTGGTGTTGTAATTGGTAAAGGTGGTGCCGAAGTTGATAAGATCAAGGAAGAACTGAAAAAGCTTACAGGCAAAGATGTCCAGATCAATATCTTTGAAATAAAAAGACCGGAGCTTGATGCTAAACTTGTGGGAGACTCTGTTGCTCAGCAGTTGCAAGCAAGAATCTCATATAGAAGAGCAATGAAGCAGGCAATAGCATCTGCCATGAGAGTTGGAGCTCAAGGGATCAAAATAAAAGTATCAGGTCGATTAGGTGGTGCTGAAATGGCTCGTACCGAGCAGTACAAGGATGGTAGAATTCCATTGCATACGTTGAGAGCTGATATTGACTACGCTATCTGTGAGGCCAATACTGTATATGGTAAGATTGGTATCAAAGTATGGATTTTCAAGGGAGAAGTTTATGGAAAGAGAGATCTTTCTCCAAATGTAGGAGTTGCTAACTCAGGAGGAAGTGGAAGAGGAGGAAGAAAAAGAGCTTCTGGAGATAGCGGTCCTAAACGTAGAAGAAATAAATAAGTCATAAGGTGATTGCGCACCTTGTTGCGCAAATCTAAAGTCATAAAATTATGTTACAGCCGAAAAGAACTAAGTTCAGGAAACAGCAGAAAGGCAGGATAAAAGGATTAGCGCAGCGTGGTCACAGAATTGCGTTTGGAGCATTTGGTATTAAAGCCCTAGAGGCTGGATGGATTACTTCCAGACAAATAGAGGCAGCAAGGATTGCAATGACCAGAGCAATGAAAAGGGAAGGGCAAGTTTGGATTCGTATATTCCCTGATAAGCCTATTACAAAGAAGCCCGCAGAGGTAAGGATGGGTAAAGGTAAGGGTGCACCTGAGTATTGGGTAGCAGTTGTTAAGCCTGGTACAATTCTTTTTGAAGCCGGTGGTGTTAAGAAAGAGTTGGCACAAGAAGCGTTAAGATTGGCACAGATGAAGCTTCCTATTAAAACTAAGTTTGCAATACGTAGAGATTACGTTGAATCATAATAAAGATGAAAAATTCAGAGATTAAAGCATTAGGCATAGAAGAACTGAAGCAAAAACTGGCAGGTGAGCAGGAAGCATACAGAAAGATGAGATTTGCTCATGAGATTTCTCCAATCGAGAATCCTATGAAAATCAGAGAAACGCGCAAATTGATAGCCAGGTTAAAAACAGAAATTAGGGCTAAGGAACTTGCTAAATAATATTTACATGGAGTCAAGAAAATTAAGAAAAGAAAGAATAGGGCAGGTTGTCAGCAACAAGATGGAGAAGTCCATTACTGTGTCTGTACTACGTAAAGAAAAGCACCCTATTTATGGTAAGTTTGTTAAGAAAACTACCAAGTTTACGGCTCACGACGAAAAGAACGAGTGCGGTATCGGAGATACTGTGAAAATTATGGAAACTCGTCCTTTGAGTAAGAACAAAAGGTGGAGATTAGTTGAAATCATAGAAAAGGCTAAATAAGATGATACAACAAGAGTCAAGATTAAACGTGGCAGATAATAGCGGTGCAAAGGAAGTTCTTTGCATTCGTGTATTGGGAGGTACTGGTAAGAAGTATGCTTCAGTTGGTGACAAAATTGTTGTATCAGTGAAGTCAGCACTTTCATCCAGTAACCTGAAAAAGGGTACGGTTTCTAAAGCCGTTATTGTTAGAACTAAAAAGGAAGTAAGAAGAAAAGACGGTTCTTACATCAGATTCGAGGATAATGCCGCTGTATTGCTTACAGCTAATGATGAGCCAAGAGGCACTCGTATTTTTGGACCTGTAGCTAGGGAATTGCGTGAAAAGCAATTCATGAAAATTGTTTCACTGGCACCTGAAGTATTATAATCATGGAAAGAAGAAAAAATAAACAACCCAAACTACACATACGAAAAGGGGATACTGTAAAAGTAATTGCAGGTAACTCCAAGGGAAAAGAGGGTGTGGTGCTGGAAGTTATGCCTTCTAAGTTGCGAGCGGTTGTCGAAGGTGTAAATGTAGTTACCAAGCATGTGAAACCATCTGCTACAAATCCTGAAGGTGGAATAGAGAAGACTGAAGCTGCGATTCATATAAGTAACTTGATGCTGAAAGATCCGGCAACTGGTGAGGCCACCAGAACGGGAAGAAAAGCAGACGATAAAGGTAAGCTGCAAAGATATTCTAAGAAAACTGGAGAAATTATTAAAAATGGCTAATCCTAGATTAAAAGACAAATACCAAAAGGAAATTATACCTGCACTTAAGGACAAGTTTCAGTACAAGTCGATAATGCAGGTTCCTAAAGTAGTTAAAATATGTATCAATAAAGGTATCGGTGCTGCTGTTGCAGACAAGAAGCTTATCGATACAGGTATAGAAGAGTTAACTACTATTACCGGACAAAAAGCCGTTGCTACAAAAGCGAAAAAATCAATCTCTAACTTTAAGTTAAGAGATGGTATGCCTATCGGAGCCAGAGTAACCTTAAGAGGTGACAAAATGTATGAGTTCATGGATAGGCTAATGGCTATTGCACTTCCTCGCGTTAGGGATTTTAGAGGCATCAATGATAAAGGTTTTGATGGCCGAGGTAACTATACACTTGGAGTGAAGGAACAAATTATCTTCCCTGAAATTAGTATAGATAAAGTAAATAAGATCAGTGGTATGGACATTACTTTTGTTACAACTGCTGATTCAGACGAAGAAAGTTTCGAACTGTTGAAAGCGTTTGGTATGCCTTTCGCAAGTAACGCAAGTAAATCATAAAATATTATGGCAAGAAAAGCTGTTATAGCAAGAGAAAAAAAGAGAGAGAAATTAGTGGCAAAGTATGCTGCTAAGCGTAAGGCGTTAAAAGAGGCTGGAGATTATGAAGGCCTTGATAAGTTGCCAAGAAACGCATCACCAGTAAGGTTGCACAATAGATGCAAACTAACAGGTAGACCTAAAGGATATATGCGTAAGTTTGGTATCTCTAGGGTAACTTTCAGAGAAATGGCTTCTGATGGCAAAATACCTGGTGTTACTAAGGCCAGCTGGTAAAAAGATTCTCTTTTTGTTTTATTCAAAAAAATAGTTCTGTATCTTTGCAGGCCTGTTTCATACGGGCGGCAGTTATACATTAGATAAAGAAGAAAATGACAGATCCAATAGCAGATTATTTAACCCGTTTGAGGAATGCTATCAAGGCCAAACACAGGGTCGTTGATATTCCTGCTTCTAACATCAAGAAGGAAATGACTAAAGTACTTCATGATAAAGGGTATATTCTGAACTATAAGTTCGAGGAGACAGATAATCATCAGGGAAATATCAAAATAGCTTTGAAATATAATCCTGAGTCAAAAAAACCAGCCATCTTTCATTTAGAAAGAGTTAGTAAGCCTGGATTAAGAAAATACGCTTCAGCTGATTCTTTGCCAAGAGTGTTAAATGGTCTTGGTGTGGCTATCCTTTCTACTTCCCGTGGTGTTATTACGGATAAGGAAGCCAGAGATATGAATGTAGGTGGCGAAGTATTGTGTTACGTATACTAATTAATAATAAACATCAATGTCAAGAATAGGGAAAAAACCAATAAAGCTTGCTAGCGGTATTTCATACACCTTTGACGATAAAGAAGGCAATTTGGTGGTGAAAGGACCGAAGGGTGAGCTAACCCAGTATATAGACCCTGCCTTTAAATTGGTTGAAAACGAAGGCGTGTTGACCGTTGAAAGACCAACAGAGCAAAAGAGACATAAAGCCCTTCATGGTCTTTATCGTTCATTGATCAATAACATGGTTGAAGGGGTTAGCACTGGGTATACTAAAAAATTAGAATTGGTAGGGGTAGGTTACAAGGCAACGGCTCAGAATAATGTTCTAGAGCTAAGCTTAGGCTACTCTCATAGTATATTTATGGCCATTCCTGCAGAGTTGAAGGTTTCTGCAGAAACTGAAAAGGGTAAAAATCCAATAGTTACTCTAGAGGGAAATGATAAGCAACTTATCGGACAGGTAGCGGCTAAAATTAAAGCCTTGAGACCTGTAGAGCCTTACAAAGGTAAAGGTGTGAGGTTTGTAGGAGAGCATGTTAGACGTAAAGCTGGTAAACAAGCTGCTAAATAATTAAGGAGATGGCATTCAATAAATATAAAAGAAGACTCAGAATTAAGAAGGGTATCAGAAATAAAATTTCTGGTACCTCTGAAAAACCAAGACTTTCTGTTTTTAAGAGTAATAAAGGTATCTACGCGCAGATTATTGATGACACTAAAGGGCATACTTTGTTATCAGCCTCTTCTAGGGAACTAGGTGAGACGAAAAATAGCATTGATGTTTCTAAATCAGTAGGGTCAAAACTCGCAGAAAAGGCAAAAGCGGGAGGTATAGAACAAGTTGTATTTGATCGTAATGGTTACCTATACCATGGTAAAGTAAAGGCTTTAGCAGAAGGTGCTAGAGAGGGAGGTCTAAAATTTTAAAGCATTATGTCTCAAAGTAATATAAGATCAGTAAAAGCTAGCGAAATAGACCTTAAAGAAAAGGTTGTTGCTATTAAGCGTGTAGCTAAGGTTGTTAAAGGTGGTAGAAGATTTAGCTTCTCTGCTATTGTGGTTGTAGGAGATGGAAATGGTGTTGTTGGATATGGCCTTGGTAAAGCTAATGAAGTTACAGATGCAATAACTAAAGGCATTGATGACGCTAAAAAGAATCTAGTAAAAGTTCCGGTAATTAAAGGGACTGTACCTCACGAAGCTATTGGTAAATTTGGAGGTGGCTTTGTGCTTCTTAAGCCTGCCTCTGCGGGTACGGGAGTTATCGCTGGTGGTGCTATGCGTGCTGTACTGGAAAGTGCTGGAGTGCATAATGTACTTGCAAAGTCCAAAGGTTCTTCAAACCCTCACAACGTAGTAAAGGCCACTTTTGATGCACTTACAAATATGAGAGATGCATTTACAGTTGCACAGGACCGAGGAGTTTCTTTATCTAAAGTATTTAACGGTTAAGATGATGGCAAAAGTTAGAATTTCGCAAGTAAGAAGTACAATAGGAAGGCCTGAAAGACAAAAGCGTACAATAAAGGCATTAGGCTTAGGTAGAATCGATAAAGTTGTTGAAGTAGAGTTAACACCGCAGATTAGTGGTATGATCGATAAGGTTAGTCACTTAGTATCTGTAACTGAAGTATAAAATATATTCCGAGTCTGGTAATCAGGCGTTAGGCAAAATAAATAACAGATGAAATTAAATACGTTAAAACCTGCTGAAGGTTCTGTTAAAACTAAAAAGAGAATTGGTCGTGGTCAAGGTTCCGGAAGAGGAGGGACATCTACGAGAGGGCATAAAGGAGCTAAATCTAGATCAGGTTACTCTAAAAAAATGGGTTTTGAAGGTGGACAAATGCCGCTTCAAAGAAGAGTGCCCAAATATGGTTTTACCAATCCTAATAGAATCGAGTATAAGGCAATCAATCTTGATGCTATTCAAAAATTAGTGGATGAAACCAAGGCAACTGCAGTTGATGTTAATTTAATTGTTGAAAATGGTTTAGCTGCAAAAAAAGACCTAATTAAAATATTAGGAAAGGGAGAGTTGAAATCCAAAGTAGATGTAACCGCTCATGCTTTTTCTGCATCAGCTTCTAAGGCTATTGAAGCTGCAGGTGGGAAAGTGACTCAACTATAATTATGAAAAAGTTTTTCACTACCATAAAGAACATATTTTCAATAGAAGATTTAAGAGTTAGGATCCTAAATACCTTAGGATTCCTAATCGTGTTTAGATTGGGGTCTTTTATTGTTTTACCAGGTGTTGATCCAGATGCTTTAGGCAGCGGAGCGCAGGGGGGAATATTTGATTTATTAAATACTTTCTTAGGAGGGTCTTTTAGTCGAGCCTCTATATTTGCGTTAGGTATTATGCCTTACATTTCGGCATCTATTGTCATTCAGTTATTAACTGTGGCTGTCCCATATTTTCAGAAGCTTCAAAAGGAGGGCGAATCTGGAAGGAAGCGTTTGACACAGATTACAAGAGTTTTGACCATTGCTATAACATTGGCTCAATCGGCAGGTTATCTAGCTGCCACTATTCCATCTGAGGCTATAATGTATGATCCTGCATTCTTTCAGGTTTCATCAATGATTATTTTGGTATCTGGAACTATGTTCTGTATGTGGATAGGTGAAAAAATAACAGATAAGGGAATCGGTAATGGAATATCAATGCTTATTATGATTGGTATCATCTCAAGGTTCCCGGGATCTTTGGTAAGTGAGGCAATGTCAAGAGGAATGAGTGGGGCGTTGATGTTCGTTTTAGAAATTGTAGCTCTATTCTTTGTGGTAATGGCTGTGGTAATGCTTACCCAAGCTGTTAGAAGAATCCCTATCCAATATGCTAAGCAAGTAATAGGTAATAAACTTTATGGAGGAAAGAGGGATTATATCCCTTTGAAAATAAACGCATCAGGTGTTATGCCTATAATTTTCGCACAAGCTTTGATGTTTATACCTCCTTTAATTGCGGGTATTTGGAAGGAAAGTGAGGTGGGGTCTTATATTGGTTCAACATTCTCAGACCCTTACTCATGGCAATATAACTTAGTGTTTGGTATCCTGATATTATTATTCACCTTCTTTTATACGGCAATTACGGTCAACCCTAATGATATTGCTGATAACCTTAAGCGTAACGGAGGTTTCATACCTGGTATAAAACCTGGAAAGCAAACCTCAGAGTTTATTGATCAGGTACTAACGAAAATTACGCTCCCTGGGTCTATTTTCTTAGCTTTAGTAGCTATTTTGCCGGCTTTTGCGGTAAAGACTGGAATTAGTCCTAACTTCGCTCAATTTTATGGAGGTACTTCATTATTGATTATGGTTGGGGTAATACTTGATACATTACAGCAAATAGAGAGTTACCTGCTCATGAGACATTACGAAGGTATGATGAAGTCGGGTAAAGTTAAGGGACGTTCACAAATAGCAGCAGCTTAATCTGGAATGATTCATTATAAATCCAGAGAAGAGGTTGAGCTTATAAAGGAGAGTGCTTTAATACTTGGTAAAGCACATGGAGAAGTTGCTAAAATGGTTAAACCTGGTGTGAAGACTATCACATTGGACCAAATAGCAGAGGAATTTATAAGAGATAATGGGGGGGTACCGTCATTCAAAAATTATAACGGATTCCCTTCTTCATTATGTATATCCTTGAACGAAAATGTTGTTCATGGTTTTCCAAGTGAATATGAATTAAAAGAAGGAGATATAATCTCTGTGGACTGTGGAGTATTCTTTAAGGGTTTTCACAGTGATTCCGCTTATACATATCCGGTAGGCGAAATAACAGAAGAGGTTATGCAGTTGTTAAAAGTGACAAAAGAGTCGCTGTATAAAGGTATTGAGATGGCTGTATATGGAAATAGGATAGGTGATCTGGCTTATGCTATTCAGAGCTATGTTGAGGACTACGGTTACGGAGTTGTAAGAGAACTTGTGGGGCATGGTATAGGTAGAAATTTACATGAAAGCCCTGAAGTTCCTAACTATGGAAAAAGAGGTAGAGGAGCTAAACTCAAAGACGGATTAGTAATAGCCATTGAACCCATGGTTAACTTAGGAACTAAAAGTGTAGTGCAGGAAGCAGACGGATGGACTATACGGACAGCAGATAGAAGACCTTCAGCACACTATGAACATACAGTGGCAATATTTGAAACTGGAACAGAGATTTTAACGACTCATAAATTTATAGAAGAGAATTTTAAATTTTAATATGGCTAAACAAAAATCTATTGAACAGGATGGTACAATTACCGAAGCACTTTCTAACGCTATGTTTAGAGTGGAGTTGGAAAATGGTCATGAGGTGATAGCGCATATTTCTGGTAAGATGAGAATGAACTATATTAAAATTTTACCTGGTGACAGAGTTAAGTTAGAAATGTCGCCATATGATTTGACTAAAGGACGAATTGTTTATCGATATAAGTAATTGTAAAATGAAAGTTAAAGCGTCAGTAAAGAAGCGTAGCGCTGATTGTAAAATAATCAGAAGAAAAGGAAAGGTTTACGTGATTAATAAAAAGAATCCTAGGTTTAAACAAAGACAAGGCTAAGCACTATGGCAAGAATTGCAGGAGTAGATATCCCGGATAACAAAAGAGGTGAGATTGCTCTTACCTATATTTTTGGTATTGGAAGAAGCACAGCTCAGAGAATTTTAACTGAAGCAGGTGTGGATAGGGATAAAAAAGTACAGGACTGGACAGATGACGAATCTACAGCCATCCGTAACATCATTAGTGAAAACTTCAAAGTAGAAGGTGTTCTAAAATCGGAAATACAAATGAGTATTAAGCGATTAATGGATATCGGGTGCTACCGTGGTTTGAGACATAGAAAGGGCCTACCGGTTAGAGGTCAAAGAACTAAGAATAACTCTAGGACCAGAAAAGGTAAGAGAAAGACAGTTGCCAATAAAAAGAAAGCAACGAAATAAGATAAAATAGCGTAACGCAAAATGGCACAAAAAAGAAAAGATAAAGCAAAAAAACGCGTAGTAGCTGTTGAAGCTATTGGTCAGGCTCACATAAAGGCTTCGTTCAATAATATTATCATTTCGCTGACTAATACTTCAGGGCAAGTGATATCTTGGGCATCTGCTGGTAAAATGGGCTTCAAAGGGTCTAAGAAGAATACGCCTTATGCTGCTCAAATGGCAGCTCAGGACTGTGCTCAAAAGGCATATGATCAAGGATTGAGAAAGGTAGAGGTTTATGTAAAGGGACCTGGTGCAGGTAGAGAATCTGCTATCAGAACGATCCAGAACACTGGAATTGAAATCACTACCATAAAGGATGTAACTCCGTTACCTCATAATGGTTGTAGACCACCAAAGAGACGTAGAGTATAATTTATAAAGAGAAAAGAATTTTATAATGGCAAGATATAGAGGTCCGAAAGCAAAAATAGCTAGAAGATTTAATGAGCCTATTTTTGGCCCTAGTAAAGCACTGCAAAAGAAGAGCTATCCTCCTGGACAGCACGGTAGAGGTAGAAGAAAAAAGCAGTCGGAATATGCTATCCAATTAATGGAGAAGCAAAAGGCCAAATACACATATGGCGTTTTAGAGAAGCAATTTGCTAATCTTTTTGATAAAGCGTCTAGAAAGTCAGGTATTACTGGTGAGATCCTTCTTCAACTTTTGGAGTCTAGATTGGACAATACTGTTTTTAGATTAGGAATTGCTCCTTCCAGAAGAGCTGCAAGACAGCTTGTGTTGCATAAACATATTGTTGTTAACGGGTCAATAGTTAATATACCTTCCTTTTCATTGAAACCAGGTGATACGGTAGCGGTACGTGAGAGATCAAAATCTCTTGAGGCAATTACCGATAGTCTGGCTACGCATGGAGTTAAAAGATTTCCATGGTTAGAGTGGGATGGAAGTGAAATGGTAGGAAAATTAGTTGCCATGCCTCAGAGAGATGAGATTCCTGAGAATATAAATGAGCAGCTGATTGTCGAGCTTTACTCGAAATAATCATTAAAGAATTATTAGCTTGGTACCTAATAGGTATCAGGCTATAACTATAAAAGTTAAAAACCTATGTCAATTTTAGCATTTCAAATGCCTGACAAAGTCGTGATGGAAAAGGCGGATGATTTTCACGGCTTGTTCACTTTTAAGCCGCTGGAAAAGGGTTACGGTGTTACTATTGGTAATGCTTTAAGAAGAATATTATTATCTTCTTTAGAGGGATATGCTGTTACAGGAATTAAGATTCCTGGGGTTTTGCATGAATTCTCTACTATTGAAGGTGTGGTGGAAGATGTTTCTGAAGTCATTCTAAACCTAAAGATGGTTAGGTTCAAGAAGGTAGGTGAGTCTTTTGATAACAAAATAACTATTACGGTTAAGAATCAAAAGGAACTCAAAGCAGGAGATATTGCTAAAGGTACGTCAGCTTTTGAAATACTAAACCCTGATTTGGTTATCTGTAATCTTGATGAGTCGGTTGATATGGAGGTAGAGTTGACTGTAGAGAAAGGTAGAGGGTATGTGCCGGCTGAAGAAAATAAACCTTCTGAGCAAGTGTTTGGATATATTCCTATAGATGCCATCTTCACACCTATCAAGAATGTGAAATATAGCATTGAAAATACAAGGGTTGAGCAAAAAACTGATTATGAACAACTGGTTCTTGATATAGAAACTGACGGGTCTATCCACCCTGAAAAGGCATTGGAAGGGGCGGCTCATATTTTGATTCAGCACTTTATGTTGTTCTCAGATAAGTCAATTGAACTGGAGACGGACAAAGGTGGAGAAATTGAGCAGGTAGACGAAGAGATGCTTCACATGAGAAAACTTTTGAAAACTTCTCTTAATGACCTTGACCTTTCTGTAAGAGCATATAACTGCCTGAAAGCAGCTGATGTTAAAACTCTTGGAGACCTTGTAAGGTTGGAAATTTCCGATATGATGAAATTCAGAAACTTCGGTAAGAAGTCTTTGGCAGAACTTGAGCAGTTGGTTCAGGACAAGAATTTGACATTCGGTATGGACTTGTCCAAGTATAAACTTGATGAAGAATAGTAAAAATGAGACACGGGAAAAAAATTAATCATTTAAGCAGAACAGCTCCTCATAGAAAAGCCATGCTTTCTAATATGGCAAGTTCGTTGATCCTTAACAAAAGGATCACAACAACAGTTGCCAAAGCAAAAGCTTTAAGAAAATATGTTGAGCCTTTGTTAACTAAAGCAAAGGAAGATACGACTCACTCTAGAAGAGTTGTATTCTCATACCTTAACGATAAGCAATCTGTAAAAACTTTGTTCGATGAGGTTGCCGAAAAGATCACTAACAGACCAGGCGGATATACTAGGATTTTAAAAACTGGTAACAGACTTGGGGATAATGCAGATATGTGTATTATAGAGTTGGTTGATTATAATGAGTTATTGCTTGGTGGGGAGAAAGCCGATAAGACTAAGACTAGGAGAAGTCGTAGAGGAGGTAAAAAGTCAGAAACTGCTGCCGCAGAGGCTCCAGAGGAAAAAAAGCCCAAGGCACCAAAACCAGAAGCTAAGAAAGAAAAGAAGGTAGAAGAGCCGGAAGCTGATAGCAATGAAGATAGCAAATCAGAAAAGTGAAATTGAAAATTGTTATAAAATTGAAGGGATTGGATTTATATCTAATCCCTTTTTTTATTTTTGTATCACCAATTTCAAGGCTTTAAAAACACTACGGCTTTAGAAGGTTAAAAATATGCAAATGAAGTTACAACATAAGGACAAGGCATACTTGTTGCTAGAGGATGGATCAATATTCGAGGGTAGCGCAATAGGCAAGAAAGGTACCCGAGGAGGGGAAATTTGTTTTAATACCGGTATGACCGGTTATCAGGAGATATATACTGACCCTTCTTATTATGGTCAGATTATCGTTAACACTAATAGTCATATAGGCAATTATGGAGTTCTTGATGTTGAAGAAGAGTCAGATTCTCCTAAAATCAGTGGTTTAGTTGTCAATGACTATTCTTATGTGTATAGTCGAAAGTTGGCAACAGAAAGTCTACAGGAATATCTCGAACGTAATGATGTTGTGGGAATTGCAGATATAGATACACGAAAACTTGTAAGGCACATCAGGAGTAAGGGTGCCATGAATGCTATCATTTCGTCAGAGTTAGAGGGACATGACTTACAGGCTGAGTTGGGTAAAGTGCCCTCTATGGTTGGACTCGAGTTGTCATCATTAGTATCTACAAAGGAGCCATATTTTGTAGGTGATGAACAATCAGCAGTAAAAGTGGCAGTACTTGACTTGGGAGTAAAGGCCAGTATATTGAGTAACTTGGCTTCCAGGGGTGTTTACTGCAAAGTTTTTACTGCAAAGACTACTTATGAGGAAATGAAAGAGTGGAATCCTGATGGTTATTTTATTTCCAACGGGCCCGGAGACCCTGCATCCATGTCATACGCAGTGGAAACGGTTAAAAGTATACTTGCGGATGATCACCCCTTATTTGGTATATGCTTAGGTCATCAGGTTCTAGCGCTGGCATGTGGAGTGACCACATATAAAATGCACCATGGGCATAGAGGGTTAAATCACCCAGTAAAAAATCTTACAACCGGACTTTGTGAGATCACATCACAAAATCATGGCTTTTCTATTTCTGCGGATGATGTAGAAAGCTCTGATATAGTTGAAGCAACACATATTCACTTGAATGACCAAACAGTAGCTGGTATACATGTAATGGGAAAAAAGGCATTTTCTGTACAATATCATCCTGAGGCTTCCCCAGGTCCTCATGATTCACGTTATCTTTTCGATCAATTTGTTGAATTAATAAAATCTAAATAATAGATCATGAGTTTAATTGAAAGTATTCACGCAAGGCAAATCCTTGACTCCCGGGGAAACCCGACGGTAGAAGTAGATGTAGTAACTGAAAATGGTATTCTTGGAAGAGCTGCTGTTCCATCAGGTGCATCTACTGGTAAATATGAAGCCGTAGAACTTAGAGATGGAAATAAGAAAATTTACATGGGAAAGGGTGTTTTGAAAGCCGTTGACAATGTAAATAGCATTCTGGCAGAAGAACTTATTGGGTTTTCCGTTTATGACCAAAATCTGCTTGACAAAATAATGCTTGAAGCAGATGGTACTGATAATAAAGCCAAATTAGGTGCTAATGCCATTTTAGGAACATCTTTGGCTATTGCCAAAGCTGCGGCACAGGAGTCTGGTCAGTCTCTCTTTAGATATATAGGAGGGGTGAACGCAAATACACTTCCTGTTCCTATGATGAATATATTGAATGGAGGTAGTCATGCCGATAATGCAATAGATTTTCAAGAGTTTATGGTAATGCCTGTAAAGGCCGATACTTTCTCGGAATCGTTAAGAATGGGGACTGAAGTGTTCCATCATTTGAAAAAAGTACTCGCTGATAGTGGATTGTCTACCAATGTTGGTGATGAGGGAGGTTTTGCTCCGAATATTGCGTCAAATGAAGAGGCCATAGAGGTAGTTCTAAAAGCTATTGAAAAGGCAGGGTATAAACCTGGTGAAGATATATTTATAGCCATGGATGCTGCCTCCTCAGAATTTTATGATACAAAGAATAAGGTTTATCATTTTGCATCAACGGGTCAAAAGTTGACCTCAGATGAAATGGTTGAGTATTGGGCTTCATGGGTTAATAAGTATCCTATTATTTCTATTGAAGACGGAATGGAAGAAGATGATTGGAGTGGGTGGAAGACATTGACAGAAAAGATTGGCAAGAAAGTACAGTTAGTAGGAGATGATCTTTTCGTTACCAACGTAAAGAAACTTCAAGAAGGAATTAACCAAGGCGTGGCCAATTCAATTCTCGTTAAGGTTAATCAGATAGGTTCATTAACAGAAACTATCAATACCGTTAATCTAGCAAAGCAAAACTCATATAAGAGCGTTATGTCACATCGTTCAGGTGAGACTGAGGATAATACTATTGCAGATCTTGCAGTAGCTTTGAATACAGGACAAATTAAGACAGGTTCTGCATCCAGATCTGATCGAATGGCTAAATACAATCAACTATTAAGGATTGAAGAGGAACTAGGAGAAACTGCTGTTTTCCCTGGCAGAAACTTCTAAGTAATATTTATATCAAAGGCTTCCCTTGCAAACATTGCAAAGGAAGCCTTTTTTGTTTTTAGCATTAAAAATATCTTATTAAATTAAGGGTATATTTCTTTAACTTCAGTGGTCATGAAACTTCCTAAATTCACGAAGAACTTTTTCTTTTTATTCAGCTTTTTCTTTTTAGTTTGGATGTTGTTTATTGATGCCAATGATCTTGTTTCGCAAATAAAGTTGAAAAATCAACTTGAAACTCTTGAGGATGAAAAAGCATATTACCTTCAGAAAATCGAGGAAGTAAAGAAAGATAGGGAGGAACTACTCAGTAATGATGAGTTGCTCGAAAAATTTGCTCGAGAAAAGTACTACATGAAAAAGGATACAGAAGATCTGTTTGTAGTTGTGGAAGAATAATGAAAAAGCTTATACTCCTGATATTATTTTACTGTTTTGCCAGTAGTTTGGTAATGGCTCAGAAAGATGTTGATTTTGACAACAACCCTACCTTTAAAGATCGTATATTTTTTGGTGGAGGCATGGGGTTTTCAGGAAGTAGTCAGCAAACAAATATTACACTATCTCCTATTGTAGGGTATATGATCACTCAGCAGTGGTCTGCCGGGGTGGGGGTTACTTACCAATATGTTAAGCTTAAAAATTACGATATATCAGATAACCTTTGGGGAGGGAATGTTTTTACACGCTATAGCATTGATCAGTTTTTTGCCCAGGCTGAGTATGATTATATAAATTTTGATTCTAATCTTTTGGATGACAGGGATAATAGGGATAGTGCTACTCGCTTCTTATTGGGAGGAGGAATATCGCAACCTTTAGGCAACAGAGGTGCTGTTAACTTACTGGCTATGTATGACCTCACATACAATAATGACGGACCTTACGATTCACCCTGGGTCTTTAGAGTTTATTTCTCTTTCTAAAGTTGTTCAAGTTTAAGTTTTTTGGCGACAGATTTTAAGTCTTCAACTACATTTATGTTCAGGGGAATACCATCGTTTTGTCTTATGGCTTCTATTTCCCTTTCAGGATCACCGGGTATCAATACTTTTTTTCCTTTAATGGCCTCAGTGGAACGAAATCGGCTAATCCAGTTATCCATATGAGACTTGAATTCATCTGCCGGTCTGAAAGCGTCTATGCGCATGGCTCCAAGAAAGTGACCAAGCCCTTCGCCAACAGGATTCTCCGATAAGGGAAGAAAGCTTACAAAGGGAGGTGCCCACGGACCATAATTCGCACCTGAGAATACCGCTGAGAATATATCTACAATCGAACCTAAAGCATACCCTTTATGACTGCCGTGTTCTCTATCTCCACCTAGCGGTAGTAACGCACCGCCGTTTTTTAGCTCGTGGGGATCTTTTGAAGGGTTTCCTGCTTTATCCTGTATCCAACCGTAGGGAGCTTCACTATCCTTTCTTTGAAGGATTTCAAGCTTTCCATTGGCAGCTGTAGTAGTTGCGAGATCTGCTACAAAAGGGGGCTGTTCTTTTGTGGGGATTGAAACAGCAATAGGGTTTGTGCCTAGCATACGTTCTGTTGCAAAGGTAGGAGCAACCAACGGACTAGCATTGGTCATTGCCATGCCAACCATATCTCTTTCCAGGGCCATCATTGCATGATAACCAGCAATGCCGAAATGATTAGAGTTTTTGACAGAAACCCAACCTGTGCCGACTTGGTCAGCCTTGTCCATGGCAATATTCATAGCCTGTGGAGCTACTATCAAGCCAAGTCCACTGTCTCCATCTACGACAGCAGTACTTGGTGTTTCATGAACAACTTTTATTTTTGGGGCAGGGTTTATTCTGCCAGCTTCCCATAGTCTTACGTAACCTATAAGTCTAGCAATTCCATGTGAGTCAATACCTCTGAGGTCTGCTTTTATTAGCACGTCAGTAGCAAGGCCTGCATCTGCTTCTGAGCAGCCAATAGCCAAAAAAGTATTGATTGTAAATTCCCTTAGTTTGTCAACTGAAAATATTTCCTCCATAGGCAGGCAAAATTAGTATTATAATCGAAATATACGAGCGTATAGCTTAAAAATGCCCTTCAAGTATCTGATCTAGAACACCTTCCTTTAATGCGTAGGTGGATACTCTTATGTCATTGAATGAGTGTAGTTTAAGTAGGAAGTTGATGAGACAAGATGCCACTACAATCATATCAACCCTCATTTCAATCATGCCCGGAATCTTCATTCTTTCACCCATTGCTTTTGATAGCAAACTATGGTGTATTTTAAAATACCCTTCCAAAGATAGTGGGGTTTCGCCATCATTCTCATTTTTTATAAAACCGTTCTCCTCACAGTAAATGTCGCTTAATGTATCGAAGGTGCCTGAGGAGCCAATTAGAACTTGAGGATTATATTTTTTGATTTGCACAACAAGTTCCACAAGATTTGTTTTTAAATAATTTTCAAGCTTAGCTATTTCTTCAGATTGTATAGGGTCGGTCTTATGGAACAGGTCCAGAAGACGCTGGGCTCCAATTTCAAAGCTTTGCTTCCAAAATATTTTGTTATGTTGACCAATAACAAACTCGACACTTCCCCCGCCAATATCCATTATTAGCGCTGGTTTATTCCCAATATCAAGTGCGGAGTTAACACCTCTAAAAATTAGTTCAGCTTCCTTTGGTCCTGAGATAATTTTAATATCAATCCCCGTTTTAGCCAGTATGATTTTTCTGGTTTCTTCCCCATTAGTCGCATTGCGAAATGCGCTGGTGGCAAATGCAAATACGCGGTCAACTTCAAAGCCTGTCAGTACGTCTTTAAAATGCTGGATTGTATTTGCTGCTCTGTTTATGGCATCCGGCATTAATTGTTTTTTGCTAATCCCTCCTTTACCAACCCTTACTGAGACTTTTTCCTTGTGGAGTGTTTCAAATTCTGAATTACTTTGCCTGACCACCAGCAAGTGAAAGGTATTTGTGCCACAATCAATTATTGCAATGTTTTCTGCCATATCTTAAAAAATTAGCCAAATATAAAGAAATGAATATTAATGATAGGTGCGGTTTTGGTATTACCGAAGGCGTTTGACAAAGCTATCGGTGAACTGAAAAAAACGGATAAACACTTGAATCCGTTTCAATTTATTTATCTTTGAAATTCTCAAAAAAACATCGAAGAATGGAGGATAACAAACAGAAAAAGCCTATTTACACGTTGCCTACAAAAAAGGAGAAGTTCGCTCTTTTGGGCGATAAAAATAAAGAAGCCTTACTTGGAGGTGGTGAAAAAAGAATTGAATCTCAGCATAAAAAGGGAAAGCTAACAGCTCGAGAGCGGGTTCATTTACTTCTTGATGAAGGGTCGTTTGAGGAGATAGGAAAGTTTGTAATGCACCGTTGTAAGGATTTCGGACTGGAGAAAGAATATTACCCGGGAGATGGGGTGGTTACTGGTTATGGTACAGTAAACGGACGTTTGGTGTATGTGTTTTCTCAGGACTTTACCGTTTTTGGAGGGTCGCTGTCGGAGACCCATGCAGAGAAAATCGTAAAGATCATGGATTTAGCCATGAAAAATGGTGCCCCAGTAATAGGCTTAAATGATTCTGGAGGTGCGAGAATACAGGAAGGCGTAGTTTCCCTTGGGGGGTATGCTGACATTTTCTACAGAAATACATTGGCGTCTGGAGTGGTGCCACAAATCTCGGCTATTATGGGGCCTTGTGCAGGAGGTGCGGTATACTCACCAGCTATTACAGATTTTATCTTGATGGTTGAGAATACATCCTACATGTTTGTTACAGGTCCTAATGTTGTTAAAACTGTAACTCAGGAAACCGTTACAGCAGAGGAACTTGGAGGGGCTAGTGCGCATAGTGCAAAAAGTGGAGTAACTCATTTTGCATGCCCAAATGAGGTTGCTTGTATAAATGATATAAAGAGGCTGCTCAGCTATATGCCGCAAAACTGTGAAGATGACGCACCTATAGAAGCATATGAAAGTGATTCTGATGAAATTGTAGCGGCTCTGAATGACATTATTCCAGATAACCCTAATCAACCTTATGATATGAGGGAAGTGGTAGAGGCGCTAGTTGACTCTGATAGCTTTATGGAAGTTCATAAAAACTTTGCAGAGAATATCGTTGTAGGTTTTGCCAGAATTGGGGGTAGGAGTATTGGAGTAGTAGGCAATCAACCAGCTTCCCTTGCAGGTGTATTGGATATTGATGCCAGTACCAAAGGTGCCAGATTTGTTCGTTTCTGCGATTGTTTTAATATTCCTTTACTTGTGCTTGAAGATGTCCCTGGTTTTTTGCCAGGAACTGATCAGGAATGGAATGGTATCATAACCAACGGTGCCAAACTATTATATGCATTTAGTGAGGCTACTGTGCCTAGAATTACAGTAATTACCCGCAAGGCTTATGGTGGTGCTTATGATGTGATGAACTCCAAGCATATCGGAGCTGACATGAATTATGCATGGCCCACTGCAGAAATTGCAGTAATGGGAGCAAAAGGTGCTGCCGAAATAATATTTAAAAGGGAAATAGCTGAGGCCAGTGATCCGGAGGCTAAACTTCAGGAGAAGGTTGATGACTATACCGAAAAGTTTGCTAATCCATACAGAGCAGCTCACCGAGGGTATATTGATGAGGTAATTATGCCAGAGGAGACAAGAGCCAAGTTAATAAAAGCCTTTAAAATGCTGGAAAATAAGGTGGCAACATTACCTAAAAAGAAACACGGTAACATCCCTCTCTAGTGGACAGGGTTGCAATAATAACAGCTGCTGGTAAGGGCATGGGAGCTGCATGTGCTCGAGAACTTTCCCATCAAGGGTATAAAGTTGCACTTATGTCTCGTTCCGAAGATATCCTTGATCTGGCTGAAGAGCTTGGAGGACTGGGTATTCAGGGGTCCGTAACAGATAAAAACGACTTGAAGAAGCTGGTGAATGCAACACTTGGGAAGTTTGGAAGAATTGATGCTGTCATCAATAATACCGGGCATCCTGCGAAAGGTGATCTTTTGGAGATACCTGAAGAGGACTGGTATCATGGACTTAATCTGGTGCTTTTGAATGTTGCAAAAATGGCTCAGTTAGTTACTCCCATCATGCAAAAACAGGGTAGAGGGGTATTTATAAACATTTCTACTTTTGCTGCCTATGAACCATCAGCTAGTTTTCCCGTTTCCTCAGTACTAAGAGCAGGTCTTGGAAGCTACATGAAACTGTTTGCTGATAGGTATGCCTCCGATAATATTAGGATGAACAATCTGCTTCCAGGATTTATTAATAGTTATGAAGTAGATGAGTTAATGCTCCAAAGTATTCCAATGAAAAGAGCAGGAACAGTTGATGAGGTTGCAAAAACCGTAGTTTTTTTGGTGTCTGATTCGGCAGCATACATTACCGGGCAGAATATAAAAATTGATGGAGGATTGACACGATCAGTTTAATAGATTAGAAAAATGGATAAGAAGAGTAAAAATTTTTTAGAAGAATACTTGAACAACTCATCACCTACAGGTTTTGAGTCATCAGGACAGAAAATATGGTTAGATTATATCAAACCTTACATTGACAGTTACTTCACTGATACTTATGGATCTGTAGTAGGAGTGATTAACCCCGAGGCCGAATATAAGGTTGTGATTGAAGCGCATGCTGATGAGATTTCATGGTTTGTGAATTATATAACTGATGAAGGTTACATTTACGTGACAAGGAATGGTGGGTCGGACCATCAAATTGCTCCTTCCAAGCGAGTTAATATTTATACAGAGAAGGGTATAGTGAAGGGGGTCTTTGGTTGGCCAGCAATACATGTTAGGAATAAAGAGAATGAAGAGAAACCGACAATGAAGAACATCTTTGTGGATGTAGGTTGCCAAAGTAAGGCAGAAGTAGAGGGACTAGGTGTGCATGTCGGCTGTGTGATGACCTTTGACGATGAATTGATGGAATTAAATAAAAAGTTCCTTGTAGGGCGAGCCTTGGATAATAGGATTGGTGGTTTTATGATTGCTGAGGTGGTCAGAAGGTTGAAAGAGGATAAAAAGGATCTGCCATTTGGGCTTTATATTGTAAATGCTGTTCAGGAAGAGGTTGGTCTGAGAGGTGCAGAGATGATAGCTGAAAGAATAAAGCCTGATGTAGCTATTGTTACGGATGTTTGTCATGAAACATCGTCTCCTATGTACTCTAAAATAGAGAGTGGATTGCAAAAAGCAGGTAAGGGACCGGTACTTACCTATGGACCTGCTGTGCAGAATAATTTACTGAAAATGGTGATCGAAGCTGCTAATGATAATAAAATACCTTTCCAGAGAGCTGCAGCATCAAGAGCTACTGGTACTGATACTGATGCCTTCGCATATTCAAGTGATGGCGTGGCTTCTGCTTTGATATCCTTGCCGTTAAAGTATATGCATACCACAGTTGAAACTACACATAAAGATGATGTTGAAAATGTAATAAAACTTATATACCATTTCTTGTTAAAACTGCAAGCTGGGCACGATTTTAGATATATTAAGTGATAAATAGATCAGTTAGGTCTTGGAAATGAGGATTTTGACTATCTTTGTAAATCATGTTTTATTATAAAGCCCCTAATATCAATGAGAAAGATTTTTAACATCTGCGTTTTATTTTTAATCATAGGGATGTCTTTGTCTTCTAGTTCTTATGCTCAAGATAGGCCTGAGCATGAGCTACACTCTATGATGATATACAATTTTCTAAAATATATTCAGTGGCCTGGCGAGAAGAATACTGGTGATTTTGTGATCGGAGTGATGGGTGACGATGAGGTTTTTAAAACCCTCAATACATGGTATGGTAACAAAACTAGGGGAGATAAAACATTTACAATTAAAAAGTTAAACTCTCCATCTGAGATTAGTGGCTGTCAACTTTTGTACATAGGTGCTTCTGCTAGTAATCAGTTTGATGAAATAAGAACTAAAGTGGAAAATCAGTCTGTTCTCACCATTACTAATAAGAGTGGATTGGGAGCAAAAGGCAGTTGCATAAACTTTAAAGTAGTCGATAATAGATTGAAGTTTGAATTAAATCAGTCTGCTATTGAGAAGTCAAATTTGAAAATTTCCGGCCAGCTAACTTCTATGGCAATTTTGATTTGAAAAATTACAATACTTATAAAAAGCCCAATAATCGAGATTATTGGGCTTTTTTATTTGGTTGAATTGGGATTGGAAAGAGGTGCTATAAAATTCGAGGTTAGTGAATGTCATTTAAAATGATTACCTTATAGATATTTTTTAGCTTATTTTTTGATTCATTTTTATTGTTTTGATAGATATATTTTGCGACCCTTTAATTTTTTAAATGTATGAAAAGATCAATATTTATTACGTGTGCAATGGCACTTGCATTATTACTCGTGCCGCTATTTGGATATTCGCAAAACCGTCCTATTCATGAAATTCATGCTATGATGATTTATAACTTTACAAAATATATCCAGTGGCCCGGTTATCAGCCTTCTCAGGATTTTGTAGTGGGAGTTATAGGAAGTGACGATGTTTATAAAACCTTAAGTCAATGGTATGGTGGGCAGGAGAGAGGAAATAAAAAATTTGTTATCAAGAAGTTTGGTTCACCAGCAGAAATTCAAAAATGTCATATACTATATATAGGAAAAAGTAATAGTAGACAATTTGATGAAATTAAAGCCAAACTTGGTAGCGCTTCTACCTTATTAATTACTGACAAACCTGGTCTGGGCAAAGAAGGCAGTGGTATTAATTTCGTCACTGAAGGAAACAAGCTTTCAATTGAGCTGAATCAATCAGCCGTTGATGCGGCTAAGTTAAAAGTTTCGAGTCAGCTGACTTCAATTGCAAAGTTAATTTGATGATTTTAAATATGTAAGATTTTTTGCTGATTAGTCTTGATTTTGCCGTTTATATTCCCACTGTGACAAAAAGGATATCAGATTGGGATTGTGGAACTAAGCGGTGAGGTATGATTAAATGAATTAAACGCTCTTTTTCTTATGAATTGGAGCGTTTCTGTTTTTGTGAACTTTTGGCATTACATTTGTAAGATATTGATGGAATGAAACAATTTAATTTTATGATGAAGTTTACAACTAAAGTTTTACTTCCAATCTTTTTAGCCGTCGTGATTGTATTGCCAACTCATGCACAGGAAAGACCTATTCATGAAATCCACTCGATGATGATTTATAATTTCATCAAGTACATCCAGTGGCCTGAGGCAAACGGAGGAGAGGCTTTTGTTATTGGAGTAATTGGTGATGATGAGGTTTATACCACTTTGAATAGCTGGTATGGAGGTAAGCTTAGAGGTAACAAAAAGTTTACCGTTAAGAAGTTCAATTCATTGGCAGACATTTCGAGTTGCGAAATTCTGTATGTTGCCAAGGGAAGTAGTAGAGAGTTTGATGCTATTAAGTCTAAATTGGGCTCTTCGTCTACACTGCTTATTACAGATAAGGCAGGTTTGGGTGAAAGAGGAAGTGGCATTAATTTCAGGACAATCAACGACAAATTGGCGTTTGAACTTAATCAAAAAGCTATTGAAGCTTCAAGATTGAAAGTATCAGGTCAGCTTTCTAGTATGGCCATTCTAATCTAAAAGTAACAGGGTATCGGTAGCCGGTCTCAAAGTTTTCGATGTTTTCATTTACCGAATAACGCAAAAGGTTCGGTGGTTAGGTTTAATATTATTGGAAAGTCGGAGACAACTAGGTGGAAATAAAGGAGATTGACTAACTATGGTAGAGGCCAGTCCTTTACCATTTGCGATGCCTGATTTTTTAATAGGACCACCATAAATGAGTCTTTTATGGTATTTTTTAATATTCCTATCTAAACAGATATCTTTGCATTATGCAAGGTGTCAATTGGAAAACGACTTATGATCAAATGGGCTGCGAGGTAACAGTGCCTCGTAGTCCCAGGATCATATCTTTAGTTCCTTCACAAACAGAGTTATTATTTGACCTTGGTTTAGAGCAACAAGTTGTTGGTGTTACTAAATTTTGTATTTACCCCTCTTCCAAGGTGAAAGATAGAGTAAAGGTAGGTGGTACCAAGAGGTTTGACTTTGATAAAATTAAGAATCTGAATCCAGACCTGATAATTGGCAATAAAGAAGAAAATTATAAAGAGGGTATTGAAGAACTCAAAGAAAGGTATCCTGTATGGATGAGCGATATTGTTACCTTTGAAGATGCTCTTGAAATGATAGTTGCTATTGGCTGCCTTACCGAAACCGAAAATAAGGCAATTGAAATACGAGATAAGATTGTAAATGGCTTTAAGTGCATAAAAAAGCAAATCTCAAAGAAAGTACTTTACTTTATCTGGCAAAAACCATACATGGTAGCAGGAGGTAATACTTTTATCAATGAAATACTGGGAAAGTTGGGGCTAGAAAACCTGGCTAATGAATTGGACCGGTACCCGGAGTTATCTCATAAGGACATTGAATCATTACAGCCAGAGCTTGTTTTGTTATCATCAGAACCTTACCCCTTTAAACAAAAACATATCAATAATGTTCAGGCTATTTACCCTGATGCAGAGGTTAAGATTGTGAATGGTGAAATGTTTTCCTGGTATGGTAGCCGTTTAATGAGAGCTGTGGAATATTTCAACCAGCTACAGCTCTGATAGTCTAAAACCAGCCTTTTTCATATCCTCCCAGAATCGCGGGTATGATTTATTAACAACTTCGGGGTCTTTGATATTTACAGGAGCAATGGTACTTAATGGAGCAAAGGCCATAGCCATCCTATGATCGTGATAAGTTTCAAATTCAATCAGGTCATTAGTGGTTTCTGTAGTAGTTGGCACTACCTTCCATGTACTATCTTTTTCTTCTAAGTTAGCACCAAATTTGGCTAGCTCATTTTGTAACGCGAGAATGCGGTCTGTTTCCTTAATACGCAGGCTTTCCAAACCTGTCATTTGGCAAGTTATGCCTTTTGCTGCACATATCACGGCTACAGTTTGAGCCATATCAGGGCAGTCAGTGAAGTTAAATGCTACTTCATTTATATGCTCGCACTTGGATAGCTGCGCCCCATCGGTAGTGAAGTTTGTCATTACTCCAAGCTGGGTCATATAATCAACTATCTGTCGGTCTCCCTGAATAGAGTCATCCTTTAAATCTTTGAGGATTACATGAGCATTATCACTCAAAGCTACAAAGCCATACCAGTAGCTTGCAGCTGACCAGTCTGGTTCTATTCGGTATTCAGTTGCTTGATATTGCTGATGAGGGATTTTAATGATGTGGTTATTCCACTCAGCTTTTATGCCAAAAGCTTTCATCACAGCCATGGTCATATTTATATAGGGTTTGCTTCCAATATGACCAGTTAATTCTATTTCAAGTCCCTCCGGCAAAGAGGCTGCAATCATCATAAGCGCTGAGATATATTGACTGCTGACATCCCCTCTTATAGCTATTTTATTGGTCACCTGTTGATTTATGGGAGTGACTTTCATTGGAGGATACCCGTCATTTGCCAAATATTCAATGTTCGCACCTAGTTCTTTGAGAGCGTCTGCTAATATTTTTATAGGGCGCTCCTGCATACGTTTGGTTCCTGTTAATGTTTTTGTAGTAGTAACAGCAGCATATGCAGTAAGAAATCTCATAGTAGTTCCGGCATCAAGAACATCCCATATTGGGGTATCTGATCCCAATAATCTTTGCATTGTCTTTGTATCCCGCGCTTCAGATACGTTAGTTAGGTGCGATTTTCCTCCTGCCAGTGCGTCTAATATCAAAGCTCTGTTGGCAATGCTTTTTGATGCAGGAAGCTCTATAACGGTGGAGTTAATAGTGCTTTTTTTCTCTATATGAAGTGTATGGTTAGTTGACATTAGCAGGATTTGTTTAGGACAATATTAATTGAAAATGGTTTAAAAACATAAATTGGTACGCTTTATGTGGTGGTTCTTGAAAATAACCTAAAGCATGATAACAAGAAGAAAGTTGGCTATAGCTCTTGGGCTAGCTGCAGGAGCTGCAGTTGCCGTGGTCGCGACCGGCCGTAATGGTAAAAAGACCAGGCAATATATTTCCGGTAAATACGAAAAACTAAAAACCAATCTTACTGCTGAACAATACGACGATTCAGAGGTGTTTTATATTTAGAGTTTGTCATAAAATACCAGTGAGTCTAGTGACTCTTGTCTGTCCAGTGACTGGTCCCATACTACACTACCTATTCCGTTAAGGAGTACGGCGAGTATGTTATTGTCTCTATTTTTTTTGTCTTGCATGAGGTAGTTGCAGACCTCTTCTCTGTCCAGGTCAGAAAGATTTATTTTTTCATAAATGCTCTGAATAAATTGTGTAATGTCATTTAGCTCTTCTTCTGTTATAAGCTCTCTTTTATAGCTTAGATATGCTTCGCAAATGATACCAGCAGCAACGGCCTCTCCATGAAGTATAGCCCTGCCGCTATTTAGTAAATAGCTTTCTATGCCATGACCTATGGTATGGCCAAAATTTAAAGCTTTTCTCAAACCACTTTCATGTGGATCTTCAGTAACGATTTTATGCTTTATTTGAACAGAATGTGGTACAGAAGTTGTCCAGTCCATAGCCTCGAATGTTTTGTGCTTTAAGCCTTCCCAACCAGTGCGATCTGCGATTAAATGGTGTTTTAGGATCTCCGCAAAGCCAGATCTTAATTCCTGTTCTGGCAAGGTCTTAAGGAAATTCAAGTCTATTAAAACATTCTTAGGTTCTTGAAACAGGCCAATGTGATTTTTGAAACCATTAAAATCAATACCTAATTTGCCTCCAACGCTGGCGTCAACCTGAGATAATAATGTAGTAGGCAGATTGATGAAATCAATACCCCTTTTATATGTTCCTGCACAAAAACCGCCAAGATCTCCAATAACACCGCCACCTAAATTGATGAAAAGTGATTTCCTGTCAAAACTCTGATCTGTTAGTTCTTGCCATACATGAGTACATGTATTCAGTGTTTTGTTTATTTCCCCACTTTTGATCTGTATAAGTGTATGCTGGGGCAGGTTACTTTTTATAAGTGGGTAACAATGAGCTAGTGTATTCTCATCCACTAAAACAGCGATTTTACTGTAATTCTCTTTATTCAGAATGTCATTGAGAACTTCTGACACATTTCCGGTTATAATGATATTGTCTATAGTCACGGTTTCTGTTTATTCAGTATTTCTGTTTGGTTTCTTAATGATTCAGAATGAATCTGTTTGTAAATTTCTTCGATAAAATCTTTTCGTAAATCAAGAGCTTCTGCCCACCGAGGTCGAGTTCTTATAATTTCATTCCACCTTTCGAGCTGAAATATGGTGACATTGTTTTTCTTTTTATATTCCCCTATTTGCTCTATGAGTTTCATTCTAATTGATAAAGTCTCAATAAGATCATGATCAACACTGTCAATTTTGTTTCTTAGTTCCTCAAGTCGAGTTTTGAATAATACATTATCGGAAGTCGTTTGCCTTATTTTTAGCTTTCCTTTTATTTCATCTAACCGCTCGGGTGTTATCTGTTGCTTTGAATCACTTAAGGCATTGTCAGGATCAGGGTGAGTTTCGATCATTAAGCCATCATACCCCATGTCCAATGCCTTTTGAGAAATGTCATAAATCATATCTCTGTTTCCTCCAATATGACTTGGATCGCATATCAGTGGTATATGAGGGAAATTTGCCTTGAGTTCAATAGGAATCTGCCAAACCGGTTCATTGCGATACTTAGATTTTCTGAAAGAAGAGAAGCCACGGTGAATGGCTCCGATTTCATGGAGGTCTGCATTTGCAATTCTTTCAATAGCACCCATCCACAATGCCAGATCCGGGTTTACAGGGTTTTTTATGAGTACGGGGAGATAGCTTCCTTTAAGGGCATCGGCAATTTCCTGTACAGTAAAAGGGTTTACCGTCGTTCTGGCACCAAGCCATACCATGTCTAGGTCATGTTTCAGGGCAAGCTCTACATGTTGGGCACTTGCAACTTCCGTAATGAACTTGACATTAACCTCCTTTTTGATATTTTGGATCCATTCTAAAGCCTTAAGGCCAATTCCTTCAAAGGAGTTAGGGCGTGTTCGGGGTTTCCATACACCTGCTCGGATTACCTCAACCCCTAAAGCTGATACTGCCTTTGTTGTTTTAAGCAATTGCTCTTCAGATTCGGCACTGCATGGTCCTGCAATGATCCATGGCTTTTGAAATCTGCTTTTCCATTCACCTGTTTTCATACCTATTCGATTTACAGCCTTTTATTTTTATACCTTGTATTTTGATTTGAGGAGCCTGCTTTGCAATGGTGTCAGAATCACAAAATTCTGTTGCTTTTTTGGTGATTTAAAGATATTTAAAAAATAAAAAAACAGGACGGAATTGGTTAATTTATATCTTTGTACCCGAAAATTTAATTCTCCTATGCAGTTAAAGTCCAACATCTCTTTTGATGATACCTCAGTAGCATTTGAGGCCAAGTCAAACAAAGCACTTAGAAAGGCTAATCTTATGTTTTCTGTAATGAACAACCCATTTGTGTCCAGGGTGGCTACAGGCTCAGTAAAGTTTGCACTCAAACTTCATCTTCCAATAAAAGGGCTAATAAAGAATACGGTTTTTGAGCATTTTTGCGGAGGAGAAAACATAGAGGACAGCCAGCATACTATCAATGAGCTTGCTACCTATCGAATAGGTACAATATTGGATTACTCTGTTGAAGGAGAGGAAAATGAGCATAGTTTTAATAATACTAAGGAAGAAATTCTTAAGACAATCACTAAGGCAAAGGAGTCCAGGCATATACCATTCTGTGTTTTCAAACCTACCGGACTGGGTAGTTCTACGCTTTTTCAGAAAATACAAGAAGGGAAAGAGCTGACTGAAAAGGAGAAAGCTGCATATGATCGAATTAGAAATCGAGTAAATGAAGTTTGTAAATATGCCTTTGAGTCAGGTGTACCTATTCTAATTGATGCTGAAGATTCATGGATACAGGACCCTATAGATGAGTTGGCAGCTGAGATGATGGAGAAATATAATCAACAAAGAGCTATAGTTTATAATACCTACCAGATGTATCGTGTAAATATGCTCGAAAATCTTCGTAAGGCCTTCCATTATGCAGCAATGAATAACTACTATTTAGGAGCAAAACTAGTAAGGGGAGCATACATGGAGAAAGAACGTGAAAGAGCAGAAGAAATGGGATACCCTAGCCCGATCCAGCCTACTAAAGATGCTACTGATAATCAGTTTAATCAGGCGTTAGCTTTTTGCATCGATAACAAACAACGGGTAAGCCTTGTGTGTGGTTCACATAACGAGTATAGCAACTATTACCTGGCGCTGCTTATGGAGAAGCATAGTATGAACAACGATGATCCGAGGGTTTATTTTGCGCAACTTTATGGAATGAGCGACAACATATCTTTCAACTTGGCTAAGGCTGGATATAATGTGGCTAAGTATGTTCCTTACGGTCCGATAAATTCTGTAATGCCTTATTTGTTCAGACGTGCGGAAGAAAATACTTCTGTGGCAGGTCAAAGCAGCCGGGAATTGTCTCTGATCAGAAAAGAACTGAAGAGAAGAGAAAACTAATAATCTGGAAACTTTGCTTTACTCCGTTGTTATGCGGAGTAAAGTGCTATTGGTTAAAACAATACCAATTCTAATATCTTTCATCTATCTTTGCGCCTTATTAAGTTTTAAAGGTAATTATAATACTATGCAGTTAAGCGAACAGGAAATCGTAAGACGAGAAGCCAGAAAAAAACTGGAAGAGTTGGGTATAGATCCATACCCGTCAGAGTTGTATAATGTTAATGTTTCTGCCAAGGAAATTCATGAAAACTATGAAAAGCAGAAGATTGACTATAAGAATATTTCCATTGCAGGTCGCTTAATGAGTAGAAGGATCATGGGTTCGGCTGCTTTTGCTGAAATTCAGGATTCTACAGGCCGTATCCAGATATACCTTAGAAGAGATGATATCTGTCCGGAGGAGGATAAAACTCTCTACAATACAGTGTTTAAAAAACTTCTTGATATTGGAGATATCATTGGAGTGAAAGGATACGTTTTTACTACGCAGACCGGTGAAATATCTATTCATGTTACTGAGCTAAAGGTGTTGTCAAAATCTTTGAAGCCACTTCCTGTAGTAAAAGAAACGAAAGATGAGGATGGAAATGTTGTGAAACATGATGCGTTTTCAGATCCTGAATTAAGGTATAGACAGCGTTATGTTGATTTAATTGTCAACTCACATGTAAAAGATGCTTTCGTTAAAAGGACTAAATTGGTCAACTCCATGAGAGAGTATCTTAATGACAGAGGCTATTTGGAAGTTGAGACACCAATACTTCAGCCACTATACGGAGGAGCTGCGGCAAAGCCTTTTAAAACACACCATAATACGCTTGATATGACTTTATACCTGCGTATTGCGAATGAATTATATTTAAAGAGATTGATCGTTGGAGGTTTTGACGGAGTTTATGAGTTTTCTAAAGACTTCAGAAATGAGGGGATGTCTAGGTTTCATAATCCGGAGTTTACTCAGGTTGAGTTGTATGTTGCTTATAAAGACTACAACTGGATGATGGATCTCGTGGAGGAGATGATAGAGAAAGTGGCAATGGATCTTCATGGTACTACTAAAGTACAAGTTGGTGAGAATGTGCTTGACTTTAAGAGGCCATGGAAGCGCTTTACCATGTTTGAGGCCATCGAACACTTTACTGGTATTGATATTTCTGAAATGGATGAGGCTGAGTTAAGGAAAACAGCTAAAGAGTTAGATGTGCCCATAGATGAAACCATGGGCAAAGGAAAGCTGATAGACGAGATTTTTGGTGAGAAGTGTGAAGGACAGCTAATACAACCCACTTTCATTACTGACTATCCGGTAGAAATGTCTCCTCTGGCTAAAAAGCACCGTTCTAAGGAAGGTTTGGTTGAGCGTTTTGAGGCTATTGCTAATGGTAAGGAAATATGTAATGCATTCTCAGAGCTGAATGATCCAATAGACCAGAGAAAGAGATTTGAAGAGCAGTTAGAACTGGGTAAGCGAGGGGATGAAGAGGCTATGACTCTCGATGAAGATTTCTTACGCGCATTGGAATATGGTATGCCGCCGACGGCTGGTCTAGGGGTTGGTATTGACAGGTTGAGTATGATTATGACTAACTCAAACTCAATTCAGGATGTGCTTTTCTTTCCTCAGTTACGCCCTGAGAAGAAAGTTGAAGTGGCGACTGCAGAGGATTATAAAAATGCAGGAGTTAGAGAAGAGTTGATTCCAATCATGCAGAAGTTGGGTATTTCAACCATTAAGCAACTGAAAGAAGCAAACCCTAATAAGCTTTTTAATGACGTTTGTGGCATGAGAAAGAAAATGAAGTTGGAAGGTGTGAAAAATCCGGATATCGAAGAGGTTAAGAGCTGGACTGAAGAATAAAATCAGCATATTATATATTCGAAGAGCAGCTTTCGTGATAAAGCTGCTCTTTTTTTGCTTGTTATTTATATGAATAGGTCAAGCCCCATTTGCTCAAAGTGAAGTGTTAATTGTCGTAGAAACTTCTGGTTCTGTTGAGCTTCAGGTCTTGTAGTAAAGACGATTTTACCCTGATAACGAAGTTATAGTTGGTGTATGCCCCAAAAGGTGTCCAGTTAAGATTCATCTCCCAGCAATGTAAATCTCTGGAAATCCCCAAGGTAGTTGGTGTTACATCTTTTTTCTCAAAGTCGTATCCGGTATTAAATGTTACTTTCCATTTATCGGTTAACGAAAAGTCTCCGGAAAGCCTGAGGGTCTGAGTAATTAGTGCATCCTTAAAGCCTTGCTTGGAATAGTTTAAACTGTAGTTAACCCGTAAATTCCATGGTATGCTAAAGTCAACATATGTGCTGGGGTCATTGAGCAGGAACTGCTTATCTTGCTCGTTAAGACCTGAGTCATTAATTCTATCTGTTGTTTTTGCATCCTTTTCCCTTCCCCTTGCACTTAAATTGGTGCTCAAAGCAATGGATGCACTGGAAAGTTGACCAATACCCTGTCCATTATTCCAGGTATATCTATCAATGCGGTGTTGATAGTAAATAGTAGACTGGTCTCTAGAGTTTACTGTCGTACTGTCTAATATCCACACATATGGATTGATACTTCCGTTGACATTGATGTTGAGCTTTTTGTTGAAGACCGAAGTGTTCGCCCTTAGGCTAATATTGGATAGCTTGAAGGAATCAGCAACGATATTATAAGAAGTACTCAGTCCAAAGTTGTTGAGTATGGGGACTTTCACAGCCTGATCCACAGTGTCTTTTTTTGAGTCCACTTTCATTTCAAGTGTGTTATTTATGGAAAGTCCTATGCTTCCGCTTTCCCCTATGGAAGGGCCACCATAAACAAAGCCCTGATACTTTGATTTAACAATTTCCTCACCTGCTCTCTCACCTTCCTGAATTACTACCCGGTCAAAATATCCATATTTCTCATCACTGAAATCAGGTCGGTATGAGAATGATAAACTTGGGTTCATTACATGTCTTATGGCCTTTATACGGCCTTTCTTGAAAAAATGTGTTCCATATAGCCTTGTATTAAACCCTGTGCTAAGGCTGTAGGAGTAAACCCTGTTGAAGCCATTGAGTGTGTCGATAACAATTGCATTATTAACATTGTCAGGGTCCAGCCCCCAAAGTAGCTTTTCGAAGTACCACTTTTCTTCATAGCTAATTGATGGAGTTGCTGTAAAATACTTAAATACCTTAAAAGATGTGCTAAGGGGAACGGTATGTTTAAAACCCTTTTCAGAATTTTTCAGGAAAGTGCCAAAAGTGTCAAAGTTAAGAGGAGCAATACTATCCTGTGATGCATCGGAGCCTATTCTTCCCAGATTGTTTGTTACTTCATTGGTTCCGGCCAGTGTATATCTTACATTTATCTTGTCTATCCATGAATTTGAGCTTCCTGATTTTCCTCTAAATGGATAAACGTTAGCCATGTTAAAGGTTAAAGAAGGTAACAATAAGTCTACCTGTCTTGTGGATACGTCCTGGTTGTGGCGCATGCTTAGACCCATAGAGAAAGGTGTGCCCTGGAATGTTTTTGAGTAGGAAATGTTCGAGCTCAACTTTCTGGTAAAGTTGTTTAACCTTTGATTGCTTTGATCAACATCAAATCCCAGATAATTGTTCTGGTTGTAGGTGGAGGTTGCGGCGTTCACTGAAGCTGAAAACCTACTTGTTCCTTTAGATTCAGGTGAATGGCTCCAGGTAAGGCGGTAGTCATTGCTTGAACTCTTGTCTTCTATATTATCTGAAGCTTTGAGTTTAGTGTAGGTGAAATTGAAATTTCCATTATAGGAATATCTTTTTTTGTAGACGGTATTCAGATCCAGACCGTGTCCTCCTTTAGAGTAGATGTCACCTCTCAGGGTAGCCTTTACATATTCGTTAATGTCAAAAAAGTATCCTCCACCTCTGAGAAAAAAGCCCCTTCTTCTTTCTTCACCATATGTTGGTATTATTATGCCTGATGAAGCTTCGTTTTTAGCGGGAAACATACCAAAGAAAAAACCTAAAGGAGTAGGTACATCGTTGATTTCCAGGTGGAATGGCCCTGAAACAATCTTGTCATCTGGGATGGCCTTCGTTCTCTTGGCTCTTATTCGGTAATGAGGCTCTGCCAGGTCGCAGGTGGTGTATGAGTTGTTTATACTGAAAAGTTCATTTCGAGAGTTTTTAAATACAGTCTCACCATGTAGGTAGCCTTCACCCTGTTGGGTAACTACTTCGGTTATTCTTGCTCTACCTGTTTTGAAGTTGTAGGTAATGTCTTTGGTCTCATAAACCTCGGTCCCATTTTTAAATATAGGATAGCCGACCTTTCTCCCTAATGAATCTTTTCGCCCATGAGCGGTGAGTGTATTTTTGTTGTAATCTATTACAATATGGTTGGCTTCAAGCTTTATTGCACCATAGTCAATTTTGGCATCTCCGTATAACTTCACGATCTTTGAATCCACGGAAAAATTAATGGAATCTCTGGCAGAGTAATTGATGGTAGTCTCAATATCACTGTCAGGTGCCGGTGGAGTAATGGCAGAGTCAGTAGATGAAGAGTCTGTAACTATTGTAGTGCTATCACTGTTAATGGTAGTATCAGCAGCTATGGTTTGTTTGCCTAGTAGTTCCTTACTGGAATTTATATTTTTTTCAGGATTTTGAGCGTAACCTATAGAGATGAAAAACCAAAAAAAACAAAGTAAACTATACTTCGAAAAGCCGCATGATTCCAATTTATATAACGTATTTTTCGGTTTTAGAGAAAAATTTACAATTTTGCGTAAAGTTATCGGAATAACTTTTAAGAAGCGAAAGATTGTGAAGAATATTGCCATTGTATTCCTTCTCCTAGCAATAACCTTGCTAACTTCTTCAAGCGGGCATAGACGATCAGATTTTACGGTAAAGACTGTTGTTATAGATGCCGGCCATGGAGGTCATGACCCTGGAACACACGGTCAGTTTAGCGAAGAAAAGGACATAGCGCTCGATGTAGCACTGCAGCTGGGGAAATATATCAAGGAATACCTGCCTGATGTAAAGGTTGTCTATACCAGAAAGGATGACAATTTTGTTGAACTTGAACAAAGAGCACATATAGCTAATAAAAATCATGCGGATGTATTCATCTCCATACATGTAAATGCAGTAGGTAAGAGTAGTATCTATGGTACTGAAACTTACGTTATGGGACCACATAAATCAGAGGGCAATCTGGATGTAGCTAAACGCGAAAATTCAGTAATTCTATATGAAGAAGGGTATGAGGAAAAGTACGAAGGTTTCGATCCGAACTCTCCTGAATCACATATCTTATTTTCTCTCACTCAGAGTGCATATATTGAAAATAGTTTGTACCTAGCAAGTAATATTGAAAATCAGTTTGGTAAACGGGCAGGTAGAAAGAGCAGAGGAGTTAAGCAGGCTGGTTTCTGGGTGCTATGGAGGACAGCCATGCCTAGTGTGTTGGTTGAAATAGGTTATTTGACAAATCCTAAAGAAGAAAAGGAACTTAATAATTCATCAATTAAAGCAAATATAGCCTCTGGAATTTTCAGGGCATTCAGAGATTACAAAAGCGATATAGAATCATTAAACTAATAACGAATAGGTGAAGGTATCAAAGGAATTCAAGGTTGGCTTGTTTATGGTGTTCAGCATTGCCATCCTTTATTTAGGATTTAATTACCTTAAAGGCATAGATTTTTTCTCTTCAAACGATAAGTACTATGCTATCTATGAAAACGTAGATGGTCTTAATGTTTCAAATCCCGTATTTGTAAATGGTTTTGTTGTTGGGCGAGTCAGCAGGATTTCACTCCTTCAGAATGAACAAAACAAAATTCTTGTTGAACTTGATCTTAGCGGTGATGTTATTCTTGGTGATTCGGCAATGGCAACGCTTACAGGTGATTTTTTGGGTAATAAATCCATTCTTCTAAGCACGGGTGATATTACCGACCCTCATCAGCCTGGAGATACTATAATTGCGGTGCTCGATAGGGGAATAGCTGATATACTGGCAGAAAGTGCTCAGCCAGTTGCGAACAGCCTCGAAGTTACTATAAAAAAGATCAACACAATTTTGGATAACCTTACCGGTAATAGTGATAAGCTTAACCGTATGATGGATGGTTTTCAAAAGACACCCATACTTCTAAACTCCACAATAGCAGGTACAAAGGAAAATCTTGATGAAATTACGGCTACCTTTGATCAGGTAGGAAAGGAACTCAACATAACACTAAAATCCAGCCGACCTATGCTAAACAATCTGGCTGTATTTAGTGATTCCCTAAAACGTCTGGAGCTCAATAAGACTATCAAAGAAGCTAATACCACACTAGCTAAATTGAATCAGACAATTGAGCGGTTTTCTAATAATGACGGTACCCTTGGTAAATTGATTAACAGTGATTCCTTATATGTTAACCTTAATAAAGCAGTTGAGAATCTGGATAAATTGTTAATCCATATGGACACTCAGCCGAAACACTTTTTTTCTCCTCTTGGCAAGAGTAAGAAGAAAATAGCCAAGGACAGAAGAAAAGCCGCAAAAAAGGAAGAAAAGGAAAACTAAGTGTTTCAAAGGACTGATTTTTATCCCTGATAACATAACTTGCGAAAAAAATTAAACCCCATAAGTTGAATGGATTTAGAATTCAATAAAAACGAAGATAGTGTTAAGCAACTATTGTATCAGCTGAAAATCAAAGTTCAAAAGACCCAAATGGGTGGTGGTGAAAAAAAGATAGAGGCCCATCACAAAAAAGGAAAACTAACAGCAAGAGAACGTATTAATTATTTGATTGATGAGGGGAGCGAATTTCTTGAAGTAGGAGTTCTGGCCGGAGAAGGTATGTATCAGGATGTTGGGGGCTGCCCTTCCGGTGGTGTTGTTACCGGAATTGGTTACGTTCAAGGCAGGCAGTGTATGATTGTCGCTAATGACGCGACGGTAAAGGCTGGGGCTTGGTTTCCGATTACGGCAAAGAAGAATCTTCGAGCGCAGGAAATTGCCATGGAGAATCGCCTGCCTATAATATATCTTGTAGATAGTGCGGGTGTATTTCTTCCTATGCAAAATGAGATATTTCCTGATAAAGAGCACTTTGGAAGACAGTTTAGAAACAATGCAAAAATGTCTTCTATGGGTATTGTGCAAATAGCGGCTATTATGGGTAGCTGTGTAGCCGGAGGAGCTTATCTGCCTATCATGTCGGATGAGGCAATGATAGTTGATAAAACAGGTTCTATCTTCTTGGCTGGTTCATATCTGGTAAAGGCAGCCGTAGGAGAAGATATTGATAATGAAACTCTTGGGGGAGCTACTACGCATTGCGAAATTTCCGGGGTTACAGATAACAAATTTGAAAGTGACGAAGCATGTCTTGATTATATCAAGTCAATTTTCAATAAAATAGGTCATGATGAAAAGGCGGGGTTTGATCGTGTAGAGGCTGCCTTACCTAAAGAGAAGGCAGAAGAAATCTATGGTATTTTGCCTGCGGACAGGGTAAAGCCATATGACACAGTGGACATCATAAAAAGACTTGTAGATAACTCTGAGTTTGATGAATACAAAGAGCTTTATGGAAAGACTATAGTTTGCGGATACGGGCGTATAGATGGCTGGGCAGTTGGAATAGTAGCTAATCAGCGTAAAGTGGTTAAGTCGAAAAAAGGAGAGATGCAGATGGGGGGAGTTATATATTCAGATGCTGCTGATAAGGCTGCCAGGTTCATTATGAACTGTAATCAACGTAAAATTCCATTGGTATTTTTGCAAGATGTGAGTGGTTTTATGGTTGGAAGTAAGGCGGAACATGGTGGTATCATAAAAGATGGTGCCAAAATGGTCAATGCGATGGCCAACTCTACCGTGCCGAAGTTTACTATTGTCATAGGTAACTCATATGGTGCAGGTAATTATGCTATGTGTGGCAAAGCATACGACCCCAGGCTGATTTATGCCTGGCCAACGGCGCAAATAGCGGTAATGAGTGGGGCCTCGGCTGCCAAAACACTTTTGCAGATCAAAGTGGCTACTTTAAAAGCTCAAGGTAAGGAGATCACTAAAGAAGAAGAAGATAATCTGCTTAAGGAGATTACCGATAAATACAATGAGGAGTTAAGCCCCTATTATGCAGCTGCACGTCTTTGGGTAGATGGTATTATCGATCCTTTAGAGACAAGAAAGGTGATTTCGATGGGTATTGAGGCTGCTAATCATGCTCCGGTAGATAAGTTTAATGTTGGAGTAATCCAAACCTGATAATATTCGGCTTGAAAATTGTTCTGAGTAGAATCATTACTTAATAAAGAATAAATTACTAAATTTTGGAACAGAAGGTTAAGGAAAGTAGTGCGCTACTTATCTCTTAACCTTTATTTTTCATTCATTACCAGCATATGGAAGAAAGCGAACTAAAGGCATTAGTATCTTTGCTTGATGATGAAGATGCTCAGATCATTTCCCATGTAGAGGAAAAAATCATTTCATTAGGTGAAGAAATTATTCCGTTTCTAGAAACAGAATGGGAGAGTAATCTTAATCCGTTAGTTCAGAGCAGGATAGAGGATTTAATCCATATACTTCAATTTGATATTCTTAAAAATAAGCTTGTAGCCTGGTTTGAAAAAGAAGATAACGACCTTTTGGAAGGTATGTGGTTGGTGGCTACTTATCAATACCCCGATCTGGAGCTTCAGAAGTTGAGGCAGGATTTGGAACAGATCTACTATGAGGCATGGCTGGAATTCAAAATTGATATACACCCTTATGATCAGGTAAAACTGCTGAATAGTGTCATATTTAGTAAGCTGAAATTTGGGGCAAATACTAAAAACTTCCATTCGCCTGGAAATTCAATGATCAATGTGGTGCTGGAAACAAGGAAGGGTAACCCTATATCTTTATGTGTACTCTACATGCTTGTAGCTCAAAAACTTAAAATGCCTGTATATGGGGTGAACTTGCCCAACCTTTTTATTCTCACCTTTAAGCCTGAGAGTGAGAATTTCTCTCAGTTTTATATCAATGCATTCAACAGGGGACTGATCTTCTCAAAGGAAGATATTGACAACTATATTGCAGAGTTGCGTATTAACCCTCAAGATACTTTTTATCAGCCCTGCAGTAATCAGGATATTGTCCTCAGGTCTTTGAGAAACCTTGTCAACTCATTCGATAAAATTGGTGATCATTCGAAATCAGAGGAGGTTAAAACCCTACTTCAATTAGTATCTAAAGGGAGTGACCTGGGACTTTAGCCTCTCTTTACCATACACCCAATAGGGCGGCCGCCTGATTTAGCAGGTTTTCCCTGTAACAGAAGATTGATGTTCTCCTTTAGATATTGCTCCTTTACGTCGGTAGCAACCTGAGGATTGTTATCTATTGCACCATTGTAAAAAATGGAGAAGCTTCCGTTATTTTTTAAAAGGAATACCTCAGGGCTTTTGCGTGCTCCAAACTGAGAGAGCACACTTTGATCTTTATCAGCTAAGTAAGGTACATTAAGCCCCCATGTTGATATTTTGTTAGCCATTTCTGCTTCCGACTCTTTGGCTTCCGTGTGCGAGTTTATGAGTATAAATTGTATGCCTTTACTTTTATATTCAGAGATTAACTGAGTGATACGTCCTTCATAATAAACGGCGTATGGACATACATTGCTGGTGAAAATCACCACAACACCTTTGGCAGTTTTATAGTCATCTAGGGAAACCTGCTTTTTTGTCTTAACATCTGTTAAGGTAAAGTTGTTGATTTTTTGTCCGAGAGCAGCCGTTGTTACAAATGCAATAAGACCTATAAATAATAAATTTCTCATGACGTTATACTTTGGCTATAGGTTAAAAGTCAGAATATAATCTTTTTCTATCCTAAATTCTAATTTATAGCTTTTCACAATATTGTTTACAATTACTTTGCCAACCGTATGTCCCCGATCACATAATTCAAAGTCTTCCACTGCCATCTGCTCTCTGAAATTGATGTGCTGATCACAAATTTTATAGAGTGTTTCCTTTGCGCACCAATAAATGCACAAGGCATTTATTTGATCACTTGCAGCGTTTAATTCGTGGTCAGATAAAAATTTGTGAGCGACTCTTCGAAGCTTTTCTTTGGGTTGCTCCAGGTCAATACCTATATCTTCGGTGCTATCTATGAGGGCGGCTACATATGGGTATGAATGTGACATAGATACTTCTGCCGTGCTTTCAATAAGAAAAGGTTTGCCATTGTTATTTTTTGTTAGCCCCTTGTAATAGATGCCCATAACTTTACAAAGACTTTTTATGCAGACCCTGCCTGCTAGCCATTCAAACTTCTTTTTATCACTTCTAAAACCCTCCAGAATACTTTTGTCGGTATCTGCCGGGTCTAGTAGCCTGGTTAATTCTTCGATACTCTCTTCAATATGCCATATCGCGAGATACCGGGTTGTATTTATTTCTTCTATTTTATGTATCGGCATTTGATAACTGACTGGAAAACTTGCTTCTTTGCTTTAAAATTAGATTTTAACTTGAAAACAACGATCGATGGGTAAAGTTAACGTTTCCAAACTCAAAACCTTCACTGGTCATAATGATTGTGTTTACACATTGGAAAGAACCCAATATGATCATATGTTTTTTTCAGGAGCAGGAGACGGTATGGTAGTGTTCTGGAACCTCATGGAGTCAGAAAACGGGCAGCTCATAGCCAAGTTACCTAATTCGGTTTATTCCCTTCATTATCTGAAAAATCAGAATTTGCTGGTGGCTGGACATAATTATGACGGTATCCACCTATTAGATTGGGAGAAGAAAGAGGAAGTAGGGTCTTTGAAGATGACAGATCACGCCATTTTTGACATAAACTCTTTTGAGAACCACTTATATGTTAGTGATGCCTCTGGTACGGTGACTGTGGTGGACTTGAAGAGTTTGCATGTGGTCTACAAAATTAACAATTCATTAAAAAGTGCTCGTGCCATTGCTATTAATGAGCAAAGTAGAGAGATGGCTGTAGGTTATAGTGATAATAAAGTGCGTATATTTAATTTGGATGATTATCAGCTTGTCAGGGAGCTTGAAGGTCATGAAAATTCGGTTTTCACAGTTAAATATTCGCCAGATGGTCAATTGCTTGTTACTGCTGGTCGAGATGCTCACCTGAAAATTTGGGATGTCCAGGCAGGCTATTTGGAGCTGGAAGATATTGTAGCGCATATGTATGCGATTAATAACCTTGATTTTAGTCCGGATGGTAAACATTTTGTAACTTGTAGCATGGATAAATCCATAAAAATCTGGGATACTCATGCTTTTAGGTTGTTGAAAGTAATAGACAAAGCGAGACATGCCGGGCACGGAACTTCGGTGAACAAACTGCTCTGGTCGTCGTACAAGGATTTATTGGTGAGTGCCAGTGATGACAGGGCAATATCGGTCTGGGATATTGAGTTTGATAGTTGAAAGTTGGTTTAATGATATGACATTATGAAGATTACACCATTAGAAATACGCCAAAAAACATTTGAGAAAGTTTTTCGAGGGTTAGACAAAGATGAGGTCAATGCTTTTTTGGTCACGATGTCTCAGGAGTGGGAGAAGCTGATTGATGAAAATAAAGAACTTAAAATAAAACTACAGGCCTCTGAAAAGGAGGTTGAAAAGCTTCGTGAAGTTGAAAATTCACTGTTCAAAACTCTGAAAACCGCGGAAGATACCGGGGCCAGTATGATTGATCAAGCCACTAAAACAGCGGAGCTTCATATGCGTGAAACTCAGATGAAGGCGGAAGCTGTTTTAAATGACGCCAAAAGCAAGGCAAAAGATATGATTGAGGAGGCCGAGATTAAGTCAAAGAATACCATTGATGAGATGGAGGACCAGATCCGCAGTATGGCCCAAGTATACAAGTTACTTGAGAATGTAAAAGATGATCTTGTCTCTGATATCAAGAGCTTTGCCAATGATGCATTACAGAAAGCTGATAGAGTCAAGTCTCAGGTTAAGAAATTTGATGTAGAGGCCGAGTTATTACGTGTAAAAAGAGAAGCAGTAGATAAGGCAGCAAAGACTTCTGTCAAACTTCAAAATAGTTATAAGGCCATTTCTGCTGAAGAGATTCCAGAGGTTGAAGAAAGTGCGGATGAGGAGCAACAGCAGGAAGAAACTGTAGTTGCAAATGCGGTAAAGGAGCCCCTGAAGCAAAAGCCTGGTGAATCCAAAGAGAGTAAGGTGAGTAAAGAAAGTACTTCATTTTTTGATGATATTGAGTAATGGGTAAAATATCCCTTGAAGGGTTGCTTTTCAAAGCCTATCATGGCTATTATGATGAGGAGAGGCAAAAAGGAAATAAGTTTGAAGTTAATATTTCTGTGAAAACTAACTTTGCGCATGCTTCAAAAAAGGATGAGTTAGAGGGGACAGTTGATTACGAGCAGTTATACGCAATTGTAAAGGATGAAATGGAACAACCCTCCAAGCTCCTTGAACATGTTGTGAATAGAATAATAACCAGGGTATTGGATGAGGTGCCGGCTGTTAAAAAGGTGAAAGTAAGCCTTTCGAAGTTTGATCCGCCTATAGGTGGTCAATGCAGAGCGGCAACTATAACAGTAAAAAAGAAAAGGTAAGCTTAATCCTGTTTATTTTCTTCAGGTTTTACAAAAGTGAAGCCCCGGGCATCAGAACCTTCATAAAAGTCTACTTCCAGCCCCAGTAAGTACATGGTATGTTTTTTTTCGACTATAACAGGTATGCCATTGACCTCGTACGCCAAATCTGTATCCTTCTTCTTGTCAAAACCCAACAAATAGTTGAACCCTGAGCATCCTCCACTTCCTTTTATACCGATGCGCAACGAATAACCTCCTGGTATATTTTTGTTGGTCATGATGTTACGAACCTCCTCTATGGCTTTGTCCGTAAGTGTTACTGGCTGAATACTATCTATCATATCTCTCTTTCTAAGAAAGTTTTACTCTTCTCCTGTAAACTTAAAAAACTTAGAATTAATTTCAGTACTTAATCATTTTGTGTCTGTTGGAAATGGCTAGTATCATGGCAAAGAACATTGCCGTACGTAGAGCAACCACGATTTTCCATCCATACCATTCGCTTGCAACAGGCGCGGGGTCGCCCATTACCACAAAATTGTTCCAGTAGTAAGGGTGGTGATAGATGGGAGGAGCATTTTTTAAGAAATCCAGCTTGGCATTGCGTAGCGCTACATCCTTTGGGTGACCATTGCTTAAATGTTTGTAAAAGTGCTTCATGAGCTCAGCAGTAGACTTGTCGTCCACGGCCCAGTGGCTCATAACCACAGAAGGGCTGCCCGCATAGGCAATTACCCCTTCTCCTTTTTGTAATTTTCCGCTTCCTGTATTACAAGCACTGAGTACTACCATTTGCGTATTCAGGCGCATGTTGTACAGCTCGAAGGTGTGGAGCATACCGTCTTCCAAAGTATCTTTTGAGGGTGCGAACAACAGCTTGGAGTACATGGGGTCTTCGTCGTCAATGATGGCATGCATGGCCAGGTGAGCGATGGGATAGTCTTTTATTTTTTCTTTGAATGCTGTTTCCGTGGCTTCTTCCCCTGTCAAATTATGATGGTCAAAATAGTTATTGAGGTGGAACACTTCCTGAAGGTTCGACTTTAATGGGGCCAGATCAGCAGTTTTTACAGAAGGAGTTAACTCTGAAGGAGCAAAAGCCAGGACCTGGGCTGAACTCACTGACTTTTTATGTTCATTGAACTTGAACATAGATGTGGCAGAATATCCATAGCTAATATTAAATTTTTTGAAGAGATAGGGTAAACTACGGTAGTCTTCTGCTTGTTTATGAACAGGTTGAGTTAATAGTGTTTCAAAAGGGATGAGTCCCAGTAAACCATCAGGTATTATTCTAAGGGTGTTGATCTTTGTAGTATCAATATTTTTAAGTGGGGTGGCCAGGATTTCTTTAAAGAGTTGATAGGCTGCTTTTGAATAATCCATGTAGGCTTGAGATGGGTTTTTAAGAGCAGAGTTGGTCAGTGTATTTCTAAGTTTTTCTATACGATCATATTTTACCAAGGGCATAGCCTGGAATGTGGCAGTGTCTTTTGTGATGGTAAATACATAGGTTTGATCATTCCCATTAAAATATTCTATCAATGCTTCATTAGACTTAAGTTTTTGTTGTACTTCTTCTATTGACAACACATCGAAATTGTATTTGAGGTTATAGTATTCGGGGTAGTTTTGTTCGAGGTGTGAGATTAGACTGTCATAGGATTTATGCTTATTGAATAATTTGTTTTGTACCTTATGAATCTCGGTTTGATTAGCATTGTTTTTTACTAATTCTATTTTTTTTGACTGTAGAAAACTTAGCTCCTTTTTTAAAATGGCTTCTTCAGTAATTAAGTCTTCGGATATGCCTAAGTATTTAACTGAAGAATAGTAGTATTGGGATTGGTGGATTGTACTAGCTTTTGTTATCTCGGATGTTAAATATGCTTCTGCGAGGTGAGACTTATTTAGAGATAAATTATATAGTGTAAAAAGTGTTCTTTGGTACGCCTCTATAATTCTATAATATTCTCCACTTTGAATAAGGCTTTCATTAATTCTATAACCAATATTTGACAGGTTAGATTGAGCAAGCATTTCTAATTTTGCAAATGCTCTCGCAAGTCTAATATAGGCCTTTGCGATTTGGGGGTGATTTGGATTTAGTAATTTGGTTTTAATATTGATATTATATTTGGCACATTCCAATTGTCTTTTATCATTGCCATTGAACTCATAACATAAACTCATCATTTCATAAATTTCACTTTAAAATATAGAATGACTCTTGTGGTGTTATTTAGATTCTTGAAGGCATTTGTTTCCAAAAAGGAAATTGCGCTATCCACACTATGGGTTACTCTCAAATAATTAGCTTTATGGATAAAGCATTGTAAAAGAGCTGTTTGATCTGAGTTAAATTGTTCATGAGCTAACTGTATTGCTTTGGAAATATGATGATCGGCACTATCATAAGGTCGTGTTATCTGAAAATTATATATTTGCCCAAGGGAAATATGAGCTTCAATAATTAAATGATTCCGTTGTGATAATGAGTTTAAAGCTTGTAGAAAATACCTTTTGCCAATAGTGTGTTAAACTCAAAATTTTCCCTTCCTCTATTCAAAAGAAAATGCCCATAATGCCTATTGTCCTTATCTATCATAAGCTCTACCCTGTCTAGTAGAACTTTCATAGAATCCGTTTGCATATCTGCTGCATAAACATCACAAATTCCCAATAAGCTGGCTATGTAGTCGTCCTTTGAGAGGGTGCCACGTTCTTTGTTCAGTGCTGCCGCTTTAGTGTAGGCTTCCTGACCTTCCTCATATTGATAATTACGCGCATAGCTCTTGCCCAACAGGTTGAGCAGTTTTATTTTTTGAGAGGGGTTGTTTTGATAGCGAGGGAGGACTTTTTTGATCAGTTGAATACATGAGTCAAACTGAGCGTGGCTGTAGTGATGGTCAAAAGACTTTAGATAGTCATTCTGTCCAAATGATGGGGGCGAGCTGTATGTAAATATGGCAAGAACAAAAACGAGCAAATAATACTTGAGCATATTGGCTTAAAGTCGTGGAATGCGTTAAAAAGCAGTTGAATTGCTGCAAATTTAGCGAATGATATGAACACTCCTTTCAGCTTTAAGGTTTCCTGAATTAAAAATTATTCAACTCTATTTGCCTTGCTCTTTCTATCTCTGAACATTGATCCTGATCGTTGGTTGATTAGGTTAGAAAATCTGGTTGTTGAAAGTTTGTAGTTCGGGGCGAAGCGGGTAAGGTTACTAAGACAATAGCGATCCAGATTGAATCTGATGTTCGTCCTGATCAGGTCAAAGAAAGGGAAGACCTACCGGGCGTACGGTATTTAGGTGAAAATCCAAAGTTGAAATCCACAGGATATTCGTAGACAAAGCTCTCATATTTTGTACAGTAAGTTATGGGGGCACCTATTATGCGCATGATCTCAAGGTGTCTGTACAATGTACTTCTTGATATGTTTAATCGTGTTGATAGCGATTCTGGTGAGCCAGTGCATTTTAATCTAATAAGCTGATCCAGTCGTTCGATATTATTAAGATATTGTTCGAATTTAAAAGCCATACTGTTTATCACTTAGTTTTAAAAGTAGTGCTTTTGATATGGAAAAGTAAACAGAGAGAGTGGTTCTATTTCGATATATTAATCTATTTCTTTCAAGAGATTATGGGCAAGCTCAGAATACATGCCATTTTGGTTGATGATGTTCCGAAGAAGTATCTTTAAGGGCTCTGATTGGTTGGCTTTAAGGTGAGCCATAGCCAGGTACCATTGGCTGTGTTGTGTCAAAATAGAGTCGTTGCTTATTTCTATCAATTTCTCGAAAGTAGTAATGGCTTTTTGAGTTTCATCTAGCTGGAGATAGCAATTGCCTAGGTATAAGTAGTAAGCCTGTTGGTCAGGGCTGGCTAAACTGGTAAGTTCATCTACGGCTTCCTGGTATTTCTCTTCACTATATAATTGAAGCGCTTTGCTTATCTTTTCCCCTTCACCTCTTTGAATCGTTACTGCTGGGTATGGTTCATAATAATTTATGAACTGATTACTTATAGGCTGGTTATTCATGTAAATGAAATACCCGATGGAGACAATCAATATGACAGAAGCCGCCGCCATCCATAGCCTTTTGGTATTACTGGTTTGTTGAGGTGTAGTAGGGATACGGGATGAAAAGCTTTTTAGATTGGCCTTTAGCTTAGCTTTTTCTTTAGCTTTAAGTGCGGCCACTATGTGCTTTTCATGAAGCACAGCTTCTTTAAATTCCGGGTTTTCCATAAGAAGGATAAAATCTTTCTTTTCGCCTTCGGTTAAAGTATCAGTAAGATACTTATCTATCAGGGCCCTATGTTTCTCTTCTTGCATGTTATAGTTTTTCAAGCTCTTTAGTTTTTTCAACCAGCTTTTTAAAACATCTTGATTTAGAAGTCTTAGCTACATCGGCGCTTGCAAACCCCATGATATTAGCGATGTCTTCCATACTCCGTTTTTCAATATAAAAATATTTTATAAGCTTATAACATTTCTCACCTATCGTCCCCAGGGCCCGGTTGGTGATGTTCAGGAGTTGCATTTTATATTCCAGATCTTCAAGGTCAAGGCTTGAATCATCTTTAAGGTATTGTTGATAGTAGCCCTCTGCATCAATTGACGTAAAGATTGTTTTGTTTTTCAGGCGTTGTGCTGATAACCACTTATTGTAACAAATGCCAAAGATATAGCTTTTGGCATTTAGCAAATGGTCCAGTTTGTCTGAAAGCACTTTGTCTCTCAACTCCAGAAGAGCATCGATAAACAAGTCTTCAGCTTCTTCATCAGAGCACTTGGTTTTTTTCTTTAATCCATTAACGCAATAGCTTTTATAAGCAACCACTAAATCCTCAAGGCATGATGAGTCGTCTTGCTTTAGTCGAAGGATTATTTGGTCATTGTCAAGATGGGCCACTTAATAGTAGAGATAGTTAAAAAAAGTAAACAACAAATACATTAAAAAATTGTGAGCCGTTAAATGCAATTTGATCATTATTGTTTTAACAGCGTCTAAATTTATTAATTTAGAGTCAAATAATGAACATGAATATATGGAAGTAGTAGTAGAATTTGGAAAGCTTTTGATACCTGCCACTGTAGTGTTGTATGCAATGTATCTGGTGGTAAAGTCGTTTCTTGATAAGGAGCTTGAAAAGCAGCGGATGGAAATTAGAAGCAAAAGTATTGAGACTGTTTTACCCAACCGTTTGCACGCCTATGAGCGGGTCTGCCTTTTTCTGGAGCGTATTGCTCTTAATAACTTGGTGGTGAGGTTAAACAATGGTCAATACACAGCGCGGGAATTTCAACAGATACTACTCAATGAAATACGCGAAGAATATAATCATAATGTATCTCAGCAGCTCTATATGAGTGAGGAAGCCTGGGAATTGGTAAAGTCAGCCAAGGAAGACCTGATTGTGATGGTAAACGAGGCAACCAGTAGGTTACCTGAAAATGCTACCAGCATTGATGTGGCCAAGCAGCTTTTTGAAATGGCTGTTGAAAAGGACTTTGATCCCATTCAGCATGCGCTGACCCAGGTTAAAAATGAGATACGACAAACTTTTTAGGCGTGTGCCCACGTTGACAACCTATAAATAAGCAATGACTTATGGAAAATGTGAATGGAAACGAATTTTTTAATAGAGCTAAGCAGCGAGCAACCAACATTTTAAAGAACCAGGAAAGGTTACGTAACCTGATGAAAGCTTCAGGGGATAAGCTGAAGGATATTGACGTATCCAAGCTCCGGGATACTAAGTTCATAGACAGGATAAAAGTGATCATAAGAATGGTGAAAGCCTATAGGAGCGGAGAATACCGGGATGTAAGGTGGCAGAGTCTTCTTCTTTTGGTGGCGGCTTTAGTTTATTTTGTGACGCCTATCGACCTTATTCCTGACTTTATTCCCATTACTGGTTTTGTTGACGACTTTTCAGTAGTGGTGTGGGTCTATAGCAGTCTTAAAGAAGAGATAGACCGATATATACTTTGGGAGGAAGAACAGGCGGTTGAGGGGAGCTAGAGTCCAGTATTTTATCTTTTATGTATAAATAATAAAGCCCTATGAGCAAGACGGCATTGATAGCTGGCGCGACAGGTTTGGTAGGTGAGCAGCTTTTAGGTCTGATACTTAGGGAGGACTATTACGACAAGGTGATAGTACTTACACGCAGACCTATTAAAAAGCATGGAGAGAAGTTGGTTAATTTGTTGGTTGACTTTGAAGACCTGGAAGGCTATGCTTCTCAAATCAAGGCAGATGATATCTACTGCTGTCTGGGTACAACCATGAAAAAGGCTGGTAGCAAAGATATGTTCAGGCAGGTTGATTTCACTTATCCTTACCAAATAGCTAAGTTTGCCCATACAAATGGAGCTCAACAGTTCCTGCTTATCTCAGCTTTGGGGGCAAATGCTATTTCTTCAATTTTTTACAATAAAGTTAAAGGAGAGGTAGAGGAGGCTATAGCATCGGTGGGATTCAAATGTTATCATATTTTCAGACCCTCACTATTAATGGGACCTCGTCAAGAAAAGAGGCTGGGGGAGATTTTGGGTAAAGCTTTCTTTAAGGTTTTTGGATTCATTTTTTTAGGCCCACTTAAAAAATATGAAGCTATTGACTCAGTCAGGGTAGCCAGGGCAATGTTTGCTATTGCCAGACAAAGTAATGCTGGAAGGCATATTCATGAATCAAAAGAACTACAACAATATTAATATAGATTTTTTATGATTGCAGTTGTTCAGAGGGTGTCAGAATCTTCGGTGAAAATAGATGGGGAAATAAAGGGTGAAATTGGTCATGGGTTACTGGTGCTGTTGGGAATCGAGGATGAGGATGGTGAAGAGGATATACAGTGGCTTACGCGGAAAATAGCGAATATGAGAATCTTCGAAGATGAAAATGAAGTGATGAACAGAAGTCTGTTGGACGTGGGGGGAGACTTATTATTGATTAGTCAGTTTACTCTGCATGCGAGTACTAAAAAGGGTAACAGGCCTTCATACATTAAAGCCGCAAAGCCAGATGTAGCCATACCACTTTATGAGAGATTTATTACGAAAATGGAAGGTGAGATCGGTAAATCTATCGAAACCGGTGAGTTTGGTGCAGATATGAAGGTAGGCCTTGTTAATGATGGGCCCGTAACCATTATAGTGGATACAAAAGATAAAAAATAGGTGGCAAAATAACCTAAGAGTATTACTTATGACAATTAAAGAAGCGCAGGAGATTGTTGACCAATGGATCAATACAACTGGGGTGCGATATTTTAATGAGCTTACCAATACAGCCATCCTCACTGAAGAGGTTGGAGAAGTAGCCAGGATCATGGCTCGCCGTTATGGAGAGCAGTCAGAGAAGGAATCTGATAAGCAAAAGGATCTTGGCGATGAAATGGCAGATGTTCTATGGGTGTTGATCTGCTTAGCCAATCAGACAGGAATAGACTTAACAGAAGCTTTTAAAAAGAACCTGGAAAAAAAGAATATCAGAGATAAAGACCGCCACAAAAACAACGAAAAATTGAAGTAACGGTCTCAGACTTTATGAGATGGTGGGCTCTTTTAGAAGCACTATCTCTCCATTTCTAATTACAGGTACCACGTCATACTCATCTAATTTCAAGCAATACTCGATGTCTTCGTAGATGTTGAGTTTCTGTAGCCTTTTTGCGTGTGACGAACTTTGCACGAGTGCTAGTAAATTATGGCTCATTTCCTGATATGCGGCCTGTACGATTAATGGAGCATCACACTCATTGGCAAAGTCATTCTGCAACCTTTCAACTAGCGCACCTGCAAATAGTGAGTCTTCCATGTTGACCTTACCTTTCCATCCAGCGCAGAAGATAAGCACATCTTTTTCCTGCTCGCAAAGGTATTGAGCAACTGCCGAAATGTTTAGGAAAGAGCCAATTACGATCTCATCTGCCTCTTGTGATTTTTCAATGGCCACCGTGCCATTGGTAGTGGTTACTGCTACATTTTTGCCCTTTAAATTAGGGTTCATGTAGTCGAAAGGAGAGTTACCCAGATCAAAATCATCAACTTTTTCTCCATTGCGCTCTCCCGCTATGTAATACCCCTTACTTTTCATCTGCTGACATTCTTCCAATGAAGAAAATGGCTTAATACTTTTTATCCCATAAGCCATGCCTGTGGTCATGCATGAAGTTGCTCTTAAGATGTCTACTACTACAATTACTTTGTTTTTGACATTAAAAAGATGAATGAGATCGGGGCTAAGACAAACATCGATGGTTTTCATATAGGCACATTTTATTTTAACCATGATAAAATTGAAGGGGATTCAGCTTTATCATGGTTTACTAATTGAAAGGATATATTAAATTAACGGAAGTTTATTGACCTCTGCTTTAAGTTTTCTGTTTCTTACGGCAATATAAATTTCACTGCCAGGTGCTGAAAATTCTTTGGTTACATAGCCCAGTCCGATACCCTGGTTGAGAACAGGAGACATCGTACCAGAGGTTACTTTGCCTATTTCATTTCCTTCAGCATCTTCTATAATGTAATCATGGCGAGGAATACCCTTGTCAACCATTTTAAACCCTACAAGCTTTCTGGTTACGCCTTCTTCCTTTTGTTTCTTGAGGTTATCGGCATTGATAAAGTCCTTGGTGAATTTAGTGATCCAGCCCAAGCCTGCTTCCAAAGGAGAAGTAGTATCATCAATGTCATTACCATAAAGGCAGTAGCCCATTTCAAGTCTCAAAGTATCTCTGGCACCCAGGCCAATAGGTTTAATACCTTCTTCCCGGCCAGCTTCCATAATTTTATTCCACACCTCTTCGGCATCTTCATTCTTGATATATAGCTCAAAGCCTCCGGCTCCAGTATATCCAGTGGCAGACATGATCACATCTTTTACTCCAGCGAACTCACCATGAGTAAAAGTATAAAATTTAACCTCAGAGAGATTGGTGTCTGTTAACTTTTGAAGTACAGCAGTAGCTTTGGGGCCCTGTACGGCAAAAAGAGAGATGCTATCGGAAATGTTTTCCATTTCTGCACCTTCTGAATTGTGCTGAGAGATCCAGTTCCAGTCTTTTTCTATGTTAGAAGCATTTACTACCAACATATATTCTTCATCTTTCAACTTATAAACTAAAAGATCATCTACAATACCGCCTTTATCATTAGGCAAACAAGAGTATTGGGCTTTACCGTCTTCAAGCTTAGAAGCATCGTTGCTGGTAACTCTCTGTATCAGGTCGAGTGCCTTAGAACCTCTAACCATGAATTCACCCATGTGCGATACATCGAACATACCTACGCCATTGCGCACAGTCATATGCTCTTCTATGTCGGATGAATATCGTACAGGCATATTATAACCTGCAAAAGGTACCATTTTAGCACCAAGGCCTTCATGAAGATCGTTAAGCTGGATTTTCTTTAATTCCATAAGTCTATATCAGTGTTTAAGGGTGTCAAAGGTAGTGATTATGTAGTTTCCTATTAAAATCGGCTGCAAATTTCTAAAAATTTCGCTCTGCTTCTTCTACTTTCTTAACCAATATTTGGTAGTCATTGACAAATATGCTGTACTCTTTGTCCGAAATTAAAAGTCTTAAATCTTCAAGGCTTAGTTCTGCATAGTTGTTAAGTTGTACCCTTGCACATTGTAAAATGTAAGCTTTAAGTAGTTTTACTGACTTTGGGTTGATTTCTATACCATTTAGCAGAATGTTATAGGCTTCAAATTTATCCTTTATTCCAAGATAGTTTGCGGCAGCTATTGTCATTTCCTCCATAAAAGGGTTTCTGTAAGCAATAAGCTTATAGTTTTGTTCTGCCTTAGTAGTGTCACTACTCGCTTCATTGATCAGTGCCGTGAAGTAAAGCTTTTCCAACTGGTGCTCATTGTCGAATTCAATGCCCTGGTTGATTTTTGTAGACAGACCTCTGATGTTACCCTGAGCCGCTAGCATTTTTAGTTCATACCATTGGATTTTATCAAAAAGGACAGGGTCATTGATCTCAGTGCCGGTAAGCCTGCCGTAATATTCGATGGCTTTGGAATCCATGCCTTTTCTCCAGAGCTTCTTAGACATATCGAGTATGGCCTGGCCTTTAATGTCAGTGTTCTCTACCGTTTCAATGAGTTGATCGAATGTGGTAGTGTCAGAATAGTCTAACAGATATCTCAGGTAAAGATGCTTTTGCTGGTCTGACGCCTTGTTATATGTTGCTTCATCTGCTGATAGCACCGTCAGCATATTTTTGGAAATATCTTTTACTTTATTATCACCTATTTGAAGCAACTCCAGCCATACCGCCTTGGCTTCCTCTATTTTTTGGTCTTCCGTCAGGGCGATGGCCAGGTTAAACTTCGCATTATTGAAATTACGGTCAGTAGCCCATTTGAAATAATCAGCAGCGACATAGGGAGCCTCTTGCTCAAGAGCCCATAAACCGACCATATTAAAGTATTCGCCTGCATTGAATGTGCTGGTGTTGGCGAGCCAGTTCAGCTGTTTAAAGGCATGTGATACCTGCTTGTTTTTATAGAGGTTAAGGTATGCTGCCAACTTTAGCTTTTCGCTGAAATTGATGTTGTTGGCATAGTCAGTATACTTTTTAAGTAAGCTGATTTCTAATGAGTCTGAGCTAAACAGTTGATTAAATGCCTCATTGTATACGATAGACGCGTCGAGAAAAGATAAGGATGAGTCCTGAGGGAAAAAGCTTTTGTCATAATCATAATGCTGCTGAGCCTTATTTTTTAAGACAAAGCTGTTGTTTACGGAAATCTTATCTTCTGAGATATCAAAACCCGCCAGTACAGAGTCAGGGTTAATGTTGATGTCATTTTGAGCAATAAGAGCCAGCAGATTGCTGCCCGCTGCCTGGCGGGTTTTTCGTTGCTCATAAGCCTCATTAAGGTAAAAGGCTGCAGTGTCAATAATGTTGGTCTTAGCATACGTAATACCAATATTGTTAAGGATAGCCCCATTGTCAGGTGCCATCTCCAAACCCTGGTTAAGAGCAAAAAGCGCATCGAAGAACCTGGATTGCTCCATATATATATTGCTCAGGTTAACATAACTCTGAGGGGTTGGGTTTTTAGCAATAGCAGCTTTGTAGTATACAGCAGCTTTTACATCATCTTTTCTTTGCAGAGCGATGTGTCCTAACATATAATGCGACTTGTGGTTATTGTAACCAAAGATTGCAGCTTCCTCATAATAAGTTTCAGCAAGACCACTTTCGTTGTTTTGCCAGTGAAGGTCTCCAATCCCATTATAGTAGGCTGATATACCCTGATTTACCGGTACTTCCCAGTTAGACTTTACCATAAATGCAATGAAAGCGATTAGTCCGGCTAACCGGAATGTGAAGTAGGGCATGCTTGTAGGTTTATATAGCACCTTGTATACCTGCAAGTTCCTTTTGAGTGGATCAAGGAAGTTGCTGGTGATATATATAACAAAAATGGCCCCGTAACCGAGGTGCGAATAAATGATGAAGTCTCTGAAAATTTCAATGGCAGGGTCATTGAAAGTTGCCATAAAGTGCCCCAGGGTTAGAAAGCAGCAAATAGCCATGGCAAGAAACGCTATGGCTCCAAAAGGGTAGAAATTAAATAAATATTTATACTGTTCTTCACGCTGACGGAACCCCCAGATACCAAGAATGGTGGAGATGAGTAAAAGCAGAAAAAGGTTCACATAAATGAAATCCCAATTTATGACGTGGGTTTCATAGAGATAAGCCAGCACCAAATTGGCCAGATAGATTGTAGTAATGATATAAAAATGAGAGATAGCATTTTTGCCAGTACCAGTGCCAGAACTAGTAAGTAAATAGATAAAAGCAGCAATGATCTCATGAGCTACTATAAGTATAAATATTAGACTGATTATCAGTGGATTGATCATTCCATACGTAGCAAGATACAAAAAAGGCGTATCTACAGATGAGAATAAACCAATGATTACTGCCAGAATAGCAGTTACGCCTGCAAAGGATGCTAGTCTGGTAATAAAACTTGTGTTTGGCTTTATACTGTTAAAAAAATAAGATGCGGGCAGGTATAAAACTAAAGCCAGGGTAAGCCCTAATTTTTTCTCACTTTCGAAAAGTAACAGTAACTCGAATTTGAAGTTAACAAGTACTACCGCAAACAATGCTATGCCTACAAAATACCAGAAGCGAGGGAGGGTAGTAACTATCGTAAGTAGCAGGATTATGCATACTGTACTAACTCCCAAGAAAGTATAGTAAGAAGTTGTGTTGATATTAGGGGCACTACCATTGTACTGCTGTAAAAAGAGCGTATTATTAGCTGAGGTGGTAAGGCTGAAAGGCCCAATCTTAAAAGAGTCTATCAGTACATTTATATGTTCTGTTTTAGCCATTATGTCCCAACCCAGTATAGCGTCGGGACCAGTGAGGTAATTATAACCAAACCAAGCCAGACTGGTCAAGGCAATAGTTATTAGCCCGATGTATAATTGTTTGTATGGGGCTGACCAGTGTTTCCAGAAAAATTTCGATTGCATAATGTGTTACTCCATTACCTTAGGCACCCTGAAATAGTCAGAGTCTTTTTTAGGTGCATTTTTCAAAGCTCTTTCATGACTAAGGTGAGGTTTTTGTTCATCTTCTCTCAAAGCATTTACTTCATGAGACATTGTGGTTAAAGGCTCTACACCTTCAGTATCCACTTCATTAAGTTTTTCTACCCAAGTGATGATTTTGCTCATGTCCGACATCATCTCATCTGCGGTATTTTCATCAAACTCCAATCTTGCCAGGTGGGCAATTTTGTTCAAAAGTTCTTTATCAATGTTCATTCAGATGCTTTTTAAGTTCTGAGTTAATGACTTCATAAGTTTTTTGCTTCAATGCTGGCATATCAGCCAGTGTTAAGCCCTGAGTTTCTATCGGTTCATGATAGATGATTTTCATTTCATGTCTTCGGGGCAAAAAACTAGAATCGGGCAAAATTATCCAATTATAAGGAATAGTGACAGGGATAATAGCAATTTGTTTTTCAATGGCCGTCCTGAAAGGGCCATCTTTAAAACGTGTCATTTCCGGAGGGTTAGCAGTGAGAATACCACCTTCGGGGAAAATCATCAGGCTTTTGCCCTCATCAATGGCCAGACAGCTTCTTAGAAAGGTGCCGTATCTGCTTTTCAGACTGCCGCGGTTTACAGTTATATGCAATTTTTTGTACATAAAGCCGAAAAGGGGAATCTTCTCCATATCACTTTTACCCACAAATATGCTGTTGACCTTATTGAGTCCCATAGCTGGTATATCCAGGTATGAAAAGTGATTGGGACAAAAAATGTAAGGTTTGTTTTTGTCCAGCTTAGCACGGTACTCGTTTTTAAATGGTATGAATATAAGGGTAAGGAATACCCTGGCCCACCACCGGTTAAATACACCTACAAGGTGAAACTGCCGGGGGAAATATACCGGGATCATTAGTAAAGGGAGGAAAATTAAAAAAGTTAGAGAGAACGTAAATACAGCATAACCGGCATGGAGGCCTCTAATGATCTTCATTAAACTAAAATGATTCCGTTTTTCTATAATTCGCTTTGCTAAAAACATGCAGGAATGTAAGGATACGTAAAATTAACGAGATTTTTATACCCATTAAAGGGTAAGCTGTCAGACCTGGCCATCGAGTTTAACAATACAACGCTGGTCTTCTAGCATGTCAAGTGCTTGCTCAAGGTTTAGTGATGATTTGGTTTCATCCATTTTTTGATTAAATGAGAACTTTAGCTCCTTTCTTTTAAGTGCTTCTACGAACCTTCTTACTTCTTCTTTATCTTCCAGGATAAGAGGAGGAACTGGAGTAGGCTTATTGTCATCATCCTTGGCCACCATCGTTACATATGAGGTGTTGGTGTGTTTTACAGAACTATGTTTTACATTTTCGGCGATTACCTTGATACCTACTACCATAGAGGTTCTTCCGGCATAGTTTACAGAGGCATGTAAAGATACCAGGTCTCCCACCTCTACAGGTTGCAAAAACTCAACACCATCTACAGACACGGTCACACAGTAGTTACCAGCATGTTTTGAGGCACATGCATAGGCCACCTTATCTATGAGTGACAGTAGAATGCCACCGTGTATTTTTCCTCCGAAGTTAGCATAAGAAGGGATCATTAATTCAGTAATGGTTGTTTTTGAGTGCTTTACGGTACGTCCCGAATGTTTCATGTTTTATGATGTAAAATGAGATTGTTTATTCTGGTATCTAATTTAATACCTTTTGCAAAGCTACCCGTCCCTTCATAAAATATTTCAATAAATTCGACCTTCATTCGCTGTGAAATTAGGATGGAAGACTTTTACTTTCACTCCTTTAGCACAATGCAACTGAACTTCATAATGAAAAATGCAAATAGTTTTGAATGTATCTTGTTGAGAGTTATATTACCATATTTTCTGATTAAAAGAATTAATACCAAGTGAAATTAAGAGGACTGAAGTACAAACTACTGCTGCAAATCATGCCGGTAGTGACGGTGATTTTTCTTGTTTGTATCGGATATATCATTTTTAGTCTTAGACAACAGGCCATCGAGGATAATGAGAAGTTGGCATTCAGTTATGTAGAAGAAGTAGCTAATGAGGTGAAGGCAAGAATGAATGAAGATATTGGGTTGTCGCGGGCTATTGCCAATGCTACGGCTGTTTATAAGGATTCATCAGGGGCTGCCAGGGAAAACTTTATCAAAGGAATGCTTTCAGGTATTGTTGAGGGCGAAGATAGCTACCACAGTGCCTGGCTGAGCATAGAACTTAATCATTTTGAGCCAACCTGGAATCTGGGCTATGGCAGGAAACGTTATACTTTTTACCATCAGGGACCGCCAGCGATTGATTCGGCAAACCTTCAGGGAGATTTGAGAGGTAGTAGTTATTTGAGGTTAAAGTTGGAAAAACGTGAAGAGGTGAATGATCCGTACTACTATACAAAATATAGTGACGCCGGGGATGAGCGCAACGACGTTTTTGGAACTTCAATATGTGCCCCTATTCTTATTGACGGAGAGTTTGGTGGTGTTGGGGGTGTGGATATTTCTTTGGAGCACTTCCAGTATGTTTCTGACTTTAAGCCCTTCGACCAATCACAGATATTCCTTATCTCTAATAACGGCACTTTTGTGTCTCACCCAAATAAAGAGTTAATAGGTAAGAAAATGGATGAAATGATCTTGCCTGAAATTGTTGATCTGCACGAACTGGATGCAAAAGTAAGTCAGGGCCAATCTTTTATGGTTGATACCAGGATATCGGATTCCGGAGAGGTTTATCTTTTGGCACTTGCCCCTATAGAGTTGGGGAATTCTTATTATCCGTGGGCTATTGGTATAGTAGTGCCTAGAGATGTAATCCTGACAGAGGTGAATAGCAGTATGTTAAGGTCTCTGTTGATAGCAATTTTGGGTATTACAATAATAGCTCTTGTGCTCTGGAAAATATCCAATAATATAACCAAGCCTCTAAACAGAGTTAATGCCTTAATTAAGGAAATAGCCCAGGGAGATATTGACCTTTCAAAAAAAGTATCCAACCCTACTGATGATGAAGTAGGAGAAATAAGCATTTCTGCTAATGCGTTAATAGATGACCTGAATAACAAGGTGGAGTTTGCTAAAAGCATAGGATCAGGTAATTTAGATCTGGCACATGAAGTAGCAGGAGATCAGGATATTTTAGGAAAGTCGCTAATATCTATGAGGGAAAGCCTCAAAGAGTCTAAAAAAGAGGACGAACGTCGCAGTTGGATCAACCGTGGATTGGCAAAATTTACAGAGATACTGAGGTTGAATGAAGGGGAAATGGAAGAGTTCTACATTAAAGTTGTTAGCGAAATGGTCAAGTATATCGGGGTAAACCAGGCTGGCCTTTTTGTTATAGACAATGATGAAGAAGATAGAACTTATTTGGAACTGGTGGCTGCATATGCCTATGAAAGAAAGAAATTTATTGAGAAAAGAGTAGAGTTGGATGAAGGGTTGGTTGGACAATGCTATAAAGAAAAACAACGAATTTCGCTAACAGAGCTTCCTGAGGATTATATCCATATTACTTCCGGGTTGGGTGTGGCACCACCTACGCATGTATTTCTCGTTCCTGTTAAACTGGAAGAGGAAGTGCTTGGTGTAATGGAGTTTGCGTCTTTTGAAGTGGTACCCGAGTATAAAATAGAGTTTGTTGAGAAGCTTGCAGAAAGCCTGGCCTCAACGGTTTCTACACTAAAAACAAACCAGCGTACGAGAGTGTTACTAGAGCAGTCTCAACAGCAGTCGGAAGAACTACGTGCACAGGAAGAAGAGATGCGCCAAAATATGGAAGAAATGGAGGCTACTCAGGAGGAGATGAAGCGTACTCAAAAACTAGTAGAACAAAACCAAATGCTTATGGAAGTACTCCTTAACCAGGCAGGGGACTCCGTTTTGGTGTTTGACAGTCATTATAACATTGTGCTGATCAATGATGTGTTAGAGAAACGATACCAGGGTACTCAATTTGAGATGAGTGTGGGTGATAACCTTTTGGAGAAATTGGGAAGCCACAGAGGCCTGTGGGAAAAACATTATGAGAAAGTACTTGGTGGAGAGCGGCTTCAGTTTGCCATTAAAAGTCAGCTCAAGGATAGCGAAAACTATAGGTTCTACTATATGAACCCAATAAGGGATTCACATGGAGAAGTCCGGTACGTAAGTGTGATAACCCGCGATGCAAATACTGACCAGTACAGTAACGTACTGACACAGGAAGAGTTTGAGTCTTTATAACAAACCAATTTACAAATTTAATGTCACGTTTCAGAAACATTGCTAGTATGGCTACCCTGCTAATAGCCATTACTTTACCTTTATCCGTTCAGTCTCAGTCCAGGCTTGATCTGGACCGGATATTTACAAAATATGAATTTAGCCCTGAATGGCTCGGTCCCATACGCTGGTTTGACGAAGGGGAGAGTTACATCAGGTTGGAAAAGTCAGCTTCTCATCCTGTAGCTCGTGATCTGGTGAAATATAATACAGCTAATGGAGAGAAAGCCATCCTTATATCAGCGTCAGTCCTTATTCCTGAGGGTAAAAATGACCCTGTTTTTATTGAGAATTATTATTGGTCGCCCGATAAAACCAAACTGTTGATCTTCACCAATTCTCAAAGAGTATGGAGATACAACACCAAGGGAGATTACTGGGTGTATGATACCCAAAAGAAAACCCTTCGGCAGTTGGGAGGTAGCGAAGCAAAACCTTCTACGCTGATGTTTGCAAAGTTTTCACCTGACGGACAGAAAGTAGCGTACGTTAGAGAGCACAATATTTATGTAGAATCACTGGGAGCCAATGATATTGTTCAGCTAACCTCTGATGGTAGTGAAAGGATTATTAACGGAACCTTTGACTGGGCTTATGAAGAAGAGTTTAGTTGTAGAGATGGTTTTAAGTGGAGTCCTGATAGCAGGTCAATAGCATATTGGCGTATCGATGCCACTGCTATTCGGAACTTTTACATGATCAATAATACTGATTCGGTCTACTCTCATATTATACCTGTTCAATACCCTAAAGCAGGAGAGACCCCTTCTGAATGCAAAGTAGGTGTTGTTAGCGCTTCTGGTGGGCCGACTACCTGGATGCATATGCCAGGGGACCCCAGGCAAAATTATATTCCACGCATGATCTGGACCCCTGACTCTGAGTCTATTCTGATGCAACATCTGAACAGAGCTCAAAATCATAACAGAGTGACCAAGGCAGATGTAAAAATGGGGATTACAAAAGTTATCTATGAAGATAAAGAGACGGCCTGGCTTGAAGTGGTTAATGACTTCCAATACTTGAACAAAGGAAAAGAGTTTACATGGGTAAGCGAGAAGAGCGGCTGGAAAACTGCTTATACTATTTCTGCAGACGGTAAAACCGAACAGCGCATTACACCGGAAGGGCAGGATATGATAGAAATCAAACTCATAGATGAAAAAGGTGGCTGGCTTTACTATATGGCCTCACCAACCAACCCTACCCAGCGCTACTTGTATAGAACAAAGCTGTCAGGCAAATCGAAACAGCAAAAGGTATCACCTGATTCTCAGGCAGGCACCCATAATTATGACATAGCGCCTAATGGCAAATATGCAGTGCATACCTATTCCAGGGCAGGTGTACCTCCGGTGACAAGCCTTGTTTCACTCCCTGATCATAAGGTTATCCGTACCATGATCACGAATGAAGAGCTTAAGACGAAACTGGATGCACTTGATAAGCAGCCCGTAGAGTTTTTTACCGTCGACAATGGTGAGGGGGTTTCTTTGGATGCCTATATGATCAAACCTGTAGATTTTGACCCTTCCAAGAAGTATCCCGTACTCTTTCATGTTTATGGTGAGCCGTGGAGTCAGACAGTACTGGATAGTTGGGGAGGTTCTACCTACTTGTGGCATTTAATGCTGACACAGCAGGGTTATATAGTGATGAGCGTAGATAATCGTGGTACTCCCGGGCCCAAAGGCAGGGAGTTTAGAAAATGTGTATATGGTCAGATCGGGGTGTTGTCATCGGCTGATCAGGCCGCTGCGGTTAAAAATATTATTGGAAACTACAAATTCGTTGATCCGGATCGTATAGGTATATGGGGCTGGAGTGGAGGAGGGGCCATGACCCTGAATGCTCTGTTCAGATATCCTGACCTTTATAAAATGGGTATGTCTGTAGCACCGGTAACCAACCAGTTATTATATGACAATATATATCAGGAGCGCTATTCAGGGATACCTTCTGAAAACCCTGAAGGATACGAAAAAGGATCACCTATCAATTTTGCTAAAAATCTGAAAGGTGATTTGCTGCTGGTGCATGGTACAGGTGATGATAATGTGCATTACCAGCATGCAGAAATGTTGATCAATGAACTAATCAAGTATAATAAATTATTCTCTTTGATGTCTTATCCTAACCGTTCACATGGTATTTACGAAGGGGAGAATACCTCCAGACATTTACGGGAAACACTCACTCATTATTTGAAAGCACATTTGCCAGCTGGTCCTCAATAAATTATGAGTTATTTTCAACTTGTGTTGACCTTGGTGTTAAGTAGCACTACAGGGTTGTCGTGGCAGCTGTATAATCTCGACAAAGATACTTCACTTCGAGGTATAGCGGCTGTAGATGAAAAAGTATGCTGGGTTGGTGGGAGCAACAGTGTGCTGGCTAAAACGATAGATGGTGGCAGCAGCTGGAAGTACTTTGATCTGGTAGATGTTCCTGATGCTGAATTTCGTGACATTCAGGCCTTTGGACCGGATACGGCAATTGTAATGAGTGCGGGAGAAGGAGACAAATCTAAAATCTATAAAACAACTGACGGAGGAGCTACCTGGAGAGTTGTTTTGGAGAATGAATACCCCAAAGGATTTTTTAACGGAATAGCTTTTTGGAATGACCAGGAAGGTATATTAACCGGAGATCCTGTAGAAGGTAAGCTATTTATTATGACCACAAAAGATGGTGGAGAGTCATGGCAGCGAGTAACAGATCTTCCTGAAATTGTAGCAGGTGAATATGGTTTTGCTGCCAGTGGTAGTCATATTACAGTGCTGGGTGATCACGTGTGGGTGGGCACGGGAGGCTCAGTCGCCCGTATATTCCATTCTGCTGATAGGGGAGTCTTCTGGGTGGTTACAGGTTCACCCATACTACAAGGAGCTGCGTCGCAGGGGATATTTTCCATGGCATTTTCTGATACGGGCATGGGTGTGGCGGTAGGAGGTGATTATACTGATGAGGCAATCCCTGGTGATAAAAATGTGATATACTCACAGGATAAAGGCAATAGTTGGACTGTTTACAAAGGGCAAAAGCTGCCTTTTAGATCTGCTATACGGTTTGTAAATGATGTAATTCTTGTGTCTGGCCCGTCAGGTTCCGAATATTCTTTAGATAAAGGTCATAGTTGGATGAAGATAAATGGTCAGGGATTTCATACCTTAGATGTCGCAACACATGGTGTAGTTTGGGCTGCGGGTTCAGGAGGAAGAATTGGGAAAATGATTATTGATAAATAAATAAGTTTTTATTATGGAAATAAATCTATTTGCATCACAAACGTATAAAGAGCGCCGCGATGGCCTGAAGAAAAAATTGGGCAAAGGTGTGGTGTTGATACTCGGTAACGAAGAGAGCAGTATCAATTTTAAGGATAACTGGTATCCTTTCCGTCAGGATAGTACATTTCTGTATTACTTCGGACTAAACCTGCCAGGGCTTTGTGCGCTAATTGATATTGACAATGACAGGGACATTATTTTCGGTAATGAATTAAGTATCGATGATATAGTCTGGACAGGGCCACAGCCATCTTTGGCAGAACTTGCTGAAAAAGTTGCTGCTACTGACGTGCTCCCTACATCACGTATAGCCGAGCATATAAACGCTTCAACATTGTACCTTCCTCCATATAGACCCGAACATGCAGTGAAGCTGAGTAGCTGGACTGGAAAAAGTGTTGAGGAAGCTTCATCAGCATATTCTGTTGAGCTGATCAAAGCTATAGCGCAGCAGCGATCCATTAAATCAGCGGAAGAGCTGGAAGAGATCAATAAAGCAGTAACTATCACCAGTGAAATGCATTTGGCTGTAATGAAAGCCGCAAGACCTGGCCTGAAGGAACATGAGCTTGTTGGGGTGGCCGTGAGAACAGCTGCAGAAAATAATGTGCATCTTTCCTTTCCGCCAATTATGACCATCAATGGTAGCATTCTGCACAATCATTATTATGGCAACACGCTTAAAGAAGGTGATATGCTTCTTTTCGACGGAGGTACCGAATCTCCAAGGAATTATGCGGGAGATATGACAAGAACCTTCCCGGTAGGAGGGAGTTTTGATACCAGGCAAAAAGCATTGTATGATATCGTACACAAGTCTCATTCTGCGGCAGTTGATGCTTTAAAGCCAGGAGCAGTGTTTAAAGACATTCACCTGCTGGCGGCCAAAAAATTAGTTGAGGGGTTGACAGAAGTGGGTATTATGAAAGGTAATGCTGATGAAGCAGTGAACGCCGGTGCACATACTATGTTCTTCCAATGCGGACTAGGTCACATGATGGGACTTGATGTTCATGATATGGAAAACTTCGGAGAGCAGTATATTGGGTATACAGATACTTTGGTGAAGAGTAAAGAGTTTGGTCTGAAGTCTTTGAGGCTGGGTAAAGCAGTTGAGAAAGGCTATGTAGTTACCATTGAGCCCGGTATTTATATTATTCCGGAGCTGATTGATATGTATAAGGCTGATAATAAGTTTGAGGAGTTTATTAACTATCAGGAGCTTGAGAGCTACAGAGATTTCGGAGGCATTCGTGTTGAGGATGATTATGTGATCACGGATGAGGGGAGTGACCTTTTAGGTAAGCCCTTGGTAAGGTCTTCTGAAGAAGTTGAAGCTGTTCGAACTGAAGCTGTAAATAGCGAACAAGTTATCGCCAAGGTATAACCTTATTATAAAGGTTAAGAGGCCGTCTAAAATGTGTCATTAGTCATTCCAAACTTGATTTAGGGTCGCGTGAAATACCCTGAGCTAATAAGGAGATTCCGTAACAAGCTCAGAATGAAGGTAGAAAATAACCTTTTAGACGGTCTTTATAATGTTTTAAGCCACTTTTTATATGGCTTTGAAAAATAAATTAACTTTATTGGAATGTCGTGAAAAATCACCATTACCTCTAAAATCTCTGGTTCAGAATATTATTATTTCTTAATAAATTGATCGTTCTGATTTTATGAAAGGGTACTTTTGATGTAAGTTTTGTTGGGTAATTGCGATTTTTTGACTCTTTTTGGGCCTGCAGAACTTCATCTTACGACATTTTTTTCTCATATTGTGCTTTGCTTTCCTGATCAACTCAGTGCTTAATGGTTTTATTCAGTTAAACGGTATAACTACTATTAAGACTTTACAGAGGTGCTTTGGAGGACATAAACATTTATTATCTAAACAATATTCCGTTTATTTTTGCTTTAATTAATAAAACACAATCACTATGAGACTTAGAAATTTACTGATCATTTTTGCTGTAACTTTCACTGGCCTAGGATTCTCAGCTTGTACTGATGAGTCAGAAGAAGTGGTCCCGCAACCTTTAGAGGGGAGTGAATCTCAATATGCCACTGGGAACGGCACTGAAAAAGACGACATAAACTGAACGATGTTTTTTTATGTTTAACTTAACGATGTAAGGATTTGCCTAGATTGGTGTTTATATTCGATGATAAATTTGGCACCTTTGAGAGGCTAGAACCTAATCAACCTACTCATGCTTGTTGAAATATTGAAAATTAAATACCCGTTAATTTATGCCCTGCTTTTTATAAGCTTGCTGGCTTGTGAGGATAAAGAAGTTGCCCCCAAACCTCAGCCTCTACCGGAAAACTCTGCAGAACTTGTGACCTTGTTGGAATCAACAGAAGATAATAGCTTTAAATTGGAGATATATTGGGCTCTTTACAAACAAAGTAGGGCTACCAATGAAGATTTGGCACTTTCATATTTGGACAAACAGGCGGATCTAGCAGTTGAATTGGAAAATGATCTACTTCTGGGTAAAGCTAATTTTGGTAGAGCATTGATAAATAGTAGGAATAGCGATTATGTTAAAGCAGTTGATTATTATTTAACGTCAATAAGCTCTTTTGATAAAATTAATGAAGTAAAGTTGGCAGCCAGCGCCTTGTCCAACCTGGGGGATATATTTGCAACAACAGGGAATTATGAATATGCAGAAAAGTTTTTTTATAAAGCGTACCAGACTCATTTGAATTCAGGAGATCCTACCAGACAGATTATTGCAACACTTAATCTTGGTATTTGTAACTTCTTTAAAAAAGACCCTGATTTTAATAAAGCAGAGCGCTTTTTTCAAAAAGCATTAGAACTTGCCGGAACCATTGAGGATAAGCAGGATTATTATTTTAACCGTATTTACAACCAGATAGGAACAGTTAAATATCTACAAACAGACTATAAGGCTGCTATTCATAATTATCAACTGTCACTGGAATATTTGGGTACTGGTGAAAAAGTTGAGGAAAAACAAGCAATTGCTTATGCTAATATAGGTGAGGCCTATATGGATCAGGGAAATTATTCAGAAGCACAACGGTGGCTCGAAAAATCGTTGGAACTATCTTCATATATTAAAGATAATCTGGTTTTGGTAGATATTCACAACATGACTGCTGAGCTGTTTCAAGTGCAGGGGGATCACCAGCAGGCCACTGTTTATCTTGAGAAAGCCATAGATGTGGCTGACAAAGATGTTATCAATGAATCGCTTCAGGAGACTATTGATCTAATCAGAGTATCATACAAGTTTTTGCAAAATTCAGGGAAGCCAGTAGGTGTTGCAAAATATGAAACCGCATTTAGTATTGATGGTATGCAGGATTCGTTGGAAGAAGAACTTTTAGAAAAGGCAAACTTCAAATCTCTTCAGGCAGCTCTTGGGCTTTCAATAGAGTTGGATAACCAGATCAAAGAAAAAAAGGCAGAGGTAGAGCAAAGGGAACTCATTAGCAACATTGCGCTATCATTGGGTATTTTACTTATTATAGCAGCTATTCTTGGGTTTATTTATACGGTTAACTATAGACGAACCAAAAGAAATAGAGATGAATGGAAGGATGTGTGTTTAGAGGTTAGAGATGTGCTTGAAAGTATTCCGAATTAATTAATTAAAATTCTTGCCTATTTATTTGAATGGCTTGCCGCCATTGGCTATGGAGCTGATCAGTTCTGTGGCATATCGAAGTTTCGCTTCTATTTCCTTATTTCTCATATAGATGGTTTCCAGTTCATCAACGGCTGATGAAAAAGAATTGATCAAGCTCTGACCGGCCTCAGCATTCCCGTTTTCTATTAAATGTTTACATGCCTTAATGGCATTTCTATACCTTTGAACAGTTTCATAAGCGTCACTATCTTCAGATAAGGATAAGCCTGTGGTTGAAGGCTTGTTGGTCCTTCCTGCATTTTCCGGACTGTCAGCAAAGAAATGTTCCACCGGTACGCCAAGTATGCTACTTATTTTAATGAGCAAGTCAACCTTAGGATACCCTTTGCCAGTCTCGTAAACAGATATAGTTCTGACGTTTACGCCAATCTTTTGAGCCAGTGCTTCCTGACCAAGCTGCGCTTTTTCTCTGAAGTATCTAAAATTTCTTGCAAAAGTTGACTTTTTTGTCAATATATGATTATTTTAGCGTATCGACTTGATAAAAAAATCAAGTTTATGATTTTTTACACATTTAAGAGATATCAAAGATATAAAAAAAGAAGATAAAAATCAGGTCATTGAAGGCTTGACCACCCTAAAAAAACGCAATAGACCTACCTTTTTTTATATCTCCATTCTAAAGTGTAACAGATCAGCAAGATAACTTAAACCTTAAACTTTCAAACTACCAACAACGTGAAGAAGCAGGACAAATCAGAACATTATCAGAAGATTATTGACAGCATGGAAGAGCTAACATCTAAAATGGATTCGATAGCTCAGGAATACTTTGAAGCCAATGTTGATTTTATAAGTAAGCTGGGTGATGCCAGGTTGAGAAATGAACTCTCCGAGGATGGGCGTCTGTCATACTACGACAGAAGGTTTAAAGACTTACTGGAAGATCTTGAAAACGAAAATAGACTATTGAAGCGGGAGAAAGTAAACCTTCAGTTTAGAAGAAGTTTATTGACCGCTGACGAAAGCACTTCTTTAATATAGAAAAAGGTAACCCTAAAGTGGGTTTAGGTTGAAGTCATCGTGGGAGGTATGCACATACATATCTCCCAGATGATGTTTCTAGTCTCTTCGAAATTTTACTATTATTTTAAAGCATATTGTTGGCTTTTAGAGGCTGTAGCAAAAGTCATTTCCAGGCGTTATTCAGAAATCTCCACATTAGCTTCTATGCATTTTAAAGGGGATTTCAAAATTAAGTTTTGAATGACGAACAGGACTTTTGTATCAGCCTCTTTCAACTCCTTTTTTTTTGGTCGAAGCCCCATTGACCATTTAAACTTTTGTTTACAAAAACTTACTGAAGTTACTACTATTACTGGATGGCCGCTATAGGTTAAATGTTTCAAAATCCACGTGTCTTTTTAGAGGTTCAAAGTTATGTAACTGATAGTAAGTTACTTGGTAAATCATTTTTAGGTTAGTTTTTATTTATAAAATAATTATATTATTCTTGTAGTTTATTTTTATAAACAAACCAATTTATTTTTAAATTATTAATGCATTTATGATCAGGATTTTAGTCTGTATTTTGGTTTTATCTGTTGTCATAGGAGGTTCATTAAAGGCCCAGGAAGATTTTCTGCCGGCATCTCCCAATGCAGCCGCTCTGGGTAAGTATGGGCACGTTCCGGTCGGATTGAATACCGGGACCCTTCAACTTTCTGTACCTGTTTATGAATATTCAGGCGGCAATTTAACAGTACCCATTTCTTTGAATTATAGCTCCAATGGGATAAAAGTCGATGAACTACCCTCACATGTCGGACTCGGATGGGTTCTAAGCGCGGGAGGGGCCGTCACCAGAATGGCGAGAGACAAGCCAGACGGAGATTTGGCTAACCGCTGGCAAATGCCAGATGCGCCATACGACTCAGATGAAATGCTGATATTTCTCCGTCAGGTAAATCACCTGGAAGGCGATGCTCAGCCAGACATCTTCGCCTTTAACTTTCTGGGCAACTACGGTAAGTTTTATATCGATAATAACGGCGAGGCAGTAATGATTGATCCCTCACCCTTGAAAATTGAATTATTAAGTTCATTTTCAGACCCATATGATCCGAACGATGCCAGCCCGGAAATAAGAATTACAGATTCAAGAGGAGTGATATACACTTTTGGTGCGCATAATGCAGGCGAAGTAGGTCTTTATCGAAGTACCAAAACCAATAACGGAGTTCCCACACCCCCTTACGACGTTGAAAATGCCTGGTATATCGACAGAATCATACACCCAACAGGAGACGAAATCATATTTGAATACACAAAATCTGCCTATAGCTATAATGCCAGTATCTCACAATCTTTTTCAAAACTCGTTTATGAAAATGTGCAGGCGGGGCCAGCGTGTTACAACGGAACAGGAGATGACGTGAGTCCCGAATTTACCACGGCCCATATGACTACCTCAGTGCTTCAGCGTATTTATTCTCCACAAAGCCATTTTAGTGTAAACTTTACTTATTCAGCCGGGATACTCACCCCAAAACTGGACAGCATCACCGTATTGAACGATCAGGACGGAAGCATTGTGAAAAAGATTAACCTGGGTTATACAGCCTATGCAAGTACACTTTTCCAAAACAAAGATATTACCCATCAGGCAGAGGACCTGGGAAGACTATTTCTGACCAGCGTTTCAGAAACAGGTAGTAACGGAGAGTCAAAGCCACCTTATGCTTTCACATATTATTCGCCGAATCAGCTACCGGCCAGGTTTTCTTACGCACAGGATTATTGGGGGTATTTTAATGGTAAAGATAATTCCTTCCTTGTTCCCAATGAACTTGGCGATATCTACATAGGCAAAACTTTAGATTTTTATGACGCCATCCCATACCTACCCCCTACAATTAAGGGCGTTTACCAAAATATCGGAGGTGATAAATCCCCATCAGGTGCACACGCCAAAAAAGGCATGCTTCGTCAAGTGACCTACCCTACGGGTGGATACAATGAATTTTTCTATGAACCACATTCCTATTATGATACAAAAACTACCCTGGCAACCTATACCACAGACGCCCATTTAAAGCTGGTATCTGATAATGTTGATGGCAGTAATGGTTTTGGGGGTATTGTAGATAGCTATGAGATGACTGGCATTTATAGTGATCAGGAAGTGGAGATCCATAAAAGCATTAGTTTTAATGTGCATGGAGACTCATGCTATCAGGGTGCAGATCCTGATCATTGGATCAGCGCAACCTTCAAAGTCTATAATAAAACGACAGATCAACGGGTGTCATTTTACAAAGAAACACTTAACCCACCACACTATAGAACTTTGATTGGAGATGAATATATTTTCACGCCAAACACACAAGACGGGCGAGTGTTTTTTGATATTGAAGCAGGACATACTTATATGGCCACTCTTAAGATTAGCAGGCCGTGTATTGAAACAGATATTACTTTTCAGTACCGCAAAGGAGCTACCAAAGTGGAGAAAGCAAACATAGAAGTAGGAGGAGTACGTGTTTCTAAAATAATTACAGATGACGGGGCAGGAGAGCAACAAGTGAAGAAGATTTATTACGGTACCCCCTCATGCCCCGATTGCTCCACCGGAGTAATAGAACTGCCCAAGGCCGATATATGGGTAAATACTATAAGGAAAGAAACAACTTCAGAAATATCCACATGCACCTATGCAGCCCTAAGCTCCAATACATTTAAGCCGCTGTATTCCTTGCAAGGCAATCACATAACATATAAAACAGTAATAGAGGGTTTTGGTGAAAACGCAGAATATGGAAGGACCATTCACTATTTCAACACAATTTCAGATGCCGAAAACGACCCACAGGTATATAATGGCGATCCTCTTGCCGGCACCCCAAACACCAATACTTTTGGGCAAGGAGAAGAACTGAGAACAGTATACCAAAAATGGGTAGGAGACAGATTTATTAGTGTAAGAACGATAGATAATGACTACATGCCAGACAACCGGCTTGATCAGGAAATCAAAGGATTTTCTGCCAGGAAATATAATTTTTATTCTTCCGCAATAGGTACCGATGGATTTGGTAACAGCCTGGAAGTGGAGAACGACGATCCACTTTATTATGATTTTGCCGTATTTAAAGCCCGCTCCAAATGGCGCTATTTAGAAACCACAGTAGACTCACTTTTTGATGACAAAGGCGCAAACCCCGTGATTAAAACCACTTACTACAGGTATGACAACCCTGAACACCTTCAGACAACTTACATGAAGACCGAAAATTCCGGGAATGCAAATCCTGAGATCATTGAAAGCTATGTTACCTACCCTGATGATTATACAAGCACCTCTTTCAGTGCCCTAAAGAACAATAATATAGTTACGGTACCCATAAAAACCCAAAAGGTAGTTAATGGAAACCAAGTAGAAGGGCAGATAACCAGCTATAATTCCAATGGGCAGCCATTAGATGTGTATGGTTACCGATCTGACCTGCTTAAAGCTCCGGAGCCCCATGATCCGACAGGAATTGACTATACAGACCACACCCTGGAAACACAAGTCCGGTATAATGATCAGACCGATAAGGTGAAACAAATTACGAAGATAGGAAATCGCCAGACAGCCTATTTATGGGGATACAATGATACAAAGCCGATTGCAGAGGTTAAAAATGCAGTAATCGATCATATTTTCTATAACAGCTTTGAGAAAGAAGGCACATTGGATGAGTCCAAAGCCAAAACAGGTCGATACTATCATAATTCAGGCAGCTACACTATTCCCTCTTCTTTTAACCCCACCAATATCAGTCAGCTAAAACTAAGCTATTGGTACTGGAATGGTTCAGAGTGGCTATTCAGCGGAGAGTTGGCTTTCACAAGAAACATATCAAGCCCAGGATCAAAGCTTGATGAAATCAGAGTATACCCCGAAGGAGCCTTGATGACCACTTATACCTACAAAGAAGAGGTAGGATTAACATCAAAGACCGATGCCAACAACATCAGCACATATTATAAATACGATGGATTAGGCAGGTTGATTCTTGTAAGTGATGATGACCGTCATCCTGTCCAGCGATATGAGTATAACTATGCTGGTCAATAATTACTCCTTACTTCCAAATATGAATTCTGATATAATCATGAAAATATTAAGCTATTTAAAGCATCACCTAGTATTGCCCTTTTTGATTATAGGTACACTATCCTATGCTCAGGAAACAGCCGCCCCACCTATTGACGGAGGAGGGGGAGAGGAGACCTACACCTTTGCTATTTACTCTGATAAATCAACCACACTGATGCCCGGTACAACCGCCAAATACTGGGTTCATGATGGCACTGTTGGGACATGGGATGTTACCGGAGGTAGTAAAATTTCACAAAATGATACGGAGGTAACCGTTAAATGGGGAACAGGAAGTAGCGGAACCGTTATTGCTACAGGTTATTTGAATGGAGGAACAGCTTCCGGGACAAAGAGTATTACAATCATTCAGCCACCAAACCGGCCGCCTTCACCCTCTCAGGTGGAGGGGTGTAATGGTCAACTTAAACATTTTGTTCAGCACAATGGTACGCCGCCAGCCAATGTCAGGTGGTATTGGCAGAAAAATGGCCAGACAAAAAGCACCAGTGAGGGATATAGTGCTTCGAAATCGGTTAAACCAGATGAAAATTATTACCTACAAGCATATAATACTGAAACCCAGTTGTGGAGTGATAAATCTATCTATGGAGTAACTGTTGAACGATATTATCCTGATATTTCCAGTTTTATAGGCGCCAATATTTGTGTAGGAAATTCAGCGACGTTGGAACTTTCAGCTGATGCAGCCTATTGGGACCAAAAACAAATAAAAGCTGAATGGTTTGATGCCAATACCAATACCACGATTAACAAATTTGGAAGAACAGCTACCGTTGGAGGAGGTAGTTATTATGCAACCATTAAAACTAAGGACCCCTGGATATGTACAATTAAATCACCCACAGTACAAGTATATGTTGTCTCAGACCCAACAGCCGATCCGGGGCAAATAAGTGGAGGCGGCAACTACTGCTCATTAGATGAATTTATGACCAACGGCAGGCATATTCAAAGTGTGACCCCTGCCTCAGTCAGTGGAGGAACCTTAGTAGGGTACGAATGGCATATGTCCAGAAACGGAGGAGCGTTTGAGCTTATCAGCGGACATACCAATGAGGATCTTTATGTACCTGCATCGCACTTGCCTGCAGATGCCAGTGAATCCCTCGAGTTTATAAGGAAAGTAGTTTACACCAACAGCTGTTCCAATACACTAAAACGCTCGACCCCCCCATTAACTTTTAATGTATATGATCGACCAGTTGTCGCTACAGCAACAGTCGATAATCAATGCGGTCAGTCCATAATTAGCATGCCCCAACCCTCAGGAATGTTTACTTATTATTGGCAAACCTCAGCAACAGGAACGGAAACCACCGATACCCGAAATCCGATCACCGTGTTGGAAACAGATACCAGAAAACAATATTACCTCAGAGCCCGTCATAACCTCACACTTTGCTGGAACCTGGATAGTAATACAAAGATGATTACCGCAGCACCTAAGCATATTCCCGAAGCAGGCATTACATACACAGAAACCGTATGTTACAATAAAACAGCCAGACTAACCGCAGAAACACATGTTTTCAATTATGTGTATTGGACAGACGAGTCAGGAAAGGATTTAGGATCCGAGAACCCATTGATTACCCCAAAATTAAAGTCAGGCCAAACATTTAACCTGAAAACAGTTAGTGGAGAAGGTTGTGAGAATACCAGTTCGGCTTATGTTGATGTATATCAGCCCTATTACTTTGAACCCGATGCGCCAACAGTTAAAAAGATAAACAACACACAGTATCAACTATTACCCTACAATTTAAGGTCAGATTTTGCATACTATTGGCTTGACCAGGGAGCAGGTATGGGAGCGCAGGACAGAACAGTTGATCAACCGGGAATATATGTATTAAAAGCACTTAATTCGGATGGATGCGATGCAGGTAGTACAGCCGTAGAAATCTACGACCTCCAGCCACACCTGGGCAAAACCATAACCAATCCCAATTATGTCAGAACATTTACCTACCTGAAGGAGAATGTGACCGATGCTAACGACATTGCTCAGGTAGCGGTCAATACCCAGTACCTTGACGGACTGGGGCGGACGATTCAGGAGGTAGATAAGCAGGCCACACCCCAGAAAACCGATCTCGTAGCACCCCGGGAGTATGATGCTTCCGGTAATATGCCCAGAGCCTACCTGCCTTACCGGTCTTCAGCAAACGACGGCAATGTGAAGACCCAGCCCTATGCCGAACAACATGACTTTTATAATGCCGCTTCCCCTACAGCTGTAGCAGACTCTTACTATCCATTTGCATATACAGAAATAGAAAGAGCACCCACTCAGCGAGCCAAAGTCCAACATGCGCCCGGAGAAAGCTGGACCGGAGAGGCCGGCACCATCAGCAACAAAGGCATCCATAATAAGCGGATGAGCAATGTAGCCAGAGAAGTGCTACTCTGGCAAATTGAGAATGAGAGCCCAGTGTACAAAGACACTAATGGAGCGAACACCTACTATGCCGAAAACACACTTTTCAAAGAAGTTACCACCGATGAGCAAAAACATCAGGTGATCGAGTATACAGATAAGGAAGGAAAAACCATACTGAAAAAAGTGCAAACACATGAAAATGGAGAAACCGAAAAGTGGGCCGATACCTACTATATTTACGATGACTTTGGTAACCTGAGATTCGTCCTGCCACCCATGGCCAGTAAAAAAGTGAATGAAGGCAATAACCTCAATACTGAGCTCCTGGCCCAGTGGGCCTTTCAGTATCAATATGATGCCCGAAAGCGCATGATCACCAAAAAAGTGCCGGGAGCCGACTGGGAGTATATAGTCTATGATGTACGAGACAGGCTCGTGCTAACACAAGATGGAGCGCAACGTGCAGCAGGAAAAAACGAATGGACCTTCACAAAATATGACCAGCTCGACAGGCCTGTTTTGACCGGTATTACAGATATGGGAACAAAAACGACAGGCCAGCTGCGAAACGAAGTGGCCGCCATGTCGGTATTGTATGAGCAGCGCGGTACGGTAGTACACGGGTACACCAATAACACTTACCCTTCAGTCCCGGAAAGTAATGCTTACCTGACAGTAACTTATTATGATGACTACTCCTTCCTAAACCTGGCCGAATTTAGCGAAGAGTTTGACCACCGGACTTCTTCCTTTGACAGGGTCAAAAATCTTGTTACCGGGAGCAAGATAAAAGACACAGACCCTAAGTCCCCCTGGATACTTACAGCAACATATTATGACAACAAGTACAGAGAGACCATGTCGGTGACCAAATCAGAAGACCTTTTGAGTAACCAGACCACCACCTATGATTTTGCAGGAAGAGTATTGTTGACATCATCTTACTATTCAAAAGGGCAAACAGAATCGCTGAGAATAGACAGACGGTATGAATACGATCACGCCGGAAGGTTGCTGCGGGGCTATCATAAACTGACCAAAGATGACGTGGAGCAGGAAGAAGTGCTACTCGCCGAGAACAAATACAACGAACTGGGTGAACAGATTGAGAAGAACCTGCACATAGAGAACGGAACACCACACCAATCCATCGATTACCGGTATAACATCCGAGGCTGGCTGCAAAGCCTGAACAACAGCACACTTCAGGAGGAGACCGGAGTTAATGTTGACGACCCCACCCCTGACCTTTTCGGAATGGACCTATTGTACAACAACCCGCTGAATGGCGTATCCGTGGAGAACTAAAGCATAAAACATGAACAACCCTAACAATAAATACATACTGATATTCCTGCTGTTCATTGGTTATAACAGCCACGCCCAAAACCCCATCACCTGGACCGACCTGGTAGGTGTAGAAGTGCAGACAGACAATACCCTGCGCAAAACCGGAGGCTGGGGAACAGACAATGGAGGAGCAGCATCAGCAGAAATATTAGCCGCAGACACCGACGGCTGGGCAGAATTCACCGTCTACCCCACAGGGAACGAGCGCTACTTTGGATTGACCCAAAACAACATCGATGCAACCAAAAACATCGACTATGCTATCAAAATTAATAGCATC
>NZ_JAEUGD010000030.1 GCF_016775155.1 Fulvivirga marina | reverse complement strand
GGTTGAGGGGTGTCGGATTACAAATCCTACGATATAGCTTCGGGATTACAAATCCCGAATAGCTGGAGTTCCGCTGCAATCTTTTCTTTCCACTCCGAAACCTTTTGTTCGTTTCTGCCGCTCTCGGTTTCTCTTTACTGAACGCAGTGTAGATTTCCTTCTTCCGGTTAAATGACTGCTCGACATAAAAAAGCACACCCGAAAACAGGTGATAATATATCACAAGAATATGGATATAGTGAATAAGTAGAATAGAACATAGGCATCCTTTGGTTTGTCCCGACTGTGGAGACTTTAGATACTTGATCATAAAGAATGTTCGCTTTGAAAAAGACGATAAAGGAGTTGACTGCATGCACCCTTTTATGAGTGTAAGTCCTGTGAAAGCGGGCCAACATTAGCATTATCTTTGGGTGACGAGTATCTTCTTAATCTATGATGCCCCTCACGGTCTTTTTGTAGAGGAAACTACACTTTTATAAAAAAAGTCATGTGGCACATGTATGAAGGACATTTTTGGGGCATGCACTGGATTTGGTGGATACTATGGATCATCCTCATCTTTTGGATATTCGCTACTCCATGGAGTATCCCGGGACAGCGAAAAAAGAATGACTCCCCACTGGAGATTCTGAAGCGGAGATATGCCTCCGGTGAAATTAGCACTGAAGAATATCAGGAAAGGAAACAACTTCTGGAAAATGGTTAGAAACACTGGTTTTCAGATTGTTATAGTTTCAAAAGTGTTTGATATAATTCTTATTACCATGAAAAAAGTAGCAAAAGTCCTTTATGTTTTAATTTGTGGCCTGTCTTTAATGGCCTGTTCAGATAATGCCAACACGGATGATATTTTGAATGATCCTGAAAAACGAGATGAAGTTATGACAGCAATATCTTCTGACCATGAAATGATGCAGGATATGATGCGCCACATACTGCAGAATAACCACGCCATGCAAATGATGATGGGAAGTGATACGCTTATGAACCGGATGATGAGTGGTAAGCGTGGCATGGCTATGATGAAGCAAAACCGAAAAATGATGCGGCAAATGATGCGAACAGCCGAGGGCGATTCTGCTATGTGCAGAAATATGATGGGTATGATGATGGAAAGCCCCACAATGATGGGCATGATGATGGACATGATGCATGAGAAGGGCATGATGGATGAAGAAGGAATGATGAAGGGTAAGCAGATGCTTAATGAATAGGATGAATCAGATCATGACAGCCATCATTAAAAACCTTAAAATTATGTAATAATGAACAGGCACCTTATATGGGTGATCATCGGCTCCATGCTTCCCTTGTTGCGTATATTCTTTGCACTGGCACTTGGCCTGAGGGAAGATTTTTCTTTACTGATCTTTATTGTTGCAATGTTTGCCTGTCACCTTTTAATGCCGGTGCACCACAGTAGTTTTTGATTGTTTGAGGTACCATATGGCTGAAAATTAGTATTGAGGCTACTAAGTTTCCACCATTAGTACATGAAGAATGCCGGAATTAAAATGCTATTATTATGAAAGATCAACACCAACACCACCATGACCCACTTGGTGAAAGTAAAAACGAAGGTACTTTACATGTTGGTGAAGTTGAAATTAAAGATGATCTGATGGAAAAGGCCAAGCATGCCCATGGAAAGGCCAAGGAGCACCATGGTGATGAGGGTCATAACGGCGACCACCACGACCATCACCGGGTGATGATTGAGGACTTTAAAAAGCGGTTCTGGTTATCGTTGGTGTTGTCCATTCTGGTGCTAATGCTTTCTCCGATGATACAGGAGTTTCTTGGGTTTGAGGTCAGTTTCAATGGCAGTCTATACATGCTTTTTGGCTTGTCATCAGTGGTTTTCTTTTATGGTGGCTGGCCATTTTTGACTGGACTGAGAGACGAACAGAAAGAAGGTGCCCCAGGCATGATGACCCTGATAGCTGTGGCTATCACGGTGGCTTATGTTTATAGTAGTGCCGTTGTTTTCGGGCTTCAGGGTAAGATGTTTTTCTGGGAGCTGGTGACATTGATCGATATCATGCTGGTTGGTCACTGGATAGAAATGAAGTCTGTTCTTGGGGCCTCAAAAGCGTTGGAACTGCTGGTAAGTATGATGCCTTCAGAAGCGCATAAGGTGCATGGGGACCATATTATGGATGTGAAATTGGAAGAACTTCAAAAAGATGATATCATTCTTATCAAACCCGGAGAAAAAGTACCTGCCGATGGTCAGATCATTGAGGGAGAGAGCTACTTAAATGAATCTATGTTGACCGGCGAGTCAAAGCCGGTAAAAAAGGATAAAGATCAGCAGGTAATTGGAGGCTCTATCAATGGTAATGGATCGCTGAAAGTGAAAGTGGTGTACACCGGTAAAGACAGCTATCTCAACAAAGTGATCACGCTGGTACAGGAAGCCCAAAAGGCAAAATCAAAAACACAACATCTGGCAGACAGAGCAGCCAAATGGCTCACTTACATTGCTCTTACCGTTGGCTTTGGTACTTTGGCCATTTGGCTACTTTTGGGCTTCGAATTCGTTTATGCGCTGGAAAGAATGGTAACGGTGATGGTCATCTCCTGTCCGCATGCCCTTGGGCTGGCCATACCACTGGTAGTGGCGATTTCTACGGCCATTTCGGCCCAAAAAGGCCTGCTGATCCGAAACAGGACAGCTTTTGAGAACTCCCGGAAGATATCTGCCCTTATATTCGACAAAACAGGCACCCTAACCAAAGGTGACTTTGGTGTTACCCGATACAAATCACTTGCAGAAAAATATTCCGACGATGAGATACTGCGACTGGCTGGTGCGCTGGAGCAAAGCTCTGAACATCCTATAGCCGTGGGAATAACAAAGAAGATAAAAGACCTGAAGGCTGATATTCCCAAGGCAGAAAATTTTAATGCCATCACTGGGAAAGGCGTGGAAGCTCGTATTGAAGGACTGGATGTGAAGGTGGTGAGTCCTGGGTACCTGAAAGATAAATCTTTAAAGATCTCGAAAGGTGTTTACGGCAGTGTAGCAGAAACGGTCGTTTTTGTGATAATTAATGAACAATTGGCCGGCTACATTGCGCTGGCCGATGAAATACGACCTGAATCCAAGGAAGCCATTAGGCACTTTAAGGAAAATAATATCAAGGTGATGATGGCTACCGGTGATAACAAGGCCGTGGCCAAAGCTGTGAGCGATGAACTGGGACTTGATGGCTTCTATGCTGAGGTTTTGCCGCACCAAAAGGTCGAAATTGTGAAGGAAATGCAGGATAAGGGAGAGTTTGTAGCCATGACCGGTGATGGGGTTAATGATGCACCGGCACTGGCTCAGGCCAATGTTGGTATCGCTGTAGGCTCGGGTACTGATATAGCCGCAGAAACGGCTGATATTATTCTTGTTAACAGCAATCCACAAGATATCCTTAACCTGATCCTTTTTGGAAAGGCCACTTACAATAAAATGATCCAAAACCTGATCTGGGCCACTGCTTATAACGCCTTTGCCATACCTCTTGCCGCCGGTGCATTGTATGCTATTGGTTTTGTACTCGGGCCTGCCGTGGGCGCTGTTTTCATGAGCCTGAGCACAGTGATTGTGGCTGTTAATGCACAATTGTTAAAGCGGCAGATTAATAATAAGTAAAGTTGGCTTCAAAACCGAAAGTTAAAATTCTCCGACAAGAGAATCTGGCAACTTCAAGTCAGCTGTAAAAAAGTTTGAGAATTCGCCCCTTCCCGCTACTACGAAGCCGATTACTGAAAAGTGATCGGCTTTTTTGTTTAAAATAGGTTTAGATTTGTGAGTCACAGGTCTAGGGGGAGAGATCCCCTGAGGGTAAACCGGATTAAGCGTAAAACCTGTGGAGCAATTGTACTAAAGCATAGATTCTGGAAAGCCTGTAAAGGAAGAAACTAACGTTTTTAACTCCTCTGAATTGACTCCTGAAGGCTTTAATTTTAGCATTGAAAGACTCAGCTGCGGTATTTTGCTAAGCTGACGATAAGCCAGATCATACTCCTTCTTCGTCATTAAAGCGATAGTACGGATAAATGTGCGAGCCTGCTCATTATTGATATATTGGAGGTTTTCTTCTACACCCCTCCTCATTTTATGGTTGAGCATATCGATGAAAATGGTCGTATTATTAAACCCCATAATCTCTTCATTGAGGATGATCAGCTTTACCCTAGCTCTTCGACATTTGTAATGTCGAAGCCTTATCGTAGCGTTTGCAACGCGACACACATACATA
>NZ_JAEUGD010000003.1 GCF_016775155.1 Fulvivirga marina | reverse complement strand
AAAAGGCTGGCGATAGAATTTTCGCCAGCCTTTCTTTTGAGAGACTTTTGAGACAGCCTCTTTTTTTTATTTAAGACACTCAACACCCTGTAAAGCATTTCACCTGACAATATCCAGCTTCACTATTCTCCCCATAAATATTCCCCTCATTCACTCGTTTTCTGGTAGAATTCTTTTTTAAGAAACATCTAAGGCTAATCAGAAGCTATAAAGTACCAAATGCATTGCATTGCTATTGTCTTTCGCAATATTCGCTACATGTAATGAAAACGATGAGAGACAGGTAAATAACCATTAGCCTTTGTTTATCAAAATAAGCGTTTTGAATAAAATGAAATAGATACTCCGCCCCAAGGTGATGTCCGGTTTGCCAATGCTACGTTCAAGCAGTGTGGTAGATCAAAATCAGGAATTCACTCAAACATATCTTAACCAAACATAAAGGTTTTGAATAGCCTTTTTGTTAACTCACTTTATGATTAAGCATAGGTTTAAGCATTTTTGAAGTTTTTTTGGAGAAATATCACCTTTAATCATCTATAGATCTAACAATTACATTCCACCGATATATATACCCATTCATCCGAACACTTAACTCGTTTGTAGTTTTCAGAAATCAATTTACCTGTTTAAACGTTTATTTTGAAACTAACCTAAGTTTAACAAAACATAAAACTATGAAAATGCTTAAAATGTTAAGTGTGGTGTTTTTATCAGCAATGATATTTACTGCATGTAACGATGATAATACCACAAATGGAAAGGGAAAGGCAAGCATCTACATTACAGATGCCCCTATTGATGACGACAATGTAGCGGCAGTTATAATATCTGTAAACAGCGTAGAAGCTAATGGCCCCGAAGGTTGGGAAACGATTGATGAGTTTGAAGAACCAGTTGATATTGATCTACTTAGCTACCAAAATGGAGAGGCTTTCTTGCTAACAGAAAATGAAATGGATGCAGGTACTTATAGTGAAGTGCGTCTTATTTTAAATATTCAGGAGAAGGTAAATGACCAAATACAAAATGAAGGGTCTTACATTGAATACCTTGATGGCAGTAAAGAACCTCTTTTTGTACCAAGTGGTGGTCAATCAGGATATAAAGCCAAGGGAGAATTTACTATCCCTGTTGGTGGTGTAGTGGGTGTTACATTAGATTTTGATGTACGCAAGGCAGTGGTTAAAGCCGGAAACAGCGGTAACTTTATCCTTAAACCTACTATAAGACTCATTGCCAACCAAGATGCCGCCATGATCAACGGACACTTTGAACCGGACAATCTGGATAGCGCCGGCTACAATAAAGTAGTAGCTTTTGCTTATGAAAATGACACTTTTACAGAGTCTGAAACAAATGAACCTGCTGAAGGTGAAATAAGGTTTCCCAATGCAGTAACCAGCAGTGTAATTATAGGTGGAGATTTTACGCTGGCATTTATGAAATCAGGAACATATGATCTCTATTTTGCCTCTTATGATGAAAACGGTGGGTATGTAGAGCTTATAGGTTCATATCAGGATGTCACGCTTGAAGCAGGTACTAAATTGGAGCTCGATCTGGAGCTTAATTTGCTAAATTAGCATTAAGAAGTCCAATTTTTGAAAAGTCAATAAAAAAGCCCCAGACGGGGCTTTTTTATTGACTATCAGTTTTAAATTTACCACAAATCTTAAAATCTATATTATAATGTTTGTTTACAAATTTGGAGGGACCTCGGTAGGCATGCCCGAACGCATGCACAAAGTGTCCGACCTTATCATGTCTGATAAGGAGTCGAAAATCGTTGTATTATCTGCGGTTTCCGGAACTACCAACTCGCTGGTAGAGATCGGAGAATTATTATTATCGCGAAAACAGGACGAGGCCAAATCAAAGGTAGCAAGCCTTAAGAAGCATTATAAAGATTTTATTGAAGGCCTGTTAAGCACTGTCGATGGCAAAGGAAAGGGGAAAGAGATTATTGAAAGATACTTCACCGAAATAAACGCATTGACCCTTATTCCTGATTTCAATCAAGGTAATAACAAAACTATATTGGCTTATGGTGAAATCCTGTCAACTAATTTATTCCATCAGTACCTGTTGGAGTCAGGTATTTCCAATATATTGCTTCCTGCTCTTGATTTCATGACAATTGATCAGGATGGAGAGCCTGAAATTGAAGAGATTTCTAAAAAACTAAAAAAATTAATAGCAGATAATCCCTGCGAACTTTACGTAACTCAGGGTTTTATTTGCAGAAACCATGAAGGTAAAACAGATAATCTACAACGAGGAGGTAGTGATTATACGGCTTCCATTATAGGTGCTGCGATTCAAGCTGAAGAGGTTCAGATCTGGACTGATATTGATGGCATGCACAATAACGATCCAAGGGTAGTTGAAAACACCTTTCCTATCCGAGAATTAACATTTGATGAGGCTGCAGAGTTAGCTTATTTTGGAGCTAAAATACTTCATCCATCCTCTATATTACCTGCTCAGAAATATGGTATCCCTGTAAGACTAAAAAGTACCATCGACCATGATGCCCCAGGCACGGTCATTAGTAATACAAGTGGTGACGTTGATGTAAAAGCCATTGCCGCCAAAGGGGGGATTACTGCCATAAAAATAAAATCGACCAGAATGCTATTGGCCCATGGTTTTTTGAGGAGGATATTTGAAATTTTCGAGAAGTATAAGACTTCTATTGATATGATCACTACTTCCGAGGTGGCTGTATCCGTAACTATTGACCAGTCCAGGCACCTGGATCAAATTGTAGAAGAGTTGAACCACTTTGGGGTAGTAGAGATAGACAAAAACCAGACTATCATCTGCATAGTAGGTAGCATGGTTTCCGCTAAAAAGGGGGTACTGAAAAAGATATTTACTTCAATCTCAGATATCCCAGTAAGAATGGTTTCTTACGGCGGAAGTAAAAATAATATTTCGTTGCTTATAGATTCAGGTTACACCTCTGAAATGTTAAAAGCACTCAATAAAGGTCTTTTCGAATAAGACCTAATATTAGGAGCAGTCTCAGAGGGTTTTCGGCAACCCTCTGAGACCAAGGTCATATTACATAATCAACTTTACCCTAGTCTTAAGAATTTCTGTTGCTTAATTAATAGTATGCCTTACTAAGGTCATGACTAAAACTGTATCAGCAAGAGTAGATACCACACATTAAGAAAGACTACAAATACCCTCGAGTCTACGCACGGTTCACTTCAATATGAAGTTTGAACACTTGCAAACTTTCTAAGGGTTAAGATCCTCTTTCAGAAGCACTATTAAAGGTTAGCCTCTGCTTTTTCGGAAAATATCTTTTTTCAAAACGCCGTAGCTGTCAAAACCCTGCCGATAAGTAATAAAAATAGTCAATGATACACTCAGAGTAGTGGCAACAAAAACTGCCAGCATAATGGCAATCTGATATTTAATAGCAGTCTCAGGCTCTTCTCCACCAATAATTTGTCCTGTCATCATACCTGGAAAAATACCACCCCCATAGTAGCCATACTAGCGATAAATGGCTTCAGAGCTGCTGTCATGCTATCTCTAAAAAATGGAACAATAGCTTCCTTTTGATTCGCTCCCGCCGCCAAATGGTACAGATATCGCTTTTCATCTTTCTTAAGATCTTCATAAAATTTAGAAATGCCAATAATATCCCCTTTCAGGGAATTTCCTAAAAGCATACCCCCAATCACAATCAAGTACCTGGCATCAAATACATTATTTAGGTCCACCAACACTGCATTAAAAAACCATAAAATCAGGCCTGTCGACACCAGAAATGCCAAAAAAATTGGGAACAGAAATATCCTATAATTTAATTCACTGTTATTGGCCGTTGAAACTGCTGCAAAAATAATCATTCCAATAACCCAGGCCGCATTGAGCCAATTATTATCCAGCTTAAAAAAATAAATTAGGGCAATGCCTACCACAAACAGTTGACCAGTCATCCTTATGACTGAGATAATAAGCCTTTTTACAATACGTATGTTAAAATAATATGCCAGTATTAGGGGGATTAAAAGAAGCAAGTAGGCCAGAGCCAATGCTACGGTTGAGATGTCTTGAGAGCCATTCATATCAATTCAAACTATCCAAATCTATCAATTTAACATTTTCTGCTTCCCAAACCTGATCATGTGAAATTATAAGTATCGTTTTCTCATTAAGCCCTAAAAAACACCTTGCAACCTTTTCTTTCAACGCTTCATCAAGAGCTGATGTGATCTCGTCAAGCAAATAGGTAGACCTATCCAAGAGTATTGATGCAACAATGCCTACCCGTTGCTTTTCTCCCCCTGAAAGGTCTGAGATTCTACCTCTATATAGCTCCCCACTCAGATCAAACTGACGGAATAATGTCAGTATATTTTCCAGGTCAACATTCAGGTGTTTATTTGCCTCATAAGAAAATATTTCTTCCAGAAAATCTTTAACAAGTCCCTCTCCAATACTCATATCCTGACTCACATATGCTATAGACCTTCTCACATCCCATACGGAATTACTATCAAGCTTAAGTCCATCATACAGTATATTCCCTTTTTCCGGTTTCAGAAAACCCAAAATCAATCGAAACAAAGTCGTTTTTCCTACTCCGGACTTACCTTTAATTCTAACTTTTTCACCTTTTTGGATGTCCAGTCCAAAGCTTTTGAAAACATGCTTTGAACCAAACTTCAAATCAATGTCTTTTAAACTAATAATATTCATAGATCCCGACAAAGTCTACTTTATGAAGAGTCGCATAATTAATTAAAACGTGTCTTTATTCCCTACCAAATAAATAAAACTGAGATTTAAGTCCAGATATTTGGTTACGCAAAGGCGAGGAATGGTATTTACCTTTACAATATATTATATCATGAACAGAACAATCGTAAAGATATTACTACTTACACTGTTTATAGTTTGGGCATCTGGTACTGACTCTTTCAGTCAAGGAAAGAGCGGAAAGAATAAAAACAAGAAATACAAAGCTAAGGAAAGTGTTGGTCCTCCTCCTTGGGCTCCGGCACATGGTTACAGAGCCAAAACAAGGTACGTATTTTTCAAAGACCATGACGTTTATTATGACAACGAAAAAGGTGTTTATATCTCTGTTTCCGGGAAAGGTTGGGAGGTGTCTGCTAAGTTACCTTCTATATTAAAGGGGATTGACTTAAAAGCGGCGGCCAAAATTGACCTGAATTATAGTGGAGACAGGCCCCAGAAATACTACGATAGGCACAAAAAGAAATATCAGTAAACCAGAGTATGCGCTCACGTTTCTTCCAGAAGTGATGAGCCTTTACTCAAATCCCTAAAGTCCACTGCCAATTTTCATGGAACCTTATCTTTCCATTTGACAATATTTCAGGTGTAGGCTTGCATATTCCAGTTACGATCTTAGTGTTTACCTGATGGCATCTCATGTCGAGTGCACCTTGTCCATCGACGAGTCCTATAAAATGCCCGCCATTTATATCAGCCCCTGAATACCTGCACGTCACAATATTTTCTCACTTTTTATAGTGAAAAATCATTTCACTACCTCCCTCACCATTAGTCACAGATCTGAATTTCAGGCTTATTGTAATTGATCATAGCTCCCGTTTTAGACAAACGCGAAAAACACCAACCATACTAAAAGCAGAAGTGGAAGTAAGAATGGAATAGAGAATCGGATAATGTAACCGAAGAAAGAAGGCATCTTTATACCAATTTGTTCAGCAATTGATTTTACCATAAAATTAGGTCCATTACCGATATAGGTCAAAGCACCGAAGAAAACTGCTGCCACTGATATTGCCTTTAGATCAAGAACACTATCGAAGAAAGTACCACCTTCAGCAAAGGCCACTACTTCTGAAATATTATTGATACTAGCCCCCTGTGACGCTAACGCAGCGGTGAGGAAGTTTATATATGTAGGAGCATTATCCAAAAAGCCTGAAAGCATACCAGTACCCCAGTAAAGTGTGTTATGGCTTATCAGCTTTGAACCTTCAGGTGAAGCAGCAAAGCCACCAACTAGCTCCAATGCCGGCATCATGGTTCCGAAAATACCTATGAAGATAAAGGCGACTTCACGAATAGGTTCGAAGCTAAACTCATTTCCAGTAATCGCATTTTTATTAGCAAACCTGAAAGAGAAAAATGCCACTGAAAACATGATAATCTCTCTTACAAAAGAAAATTTCTGACCGTCATATTCAATAGCAGGCACCCAGTCAAGTACATTAGGGTCAAGAAAAACAGAACCAATAACTACAGCAAGCCAGAAAAAATTTCTAAGTCCTATCAGTTTAATTTTATTAGTATATGTGATCTCTTCATCTGACAAACCATAATTAGACTTGTTTCTCTTATCAAACACATAAAAGGTAGTTAACAGGAGCGCTAGCGCAAACGCCCACGGCAGAAGGTTATGTTCCAGTGTCCAGAAAAACGGAACTCCTTTCAAGAAACCAAGAAATAGTGGAGGGTCACCAATTGGGGTTAGTGAACCGCCAACATTACTAACTATAAAAATGAAGAAAATAATATGGTAGGCCTTTATCCTGGTTTTATTCAACCTAATAAATGGCCTAACTAAAAGCATTGATGCTCCTGTAGTTCCTACCAAATTAGAAATTATGGCCCCAACTAAGAGTAATATGACATTGGCCAATGGAGTTGACTTTTTATCAATATCAATCATAATACCCCCTGAGGCTATATATAGCGAAGCCAGAAGGGCAATAAACTGAACATATTCAGCTAACGCATGAACTGGACCATGCGTATTATGAAGAACAAACAAATAATAAAATACAACAATTGCAGCCAGGGCAATGGCTACCTTAGGGTAATTCTTATGCCAGAAGTGCTCATAAAAAAGAGGTCCAGTCGCGATCATCAGTAGTAACATCACAAAAGGAATAACAGTCCATCCCGGAGGTGCATGATGAGCTTCTTCCTGGTCATGAGTCTGATCTGAATCTCCATGCTGTTGATTTTCCTGATCCACAACTTCCTTTACTTCAACACTTTCGGTTGACAGAGTTATGCTTGAAGCGCCAAGTAATGGGGAAATAGTAAACGAAAATATGAAGATTAGTAAAATGTTGTAAAGCGCTTTTCTCACCAAGACTTTTATTTTATATAAAAACTAATTCCAATAAGGTTTATTGCGGTAATTTTATCACTCTCAACCTCTTCTCCGCGCTCAAAGGTATAGAATATCAATCAATTTCTAATATCTCCGACGGTTAATAAGAAGTTAAAATTTACGAACGGTTATTCTAATTGTCTCATAATAAGTCTGAAATTAAACTGTATTTCCAGGTTTTACTTTTCAGAAAACATAGCTGCTTCTGATGGAAGCCAAACCAAATAACTATGCTCAAAACCAGTAGGGAAATCTCCTTAATTTGGTAGGTTTGGCTTTTTCAACACTTCAGAGATATGCCATAAAGCTCCCCCTTATAATGAATTTTCAGGCAATAGCCTGTTCGAATCAGGTTGGTAATAAAGTCACCACCCAACAGCCGCTCATCAGTAGACCGGGTCAGCCTGAAGATCTTCTTTTGATTTTATTGCGCCATAAAGGAGCTTCCGGCGAGTTGTTCTTTAAATCCATTTGGCAAAGTATTAATTTACACTATATTACTACATAATGTACTAATGAAGAAAGGGATTTACAATACCTCCGGTGCAACTGTCCCTTGAAGCCCCTGTAACACTACTTAAAGTATTCACTTCTCCACATGATCTCAACACTCCCAAAAAACCAAAGATCAAAGCCTCTTTATAATTTACGGTAGTATCATCAGGCACACAAACTTCAGCCTCACTCTTTAAACTCTGTTCAATCCGCTGTATTAGAAACTTATTAAAGGCACCACCTCCGGTAACCAATAACCTTTGACTTTTCCCTGCCCCCGTTATGGCTCGACTTATTTGATTTGTTATGTGTTCAACCAATGTCCTCATCAAGTCAAAAGAAGATATGTCATAATTACTGATCTTGCTTATCACATTATCTTTCACCCATTCATAACCTAATGACTTTGGATAAGGTTGATTATAAAAGTCCAAATTATTTAACACGGTAAGCAACTCAGGAATAACAGTACCTTCCCTGGCTATTGCTCCCCCTTCGTCATAGCTACATCCTTCTTTGCTGGCAACGTAATTCAAAACCATGTTACAAGGGCATATATCATAGGCCAGACGCTTTCCTTGGTTATCAAACGAGATGTTGGCTATTCCCCCAAGATTCAAACAGAAGTCATACTCATGAAAAAGCAAGGCATCCCCTATAGGTACCAGCGGCGCACCTTGTCCTCCAAGCGCAACGTCAAGTGTACGAAAATCAGACACTACTGGCAACTGACTTATTGCGGCTATAATATTACCATTACCAATCTGTTTGGTTATCCCAAGTTCTGGCTGATGAAAAATCGTATGTCCATGAGAAGCAACAAAGTCAACGGCAAGCCTATGATTATCAATAAATGATGCTACGGCTTCTCCAAACCATCGCCCCAAATGTACATCCAGTCTCGTCAATTCATAGCCTGAAAGCTTAACACCCGCCTGCAAACCATTGTACAGCTCTTCAGGGTAACCGCGGGTTTCCGCTGCTTTAATTTTATAATGCCATACACCAGCCTGAAGTTCAAACTCACAATAAGCCATATCCAAACCGTCTAATGACGTTCCCGACATTAGGCCGATCACTTTATACTTCTCCTTATTTTTCATATTTTTGGTACTCAACCTTATTCACCACTTTTTAGAAAGCAGCTAATCTCTTAAGAATTTTATCACTTTCGAAATTAAAAATGAACTTAGCACTCGATTTTGGTAATACGTTTACCAAAGCAGGATTATTTAAAGGAGATGAACTGATCGAAGTCATTAAAGTCATGGAACTCTCCGAGATTGATAAAGTAATTGCTGATTTTCACCCCGAACATGTTATTGTTAGCTCCGTCAGTAAAAGCATTGAAGATATACAGCAAAAACTGAATGGTATACCTACTACCATACTAAGGCCAGACCTTCCTTTACCTTTTAAAATTGGTTACAAAACGCCACAAACTTTAGGACTGGACAGAATTGCCGCCGTAGCTGGTGCGCAAGGAGCTTTCCCCGAATCTAACTGCCTGGTTATAGATGCAGGAACTTGCTTCACTTATGACTTCATTGACCGTCAAGCTACCTACCATGGAGGGTGTATTTCTCCAGGAATCTCATTGCGATTTAAAGCCTTGCATAATTTTACCGCCAATCTGCCGTTGATAGAGTTTGAAAAAGACGTGCCCCTTGTTGGACAATCGACTAAAGAGTCTATACAAAGTGGTGTAATTAATGGCGCTATTGCTGAAATACGAGAAATTATTCGGATGTATAGTGACAAATTCGGACATTTGCAGATTATTATCTGCGGTGGAGACGCCGAATTTTTTGAAAACAAACTGAAAGCTAGCATATTTGTAGCCCCGGAATTGGTTCTCAGGGGCTTAAACAGGATTTTACTTTATAATGCATAAAATTAAAAGTGTTTTGTTAGGAGTAGCATTGACCGTTATAACTGTCAATGTGTGGGGGCAGGCAGCCAAATCACCATTTACCTCAAGAGGGCTGGGAGATATATATGATATGAGCCTTGTGCATAATCAGGGAATGGGGGGGCTAGGCATAAGCAATGGAAGTTACTGGCACCTGAACAATATCAACCCTGCTCTTCTTCCCTATAATTCACTAACTATTTTTACAGCGGGCTTTATTGGAGAAAGAAGAACCATTGAAAACAGCACAACCTCTGAAACCAACTCAGGAGGAAATTTAAACTTTCTGGCTATGGCATTCCCTGTGAAGCCAGGAATATGGACTACATCACTGGGCCTTATGCCATACAGCAATGTCGATTACGAATTCAGCTATACTGATGTGGTTCCAGGTACTAACACAGAAGTCCAATTTACAGAAGAAGGATCTGGTGGACTCAATCAATTCTACTGGTCTAACGGTGTAGCTATAAACAAAAACTTTTTTGTTGGTCTCAGAGCCACTTACCTCTTCAGCTCTATAGAGACAAAATATTCCGATATATTGTTAGATGAAAACCTTGCAGCATACTCAGCGGTAGACAAAGAATTATTCTCTGTTTCTGATTTTTTGTTCTCAGCAGGGTTGGCATTCAATCAGGACTCCATCTTCAGCAATAAAATAAAATTTAAAGCAGGTTTAACATACGACTTTAATGCGGATGTAAAAGCAAAAAGCTCACAGAGCTTTGGACTCGAGCAAGTAGACAGACCTATCTTAAATGCTAAAAATGATACCATCCGTGGAAATATAACTATACCACAGGCCATTGGGGCTGGAATATCTTTCAGTAACGGATTTAAATGGCTGGCAGGGGTTGACGTTAAAATACAGCAGTGGTCTGACTATAAAGACTTCTCGGGCGATAATAGCGACAACCTTCAAAACTCACTAAAAATAACCTTAGGAGGGGAATTCACTCCCGACTATGGCTCAGTAACTTCATATCTAAAAAGAGTGACTTATCGACTCGGACTTGATTATGAAGAGACTCCATATACTATTAACGGCAACCAAGTTAAAGACTTTGGCATCAATTTTGGCTGGTCTTTACCAGTTGGTCGATTCTCTAGTCTTGATATGGCTTTTAAATACGGGCAACGAGGAGATGTACAGGATAACCTAATCAGTGAAGATTACTTTAAGGTTTACCTGGGTTTCAACTTCAACGACCAGTGGTTTATTAAAAGAAAATATGATTAAGTAATTAAATAAGTTATGAAAAGTAAAATGATGAAGCGCATCTTATTGTTAGCGGCAATTATACTACCTTACTTCGCTCAGGCGCAATGCGAAGGTTGGAACTGGCCCGAAGACAGGGCTAAGGCCGAGGAAAAAAATGTACTATATACAGATGCATTAAGAAACGATAACTTTAAAGCGGCAAAGGCACCTCACCAATGGTTACTAAAAAACGCTCCTAACTTAAACACCTCTATCTACATCAACGGAGAAAAGATATATAAGGGCTTGATTGATGAAACTAAAGATCAGGCTCAAAAAGATATCTATATTGACTCTCTTATGTTGATCTATGACATGAGAATGCAGCATTGTAATGAAAAGGCAGATGTTATGGCCAGAAAGGCTTATTCTGCTTATCGCTATAATGTAAAAAAGAAAGGCGAATTGGCAAATGTGCTTGAGCTTTTCGATCAAGCTTATGAATTGGGTGGTGAAAACGTGGATTACTACATGCACGTACCCTATATGAGCGTTGTGGTTTACAACAAAAAGTATCTTGATAACTTGTCCGATATTGAGATTCTAAACAGGTATGACAAAATCATGGAGACTGTTGACAACCAAATCCAAAAGGGAGGAAAATACGTAGATAAACTTACAGACTACAGAGGTAAAATTGATGGGTTATTGGTAAGTGTAATCGACGTAGATTGCGATTTTGTAAGAGAAAACCTTGCTCCAAAATTCAAAGAAAGTCCTGATGACCTTAAATTAGCCAAAAAGATCTTTGCTTTCATGCTTAATGGCAAATGTACTGACGACCCTCTTTGGTTAGAAGCAGGAAGAGTGATTCAGGAAAAAGAACCTAGCTATGGACTTGCTAAAAACCTTGGTCTTAAATTCAAAGCCAGTGGTGATAACCAAAAAGCTGTTAGCTACTTTGAAATGGCCTTAGGATTAACTGAAGACCCAAGTCAAAAAGCTGAGATGTATATTCAAATGGGAGCTGTAAAAGGTGGAGCTGGTGCCCGTGCAATGTATAGAAAAGCCCTTTCAGTAGACCCTACTAGTAAGGATGCATACACCGCGATCGGTAACCTGTACTTCAACAGCTTCAATACTTGCAAAGGTGAAAAGGATATTGTAAAAGACAGAGCTGTTTTCTTAATAGCTTATGATATGTTCCAAAAAGCTGGAAATACTAGAGCAATGCAGTCTGCAAAAGAACAGTTCCCTTCAACTGAAGAAATATTTACCTATAATTATACAAAAGGTAATCAAATAACTGTAGATTGTTGGATCAATGAAACGACTACAATCAGAAGCCGAGACTAAGAAGTACTATTAAATAAACAAGGGCCATAGGGTAATCCCTGTGGCCTTTTTTGGTTAATGACAAAACTGTATCTACTATTTCTACCGTTACTTCTTTTTATCTCCTGCGATAATTCGGAGGACAAGTCTGCTGTGTCTGAGCCATATACTGGTCCCCTTCAGGAAGCCGAAAACTTAGACCTTTATTATAGCGAATCTGCAACGGTTAAGGTAAAGCTGGAAACCAAAAAACTATGGGAGTATGCCAGTGGAGATATGGAGTTCCCCGAGGGTCTTTATATGGAATTTTATGATGAGACCGGTAAAAAAACCTCAACACTTAAGGCCAATGAAGCATACTATTTTAAAGAAGAGGATAAATACCGCGGACGTGGAAATGTAATAATCAAAAGTATTGAAAACAATCAGGAACTAAAAACAGAAGAGCTATTCTGGAAGCCAGACAAAGAGCAAATGTACACGGATGAATTTGTCACAATCACTTTGCCCGATCAGGTTTTGTATGGCCATGGTCTTGTAGCTAAACAGGACTTCTCTTCCTACGAAATAACCAAACCTGAAGGTGTCTTTTATCTTGAAGATGAGTAAATTAATTCCAACACTAATTTTTTCGGCTTGCATAGGATTATTTGTCATTGGCATTCATCAGCTAATGACTGTAGGCCTGGCTTATTCATATTGGATTTTTATGTTATGCATAAGTCTCCTATTTTTATATAAAATAATGAAGGATAAAGAAAAACCTTCCAATTGATGGATCCGACTCTACTTCCTACGATTTTGCTTACTTTGCTTTTTTCGGCATTCTTTTCCGGAATTGAGATCGCCTTTGTTTCCGCTGATCGGCTACACATAGAGCTACAAAAGAAAAAAGGGTATCGTACAGGCAATATTTTGGCCTCCTTCATCAATAACCCCTCGAGGTTTATAGCTACTACCCTGATTGGCAACACCATTGCATTGGTGATCTATGGTGTATTTATGGCCAAGCTTTTAGACCCAATGATTAGAGAGTCTTTACCGATAGCTCTTTATAATGAAGTTTCGGTATTGATCATTCAAACTATTCTTTCCACACTAGTAGTGCTGTTGACCGCTGAGTTTTTACCAAAAAGCATCTTCCTTATCAACCCTAACTGGATGCTTTCTATTTTAGCAATCCCCATGTTTTTGATCTATAAAATAATGGGACCATTGGTGTGGGCAGTAGTATCTGCGTCTAAACTAATCATCACTAAAGTTATAGGCTACCAATACTCTGAAGACCGACCGGCCTTTGGTCTAACAGACCTAAACAATTATATCAAAAACACTTTGATGTCTGATGAAGAGACCAATGTGGAAGTTGATACCAAAATATTTAACAATGCACTTGAATTTAAAACCATTCGAATCCGGGAATGCATGATTCCTCGGACTGAGATAGTAGCCGTTGATATTGAGGATAAAATAGAAGACCTGAAACAAGCTTTTATTGAAAGTGGTCATTCAAAAATTATTGTATACAAAGAGTCAATAGATGATGTAATTGGCTATTGCCATTCACTGGAACTCTTTAAAAAACCAAAAAAAATCTCCGATATTCTTACACCAATAATAATTGTACCAGAAACTATGCTTGCCAATGAACTCATGATACAGTTCATCAGTGAAAGAAAAAGCCTGGCACTAGTTGTGGATGAATATGGAGGAACATCAGGTATTGTAAGTATTGAAGACATTATAGAAGAAATATTTGGTGAAATTCAGGATGAGCATGATGTGGAAGACTGGGTGGAACAAAAGCTGGACGATAACAATTACCTTCTCAGTGCCCGACATGAAATAGATTATCTAAACGATAAATATGAATGGGACCTACCCACCGGAGATTATGAAACATTGGGAGGGCTCATTCTGTCGATAACAGAAGATTTACCTGAGCCGGGAGACACTGTTTCGTTACCTCCTTTCTCGTTTACCATCCAATCAACGCACGATATTCGCATTGACATTGTAAAACTTACGCTAAAAAACAACACTAAAGAAAATAAATAAAGCGGCAATTTGACAGGTAATTTGTTTTTAGTCGGATACTGTTTAAATTTGCGCCTCTTTGAACCTAAGCAATTTGAGTATATATAAGACATGGCATTAATCAACACTCTAAGAAATAAGATGGGCAAGGTTGTGGTGGCTTTCGTAGCCGTAGCCATATTCGCCTTCATTCTGGCTGATCTTCTCGGAAGCGGATCAGGACTTTTTAACAATGATAATCAGGTAGGGGAAATCGCAGGAGAGGATATTTCTTTGCAGGAATTCCAGAATTTTGTGAAGGAGCGCGAAGGCTTTTACCAGCTTCAGTATAACAGGCAACCTTCCGAAAGTGAAAGACCAACTATCAGGCAGCAAGCATGGGAGCTATTAATAACTAAGTATGCTTTCAACAAACAGTATGATGAAGTAGGTGTTGAGGTAACTGGTGATGAAGTATGGGATATGATGCAGGGTAAAAACCAGGACGCAAGTGTGAAGGGGTTCTTCACCAACCCTGAAACTGGTGAGTTTGACAGGCAGCTATTCCTTAACTTCCTGAATAACTACGAAAATCAGGCTCCTGTATATCAAAATTACTGGTTCATGATCAAAAGTAATCTAAAACCAGCCAGAGAGCGATTGAAGTATGAAAACTTATTGCTTAGCACAGGCTATGTTACTTCAGCCGAAGCTCAAAGAGAGTACGGAGCTCAAACTAATGTAGCTGAGGTTAAATACCTATATGTGCCATATTATGCTATAGGGGATTCAGCTGTTTCAGTAACAGAAAGTCAACTAAAAGACTACTACAATGAGCACAAAGAAGAGTATAAGGTAGAGCACACAAGAAGCCTGAAATATGTAGCTTTCCCAATCACACCGTCAAAGGCTGATACATCTTATGTGAAAGAAGAGATGGCAGAACTCAAAAAGGAATTTTCAACTACAGAGAGAGACTCTGTTTATGCTGGTGCCAATACTGATGCTACTTCATTCTTCAACAAGTATCATATAGGAACACTTCCTGCTCAACTAAAAGCTAATGCAGGAAACTTAAGCAAGGGAGATATTCGTGGCCCATACCTGACTTCAAACGGTTATGTGATATACAAAATATCTGAAATTTTCCAGGACACAATCTCTTACGCTAAAGCAAGTCACATTTTGATCAAAGGTGATAATGATGAAGCCCGAGAAGAAGCTCAGGGAATACTAAATGAAATTAAAGGTGGTGCTAGCTTTGAGGCTATGGCCAGAGAGCATGGAACTGACGCTACAGCTTCCAGAGGTGGTGATCTTGGGTGGTTCCAAACAGGAAGAATGGTTGAAGAGTTTGAAAATGCTGTATTCAACGCTACCGAAGCCGGTTTGGTTAACAATTTGGTAAAAACTGAATTCGGATACCACATTATCAGGGTTGATGAGCCCAAAACAAATACAGCTTACAAAGTGGCTTCTATAGAAAGAAACATTATTGCTGGAGACGAAACAAGAAATGAGGCCTTCAGAAAGGCTGACCTCTTCTCTTCAAACAGCAGCAATCTGGAGTCTTTCATTCAATTAGCAAAAGAAGATACACTAAACGTAATGACTGCTGATAAGCTTAAGAAAAATGATAGAAGAATCGGCGTCTTAGGTGAGGCTCGTCAGATTATTCAGTGGTTATTCAGAGATGCTTCTAAAGGAGATATTTCTGAAGTATTCGAACTAGATGATCAGTATGCTGTTGCTGTAATGACTGATGAGACAGAAAAAGGGCACCAACCACTTGAAGAGGTTAAAACAGAAGTTACTGCACGCGTTAAAAATGAGTTAAAAGGAGAGCAAATCATTACTAAGCTAAAAGGACTTTCAGGGTCATTAGAGCAAATGGCTTCTGAATATGGTTCAGATGCTAACGTATACTCTTCAAGTGACCTGAAACTGAATGTAAATTCTTTACCAAATGTAGGCTATGACCCTCAGGCCGTAGGAAGAGCATTCTCATTGGAAAAAGGACAGAAGACAGAACCTTTCGCATCTGAAAATGGTGTATTGATCATTGAAATGCAGAACATAACAAATGCTCCTGAAGTTGCTGATTACTCTGCATACAAGAATCAACTACAGCAAAACGCTAAAAATAGAACCAGCTTTGGAATTACCGAGGCTATTAAAGAATATGCTGAAATAGAAGATCAGCGATATAAATTTTATTAATCTCTTTTAAGAGATTACTTCAAAAGCGGGGAACTTTCATCTCCGCTTTTGTTATTTTAAAGCATGTAGGAAACACTACCAAAAGCTTAGTTTGACTAAGCCTAACGGAATTATGGAAGATAGCTCTATCAACTCATTTAAGGAAAAGCTGGATAAGGAGTATAACTGGCCAGCCCTTTACACTTTCAAGTTCATTGTACCTAAAGGCAAGGTAGATGAGGTCAAGAATCTATTTAGTAACCATACTACCAAGGAAAGGGCCTCAAGTAATGGAAACTACATTAGCGTTACTGCTGAGGTTATGGTACAGTCCAGCGATAAGGTTATTGAATATTATATTGAGGCTAATAAAGTTGAGGGCATAATAGCCCTGTAAATTTAGTAAAAAGTATCCCAAACCGTCTTTTTCACATTGAGAAGCTTAACCCTTTTTGCCCTGCTTTTTGCTCTTTTTTCATGCAAGCCCGAGAAACGCATTGAAAATAATATCAAAGCAGAAGTTTTGAAAGACACTTTATCAGCTAACACGCAAAGTGGCAGTGAGAGGGACACTTTTGATATGAACAGTTTTCAAAACTTAGTTAAGGATTACGAAGACCCAGAAAGAAGTGAATGGCAAAACCCTTCACTCATTATAGACAAGCTTGGAGATGTTAATGACAAAGTAATTGCCGACATTGGTGCAGGTACAGGTTATTTCACCTTCAGGCTGGCCGGAAAAGGTGCCCATGTCATTGCTATTGATATTGATGAGAGGTTTCTAAACTATATTGAAGACAGAAAACCTGAATTGCAACACATCATTCCTGAGGAACGAATAGAAACACGACTATCTCTGGAAGACGACCCCTTACTAAATAAAGATGAAGTACACATTGCCATACTCGTTAATACTTATCACTTTCTATCCGATAGAGTTAAATATCTACAAAAAATCAAGCGAGGACTGAAAAACAACTCCAGGTTAATTATTGTAGACTATAAACTTGGACAAATGCCGGTAGGTCCACCTGAAAATATAAAAATCACAAGTCAGAAGGTCTCTGAAGAGCTACAAAAGGCAGGCTTTAAATCAATTGAAATAGACAATACCAGTCTGGAGTTTCAATATATAATTTCAGCTAAAAGAATCTGATCTCTAACTTTCTAAAGCACATCTGTAAAATAAGAGTTAACTTGATGCGGACATAACTGTCCGCCAACTCCAATTTAAAACGAAAGAAACTAATTGCTATGTGGAAAGAAGAGAATAATGCATTAAAGAAAACCTTCGAGTTCAAAGATTTTAAAGAAGCATTCGGCTTCATGACCAAAGTAGCCATCGTTGCAGAAAAAATGAACCACCACCCCAACTGGTCAAATGTATATAACAAAGTCAGCTTTGAACTCAACACCCACGATGCTGGCGATAAAGTGACAGAAAAAGATCATCAATTGGCAAAGGAAATTGATAAATTAGCCTAAAATTTAAATAAGGTAAATTTTATCTTACGTTGGAACAAGAAACACAACTATATCTGGTACCCACCCCAATAGGCAACCTTGAAGATATCACCATCAGGGCTATCAATGTACTCAAAGCAGCTGATGTTATACTTGCGGAGGATACCCGCACCTCTAGTAAGCTGCTTAAAAAGTATGAGATATCCCGTCCGCTTCAGAGTTACCATATTTTTAACGAGCATAAAACCGTGTCTCAGCTGGTTGACAGATTAAACAAGGGAGAGCGAATGGCTCTCATAACTGATGCAGGAACTCCCTCAATTTCTGACCCGGGTTTTTTACTGGTAAGAGAGTGCCTTAAAGCAGGCATAAAACTTGAATGTCTCCCAGGAGCAACTGCATTTGTACCTGCCTTGGTAAAATCAGGCCTCCCTTCAGACAAGTTTGTATTTGAAGGGTTTCTCCCTCACAAAAAGGGTAGGAAAACCCGCCTTGAAATACTATCCACTGAAGAGCGGACAATAATCTTATATGAATCACCCCACCGTTTGGTAAAAGCTCTGGAACAGCTTGCAGAACACCTTGGCAAAGACAGGCAAGCCTCGGTATCCAGGGAACTAACAAAACTTCATGAAGAAACAGTTAATGGTTCACTAGTGGAGCTAAAGGAACATTTCGGAAAAGGTACTGTGAAAGGTGAAATTGTTATTGTCATAGATGGAAAAAAATAAACTAAGAGACTCTCTCATTATCATTTCTGCAGTGACCTTGCTTGGGCTGGCCAAAATAACCCCTGCATTCTCATTCCTGATCTTCATTGGGCTAGTACCACTTTATGCATTGCTCTTTAATCAACAAAAAGAGGCCTCCCCTAAGGAGCTACTACTACTTAAGGTATTTGTTATCCTGCTAACTACATTTTTAATTTGGAATGGCTCCTCTTCCAATACACACCTTATCCAGTGGCTTCTTCCCATTGCATATGCTATGGCCATTACTGGCGCATTTATTATTTTCAGCTTTACTAACAAACACGCTAAGAACAGACTGGGTTTTTTCACTATATCTATATATTGGTTAGCAATAGAGTTCTTATTATATCGGGCACACCCTCAATTCTCAAGATTCATGTTGGGGTCAGTGTTTAATAATCACCAGGCATTCATCTCCTGGGATATACACACGGGCTTCATGGGGGTCAGCCTTTGGGTATTGTTAAGTAACATTACCTTGTTCAACGGCACGCTGAAGGACAGATCTCCTCTTCGAGGGAATATCAGTTGGCCAACATTAGCCTTTGTGATAGCCATTATCGTTATTCCAACACTCTTAAGCCCAGACACTGCCGCCATAACTCAAGCCGACCTTTTAAATGATAAGTTCCTTTCCGCAAAACAAATATCCGGAGATGGTGAATACATAGGAAAAACGGCGGTTTGGGTTTCAATACTACTGATATTATATAGTTTTGTTAAAAAGGAAGTAAACAAATGAGTGACCTGAAGCAAGTACTTGAGTCTACCAAAAAGTTAACCCTTGAAGTAGGGCAGTTTATAAGGGAAGAAAGCAAAAACTTTAAGAAGACAGACATTGAGCATAAAGGCTTCAATGACCTTGTATCTTATGTCGATAAACAGGCGGAAGAAAAGCTTGTCGCTGGTTGTAGTCAGATACTTCCTGAAGCAGGTTTTATAACAGAGGAAGGCACTGCTTCAACCAGAAAAGACGAGTACAACTGGATCATTGACCCTTTGGACGGAACAACTAATTTCACCCATGGGCTTCCCGTATTCGCTATTAGTCTGGCCCTGATGCAACATGACAAAATTGTATTAGGCATTATTTATGAAATCAATAAAGACGAATGCTTTTACGCCATAAAAGGAGGCAAAGCATACTGCAACGAAGAGCAAATCAGTATTTCTGAAGTAAAAGAACTGGGGCAAAGTCTTATAGCCACAGGCTTTCCCTACTATGATTTTGGCCTGATGTCACAATATTTGGATATCCTGAATAATTTCATGCAGAAAACACACGGCCTCAGACGGCTTGGGAGTGCCGCAGTAGACCTTGCCTATACTGCATGTGGTCGCTTTGAAGGTTTCTTTGAATACAATCTCAAACCCTGGGATGTTGCTGCCGGCACCCTTATAGTACAGGAAGCCGGAGGAAAAGTTACTGATTTTAAAGGTGGAGAGAACTTTCTTTTTGGAGGAGAAATTGTTGCTTCAGGATATACTCATCAGGAAATGCTCAAGGTAATAGCTAATCACTGGCATGAACATTAACAATTCCTTTATTCTAAATTGGCAAAACGAAATTCGTAACTTTTCGTTAACCATAATAGTATGCAAGAAACCATTATAATCATATTGTTTTTGGGAGCCCTGGGCTATTTAGGTAATATGCTGTACAAGCAAACCAAGTCTGATTCCGGGTGCTCCAAAAATTGTGGATGTGACTCACCCGTTAGCCACCTAAAGAAAGCCAAAGAGCACTAAGCCCACACTTTTGTTCCTTCAGTACAATTTCGACACATTTCAATTTTACTTCTGGATTTAACCAAAGCCTTCCTGAAGCTATTATAAGTAGGGCTATTCCATAACTCTGTAAAGCTTGTCTCTTGTAGCTGTCCCATTTCATGATGTGCATCTTTATCAAAACAGCAAGGTACCACTTTACCATCCCAGGTAATGACACATGAATGCCACATCTTCCAGCAATGATTTAAAAGCTTGCTCTTAATTGCATAAGTGCCATCAGCTTTCTTTCTATATCTCGAATACTTATCTATTGTTGGAATAAGCTTGGAACCATGCTCATACTCATATATCTGAGCCGTTTTCAACCCCACCTCATCAACTTCCAAGCGTTTTGCCAATGCCTTTACCTCCTCGATCTGATGTTCATTGGGTTTAACCACCAAAAACTGAAAAACCACATGAGGTGTTCGTGATTTCAGAGCTTTCTTCCATTTAATAATATTTTTAGTGCCTTCAATAACCTTATCCAGCTTGCCTCCCACCCTGTAAGACTGGTAGGTTTCCTGAGTAGTACCATCAATAGACACAATCAACCTATCGAGACCAGACTCAACTGTTTTCCTGGCTACATCATCAGTTAGATAATGAGCATTGGTTGAAGTTGCTGTATAAATATTCTTCTCAGAGGCATACTGAACCATGTCAAGAAATTTTGTATGTAAGAAAGGCTCACCCTGAAAATAAAAAAGTAAATACATGAGAGTATCTTCCAGTTCATCTATTATTTCTTTAAAAAGCCTTTCCTGAAGCATACCAGTAGGTCGACTGAAAGACCTAAGTCCGCTAGGACATTCGGGGCAACGTAGATTACAAGAAGTAGTAGGTTCAAATGAAATACTTATGGGCAATCCGACTATTTTCGGATTTCCGGTAAGCCTGGAATATATATAGCTAAATACTACACGGCTAGCATTCCACGCCCTATTCACCGTAAGCTTTGATACAAAATTCAACCCGTCAGCAACATTCCTGTTCATGTGTTTAAAGATAGACAAAAAGTAAACCAATAGAATTTTGCATATGTATCAATTTCATTAGAATTATTTCCGGTATTTCATTAAATCAATAAATATACATATCCTTAACCCTCTCTTATTTCTTTCGTAGTATATTCACAAAACTAAAATGAGTCTCGAGATTAATTTAGCATCGAACTAATATGTTAATTGATTGACATAAACAGCACATGAAAAATATCTGGTTATTATTTATACTCTTACCATTAATCAGCAATTCCCAAAATCTTAAGCTTTCGAAGGATGCAGATATTCATATCCTTACCTGCGGTCCATATCAGGGCGAACTTTACTCTGCTTTTGGGCATAGCGCCATCAGAGTAAAAGATCACACAAATGGATACGACATCTTATACAATTACGGAGTTTTTGATTTCGATCAGCCAAATTTCTACCTCAACTTTGCCCGTGGCCATTTGAATTACAAACTCGGTGTAACCGAATACCGCAGATTCAGAGATTACTACATTTACTATAACCGTTACATTCACGAGCAGGTATTAAACCTTTCTCACAAACAAAAACAGAAGCTTTTTGACTTTCTTCAATGGAATGCTTTGCCTGAAAACCAATATTACCTTTATGACTACTTCTATGACAACTGTGCTACCAGGGTTAGGGACGCATTAGTCAAAACTTTTGAAGATAGTATACAGTTTGATGGCTCATATATTGGCACCAATTATTCAATCAGAGAACTTACCGACCTTTATTTGAAACAGCAACCCTGGGGCGATATTGGTATAGATGTTTGTCTTGGCTTACCTATGGATAAAGTAGCTACCCCTTATGAATATATGTTTCTACCTGACTACATAGAAAGTGGGTTTAACCATGCTACAATCACACGCAATGGAAAAAAACTTCCTCTTGTAAAAAAGACAATAGTAACCTATGACTCTACCCCTGAGCAGGACCAGGCCTCAACTATTACTCCATTCATAATAATGGCTATACTGCTGATAATAGGGGTAATCATCACCTATTTCGGATATAAGAAGAATAAACTGTATGTCGGTTTCGATGTGTTGTTGTTTTCTTCAACTGGCTTGATAGGGTGGCTACTACTTTTATTATGGTTGGCCACCGACCATAACGCAGCAGCACGCAATCTTAACCTATTATGGGCTGTGCCTTTTCACTTCCCAATAGCACTTTTACTCTTTATGCGAAAAAAACCTACATTCTTAAAAAAGTATTTCGGTGCCATAAGCATAATATGCCTTTTATCGTTATTAAGTTGGGCATTCTTACCTCAGCAAATAAATTATGCACTTGTCCCTTTGGCTGTCTTGCTTGGGCTAAGAGCATTTTATATACAAAGACACCTCTCCGAAAATGAAACAGCTTAAAACATCCATAGAAATAGCCTCTTCTCCTGAAAAGATTTGGAATGTTTTAATGGACTTCAAAGCCTACCCAGAGTGGAACCCTTTTATTATTAGTATAATAGGCAAACCCAAAGTCAGAGAGCGTTTAAGAGTTTCCATACAGCCTCCTGGCTCTAAACCGATGGTATTCAAACCTCAGGTTACACTATTTAAAAGAAACAAACAATTTGGATGGCTGGGGAGTCTATTTATGCGAGGTATTTTTGATGGACATCATGTTTTTGAAATAGAGGAACTGGGCAATAATAAATGTATTCTCATACAACGGGAAGAATTTAGTGGTTTACTTGTACCTCTACTATGGAAGAGTTTGGATACAAAAACGCGGGCAGGATTTAAGGCAATGAATGCCAAGATAAAAGACCTTGCTGAAAAATGAATCGTATTGACAGGTTATCGGCTATTCTCATTCAATTGCAAAGCAAAAAAGTGGTTACAGCCCAGCATATTGCTGACCGGTTTGAAATCAGCCTCAGAACAGTATACCGTGACATTCGAGCTCTAGAAGAAGCTGGGGTTCCTATAGGCGCCGAAGCGGGAAAAGGCTATTTCCTTATGGAAGGGTACAACTTGCCTCCTGTTAGTTTTACCAAAGAAGAAGCTGGAGCAATCCTGATGGCTTCCAAGTTAGCTGAAAAGCATACTGACAAATCCATACAGCTACACTTTGAAGAAGCAATGTTCAAAATCAAAGCTGTTCTGAAAATGCAGGAAAAGGATTACCTTGAAAACCTTGAGCAGAATATTGAAGTCTTACAACGACCGAACATTGCTGCAGAGCAATTCCCAGATCACTTTTTAGCCGATATACAATCATCATTAGCTCTTAAAAAAGTACTCTCCTTCGAGTATTTTTCAAATTATAATGGTCAATACACCACCCGACAGGTAGAGCCATTAGGTTTATGTTACTATGGATCCCATTGGCATATGATTGGCTTTTGCAGAATGAGACAGGACCTCAGGGATTTCCGTACCGACAGGATCATAAAACTTCGTGTACTGGATGAGCTTTATGACCCTGAAAAACATCAATCTTACCAAGAGCACCTCAAGACATTTATGCAGGGAACGGACATGCAGGAGTCCCGGATAATTGTATCGAAGAGGATATCCCGATATCTTGGAGAACAGAAGTATTATTTCGGACTTACTGAGGAAAAGGATGTAAACGAAGGTGTAGAGCTCACCTTTATGACATCAAGTTTCAAAGGGCTGGCTCGCTGGCTACTCATGTTTGGCTCAGAGGTATCAATAATTAGTCCTGACACGCTGAAAGAAGAGGTTCAAATGCTTGCCAAAGAAACTTTTGAACATCATTATGGGTCAAAATAGCCTGAAAGTAACCGTTTTAGATAAAAATTTCACAAAATGATTTGGAAACATTGCAAACGCTCACTACGTTTGTAAGATCAATTCGATGCTCTCTTTTGAGAAATCGATTTATAGAGAAGCGTGGAGAGACAGGCTCTGAGAAACGCTAGCAACCTGGTAACCAAGCCAAGGTGCTACATCCTGATCCCAGGAATGCTCGTCAGGTGACGAATACGGGAGAATATAAATTGATGAAAAATGAAAAGATCAATCCAACATCAAACAGGTCTTCTAGCGATTTTTCAACGATCAATTGAATCGCTGACTGATTATATCATTTCTTTATTCAGCAACGACATGTGTTGTTGTTGCTGTTGTTGTTATTAGGCTTTTCCCGCCTTTAACGAAACAACACCTGCCCTGAAATAAGCTGGGATAGGAATCTCATATACATTCGATTCATTTACCAGGCCAGATCAACTTTGACAAAGGCGTAATTTATACTCAGAGCAACTTACCCCAAAAATTTTCTCAAGTTCTAAAAGATTAAAACAACATAACTATGTCCAAGTCATTGAAATTTGAAACACTACAGCTACACGCAGGATATGAAGATGTTGAGGCATCTACACGCTCAAGAGCTGTTCCTTTATATCAAACCACCTCTTATACCTTTAAAAATTCCGAACATGGTGCAAACCTATTTGCACTAAAAGAATTTGGAAATATTTATACCAGAATAATGAATCCTACCACGGATGTGTTTGAGAAACGCATCGCAGCACTAGAGGGTGGTGTAGCAGCCTTGGCAGTTGGTTCAGGGCAGGCTGCTCAATTCATAGCCTTAAACAATATTCTTTCAGTTGGGGACAATTTTGTTTCATCATCATTTCTTTATGGTGGCACTTATAATCAATTCAAAGTAGCTTTTAAGAGGATTGGCATTGAAACCCGTTTTGCTGAAAGTGATAAGGCAGAGCACTTTGAAAAGCTGATTGACAATAAAACCAAAGCTATTTACCTGGAAACAATTGGCAACCCTGGCTTCAACATCCCTGATTTCCATGCTATTGCAGCACTAGCAAAAAAACATGACATCCCCTTGATCGTAGATAATACTTTTGGCGCGGCCGGTTATTTATTTAGGCCCATAGAGCATGGTGCAGCCATAGTTACCGCCTCTGCTACCAAGTGGATAGGAGGGCATGGAACTTCCATTGGAGGTGTCATCATTGATAGCGGAAACTATAATTGGGGTAATGGCAAGTTCCCTCAGTTTACTGAGCCTTCCGAAGGGTACCATGGGCTTAATTTCTGGGAAACTTTTGGCTTCAATAACCCGCTGGGCCTCCCCAATGTTGCTTTTGCTATAAGAGCTAGAGTAGAAGGATTGCGCGACTTCGGGCCAGCACTGAGCCCATTCAACTCGTTCCTTTTATTACAAGGTCTTGAAACATTATCACTAAGAGTACAACGTACCGTTGACAACGCTCTGGAATTAGCCAAGTGGCTAGAAAACCACCCTCAGGTAGAGTCAGTAAACTACCCGGGGCTGGAAAGCAGCGCCTACCACACCCTAGCCAAAAAGTACCTGAAAAATGGTTTTGGTGGTGTACTCACTTTTGTAATCAAAGGGGGTAAAGAAGAAGCAACAACATTTGTAGACAACCTGAAACTGGTAAGTCACTTGGCCAATGTTGGTGATGCAAAAACGCTGATCATACAGCCTTCAGCAACTACACATCAGCAACTCACTGACGAAGAACAGCTTGCCTCTGGAGTATTGCCAAACCTTCTCAGAATATCGCTGGGGATAGAACATATAGATGACATTAAAGAAGACTTAAAAAATGCCTTTGACAAAGTTGAAACCGCAGTATCAGCAGGCGTCTGATCAGCAAGATAATTTGAAATCCCTAAAGTTTAATCAAGGATTCAGTCTGGAGTGTGGTGACACACTCCCTGAACTTGAGATAAGCTATACCTCCTATGGAACATTGTCTCCACAAAAAGATAATGTAGTTTGGGTATTTCATGCACTTACTGCTAATGCTGATCCTGTTGAATGGTGGCCAGGAGTAGTTGGAAAGGGTTATTTTATTGATCCCAACAAGTATTTTATAGTTTGTGCCAATATGTTGGGCTCATGCTATGGCACTACAGGCCCTGATAGTATTGACCCTCGAACAGGTGAAAAATATGGAGCAAATTTTCCATTGATCACGGTAAAAGATATGGTTAATGCTCATCGCATACTAAAAGACCACCTTGGCATCAATAAAATTCTGTTAGGTATTGGCGGTTCTATGGGTGGCCAGCAATTGCTCGAATGGGCGTCAACGGATGTGGATTTGTTCGAATCAATATGTGTTATTGCTACCAATGCCCGTCACTCTGCCTGGGGCATTGCTTTCAATACCGCTCAACGTATGGCCATTGAAGCTGACCCAACTTACCAATACAGTTATGAAGGTGCAGGAGAAAAAGGGCTACAAGCAGCCAGAGCGATGGCCATGTTATCCTACAGAAATCAAAATACTTACAGAAAAACGCAGACAGACTTTGAGGATAAGGTTGATGACTTTAAGGCCAGTAGTTATCAGTACTACCAAGGCCAAAAACTTAGTAACAGGTTCACAGCGCTCTCTTATTGGTATCTGAGCAAAGCGATGGACAGCCACAACATCGGAAGAGGTAAAAAATCAGTACGACATGCATTGAAGTCTGTCATAGCCAAAACATTGGTGTTAGGAATAAGAACAGACATCCTTTTCCCGTACGCAGAGCAAAAATTTATAGCAAAAAACATAAAAGGAGCCGAGTTTGGCCTAATAGACTCTTTGTATGGACATGATGGCTTTTTAATCGAAGCAAAGGCCATTACTAAACAGATTCAAACACTTTTAAACAAAAAAACAAAATGAGTAAATATAAAATAGGGCTTTTTGGTTTCGGGTGTGTTGGCCAAGGGCTATATAAAACTCTTTCAGAAAATGATACAGATGCTGAAATAGTCAAAGTATGTGTTAAAAGAAAAGAAAAGGAAAGAAGCATTGACACCGATAAAATCACTTATGATGCCACTGAGATTCTCAATAATGAAAATATAAACATCATTGTAGAGCTAATTGACGATGCCACGGCAGCCCTCGAAATTGTAAGAGCCGCTTTAAAAAAAGGTAAAGCAGTAGTTTCTGCAAACAAAAAGATGGTGGCCGAAAACCTCGACGAGCTTATTGAATTACAAAAACAACACAATACTCCACTGCTTTATGAAGGGGCAGTGTGTGGTAGCATTCCCATTATTCGAAACCTGGAGGATTACTACTCTTCTGAGCATATTGAAGAGATCAAAGGCATTTTTAATGGATCCTCAAACTACATACTAACCAAGCTCTTTCAGGAAGGAAAATCATATGAAGAAGCACTTCATGAAGCTCAGGTCAATGGTTTTGCTGAAACTGACCCAACTCTTGATGTAGGCGGCTTTGATCCCAAATTTAAACTGAGCATTATACTTCAGCATGCCTTTGGGCTTCGCCAGCATCCAGAAAAGATATTTAACTGGGGCATCCAAAACATTACAGAAAGAGACATAGCTTTTGCTAAAGAGCGAAACCTGAAAATTAAACTGCTGGCTAAGGCCAATTTCGATGGCAAAGTACTCTCAACTCTAGTAGCACCACACTTTATCGATGAGCATAACCCTTTGTATCATGTTGAAAATGAATTTAACTGTGTGTTGATCAATGGAAAATACGCCAATAACCAAACCATGATAGGAAAAGGTGCAGGGAGTTTACCCACCGGCCTTGCGGTACTATCGGACGTAATTGCACTAACACAAGATTATACCTATCGCTACAAGTCAACTGATTTTACTTCAGGAGATTCCCAGACAGCAGAGGTATATTTAAGTTTTAATGGTATTGATGATATAGACAAAAATGCCTTTAGAAGTATCTCAGAGAGCTATACAGGGTCTGATCATGGGTATATTATAGGAAAAATTAACCTGGGTACGCTTCAGCAACTTTTAAACGGCTCTGATAGAGTAAATGCAATATTTACATCCGGCAATCAGACAGAGATTGAAATACCAAACATGACTTATTCATATGCCAATTGATTTATCTCTTTTTGTTTTGGCAAAATAGGTGTACTTAATAAAAGAGATTCTAGCATTGAGCAACTATGTTACGATTTCCCCAAATCAGCTCTTAACAAGACTGAAGAATATATATGGTCACTGAGACCAATTTAAACAAACTGACTTTTCATATTGATGCTGCGGATGGCCACCTGTTGTTCCTGACAAATTTCAATAGATCAACAGGCCCATCAGTGCTCATTATAGCACTAACAGCACGGGTCCCTCTGCATTATAATACCCCTTTTAGGGTGAGAAGCAAAATATACTTACCAAAGTAGCCAAAGAATGATGACAATGTGGGACTCTCTCCTTAAGAGTATTTAGAGACAATGCAGAATTAAAAGAAAAGTTTGCTTCTATCACATAAAGACCTCTTACGGTAACAAAAGAACTTGGTCATTTTGACTTCTTTGGAAAAAAGTATCACTAAGAATTGTAGTATAAACCCACACTATGCTTACTGCTGGCTTCAAAAGCTTCATTAACAAGTCTAAATTGAAGTATTTACTTAATGATAAGTTATTTGGGTCAACGTTAAATTGAACCAAAATTTAGTACCATAGATTATAGTTTTAAACATTTCCTAAATATATTTGTAGTCCTTTTTCAAGGGTCAAAATTTTATTGAAGAAACTATTCAATTTCAATGAGTACAGTTATCATAACATCTATTGTAGCATTTACAATAATCATCCTCATACTGGTTTTCATATTGCTCTTTGCACAGTCAAAGTTGGTGCAATCGGGACCTGTTAAAATTACTATAAATGGTGATTCGGGCAACCCTATTGTAACTACTGCCGGTTCAACGTTACTTTCTACCTTATCTGCTCAGAAGATATTCTTACCTTCTGCCTGTGGTGGTGGTGGTACTTGCGCCATGTGCAAATGCGTAGTTGAAGATGGTGGAGGAGACGTATTACCGACAGAAGTTGGTCACCTGAGCAGAACTGAGCAGAAAGAAAACGTAAGGCTGTCTTGTCAGGTAAAAGTAAAGCAAGATATGCAGATTAGAATACCGGAAGAAATCTTCGGTATTAAGAAGTGGGATTGTGAAGTGGTATCCAACTACAACGTTTCTACCTTCATTAAGGAATTCGTTATGAAACTGCCAGAAGGAGAAACTTTGGAGTTTGAAGCAGGTGGTTATGTACAGATCGACGTACCTGTTATCGAAGTGAAATTTGCTGACATGGACATAACTCCTAAACCGGAGCTTGGACACCCTGATGATGTATTTCAAAAGGACTGGGATAACTTCAAAATGTGGGATCTGGTGATGAAAAATGATGAAGAGATCTTCAGAGCTTATTCTATGGCCAACCACCCGGCGGAAGGAAACATTGTGATGCTTAACATCAGAATTGCGACTCCTCCTTGGGATAGAGATGCAGGTAAGTTCATGGATGTAAATCCTGGCATCTGCTCTTCTTATGTATTCTCAAGAAAGCCCGGAGATAAAGTTACTATTTCAGGTCCATATGGTGAGTTTGCCATAAACTATACTGATAGAGAAATGATATACATCGGTGGTGGTGCAGGTATGGCTCCTTTGAGAGCCCAAGTCTTCCACCTTTTCCATACCTTAAAAACAGATAGAAAAGTATCATACTGGTATGGTGGACGCTCTAAAAAAGAACTTTTCTACACTAATCACTTCAGAAAAATTGAAGACGAGTTCCCAAACTTCCAGTTTAACATAGCACTTTCTGAACCTTTAGATACTGACAACTGGAAAGTAAAGAAAAGCCTGGATGATAAAGAAGGCGATGGATATCTTGGGTTTATTCACCAGGCACTCTACGATAACTATCTGAAAGATCACCCGGAGCCGGAAGAAGTAGAGTACTACCTATGCGGACCTCCATTGATGAACGCTGCAGTACTGAAGATGTTAGACGAAATGGGTATCCCTCCTGAAAACATCAGATTTGACGACTTCGGAGGCTAAACCGAAACATATAAAGCCCTAAAGAAACCCTTTAGGGCTTTTTTTATACACAAGTTTGTATAGCATCGCTCTTTCAGCCATGTAACAAAGCATAATTTCAAAATCTCTATCCTGCTTTTTTATTATAGCAGCAAAAGCGTATTTTTATTTAAAATATACTGACTCTATGGACCTTAAAATATTTTTCTCTCCTTTGGATGAAGAGCACTTTTTACATATCAGACACTCCAATAGCTTTTACAAAAACATCAAGGTCAATACCGAACGTATGCCCGATTATCGAGATGCCGACATAGCCATTGTAGGCATCAATGAAGAGCGTGGAACGGTGATCAACAAAGGTACAGCATCAGCAGCTCTGGAAATAAGGAAAAAACTTTACAACCTTAAAAAAGGATATGGCCCCTATAAGATAGTTGATATGGGTACACTTCGTAATGGTGTTGACCTGGAAGAAACTTATGGCCGCATCAAAGAGGTCTGTCAGATTTTAATAGAAAATAATGTACTTCCATTACTAATCGGAGGATCACATGACCTCGATTATGGCCAGTTTCAGGCTTACGAAGGAATGGATAAGTTAATAAGTCTGCTTAATGTGGATGCTTTTTTGGATATGGAAGAAGGCGTAAGCCAGCCACCCCACTTGCAGCACATTCACAAAATCCTGCTACATGAACCTAACTATCTATTTAACTATAGCCACTTGGCCTATCAAAGCTATCTCATTGACCAAAATGCTATCAATATTCTTGAAAAGCTATACTTCGAAGCATACCGCATTGGCCATTTAAGATCCAACATTAAGGAGATGGAGCCAATTATACGTAATGCTGATATGCTATCTTTTGATGTGACTTCTATCAAGTCAAGTGATGCTCCCGGCACAGCTAATGCTCAGCCCTTTGGCCTTACAGGTGAAGAGGCCTGTCAAATTTGCTGGTATGCAGGATTAAATGAAAAGCTAAGCTCCGCAGGCTTTTATGAGTACAACCCAGAGCATGATGATGATCTTAAAAAAACAGCCTCTGTAGTAGCTACCATGATCTGGTATTTTATAGAAGGATACTATCACCGTAAAAATGATCAGAACTTTAAAAACAATGATTATCTCAAATTTGTGGTTTCTATGCCTTCTGATCCTGAAACACTATGTTTTTACAAAAGTAAGTTAAGTGAAAAGTGGTGGATGGAAGTGCCCTACCCTCATGGAAAAGAAAAGTATGCACGCAACTGTATCATCCCATGCTCGTATTCAGATTATCAGGAAGCCACCAAAGGTGAACTACCTGAAAGATATATCAATACCCATGCTAAACTGATATAAGACGCTTGTATTATGAAAAACCTAATCCTTTTGGCCTCTGGCCTACTACTATTCAATTGTTCCCCAAAAACTGAAGATCCTAACCTTATTGTCAATAAAACCATTGAATTGGCAGGAGGAAACAATTATAATAATGTCGAAATAGAATTTACATTCAGAGGAAGAGAATACGGAGCAAAAATAAATGATGGTAACTATGAGTATGTCCGCCTATTTAAAGACTCGGCAAATCTATACAGGGATGTACTTAACAACAATGGCTTCTACAGGGAAACAAATGGCAAAAAAGCTGACATCCCAGATTCCATGGCTGTCAAATATTCAAACTCCGTCAATTCAGTCATATACTTTGCCCTACTTCCAAAAGGACTAAATGATCCAGCAGTAAACAAAACATACTTAGGCTCTCATAAAATCAAAGAAAAAGAGTACCATAAAATCAAGGTTACTTTTAATAAAAACGGTGGTGGAAAGGATTTTGAAGATCAATTTATCTATTGGGTTGATAAGGAAAATTATAAAGTAGACTACCTTGCTTACCAATATTACACGGATGGGGGAGGGTTCCGCTTCAGGGAAGCTTTCAATAAAAGGACTGTCGAAGGCATCAGTTTTGCAGATTACATTAATTACCGACCAAAACCAGATGTACAATTGGACCTAGAAAAGCTTGATGACGCGTTCTCTGCGGGTCAGCTTGAAGAATTGTCAAGAATTGAACTGGAAAACATAAAGGTTAATAAACTTTAACGCTGTCGTGATCTTACAATCTTCATTACTGTAAAAAGTATCACAGGCATAGCAATCAACTGCATAACAGTCAGCCTTGACAGGTCATTGGTTAACTCCTGCCCCAGTGCAGAATAAACAGCCTTAAAGATGTTGTTCACCCCAATGATCAGCACGAAGTCCAGAATAAATATAGCAAGAATATTTAAGGGCATGCTATTTATGTAGTTACCCATGAGTTTTGCATTATTAGCTTGAACAATTAAAAGCAATGCCACCACTGGCAAAATCATACCGTTCATAGCTTGAGCTGCAATAATGATGGGAATAGGCTTTACCTCAGCAATACCAAACCCTAACCCCGTAATCAGCACAACGAGCCATACCCATTTATAAATAGCACGACCTTTATGCGGCACAACGCTTTTCGCCAAAATACCGGCTGCTAAAGGTGCGGTAATAGAGGATGTGAAACCTGCTGCAAAAAGACCAAATGCCAGCATCATCTTAGCCCAGGAGCCTAGCTTCTCCCCCATTACCAAAGCAAGGTTGTAAAATGACATCTCACCATTGATCTGGGCACCTGCAACAAGTATGGCTATTGAAACCAACCCTCCAAGTACAATCGAAACACTAAGCCCAAACCGCATAGTACCAATAGCCTGTCCTTTGCTAAGGCCTGACCCCAAAAAGAGGTTATACGGCACTATGGTTGTCCCAATTAATCCCAAAACCAACCATTCTGAGCCATCGGGGATAGTTGGTATCAGCCCCCGGACTATTTCTGCCTTATCGACTTCAACTTCAAGGGCAACATATATAAACGCTATTCCCATGATTGCTACAACCATTCCTAAGATATTAGCCAATATTTTCACAGTACCCCACCAAAGTAACATACCACAGATCAAGCCTATTACTAAAGTTAAAACTTGCTTATCAACATCTATCAACAGCCTTATCCCTTCTATAGCTCCAAGAATATTCCCTGCCTCATAAGCAGCACAGCCAAGAATAACTCCGAAGGTTATAAAGTACACAAGCTTAGCCACCCCACCATTGAGTTGCTTTAATGTCTGGCCAATTTCACTACCAGTAGCAATAGTAATCCTGGCTGCCATTTCCTGAAGCACAATACATGCAACAGTTGCAAAAACAAGTGCCCAGACCAATTGGAACCCAAACGATGCCCCAGCAGAAGAAGCGGAAGTTAGTGTACCCGGACCTATAAAAGCAGCTGAGATTACGGACCAAAATAAAATACTAAGTAATCTGGATTTCACTGATTTCATTCTTCGAAAGCATTTTAGAGGTTATTATTCATCATTTTAAAGTACTAAAATTTAGCTACTTTAACTTGTTAGGCTCAGCGAACTCCACATCTTAATTTCACATTTATGAGTGTACTCATCAGACAAACATTCTTACTGGCTGCTTTAATTATCTCATCCGTATCAGAATCCATAGCGCAAACAGCTCCATGAATAGCACTCAATACTAAGGGTCATTCCGGGGAAATAAGTAATTTCTCATTTTCTCCTGATGGTGAAAAAATAATTTCGGTATCAGAAGACAAAACTATTAGGATTTGGAGTTCCAAAACTGCTCAGTTAATCAATAAATTCGAAAGTGAAATTGGCAATGGCCCGGAAGGCATGTTCCATGCTTCGCCCATTTCTCCCGATGGAAAGATGCTGGCTGTTAGTGGGTATCCTGTCAATAGCGAAAATGAAAATTACATACTCATCATCGACCTTGAAACAGGCAAGCAGATATCCACAGCCACTTAATGGAAAGGCAGATTCGGGGGGTAACAAAATCACTGTAAATGAGCTAAAGATATTTATGGAAGAACGAGTTCCAGAATTAAACGATCAATACGGGGGACAGGCTCAATACCCAACAGGTTTTGTACATGGCAACGATTTTCCAATTAGCCTATTTTCAGAGGATTAAGAGAGAAGTACTATTCATGTTAAAGCCGTATATCTGGGCTCTCATGCCACAGATGCAAACACAAATAAATTGCCCTATTTTAAGAAGAGCCGCGCTACTATTGCAGTAAGAAAACCATGGAGAAACATAGATTAGAAAAAAATAATATGCGCAATCGAAAAAGAGTATCAAATTTTCATGTAAGATTTTCAGCAAAAACAGACATTTGAGTATTAAAACTGTGTAGTCTAACACCCCTTTGATTGAATATTTTCTGTAATCATCTGACAAGTGCGCACCTAATAAAGCACACTATCAGTACTTTGATATATAAACCATCATCCTTGATGATTCTTACCTCAATGGAGAAGGTAATATTTTGTCAGGTTATTAACCTTCCCTTAAATATAGAGCTGAAAAACATAAAAGTCTGAACACATTTATTAATCTTATATTCATCTTAAAATAATGTATTGTATTATAGACTGTAAAGTAAGTTTAGTAAGGGAAAACATTTTATTTTTAGAATTAAATTTTAGATATTGCGCAGTTGAAAGAATAGTACAAGTAGTATATTCTTCTTCAACCTAAACCCCAAGGATCAACTGATCAAATGATCATGCTTGACCTGTAAACCAGAAAAGGGAGCTATGCTCCCTTTTCGTTTGTCCTACCAAAATTAATATTTCAGGAAACCTCTTCAGACAGTGCTCTATACTCCTCTATGAGAGTCTTTACAATCTCGCTCACGGGACGAATAGCATGAACATGCTCAATAGAAGGTCCCGCACACCAAAGCGTCTTATATGTAGCACTAAAGGCTGCCTTTTCCAGGGATTTCATTCCTTTATAGAAGGTTAACATCTTGGCATACTTCTTTAGGCCTTTATTCTTGTTTAATATCGATTCCAACCAGTTCTGCTTAGTGCCAATTTCCTGAACATACGGAGTATTGATTACCGTACATGGTGTTCCTGATAATCTATCTGTCATTATTATATCTTTGGCTCCATAATCAACTATAGCCTGTTTATACTCCTGCGACACACCCGCTTCCTCTGACGCTATAAAAGGGCTACCCATAGAAACTCCGCATGCGTCAAGCGCAAGTACATTGAGCAACTCCTGACCAGTGGCCACACCACCAGCAGAAATCACCGGAATATTACAGGTTGCTTTCAAAAGAGGGATTAACTCATCAGCAGGCATAGGACCTGCATGACCTCCTGCTCCGGAATTAACAGCTATTAAAGCATCAGCCCCAAGGTCCTCAACCTTTTTAGCGTATGTTTCTTCTGTTACATCACAAAAAACCTTTATCCCCTTTTTACGACAAGCCTCTATCACTTTGCGGGGACTTCCCAATGAGGTGATAATAAAATCGACTTCATATTCAACGCATGTCTTAAGTTGTTCTTCAAGACGGTAATTGGACTTGTTAACAATTAGGTTTATACCAAACGGCCCACCTACTGATTCCTTTATTTCTGTAAGTGCCTTCCTGAATTCTTTATCTGTACGATAATTAAGTGCAGGAATAGTTCCCGTAATCCCTGCTTTAACTGCTTCAATGGTCATCGCGGCATTAGAAACCAAAAACATGGGAGCCATAATAATAGGATACTTAATATTTAGCATCCTGGTCAACTCCGTATCAATTTTTTCCATTTATTCCGTATTTATCTATTAAATAAACCAAAGCCGCCATACTGGCAGCTCCTAGCTCAAGCTCTCTTTTATCTATTTTATCAAATGTATCTGCAGTAGTATGATGAAGATTAAAATAACGTTGTGAATCGGGCAAAAACCCAAACAACGCCGTACCTTGCTCCTCTAGAGGTCCAATATCTGCACCACCTCCTGACTGGCCAAAGTCATAGATTCCATAGGGTTCAAACAAGGGCTTCCAACCAACAAGTTGATTATAAGCTTCTTCACTTCCCGTCATAGTAAAGCCTTTAGGTGTAAAGCCTCCCCTATCCGATTCAATGGCAGCATGATGCCTTTCATTGTTTTCCTTGACCCATTGCGCATATTTAAGACCACCTCTCAAACCATTCTCTTCGTTCATAAACATCACTGCCCGTATAGAATGTTTTGGCCTATACCCAATATTTTTTAATATGCGCAGCGTCTCAATGGCCTGAACACACCCTGCACCATCGTCATGGGCTCCATCACCAAGATCCCATGAGTCCAAATGTCCACCCACTACAATATATTCATCAGGGTTCTCCAAACCTCGTATTTCCCCAATAACATTGTATGACAACACATCAGGCAACATTTCGCAATGAGCCTCAATATACAGTTTTAAACCAGCCTGAGATTTTATACTCTTGCTTAGCAAATTAGCAGAATTAGTACTTATGGCAAATGCTGGAATTTGTTTTACTCCATCTTTATATATCAAGGTTCCAGTATGTGGGATATCATCATCATTGGATGCCATGGACCGTACTACAACCGCAAGTGCTCCCAGACTTGCAGCTTCTGATGCTCCATAAACTCTCTGATCGACCGCACCACTATAGGCTTCAAACGTACTTATATGTGTTGGATCCATGGGGCGGTTAAAAAAAACGACCTTTCCCTCTACATTCTTCTTACCAAGTTTTTTAAGAGCCTCTATACCATCAACTTCTAGAATATTGGCAACTATACCCTGATCACCGGTACCTACTGAATTGCCAAGTGCACAAGCGGCAAGCTCAAAAGCACCATATCTTTCGGAATTAATGACTCTAACAACTTCTTTTTTTCCCCTTACCCAGTGAGGCACCATTACCTCCTGTAAAAACACTGTATCAAATCCCAATTGAGTCATCTTTTGCCGGCTCCACTCTACAGCGGCGGCAGCTTCGGGAGACCCACTCAAACGACCTCCAATTTTATTACTCAGATAATCTAACATCTCATACGAGTGCCCATTGGTCAGTGCGTCATCAAATATATTTTTCAGCATATCACCATCTGACTGGCTGAATACTTTAAAAGGGAACAGAATTATTACTCCAAGAAAGAGCAGCAAATACAATCTTCTCATCAATGTGGTTAGGTTTTATTAAATCTCTCAATAGTTCTTATTTCCTACGCGTTTTTCTTTTTCTTGCATTGGTTTTCTTTTTTGACTTATCACCAAAACGCTTTTTTTTCTCATGGAAGGCACCTTTAAAATCAGGATTTTCCCTTCTCTTAAAAGCATCAATATCCATCTCAATATCAATCCTTTCCTGACGGGGTGTTTCTGTTATCTCAATAACATCAGGTAGAGCCTTCAGTGGTATTTCAGCTCTTATAAGCTCTTGTATTTTACCGATATGAAGCATTTCTGCCTTATTGGCAAAGGTCAGTGCTACACCTTCGTTTTTAGCTCTTCCTGTTCTTCCAATCCTATGCACATAGTCTTCATAAATGATTGGGACATCAAAATTAATAACATGGGAAACCATGCTAACATCAATGCCGCGCGCCGAAACATCTGTAGAAACCAGGACCTTCAACTCCCCTTCTTTAAACTCATTTATAGCATTGATCCTGCTATTTTGCCCCTTATTGGAGTGTATGACACGTACAGGACCGAGTCCCTTTCTATCCAGGTATTTAAATACATTATCTGCCGTTGACTTGGTTCTGGTAAAAACCAAAACCCGGTTAAACTCCTCTTGCTTCAGCAGATATTCAAGAAAGTTTATTTTAGTTCTCATATTAGGCACCTGATACAGCTGCTGTTCAATGGTGTCAGTGGTAGTGGCTTGAGGAGCTACCTCTACAATCTCCGGAAATTCGAGAAACTCCTCAGAAAGTTTTAAAACCCTTTCGGCCATAGTAGCTGAAAAGAGCAAATTTTGACGCTTAACTGGAATTACCTCCAATATCTTCCTAATTTGAGGCATGAACCCCATATCCATCATTTTATCTGCTTCATCAAGCACAAGCGTTTTTATAAGCTTTGTATTTAACTCTCCTTTCAAGTAAATATCCATGAATCTTCCAGGAGTAGCCAGCACAATATCGACCCCCTTCTGTATACTCTCAATTTGAGTTTTAGGCCCAACTCCTCCATACAAAGAGGTATAACGAATATCCAGATAAGTGGAAAACATGTTAATATTCTCCTCTATCTGTAAAATAAGCTCACGGGTGGGAGCTAATATTAAAGCTCGCGGATCATTCCCCTGGGCATACTTTATTTTCATTAGTATAGGCAGTACAAATGCTGCTGTTTTCCCAGTACCTGTCTGCGCAATACCCATAACATCATGTCCAGAGAGTACAAGAGGTATTGCTTCTTTTTGAATTGGAGTAGGCTCTTGAAAACCGAGTTCCTCAATTGCATTTATAATTTGCCTGTTTAATTTAAAATCTTCAAATGACTCTATTTCCTTACTCATAAATCACAAGGTTTATTTGCTGCTTGATCGCGAATGCCTGTAATTTGCAATTAATATCGCTGAGCCAATGTATCGGATATAATATTATCTCGCATAAATTGGGAAGTATTTACAGCCTGCTTGTTAAACATCTTACATCATCAGGCATGTATTCCATTCAAAACAACTAGACGCGCATGAAATCGATATTAATTACAAATGCCCAAATAATTAATGAAGGTAAGACCTTTTCTTCTGATATTCTTATCAAAGGTGAATTTATACACAAGATTGCCAGAGAGATCAATGCCTCCGAAGCAAATAAAGTAATTGATGCAAAGGGTGCATTTGTATTACCTGGTGTTATTGATGATCAGGTCCATTTCAGAGAGCCGGGCCTGACGCATAAGGCAAATATATATACTGAGTCGCGCGCAGCAGTTGCTGGCGGAGTAACTTCATTTATGGAAATGCCTAATACCGTACCTAATACATTGTCCCAGGAGTTACTTGAAGAGAAATATGAAATAGGAAAAAACACCTCTCTCTCCAACTATTCTTTTTTTATGGGAGCCAGTAATGATAACATCGATGAAGTCTTAAAAACACCTATTGATAGGGTTTGCGGCATAAAAGTCTTTATGGGATCATCAACAGGCAATATGTTAGTTGATAATGAAAAAACGCTTGAAAATATATTCTCAAAAGTGGATATGCTTATAGCAACGCACTGTGAAGATGAAGCTACAATAAGAAGGAACACAGAAATATATAAAGAAAAATATGGAGAAGATGTCCCCATCCAATGTCATCCATTAATCCGCAGCGAAGAAGCTTGCTACAAATCTTCTTCAATGGCCGTAGCCTTGGCTAAAAAATATGGCACACAACTGCACATTCTACACATTTCAACAGCTAAGGAGCTAGGTCTTTTTGATAATTCAACCCCCCTTAAAGATAAGAAAATAACTGCGGAAGCATGTGTACACCACTTATGGTTTAATGACGCAGACTATGCGCAAAAAGGTACGCTGATCAAGTGGAACCCAGCAGTAAAAACAAAAGCTGATCAGGAAGCTATACTTCAAGCTGTAATTGATGGCAGAATTGATGTAGTGGCTACTGACCACGCTCCTCACACTTTTGAAGAAAAGAACAATTCCTATTTCAAAGCGCCATCTGGCGGCCCACTTATCCAACACAGCTTGCCGGCTATGCTAGAGTTATATCACGAAGGTAAAATTACTTTAGAACAAATAGTAGAGAAGATGTGCCACAACCCAGCAATTCTATTCGACATAAAGAAAAGGGGGTTTCTTCGTGAAGGTTATTATGCCGACATTGCTATAGTTGACTCAAACCAGCCCTGGACTGTCGACAAATCAAATATTCTCGCAAAATGTGGTTGGTCACCTTTTGAAGGACAGACTTTCAAATCCTCAATAACACACACGTTTGTATCCGGACACTTAGCATATGAACAAGGTCAATTTGATGAAAGTATTAAAGGCAAAAGACTTTTATTTGAAAGATAAAAATTTTTATTTCTATAAATATTTGTAAATTCACAACAACTATCTACATTTGCACTCCCAATAGGGAAAATGGTGGTTGTAGTTCAGTTGGTTAGAACGCCTGATTGTGGTTCAGGAGGTCGTGGGTTCGAGTCCCATCTTCCACCCTAAAAACAAAAAGTCTTTCTCAAAAGAAAGGCTTTTTGTTTTTTACACCCCTCACTACGAACCAAGAGATCATAGAGCAGCCTAAACCTAACTATCACAATTGATTTTAAGATATTGCTTGATAGCCCAATCCCCTACAATTTCAGCCTCAAGTTATATATTTAGAAATATTGTCTTTTTTCTTATTTATATATTGGCTATGTTCGAAGGATGATGCCTTCCCATAAATTCACTACCCTTGAACTAAAAGACCAATTAAAAACATTGTTTTTAGAAGGTAGTTTTATTGTCTCTATTCGGTATTATGGCTATAAAATAAACCTATACCTGCTCAACAATTTTTATGTTGAAGTTTTCTACAACCACAAACATGATCTCATTGAAAAAGTACAACCTTTAGAGAAAAATCATACCCGGATGAAATTCTACTCTGACCAAATTAAGCTTCCTGGGGATTTGATGTACTGAAAACCCAACTCCCATATTACACACCATAACAAAAGCACTGCGCAACCATTAAGTGCACTCTGAAGTTTTGATATAAAACAAAAAGGCCACCCTTATGGGCAGCCCTTCTATAATCTGTTTTGGTAAAGTTAAGCCGTTGCTGTTTCCTCAGACTGAGCTGTGTCATGCAACATACCAATTTTGAAATTCTTCTTAGCCTTATACCCACAGTATCCACATTCAAAATGTTTCAGAAGCTCTCCCTCTTCTGTAGAAGATGGAGCCTTTAAAATCTCCTCTCTTGAAACCCTGAATGTCTGATAGTTACACTCAGGACACTGTAATGCATGCAGGTGCCCAGCATACTTTTCAATTTTAGTATACCCTGTTTCTTCATCCACCCAAACATCATAATCAACAGAGTAGATTTCTTCTTCAGCCTGCATACCCTCATCCAAATAAACATCCTCTTCCTCCTCACTCAAAAGCTTCATAGGCTTCCCTGTTTTAGGGGAAATTCTTGGCTTGTACCTCAACTTCTTCAGACGCTTCTCAATATAGAAAGGGTAGTAAAACTTAAGTAGATTTTGGATGATAACACCTATAATCAAACCCATAGATATAGTAACAAATACTCTCACGAACAGCCACAATACCCCTAACTCAGCTATAAATGAATTAGCATAAAGACCTCCTGCGATAATAATCAATATGCTACCTATCAACAAAATGCTTATTTCACTCCGGTTAATATAATCGTACTTGCTTTTAGAATCACTTGTAGCCGTTAGTTTGAGAAGATGGCCTAATAAAACAAGAACTGCTAAGCCCGTCAAACCGTAAGCAAGATACTGCGCCCACGTATTCCAGGTATCAAAAGATTGTATCGGGGTTTCTTCCATGGCCTATTATTTTTTAAAGGTATTGTAAGGTTATGTTAAACAAATAAAATTTATTTAAAGGACAATTTAAAAATATCTCTCCAATTTTAATATTCTTTGAGAAAAAAAAGAACAAATAATACACAGTAACGGGAGAGTGTTGAAATATCTCCTCAATTATAAGAACAAAAATACTTTTATAATAAAAAAAATTACTGCTATTATTAAATAATAAAACTTTCAACAATAAAAAAAGGGCGCCAGGCCCTTTTTTATTGCCATTTATAAAATATTATAGCGTTCTTTTCGTTTCACGTTCTTCGTAACTTTCAATGACATCTCCCTCTTTGATATCATTGAAGTTCTTTATACTGATACCACATTCATATCCATTTTTGACTTCATTTACATCGTCTTTGAAGCGCTTTAATTGCCCCATTTCTCCAGAGTAAACAACAATACCGTCACGGATCAATCGGATAGGGTTATTGCGCTTGATGTAACCCTCAGTAACCATACAGCCAGCTACTGTACCAACCTTGGATATTTTAAATACATCTCTAACTTCTACGTTACCAACAATAACTTCCTCCACTTCAGGATCAAGCATCCCCTCCATGGCATCTTTCACATCATTGATAGCATCGTAAATTACAGAATAAAGTCTGATCTCTATCTCTTCATTTTCAGCAAGTCTTCGAGCTGAAGCAGATGGTCTAACCTGGAATCCAACTATTACCGCATCAGAGGCAGAGGCAAGCAATACATCAGATTCTGAGATTTGCCCCACTGCTTTATGTATGATATTTACCTGAATCTCCTCTGTACTTAATTTTAGCAGTGAATCAGAAAGAGCTTCTACAGAACCATCTACGTCACCTTTTACAATAACATTTAGTTCTTTAAATGAACCAATCGCAAGTCTTCGCCCGATTTCATCAAGTGTAATATGCTTCTTGGTTCTTATACTTTGCTCCCTAAGTATCTGCTCTCGCTTCGTGGCAATCTCTCTGGCCTCCCTGTCAGTTTCCATGACGTTAAATTTATCACCAGCCTGAGGAGCACCATCAAGACCTAACATCTGTACCGGTGTGGACGGCCCAGCCTGATCCATCTTCTTACCAGTGTGATCAAACATAGCCTTTACTCTACCATGATAAGCTCCGGCAAGTATAACATCACCAACCTTCATCACACCACTTTGTACCAACAAAGTAGCAACATAACCACGTCCCTTATCCAGTGAAGCTTCAATCACAGTACCCACTGCATTTTTGTTGGGATTCGCTTTTAACTCAAGTAATTCAGCTTCAAGCAATACTTTCTCTAATAACTCATCGACACCTTGTCCTGTTTTTGCTGAAATTTCCTGACACTGGTATTTACCTCCCCAATCTTCAACAAGTATATTGATGTTAGAAAGCGCTTCCTTGATTTTATCCGGATTAGCATTTGGCTTATCCACTTTGTTTATAGCAATTACAATTGGCACACCAGCTACTTGAGCATGATTAATAGCCTCTTTAGTTTGTGGCATCACGTCATCATCAGCAGCCACAACAATAATCACTATATCTGTTACTTTAGCACCACGGGCACGCATTGCTGTAAATGCTTCGTGACCTGGTGTATCTAAGAATGCAATTTTTTGTCCGCTGGAAGTCATTACATCATAGGCACCGATGTGCTGCGTAATTCCCCCTGCCTCTCCTGCTGTTACCTTAGAGCTTCTGATAAAATCAAGCAATGATGTCTTACCATGGTCAACGTGTCCCATGATAGTTACAATCGGTGCTCTATGCTCCAAATCTTCCTCTGAATCCTCATCTACAGCAACCTCAACTTCGTCATCTGTTGAAGTAAACTCTACATTAAAGCCAAATTCATCAGCAATAACTGTTATAGATTCAGCATCAAGTCGCTGATTAATAGAAACGAACATACCTAAGCCCATACACGTTGAGATAACGTCGTTTACGGATACATTCATCAAAGAAGCAAGATCGTTAGCAGAGATAAACTCGGTAACCTTTAGTGTTTTTGACTCCTGCTCTTCTTGTAGCATCTGCTCTTCCTTAGCCTCAGCTATGGCAGATCTTTTTTCTCTTCTATACTTGGAGCCTGAACTTTTCTTTTTGGTACCGCTTAACTTAGCAAGAGTAGCTTTAATTTTATCTTGAATTTCCTTATCGGATGGTTCCTCCTTTTCAGCTCTCGCTCTTCTTGGTTTACCTCGATCTTGAGTATCCTGCCTAGGGATCCTCTTTCTCGGCCTCTTTTTCTTTTTCTGCTCTTTTCTATCGTCAGAAGAGGCTACAGGTTTATCTTTCTTTTTATCTTTTTCGACAGGCAATTCGATCTTGCCCACTACTTTAAGTCCTTTTAATTTGTCAGCCTTAGCCTCAATAACTTGTGATTTTTCAGGCTCAGCTTTAGGCTCTACTTTTTTCACTTCTTTAGCCTTTGGTTGCTCTTTCTCAACCTCCTTAGGCTTCTCTTTATGTTCTTGTTTTTCTTTTACAGCTTCGGGCTGTGGAGCCTTAGAATGCACATCCTTTTTGGGTTCTTCTTTCTTAGGCTCTTCCGCCTTAGGCTCTACTTTCTTGGGTTCTTCTTTCTTAGGCTCTTCCGCCTTAGGCTCTACTTTCTTGGGTTCTTCCGCTTTTGGTTCCTCTTTTTTAGGCTCCTCCTTCACTTCCGGTTTTTTAGGCTCTTCTTTCTTCTTACCCAAGTCTATCTTCCCTAACACTTTAATGCCTTGTAACTTAGGCTTTTCATGTTCAACCTTTTCCGGTTTTTTCTCTTCAGCGGGTTCCTCTTTCTTCTCTGCTTTTGCTTCAGGATTTTTGCCAGCAGAAAGGTTCTTTATAAGTATATTTTCTTCGTCATCCGACTTCTTCGGAGTATCGCTTTCACTGTCAATAACCACATGCTCATTATGCTTAGTCCCGATAGTCAGCCCGGAAGCCTCCTCTTTCTCAGAAGCAGACGCAGCAAACTCCTTAGATAACATAGCAAACTGTTCACCTGTTACCTTAGAATTGGGGCTGGTGTCTACTTCAAAGCCCTTGTCTGCAAGAAAATCTATAATTGTAGTCCTACCTACATTAAGCTTTCTAGCGACTTGACTAAGCCTCATGGTTTTTTCTTCTGACATACTCAAATATCCCTTTTTTTTGTGATTATAAAAAATTTGTTATTCGAACTCTTGCTTTAGAACCTTCTTCACATTCGCTATAGTCTCTTCCTCTAAATCAGTTCTTCTACCAAGTTCTTCGTTGGTTAATGCCAATACACTTTTTGCAGTATCCAACCCTACACGCTTAAGTTCATCAAGAACCCAATCTTCAATTTCATCTACGAATTCATCCAGATCCACATCCTCCTCTTCAAAGTCTCCAAGCTCTCTGAACACATCTATTTCCAAGCCTACAAGTTTACTTGCAAGCTTAATATTCTGACCACCTTTACCTATTGCCAAAGAAACTTGGTCAGGCTTCAAATATACAGCTACACGTTTCTCCTCTTCATTTATTTTTATACTTGTAATCTTGGCCGGACTTAAGGCTCTTGTAATATAAAGATCAAGATTCTCCGTATAGTTAATTACGTCAATGTTCTCATTTTGCAGTTCACGCACTATACTATGAATTCTTGACCCTTTCATACCCACACATGCCCCAACAGGATCAATTCTGTCATCATAAGACTCTACAGCAACCTTTGCTCTCTCACCTGGTTCTCTTACTACCTTCTTAATGGTAATCAGACCATCGTATACCTCAGGAACTTCACTTTCGAAAAGTCTTTCCAAAAATACCGGACTGGTTCTTGAAAGGATAATTTTAGGATTTCCATTGATCATCTCCACCCGATCTACAATTGCACGAACCTGATCCCCTTTTCTAAATCTATCTTTTGGTATTTGTTCATTCTTAGGAATAGAAATTTCATTTCCCTCCGCATCTATCAACAATACCTCTCTACTCAATATTTGGTATACCTCTCCAGAAATAATTTCCCCAACAAGGTCTTTATACTTTTGAAAGAGTATATCCTTCTCAAGATCCTTTACCTTTTGGATTAAGGTTTGCCGAGCCGTCATTACTGCTCTTCGTCCAAAATCAATTAATGTAATTTCTTCCGCTACTTCTTCTCCTATTTCAAAATCGGGCTCAATTTTTCGCGCTTCACTCAAACTTATCTTGTCATGATCCCATATATCTTCAGAGTCGTCATCCACAATTTCTCTAAATCGCCATATTTCCAGGTCACCCTTATCAGCATTAATAATTATATCAAAGTTCTCATCCGTCTCAAACTTCTTCCTTATCATAGTCCTGAATACATCTTCCAGGATACGAATCATCGTAGGTCTATCTATGTTTTTCTGTTTTGCAAAGTCTGCAAACGACTCAATTAATACAGCGGTATCCATTTTTCTTTTATTTAAATGAAATCTGAACTATAGTTTTGTTAATTTCTGACAAAGGTATTTCTACCTCTTTATACTCTGTTTTTTTTCCCTTTTTCACTTCTTGATCAACTACAATTTTGGTTTCGTCTGCAGATTTCAAAATACCTTTAACCTCTTTCCCCTCCTTTGGAATTACCTTCACACTTCTATCAATGTTTTTCTTGTATTGCCTGATTGATTGTAGGGGATAATCAACTCCTGGAGAAGAAACTTCTAACCTAAAGGCTTCTTCGATCAAACCTTTTTCTTCCAGCTCGTTTCCGATGGCACGGCTCAGATCTGCACAATCATCAATTGTAACACCCTGGTCACCATCTAACAAAACCAGCACTTTTTTAGGTCCCTTTGAAGAAGAAATAACCACATCCACAAGAAAATGATTCTTGTCAGACAAATTATTTTCTGCAATTTTCGCTACCTGTTCCTGTAAATTCATAGTGAAAAAAGAATATAAAAAGAGGGGACTTTTGTCCCCTCAGAACTAATTTTCTATTTTCAATTGCAAATTTACAGCAATTTATTTGCTTTACAAACTATCTCTCAAACAAACTAATAACAAAACTTTTCCGTTGTTAAGAAATTATATCATTATTTTAGCCCTTTGTATCTAAATAGATTTATTAATGGTTATAAAAAACAAGCCCAAGCATTATCTAAGCTTATTATTTGCCTCCTCGTTATTAATACTTATAGCCTGCGACAGCAACAAGAAAAAAGAAACTCACACCACCATAGAAGAAAAAACTGTTCAAGTTCCTAATTTCAACGCTGACTCAGCTTATCAGTTCGTTAAAAGACAAGTAGAGTTTGGCCCAAGAGTCCCCAATACACCAGCACATAGGCAGGCAGGTGAATATTTTATTAATAAATTTAAGGCATACGGCGCCAAGGTTCAAACACAGGACTTTGAAGCTACCACATTTGACAATCAGTCCCTGAACCTTAGAAATATTATTGCCTCATTTTACCCTGAAAAAAGAAAAAGAATCCTACTGGCTTCACACTGGGATTCGCGACCATTCGCGGACAAAGATCTTGAGCGCCCTAATGAGCCTATTGCCGGGGCTAACGATGGCGCTAGCGGAGTAGGCATTTTATTGGAAATTGGTCGTGTACTAAGTAAAAACAGTGCCCCCGATGTAGGCATAGACATAATTTTATTTGATGGAGAAGACTGGGGAGAGCTAAACAATGGGCAAAAGATTGAGCCGCCAGCAAACCTTGACAGTTGGTGGTGCCTTGGTTCGCAATATTGGTCAAAAAACAAGCATGACAAAAACTATTCAGCATATTACGGAATACTTTTTGACATGGTAGGAGCTAAATACGCCCAGTTCCCAATGGAAGAAAGCTCACTGTATTATGCTAGGTCTATCGTTGAAAAAGTATGGAGTAGAGCTGAAAAGCTCGGGTTCTCAAATTACTTCATTAGAAAGCAGCCTGGCGGCATAACTGATGATCACGTTTTTGTGAATGAGTATGCCAAAATTCCTATGGTTGACATTGTTCACTTCGACCCAGTAAATGGATACTTTGGGGATTTCCATCATTCTCACAAAGATGATATGGAGATCATTAGCAAAGAAACGTTGAAAGCAGTGGGACAAACAACCATGGCCGTGATTTACTATGAGTAAACACGTTATCTAAAAAAGAAAAGGGAGCCCGATGAACCAGGCTCCCTTTTTAATTTGACCTTTGTCCCGTCCTGAAATAGCGTTACACAAAAAGTGACGTTATGAAAAAGAAGAATGACCCTCAGTATGTTAAGCGAACTCAGCGAGATTACAGCTATGCTTTTAAAATTCAGGTTGTCCGAGAGGCCGAGAGTGGTGAATTAGGCCTGAATGCTGCTCAAAGAAAATATGGCAGCTTAGATTGGGACAACAAATCTCACCTTAGTTTGGAAAAAACACCTGAACAAAAGTTATTAGAGTTGGAAGCAAAATCCGGTTACTAGAGAAACAAAAAAACTCTCTGGAGAAGGAACCGGAAAGCTATCATCTTTGATATGATGATTGATATCGCTGAAGAACAGCTTAAAGTGCCTATCAGAAAAAAGTCCTTACCTCAACAGTTGATCGATTCAAGATTAAACAAAAGGAATAACCTATGCCTGTAGGCTGTTGGGGGTAAATAGATAGGTCTATTATCGAGCCGTTAAAAGAACAAAGCACAAGCAACAGATAGCCAGCCAGGCTTTAGAAATCATTGAAAAAGTAAGAATGAGAATGCCGCGGATCAGCACCCGAAAACTATATCATCTGCTATACGATGAGCTTAAAGAAATTGGAGTAGGTAGAGACGGGTTATTGGCTATCATGAAGGCCAATCATCTACAGATTGTCCTGAAAAGGCAATATCAAATCTATTCAAATTAAACCCTATAAACCAAAAAATAGCATCGAGGTAGGCCCCGATGCTAAATAATTATTTATCCTTATAAAAACTGTAATGTTTATTAAGGACAAGTCAAAATCGATTATTCTTTAATAACCTTTTTATTCACGACCTCTCTCGGCGTTTTCATAGACATAATATAAACCCCCGACGGGAGACCTGTCATATCGATCCTCACATTAGCGCCAGCAAATTCAATCTCTTTAACAAGCATACCATTCAGTGTCATCATCTTCAAACTATACCCTTCTGCATGCTCAGCAATAGCTACCTCGACTATATCCTTAACCGGATTAGGACGTGCAACAAAGTATTGCATAGGAGACTCATCACCAAGCTTCTCTGCTTTACCATTCCCACCAAGGGTGGCCACACCAGCAAATGAATTAGTAATGTTTACTGTATAGTCTTCAACTTCCCCATAAGAGAAACTACCGCATGATGAAGGTGCTGCATTATACTTCATAGAAACCCTCATTCTTGTTGAACCCAGAGATGCAGAGGAAGGAACGTTGATTGTACCTGACAAACTACCACTACTGCTCGATGAACCCGAAACCACTTCTTCTCCTGAATCCACAAAATCACCATCTTGATTAAAGTCTATCCAAACCTTCCAGTATTCAGTATAGCTTGAGCCGGCAAAGCCTGCGCTGAAATTGATTGTATAACTACCACCTCTCGCAACGTTTGTACTCATGCTGGTAAAATCCCCATATCCACCATTTGCAGCTGTAGAATTAGATATTGAACCCAGGCTTACAAGGTCAATCCACTCATAATTCACATTATTACCCTGAGTGGTACAATATTCTACCGGCGTAGTGTCTTCACTTGTCGTAAATGATACAGAGCTGGCTGAGGATATATTTCCAGCAGCATCTTTGGCGCGAACTGAAGCAGTGTATGAGGTTGCTGCTAACAAACCTGTCAGGTTATAGGAAGTACCTACAGTAGTGCCTTGCAAAGTACCTCCAAGGTAAACATCATACTCAGTAACTCCTACATTATCAGATGATGCACTCCAACTTAGTGTAGCACCGCTAACAGAAATATTTGAAGCTGCAAGTGAACCTGGAGCGGTAGGTGCCTGTGTATCAACAGCTCCACCTTCTACACATATATTAACAGATTCCGAAGAGCCGAAACTTCCTCCACTGGCTATAGTAGCACCTGCACCATTATCTGTAAGGGTATAAGAACCATTACCATAAGAACAGCAAATACCATCACCATAAGCATCATTGATTGTAAAAGTATAATCACCGGCTACCAGATTAAAGGTTTCTATTATTGTAGAGCCCTTAGGCTGTGAATCATATGTTCCTCCGGAAGCCACAGTTGAACCACTACTGTTAATCAGCGTCCAGCTTGTTTCCTTAGGGTAATTATCGAACGTCAAAGACAAGGTGATGTTGCCAGTTGCACAACTGGGAGGGCCTGCATACTCCGAACCTATACCTACAGCATACCATGCATTTTGAGTTGCTATTGCCTCAGGAGAATCTGCTCCGTAAAGATCCTCCGCAGCCTGGATACCATACTGACGTGCATCAGCATAGTCAGAATTAGAAGAGAGATATACTGTCTCTAAACGGTAAGCAATTTCAGCTGCTTTCTCTATCCCCACTCCCGAAACATTATAGCTATCACCCTTATCGTTAGTTGCAGATTTTCCTACTGACAAAATATAGAACCAATGGTTCAAAACACCGCTGTTCGTATGAACTCCTCCATTATCAGCTGACCCTGTGTACCAGTTCGTTCCATTGTAGGTATCAGGTTGATTCGCAGCTTTAGGGTTTTCAAGAGAACGCACTGTTGTACCAAGATCCTCTCCCAGCACCCATGTATTTTTCTCTGGAGCAGCAAAATACTCCACACAAGCAGCCCAAATATCACTAAAACCTTCATTCATTGCCCCTGACTCATTAGAGTAGACTAAGTCTGCAGAATATGTACATACAGCGTGACCAATCTCATGCGCAGCAATGTCAATGGTCGTCAAAGGATCAAGACTGGTTCCATCTCCATAGGTCATACGACTGCCATCCCAGAAAGCATTGTCATTACTAGGGTAACCGTATTCTACAAGGTCAAAGTGAACATAGCTTTTAATTTTAGCGCCAGCATTATCAAAGCTGTTTCTGTTAAACGTTGTATTAAAATAGTCATAGGTCATTTCAGCCCCCCAGTGAGCATCCAAAGCAGCATTATCTTTTGCACTATTATTCCACTCACCAGACGTCCAGTTGTTGTCACTATCAGCAAAGTCAGCAGCACTGTTATAATTAATCCCCATATTCATGTCATAAGTCTCAATGCCTTGACCCCTGCTGTAATCTCTTAACCTATAGCCTCCTGAATAGCTATCAGTATGTATCGATCTACTACCGCTATACCTTGTTGAGGCTGTTCCTACAGCATCAGCATGGTGAATAAGTGCGTTCTTAAACAAAACTTTACCGGTATTAGCATCTACATAAACATAGTCTCTACTTATGGGCTTTAAAGCATAAATGTCAAATTTATATGCAAGCTTATTATTAAGAATTACCAACTCGCCCTGCGGCTTTTCGTAGTTGATCATCTTAGCCTCCTGACGATTTTCCCACAAATATTTAGAGGCCCCAATGTGTCTCATGGCTTTTGTTAAAGCAGTCTCCTGAGATAATGATGGAGAAACATTAATATCCTCGACTTTCTTATAGTCTCCATTCATGGAGTGAATAACACCTTCTTTGGAGTGAACGATATACGTACCAAACTCGACTTTTACTCCCTTATAAAACTGTTGAAACCTGGTATGTTCATAGCCAAGTTTGTCGGTCATTGCCTTCTTCACTCTTAGCTCGTCCTGCGTACGTGTATTAAGGTGCTCTTTAAAAACCTGACCAACCTCAGACATACGTCTCATTTGATTTTCCTGAAATTTGACTTGTCGGTAGGCGCTCTTGACTTTAGAAGGTGAATCCTTTCCTGGCTTCTGCGCATATACTCCGCAGGTGGAAAAAATTAAAAATAGCGATACCACATACCGCCAGCGGTAGTTGTGTAACATATTACAAATTGGGTTAGGTTGAAAATTTACTTTGTCGCAAGTATACCAAATATTATTTGGCTTTTCAATCAAAGTAAAGAATCGACCTTCTCACAACTACCAGAAAATGAATGATTTATTGTCGTTCATCCCTTCACAGGACTCTGAAACAACGAATTTCACAATAAATCAGAAATATATTTTTTTTTCGAATCCCTCCAACAGTTAGCTGCGTTGGCTAACAGATTGAGGCTTAACAAAAAAGGGGAGCGTTAATAACGCTCCCCTTTTTCCGTTAATTATAAAAACCAATTACTCTTTAATGATCTTGGTATTTACTACTTCTCTGGCTGTTTTCATAGAAAGAATATAAACACCTTGAGGCAGGTTAGCCATGTTGATTCTCACATTGGCATCAGTAGATTTAATATCCTTAACAACAACACCATTCAGGGTCATCATTTTCAGATCATATCCTCTTGCCTCTTCAGAAATAGCTATTTCAACTACTTCTTTGGCAGGGTTAGGGTGAGCAACAAAGTAAGGCTTAGGGACTTCATTACCCAAAGGCTCTGCATTGCTATCACCTCCAAGAGTAGCCACTCCGGCAAAAGTGTTAGTAATGTTAACTGTATAATCCTCAACTTCTCCATAAGTAAAGCTTCCACAAGATGATGGTGCAGAGTTATACTTCATTGAAACCCTCATTCTTGTTGATCCGAGAGCTGCAGAAGCAGGAACTGCTACTGTTCCTGATAATGTAGCGCTGCTGCTTGATGAACCAGTAGCCACTTGTTCTCCTGAATCATTAAAGTCACCATCCTGATTAAAATCAACCCATACACTCCAGTACTCAGTGTAGCTTGTGCTTGCAAAACCTGCACTAAAGTTTATAGTATAGCTGTTACCCCTGGCAAGGTCAGTACTAAGGCTAGTAAAATCACCATAACCTCCATTTGCCCCTGTAGCATTGTTGATAGAGCCTAAGCTAACGAGGTCTATCCATTCATCAGTCACATTGTTGCCTTGAGATGCACAATACGTAACAGGTGTACCACCACTATCAGTTGTAAACGTTACAGTACTTGCAGTCGAAGTATTTCCGGCTGCATCCTTTGCTCGCACTGAAGCAGTATAAGAAGTCGTAGCCGCCAAACCGGTTAAGTTATAAGAGGTGCTTGTAGTAGAATTCACTAATGATCCTCCTAAGTAAACATCATAGCCCGTAACACCAACATTGTCAGTGGATGCATTCCAGGTCAATGTTGCGCTTGAACTGGTAATACCTGACGCTACCAAAGAGCCCGGAGCTGTAGGAGCTTCTGTATCAGCACTTCCTCCACCATCAACGCAAATATTTGCCTGATCCGAAGATCCAAAACTACCTCCACTGGCCAAAGTCTCTCCACTTCCATTATCAGTCAAAGTATAAGACCCATTACCATAAGAGCAGCAAATTCCGTCTCCATAGCTATCATTGATAGTAAAGGTGTAATCACCTGCAGCTAAATTGAAGGTCTCAGTTAGAGTTGAGCCATCTGGTTCAGAACCATAAGTTCCTCCGGAAGCTACAGTAGTACCAGAGCTATTTGTCAGAGTCCAACTGGTTTCTTCAGGATAATTATCAAAAACTAAAGTCAAAGTAACAGTACCTGTAGCGCAGGTAGGAGGAGTGCTATTACCATACTCATTTCCTAGACCTACAGCATACCATGCATTTTGTGTAGCTATATGCTCAGGAGAGTCTGCTCCATATAAATCAATAGCAGCTTGTATTCCATACTGCCTGGCATCGTTATAGTTCGAGTTAGATGTAAAATAGGTAGCATTCATTCTATACGCGATTTGCTGAGCCTTCGCAATGCCAATTCCTGTTACGCTATAAGCGTCGCCATTATCATTTGTACCAGACTTACCTACTGACAAAATGTAGAACCAGTGGTTCATCACACCACTATTCGTGTGTACTCCACCATTGTCACCAGAACCGCTGTACCAGAATGAACCCTTGTAAGTATCAGGGTCACTGAATGCATTAGGGTTGCTTAGTGAGCGGATAGCTCCTCCACTACCACCTGCACCAATATCATCACCCATTATCCAGTCATTACTTCCAGTCGCAAACTGCTCAATTGATTCGCCGAAAATATCGGAAAGTGATTCGTTCATTGCTCCTGATTCGTAGCTGTATACAAGATTAGAGGTATACTCGGTAACTCCGTGAGTCACTTCATGCCCGCAAATATCTAATGATACTAAAGGACCATAGTTCGTTCCATCACCATCACCGTATGTCATTCTGCTACCATCCCAAAATGCGTTAACATAGTTTGTTGAATAGCTAACATAAGACCGAATAACAGCGCCACTTCCATTATAAGAGTTTCTTCCATGTTCTTGGAAAAAATACTTATAAGTTTGTTCCGCACCGTAGTGAGCCTGTACCCCTGTAGCATTTCCTGTAAATGAAGTTGAACTACTGGTTATATCGGAAGCATTGTTATAATTTGTTCCATTATTCAAATCATAGGTCTCAATACCATTTCCATCAGCTGTCTGACGCAAACGGTACCCTCCAGTATAACTATCAGCTGTAAACGAAACTGTTCCATTGTAAAGACTGGTACCTGTTGCAGGAGTATTAGCATGATGGATTCTCTTGTTTTCCATAATGAACTCCCCAGACTGAGCATCAATATAAACATCAGCTCTGTATAATGGCTTAGTAGCGTATACATCAAATTTGTAAGCTAGTCTGCTATCAAGAATCACTAGTTCTCCCTGAGGCTTTTCATAGTTTATTACCCGAGCATTCTGACTATCCTGCCACAAGTACTCCTTGGCCCCAACATGACTTAATGCACTACCAAAAGCAGCTTCGCTGGAAAGTGAAGGAGTAGTATTTACCTCCTTAACCTCTTTGAAGTCTCCATTCATCGAGCTCACTACACCGTCCTTTGAATGAACGATATATGCACCAAACTCTACTTTGATTCCTTTATAGAACTGCTGATATCGGGTATGCTCAAAGCCAAGTTTGTCAACAAAGGCCCGCTTTACCCTTAACTCATCCTGCTCTCTGGTATTAAGGTGTGTTTTGAAAAGCTGATCAACGTCAGTCATTCTGGCTTGATTTGCTTCAAACCTGACTTGTTTGTCAATCCCCTTTTTGATCGGTTTGTCTGGCTTTCCATCCTGTGCATATGCACTGGATGCAGAAACCATAAGGAATAGCGATACCATGTACCGCCAGCGGTAATTATTAAACATAATTAAAATTGGTTTAGGTTGAAAAATTTTATTTCAAGCCAAATATCCCAAATATTATTTGGCTTTTCAATTCATTTATGTCGCAAAACTTACATAATGAACGGCCTGCCTAAATGCGTTATAAAGTACTTCATTTAACACTGAGTACAGATTAGTTTGGCATACGAGATATTTAGTACATCAAACTAGAATTTTTTTTATAGGCTTATACAATATATAAAGTACATTGTTGTTGCAAGACAAAAAAAGAGGCTCCCGTTTTGAGAGCCTCTTTGTCTGATATGGATATTCCTTTTTACTTCTAAGCCTCAACAGCTTCGGTGTCACTTTCGTATTCTTCCAACGGAAGGCAACTACAAACGAGGTTTCTGTCACCGTAAGCATTGTCAACTCTACCTACAGAAGGCCAAAACTTACTCTCTCTAATATAACTCAATGGGTAGGCTGCTTTTTCACGGCTATAGGGTCTATCCCAATGATCATTTGTAATAACAGTGGCAGTATGAGGTGCGTTTTTCAGAACATTATTCTCTCTATCTGCAACACCATCTACAATCTCTTTAATTTCCTTTCGGATCTCTATCATAGCTTCACAAAAACGATCCAGCTCTTCTTTCGCTTCACTTTCGGTGGGCTCTATCATTAAAGTACCTGCCACTGGAAATGATACCGTAGGAGCATGAAAGCCATAGTCCATCAAGCGCTTGGCAATATCTTCAACTTCAACACCAACCTTTTTGAATTCACGACAATCCACAATCATTTCGTGAGCACATCTCCCGTTTTTACCAACGTACAGTACCGGATAATACTCTGCCAATCGCTCTTTAATATAGTTAGCATTGAGTATAGCTAACTGGGTAGCAGACTTAAGCCCCTTTCTTCCCATCATAGCAATATAAGCGTATGATATGGTCAGAATGCTTGCGCTTCCCCAAGGAGCTGCAGATACAGCTGTTATAGCGTTATTTCCTCCCGTTTTAACGACTGGATTACCAGGGAGGAACGGCACCAACTGTTCAGCAACGCCTATTGGCCCCACACCAGGACCACCTCCGCCATGGGGTATACAGAAGGTTTTATGCAAATTCAAGTGACAAACATCTGCACCTATGTTAGCAGGGCTAGTCAAACCAACCTGAGCATTCATATTTGCCCCATCCATATACACCTGCCCTCCATTTTCATGAATGATATCGCATATTTCTATGATACTTTCTTCGAACACACCGTGAGTAGATGGGTAAGTGACCATGAGTGCTGAAAGGTTATCTTTGTGTGTTTCGGCCTTAGCTCTTAGGTCATCAACATCAATATTACCCTTCTCATCGCATTTTACAATTACGACTTTCATTCCGGCCATAACAGCACTGGCTGGGTTAGTACCATGTGCTGAAGAAGGTATTAGGGTTATGTTACGCTGCGCCTCTCCTCTACTTTCGTGATATGCTCTAATTACCATCAGACCAGCATACTCACCTTGCGCACCACTATTGGGTTGTAACGACACTGCAGCAAAACCTGTAATCTCACTCAGCCAATCACCCAAATCTTTAAACATCTCGTGGTATCCCTCTGCCTGATCTTCTGGCGCAAACGGGTGAATGCTTCCAAATTCTGGCCATGTGACAGGGATCATTTCAGTAGTAGCATTCAGTTTCATAGTGCATGACCCAAGGGAGATCATTGAATGCACAAGAGAAAGGTCCTTATTCTCCAGTTTTTTAATATACCTCAACATTTCATGCTCAGAATGATGAACATTGAAAATAGGGTGGGTAAGGTACTCCGATTGCCTTTGAAGATCAGATGGCCATTTCACTTTCAGGTTTTCACATTCCTTATCTAAATCAAAAGTCAATGTTTTAGCCGCAGCCCCAGCAAACACTTCAAGTATTTCTGCAATATCAGGTACTCGGGTTGTTTCATCAAGTGATATGCCAACAGAGCCATCTCCAAAATATCTGAAGTTCATTTCTCTCTGTAAAGCCAACTCTTGAAGTTTAGAAGTTTCGCCTACATTGATCTTTAGTGTATCAAAATAGTTTTCATTTACTTGTTCATACCCTAGGCTCTTTATCCCATTATCCAGTAACTGGGTTAATCCGTGAATCCTGCTTGCTATATTTTTAAGGCCCTTAGGTCCATGATAAACAGCAAACATACCTGACATAACCGCCAAAAGCACCTGAGCTGTACAAATGTTGGAAGTCGCCTTTTCTCTCCGGATATGTTGCTCCCGTGTTTGTAAAGCCATGCGATAGCCACTGTTTCCCTGCGCATCTAATGAAGCTCCAATAATTCGTCCAGGTATCTGTCTTTTAAATGTATCTTTCGTTGCAAAGAATCCAGCGTGGGGCCCCCCATAACCCATAGGCACACCAAAACGCTGACTGGTCCCAACTACTACATCAGCCCCCATTTCTCCTGGGGATTTCATCAATAGTAAGCTCATCAGATCCGCTGCTACTGCAACAGAAACATCATTTTTCTTAGCTTTTGAGATAAACTCAGAATAGTCAATGATTGAGCCGTCATTATTTGGGTTTTGAACCAAAATGCCGTAAAGCTCCGGGTCTGCAAGATCAACTTCCTTAACATCTCCTATCACCAATTCAATACCAACCGGAAGTGCACGTGTCTTTAGCACATCGATGGTTTGAGGGAACGTATTTTGATCCACAAAGAACCTCGAAGCACTCTTCTTTCCTCCCTTTCTTGCTCCAGCAAGCATAGTCATTGCCTCTGCTGCTGCTGTACCTTCATCTAACAAAGAAGCATTGGCTATCTCCATACCAGTCAGATCGATAACCATGGTTTGAAAATTGATCAAAGCCTCCAGCCTACCTTGAGCAATCTCTGCCTGATAAGGTGTATAAGCTGTATACCATCCCGGGTTTTCCAATATATTTCTCAGAATAACACCAGGAACCACGCAATTGTAATACCCTGTGCCAATGTAAGACCTGAAGATCTTATTTTTTTGCGCCAGTTTCTTGAAGTCATTAAGAAACTTGTACTCTGTTTTCGCAACAGGTAGACTAAGCTCTTTTTTTAGCTGAATCGACTTTGGAATAGTTTGATCAATTAACTCATCCAGAGATCCTGCATTTACTGCTTTTAACATCTCCTGAATTTGCTGTTCATCCGGTCCGTTGTGCCGGGTGTCAAACCGCTCCAAGTTATTGACATTTAGTTTCATAAATGGATAAAATAAGTTCCTTATAGTATATTCTAACAGCCCCAGTTTGGGGGTACAAATGTAGGATATATTTAGGACAAAAGCTGATGTGGAAAACAATTAAAGCAACTGACCGCAAACGTTGATAAAGATAGTTTACCGCTTGTAACAAATTTGAAATCAAAAGCTCCTACGGTATACATTTTGATTATTTTTGGGGGATTTTAAACATAAATTTTGAAATGCTTATGAAAAAGCTTTTATCAGTCATATTGATGAGCTGTGCTTTTCTGAGTGTCAATGCCCAGACCGACTCCAGAGCTCAGAAATATGCCGAGACGATTACAAAAGAAGATCTCTACGATTATCTTTCTATACTGGCTTCAGACGCACTTGAAGGTCGCGAAACAGGCGAAAGAGGCCAAAAAATGGCCGCAACGTTCATCAGTAACCACTTTGAAGATATAGGCCTCCTCCCGCCCGTTAAGGACGGTGAAAAAATGAGCTATTTCCAACCTGTTGAATTGTACAAAAACACTCCTGGAGAAATATATTTAAAAGTAAAAAACAACAGATATGATAACTATGAAAAGGTAGTATTCTATGGGTCTGCAGATACCGGAGAAGAAGTCAGTTCTGAAATTGTTTTTGCTGGTAATGGCACACCATCAGACTACGAACAAGTAGAGATAGAAGATAAAGCAGTATTGGTATTGGTTAATAATATACAAGCCTCTCAAGGTGCTATAGAAACCGCGACAAAAAAGGGAGCGACAACTGTTTTTGTAGCAAGCACAACTACTGACGAAGAATTTGTGGGGCTGGCAAGCCAATTTAAGGGATGGTTATCAGGTGGAAATTTAACCTTGGAAAAGCCAAAAACAAAAGGCATGGGTTCAGGGGTGTTTTTTGTTGCCCCTTCTGTCATAAACGACATTTTCAATACCCCTTTATCAAAACTTAAAGAAATCGCAGAGACACCTGACAAACTTAAAAAAGTAAAGACTTCAAAAGTTGTGTTCAAAACTGAGCAAAAAACTAAAATGGTTAATACTGAAAATGTATTAGGGTATTTGGAAGGCTCTGATAAGAAAGAGGAGCTAGTAGTTATTACTGCCCACTACGATCATATAGGGCGCCAGGGAGACAAGATCAACAATGGTGCGGATGATGATGGATCTGGCACTTCTGCAATAATGGAGCTGGCCGAGGCATTTGTAAAAGCCAAGGCAGATGGCAACGGCCCGAGAAGAAGCATGCTATTTATGCTAGTGACCGGAGAAGAAAAAGGGCTTTTGGGCTCTGCTTATTATGCTGCTCACCCTGTATTCCCACTTGAAAACACCATTGTAGACTTAAACATTGACATGATAGGTCGTATAGACCCGGAACATAAGGACAACCCAAATTACGTGTATCTCGTTGGATCCAACCGCTTATCTACTGAACTCCACGAGATCAGTGAAAAGGTTAATGAAACTTATACTCAGTTCGAACTGGATTACACTTACAATGACGAGAACCACCCTGATCGAATTTATTATCGCTCAGACCACTGGAATTTTGCTAAAAATAATGTTCCTATTATTTTCTATTTCAACGGTGTGCATGAAGACTATCACCAGCCTTCAGATACAATCGATAAGATTAACTTTGATATGCTAACAAAAAGATCAAAGCTGGTTTACTATACAGCTTGGGTGTTAGCAAACAGGGGCGAGAGACCTGTTGTAGATAAATTGCAGAACCAAAGACTGAAAAAAGATTAAGAAAGTAAGGTATTCTCAGTTCATGAAGCATGAACTGAGAATACCTTACTTTTATATAGGAACATTTACGTGACGTTCCGCATGATAAGAGGACCTGACTAATGGCCCTGACTCAACATACTTTAAGCCTCTTTTCAATCCTTCTTCTCTATATGCCTCAAATTGATCTGGGTGTATAAACTCAGCAACCTCAAGATGTCTTTTTGTCGGCTGCAAATACTGTCCTAACGTTAAGATGTGTAAGCCATGTTCTGCAAGATCGTCCATAGCCTTGTGTACTTCATCTATCGTTTCTCCCACACCAAGCATTATACCAGACTTTGTTCGTTTACCAGCCTCATTAGTCCGTTTTATTTGATCAAGACTTCTTTGATATTTTGCCTGAGGCCTCACACGACGGTATAAGCGTTCTACGGTTTCTACATTGTGCGACACGACCTCCTGCCCTCCTTCAATCATACGATAAAGTGCATCCCAATTACCTTTGACGTCAGGAATAAGTGTCTCTATTGTTGTTCTTGGACTTAGCTTCTTAGTCTCGACCACGGTCTGGTACCAGATTTCGGCACCTCGGTCTTTCAGTTCATCACGATTAACAGATGTTAAAACCGCATGTTTTACCTCCATAAGCTTTATGGCTTCTGCTACTCGCTTCGGTTCTTCAGCATCATACTCAGGAGGGCGGCCAGTAGCTACTGCACAAAATGTGCAGCTACGCGTACAAACATTACCCAATATCATAAATGTTGCCGTACCTGCCCCCCAACATTCTCCCATATTGGGGCAACTACCACTTTCGCAAATAGTATGCAACTTATGATTATCTACCAGTTTCCTAACTTTAGCGTACTCCTTACCGATAGGTAATTTTACCCTCAGCCAGTCTGGTTTACGCTTTTTCTTTTCTTCTCCTTCTGAAATTACCGGAAGTTCTATCATGGCGTATGTATTTAAGCTGCAAAATTATGAATTAACACTTTCATTACCACAAACTAATGCTGATTATCTACGCTTTCCGTAGAAAAGGGTAATAAATGCCGTGGGGAATATAGCCTTGTTATCAGCAGTTTCTATGAGCGGAATTTCCTTTGTATAGGCATCCAATAAAAATCCTGCTTCAAACCCTGTAACACTCGTTTTTGAAGTTCCTAGCTCGAAACTCAAAGCCGCCTTAACATTAGCTCCCAACTGAATTTTAGATTCCTGGATACCCTGAAGAATATGCCCTGTACCTAGAATAAAATCGGCATTGTGCTTATAAGGATCGTATTGCTCTTTTCGCGAGGATACGGAAGGGTTATTGCGTCCATCTGCATCATAATCAATATAGTAAGGAGCCACAACCCCAATTGATGGGCCAATCGCCGTTATCAACTTAAGCTCGACCCCTTGCTGAGGAGCCTTTCTGAACAGAATAAGTTCCCTCCCATACTGAGCCCTAATTGCATATAAGTAATTTGTTTTGCCGTAAATAAAAAGGTTACCCGTAATATTTGAATTACGCCGCACCTCCAATGGGTGTTTCACATTTACGATTTCCACTCCAAGGCTTTGATACAGCTTATCTCCAATTCGCTTTGAGCTTCTTAGCATGAAGCCTCCTATCAAGCCTCCAGCCGTATTCTTGTTTATACCCCATACAAATTCCTTATCATAACTTTCGGCATCCTGATTCTGTGCCAAGCTAAGCATAGGAAACAAAAAGAGTAAAATGAAGTACGCTTTTTTGCGCATATTAAAATAATTGGAAATAAAAGATTCTTAAATTTAGCGATTATATGCTGTAACGCAAATTACTAAATTATAGTTTAAAATTGAACACAATTATGCACTCAATGACCACGGAATATCTGGGAGACTTGCGAACAACTGCCATACATTTAACGTCAAATAATAAAATCATCACCGATGCCCCCGTTGACAATAACGGAAAAGGGGAAGCCTTTTCACCGACTGACTTGGTTAGCTCTGCCTTAAGCAGTTGCATGATGACACTAATGGGAATTACAGCTAATAGAGAGGGCATTGACCTTACCGGATTAAAGGCCAATGTAACCAAAACAATGGGTGCAAACCCAAGGAAAATAGCTGAAATCAAGATTGATTTCAGCATAGATAATTTAAACGCTACAGACCTTCAAAAAGAAAAACTTAAACGATCTGCCTTAACTTGCCCGGTCGCACTAAGCCTGGCAGATAGTATCAAGCAAAGTGTGACTTTTAATTTTTAGCAAGATCTTTTATCGTATTGTAGTTAATGCCCATGTGGGAGTCACTGTGAATGACTTCACCGTTCTTAACGATCAAAACCTGAGGCGATTCATGTCTTACCTTAAAAACCTCGGCCACTTCATCGGAAACATTACGGTTGCTGATTAGGTCGAGGTAGTAAGGCTTTACATTCACCATGTCCTGATCTGACCAAGACCGCTCCAACCGGTTCAATGCCATATCACTAATGGAGCAACGAGTACTATGCTTAAATATAACGACAGGACTTTCTCTAGACTCTTCTTTAATTCTCTCCAAATCCTCACTACTATTTAATTGTATCCAGTTCATATATTTGATTCAATTTTCTTCTAAAGCTATATTATTGTCTAAAATACCGTCTCACTGTTAATCATACCAGATATCCTGCTCCTTCTTATCATATCGAGGTTTTCTATCCTTTTGTTTCAAGTTATCCGGTTGATTTTCATTTTTCTTAAAGATCTTTGACCACAATAGTTTAAAGCTAAAAACTTTATCCTTCTCGGCTTTACCATTCGTTCTACTTCTCAAGTATTTAAAATCAGGATGTCTATCCTCAATGCGCTTTTTCCGCATTTTAATATTTCCCTGATAGTTACTGGCTTGTATTGATGCGCTAGACGGCCCAATTCCTTTTAGAGCCCCTTCAACAGCATTTGGTCTCTTTTTATAAGTAGGCATTTTCAAACGCCCCTGATATTCCATGCCTTTAGCAGTTCCCTTACCTGGAGGCCTGGCCTCCAAGGCATCTTCGGCACTACTAGGGTTGCGTTTAGTAGTCCAATTCGCTTTAATATTACCCTGGTACTCTCCTCCCTTGAAGTAGTTTTTATCAGGGTATTTCTTTTGTAGTGCTTCCTCAGCAGCTGATTTATTCGGCTTTCTTTTTGAAGTGACTTTGATATTCCCCTGATACGGCTTCTTTTTATAATAAACCTTATTCGTAGGCTTTCTTTTCAAAGCCTCTTTTGCAGAGTTGGGGTTTCTCTTAAAGCGAAACTGCTGTATACTGCCACGATATTTATGAGCATCATCAGGGCCTTTTTCCCTTAAATATGCCCTGTATTCATTGCCTCTATATTTTTGAGCATCATCAGGACCTTTCTCAAGCATATATTGCTTAATATTTCCTTGAAACTTTGCAATTCTGCTATCCTGACCTTTAGGTTCTCGGCCCTGTACGGGCTTACCTTTATTGTNTTTGCAATTCTGCTATCCTGACCTTTAGGTTCTCGGCCCTGTACGGGCTTACCTTTATTGTTCCAACCAGACCTGCTTATGCTACCTCCACCTTTCAGAGGCTTGCCTCCCTTGATATTACCCTGAAATCTGGCTACTCGATTATCCTGCTCCCTTGGGCCTCTACCCTGAATAGACCGCCCCTTATTATTCCACCTTTTACCACTAATACTTCCGCCACCCTTTAAAGGTTTACCTCCTTTTATATTTCCCTGAAAACTGGCTACTCGATTATCCTGCTCCCTTGGGCCTCTACCCTGAATAGACCGCCCCTTATTATTCCACCTATTACCACTAATACTTCCGCCACCCTTAAAAGGTTTACCTCCATTAATATTTCCCTGAAACCTGGCTACTCGATTATCCTGCTCCCTTGGACCTCTACCCTGAATGGACCGCCCCTTATTATTCCACCTTTTACCACTAATACTTCCACCACCCTTTAAAGGTTTACCTCCTTTAATATTTCCCTGAAACCTGGCTACTCGATTATCCTGCTCCCTTGGATCTCTACCCTGAATAGACTTCCCCTTGTTATTCCAGCGCTTTCCGCTAATGCTTCCACCACCTTTCAATGGTTTACCACCCTTAATATTTCCATGAAACTTTGCTACACGGCTATCCTGATCTCTCGGGCCACGGCCTTGAATTGATTTTCCATTGTTATTCCATCTTTTACCGCTAATACTTCCACCACCCTTCAAGCGCCTACCTCCTTTAACATTCCCCTGAAACCTGGCCACTCGATTATCCTGGTCTCTCAGGCCACGGCCTTGCACCGCTCTCCCCTTATTGTTCCACTTTCTACCACTTACACTACCTCCGCCCTTTAGCGGTTTGCCCGACTTGATATTTCCCTGAAACTTCCATGCCCTACGTGTACCATCCCCTGGAGGCCTTGATGAAAGTGATCTTCTTCCAGCTTTTTCCTTTCTGGAGCTTATGGACTTAAATCCCCCCCCCTTCATTTTACCCTTGTAAGCTTTATCGCCTTGTCTTTTTCCTTTAGGATAGCTTTGAAAATGAGAATCATTGAACTTTGGCTGACCTGAAGTACGAACCCTAAGCTTATTTCCTGAAATATCTTTCTTCCATGCCTTTTCTTTTGTTCGACTGGCAGATTGGTAACCTGCCTGTATACGTCCTTTGTAGGCCTTATCCCCCCTTCTCCCTTTACTGGTATACCTTGTATTTCTGGGTTTCTGGATAGTTGGCCTGTCTGTAGTTCTTTTGCTTCTGAATTTTCTCCCCGTAATATCTCCCTGAAAAGCCTTTTCCCATTTTGATCTTTCTCTTATGGCATAAGGTTTCTTTCGCTTTCTAATCCTGTAAGCTCCAGAAGCTGATCTTGGCGATACTCTGGTTATTTTTCTTGGTCTTTCAGGGTCTCGAGTAGCTGAACGTCCAGAACCTTTAACTCGCTGATAAGCACGTTTCCCTGTAAAAGTTGTCCGGATGGATCTACCAAAGCTGGCTCGTCCAGCACCACCTTTCCATGCTTTTTCTCTTTCTCTTGAAGAATACCTTGGGGTCTGTTTTGATGCCTTGGCCCTACTGGCCTCGCTAGTCCTTTTCCTACCGGCATAGGGATTTGGCTTAGCTACACGCGCACCCCATTTAGGACGTGTTGATCTTTTGCTTTGGAACTTCCTTCCCGTTATATCTCCTCTGTAGGCCCTCTCTCCCTGCTTAGATCGTACTTTAAATTTGGTAGCCCTTAAGCTTCTTCTATTTGACTTCCCCTTATCTCCCCTTCTTTTCAGGCGGCGATTGCTCTTGTTCCGCCTCTTCTGCATTTTTTCATATTGTGATTTTTGCTGAGCCTGAACCTCGGGAGCATCTACACCAACAACAAACACTAGCATCGCTCCAACTAATAACAGTCGTAAGCTCATGCTAAACTTGAAAAACTTAAATTGACTTAGGATATTCAAATCAGGCGAAATCTGTTAAAAAATAAATTAGCCAGCCTTTAAAACGCACTAATTTAATTAAAATTCCGCCAAATCCTTAATTTTTTGTTTTAGCCTACCTTTGGGTAAGAAGTTTTGCTCTAGCGGCGGAGAAAATGGAACCGCTGTATCCAGACTAGCTACACGATAAACAGGAGCATCAAGATGACGGAAGCAATTTTCACTGATCCAGGCGCTTATTTCACCACCAACTCCTCCATTCATACAATCTTCATGCAAAATCAACACACGATTTGTCTTCTTCACTGTTGCCTCAACAGCCTCTTTATCCCAAGGCAATAACGATCTTAGGTCCAGAATATCAGCTGAAAGTTCAGGTAACGTTTGCATAACTTCTTTTGCCCAATGCACACCCATACCATAGGTTATTATAGAGATATCAGTGCCTTCTTCTACAAGATTTGCCTTACCAATTTCAATAGTATAATAATCATCATATATCTCCTCACTTAGTGATCTATATAAAAATTTATGTTCAAAATAAATCACAGGGTTTGGATCTTCAATAGCGGCACACAGTAACCCCTTAGCATCTGCAGGATTTGAAGGATAAACTATCTTAAGGCCGGGGGTATGAAAAAACCATGCTTCATTGGACTGACTATGAAAAGGCCCGGCTGCAACACCCGCTCCTGTTGGCATACGCACAACTACGTCAGCATTCTGGCCCCAACGATAGTGCGATTTAGCAAGATTATTAACTATTTGGTTAAATCCGCAGGTAACAAAATCAGCAAACTGCATCTCTACAACAGATTTTTGCTTTTTAACTGACATGCCAAGTCCAACACCAATTATGGCAGACTCACATAATGGCGTATTTCGGATTCTGTCCTTACCAAATTGATCAACAAAGCCTTCTGTAATTTTAAATACACCGCCATATTCGGCAATGTCTTGCCCCATAATAACTAACTCATGGTATTTTTCAAGACTTTGACGCAATCCATCCGAAATGGCATCCACATATCGCTTAGTGGTTTTAACATCCGTTGATGGAGATACCGTCTCTTGTTGATAAGGAGCGTACATATCAGAAAGCTCCTTTTCCATGGTTGCCTGAGGCATACCTTCAGCATATGCTTGTTCCAGGCCTTCATCAATATTTTCCTGAATGATCTTTCGATATTTCTTAATATCAGCTTCAGTAATTACACCTTCTTTAAGAAGGTACTGTTCAAAGTTTTCTAACGGATCTTTTTTAGCCCACTTCTCCATCAGGTCTTTAGGAACATATTTTGTTCCTGACGCCTCCTCGTGACCTCTCATTCTAAAAGTTATTGCTTCTACAATCACCGGGCGGGGATTTTTACGCACTTTTTTGGCCAACTGCTTAATAGTATCATAAACTTCAAGTATGTTATTTCCATCTACCTTCACTGCATCAATTCCATATCCCGGGCCTTTATCTACGAAGCTTTTAAACCTAAATTGCTCATTACTTGGAGTGGATAGGCCATACCCATTGTTCTCAATAACGAAAATAACCGGAAGATCCCAAACAGCAGCTACGTTTAATGCTTCATGAAAATCACCCTCACTAGCACCTCCATCTCCAGTAAAAACCAGCGTGGCTTTTTCCTGTTTCGTAAGCCGGTTTGCCAATGCAATACCATCAGCCACGGCCAACTGCGGGCCTAGATGAGAGATCATGCCTACTATATTATAATCGTTGGTACCGAAGTGAAAGGAGCGATCTCTGCCATTGGTAAAACCGGATAGTTTCCCTTGAAATTGAGAAAAAAGACGACTGTATGGCACCTCTCTGGAAGTAAAAACGCCTAAATTACGGTGCATAGGAAGAATATATTCGTCGCTTTCAAGAGCTTTTGTAGAACCAATGGAAATGGCCTCCTGACCTATACCTGAAAACCATTTGCTTATTTTACCCTGCCTGAGAAGTATCAACATCTTCTCTTCTATCATACGAGGCCTCAACAAAGCTTCATAAAGCTCTTTTAATATCTTATCGGAATACTTCTTCCTGTCAAAGTGCATAATTCAAAATTTAGTAAGCAAAATTAAAGCATTGGTATTATCTGCAAAGTGATGTGATATTTTTATTTTTGCTATTCACAATGATAGATTTTAAAAGCTTTACACTTGAAAATGGACTAAGGGTTATAGTTCATGAGGACCCCACAGTTCAGATAGCTGTTTTAAACATACTATATGATGTTGGCTCCAGAGATGAGCACCCTGATAAGACCGGTTTTGCTCACCTCTTCGAACATCTGATGTTCGGTGGCTCAAAAAATATAGCTAACTATGATGAGGCCTTACAGCTCGCTGGCGGGGAGAACAATGCTTTTACCAGCACCGACATTACAAACTATTATATGACCCTACCTGCCCAAAATCTGGAAACAGGGTTTTGGCTGGAGTCCGACCGTATGTTGAGTCTCTCTTTTGATCCCAAAGTTCTGGAAGTTCAGCGCAAGGTGGTGATTGAGGAATTTAAACAACGTTACCTTAATCAACCTTATGGTGATCTGTGGTTAAAACTTCGCCCACTAGTTTACCAAAAGCATTCTTACCGGTGGCCCACTATAGGGAAAGAGATCAGTCATATTGAAAACGCTACTATGGAAGATGTAAAGTCTTTTTTCAACAAGCACTATGTACCCAACCAAGCCATCATGGTTGTAGCCGGAAAAGTGAAGTTTGATGAAGTGAAAAGATTGTCCGAAAAGTGGTTTGGCCCTATTCCCCGTGGCAATGATTATAAAAGAGAGTTACCTCAGGAGCCTAAACAGGTAGAACGGCGGTTTATGGAGATAACTGCAGATGTCCCGGCAGATGCACTTCACATGACTTTTCACATCCCCGGTAAATTTGATGACGGTTATCATACCGCGGATCTCATTAGCGACATTCTAGGAAGAGGCTCATCTTCGAGACTTTACGAAAAGCTAGTTAAAGAAAAGGAAACTTTCTCTTCGATTGGAGCTTCCATAACAGGGTCAATTGACCCTGGCTTACTTATTATTGGCGGAAAGGTATCTTCTAACGTAAGCATTAAAAAAGCTGAAGAAGAGGTCCAGGAAGTTATAGATGAGCTTATAACCTCAGGCACTTCAACAAAAGAGCTTGAGAAAGTTAAAAATCAAGCCGAGGCCAGCCATGTAATGTCAGAAGTTGAGGTATTAAACAGAGCATTAAACCTAGCCATTGCAACACTTTCCGGCGACACCAACCTGGCTAACGAGGAAACCACAAAGATCCAGCAGGTCAGCGTAGAACAGGTCAATAAAAGTGTAAAAGAAATACTGGCACCGACTAACTGCACAGTACTCCATTATAAATCAAAGCAAAAAGAAATTATATAACAGGAATGAAAATAAGGACCGGGTTTGGGTATGATGTACACCAACTAAAGGAAGGGTCAGAGTTCTGGCTTGGAGGTTTACAAATAGAACATACCAAAGGAGCTGTGGGGCATTCTGATGCGGATGTGCTGATCCATGTTATTTGTGACGCCTTGCTTGGCGCTGCCAATATGCGTGATATCGGCTTTCATTTTTCAGACACTGATCCAAAATTCAAAGGAATTGATAGCAAGATACTCCTAAAAGAAGTGCTAGCATTGATACGTAATGAAGGCTGGGAAGTTGGAAATATCGACTCCACCATTTGTCTCCAACAACCCAAGATCAACCCTTACATCCCTGAAATGAAAAAATGCCTTAGTAATGTAATGGATATTGACCAGGGAGATCTTTCCATTAAAGCTACAACAACTGAAAAACTGGGGTTTGTGGGAAAAGAAGAAGGAGTAGCTGCTTTTGCTACTGTACTTATTACAAAAAACTGATGACCAAGGAAGCCGGAAATAACGAAGAAAAAATAAAACTCATCACCACTGATGATGGATCACATTCTTTGTATGTCCCAAACCTTAATGAGACTTACCATTCATTTCATGGCGCAGTTCAGGAATCGCGACATGTATTTATTGAAATGGGACTTGCTCACCAAAAAAGCAGGGGCCTTAAAAACATCAAAATTTTTGAAGTTGGCCTTGGCACTGGTCTCAATGCTCTATTAACAGCTGAATTTGCGGAAAAACACCAAATACCTGTTCATTTCACCTCCATAGAGGCCTTTCCCGTTGATTTTGAACTGATTAAGCAGCTCAACTACACCTCTTACCTTGATTTACCTAAAGCCAAGTCATGGTTTGAAAAGATTCACACCAGCCAATGGAATGAGGACATAGTTATCTCCCCTTTCTTTACCCTTAACAAAATCCAGACAAAACTTGAAGATTACGTTGCTCAGGGTAGCACCTTTGACATCATCTATTTCGATGCTTTTGCCCCAAATAAGCAAGCCGAACTTTGGGACATCACTATCCTTTCAGACATAAGCAATTCCATGAAACATGGAGGAATATTTGTCACCTACTGCGCCAAAGGGCAACTTAAAAGAGACCTCCAATCACTCCATTTGAACGTGGAGACCTTACCGGGTCCTCCAGGAAAAAAGGAAATGGTACGCGCCTCCAAGTAATAAAATTTAATTTTTCGTTGGAACAGCTTCTGCAAACGATTCCTATTTCCGTATTTTCAACGAAAAGCCCAATTTGATTAAAAATTTAACAAAAAAACAATCTAAAATTACCAACTCTCATAGTCTTTAGTGATTTACATTAGACAATTTTCATTATATTGATTTCAATTCTGGTATTGTGCCCTACCTGAAAGTACTTTTCAAACCAATTATGCTAATGAATAATCAACTAAAGCGTGGGTTGTACACCCCTGAGCTTGAACATGACTCATGTGGAATCGGATGTATCGCAAACATCAATGGCACCAAAGACTATAAAATCGTTCAGGATGCCATTGACATGCTCGAAAACATGGAACACCGAGGAGGCACCGGATGTGATCCCTACACAGGTGACGGTGCAGGTATTCTAATACAAATCCCCCATGAGTACCTCGAAGTAAAGTGCAGCGAACTCGGATTCAATATCCCTGCCGCGGGTTCGTACGGTGTAGGTATGTTATTTTTCCCCTCCCGCAAGGCTGTTAGAGAAGACTGCCGCGAAGTGCTGGAACGTCATGCAGACATTTTAGGCCTTGAAGTTCTCGGATACAGACCTGTACCGGTTGACCGCAGCATTCCTGGTGCAGGCTCAAAAAAAGTAGAGCCTGTTATTGAACAGGTTTTTATAAAGCATAAAGAAGGCTTAACCGGTGACCAGTTGGAGCGAAAGCTTTTTGTATTAAGAAATTATACCACTCATTATATAGGTCATAATGTTAAGGGCAACAATAGTGAGTTTTATGTTGCCAGTCTCTCTCATAAGGTAGTTGTATATAAAGGGCAACTTACAACTCAGCAACTAAGACCTTACTACTTAGATCTACAGGATGTATCAGTTACTTCTGCTTTAGCTATTGTTCATTCCAGGTTTTCCACTAACACCTTCCCGAACTGGAAATTAGCTCAGCCCTTTAGATTCATAGCTCATAATGGAGAAATCAATACTATCCGTGGTAATGTCACAAAAATGAAGTCCAAAGAGGCTATGATGAGGTCTAACCTGTTCACGGATCAGGAGCTAAAAATGCTACTTCCTGTAACTGACCCGACACATAGCGACTCAGCAAACTTTGATTCACTGGTTGAAATGCTGGTATTAAGTGGCCGATCATTGCCGCATGTTATGATGATGCTAATCCCTGAGGCCTGGGAGGACAACACACTGATGGACACAGAAAGAAAAGCTTTTTACAAATACCACGCCTCTCTTATGGAGCCATGGGATGGCCCGGCAGCCTTAGTATTTACTGATGGAAATATAATAGGGGCTACACTTGACCGCAATGGGTTAAGACCATCTCGCTATTATATCACCAAGGATGACCGATTGATAGTAGCCTCAGAGGCCGGTGCGCTCCCTGTACCTGCTGCCGAAATAGCTAGCAAAGGGCGTATGCAACCGGGAAAGATGCTTATAGCCGACCTGACCAAAAAGAAGGTAGAGTATGATGAGGAGGTAAAAGCCAGAGTTACAAGCCGCAAGCCATATGTGGACTGGATCAAGGAACATCGGGTAAAGCTCAGGCTAATTCCAACTCCAACTAACATAGATCCACATGATGATGAGCAAAAGTTATTGCTCAAGCAACAAGCCTATGGGTATACCTCCGAAGAGCTAAAAGTTATCTTAGGAGCAATGGCCGTATCAGGCACGGAACCCGTTGGTTCAATGGGTGCAGATACTCCATTGGCTGCACTTTCTGATCAGAGCCAGCATATTTCAAATTACTTCAAGCAGCTCTTTGCTCAGGTTAGCAACCCTCCTATTGACCCTATTCGTGAACGGATGGTTATGTCACTATTCACCCGAGTTGGAGAAAGTCTGAATATTTTGGATGAAACTCCTGAGCACACAAAGCAAATTCATATTTCACAACCTGTCTTACTTAACTCTGATCTTCAGAAGTTTAAAAACCTTGAAAATATCGGATTCAGCTATGCTGTAATAAACTCTGTATTTGTTGCGGATGGCAAACCTGGCAGACTCGAGGAAGGCCTGGACAATATTTGTATGGCTGCTGAAAAAGCAATTGCTGATAGAAAAAAGGTAATTATCATTTCCGACAGAAACATTGATAAAAACCATGCTCCTATCCCTTCCCTGATGGCTATCGGCGCAGTACACCATGACCTTGTAGAGAAAAAGATCAGAACCAAAGCCGGGCTCATCGTAGAGGCTGGAGATATAAGAGAAACACACCACTTTGCTACTGCCATCGGATATGGAGCAAGTGCCGTCAACCCTTATATGGCCCTGGAGTCAATTAAAGACCTTTGCAAAAAAGGCCTGCTTGAAAAAGAAATGGATGTAGACCAGGCTTTGGCTAACTACCAGAACGCTATTGGTTACGGACTACTCAAAGTACTTTCAAAAATGGGGATAAGCACCCTACAGTCTTATCAATCCTCACAGATTTTTGAGGCATTAGGCATCAGTAAAAAGGTAGTAGACCGATGCTTCAAAGGAACTATAACACGCATCGAGGGCCTCAACTTCGATGGTTTAGCCAAAGAGGTACTTATCAGGCATCGCACCGCATTTGATAAACAAGATAAAAGCACGGCGCTTTTAGAAACTGGTGGAGTATATCAATGGAAAAGACGTGGTGAAAAACACCTGTTCAACCCTGAAACCATCCACCTTTTACAGCACTCAACACGTACCAATAATTTTGACCTATATAAAAAGTATGCTAAAAAAATCAATGATCAGACTAAGCATGCCCTAACACTTCGAGGTCTTCTTGAATTTAAAAGTACTACTCCCGTACCTATTGATGAGGTAGAACCCAAAGAAAATATTTTTAAAAGATTTGCCACAGGGGCTATGTCATTTGGCTCCATTTCTCACGAAGCACATAGCACTTTGGCTATTGCCATGAACCGCATAGGAGCCAAAAGTAATAGTGGAGAAGGTGGGGAAGACGAGGTCCGCTTTGAAAGAAAAGCTAATGGTGACTGGGAAAGATCTGCAATTAAGCAAGTGGCATCGGGAAGATTTGGGGTAACAAGTTACTACCTTACCAATGCAGATGAGTTGCAAATAAAAATGGCTCAGGGTGCTAAGCCAGGGGAAGGCGGGCAATTACCAGGTCATAAAGTTGATGAATGGATAGGAAGGGTACGTCACTCCACTCCTGGAGTAGGTCTGATATCACCCCCACCACACCATGACATTTATTCAATAGAAGACCTTGCGCAACTCATTTATGATCTTAAAAATGCTAACAGAGAGGCTCGGATAAATGTAAAACTGGTATCAGAAGCTGGTGTGGGTACCGTTGCCGCCGGTGTTTCCAAGGCTAACGCCGATGTGGTACTTATATCAGGAGCTGACGGAGGAACAGGAGCATCACCACTTAGCTCAATAAGACACGCTGGACTGCCTTGGGAGCTCGGACTAGCAGAGGTGCACCAAACTCTGGTAAAAAATGACCTGAGAAGCAGGATCGTCGTACAAACTGACGGACAGATCAGAACAGGGAAAGATTTGGCCGTAGCCACTTTACTTGGTGCGGAAGAATGGGGAGTTTCTACAGCTGCCCTTGTAGTAGAAGGCTGTATTATGATGAGGAAATGTCACCTCAATACATGCCCTGTAGGTATAGCAACCCAAAACCCTGAACTAAGAAAATTATTTACGGGTGACCCTGACCATGTTGTTAACTTCTTTAATTTCCTTGCCGAAGACCTGCGCCAGATCATGGCTCAATTAGGGTTTAGAACAATCGATGAAATGGTCGGCAAAACAGAAGTTCTCAGAGTCAGGCCAGAAATCAATCATTGGAAGTTTAAAGATCTTGATCTTAAGCCTATATTATTTAAAGAGCCTATTGGCGAACACGTAGGCACCTATAAACAACTAGAGCAAGACCATAATCTCAATGAGGTACTGGACTGGAAACTTATTAATACCGCAGGGCCTTCCATTGGAAATGGCAAAAAGGTATTTAAGAATTTCGATATCAAAAATACAGACCGCTCAGTGGGCGCCATGCTAAGCAATGAGGTTAGTAAAAAGCACAAAGGAGATGGTCTTCCTGAAGATACTATTCACTTCAATTTTAAAGGTTCTGCTGGCCAGAGCTTCGGCGCCTTCCTGACTTCCGGCTCCACTTTTGAGCTTGAAGGTGAGGCTAACGATTATTTCGGTAAAGGCATGTGCGGTGGCAAGCTGATAGTTTACCCTGACGCTGAATCCACCTTTGAAGCAGAAGAAAATATTATTATTGGCAATGTAGCCTTTTATGGCGCAACTAAAGGAGAAGCCTACATAAGAGGTATGGCCGGAGAACGGTTTTGCGTCAGAAACTCAGGAGTAGAAGTTGTAGTCGAAGGCGTCGGCGACCATGCCTGCGAATATATGACAGGCGGCAGGGTAGTGATACTCGGGCCTACCGGGAAAAACTTTGCAGCCGGTATGAGCGGAGGTATTGCCTATGTATTTGACCCCGTAGCTCAATTCAAAGAGCTTTGTAACAAAGGAATGATTTCACTGGAACCCCTTGACAATGAGGATGAGGAAAAAATAAAAAGCATGCTCAACAGACACAAAGAATACACGGAAAGCAACGTTGCCTCAGACATTCTACAACAATGGCCACTGACCTCAAAGCACTTTGTAAAGGTTATTCCTAACGATTACAAAGCCATTTTAATGAAAAATAAGGACTCGATAAAAGTAGCAGTTTAACATGGGACAGAAGGACGGATTTTTACAATATAATAGAGAATTGCCTCAGTCGAGGCCTCCACAGGAGCGTATCAAAGATTTCAAGGAGATCTATGATGAATTCCCTGAAAAGAAAACGAATCAACAGGCCGCCAGATGTATGGACTGCGGAGTACCGTTTTGTCATAATGGTTGCCCCTTGGGCAATGTTATCCCTGAATTTAATGATGCTGTTTACCGCGAACAGTGGGAAGAGGCCATACAGATCCTCTCTTCCACCAACAACTTTCCCGAGTTTACAGGAAGAATATGCCCTGCTCCATGCGAGGCTAGCTGTGTACTTGGCATAAACAAACCTCCAGTAGCCATAGAACACATTGAAAAGACCATTGTCGAGAAGGCTTACGAATTAGAGTATATCACCCCTCACCCTCCTAAAAACCGGACCGACAAAAAGGTAGCTGTCATAGGTTCAGGCCCAGCGGGCCTGGCCACAGCTGCCCAACTCAATAGAGCGGGACACACGGTAACTGTTTATGAGCGGGAAAATAAAGTCGGTGGGCTACTCAGATACGGAATACCTGACTTTAAACTTGAGAAATGGGTAATAGATCGCAGAATAGATATCATGAAAGCTGAAGGGGTCAAGTTTGAAGTAAACGCAAACATCGGCGTCAACATTTCAACGGATGAGATCAATGCAAACCATGATGCAGTTGTAATCTGCACAGGCTCCACTCTTCCCCGAGACCTGCCTATTCCTGGGCGTGACCTTAAAGGGGTGCATTTTGCCATGGAATTTCTCACCCAGCAGAATAAAAAAGTAGCGGGAGACAAGCTTCAGGAAGAACAGATATTGGCTAAAGATAAGGATGTACTGGTTATTGGAGGTGGAGATACCGGGTCCGACTGCATCGGTACATCTCATCGACAAGGAGCCCAATCTGTTACACAAATTGAACTTTTAAGTAAACCGTTTCCTAATAGAACAGAAAACGACCCCTGGCCATTATGGCCAATGACTCTGCGCACCTCTTCTTCTCACGAAGAAGGGGGCCAGAGGCAGTGGGCCATTTTAACAAAAGAATTTATAGGAGATGACCTGGGGCAGCTAAAAAAAGTAAAGCTTGTGGACATAGAATGGAGCATTGACAGTAACGGGAAGCAATCTTTTAAAGAAGTAGAAGGGTCCGAAAAGGAAATACCCTGTCAGCTTGCCTTATTGGCAATTGGTTTCCTTTCGCCTGAAAACAAATTGCTACAAGCCTTTGGTATAAGCACCGATTCACGAGGCAATGCTGACACTAAAAACTACCAAACCAATGTAAGTCATATTTTTGCAGCGGGCGATGCCCGAAGAGGACAGTCATTGGTGGTATGGGCTATTTCCGAAGGCAGAGAAGCTGCCATTGCAGTTGATAAATACCTAATGGGTGAAAGCCAACTGCCTTCAAAGGATGATTCTTTTTTAAATGTGATGTCGTATTGAAATAAATACAGACCTCTGCAAACAATAATTTCTGGTAATTGTGTTTATTTGGTGTCCATAATTTTGACACCAAATAAACATGAACCCAGGTTTAAAGCAAAAGCTATATAACAAGTGCATCGAACTGATAGACCTGCGTATTAAAAACGCAAAGGATGCCATGGATTCTGCGCAAGAATCTGCCAATAATGAGACCAAAAGTTCGGCAGGTGATAAGTATGAAACGGGAAGAGAAATGATGCAGCAAGAGATGGAAAACAATGCTATACAATTGGCCGAAGCCAGAAAGCTCAAAGAAACTATAAGCAGAATTATACCATCAAAAAGCTATGATTCAGCGCAGATGGGAAGCTTAGTAATCACCAATAATGGCAGCTTTTATATTTCTATAGGGCTGGGTAAAATTACAGTTGATGGAAAGGATTATTTTGCCATCGCACCAACTTCACCTCTTGGTTCTCTCTTAATGGATAAAACAGCTCAGGAGGGCATTGAGCTCAATGGACGAAAGTTCGTCATTGAAAAAGTAATATAATCAGAATTCATAAGTTTCGAAGGGGCTTACACACATATTCAGCCTTACATCCATTTCATCCGAATATTTGATTATATCGAGAGGTGGTGTCAGTGCAAGCCCTACCTTCCTGGCTTTCGGCACTTTTTTCAAAAACCTATCATAAAAACCCTTTCCATAACCTACTCTGTGCCCAACCTTGTCAAAGCAAATCAACGGCACTAAGACCAGATCTATACCCTCTATATCAGCTATGTCACCTTCAACAGGCTCCGGTATTCCCCATTTATTTTTCTCTATGCGTGTTCTGTCATTAAGCTTATAATGAGACAGCTCTCCCTTGGGCAAAGTTTTACAAATAACAATGTTTATATCAGGGTTCAGTTCTCTCACTATTTTAATTACAGAGAAAGTATCGACTTCATATTTATCTGTTATAGAAAGAAATGTATGCAAAAAATTAACCTGAGTAAAGTCTATGTACTCAATCAACCTATCGATAAGAAGCTTATTTCTTCTTTGATATTCCTCAGCACTTAAAGTGAGTCTTTTCTCTAAATAAACTTTTCGTAAGGTATTTTTATCAACCATCGATTAAAACATTGAACCTGAAATCGAAAGGCTCAAAATAAGTAATTAATTGATCAATAAAGGAGGGGTCTGACTGATAAAAATTAAGAAAATTATCTACTCGTTCTTGCGGACTGCCATTAGGAAAAAGCTCCTCTAGCACCGCATCAACCTGTCTGAGCATATCCGCTTGATGTCTTTTTTCCGCCCTGACAAATTTCTTCTCTATATTTTCAAGGCTCCTTTTTGTTTTTACCTGCTGTGCCTCCACATGCGGTGCAAGTGTAGGGTCAATTTTCACTGCCTGAGCCTTTATTTTTTCAAATTGCAAGAGTATTTTTTCCATCTGGCCATTGAGATGGATATCTCTTGATGAGTGCTTAGTTACCGCCTTTTTATGAAGTCGGTCTTTATCTAAAAACATATCTTCTATAGCAAGGTGTGTTTTTCCCCATTTCGCAGAAATATTCTTGGGTATTACCAAGGCAAAGTTTCGTGGCATCACAACAGGGAATGGTATATTGTGATGATCAAATACCGACTTAAGCTGCAGCCAATAGGTCACTTCTGCAGGCCCGCCTATGTAAGCGAGATTAGGCAGAACAAACTCTTCGTAAACAGGGCGAAGTACCACATTCGGACTAAAACGCTCTGGGTGATTACAGATAAGATCACGGATTTCCGCTTCCGTATATTCCAGGTCTGTGTCAAGAACTTTAAACATACCGTCCTCCTTGACCAAGCGACTTCTAAGCTCGCCATCCATGTAAAAAAAGTTGATGGCTCTGGGAAATATTTGTGTCTTGTAGCCCAGCTTATTAAGCTTTTCAGATTGCTTCTCTACAAGTTCATTGCTTGTATTTCTAAAAACGTCATCCTCAATTATGGGTATAAACATTCTTTTTAAAACCGGGCTATCACCATCAACAGCGATCAACCCATACTGACCAAACAGCTCATTTACATAGTACCGTACCGCATCAGTTAAAGTATCATGCTTTAAATAGGCCTTTCTAAAAAAATCAGGCATACCAGGAACCGCATCCACGATACCCTTCAATTCTTTTGGGTTAAACCGACCGACAGCACCTTTTTGCTCCGTTTTCCAGTGATGTTTTTTCCCATTTAGACGAAAATAGCTGATCTCATCAAAATCATGATCCTCTGAGGCCATCCAGTAGACGGGCACAAAATTCTTATCAGGGTGAGCCGCTTTTAACTGCTTACAAATGTTGATAACCGTTACAATTTTGTAGATAAAATAGAGTGGCCCAGTGAAAATATTAAGTTGATGGCCCGTTGTGACGGTAAAAGTATTGGAATCTGAAAGTAGATCCAGGTTTTGACGTGTTACTTCTGATAGTTCAAGGTTCTGATATTGACTGGCCAAAGTCTGACAAAGAATCTTTCTGTTTTCTGGGGAAAAATTCTTGGTGGCAATCTGCTTTTTAAATGAACCTATCTCAGGTTTTTCCCCATAAAATTCCATGAGTTGATCTTTCCCATGGATATAATCGAGAAATAATGATGAAAATTGATGGGTATCTTTGTAATCAACTCTAGTCAAGTTCATATCAATAAGTTAAGAGGTCACTTTTCACAGTAACGGTCAAATGACTACACCGTACAAGTCGAATTCTGTCGCATCATTGATCTTAACATTTACAAAATCACCTAACCTTAAATGTTTCGCTTGCTCTTCAATAATTACTTCATTATCCACTTCAGGTGAATCGTATTCCGTTCTTCCTATAAACTGCCCTCCCTCTTTTCTATCAACAAGTACTTTGAAAGTTTTACCTATCTTCCGCTCATTCAGTTCATAAGAAATCTTTTCCTGTACTTCCATTACGACATTCGCCCTTTCTTGTTTCACTTGTTGCGGAACATCGTCAGTAAAATTATATGCATGGGTGTTTTCTTCATGTGAATAGGTAAATATACCCAGTCTGTCAAAGCGAGATCTTTCTACAAAACCCAGCATTTCAATGAAATCATCCTCGGTCTCCCCTGGATACCCGGCTATTAGTGTAGTTCTTAAAGCTATATCTGGAACTTTCTCTCTGATAGTCTGAATCAGCTCCTCCTGCTTTTCTCGGGTCGTCCCTCGACGCATATGCTTCAATATACGGGTCGACCCGTGTTGCAATGGCATATCAAGATAATTGCAGATGTTATCTCGTTCAGCCATAACGTCCAACACATCCAGCGGAAAACCTGTAGGGTAGGCATAATGTAACCTGATCCAATCGATACCTTCTACATCTGAGAGATTCCTGAGTAGGTCTGCAAGATTTCTTTTCCCATATATATCAAGGCCATAGTAAGTAGAATCCTGAGCTATCAACAGCAGCTCTTTAGTACCATTTTTGGCAAGATTTTTAGCTTCAGTCACCAGCTGCTCTATAGTTTTGGAAACGTGCTTACCTCGCATAATAGGTATAGCACAAAATGAGCAAGGCCTATCACATCCCTCTGCTATTTTCATATAGGCATAGTGATTCGAAGTTGTCAGTATTCTTTCCCCAACCAACTCATGCTTGTAATCTGCCTTAAATTTTTTCAGGAGCATAGGAAGCTCCATCGTACCAAAGAAAGCATCTACCATAGGAATCTCTTTTTCAAGATCATCCTTATACCTTTGAGACAAACACCCTGTTACATAGAGTTTATCAATTAGCCCTTCCCCTTTGGCATCAGCATATCGAAGTATAGTGTCAATCGACTCTTGCTTGGCATTATCAATGAAGCCGCAAGTATTAACAATAATGATGTTAGCATCATCGTTTTCTGCTTCATGGCTGACATTAACCTTATTTCCTCGAAGTTGGGTAAGCATTACTTCCGAGTCCACAAGATTTTTGGAACACCCGAGAGTTACTATATTTACCTTGTCCTTCTTTCTTCCCTTGGTTTTCAAATTATTCCTGTTTTATAAAGTGGCTGCAAAATTAGCGAAAGTGAACGGCAATGCGAAAGTTATTATACAGTACCGCAAAATACAATCTCACCCAATGGCTTTAAAAGCAAGCCAATACTTCCTGGTTTTACTTCAAACCTGCACCATCAATCAAATGGCACATGTTTTGGTACACTAAACTTTATGGTTATTTCTCCCTCACTTCTTACTGCAATACTTATATTTGTGCCCTATTCATGAAAATAGTTATACCAATATTAATTCTCTCAGCAGCGATCTCATTAACCAGCTGTCTTGATGACCCGGATTGCAACAGCAAGACAACCAATTTTGTAAACATAAAGTTTTACAATAGCGACAATAATGAGCCCGATACGCTAAATATTAACAAAGTTACTACTCAAGGTACTGACAGTGTACTGTTCTCAGAAGTAGAGGCGTCATATATCAAACTTCCTCTCAGGCCTGATACTGTTCAAACCACGTTTGTTTTCGATTCAGAACTGGGTATTGATACCTTAATATTAAAATATAATACCAACACGCGTTTGGTTTCTGAGGATTGCGGTATAGAAATGGTGTTTTCAGACCTGGACTATGTAAGGAGTGATTTCGGTTCTATTAAAATCGTGAATAAAATACTTGTTGAACAAGTCACTGAAGATGTTAAGATATTTAATTAGTATTTGTCTCGTTACCATGGCTTCGGCCGCTTTTAGTCAGAAGGAAAAAGTTCAACTCGACACCACAAGTCGAAGGTTTATTCCAACGGGCATCAGGGTAGGTGCTGACCTCATTGGCTTTGGAAAATCTTTCAGCAAAGTAGATTACAAACAGTACGAGTTTCAGGCAGACATTGACTTTTATCGTTACTTCTTAAATGTGGAGTATGGCCAAATGGAACGCACACTGGAGAACAGCAACTCTCTTTATACCGTCGAAGGAAGCTACTTTAAAGTAGGTCCGGATATTAATTTCCTTCACCGGGACCCTGACCAGAGCGCCTTGTTTTTTGGGCTTAGATATGCCACAACTACTTTTTCAGACGAACTTAATTTTAGTTACACCAACGACGTTTTTGGAGATGGCACATCTCAAATTTCTAACACTGACCTAAAAGCTGATTGGTTCGAAATGGTAACTGGCATGAAAGTAAAAATGTGGAAATTTATTTGGCTGGGCTACACCGCGAGGTTCAAATTCGGCATTGATACCTTTGAACGCAATGAGCTTATACCCCACGAAATACCGGGTTATGGACGCGCTGACAAAAACGTAAGCTGGGGTTTTAACTATTATCTGATTTTCAGGATCCCATTGAGGAAGGGGCCACAAACTATTGAGCTGCCCTCAACCGATGATTTGAACAAATAAACCAGAAATTAATTTCCCATGATGCGATTCCATAATGGCATAAGCATTTTACTGCCATCACTAAGTTTTTTCTCCACCTCATCAACCCGTGTTTTAGAATCTCCTTGATAAACATTATAGGCAAACACAAAATTACCATCACCCGTTTGCCAGCCACTACTCTGTCCAAATCGCAAATCGTTGATGATAATGCCATTATCTGCTGCCTCTACGGTATACCACCCCTCTGTTATTTCTACGAGCTTTTTAACTTTTTCATTCTCTCTGTAATTCTCCAACAGATAGTGGCTCTTGGGAAAAAAGTTATATTTTATTTTTTGCCCTATATCAAGAAAGGAGTAATAACCAATGTAGTACCCCTCCCTGGTTTCTGCATTTACAGTCCATAAAACAATATTTAAGGGAGCAGGCCTACTATCATAGCGCTCGACCACCATACCCTGAGCATCAAAAGAATTTTCAAAAACCTGATTGGCCTGATGTTTAGCAACCAAAGTGAGCATCAGATATACTGAGCTGAGAATTAGCCCGGCATTGTTAAGTCGCTTTCTTTTTGAACTGCCTCTGGGTAAAAATATCAACCAGGCCAGACATACCAGTAAGGGCAGTGAGTAAAGAGGATCTATGACAAAAACACTCTTAAATGCAACTCTATCACCTACAGGCCAGAACAGTTGAGTACCCCATGTTGTAAAACAATCTAGTAAGGCATGGGTAAACAGCCCGAGAAACACCAGCAATGTCCAGTCTTTCCATGTAGCACTGGCCTGACTGTACAAACGACTTATTCCATACCCAAGAACAGGAGAAACAACAATAGCAAACAACAGGGAGTGTGAAATACCTCTATGAAAATCCAATGCTTCCACGGTATCAAGAAAATAGCGACCTATCACATCCAGATCTGGAATAGTACCACAAATAGCTCCCCACATTATCGCTTTATTTCCTACCTTTTTTCCTGCCACAGCTTCTCCTACTGCAGCACCTAGTAAAACTTGAGTAACGGAATCCAAATCATTTTAATTGTTAGCAACTAAGATACCTGATAAATATCTAATTATAAAAAAATCAATTCGGGCACCTACATTGATATTAGGAAGTAATCACATTAGTCAGTTCCATCTTTTTATTACGAAGATCAAGTCCTCTTTTAACAAAGTACTTAAGAGCGGTTTCACTACCTGTTGGCAGGTCACTTTCCACAAGCTCAACTATTGTTTCTCCAGCCTCTTCATAAATACTAACTGTAGCAGGGCAGTCAAGAAAAAAAGTGAAGCTAAATACATTTCCCTATTGGCTTTCAACACCCTACCTTTTTCAACCACACTGCCCGAATACCCATGCCAATACCACTCATAAGCATCTCCTTCGACCTCAGAAGAACCTGCACAGTAGAGGATAACCAAAACGCTTTTCACCCTTCCTTCTATCAACAGTTCGATACCTTTATTTAGAAAAACAAACATCTGATTATCAAGCCAATGGTGTTCTTCATTAATAATACATTTTAAATCGCCACTGAGCACCGCCAATAACCCCTGTCCGATTATAATCTTTGGATAGCAAAAGTCTGAAGTAAATTCCTGTACTTAAAACTGATGATCAGAGAAATGCGAAACATCTTCTCTACATTCTTTCTGTTCTATTTTGGACAATTGCCTAAGGATCATCTACAGCATATTTCCGATGAGAAAAATAGTTAATTAACTCAGGAAAGTTGTTAAACTGCTAAGAAAACAGCAAGAGGAGCGTCTCACCCGTACTGTTTGGCATTAAAGTAATTTACTCGTTGTTCCTGATGAGATTTTATGGCTTCATAAAGCAAATACGGCACAATCACAAAACAAGCAAGTGCTTCAAATGCTCTAACACTATTCAGGCTTCCTGCCCAAAAAATAACCACAAAAATAGATGCTGGGGTTCCTACTGCAAATATTACCGTACGCAAGATGATCAAATATTTTGCCGGCCTGGCATTTATATTGTTTACAGGATATGCATGGGTTTTATTGCAATAGTCACAATTCAATTCAACTTTTACTCCAAGCTTCCTTGCCAGAGCAAACCTATCAACAGCTCTTTCTTTGAAATAAATGAATTTCCCACAAGAAGAACATCTCGTTTGTAAATTCATAAGAGGGATAGTTTAAGTCACGAAATGTCTTAAGCCTTAACCTGTATGGCTCAAACAGATTTTTTAAAGAAAGAGTCAACAAACTCCATCTTGTTAAACACCTGTAGGTCATCCACTTTTTCTCCTACACCTATATATTTTACAGGTATTTTAAATTCGTCAGATATACCAATTACAACGCCACCTTTCGCAGTTCCATCCAGTTTGGTAATGGCTAGGGAAGTCACATCAGTAGCCTTGGTAAACTCTCTCGCCTGGATCGCTGCATTTTGCCCGGTACTACCATCTAAGACCAAAAGAACTTCATGCGGCGCATCAGGTATAAATTTCTGCATTACCCTTTTGATCTTGGAAAGCTCATTCATGAGGTTAACTTTGGTATGCAGCCTACCCGCAGTATCAATAATAACAACGTCAGCATTATCTTCCACGCCTTGTTTTACGGCATCAAATGCCACTGCCGATGGATCGGTGTTCATGCCTCTGGCGACAACCGGTACACCAACTCGCTCTCCCCATAATTTTATCTGATCAACGGCCGCTGCCCTAAAGGTATCGGCTGCTCCTAACACCACTTTAAGCCCTTTTCTTTTATACTGAGCCGAAAGCTTACCAATGGTGGTGGTTTTACCTACCCCATTGACTCCTACTACCATAATAACGTAAGGTTTTTTCCCTTCGGGCAATGAAAAATCACTAAGATCTTTGGTATTATTTTCAGCTAAAAGGCCGGCTATTTCTTCACGGAGGATTTTATCAAGCTCATCTACCCCAAGGTACTTATCACGAGCCACCCTGTCTTCAATTCTTTGAATGATCTTAATCGTGGTATTTACTCCCACATCAGAAGTTATAAGTACTTCTTCCAGCTCATCAAGTACTTCTTCATCTACCTTGGATTTCCCTACAACGGCCTTACCAAGCTTGGTGAAAAAGTTTTCTTTAGTTTTTTCTAGTCCCTTGTCAAGAGACTCTTTCTTTTCTTTTGAAAATAACCCACTAAAGATTGACATATTCTTATTGATTCTAATGATTAAGGAGAGTATGAGCCACCTTCGCAATACTCCATTTGAAGATAACGAAAAAGTCCCTCCTGAAGGTCATCAGAAAGGGACTTTTTCTATCATTTAATATTTTAACGAGGTTCTTAGCTTTTAGCTAAAGAATCTTTTACCTGATCAACAGGAACCATCTCTTCCTTGAAAGTGTAAGCACCGGTCTTTTCAGACTTCACCGCTCTGATCACTTTAGCGAAGTTTTTACCTTCTTTTTTCTGGAGGGTTGCAACTACCTTCTTAGCCATAATTATTTAATTTCTTTGTGAACAGTATATTTCTTAAGAATAGGGTTATACTTTTTCAACTCCAATCTCTCGGTAGTATTTTTTCTATTCTTAGTAGTGATGTATCTTGAAGTACCAGGCATTCCGCTAGTCTTATGCTCAGTGCACTCCATTATCACTTGTACTCTATTACCTTTCTTAGCCATGATAAAATATTATTAAATGCTTTATTACTAAACTAATGTATTACCGTTTGCCCTGGCTTTCTTCAAAACGGCAGTGATACCATTCTTGTTAATGGTCCTTAAAGCTGAAGTAGAAACTTTCAAAGTTATCCACTTGTCCTCCTCAGGAAGGTAGAATCTCTTCTTGTGAAGATTTGGATTAAACCTTCTTTTAGTTTTATTGTTTGCGTGAGAAACATTGTTTCCTACTTGAGGCCTCTTTCCGGTGATCTGGCAAACTTTTGACATCTTTATAAAAAATTAAATTTTGTACCTTTTTCAATTGGGTCTGCAAATATCGGAAAAAGATTATTAATATTCAAAGTGGTATTGAATATTTTAATCTGCATACGCCTTATATTCAAGTTCCAAACCGAAACTTAAACTTTGAAAGACAAGGCAATATGCCATTGTCAGGCTGACAAATATACGCTTATTTTACTACTTTTGTAATTCAGGATGATTTCTCTCCTTTAAAATGAGGAAAGGATGACTACTCTCCGTGACGAGTGGTGCATTTTTTAATTATTAAATATTACTGTTATGGCAACACTCACAAAATCAAAATTGACCTCTCAGGAAACAATGCAGCTTGAGGATAAGCACGGAGCACACAATTATCATCCTCTTCCAGTAGTATTAGCTAAGGGAGAAGGCGTATTTGTCTGGGATATCGAAGGCAAGAAGTATTATGACTTTCTTTCTGCTTACAGCGCAGTAAACCAAGGGCACTGTCACCCTAAAATAATCAACACTTTAAAAGAGCAAGCCGAAATACTAACACTAACCTCAAGAGCATTTTTCAACAATGTACTCGGGGTTTATGAGAAGTTCGTTACAGAATACTTTGGGTTTGACAAAGTACTACCCATGAACACAGGAGCAGAGGGCGTTGAAACAGCTATAAAGATAAGCAGGAAATATGCCTATGAAAAAAGAGGCATCCCTGAAAATGAAGCAAAGATCATTGTTTGTGAAAACAACTTCCATGGCAGAACAACTACTGTTATCTCCTTCTCAAATGATGAGGATGCAAGAAAGAGCTTTGGGCCCTATACTCCTGGCTTCGTTAGCGTACCTTATAATGACCTTGAGGCACTTGAGGCACAGCTAAAAGAAGAAAATATCGCTGGTTTCCTGGTTGAACCTATTCAAGGTGAGGCGGGTGTATTTGTACCTGACGAAGGTTATCTATCAAAAGCAGCTGCTTTATGTAAAAAATATGGAGTCTTGTTTATTGCAGATGAAATCCAGACTGGTATTGCAAGAACCGGAAAGCTTTTGGCCTGCGACCACGAAAATGTTAAGCCAGATATGCTAATCCTTGGCAAAGCAATTTCAGGAGGGGTATATCCCGTATCTGCCGTTCTGACTAACAACGAAATCATGGGTGTAATCAAACCAGGACAGCATGGTAGCACCTTTGGCGGAAACCCACTTGGCTCTAAAGTAGCCATCGCAGCACTAGAAGTTGTTAAGGAAGAAAACCTGGCAGAAAACGCCGAAAGGCTAGGAGTAATTTTCAGAGATAGAATGAACAAATTCATTGAATCCTCTGATTTGGTAAAACTGGTTCGAGGAAAAGGACTCCTCAATGCTGTTGTTATCAACGATACTCCGGACAGCTCTACTGCGTGGGACATTTGCGTAGCACTTAAAGATAACGGGCTTCTGGCCAAACCGACTCATGGTAACATCATCAGGTTTGCACCTCCTTTGGTAATGACCGAAGAGCAACTGCATGAGTGTTGTGATATCATAGAAAAAACAATTACAAATTTTAAGAAGTAATCTCACACACTATAAGATATAGTTGATATCTATAACCCGATGATTCAATGGTCATCGGGTTATTTTTTATAACTCCGCACTAATTATTATACATTGAAAATCAAAGTTACCCATGCCGCATAGTGCATAAAGGCGAGGTTTACTATATTTGCCAAATGATGATCAGACCAAGAAGAAATCGCAAGTCTGCCGTGATCAGAGCCATGGTAGAAGAGACAAAGGTTACTACTGATGACCTCATATTTCCATTGTTTTTACTGGAAGACCCAAAGGCAAAAATAGAAGTAAACTCCATGCCCGGCATATGCCGACTTGGTATTGATCATATACTTAAAGAGATTGAAGAGTGCCTTAAGGTTGGTATCGCAGCTTTTGACATCTTTCCCGTTGTGAATGAATCTCACAAAGATAAAATGGCCACCAAAAGCCATGACCCCAACTTTTTCTATATCACCGCACTCAAAGAGGTAAAAAAAAGGTTTCCTGAGGCATGTGTCATGACTGATGTTGCCATGGACCCTTACAGCTCTGACGGGCATGATGGTATTGTAGATGAAAATGGAAAGATCCTGAATGACGAGACGCTGGATGTATTAGGAAAAATGGCACTTACGCAGGCTGAAGCTGGAATTGATATTATCGGCCCATCTGATATGATGGATGGACGTGTAGGATATATTCGCGAAATACTGGATGGCAATGGCTTCACCGAAACTTCCATTATGTCATATAGCGCTAAATATGCCAGTGCTTTCTATGGTCCATTCAGAGATGCCTTGGATTCGGCCCCTAAAAGTGGAGACAAAAAGACTTACCAGATGAACCCGGCGAACCAGCGTGAGGCCCTCATTGAGGCCGATCTTGATGTAGGAGAAGGTGCCGATTTCCTAATGGTAAAACCTGCTTTGGCATACCTGGATGTAATAAAACTTTTAAAAGACAATTACGAGCTTCCTATCGCGGCTTACAATGTTAGCGGTGAATATGCCATGATAGCTGCTGCTGCAGAAAAGGGATGGCTTGACAAAACTTCTGCAATGAACGAAAGCTTGTTAAGTATCAAAAGGGCAGGTGCGGACATTATTCTTACGTACTTCGCAAAGGAATTTGCTAAAAACAAACGATAAGTATTTATAGCTCCCTGATTTCAAAATCTTTACCTCTCCCAAATTTCACAAGGTCATGGAGTTCATACCGCTCCAGGGTATGTAGGTCTTTGAGTAGAAAATTCTCAGAATTTAACTTCTGCAGGGTTTCAAATTCATAGGTTTCGTCAAAATTTCTCAGACGATACCTCCACCCTACTCTCATAGCATTAATTGATAGTCCTTGCATAGTGTGAAAGTAATAAAGAGTCAGTAATACTCAACACCTGTTTCTAATAAGTTGTTACATTTCCTCTTCTACGATCTTACCCCACTGGTATGTGTGATTTTTGTCTTTATGCAATATGTTCTTATTAAGATCAATCGGCCCAAAGGTTTCAGCGTCCGCTTCTTCGATAAGAATTCCTTCACCAAATACATGGTTTTTATCTTTTGAATAAAATGTTGTTTCGAGAACTTCAAAGCTTGCGGGATCAGCACCGTTTATAATCTTACTCCCGGCATAGACATGATTTTTATCCTTGCTATAGTAGTCTTTCACCACTTTAAAAGAACGGGAATCTACATCTGGTAATTCAACTCCATCGAATATGACCTTATCATCAAATAAGAGAAAACTCTTCCCTAGAAAGTTGAGGCTGTTACTATCAAAACACTTAAATGATACAAGAGAATCAACTTCTTCAGACTCTCGATACTGCTGAAAATCATATAAATTATTCTTATCTACAATATAGCGCTCATCAACCCTCTGAGCAGTTGCCGGATCTACGGAAGATTCAAGCAGGGAAAAAGACTTTAACAGGTAAACCATGTTCTTGTCCTTGGCAAAGTGATCATTGATCACTTCAAATGTTTGATAGTCAACATCTACCCTTTGGTAATTGTAAAAATAGTTAGCATCATCCTTCGACCAATCGCTATCCACTTTAACATAGGTTTTAGGATTCGCTCGGTCGATAACCATCATGTAACGGTTTTCGGGCAGCAGACCCCTCAAGTCATATGGAGTATAGTCTATTGGAACATATACTCTATTCTTATCAAAGCACAGAAACTCCTTAACTATAAATGTTTCCTTATCGACTTCGCTATCTATTATCTGCGTCTTATAAAATACGTGGTTTTTATCCTTTCCAAAATCCCTATCAATGACTTCGAAAGACTCTACATCAGCAGAATCGACCTTTGAATTCCCCAACTCAAACCAATTCCCCATAGGACTATACCTGACCTCCTTCTTTGACTTCGAATAATAGTAAGAATCGGATTTCTCCTTATCTACCGGCCCTTCAAACGGACTGCATGCCTGACCAATAGAAGAAAATACAAAAAGTAATAAATAAGAGATTGGTGAATGTTTAAGCATAAAAATCTTTTTGCAAACTAAATTGGCTGTTAATGTTATTATAATGGCCGACAAATAAGGGTAAGTATAAATAAAGTACATCCGTTAAAGGTTTTCCTCCCGTTCTAGCATTAGTATGGAAGACTGTGGCACAATAAAATACCTTTCATCTTCATACATAATCTCTATCGCCCCTTTTTGTAGAAATATAGCCAAATCCCCCTCTTCAGCCTGTAGTGGAATATACCTCACCTGACTATCTTTCCCTTTCCAAAGATCATCTTCATCCGTTGTAGGTATTGGATATCCAGGTCCCGCCTTAACCACATACCCGCTCTGTATCTTTTCCTTCTCCTGAATACTTGGCGGCAGAAATAACCCACTACTCGTTTTTTCTGTCTGCTTTTTGGGTTTGATCAACACCCTATCGCCTACAATAATGAGCTTCTTCCACTTATTATCTGCTGTCAGTTTTTGCATTCTAAGTCTCTTTAAAATTATAGGTGGCGGAAGTAAATAAAAACACTGTATTCAGCCAAGCGCACCTCCAGCTTTACTCAATGAGCTGAGATTTATACACCAAACTATACAACACTTGGTCTTTTGAGCAGAATCGCCTTAATGAAAGGCTATTTTCATTCCCTAATATAAACGCTACTTCATATAACCAGCCTATTCCGATTCGCTTGCCCTGTCAATAAGCTTTTGATCTAATATTTTGCTGGTTTTCGCCCCAAGTTCCTTAATTTTCTTAGCTCTATTCACAAGATTACCCCGACCATCATAAAGCTTCTTCATCGCTTCTCTATACACCTTCTGAGTTGAGTCAAGACTATTTCCAACCTTTACAAGGTCTTCGGTAAAGGCCACAAATTTATCGTATAGATCTCCCCCTTGTCTCGCTATCTCCAGTGCATTCTGACTTTGGTACTCGTTTTTCCATATATTAGCAATAGTTCGCAGTGTTGCCATTAAAGTGGAAGGGCTTACAATTACAATATTCTTATCGTAAGCATCATTAAAAAGCTGAACATCTGACTGAACAGCAGTACTAAATGCCGGTTCAATAGGCACAAACATCAATATAAAGTCCAGCCCTTTAACTCCATGCAACTGCTCGTACTGCTTCAGGTTAAGTCCCTTCAAATGATTTCTGATGGATAATATATGGGCCTTTAAATTTATTTCCTTTTCAGCTTCGTCTCCGGCAACATATTTCTCATAGGCAATGAGCGAAACTTTAGAATCAATGATAATGTTTTTGTCCTCAGGCAGACGGATAATCACATCAGGTTGAAACCTCCTTCCATCTTCATTGGTAAAAGATTCTTGTACGAGATACTCACGCCCTTTCTCCAGCCCTGATTTTTCAAGAACGCTTTCCAAGATAAATTCTCCCCAGTTACCTTGAGCTTTAGTGTCACCTTTCAAGGCTCTGGTTAGGTTTTCAGCTTCCTTGCTCATTTGCTGGTTAAGCTCACGCAACCCCTTTAGCTGTTCTCTAAGTGCGGTGCTTTGCTCCAGACTCTCTTTACTATTCATCTCCACTTTTTTCTCAAACTCCGTTATTTTTTCCCTAAGAGGGTTAAGTAGTTCACCAAGGTTAATCTTATTTTGATCTGTAAACTTTCTGCTCTTTTCCTCGAAAATTTCGTTGGCAAGATTTTTAAATTCCAAGGAAAATTTCTCCTGAAGCTTTTCTAACTCTCGCTTCTGGTCCCGAAGCTTCTCCTCTAAGTTTCGATAGTCCGCCTCCGTAGATGAAAGCTTGTTGTTCAAACCAAGCACATTTGCTCTCTCTTCCTGAAGTTCTTTCTTCAGTACATCAGCATCTCGCTGAAGATTTGCTACCCTTTCTTTCTCTACCTGCAGGCCAGCTTCTGAGTCCTTTGCCTCGCTGGCAAATTTAAATTTCGCAATCATCCAGGATCCGACACCTCCTAAAATAACACCGCTTATTAACCAAATTATCTCCATATAGGGCCAAAGATAATCAATTCATAAAAGCATGAAATATATAATCCACACATAATTACCGGTAGTTTTCTCACAACAGAAAAGCCCACCGATTCTTCTTCCGGTAGGCTTTTCATGAAAAAATTAACTTATTTACTAAAACTTAGCACGCTCGAGATTACCCGCTTCGTCAAAAAGTTTAATCGCTTGCTCCAGAACCTCATTGGTTTGGTTGTAAATCGGATAAAACCCCTCATTATTCCATATTTGTCGTGCTATCTGCGCTTTTATATGAAGCTCAAATAGGTCTTTTGAGTTCTCCATATCCTCATAATTTGGTTTTACGCCATTGACTTTTCCTGATTCAACCAAATCCATCAGCATCTGATTGGTTACTTTGAAATCGGCATAAAACTCCTCATAGTTCATAGCATTTAACCTGATCTTATTTTGGGCCACAAAGTTAAAAGTATACTCTTGCACAGAATTGCTGGTAAATAACTTGTTTAAATAAGTTGAGGTAAGACTAGTATCTAATGGCACAAAATAATCTGGCATAATACCTCCGCCTCCATATACAGTCCTGCCATGAGCTGTTTGATATTTTAATGAATCCGTAAACTTGATACTATCCGCACTAAAGAACTCTCCATGCTCATAACGGTCTACAATATCATGTGCATATTCATCTTTATCTTCATAAGGCTTCTGGATTGACCTTCCACTTGGCGTATAATAGCGTGAAATAGTCAGGCGCAACTCCGAGCCATCGCTAAGATTCATAGGAGCCTGTACTAACCCTTTTCCAAATGTTCTTCTCCCAACCACTAGTGCACGATCGTTATCTTGCAATGCTCCGGTTACAATCTCGGAGGCTGATGCGCTGCCTTCATTAACGAGTACTATGAGCTCCCCTTCTTCAAACTCTCCCTTTCGGCTTGCGTTAGCCTTACTGTTAAACCTTTCCTGCTTCCCCAAGGTATAAACTATGAGCTTATTGTTAGGCAAAAACTCATCCACCATATTAATAGCATGATTCATATATCCCCCTGGGTTTCCTTGCAAATCAAGCACTAGTTTTTTCATACCCAGTTTTTTTAGTTTTCTCAGAGATGCCAAGAACTCTTCATAGGTTGTTGCTGAAAAACGGCTTACTTTAATATATCCAATTTCACTGTCAATCATATAGCTGGCATCAACAGAGTACTGGGGTATCTTATCTCTTATTATAGAAAACTCGATGGCTCCCTTCTTGCCTCTTCTTTTAACAGAAATGGTTACTTCCGTTCCTTTAGGTCCTTTTAAATGCTCCTGCACATCTCTATTCGTAAAGCCAACGCCTGCGACATTCTCCCCATCAATTTTAACGATTTTATCACCCGACATAACACCAACGGCCTCACTTGGCCCACCACTTAAAGGAGACACTACCACAATGGTATCTTTGAATATGTTAAACTCAATGCCTATTCCCTCAAAGTTGCCTTGCAGATCCTCATTTGCCCTGATTCTATCCTCCGCTGAAATATAAGTACTATGAGGATCGAGTTTGGTAAGCATATTTTCAATGGCATCTTCTACAAGCTCATCAGTATCCACTTCATCTACATAGTTGCGATCAATCATGGTTAGCACCTCTTTGAACTTCTGCATACTCGAGTTGATGTCGTTCTGAACCGGGGGAGAATCTGAAAAAGTAGCTCCAATAAGAACCCCAGCGGCTATACCTACGCATAAAATAATGGGAAGTCTGATCTGATATTTTGAGTTTTTGTATTGATCCACGGCTTTTAAATTTTTTCTATAAAACTGAAACAAAGAAAAATAAATTTCCTAAAAATAATATATAGCTTATTAACGGGACATAAACAATAATTGTTGACCAACATATTTTAACCTTTTATGACTTATGTCAAGGTTATTTAATAAATTACATTAGGTTTTGTATATTTACATTGCAGTTTTTCATCCCATAAGATAAGCCTTGACCTTGAACAACAAAAAGATCATAGAGATTGTAGACGACAATTACGTGCATGCCTCTGTACTATTTTATTTTGGAATAGAGTTTTATGACTATTCAGAAAAAACACTTGAGCAAGCCTGTAGAGAAAGGGGACTCAATGTAAATTCCGTAGTCCAAAAACTGGAGTCGGTCTACCATTGCCAGGAGGAGAATCTCTCACTAAGGCAATACCCTGTAGAGCTTATTATTGAGTACCTCAAGCACACGCATTACATTTTTATTAAGCAAAAATTACCATACATTGCGCGTATAATAGATAATTTTCATGCTGGGCACCCAAACTATGATTTTATTGAAAAAGACCTGAAGTTCGTCTTCCCTTTATTTGTTGAAGACTTCATTCACCACATTTATCAGGAAGAAGATACACTTTTTTCTTATATCTCAGCTCTTTACAAATTCACTAAAAACAACTGCAACATTTCACAGGTTTATTATCTGATGGAAAAGCATTCGCTGCAGCGATATGCTGTAGAGCATAGTGAACATGATGATGAAATGAAAGGCATTCGTAAAATCACCAATAATTATGCTTACGATAAGCAAACACCTTTGCATGTAAAGATCATTTATGAGGAACTCAAAGACCTCGAAAAAAACCTGATCACTCATGCAAAAATAGAAAATGACATCCTATTTCCTAAAGCATTGATCCTGGAGAAAGAAGTAAAAGCACGTTTTAAAGAAAGCATCCGGTTTAACTAGTGGGTAGAATTATAGGCATCGACTACGGGCTGAAAAGAACAGGAATTGCTTCAACAGACCCTATGAAGATCATTGCTTCCCCCCTTACAACAGTATCAACTAGCGAAATCTTCATTTTTTTGAAAGACTACTGCTCCAAGGAACCAGTAGAACGGTTTGTTATAGGCATGCCTAAAAACCTTCAAAATGAAGACACTCATGCTACAGTAGCTGTCACCAAATTCATAGACAAGTTAAAAAAACTCTTCCCCGATATCGATATCAGCGAAGTAGATGAACGATTTACTAGCAAAATTGCGTTTTCAGCTATGATAGAGGGGGGCATGAAGAAAAAAGACAGAAGAAACAAAGCCAACATCGATAAGGTAAGCGCTACAGTGATTTTACAATCCTACCTGGACAGCAATCCCTCTTTTTGAAAAAATATATTAATTTTGAATAAATTATAAGGAAACTTAAATAGTAGATGATATATCCTATAGTAGTATACGGAGACCCTGTGCTGAAGAAAAAGGCAAGGGACATAGAAAAGGATGAGTTGGATGTCAAGCAACTCAGTGAAGATATGTTTGAAACCATGGAAGGCGCCAGTGGCATTGGCTTAGCTGCACCTCAAATTGGAAAAAGCTTAAGGATGTTCGTTGTCGATGGACGCCCAATAGAAGATGAGGATATGGAAGATTTTAAAAAGGTTTTCATTAACCCTCAAATACTGGAAGAAACCGGAGATGAATGGGCATTCGAAGAGGGCTGCTTGAGTATTCCAAACATCAGAGAGGACGTGTTTAGAAATGAATGCCTTACTATACGCTACTTTGATGAAAACTGGGTAGAACATAAAGAAACGTATGATGGCATGAAAGCCAGGATTATTCAGCATGAATATGATCATATAGAAGGTATATTATTTACGGATCACCTTTCTCCCCTGAAAAAGCGAATGCTTAAAGGGAAACTCCAAAACATAACTAAAGGAAAGATGAAAGTGGATTACAGGGTAGTACTTCCTGCAAAAAAATAATATGCCAAAACTAAAGTCAAAACTTCCGGATGTAGGCACATCAATTTTCACTGTAATGTCGAAAATGGCACAGGAACATAGTGCCATTAATCTCTCTCAAGGCTTCCCTGACTTTGAAGTCTCAAAAGAGCTAATCGGTCTGGTAAATAAATACATGTCCAATGGGTTCAATCAATATGCACCCATGCCTGGGGTTCCCGCACTTCGAGAGCAAATAGGAGTTATGCTAAAATCTCGTTTTAATTACTATGCTGACCCTGACACTGAAATTACTATTACCTCTGGAGCTACTGAGGCTCTTTTTAATACGATAACAGCACTAATTTCCCCAGATGATGAGGTTATCCTATTTGACCCGGCATATGACAGTTATGCCCCAGTCATACGGTTAAGTGGTGGTATTCCAATGCACCTTACTCTCAAGCAGCCGGACTTCTCTATTAACTGGGATGAGGTAGAGCAAAAGGTCACTTCCCAAACAAGGATGATCATCATCAATACACCTCATAACCCAACCGGGTCTATATTAACTGGTGAGGACATGAGACGGCTGGATAAAATAGCTATGCAACATCCTAATCTGCTTATTCTGAGTGATGAGGTTTATGAGCATATCATATTTGATAATTTTACTCATGCCAGCGTACTTAGATATCCTGCACTTGCAGATCAAAGTATTGCGGTATTCTCTTTTGGAAAAACTTTCCATGCCACAGGATGGAAAGTAGGTTACGTAGTGGCTCCTGCAGATATAATGGCTGAGATTAGAAAGGTTCACCAGTTTGTGACCTTTAGTGTAAATACAGCCGTGCAACTGGCTATTGCCGAATACCTCAAAACCGAAAGTAACTACACCCAATTGCCTGCCTTCTATCAGCAAAAAAGGGACCTGTTTCTGGGTCAAATTAAAGACTCTGGTTTTATTCCGATACCATGTCATGGTACTTACTTCCAATCACTCTCATATCAAGAGATTTCTAACCGACCGGACATGGAAATGGCCGAATATCTTACAAAAACGCACAGCATTGCCTCTATACCTATTTCAGCTTTTTATAAAAATCGTAGGGATGATAAGATATTAAGATTCTGCTTTGCAAAAAATGAAGAAACCATAGAAAAAGCTGCTAAGATATTATGCAGAATTTAAAGGTAACATTAATTCAATCGCCACTTTACTGGCAGAATTCAGACGCGAACCTTGCGATGTTTGAAGAAAAGATTTGGCAGATCGATGAATCTACCGATTTGATTATACTGCCAGAAATGTTCAGCACCGGTTTCTCCATGCAGGCAGAAGAACTTGCCGAACCCATGAACTACAAGGTATTTAAGTGGATGAAGCAAATGGCTGAACAAACCAAAGCTGTAATTTGCGGTAGCTTCATTGCTAAAGAAGGTGGTAAATACTATAATAGGCTAGTCTGGATGAAACCAGATGGACAATACAGCTCTTATGACAAAAGACACCTGTTTAGAATGGCCAATGAGCATGAACACTACTCTCCAGGAAAAGAGCGATTGATAGAAACTTTGAAAGGGTGGCGCATCTGTCCTTTGATTTGCTACGATCTACGTTTCCCTGTATGGAGCAGAAATTTTCCGGAAGGTGAAAGTAACCAAATGAGTTATGACCTTGCAATCTATATTGCAAACTGGCCTGCTGCCAGAGTCAATGCCTGGGACATTCTTTTAAAAGCCAGGTCCATAGAAAACCTCAGCTACACAATTGGTATTAACCGAATTGGTAAAGATGGTAATCAGGTAGGGTACAACGGTCACTCAGCCATTATTACGCCCAAAGGTGACGCACTTTATGCAGCAGATGACAGAGAGGAGATACATACAGTTACTCTGAACCCCGCTGACGTCACTGGCCTTAGAGAAAAATTTCCTGCTTATATGGATGCCGACCACTTTACCATCAATCACTGAAAAATTCCTGAACTTTTTCCTGCAACGACAGGCCCTGACCAAGTTGTTTATCTTTGAAACGCATCATTATTTTATTCAAGGTCTCATGACTTCCTTGATAATCAATAACAGCCGAAGTTTTTTTAATAACTTGATTTAAAACCTTTAAAGCCCCTCCCAGCTCTGGTCCTTCCTCTGCTTCAATCTGTATAAATACCTTTTCAGCTATATCCATAGCTTTAATTGCTGTTTGTATGGTTGTAGTATCTGAATAGTTATCTAAGTCAAATAATGTAACATGAGGCAACCAAACCCTTAAGTTGTCTATTGAATCATTCTTAAAAATGAACTGATCCTTTGTAATCCTGATATGAAGAAACAAGTACACCTTATTCAACAACTATAAACCGTTGATGTATATATTCATTCCCAGCAGACAGGATAACAATATACATACCCGGATTAAGTCCTGCCACCGAAATGGGTTTCACCGTGTTTGCAGGCAAATAAAAACTGTCTGTCACTTGTTGTCCAAGAAGGGAAATTATGGTAGCATTACCAGAAGTCTTAGAGCTTACATTAATGTATTTCATGGAGGAACTAAATACCGGGTTGGGAAAAATATCTAGATCAAACCTGTTGACATACCCAGCCAGTGCATCTGAATTTCTCAATAGGTGTAAACCTCCCTGCCCCGTCCCTATAATCAGGCTGGGTTTATCTTCATTAAAAAGGTTAGCCACTGCTGGATACAGTTTACCTCCAAAATTAAAAGTCGATACCTCTTCATTTGAAGACCAGACAAAATCAGTAATTCCATTCTCAGGTTGTTCAACATGGGCAAGAAAATTATCATATATTGTCAGACTCCCCCGTTTATCTCCAACAATCATATCAGCGTTACCATCACTATTAATATCAGCTATGGTAACACTCAAATCCAACCTCGACGTACTAAAATTAAGCCCATAAAATGTATCATCCTCCAAATTGAATACCGGGGCATTTATCGTTCCAACATTAACATAGTATTCTAATTTTCCGGTACTCTTTCCTATGAGTATGTCCGTCAAACCATCTCCACTGATGTCATAGGTCTCAAAGTTCTCATCAAAACCGATATTTGAAAATAAGACACGTATCTCTTCTTCAAAGTTAAACTTCCCTTCACCTCGGTTCAATATGTAGTAAACATTAGTGGAGAAATTATAGAGTTCAGTTGCACTAAATACCAAATCGACACGGTTATCCCCATTAACATCACGAAATTTTGGTTTAAGATTAAACACCGTTGACAATGAAAGTTGCAGGTAATCTTCACTTTTAAGTACATATGAAGGTTCATTAACCGAGCCAGTGTTTTCATAAAGTAAAAGAGTGGCATTAAACCCCGGAGCCCCCTGGTTAGTATAACTTCCCAAAATCATATCTAAGTCACCATCACCATCATAATCACCAAAGGCTGGTGATGCATTTTCTCCAAGATCTATGGTCTGATCCTGCAGAAAATTACGATTTTTAAGTTCAAATTGTGGGTTATTGTCTGTTCCTATATTTTTATAAAACCAGCTTGACGACTCAAAGTTTACCGAGTTAGATACATTATTTGCAACATTTGGCGAAACCAACATATCCCTTACTCCATCAAAGTCTGCATCTTCATAATAACCTACTGGAAAAAATAACATTGTAGCTGGATCACTGCTATTAGGAAAACCAGCACTGGCTGAATTAAAGGAAGGTGATTCATTGGTTCCTGTATTTTCCATAATGAAAAGGTTACCACAAGTTTCCTCTGAGATTAACACATCGTAATCTCCATCACTATCATTATCGAGCAATAGTATTGACTTACCGCCCTGATGCTCCTCCCTTCCCCCTGAGGTTGCACAATCATTCCCGTTAAAGGCAAACTCTCCACACTGACATTCCTGAAAATTCCCCCATGTTTGTGTAATGCGTTCGTATTGCAGGGAATCACAATTCCCGTCCCTTTCAATACTCAGATTTTTATGAAACTCAACTGTGGATGTGCCACTGGCTCGAAACATCAAGATATCAAGGTCAGAGTCTCCATCTATATCAACAATTGCAGGAATATCAGACGAATTCATTTGCATGTTGATATTGGAAGTAAAGCCTTTGGTTTTCAGAAAATACTGATCATCTCCTGAGTTATCTGTACCAGTAATGTACTCTCTCCAGCTAAGAGGGCCTTTCACAGTTGTCTCATTAATGAATACACGAACACCAAAAGAATGGCTAGTGAAGATATCTTTCTTTCCATCACAATTATAATCTCTTAACAGCATCCAGTTCTTTATCTCAGCAGGAAAGTAGAAGGCGTATTCAGGAGCATAGGCATACGCCTTATCCACAGCGAGAAAGGGGTAAACTTTATGAGCACTTCTATCAAAAGCTACAAGATCTTCAATACCATCATGGTTAAGGTCTATTGTACTGTATTGAATACTATTCAGCCCACCAGTCCAGGGCATACTTAACGTAACACCTTTCTTTTCCACGGGGATTGATTGGTCAAGTGTATAAACAAACTGTGCTTTGGAAATCGAAAAAGATGTACAAAAAATGAGCGTAAAAGCATAAAGGGTTTTCATACGAGCTGATTTTGAACATGTAACTTAACGAAGAATCTCCATTACAGGTTCGCGTATCTGTAATTTTTACATTTAATGTATTTATTCAAGTTGTAAAATACGTCAATATTTTTGCTTTTAACACTACTCTTCTTTGTAACACGCGCTATATTAGCATGAATAAGATAACTCTCATGATTGAAACCATTTACAGCCGTTTTTTAGAAACCAGAAAAATAAGTACTGACACAAGAAAGATTGAAAAGGGGTCTATCTTCTTCGCTTTAAAGGGACCTAACTTTAATGCCAATGAATTTGCTGAAGAAGCATTGAAAAAAGGGGCATCAATGGTTGTAATCGATGAAGAGAAGTATAAAAAAGATGATCGATTTGTTTTAGTTGAAGATGTACTTGAGGCACTACAGGGTCTGGCGCGATACCATCGGGACCAACTAAAAATTCCAGTCATTGGCCTAACCGGTTCAAATGGTAAAACGACTACCAAAGAGCTCATTAATGTGGTGCTGAGTAAATCTTATAAAGTATTAGCCACCCAAGGAAACCTTAATAACCATATAGGAGTACCTCTAACGGTACTTTCTATTGAGGATCAGCATGAGATTGCCATCGTTGAAATGGGAGCAAACCATGTTGGGGAGATTCAGCAACTGTGCAGCATTGCCAAGCCATCACATGGCCTAATCACAAACATTGGTAAGGCTCACCTGGAAGGTTTTGGAGGTTATGAGGGGGTGATACGAGCAAAAAGTGAACTATACCATCACCTAACCCTAACATCGGGTATCGTTTGGATAAATTCGAAAAATGAGGTATTAAGCAATATGTCAAAGCGATTTCTCAACCCATTATTCTACCCTCAAAAAGGCAACTACTATCATTGTGAGTTCATAGATGCCTCGCCTTTTGTTGAACTAAAAGCTGAAAATGGAGAGCGAATCAAGACCAACATTATTGGGAAATACAATTTTGAAAATATAGCTGCAGCATTATGCATTGGCAAATACTTTAATGTTCCCGAGACTGATGCTAACCGGGCAATTGCGGAGTACATTCCCCAGAATAATCGGTCTCAAATCATAAAAAAAGGGAATAATACCATCATACTGGATGCATATAATGCCAACCCAAGTTCAATGGCATCAGCTCTGGAAAACCTGTCACAAATGAGTGCGAAACATAAGGTAGCTATACTTGGCGATATGAAAGAGCTAGGGCCTGAAAGTATTTCCGAACATGAAAAGCTAGGAGCAGACCTTTCCAGCAAGCACCTCACAGATGTTTATCTTTGTGGTGATATGATTAAATCAGTCCTTAAACATTTACCCGATGCAAAATACTTTAAAAGTAAAGCTGATCTGATTGAGACTCTAAAAGCCCAGCATTTTAATCAGCATGTTATCTTAATAAAAGCATCAAGAAGCCTGGGCTTGGAAGAAATAGTAGAGTTTATCCATTGATGCATTAAAGTACATTAAGGAGTTGCTCTTTGATCTTCTCCAGCTCCTCTTTCATTGATACTACATGCTTTTGAATGTCAGCATCATTAGCCTTTGAGCCAATGGTATTGATTTCTCTACCTATCTCCTGAGATATGAACCCCAACTTTTTACCAAGAGAGTTTTTATCTGAAAGCACTTCATTGAAATGGTTTAGGTGACTCGCCAGTCTCACTTTTTCCTCAGTGATATCAAGTTTTTCAATATAATAGACAATTTCCTGCTCCAGCCTGTTTTTATCCAAACCTTCCTCATCTACAAACTTTGTAAGATTACCTTTGATACGGTCCCTGATCTTTTCAACACGTTTGGGATCCAACTTTTTCACTTGTTCCAGACTATGGCTAATAGACTGAATATATGTGGAAAATTTCTGCTGGAGTTCTGCACCTTCCTTTTTTCTAAAGGCATCACAATTATCAAGTGCTTGCTCCACCAGGTTTTTTAGATTGGTCCACTCTTGTTCATCCACCTCTTCATTTTGATCGGTGATCATAACATCAGGAGCACTCAGGGCCAATTTGAAAATATCCTGGTCGGGAGCTATCACTCTGTCTGCAAGCCGCTTCAATTTAGTGTAATACTGAACGAACAGCTCTTCGTTATACCGTTGCTTAAGCTCTGTTTCTTTTTCTTTGACATAATCAATACTTAAAGAAACCTTGCCTCTTTGAAGTTTCTCTGAAACCAGATTGCGTAGTTCTATCTCTTTTTCAGAGAAAGCCCGGGGCAAACGAAAGTTAAGGTCAAGATATTTAGAATTGAGAGTTTTAACCTCGATATTAATGGTTACCTCATCATTAGAAAGGTGAGATGAACCATAGCCTGTCATGGATTTAAGCATATATGGCTAACTGAATTTTAATATAATGTTGAACAAAAATAGCTGACTTAGAAGTCGTATCCTAATGTCAAATGAGCTCTTGGGCCGCCAATCTCATAGTTATCAACAGGCCAGGCTACATCCAACTTGATGTAATACCCCAGAATAATTGTCCTGAAACCAGCTCCGTAGCTATAAATCCATGGACTTCTATAGTTCTTTAGCTCAATGATAAAATTACTTTTCTCTCGGTCTGCTGGATCTTCAGGGATAATCTTTGTGCTTATGGAGTTATCCTCTCTAAACGGTGATTTTCCGGTCCAGGCAGAACCTATATCAAAAAAGCCTGTAAACTGTAAATTTCTGAAGAAGTTAGATGTTATAGGTCCACTACTTAATGCCCTGACCAATGGAACTCTTAGCTCTGCGTTGAAAAGCAATGTATTCCTTCCGTATAGTGCGCCATAATCAAAGCCTCTCAGGTTAGTAGCATACTCTACAAATAAAAGGTCACTGTTATCCTTTTCTGCATTTGGCTTCAATGGGTTGTTTGTGCCATCAGTGTTTTCATCGAAAAATAACCAATTGTCCATTCCACCCAATAGGTATTGCTTAGGAGCCTTTCCAAAAAACGTTCCATAATATAGTCTGCCGGCCAGTACTATTTCTTTATATATTTTTTGATAGTGCCTGAAATCCGCCGAGAAATTAGAGAAACTTTTATTCTGGTCGGTCATCCCCTCATAATGTTTGAGCCTTATTTTCGCGCGGCTACCTTCAATCAGGTTCATTCCATTAATTACTGAGTTGTCAAAAACGATCTCAACAGTAGCGCCACCGTACTGTTCAGATGATGACGGACTAAAGACCGGTGTAGGCGTATTACCAACCAATGTAGGTTCCAAATTTTCAAACCTGGTAACGGCATAAAACGGCTTCATGGCTATCCTTGTTTTGGGGTTGAAAGGATAAGCCGCACCAATTTCAAAAGCATTCTTGCTGTATTTATGCAACATCTCAGAGTCTCTGAAAATCACCTCTCTGTCATACCTCACACTATAATCAACCCGACTTTTTAAATATTGATACTCAGCAAATATATCTCCACTACGTAAATCAACAGTGGCCATGATACCTCCTGAAAACTTATGATTTTCCAACATATCATTCATTTCCGTTTCCATCAAAATACCAAAACCCCTCAACGGATCTATCACAAGAGATGTCACCAGATGGTCGGCACTAAATCTGGTATCATAAGGAAAAGGTCCCGTGATTTTATTTCCTTTTCTAAGCTTTCTGTATTGTGCCAGGAATGAATCTTTCTGCTCTTCTTTAAGAATATCCGAGTCAAATGTATAGTTATCGGTATTGATAACTTCTTCCTGTTCCTTTTCCTCTTCTTCAATGTCAAACTGATAGTTGTCAGTATCAATGAAGCCTTCTTCTAAAATCGTTGTATCTTGTTTTTGCTCCTCCTTATTCTCCCTGGCTTCAGCTAGTCTCTGCTCTACAATTTCTTTAACAGTAAGTGCTTCCTTTTTTTCCTGGTTTCTTTTCAATCTGAAAGCCTTTGCCTGCAAAACCTGCTGGCGTGTAGTTAACGGCGTAAAAATCTGTTGATCATAGTTAAACTCCGGATCATAGTAAACATAATCCTTACCATGGCTAGCCATAATGTAGGCCAATTTAGAGCTACCAAAATCTATGTCATAATTTTCAATGCTAGAACCAAAATTAGTTACCTGAGTATATATACCGGTTGATAAGTCATAAGTAAAGAGGTTGATTATTCCCTTTTGATCACTTAGGTAAAATAATCGAGTAGAACTCAAAGCCATTGGCTTTACATCGCGGCTAATCGTATTTGTAACTCTATGAAGTATATTTTCCGTTGTATCTAGATTATAAAAGAAAAGATTAAAATTATTGCCAACCTTTTCAAAATCTGTAGTCTCTACATTCAATGTATCCGACACCCTGTTTGAACTAAAAACAATAGTATTTGAGTTAGGCACAAAAGCAGGATCAATGTCATCGTAAATATCATCTGTCAATCTCTTAACCCTGTCTCTTCGCGTACTTAAAAGGTACAAGTCATTTTTGCCATTTACAACACCACTCACGATCATCAAGCGACCATTATCAGAAAAGCTTATACTCCTGACTTGCTCAAATTTATCCATTATGCGAGGCAGCTTACTGTTAGTAATTAAATCATATAAGCTAAAGTAAATCTGTCCCTTCTTTACATACACAATACCTAAAGTACTCTCATCAACCCAATCTATCAGCGGAATATTATGGTCTATTTCCTGGTTAATTACTTTATCTCCGGCGGAGAGCACCTCCTTTTCATGGCCTGTTGACAGGTCCTTAACATAAACATGATATCTCCCTTTATAATTATAAGTATAGGAAAGCTTGGTGCCATCCGGATTAAGTTTAACATGTGAATAAATTATATCCTTCCTGTTCCTCTTTATTACTCGGTTATCCTTGTTAGGCTCTATATAATTTTCATCAACCTGTCTATCAATATCTGTGTAAAAATTCTGCCACTCATACATCACTTGATCAAAGCTCACCCCAAGAGTTATGGCGATACTCTTCTCTTCATTACGAATTATACGGGTATAATTCAGGATATTGGATATATTACTTTTACCATATTTTTCGGCGATGAAATTCCATAGGGATTGTCCGGCCAGGGCTGCCTCTTTTCCCGTCAGTTTTCCGAATTTTCTTGGATGTTTGGTGTTTACAAGCTCTCTGGCATAGTCATCCATTTCAATGCTCCAACCTTTAGACACATAAAGTGAAGCCCCATTGATGAACCATTCCGGCAAGTTCAACAAAACAGAACTTTGGAACATATCCTTCAGGCTTCCTCCAAACATCATTTCATTTACCATAAGTGAAGAAACTTTATATAAAAGTTCTTTCTTCAATGCATTAATATTTCCTGGGTTGGCTATTTCAATATGTGACTTAACAAACTGTGTCTCTCCTCCCGCGCTTACGGCATGATCGTTTATACCAATATTACTTTGTAGTAAATCGGCATTAGAGTTGTACAAAAATAATTTAGTTTTCGAGTATGGGGGGTATCCAATGATGTCAGTAACACGCTCAAACTCTTCTTCGAGATATTCGGTTACCTCTTTGGCAATTTTGTCTCCACCCTTATAGAAGTAAACATCAAAATTATCAGAACTTAGGTATCGCCAGTCGAATTGCTCGTATTGGATTCGATTCCTCCCAAACTTTTCCATAGTACTTTGAGCCATGGATGCCTGGGAAAGTGCGGCTATAGCGAATAATGTTAATAGAGAATTCTTAATACTTTTCATTCAATTTTTTAGAGAATCGTAATATAACGAAAAATAGCGATTAATATTGACCTCAGAACTGAGTTCTTCTCCATATTCCAAAAACCTCATCAAGTGATTTGAAAAGTATGGAGCTAAAGACACACCCTTAGTTCCTAACCCATTAAATACTCCAATAGTTTCATAATCAGGATGCAGTCCTAAAAATGGTCTTCTATCTCTGGTAGCTGGTCGTATTCCGGCAACCTGCTCAACAATGTCATAGCTAATATTTGCTAAGTCGCTCAAACGGCCGGTTATTTCAGCTCTAGCCTTTTCAGTGGGCACCGAGGTCAAATCATGATTATCGTAATTTGAACCAACCCGAAAAAGACCATTTTCTAATGGTACTACGAAAACTCCACGGTTAAGGATGTTGTTTAACTTAAAGTCTGACTTTATTCGTAACACTTCACCTTTTACAGGGCTAAAAGGCAGCCATTGAAAATGCCCTTGTTTCACGCTGTTTAAACCATCGCAAAAAATTATCCTTCGTGCTTTTGTGCCTTTGTATCGCACAAAGGACTTCTCCACAATAAGGCTATCACTTTCAAATTGAGAATCATCCAACTGCTCATTACTGCTCAAATAATCCCTGAATGATTCCAAAAATATAGGTATATCAAGATAGCCCGACTGTAACAGTTCGATACCCCCGAAAGGGTCATTGGCAAATGAGTAAAGTGACTTGCAATGAACCTTCTTAATATAGGGAGCATATTCTATCGTCGAACTTTTGCCCATCCACTCATTCTGTTCCTCCATAGAGATAAATGGGCGGTAAATTGGGATATCCACCAGAAACCTGGACGAGCAAAGCTGTTCCATCTCCTTATAGAAATTAATCAAGTAAGGAAACAACAGGTCAGCTTTCCAGGTTTTCACCATTTTTCGCCCAGTCACCGGGTTGTAAAGGCCGCCGGCAATTTTCGAAGAAGTGTGAGGGTTGCCCTCATCAATTACCAATATGTTTTTTCCCTCTTTTATAAGCTGATACGAAAGTGTAGAACCTGCTAGGCCCTGCCCTACGATGATATAATCAATCTCACGGCTATTATGCATTAAAAATCTTTATAAAAATGTATTTTTGTTTCTATTGGACAAATTTGATAAAAGAGAAGCAGAACATAATGATATACATCAAGTCTTTTGTATTTAATCCATTCATGGAAAACACATATGTTTTATATGATGACACTAAAGAATGTGTAGTGATTGACCCAGGGTGTTATGAAGAATATGAAAAGAAAGAGCTGAAAGCTTTTATTGTTGAGAATGACTTGAAAGTGGTTAAACTACTGAATACCCATTGCCATATCGATCATGTATTAGGCAACGAATATGTTAAGAAGGAATTCAATGTAGAACTTTATGTACATCAACTGGACGAGCAAACTTTGAGATCAGTGAAGGTCTACGCACCATCTTATGGCTTCACTAACTATGAAGAGGCCACTGTAGATCAGCATTTAGATGAAGGCGATATTGTTGAATTTGGAGAATCAAAACTAGATGTAATTTTCGTACCCGGACATGCCCCAGGACATATTGCGTTCATTAGCAAAGCAGATAAAATATGTATAGGTGGGGATGTGCTGTTTCAGAGTAGTATTGGCCGTACAGATTTACCTGGTGGAGACTTTGATACATTGATCAACAGCATCCACTCAAAAATATTCCCATTGGGTGAAGATTTCACTGTTTATTGTGGACATGGTCCGGCCACGAATGTAGGAACTGAAAAAAAATCAAATCCCTTCTGCGCTGTAGCCTAATTTGCTTTGAATATCAAAAAACATATCCCTAATACTATTACCTGCGGCAACCTTTTCTGTGGTTGTCTGGGTATCGTCTTTGCATTTAAAGGTGATTTGATTTTCGCAACGTACTTGCTTTGGCTCGCTATGGTCCTGGATTTTTTCGATGGGTTTGCTGCCAGAATGTTAAAAGTAAGTTCTCCAATTGGCAAAGAATTAGATTCATTAGCCGACATGGTGACCTTTGGAGTCCTTCCTGCAGTGATTATGTATCACTTGATCGGTCAGTATTCTGAAAATGAATACTTGTCCTTCATAGCCTTTACAATTGCAATATTCTCTGCCTTGAGGCTAGCCAAGTTCAATATTGATGAAAGGCAGCAATCGGTATTTATTGGCCTCCCTACGCCGGCTAATGCTTTGTTTATATCTTCTTTTGCATTTATTGTTACCTCAGACTACTCAAGCTTTGTTAGTATCTGGGTATTGCTCGCAGTTTCCATAGTATTTTCACTATTGCTCATCGCTCCTGTAGAGCTTTTTGCACTTAAGTTCAAGTCATTTTCCTGGAAAGACAATAAGATAAGGTTTACCTTTCTGATCATAAGCGTATTATTTATAGCGATATTTAAAATATTGGCTATTTCGCTTATTATTATTACGTATATCGGTCTATCACTAATAAACAACACTGTGAATAAGCAAAGCGTAACATAATATAAGCTGACAGGAAACGTTTAAAACGGATATCATGTTGCTACTTCATAATCAAACCGATCTCCCATGACCCGAAATTTACGAGTCATAATTATTCTGTTTTATTTATTCACTTTTTCACAAGCTGCTATCAGCCAGGATAATTCGGTTTTATCCTCGGGTGACTGGTTCAAGCTAACTATTGAAAAAGATGGAGTTTATAAAATCACCCACAGTAAATTGCAGGAAATGGGCATTGATGTAGCCAGCATTGACCCAAGAAAAATCCAGGTCTATGGAAATGGTTCCGGAATGCTCCCTCAAGCAAACAGCATAGAAAGACCTGCCGATCTGACACAAAATGCCATATACATTAGTGGGGAAAATGATGGAAAGTTCGACAACGGTGATTATATACTCATATATGCTCAGGGAGCCGATTCATATAGCTATGAAGGAGGTATTTTAAACTACCAGCATAATATTTACTCTAACCAGAATTATTATTTTCTAACGATCGGTACCGATAACGGCCTAAGAATATCCAGCGGTTCCAACCTAGGTACAAGTTTCCCTAAAATACAGAGTTACAACACTTTTAGGTACCATGAGGTAGATGAGAAGAACATTCTTGGCTCTGGACGGAAATGGTATGAAAGCAATCCCGGGATACAAACCTATAATTTCAAAATAGATGGACTTATTCCAAATACCACTGTTACAGTTACATCAGCAGTAATGGCCCAGTCTTTTGCTGAATCTAAATTCAAGCTGACTCTTAATGATATTGCTGCAGGAGAACAAATTATAGGAAGCATTCCTGACTTTAACAAAAAGCAATATTTATATAGTGTTAAAGGCAATGAGGATTTGAGTCAGTTTATGCTTAATTCAAATGATATTGGAAGTGGCAATCTTGCGGTTAAACTGGAGTATATAGGAAACAGCTCCGGGTATGCTGCTGGTTTCCTTGATTACCTTATCATAGAGGCTAAATGTCATCTCAAGTTAACCCAGAGCATGACCATATTCAGATCAACTGAAAGCAGCAACAACACTAGCAGTACTTTTGAAATTTCTGATGCTACAGCACAAACTATGATTTGGGATATATCAGATCCCTTAGCTGCTAAAAACCAGCCATTTACTTTTAATCAGGGTAAAGCTTCTTTTGGAACTGAAACATCTGCGATAAAGGAGTTTATAGCTTTCGATCCGGCCAAACTGCTCACCCCGGAAATTATAAAGATTCCTAATCAAAATATTCGAGGGATCAGTACTCCTGATTTACTAATAGTAACTCACCCAAACTTTTTACCTGAAGCCAAAAGGCTGGCACAATTCAGAAGGTCTAATGATAACCTTAGCGTAGCAGTAGTAACAACGGAACAAGTCTATAACGAGTTTTCAAGTGGCAAACAGGATGTCACAGCCATTAGAGATTATACCAAATACTTATACGGCAAAACCAACAGGCTTAAATACCTTTTGTTATTTGGAAGAGGCTCCTACGATTATAAAAATATTCTACAAAAGAACAACAATTATGTTCCTGTATATGAATCAAGAAACTCTCTATACCCGCTAGACACCTATACCTCAGATGACTATTTTGGTTTTATGGAATCAGATGAAGGTGAATGGCAAGAGAAGTCGGGAGGCAACCATACTATGGAAATAGGAGTCGGACGATTACCAGTTACCAGCCTAAAACAGGCTAAAACAGTGGTAGATAAGCTTATAAGTTATAGCACCGACCCAGAAGCTTTGGGACATTGGCGAAATGATATAGCATTTGTGGCTGATGATGGAGACGCCAATACGCACACATCACAATCGGATCAATTAACAGTATTGATCGATACTGCATTTTCAGACTTCAATTACAATAAGTTCTTTTTGGACGCTTATCCTCAAATCTCCACCCCTAGCAAACAGACCTCACCTAAAGCTAAAGAAGCACTAACCAAATTAGTGAGTAAAGGCGCATTGGTAATAAATTTTACAGGGCACGGAAGAGAAGTCGGCTGGACCGAAGAAGAAATATTGGATACTGTAATGATAAGAAAATGGGATAACATTAAAAGGCTCCCTCTATTTGTTACCGCCACTTGTGAGTTTGGTCGACATGATGACCCAACTCTGATCTCAGGAGGAGAAAAGCTAGTAACCAATTCTAAAGGAGGAGGTATTGGCATTATAAGTACTTGTAGACCTGTATTTTCAAGCTCTAATTTTGCTTTGAATAAAGCCTTCTATAACGAGTTGTTTAGAATCACGGATGACCAATACCCAAGACTTGGTGATATTATAAGGATCACAAAAAATAATAGCGTGGACAAAGCCATTGATGCCAATAAAGTAGGAAACAGAAACTTTGGTTTGCTAGGGGATCCCTCCCTAAGGCTCAGCTATCCAAAAAAGAAAGTTGTGTTAACGTCAATTAACGGCAACGCGAATAAATCAGATACGCTTAAAGCTTTAAGTAAAGTTAAAATCCAAGGAGAAATCCAGGAAGTGGATGGTTTAAAAAGCACCGAATTTAACGGAACCTTAGAGACCGTCATTTATGATAAGGAGTCTGAGTTCGTAACACTTGGCCAGGAAAACACCCCTTATACGTACAAGTCTCGTAAAAATGTCATTTTCAGAGGAACATCAACGATTAGTAATGGAGAATTTACCGTCGAATTTGTTGTACCTAAAAATATTTCTTACCAAGCAGGAACAGGTAAGATCAGTTTATACGCATTCCAAAAAACTCAAAATGACGATGCAAATGGCTCTGATATAGAAATTGTTGTGGGAGGTACGGCTATAAACCCACCTCAGGATAATACGGGACCTAATATTCAACTGTATCTGGGAGATAGCACATACCGAGGCACCGGAGAAGTCAACCCTAATACGATGTTGGTTGCTAGGCTATCAGATGAAAGTGGCATTAATATTTCAGGATACGGAGTCGGAAACAATATCACTGCCATATTGGATGACAAAAACGTTTATAACCTTAATGAATATTATATAGCTTCTCAAAACACCTACAAAACCGGATGGGTTTCCTTTCCACTTAATAACCTAGAAAAAGGGAAACATACACTAACACTAAAGGCCTGGGATACCTACAACAACCCAGGCAAAAGTGAAATCGAATTCGTTGTAGGTGAGGAAGGGAGCATTTCGTTATCGAATTTAAGGGCTTTCCCCAACCCTTTTTCCAGCAATACTACCATTGCTTTTGAGCATAGCCGATCCGGCGAAGATCTTCAGGTCAATCTCCAGATAATCTCCAGATCAGGTGAAATATTAAGAGACATGAGTTTTGAGATACAAGGAAGTACATCAGATATAGAGCTTTTCAATTGGGACGGCACAAATATCTTTGGACAAAAAGTTCCGGGAGGAATATACTTATTTAAGATCATGGTACGTTCTATGTCGGATGGGGGAAAAAATCAAGGATATGAAAAGCTTATTCTTATTAATTAATTATATTTGTTTGCTAACAGAAGTCACATGAAAAGGTTATTTACGCTCGTCTCGGCGGTCATTTTATCAGTATTAACAGGTTATACATCTCAAGCTCAGGGTATTGTCGGTCAAGATTCTTCGAGAAGAGTAATTACCACAGCAGTTCCTTTTCTCACCATTACACCTGACGCTCGCGCCGGAGGGATGGCGGATGTCGGAGCAGCTACGTCCCCTGATGCGAACTCCATATACTGGAACCCTGCAAAACTTGTTTTTATTGAAAATAATATAGGGTTCTCCCTTTCCTATACACCATGGCTAGGTAAAATTATAAATGACATGTCTATTACTTACCTATCTGGTTATTACAAATTTTCAAAAGAACAGGCTGTAGCCATGTCTATGCGCTACTTTGATTTGGGTGAAATATTTTTCACCAATGAGCAAGGTGGTGACGAAGGTCAGTTTAATCCTAGAGAGTTTTCATTCGATGCAGCATATTCAAGAATGTTAACGCAAAACCTAAGTATCGGTGTTGCCGGTAGATATATTCATTCAAACCTCACAGGAAGCTTTTCTTCAGGTGGTGTAGAAGCAAAGCCAGGTAATAGTATCGCGGCTGATATTGCAGTTTTCTATGATAAAGACTTGCTGTTAAGTGGAAGCAATTCTAATCTGGCTCTGGCTGCAGTAATCTCTAATATTGGCTCTAAGCTTACTTACTCTGACGAAAGCAATAAAGATTTTATCCCAACTAATCTTAGATTAGGGGGTGCATTCACCACTAACCTAGATCCGTATAACAAGTTGACTTTTGGTGTTGATCTCAATAAATTAATGGTACCAAGCCCTCAGCTGGACTCAGCCCAAAGTGACAAATCGCTTTTGAGTGGTATGTTTGGTTCATTTGGTGATGCCGAAGACGGATTTAGTGAAGAGTTGAAAGAAGTAACCGTTTCTGCAGGAGCTGAATATTGGTACAACAATACATTTGCTGCTCGTGTAGGCTATTTCTTCGAATCGGAGGATAAAGGAAACAGAAAATATCTGACCCTAGGGCTAGGCTTCAGATATCAGGTTTTCGGAATTGACTTTGCCTACCTAGTACCTAAAGAACAGGAGCATCCGTTAGCTGAAACGCTTCGATTCACACTCCTTTTCAACTTTGACAAAGGTAGTAAGGATGAAGAATCTGTTGTAGATTAATCTATGTTAAATCGATCTGTAGCACCGAGCCACACTTCTTCGTATCAAATAAAGTTTCCAAAAGTAAAGCGGCACACCCTGGATAGTGGTATTCCGCTTTTTCTTTTAGATGAAGGAAGCCAGCCTGTTATTAAACTAGAGATAATGTTTCCTTTTGGAGGAACATATCATGAAAATAAAACCGGCACCTCTCTTCTAGCCTTGAAAATGTTGCGAGAAGGAACAGTATCCTTCACATCAAATCAGCTTGCAAACCACTTTGCTCAGTACGGTGCATTTCTTGAATTAAACCCTTCATTTGATGCTCCATCTGTAAGTCTATACTGTTTACCAAAACACCTTGAAACGCTTCTTCCTTATCTGGTTGAAATGATATTTACACCTACATTTCCCGAGAATGAGCTAAAAAGGATCAAACAGATTGAAGTACAGCAACTTAAACTACAGCAAGAGCGTACAAACATAGTCGCATCCAAAACATTCAGGAACCTACTATTCGGTAAGAATCACCCCTATGGAAAAATAATCACTGAAGAGGATTTGAGCGGTCGTAGCCAAGAGGAACTTAAGAGGTTTCACAAAGAACATTTAACGTCTATAGAACTTATTGCTTCCGGCCAGGTAAGTTCCTCCAGTATCAATATTATTAACCGTGCATTCAAACAAGCTACAACATCAACAGATAACATCCATGAAAGCCTATTTACCTTAGCTGATGCTCCGCCATCAACTATTAAGAAGGAAAAAGCAGGAGCATTACAATCATCAATACGTATAGGAACGCATACGGTCAAAAAGACACACCCCGACTATATTCCATTGCTAATAACAAGTCATGTTTTTGGCGGCTACTTTGGCTCTAGATTGATGAAAAACATTCGAGAGGATAAAGGCTTCACTTACGGTATATATTCAAGTATAGTCGCTTTAAAACACAATAGCTATATAGTTATTGGAACCGACGTTAAAAAGGAGTTTGTTCAAGATACCATAGATGAAGTAAACAAAGAGCTACATATTCTTTGTAACACTCCTGTAGAGCAACATGAACTGGATACGGTTAAAAACCATATGGTTGGACACTTCCAATCCAAATTAAGCTCGGCATTTTCTCTAGCTGAAAAATTTAAAAACATACATATCCACGGTCTGGAGTATAGCTACTATGACCGTTACCTTTCGACTATTGAAGAAATCACAAGTGAAGAAATACAGGAAATAGCCAATAAATATCTGAAGCCAGGCTCTCTAAATCAAGTTATCATAGGTTAACCAGAAGCCATTCGCAACTTCTTAACTAATATTTCTTAAAACATAATGTTTAACAGCTTGTTCATTCCTGGCAGTTGTTAAAAGTCTTTCTATTAAGACATACTACTTATCAAAAGACCTATAAAAACAATCAAAGGTTAACGAACTAATCATACAGGTAGTATTTATGTAAGGATTAAGGATCCTTCAGACATGTTCCATGCTAATATGGTATTCCTTGAGTAGCGTTAACTCTTACCACGTGTAGACAATTGTTATTTAACGACATTATGCAACTTAGAATGGTAAGGTCTATAAAACAAAAAACCCTGTTCATAATGAACAGGGTTTCATTGATAAAATCTGGCGACG
>NZ_JAEUGD010000029.1 GCF_016775155.1 Fulvivirga marina | reverse complement strand
ATATCATATAACTAATGAAGACTTTGCCATTGCCATGTATAACTTACAGGCTGATCGTTTAAAGTTGTCTAAACATGCATGCAATGAGGAAGAGCTTTTATATGCATATAATGGGAAACTATGAAAAGGCTGGGTATAGGTTTTTTGAAAGTGGGTATGCTGTTTAAATAGTGGTCTGGCTTATAAAAACTTTTAGTAGTTTGAAAGGATACTTAACAAACTCAAAATAAGTTGTTTACATTATAACAATCTGCTAATGGCCTTTTCTGTCAGCAAATGACCTATATAGACAGTTCTAATCGGAGGTAATCCTTTAACTTAAGAAAATCAATTATTCAAGACTCTCTGAAAACACATCAGCACAAACGTTGATGAAACAATACATTTTGTTTATGTCAAGAAATCGAGAGAAACATTGAATACATGTTGAACAAAATTACCTAAACCTATGAAAAATGTCTTTTCAATCAGTACCCTATTATTATCCTTCACACTATCAACGGTATCCTTTGGGCAATGCCCAACACTTGTGTGGAGTGACGAATTTGATGGCAGTTCATTAGACCTTACAAAATGGGAACCACAAATAGGTGATGGCTGCGCCGAAGGAATATGTGGCTGGGGAAATAATGAACTTCAGTATTATAAGGCCGAAAATGCCATAGTGAGTAATGGTACGTTAAAGATCGTAGCTAAAAAGGAAAGAGTTAGAAACAAAGCCTACACATCTGCCCGGCTAAGGACCAAAAATTTGGCAAACTTCACTTTTGGAAGATTTGAAGCTCGGATCAAGCTGGTTAATGGCCAGGGTTTTTGGCCTGCATTTTGGATGCTTTCTGCTAATGAACCTTATGGAGGCTGGCCTGAAAGTGGGGAGATTGATATTATGGAAGGCCTGGGGCAACATGTTAATGAAGTGTTTGGAACAATTCACTATGGTGATCCCTACCCTGCTAATCAATTTCAAGGCACTGATTTTAAACTTTATGATAATACATTTGATCAAGAATTCCATGTATTTGCTGTAGAATGGGAACAAAATGTTATTCGCTGGTATGTGGATGATGTTTTATATCAGACCAAAACCAGTAGTGATGTATCCCCTTACAACTGGCCATTTGATGCTAACAACCAGATGTATTTACTGCTAAACTTAGCTGTTGGGGGCAACCTTCCCGGAAGCCCTGATGGATCTACTTCTTTTCCAAGTCAAATGGAAATAGATTACGTTAGAGTATATGATGGTGGATTTAACCCTTCAATTTCTGGAGACCGATTAGTACCTTATCAAGCCTCTGGAGAGATCTATTCAATTAATAATGCCCCCCAAGGATCTTCATATGCCTGGTCATTACCTGTAGGTGCAAGTATTACAAGTGGTACTGGGTCATCGTCAATAACTGTTGATTGGGGAGATACGGGAGGTGATGTTATTTGTAATGTATCCACAAACTGTACCACCAAACAGTATAAGATTAATGTAAAGGTTGAACCTGATTTTACTTATGATTTTTCATTTGAAAACTTTGATCAGGCTGCAAATATTAATATTAATGAGGTGACAGGTAGTTTGACTGAAGTTAACAATCCTGACCCCTCCGGAATAAACACGTCGGTTTTGAATGCACAATATATTCGAAATAATCAGGAACAATTCGACATCATATCTTATAGTACAACTGCAATTGATAATGCAAGCCTCTATAGTGAAGGAATGAATAAGTTTTACATGGATATACTTACCGAAGCACCTATTGGTACTGAAATAATAATACAATTGGAAAATAGTTCAGTAGCTTCCCCATCCAATTATCCGGCAGGAAGACATAGTCGATATATTGGAAAAGTAACTCAAAATGGATCATGGGAACGAATAGCTTTTGATTTTCTAGATCAGCCTGATGCATCTACCGACCCTAGCACGGTAGATCAAATAATTGTACTTTTTGCACCTAACACGCTTACCGGAGATACTTACTATTGGGACAATTTTGACGGCTACAAAGCTGATAATGGCTCTATGGGCATTGGAAGTTCTGATGGTAGAGTGGGCAATAGCAGCAGAACATTAGAAGAGAGCCCTATTGATAATAAAGATTTTTCAATAGCAGTGTTCCCTAATCCTGCAAATGACTATTTAAAATTGAATATAGATTCGGAATATGAAGGAATCATAAATCTGGAGATAATTAATTTTAATGGTCAGGTTGTTAAAGCGTTAACTCTTAAAACAAGTGCTGGGTACAGTCAATATGAAATTAGTTTAGATAAACTGCCAGCAGGAATTTATTATATTAAAGAGACATCAATGAATCAAAACTTCTCACAAAAGTTAATAAAAAATTAAAGAATGGAGTTTAGAAACATATTAGAAGGTTGTAGATCTATCAATGATCCGGAAGCCTTACTAAAAATCATCCGGATGTATTTAAACGAAAAATCGATCATTTGATCTTTTTTCAGCAAAAAGGGAGAAATATCTATTTTTTCATACAATTAAGGGGTGTAAGTTAATTTAGTCTTGTAAGCACACCTATCTTGGGGTTATGTGAAAGTAGAAATTCAATTCATCATAAATGGTTATAACTAGGTGTTAATTGTGGGTAACTCGATAGAGTTACCCACTACTAAATCTACCCGTGCATATTGCACAGGACGCTTTCTATGTGGCCTCATAAAGTTATAGTCATAACAGTAACTTATCGTACATCTTCAAGGCCGAAATTACTGCTCCTAAGTTTTAATTGATTGATAATAATATGCCGATCGATATAGGGTATTAGGTAGAAGTTCGAAATGCAGTTAAGCAAATGCCTACCATCGACGGTGTACATACAGCCGAAAATGAAGTAGCAGGAAACAAGAGCTTTAATTGCTTTCTTATCGTAGTAGATATTCGCTTTAAATTCAACAGCCTCCATTTTGTAACTGATTTTTCCTATCATTCTTTTTGCGATATCAACCATGCTTTGTTTCTCGTCAGCATCTGCTAAAGTAGCATTCAATATTCTGTTTAAACAACGTCAGAGGCTATCAAAATCAGTTTTCCAACACCCAAGCGGGATAGCTGTTCAACAACCGGATTGCCTGTACCTGAACATTCAATTACAGCTATACTCATTTGTGTAAGCAATGAGGTTGTGAGAGGCCCTAATGTTTGTTTGTTCCTAAGATCGAGTTCATTTTTTAGAGCTGTTATTGATTTTTGCTGAATCGATAGACTATAATCTACAATTGCAAATTTGTGAACTTCAAGAGGTCAATTTAGGACAAGTAAGGATGTGCTTTTTGAGGTAAATGTTACCTATTTTGATTAGATTGTATCAATAGGTCATTATTTGGAGTGTAAATAAAGTGCATTTTAAAGAGATGTATTGACATGTGTAATTACTTTGATAATGTAAATGGAAGTGTCACGAGTAACATTCAGAGTGAATTAGTATGGAAATTTTTGCCGTATAGTATTAATATTGCCAACAAAACTGTATAATTATGAAAACCCTCAAAACCATTTTATTTGCTGCTACACTATTTTTAACCCTGATTTTAACTGCATGCAATGACCCTTACTATGAAAGTATTGATAAAAATGAGAAGTTAGAAACCGAGCCTAGAGGAGAAGAAGGCCAAGTCATTAGGCGCGATTAAAAGGGTAGTTGAATTATAAACACCTCATTCATTTTTAACCTACAGCTTGCGTATGTATGTTATCGTTTTAATTTAAACGATGAAAAAATGATTAATCCTATATCTTGAAGCTACCAAAATAAACTAAACTATGCTTTCTCTAAACCTATGCCTGCGGAGATTTTCGTTTTACCTTTTACCCTTGTTCTTTTTTGGTTCATGCTCTAATACGGAAGAAATAACCCCTGAGCCTTTACCTGAAGGTGCCGTTTCCCTTGAGGCTATGCTAACTGACGACCTGGACAATGAAAAGCGCGTGGAAGTTTACTACCAACTCTATAAAGTGTACCGTTCCAAAAATGTAAGCCAAGCGGAAGAGTATGCCAGCAAAGCCCTTTCACTAGCCAGCCAAATACAAAATCTGAAATATGAAGCCAGAAGCAGGCAGGCCTTAGGCTTGCTTCAGCAGCAAAAAGGAGAGTACAAAAAAGCAATTAATTCTTATTTACGTGCAGCAGATCTTTTCGAAAGCTCTGGTGATATAGCCCGAATGGCAGATGCTACAAACAATATTGGAATGCTCTTTCTCAATGTGGAAGGTTATACGTACGCGCTACAATACTTTAAGAAAGCTGCTAACATTTATGAGCAAAATAAGGATTTTAAATATTTATCTGTCGCCTATTCAAATATAGCTACCTGCTATTCAAAAGAAAATGACTATGTCACTTCTTTAGAATATTTGAACAGGGCAATTGATGCGACAAATAAAACAACCCCTACTGATGTGGGAATGTTAGCC
>NZ_JAEUGD010000028.1 GCF_016775155.1 Fulvivirga marina | reverse complement strand
GCACAAATTATAGATGTAAAAAATGGGTACATTGATAATGTCTCCTTCCTCAGCGGATCCAATAAAGACGAGGCTCTTTCCCTATCCAGCGCCGTTAGTAACCCAGCTAGCATGGACATTTATAAAGATAGAATAATTACATATACTGATCTTGATGTCGATGGTAAAACAACAATCAATGATACTTTATCGGCACAAATTATAGATGTAAAAGATGGGTTCATTAATAATGTCTTCACCCTCAGCGGATCCAATACCCTTTCCCTGTCCAGCGATGTTAGTAACCCAGCTAGCATGGACATTTATAAAGATAGCATAATTACGTATACAGATCTTCATGTTAATGGGAAACTAAAGTCTGAAGAAATATTCTTTAAAGATGACAATAATAATTATGTAGACATTGAAACTTTTATAGATAATGATATACTACAGAATGCTATTTGGCGAAGAGATGTAATTAACAATAATAATATTTATTATCAAGATGGTGATGTGAAAATTGGATCCATAGAAGCACCGAAGAATTTAAATATATATGGTGGATTAAACGTATCTGATGGAAATGTAGGTATAGGCACTACTAACCCATTGGCTAAACTGGATGTAAAGGGTTTAATTATTTCAAACAGTCTTACAACAGGGGCAGTAATAGCCGGAGCAACTAAAGTAGCAGCACTTAATGTAACGGGATTTGCCGATGTAGAAGGTATATTTAATGCGTTTGGTGATGCTAATGTAGAAGGTGTTTTTACCGTGGGAACCGTAGCAACTCCAAGCGAGATTAATGTGTATGGTAGTGCCACAGTGGAAGGCCTCACCAATTTTTTTGGTGATACTAAGGTAGAAGGTGGGTTTGATGTGTATGGTGGTATTGGTATTCACAAAGTTTTAGGTGCCGGGGGAGGTATCACTACTGCAGGTAATATAAGTTCAGATGAAAATATCAGTGCAAAGGAAAAGATTACCGTAGGTGAAACTTCAACTTCAGGCGGTAACACCGAGCGTCTGTTAGTCCATGGCAGAGCAAACATTGTAGGCGATTTAGTTGCTAAGAGAATCGCTATCTACAACGATCCAAGTTCTTTTTCCAACTGGCCAGATTATGTATTTGAAGTTGAGTACAAACTTCCGTCTCTTGCGACTGTAGAAGAGTACATCAAAAAAGAAAAGCACCTTCCTGAGGTTCCCTCTGCAAGTGAAATTGCCGAAGAAGGCCTTGATCTGGGTAAAATGGATGCTACACTATTGAAAAAGGTAGAAGAACTAACACTTTACACCATAGATCAGGAAAAGAAAATCAAGGAACAGCAAGAACGCCTTAAGGCCCAGGAAGAGCGCCTTCAAAAATTGGAAGCACTGTTAATAAAGGAGAATAGGTAATTATTACACATGAATTTTCATAAAATGAAAAAGCTATTATTACTATTTTGTTTACTCTGGGGATATGAAGCATATCCCCAGAGTGAGGAAGACCTGCGCCTTGATATCCACCAGATAAGAGTCACAGAGGGTCATGCCACTCTGATAGTGGTTAGAACTGCGCCCCCTTTTAATCAAGTGCTCAGTTCTACATTGATTGATGCTGGAAAAAGCAAGACAGAAGATGCTAATTTGATTGCAGAGGTAATTAAAAACAGAGCTGATTCAAAACTTGACCATGTGTTCATTACACATTACGACCTGGATCATTACAATGGACTTTTGAATAGTGGGACCACCAATTCGGGAATACTCAAAAGAAGATGTGATCCTGCGGAACCCACCGCGTCAAAATTGACAGGCAGTACGGCAGGTTCACAGCTACAACTTTTTCGCAACAAAATGGTTGAAAATACACCTGGTTCATTAGCTGAGGTTATCCAAACCTATGCAACGGAATTATCTGATTATGGATGGACGGAAAACATGGACCTGAATCTCAGTCCTGTTAACGGTCTAAATGATAAAATCAAACTACGAACTCTGGCGGTCTATGGAAATTTGAGAGATTCTAATTTAAAGCTGGATGTTAAGAACAAGAACAGCAGGTCGGGTGTCGCTTTGATCACTTGGGGAGATTTTAGCTTCCTTGTTCAGGGCGACCTGCAAGCAGGTGGAGGAGCCAAACAAAAGATAGGGAGAACAAATACCTTTTACAGGCCTACCATCTCCCAAGAGCCGGTAAGGATACCTTCCAATTGGAGTGGCGCGACTACTCAAAACGCCATTGACCTGGCGATTACTGAGCCAGACGGTATAGCAGGTATCAAAAGAAAGGTAAACACTGATGTAACCAGAGACAATGTGAGTGTAACGGATATCCCTTTATCACTGACCGATTTTCCATACGATATTGCCTATCCTAACGAATGGCATCATGAGTTAGGCAATAAGATCGATTTGTTCAATGGAAGCGGTTGTTATGCCCATGCATGTCTGGCCCTGATCCCACATCATGGAGCTCCTACCAGCAACCTATGGTTTGACTCGAAATATGCTATTGTAGGTTCTAATGCGACCAATAATCATGGGCACCCTGTGCCGCAAGCTATTTCAGCCGCATACCACACTTCTGGTATTTCACACTTCTTTTTTACCTACTTGGAAAATAAAACCAAGGGAAAGATTGCCTATAACCGATTGACTGAGTTAACGAAATGGCAGAGCGATATAAATAATGATCCCTCTTTAAGAAATGTCGAATTTTACAGCCTTGGGAAAGATGAGAAGGTGCTCGAGTTTGAGGTTTCTATCAATACGGAAAACAATAAGAAACAAGTCCGAGTATCTGCCCGAACTTCCGATAGTAATACTACCGGTAATCGTTACGTGTTAAGTTTTTTCTGTGATCATTCTCAATTACCTTGTAATAATTAAATAGTATATCTATGAAATATTATTGTATAATAGCCATGCTTCTTTTCACATTTTTATCCATTGGTGATGGAAAAGCTGAAATCTTAACGATTCCCAAGGCAAAAATAAAGATTGCCGTATTTTATACAGGAGAGGCAGAAATGCACTTTGATGCAAATTCAGTGTCAACAAACCTAGAAGGGCACATAGAAAATGGCATTAATGAGATCAATACCATATTTAGCAATTCTGGGATTAACACTTTTGAGGCTCTCTTTACCTCTATAACCGAGTTCAAGAATTATTCAGAGCCCAAACACAGGGGACTGGTAGATCCTTATGTTACGTATTCATTTGACGGGACCTACCAAGTGCTGGACGAAATAGCGAACCATGAAAAACTTGAAACCTATTTTGAAAGCAATCCTAACACGAGTTTTCTGCGAAAATCCGATCTGGAGACAAGTTTCATCAATATTGATCAAAGCTCAGATCCCGATGTAGTCCTTATTATTGTGGAAGAAGATGGGCAAGCAATGGCGTCTGATGAGCGATTGCTTCGTTTTTCCGGAAACCAATGGAATGATCCCTTATATGCAGTGATTGGAGTAAAGGAGCTCCTTCAAAACAATCTTGCGATTCCCCTTGCTTTCTTTGATATATTTACTTTAAGAGATAATTCAAATGAAACCAATACAACCTTAATGAGCTTTTGGAATGATGACATTGATGACGCAAGTGCTATAGATAACAAACTGTCTTCTGAAAATACTAACATATTTCGATGTAATGCTACAAAACTCCTATTAGGTTCATCTGATCAGATGGTTATAACAGCTTCTCTGGCTGATTACCCTTTAGATACCAAAACTATTATTGATGCAGAAATTTCTGCTGCAATAGTAACCATAGATGGTTCATCATCAGTATTTTCTGTTGATGATATTGAAAATACCCCCTCGTGGATTGTCTTTAGCAATAAGCGTTTCAAGACAGATGACGGCTGGGTTGCTCCGCCATGTGTCTTATCGGGTGCAAGGCTAGCTGATTCTGGTGCCTATAATGAAGGCAATGTGTCAATGGACGGTTCTGATAATTCCATAGAGGAACTTATCCTCTTTCCCAACCCATTTACTGATAAAATTACGATCAGATTTAAAGCTAAGGAACTCTCGGAGGTCCATCTAACCATTTACAATTTGGACGGTCGTCTGGTTGACAATAAGACTTTCAGCATTGATAGGGAGGAGACTGATCACGAAATTCTTGTTGATGGGAGTCATTTCCATGCTGGAGCATACATTTATCAACTTGAGATAGGATCATCCATAAAAACAGGGGGAATCATAAAAAAATAAGATTGCTTAAACAGCCGGGAAGGTATAAGGATGAAAGTTTAAAGCAAAGGTAGATTTTTTCAACTCTACCTTTGCTTTAAATAATCATGGCATATTTATGGGGATCATACTTAAAATATTTTCTTTAAAAAGAATCTTTTTATTGTGGAAGCTGTCTGGGTAAAGACTGGTCTCAAGAATTCATTATTTCACTATCTTTAATGAATGATCAACATATCAAACGGACTTAAAGGCGGTTTAACTGTTATTGAATTAATTACATTGCTCAAAAATGCACCTGGAGATATAAGCAATCCCTTGGGCTATGTTTTAGTCCCTGCATCGGAGCTATCCGGTGCTTCTAAAGCTGCTCGTGATACCATTAATTACTGCGAGGAACACGGGTTCATAGAAATCAAATATACAGGAAAGAAGTGCTATGAATTTAGCTTAACAGAAAAAGGGTTATCATTTTGCGAAGGCAACCCAGAGATGGAAAATGAGAAAATTACTATCAGATTTTGTAAACCTGTTTATAGGGTGAAAAGAGGGTTTTGAATTAAGTAATGCAGGAATGGCAGTGACAACTTTAGTAATAATATTAGTGTTTGTCTTATATACCTGGGTTCAGGTCTTTTAAGCCCCACAAAGATNACAACTTTAGTAATAATATTAGTGTTTGTCTTATATACCTAAGTTCAGGTCTTTTAAGCCCCACAAAGAGCAATCATTGAATATTTTAATATACTCCTACGGAATAAAATCATTATTTAAATTGGAAAAACAAAATGATTCATTAAATAGCAAGGTTAAAAGTCGCGCAAATCAATCATGAAGTTTCTAAATAAAATAGTTCAAAACACCAATTTAATCATGGCCTTTTTACTTGGAGGCGCAACCTTTGGAGGGGCTATATTAATTCTGTCAGAGCAAACCTTAAAGCATAGTTATTACCTGACTAAGTCTAACCTGGCTTTGATAAAGACCACTGAGAAATGCCAAAAGCTAATGGTAATCCAGGATTCCATAATGAGGCTTGACGATCAGATTTTTAAAGAGTCAGGTGTGCCAGTTCAAGCAAGTCAAATACGGGAAAGAATTGCGTTAATGGAATATTACCACCAGACCAGCACCCAGCTCGACATCATGCTCGTACATTATCGTTTGGGAATGGATAAACAATTACAAGATCATTACTACAGCAAATACCAAAGCTTCTTTCATGGTAAGGCCTGGGACAAAGGTGGTTATGATATGGGATTAGACGACGATGATGATATGTCTATCCTTTCGGGTTTACCGGAGTAAATGGTTAGTTACTTTTACTGACCAACCATACCAAAAGACATGAAACGACATTCTTCATGATACCTGAGGTATTCAGTTATTAATTTAATGATCGCCTCATTCCTGGTTTTATAAACGGGTTTGTCCTTAAAATCCCTTTCATTAAGCATCAACCTAATCTTTTTGCTCTCCTCCTGATCAATATATTTTTTGGCAGCCCTGATAAAAGCTTCCCGGCTGCATCCCCGGATCTTTTTCTCCCTGATGTTAACGTAAATAAAAAAGCTTTTCCGTTTTGCAAACTCCGATTTGTCGATCAGTCCGGCGGCAAAGGCGTCTGAGGCCAGGTTATACTGTTCATCAACTATGAGCTGCGCAATCCTGATCAAAAAGTATTTTGGAATCCTCTCCTTATAGCGGGTAATATCATCAACCTGATGATGAAGCCGGAGCCAGGCGCAGGCCTGCCATTCTGTAGTGGTTATCTTGGCTATAGACTGATGGGTAAGCAGGATGTCTATCCCTTTATGTCTATTTGTGCATAAGGCACCGATCATGGATTGACCACGGGCACCTGACATATAGTGGTCTATATCATCCAGGATAATCAGCCCGTCCCTAAAGTGCCTCAGGATTTTCGATACAACCTCTCTTTTCTGGTCATCATCCATTGAGGTACCGTCCGGGTTAAATGGCCTGATTCGCCTGGCCTGGACATTGATCAGCGATTTCAGATAGTTTGGGCTAACGGTTTTAAACTGGTAATCATCATCATTGGTATCAAAAGCCAGTGCCTTGCGTCCTATCTTTCCGGTTGCGGAATTGTCCTTCATGTAGTTGAGGATCTCCAGTTTATTGCGGTAGGTCTTTCCTACACCAGTTTCCCCGCACACGAGGAATACCATTGGTTCGCGTTCTGGCTCAGCGAACTGTCCTACCTGCCTGCTATTTTTCATATTCAGCCTCCATCATCTCATCATCGTCCATTACTTCTATCACAGGACTTTCCATTTTCTCGCGACTATCTTCATTTTCAGTTTCAGTATTATTGTCTTTTTGCTGGTGGTCTTTCTCTTCTTTAATGATGCTCAGGATACGTTCTATCAGCATTTCATTTTCCATCCGCATTTCCATCACCGCCTGGCCTTTTTTCATGAGTATGGATAAAGCAGCACCCAATAGCTGTTGTTCCGGTGTAAGCTTCGTGCTTTTCTTCTTAACGATGGCAATGAGCAGTGGACGGAGCAAGGTCTTATCTTCCTCATCCAAACTGAGCCTTTTAACGTTTCTTTCATTTTGCTCTTCAATGACCTGTATGATCTCATCAAACTCATAGAACTCCTTGTGCTTTTTGATCTTTATGAAGAAGCCGCCACCCACAGCCATGAGGTTGTCGGTAATCCCGAGAAAGGTATCGGCCACCTGTTTTGCACTTGCCGAGGGAAGTTCAAAAGCTTCATCGACAGCATCATCTTCAGGAGTATCCTCATAATCCTCATTGATCTCCTGCTCAGGGGCATCATAGTCCCACATTTCCCTTTCCTGGATTTTACCCTTTTCTTCATCGTCTTCCGGTTCAGTTTCATCGGGAGCCTCCTGTTCTATTTTAGCGATGTTCTTTTCTTTGACCGGCTGGTTTAACGGGCTTTCGATTTCATCGGACATTTCCTCAAATACAATGTCCGAGAAGTTCTTACTCAGAGCTTCTTCTATTTCGTGGTTTATTTCTACCATGGTGTATTATTCTAGTTTTGAAATGAATGTTATAGTTTGATATTCTACGGTTTTGTAGCGTTCAGCAAAAACAGGATGAAACCGGGCAACGGACAGCGTCTCTGAACACTTATTGCAGAAGTAGATCACGTTGCGCTTATGCTGGTTAAACCGCTCACCGATCTTACTGTAGCTTCCAGCCGTGTATTTTCTCAGGAGGTGATAGGCAACCATCCGGGCATCCCGATACTCCCTGACATTACAGGTATAAAACTTTTTGGGTTTAAGGTCAAATACCCTTATGACCTGGGCAATGATATACTCGGTGATTACATTGATGCGCTCTATATCACCTCCTTTGCTGCACTCATCACTTACCACATTCTCCAAAAGTTTTACGGTATTAGCAAGGCCAATTTTACTCAACACCCGCTCAAGGTTTTCCTGCAACTGAATGTAATTGTAGCCTTTCTCCGGTTTGCCTGTTGCGCGGTTTTCCATAGTCAGTTTTTAACGTATCCGGGAAATTTGGTTGAGAAAAACCAGCCCAAATTCCTATGATTATCTCCCGATTTATATGAATTTCAGGTTTATTCCAGTTGTTTTACCTGAGACGGTAAACGTCCNTGGTTGAGAAAAACCAGCCCAAATTCCTATGATTATCTCCCGATTTATATGAATTTCAGGTTTATTCCTGTTACCTGAGACGGTAAACGTCTCCTCCGTTGATCTTGTAACCCTTGCCTTTTCTTGTGTTATAAAATTTATCACGGGCAAGCTTTTCAGCCTGCTGCTCATCTTTGGCTTCCAATTTATAGCTGATATGAGCAGGCCGGCCCGTAGGAGTACTATAAAAGATGCTCACCTGATATTGATGTTTCATCTTGTTTTGACCAGATCATAAGTATGGACAAATATGCCTGTGCGCTCCAGGCGGAAGGCACCTATGTTCACCCTGTTACCGGAAAGCTCTCCCCGGAATCCCATGTTCCTTAAAGTAGACCTGCGCAGCCCCTTTTTCCTGCCTATGTTCCAAAGTTGTTCCAGCAGGTCTTTGTCCGTTTTTGTTCCCGCCACACCTTCAGGGATTTCCGTTACTTCATTATTTTCAAGGTATTCCTCATATTCTTCGAGCATATCCCCATAGATTTCCTTATCCAGCTTATCCAGCTTGTCCCGTAAAACCAGGGCATCCGTGCCCACGGTTTCATCAATTCCGGGCAGCATCATCCCGAACAGTTTGATCTTTTTTCTCAAAGCTTCCGAAAAAGAATCCAGAGCCAGTTCATTAATGCCCATAAATTCCAGGTGTAAGTAATTGTTGTTTTGCATGATTGATGAGTCTTTAAAGTTTAAGGGCTTCCTTCACATACCTGGGCAGGTGTTTTTCCAGTTGCACCTGATCAAAATGCCCCTTCAGGTATTTGGCAGCTTTGGCAGGGTCTTCTTCAAAATAGATGAT
>NZ_JAEUGD010000027.1 GCF_016775155.1 Fulvivirga marina | reverse complement strand
GAAGTAAAGGCAAAGTCCATATTACGCGCCCAGCTCCGCAGGCTTTCCAGGGCCAAACAGAAAGGTTCATCAAAAGAGGCCCTGAGCCTGAGGCTTTTCAGGGATTGCGAACGGCAGATTGCCAAACTCAATCACCCCGGACTGATGGATGAATTTTATGCTGCCGTCATAAGGCCCGAGTTACTTAAACATCAATAATCAATTACATAAATCTTAAAACTATGAAAACAGAAAAATCCACAATGCGGGAGAAGTTACAGGGCTATATGGAAAAACTCACTGTTGACCCGTTTGGCATTGAAGCGCAGATAAACGAAAACATAACACGCTTCTTTGAGGATCAGGCTGCCCGGACAGATGCTACCCACGATGACCATTTTTTGGTGATTAAAAAACAGGAACAGCTAAAATCATGGATGGTTGAGAAACGGAAGGTTCTCCCTCTCTCAGTCAATACGCTGGTGACGTGCTTTGCAGGAAGTTTTTATACTCCCAGCCTTGAAACAAGGATGATTAAGGGCATTGCAGATTACATCAACTTATTTTCAGCTCAGAATGACGTGCCGGAAGATCAGTTAAAGTTCATCATCAGCCTGGAAAGGTCAACCCCTGTACTTCATGCCTTTCATGGAGACTCTCTTATCCGGCGAGTGGCTCTTCAGGAACTCATAAAACATTTGAAATGAACGGGAAGATAGAAAAAGTACCGCCCGGTGGCTGGAAACTTATCAAACACTCTCTCAGCAAGATGATCGTCTGGTTCGCAGATCATAATGTTCGGACCATGTATTCTATCGACTGGCGGAGCCGCTATTCAAAGTTTAGAAATAGGGAAACAGGGTTAAAGCGGCTACGAAAAAGGGTTGACATCTACGGTGAGCAGGCATCTACAGTGGAAATATATGACAAAGCCACAGGACAATTGATTGAAAAATATATCAGAGGAGAAAAAAGAGAAATTTAACACTATGCGAGAAGTAAAAGCACTATATAGAAAATTAACAGCACCACTTTCCTTCAAGGAGAAATACCCTGAGTGCAGGCGAGATAATAAAATTCATGTTTTGTTTGTAGGACCATGCCTGTGTGGGTCGGGCTACTACAGAATGATCATGCCAGCCCTGGAGCTGAACCGGACACGCACCCATTCAGCTATTGTAACCGAAATCTTGAAATGGAATTTCAATAAATCATTCGACGATTACAACCATATCATTGATGCAAGGCTTATCTTGTGGGCAGATTATGTGGTCTTGCCAGCCATCCTGACCGATGCCTGTTACTTTATGGATGGCATGAAACGGGTCAAAAGCAATATCAGGTTTATCATGGATATGGATATGAACTATCATGAGATCCCCGAAGATAGTACGGTATCGAAAAGAATTACCGATGTCCACAGGCAGGCATTGATAGGTAATTTACTGAAAGCTAACCTGGTCACATCTCCAAATAAATGCCTGCTGGGATATTATAAGAAAATGCTACAGGAAACCGGCAGGGAAAATTTACCTTATTTCCTTTACCTTCCCAATGTACTCTCTTCTTATACTTACCAGGAAGTGCCTTTGGAACGTGAACATGAAAACGAAACAACCCATATACTTTTGACTGGCAGTGGCAACCATTATGCAGATTTCGGAAGTATTATTGTGGTGTTAAAAAGTCTTACGGAGGCCTATGGAAGCACGCTTCGGATCACATTTTTTGGATGGGATGGCAAAAAACCTTCCGGGGAAAACCTGCTCGCCGGAATAAACTGCAACTTTGAACATTCTGTCAGCTTTACAGAATATTTTAACAGGCTTCACTATCTCGATATAGATATTATACTCTTACCGTCCCTGGATATAACTTTCAATGTTTGTGGTAAGTCAACGATCAAATATCTTGAGGCCGCAGCTTTAGGCATTCCTGTGGTGGCCAGCAATAATGGTCTTTACAATGAAGTTATTGAGGATGGACATACCGGGTACCTGGCAACAACTCCTGAGGAGTGGAAGACTAAAATTAATGCTTTGATTGAGGATGGACACCTACGAAAAGAAATAGGTTCCGCAGCACAGGAAAACGCCTGGAAGAACCACAGTTTTACAAAAGTTTTTTCAAAGACTTTCGAAAGGGTATTTATTTAAATTGAACAGACCATGACAGTAGATGAAATTTTAGAAACACCTCAAATAAAGGCAGCTTATGTATGGTTTCTGCAAAATTCCATACGCATGGAGCGGGCGATATATTTGGATGTTCCTATTGACCCTTCAGACATTAACCTGGTCAGCAATTATGATCGTTCTTTAAACTACTTATTAAAAACCATGAGGCCACAAATGGAAGATAAGTTGATTATTGAAAGGATTGATGAGGTGTATGAAAGGCTGAAAGATACCAGGCAAAGCCGGTATTTTAAGAGAAAACCCGGAGCTTCTGATTATTGAAGAAGTTTTGAATAACTAATCATGTGCCTGCTTTATTAACCATTTGTTGATGAAAGCAGGTACAATTTCCTTAATTTAGTCCACCACCGCTAAGCTAAAGCTACTTATAAACAAATCCCTTTCCCTCACATTTTGAACATACCTTGATCCACAACCATAGAAATCCAGTGTCTACTTTGCCTCTTCCGTTACACTTTGAACAGTCTATTTTTTCTCGGGCAAACAGATTTAAAGGATCGAATCTAATAACAGGAAAAACATCTAACGGTTTCTGCATATTTTTTATACATTCATCCAACGGACCTGTCATTAAAGCATCTTTAAAAGTTTCGTAAATTTTGGGGCCATATTGTGGTGTCATAGATTTCTTAACTTCAACTACCTGACCATTGATAAAAACATAACCTGTGCTTGACATAACATTAATATTTTTATATTTAAATTTTTAAACAACACACATATCATAATTTATTTTTTTATCAAAAAGTTTCAGAAATACAAAATATCTAAATACCAAGTAAGTAATTGGTAAATTGGGACAAGTATGTCAGGTTAAAAAATAATACCTTGTAACTTTTCTTCCGGTAGCAAAAATTTATCGAGTCAATATTCAAAACATATCATCACAGTACATAAAACGGAACAATCCTTTTTCCGATACATTAAAATAAACCGAACTGAAAATGCAGAAGTACTTTCCTGTCATGATTTCTTTACAGGAAAAAAAGGGACACACCTGGAGGCGTTAAAATAGGGCTGCTATTTCTAATTTAAAGGTAGTTCAAAGGAAATCAGCTCATAAAATAAACTGATGTAAAGAAAAAACAGAATATTAAAGTTGATGATAGGCTTTCATGGATAACTCGACAGTAAAGTTCTGTAGGTAAATATTACTATATACTCAGTATCGGAGTAGCTAAAATATCCGCTACGTAAAATTAAATAAAAACGTATTGTTGCGGCATTTTGGCACCCTATTTCCGTGGATAGTCTACCTTACTTATTTTGATCTTTTTGGTGGTTTTAAAGATTGTGTGTTACCAGGAGTGTCTTTGTTATCACGTTGCCGTTGATCGGGTTTTCCAGTTGATTTAGCGATTCTCTTTGGTCAAGGTTTAAGTCCCATTATAATAATATTTGGTTTATAATTTTTTTCATTTATCAAAACAGTATTTTAAAAGCAAAAGGTGCCCTTGGAGTAAGATTTAGTTCAACTTTATTTATAACTTGAATAATAGGTTGCTTTCATCACCTTATTGGGACTATCCTTACACCAGTTTATTTTGCCATTTTTAACCCAAAAATGACTTTTACAACCAACTGTTCTATGGATTGAGGGATAAATATCTATCCTTTTACTATCCCCAATTGTGTGGGTCCATCTTGGAAAAACACTTTCAATCGCATTAAGATGAATTACCTCCCTGCATCCACATGGACATACGAAACTTATTGCCCAATCTTCAACGAGATATATAGTTTGATCATCAAGAATATCAGGCAAATCATCAATTTTTCGAATTTTATAAGTTTCCTTTTTAAAGAGGTGTTTCCAAATCCTTATAAAAAGCCTAAGCATGATTAGTAAATTGAGGCATGTTAATAATTGGTTTAATATCCCCACGGCCGACATATTTTTTTAAATAAATATCAATTGGGTCTAAGGATTGTTCATTCATAAGGTAAAAGTCAGTTAAACTGAATCTTATGATATCAAATTCTTCCAATTTCTCATTCTTTATAGGATGAATATGTGAAAGAAATTCATTGACTGCTAAACTTGCAGCAAACATGTTAATACTAATAACGGCAGGTGCTTCAACATTAATATCTACAATGTAGCCAGACTTTTTCTGCCTATTATATTCTTCCTGATCTACTCGAAGCAAATTTGTTGATCTAAGTTCTTCAGCAGTGAATACACCTCTTGATTGTAATGATGATTCTCCAGGTATTATATAATGAACTGTACCACAAATTTGCTCTATTCCACCCCTCTTATCACTTATAATTTTAACGCCAACATCGATGTATGGGATAAGGTAAAAGCTTGAAACAGTATTCAGAATCTGTCTTCCATCAATACTATCCATACAACCAAATAATATATCACATTTTGAAAGAGATTCAATAGCTTCAGCATCTTCGCATATATTTGTATTTATTGTTTCTAGGTCAGTATTAAATCCCATTGAATCTATAGCCCTTTTTAAAACTTCAACTTTATATGATTTATTATCTGCATCGTTCAAAGTAGCATTTATAATCCTATTTAGATTTTTGTATTCAATCTTATCTGGGTCAACCAATATTAATTTACCTGCTCCTAGTCTCGCTAATTGTTCAATTACTGGGCTTCCTGTACCAGAGCAACCAACTACACCAATTGTCATTTGACTTAACAATTTAAGAGTTCCTTCACCTAAGGTTTGGATGTTTCTTAAATTGATAGAGTTAGGATTAGAAACTGAGAAATTGTTTTTATAGTTAATAACTATTTCCCTTCCCACGCGACTAAATTTCTCAATTTCGTTGAACGTCAAATTTTCATTTACCACCCTTCCAAAAAAAGAATTATTAGGTAATAAAACTAAGCTTCCATGTAGTTCAGAGTTGTCATACCAACCATAGATACTTTCAAAAAATTCGTAATCTGATTTATCATCTAATTCTGAAAATTTGCTATACCCCCCTGGGTGACTATGGATTTTAAAAATGGCCATATTCTTTTTCACCAGATTAGGCAATTCATTAAGTAATTGAGTGGTTGGCCATTGGATAAAATCAGGTTTTCTTACACACAATTCATGCGGAACATTTATTATCTTATGCACAAGAAAAGTTGCTCCATTATTAGCTCTGCCACAAATGGCAATCGAAACTGCTTCATTCAGGTCTCCAGGGTACAAATGATTTTTAAGACTAATAAAGTCTGCTTCTAATATTTTAAAATGATACTTCATCTAATTTGAAATTCTCTTTCCATCCAGTTTTTTACAAGAAATATATGACTTTCAAGATTATCAATACCAGGACGCCACGGGTTTTGACTGGTCCTATGTCGTGACCATCTTTGGTAAGTTTTACCATCAAGAATTTGATTGGCTAGTGCTCCAATAGGTTTTCGATCAACACGAATTAAAGCTGGATAAAAATAGACCATATCAATCTGAGTATTAGGGTACCCCTGATCTATTCTAAAAGCAGCTTTGGTTATCTTAATATTATAACCATCAGAAACTGGAAAATCATGAATAATTAACCATTTATGCAGCCCTTCACAAATAGTTTCCCAATTCTCAAATGAGCTATCCAGAAACTCAATATCTTCCTCTGGTAATACAAATTGCCTTCGCATCCTTATCCTTCAGTTTGATCGAGTGGCAATGTCATAAAACGCTCAACTCCATGTTCTGTGAAATCAACTTTTTGATCATAGTCAACTTTATTTACAGCACCTTTAATTTTTTGATTTAGCTGAAATCTATTAAAAGGGTTCTTTCCAGCAAGAGTTAATATTTCTTTACCAGTCATATATTCTACATTTACTACGTAATGAACACGATCCACACGTATTTTGTAATCCATTTGTTTAGGAACAGCTTTACCTTGTTTAGCAAATTCCTCGATGTCAATTATCTCTTTCATAATTTTTGAAATTTTTGTCTACTTTAAGAACGATCAACCATGACAAAACCGAAATATTAACACACTGTCATTGGTCATCGTATATATAGTAGGTCATGATATTCTTGAATTACATGATCATTAATAACTGAAAAATAATTCAAGTATTATGCTTATAAATACGACAACAACTGACTATGATTTACTCGATATAATAGCAGACAAAGAAGATCCCTTCCGTAAGGAGGCATTTGTCATTTTTCATAATAGGCATGCGAGTTACATACATAACACTTCTCTGGGCTTTTGCAAAACACACGATGATTGCGAAGCAGAAGCTAAAGATCTATCGCAAGAAGTTTTTAGAAAGATCTTAAATAGATCCGGTACTTTTCAGAGAAATAAAAGTGTTAATACTGAGGAGATTGTGAAACATGTAAGGAAATGGTTATTTACCATAACTAAAAATACTTTTCTTGATTTATATAAAAAGCCTGTTCAGTATGAGTACAAAACAGTAAGAATTAATGATGAAAATAAAGATATCATTGCAAGGACAATTCATGAAAAAACATCTGGCAAATCAAAAAAATTATCGAAAGAAGATCAGATATTGTATGACAAAATTGTGGATGCGATGTCTCAAATAAATTTAAGTGAAAAACAAAATCACATATTAAAAGCATACCTTGAATCAGGACAATTTGATTCTTCCGGCAAATGGAGTCTTCCTGATTATAGAATGGAAGAATTGATGGAAAAATATAAACTCAAAAGAAATTCTGTAATACAGATAAAAGAAAGAGTTGTAGATAAAATTCAAGAACAAGTAAAAACCAATCAACAAAATCACTAAAGTACAACATTATGGCTAACATGGATAACAGTAGGAAATCAGATAAATCTTTTGAACAAGAGTTATCTGAGGCACTAAGGTATTATGGATATGAAATGCCAGAATCAAATGAAGAAATCGAAAAGTATGTTAAGATGTTCGGTGATACCAAAATAGAGTTACCAAAATCTATCGCAGATGCGGAAGAGCTATTTGATAATCTAGTTGAACATCATGATACAGCTTCAGAAAAATTTTCAGCTATGGCAGCTCAGGGTGAAGAGGGCGATACAATATCAAAGGATATTCTTGATGATATCAAAAAGGATATCAAGACCGGTAAGCGTATAAAAAATAAAGATAATGGAAATATCGAATGAGGGAATTGATGAGCTAGCTGAACAAATTATTGTAAAATATTCTGCAAGTATTCCGATTAATCCATTAGAAATTGCAGAAAAGGCTAATATAGAGGTTATTGAAGGCTCTAGAAAGGATTATCCATTTAAAGGACTAATAAGGCGGCAAGGAGGTAAATTCTATATTATTCTTAATATGCATTTATTAAATAATATTAATTATAGCATTTGTAGATATACACTAAGTCATGAATTGGGTCATTATTTTTTAAGCCACCATCGGAAAAAATTGAGCAAAGGAGAATCAATCGCTTTCACGGGAAAAGATTCAAAAAACCCTATAAAAAAGCAATTGGAGGATCAAGCACAACAATTCGCGGCTTCATTACTTATGCCGAAATCTCAATTCATTAAAAGATATAAAGAAATAGAAAATATCGGATTTGATGCCATTATTGATCTGAAAAGATACTTCAACGTCTCCATTACAAGTGCATTTATAAGATTTACTCATTTAAATTTGGAACCAACCATGAGTATCCTTTGGAATGACAATGATGGTATAATCAATAAAAGTGTTTCAAAATCCTTTCAGGAGCTGATTGATAGCGAAACCATTGGGATTAAGTTAAATAAAAATCGACCAAAATTAGAAGAAGAAAGAATTGAAAATCTTCAAACAGGAATTAGATATTTTAGACATATAACCCCTTTGTCATCTTGGGTCTTTAATATAGACAAAGACTTAGCAAATAGTACTTTTGTTATAGAAGAGACATTCTATTGTAATTTATGGAATTTAACTCTTATTAAACCTGCCTAAGAAATTAAGCGCGCTTGGTAAATCATTATTTTAACAAACATTTTCAACAATCTTTTCAGAGATTCCTTAACCACCCATGAAAGTCATAATACCGTCTTGGCGAAATTGGAGAACAAGGACCGGTTTAAATACTCAGTTCCCTTTCTCCCAATAAATTTCCCACCTGCACAGATAAAGACAGAACAATCTCAGGCAGTTTCGCCAGTACATACATACATACAGCCTGCATAAGGTCAATTCTAAGGTTAAATATGCTGCACACAAATCTCGGACTAGCACTAAAACGAATAGATAGCAATCTGTTTTTCAGATAGTTACAGGTATTATCAGCACATGTCAAATTTGTTATATATCTGTAAATCAGATGATTAAAAAAGCATATTGACGTAAGAACAATCACGGAACGGATGAAAACGGTTTCCGGTATCCAAAGACATATCCCTGCATCCACATATTTTAAGTCTCAAACCGTTTCATTGATTTCAAAACCTATAGTTGCAGATACTTTTAAGCCGCAACTATATGTTGCAGACTATTATTTTATGACCACTTTTCAGGTGTCTGCAACTGATGCTACAGATGAAAAACGTTTATACCTATCTTTTTATCAGATAGTTACGATTTACGCCGAGCCAAATTAGCGGATTGCATGATATTTCAACCTCATGCAGTCCCTCAAATAAGCCTGCGTACAAAGAGAAACCGTTAAAAACATACCCTGCATACAATAGCTTTTACTTCCAGAAACTCTGAAAATGATGCTGCACACTGGTATTTTAAAGCTCTTTTCCCAGGTGCAGAATATTTTTTTCAACAAAAGTTACACCCCTTGGTGCAGAAGGTTCATTTGATTAAATATCTCACAATCAGATATTTATAAATGGTTATTTTTTTTAGTTTAAAGTTTTTTGTACCGGTTGTAAAATGTGGCCCAATTGAAGATTAACTACGAAATTCTATATTTACAGCAGACAATTCAACGGGACTTTCAAACCGAGCATTCCTTCAAAGTCGAATGCCAGCCCTGCTTTCAAAATCTCAGTGTAAAAGAAAGTAACCGTTAACCAGTCTGGACAAAAGTTCAGGCCCGGCCGCCTTTTAAAAGGCGTTGATATACCCTTATGCGTTAACAGTTATGATGAAAGGAAATGCTTCCTTCAGGCTTCGCTATGAAGCTTCGGAGGAGAACATTGACCACAAGCAGTTCAGCTATGTCACCTTCATATTTAGAAAGGATAAAGGAG
>NZ_JAEUGD010000026.1 GCF_016775155.1 Fulvivirga marina | reverse complement strand
GTGAGGTGGAGCGCCGTCTGGTAAGTATATGGTCCGAAATCCTCGAACTCCCCCAGGAAAGTATTAGTGTCAAGGCTGACTTTTTCCGTCTTGGAGGTAACTCTCTAAGTGCAATTACATTGGTGAACAGGATCAGTAAAGCCTTTGACGTAACTATACGGTTGAGCGAGTTGTTCAATAATACTACCATAGGAGCCCTAAACAACTTAATTGCAGAGGCAAATGAGCATATCGCCTTTGTGCATATACCAAAAGCAGAAAAGGTATCCACTTACCCTTTGTCTTCTGCCCAAAAGCGTATGTATCTCCTGTATCAATTTGATAAGGAGAGCATAACTTATAATATGCCAGAACTATTTATGCTTGGCGGTAATTATGAGACCCAGCGCATCGAAGAAGCCTTTAGCCAACTTATAGCACGACATGAGATATTGCACAGTGTGTTTGAAATGCAGGGAGGCGAAGCGGTGCAGCGGGTACTTGAAGAATACGAATTTGAAATTGAGTATGACGAAGGTGGTCCCGAAGAAGAGCTGCAAACCTACAAATCTTTCTTACGACCTTTTGATCTTGATAAGGAACTGCCCATAAGGGTTAATTTATTTAAAAATCTAAATGGAGAGTGTATACTCATGGTAGATATGCATCATATTGTGAGTGATGGAGTTTCCATGGATATATTACTTAGAGAATTCTGGTCATTGTATAGAGGAGAAACCCTTGAGGCACTTCCATTACAATATAAGGATTATGCAATGTGGCAACAAAGCACTGCTTACCAGGAACAGGTAGCCATTCATAAGTCATATTGGTTAGATGTTTTTGCTGAATCGATCCCAGAACTGAATCTGCCCACAGATTATAAGCGCCCACTTGAAAGAAGTGATGATTCATGTAGCGCAACGTTATTATTAACCGGTGAGGAAAGTGAACAAATAAGAGCCCTGGCATCAGCCCTGGGGGTGACCTTATATACATTGCTTCTTGGTGTATACTATGTACTCCTGCACAAGCTTTGTAATACCACTGATATTGTTGTAGGTACACCAACCGCAGGTCGTTCTCATGCTGATCTGGAAAATATGGTTGGTATGTTTGTCAATACACTTGCACTCCGTCAGCAGATTTCGGATAAAAAAGCTTTTGGCGAGTTTATCAAAAAGCTTCAAAAGGATACCCTTCAGGCTTTTGAGCATCAACTTTTTCAGTATCAGGACTTAGTTGACACATTAGAGATTCCTCGAGCGATTGATAGAAATCCGTTGTTTGATGTGTTCTTTACAATTCAGGAAGAAAAGGAAATAATCGACTTGAATATGAGAGCCATTGACCTTAGTGAACATGGGGAAGTTTCAGCACAGGCAAAATTTGACCTGAGCCTGGAAGTACTGGACTCACATAAAGGTTTGGGTTTTACATTTACGGCGCGCAACGATTTATTTCAGAAGTCAACGCTGGAGAATTTTACAGCATATTTAAAACGTATCCTGAACAGCGTATCAGAGGATACCACTCAAAGAATTGCAGATATAAGTCTATTGTCTGATATTGAACGTAAAGAATTGCTTGAGGACTTTAATGACTCTGCGGTTGACTTTGGACTGCCAAATACAGTACTGGACAGGTTCAGAACTCAGGCACTTAAAAGCCCTGAAGCAATTGCACTTGTATATAAGGATGAGGAAATCAGCTATGGTGTGTTGGATAACCTATCAGATCAATGGGCTGGAAATCTGGTGGAGAAAGGAGTGGAACCCGGAGCGATTGTTGGTTTGCTTATGGAGCGTTCAACAGAAATGATTACAGCGATTCTGGCGGTGATGAAGGCAGGAGCGGCTTACGTACCCCTTAACCCGGACCAACCCATCAGGCGTAATTTATACATGATGGAAGAGTGCGGATGTAGTTACGTAATAAGTAATTTACCCGATATAGACGATGCGCTTAGGGCTTCTCGCATCTTCTTGACACCAGAAATACTTTCCTCTGAAAACCATGCTGCCGGAACATTGCCAAGTGTAAATATTCAAAGTCTTGCTTATATTATTTATACATCAGGTTCAACGGGAGACCCTAAGGGGGTTATGATTGAACATGAATCCCTGAGCAATTTTATTGCTCATGAAGAGCGGTTTTTATCTGTTAACTGTGAAGACCGTGTTCTACAATTTTCCCCTTACTATTTTGATGTATCGGTACAGCAGCTTTGGGTGTCTTTAACAACCGGTGCAGGCCTCGTCCTCATCGATAAGGAGACGCTGAGTAATTCAGAGCATTTTGTATCATACTTGTCTTCAAAGCGTGTGACCATCATGAATGTGACACCATCCTTCTTAGAAAGTATGACAATCCCTCATATGGAAAAGCTCAGGAGTATTGTAGTTTCGGGAGAGGCATGCAAGGCTTCATTGGCGAAGCAGTATGTGGAGCAATATGACTTTTACAACGAATATGGTCCTACAGAAGCTACTGTAATAGCCATTTCCTGTAAAGTGACTCCGGAGATGATCACTGCTGACAGGGTGCCTATTGGAAAACCCATAGCTAATATGAAGGCTTATATCCTGAATGATGTCGGACAGGTTATACCTCGTGGTAGTGCAGGAACACTTTATTTATCGGGTAAGGGGGTGGCAAAAGGATACCTTAACAAAGCGGATCTTACAAAAGAGCGCTTTGTAGATAATCCATATGCAAGTGGAGTATTATACAACACCGGTGACTTAGCTCGTTGGCTCCCTGACGGAAATATTGAGTTTCTGGGACGTGTTGATGATCAAGTAAAACTGCGGGGATATCGAATAGAACCGGGAGAAATTGAAAATTGTCTTGAAAAGCTCCCTGAGGTAAATAAAGCTGTTGTATGTCTGCAAGGGCAATCTGGTCAGGAGTATTTATATGCTTACCTCTCCGGCAAAGAGGTATTGAAGCCAGAGGCGATCAAGTTACATTTATCGAGACTTTTGCCGGATTATATGATCCCAACTGGATATATGTGGATTGATAACATTCCATTGAACCCTAACGGGAAAGTGGATCGCAAAGCTTTACCCAAAGCTGATCTAACTCATGAAGAAGAAAGAAGTGGACCACAAACAGCAACCGAGGTGCTACTCATGGATCTTTGGTCAGAGGTGTTAAATATAGATACGGAAAGGATAAGTACGGACAAAAGCTTATTCGAAACTGGAGGAAACTCACTCACGGTTATTGTACTGACAAATCGCATATTGAAGGCTACAGGATTGGGTATCAGTCCCAGACAGATTTTTATAAAACCTACTATACAAAGCATGGCTGACTATATAGATACAGTCAGGCAACTGGAGACTTCCGAGGATGATGGAGAGTATAGCACAAAAGTAATCATATGAAAATAGACGAATATATAAGCTCTTTGAGACATAAAAACGTTATTGTCTCTGTACAAGATGGAAACTTAGCAGTTAAGGGAGCTGATGGGGCTGTTACTCCTGAAATAATTGAAGAACTCAGGTCGAAGAAACTTGAAATACTGGAGTTTTTCAATGCAGTGAAAAAAAACAGAGGTACTGAACTTATCCCCCAGGCAAATACTCAGGATCATTATCCTCTATCAAGAGGGCAAATGAGATTGTGGATACTTGACCAATTGGGAGAGGGGAAAGGGGTATATAATGTTCCCTTGGATTTTGTGATTGAAAACCTGGACGTCTCTGCTTTTGAAAAGGCATTGGAATTGATTGTTGAAAGGCATGAAATTTTAAGAACAGTTATTCATGTAATTGATGGGCAGCCGCGACAGGTAATAAAGGATATCTCGACTTTTGACATGAAGGTTAATTATTTTAACGCTGCTTCTGAAGAACTCTTTAATGACATTATTGTCAGAGAATGCAGATTTCCATTTGACTTGTCAGAGTCTTCTATGAGGGTGTCGGCTATAGACCGTGGTGATGGCACCTCGGTATTATGCTTTGTGTTTCATCATATAATAATTGATGAATGGTCTTCAGGCGTACTTATTCGAGAGTTCAAAGAACTATATGAGGGAATTATTACAGGAAAAGGAAACCACCTGTCCCCTTTAAAAATTCAATATAAAGATTATGCAGTATGGCAGAATGATTTAATTGATTCCGGCTCTCTGGAGCCTTCAAAGAAATTTTGGACGGATAAGCTCTCGGGTGAACTCACCAGGCTTATACTACCTTTGGACTTTGACAGGCCTGATGAAAGGGATTATCAGGGTAGTAGAGTTGAATATGAAATCTCACGTGAAATTACGGATCAACTTGTTAAGTTTGGGCATCAGTATAAAGCGTCATTATTCATTGTGCTCCTAAGTGCTTTGAAAGCATTGCTGCATCGGTATACCGGACAGGAAGATATCATTCTTGGGTATCCGGTTAGTGGCCGTGATCATTATAGTCTTGAGAATCAGGTAGGGTTTTATAGCAATACAGTTGTTTTTCGTACACCAATTAAAGGAGACCTCTCATTTCGAGAGATATTGGAGTTGGTCAACACCAATTCTTTGGAAACTTTTGAACATCAGTCGTATCCATTTGATTTATTGGTAAATGATATTGATGATGGCTCAAACAATAAGCAGAACCCTCTTTTTGATGTACTTATATCCTATCATGACTCTGCCTCTGAAGGGGGGATAATTGAGGAAAGTGAGATGGATAGCAATACCATTATATACAGGGAGAATACAGGAAGCAAGTTTGATTTATCTTATGATTTCAATAGGATATCGCGAGGTAGCATAACAGGAGCGATTAATTTCAATAATAATCTTTTTAAAAAGGAGAAGATCCTGAGAATGGTAGGTCATTTTAAAAACTTCTTAATGGAAGTTCTTAAAAAGCCGGATAACCCGATCAGTACATTGTTCTTTTTAGAAAATGAGGAGACCGATCAAATACTGAGACTATTTAACAATACAAATAAAGGTTTTGGCTTTGAGTGTGGAATCAAACACCTGTTTGAAGCACGGGCTCAGGAATTTCCGGAATCAATATCTGTCCTTACGGAGGCAGGGGAGATAACTTTTGGACAAATGAATGAGCGAGCGAATCGTTTGGCTCATTATCTACATATCTCTTTTGAAGTTTCCGGTCAAGATCATGTAGGGGTTTTGATGGACAATACGGTAGATCGTCTACTGACACTGCTGGCCATTACTAAACTTGGAGCTGCTTACGTTCCTCTGGATATGGATTTTCCTGCTGAGCGTATTTCCTTTATTCTAAAAGATACCAATGCAAAGCTGTTAATTACTGATGGTATTGATATCATTCAAAAAGCCTCTATCGAATACCAGGGCCCCGTTTTTGAAACGGATCAACTAGATATGAAAATTGAAGGGTGTACCAATAGCAATCCACAAGCCGAAGTAGGATTGGAGAGTATATTTGCTATTTTGTATACGTCAGGATCCACAGGGAAGCCCAAAGGAGTATTGATAAAAAATGAGGGACTCATTAATAGAATAAACTGGTTCTGGAATCATTATAAATGTTCTCGGGAGGATGTAATATATCAAAAAACACCTTTTGTTTTTGATGTATCCATTGGTGAAATATTTATGCCTTTGTGTTTCGGAGCAAAACTTGTACTCGCAGAAAAGGAGACCTCTTTACAAATTACTGAGAATATCATACGGTTCGGGGTAACCTATGTACACTTTTCTCCAACCCAATTAAATAATTACCTGGATGCTATTGAAGGAGAACCTTTGGAAAATAGTGACCTTAGAATGATTGCGTGTAGTGGAGAAGAACTTACTAAAAACATTGTTAACAAATACTATAGCAGATATAGCATTCCATTATCTAACCTTTACGGCCCCACCGAGGCATCTATTGAAGTAACATATTATGATACTACCCTGGAAGATGCCAGAAGCAAAGAGTCAAAAATTCCAATAGGGAAACCTATAGATAACGTTCAGATCTATGTACTGGATAGGTATCATCAGTTATCCCCTATTGGTTTTCATGGTGAGATAGGCATTGGAGGAGTTTGTCTTGCAAAGGGATATTTTAACGATCCGGAGAAAACAAAGAAGCAATTCATAGAATGCTCGTTTGATCAGTTGGAGAAAACAAGAGTTTACAAAACCGGAGATGTGGGAAAATGGAGTGACGATGGACTGGTGTACTTTTTGGGGAGGGTAGACAATCAGATTTCAATAAATGGCTCTCGTATTGAGCCGGGAGAAATTGAGAGTGCCATTTCGGATCATCCTGCAATACATGAGGTGGCTGTTGTCACCAGACAGGATGAGTTTATGAATTGGCATTTGATAGCCTACTATACATTGAAAAAGGGGAAAAGCGACTTAGCAGAAGTTGAAAAGCCTGAGATAGTGGAACCCGAGGTACGGATTGGGGAGTTGGAAAATTCACGTTCTTTATCGGATATATCAACAGCACAAAATGTTTATGAATTGCTTCATGGGGCACTTTTAAAACATCAGGATCGTATCGCTTTGGTGTGTGGAGATGCATCCATGACTTATAAGGAGTTATATGAAGAAGTTGAAAAATTTGCCTCCTATCTGATAGAGCAATATGGAGTATCTTTGGGTGATCCGGTAGTTTTGCTAGCTGGCAGGTCAGAGAGAACAATTATATCAATACTGGCTCTTTTGAAGATTGGAGCAGTGTATGTCCCTGTTGATAGAGAATATCCATTGGCACGTATGGAACAGATCGTCCGGGATAGTGCTGCAACGCTCATTATCGCTGACCGGGATATTGAGTTCAATGCACTTTCTGCCCTGGCACCTATAGCTTTTAGTGAGGAGCCTCAGAATACTCCGAATATATCAGGGGCGAAGGGGGGTGAATCAGGAGCCACACAGAGAGATCTATGCTATATTTGTTATACGTCAGGGTCAACGGGAAAGCCTAAAGGCGTGATGATAGAGCAGCAATCGGTGGTTGATTATATTGAAACCTTTAGCAGATATTTCAACATTTCTGATGCTGATACGGTGGTTCAGCAATCGTCCATTTCATTCGATACATTTGTAGAAGAGGTTTTCCCGACGTTATATACCGGAGCAAAACTAGTAATCCTTCCTGATGGGGGGAGAAATGTAGAGGCCATGATAGACGCAGTAAACCTCCATAAAGTTTCTGTATTGAGCACAACCCCATTAGTAATTAATGAGCTTAATGCACAATATGATCGCCTTGATCATATGCCAAGAGTTATAATAAGCGGCGGAGATACATTGCGAAAATCATATGTTGACCGACTTCTAGCTCATACATCGGTATTCAATACCTATGGTCCTACAGAATTTACTGTATGTGCTACTTTTGGTCGCATAAAACATGGTGAAGATTGTAACATAATCGGAAAACCCGTTAGTAATTACCAGGTGTTTCTTTTGAACGATAACTTGAAAAAAGTACGCTTTGGCGAAATTGGAGAAATGCATATTGCCGGAGCAGGGATGGCAAGAGGGTATTTAAATAACGAAGCTGAAACGTACAAGTATTTTATCCCCAACCCTTTTGGAGAAGGAAGACTGTACAAAACCGGTGATCTGGCCAGATGGAATAAAAAGGGAGAATTAGAATTCTTGGGAAGAAAAGATAGTCAGGTGAAGTTGAAAGGGTATCGTGTTGAACCTATTGAAGTGGATATGGCTCTCCAGACCTGTGAAGAAATTACTAATTGCATCACCTTGGCCAAAGAAGATTACAGAGGAGAGAAGCACTTGGTATCTTATTATACAACATCCCAAAAAATTAGTGGAGAGGAAATAAGAGAGCATTTGAATGTTATCCTGCCATACTATATGGTACCTGATTATTTTGTTGAAATAAGCGAATTTGTTACTACACATAATGGGAAAATAGATACTAAAACTTTACCAGTACCAGAACTTCTGCTTCAAGACCCTGCATTTAATGCAGAACTCAAAGACTTCTTAAGGAAAAAATTACCGGCGTATATGATCCCAGCGCATTTGATGGTTTTGAGTGAGCTTCCAATGACAGTAAGTGGAAAAATAGACCGGAAATCTCTGGAGAATAGAGAACTTAAAAAACTGCGGCCTAATACGATTAACAAACCAGTTAACAAAACGGAAGAAACTTTACTTGAAATTTGGAAGGATGTCTTAAAAATACCTGAGGTCAGTACGGATACGAATTTTTTTGAACTGGGAGGGAACTCTATAAAGGCTACTCAAATCATGTCAGTGCTGTACAAGCGGTTTGAAAAGAAAATTGCCCTGAAGGATATCTATAACAATCCAACCATAGCAGAACTGGCAAGATGTCTGAAAACAGATGGAAAGACAGAATCACTAATGATAAAATTGGGAAATGTAGTTCCCGACCGTCCCTCAGTATTCTTCATACCTCCCATTCTGGGATCAGCTACAGTGTTTAGAGAACTTGCCTCAAGCCTAGATGACCAGGTCAATGTATTAGGTTTTCAATATCGGGGATTTGACCATGACGAACCTTTTGATCTTAGCATAGATGCTATGGCCACATCTTTTACAAGAGAGATAACCATGGCAAATCAGGCTGGTCAACCGATGTTTCTTATAGGGTATTCTATGGGAGGCACTGTCGGTTTTGAAATGGCACGGATACTTGAACAGCAGGGATATCCTGTTACCCTGATTATAATCGATCGCAATGTTAATGAAGATGAAGAAGCTCAGGAAGATGAAGAAATTTCCAGACTGTTGAGCCATGAGTTGGCCTATTGGCATAAAGATCTAAAAGATCAGGATTTTGACAGAGTTAAACGCCTTGTACTTCATAATGTAAAGATATTGGCGGCCCACAAAATTCAAGGAAAAATACAGGCCAGTATTATCGCTATTGAGGCAAAACGTGATACAGACCAGATCTATATGGAAGAATGGAATAGTTTTACCAATGGTTCTTTTGAGCATCATTATGTCCAAGGGGATCATTACACTATTATTGATAATTTAGAAACACTGGCCCCTATAATAAAAAGGGCATTATTGCAACCTATTTCCTGATTACCTGTCATATAGTAACTCTGATGGACAAGAAGGCGAATATTAAAACTCTTTTTACAACTCTGAAAACGATTTAATGAAGCATTTTAAAAGTATATTCATTCTCATTTTTATAATGAGCAGTACCTGGTTATACGGCCAGGAAAAACCACAGTCCTTTCCTGTGGAAGAGATCGATAAAAAGGTACAGCAATTTATGGAGAATGGAGATATTCCCGGACTTACACTTATTGCTTTGAAGGGAGATCAGGAATATATAAAGAGCTACGGGTATGCCAATATAGAAAAAGACATTCCCGTTTTGCCTGATACCCGGTTTGAGCTTGCATCCTGCAGTAAAGCCTTTACTGCACTGGCATTTTTGAAGTTTGTAAAAGGGAGAAACTTGTCATTGGATACTCCTGTGAATGAACTCATTCCCTGGTTTGCAGTGACGTTTGAAGACCAAGAAGTTAAGATCACTTTAAGACAGTTGCTGCACCATACAAGTGGGATACCCTGGCATACCTTGTCTTTAATACCGGAATCAAGTGAAGACGATGCACTAGAGCAGACCGTACGAAGATTGGTAGGGCAGGAGTTGGAGTTTAAACCAGGTACCAAGTATCAATACGCAACTATAAATTATGATGTATTGGCCCTGGTAATGGAAAAGTTAAGTGGAGAGTCCTTTGAAAAATTGATGCAGGGTTTGTTCATCGAACTTGGCCTTTCAAATACCAGAATCAGTGTAAACGAAAATGATACATTGAAGGCTCAGGGATACAAAATAGGATTTTTTAAACCCCTTGCATACGATGAACCTCCTTTTAAAGGCAATAGTGCAGCAGCGTATATTATATCTGATGGAAACGACTTGAAAAGGTGGATGAAGATCCAGTTGGGTATGATAAATACCTCATTAGATTCATTGGTGGAGTTAACCCATAATCGGGATGAAACAGTCTCTCCTCATAATAATAAATCGTATGCTATGGGATGGGAGGTTTCGTTGGAAGGTGACGGGGATATTTTACATAGTGGTCAAAATCCTGATTTTACAGCTTATGCAGTGATGAGGAAAAAAGAGGGTACAGCATTGTTTCTGGTGGCTAATGCAAACAGCAATTTTACGGCCCCATTGGGACAACAAATTTTTGACCTCATTAATAACGAAGAAATTCCTGAAATGTATGATCCTGGAGATCAGAATGATACCACTTATGCAATGCTTGCTATAGCATTATTATTTTATGTGCTGGTAGTGGTAGGCTTTATAATTTTTGTTTTTATAGAGATCTTTCAGAAAAAACGAAAATTCGAAACCCTTACCATCAAAAGGATGCTGGGATTCTTCTTATCATTGGTAATAATATTACCTTTTGCCTATGGGATTTATATTTTCCCCGAAGCTATTTTAGAGCTTGATTGGAAGACAACATTTGTTTGGTCCCCCATGAGCCTGCGAGTATTGCTGTGGGTAATGGTTCTGGCAGTTGGCATTTCCTATCTGGCTTCAGTTTTTACATTGCTTTTTCCTCAGAAAAATGAGTATAAGAGATTTGCACCGAAGATATTGCTGCTCAGCATTCTTTCTGGATTTGCAAATGTAGGGGTAATCATAGTTATAACATCTTCAATAGGATCAGACGTACCAGTGAGGTACCTGTTGTTTTACTATTTTCTTATATTATCCATATACCTGCTGGGGAGAAGATATGTCCAGATCAAATTGGTACGGTTTACCAGGGGACTGGTGTATGAGTTGCGTGTACAATTATTATCAAAAATTCTTTCTACATCTTACCAGCGTTTTGAGAAGATTAATATTGGAAGAATTTACGCAGCATTGAATGATGATGTTTCCAGGGTGGGCGATTCAACCAATGTCATTGTTTTGTTGTTTTCAAGCACCATAACAGTAATAGGTGTCTTTGTTTATCTTATTTCAATTGCATTTTGGGCGGCTTTACTCACCATATTTTTCATGTGTCTCCTGTTGCTGGTTTATAACATCTCCGTGAGAAAATCTAACGTTTTTCTTGATAGGGCCAGACACGAGACTAATATTTTTATGAGCTATATCAATGACCTTGTACACGGTTATAAAGAAATCAGTCTGCATCGGAACAAGAAACTCGAGTTCAGGGAAGATGTTTCTCAAAGTGCGGAGCGATACAAGTCAAAAGTATTGATAGCCGATATTAAGCTACTAAATTCTTCTTACATAGGTGAATTTATGCTGGTGGCACTCTTGGGACTCGTGGCTTATGGGATTCCCGAGTTCTTTTCAAATATTGAGAATTTTGTGATCATGAACTTTGTGATCGTCTTACTTTATCTCATAGGCCCGATAAACCGTATCGTAGAGTCCATACCCTCGGTTCTTCAGATAAAAATAGCGTGGAATCGTATACAGGAATTTATAAAGGAAATCCCTTATGATACATTACTTGATCATCGAGAAGAAGTAAAACATACACTTATCGAATCGTTTAATGCCAGAGGAATTTCTTTTTGCTATGAAAGCGATAACACAAAAGAAAGCTTTTCGGTAGGCCCGATAGACTTAAATGTTCAGGCCGGTGAGATCTTGTTTATTATAGGAGGTAATGGCAGTGGAAAAACCACATTAGCCAAAATGCTGACAGGCCTTTACAAACCCATTGAAGGAGAGTTCAGAGTTAATGGTAACTTAGTGAATAGCGCTGATCTTGGAGAATATTTTTCTACAGTTTTTAGCCCGGCACATCTATTCCAAAAGTTATACGATGTAGATCTTAATGGAAGGGAAGAGCAGTTTGATCACTATCTTAAATTGTTACAGTTGGATGAGAAAATTACGGTAACTGATAACAACTACAGTACGATCAAGCTTTCGAGTGGTCAGCGGAAAAGGCTTGCACTACTTCAGTGCTTTATGGAGGACAGGCCGATTTATTTGTTTGATGAATGGGCTGCAGATCAGGATCCTGATTACAGAAAGTTCTTCTATAAAACTTTACTGCCGGAAATGAAAAAAGCTGGAAAGATCGTGATTGCGATTACTCATGATGATAATTATTTTGATGTTCCTGACATGGTACTCAAAATGGAAACAGGAAAACTAAAGACCTACAGAGTGAATAATACTCCTGTAGATGCTATTTAAACCAACCCACATAAATTATAAAAATCAACTACTAATGAATACAATTACTACCACAGTTCAGCGCATTGTTTTTTATGCTTTACTATTCCTCAGTTCTGCTGTACTAGGGCAGACTGATGGTTATTTTATCTCTAATGGTAAAGATATTCATGCGCGAACCTTTGATCTGGAAATCGAACAACTGATGAGTGAACTGGGTATCCCAGCCTTGTCAGTGGCTATATTGGAAGATGGAAAAACAGCCTATACAAACGTATACGGATACAAAAAGATGGGGTCTGATGATGCAGCAGATCTTCATACAGCATTTGAGGCCTGTTCTTTATCTAAAATCTTTCTGGTCTTCAGTGTTTATAAGCTGGTAGATAAAGGTATGCTGGATCTCGATGTCCCACTTTATAACTACCATGGTCGCTACAAGCCGCTAATGCACGATAAGCGTTATAAGAAGATCACGGCGCGGATGATTTTGAGCCATACTTCCGGGATTGAGAATTGGACATCGGAGAATGATCCGAAAGTGTTAGAAATCCTGGAGGAACCAGGAAAGACTTTTATATATTCTGGTGAAGGGTTTTTGTATCTCACTGAGGTAATGGAACACCTTTTGGATGAGTCTTTTTCTGATTTTACGAATCGGCTTGTGTTAGAGCCATTGGGTCTGAAAGATACCTATATGTGGGTATCAGATCAGGGCGATCAAAATAAGGCAGCTGCCTTATTTACCACATCAAATTATGTAACTGGCCACGATATCTTTGGTAATGTAATGGCTAAAGCAATGGATTACGATGCTGATAAATTACCCGCCTCTTATATGCATACAACCGCCGCTGACTATGCAAAATTGGTGTTGAGCTTTTTTGATAAGCAGACTTTTTCAGAAACAATACACAAGGAAATGTTAGAATCTCTGGTACTGTTACAGCCACTGGATAATTTTTCGGTTTATACTGGACCAGGGTTCAGTGTGTTGCGTTTCCCGAAAGAGGACCTTCTTTTCTTTAATGGAAGTAATTCCGGGTTCAAATCAACAGTGATCTATTCGGCCCAGAACCAAAGAGGGTTCATATTTTTTACCAACAGTGATTCTGGCAAGCGGCTAATGTATAAGATTAACCAACTTACTACTGAGTTTGATTTGGAACTTGAAAATGGAAATCCTGATATGTATCCAAATACACCATGGGTGCTATTTCATGTATATCGACGCAAAGGAAGTGAAGCCCTGTTCAGAAAGCTGGATTACCTTAAAGGGAAAAATATGTTGCATTCCGGTGAACTGGAAGAATTGGCAAGCATCCTTTCTCGAAAGGACGGAGATCTTTCTGAGAAGGTTCGTCAATATCTAGATCAGTAATCTTGTATTCTGTCAGGAAGAAAGTAAAATATTAACGATAGATACCGAATGGAAGGTTCACGGTACCAATGAGCGAAAAGTTTGGTTTCTGAGTCTGTTTAACCAAATAGTATAATAAACATATAAAACAATACAGCACTTTATTTAGAGAGTACCGGGGCTTGGTAAATGAAGGCGAACTGAGATAATAAAAGGGAGTATTTATGGCAAAAGATATAGAGTTAAAACTGGTTGACCGAGGTTACTTTACGGGTCAGCTGGACCGTT
>NZ_JAEUGD010000025.1 GCF_016775155.1 Fulvivirga marina | reverse complement strand
TTGAACCGTAATCACTGGCATAAACACTCCGAAATCAGTGGCATATTTCAAACCGTTATATCCAAAAACCAATAACTTCAGTCCTTCACAGAAGTAAATACCCAATTTTACAATAAAAAAACACAACTATTCAATGAAGTACATACTACAGCTTTTACTACTCACCTCAGCCTTTTCGGCCTTCTCTCAAAAGTCTTCATTCGAAATTCAGATCTCACAAGGGGGCCAAACCTATGAAATCGCTGATTCGGATGAGGCGCTGGTTTTAGAGCCTGAGCAATTTGTGATTCATATGGAGTTTAACAAAACAGAAGGCATCTATGTAAGTGCCTCTTTGACTGATAAAAGTTATAACAAGCCTCCTGAAAGCGAATGGCTTTACATTGATATGAAAGTAATGTCAGAAGAAGACTTTAATGAAGAAAAGGACATCATTATCAGTAACGACTACTTTTGCTACTGGAGCCCCAACAAGGGACAGGACTGGCACAGGCTGGATAAACCGATAAAGACCAAAGGAAAAAAGACCTATGCAACTTATACCGTGGAAAAGCTATACACCGAAGACAAAGTGCATGTACCATTAACTGAGGTTGATGGCCCCTTATACCTGCTGTTCTTCTCTATAGACGACAATACGAATAAAGACATTGAACGAAGACGCGTAAAGATACAGTTTGCTCAAAGTAATTAGGAGCAACGTCATCAGTTTTCATATCCATTCTCGCAGTATACCTCTCGACAGACATTACTGCTATAAAATATGGTGTATAGAAAGTGCCTGTCAGGAGACATGCACTAGCTTGAGTACAAATAAATTGAGGTATATTTCCCTGGTTAGCCAAACCTATGATTAGTGGACAAATCAAAAAGCACTTGCTTTTACAAGCATCAATTTATGTGTCGGTCGAAACGTCGTCCCATTCATCAGCATAATATGTAACCCAGTTAATGGCGTAATGTCTTTCCATAACAATACTTAAGCTTAAGCCAACAGGCATTGGTTGACCATTTAAATCTGCATTTTTTGTTGCCCAATGAAGTCTGTATGTCAAATCTGAAATATCAAGTATTTCTGTTGTGGGTCTAAGTGTCGCATTATCAATAAATTCACTGGGGTCGCTTAGAAACCCGGGAAGTCTTGATACAATCTCACTGATTTCCGCCTGATGAGTTGGCAGTTCCAATTTGTCTACTTTATTTATAACCCACTGAAGTAGCCAAACCGCTTCTGATCGCCAGGAAATGTTTATGGCCTCCTGATCAGAAAGTTGATCCTTTTTAAAAAGCTCCTTTTCGTCTGGAGATACCTTCTCCCATAAAGCGTGACTTTCTAAAAATTTGATGACTTTGTCACGCTCTTCCGGAACTTCTGAAACATAGTTTAGATAAGTCAGAACTAATATTCGCTCCCCAATTTCTTTTGCCGTTCTAATTTTGACTTCACTTTCTTCCTCAATAAATGGTAAATGTTCAATGTAGGGTATATTCAACTTCTTCAACAGTTTTTCACTCTCCTTTTTCCTCTGTTCAGCTGTTTTCGGCCCATTATTCTGCTTTTTTATAAAATCAAATATGCCCATGGTATAGTTATGTATTAAAGTTGTTGTTGCATGTAAAACTATGAATTAACAAAACACTGACGTAAGGTTCCATAATTTCCTCAAATTGACTGACCATCGTAAACTTTAGTTCTTTAACTCCTGATATCTATATATATCATAAAGCTTTTGATTATAGGGGTAGTCCCAGCACCCCATTCTATGGTACAGGTTTCCTCCGAACCCTTTTTTATAAACATGCACTCCACGTAATGGGTGTGTCTGATTTAAGTTAGGAGCCGAACCAAACATATCATACTCCGTGCACCCCCAATCTTTGGCCAGGCGTATTGATTCCCACTGAAGAGCATAACTGGCCATCAGGTTATTTTTACAGTTTGCTGATGCACCATATAAATAGGTTCCCCGTTCCTTAGATAGAACCAAAAACATGGAAGAAAGAAATTTTCCATCAGCATTGGCCATCAGCATTTTTACATTAACTCCCTTAGTATTGTTATCCTGATTGGACAGAATAGAGTCAAAGTACTCCATACTTTGCAAAGGCATATTATGTCGAATAGCGGTTTCCAAGTATAGTTTATACCAATCTGCGATATACTCACGGCCATACTCCTGAACGGTGATTCCTTTGCTAATAGCTTTTTTCACATTGTACCTTGTATTATACCTCATGTTGCCCAGCAACTCCTGCTCCTCAAGAGTCAGGTCAAGAAAGAAGGTATTCTTAGGCAAAACATCACTTACACTTTTCTTTAAGTTCCAATTATCAGTTTTGAAGTTAACTCTATACTCCTGGGTTTGGCTTGAAGGTGCTCCCAACCAATTGCCCGATTCATCAAAATAATCTTTTTCAGCCGCCCATTGATTTTTCCACATTAAATCGTAGCGAATAAACATACAATTTGATGGCAGGTGTGGCCTGATAGATTCTGATACCTGTTCAAGAAATAATCCCTGATTTTCAAATGAAGGCTCCAGTTTTGGCCCATATGGAACATAGGCAAAGCAATGGTGCTTATCAATGCATTTTATAAGGACCAATAGGTCATCCTCAATTTTAACCTGAGTATCTGAAGTATGTATCAACACATCCTTTGAAACCGTTAATTCAAATCCCTTGGCAGTAAACCCTTGATTGCTTTTGACACGACCCCAGAAAGGGGTTTGAGGTAAGATGTTTGTTGCTTTAAGTTCTTCAATTCCTTTCTTCTCCAGTTTACAAATCATCGTGCAAAACTAAAAAATGATGGTTCAATATGAAATCCGTTCAAGGTTGGCTGCTAATTGTGGCTCAATGTGGTAATGTTGAGTGTAATGGCCTCGTATAACCAGGGTCTGCTTCACTGGGTAAAAAAGCGTTCGTATTCCAATGTTAGAAGTTGAGTTGAGCGATATGGCACTGCTGCTGTATCCGAAAGATTCATGATAACTTCAGGTATTTGATCTGCTTTAATTGAATCAGGTTCAACACCTGTAAAGTAGTAAGCATACGCTTTATCCTTATCCGCTCCAAGAATAACCAGGTTGCTTTGCTGGTCTCGTGAATAATAGTTTACAAAAGTAGTTCCCTTTTCAACCAGTCTCATTACTCCTGTTGCCCGACGCTCGGTATCCACACATCCATGCTCATGAATCGAAAAAGTAAGTTCATTGGGAAATTGCAGTTGGTTATTATGAGGGATCCCAAACTTGATATCAGTTGAATAACAATCGGGTGCGCCACAATCAAATGCATGTAAATCGAAACGAAGATCAAAAACCAGCTCTCCTCCTGAAACTGAAATCAGATTTCTTATGTAGAACTCCTCCAGCATGCTCCCCTTTAAAAAATTATCTGGTTTTAATTTCAAAAGCACTGAGCGAAGGGAATCCTGATAAGCTTCCCAGTCCAGGGACTCTGAAGTCGAATCACTCACCATTGCCTTCAGGTCTTGTTGAACCACGGGTTCATTCTGAGTACTTTCAGAATTAATGGAGCAAGCCATTAACATTAAAATGTTAAGAAGGAAAATTAAGGGCTTAAAATTCATGTTCAGGTTCTAACAAGTTATGGTGGTTTTTTAAGTTTCGGCTATTCCTCCGATATCAATTATTTTATTGTTTTCAAGCCGTATTTCAATACCGTGTTCTGTATCTAGTTTATAACGAATCGGTATTTGAATATTTCCATGCCTCAATATCCTGATGTAGTTGACATCTTGAATATTTTCAAAATGCTTGTCTTTTGAATCAATATTTAGCGGCTCTTCTCCTGACTTATGTGCATTTTCATAGTAGTGGGCGTATAATTTTAGATACCTCTCAAAAGTCTTTTCTTTTATTTCATCAACAACTTCATCCAGGTCAGCTAAGAACGCTGTATATGTCTTTTCAAAGTTGTCGAGCTCATCATGGGTGGGGACTGTTTCCACCTCCTCCCCTTCATCATCGTATTCGCTCCCTAGAAATATCGTGATAGGCTTACTACTGAAGTGTTTTGAATAAAACACTATTTCGGCGGAAAATCCGGCCCAATCTTCTTCAATACTTCCCCAGTATTTATGCTTATTCATAATTGTTTTTAATGAAACACAAATTCTCTTTCTAAACAGTATGAAATGCCTCGCACAAATCAGGATCCTTTCCGTATTTCCTGTGCAAGGTTATCCCTTAAAAGTCCCACCTGAATAGTCCTTTCTCTTTCATAGTTACACCAAGTCTATTGTAAAAGTCGATGGCTTTGATATTATCGGTTTCTACTTCCCAGCGAATCATATTGATGGCTTTATCACTACAAATTTCTTTTGCTCGCTGCATTAAATTTAAACCCACTTTATGTTTTCGGTACTCTTCCCAAACGAATAAATCGTCCAGGTTCATGTATTCACTCCCATTCCAAATAGAATAGTTCCAGGTGTAAGAAAGATAGCCAGCTACTTCATCATTAAATTCAGCTATTAAAGCTCCAAACTTTGGGTTCTCATTAAATCCGGCACTTAGCATTTTTTGCTTATCCGTAATCACAAATTCTTCATGATCGTGAAACTTGGCGATTCCCATAATCATGTTATACAATATATCTACGTCGCCTTTTGTTGCTTCTCGTATTTTTATCATTTTTTAGTTTATATGCTTGCAGCTAAAATTCTTACTTAAACAGACATACCGGCTAGCACCACCATGCGTTTTAGCTATGGTTGTACATTAGTTATTTTTTGAATCCTGGAGTCAATATCAGCTAATTGCTGAGTCCAGTGATCAACAGCTTTTCCAATTTCAATCTTTCTATTCTTCTTTGATCCGGTTTTTAAACTATCAGGTATTACCCAGAGAAATTCACTGTTTTTGTTCCAATCTTTCTGAATTTCACTTTCCGTTTTGGGTTCTACTCTAGATGCCCAAAAATTGCGATGCTTAAGAAATTTCTCTCTTTTTTCTCTTAGAAATAAGATCAGTGCTTGTTTGTCTTTTGGTATGTAACCAGGGCCGGTACATCCACACGAATGAAATGTAACCCCTATTTTATACAAATCTTTTACATGATTCCATGCCTTGATGTCCTTTTTACTCGGAACCTCAAAGTCTAACCCCATGTCTGCCATCAAATTACCGCACTCCGGGCACTTTGCGTCATAAGATTCGCTTTGTTTATTGATCCCTCCTTCAATATCCTTAAGAAGCCTACGCTTAAAAGCCTTCCTACAATCAAAACATGCATAATGAGGTTTATATGTAATCATTGCATATCTGCACATCATCCGATCTAATGAGTAATCAACTTGATTAAGATAAGTGAAAATAAAACTGAATCAATCTCTCTATTTCAAACATTTCATTCATGCCTCTAGAGGCTGCACGGGTGTTTAGTATAATAAATTCTGAGTGTTCAGTTCTTCGATTACCATTTCCTGAAGGGTTTTTAATTCTTTGTTGTAATTAACGTTTTCCTCTTCACCTCTTTTGAGCTCCGATAATACCTCAAAAACAAAATTGTCCTCCCCATATTCATTCCAATCACTTTGAAAAGCTTTGTTTCTATGATTCCCTAATTTGAGTTCCATCCTATGCCTATTCCATTTGGACTCCATATCAACACTATTGTCAATTAGAACTTTATCATTACTTAAGTTTTTTATTTGAAATACTCCCATGGGGAATTTCATTTGTTTGTACTCCTCTTTAAGCTCTTTTTTAGTTTTCATATGATATAAACTCTAATTGTTCCATTATTTCTCTATAAGCAACCTGTAACACTATGCTACCAGCCTTGGAATTTGTCTGCTAAAGTTAAAGACTACACTTATAACTTTATCAATATATTATTATCAACTCGGTTTATTTAATGTGAGCGGTCTACTCGTTCCTTATAATCTATATGCTAAGGTAGGAAGATCAACGCATACCGTGATTAAATCTCACAATTGCATGTGAATGTTAATTTACTGTTGAAACTTAAGCGTATTTAACATTCATACTTTTTACCAACTAAATCTATAGTTAATAATTGTATTAATAGCTTACTCGATAAAGAAATTTTTAATAATCAGTAAAATTTTATTTTTACTTCAATCAGGTGCTTTGGCTCAAACTATGGCCTTGGCAGAAAATGAAACCATAATTGGAAAGGTTGATGCCATTTTTTCTGAGACACTCCGGGAAAAATAGGACAATATGGATTCATGTAGTTTTTCAATGAGGCAACTCAAATATTAGAAGATGAAAAATTCGCAAAAAATCTTTGCATTTGGCTGTTGCCAATAGGCTTCCAAAAGGGGGTAAATCTAAATACTGTTACAGTGGATACCTTAAAGGCTTCAGAACACATGAGAACTATTTTACAATTCAGAAAACTTGTAAAAACACTGTGAAATAGTGATTAAAATCATCAAGAATAGAGTAATTGGTCATCAATTACTTTAATAGCATGTTGTACCTTTATAATATCAAGCAAATGATAAAAGGCTTACTGGAAACAGTAAGGTTAAATACAAAGCCTGATCATGAAATTCTTTCTTATCTACGGATACAGGAAGTTGGAATTGTCAAGACAGTGTTTAATTAGATTCTGAAAGTTTCGACTGGATGATGAAGCCGTAATAACAATAGTTTGACGTTTAATATACTTTACGAAGTATTTTAAATGAGCGGGAAGTTTATCTATAAAAAGATAAGTTTCCCGCTTTTGTTTTTTCAACAAAAACATTTTGGCCACAAAAATGGATGGAGGCAAGACCGGAAAAATACCTATTGTATTTGCTTTGTCAGGAGACATTTTTTCCTTTTTAATACATCGTATTCGGGTTTGATGATTTCTTTGGAATCTGCTGAATAGAGTCCCAATGTTCGCAGATTTTTCCTTTCTCATCAAACCGAAAAAAATCCATTGTTACGTATTGATCATTATCTGGCCAAGTTTGATGGGTATGTACTGCAACCAAATCTCCTTCAGCAATGCACCGTACAAATTCAATGGATTTTTCCGGGTATTCCGCCTGCATTCTTTCAAAGTATTCTATAAAACCCGAAAGCCCATCTGCCACATCCGGATTATGCTGAATATACTCGTCACCCACATACAACTCCACAGCTTTTTTCGGGTTTCCTTCATAAGCCATTTTGTAGAAGGCTATAGCATTTTCTTTATTTTCCCTTAAGTTCATTATTTATCAGGCTTGTTTGCATTGTTGCTAGTGTAACTCTGTGTTCTTTAGACTACCGGAGAGCAATAGTCTAATAGAAATCATAATAAATGCTCCATTCTCCTGTTTTTATGTTTTTGGAAAACATTAAACTACCATTATCGACTACATTAAAATTTGCTTTTTGGTCAGAGGAAATTTGAAACACAAATTCAAAATCATCACCAAAATCCACTCCAGGTTGGCAAAATGAAGGAAACCCTCCAATCTTGTGCTCATACGTATGGCTAATTATACCATAATAGCTTTCAATGGTTCCATTATTTTCCAGTGCTAATATTTCATCTTCCATTTCAAGTGATAATCCCCCACCATCCCATATGGGGTAATCTCTTTCAACATACTCAGGCTTTAAAGGAAATGGCTTTAGCCATGAGTTCTCATTAGTAATTTCTTTTACTTCAATATCATTTAAATCATGATATTCTCTTATTAACCAGTTTTCACCCATAGGCTCAAATTCCTCAGGAAAATCTTTTGAGAGAAAAACAGTTAACAGTTTGGTATTTGCTAATGCCGAACTAACAAAGGGTAAATCCACCAAACACAACTGGGCAATTGGTATCATTAAATCACCATTTTTGTCGGTAGGTATTCTTTCCCCGCGCCCAAAAGCAAAAACTTTTCCAATCCAACTTTCTGTAATAGTATTCTCCGGCCTAAATCCACCAGTCAAAAACCTGGTAGCAGGCTTAGCTATTTTCCTTTGTATTTCTTCTATGTTCATTTTTTATAATTGCCAAAATATCCGATAAACGTATGTAATGGGAGTTAATTAATTATTTCCTTTCTAATCAAAGTGGACATCCAACCTACCAAACCTTTACGATTTTTAAACGGGGATGTAAGCATTGAACTTTACACAAGTTACTTTTATTCAGTAATCAATTTGTCAATCAAATCCATGTCTTTAAGCATTCCCCATTTCATTCGAGCTATCATTGGGTAGCTGTAGGCCATGCCTTCTAAATCAATTGTTGTTAATCCAATACAATTGTCTTCCTGGTCAAAATAGGTCAGGTAGTAATGAATTTCAGGGGTTCCAAGTTCTCCCCATCGATAACTCGTACTATCATTCAAAAACTTAAGCAGTTTGGCTAACCCTTTTCCTTTTATTATTTCTGATTTTTTCCAAAAGTCATTCTTAGTGAGCTTAGCATATTTCACATCTTTACCCGGAAAATAAATATTCTTTTCATCTTCTACTTTACAAAGAGAATCATATTCCATTTTCAACGGTGTTTCTACAAAATAGCTATTATTCTCCGCTATCTGATTTTTGATTTCTTCCAGGCTTGGCTGTGTAAAAAGAAATATTCCGACTAGAATGATCAATACCAGTGCTATCAGGGTAAAATATTTTGTCAGTTTCGTTTTCATAATTAACACACTACGAACCATGGTTAAGACGGCCTGGGCTATTAAAGTGACACCCAATCACATATTGAAGCTACAAAAAAAAGTGATTCCATAGGCTTCGTCTACTTGATGGCTATACGCTCTTGGACCTTATGGTTAAGTACTCTTTAATAGATAATAAGGAGTCATGAAACCTTCACAGGTATACTTAACCTTATTTCTGATATTCAATTTTGGTGATACGCCACGAAAACTGAGTCGCAGCTGTCTGTACAATGGCCACATCACCCACCTCTTTATTGAGCAGAGCCTGTGCCATGGGAGAGTCCATCGAGATATAATCTTTAGCTCCTATAAGTTCTTCATAACCCACAATGCGCAAGCGCTTTTTCAAGCCTTTATCATTTTCAATTTCTACCCAGGCTCCAAACATCACTTTACCTTCTTGGTGAGGGTGATAGTGTACCACTTTAAAATTGTCGATGCATTTGCGCAAATACAGAACGCGCCTGTCGATTTCACGCAGCCGTTTTTTATTATAATGGTAATCCGCATTTTCAGACCGATCGCCGAGGCTGGCAGCCCACGAAACTTTTTTTGTAGTTTCCGGTCGCTCTACTCGCCAAAGATGATCTAACTCAGCCTTTAGCTTTTCTAATCCTTCCGGGGTAATCAGCATTGATCTCTTCATAGTCTGTTAAGCTTTTGCATTGAGATACAAGAGAAATGAAAATCATGCAATTATCCAAGATTCATACAGAGTTGTGAGGGGCATTCTTGTCTTTTACGAAATTTTTCCCAGGCCTGTGGCTCACAGAACTAAATACATAACAAACAAAAAAGTTGATCACTTTTCTGCAATCGGCTTCGTCGTAGTGGGAGGAGGCGAATTCTCAAAACCTTATTTAGCTACATTCTAGGTTTTTAAAAAGTTGGCAGTGTGAAATTCATATTTCTTAATTCTGTTTCCTCCCTTTATTTCAATTTTATCAAGTAATGAAATCCATTTTGTTTTTTTCCTGTCTGCCAGTCTTTAAGTATTTCAAACCCACCTAAGCCCACATCTTTCACCAGGCTAACTCCGGCTATACCCAGTGCGATGGGTGTAAGAGGTGCACCAAAAAGCGATAAGACAATACTAGCACCGCCGAGTAGTAGCCCAGTAGTTTTGAGGTGGGATTTCCAAGCTGCCTTGGTGGGTTCAAGCGCTTTATTGACCTCAGGAATTAGTTTATGAAACACTTCATCATCAAATTCCTTCGTCCAGGGCTGACAGTTAATTTCTCGCGCCATCTTGCCCAATCTATCTCTGAGAACATTCAACTCGCCCTTATATTTTTCTCTATGTTTCAGGATATCATCAATATTCATTTCTTGAGGTATTGGTTCAAATTGAAAATCGGACAATGTTTGAACAGCCATTGATGCATGGGCATGTGACTGCTGAGCATGTCGGTCAAGAATAATATCCCGTATTTGAGGAATTTTTTTTGATTGCTCGATTTTGTAGTTTAGAATTTGACTATGGACTGGGTCATCAGTGATAGGTACGGCTGAGGTATGTAGCAAGCTTCCAACTAAGGCATGGTTCATCATAATCGCCTCTCCAACCGCAAAGGGCATATCTGCATACCGGTATTCTCTAACACCTTCTTGAACTTCCCGATATTCATCATAGACCGGGATTGTTCCATCAAAAGTTTCTCCATAAGAACCTTCAACACTGGACATCAAATTGCGCATGGATTGATCCACTGGTTGATAATCAGGAAGATCCCTAAGTTCTTTTGGAATTTTAGCTATAGCCAATGTCCATTTACCCAGGGAATAATGATCACATATTTCCCTAAATCCCTGATCTTTAAGATCTTGTTCAATAGAATATTGAATTAAATTTTCATATTTATGCAGAACATCTTCAGGGCTAATTCTTTCTATTATTCCCTCTGACTCAAGTGTTCTTACATCACGCTCATAATCCGGTTGACCGATTCCGCTCCAGTTGGCTTTGGAGGGATCTAGAATGTACAATTTATCAAAATAAAGCGCAGCAACTTTTAATAATTGTAATTGCTCTTTTCCAAAATTGGCATAGGGGTAATAGTATATTGACAAAGGTTCCATTATTTCTTTCAATTGGGTTCCCATTTACCTTTCACAATGGTCGCTTCATCTTCGCCGGGCCAAGGAGGCATAGTAATACCTATTGCTATTAGAGGTTCACCTCCTTTGGACCGGAACTGAAAGTGTGTCCCGGTAGGTATTGTAATGCACACTCCTTCCCCAATATTGACCGTTTCCTCGTAATCCCCCTGCATTCTCCACATTTCCCCATGTCCGGAAAGAAAATACCATATCTCTTCAATGGTCTTGTGGGTTACAGCTTTAGATACCTGATTAGGTGCTAATTTAAAATGTGCCATTCCTCCGCGAGTCAAACCGAGCAATAAACGTACTTCTGATCCATCAGGAGCGATTGCATCTGCCTTTAAGGGCAGTTGTTTGGTGTTAAACTTTTGCATGGTTAAATTTTTAGTGTTATGTGGCCAATATTTCATTCAACCTTCGTTCAAATTCTTCTGCCTTAATTTTTCTTTGCTTATACTGTGTATAGAGATCCTGTATTTTCCCAAACTTCTTCTTCCAGGTCTCATCTTCCAGAGCAGCCACTGCCGCATCCAGCAATTTCTCCTGAACAGTATCCAGGATCTTTTCAAAAACATTTTTAAATATTTCCCTTACTGATCTGACCTTCAACCAGATTACTATCAGAATTAAAATAAACGAACCTCCTATTACACTGATGGTGATCGTAGTTTCATTCGCATCCTGAAGGTTATCCTGGCAGTTTCTGTAACTATTTTGATAAGCTTCAGCATTTTCCAACTCACTGTTAAGCTGGCCGACTTGACTGACCAAGTTATTCTTATCATCAAGGCAGCTCTGAAAACAGTTCATCAGTGCATCATCTGCTCTAAGTATGGCATATTGCAACCTTGAATAGCGCCCTATATAGGGGTTACTTCGGTTGACTATCTCATTCCTTAAAGCGAGCTTAGCTTCATTACATTGGCCTGCTGTAATAGTTCTTAGAGCATTGATGTCATTTACAACCTGCTGTGGAATTTGTGGTTGTAGCGTCATTATATTTTGAGGAGTGTTAACCTGCCCTACTACTGATAAACTGATCAATAAAAATAGGGCGATGAAATAATTGGTTGGTTTCATGTTAGACCGGTTTGTTTATTCACAATGGTTTACTATTTACATGTATGCCACAAGCAGACGTTTTCGCCAGGTTCTGTAACACTTTTACCATCAATTTCTCACTCTGAAGGACTGAATCTAACTGTTTTCGCTCCTGTATAATATGATATTCTAAGCGTCTGCCAACATTGGCATTGTTGCGTTATTTGCCTCTACTTTTTATTTGTTTAACAGCATGTACTAACCCTTTGTTAATATAGGCAGTTGCTAAGTTCCTCAGATTAATCAATAATAACAGGTACAATGTCCTAGTCATACCCTTGAAATGATGTCTGGGATTACTGATTCGCTCCTGGACTTAGCTTATCAAATTCTCTATGGTCTTTTGCTATGATTTTATTTCCTTTTGTTTAGCTCTTCAAAACTGTGATCCTTTACTTTTTGACATTTTGCATAGAACCAATGAATTACTGATTGAACTTAGAGAGTAACTCACTGCTTTTTTATATAATCAAAGCCTGATCAGAAAAGGTGAGGCCAATCATGCCAACCTGGTTGAAAAGAAAAAACAGGCAGAGCAAATGGCCATAATGCAAACCGCATCTGGTACATTGATTACCCTATTCCTGATTATTTTTGGGGGTTAAAAGAATTCAAAAAGTAAGCAAAGAGTGTGAGGCTTATAAGATCAAAATTGATCATAACTAGAAAATGGCAATAGAATCAAAAGAAGAAATGATGGAAAAAGTTTTTTATAAAGCTTCAGTCATAATGAAACATTCACGGGTTAGTCTGTATATGCTCCCATTTGCTCAACATATTTGCCAATTTTCTTGATGAAGGGCTTAATGTTTTCCAGCTCTTCTTTATACTTTTTAGCATCTTTTTGGTAAAGTTTAGCCTGCCTCTTCAAATCTTGTATTTCTATTTGCGCCCGCTCTATTACTTCAAGAGCTTTTTTAGATATAGCGGAGGGATTATCGGCCGCCAATTCCTTAAATTCTGCAATCTGAACCTCTAAAGAATCTGTACTACCTTGTTGTTTAAGTTCCTTAGATGAATAGAACAACTCATTGATGGAAACTCCAAATATATGAGCCAAAACCGGCACATAGTTGACTGGTATTTTACGCTTTCCATTTTCATAACGGGAAATCGCGTGTCGGTCACATGTTTCTCCTGTTAATTCTTCAATCTTCTTCCCAAGATCGGCCTGAGACAAATTGTTTAAAAGCCGAAAATGCAAAACTTTTTCGCTAAGTGTTGTTTTTTTGATCACAATTTTAATACATTTGAAATGTGAGATCAAAAGTGATCTCTCGCTATTAAGTTATCTGCTTAAAAAGAAGCAAATCAAATATATATAATAAAAACCAATTGCTATGTACCGTTCATTAAAACCCCCAACATTAGAGATAGGTAAGGCAACACCCCATTTAAAGTCTGTAAGAAAGGCTTTTGATAGAACACCGATCTGCTGGCTTGCTCAGGAAGATTTAGAAGACTTTTTTTCAGTAAATAGAATAAATCACGAATAGGCTTTTTATGTGTTTAATGGAAAGATAGTTTTTATCGCTGATAAGCAAGAAAAAACTGTTACCACTATTCATTTCGATCAAAAAGTGGGACTTAAATCTCCTAATTGTCGACTTGAAGAAGGACCTGAAAGCACACTGCATAACAGCAAGCCGACCCAGTACCTTTAAAAGAAAATTATCCAAAGTTAAGCTACGCTAACACGCACCTTGGGGATACCCATGACCATTTGGAGGTTTTTGCAGTTAGAAGATCTGATTGCCTCTAAGGAAAGCAGAACACAGGAGGAACTGGCCGGCAAACTGGAAATGAACACTGAATTAGCAACATTATACAGAAGCTTTGGCAGAGATGAAAGGTTGTAAAATCAAATACGACTGACTATGAGTGTACGAGCTTCGTGTTTTACCCCAATGAGGTAGGTTTAGGTTGGTAGTTGTCAAGGGGAGGCGTAAGTGCCTCCCTGAGATACCTGCCTAAACATCAAGAACTATGGAAAATTCAAAAGCTACATGGGAAGATTCTCATGAGAAATATAGCCGACTATTAGAAGGACTGAATGAACTAATAAAAAACACGACCAGGCTAGCTACTAGATATGAAGATATAAACGTGACGTTCGCGCACCTGATCTATGAAAACGGATTAGCCGAAACCATAGAGAAGAGTAAGATGCTAAAAGAATATGAAAGAGAGTTTCAGTTCATGAATTACTCTTTAAAAGGTCAGGCCATGCGAATAAAACACTTACAAGAATTGATAAGACTTATACGAATTAAAGACCCATTAAATTGCCCTGATAATTGAACACATATGATAAGGATATTTCAAGACAATAAGGCCGCAAACGAATTTTTTATCAGAAATCATTCGAAAGTGGTTTTTTATGACACTAAACAAGAGATAATTAGGGATAGTACTCGCCTTGAACTTTTTTTAAAGAGGGACTCCTTAATCGAGTACTATTCTGACTCGGAGACTTATGAGTTCATACTGAAAAGTTATCGAAACCTGTTATTGAGCGTTCCGTGGCCGTTAAGGCATGATGTTTTTTTTGGTTATACATCAAAGAGTTTAGCATTCAGCAAATGCCCCTAAAGGAATTCAAGGCAACCTAAATAATCTCAGCGTTGAGATTGAAAGAAAGTATTTGTTAGAGCCTATCAGAATAAAAACATTCGAAGCGAGAAGACTGGAAAAAGGAAACAATAAATATCAACTCTGGGACTTTTTAATTACTGCCTTAGCCATTTCTATTGGTGCTTCATTTTGGTTTGACCTCTCAGATGAACTCATACAGTTACGAGAAGCGGTTTCTCAGCAAGCCGCAAAGCGGGAGGTAATTAAAAATGCGAAAGTATGACCAAAGCTACCGTCACATGTAATCTGTTGATTAGGGGGGAGCCTAGTGTAAAAGCAAATAGGTTGGGGGTCTATCAATCGGGAGATGAGATTAATATTACAGATGTAGTGTTAGGTCTGTCAAAGCAAGATTACTACGAGGGTGTCCCGTCTTGGTACTTGCTTGCCAATGGTACTTATGTCTGGAGTGGTGGGGTAAGTATGGATGTTGAAGAGAAAGTCTTTATTAAGAAGCTAGAACTTGATAGCGAAGTGGCTAAAGATGATAATGCTATTGACCTCGTAAAACTGCTAAACTTTCCATCCATTCCAGATGGGACTGGGAAGGGGGTCAGGGTCGCAGTACTTGATAGTGGAATAATGGACATTGCCGGAATCAAGGTAAACAGACAGTATAGCAAAGACTTTATTAATAAGGGCAAAATCCATGCTCATGGTACTTGGGTTGCGGGGATCATTGGGGCCAACTCCAAAGTAATAACTGGTTTAGCGAAAGAAGCTGAAATACTAGATTTAAGAGTAGTGAATAGCTATGGCAGTACAAAAGACAGAAGGTTATTAGATGCCCTTGATTACCTTATAAAACTTAACGATGTGGAAGGTGAGAAGTGTCATATAGTGAATATGAGCTTGGACATCTTATCAGGTACCGTTGAATACATAAAACCAAAAATCAAAGCATTACAGGATAAAGGGACTTTGGTCGTGGCAGCGGGGGTTAACAGCTATGGTGATATGACAGAAATTTCAAAAAGCGGAAAACTGATATGCGTAGGGGTTTATAGTAAGGGTAATTTCGAAAGCGTGAAAAAAAACGGATTTGCTCCTTCTATTTCCTGTTCATTTCAAAATAATAAAATACCGTCTGTAAATACTCAGGCTGGGAACTCCTTAGGTGATAGTAGTGGCTACACAGCACTTATAAGTGGCTATATCGCAAGAATGCTTTCATCTGGGGTTAAACCTGAGAAGGTTCAAGCCAATCTAAAAAAAAATCTTCGTTCAATTTCATCGGAAAAGAAATCAACTCCATACAAACCATATAAATCCTAGTTGTCATGAAGGTTTCTGGAGTTAAAAGAAAAAATGATCGGAAAAGGTTTTTCATAAGCTTCAGTCATAATGAAACATTCATGGGTTAGTTAGTCTGTATGTACCTCAATTTGCGCAACATATTTGCCAATTTTCTTGATGAAGGGCTTAATTTTTTCCAGCTCCTCTTTATACTTTTTAGTATCTTTTTGGTAAAGTTTAGCCTGACCCTTCAAATCTTGTATCTCTTTTTGCGCCCGTTCTATTACTTCAAGAGCTTTTTTCGATATCGCAGAGGAGTGACCGGCAACCAATTCCTTAAACTCTGCAACCTGAACCTCCAGAGAGCCTGAACTACCTTGTTGTTTAAGTTCCTTAGATGAATAGAACAACTCATTGATGGAAACTCCAAATATATAAGCCAAAACCGGCACGTAGTTGACTGGTATTTTACGCTTTCCATTTTCATAACGGGAAATCGCGTGTCGATCACATGTTTCTCCTGTTAATTCCTCGATTTTCTTCCCAAGATCGGCCTGAGACAAATTGTTTAAAAGCCGAAAATGCATAACTTTTTTATTGATTGTTGTTGTTTTAAACATTAAATGCATACATTTTAAATGAGGGATCAAAAGTGATCATTCGGTTTTGGATTATTTGCTAACGAAAGCAGCAAACCAAATATATATAATTAAAGTCAATTGCCATGTACCGTTCATTAAACCTCCAACACTAGAGATGGGTAACCCCCATTTAAAGTCTGTAAGAAAGGCTTTTGATCATTTGGCTACTGGCTTGCTCAGGAAGATTTAGAGGACTTTTTTGCAGAAAATAGAATAAACCACCAACACCCAAGATTGAACAACCTATCGCTACAATCTAATCAAAATAGCATATCCTTACTTGCCCTAAATTGACCTCTTTTTCACCTGTTTTAACTAGCGAAGAGCCTTCTTCACGGGATCTATGACCTGTCCGCAACATGAGGCACCGGAACGCTATACCACTCACCAAAAACAGAACGATGGACTATAAGACGTAAAAAAAGAAACTCGCTTAGCAGAAGTGGACGAAAATAAAGCGCTTAAAATGACCAAAGTGAAAAACACATTGGCACCTATCTTACTGAAATAGGGAAAGAAAGCCATTAAATGATGAAAATACCGGTCTATACCAAAGAGCTCACCACATAACCATAACTAAAAAGCCATCGGTTAAACCTTCATAACCTTAAATATTCTTACTTTTATTTCTCTTCCAAGTATTTTTTACCTAATGGGCTTTGAAATAATTCCCTGATTTTGCTCATTCTGTAATGGTCGCCTTCGTGTTTCTTGATTTTGCGACGGCTCTCAACAACAGTACCTATAAGGGCAATAACCAGACAAACTATAGCTATACCAACCGACTTAAAAATGGTTATGCGTTCACTATCTAGTTTTGCCTGCTTCACCTCACGGTGATAGGATTCTACTTCTTTATCAAGTAAAATTTGTAACTGATTATATTGGAGATCCTTAATAAAACTCTCCTTTAATGTTTGTTGTCGCTGACGTATATCATTTACCCTAAACACATCCTCAATATTTAAACTTACATTATTAGCAGCCAGTGCACGTTGAGATTTAGAAAGGAGATCCAGGGTATTATCAAGGTACTCA
>NZ_JAEUGD010000024.1 GCF_016775155.1 Fulvivirga marina | reverse complement strand
GTGTGCAAAGGTAATACGAGTTTTTATTATTGCAATACCTTAAACGAAATATTTCTTATTTATTTTCTACTCTTCTTATAGAGAGGCACTGTACTACATGGTTCACCATACATAATACTGGCAACAACCGGTCGTAACATACTGGTAATCTGCACATAAGCAGAATTAGGCACAGGTATACTACCACACCCCTTAATTACAATTTTTTTATCTCGAAATTCCTCTACTTTCACTTTGTCCAATGAATCCTTAAACAACACCTTCTCCAATTCATCAAGGTTTCCATGTATTATAGTTTCTGCATATGGCTGCAACCTCGTTGCTATGAGCATATACGCCCAAGTAGGCACAATTGCCTCTACGGTGCAGATCATGGCAACATGCGTTCCCTTATATCGTTCCCAGTCATGTTCTTTCACTGCAGCTCTGAAATCTTTTTCTCTAAGAATGAGACCTTGAAACAGCCAGTCCTTAATATCAAACAGTACTCTTTCCCCTTTCTGGTAATAATCTTCCAGGTTAAAAGTTATTAAGGAACTTTGCGCTACTCTGTTTATAATGTCAGGTTGCTCTGTCATATTTTTATATCTCTTTACTTTTACTTTGCGAATATTTATTAGCTAAAGTTAAAGCATTGTATAAAACAAATTTATTTAGCTTTTGGTTTTGTAATTCGAAACTCCTTCAGATAAAACGGCTCAAAATATGCAACATCCTCAAACTTCTGCTCCTGGTACTTACGATACGCAATGAAGCCAACATTTGATGCGTCAGGGTAAACATTATCTATGAACAGCGCATTCTCACTGGTAATTACTTCTTCACACTTAGCAGCCCCGTTGCCAAAAAACAAAACTTTACTTTTAAGAAGAAAATTCTCAAAAGAAGTCGTATCAATGATCTCTGGCTTGGTATGCTCAACAATTTCCATATTATGCGTCGCTATTAAACAATAGACTTCCATTCTCCTGGCATCGATCATTGGGCAAAGTAACGCTTCGCTACGATTATATTTATTAACACCAAAAGCCATTGCCTCCAAAGTATTAACGGCAACCAGCGGGATGTCAAGTGCAAAGCACAGACCCTTAGCAGTTGAAACACCTATACGAAGCCCGGTATAAGAGCCGGGGCCTTCAGATACAGCAACGGCAGACAAATCATTTAAAGTAAAACCGCAGTACTTGACCAGTGAGTCTATTACAGGTGCCAGTAAACCAGAGTGCGACTTTTCTATATACAAAGTTTGTGTACCAATTAACTGGCCATTATGGTGCAATGCTACTGAACATACCGCAGTAGCTGTTTCAATGCTTAATATCAATGACATTATTTAACTGAAAGGAGTTTATTGTAGTTTGATGAGTCACTCAAGAGCTCAATGGCTTTTTGCACATCTGAATCATTATCAAAGGAGGCTTCAATGCTACCCTTCTGAAGATAAAACCTTGACACTATCTCCTCCTCAAGTGCTTGTTTTATTTCCTTCTTGAATTTTTCAAGATCCTGCTCCTTGTTATGTTTCACTTTTTGCTGTAGCTCGTGAAGTTGGTTTTGTATATCTTCAAAATACCTTTCTTTCTTAGCTGCTTGTTCCAGTCTCACCAAATCCTGCTCCACCTTGGTGGTGTAATCATAGTCCTTATCACTCAACCATTTCTTGAAATCATTGTACTCAGCATCCGTAAGCTCAAATTCTGTAGCAGGCAGGATACTTTCATTATCATAAGCATAACGGGTGGCATAATTAAAAACAAGACCTTTGGATAACAGGCTTATGGTAATTGGGGCATAATATTCAGGAGCCATTTCAACATCCGGATCTAGCCCACCTCCGTCATACACAAGGCGACCATTAGCAGTTTTAAACTCCATTTTTAAAGAATCCGCTATTCTATGCACTTTACCATCCTCATCACGATGAGTATAATCCAACGACTGGATGCATCTTCCACTCGGTATATAGTATTTAGCTGTTGTCACCTTTAACTGGGCATTATAGGTAAGCGGCCGTGTAGTTTGCACAAGCCCCTTTCCATAGGTAGTCCCCCCAACAAGCAACCCTCGGTCATAATCTTGGATAACTCCTGATACGATCTCTGCAGCCGAAGCACTTCCTTCATTTGTCAATACAATAAGAGGCATTTCAGTATCCACTGGATTGTTTAATGTCTTATAAACCTTGTTCCACTCACTAACTTTTCCCTTAGTTGAAACCACTTCTTTGCTTTTCGGGATAAATACATTAGAAACATTAACAGCTTCACTCAGTAATCCTCCAGGATTATTCCTTAAATCAAGAATAAGCTTGGTTACACCTTCATCCTTTAACGCCTGAACCGCTTTGGCGACCTCCTTACCCGCATTGCTCGTGAAGTCCTCAAGTTTTATATACCCCACATCTTCACCCACTTTACCATAAAACGGCACGTTAGTCACAGTAATTTTTTCTCTCTTAAAAGCAAAAGTCAACGGTTCTTCATGTCCATACCTACGCACTTTTAATTCTAACTCCGTTCTTGCCTGTCCCTTCAGCAACGAACTAATGGCCGATACATTATGACTAGTAATATCTTTTCCGTCAATTTCGAGTAGTTCATCTCCTATACGGAGGCCTGCCTTGTATGCCGCAAACCCTTCGTAAGGCATTGTAATGATGGTTTTATTATTAATGGTTCCTATCAAAGCCCCAATTCCGGCATACTGCCCAGTAGTCATGGTTCTGAAAGACTCTATTTCATCTTCAGGGATATAGTTAGTATAAGGATCAAGAGACTCTAGCATGGCATCAATACCAACACGAATCATTTTATCTGGGTCTACCTCATCTACATAATAGGCATTCACTTCTTTAAACAGTGTGGCAAAAATATCGAGATTTTTAGCTATTTCGAAATATCTTTCGGCAGGCGCTATAAACGAAACAAGGGTAAACGTACAGACTACGAATACCCCAACAATTGTAACTTTCTTATTCTTCAGCATATTATTCACTTTTCTTAGCCAACTGATTTTTTAAACGTTCCAGAACAAAAATCAGTTTCCTTTCGATATCATTAAACTCCAAAAGCTCCTTAGAAGTATAAATATATGCAATTTGATATTTAACCCCCACGTCTAAAATGTGCTTATTAAGTCTATAAGCCTCCCTTATTCTACGCTTTAATTTATTTCGATGGACGGCCTTCTTAAAGTTTCGCTTTGGAACAGATATAAGAATCTGATGAACAGGCACACCCTCTTGTGGACTAAAAATGACTTTGAATGGGTATAAATAAAAAGAGGAACCCTTGGTAAAGAGTTCCTGAATTGATTTCTTATGTGAAAGCCTTTCTGACTTTTTAAAAGTCATTGATGCCATTCTGATTGCTTTTTTCAATGCGTTTGCTGAAAAAAACAGCCCAAACTAAGGCTATACTCAGCCTTAATACTATCGGCAAGAATTATTTGTGAGTTTTCTCGTCCGAAACTGTAAGTTTCTTTCTTCCTTTAGCTCTTCTTCTTGCTAAAACCGCTCTTCCGTTAGCTGATTCCATTCTTGATTTGAAACCGTGCTTGTTCTTTCTCTTTCTTTGCGATGGTTGGAATGTTCTTTTCATTGTTATATTCTTTAAGCCCTATAAAACAGGACGTGTCTGTCACTTTTGTTTTTAACGGGCTGCAAAGATAATGAGCTTTTTTGTATTTGCAAATACTCTGCTGATTTTGTTTGCCCAGTACTATCCTTCAACCTGACCTTCTGCAATATTACTTATTATTTAAAACACCGCAGCTTAAAAATTACTACAATATAAGTTGTTGACTTAACTTTATAAAAAATGCTTGCGCAAGTGTTACTATAAACCTACGAAACACCATGAACTACTTCATTAACTTCAAAAATCCTCTTACTCACTTTTTTAGTGTTCGGCTTGAACTTGATCATGTAAATTCTGAAAGCGTACTGTTAGAATTACCTATTTGGAGACCAGGGAGATACGAGGCGGCGAATTTTGCTAAAAACATCAGGGGTTTCAAAATAGAGAATGAAAAAGGACAGCCTTTAGGATATACCAAGGTCAACCCCAGCACTTGGAAAGTTGAGTCGTCAAATACTAAATCAGTAATAATAAGCTACGACTACTTTGCATTCAAGATGGATGCCGGAAATAGTTGGTATGACGCATCTCATATCTATATAAATTTTATCAACTGCATGATCTATGATGTTTCAAGACTAAATAACCCCTGTCAGGTGTCTCTAAACGTCCCCGAAAATTATCAAATAGCTTGTGGACTTAAGCGTGATCAGCAATATTTATTGGCAGACAACTATTATGAATTGGTTGATAGCCCTCTAATGGCAGGAGCTAACCTTGAGCATTATCAATATGATGTGGAAAGTGACCGTTTTCATATCTGGATACATGGCGAACATCCAATAAAGCCAGAAAAGCTGGTTGATGACTTTAAGAAATTCACCCAAGCCCAAGTGAAAGAAATGAACGAATTTCCAGAAAAGGAGTATCACTTTTTACTTGAATTGCTCCCCTATAAGCTTTACCATGGTGTTGAGCACCATGATTCAACGGTTATATGCCTTGGGCCTGGCCATGCCCTAGATACAGAGGAGATGTACAGTCAGTTGCTTGGGGTTAGTTCTCATGAGCTTTTCCACGCCTGGAATATCATAAAGATTCGCCCAGAAGAAATGATGCCTTACCAGTTCAACAGGCCTGTAACTTTCCCTACCGGCTTTGTTGCAGAAGGTTTTACCACCTATTATGGCGATTTATTCTTAGCTCGATCCGAGGTGTTTGACCGGCAATGGTATTTTAGTGAATTAAATACACTTTTTCGCAGACACTTCTCCAACTACGGAAGATTAAATTATTCGGTCTTTGATTCATCTTTAGACTTATGGATAGATGGCTATACCATTTCTACCCCTGAGCGTAAAAGCTCGATCTATGTTGAAGGTGCTATGGTTGCTCTTTGTCTGGACCTGATGATCAGAAAAAAATCCAGCGACAAACGTTCTCTGGATGATGTAATGAGAAGCCTTTGGAAATCACATGGCAAAACAGGCACAGGATACAGCTATCAAAACATTCAATCAGTTTGTGAGGATGTTTATGGTGCTGATCTTAGCACATTTTTTAATTCCCATGTAAAAGGAACAGAACCCAAGAAAAGTCTTATCAATGACCTGCTTTATTATGTAGGCTGCCAATTGCTGGAAAAGGATTCTGAAAATGACCTGGAAAAATATTTTGGCATTCGCATGGCAGAAATAAATGACTCATTTAGAATAACACAAATAGCCCCTGGGTCTATCGCTGAAAGCCACTTCTCGCTTAATGATGAAATACTGACCATTAATGATCAAAAGCTCGATATAGAAAACATTAACCAATTTGATGCCGATAACTACGAATTTCTGGTTCGCCGAAACTATAAGGACATTACAATAAAACTTAAACCTGGTCAGAATAAGTATTTTCACCAATATAACATTGTGTCTCTTCCTGAACCATCCGCTCAGCAAAAAGCTTCTTTTGAAAAGTGGACAGGCTGTAAGCTTGACTAGAAAAAAGAAAAGCAGACTGAAATCAGTCTGCTTTTCTTTTTCATATTATCCTGCATCTACTATTTGAACGTATCATCACTTATATCAGGATTGATCTCAATACTTTCAGTCTTGATATTCATTTTCATACCACCTCCCATAGGTTGTACAATAAGGTGCGGAAAGTAGATACCGTCTACTTCCTTGTATTCACTATAATCGGTTGACATAGGAACTTCTCCCTGTGTAGTTTTAGCAACCCTTGTTTGTCTAATTTTAAAACCAGACTCGGTATCGTAATATTGAGTCACTTTAGCTCCTGAAGGATAGGTAACCTCCACAGCATATGCGTTTTTAGTGTCTACCTTTTCGATACCTGTCAACTTAACTTTTATACCAATTTCATCGTATTTCAACTCCGGAAAAGGGTAACTACCAATAACAAGCTCTTCTTTAATTTGATCATTTACCGGGACGCTATTACCCATTTGGGCTACCGCAGCCTCCTCGCCATTAAGCACTTGCTTGCTCATAATATTACCCCCCATACCTACTTCCACAAGCAATTTTTGGGGTGTTTTTTTGTAAACTTTCATATCGATAGAGTTACCCATCATATCAGCTCCCATATTCAATTTAAGAGATTTAACACCAGACAATTTGTCTATACCCCCAATCGCTTTCACGTAGTTATTAATAACCTTTTCGGCCGTAAGCCCGGCGGGCAACTCTCCCGCTGCACTAGGATCATATTCGTTTCCGTAAATATCATAGTACTTTACAGTACCGAACTTTTTCAGGCCTTCAGCTACTTCAGAAGCTTTTCCAACCACCACAACATTGGCGTGATCTGGTTTGATATATTTTTCCGCCATAGCCTTTATATCAGCTAACGAGGTGTTGGAAACATTCTTCAAATAATTAGCATAGTAGTCCTCTGGCAAGTTATATCTCGACGTATTGATAGCAAAGCTGGCCACAGTAGAGGGCTGCTCCAGAGCACGGGCAAAGCTACCGATAACTGAAGCTTTGGCTGCTAAAAGCTCTTTTTCTAACACTTCTTCTTTCCTGATCCTTTCCAATTCATACAAGAATTCGTGAACAGCGCTATCAGTAACTTCGTTTCTCACACTTGCATAAGCATTGAAGCTACCAACCAGTTCATCGCTCGACAATGATGATCTGGCTCCATAGGTAAATGCCTTATCCTCCCGGAGGTTTTGCATTAGCCTTGATGAAAAACCCCCTCCTAATATTTGATTGAGCACTCTGGATTTGATAACATCGGGATTCCCTGGCTCAAGCTGTAAAGGGTAAGTCACATTAATAACAGACTGAACGCTTGCAGGCCTGTCAACCATTGCCACTATGGTTTTTTCAGGTGCTTCGGGCACTTTGTAAGTTGGTTGAACAATTTCTCCCTTCTCCCATTTACTGAAGTATTTGGTTACAAGTTTCTTAGCATCCTTAAACTTAATATCGCCAACAACAGCCAAATACCCTACATTAGGTTTAAAGTATTTATTATAGTATGCCTTTGCATCTTCTACATTAATATTCTTAACTGTTTCCTCAGTAGTAATTTCACCGTAAGGGTGGTCCTTTCCATATACCAGCACGCTTCTAACATTGCCAGCAATAGCATTGGGATCATCTTTACTAGCTGCAAGGCCTGATAATGTTTGCTTCCTGATCTTCTCAAGTTCTTCTTCAGGAAATGCTGGGTTAAACAACACATCTGTCATCAAATCCAGAAGTTTCTCCTTGTGCTTGGTTAAAGAGGCACCATATACACCTCCGGATGATGTGGAAAGCGAAGCGCCTATAAAATCAACCTCCTCGTCTAGCTTAGCTTTGCTACGGTTTGTCGTACCGTTTCTTAGCAATTGTCCCATAAAGTTGACATAGCCAGCCTTATCCTTTTCAAGGATTGGCTCATTATCAAGGGTAAGAGAAAATGCAACTCTTGGGATTTTGTGATTTTCCACTACGAACACTTTCAGCCCGTTTTTCAATTCAAAAAATTGGTATTGTCCAATTTGAATTTTGGGCGCCGGACCAGGTTCAGGGGCCTTAGTTCTATCTACCTGAGCAACTACGCTAAACGAGATAAAAACCAAAGCCAATAGTATTTTAAAGTTAATGGTTTTCATATTAGTTGTCAGATTTGGTTTCAGTGTCAGTAGATTTGTCCTTTTGAGATTCTGGCAGATAGTACAACACTACCCTGTTCTCTTTAGAGAAATATTGATTGGCCACTCTTTTGATATCCTCACGAGTAACACTCATGTATTTCTCAATTTCGGTATTGATCAGGTTTGCATCACCAAAATACACGTAGTAGTTGGCCAGATTTTCTGCTATCCCCGCCATGGTACTGTTTTGTGTTACAAAATCATTTTCAACCTGGTTTCTGATCTTTTGAAATTCTCTTTCACTTATTAGCTCATTTTTTACACGGTCTATTTGTTCATCAATGCTCTTCTCAAGTTCCTCTACTCCTACGCCCATGTTGGCTATTGTATAAACTAAATATAGCCCCGGATCCTCCAATGCAAGTGGGAATGAACCCGCGGTTACAGCCTTTTGCTGTTCATCAACGAGGCTTTTGTACATACGAGAACTTTGTCCATCGCTCAAAAGCGTACTTAACATACTTAAAGCATAGGCATCATCTGTTCCTTGTGCAGGAATGTGATAAGCCTGAACTACCGCAGGTAGCTGCACCTGATCATAAACTACACCTCTAACTTCTTTTTTCTGTTCCGGCTCTACAATATCAGGTCTGGGAATTTCTTTACCTCCTCTAGGAATTTCTGCAAAGTATTTTTTTACCAACTTCCTGGTTTCTTCAATGGAAATATCACCAGCTATTGACAGCGTAGCATTTTCCGGCACATAGAAGGTTTTATAAAACTGAACGAACTCCTCTAACGAAGCAGAGGTTAAGTGCTCCAAGGAGCCAATAGGCATCCATTGATAAGGGTGCTTATTATATGCTCTATCAAACACCTCAATAATTAACCTCCCATATGGCTGGTTATCATATCGCTGCCTCTTTTCTTCTTTCACAACCTCTCTCTGCGTTTCCACTCCAATATCTTCGATTTTGGCATGCATGAGTCTCTCCGACTCGAGCCAAAGGCCTAGTTCAAGCTGATTGGAAGGAAGTAATTCATAATAAAAGGTTCGGTCAAATGAAGTATTAGCATTATTAACACCACCTGCATTGGTAATGTACTTGTCAAATTCACCCCGGTTGATATTTTCAGAACCTTCAAAAAGTAAATGCTCAAAAAAGTGGGCAAACCCTGTCCTTTCAGGGTTTTCATTCTTCGAGCCAACATGATACATAATACTCACCGCTACTATGGGTGTGCTATTATCCTGATGCAGGATAACATGCAGCCCATTATCTAAATCAAATTCTGTAAATTCAATTTTGTTGCTTTCCTGCGCATATAGTGAAGATGCCAGAGCTACAAAAAGAAAATACATCATGATCTTTCTTTTCATATTCTATTGAGGTTGGGTTAAAAAATGGTCTCTATCAAATTAATCAAAAAGGTGATTCAACACTTCCTTTGATTCATGCCAGGCTAGTCTTGGTCCAAATTTTGAAACAACTCTGGAAGATGCAAGACTGGCTATTTTCCCTGCTTCAGCATAGCTATGCCCATGAGTAATTCCATACAAAAATGCTCCTGAGAACATATCTCCTGCACCATTGGTATCTATGGCCTTTACTTTATAAGGCTCAATATCAATAAAAGTATCACCATCAAATATCATAGCTCCGTTTGCCCCCTGAGTAATAGCAAACTTTTTAGCCACTTTCTTCAACTCTTCACGAGCTTCAAGTAAACTGCTTTTCCCAGTATAAAGCATTGCTTCCTCTTCATTGCAGAACAGTAAATCAACACTGGCTCCAACTACCTGCTCCATTGGCTCCTTAAAATATTTAACCATACTTGGGTCAGAGAATGTAAGCGCCGTCTTCACCCCATGCTTTTCAGCCAGCTTCTTCGCATGCTTCATAGCATCCTGACCATTTTCGGATGTAACCAGGTAACCTTCAATATACAGGTATGATGAGTCTCTAAGCCTGTCTTCATCTATCTGATCTGTTGAATATGTTGCTGTAATGCCCAGGAAGGTATTCATAGTTCTGTTGGCGTCAGGCGTTGTCATTACAAGACATTTGCCGGTTATACCCGATGGAGCTGTAGTTTCTGTAAGGTTGGTATCAACACCATTTTCGCCAAGGTCTTTCAGGTAAAACTTACCCATGTCATCTCTAGCCACTTTACATGAATAGAAGCAATTGCTACCAAACTGACTGGCCGCGATAATTGTATTTGCCGCTGACCCCCCACATGCCAGGTTACTGCTGGGCAAATGAATAGCCTCCACCAGCTCAAATTGTCGTTGTTCATCAACCAGGGTCATTAACCCCTTTTCTATCTTGTATTTTTCAAAAAAATCGTCACCTACTTCTGTAACAATATCCACAAGGGCATTTCCAATGCCATAAACGTCATACTTTTTTTCCATAATAATTATTAAAGCTATAAGGCGCTAAATTAGGAGACTTGACTGAAGATTTAAAATCTATTTCTTCCCGGAAGTTTCCTTTAAAGGAAGCGTTAGCCCTAACTCACTGGCAATGTTTGGGTAATCTGTAATAATTCCATCAATCCCCCATCCCAACAACTCCTTCATTTCGTTCTCTTTATTTACGGTCCAGGGAATAACTTTTATACCCAAATTATGAAGTTCCTTTACTTTGCTTTTGGATAGCAATTTAAAGTATGGACTATAGATGTATGGTTTAAAACCAACATTGGCCAGATTGGTTCGTATTGAACGGGTATTTTCTACTAGTGCTGCCAGCCTAACTTGTGGGTATTTTTCGTGCCAGTACTGCAACACTCTAAAATCAAATGACTGGATAACAATCCTATTCATCGGCAAGTACTGATCGATAGTTTGATATACCAAGTCTGAAAACTCCTCTATTTCCGGATGGAACTTACTATCACCCTCTCTGGAACTTTTAATTTCTATGTTGTAATCAACCTCGTATTGAGTATAGCTTTTTATATGCTTTTCAACTTCCTTGATTACATCGCTTAACAAAGGTTTACTTACATGAAGTTTTTGCTGCTGAGGAAACCTTGTGCTATTTAAATATCCACAGTCAAACCCTTTTACTTCCTCATAGGTCATTGCATAGATGTTGTACTTTTTATCATCTTTAAACTCAGCACCTTCAGGGGTAAGGCATATTTCTGGAGACATCCATGGTTCATGAGATACCACCACTTGTTTATCCTTGGTGATGACCACATCGAGTTCAAGCGTTGTTACTCCATGATCCAGTGCATATTTAAAAGCTGGAATAGTATTTTCAGGCATCATGCCTCTCGCTCCGCGATGGCCCTGAATGTCGGCTTTTTGAGCCGATGATATGAATGGCATCAAAATAAGTATAACTAAAGTAATTCTGAACATATAATTTGGTTAGGTTTATTATACTAATCTACGATTTTATACGATCAGAAAGGTTAATTTATTATTAAGTTCAGCTATTCATGCCTGGAGGCAATCTGTTGATAGTCTTTCTGCAAAGCCCCCAAAGCTCATGGTATCAAGCCGGACCTCCTATGAATCTCTGATTTGTATCCCTGACACACTCAAACCAAGATCTTTTGTTATCCAAAAACTACCGCAGGTGTAAATCTAAAAGTGCCCTTTGAAACTGATATTTAAAACCGATACTTTAGTAACCCTTGAAAACACTCCAACCAACGCAAACTCATGAAAAAAGAAATGACCGAAACGGAACTCCGTGAAATGGAAATTCAACTGGGACGTCCTAGTGGAGAGCTGGGCATCGAAATAGGAGAGATCATGAATGAAACCAATACCGGAATGACTAGGAACTCCATTGAATTCCTGGACCTTCAGGACGGAAACTCAGTACTTGAGCTAGGGCACGGAAACTGCAGACACTTGGAAAAACTTTTAGAGACAGCAAACAACCTCTGCTATTGTGGGCTGGAGATCTCCGACCTAATGCATGAAGAAGCTCAAAGAATTAACCAAGAGATAATAGCCAATCAAAAGGCTGATTTAAGGCTTTATGATGGGCTGGAAATCCCTTATTCAGATAATTACTTTGACCGGATTATGACGGTCAATACAATCTATTTTTGGAAGGAACCCATCAAATTACTCCATGAGATTGGCAGAAAGTTGAAACCCAACGGGCATTTGGTTATAACTTTTGCTCAAAAAAACTTCATGAAGAACTTGCCTTTTGTAGGACAGCATTTCACCCTATACGACAAAGGAGATATCGATAAGCTTGTAAAAAAATCAAAATTAGAGCTAACCGAATATCTTGATAAAACCGAAGTCGTAAAAAGCAAAGCGGGAGAAAGCGTAGAGCGCTTTTACTCAATGGCAAAATTGACGAAGAAATAGCAACAAGTATGTCGGAATACAATCATTTATGAAATACGCCAAGCATTAACACAACTATTTAAAGACGGTTGGTGCTTTAAAAATAGAGTAGGTACCGGGCTTCTATAAGCTCAAATTCTACCGCTCCCATTTCTTCCTTCTTTTTGAAGTAAGTACTATCCGAAATACTACTGTAGTAGCGGTCAAAAATAGTTTGGTCAGAGTTCCTTTATTATATTCAGTAACTCTTAGGCAAGAGATTTGAAATATATTTAGCTGTCCGATAAACATTTTTATTACCGACCCGACCTTACTCCCGCTTTGCGGATAAGGTGTTTTTATAAAGTAATAGCTTGTACAAATTACTTTCCTGAATATAAAAATTGTTCATAAGACTGGTATTTCTTATAGAAAAAAGGCTCTTATCTCCTCTGAACAAAGTTTGAAGAAAAGTAGATGTGTTTTCTATTTGCATTTATGAAAAGATACTCCAATAATAAAAGTCAAAAATTAGAACAGTCGAGATTAATTCATCTTGCCTGAATCATTTCGAAGTAGTACATTTGCGCACCTATTCAGTAATGGGACCTTAGCTCAGTTGGTTTAGAGCGCCGCCTTGACAGGGCGGAGGTCGTGGGTTCGAATCCCTCAGGTCCCACTAAAAGGGGGAGAATAGTTTTAGAACTACTCTCCCCCTTTTTTTATTTCCTTAATTTTCTCTGATAATGAGGGGATTATGTTGAAAATGAATTGACTCTATCAGTTCGAACTGCTAGCAGCTGAATTTTCTATTTTTTGCTCGATTGTAAGCTTCTCCTCTCTGAACTTGGAGGCATACTGGTCGTACAATGGCCGTTCAATTTCGCCTATTACAAACCTTTCTTCGATGCCTTCCAGCTTCTTTTCTACTTGCGATAATTGAGATTTATGCAATTTGGTTTCTTCTTAGACAGAGTTTAATTTACACTCTCATTTTCTTACTTATTTTTTAAAATATACGCGACTGATTTTAAAAAGTAATTTAGTTTTACACTTTCATTAATAACAAAAGCCGTTATAAAATGCATTTTTTCGTTAATCATCAGGAGAAATACATCCTAATCACCAACTTAAAAGTGATGTTCTCAACACTTACAAAGCAAACTAATTTAATAGCTATTCCATCTATCAAACTCAGAAAATTGCTTTGCAAGAAATTTATTCTACGATATAAGATATTTTTTCTAACCAGAAATCCATATTCAAGAATTGTTAGCAACTACTTCGACAAATTTGTTTATAATCCACTTGTAGAGCACTATGAAATACAGAACTGTCAAAAACTGTTTCTTAAGCAATTAGGAATTTTCAGAGATCATGAAGAATTAGCCATAACTAAAGAAAAGCTTACAACTATTTCTTTTAACGAGTTTGTCAGTAATTTGAAATTTGTGTACAAAGAAGATTTACATTTTGCCCCTCAACATATGTTAAAACTTGGATGTAACAATCAGTATGATCAAATAAGAGAGAATTTCTTTCATAAATTGGATTATCAAATTGTTCAAATGGAAGATGATATTCAAACTTTTTTACACGACTTAAAACTCAATACAAATATCCATATTAATAAAACTAAACATGAACATTTCACTGACTACTTTTCTTCCCAATTGTATAACGAAGTGAATTTGATTTATCATAAAGATTTTGAATATTTTGACTATCAAATGATATATTGATCTATGACTCTTGTAAAACAATAATCTCTTTCGCCCCTTGTGCACAATTGATTACACCACTTTGCCCTTCAGCTATTTCAGATAAACGAACCCATGATCCTGCATATTTATTTCTAAAACCAAAAACTCCCCAAACAGAATTATGAGGAGCTACGTTTATATCATTTGTTATAAAATCAAGTTTGTCGGCTTCGCAATATTCTTGAACTATCCATCCATTCTCATTTTTAACTTTTGCAATCACATCTTCCCATTCTTTATTATCAATGAACCTTCCTATAAATACATCATTTCCCTGAAAAGATCTACCTTTTTTGATAACAACATGGTGCTTATATTCAACTAAAAGTTGATGAAGTGAAATTGATTTTCCTTTCCATTGAACCATATCATCTGCACAGCTTGCACTCCAAGGAAAATAGCTTCTTACAAAGCTAGCATCATCCTGTTGTAGCATGTCATTATCAGCCATCCAATGTATAAATGCAAAATTCATCTTATCACCCATTAATAATGATATTGTATTATCTGTGTAAAATATTTTACCTTCTAAGTGAGATTTAATTAGCTCAGGCTTTGGAAATCTTCTTCCTGTCCCAAGTATCGCAACTGCATCTACCTCAAAAGTATCTAGATATATACTGCAATCTTCATTAAAAATCAATTTATCTGCATCAAAACAGAATAGCAATCTACTTTCTGGATATTGTGCCGGTTGTATCTTTTTATAGAGATTTGAATATTCATTCTGAATTTCATCGACAATTTCTTTATCAAGATTCTGTTTTTCCAGCATTATTACAATATTACCTGAAACATGCTTTCCTTTATGATGTATTGCAACATCCAATAGATACTTGAGCATATTTGTCAAAATATCCTCATAATGAAGCCCCCATGATGTTATATCTGCTAGATCTGCTAAATTTCTCAAAATTAAAGGACATAACAGGCCTGCTTGCCATCCTCCAATGTTAGTTCCAGTGTTCAATTCAAGTAATTTAATTTTATTATCAGAATAGAGCAAATCGTAACGAAGCATTAAATTTTTTAATTCTAATTCTGGATTGGAGTATGAAATTAGCTGGTCGTAAGCGTTACCATAGAATTTTCTAAAGGTTTCAATATCATTAGTGAAAACCTTCATAATATTATGGAAAAGTATGTTTGCTGCTTTGGATGTAAGATTCTTAAAGTCTTCTATACCCTTATCAGTAATTATTATGGGTAAATATGAAACAGGGTATAGATAACCCTTCATAGAGCTAACTACAGCTTCATTATTTGTGTCTAAAATAGAATTAATGTTATTTTTATTATTTTTAAATGAATAACAAAGAAGCGATTTATCTTTTTATAATTATCTTTTACATATTGTTGTGGTAGAAGTATTGATCGCTCAAATAATATCATTAATTAGCCGGAAAATCTTTGTAATTGAAGATAAGACTTTATTGCCAGCTCTGAGGGTTTATCAATGTTCTGAAAAATAATTAACTGGCAAGGAATACTCTGATCGATAATAAACCTGAGTTATTAGTAAAAGACTGAAAGCTATTTATACTCCATGCTTTTTTGATATAAACAAGGACTGGTTGGAAGATTACCATAACGAAAAGCCTTACAATGCCTCAGCTTGTAAAACACATCTGAACTCTTAGAATTGTGGAATTAAAACTTTAGTTTTAGGTGGATCAAACCAAAAATAAGCCTAAATAGCTGTTTTAATACTTAGCAAGAGTCTAATATATAAAATTCTCAACTTAGACATTTCATTAACAAATTGTCATCAGATAATATTAGTATTGTGAACCGTTCAAATGATTTACACTGTATCAAAAAAGTCAATAAAAAAAAAGTTAAATATGGTGACGACTACTCTACAGAAATTGATAATCTGATACTGAAAACTTTTCCCAGAAGTTTCAATGGTGTAGTACATATATCACAAAATGGTATCAACAAATATTTGAGGGCTCATGGATACTCGGACTTCAAAACTAAAAAACTAATTGATATCAACGATAATTTCAGGATTCAATCTATTACTAAGCAAATAACCGCTGTTTTAATTTTAAAAGAAGCGGAAAGGGGGAAAATAAACCTAGAAAATCCCATTGGATGTTACTTGCCTAAAATTAGACAAAAATGGGCTGAGACTGTAACAGTTCATCAGTTGTTGAATATGACATCTGGCATAACAGATATTGAAATTCCATTAGCTTTTGAGCCAGGTACAAACTTCTATTACAGTAATCCAGCATATATATTATTGGGAGGCATTATAGAAAGTATTACTGGAACCACCTATTCGGAAAAGGCTAATTGCCTCTTAGAAGAATTAAGAATGTATAATAGCTTTTGTTACGAAATTGATAATAATTCACATCAAGTTATTAACGGACATTTTCTTTCAAAGGATGAGCACCACATTGTACATTTACAAAACCTAGGTGTAACCAAGAAGTCTTGGCCCGACTTTGTTTCCGGTTGCGGAATAATCTCCAACACAAAAGATCTCTGCATATGGAATACAAAACTACATGGCGGCAAACTATTAAGACCAGAAACCTATAGGTTAATGACAACCTATAATATTAAGATGCAAACTGATGCGTTTGGCAAAGAAAAAGTTGGCTATGGTTATGGAGTTATTGTCGATGACAATAACCATGTAAAACTTATCGGGCACATGGGAAGGGGTGCGGGTTTTGTCTCAATTATGTTTTATATACCTAAAACAGACGTTAATGTAATTGTATTTGAAAATGTTTACAATGAGAATGAAAGTATTGTTTATCATTTTGAAGATAAAATAAGAGAAGTCGTAATGAATAGTAGCCTGGCTACAATACATGAAACAACCACCCCCCTCTCTTTTTAGTACGGTCTAATTAGTAAATTGGCATGTTAATTTGCTATGTTTTAAGCAGCGAATTCAGATTGACAATAAGTAGGAGTACTTCATTCGCATGAATAGCAAAGGTGTTAGTATGCTAAAGTTTAGCTCAAAAATCATTGGCGAAATATCCTGACAATTCCATACGATTCTTCATTTAGTATAATAATTTAGCAGCGCTGAAAAATATAAAATCTTTCAGTTATGCAATCAAATCACTAATTAATAATTATGCGCTAACCTAAATTGTTCATTCAGATAAGTAAGTAAATCCCGAACTCCCCAAAATCCCAATCATCTTGGCTAAGGAAAAAAAACTTGACAAAAAGAACATTACCAATATTGCAAACCTGACTCCTATGCAGGAAGGTATGTGGTATCACACAGTGCGTTTTGACCAGCTCGCATACAATGTTAATTTATTTGTTAATATTAATTCAACTGTGAACATTGAATTGATAATAGCATCATGGCAAGAAGTTATCGATCACAATGAAGCATTAAGAACAGTATTTCGATGGAGAGGCTTAAAAAGTCCCGTCCAAATTATCCTTAGAAATCAATCAGTTAATTTTTCATTTCAAGATCTAACCGATAAACAATTGTCTTTTAATGCGGTAGCTGAATTGCTTAAAAAAAGTGATATTATATCCATAGATGACTTGACTGATCATCCTTTTAAAGTCTCACTGTTCAAACTACAGAATGACAAATACACCATGAGAATCACTTATAATCATATTATTTGTGATGGCTGGAGTAATGGCATATTGCTGAAAGAATTTTTCGAAACCTACAATAATCTCTCAGATAAGAAAGAAATTAATTTTCCCGAAAAAGCTCAATTTTCAGAATTTGTTAAAAAGATCAAAACAACCAATTCTGAAGAACGATTAATTTTCTGGAAAGATCAGTTAAACTCCTTTACCCCCGAAGTTAGTCTTCAGGATAAATTTCACGTTCCAGAAAATTCGTCATCCTCGTATCAGGAAATCTCTTTTGGAGCCAGCTCAAAACTGAGTTCAGAGATATCAAGCTTCAAAAACGAAACCAATTTGTCAATTGCATCACTTATTTATGCTTCATGGAGCATTTTGTTAAGTAAATTATCGAATCGATTTGACATTACATTTGGAACTACCGTTTCAGGTAGAAACGTATCCTTAAAAAATATTGAAAACACGGCTGGACTATTCATCAATACCATTCCGCTTAGAATTTCAGTAGATAAAAATGAAACAGCTCACGACCTACTCACAAGGATTAATGAGGTCTTAATTAACCGTGAAGAATATGTCCATGTCTCATTAGCCGAGCTTAAGCAATTAGCCTCTGTCGGAATTGATAGTGAGATGTTTAGGAGTTTGGTGATTATAGAAAATTACCCTCTAGACACCAAACTATTGAAATCCAATAATAAGATTGAGGTCCACTCTTTCGAGATGGATGAGTATTCACACCATGAACTCACCCTGCTTGTAAAGATGTTTGGTTCTCCAGAAATTTCTCTGGTTTATGACGAAAACCTATTTTCTAAGCAGTGGGCTGAAAAAATTTTATCGTATTTTAGTGATATAATTTCATGGTTTATTTCTGGTAATAACCAGGCCATTGGTGATTTGAGTTTGCTTTCAAGAGATCAAAGGGAGAGACTTTTATTAAATACTGATAATATAGAAAATTCAATATTATCAGCCGAGACCATTCTGGATAGATTTGAGAATCAGGTGAAATCAACTCCTGAAGCAATTGCCGCGTCATTCAATCAAGCTAAAATCAGCTATGAGCAACTAAATAAAAAATCAAACCAGCTTGCCAATTATATAATTAAGAATGGTGGATTTAATAATGACATTGTAGCCATTTCTACTGAGCGTGGTCTGGATCAGTTAATAGCAATCATGGGAGTTATTAAATCAGGATGTTTATATCTTCCCCTTCCCCCATCACTACCGGCTAAAAGATCTCAATCAATCCTTGATGAAGCACAACCAAAGTTTATCATAAGAGCTGGTAATGGTGCGTTACCCTCTACTCACTACGAAGAAATAAATCTTGACTCTGATGAAATTGCTTATGAATCTGTTGAAAACCCTGAAATACATATTCATCCCAATTCCTTAGCCTACACAATATTTACTTCAGGATCTTCGGGCACGCCAAAAGGTGTATTAATTGAGCACGCCAGTTTGCTCAATTTAATTTCCTCTCTTAGCAGCATTTATGATATAAATGAGACAGATAAAATACTTCTTTTCAATGACTACAGTTTTGATGCTTCGGTTGAACAGATGTGGCTGGCATTATGCAATGGAGCGGAGTTATTTATTCTTGATGAATCCGAACTTCTTAATATAAGCGCCTTTGAGTCCTTTCTAGTCAATAATCAAATTACTCATTTAGACGCAACACCTGGATTCCTTCGACAACTGGAACCAAGGCGTTACCCTAATCTGAAACGAATTGTTGTTGGTGGTGAAACATGCGATTGGAGTTTGCTGGATCAGTGGTCAACACAATATCATTTCTTTAATGCATATGGACCGACTGAAACAACAGTCACCTCACTAATTAATCAAGTAAATCCGTCTCAGAAGGCTATCAGCCTCACTGTACCCATAGGTAAGCCCATTTCTAACACTCAGGCCTATATCCTAAACGAAGAATTACAGCTTCAACCCATCGGTGTTCCAGGAGAGCTTTACATTGGTGGTGCACAGCTCGCTCGTGGGTACCTCAATCAGCCGGAGTTAACCAAAGAGCGATTCATTAACCACCCATTTAATGAAGGTGAACGACTTTATAAAACTGGGGACCGGGCCAGGTGGCTGCCCGATGGTAACATCGAGTTTCTGGGACGTAGTGACAATCAGGTTAAAGTTCGAGGATTCCGTATCGAACTCGGGGAGATCGAAAGTCAGCTCGCCAATCACCCTCAGGTGCAGGCTGCCGTCGTAGTGACCCATCAAAAAAACCATGATAACCAACTCGTCGCTTACTTCGTTGCTCAGGATCATACCNCTGCCGTCGTGGTGGCCCATCACAAAAACCATGATAAACAACTCGTCGCTTACTTCGTTGCTCAGGATCTTATTGACAGCCAAACACTGAAAAACTACCTGCTGCAAAAGCTGCCGGATTATATGGTTCCAACGCTTTTCATCAAAATGGAGGAGCTACCTCTCAACCGAAGCGGTAAAGTAGACCGAAAAGCACTCCCTAAACCCGAAGTAGGTATCCAGGAATTCATCGCCCCTCAAAATGAGGTCGAAGAGCAACTCGTTGACATCTGGAGTGAGGTGCTCCAGGTGCCAAAAGAGCAA
>NZ_JAEUGD010000023.1 GCF_016775155.1 Fulvivirga marina | reverse complement strand
ACAACTAAAAAGGCTGGCGATAGAATTTTCGCCAGCCTTTCTTTTGAGAGACTTTTGAGACAGCCTCGTTTAGGGAGAGCCAAAATGAAACCCCCGGAAGGTTAAGCCTTCCGGGGGTTCATTTTTTGCATATTTGTTTTCCGATTAATCCTTGATCACCCTTGCGCTGTTGATCACTACGCCGTTGATCTCTACCTGGTACAGGTAAATACCTGTTTTCAAAGAGGCGCCATCCAGTGAAAACTCATACCAGCCCTGATCCAATTGCCCTGCTTTTTGATCCATGACCAAAACACCCTGAGCATTGATTAGTTTCAAGGATACATCTCCTGTGCGTTCAACTCTAATCCTGATATTCAAGGTAGAGTGGAAAGGGTTAGGGTAAACCATGCTCAGATTTCCACTTGTTCCATAGCTGAGCACAGCAGCGCAATCTCTTACATACTCCCAAACACCGCCGGCAGCCGGGTTGTCTCCCTGGGTCCACCACTGGTTGCGATAAACTTTGTTTTCATAAACTACTTCTGTAGTTGATGCATACGCTTTTCCGGACTGCCATTCTTCACCACAAGAATTGGTTTGTCCGTCGCAATTTTCAATAAACTCCCAAACGTCCGCTTCTCCGGGAACTTCACCTGTTGTCCACCACTGGTTGCGGTACAACTTACCGTTGTATTTTGCGATGTTGCCGGCAGCGGCGTAAACCGTGCCGGCATCCCATAGTGGGGCATCGCACCCGTTGGTATGTATTTTAATTTCAAAAGCAATATCTACAATAGTGGAGGCCGCTTCACTGTCTACAGCCTCTACTCTGAAAGCATAGGTACCCTCAACCGCAGGTGTCCATAAGAGATAATACTCGTCACCATTGTTCATAACACTTTGCGCCTGACCATTGATGCTGAATATTACGTTGGGCACGTCTATATCATCAGTTACCGTAGCACTTAGTCTGATTTCGCTTAACTCGCTTTGGGTAATGATTTCGCCATTAGTAGGGTTTGTAATCCCGACCACCGGAGGCAGGTTACCTGCTTCGTCAACAATTGTAACCTTGATGGTTTGAGACGAGGAGGCACCTTCGTTGTCCACCGCAGTAACTTTCAGTGTAAGCTCACCATAGGCAGTAGGCGTTACCTGGGCCTCATAATAGTTGCCGTTGAGTGTCCCAGCTACCTGGCTGCCATTGGCATCGAAAGTTACACTGGCAATGGTACCATCGGTATCAGAAGCAGAAGCCTGAAGTGTGATCGGGGTGAAAGTTCCCATAATAAAGGTTTCCATGTTCGCCGGAGCGACCCAGCTTACATTAGGCCTCTGGTTAACATTGGTGTGGCCTGCAGCATCATTGATGGCCTTCAGGAGGCTACCCCCTGAGTTATAGTCTACATCCTGTGTAAGCTCCCAGATGATCAGTCCCTGATGACCATAGTCACGGGAATACTCCAACTTCTTGCCAGCCAGCTTTGGGGTGTTGTAATAGATGTTTCTGCCATTACCAGCTACATTACCCTGAAGCATGCGGCTGTCATTAGGGTCATAGCTAGTAGGCGCATTAGGGTATTCAGCTACTATATCCTTGTAAGGCACATATACAAAGCCATTGCCCGCAGGCTTTTGTTGAGAGAAATCATAGCCATACAAGGGCACACCCAGCACCAGCTTACTTTTAGGTACGGAGAAGCCTCCGTCATGATTCCAGGCTGGCTCTGCCAGACCCATCCAATACTCCAGAGCATCCTGAGCGCTATAGATCGGGTTGTTAGCCGACTGCCCCGGATAAGTGTTTAAAGGCAATTTATACAAAGCCGAATGAGGGCCGGAGGGGGATTCATCCCAAGAACCGGTGAAGTCGTAGGTCATCAGCCCTAACCAGTTGAGGTGCTCAGCCAATCCGTCGTCGTAGTTGTTGCCATACCACGAGGTGCCGAATACAGCCGCGGATAAAAGTTTTGAAGGATCTTTTTGACGTAGCTTTTGAGCCAGCTTGGTCAGTCCGATGGCGGCAGGGTGTGCTCCCTGATCGCTATCTCCCCATTTGCTGCCACGTACACGACCACCCTGATCGCTGGTACCGGAAATGTTGGCATCAGCCCACCAGCATTCCATGTCCAGATCTACTCCGTCCAGACCTTTTGCGTTCATATAATTAATGATCAGATCAGCGATCTCATTAAGTTTCTGGTCATTGTTGTGGTATTTATCCATCAGCCAGATAAAGGCGAAGTCTGTAGCACCACCGAGTGCCACGGACACAGTCACACCCTTTTGATGCGCTTTTTGCAAAACGCCAAGCTCAAACAGTACCGAGTCTACTTTATACTCCTGTGTCTCATCGAATGCGATGGAAGCAAAGTCGCTGCTGTTATAATTGTTGTTATTTTGCTTAAACATCAAAAAGGAAATGTTGACATGGGTTACCACTTCAGGGTTAAACTCATTGGCAATATCATAGCCTTCCACCCAGGTAGGCAGGTAGCCGATAATACGTTGAGGGCCGCCATAATCAGGTCCCAGACCACCATCTCCACAAGGGCCAAGGTTTTGCCAGCTTCCGTCGCTGCCTGGTGTGGTGTTCGTATACCATTTCGCTTCATAGTTGAGGCCGTTATACGAGACCTTATCGCCCTGTGTATGCTGAGGGTTACCAGCATCCCACGGTGTAGCGCAGTCCGGAAACTCATACTGTGCATGAGCGTACAAGACGCTCAGCACGAGTAGAAATAAGGTTAAAACAAATTGTTTTTTCATAGGGGGTAAAATTTATTAGGTTGAAAATAAGGGCCATCCATAGACATTATTTGATCAGTTTTGCCTGGTGAAGTACTTTGCCATTGCTGGTCATGACCAGGAAGTATAAGCCAGGGTTAAGCCGTTCTGCCGGGAAGCTAAGCGCATGACCTCCAGCAGGTAGCGTGGTTTCAATAACCTGACCTGCTATTTGTCCCTGAGCATTGTAAAGCGTGACAGCAATATGTTCTTCCGATTTTAAGGTAAACCTGAAGTTGATGCGGTCGTCAAAAGGGTTAGGGTAGGCCGTTGGAGAATCAACCGCAGGAGCTGAAGTAACCGTAACCCCGGAACCAGATCCTGAGCAGGCCCTTACAAACTCCCATACACCACCGGCAGAAGGGTTGTCTCCCTGGGTCCACCATTTGTTTTTGTAAATGTTGCCATCGTAGGCCACTTCCGTTCCCTTGGTGCTGTAAATCGTATTGGCATCCCAAACCGGTGCGGAGCAATCCGCCGGATTAAACTCCTTTACAGTTACCTGAATGGTCTTAGTGGTGGAAATGCCCGCATTATCGACGGCACTGGTAGCAATACTATATGAGCCAAAGCCGGGAGGTGTCCAGCTGAAGCTATAGTTGGAGCCGGAGCTTTGAGGCTGATAAGTTTGTCCGTTGATATTTACGGTTAGGCTGTTTACGGATCCGTCCAGATCCCAGGAGGCCAATTGGATGTCTACCGGAGTAATGGTGCTCTTGATGATCTCATCACCATCTGCATGAGAAAGGAACCGGACCACTGGAGCGCAACCTGAAGCACAAGGGCTGTCGCCACTGCCATACTCTTTATCCAGCACTGGTGCTCCAGCAGCATAGTATTCCTGTACCTTCTGAATCCAGAAGGAATCGTCAGTGGGAGGGGAGCCAACGCCATCAGTCGAAGAATTGACCCCTGCCCCGAAAAGAACACTGATGACGCCGGCATCTTTTGTTTCCTGCATATGGCTGCCCCAGGTGATCTGGCTGCCATTGGAGGAGACTTTGCTATCTCCATATTTGTTTTCAGCAAAGTAGTTTCTTCTGATACTCGTACCGGGATTGAAAGTATCACCTAAAAAGAAGTCGCTGCTACTATCTTCGTAGCGTGTATCCGTATTGTTCAGGTCCGGAAATCCCTGGCCTGTATAGGCACTTACGTCCGATGTGCTGTTGATATGTCCTACGGGGAGTTGCCATAAAATGATAGGGTACCCCGAGGTGGTATGCATGTTTTCAACGAAGTACAGGTAGTTTTTCCAATGGTCATTGTTGAAAAACCAGCGAGACTTCGAAGGATCAGCATCATTGACATGTCCCATGGCATCGAGGCCATACTTGTCAATAGAAAGGAAATTGGCATCATGTGTCAACACCCCTGCTGATATGGCAAACAAAGTGGTTTGGGTACCTGCCTCTTTGATCATAGCACGACCTGCATCAAAGCCTTCGGTATCGGTACTTCGGAGTACACCCTGGCCTGTACCTGCCAGCGGGTAAGCCCATAAGTTGAGCTGCCAGCCATAAAATATATTGTGTCCCTGATCTCTTCTCGCATCTATAGTTGCGTTGATCCTTTCCACGAGGGTACGAATGTTCCCTGCACCGGGAGCAATGTTAGTGGCAGATACAGCCGTGGAGATCTCGGTTGGGTCTTGTGTGCCGCTCTGCTGCTGCATGTAACCCAGAAAATCCGGCTCTAATATGACGCCGTAAAGCTCACCTTGCATGACATTCTGCACTTCGTCCATAAATGTATTGATGTCGATGAAGTACTCGGTCATATAATTCACATCGCGCACGTGAGCCAGGTCCAGCTCGTAGCTTTCACCGTTATCCGGAATGTTGTAATACACGAAGAATGGAATTAGCCCAAGCCTCATGCTGTGTTCGGCAAATTTTCTAGGGCGGTCTGGCCCCCAGCTTCTCCAGCCACCAATAGCCCCGCCGTTGATGTAGATGTAGCGGATATCCATTTCCTTATTGGTTAGGTCAGTATCGATGTCTTCCCAAAAGCCCAGGTCGGCTGCCTTATCTTCTGACACCGATCCTACAGACAGGTATTGGGGCAGGCCTGGCAAGCTGCCATCCGTATGGTTAACCCTCAGACCCATATAGTAGGCCTGCCCGCCGGACATGATCTTCAGCCCTGTTCTGCCTGCTTTCAGGCCGTTGATCGTGACCTGGTCATTATTGACCTGAAAGGACGCCACACCACGGTTACGTGAGAGGACCGAGGTAATGGCGCCGCTAAAAGTATAAGTGACACTGGTTCCCTGATTTTGATTGATCTGCAAAGGCAGGTTGCCCAACTGCAAGGCCGTAGAGTCAGTGGGGTCTCCGCCGCCATCGTCACCACCGTCATCGCCATTACAGACGCCCTGCAACTCCCAGACGCCCCATTCTCCGGATTGTTCGGGGTTATCCCCCTGGGTCCACCAGCGGTTGCTGTACTTATTGCCATTGTATTTTACAGGAGTACCGGCAGTAGCGTATATGGTATTGGTATCCCAGGTCGCAACCTGGGCGCAGTCGACAGCCTGTGCCGTTAGTAAGTGTGCTGTAAACAGCAGCAGAATAATTAAGCCTAATCTAAAAGTAAGGGGTTTGTAGAGGTATAACATATAATTGGTTGGTTGAGGTTGTTCATAGGTTGTAGGTTCAGTTTGGAAAATAGATACCCGTTGCCGGGGAGATATCTTCCGAACCATGTTAATAGATGTAAGAGGGTGTGATGGTTACCGAGGCTACCGCCGCCTCGTAATCCCGGTAAAGACAGGTTGCAATTGCGCGTGTGAACTGAATTCCGGTGCTATCAATAGCAGCAGCGGAACACTTAAGAGTTTTAGGGGTCTGATGGTCATGGTTTGGTCGGTTATAGGTTGAACTTCTGATGCTAACCGGAGCCGGGAAAGCCTCTTTTCAAAACTTCTCCAATCCGGTAAGAGCATCAAAAACAGCGGCATATACGCCAAGGGAGGTGATTTTTCCTAATTTATTTGCTGTTTGGCAGGAAGTTGTAGCTGAATGGTAGTTGGAAACGATTGGGTCTGTGATTTTGGGGTGTTTTTAGCCTTACATTTCGGCTTCAATATACCTAAGGTTGGGTATTGATTTGGGAGTATAGAGGTGGTAGATTTAAAGGGAGTAGGTACTTTTAAAAAATGATGAACTCAGTATTATTCGGTAATGGACTTAATCGGCTTTCTGCCACGAATAAATCTTGGGATGAACTTCTGGATGAAATAAAATATCCTAATGAATTTGATAATGGCAATCTCCCAAATACGATGGTGTATGAGAGAATTCTATTTGAACGGCCTGGTTTAAGTAACATTTTAGAGGAAGAACTAAATGTTAAAGAAAAAATAGCCAAAGCCTATGAAAATATTGATGCACCATCAATCTATAGGGAACTATACTCATTAAATGCGCAGAACTATTTAACAACAAATTATGACTATGCTTTTCGAGATTCAATATTAGATGAATTCGACTATAAGGTTTTAAATAAAAGCACGGAGGAGATATACAGCATTAGAAGAAAAATAGAAATAGAAAAAAACGGGCATGAACCAACTAATATATGGCACATTCATGGAGAAATTCAACACCCAAAAACCATTATGCTTGGCTTGGATCACTATTGTGGTGAGATTGGGAAAATTGATGCTTTTATTAAAGGTCGATATAAATATTCAGTTGATGGAAAAACTAAAAAACTTAAGTCAGTTAAAGAAAAATTGATATTGAACGAATTGGATGGAGTCTCATCTCAACCAGCAAAGTAAATCATTAATAAATTTAAATAAACAATATTTATTAAGGGGTTACAAAAATTTTACTTCACGGAAATTAAAAGAGGAGATTCAAACCCATCCTTCAGAAAGTGGACGGGAATGGATAAAATAAATGATGGAGCTTTCAGGCTTCTACGCTGTAATGAAAGAAGCTGGTCTATTTCCTCTTGTGAGTACTTTCTGTCCATAAGAATATTTGATTACGCTGTGGTATTTTGGGGCTTTGGTGAGACGGTTTATTATAATTTCCTTGATTTTCCATTGATCATTAATGCTTTACATTCATTAGTGAAGAACTCATGCTGGTTTAAAAAACCGGTGTCGAGCAGGAAGTGTTTGAGTAGCTTATAAACACTTTTGATATTACCTTTCAAAGTTTCGCTACATTCTTTAATCTGAATTTCTGCGAGAACTCCAAGCAAGCCTCTTTGATAACTGTGGAGTTCAGTAATACTCTCGAGGGGTACGATGACTTTTAATTCTTTTTTATCCTGATTGTAAGTGATCATGAGAATGATTATTTAGATAATCGGAACAATAATACTGATTATTGGACTAAATTCAAATGAATAGATTGGGTTATAAGAATAAAAGTTCCAAAAATCTAAATTTATGGTCTGATATATGGAATTATGACACGACTAGGAGAATATTTCGCGAAGCGATCAATCAATAGGGCTGCGGTTTCGAGAAAAACAGGAATTAGTAAAACGAGACTGAATGAATTGTCTAATAACGAATCCACGCTTTTAAGAGCTAATGAACTTTACTTGATCGCTTTGGCCATAGAAGCAAACCCATGTGAGTTGTTGGAATTTGTTTGTGGACATCTCGAGTTGGAGAAGCCTGAGGAATAGTATTAGCGAGTCCCTTGGTGACTACATTCATCCAAGAATGAGATGTCTTAAAAGAAATTATTATCTCATATTTATGTGACCAAAAGTTACATGATATGACAAGGCTTGGAGAATATCTTACAAAAAGATCTATTAACAGAGCATCAGTTTCAAGAAAGACTGGTATTAGAACCACCAGACTTTATCAGCTTGCAAACAACCCTCAGTCCAATATAAAAGCAGATGAACTTTACCTGATAGCTTTAGCAATTGAAATAGACCCTGCTGAGTTGCTGGAATTTGTTTGTGGTCATTTAGAGTTGGGGAAGTCTGAATAAGAACTTAAATGAGTAAGTCAGATACAACACTCAGAAAAACAACAATTGCGGCAATTAAGAGGCGCTCGAAGAAGCCATTTGAATGGAATATTACCCGGTTTTACGAAACAGAAAGGCCCGAGGATATTGGCCCAATAAAAATGGAATTAGGACTTCAGGGGGATGAACTGCCGGTTGCTTCTAGCATTTCAACACATACGGACTGGACATTTGTCACGACTAGGAGAGTCATTGGTAAAACAGACAATGTAAAAAGTGCCATTAATATCAATGACGTAGAAAAATGGACTTGGGGAGACTTTAAAGGTTATGAAGACCAGCAGAAAACCATGATAACCTTAACAACTTTAGAGGGGCGCGAGCATAAGTTCGTTATTGAAACCCGCAATGCGTCAATGGTAATGATCTATGCTATTAGAACATTATTGCAATTAAGCAGGAAATAAAAATTTAAGAACATTCGCAAGCTGACGCTATAATGCCTGAATAAACCTAATCTCAACATTTCTTTATTTATATTTCATCTATTTATTAGTAACATCAATCATTATTCAAGTTTTCATAAACCTAAAACCTACTCAAAAATGAAAAAGAAAAAACTAACCCTTGAGGACCTTAAGGTCAAGAGTTTTTTAACAGAAATTAACAAATCTGCTATGGCCAACAAAGGTGGAGTTCCAGTAAATGATACTTTTCGAAGTTGTATCCAGTCTATGTGTGATAATTATTCTTGTAATACTTGCGATGATTGCGCTTCGAATGAGACCGGAGATTGCTGCAACTACTCCGACCCCGGCGGTACGTGTAATGGAGGGCCATGCTAATCTAATAAAAGTGAGTCCGGCCCTGACCTGGTTTTGAGCTAACGTGCAGGCTTAAGACTGGGAGGGCCGGATGGAGCTTTTTAAATCAATCGATTTAAAAAGGATAGATAAGAAAGGTACGCTTTTGTTCAGTGAGGTTTTGCCTTAAAATAAGGCGCAGAGTCCTCTACGAGATCTACGAGAGACTCTGCTGGGAATGGATTTTGATGATAAACTGATTTTGAAGTAGACTATTTCATCAATACTACCCAACTAATCCCCCTTTGAAGGGGTAGGGGGATGTTTTTTAGTGATACTTTTAGAAAACCATCTGGTAAAAGCCCTGCAATTTACACCTCTGCCTGCGGCATCTCGCTCAAGGGAGAAGTATATTATTACTTTCCAAAGTCAATGTATACCCAATAGTTCTATAAGTAAACACCTGATATGACTACTTTATAAATACTATCTTTGTAACATGGCGAAAATCCTGATATTCATTTTATCTATTGCTTTGGCAGCTCACTCATTTGGCCAGATTAAGCTGGATAAGTTTGAAAAATATGAATGTTTAAGTGGCTTTGATGCAGACTACAAATTCAATGAATCACGTGCTTCAAGTCATGCAGTTGGTATTACCATATTTGATAAGAAAGTTGATGGAGACAAACTTGAAATGTTTGTGGGGTTTTATGGGAATTGTGGGGATGCAGAAAATATTGATATTCGGGTTTTGGGGGATACTATTGAATTGGTTTATGGCCCCAATTTTAGAGAATATACGGAAGATGATGGCACCATATCTCACGAGATTGAGGTTTATCTTTGTGATTGTTGTTTAAATTTCAAATACTTTTTGAGTGGGCTTGATCCGAAAATCAACTATGTAATTAAGCTAACTTATAAAGTCATCAATGATTATTATGGTACTCCCATTGATGTTGTAAATAACAAAGACCGAAGTATTTATTATTCACCCCAGGATGATATTGAAGAATTATTTATAGAGAAAAGAAACAAAGCTATAGAAGACTATAAGTTGCTTTTTAAGCTCTATTCTAGGTTTAAGGTAGATCGCTCTAGCAAGAAATGGGACTTGATAACCCAAAAGATAAACAAGACTTGGAGCCGATTTTTATACACGACCAAATCATTAAAAGATCCATTTGTGTTGGAGCAACTTGGTACTAAGAGATATTCAGAGCTAATGAAGCCATTTAATGACCTGATTATGAAGCTTACCCCAAAGCTGCAACATGAATATGAAAGAATTAAAAATAATCGTATATGGCCGAATTGGATGGGTGATGAACCAATAATTAACGAACCTGAACTCACAGAAGAAGAAAGGAATGAGTTGCTATCGTCTGATGTTGTTTATATCATAACTGAGGATCCGCCTGAACTATTAATTAGTATGGATTCAATCAATCAGTTTATTGATGATAAAATACAACAAGATGGAAAATTTAAGGATACAGAAGGGAGAATATATGTTGAGTATATCATAGGAAAAGATGGCTCAGTACTTGAAAAGAATATAGTTAAAGGTATTGAGAAAGATATCGACAAGTTTGTCAGTGCCAGATTGCATGAGTTGGATTTTAGCTTCTCACCAGCAAAAATGAGAGGAATAGCAGTAAAGTCGAAAGTTATCTTTCCTGTAACCATAAAAGCACCAACCTCATCAGGGGAGAATTAGAAACCCTATCGGTACTGCCTATTAATCTACCTTTAAAGGGCCAGGGAGATGTTAAGTAAGACGACTTAATAAGTCCGTTTCCTTCAATAGAAGGGTTAGGGTGACGTATAAGATAAACCAAAACCTCAACTTAATGGTATTGAAGGGAGGGTCATCAGCTATACTTTAAAGAAACCAGTAAGCTCTTGCAATTTACACCTCTGCCTGCGGCATCTTATTCAATTCAAGCAAGGATTAGATAATACCGAACTGCAAAGCCCACTCTATAAGCAGAGGTATGCAACTGGGTTATATATCCCAGTCGCTTTCGCTAAACGTGATATTTTCAAAGTTGCTTTCGTCAGGGAGAGGAAGTGGTTCACCTTGCGCCAAGCTTTGAATATGCATAAACTCTTGTATATCTTCGGTGGCATGATAATGCGCTCCTGGGGATAAGAAGCGAATTAAGTTGAACTCACTTTGCCCGCCTCCTTCAGGAGCAACCGTTGTGGTTTGACCATCTTCATTATATATTATAATATTGATATCCAGTACATTAGCAATGATGGAAGGCGTTGCGTCACCTGCCAGGTTATTATAAGACCCAGGTGTACGAATATCAAGTTCAGTAGCATCCTGATCAAGTCCAAAAGGGGTGACATCTACACCCCCGTTGGATACGGCATCCGCAATATGATCTCTAAATTCTTGCACGTTGCCATCAAAGGCTCCAACTGTAATTAATGAATTAAAAAGGCAATCTCCATCAGGGGTGGTATTGACATTACCCAAAAAATCTCTTGTTAAGGCATCAGATTGTGCCGCCGTCAGTACGTAGCCATTACCAAGGTCTATATCACCTTCATTGAGATTTTCCTTTACATATTGTCCATAGTCAAACCCACCGTTTGATTCGAAGTAATCCTTTTTGATAACGCCGTTTTTGCTTAATTCTTCCAATAGGCTCAGGCGTTCTACGGTATGCTTTCGGGATTCTACAACATGCATGCGCTTGTCTTCCCATAAATCGGGCATTTGTACATACTGCGAGGGTATATAGGTATCTTGTCTTGCTCCTATATGTTTGGGGTCGTGTTCGAACAGTGAGGGGCGCTTGGTGGGAGCCAAAGAGTTGGGCTTTGACTTGCTTCCAAGTCCCATATAGGTACTCATTTTATTTCCAGCTTTGTTCAACTGATTTTTTTTGATCAGTTTTACCACCTGTGCCACGGCCTTACGTACCGATTCGGCAAATGCAGCTTCAGGTAATTCAACCCGATGGTTTTTAATGGTAAGATTAGGTAGATCCACATTATCAAGGCCATCATTTAGACCTACCCTTACCTGCTCCCATTGTGTATGTGACAAAAGTCCGAGGCCAATATTCATAATAGAATCTTTGATCCAAACCTGATGTACATCTTTTACCCTGCTGGAGAGCATTTGATCAACGCCTAGCTCATCCTCATTCATGGGACGGTTTGAGTTCTTAAACCGAGCTTTTTGTGCGTCTACCAGTCGCTTTTGAGATGTGATACCTAACTGGCCGCTCAATGTTCTTGCTAAGGTATTGAGAAATATTTTCATATTTTGAGTGTTATTGTCATCTTCCCCAAGGGCAGGGAAGTTGTCCAGTGCCACTTTAGCCTCTTTGACTGAGCCAACACACTCTCCATATAGCCCTTTTACCTGCTCAGGTAACCAGCCTTCGTTCCCATTTTTATATCCAATATCCTCCCCGGTTTGCACGATCTTTTGGTGTAGTTCTGCTACCCAATCATTCAATAACATTGCCGCAGAGCGTACTCTGAAACCCCTTGCCGTCGGGCTTGATACTTCTTCATAGAGATTATCAAATTTGTTCAAGGTTCTATCGGCTACGGTACCAAAAGTTCTTCTTCTGGAGTCGATCCACCGGTTGCTGGAAAACGGGTTTTCATCTCCTCTCAGCCTGGCAACCTGGTTCAGTTTGCTATTAACCTCACGAACCATGGCCCTGGCCTTATTCCTTACTACCCCAACTTTAGCGACAGCATCAGCCTGTTCCTTTTGTTTTGCCTTTATCTTCTTCGCTAATATTTTGTTGTATAATATGGTTCTGAAGCTATTCTCTAACCTAATGTAGTATTGTGTATAATCATCCCCTTCATCTTCATAGGTTTCCTCCATTAAATCATTGATGTAAGCATCCGTGGCAAAATTCACATGCGTCGAGGAGCTTTTAATGGATTCATCTATGTTCCCAAAAGGAGCTATTTCGATGTCATGTAACTGGTCTCGTGTAAGTGTATTGTTATTATTGTTGCTCCAAAACTGACCCCCAACTATTGGCTGTCCGCCAATGTTCTGATTGGTATTCGGGCTCATATTTTCTCTGCCTATTACTACTTTGCCAGAGTCATCATTGTCAATATTTCCAGTATTGAAATGCAGCCCGGGGTTATCTGCTAGTTTATTGATAAGTACGTTGAGGTTAGGTTTGTTAACGATATGGTTATCCAAAGTATCCTGTATCATATCATCTACCTTTTTCACTTCTAAAGGGTCTGGAACGGGGATGCCCGGAAGTGTTTCAATCAGATATGGAGGACTTATGAATTCTATGGCATTTTGGGCATCGGTTTCTAAAATGAATGGAATGCCTGTATAGGGTAACCTTTCCTGAGATTTGGCAATTTCTAAGTGAGAAACTCCTCTGAGTGGCCCTGAAGTCATGGCACCAAACTCATGTTCAAAACCCACAGTCGTGTATTGTTGCTTAAAATTTTCCGGATCCTCCATAACCGCATCTTGTAGCGCCATCTGTTCAGCAACCAATTCCCGAAAATTATTAGCTTGCATTTTCCCTTGTATCACACCTCCATTTGATGCTATGGCTTTCTGTTGTAAGGTATTCGGTGAATTACCATTATTGGCATTAGGCGGGTTAGAGGCGTTGCTGCCGGCCGTTAATGCTTTGGCCCCCATGATATCGGCCTCATGCTCCAAACTCTGCTCATCATTTACGCCTATTTTTCCTTTCATCTGCAGTGTAGGCTTAACGCGTCCTTGCTTTTGCTGCACCACATGCCAGGCCTCATGCGCCAAATGCTGCTCCTGCCCAGATGCTACATGTATATCAGTGCCTTGCGCGTACGCATGTGCCTTCATTTGTGCAGGCTTGACAGAGTTATAGTGAACCTTAACGTCGTCCATGGCGTACCCGGAAAGGTTTTCTACACCAGATTTTAAATTATCTGGCAAACCAGTGTTATTCACCCTTCGCTGTAAAGGGCTGGACAACTCTGACTTTTTTAGACTGCTTTTGGACCCCAAATCGTTGTCAAGACTACTTTTATCATCAGGTAAGCGGCCAATAGGTGAATTGGCATTGTTTAGTAAATTATCATTCATAGCACAACTATTTGAGGTTTTGAGTTTTAAATATAGCACAGCAAAATGAATGGACAAAAATCAGAGTGTCAACAAAGTATGGTGCTACATCTATACCTGTACCATGAGCGTAGACATGAGCTTTCATCTGGGCAGGTTTATCAGAGTTGTAATGCACTTTAACATCGTCCATAGAGTAGCACGAAAGATTTTCAATTCCTGATTTAAGATTATTGGGCAAACCCGTTTGGCTGAGTTTGTTTGCAGTTTTACTTTTTTGAAACCCTGTTTTTTGGGACTCAATATTGTAGCAAGGTGTGATGATAATCTTACAGTACTATACAGAGACTATTTTCAGGTAATTTGAAACAATACTTTTGATTGGAATTCTGGAAGCTCGTACTGGAGAGGTTGTCAAATGTTCTTTATGCAAATGCCGGACGCAACTCCAACTGTAACTTCATAAATCCTTTAGCTATAAAATAGATTTTGTATTTTCGCCGGTTCATATGCTAACTAGTCATTGACAGTGAACCTTTTGTTAGTCCATGTGAAGCTTAGATCAATGAAAAAACATCCATGAAAGTCTGTATTGCAGAGAAACCAAGTGTAGCCAGGGAAATAGCTCAGGTAATTGGGGCAAATGCTCGCAAAGAAGGATACTTTGAAGGCAATGGTTATCAGGTTACGTGGACATTTGGTCACTTTTGCACCCTGTATAGTCCCGAAGACTACCAGCCCCACTGGAAACGGTGGGATTTGAATACGCTTCCCATGCTTCCGGAGCGTTTTGAAACCAAATTGATGAACGATGGCGGAGTAAAAAAGCAATTTAATGTAATTAAAAGCCTGTTGCAAAAAGCTGATCTAGTTATCAACTGTGGTGACGCCGGCCAGGAAGGGGAATTGATACAGCGTTGGGTAATCAAGGAAGCAAAATATGATGGTGAGGTTCAGCGTCTCTGGATCTCATCACTAACTACTGAGTCCATCAAGGCAGGGTTTGACAAACTCAAACCGGCTCAGGAGTTTGACAACCTCTTTTATGCAGGGAGTTCACGCGCAATAGGAGACTGGTTGCTGGGTATGAACGCCACTCGGCTCTATACATTGAAATATGGTGGCTATAAACAGGTATTATCCATAGGCAGGGTGCAAACTCCAACCCTGGCCATGTTGGTTAACCGGCATTATGAAATAGAGAACTTTGTACCTCAGCCTTATTGGGAACTTCAGACTGTTTACAGAGACACCAAGTTTAACAATACTACGGGTAAATTTTTCTCAAAAGAAGAGGGGGAAGAACTTCTTAACAAAGTAACAGGGAAAGACCTGGTAATCACCGGAGTTGAGAAAAAGGAAGGGAAAGAGTATGCTCCCAAGTTGTTTGACCTGACTAGTTTGCAGGTTTACTGTAACAATAAGTTTGGTTTTACGGCAGAGGTAACCCTGAAATTGATACAAGGCCTTTACGAAAAAAAGGTGGTAACATATCCAAGGGTTGATACTACATTCCTGCCCAATGATATGTACCCAAAAATACCAGGTATACTTAAAGGACTGTCTGATTACTCTAATTACACTGAACCTATAGCAGGTAAAAAGATCAGGAAATCAACAAAGGTGTTTAATGACAATAAGGTGACTGATCACCATGCGATCATCCCTACCGGGGAGCAGAAACCACTTAGCCCTGATGAGCAAAAGGTTTATGATATTATTACCCGACGTTTTATAGCAGTATTTTACCCTGACTGTAAGGTCGCTAAAACGGAGGTGAATGCTGAGGTAGAAGGTGTCAAATTCATAGCCAGAGGTAAGGAGATCCTGGAAGAAGGTTGGCGCGTACTATTCCCTAAGGAGAATAAGAAAAACAGCTCCGATGGCGATGACGAAAATAATAATGACGATGATGAGGGAATCTTGCCATCGTTCGAAAAAGGAGAGCAGGGGCCGCATGAACCTTCTTTTGTAGAGAAAATGACCAAGCCTCCTAAAAACTATACGGAGGCATCGCTGCTTAGGGCAATGGAGACCGCGGGAAAGCAAGTGGATGACGAGGAGCTGCGCGACCTGATGAAAGCGAATGGTATAGGCAGGCCTTCTACCAGGGCCAGTATCATAGAAACGCTTTTTAAAAGAAAATATACCCAACGAAGAAAGAAGCAGGTAATACCTACTGAAATGGGCATACAGCTCATTAACACTATTCGGAATAAGTTGCTTAAGTCAGCAGAGCTAACAGGGTACTGGGAAAAGAAGCTGAAGGAAATAGAGCATGGAGAGTTTGGAGCAGGGCACTTCATAGCCAATATGAAGAAAATGGTGGATGATCTGGTCACTGAAGTACGTGAGGAAACGGGTAAACCCGTAATTGCACCGCCCCCTAAAGGTGAAAGCAATAAAAAGGAACGAAAAAAGAAAGCGCCTTCGGAGATGAAGTGTCCAAAATGCGGCTCTGGCAATATGCTTAAAGGCAAATCCAGCTATGGTTGTAGTGAGTGGAAGGCCGGATGTAAAATGCGGGTACCTTTCGAATTTATGGGTAAAAAGCTTACCGACAAACAAGTGCAGCGCTTAGTGGATAAAAAAGCCACTACCAAACTTAAAGGCTTTGTGCTTGACGGAGAAAAAGTAGAGGGAATAATAAAGCTTAGTGATACTGGCGAGTTAGAATTTGAAAACAAATCAAAGCCAAAAGCTCCGAAGTCTACCAAAAATGACATGCCGACATGTCCTAAATGTGGCAAGGGTAGACTGATAAAAGGGAAAACAGCATATGGCTGTAGCGAATGGAAGGCAGGGTGTGATTTTAGGTTCACCTTTGCGGATATAAAATCAAAAGCCAATGGGCGTCCACTCACCAAGGAGTTGGTACTGCAAATCATCTCATCATAAGTTGCGATAATGGCGTAAGCCCCTTCAATAAGGTTTACCCTGACCGGTAATGCCTCCGGGTATTCCGTATTCGTGGCAGAGCTCTTTCATCTTTTTAGCAAATGCCTTTTGATAATAGGGCGGCATCTGGTAGCTATTTTGAAAGAAGCGCTTATATCTTTTCTCTAAGTCAGGGAAATGCTCCCTTATGGCTTCCATTACTAAAGTTTTGCTATCAGCAGGTCCATCGCCAAACAAAGTGAGTGTAGCTGGCAGGACATAGCCTACATTCAGAGCTTTAAAGGTTGAGAAAAATAGCTTGAGATTTTCTGTAGTATCTGAAATGAATGGCAGCAGAGGCATTAGGCTCACGCCTGCATGAAAACCCTCTTGAATTGCTTTTTCGAGTGCTTCTAGTCGTTTGGCAGGCTTGGTAGCTCCTTTTTCAAATATACTGGCAACATGGGCGTCCAGCGTTGAAAAGGAAAATGATAAGAGGACTCCTCGACCTGGAGACAACTGCAAATCATGGGGAAGCAAAGCGCTTTTGTCTATTTCATGAAGCAGGTCAAAGTCACGCTCTACCAAGTCTGATTTAGTAATGATATGAACCGGGAACCGGTGCTTGGCTATTACTTTTAAGGCCTGACGGGTGAGTTCAAATTTCTTTTCCACCTGAAGGTATGGGTCAGTAGCAGATGAAAGGACAACATAGCCATATTGTCCCTTTTTTGCTCGATTGGACAGTTGCCGGTCTAAAACTTCAATGGCATTGGTTTTTATAGTCAGACCTTGCTCGAGGTTGGAGCCGTACTTGCTACCACGGATATAGCAGTAAAGACAGTTGAAGGAACAACTGCTATATAGGTTTACGGTATAGTCGTCAAGAAACCAACTGTCCCTTTTTTTGGTTTTGTTCAGAACCGACTTGACCTCTATCTCCTTTGGCATAAGACCTTAATTTCGATCTGAAGTAAATATAAGTACTTTATTACCATCTCTCATATTACCTACCGGCTTAGCGAGTAATGTTTGGGATACTGAAAACTTTAGGTTAGCGAGCTTTTGGGTTATTTTTGTTAGTGGGGATTACTTCATCGAGCTATCTTGAGAATTGGAGGAATGGGAAAAAGTAATCGATAACTGGTTGTTATACCCGTTATCGACTACCGGTAAACGTAGAACTTAATCTTTCTTAATCTCAAAAAAATTAGCCCCTACACCTTTAACGCCTGGTACAGTCGCAAAAACTGCACCTGCCTTTGAATATTTCGATTTTTCCTTATCATTCATGCCAATGCTGGCAGTGGTGATCAACAAAGTGTCAAGGTTAGATCCGCCAAAAGCACACGAGGTTACATTTTTAGCAGGAACTGGTATCCTGGTCAATAGCTGTCCATTGTCAGGATCATAACGAACTACACTAGAACCGCCCCAAAGGGCTATCCAGAGTTTACCTTCGCTGTCAATTGTCATGCCGTCAGGGAAGGCATTTTCTTCTTCAATCTTAATGATGATTCTTCCGTTTTCAATTGCCCCTGTCTCATTATTGTAGTCAAATGCTTTAACCGCTTGCGTAGGTGTATCTATGTAGTACATGGTCTTCTTATCAGCAGACCAGCAAATGCCATTGGAAATGGTAATGCTATCCAGTTTTTGTATAATGGAACTGTCCCCATCGAAACTATACAGCGCAGCCGCATTTGACTCTTCGCTGAGTGCCATGGATCCAACCCAGAACCTGCCGGCAGGATCACACTTACCATCATTGAACCTGATTACTTCAGGGTCAAAGGGCGCTTTTTCCATCAGTTGCAATTCCTCTGTTTCCAGATTGAGTTTATATATTCCGTTTTGCAAGGCAACCAGTACAATATCATCCTTGGATGAAGGAACTATGGTACCGACCCTTTGCCCCACATCAATGATCTTTATTTGATCCAGCTGTGGGTCAAACGTAAATACTTCACCTTTCTCAATATCAAGCCAATGGTAGACTGCTGATTTCTGGTTCCATATAGCACCTTCGCCCAGGGCAGCAATGGTATCTATATAAAGAACGACTGGATTTTTAACAGTATCATTTACCTGCTCAACGGCCATAGCCGGTTCCTTTATCGTCTCTTTTTGCTTTTTGCAACCTATGAATGCAAAGAGTGCCACGACTGTTCCAATTACAATTTTTTTCATTAATTCTGTTGGCTTTCTTTATACACTACACTCACTTCCTGATCTTGAACTACGAAGTTGAATACGCCAGGTTCGGTAACACTCTTGCCTTGCGCGTTGATGAAAGCTAGATCTTCAGGAGAGATCGTGAAAGAGACTTGTTTCGAAGCTCCGGCAGCAAGTTCTATCTTTTTAAATTTTCGAAGTCGTTTAAAGTTTGGAGTTATCGAAGCGTACAGGTCTTTAGAGTAAAGTTCAACCGCTACTTTACCGGCTTTTTCTCCAGAGTTTTTTACCGTTACGGTTAGGCTCAGTTTTTCACCAGCGCTAAAAGCTGCTTTGTCACTTTTTAAGTTACTGAACTGGAAAGTGGTATAGCTCAGGCCATAACCAAATGTCCATTGCGGTCGATAAGCGCCATCAGAGTAAGTGTTGGGCTCATCTTCTCTAACACCCTCAGTGTACTTGTGGTCATATTTGACCAGGTCACCGGTATGTTTAGGGTAAGAGTAAGGAAGTGTCCCGTTGGGGTTATAATCGCCAGTCAATACTTCAGCAATGGCCTGAGCCCCCATAGTAGAAGGTCTGTAGGCCAATAATATGCCAGGGATACCTTTTTCTATAGAGGAGATAACCCTGGGGCGTCCCTCTACCAGCACCAGGATCACTGGTTTACCAGTTTCTATGGCTGCTTCCGCCAAGGCAAGTTGCCTGCTATCCAGTGCAAGGTCATCAATATTTCCAGGAGTTTCGGCATAAGCATCTTCACCCAGGCAAAGTACAATATAATCTGCTTTGGCAGCATCTTTTTTCAGCTGACTAGCATCAAAATTAGCGGCGTTGTCATAGTCTCTTTGAGCTGAACTCATAACGTTGGCTTTACCTAATTTGTCTTCCAGAGCCTCTTTGATGGTTGCAGTTGATTTTGGATACTGGCTATCATCTTTACCCTGCCATACATATGACCATGAGCTGTGTAAAGAGGTGAGGTTGTTGGCTGCAGGACCAGCTAACAGTACTTTAGTATCTTTTGACAAGGGCAGTACTGATTTTTCATTTTTCAAAAGCGTAAGTGTCTCTCTCGCAGCATTCAGAGCAACTGCTTTAGATTTTTTTTCATCCACTTTTGCCAGGGCCGCTTTTTCAGGGTAGGGGTTGTCGAAAAGTCCTAATTTGTACTTCAACTTGATTATTCTGCGAACAGACTCGTCAATGCGATTCTCAGAAATAGCCCCTTCTTTAACAAGTTCTAATAACAGATTATAAAAAGAATAGTCATAGGGTACCATGCTCATATCCAGTCCGGCTTCTACAGCAAGTCTTACTGCCTCTTTGGGAGTATCGGCAACTCTATGTCTGGTGTGTAGGCGGATAACATCCTCCCAGTCAGAAACAGCGACACCTTCAAAGCCCAGCTCTCCACGTAACAGGTCTGTTAAAAGATATTTGCTGGCATGTACGGGTACACCATTAATCTCTCCTGAGTTGATCATTACTGTTGAAGTTCCTGCCTCAACAGCACTTTTGAAAGGAGGTAACAGATATTCACGAAGTGTATATTCTGGTATGTATGCAGGAGTACGGTCTTTTCCACTGGCAGGAAGGGAGTAGCCCAGATAGTGTTTCATACACGAGGCAACGGCTGTGGGGCCTTCCAGGCCATCTTCCTCATAGCCCTTAATGGCGGCAGTGCCCATTTCTGTTACCAAGTGTACATCTTCACCAAAAGTTTCTTCAAACCTTGACCAAAGGGGCTGTCGGCCTAAGCCCAATACAGGGTCGAAGTTCCAGCGTATACCACTGGCACGGGTTTCAATAGCGGTAATTTTTGAGGCTTGTTTCACCAGTTCAGGATTACGGCTTGCAGCCATACCTATGTTGTGAGGAAATAGCGTAGATCCCTCAATATAATTTGCACCATGGATGGCATCAATCCCATAAAGTATAGGAATGTTATTGGGAGTTTCTTTAGTAGCCACTTCCTGAATGCGTTTTTGTATTTTATGCCATGTCTCCATGGAGTATGCATGCCCTTTTACATTGAGGATAGAGCCCACATTTTTATTGATAATAGCTTCTTTTAATTTTTTATTGTTGATATCCACCAGGGAGTTGTCTTCCATTATGACGTCGAGAGTCACTTGAGTCATCTGCCCTACTTTTTCTTCAATAGACATTTTAGAAAGCAAATCATCTACTTTTTTGTCTATCTCCCTTTCACTGGTTTTCTGGGCATGGACGATACCGCACCCCAGAGTTGCAATAACCAGAAGTCCATGCTGCATGACCCTTCTAAAACTGTTTCTGAAATTCATATGCATTATTAATTGTTAAACGATATATGGGACTGTAAAACTTGAAAATTAGGGGCTATATTAACCTTGGTAAATACATCAATTGAAGGTGGTAATTGTTTCAAGCAATTGACATTACATCTATTAATATGGTAATTCATATTTATGTTTAAAAGTATACTGACCATTATACTCCTGCTTTTTTTCTTTTTCAGCAGTGGACAGGAAAACGACTCCAGGTTTTACCCCGTATCCAAAGGGTTGTCGCAACACTCCATTACTGCGCTTTTGCAAGACAGTAAAGGGTTTCTCTGGATAGGCACCCGTCATGGACTGAATCGGTATGATGGTCTGGATTACCTGACCTATGAGCACATCAATGGCGACACCACACTGATCAGTAACAGCACGGTTCAGTGCCTTGCTGAAGATAAACTGGGCAATATCTGGATCGGTACTTATGGAGGGGGGTTAAATTACTATAATTATGAAGAGGATCGCTTTTACGTTTATCGAAATGTTAAAGATAATCCGTACTCGTTAAGTGACGATTTTATTACAGCGGTCTTTGAAGATTTTAATGGAAACCTATGGGTGGGTACTGAAAAAGGAGGCTTGAATCTTTTGAATCAGGAAAAGCGGACTTTTACCAGGTTCATGTCTAACGAAGCTGATCCTTTTAGCATCTCTTCAAACAACATAACATCAATTAATCAGGATCTGAATGGTAATATCTGGGTGGGCACCTATGGTGGAGGCATCAACCTGTTTGATCAAAACAAGAAAAGCTTTATTGCCTTTAAGGGCGGGGAGTCAGAATCTTTGGTCAGCAATGTGGTCAGGTACATTTATAAGACTTCCAAGGGAGCATTGTTAGTGGGTACGCACCAGGGACTTAAACGCCTGGTGTATAATGATGGCCGCTACATATTTAAAGATATACTAACTAACCATCCGCTGGGCAAAGCACTGGCTAAAGTTAGGGTACTGACCATTTGTGAGGATCAGCAAGCCCGCATTTGGGTAGGGACAGAAAATGAAGGATTGTTTATGGTAGATCAGGCTAATGGCAAGGCGCAGCATTTCTTTCATACCCCTGAAAACAATTATGGAGTTAACAGTAATTCTATCTGGTCACTAAGCACAGGGCGACATGGTACCGTCTGGATAGGTACTTATAATCAGGGGTTATATAAAATGGACCCTTATGAGCAAAAATTTGATGGCCTTTACCAGAGTGGTATTTCTGCATACACGCTGAGCCACAATGTGATCAGCTCTTTTGCTGAGGATAACCTGGGCAATTTGTGGGTAGGAACCGATGGGGGAGGTTTGAATTACTTTGATCGAAAAACCGGTAAGTTTTATAGGTATCAGCAAATATCAGGTGATAGCACCAGTTTGTCTAATGATGCAGTAGTGAGTATAATCATTGACAAGAAAAACAACTTATGGGTAGGTACCTGGGAAAGTGGTATTTCTATACTACCGAAAGGTGAAGGTGCATTTAAGCACCTTATTCACAAACCTAATAATGACAACTCCATATCGGGAAATGATATTTATAAACTGTTTGAAGACAGCAAGGGAAGGATCTGGATTGCGGCTTTTCGCGATGGGTTGGACATCTATGACCCTGAAGAGCAACAGTTCTATCACATTAATGAAGATACCACCCCAGGACTAAGCGGAAATAAGGTAAGGTCTATACTGGAAGACTATGAAGGAAATATGTGGATAGGTACCGAAGGGGCCGGGCTTAACCGCATCGAGGTGGATCATGAGATGAACATAATGGGAAAACGCTTTTATTGTCATGGCAATGCGAATAATTCCGGCCTGCACAATAACACGATAACCTATCTGTTCGAAGATTCAGATAATGTACTTTGGGTAGGTACAGAAGGGGGAGGTATATATCATTACAACCGGACCTCTGATGTGTTCTTACCTATAGAGGGTAACCAGAGACTGCAGAATAATGTGATTTATGGTATTCTTGAAGACGATCATAAAAACATCTGGATTAGTACTAACAATGGTTTGGCCAGCTACTCCAAAGAGAATGGGAACATCAAGGTCTACAATGAATCCGACGGTTTACAGTCCTCAGAATTTTATAAGTCAGCTTGTCTGAAAACGAGTGAGGGCCACCTGATTTTCGGCGGAATTAAAGGTTTCAATATGTTTAACCCCAACCATGTAAAGAAAAACCCTAACGCTCCACCCGTCTACATTACTAAATTCCTGCTTTCTGATGAGGTGGTTAAAACGGCTCCTAACTCGCTGCTAACACAGAATATCGTCAACACCAAAAAAATACAGCTCGACTATGATCAGAATGATTTCAGTTTTGAGTTTGCGGCATTAAACTTTTCTCAGTCTGCCAAAAATGAGTATGCCTACAAGCTGGAAAACTATGATGAGGACTGGCAAAAAGCTGGCACCCGAAAGGAAGCGTATTATACCAATGTGCCTCCGGGAACTTATACTTTCAGGGTAAGAGGCTCTAACAACGATGGTATTTGGAGTGATCAGGAAGCTGCTATTATTATTGACATCAGCAAGCCTTGGTATAGTACCTATTGGGCTTATGCGGCATATGCTTTGGTTATACTGGCCATCTTGCTCTGGGCACGTCATACGATTATCTATAAGGAACGTTTGCAGGCACAGTTGCAGCTAGAGCATCTGGAACTCACCAAAATGCAGGAGCTAGATCAGCTGAAATCAAGGTTTTTTGCCAATATTTCTCACGAATTCCGCACACCGCTAACCTTGATCCTCAGTCCGTTGAAATCGCTATACCTGGATGAAACCAAAAACGAATACAAAAAACAAATGCGGATGATGATCCGCAATGCGGAACGGTTACTCAGGCTGATCAATCAAATTCTTGACCTTTCGAAACTGGAATCGGGCAGTGTAAAACTGAAAGCCAGTGAGCAGGATCTGGTTAAATTCCTAAAACCGATAGCTTTTTCATTTGCCTCCTATGCTGATAAGCAATTTATTACCTACAAAACCAATCTGCCCAAAGAGCCGATATACACATACTTTGAGCAGGATAAACTGGAAAAAGTATTCACCAACCTGCTTTCTAATGCCATCAAGTATACACCGGAATTTGGAGAAGTATGCCTGACGGTACAGGAAAAGGGTAATAATGTGGAGATCATCATAGCCGACTCAGGTATTGGTATACCACAAGACCAGGTTTCTTATATCTTCAACAGGTTTTACAGGGCACAACATCATGTAAACCTAAAAGGTACTGGCATAGGCCTGGCTCTCACGAGGGAGCTGGTGGAGTTGCACAAAGGTAAAATAGAAGTGAGCAGTGTAGAAGGCAGAGGCACCACATTTAAGGTGCAACTTCCTTTGGGCAATAAACATTTGGAACCTTCGGAGATCTCTGAGGATCGCATCATACATCAGGCAAATACAGACAACTATGAGCATGATGAACTGTTGATAGATAAAAATCAGGAGCCAGGTGTATCAGCCGAAAACCTTAAAGTGGAAAATGACCTGCCGCTGATACTTATCGCTGAAGATAATGCTGATATGCTGTCTTTCATAAGTAGCTATCTTGAAAGTGAATACCGCATACTGGAATGTAACAATGGGAAAGAGGCTCTTGCTTTGGCTTTGGAGCAGATTCCTGATATTGTTATCTCTGATATTATGATGCCTGAAATGGATGGCTACAAGCTCTGCGAAAAACTGAAAAGTGACGAAAAAACAAGCCACATTCCAGTGATACTGCTTACAGCCAAAGCCTCCAACGAAAGTGTTGAGCAGGGGTTTGAGTTGGGAGCTAATTATTATGTAACCAAGCCCTTCAACCCCAAGCTACTAGCCCTGCGCATTAAGAATATCCTCAAAAGCCGTAAGATGTTCAAAGATCAGGTGCTTAATAATAAAACCATCAATCTGGAACCTAAGCATGTGGTCATCTCCACAGCAGATGAGAGTTTTATCAAAAAAGCCGTGGGGTTTGTTGAAGACAATATGGATAATTCCGAACTTCAGGTAGAAGACCTCTGCTTACATTTAGGGATGAGTAAAATCCAGCTTTACCGAAAGCTTAAGGGGCTTATTGGGCAGTCTGCCAATGAATTCATCCGTACCATTCGACTCAAAAGAGCTGCTCAGCTTTTGAAGCAACAAAACCTGACTATAGCCGAGGTCACCTATCAGGTAGGCTTCAATGATCTATCCTATTTCAGGCAGTGCTTTAAGAAGCAATATGGAGTCAACCCTTCTGAGTTTGCCCAGCAAGGAAATGTGTGAGGCTAAAGGAACTTAACTAATATGGGGCTATTCGTTCTCCACGACGACACTATTCGTAGTCTACCGCAGGGACTACGAATAAATAATGGGGAAAGAGTGTCTGCGACACGGTAAATAGAAGGCCAAACTTCATAGTTCTGATACTTTTTCTAAATTGTCGCCCATGTCATATAGGTATAAAATAAGAAATTAGTTTGGCATTCTACAATAGAATTAGAATGCATTGAATGTACTACAAATAAACCGTGTCACAGACACTCGTTATCATTTTGCATCCTTAGTCACCCTTTCGGTAGACTAAGGATAGATCTGTAAGACCCGCCCTAGACCAGGCTTACTGAATCTAACCACCCAAACTTCCGAAGGTTACTAAAGCCGTTATTACAAGTGCGCTTGCTTGCCTGCCTAATTATGATCTAAAGGTAAAGTTTAAAAAATAAAATATCCTGTTCGATCCGTAAAATGCTGTTATACAGCACTTCAGGAAACGTTTGCAATAAATACCCATCCTAAAAGAAAGGTTTATCCCCGCAAGAATCGCCTTCAGTCGATGATATTGACCTAAACTTAAAACAATACATCGCTTATGAAGAACCTTAACCCCCTTAAAGTGATTATCCTTTTGGCATGCCTCTGGGCACCAATTGTTCTCTACGGACAGGATAGACAGGTATCCGGAAAAGTTCTGGATACAGAAACCAACACCGCCTTACCCGGCGTAAGTATTATTGTAAAGGGTACATCAACAGGTACAACTACCGACATTGACGGAAACTACAGTCTCCAGGTGCCTGAAGAAAATACAACCTTAATATTTTCATTTATTGGTTATGCTACCGAAGAAATAAATATCCAAAACCGCTCTGTAGTGGATGTTAGTCTGACCACCGACGTAACTGCGCTGTCAGAGGTGGTTGTGATTGGTTATGGCGAACAACAAAAAAGTTTGTTAACGGGAGCCATATCCAGCATTGAAGCAGAACAAATTACCAACACCTCAACTCTAAGGGTGGAGCAAGCCCTTCAGGGGCGAACCGCCGGTGTTAACGTGCTGGCCAATTCCGGTTCTCCGGGTAGTGGCCTTAAAGTGCGTATCAGAGGTACAGGCTCTAATGGAGACTCCGGCCCCCTTTATATTGTAGATGGTATCAGAACCGGCGGAATAGAGTATCTTGATCCGAGCGAAATTGCCTCGATTGAGGTGCTGAAAGATGCAGCCTCAGCAGCTATCTATGGTGCTGAAGGTGCCAACGGCGTGGTGCTGATCTCTACCAAAACGGGTAAAGCGGGAAAACCTCAGATCAACTATAATTTTCAGTACGGCATCCAGACCGTGGGGGATCGTATGGAAATGATGAATGCTCAGCAGTATGCTGAGTACCTCAATGAAGCTGGAGCCTCAGGCACCTTGCCTGACCCTGCCGACTTTCAGGGTGTAAAAGGTACAGACTGGCTGGATGAACTCTTTGAAAGTGCTCCTCTCCAAAAGCATAGCCTGAATCTTAGCGGAGGCTCTGAAAACTCTACCTATCTGGTGGGCGGAAGCTTCTACACCCAGGACGGTGTTGCCGGTGGTGACAAAGCTCAGTTCGACCGGTATACAGCACGTTTAAATTCTGACCATCAGGTAAAGGACTGGCTGAAGGTAGGGAACAGATTGTCGTACTCACACTTTAAAAGAAGCACCATTGCTGAAGATGATGAATTTGGCTCAGTAGTGGGTAATGCCATTCTAATGGACCCAACTACCCCGGTAATTTATACCGACGGACTACCTGCACATGCACAGGCTGCGCTTGACGCTGGAGAAACACTTACAAAAGATGATGACGGAAACTACTACGGCATATCAAGGTATGTGCAAGGAGAGATAGGTAATCCGTTGGCAATGATCCAAAATACCAGAGGAGAAATAGTTCAGGATAAGATAGTAGGAAATATCTACGCAGAGCTGACGCCCATCAAGCATATCAAATTCACTTCACGTTTTGGTATAGATGCAGCTTTTCAACTTAATCATGAATGGTTCCCTTCTTATTATTTCTCTAACGAAAGAAAAAACAACACGCCAACGGTAAGAGACAACAATGAAAAGTGGTTTACCACTCAGTGGGAAAACTTTGCTACTTATACCAACAGCATCGCTGAGCATGATTTCTCTATTTTGTTAGGAACATCTGCTATTAACACAGTTTACAATAAACTGAATGGTTCAGGTGGACCCATGTTTGACGAAGACGACAAATTCGCATACTACGACTATATCCCTGATGAAAGTGATCGTATAGGAAGCACCAGAGAAGACAAGAGCCTTTTATCATACTTCGGACGGGTTTCCTATACTTTCTCAGACAAATATTTGCTCAATGCTACTTTCAGGTACGATGGATCTTCTCTGCTTCCTGATGGCAACCGGTGGGATCTTTTTCCTTCGGTATCCGCTGGCTGGGTAGTATCTGCTGAGGATTTCTTTCCCGAAGCTTTTATCAACTTCCTGAAAGTAAGAGCCAGCTGGGGTGAAAACGGTAATCTCAGATCACTTACTCCAGGACAGTATGCCTCTATCATCACTACACAAGGTATACGCTACCCTACAGGTACCGGAGGTTTCTATGTAGGGGCAGAGCCTGACTTCCTTCCAAACCCTGATCTGGTTTGGGAAACCAGCGAGCAGATTGACCTGGGCCTGGATTTCGGGTTACTTGATGACCAGTTGAGGGTTACTGTAGATTATTATAATAAAACTACCAAAGGCTTACTAACAGCTAGTACACCTCCTCACTACATCGGTAACGATGGAGCGACTGTGAATGGTGGAGATGTTAGAAACAAAGGTTTTGAGTTTGAGGTGGCTTACTCCAAGTCTGCAGGTGACTTCTACTATGAGATATCTGCTAATATGACCACAGTAGATAATGAGGTGGTCTATCTGAATCCATTGGTGCCGGATAAGATCCAGGGTGCTGGTGTTGGTACTGGATGGACGGCATCGTATTTTGAAGAGGGCCTGCCTATCTGGTATTTCAGAGGTTATAAAACGGATGGAATTTTCCAGAATCAGGAGCAAATTGATAACTACATCAGCCAAAATGGTATTACAGAATATAGCCCGGTCCCGGGAGATCCTGTAGTCATGGATATAAACAACGATGGGCGTATTACCCCTGAAGATCAAACTTATATCGGTGACCCTCACCCTGACTTTTTATATGGAGGTCGTGTCAATGTAGGTTACAAAGGGTTTGACTTGACGGTGTTCTTACAAGGTTCTAAAGGCAACGATATATTAATGGGCTTTAACAGAACTGACAGAGGTACTGTGAATAAGCCGGAATTCTTTTACAAAGACCGCTGGACTGGTGAAGGAAGCACCAATGATTGGTTTGCTGCGGATACCGACAATCCATATGTCTACAATAGTGACCTAATGGTGTTCAATGGTTCATACGCGCGTATCAAGCAATTGCAATTGGGCTATACTTTACCGGAAAACCTGATCAACAGGTTGAAATTCAATTCTGTCAGAGTTTATGTATCTCTTGAGGATTACTTCACCTTCACTAAATACCCGGGCCTTGACCCTGAAGCTGGTAGTAATGACGACAACAGCCAGGGTATAGACCGAGGGGTATACCCCATTCCTAAAAAGTTCATGACTGGTTTATCACTTAGCTTCTAATTACAAAACGATGGAGATTATGAAAAAGAATTATATAAAAATATGGGTACTGGGCATGTTAAGCACGCTGATCTTTCTGGCTTCATGCTCTGACGACTACCTCGATAAAGAGATTTATGGAAGAAAGTCAACCGAAGAGTTTTATAAAACTGATCAGGATGCATTCAGGGCAACAATCGCCATTTATGACATCCTTCAGTATCATTACAATACGGGCTGGTCTAGCAACTATCTGGTAAAAACACTGCCTTCAGATGAGGGGACTGCCGGTGGTGGGGGTAGCGGCGACCAGCCACAATATCAAAACCTGGATGATTTTGCTTATGACTCCCAGAATGGAGGTGTTCTTGGTACATGGAGAATGGCCTATTTTGGTATATTCAGGGCAAACAAAGTCATCAACCTCGTTGAGCCGGAGAATGATTTCAGAAAAACTCTGATTGCTGAGGCCAAAGCACTTCGGGCATACAATTATTTTGAATTGGTTTCTATGTTTGGCGATGTTCCTATGATACTGACCGAGCCTGACCAATCTGAATACGAACAGGTGCGTGTAGCCAGCAGTATCGTTTATGATCAGATAGAGAAGGATTTGCGTGAAGCTATTGAATTACTTCCCCTGAAAAGTGAATACGGTGCCGCGGACCAGTTCAGGGTTTCCAAGGGTACAGCCCAGGCACTGCTTGGTAAAGCCTATCTCTATCAGCAGGAGTGGGACAGTGCAGCATATTTTCTCGATGCCGTAATTACTTCCAACCAATATGATTTACATGATAACTATGCCGATAACTGGACTGAAGCTGGTGAATTGGGCAAGGAGTCGGTCTTTGAAGTTCAGTTTGTGAGCTCTGTCGGCTATGATTGGGGCAACTTCCCGTGGGATAATGGCAGGCTTCAGGAGAGTAATATCCACATTCAGCTTATGGGCTCTCGTGGTGGGTTTTATGAGCCAGCTCCCGGTGACTCACTGATTGCAGGGTGGGGGTTCCTATATCCATCAGAGAAAATATATAATGTCTTTGTCAATGCTGGCGACAGTGTCAGAAAAGTAAATACGTTGATGTCTGAAGCTGAACTGGTAGCTGCCGGTGGAGCATGGAATGGAGAAAACGTATGGGATTATAATGGTTTTATAAGAAGGAAGTATGGTACATATAGTAACCAAACCAATGCAGATGCTGTGGCAGAACTAAATTATGCTACTAACTGGAGGTTGATTCGTTATTCCGATGTGTTGCTTATGGCTGCTGAAGCATTTTACAATGCAGGAGATGAAGGGCGTGCTCGTACCGAGCTAAATAAGGTACGTGACCGCGCAGACCTTGACGATGTGGTAGCAACGGGCAATGATCTTTTTGAAGCCATAGTTACGGAAAGACAATTGGAACTTGCTTTTGAAGGTTTCCGTTTTCTGGATCTGATACGTTGGGGACGTGGCTCACAAGAGCTTGGCGATCTGGGTTTTGTTGAAGGAAAACACAACTTATTCCCTATTCCCTTTGACGACGTGGTGCGTGGCAATTTAAGTCAGAATGACAAGTGGTAGGCTGGGGCTAGTGGCCTGAGCTGAGAACCTGCTAATGAATATGTGATTATTTGCAATTAATCCCCGGCCGGGAGACGACGTTTGTCTTTTTGGCCGGGGTTATTTATTTGTCTTTAAATAAAGTTTACATCATGTGGGTATATAGGCTAAATTTCCTCTCAACCATAGCTTCAGTTCTAGCGATTCATCCTCGGATAGATAAAACAAAGCTTTCCTGTATTCTTTTCTAAATAGCGGTGGATGAAAGCTAACTTTTCGAAGCACGATCTTATAGTATTCCAGCATGGATGTTTTCATTGCTTATCTCTTTAATATTTAAAAAAATGCCTTCGGCCTTTTCGTTAATCTATAGGCCATGAGAAACTACTATGGCCAAAGGGCTTTTAAGGTTAAATTACTTAATCACTATTTGCCATGTTAAAGCAGCCATGATGTGCCGCTTAAGGCCTAAATGACAATAATGAAAATCAAGGACGGCGTTATACACGCTAAGCCTTTGGTGGGGGCGGGATGACCTCGATTATGTAGTTTCTATAATCTATATTTGGAAATAAGGGCTTATTCAACAGACTATTGTCGGATACACTTGTTACTAAACAGAGCGTGTCATTGTAAAACCAATCTGTATAGCTCTTTTTTGAATTTTTCTCTTCTTTTTGAGAAGTTTCAGCATCTGGTATAGCTTGGTAAATGTCCCATCCCACTTCCAGTACCTGGGTAAAGAAATTGGCTGATTCTTGGGTATCACAGATGGTATCACATACCTGCACATCAGAAACACCAGTTTCTTTTTCAGGCTGCTCTGGCGATATGCCAATGTTAATAAATGTCACAGCGAAGAACAAAGCAACCAGTTTAAATGCTATATTTCCTTGCCTGTTTATCATAATGTTAATAACGCTTGTCAAGCACCCGTATTTTATTGTAAGTAGGGTTAATTACAAGTAGTGCTTGATTTCGGGTAGGGAATTTACAAAAAAAATTAAAAAGATGCCATTTGATATAGTAGTTTTATTGCTCATGTAATATTAAAGATATTTATACAGTCTGAAGCTGTACTTAATCATAGAAATTTGACGATTCTGGTAGTATTTAAAGCTCACTTCTCATTTTTTCCACTATTTCGAGTGCTACATCGGTTCCCATAGCTTCCAGTTGCTCAATGATCTTTTGCTTCGTAGGATCATCATAATTTTCCATCTCAGAAGGAGCCTCCTCATGAGGTTCAATGATGCCAGTCTTAATAAATAGTGATCTCATCCACTCATTTACCTGGCAGTCGATCACCAGATGCACACGGTCTGTTTTCCCCAGGTTTTCCACGCTATGCACCTGACTGAAATCAGCAAACCAACACTCTCCCTGCTGCATTTTAAGCTGCTGGTTGTTTAGCATAAATTTTACTCGGTCATTGGTAGTAACGGGTATGTGTAGTCTGACAAAGCCATCCCAAAATACTAGGTCATAGTCCTTGTGTGGTTTAATTTGAGACCCCGGGGTTAACCGTAAATACCTGACGGCACTTTTAGGAGCTTTAATTTGCTCAATTACCGATCGGGTATAAGGAATGCTTTCCAGTATAGCCTCATCCACGAACTTTTGGCTATCAGCGTGGCCTGCAGACAACTCATGGCTCTCACCTTTGGGTGATCTTAATGGTATACCGCTCCACTCGCCAGAATAATAGGCCGTATTAAAGTGCCTGGTCCAGTTTTGTTTGCAAACTTCAAGCTCCTGATATAGCTGTACGGAATCAAATTGAAAGGGCAACTGTGCATAGCTTTTCATGAAGAATGTTGATTAAATTTAAAGTGTGGTTGGTACGCCTACTCATTAAAATTAGCATTTTTAACCACAAACTTTTAGTAGTGTTAATAATAACGTTAAGCAAAATTTCATATGGCCCTGAATAAAACTGATACTCCTGAGCAAGCTGACTTGGATAAATGGATACCTATTGCCTTGTGATACGGAAAAGGAAGAGGTACGATAGGGGTATGCCGGTGGTGTTGCAGAAAAGCTTCACCAGCCTTTCGGAAGTTTTGTAAATGAGCTGTCTGGTTCTGTTAAGCTGCTAACCAAAATATATTTAAAAGATAAAGTTCTGTAAAGGAGACACTTGTGCAAAGCACTTAAAAATCGAGGAATTTAATAAGCACAACCCTTGTATGGGTGAAAAACCTTTTCTAAAATCAAGTGTTTTTCAATTTTAAGTAAGTAGAAAATAGTATTCAATATCAATCCTAAAGCATTGTAATCCCATGGGGTCAGAAAAACTTAAAATTAGGTTCGCAGGTTTGTTTATGATAGTTGGTATGGTAGCCGGAATTTTTAGTGTGGCCCCGGCCATTGACTCTGGCGACTACCTCACTGAAGCAGCAGCAAACTTCAACCGTGTGATCGTAGGAGCTGTGTTCCAGTTTGTTATGTCTCTTGCATATTTGGGTTTTGCCATTTTGTTATATCCCATCATCAGGAGGTTTAGCGGAAGTCTGTCTGTTGGTTTTTTAAGCTTTCGGGTAATAGCCGCTAACCTGGTAATATTTGGCACTATACTTTTACTATTGATCTTAGCTTTAAGCCATGAGTTTGTAAAAAGCTCTCCCGGGAATGCTCTGGATTTTAAGACATTGGGAAATGCCCTCAAAATAACAAGAGACTACATTAACCATGTTTTTATGGTTTTGGTTTTATGCATTGGTAATGTCATTTTGTATGTTTTGCTAATAAGAACCAGGCTGATCCCCAAATGGCTTTCGGTTTGGGGGTTACTGGGTACGTTTTTGTCAGGAGTTGCCAGTATAATGATCTTGTTTCGTGTAGTGGATGTTATCACCAGCGAGTACTTGGTCCTGAATATGCCAACAGCCGTGCTGGAATTGATCATGGGCATGTGGCTGATAATTGTAGGCTTTAATAAAAAGGTGTTGTATGCTTATCGAAGAAGATAAGAATACTCCATTAGCCATCAAAATTTTCGGGAACGGCAAGGTATAGCTATGCTATTGATTCCATAGCCTGTATCAAATATAACTTCCTACTTGGAAGCAGACATGCCTTGGTCTTTACATGGAAAGTGCTACCCTAAAATATGATAGGAGGGAAAGCTAATCACCGATATAGTCTTCGCTGATTGCCACCCCATTCATGATGTTTCAATGTTCTAAGTACGCCTTGCGTATAGGCGTTAACAATTATATTTGCCTTAACGGTTGGGTTTGATAATATTTTTTCTTTAGCCAAAATGCTACGTTAACCAGGGCGATCAATGCAGGAACTTCTACTAACGGGCCTATTACTCCAGTGAAGGCCTGTCCACTGTTAAGTCCGAAGACCGCGATCGCCACCGCAATAGCCAGTTCAAAATTATTACCGGTAGCCGTGAAAGAAATGGAAGCATTCTGATTGTATTTTGCTCCCATTGCCTTGCTAACAAAGAAGCTGATGAAAAACATGAGCCCAAAATATATGAGCAAGGGTATCGCAATTCGCACCACATCAAATGGTATAGTTACAATCAGCTCTCCTTTAAGGCTGAACATCACCACAATGGTGAACAGCAGGGCTATGAGTGTGATTGGGGATATTGCCGGAATAAACCGCTCTTTATACCACTGCTCACTCTTCACTTTTACAAGTATGAGCCTGCTTAGCAGACCTGCCAGGAAAGGAATACCCAGATAAATGGCCACACTTTCTGCTATAGTTGCTATTGAGATGTTGACAACGGCACCCTCAAACCCAAACAAAGGAGGGAGCTTGGTAATGAAGACCCAGGCATAGAAACTGTAAGCAAATACTTGGAAAATACTGTTTAAGGCCACTAACCCTGCACCATATTCACTACTGCCATCTGCCAGGTCATTCCATACCAGCACCATGGCGATACAACGTGCCAGGCCAATCAATATCAGACCGACCATATATTCTGGGTGGTCTTGCAGAAAAATTATGGCAAGAGCAAACATCAGCATAGGTCCAATGATCCAATTGAGCAAAAGCGAAACCCCAAGTATTTTAAGGTTGCCAAACACTTTGGGTAGCAACTTGTAATTGACCTTAGCCAGAGGTGGATACATCATCAATATCAACCCTATGGCTATAGGGATGTTGGTAGAACCATGGCTGAAAGAATCAATGAACGCAGAAGTTCCAGGAAACATATAACCACCTAAAACCCCTACAGCCATGGCCAGAAAGATCCATAGCGTGAGATGGCGATCAAGAAAGCTTAATTTTTTAGTTGTTGATGACATTAATCGGTTCTTTTGATTTTTTAAAACAGTTGTGAAACTTCAAAAAACAGGGGGCACCCCTGTTTTTCAAATGCGTTAACTGTACTGAAGATCTGATATCATCCACGCTTAGCAACATCCGCCGCCAGGAGTACAGTTATTTTGAACTTCGGAAAGGTTCACCTTTTTCTTCCCTGGCTTTTCGGCATATACAGTTATACTGAAAATACCGGTAGTGCCGCTTTTAAAGTTTTCCAGTTCTGCTGATGTCAAATATTTGCTTAAGATATCATCAGGGATGATAATTGGTTTCTCCTTTTGAATAGTGATAGTCTGAAAACCCTGCTCATGGATGAAGCCGAGGTATTCATCTTTTTGAATGGCACCAGATACGCATCCAGCATACATTTCAGCATCTTTTCGCAATGCCTCCGGAAGCTGGCCTACCAACACGATATCGGAAATACTGAAGTGTCCTCCTGGTTTTAGTACCCGCGATATTTCTGCTATAACTTTTTGCTTATCCGGCACCAGATTAAGTACGCAATTACTCACTACCACATCTGCCGAGTCATCGGAAATCGGCATGTCTTCAATATCTCCAAAGCGAAACTCTACATTGTTGAAATTAAGCTTTTCAGCATTTGCTCTCGCTTTTTTGATCATGGCTTCCGTAAAGTCTACGCCAATGACCTTTCCCGTTTCTCCAGTTTCGTGTCTGGCCACAAAGCAGTCATTTCCCGCACCGGAACCTAGGTCTATTACTACATCCCCCTTTTTTATTTTGGCAAATTGGGTAGGTAATCCACAGCCAAGCCCCAAGTCGGCATCGGCATTGTACCCGTGTAGTTCTGAATAGTCATCGGTCATTATATTGTAGACCTCTGTTGAGCATCCCCCAGCGCCACAGCACGAGGCAGCATTCATGTCCTTGTCCTGTTCAGCGATCTGACTGTATTTATCGCGAACAATTTTTTTGAGTTCTTCAGATGATGTGTTCATAGTCTTTTTTATTGTAATTTTACGATAAGTATATGCAAATTTTTTTAACAGCAATCTCGGCCTGATGGCGTTGTAAACAGAGTAAACAAGTTGTTAAACAAGTTTTTTACTTCTTCCCAACGCTCCGGATTAATACAATAGCTAACAGAAACGCCCTCGGTAGTGCCCTGTATGATGCCAATAGCCTTAAGCTCTTTTAAGTGTTGGCTGATCGTTGGCTGTGCAAGCCCAAGCTCCTGAACCAGGTTGCCGTTTATACAGGTATTAGCCTTGAGCAAATACTGGATGATGGCTACCCGTGCTGGATGCGCAAACGCTTTGGCAACTTGAGCCAGGTCATTTTGTTCTGCAGTAAAAAGTTCGGTTTTCGTTACACCCATCAGCTCATTATTATATTGCAATATTACGATAATATAATTAAACCCGAATACATATTCAGCAAATTTTTACTGTTTTTTTTAGCACTTGCCCTTAGTCCACCCTAATATTGCAAGTACTCTGTGAAGGAGATGCCTTAAAAATTCTCTTCGTCATGGTCATTTTCAAAGCGGGTTTTGAAGTGATACCTTTCGTAGAGGCTTTATTAATCCTACGAAACAAACATCTTAGGGAATAGCATACATAAGATTGTTTTTTGTATCGTTATCTCATGTAAACATTCCATTTTGATTAATCACCATTTCTTTTTCATATTGACTTTATCATTAGATTTCAGGGGGCAATAATAAAAATGGAGTGAGGAGTGGACAAGAAAAAAGGATCCGGCTATAAAAGATGGAGATATTGAGCTTCTCGGACAACTGTGTAATGAAATTGCGAATAATTATGCCTACCTGATAGCTGCATGGTACCAGGTAGGTCTGTCTAATGAGAAGCTTAGTACTAAATTAAAGCAGATCGATTCAATATAATGATCTTCCTTTTGATAGCAGGTTAATTGCAGCTGCCTTACAGTTAAAATAAACCCTTGTCTCAATGGAAGGAAATATTCCATTTTGGACAGCAATCCCTACATTTTCGTGGCATGAAAGAGGATTGCCTTAGCTCATCAAAAAAAGCATTAGGGATAGGCAGCTGATGTATATACCCAATTATTGAGCGGATGCCTGAGCTAACCTTCGGTTGGGCTACGACGAGCGGGATACTTTCTTCGACAGTGCTACTATTTTGTCAATAACAAAACCTAAAATCAGGCCACCAATACCACAGGCCAGAGCCTTGACCAGCCAGGCCACCAACTCGGTTTCAGCTAAAGCATGCTCTAGGTTGTGCAGTATGTTATTGGTAAACGGAATGCCATGGGCAATAATTTCGGCACCCACCCAAAGCATAGCAGCAGTACCCACATAGCTTAGAATGCTTAAAAAGTGGGGCATGAATTTTACAATATTACGACCGAATTTCTGAATAGCAGGATGATATTTGTCCTGGGCCAAGTGTACCCCAATGTCGTCCATTTTAACGATCAAGCCAACAAACCCATATACTGCCAATGTAATGAAAATAGCCACAGCCAGCATGACTATAATCTGATTTACTATCGGTTGACCGGTTATTTGGCTATAAGCAATAGCAACAATTTCTGCAGATAAAATAATATCTGTGCGAACAGCTCCTGTCACCCGCTGCTTTTCCAATTCCTCTGGAGTAATAGGTTTTACTGGCTCACTTTCAATATTTACATCGTGGTGCTTGCTGAACATGGAGTGTACCTTCTCATATCCTTCGAAACATAAGTAAGCACCACCCAGCATTAAAATAGGTGTAATAGCCCAAGGGGCAAAATACCCGAGCAACAGGGCTGCCGGACTTAATATAAATAGTTTATTGATCAGCGATTTTTTAGCGATCTGATATATAATTGAAAGCTCTCGAGATGCATCAAGCCCTACAACATACTTGGGTGTCACAGCCGTATCGTCGATAACAATGCCTGAAACTTTTCCGGTAGTTTGAGTTACCTGGGTGGGTACATCATCTAAACTGGAAGCACTTGCTTTTACCAAAGCAGAAATGTCATCTAGTAGCGCAAAAAATCCTGAAGCCATATTCTATATATTTTCTACTGAATTTTCCTTTACGGTTTATCTCTTTCCCCCTTCAGCAGGCAGTAATGCTGGTTCTACTTTTAGGAATAGGTTTATTGGAAGTTGCGAAATAGTTGATAAAAATCCTTAAATGCCAGACTTAACCCAAAAAGCTTTAACAAGGGGCTTAAAGTGTCGCTTAGAATAACCTCCAACGGTTTGGGTAGTACGTGATCCACTGTAAGCACCCTCATTTTAGAACTACCTAAAAGTATAAAACCTTATAATAACAATTTTGAAGAAAAAAGTTGAATTTAGAGTAATCCAAAAACTGGCTAGGCTTCAGTAGAAGCACGTGATCGCTAAAGAGATAAGATACTTAAAACAGCAAGTAAAGAATTAGAAGGTCGTGGGTATCGTTTGAGGAGCTTGATCTGCCTCATCTTTCAAAAATTGAACGTTATAAGGTTCGAACACAAAGGGCATAAAAAGCAAAAACCACTTCAACTTTGAAGTGGTTTTATTCCTGTGGGCGCTGAGGGATTCGAACCCCCGACCCCCTCGGTGTAAACGAGGTGCTCTGAACCAACTGAGCTAAGCGCCCTTTCCTTTAAATCTCCTTCGCTTGTTGCGAATGGGAATGCAAATGTAATATAGTTTTTTTTATGCGCAAACATTTCTGACAAAAAAACTATAAAATTTATGTCATCGTATTCCGTTTGATGTTTAACAACTAAAAATGTAGCTTTCGGAAGCTTTTCAGCAATAAACATTTTACTCAATTGAGCATCAAGAAAGTACTCAGGAAAACCTTTCTATACCTGCTTCTTGCAGCAGCTGTAGTTGTTGTCAGCAGCGTACTGGTCACTTTTTTGTATCGTGACCAACTCATAGACCATTTCATTAGGGAGTTTAATAAAAATATCAACACGCCTGTTCATGTAGATAAAATCCAGGTTTCTTCACTCAGTAACTTTCCTCAAGTATCCCTATCCTTCAATGACGTAACTGTTGAAGAAAGTTATAAAGATAGCTCCTATCCTCTTCTTTCTGCAAAAAGGATAGACTTTACCTTCAACCCTATTGCTGTTTTTCGTGGCAACTATACTATTGAGGAAATTCATCTAACAGATGGAAAATGCCATTTAAAGATAAACCAACAGGGAGAAACTAACTATGACATTTTCAAGCAACCGGATACCACTCAGCATCAGGCAGTAAAATTAGATCTCTCAAAAGTCAAGCTTAAAGGTGTTACTTTCACTTACACCAACGAACTCAGGAACGTACACCTGGAGGTGACCACAAAATCGACCGCTGCCAACCTCACGGCCTTGGGCAGTGCCTATGATGTAGAAACCACAGGAGATATCTTTCTCCATTACCTTATGGTAAACAAAAGCATGTGGGCTGAAAACAAGGACCTCATTGTGGATTCAAAACTTAAATACGACGATAGTGAAAAGTACCTTACTATCAACTCTTCAACTGTTAAGGTCATGGGTTCGGACTTCAGTGTATTCGGAAGTTATTCCTTTAAAGAAAAACAGTTGATCGACCTTGCAGTAGAAGGGAAAAATACAGACATTCAGACACTGCTCTCCTTGCTGCCAAAGGGTTCCTCGGACAGGTTCGGCAAATACCGAAGCAAGGGCAATGTTTACTTTGACCTGGTAATGAAAGGTGAGTTCAGCGAGAAAAAGTCCCCATCACTCGAAGTAAACTTCGGACTGAAGGATAGCAAGCTCTATCACCCCGATACTGATGCCCAGATCACCCATGCAGACTTAAAGGGCACTTTCCTCACCCCCGAAATGTCCAAACTAAGTATGGCCACTCTGAAGCTTGAAAATGTACAGGGACAACTGGAAGGTAATAGCTTCAAGTCCAACCTTTACCTCAAAAATTTTGATGACCCATATGTTAAGTGCGATTTTAATGGACGCATTGACATCAATTCCCTTTTTAAGTTTTACAAAGCTGAAAACATCAGATCGGGCAAAGGAGTATTGGATGCCAATATCAATTTCGAAGGATTCCTGAAGGATCTGAAAAAGAAAGAGACCGCCCAGAAAATAAAGACTTCCGGAGAAATTAACCTCGAGCATCTGTATCTGGCATTGAGAAACTTCCCTCTGCCCCTGGAGGACCTGCAAGGCAACCTACTGTTCAACAACAATGACCTGGCACTTAGTGATGTATCCGGAAGCCTTGGCAACAGCGATTTCCTGCTTAATGGATTTTTTAAAAATATCATTGCCTACCTCCTGTTCGACAACGAACCTGTCGGGATCGAGTCAGACCTCAAATCTAACTTCATAGACCTTGACCAGTTACTATTGGCAAACAGCGGCGAAAAGAAAGGGGACTCAAAATATTCCTTCAAAATATCTCCTCGTTTGGTTCTCAAGTTTGATTGTGATATCAAAAACCTCAAATTCAGACGTTTCAAGCCAACTTCTATTCGTGGCGACCTAAAGGTGAAAAATCAAATCGCTGTTTCTGATCAGATCAAACTCAATGCTATGGGAGGGTCCATCGCTTTATCGGGTCTTGTTGACGCCAGCAAAAACAAGCTGGTAAAAGTCAATACGAGCTTTTCATTACAAAACATTGATGTGGATAGCATATTCTATGTATTTGAAAACTTCAACCAGGACTTCCTGGAAGATCGCCACCTCAAGGGTAAGATCTTCGCCAATGTAGATGCAGAAATGACCTTCAACGACAATCTTTCCCTATATTCTGAGACGCTGACCAGCAATATCAGCACCTCAATCAAGGGAGGTGAGTTAAACAACTTTGAACCAATGCAAAAGCTGGCGAGGTACCTGGATGAAGACAAACTAGATCATTTGCAATTCTCTGAACTTAAAAATGACATCCACATAGAAGACCGCACCATATACTTGCCTGAAATGGAGGTTAGCAGCAACATTACAGACATTAAAATCACCGGCACCCATACTTTTGATCAGCAGATCAATTATAAAGTGGTAGCCCCATTGAGAAGCCAGCAAAAGATTGATAAAGACGAAGCTTTTGGGGCTATTGAGGAAGATCATTCAGGAAGAACTATGCTGTTTCTGAAGATCGTGGGCACTACATCAGACTACAGGGTGATGTATGATAAAGAGAGTGTAAAGAAAAAGGTGGTTAGCGACCTGAAAAAAGAAGTGAAAGAGCTTAAGGATGCTTTCAAAAACAAAGGACGTGACGAGCAGAAAACCATCGAACTTGAAGAAGACGATTACTTTGACTGGGACAACTAATACGCTGTAATTTAAAACAAGCGGCCAAGTTTCAAGCCACCTTAATATTTTGTATCTTCCGTAACAAATATGCCGTACAACCCTTAGTCTATTTAATCAACTAAAATTTTCCCTACCATGAAAAAAATACTATTTCTTACGGGCGATTTCACAGAAGACTATGAAACCATGGTACCTTTTCAAATGCTGGAAATGGTAGGTTATACTGTCCATGCAGTTTGCCCCGACAAAAAGAAGGGGGATACTGTAAAAACAGCTATCCATGATTTTGAAGGTGACCAAACCTACACCGAGAAACCGGGGCACAACTTTGCACTAAACTACAGTTTTGATGATGTTAAAGCAGAACAGTATGACGGACTTGTAATTGCCGGAGGAAGAGCACCTGAATACCTTAGGTTAAACAAACAAGTGATCGATATTGTAAAGCATTTCTTTACAGAAAATAAACCGGTAGCTGCCATATGCCACGGCATCCAGATATTGACGGCTGCCGGAGTAGTTAAAGGCAGAAAGCTCACTGCCTACCCTGCCGTAGGGCCTGAAGTTACACTCGCAGGAGGTGAGTACCAGAACATCGCGGTTGATGAAGCTTATGTGGATGGCAATCTCGTTACTTCGCCTGCATGGCCGGCACACCCTAAGTTCATAGCTGAATTTTTGAAGGTCATGGGTGCAAAAATTCAGATCTAGCATAATCACCTCAATTAAAAACACTCAAAAGCCGATCTTCAATGTATCGGCTTTTGCTTTTAATAATCCATTAATATGACGCGAATAGAGCCTATTATAGGTGTAAATGATGTTGAAAAAAGCTCACAATAGTTCAGCACCTTCTTAACTGCAAGCATTCTTTGCAGGTAATAGCCATCAATTAAAAGACCTGAATAGGAAACAAACTAAAGACCGGTCACCATTTACTCAAGTGACAGGTCTTATACTAACCACAATTAAGAAACTACCTATTCATACCTTAAAGCCTTCACTGGATTACTTAAAGCTGCCTTAACCGCATGGAAGCCCACCGTTCCCAAGGCTATGAATAGCGATAGCAAGGTAGCCATGACAAAAGTGATGAACCCTATATTGATTTTGTAAGCAAAGTCTTCCAGCCACGCGTCCATCAGGTACCAGGCTATAGGGCAAGCCAATGCCGCAGAAATAATAACCAGCCAGGTAAAATCCCTGGTCATCAGGCCTGTAATATTCAAAATACTAGCACCAAGGGCTTTTCTTACTCCAATTTCCTTAATTCTTCTCTCAGCAGCATAAGCAGCCAGAGCAAATAACCCAAGGCATGAAATGATAATCGAAAGCACGGCGAAATAATTAAAAATAATCCCGATACGTTCCTCAGCCTCATATTTTTCGCTCCATTGATCATCCACAAACTTATATTCAAAAGGGTATGCAGGAGCATACATTTTATGGTACTTTTCCATTACAGTAATGGCTCCATCCATATCTCCACCCCTTGCCCTGACTACTACATAATTGAACCAGTCCGGTTCAAGAGCAATCAACAACGGCTCGATTTCATCATGCGACGATGAAAAATTAAAATCTTTAATTACTCCCACAATCTTACCTTTTCGATCTCCCCAAAGTGTTAAGGGCTGCTCTGCCGCATTACCCTCAAACCCCATTTTTCTTGCAGCCTCCTCGTTAATTAAGAAGTTAGCCGTGTCCGTACTATACTGCCTGTCAAACCCCCTGCCCTCTGCTAGTTCCATCTCAAAGGTTTGGGTAAAATCAAAGTCAGCAGAAATGTTATTGAACAAAATCATTGCATCAGGATCCTTGCCTTCCCACTCCAATCCATAGGTTGAATTACCAAAATTAAGAGGCGCCATGTTCATAGCGGTTACATGCTCAACGGCAGGATCGTTTAGCAATTCCTTTCGGATAGTTTCATAATTTTTACCCACGTCCTGATGCATTTCCATATACAAAAGGTGATCTCGGTTAAATCCGATATCCTGATTTTGGAGGAAATTCAATTGCTGATAAACCACAATAGTACTTACGATCAATACAATGGCTAAGGTGAATTGAATCACTACCAGCACTTTCCTAAAGCTAGCAGCTTCTCCTCCCGAACGAATGATCCCTTTAAGTACCCTGGCGGGTTGGTACCTGATGAGATATAGTGCCGGGTAACTGCCCGCAAACAATCCGGTAAAAACAGTAATAAGCAACATGTAAAAAAGCAACTCACTGCTAAGGATGTCGAAAGTAAGCTTCTTGGCAGTCAGTTCGTTAAAGTAAGGCAATAGTGCATACACAATTAAGCCAGCAAGCACTGCTGCTATCAATGAATAAAGTAATGACTCTCCTAGAAACTGAAAGGTCAATTGCTTGTCATAAGCTCCAACAACTTTTCTAAGGCCTACTTCCTTAGCTCTTTTGGTCGCCTGGGCCGTACTCAGGTTCATAAAATTAATACAGGCAATCAGTAAGATCACAAATGCTATTATGGAGAAGATCTTAACATTGGTAATTCTACCGCCTACCTGCTTCCCGTTTTCAAATTTAGAATACAGGTGGTAATCACTAACGGGTTGAAGAAAAAGTGTGACATTAGACCCCTCATTTTTATCCTTGATATCATCTGCTATCTTCTCTTCAAAAACCTTGGCACGGGTATTATCTGCTATCTGCACAAACCCACTAACATTGTTATTTCCCCATTGGTCTAGCCACGATTTATTTTCATTCCAAAATTTTTCAAAGGTCAGCAGGTATTCAAAAGTAAGGCTTGAGTTCGCAGGCAAGTCTTTGATGACTGCCGTTACATTAAGCTCAGTGGTATCGTTTAAGGTTATTGATTTGCCCATAGCCCGTTGATCACCAAAATATTTTTTGGCAAGCGACTCTGTCATTACTATCGCATTAACAGGATCTAATGCCGTGTTCAGATCTCCTTCTATAGGCTCAAAAGTGTACATCTTCAGAAAATCCTTATCCACATGTCTCCCCACTTCAAAATTACCGTCTTTATCTGCTCTAAGCAGATTTTCCACGGGCCAGGTATACCTACTGGCATATTTCACCTCAGGGTAGGTCTCTTTCAGATAGGGAACCAGAGGTGCGGGGTTAGATGAAGTAGTAAAAATATTTCCATCCGTATACTGCTGATTCTCCAATATCCGGTGAATACTATTTAAGTTTTTATGAAAATGGTCAAACTCCAACTCGTCCTGAACCCAAAGAATGATCAGTAACGTAGTCGCCATCCCAAATGAAAGGCCGAAAATATTGATTAAAGAATAAATATTATTTTTGACGAGCATCCTGTAGGCTATGGTAAAATAGTTCTTAAGCATGGTATTGTTAGTTTTAGTGCGTTAAAGACAGTGGTTTGACAAAAAGGATGCATAATATTGCAGAAAGAAATACTTCAAAATCATAAATAGGTTACAAGCCCAACATGTCTGATAAAGAATTAATAGAAGAAGATGACGAGTTATTCGAACATCACCGGATAGTTGCAGATCCTAAGCAACAACTGCTGAGAATAGATAAATTCTTAATGGACAGGTTGCCCAATGTAACTCGGAATAAGCTGCAAAATGCCATTAAAGATGGCTTTGTAAAGGTTAACGATACTGAAATAAAGCCCAACTACAAAGTAAGACCGGATGATGTGATCACCATTGCATTACCGGAACCTCCGCGCGATACGGAAGTAGTGCCCGAAAATATTCCTTTGAATATTATTTATGAAGATGAAGATCTGCTAGTAGTCAATAAAGAGGCTGGTATGGTAGTACACCCGGCTTACCAAAACTGGACAGGCACATTGGTAAATGCGCTTACCTATCATTTTCAAAACCTTCCGGAAATGAAAGGTAATGAAGGCCGCCCAGGATTAGTCCATAGAATCGACAAGGACACCTCAGGGCTTTTGGTAATTGCCAAATCAGAAGCTGCTATGACTGGCTTGGCCAAGCAGTTTTATGATCACTCTATTGAAAGAACTTATCTGGCATTGGTCTGGGGTATACCTGCGGAACCGAAAGGAACTATAGATATTAACCTGGGGCGAAGTCTGAAAGACAGAAGGGTAACCGTTGCCTATGAAGATGAGTCCATTGGCCGTAATGCAATAACTCATTACGAATTAGTGGAAGACCTCCGGTACGTATCACTGATCAAGTGTAATCTCGAAACAGGAAGAACACACCAGATACGCGCTCACATGAAGCACTTGGGGCATCCGCTTTTTAACGATGCCACTTATGGTGGAGACAAAGTGCTTAAGGGTACTCCATTCTCCAAGTACAAGAGCTTTGTTGACAATTGCTTTAAAGTAATACCCAGACAGGCCTTACACGCTAAATCCCTGGGGTTCATTCACCCTGTAAAGAAGGAATTTATGCAGTTTGACAGTGAGCTACCGGAAGACTTTAAAGCTGTACTGGAAAAGTGGAGACACTATGTGCAGTACACTTAAGAAAGTACCAGCTCCGCTTCTCCCTTTTCGTTCTTTAAGGCACGCTGTATTTCACGCATGGCCTGCTGTTTAACTTTTTGATAATTTGAATCATTAGAAGGATTGTAAAGTAGGTCTTTGATATAATCAAGGACCTTTTCCATCTCCGAAGCATCCATGGCTTCCAGAGATTGCAGGATAGCTTGTTTTTTTGTGATTGCTTTCATTTTTAGTAGTGGTTGTAAGTAAAACTAATGCTTTCTCCACTACGAGGTAAGTCCCGAAAGGAAACTTAACAATTTAAAAACATAGCTATCACTAGCCTCAAAACACCAAAGCATTTGCTTGTTCAGGTTTAGCATCAAAGGATCTAAAAAACTTTCGGACCACCAACACAGCTGCGATATCGCAACATTAGAGATTATGTTTTCGTCCGCCTATTTAAACAACTTCAGTTTTTCGGGAATAGTAAATTTGATATCAAAATTGGAAGCAAAGTGAGATTCGTTATCAGTCCAGTTTCGCTCCAGACCCGCAGATATATTGCCCCAAACACCATCCATAATGAGAAACTCGCCCCCTAAATTGGCGAAGTACATGTTGGCCCCCAGGTTTTCATCACGCTCATATTGCAGCTCGAGGAATCCCTTGTATTTATTCTCGCCGCCATATATTCTGCTGGCAATAGAATTGGTTGTATAACTATCCCCTCCTTCAATGTTGCCTGAAACATAGTTGAAATTCCATCCCAGCAATAACTGTCCGTGCTGCCCCAGTGGTGTACCATAGGTTGCCCACACAGAAAATTTATTGAATTTCGTATCCTTTGCCAGGCTATCCGGTGAGGTCCCTAAAACTGCTACGGCAACATCCAGCTTTTTCTTATTCCAGTTTTTCTCCTTATAAGCAGTATTCAGAGAGTCTATGGCCGCGTCATAGTCTCGTTTAAGCTGTTGGTTTACATAGTTTTCCTGCTGCTGTTCCAAGCTAGCTTTTTCAGCTACCTCCTGAGCGGTGAAATTATTTTGCTTGAGATATTCTAACTGGTAAGCATCCTTGGCCTGAACTTTCTGGTCGAGCAGATCAAAAAGCTGCTGTCTGTATTGCTTGTCATTTTTAAGGTCTCCGTCATCAATCAGAGTCATGCGCGCACCCAATGCCAGGTTTGTAGTAATATCATTGGCGGGATCACGCTGGGTACCAATAGAAATACGCAAGCTGTATAGCTCTGAGTTATTATCATACTCCCTAAGGGTCAGACTATTGGATTTAAGCAAAATATAAGGGGCAATTTCAGCCGCAAAAGAAGACGGTAAAATAACCTGCCCCCCTTTTCCAAAATCAGAAACCATCGCGGCAAGCGCTTTGGGAGACGAAGGCCTGAGTATATTACTAGGGTTTGTGCCCATGATCTTAAACGCCGGCAGATCAGGAATAGCAAAGTTCAGTCTAAAGTTTTTTACCAGAGTAGTATCCTCCGGACTGATTTGAGCTGAAATGCTGCTCCAATAGGCACACAAAAGTACGATTAGTGTTGCGCGGATATACTTCATTGCTTGCTAAGTAATATGTAAATGAGAGAGCTTTGTGACTTGCCTGTATTATCACCAGCATCTTCGTCTTTTCCCAGAGACTGATCTCCCTGAAACACTTCTGCTGTAATGGTGTATTGCTTTACATTTTCCGGATCAAGTGCTTTGAATTCTGTTCTAAGTTGTATCATCCTTCCATCACAGCTTGCAACTGGGGGCGGTAGTACATAGCTGTCATCATCGGGGTTTTGGTTGTTACCTTTTTCATACACCACCCGGTTATTGCTGTTGGTCTCCCAAAGTGTATATGAATAAGAAGCCACAATAAGACCTTCAAATTTAAATGATACCTTAAGGTCTTCTCCGTTAGGGTTAAACTTAATCGTTTTTATCATGGTTAAATGGGTTATGATTGATCAGGTCTTGGTTCAGCAGTATTTGTGTCGGAATTGGTGCTTCCCCCCGTGTTAGCACCAGCATCTGTTTGATTCTGAGGAGTGGTATTTTTATTTTCCCTGGTCTTTACAAACGAATAGGTACCGGAACTCAGTCCCAGTAATATCAGCTGATTTTCACTAAACTCTGGCATAGCAAAATTACTAGCAACATAACGGATAAAGATCAACCCAAAAATCATGTTGAAAATAAGAGTTTGCAGCCTATGAATGCTAATTCCCTCATGATCAGAAAGTACATCAACAAACCAACCCTCTGTAGCTGTATTTTGATGGCGATCTTCAGTAGGTTCGCTACTATCAATAGTTGTTCCCACTGCAGCGGTGGCTGCACTTATACCTAATAAGGTAACCGCCGTTAAATTCAATAAATCTGTTTCCCCGGTAACAAGGTATATAAATAGGTATGATGTTAAAATGATGAAAGTCCACCAGGCCAGTTGAGATCGTGACAAGCTATAGGTCCTTGTCTTAAGAGGTTGGGTACTTTTATCCCGTATCAAGGATGTTTTCTTACAAAGTACCAGAAGGACAATGAAAAGTATCACACTAAAAATGGATGATATGATAAATTCATCCTTAAACTTAGTCAGGCCAATAAATATTTTTTTGCTACACTTATAAAATACATCGGCATTTTTGATCTGGATACCGATCCCAACCTCTTTCACAAATAACCCCGGCAGTTTCTTAATGTAGCTCTTCTCCTGCGAATTAAGCAAGCGCTCGTTGATGATAAAACAAATTTCATTTTTGTCATTTACACATCTTATCGGAATCAGGCTGGTTAAAGCGAACTCATTAATGTATAAAGTTATTTCATTAAGGCTAACCTTATCTTGATTCAGAAGCACATCCATATGTTCCAGCTGAACTACTAAAGTGTCTCCAAAATCAAGTGTATCCGGAGCATTAATATTTCTTCTTTGATAAGATCTGGTAGCTTTTGTGCCTCGGCTTTTATAAACGTTTATAACATAAACACCGGTAAGAGAAACATCCTTCTCTATGTTTAACTCAGAGCTATCATTTTCATTTTGAACCGGTTTGGCTACCACATGGACTGTAAAAGCAAGAAAGAAAATTACCGAGATTATTTTTTTCATAAAACACTATAAGTAAAGATGGATATGTAAGTCTAATCATTTTTCGCTGGAAAAAAAGTTAAAAATAATAGGTCAAACTTACATCAACATAAAGCGCCTTAGCGTTTAATGACCATAAGCCGTTTCTGCCCCTCAGAGCAAGCCCCCCACGGTATTCCCTTTGAAAAGAAAAAGGCATCCCCGACTGTTGTCAAAGATGCCTATTTAAGTACAATCAAAACCAATCTGTATTTTTGGTGCCATTTTACAAATGGCAGATTCATTTATTAAGCATACTGTATTTTAGCCAATAATGGAATTTTACAATCTTCATATCTCATTGGCTCCTTGTTTTTAGCTACATGAAGGTCTTCTTCTTTCAGTGCCTTTTTAATAGCATATATTAGCGAGTTGTTCAAGTAAGGCTTGATTAAAAAAGCACTGGCACTGATATTTTTGGCAGTACTTATGTAATCCAACTTCAGCTCTTCATGAAGGAAAATCATTGGCATTTGCCTAATCTCTCTTTCACGCCGGATCATTTTACACATTTCGAGACCATTTAAGATGGCAATGTTCACCTCACTGATGATCAAATCCGGATTTCCAGATTTCGCCGCATACAAGCCGTGCAGACCATCATCTGCATAGGTCAGGTTGAAATCAAAATGAGAAAGAATATCGTGCATTTCTCTTCTGGCCTGATCGTCTTTGTGGATTATTAAAATATTCTTCTTCATTACCGCGCTGTTTAATTAGCAACAAGTTATGAATCAGCAAGCATTATTTTTTGGAGTTACATATTGGAAGAGAACATTTATTACACTAAAAAGTGTACTAATCGCCTATTTTAACCTAAACAAGGCGATTTTAAAAATGAGTATAAGTATGCTAATTAGGTAAATTTACCTATGAAATTAGGTAAATTTACCTAATGGAAAATGTTAGAGATTCGGAGGCTTGTATTCGAATGTAATCACTCCAGAAGGCCGGTGTCGTAAGCAAACCTCACCAGTCCAACAGTATTCCTCACTCCTAATTTGTCCATGATTCTTGCGCGGTGGTTATGAATGGTTTTTTCTGAAAGTGAAAGCTTTTCTCCAATTTCTTTCATGGTCAGTTCGCGGCATATCAACAGCAAAATTTCTGTTTCACGATCCGTCAAGGTAACATTACTTTGGAACACTGGGCGTCCTTCAGACTTCTTCTTATCCATGGCACCTTTACGAAGAGCATTCACAACTATTTCGTTTTGGTAGAAGTCATTCTTCATTACTGCAAGAATAGCTTCTTGTACCTCTTCCGGTTCAGCATTTTTGAGAAGAAAAGCATGGGCTCCCAGTTCCATAAGATAAAAAATATGCTGTTGGGTGTCATGCATGGATAATACCACAATCTTGATATTAGGGTAACGGTTAATGACCTTTTCAGTGGCTTCAATACCATCCATTACGGGCATTTCCAAATCCATCAATATTACATCGGGTTCTTCTTCCTTGATCAACTCAAGTAGTTCCTTCCCATTGCTGGCCTCCTTAACTTCACTCACATTAGGAAACGACCTGACCAACCTTCCCATACCTTTTCTGAAAAGTGTCTGGTCATCCGCAATGTATACCTTAATCTGGTTCATGGTCGTTTTTTATTGTGATGTTAATTGTAGCTCCTGCTCCAGGCTGGCTTTCAAAGAATACCTCTCCCCCGATCAGGCTGGCCCTGTTTTCAATGCTATATAACCCGACCCCTCTCTTTATATCGCCCCGTATTTCATCCGGATTAAAGCCCTTACCATCATCCTGTACTGTAACTGTCAAAGGGTCATTCCAGCTGATATCAACATTAATAACTGAAGCCTCCGCATGTTTTAGAGCATTATTTACCAATTCTTGAATCATACGATAAATCAGCAACTCCTGTTGTCTAGTCAGGGTAACCTCTTCACCTTTAACCTCATACTCTACATGCGTCTTCGGGTTGTCGAGTTTCTCGCAAAGTTCCTGAACGGCTTTTGATAATCCAAAAACTTCTAACGAAGAAGGCAACAAATCTTTGGAAATTCTGCGAACGGTTTCAATGGTCTCATCGATCATGTCTTTGGTCTCTCCCAGTGCCTCTGCTAGCTCCTCCTTGGGTATAGCCCCACTCTTCAACATATTGAGGTTGAGCTTAGCAGCAGACAACATGGCTCCTACCCCGTCATGCAGGTCGGAGGCTATACGCTTACGTTCCTTTTCCTGAGAATCGATAGTAGTTAAAAGCAATTGTTTTTGATACCCAGACTCCAGCTCCTGAGTAGCAATTTTATTCTGGAGCATACGCTTTTGGTAATAGATAACAAAAAATACGATGGAACCAGCCAAGAGTAACATTACTGATGTCCCTACTATTAACAACACTAAAATATTTGATGCCTCACTTTCCATATTCAAATAGCCTTAACGTACCGGTTCTTCCAAAAGCCTACTGCAAAAAGTACATTTTTCAAAACCAACAATATATTATGAAACATATATGATATGACAGCTGATGCTTCATTGACTTTTGCAAGAGGCTCAAAGAAAAGAAATAAAAACAACACCCCCGAAAAGTATAATAATACTGCAGAATTAGCCCAAAAAAGAGGGTCCATAATTGGGTTGGGAACATTCATTTCCAACATCATCTTTCGAAAATAACTTATTGAATAAATACTGAACAGTACACTATTTGTAATGCGTATCGGGGTTGCTTCAAATTTCAACACAAAGAAAAATAAAAATGGAAGTAGAACCTGTAGGCTTCTGACAATTGCCCTATTATATCGACTATTGAAAATATTCAAATAAAACTCAAGAATTATAATTAGTTCGAGAATCCTATAAGTTGAACCTATATAAGGCACATGTATATGAAATAAATCTGTAGTTACGCCTATTAAAAGGTCAGCGGTAAAGGAAATGAACAAAATAACCTGAATAAACTTCAGATCACTTCGTAGGATTCCTTTCCTTAAAGAAAAAACTATGGCACCAAGAGTACTTGCCAGAGATAAATAAAAGATAACATTAAAAAGAAAAAGATAACTCATTTAATTGAAATTACTTGGATAAGATTACCCCGAGCAAATTTCACAAATTAAATTCATAATTTAACAAAAACTGCAGCATTACAGCTGCAGTTCTAAATATTAAGCCAAAGGATCATCAGGATCCTGAGGACAATTTGGAGGGCAAGGTTTTCCATCATCTAGAATCAGTCCCCCTCCATCCTTTCCTTCATGCTTTGGCAAGATATTGTTTTGCTTTGCGTCAGCTCCAGTTAGGATCAACCTTGGGTTACCGTCATCATCAGTTGCAAAATATACTCTAATGCCCTCGCAACACCCATCGCCTTCTAGCAAAAGTTGCTTGATATAGTCTTTCCCAAAGAAAAATGCTTTGACCTTTCCTGGGTTTTCATCCCTGTATCGTTTGGTCCATCTTTTTGCCATACCTAATGAGATCGGCTTACCTTCTTTTCCATTAAATGCCATAACTATAATTTTTAGTAAAACATAAGTAGTAATAAAATTCTAAATATATAGATATTTAAATAAAGCAGTATAATTATTAGAATTTTTAACAAAAAAAACTGTTAAAAAAGTAAATTAATGTGGAATGAGTTCAGCTCAACTCCACATTAATTCATATGTTTGAAAATATAGCAATAATTCCAACACCTACTTAATGAAACCATCAAGATGGTCTTTGTAGGAGCAGGCTATATACTTTCCCTAGCCAAATTTAATTTCCACTTGATGCTGTGCTGGGATCAATTTCCTCAGGACAAGGGGGGCAGGAATTACCACGATTTCCAACCACTCCTTCTATCATCAATTCCCCATTTTCATTAACTGCAATTAACACTAAATGCTCAACCTCATCCGCAGAAAGGCCACGAGCAAAGTATATACCGGCACTCTTTTCCTGTGCTAATATTTCCTCCGCAAGTGCTTTTCCATACAAATGTGATTTTAATTCTCCTGGATTGGCTGTGGTATATGCCTCCATCCAGTTGTTTGCCATTTCATCACTAATTTTATTACCGATTGAGACTACACGGGGATCTATTTCTTCCGGATCTTCCTCAGGGCAATAAGGAGGGCAAGCAGAACCATCATTGTAAAAAGACCAGATTTTCCCACCAGCATTATCAGTCCCATTCAGAATGAATTTAAAAGTACCTGATTCTGTCAACCCATAAGAAATTCGAATACCTTTTACACCCTCTGCGGAAAGCATTTCCTGAAGCATCACCTTCCCGTAAGTAAAGCCTTTTGGTTTATCCGGGTTTTTACTTTTGAAAGTTTCAATCCATGATTTGGCCATTTCATTATCTATGACCCTGCCAATTTTTGAGATATCTGAATGCTGTTGAGATATGGCCGCAATTGGAACCAGAAACAACATGAAAATTAATAATTTAGCTTTTCTCATAAGAGTTTTGTGTTTTAGTTGGTTACTGAAATATAAATCATTTTATCAAAAACCCTTCAACCACTTAGTACATCTTATCATTGCAAGATATAACTTTAATTGATTTCTAATCATTATTTTTGAACGCTGACATAATATGATACCCTCCCCATATAAAATAAGCTATTGACTATATTTTGTTTACGGTAAAAACTTATTTTGTAACAAATTAATAATATGACCCTCATTCAACTAGAATATGTAATAGCGGTGGATAACTACAGGCATTTTGGAAGAGCCGCTGAAGCATGCTTTGTCACCCAACCAACGCTGAGCATGCAAGTACACAAACTTGAAGAACAGCTTGGTGTGCTTCTGTTTGACAGAAGCAAATCTCCTGTAACTCCTACAGACATTGGCAAACGTATAATAGAGCAGGGTAGGGTAATATTGGCCGAGTCAAAAAAAGTGCAGCAAATAGTAGATGAGGAAAAGGGTGAAATGGCCGGGGAACTAAGAATAGGTATTATTCCTACTTTATCTCCTTACATACTGCCTCTTTTTATTAATCGCTTCATTGAAAAATACCCGAAAATAAAGTTAAAAGTTGAGGAGTTGATCACTGAGCAGGTAGTAAATAAGCTCAAGCATGAATTACTAGACATAGGAGTCATAGTGACTCCTTACGATGATCCAAACCTGGTCACCAAACCGGTTTTTTATGAAGAGTTCTATGCCTATGTATCGCATCGTAGCCCCTTCTACAAGGAAAGCGAACTCTCTATAAATGACATCCCTGCCAATGAGATTTGGCTGCTCAATGAGGGGCATTGCTTTCGGGATCAGGTTTTAAGTCTTTGTCAGACCTATAAAGACCGCGAAGCTCAGTTTAAATATGAAAGTGGCTCACTGGAAGCCCTAAAGAAAATAGTAGACAAACATGGGGGTATGACATTACTTCCTGAATTGGCAACTCTAGATTTTGATAAATCTGCCAAAGCCAAGCTAAGATCATTTAAAGACCCTAAACCCGTAAGAGAGGTCAGCCTGGCGATGCATAAAAGTTTCTTAAAAAGAAAACTTGTAGAGGCTCTTCATAAAGAAATACTAGACTCTATACCGGATTACATCAATGTTCAGAAACACGGTGCAGTTATTAAATGGAAATGATGAAAAGTAATAGCAAAGCAACACAATGTGTACATAGCGGTTCTATAGTAGACCCTATAACAAAAGGAGCCGTTACCCCTATCTACACGTCTACTGCCTATGATTATATAGATGTAGACATCCATGCTTACCCAAGGTATTTCAACACACCCAATCAGAGGGTGGTCTCTGAAAAGCTCGCGGCCCTTGAAAATGGTGAGCGTGCCATTATCTTCGGCTCTGGTATGGCTGCTATCTCTACGGTACTATTTGCATTACTTCGTCAGGGAGACCACGCCATTTTCCAAAATGATCTCTATGGAGGCACTCATCATGCCATCACCAAAGAAATGGAGAAATATGGCATAGAGTATACACTCGTTGACGGTATAGAGGTTTCCAGTTATGAAAAAGCTATCAAACCTAACACGCGGCTACTTTACATTGAAACTCCCTCTAATCCACTTCTGAAAATTATTGATATCAGGGCTATGGCTAACCTGGCCAAAACGAATAATATGGTGTCGGTGATTGATAATACTTTTGCCTCACCCATCAATCAAAATCCTATTGATCTGGGTATAGACGTAGTGGTACATAGTGGCACCAAATACCTGGGTGGCCATAGCGATATTTGCTGTGGCATTGCAGTTTCGTCCAATGACCTGGGGCAGCAAATTTGGGAGTCCGCCATCCATTTCGGTGGCAGCCTAAATGCTCAAATGTGCTATCTGCTGGAGAGAAGTCTTAAAACACTGGCTTTAAGGGTTAATCAGCAAAACAGCAATGCTCAGACCATTAGTGAATTTTTAGCCTCACATAGTAAAGTAAACAAGGTTTATTATCCGGGGTTAATCAATCATGAAGGTCATGAACTGGCCAAATCACAGATGAGTGGTTTTGGAGGAATGCTTTCCTTTGAAGTAAAAACAGACCCTGACAAGTTTGTAAAAACACTCCGGATGATCAAGCCCGCTATGAGTCTTGGAGGTATAGAGAGCACCATTACCTCTCCGCCACAGACTTCACACTCAAAAATTTCAGCGGAAGAAAGGGCTAAAGTTGGGATCTCTGATTATCTCCTTCGTTTATCTGTGGGAATCGAAGATGTCAATGACCTGATCAATGATCTGGACCAGGCACTAAACCATGAGCAATAACATACCTCAGGAAATACTAGATTTTTGTAATGCCACCTGCGGTGAGTTGGCCTCCTTCAGGCCGGCATCGGGAGGGTGCATCAATAACGGTGGTAAAATCGAAGCTGGTAAGGGCACTTTCTTCATGAAATGGAATGATTCAAAGTCCTTTCCAAGGATGTTTACTGTCGAATCTAAGGGGCTGAGTCTGTTAGCCGAAACTCAATGCTTACAAATACCCGAGGTAGTGGAAGTTTATGAAGGAGCTCACCACTCATGCATTGTTATGGAGTATATCGAAAGCGGCCCCAGAACTAAAACCTACTGGACAGATCTTGCTCGGGGTCTGGCATGCCTGCACAAAACCTCCGCCAACCAATATGGTCTGAAGCACAACAATTACATCGGATCTCTTCAGCAGTACAACAATCATGAAGATCACTGGATAGATTTCTTCATCAACAACCGGCTACAGCCGCAGGTAAAACTGGCTATGGATCATGGCCGATTAAACCGTTCTGATCTCAAAAAAGTCAGTCGTTTTGAAAAAGTCATTGCTGGTATATTAAATGAAGAAAAACCAGCCCTGGTTCATGGAGATCTCTGGAGTGGCAACCTGATGATAGGCCCACTCGGAAACCCGGTATTGATAGATCCGGCTGTGGCTTACGTACATCGTGAAACAGAATTAGCCTTCACTCAATTGTTTGGAGGCTTTGACCGAGAGTTTTACGATGCGTATCAAAGCATTTTTCCAATGGAATCTGGATATCAGGAGAGGTTTGATATTTACAATGTTTATCCGCTTCTGGTGCATGTAAATTTATTTGGAGGTGGTTATTATCAACAGGCGATGAGCGTTGTTTCCAGATTCTCCTGAATATGTTCTCTTTGAACTGGCTTCCTGCCTTCAAACATTTTGCCTCTTATTTGAGCGGTACTGGTAAAGAGCATTTCAATCGTTAAATTTACTGTTGCAAAACAAACTTCAGTATTTATGAGAAAATTTTTATTCCTGCTTTTTACAGCCGGGGTTATTAGTCTTTCTTCCGCCCAGGACAAGAAGGATATCACCGTAGTCGACATATATCAAAAGGGCACGTTTAGCCAAAAGAGTGTATATGGCATCAACTGGATGAATGATGGCCGTTATTATAGTGCCCAGGAAGGCAATGATATCGTAAAGTTTGATGTAACAACCGGCGAAAAGGTTGAGACTATTCTGGATGGCAATCAGCTTGATCCAAAAATCACTTTTAACAGCTATAGTTTCAGTGCCGATGAAGGCAAAGTACTGTTAATGACAGACCGCGAAGGTATTTACAGAAGGTCTTACAAGGCACAGTTTTATGTATATGACCTGAGCTCCAAAAAGCTAAACAAGCTCTCAAAGGGTGGCTCTCAATCATATGCCACTTTCTCCCCTGATGGCTCCAAAGTAGCTTTTGTAAGAGAAAACAACCTTTTTTATGTTGACCTGAGTGACATGAAAGAAGTACAGGTCACCAATGATGGCAAGTTTAATCATCTCATCCATGGTAGTACTGACTGGGTATATGAAGAGGAGCTGTCGTTCACCAGGGCGTTTGAATGGTCTGGCGATGGTAAAAACCTTTTTTACCTGACTTTTGATGAAAGCGGAGTACGGGAATACAACATGCAGGTATGGCATAACGGACAGCTTTACCCTGAAGACTACCGATTTAAATACCCTAAAGCAGGTGAAGACAACTCTGCGGTCACCGGAACTGTATACTCTCTGGCAGATAACAAAAAGCAGTCTGTTAAGCTTAGCAATGAAAAGGAGTTTTACATTGCCAGGATCAAGAGAACAGAGTCCCCTTCAACGTTATCCTTGATCAGGTTGAATCGCTTGCAAAACAAGCTGGACATTCTGCACCTGAATACCAATACCGGAGAGATAAAGGAAATTTTATCGGAGAAATACGACACCTATGTGGACGTTGACTTTGTTGACGAACTTACTTACCTGAAAGATGGTAAACACTTCATTCATGCCAGCGAGAAAAGTGGCTTTAAGCATCTGTATCTTTATTCTATCGATGGTCAGTTGAAAAACCAGATCACCAGTGGAAACTGGGAAGTAAGGTCTCTGGAAGGGGTTAATGAAAAAGGTAAAAAAGCAACCGTATATTATACCTCTACAGAGAAGTCGCCCATGGAGAGACATTTCTACGCTATCGATCTTAAGGGAAAAAACAAAGTACAACTGCGAGCTGAAAAAGGTGTTCATGGTATTGACATGAGTGGCGATCAGAAGTATTATATTGATTATTATTCGAGCTCCACGCAACCCTTAAAAGTAACACTTTACAAAACTGGAGGGAACCAAAAAGTAAAATTGCTTGAAGACAACAAGAAGCTGGAGTCCGTTGCTGGCGAGTATGGTTTGCAGCCAAAAGAATTCTTCACCTTTAAAACCGTGGATGGCTCCATCTTAAATGGCTACATGCTTAAGCCAGAGGGTTTTGATGCCAACAAAGAGTACCCTGTCCTGATTTACCAATACAGTGGCCCGGGATCTCAAAACGTGCTGAACTCATGGGGTGGCAGCCATTACTACTGGCATCAAATGTTAACACAAAAGGGTTATATCGTAGCCGTGATCGATACACGAGGAACAGGCGGACGTGGAGCAGCATTTAAAAAGATCACTTACAAACAACTCGGTAAATACGAAGTGGAAGACCACATTGAAGGCGCAAAATATTTGGCCTCTCTCCCTTATATCAACGGAGATCGCATCGGTATCTGGGGTTGGAGTTATGGTGGATATATGTCATCATTGGCGCTGTTTAAAGGTGCAGATGTATTTAAAGCAGCTGTAGCAGTAGCTCCTGTAACTAACTGGAGGTTTTATGACACCATTTATACCGAACGGTATATGGACACTCCTCAGAACAATGCGTCAGGTTATGACGACAATTCACCTACGAGCCATGTAGACAAGCTAAAGGGCAATTACCTGCTCATCCATGGAACAGGTGATGATAACGTACATTTTCAAAATGCTGTGGCTCTCCAAAATGCATTGATTGCATCAGGTAAGCAATTTGACTCTTTCTATTATCCCGATAGAGCTCATGCGGTATATAAGGACAATGCCCGCATGCATTTGTTTACTTTGATGACTGACTGGGTATTAGAGAATTTATAATTAGAAAGGGGCCACATCAACAAACGCGTGGCCCCTTATCATTCACAAACCATGAAGAACGAGAAGCAGCTCTATTTCATTGCCATCATACCTCCAGAACCCATCTATGGTGAGATTACGCAGTTCAAACTCCACATGGCAGAGCAATACAATTCAAAGGCTGCCCTTAAGTCTCCTCCACATATCACGCTGCATATGCCCTTCCGATGGAATGAAAACAAAGAGGATAAAATATTTGCTGCGCTGGAAAATGTAACGGATAACCGACAGGCCTTTGACCTCTCTCTTCAAGGGTTCGGAGCATTTAAACCACGGGTTATTTACATCGATATTCAAAAACATCCCGCTCTGGAAGTACTACACAGTGATCTTAAAAAAGAAATGAAAGTTTCTCTGAATATCTTCAACGCCGAATATAAAGACCGGGGCTTTAATCCTCATATGACACTGGCGTTTCGTGACCTTAAAAAAGCTGCTTTCTTTGACGCCTGGAAGGAGTTTGAAAGAAAAGAATTCGGCGCTTCATTCATGGTAGACCGGGTTGCACTTTTGAAGCATAATGGAAAAAGTTGGGATGTATATCGGGAATTTGACCTTAAAAAATAAGGCTGTCTCAAATCTTTAGTGACAGCCTCATTTTCGTAAGATTAATCCTATTCCTTATTTAGTTTGTATTCCCTGAGGTATTGTTACTAAAAGTATTACCTGACGCTGTCAGTGTTGAGCCAGTCTCTGCAAATATACCATATCCGGCACTGTCAGAGATTGTTGAGTTTGTCACGGTTAACTGATCCCCGTTTTCAACACCTACATTAAACCTTGCATATAGCCCAATCCCCAAATCAGCACTTCCTCCATGTCTGATAACTGCATGGTTAATCAGGTTTCTTACGTCATTGGTAAAAAACCCTATCCCTCTCCATGCTCCAGATGCTTTGGTTTTACCACTGAAGTTTACCTTATTGGCAGCTGCCCCTTCTACACTTAAATACCCATCTCCGCTAACCGTAATTCTCACGTCTGTACCTGCCTCAAAGTTGGCGCCCGCATTTACAACCAGTCCAGACTCAATGTCCACATTGCCTGAAAGGAAGTAAGGTGTTTGGTTTGACAAAGCTACCCAGGTCACTTCCGTTGCCCCATGTTCCATAGTAGAGCTCAAAACCTCAACACTATTGTCTCCATTGTTAGTGAACGTTGTGGCTCCGTCTAACTGGTGAACCTGATTAGCGTCCAGAGCCATAGCAACTCCTGAATTATTTTTAAACTCATTATTAGCAAAAGCCTCGAGAGCACCACCATTCTCCACATACAACCCATAGCCATTGCCGTCTCTAATAATGGTATTGGTCACTTTGGCTCTGTCACCGTTTTCTATTGACAAGTTGGCCAACTCATATAGACCTGCACTGGGTACATTACTACCTCCATGCGCTATTTCTACATAATCAAATTCATTTTTAGTATCGTTGGTAAAGATCTGCACACCCCTCCAGGAACCCGCTACACCAGCTTTGCCCAAAAACTTAACCCTGTTTGATGCTGTTCCCTTGGCAATGATATAACCTGTACCTATTATAGGCATTGCCAAATCCGAACCAAACTCCACAACCACACCTTCATTAACTTTTAATCCACTTTCAACCCTTATATTTCCGGTTGCCCAATAGGGTGTTCCGTCAGCAAAAGCTCTCCAGACAGACTCTGTGCCCAGGCTGAGCGTTGAACCCAAAAGTTCTACGTATTGAGTACCATTTCCTGTAAATGAAGAATTCGCATCCATCTGAGTCATATTGTTAGCATCAATAGCCAATGGAATGCCTCCATTATTTTCGAAAGTGTTGTTGGCAAACCCAGTGAGCTCACCGCCATTCTCTACAAATAAACCATATTCGCTACTTTGACCGATTGTACAGTTAGTCACCTTAAGCTTGTCACCATTTTCCACACCAACATTAAAGCTGGCATACAAACCAACACCATATTCCGTACTCCCTCCATAATACACCTCAACGAAGTCCATTACATTCCTGACGTCGCTGGAGAAAACACCAACGCCTTTCCAAAACCCATTGCTTTCCGTTGTGCCTGTCATCACAATAGGTTCGCTGGCTGTTCCTTCAGCCAGTATGGCTCCTGATGAACCAATGTTAAGTGCTACATTACTGCCGAATACTATTTTTACACCGGGTTCTATAATCAGATCGGCGCCCATATTCACATTGGTAGAGGCAATATAGTCCGGTTTCCTCGGGTTGGACACTCTATTCACCAGGGTTAGAGCCGTGTTATGTGTACCTCCTATTTCTTCAGGTGCTATAGCCTCTTCAACAGATATGGTCACCTCATCAGCGCTGTTTCCTTTTTCATTGGCAATGGTTAGCTCAATGGTATAGGGGCCTACAACATCCGGGGTAAATCCGGGAGCGGGAGAGGTAGGATTGCTTAATGCAGCTGTGCTGCCGGCAGGAGAGCTTATAATTTGCCATTGAAAAGTAAATGGATCACCATCTATATCCGTCGAACCACTGCCATCTAAAACAACGGCATCACCAACCGATACAAGCTGGTCAGGCCCGGCATTAGCATTTAGTGCCCCTGAAGGAGTGGGCCCACTATCATCGTCCCCGCATCCAACCAGTAACGTTGCCGCTAACAACAAGCCTCCCAAGACATTAAAAAAATTGTTTTTACTTAGTTTCATATTTTTCTTCATTTTTGTTTCTAAAATTGTTTTAGCAGCCTTTATGCAGTGGTATTTAGAATTGTAAACTTTTTTATAAAAAAAATTATGTATTTGTTTCAGCATAGCGCTCTAAATCGATTTTAAGTGCTTTGCATGTTTACAAATCAATTTTCAAAAACATTAATGAGTCAGAAAGATTGGATCTGATAGATCAGAAGGTAGTCGATAGAATCAAGGCTGGTGATGACCAGGCTATTATAGCCTTATATGATAATTACCGAAAGGAGTTTCTCCATTGGTGTTACAATCATTATAGCCTGCAGGAAGACGAAAGTGCTGATGTTTTTCAGGATGCTGTCATAATTTTTTACAATAATGTAAAGAGTGGCAAGCTTGAAGAGCTTTCCAGTTCTTTGAAGACTTATCTGTTTGGTATAGGTAAAAACCTCGCCTTAAAAAGAATTCGTCAAAATTCTAAAACGGTTGCTAGCGAAGATCTTGCTCAGCTGGATCACGATCATAGCGAGCAAGACCCTTTTGAAGCTACGGAAAGGCAGCACATAATTGCCGAAGTTATGAACAAAATGGGAGACCCATGCCAGTCCATTTTGCGCATGTTTTACTTTGACAAATTTACCATGGACGCTATTGCCTCCAGATTAGGTTATAAAAATGAGCATGTGGTTAAATCTCAGAAGCTACGATGTTTCAATCAATTGAAAAAGATGATAAGCGAGCGGTTTAATATGGAAGACCTGTAATATGAGTGATAAAGATTATACCGATTTGATACACCGCTACCTGGTTGGAGATATGTCTCCCGGAGAAAAAAATGCTTTTCTAAAACAGGTCGAAAAAGACCAATACTTATCCGAAGAGCTGGATTTGATGAGGGATATCAGGAAAGGCATTGAATTGCATGGACATCAAAGGCTGAAAGCAATATTACAAGACAGAGAAAAGAAGCATCAGGCAAAGCCTAAACCAATTATATGGAAAGTAGCAGCATCCTTGTTCATTGCACTGGGGTTAGGCTACTCCATTTTTCAGTTTTATGGTCATAAAGGTGATCTTTATAAAGAGTACTATTTACCTTACCCAAATGTAGTGAACCCAATAAGCAGGTCTGCTGCCCCTACTACAGGTGATGGCATTACATACTACGAACAGGAACAGTACTCAGCTGCCTTGGATAAGTTATTGAAACAGCTCAAAGAAGAACAGGACAACGATACCGTAAAATTTTATCTGGCTCAAACTTATTTGGCCCTCGATAAGAGCGCCGATGCCATTACCTATTTACGTCAAGTGGAAGAAAAGTCCAGATTCTATGAGCCCGCTCAATGGTATTTGGCCCTGACCCACTTAAAAAACGAAAATATCAAGGAAGCCCGAACCCAATTGAAACTAATCATAGCTTCGCAAAGCAGTTATTCAAAGGAAGCTTCTGAACTATTGGATCAGCTATAGCTGTGCTTTGCGTTTCCTTCTGACATAAATGAAGAACATAGCGATAAAAACCAGCAATACACCCCCTCCCACATAAATATATCGACCGGTATTTAACTCTTCGGGCAGGTTGCCGATATAGACAAAACCACTCCAGAAATAGGGAGCCGCCGTATATGCATCGGCAGATTCCAGATAATCTAGTTTAGCCTTGTGGAGGGCCTCTGCTTTAGAATATCCCTGCTTCAGGTAAGCATAAAAATCCTGCATAATTATAGAAGTAGACTGGTCTGGAACCGACCAAAGGCTCATCATCACATTGGGCGCACCGGCATACATAAAGCCACGAGCCAGGCTCATGGGGCCTTCCCCGGTGTAATACTTCCCTACCCCCGTATTACAGGCGCTTAAACTAACCAGATCTGCTTTCAATGACATGTTGTACAGCTCATAAGTATGAAGCAATCCATCCTCAACGGTATCTTTACCCGGCGAAAACACCAGCTTGGAATAAAGCGGATTCTCGTGATCTATTATTGCATGCGATGCCAGGTGTATTATCCCTGCCTGAGGCGCATACTTTTTAAAGTCTGCTTCTGTGGCCTGACCTCCGGTTTTTGCCTGCGTACCGTACAGCACTGCCACTTGAGTTGCCTCTTTTTCCGCCTTAGGAAGTAAGGGCAGGTTCATAACAAGGGCACTATCATTAGCACTTCTGGAAGTCAGTAGCGGACCTGAGCTCTTGCTAAATGTGGGAGCATAAGCCAACATCCTGTTCTCGGTATCTTCAACGATACTTTGAGAATTTAATGTGATCAAACTCGCTGAGAAATGATAACTAACAAGATGTGTTCTGATTAAATAAGGAAGCGTCGAAAATGTAGCCGTTTGACCTGCCTCTCTGGTAAGTAACGCCTCAAAAGGAATTTCATTGAGTTTTCCATCCGGCATGATTATCAAATGTTCAATCCCTGGAAATTCATCGATAAGTGGTTTAACCAATTGATCATACGCCTCATAACCTGCTTTTTTATAATGTTCAAGGTCAGCATTTTCCAAGACCAGTTGATCCGGCGAAATCTTATTAAGATACTTAAAGTCCGCTTTGACTGAGGACATGGCCAATACATAGTAGCCTTCTTTGCCCTCATAATACTGAATGGCAAGTGCATTACTGGATAAAAGAGACTGAAACCCCGTCAGGTCTGTTTGCGACACGTTAACCTTGTAGTTGAAATAGCGAGGATATTTTCTTCTCACCAGTATATTCAGTTCGTCGAGTTCCTTTTCTGCTGAAATGATAGAGTCTCTGACGTCAGTTACACTTTCCCCCTCCTTCTTCAGGTCGATATAATTCTTTTTATGATTCTCAATTTTCTTCGCCAATATAGCGTATTTACTCCTCAACTCATCTGGCAGCAATTTCTCACTTGCAGGTATGGCATGAAGGTTCTGGTACAAAACATAAGCTTTATTTGCCTCTATGATTTCAAATGCTTTCTCAATGTATTTTTTCTCTCCTGTCTGAGTATACAGCTTTTGCGCGGCATTGAGCGCACCGGAATAAATATCTTGCCCTGTTTCAGAAAGGGCAAACTTAATACCTTCTGAAGTAGCTGCATTGATCTGCTTTTTAAAAGACTCTAAGGCAGTCATATAACAGGCTAAAGCCCTCTCAACGGTAGCCACACCGGAATCACCTGTCTGCATGGCCAACAGCGCATCCCCTTTCCTAATCAGCGCCTCAGAAATCACAACTCCGCCATAGTTATATGGAGCAAATTGAATATCCGGATTTTGCCAGAGTTCTTCCGGTTCGAAGGAAGGGAAAAAATAGCCTATAGCCTTATTATAATATTTAATAGCCTGCTCAGGCACTCCTTTAGCCATAGCCACATCGCCCAATCCCATATAGGTAAAATACAGGTCCCATGACTGAGTTTCTCCTGATTCAAGGATTTCAAGAGCCTTCAGAAAACTCTTTTCCGATGCATCAATTTTGCCCAACTTTAAATTAACCTTCCCGATCAACTCATAAGAATACGCAATCTGAGGGTGATTTTCAGGCATGCTTTCTTGGCGCATGGACAAAGCCTCCATGTAATTTTTTAAGGCACCCTTGTAGTCCTTCAAGCTCAACAATATCAGACCGCGGTTATTCAAAAGACTGGGGTTATCCTGCCCTGACCTCTCATTTAAGGCAATCGCTTCATTGACTAGTTTCAATGCCTTTTCAGGTTCCCCTTGCTGATCATATATCCGACTGATATTATTTTTTATTATCGACAGTACATAATAATTTTCTGGCTGAAGCTCATTTACAATATCGTAGGTCTTGGAATAGTAGAGCATCGCTGCGTCATAATCATTCATTGACCTGAAAACCAAACCAATGTTATTATAAATCTCGGCGGTCTCCATACTATTTTCTCCATAGAGCTTAATACTCAGGTTTAATGATTCCTGCAGATTTTCCCTGGCCTCATCGCGGATACCCAGGTTACCAAGCATCAACCCTTTCGTCATCAGCAAGTCCACCATCTCCTTATCGTCTTTACCATGAACCTTTGGATTTATCTCTATCAACTTATTAACAGATTGGAATACAGGCAGATAAGCATTTAATGCCCTAAGGGAATAGTTGTAAGTTTTTAGCACATCATAGTACTCCCTTCCAAAATTTTGATGATAGTCAATGCTGTCCAGCTGTTGCCCTAAAAGAGTTCTTACGTCTTTAAAATCCCCTCTTCTGAGCTTCTCCTGTCCCCATGCATTTAAAGATTTTAAAAGAAAGACTGTGTCGCCATTACTTTTAGAGATTCTATAGGCCTGGTCATAATAGTAAATGCTACTATCCTGTTTTTGCTGCCCAAGCTGAAATGCCTCCTCAGCAGAGAGTTGCTTTTGAGCGTGAAGGCTTTGAACAACAGAAACAAATACAATGAAACTTAAGCTAACTAATTTGAGACATGAAGAGCTGTACTGAAAAAAACGATGATGCACTGTTTACAACTTTATTTTGTGATAGATTAAAACAAAATAACAAAATATGCATCAGGATAAAAACTATCCTTTTCAAGGCAGATATAAACTAAACCTAATAATAGATTAAGAATCGATACAAAAAGAAATTAAAGCAAATAGTAATAGTTCCAAGAGGGGACTCCTCCAGATAGGCACCCCTCTTACCTTTTAATATTCCAATTGATCCGTTTTATTGCTATTGGTAAGCTTTAGGCTTTTGATCTTCTTATCAACTTCCACGTGCACCAGGTTAACCTGATCGTCATGTTCGCGTGTAAGTATAGCACTATACACCTGGATTGAGTTTAACTTCTTTACTTTTTCAATTTCCATATAAGCGTATAATGCATCCCCCTCCACTTCATGGCCCAAATAGCTATATGTTTCAGCTTTATTATTCACTGAAATTTTAAAATGAGCTTTCAGGTAAGCTTTCACCAGGTTATCTGTAGTTGTACCTTTTGGGCTTAACAGATCAATCATTTGATCACCCTGTTGGTTTCTGACAGCCAGTTCAAGGTCATCCAGAAATATGCGCTGAACGATTTCAAGAGCATTTCGCTCTTTATCAAACTCTATGTCGCACACACTCACATGGATAGGATGCTTAAAAGACGATAAAAAAATCACCGCCACTAACATGAAATACTTACGCATTGGTATAAATAATTTGACAAGTCTCACAAATATAGAGTAAACTTGGGTCCTAAAACAATTAATCATTTATGTCGGAATTTGGATTATATTTTGAGCTGGGAATTGATCACATCCTGGATGTAAACGGTTATGACCATATCCTTTTTGTCATTGCTCTTTGTACTATATACTTACTTCAAGACTGGAAACGTGTGCTTATTCTCGTTACAGCCTTCACCATTGGCCATTCCATCACTTTAGCGTTAGCCACCTTACGGCTCGTTAACTTTGATAGTGACCTGATAGAATTCCTTATTCCTGTTACTATTTTCCTTACGGCATTTTCAAACTTGCTAAAAAAGGAACGCTCCATACAGTCAAGCAAAATACAGACCAACTATTTGCTGGCGCTATTCTTCGGGCTGATCCATGGATTAGGGTTTTCCAACTTTTTAAGAAGCATTCTGGGGCAGGAAAAGTCCATTGCATCCCCGCTATTAGCCTTTAACATTGGCTTAGAAGTAGGCCAAATAATAATAGTTGCCGTTTTCCTTATAATTAGTTTTATATTGGTTGATATTTTCGGTGTTAAAAAGAGGGACTGGCGAATGGTCATTTCCTCAGCCACCGCTGGTATTGCCCTAATGTTGATAGTAGAAACGAATTTTTTGAATTAAATTTTTAACCGAATGAAGAGAGTAATTTTAAGCTTGGCAGTACTGCTACCTTTTCATTTTTCCTTAGCACAGGAAAAACAATGGGAAGGTAAGTTTGAGCAATTGGGCACTGACCTTCCAACTCCAAATGAATACAGAACCGGATCAGGAGCTCCGGGAAAAGCATATTGGCAACAGCAAGCCAATTACGAGATTGATGTTGAATTAGACGACAAAAACCAAAGTGTCACCGGGAAAGAAAAAATAACCTATATCAATAACTCACCTGATGTATTGAGATACTTGTGGGTACAGTTGGATCAAAATGTTCGTGAATCCGGCACTAATACATATAAAATACAAGAAACTTCTATCAGAGATTCAATACCTGCAAAGTTTGCGACACAGGGTCTAGGTATAACAGATTATGATGGTGGGTTTAAAATTAAATCCGTGACTGATGCAGCGGGAAAAACACTGCCTTACATCATCAACAAAACCATGATGCGTGTTGACATTCCTCAACCATTAAAGTCAGGTGATTCCTTCACTTTCGGCGTTGAGTGGAGTTATAATATAAACGACAGAATGCAGCTAGGCGGAAGAAGTGGATTGGAGTATTTTCCTAAAGACGATAATTACCTTTACACCATTGCTCAGTTCTTCCCTAGAATGGCGGTTTATGACGACTATGAGGGATGGCAAAACAAACAGTTCCTCGGCCGTGGCGAGTTTGCCTTACCTTTTGGAGATTATAAGGTTAAGATCACTGTTCCTTCTGATCACATTGTAGCTTCTACAGGTACGCTGCAAAACCCTAAAGATGTACTTTCAAAGCAGCAAATAGAAAGGCTGGAACAGGCTGAGAAGTCTTTTGACAAACCGGTGATCATCGCTACTCAGGCAGAGGCTATCGAAAGAGAAAAATCAAAATCAAACAAAAAATCTACCTGGGTTTTCCATGCTGATAATGTAAGGGATTTCGCCTTTGCTACCTCAAGGAAATTCATCTGGGACGCACAAGCTGTAAAAATTGGAAATAAAACACCAATGGCGATGTCTTATTACCCCAAAGAAGGAAACCCCCTGTGGGAGCAAGAGTCTACCAAAGCAGTAAAGAATACTTTAGAAACTTACTCTAAGTATACCATCGATTATCCATATCCTAAGGCAATATCAGTACACTCAGCATCAATAGGTATGGAATACCCAATGATCTGCTTTAACTTTGGCCGCCCTAATGAAGATGGCACATACTCGGATATTACCAAATACAGAATGATTGGGGTAATTATTCATGAAGTAGGTCACAATTTCTTCCCTATGATCATCAATTCGGATGAGAGACAGTGGACGTGGATGGATGAAGGTTTGAATACATTTGTTCAATACAGAACTGAGCAGGAGCAGTATGACGACTTCCCATCAAGAAGAGGACCTGCCAAAGGCATTGTAGATTATATGAAGGGTGATAAGGCTTTTATTAGACCTATCATGACAAACTCTGAGCAAATCATGCAATTTGGAAACAATGCATACGCCAAACCTGCAACGGCACTAAGCATACTTAGAGAAACTATCATGGGACCTGAGCTATTTGATGCTGCTTTTAAAGAGTATGCTCAAAGATGGGCTTTCAAGCACCCTAAACCTGCTGACTTCTTCAGAAGTATGGAAGACGCCTCTGCTGTCGATTTGGATTGGTTCTGGAAAGGCTGGTTCTATACTACTGACCATGTTGATATAGCTGTTGATGAGGTGAAATGGTTTAAACTGAGAACAGAGGAATCGGATATAGAAAACAAAGGAAAGAAAGTTAAAAAGGGTGACCTTACCGCCAAAGAAGGCGAAGGAAAGGCTATGGACTTCAGCAATGGTCCGGAAGAGTTTTCACTGGTAGAGACTGATCCTAGATATTATGGTGAGTTCATGAACCGTGTTGATGATAAAGCCATCATTCAAAAATTCGTTGATAAAAATCTGTATCAGGTAACTTTCAGAAACGAAGGTGGATTAGTAATGCCGATAATCGTCGAATTTACTTTTGCTGACGGATCAAAAACCATAGAGAAAATACCTGCAGAAATATGGAGAATGAACGAAGAGAAAGTTAGTAAGGTGTTTGTTTTTAATAAAGAGGTAACCAATGTGGTACTGGACCCTAAAGAAGAAACAGCTGACACTGATGTTGAAGATAATATATTCCCAAGAACTGAAGTTCCATCTAAGTTTGATGAATTTAAGGACAAAAAGGGGAAATAATATAGCTCTACAATTACAAAAAAGCCTCTGAAAATCAGGGGCTTTTTTTATTCCGGCACATTTTAAGACCATTTGTAAAAGTTTTAAACATAATTAGTACAATTAGGAACTAACCGTTCGACTAAATGATTTAGATTAGCGTGTTATTCGACAAACTATAATATCAATAAGATGAGAAACAAAAGCGTTTTTTTGCTGCTTCTTACTTTTCTATTTATCAATACCACATTTGCGCAAGAAGAATGGGGGCAGAAGTTTGAGCAGTTGGGCCAGCAGTTACCTACACCAAATTCATACAGGACCGGCTCCGGAGCACCCGGGGTTAATTACTGGCAGCAGCAGGCTGACTATAAAATAGATGTTGCCATAGATGACAAGAAACAAATTTTGACTGGTTCGGAAACCATAAAATACTACAATAACTCTCCAGATGTACTTACCTACCTTTGGGTACAGCTAGACCAGAATGTAAGAGCAAGTGGGAATCTTAACTCACAAACCAAAACAGGTGAAATCAAAGATTCTACTGCTACGAAATCCTTCCAATCGCAAATGGCTTCTGCAGATTATGAGGGAGGCTATAAAATTAAAGCTGTAAAAGATGAAGCTGGTAAGCCATTGACGCATATCATCAACCGTACTATGATGCGCATCGACCTGCCTCAGCCAATGAAAAAAGGGGATACTTTTACATTTTCCATAGACTGGTCATACAACATCTATGACAGAATGACGATTGACGGCCGTGGAGGGTATGAGTATTTCCCTGCCGACGATAACTATGCTTATACATGTGCACAGTGGTTTCCGCGTATGGCTGTTTATGACGACTATGAGGGGTGGCAAAACAAGCAATTCATAGGAAGAGGAGAGTTTGCACTTGTATTCGGAGACTATCAGGTGAATATAACCGTGCCAGCAGATCACATTGTAGCTGCTACCGGTGAACTTACCAATGCTAAGGAAGTACTTACAAAAACACAATATGAACGACTTGAGCAAGCCAGGAAAAGCTATGAAGCCCCGGTGTTCATCGTAACAGAGGAAGAAGCAATTGCTAATGAGAAAAACAAAGCCACAAAAACCAAGACCTGGAAATTTGCGGCAAAGAATGTAAGAGATTTTGCATTCGCCTCATCAAGAAAGTATATCTGGGATGCCCAGGCAGTGAAATTGGAGACTAATACACCTTTGGCTATGTCATTTTACCCGAAAGAAGGAAATCCGCTTTGGGCTGAATCCACAAAAGCTGTTAAAAACACCCTTGAAGTGTACTCTGCAAGGACATTTGATTACCCCTATCCTGTTGCCATTTCTGTAAATGCTGCAAACCAAGGCATGGAATATCCAATGATCTGCTTCAACTTTGGAAGACCAAGAAACGGAGTGATTTCTGAAAGACTCCGCGATGGCATGGTAAGCGTTATCGTTCACGAAGTGGGACATAATTATTTCCCAATGATCGTTAACTCAGACGAAAGGCAATGGACATGGATGGATGAAGGGTTAAATACGTTTCTGGAAAAAGAAACTAAAAGAGAACGTTACCCTGAGTTAGACCTGGAATGGGGTACCCCTAAGGGTATAGTAACATACATGAAAGGAGATAAAAGCAATATCAGGCCTATCATGACAAACTCTGAACAAGTAGTACAGTTCGGTTACAATGCCTATGGTAAGCCTTCAGCTGCACTAACGGTATTACGAGAAACGGTAATGGGCCCTGAGCTATTCGATGCGGCTTTTAAAGAATATGCTAACCGATGGAAATTCAAACACCCTAAGCCCGCTGACTTTTTCAGAAGTATGGAAGATGCCTCTGCTGTTGATCTTGACTGGTTCTGGAAGGGCTGGTTCTATAGCGTCGACCATGTAGATGTAGGAGTTGAGGAGGTAAAGTGGTTCCGCTTAAGAACTGAAAGCAACGATATAGAGAACAAAGGCAAAAAGGTGAAAAAAGGGGATCTTACGGCTAAAGGTGAAGACAACAAAGCTATGGATTTCAGCAATGGCCCTGAAGAGTTCTCATTGGTTGAAACTGATCCAAGGTATTATGGAGAATTTATGAACAAGGTAGATGATAAGGCGATCATGCAAAAGTTTGCTGATAAGAACCTCTATCAGGTAAAGTTTGCCAATAAAGGCGGCTTGGTTACTCCATTAATTGTTGAATTTACCTTTACAGATGGAAGCAAAAGTACGGAGAGAATCCCTGCTGAAATCTGGAGAATGAATGAGAAAGAAGTGACTAAAGTCTTTGTCTTTGAAAAAGAAGTCGCCTCAATCAAATTCGATCCCAATGAAGAAACTGCCGATACTAACCCTGATGATAACTCCTTCCCTCCAAGAGAAAATGCATCAAAGTTCGACAAATTTAAGCGGAAAGTAAATTAATTAAATAGTACTACTATTAGTCGGTGGGGAAACCTCTCCACCGACTAATCTTATAAAACCAGACTCAATAAGAACGCTTTCTCCTATCTCTGGTATATATCCATAAGGAATTATCTCCTGATCAAAACTTAGAGCTAAACATATGCCACAAAGCACTTATTTTATTGATTCCACAGTCGCTCGAACTCCTTTGATCTTCTCCGAGTCAGCTATACGCAACAGAAACCCCGTACTATGGCCCCTCCTTCTCCCGGATTATCACATAACTCTATACAATCAGATCTTCCTTTCTGAGCTTTAAGAGCTGCCTCAATAGAGTAAACTATTATTTCGCAAATCACCGGAACTTATATTTGGTGTTAATGTGCTTTTTTCTCCTAAAAGCAACTTAAAAAGGTAACTCTTTCAAATCTACATTACCCCCACTGATAACAATCCCTACATTTTTACCAGCAAACTGATCCTTATTTCTAATCAAAGCAGCCAAAGGAACTGACGAAGAGCTCTCTACTACTATTTTCATTCTCTCCCAGATCATCTGCATAGCAGCTATAGTTTCAGCATCATCTGCTAGTAAAATATCCTCTGTATGTCTCATGATAATCTCAAAAGGCTTTTTGCCAAGAGAAGTTCTTAAACCATCTGCAATGGTTTGAGGATTGATCTGAGGCACTAGTTTCTTCGATTTGAAGGAGCGGTATGCATCATCCGCACCTGATGGTTCACAACCAATAACTTTAGTTCCTGTTGAAAAGTAATGTGCCGCTAAAGATGCCCCACTTAGCATGCCTCCCCCTCCAACCGGAGTTAAAATAAAATCAAGCTTTTCATTAACATCCTCGATCAACTCTTTTGCAGCGGTACTTTGCCCCTCTACGATTCGATGATCATCATAAGGGTGGACTAATGTAGCCCCGGTTTTTTCAACAACCGTTTGTAAAGTTTCTTCTCGCGCCTGTAATGTAGGTTCGCATTCAATCAGTTCTGCACCATACCCTAACACGGCTGCTTTCTTTACAGTAGCGGAGTTAGATGGCATTACTATATAAGCTTTTACGCCATTCTCTTTTGCAGCCAATGCCACAGCTTGGGCATGGTTGCCCGAAGAATGTGTGGCCACACCGGATTTCCTTTCTTCGGATGAGAGCGAAAGAATAGCGTTCATTCCTCCTCGAGCCTTGAATGCGCCTACTTTTTGAAAGTTCTCACATTTGAAAAATAGATTCGCGCCAGTTATTTTATTTAAACTTTCACAAGTATAAACTGGTGTACGGTGAATAAATGGAGCAACCCTTTCATGAGCTGCTATTATTGATTCCCGATCAGGTATGTTCGACATATTATGTATTAACTAAATTTTAGTGTGCTTTTAACCAGTTTTCGCCTACACCAGCTTCCACTTCCAAAGGCACTTCCAGGTTCACGGCCGACATCATAAGCCTGATCACGTTCTCCTTAACCTTTTCAACTTCAGCCTTAGGCACATCGAAGATCAATTCATCATGCACCTGCAATATCATTTTGGTGCTAAGCTTCTCTTCCTTCAACCACTGGTGAATGTTAACCATGGCTACCTTGATGATATCTGCTGCACTACCCTGAATCGGGGCATTGATAGCATTTCGTTCGGCATAGCCTCTCATAGTGGCATTTCTGGAGTTAATATCCCGAAGATACCTTCTTCTGCCCATAATGGTTTCCACATACCCCTGTTCCTTAGCTTTATTAACAGAGTCATCCATATACTTTTTGATGGAAGAAAACTCTTTGAAATAAGCATTGATAATATCATTGGCCTCAGATCGTGGAATGTTAAGATTTTGAGATAAACCAAACGCCGATATTCCGTAGATAATCCCGAAGTTGACTTCTTTAGCCTTCCGTCTCATATTAGGATCAACATCTTCAAGGGCAACATTAAAAACTTTTGCCGCTGTAGTAGCATGAATATCTCTGCCATTCTTAAAGGCCTCTATCATATCTTTATCTTGCGCAAAAGATGCCGCTATTCGAAGTTCGATCTGTGAATAATCTGCTGACAGCAGCACATGATTCTCATCTCTTGGAACAAATGCCTTTCTGATTTCTCTCCCCTTCTCAGTTCTTATTGGAATATTCTGAAGGTTCGGGTTATTAGAGCTCAACCTACCCGTTGCTGCTACAGCCTGCCCATAATCAGTATGAACTCTGCCATCACTCGCACTGATCATTTTAGGCAATGCATCCACGTAAGTAGACTTGAGTTTTTGATACTCTCTAAATTCAAGTATTTTCCTTGCTATATCATGCTCTGCAGCCAGCCTGCTAAGAATTTCTTCACCTGTAGCATACTGTCCTGATTTGGTCTTTTTAGGTTTTTCCATGAGCTTCAGTCTATCAAACAAAACCTCACCCAACTGTTTTGGAGATGCTATATTAAACTCACATCCGGCTATTTTAAATATTTCTTCCTGAGCCTGCACGCTAGCCTCCTGAAGTTCAGCAGACATCTGCTTCAATGCACCCTCATCTATTCTTACACCTTCAAACTCCATATCCGAAAGCACATAAGCCAACGGGTACTCAACTTTATCAAGGAGGCTGACTAGTTTTTCCTCCTTTTTAAGTTGCTCGGACAGCACCTGCTTTAGCTGCAGCGTTATATCAGCATCCTCTCCTGCATACTCCACTATATCTTTAGGTGCAATATCACGCATATTCCTCTGTTGCTTGCCTTTAGCTCCTAAAACAGCAGTAATCGGCACACATGTATAGTTCAGGTATTGCTCCGCAATGGCATCCATGTTATGAGGCATTTCTGGCTCAATAACATAATGTGCTAACATGGTATCAAATATCTTCCCTTTCACATGTATACCATATTTCTTTAGCACAAGAATATCATACTTAACGTTTTGGCCTATCTTGGCAACTTTCTCATTTTCCATCACAGGTTTAAACTCCTGCAATATTGCCTTGGACTCTTCAAAGCTTTCCGCAAGTGCCACATAGTAGGCTTCACCTTTAACATAGGAAAACGCGAGTCCCACGACCTCCGCCTCCACAGCATCTATGTCCGTGGTTTCTGTATCAAAGCAAAATTCTTCCTGCTTTTGCAGAAACTCTATCAATTCTTTTCTCTTTTCTGCTGAAGTGATCAGATGATAATCATGTTCAACTGATTTGATACTTCCCTTTTCAACAGCAACGGTCTCATTTGCATCAATGGTAGCCTTACTTTCATCACTGAACATCGAAAGTTGACCTGAAGATAATGGTGCAGTTTTACCTGATGCCTCCTCTCCGAATATGCGCTTCATGATCGTCTTGAATTCAAGCTCTTCGCATATTGGCTTCAGCTTTTCTTCATCAGGGCCTTCATAAAGCAGTTCCTTCTCATTAAACTCTATAGGCACTTCCGTATTAATGGTTGCCAACTCTTTTGAAAGTACTCCTTGCTGCCCGTAAGTTTCTACGTTTTCCTTTTGCTTACCCTTGAGCTTATCCACATTGGCTACCAGCTCTTCCACTGATCCAAATTCTTTGATAAGTTTTGCCGCTGTCTTTGGCCCAATACCCGGAATCCCAGGAATATTATCGGCAGCATCTCCCTGCAAACCCAGCATATCCTTTACCTGATCAACACGTTCTATGTTCCATTTCTCCAGTACCTCTGGTACTCCAAGTACATCTACCGCATTGCCCATATAAGCAGGTTTATATAAGTAAACATGCTCATCCACTAACTGTCCAAAATCCTTGTCTGGCGTCATCATAAACACCTCAAACCCTGCTTCGCCAGCTTTTTTAGCCAAGGTACCAATTATATCATCTGCTTCATATCCATCCAGCTCAATTACAGGGATATTAAATGCCCTTACAATATCCTTAACCACCGGAATCCCAGTCTTTATATCTTCAGGTGTTTCTTCCCGATGAGCTTTATACTCCGCAAATTGCTCATGCCTGAACGTAGGAGCAGAGGTATCAAAAGCAACTGCTATATGTGTAGGCTTCTGCTTTTGCAACACCTCTAAGAGAGTATTCATAAAACCGAACATTACGCCAGTATTCACCCCCTTAGAACTGATTCTTGGGTTTTTGCTGAAAGCAAAATGGGCTCTGTAAATAAGTGCGTAGGCATCAAGGAGAAATAACTTTTTTTCAGGTTTGCTCATGCTCGTAAAGGTATGCAATTGAAATTATAAGATGATAAAAATTAAAAGTGACTTTTTCAGCGATCAAAGTTATGGAATTAGCTAGTTTGAAGCATCTATATTAAAAATGTAAAATAGATAACTATGAAAAAGCCGCTGAAATATCTCTTAATAATGATGGTCATAACCATGGGTGCCTGTCAAGGTGAAAAAAGCATGAATGGTGAGTTTAGCTATGCAGAAGATTTACAGGAAATACCAGCTACGGAACAATCTTCCCCTCCTGATATCAGGTTTGCAAGTCTGTCAGGTCCTGTAGAAAGAAAAGTGATCAAAACAGCAAATGTCAACATGCAGGTAGAAAATCTGGATTCAGCAAAATCAAATATTGACAATATCATTAAGCAGTTTAATGCGTATGTGAATACAGATAATCGCACTAACAATAATTATCGGCTATCTCTCGAAATGACTATTCGTGTACAGCAGGATCAGTTGGGTGCACTCCTTAAGAAAATAATTACTCAGGCATCATTCGTCTACACCAATAATATCAATGCCCAGGATGTTACTGAAGAGTTTGTTGATCTGAAGATCAGGCTAAAGAATAAAAGAGCGGTAGAAGAGCAATACAGGGAAATATTGAAAAAAGCTCATAAGGTGGAGGACATTCTTAAGGTCGAAAATGAACTGCGCATGATCCGCGAAGAGATAGAGGCAAAAGAAGGAAGGCTTAATTTTTTGAATAGCCAGGTAAATATGTCAACCATTCACCTCAGTGCATATCAGGATATTTATACAGCCAGTCAGGCCCCTTCAAAGAGTTTTTGGCTAAAAATGACTGATGGGTTTAGCGGCGGCTGGGACCTTCTAAAAGGTTTTATAATAGGAGTTACTTACTTGTGGCCATTTTTGCTGATGACCTCAATTATAATCTTCCTTTTAAGAAAGCGATTTAAAAACCTACGCTTGAAAAGAAACAGGGGCTAAATGCCCCTCAATCTTCCTTCCAGACTTCGATTTCTTTCCTCTTCCAGAACATTGATCTGCTTGTAGGCTCCCACGAAGTGGTATGCCAATACCAGGGAATTGAGGAAGAAAACGGCTAGGTATCCGAAGTTGAGAAATATAAAGTTTATTTTAACAACCACAGCATAGGCTGTTAATTCATAGGCAAACAGGGTCATTCCAATGATAATACCCATTGCGCTGAACCATGCCTCGTGCTGTTTCTTAAATATTGCCCTTACAATAACGATTATAACAAACAGAAAATTTACTGCAATAAAAAACTGGTAGGTAGTAAGTAATTGAGTAAAAAAAACAGGCGGCAAAATGACCGTTAATGCAATAATGCAGTAGTTGATCATGATAAGTGTATACTTATAAATAGACTTCTTCTTATCCAAAAACACCTGACTTATAAATAGCATACCCACCAGCATACTAAGGTATAACGAAAGATACTCCACTCTAATGGCCAGCTCCCAGCTAATGCTATCGAAAAACGATGTAATGAGGTAAATATTGGAAAAAAGAGCTCTAATACCCCAGAATAAACACAAGAGGCCAAAATACAACGTTGCCCACAGTCCTTTCCTTATCAGAAAAAAACCAATAAAGAAAGCCCCCAATATCAATAAACCTCCCACCAGAAGAACATTTGAAACAACTATGAATTCATGCTGCCTGCTAATATTATCCGGTGTACCAAGCTTTATAGATTTATGCACCCCTCCACGGTTATGATGAAAGTTCGACACCTGCAAAATGATCTCAATAGTTTTTCCCTGAGCTTCAAAAATCTTCACATGTGGCCGCCATGCTGGTTTTGCTTGTGACCCTTCTTTTGAAACAACACCATTGGAAGCCAGCATTACCCCGTTAACCCATAGCGCATAATTAGTATATACATTTGGTATATCCAGACTGAGCAAGTCTGGCTTTTCATCTTTTGTTATAACCAACCTGTATGTAGCATAACCTTCCCCTGTTAATTCTGAATTACCCAGTTTAAGACCATTCCAAACAGCTGGAACCTTTATATATTGGGCTGAAGGATGCTTCTTAGAGGTAAAATCAGATGGAAACAGGATCTGCTTCCAGTAAAACTCCCATTCTCCGTCAAGCACTATTGGTTCCGCATTACTTATATCTATTTGAGTCAGATCCATGCTTCCGTGCTTTATTGTGGTTTTTGACATTGCCTGAAACCCCAATGTGACGATCAATAAAAAAGTTAGAAACGCAGTAATTTTACTTGCATTAAGTAGCTCAGCCATAGACATTTTATGATTGGATTTACCTTACCATCGTTTAAGCTAACTCCTAATACTTTTATATCCTAAGCAAAAACGAGGTAAAAGGTACATGAATATAATAACACTTAATCCAGCACTTCCTTCAAAAATGCTAATGACTTTTGGTAAGCGTCTTCAGCCGCCTTCATATCATGGTTAGGGTTGCTAGGGTTAGCAAACGCGTGAGTTGCTTCGTAAAAGTGAATCTTGAGTTCCTTATTTGCCGTCTGCATATCCTTCTGAAATTTTGAGACTACTTCAGGAGTGATCCAATTATCATTTCTGGCAAATACACCCAAAACAGGAAAGTTTATTTTCTCTTTGATTTTATTTAGATCCTTTTCTGGCATACCGTAGTATATTACGGCTCCTCGGGCCTCATTGCCTGCCATCATAGCCGCCTGCAGAGCCCACCCTCCACCAAAACACCAGCCAATGGCAGCTATTTTCGAACCATTTCCAGCATAGTCAAGTGCCCCTTGTATAATTGCACGAACTCTCTTTTCATCAGCCTGTCCCATGTATTCTGAGGCTTTCTCCCTGGTCTCTGCAACCTTGCTATCATATAGATCAAGGGCCAGCACATTAACGTTACCCAGCTCTCGATAATATTTCTCTGCCATTTTTTTGATGTGACCATTTAGTCCCCACCATTCATGAATCACAAACAAATAATCATCGGAATCCTCCTGCGCCTCCAGCAAATAGGCATTAGCAGTTTTGCCATCAGCTGTCTTTATCTTAATCATTTTACCGTCCTTGCTATAGTGTAAATATGGCTCAGGCTCAGCATGTTCCCCATTAAATTTTTGGTCGGAAGCAAACATCGCGAAAGCCTGCGTAGGAGAAGTATGACATATTGTAATGTCAGACTGGGCGAACAGAAAGTTGGTAAAAAATAAAAGCGCAATAAAAAATGCGTAATCTTTCATGGGACCAAGGGGTTGAGATTACCCCTCTAACAACTTGATAAAATATTTTGTTTATTTCTGCCTTGCATAAACAATATAATCCGTCACCGGAGGCTCAATACCTTCCTCCTTTAACAGTATGGCTATTTGACCTCTATGGTATGAACTATGACTCAACACCTGATTTATGATCTCCCTTATGGTGTTTTCAAACTTCTTGCCCTCAGTGTTTTTATAAAAGATCATTTCCTCAAAGGTGTCAAACTTATGTTCTTCCAGATAGCTAAGCCAGTTAACAGAGCTTTCCTCTGTCATACTGCGAAGTTCTCGCAGCTTATATTGCTCCCATAATGGAAAAGGTGAGGTAGGAATATCTTTAATACGATTAAGCCAAATAATTTGAGCTGACAACAGGTGGCTAAAAAGCTGGAGCGCCTTGTCATTTTTGACATTGCTGCTTTCAAGGGTGATCAACACCCTTTGATTCGCCCATGCATTATATTGAAACTGGTCCCTAAAATGCTTTTTCATTGGTGTGTGTTTTATTTTTAGTATTCTCTGGCTTTTAGCTTCATGTTCTTTTGGCATTACATCTGTCAGCTTCTTTTGATCCCACTCCTGCCAAATCGCTAAATTAGAAAATAGATTTCTTATTTAAAGATGATCGCTCCACTCTTTTTTGATACTACTTATGCATGTTTTATCCGGTCTATTACTTAATCCACTATACGGTATATTGGATACTGCATATGAGCCTCTTCATAATAAGGCGAATGCATATAAATAAAACTTAGCTGAGCATGCCAGCTACCTGCTAACTTTATATCTTCGCTTTTTTTCTTTTCGAAAAGCTCTTTAAGTTCAGGTTTTTCTTCAAGCAACTGCCAGGCAATATCCTCAAAAACATAAGGGGAGAAATGCTCCTTCTGCTGCAGGATAGTATCAAAAAAATTCCAGTTGAAAAATGAATCCGTTGCTTCTGGCTCTAAAGTTTCCACGAGGTACTTCCCTCCGGGCTGATCAACATAAAAGACATAGTCTCCAGCTCTGAAACTTACATCTGTTTTTAATTTATCTACTTCAACACTATTGTGTGGGTAATGCCCTTCATATGCTGAGGGTGACGTTTCGTATTTAACTATTTTGTAACTTTCAACCTCTATTGTTGTATCGTTTTCAAGCCTTGAATAGGTCAGGTCATTAACTTTCAACCTGTTTAGCACTGCATGCCATCCCTGCGGCACAATGTATGCCTTGGGAAGAATGACCTCTTTGGTGGGATTATAAATATTATAGTAAGGAATCTTTCTATTGAAGGGTTTTCCCCGATTATAAAAAATACGCTGCTGCCCAGTAACCTTGCTGGCAACCATCTCCCCCTCATAACCTTTAAAACCTATTTCCCTTGATTTCTCAGAATCCAGCTTCCAGGTAACTGGATATAAGCTGCCCGGCTCTGGCACATTATCCTTATGCATGGCCCTGATCTTCCCCCCGTCCTTTCTCGCTATTTCTATAACGCTCGCGATGAAGTTGTAAGTGGCTTTTACTCTAACATTAAAGGGTTTGAGCATATGTGTTTCAATCATAAAACCCAAAGTATTAAACAAAGTGGTATATCCTGTAGAGTACCTGGGGTAATCCATAAACTGAGTGATACCATCTGAATCTGGTGTTTGGTTAAACACATTAACATAAGGGGTGATTTCACTTCCTTTTTTAGCAATTAGGGTTTCGAGCTGAGGAGTAAAGCTACCTTCAATGTATGCACCCATATCACCCCCGATCTTATTATGCTGTGTGGCCAAGTGTGTAATGCTATACTGATAATCAGCCCCATTACTAACATGGGTATCTATGAAAATATCGGGCTTCGCTAAATGATATATTTCATAAAAAGCCAATGCATTTTTTGTATCGGCTTTTATAAAGTCTCTATTAAGGTCATAATTTCTAGCATTACCCCTAAACCCATACTTTTCCGGCCCATTTTGATTCGCTCGGGTGAAGCTATTCCTGTTTAGTGCGCCACCAATGTTATAAATAGGGATCACCACCAGTACAATGTCCTTTAGAGCTTTTTTCATTTTTGCACTCACTACATAATCGCGTACCAGCATTTGTGAGGCCTCAATACCATCCGGTTCTCCGGGATGTATCCCGTTATTGATCATGATAATAGTCTTTCCCTTTGCCCTTGATCTATTTAGATCAAAGTCTGCATCAACATCCACTATTACCATGTGCAGCGGCTTACCACTATCTGTTTCATCCATTTCTTGAATATAAACTTCCGGATACTGCTTGGATAGCATTTTATAATAGTCAATTACTTCATGATAGGGCGAGGTACCTCCATTTTGTTCAAATCCGGTTTTAATATGCTTTTGAGCAAAAAGTTGCACTGAAAAGAAAAGGCATAAAAGAAAGATTGTGTTTTTCATTCTCTATATTTAATCACTTCAAAGCCACTAATGTGGCTTAACCAATTTATTTTGAGAGGTTAAATTACTTAATAAAAAGAAAGTATAAATGGATTTTATTGAAACGGTAAATGAAATCATAAAAACTCGTCGGTCAATATACACCAATATGTTCTCCGGGGAACTGGTTGATGATAAGGTAATTGAAAACATGCTGGATAATGCTAATTGGGCACCAACACATAAACTGACCGAGCCATGGAGGTTTGTGATATTCAAAGAAGAAGGTCTGAAAAAGCTGGGAGACTTTCAAAGTGATCTCTACAAACAACAAAACAGTGACTCCTTCAAAGAAGAAACCTATACCAAGCTGAAAAATAAACCTTTGGAATGCTCACATGTAATAGCCATTGGCATGCACAGGGATGAAGAACAAAAAATACCCGAGATAGAAGAGATCTGTGCTACTGCATGTGCTGTGCAAAATATGTGGCTCACGGCTTCGGCCCATAAAGTCGGGTGCTATTGGAGTACAGGAGGGGTTACATTCTATGAGGAGGCCAAGCCATTTTTCGGCTTAGGAAAGCATGACTTACTGTTAGGTTTTCTGTACATAGGAATGCCTAAAGGTGATAAGTGGCCTACTGGTAAGCGTAAGCCAATCGAAAGTAAGATAAAGTGGGTTTCCGGCTAAGGTATGCCGGATCCCGTTGCTTAATCTACAGCTTGACCGACTGGCACTAAAACCACGAAACCAATTGCCATCGAAAGGCCCACATCCACCTGAGTGAATAGTTAGTAATATTAGAGTTTTCTAATATTTTCTCAATTTCAGTTTTATGAAACGACCTGAGTACAGATACGGCTGCATCATTTCTTACCATGGCAGATTTTGAAAAAGCAGCGGTCAACCATTTGATGGAGTGATAGGCAAACCAATGGCGATGCAAGTCATTAATTACCATACCTATGGTTGCCTGGGATTTTATATGTGCAAATAAACCGACAAGCTTATGATTGGTAAAATGATGCGTAAAAAGCGTAGAGGTTGCCACATCATATTTCAATGCTTTAAACTCATCTGAAAAAATGTTAATGGCTTTATAGCTTATTTCAGGGTAATCCTGAGTATTCTTCTTGGCGAATGCCACAATATTCGGGTTTGCATCTATACCTATCAGGTTTATGGGCTGTTGGCGCTTTCGTGCCCAATCTGCGATCATCATTAGCATATCACCCCCGCCACACCCAAGATCTGCGATCGTTAAAATGTCAGGCCTTACACTGGCTTTTCCCATCAGCAAATCCAACCCATTGACGGTAACATGATTTCCCCCCAGCCATTTGTTAATGGTTTCCAATTCTTTAAGTGTCTGATCAATAACCTCTCCTGAACTTTCGAGGTCATCCATTAGCTCTGCCTCATTACTTCGCTGTACAAATTTTGACGCCATTAATGAGATTCAATTGTTAAAAGCATACTCTCAAGTGTAAGCCCCGGACCAAAAGCAAGCCCTAAAAGATTCTTACCATTATCCTCCATGTTAAATTTATCCATAACCCGCTTTAATACAAATAAAATAGTCGGTGAAGACATATTGCCATATTCAGAAAGAATGTCATGTGCCTCCTGATTTTCCCTTTTACTAATACCAAGCTCCTTTTCAATAACCTGTAAAATTCTTTTTCCCCCCGGATGTATGGCAAAATAGTCAAATTTATCGACTCCTCCTTTATCAAGTAATTTTTGGGTTAACAGTCTAACACCTGACTCGATAACATCGGGCACGTAGGAAGAAAGACGCATTTCAAAACCAAAATTACCGATTTTCCAAGCCATATGCTCATGGCCATTTCTGAATAACTCGCTGAAAAAAGAAGTGGTTTTTAGATTTACACCTGTCACCGGTTTTCCTGTCACCACTACCGCAGCTGCACCATCGCCAAAAAGTGCATTGGCCAGCATATAGTCGTCCATGGCTTTCTTTTGAAAGTGAATACTACACAACTCCACGCATACTACAAGTACTTTTGCACCTTTATTGGCCGTGCATATAGCGTCCGCCACTTTTATTGCATTAAAAGCCGCATAGCATCCCATAAAATTAATACCTGTCCTCTCTACATGTGAATTTAGACCGAGCCTGTCGACAAGTTCTATATCAATACCAGGGGCATACATACCTGTACAACTTACCGTAATTAAATGCGTAATTTGTTCAGCACGAGTAGTCGTTAAGGCTCTTTTGGCAGCTTCAACACACAATGTGATAGCTTCCTGCTGAAAGAGTTCAAGACGCTCCTGAGTAGAAGGGAAAGGCTCAAGCTTTTTATTGTCAGGGAAAAATTGTCTGACCAGGGATGACTGATAATCTTCTATTACCGAATACCTCGATAATATACCTGTAGCTCGATAAAGTACCCTTAATTTATCTGCATCAACACCTTTCAACTGATGTGCCCGAATCATAAAATCAAGAACATCCTGCTGCTTGATTTTGAATCTGGGATTTGATGTGGCAATAGAGGTGATGTATGCATTCATTGATCAATAATAATTAAAAATTGATATCTTGGCGTAAAAGAATATAATGTATGTTTAAAAAATCTACATGGCTCCACCTGCGTATCCCTTTTTCGTTTTTTCTCCTACCGGTATTTCTATTTGCCCTGGCGGTCTCACCAAATATTAATGAAAGCCGGATCATCATTGTTTTCATTGCTCTTCATTTTTTTCTTTACCCTGCAAGCAACGGCTACAATAGCTATTTTGATAAAGACGAGAAAAGTATTGGTGGTTTAAAAAACCCACCGAAGGTAGTAAGAGGCCTGTACTATACGGCACTAATATTTGATTTGGTTGCTATAGGTTTGGCCTTGCTTATCAGTTGGCAGTTTGCGCTCATGCTATTTATTTATGGGTTAGTTTCTAAAGCTTACAGCCACCCTTTAGTGCGAATAAAGAAATATGCCTGGCTCAGTTGGTTCATTGCAGGTTTCTTTCAGGGAATCTTTACCTTCATTATGGCCTATATGGGGCTGAATAAATACGGCTTTCATGTACTAGAGCAGGCACATGTAGTAATACCTGCTTTACTAACCTCACTGGTATTATGGGGCTCTTACCCCATGACACAGATCTATCAGCATGAGGAAGACTCCAAAAGAGGAGATAATACTTTAAGTTATAAACTGGGAATTAAGGGTACTTTTCATTTTACTGCCATAGCATTTTCCATAGCAGTTGGCTGCTTTGTTTTTTACTTTATGGAATATCATCATGACAAATATGCCTTGCATTTTGTGCTGGGGATGCTTCCAGTTGTAATGTACTTTGGCTATTGGTACTTGAAAGTCCATGTGGATATAAATAAAGCAAATTACAGCTACACTATGTGGCTAAACACCATCTCTGCCTTATGCCTGAACATCTTTTTTATTTATTTTTTCCTGGATAACAGTCAGGTGCTCCAGGCTATTAAAGCGGGCTATTAAAAAGCCTCACCATGTGTTTGTTTAATCAAAAAATCAGCTATAAACCTTGACCTCCTGGCTATAAGAACGGCAAGGTTGGAGGCATGCTCTGAGCCAAAAAGTTTTTGTATCTGTCTGCCTGCCCACAACCTCCTTTCAAACAGCACCCGCCATCTTTGCCCATAGTTACTTTCAAGTTTTTCTCTCGAATGGTGGTTATGAAAGTAATTGATGATTTCTCCTGACAAGGTTTTGGCTGATCGAATGGCCATGGCCATGCCATTGCCGCACAAAGGAGTGATCATACCCGCAGCATCACCGCACATCAACACATGCTGATCTACGGACTCCTTGGTTTCAAATGAAATCTCATTGATAACCTCAGGTCTTTCAAAAAGGAATTTAGCTTCAGTAAATATTCTCTTCAAATGTGGATTTTGACTAAGGATATGATCTTCCATGTCGGAAATATCTGATGACTTCGATAAGTTAGACCGCGCCGACAAATAACATAGATTATATTTATCCTCTTCTATTTTATTGATGCCACAATACCCATTCTTAAAGTTATGGAGTGCAATCAGGTCATCTGGATGCTGGTCATATTGAATATGGTATTTCACCCCAATATAGGGTGATCTTTTTACCAAAAACCTTCTCCCCATTTGCTTATCCAGCCTCGATCTTTTCCCAAATGCTCCCACAACCACCTCTGCTTCCATACTAGAAGCTCCCTCGATGTCAACTAAAAACTTATTTTCCTCGAACCTCACCGCTCCTGCCTGACTCTGTAGGATAAACTCCACCCCCATATCTACTGCCTTTTGATACATGAAGTAATCCATTTCAAATCGACTCAACCCAAAACCACCCATATCCAATGGCAGAAATGCAGATTTACCATTTACAGAAGTAATCTGAAGACGAGTAATAAGTGATGGCCTGACATGATCCGGAAATATTTGGAGGCGCTCCAGAAAGCCACAAACCTCATTAGAAATGTATTCGCCACATACTCGGTGAAATGGATATGTCTTTTTCTCTATTAATGTTACAGGCAAACCAGCCTTGCGTAAACAAATAGAAGTTACTAAACCAGCAAGCCCTCCTCCTATAACGATTACCTTTCTCACCACCAGCGTATTAACATCAAATGTGAATAATTTTCTAAAAAATAGAATATAATGATCAAACTTATTACAGATAAAAGCGTTTAATTTACAAAAACAAGTTGGCCTATGAATTCGATATCTACTAACAAAACTAGCAATGATGCCATTAATATATTTTTAATTGGAAACAACCCGATCGAACTTAGTAATATTTACGAAAAGCTAAAAGAGATCAAAACTAAAAGTTATCATGCAGAAATAGGCTTCGACCTAAAAACCGTCTATAAAAAGATCATGCGGTTTCGTCCCAGTTGCATCCTGATAGATGACAACCTGGAGGAACCCTACTTAAAAAGCCTTCTCGGTAAGCTCTCATCATGGTCTAAAACCCGTGATATCCCCATTGCGATTTTAAAGAATTCAAATTACGGAGAGTCGTATTTAGTTGGTGCTCAAGAGTTTATTCTTAAGGATGGCATTACCTCTGAAGCTCTTTCAAGATCAATATTAAATTCTATACGACTTAGAAGTATGCAGAAGTACCTGTATACCTCTTATAAAAAGCGCCAGTCTCAGTTTCTTAACTTCTTCAGTAATAACTAAATCTGGCTCTTTAAACGAAAAGTTTGAGTGATTTTAACGCCGTCCCGTAAGACGGTTAGCTTCAGCTTTTTGTTCTCCCTGGCATTAAGAAAATTTGTAATGTTACTTAACCTCAACCTACTGGCATCAATGCTATTGATGGAAACGAGAACATCGCCTTTCTTAAAGCCAGCCTTTTCGCCGACTGAATTTTTGCGTACTTCTGTAATCTCATAAGTATTTAAGCGACTACCAATGGCCTTAACCACCAAACCACTTAGGTTATAGGTAAAATCCTTCTTAAAGCTTTTTCCTTTTTTTAGATACAGCTTTTCTTCAGGAAAGTTAATAACCACGGTAAATCGGCTGAGAATTTCACCCCCGACAGAACCGTTTCTAAATGTCCCTACATTTTTGAGGCTATCAAGAAAAGAATTTGTTTCGGGAAAGGTGGCAAGGATATCCTGCCAGCATGCTTCTCCGAGGTGAAAATATTTCAGGCGGGCCATTTCTCCTTCCAACAATCCCCCCAAACCTCTGCCTAAAGATGTCGTGATATGTTTTTCTGGTATTGTTATCTGCGGATCTGATGACTTATCCAATAGCAACCCATGGCTGGCACCCGTATCAACAAGCAACTTCACATCCAGATGCTCGCCCGTTTTGTAAACAATACGTCCCGAAATGTAAGGCTTTGTATCCTCTACTTTCATCTCCACTTCCTGAAACCTCCTGCGTTTCTTAAAGTGTTCAGGTGTTGTAAGCGTTAATACCTTCTTATCATAGTTGATAGTAACTATAAACCGGCTAAAGATCTCGTAGCCCAATATGCCATGCACCTCTGTACCCAGATAATTGCGCAACTCAAGGTAATCTTCCGCAAGTACCAACATCGCATGCCCTTTTCCTGATACGCCAGGAAGTGAAAGAGATACATTGTTGGTAATATAAGCATCTACATGCCGCTCTCCCCCAAGCCCTGAAATCGTATATTTTCTTGAGTAAGTCAGGTTTAATATATCACTAAAAGATTTTTCGGTCAGAATAGTAGTCCGTACGCCGGTATCCAGTATGAATTTTAGGGGTATCTGATTGTTAAGGACAACAGGAACAACAATGAGGTTATTATAGACTTCAAAAGGAATATTGACCCGTTTCGTATCATTTAACTCAAAGCCCAGTGTTTGACTATACGACTTTGAAAAAAAAGGTAATAAAAAAGAACAAAAAGTAAGGCCAATCAAAATTTTTCTCATGCACATCGACTGTAACTCATGTTCTTAAAAATTAAGAATTTTGCGTGACAGATTTATTAGATTGCGAACATAATTTCATTTCTTTTCATTAAAATAACCCAAACTGGGGGATTTTAGTTTTTTTTCAAATGACTGATAATATCAGCTTTAACCAGCCGATAACCTGGGAATATAACGGTAGTAATACTCACCACCAAAACGCAGACAAATGCAAATACCAGGTCGCCAAAACTGCTTAAGTTATATTTTAAATTAAAGCTAAACACACCTTTCAGTGGGGCAAGATCCAATGCAATAAGACTAAAGAGTAATGCCAGTACAGATAGTATAAACGATTCGGTAAGAATTAATTTGTATATGGCCAATGAATCTGCCCCAAGCAATTTCCTGATACTTACCTCTTTAATAGAATACTTATAGCTGATGCTATTTACACTATTGGAAGCAAAGATCGTCACAGCAATACCAACCATGAACACAGACACCTGACCATATGTCTTAAATAAAACAAAACTACTGATAAGACATGCAAAGCCTATTGCTGATACAGAAATGCTTACTATATAAAACAGTATATGTTGACGGAGTTTTCTGAGTGATATGATACAATGATTCCAAAACATTCAGAATATTGTATTTCAAGAAGTATACCATAATTATAATGCCCTCTAAACGCAATTGAGGAAGTTCTCATTTTAAATATGTTCAACCTCAAACATTATGGCTGTGCATAAATGAACACTTTTTCATCAAGTTAGGTTTTGTCCAGATCATCCCAAATAGAATAATCATCATGTATATGTGATTCCAGAAGAGGAAGGACATCTTCAGCATTATTCAGGTTAATAATCAACTTACGATTCTGTGGTTTTAGAAACCCCTGCTTTACCATGTGGTCCATTTGCAACAACAGGTTATTATAAAAGCCATTTACATTAAGTAACGCTACCGGCTTTTTTATTAACCCTAGTTGAACCCAGGTAAGAATTTCACCTAACTCCTCAAGTGTACCGAAGCCACCAGGCATAGCAACAAAACCATCGGCCAATTCTGTCATTTTCTGTTTCCGCTCATGCATAGATCTCACCACTATAAGTTCTGATAAACCCAGATGACCTACTTCTTTTCTCATTAAGAAATCTGGTATAATCCCAACTACTTTACCTCCATTATCCATTACCGCATCAGCTATTACACCCATTAAACCTATGTTGCCCCCACCATAAACAAGGGCTTTGTTATTTTCAGCCAATAGTTTACCCAATGTTTTTGCCTGAGTATCATAGATGGGATCATTACCATGGCTGGAACCACAAAAGACACAGATATTATTCATATTTTAGGGGTATAAAAAAGTAAAACTAACAAAAAGTATCTATGGACAAAAGGTTAAACATATCTACCGGAGCCCCTTGGGAAGATATTGTGGGCTACTCCCGGGCTGTACGCATAGGAAATACTATAGAAGTTTCTGGTACAGTGTCAGTTAAGGATGGGAAATTGGTTGGCAAGGATAACCCTTATGAACAGACCAAGTGCATCCTACAAATTATTGATGAAAGCCTTCAAAAAGCCGGAGCCCAATTGTCTAACGTTATTCGCACCAGAATCTTTGTAACCGATATTGGCCAATGGCAAATGATAGGCAAAGCACACGGTGAAGTATTTGGAGATATAAAACCGGCAACCTCAATGATAGAAGTAAGCCGATTGATCAGTCCCGAATATTTATTAGAAATAGAAGCTACTGCTATTGTTCAGTAGAGCCGTCTATATCGTGCTTATTATCACTGATCATTTTGTTAGGAAAAATCATTGGAGAAATGATTGCCATAACAAATAATACTAAAACCAGTACTAGCGCTAAATAACCCATATTTTTATTACGTTTTTATCTTTGACGCAAAGATAGTAAGGCACTTGTAATATTAAAATAATTTATAATTTACCTTGCACAATATTTGCTTTAGCATGGCCATGAAACAAATAATTAACCTGATTGCAACCTTATTAACCATCCTGGCAATTGATGTTCACGCCCAGGAGACCAAACTTTTCACCACAGACAGCTCCGCATATGCTATTGGAGATATTGTGAACGGTGAGAAAACGGGGATGTGGAGGTTTTATGATAAGAACGACATCAAACTCGAAGAGGGGGAATTCGAAAATAACAAAAGAGAAGGAGTCTGGCGATTTTTCTATTCGAATGGAAGTATTAAAGCTAAAGTAAAATATAAAAATGATCAACCTACTGATTTGATTGGACTTTCTCCCACAGGTACCGTCGAGCAGGCAGGGAAATATCAAAATGGTAAAAAACATGGGGAGTGGGTAACATACTATGACGATGGACAGCCTATGTATGTTAAAACTTTTGAGAATGGTGTGCAGCAAGGGCCTTTTTATTATTACGGACCATATGGTGAATTGTTAGCCGAAGGAAGCTACAAAGCTGATACTACCCATGGCCAATGGAAGGAGTTCAACCAATTCGGCAGACTTACTCAGGAAGGAAAATATAACAATGGCAGCAAAGATGGTCTTTGGAAATCATATTACGATTTTGGTAAAATAATGGAAATCCAAAAATATAAAGCTGGCTTGCCTGATAGCACATGGGTTGAGTATCATGAAAACGGAAAGATCAAAAGCATAAAGCATTATGAAGAAGGGCATGCAAAAAACAAATGGCAATCCTTCTATAAAGATGGAGAGCTTGAGGAACTGAAATTCTATAAAAATGGCTGGCAAGATAGTGTCTATCTTACATATTTCGACAACAGAAACCCCGCAATACAAGGGTTCTATTCCAATGGAATAAAAGTGGGTAACTGGCGATACTTTAACAATGATGGCTATGTAGTGGAGGAAGGAAAATACCAAAATGACAAGCAGCATGGCCAATGGTTTACCTACTACGACAAAGGACAGCTAAGGTCAGTTGGCAGTTTCTATCACGGCCTTGAGGACGGACTTTGGGGCATCTTCCATACTACTGGCCTATTGATGCAGGAAGAAACCTGGGACAAAGGTAGACTCATGAGCACAAGCCCCTATTTCACCATTTATGGAGATACTCTATCTGCAGGAGACCTTAAAAACGGCAATGGCCTTAAGGTTAACTATTACATTGATGGGAAAAAGGAAATAGAATGTCAGTTTCAAAATGGAGTTCCCCACGGCTCATGGAGCTATTATGAAAAGGATGGTAGTGTAACAGAGATTGGACAATTCGAAAACGGCCTGAGAGAGGGTAGGTGGATATATTACTATAACAATGGCAAAAAAGAAGCTGAAGGGGATTTTAAGAATGGTGAGAAAACCGGTGTTTGGTACTATTATTACAAAAGTGGCGGACTCAGGGAGTCAGAAGATTATACGGAAAAGTAACTTTTAATATTGTATTTCAGTATAAGCATACAAAACATGGAGTAAATGAGAAAGTTAGTAGTAGCAGGAGGCATTATAGTAGCAATCATTATTATAGGTATGGTAGGGCTCAGATTCTACACAAAATCATTTAGCCCGCTAGATAAAGCCATTTTTGAAGGAGAAAACACAGAACTAGTTGTCACTTACAGCAGACCTTATAAGAAAGGCCGTAAAATATTCGGAGATCTCGTACCCTATGATAAGGTATGGAGAACAGGCGCCAACGAAGCAACCATATTTACTACTGATAAAGACCTAATGATAGGTAACAAACTACTTAAGGCTGGTTCCTATTCATTATTTACGATACCAAGAAACAACAGCTGGACTATTATATTCAATAAAGAGGTTGGGCAGTGGGGAATAGTCCCGTTTTCAGGTGAGTCAAACAGAGACCCTGAACAAGATGCTCTGACCGTTGATGTAGCCACGATCAAAACCCCAGATCTTTTTGAGCAATTCACTATTGCTTTCGAACAAATGGGGCATGAAATTGAAATGATACTGATGTGGGATCATACTCTCATAGTGGTTCCCATGTATGTTGCCAGTAACTAAATCTTTAGTATTTTAACTTCAACCTTAACATCCGGCAAATCTACATCAGATTCGGTATCTGCAGCTTTTTCCTTTCTTGATGTTCTTAACAGTATTCTGTCTTCAGCAACTCCCCTTCCAACTAAATAAGCTTTTATGGCTGTAGCCTGATTCTGAGTTCGGTCATTGTGATAGTGTTTCTTTATTTGTGTCTCCTCCACAACTTTATATTCCATTTGGCCGTCGTCCTGATCGTTGGCTATTTCATCTTGTTCTCTCTTATTTTCTTCATACCTCGAAGAATCTTCTTCAACTTTACTTTCCACCACATCCTGGAGTACCTGTTTTTTAACTTCCACTATCAAAGTATCAAGATCAATTTCAGTAAGATCATCATCAGATTGTATAGAGTCCTTTCTGAAATTATTTTGACTAACGAGAATTTCTATAGCCATACTTGGATTTTTCCTAAGCACCTCAGCTATGCGCCGCAACTCAAAGGTTGAGTTATCACTAATATTTGAAGAGTGTTCTTCAAAGAAGATGTCAGGATTATAAGTCATCCCCGACTCTATTTTTGTCAGCTTCACTTGTAGACTTTCCTTATCTCTGGTTCCAACCCCCTCACTAAGATCATATACCTTTGAAAAATATAGATAGGTAGGGTCGTCCATATCTACGGCCACATCATATACGGCACCCTCTTTCAAAACAATCGCAAATTCACCTTTCTTACCCACCTGTTCATTCCATAAACGATCCCTCACCCCTACATTAAATACAGTAAGGTTGGCATTCAATGGATCGCCCGAAGCAGCATCCATAACTGTACCTTGAATTCGCATAACTCTTTTAGGTTGAAATTCATCAGGAATCAATATCTGAACTAATTCTCTATCCTTGTCACCTTGAACATCTGCAAACAGATATCTCCCTTTGGCTGGTATACTAATAAACTGATCGTGATTTTCTGTATTTATAAAATCAAGCGGAATAGGATCTGACCAAGTATCTCCCGATTTAGTGGTCATATACAAATCCAGACCACCTTTACCTCCAAATTTGTCGGAAGCAAATATTAACGTTTCCCCATCAGCTAGTATTCTCGGCGTTTGAGAGTTTCCTGTATTGATATTAGAAGGCAACTCTACAGGTGTATCCCAGCCATTGTATGTTCTTTTGGATATCATTAACCTACACCCACTCGCACCTCCATATTCGCTCATTTTTTCGCAACGCATAAAATACAGATACTCACCGTCAGGAGATAGCATACCTGCTCCTTCATTTTCTCTGGAATTTACTGGAGATCCAAGGTTGCTCGGAGCTTCCCAATCATTCCCCCTACGATTGCTCGACCATAAGTCAAACCCACCCAAACCTGATTTACGTGAGGTAAAAAGCATCAGGTTACCGTCAAAGCTAAGGCTATAACCACCCCTATAGTTTAACGTTGGGCGATTGATCAATTTGTTAACCTCAAGCTCATCATTCCAGGTTGAAACTGTTTTTTTTGTAGCCCACCGCATTCCATGATGCCCATCATCAGTATAATCAGACAGGTATAATATGGTTTTGCCATCTCCACTAATAAAAGGGGCATAAAGGTTAATCGAAGGGCGATTTATATTGGAAGGTAGTTTTCTAATTTTATCCTGAGATAAAGCATTAGTTACATTAATTATACAAATCAGATAAAAAAAACTCACCCTAATAATGGAAGACATAATATTCTGTTTAGGTTTACGCATTCTAAATATAATGATTTAGAGCAAAAATGTTTCCAAATCAAATTCATAAATTCAACATCAAAAATCAGTATTCGGTGAAGACATTTATAATTACACTAACCTGCTTATTTTCAACATCAATTGCCTTTGCTCAAAAACTTGAAACAGTAATTCAACGTGGGCATTATGCAGCAATAAAAGCTGTTGCATTTACGCCCGATGGCAAATACCTGCTTACAGGTAGCCGTGATAAATCCATCAAGTTATGGGATGTAGCTTCGGGGCGCGAACTCCGGTCGTTTCTGGGCCATAAATCTACCATCAACGACATAGATGTAACTGATGATGGAAAATATTTCATAAGTAGTAGTGCAGATAAAACTGCAAAGTTCTGGGAGATTTCGACTGGTAAGGTGATCCGGGACTTTGTAGGATCTAAGGATATTATGACCTCCGTCAGCCTAAGCCCGGATGGGTCAAAATTAATTACCGCCGGATATGACTGGGTTGGCTCATTGTGGAGCATGGCCAGTGGAGATACCCTGCGTACATTTAAAGTGAACCCCGACAAAGGGTTGGGGTATGGTATCAATGCCATGTTTAGCCCGGATGGAAGCATGATTGCTTTCGGTAATGACAATCGGACAACAGCAGTTTATGATACTGAATCAGGAAAACTGATAAAAGAGATGAGGCCAACAGCTGGTTCTTGTGGTGGCTGCGCTACTTTTATAGATTATTCTGAAGATGGACAATGGCTCATTACCGCCAGTAATAAAGGAGATTTCACGTTAAGAAATAGTCGGAGCGGTGAGATCATAAAAACTTTTGAAAAGGATAACTCTTACGAAGCTGTGGATTTAAGTTCGAATAGTCAGCTAGCATTAATGCTCACAGAAGACTCACTAAAAGTTTTTACGGTCACCAACGGAAATCAAAAATTCTCCATTAAAGTTGATCACTCTATGCCGGCTACAGATGCCACTTTTAGTCCGGATAGCAAAATGATTGCAGTAGTGAGCGATGACCAAAAAATAAACCTATATGATGCTGAAACTGGCAAAATAGCAAAAACCCTTGGTGGCTACCTGGTGACACGGGATAAGGGCGGACTGGACTATGACCCTAACTCTAGGTGGGATTACTACATTAAAAAATACACTGATCTAAAAAATGACTTTGCCATAAGCCCTAATGGAAAATATCTGGTAAAAGGTAAAGTTGGATCTATTGCGCGCATGTGGGAGATTAAATCAGGAGTAATTGCTCAGGAGTTCCATGGGCATGAAAAAGCTATTCTCTGTATGACCTTTAGTAATGATGGTGAACAACTGGTTACTGGAAGCGCTGATAACACTGCCAAAATATGGGATGTTAAAACAGGCAGAGAACTATTGACATTAAAAGGCCACAGAGAGGTAATATTTTCTGTAAACTTTAGCAAGGACCAAAAAACGATAATAACCGGGAGTTGGGACGGAACAGCTAGAATATGGGATGCAACATCTGGAGAACTGATTCAAACGATGATCTTTGAAAATAACTCACCTTATCAGGCCAACCTCTATAAAAATAATATTTATGCCTTTATCGCTGGCCTTGACAAATCCCTCAAAATGGTCGAGTTAGATTCGAAAAAAGACGTAAGACAATTCGTTGGCCATACAGATATTATTCAAGCATTTGATATTCACCCATCAGGAGACTTCCTGACTTCCGTTTCATGGGATGGTAAATTGAAATTATGGAATATAGCCACTGGCTTACAACAATGGAAATTTACCAGTGACGAACCTCTATACGCTGTAAAATATGGCAGGGAAGGAAAGTTGCTTGCCTTAGGAGGTGCCGACAGAGTGATAAGAATAATGAATGCATCAGATGGAAAGCTGATCAACAGCTTGCAAGGACATCAGGCTGCCATAACTAACATCGATTTTTCACCTGATAATACGCTGCTCATAAGTGCTAGCGAAGATGGCATGATAAAAATATGGGATGCCGTAGAGGGCAAGGAATTGATCACTTATGTCATATTAGAAAATAACGATTGGATGGCCATCAATTCGGAAGGGTATTTTAATGCCTCTAGTGGCGCCTTTGATAAAATAGCTTTTGTTCGTGGGATGCAAAGTTTTAGCGCAGATCAGTTTTTCGAGCAATTTTATCAGCCTGACCTTCTCGACAAAACCTTCAAATCAAAAGGTCAGGGTATGAACATGCTGGAAAAAATCAAAAAATCACCGCCTCCGTCCATAGAAATAATTGCACCGCATCAGGGAGAGGGCTTCCGCAGATCAGAAGCTGAGGTAATGATCAAGGTAACCGATCAGGGGGGAGGTGTCGCTGAGGTTAACATCATTCAAAACGGCAAGATTGTAAGCACACAAACACCTGAGGTACCTAAAGGAAAATCAATACTCATAACTCAAAAGATAAGTCTTGTACCCGGTACCAATACGATAGAAGCTTCTGCCTTCAGCAAGGGCCGAATAGAAGCTGACCGAAAAGGCGTGAAGGTAACAATGGAAGGCAAAGTAAATTCAACCTTATATGTGGTTGCTGTAGGTATCAATAAGTATAAAAATGAGGCCCTTAACCTAAATTACGCAGCAGAAGATGCCGAGGGCTTTGTAAAAGTAGTAGGTGAACACTCCAAAAAGCTATTTGATCGTGTTGAGATCATACCACTTTATAATGAAGAAGCTACAAGGGAAAGTATCCTGAACAAAATGGAGGCCCTATCGAAAGTAGTAAAGCCTCAGGATGTATTATTTTTCTACTATGCTGGCCATGGAAGTATGGTTGACAATAATTTTTACTTCATTCCCTCTGACAACATAAGACTTTACAGTGAAGACAAGTTAAAGAAAAACGCAATTTACGCAGGAGAACTTCAGGAAAAGCTGGCAAAAACTGCTGCATTAAAGCAACTTGTAATTATTGATGCCTGCCAGTCTGGTGGTAGTGTAGAGCTGCTCGCTCAACGCGGAGCAGCCGAAGAAAAAGCACTGGCACAATTATCCAGAAGTACGGGTATACACGTTTTGGCATCAGCCGGTAGCGAACAGTTTGCCGTAGAATTTAAAGAATTAGGACACGGGCTGTTTACTTATGTACTGCTAGAGGCACTTTCAGGAAAAGCTGATGGCCTACCTCAGGATGGAAAAGTAACAATCTATGAATTAAAATCATATCTTGATAATCAAGTGCCCGAATATTCAAGAAAGTTTAAAGGAAAGATGCAGTTTCCTTATACTTTCTCCAGAGGACATGATTTCCCAATCGTAATCAAATAAACAAGACCAATGAAATTTGTTATAAGGTAAATGTACTCCCCTATTGGGGCAAAACATTTACCTTTGAGCAACACCAGAATAGCATAACCATGAAATTGTATCATAGAGAAATAGGAGAAGGAAAGCCATTGATAATTCTACATGGGCTTTTTGGGTCTTCAGACAATTGGATGTCAATAGCCAAAGAATTGGAAGGCCACTTTAAAATGTATCTTGTGGATCAGCGTAACCATGGACAATCTCCACATAGTGATGAATTTAGCTATGCAGCTATGGCCAGTGACCTAAATGAGTTTATTGAGGAACATGGTATAGAGAACCCATCTATCCTAGGTCATTCTATGGGTGGAAAAACGGCTATGAATTTTGCCATTAACCATACTGATAAATGGGATAAACTAATTGTAGTGGATATTGCCCCCAGGGCTTACCCAGTACGTCACGACACCATACTAAAAGGCTTGCGATCCATTGATGTAGACCACATTAGGTCAAGAGGAGAAGCGGACAAACAACTTGCTGAATATGTCAAAGATCTGGGAACACGCCAGTTCCTGTTAAAGAACCTTACTCGAAAGGCAGAGGGCGGCTTTGAGTGGAAAATCAACCTCAAGGTAATTGATGAAAATATTGAAGCTATGGGAGAAGGTATAGAACAGCAGCTCGCCAGTGAAAAAGAAGTTCTGTTTATACGAGGAGAAAATTCGGATTACATACAGGATAAGGACAATATCCTGATCGTCGAACTTTTCCCTAACTCAGAAGTAAAGACTGTCAAAAATGCCGGGCATTGGGTTCATGCCGAGCAGCCACAGGCTGTAATCGAACTAGTAACTGACTTTCTTGAAGTCCCCAACAACACGCGATAGATCATTTTTTATACAGTTACCCGAAGTTTTATTTCGGGTAGCTCTAGCCTTTCAGTTTCTGAATGAAATAAATAATTACAGAGATAAGGATGCTTAGGATAATGCTAGTCATGAGAGGAAAATAAAATTGAAAGCCCTCTCGCTTAATGCTGATATCACCGGGCAATTTGCCCAAGTAAGGAATTTTAGGGCCGAAATGTAAGAATAACCCAACGGCAACAATGATCAGCCCAACAATGATCAGTGATTTACCCATACATGTAAATTTCACCAGAAACATTCAAAACGTCAAGCCCTACCGACGCAGCGACATACTAAAGCTTGCTACACAAAAGGCAACAAAAAAAGGGCCGCCCCCTTACCTGACGACCCTCACCCTCTCCTATGAAGATTTTAGAATGCTTTTATTGAATTCGTATAGATTGACTGAATAACTTTCCTGCTATATCGATTCTCATTGTATATGAGCCTGGACCTAGGCGTGACATGTCATATCTCTTCGTTAGATTGCCATTGTCAGCTAGTGTGTCTTCAAAAATGATATCATTGGTATTATCCAGAATGGAAAGCTTCAAAGGCGCCTCTTGTAGCTTTTGTAGAGCCACATCAACTTTATTTCCATTTTGGTTTATGCTTGGTTTATGGATCACCAATCGACTATCCTTGTTTATAGAAAGCTTGTTATTAATAATCGAGAGTGCAAACATCTCAATTCGTTGATTATTCTCAATCTCCAGTGTGTATTCACCATCAGGTAATGATTGTAGGTCGAAACCCTTTAAATATTCATCGCTATTGATATAAGTTTCTTTGTATAGACTGAAATTATTACCGTCTTTCAGTACTACATTTACCTTTGAAGAGTCTGTATTCTTTATTATTACAAAAAACTTCTTAAGATCATAACTTGTCACCTTGATATACGGGGTAGAACCGTAAGCACTTACAAATAATGTGGTCAAAAACAAGACCGCTACCATGGATTTTTTTAATGTCTTCATATCCTTTCAGTTTTGATTTGCAAAAACTTATGATACAAACTTAGGGCAGTTTGCTAAGGCTCACTACTGCGAAATTGGCCACTTTATGTTGTATTTTAACCCAATTATCCTCCCAAACTATATATCATGTTAATTATGCACATAAACAGGTTAATTTTACATATCTTCGTCTAAAACATATCATATTACTTTGCGTCTATGATTACTAAGAAACCTAGATTTGAAAAGATCAACCCAGCTTTTGGTAGCTCTATAACTATCCGACAATATCGTGACCCTTGCCGCAACAAATTGCCCTATTGGCATATTCACCCTGAAATGGAATTGGTATATGTAAATGGAGGCAGTGGAAAGCGTCACATAGGTAATCAATTATCATATTTTAATAATGGCGACCTTATTTTTATTGGAGCCAATTTACCTCATTATGGTTTCACAGACCGACTAACCGCCAATCGGTCCGAAACGATTTTGCAGATGCGCGAAGATTTTCTCGGAGAGGCTTTTTTTGATATTCCTGAAATGGCACCTGTTAAAAAGCTAATGGAACGTGCTAAAAGAGGTATTGCATTTCATGGAAAGACAAAAAGAAAGGCTGGTGCAAAGATTGAAAAACTAATAGACAAAGATCCTTATGATAGACTTCTGAAAACATTAGCGATACTAAAGCAACTCGCAATATCCGAAGAGTACACCATCCTGAATGTTGATGGCTTTGCAGTGGAAATCGAACCACAGGATAATGATCGCATTAATACCGTTTATAAATATGTACGAGAAAATTTTCAAAGCCAGATCAGCTTGGATGAAATCTCGGATAAGGTAAGCATGACAGAACCAGCATTTTGTAGATATTTTAAAAAGATCTCGGGGAAAACATTTACCAAATTTGTCAATGAATACCGACTGGTACATGCATCAAAATTATTGTCAGAGAGTACCTCAAGTATCACTGATATTTGTTTTGAATGTGGCTTCAATAATTTTTCCCATTTTAATAAACAGTTTAAGGTCTTTACAGGTAAAAGCCCATCGGAATACCGTAGCGAATTAAAGAAGATTGTACAGGCATGAAACAATCTCGTTTGTGCTTAAGTCAACAAAGTTTCAATAATAATTGAAACTTATGAAACATTGATATAACTTTGACGTATGAAATATCAGGAAGCAAAGGATAAATTTATTTTGGCTTGGGGAAGCTTAGGTTCTAGCTGGGGTATAAGTCGTACCATGGCTCAGATACATGCTCTATTGCTTATATCCACCACTCCTTTGTCAACAGAAGATATCATGGAAGAACTTCAGATCTCACGAGGTAATGCAAACCAAAACATCAGAGCTCTTATGGACTGGGGGCTAGTGGAAAAACAACTTAAAACTGGTGAAAGGAAGGAGTATTTCGTCGCTGGAAAAGATGTTTGGGAACTTGCCAAACAAGTGGCTAAAGAAAGAAAGAAAAGAGAGCTTGAACCAATATTGAAGGTTTTAAACCAGGTACAGGGCGTAAATGGTAATACTAAAGAAGTAAAGGAGTTCAAGGAAGTAACAAAAAACATTTCAGACTTTGCTGAACAGGCAGAATCAACCCTAAACCTTTTTATCAACTCAAAACAAAACTGGCTCTACAAGATTTTATCAAAAATCAGGAGTTAAAAAAATTTAAACTTAAGTTTCATTTTTTACTGAAAGTTATGAAATAAATATTCACTAACGTCTTTACATCATGAACTACAACATTCTCACTTACGCACTCTATATGCCACTCACTATTGGCCTAACCATTTGGGTGGCAAAAACGCTATTCACCAATGGCAGAATATTTCTTGTAGACATTTTCCATGGCAATCAATTGCTTGCTGATAGTGTCAACAAACTTTTAGTCGTTGGGTTTTACCTCGTCAACATTGGCTACGCCATTTACACATTAAAGATATTTGAGTCCATTTCCACCACTCAGGAAATGATCGAAAAGCTCAGTGTCAAAACAGGTACAATAATACTTATACTGGGAGCCATGCACTTCTTTAACCTTTTCATATTCTTTAAGCTTCGCAAAAAGGCCCAGACTGCCACTACCTAACTCTACTAATATGAAAACTTTAAAGAATCATACACTCATTTATGACGATGAATGTCCCATGTGTAAAATATATAGTGGAGCATTCATTCGGTGCGGCATGTTAGATAATGATGGAAGAATCTCCTATGACAAACTTCAGGAGACTCTCGAGCTAGACTTAGACTTAGGCAAGGCCCGTAACGAAATCACACTCATCAACAAAGAGAATAAGCAGGTTTTATATGGTATAGACAGTCTCTTCATGATTATAGGTCACTGTTTTCCGGTTCTCAATGTACTATTTAAGCAAGACGCCTTCAAAGCCGCTTGCCGTCTGCTTTATCGTTTTATCTCCTATAATCGTAACGTAATTGCTCCTGGTAGTTCTGACAATAGATGTATTCCAGATTTCAACTTTAAATATCGATGGACCTATATTCTGTTTGCGTGATTCACAACAGCTGCTATTCTTACAGCATACTCTGAAATGCTAATCCCTTTATTGATCAAACCACACTTAAACCAAGAGTTCATCATTTGCGGCGCACAACTTGCATTTCAATTTGTAGTCCTGCTTGGTCTGGATATAGACAGCTATAAAACACAACTAAACTATCTTGGCCATTTGATGACAGTCTCTTTAATAGGTGCACTGCTTTTAATCCCTGCCATTTTGTTAAATCATTTTATCAATAGCCCCTATTTTTTCCTAAGCTACTTCATGTTAGTGGTGGGATTTATGCTCGCAGAACATATGCGAAGAGTCAAGCTTCTTAAACTTCCTAAGTTGTTAACGGTCGCCTGGGTTTTATATAGGCTAATTGCTTTATGTGTCATCCTATATCAATCACTATGAAGAAAATAGTAATCGCTGGGGGTACAGGTTTTTTAGGCACATGCCTTACCAAGTTCTATTCTGCAAAGGGATATGAAGTATGTATATTATCCAGACAGCATCGGATAGATTATGATAACGTCAAACATTTCAAGTGGGATGGAAAAAACCTTGGATACTGGACAGACATTCTTGAGGGGAGTGAAGCCGTAATTAACCTGAATGGTAAATCCGTGGACTGCAGATATACCAGAAAGAATAAGCAATTGATCTATGATACACGAATAGATTCTACCATAGCTATCGGTAATGCACTAATTCGGTGCAATGAGCCTCCTAAGTTATGGGCCAATGCTGGCTCCGCCACTATCTATCGTCACTCCCTGGATAAAGATATGACAGAAAAGGATGGAGAAATAGGATCAGGCTTTTCCGTTGATGTTTGCAAAAAGTGGGAAGATGCGTTTAATAGCTTTAGATTACCTGCAACCAGGAAGATAATATTGAGAACAGGTATTGTACTCGGCAAAAACAATGGCCCTTTTATACCACTAAAAATACTTGCCAGGATGGGCTTAGGGGGGCGGTAGGGATCTGGAAAACAATATTTTAGCTGGCTACATGAAGATGACTTCGCAAATATTGTAGACTTCCTTCTTAATAATAAAACTGCTCATGGTATTTATAACCTTACCTCACCAGAGTTAGCAACTAATATGCAGCTAATGAATACTATAAGAAGTACTTTTGGCGTACCTTTTGGAATCCCATTGAGTAGACAAGTGCTTGAATTTGGGGCATGGCTCATTAGTACTGAGACTGAACTTATTTTAAAAAGCAGAAGAGTTTTTCCAGAAAAGCTGTTGGATGCCGGTTATAAGTTTTACTTTGCAGACATACGAGAAGCGGTAAAAAACTTACTTAAAGGATAGTGTTACTCAGGCGCTCCAAATCTTTAAGAAGCTATAAGTTCACTACTTATCTTTACCTTTATGCTTTCAAATAAAAAATTATGTCTAAAGGTCAGCTCTATCTAATACCTACAGTAATTTCCGAAAAGCAAACAGAGGTAATCCCGGAACAGGTAAGACAAGTAATAAGGCAGACGGACCATTTCCTTGTAGAAAACCTGCGAACTGCCCGTCGTTTTATTGGAAGCTTAAAATTAGGCCTGACGATAGAAGATTTAAGCTTTGAGGTGCTAGACAAAAACACCTCTATAATGGAAGTTGAAAAATTGATGGCAGTAATTTTTCAGGGGAAAAATATTGGTGTGTTGTCAGAATCCGGATGTCCTGGTATTGCCGATCCGGGTTCAGCCGCTGTAAAATATGCTCATGCCCATGACATCAAGGTTGTTCCACTGGTCGGACCCTCATCAATATTTTTATCACTAATGGCTTCGGGATTCAATGGTCAAAACTTCACTTTCCATGGCTACCTCCCGATTGACAAGAAAATGCTGGAAAGTGCCATAAGGAACTTGGAGAATGAAGCCAAAAGAAACAATCAAACACAAATATTTATTGAAGCTCCTTATCGAAATAACCAACTCTTAGAAAATTTGATAAAAACCTGCCACCCGCAAACTTTATTATGTGTTGCAAAGGACATTTCGGGTAAAAATGAATATATCAAAACCGCCAAGATAAAAGACTGGAAATCAACACAAATTGATCTCCATAAAGTGCCTACAGTTTTCTTGATATACGTTCCGTATTAATAATTTAATGTTATATATTTTAAGGCAGATTTTATTTTAAGCACATTTGATATAAATTTGTGCGCTTTGAACACATAGATATTAATTAAAACAAAATAATATATGCCTTATCTATTTACCTCCGAATCGGTGTCAGAAGGACACCCGGACAAAATTGCAGATCAGATTTCTGACGCTTTGATCGATAACTTTCTGGCATTTGACAAAAACTCAAAGGTAGCTTGTGAAACTCTAGTAACAACCGGTCTCACGGTACTCAGTGGCGAGGTTAAATCCGAGGCATATCTTGATGTACAGCAGATTGCCAGAAACGTGATCAACCAAATTGGTTATACCCGAGGTGAGTACATGTTTGACGGTAACTCATGTGGTGTAATATCAGCCATTCACGAGCAATCACCAGACATCAATCAAGGTGTTGATCGTAGCAGCCCGGAGGAGCAAGGAGCAGGGGATCAGGGAATGATGTTCGGCTATGCTACAAGTGAAACCGATGATTACATGCCTTTGGCTCTTGACTTGTCTCATAAGCTTTTGATTGAACTGTCGAAGCTTAGGAAAGAGAATAAAGAAATAGACTACCTACGTCCCGATGCTAAATCTCAGGTCACTATTGAATATTCTGATGATAATGTACCTCTAAGAATAGACTCCATAGTGGTTTCTACTCAGCATGATGAGTTTGGCACTGAAGAAGAAATGCTTAAAAAGATAAAATCAGATATTATCAATATTCTGATTCCTCGCGTTAAAGCACAGCTTAAGCCAGAAATTCAAACTCTGTTTAATGATGATATAAAATACCATATCAACCCCACTGGTAAATTCGTGATTGGAGGCCCTCATGGGGACACCGGTCTTACCGGAAGAAAAATTATTGTAGATACTTACGGAGGAAAAGGTGCGCACGGAGGTGGAGCATTTTCAGGGAAAGACCCATCAAAAGTAGATAGATCAGCTGCTTATGCTACCAGGCATATTGCTAAAAACCTTGTAGCAGCAGGTATTGCTGATGAAATATTGGTTCAGGTATCTTATGCAATAGGAGTAGTTGAACCAATGGGTATCTTTATTAACACTTATGGCTCAGCAAAAGTGGACATGAAGGATGGAGAGATCGCTAAAAAAGTACAGGAGGTTTTTGATATGAGACCGTATGCTATAGAGCAAAGGTTGAAACTGCGAAATCCGATTTACTCTGAAACAGCAGCATATGGACATATGGGAAGACCAAACGAAATAATTAAAAAGAAGTTTGTTTCCCCTGGTGGACAGGAAGTAGAAATGGAAGTGGAACTCTTCCCTTGGGAAAAGCTAGATTATGTAGACAAGGTTAAAGAAACATTTGGCCTTTAATAAAAATTATAATGAGCTGCTTTATTGTCAGCTCATTTTTAATCTTTCACTTATTCATTAATTGTAAAGAAAAAGGGGCTTGAAATTCAAGTCCCTTTTTTTCCTTCATCTAGTTGACAAAATTAATGTGCCATTTGCTTAACCTTAAACTTTCTGAGCTGTCTTCTCAAAGCTTCAGTTGCCAGATCAGTTGCCTCTTCAAATGATTTAGCTTCTTCTTTTGCAAATAATTGACTACCAGGGATATTTAATTTTATTTCTACTGTCTTATTTTCAATTCCAGAATTATTCAATCTTAAAAACACTTCTCCATCAACTACACGGTCATAGAAGGTTTCCAGTTTATCTACTTTCTTCTGGATAAAATCGATAAGCTTCTGATCGGCATCGAAGTGAATTGAATGCATTTGTAACTTCATAGTAGTAAAGTTTAAAAGATTAGAAAATGTTAAGCCTTAGGGTGCGCCTGGTCAAAGACCTTTTTCAATTTATCTAGCGAATTATGCGTATAGACTTGGGTTGCGGCCAGGCTTGTATGCCCCAACAAATCCTTAACTGCATTAAGCTCAGCTCCCTTATTGAGGAGGTGCGTAGCAAACGTATGGCGCAATACGTGCGGACTACGCTTTTCAATTGTTGTAAATAGGTTTAAGTATTTTTTAACTGTTCTGTAGATCACCATAGGATAGCAAGGTTCTCCATTGTCTGTAACGAGCAACTCGCTTCCATCGTTTAACAAACCGTGACTATTTTTTGCCGCCAGGTACTGTTCAATCACACGCTCCAAGCTAACAGAAAAGGGGATCACTCTTTCCTTATTCCTCTTACCCAAAACTTTGAGTGTCCTGTTAGCAAAATTTACATCTATAGTTTTTAATGAAATCAGTTCAGATAATCGTATGCCCGTTCCATATAGAAGCTCTAAAATCAATCTATCTCGGCAACCGCTAAAATCCTTATTGAACTCAAATTGGTCAAGTAACCTGGTTATATCATTCTCCTGAACAAACTGAGGTAACTGTTTATTGGTCTTCAACACCCTGATTTTTAGCATAGGGTCTTTTATAATATGCTCTCTTCTTAGAAGAAATTTATAAAAAGACCTTAAGCATGCTATTTTCCTGTTTACTGAACGGGAATCCATACCACCATCTACAAGACTTACGATCCACCCACGGATCACACCATGATTGGCTGTACTTGTATTAAGTTCAGGAAAGTTATTTAGAATAAATTCTTCGAATTGGCCTAAATCATTTTCATACGAGGTGATCGTATGTTTACTATAGCGCTTTTCGTACTGAAGGTATTTAAGGAAGGTTTCCCGCATAAAAAAATAGTACTACCCAATTCAACCTGAGTAGTACTAATTTAATAAATTCAGACGGGAATAAATAGCTGATTAATAATTTTCTTCAGCGTATTTCTTCTGTCTATATCTTGCCTTAATTATCTCATTTCTTCTCTGTACAGAAGGCTTTTCATAGAAAGTTCTACCTCTAAGTTCTTTCAAAACACCTGTTTTTTCGAACTTCTTTTTGAATCTCTTAAGAGCTTTCTCTATTGACTCGTTTTCTTTTACGTTTACTACGATCATTTTTTATACACCTCCTTTCAAATGAGTTGCGAAGTTAGACAAAATATTATTGACTAACAAATTAAAATTAACCAGCAGTCCAGGTGCCGCTACTGCTCACATTCCCAGATTCATCATAATAAGTCCAGCTGCCGCTACCATTGGCACTCCACATATACTCTACCTGAAGGAGATCATTCTCATAGCTCTCAATATAACCTGAGCCATCGGCTAAAACCTCAAAAACAAAAGAGTACCCAAAAGATGGATAGTTATACTCACCATAGATGCTTCCATCATTTCTGATTTCGTATTCGTAAGTAAACACTTCTACCCGACTAGCAGCCTCAATATCAAGCATAGCAAATGAACCTGATTTACCATCCTTAGCCTGAGTTCCTTCAAACCATTTGTAGTATGGACCACCTGTTTCTTTAAAAAATATTTCAAAGAAATAAGCATTATCCTGCTCAGTGATCTGATAAGCAATAGATCCCCCTTGGTACGACCACTCATAAGTAACCATATTGGTATACATACGACCATTTACAGCCTCAATAGGACTGGCTAATTTTGTAGCACCATCAGGTATTGTAAAGAGAGAGCTATAGGCTCCGATGTTTGAGGTCATACTTTCAATCATAGCACTAACAGCCTGTGCCTCAGAATCACTAGCATTCTTAAGTCCTTCAGGAATAAATACTTTATTCTCTTCACTGAATACCGCAAGCTCCACTTCTTCTAAAGAAGGTTCTGGGTCATCTTTATCACCACAAGAAACTGCAACTAGTGCCAGGCAAAAGAGGACCAAAAATTTTTGTAGATCTTTAATGTTCATAGTTGTTAAGTTTTAACTTTTATTACCCTTAAATTAGAATATATAAATGATAAAAGTAAATTCTTTCGATAACCAGCAGCAATTTTCGATTAGTAAACTTTAGCATGATAAAATATAACAAAAAAGCCTCCTAGCGGAGGCTTTTTACAATTTAACCTTGAACTATAAACTTTATTTTAATATCGATCTTGAAATTACTAGTTTCTGGATCTCTGATGTTCCTTCACCAATGGTGCAAAGCTTTGAGTCACGATAAAACTTCTCTGCCGGATAATCTTTTGTATAGCCGTAGCCACCAAAAATCTGAACCGCATCGGTAGAATTTTCCACTGCCACTTCAGAGGCATAATATTTGGCCATAGCAGACTCCTTATTTACCGCTTTTCCCTTATTCTTAAGATCAGCAGCTTGATGTGTCAATAGTTTTGCTGCCTCCACTTTTGTAGCCATATCTGATAACTTAAAGGCAATTCCCTGAAAATTAGAAATAGGCTGATTAAACTGATGTCTTTCCTTAGAATACTGAAGCGCAACATCCAAAGCTCCCTGCGCAATACCCAGACTTAATGCCGCAATACTAATTCTACCTCCATCCAGCACTTTCATGGCTTGAATAAAACCTTCTCCAACTTCACCTATTACGTTATCTTTATGCACCCTACAATTATCAAAAATTAATTCGGTGGTTTCCGAAGCACGCATCCCTAGTTTGTTTTCCTTTCGTCCTGCAGAAAATCCTTCTGTTCCCTTTTCAATAATAAAGGCAGTCATGCCATGTGAGTCACCAACCTCACCTGTTCTAACTATAACAACAGCAACATTTCCAGATTTACCATGAGTAATGAAATTTTTAGCACCATTAATAACGTAATGGTCTCCATCCAATTCAGCGACCGTACGCATATTACCAGCATCAGAACCAGTGTTAGGCTCAGTAAGCCCCCAAGCACCAATCCATTCGGCTGTTGCTAGTTTAGGAAGGTACTTTCGCTTTTGATCCTCATTACCAAACTGCAATATATGGCCGGTACACAGTGAGTTGTGCGCAGCCATGGACAAACCGATAGAACCATCAATCCTGGCCAACTCCGATATAGCAGTTACATACTCATGATAACCAAAACCTGAACCCCCATATTCTTGAGGAACTAAAACTCCCATAAGGCCAAGGCCTCCCAGTTTCTTAAACAGTTCTACAGGAAATTCCTGGGTTTCATCCCATTCCATCATTTTAGGACGGATTTCCTTTTCACCAAAATCACGGATCATCTGAGCAATCATCTTTTGGTTTTCACTTTCTTCAAAGCCCATGATGGCCTTTTCTTCAGATACAGCTTGCATATTTTCTTTTAATAAATGGGTTTCAAACGATTTCAAAGCAAAGATAGGTATTAAAATCTGCCAACCAAACGAATGTTAGTTTGGCAACCTGTTTTTAACAATTTATGAAACTTCCCTGTTGATAAGGATTTATAGTAATAATCAATTATTTTTGACGCTTATTCGTAGCAACTGTAAAAAGCTAATACACTGAAAACTAGAAAAAAATGAAAATAGCAGTAGTTGGAACCGGTTATGTGGGTCTTGTAACTGGTACATGTTTTGCCGAGACCGGCAACACCGTATCATGCATAGATATTGATGAGAAAAAAGTCGATAGTCTAAAAAATGGTAAAATAACCATTTATGAACCAGGCCTTGAAGTAATTTTTGAACGTAACCTTTCTCAGGGTAGGCTTAGCTTTACCACCGATCTTAAAGAAGGTATTGAAGGAGCCAAAATAATTTTCCTGGCATTACCCACCCCTCCTGGAGAAGATGGTTCCGCCGACCTGCAGTATGTACTAAAAGTTGCCGAAGATCTTGGGCCTCTTTTAAATGAGTACGCTGTTATAGTAGATAAAAGTACTGTGCCAGTTGGCACCGCAGAAAAAGTAAAAGCCAAAGTTGCCGAGGGTGCAAAGGTTGACTTTGATGTTGTTTCAAATCCTGAGTTTTTGAGAGAAGGAGTTGCTGTCGATGATTTTATGAAGCCTGACCGTGTTGTAATAGGGACTACCTCTGAAAAAGCCAAAAAACTAATGGAAACACTGTATACTCCATTGGTAAGGCAGGGAAACCCGGTAATCTTCATGGATGAGAAATCTGCTGAACTTACAAAATATGCTGCTAACTCATTCTTAGCAACCAAGATCACCTTTATGAATGAAATTGCCAACATGTGCGAACTACTTGGAGCAGATGTCGATGCGGTAAGAAAAGGCGTAGGTACTGACAGCAGAATTGGTAAGAGGTTTTTATTTGCTGGTATCGGATATGGAGGAAGTTGTTTCCCAAAAGATGTTCAGGCCCTTGCTAAGTCCGCAGAACAGGTAAATTATGATTTCCGAATATTGAAATCGGTAATGGACGTTAACGAGGATCAAAAGACTAAACTCGTACCTCGTATTAAGGAATATTTCAATGGTGATCTAACCGGTAAAACAATTGCTATCTGGGGCCTTTCTTTTAAACCATATACTGATGACATCCGCGAAGCTCCTGCTCTTTATAATATAGAACAGCTTTTAGCGGCAGGAGCAGAAGTTAAGGCATATGACCCTGAAGCTATGGAAAATGTACGCAATCAAATTGGCGAAAAGATTACATTCTGTGATGATGCTTACTCAGCTGTTAACAATGCTGATGCATTACTCGTAGCAACAGAATGGCCAGTATTTAGAACTCCAGATTTCGACAAGCTATCAACATTATTGAAGAATAAAGTGATTTTTGATGGTAGAAATCTTTATACTCTGGAGGAAATGAAAGAACTTGGATTCACATATATAAGTATAGGTAGAGAGACAATCAATGGATAAGAAAGTAGTTTTAATAACAGGAGCCGCGGGATTCCTTGGCTCACACCTTTGTGACAGGTTTATCAGTGAAGGTTTTAAGGTTATCGGTATGGATAACCTTATCACCGGGAACCTTAAAAACATAGAACACCTTTTCAAACTAAAGGACTTCGAATTCTATCATCATGATGTTTCGAATTTTGTTCATGTTTCCGGACAACTGGATTATATCCTGCACTTTGCCTCCCCAGCCAGCCCTATCGATTATTTGAAAATCCCTATCCAAACTTTAAAGGTAGGGTCACTGGGTACTCACAATCTTCTGGGGTTAGCAAAAGCTAAAAATGCAAGGATGCTAATAGCTTCTACTTCTGAGGTATATGGGGATCCTTTAGTTCACCCTCAAACAGAAGAGTACTATGGCAATGTGAACCCTATTGGTCCCAGAGGAGTTTACGATGAGGCAAAACGCTTTCAAGAGGCCATGACTATGGCATATCACACTTATCATGGAGTAGAAACACGTATAGTTAGAATATTTAATACCTACGGCCCAAGAATGCGGCTGAATGATGGGCGTGTTTTGCCTGCATTTATAGGACAAGCACTCCGCGGAGAAGACCTGACCGTATTTGGTGAAGGTGCTCAGACCAGGTCATTCTGCTATGTAGATGACCTTGTTGAAGGCATCTATCGCTTACTTTTTAGTGATTATCCCTACCCGGTAAATATTGGTAATCCTGATGAAATCACTATTAAGGAGTTTGCTGAAGAAATAATCAAGCTAACTGGTACTGACCAGAAGATTACTTACAAACCACTTCCAAAAGATGACCCAATGCAACGCCAACCTAATATTGACAAAGCCAGGGAAATATTGAATTGGGAACCTAAAGTAAATAGAGCCGAAGGGTTAAAAATTACCTACGATTATTTCAAGACGTTAACCGATGAGGAATTGTACTCTAAGGAGCACAATACTTTTGATGAATACATCAAGAAATAATGGCACTTTCAAAATCTTTAGCGTTTTTAAAGGACATTAGATTCAACAATAACAAGGACTGGATGCAGGCTAACAAGCCTGCATATCAGACCGCACGTACAGAGTTTATAGACTTTGTGCATGAAGTCATTTTAAAAATGACACCCATAGACACTGGACTTCTCGGACTAGAACCCAAACAATGCATATTTAGGATTAATCGAGACATTAGGTTTAGCAAAGACAAAAGTCCTTATAAAACAAACTTTGGAATGTACCTTTCGGAAGGAGGTAAGAAATCGGGCAAAGCTGGATATTATCTGCATCTCGAGCCCGGCGATAATTCTTTTTTTGGGGGAGGTATGTATGCCCCTGAATCAGAGAATCTTGCCAAGATACGTCAGGAAATTGACTACAATGCTGCTGAACTTAAAAAGATTGTTGATCAAGATAGTTTCAAAAAGCTTTTTGGCACATTGCAGGGAGATACTCTAAAAAGAGCACCGAAAGGCTATCAGGAGGATCACCCTAATATTGACCTCCTTAGGTTGAAAAGTTTCGTTGTTCTTCACCAATTAAATGATCAGGAGATAGCCACGTGGTCAAATGCTGATAAATGCATCTCTGTTTTCGAGCAAATCAAGCCGTTAAATGATTATTTCAACGTAGCCATAAGTTAACTTTAAGACATTAACTAAAAAAAATGCCTGGAGCAGAACTCCAGGCATTTTCGTTAAAGATATAATATTACTGACAGGCAACATCCTCAAAAGAGGCATTCCAGCATAAATAATTACCTCCATTTACCCTGTAATGACCTACACCTGTTTCATGGCTCCACTCTATCTCTACACTGGCACCACCAGCACCAATAATATTGTAGTATCGGTTTAAGTCAACATCAGTTGTTTTTCCATACTCAATATATGAACCAAATCCAGCTGTCCCTGTTTCAATATTCTTGTATTTGATATAGGCAGCCTCTTCATTCTCTACTTCCCAATCTATTCTCAAATAAGGAGTGGGATTATCACCATCTTTATTAAGCTCCCAATAACCTGTACTTCCATTCGTTGCCATAATACCTGAATACCACAGCACATTTTGGAATCCGTTTTCTTCAGAAGCGTACATATTCCACTCTACCCCAGCCTCTGTAACCTCTCCGGTAAGCTCGAAACTGTAAGTCCTCCCAACTACTTTATGGTCAAAATTCCAGACCCATAAGCCTCGGTCAGAATCATAGCTGGCCCTTTGGGAAATGGCAGCTTTGAACGAAGCTACAGGTACTGCCATACCAACAGCCAACACCACATTCCATACACCAACATATGTAGCAGCAGTTTCCCAGTTAGTTGCCATTTCTCGTCCGCCGCTATTAGCACTGTTATCAAACTGAGAAAAATCCATTTCCATAGAACTGGCAGGAGGAAGCTCAGGTGGCGTTCCTGGATTGACTTCTTCATCAGAAGTACATGCTGCAAACATAAAAGTAAAAGCCAATAATAAGACTCCTAGTTGTTTTAACTTATTCATAATGATCGATTTTATTGTGATAAAATTCAAGAAGCAAATACCGTGCTCCTTATTTTCAGAAAATTTAACGGACCCTTGTTTGCCCTCAAAAAAGTTAAAATGAATCCTTCCTTAAGTTGATTTGGTAACCTCTAATATAAAACAGCCTTAATATTCCAAGTTGATACTATTTGAATAAATTACCTTCCTACTCGTTACACATCACCCCAATCGGTGATCCTGGTGGGGGCAGCACGAATTCAGTCTTTTCAAAACTTTCCGGCTCTTTTTCAAATCGAGCAATTTTTCTCAAAGCCAGTAGGTAATGTGCCTTCTGAGATTCGCCTATTGAGCCTTTTGAAATTTGCTCAAGCCAGGTTTTAAGCTGACTGATTTTAAGATAGCTAATTGCCTTTACCTGATCACTTGCATCCTTATTTACAGCCAAGGCCATTAAATGAACCAGAACCATATCATCAACAACACGCTGTATTTCACCATGATAACCCTTGGAATGAGAGGCCCTCCATGTAGCGTTAAGCACCTTATCGATGACCGAAGCAAATGAAGGCTGACTTTCTACCCTTGCATGGTATTCAATCAGGCGCTGAGCTCTGGAAGGGTTAAAAAGCAACCGTAAAGTTATATTGGCAGCGCTTTCTGCTGCACCTAACGGGTCAAACGTAACTGCTGTTCGCAAAACTATAACCTCCCTCCCTCTACTATAGCCTAACGGTCTGGGAGGGATCATTGCTAGTAATTTTTCAGTCAAAGCCAGATTCTCTGGCATGAGTGTTTCCATAAGTGCATCTAGGGCTTTATTTTGTATTTCCGGAGCGACCATTTCGGTTATTATTTGCCCATCTCCTCTTAAGGCGTACCTATAATTCAAACCGCCCACTAACTTCACTGCTGCCTCAGCCTGGTACCTGTGAAAGAAGTAAACCGGAACAAGCACTTCCTCCAGCTTCGAATAAGGCTCATTTAAACGGATATTATTTTCTCCAAAATTTTGAAGGGCAAGCTTGCGTACCTCAAGTACTCTTGTAAGTTCATCCGATGCATCCTTACCGTTATCCCATAAGTGAGCATAAGGGTGCGCTCCCCCGTCAGGCCTGGCATCTTTATCCGATAGGAAACTGAGCCCTTGCCGGAGTGCCTCCTGAATCACGCTATTAAGCTCCGCCTTTTCATTGGTACCATCCGAAAAGTCCTGATAACCATATTTTATGGCTACTTTATCCCAGGCACCTATTTTATCGTCGTATGCATAGTCTAAGGAGATTTTTCCATCTACAACTCGAGCAATCGGATGTGGGTAGTCCATAACAGAGGCTAAGTTCTCGCCACTGGATGCATAGCTATGTGCCAGCCCAATGTATGGCCTACTTCATGTGCAGCCAGCTGCCTAAGCCTGGCCAAAGCCATCTTTTCCATAGCTTCGGGCACCTTTACACCTTCTGCATATGGAGCAAGCAGCCCCTCAGCAATAAGAAAGTCCTGACGCACTCTTAATGATCCCAATAAAACATGCCCTTTAATGATCTCTCCGGTTCTTGGGTCTGTCACTGACGAGCCATAGGACCAGCCCCGCGTAGATCGATGTACCCAATTGATCACATTGTAACGGACATCCATGGGGTCAGCACCTTCAGGTAGCATTTCCACCTTAAAGGCATCTTTATACCCTGTTGCCTCAAATGCCTGGTTCCACCAACGTGCTCCATCCAGCAAGGCCGAGCGAATTGGCTCTGGAGTACCCCGATCAAGGTAATAGATAATCGGATCTATAGCTTCACTTATTTCAGCCTCTGGGTTTTTCTTTTCAAGACGATGGCGGGTTATAAACCGCCTTTCAATATTTTCACTTATAGGCACAGCATAATCATAGTAGGTTATATCAAAAAATCCAGCCCTTGGATCAAATACACGAGGCTTATACTTATTATCTGGCAGCTCTATAAACGAATGATGCTGACGCACGGTAACGCTTGAAGGTGTAGGGACAACACTCTTTATATAATTACCCGGAGAGGTTCCTGTAAAAGTAAGTGTAACCTCAAATTCAGAGTTCTTTGGAAAATTCTTGGTTCGCGACAAATAAAAAGCAGAACGTGATTTGTCTAACGTATAGCTTCCTTGTCCTGCATTCTTTAAGGTTCCACTCACGTCATGGGCATCACTAAGAAAAAAATCAGAAGCATCAATAAGCACCTTATCCTCCTCCTCAGTAATCAATTTAAAGCCCCACAAGACAGACTTCGCAAAAGCATCCTCAACAGCTTTTTGTTCATTAACATTATCACTGACTGCACGGTAAGTATAGTTTGGTTCAACGAGCAAAATTTTAGGACCCCTTCTCTCAAATTTCACTACACGGCTATGCCCCAACTGGTTGCGGTCTAAACCAATGTCATTGGAGCCTACACCTGCCGAAAGTGAGTTTACATATAGGAACTCCTGATCAAACTTATCCACCACCAGCAGTATTTTATCGGTTTTAAAATCATAATAGTACTCAAAATACCCCTCATATTTTTGCATACCGGCCGTTTTTCCGGCTATTCCTGAACCATATGAAGTAATTTTTCCTGATGATGTTGTGGAATTAGATGTTGCCGTGCATCCTATAAAAAGCATAGCAATACAGAGATAAAGCTTGTTCATTGTACAACAGTTAATGTTACTTAAAAGTATTAATATTTATAAATGCAAGCAATGGGTATTATACCTCTGGATATAGCTATTGATTATTATTACTATATTCCTATTAAAGTGGAGAGACATTAGAATTGATTTTATCCCAAAGAAAAAATCAATTTTTCTGTGACCTTTTTAAAAACTGCGGTTATATGTTCAAAACTATTGGAATTCGACACTTGAATACGGCCAAACATATGACCGAAGAAGAAATTGCCGAGGAGCAACAGATAATCGAGGCATCGAGAAAAAATCCTCGGATTTTCGGTAAAATATATGACCGGTATTATGAAGGGATATTTCACTTTGTATATCGAAGAACTGATGACGAACAGCTAACTGCTGACCTTTGTTCGCAAACTTTTTTAAAGGCACTACAGAATTTAAAAAAGTACGAATTCAGAGGATTACCCTTTTCAGCCTGGCTTTATCGCATCGCTAGTAACGAAGTGAATAAGTTTTTCAACAAAAAGAAGAAAAACAGGGTATTTAGCATTGAAGAAGAACGCGTACTTGAGCTTTTTGAAAACGATGAAAAAGAGTTCAGTCAGGAACAGATACAACTTTTGATCACCACCTTAAAAGAGCTCCCAACCGAGACCATGGAAGTATTGGAGTTAAGGTTTTTTGAAGAACGAAGTTTTAAGGAAATAGCATTTATATTGAATATTGGCGAAAGTGGTGCTAAAATGCGCCTTTACAGGGCTGTAGAAAAATTAAAAGAACACTTTAAAGTCAATTGGACCAAATAATGGGAAGACACGAGATCAGATTGCGTAGAAAAAAGATGACCTCTAGAAGGATCGAAAGCCACAAGGATTACTATGACCTTCTCAAAAGGCATGAACGCACGAGTGTTGGCAAAAAGTTGTTGAGAGTTGTTATCTACATTATCATTTTTATAGGCTTGATCATGTTGGGGTACTTTGCTTTACGCAAAATAGATCGCCCTCAAAATGATACTCCAAAAGGAGACGCCCAATCAAAAGCATATAAAACATCCCGGCCGGGTGTATTAATAAATGTTTCATTAAACACCAAAAATCATGGAAAAGCGTAAGAATCCTGAAAAGGACTTGAGAAAACAATCAGGACTTTTCTTTCATATCGGTCTGTTAGCCGCGATGATGCTGGCTGTAAGTGCCTTTGAATATAGAGCAGCAGAAGTCATTGAACCAATAGATATAGAGAGTGGAAATGCAATTGAAGACCCTATCATACCTATTACAGTTCATGAACCACCACCACCTAAACCCAAACCTGTATTGGCTAATCCGGTTGAAGCCGAGCCAGATGAAATTGAAGTCAAAACAGAAGTAACGTTTGATATTACGGAACTACCTGACCCAGAACCCATATTGGAAGAGCCTCCTGTGGAAAAAGCGGAAACTACCTTTACAATAGTTGAGGAAATGCCTGCTCCAGAAGGAGGGTTAGAAGCTCTATACAAATTCATCAATAAAAGACTCAAATATCCTGTACAGGCAAGAAGAATGGGAATAGAGGGCACGGTTTATATGAGCTTCATTGTGGATGAAAAAGGAAACATGGTAGATATTCAAATTGCCAAAGGAATAGGTGCAGGGTGTGACAAAGAAGTGCTAAGAATCTTTGAAAACCCTCCAAAATGGAACCCTGGTAAGCAACGAGGAATTCCTGTAAAGGTAAGACAAATCATCCCGGTAAAGTTTGTATTAAACTAACCAGAGCAATACATAAACTCTTAACTTATTATAGTTGGCTCTCCTTGAGGCCAACTTTTTTTGTTTTATTTTTTAAGTCAAAACATTCTTTTTCGATCAAATAAGAACATTTTAGTTGTTTGAGAATTTGTCTAAACGATTATGCAACTCATAAAAAAACAATATATATGAATATTCGAAACCTCGAATATTCATATTGCGTATACAATAATAAGTTGATACAAAAAGTAATTGAAAATGTCAATTACTGACCGTTTTGACTCATTGAGAAAACGAGAATTGCAATCAGTCATGGGTTGTGATGCATTTTCTCAGACATGTTATTTTTCTTCTCCCCTATCTGGTCAGGCACCCATGTTGACCAATAGCTAACAAGACAATAACTGAATTCAATGAGACCCCTTTTGGGAACTTGTGGTTTTTGGTGCCCTCTGTTGGCAATATTGAAGTTGATATCTCACCAATACCTTACCTAAAGGTCTGCCCTGCTCAATGACGAGCATAAACGGCTTATGCATTTTTTATTAACCTTAAATTTTTTAGCTATGAAAACATTAACAATTATTATCGGCCTTTTAATGATAATCGGCGCAGTGGGGGTTCTGGTTTTAAAAAAATCAGATATAAACTCCCAGTTCATCAGAAGTTGGAGGGCGAAAAATTCACTGATTTTAATCATCTTGGGCATCATGCTGATGTTTATTAATGGCCTTTTCTTTTATTCGGAGGCTGGTTATAGTTACCTTGTTCAATACCCTACAGGTAAGCAAATAGCAGAACTCCGGCCAGGATATCATTTAAAATGGTGGGGAGAGGTTGTACCTTGGAAAAAGGTGGTAACCGTGAAGTTTGTTTCAAATGAAGAGAAAGAACAGGACGGCCAACAGTATAGCGGCAATAGAGTAACTATACCCGTACGATTTAATGATGCAGTAAAAGCAGAATTGGCACTATCGGCAAGGTTCAGGCTTCCAGAAAACCCAGACTTATTCTTAAAAATGGCCTTAGAGTTCAGACATCAGGACAACCTGGTAAATGGTTCTTTGATACCTTCCTGTATGGAAATTGCAAAAAACTCTGCCCGTTTGATCTCAGCACAGGAGTATATAGCCGGACGTGGCGGTGAGCTGGAGAATGCTGTATTGGATCAATTGGCACATGGCATGTACATATTAGATGCCGAGGAAATGAAGCCTAATGGCACTGATTCAATAAAGTCTATCGACGACAGTAGAACCATAGAAAACCGAACATTAGTACGGTATAATGTTAAAAAGAGAACCAATAGTGACGGATCCATTATGCGAAAAAAGCACCCCATTGCAGAATATGGAATTGTTGTTTCGCAGGCAACCGTTGAAGATGTCAACCCCGAACAAAGGTTTAAAGAATTGCTCGGTAAGCAAAGGGATGCTGCTGCTCAGGCCTCTATAGAAAAAGAAAGAGCCAAGCAAGCAGAATATGAAAAGCAACGTATTATTGCAGAAGGTGAGGCTGCTAAAGCAAGCATTAAAGTAAATATGGAAAAAGAGCAAATAACTGCGCTCATAACCATGGAAACAGAAAAGAAGCGTGAGCAGGTAAATGTTGAAAAACATAAACTTGAACTGCAGTCGGCACGATTGAAAGCTCAGGAAGTAAAAGTACTTGCAGATGCTGAGGCTTACAAAAAGAAAAAGGTAATGCAGGCTGATGGAGCGCTTGAAATGAAGCTTCAGACTTTTGAAAGAGTACATTCAGCTTATGCACAAGCCATTGCAGGTACTCAACTGGTTCCAACAACTTATATAGGCGGTGGCGAGGGTAAAGGCACTCCGAACGCCATGGACTTTATAAACATTGCTACGGCGAATATGGCTAAAGATCTTGATGTGAAGATCAAACAAAAAAATTAGCCTGATGTCTTTTGGTTGGCTCATTATGAGCCAACTTTTTTATTTAATTGCTTTCCTGAACGAAAAGCTTGCTTCCCTACCCCCTCCAGAAATGGTAGTCTTCAACTGGTCACCATCATATACATAGTCAATTCTTTTAGGAAAATCATGAGCCTGATTTTCACAGACAAATCCATCATTACGCAATTCCACAATTTCAAAATATACAGGAGCCTCATTTTCGCTTACCTCTGCTACATAAAACAACCCTTTATCATTGACCACGATTTGAAGTTGCTCTAAAAATACCGTGTCCGCCCCCACCAACGTTACTCCCCAGCCATTCAGCCTGTCGGATACAAATTCCCAACGTTCATGAGCAACTTTGCCTGGTTTCATATTTTGTCTTTCCCACTTCCCTACCAACCAACTTAATTGACTTAGTTTTCCTGTATCTGACAACTGGCCATAGCCATATGCACAGGGCGTTAAAAGCAATAGCAAATAACAGAATGATTTCATAAACTTTTTTATTTGTTGCGATTCAAAACAGCAAAAAAATACTGCCTCCTTTTAAAATGGAATCTGTATTTAATAATATTGAAGATCATTTCTATTTTTCGCAAAACCTAGAACAACCATGAGAAAAACCATCGTAATTTTGTTTGTTTTTTCAGTGAATATGTTTGCCTGCAACAAGGCATCTGATACACTTAAAAGCAGAGAAGGATTAGGGGGGTTGCCAGAAACTGCCCAAACTGAGTCCTACCTGGACAACGCTGATATGGTAAAGGTTACGCTTAACTATCCCGATGGTAATATTTCGGCTGAAGGGGATTATCTGAAGGGTGAAAAAATTGGAAGCTGGACCGAATTTCATCCGAATGGTGTGGTTAAAACGATATCAGGGTACGTGAACGGGTTGAGACAGGGGGCCCATATTGAAATTGACAATGCTGGAAGGTTGCTAAAAATGGCCTACTATCATAATGACCAGCTCCATGGAGCATATAAAGAGTATAAGCTCGCACGGATCAAAGAGGAGCGCGTGTATGAAAACGGTAAGTTAAACGGTTTGGTAAAGGTCTATTACGATAATGGAAAACTTCTGGAAGAAAGCCCATATCTAAATGGCAAGCGGCATGGCTTAGCTAAATGGTATGATCAAGAAGGTAATGTGACCATCGAATACGAATATATTGATGGTGAGCTGGTGAAGAAATAGTACCTTACATCAAAGTCTAGCTATACACACATCGCCCCAAATAAGCCAAAATGACATATTTTGGAGTGATTTCCTCTTTTATATATGTCAACTTTTCATTCTTACAAAGATATCGGCAGATGGCATAAGAGTTGTAGATTTTACAGTAAATAATTAACCAATAACCAAAATTAAAAAAGGAGGTAATTATGACACTCATGAAAAGATCAAATGATTTGTTTCCCAGCCTTTTTGATGATTTTTTTGGAAGGGACTGGTTTAACGCTGGCGTAAGCGCGCAGCCCACAATGCCAGCTGTCAACTTAAAAGAAAAAGACGATAATTTTGAAGTTGAGCTAGCTGCCCCCGGCATGAACAAGAATGACTTCAAGATTGAGTTGGATAATAATTTATTAACCATTTCTTGTGAGAAAGAAGAAGCACATGAAGAAGGCGAAGGTCAGTACGCCCGAAGAGAGTTCAACTATAGGTCATTTCAACGATCATTTACTTTGCCTAATACAATAGAGAGTGATAAAATCAATGCTAAATACGTTGATGGAGTCCTAAAGTTAACTATCCCTAAAAAAGAGGAAGCAAAAAAAAGAACCTCAAGGCAAATTGCAATCTCTTAATGTAACTCACTGAAAGCCTTGCCCGTACAATGTTGGCAAGGCTTTTGATATTTTTTAAGCTACCGATACTATTCTCAACTATATCAGCCCCAAATACTAGAGACTGGTTCGGTCTTACTTACAATCTACAGTTGTTGATCTCAAACAACTATACACAATTAATAACTAATAGGAGAAAAGTATGAAAAAATTTAGTTCATTAATTTTAGCTGCAACTCTGGGTAGTGCACTAACTATGGGTTCAGTTTATGTTTTTAACATAGACAAAGAAAATAAGGTGTTAAAAATTGAACACGTAGAAGGTACCCCCGCAGTAAAAACGGCTTATTCCTTAAAGGAAGATGGCAAAGTGATCCCTCTCGATTTTACGGGAGCCGCAGAAAAAGTAATGCCAGCCGTAGTCCATATCAGATCTACACAAACAGGCAATTTCTCAGCTCAAAACAGACAACAGATACCTGAGCCATTTAGGGACTTCTTCGGCCCATTTCTTGATGAGCGAGGCGGAAGGCAGCACATACCAAGAATGGGCAGTGGAAGTGGAGTAATAATCAACACCAAGGGTTATATTGTAACCAACAACCATGTCATTGCCAATGCGGATGACCTTGAAGTTACTTTAAATGACAACCGTAGTTACAAAGCCAAAATAATAGGTACAGACCCAACTACAGATATTGCCCTTATAAAAATTGATGCGGAAGAACTAAGTAGTCTTTCATTTGTAAATTCAGATGATGTTCGCGTAGGGGAATGGGTATTGGCTGTCGGTAACCCATTTAATCTTAATTCTACAGTAACGGCGGGCATAGTAAGTGCTAAAGGACGTAGCATAGGTATAATAGGCGATAACAATACTCAGGATAGCGTAAATAGTGCCATTGAAGCATTTATACAAACAGATGCTGCTGTTAACCCAGGTAACAGCGGTGGTGCCCTGGTTGACCTAAACGGCAATTTAATTGGAATCAATACGGCAATTGCCAGCCCTACAGGATCCTACTCAGGATATTCCTTTGCAGTTCCTTCAAACATTGTTAGTAAAGTAGTAGAAGACCTTATGGCCTACGGCACTGTACAAAGGGGATGGCTAGGAGTACAAATCAGAAACATTAATAGCCAATTCGTCAGGGAACAAAACCTTAGTGTAATTTCAGGTGCCTACATTGACAGAATTGACCCGAAGAGTGGCGCTAGAGAAGCTGGTATTAAAGAAGGTGATGTCATCGTAGACATAGACGGTAGAACTATAAATAATACAGCTCAGCTAATAGGTTACATTGGTAGCAAAAGGCCTGGAGACAAGATAAACGTAACTGTCAACCGAAGTGGAAAAGAAGTTTCATATGGTGTAACACTAAAAAACAGGGATGGAAATACTGAGATAGTTAAGAAAGAACGTAAAGAAATTCTAACCACACTAGGTGCGGAGCTTGAGGATATTGACAAAGCAACTCTGAGAAAACTAGAGATCAGCTCTGGTGTAAGGGTTAAATCCCTTACTCCTGGCAAAATAAGAAAGTCAACAGATATGAAACCGGGTTTTATTATTACCAAAATCGACGGACAATCTGTTAAATCAAAAGAAGAGGTGGTGAAAATTCTTGAAAAAAAGGAAGGAGGCATCCTTATTGAAGGAGTTTATGAAAATATTCCTGGTAAATATTACTATGGTTTGGGGTTATCCTAAAGGTTAAGCAAAAATAACGTCCATATTATTTGGGCGTTATTTTTTAAATTATGGCATCTATAGTTTTAAAAATTACGTATACTTATAGTACTAAAGAAAAAGATCTTTAATTTAATTTAATTTAAGTTTTGTATTGCCTATGAAAAGACTTTTTAAGAAAGGAGAGCGGGTAAGAAACAGTGGAGATGGGAAAGTGATGGAAGTCTTAAAGTACATCAAAAACAAAGGCTCTTACTTAGTAGAGTGCGCTTGGTTTGACTTGGAGAAGAAAGAAATCAGGACGTACAAATTAAAACAGGATAACCTTTTAAAAGCGAGTTAAATAGATCCCTCCTTTTGGAGGGATTTTTAAATGCAAACCTTCTGAGTATTATGCTTAACACCCAGAAAGCTCTCATTAATTATTTTCTGCATCTGTTTTTCTATAGTTAAAACAGCTTCACTACTTTTTATTGAAGTCCGTTTCTCTTTCAAGAACGTCAATAAACTCCTGAATTCTCAATTTTTCGATTTCATCAACAGAGACCCCACTGCTCACACTGAGGTAACTTCTAAATATATGACTGAAATAAAGTGGAGACTTACTATTTTTAAAGGTGGATTTGCCAACTGTAACTGTTGCAACAGTGGTGTGACAGCCCATACAGTTGAACACCTGTGAAGCATCCATAGTATGGATCTGAGAAACACCAAAAGTCTGCGCAAAAGTCTCCATGGTAATATTAAATGCTGCCAATGAGCCTCGTGCACTAGAGGTGCTATCAGCACTACCAATTGAACCCCCAGCTTTGATCATTAGTTCTACCTGTTGATCATGAGTGAGCCCATCAGTATTTATCCATACCGAGCCATTGTAGAAGTAGTTTTTCCAAACATCAGAAAGACTTTCGGAAACACATTCGTTCAACCTCACAATATTATTATAATTGCTTAGGTTAGTGGCACTATCCTGACTTGTATGAGGCATTATAGCATTTTCTGCCGTTCTGGGAATGCCATATTGGAACACTGTAAAAACATTCTCTGCTGCTGATGAGGTAGACTTTGTATATGTAATATTTTTTATAGTAGCTGTATCTCCCTTAGCAAAAAACATTAAATTCTCATTTGACGTAACAGGAACATCCTGATCAGTTGTTGAAGCCCAATCATAGCGACCAGCCAAGCTATTATGTTCAAAAGTTGCCCAAATAAATTCCGGGTGGTTTTTCACCACACCCACTACATGCACACCCAAAAGAGCTACAGTTGCGGTGTCTTGCAAAGGTGTTATATAAGCTTTGGTAAGATAATAGTCAGACTGTTGACCTGAAGGTATGGTACTTGCCTGTACCCATGATGTTTTAACCTCCAATGCCCCAACAGGAAATGTCGCTGTATTGCTTACTTTAGAGGTGTCGTTTAAAATTACAGATTTCATGGAGTCAGCCACCTCTAAAAGGATATTGTTAGCGTATATCCCATAATAGACGGTATCTGTCTGTCCATTAAAGCTCTCGTTGGATATTAATACTCCATCACTTCCCGCCTGGCCCACATCTGTTAAAACAAGCGCTACACCCTCTATAGGCTCAATAGGAAGCAGTTCATTTGTAACCAATGTTAAAGAGTCTTCAAATAAGGTCTTCCCATTGTCCATTGGCTTAGTCAGCCAAAGAAATTTTTGCCATGACCACTCATGAAAAATCGAATTTGTGGTACTTGTCGTATCGAAAGGACTGCCATTACCCTCCATTGGCGGAGGAGTCTGCGAATGAGGGAACCATGCAGGATTACAATTACTTTCTACATCTTCCACGATGGCATAAGTATCTCCTCTTCCTGCCTCATCATTTATAGGTTCCTTACTTTTTTTACAGGAATACAAACAGCTTGTAAAAGTAATGGTAAGAATAAGTAAGGTTAAGTGGTAACTAAACTTTGTTTTCATACTTAAAAATAGGGTTTTGTGTAAGCATGAAATTGCAGCTTTGACCTGTCTTATGTCGAAACGAAAAAGAGGTCTTATACTCCAATTTCATTAAAATGAATTTTTAACTACCTGAATCATGCGCCCAAACTCTAGAAATAGGGCGGCCAACTTCACCATATAGCCCCTTCAAGGTATAAAGAGAGACGGGTATTTTTATTGTTAATAAAACCACATCATACTCCGAAGAAATTTTCCCTTACTAGAAAAAGAATTAATTGTCCGGGTAATTGATCGGGTCCTTAATTAGCATCAAGCTAATTGTCTTTCTATAGTATTTGAGCCTTTCAACTTGCCCTTTTAATGAATAGTACATCAGCATAAACTCTCGCTCATGATCCGTGAGAAAATCAGCTTCCTTCATAATATCTGAAAGCCCTTTTTCATACATTAGATTGGCGAACTCCAGATGATGTTGCTCATAATTTTCAACAAGATCTGACGTTTCATCAATAAGAACATCTAAGCCCTTTAATAGTCGGTTGTACCTTTTTCGGGATTCGGCCCAGGAAATGCTCATATCAATGATTTTAAGTTGTTAAATGCAGATTCTTTTTATTAATGGTGCTGTTTAATATCGGAAGTAAACATACCTTATAAAGTACCTGGCAACTCATTAAGCTCCTGCTATTATTGAGGCAATATTTTGTTGAAGAAATATACATATGCTCGATTAGGACATGAAATGCTAGTTTAGTTTCATATTAAGCTTGACAAGCTATACTATTGAACAATAATAGTTCGATTATTATGCACAAAACAGTTTAAGACTCCTCTAATAGTACACCTGTAAGAACTCTTACACCTATAAATAAAATACTATAAATTTCAGTCCAAAATCAGCTGTTAGCTATTTTTCGATCATAAAATCTTTGTAACACCCAGATTTAATTAAAGATTTAACCACCAAAATATTCATATATTATCAAAAGCTTACCTATAAATACATCCATCACGAATAGGGGCTTCTAAAAATTATCCAGTTTGTTGGTGACTTACTCTGGAAAAAATCAAATATTGATATGGCCCTGCCTTATGTATCCGAGACATAGGATCATACAAAAACTCGTGTTCACAATGGCCTTTAAAACTCCACTCGCTTTCGAAAATTATTTGCGCCCCATAGAACTAATGAAAAAGCCGAGATAATAATCACAAAATAGAGCCAATAGTTTATTTCCGGGCCTTCTATTTCTAATGGTGAAGGGTCTCCTATCACTACAAAACTGCCCCAGTAAAAAGGAGCACTTTTATAGATCCCTGCCGTTTTCAAATAATTCAATTTAGCAGCCCGAATTGCTTCACTTTTATTCATACCTTGCTTTAAATATCTATAAAAGTCATACATGATGGGTGGTGCGACCTCATCAGGAATACCCCAATTGCTTAAAAGCAGACTATTTACACCGGCATACTGAAAAGCCCTTCCTAAACTCATTAAACCCTCCCCCCTCTCAAGTTTCCCATAACCAGTATTGCACGCACTGAGTACCGTCATTTCTGAGTTTAGATTAATGTTATATATCTCATATATATTGAGGTACCCATCCTCTGTTGTGTCTCCAATAGCCGGGGAAAATTTTAGTTTAGAATACAAAGGGTCTTCATCACTTACCTCTCCATGTAGCGCAAGATGAAGTATTGAATAACCATGGCTTTCCTTTTTAAAATTAGCCTCTGATGCTAAGCTCCCAAAATAATATTTCCCGGAAAGCAATTTGGAAATACTTCGTATCTCCTCTCTGGTACCGGGAAGATCATGCTTAAAATCTCGCAGTACCCAAAAGTCAACAGGTGATGTTTCCAATGAGTCGTTACTATATGAAAAAGCAAGACATCTCTTTTTTACATTGGCTTTAGTTCGACCATTATTTAAAAACAGATGATTAGCAGAATTAGCATAACTTATTGTGTAATCATTAATAAGGTAATCAAGTGAATAAAAAGCTTTACCTTCTTCAATTCGTCTCAGAAGCAAATCAAAGTTCAAATGCCATAGTTTACCATCAGGAACTATAATAACATAGTTCTCCTTAGTCAAAAATAACTCGACAGGTTCAAAAAGGCTTTTGTATAATTGATAAGCCATCTCCTGATACTCCATGTAATCTTTAGCCAGGATAGACGATCTTAGCTTATCAATCCAGAAATCTAATTTTTTTGGCCTAGCGAACTCTAAAACTTTAAAGTTATTTTTCTTAACCAAAAACACATAAATCAATTCATCCGTTAGGACAAACTCTAAAATTGTCTCTCCTGCAAGCCTTTCTTGTATCTCTGATATTGTAAGAAATTTGTTACTATACTTTAGCTTGTAATAATTAGGAAAAGCACCTTCCAATGCGTGTTGAAACTTTTCATACTCTCGCCTAGCTTCAAACAAAAGGCCCTTGAGTACCCTTTTTTTAGCTTCTTCAGGCTCCTTGTTAATTTTTGCTATGTAAGAAGTAACCTTATGCTTGATTTCATTTTCGTAGTTTAAAACCGAATCTGGAAGTAGGCTATATTGCATTGCGTTTCGCTTGACTATCGACTGATATAAAAGGTTTGACTTAGCCTTTTCTGCAAAAAGAAAAGCCAATTCCTGATATTTTCTCTGATCACCAATTTTGCCCATTAAATAAGCTACTCTAATGGCTCCATTATATACTTCCACACTGGCCTTATTAAAAACTATTTTATCATTGTCATTCTGAAAATTATATCTAAAAGTATTTACCAGAGTATCACATATTTGATATGCTTTAAAGGATTGTTCTAAATCATTTTGCCTTCCATTTTGCCTGTATAGAATTTCGCACACCATCGCAATATTGTGCATTAATAAAAGGCCCCTTGAATGATCATCTATTTGAGAAGCCAATGGGTAAGAAAACGTATCCGATGGAGACTTACCTAATCGAATCAATATAGCTTTTTTATATTCATTCAAACTTTTTACATAATTTCCAGACTTAAAGTATAAATCACCATATATCTTTCTGATTTCTGACTTTTGCCCAATAGTACCGTCCTTCAACTTTTCTGCTAGTTTTAAAAAACTCATTGAAGCAAACAAGTCATTGTTGGCAAGTTGACATTCAGCAAGTTTATTATAAATATTCAACTTCATAGTGCTCTTACTAGTAGAAATCAACTCCTCAGACTTAAGTGCATTCTTATAAAAATATAGTGCAGAATCATAGTTATTTAGCTTGTAATGGCACCTGCCAAGCGACAGCAATGCACCTGCTAGCTTAGGGTGGACAGGTGTTCCATAAATTTGCTTTAGGCAATAATACTCCCGGTTAGCGTACATTAGTGATTCATGATAATTCCCTAAATTGTGGTGAAGTTTAAAAAGTAGATTAAAGGTAGAAGCTGTATTCGAGTGAAACTCACCATACACCTCTACAGAAAGTTCATGTGCTTTTTGACAATATTCCAGGCCCATTTCTGGTGAATTAGTATAATAGAGAAATTCCGCCATGGTTTTATAACCCGTACACATTAATTCCTTCTCATTTGTCTTTATGGACTCGTTTAAACACTCTTCCGCATAGTTAATAGCTAGATTAATGTCCCCCATTGAATAGCAAATCCGTGACATATTTTGTAGCAGGGTAATATTTCTTTTATTAAGTTGATATGCCTGATTGACTTTTGAAGCCCTTTTATAAAAATGGAGTGCGGAATCAAAATGATATAAATTCTTATAGATCAAACCCAGGTTGTTGTAAATTGCCGAGTATGTCTCCGGGTCTTCAATTTTATAGGTATACCCGGTATTTAGTGCTTGATTTAAATGTTTTACCGCTTTGGACGGTTTCCACTCTATGTTAAAAGAAACTAACCCTAAATAAAAGTAAGTTTTAAACAAGCCCTCTTTGATGTCTAGGGCATTTGAAAGCTTATGCATTTCTTCCAGAAAAGAATACATCTCCTTATTTTTATTAGCCGAGAAGCATTTATCTACCAGCTGATCCAGCACTTTTACCTTAGTAGAACCATGCGCATGAGAAAGCTCTCTATTAAGGCTATCAATCTCCTTAACATACTTTTGCCCCAAAAGAGTGATAGTAGATAACAAAATAAATGAAATGAGAAAAAGAAGTGCTTTCATCTAAGAAGAATATTCATTCTTATGGGGGCTGCAAATTTAACAATGCAAAAATAATTTTCACGGGGATAAAGCTAAAAGCAGAAAAATTGTTCCCTAAAGAGAGTGATAGAAATTAACTTAACCTCTAATACGTTTAATCACTGCCCCAACTAGCATAACCCATGGAAAACCATGCAAGGCAAGATCAAAGTAATCCATAAATTGCATCCCTTTTGCTCCACCTAATACCCAGCGCAGTTTCCCTAGAATGTGAGGTTCGGGAAAAAATGGCGCTAAACCAAGTGTTAATGCAAGTACCAGTGCTAAAATTATCTCCTTGTTATTTTTCATAATGACTATGTTGCAATGAATTTTCTTTCTTCATGTAGTTGGTAACAATCGGTCTGTAGCTCTTTCTCTCAACAGAGTATAAATATACTTTTTTCTGCTTTCCCTCTGCTTGAAAAATGCCTTCATCACGAAAATGAAACCAATGTAAATTAGAAAATTGTTTCAAAAGTCTTCTTGAGATCACAAGTGGTACATCCTTCTCTTTACAAATACTGTACATTCTTGAAGCAGTATTGAGTACATCTCCCGTGTAGATAAATTCCCTTTTCAAAGTATTGATTTCCCCACGGGTAACCTGACCAACATGCAGACTTCCTTTAATTGTTGGTATAAACCTGAAGTTTCTGTAAAAAAAGCTATTATGCTTTGCAATTTCTTCCTTCATACTAAAAAACAATTCAAGAGCATTGTTTGACTTCAGTGCCTGATTTAACGGCCAGGATATAACTACTTCATCCCCTACATATTGATAGATCTCCCCTTTATATTTTTGAATGATTGGGGCTATAAGAGAATAAAAATGATTAAGAAAATCGAAATATTTACGAGACCCCAACTGTTCGGCTGCAGGAGTTGATTTATTGATATCACAAAAGAGAAATACACGCTCCTCCTGATTAGGCTTATGATATGCTCCTTTCAACCATGACTTAAAAATTTTAGGGTCGTGCCTTGACGATAGGTTATGAAACATCAAGGCTAATATACTTCCAAGCCCCCATACAAAGACAAATTTTAATATAAATGGCTCCTGAAAAAGTGTAGCAGGAAGGTATCTTACTCCATAATGTTGTACTAAAGAATATGAAAAATATATGCCAGCAAGGTAAAGAACTGCCCGGGTAAACAAAGCCATATAAAAATTAAGCCTGTTAATCCATTTCAGAAAAAAAAGTTGCTCAAGAATAAGAAAGGGTATACCAAACAAAACCGGAGGAACAATGTAAATCAATAATGAATATAAAATATATGATACCCCTCTGTACTGATATACTATAATGTTTTCATAGCCAAAAACGAAAACTCCAATAATCAGCCAGTACAGCATTACCCATAAGGTACTGTTTATGATATATCTTTTTTTCCCTCCTATTGTGATTGTTGAACCAGGTTCTTCCTGCCCTTCTCCATTCATGAGCACAAATGTATAGAACAAGGAATCGGACATTTGTAACTTAAGTTACCTAAGCCAGCTCGACCAAAATGTTGCAGGTACCCCGAGTCCTTTATTATGAATATTTACTCATTCTTCCTTTAAGGCATCAACAGGGTTACTGTAGGCCGTTTTAATAGTGAGATAAGAAAGAGAAAACAGGGCTATTATAATTAAGATCACCGCAGAAGCCACAAAATCTATGACTGAAATTCCAATACGGTAAGTAAAATTTTCCAACCAACTATCCATTATTAGCCAGGAAACAGGCACCGCAATAACAATTGACACGCCGATCAGTATTGAAAAATCCTTTACCAAAAGAGTAAGAATTTTAAATACAGATGCCCCCATAACTTTGCGTATACCAACTTCCTTTACTCTTTGAGAGTAACTTAAAGAAGCTATTCCAAAAAGGCCAAAACAAGCTATAAGTATAGCGATAAAAGAAAAACCACCAAATACATTAGCGGTTTTCTCCTCCCCCACATAAAGCTGGCCCATGTCATCAGATAGCACAGAATACTCAAACTCAAATCTGCTTTCAAAACCCTTCCATGTTTGTTCGATATCTGCGATAGTTTCAGTGAAATTCTCTCCTTGTACCTTTATCAGTATATCATTATAAGATGGAGCAAGACAAAAAAGTAGAGGCCTGATTGGCTCGTGTAAGGACCCGTAATTAAAATCCTTTACAACACCTATTACCGTTCCTTTTAATGGCTCTCTTCCGTTATTATCGGTATACCAGATTATCTCTTTGCCAACAGGGTCCCTTAGATTCAACTCTCTGGCTGCAGTCTCATTAATTATAAACGCACCAGAGTCCGTAGGGTAATCTCTGGAAAAACTTCTTCCTGAGACAAAATCAATCCCTAAAGCTTCAAAAAAGCTGTAGTCCACATAGGTTTCAGAGGAATTTGTTCTGACCTGAAGGTCATCAGCTCTTGAAATAGCGTTTTGATTAAACTGTTTCCCAGGCACATTAGAAGTAGCAGATACAGCCTCAATTCCCGTTATCTTATTAAGCTCGGTCTTTACTACCTCAATCTTATCAATAAGATCACCATTTTTAACGGGGACTACTACAACTCTATCATCGTCAAAACCCAAATCCTTATCATGGATAAATTGAAGCTGATGATATATGACAAGGCTTCCACTAAGAAGTGTCATGGAGATTATAAACTGAAAAACTATTAAGGTCTTTCTAAAACCTGCTCCTTTCGGCTTAAGTTTTCCCACCCCTTTCAGACTCGAAACAGGATTCATAGAAGAGAGTACAAATGAAGGATAGATAGCAGCCACAAGTCCGGTTACTATAGTGCCCCCTATAAGAATTAGAAGCAGCCCGGGCTGCTGTATATAATTGATGTTTAAAGATTTGTTTGTTACAACGTTAAAAAATGGAAGGCAGACTTCAGCGATAAGCCCCGTGACCAACATAGCAAAAATGGCCGTTAACAAAGCTTCTCCTAAGAATTGTACGCTTACTTGTGATTTATATGCCCCCAAAGACTTACGAATGCCTATCTCTCGTGCACGCTCTGTAGAACGGGCAGTGGTTAAGTTCATAAAGTTTATACAAGCTACGACCAATATTAAAATGGCTGCTGCAGACATGATATATACATATTCCTTGTTACCATTTGGCTCCAGCTCCCACCTAATACGGGAACCAAGGTGAATATCCGTTAGTCTTTGAAATTTGAAGTGCATGCCATTTTGAATAGCTCTTTGCATTTCCTCCTCCGGTACTTCTACATATTTCATAGTCCACTCCATTAGCTGGCTTTCCAGCTTATCCGGATCACTCCCTTCTTTGAGCTTTACGTAATTATAATGCCCAAAATCAGCCCAGGTATAATATGGATCATCCGGCCCCTCTAGTGACTTTAAGGTCACATACGACAGCAATGCATCAAAATGAAAATGAGAATTTTTCGGAACATCCTTAAAAACTCCTTCCACTAACACCATGGTACGATCATCATTTATAGACAGGGTTTTCCCAATAGGGTCTTCATTGCCAAAATACTTTTGTGCATAGGTTTCGGAAAGCAAAATTCCTCCTACATTTCGTAACACCTCATTTTTATTCCCTTTTAAAAGATCAAATGAAAACACATCGAAAAAAGTACTGTCAACAGATAGTATGTCCCTTTCATCATAGGCAATATCGTTCTCCGGATTTTTTACCGAAAAGGTCTGTTTTGTAAGTCCAGCTCCCCATAACGGTGATAGTGAAGTTGCGGAAATCACCTCAGGAAAATCCCGCACCAGAGCCTGGGCCATAGGGTGTGGCGTCCTTGTCTGTGGGTTATCAGAAGACCATGTGATTCGATAAATATCTTCGGCATTTTGATGAAATTTATCGTAACTCAATTCATCCTTAACATATATAACTATGAGCAATACGCAGGCCATCCCAAAGGATAGACCGAAGACATTGATTACAGAATAAACCTTCTGCTTTAGCAGATTCCTTAGTGCAATTTTGAAGTAGTTCCTAAACATTGTAAGTCAAATTAGTGAAAATTCTCACATATTGACATACCCAAGAATGTGCCATCACACCAATTCACGGAATGCAGCCAAATTATGCTGTTTGTGACATTATATTGTTTCGGATTGAAACAACAAAATGTTCCGGATTGAAACATTTAGGCAAACAAACGCTCCATGATGTCCATAACTGCACTTGGTTGCCATAAATTGATTTTATTTTGTTTTATTCAGGATTCGAATAAAGTTGGAGGCAGGTAGCGTATCTTCAAGGTTCTTTAATGATTCCAGGATAGAAATGGTATGTTTTACGCTTCCAATATCAGCTACCGCCTGGGCTATTACATTGAGAATTCATACCTGGACATAGACGGCTCATCGTTTGATTAAGTGGGGTGTCACTACGGGGTTAGGTTTACCGCTTAAAGCATACGGAGCAATCAATATTTCATACCATTGAAAAGTTAACAGCACCACGAACAACAACCTGATATATGAAACTACAAACGAAATCAATCTTGGTATATCAATACATGATCTATGGTTTATAAAAAAAGGCAAAATAATCAGACGGCTTTTCTTGTTCCAGAATGAAACACCTATATTACGTGTGTAAACCTTATTTCATGAACAAAGTAGCCGCCAACGTTTTGGTTATCGACGATGACCCTGATGTGCTCCATACTGCCAGGGTTGTACTAAAGCCCCAATTTTCCAGTATAACAGTAGAAAGCAACCCTGAACAGATTAATTATCTGATCAATCATAACCAGTATGATGTGATTCTACTGGACATGAACTATACCACGGGTGCAACTAGTGGCAAGGAAGGGCTTTTTTGGTTAAAAAATATTATAACAAAAAACCCCATGCAGCAGGTTATCATGATGACTGCCTATGGAGACATTAAACTGGCGGTAGAAGCGATGAAAATCGGAGCCTCTGACTTTGTAGTAAAACCATGGGAAAATGAGAAGTTGCAAGCTACTGTTTACGCCGCTTATAACCTCAGCCAATCCAAGAAGGAAGTTGAGGAACTGAAGAATAAAAACAGTAACCTTAAAAAATTACTCGGTTCAACGGAAGAAACTATCATAGGTCATTCAGCTTCCATGAAAAACATTTTTTCCGCCGTGGATAAGGTAGCAAGTACTGATGCTAATGTTTTGATACTTGGTGATAACGGAACCGGTAAAGAGATGATCGCCCGGTCAATTCATAATAGATCCAACAGAAGTGCTAAGGTATTTATTAAAGTTGATCTCGGGGCAATCTCTGAAAATCTATTTGAATCAGAGCTTTTCGGTCACAAAAAGGGAGCATTCACCGATGCAAGGGAAGAACGCATCGGTAGGTTTGAGCTGGCAGATGGAGGCACATTATTTCTTGATGAAATTGGTAATCTATCACTTGCGATGCAGGCAAAGTTGCTTACCGCTATTCAACATAAAGAAATTGTAAAGGTTGGCAATAATGTCACCACCCCCGTGGATTGCCGGATAGTGGCTGCTACTAACAGCAACCTCCTCCAAATGGTGGCCGAAGGTAAGTTTCGGGAAGATCTGCTTTATCGTATCAATACCGTAGAGATTCATGTACCCAGACTTCGGGACAGGACGGAAGACATACCTCTGTTAGCCAATCATTTTCTGAATATTTATGCTCAAAAATATCGAAAACCAACCCTTTCGATTAACAAAAAAGCCATGGAATATCTTTGCCGGCATTCCTGGCCAGGCAATATACGTGAGCTTCAGCACGCCATAGAACGAGCCGTGATCATGGCTGATGATAATATACTTCGCCAGGAAAACTTTCTGCTATCCAACAAAATGACGAGCGCTGACTCCGGCGATAGTATTAATATGGATAAAGTAGAAAAAAGTACTATTGAAAAAGCCATTGCAAAAAATAAGGGTAATATTAGTAAAGCTGCCAAAGAGTTAGGGTTGGGCCGCACCACCATCTATAGAAAAATGGATAAGTATGGCATCAGGTATTAATGTAAAATGAACCTCAAAAACTTCAGATTTAACATCATCATCAGAGTAATGATCATCTCTGCACTGGCTTTGATTCTCGCATTTGTCTTGGTAAAAACCAAATGGCTCTTTACTCCTCTGGTTATTGGTATCCTGCTTGTATCCGCGGTTATCAACTTAATCTACTATGTTGAAAAGACAAACAGTGATCTGACCCAATTTCTTATATCCATAAAGCAGGGTAGCTTCACGAATAGTTTTAAGGGAAGTAAAGGAAGTAATCAGGAGCGATTAAGCCAGGCATTTAATGAAGTAATAGAAGAGTTTCAGAAGATCCGCATTGAAAAAGAATCTCAGTACCAATACCTTCGCACCCTAAATGAGAATATAGGCATATCTATTATCAGTTACAGCGATGAAGGTCAAGTTGAGCTAATGAACCCTTCTGCTAAAAACCTGCTTAAAAAACCTTATCTCAAAAATATCAGGGATGTGGAGGCTGTCGATCCAAATCTATACCACGCTATCACCACACTTCACTCCGGCGAGCGGCGGGTTATTAACGCTTTTATTAAAGATGAGATCATACAACTTTCGCTTCACATAAAAGACTTTATCCTTCAAAATAAGAGTTTCAGAATAGTACTGCTGCAAAACATTCACATTGAACTTGAGCAAAAAGAAGTAGAAGCATGGCAAAAACTTATCAGTGTATTAACCCATGAAATCATGAACTCTGTTACGCCGATAGTATCACTGAGCACAGCCATCAACCAGATGTTAAATAACAAAGAACTCTCACAACTTCCTGTTGATGACCAAAAAGACATAATTACCAGCATCCAAACAATAGAGAACCGAAGTAAAGGCTTGTTAAAATTTGTCAATGCTTATAAAGACTTTTCCAAAACACCTGAACTGAAGATCATTGATGTCGATATTTCAGGCATGATCGAGAGAATTACTTCACTACTGAAGCCCGACCTTGAAAAATCAAGTATCAAACTAAAACTTGATATAAAAGGCAGCGAACTAAAAGTAAAAGCAGATCATGAGCTTTTAGAACAAGTGTTGATCAACTTATTGAAAAATGCCATTGAAGCACTGGATGGAAGCCAGAAAGGTGAAATTAGAATATCGGCCCGTAGGGCCGGAGCTAGAAAAATTGCATTAACCATTGAAGACAATGGACCTGGAATGACCAAAGAAACCATTGATCGAATATTTATTCCTTTTTACACCACAAAAAAGAAAGGTACTGGTATAGGTCTGAGTTTCGCGCGGCAGATCATGAAGCTACATAATGGTAGCATAACGGCACAATCTGAACCAGAGAAGGGCACCATGTTTCACCTTGAATTCTAAATTACAGGATAAACAGCCAAAATGTGGATAAACATGTGATTATTACTAAAAAAGTGTGCATAACCACCTGCTTTTAACCTATAAAATTGTGGGAAAGTTGTGGGAAACAAACTTCTGGATTCATTGGTCCGCAAAGATATTGTTACGATCTTAGATATACCAAGTGAAAGATAATCAAGATAGACACAAAAGAGTGTCAGGTAAGTAATGATAGTGCGTGAAACACGCAATTCAGGAATTAAGGTCAATCGACTGATAATTTGAAATGACTAGAGTCACAGTAATGCGGTTTTATAGAGCGGTCCGGGTTGTAGATTCAAACATGTTTTGAATATCTAATCACGGATTTGGAAAAGTATACTGAATGGGTCACCATCACTATTGATGATCTGAAATAGCAAAGCTACAGAAAGTAACTTTTTTGAGTATAATTCAATTATATCGTTTGAGTAGTATTATAAAAACCAGAACCTGAATTAATGCTTAGGCATATCGCGGGTGAAATCAGATAACAGTAACTTGGAATAGGTTACAGCTATGGTTGTAACACTACTAAATGGGGGTTTTTCTTGAAGAAAAGTCCCCATTTTTGTACCAGGCCTATTCCGTTTTCGAATCATACTACAGGAAATTCATGTCCCTGGAATGAGTCAGGGGCCACCCTGGTTTCTGAGTATTAGCCGGATCTTGAAAGGTTTGTAAACCGAACTAAAAAAACCATGTTCTTATTTGAATTCTATTTCTCTGGGTTTCTTAATTTTTCTGATTCGCTCCCCAACAAAGGTTTCGTCCTTCTAAAAACTGCTTATCAATTTTTAAATCTTACCACTCAAATCACTAATTTTGCCGTGTATTAAAACTGATCGGCTATCAAAAAATTCGACATTCCTGAATATTACAGATCTTCCATCACAGGCAGGATCAAAGAGGCAAGGAGGATTACAGATCCTCGTAAAAAGGATTTTACTCCCACAGAACTCGATTTCGGCCCTGTAAAATTTTACATTGCCAGACACTTTGGTTTCTGCTATGGTGTCGAAAATGCTATTGAGATCAGCTATAAGGCCCTAGAAGAGAATCCTGACAAGAGAGTGTTCCTCCTAAGCCAGATGATCCATAACCAAGAAGTGAATAATGACCTTCAAGATAAAGGTATTAAATTCATTATGGATACAGACGGAACACAGTTTATTGACTGGAATGAACTCAAAAAGGAAGACATCGTGATCATCCCAGCCTTTGGTACTACGCTGGAAATAGAGAAAAAGCTCGATGAGATTGGCATAGAGGTGCAGAAATATAATACCACCTGCCCGTTCGTTGAGAAAGTATGGAAACGTTCCGAAAAGCTAGGTGAAGAAGATCACACCATCATAATTCATGGAAAACATAACCATGAAGAAACTCGTGCTACGTTTTCCCATAGTTCAAAAACAGCTCCTTCTGTTATCGTTAAAGATATTGCCCAAACAAGAACTCTGGGAGAGGTGATTAAAGGCAATATTTCAAAAGAAGAGTTTTATAACCTTTTTAAAGGTATGTATACCGAAGGATTTGATCCGGATATACACTTTGACAAAGTAGGTGTAGTGAACCAGACTACCATGTTGGCTACTGAAACACAGGAAATAGCTGATTATATCAAACAGGTAATGACAGAAGTACATGGACAGGAAAATTACCGTAACCACTTTGCCGATACCAGAGATACATTATGCTATGCGACTAACGATAATCAGGACGCTACCTACGGGTTGTTAGAACAAACCGCTAATGTTGCAATTGTGGTTGGAGGATACAACAGTTCAAACACTTCTCATATTGTAGAGCTGTGTGAAAGGAAATTCCCTACTTTCTTTATTAATTCGGAAAAAGAGATCAAGTCAGAAGAAGAGATCCACCATTTCAACTACCCAGAAAAGAAAATGGAGATTACGACCGGTTGGCTTCCAAAAGCTAATGAAACACGCATAGTACTCACAAGTGGAGCTTCATGCCCTGATACTTTGGTCGACCGTGTTATGCTAAAAATTCTAGATTTCTTCCCTGGAGCTGACAATGTAGAAGATGTTGTACACAAGATTGTTTCAGTCTCGTAATAACACGCAATAAAATATCCTTCCTATTTTGCATTTGCCCGGAACATATGAAACAGCTAATGGATTTCTTAAGAAACGTTTATTTTTATAATGCTTACTGCTTTTAAACGGTTAAAAATCGAACTTGGCAAACACTCAAATGAATATGTGCTTTTTGTCATCTCACTAATTATTCCTGCAATTATTTGCCTCCTTGCATTTAATGTCTTTTTGGAGATTATTGAAAGCCTGGAAGCAAATGAACTCGTAAGCTTTGATAACACAATCACTGAATTTATTCATAGCTTTCGAAACGATAAAATTACACCGGTAGTAACATTTATAACAGACCTGGGTGATGTTGCAGCATACATGGTCATCATTCCTTTAATTGCCATTCTACTTTATTACCATGGACACCATCGTTGGAAGTTATCTTTGCAGGCCACAATAGTACTTCTTTCCGCTTTTTTTCTAAATATTGCTTTAAAGAATCTCATCAGCAGACCTAGACCTCTTGAAGAATTGAGATTGGTAACAGCTCACTCTTACAGTTTTCCTAGTGGACACAGTATGAGTGCCTTCGCATTCTATGGTTTCCTCATTTACCTGACCTACAAGCATGTATCCAACACGTTGCTCAAAATTTTACTTATCCTGATACAGCTACTGCTAATCCTAAGTATAGGGCTAAGCCGGGTCTATTTGGGGGTGCATTTTCCTACTGATGTACTGGCTGGCTTTATTGCAGGCCTGATATGGTTGATTATTTGTATAGTTGTTTTCAATTTCATTAATCTATACAGAATACGTCAGATTCCAAAAAAGGGGTCAAAACCTCACTCCGATCATTAGGATATCATCTGTCTGCTCATTATTTCCTTGCCAACGGCTAATTTCCTCCTCTATAGCTTCAACCTGCTCTGTCATTGGGTAGTCGGCAACTTTCCTCAAAAGTTCTCTGAATCTAGGGTACATAAATTTTTTATTTTCTTTACCTCCAAACTGATCAACAATACCATCCGTAAACAAATAAATACTATCCGACACTTCGAGTACTAGTTCATGTTGATGATATATACGGTGTTCATCATATAGTATCCCACCAACAGGATAGTGATCACCTTTAAGCACGTTAAGTTCATGATTATGGAAATAATATAGAGGGCGCTTAGCTCCGGCAAAGGCCAGCCTCCTATTGTCACGGTTAAACAAACATATGCCTATATCCATGCCATCGTTAGACTTGCTCTGGGCATTGTCATATTTCAAATTTTTAAACACACGGATATTGAGTTCTCTAAGGATTTCGGCAGGCTCTATAATCTTCTCCTCATTGACGATCTGATTCAGCAGTGAATTACCCATCACATTTAAAAAAGCAGCAGGAATACCATGACCAGTACAATCAACCGCAGCTATTACCACATGATTTCCATCTTCTGCAAACCAATAAAAGTCTCCATTTACAATATCACGGGGCTTAGTAAGCACAAAGGCATCCTCAAAAACAGCTTTAAGCCTATCATTTTCAGCCAATATAGCTTCCTGAATGTTTTTAGCATACAGGATACTATCCATAATGTTTTGGTTCTTAGCTATGATCTCCTGATTTTTTTGCTTCAGTATTTTATTGGTCCTGGTTCTGTATACATCTTTTCGATACTGAAGCACAACGATAAAAACCACTAACACCAGCATACCTACCAACCAATAGAATGCCATTTGGTCATTATAGATCTTTAGGTCCTTTATTTCCGCTTCTTTACGAAGCAATTCTATCTCATTTTGCTTGGTTTGTATATGATAATTAGTCTCAATATCAGCTATTTTAGTTGTCTGATCTACATTAAAGAGCTCACGATTAACATCACTGTACATCTTATGAAAGTTCAGTGCTTTTTTAAAATCCCCCAGTTGAGTATAAATATCGGATAACCCTTCATAATTCTTTTTCAATAACAGCTTGATATCGGCTTTTTCAGCCATCTCTATGCTAAGATTGTGCTTTTCAATAGCTCTGTCAAATTGCCCCAAAGCAGCATTAAGCAAAGCAAACTCATACAAAAACTCCGCTTTTACATATTTATCATCGGTCTCTCCAAAAAGCATAACTGCATTATTATAAAAATATTGAGCGGAATCGAGATTTCCCAGCTTAAAATGATTCAAGCCAATATTTGCCAATGATACAAAAATGCCATAGTCATCTTTATTCCTTCTATCTATAACCAAAGCTTTATTATGGCATTCCGCTGCCCGTTTATAATCATTTAAACCTTCTTGGTAGACCAAGCCCAAATTATTGTAAGAAGAGGATAGTGTTAAGGTATCTGATGTTTGAAGTTTTAATTCAACGGATTTCTCAAGGTAATCAATACTTTTTTCGTATCTACCAAGCTCCTTGAACAAAAGGCCTAGATTATTATAAACACGGGACATTCCTTTCAAGTCATTTCTCGACTCTTGAAAAGCTTGTACTTTTAGGAAGCAATCCAGCGTTTGTTCATAATCACCAATGCCATAATAAATGATTCCTAAAGAATTGATTGCATCTGTCTTTTGTAGTTCATAGCCTTTGGCATCTGAGAGCTCTATGGCTTTGTTTACATAATCAATAGCCATAGCTACATCATGATCACTCATCAGAACACCTAATTGCCTGAGAGACTCAATCTTTACAGAATCAGTTCCAGCTTGAGCAACAACATTTTTCAAGCTGTCAATAACTCTGGTTTGAGCAAATACCTTGCAAACCAGACAACCTAAAACCAAAACAACCGTAAGAGGTATGTAGCGCAAAATAATGTTTGTTAAAACGTTGTTTTTATCTCTATTGAACTAATATAAATCATTTACTGCAAAAGCAGATCAAATTTTCAAGTCTATGAGCATAATATCGGTCCTCGTATGTTAAGAAAATGAACTTGAGAAGTTCGTCCTTCTAAGCCTTTCTTAATTTTTGTTTCCTTTTAAAACCGATATAATGCGTTCAATTTTACAATCTATATATAAGATTTTAACCACTATTGGCACTGCAGTAGCAGGCTCTGAAAAAAACTTCACAAACGGTAGTATCAACCGTGCAATATTTATGCTCTCCGTGCCAATGATCATTGAAATGGTCATGGAGTCGCTGTTTGCAGTTATTGATATTTATTTCGTAGGTAAGGTAAGTGTAAATGCTATTGCTACAGTCGCCCTAACGGAATCCGTTATCATGATCGTTTATGCACTCTCGATAGGCTTTAGTATGGCCGCAACAGCCATGGTAGCGAGGCGAGTAGGGGAAAACAAAGCTGAGCAGGCCAATAATGTTGCTGTACAGGCCATATTCATTACCATTCTTACCTCTCTGATATTCAGTGCTGCAGGAATGTTTTTTGCTAAAGATATACTTACCCTTATGGGGGGCGAAAAAGACCTTGTAGAGGAAGGTTATGGCTACACTATGATCATGCTGGCAGGGAATGCTACCATCATGCTGCTATTCCTCATCAATGCAATTTTTAGAGGAGCAGGAGATGCATCAATAGCCATGCGGGTACTTATAGTTTCTAATTGCCTTAACATTATACTAGATCCTATATTGATATTCGGGTTTGGACCCATTCCAGCTTTTGGTATAGAAGGTGCCGCCATAGCTACAACCATTGGCCGTGGTATAGGTGTCATATATCAACTGGTGATGTTAACCAGTTCCAAGGGTATAGTGCAAGTAAAATTGAAGCATCTGAAAATCCATTGGGATACAATATGGAAAATAATAAAAGTTTCGGCGGGAGGAATTGGGCAATACATGATAGGCACTTTGAGTTGGCTATTCCTTGTAAGGATTAGTGCAATATTTGGCTCAGAAGTTTTGGCTGGTTATGCCATAGCCTTTAGAATAATTATGTTCACTATCCTACCTTCCTGGGGGTTGAGCAATGCTGCAGCAACCCTGGTAGGCCAAAACCTTGGCGCAGGCCAGGCAGACCGCGCTGAGCGATCGGTATGGAAATGTGCATTTTACAACATGATTTTCCTGGGCCTTATTTCTGTTATATTTATCACATGGGCAGAAGCATTTGTACATATCTTTACTTCAGAAGCAAAGGTGATAGAATATGGAGCTCTTGCACTAAGAATCATTTCATTCGGCTATATTTTCTTTGCCTATGGCATGGTAATAGGGCAGGCATTCAACGGTGCCGGAGATACCAAAACCCCAACGGTTATTAACCTGTTTTGCTTCTGGCTTTTTGAACTTCCAATGGCTTACATTATGGCGATTCATTTTGGCCTAGGTCCTGCGGGTATATTTCTAGCAATAGCTATTGCATCAACTGCCCTAGCAGTTGTTAGTATCGTTATTTTCAGGAAAGGTCGTTGGAAACTTGTTGAAATTTAGCGAGCCCAAAAGGCATCATAACGAAAATTGTGATGCCTTTATATGCTCTATACGTATTTCCTATTTATTCATATCCAAATTTCCTGTTAAGTCGTGTTAAAACAAGCTAGCGTTCTGCCTAACAACACTTTAGGTAATTCGTTGCAGGCCTACACACTTAATCTACATACGCTTTAAAAAAGCATATAGGGGAAAAACACCCCTTTTGTACTATTAGGTTACTAAACCATTGATTTTCATATAAAATGATATTCTCTTTTATTATATTCAAGCCGAATTGCAATGAAAAACTTAATACTGTTGGCTTTAAAACGACTGCTTTTAGGTATGTTGTTCGCTATTATTTTAGCAACAACCGAATCTATAGGGCAAAGAATTTACTGGACACAAGGGAATGATATCAGAAGTGCAAACCTAGACGGGGCTATGGCTCAGACCCATTTCACCAATCCTGACCAGCCGCATAAAATCTCCATTGACCAATCCAGCAACATAGCTTTCTAACTAACCCGTGACAAGGAGACTTGTACAGAATTCCGCTATCAAGCTTTTCGGGGCCTACAATTACCTATAGCAGGCCAGCTATGACGGCTGGTTTCAATATTGACCACCACCCCGGAGAATCTCTGGTATATATTAATGGCTTTGTCGATAGTGATCCTGGCTCAATAGAATATAGCGACTACAATGATCAGGACTGTTGCCAAAGCCCATCTACCTTAAACATTGGAGCTTATAGTGGAGATATTTTTCACGATATCAATGTGGACACAGATGGTGAATATGTATATGTATCGAATGAGTTTGATGGTCGAATCTACCGTACAGGAACTTTTGGAGGATCGCTGACCGCAATAATATCTTCGGGAGCAGGAGAAGCATTTGATTTTGACTTAGGCGCTCGCGAAATAATTTATGAAAGCCCGTCGACTAATAGGGTAATGGCTGCCGACATGGATAACGGCTCTGGAGGCTATACAAAAATAACCTCAGGGCTTACAGATATTAAAGCTATTGCCGTGCACCCTGATGGGCGACTTATAATCTTAGACGGAACTTCTATTAAAACTGCCAATAGCGATGGCTCAGAACTAACTTCTATTATGGCCGGACTAAGCGGGGCCACAGATATTTCACTGGCAAGCTGCTCTGACCCAACAGTTCAGGCATCTGCCCCAGTCGTTTCGACTAGCTCCTCATCAATCGATCTTAGCTGGACGAACGGAAATGGCAACCAGGTAATCGTGGTTGCCAGGCAAGGTAGTGCTGTTAACAGCAATCCTGTAGATGGCATTTTGCACGCAGCAAATTCTGCTTTTGGCTCAGGGGATCTGTTGGGCACAGATAATTATGTTGTATATCGCGGAACAGGTAGTTCCGTTACTATAAACAACATGGCTCCATCCACAACATATCATTTTGCTGTATATAGTCTCAATACATTCGGAGCCTGTTATCGAACCCCGGCACTCACCACATCTGCGACAACACTGGCTCCTCCTTCGCCTCAAAATGTAACATCAAGTATGGCCAATGACAGCTACCCGTTGGGAACAACCATAACCATAGATGTCACTTTTGATCAGAATGTTAATGTAACAGGTACACCCAGAATCTTGCTTGAGACCGGAACGACAGACAGGTATGCAACATATAGCGGAGGATCTGGCACGGCAATATTACAGTTCCAATACATCGTACAAACCGGGGATGTTAGCAGTGATCTTGAATATACAAGCTCATCAGCCCTGGAAGCGGGGCTATCAGGATTTACTTTAACGGTTCGATTTTGAGAAACACACTACCAGGCACGCAACGTTTAATCCTGATCAATGCAATATAAGTGTTTGTTCCTTGACGAGGCTTATTAATCAGGTTACCCTCTCTCAATAAGGAAAGTGATATACCAGAAATAAGCTACCAGAAAGAAAAAACCTTCCCACCTGCTAATTATGGGTCTTCTACCAACTACAACTGCCAGAATCAGTGCCGTACTTGATGCAATGATCATAAATACATCTGAGTTACTAATAACATCGTAAGGAATAGGTTTAATTGAAGCGCTTAAACCAAGTATCCAGAGCAGATTAAAGATGTTTGACCCCACAACATTACCCACAGCAATATCCGTATCCTTTTTGAATGCCGCAACAGCCGAAGTTACCAGTTCCGGTAGTGACGTTCCTATGGCTATAATAGTAAGACCGATAAAAGCCTCACTCATTCCAAAACCTCTTGCAAGCTCAATAGCTCCATCAACAACCCAACGGCCACCAAAGTATAGGCCCACTATTCCTATGACTATAAGCCCAATGGACTTTCCAAAGGCCATTTCTTTGAATTCTTCTGTAGAAAACTCAGATTTCTTCTGTTTGGATACGATATATACATACCCCATAAACAATACAAAGAAAAATAGTAGAATAACACCATCATATTGGCTAATCACATAATCATTGGACTTCCCAAACAAAGAAGCGTTGGCCAGGAAACCTACCAGAAGTGTGGCCGTAAGCGAAAAGGGTACTTCGATAAAGTAAGTGTTTTTAGTGATCGGGAGAGGGTTGATCAACGCTGAAATACCCAGAATTAGCAAAATGTTGGCTATGTTACTGCCTAGTACGTTACCTACACCGATATCAGGAGTATCTTTATAGCTCGCAATCAGATTAACAAGTAACTCGGGTAAGGAAGTGCCGAACGATACAATGGTCAAACCTATTACAATACTGGAGACATTGAATTTCTTACCAATTGAAGATGCTCCCTCTACAAGAAGATCTGCTCCCTTGATTAAGAAAATAAAGCCAACAACAAATAAGGTATAAACCAACATATGGAGTTTTTATATTTGAATTTCTAAAATAGCACATTTTTTAAAGCTCAAAGGAAATATTTAAAGATTTTTAAAAATATTTGATTTTAATAAAGTATTGGAAAACAGCACAGATAGATTTACATAAACAAGCAGGGCTTATGATTAAATCACAAGCCCTCAGAAGGATAAATATTTTTTTAATTTGACTCCGTAATTGTACGTGTATTTAACTCATACCAATTTATATGTCTCGATAGATACATCAATGAAGCAAGTGCTGCAAAAAGGCCCAGACTGCCAACCAACAAAGCAAAGTCTTGTAGCTGAAGTATTACAAAAATGAAGAAATAGATCACAGTTAAAAGTATAGTTACCAGAATAGTAAGCTTCCGTGATTTAAAAACAGCCGCTACATATATGGCTATCAGACCAATCACTAAAATGCTAGAAATCATGTATGCCAGATTAAAGCCCATATGCTCGGTAAAAGATATTAACAAACTATAAAACAAAACTATAACCAGGCCAACCATTACATACTGAAAAGGGTGAAATCTCTTCCTATTAAGTATTTCTATCAAAAAGAAGATAATGAAAGAAAGTGCAATAACCAATATGGCATACTTGACAGATCTCATATTCTTTTGATATTCATCTACTGGTAAAATCAAACCCACACCAAAAGCAGCATTTTGTATGTTTTGAGTATTGCCAAGCCATTGCTGGGGGTAATTCCGATTAAGATCCAGCACCTCCCATTCGGCTTTAAAGCCGTCTATTGTAACTTCTCGCTTATCAGGCAAAAACTCTCCATTGAAACTTGGATCAGGCCAAGGGGATACCAGGTTTACCAATGTTCTTTTTCCTAGAGGTACGAAACTCAGTTGTCCGCTACCATTAAGATCTACCGAAAACTCAAAATTATTAACCTTCCCTTCTCCAAAAGATACCCGGCTAATCAGACCTGAGCTAATAACCTCCTTTTCTGGAAGACCCGACTCTACAACATGGCTTTTGCCATTCCACTTTAATGTAAGGTCCTTCTGTATCCCAGACATATCCGGAATACCGATAGAAATATATGCCTCACCCCAATGAACATTCTCTGAGTCTATACTCCAGATACTGAAGTCAGGCTTTTCAAAAGTTCCTGAAAATTGAAGTTTAGTGTTATAAAGTACTATCTCATAAATACCTCTTTTTCGTCTTTCAGGGTCCACCTTACCATCAATATTTAAGGATTTTGGTAGAAAGTGAGCATAATGCACAGTATACCTCAACTCTCCATCCTTATTTTTATGATATTCCCGATATGGAATGTTAAGAATAGGCCCCGCCAATATCTGTGCACCACCCCATTTATTGCTAACCTCTTGTATGGCAATATCTCGATTGAGCTGCCGCTCGTATATAAGTGATTCTATACTTGAAGCTGGAATTAGCAACAGGAGCGCTATAACTGCAACAGCTATCAATTTAACCATTATGGAATTCTTAATTCCACTACTGATCTTGCTAATTGTGTTTGTTTCTGATTCTTGCATGATAAGTTTATTTAAAAGTACTTTGCAATTCAAAGTATATGGATAAAAAATTTTATTTAGATTGATGTTGCTCTTTTATAAGCTGTTCCAATGCACCAATGTGCTCCTCAAAAGCACTGCGACCTGCTTTGGTAATGTGGTACTTGGTATTCGGCTTTCTCCCTACAAACGACTTCTCCATACCAATGTATTCTTCCTTTTCCAGAGCCTTTAAATGACTGGCAAGGTTCCCATCAGTAACATTTAAAAGCTCCTTCAATGCATTGAAATCTAAATAGTCATTCACTGTCAAGGCCGACATAATTCCCAGCCTTACACGGTTTTCGAAAGCTTTGTTAAGATGATTAAGATATTGCTTCACTTTTCGTATTTAAAATACATAACCGTACCATAGATAATGTGAAGCAAGCCAAAGCCAATAGCCCAGAATAAAAGACCATAGCCAATAAAATAGCTACTCAACAACCCTAATACTATCTCACAAAAGCCCAGATAACGGATATCCGTATAAGTGTACTTACTGGCGTTGATCAAAGCCAAGCCATAAAAAATCAAAGTACAAGGAGCGATCAGCCCAATTAGTCCTTTGCTAAACATTATCAGCACGAATATACCACCTGTGGTCAAAGGAATAGCCAAATTAATGATCATTCTTTTGGCCGTAGCATCCCACATTCTATAATTATGTTTTTTTGCTTTAGAATAAGAGAACCAAATACCTGTCCCTATTGCCAACACCAATACACCAAGAGCTAATAGCACGACATGCAGCACTTTATCCGACACCACACCTCTGGAGATAGTCCTATAAAGTATCTCATCCGAAAAGTAAAACAGCTTGTACGCAAGGTATGCGCCAACAAGTGCATAAATACCAGCCATTACTCCTGAAAGTCCACTGAGGGACATAAACCTTGAAGAACGCTCCATGATATTCCTTATCTCAGAAATATCCTTGATATAATCAGGCTCTTTATTCATTACAATCTTATATTAATAGTAAATTGAAAGCCCATAATAATTGCTTTCTTTACAATAGAACACAACAACATCAAAAGTACTTTGTGACACAAAGTTAAGAAACCATTTGTATATTCCAACAGTGAATTTTCTTCTAGTTAATTAACAGATTGTTTTTATTTGAATATGGAAATATTTAACTCATACACGGCAGTGATCACTTTTTCTTTAATTGTGATCATTTCCTATTTTTTTAATATCATCTCAGAGAAGACAAACATTCCAAGTGTTTTACTTCTCATTGTTACAGGAATATTCATCAAGCTGGGTCTTGATTATTTTGGTATTGCTACCGGAGGGATATTATTTAACGCCCTGGAAATACTGGGTATAGTCGGTTTGATCATGATCGTACTGGAAGCCTCTCTCGACTTGGAACTCTCCAGAAAGAAGTGGCCCCTTATTTGGAAATCATTTATGGTAGCCTTACTCGGGTTACTGGCCTGCTCATTTGCTATTGCCTTTCTCCTTTACTTTGCTATGATCAACAATTACACCACAGCGCTTATATATGCCATCCCTTTATCTGTTATGAGCAGTGCCATAGTAATTCCCTCTGTAGGTGAATTGGTAGATGAAAAAAAGGAGTTCATGGTTTATGAAAGTACTTTTTCAGACATTCTAGGCATCATGTATTTCTACTTCCTGATAGGCAATGTAGACAATGACAATGTGCATTCTGTAGTCTGGGATGTGTTTTCCAATATTTTTATTACCATCGTACTGTCTGTAGTTATTAGCTATGCCCTGGTATTTATTTTTCAGAAAGTAAAAACACATGTTAAGCTCTTTTTACTAATAGCCGTGCTACTACTCCTGTATTCTATAGGTAAAATGTTTCATCTGTCTTCTCTTCTCATCATCCTGATTTTTGGCCTCGTATTAAACAACCATAAAGTATTCTTTCGTGGTAAATTAAAAAAATTGATACAAATACCATCTGTCAACAGTATCTTGAACAACTTCCACCTGGTCACAATAGAGTCAGCGTTTGTAGTAAGAACTTTCTTTTTTGTGATATTCGGAATTACTCTGGACCTCACCACACTACTTGACTGGAGCGTTCTTTTTATTAGTCTTCTTGTGGTTGTTTTATTATTTGGCATACGTGCCATCTTTCTTTGGCTGTTCCAGGGCAAAAAAATTACCCCTGAAGTTTTAATTGCACCTCGGGGTTTGGTAACCATACTCCTGTTTTTTGCCATTCCATCCGAATTACAGGTTGATACCTTTAATGCTGGTATACTTTTGTATACAGTACTAATATCAAGTATGCTAATGGCTATGGCACTAATGGCCAGTGGTAAACATATAGAACCTGTTGAAGCCGTTCAGATGGCTTATTGGAATGAGATAGATAAAGAAATAGAATCCATACCAGAGCTAGAAAAAAACAAATCGAAGGAAGACAAGGAGATAGAGGAGAAGGAAAAACAAGCTCGGGAAAATGGTCAGGAACATATCAATAACTAGGATATTGATAGTGGCTCTAAAATCCAAATGGTTTAAAAAATTAAACTCCAGCTTGTTATTTGATGCAGAATACAAAAAATTCGGACAACCTAATTTTACGTGAATATGTGCCTGACCAATTTAAGGATTGTGTCGAGTCAGTTTGGTTCATTGAAACCCTGGAGCAAACCCATGATATTCTTATCCCTCCAGATCAGTTTGTATATATTATATTTCCTATATCTGACAAAGGGTTTTTCCACAATGGTAAGCTTATTAACCAGCCTCGTATCGATGGAATAACATTAAAAAATGTTTTAATACGGTTTTTACCACATACCAAAATCCTGGGCATAAGGATGTACGCCAGTGGACTATATCCATTTTTACCGATAACCGGTAGAACATTAACTGACTGTAACATCCCTTTTCCAATGCCAAACAACCATGAGCTTTTACAAAACATACAAAAGGCAGGAAGTGATGATGAAGCGATTAAATCGGTATATAAGTTACTTGCAACGTTGCACGACAAGAAAAGAGAGGACTCTACCAAGCTAGTAAAGACCTTATATTTTCATTTAGCAGAGACTAATGAGGCAACAAACATCCAACAGTTCTGTCATCAACATAATACAAATTATACTGCATTAAGCAGGCAGTTTAGCAAAATCTTAGGAATTTCTGCCAAGAAGTTTGAACGACTTATTAAGTTCAGAAAAGCCGTGAAGCAGTTAGTTGATTCTCCGGATAGTCTACTTCAAGTGGGTATTGACTGTGGGTATTTCGATCAGGCTCACTTCATAAAAGAGTTTAGGTACTACATGAATATGTCTCCATCAGAATATCTTGAATTACTTTCAGAGAGGAACGAACACGTTAATTACAAAGGCATAAAACTGTCAATTATTTAATAAAATTTGCTGTGCCTTTGCTTCACAAATTTAGTGGAAATAGAGCTTTGAAAGTCCCCAGTAAAGGCAACGGTTATGCCTTATCTATATTACACTTAATAACCGTCCAAACTTTTGGGGCACTTCACATTCTCTGCAGGACTTTTATAAAAAGAGACTTGTAGCAACTACAAGTCTCTTTTTACTTCTAATGATACATATCATGCATCACTCAACTTTTTAGCTTTTTCAATTTTAGACTGTATATCTTCTGTATCCGCGTAAAAGTCCTTCTGCCTGGTAAGCAGCATACTTTTTACATAGTGATTTATTGCCTGGTCATACAGTTTATTCAAAATATAGTAATCACCAGCAACTTCAAGACCTAACGCGCTTTCTTTAATAGATAATGAAGAATCCAACCATCCTTTCGCTTCCTTTAGGTTTACCTTTTTATCGATGCACATCTTAGCTGCTTTAGCCAGTGTTTCCCAATCATCAGGAGCTGCATTACTAACCGCTTCCCTGGCTTTTTCAGTAACCTTATCACCAGAGGCGGCCATTACATTCGACATCGTTAAAACAAGACCAAACATACAGACCAGCGAAATTTTCATTAAGTTTTTCATGACACTTGAGTTTTGAGTTTTGAAATAATTTGTTGTTATCTATCTCTATCCCATAGACGTGCCACACTTATCAATGTTGCTTAATATTAAAATACGGGCGTTTTTGCAGTTAATCGGCCAATTACAATAAGTGTAAAGCGTACAGCCAATGTGCGAAATCGAGCACCTGTAAAGACATAATGAAATGAAAGTCCTAATGAACTTTGAGCTACACCAAAAACCGCTGACTTAAAGTCTCCATAATGACCTCTGCATGCACCCTGGAGTTTTCTATAAACCACTTATTGGTTTTAAGTCCACCACATACCACCCCTGCCAGAAATACTCCCTCCACATTGGTTTCATTAGAATCCTCATCGTAGTAAGGAGTGTGCATTTGATCATCTCCGAAAGTGATACCTATTGACTCCATAAACTCAAAGTTCGGTTTATAGCCTGTCATAGCCAGAACGAAATCATTGTCCAGTGTAAGGCTACCTTCTGGAGTAATAATATCTACCTCGTGTTCCCGAATGGCTGTTATTTGTGAGTTAAAATATGACTTGATAGACCCTTCCTTTATGCGGTTCTCTATATCAGGTTTAACCCAATATTTAACCGAATCAAGCAAGGCCGATTCCCTGATCACCATAGTCACATCAGCTCCTTTTCTATAGGTTTCCAAGGCCACATCTACAGCGGAGTTTGCTGCACCTACCACTATCAGCTTTTGACTAAAGTATGGGTGAGGCTCATCATAGTAGTGCTTTACCTTGGGAAGGTCCTCTCCAGGCACACCCATCATAAACGGAAGATCATAAAAGCCAGTAGCGAGTACAATAGCTTTAGCCTGATATTGCCCTCTGGATGTTTTTACATCAAAAATTTCGGCTTCTTTTTTCACTTCTTCTACCGCTTCGTACAACTTAATTTCCAGCTCCCAACTCATGGCAACTCTTCTATAATATTCCAACGCCTCAAAACGGTTTGGCTTGTTGCCGTGTGAAATAAATGGCACACCGCCAATTTCCAAACGTTCGGAGGTGGAAAAGAATGTCATATTCAAAGGATAGTTATATATGGAATTTACCAGGCAACCCTTATCAATAATAACATATTTCAACCCATTTTTCTTTGCTTCAATGCCACATGCCAGCCCTATTGGCCCCGCACCTATGATCAGAACATCATACATATCTGTAACCATTTACTTTTTGTGAAGTATTCTCTTTAACAATTATAGGTTAAAAGGTTCAGAAATTCAGAGTAAATAGTATGGTTAAGTTTTGAAAGCGGCTTTCGAGTCGCTTTTTTCTTTTTAAGATACTATCTTTATATATATGATAACTATAAGACCTGCCAAGTATAAGGAGCGTAAAATTATAGTTGATTTTCAAAAGAAAATGGCCAGCGAAACGGAGGACCTGCAACTAGACGAGAAGCAACTAAAAAAAGGAGTTGAAGCCGTTTTTGAAGACTTCAACAAAGGAATTTACTATGTTGCCGAAGACAATAATAAAGTCGTGGCCTGCCTGCTTACTACTCCAGAATGGAGTGAGTGGAGAAATGGTACGGTGGTCTGGATACAGTCCGTTTATGTGCGCAAAGACTATAGAGGAAAGGGTATATTCAAAACCATGTACAATTTCATCAAACAGATGGTAGAACGGGAAGATGATCTTAAGGGTATACGCCTCTACGTCGAAAAAACCAACCTCAGTGCCCAGAAAGTATATCAGGCAATTGGCATGAATGGCGATCACTATCAATTTTTTGAATGGATGAAAAGCTTTTAATTGAACCTCTCCTAAACCATGCGCTTCACTTTTATTCTATTATTTTCTTTTACATGCTACTCAGCTATTTCACAGCAATTTGAAAAAGATGTTATTAACACTAACAAAGGACCTCTCACCATTACATTTATAGGGCACGGTTCATTAATGATGGAATTTAATAATCTGGTCATTCATATAGACCCCTCATCAAAAGAAGCTGATTATAGCGGCTTACCCGATGCCGATCTGGTGTTGATCACGCATCATCATGGAGACCATTGTGACGCAGTAGCCGTAGAACATCTGAGAAAACAGGGCACCGCTACAATACTTACTGCTTTGGCTAAAGAAAAACTGGGCTTAGGAGAAATTATTAATAATAATGAAACCAAAGATTTTAAGTTCATTAAAATTGAGGCTATTCCTGCTTATAACCTTATACATAAAAGAGATAATGGCGAACTCTTCCACACCCAGGGCTGCTGCAACAGTTATATTTTGAATATAGCTGATAAGAGAATTTTTATTGGAGGCGACACGGAAAATACACCTGAAATAAAGGCCTTGACAAACATTGATATTGCTTTTTTGCCTATGAACCTACCTTACACTATGACACCTGAAATGGTGGCTGATGCAGCTAAAGCTTTTCGCCCGCAAATCCTATACCCCTACCACTATGGTAAAACAGATACCTCAATCATACTGGAGCTGCTAAAAGATGAAAAAGATATAGAAGTTAGAATCAGGAAAATGCTTTGAATGAGCCTTTCACTTAAATATGCTTTATCTCTCAAACCCACCTATTACTTATATCGTAAAGTCACAAAAACCAAATTCAAAAACCAATGGAAAAACGCTGCGGATGGGCCGAAGGCCAGTTTGAAGAATATGTTAAATACCATGATGAGGAGTGGGGTGTTCCCGTTCATGATGATAATGTACATTTTGAATTTTTAATCCTGGAAGGAGCGCAAGCCGGCCTCAGCTGGGCCACGATACTTAAAAAAAGGAACGGTTATAGAACAGCCTTCTCAAACTTTGATCCGGAAAAAGTGGCAGAATATGATGAGCAAAAAATTCTTGAACTCATAGAGTACCCCGGAATAGTAAGAAATAAACTAAAAATCCGCGGCGCTGTTAATAATGCAAAACGATTTTTAGAGATTCAAAAAGAGTTTGGCAGTTTTGATAATTACATATGGAGGTTTGTTGGGGGGACTCCAATAACCAACCATCGTAAAGACATGTCAGAAGTGCCTGCCACCACCAAGGAGTCTGATGCACTAAGTAAAGATTTAAAGAAAAGAGGGTTCAAGTTTGTAGGGAGTACTGTTATTTATGCTCACATGCAGGCATGTGGGTTAGTTAATGACCATGCTATAGACTGCTTCAGGCATCAAGAAGTAATGTGAATTCTGACAATGCCTTGGTAATTGCTCTCTTTAAAGTGACTGCTGTTGAAAAACTTAATCTTACTATTACTCCTTGGACTTGGCCTACAATCAGAATGAAGAAGCTAACAATTGTATTGATGAGTCCAAATACCTCAAGGCATCGGCACCAGGCAATATCAATCGGTATATGGCTATGACAACAACACCAATATCAACCCTTGTGAAGCAGAAAAAGCTGGAGTTACTTCCTGGAAGGAAGCAGAATGCAAAGCCAACGAACAAACCCCATATTTCAGATCAAAGGGACAATACTATTTTCTTTGTAGGAATGTTGATAAACCAAACGCCATTAAAACCTGTACTATCCTTCACTGGGTAAGAATATAGTATTGTGTCTTTTTGTTTTTGCACATTATCCTGCAAGTCGGCTTCGGGGGTATATAAGTATGCATCGAAAAGCTCCTTTTGCTCATTTGACAGTGAAGATGCTAAAGTGTCTGCAAAATAAATAGTAACACCATTAACTTTCGCCACCGAATCCTGATTACTCAGATTCAGGTTTATTACATAGCTTCTCCCCATCTCCAAAGCTCTTTCAAAAATCTGATCACCCGAAACACGTTTGATCTCTCTGGTTTTCATTTCCTTTTTTAAGGCTCTGCGCTGCTCATCGGACAGTGATCCCCCACAGCTCATGATAGTTAAAAACAAGCCAAAAAGTAAGATTCCTCTCATTTTATGGATTTGATTAATATTCCACAAAGCTACAATTAAATCCTCCCTATTTGTTAATTTTGTTGAAATAATAGGAAATTCATATGATTCAAAAACTTGAGGAATTAACGCATAGGTTTGAAGAAGTAGGGCAGCTAATCGTGCAACCAGATGCGATGGCTGATATGAAAAAGTACTCACAACTGAGCAAAGAATATAAAGACCTCCAAAAGATCGTTGAAAAATACAACGAGTATAAAGATGTCCTATCCAATATAGATAATGCCAAACAAGTTATAAAAACGGAAAAAGATGAAGAGTTCCGTGAGATGGCAAAAATGGAGCTTGATGAGCTTGATCCTAAAAAAGAAGAGCTGGAAGAAGAGTTGAAACAATTACTCATTCCTAAAGATCCTAATGATGACAAAGATGCTATTTTGGAGATACGTGCTGGTACTGGAGGGGATGAAGCTGCAATTTTTGCTGGTGATCTTTATAGAATGTATCAGAGATTCTGTGAACGTGTAGGCTTAAAGCTAACTGTGCTAGACCTCACTGAGGGTACCAGTGGTGGCTATAAGGAAATTGTAAGTACCGTGTCAGGTGATAACGCCTACGGTACCCTAAAATTTGAGTCAGGAGTACATCGTGTTCAAAGAGTACCCCAAACAGAAACCCAGGGTCGGGTGCATACTTCAGCAGCCACTGTAGCGGTTTTGCCGGAAATGGATGATGTAGAAGTGGATATAGACATGAACGATGTCCGTAAGGATACTTTTTGTTCGTCTGGTCCTGGTGGTCAGTCCGTAAACACCACATATTCCGCAGTAAGGTTAACCCACATACCGAGCGGTATTGTTGTTTCTTGTCAGGACCAAAAATCACAGTTAAAGAACTTTGATAAGGCATTAAAAGTATTACGCTCAAGACTCTATGAAATTGAGCTGGCTAAGCACAATGAAGCTGTTGGAGCACAAAGAAAATCAATGGTTGGTAGCGGAGACCGATCAGACAAGATCAGAACCTATAACTATCCACAAAGTCGTGTTACGGACCACAGGATTAACTACAGCCAACACAACCTGCCTGCTGTAATGGATGGTGAAATTGATGAGTTTATCGAACAGTTACACATGGCAGAAAGTGCAATGAAGATGAAAGAGGGAGAATAAAATTTATTCTTCTTTTCAGCGTTAAAGAAGTTATTGTGAAGAAAACCTTACTAGTAATATTTGTATTTCTTGCCTTTATGGCCTGCAAACCTGAAGAGGAAAAACTAACCTTTGATAGTAATGTCAGCCTTAGGTTTTCTACTGATACTATCTTCTTTGATACAGTCTTTACCAGAGTCAACACTGAAATCAGGAATATTACTAAACGGCTCAAAGTATATAATGATAGTGATAATGCGGTTGAGATTGAGAGCATAGCACTAAGGAAGCCTACATCGCCATATACTATTTATGTTAATGGTCGCCCCTCTTCCAGTTTCGAAAACACAAAACTTCTGGGTAATGACAGCTTGCTATTGCTTGTGCAAGTTACCATTGACCCCATGGATGAAAACCTGCCTTTCATCGTATCAGATGAAATTAGCTTTCTTACTAATAACAACAAGCAAGGTGTGCAGCTTGTAGCCTGGGGGCAAGATGCTAACTTTTTGAGGGATTCTGTACTTGCATGTAATGTTACCTGGACTAACGACAGGCCTTACGTAATTTATAATTCTTTACTCATAGATTCGCTTTGCTCATTAACAATTGAACCTGGCACTAAAGTATACTCACACAACGGGTCATACATCTTCATTAAAGGTACCATTGACGTGCAGGGTGAAGCCGAAAACCGGGTTTTATTTAGAAATGATCGTCTTGACTTCAAAGAGGTCCCCGGTCAATGGGGCGGTATAATTTTCCTTCCCGGAAGCAAGAACAATAATATCAATTATACAGACATCCGTAATGCAGAAGTTGGTATATATCTGGGCACCCCCGATGAAGATACTGACCCAGACCTTGTTGTTGGAAATAGCACCATCGAAAACATCGGGGGTAATACCAAACTTCCTATCAACGGAGGACTTATTTTGCCAGGTTATGGCATACTGGCAATTACTTCAGACATGTATGTCTACAATACCCTAATTAATAACTGCGCAATAAATACGTTAGGAAATTATGCAGGAGGTAGCTACCGATATGAGCATTGTACATTTGCCAATTACTCTTTTGACTTTTTTCGTGAAGATCCATCAGTTGTATTTGCAGACAACTTGGTTGTTGGGGAAGATGCACTTTTGGTTGACGACCTGGAAGTAGAGTTAGCCAACTCCGTTATTTGGGGTTCATTAAAAAATGAAATTATTATCAGTAGCAGTGGGCAAGCCAATTTTAGTTTAAGTATGTCAAATAACCTACTCAAAACCTCCGATAGCGAACTTAATGTCAATGACAATATTATTAATGAAGACCCCAACTTCCTAGATCCGAGAGATCACAACTATCGACTGGATACGCTTTCTCCCGCTAAAGATAAAGGCATCATACTGGGTCTTTCAACTGATCACGACGGCAACCCTCGTGACGATTTGCCAGATCTGGGTGCTTTTGAAAGAATAGAAAACTAGGCTTTATGAAAGTTTTTCAAAAAGAAATATCTGTTCCTGTGCAATCAAGAGGCTTTCACCTGATTACCTCCACCATAGAAAATGCACTGTCTGAGCTTAAGGAAAATACAGGCTGGCATACTTCAGGTTTTCATCAAGCACACCTCTGCAAGCTTAACTATTAACGAAAATGCTGACCCGACTGTAAGGCAAGACTTTGAGAGCCATTTCAATAAAATGGTACCTGAAAATGCTCCTTACTACAAGCATACCTCTGAAGGTTCGGATGATATGCCCGCTCACATCAAATCATCTCTACTTGGAAGTTCTGTTTCTATCCCCATAAGCAATGGTCAGCTTAACCTGGGTACGTGGCAAGGGATATACTTATGTGAACATCGCGATTATGGCGGGAATCGCAAGCTGGTAATCACTGCATTCGGCAACTAGGTGGTTCACACAATTTTGAAAAACTAATTGTTAACCTGCTATGAAAAACGTCATGGTCTGGCCAACAATGACTTGCTGAGCATGACCTCAATGGTAGCAACTGGCTCAGTTGGGCATATTGCTCCGGAGTAAGCTATGATCCTTAGCACGAGCGCCAGTTCATAATAGAAATCACAGTCAGACCTACGCCCAAAGAGATAGTATACCTACCTTTGACTTAATCAGTAAACTCTCGTAAGCCTGTAATAATCTGTAACAGTAACACGAAAAGCTTCCCTCTCCTTCTGATCTTCAAGTATGGGAATTGCTCTATCTTCAGCTTGCACAGTAAAGTGTGCTTTCTGCTGAAGCGCCTCATATACCTGTGAAGCAAATTCTAACATTCCCTCACGGTTATAGTCATCCAGCACAATCGTTCCTATTGAGCCTTGCTCTCCGCTCCAGTCTATTTCAATATGATCCTGACGCTGGAGATATTCATTCGTTTCAAGCAAAAGGTAAGCCTCATCATGCAAATAGTTAATCACAATAGCCAGGTTGAGCAGCGGGTGGTCTGCCTCCCGCACCCTGTCTTCATACCTGAAAATGTTAAATTTTGCGGCCTTATTCTCCTCCAGGTCATAATAGGACTGCCTCATATTTTTAAAGAACAATTCAGTATCATCACCTGTCTTAAAACTGAATTTAGCACGATCGATTTTTTTGTTATGATCGATTTTACAAGAAATTAAGACTATAACAAGTATAACTGAGTATTTCACTAAAACAAACCGTTAACTATATAATGTTGATCAAATGCCTGATTTGACGTATTTTTACTTAAATACAAATATCAGAATTATGAAGAAATATATCCCCTGGATAATAATTGTTATTGTGGTGATTTGGGTGTTCTCATCATATAACGGCCTTGTCGGCAAAGCAGAAAGTACAGAGGCAGCATGGGCTCAGGTGGAAAATGTATATCAGCGTCGGGCTGATCTCATTCCAAATTTAGTAAACACGGTCAAAGGTGCAGCCGAGTTTGAGAAAAGCACATTAAATGAAGTGATTGAAGCCCGTGCAAAAGCGACATCCATCAATGTTGATCCCAGTAACTTATCCCCAGAGTCTATACAAAAGTTTCAAGAGGCCCAGGAAGGCTTAAGTTCTGCTCTGTCAAGATTAATGGTCGTTATTGAAAGATATCCAGAACTTAAGGCTACACAAAACTTTAGTCAATTACAAGCTCAATTAGAGGGCACAGAAAATCGAATTGCCGTTGAGAGAAGGCGATTTAATGAAGTTGTCAAAAAATATAATACCTCAATAAGAACATTTCCCGGAGTAGTTGTTGCCAATATTTTTGGGTTTGACAGAAAGGGATATTTTGAGGCTGAATCCGGCGCAGATGAAGCGCCTGAAGTAAAGTTTTGATTTAATCCAGGCTTCCGAAACCCATTGAGATTTCGGAAGCCTGGCCTCAAACAACTAATTATTACCTTTAAGGACTTTTCCTAACTCTTCGAGCCGCTTCCTTTCTTTTTCTACAACTTCCTTAAGTTCCTTAACTTTCTTTTCTGCCTCAGCTATTTTTTCATTTTTTCGCAAAATTTCTTCTGGAGAAACTTCACCTGAAGCCTCTTGCTCCTTAACCTTTTCCCTAGCCTCTTTTACTTTTTCTTCATTCTCTTTAACCTGCATTTCATGACGTTCTATCTGCTGCTTTGCTTCTGCCATTCTTGCCGCAGCCGCAGCCTTTGCATCTTCTGAGCGTTGCTGACCAAACTCCCCACCTCTCATATCACCCTTTTCTTTTCCATAGGCATTTGCCTCTCCCGTCTTATCCTCTGAATTTCGATTTTGCTTATCCTTATCCGGTTTACTACTATCTTTAGCTTCTTTATTTTTTACCTTAGCATCATCAGGTTTTCCTCCTTGCTTATTAGCTTTTATTTTATCACTTTTTCCTCGTGAACGCTCTACCGTAGTATCTGCTTCCTGTTTTTTACTTTGGCCTTTATTTTGTCCCTGGGCCGTACCAGAAAGGCTTAGAGCAAAAACCATAAAGCCTATTATTAATAAATTTTTCATATGGATAGGGTTGTTTATATATCTTTTAGCAAGTCATCAATTTCATTTTGCAGCGTGTCAATTTCCTGAATAGAGGAGTCAATCACAGCATCAATTTCCTGAGCTGATTGCTCTATGTTCTGCACCTCTTCCTCAGTGATTTGAGTTTCCTCGGTACTTTCTTTTTTTTCCCCTGAACAAGCTATCATAAGCCCGATCAAAGAGATTAGTACGATACTTTTTTTCATTTTCTACAGGTTAAGTTAAAACATTCTTGGCCCCTATCGGCCAGTGCTACGTCTCCCAATAATTTTGCATTAGTGAAAAAGTAAGATACTTTTTTTATATAATTCAACCAAAAGTTAATTAACCGTTGGGTGGCCCCACCATGATATGGAGGGCAAAAGCAGGTTTTCAAATGGCACTGTTTATTAAAATCGACAGAGGATCAACGGTATGAAAAATAATCAAATCTCATAGTAAGGAAAACCTGTCACTTGAAACCTATGCCTTGATTATTTCCTAATGATAGCTACGTTAGAAGCCCTGGTGAAGACCAAAGACATTACCTGTTTGAATATTATTCCATGTAGTAAATACGCTTTACACGTTGACTGACATTGGTAAGAATTTCATAAGGTATTGTATTGATTCTTGAGGCTGCATCAATAATAGTTAAATGTTCTCCAAACACTTCAACTTCATCTCCTTCGACAGCATCAATACCAGTGATATCTATCATAGTCATATCCATGCAAACATTCCCTATTACAGGGGCATTCTTTCCGTTCAACCATACCTCTCCCACCCCATTGCTAAACGCTCTACTAAAACCATCTGCATAACCTATAGCGATAGTAGCGATCTGCATATCACTTTTTGCCAACCCCTTTCTGCTATAACCAATGGTCTCTCCTTTTTTGATCTGCTTTATTTGTGAGATAATGGTCTTCAACCTGCTTATTGGTTGCAATCGGTGCTGTTCCTGTTTACTGGCCTCTAAACCATATAGACCTATTCCCAGCCTTACCATATCAAAATGAAATTCCGGGAAACGAACAATGCCAGGAGAGTTGACCAAATGCCTGAGGGGAGTACGGTGCAAGTGCTTCATGACTCGATCAGAAAGGCTTTTAAACTTAGCTGCCTGCTCCTGAGAAAATTGGTTATGTTCGGCTTCGTCCGCACCTGCCAAATGACTGAATATACTTTTAACCTCAATATTCCTATGCTTTTCAAGCAAATCAACCAATGAGTCAATATCACCCTCCTCAAAGCCCAGACGGCGCATACCTGTATCCAGTTTTATATGTACCCTCATGGTTCGGTTACCCAGAAAGGCAATCAACTGTTTGATAATATTAAAGTTATAAACCTCGGGTTCCAGTTGATATTGATAGAGCTTTTCAAAACTATCTTCACTGGGGTTCATGACCATAATAGGAAGGTAGATGCCATTTTTTCTAAGTATCATACCTTCATCAGCATAAGCAACCCCCAGGTAATCTACCCTGTGGAACTGCAATAGGTTGGCTACTTCCAAACTACCACTACCATAAGCAAATGCCTTGACCATTACCATTAGCTTGGTCTCAGGCTTCATCCTGGACCGGAAGAAGTTGAGGTTATTGGTAAGTGCATCAAGGTTAATCTCCAATTGAGTACCATGGATTTTTTCTTCAAGTGCTCTGACTATTTTTTCAAAAGTAAAAGTTCGAGCTCCCTTTATCAGAATGGTCTCCTCGCGGAAGGTAGTAAGGTCGTGGTTTTGTAGAAAATCGGAGGTAGTTTCATAAAACTCGGCTTCTATATCAAATAGCACTTTATAATGCATTAATGCCGAACCTATACCAACTAATTTAGTCACATTGGCAGCTTTTAGTAATTCGCTAACCTGAGCATATAATTTTTCCTGATCCGAAACCGATTGTAAAATGTCAGAGATAATAACTGATTTACGCTCATGCTGCTTTTGATGAGATAAAAAATCAAGAGCAATTTGTAAACCTGCAAGATCATTGTTGTAAACATCGTCAATCACATAGCTACCATGAATGGCTTTTTTAAGCTCAAGTCGCATATGAACTTTATGAAGTTTGCTGATGCCCTCTTGAATCGCAATGAAATCGTATCCCTTAAACAGCATATAAGCAATGCAGTGAAGGCAATTTTCCAAAGATGCTTTATCAACAAAGGGTATTCTGAAGGAAAAGTCTGAGCCAAACCTGATGTTTACAACTGTCTCCCGCTCATCATGCATAACATCAATGATTCTAACATCACTATCCACGTGATGCCCCCAGCTGAAGCCTTTGTTTGCAAGGTGTTGATCTACTTCCTCATGATCTTTACAGTAGATTACCTCCACAGCATTCTTAAAAAGCCTTACCTTCTCCTGAATTTTTTGTTTGTATGAATTAAAGCCAGCATCGTGCGCTGAGCCAATATTAGTGAAGATGCCTATCGTAGGCTGAATGATGACCTCAAGTTTTTCCATTTCACCAGGTTCTGAAATACCTGCCTCAAAAATCCCCACCTCGTGCTGCTCGTTGAGCTGCCAGACCGAAAGCGGAACACCAATTTGGGAGTTATAACTATGAGGGTTTTTTACGGCTCGCTTATGTGGGACTATAAGTTGAAAAAGCCATTCTTTTACTATTGTCTTCCCATTACTCCCAGTTATACCAATGACCTCTATATTAAACTGCTCACGATGTTTCCTGGCCAAAGCCTGCAAAGCCGCCAGGCTGCTTCTAACCTTAAGCAAGTTGCTCCCTTCAAGACCTGATATATCAATATCTCTCTCAACCACAAATTGCCGAACGCCCTTATCGTAAAGAGATTTGATATACTCATGCCCATCATGCCTCTCTCCACTTATAGCAAAAAATATCCCGCCACCAGCAAAAAAAGATTTACGACTGTCTGTTATCAGGTATTTGATATCCCCGGAATATTCAGATAACACAATCTCCCCAGAGGCAATCTTAGCAAGGTTATTAAAATTGATCATGAACCAAAAAACTGTTTTAATGACGGCGAATACAGCTAAGATACGTGTTTATTAGGTATTTGAGTGGTTTGAAACTAGACAAATACTTCCAGGATAAGCACTTAAAAGTATAAACAGAATAGGTTATTTCAGCTATCCAGCGGCATAATCATTTCATACTGATTCAACTGGTTTTTGAAGCCCAGGGTTTGGAAGAAATTGATTGTGTTCTCCGCTTCTCTCTGAATATTGATTACTGTTAATATCTTCTGCTTGCTAGTATCCTGAATATATTTGATCAGGCTGGAGCCTACTCCCTTCCCCCTGACCTCCGGCGCCACACCCACCTGACTTATTCTACCAAATGCTGGTTGATATATTGCGTAGCCCACACACTTCCCTTCATAATAGGCTTCTACAATAGTTTCGCTAGCAAGATTATCATTGATCATTAAAGAGGAGTCAAGAAAAGAAGGGGCTTGATCGGCAAAGCGCTCGTACATATCCCAGTTAGGTTGTTTTACCTCAAATATTTCCAGGCCAATTTCGGGATGCTTAACCTTCAGGTACTTTGAATCAAACTTAAAACACCTGAAATACTTTGTTTCCCTAAAACCAATACTTCTATAAGCCTTTATCGCTCGGTCGTTTTCAGTCAGAACCTCCAAAACACACTGCTTGATTCGTCTTTCTCGAAACCTGGGTATCAGGTAGTCATACATCCTAATTGTAAGCTTTTTTCCTCTATTAGCAGGTCGTACTCCGGTTCCCCCGTTGTATGCTGTTAATTTTCCCTCATAGTAATTTACGGCCGTAAATACAAAACCTACTAATGAGTTATCTACATAAGCTCCGGCTGAGAGTGAAAAATCAATTTTAAGTTTTTCAACAAACTTTCTAACAAACTGTTCCTTTGTAAGCCTGAATGGAACTTTGTAATCAGAAAAAGAATCCAGAAAAGTAATGTACATATCGGTCAGGTCGACCGGCTTAAGGCTTCTGATTCGCAACTCACTCATCTCAATGAAGTTTGGCGCCATTCGGAACCTGTTGATCAGGAACGGCCAAAAGAATATCTCCATTTTCATCAGCAAAACCTGTGATCAGTATCTGTGATAACAATGGCCCAATCTGTTTTTCCGGAAAGTTAACGACACAAACAACCTGCTTGTTGTGCAAGGTTTCTTTCGAATAATGATGAGTGATCTGGGCACTGGATTTTTTTATACCAATATCTTCTCCCAGATCAACCCAAACTTTATAAGCGGGCTTTCTGGCTTCAGGAAAATCCTCTACTTTAACAATCGTTCCAACACGAAGTTGAACTTTTTCAAAATCGTTCCAGCTAATTTGATCCATAATTGTGCAAATATAATATATCAACGAGTCGTATCAAGTAAGGTTTGTAACCTTTTGAAAATTAATACGTATATTAGAACACCTTGAAAAATCATGAGAGATAGGTCAATCAAATACATCGCATCCATCTTCTTATTTATTAGTGTAGGTTATATCAATCCACTGGCTGCACAAGAAGGTGGGTTTATGTTCCATGAAGGTGGTGGAGATAGCTATCAGGAAAAGCCTGAAGCTCCAAGCTCTCCGGGAACGGAAAATTCCTATGTACAACCGGGGCTGAAAAACACATACCAAAAAGATAAAAGTAAAGACGATATTCAGGAAAAGACTGAAGAAAGCAACAAACAAAAGTCTACACCTGGCAACACTCAGCCTCAAAATAAGCAGCCTGCAACTACACCATCCACCAACAACCCTGACGCAGGTAAGGACGAAGACAGCGATTCCGTGCTTTCCTTTAATTTTCTTCATTATATTATTCAAAGATTCAAGTTTTCTGAGGTTGTCGACGAATAAAATTTTCGTTATTTCTGTAATTTTTGAAATCGTATTTGCAACTTTGTTGCATTATGATTAGCCGTATACCCAAAACCTTAATCTTTGCAGCCCTATTGCTAACGCACATATCGACTTTCTCTCAGGAGAAAAAAGACTGTGCTACTGATTGTAGTTGCATTATTTCCGGCGTTATTATGGATGCCTCCACCCATGAGCCTGTCCCTTACGCTACGGTACAAATTAAAAATTCTGAAAAAGGTGTATTAACCGATGAAGCAGGAAAGTTTCTGTTTAACAAGCTTTGTGAAAAGGAGTTTGATATTTTTATTTCACATTTGGGCTATAAAAGCGTTATACACCATCACGACATCTATCATCCCGATTTAGTGGTAAAGCTCGCCCCTAGCGATGTCATTCTGGAAAGCATAGTAATAGAAGGCAGTTCTATCGAAACCGGTCTCGAATCTATGACTGAATCTAAAATATCAGGCAAAGACCTCGAAAGTATGCAAAACGAATCTCTTGGAGACGTGCTGAGCAATATCACGGGAGTTTCAACTCTAAAGACCGGACAAAATGTAGTAAAACCTATGATCCATGGATTACACGGCAGTAGGGTTTTAATTATTAATAACGGCGTAAGGCATGAAGGGCAGGGCTGGGGGCAGGAACATGCACCGGAAATAGATGCGGCAATGGCTGACAACATCGCATTGGTCAAAGGCGCAGCTTCCGTCAAGTATGGCCCGGATGCTATGGGCGGCGTTATTATCATAAACCCTCCTAAAATGGAACTATCCACGGGTCACCTGCATGGAGCAGCGGGAATAACCACAGCTACTAATGGCCGCTCAATTAATACCGACCTTTTATTGCAGCAAGGATATAAAAACTTCGCCTGGATGGGGCAGGTTGCAGGGTTATACCAGGGAGATCTAAGCGCCCCGGATCATATACTTACTAACACTGGTGCCCGTGAATTGAGTTACATGTTCGGCTCAAGGTATCATCATAAAAAACTTGATCTTACAATTTTGTATAGTCATGTTGAACAAACTCTTGGCATATTAAGAGGGTCAGTGGTGGGTAACCTGAACGACCTTGACATTGCTCTAAAAGCAAAAGAACCATTCTTTACAGAAAGCTTTAGTTATGACATCAACAACCCTCGCCAAGAAGTTAGCCACGACCTGGTCAGGTTAAAAGGACACTATAATTTTAAAGATCATCAATTGAATTTCCAGTATGGTTTTCAGGCAAACACAAGGCAGGAGTTTGATGTGAGGCGGGGTAGCAACAATGAAAGACCTGCCATTGACCTGGAGCTTTTCACCCATACTTTTGACCTGGACTGGCAACATGCGCAGATTTCCGGGTGGAATGGTACAGTGGGAACTCAGTGGCTCTACCAGGACAATAATAATATACCCGGCACTAATACTATCCCGTTTGTTCCTAATTACAATAACAACAGGTTTGGCATATATATCATTGAATCAAAGGCTTTAGGCAGTCTAGATTTTGAATTGGGTTTACGCTATGATTATCAATCCAGCTCCATAAGAGGCCGTGACACCGAGAATGATATCTATAAGCAAGACCTTAATTATCAAAGCATTACTGGCTTGGTGGGGGTAAATGCCCAATTAGGCAAAAACACAAGCTTCAGAAGTAATTTCGGAACGGCTTGGAGACCTCCAAATATTGCTGAATTATATAGTTATGGTAAGCACGAATTCACGATTGATTTTGGCCTTTGGCGTCACTCTACTGATGAATTTGGAACTCCGATTAGCTCAACTGATGTATTAGATCAAAATCAGAAACCAGTAGACAATGAATTGGGGTTTAAATGGGTAAATACTTTTAACCATACCACAAAGGAGCAAAGCTTAGAGGTAACAGCGCATTTCAATTACCTTAAGGGGTATATCTATTCCAAACCAGCCGGAATTGCAGCTACGGTTCGTGGCCCATTTCCATTTTATATCTATGACCAAACAGATGCAGTGTTTTTTGGACTGGACGCGAGCTACATATATCGTCACTCTACCATTTGGGAATCGCAAATAAAGGGCTCGTATCTCCACGCACGTGATGTCAATAATGATGATTTCTTTATAGGAATTCCTCCCAACAGAATTAGTTATGAACTTTCGCATTCAAAATCACTTTTGGGATTGGATGAATTTAGTGCTGCTTTTGAGACCAGCTATACGTTTGAGCAATTCAATTCGCCAAGGGTAATTACAGTTGCTGAAATCAATGATGCCCAACTTAACGGAGAAAACCTCTTCCAACAGGATCGGTCTAACTTTGACTTCCTTCCGGCACCAAGTGGTTATCTACTGATGAACCTGAAATTACAGGGTATTGTTAATCAGTTCGTTTTTGGAGTAGAATTTAAGAATATACTCAACTATAGCTACAGAGATTATACCAACAGGTTGAGATATTTCGCAGATGAAACAGGCTTTAATATGCTCATATCAGCTCGCTACAAATTTTAAGCGGATAAAATAAAAACAAAATCTATTTGCATCATTGTTGCATTTAGATATATTTGTATCCGTCAACTAATGCACAATTTGTTTAAATCTATTTAAAAAACTGATATGACAATTTTAAAATCAAACTTTCTTGCCCTTTTGCTACTGGCCTCTGCCGTATTTATGACTGCATGTAGCGACGATGATGCTCCCGAGGCTGAAAACGAAGAAGAAGTAATAAATGAAGTGACACTTACCTTCACACCAGTGGCCGGAGGCACACCACTGGCTTTTACTTATAATGACCCTGACGGCGACGGAACGCTCACAGCTGAGCAGGACGACATTATGCTATCGGCCAATACTATATACTCTCTTGCTATAACGCTTAAAAACACTGTAGGTGGCAACAACGAAAACATTACTGAAGAGGTCAAAAACGAGGGTATAGAACATCAGATATTTTTCGGGTGGACAGGAGCACTATTTTCAAGCCCAACAGGATTGGGTAACATAGGAGCTGGAAATCAAGTAAACACTCTTAATTACCAGGATGAAGACGCCAACGGCTTACCCATAGGTCTCGCAACTGTTTGGGAAACCGCCACTCCAACAATCGGCACTTTCCGTATTCTTTTAAAACATCAACCTGATATCAAATCAGCCTCATCATCATCAGAGGATGGTGAGACAGATGTTGACCTTCAGTGGAATATTGAGATAAAATAAAACTGATTGCTCTCTCCTTTGGTTTAGGTTGAAACCAATCAGTATAAAAAGGGCCGTTCAAAGTTTTGAGCGGCCCTATTTTTTTATTGGTCTGGCTTAGACTCAGGCCTTAACCAAAAATTCTTCAAGTTCGTTTAGCTTTATTTGCCCTTCATAAAAGGCTTTCCCAAAGATAACAGCAAATACTCCCATATCATTGAGCCTTTTGATATCATCAACACTCCTAACACCTCCACTGGCCAATACGCAGATATCTGGGAACCTCTCTATTACCTGTTGATAAAGGTCAAATGCAGGCCCCTCCATTGTACCATCCTTGCTGATATCAGTTATTTTCACATACTTTAATCCTCTGGAATAGAAATATTCTATATGATCAATAATATTCAGGTCAGTACTTTTTTGCCACCCTCTAAAAGCTATTTTACCATTTATGGCATCAGCTCCTAACGTAATCTTTTCCCTTCCATACGAAATGATCCATGAAGAAAATAATTCTTTTCTGGTAACAGCAACACTCGCTGCCGTGATATAACTAGCTCCATACTCATAAGCCTTGCTAATATCACCATCTGTATGAATACCACCGGTAAAGTCAATCTTCAACCCCGTATAACCTGAAATTGCTTCAAGTATATGATAGTTGACTGGCTGGCCTCTACGGGCTCCGTCAAGGTCAACAAGGTGAACTACCTCAATACCATGATCCTCAAAGGATTTAGCCAAATCAATTGGGCTTTGGTCATATACCTTCTCCTTTGAAAAGTCTCCCTGTTGTAACCTGATTACTTTGCCTTCATTAATCGCTATGGAAGGTATTATCTGGATCATATGCCGTTGGTTTATTAAGTTAAAAGGTTAAGTGCACAAAAATAGACATTCCGTTATCTGGAAATGCAAAAGAATTAACAACAAATGTAAAAATTTCCCCTGCTGATTTTCTTCCCGATAGCACTTTAAAGGTGATTGATTCTTGGGGAACTGGTAAAATAACAAAACTTTACGAAAATAACAAGAGAAAGTCTGCTGCAACAACCTATTCTCTGAAGTTATTTTTTCACCCTCCTATAAGCCAGAGGCACATTTTTCATCACTACATCTGGTGGAGTTAGCAATAGTACGGAGCATACCTAATAAAGCAAGAAACTAATAATCAGCCTCAACAGAACAACTATAAAGAACAAGTTTTCTCATTGAGGATTTTCATTTTTAATCATTATAACAAGCCAAACATAGGGCTGTTATGGTCACCTTATTTTTACATGCAACAGGTATTGTAAACCATGAGTTCTATTTTTATTCACCAACCAGTATAAATCCCTGTTTATTAAATCAAATGATATAGTGTGGTTGGTTTTTATATCTTTGGCGAATATTTTTGACTTATGGAAATAAAAAACAACGCTTATCAGATACAAGGTGTCGATCTTAACAAAGTTGTTAAGGAGTTTGGCTCACCTGTATACGTTTATGACGCTAACAAAATAATTGATCAACTTAACACGCTCAAGAATGCTTTTAGTAAGCAAAAGATAAAGATAAAATATGCGGCTAAGGCGTTGACGAATATTTCTATACTTAAGCTAATGAAAAAACACGGTGCAGGTGTTGATGTGGTTTCTGCTCAAGAAGCCAAATTGGCACTAAAAGCTGGGTTTGAACCTGGAGACATTCTTTTTACTCCAAATTGCGTTTCTTTTGAGGAAATTCAACAAGGTGTTGAAATGGGACTGACCATCAACATTGATAATATTTCTATTCTTGAGCAATTTGGACATAAGTACCACAACAGCGTACCATGCTGCATACGTCTTAACCCTCACATTATGGCGGGCGGCAATTCTAAAATATCTACTGGCCATGTTGATTCCAAGTTTGGGATCTCCATATATCAGCTACCTCACCTGCTGAGAGTTATCAAAACGAACCAAATTAATGTGATAGGCCTTCACATGCATACCGGCTCTGACATATTGGATGCAGAAGTTTTTTTAAAGGTTGCAGATATACTTTACGGTGTAGCACGTGATTTCCCAAATCTCGAATTTATCGACTTCGGCAGTGGCTTTAAAGTGGGCTACAAAGAGAATGATATAACAACTAACGTTCATGACCTTGGTATAAAGCTTGGGAAGTCATTTGACAAGTTTTGCGAAAGCTATGGCAGAAAACTTGAAATGTGGTTTGAACCAGGGAAGTACCTAGTAAGTGAGTCAGGCTACTTCCTCGTTAAGTCTAACGTAATTAAAACAACACCAGCAACCGTTTTTGTAGGCGTGGATTCAGGAATGAATCACTTGCTGAGGCCTATGATGTACGATGCATACCACGAAATTGTAAACATTTCTAATCCCAAAGGAACTCAAAGAGTATACACTATTGTAGGCTACATCTGCGAAACAGATACTTTTGGCTGGGACAGAAAGCTAAATGAAGTGCGTGAAGGAGACATTCTCGCCATTAAAAATGCAGGAGCATATGGCTTCAGTATGGCTTCTAATTATAATTCCAGGTATCGCCCGGCAGAAGTACTAATTTATGAAGGTAAAGCTCACCTGATAAGGGAAAGAGAGACCATGGATGATATATTGAGAAATCAGGTCGAAATAGATATTTAATTAGCCCGAACAAATATTTTTGAGAAGTTGGACATTGATTAGCTAACCAGTCCAGCTTCTCATGCATATATTATCTAGTCCTTATACTTGTCTTTAAGCTTGTTTTTATACTCCTTCATAAACTTCTCTACTTTAGGTCGGCTTACTGAGGCCACATAAGGTTGGTTTGGATGAAGTTCATAGTAGTTTTGATGATAATCTTCGGCTTCATAAAATGAAGTAAATTTTGTGACCTCAGTCACTATCGGTTTATCATATTTTCGGGAACTCTCGAGCTTAGCCATTACCTTCTTTGCAATTTCCCGCTGACTAGCGGTTCTGTAAAATATCGCAGAGCGATACTGTTTTCCAATATCAGGTCCCTGCCTGTTTAATTGGGTTGGGTCATGCGATGCAAAAAACATCTCCACCAACTCCTCATAAGTTACTACATCAGGGTTAAAGAGGACCCTAACAGACTCTGCGTAATCTGTCCTTCCTTCACCTACTTCTTCATATGTAGGGTTAGTTTTAGTTCCTCCACTATACCCTGACACTACATCTTCCACACCCTTTACCCTTTCAAATACAGCCTCCGTACACCAAAAACACCCGCTGGCAAAAATAGCAGTGTCAAGCTTGGCTGCCAGTGCAGGATCAATGGGTTGTCTATCGTGTTTTACATCACCTCCCGAAGCGCAGCTTACAACGGCTGCAAGTACAAACACTATTAAAGGAGTCTTTATTAAATAATTCATTTTATTAATCTTTTATATAACATCTAACTTACTTTAAATTTTTTTGTTTCATCAGAAGTATCGCCTGGATGACAAATGAACATCTAAAGTTCTGCCACTAAAACAAACTATAATTTCCCCCTTTTCTAAATTTAGTGAGATCAAAAGGTGGAATTTTCCTCCCTGACATATAACGCGACCTGGACGATTTAAACAACTGAGATATCATTTCAGCGATGTTTCCTTCTCCTTTCATTCGTGTTCCAAACCGGCTATCATTAACATGACCTCCGTGCACTTCACGTATCTGATTCCAGACTTTATCGAACCTGTCAGGAAAATTTTTGCGAAGCCAATCTTCGAAAACCTCGCCTATATGACCATTGAGCCTTACCATGGTGTACCCTGCACCCATTGCACCATGCTCAGCCGCTGCTTTTATGACTTTAGGAATTTCATGGTGATTTAGACCTGGTATAATCGGAGCGTTCATAATAGTAACTGGCACACCTGCTTTTGAGAGCTCTTCAATAGCACGCAGCTTTCTTTTAGCACTTGCAGTGCGTGGTTCCAAAACAGACCTTAACTTTTCGTCAAGGGAAGTAATAGAGAGTACCACATGTACCAGCCTATCTCTGGCCAATGGCTCCAGAATATCTAAATCACGAAGTACTGTTACATTCTTGGTTATAATACCCACCGGGTTTCTGTATTTCAGAAATATTTCCAGGAGGCTCCGAGTTATTCTCAATTTTCTTTCAATGGGCTGGTAACAATCCGTGTTACCAGATAGCATGATCGGTTGAGGCTTCCATGATCTCTGTAGCAGATGCCTTTCTAAAAGCTCTGCAGCATTTTTCTTAACAATGATTTTGGTTTCAAAATCCAGGCCTGCATTATATCCCCAGTACTCGTGCGTTTTGCGGGCATAGCAATAGATGCACCCGTGCTCACATCCCTGGTAAGGGTTAAGCGAGTAATACATTCCCACATCCGGGCTTTCAACTTTATTAACAACCTTCTTGGGGTGTTCATAAAAAATTTGAGTCGAGATCTTCTCTCCAATCATCTCTTCATCTATCCCCTCTATATGCTCGAAAACATACTCCTGCTTTAAAAATGGGTTTGATGTTTTTATCTGTGCCCCTCTACCTTTGTGATATTCCGTTTCCATAAACCAAATTTACCAAATTGGTTAGTTATTACTAATTTTTTTAGTAAATTTGTTATTCCATTAAATGCTATAATAAAAAAAGAGATCTATGCATGGCTCTGCCGCATAGATCTCTGATTTTTTTGTAGAAACTAGTTTTACTTAAAAGGAATATCTAAGTCCAAATTGCATTTGCCACCTGGATAACAAACCTGTCTCCGGTGTAAAAGTGTCTGTTAGATTTGTATCGAACGAATAAACAGGGTTTCCATTGGTAACGCTGACACCAATAGGTTGAGTGTTGGTTGGGAACTGACGAACTCCCCAGTCTGAGCTAATGAAGTTACCAATGTTCAGGATGTCAAGGCTAAACTCTATAGAGTTGCCATTACCAAATCTATAGTTCTGCAAAAACCTAAAATCCCAACGAGAGTACCAGGGGCTAAGAGCATCATATTTCTCAGCATACGAGCCTCTGTTGTCACTTAAGTAATCATCCTGGCTAATAAATGCCTTCAATGCTGTTCTTTGAGCTGCCTCCTCTGCTGCCGTACCTGCAAAAGTCATGTTGTCAATCTCACTATCCGTTGGAATATAGATAAGATCATTCAGGCCAGATCCGTCATTATTAATATCACCGGAATAGGTGTAACTAAAGCGCCCTCCTTTAGCATACTCCAAGAAAATGGAAAGGGTAGTTGACCAGTTACCACCATATTTGAAAGTCTTATTTACATTGCCAACCACACGATGTTTATTACCGTAGAGAGATGGCGCCAACCTTGCCTTATTAACATGCCCGATCGCTGGGTTTCTGTCATAAGCATCACCAGAAATCTCCGCCTCGATAGAACTTGCATCTTTTGCATCAAGGTAGTTATAAGCAAGACTTGTATATAAACCGTTAGACCAATTTCTCTTTATCTCCAAAGTTCCGTTGAAAGTTCTTCCTTCATCCGTATTGCTAAAGACATAGGCATTTGTGGAACCTCCAAATGGACCCTGCGCCCTATCAGATGCTTGATAAATCACCCTGTTGTCAACACCATTTAATGTACCAGAAGGTAATCTCAAGCCATAGTTCCTTACCATCATAGCATTGATATCCTTTGTATAAGATAAATCTACACTCGCAATCCAACCGCCATTGAATTTTTTGTCAGCTCCAACACTTGTTCTCCAAACTTGCGGAAACTTGAAATCCTCCTCAGTCATCGTATAGAAGAAGAAATCTGGATTTGCCACTTGGTTTCCTACCCACACAAAGGGAAATCTACCGGTAAAAAGCCCTGTACCACCACGCACCTGCAACGTCTTGTTCCCAGTCACGTCCCAATTAAACCCTACTCTTGGTGAAATCAGCGGTGTCTGATCCGGAAGATTTGTATGATCAAACTGCACGGGGTTTCCCTTCTCATCATAGTAAATCACATCTGGCGCATAGGATCCGCCCTCACTAATCGTTCCTCCCTTTCTTGCTATATTTTCTTTAATTTTATCTTCTGTATCAAAATACAGTGGCAAATCCATCCTCAGACCATAAGTCAGGGTAAAGTTACCTGATATATCCCACCTGTCCTGTGCGTACAGAGCGAACTGACCAACATTGGTTTCTGCCAAAGCCCAGCTATCATTAGCATTATTGTTATTGAATGTGTTGATCGCATGATCTCTCACAAAATTCAATGAATCAGCTGCTACGTAGTCAAGAAAGTCCTGAACGCTATTAAAACCAGGACCGAAAGTTCCCCCTGGATATGGATAACCAAAACGCTCATATACACCAAGATTAAATGAGTTGTCAAATGAGAACTTTTCAAAAGAGCCTCCAACTGTCACAGAATGAGCCCCGAAATAAATATCAAAATTATCCGTAATCTGCAGTACCTGCTGATCTAGCTTATTGTTTATAGAAAATGGTTCGTGTCCTGCAACAATGTAGCGTATTCCGTCTTTATTAATGTTAACTACAGGGAATGGACTACTAAAAGGGTCACGACTATCCTCAAACTTAGTTATACCAATTTGAAATTTATTGGCTGTCTTGTTCGTAAATCGCGATTTGAATTCGAGCAAACCAGAGTGTATTTTGTTATTAATCGCGTAACCTGAGTTCCTGAACTGTAGCGTGGTGGCATCAGGCCCCCTACGCCCAATAGCTGATGGGTGAGCCGGCTTTTGTTTAGTCGCATTCAAAAAATTGTAAGTTGCGGTAACGGTATGTTTATCGCTAATATTGTAATCAATCTTGATGATACCTTTTTCATTATCGGTATCATGCTTATAGCCCTGATATGGACCTGTTTCATAACCTATGCTTCTCAAAGCATTTTGTACCGCTATGAGATCAGACTCCTCTACTCTTGACTCATTTGCTCCATCCTGAGGACCGTTTTTAGCTACGAAGCTTGAGCCAAGATCCTCTCTTCTCTCAACCTCCATATTCGCAAAAAAGAATAGCTTGTCTTTTATGATAGGGCCCCCTACACTAAAGCCTGTTTGAATCTGAGTAAGATCCGGAACAAAAATCTCTTCTCCCTCTACTTTCTTACCTGTTAGGGCGTCGGATCTATAAAAACCAAATACAGTTCCTGAAAATGTATTTGTTCCACTCTTAGTAACAGCGTTGATAGAAGCTCCTGTAAACCCAGATTGGGTTACATCATATGGAGCAACGGCAACCTGTATTTGATCAATAGCATCTAGTGAAATAGGTTGCGCATCTGTCTGACCACCTGGTGTGGCAGCATCCAGACCAAAAGGGTTATTAAAGATAGACCCGTCAAGGGAAAAATTATTGTACTGGTCATTTCTACCTCCAAACGAATTGCCATCAGAGGACGGCGTCAGTCTGTATATATCACTTGCAGAACGTGTAATAGTCGGTAGTTTGCGTATTTCCTCATTACTGAATGATTCCGATGCCCCGGTACGGTCACTATTAAAGGTTTCATTATTACCTGTAATAATGACCTCCCCCAAGGTTTGAACGTCCTCGTCAAGATTAAAATTAAGTTCCAACACCTGTCCAAGCAGAAGCTGAACATCTGTAAGCTCCTGAGCCGAATATCCTATATATGTTACCGTGACGGTATAGGGGCCGCCGACACGGAGGTTAGGTAAATTATACTTGCCATCGGGTCTTGTTGATGTGCCATATTGAGTTCCTGTGGGCTCATGGAATGCTATAACGGTTGCTCCTGGCAAACCATCGCCAGCAGCATCAGTTACTTCTCCCCTTATGGCAGCAGTCGTAACACCCTGCGCAAAAGAGAAGACTACTCCAATGAACATCAATGGTAGTGATAGTAATAATAGTTTTCTAATCATGGTTTTTTGGTTAGGTTTTATATTGTTTAAGGGTTAATGAATAAGTGTTATTAGCCAATCTAGTCAAGATAACTCGTTATAACGATCATTCAAAAATATTTTACCAAATATGATTTCTTAGGCATTTAAATTAAGCTTAAAGCCTATACCATGATAATTTACGATTTCAATGGAAGGATCTTCAGAAAGGTATTTTCTTAGCTTAGATATAAAGACGTCCATGCTACGCCCCAAAAAGTAGTCATCATCACCCCACACTTCTTTAAGAATATCCTCTCGCCGTATAACAACGCCCAGGTTATTACAGAAACAGTGCAACACATCTGCTTCCTTCTGAGTCAGTACTTTCCCTGTATCTCCATTAATTAAGGTAAGGTTATTATAATCAAAGATATACTTACCCAACTCAAAAGTGTGCTTCGGCTTCTCTCTAACAGTTTCAGTGTCCTCAGACAAACAACGACTCCTTTTAAGGAATACTTCTATACGGCAAACCAATTCCTCCATGCTAAAAGGCTTAACAATATAATCGTCAGCTCCTGTTTTGAATCCCTCTAGCTTGTCACCCTGCATAGATTTGGCTGTAAGAAACAGTATGGGAATCTCATTATTATTGTGGCGTATCTGCCTGGCAAGAGTAAAACCATCTTTTTTTGGCAGCATAACATCAAGAATGCATAGGTCAAACGCTCCCTGCCTGTACTCCAGCAAGCCCTCTTCTCCATCAAAGCACCTGACTACATTATACCCCTTCAACGCCAAGTTATCCTGAACAACAAAACCAAGGTTTTTATCATCTTCAACTAATAGTATCCTTTTCTCAGTCATTGTTAAGATATAGTTTAAAGGTGCTTCCTTGTTGCAGTTCGCTTTCAAGCTTTAATGTTCCCTTATGTGCAGTAATAATCAAATTTACATAGTTAAGGCCTAAGCCAAAACCTTTAACATCATGAACATTGCCTGTAGGCACGCGATAGAATTTATTAAAAACCCTTTTACGTTCTTCACTACTAATGCCAATACCATTATCCTCAACTTCAATGCATAATTTACCATTCTTATTGTGCGTTCGAATTTTTATCTCAGGAGGTTTTTGGGTGTATTTAATGGCGTTATCCAGCAAATTGTAAAACACATTAACAATGTGTAGTTTATCTCCATTTATATATGGGTTTGCTGCCTCCATAAAGATCTCCACATTTCCAGACCTCTCCTCCAGATTTAAGGCAACACCTTTCAGGGCTTCTGCTATAATTTCATGAATATTAATTCTTCCATTTTTAAGCGTGATCTCTTCCTCATCAAGGCTAGCCATTTGCAATACACGCTCTACCTGTTTCTTCAGTCTCTGATTTTCATTTTGGATTATAGCGGCATAGTTAAGCAAACGTTCAGGTTGCCTGATGATTTGCGGGTCTTTCAGAACCTCTGCCGACAAAGCAATGGTGGAAATTGGTGTTTTGAATTCATGGGTCATGTTATTAACAAAATCCTTTTGCACTTCGGAGAGTCTCTTCTGCTTAAGAATTACAAAGAGTGCATAAGCAAAAAAGATAATGACTACCAGTAAAACTGAGGAAGAAAACATCCAGACTCCCATCCGGTTTGTAATTATAGATGCTTTATTTGGGAACTGTACTCCGAAATAGTAATTCTGGTTTTCCCATTTAGGAAGTATACCTGTAGTACTGGCATGAGCTATTTGTTCATCCATAGCCACGTAGCTACCGTATACCATCTTTTCATTGGTACAGTCATAAATTCCATACTCAAAATCAGCAGTTATGTTACGTTTTTCAAACTCTGTTTTTAATAAATGCTCCAACAGGTTAGCATCTATTTCATTATTTATCATTACTACATAATAGTTTGTTGAGAGCTGCCGGATAGGGTTGTTGGCAGGTTCGGCAGTATTGGAAATTTGAAAAAACTGACTAGCCACATTGTAAAGAGCGGTACTCACGTCTCGGTTAAACTGATCTGCTTCCGTGTTAAATGCCTGTTTAAACCAATACACTTGGGTAATGACAATTCCAGCTATGCTAAGAACCGCTAATACTACTATTAACCTTATGGTGTTGCGCTTCATTACTTGAAAATAATAAAAAGGGAGATGGAACAGCCACTCTTTAACATCTCATTAACAATTATTACAAATCTCCTAACAAAATGATTCTTAAGTTCTTCACAATTTGAGCGTTAGTACCCTCTTATGCAGTTTAACAAATTACCATCGCTTAAATACTTGTTATAAGAAAAAGGCTTTTTTCTTAATAACGTCCATTTTGTTTACAGCCATTTCGTATGCACAAGGCCTGATAAGTACTTCCGACAACACTGGTTTCCATTGGGAAGAACCTCAGACTTACGACTTTGGAAAGATTACTAAAAACGAAGGAGTAAGTAATTATTTCTGATTTACAAATACAGGAGATATGCCTTTGATCATTTCCATCGCTAAATCCTCTTGTGGCTGTACAGTTTCCGCATATTCCAAAGATCCCATTATACCTTGTGAATCTGGAGAAATAACAGCTTCATATCATGCCAAAAAGAATGGCTCATTTCTCAAAAGTGTTACTGTTACCCCCAATGCCCGAGACAATGTAGTTGTCCCATACCTTAAGGGCAAAGCAAGAGAGTGTTGCTATATAAGTTAGTAGAACACTCTTTGATTCCCAACATAACTATTGATCAAAGTCTTTGAAGCTGAACCTCTATTACATCAACATCTGTAATATTTTTTAGATTTAATATTCACTTAAGATAAAAATGTGGTGTGGTTTATTAAGGTATTTGTTAAATTTGCCCTCTTGTTTCAATAAGTGGTGACTTATTTAAACCTAACTCGTAACGCAATGTCATCTAATCTCGCCAGATCCGGTGCTATTTTATTGATGCTTTCCTTTGGGATCGTACTGGTGGCATGCAGCACGTCTCCCTACGAGTATTCGGCAATTTCTCAAAGCGGCTTTGTCAATGTAGTGGTTGAAATACCAGCCGGAACCAACCTCAAGTATGAGTTTAGCCCTAAAACAAAGCAGTTTGATGTTGAAATAATAGATGGTAATAAGCGGCGGGTAAACTTTCTTCCTTATCCTGGAAATTATGGATTTGTCCCTTCTACATTAATGGACAAATCAAAAGGTGGGGATGGTGATGCCCTTGACATCTTGATTATCTCCGAATCATTGCCCCAGGGAACCATTATAGAGACTATCCCTATTGCTGTATTGCAATTATCGGATCGTGGAGAAACTGATGATAAGATAATTGCCGTTCCGGCAGACAAATCATTACGGGTTATTGACTGCACCACTTTAAATTGCCTTCAAGAACAATCTCCAAAAGCACTATCCATTATACAAGACTGGTTTAGCAGCTATAAAGGGGTTGAAAAAATGGAGTTTCTTGGATGGGCAAATGAAAATGAGGCTCTAAGTGAAATAAAAAAATGGTCAATTTCTGATGAAAAAAAATAGTTATCTCTGGATGATTTTTGCTGTTGTTGCCTGTAGTGCCAACAGCGATAACAAAGAATCTATAAATGATATTTATTTTAACAGCGCCGAATCACGCGGCGAAGTTGAAAACCCATTGATCAATGAAGCATCAGGCCTAGCAGAAAGCCTTAACAACCCTGACATGCTATGGACCCATAACGATAGCGGCAATGATCCATTTATATTTCTAATCGATGAATATGGCAAAGACCAAGGCACGTATGAACTAAAAGGTGTGCATAACCGTGATTGGGAAGATATTTCTACCGGGCCAGGACCAGAAGCTGGCCAAAACTATCTCTATGTTGCAGAAATGGGTGATAATAATGCTGTACATGAGTTCAAATATATTTATCGCTTCAAGGAACCCATTGCCGGCGAGTCTGGTGTTATTGAAAACATCGAAACCATTACCTTTCAATACCCTGACGGCAAAAGAGATGCAGAGTGCCTAATGATTGATCCTCTTACCAAGGACTTATACATAGTATCAAAAAGAGAGGATAATGTAGGTATCTACCGTGCTCCGTATCCACAGTCTACAGAAGAGGTTATCATTTTAGAAAAACTGGGAACCATACCATATCACAATATTGTTGGTGGGGATATTTCTTCTGATGGTGGTGACATCATAGTAAAAACTTATGATGAGATCTTGTATTGGCAGCGAACAGACGCTTCTGATGTTTTTGAGGCCATGCAACAAGAGCCGCTATCAATTCCATATATGCCCGAACCTCAAGGGGAGGCCATAGCATGGAAGAAAGACAAAACTGGCTTCTTTACTTTAAGTGAAGAACGGGATGGCATAGAAGCAGTATTATATTTTTACAAAAAGCAATAGTGCCCTGAACAGCCGATGATAGTTTTTTAGTAGAAAGGATACTTTTCAACCTTCCGATTTCAAGTAGCAGCTAAAAGGTTACACCAGTTCCATGACGCTATTTGGCATCTCTAATAGCTCTCCGAAAGGAGAGTAATATTCAAAGTGCATTTTTAGTGGATTTCGCGAACCTTTGTCTCTCAGTGTTAAAAGTTTATACACCAGTTTATACTCAACTTAGGCATATCTCTGTCAAGTGTCCAAAAACGGAAAAGAACGCTTATTTTGCCAAGTTAATGTTTCATAGATTTACCATATAATAGTGAATACTAACAAATTAAATGGTTAAAATATGAAAAAGACTTTAATTTTTCTCTCCTTCTTAGGACTATTATTAATTGCTGTTTCCTGCAGTGATCCTGCCGCTGATGAATTGTATGATTTGAAGAAACCGGATCCCACAACTTCAACCGTAGGAGATAAAAGCCCAGACACTGATGACAATCCCCCCCCTGCTCATTAAGAAAATTATACATGTAAGTTTTTCAAAGAAAGGCTCGAATAAAATTCGGGCTTTTTTGTTTAATTTACATTTTGGTGTAGGAAAAATTATATTTATGAGTAAACTTGTTTTTATCCCCTTTTTGCTGGTCTGCTCGTTGTGTTTTGCGCAATCAGATTTACAGAACCTCTATGATTCTGCTCGACATAACTCCAATCTCAATCTTGCCCAAAAAGTAAATCACTTGGCCAATGAGTCACACGAAAAGAAGCTTTTGGCAAACTCCTATTTCTTAATGGCTTATTTACAGAAAAAAGATGAAAAGTTCTACGAGGCAGTTTCCAATTATTTTAATGCTCTATCAGCTTACCGTACTCTTGGAGACATAAAGCAGGTAGCTAATGTTACAGAGAACATTGCCAATATTTACAATGCCACTGGCTTTCATGACAAAGCTCTTGAATATTACTACGATGTGATCAGAATTAGAACTTCCCTTGCTGACACAGCTGGGCTGATAAAAGTAAACTCTGCCACTGGCTTACAACTGCAGGAGATGGGGCGCTATGATGAGGCTTTGGCTTTATACTCAGAAACGCTCAATATGGCTCAAATTACCAATGATAAACACAGGGTATATTGGATAAATAACAACATTGGTCGCATATATAGGTCACTACATGATTTTCCAAAGGCCAGGGCCGCTTATGAAAAGTCCATGGAAGCTGCCATAAACAAAAACGACATAGGAGAAGTTTATAATAACCTTGGGTACCTATACCTTACATTTAACGACACCCTGGCCGCTTACAAATACCTTAAAGAGTCCCTCAATATGCTCTCCGACCATATGTTTATAGGCACGGCTTATACCAACCTGGCATACATATATGAAAAAAGAAACTCGGATTCTACACAACTTTTCTTTGAAAAGAGTTTTTCCTTTTTCAAGGATCATCAAATAACCATGAGCGAAGAGTACTTCGAGGTATGTAGAAAGCTAAAAGAAATCAACCGTGCAAACGGTAACCTTCAGGAAGCCTTAAAATATAGCGACAACATAGACCAACTAACCACTGATTTGCTTGAGCTTAGGATAAACCTCAACGATATGTACAACCAGTACCAGGTAGAGGCCGCAACCTATAAATTCGCCAGTGAAGAAAAGGCCAGAGCCTTAGCCAAACAGTTAAAAATTGATCAGTACATTAAGTGGGCATTGGCAGTTCTAGCGGTTATTTTGATTACTTTACTAATTATACTATATCGCAAAAACCGCAAGATACAATTTGCTCAAGACACGGCCAGAAAAATTTACAAGGTCATTCACTCTTAAGACTTACAGGGCTGTTCAGTTGCCCTTCATGTTTATCAACTGGGTGAGAAAATCACTCGAAGCAGATAGTTTGCCTTCAAGTTTTTGCTTTTCCTCTTTCAGGCGTTCATTAACATTAACCAGGGCTTCATACTCTTGCAACAGATTCGTAAAAGCCTCCTTAGGATTATCTTCAAATAACTTGCGGTAAAGCTCTGTTTTTGCCTTAGCTGCATCGAACAAACCAGGCTCTTCGGTGTTAGAAGTATCAGTTGGGTTTGCCAAGTCATTACCTTCACCTGGGGTAAACAAATAGGTGACTGACGTTTCCAGTATTTGGGCAATTACAGGCAATAAATCACTGGTAGGGGATGATTGTCCATTCTCCCATGAGGAAAGTGTAGCGTTTCTAAAAGAAATACCCGCAACCTGATTTACCTTCTCAATGAATTCAGATTGCGTCATCTTAAGTTTTTTGCGATAAAAAGCAATTTTATTGCCTAGTAGAATTTTATTATTCAAGATAACCGTATATATTTAATCAAATTTACGATAATTAGTAAATAATAATAGTGTTATGTCTGTTAAGATACGAAATTTAACAAAATGAACGCACTAACATTGCGCTCCATAAACCTAAAAACTTATGATACTTACCGAAAGAGACATTTATCCGAGGCTGGAATTTGATCGGAATAGTAAACATGATTTTACTATACAGCTTTTTTTTGATGAGATTAAAGAGTTTTCACTGTGCTGGCTTGCTGAAGAGGAGCTTGAGCATAAATACCCAAATCGTGTGATTAACAAAGAGCTCAAGTACAGACGTAACGGCAATATGATTGAGATATTAGAAAAAAAGAGCAAAAGTAATATAGCACAGATCAGGTATATACCACTTTAATGGATGGGACTACAAGAAATATTATCAAGATTTAACAGGCTTCAGGAGCTAATAGAACAGGAAAGCACCGGTAGCCCGGAAGACCTCGCAGAAACTTTGGGGGTGTCTAAGAGACAATTGTTGAACTACATCATAGCATTGAAGAATGAATCTGATCAATCTATTATATATGATCGGTCAATTCAAAGCTATAAGTTCATGAACGGCAATGCCACTGAGATGGATTGACCAACAAACTCCATAAGCCCAGGTCCCCATTTTGGTGCTAGAGCTGTATGCATCTCATTGTTTAAGTGTCAATTAAACAGGCATTAGCACTTAACATAGATGCATCAATCTACACGCCACTACTTTTCACGGGCAGCTAGACTTTCAGTAAATTTTCTCAAAACACTCTTGCGATGTAAGGGTGCATCGATTCGCCTTAAAAAATTAAATCCTTGCTCAAAATACTCATTCATAGTATTCTCAGTAAGCTCTTTTATGCCTAGGTCGTTATAAATCTTCGTTACGGCCTTTACTTTTTCCTCCGGATCAAACTGCTTTTTTTCTAGCCAGCCTTCAAGCTCCTTCTTTTGCTCACCTTTTGCATTATCCAATGCCTTTATGAGCAGAAATGTTTTTTTGTTTGACAAGATGTCTCCACCAACCTGCTTTCCAAATTTCTCTTTGTCTGCATAAACATCTAACAAGTCATCCATCAGCTGAAAACCAATGCCGATATTAATACCATACTTCTGTAATGCTTCACAGTTTTGCTTTTCAGCACCAGCGAGGAGTCCTCCAAGCTCAAGGCTAAACCCAAGCAATACGGCTGTCTTCTGCCTGATCATATTAAGGTACTCCTCTTCAGCAACTTCCCTGCGGCTCTCAAAAAGCATATCCAGTTGTTGCCCCTCACAAACCTCTCGTGCACATTGGTTAAATGTCTGTAATACCTCCACTGTAAGTGATGCCTGATCCGTAATAAGCATCTCATAAGCTTTTACCAGCATTACATCGCCCGAAAGTATGGCCGTATTGTGGTTCCATTCCTCATGTACAGTATTTTTACCCCTTCTGAGTGGCGCTTCATCCATGATGTCATCATGCATTAAGGTAAAGTTATGAAACACCTCCACGGCAATTGCCTGCCTCAAAACTGACTCCACGTCATCCTTGTAAAGTGAATACGCCAGTAAGGTTAGCAAAGGCCTTAGCCTTTTGCCTCCTAATGACATGATATATTCAATGGGCTCATAAAGCTCCCTCGGAGCCTGCCCGTATTCAGTTCGCTCAATTTCTTTTGAAATTAAAGCCTGCAGTTGCTTTATGTTATTCATGGGTTATGTAGTGGCGAAACTAAACCATATCCTTCTTATCAACAAATTCAAGGTCGATGGTTCTTCGATCTATATCAGTACTCTTCACAGTAACATTTACCTCATCACCAAGAGTGTACATCTTCTTATTTCTGCGGCCAAAAACACGATAGTTTTTCTCATCAAACTCATAGTAGTCATCTTTCATATCTACCATTCGCACCATACCCTCACATTTTGTTTCTACGATTTCAACGAAAATCCCCCACTCAGTAACTCCTGATATAATACCTTCAAAAACCCGGTCTTCCACACTTTGCATAAATTCTACCTGCTTATATTTGATAGAAGCCCGTTCAGCATCCGCAGCCCTCTTCTCCCGTTCGGAAGAATGGATACACTTTTCTTCGTAATCATTTTTATTAACAGATTTGCCTTTTTCTAGATAGTGTTGCAAAAGTCTGTGTACCATCATATCTGGATATCTCCTGATGGGTGATGTAAAATGTGTATAATGTTTAAAAGCCAGCCCGAAATGACCCATGGCTTCAGTAGTATATTTGGCTTTTGCCATTGACCTGATGGCCAACTGCTGTAATACGTTCTCTTCAGGTTTTCCCTCAATGGTTGTCATCAGGCTATTGAGAGACTGAGAAATAGATCCTTGGTCTGTCCTGAGCTGGTGTCCAAATTTTTTTGCAAACTGGGCAAATGAATCAACTTTTTCAGGGTCCGGATAGTCATGAGTCCTGTATACAAAAGTATTCTTATCCTCACCTTTCTTCATTTCATACACAAATGCAGCCACCTTCCTATTGGCCAAAAGCATAAACTCTTCAATGAGTTTATGTGCATCTTTCCTCACTTTAGGGATAATTCCCAAAGGCTTCCCTTTTGCATCCAGTTTAAACTTAACCTCCGTAGTCTCGAAATTAACAGCTCCCTTATTAAACCTTTCCTTTCTAAGCTTCTTTGCAAAATCGTTAAGTTTTTGAAGTTCTTGTACTAAATCGCCTACTCCGGTTTCAATACACGCCTGAGCCTCCTCATAGGTAAATCTCCTATCTGAATGTATCACAGTTCTTCCAAACCATTCCTTTTGTACATTGGCTTTATCATCCATTTCAAAAATAGCAGCAAAGGTCAGCTTATCTTCTCTGGGCCTTAATGAGCAAAGGCCGTTTGAAAGCCTCTCTGGTAGCATAGGAACGGTACGATCAACAAGGTATACGGAAGTAGCTCTGTCAAAAGCCTCCTTCTCAAGCACAGTGTTGGGCTGAACATAATGAGTTACATCTGCGATATGGATACCTACCTCATAGTTGCCGTTGTCCAAAACTCTGAAAGAAAGTGCATCATCAAAGTCCTTGGCATCTTCAGGGTCTATGGTAAAAGTAAGTACTTGTCTAAAATCCCTTCTTTTCTCAATTTCTTTTTTTGTAATCCTATCAACGATACCTTCTGCCTCTTTTTCAATATGCTCAGGAAACTCAAAAGGCAGGTCAAACTCTGCCATTATAGAGTGTATCTCCGCTTCGTTATCTCCGGCAGGACCAAGTACATTTACTATTTCACCTTCAGGGCTTTTATCTCGCCCCGGCCATTGAGTGATCTTTACTATTACCTTGTCATTATGTTTGGCTCCACTTGTTGCATCAAGCCTGACAAATATGTCCTGATGTATCTTTTTGTTATCCGCAATTACAAAAGCAAATCTTGGAGAAAACTCAACCCTTCCAACAAACTGTTCCCTCGCACGCTCAATGATCTCTACAACCTTACCTTCAGGCTTACGGCCTACCCCTGAACCCTTGAGCTGTACTTTAACGGTATCGCCATCCATGGCAAAATTAATGTCCTGAGATTTGATGTATACATCCTCTTTGTCATCTGGCGTTAAAAGGTAGGCGAAACGGGGATTGACATGATCCAATTTACCTATAAGGAACTCAGCTTCACTAACACTTTTGTAGCTTCCGTTAGTCAGCTGAATAATCTTGCCATACTTCTGTAATTCAGAGAGCACGTAGGGTATCTCTCTGTTATAATCTTTTCTGCGGTAGCCGAGCTTTTTGGCTACCTGACTTGCCGTATATACTTTGTTATAATTATTGTTAAGAAGAGAAAGTATCCGGGCCTTTAGTTTTTCTTTAATGCTTCCGGATTTTCCAGACTTCTTCTTTTTTCCTTTCTTTTGACTCATAAATTATTGTGTCATGCATCTAAACAAAGATGCGATTAAAATTAATGCTTATTACGCCCTAGCAATACTAAATGTTTAAAATTAAAACAAGATTAAGGGCTCTTAGTTAGCCTTTTAGACTAATTGGCTGGCGTGATGGTAACCTCAAACGGTACTGCGGCGATATTCTTTAGTTTTAAATATAATTGCGCTGTTACGGCCACATCTTGCAGGCAATAATCAGCTATCTTTTCCAGTTTTCGATCTTTATAATAAACACGATTTACATCGCTGCCATTCATATCAGTTTTACTGGACTCAATATTAAATATTGCTGCCAAAAGATCAAGAGATGTATAGTGTTTCCAATCACCAAACTTCCACATATCCATGGTATCAATATGATTTATTTCCCAGGGCTTCTTACCAGCAAGGTCCAAAACCGACGGCAGTGAAATACCATTAATGAGCATCCTCCTACTTAAATAGGGAAAGTCGAACTCCCTTCCGTTATGCGCGCACAACTTCAGGTTGTCAGACCTCATTTTACCTAAAACAACATTAAAATGCTCCAAAAGTGCTTTTTCATCTTCATTATAGAGCCCCTTGAGCCTCAACTCCAGCCTCTCTTCTTCAGCGTGGAAAAAACCAATACCGATGCTTACTACTTTACCAAACTCAGCATAGATACCAGCGCGCTGAAAATAAAATTCATCCTCTGTAAGCCCCTCTTCTCTTTTCAGAAATGAAGCCTTACGGCTCCACAGCGTTTTCATCCGCTCACTCAGCTCCTCAAAGGTCTCTGATATGCTGACTGTTTCTATATCAAGAAATAAAATATCCTTCAGTTCTTTCATATTACGAATGAAGAACTCCTTCCATATCTAACTCTTTTATATAAATAAGGTTATCTTCTTTGATGGTATCGGGAAGAAAAATAAACTTCTTGTCATATATCTTACCATCAATATAATAGCTCACCCAAAACTCATTATTGAGATGGAAAATGTCAGAGTTTATGGGCTCTATTAATGCCGTGCTTTTAGCTGGTACGGTTTCTAAAAAATGCCTTAGGGTTGACGTTTTTTGATGCTCATCACCTACCTTTCCATAGCCTGTTGAAGCCACTAAGGTGTTTTCTATATCATGCTCGTTTCTATTGATAAGATGAACATTCCACTCTGCCTGATTAAGCTTATTGACTTCTCGGGTAACAGCTAGTGTTACATTCTTAACTTCAGGTACTTTAATATCTTTTCTCATTCTAAAAACAGGTTCATTTCAAACAGACCTGCCAATTTGGTCTTCAATATGGCTTTTACCTCATTGATATCCAACTTTCTACCCAATTCATTTTCTAATGAAGTTACTGCTTTGTCATCGATTCCACATGGCACTATATTGCCAAAGTAATCCAGGTCAGTATTAATATTAAACGCAAACCCATGCATGGTCACCCATCGACTTGACTTAACACCCATTGCACATATTTTACGCGGGTTCACCTGTTCTTCGTGGTCCAGCCATACCCCTGTTAACCCTTCAATCCTACCTGATTTGATACCATACTCAGCAAGTGTTTCAATTATACCTTCCTCCAACAGTCTTAGATATTTGTGGATGTCTGTAAAGAAGTTGTCAAGATCAAGTATAGGATACCCGACTATTTGCCCTGGGCCATGGTAGGTAATGTCCCCTCCACGGTTAATCTTGTAATATGTTGCTTGTTTAGCTTTTAGGCCTTCGGCATCAATCAATAAGTTCTCTTCAGAACCACTTTTTCCTAACGTGTAAACATGTGGATGTTCACAAAATATCAGGTAGTTTGGTGTTATTTCTTGTTTCTCTATGGGAAGTTTCCTGTTGCTGATTTTTAAACTAACAATTTCATCAAACAGTTTTGTCTGATAATCCCAGGCCTCTTTATAGTCGATACTACCCAGATCGATGAATTGTACTTTTTTATTGATGGTTGAGTTCACTGCCGAATCAAAACACTCTTATATTTGAATCGCGTAAAGGTAATGAAATTATGAACAATAAAGTGCAAACGGGGAAAGACGGAGAACAGATGGCCTCCGAATATCTTGCGGCCAAAGGGTACGAAGTAGTGGAAAGGAACTATCGTTATAAACGATCCGAAATAGATATTATCGCAAAAAAAGAACAGCTTTTGGTTTTTGTGGAAGTAAAAACCAGAAGCTATAGTTCTTTTGGATACCCTGAAGATGCAGTCAATGGCATCAAGATTAAAAAAGTGATTGAAGGAGCTGATCAATACATTCATGAAAAAAATTGGTGTCATGATGTTCAGTTTGATGTGATCTCCATAGATTACTCTACCCTGGAAATTGTTCATTTTGAAGATGCCTTCTACTAATCGGTATACACGGCCACACAAATATCATGGGGCGCGGTCTCATCACCTCCAAAATAAGGAAATAGTATATGGTTTACATCCTCAAGCAATTCGGGTTTTTATTGACTTTCACGCGAAATGTTCGATTTACAACAAACACATCTGCCTGGTAATCAATTTATTCAGGTCAGATAAAGTTATATATTTATTATTCTACTTCCAATTGCTCATTGTACCACCTCGAACCAAACCGTGTGCTATTCTTATGATGATCTGCCGCAGTTTGAAAAACCCAGAAGCTTATTGATATCAGCCTGATTTTCTTCTTTTTTTGTTTTATAAATGGCGGACTCATCAAACTTCGCCTGAAAGCTTAATAAATCATCTTTGAATGATTTAATGGTGCTGTTTGACTCATGTTCACTTTGCTTAATTATACAATTTTTCAACATCGCCCTCAAAGAGGGGATCTATTGAGTGTTGCAGGCTGCAAAAAATAAGGACAGCCCAAATAGTAATATTGTGTTTGCTATCAAAAAACCATTTATAAACTGTTTGGTATTTTTACTATAAAATTGCTTCCTACACCTTTGGAGGAAGCCACAGAAATCTCCCCTTCAAGTTTATTGACAGCTTCTTGCACTATATACAGCCCCAAGCCTGAGCCCTTGGAAGACTCAGATGACCTGTAAAACATTTGAAAAATATCATCGATATTTTCTTTTGAAATCCCTTCCCCATTATCACAGACTTCAATGGTCGCATACTTGGGAGTTACCTTCACATCTATATCCACAAACTTTTCTGTCTTTTTTAAATCCTGAAACACCACAGCATTTTTAATGAGATGCTCAAGAATGAGGGATATGCGCAGCTGATCTGACACAAATTTTTGATCCTGCTTCACACGTACACGAAATCTAATTTTATTTGAACGTACATATTCCAGGTAGTGGTCCAATACCTTTGCAATAGTTTCATTAAAATAGATTGCCGATCTTTCAAAGGGACTACGGGCATTACCAACATAAGACTCTAATGACTTTAGAAAGTTATCCATACGCAATACACTCTCATTGATCAGGTGCAGGCACTCTTCTGTTACATCATCTCTGGTAGATTTTTCAGCCAAGCGGATCAAACCTTTGATGGAGGCAAGAGGCCCTTTGAGATCATGAGAACAACTATAAACAAATTTATCCAATACTGAATTTGCTTCTGATAACTCTTGGTTAAGCATGTGATTCATTTCCTTAATTTTTAGTGTTGTTCCCATCTTGATTTTAGTTTAGGTTAATTTCTTCGATCAGATCTCACTCTCAAATTAACAGCACTAACACCTTCAATGCTGGTACTTTCGAGACTTTTACTATTTGCCAGCACCCCAATTGGAGCCCAGCCTTTGTCTCAATAAAAAATTGAACGAAGTCTTTTTCCTCCTGAACCCAGTATATAACCACGATGTACAGGATAATAATTAGTGGCATTAACCCTACTGAGAAATGGCTCTCTACGAGAGGTTTTTCATTACCTTCCCGTTCAGCCAAATCTATAGAAGGGCTATAAAATTTAATATTTTGATTACTTAATTCAGTTAGCATATAGGTGCTGCCAAAAATGAAGGCAGCACCCCCTCCATCCTCAAAAATATCGAGAGCCTCCCGCTCTAGCACATCATTTACCAATGTGTCACACGAACCTTCAATACCTTTAAGGCTAAAAAGGGAGTTGTCTTCTTCTGCTATGCCTTCAGGTTGATATTGAGCGCTGGACTTAAAAAATGGGAAAGCCATCACACAAAAAAAGGCCGACGCTCTAAAAAAATATTTAACAGATGTATAAAACAATGTCATGGCTATCGAAATCTTGTATTACAAATTTGGCAATAACCATGGCTGCTTTTATGAGAGAATTCCTGAAAAGGAAAAATCAGAAGTATCCTTATACAATATGGCAGAAAAGCTGGAATAAAGAGTTTTTGACAATGTGCTGAATGTTTTGAGCCTAGACAACCTGAACTATGCTAGGGTAACTTTAAGGGAAGTAGTTAAAACACTAATGAGTATATCAGGGTAAACCCTGAAACTTTAGAGCCAAATCTAAAGTTCGATGATATTATTCTTAATGGCATATTTTACAAGTTCAGCAGTATTTTTTAGTCCTAGCTTGGAAAGTATGTTTGTTTTGTGAGTTTCAACGGTTTTAATACTAATAAATAATGCATCAGCCACTTCCTGATTAGACTTTCCCATAGCCACCTGCTCAAGCACCTCAAACTCTCTGGTAGTAAGTTCCTTACTTTTCTGAGCTGGTTTCTTTTCATCAGCCTCTTGATTATAGAACTGTTCAAATACAATATTCATAATGGAAGGACTAAAATACTTTTCTCCACCATAAACCTTCCTTATCGCATCTATCAAAGCCTCTCTGCTTACATCCTTGGGCAAGTAGCCATTCACTCCAACCTTTGCGCTTAGAGATATATAATCCTGATTCACTTCTCCAGATAGAAGTATAATCTTTACATTATTATTTTGCTCCTTGATCCAGCGCGTAGCTTCTATACCTGTCATTCCTTTCATCATTATATCCATGAGTATTACATCAGGGTATAGCTCCTGGGCGGCATTTATGGCTTCCTCCCCACTTTCAACCTTGCCCACCACCTCAATGAACTCTACATTTTTTAACATAGATGCTATACCTTCTCTCATTAGGGCATGGTCATCTACTAAAAGTACGCGGATATGTTTCATTTTAATTTTATTTAAGCAGTTTTTCTATAGACGAAATAAGTTGATCTGCAGTACAGGGTTTCCTTATGTAAGCATCGGCATTGTATTCCTTGGTCTTTTGTTCTGTCTCCTTAGTTGCCTGAGCAGAAAGTACAATAATTGGGGTAAGCTGATGTTTGTTTATAGACCTTATTTTAGAAATTAACTCAAAGCCATTCATTTCTGGCATCAATAAGTCTGTAATAATCAAATCAGGATTCATAGTACTAATTTTACGCATACCTTCAAAAGCATCATATGCAGTAATCACCTCATATCCTTCCATTTGCAGCAAATCACTTATTTCTTCCAGAAGGTGTAGCGTGTCATCAATAACTAATATCTTTTTCATCGACTAATGGAATCTGAATCTTTATTTTGGTCCCTTTTCCAACCTCACTATCAATCTCCACTGAGCCTTTTTGCAACTCCACAGCCTTCTTAACAATAGAAAGCCCCAGCCCTGTACCCTGAATAGCACCAGCACTATTAGTTCTGTGAAAAGGCTCAAATATTTTTTCCTGATCCTCTCTTTCAATACCCATTCCCCAATCCTTGACCTGCATATTCAACATTCCATGCGCACATATAACATCCAAAAGAACTCTATCCTTTCCTGGAGAAAATTTAATGGCATTGGTTAAAAGATTAATCAATATATTCCTTAAAAGTTTTTCATCTATGGCAATATCTCTTTCCTCGGTAGCTATCGAAAACAAAATCTTGTGTGTCTTCTTGGTACTATGCGTAACCTCTTCTATAATTTTTTTACAGAAATCTTTAATGTTAACCACTATTCGGTGCAGCCTTATTTTCCCGGATTCGCTTTTACCTATCAGCAGGACATCATCTAATAGATAAGTCATATGACCCACCTGCTCCTCAATCTTATCCAGCTTGCGTTCCATTTCGTCAATGCTAAGCTTTGCTTTGTATCTTTTAATGAAATTGGTGGCAAAGGTTATGGTCGACAAGGGAGTTCTAAACTCATGAGAGGCCATGGAAACAAACTTTGACTTAAGTGCTACCAGTTCCTTTTCTTTTAGCAAAGCCTCGTTAAGCTCCTTGGTGCGCTCAGCAACCTTCATTTCCAATCTTTCACGATATTCGATAAGCTCTGTTATATTCTGCCCTACACCAATAACTCCGATTATTTCAGAACTGAGGTTTCTTCGAGGAGCAGCATTAAATAGTATTGTCACTACTTTTCCTGTTCTGGTATAAATAGGTAGCTCATAGTTTGTCACCTCTTTACCTCTCAGAGCATTTTTAAGCAGATCAGTAACAGCAACTTTGTATCCATCAAGAATAAACTCATCGATCAGTTTCTTACCTAGCACCTCCGTTTTAGAATACCCGGTAAGCTTTGCACTTACCTGATTCCATTCATTGATACGCCCGTTCCAGTCAATACCAAAAATCGGAGCGTTGGCTGTATCAATAAGTGTTGTCAACTCTCTGGCAACAGACGTAACGCGATCTTCATATAACTTTTGTTCGGTGATATCAGAAAATGAGACTACAACACCCAGGCGACCATTAGGCTGTAAAAACGGCTCTGAATTGATGGACAGCCAAATCAAGTCCCCCCTGTCTTTGGCTCCCATAATTATCTGCGAGCAGGGTTTACCCGTTCGTAGGGTAACTTTAGAGGGAAAATTATCCGAAGGAAAAACTTCCATGTTTGGTTTAAAGAAGCGGTACCTGTCGGTAAGTTCCTCCTCAAATTTACGAGCGTTGGTAGTTTTTGACCTTAATATTTTCGATGCACTCTTATTGAATGTCACAATACGACCTTTATCATCATACAATACAAGTCCCTCAGCAATAGACTCTATAACTCCCTGATACTTGGCCTCACTCTCTATGAGCAGGTTATGCGCAAGCTTTTGCTCTGTAATGTCTCGGGAAGTACTGACAATTCTAATCAACCGATCTTCCTCATAGACGTGTTGAACCATGGTTTCAACGTAAATGTATACACCATCTTTGCGCCTCATTCGATATGAAATGGGTTTACATTCACCCTCTGCTTTTTGATCAAAAGGGCTAATGTTTTTTTCCTTAAGGTCTTGCGGGTGAATTAAATCCAGGTGTTTTTTACCTATTAATTCCTCTGCGTGGTACCCTAATATACGATCCGTAGAAGGGCCCACCCAAAGGTATGTTGAATCCGAACTATGTAGGCAAACAAGGTCCTGAATGTTCTCTGCTAGTAGCCTATAACGCTCCTGACTTTCCTCTAAAGCCATATCTGCCAAACTCTTAGCTTTGATCAATTCGGCATCCCTAATCTCTCGCTCAATAACAGGCATTAACCTGGCCATATCGTTCTTCAACAAATAATCGTTAGCACCCAACCTCATGGCCTCTACAGCAGCCTCTTCTCCAATGGTTCCGGACACAATGATAAAAGGCATATGAGGATATTTTTTTCTGGTGATCTCTAAAGCCGACTTGGCATTAAAATGCGGTAATGAATTATCGCTAATGATCACATCCCACTCCTCTTTATCAAGTGCTGCCTCATATTCATCAGCAGTTTCCACCCGTATGGCATTTATCTGATATCCTTCATGCCGAACTCTTCTTTTTATAAGCTCATAGTCGTCCTCGGAATCCTCAATGATCACTACATTAATAGGTTTCCATCTGTTAACTTGCGTTTTAGCAAACTCCTGTTTTTCTTTAATTTTCATCGTAATCTGTTTCCGGTGGCTGTTTCCAGTCGGGAACTATAACATCAAATTTAAACCCTCCATCTTTCTTGCTTTCAAGCATAATCGAGCCATTGACCTTTTCAATTGCATTTTTAACGATATACAAGCCAAGTCCAGACCCTAACGAGAACTCATGCGCCCTGTAAAACATATCAAAAACTTTATCCTGTAGCTTCTAAAATATTTCTATCGTTGATATTAAATTCCCTTTTTGACGGCACCATTCCAATGAATAATCTTAAGGTCTTTATTAAGCGCTATGAAAGCATCTTCAATGCTTCCCGATAAAAATTGATACATTTTCTGGCTTTTAGCCAGTTTCTGCTCTATAGCCCGTCGCCTTAACCGATTGTGAGCCTCTTTTAATTCCCGCTCTATAGCTGGTATTAAGCGTTTAAGATTACCCTTTAAAATATAATCATTAGCTCCAGCACGCATGGCTTCTACCGCTGCTTCTTCACCAATAGTCCCTGACACAATAAAAAATGGAACATTTTCATTTCTTGATCGCGTTACACTAAGTGCAGTAGGAGCATTTAAGCGAGGCAATCTGTTGTCACTTATAACAAGATCCCACCGTTCAGTTAAAGACTTTTCTAAATCTTCAACCGTCTCCACACGCTCTGCCTCTGTCATGGATCCACCTTTCCTGATTTCTCTTAGCAGCAGCTCGTAATCATCTTCCGAATCCTCTATTACCAGTATTTTTAATATATTACTCATTGATCTGTGGATTAGGTTCGTTTAACACAAGCCAATAAAGACCCAGTTGACCAATAGCCTCGGTGAACTGAACAAAATCCACTGGCTTTCTTATATAGCTATTCGCCCCTAAAGAATAGCTTTTAATAATATCTTCTTCCTGATTAGATGTGGTTAGCACTACCACAGATAGCCCTTTTGTACTTTCGTACTTTCTTATTTCTTTTAATACCTCCAACCCATCTCGCTTCGGAAGCTTCAAATCAAGAAGAATCAAAGCCGGCCTAAAAACACCTTTACCATTACGCCCGAAAAGAAGGTCCAACGCTTCAACCCCATCACGCGCAATAATGACATCGTTGGCTATATTTTTCTTTTTTAAAGCACGCAGAGTCAGGGTTATATCATCTTCATTATCCTCAACTAGTAATATTTTTCCAGACATTATGGGTTATTTTAGTTTAGTGTAAAGTAAAATGTCGACCCTTTGCCTATGGCACTTCTAGCCCATATCTCTCCTCCATGACGGTGAATTATACGCTTAACCGTGGCCAGGCCTATCCCAGTACCTTCAAATTCACGGTCTCCATGCAGCCTTTGAAACGCTCCAAAAAGTTTATCGGCATAATTCATATCAAACCCCACCCCATTATCTTTAATATAAAATACTTGCTTGTGATTAATGATCTCTTCACCAATTTCCACTTTTGGAGCACTCGATTTCCTTGAATATTTTGCTGCATTTTCAATCAAATTTTCCAGCGCCACATTAAGTAGACCTTTATCTGCCTGAGCATTTAAGCCATGTGCTATAACAAACTCTGTTTTGCTATACTGATCGTTGACTAGATCTTCTACTATATGAATCGCAAGAAGGGTGACATCAACAGGTTGAAAATTTATCTCTTGTCTGGATATTCTTGACAGGCCAAGAAGGTCATCTATCAGCCTACCCATTCTCACGCTGGCGGACGACACCCTATTCAAATAGTCCTTACCAGTGCCATCTAGCTGCTCTGAATAATCCTCCATCAGTGCTTGGCTAAATCCGTGAATACTTCTAAGCGGTGATCGTAAATCATGAGAAACGGAATAGCTAAAGGCCTCTAGCTCCTGATTGGTTGCCTCAAGTTGGGCTGTTCTTTGTCTGACCACTTCATGAATACGCCTTTCTGCCATTTTTCGCTCAGTGATATCCATAATTTGGGTAATAAAGTATTTAATATTACCCTTGGTACTCCGTACCGCTGAAACATTCTGCTGAACCCATATAACTTCTCCCTTTGCATTTAAATACCGCTTGTCCAACTGGTATGTATGTACATTACCTTGTTGCAATTTTCGAAGGTATTTCTGATCAAGGTTTCGATCATCCGGATTAGTAATTTTATGAAGTCCAAGTTTAATAAGGCTTGCCTCAACATAACCCAGCATTTCTGTCAACGCCTTATTTACTTTCAGTAACTTGCCGTCCGTTCCTAAGAGTGCTACTCCTATGGGACTATAATCAATTGTAGCTTTAAGCCTTTGCTCACTTTCCTTAAGGTTTTTCTCATAAAGTTTTTGATCCGTGATATTCATACAGATGCCAATCATACCTATGGGCTCTCCATATTCATCTTTATTAACTTCTCCCCTTGAATGAAGTATTCTGATTTCTCCTTCCATAGTGATTATCCTATAGATAATATCATATTTAATATCTTTTCGAATAGTGTCTCCTATAGCCCGACTCACCAAATCAGAATCATCTGGATGGATGCGTTCAGTGAAGTCCTGTATGATGCCCCGAAAGTTTTTTTTAGGATGATCCATTAACTTGTGCATATAATCATCCCATTGGAGGGAGCCTGTTTTAATATTCCAATTCCAAGCTCCAATTTCACCGGCTTCAAGTGCCAATGAAAGCACCTTTTTACCGGCTTCCATTTTTTCCTGAGAAGCTTTGGCCTGGTCTATATTCATTAGCAGCCCCCTTAGTGACTCCATTTTTCCATATTTAACCACGGGTAAACCAACAACTCTGACCCAAATACTGTTTTTTTCAGCCGTTACCATTTTGACTTCTATGTCATAACTCTCGCAAGTCTTCTCGGCATGAGCAATCACCTGCTTCAACTTATTGCGGTAGTCTTTATGAACAAAGCCAAGGGCCTTTTCAAAATTGAAATCGGTTATGCTTTTGAGTTCAAGAATACGATAGACTTCTTCTGAACAGTATATTGAACTTTCATCTACATTCATCTGCCAAACCCCAATTTTACCAGCTTCTTGAGCCGATCGAAAAAGCTCATTAGTTCTTTTTAGAATACTATTAGATGCTTTAAGGTCTTGGGTACGTTCATCCACTTTTCTCTCCAGATCTTCATTAAGCCGTTTTAATTCGCCCTCTGCCCTTTGTCGCTGTAGAATCTCATCCTTTAGCCTCCTGTTGAGTGCGGTTAACTCAGAAACCAGCTTTTCTAACTCCTCGGGACTTTTATATTTCAGTACCTCAGGCGTAAGCCTCACCAAAGCAAATACTGCTCCCAGGGAAACCATTGCAGTAATAAACCTTATCAAAGCACTAAGCCTATATACCGGCCACCAGAATATAACTGCATCTACAAAATGTGTAAGTCCGCAGAAAAGAATGAAAGCAATAAAAAGCAAAAATATGGACTTGAAGGGAACCTCATTTTCTTTCTTATACAAATAATACCCCAAGATCATAGGGATCAGAAAATATGCGAACCAGATCAGGAAATCAGAAACAATATATAGCCACCCATGAAATGGGGTCCATATTCCGCAATTCCACCTGGCTGGCCAGTTTTCTACGCTAAAAAGCCCGGCTATAAACCCGGGCTGAACTGCTACTACATCATTTGATTCATAAGAAACATGGCATGTTGTTGGTATTTCATTTGGTGTAGTATTAGCCACTGTACTGAATACCAAAAATGATAATGGGATACAACTAATGAAAAAATGCCTCCTAATATTTTTCATCATGGTACTATTATTGCCCGTTCCAGAAAACTAGTGATAAAGTAATCTAGTAAAATGTTCTCACTTTTGGAAATACATAAAATTGGCACATGTAAGATAATACAGGCAAAATTGTAGCCAGAGAGGCAACTTATAAAATAAAATTAATTTTAGATAAGACAAAACAAATAATTGGTGTAGAATTAAAATTATTACATTTGTAATATTTTAAAATCATTAATGAAATACGGCTTAAAGGCTATCTTCTTTGATAGACGAGCTTTCCTCGCCTGTTCCACTCTTTAAAAATGTAGGGGCTGCTTTGCTTATCAAAAGGGTCTTTTGAATACCTGATTATTTTTTTTCTGCGTCCACTCGAGTAATACTCTACCCAGTCTCCCACTTTATAATCCCATTTGTATTCTCCCTTTACGGCTACCTTTCCACTCTTGTGAAAATAATAATAGTAGCCTTCTTTCTCTCCGTACTCAATAGGGATAATTTCCTTCATTTTCTCCCTTTTCTGATCATAATAACTCACTAGTGACTCCTTAGGCCAGCCTTTGTAGTATTTTTCTTTATCAACAAGTAGATCATTCTTGTCATACCTTACCCACCGGCCATGCTTCATTCCTTTGTAGAATATTCCCTCTTCCAACACCTGATCTCCTTGCATTTTTTTGTAAGGTCCATGCAATATCGCTCCATACTCCTTATCTACCTTGCCCTCGCTTCTGATCTTTCCTCGACGATAATCAATCCAGTATATATCTCTTACATAAGGATCTGGCTCTTCATATTCCTTCAACACATAAAAAAGCTCATAGGTCTTTCTATCACCACTCCCTTTTTGAGTATAACGTTTTTTAGTTTTGAGCCCATAAAACACATTTTTTTTAGGCTTCTTCTTTTTAGGCTCCACATAGTCCTCCTCCTTCTCATCGCTTTCAAGGTCTAAGGTTATAGGTGTGTTGATCGTGAACATTTTATCCGTACTTTCAGGGTCAGATTCCTGAGCATACAGATGGGCGACTAACAATAACGTAACGGATAGTGAAACTATAGATTTAAGAAACATTGACCTATTTTATTATTTGGCAACGTAAATAACCATTTTTTATTTTCATCTCAAAAATAAAAAAGCCACCTGAAAAGTTCCAGGTGGCTCTGTTTGATAAACTTTGTAGGCTATTCACCCGCCAGCTCTATACTTCGCCTAATAAAATTAGTAAGATCTGAGCCGGAAAGCATATTTTGAGACAGCATCGCCAAATCATAAGCTTGCTTGGCTAGCAACTCTTTTTTCTCCTCTTTTTTTGCTCTTAAAATTTTTCCTATTATCGCATGATTACCATTAACGGTTAAATTAAATTGATCCGGCATATTACCCATCATAGCATATCCGCCACCGCCCATTTTGGCCATGTCTTTCATTCTTCTCATAAACTCTGACATCGTAATGGTAACCGGCATCTCATCAGGGGAAAGCGATTCAACAGAGATATTCATACTCTTGTTGTTAACCGCTTTTTCAAAGATCTCTTTTACCTTTTCTTCCTCTTCCTTGCTCAGTACACTATCAATTTTCTCATCCTTGTCAATCAGCTTGTCAACGGTTTCCGCATCTACCCGTTTAAGTTGTGTTTTTTCAAGCTTTTGTTCCAGGAAATTAACAAAGTGACTATCTATAATTCCATCCATTAAAAGGATGTCATAAGACTTTGCCTTTGCTGCTTGTATGTAGGTGTCCTGCTTTGCAGCATCAGTAGTGTACAGATAGACAAGATTTCCGTCCTTATCTTCTTGGGTTGTCTTTACTTTTTCTTTGTACTCATCAAGCGTTGCAAAAGCACCTTCAGTATTTTTCAACAAAGCAAAGTCTTTAGCCTTTTCATAGAATTTGTCTTCGCTAAGCATACCATATTTAACAAAAACACCTATATCATCCCACTTGTCTTCATAAGACTTTCTATCGTTTTTAAACAGTTCACTTAGCTTATCCGCTACCTTCTTTGTGATGTGGTTATTGATTTTCTTAACGCTACTGTCCGACTGCAAATAACTTCTTGATACGTTCAGAGGAATATCAGGGGAATCAATGACACCATGCAGCAACATCAGGAATTCAGGCACTACGTCTTTCACCTCATCGGTGATAAATACCTGCCTTGAATATAATTGGATCTTGTTTTTCTGTACTTCGAAGTCATTTTTCGCCTTAGGAAAATACAAGATACCTGTTAGGTTAAAGGGATAGTCAACATTCAAGTGAATCCAAAAAAGTGGGTCTTCAGACATTGGATAAAGGTCTCTGTAGAATTTCAGATAATCCTCATCTTTAAGGTCTGCAGGAGTTTTTGTCCATAAAGGCTCAGTATCATTGATAATACGGTCCTCCGTTACCGTCTTATACTTAGGCTTATCCTCCTCATCTTTGCCATCTTCTACTTGCTTGTCCTCTGTACCAAATTTCACTTGTACGGGCAGGAACCTGCAATATTTTTCAAGAATAGACTTAAGCCTCCACTCATCTAAAAACTCCTCCGAGTCATCCGCAACATGAAGAATTACATCTGTACCTCTTTCTTTCTTATCTGCTTCAGAAATTTCGAATTCTGTAGAACCATCACATGTCCATTTGGCAGCCTCTGTGCCCTCTTGGTATGACTTGGAAACCAACTCTACCTTTTTGGCTACCATAAACGCCGAGTAGAAGCCAAGACCAAATTTACCAATGATGTCTTTCGCGTCTCCCTTGTCTTTAAACTTCTCCACAAACTCGGTAGCACCCGAAAAAGCTATTTGGTTAATGTACTTTTTAATTTCGTCAGCAGTCATACCGATACCTCTATCGGAGACCGTTATTGTTTTCTTCTCTTTATCAAAGCTTACCTCTACAGTGGTATCACCGATATCTTCCTTGAGTTCGCCGAGAGATGACAGCCTTTTCAGTTTTTGGGTCGCATCAACAGCATTAGAAACCAATTCTCTTAAGAAAATCTCGTGATCAGAGTACAGAAACTTTTTGATAATCGGAAAAATATTTTCCGTGTGAATCGAAATAGTACCTTTTTCAGCCATTTTTATCCTTTATTTTATAGTCTATTTTTCATATTTACCCTACTGCATTTCCAAATACCATTCCAGCCGACAAAAAGTGACATAATGACAGGGTTGATGTAACCCGCCATCCTTTACTTCAGCTAAGTAGTAAAAAAGATCGGCAAAAGAGCAAAACTATTTAGGTCGCAGGAGGTGAGGTATGGTAAAGATTTTGAATGTAGAATGGAATAAAAAAGCACCTTCGCTAAAAATGGTGCTACTAAATCATCTCTATTCAGTTGACAGCTTATCTTACCTGATTCGATCAACAGAGCGAACCAGGCGTTCATCTTTACGGATGAAGCGGTTGGCTATAACATTACAGATCATGGCTGCTGCAGGAAAAAAGATAGCCATTCCATAACTCCAACCATATTGAAGTTGCTTTTCATCCATCAGGTTGCTGGCAAAATATAGGCTTAAACCCATAGCTCCCGCCATAAATAATGAGTTAAGAGCACCTAACTTCATTTGGAGCAAACGGTTTTTAAAGCTTGAGATTTCAACTATACCAACAAGAGCTGCTGATATGGCCAATACTGCTACAAAAACATAAGGTGAATAAACCTTTGTTGTTACGGCTCCGGTGCCTTCCTGAGCATCAAGATAGAATGAGGTCAAGATATAGGTAAGACTACCGTCTTCGGCCTGATATGTCCATAAAGGGAATAATAACATCAGGAGCATTAACACTACTACGAGTAACAGAAATACAGTTTGAATCCTTTGTAACATATGGCTATTGGCTTAAATTGCGACTGCAAATTTAAATCAAACCGCCCCGGTTTACAAACTGTAATTGAAATGAAAACAGCATACATTGTAGATATATTAAGGACACCCATAGGCAAATTTGGTGGCACACTCTCTTCGGTAAGGCCCGATGATCTTGCAGCACATGTTATTAAATCTTTGATCAGCAGAAACTCTAACCTGGATGCAAAACTGATTGAGGATGTAATTTTGGGAGCGGCCAATCAGGCCGGTGAAGACAATCGAAACGTAGCGCGCATGGCACTATTAATAGCGGGACTACCTGTTGAAACCGGTGGGGTTACGGTAAATCGCTTGTGCGCGTCCGGCCTCCAATCCATTATGGACGCATCTCGTGCTTTGATGTTGGGAGAAGGGCAGGCCTATATTGCCGGAGGTACGGAAAGCATGACAAGAGCCCCCTTTGTAACCGCCAAATCAGAGACCCCTTATGGTCGAGCAGTAGAAACATACGATACCACCATCGGCTGGAGGTTTCCTAATCCAAAGCTTTCAAAACTACACTACCCATATGCCATGGGTGAAACCGCTGAGAATGTAGCCGAAAAATGGAATATTTCCAGAGAAGAACAAGATGAATTTGCATACAACTCGCAATTAAAGTATAAGACGGCTTTTGAGGCTGATAAATTCAAAAATGAAATAACTCCTGTAGAAATACCACAACGGAAAGCTGATCCTATTCAATTTGACGTTGATGAACACCCTCGCTTTTCACCACTGGAAAAACTGGCTGCTCTTAAACCTGCCTTCAAAGATGGGGGGACCGTAACAGCGGGAAATTCGTCCGGGATTAACGATGGAGCAGCAGCATCACTAATAGTTGATGAAGACTTACTAACGAAATTTAACCTTAAACCAATAGCTCGGGTAGTTTCTATGGCCATTGCAGGTGTTAGTCCCGACTGTATGGGTATAGGGCCGGTACCCGCTACTCAAAAAGCACTCAAAAGAGCAGGCCTACAAGTAAAGGACCTCGACTTAATTGAACTCAATGAAGCGTTTGCTTCACAGTCTATAGCATGTATACGTGATTTAGATCTGGATCCTGCTAAGGTAAATGTTAACGGAGGTTCAATTGCAATTGGTCACCCTCTAGGAGCAAGTGGTACAAGAATAAGCGCCACACTGATCCACGAAATGCAAAAAAGAGAGCAGGTTAGGTACGGACTTGCTACCATGTGTGTCGGAGTTGGTCAGGGTGCCGCTATCATCTATGAAAAACTGTAATAGCAGAAAGAAGTATTGAAAACATACCTGGATATAGATAAATGGGACCGAAAGGATCACTTTTCCTTTTTTAAGGGCTTTAACGAGCCCTTTTTTGGCGTTACGGTTGAGGCTGATTGTACAATAGCCTATGCCGAAGCTAAAAAAAGAAAGGTTTCATTCTTTTTATACTATTTGCATAAGTCATTAGCCGCTGCAAATCAGATAGAAGCCTTCAAGTACAGAATAGAGGGTGAAAAAGTTGCTGTATACGAAACTGTTAATGCATCCCCAACTGTGCCAAGGTCCAATGGGACCTTTGGTTTTTCTTATATGGAATACCAACCTGCCTTCAATGACTTCTATCCTGCTGCTCTCAAAGAAATGGATCGCGTAAGCAGTGACAGCAAGCTAGTTCCTGCTACAAGTAATGAAAACGTTATTCACTACTCTGCACTACCGTGGATCAAATTTACCTCTTTATCTCATGCGCGGCATTACGACATGTCTGATTCTATTCCAAAAATCAGTTTCGGAAAAATGTATCAAAAGGATACTATAAAATTAATGCCGGTTTCTATCCATGTTAATCATGCACTTTTGGATGGCTATCATGTAGGGCTGTATATAGATTTGTTTCAGAATCTGATGAACGAAACACTATGAGGTACTTTTTTGAAGTAGCATATAATGGTACTAACTATCATGGCTGGCAGATACAACAAAATGCAACCACTATTCAGCAGTTGATAGAGGAAGCCCTTAGTGTAATACTAAGAACAAAAATACCTATAATGGGTAGCGGTCGAACGGATACTGGTGTACATTGTTCTCAACAATATTTTCATGCAGATCTGCCCGAAAATGCAGCTATTAGTAATTTACGGTACAAGCTTAACAGTTTTCTGCCTCCCGATATCAGCATCAATTCTATCTGTAAGGTTACTGATGATGCTCATGCTAGGTTTACAGCACTTTCACGAAGCTACGAGTATAGAATCACCCAATGCAAAGATCCCTTTCTTCAAAATATGAGTTATTTCTATCCAAAATCCCTGGATATCACAACTATGAATGAAGCGGCTTCGTTATTAGTCGGGAAGCAGGATTTTGAATCTTTTAGCAAAGTTAAGACTGATGTTAATAACTTTGTGTGTGATATAACTGAAGCTCAGTGGGTTGAAAAGGGGGATCTTTTAATATTCCATATCACAGCAAACAGGTTTCTGCGTGGTATGGTGCGGGCTATAGTAGGCACCCTATTAATGGTAGGAAAAGGAAAACTTCGTAAAGAAGATTTTAAAAAAATCATAGAAAGTAAAGACCGAAAAGAAGCTGGAGCCGCAGCTCCGGCAGCAGGTTTATTTTTGACAGCAGTAAAATATCCCCGGGAGATTTTTCCCTGACAAGTAATTTGGAAAAAGAAAAAATTAACAGCGGCAATATTGTAGACATGCAGGTGCTGAAGAGGCTTATGAAGTTCATAAGTCCTTACAAAGGCAAGTTCTATTTTCTTATATTTCTTACGGTAGCCCTAGGTATACTAGCACCTGCCAGGCCACTTCTTATACAGATAACCTTGGATTATTTTGTGGCCTTGGGTGATTATCATGGTATGCTTATGATGATAGCAATCTTAACAGGCCTACTAATTCTGCAAGCTATCGTCCAATATCTTCACACTTACTTATCTGGTTGGCTTGGACAATATGTAATCCGCGACATCCGTATTCAACTTTATAAGCACCTGGTTAATCTAAGGCTTAAATTTTTTGACAATACTCCCATCGGTCGTCTTGTTACAAGAACAATCTCAGATGTAGAAACTCTTGCAGACGTATTCAGTCAAGGCTTGGCGGCCATGATGGGTGACCTTCTCCAGCTACTATTCATACTTGCAGTAATGTTTTACAGCGATTGGAGGCTTGCCCTTATAAGCTTGTCAACTTTACCTATTCTATTGTTAAGTACTTACATTTTCAAAGAAAAAATTAAGGTCGCTTTCAATGAAGTAAGAAACGCGGTTTCAAACCTAAATTCATTTGTGCAAGAGCACATTACTGGAATGAGCGTAGTCCAGATCTTTGGTAGCGAGCACCGGGAATACGAGAAGTTTAAGGAAATCAATCAGGGGCATAAAAAGGCCAACCTTAAGTCAGTGCTATACTATTCAGTTTATTTTCCTGTAGCCGAGATCATAAGTGCTGCTGGGATAGGCCTGTTAGTATGGTATGGTGCTAAGGGAGTACTGCATGAGACTGTAACAGGAATAACCATGGGAAAGCTCATCGCTTTCATCATGTACATTCAAATGTTCTTTCGCCCTATTAGAATGATCGCAGACCGCTTCAACACTTTACAGTTAGGAATAGTAAGTTCTTCAAGAATATTGAAGCTTCTGGATAATGACGAGCATATTCCAAACAATGGCAGCCACACACCTGATCATATTGATGGCTCCGTTGAGTTTGACAAAGTCTGGTTTGCCTATAACGAAGGCGATCATGTGTTAAAAAACATCTCCTTTACAGTAAAGCCTGGCGAAACATTGGCCCTGGTTGGGGCCACAGGAGCAGGAAAATCATCCATTATTAACCTGCTCAACCGCTTTTATGATATCAATCGTGGAACAATAAAAGTTGATGGAGAGAGCATAAGCAATTATGAACTAGGCTCACTAAGATCAAAAATTGGCGTTGTACTTCAAGATGTTTTTCTTTTTAGTGATACTATTCTCAAGAACATCACACTGGATAATGAAAATATAAGCCAAGATCAGGTTCTTCATGCTGCTGACCTTGTTGGCGCTAGAAAGTTTATTGAGCGTCTTCCTGGAGGACTGGACTATAATGTGATGGAAAGAGGTTCCACCCTTTCCGTCGGACAACGACAGCTTATATCGTTTGTAAGAGCCATGGTATACAATCCAAAAATATTGGTGCTTGATGAAGCAACCTCATCTGTGGACACGGAAACAGAAGAGCTTATACAACAGGCGATTGATAAAATGATGAAGGGCAGAACATCAATTGTCATTGCCCATCGGCTATCCACCATTCAAAAGGCTGACAAAATTATCGTGCTTGATAAGGGTGAAATTAAAGAGATCGGAAACCACGAGGAGTTGCTTTCTAAAAATGGCTACTACACTCAACTCCATAAAATGCAGTACAAAGAAATTATTTAACTATTTTGCAGGAACATATGCATCTTCGCGTACATTTTTAAAACATATACATCAGATTAAGAGCTCCTTACTATGCAAATATTGGTTTGTTTGGCAATGGTAGCGATGTATAATTTTTTTAGGTTAATATTTAATTAGTCTATATTTACGGTCAATGCCCTTTGCACTTTTCAGGTATATTATCTTTTTTCTTTTTTGCATTTTTATTGCGGGGCATAGCCATGCTCAAAAAAGAAACAAAAGCAAATCCTTCTACAAAGGCAGATACAAATCTGTTAAAGTTTCAAAAGCAAAGGCCAAAGTGGTATGCCCAATATTTGAGCATAGTAAATATCCATACCAGGGTATTGGCGTTAAACTGGGAGATCCGTTTGCTGTTACCTACAAATTTTATGCTACCAAAAATTTTGCTGTTGCCATAGATTTTGGCTCTGCTGCTAGCGGACTTTATAATAAATATCACCGAGACAATTTTATCAATTATTCAGCAACTGATTCCGTACTTGGTAGTGAATCCATAAGTTATTTAGGGCATAAAGTTAAATCAGAATGGGTATCAGAAGGTAAACTACTTTATCATCATGATGCTTCAAAACTGCTAAGTGGCCTCCAGTGGTATATAGGTGCTGGCTGGCAGCTACGACAGCTCAATATAGAGTATGAGTATTTTTTAGAAATCAATAGCAATGAAAATGAACTCGGCAAGTTTGACGTTAATAGGTTTACAATGGGTCCAACAGGTGCCCTTGGTCTTGAATACGCTTATTTCGAACTGCCCGTTTCTGCTTTCCTCGAAATAGAAATGTTCTCGGACATGGTAGAAGATCCGGGATGGATAAGGTTTCAAGGCGGAGTTGGTATCCGCTATGTTTTTTAGAATTTAGAACGTTACGTATCACTTAACGTCTTCCTCACCTTATAGAACAGATGTGCTTTGCATAATACCTTCCTTTCGAATGTTGACTATTGAAGTTTAGGCGAACGGCTACGACTCTCAAAGGTCGCATACACCTAGCACTCAAGCTCCCATACAAAAACAAATGTAAACCTTAACCGGAGGGCATTTTGAGAGTGGAATATAAGATTTAAAAGACTATCCGGGTGATTCTGCCAAGTAAGCCTTCTATGAGAAATAATTGATAAACCGTTTAGATTTTGTTTCTTTGCCGCGTCAGGTGTAGGATACGTCTCATAATTTGCTATAATATGTTAAAAAGGATTTTGATCGGGCTAACTGCATTGCTTTCAATTGTAGCCTTCATATTTTATTACAAGCTGGGCGGAAATCAACCGTTGGAATACAAGCTGGAGACTAGTCCAGAATTTTATATAGTTGGAAAATACTTCGAGGGGAGATACAATGACCCTGAAGCGGAACAGCTCTTTTTCGATGCAAAATCAAGAGCCGAGAGAGATGGAAACGCTAATCTCACCATTATAAATTACCCCTCAAAAGAGAATGGTAAGATTATCAAACAATTCATCGGTGCAGGCAGGCCCCAAAAGCCTGATACTATCATAAAAAATATAGAGGTAAAGCGAATCCCGAGACAGCAAATAATATTTGCATTAATCAACTCACACAACTTTGTAATGCCATCACCTGAAGATGTAAAAAAAGGAGCTTTGAAGTTTGCACTGGAAAAAGGAGTAGAAATTGACACTATAACGTGGGAGACTTACACCTCAGACCGAGAGCTTATAGTTAGTTTTCCTCTAAAAAAGTAAAACCATGAGTATCTCCTGCTTCAGAAGCGAAAACCTCATATTTCCATTTAGTGCCAGCTTTACACTAAGCAGGCAGGAAATCACAAAAAACTACTCAAGAACATTGTTTAAGCACTTCTTGTCTTGATACCAAAGATTCAATGCGAGATGCTTTTTTGAAGCCAAAACCACAACATTTCCTCCAATAGTATATAATAAAGGATACCTGTTTACTCACAACAAATTCAGTCTGAGAGAGAATCGTTAATGGTTAATGTTTCTTCATTCCCAAAAGGAATCAACTTCGTGAGCCTGCAGGGAAACTCCCAGTACACCACAAAGATGTTAATAGTTAAATAGTAAGATATAAATTTCCTAATGTGAAGAAATCCGACATTGTGTCTGGTCTTTTTTATGTAAACTATTCCTCAAGTGTCTCTTCAGTGAGCGTTTGTTTTTCAAACAACTCTTTATACATACCATTGATTTTCATGAGTTCATCATGTGTTCCCTCCTCAAGCACATAACCATCATCCAGCACTATAATTTTGTCTGCAAGTTTGGCAGAAGATACACGGTGCGAGATAATCAGCGAAGTCCTCCCTTTCATGATACGTTTCATACTATTCAAGATAGTGTTTTCAGTCTTTGTATCTACGGCAGAAAGAGCATCATCCAGCATTAATATCTTAGGGTCCCGAGATATCGCTCTGGCAATTGAAACCCTTTGCTTCTGACCCCCACTCAATGTAATGCCACGCTCCCCAACACGGGTATTAAAACCATCGGGGAATTCTATAATATTATTGTAAACATCGGCTTCACGAGCTGCATCAAGAATTCTCTCCTCTGTAGCGTCAGTGGCGCCAAAGGCAATATTGTTATAAATGGTATCACTAAAAAGAAATACATCCTGAGGCACGTAACCAATTTGACTCCTCAAGCTTATCAGATTATACTTTTCAACCTCACGCCCATCTATTCTTATTTGCCCGCTGGAGGTATCATACATTCTCGAAATAAGGTTGGCAATGGTGCTTTTTCCAGAACCAGTGGTTCCTATAATCGCCAATGACTGACCTGGCTGTACTTTGAAGGAAACGTCCTTTAGAGCCTGGATACCTGAATCAGGATATACAAAGTCGACATGATCAAATTCGATTTCGCCTCTAAGCTCCTCTACCAGGTTTTCTGTACTAACAATGTCATTTTCTACTTTCAAAAACTCGTTTAGTCTTTTCTGCGAAGCAGCAGCACGCTGAATAATACTGCTTATCCACCCAAGAGAGGTTACTGGCCATGTTAGAAGATTCACGTAAATGATAAATTCAGCAATATTACCAAAAGTCAAAGTACCTTTTATTACCTCCGCGCTACCAGCATATACGGTTAATATGGTGCTAAGACCAATGAGCCCGAGAATCAAGGGGAAAAATAAAGACTGCACCTTCGTCAATTTAAGAGACCGGTCCCTATATTCATTACTCTCACTGCTAAACTTCCCAATAGAATCATTTTCCCTGGTGAAAGACTTCAGAACCCGAATACCGGAAAACGCCTCTTGTACAAAGGTGGATAATGATGACTGACTCTCCTGTATCTCTTCTGACCTCTTGTTGATTATATTGTTAACATAATATATACTCACTGATAGAACCGGAAGAGGAACTAGGGCATATAACGTTAGTGTAAGGTTGATAGAAAGCATATAAGGTATCAGCATGGAAAAAAGGGTGATCATGCTGAGTCCATACATTATTGAGGGGCCAAGATACATACGCACCTTGCTTACATCTTCAGAGATTCTGTTCATCAGATCTCCGGTATTATTTCTTCTGTAGAAACTTAAAGGCAACGATTGGTAATGCGCATAAATTTCGTTTTTCAAATCAAACTCTATCAGCCTTGACATTACTATAATGGTCTGACGCACCATAAAAAGGAATACACCACGAAGCAGGGCCATAACAAGGATCAGAACCGCATAGATTAAAATGCTTCCTGCAAAAATGTCATAAATGTTATTTTGTAAATCAACGCCTTCGAAGGCCCGGTACACACTGATGTTCTCACTCACAAGGTTCATCGCATACCGCACCATCGGTGCAGGAACAATTTGAAAGATGTTCGAAATGATGATAAATATCGTGCCGAGAACAAGGTGATATTTATATTTCCAGAGATATTTGTTGAGATAGCTAAGTTCCTTCATTCAGCGAGAGTCCTGTCAAGATAAAATGCTCCGTTAAAGTCCATTAACCAAATTTTATATGGGTTAATCTCTAAAACGGCCGGAGACGTTTCAGGTTTTTCGCAAACGTTACCGGAATTGAAAAAATAACAAAAAAGCCTTAATTTTGACCGACCTTTTTTCTAGAGCATTCCTCTTTTATCAAGGTTCAAAACTACAATAAACTAATTATTTAACATTATTATATGATGGAAATAAATGAAGTGGAAAGAGTAGGTGAAGATACTGTCTTTGGCGGTCTCGCTAAACTCAATCATGAGCAGGTTGTCTTCTGCCATGATCAAGCTACGGGCCTAAAGGCAATCATAGGAATCCATAACACAGTTTTGGGTCCTGCTCTTGGAGGCACAAGAATGTGGAACTATGCTTCAGAAAAAGAAGCACTGACAGACGTACTTCGACTGTCAAGAGGAATGACCTACAAAGCGGCCATTACAGGTCTCAACCTAGGTGGTGGGAAAGCCGTAATTATTGGCGATGCAACCACTATGAAAACCGAAGCGTTTCTCAGAAGATTTGGCAAGTTTGTAGAAAGCTTGAATGGTAAATACATCACTGCTGAAGATGTTAACATGAAAACCCGTGATATGGAGTACATTGGCATGGAAACTTCCCATGTAACTGGACTACCAGAAAGCATGGGGGGCGGTGGAGACCCATCTCCAGTAACCGCTTACGGAACTTATCTCGGCATGAAAGCTACCACTAAAAAAGTATTTGGTAGCGACAGTCTCACAGGAAAAAAAATTGGTGTTCAGGGAGTTGGCCAGGTTGGTATGTATCTGGTCGAATATCTGACGAAAGAAAATGCAGAGGTATACATAACTGATATCAATCAGGATAAGCTTAAGCAAGTGTCATCCGAGTATGGTGCTAAGGTGGTTGGCATGGACGAAATCTATGACATAGATATGGATATTTATTCTCCATGTGCTCTGGGAGCCACTTTGAATGATAACACTATTGGCAGGTTGAAATGCCAGGTAGTAGCCGGTGCCGCCAATAACCAGCTTGAAGACGAGCATAAACATGGCTACATGCTAATAGATAAAGGTATAACCTATGCTCCGGACTTTCTAATTAATGCTGGGGGTCTAATCAATGTATACGAAGAGCACCTGGGGTCATATAACCGTGACAGGGCTTACAACACAGCTGAAAAAATATATGACACCTGTCTTAATATTTTAAATGTTGCACAAAATAAAGGTATCTCTTCACAAGAGGCTGCAATAGAGTTAGCAGAAAAACGAATTGCAGATATAGGTAGAGTTAAATTACCACGATAAATAAATATTTAACTAATTTTGCAAGGCTGTTTCAGAAGTTAAAATAACTGGCTTTTGAAACAGCCTCATTTTTTTATTTTTTAGAAAGTCAGTTCTTTCAATTATTGTAAATGCTTAATAGACGAACATTAAGAATTAAAGGGATGCAGACCATATTTGCTTTTCAGCAAAGCAAAGGGGCTAACTATGGTCTGGCACAGGAATTTATCAAGGAAAGTTTTGCTCCTGACCTCAACTCAATGGAGGTGCAGGACAAAGAATTACTTAACAAGCAAAAGCAAGAGGCTCTACAGATTTTTGAAGAAAATTATAAATCACAAAACTTTACCAGCTCCAAAGGCTCCGTTAATAAAGTTAACGAGGTAGTGAATGAAGCTATTCGTGATTATTATCAACAAATTGATAAGGATTTCAAGTTCTTTAAAAAAAATATGGTGATCGAAGCCGAAAAAGTACTAGATCGCTATATATCTATCTTGAACCTGCTTATTGAATTGGGCAATCTGGCTGAAAGCGACGCAAAGCAAGATCACAGCAACTTTGTTAAAAATTTGTTAATAAAAGCATTAAAATTTAACAAGTCTCTGGAAAATATTAGCTTGAGGAGAAATATCAGTTGGGATAGTTTTGAAGGGGAGGTCAGGCAATGGTTCAAGGAATTAATCAAGACAGATGAAGCTTATATCAGTTACAGAAAACTGGATAACCCTTCATTTGAACAAGACAAAGATATTGTCAATCACATTGTAAAAAACATTCTTTTTAAGAATGACCTGATTGACAAATTCATGGAAGAAAAAGACCTCAACTGGAATGAGGACAGACCAATAATTAAAAGTCTGACTACCAAAACTATAAAATCAATCACTGAAGACTTCGGTGACGATTTTGAATTACAAGAGTTGTCCTATAACTGGGAAGATGATAAGGCGTTCTTTATAAGGCTGTTTGAAGATACCATAAAGGTGGAAGGGGAATACGAGGATTTAATTGCCAAAAAGACAAAAAACTGGGACATTGAACGCATTGCCACTACGGATAAAATCATATTGGAAATGGCAATTTGTGAAATGATTAATTTCCCTAGCATCCCTGTAAAAGTGACAATTAATGAATATATTGAGGTCGCAAAAAGGTACAGTACTCCGAAGAGTAAAACCTTTATAAATGGAGTGCTTGATGTGATAGCTTCTGAGCTTACTGACTCTGGTGCTATTCGAAAAAGCGGACGTGGATTAATCGACAACAAATAAAATGCATTAATTATGAGCAGTAAATCAGGAAATTCTTTTTTTGCTTTTTTATTGGGAGCGGCAACAGGCGCAGCATTAGGTGTTTTGTATGCCCCTGATAAAGGATCAAATACCAGAGACAAATTAACCTATAGGCTAGATAAGTATAAGCAAATGCTTGAAGAACTGGTAGAAGATCTAATGTCAGAGAAAAACTCAAACCTTAGCGAAGCCAAAAGTCATGGACAGCGAGTAGTGAACGATGCCAAAGAAAAAGCCGAAAGACTGCTGGAAGATGTAGATCAATTGATCTCACATATTAAAAGCGGGGAAAAAAACGAAAAAGGATAATCGAACGATTTTTATAAATTTTTGTTTTACCAATTGTTATAATAATAAGAGCAAAGCTCAATTTAAATTAGTTAATTAATATGAACAAAGGAATCAAGTTATCATTGTTAGTGGCTGTTTTCGCAATGGTTTTTGCCGCGTGCGGAAACAACAAAGAGGCTGAGAAGAAAATAGCCGAATTGGAAAACAGGTTGGCAGAAGTAGAGGGAAATAAAACACCAACTACTCCCGAAGCTACCAAACCAGAGGAAAAACCAGAAGGTCCTCTTCCTGAATTTAAGTTTGAAGAAGATTTCCATGATTTCGGTACTATAAATGAAGGTGATGTTGTAAAGCACACTTTTAAATTCACAAATACCGGAGAAGCCCCATTGATCATTCAAAATGCACAGGGTTCTTGTGGTTGTACAGTACCTACATGGCCTAAAGAGCCAATTCCAGTCGGAGGAACCGGCGAAGTCGTTGCTGAGTTTAATAGTAAAGGCAAGCCAAACGTTCAAAACAAAACCGTTACAATTACAGCTAACACATGGCCAAAGCAAACAAGGCTAAGAATTAAAGCTGAGGTAACCCCTGCAGCTGGAGGAGAAACTCCTACAGAAGGTCCGGTGAAAAAATAAGCCAGATTAAAGAACTTAAACTTTTCATCCCAGCCCCTGCAAAGGAGTTGGGATGTTTTTTTTATTAGCGTATTTTAGCAAAAATTTTAACGACTTAACACGATTATGATCAAGACTATATTATTGCAGGCTGGAGATGGCGGAGGCTTATCCTCACTTATTTTATTTGGGGGTGTCGCTCTCGTTTTCTACTTTTTTATGATCAGGCCGCAACAGAAGAAGCAAAAAGAGCAAAAGAAATTTATTGAAGAGATCAAAAGAGGTGATCAGGTCGTTACCATTGGTGGTATCCATGGCAAAGTAATGAGCACGGATGAAACAACTGTTGTTCTTGAGGTAGACAAGGGTGTAAAAATGACTTTCCAAAAAAGTTCAATATCCCTGGACGCCACTAAACCAGCTCCGGCTAAGGATCAAAAAAAAGTTGAGTAAACTACATGACATATTGAAACCCTTAAGACCCGATAAGACGAACCGTCTTCGGGTCATCATTTTATGTGTGTTTGCCGCCACTACTTTCTGGTTTTTAAATGCACTGAATGAAAATTATTCCACTACATTAAAATACCCCTTGCACTTTGTCTATGACAAAGAAAAATATATTGCAGTGGATGACCTGCCTGAAAATATTCAGGTAAACGTCAGCGGATTAGGCTGGAATTTATTTCGAAATAGCCTGGGCATTAAGGTCACTCCTTTGAGAATAGTATTGGAATCACCTCCTGAACTCAAAAAAATTACCGGAGGAACTCTTCCCGCATTAATATCAGATCAAATCAGTGAGGTAGAGCTAAACTATGTGCTTACCGATACGCTACATATCAACATCGACAGAAAAGCAAGCAGAAAATTTCCCATAAAAATCGACAGTGCTGGAATTTCTCTCTCTTCTGGGTACAGGCTTATAAGTTCCATTAGATTCAACCCTGACTCTGTTACCCTGGAAGGGCCAGAGGGTATACTCACCGGAATGCCAGACACACTTCTAGTAAGTATACCACAAAAAGAGGTTGATGAAAATTTTAAAGAAGACGTTCCTGTCAACACACCTAATAACAACTTAATTAAACGAAATCCACCTACCCTGAACATTGCATTTGGTGTAGAGGAGTTTACAGAAGTATCTGAAAGTACGCCTTTAAAAACAATGGGCTTTCCTGAAAATGGAAAAGCATATATAGAAAAAAATACGATTAGTGTCCATTTCTTTGTTAGCCAATCAAAAAGAGACCTCGTGAAACCTGACGACTTTGAAGTGATAGCTGACTATAAAGACATGGACATGACAGATTCTACCCTTACTCCAAAACTTGCCAAACATCCGGGATTTATTCAAGAAGTTTCATTAGACACAGCTAAAATCAAAGTTCACTTCAATGAAAAATAAACCTCTTGAAATAGGGGTAACCGGAGGTATAGGGTCCGGGAAGAGCCTTGTTTGCAAAATTTTTTCCCTGCTAGGTATCCCTATTTACAATGCGGACAACAGGGCAAAATGGCTCACCTCCTTTAATGATGAGGTTAGAAGAAAAATAATAAAAAAATTTGGAGCCTCAGCATATACAGATAAAGGCCTAGACAGAGATTATATAGCTGGCAAGGTGTTCAGCGACCCTAACCAATTGAAAGCTCTTAATGGTATAATACACCCCGCTGTTGGCAAGGATTATGATCAATGGGTGGCAGATCATAATTTTTATACATATGTCATAAAAGAAGCTGCTTTGATCTTTGAAGCAGGCTCTTATAAAAGATTGCATAAAGTAATAAACGTATCAGCACCGGAAGAACTTCGGGTCAAACGTGTATTGCAACGAGACCCTTTTCGAAATGAGAAAGAAATAGAGTCTATTATTGCAAAACAAATGACCGAAACTGAAAGGCAACAACGTGCTAATTATATCATTTTCAATGACGGACAACATATGTTGATCCCTCAGATACTGCAATTACATGAAGTGATTTCACACTTTAGGTAATGGCTCTATCCACACTGGTCAGAATAAAACATCCCGAAACTGTTGGGCTTAACCTAAAAAATAAGGCTGTATTTTTCAATACAGCCAAATGCCATGTTAATGTGTAAGTCTAAAGTATGAGACTATACTTTATAGCTCATACTTCTTTACTTCACCGTTGACCTTTACTTCTATTGTAGTATTTTCACTCATACTTTTAAAATTGTAAAGCTTGCAAAAAACCCTTTCAAAAGATTCTTCGGAGCTATACACCACATTTTGATCCTCATCCAAAATTCTTATTGCGGCTTTTGCTCCTCCTGAATTGATTATCGTAAGCTTATAAACACCTTCCTTTTCAGCTATGGGGGATAGCCTCACGATATTCAAGTCTACAGTAGGCTCTATGCTTAGAACAACTGACCCATGATAAATGGTCTTTTTACTTACAGTATTTCCTTCAATTACTTCTAAAGTATACACACCATCGGGCAGTTGGCTGAAATTGTAGGGCCTTACAAATGCACTGACTTTTTTAATGGTTTCAGTAAACACCAACCTGTTTTCAGCATTTCTGATATTGATGGTGGTTTTGTCATCACTATTACCCATGAACAATACACGGTAGATGTTGCTCTCTTCAGTACTTACTTCTACTTTTGGAGCCGCTTTGCTATTTCCTTTTTCACCATCCGTGGCATGTGCAGCTAAGCTTAATACTGTAAAAAGCATAGCTAAAATTGCATTTCTTGTTTTCATGTTTGTTTTAATTTTGAGTTTAATTTTTTACTGACATTGCAAATGTCGACACGAAAAGTGGATTAAGTGTTTATGAGAGCTTCAAGGCATTCTTAAGTATTCGTTACCAGAAAGCCTCTTTTTGGACTGGTTGTTATGCCTGTTTTACTTCAGTCCCCCTTAACTAGTAAATCGGCAGGACTTAAAATTTTGCAAGTAAGCAAAAGGTCGAAAAGCTGATATTTTACTTTATAAAAACACCAAATTTTAAGTGGATGGCACTTATAATACCAAAGAATAGTTTGTGGTAATAATGGCTTAACATTGGACTATACTCAATGCCTTACATACCTTAGGACTTAACGTATGCATCTTTCTTTTTGGCTATAAAAAAAACCTTTTTGATCCACCTGGGCAAAATAAGTGCACCTATTATCAAATAAGGATAGTACGTAACGAGCCTCCAGAACAGGGTAACCCCCAGTGTAAACTCATTAAGGTATACCGTAAAGAATTCAATAAAAAAGTTCTCTGCCAAACCCGAGCCTCCTGGGGTAGGCGATATCAGCATCACTACCCAAAGTATCAAGTGTTTACCTAGCAGTAAAAGGTGATCTGTCAAAACAAGATCATTAGCATAAGCGGCTATCAAACAATTAAGAATAGTATAACGAGCCACCCAAGCCGCAATGGTAGCTAATATTATTTTTCCCCAGTATCTCTTTTTCTTATCCTTTATTAATGAAGAAGCCCACATCACTTCATTTCCGTGCTGGTAAGCAGCATACCTCCACTTTCTTAAGAATTTAATAGATGTAATCTTGATAAGTACCCACTTAAATAACCGCGGCCTAAAAAATAAGGCAAAGATCATAACGAAAGTATAGATTGCAATAAGTGAGTAACTTGAAATGAATAAGCCTTTCAACGTACCTTCAAAATCTGGAAAATGATTGGGGTCAATAAGTAGGAGAGCTATAGGAGCAAAAACCACAAAGAAAAGGTTATCCAATATAGCTGTCAGCATAGTATATGCGATTGATTTTCCTAGGTTAATCCCTTCCTTAAGCAAAATAAAAACGGCTACTGCCGTTCCTCCCACAACTGAAGGAGTAACAGCTGAAGCAAACTCCCAAAGCAAGATTACATAAACACTACTAGACCAACTCAAATCCTCGTTTGTCAGTGTCCGGATACGGTAGATATATGCGAGTTCCTTAATAGCAAGAACAACAAAGGCCAGGACTATCGGAAAAAGATCTGCTTGAAAAACAAGATTGATTTTTTGAGGAGTAAAGCTATCATCAGAGATAACTAAAAATGCAACAAACCCGACACTGATGGCCACTGGCAACCAGATCTTGTTAGGATTCAGCGTCTTCAGTATTTTTTGTGTATCCAGGTTCATCTACTCGGCTGCCACTTGCTCCAGTTTTTCGATCCAGAAGTTATTGAACCCCTCCCCAAGGTGCATGGTGATAAGGTTCATCTGAAGCAGTTCAAGTATTGCCAGAAAGTTAAATATTACGGCTATCTTATTTGGGTCGTGAGCAATTATTTTTTCAAAAGGAAGTCTAGGAGTTTCAATAAGCGCATTCATTACATAGTCTCGCTGCCCGGAAATTGTGTATGGGTATTGCACTACTTCATGCTTTGGCTTGTTTTTTTCTACTTCATAACGCTCCATCACTTTGAGGTAAACCTTTAAGAGCTTGTAAAGGTCCATATCCTGAAGTTCAGATTCCACATTAACTGTTTCAGAAAGTGATTTTACCTCCTTCATCAGGTTACCCCGTTTTTCTTTATCGATTTCAGCCTCCTCCATTTGCTGGAGCTGCTCTAGCACTGACTTGTATTTTTTATACTCAAGTAAGTGCCTTACAAGCTCCTCCCTAGGGTCTATCTCATTCCCCTCTTCATCGAGTTGAGGTCTGGGCAATAGCATCTTGGATTTGATGCGCATAAGTGTAGCCGCTACAAGAATGAATTCACTGGCCACTTCAATATTCATTTCTTCAAGCCTGTGCAGATAGTCAAGAAAATCACTGGTGATGTTTGATATGGGAATATCATGTATGTCGAGCTCGTCTCTTTCGATAAAAAAGAGCAGAAGATCAAAAGGGCCTTCAAAAAGCGGTAATTTTATTTCAAAGCTCAAAACAAATAATTGCTTTAAATTTTTCTTGCAGAACTTCAAAGATATTACTTATACCCTTAAATAATATCCGGTTGTTAAAAAAAATGTAATTTTGAACTTTATAAGAAGAAATAGCCGTTTGCAATAGGTAAATAAAACACTTAACTTAAGTTATTGTTTAACAGATACATCATCGATTTTTCTATACAATGCTGATTGAACCCGGAAAACTTTTAGCCACTGTAAACAACCCTGACGATTTAAAAAAACTAGATCAGACACAGTTGGTGCAGTTATGCGAAGAACTGCGAAATTTTATTATCGACAATGTGTCTGTATATGGAGGCCATTTTGGGGCGAGCTTGGGGGTGGTAGAGCTTACAGTAGCACTCCACTATATATTTAACACCCCAAAAGACCAGCTTGTCTGGGATGTAGGCCACCAGGCTTATGGACATAAAATACTTACTGGTAGAAGAGACATATTCCACAGCAACCGAATGTACAAAGGCATGTCGGGATTTCCTAAAATGAAGGAAAGTGAGTATGATGCCTTTGGCGTGGGGCACTCATCTACTTCCATTTCAGCAGCTTTAGGAATGGCTGTTGCATCCAAATACAAAGGTGACGAAGAAAAGCAGCACATTGCTGTTATCGGTGATGGTGCCATGACCGGAGGTCTTGCTTTTGAAGGTATGAACCACGCTGGGGTTTCTAACTCTAACCTTTTGATCATTCTCAATGACAACTGCATGTCCATTGACCCGAATGTCGGAGCATTAAAGGATTATCTCACTGATATTACCACATCACATACCTACAATAAGATGAAGGATGAGGTCTGGAATGTACTGGGTAAGATCAGCAAATTCGGGCCAAATGCCCGTGAAATTATTTCCAAAGTAGAAAATAGTATCAAATCATTTTTGCTTAGCCAAAGCAATATGTTTGAGTCTCTTAACCTAAGGTACTTTGGCCCTGTAGATGGTCATGATGTTAACCACCTGGTAAGCATACTCGATGACCTGAAAGACATTAAAGGACCAAAAATTCTTCACTGTATTACCCGTAAAGGAAAAGGGTATGGTCCCTCGGAAAATGGTAACCAAACTACGTGGCATGCACCTGGTAAATTTGATAAGCTAACAGGCGAGATACGTAAAAAAGTGCATGATACCCCTCAGCCTCCCAAGTACCAGGATGTATTTGGTCACACACTGGTAGAGCTGGCTGAAAACAATCAAAAAATAATGGGGATTACCCCCGCTATGCCCTCCGGCTCTTCGATGAACATCATGATGAAAGCTATGCCTGACCGTGCATTTGATGTTGGCATAGCAGAACAACATGCGGTTACATTTTCAGCAGGGCTCGCTACACAGGGCTTAATTCCTTTCTGTAATATTTACAGCTCTTTTATGCAAAGAGCCTACGATCAGGTAATCCATGATGTATGTATTCAGGACCTGGCCGTTAACTTTTTTCTAGACAGAGCTGGGTTTGCCGGAGCCGATGGCCCTACCCACCACGGTGCCTATGACATAGGGTACATGCGTTGCATTCCAAACATGATCGTGGCCGCTCCTATGAATGAAGCGGAGCTCAGAAACCTAATGTATACTTCCCAGCTACCCCGCAAAGGGCAGGCCTTTACTATTCGTTATCCACGCGGACAAGGTGTTATGCCTGAATGGCGAACTCCAATGGAAGAAGTAAAGATAGGTACTGGTAGAAAAATCAAAGACGGTGAAGATATTGCAATACTTACCATCGGACACATTGGAAACTACGCCGTTGAAGCTTGTGAGAAATTAGCTAAAAAAGATCTTAATCCGGCACACTATGATATGCGCTTTGTGAAACCTTTGGATGAAGAAATGCTCCATGAAGTTTTCGCTAACTATAAAAAAGTTATAACCATAGAAGACGGATGTCTAATGGGAGGTTTCGGTAGTGCAGTCTTAGAATTTATGGCAGAAAACAACTACTCCGCGCAGGTAAAAAGACTTGGTATACCTGATGCCATTATAGAGCATGGCGAACAAATAGAGCTTCAGAAAGAATGTGGGTTTGACCCTGAAGGCATAGAAAAAGCTGTAATTGCGCTTACAGAACCTGCAATGGCAAAAAGTTGATCTATGGCAATTTCTTTTTCTGAAAAAGGTAGTGGCTTCCCTGTTGTTTTAATCCATGGTTTTTGCGAAACAAGAGACATATGGGGGGCATTTCTTGATACACTCTCTGCCCATTATAGAGTAATAACCCCTGATCTTCCCGGATTCGGTGGTAGTGCGCTGCCAGCGGGTGATTTCTCTATTGACAATGTAGCAGATATAATATATGAATGGCTCCAGGAGTTGGGGGCAAAAAAAGTAATTATGATAGGCCATTCATTAGGAGGGTATATTACACTTGCTTATGCTAAAAAGTATTCTGATACACTAAGAGGTATAGGCCTTTTTCATTCAACGGCCTTTGCTGACTCTAATGAAAAGAAATCTTCCAGAAACAGGACCATAGACTTTGTAAGGGAAAGAGGTGTGGAGGTATTTGCCCATTCATTTGTGCCCCAGTTATTCTACCTAAAAAACCGAACCGCCCTTAAACCTGAAATTGAAGGGGTTGTAAATACGGCAGCTCAAACACCCGAAGCCAGTCTGATCGGTTATACCAAAGCCATGCGTGACCGAAACGACCGAACGGATGTCTTACAATCACTAAATGTACCTGTTTTGATTGTAGCAGGAGATAAAGATACTTCCGTGCCTATAGAAGCTATTTACGAACAGGAGCTTATGCCCAAAAAAGCCATAGTGCACATCTTTGACAATGTTGGGCATATGGGAATGTTTGAGAAAAAGCAACAGTCTCTAAAGGCAATTCAGGATTTTGCTGCATACTGTATTTAGCCTCCACAACCCAGGTTTTTCTTCAAATCCCTATTGGGAAGAATCCCTCTATACTCCTCCTCTTCGTCCAACTCGGTTTCTTCCACATCCTTCTGCTCTTTCTTCTTAGCTTCCTCTTTCTCCTTTAACTTTTTCTGTTTGTCACTCATATATCAAAATCTTTATCCATTTAAAGGCAATAATGACCACCGTAAAAAACCATGTATCACATTTAACACATTTTGCTGATATTCAGTTTATGTTAAACTGAATAATTATACTGCTATTGTAGACTTAAATGGACAATAACAAAACATAGTAATCGAAACCGCCAACCAGACATGAATTTATTACTTCAATACACCCTCGCTCTGCTGATAAGCTGTATTTTTACAAGTTGCGTAAAAAAAGAGAAAGAAACGATGAATAAACCTCTACCTCCAAAGGCAGAAAAAATTGAAAAACGACTAATTGCCCACGGGCAAACCCGAATTGATAATTATTACTGGCTTAATGACCGGGAAGACCAAAAAGTAATAGACTATCTGAAAGCTGAAAATGCTTATACAGATACACTGATGAAACATACCGAGGGTTTTCAGGAGAAATTATACAACGAAATCGTAGGCCGAATCAAGCAAACCGATGAGTCAGTGCCTTATAGGTCAAATGGCTACTGGTACTACACCCGTTATGAGAAAGGTAAGGAGTATCCTATCTACTGCCGCAAAAAGGAGTCATTAGACAACGAGGAAGAAGTAATGCTCAACGTCAACGTAATGGCCGAAGGACATGAGTACTACCATGTTACTGGCTTGAATGTTAGCCTCGATAACAATTTACTGGCATTTGGTGTAGATACAGTAAGCCGCAGACAATACATTATTCGTGTTAAGAACCTTAGTACAGGACAACTTTTAGAAATGTCAATTGACAATACTACTGGGAGTAGCACTTGGGCCAATGATAATAAAACACTTTTCTACGCCAAGAAAGACCCAAACACATTAAGATCTAACCAAATATTTAAACATCGTCTGGAAGCCAAAACCGAAGACGAACTAATATTTGAGGAAGAAGATGAAACCTTCTACACCGGTATTTATAAAACAAAGTCAGATCAATACCTTATTATCTGGTCCGGAAGCACTTTGACAAATGATTATAAAATATTAAACGCCAATAACCCAGAAGGAAAGTTTAAACAATTTTCTCCTCGCGAAAAGGGTTTGGAGTATTCTATAGAGCATTACAAGGACCGGTTTTATATAGTAACAAATCTCGATGCGGTGAACTTCAGACTGATGGAAACACCTGTTGAAATGACCTCTAAAGAAAACTGGAAGGAGGTCATTGCCCATGACCCTGAAGTCTATCTTGAAAACATAGAAGTTTTTGAAAACTATCTGGTTATAGAAGAGCGATCCAAAGGTCTCTCTCACCTGAGAATAATTGACCAAAAGACAAAAAAGGAGCACTACCTGGACTTTGGGGAAGAGGCTTATACGGCTTATATCTCTGTGAACCCGGAATTTAGCTCCGGCCTGTTGCGTTACGGATACACTTCTCTAACCACGCCGAACTCTACCTTTGACTATAACATGAAAACCCGTGAAAAGACTTTACTTAAAGAACAAGAGATAGTTGGTGGGTATAATAAGGAGGAATACCAAACCAAGAGGTTGTATGCTGAAGCAAGAGATGGAGTGAAAGTACCTATATCATTAGTTTACAAAAAAGCACTTAGGAAAATGGATGGCAATCCCATGCTTCTATATGGTTATGGGTCATATGGAGCTACTATGGATCCTTCTTTTAGCTCTACGCGTTTGAGTTTGCTGGACAGAGGTTTTGTATTTGCGATAGCTCATATCAGGGGTAGCCAGATGCTGGGTCGCGAATGGTATGAGGATGGAAAAATGTTTAAGAAGAAAAACACTTTCAATGATTTTATTGACTGTGCAGAACACCTGGTAAAAGAAAAATATGCAGACAAGGACAATCTGTTTGCCATGGGGGGTAGTGCTGGAGGCTTACTGATGGGTGCAATAGTTAACCAAAGACCCGACTTGTGGAAAGGTGTAGTTGCTGCAGTACCGTTTGTAGATGTAATGACTACCATGTTGGATGAGAGTATCCCCTTGACTACCGGTGAGTATGATGAATGGGGAAACCCTAACACACTGGAGTCATATGAATACATGCTTTCTTATTCGCCTTACGACAACGTGAAAGTGCAGAATTACCCAAATATGTTGGTAACTACCGGGTTGCATGATTCACAAGTACAATACTGGGAGCCCGCCAAATGGGTTGCCAAGCTTCGTGAAATGAAAACAGATGATAACAAACTCCTGCTTAAAACCAATATGGATACGGGCCATGGAGGTGCTTCAGGAAGGTTCGAAAGGTTTAAGGAAGTTGCTCTGGATTATGCTTTTATTCTTGATCTGGCAGGGGTCCGGGAATAAAAAATAGTAAAAGACTAATACCATTTGCCCCGTCCATTCTATAAACCGACGGGGCTTTTATGTTACTCTAACTCAGACCTTATATCCTTAATTTCCCTTAAAGCGGCCATCTCCTTTTTTATTCCTGTATAAATAACAATGGTTAGAATAACCGCTATAATAACATAGCCTATATCCATAATGACAACCCAAAACTTCGGAATATAGTCTAAAAACTCAGGAGTTAATAGATAAAAACCCAAAGAGTAAAGTGAAACAATAGTGACAGTAACAGGTCCATGTATACGTTTTCTCCAGTTATAAAATTTAGATGCCTGAAGGGCTGTTGTTTTTGTATCTACATTGAATTCGATTTGATCTGCTTTTCTATGGCTAACAAGTTCTATGACTATTCTTACAACCAAGCCTCCTACCATCAACACAATTCCCAGCCGACTTATAGCCTCCTGCATAGGTGCTATAAAATAGAAGAATAGACTAATTCCTATACATACCAAAGCCAATATAGCTACATTGCCCAAATGAAACTTCTTGGATTTACTATGGTTTTGCATGGCAAAGTGCTGCATATCCTTAGCAGTCATTCCCGCATGAGCATCTTGTTTGCTATCTTTCCATGCCGATTGTAGTGATTCAAAATTATCCATGGTTATTCATTAATTCGTTTAACTTTTGTTTTATGCGGTGAACCTTCACCCGTAAGTTGCCTTCCTTAATACCCGTCACCTCTGCTATTTCATCGTATTTCATCTCATCGAGAACCAACATGATAATAATACGGTCAACGTCATTTAATCGGCCAATAGCCCAATACAATTCTTCATACTTATCGTTTGCATCTGACTGTTGAACCAGGCGGTCATACTGCTCATCAATAGGTTGCATATTAAACTTTTTTGTGTTTCTGATATGCAACAAACAGGTATTAACGCAGATTCTATAAATCCAGGTTTTTGGCGAGGCTTCATTCCTAAACTTTGGAAGTGCTCGCCATACCTGAATAAAAACTTCTTGGGTTAGATCTTGAGCCAAATCTTTCTCCCCTTTCATATAGCCCAGACACAAAGTATAAACCATGCCCTGATAGTTATTATAAAAGCTTTGAAATTGTTCCTGATGTTCTTGGGGCGACATTACTGCTGTAGAAATTCTTTAACCTGTGTAGTGAACCAGTCTTTTTGGTCAAACATAATAAAATGCTTGCTTCTATCAGCGATTCTAATCTCTTTAGAGCTTAGCTTTTCAAACTGATCATTTAAACCCTTACTGACCATTTCTTTCGAAGGGAAATCGGCAGCTATAATCAATGTCTCTGCCTTAATAGAGCTAATATCATCTCTCAGGTCAATCTTGAGTAATTCGGTATACCCATAAGCATAAGTTTTCCGATCTGCCTCCTCTATCCATGCAATCAGCTGTTCCACCTTTTCAGGCTGATTAGTCATGGAACTAGCCATATATTTGGCATTCTGGTGAAAATCCTCGTCACTCATGGTCAGCATACGCTGATTATATGGATTGTCAAAAGTAATATCCTCAGCTTTCATATGTGGCATCATTAGTTGCCTGAGGCAGGGAAGTGCATCCACCAAAATCAGTTTTTCTACCAATTGTGGTGATTCAGCTGCAATATCCATGGCCAACATACCGCCCATACTATGACCTATTATAATCACCTTACCAAGATTTTGCTCAGTAATATAGGTTTTCAGATCGCCTTTAATAGTTTCATACCATGGCATATTTATAGGTTCAATACCGTTAAAACCTGCATACGAAACCTGATGATATTGGAAGTTGGAACCTAATGACATAACTGTTTCATCCCAAATTTCTCCCGGACAAGTAAACCCAGGTAAAAGCAATACCGGTGTTCCGTTTCCACTTTTGTCAATCTCAAACGACTGCTGTGCGTAAGCATGGATGATTAATAAAACCGCTGAAGCTAAAAAGATTAATTTTTTCATATGTATCTATTTTTTTATTTCCTTGGATACAAATGTTTAACGATTGTTACAGCAAGGTGAAATTTTTTCGTCGAAGTGATTATTAGATATTTCCCAAGGATGGTCACTTTGAGCTTAGATTCCATTAGCCACCTACCTCATAAAGCATTACAATGTTCAATGGACGTCGATTCCGTCAAAATAAACTTCCGTGATAGCAATATCGGAATACTTAAACTCTCAACTTCTTTATCCTTCAGTTTGTATTCCACGCAGATAAGCTCTTTAACATATCCATTTGTAATTATTATTTCGGTAATTCGGAGACTGTCTGGCACAAATTCGTAAATCAGATATTCGCCGATTCCGTACTCCTCAACACATTCAACCCAGGCATTTTTATAATTTCGATCATGAGCATCTTTGGCTGATAATGGCTCTCTCCCTGACTTGCAAAAATGATTTGAAGCAGAAACTGATTTGGGACCACCTCCGCAATGCTAGCTGAAGCCATCCCCCGACACCATCTTTAATTTCGTCGCTATATTTCAAAATGTTATGTTCAGGTGCTGTTAACTCTTGGCTGTTTCTTCCTTCAGCATTCATTTTTCTAAAGACCTTATCACACTCATCAAATGGCCCGGGAGAGTTGAGTTTTTCTATGGCCCAAAGGAATAGGGATCAAGTATCTGAATATATTGACTTTTAATTCTGTAGAGTACAATCAAGACTATTGTGCAATAGTAATTGCATTATTCTCTTTATCTAAAAGAGAATAAATTAAAACATGTGGAAAATTTTACTCTAGCCAAAAAGCTTGACCAGTACTTATAATTGAACTTAAGATCAACTGCTGTTAATAACACATATCTCAAAAATTATGACAAAAATCAGCTAAAGAAATGATTTGTTTTTGAAGCAATTCTTTGGCAATAACGTCATTAGAGTATATATTCGCAATAGTTTATAATTAATCTAAATAAAGAGTACGTGAATTTAAGAAGTGTAGCAGATTTAACGCCCGGTGAAAGTGGTATAATCAACGGATTCATGGACGACACCCTTTCTTTAAAGCTTCTGGAAATGGGCTGCCTCCCAGGCCAACCGATAAAATTCAATTTTGCAGCACCATTGGGCGATCCTATCTGCGTAAGTGTAGCAGGTTATAACCTTTCTTTAAGGCTGGACGAGGCGATCACTATTTCCATTCAATAAATGTCTCATAGTGATACCCCAAAAATTGCGCTGGTTGGGAACCCCAATTCCGGTAAATCATCCCTTTTCAACCACCTAACAGGCCTAAATCAAAAAATAGGTAATTTCCCGGGTGTAACTGTTGATAAAAAAACCGGGTATTGTAAACTTGATGACCACACTAGGGCTAAGATCATCGACCTTCCTGGTACTTATAGTATCTACCCCAACTCTACTGATGAAAAGATCGTTTATGACATATTAGGAAACAAAGCAGACCCATTACATCCTGATGTGGTGGTTGTTATTGTAGATGCTTCTAATTTTAAACGCAACCTTCTACTATTTACACAAATTCATGACCTGAATATTCCATGTATTCTTGTTTTGAATATGATGGACATCGTGGAAAAAACGGGCCTGGCTATAGATGCTGATAAGCTTTCCTCTGAACTAGGCGTCCCGGTGATCCCTATGAAAGCAAGACAGGGGAAAGGTATTGATGTTCTTAAAAGAGCCCTTCTTGAAAATTTGGAACAGCATTTCCATCCGATATTTAATGCATATGAACTTGCCCCCGATGCTATTGATGCTGTAAAGAAAACTTTTTCGGTTAACGACGACTATGTGGCCTACCAAATGCTACAGCAATACCGAATCAATTCTTTTCTAACAGAAAATGAAAAGAATTTAATCATAGATATTACCGAGAAACATCAATTTAACCGGGATGAGTTAAGAAGAAAAGAAACTCTTGAAAGATATGCAGCTATCAACCATTTCATAGATGGTGCTGTTAAAGAAACTTTTACCCAGCTTCCCAAACGTTGGACACAAAAACTGGATAGAGTTTTTACCCATAAGATTTGGGGCTACCTGATCTTTTTATTTATTCTGTTCATGATATTTCAATCCATCTTTGCCTGGGCAACGGTACCGATGGATTTAATAGATCTTACTTTCTCAGAACTGAGTGTTTATCTGAAGTCGCAATTGCCTGAGGGTGCACTTACAGGGCTTTTAACTGAGGGCATTATTCCTGGAATAGGTGGTATTGTCATTTTCATACCGCAAATCGCCATACTATTTGCTTTTATTTCTATTCTTGAAGAGACTGGCTATATGTCGCGTGTGGTTTTTCTTATGGATAAGATCATGAGAAAGTTCGGCCTTAACGGTAAAAGCGTAGTTCCTCTTATTTCGGGTGTTGCATGTGCTATTCCCGCCATCATGGCTACACGTACCATTGAAAACTGGAAAGAACGTCTTATTACCATATTTGTAACTCCTTTGATGAGTTGCTCAGCAAGGCTGCCGGTTTACACTATATTAATTGCACTTATTATACCGGAAAAAACCATAGGGGGAATATTCAACCTTCAAGGTCTGGCACTCATGGGCATGTATCTACTCGGGTTTGTTGCTGCAATTGTGTCTGCACTGATCATGAGACTGATATTAAAAACCAAAGAACGAAGCTTCTTGGTAATGGAGCTACCTACATATAAGATGCCTCGATGGAAAAATGTAGGCTTAACGATGTATGAGAAATCCAAGACCTTTGTTTTTGAAGCTGGTAAAATAATTCTGGCGATCTCAATCGTACTTTGGGTGCTGGCATCATATGGACCCGGTAATAAGCTGGAAAATGCAGAAGAAATTATAGCTCAAACTTATAGCCAAGAAAACCTCTCTCAGGAGGAATTTAAAAACAAAATTGAGTCTTTTAAGCTCGAGAATTCATATGCTGGGATATTCGGCAAAGCCATAGAGCCGGTGATCATGCCATTGGGATACGACTGGAAAATAGGTATTGCTCTGATCACGTCTTTTGCGGCAAGGGAAGTATTCGTTGGTACTATGGCAACTATATACAGCATCGGCAATGTAGAGGATGAAAGCACGATAAAAAATAGAATGCGCAATGAAGTAAATCCGGAAACCGGCAAAAAGCGCTATGATTTTGCAACAGGACTCTCCTTACTGGTCTTTTATGCATTTGCCATGCAATGTATGAGTACTATGGCTATTGTATTTCGCGAAACCAACGGGTGGAAGTGGCCATTGCTTCAACTATTCTATATGACAGGGCTTGCTTATGTCAGCGCCTTAATAATTTACCAGACTTTGTCTTAAAAACACCATCAGGAAAGTACTGACAGGGCCACTTCAATCAAGACAATAAATTTGCGGGCTAATCAATGGGATCGCTAATAACTGTAGATTAAATAATCTTTCCCAGAAATTTCAAAAATAGTGTAAGTTTTTAGAAAGTTAAATCACTAATACTCTCAGACTACGACCTTCTAAGAGGTATATTTGTATTAAAAATTAAGATAATTTGGACTCCACCAATATATTCAACGAAAGAAAAGCCCTTTTTGAACAATCATTCATAGCGTTAAATAGAAGATATAACTCTATAGCTGCTCTCAGGATCACGCTGTTTATTATGGCCATAGTGCTTATTGTTGTATTTGCTAATATCCGTGATGGACTGGGAATAGGTGTAACTGTCATAGTCTTTCCTATTATCTTCGGCCTCATCGTTAAAAAGCATAATAAAATTGCTGAGCACCGTGACCTGGCTAGATTCTCAGCTTTGATAAATCAGCAGGAAACTGATCGGCTTGCGAACCGCATGACCGAACTAGATCAAGGGAATCAGTTCAAAAACAAAAAGCATCCATACCTTCATGATCTCGACATCTTTGGTCATAACTCCATTTATCAGCTTATCAGTAGAGCCGTTACACCTTCAGGTCAATCGTTAGTGGCCGAATGGCTTTCCAAACCAGCACACAAGCAGGAAATAGTATTAAGGCAGGAAGCAGTTAAGGAGATGATTCCAATGCTTGACTGGCGACAAGCATTTCAAGCCTCTGGCATGCAGCATGGACAGGAAGAGAACAAATTTCACTCGTTATTGCAGTGGATCAATGAACCCAACCGCGTTTTGGACATGGTGCTTTACAAAGCATTAGCCTATATATTACCTGTAATAACCATAACATTAATCATATTAAATATTTATGTTGGGCTAAGTATATACTTCACTATAGGTTTACTGGCAATCAATGGAATTATCCTGAAAAAATTTGCGGAGTATGTTGAAAACATCACCGACAAGACCTTTAAAAGTTTAAAGACTCTGCTAGCTTATGGAAGGATGATTAAAATAATTGAAACAGCAGACTTCAAAAGTGAACGGCTAAAGTTCTTGCAAAGTGTATTTGTCCATGAAGACCATAATGCTTCCGATTCGATACTGAAACTACAAAAGATTCTGGATTACCTACAGGCAAGATCAAACATGTTTTACCTATTCTTCAATTTCGGGCTACTTTTCGATCTTCACCTGGTATTTAAGGCAGAAAAATGGAAAGAGCAGCAAAAGGCTGATGTCAATCAGTGGTTTGATCATATCGGAGAACTTGAAGCCATAAACAGTCTTGCCGGATTTGCATACGCTAATCCGGAATATGTTATGCCCGACATCAGTGAAACTGATTATGTTTTTGAAACAACAGAAATGGGTCACCCTTTAATTCCTAAAACAGAGAGAATATCCAATACCATTAGTATGCAAGGTAAGGGTACCGTTAATATTATTACGGGATCTAACATGTCAGGTAAAAGTACATTCTTACGCACAGTTGGGATTAATATTGCTATTGCACTAGCTGGTGGACCAGTCTGCGCCAAAAACTTTACGGTATCTCGCCTGCAGGTATTTACCAGTATGAGGACAGAAGACAATTTGGAGGAGCATGTGTCATCATTTTATGCCGAGCTACGGAGAATAAGGATGCTCCTTGATATGCTAGAAAAAGACGACGTCCCGGTGCTATATATGCTTGATGAGATATTAAAAGGCACAAACTCAAAAGACCGTCATGCCGGTGCAGCCGCCTTGATTCGCCAAATATCTGATACTAACTCGATGGGTTTTGTATCTACCCATGATCTCGAGCTTGGCCAGCTTACGGATGAACTACCAAACCTGAAAAACTATAGCTTCAATAGCATTGTGGAAGGCGATGAGATCATTTTTAATTATACCCTGGAAGAAGGTATTTGCCATAGTTTCAATGCCAGTAAGTTGATGGAGAAGATTGGGATAAAGATGTAAGCTCTGTTAATGGTAGGCTATCGTTGGTAGAAAATTATTTATACTCTACCCAAATAAAATTTGAGCCGGCTAAACTTTTACAGCCGGCTCAATAATTATCAAAACGTAAGTTTCAAACCCAACGCTGCTATCCTTCCCCTATTTACCACACCAGCATCAGAAAGCGTAGTAGGCGTACGGTAGAGTTCGTCAGTAATATTACTTACTCTGCCAAATACAGTAAGGTTGTCGATAGTCATACCTAACTTTCCATTGACTACCGTATAATTGCTTTGATTTGAAACCTCACTTATCTTACCATGATAGATACCGTTCAAATTAAGGTTAAAAAGACCAAACCTGTAATTCAGTCGTGCAGAAACCATATTTTCAGGCATATAGGCATAGTCATCCATTAATTGTGTATATGTTGCCGTAAGAGATAATGATTCTACAGGCTTCAAAATGGCGGCTACTTCTATTCCGGAGGTATTCACATCTTCATCAAGATTATAAAAAGAAGGCACAAGCAGAGGGTTATTTGGTGCATCTACAGGTAGCGCCACCGGATTTAGAAAAATGAGGTTTTTAATGGTATTGTTAAAATAGGTTACAGTAGCCGAAAAGACAGATAAGTTCTGAGTATAGGCCAACTCAAAAGTTTGAATTTCTTCAGCCTCCAACTCAGTATTACCATAATCAACAGGGTTATACTGATCATAAAGCTCCAGGTAATTGGGGGCACGGAAGGCTTGCCCATACATAGCTTTAATTGTAGATTTGAATGGTGTGCTATAAACTATGGCTCCCCTTGGATTTATGCTTGACCCAAAATCATTATAGCTATCCAGCCTCGCACCAAAGGTTACCCGCAGGTTATCGCTGATAATATGACGATCCTGAACAAAAACACCCAAAATATTTCGCTTATCATCTGTATTATTAAATGGTAAATAGTATTCACGAACACCGCCAAAGTACTCAAATGTCAGGTAGTCGTGTGATGATAGTGAAACAGCCCTACTTATTCCTGCCTGCTCATAAGAAAAGCCTGCCAATAATTCATTCTTTTCACTGATATTGTACTTAGCATCGGTACTGAAGTTAAAAGCCGTGCTTTTCATATATGGACCTGCAAAAAAATCTTCTGTCAAGCCATCAAAACCCGTAGGAAGTATTACAGCTTTAGTCTTCCAGTTTTCTACACGATAACCCGTTTTGATGTTAAAACTTAAATTCTCACCGGCCTTCAGGTTGTAACTGAGGTTTGCCATCGACTGAGAAGATCGTTCATTGTTATTAAAGTCAGAAACACCTCCAAGCCCATAAAATCCGTTAAACTCACGTTCAAAATGTCTTGCCTCAAATTTTAGATCTTTTAATTTAATCCCAACCATAATGTCAACACCCTGTTCCGGGTCCGTCATGTCACCCCTACCTCCCAACAGGTCTTCAAAGTCATCAAACTCATACCCTTCATTGGTAAACCCTTTAATAAATCCGCTTACCTGAATATCGCGCACTTTGGCAGAAAAATTACCCGCCGCAGATATACCCTGGAAACTTCCGTATGAAACTGTGATGTCATTGGCATTTTCTTTGGTGACGATGTTAACCACACCGAGAAAAGCATTAGAACCATATAATGAGGAACCAGGTCCACGTATTACTTCTATCTGTTTAATATTTTCTACAGGGATAAGCCTGTTAATAATCGAAACCCCTCCTGTATACAAGTCATTGATACGATGACCGTTGACAAGAAACAAAATTGATTCCGAGAGTGCAGTGCTTCTTCCTCTTGAACCGATCCTGAACGCCTTACCCTGCTCAATATCTAATCCAGTAAAATAGCCGGGCACAAAGTTAAGGAGTTCTTCAACCGAGGTAACTCCCATACGCTCAATCTCTGAAGAGGTAAAAACATATACTGAAGAGGGGGAGTTAATAACCGATTCACTACCCTTGGAGGCAACCGAAATTTCCATATTCATCACCTCCTCCAAGGTCATTTCAAAATACTCCTCATCTTGGGAATATAATCGCCCTGTGAGGGTGATCAGGAAAAGTAAACAAAAACAAATCACGCACTTTAGCTTCATAATCAAGAAGTTTAGTTAAAAAAAAATCAATCCGTAGTGTTTGTTTTAGAGTTATGTGCTCAAAAACCGTACAACGCCCGTAACGGATTGAATCTATATCATATAAATTATGTGATTTTTTTTAATTAATCCAAGCACAAAAGCTCTCATTAAACTTTAATTGGTTTAACCCAGAGGTTCCATATCATTTATTTGAATTGCTGACTTAGCAATTCTTTCCTTTTGAGACAACTCAAACACAAAAATTAGAGCATACGCAAAAACATTAAATATTTTGCATAGGTGGGATATCCATTGCACCAGACAAACAGCCCCAAAAAGTTGCTTTTTTAATATCTACATCCTGTAAACCTGCCAAAACCGCAATACATCCAAATCCAAGAATACTTTTTGATTCACCATATTCATACATTAAATCAGCTTATATATACAATGAACCCCTAGACCAAACATTCCTAATCACTTGCTTTGACGAGAGAATTAATAGCTCAGGGAAAAAAGAAGAATCATCATCCTAAGGATAAGTAATACCAACGACATGCACTTCTCTTAACTAATAAACAAAATATGCACACAACAGGCCCATCAACCCTGATAAGTGCTATAGCTAAAACAACTGCAAACTGGTATATGCACGTTAAGCCGTTCTTAATACAATATTGGTTTAGAATTGATATGCACTTACTATTACTGTAATCAAATGCTATATCAATTCTTTGGAATATTAATAGGGTCTTTCAGTACCATCAGACTAACAATTTCGCGGTAGCGCTTCAGGCGTTGTATCTGCCCGTGAAGAGAATAATACATATGCATGAACTCCCGTTCATAGTCATCCATAAATTCAGCTTTACGCATTAGCTCAAGGAGTTCTTTCTCATAAATGAGATGAGCAAATTCCATATTATCCTGCTCATAGTGCACAATCAGGTCTCCAGCACTGGCTATTAGGTTATCTAGCCCATTGAGTAGCTCACAATATTTTCTTTTGGAGGTTTCCCATGAAGTATTCATAATGTAAAACGCTTAATTATCATGGCATATTTACCTATGATATAGTTAACAAAATTGCTGCAAAAGTAAACAGGGTCATTACCGTGTTTTAGGGGCGTTATGTGCAAACATCTCCGGGAAGTGCTCTAGCACCTCCCATTGATGGTAATCAACCTAAACCCAATTGGTGGGTAACTTAAATAAAACAAAATAATCTATTCGATTAATAGAATACAAACAAACGCTAAAAAGAATAAAAAATCAACATGATGTAATAATTAATGTTGTTATCACAAGTATTTTAGGTTTATCGATATATAGCTAGCCCTGCTGGGGACTATGTCAAAATTCACCAATGTAAGATTTGAAAAACTAATCACGTTATATCGCATAATTCTACCCTTGGTACACCATTTAGACCGGTTAGATAAATTTGTCTTAACTTGTGGTTCACAGTTACATTCTTTCTTATATTTAAAAAGTAGTTGCTAAAGGCCCTGTTATCACCAAAACACTTGATATTATATTTCTACAGATAATTATAGGGATATTGAAACAAGTTAAAAATAGGTGTTAAGAAGGCTTTTAATACAACTCATCATTATTATATTTGCCCCATAAACACGTTTTTCCCTTGGCATATACTGGTAATAAGATAGCTTACTTTCGTAAAAAGAACGGATTGACCCAAGACGATATCCGAGAAGAGGTGTACAAGCACACAGGTAAAAAATTTAGGCAAGGCACCATATCTTCGTGGGAAAATGGAAAAACAGCTCCTGATATGGATATTCTTAGTGTGCTGGCTTCCATTTTGCGCGTTAATGTTGATGACCTTTACGATAAACCCGAGCCGAAAAGTGAAGATATCATGACGGCTGATCTCATTAGGTTTAAAGATGGCCTGGCGCAGGCACAGGAGCTTTTTGCTCAAATGAAGAAAGAAGAAGCCTATCATCATATGGAAGAGCTCTGTACAGCAATGCTCAAAAAAATGAATGCCATCTCGGGGTCTTATGAAAAAGCTCAGGCCCAGTTGAGAGCTGTACGTGAGATTACGAGGTTGTAATAACACCAACACCCTTACCATTTTAGGACCTGTCTGACCTGGTATATTTTGCGACCAGTGATAAATAATACGGTTCCCGATATTATCACTAGCAACAAAAGCACAACTACAGCATAACTGTATAAGGAGTTTAATTGTACTTCGGCTTTTTTCTGCTTCTTTTCATGATCAAGTTCAACGGATAAGCCCAGTGCAGCTTGCAATGCCATAAAGTTAGTTTTATCTACCAACTCCTGTTCCAGTAGATCTTGTCTGGCATCAAATATCAGCACCTTTTCATATCGCTCAATGTTCACCGGCTTGTTTGCTCTTCGAAGTGCGACATATGATTCGCGAATGAGTCGTAGTGATTCTTGTAAATGCTCATTGATCACATCTTTGCTCGCTACGTTAATAGCACGTTCCAGATATTGAACACCCGTTTCGTAATCACCTTGTAATTGATGTAATCTTCCTAAAATATTGAGCACTCCACCAACGCTTTGAATGTCTTCAATTTGACCCGATAAGGCAAGTGCTTTATTCAACCATTCCTCGGCCTCCTTATACAGGCCCTGTTCCATATATACTTCACCAATATTAGCAAAACCAATGGCTTGCTGTTTTAACTGATTTACATTAATATACCTGAGTGATGTCTGGTAATGATCTATAGCTTCCCGATACTGATCAGCACGGTAATACATCGTTCCTAGCTGAGTATGTATGCGGTTCAAATAATACGACTGGTTTTCCGTTAAAGCTTCTGTCAATGTCAAGGCAGATTGAAAATACATCAGGGCTGAATCATAGTTAGGTGGTGAAGCGGCCAAATGACAAATCCCCAAATTCAGGTTTGCTAGTAGCAAGTGGTTTGGCTTTTTTGAAGTGCGATAAATCGATTTGGTCTTTTGATAAAATTTTTTGGCGTATTCATAATTGGCCGTTTCCATAAATACCACCCCTATGTTATCTAATGTCAGAGCAATTTTTTCTTGATCACCAACCGTTTCAAAAAAGTCAATTGCCTGTAGATAAAGATTAACAGCGCCAATATAATCAAATTGTTTTTTTCTAATAAGCCCCATGTTGTAGCAGGCTCTACCTGCCTTCAGGGGATCTTCGATTTCCATTGCCAGTTCTCTTTGCAAGCTAAGATATTTGAAGGCCGCTGTCATATTAGGTATCTCAAGATGAGCTTTGTACAAGGCATAGTAAATATCTAACTTGACTATATCATCTTGTTCACTGGCCAGCAATGCTTTTAATTGTTCAACATCTTGAGGGAAGTTTTGGTGAGAAGGTTCGGCTATTTCAGAATTACAAGAGACAAACAGCAATACTGTCACTATTGATGCAAAGACATACTTCATTTTCAGGCGTTGGTTTAAATGATCACCCAAATAGAACCTTTAATAAGCACCTTTACAAATACTTTATAACCGATACCTTACATGGTTAACTAATTCCTAAAATTGTATATTACATTGGCTCATGATCTTCTCCTTCATTTCCAACCGTGGCCACGGGCTCTTCAACATTGACTGGTTGAGGTACAATATTCTCAGATTCATCTGTACAGGCCGAAAAGCTCAACACAGTGAAAATTATACCTAGTACGATCATTAAATTTCTTAGTTTCATAGCGATTGTTTTTAAGTTTGTACAAGTATAATTTGAATATCGCTTTTAAAACACGTCAAATACCTGTCTAAAGCACTTCTGTAAGCTCTTTTTGCATGGCCAAAGAAATTTATTCCTAAAATCGTATATTTCATCAACAAAAAGTTGAACAACAAAATATACCTGGTATAACTCCCGTAAGTATTTAGGCCATTTTTATAAGTATACAGATAAACAATAATGAGATTAACAAAAACTTACACCCTGATGAATTATTTTTGCACCACATTATCTTAAAATTGTTGTATTTTTAACAATCCTATTATTACTATCTATCAGCATAGATAGTAATATTAAGTTTGTACAGTGCGAGAATAACAAACTTTGTAAATTCCTCACCCTAAGTTTCATTCCTGACACATGTTGATCGATGAGAATAGCGTTGCTGGCTAAACAAACTTTTCTATATTCATCATAAAGCCTAAATGCAGTCCTTCATGATAATTATTAAATTGGAGAGCATCTTCCAGCGATGCAAGAAAAAACCCAGTACCTGTCATACGTTCATTATAGTTTTTGAATCTTCCTGTAGCAAGGTCAGTCTCTGTTATTGTTATCATTGAGATCAACAAGCCTTTCAGTTCATCAACTTCCTCATGGGAGGTGTTACCTGTTGGCTTGGTTCCTGGTTTATAAAGATCAAACAGCTCGTCCGAAACATAAGCATCAAGACCTGAAGATTTATAAACTAACCCTTGCTGAGCCACTATAACATGTCCTATATTCCAAATCAGATTATTACTAAAGCCTTCGGGAATAGTGTTGAGTTGTTCCAGTGTATAATTTTGAAAATACTTGAGAAATAGATTCCGACTGGTCTTCCATATATTGAGTGTAGTAGTCACGCTTTGCTCTTTAATCATGACAATGTATTTTTAAAGTTATATTTAAAGTTTTTAATCCCTATTACTTAGCTCTGCTACCAATTTGCTTACCATTTCATTTGAGCTTCATTTTTACATCCAGCGGAGTGTATCTAAACTTCGAAATTGCCATCGCGATGGAGTCTATTATCCAAGGCATATCATTACCAAAAACACCTCCTCCAACCAAAGTTGGAAATACTTTAGAACTACCCGTTTTCTCAAAATTGATCAATGCAGCATATAAAGTTGCCTCGTAAGTAGCTTCTAATATTAACCGGGCAAATCGCTCCCAATATATAGACTCTATATTTGTGTATGCTACCGGAAGCGCAGAACAGTAGATTTGAGAAACAACCTGCCTTTCATTGGACAGGGTTACCTCTGTTTGCCACTGAATGCCAACTTTGAGTTTGCCTTTTAGAGCCTCTTTACACTCCTCTGTTGCTTTGGCAAGCATGGAGTTTATTTTCAATAGACCTTCCTGGCCAAGTAAAGCATAACCATTACTCATTTTCCAAAATTGGAATTCGTTGTTGCCTAGTTCCGTACCAATCAACTCCAAACAGTCAACCTGATTAGCAGCAGACTGACCAGACTGACCATTAACCTGAACGAAGTAATTTCTATATATTGTTCCGGCCCCACAGGCTATAGCACATGCCGGTCCTTGCGTAAAATCATGTTCATAACCATCCACCCCCTGCTCAGGGGTAACATGCGGACTCGTCATTTCCAGCAAATTGAACTGAGATGCGGCCTGAATAAGTGCGTTCGAGTTAGCTGTGTTTCTATGTATTTGCTGAATATCGGCAACAACCTCCGAAACACATATACTATCAGTATAAGCGCTTATTGATGGTGCCCGAGCCTTCAATTCATTTAGTGTGGGGACTTGCAATACCCCATATTGAAAGGACTTACTATTAACCTTCGAAACGATATGCATCCTATCTACTAAAAGATGTTCTCTTACATATTCTGGAGATATCTCATCGAAGCCGGTTAGGTTTTTGAACCACATTGTTTATTTACAAAACCTTTTATTCATATAAAGCCAAATTCAGCATAATAACCATTTTAATCAATATTAACTTTTTAAAATCGGCTTTTGTACCAATTAGCATACTCCGCATTCTTTACAGGAACAGGATTAGGAAAACTTATGAACTCTCTACAATACCCCTGACTCAAATCTTGCTTGCCATAGATATCGTAGGGTATAATAGTGTATAAAGGAGCAGCCTTGCCCACTTTAGCATTATAACCCCAAGCATAATTCATTGTGATTGTAATGTCATCTTCAGATATATATACAGATGGGGTACTTACATCAGGCCCTGTAACTCTGTAAGGAACTTCTGCCAACCGCTTTACGGTGGCCCGAATACTAAAATACTGAGGGTTCCATTCACAAGTTACTATTTCCATTGATATCACTTGCATCAGGTAAACTTGTGTTGCAAATTCTCCCTCTGAATCGCAACAATCGCAATAGTCTAAAAGGTATGGGTTTGATCTCAAGTATTTCTGCACTTGCTCTGCCTGCTCAAGCGTCATATTATCCCAAGGGTCTGCCCATGAGAGCATTGGGCATATAACCAGTAGTAATAGGAGGATATTTTTCATTATATTTTTGAAAATGATAGAATATTGACTCCATTAGGTCAACTTGCTCAAAAACCACCAAAATACAAAGTCCATTAATTATTATTAATACAAACTGGCCTTTAACTTTCTAAAGTTCAAAAACCCAATCACAATTTTGCTTTATAATTGCAAATCATCTTAAAAAAACACCCAGTAGCTTACGCTACCGGGTGAACATTAAGAAATAAAACTACCTGATTAAGTTATCTTCGTTTTAAAGCGCTGTGCCCATTACCCAATTCGGGTAAACCAAGGGTCTTTTTCACTTCATTATAATCTGTTACATTAAGTCTGCCTCCACTACTCCAGAATTCACCAGGAACCACAACCACTCTGGCTATCCACTCATCCGTATCCATAGCTGTGAGATCATCCAATGGAAATTCGGCATCAAGAAAGAGCTCGACATCATATTTGGTGAAATCGAAATTGTACTGAAGCATCCCGTTCTCAGTAATTACTGTTTGTGGCAAAGCTCTCCAAATTTCGTTACCATCCTGATCCACCTTCCAAAGCAAATAAACTAAGGCAACATCGGAATCATAACCTTCAAAGTCATCCGGATAGGATAACAATACTTTATAATCAGGAGCTGTAAAATTTATATCAGTATACTCAAATACATAGCCACTCTCTCCAGGTGCTCCTTCAGGACCTTGTGGACCCTGTGGGCCCTGTGGACCTACTGGTCCGGGAATGCCATCATCATCTCCAACATAGCACGATGCCAGTGAGAGCATTATAAGCAGGGCGGGAAGTAGTGAAAGTTTTTTCATAGCCAAATACGTTTGATTATATTATATGACAATCAAACATTAGACCATTTTTTCAAAAAAACAAAAAAACCTCTCATGAGGTCCTAAATCAATGTTTTTTGCAAATAAAAAGAGGCGCTTAAAGCGCCTCTTTTTATATCTTAATTGTCATTCTTACCTTCTTGGTTCTCTTCCTGCTTTTCGATATCCTCTTTGAATTCCCTTTCATCTCCAAAGTCATCAGCATAGAGGGCATCCAGTTTTTTGGAAAATTCCTGATTATATTCCAGCCATTCTTTGATGGCATTAAAGTAGACCTGAGCTACATCCTTAACCCTGCTACTTGTTTTAATACCATTTACAGTGAGATCTTTTTTGCCCAGAAGAGACATTTCTGTTTTGTTGTCTTGATAGAGTGCCTCAGAATATGCAATAGGCCCCTCAACAACTCTCGTTAAGTACAGGTTTCTATGGTACACTCCTTCAGATCTTTCTGAAAGGATAGAATATCGCTTGGCAAAATCAAAATTATTATCCTTCGGTAGCGCATCAACCTTTAATTCATCATTAAGCGCTTTGATGATATTACTAGCGAATACGTCAGATCCCTCAAGATCATGAGAAACCAATAATCTTAACAATTCAAACCTCTGATCAAGACCATCCTTCCCATCAATTTCAATACCTAAGAATGACCCTGGAACAAAGACCATACTGTAATTCTCATTGACCGGAGGTAAATAAAGGTCTCCATACCTTTGGCCTCCCTCACTGGCATTGTAGTGAATCACTAGTGTAAGGTCAGGTTCAAATTCATTAATCTTTTGACCCCTCGACACAAAATCCTTATTTCTAAACACATCATGGAACATCATAAAGTCAGGAGCCTCTCCTGTCATAAGATATTCAAATTTCTCACGGTTATACCAATCCTCCTTATACCCATGGATGATATCCTTTTTATACTCGGTTTTCACCCATTCTTGATAATTCATACCGAATGCACTCTTGCCATAGTCATGCGTTATCATAACCTTAGCACCTTTATTTTCTAACATTTCTTTCAGCACCAAAGCAGTAGTGTAGGCAAGGTTAGCTTCAAAAAACTGTATATCCCGTTTCTGATTAAATAGTTTACCCTCTGCGCGCACATATCGCTGCTCTAATTTTGCCTCCTCAAAGGTAGATGCAATGTGCCCTGGGTCCAACGCAACTTTTAGGCCTTTCCATTCACTTACCGGATAAATCGCAGGGTTAACGTGAGTATCTTTTACACCATAAAAATAATGCGAACCCTTACGACTCAATATATCTATAATATCCTCATCTGTCTGCTTTTCCAACATCTCATTAAAATGAGGCATCTCTCTCCAATAAAGGATAAATTCCGGTTTATTAACTTTCTGACTAGTTGGGTAGACATACAAACCCCGGTCATTAACCAGGACATTATCCAAGCACTCTGCCTCTTTGCACAAAAGCTGCAAGTTCTTGGTAACACGGTCCATATAAAACTTTTTTACAGGTATGGGCTCTAACTTCTGCGATTTTACCTGTCCTATGGTAATAGTAAAAAGCCCAATTAGAACAGTTATAGAAAGTAATCTTTTCATGTGTGTACGTTAATTGTTAACTGTAACGTGTAATTAGCAAACAACCTCTGCCCATCTGAAACGGTTATTGGAGCATTCTGGTTTTTGCTCATTCCATGGTTAACCCTATTAATAAATTAAACTTTTAAAAAATTTGGCCAATATCAAAGATATAGCCTTAAAACAAGTTAAAAAATAATTGACCCCTAACTTTATTTTCCAAAATCAAAGGCATCGTAAGATAGATATACAGCCATACTCAAATATATAAGTATAAAAGAAATTAACACGAGGTCTTGTTGACCAAAAGTTAATTGCCTACGAACTCCTGTTGTTCCATATTCAGGCTGTGTGTTAAGCACCATAATATCCAGAATCATTTTCGGAACGGCCAAATGCTCCCTTACAAACATGGCCATATTCATATCGCCATCAGCAGCATAGCCAATAGCATCGACACCAAAAAACCAGGAAAGAAACAAAGCCCGCTGCAAATGAAACCCCTGGCTTACAATCAATACATTTTGCAAACCAAACAACCTTTTCGATCTTACAATAGAATCCAACGTTCGAAAGCCCGCAAAATCGAGATTAATGATCTTTTGAGGCACCCCCTTCTTTATAAGACTGCGCATCATATCTCTTGGCTCATTGTAATTTTCCTTGCTGTTATCCCCACTGATTAAGATGGTAGATACATACCCTTTTTGATACAATTCAACAACAGCATCGATCCGGTTGGTATAATACAGGTTTTCATTGACACCATCCTGAAGATATTTATTCGTTCCCAATAGCAATACCGTATATTTCCGTTCTACGATATTCTCTATTTTATTGGCTATTCTGACATTCGAATAAAAATCCACAATCAGGTTAGTCATAAAAATAAAAAACAGGGTAGTAAATACTAAACTCAACACCCGCTTGCCAAACCAGAGCATTCCATCCAACACAAACTTACCTGAATAGAATTTATTAAGCCTATAAAGCAAAAAGTGGTCCACCACACTATGCATGATAAGTATGGAGGCGGCTAGAAAAACAAACCCCAAAATATTCCAGCTATCAATATGTTCCAGATAACCGGAAAGATCTTCCAAAACAGAGGACACAGTTTTTGTGCCCTGATTAAGGTCCGAGATAAGGGTACCTACATCACTGTAGTAAAATGGGAGCATAAAAAGTGCTATCAACAAGAATAGCACTCCCATAAAAATTAAAAACTTGAGTCCTTTCATTTAAACTATTGGCAAGCAAAGCATTGTAATCACTTTATACCAACTAAGACAACGGGATCGAAATATAGTAAATCTTGGCTCTAGTATCCATCTAAAACAGACATTATATAAATGTTAATTTTTTATATGGCTATAGGCCAAGTACCAGAAGTTACTTTCTTTAGCGACCCTTGTTTATAAAATTTACATAATATTATTTCTGGCTTGTTTTATTTCTCATTTGGAGGTTGGCCTCCGGTAATACCGTATTTGGCCACTTTATTTCTGCTATTGTTTTCTCCTCCCTCTTCATATGCAATAATACCCAATTCAAGAGCACGCTTTCTCCACCTATTCCTGGCATAAGCCTGCATATCCTCTACGCTGTCATATTCGTCCATAATCTCCATACCTAAAACCGTTTCCATAACATCTTCCATAGTAACAAGACCTGAAATACTACCAAACTTGTCAGTTGCTAGAGCAATATGTTCTTTGCTTTCAAGTAGTTTGTCGAGGATAAAAGGGAGCCTCATTTCTTTGTTAACCATAATAATGTCACGTTTGATCTCGCTGAGGATCATTTCATGGTTATCTTCAGCCATCTCAGTAAGCACATCATTTTTATGTACAAACCCGGTAATGTCATCCCGGTTTTTATTAAAGATTGGTATGCGTGAGAATTTTTTAAATTCAGGGTCCTGATAGAGGTCCGAAATCGTCTTTTCTTTCTGAGCCATGACCACTACTGTACGGGGAGTCATGATATCCTCCACCACTATGTTTCTGAACTTGATCATATTCTTTAACATTTTAGACTCCATCTCATAAAACACCCCCTCCTTATGCCCGATATCAGCCATGGCTGATACTTCTGCTCTACTTATGGTAAACTTTTCCTTGTTGCCAGATATCAGGTAAGTAATTCCCTTCGAAAGTAATACAAGAGGGTACATTAACCAGATCAGTATATTTAATGTCTTCGCCGTAAACCCCCCTAATGATCTCCAATAAGTAGCTCCAAGGGTTTTAGGGATAATTTCGGAAAAAATAAGGATCAGTAATGTCAGTATTGCTGAAACAACTCCCAAATATTGATTCCCAAACACTTCTGCAGCCTGCGCACCTACTCCTGCCGCACCAACAGTGTGGGCAATAGTGTTGAAAGACAATATAGCCGCCAAAGGCTTATCTATATTTTCCTTCAGAACACTTAGCCTTTTCTGAAGTGCATACTTCCCCTCTTCTTTTAACGCTTCTATATATGAAGGGGTAATACTTAGCAGCACAGCTTCCAAAACGGAGCATAAAAATGACACAAATATGGCAATAGCGAGATATAAAAAAAGTAGTATCATAGGTTTTAACTTGTTAGATCAACAATTAAATAAGATGAAAAACTGCCCATCTCAAAAGAGACCCATAAATTATCATTTATAAAGTATGACTATATTTGATAATCCATCAACATAGCATTCATGAGCAAATTTCTTTACAATCTGTATAATTCCGGCTGGTTATTGTTGCTAATATGTGTAATCGCAGCATGCCAAACTAAGGTAGAAAAACCGGCAAACATATCCTTAAACAAATATTCCGACTCCATACTGATACAAATTTATGATTATCAAGACAAAAGGGACACAAAAAATCTGTTGAGTTACTTCAACCATGAGAATTCTGATTATCGAAAGGCCGCTGCCGAGGCTTTCGGTTCAGTACAGGATAGTCTGGCTATTCCCATGCTGAGTCACCTTCTATATGACAGTTCATCTCAAGTACGAAGGGCTGCAGCATACGCGCTGGGACAAAGCTACGACAGTAGCGCAGTACTACACCTGACTCGTGCTCTTCAGGGTGAAGATAGTGTTTTTGTACGTAAGGAGCTCCTCGAGGCCCTAGGTAAAGTAGTGACTCAGCCACAGATACAACTTCTATATCATCACCCAGTCCCTACTACAAAAGAAAAAGAAGGTATGGCATGGGGTCTTTACAGAGCCGCGATCAGAAATGTGCACGATGGAGCCGCCATCCGTTTAGGAGTATCTTTGCTAGATGGTTCAAACAGTTATGAAGCACGATTAGGAGCTGCTCATTTATTGGCAAGGGGCAAAAACCTGGACCTTAAACGATACCAGAATTCCCTTATCACAGCAGCCACTCAGGATATTTCACCCCTGGTACGTATGGCAGTAGCAACGGCTCTACGAAATATACCTACGGAAAAGACGAGAAACACTCTAGCTAAATTGGCTGGCAAAGATTTGGATTATAGGGTAAGGGTCAATGCTTTAAGATCATTGACTGCTTTTGACTTCGAAAAGATCAACTCTGTAGTGTTCGAGTCTTTGAATGATACAAATATTAATGTGGCCATAACCGCCGCAGGAATTATTGAAGCCAAAGCATCTAACAAAGATCAGGACCTCATCACAGAAAATGCTTTGAAAGCCCATAGCTTAAAGATAAAAACCATGTTATTAGGAACAGCACTAAAATTGGCAGATGACAAAGCTCCTTTAGTTGACAGTATAAAGCAAATGTATAACGGGAGCCATAACTCATACTTCAAAGCTGACCTTTTATCTGCTTTGGGTAATGCCTTAATATCGTATGAGTTCTTAATTACGCAAACCTACTCGGAAAAGCACCCTGCGATAACCACAGCAGGAATATCTGCTTTAGCAAAACTGCGAAGCACGGAAAGTTTTCCTGAAGAATTAGAGCCTGCATTTACTGACGTTTTCAAGCAAGCTATCGAATCAGAAGATATTGCTATGATTACTATTACCTCTGACCTGCTAACAAACCCTGAATTTAACCTTAAAGAGGCTTACGATAGTGTCGATTTTTTGTATGAGGCTAAAAGTCGACTTTCGCTGCCAAAGGATAATGAAGCTATTCAATCGCTAAACAAAGCAATTGCATATTTTGAGGGTACTATAGCAAAAGAAGTTATCAACGAATATAATCACCCCATTGACTGGGAGCTGGTAAAATCGCTATCAAAAGACCAAAAAGTAGTTGTAGAAACAGAAAGAGGAAATATCGAGCTACGCTTAATGGTTGAAGAATCACCCGGGTCGGTTTCTAACTTTGTGGCACTTGCACAAAAAGGATATTTTAATGGTAAAAATTTCCATAGAGTAGTGCCCAACTTTGTAGTACAGGGAGGTTGTAATCGCGGAGACGGTTACGGAGGTGAAGATTATTCTATACGTTCCGAACTGGCTAATCTAAGATATACGGAGGGCACAATCGGCATGGCTTCAGCCGGGAAAGACACTGAAGGAACGCAATGGTTTATTACTCACTCTCCTACACCGCATTTGGATGGAAGATATACTATATTTGCACAGGTAACAGATGGGATGGATGTAGTTCATCAACTTCAGGTAGGTGATACCATTCAGTCGGTTAACCTTAAAAACTGATTTTAAATATAACAGCCGGTTGGCTAATTCTTTTCCAATGTCTCAAAGATCTATACAGGCAGAAAAACTGGGCATACTAGGTGGTGGTCAGCTAGGCCGAATGCTCATCCAGTCAGCACTTGATTTTAATCTGGATATTAAAATCCTCGACCCTGATGAAAACGCGCCATGTAAAAAAGTTTCTGGTGAATTTGTTATTGGAAAGCTAACTGATTTTGATACAGTCTATAACTTTGGAAAGGACTGTGATATTATCAGCATCGAAATAGAAAATGTTAATACGGATGCCCTAAAAAGGCTACAGTCAGAAGGTAAAAAGGTGTTTCCTCAGCCTGAAGTTATAGAGCTTATACAGGACAAACGTATTCAGAAACAATTCTATCAAGCAAACAATATCCCTACTGCTGAATTCATACTTACCGAGAATCGAAATGATGTCAGCAACTACAAAGACTTTCTTCCCGCTGTCAACAAACTAGGAAAAGAGGGGTATGATGGCAGGGGGGTTCAGGTATTAAGATCAGAATCTGATCTTGGAAAAGCCTTCGATGCCAAAGGTCTGCTTGAAAAACTGATAAATTTCAAGAAAGAAATAGCTGTAATCGTTGCACGTAACGAACATGGTGAAATAACGAGTTTCCCCCCTGTGGAACTAGTCTTCCATCCAGAGGCAAATCTGGTTGAGTACCTCTTTGCCCCTGCTGAAATTTCTAAAGCTGTAGCTCTGGAAGCAGACACCATAGCCAAAAAGGTTATTTCCAAACTTAACATGGTTGGGTTATTAGCTGTGGAAATGTTTGTAGATCAGGACGATCAGGTTCTGGTCAACGAAGTGGCTCCGCGTCCGCATAATAGCGGTCACCAGACTATTGAAGCCAACTATACATCGCAATATGAGCAACATTTAAGGGCTATATTTGACTTACCTCTTGGTAGTACTGAAGCACTCATTCCTTCAGCGATGGTCAACCTGCTGGGGGAAGATGGATACTCTGGTCAGGCTAAATATGAAGGGTTAAATGCGGTTATGGAGCAAAAGGGTGTCCATATCCATCTTTATGGTAAGAAGTTGACCAAACCGTTTAGAAAAATGGGGCATGTCACGATAGTTGACCGTGATGTGGCCGCCTTGAAAGAGAAAGTAAATTTTGTAAAACAAACGTTAAAAGTGATCGCATAAGTTATGAGTAAGCCAGTAGTAGGAATAATCATGGGCAGTCAGTCCGACCTTAAAGTAATGAAAGAAGCTGCGGAAATTCTCGAGGAGCTTCAGGTTGCATACAAACTGACCATCGTGTCGGCTCATCGTACACCAGACCGAATGATTGATTATGCACGTTCTGCGCGTTCAAAAGGCTTAAAAGTAATTATTGCCGGGGCAGGAGGTGCTGCTCACCTTCCTGGCATGGTAGCTTCCATGACTACATTGCCCGTTATTGGGGTTCCTGTTAAATCCAGCAATTCCATTGATGGGTGGGATTCTGTTCTGTCTATTCTACAAATGCCAGGTGGCATTCCTGTAGCAACAGTTGCCCTGGACGGAGCCAAAAATGCGGGTATCCTGGCAGCGGAAATGGTAGGTGCTTTTGATGAGTCAGTAGCCAAAAACCTGGAAAAGTACAAAGATGAATTGAAAGAAAAGGTATTAAAATCAGCCGAAAGTATAGAAGAAAAAGGCTGGAGAGGAAGCAAGATAGGTTTTTAGATCTCAGACCCTTTTCTCTACATATTCAGGGGTTTAGCCTAAACGTAATCCGGTATGATTGCTATTGTATATTCTATACCTTTTTAATAGCTTTCGGCAATGAAAATTTTATCTCTATGGTCTGGCCCGCGTAATGTATCCACCGCACTGATGTATTCATTTGCGCAGCGCCCCGACACCAAGGTAATAGATGAACCGCTTTACGCACACTACTTATCAAGAACTATTGCAAACCACCCTGGTGAGCAAGAAGTCCTTAATAGTATGGATCATGATGGTACCAGAGTATTAAATGATCTACAAAAATACTCTACTGACCGAGACATACTTTTTTTGAAGAGTATGGGCCATCATTGGGTAGACCTTGATGAAAAGCTACTGGATAGCATGGAGCACCTTTTTCTAATCAGAGACCCAAAAGAAATGTTGCCTTCTCTGATCAACCAATTAGAGGAGCCTGCATTAAGAGATACAGGACTAAAAGTGCAAAAAGACCTATTCCAGGTTCTCGAAAAAAAAGGTAAAAAAGTTCCTGTAATTGATGCTAAGCATCTCCTTAATGACCCACAACGAATACTTCAAAAAGTTTGTGACGCATTAGACATTCCTTTTTATCCTTCAATGCTGAAATGGGAAAAAGGACCTCGGCCTGAGGATGGGGTTTGGGCTAAGTATTGGTATCACCGAGTACACCAGTCAGAAGGTTTTACACCATATGAAAGTAAAAAAGAGCCTTTCCCAAAACGATTAAAGCCTCTTTTAGATGAATGCGAACCTTATTATAAATTTCTATACCAAAAAGCTTTAAAAATCTGATATGCGAAATGTACAACTTCCAGACCCAAGAAACGAAAACATTCTCATCAATATAAATGGTAAATTGTATCCCAGGGAGGAGGCTAGGATATCTGTTTTTGACAGTGTGGTTCAAGGTGGTGATGCTGTTTGGGAAGGTTTACGAATCTATAATGGAAAGGTATTTATGCTCGAGGAGCATATTGACCGTATGATCTCATCAGCAAAAGCAATGGCTTTCACCGAGATACCATCACGAGACTACATAAAAGAAGAGGTTTTTAAAACACTCCATGCAAATAAGATGTACGATGAAAGTCATATTCGTCTTACCCTGACCCGAGGCAAAAAGGTAACTTCAGGCATGAGTCCTCATTTTAACCAATACGGCCCAACCCTTATAGTATTGGCTGAGTGGAAAAAACCTGTCTATAGTTCTGAAGGTATTAAGTTAATTACATCCTCTATCAGAAGAAACCCTCCTCAATGTGTAGATTCAAAAATCCACCACAATAACCTGATTAATAACATACTTGCGAAAATTGAAGCTAACCTTGCCGGAGTTGATGATGCGGTAATGCTGGATATAGACGGATTCGTTTCAGAAACTAATGCAACCAACATTTTCCTTGTGGATAACGGAGCAATAAAGACTCCTTTTGCTGACAGCTGCCTACCAGGAATAACCCGACGAAATGTTATTAATCTCGCTAAGGAAAATAATATGGAAATGGAGGAAAAACGAATTTCAATAGCCGAAATGTACATCGCTGATGAAGTTTTTGTTACCGGTACCATGGGCGAAATATCCCCTGTATTGAATATAGATGGAAGGACCATTGGCTCTGGCGAAAAAGGCGAAGTCACTAGCAATGTCCTTGCCCTGTACCGAGAAAAAGCTAAGAGTCAAGGTGTTGTTATCCCTCGCTCATAAATACCTTCTCGGGTGTTAAAATAAAACTGTTTAAATTCTGCCTATGAATCCTTCAAAAAAGGGCTGGCTTAGTGAGTTTCTTCATTATAGAAAGAACCTGTTCTTAAGGTCCAGAGAATTCGAAAAGACTAAAAAGGGGCAGCACCCAGACCAATCTTTTTATGGCATAATTCAGCCCACTGGTATTATGTATGGATACCCCATACACGTCTACGACCTTGAGAGGGATTATGGGTGGCAACAGCTTGACACCGTTAAGGTTCTACTTGCGGATAGTTTTATTAATATAACAGAGTTATACACATCAAGTCCCGTAGAAACATTAGATTCTTTTTATAAGCTTATGTATGAGACCATGGATAGCGTTAACCATTTCTACAATGGTGTTTACCCAGAAATCTCTACCGCATTGACCAATTGGCTGGGCCAAAAAAAGGATGTCTTATTAACTACTGAAAAGATACTAGAAAAACGGCTTGATATTATTTTTAAAAAGAGCAGAAACTTTTGGACGGATTTCTTCAACCACAGTCAGTTATTTCTTGATATTTATATTTTCGGACAATGGAGCCACACTAACCCAGACCGGGTATTATTGGAATTTTTTAAAGATGAAAAGGAAGAGTTAAGTTATACTGCTGTAAAAGTAATGGCTGCAGCCGCCCATGCTAATAAACGCGTAGAAAGTGAGGAAGAAAAGCTCTTTGAGCATTTTATAGAAAATTCCGGACTGCCTGCAGAAAAGAGGCGTGTTGCTTATGAGTATTTTGGACACGGGTTGGCTATTCAAGATATTCCTGTTGAAGCGACTGACCCATGGGTGATCAGGAAGTATTTTCTGGAGCTTGCCATACTTACTATTTGGTCAGATAAATTGGTTGAAGGTATAGAATGGGATTTCCTGAATAACTTTAATAAGTCGCTAGGCTTCTCGAGTGAGGACTTTGACAGTAGCATGATAGCTGTTGAGGGCTTTGTGCTTCAAAACTGGCACCAGCTGGATAGCCTTCAGCTCAACAAAGATCACCGAGCTATTAGTCTGGACTATGTTGGGCGTATAGCAAGAGTCACGGAGAAGTATAAGAATAGAATAAAGCTTGAAATGACTAATGATCTCGAGCTGATTGAAATCCTAAAGAAGGGAAAAATATCAGAGCTCTCTGAGGAAGAAAAAGAAATACTTCGGGTGAAGTTTATTAATATACTTAAAACTATCCCGAGCTTTAGGGTAATTGCACTACCTAAAGACTTTCTTTCCTATGAAGTTTTATTGAAAGTTGTACCCAAAAGTGTCATTACAGAAATGGCAAAGGGCAGCTAAATTAATTCACCGAATCGGCTTTTGGAATAACCAAAGACATTATTATCGATGCAGTCAGTGTCACTATAATAACAGTAAAGGAGACTACAATATCCACATGGATGTTGACTATCTCCAATAACATTTTGGCTCCGATAAAGATAAGTATGAATGAAAGTCCCTTTTGCAGAAGGTGGAACTTATCAATTATACCAGCAAGCAAAAAGAACTTGGCTCTCAACCCAAGTACAGCAAAAATATTGGATGTGTAAATAATAAATTCGCTCTGGGTAATGGCAAAAGCAGCAGGGATGGAATCGACCGCAAAGATTAAATCCGTGGTCTCAATCAATAGAATTACCAGAAACAATGGGGTAAACAAAATAGAGCCTCCCTTTTTAACGATAAACCTTCCTCCAAAGTCACTTTTTGTGATTTTTAGATACTTTCTTGCAAACCTCAATAAGGGGTTTTTGCCAGGATCAATGTCCTCATCTTCTCCCTCAAAAAATATTTTAATCCCTGAGTAAACAAGAAAAACACCGAAAATATAAAGAATCCAATAAAACTGACCAATGAGATATGCTCCTACGAAGATGAATATTGCCCTGAAAACCAGAGCCCCAAGTATACCCCAAAAAAGGATATTGTGATAGTATTCCTCCTTTACCTGAAAATACCTTAGGATAAGAAGTATTACAAAAATGTTATCAACCGATAATGCATACTCAGTAAGGTAGGCAGAAAAATATGTTAAGGCTTTGGTTGAACCTCCATCGTACAGGTAGATAAGATAACCAAATGCAACCGAGATCACAACCCAAAAAATAGATTGGTACAAGGCCGACTTAGTAGAAATACGATGGGCTTCCTTATTAAATATCCCCAAGTCAATAACAAGGAAAAGCAGTATAACCACCCCAAATACGGCGAACAGTATGGACTCATGTGTATTATCAAAAAGAGCAAAAAGGAACATACCCTGTACGTCTTCTACTGGAGTAATTAAATTTTAAATTAAAGGGTAACAACAGCTAAAAAGAACAAATTATTACCAACCATATCCAAGCAAAACTACAAAAATAAACCCATGATAATATCACGTAAACAGTTAATTTTTGAATCTTTAAAATGGTGCTCAATATAACATTTTAATCAGTTACATTGGTTACATATTCCTTGAATCAATAAATTTTTTTGGTGGGCTTTAAACCCCGCAGGCAGGCTTATATCAGGAATTTGTATTTCATCAAGACATTGCGTGTGCCCACATTGTTCACATTTAAAATGAACATGTTCATGGTTATGTTCTTCTTTGGAGCACTCACTACAAAGCGCATATTTAGTAACTCCCTCATCATCAAGAACCTTATGTATTAGACCCTTATCCAAAAAAGTCTTTAAGGTACGATAAACCGTGACTCTGTCAAAAGAATGGTCAACCTCTTGCTCTATGTCAGAGTGAGATAAAGCATGTTCATTATTGAAAAGTAATGTCAGGACCTCCGCTCTGCATGGAGTAGATTTAAGTTTGAAATTATTCAGTACATTCTTAAGGTCCATTTTCTAATTTTTAAGTGAGTTGAAACTGAAGCTTTAGCAGATAACTATATATACCCTCATCGTATCTGGATAGTTCCTCATGAGTACCCGTCTCAACAATTTCTCCTCCTTTAACTACAAAAATATTATCTACTTTTCTGATGGTGGCCAGCCTATGAGCAATAATAATCGTAGTCCTTCCCTTCATCAGCTCATCCAATGCCTCCTGGACCAATACTTCTGATTCCGCATCGAGCGAACTTGTAGCTTCATCAAGTATCAACAATGCAGGATCTTTCAAAATTGCTCTTGCTATGGCTATACGCTGCCGCTGGCCTCCTGAAAGCTTTATACCCCGGTCTCCTACTAATGTATCAAAGCCTTCAGGAAAACCTGTGATAAAATCATAAGCATTAGCTTTACGTGCAGCCTCAACTATTTCCTCGTCAGTAGCATTTGGCTTTCCATAAGCTATATTTTCTCTTATACTACCACCAAACAATATAACTTCCTGGGGCACTATCCCAACATTTCGTCTGTAATAGGCCAGATCATACTCATTAATATCATTCCCATCGACCTGTATAGCTCCGCTGGAAGCTTGGTAAAACCTCATCAGCAATTGTATAATCGTAGACTTCCCTGCTCCACTGGGGCCAACTAGTGCTACTTTTTGTCCTGCTTCAATATTTAATGACAGACTCTTCAATACTTTTAACTTTTTTCTGGAAGGGTATGCAAAAGAAACCTCGCTAAACATAATATCTCCTTGCAGCTTACCCTTGCCTACAATCCCCTCTGTGGTTTCAGCATCCTCATTAATAATTTCAAGAACACGCTCCGAAGCACCAATCGCACGCTGAAGGTGCCCATATATGTCGCCAAGACCGGCTATCGAACCCCCAATAAAAGTTGTGTATAACACAAAAGAAAGAAGCCCTCCAATGGTCATAACATCATCAGCAACCAGATTGGCGCCGTACCACATAACCCCAACTATACCCCCAAACAGAGCAAAAATGACGAAGGAAATAAATACACCTCGATATTTAGCCGCTTTTATAGCAGTATTAACGGTGTCTTTCAAAGCCTTGCCATATCTATTGATCTCTAGTCCTTCATTAGTATAAGCTTTGACCGTATTCACAGAATGCAGAGTTTCTTCAACAACCACATTGGCTCCAGCCAATTTATCCTGAGTAGATTTAGAAAGGTTTCTTATAAATTTTCCAAAGAACAGTGCTGCGATAATCAGTATGGGAAAAGTCGCCAACATAAATACGGTTAGCCTTGGTGCAAGATAAAGTATAATTCCTGTTCCAATAATCAATGTAGCAAACTGCCTGAATAATTCAGCCAAGGTAACCGAAAAGGTATCCTGAAGCATAGAAACATCTGAAGTAATCCTACTGATCAGCTCCCCCACTCTCCGACTGTCAAAGAACTTTACTGGCAACGTTATCAACTTACTGTAAGTGGATAGCCTTACATCAGCCATTGAGCGCTCACTTACCTGAGCAAACAGGTACACTCTGAAAAATGAAAAAATACTTTGAGTTAATAGTACGCCAACCAAAGCTACAGCTACTTTATTGACGCTATTAAGTACCCACACTTCTCCACTAGCTACATCTATCAGCTTACCTGTCAGGTAGGGAAAAGCTAAAAGTATAGTGCTACTAAAAAACAGACATACCATACCAAGAATAAACAAGCCTTTGTAGGGCAGCGTATATTTGAATATGCCTATTAGCTTTTTAAAGTTTGTTTTATTGAGTTTTCTTTTTTCCTCAGCACTCAGAGGGTCTTTTCCTCTACTTTTCGCCATTATGATTTATTAATTATGCCTTATATAGCGTTTAATCCGCAAATCTATTCAGATAAAGCGTCTTAGACTAATTTATAAATAAAAATCCCGGAAGTAGCACCGGATAACCTTCTGCAATTTATTTTTTTGGCCTAACTTTAGCCATCATAAATATAGACATATGTATCAGGTAAAAAGACTGTTAGTAGGGCTTGATCTATCCGAAATGGACGAAAAGCTTATTTCATATACTTCTGGGTTAGTTAAGTTGTTTGGCGTTGAGATGGTCTATTTTTTTCATGTAGCTAAATCATTCGATTTACCTAAAAAACTGATAGAGAAATACCCAGATCTCGTAGCACCTGTTGATGAAGCCCTGGAAAGAGATATTAGAGAGAAAGTTAAAAAGCATTTTACTGCTACATGTGATTTTCAGGTGGCCGTTCGGGAGGGTAATGCCGAGGATAAAATATTAAGGTTCGCTGACCTGAAAGAGATCGACCTTATGGTGATGGGCAGAAAGCAAGAGTTAAAAGGTCAAGGTGTGCTGCCTGGTAGGTTAGCGAAAACTATACACTGCTCTGTTTTACTTGTTCCTGAAAATGCAACTGATAGAATTACAAAAATTCTAGTCCCGGTAGATTTTTCCAAGACTTCTTCTATGGCCTTGGACGAAGCTGTTTTTATTAAAAAGTCAACAGGTGCAGATATTTTATTGCATAACTCTTACCGTGTACCTTCAGGTTATCATCTCAGTGGAAAGTCATATGAAGAGTTTGGGGAAATCATGAAAAGCAATGCTTATGAAGATGCCGTCGAGTTTTTACAAAGATCTGAGCTTAAAGCAAGTGATGTAGAAATCGAACTGACACTTGATGAGCATGACGACCCTGCAGAACTATCTTATGCTTTGGCTAAAGAAAAAAATGCTGACCTAATTGTAATTGGATCAAAAGGAAGAACAGGCCTTGCGTCTATTCTACTTGGAAGTGTAGCGGATAAAATGATCCAGTATGACAGTAATATACCTCTAATAGTGATAAAAGATAAGAAGGCTAATCTCGATTTTCTTCAGGCTTTGCTAAAGCTTTAAAGCTTTATCTCTGCCTTGATTTCAAAATTAACGGAATCTTTGAAGATCATTTTCTGAATACCCTTAACAGAATATTTGTGAAGCAAGGATGAGCCTGTAAAATCGTTAAAAACAAATTTTAGATTTCTTTTGGAATGATAGACAGGGTTATTTTCAACATATTCCGCTTCGATAATGCGTATATTATCCGGTGTATCTAAATAATACAGCTTAAGATAAGGAACCTCAAGATCATCTGACAGCCCTGCATATTCTTTAACCTTCAAGTTACTGTAAGGATCATTATATTCTTTTTCTTCGTAATATCCCTGCAATGCAGACTTATTAATATTTATTTTTTCCAGCATTTGAAACTCTCTATCCCAGGCATCAACGCTGTCCGGTTTGATTGTTCCTTCAGAAGTTTTATCATTGACCCTTGCCCATTTACTAATCTGGGCATTTCCTTTATATAAAAGCTGCTTTTGCCTTTGCATTAAGCTATCAGTGTCGAAATAGATTGACACAGTTCTGTCTGGCTTCGTTTGACATGAAGCCAGACAGAAAAGTAACATCAATATTAATAGGTTTTTCATCAGATCAGATCAATACTTCTCCTGTCATTTCTGATGGTACTGTTACTCCCATCATTTTTAGTATGGTAGGTGCCAAATCACCAAGTTTACCATCTTTAACAGGGCCATTAAAATTATCCTCAACGAAAACACAAGGCACAAGGTTGGTAGTGTGTGCTGTATTTGGTGTACCATCTGGATTGATCATGATATCTGAATTTCCATGGTCAGCTATGATTATAGTGGAATAGCCATTTTTTAAGGCTGCCTCGGTGACGGCCTGAGCGCAGCTATCAACTGTTTCACATGCTTTAACTGCAGCTTCAAACACACCAGTATGCCCCACCATATCGGGGTTTGCAAAATTAAGACATATAAAATCAGGTGCTTTGCTATCTAGTTCTGGAATAATCTTGTCCCTAATGTCTTTTGCACTCATTTCAGGTTGCAAATCATAAGTTGCTACTTTAGGAGAAGGGCACAGTATGCGCTTTTCTCCTTCAAACTCTCCTTCTCGACCTCCTGAAAAGAAAAACGTAACATGCGGGTATTTCTCGGTTTCAGCTATTCTGATTTGCTTCTTATGATTTATCTCAAGCACCTCACCAAGAGTATTTTGTAAATTATCTTTCTCAAAAATAACCTTCACACCATTAAAGGTATCATCGTAAGTAGTCATGGTCACATAATACAGATCTAACTTATGCATATTTTGATCATGAAAATCCTTTTGCGTTAATGCCTGGGTAATCTGCCTTCCTCTGTCGGTTCTAAAGTTAAAACAGATCACAACATCACCATCTTCAATTTTTGCCAATGGCTGATTGTTTTCGTCAACACATACTATCGGCAAAATAAATTCATCCGTAACACCTTCCTGGTAAGATTCCTTTACAGCCAAAAGCACATCTTCTGTCTGCTTACCTTCACCGTGGACCATTAGGTCATACGCTTTTTTTACACGTTCCCAACGGTTATCACGGTCCATGGCATAATACCTGCCAACAACCGAGGCTATTTTACCAGTAGTTTTCTCCGTGTGAGCCTGCAAATCAGTCAAATACTTTTCTCCTCCCTTAGGGTCAGTGTCCCGGCCATCTGTAAAAGCATGTATGTAAACCTGATCAAGGCCTTTCTCATTGGCTATAGAACAAAGCCCCTTTACATGATTAATATGCGAGTGCACCCCTCCGTCAGAAACTAAACCAATAAAATGAAGCTTCTTATTTTCTTTTTTTGCATAATCAAAGGCATCGTTTAAAACCGGATTATCATCGATGGTATGCTCCTCAAATGCCTTGTTGATCTTAACCAGATCCTGATATACCACTCTCCCAGCACCTATGTTCATATGACCTACTTCTGAATTCCCCATTTGCCCTTCCGGCAAACCAACAGCCAGGCCTGAAGCCTCTAACTTGCTATGGGGGTATTTCTCCCAAACGGAATCCATAAAAGGGGTCTTTGCCTTGGCAATAGCAGATATTTCCGGGTTTTCTCCTAAACCCCAACCATCAAGGATCATCAGAAGTACTTTCTTGTTCATAAGCGCATTTTTACTGTTAAAACGCAAAAAACGTTAATTTTAAGATGGTATTCAAAGCAATCCGTTAAAAGTTAATTTGTTGTGTACTATTAATCGTCGTATCATTCTTATCTAAAGCGGCCCTAAATCAAACACATACATTGGGCACAGTTAAAAAAGGTTCAATTAAGCTCTGCCTCTTTCAAAAAGTTATTACAGAGAAATACTTATATGTCAGAAAACGTATATTGTCTATATTTGGAGCGATATGGCTAAAACCAAAACCGTATATTTCTGCCAGAACTGTGGCTACGAATCTGCCAAATGGCTGGGCAAATGCCCTGCATGTAATACGTGGAATAGTTTCGTTGAAGAAGTTACTAAAAAACCTTCAGGAACAGATAAAAATGACTGGCGAAATAGTGGCGGAGAGAAAGTGGTATCCACACCGAAAAAGATTGAGGACATCACCCACGAAAAAGAGCAACGTATTAATACCAGAAGTGGAGAGTTAAACAGAGTGCTTGGTGGTGGGCTTGTGCCAGGCTCTGTTATACTTATTGCCGGAGAACCCGGCATTGGTAAGTCGACATTGATGTTACAAATAGGGCTTTCCGTTAAACAGAAAGTGCTCTATGTTTCAGGCGAGGAAAGTGAGCAGCAAATCAAGATGCGGGCCGATCGCATGACTGAGATCAAGAGTTCAGAAGAGTGCTACATTTTGGCCGAAACTTCCACTCAGAATATTTTTCAACAAATTGAATTGGTTAAGCCGGATATACTGGTTGTGGACTCTGTTCAGACATTACATTCTGGCAATATCGAATCAGCTGCTGGAAGTGTTTCTCAGGTCAAGCAGTGTACAGCTGAACTCATTAAACATGCAAAAGAAACAGCTACACCAGTTTTTCTCGTAGGTCACATCACTAAAGAAGGTGCTATAGCAGGACCAAAGGTGCTTGAGCACATGGTAGATACTGTACTCCAATTTGAGGGAGACCGACATTTGACTTATAGAATTTTACGAACCACAAAAAACCGCTTTGGCTCTACTTCTGAATTGGGCATTTATGAGATGATGGGTACAGGACTCAGAGAGGTAAGTAATCCGTCTGAAATTCTGATTTCACAAAAAGATACCGAGCTCAGTGGGGTAACTATAGGGGCCACCATTGAAGGTAACAGACCTTTGCTTATTGAAATTCAGTCATTGGTTAGCACAGCAGCATATGGTACTCCTCAAAGGAGTTCAACCGGGTACGATGCCCGCAGGCTAAACATGTTGCTGGCAGTATTGGAAAAACGATGTGGTTTCAGGCTAGGTTTGCAGGATGTGTTTCTCAACATGGCCGGCGGTATCAAGGTGGAAGACCCAGCCATTGACCTGGCTGTATGTTGCGCCATTATCTCTTCTTTGGAAGAGGTGACTATTTCGGACAAAACCTGCTTTGCCGCTGAAGTCGGGTTGGGAGGAGAACTACGTGCTGTAAATCGCCTTGACAATAGAATTGCAGAAGCACAGAAGCTTGGATTTGAAGAAGTTTATGTTTCAAAATTTGGTATGAAGGGTATAGACCCTAAAAAGTATCAGATAACTATAAAACCCTTTGCTCGGATTACTGAGGTATTTAACGACTTATTAGGGTAGCTTGTCAAGTTAATTAGAAAGAGATGGAAGAGTTTTTATCAACCTACGGAATAGACCAGGAGACATTCCGAATCATAATCTTGCCTTTAATGATTTTCTTTGCAAGGATAATGGATGTTTCCATCAATACGATAAGGATAATTTTTGTGATGACGGGCCGAAAGTTAATTTCAACAATTCTCGGTTTTTTTGAGTCCTTGATCTGGTTGTTGGCCATAGGGCAAATTTTTCAACACATCGACAATGTTTATTCATATATCGCTTATCCAGCAGGTTTTGCTGCTGGTATCATGGTAGGCATGCTAATTGAAGAACGACTCGCTTTAGGGAATGTAGTCGTAAGGGTAATTTCTTCCGAAGACCTATCAGGGTTAATCAATGTTTTGGAAACTCAAAAAGTCCGATATACTCTGGTATCTGCACAGAGCGGAACAGGTGAAGAAAAACTACTGTTCACTGTAGTAAAAAGGGATAATCTGCCATTGCTACAAGCCGAAATACAAAATCATGTACCAAGCGCTTTTTATACCGTTGAATCTGTAAAGAGTGCCTCTGAAGCAGGTATCTTAGCAGAGCAACCGAGTCGTAGAGGTATTGGCACCTGGTTAACTTCAATAAAAAGAAAATAATAAGTCCGACCTCAAGATCTTATAACCTTCTACCCTGTAAGCCTCCAGTATGGATGGCTAGTATTTTTGCGCCTTCATCAAAGTATCCTTTACTTATTTTATCGTAAACACCGTACATCATCTTGCCCGTGTATACCTGATCCAATGGAATGTCATGTGCAGCTTCAAATTGCCTTATAAAGTTGATCAATTTGGAAGTCGTTTTAGCGTAACCCCCAAAATGATAGTCTGTCTCAATTTGCCAATTCAGACTCAGCGGTCTGTTATGCTGATAGGTACTTAAAAAGTTTTTAACATCATCAATAAGAAAATCTCCTTTCAAAGCAGAAAAGCCAATCACTTGCTGATACTTATCAGATGCAGAAATAACTCCGGATATCGTGCCTCCAGTTCCTACAGGCAGAGCGATGAAATCGAAACTCCTAACTTCATCATCTACAATTTCTTCACAGCCTTTTATTGCCAAATCGTTAGTACCCCCCTCAGGCAATAAATAAAATTCTCCAAATAATTCCCGAAGGCTCGCTATGAACTGTTCCTCCCTTTTATTTCGGTAATTCTCCCGAGTTACAAAATGAAATCTCATGCCATTATCCCTGGCAAAACTCAACGTGGTGTTTAAAGGTTTGTCAGCAAGCTCGTCCCCGCGGATAACACCAATGGATTGAAACCCCGCTTCTTTCGCTGCGGCCGCTGCTGCATAAATATGGTTTGAATAAGCTCCACCAAAAGTTAGAAGCGTGCGGTGACCATCTTCGTGCGCCTTAAGTAAATTGTATTTGAGCTTCCTCCACTTATTTCCGGAAACATAGGGATGTATCCTATCTTCTCTTTTAATAAAGAGTCGAATCCCTTTCTCATTAATCCACGTCTCCTTAACCTCCTCAACGGAAGGGTTTTCATAAAGCTTAAGCATCATTTGTTCATTTCCATATAATCCAGAGTAAGGTTTAGCAGAGCTTTTACACCAGTAAGCATACCACTTTCGTCGATTATAAAATCAGGTGTATGATGCCCCCCTAAATTTACAGCGGGTTCAGAAGAGCCCAAAGATCGACCCCCTACAAATATGTACAGTCCGGGTATTTCTTTCTGAAAAAAAGAAAAATCCTCAGCACCAGTAACCGCATTAACCAAATTGACATTACCCTTTCCTGCTGCTCGCTCTAAAGATGAGACCATTCTCGAAGTTAACTCTGGGTCATTGTATGTGACAGGTACCAGCTTTTGTATATCAACATGAGCTGTAGCACCTGAGCTTTCGGCTATTTTGGTTGCAGTTAACCTCACCTTGTTATGGATCATTTCCTGCATCGAGGTATCCAAGGTGCGTATAGTACCAATTAATTCAACCTCCTCAGGAATAATATTGAAGCGCACCCCTCCTCTGATCATTCCAACGGTAAGCACGGCTGCCTCTTTAGTGAGTTCTGTTTGACGACTGATGATTGTTTGCAGACCGTTAATTATCTGTGCCGACACCACTATGGGATCTACACCTCCCCAAGGAGTTGACCCGTGAGCCTGCTGTCCTTTTACCGTAATGGTAAACCTATCAGAAGCTGCCATCGCACCTCCTGGTTTATAGTTGATCTGTCCTACAGGAGTGCCCGCACTAATGTGTAAACCAAAAATAACTTCCGGAGCCGGATTTTTTAAAACACCTTCTTTCACCATCAGCCCTGCTCCTCCCGTTTCGCCCGGAGGTGCTCCTTCCTCTGCTGGTTGAAAAATAAATTTAACGGTCCCGGGTAAATCTTCTTTTATAGACGATAGCACCTCGGCCACGCTCAACAAAATAGCTATATGTGTATCATGGCCACAGGCATGCATAACACCAGTTTCCACTCCGTTGTACTCCGTTACGACCGTTGATGCAAAAGGCAATCCTGTTTTCTCCGTAACGGGCAGCGCATCTATATCGGCTCTCAATGCCACAACCGGACCCCTTCTACCTCCTTTTAGTATTCCTACCACACCTGTTTTAGCCACGCCGGTCTGTACGTCCATACCAAGATTTTTTAAATGAGCAGCGATTTTTTTTGAAGTCTCGAACTCTCTGTTTGAAAGCTCCGGGTTTTCATGAAAATATCTTCTCCACTCAATAGTTTTCTCCTCAATCTGGGCTGCCTTTTGGCTGGCAATATCTTGTATAGAATTTTCTTGGGCTGATAGTTGTATTGCGATCAGCAAAAAGAAAAGCAAATAGGTAATTTTCATGGCGACGTGTTTATAAAGTATATAAAACTAACGATATAACTTTATTTTTAACAGTCGCAAAAAGATTAACTTCTGCCCGGCTACTTATTTACCGAATGTTGTAACCCTGGTACATTGATGGTCACATCACCACCGGATGTATTAATATAAACATTGCCTGGGTAATTGGATTTTGCTCCTATTCTCCCTTTTACCCTGACATACCTCTGTTTATCATCGGTATATACTTTATCCAGTTTTACATTTTCATGAGGTAGAAAAAGCGACTCGTCCTTCGCTGAAATATCTACCAGAAGATAGCTGTTTGGCATAAAACCAAGTGTTATATCAGTATACTTCCCGGAAAGGTCAATTTTATTGAAGCTGAAAGGTATTGATTTCACCCGCAATTCCCCATAGTTCATATCCAACTTCAGGGTTTTTTCCATTTCTTGCAGTTCTATTTTCGAAAATGTGGCCTTACCCTCCAGAATACTAACTTTATCAATATTAAAGCGTTGATCACCTCTCGAGTCCAAGGATATTTTATTAGCTTCTTTAATCGTTACTTCTGACGAACTACTCTTAATATTGACATTACCCAGTTTAATGATATCCGCTTCAACTCCTTTTAGCACCAACACACCCTCGTTCAGTTGCTTTATTCTGACATCTCCATACCCAACTTCAATATTTGAAGCAGCATTAAACTTATTGGCTCTAAGGTTACCATGCATCAAATTAATTCGGCATTTGCCACTCACCTCATGCATGTAAATGTCGCCGAATTTATTTTCAATATCCAACACCATAGTTTCAGGCATGTTAATCTCATAATCAATCTCAATCTTGTTTTTACTGAGAAGTGTTTTAGAATAATCGCTGATGTTGTTCCACAGCTCCTTAAAAAAACCTGACTTTCTATCTAAAATGGTCTCTATGGTCAGGTATGGACTGGTACTTCTGAAATCTATATCTACTCTTTCCAGCATTTTTTCAGCATCATCGTAGTCCTTTCCGTATGCAGTAATTTTTACTTTTACATTTACAGAGTCTTTAGACCAGGTGTTGATCACCACTTGTCCATATTTATTGATAAGTTCCAGATAGCCATTTTCGGACATACTGAAATCCCTTTCAATTGTTTTTGTAAGTTTGGTGTCATCGTTATCACCCGGTTTGGCAGCTGCCTGTAGAAAACAAGCGCATAATACTGCACTAAATATTAACCTCACTATTTTGTTCTCTATTATCATGTTGCTTGATTTCCTTTAAAATTTGTTCGAGAATGCTAAGTTTGAGCCTGTAATTAGTGATCATTGCTTCCACCACTTCTTCATTATCTGCATTATCCTTAAGGTCCTGTTTAAGGTCCTGATAAGCACTATCCAAGGCTATAAGATTATCCATTACTTCCTTATCAACGCCTGCTTTGCTGGCTTTAATAATACTTAGTTTTTCTGCGACTTGTTGAGAGTAATAATATTCGGTTTCGGCGAGTTCAGGCGAAATTTCATGTAAAGCCACACCTTCTGAGCTATCGTTAAACTTCAAACTTATAAAACCCCAGCCTACTATTACTAACAACAAAATTGTCGCAGCAATTTTGCCAGCAAAGGGCCAAATATTCCGGCGGGATTTATTCAACCCCTGTTCTACATTACTCCACATTTGGTCAAAATCGGCATCAAACAAGTCAAAATCTTCCCTTCTGCTATCGACTGACTCTTTAAGCTTGTCTTTCATGAACTTTGTCTTTAATACTCAAAATTTTTCTAACCTTACTCTTCGCCTTACTGTACTGAGCTTTTGACGCCGATTCTGTAATTCCGAGAATTTCCCCTATCTCCTTATGATCATAACCCTCAAAAAGATATAAGTTCAGTACCGTTTTACAGCCTTCAGAGATCTGATCTATAGCTTCAAGGACTCGCCTGGCTTCATACTTTGAATAATCAAGGTCTACTTCTTGTTCCTCTTCAAAGTCCTGATGATCTTCCATAGCCACGGTCATCAACTTTCTTTTTTTCAACGCATTAAGGCAATGGTTGACAACAATTCTCTTGATCCATGCGCTAAACGTAACTTCACTCTTCAAAGAGTTGATCATGCTAAATGCCGTAATAAAGGCATCCTGTAACACATCGCGAGCCTCTTCTTCATCTCCCATCATTCTACGGCAGATATTATACATAGCCTTCACATACAGCTTATACAGCTCGTTCTGCGCCTGTCGATCTCCTTGCTGGCTACGCTGCACCAGATATTTATGTATGGTGTGTTGTCCGGACTCCACTCAATTAATATGTTATAACAATGACAAGAATTTTAAATGGAGGTTTCCTTCCTATAAGAAAAGTTTTTATAAATCGTTATCTTTTCAAAAAGGTGGCTTCTATTTTTTAAGAATCTGTCATCATCAATTAGCAAATGACGATAAAAATTTCGGTTTATGTAGTGTTACTAGTGGCTTCATTAATCTCTGTAATCACAACTCATGCTCAAAAGCTAATTTACCGGATAGATTATAAGGAAGATTCGATTGGGTACATGATCGCTAAAAAGTCATTTGCTAATAATAAAGTTATTTACGAACTAGAAACCAAAGCAAAATTTAAGCTAATCCTCAATTTTAATCACACCGCATATTACAAAGCTGAATATGAAAATAATGTGCTAAAAGAGTCTTTATCAGAAAATTTTTTAAATGAAAAACAGCGATCTAAAACAACAGCTAAACTACTGAAAGGCAACTATAACATTAAAAAGGGTGATGAATTGAAAATAGAGAATCGTCTTATTAGTGAAAGCATTGCATATCTATATTTTAATGCACCTCTAAAAAAAGAGATTTTTTCAGAAAAGCATGGTCAGTTTTGCCCTATTCGGAAAGTGTCGCAAAACAAGTATGAGCTGCTCAAACCTGATAATCAGATTAATGTTTACCATTTTAGAAATGGTATATGTGACAAAGTAGAGGTAAACACTTCAATGGCTACAGTCTATTTAACCAGAATTAAATAGCAGATTCTATAGTATTGACAGACAATATCTTTAACTTTCAAGTTTTATAACTAAAGACAGAGGATGGAAAAAGAAAAATTAACGGTTGACCAGGTTCTGTCAATGGACCTGCCCAATATTATTTTATATGCCGCTCCGGTAATGATATCACTGGTTATCATCGAATGGATAATTAGCTTTCGTCAAAATAAAGATTTCTATGACGGTAAAGATACCATAGCAGCTACAGTAATTGGGCTTGTCAACGTTGGAATAAGTGCAGCAATAAAAATAGCAACCTTTGGTATTATATTATTTTTCTACAACCTCGTACCCTGGAGTATTCCCCATACTTGGTGGGCCTATGTGCTTTGTCTGATTTGGATTGACTTTTGGAGATATTGGGCTCATCGAGTTGCACACGAAAACCGTTTTTGGTGGGCTACACATGTTACACACCACAATTCAACAAAATACAACTGGTCTGTCTCTTTTCGATTGGGGTGGACACAACATATTAAAATCATTTTCTTTATTCCTGTGGCATTGGCCGGATTCAACCCTGTGGTATTCTTTATTTGCCATCAAATTGAAGTATTATATCAGTTTTGGATACACACAGAATATATCAGAAAGTTGCCCAGACCTATTGAATATATTTTCACTACACCTTCTCATCACCGGGTCCACCATGCTAAAAACGCCAAGTATCTGGATAAAAATTATGGTTCGACATTTATATTCTGGGATAGAATATTCGGAACATTTCAACCAGAAGAGGAACAAGCTGAATATGGCATAACTACCCCTGTTAACTCTTATAATCCTGTTTATCTGTGTTTTCATGAGTGGATCGATATTGTAAAAGATATAAGGAATTCAAAGTCAATAAAAGAAGCATATGCTATGGCATTTACGAGACCGAGCAAATTGGAAGAGCGAAAAAATGCTTTTAAGGATGCTGTAAAAAATTCCAGAGAAAGAAAACTATCCAGTATTAATGAATAGTACGACCCCATTGTTTCATTTAGCATTTCCGGTGGCTGACCTTGAAGCTACCAGAAAATTTTATACAGAGGTGCTGGGCTGCTCAACGGGCAGAAGTTCAGAGCATTGGATTGATTTCAATTTCTTTGGCCATCAAGTAGTAGCACACCTAAAGCCTGAGGAGGCAGGATCAGGCCATACCAACGAAGTTGACGGGGACAAAGTACCGGTCAAGCATTTTGGTGTTATTCTGGAATGGCATGCTTGGCATGAATTCGCTGAGCGGCTTAAAAGCCACAATATTAAATTTATTATTGAGCCCCACATTCGTTTTAAGGGGCAAGTGGGAGAGCAAGCCACAATGTTCTTCCTTGATCCTAGTGGCAATGCTTTAGAGTTTAAGTCTTTTAAAGATCCTGATCAGGTTTTTGCTCATTGAGTATATGAAGCCATCCGTTGCTCTTTTAATATTTCCTTTTGATTTTTTCAATAAATCATTTTTTCAGCGTTATTTGAGTTAAGATAAAAATTGTACAATGCTTAAATCTCAGCTAATATTTCTCCTGACTTTCTTCTTTTACCTTTCTTCCTTTGCTCAAGACGATGTCAGCATCATCAAAACATTGGACTCTCTACAGTATGGAGCCGAACTGCCTAAAGATATACTCCAGAATAAATCCGTAGCACTGGTACAAATTCCTCCTAAAGGTACAACTCCTATGGTGAGAGGTGATTGGAAAAAATTATCGGAGCTTACTCAACCCGGGTTTAAAAAAGCAGGTATCGATGTAGTAACGTATTATCATGTAGAGGACATCTATAGTGGCAAAGAGTCATACCTGGCCTTTATGGAAGAATTTAAAAAGAGGGAACTTGAAAATGTGGTGTTTATAGTTCAGAAAAATGGAACTTATCGAATTGTACTGACAAAAGTAAATGATGAAAAGCAGTTGATAAAAGCAGAGCAACCAGCATGGCAAACTCAAAACACTGATCTTTCTATTGCACTTGACAACCTCTACAAGGCCACTGCCAGTTCATCTCAAGATCGTGATAACCTTTTGATATTGGAAGTCCCTGAGTTTGGAGAAATGGCCAAAACCATTGATGGAAGGAGAGGTGAATATTATGACCTGAATTTCTCATCTGAAAAACTGGCCATTCCTATTTTTGCAGATACTTCAAAAATCAATGCCGTAATGACTAACTACCCATATAAGTTTGGCTTTGTAAACCCTGACCTGGAGGAGAAAAAGGTGAGAGCAGATGGTCACCAATATATTTTATATTACGTACATAGCACCGGAAAATCAGTAAAAGAAATGTTAGAATACACTATTACCGATACAGAGACTGCTTATGTCTCAGAGGTAGTACGTGATGACCAGGCAACAATACACTCTTATAGCATCAATACTCCAGTATACAAATTCTATATCAAGCACATCTATTCTGGCAATGTTTTTCTCGGAAAAAAATGGGATGCCGCTCCTACCTGGGAAGAAGCTCTTTCTAACTACATCAGTAATCTGCGAACAGAGCTGATCAGAAACTAAAAAACTACACTGTACTCCAAAGGAGTATAAAGTATACAAAGGCTGTCTATTATTTAGGCAGCCTTTTTATTTTCCTATATGGAACCCTCGATCATCAATCAACCATTAATCGCAAGGCAGCTGATTCATCTTCGGTCAGTAGTTTAATTATATACAACCCTGAAGGTAAGCCCTTACAGTCTATGGCATACACATATTCCCCGGATAAGAGCTTATGTTCAGCAAAGGATCTTACCATTCTCCCATCTGTTGTTAATATTTGTAAATCCACCATTGAAGGCCTAGATAAATAGAACGAAACATAGCTAGTACCGTCAACCGCTGGATTAGGGTATAGATTGAGAGGTGCCTTTTGTATTTTATCAATCGCTGTTGTAATCAAATGCCTAACGTCAATGGTATATTCCGTTTTACTGCCATCTTCAGCGGTAACTACAATTTTATCTGAACCAGGAATATTTTCAAATGCTCCGATACCTATCTGGGCATGCGAGCTGTTGGGTTCTGCAAACACGGAGATTTTCTCTATGTTTTCAGAAACCTCGACAATATAACTTTTGATCAGAGGATCAAATTCTGGAAGAAGTGTACCTTCTGCTACTGTCAGGGATTTAAGAGAGCTATCATCATCCAATGCCTCAAATTGGTTCAAAGGATTCCAGCCATCAGTACCTTTTGTAAAGTTATAGGGCGTAATTTCAGTACCATCTGCCAGAATGGAGGAATTTAATACAGTTGACCAAACCGCACGATTTGTGGTATTATCTTCGCCGGACTCCTCTATGGTACCGTACTCATACATTCCTGGAGATTCACCTCCCAGCGAACTTGTCCACCCTACAGGAGAGATCAAGGATTTACCTTCTGAACCAGGATAGTTTGATGTACCGATTTTGGTTTTGTAAAATACCACTTCACTGGTGCTTGCCCTCCAGGGACGACCAAAATATCCTGGCTTAGCTCCATAAACAGAGGCTGTCTCAACGCCCGGTGAAGTTGAAGTAACCTTGCATTCATACATGAGATACCCTCTTCCTTCAGTTTGTTGAGCCGCTGTCAAATATGATGCGTCATTAGATTGATCACTGGTATTCATAACGAGATCAGTTCTGTAAAAAACAGCCGTCATAGCACCAAAGATATAATCGACAGCTCCCATTACAGCTCCTTCATAAATCAGAGCTCTGGCACCTTCACCTCCAAAAAATGAGTCTTGCCGGCCAACTACTCTACATCTATCAAGTATTACTTTATCTGTACCATCTACTATTGCGATAGCCGCTGCTCTTTCAACAAAACTTCTGTTTTGTACAGAGGTGTTACCATAATCAGTGGGCCTTTCGCCCTTGCCTCCGATTTCCCACATTTCCAGCACATCTTCAGATTCTTTTCTTGATATATACTGATTAAATGAATTTTCGAAAATAATATAACTGGCTTCAAAACCATCCGCAACAACTACAACCGTAGCATTCCAGTAAGAGCCTGAGCCTTCATTGGTTGATGACAGATATCCATTTTGCTTATTCACTTCCAGTATGTCTGCATGCCATTTCCTGTCGGATCCCATGCTGTAATAATTATACCCCAAACCATAATACCCCGTGATCCTTACCGCTCCATCAGCAATATCAACCCCTTGGTTTTTTAAGTCTGTACACGGAACGGCCGCTGCGTTTTTTAAGGTGACATTCTTTTCATCTATGATCAGCATTTCCTCATAGTTTCCCGGATCAACCATTATAGTAACTCGCTCATCGTTGCCGCGATCCATCTTTGATATAGCATGCAATGCTTCATTAATGGTTTGATAATCTTTATCTTCTCCTACATAGATGATAGGAGAGTAATCCACCGCCTCAAAAACAGCTACGTCAGTAAGGTAAGTTGTTGATACACCATTACCAATAGTAATAGTCACATATCCTGCATCAGCACCTGAATAGTTGTAATCCATATGTTCAATCAGGCTTGTAGAGTTTGTAACCGTGGTAATATGCGAGCCTCCATCAATAGAAAAATCGGCACTAAAATAATAGGAGATCCTAAGTTTTTGACCTGTTTCTATTGGTATCTGAATGGTTGCACCTGACTTAGCCGAAAGATGCCCTTTGGATATATCACTAGTTATAGAGCCCGCTAAAATCATTCCCTTGTATGAAGTTGTACTGCTTGTAATGGTTTTATCATCGAAGGTCCATAGCGTAACCGGGGTAAAATTCAACACTTTTTTCGTGTCAAACTCACTTACATTTAAGTTAGAAGTTAAAGCCATTTGTACCGGATAGTCATCCAATCCATTGTAAGTGATAACATAGGTTCCATCTCGCAAAGCAACGCTACTTGCTGGTGTGAAACTATATGAATACCCAACCTCATATAAATTTGCAAAAGTCAGGCTCAGGTTAGTTAATTGAGAATTACTTAGACCAGACGTAGTAATAGACACATTATGAAGCGGCTTAGTGGAGAATATCACATCGCTACTCTGATCAGAGGCTCCTATGGTTATTTTATTGTCGAGAATAAGAAAGTCATTAACACCCAAAGCTGAAATGGTATACTCAACTCCTGGTTCTAACTGAACTGTATAGGTAGCAGAAACTTCATTAATCATAGGATCGGGTATATAAATTTTGTTAGCGGCCGAATCTGGGGTATAAATCAATTGTAAATCTGAAATGTTGCTCCCCAAGCCAGTAATGCTACCGCCTACAGTATAGAGTTCTATTTGCTCAATCGTTACATCAAAATTTATAGCTATTTCACTTACATTCAACGTTGTAGCACTGGTAACCAAGTAGCCTTCGGCATTGCGCAGGGCCAGGTTATAGGTATACCCAACGGGAAGCTGTATGCTATATTGGCCCGAGATGGGTGTTGATGTCCAGGCTTTGCCTGATTTATTGGTAAACTCAAGACTATAGTCATCAGGTATACCACTTGCCAGGCTTTCATCTATCAAACCCGTAATGGTAGAATAAGTGGCACCTTTTCTATATATTCTAAAATAACTGGGCTTTGCCTGAGGATCAAAAATATGATAAGTACCTGCGTTTTTCGCAACAAACCTGAGTTCTGTAAGGTCCTTGCCTACAACAATCTGATCTGTTTGGACAGCTGGGTCTGCAGCATACTGAAAATTAATTGTACCCTCAGCGTCCGTAATGGCCATCACGGTAAGTTCATCGTCTTCACTTAATGCTATACTCATATATCGATTGGGGTTAGCCCTTGAATTGACATAAACCCGACCCGTATAACCGGAAATTCCTGCTAAATTGTCATCATACCTTGTCAGGTTAGTATTAGAAGTTCTGAGTCTGTCTCCGGTACCTCCTACCCAGCTAAGCACACCCGATGAAAAGCTGGGCAATGTGTTACCAGGTGTACCGGGTGTAATAGTATTGTCATACCACAAATTAATTTCTGATTCAGACAGTATATTATTGTATGTAGCAGTATCAAGCTGTTCTGCTCCAAAGTCCCAAACGTCAATTTTTCCATTCCCAGGATTTACGGCAGCAGCATTTTCAATAGCAACAGCATGCATATAGACAGTACCTGACGATTGCAAGATAGCTGTTACAACACCCGCATTACCTGTATAAGCAAAGCTAATGGAGTAGCCATCCGCTCCGCCATTATTTTCAGCAACCATAGTACCTAGTGGGTTGCCATCAGGATCCGTCAATGCAAAAACAGCATTATCGGCACTGTAAGTGCAGGTTGTCAACGTAATAATTGCATCACCAGCAACAATTATTTCGAAAGAATTAGTATTATAAATAGCTATACCGTGTGATGGATCGTGCCACCAAATCTGCGTTCCTCCATTACTTTTCATGGTCAGAATGCTATCAGTAGTGACAAAAGTGTCATACTTAATATTGGTATCCTGAGGCATTTCACTGCCATCTGTCAAATTATAGGTGTAAGTTTTACCCTGATCGGGCTTCAGGGCATCAACACTTGTAGTTTTTGAACTTCTGTAGTTATGGGTTTGAGCTTGTGTAAATTCTATTACCATTACTGAAATCAACAGTAATAGTATCAGCATACGTGGTTTAGATCTGTGTTCCATTTCATCAATACTTTATTCATTATTTAGCTATTAAATTCCCCGGCAATCGTTTGCAGTATGTATATGTAATCGATTGCGCATTGAAGCAAAAATTTTTTATCTATTTAAGTTTACTGTTTTTAAGATTATAATATTACTCCCTATTCCCATATGCACAGGTGGCACCTTCGCAAGAGCAGAATCAAGAGTAGGGGATTACTCTGCTATTTCGCGAAGAAAAGGAGTATCTGAAGGTTGTACACTAAGAAATAAACCAACATGGAGTCGATAAATCCCTATTGAGACACTCATCTCCCAAAAAAAGAAATATATTTTTCATTTTCAAGATTTAGTTAAAATAAAATCGGCTTTTTATAAAATATCAAAATAAAAATTCGTCATAAATGAAAAACCTATTGCTTATTCTAAAAATCAAGAATAAGTACTGTTTAAAGCCACCTATGCATTTCTATACGGTTACCGTTTAAGGTATGGCACGAATATACTTTTAAGAATAGCCTGTTTTCTTGCATAAAACCAGGTAAAATATAAATATTAAACTGACTGGATATTGGTATCTTATAGATTAAAATGAGTTTTGGCACGTAGGTTGTTCTTCTATAAATTATTTAGGGATCTTCTTCGTTAACGTACGGAGATTAAAACTAGAGCAGTATGAAAAAGAAAAGTTTACTTATAGTTGGATTGCTGTTAATAATCGGGGATGCTATGGCTGAAATGGCAGCAGCTACTTTTAAAGCAGCAGAAGAAGGACAAAAGATACAGGTTATAATAGATAAAAAGGTTATTAATTCCCAGCCCAAAAGCGTCGTGAAAATCAAAGGGGCTGGCGGTGTACACCAAGTAAAAATAAAAGTTTTCAAGGGGCCTAAGCAATTCACAACAAAAGAACAGTTGAGGATAAAAGCGGGGTACAAAAATGAATTTACTATCTTTCTAAATGCTGATCGGAGCCTCAAGGTAAAAAGAACCCGATCAACAAGAATGTACAACTTTCAATACAAACGTCCTGATAAATTTTACAACCGACGGTTTTATGCAAAAATAAAAACACGCCATTCTAAAAGGCTTCCAAAAATAAGACTGCCTCTAGTCTGTTATAGTAAAGACTATTTGACACAAAGTACTACGGCCTACAAAAGCTATCTATTCTTAAGAGAAAGAGTCAAAGCTACTAGCAGTTAAAGTAAGATATTGACAATAATGTTCTAATATCCGATAGCACATCATCCACTATTATGCTGATGGCTTTCAGATCTAACTAACTGACCTACTAATGATGTAGGCCTTAAGCTTTGCCCCCTTGTTTCTTCCACAACATGAAGCATTTCTTCTCTTGTTATCAAACCATTCTCATATGCATGACGTGCGGCCTCCTCTGTATCAGCAACAAGTAGCATCTCAACATTATGAACCAAAAGTTCCCGTGCTATGGCATTAACTTTCTCATCCTTTCGGGATTTTGAAACATCACGTATGTAGATTGCTTTAACTCTCTCAGGAAATTGACGGGTAATTTCAGCATATAATAAGCTATCCCGTTGTCCACTATCTCCTATCAAGATAAAAGGCATATCCTCAAAAGTTAACATCAAGTGCTTTATTTTTTCGAGCTTGTGATAATGGTTACCTCCCCCAGATTTTATCAACTTCCACAAACTTGTTTTCAAATCCTGAAGTAAAAATGGACCCTTGGGGATGTTTCTCACCTCACAAAAATCTTCCAGAAAATCGTACAGATTCCATTCACTACTACTTACATAAAACACGGGATTTTGTACAGATCGGCCAGGCTCGTGGTGTAATGCGTTATAAAAGGCAGCAACACCAGTAAAAGGTAATCTAGTTTTTGAATTCTTGGTTAGAATTAGCCTGAGTTTGCTTAGTATTTTAGTTGCATGAGATATGAGTATCGTATCATCCACATCTGAGATTACACCGTATTTTGCCTCACCATTTCTATGAATATAAACCTCTCCCTCAACTTCAAGCTCTTCCTGCTCCTCTACGATCTTATCGAGTACTTTATACCTAACTTTATGCCAGCCGGATATAGCCAAAGGTTTGTTAAACATGAAATCCTTTTCGAAATATCCATTCTCATCCGTTTCAACAATGCACTCCTGATCAAACAAAAATATGCCCACACGCACGTCGGGTATCGGACTGCTCATATACCTGCTAAGCATGGCTCTGAAATTTTTACGGCGTTTGTCGCTATGCGCTGACTCATATAAAATGCGATCATCTAGCACGTGACCTCGAATATGAACAAGCCGATTCGTACCGTACCCACGATAAGGCAAGATGATAGGTGGAGCAAGCAGACCAAGGCTCTTCTTTATACGAAGCGAAAGCTTCTTGATCGGTTTACGAATAAACTTTTTAATTGTAGTTTAGTTTTATTTTATAACTTATAAGCCCATCTTAATGTTCCTATTATAACACATGAACAAAATACTATTTGTGGTCAATCCCATCTCCGGGGGAATTGATAAAGCTGACTTCAAAAACGAACTCAAATTTTGCTGTGCCGAAAGCAATGTAACATTTGATTTAATAGAAACAAAGGGTCAAAACGATCACATATTAATATCCGAAAAAATTGAACAGAGTAAGCCCGATGCTGTAGTAGCGTGCGGTGGAGATGGCACCATTAACTTAGTAGCTCGAATATTGTTGGGTAGGAATATAAGCATGGGTATCATTCCCTTGGGTTCTGCAAACGGGTTGGCAACAGAGCTACTCATCCCCAGAAATATACGAAAAGCTATTAGGGTGATATTGAAAAATCGTATCATCAACATAGATGTATTGCGCATAAACGATAAATACCTTTCATTGCACTTAAGTGATGTAGGCTTTAATGCGAAGTTGATCAAAAATTTTGAAGAAGGAGGTTCTCGAGGAAAAATGGCTTATGCGGCACACTTTTTTAAAGTGCTTTTTAAAAAGGCTCCCAGCAAGTACACTTTCATAGTAGATGAAACCCGTTTCAGACGAAGAGCAGAAATGGTGGTGTTTGCCAATGCATCAAAGTACGGCACTGGAGCTGTGGTAAATCCAGATGGGTGCCTGTATGACAGAAAGTTTGAAGTATGTATTTTCAAACCTTATCCATGGTACGCTATTTTTAGGATTGCCTTTGATTTCTTTACAGGAGGTATGAAACAATCTCCCTACGTTAAAATTTTTTCCACAACATCGATCATTGTAAAATCTAAAAAGATGGTGCCTTTGCAAGTTGATGGTGAAGTGGTAGGAGATTTCAGACAGGTAAAAGTTAAATTGGAAAGTACACAGCTGCCCGTAATAGTTCCTCCTCAATATAAATAAAAAAGAGAGACTGCATATTCACAGCCTCTCTCAGTGTTTAGGTTTAAGATACTCTTAGAAGGGATATTGATTCTTAGCGATCACGTGATCAGCTATTCTTCTCCTTGCATCCTTCAGATTATATGGTTCGAGTTTGGTAAATCTCTTTAGTCCCATCAGCATCATACGCTGCTCATCACCTTCAGCAAAAGCGTAAATTGCTTGCTTACCAGCAGAAGCTGCTCTTTCAACAGCTTCATATAGATATACACGCATCATATCTGATTCCAACTTCATGGCATCCTCACCTTTCTGGCTAATAAGTTTCTCTACACGTAACAAGCACGACTCAGCAACATATCCTTCGATTAGCATATCAGCCAAATTCATTAGTATCTCCTGCTCATGACTCAGGTTTTGCATCAGTTTTTGGACTGCGGCACCAGCTACCATTAAGCCTGCTTTTTTCAGGTTTCTTAATACTTTCTTCTCCTTTGCAAAAAGTTCATCTCCATCAGAAGCTCCGAAATCAGGAATGGACATCAACTCTTTCTGAACAGCCATTGCAGGGCTCATAAGGTCAAGCTGACCTTTCATGGCTCTCTTCAACAGCATATCAATGCAAAGCATTCTGTTAATTTCGTTAGTACCCTCAAAGATTCTGTTAATACGGGCATCTCGGTAAGCGCGATCCATTGGACCTTCAGCTGAGAATCCCATACCTCCATAAATCTGTACGCCTTCATCCGCTACAAAGTCAAGCACTTCAGAACCATGCACCTTAAGTATAGCACATTCGATGGCAAATTCTTCTACTGATTTTAGTCTTGCCTGGGCAGGCTCCATTCCCTGGGCAGTTAATGAAGCATAAGCGTCGTCTATATTCTGACCCACTCTATAGTGTGCTGACTCAGAAGCATAAACTTTAGTTGCCATCTCTGCAATTTTATGTTTAATGGCACCAAAATTAGAAATTGACGTTCCAAACTGCTTTCTTTCATTGGCATAGTTTGTAGCATTGTCAATGATTGCTTTACTTCCACCAATAGCAGCTATACCAAGTTTTGCGCGACCAATGTTCAGGATATTAACAGCTATTTTGAAACCATTTTCTCTCTCAGAAAGCATGTTTTCTACCGGTACTTTGCAGTCATTGAAGAAGATCTGACGGGTAGATGATCCTTTTATACCCATTTTCTTTTCTTCTTCGTTCATGGTTATGCCACCAAAAGCCTTTTCTACAATAAAGGCAGAAAGGTTTTTATCATCATCGATTTTGGCAAATACAATGAAGACATCGGCAAAACCACCATTAGTTATCCACATTTTTTGACCATTGATGATGTAGTGCTTACCATCTTCTGTCAATTTAGCTTTGGTTTTTCCCGAATTAGCATCTGATCCAGAATCTGGTTCAGTCAGGCAGTATGAAGCTTTCCACTCACCTGTAGCTAGTTTTGGTAGATACTTAGCTTTTTGCTCTTCATTTCCATAATACAAGATAGGCAAAGTACCGATACCTGTGTGAGCTGAAATAGCTACTGCAAATGAATGACCGGCACCCAAAACCTCCGATACAAGCATTGAAGTATTGAAGTCCATACCAAAACCTCCATACTGCTCAGGAATAGATGTACCCAAAAGTCCAAGCTCTCCCGACTTATCGAGTAATGCAGGCATCAACTCTGGCTGCTTCATGGAATCCAGATCGTCTAGTTTGGGGAAAACTTCTTGTTGAAGAAAATCCTTACAAGTCTGAGCAATCATTTTTTGCTCTTCGGTCCATTCTTCAGGAGTAAATATTTCCTTAGCTTCAGTTTCTCTGATTAAGAATTCACCTCCTTTTATTGCCGACGCAGTTCCTGTCGACGTTTCTTTTGATTGTTCTGTTGCTGTAGTACTCATAATATTAAGATTATTATTGTGGAAATCTTAAATGTCAGCTGCTGAAACTCACATTCAAGTCCATTAGATTATTTATTGCTTTACGTATTTTTGAAAAGTGAAACCTACTTTACAGAAGAACGCCTTTTAGGTTTCACTTTTCACCTCTGATCCTTATTTCAAAAACTCATAAATACCTGCTACTCCTTGTCCACCTCCTACGCAGGCGGTAACCATACCGTACTTATTTCCTCTTCTGCGCATTTCGTTGAGCAACGTTATGGAAAGCCTTGCTCCGGTACTACCCAGCGGGTGACCCAATGCGATAGCACCTCCATTCACGTTGATCCTTGACATATCCAGGTCAAGGTCACGGATTACAGAAAGAGACTGAGCAGCAAATGCCTCATTAAGCTCAATAAGATCAATATCATTGATTTTCAAGCCCGCTCTATCAAGTGCTTTCGGAATGGCGTAAGTAGGACCTATACCCATTACACGTGGCTCAACGCCCGCAGCGGCATAGCTTACCAACCTTGCCACTGGCTCGAGTCCCAACTCTTTTACTTTTCTCTCGGACATTACTACAACGAAGGCTGCTCCATCATTAGTCGGTGAAGAGTTACCAGCTGTTACTGATCCTCCTGCAGAAAATACAGGCCTAAGTTTACCTAGGACTTCTTTTGTTGTTTCCGGCCTTGGCCCCTCATCTGTATCAACTGTATATTCCCTGGTTTTCTTTTTATTGTCCTCAACGTAGGTTTCTTTCACGGTGATTGGTAAAATCTCATCCTTGAATTTTCCGGATTTTTGCGCCTCTACTGCCTTCATGTGAGAGTTGTAAGCAAACTCATCCTGATCATCTCGTGAGATTTTCCATTCCTGAGCAATTTGCTCAGCGGTAAGCCCCATACTGGTATAATAGTCAGGGTGCTCAGAAGTAATTTTGTAATTAAGGGCTGTTTTAAATCCCATAACCGGTACCATTGACATAGATTCGGTTCCTCCGGCAATTATTACATCCGCCATACCGGCATTAATTTTTGCAGAGGCAAGATGAATGGCCTCCAGACCTGAACCACAGTATCTGTTAATTACCATACCAGGAGTATCGATGCCAAGGGCCATGAGTGAGATCATTCTTCCCATTTGCATACCTTGTTCTGCCTCCTGCACAGCATTACCCACAATTACATCATCAACCATATTGTTTTCCAACCCGTCGATTGATGACATGAGATGTGTAATAACATCCACTGCAAGATCATCAGGTCGAGTGAAGCGAAAACCACCCTTCTTAGCTCGTCCTACCGCTGTTCTAAATCCTTTTACTATATATGCGTCCATTTTATTTTTTAATTTTTGAGTAGTACTATAAATACATCAGATTCTTATTACAGTCTCTGACTTCTGGTGTTTAGCTTTCAATAACTAGTTTCTAAGCGGTTTACCAGTAGTAAGTATTGACTGTATTCTTTCCAGAGTTTTCTTTTCCCCTGTCAATGACAGGAAGGCCTCTCTTTCCAGATCCAAAAGATACTGCTCCGATACTTCCTGTGGATAAGATAGGTCTCCACCACTCATCACATATCCAATCTTATTGGCAATCTTCACATCATGTTCTGAAATGTATTTCCCCATTTTCATACCGTTAACTCCGGCCATAAACAAAGCCATACCAGTCTTACCTTGAACTTTGATGTTGGTAGCCTGGATAGGTTGTGTATATCCTGCATTAGCCAACTCTAGTACTGTAGTTTTGGCATCAGCAATTTGTCTGTCTTTATTAATCGTGATTTTATCTTGCGGACGGATAATGTTCATACCGATAGCTTCATGTGCTGAAGTAGCCACCTTGGCGGTAGCAATATTCATAAATGCATTTTGTAAAGCATTTAATTCAACATCACCCTCTTCAATCGCATCGGATACCCTTTTAGTTAGCTCCTTAGTACCGCCACCGCCAGGGATAAGACCAACACCAACCTCTACAAGACCAATATAGGTTTCGGCAGCTGCCTGCACTACATCGGCATGCATTGTCATTTCACAACCTCCACCAAGTGTAAGGCCGTGTGGGGCCACCACTACCGGAACTGAAGAGTAACGTACTCGCATCATAGTATTCTGGAAATGACGTATCATGAAATCAATCTCATCATATTCCTGTTCTATGGCATACATAAATACCATTCCCAGATTGGCTCCCGCAGAAAACTGCGCGCCCTGATTACCAATTACTAAGCCTCGATAATCTTTTTCAGCCATGTCAATGGCTCGGTTTATTCCTTCAACAACTTCTCCACCTAAGGTGTTCATCTTGCTATGGAACTCCACATTGATTACACCGTCTCCCAAATCAAATATTGTAGATCCGGCATTGCTCCAAAGCACTTTGTTTTCTCTAATATTATCCAGAATAATATATTCGTCAGCGCCAGGAACAGGCTTATAAGATTTAGATTCTATATCATAATAGTTTCTAACTCCGTCTTTTGCTGTATAGAAAGACTCTATTCCGGCATCAAGCATATCATAAACCCATTGATTAGGTTTATAGCCCATTTCCTCCATTTTTTCAACGGTCTTCTTAACACCAACTGCATCCCATGTTTCGAATGGACCAACTTCCCAACCAAAGCCGGCGCAAATTGCATCATCAATTTTATATAGCTCATCGGCTATTTCCGGGATTCGATTAGAAACATATTTAAATAAAGCATAGAATGAGTCTCTGTAGAATTCTCCTGCTTTATCTTTTCCTGAGAATAAAGGCTTAAATCTTTCTTTAAGGTTTTCGATCGACTTGGTTGTTTCAAGCGTACCGAACTTAACCTTTTCTTTCGGTTTGTATTCTAAAGTTTTAAGGTCGAGAGTAAGTATTTGAGTTTTGCCTTTTTCATCTTTGGTTTTTTTGTAAAAGCCCTGGCCAGTCTTATCTCCCAACCACTTGTTCCCTTCAAGTTTGGCTACAACTTCAGGCAGTTTAAAGGTTTCTCTACCTTCGTCATTAGGCAAGCCCTGATACAAACCATTAGCAACTTTAATAAGGGTATCTAAACCTACAACATCAGAAGTTCTGAAAGTTGCAGACTTAGGTCTTCCTATTACCGGGCCAGTCAGTTTATCAATTTCATCAACATTAAGATCCAACTTCTGCATAGAATCAATCACCTTCAGGATAGCAAAAATACCTACTCTGTTAGCAATGAATGCAGGAGTATCCTTACATAATACGGTAGTTTTGCCCAGATAAAGGTCTCCGTAATGCATTAAGAAATCTGTTATCTCCGGATCTGTTTTTGGTGTCGGAATAATCTCCAATAATTTCAAGTACCTCGGAGGATTGAAAAAGTGTGTTCCACAGAAGTTCTTTTGAAAATCATCGCTTCGCCCATCTAACATCAGGTGAATAGGAATACCTGATGTATTAGAAGTAATGAGTGTACCTGGCTTTCTATGCTTCTCAACCTGGTCAAAAACTTTCTTTTTGATATCAAGGTTTTCAACAACTACTTCAATGGTCCAGTCACAGTCTTTAATGGCGGCCATATCATCATCGAAGTTTCCTAAGGTGATGCGGCTTGCGAATTCCTTATTATAAAGGGGTGCTGGTTTAGACTTCACAGCTGAATCAAAGGCCTGCTTGACTATACGGTTTCTGACCGCCTTATTTTCCAACGTTAAGCCCTTCTTCTTTTCATCCTCTGTTAATTCACGAGGAACGATATCTAACAACAGCACTTTTACTCCAATGTTCGCGAAGTGACAAGCGATCCGGGAACCCATGATCCCCGAACCTAACACTGCTACTTTGTTAATTCTTCTGGTCATTGTTGATTGATTGTTTTTCCGTTTTCGTATATATTATTTTTCTCTATAATTTCATTGATGTCATTAATCACCTCAAAAAAGACCTTAAGCTTAGACTCAGGAATTTTGGCTCGTACGGCCTCATTAAAAGTCAAAACTGTTTTTCTGGAAACTTCCTTTTTTTCTTTTCCTTTCTCCGTAAGGTGAATTCGTACAGATCTCTTATCATTTTCATCTGGCTGGCGATAGACAAGGCCTTTCTCCTCCATGTTTTTCAACACACGTGTCAAGCTTCTTGACTCCAGTCCCATCAGCGGAGCTATCTTCGTAGCAGGGGTACCATCTTTAGAAGAAATATTAAGCAGTACAAAACCGATCGAGGTTGTTATGTCTTGCTTCACAGCCTGCTGGTTATACATTCTAGCAATAGCATGCCAAGCAGTTTTAATATTGTGGTCAATTGTTTCTTCTCGCTTCATTTATTTGTATCTTAAGTGTACTACCAAAGGTTATTTCATATTCTTTGGTAAGCGGCACCTCACTATTTGGAATGATGGATAACAAATATAATAAAATTTGTTATGCATGCATACCAATTGTGAAGAAATTTTACTGCGCTTCATTTTCCTCTAAATAGCAACCTGTTACATTTTAAAGTATCAACGCGCAACCTTTTGAAAATTCACGCGTCTAATACATAAGACTCTAATGTATTAAAGACTTATGCATTCAAAAGAATTATTAAAAGGAACCCTTCAGATGATTATCCTGAAACTTCTGGCTGATGAGGGTAAAATGTATGGATATGAAATCACACAAAAGGTCAAGGAACTATCCGACGGTCAGATGGTACTTACTGAAGGTGCTCTCTATCCAACATTACACAAGCTGGAAGCTGAAGGTTTACTTATTACTGAAAAAGTTTCTATGGGTAAGAGAATTAGAAAATACTATCGATTAACAGAAACGGGCCAGTCTTCTGTATTGAAGAAAGTAGATGAATTTACCGATTTCATAAGTATGATGAGCCGCGTGTTACAGATCAAACCTGCTTTATAAAATCATGGAGCTTTCAAATGATCAAATAGATTATATACAAAAAGATATCAATTACAGAGGCATTGTACTGGAGGACCTTGAAGAGGAGCTTCTGGATCATGTCTGTACCCTGGTGGAAGAAAGAATATCTTCAGGAGAAAAGTTCATTGACGCCTATGACTCCGTGATAAAGAGCTTTGGCTCTGAACAAGAAATACAACAAGTTCAAAATCAAACACTCATTTTATCAAATAACAACGCAAAGATCATGTTTAAAAATTATTTTAAGATAGCGGTAAGGAGCTTATCCAAGCATAAATTCTACTCCTTTATCAATGTGTCTGGTTTAGCTGTCGGCTTGGCGTGCTGTATGCTGATAGCCCTATTTGTAGGTGATGAGCTAAGTTATGACAGCTATCATGCCAAAAAGGACCGGGTATTTCGTATAGTAAGGCATGGTAGTTTTAATGGAAATGAACTCCATTTTGCCGTTAATCCGGCTCCCTTAGCTCAGGCTCTTTCTGACGAATTGCCAGAGGTAGAAAGTGTTGTGAGGTTTCGCAGAAGAGGATCATTCATGGTATCTATTGATGGCATGACTGAAAGCTTTAAAGAAAACCGGTTAATATTTTCTGATGCTGACTTCTTCAGCATATTTAGCATTCCAGTGATTAAAGGTAATCCTGAATCAGCATTAAAAGACCCTATGTCAGTTGCTATCAGCAAAAGTACTGCATCTAAGTATTTTGGAACACAAGACCCTTTAGGGAAAACTATAACGCTTGATAGTGATGAGGAGTATCACGTGACGGCTGTTTATGATGATATGCCTGTGAACAGTCACTTACAATTTGATTTTCTAATGTCAATGTCCTCATTGGAGGAAAGCAAAAACAACGAATGGCTTAGCAATAACTTCTTTACTTATTTTCTACTTAAGGAAGGGGTTGATCCCGATGCTTTTGAGGAAAAACTGAATGAAATGACCAGGCGTCATTTAGAACCAGAAATCATGGCGTATATTGGTAAATCCTTGGAAGAGTTTGAGGCAGCAGGAAATTATGTAGTTTTTAACATCCAGTCATTGGATGATATTTATTTATATTCAAATTTCATTTTTGATATTGGTCCTACCGGTGATATCACTTATGTCTATCTCTTCTCGGCTGTAGCCATGTTTATCTTGGTCATTGCCTGTATCAACTTTATGAATTTATCTACAGCCAGATCTTCAAACCGAGCCAAAGAAGTAGGTGTGCGTAAAGTGTTAGGTTCATTTCGATCTCATTTAATTAAGCAATTTCTTTTAGAAACTATCTTGCTATGTCTTGTTGCTTTCGTTATTGCCATTGCGCTGGCTTCTATGGCTATTCCTTTTTTTAATGATCTTTCTGGCAAAGCCATGGAAATACCTCTCAGTAGTCCGATTTTTTATGGGGTTATCTTACTTTGCGCCCTTTTTATAGGCCTGCTCGCAGGTGTTTATCCGGCATTTTTTCTCAGTGCATTTAAGCCCATTAATGTATTAAAAGGGAAATTAGCTCTTGGTACAGGAAGTAGCCTGATTCGAAGTGGGCTGGTAATATTTCAGTTCTTTATAAGCATTTTATTGATTATCGCTACTGCCACTGTGTATCAACAACTAAGTTTTATCCAAAACAAAAAGTTAGGGTTTTCAAAAGACCAGGTATTGATCATCGGTGATGCCTACATGCTTAATGACAAGGTAGACCCGTTTAAGAAGGAGATTGAGCAAATTCCAAATGTAACGAGTGCCACGGTATCTGGCTACCTGCCTGTACATGGGTACAACCGCAGCGATATCAGCTTTTGGGAAGATGGCCAGGAGCCACGGCAGGATAACATGGTGAATATGCAAATTTGGAGAGTAGATGAAAACTATATTTCCACATTAGGTATGGAGCTTGTAGATGGGCGTGACTTTAATGAGGAGATGGCATCTGATTCCGATGCTATTATCTTGAATGAAGCAGCTTTCAAGGCATATGGCTTCAAAAAAATAAGTGATGCTAATAGCCTGTTAACCTTCCAGTTTGATGGTGAAACGGGAGCTGTTTCCAAAGATGTTTATGATAAGTATAATGTCATTGGAGTAGTTAAGGATTTTCATTTTGAGTCTATGAAAGAAAACATCGGCCCGGTTGGCCTGGCTCTTGGCAGAAGCACCAGCATGATATCAGCAAAATTTGCTACAGAAGATATACAAAGTGTATTGGCATCAGTAGAAAATACCTGGAAGAAATTCGCACCTGAATTGCCATTTAATTATAGCTTCCTGGATAGTGATTTTGGTACGATGTATAAGACAGAAAAGCGTCTGGCAAATGTGTTTACCATATTTTCTGGTCTGGCGGTGTTTATAGGTTGCTTGGGTCTATTCGCCCTGGCAGCATTTATGGCTGAGCAACGTACCAAGGAAATCGGTATCCGCAAGGTATTGGGTGCTTCTGTTGGAGGAATTGTATTCATGCTGTCAAAAGAATTCAGCAAGCTCATTATTGTAGCTTTTGTTATTGCTGCTCCTCTAGCATGGTGGGCATCGTCACAATGGCTGAATAATTACAGCTACAAAGTTGAAATCGGGTTTGGCTTATATCTTTTTGCAGGGTTAACAGCTTTTGTAATAGCATGGCTTACTGTTGGTTATCAGTCTATCAAGGCAGCCAGATCAAATCCTGTTAACTCTTTGAGAAACGAATAATTTTGTTGAGATTTTCAAGGTTTTCAAAAAACCTTGAAAATCTACTCTATTTAAATGTTAGGACTACTTAAAGACAAGTTACTCTCCGAAGAGCGTTTTAAAGCTGACCAAATAAAGACCCTCCTATCCTACTTCCAACCGGTAATCACCGAAAAAGGTGAACTCCTTCTCCACAAAGGGCAAACCTCCAAACATTTATATTTTGTAAATAAAGGTTGCCTGAGAGTGTTTTGCATTCAGCCCGACGGAAAGGAGTCTACTAGGTTCTTTGCCTTTAAAGGGCAGTTTGGTACGGCATTTCCAAGTTTTATTAAACAGGATGTTTCCATTGCTTTGATAGACACTGTGGAGAAGTCTGAACTATTAAAAATACATCACCACGATTTCCAAAGGTTACTGTCTTCTGTTCCGGGCTGGGAAAGTTTATATCGCAAAGAACTCGAGCATAACTATGTCGAAAGTATTCTTCGCATAGAGTCTTTTGTAACTATGAACGCCACTGAAAGGTATAGAAGAATTCTGAAACATGAGCCTCACTTAATCAATCGCCTGCCCAACCGTATTATAGCAAGTTATATGGGCATATCTCAGGAAACCCTAAGCAGATTAAAATCAGATCGCAGTTTTTGACATTTGTCAATGCTTTTTGTCTTATAACTCGATACCTATGCAAAAAAATTAAAGCATGAATAAAGCATTTGGTTTAGTTATTTTCACATTATATTCCTGGGTTGCTCAAGCACAGGGTTATATTGGTCAGCGTACGTTGGAATTACATGATGACGCAAGAAACCGACTACTAATTACTGAAGTCTGGTATCCAAGCAACGAGGCTCCAGGTGAAACAGACATAAAACTGCAATCGCCTTTTAAAAGGGAAACCACCAAAAGAAATGCTATCCCTACGGATAAAAAATTACCCCCTAGTTATAATTTCTCACGGCACCGGTGGTGGAAGACTGACTTTGGAATGGCTCGCCACCGGACTTGTAAAGCAAGGGTATGTAGTAGCAGCCGTAGATCATTGGGGAAATACATATGACAATAAAATCCCGGAGCAATTTCTCAAAGTCTGGGAACGTCCCAAAGATATTTCTTTTGTCCTTAGTGCATTGTTGGTCGATGATAAAATCGGCAAGATAGTTAATAAAGAAAAAATTGGGGTAGCTGGTTTTTCTCTTGGAGGGTTTACCGCAATTGCACTCGCGGGAGGTAGACTAGATTACGACCAGTTGCTCAGCTTTATGAGATCTGACAAAGGAGAAAAAGAAGCGCAAGTTCCAGAGCTCCAAGAATTATCTGATTTTCTGCATGATCAATTGTTTATAGATAAAATAAGGCAAGAGTATCTCGAAGAACAATCCCTGATGGACCGTCGTATAAAAGCATTTGTAGCCATAGCCCCTGCACTTGGGCAGGGCTTCAGTGTCAAAAGCCAATTTCAGGAAGTTGGCAGGCCTGTTCTTATTATGGGAGCTGAAGGTGATGAAATTGCTCCTGTCAAAACTAATGCGCTTCATTATCATCAGCTAATCCAAAGTTCTACTTTCTTTTTACATCGCGGAAAAGTAGGACATTATGCTTTTCTTAATCAAGCTCATGAACCTTTAAAAAGTGAGTCTCCAATGTTTTTTAGAGATCATAACACGGTTGATAGAAATAGCGTGCATGAAAAAACGGTTCTGTTAGCAGAGCAGTTCTTTTCAAAAAACTTGAATAATTAGATTAATTTGAAGATCGCTGCAGTTCCTAAATTGCAGCGATCTCTTGACAGGTCATGAACTGCTCAGCTACATTTACAACCTGAGCCAGTTACCCATTTACAGCAAGGCCCCCCACACTCACTTTTGTTCTTTCCTGAACATCCACAATTGGCGGTTGTAGGACATCCACTGCTTCCTGAGCCCGAAGTGCCTTTTTCGCATGCCGTGCCATCTCCATCAGCATCCAAATCCCCGTGGCATTGAGGGTCAGCATTATAGGCCGCCTGAGCATCAGCCTGAGTGGCATAATCTGCACAATTGGTATCAGGGCAGCCGCTCTCCTCTGTCGTACATCCAGAAAAACATATTAAACCTGCTAACACCATTAACGATAGTAATTTTCTGATCATGGTTCCTCTTTTTTCAACCAATTAAGGTCGGTGGAGAGGATTTGAGAAATTTGCTTTCCGAATGGCGAGGTTTGGTTTCCTAAAAAGATTAGCTTATTTACTTACTCAAAAAACTTGTAAGTATTGCATCCAATTCCTGTTCATTTTTAACTACATCGTGTATTTCGAAATGCTTTGGATCTATTCCTGATTGTTCAAACCATTCATGCCAAAATAGTTTAATGATCTTAGCATCAGTCGGAGAAACTGAGGTTACACCATTTTTAATTGTTCTGTCATCTATTTCCAATACAAGTAACTCAATCTCCGATATTAATGGGTTTTTAACAGGAATCAGACCATACTTATTAGTGGTATAGAACTTTTCCAGTTCCGCAAATTCCGAATTATTAAACTCACTGCGGAACTTGTTCAGTAAGCTGGTGCTTAAAAATTTCGTTCTATTTGGATTTCGTTTATCCAACATAGTTTTGTCATTGCCATATTTGCCAGCCTCAACATATCCATCCGTTATCAGTATTACCTTATTCTTCCTTCTATTCAGGTATACTCCCTGTTTGAAGGACGTTGTGTCTACAATAGTATTGTCAAGCACCTCGTTGAAGTAGTGCCACACATCAGCTGGCAATATTGTATTCCTGGCATTATTCCCATAAAGCTTTTTAACGGTGGCCTTAATCTTGGAAACATCACTGTCGTAGTTACGTTTTTGACTGCGGTATAAATAATTTGATAATTCAAGTTCATGATTTTTAAACTCAGCCAAATCAAGGTTGAACTTTGGATTCTGATCAATTAATCGATCAACGCAATATTGATTAATGGAATAGAAAGCGAACCTATCATATATATTGAGATCAACAGATTTCTCAAAAAATGGCTTAAGCTTATCAATTATATTATAGATAATCGTTGTGTCATGTAAGCTTTTTTGCCGTAGTACTCTATTGCTGAGATCAGCGAGAATAACTATGTTATGTCCGTAATTGATCCTTTTAATGACCTTATGCTCTTTATCTACCGCCTTTGAAGAGCATCCAAAAAATATTCCAAATGCTATTACATACATCAATAAATTTTTCATAGGGTAGGCTCCTTTAGATTCTGTAAATTATTTGATTTCCATATCAGAACTTGTTCATCTGCTAGTCTGGATTTTTGAATTGCTATATCTACGGCAAAGTGCTCATGCAAGAAGTCTTTCCAACCTCTCATGAAAGTAGAAACCCTATCAAGCATATATACTATTGAAAATGTGAAAGTTTCATTATCAACTCTGACCAGGTTAATTCGGGTAATATTTTCAAAAGTAAACTTATGGTGTTCGTATGTGCTTTGAACACTGTGTCGCTTATGCTCCAAATCACTTTCAAGTTGACTAATTGATCTTTTAAGCTTAGTGATTTCTTCGATTTTATTGTTTATATCAACCTTTTTCAGATTTATCTCATCATTCAAATCAGCAAATTCTGACTCTAGCTTGGCTCTGATTTGTTTTTGATGAACCAATTCATTTTGAGATTTATGATATTTGCTATCGCTATTGCGGCTATCCATCACCTTAAGCCAGTGTCCCAGAAGAAGCTCAAATGTTATTAAAGCCGACAAGCCAAAAACTAAAACCAGATAAAAATCACTGTTTGCCAAGGCCAGAGAAAAACTCCATGATTCGTCTGTCAGTCCTTTTAGGTATTTAATCTGATGGATGGACTCTGCTACTTTATAAGCCGTAAAACCATCAATAAAAATGATCACCGTGAATAAAACCAGATATTTCACCAGCTGGTTTTCAAATTTATTTATGACAAAAAATAAGTCCCATAATAAATATGGGTACCAGGAGTATGAATATTAGACTAATGGTACCTCTATCTAAGGCCCTGGGAATGGCATCTCCATAAAAGATGTCCGGACTCTTAACAATTTCTCCGTTCAATTTAGCTTCGGTGGCATCATCTTTAGAATATATAAGTATATAAGCAGCAGACGAATAAAATATGCCGCAATACAGCATGACTAGCAACATCAGTACGATGTTGGGGATAAAAGTATATAGCTGTATTTTAGGTCGGTAAGTACTATTTGATATTTCGATTATTTTATCATCAGTATCCTTAAGTTTTGCTTCCAAAGGTTTATACTGATTCGATTTTATATTATCAACTTCCACTTCGATTAAAGCGATATCGTTCTTTACCGTACCTATTTCATCCTCAATTACAGACCGCTGTATAGTTGCTTCTTTCTCCAGTAAGCCTATTTCACTTCTGGCTTTAAGGTCGGCTTCACTTTTAGACCGCTGTAGTTGTTCCTGAAGGGTTAGTTTTATAACCTCCTTTTTATCATTTGAAATTTTGATATCTCTGAGAAATCCTGAATAAACATTATCCAGTTCATGTAATAGATTCTCCGCATCACCCGCACACTTTTTACTTCTATCTTTTCCTTGCTCAAGCAATTTATTTTCATCGTAACTATGTACCTGTGTATATATGAGTCGGGTAATCAAATCTTCATAATTCGAAATATCATCCGCTTCTATCATCCTTAAGGTTGATTCTTCCGCCTCTTCTATTTTGTGCAAATTTTCGGGATCAAAATCTGTACTGGCTTCCAGAAGCGAATTGAACTTCTCAACAAACTCCATAACCAATTTAGGATCTTCCGTATATATGACATTTTCATCATTGTTACTCCTGGCATTTTTGCTCCAGTTGTAAGAGCCGGAAATCAGTTTCTGATTATCCACAATGCAAAACTTATCGTGCATTTGACCGTACGGTGTAGCCTTCTTTATAAGTTTTACCTTTGCACCATTATCTACAAGTTTTTTAAAGGGAAGATAAAAGTTATCCTTTTTCCCATCCAGTATTATCTGTATTTCAATTGAAGTATTATCAGTATGCTTTTGAAGAAGGGCATTAAACAAGTCATAATCTGTAAACCAAGAGGCGGCGATGTAAATGCTTGAGTGTGCAGCATTAATTTCCTTTCTGATTAAGTCATAAATCTTTTCTCCATTATGAAGAGAATATTGATTTTGTTGTTTTTGCACAACATTGTCCACACCATTTGTATGGTGATTTATACCATTTTTAAAAATTTTTGTCAGTTCCATTATATCGGGGATTTAAGTAAACTATAGATAGGATATCCAATTCATAGATAGCTGTAACACTTAACGCATTTTTCTTGGATACCGGAATTTCATCTTCTGATTGATATGGATATTAAGTCCATATCCTGTTGAGCAAATGATTTTGCTCTTTCAATATTGGACTTATCTGCACTTGCATATGTATACTCAAATGCTGAGTTGTCATCGAAAGCAACAATGACAGAAGAGACATTAAGGTTTAAGCAGTGTTCCATAACTATAGATTTTTAGTACTGGAACTAATTTGATAAAGATTGTCTTTCTTTATAAATTCTTTTTCCGAGAGTGCCGAGCTACTTTCCTAAAGCTTGTATTACTCATGTTGCCAGCACTTTCCACTTACATTCTTTGTCATTCGCCGACAACGGTTACCTGTAGTTTTGGCTCTGACTGAGCATTGTTTTGACACAACATTTTTTTCGATCCTTGGAGGTTCAATGATTTTGCTCTTTTCAATTTCAATTTCTTTCCGTGTTACGGTAGTGGTTGGTTTGCAAACTTTGCATGGTTCATAGCCCCGCTCTTTGGCATCAATCAATGCAATGGGATATTTGCTATGGCTTAAATATTGGCAGGTTTCATCATGGTATTTGCTACCGGTTTTGGTGATATATACAGCCTGGGCATCTGCTGTTTTTACAAAGAGAATAGTAAGAACAGTCAGCAGCATTAAATACTTGATGAGCTTTTTCATGGTGGGCGCTTTTGATCGTGATTAGCTTAATTTAGTCATTTTCAGGCTTTGCTTCTCATTTTTTTAATCAAAAAAGCTATGCCAAAGGCAAGGAGCCGAAGCAGGTTATAAACTACAATGACAGATAGCAACAATACTCCAAAAGCTAAGAAGAAGACCAATCCACCAGAGCTTTTGCCCCAACTTTTTCTAAAGGTCAACCTCGGGAATACCTGTTCTGATGGAAAAACCACGAGAACCTACCGTGCCAAATTTGGTGCGCTTGCTGTAGGAAACTCCCGTCTTGCTAAAATTCAAATGGGAGCCTTTGCCCAGGTTTACCCTTCGTTGATATCGAAAGCTCATAACTCCGCTATAGCTGCTTCAACTTTATCCACAAAACTTTCCACAGACTGCTCACCCATGCCTTTGGTATGAAACACCAAGCGAGAGCTGGCTGAAGAAATGGTAACAACGTGTTTCCTCGAACTTAAAAACAAGGCTGCTAAAATTCCGGCCGAGAACAGCGCAAGAATAGCAATCTCCGTCTCAGAATTGCTCAAAATAACTATTCCTTCCAACCCAGTTATTACAGCAAGTATGATTAACAACGGGTGGCTGGTATATTTTATATCAATGCTACTAATCTGTTTCAACATGATACTGGTTAGTTCTTTCTTATCCTGATAGCGGAGCCTATGTGTAGTAAGTACAACCACCTCTGACTCCGACTTTACGAGTATGGATTCGTTTTTAAAGAGATTCATTTTTAATGGTTTTCAATTTACTACAAGAAAGAGCAATGGCTTAAGTATATTGAATTATGTTTCCCAAGGACTGGGTTTACTTTCCCAGTGAGTAGAAACCGTCAATCTTCAAGGCCTGCAAAAACCCATTTGTCTTCTTCCTTTTTAAACTTGTAAGTTTCAGTAGGCATAAAGCCAAGCAATACCGTCTCTTTTCTTTTCATCCAATCAGAGCGCTTGGAATACGTAAGGGCTACGGACAGGTATCGAATATAATTTTGATAAATTACTTCTACCAGGTAGGTGTAGTCATCAACTTTATTTTCATCCACAATTTGATAATCTGCGGGCTGAGTGTTAATGAAGATATATTTTACGTCAAGGGTGTGCGGGCTGGGTTTATGGTTGATTAAATAAATATCAGGTTGCTCAAAGCCGTAAGCATTTTCCGGTGTCAGCAAATCCAGATTTTTATCCACAGCTGGTTCCACATTTTTCTTAAAGTTGAATTTTGCATAACCGGTCCCGAAAAAGTACTCATTGCGGTAGTGCGCTTTAATTCTATTATACCGGTCATAAAAGTTACTAATTGTTTCAAGGCTTGCTCCATCTCCTTCGCTGTTTTGTAGTTCAACTTGGTGATCAGTCATGATCTCAGTCTGGAAGGTACGGATACGATCTTTTATTGAGGTATTAATTTGTGCATCGGAAGGAAGATCTCTGATGAGGAAAAACCAAATGGCTACTGCTGATAATAACAAGAAAGTAAAGGTACCAGTATAAACTTCTGTAGATGTAGATTTTGACACAGGCTTAGACTGTACTTTTTGTTCCTTTTTGATTTCTCTCACCAAACGGTCTACTACATATTCCAACCCCTTTTTAGTGTTTAGCGCTGTATATTTTGCCAGCTGGCCATCATATTTTTCAATATCCTTTTCGTCTATATTGTGCCATACCGTAAATATCCTTGCTTTTTCTTTTGCCCATAACGCATGAAATTCTCTCTGTGGCCACTCTCGTCCAAGGTAATTTAGGGTAATTACCAATATACCATGCTTTGATTTAATTAACCCCTCCCTTATTGTCTCATCCAACTTCTTCCCTGCAATTAAACGTGTACTGGAACACCAGACTTTTATACCTGCTTCTTCCAGTTTATCAACAAGTGGAGTTACTATATCAATCTGATCACTTACAGCGTGAGAGATAAATACATCATATTCTTTATTATCTGAGGGCATAAAATTTTATTTTTTTGCCTCATTTTAAAATTCGTAACTACAGTTTCCAAAATCAATTTCCGATCAAAAGGATCTGGTTTCCAAAAGTTTCATTTGATCAGGTTAAAATAACTCATTACATCATCGCGATAGCTTTTGCTCATCTGCACTTCGTGCTTATCCCCAAGCTTGATCATGTTGCCATCAATACCAGTTACGCGATTAATATTCACGATATGTTTTCTGCTGACCTTTATAAATTCAGAGCTGTTGAGCTGATCAGAAATAATCCTCATGTTATTCGAAAGTTTATATTCCTGCTCGTCTGTCATTACTGAACTATAGGCACGGTCAGCTTCCAGGTAAATGATATCTTCATAAGGGATCATTTTCGATTTCTGATTATCTATCCTTATAAATATGCGGTCTTTCAGTTTAGTAGATGAAGCTTTCTTTTCCGGCCTGCCGGCATTTACAAATGCTATTTCAAGAGCCCTTAGCAAGTCTGCCGTTCTGAAAGGTTTGGATAAATAGTTAGCAGGAAAAGTTTTTTTTGCGCGGTCTACTGTATCACTATCGGTATGGTCAGAAAGGTATATGATGGGAATATCATGCTTTTGCCTGATCTTCTCTGCCGTAGCAATCCCGTCCAGCTCACCGGCCAAATGAATATCCATCAAGATCAGGTCAGGCAATGTTTTATTCACAATGTCAATGGCATCTTCTCCACTAACTACTGTTTCCAGTACATCAAAATCATGATCTGTCAATATTGTCTTCAGGTTTTGGGCTATTAGAAGTTGATCTTCAACGATTAAAACAGAAATTTTTTCCATGGGTGGTTAATTTAATGGCATTAATAAATAGAGTTTGGTTTTATTTGAAGTATCCCATTTAATAGTTGCATTCAATTGCCGGCTCAATGTTTCTATAATATTCAGTCCCATTGAACTTTCAAATTTGTCTGGCTTCTCGAAACCGGGGCCGTTGTCTTCTACACACAGATGTAATTGAGCTTTCTCTATATGTAAGATTACTTTAAGAACCGGGCTTTCTGTAGCTGGAAAAGCATATTTGAAGGAATTACTAACCAATTCATTGACGATCAATCCTACAGGTATCACTTTATCCACATCCAGTTCAATAGGTTGTATGTCTACCCGAATAGAATCACTTTCCGTTTGATCGTAGCCATAGCTATCGGCAAGTTGGCTGATTAGATCATTAAGATAGTCGTAAGTGTTAACTGATCTGCTTTCCGTTTTTCTGTAAAGCTTCTGGTGAATGATAGCCATAGCATTGATGCGGTTCTCTCCACTTCGCACCGCCTCCAGGGCACCTGCATCTGTTATGGTACGAGATTGAAGGCTAAAGATATTGGAAAGAAGCTGTAGGTTGTTTTTGACTCGGTGATGCAGTTCTTGCATGAGAAGTTGAATTTGCTTCTTGTTACGGTTCTCTGAACGGAATTTAGTATATATAGATAGCCCTATTACAAGAACCAGAACAACTGAAATGCCCAGGATGATGATCCATAGACGGCTCAAATCTATTTCAGCCTTTTGTAACTCTCGTTCAGTTTCCAGCATGGCTATGGATTGTTCTTTCTTTTCGGTCTCGTACTTAGTTTGCATTTCAATGAGGCGCTGTACTTTTTCACCATTAAGCAGGCTGTCTCTAACAGCCATTAATTCCTTGGCACAGTCGAGGGACTTATCATAGTGGCCGAGCTGCTCGTAGGCAGCCATACGAAAGTTGAGGTTATCTTCTCTCTCGGATAAAAAGCCTCCCTCCTTTATCAAGGCAAGTGCTGAATCCAGATAGAGAAGGGATTTTTGTGGTTGGTTGAGCAGGTTATGCACATTGGCCAAATTATTATAAGTAATCGCTCGACCACTTTTATCATAAACTGATCTCAGAATTCGTGATCTTTCCAAATAAGCTTTTGCTTCCGTAATCTGATCAAGATTGATCAATACACCACCAATATTATTGAGGGTACTCGCAACAAGTGATTGATCGTCTAATTGTTCTTTTATTTTTAATGATAGATTGAGATACAATAAAGCACTATCATACTCTTCCAGATTTCGATAAATTGTCCCAATATTATTTAGGGAAGAAGCTATTTCGTTTTGGATATTTAATGATTTTCGCATTGAAAGTGCTTTTCTATGATAAGCTATGGCATTATCATAATCTTCCTGACTGGCATAAATACTTCCAATGGTATTATAACAAGCTCCTAATGATGGTGTGTTTCCCAGAGGATCTAGTAATCTGACCGCAATTAGCAGGTTTTCCAAAGCCAGAGAATAAGAGCCAATTTGATTATAGACCATTCCCAAATTGGTAAGCGACGATGCTATATTAGTAGTGTCATTTTGATTTCGATAATATTTGATAGCTACTTTATAGTGAAAAATACTGCTATCAATTTTTCCTGTTTTGTTGAAAACAGTCCCGAGGTTGTTGTGTGTAAAGGCCATACCAATTTCATAGCTTTTCTCTGCATAGCCAGTGAGACATTTTTGGTAATAGGAAATAGCACTGTCATATAATCTATTCTGCTGATAAGTTTGGGCAATTTGGTAAAAAATCTGTTCGTGATTTGAAGTAGTTGTATCTAAGGGTTTCTTCAGATTAACAATTAAAGTATTATCTGAAACCTGAGCATGCAGTACAGAAGAGATGAATAAAGTCAGAGCGAGGCAGCGCAACATACTTTGGTTTTCTATATTTTAAAATTGTAGATTAATATAAAAAAAAACCACCCCTATCGGAATGGTTTTTTCATTTGTTTAAACATTAATTAAATGTTAAGTGTGTCTCCACCTTCAGTACTTTGCCCTGGCGGGGGTGGTGGTGGTGGTAAAACGATTGGATCATCATCCTCATCATCACCTCCTCCCAAAGGCCCAACAACATCTTCATTACAGGCAAAGGCAAAAGCGCCAAAAATTAAAGTAAGTATTGAAAAATATTTTATCCGTTTCATTTTAAAATAGTTAAAGGTTTGGAAATGGGCCGAGGCAGGATTGGATAGGTAACACGATTCCCGTTCTTGAAATCGGTCAGATTTCAAGTCATTGAAAATCAAAATGTTATTCTACATACTACTGGCCTCAGCCATTAAGTGTGAGAGGAGCCTTGCCGTGTGGATAAATGCCGCGTGACTCTCACATCCAGACTTTATTCATCCATTTGGTTCGACTAAATGAAGCACCTTCGCGAGTGATGCTTCGGGATAGTTGATCAATTATCTATTACAAAGATGGGGATTGCATAAGCGCTTTCTTAACCCTACTTTTTCCGTAGTTCTTTTTTTTCTACTTTAACTACACGATTTTAAACCGTATCTCTTTTATGAATCTCGAAGTGCCAGTACAAGATCTTGAATTGATGTTCAAGCACCTTAGTGACCATTTTAAAGTGAAGCTTGATAAAGCTGGGTTCCTAACTATTGCAGATGCAATTAAGGATGTTGATTATCGATACTTAAGTGAAAAACTTTATGGGCAAATGACTGAGGCTAACAAAAACAGTGTTGAGGAAATTAATCTGCGATTAGAAAAATTAAATACAATAGTAAAACACATTGGCTTCGGGAATTTTATAGATTTTCAGAACTACTTAAAAATTGATCCGCTGCTTTTACAATATGTTGGTAACTATTATTCTTTGATAAGAAAAAATGCACGTGAAACGGAAATACTGCAGTCACCGGTAAAAATACAGCGTATGGGGCATTTAGTCAGGTTAACATTAATAGGTCAGGATCGTGTTTATTTTGGAGATTTGGAAATTCAGGACGGATGTATGACTTGCCTCATGAGATCAAAGGAACGAGACAAGTCTTTTTACCATGTTTACAAAGTTGGTAAAATAAAAAACCCCCGCATTATGCAGGGGATCTTTGCAGGAGCGTCCTCTTTTGATGAGCCTATCGGGGGCAGATGCATTCTGTTAAAGCAGGAAGAGGAGTTTACGAATTTGGTTAACAAAAAAATCAATATGATAGCACTAAAAAGTGGCGATAACAACAACTATAAACAGCTAACCTCCTACTTTGAAAGATATGAGGAGAACAACTTGAAACTAGGTGTTATGGATGACTTCAGTATTTAGATTATTAATGAAGCTTTTTCACACTCCTTCGTATATCTTATCAATTTCATACTGATAGTGTTGTTTAATAATTTTGCGCTTTAAGCTCAACTTAGGGGTCATCTCACCTTTTTCAATAGACCATGGCTGCGCTAGCAGCCGGAATTTTTTTATTTTTTCATATTGGGCGAATTCCTCGTTGGCATGATCGACTTCCTCCTGATATTTCTGAATGATTTTCTCATTCAGGATCATTTCAGCAGGTGTGGTGTAAGTGATATGATGTCGGTGGCAATAATCTTCCATCTTTTCAAAGTTAGGAACAATTAAAGCCGCAGGAAATTTTCTGGATTCACCTACAACCATTACCTGGTCTATCATCAATGATTCCACCATTTTATTCTCTATCGGCTGTGGAGCAATATATTTTCCACCGGAAGTTTTGAACATTTCCTTTTTGCGATCAGTAACCTTCAAAAACTTACCGTCTACAATTTCACCTATATCTCCGGTGTGAAACCAGCCATCCTGATCAATAACTTCTGCAGTGGCTTCTGGTCTTTTGTAGTAACCCATCATTACATTGTCACCTTTAGCCAAAATCTCACCATCCTCAGCTATTTTAACCTGTACACCTTTTAGCATAGGACCAACACATCCAATTTTTATGGCATCTAGTCGACTGAAACTTATACCAGGTGAGGTTTCCGTAAGACCATAGGCTTCCAGCACTTTCACCTGTGCAGCCCAGAAAATATTTGCCAGGCTGGGTTGTAGAGCTGCTCCTCCTGAAATGATGAACTGTACATTTCCTCCCAAGGCTTCACGCCATTTGTTGAATATAATTTTGTTGGCCAGCTTAAGTTGAAAGTTAAACCATGCCCCTTGGTTCTTACCTAATTCAAATTTCTTGGCAAGCTCTAATGCCCAAAAGAATAAGGACTTCTTCAAACCATGTAGTTCATAACCTTTACTGACGATCTTCTCATAAACTTTTTCCAGTAGTCTTGGAACAGTGGCAAAAAAGTGAGGTTTTACTTCTTTCAGATTCTCACCAAGAGTATCCATACTTTCTGCATAATAGATGGATACACCCATTTGCATATAAGTGTAAAGAGCCGTTCTCTCAAAAATATGGCTCAATGGCAAAAAGCTGATTGTACGATGCTCAGGTCCACCTATAGCAAAAGCATCGCAAACAGAATCTGCATTGGACAAAATATTTTTGTGCGAAAGCATAACTCCCTTCGGGCTGCCTGTTGTACCTGAAGTGTAAATTATTGTCGCGAGATCTTCATAAGTTATCGATGCTCTCAGATCTTTTATTTTGAGAAGCGACTGTTCCGTAACCGGCTTCATCATTCGCTTCCAAAAAGACGCTGCTTCTATTTCATCAAAACAATAGACCTGGAGCTCATGCTCCAGCGACTGTTTTGCTTCATTTATTTTTGCCGTTACTTCAAAATCACCTGTAAAGACAAGCTTAACCTCTGCATGTTGCATTATAAATGCATAATCATCGGCTGTTGAGTTTGGGTACATAGGAACATTTATGGCCCCAATCTGCAATATCGCATAGTCTGCAAAAACCCATTCGGGTCTATTAAATGAAGCTATAGCAATTTTGTCTCCTTCCTTCACTCCCATTTCAAGCAAACCTGTACTTAACTGGTTTACAATTTCAACAATCTCGGAAGTTGAATATTTAACCCAACGACCATCAACTTTATTGGCTAAGGCATCCTGTTTAGGTCTGTCGGCTAATTGAAAATCTAGTACGTCAAAAATTCGGGTTATCTCCATAGGTAAGGTTTTGCAAAAATGGAGCTTAAATTAATCAAATCCTATCAATTTATTATAACTCATTATTTTGCAATTTTCCTTCATGCATATTGTAATCACCTCGCAGCTGTCTAAAACGCTTTCTGGCCTCTGCAACATAAACACTACCTGGATATTTGGTAAGAAAGGTTTTGTATATTTCCATGGCCTTTTGAGGATCATTAAGTTGTCGATCATAGATAGAACCAAGAGTAAAGTAAGCATCATCGCTTAGGATATCAGTATCGTATTCATCTACAATTTTCTGAAGTAGTGAAATGGCTACTTCAAAATGACCCAGTTTCTTTTGTATATCGGCCTCTTTCCATAAAAGCTCATCAGATAAACTATGACCGGCGTATTCTTCACGCATGGCTTGTATGGCGCGAAGCGCCGGCGCGATTTTATTTTGAAAGAGCATCAATTCTATGGCCGCATATTTTTTCATAGCGGTCTCAGTACTATCGAAAGCTATATTATCTTTTATCAATAGGCTTAATGCCATGGCATCGTTAGCTATTTCACGCGTAGTGGCTTGTTTCAGTATATCCAAGTGCTCCTGAGCAAGCTGAAAATCTCCCTTGTAGTACGAGAGTTTTGCATTTCTTAGTTTGGCTTCATAGCCCAGTAGATCCTCCTTGTGAGATTTTTCAACCTGCGAATAGAGCAATGTGGATTCCCATGGCTCTTCAGTCAATATGTAGATATCCCCTAAATCCAGCTTAGATCTGGCCTTAATATCCGGATTAGCACGTGGAGTAGCAATAATCTGTTTCAAGATAGTAATGGCAGAGTCTTTTTCATCCAAATAGAATGCATGCAACAGTGCTTTATTTCGCAAAGCCTCGAGTGTATTTCTGGTAATACCTAACTCGCTGATAAAATTGTTATAGTCATTAATTAGGTTACGTATCTCGCGTTCATCTATAGGATAAGTATTTCTGACGCGTTTCTCATAAGACTTTATCAGATACATTTTTGCTAATAGGTAATTATAAGTACCCGGAAACTCTTTTATGATATAGGTAAATACTTTAATGGCACTGTTGTAGTCATTATTTTCCAGAGCCATTAGACCAATGTTAATACTTCTGCTACCTTCAGTTCTCAGTCTTTTATCAATCGCTCGTGCCTGAATAAATGCACCATAGAAATTCTTTTGTTGAAGATTAACCCAAATAAGTAATTCACCATATATTTCGCTATTTGGTTCGTTCTGGATTTTGTCATAAAGCAACATTTCCAAACTTTGGAGCTCTTCGGGTTTTGCAAGCAGACTTTGAAGTGTATTCTTTACATAGTTCAGGTTAGAAGGGTTTTGACTCACATAATTTAAGTACTCCTGAACCATCAGATCCTTTTCATTCATGATTCGGTAAATATTGGCCATCTCCAGTGCATAGGCATACTGATTATTAATAGCAGTTCGTGCATCCTTAAATGTACGGATAGCCATGTTGGTTAACTGTTTATTTACAAAGTAGTCGGCAGTTATGCGTGTACGGTAGTTATCGTACTTAATCTCATCTATTATGTTATCAAAGTATTTTTGGGATTGTGATTCTTGACCGGAACTTTTCAATAATACTCCGAGATCGAGCTGATAATAGAGATTATTGGGAAAGTTTTTGATCAGGCGCTTAACATATTTTTCGGCCTCCTTGTACTCAGCCAGCTCTACCAACAAAAAGAAATAGTTATTGTGGATAAGTGGTATATTATTCAAATCCCGAGCAAGATCGTCGTATAATTTTTTAGCCTTCTCATATTCACCTTGAGAATAATATTCATTGGCCAACCGGACTTCCTGAGATTGAGCAGTGGCAATCAAAGATATAAATGTAAAAAGAGTAAAGATGAAAAATTTTTTCATAGATCCATTTATTAACAATTCACACAGCTCTATATTATATATTCTATTATATATTAAAGTTATTATTATCTATTATAATGTGGATACGTGGATAAATACTTAATTTATATCTTGTTTTTTTAAGTTGTGGATGTATTGATTGTTTTCTATTAGTTATCCACACTCATTAAATGTTGTAACTTACTGAAAATATGTGAGTTATAAGATGTTAACATTTTGACTTCTTAATTGTGGATAATTATACGGTACTGTATAAGTCTGTGGATTTTATAATTAACAAGTCAACTTAACTTTATTAATCAACAGAAGTTTTTGTTTTTTGACTCAATATTGAGGTTAAGCACATGTTAACTTTAGATTTCCACAGAGTTAATCCACACTTATCCACATCAAAATGATATAACGTTTGGCCCTAACTCCCAGTTTGCTCTTAGTGTAAGTATTTCGTTTCCTTCGCTATTTTTATAGAAAATAACGGGTTCTGGTTCTTGATTATTCTTTACATTACCTGAATCCCAAATTCCATTAAGATTACTATCCACAAGTATTCTTATCCTATATTCACTTGGTTCAATATTTTTAAATTGAAAGGTTTTGCCGTTTACTTCTTCAGCTATGACTTCATATTTAGAATTGATAAGCTGTACAAAGTAATGTTTGTAATCAGTTTGTATATCCATTAGTAGGACTCCTAACTCCTCTGGTTTAACGAAAGAGAGCTTTTCCTTTATCCTTTTGCTTGAATCTGATTCAGCACTAATGAAGGTTGAAGGTGCCGCATAAAAATGTGGTTGCTGTGGTTCCTCTAGTTTGAGCTTTGTTGAATCCTTATCAGTTGATGGCTTTTTATTTATTAGCTGGTTGTCTTTATCAGTTTCATTTACTGATTGTCTTAAATCTGATATATTTCTTCGGTTAGCTTTAAGAGTGTCTGCGTTAGAAGATGGTTTTTGTGTGTTTCTATTTCGTGATGCTATGTTTTCTGGCTTACTAATAAATAATGCTGGATCGATGTCGTACGTCAATGTAACCTCGTCTCGGTGTTGGTTCCAATTCAAATCTTTTGATTTAAAGTATACAATGTTGGCGCTATCGAGATAAAGATAGATACTGTCATAGTTTATCTTTTTTACAGGCTTATTGAATTTCAACTCAGCTTTAAATACTGGAGTTTTAGTTATGATTGTCGGGATAGTAGATATTGCTGTAAAGTCTGCAGGTTTGCGTTGGGTGGCTTCAAATTTGATTTTAATTGTATCTGTTATTTCATTGAAAAGTGAATCTTTTGCTAGTATTGATATGGCTATACTGTCCTGATATTTTATATCATTAAATAGTTGTATGGTGTTGTGTGTTTTATCTGTATAGTTGCTATATAGATGCACTGTTGAATCTAAGCTGTTTATATTGTAGTCTATTAGATGTTTGTTGTATTTGATACTATAGGTGGTACCCGAAGGTCTTGAACTTTGTAGCTCAACATCTCTAACATCCAATAGTTGTATGGGAATATCTATTTTAGAAAAATTACTATCTAAATGAATGTTTTCTGAAATAAATCCATACTTTTCAGATTTACTTTCTAGAGTTAGATTTTTATTTTTATCTTGCAAGGCATATATTTTATATACTGAGTTCTTTAGGTTTTCTATATTATATATACCTTGTGAATTCGTTTTAGTATAGTAAACAGGCGGGCTATTGAATATATCTAGTGTATCTTTTGCGTCATATATCGCGATGGTAATATCTTGAGCCTTACGATTGGTCATAAGGTCATATACATAACCAGATATGCTTAGTGAGTCAAGATAGCTACCTGTACTAAATGCTAGTTTAAGTGTATCTGCTGGGTTACCTTCAGTTAGGTCTTTGATTCCTTCACGAAAGTTGATGGAGTATGTAGTACTGTCATCAAGAGGTTTTTCAAACCGAATAATTACCTTGTTCTTTTTATATTTGATGTCGTATTCATCTTTAATTCTTGGTGTTATCAGAAACTGTTCTTTTGGATTATCGGTCTTTATTAGTTCATCAAAGGTAAGTATGATCTCATTACCTTGAAAGTTCAACTCTCCTTGATTGGGTATGGATGATACCAGGACTGGAGGAGTTTCATCTTTGTCACCTCCGGTTGGCGCTGTTTGATTGGCACAAGCTGATATGAGAGCTATATTTAATACTAAGAGTATGAAAATAATTCGATTCATTTTTTAGTTAGTATGTATATTAAACTTGAGTAGTTAAGATTATTGCTTTTGGCTTTCATGTTAGAAATAAATCCTCGATAAGGTGCTTTAATGTATTTTAATATGCCAGTCCCTTTATATGATTCACTTAATAAACTGACATAATATGCATCTAGAGACATGGGTAATATCTTATTAACTTTTAGCTGATATTTATCTGCAAGTTGAGTCATTGCAGTTTGATCGAAATGATACAAGTGACGAGGAACATCATAAGCAGCCCAATATTTTTTATAGTGTTGTGCATCATGACTTTTGTAATTAGGTACAGCAATTATAAGCTTACCATCTTTTTTAACTTTGCACAGCAATTGTTGAAAGAATTCATTTAGATTAGGAATGTGTTCCAATACATGCCACATGGATATTAAGTCATACTGTGTTTCATTTATATTGGATATATCATCCACTATATCAATACCCGTTTTTTGTGCTGCTATTGTACGTGCTTTACTATCTGGTTCAACACCTTTAATGCTCCATCCATCTTGTTGACATGCTGTAATGAAATGACCGGTTCCGCAACCAATGTCTAGTATTGTTCCTTTTTGGCTTAAGCTATTTACTAGTTTAACTTTCCGTTTGAGAGTGAAATTTCTAGCGAGTTTATAAATAAAGTTAATTGGACTGTTAGATTCATTACTATGTGATATATAGTCTTTAGACTCGTAATATAAATGCAGGTCTTGTGGTCGTGGTCTTGGATTAGTATAAATAAACTTACATTCTGCACAGGCGACCAGGTTGAAGTCTTTACCGGAGACTGTGTAGTCTTTGCACCTTAGATAATTATTAAAACGCCCACTATTACATAGCGGGCAGTTCGTTAGTTTTTCAAACATAATTATTTACTTAAATATACCATCAGTACTGAAACGTCGGCTGGAGACACCCCACTTATTCGTGAGGCCTGACCTATAGTCTGCGGTTTAATAGTTTTTAGTTTTTCTTTTGCTTCTGACGAAAGTGCTTTGATTTGATCGTAGTCAAAGTCCTTTCTTATTTTTTTATCTTCTAGTTGTTCCATCTTATCAGCCAACTGTTTTTCCTTATCTATGTAGTTATCATATTTTATAAGTATCTCAGCTTGTTCTAATACATGCTGATGATATTTGCTTAAATAAGTATTAAGATCGCTGTTCAAAGACTTTAGATGCTGTATGTTTAGTTCTGGTCTTTTTAGAAGGCCTATAACAGGTATTCTTTGTTTGATTGGTGAAGATTTTATACTTGTTAAATTTTCGTTAGCATCTTCCGGTTCTATTCGTTTTTGCTGTAGATCATTTAAAAGCTTTGATACTTCTTTTTTCTTATCTAACATATCTTTTAATCTCGTATCTGTAGCTAACCCTAAAGCATGACCCTTTTCAGTTAATCTTATATCGGCATTGTCTTGGCGTAGTAATATCCTAAATTCCGCACGAGAAGTAAACATACGGTATGGTTCTTTAGTCCCTTTGTTGATAAGATCATCAATAAGTACACCAATATATGCTTCAGATCTTTTTAGTATAAAAGGTTCGGTATCATTGATCTTGTTATGAGCATTAATTCCTGCCATTAGTCCTTGACAGGCAGCTTCTTCATAACCTGTTGTTCCGTTTATCTGCCCTGCAAAATATAGGTTGTCTATTAGTTTTGTTTCTAGCGTTAAGTTAAGTTGTGTTGGTGGAAAGTAATCATACTCTATAGCATAGCCGGGCCTGAACATTTTAGCATTTTCAAAACCTGCTATTTGGCGCATAGCTTTATATTGAACATCTTCTGGTAAGGATGTAGAAAAGCCGTTGACATATATTTCTACTGTATTCCATCCTTCTGGTTCTACAAATATTTGATGTCTATCTCTTTCAGCGAAGCGATTAATTTTATCTTCAATTGATGGACAATAACGTGGGCCTACACCTTGAATACGGCCATTGAACATGGGAGATTTATCGAAACCTGTTTGAAGTATTTCATGCACATCATTATTGGTGTATGTTATAAAGCAGCTCTTTTGATTCTCTAAGGGTTTTGTCAATGAACTATATGAAAATTTTTCAGGGTTTTCATCGCCTCGTTGTTCTTCCATTTTACTATAGTCAAGCGATCTACCATCCACTCTTGGAGGCGTACCTGTTTTCATGCGACCTGCTTCAAAACCTAAAGAAATAAGTTGTTCAGTAATACCTTTGGCAGCATGCTCACCAGTTCTTCCGCCTCCAAATTGTTTTTCTCCTATATGTATGATACCATTGAGAAAGGTTCCATTAGTTAGTACTACAGCTTTGGCCTTAATATTAATACCCATACCTGTAGTAATACCCGTTACTTTATTGCTTTGTACCGTAACCCCTGTTACCATTTCTTGCCAAAAATCTACATTAGGAGTATTTTCTAGTGTTAGCCGCCATTCTTCAGCAAATCTCATTCGATCATTTTGTGTTCTAGGGCTCCACATGGCAGGACCTTTGGACTTGTTTAGCATTCTAAACTGAATCATTGATTTGTCAGATATTATTCCTGACATTCCTCCAAGTGCATCTATCTCTCGTACGATTTGACCTTTTGCTACGCCACCCATAGCAGGATTGCATGACATTTGAGCAATCGTATTCATATTCATGGTAGCTAATAAAACTTTGGATCCCATTTTAGCTGCTGCATGTGCAGCTTCACATCCGGCATGGCCTGCCCCTACTACTATAACATCATATTCCGGGAACATATTCTAATATTTTATTGAGTGTTCCACGTGGAACACTTAGTTAAATTTATAATCTTAAATATTGGTATTGATACTGGTTGTGCAACTGTTCCACGTGGAACAGTTGAGTTGTTGTATTAAGGTCGCAAAGATAAACAAGCTTCTTCTTTTTTACGCATCTCATCTTTTTCTATGGAGGTCTTGTCTTTGTATCCTATTAAGTGCAAAACGCCATGTATTAATACACGGGCTAGTTCGTCATCGAAATGAGAATTTGTTTGTGCTGCATTGTCTTGTACCCTGTCTATGCTTATGAATATATCACCCTCTATTTGATTCTCTTCATCTGAATTGTCAAACGTGATGATATCGGTATACGTATCATGATTTAAGTACTCGATATTCATTTGATATAAGTATTCGTCTGAACAGAATATGTAGTTTAACTCTTGTAGTGTAAATCCTTCTTTACTTATGATTGTTTTTATCCAGTCTGTAGTAAGGATTTCATTGTTTAATTTGAAGTCTATATCTTCTTGAAAGAAATTAACAGCTTGCATTAGTTTATATAGAAGTTTAATTCTACTACTTTACCATCTTCCATGAAAGTTACTTCATCGGAGAGATGTTTCATGAGGAATATTCCTCTGCCACCAGGTTTTTCTAAGTTCTCTGGTGCCGTAGGATCGGGTAGGTTTTTGTAGTCAAAGCCTCTTCCTTCATCACTTATTGTAAATCTGATCTGGCTGTCTTGTAATGATAATGATAATGCAACATTCTTTGATTTATCATGTTGGTTTCCATGCTTGATGGCATTGTTGACAGCTTCTGTTACGGCTATCATTATATTGCCATAGATATCATCATCAAGCTGAAACTTTTCCTTCGCATTATCAATAAAGCTCTCGATCATTCGGATGTTCTCTGCAAGGGAAGGGATCTGAATTTTAATGGTGTTCATTCTGATTTAGTTATTAGATTCTTTTCCTAGTCTTTTAAAGTATTCGTTAACTTCCTTTTTATAATATGGATACAATTTAGGAGGTATAGTTTTTAGTAGCTCTATCTCCTGTTCTTTCATTTTAAAATATTCTTCAAAGGCCTTAGGAAGAGCCTTTTCATAGTCTTTAGCGGTTTCACCTTTTCTCTCTTTATCTAGTTCTCTTTCACGCATGGCATTTTCAGCTTCTAAAAGCCTTGTAAGTATTTGACGTTGGCGTTTAATAGTCTCCTGAGTAATTCTCTTATTAACCAAGTCAATTTCTGTTTCTTCCATTTTTTGTGGAATTCCATCTCCTGGTTTTTTTCCACCATCTCCTTCTCCTGCCTTTTCTTGCATTTGTTGTAATGCCTGTCGAATGCGTTCTTGCTCTGCAGCCAGTTTGGCTAGTTCTTCTGATAACTCTCTTCCGGACTTACCACTTTTCTTCAGGTTCTCTATCTTATTATTGAGTTGTTGTTGCAGTTCACTTAGTGATGGACTTTTGTCTTTTCCTTTACCTTTTTGAGGTTTTCCCATGGCATCACTCATGGCATTTTGCATTTGCTGTAGCACATCATCAAGTAAAAGAGCCAGATTATTTATAGATGTCATAGCAAATTGTTGTTCAGAAACTGCTACTGGTTTCTTTCTTTCTTTGATGGCTTCCGTGCTTTTATCCATGTGGTTGTTCATTTTACCTACTTCACGAGTTACAAATGAGGCTATTTGAAATACTCTATTGGCTAATGAAAGCAAGCTATCTTCAACAATTTTTGCATCATCTTTTAGTTTGAGCTGTTGTTGACCCAGTTCTACAAATCTGGGATCACTTTGATTTACTTCAGAGAACTCTTTCATCAACTCTTCCTGATCAAATGATAGCTTAAGTAAGTTATGAACTATATCTCTTAAGTCATCCAGGTTCTCCTGCATCATGGTCATTTCCATGCTGCTTTGCATCTGCTCCATCTGCTTTGCCATTTTTTGCATCTGTTCTTTGGCATTTTGCTGCGATTCCTTTGATTGCTTTCTTTTGTTTTTATCCAGAGATTCTTTAGACTTTTGTTGTTCCCTATCTATGTTTTGTTGTTCCTCTTGTATATCAGGGAGAGATTCCGGGTTTTTTAAGTCTTGGTTGAACTCTTCCAGAGCGTTCATCTGCTCTTTGAATTCTTTAAATTGTTCTTGTAATTCTTGCTGTTTTTCTGATAATTCTTCGTTTTTCTTATTTTTATCTGATGTTTCTTTTATAAGCTGTTCTTGATCATCGATCTGCTCTTTGAGTTCATTTATTGCCTCATTAAGCTTGTAATCAAACTTCATTTTTTTAAATAGCTCCAACGTTCGCTCTAGCTCCTTCTCCAGGTTGTTTTCTTTGTTGTTAAGTTTATCCAATACATCCTGTATATCATTAATTTCACTTTGCTCTTCTAGTAGCTTTTGAAGCTCGTCATAGAGCTTTTTAGTTTCTTCGTCAAGCAGTTCATCCATAAGCTCCTGGAGTTGCTCTACCTTCTCTTTAATGCGCTTATCTTGCTTGGAAAACCGTTCTCTTTTAAGCTCATTACTTCTGTTTTGTTCTTTAAGCTCATCAATCGCCTTATTAAGTTCCTCTCTTTTCTTAATAATGTCTTTGAGTAGGTTTTCATCTTGCCAACTCATCTCCTTTTGGCCCTTGAGTTTCTTTTCAGCCCTTTCTATTTTTTCTTTAAGTTCCTTTGCTTCAGTTATGGTTTTATCGATGTTCTCCTGAGTTTCGCTCGTGGTTTTCTCTATGTCCCGTTTTAACTCTTTTTTTGAAGGCAATCTGAATATATAAGTACCTGTCTTAGACGCTTTGTTGCCGTTGACCCCATCATTGTCCCAGACTTTTAGAAAGTATTTAATAGAAGTGTCTTCAGTCAGTCCCAGGGAATCAAGAAACCACTGATAGTAGTATCGTTGATTCTGAGCACGGGCAATAGGTATGTCTATGGATTTATAAACAGACTCTTTGCTCCCCTGTAGTATTTGATAAAATAGTTTCAGTTTCGTTAAGCCGTAATCATCGGATATATTGCCTCCAAGAGCAATAAATGAGTATAAGGTGGTGTCTGGGTATACATTTAAGTCTATTTGAGGATGCTGATCAGGTATGACCTCAATTTTGTACAGGATTTTTTCCTTATTTTCGCTGTACTTATTTTTGAGATTGATACTATATACTTGAGATTTTTTGAATGTTTTTTCTAGCTCAAATATTGATTTATCAGTAAGCTTAAGCTGATGACTTTCATCAGTTGATTGAAAGTTTACCAATACTTCGTCTGATTGTATAGTTTTTAATTGCCACTTAATTGATGTGCCCTCTGGAATCTGAAGATTGCCAACATTATTAAGTACTTCATTACTTCTACCGAGATAATTGGGATAATGAAGGTAAACATTAAAGCTTCTCAGATTAGGCCTGCTAACCACTTTTATACCATGCTCTCTGGAGGTAAAGCCGGCTGCCTCAAACTGAAATGTTTGATTATTTTGAATCTTTCTGAAAGTGTATGAGAATACATTGGATTCAGCCTTAGACATTTTGATTTTTCTACCATTATTCAAAATATAAGCATTTTCTGGAATGGCCTCACCCCTTAGGTCAAGGGATATCGTGAAATCTTCGTTTTTAAAAGCTAGTAGCTTTTCGTTGAGTATGTTAAAGTTAAATGGAGCTTTAGGGGTAAATTCATTATTAAAATGAATAATTCTGGAAGAACTTGTTGTAATAAAAGCTGGACTTAATACAAGTACCCATGCAATGATGAACAATGGAGCGAACAGATACTTTAAATAACGTTTGTTTTTCTTAATATCAACAGCATCTTTGAAATGATACTTTTTTATTGTTTCTGTTTTCTGGGTAATACTTGCCTCAACAAGCCCTCCTTTCTGTTTTTGTAATTGTATGATATTCAGAAGTTTATCTCCAATTTCAGGAAATATCGATCCAATTTTTAAAGCTGCTTCTTCATTGGTCATCCCATGCTTTTTACTCATCATTCTATACAGTGGCAAAATGACGTATGTTCCCATAGCATAAAAACCGAAAATGATAAATGAGAACAGTAATATGGCTCTTACAACGGAATTAAATCGGAAGGAATATTCAAGGGTATTGAGTATGAGAAATATAGATAGAGTAAGTCCCAGAGAAATTATTAAACCCTTGAGCGTAAGGTTAAGATAATATTTTCTCCTATACGATCTGAGATTAGCGTTAATGTGACGTTCATTGTCTGTCATACACGATTACTACTTGCAGAATATAGATTATACGAATTTAATTTAATCAGAGTTTGAATAGCATTTGTATCTAGGTTAAATATAATCCTTTATAAACATTTCAAACCAAAATCAATCCTTATAGTTCATTTTAAGCCCAACTTCCTTTTCAAAATACTCTATCACATGCATTTTTAATAGCTTCTCCTGTTCGAGAAGATCGAAATGGGGTAATTTTTTTGCAAGTTTCCAATGTGGCCAACCTTGTTCATCAAGTCCCTCTAACTCATAAAAGCCTGAAAGACTAAGTACTTTGCATATAGCTATGTGCATAAGATCCTGCTTTTCTTCTTTGTCAAAAACTTTAACGCCTTTGCCTAACTCTTGTACCCCTATAAGAAATAAAACGGCATTCAAGTCCTTGGGGCGTTTGCCAATAATCTGCTCTAATTCCGCAAGTAATGCGTTCCACGCACGTTCTAGCTCCAGATCTCGTTTAATCATTCTTATTATCTTCCAGGTCCTCCCAAAATTCTACTGCTCTTCGCAAATGAGGGATGACAATTGTTCCGCCGACTAAGTTTGCCACTGCAAATGCTTCAAACATCTGATTTTTATCAAATCCGATTTCATGACATTTTTCCAGATGATACTTAACACAATCGTCACATCTAAGTACCATGGAAGCTACTAGCCCTAAAAGCTCCTTTGTTTTAGTATCTAACGCGCCCTCAGCATACGTATTGGTGTCCAGATTGAAGATTCTTTTTATAACTTTATTATCAGCAGCAAGTATCTTTTCATTCATCTTGCTTCTATATGCGTTAAATTCTTCTACTTTATTCATTAATTTGGACGTTTAAAATAGTTACAAATATATCTATTATCGGCCAATGCTAAGTGATTTCATTTCATTGTTCTTTCCAAAATACTGTATGGCTTGTAACAATAGTCTGGTAAAAGGAGAAAAAATGATCTGTTTACGATGCGATTATGAACTTCCTAAGACATCCAATCATCTGGATACAAACGATTATATTGCTGCTAAGTTTTATGGTAAGGTGCAACTGGAGCATGCTTTGGCTTATTACAAATTTTCAAAGAGTGGACGTGTACAACGTATCTTACACAGGTTAAAATATCATAATAAACCTGAATTAGGTCGGTTTATTGGGCAAAAGTATGCGGCCGAACTGTTAAATTCAGGAATTCAAACATGTTACGATTTGATAGTACCTGTTCCTTTACACAAGGCAAAACTTAAAAGTAGAGGATATAACCAAAGTACTGAATTTGCATTGGGCCTTGGTGAGGTACTCAATATTCCGGTTAGTGGGCATGCCATGAGGAGAACGGTAAGTACAGCAACTCAAACAAGAAAGTCTAGAATGGAAAGATGGCATAACGTAGATAATATTTTTGAGGTGCCTATGCCTAACGAAATTTTTGAGAAGAGAGTGTTACTTGTTGATGATGTCATAACGACAGGTGCAACAATAGAGTCGTGCGCTCAGGTACTGTTAGATTCCGGATGTCAGAAGGTAGGTGTAGCTGCTATAGCAGCGGCAAAATAAGTTGAAAAAAGCAAATTTAATCCAAAGAATTTTGTTAGTTGAACCTGAACAGTTGGGTCTCTAAAGCCCATATTTTGGCATCATACGACCCATATACCAGTTAGAAGTTGTATACGACATGTATGAAGCTTTTAAATAGAGAATTTTGTTTTTTTAATATAAATTTTCAAATAAATCTGCTGCTCTTACTCATAAAATACGCTTTTTTAAGCTATTTTATACCTTGATGTGTATATAAAAAGCGATAGAAGGCCCTTATAAAATTGTTAAAGTCGAAAGTAATGATCAGGAAAATCTTAATTTAGAATCGCATTTAAATCCGCATGTGCAAATGTTATTTGATATTAAAACAAAAACCTTGAAATAAATTTATTTTCATTGCAAAATATTGAATCCTGTAATTCTCTAAATCATAAGGCTTATAAATTTTCAACCTTACCTTGTGGTTCATCTCTTAATCTACTTCTGATATTAAGGAAAGCTTCTGAATTACTTCAGTGTATTTGAATGGTCTGGATTGATAAAATATGTATATGGAAAATAGTTAGAACCGATCATTTACCTATACAGTCAATTTATCAGTTCTCTATTACGTGTTACATTTTGGACTGTTCTTTACCATACGCTAATCCAGTTTGGTTAATGGAATGATGTATTTTGTAAGAAATCTATCCAGATACGTTATTAGCCAGAAAATTATAATAACTGAATAAGCACAATAAATATCCATGACCTAACCACCTCTTTTGCTAAAAACATAATAAGGCTTAATGGCTCAATAGTATGGATGACAGGTTAGTCATTGTAAATTACAATAGTGTCGGAATTAGCTAATCTCTACTTCTGTACTTTCTTATGTACCACATTTATCCTACCTGCTTAAGCATTTGATTTAGTTGAAAAGTATGGACATAAAAAAACCTCGGCTTATTAAAAACCGAGGTTACTAATCTTTATCTCTTTATTATTTAGTAATTAGATCCTGCTCTAATCATTGCGCATCTGAAACCAATGGTAGCTGTTGATGAGTCTTGATCAAGGTATCTTCTGGTACCTGGAGACATCCAATAAGCAACGTCTTTCCACGAACCTCCTTTATAAACTCTTGCTTGGTCAGTAATCAAAGAAGTGAAACCCTCAGGGTTATTTTCTATATCACTGTTATAATATTGCTCACCAGTGGCGCTATTTTTTGTTTCATCCAGATAACCATCTCTTCTTATTGGGTTAAGATCATCAAAGTCCTGGAATGACATTGGGCGATAAACGTCAAGTACCCACTCACTTACGTTACCAGCCATGTTGTAAAGACCGAAATCGTTAGGTGGGAATTCATAGATGTAAGAGGTAATTAAAGCTCCATCATTTAATTTACCAGCGATACCAGCATAGTCACCACGACCTCTCTTAAAGTTAGCAAGGAAGTAACCCATTTCTTTTCCATAAGGATTTCTAAGTGCATGACCATCCCAAGGATAAACTCTTTGGTGTGTCTGATTTTCATCAAGCCATTGAGTACCAATTAATGCAGTAGCAGCATACTCCCACTCAGCTTCTGAAGGAAGTCTGTAGTTGGGGAGTACAACTCCGGATTCCAAAGGAATTCTTCCATCCGTTTCAGCGTATTCTTCGCCAGCATTTTCTGCAAGCTTCATATTTACCGCTCGGGTTCTCCATTCTGCATAGTTGTTGGCTTGCACCCAGCTAACACCTACTACCGGGAAATATCTAAAACCAGGATATCTCAAATAGTGATCAACGTACGGGTCATTATACGCCAGTCGGCTTACCCAAACAGATGTATCTGGCAACGCAGCAATGTAAGCTTCTCTTGACGAATCCGAAACATTCAGGTAGTGAAGATATTCTAACCAGTGAATGTTAGCAATTTCAGTTTCATCCATATAGAATGAAGCCACGGAAACTGTTCTTTCCAGGTTATCTCTTCTGTTCAAAATGTCTTCCTCGTACGAGCCAACTACTGCACGTCCACCTTCAATGAAAACCAAGTTAGGGCCTTCTGGTTGTCCACTATAAGGATTAACCATAAAACCGTTGTTGTCTTCATCATTATAAGCCAAACCTGTGGCAGTACTTAATGCACCAGGGTGTACACTGGTGGGACGACCGCCCCCTCCGAGGAAGCAAGAAGTAAGTAACACTGAACCACTGACAACTAACAAAGCACTCTTAAAAAAGCTTGCAGTTCTTTTCATACCTGTTCTATTTATTCAAAAAAATCAAATGCAACTACTAATATAGTGATATAAACCCATCCTATACAAGTTTATGAGCAGGCAAAATAACATTTCTCGACGACAAATATTAAACAAATTGTAAATTTTTGAACGTGAAGTTTATGTTAATCAACCTATACCACTATTCGGTTGTTCTTAAATAACAGCAAAAGTACCACATTATTATCTATAAAAACAATGAACTCAGGATTGCCGGCAGTTTTTTACCACTTACCGCTTTCATAAACCGTAGAATAAGTAATTAAAAAGCCATAAATAAAATTCTCGCATCTTTGAAAATGATTGGATAAACCTCCTTAATTGTTTCAAATTCCTACACTAAGAATATACAATGAATATTGAATGATCACCATTGATAACATAGATAGAAAAAAGCTGTACTGGATATTTCAATTATTTGGCTGGACATCTTTTTTTATAATTTATAGCCTTATGGCTGGCTACTTTACAAATTTTCAGTGGCAGGTATTTGCAGGTTATATAAATACCGTGATAGTCGGCTTTTTGCTTACCCATTTCTATCGTATTTATATTAAAAAGCATGAATGGGTGAAACTTGGGATCTTCAAGTTGGCTCTTAAGGTTATAGCAGCTTCTTTCCTTATTGCATTGATCTGGGCAATGATTATTTTGCCAATAAATAAAACGTTTTTTAATGTAGAAAAAAGTCAGGAACTCACCTGGTTTATCGCGCTGGTTATAGTTTTCAACCTTTCAGTTATGACTTTGGGATGGTCCCTTATTTATTTCCTCTTTCAAATATTTATCAATTTCAAAAAAAGTGAGGTTGAAAAATGGAAACTTGAGGCGGCAGTTAAGGACGCGGAACTCATCGCTCTTAAATCACAGGTTAATCCACATTTTATATTTAATAGTCTGAATAATATTAGGTCTCTGGTGATAGAAAACCCTGAAAAGGCAAGGGATATGATCACGCACTTATCGGGTTTGTTGAGGTATTCTATTCAGTTTAATAATATGGAGCGGGTGAGTCTTGAACATGAACTCGAGATCGTTCAAAATTATCTTAATCTGGAATCCATTCAGTTTGAAGATCGCCTGAGCTATAAGTTGGAAATAAAACCAGAAACGCTCGACCTTAAAATTCCACCGATGGCTGTGCAGTTGCTTGTGGAAAATGCTATAAAGCATGGTATTTCAGATTTGCCGCAAGGGGGCATAATCAATATCAAATCTTCTTTAGAAAATGATACACTGATTGTTGAAGTGATCAACTCAGGTCAAATAAAAAAATGTGAAGATAGTACTGGTATAGGTCTTAAAAACGCCTCAGACAGATTGAAATTGCTCTTTGGTAAATTATCAGATCTAAAAATTGAAAACCTGGATAGTAATTTTGTATCCGCTAGATTTACAATTCCTTTAACTCAATAATATTATGAAAGCACTTGTAGTAGATGATTCCCGGTTAGCAAGAAATGAGTTGAAAAGATTGCTCAAAGAATTTGATAGCGTGCTGGTAATAGGCGAGGCCGCAAACGCAATGGAGGCCAAAGAAAAAATAGAAGCAGATAAGCCGGACCTTATCTTTCTTGATATTCAAATGCCAGGGAAAAATGGTTTTGAGCTTTTGGAAGAGCTTGAGTCCTCTCCGGAGGTAATATTTACAACAGCTTATGATGAATATGCCATCAAAGCTTTTGAGTACAATGCGCTAGATTATCTGCAGAAACCTATTCAAAAAGATAGGCTGGCCGGGGCTGTTAGTAAGGTTGCAGAAAAGAGGGAGAAACTGAAAGAAAAAAGCGATGAGCCGCGTATGACCGAAAACGATCAGGTTTTTGTTAAGGATGGGGATAATTGTTGGTTTGTGCAATTAGCTAATGTACGCATGCTTGAAGTTGACGGTAACTATACCAAGCTATATTTTGATGAGCATAAACCCATGATCCCGCGGACACTTAATTACCTTGAATCTCGCCTTGATCCAAAAACCTTTTTTAGGGCAAATAGACAGCAAATTATTAATCTAAAATGGGTGGAAAGGATAGAACCTTGGTTTAGTGGAAGCATTAAAATTTATATGAAGGGTGGACATGAAGTGGACGTTTCCAGAAGACAGACGCAAAGATTCAAAGAGCTGATGAGCTTTTAGTTTTCCTATTTCAGGATAGAGTACAGAAACTGGCGATAATATCCAAAAACTGACGCCAAATGTACATTATAGACGATAAGTCACGTCCCATTTTGGGAATGATCATCCAGAATTGAGCATCTTTTAATTGTTGCAACCCTTAAATTTGGCGTTTTAGGCAATTTATGCCAATGGCACAATCTTTATCTCTCTTGAGCTAAGAATTAAAAATTACATTGGCTATGATACCTCTAAATGACTTCCAAATTTTACCTTTTGACAAGAAATGTGACTACATCACCATCTTTGCAGACTATATGATTTACAGAGTTGAAGATGAAAAAAAGTTTTACCTCTATCATGTAGACTCATATTTTATCGAAGTTTGTTACGCTCCGTATGAAAACAAAGTTTTGGGTATTAAAGCTTTTATCGAGACTGGTGATCTTGAACCTTATTTGAATTTTATAAGTATTTCTGAACTAAGCGTTTGATTGTTCCCTATGAACAATGCCAGAAAGTAGAGATATCGCCTGATTCACAGTCAATACTTCATTGACTGTGAGAATCAGTTTTTCTTTCACTTCTTTTAAACGGCATCTTTTCGGGTTGGTTTGTGCAAATGCCAATACCCGGCCAAATACTTCCGATTTAAAGTATTCTTCCTTGTCAGATGATACAAAATAGCTCTTCATCTTTTCACCCTTGAGTGTGAGCTTTTCAAAGCCTAATTTTTCCGCCAGCCATCTAAGTCTTACAGTCTGTATTAGCTCTTCTACCGATTCGGGAATAGGTCCGAATCTATCAATGATTGAACTCCTAAAGCTCTCTAATTCCTGTTCGGTTTTGATATTATCAAGTTTGGAATAAAGACTTAATCGTTCAGAAATGTTATTTACATAATCCTCAGGAATAATCACTTCCAGATCGGTTTCGATGTTACAGTCCTGAACAAGCACTTTAGTAGTCTCTGATAGTTCTTTAACAAATAGATCGCGAAACTCTGTTTCTTTTAGCTCTTGTACCGCCTCGTCAAGTATTTTGTGGTACATGTCGAAACCAAGATCTGAAATAAAACCGCTTTGTTCAGCTCCCAAAAGGTTGCCCGCACCCCTGATATCAAGATCCCGCATGGCAACTTTAAACCCATCGCCCAGATCAGAAAATTCTTCCAGGGTGCTTAGTCTTTTTCTGGAATCAGATGAAAGACCAATGGTTGGTGGCGTTAATAAATAACAAAATGCCTTTTTATTACTTCTCCCTACTCTTCCGCGCATCTGATGCAAATCTGACAAGCCAAACATATGAGCCGAATTAATGATTATCGTATTGGCGTTAGGAATGTCCAGACCAGATTCAATAATATTGGTGGAAACAAGAACATCATACTCACCTTCAATAAATTTGAGCATAGCCTTTTCCAGTGTGGCGCCATCCATTTGTCCGTGCGCAATGCCTACGCGAGAATCAGGTACGAGGCGCATGATAATGTTGGCCACACTTTCAATGTCACTAACTCTATTGTGAACAAAAAATACCTGTCCGCCTCGTCTCAACTCAAAACTGATAGCATCACGTGTGATTTCTTCATTAAAAGTATGAAGCTCCGTAGTAACCGGCTGGCGGTTAGGTGGTGGGGTGGAGATAATGCTTAGATCACGAGCTCCCATTAATGAAAAATGTAAAGTTCGCGGTATTGGTGTTGCTGTTAACGTAAGAGCGTCGACATTAACTCTCATCTCCTTCAGCTTTTCTTTTACTTTGACCCCAAACTTTTGTTCCTCATCAATAATCATTAGACCCAGGTCTTTGAAATCAACATCCTTGTTAACAATCCGATGTGTACCAATAAGAATGTCAGTTTCTCCCTCCTTTACTCTTTTCAGCGTTTCCTTGATCTGCTTACTGCTCTTAAAGCGGTTGATATACTCCACTTTTACAGGAAAATCAGATAATCTTGATTGAAAAGTTCTATAGTGTTGCATTGCCAAAATGGTGGTTGGAACCAGCACTGCCACTTGCTTGTTATCCGTTACGGCCTTGAATGCAGCCCGAATTGCAACTTCTGTTTTGCCAAAACCTACATCTCCACATACCAAACGGTCCATGGGATGCTTTAGCTCCATGTCGTCTTTTACGTCTGCCGTGGCCTTTGCCTGGTCAGGTGTATCTTCATAGATAAATGAAGATTCCAGTTCAGCCTGTAAGAAGCTGTCTTTTGAAAACGCATATCCTGGAGCCTGTTTCCGCTTTGCATAAAGGTTGATCAGGTCTTTGGCAATGTCGACAACCTGCTTTTTAACCCGCTTCTTCTTATTTTCCCATTCTGGGGAACCAAGTTTACTTATAGATGGCGGTGTACCTTCTTTACCCGTATACTTGGAAATTTTATGCAGGGAGTGAATACTCACATAAAGCAAGTCATCATCTCTGTATATCAGTCGTATGGCCTCTTGTATCTTGCCATTGACCTCACGCTTTTCTAAGCCGGCAAACTTGCCTATACCGTAATCAATATGCGTTACGAAATCACCAGGCTGTAGTGTACGAAGCTCTTTTAGCGTTAGAGCCTTGGATTTGGAATGTTTATCTTTGGTTTTATACCTGTGAAATCGCTCGAACAATTGATGGTCTGTGTAACAAGCGATATTAAGAATCCTGTCAATAAAACCCTGTCTCAAACTGGCATTCAGATCTTGAAAGTCGATAGTTGGATCAATTTCTTCAAAGATTGAGTGCAGCCTTTGGAGTTGTTGTTGAGAATCTGAAGCAATTAGTGTTGTAAAACCCAACTCCTGATTTTCTGTCAGGTTTTTAGCAAGTAGCTCAAAATTTTTGTTAAAAGAGGGTTGGGGTTCAGAATCAAAACTAAAACTTTCAGGGTTTTTAAAATAGAAGCGATTGCCAAATTCAATTTTCACTAAAGGAACGGCCTGCTTCTTAAATGTTTTAGAGGTTTCAAACAGATCCTCAGGGTTTAAAATTACCTGTGTTTCTCCACTGGCTTTCAGTATATCATCAAAGCATTCTTTGGCTCTTTTGAAGTAACTGTCAATAATATCCAGTGTTTGTTGATAATCCTTAAACCAGACTTTTGTGTTATTGGGTAGGAAATCCAGAAAGCTCTGACGTTCCTCATGTATCAACTTTGTCTGTACATTCGGAATCAGGTTGATCTCTTTCACAGCATCCACCGAAAGTTGCGAGTTTGGATCAAATGTCCGGATACTATCTATTTCATTTCCAAAAAGCTCTATACGGTAGGGCAGGTCATGTGCATACGAGAAAACGTCTATAATACCCCCTCTTACGGCAAACTGTCCGGCTTCATAAACAAAGTCTGTTTTTTCGAAGTCATATGACATGAGCAGTTCGCTAAGAAACTCTACATCTACAGCTTCCCCCACTTTAGCAGAAAAAGTATTTTTAGTCAACGATTTTTTGTTGATAACTTTTTCTGTTAGGGCTTCAGGGTAAGTTACAATTAGTTCTCCAGATGAGGCTTTATGATTTACCCGGTTGAGGATCTCAGCGCGCATCAATACGTTGGCGTTTTCTGTTTCCTCAAACTCGTAGGGTCTCTTATATGAGGTTGGGAAGAAAAGTACCTCCTTACCAGAGAGTAAATTTTGCAGGTCGTTGTGAAAGTAAGCCGCTTCTTCTTTGTCGTGTAGTACAATCAGGTGGTTTTGATGATTGATTTGATATAGTGATGCAATCAATACGGCATCCAAACTACCGGTCAGCCCTTTGACCTGGACATGAAGATCCTCATTAGCCTTGGTTATCTCGGCTATCGTTTGGATAATGCTATCCGCTTTGTACAGTTTTAACAGGTCGCCTGCCTTCACGCTTTTGCCCTAAAAATTAAGTTGCAAAGGTAGGAAAATATTGAAAAGAGTAATGTGAAGGATAAGTTAAGTTAGTTTTAAAATGGGTATTTGTTTTATTAAACTGGTTTTAGTTGTATAAGCATGTCCTTTACGTTGAGTGATTTTTGAGACGTATATTTTTATGCAGCAATGGTACAGCTGATGATAACAGACCCGTAGCCTATCTGAATTACATTTGGTTTGATGAAAACAAGGCCAAATCACTGCAATTTTGAATTGGTTTTATGGGCTTGGGGTTTTAGTTTTGTTCAATTCAAAAAGTACTTTCAATAATGACATTCGGGCTATGAGAAAGGAGACCTGTCGCAGTAAATATTATTGAGCCATTTAGTTCCTTTGCTGTAATCGAACATTGATTTTTCGTACATTGCTTTTATACCTGAAAGGCTTTTCATAGCCCTTGATATGTTTCAAAACAAAACACTTAACTGTTTCAGAGTGAAACAACAGCTTGATATCTATTAGATCGGTTTGCTTGTTTTGGTTAAAATATAGGTTTTTGTTGAATGGCACTATTTTAGGCTATGACTTAGCTTCACTAATAGATAGATTAGCTCAACATGATTAAAAATTATATCAAAGTCACCCTCAGGTATTTTCTTAAACAGAAGACTTTTACAGTCATCAATATATTCGGGTTAACGTTTGGATTGGTTTGTTTTATTTTCATGGCCGTTTGGGTTTGGGATGAATATAGCTTTGATAGATTCCATGAGAATAAGGATAATGTATACCAGATTTTTGCTGAAAAGGACAGGTCTGGAGAAAGTGTAATTGTACCTTACGCCTCGTCATCTTTGGTGCCGTTGATAAAAGGGGAAGTTCCTGAAGTAAAGACTATAGCCAGAGCCTTTCCTGCTCATGCTGTATTTGCAAAAGAAACAATGTCCGTTTCTGAGCAGGGAGTCTATGCCGATTCTGCTTTGTTACAGATCTTTAGTTTTCCATTGAAGGAAGGCAGCCTTGATAATGCATTTAAGGAAACTCGCTCTATTGTTATTTCTACCGAGATGGCTGAGAAATACTTTCCGGGTCAATCGGCATTGGGTGAATATATTGACATCGTACAAGAAGAAAAACAGCCCTACAAGATAACGGGTGTACTTAAAAAAATACCCTATCAGTCTTCCCTGCGTTTTGACTTTATTTTGCCCTATCAACATTTTGAGGATACGCAGCGACCCTGGTGGAAAAGCTCAAATAAATACTCCTTTTCAAATTTTAATGTTCATGTCTTTATTGAAACGGTGCCAGGGATCCGGCGTGCAGATATTGACAAAAAATTAACTGCCGTTTTAACCCGACATAGTATTGCCGAAACGGATGACGCACTGTTTGCCTATCCGTTTGTGGATGTTTATCTCCGCAATGACTTCTCGGCAGGAAGAAATGCTTCTGGTAGAATTGTTTACCTCAGACTGATTTCTGCTGTAGCATTTATAGTACTCATAATTGCTTGTATTAATTTTATAAACCTGTATACAGTTATGGCTAGCAAGCGGCACAAGGAAGTTGGGCTTAGAAAAGCTGTTGGGGCGCAAAGAAGGCAGGTAACTTTTCAGTTCTTAACAGGATCCGTTCTAGTAGCAGTTATTTCAATGTTGTTAGCTATTACACTGATTGAGATGCTCATGCCATTTTTTAATGCGCTTACCAGTAAACATATTGCTCTTCCATATTCATCACCACTATTTATAATAGTCCTAATTGCTGGTAGTATAAGTATTGGTTTCCTTGCAGGAATCTATCCAGCATTGTTGTTCTCATCTTTTAGCCTTTTATCTGAGAAGCAAAAGCTCAATATTGGTGGTGGTTTAACAGGGTTAAGAAAATTTCTGGTGGTATTTCAATTCACTTTATCTATTGCGTTCATTGTCTTTACCTCCGTAGTATTTAATCAGATTGAATTTATACATAACAGTGATCTGGGGATAAAAACAACTCAGATTTTGCGGCATGTATTGCATGGTATACGGGGAAAACAGCAATTGTATAAGGAAGAACTATTAAGTATTCCGGGAATTCAATCAGTAAGTTTTACAGAGCAGGATCCATTGAATACCATGAATAAAAATAAAGGAGTACTCTGGCCAGGAAAGCCGGAGGACAATAATACTTTCTTCAATGTGATTCAGGTCAGTCAAGACTTTATTGAGACTTTTGAGGTCGGCCTTGTAGAAGGACGCGCTTTTGACAAAGTCTATTCCAGTAAGTTAAATTCGCTTAAACAAGTAATACTAAACGAAGAAGCGGCTAAATCATTGGGTTTGGATCAACCTATGGGAACAGAGTTGACCGTATGGGGTAATAAAGCTTTAGTGGTTGGTATCGCAAAAAATTATCATCATCAACCGTTGACACAGCGCATTGAACCCGTGGTAATCTTGTGTAATCCTGAAGAAACCTGGAACGCCTATATCAGCTATGATCAGGCATATACTAAAGAAATACTTGATAAGGTTCAACGAGTGTATAAGAAGTACGAAGATCAATATCCCTTTGACTATACTTACATACAAAGCGATTATAGAAGTAATTATGCCAGCTTGCAGACGGTTGGCTGGCTAAGTAGCATATTTACAATGGCAGCGATTTTCATCAGTGCATTGGGTCTTTTTGGCTTATCGGCTTTCCTTATGCAACAACGGACTAAAGAAACAGGTGTAAGAAAAGTATTAGGTGCTAATGTAGCCAGCTTGCTCTATTTGTTTTCTAAAGATTTTCTGAAGTTGGTTATTATATCTATTGTGATAGCTTTACCACTCGCCTGGATTTATACTGACAACTGGTTGTCAGATTATGCGTACCATTTTGAATTGGAACCGGCGCCATTTGTGTTTGCAGGTATAATTGCCATTGTTATTGCTCTGGCTTCGGTAGTTTTCAATACCCTTAAGGCATCAATGATAAATCCTGCTAAAACCCTTAAAGAGGAATAGTAAAAAGAATAGAAGAGATGTCTTTCTAAACCTTTTAGATTTAGATGCTTTTCATCATTTTGAGGATGTCATCTAGGTGTTCCCGGTTGTTGGATAGTCGGGGCACCTTGTTTTGACCACCCAGCTTACCTCTTTTTTTCATCCAGGCATAGAAAGTTCCTTCCTTGGCGCTATGTACTACCGGAGGTAAAAGGGCCATGTCTTTGTAGCGCTTGGCGTCATAGTCTGAGTTTATTTCACGGAGCTTTTCATCAAGGAACTGTGTAAACCGTTCCAAATTATCGGGCTGCTTTTTGAATTCAATTATCCACTCATGGCCACCTTTGTTTCCTTCGTCGAAGTAGATGGGCGCTGCAGTGAAATTATCTATAATGGCACCTGTCTTTGAGCAGGCATCGGTAATCGCAGATTCGGCATTTTCTATAATCAACTCCTCTCCGAAAGCATTAATAAAATGCTTGGTGCGTCCGGAAATTTTAATTCTGTATGGGGACGTGCTCGTAAACTTTATTGTATCACCGATATTATAGCGCCAAAGTCCGGAGTTGGTACTGATGAGCATGGCGTAATTTTTCCCTATCACTACTTCATCAAGCGAAATCGTTTGCGGATTTGGGTTATTTATGTCATCAAATGGAATGAATTCATAGAAAATACCATAATCCAGCATGAGAAGCAGTTCGTTAGAATCTTTCTGATCCTGAATGCCAAAGAAACCCTCCGAAGCATTGTATGTTTCACAATAATTCATGTCACTTTTCGGGATCAGCTTTTTAAAAAGCTCTCGGTAAGGAGTGAAGGCTACTGCCCCATGAAAAAATACTTCCAGGTTGGGCCAGATTTCAAGGATGTTATCCTTGCCCTTTAGTTCTAACACCTGCTGTATGAGTAGAATCGTCCAGGTAGGGACACCTACCAGGTTGGTTACATTCTCTTCAGAGGTAATGGCCGCCATTTTCTCGATTTTCTCCTCCCATTTATCCATGAGAGCAACATTCAGTTTAGGTGTCCTGATCAGTTGGGCCCATAAAGGAAGGTTTTGCATAATAACCGCACTAACGTCACCATAATAAGAGTTGGCATTAGGATCGTACTCGTTAATCTGATGGCTTCCGCCTATCGTCAATCCCTTGCCCGTAAACATTTTGGTTTCAGGATAATTATTGACATAAATAGAAATCAGGTCCTTCCCTCCTTTGAAATGACAGTCTTCCAATGCTTCAGGAGAAACCGGAATGAACTTACTTCTGGCATTGGTAGTTCCCGAAGATTTTGCAAACCAGGTGATTTCCGATGGCCATAAGATATTTTGCTCACCTCGCATTAATCGCTCAATGTAAGGGAACAGGTTTTCATAAGCATGAACAGGGACTCTATCTTTATACTGTTGATAATTTGAGATACTTTTAAAATCGTATTTTTTTCCAAATTCCGTGTTTTTGGCTTCGGAAAGTAATTTTTTAAAAAGTTCTTGCTGTACGTCATGTGGGTATTTGATGAAAAGTTCGATATCATGTATCCGCTTCTTCATCACCCAGGTTAGTATCGAATTCAGTATATCCACCAGCTATTATTTGATTTGAAATAACTTAAAAATAGAAATAAAACAGTTTGTTGGTGATATGGCCGATCAAATTTTTCTTTTTAACTCAAAATGCTGTCCCAGGTATACACGCCTTACCTGCTCATCAGCTGCCAGTTCTTCAGCAGATCCGGCTTTGAGCAGTTTACCTTCAAACATAAGGTATGCGCGATCTGTTATAGAAAGGGTTTCATTTACGTTATGGTCAGTGATGAGTATACCTATATTTTTCTTTTTGAGTTGGGCAACAATAGTTTGTATCTCTTCAACGGCAATGGGGTCTACACCGGCAAAAGGTTCATCAAGGAGTACAAAATTTGGGTCAACAGCTAAAGCTCTGGCAATTTCTGTACGGCGGCGTTCACCTCCTGAAAGGACCATACCCAGGTTTTTACGAACATGAGTGAGGCTAAATTCTTCCAAAAGAGATTCACACTTTTCCTTTTGAGCAGCTTTGGGCATATTTCTCATTTCCAAAACAGCCATAATATTTTCTTCAACCGTCAGTTTTCTAAATACCGAAGCTTCCTGAGCCAGATACCCTATGCCCAGTTTTGCTCTTCTGTACATGGGCAAGTCAGTGATATTATTATCATCTAAAAAGATCTGGCCTTCATTGGGCTTGATGAGCCCTACGATCATGTAAAAGGTGGTAGTTTTACCTGCTCCGTTAGGTCCAAGTAAACCAACAATTTCACCTTGTTCTACCTGTACAGATACGTTGTTAACAACGGTCCTCTTTTTATATTTTTTAACTAGATGGTCTGCTCGTAATATCATATCTGGCAAAAATAACTAATCGAACTTTATATCTTTTATATTTAACTGAATAGACTGATAGCCCATGTAGTTATTTTCCTCAATGGAAAATGCCATTCTGAACTTTTCGCCATTCTTTATCCTCTTTTCATATTCCCCCAGATTAAAGCCAATAGCTTCCAGTCGGTTAGTACTTCCCTCCTGCTGCGCGATGAATTTAAGGTGTTTGTTTTTGATTAGCCTCAAAGAACCTGCCACACTTATATTTTCTGCTAAAAATACAGGACATAGGTTTTCCGGCCCGAAGGGTTCCATCTGATTAATAACATTAAAGAACTTTGGAGTGATCCTGTTAAATGTTATCTCTGAGTCAATATTAACTAGTGGAGTTAGCAGTTCCTCTGAAATGGAGCTCGAAACTACTTCTTCAAATTTTTTCTGAAAAGCCTCTACTTTATCGATATCCATTGTAAGTCCGGCAGCATACATGTGTCCGCCAAACTGCTCCAGCAGATCGCTACAGTTTTCTATAGCATTATAAACATCAAAACCAGGAACAGATCTGGCAGAACCGGTGGCCTTGTTGTTAGACATGGTCATGATAATCGTAGGACGGTGGTAGCGCTCTATACATCGTGAAGCCACTATACCAATAACCCCTTTATGCCAGTCATTTTTAAAGAGAACCGTTGTTTTTGAAGTTTTCAGACGTTCATTTCCCTCAATCATGGCCAATGCCTCTTCAGTAATGCTGGCATCAAAGTCACGGCGTTTATCGTTCTTTACGTCCAGTTGTTCTCCGAAGTGATAAGCCTCTTCTTCAGATTCTGACAGGAGTAGGTTAACTGCTGTTTTTGCATGAGATATTCTACCAGCTGCGTTTATTCTTGGAGCCATGCCAAACACGATGCCTGTAATGGTCATTTTGTATTTGATACCAGCCAGCTTGATCAGAGCTCGTAAGCCAGGTCGGGCACTGTTTTTTAAACGTTGAAGTCCGAAATAGGCCAGCACTCTGTTTTCTCCTGTAATGGGTACAATGTCTGAGGCAATACTTACCACAACAAGATCCAGGAAATCCAGAGGATCTTTATACCAGTGCGGATTTTGTAAAACCAATGCTTGAACCAGCTTGAAACCGATAGCACATCCCGGTAGCTCTTTGTAAGGATATTGACAGTCAGACCTTTTGGGATCTAATACAGCAATGGCTGGTGGCAGCTTGTCTCCCGGTCGGTGGTGATCACATATAATAAAATCGATACCATAAGAACGGGCTTTTTCGACTAGCCCTACCGATTTGATCCCACAATCAAGCGAGATAATCAGGTTGAAATTGTTTTCAGCAGCAAATTCAATTCCAGCTTCGGAAATACCGTAGCCTTCTTTGTACCTGTCCGGTATATAGAAATCACATGCAGAGTAAAAGGAATTAAGAAAAGTAAAGAAGAGGGCAACCGATGTGGTGCCATCCACATCATAGTCACCATAGACCAGTATTTTTTCCTGGTTTACAATGGCCTTTTCAATTCTTGATACAGCCAGATCCATATCCTTCATCAAAAATGGATCATGAAGCATATCGAGGGTAGGTCGGAAGAATTTTTTGGCGCCGTTAAAATCTGTGATGCCACGTTGTGCCAGGATGGTGGCTATTGGAGGACTTACATTTATAGTATGTGATAATGAATCAACAATTTCCTTGTCAGGCTTATCTTTTAATACCCACCTTTTCTCTACCATGCACATTTTTAAAACATAAAAAAGCTGTCCCAAAAGCCATATGTATTTTTCCGATAAACGGTCTCGTTTTTCCAAACGAGTTGACTTTTAAGACAGCCTCTTAAGTAATTTTACTACTATCTATTATTCAGAGTCTGCCGCACCATCATCAGCGATTACGCCTTCAAGTACGTCTTTAATAGGTACTCTTACTCCGTCTTTGTAAGGAACGATCCAGGCATCTTTTACACCCATTTCTCTCAGGTACTTTTTAAAAGTATCAGCTTCCCAGTAATCTCTGAACTGACCAAGCGTGATTTTTTGCATACCATCCTCGTTTTCTCCACTGAAGTTCTCATTATTTTCAAAATACTTCGAAAGGTCTTTATTTCTGAATGCTCCGATCTGCACTTTGAAAACCACACCATCCATTATTGGTCCTTCTGACGAGCTTGCCGCTGGCTGTGACTTCATATCACGCAACTCTGCTTTTGCTGAAGAAAGGTCGCCTCTAAGCTTTGTCAAATCATCTTGCAATTCACTGATTTTTGCGTCTTTATCGCTCATGCGCGATTGCATAGCAGTATTTTCAGTTTTTAGGCTGGTTACCTGACCTTGAAGTGATTGGTTTTCTTCAACCAATTGCTTCATTTGTTCAGGGTTCTTTGCATATTCTTTAGCCTTTTTCTTCCATTCCTTCATTTCAGCCTTAGATAATTGGGCAAATGAATTCACAGAAAAAGCCATAATCATAGCAAGTGTGAGTATCGCAGTTAGTTTTTTCATTATCCTATTTTTTGTAAAATCTTCGAAAATATACTCAATATAATTAAAATATTAAAAAAATTAGTTTTTAAGGCTTCCCACCATATCTTCTGGTCGTACCCATTTATCAAACTCCTCTTCGCTTAAAAAACCCGATTTAATGGCTTCTTCTTTTAATGTAGTGTCATTTTCGTGTGCTGATTTAGCAATTTTTGCAGCCTTTTCGTAACCAATATGTGTATTAAGAGCAGTTACAAGCATTAAGCTGTTATTCAGGTGTTGCTCTATGCTTTTATAATTAGGCTCAATACCTACAGCACAATGTTCGTTGAAAGAAACACAAGCATCTCCAATCAGGCGGGCTGATTGCAGGAAGTTGTACGCCATAACAGGCTTGAATACATTAAGTTCATAGTGTCCCTGTGCACCACCTACGGTGATGGCCATATCGTTACCCATAACCTGAGCGCATACCATGGTTAAAGCTTCACATTGTGTAGGATTAACTTTACCAGGCATAATTGAGGATCCTGGTTCATTCGCAGGGATGTTGATTTCTCCAATACCTGACCTTGGGCCTGAGGCAAGCATTCTTATATCATTGGCAATTTTATTGAGAGATACCGCCAGTTGTTTAAGTGCTCCATGTGCCTCCACAATCGCATCGTGAGCAGCCAGAGCTTCAAATTTGTTTTCTGCAGTTTTGAAAGGTAAGCCTGTGAATTCAGCTATTTGTTTAGCAACATGCGCTGCGTATCCTTCAGGTGTATTGATCCCTGTACCTACCGCTGTACCACCCAAAGCCAATTCGGAAAGGTGATCAAGTGTGTTTTTTAACGCCTTCAAGCCATGACCCAGCTGAGATACATAGCCTGAAAACTCCTGACCTAAAGTCAGTGGAGTGGCATCCATCAGGTGAGTTCTTCCAATTTTAACCACGTTGATAAACTCCTGAGATTTTTTCTTTAAAGTATCTCTGAGTACTTCAACACCAGGTATAGTATTTTCTACCACCATTTTATAACATGCAATGTGCATGCCCGTAGGGAACGTATCATTTGAGGACTGCGACTTATTAACATCATCATTAGGGTGAATGAAGGTTTTTCCTTCCCCCAGTTTATTGCCAGCCAATACATGGGCTCTGTTGGCTATTACCTCATTGGTATTCATATTAGACTGTGTACCGGACCCTGTCTGCCAGATTACCAATGGAAACTGGTCATCATGTTTTCCTTCTAATATTTCATCACAAACCTGAGAGATCAGGTCTCGTTTTTCTTCAGAGAGCACACCAAGAGCATGGTTGGTATGCGCAGCGGCTTTTTTAAGATAGGCAAAGCCATAGATAAGCTCGAGAGGCATACTTGCCGATTCGCCAATCCTGAAGTTGTTTCTAGATCGTTCTGTTTGGGCGCCCCAATATTTATCTGCGGGTACTTTAACCTCGCCCATGGTGTCTTTTTCTATTCTGAAGTCCATTTGTAAATACTTTTCCGTTTTGGGCAAATTTAGAAAAATATTTGGCTTAACAGCCTCTGCTTATCTATCAACTTGTGGAAAATATGATATTTCCATTGATATCTTTACGTTGCTTTGTTCGTCGTTTACCGGTAATCACCCGTCACTAACCGATTAGTGTCAACTATTTTAATTGAATACGGGTAAAATTGAGTAGTTGAAAACTTAAAATTAGGATCATGAGTGAATACAATACAAATGACAAAAGGTTCTGGCTGGGAATTATCCTCGTCATCTTTGGTGGAGCCTGGCTATTGAAGAATTTAGATATTATTCCCTATTATTTTTCCCACATCCTGTTTTCGTGGGAGTCGTTTTTAATAATACTTGGTTTATACTTTATTCTAGGCAGAAAGAAAGTCGAAGCTGGTATTATTATGATTGCTATTGGAGGGGTATTTCTGCTTCAGGATACAGGATGGTTTTATATCCGTAACATCTGGCATATCTTCTGGCCTGCGATAGTAATAGTTATTGGTGTCTCGCTCATTATGCGTAGGTCAGCATTGGGCAGGCATCTGGATGGAGATGAAAAAAAAAATGATTTAGACTATATTGATGACTTTGCCATTTTTGGAGGACGTGAACGAACAATAGATTCGCAAAACTTTAAAGGAGGCCGGATAACAGCCATGTTTGGAGGTTCTCAGATGGATTTAAGGTCTGCAGATTTGGCAAATGGTAATAATGTACTGGATGTGTTTGTGATATTCGGTGGAACTGAGATTATCGTACCGCCTGATTGGACTGTCCACGTTGAGGTATTCTCATTGTTAGGTGCTTTTAGTGATAAACGTTCTACTGCGTTAAAGGTGATTCCTAATCCCGAGAAAGTTTTGATTATCAAAGGCTTTGTTATGTTTGGGGGTGGAGATGTTAAATTGCAGAAATGATTAGTGGCGTGATACTCAATTCCAAGATCTTAATACCCAATATTAACAAGCATGAAACACCCTCTGGCAGGTAAAGCTATAATATTTTATGTAACCGCATGGGTAGCAGTAATCGCTGCACATGCGGTTTTTCTATATTCGAGCTACGGTTTTCCGCTATCTATTTCCTTAGCCGATGCAGCTATATCCAATGTAATACTAGCAGGCATAGGTTTAAGCTATTGGTATGTAGTACAATATGTTTCTCCTGAAGGTCAGGGAGTATTTGGGGTTGTTATTAGTCATGTTTTGGGTGTTACAGTTTCTGCATTATTGGTAGTATATGGGGCTAATGTGGCTTTGTCCGGCTTTTTTTCAACAAATGCAAACTATCTCACCCTGGTTACGGAGTCTTTTGTCTGGAGGATAATTGTCGATATATTTTATCTCACTCTGATCGTTATGGTCTATTATCTGCTACGATATAATAGTAATCTGCTTCAAAAAGAGCAGGAAGAAATACAACTGCAAGGAATGTTGAGGCATTCGGAGCTTGAAATGCTAAAGTTTCAGATTAATCCACACTTTATATTTAATAGCTTAAATTCGGTAAGCTCCTTGACAATTACTGATCCTGATAAGGCTAGAGATATGGTTATCAAGCTTTCAGATTTTTTGAGATCTTCGCTGGGAAGCCAAAGTCCAGAGAAGCATTTATTAAAAGATGAGCTTGCTCAGATGCAGTTGTATCTTGATATTGAAAAGGTGCGTTTTGGCGAGAGGCTTTCAGCAGTGCATGAAATTGATCCAGCTTGTGCGAATATGACTCTGCCAAATATGATTCTACAGCCTATTTATGAAAATGCCATTAAATATGGTATTTATGAACAACTGGAAGAAGTAGAGATTAGTACGGTATGTAAATGCGAAGATGGAAACTTAAAAATCTCGGTTTCCAATAACTATGACTCTGAAGGAGTGCCCCAAAAAGGAAAGGGCATTGGTCTGAAAAATGTAAGCAACCGGCTGGAATTAACTTATGGAATTTTGGGCTTGATGACTATCGAGAAGAGCAAAACGATCTTTACGGTGCATTTGTTGATCCCACAAACATCGGATAAATGATAAAAGCATTAATAATTGACGATGAAAAGCTGGCCCGGGATGTTATTCTGGCATATTTAAAGAACCACTCTGATATTGAAGTGGTGGAGGAATGTGCCAACGGGTTTGATGGAGTTAAAGCGGTTAATAAATATATACCGGACCTGGTTTTTCTCGATGTACAAATGCCTAAACTAACCGGTTTCGAAATGCTTGAGCTTTTGGACAGGACGCCTGTTGTTATATTCAGCACGGCATACGACGAATTTGCTCTGAAAGCTTTCGAAAAAAGTGCTGCGGACTACTTGCTTAAACCATATGCTCAGAGTCGCTTTGATGAAGCGATTTCGAAGGCCAGACAACGCCTCAAAGAAGGTGATACTGAGCTTATATCCAAAATACAGGAAAGCCGAGCAGATGTCAATGAAGAGTTAGACCGCCTGGTGGTGAGAGTAGGAAGTAAAATTGTCATCATTTCGCTTGATAAGGTTGATTATATAGAGGCTCAGGATGATTATGTGGCTATTCATAGTGAAGGCAAGAAATATCTGAAACAGCTTACAATGAAATATCTCGAAGCCTCTCTGCCTAAAAATCAGTTTGTTAGAGTGCATCGATCCTTTATTGTTTCTATCAATAGCATAGACCGTTTGGAAGCTATGTCCAAAGATTCATACCTTGCCATACTTAAAACGGGTAATAAAATCTCAGTAAGCAGGTCAGGCTATACTTCTCTAAAAGGGGTCTTGAACTTTTGATACTTCCATAAATTATTTTGTTAATAGTTGAAGAAAATCTTACATCCGACGAGATTCTGTAGTTTTTGGTTGTTTTAGGAGAATAAAATTTCGAGTTTAGGCGAAATTAGGCTTCTGTGCCTAAACTAAAGTTTTAACCTAAACCAAATTTTCATGACCAACAACAAATTACTATTATTAGTATTCCTGGGCGCAATGCTTATGAGGTGTACTAATGACCCCAACGAACTGGAAGCTCCTCAGGAGGACCAGAAGTTACAACTTATTTCACGAGACAAGATCGATGATCAAATTTTTGAATCATTAAAAGCTACTGATGAATTTAACTGGAAGGATGCCTCTGATCAGGTGGTTTGGAGTGCATTGATGCATGCAGACACCATATTAACCGTGGGCTATATGCCAGAAGGTGAGGGAGACATCTCTTCAAGAATGGCAACAATTGACATAAAAGGTAAAAACTGGGTTCAGGCTCGGGAGAATGTTGTTGAAGAAGCACTTTATATTATCAACAAAAACAACGATCAGCCCTTAAATGCTGAGGATGTTAACCTTAAGGCCCATGAGGTTCTTCCTTTTTTCGAACTTCGTGTAACAGACCCTGCTGTTATAGCAAGGCTCCGATCTCTACCCAGTGTTAGATATGTAGAACCCCTGGGTTATGAGGTAGATTTTAGCCGATTTGTGGTTGAAGGTAGAGAGGAAAGTAGCAAAGGATGCTCTAATGATCCTGACTATGGTATACCTTCAGGAGATTATTCGGTTATAGCTCCAAATGCTAAAATGTCTTGGAACTATAGCTATATGAATATCCCGCAGGCTTGGAATTATAGCACTGGTAGTGGAATAGCTGTTGGCCTCATTGATACAGGAATATCTCCCAATCAAACCAAACTTAATGGAGAGTTTAACTCTGGCTATTCAAGTGGAAGATATGTTCATAAATATGGCTTTTATGTTAGCAGCTGGTGGCCATGGGATGATCCAGATGGTCCTAATGACCAATGTGGCCACGGTACTGCCATGGCTGGTACTATTGCAGCACCAAGAAGTACTTCCGGAAGTTCTGTAGGTGTAGCGTATAATGCTAACCTTGTGGCTGTAAGAGGAACAGGTGATGTTGTTATTAACGGTGGCAGCGAGCAAACCGGAGTATCTGATGCTTTAGTGTTTCTTGGCAACCGTAGCGATGTGAAAATTATCAGCATGTCCATAGGTGATGTTTTCAGTAATTCTAAAGTAGCTGATGCAGTACGTTACGCTTATGGTAAGGGTAAATTGATATTTTCTGCAGCAGGAACTTCGACTTCATTCACTAATTGGTATGGTGTTATCTTCCCTGCTTCGATGAGTGAGACAGTGGCAGTGACCGGTATTAAAGAAGGTGGTGGATACAACCGTTGTGATATTTGCCATTCAGGAAGTAAAGTGGATTTCACCGTGATAATGGAAAGGTCTGGTTCTGAAAACCATGCCCTTACGTTAGCTATGAGTGGTAGCACACCTTCTACTGTAGGAGGTTCTTCTGTGGCTACTGCTACTGCTGCAGGTATAGCAGCTTTGGTTTGGTCTAAAAACCCAAGCTGGAGCCGTGACCAGGTACTTAATAAAATGAAGCAAACAGCCGATCTGTATCCGAATAAAAGTTCAGAGTATGGATGGGGTACGTTAGATGCGTTGGCAGCGGTTAATTAAATAGTTAGTAAACTCTGGCAGATCATTCAGGTCTGCCAGGGCTTACTTATAGCCAAGCTTGTTATAGAAATCCCAAATTACTATTCCCAGGCTCACGGAAATATTTAGAGAGTGTTTAGTACCATGCTGAGGTATTTCAATGCACTCATCTGAGTTTTCCACAATCTTTTCATCTACGCCAAAAACTTCATTTCCAAACACCAGACAATACTTGTCACCTGTCTTTGGCACAAATTCGTTTAACATTATACTTTTGTCCACCTGCTCAACAGAAATGATGCGGTAGCCATCCTCTTTCAATTTTTTTATGCCAGCAAGTGTATCAGGCATATGCTCCCACTCTACTGATTCTGTAGCACCAAGTGCGGTTTTGGTAATATCTCTATGCGGAGGGGTACCCGTAATACCTCCAAGGTAAATTTTTTCTACCATAAAAGCATCTGAAGTTCGAAAGGCAGAGCCAACATTGTTAAGGCTCCTTATATTATCCAGAAATATAACCACCGGCAGTTTTTTGCTTTTCTTAAATTCTGCTACGGATTTCCTTTCTAGTTCTTCGTTGGCAAGTTTGCGCATTTATCTATGTAAGCTTTTGATCTAACAATGCAAAGCTAACATTTACTGAGTAATGTATAATTAAAAATAGAGCAAGTCTCTTGCCTTGCTAATCGTATCAAAAAAATTAATCTTTGTGACTTTAATTGATCATAAAATGGCTAAAACGAAAGAAGCAAAAGAAACTCCGTTAATGAAGCAGTACAACGCTATTAAAGCGAAGTACCCGGGAGCTTTGTTGCTATTCAGGGTTGGCGATTTTTATGAAACTTTTGGGGAGGACGCTGTTAAAGCCAGTAAAGTACTTGATATAGTATTGACCAAGCGTGCCAATGGGGCCGCTTCTCATATTGAGTTGGCAGGTTTTCCTCATCATTCATTAGATACTTACCTACCTAAGTTAGTACGGGCAGGCAATCGTGTCGCCATTTGTGATCAGTTGGAAGACCCAAAGTCAGTGAAGGGTATAGTTAAGCGGGGTGTAACAGAGCTTGTTACCCCAGGGCTTTCGTTCAATGATAATGTGCTGGAGAAGAAAGCAAACAACTTTTTGGCCTCAATACATTTTTCAAAAGAACGTGCAGGCGTGGCCTTTCTGGATGTTTCTACAGGTGAATTTATGGCGGCCCAGGGGTCAAAGGATTATATCTCTAAGCTTTTTCAGGGCTTTAACCCCTCTGAGGTTATTTTCTGCAAATCTGCAAAAGAGGATCTCAGACTACTTTTTCAGGATGACTACAATACATTCTCATTAGATGAGTGGATATATAGCTTTGATTTTGCCTATGAAAAACTGACGGCTCATTTTCAGACCAACACCCTAAAGGGCTATGGAATTGAGGGCATGGATGATGCTATTGTTGCTGCTGGTGCGGTATTACATTACCTGGAAGAAACTGAACATCGAGAAGTAAAACATATTTCGTCCATCTCAAGAATTGATGAAGACAGGTATGTATGGCTTGACAAATTTACTATACGAAATCTTGAACTGATCTACCCACAGCATGATGGAGGTGTCCCCTTAATTGACATACTGGACTGCACGGTTACTCCTATGGGCTCAAGGCTGCTGAAGAAGTGGATGGTATTGCCTTTGAAGGAAATAGCCTCTATTAATGAGCGATTAAATACTGTCAAAGGTTTTACGGAAAATGCGGATCTTCTTGATGACATTCAGCAAAGCCTTAAGCAAATTGGTGATCTGGAAAGGCTGATATCCAAGGTAGCCGTGGGGCGGATTAACCCGCGGGAAATGAATCAGCTTAAGAAGGCGTTAAGAAATACATTGCCTATTAAGAGGATTTTGCAGGATAGCCAGTTTGATGAGTTGAAAAAACTAGCCGATCAGATTAATCCATGTGAGTTCTTGCTTGAAAAGATAGAAAATGAGTTGAAAGAAGAGGTTCCATTAACTTCCAATGTTGGAGGGCTTATCAAAGATGGTATCAATGAAGAATTGGATGAGCTGCGGAAAATTGCTTATTCTGGTAAAGATTATCTGATTCAAATACAAAAACGGGAAGTTGAAAGAACTGGGATTTCCTCTCTAAAAATAGCATACAATAAAGTATTTGGTTATTACCTGGAGGTAAGCAATGCTCATAAGGATAAAGTGCCTGGTGAGTGGATCAGAAAACAGACCCTGGTTAATGCTGAGCGTTACATTACGGAAGAGCTGAAGGTCTATGAGGAAAAAATCCTTAATGCGGAGGATAAGTTATTCGTTATAGAGCAAAAATTGTTTTATGAGCTGGTAGTGAGTGCAGCTGATTATGTAACTCAAATACAGCAAAATGCCAGAGTTTTAGCTACTGTAGATTGCCTGAATTCTTTTGCCATCATTGCTCAAAGTAATAAGTATGTAATGCCTGAGGTCAATGATTCAACGGGTATTGATATAAAAGAAGGAAGACATCCGGTTATAGAAAAGCAACTACCGCTTGGGGAATCTTATATCCCGAATGATGTTTTTCTGGATAATGATCATCAGCAGATAATGATCATTACTGGTCCAAACATGGCGGGTAAATCTGCACTCCTCAGGCAAACCGCTTTAATTGTGCTCATGGCTCAAATGGGATCTTTTGTTCCCGCAAAAGAAGCTGCCATAGGTATGGTGGACAAAGTTTTTACACGTGTAGGAGCTTCTGACAACTTGTCAAAAGGAGAGTCCACATTTATGGTCGAAATGACCGAAACGGCCAGTATTCTTAATAATCTCAGCGATCGCAGCCTGGTATTGATGGATGAGATTGGTCGAGGAACCAGTACATACGATGGAGTTTCTATAGCTTGGTCTATTGTAGAGTTTCTGCATAACCATCCGGATTATCGGGTTAAAACCTTATTTGCTACACATTATCATGAACTTAATCAGTTGACTGAAGATTTTCCCCGTATTAAAAACTTCAATGTTTCGGTTAAAGAAGTTGGTGATAAAATTATTTTTATGCGAAAACTGAAGGAAGGGGGAAGCGAGCATAGCTTTGGTATTCATGTAGCTCAGCTGGCAGGTATGCCTAATAAGGTGGTAATACGTGCTAATGAAATTATGCACTTTCTTGAAAAAGATAAGAATAAGAACGATACTCGAAAGAAACTGGAAGAAGTTCCAAAAGCTAATTACCAAATGAACCTTTTCGAGGCAGATCCCAGGTATAAGCAAGTACAGGAAATGATGGATGCACTGGACATCAATACCATTTCACCCGTGGAGGCCCTTCTTAAACTAAATGAAATTAAGGGTGTGTTAAAAAGTAAGCCTTAACTACTAATATTTTCCCGCTCCCAACCTTCCTTTTTCTGACTGTCTAAGAGGCAATTAGCCTGCATATGGCTTAAATCAACACGCCAACATATTTGTGGAATACTTTAAATTTGTGCTTTTTTTTGTAAAAATTATCAAAAAATGATTTGAATTATTCAAAATAGCCCATTAGATTTGCGCCCTGTTTATAGGTCTTGTTTGTGGTAATAAATAAACATAATATTTTTATTAGTTGAATTTTGGTATCATTACTTATATAATTATAATTTAAAATTAAACAAAATGAAGTTAATCCAAGTGGTATTTGCAAAGGCTCTCATGATGCTGTTTTGTGTTTCACCTGCATTGGCGCAGGAGGAGGCTTCTGGCACAATTGGTTATGGGTTTAAAGCGGGTGCTGTTATGAGTGAGTTAAATTCTTCTTATCATACAGGATCCAAATTCGGTTTTACGGCAGGGGCTTTCGGTTCTTACCAGATTAATGACCTGATTGCTGTTCAAGCAGAAGTGGCCTATTTTCAATCAGGAGGAACTTACTTGCAGTTTGTAGATGAGTCAAGGTTTGGTGGTTCATCCGACTTTTTCAATAAGCACGTGATGGATGCTTCCGTTACCTTACACAATATTTATGTTCCTATTCAGGCCAGGTTTGCTCCTTTTTCAAGTTCTGCATTGCCTAAGTTTTTGGTAGGGCCATATGTTGCTTACAACATTTCAGCTACTGAGTCATATCAGAAAACAGGTCAGCTAAACGGTAATGTATTTGTGACTGCTGCAGGTGAAGATGTAGTATCTGATCAGTACAAAAACTTTCAATTTGGTGCGGTTGCGGGTTTTCAATTTGATATTCCTACAGACTATAGCTTTGACCTGATCATTGGTGCCTCGTACCAGTATGGCATTACACCGGTTAAAGAATCTTTCAGTTATATAGATTTTGTAGAGGTTACTGAGGATGTAACTGCAAATGCACTTTCATTCACTGTCGGAGTAAAATTAAAATAAGCTTAAAAATTAAAAACTAAATAAATCATGAGTTCTATAATGAAAACAACAAGAATCCTATCGTTTCTTTTGGTGGTCTTACTTGCAGGAGTATTCACTTCTTGTAAAGATGATTTTACTGAGGAGGATGCCCTGAATGCTCAACAAACTGTTGATGTATCGGTTTATGTTATTGATTACTTTAATACTACTGCAGTAACTGGTGCTACGGTATCTATTATTAAAGATGGGGCTGCAGTAACTGCACAAACCAATGAGCAGGGTATCGCTTCTTTCTCTGATGTTAAAATTGGTGGTGGATTGCCTGTAACTGTTGAGAAAGAGGGTTTTACTAAAGTTCAGAACTTGGTGGACGTTAATGTTAATGACTACCGTCAAGGTCATTTCACTACAACGCTTGGTGTATTATCTCTTACAGAGAATACGGCGACCATCAAAGGAAAGTTGGAGATAGAGTCAGACGTGACTAATGATGAAACTGAAGTTGTTCCTGAAGGAACTGAAGTAAAAGCTTTCCTTAATCTTGAAGGAATGAATACAGTTGAGTTTGTCGCTACTACAGATGCTAATGGTTTTTATGAGCTTGTAGTGCCTGCAACTAACACAGGAGTTGACTATCAGTTGAAGTATCAGACCCTTGTGCTTGATCAAAAAATCGCTAAAAATGGAAACAAGGGAGATGCAGACTTCCCAGCTACTATCCCAAGTATTGGGAATATTGCAACCACTTTTAATCCAGTAGGTTCTGCTATTGAGATGCCAAGTGTTCCTTCTCTTGTTGCTACTTTACCTGCTCCTACAGATGCAGGTGGTACACAAGCGGTAATTGTAGTTGATTTCGGAAGCATGACTGGAGATGCTGGTATTGGCGACTTTGATGTTGAGGTGAACGGAACAGGCTATACTGCGTCTGCTGTACTAGATGTAACAGTGACTTCACTATTTGGAGGTTCTGGTTTGGTGGCCACCTGGACTGTTGATGGGTCTGGTAATGTAAGTGGAAACGCAAACATATCTGATGCAGGTAGCGGATACCCTACGTCTTATGAAGCTAACAAAGCAGGTGAAATTAACCCTAGTTTCGACAACTATGTAGACATTCAATCTGGTGAAGTAAGGCTGATTAACGGTCATTATGGAACTGGTACTATCAGAGCGGAAGAAATTCAGTAATAGATTAACCCCTTGTTTTTAGGGGTTAATCAGATTTCATTACTTTATTAAAGTATACTAAATAAGAAAGCATGTATAAATTAAGAAATTATTTGTTTCTGCTCTTTATAGGGTTAGGTATTACTTTTACTGCTTGCGAAAAAGATGGTTTAACTGAAGAAGAAGTTCTTGACCTTACCCAGAAAACTACTTTTGCGGTTAATATAAGGGAAGAAGGAACAAACCAACCTTTAGCCGCTGTTGATGTAACTATTTCAGCAGGTAGTAATGTTTATACATCAGCTTCAGATGAATTTGGTGTTGCCTATTTCGAAAATGTGGAGCAAGGTGACGTGATCATAGCTCTACAAAAGGAGGGTTACTTTGATTTGTCTCAAGAAGCTGAGGTTTTTTCAAATGGTAGATTAGCCGGTGATAATATTACCCTGAGGATGTACTCTGAGGAAATGGCAGCTGTTGTTAGAGGAAATGTTAAGATTCAGATTGATCTCACCTCTGAGGCATATGAGAATCCTGCTGGAATTGATATTTACGCAAAATACAATAACACTGTAATTTCATCTACCAAGACTGATGCTGATGGTAATTATTCTCTGATAATACCTACTACAGCTAATGGCAGGTATGTTACTATCCATTTTCCGGATCTTGAATTTGACCAGAAGGTTGCCATTCGTGAAGAAGGTGTTGTTGTTTCGAAAACAGTTAAAGGTACAATATTCAGGCCTTATGATAAAGCTATGGCCTTACCTTCAACAGCCAATATTTTAGCAACAGTCGCTAACCCTAACTATTCTAGAGGGCGTCAGGCTTATGTTGAATCCTTAACAGTTGAAGCAGGGGTGATTACCGCTGTAGAGTTGGGTGATATTGGATATGGGTATTCAATAAACCCTACTGTTTACATTAATTCTTTAGACGGAGGCTCAGGGGCTAACATTAAGGTTGACTATGACTATAATAGTTCGTATTGCTATCCTGAATATTACAGACTGGATCCCAATGAGATTTATATCTATGATGGAGGTGCAGGATATCCAGATTATGAAGCTAATATAAATGTTTCTACCATGCACCCTGGTGGGTTTAAATGGAACAACTGTGATTATTTAAACGAAACAGAGAGAGTAGAATCTGGTGATGTTTATATAATCGACGTTAACTACGGAACAGGAACAGAATTAGGAGAAATCCTCTAAATTGCTCATATAGTAATAGTTAAAGGCCGTTCATTACGAACGGCCTTTTTTATTTATAAGCTCATTGGCCGTTTTCCTTATTTCCAATGCACATTATTGAACCTTTATCTGGTTATTTAACTTACTACTAAATAATCCGTATTTTTGCGAATGAATTTATTAAATGACCTGAAATGGCAGAATTAGTATTAGAAAAAAGAAACAAACCCATACTAAAACAAGAGATCGCCTTTGCAATGATGCACTTGCTTCCTTTAGGTGCAATCTGGACAGGAGCAACCTGGTTTGACTGGGTGGTATGTGCGGTTTTATACTTTGGACGAATGTTCTGGATAACGGGTGGCTACCACCGTTATTTTTCGCATAAATCCTATAAGACATCTCGCTGGTTTCAGTTTGTAATTGCCTTTATGGCACAAACATCGGCTCAAAAGGGAGCTTTGTGGTGGGCTGCACATCATAGGCACCATCATAGATATAGTGACCAGCCAGAGGACCCGCACTCTATGAAATTGTATGGTTTTTGGTACTCCCATATCGGTTGGATTGTTGGGCCTGATTACAAGAAGACTGATTATAAAACAATAGGGGATTATGCAAAATACCCTGAATTAGTTTGGTTGAATAAAAACTATCTCGTACCACCGCTTGTTTTGGCCCTTGTAGTTATGGTTTTGGGGGCGTGGGTTAATGGAGGTAGCCCTCTACTAATGTTTACCACAGCAGGATTCTCTAGTTTGTTTATAGGTTTTTTTCTGAGTACCGTAATTCTTTATCATGGTACTTTTTCGATTAATTCTATCATGCATAAATTTGGAAAACAGCGCTATAAAACGGGCGATGAATCCAGAAATAGTTTGTGGCTTGCTTTGCTTACATTAGGCGAAGGCTGGCACAATAACCACCATTATTATGAGGTAGCTGCCAAAAACGGATTTTTTTGGTGGGAAGTTGATTTTACCTATTATGGTTTAAAAATGTTTAGCTGGCTTGGACTGGTATGGGATTTGAAAGGTGTGCCCAAACATATACTTTATTCAAAAGATAAACAGCATGCGAAAGAGCTCGCTGCAAAGTTCAAACATAATGAGCTGAGCGTGAGTGATTTTCGAAAAACCGCATAAAATCAAATAAAATATCTATAGAAAAAGGTTGTCAGATGGCAACCTTTTTCTTTGTGGGGCGTATCGTTTTTAGGAAAATAATATGATTAATCATGACTTCGTTGTTTGTTGAATTTAGGTCTAAATTCAGGAAATCCGGAAGAGTACACTTTAAAGGCTTCCAGGAAGCCTTTGCTTTGTTTCAGGAAGTTGATAGAATGACAAAATTCTGGCTTGAAGATGAAGATCTGGAGCCTTCGGTTGATATTATTGATTAGCTTGTCTGAAAGCCGTAATCAATAACCTAAACAACTCCCCTTACGTTCTAAGTTTGAGTGCATTCAATAAGAAAAACCGGACTGATATTACTGCTGGTATTTTTACTGCCAGCAGTTTTTTATTCTGTGTATGAAATATCTTCTTTAAGTAGAAATGAAGAGGTTATTAATAATATTTATCAGAATCAACTTGATGCAATCCTCTATTCTGTAAATCAATATTCTGATGATGTAGCAGACAGTTGGACCACTAAAATTGAATCTGCGCTTATATCTTCTGATACTATATCCTCAGCTATACACGAGTTTCTGGATGTAAACCCAGATGTAGCCCTAATATTTTTGGCAGATACTTCACTTAGGCAGCAGCCTTTGCTATACACAAATAGTGACCCCTTAAAGCAAGTTATAGCAAGCCGTTTTTTTCAGGCAGTGCAGGACAACAAACCCGAGATTGATCGATTGATTGTATATATGGATAATGGTTTTCAAAAATTACAGCCTATCAGCTTTGATTTGAATGGAGACAATAACCATATGGAGACTTTGCTTTTTATTCTCAACAAACCATTTAACAATAATTTGGTTTGTGGAATAGTGTTTAACCCTGAACTGTTTATTGCTGAAACACTAAGACCAAAACTGCAAACTATAGCAGCTGATAAGTTTATTCTTTCGGCACACCGAAAGCAGACTGATGAGTTGGTCTTTACTACCATAGATACCGTCAATAGGTATGATTATAAGGCGCAGGCCATCACAAAGGATTTTTGGATATTGCCCGATTATTATCTGGGCATTAATATGAAAGGGAGAGGGATCCATGCTATCGTTAGAGAAAGGACTTATCTTAACCTTGGTTTGATTCTGGTTTTGAATATTGTGCTTCTTTTTGGAGTGTGGCTTGTATTTAGAAATGTTAAAAAGGAAATCCAGTTGGCTGAAAACAAGTCTGTATTTGTTTCAAATGTTTCTCATGAAATCAGAACACCCCTATCGTTGATCAGTATGTTCGCGGAAACTTTGGAAATGGGACGGGTGCAGACCAAGGAGAAGCAACAGGAATATTATGAGATCATCAGTAAAGAAGCGCAAAGGCTGACAGCAATTGTTAATAGGATTTTGAATTTTTCACAGGTCGAAGCTAATAAAAGCAGTTATACTTTGGAGCCACTTGACTTAGGAGGTGCAGTGGATGAGGTACTTAAAACTTATACTTATCACTTGGAAAGCAAAGGATTTGATTATTCTTTTACAAAGGAGGATAACCTTATCATTGAAGCAGATAAAGAGGCGTTACAGGAGGTAATAATTAATGTGTTGGACAATGCCATCAAATACAGTAATAAAACCAGGAATATTAATATTCAGATCGCAAATTTAGGAAACATGGCCTATCTCTCTATCCAGGATCATGGCATAGGAATATCTGCGAGGGATCAAAAAAATATATTTGACAAGTTTTACCGAGTCTCTACCGGTGACCTGGCTAAAGGTCAGGGTACAGGGTTAGGGTTATCGCTGGTAAAACATATTATTTCAAGACATAACGGTAAAATTAAAGTAAAAAGTGAATTAGGGAGAGGAACTACTTTCACCATATATCTTCCACTTAAACAATAGTGATATGACTGATATCCTGATCATTGAAGACGAACCTTTGATGCGCTTAGGGCTTAAGGATAACCTGGAGTTTGAAGGTTATCATATTGATTTGGCGGTTGATGGTAAAGAGGGTTATGAAAAGGCCATTCAAGGGGTTTATGACTTGATATTATTGGATGTAATGCTGCCACAGCAATCTGGTTTGGATGTATGCAAAAAGCTCAGACAAAATGGAAATTTAACTCCTGTAATATTGCTAACTGCTCGTGGAGAGGAGGTCGATAAGGTTTTAGGTTTGGAAATTGGGGCTGATGACTATGTTACAAAACCTTTTAGCGTAAGGGAGCTGGTTGCTAGAATTAAGGCTTTGCTTCGTCGTGTAAAGAATGATAGAAATCATGCAGAGAGCATAACTACTGATATTGGTAAATTATCGGTTCATTTTGGTAATTATACGGCTTCCGATGGAGGGATAGATGTAAAAATGTCTCATAAGGAATTTGAGGTACTTCTATACCTGTATCAGCATAAAAATGAGCTTGTGAGCCGATATGACCTTTTGGAGAATGTATGGGGCTATGAGGAAAAACCCACAACGAGAACGGTTGATAATTTTATAGTAAAACTAAGGCAGAAACTAGAAATTAACCCGAATCAGCCTCGCGTCATTCTTACTGTTCATGGTGCCGGGTACAAATTGATTTATTGATATACAGTATTTTACGCCTGTGACAACCTTTTACATTTGATTACTTTTTGATGACACCCTGAATTGTGATAGTGTCGTTATTGCCTATAGAAACCAATTTAAGGTCAAAACAACACAGGTATGAAATTACTACAACACAAAATCTTACTGCTTTTGCTTTTAATAAGCTCTGGTGCTTTGGCTCAAGGGCCTCAAGGTGATCAGATTGGTGCTAAAATATTACCATCTGGTGAGAGGGGTATTGTAAAACTTCTATATGTAAACCCAGGAGAAAGTCAGGTTTCTATAAATTTTTATGGCAAGAAAGGTCTCCTTTTCAATGAAGAGATTAAATCAAACCAGTTCAAAAATGGATTCATAAAGTATTATGATTTGAAATCAATGAAGTCGGGTTCGTATTGGGTGGAAATAGCAGATTCGGAAATGTCTATCAGGTATGAAATAATTTTCACTGATGATATCATGTGGGTCAGCTACTGGAACAACTATACACCTCAGACAGAGGTCGCGGCTAGATAGAAGATATCACTGGGGGGTGATTTAGGGGTAACATGTTCTGGAAAAGAATGTGGAACCCCTTAACTTTATAAGCTAATATGGGAAATTTGAGAATAGTATTTTTATCCGTCTTGTCTTTTCTTATAAATGCTTCTCTGGCTCAGGAGCGGCTGATTAACCTTGAAGGGAGTTGGAAATTTTCTATTGGTGATAAGCAATCATGGGCAGATCCTTTTTATGATGACAGTTCTTGGGAAACCATTCATGCTCCCGAGATATGGGAAAATCAAGGTTTTCATGGTTATGACGGTTTTGCCTGGTATAGGAAATCCTTTGATGTTACTAACCTGCCCAAAAGTAAAAGTCTGTATCTGCACCTGGGTCATATCGATGATGCAGATGAAGTTTACCTTAACGGAAAGCTCATAGGTTTTTCGGGTCATATGCCTCCCAAATTTAAAACAGCTTATAAAGCCGAAAGACAGTATACTTTCCCCGCGCAATATCTCAATAAGAATGGTCCGAATGTGATTGCTGTGCGTGTGTTTGATGTAACTCGTGAAGGTGGCATCTCCAGTGGGAGGTTGGGGATTTATGCATCGAGTTATTCTTCCAGCTTAATAGTTGATCTTCAGGGTGTTTGGTCTTTCAGAATAGATGCCCGAGGCTATATGAAAACAGATTGGGAGCAAATCATGGTGCCTATTCCATGGGAACCGCAAGGCTATGAGAATTATGATGGTTGGGCAACATATAAGAAAAGCTTTGTGCTGCCTGCGGGCACTTCTGTTGAAAATCTTGTTTTAGTCCTTGGAAAAATCGACGACTTTGATCGTACTTATCTCAATGGCAAACTGATTGGTATCACAAGAGACGATCGACCTTTGGGCAAGAGTATCTCTTACTATGAATCAAGGGCCTACACCATACCTCCGGGCCTCATTAAATTAAACGAAAAGAATACTATAATCATTGAAGTTGAAGATATTGGTATGACAGGAGGTATATGGAAAGGTCCAGTTGGTGTTACGACCGCAACAAAGTACTATCGATATTTAAAAGAGTAAAACAAAAAAGCCGGACTCAAATCCGGCTTTGATGGCTATTTATGGTCTGAGCCAGGCTTCCCTAATCAATAGTTGTTTTTCAGTTGGGTTTTCCATCAACTCAAACAAATGCTGTTGCGCTGCCTGAACTTTAAAAACAGGTGAGCTTAGCTCAACCTCTTTATAATTTCCTTCGTTATCTTGTCGTAATACAGTATAAGACAGGGTTTGTCCTTCATCCAGGCTGTCTTGAACATCACCAATGAATGGTCCGGTTTCAGGGCCTAAAGGGGGCAACTCTTGTCCATTAATTTCTAATAATATATCACCTTCTTTAAAGGCAAGAGAATCACCCATAGCATTTAGGCTAGCAACATCGGCAATAGCTAAATACTTTTGGCCCTCATATTCAGCTATGGTGATATTTGATTGCTGAAGGCCAAGGCTATAGAACTCTACATTTTCTTCCGCTTTGTAATTAATGCCGACAGTTTCGAACATCTTTTTATAAGGTAGCGGTGTAGATCCCCCTACATAAGTTTTCAGAAACTCACCTATTTCTGGGTATGTCATAGCCGTAATGATATCGAAAAGCTGTTCATCATCGAAAGCGCTATTTTTTCCATACTTTTTTGAGAGGTCATGCATGAGCTCTTGCAGCCCGTACTCACCATTGGATAGTTCCAGTAATTTCAGGTCCAGAGCCAGACCTATCAGGGCACCTTTTTGGTATACGTTGTAATACTGATCTGAATATTGGTTCAGGGTAAACTTGCTGATATCGGTAAACGCCACGGTATCCAAAAAATGAGATGCAGTAATCATCTTTTCTCTCAGTATTTCCAGGTATTCATCAGGGCCTATCAGGTCATATTGAATTTGCATATTACCGGCAAAGTACTCTGTCACACCCTCATACATCCAGAGGTGTTTGGACATTTTTGGATCATTGAAATCAAAATCTTCTATTTCTTTAGAATGAATGGTCAGGGGGGTTACTATATGAAAGAACTCATGGGCTGCGAAATCCCTAAGTTGAGAAGCCATTGCTTGTATTTGCATTTCAGGCATATAGTAAAATGAACTATATGAATGCTCAAGAGCACCATATGAAAGTACAGGCTGATCCGTAAAGTAGAATATAAAAGCATACTTATTTACCGGTAGTTCACCTCCCAAATACTCCTTTTGCGCCTGTAATATTTCTTTAATGCTTGCAGCAATTTCTTTCGCATTTACCACTTTATTGGGAGAGTACGAAGCAATAAGTACTTCAGTGTCAGCTACTTTAATCAGCGCGGTGTCGGGTGCACTGTACATGATGGGTGAGTCAACAAGTCGATCATAGTCTCCTACTTTAAACTGATCCACTTTTTTATCTGAAGGAGTTTCTTTTTCTGATTTTTCAAGATTAACTACGGTATGGAGCTCGGCACCTGTATTAACCGGAACCAAACCTGTAGCTCCATAAAAATTTTCATGCCGTATAACATTAATGTTAAAAGGCATTTCCTTCATACCTTCAAAATACCCAAAAAATCCGCTGGGATTGAGCACATAGTTTTTGTCCGCTTCAATATTTGTTCCCGCAGGTTCAAATATGCTCGGTCCCTCTTTTTCTGTATCATAAGTATCATCAACCCAATAGCTAATCTTAACCAGTTTTTTGGCGCCTTTAATGATCCATGAGTTGTCATCCACCCTTTCAACTTCAAGTTTTCTTCCTTTTTTATCAAAAGCAGAAAACTCTGTAACCATTCTTCCATAGTCAGCAATACTGTACGTACCTGGAATGATCTTAGGAAGATAAAAAGTAATTTCGTTTTTCTTGATAGTAGGCGGCTCTAGTTCTACATAGACTTTGTCTTCACTTACTTTAGTCAGATCAATTGTATATTTATAGTGGTCATTGGCAAAAGACCAAGCTGAACAAATAATTAATAGGCTTAGTATAAATAGTTTTTTCATCTTTTGTTGAAGATTGTTATATAGTTTGGGTTAAGAAACGAAATCCCTTACACATTAGTTTGAGACATTTGATAGAAGGAAGATAAGTAGGTTAAGGATACTTTTTGTTAACATGAATAAATATTTCTTTTAAATTTATAGACTATGAATTTCCATACCAGAAAATGGGTGAAGCCAGAAGACCTTAATCCCAATGGCACCTTGTTTGGCGGAAGCCTGTTGAGTTGGATAGACGAAGAGGCAGCTATCTATGCTATAGTACAGTTGGAGAACCAGCGATGTGTTACCAAATATATGTCAGAAATAAACTTTGTAAGCTCAGCTAAAAAAGGAGATATTATAGAACTTGGCATGATGGCCACTCATTTTGGAAGAACTTCTTTGACTATAGCATGTGAAGTTCGTAATAAGCTGACGAGAAAAACTATACTGGCTATAGATAAGATAGTTTTTGTGAGTCTTGATGAACATGGCAACCCGGTGCCTCATGGTAAGACGGAAATAACGTATGTCAAAGACAGATTATAGTAAATCTACAAACTATGAAACCTGAAATACTTAGCTTGGTATCATCTCTGTCAGGAGTACTTATTGGTGGGGGTATATCATTGTTATTGCAAAGAAATCAGTTACGTAATGCTTTCAAAATCAAAATTGAAGAGTTGAAAACTGAGCATATGGCAGAAAGAACGGCCCGTTATTATCTATCTCATAAAAGCTACACTGATCGTAGGTTCGAAACCATCAAGAAGGGACTGGGAGGCTTTGATGATGACGAATTAAGAAAGATTCTTGTTAGAGCAGGAGCAATACGAAGCTACCGGGATGATGAAGAATGGTGGACATTACTTGAGCGAATGCCTGAAAAAATTGAAAAGCTCAGGGCTAATGACTAGCCCTGTTTTCAAACTTGCACCCCTCAATTTCAAATATCACATTACTTCCGTAAACCAGAGCAGGTGTCTGAAAACCTGCTTTAAAATCCTTATTAAGTATTTTGTTTGCAAAGAGTAAGGTGGCTTTGGCGGTAAGTGTATAGCCATTGGGGGTTTTAAGTCGGGCTTCATAAGTCTTTCCGTTAGTACTTTCAACTTTACCCCATAGATAGGTATTGCTTTTCCCTCTTTTTTCCGCAGTAGGGCCTGCAGGTTTTTTATCTACTTGCTTTTTAAGAAGTGCTTTGACCCATTTTACTTTCAACAAGAAGCCTAATCTATGTGACCACCTCAAAGCCTTAATCTGCTTTTCTGATGAACCGGTAAAAACCTCAATGTTTGGAATTCCGGTGCTGAAGTATGCAGATGAAATATCCCCCCAACTTATACCTACAGACAGTTTTTTAAACGGCCCATAGTCTATTAGTGGCGTGGATTTCCCCAAGGGTTTTGTTTTTAATTGATGATTAGAGCGATAAACCTGGCCTTCTCCAGCCCCCTCTATCATGGTTTTTGAAGTGCCTCGGGAAAGACCACCGCCAGTAGTTGCAAATGCGAGTTGTAGCTTCTGGGCATTTGGGAGCTGAGCTTTTAAGTGCGACGCAAGACAATCTGAAGGAACTACATCAAATCCTGCACCGGGGAGTAGCATAATACCAACTCTTTTGGCTGCATCATGATAGCTGTGTATAAGCTCAAAAACCTGATACTCTCCAGTGATATCGAGATAATGTGTTTGGGTTTTCAGGCACGCCTCTACCATTGCTTTTGCAGTAAATTGAAAAGGGCCAGCACAGTGGATGACCACTTGGGCATTTTGAAGAAGGTTGTGAAGGGCTTGGTTATTATTGAGGTCAACGGCTGTATATGCGAACCCTGTTTCTTGCGAGAGTACCTTCAACTTTTTCTCGTCTCTTCCTGAAAGAATAAGTGAGACACCCTGTTTCTTAGCCTCTCTCACTATGAGTTCTCCTGTATATCCATATGCGCCGTAAACTACAATATTTGCCATAGTAATTATCCTAGTCGGACATCATCCGACAATTCATTGGGGTTTTGAGGTGGTTTATTAATACCGCTTCTTTCTAATAGTTTTCCACAAAGATGTACGCCTTCGAGTAATCCCTCTGCCGGTTTTCCGGCCCTGATTCCCTTTATAATTAACCTTACCACGCTCTCCCATTCTTCTGGTTTTACGCTGGCATTGATACCACTATCGCCTATTACTTCTACCATATGTTCTAGGTGGCTTACAAAGATTAATATACCGGTTCTATTCTCAGTGTTGAATACCTCTTCTTCCAGAAAAGCGTTTAATGCCTTTTGAACTACGCTTTGTCGCATCAATTCCGCAGGGGTAAGGATTCTCGTTAATGTGGGAATATATCTAGCCAATATAAAACCAATTACTCCCATGGCAAGTGTAAAAAATATAATCTCAAGTATCGTTATTGGAAATGGAAGGGCCCAGGTATATGAAAGCATTCCTGATGTAAATAGTGCACCAACTATAAAAATAAGAGCTCCCCTGAGTGGAGCCACTTCATAGTTATCACTTTGCTGTACAAAATAAGGGACAATCTCACCTGAAGTTCTACTTTCAGCTGATGCGACAGCCTCTTTGATCTGCCGCTTTTCTTCATCTGTGAATAGAAAATTACTTTTCATCATAATCTCAAATTTACCAGCTTCCTGATGCACCCCCTCCACCAAAGCTTCCCCCTCCTCCGCTGAAGCCGCCGCCACTGCTACCTCCACCGAAGCCCCCACCATAATAACCTCCGCCACTTCTCCCTCTACCCCTTGAAACTAGTGTTAGCAGTGATATGAATGTATAAATAGCTAGCATGATCAAGCCTCCACTTAGGCCAACAGCTATAATACCAGTTACCATAGACACGATAGCTCCAATGGAAATTCCTTTCCACTTGCCCATTCTTTTACCGAGAGCCTGTGCAGCTATTACAAAAACAACAACAAGAATAAAATAAGGAAACTCAGTATCATCGGAGGAAGGTGTACCGGTAGCCGTTGGCTCAGGAAGCTCCTCTCCCTGAATAGCTACTGAAAGTACATTTATTCCTTCATTGATGCCAGCATAAAAATTTCCCTGTCGAAAATTTGGTGTAATATATTTGTCTATAATTCTTTTGGCGATAGCGTCTGGAATAGCTCCTTCAAGTCCATACCCTACTTCTATACGTACCCGTCTGTCCTTTTTAGCCACAAGTAATATGACCCCGTCATCAATATCCTTTCTACCTAACTTCCATTTTTCTGCCACACGGATGCTATAATCTTCAATAGGTTCAGGCTCCGTGGTGGCGACAATTAGTACGGCAATTTGACTGCCTTTGCTTTGTTCTAGTGTTTGAAGTTTATTTTCCAGCTGACTGATCTCCGAATCACTTAATGTGCGTGTCTGATCTGTAACATGTTGCCATAATTCAGGTACGGGCTGAAGCTTCTGCGCGTATGCAGTTGAAAGAAAAGCTAACAAAGAAAGTAGCAGAATTAACTTTTTCACGGAAGCATGTAAACTCTTTTCGTACATGTCGTTAAACTTACTAAATATATCACTAAATTATGAGTAAAAGTTTAGATCAAGTATGGCAAAAAGAAAAGTACTCGTACTCACAGGAGGAGGAGATTGTCCTGGCCTTAATGCAGTAATTCGTGGCATAGTAAAACGAGCCAAATCTGAAAAGAACTGGGAAATAATAGGTAGCATGGAGGCATTTAATGGTGTTTTGAGAGATCCTGTTGAAATAATGGAACTTAACGATAAAGTAACCGCAGGTATACATGTGAAGGGCGGTACTATTTTGAAAACCACTAACAAAGGCAATCCTTTGGAGTTTCCCGTGCAGCAAAAGGATGGTAGCTGGAGTACCATAGATAGATCCAAAGAGTTGATTGATCGTATAAATTCTTTGGGAGTTGATTCGGTTATTAGTATTGGAGGAGACGGTTCTCAGCGTATTTCACAGAGGCTTTATGAGCAGGGGCTTAATATTGTTGGTGTTCCAAAGACCATTGATAATGATCTGTCTGGTACTGATTTTACTTTTGGTTTTCGTACGGCGGTTCAAATTGCTACGGATAGCTTTGATAAGCTTGTAAGTACAGCTGAAAGCCACCACAGAGTGATGATCATGGAGGTGATGGGGCGTGATGCAGGTTGGATAGCTCTACATACAGCCATAGCTGGAGGAGCAGAAGTATGCCTGATTCCGGAAATACCCTATGATATCAATAAGGTAGTTGAACGACTTAATCAGCGCTATGATCGGGGGAAAGGTTTTGCTCATATAGTAATTGCAGAAGGAGCCAGGCCAATTAAGGGCGAGGTAACTGCGGTAGAGAGTGAAGAAGTTGGATATGAACATAAACGCCTTGGAGGTGTAGCATATCAATTGTCTGAGCAATTAAGGGCAGCGGGTTGTGAAGCTGATATTAGAGAAACTGTACTTGGGCATACCCAAAGGGGAGGTACTCCAATAGCTTTTGACAGAATATTAGCTACCTTGTTTGGAGTTAAAGCTTTTGAATTGGTGCTTGAGGGTGAATTTGGTAAAATGGTTTCTTTTAAGAATAACAAAGTTACATCTGTTAGTATTGAGGAGGCTATAAGTAAATATAATTATGTAAATAAAAATTCCTTCATGGTTAGAGCCGCTAGAAGCATAGGCATATCTTTCGGGGATTAAAAATATGAAAGGAGGGTGTCTGTTGTTGGTTTTTATTTTGTGTCAAAGTATTGGTGCTTTGGGCCAAAACTCGCTGACGTTGATCTCTTATGACAAGGAGATCAACCTGAATACCTATTTGTCTGCTTACATTGATACTTCTCGCTCGCTTTCTCTTGAGCAGGTGATGGCGTTGCCTGCTAAAAACTTTCAACCAATACCCAAGGCTGGCCTGAGAACCAACGTAACTAATGATGTAATTTGGGCGAAGTTGACTGTAACGAACCCCCATAATGCCCGGGCAGATGTGATTATTGACTTTGTTGACCCTTCCCTGGAGCTAATAGAGCTTTATAAGTTCACGGAAAGTGGATTGCTCAAATATGCTACTGGAACGGGACTTCACCCTAGGGAAAAAAGCGTATTTTCGAATAAAAATAACTTTTTAATCGAATTTCCAAGAAGACAAACTACTCAAATCTATTTCAAGATCTCTTCCTCGAACTACATGACCGTCTCGGCGAGGTTGCTTGACGATGACCGCGCTCTTGAGGAAAATATGGAAGAGAGAACTTTTCTGGGAATGTTCTATGGGGCGGTTTTGATACTTATGGTTTTCAACTTGCTGCTATCTGTCATTACTGGCATGCGTGTGTTCTTTATTTATGGGCTGTATATTTTTACAATTGCTATTTTTACCGGTGCTGCGGATGGTTTTACGCCTTTCTATTTACATTTTTTAATTGAATGGACTGGGGGGTATCAAGATATGATAACCGCTACGCTAAGCAACATCCTGGGACTTTTGTTTATGCTCGAATTCCTCCAGGTGCGAAGCTGGTCTAAACTCTTTTTTAACATCGTAATAGGTTTTGTTGGTTTTGTTGGGCTATCTATTGTAATGCTTTTCTTTACCTATCCGGCTTATAGCTATCCCCTTCTGAACATATATGGTATTATTGGGCTCATACTTATGCTCACGGGTGGTGTTTTTGGTACTATCAGAAAAATACCTCAGGGAGTATACTACCTGCTGGCTTATATCTTTTTTGGAGGCTTTATTCTGATTTTTATTTTAAACTTGTTTAGGCTTGTTGACTATACTTTTTGGGTACAGTATTCGATACATTTTGGTTATATGTTAAGTATAATCATTCTTTCATATGGCCTAGGGGTCCGAATTTATGAGCTTTACAAAAACTATCTGCTACGTGAGCAAGAGAAAAAGCACCTTATTGAGCAGAAAAGAAGGGAATTGGAAGTGAAAGTTGCTGAAAGAACTCGGGATATACTAATCAAAGAAACTAACCTGAGGGCTATTCTGGAAAATACTGATAGTGCGATTTGGCTTATTGATAAGCAATACAGGTTAATAGACTATAATAATGTTTTTGCTATGCTTTGCCATGAGGTATACGATACTTATCCCGAACGAAACCAGTCCGTACTGGATATTACTCCGGTGGGTATGGAAAAAAAGAGATGGAGGAAAAGATATAATGAGGCTTTGAGTGGAAAACGTGGAGTATTCATTGACCAGTATCATGTGGCAGGTAAAGACCATCATTTTGAGATCTATACATTCCCCATTGCTAACAATGGAGAGACAACAGGTGTATCTATTTTTGCCAGAGACATAAGCATTAGAGTCAATGCATTGGATCAACTCAAAGAACAGAATAATGCATTGCAAAAAGTAAATAAGGAGCTTGATAGCTTTGTCTACAGTGCATCACACGATTTAAAGGCACCGTTGGCCTCTATCGCCGGCCTGATATCGCTCGTAAGAAGGGAAGAGGGAATACAAAACCGTCAACCTTACTATGACATGATGGAGCGATCCATCGCCAGGCTTGATCAATTCATTAGCGATATTATTGATTATTCACGAAATGCAAGGCTCCAAAAAGAAGCTGTGTCTGTTAAGTTTGAGGAGACCATTCAAGAAGTTTTTAATGACCTTGCTTATATGACAGATGCCGGAGATATCGAGAAAAATGTAGAGGTCACTCAAAATGTAATTTTTAAAACTGACCCGACTCGTTTAAAGGTTATTTTTAGAAACCTTATAAGCAATGCTATAAAGTATGGCTGTAGCCATGAAGGGGACAACCGGATTGATGTTAACTGTCAGGTTAGTGAAGAAAAAGCCATCATTAAAATACAGGATTATGGGCCGGGGATTAGCGGGCGGCACAGGAGGAGGATATTTGATATGTTTTATAGAGCTGATGAAAGTGGCTCTGGTACTGGTCTGGGCTTGTACATAGTAAAGGAGACAGTTGATAAGCTCAACGGAAAAATTAAACTTGTTACAGCTGAAGGCGAAGGGTCAACTTTTATTGTAGAGATACCTAACAGCGAATAAATTTGTCGGTGTTAGGACTTACCGGGGCAAAGTATGATATTTTTTGAAACTTTAGCAGACCAGTTCAGTTACTTCACAAAAAGAAATATTTAACTATGGAATCACAAAATCAGGGAATAGATGTATTTAAAAAGGCAACCTTTGGAGCAGGGTGTTTCTGGTGTGTTGAGGCCGTTTTTCAACAGGTTGAGGGTATAGTTTCTGTGGAGTCGGGCTACACGGGAGGCAAAGTTAAAAACCCTACTTACCGTGAAGTTTGCAGTGGCTTAACCGGCCATGCAGAGGTTGCCCAGATTACCTATAATCCAGAGGTTGTAGACTTTGAACACTTGCTTGAAATATTCTGGAAAACACACGATCCCACAACCCTCAATAAGCAAGGTGCTGATGTAGGTACGCAATACCGATCTGCCATATTTTATCATGACAATGAGCAAAAGGAGATAGCGGAAAAGTATAAGGAGAAACTGGATAGTGCGGGGTTTTTTGATGACCCTATAGTAACGGAGATATCTCCTCTAAAGGAATATTACAAAGCGGAAGATTACCATCAGAACTACTATAACCAAAATTCACAGCAACCTTACTGTTCATATGTAGTCCGCCCAAAGGTTGAGAAAGTTAAAAGATTGTTTGCAGACAGGCTCAAAGAGCAAACGAAATAAGTTTAAACCTGTATAAATAAGAACTGCTTCACAGATCCGTACTTTAGGGCTATGAAGCAGTTTCTATCAATTTTAACCTACCCCCTTATCTGGTCAGAAGAAGTTTTCCTCTGTACACTTTTCCTGGAGTAGTTACTTTGTAAGTATATATATCATTTGGAAGACCTGCGGCATTAAGATCAAATGAATATTTCGATCCTTTGTTCACTTGTCCTTCAAACAATAAACTTACTCTTTCCCCCCGTTGGTTATAAAGCTCTACTGTAGTGCTACCCTCATATGTAGCAACAAACTCTATTCTTGTAGTTTCACTGAATGGATTAGGATAAGCCAGTACTTCAGTATCCTGATTATCAGACTCTACGTCTACAGTTTCGAAACTAACACACTGTCCGTACTTGTAACCTATGGTATAAGTACCGCCCGATAGGTCATATGCACACTGGTTATCTGAAGTACATACGGTAAAGTCAATGGTGAAGCTATCACCAAATCCACCTTCTCCGAAGTTATTGATATCATCAACCTTGAATCCTGATAAGCCTGTGCGAGGATCAGTTCCGTATTCGATCTTCCAGTGTTCTGAGTTACTTACTTCAGCAATAGATGCACACTCAGGCACTGCTATGCTCAAGTGAGAAAGTCCATAAGAATGAGAACCGCTGTATTCAACAGTTGCTGTGTAAGTGTAGCAGTTTCCGTCTACGGATACTAACACAATATCAGTATCAAAAGGATTGTTGCAGGAACCGTCGTTACCAGAGCCGTTATCGCCGTCACTATCAGAACCATCTCCATCGTCGCTTCCGCCATCAGCGTCGCCACCATTATCCGTTCCATCATTACCACCGTTGTCTCCGTCAGTTCCATCTCCGTCTCCAGATCCGTCAGTACCTTCACCACCATCGGCTCCTGAGTCTCCTCCATCGTCCGTACCATTGTCACTACCGTCGTTGGTACCATTATCCGTTCCGTCATCTGTGCCCGTATCAGAGCCATCATCTGTACCTGTGTCGCTTCCATCATCCGTACCATTATCACTACCGTCGTTAGTACCATTATCTCCAGGGTTATTCAGGTCAGGGCATCCTGCGGAGTTTGCATCAATAATAAACTCCTGAGCTACTGAGCAACCGTTCACGTCGGTAACTGTTACGATGTATGAACCTGATGTTAGGCCGGTTCTATCTTCAAGCGTACTTTCATCCAACCAGTTGTAGTCATATGGTCCTGTACCGCCAGTTACTGTTAAATCAAGGCTGAACTCACCTTCGACACAGTTAAGATTTTCTATTTCTGCAGACAATGTTAACGGATCAGGCTCAGTTAAGTAGAAATATAACTTTCTTGAACAACCTGTCGCATCAGTTACAGTTACATCATACATCCCGCTAGAAAGACCAGAGATCTCAGCAGTAGTACCACCATTTGACCAAAGGTATGTGTAAGGGCTTTGGCCACCTAAAGGAGTAACCTGAATGTAACCATCAGCACCCATACAAGTAGGGTTTTGTGAGTCAGTGCTAACCTGAAAAGTTTCTGCTACTACAGAAACTCTGAGTGTTGCACTACAACCTCCAGCTTCAGTCACCGTTACGCTATATATACCTTTAGCAAGTCCTGACAAATCTTCCGTAGTGCTGCCATCAGACCAGGAGTAAGTGTAAGGTTCTGTACCTCCTGATACCATAAGGTCAATACTACCACTGTTGTCTTCAATACAAGATGTAGGTGAAGGGATAGCACTTAAATCCAGCGGATTATTTTCTTTTACAATGAAAGATCGGCTACTAGAACATCCGTTCGCATCAGTTACCTGAACATTATAAACACCTGCAGCTAATCTACTAATATCCTCAGATGTTGATCCATTAGACCAGGCAAAAGTATAAGGCTCAGAACCTCCGGTAACCGTAATGTTGATGCTTCCGGTATTACCGCTACAGCTTGTTTTTTCAACAGCAGCTGTTAGATTTATTGTAGTCAGGTTCTCAACTACGGCTGGTACTTTTACTGAACAACCACGGCTATCAGTAACATCCAATTCGTAATAACCAGCACTTAAATTACTGATTGAAGCGGTTGTAGCACCATTAGACCACTGGTAAGTATAAGGAGCTGTGCCTCCCGTTACATCCACACTGATACTTCCGTTGTTAGAGCCACTGCACGATGCGGAGTTAACGTTGGCCGTAGTATTTAAAGCTCCGGGTTGGTTGATCAACGCCGTTAACGTAACACTCTCTCCATTTGAATCAGTGATGGTTACCGAATATTCTCCTGCAGACAAGTTGGTGTTTTGGGCAGTACTGCTACCATTAGACCATTGGTATGTAAAGGGAGCTTCACCCTCTTCTATAACTACCTCTGCGCTACCATCATTTAAACCAAAGCAAGAAACATCGTTGGTTTCGATGTGTGCAGAAAGCTGTGAGCATGAAATTTCAGTTTGTTCGTAAAAAATACACGTAGCTGCTTTATAAGCTACTTCTGGTGCCCAGCAGTTCAGTGAGGCACTGCATGTTTCGTTCTCAGGGCAAAGCGTAAATTCTACAGTGAAATCACCAGCCTGACCGTTTTCTCCAAAGCCATTGATATTATCAACTTTAAAACCGGTTATGCCGCTTTTAGGATCGGTACCTACTTCTATATTCCACCCTTCGGAGTTAGTAATAGAAGAAACACTGCCGCAAGGTATAGACACCGCGTAATGCGAAAGAGCATGTGCGCAGCTTCCGTTATTAGTTACCAGTAAGGTGTATTTTAAACATCCCCCTTCCGTTTCGGTAACGCTTTGTACTTGTGTTTGAAAGCAGCTATCTCCACAATCTTTGGGCAAGCCCTCATGAGCAGATAAGTAGCCACTTGTAATAAATAGCCAACAGACAATTAGACTTTTCAGTATTGGTATCTTCATAAGTATTCTTTAAGGTGAATATAGATATGACTTATTTTGGTGAGGTAAGTGGTACTTTGGACAAGCCGCAGTAATGGCCGATAAGGGATTGGTTTATTGCGATAAGTCGGGGAATAAAAGATATGTTTTTCTAGAGCAACTCAATAATATCAGCCTGAGGGCTGTTCATGTAACTCTGTATGTAGTGTTCAATCTCAACGGTAGCCTTGTAGTTGCTAATCAATGTTTTAATCTCATCCAGATGATTTATGGATACACCCTTGTCACAAAACCCGAAGCCACAGTATGTGCCTTTTTCTACTAGTACTACCGAACTTTCTTCTTCTGTACGCCCCGACCCTACTATGGCAAAAGATTTTTTAGTTTCAAAAAATGACTCTACGGCCAGTTGAACCTTGTCATTGTATATCTGTGGGGTCTCCTGGCCATCGCAGGCCCCTTCACATTGGCCTAGTGCGAGGTCGCAGCATGGGCCATCAGACTTTTGAATCCCTGATAGTTTTGGACATAAATCAAAATCACGGATCTTATTCATCATGAATTGCCAGGCATCCGAATGCGAATGAAAGAAAATTAAAGGTTGCAGGCCTTTGACGTTTTTACTGATATTAAATCTCAGGTAGCCCTGACGGTCTTCATATCTGTAAATACCCCAGGTGTTGGTCAATACTTTCTGAGCCTTATTATATTTAGGCCAGAGCCGTTTGATCTCATGTGATTCCAGCAGCAGTGCTATCAGCTCGTTGCCTGTAAGCTCATAACTGATATGGTGAATTTCGTTTCTTATGGCCTGATTTCTTCTGTTCTTGCTGGTTCCGGAGAAGTGTCCGGTTATTCTTTTTTTGATGTCTATAGCCTTACCCACATATATCACTTCACTCTTTTGGTTCAGAAAATAGTAAACCCCTGGCTGCTCTGGCAAGCTTTCGAACTCTTCTTTGGGCAGGTTGGGCGGCAGTGTAGTTTCTTTGGAGTTTTTCTTTAAAGCAAGAGCCACATATTCACTATCCTTTTTGATTAGCATGTCGAAAAGAATGGCGGTGGCCTGAGCATCTCCTCCCGCCCGGTGACGGTTTTGTATTTCTATATTGAGCTGTTCGCAAAGATTACCCAGCCCATATGACCTCAAGCCAGGAAATATTACTCTGCTTACCCGCACTGTGCAGAGTCTTTTAGGGTTGAAACTGAGGTTTACGTTTTCAAATTCTTTTTTTAGAAAGGAGTAGTCAAAATGCACGTTGTGTGCAACGAATATCTTGTCTTTTAGGTGATCATACAATTCATGAGCTATTTCCTCAAATGATGGTGCAGAATCAACCATATCCTGCCTGATTCCCGTGAGCCCGGTAATGTAAGGAGGAATGATCTGCTCGGGGTTGATCAACGTTTCATAGGAATCAACGATTGAATTTCCGTCATGAAAGAAAATTGCTATTTCTGTAATACGGTTATTTCCTGCAAACCCTCCGGTAGTTTCTATATCTACAATAGCGTACACTTCACTAAATTAACCATAATAAGAGATATTTATTGAGTGACTTGTTATTAAAAATCCGTTAGGTAAACTCAGCTTTGACCTCTTTTCTGGAATATTGTTTCCACCAACGGCATTTAGAAACATCTGGGGTAATTTATGTGTTATAGGATTGAATGACTTGCAAATATTTACGAGCAAGATGTTTTTACTTTGATTTGATATTTTCACCTTATCGCATATGGAACAAGTGACAAAACCTATAACTGACTACAACCATTCAGAAAACGAAGGCGTTTCTGAAGAAAAAAGTTCTGGCCAACTCACCCTCGGCAAAGTGCTGGAATCCAGGGCATTCTCTATGGCTATGAAAGTTGCTGAAAAATATACCTACAGTAAAAGTAACGTTTACAGGCTGCTGCAGCATGCTTTTGAAAAGTTGAAGCAAGAAAGTACCAGGCACCGTCTCCAAAGAGACCTTAAAGAAAAAAGTCAAATTCTTATGCGCATGGTTAAGGCTTACTACTATGGGGACTATAGAAAAATTCCTGCCACAGCAGTACTCCGAATCCTTGGAGGGTTCGTATATTTTGTTTGGATACTTGACCTGGTCCCTGATTTTATACCTATACTTGGTCTTGCTGATGATCTGGCCGTAATTGTGTGGGTATATAATGGACTAAACCGTGAAATTGAAGATTTTGAAAGGTGGGAGTCGGCTTACACGGAGGTCATTGATGAAGTTTAAATTTTAAAAACAACTAAATATATAACTATGAATGATAATGGAAAATTTCTCCTCGGACTTGCCGCAGGCATTGGGGTAGGTACTGTTTTAGGTTTATTAATTGCGCCAGATAAAGGTACGGTAACTTATAAGAAAGTTGAGGGTGCTATTAAAGACGCCGCAAATGACCTATTTGAATATGGCGCTGAAACGGTAAAGTCTGCAAAAAATGAATTACACGCTGTGAAGAACCACAACTAGGCAGATGTCATTATTGTCAAGAGTAATTCGTAAACCTGCCGATTTTGTTGAGCATCAGGTTCATAAAGTAAAGGAAGGTATCCGCGAGGAGGTTTCTGAGAAAGTTCATAAACTTATCCTGGTTATCTCCTTGGCCGTTTTGATGCTTTTTGCGGTGCTGTTTTTAAGTATAGGGCTAGCCATTTACTTCAATTTGCTTTTTGACTCTGCGGTAAGTGGTTTCTTTATAGTGGCAGGTATTTATGTGTTACTTTTTGCAATCCTTTTTGTTATCCGCCGAAAAGATTATCTGTCCCGGAAGCTACGACAGTATGCAGATTTATTTACGAAGAGCATGTATTAGTGCAAGGACCGTATCAACAGCACAGCAAATGGGTTAAGGTAATTTGTTATAGAGGCAAAATCATCTGCTTATTTTATCCATTTGTCATAAATTACTTATTTTTGGGCTCTAGATACGGTCTTACTTTTGCGTACGGCAAAAAAAGTTTTACAATAAGATAATTTTTTTTGAAAAGGCGTTGCAAATTAAAATCCCTTACTTAAATTTGCAGTCCACTTGAGAGAATAGCTTTCAAGATTCAAATAAGCGAGAATAGCTCAGCTGGTAGAGCACGACCTTGCCAAGGTCGGGGTCGCGGGTTCGAATCCCGTTTCTCGCTCAGATTTTCAAAACGTGAAAATTAGAAAATTCGCCTGCATCAATAGCAGGCTTTATTTTTAGAGGGCTTTTCTAAAAAGAAATTTGTCTACGATGTAGACTAAGCCCGGGTGGTGGAATTGGTAGACACGCAGGACTTAAAATCCTGTGACCATTGCGGTCGTGCGGGTTCAAGTCCCGCCCCGGGTACATTAAAGCCGGTCATTGTAAAATGATCGGCTTTTTTGTTTTTCAACTACTACGTTTTTCAACTGCTACCTCTGACAGGGCTCGAAGCCCTGTCAGAGGTTGACAAAGCAAATACCAATTCAGATATAATTAACATGCATAGAGAAACTGTTTCTCCACAAAAGGCAATTATGATAGGCCTTGTTACTGTAAATATTCCGGTTTTAATCATCATGTTGGGAGTAGGAGTTGGTCTATTCCAATTGTCTTTCCATTAATTGATCCATCCATTGCTATTTCTCCCTGGTGGGATAATTATAGCACCTTTGGTGGCGTGGTATTGGAGTTTTGCTATTACCTATTGGCGAATCTGGGCGTTTAGTAGATCAAATGAAAGGGTGGAACTGAAGCAGATGGCGATTGCCTGCGGATTAATTTGGGCAGATGGTTGGACTTAGGGTTTCTTCGCTGGTGGTACTTATGGTAGAGCATCAAATTGGTATTGCAGTGTTGGCAAACAACCAGGAAGCAGACTGCAACGAGATACTGAACCTTGTAGCCAAGGCGATTAGGTACTGATCCGGTTTCTAAAAGATTTAAAAATACAGTAGATTTATATACAGACATGCCTGACATGTTTGGAGCTAAATAGAAAGCATAAATGACCCAAGACCTCTACCAAAAAGCCATAAAGTTTGCCGGAGAAAAACACTACAATCAGAAACCAATGCCAATTATTTGCTGCACATTTCAAATGTGGCCATGGAAATACAGATGGCCTACCATGCAGACAGCAATTTTGATATAGACTTTGCCGTGCAAGTTGCTTTGCTGCACGATACCCTTTCTACCAAGAAAGAAAAAATGATGGATAGCCTTAACCGCATCAATGAGTTAGATAAGGAAGTAGGCATGGTAAAGTTGGCTGATAGGATCACTAACCTGCAACCCCCTCCTGGCCACTGGGGCGAAGACAAAGTTTCAAACTATCTCAATGAAGCGAGAATGCTTGATAAGATGCTTGAGGATAAGAATGAATACTTGAATGCTCGACTAAAGAGTAAAATATTGGAATACGAGCAGCATTTATGAAGTATAAAGTGAAGAAAGCCATAGGTAAATTACAAGGCTTACAATATACTTTAACACAGCCCCTTTTCTGCTGGTTATTTCGGTCGGACTATGCCAGTCATTTCGGTGTTACTATGCCACTTTAAGAGTTGCGTAAT
>NZ_JAEUGD010000022.1 GCF_016775155.1 Fulvivirga marina | reverse complement strand
AAGGCTGGCGATAGAATTTTCGCCAGCCTTTCTTTTGAGAGACTTTTGAGACAGCCTCTTTTTTTATATGAACTATTTTCACCTTAGTCTTCTTTAACATCTTCATTCAAAATCCGCTTCAAAATTGCTGAAGTGATCAAATAAGTAGGCTTCACTCCTTCTATCCCTAAACTCCCTGAAGCTAACGTACTACCAGTCATAAGCGGATTATCCGAAGCATAATATGCATACCGAACCTTAACTTCTTCGCTCACGCTCTTTCTTATCATTGCAGCTGATTGTATGGCTTTTTGATAATGGGCACCTTCCATTTCCAAACCTACAGCATTCCAGGTAGAGGCAAGAAAGTGATTAAGTACATCTCTGTTTTGAAGAGATGTTCCTAAAACAGTGATCATTGTCCCTTCATAAGTAGCCATTTTGCCTTTAAACTCACTGAGGTCAAAATCATTCTCAATAGGATAATTATCAGCAGTACCCTCAAAAACATGTGCTGTTGGGATCATAATATCACTTTTATTACCTGTCAATATACCGGCTTTCCCCATAATTGAAACCGACCGGATATTCATATCATAAATATCATCCCCTTCTTCATAGGGCTTTAGAAGCTCATCCATACACTCAAAGGCCTGCTCACCGAAGGCATAGTCCATAACTACAAGTACCGGGGCTTCTTTTAAGTCTCCTGTAGGGCGTATGTTTTCAGGAAGGTAGTTAAAGTCAAACTTATCCAGATTAAATATCTGAACAGATAGGTTTGTTCCCGACTGGTCTTCAATCTCATGTAATCCGTTTTCCAATGCATATAACCTGATCCTTTCACGCATCTCTGCATTTTGTTCTTTACTGGTTTGGTTTGCCAGCTCTTCTAATGTATCGAATCCTTCATCCTGCAAAGCCTTAAAACCATAAATAGCATTTAGAAAACTGTGCATATTGGCACTAATAATGTGTATTGGTCTTTCTGCTAACCGCTTACCATGGATATATGACTTTATCTTTCGAGCCCATTTTTCGCCATAGATATGGTGTCCTATAATTTCCCTTAGTTTAGACGAAAAGGTTATCTCCTTGTCTTTATCTTCCATGGCGTCTTCAATCGCGGTGCGACCCAGCCAGTATACAATATGGTACAGACTATTTTTATTCTTGCCTTTCTTGAATTTATCTATAGCTGCATATGTCTCTTTAATTGTTCTTCCTAAAAAGTTGCTGAGATACACCGCTGCCTTTTTTTCATCAAACGGTTCATTTTGCTCTTCAAGTTTTACTATCTCCTCAAGTCTGTACCAATCATCTATAATTTGTCCCTTTTGATCCAGACTGTGGTTCTTGATCTTCTCCCCTTCTATAAACAAAAACGTAAGGTGGGTCAAAATATCATATATATCACTCCTCCCCCTAGTCATCTCAATGTACATCCTGTTTTCATCAATCCTGAAACAGTTTCTTCTACGTTTTATAGGAATTATCGCCGGATGTCCCGCCTCATCGAAACCTTCCCTCGCCACCAATTTAATAAACCGACACTCTTCTATACCGTTGGGCAATCTTTCTATAACATATAACAAACCGTCTAGCTCTACTTTACCTGGATCGGCTACGGTACCATATATTTCAGGCCTGAGTGTTAGCAACGCCTCAATCAATGATCTCCCGGAAACACCCATAGGTTTGTAACTCCCCCTAATAAGCAGGTGTCTCATCGTTATATATAAGCGCTCAATAGCAGCTCTCGATTCTCTTGTTCTCTGTTTTGAAGTATCTATCATTCTATTTTCTGATTAACATATCTAAAACTAATAATTTAAGCCTTATCATGAAAAAGGGTGGCAAATATAGCATCGCAGAATTTAACAAAGCTATGTTTGTAATATTTACGCATTAAAGTGGCTCTACTTGGTTAAAAAAACTATAGAAGTGACGTCCTCAATTTCACTCAGTTGGCCAAACCGAACTCCCAAATCTGGTAAAGAATGTTAGATAAGAACCGGTGCCATTTATAAGTCACTTGTATCGTTTTTCAATTAATTGAAGTCGCATTAACAGCTGAGTGTGACGCTTAAATCCCTCATTTCATGGGTAAAATCAAACCCTTTTCAAAATTGCTATTATTTGCTAAATAGCATCAGTGCTATACTTATAATATTCGTAAATACCAGTGTTAACAATAGTAAAAAAAGATACTGCGTTTTAATTCTTGAAAATATCATATACACTTGTGACCACCTTATCTTATTGTAAACATCTGACGAATCATATTTTATTATAAATTTACTAGATTGAAACGGTTCACACTCTTCTTTCACTTTTAATACATCAACTCAAAAGCACTCCTATAAGCTCCTATTTCATTAACATAATCCAGAAAAGCAGCATAAAACTCATGCTGTCCTATGGTAGCACTATCTCCAATAATTACAAGCTTCTTCCTAGCCCTTGTAATAGCTACATTCATTCTTCGGGTATTCGATAAAAAGCCAATTTCCCCTTTTTCGTTGGACCGTACCAATGAAATGTAAATGATGTCTCTCTCCTGCCCCTGAAATGAATCTACCGTATTTACTCCTAATTTACTTTGAATGTGCTGTCCCAAAGCCCCTGGCTGCAACATCAAGTCTTGCAAAAGAGAAACCTGGGCTTTATATGGTGCGATAATCCCTATATCCTCCACCTCATTCCACTTACCAAGCATTTCTATTTGCTCTACATACCCCTTAAAGTGCTTTAACAGTAATTGTGCTTCCTCTTTATTAAAGGAACTGCGTGTTTCCGGGTCTATCTCTTCAAAATAACCACATCCTGCGGTATCTATAAATTCTATTGATAAATCATCAGGAAATATTTTCCAATGAGCAACCGACTCATTGGCTACCAATTGGTTTTTATAGAATATTCGGCTTGAAAAGTTCATGATAGACTCATTCATGCGGTACTGTTCCTTCAGCATAACATCAGCGCTGTTACTCTTAATAGCCTTTTCAAAAAGCGTAATTTCCAAGCCATTACGCGCTGCCTCCAGGGACCGGATGGTTGGTGGCAATTGACAGTGATCACCGGCAAAGATCACACGTTCCGACCTGATTATAGGAATCCAGGAGGCTGGCTCCAAGGCCTGAGCTGCTTCATCAATAAACACCGTATCAAACTTCATCCCCTTGAGCATTGCGTTGCTTGCCCCCACCATGGTACAGGCTATTACCTGAGATCGCGCTATGATATCATGTGTTATAAAGAACTCCAGATGTTCAGCCTCATGGCGAAGCTCTCGGGCCTCTGCCAACAGTCTCTTTCTCTGCTCCCTTTCCAAATGGCCAAAATTGCGCTTATACTTCTGCCCCATGGCCTTGTACTCCTCAGCCTGTTTACGGAGTGACTTCAGGGTTTTATAATCAGGATGCCGAGTAATACGAGCATCCAGCGTCTTGCTTAGAGTTTCCTCGGTAACACGGGCCGGGTGTCCAATTCTCAACACATTAATGCCCTGCTCTCCCAAACGATCCGCTAAGAGATCAACTGCTGCATTACTTGGAGCACAAACCAATGTCTGAGTTTCTGATTTTAGCGTTTCGAGTATAGCTTGTATAAGAGTGGTAGTCTTTCCTGTACCTGGAGGGCCATGTATGATAGCTACATCTGAAGCACACAATACTTTATTAAGTGCTTCGTTCTGGCTATCATTTAAGCCGGCTATTTTTACCGGAGACCTACTTTCAAACCTAGCTTCCAGTTCTCCAAGAAGTACTTTTTTAAGTTCCACCAGACGCTCATCCTTGGCATTGATCAGATGCTTAACAGCTTTTTCCATCTCCCTATAAGCGTTCTCATCAAAAAGGAGTTGCACTCCAAGCTGACCATCATGTATCCAATCAGGAATGTCATTATTGTTTAACGTAACCAACATCTCCTGTTTATTGACATAGTTTATTACACCATTGACAGCTTCACGAGATTCTTCATTACTGAAGGCAGTGGAAAATAAACTCACTAACTTCCCTGACTGGAAAAGGTGGGAATCTGTATGTTCAGGGGGCCTCGATACTTTTATAAGCAAACGATCGCCACTATCAAATTTCGTTTTTTCCAGGTTTACAGGATACCAGCATACACCCTGCTTTCGACGCTCCGCTAGTGAAGTTCCTATCATTTTACGCTTATATTGGAGTAAATCCTCTTCCTTTTCCTGCTCCAGCAACTTCAATAAATGTTTTAACCCTTCCTGAATATCCTTACCAGCCATAAAAATTTTATTAAAGAGCAAAGGTAAAAGATTTTGGGCAAGTTCAAGGGTGTTAACTAATCCCGCTCAGACATGGTAAAAAAGAAAGGGGACCCGGTACTTGTTTGTGAGTAGCATGTTTTCAACCCTAACAAATGTGCCATGCTCACTTTCTCAATATCACTATCACACATCCTTCATAAAACCACATAAGAGACAAAATATCTCACTCATTATGAAGACATTAATCAATATATAGGGCTTTTTCAAAAGCTTCTTCGCACAAGAAATTACCCTCAATGAGATGACTACAAACAGCTTTAAAGCTGAGAAACATCATGTTTTACGAAACACATGACTTATAGATTTGTTTCAGAATTCAAAACGAATCAAACTACACTGTTATGAAAGTATTCAATAAATATCTGTACTTCATGATCCCCATATTGGTGATAAGTATAGGAGTAAAAGGTCAGACAAACTACAATCTATCTTCGGTTAAAAAACTTGAAGTAGCGGGAACATCAACACTACACGACTGGACTATGCCCACTGAAACTGCTGAAGGAACTGCCAGCATAGATATAGATGACAATACGTTGAAGAGTGTTTCCAGTTTAACTGTAACCATGAAAGGTGAAACACTAAAAAGTGGCAAATCCGGAATGGATGACAACGCATATAAAGCATTAAAAACAAAAAAACACCCTGAAATAACCTTTAAACTCAAACAAGTTAAAAGTATAACAAAAAAAAGTACCTATTACCTAGTAGATGCCGTGGGCACATTTACCATTGCCGGGGAATCCAGAACTGTCAATGTACAAACCAAAGCCTACCCTACTGCAACTACAGTAACATTTACGGGTAGTAAAGACCTAAAATTAACAGATTTTAATATCGATCCCCCGACTGCACTTCTGGGCACTGTCAAAACGGGAAATGAAATTACAATAAACTTTAACCTTATATTCAAAAACTAAATAAATCATGAAAACGTCAATCAAATACCTTTTAGCAATTGCTTTCATTGGGATTAGCTTTATAAGTAATGCCCAGGAAGGCAGGAACCTGCAATACTTCAGACCTGCGGGTCAAGATGGACTTAATATTTTTGAAGCTCCTAAAGAGGATACCGTAGAGTTTACAGGCACTAAAGTTCGTATAGGTGGAGATTTTGCCATTCAGTTTCAAGGCATAGATCAAGATAACGCTAATACCGTTGATACTCTGGTACAACTTGGTGACAACTTCAACTTACCAACTGCCAACCTGGACTTGGATGTGCAACTATATGATGGATTAAGAATGCACTTAAGGACTTACCTTTCTGCAAGGCACCATGAAGAGTCATGGGTAAAAGGAGGTTATCTGCAAATGGATAAACTTGACTTTATTAAGCCAGGATTCCTTGAAGGACTAATGGAAGTGGCTACAATCCGCATAGGTATGGATGAATTTAACTATGGAGATGCTCACTTCAGAAGAACAGACAACGCCAGAGCCATATACAACCCATTTGTAGGTAACTATATTATGGATGCATTCTCTACTGAGGTGTTTGGCGAGGTTACAATCCAAAAGAGTGGTTTTATTGGAGTAATTGGTTTGACCAATGGTAAACTTAACCAAAGCACCGTGGTAAATGACAACACCGATAATAAGGCATCTTTCTTTGGTAAATTAGGATATGATAACAATATGTCTGATGACTTTAGATTACGTTTGACCGGTTCTTGGTACATTAACAAGGGTGAGACTAACGGAACATACCTGTATGGTGGTGACCGTGGCGGTAGCAGATACTACAACATAATGACGACTATAGATGGTGATGGAAGCGATTTCGAAGGAAGATTTAACCCAAGGTTTAGAGAAATAACAGCGATCCAGATTAACCCATTCATAAAATACAAAGGTGTGGAGTTCTTTGGTATCTATGAAGTAGCCAGCAACAGCGATGATCAGGGAAATGGCTCATTTACTCAGGTTGCCGGTGAGCTTATCTACAGGTTTGGTGGGCAAGAACAACTTTATGTCGGTGGTAGATACAATGCCGTATCCGGAGAAATGGTAGATGGGGCACCAACTATGGAGATTAATCGTTTAAACATTGGCGGTGGCTGGTTCCTCACTAAGAACATTGTAACCAAGTTTGAGTATGTGTCTCAAAAGTATGACGGTGATGGCTGGAATGGTCTTAAATACCAAGATGGTGAATTTAATGGTGTAATGATTGAAGCCGCCATAAGTTTCTAATATAAGGCAATGAGCATATTAAGTATCATCTTACTCCTAATATCACTAACGGAGCCCGCAAAAACCGAATCATGTTTGGTTATTGAGAAGAGAAGTATCACCATTAATGGTGATACTTCTCTTGGCGGTTTTAGCTGCGGTTATGAAGTATCGGGAGTAAATGATACTTTATACATGAACAATTTGCCATACTCTCCCTATAGTTTCACTATCCCAGTGGAAGCTTTTAAATGTGGGAATTTCCTTTTAAACAGAGATTTTAGAGCGACTCTAAAGGCAGAGGAATACCCAAAAGTAACCGTTCAGGTTCAAAGCCTGCAAGAGCAGGGGAAGGGCTTGTTAACAGGTTGTATTAAATTATCATTGGTAGGAAAATACAAGACCCTTGATGATGTAGAGTTTTGTCAGGGTTTTGTAAATGGGAAACAGACACTTACTACAAGTTTTGTTTTCCACGCTTCAGAGTTTAAGTTGAAACCACCCCAAAAACTAGGTGGACTTGTAACTACAAGTGACAAGATGAACATTTCAGTGTCATTAGTACTCAACAATTCCACACAAAAAAGCCCTTGTCTGGCAAATTAAAGACACATTACTCAATATTAGGTTAGAATAGTTGTGCTTTTCTTCATCTCTAATAATAATGCTTCAGGATCGGTAATATTCTGTCCGAAAATAAGATCATCAATTTTCCCTTCAGGTTTGCCAAACCGTTTCTCCAACGCCTCTGCATTGCGATAAATAACCGGATCATCAGTTAAATCACTAAGAATTTCCTTGATTAACCCCAAAGCACGATGGTCATCTATTTGCTTCCAATCTATAATAGCTTCAATGGCCAGGAACCCCGCAAAACTATCTAAATCTTCACTCCTCCAATAATTATCAAGGTAATCCCGGTCCACTTCATGCCCGGATATGTCATATATCATTTTTATGGTTTCATTGGTTCCTCTTTTGCCCTGCTCATATTCCCGAACAACGCAAATGATCTGATCTTTTCTACTCATAGTTATGGCTTTTTGTGATAAAACATTCTTCGAACAAAACAACACCATACTATAAATATAACAATTTATTATTCAATAATGAATAATTCAAACTTTGTTTTCACCTTCAAAAAGCCAATAATCTCAAAATTCCAGAAATAACATACATAGGTCCCCGATCAATATGACTGTAATCATAAATGCACAAGTAAGTATAACCTATCTTTGTCTAATCAACAGTTTGAAAAATGAGGATGCAAAAAGAAATTCAATCAAAAGAAGAGATAAAACAAATGGTGGACAGCTTTTACGATAAAGTAAATAAGGATGAATTACTTGCTCCGATATTCAACGATTTTGCGGGTGTAAACTGGGAAAAACACCTTCCTATTATGTACGACTTCTGGTCTACCATACTTCTAGGTGATATGAGTTATAAAGGCAATCCGTTTTTGAAGCATATTCCACTACCTATTGATAAAAAGCACTTCGATCGCTGGTTAAATCTTTTTCTGGAAACTATAAACGAGCACTTCACTGGCAACATGGCTGAGGAAGCTAAACAAAGAGCAACAAATATTGCAGGAGTATTCCAACACAAACTGGCTTCCATCAATCAGCAATAGAGTAATCTATTTGAGTGGATTTCAAGTCTATTAAGTTAAGTACATTATAAGTCCTTCTCATTTAGGTGAGGGGACGGGTTCGATAAAAATTAAAGTTTATTCTGATTCATTAAGTCAATAAGTGGTTCTTCTCTACGTTAAAAATATTGACAACACTAAACTCTAAAGTACACGTGGCTGTTAATTTTCTAATGAAAAACAATAATACTGTTTATATAGAAAACCAGGAAATCGGCAATGTCGTCACGCACGGTATTGGAGCCTGCCTGGCTATTACAGGCTTGGTCATTCTTGTTTTAATGGCTTACTGGAAAGGCACCTCAACGGATATACTCAGTTTCACCGTTTTCGGAAGTATGATGGTAATTCTTTATATGGCCTCCACAATATACCATAGCTTAAAGGACAAAAAGTTAAAATCCTTGTTCAGGAAATTGGACCATATGTCTATCTATCTTTTTATTGCCGGCACCTATACTCCTTTTTGCTTTGCTTTGTTAAGCGGACCAACACGTTGGTTCATGCTAGGAGCTGTATGGGCTTGCGCTTTGTTGGGAGCAATCATGAAAGTATTTTATACAGGGAAAAAGGAGCTGCTCTCCACAATTTTATACATATCCATGGGTTGGATAGGCATGATCTTTATCGATACGCTTTATAGCATGATGTCATTGCAGGGGTTTATTTTCCTGCTTGCAGGCGGTCTGTTTTACACCGTAGGAACATTTTTCTACATGAAAAACAAAATCCGTTATAATCATGTAATCTGGCACCTTTTCGTATTAGGAGGGAGTGCTTTTCACTACTTCTCAGTGCTAAGCCTCCTACAGACCTAATATCGTTTATATAGATTTACTGAATACAGGTTTTGCACTTACTTTCGACCTTTTGAGCCTTAAATCAAGTAACATGGCTATATTCCTGATGAAGGCTTTTCCAAGCTGAGTGATCTGAAGTTTATCACCCTCCAAAGTTATCAACCCTTCTTTTTGCATCACCTGGAATTGATCCAACGCACCCTTTTCCAAAACACTCAACAAGTCAGGCTCAAAACAAAACTCTCCGGTACAGAGTAAGCTAAGGATATGCCTTTTAATTAAAAGATCTTCATCGGTCATGGCATGACTTTTTATTATAGCCAATTGTCCATTTAACACTTTCTCCTTATACTTTTCCACTACCTTCTCATTCTGCAGATAGCCATATTTGGCATCGCTGATAGCAGATGTACCCAGACCAATGAGCAGATCAGTATTAAATATGGTATATCCCATAAAATTTCTATGTAGTGTACGGTTTTCTGCAGCTTTAAACAGCTCATCGGCAGGCAATGCAAAGTGATCCATACCTATATCAGTATACCCCAAGTGGGTCAATTTTTCTTTCCCTAATTCATACAGCCTACGTTTGTTTTCATTATCAGGCAGATCGGCCTCTGAATACCCCCGTTGACCAGGCTTGATCCAAGGTACATGAGCATAGCTATAAAAGGCTATACGCTCAGGCATCAACTCTCCTACTCGATCAATAGTATTGGTTATGCTGTCCACTGTTTGAAACGGGAGTCCGTATATCAGATCAAAATTCACCGAGGTATAACCAATCTTTCTGGCTGCCTTTGTTACAGACTCTACATTCTCAAATGGTTGCATCCTATGAATTGCTTTCTGAACTTTCGGATCAAGGTCCTGAATACCAAAACTTACCCTTCTAAACCCGTAATCATAGAGTACTTGCAGGTGCTCTTCAGTGGTATTATTGGGATGCCCTTCAAAACCAAACTCATGTGCAGGGTGTACTATCGCGCCATTTAAAAGCCCTCCAATCAGACGTTGTAAGTTTGACGGACTAAAAAAGGTTGGTGTTCCTCCTCCAAGATGTAACTCACGAATAACAGGCTTTTCGTTCCATTGATTCAAATACATCCGCCACTCGGCCAGCACAGCATCTATATACCCCTCCTCTACCTTATGGTTTTTAGTTATACGTGTATTACACCCGCAGTAGGTACAGAGGCTTTCACAAAAAGGCAGGTGTATGTAGAGACTTATCCCCTTCTCCTGATTGCTTTCTTCAAATGCTCGATTTACGATATGCATCCAATGCTGCTCGCGGATCAAATCCTGCTCCCACAGCGGCACTGTCGGATAGCTTGTATATCTTGGGGCCGGCACATTATACTTCCTGATTAATTCCTCAACATTCATAGCCTTAAAGTTTGACACAAAAATAAATGGCTCATTATCTTTATTTTATGATCTGTTTCATATCAAAATATGATAAAGCTCAGCTCAAACTATGATAGGGTATTCAATCATTTATTTTACTGACCGCCATACTAAAGCTTAAAATGGCCAATATTAAAGTAACCGGTGTAAAAATTACTTTTTCAAAGAAATTGTTGGAGACAAAATTACCAATTGTATTGAGTAAGAATAGCACGAACATGATCCAAAGAAAGCCTTTAACCAGACCTTGCTTAATATTAACTCTTAATATGCCTATATAGACACAAACAACTAGCAGCATAGCCATATTAATGGTAATGGAAATTAGTTCAAAAATTGCCATTTCAGAGGTATTCTTTAGCCGGCCACCCCATACAATCTCATAAGGGATGAACCCTGCTAAAACCAACAGATGAAACACTATAATTATGCTAAGGATTGCTAACAGAAAATATGCTGCACGCTTACCAGATATCCATTTCATTTATTTGTAGTTCCGTTTTTTGGGAATAGTAAAATAAAAAGTACTGCCCTCCCCCAATGTTGACACCACCCATATACGTCCACCAAGTGCATCTACAATTTTTTGGCATTGAGCCAGTCCTATACCTGTACCTTCATAGGTTGTACGCGGATGTAGACGTGTAAATATCCTGAATATCTTCTCCCGGGCTTCCTCCTCAACCCCAATACCATTGTCTGACACTGAAAACTGCCAATGATCATCCTCCTTAACAGCTTTGATCTCAATCTCTGGTTGCTGGCCAGGCTCTTGAAATTTAATGGCATTAGCAATCAGGTTCTGAAACAATTGCCTCAGCTCGGTAGCATATGTATTAAGTATAGGAAGCCTACCTGTTTTAACCTGCGCCCCGGTATTCTTTATAAGCGCCGACATATCCTCAAGTACTGAATCAACCAACTGATTACTGTTAACCCTTTCTCTGGTTAGCGCTTGCCCTACCCGGGAGTAATCCAAGAGGTCTTTTATCAACGCTTTCATCCTTTCGGATGTTTGAGAAATAAGCTGTATATACTCATGTGCACGTTCATCAAAACGTTCCTTATACTCTAATGACAACAGATTGACAAGGCTCAAAATAGTATGTAAAGGCTCCTTCAAATCGTGTGAGGCGACATATGCAAACTGCTCCAATTCTCTATTTTTTTTCTCAATCATGGCCAGAGACTTCTGTAGCTTCTGACTTACCAGCATTTTTTCTGTCACATCCCTAACAGCAGCCAGCACCAGTTTTTCACCTTCAATATTTATAGGGCTCAAACTTATCTCTACAAAAAACTCACTTCCATCTTTTCTCAAGGCTAAAAGCTCCCTACCTCCTCCCATAGGCCGTGCTACAGGCTTGTGTTGATAACAATTTCTATAACCTAAATGAGATGTTCGGTATCGTTTCGGAACCAGAAGCTCTATCATCTGACCTTTTAACTCATCCCTGCTGTAACCAAAAACATCTTTTACCCGGTCATTGGTCATAATAATCTGTCCTACATTATTAGTTACAATAACGGCATCAGGGCCGGAGCGAAATACTTCCTGGTATATTTCGTCATTGTACATCTGGTAGAATTTAAGTTTAGAGGTTATGACATAATTAGATGTCACTCCCATATCTCAATATACCACTAAAGAATTTTAAACTAAAGTCTTAATTATAATCTCTTTATTCTATCTAAAAGTATTTACACCTGTATGTACATAAAAAAGAGGGCCTTATAAAGCCCCCTTCCTTATTCCAATGCTTGTTCCTGTGAGATCAGCTTAGGCAGACTCTGGTACAACCCTCGCTATTCTTGTGAATAAAATTAATGCAGCTACCCCTTCAACCACTCATGGGCTGCCTCAACCGAATCAAAGTATTTCATAATACCTTGTGCAACATTCCTCTCAATATTTTTTACATAAAATTCTTTGAATACATCTGCATCCATAACTATAGCCACTTTTTTCAATCCATTCGCAATGGCTACAGGAAGAATCTCCTTTTGCATCCAGGACGATATCGTCGGCCCTACAACTCCTTCCTTTCTAATATCTGACAACCAACCTGTTGCCCCATATTCTTTTAAAAGTTTAACCCCCTGGGTAAACATTAAACGGTAGGAAGCCTCATCATGGTACTTTTTCCAAATCAACTCAATAGAGTTTGTTTCCTCGTTAAACTGGAGGTTAGCCTTGTCATGCTCCAATAATAATTTCATAATTACTTTAAGTTTATGGGTATTTAATTCAATTTATGAAATCTTATTGTTTAGGTTGGTCTTTATATGGTCTGAGCTTTTTGCGAGTTAATAACATAAATGCAGCACTTGGTAACCCAATCCAAGCAGTTTCCGAAAGAAGTACGTTTGCCCCCCACTTGCTAAAGAAGTTACCAATGCCAATTGGTGATACTTTTATAGGACGCCAGGGAAAAAAATACCTCGAATTGTCAAAGGGTGAAAAAAATGCTACGCCTAACCCTCCGCTAGTCAAAGCATCCAAAATGCCATGCGAAGCCGTGCACAAAAAGAAGTAAAATACATAACCCAATGCTTTTGGGCTACGCATACTATGCCTGTAAAATAATATGGTGATAACTACTCCTACTATCAGAGCAAACACAAATGAGTGAGTAAACCCACGGTGCCCCCAAAATGCTTCATAAGGAATACCCAATTTAAAGCTAATCACATCAGCATCAGGCAAAATGGAGCATACAGCCCCAAGTATGAAAAACTTTGCTGTTGTAAACTTTGAGGGGTATGATGTCCCTAAGCTGGCTGCTACCAATGCATGTCCAAAAGCTGATGCCATAGTCTTGATTTGCTTTATTTACCCAGTACAGAATCCATACTAACAAACTTCAAGCTCCATTCAGGCAGCTTATTATCGTCGCCATGCATTCCTCTGGTGTAGATTAAAAATGCCCCATCGGGAGTTACATTAGGATTACCCTGACCGTCAGTGCTTATTGATGCCCTCAATGCCTTAGCCTCGCCCCATCGGCCATCTTCATTTCTGAAACTCATGTACATAATAAGCTGATCCTTTATGGTAGCAAAAAACAAATAGCTGCCATCCGCAGCTACATATGGCGTACATTTGTTATACCCTTTATCATTTGGAAGCTCCAATTTGAGAGCTAGCTGAAACTTGCCGTCAACCTGAGTAGAATAGTAAATATCCATTTCACTATAGTCAAGGTTGCTGGCATGAAAGTATAGTTCTCCTGATGTTGTTACAGTTGGGTGAGACAAAAGCTTATCTCTGAGGTTAACAATATCTATATACTCAGGTACACTCCATTGTCCATCTCGCTGCTCTGACCTCCAAATATGCCACGTATCTGACACCCCCTCATCTCCGACGGGCCGAGTAGAGCTGAAATACAAAAAATTACCCTCCGGAGAAAAACTCATGCCATGATCATCATAATCACTATTAAAGACTGACTTGGAGGGCTTTGACCATACCCCATCAACTTTTCTGGTACACATGATATCAAAATGAGTATAATCATAGTCAGAAACAGTAAAATAAAACTCATTAAGATCTTGAGAGAATACTCCCCTATGAATAAGTTTATTTTTGACAGAAACAACAGGTAATAATGGTTTATCATTTAATTTATTCAACTCCACATCAAAAGGCTCCTGCTGATCTTCCCTCGCCCCAAAGGTGAACGTAAGTAATATGAGTAATACTATAGATTTTAACATTAGGGTTGCAAAATAAGCTTTCTATATCGCTCGCGGGTAAGTTTCCATCGCCTCACCTGCTGCTCAAAATTGATATACCCAGGCGTGGTTGTGTATTCCTTTTCAAACTGAAAGCCTACATTTTCAAGCACTCTGTTGGGAGCTGGGTTTAATGCATAAGGCTCACAAAAAAGAGTCTCCAGTTTTAAATTTTCAAAGTAATATGGCAAGGACATTCTAACCAATTCTGTACCCATTCCTTTTTGGCGCTCCTCAGGATGCCATAGGTGAAAGTGCATATAGGCTTCTTTACCATAAGTAATCTTATTCACATTCGAATGCCCCACCTCCCGCCTGTTCATAAACCACATCATAACATAGGAAGATTTACGTTCCAGAGGTAAAGCGATATCCGTAACTAACATCTCGAACATCTTCTGACGCGAAGGCAGTTTTTTTATACTAGCTCCCATGCTCTCCAGATGGTCAGGAGAGGCATTATACCAATAGTCAAGTATAAAGCCAATATCTTTTTTTTTTATTTCCCTTACAGACAACATTGCTAATTATTTATTTGGGACAATATGACTAATTTTCCAATCGGGTTTCCCATCGCGTGAGATTATCACCACCTAACTTAACGACTCCAAATAGGCATAAGTCCTTATAGTTTTTATTTTTTATATAGTCTTTTCAGCTTCTGTAAAACCTCCTCTAAGTTGAAGAAGATCCCATTCATAGTGGTGCTTCTTCAACTCCAAAGACTCCTATCATGATTGCTCTAAAATCATCAGAGCAAAGCATGCAGATTCACAACCAATAATAGCTCATATGTTTTACATAAAAACACATATTTTCTTAAAACTTCCACAAACCAAGCCCATGGAAATATCTTTCAATTAAATTTAAACCCAATAAAATAAAAATTTACAAGTTGTAGAACTTATTCCTCAATTATTCGCCTTTTATAAAAGAAAAGTGAGTTTTCTTTATTTAAAACATTCAGGTCTACATAAGTATCTATTCCTTTCAAATGTCCTCTATTCGCGAATTGCCAGATGAGCCACTCTCGGTTAGGTTCCAGCGTTGGTTGCCGGTAGATATCTCTGATCCATATAGGGTAGCGTAAAAAATCGCCTTCAATATATTCTTTATAAAACTCCCTGGTTACATATATAATAGGAGTTTTTCCAAAATGCCCTTCCAATTTACCTAAACAAACCTTTATCTCCTCAATGATCTGCACCCTGGACTTGCCAGAATCGCAATTACCTCCAAATTCAAGGTCTATTGTCGGTGGCAGGCTTTCGGCTTCATTTGGCACTGACGCTATAAAATTTGCTGCTTGCTCCTCACCTCCCTTGCAGAGCCTATAAAAATGGTATGCACCTGTCTTGTAACCACTTTCCCTACTATTCTTCCAATTCTCATCAAACAGAGGATCTTTATAATCACCCCCTTCGGTAGCTTTAATAATTACAAAATCAATAAGCTCAGCCTTTAATTCATGCCATCTTATCTTTCCTTGATGGTGTGAGATATCTATACCACGAACAGGAAATTCATCTCTATCTGGATAGTTAAAGCGTATATATCCCGTGTATAGTAGCACCAAGCCTGTTATCCCTAATACAAAAGCGATAACTATACCTAAAAAGACTTTTCTCATATCAACATAGATATTTTAGTTTTGATATGAACAGATGTACATTACTTATCCACATCCGCCGCAGCCACCACAACCACTGCAACCACTGCAACTGCTACAACCACTTCCGCAGCCATCGGCAGAATCAAAATCACTATCAAAAGGAAATGACTCACTGGTAAAATACATTAAAGGATTTAAATAAGAAGAGCTTTGATTCTGTCTGTTTATTTCATCAGTTATCTCACTATCAACTTTTATAAGTTGCTCAAAATCAATACCCTCAATTAAAAACACATTTCCATTGATCTTTTTAAGAAGTTCAAGCGCTTTTTCCGGAGACTTTTCAAGAAGAGTTGGCAACTCGATTTCAAGCTTTTCAAAGGCATCATTGATTTGACTTTTTGCACGGATACCCAAATCTGTTAACCGTACCCTATTGAATAGCCTATTAATCACCCCCCCTTTGACTTTTTCTTTCATTAAGGGGTTGCTTAATAGGTGAGTGAAAATATAATTATTCTTTGATCCCGCCTCATCATAACCCATTTTCACAATATGCCTGAACATGATATCTATCTCGGGATTTTTAAAAAAGGCTTTAAGAAAGGGCACTTCATGCTTCAAAGCATCGTAGTTCAAAAAATTCTCTCCTGTTGAAATGTACGACACCATCCTTTCAGGGCTTTTTTCATTCGACTGCAGAATACGCTCCTCATAATGGAGTACCTTTTTTAGAAGAAGATCTGAAAGTGTATACTTTAATAAATCCTTGAATGTGGCATCCGAAGTTGCCCTTATCAAATATGTTTCTGCTGGACTTAGCTTATTTAAGATTTCCATTTTTTAAAAAGTGATAGTTTTGGTATGACCCAGTTTCTATGTCGGTTTACCCTGGTAAAATTTATTTCAGCAAACCTAATTTTACCAGGCGGCCATATATCAGCAGGTGGCACAGAACCAAAAACCAGAGCATATAATTCCATGGTTTTTTCATACCAATTGCCAAATTTTTGTTTCTCCTCATTTCCTCCTTTTGTGGGACCATGATGAACATTTCTAAGTAAAGTGTTTTGACAAAAATCTATCCAGTATGATTCTGTATAAAGTAAGTGTAAATGCCATACCTGATCAACCTGATCAGATGGTGTCAATGGATGATCGGCTATGCAGATTAAATACATGAACTTCTTGTACTCATAAACAGCTCTTATGGCATAGTCCCTTTTCCATCCATTTTCTCTAATCAGCCTGTCGGTAAAAGAGAACCCTGACTCCGGGTCGTCAATTTCAAATTGCCTTATGTTATTCCATAGATCTTCTTTAACCATTCAACACCTGATTTTCTTACTCAATGAGAAATTACTATATCAAACAAATATAAAAACGTTGGTGATTATAGGACTAGCTGAAAGCCTACTTATTTCCACTTTTCCTCTACGGAAATGGTGTTTTGGTATAACTTAATGGCTATACTTAAAAAGAACATTGTCTCTTATTGAGCCTTTGATACAGCCTTTATTTAACTTCCATCTTTTATGGCATTTGCTTCCGTGTTAGCCATACGGGAGTAATCTCCATTATCAAAGCGTTTAAGCATAGGAACCATGTTTACGGTTTAGAGAGCACACAGTTATTAGGGCGGCAAACAATAAGATATTTTAACTAAAAAAATTAACTAAAATTTTATATTAATAAAAATATTAAATTATTATTATATAATTTATTCAATCATTTCACACAAAACTTCTCTAAGGATCGCTATTAAAAGGTTGATTAGCCACTAACTTTAAGCGTTTTCCTTAATTTTTCCAGATCCAACTTTGCTACAAAGAAGTACTTATTCCCCCTAGTTGATTCGGTATAAATTTGGCAACCACGAGGACTTAACACTCTGTATATTATCATATTTACATTCATTGTGAAAAAATAGATTTCTGAAGTACACTTTTATTCCTTCTCAGTATCAATTTAATACCAGGGTCATTAGCTTCAATTTTTATAAAATAAAAAAGCCGACCATTACTGATCGACTTCGGAAAACTAGCCAATGAGACTAAAAAATTAAACTTCTTCTTAATGCTTTTTTGGGGTTGTTTTACAAAATTGAGGAGACACAGAGCTACCTGGCTCTTTTGGTGGGAAGAGCTTTGTACTTGCTTTGTTTTAGAAAAAATATACGTGCACTACACGTCTCTTTTTATGCGCTTTTCTGCCTCTCTTTTATTTTGCTGGCAAATATTGCTGCTAGTTCACCAAGGTCATTTGCCTGATGAAACTCATATGCTGGTGCCGTTATCGATAACTCCTCCAGCATCCTCGCTATTAACTCTGCACGACCAATGGAGTCCATACCTAAGGGGGACAACATTGAAGATCGTGTAATAGGGCCGTGATCTACGTCAGCTGTAATTTCAGCCACGTGAGCCGCAATCAAATCGTAAATGTGGTTTTCTGTCATGTGCAATCTATTTATGTTGAACTAGTTTCGGTTTAGTCTGGCTAGCGGTGCCGGGTTCGTAAAAATCTATATAGTGCATTTTAAAAGAGGATGGTTGGTCGGTGGCCAATGATGCACTATAGCCGTTTGCAAACTCTATTTCCTTTACAAACCATAGCTTGTCTTCAAACTGTACGCTATTCTGCTCTACTTCGAGCTCGTCTAAAGGTATGTAAAACCCTCTTCCATCAGCCTTGATCACGCTTTCTTTGATGGTCCAGTATTTATAAAACACTTTCAATGGGGCACTCGCACTATTAATTTCATCCCACTGGCCGAGGGTCATGATATTCCGGAAATGCTTCAGGTTAACTTTTCTGTTTTCTTCTATATCTATCCCTAGTCTGATGTTTTTCCCTATTGCGCAGGTCACAAAATCACCTGAATGCGATATGTTAAAATCATATTCATTCAAGGTTAGATAAGGGCGCTTGTATTCATTATACTTGATGCTATTCCATATATTACTCTCAATTCCATATGCCTTGAGTGCTTCCACAAGCAGCAACCGCCCCAACAGGTGTGCATGTCTATTCTGCCAGCGAAGGTAACGCGAGTTCATTTCTATTAAATCCGACGGTAACCTTGATAGATACTCCGAAAAAACAGCCGGTTTTAGCGGTTCCTTAAATGTGGTGGTATATATATCTATCATTGGTGTCATGTCTAATACGAAATCCCTTCAAACTCAGAAATAGGAGCAGTATTGAAGAACTTTGAAAATATGGCATTAAATATTTCATTAATGGCATTTACCTGTACAAAATGGTGTGCCTCACTGCCTATAAAAATCAGCGGAACCGGGTTCTTACTATGCCCACCAAAAGACAGATCTTCAATATTACCGTGATCGCTGGAAATAATGATGTGCACATTATCAGGTTTATTGCTAATTAACCCACTAAGAAACTTATCAAACATTTCTAAAAACATGATGGACTGAACCATATCCTTTTTATGGCCAATGAGGTCTGGTAAAAAGCACTCATATAAAACCAGATCGTAATCATTTGTTAGATTTTGCAGATTTTCTCCAGCCTTAACCGGAGATATCAACGGCACCCTGTTATTTGGAATGTCTTGTAAGGTCATATTGGTTATGTCCCAATGCACTGCCTTGTTTTCAATCAGGTCATCCAGAGTTTTGAAATCGGTTTTGGCCGCTAAAACACAGCGCGTGGTTACACTATAGTTCGGTGAAGTTTTGTCAAATGACTTAAAAAAGCCATCCGTGTAAGAGTTCGCAAAAGTGCTTTTGATATTATTCTCTTTGGCGTATTTAAAAATTGACCGTTTGTTAATCAAGGATATCAATTGGTCATTGGGATATGCCATCAGATGATAACCTAAAAACTCCTGGGCATTATACCCGGTAAATAAAGACGTCTGTCCGGTTGCACTTTGAGGTACGCCATCCACTTCCAGGCAAGCATCAATCCCTTTAACCAATATATCTTTCTCAAATATATTCGTGGTGTTGGTTAGCTTCTCACCTATTAATCCCCTCAGTGTTGGCATGGCTGCCTTTGTCAGTGGGTTTAAGTCCACACGGCTCCCCATCCCAATACCATCCAAAAAAATAAATATCAATTTATTTTTCATCTATCTCTATTTTATGCTTCAACCAAAATTTCAACAAATACATTGAGGAACGAGCAAAAAGCTTGCTCGTCCCATCAATGGTACACACACTACCCTACAGGGTGTACTTCTTTCAAATCGAAGTACCCATTATAGCCTTTCATGTAGACTGCTGCTCGGTGCCCAAATAACACCATGGCGGCTGTACGGG
>NZ_JAEUGD010000021.1 GCF_016775155.1 Fulvivirga marina | reverse complement strand
TTTTCCCGAAATCAGCCCGCACTGAAATCAAAAATGGATTGAATATCCTCCCTCAAAAAGTTCGAAATTGCGACCCTTGGCTCCACAGAAGTAAAAACCGGTTAAAATCACTGATTTTAACCGGTTTTGTGCTTTAATAGAGTTCGAACCCCTGAAGGTCGTAGTGAAAAATAATGAAGTTTAACAGTAACTGTAGACATTAAATATTACTATGAGTGCTTAAATGCTGAAGCAAAGTAATAAAAGGAAAAACATACCAAGCATAGCTAAGATATCGGCCTTACTTCTTTAATTTTCTTATGGTCAATTCTGTAATACCCCAAGTTAAGCCGCCATAAAATTTTAAATAAATCCTTATAAAGTGAAGCTTATAACCCAATATACCCAAGGTTGGGTATTGACAAAGTGATTGACTAGTTTTAAATTTCGCTCACCTATGCAAGGATAACTTTCGGAAAGTAAATTGTGCAGTTGGAAAAGTTTTTAAGTGACTGTTTATAGAATTGTCAAATTTAAAGTGTTTGTTATATCCCGATTTTAATCGTTTGTAAGCGATTGTGATCGGTTAAATATTTGTAGTTCAGGTGCATAAATAACAAATGGTCATATGTGAAATAACAAACATACTGTTATATAGATATTAAGTATAATGACTGAAAGCACAAGAGATAAGCTTAATAAAATTCCAATTCCACCTCTGGTTGAGTGCGGCCAAACACTTAAAAAGCTAGAACGACTAAAGACACTTTTTTATAAACTTGAAACAGCGGCTTTAACTACAACCCCTGAGGAAAGTCTTGAGCTGATTAACAATACACTTATTGACGTAGAAGATTGCCATTCTGGAGTGGGGGCAACTGAAAAACCGGGTTTAATCTATACTGGCAGAATGTATCCCATTCAAGAGGATAATATTGAAAGAAAAAGGAATGGAGGCATTGTGGCAATTACCAAAGGAAATAAGATAGTAATTGAACCATCGGGTACATTTAGCATATTTTCTCGAATTGATGAAGAACTTTTAATGACCAAAAATGACAACTGAAGCAATCCAAGCCATTATAAATCTCATCAACTCAAATTTGGATTATGTAAAGAAATTCAAAACAGAGAAATTCAAAGATAAATGGTTGATAGACGTATTTCTCAACTCAAATATTTTGAACATCGTTTTGGATGATAACATTTCTGTGAACGTAAGTAGTCAGCTTAACCACCACATAATAGATTTCTTCAGTAATGAAAGGAAATTCCAATCCTTTGAAGAATTTAAAGCGTATTTCAACCAAGTTGTTAGGGGGTATTCTGAACAAACTGATGGAATATATGTGAAATATAAAGGTGAAGAATATTTGTGTGAAATTGAGGTGACATCTGTTGATCCTGATAGGCAAATGGGGCCTGAAACACTTTACGAACTTTCATTTACAAATAATTCAGGCGAACACATAGTTGCTGCAGACATTTCCGAATATCCAATGGGTGCCTTCTCAATATATGAACTTAATGAGGATGTTGAAGTCGATGAACAACAAGTAATTAATTACTTTATGGACAAGACTATGGAATAATACACTTAACAAGCACTATCATCCATAATCTTATTGAGCAATTTGCAAAGAACTGGTGCGATGAAATATATTTATAGATACTTGAAAGGCCCAGCGTATAGATGATAGTTGGATGAAAAGGAATTATAATTGCGGTCTGCAAAAGTGCTGTTGACGCCTATGATTATCAGCCTAACTCCCTTGCAGAGACTTTCTGTGTTACTGTTTGAGGATATAAGGTATTATTTTACTCTATAATAAACTGTGAATAAATGCTTTGCGCCTGCTGTCGAGAAAGAGATGCGAATAAAAAGAATACCCACTACTTGACGGATAGTATAATTCGGAGAGCTCTGAACCTTGACGGAAGCAATATGCGTGAGAAGGGGTTGTACTTTGACATGTCAGAAGTAAGTCACATCGAATTTAAATTTCAGCGTAGCACTGACATTGAAAAGCTCGAAGAGGAACTGGGGAGACAAGCTGACTCGGAGGAAATCGAGCAGGCAAAGAGAAATGCTTACACTGTAGACTATGTTTTTTGCGATCGTTGTGAGAAAATATTTACTGAAATTGAAACTGCATTCATTGAGAAAATTTTACCATTATTGCGAGGTTCATCCTCGTCTGAAAAAGAAAAGTTCATATCGGCAGAGGTAAAGACTACTACGGTTATTCTGGTACATTCAGCTTTGGCGTAGCGCTGTATGCGAACCCCGACTCAAGATGTCTGATATGGTTAAGGAAGAGTTGAGGCTGATGATCTTAGATTTCGAGATTGTTACTACCAAACAATTAACGAAATACCCGCTTCTTATTACCCATCTAAAAACTTTGGGTGGCCCTGAAGCTTTCACACACAACTTTGTAGGATTTGTTAATACAGAAAATCCCATTGTAGTTTTTATGAATGATTTTGTTGTTCAATTCTGTGAGGATAGTTTAAACTTCCAATCAGAAAATTTACCGGAATTTAACCCCGAAAATTACAGAGACTTTATCAACTATGAGGAAGATACTTTTGTCATACGCACTGTATCAGATGCTGGGAGAAGGGAATTCCTTAGAGGATATCATCGAGAGATGCGAGGAAACGTATAGCATACTATGCCGAATCACTAAATAAACTATGGCTACAGTTATTCCGTGTAGAACCGAGCCCTGAACTGGTTCAGGCTTTCCTCGATGAGTTAACAGTTAATCCAGAGGAGAGTATATTAAATTATTCTAAAGAGAATGTTATAAGGATTGTAACAGAATTTGTCATGCGTAATGCACCGAAAGAATGACTATCGCCGACTTCGGTATTCTTAGTATTGTTGCAGTCTGAGCTGTGTTCAATAGCAATTAAGGAAGACGCTTTACCTAAAGAGTTGACTTTGGCTGACAAAGAGATGCTATATTAGAGGAAAGGACTTTTATGCGGATATATTTGGATAGTTGTGTTTACCAAGATTTTAAAAGGGATGGAGGTGATGAGCTTCTTCGACCTTTCTGAAGAATTAATAGAGGATCAAAAGAAGTTTCGGAATTTTATAAGATACCTTCATAACAATGCCTTGTCCTCTAAGATTTATGAAAGTCTCGGAATAAAAGGATTTGATGGACAAGGACTCACTGATAAAGGACTATTTAGGGAGACATACCTCGACTATCATATCAAGCAGTCAATTGATACGCACATGAATTCGGTTTTCGCAAATATGTATCATGGCTTAGAAATCTTAGGCATTGTTAAGGGCAGACCACGGAAGCAGCGAATGATGAATATGATAAATGATGGCAAGCATTCGTACTTCGGAGCCTTTTGTGATATTGTTGTATCGAGTGATGACGACTTTTTAAATAAAACAAAGTTCTTATATGATGTGTTTGATATTAAGACGTCCGTCCTATCAACTGAAGAGTTCCGGCACCATTTAAAATTTCCGATCTTGAAAAACACAATAAGTGACTGTATAGAGTCAATTAGAGGTTTGGATTTTGCGAAAATGTTGAAGGTGACAAATGAGGAAGGAGAATACTTAATCGCAGTTTTGAGCCCCAAGGTTTATGGATATTTCAATCGTCTCGTATTTGCACCACGTGAGCAATTCGACAATTTTTACTTCTTGCGGGAAAGAGAGAATTGGTCATCCGGCACCTTGGCAAAGGAGATTGAATATATTACTAACAGTTTGATCACAGAGCTGGGCCCAGACTTTAATGAAAAAGAGGTTTTTAATGGAAAAGAATTTATGGGAGAAGAATGGGATGGCCGAATATGGGTCATGCCAGAGGTGTTGATTGAATTGGGGTACAAAAACTCGCTCTCACTCCGTTTTGGATTTTTGAACGATTATGAGAGTTAGTGTTGAGGTTGCATTAATTGAACTTCCTTTTTGTTGAATCCTTTTGACCCCTGTTTGGTAACGCATAGCTTGTTTTAGGCCATTTTAAGCACAAAGTTCTAATCTCCGTGGGAACTTATTTTTTGTAGAGGTAGATGATTAGAGGTTTCCGCCCATCTCTCTTTAAATATTCTTTAACTCACCGATTTGCAACATATAATGATTTTAAAGGGTTCGATAGTGTTCCTGTCAGGTCTAGTTATTTCCTTCTTATACCTACGTTTAGCCTCGGCCTCCAGCCTCATAGTTTAATATTTTTTACGAAATAGAAGGTCTGCACCTTCTGTCAAATAAAAATATTTTCACATGTAAAAAAAATGTTTACAAGTTCATTCTTCACCTTGAAAATTAAGTATAGACCGAATATCCTCATTAAAAAAGTTCGAAATTGAGACCTTGGGGTCCACAAGTGCAAAAACACTTCAAATTTGAAGTGTTTTTGCACTTTTTATGATTCTGCCCTTTGTGTAGTTAACCATTCTTTATAGGCAGAAGGTAAAAGTTCTTTCATAAACTTTTTCAAGTCATCCGTTTGTTCTTCTGTTAATTCTTCATGATACTGGTTAGCAACATCTACTGCAATTTGTCCTGCTGTTTCAAGTATTTCTTTAGAAGCTCTTAACTTACCTGTTATTTTACCAAATATTCCTGGCTCTGCATTTACTCTAGCTGCATGTTTGAAGTATGTAGTTACCTCTTGCTTTATCTCTGATTTAATTTCTTCTAATGATTTCATCATTTACAGTTGCTGCTACTCGATTGCCTGTAATTTTTACTTTATCAATTCAAAAAAAGATTCCGTGTTGTCAGACGAATCCCAAATGAGTACGTCATTTAACCAAATTTTTTGTTGTTTTACCGACCTGTTCGTTCTTACATATTCACACTTTATTGTATCTGTATCCATATCATTCCACTGGGTCATGTATATGATTTGTCTTTTAGATTGATAGCATGAAGTATCTCTTAAGTAAAGTTCTTAATGCCGCTTTCCATTCATTATCGTTTGCCAAATACTTTTGATATGCCCATTGGTTAAACCTTTGCCAATACCAGGTGGCTGAATTAATAAAGGCTCTTTCAAAATCATCGTAGTTACTAATGTGATCTGATCCAAATGCTCTCCATATATAATTTTCTGTAGCTCCTTCTTTGGTTTCATGATTGTAAGCATCTATCTGTTGGCAGATATAATCTTTACTTCTTACTAACTTATTAGTTGGATCAAACCCTTCTGACTGTTTCCATAGATTGTAGTAATATTCCAGATGATATAAATCTTCAGGAGGAAGTAGGTTTCTAACCATTCTTTGCAATACCCTTGGAGATAGTCCTTTGATTTGATATTCTCCAGTATCCTTGTTTACAGTATCGTAGCTAAAGAATATATTTCTCCAGGCCGGGATTTTTAAGGTTGGGAAAATGCCTACATCAGTTATTAATTTCTGCAGCTTTTTATCATGAGTTATGGGGCGGCTATAAATTTTTAAAAGGCTTTGATATTTTTTAGCCCTGTCTTCAAAATCAGTGGCACTTACAGCCGTTTTATAAGCATCAGTTCCTACTTTCATGCCGAGTTGAATTTCTTTTATCATGCGAACAGGCTCCGATAAATTATTTAATGCAGAGTCATCAGGAAGTAGACGATCTTCGGAGGTTGCCTCTGCCATCGCTTCATTTTGTTCATCGGGTAAAGCTTTTACCTGAGCCGCCAAACTTGACCAAAGCCCCACATTGGCAGATCGCATATCCATGAAACGCTTTTCTCTACTTAAATTAGGGTTAAGCGTAAATGTTTTTTTGAGCTTAGGGTTAACTTCGTTTTGTTCAAAGGCATCGTTAGCAATAAACTGATTTAGTTGCGGGTTTTGGCTGTTAAAAATCATTCCCATTTCATCTCCATCATAATCGCCACCTAACCATTTTTGAATGGTATTAGGTACCCCTACAAAACTTCCTTTATCAAACCATTGCGTGGCTACCAAGCTTCCCCGTATTAAAAAGTCCTGAGATGTTTTATGGGCAGTAGCACGGTCATTCTGTGGGCTATCTGTATCCTCACTCCCCTGCAATGATGAGTCTTTGACCCAGTCTTCGTACAGTTTACGATCCTTGGAGGTCACTATTAGATCGACCTCTTTCCAGGCATCGGGCCACTGGTCATCAGGTATGATTCCCAGCATGCCTTTGAAGAAGGTAAGTACTCCGTTATCTTTTCCCGTAAGAGTATACTGTATGCCTTCAATGTCAGAGACAAAGCGAGATTGACCACTATCTTGATCAATGTTTTCGGCAGGGATAGGGTGAAAATTTTGCTTATCAGCAGGAGAACGAATAATTGAGGCTCCCTGTCCTGAAGTTTTTCCGGTAAACCGGGATGTTTGAGGTACAACTACATTATCTCCTGAAACAGGCATGGCAACAGCAGATTCCATAGGAGGTTTACCTGTTGTAAAAATGCTGTGAAGTGTTTTTATTTTATCGATGTCTTGAGTAACGACATTGGGTGTATTCTCCGTGAGAATATTAGAGTATGTAAGTGCAGGGTTGTCTTGGAGAAATTGTTGATAGGCCTGCAGTCCATTATTTACTAACTCGTAAACAATTTCAGGGTCTTCTGTATCAAGCCATTCCAGCATTTGGTAACTGGTTCGCCCTGACTCCTGGGTAGGCGTTCTCTTGTCGTGACTCAGGCCGCCTTCTTGCATTTTGTCTGCCAGACTTTTGACAATATACCCCCAGCCGTCTTCTACTTGAATGGGTGTGCCATTTTTTAAATAGAAAGTCTTTTCATTATCATCACCTACGGGCAGTGTTCTTCCTCTAACTTGCCCCTCTACTCCACCCACAACCAACGGGAAAAGGGCTCTTTGAGCATAGTATGATGATTCTTCAAAGCCCAACATATTTTTCAGCAAGTCAATGCTGCCTACTTCCACACCATATACAGAACCCGCATTGTCAACTGATGACTTTAAGGAAGACCCTGCCAACATATCGATACGGTAATGTTTTCCTTTAAATGTAACTATCTTTTTGAAGGTATCCGCTGTAGTATTTTCTGGCAATTCTACCTTAATAAATGAAAATTGCTCATTAGTTAGTGTCCTAAAAACAGGATTAATCATTTGCTCTTTCCTGAGCTCCTGCCCGTTGATATCAACTGTAACTAATTCGTAGGTATCTTTAGTAACGTCAATAGACCTGACATCAGTTTGTGTTTCTAAACGCTGACTCAAAGAAGTTTTCATTCCCATCAACATACGTAATGTGTCTTGAGAATAGGGAGGAGGTTGTGTGTTGTCAAAGGGAAATGTTATGAGACCATTACATAGTTTAGCAATCGCCAAATGCTGCTGATCTTTCTTTTGATTTAACAGATAGCTCACCCAGTTTAATTTTAGGGGATCAGGAAACCCTTCCAGCCACATTTTTCGTTGAGCATGGTTATTTAAAAGACCGGTTATGGTTTGATTAATTTCAATTATTGACTCAGCATGTTGTTGTTTAAAATCCTGACCTACTCCCCCATTAATAGCAAGAAATACGCCTTGTATAACCTCCCCTTGGGAGGAAGGAAGTATTTTCTTCTTGAGAGAAACAGGGGAGGCAGTATTTTTCCGGCTTCCTTTTTCTATAGCATTTGTTCCCATCAGATCAGCCTCTTGTTCCAGCTCTTGATCATTGTTTATGGGCATTAACTCATTCAACTGAATAGTTGGCTTTACTCTTCCCTGTTTCTGTTGGACTACATGCCAAGCCTCATGCGGCAAATGCTTTTCTTGTCCTGAGGCCAAGTGTATATCAGTTCCCTGAGCATAAGCATGTGCCTGCAGCTGAGCAGGTTTAGCTGAATTATAGTGAACCCTCACGTCATCCATCGAATAGCCTGAGATATCTTCTATACCTTCTTTAAGTTTATTAGGGAGACCTTTTTCGTTACTAGTTGTGGGTTGCGGTGAAGGGATACTTGCTCCATGTAGATCTCCAAAAGGGTTTTCAGTATGCGTGTTTTGATTTTTAGAAATATTGCAATTTAGGCTAGTACCATTTTGGTTGAGCCTACTGCTTCCATTTTGAATATTACCCAAAACATTATCTTTCATCTCTAAAAATTTATTTAATGAATAAATCTAGTTCATTAGTATGCATGATTCAATACCCAACCTTGGGTATTATTTTTAGAAATAGCTCTAATATCCTACTTCAAGAAATTCGAAATAGAGTCCCCTAGCTCAACAAATCTTAAGCTTCTGCTAGAGTATAACTTGTCATGTAATTTGATGTGTCTCATTTCTAGGTGCATGGTATCAAATGAAATGCTTTTTGCTAAACCTTATTTAGTATTTCCTGTGGCCGAGCCAATAATCTAGGGTAGTAGCATCAGCTGCTAGTTCAATAGTATTTTCCCCCTGAACGGGGTCAACACTATTAGCATAGTTGACCATTAATTCATACCCGATTGTATTAGAGCTCATGTTCACATAATTCTCCGGTTTGTTCTCCGGTTTGCCGCTTAAGTGTCAGTCACGTTGCCTAAAGCAAATCAAATCGATTTGATTTATGACTAAAAGGGGATAATTCCTCGGTCTGTAGTGAGGGTGGTATTGACTTTCAAAATAGAAAAAGAACTGTAGTTTTGGAGCTAAATTAATTGTATGCTAACAGAATATAAGGATGTTGCTATAGCCATTTTCAACATCATGCTTAACCCTTTTGGGTTGTTACTTTGCCTGGTACTGTTTCAAGGTGATAAATCATCTTTTTTTACCAAAGTAGGGGTAAACACGGTTAGGTTAAACCGGCGAGCTTACTTTGTTTACCTTATGGTATTTGCTGTTCTTGTGCTGGCAATCACCTATGGTATAGGTTATTTCACATCGGCTGATTTCGATGTTTGTGAGGTGTATCAGCCCAAATACTATTGGCTTTCATTTATTGGTTGGGGTGTTACTGTATTTACCTTATATGGTTATTTCCATGGAATGGAAGGAAACATCATGGGTTTTATATACTTCCCGCTTTTGTTCATTTCTTCTTTCGGGCTTTTTGTAGTTAACATCGCCGATATATTCTCCTTTGCCACCCACATCAATACACCTCCAGTGAGTGCCAAATACTTTTGGTTAGGTTTTGCAGGGCATGTTTTTATGCCCTTTCAGGCATTACTATTTACTAACCTGATTAAAGAAGGTGACGAGAAAAAAGAATGGTCTGTGCCGATTGTAGCTGGGTTACTGTACCAAATGATACTTTTTGGTCTCAATTGGATTATTGTAAAGCTATTCGGAAATGGAGTCACCTTTGCTGAGTTTTTTGGTGAAGGGCAAGACTTATTATACTTTATCCCTATGGTTGGGGGCTTCTTCTATTACCTTTTCTATTTTGTGCGTACCAAAAATGAGACAGGTGATAGGACATTGGTCGGTTGGTTCGTATATGCGCTTACGCTGGCTACAATACTACTCGTATTTTTACAAGCATTTAATTATATACATATGTTTGGTCAGTGGTTTTGAGTTTTTCTCATTTGTATGATATTCAAACGCATATTCTTCATGGATCATCTACTTTTATTTGCTCTTTACCGCTAATAAAAGAGCTTTAACTATGTGATTGAATCCATGCCACTTTCTTTCTGTGTATATGTTTGATAGAACAACATAAGCAAAGTCCGAGAAGAAACCTTCACGGACTACCTGCTTAAATCAAACCCTGAGACCATCACACCACTTGAGCTGGCTCTTTAAGTGCAGGGAAATGCTTCGTTATTGCTGCAGGAAGTGTTCCCGTCCCGTCAGGGCCTGGGTTAGCTTCCAGCTTGTAAAGAGGAAAGGTTATGCTGGGGAAGCTGCCATAAGACAGTGAAGTTGTGCCGGTACTTTCTTCATCATCTGTGTCTATATAACCATATAAACCAACCGTTTTATTTAGCTCTGGCTCATCATTGAACTCAAAGTAATTATAGCCGAATAGCCATGTAGTACTGGATGCGGTCCCTGCTTTGTTATCATGCAAATATTTTTCAATGGAGCCAACCTGGTTAACAGCTGCTGTAGCCTGGTCATAAGGAGCAGGGCTGCTGCCCCGGTTGGGAGCGAATACTTCCATAAGTAAGAGCGGAACGTTCATTGTTCCCCCTGGCCATGAGGACGCCCCGGAATCGTAAAGTGCAAGGGTTGCTGCCAGGTTATTTGAATTGTCACTTACGTTAACCTGCGAAATGTTGACACTGTTGTAGTAGTAGTCTTTATACGAACTGTCGATAGCACTCAATCCGGTAACAGCAAAACCAAAAGAGGAGCCCAGAGCACACCCGTATGGCGTGTTTTGATTTGCCGTTACACCATTCATTAGGCACGAAAACCAACTTCCATTAGATCCGCCCTGATCGGCATTCGAAAAAGTTGCACTCAGCTTTATGGACGGAGAATCCCCGCTTCCGTTGATTTGCTTGTTGAGGTTCACGATCCACCAAATAGTTCTGGCTAAAAAATTTGATGGACTTGTACCATTGATCCCTTCACCAATGTCGCCCTCATTCCCTACACTTACTGAGTGTACGGCTTCATGTATTTGATTTGTTGAAGGGTCAGTAATACTATTTATAAATTCCGTAAAGTCTGTTTGAATACCAGATGGGGCACTATCAAAAGAATAAGTTGCGTCGGGAGACCCATTATTCCAACTGTATTGATTATCTCCCAAGAAATAATCGGAAATTGGAACTACAACTTTGAGGCCCAGAGAGTATGCATAATTAAGAAAGTTGATATGATCAAGTCCGGTGTTGGATGAGGATGTTGTACCACGGGCCATGTTCCAGTTGTATAAACGGATAAGATTAAAACCCAGGTCACTAATTGTCTTCAGGTCATCTCTGTAATTGGAATTTTTGACAGGGCCACTTGGATCGTTCGTCGGGGCGGGAAGATACTTATTGCTCCACAGGGATTGAAAGGCATCATTGGCAAAATCTGAATCTCCTGTCTGTGTATTGGGTGTAGCAGACCATGTAGGCCATGTAGGGCTGTAGTCTACCCCTCTCCAGATCTTACCTGAATAATAGTTGGATGTTTTCATAGTCATAGGTGTTTTTGTAAGACATATTGATTTGTTAAATAAGCTAGGAGCAGTCAATAACCTGCTCCTAAGAATCATCGGATTAGGCTTAAATTCTTGTAATTCCAATGACAATGGGCTTTTTGTCTCCCAGAGGTTTGTAGATTTCCACAATTGCTTCCCATATCACATCTGAAGGAGGAATAGAGGCATTACACTTGTAGCGGTAATTCATGCCAGCTACAACTTGAGTAGAAACCGCAGTGGGTGTATAATCTACTCCGACTATTCCTGCAATAGCCTCTTTGAAAATTACATTTTCTTCCGGTGTAAGCGGGCCATATGGTGACCACCCACCTACGACAGTTTCTTTTTGAATTACATTTTCGTTTGACATAATTAATTTGATTTTTTCCTACTCGTAAGGCTTTTCGGCTATCGCCTTCCATTGTATACTGAATGGAAACAGTCCGTTTTTTTGAGTGGGTTCTGCTCTCCACTTTAATGGCTTAATGATGCTTAAAGTTGGCAGGTTGAAAACTGGTTTCCATCACTCAAAAGAGGGGTTCTTTAGCGTACCCCAATTGGGGTATAGCACCTTATGGCCTCTTTCAGGACACCATTAGAGTAGAAGCGTTCCACTGTTCTATAGAAATGGGGTGTTTAGGCATTTGCATTAAAAAATATGCCGTAGAAAGTTTATAGAACGAAGGTAAGTGCAGGTGAAACCTAAAAATATACGCATTGATCATGATGCAATATATTGTTAATACATTCTTAGTCTTTTTAGATAGCTTTTAAGTTTCGTCTTATTTTGTGTTGGAAAGGCTCACTTCTTTAGGTAAGTGCTACTACATTAAAGTAAAGAAATTCATCAAAAGAAGTATATTAGAATATGCCATCTATGTCCTTCAGAGTCCTTGGGTTAATTGGTAAGGGTATTTGCATTCAATAGGCTTAAGGTCTAGAGTGGAGGTATATCAACTTAGCAAATACCACTTTTGGGGTATTCAGGTGGGATGGATCAACATTATATTTGCTATATAAATATTCTAAACATAATTAATCACCGGACTATGAGTGAACACGAAAAAACTTTGCAAATTCCAGTTTATTTAGATGTAGAACGTATTGTGGCTGCTTATCAAAAAACTTCTCCAGGACAAATCATACCCTTGGATGATGAATACTATAAGATTCCCATAGCAAAAGAGGGAGTGATAGATGTAAGTGGTTGCGAAAGCATCCAGTTTACACTGTCAAATAACGAAGGAACCGACGGTACTATGTTTTGGTTAACCAGTTTCAAATCTAAATCTAGCTCTATCGTGCAACCAGGCCCTAACCCCATGGGGACCAATATGCCTGCCAATGTCATGGTTCTTACCGTGAAACCTGATCCCGGCACAAAAACTGAAACCCAAACATTTACCTTGCATTGCTATTTCGTTCATTACGCCGATTCAGAGTATAAAAATGTCGTATATCACTGCACAATAGACCCAAAACTTAAATCAGATCAAACGGTTAACCCGCCCAATTAAGTGATAAAGGAAGGATATTTCGTCAGAGTACTTGGCCTATTGTTTTTCATTGTAATTCTTAATGTCCCTAAATCGGTATGTCAAAATCAGTCGGAAGCAGATAGTTTAAAAATTGTACTTGAGCAAAATCGGGGAATTAGTGATTCTCTTCGCATGATCCTCCTTAGCGTGATCATGGTAAAGTCTTCTTCTCCAGATGAAGTGCTCAAATACTCAGCGATGCTTTTAGATGAACTTAAGGATAAGAAACACATTGAATATAGGGTTAGGGCACACCGCGTCAGAGGAGTAGCTTATCGTCAAAAGGGACATTTGGAGAGTTCTCTAAAGAGTCTTTTTTTGAGCGTAAAATTAGCTTCTGATAACCAATTAAGTCACGATGAAGCTAAGGGCTATCTGGATATAGCTGCTACGTATACATCAAATAATCAGTTTAAAAATGCACTGCTTTATGAAAACAAGGCCTTAAAGATCCTACGTCAAAATGGCACTAAAGAACAATTGGCTATTAATCTCATTAATACGGGCTATAGCTATTATAACTTAAATCTTATGGACTCTGCGTTATTACTTTATAATGAGGCAGAGCCCATATTTGATTCTATCGATCTGGATATTGGCAAAGCCTATACCATAGGTAATCGTGCACTGGTCTATTGGAAACAGGGGAAATACATTACAGCAGAGCAGGACCTATTGCAAGCTATTGAAATGCTGGAACCTCTGGGAGATCAGTATGGCATTGCAGATTATCACAATCAGCTTGGGCGATTCTATACAGAGCAAAAAAATATCGAGGCTGCTATTAACCATACAATCCAGGCGCTGGATTTGGCCAAGTCCCTTGACCTAAAAGAGCAGATTCGTGATGCTACTCAGCTATTATCACAACTTTACGCAGAGCAAGATGACTATGCTAAAGCCTTTGAGTTTCAAAATCAATTTATAGCATATAAGGATAGTATTGAAAATACTGAAACTACTAAGGAAATGGCTGACCTCCGTACAGAGTTTGAAGTCAGCTTAAGGGAAAAAGAAATAGATCTGCTTGAAGAACGTCAACTGCTCAACAGAACATATATAATTATTGCCATTATCATGCTGGTGTTTGCAGTGGTGGTACTCCTCTATTTTCGTCAGCGCTTTTTGAATACCAGGCTGATTGCAAAACAAGAGCGAAAACAGCATGATGAAAAAATAAGAAACCTACTTAGCTCGCAGGAGACCAAAACCCTGCAATCTATGGTGAAAGGACAGGAAAGTGAGCGGAAACGATTAGCCCAGGAACTTCACAATCATTTTGGCAGCCTTTTGGCCACCATCAAAGTAAACATCAATGGAATAGACGAAAATGCCATACCCAACCACCAAACACTTACCAAACTCATAGATCAGGCGTGTAATGATATCAGGAACACTTCCCATGAGTTGAACATGGGTATTTCCAATGACTTTGGCTTGGTGTCTGCACTCAAGGAACTTACAGATCACCTCCAAACGGCTAATGGCATTAAAGTGGAGTTTTCTGCTTCGATAAATAAGGGGTGCATACAGTCTGAAGACGAAATTATAATATACAGGATAATCCAGGAACTGGTGAGCAATGTATTGAAACACGCAAGAGCAACAAGGTTATCCATTTGCCTCACCTACTTTATCGAGGAAAACCTAATGAATATTCTGGTACTTGATAATGGGCAAGGTTTTGATACCCAAATTATTAATAGTAAAAAATCGGGAATAGGATTAAAAAGTCTGGTTGCCCTGATCCAGGGTTTAAATGGTGAAATTTCTTTTGATAGCAACCCCAGTAGTGGCACGACAGTAAACATTGATCTGCCAATGAATTCATTTAATCATGAGGTAATTTAGAAAATGATAACAGCAATAATTGTAGATGATCATCCTTTATTTGCAGAAGGGCTAAAAGCTATGTTTAAGGCCTCGGACGGGATTGAGATAGTAGAACATACCAAAAATGGTAATGAGTTGCCTTGTATTCTGCGGAATACGCAAGTTGACCTTATTTTGATGGATATTGACATGCCGATCATGGATGGCATAGCTACCATGGAACTTCTAAAAAAAGAAGGGTTTAATATACCCATTTTGATGCTTACTATGCACCAGTCCATGAGAAAGATTAAAAACTCATTGGAGAAGGGAGCTCAGGGTTATATCCTTAAAGATGCTTCCAAACCTGAACTTGTTGAGGCCATAACGAAGACGAGTTTGCGCCAGAATTATTTCCATCCTAAAATCAATGATCAGGTTTTTGACTATTTCAGAGGCAGGAAGAGTGCCAGGGCTGAGGCTGATGAGCTTTCTGAGCGAGAGCGGGAAATCATTGAATGCCTGGCTGGAGGGATGAATACCAAAGCCATTTCAGAAGCTTTGCATATTAGTGAGCATACGGTCAAAACACATCGCCGGAATATTATGTACAAGCTAGACGTGAAGACCTCTGCAGAATTAGTCAAATTGGCCATTGAGAAGGGGATCATTGATATTGGTTGAGTTCTGAAGAGTCATGTGTATAAGAATTGAATACGTTATTTAAAAAGTGAGTTACTTTTCACCAGTTTGCTTCGCTTCGACTTTCAATTCACCTGTGACCGTGTATTCCAACACCAGGGTACGTTAATAAATGTGAAAAGAAACACATATACTCTAAACTCTATACCTGCTGCCTCAAACTAGATAAATACACCCAGGCAATAAGCAAAAGCTGCATGGGTACCCTAAACCAGAGATAGGACGGGCCGGGGCCATCTGGTTCGCCTGTTTGATAATTGATGCGTTCCAGGGCGGCTTTGATATTAGAGGGTAAGATCAGTACGAAAAAAATTATTAGCACCCAGCCAGTAATTTGCTGAAACCTGGGCAGTAGTAAGCCTATGGCAAATCCAATCTCCAATAAGCCAGTAAGGAAGACAAGTTCGCTCTTATAAGGTAAGAAATTCGGGAGCATGGCTGTCATACCTTTCGAGAAGACAAAATGACCGATAGCAGTAAACAAAAGCATACACGCCATGGCAATCCTGCCTGCAAGTTGATAGTCTATCTGCTTTGTTATCCATTTGATTACCAGTGAAGAAATGGCGAAAACAGCGAATAAAACAATGAGTGGTTTCATCTTTTTAAATCCAAACTTCAGGTATTTGAAGGGAGCAAACAATGAACCCAGGTTAAGAAATGCGCTTCCTGATCCTGCTCAAGGCCTGTGGCGTAATACCAATGTAGGAGGCGATAAACTTTAGCGGAATTTGCCGGATCAGCTCCGGCCTTTCTGTAAATAAATTCAGATATCTTTTTTCGGCACTTTCATTAAGAAGAGAGAGCTCTCTTTGTGATTTTTTTAAAAATAGTTCTTCACTGGCTTTTCTGCCTATTAAGTTGCCTATTTCTGACTGTTGATAAACGGTTTGCAGATCTTCATAAGTCAACCTCCAGAGCACGGTTGGCGTAATGGCCTCTACAACATAGTGAGAGGGTGCTTGTGTAAGAAAAGAATCATAAGCGCTGACGAAGGAGCCACTAAAAGCAAAGCTAAAGGTCAGGTCGCTATCTTCCTTGGGAATGTAAAACCTTACAATACCCTGCTCGATAAATGAAAGGTGATTTTCCGTTTGCCCCACGTTGAGTATTTTGCTCTTTTTAGGAAACTCCTGCCTTGTAAGTTTAGAAGCGAAAATCTCCCAGTCACTTTCAGAAATGTTAAACTGTTCTTTATAGTATTTGTAAATCTCTTCCAATTACGCTTCTATGTCATTTTAACTCCTACTAAAGTATCGGATTCACTCAATAGTTTCAAGCATCTCTCCGGAAGTGTGCTACTCTTCTTTGCTATTGCCAAGATACCCTAATCGTTCTCTCACCAATCGGTGTTCATAATTGTCACCGGAAGTATTCATGGGAGCCTCTAGCTCAAAGCCTGCTTTGTCCTGAAATATGATGATGCAGTCAGAGCCTCCAAAGAGAAAGTAACACAGCATATCACCTTTAGTTACCTGCACTCCTACTTGAACACTTTCTTCAAAGTTTACTGACGATACCGACTGTATACCGATCGGTATGAGAGGTGCCTGCCAGAAAATGCGGGGAGAGTGCAATTTGGTAATAGTCGGCATTCCATGATTCTTCAGTATCCATAAATTTACCATAGCTTTCATTAAAGCTTTTGAGCCATGTTTTGCAGGGATCGTGGCATTGCAAAAAGCTGTTGAAGTAGCCTTTCCCTTTCAATGCTTCCAAAGGTTGATCGTTGATATAGAAAAAGTAGTACAAGCTTTGGTCAATTTTATCGTACCATGAATTTGCATAATCTGCTTCAATGAACCGCAGGGCATGGTGTTTTCGCACCAGGATGCAAACTCGATACTAAACTCATACCACATTCCAGCATGGCCAAATTGTCAACCAGAAGACACTACGTTACAAAAAGTGAATTTTATCACATCAATTTTACCGAACGTTTGGTAATGATGTATTTGACGTATTATATTTGTACCGTGAGGCCACAAAAAATAGACGATCAAACATTACTGGCAGGGCTAAAAGATGTATTGTCAGCCAAGGGGTATGAAGGTGCCAGTTTGAATGAGCTTGCTTCTTCCTCAGGTTTACAAAAGGCCAGCCTTTACCACAGGTTTCCGGGAGGTAAAAAGGACATTGTCCTGGCCGTTTTGAATTTCGTCGGAGAGTGGATTGATACAAACATTGTGAATGTGTTGCGGGATAAGCATATTAAGCCAGAGGAGCGTTTGCGTTACGCCTTAAGTAAAATAGATGAGCTGTACAATGGAGGCAAAAGCACCTGCATTTTAAGAGCCCTTTCCATGGATAGTGGGATGGATCTGTTCAATGCAGAGTTAAACGGAGCAGCCACTAAATGGATCGACTCATTTCATGCTTTTGGAAGAGACTTGGGCATGTCAGAAGAAAGTGCGCAACATGCGGCGGTGACAGTACTGACCAAAATTCAGGGAAGCCTGGTAGTAAGCAAGATGCTGGATGATCCTCAGGTGTTTAAAACGGCTATAAAGGAAATTGAAGAAATGTATATTAAGACATAAAAAAATTTGCACTAGTATTTTTCCGAACGTTCGGTAATTAATTAAAATAGTGCAAATCAATCGAACGGGAGGAGTAGTAATTAAAACTCAAAAATTTAAAAGAATGAGCAAAACAGCAATTGTGGTTCTATCAGAACCCAAGGCAGGTTCCGAAGAAGCTTTGGGACGTGTATTTAATGCCATGGCGGCAGCGTATGACTTTAAACAAGCCAAAAAAGAAGTGAAAGTACTTTTTCAAGGGGCAGGAACAAGATGGCCTAAAGTACTTCAAAAGACTGATCACCCAGGCAATGCGCTTTACAAAGCCATAGAAGATACAATTGAGGGCGTTTCATGTGGTTGTGCCGAGGTTTTTGGAGCAGACCCTTCAGGTCTTGACCTGATCAAGGATAACAGCGTACCAGGTACCACGGGTCTGCCAAGTTTCGTCAAACTGCAAAAAGAAGGTTACAGTGTAATTACATTTTAGGTTTAAGCAGGGCTGTTAGTTTTTTACTAAGCTACCGGCCCACTTATTTAATTCTGTTTATTATGAATGAAATATTCCATCAAGGCGAAAAAGAAATACAGAAAAGAGTAGGAGAACAGGCTGTTGCTGATAGAAATGGCAGAGCCATATCAAACACTATTACCCGAGGAGCTTTTAATTTTATCGAGAAACAGCCCATGGCTGTAGTGAGCTCGGCGGATAATAAGGGTCAGGTATGGGTATCGCTGCTAGTTGGTGATTTTGGCTTTGTAACTGTGCCGAATGCCAAAGCCCTCACCATCCACAAGAGTAGGATTTATAGTGATGCCAATGATATATTCTTTCAAAATCTGGAAAGTAATGTAAACGTAGGCTCTCTTTTTATAGAGTTGGACACCCGAAGACGCTTCAGGATCAATGGTGTAGCCTCTCTGCATGGAGATAAAATAGATGTAACCGTTGAGGAGGCCTACCCCAATTGCCCGAAATACATTCAACAAAGGGTGATTTCCTCTCGCGAAAATTTTGGTCAGGTTAAAGTGGAAAAGGCGAAAGAAACAAGCCTTACACATGACCACATAAACTGGATTAAAGCCTCAGATACCTTGTTTGTCGGCAGCCAAAGCAACAATAGCCGCTTTGATGCATCTCATCGTGGAGGTAACCCTGGCTTTGTGGACGTTCTGGATGAGAAAACCCTTAAAATCCCGGATTACAAAGGGAATGGTATGTACAACACTTTGGGCAACTTCGTGCAAAACCCGAATGCAGGCTTACTGTTTATTGATTTTCAAAATCAGAGAACCCTGCAGCTTACGGGTACCGCAGAGATCATGTTTGATCCAACAGGAGAGCAAGATCTTGTAAAAACAACGGGTACTGGCCGTTATTGGCTTTTTAGGGTTAAGGAATCCATTGTTACCACAAACCACCATCATGTTAACTGGGAATTGATGAGTTATTCCCCTTTCAACCCGAAATCATGAAATGTCAGCATCAGCTGCTCACTATAAGCTTTCGGAAATACAATGCAGCTTGAAGTATCTCATACACAAAACGAAATGATGAAGGGGACATTTGAGCCATGGCACTCGCTTCTGATTTTTGATGTGATTTACACGCACAAACTCCTGGGTGAGGCAATGTGCCCTTGGGATACTGTAGGAGAAATGCCAGACACTTTCAATGAAATTTAATTCATTGACTAAAGAGGCAAATTAAATCTTGAAGCTGATTAGTCTTCATTATCACCATTGAAAAGAAATATTAATAAAGTGTACTCTTCAGGTAGAAGGCGCTTGCACGAATTAATGCCCCTTACCCCTTCCTATTCAGTGTTAAAAGGGTTTTTATACTCTCCGTTCTTTTAAGCGATTTCATTTTATCATCAGCAGGCGTAGTACTTTCCCCAGAAGTTAGTTTTTGCCTGTCACATTATAGAGAAGCGCGTTCATTGGCATCTGTTATACACGACCAGCCTCTTTCTATTAATCTATTAATTAGGGTAAAAAGGTGCTTATTATCAAGGCTTTGTAGTAAGCATGTCCGTTAACTTTCAGCATGCCAGGCGTTTTTGTTTTAAAATATCTTGTATAACCAATATAATATTCATTTTTTCATATAAATGTTACAACATATTACATAGTTAAACAATGTTTAATTAACCTTTTAAAAACCAACAAAAATGAAAAAACTATCAAGTTATTTATTCACCATGCTGGCAGTCAACATGGGCTGGAGCCAGACAAACACAACACTCGGCACGAATGCCGGGGGTAGTATAACCACGGCTGTTTATGGAACCACTATTGGATACAATGCCGGACAGGATCTGAGTACAGGTAATTTTTCAACATTTATTGGCGCTAATGCCGGCGCAAACACAACTACAGGGGCTCAAAATACATTCATAGGGAGCAGTAGTGGATATCAAAATACAATAGGACAGTACAATACTGCCATTGGCGATTATTCAGGTTATGCCAGCACTGGAAGTAATAACGTATATCTTGGGAAGCATGCAGGTTACCAAAACACTAAGGATGGTAACGTGTTTGTAGGATACTTTTCCGGCTATAGCAATACTACGGGTTCGGCCAATTTATTTGCCGGGTATATGACAGGATACTATTCGACCGGCTCTTCTAATACTTTTCTGGGCTACTATGCGGGGTATAAAAACACCTCTGGTTCTACGAATACCTTTGTAGGAAGCTATACTGGTTTTGACAACACCACTGGCCATAATAACGTATTTCTGGGACAGACTGCAGGAAGGCTAAATACCACCGGTGCGTATAATGTATGTATAGGGAATTTTTCAGGATATAAGAATACCACAGGTATCAAAAATGTATACATTGGCCAAACTGCCGGTTATAACAATGTCTCTGGTAACAACAATGTTTTTATAGGAAACCAGGCTGGCCATGGCGAAACGGGTTCGGATAAATTCTATCTGGCTAACTCTTCTACCAATACACTGCTTTACGGAGATTTTGCGACTACAAAACTGGGCATAGGTACGACTACTCCTACTGAAACATTGGATGTCAATGGTACCATAGCTATTCGGGGAGGTTCTCCTGCTGCCGGCTATGTACTTACCTCAGATGCTAACGGTGTGGCCAGCTGGCAGGCGCCTACCGGCGGAGCCGGAGGAGGTGTATGGTCTGTGAATGGAAGCGATGTTTATTATAATGCCGGTAATGTTGGCGTGGGGATGATCCCTTCTGCATATTTGGATGGTGCGCCTATTGCCCCTCTTGAAGTAAGCAGCTTCATGCATATCTCCAGAACCAGCCGACCACACGTCAGATTATTTGAAAATGGAAATACTGTAGCGCGTATGCAGGGTGGACACTACACAGGCATGGGCAATGGTGCCCCTGGCGGAAATCCGCACTTTGTTTTAACAGACCCTCAAGGCAGCACCACTATACTCAGTGCTAACCTGACGAGTAAAAATGTAGGTATTGGAACCGTTAATGCACAACAGCGTCTGCATGTTTACAATACCAGTGGTAATGCCATGATGCGCTTTCAGACTGCGAACCGTGCCTGGGACGTAGGTATGGTAACCAATGGTGGCAACCCTGATGAATTTGTGATTGCTGATGAAACCGGAAACAAGTGGTTTCTGATCAATACCTCCAACAAAACTGTGGTCATGGGTGTGCCGAATCAGAACCATCACTCTTTGGCCGTACAAGGCAAAATGACAGCTCAGGAAATCAAAGTAAAGCCTGACCCATTGGTGCCGGATTATGTTTTTGAAGAAGACTACACACTCAAAGGTTTGGATGAAGTTGAGGCCTATGTAAAGGAGCATAAGCACTTGCCGGGTATACCGTCAGCGCAGGAAATTGAAGAAAATGAAGGGGTGTACCTCGGTGAGATGACCTATAAACTTTTAGAAAAAGTAGAGGAACTCACCCTGCATATGATAAAACTGAAAAAGGAAAACGAGGAGCTAAAAGCTCGTTTGGAAACCCTGGAGACAAAATAATCACGGATGATGAAATTATTAATAAAAATAAAGACAGGAGCCCCGTGGCTTGTTTCCCTGGGGCTGGCGCTGATGCTTGTGTTTGGTTGTAGTTTACAAACAAAGGCTCAGGTTAACCTTGACCCAAACGGGATATCATCGTTGTATTGGCCTTTTACTACCGGAAGTTATGCTGGTGATAATATTGAATTTTCACAGTGTGATGGCTGGGGAATTACTGGTGAAAATGGCTTAGGCTATCATGGTGGAGGAAATCATGTTGCCGGCGATTACTATTCGGAGGACTGGGCTTTATGCGGTGGAAATGCAGCTAACTCCTGCGGTGAAGTAATTAATTCCCCAATGTCCGGAGAAGTAATTTTTGCAGGTTTTCAAAATGAAGATTTTGGTGGTCAGGTGATCATAAAAAAAGAAAATTTTGCTTTAAGAATAGCTCATTTGGATACAGTAAGTGTGAGCAATGGAGCGAATGTAATAGAGGGTACTAAAATTGGGTATGTGGGAGATGAAGGGACGACTAATTGCCATGCACATATAACTCTTTACAAAAATATAGGAAGTCCTGGGTACAATGGACATTTAACAGGGCTTAGCCTATTGCAGGGAGGATACTCGCTGACTGCTACGGGATTTTCTGATGTCATTAAACAAAGTTATAAGGATACCTTTGCAGCTAATTTTGATTTTACTGCTGATATTCTAGCATCCGAGCCTGTACCTAATGTATGTAATGTGCACCCAAATATCCAATATGCATTCGCCACAGCGAATTCTATAAAATTGAAATGGGGGTCTATATCTGATGCTTCATCGTATTCCGTTAGTATTGGAGAGTTAGGGTTTTATCAAAGTGGTATTACAGGAACAGAGTTGACAGTAGTTAATGGTAATTTACAGCCAGCTACTACTTACTCAGTTGTAGTATGTTTAGATTGTAACAATGAGCAGCCTTATTGTACAGGTGGTCAAGTTACAACAGGGAGCACTGACACGGGGAACTGTCCACCATCATCAATAAGCGTAAACGCAGAACATACGGCAATTACTATTAGTGGGCTTTCTCCTTCAAACGGATATATAGCTAGGTACACAGAGTCAGGGACAAGTAATTGGCGGGATACGGACATAACCGACTTTAATGTTACATCAAATTCAATAATTGTTGATAACCTGACAGGTGGAGCATCCTATGATCTGGAGGTGCTTCGTCAATGTGGCGGTAATACCTGGTCATTAGCAACTGTAGTAAATAATATACAGTTGGTAAGTGCAGGAGAGCTTCCAGTGAATGTGGTAGGCATTACCTGCGGGGTTGTCGAAGCCAGTGGGACTATAACAGTCAATGATCTAATTGTAGAAGGATGTGAAGTTACATGTGCTGCAAGTCAGGAAGTTATATTTTCAACAGGGTTTGAAGTACAGTCAGGTGGAGTCTGTAATGCTTATATCAATGATATGCCAAGCGGTTCAGGAAACCAAAGGATGGCTACGGCAGATGTGGAGAATGACTCTGAAGCCAAGAATACATTCACGGTCTATCCTAACCCACACCAAGGGCAATTCACCCTACAGTTTGGAGAAGGTATGGACGAAGAAGGTACGCTAAAGATCTTTGATCCACAGGGTAGGTTATTCTTTTTGCAGAATAATGTTTCTACAGGGCAGCCAATCAGTCTGAACTTATCTGGCTCGGGAAAAGGGATGTACTTTATTTATTTTATTACAAAGTCTGGCACAGAGGTGCGGCAGGTTGTATATGAATAATTAGATAAATCCAGCCAAAAGGGTGGGGCTGTCTTAGATAGATCACTCGACATTCTAAACTTGATTTAAGGTGATGATCTACAGCATTTTTAAGGCAGCCCCATTTTCATTTCACCTAACCTGCCTTTTTTCAAAAACGTAAGGCGTTTCGGTATTTTTATAATGGTTAACAAGCTTAATGACTAGTGCATTGGCAATCATACCGATCGGTATACCGATCAGGAAGTCGTTTAACGTCACCATTTTTTCTGAAGTAACATAGTAAAAGAAGTAGCCGGTGATGGGTAAAAACAGCAGTATGGAAGTCACCATGCCGGGGTTGTAAAATGTCTTGCCTTTGATGTTAAACACGAAAGTGTGGATAACAAAATTCCCAACGGATACCAACATGGACACTATGCAAAGCCAAATGGCCTTTTGAGCCAGTAACGCTGCCAAAAAATAAAGCCCCCAGCCTCCCATATTGATGATTAAGGACGACTGAGTATTGAGAGGGAACCTGTCGGGCAAATCACTGTTAAACATCACTTTGTTGAACATTCCGGGGAAATACCCGGGATAGCGATACTCTTCAAACTGGTGTAGCAAAACAGAAGCAAAACTCCCCCACATTAGAAAATCGAAACGGTAAAGGTCTGTTTTGCTGATGAAAAGAAGCACTAAAGTCAATACGGCAATTACAGCCCCTACATCATACCAGTGTTTTCTCCAGATGTCCATAAGTCCGAGGTTATGGTTATTCCTGAAGTTTTCTCTCCTCTCTGATCTCACCTATGTGGTAGTAGGCCACTATTTCCTCGATGAGGTTATTTTTAAAGTAATACCACTCACTTACATCCAGAGAGAAATCATCTCCCTGTCGGGCAGTGTACCGTACGCAAGCCTTGTTGGTTTCGTAAATTCCATCGTGTAGGTCAAAGTGTTGCCCCAGGAACTTGTCTTTGTTTTTCTCCACCAGGTCGAAATAGGCTTTTTTACCATAGATGGTGCCAAATGGGCTTGTGTGTCTGAAATTTTCTGTAACCGGTAATCTGAGGAAATCACCACTTTCCCATTGGTCAAACCATGCTTTTACGAGCTTTTTTGTATCCATTTTCTTGATTTTAAGAAGGTTGGACTAAGGCAGCTTTGGGCTTAAAACCCTGGCTGCTTTTACTCAAATTAATAAATTCCCGGAAGGAGAGTAAGAGTTATGGCTTAAAATCGGTCAAGGTTAGCTTTACAAGGACTGATAACCATCCGTACCAACATATTTTCCATCTGTATTCAATGGATTGACTGAACCGGATCTGAGCTGACGCAGTATCTTTTTTTCATTGGGTTTGACCTTGTATTTAACTTTTGTCCGGCGGGTTTTTTTATAGGTCTTTGTAATCTTGATGGCTATTTTACCTTTCTTTTTTAGCTCAGGTTGGTGACATGCCGAATATTCCTTTTTCGAACCGCAGTAGCAGGGTTCGTTATTGCGGAGTAGCCGTTCGTCTATTTCATATTCCGGGAAAAACTGTTCGTTAAGGTAACTCAAGGGTTTGAGTATTGGCGTTAGAATTGTCCAGATGATCTTATCAATAAGAAAGGAATCTTGATTTTTAGTGTCTTTATTTCTTTGCTTTCTGCTCAATTTTAAATCTTTTAAAACAACGGTATGTGTTAATTCCTGATGCCTAAACTAAAAGCTTTTTATGCCTTTCGAAAATTATTTTAAGTGGATTACAAGCTGGAACAGGAAAAATTGAGTCAATTGCCGGTATGAGCTGACAGCTACCACTATATTTGTTGGATAGTTAACCATTAGGTTTCAATCACGTAGGTTTATTACCAACTCCGGTTCTCATGGAATTTAAAACCCACAGGCTCGATATCAATGCAAAGAACTTCAACGGTATCATTGTAGATAAGATACCGCATGAGAACCCATACGACTTCACCAAAATCCACCGGCATGATTATTATGAAATACTCCTGTTTACCGAAGGAGCCGGTGGAGAACAGATCATAGATTTTGTTAAGTATAAAACCCGCGAGAAGACACTATATACCATATCTCCGGGGCAGGTACACCTGCTCAAGAGAGCAGGAGAAAACGGGTTTTCTATTCAGTTCACTAAGGAATTCCTTCAGCTTAACCTACCTTCAGCGCACCATGAGTGGATAAATGCCCTGCAAAGTCACCCTGAAATAGCCACTTCCAAAGAGAGCTATGACAGGTTACATGGACTTATTATCGACCTGCTGTCTGTTTTTGAAGAGCGCACAGAGTTATCCTTCCATAAGGTGGTGAGCTACTTTAGCCTGGTTTTAATTGAGGTTTTTGAACTGGTGAATGATCAGCCTGGTTTCAGGAAGGATACTGCCCCAGCCATGCAATTTATAGCCCTGGTGCAGGCACATTTCAAAACTCAGCGAAATGTACAGTACTATGCTGACACCATGGGGATTTCCGCCAGCAAGCTCAACACTGAAATAGTACATTCATTGGGCAAGTCGCCAAAACAAATTATTCAAGAGCATTTGCTTATTGAGATCAAGAGATTGCTGACTGTCAATGAACTATCCCATAAGGAGATATCCTTCGATTTGAATTTTGACAGTCAGAATTCATACAACCGATTCATTAAAGTCAATACCGGTAAAACCCCTTCCGAATTGAAGCAGGAACTAATTGAAATTCATAAATAATAGATTGAAATCGCTAACTTTTTTAAAGGGTCCTACGACTACTTTTGCCCCTGATTAACTTTAACACGTTTCATGCAAAGTAAAAAGCTTGCCTACCCCATCCCCGTTTTTGAGTTTGTTTCTTTAATGGCCATGATGATGGCCCTGGTAGCGCTCTCTATAGACAGTTTACTCCCAGCCTTACCGGAGATCGCTGTAAGCCTCGACAAGGCTGGCTCAAATGATATTCAGCTTATTATCTCCATGCTGTTTTTAGGGCTTGCCGTAGGGCAGATGGTCTATGGCACCCTGTCGGACTTCATTGGGCGGAAGCCGGCTGTTTACCTGGGGCTGTTACTGTTTTTTCTGGGCTGTCTGGTATCGTTCTTTGCTGAAATATTGCCCATGATGCTGGCCGGAAGACTGCTTCAGGGGATAGGCCTGGCGGCACCCCGCATTATCAGCATTGCACTCATCAGGGATCAATACGAAGGGGCAGTAATGGCCAAAGTGATGTCATTTGTAATGTCCATATTCATTATTGTACCTGCCATAGCACCCGCTTTAGGTCAGGGAGTTTTGTTTTTTGCTAACTGGCGTTTCATTTTCCTGCTGCTGTCGATCGTGGCGGTCATTATCCTTGTCTGGTTTATGTTCAGGCAGCCTGAAACCCTGGAAGCAGAAAAGCGTATGCCGTTCTCATTTGGCAGAATATTCAAAGTTATCAGTCAGATCTGTGGTAACAGGGTTGCCTTGGGCTACACTATTGTGGCAGGGTTTGTTTCCAGTATATTTTTGGGCTTTCTCAGTTCCATACAACAGATTTTTGAGGCCTATGGAGAAGCTGAAATATTTGCAGGAGGCTTCGCCGCCATTGCTCTTTTCATTGGTAGTGCATCATTACTCAACGCCAAAATTGTGATGCTTAAGGGCATGAGATACATCGTCAAAGTAGCGTTAGGTATGCTATTTATAGTTTCTCTAACCTATCTGATGCTGAGCACATTCGACCACCTCGACTTTTGGGTGGTCATGGTGTTCTTTGTGATCAGCCTGTTTTGTGTCGGACTCCTTTTCGGCAATTTAAATGCTCTTGCCATGGAGCCCTTGGGGCATGTAGCGGGAATTGGCAGCTCACTGGTAGGTTCGCTATCTACATTCATATCTGTGCCCTTCGGTATCCTCATTGGCCTCAGTTTTAATGGTACAGCTATACCGTTAATTGCTGGTTTTTTAGTGTTTAGTTTATTATCATTAGGTATGATTTTCTGGATAGGAAAAGCAGGGAAAGGGTAAAATACAGCGCCAGAAAAGTGTCATAAACCTTAACCAACCTACAATGTATTCAAAACCAACCACTTCACCCTATCGCTTTGTCTTCAGGAGGATTTCAAAGCTTTTGATCGTGGCTGTGGCCATGATGGTGTTTGTCCGCTGCAATTCCGCTCAGCAACAAAAGGAGACCCCGCTGGCCACGAGCGATTCTGTAGAGGTCAAGTACTCTTTTGTAGTCATGGGCTGCAATCGTATTTCATGGCATGATGACGATGCTGCCTGGAAAAATTCCAAGTACTACAATGAAGCACATACCAATCTCAATCAGCTTATGGCAACTTTTGATGATGCCATGAAACTTAATCCCCTACCAGATTACTTCTTTTTTGTGGGAGACCTGGTGCTGGCTGAGAGCCAGGATACCAGCAAATTGGTCAACCAGCTGAAGGCCTGGAAAAAACTGTACTACGAGCACGCTATTTCTAAAAGTAAAATAAAAATGGTGGCCGTACCCGGAAACCATGAATTTCTCTACTCAACACCTCCTGATTACAAAGAAGTGCCCAACGAATATGCCAATGAAATCTGGCTCAGACTGATGTCAGATTTCATAGTTGGTAATAACGGTCCGGGTATAGGAGGTCCCGATAGCCTGTTAAAAGATGAAAGTCAACTTACCTACTCTTTTGATCACCGCGACGACCATTTTGTACTGATGAATACCGATACCTATAATGAGCCGGGCAAAGTGCCAGTAGACTGGATCACTAATGATATCAATACCTGGCGTGCAGGTCATAAGGAAGGCCATATCTTTTTAATGGGCCATAAACCCGCTTACGATGCCAAAGGTCTGGCTACCGGAGACAGCAAAGATCCTGGGCTTGCCTGGAATAGGGAGCAGGTAAATTTACTATGGAGTGCCATGAACAAGAATCGCAGCGAAGCCATGCTCTCCGCTCATGAGCACCTGTTTTGGGCAGGACAGCCCGCAGGCTCTGCGTCTTGGCAGATCATAGCGGGTAATGGAGGCACCACCCTTGATAGCGGAGATTATTTTGGCTTCACAGAGGTTAAAGTAATGACTGATGGCACGGTAAAAGCCTACTCACATGGCAGACCCGTACCCTCTCCGGACTATGGAGCACCTACCGGCAGTACCACTGTGAGAGATACTTTTGATATCACGTGGTCGCAAAACAGCAAGTAATACAAAATGATTTAAATAACGTATTATAAGGTTATGAGGATAAGGGGACTGTTCATACCCCTCACCCTCAAAGGTAATGGGGTTGAGAGGTATCAAGCTTTTCACTATCTTTAATTAAATCAAAATTACTCCCCTATGAAAATTTTATGTAATACTCTGTTAATCTTAATGCTATGTGCTTCTATGGTCATGGCCCAAGTCCCCAATAAAGAAGATCAGATAAATGCCGCCATACAAGCCGCACCCGAAGAGCAACGGGAAGGAGCTTCAGTACTAGGCTATGATGCAAAGGGTAATCTTGTTATGATTAAAGAAGGAACCAATGAGTTGATTTGCCTCGCGGATGATCCGAATAAGGAAGGTTTCAGTGTCGCCTGTTACCATAAGGACCTGGAACCATTCATGACCAGAGGAAGAGAGCTTTATGCGGAAGGTAAAAATCGTGGCGAGGTCTTCAAAATTCGCGAACAGGAGGTTAAGGAAAAAAAGCTAAAAATGCCCGACCAACCTACTACACTTCATGTGCTTTCAGGCTCCGATGGAAAATATGATCCGGCTACTGGCAAAGTGACCGGGGCAAACCTTCGTTATGTAGTGTATATTCCATTTGCTACAGCCGAATCTACAGGATTACCTATACGCCCAATGGTTCCCGGCGGGCCATGGATCATGGACCCCGGTACGCACCGTGCACATATTATGATCTCCCCTCCGGCTCTGAAAGAAAATGAGGATAAATAACTAGTTTCCTCCACTACCCTACAGAAACTTAAATGAGGCCGTCTCAAAAGTCATTT
>NZ_JAEUGD010000020.1 GCF_016775155.1 Fulvivirga marina | reverse complement strand
AAAACATCTAAATCTGTTGAAAAAGAAAACCGTCCCAAAATGACTTTTGAGACGGCCTCTTTGTTTTAAGTAATAGCCCTCCCGTAATATTTTTCTGGCCTGTTGTCATCATCCGTTATGCCGCAAATAAGTGTCTGGTCTTTCATCCATAGTGAGTGTAAGAGTATACCAATGGTGGTAATAATATTTGTAAATATCTTATGATTAGATCAGTACACATGAACATAGTTGATAAGAGAATATCATGTCAAAACCTGCAAGACAACTTATATCAAATAAAGGAGATAGATAGGAGGAGAAGCATATCCATAAACCATGGATATGTGAGGTATGTATTAAGTCTATACTGGATTTAGATGACCTTTTTAGCGCCCAGGGCCAGGAATATCCAGCCTAATATGAACATCACACCTCCTATCGGAGTAACAGCTCCCAGCACGGCAATATTTGACAAGCAAAGCACATATAACGATCCGCTAAAGATAATTATACCGGCAAGCATACTATGAGCGGCATATTTAAAATATTTATTGGGGAATTTTAGCATTAATATGCCGAGTCCCAAAATAGCCAGAGTATGATAAAATTGGTACTTTACGGCAGTCTCGAAAGTTTCCATACGGCCGTACTCTATCAATAAGGGCTTAAGTCCATGAGCTCCAAAGGCGCCAATAGCTACGGAGAAGGCTCCCAATATCCCTGCTGTTATTAATATATTCTTGTTCATTATGCGTAATTTCTCTCTCCAAATATAGCGCTGCCAACTCTTACTAGTGTGCTGCCTTCTTCTATGGCAATTTTATAATCACCACTCATACCCATAGAAAGCTCATTCATAGATACATTTTCGTATGTTGACTGTTGAGCTAATTGGTCAAAAATGATTTTTAAAGATTTGAATTCTCTTCGCACTTGATCTTGGTTGTCAGTAAAAGTAGCCATACCCATTAAGCCTACTATTCTGATGTTTTCAAAAGCACCGAACTCTAGAGAGGCCAGCATTTCTTTCAATTCTTCCTTAGAAAATCCAAATTTAGTATCTTCTTCAGCGATGTGAACTTGTAGAAGGCAGTCTATAATCCGGTCATTTTTCCTGGCTTGTTTATCGATCTCCTGCAATAACCTGATACTATCAACGGAGTGAATAAGTGATACAAATGGAGCTATGTATTTCACCTTATTTCTTTGTAAATGACCTATCATGTGCCACTCAATATCTTTTGGAAGTATCTCATGTTTTTCTGAAAGCTCCTGCGCCTTATTTTCTCCAAAAACTCTAATACCTTCATCGTAAGCAGCTTTTATCAGGTCTGCTGGTTTAGTTTTACTTACGGCTACTAATCGGGCTGGTTTTCCTGATAAATAATCCTGAATTTTCTTAATATTGTTTTTGATATCCATTTTATAATTTTAATATCGGGTCAATATTTATAAGTAACAAAGTAAGAAATTTTAACTGAGAGCATATGCCTATTTTAGGTACTTTATTGAAGAAAGGGATAAGGATTAGGGAAAGCTTGGAGCAGGAGTATTCGAACCCTTTCGATATACAAAAGCAAGAACTGAAGAAGCTTCTTATAACTGCAAGCCAGACTGATTTCGGAAAACATTATTTGTTTAACAATATTCTTAATGCTTATAAAAAGGAAGATCAAAAAGCTTTTTTTCAGTTGTTTAAAGAGCAGGTGCCTATACATAATTACAATAAAATGTATACGGATTGGTGGCATGCAGCTAAACAGGGAAGAAGAAGTGTTTGTTGGCCCGGTAATGTCAAGTATTTTGCGTTAAGCTCAGGTACTTCAGAGGCATCATCAAAGTACTTGCCGATAACGAAGGACATGAAACGGGCTATTCAAAAAACTAGCATCCGGCAAATACTTTCTTTGAGTAAGTATGATTTACCTTCCAACTTTTTTCAGGGGGGTATTTTGATGTTGGGAGGTAGTACGCAACTCAACAATAGAGGTAGCTATTTTGAAGGGGATCTAAGTGGTATTCAGGCCGCACAATTACCTTTTTGGTTTCAACATTTTTATAAGCCTGGTAAAAGAATAGCCAAGACAAAAGATTGGGATGAAAAGCTGGGTGAAATAGCCAAAAAAGCCAAGGATTGGAATATTAGCATTATTGTTGGCGTCCCTGCCTGGATACAGATCCTGATGGAGAAAATACTGGACTATCACCAAGTTCCCAATATCCATGAAATATGGCCTGACTTAATGGTTTATGTTCATGGCGGAGTTTCGTTTGACCCGTATAGGAAGGGGTTTCAAAAGTTGCTGGGCAAGGAGATCTATTACATAGAGACTTACCTAGCTTCGGAAGGCTTCATAGCTTTTCAGGGTAAGCCTAACCACCGCTCAATGAGGCTGGTTTTAAATAATGGTATTTTTTATGAGTTTGTGCCTTTTGAAGAGAAAAACTTCGATGAGAATGGAGACATTCTGGAAAGCGCGGAAACGCTGATGATTGATGAAGTGGAGGAGGGGAAGGAATACGCTCTTTTACTTTCCTCTTGTGCTGGCGCCTGGAGATATATCATAGGTGACGTGGTGAAGTTTACTTCTAAGGAAGAGTCTGAAATTATTATAACCGGAAGGACCAAGCATTTTTTGAGCCTTTGTGGTGAGCATATGTCAGTTGATAATATGAATAAGGCCATTGAAATGGTTGGTGATGACCTGAATATAGAAATTCCCGAGTTCACAGTGGCTGGTATCCCTCATAATACATTATTTGCGCATCATTGGTATATCGGTACAGATGCTAATGTGGATACGGAATTGATACGGACTAAGCTTGATAATTACTTAAAAGAGCTCAATGATGATTATGCAGTAGAGCGTGGTGCAGCACTTAAGGAAGTTTATGTTGATGTTCTCCCGGTTGGTACTTTTTACAAATGGATGGAGTCCAAGGGTAAGGTAGGTGGGCAAAACAAATTTCCACGAGTTATAAAGAGTGCTCAATATGAAGACTGGAAAAACTTTATCAAGTAGTCAGTACGAATGGTTGTTGTCAATGCATTAATCTTCGGTCTCGTACTGGCAGTGCTGATTGGTCCGGTCTTTTTTACGCTGCTTCAAACCAGTATTGAGAAGGGACTGAATAAAGCTATATTAGTTGCTATAGGTATTTTCTTTAGCGATGTAGTTTATATCAATCTGGCCTACTTTGGTCTTTCTCAGTTTATCAATGACTCGGAGTATAAGGAATGGATAGGTTATACTGGAGGAGGGATTCTGATTGTATTTGGCATTGTTTCCCTCTTTAAGTCCAGAAAAAAAACAAACATAGTACATCGTTCAGTTTCCGTGAAGGGTTTTTTCAGGTACATATTTAAGGGCTTCATCATCAACGGAGTAAGTCCTTTTGTGTTGCTTTTTTGGCTAGGCGCTATGAGTATGGCAACTATTGAGTATGGTTATTCAGGGGAAACGCTGGTTCTGTTTTTTGGGGTAATCATGCTTATCGTTTTTATTACTGATGTGATCAAAGCATACCTTGCAGGCAAACTTAGGGCTTTAATTACACCAAGGCTCTTTACTATTTTAAATGTAGCAGTAGGATTAGCTTTAATAGCTTTCGGCCTTAGAATGTTCGTTTACAGCTGGTAAGTCTAATCCTGAAGCACATTGGATATAAAGGTAGACTTCAATAGCAACCATAAAAGAAAAATACAAACAGCCCAATTCAGGTAATTGATATAAAAGTCGGAAGTGTCTTTATATCTTGTTTCCTTGATTTCAGCTTTTTCATACTGGTCGATGATCTTAAATACTTTTTCCAAGGCGTCATTGTCGGATACTCTGAAAAACTGACCTTCCCCAATATCAGCTATATCTCTTAGTGTTGTTTCATCCAAGGTGTTGTCCACCATTCTAGGTCTGCCAAAAAAATCTTTTCCATAGGGTACCTTGCCCTCCTTCCCAATTGCAATGGTGTAGATCTTGATATCATATGCTGAAGCAAGTTTAGCTGCTGTTATAGGATCAATATTGCCTGCCGTATTATCTCCATCGCTCAGGAGAATCACTACCTTGGATTTTGAATCAGACTCGCGCATACGATTTGTGGCTACTGCGAGGGCGCTACCTATGGCGGTACCACGGTTTTCTATCATTTCGAAGTTAATTTCCTCAATAGAAGATTTCAGGAGTTCATAGTCAGTAGTTAGTGGGGAAAGGGAATAAGCATCTCCAGAAAATATTACAATGCCGATCCTGTCCTGAAATCTACCATTGATAAAGTCCATGGCCTTTTCTTTGGCAGATTCTAGCCTATTAGGTTTAAAGTCCTGGATTTGCATAGACTGCGAAATGTCTATGACCAACATTATATCAATTCCTTCAGTCCACTGTTCTACCTTTTCATTTGACTTTTGAGGGCGGGCAAGTGCTACGATCACCAGTGCGGTAAGTAGTATCAACAGTATATCGGGGATAAGTCTTACCAGATTAGCAGGGTTTGACTTGATCTGGCTTTTGGTAAGTGCTATGGGGAGCTTCTGGTTTAGGTAATACCTGATCACCCATCTGGCAACAATGAATATGGGTATCAATATAAGTGCATAGAGCAGTACTTTATTTTCCCAAGTGAAGTTTTTGAAAACTCCGGGGGAAAACCATTCAAGACTGTACCATGGGTTTTCAAAGTTTACCTGTTCATCCATGCTTCACCTCCTCTACTTTTTCCATGAATTTTTCCTGAGCGTATTTTTTAAGTACAGTGTATTGTTTCATGATTTCACCATTCACACTTAGATTACCATAAATGACCCTGTCAAGGGCTTTTAGCGAATCGCCAATACTTTTTGGCTTGTAAAATTGAATGATTTCTTTCGTAGTTAATTGGGTGTAGGGCTTTGATTCAAGCTTTTCAAGGTATTTTTTCCATAAAATCAATACTTTTTCGGCTTTGTTTTTTTCTGTTTCATTCTCATTGAGCACCAACGTATCGTACTTTTCTATAAACCTGTTATTAGCTCGCTTTAACCTCTTGAGCTTAAAATGTTTCTTGAGTCTGCCGCCGAAAAGAACAAAAAAGAGTATAGTTAGAATAGCAAGTATCCCAACACCAATAATGAAATAAGGATAGTTGAATTGAAGCCCTACATTCTTATAAGTTGTATTTTCCTTCAAAGGCATAGCTTCTACCGCTACGGAATCAGGTATTTCTGTTACAAGCTGTTGAAGAATAGCAGCGTCTGTATCTGCATACACAGTAGTGCTATCTTTGCCATGCAACACAAAAATTGGCAATTTCAGATGTTGAATAGTGTCTATTTCGAAAGAGGTAATGTAATAAATGGCACTATCATAGCTATGTGTGCTATCCGATTGGGTGGGGAAGTAGCGTTTGTGATCTAACTCATAGGGAGAGTAATCGTACAATGAATCAGGGAATACAACATCCACCCCTTTGGGGTATTTCACTGATAAGGAGTACCCAATAGGAACCCCAATTTTAATGCTATCATTTAAAAATTGACCTTGCGGTTTGATTTGCTGAGCCTGAGCATTCAAAACAACAAAAAATAAAACCGGTAGAAGGCCCCGTACTATTCCTTTATACACTCTTTAAAGTTTTATTTCTTATTTTAAATAATTTCAGAAGTTTAGGAACGTAGTCCTCTTCTGTGTCAATCGTTACAAAATTGATTTGATGGCGTTTTGCGAATTTAGTGAGATACTCTTCATTCTCAGCATAGTTTTCTTTAATTCTTGATCTGAAGTTACCGAAAGAAGTGTTGACCCATATGGTTTCTTTACTCTCTTTTTCATAGATAGGAACTATTCCCAGTTTGGGTAGTTTTGTTTCTCGTTTATCCGTTATCCTGATCATGACCAGATCATGTTTTTTAGCCAGTCCTTTCAGGTTGTGGTGATAGCCTTCATCGATAAAGTCAGAGATAAATACAATTACACTACGGCGCTTTATTGTATTTAGTGTAAATAAAATGGCTTTGCTAAGATCAGTTTTTTGAGATTGTGGTTTCAAGTGCGCCAGCGTATGCACAATTTCATAAGCAAGTTGAGGCCCTTTTCTTGGCTTTATGTACTTTTCCTTCTGGTCAGAAAAGCAGATCAAACCAACTTTGCTGGCTTCCTTTGCTGCTGATAATGAGAGAACCCCACAGATTTCCTTTCCTATGTCCATCTTTTGCTTGCCAGGGCTTCCTATTTCCTGAGAGCCGCTTACATCCAAAATAAAAAATACAGTTTGCTCTTTCTCTTCTTTAAAGGTTTTTACAAAAGTGCCATGGCCTTTTGCACTTACATTCCAGTTAATGGTACGTATATCATCACCATACTGATAAGACCTCACATCGTCAAATTCAAGGCCTGATCCTTTAAAAATTGAATGAAAGTCCCCCTGCATCTGGCTGTTAATAGCCTTTCTGATTTGTATTTCGTATTTTCGTAGCTTTTTTAAGAGATCCTTCATTGGCTCAATTTTGGCTATAAAATTATAACAAAGTTGATGAATAATCCTGTTATGGAAAAATGATTTCCTTGACAGGATTATTTACCTTACTAATGGATGGTCAGATATTTTAAATATAACTCCATTAATAGTATGCACGTAAAACCTGCATTGAATATTCAAATTTAAAAAATAGGAGCTTATGCATGATATAGTGCATAACGTCTTGATTAATATAGTTCAAATGAAAACGAAATTACTTGTAATATGTTATGTCTTACTCCTGGTAGCTTGTTCAAAAGAGGATGATGTTCCGGATGACTTGCTTCCAAAAGCGGAAATGGTGCCGCTTTTTATTGATATTTATATTGCTGAAAGTAGAGTGAACAACCTGCGGTTGAGCAGAGACTCTTCCATGGCTATATTTGATGTGTATGAAGGAGAACTTTTTAAACAGCATGAAGTAACTGATTCTGTTTATTATCGTAGTATGACTTACTATTATAACCATCCTAAACAACTGGAAGAGATTTATAGCATTGTGCTGGATAGCCTGAATCTCAGAGAGCAACGATTAAAAGAGAAAAGGGAAAAAGAAGAGGTGCGTGACGATAAGAAGAGCGGAAAGGAAAAAAAAGAAATCGAGGAAGAAAGAAAATAAATGCTTTACCCAAAAGATATAGAAGCCAAATTGGGCTTTGATAAAATCAGACTTTTATTAAAGGAGAAATGCCTGTCAAACCTGGGAGGTGCTATTGTAGACAAGATAACACTAAGCAATAAGCCAGATCACATCAGAAAACTGCTCTTACAGACAGAAGAGTTTATGAAAATACTGGTGGCAAGCGAACTATTTCCATCAAGTTATTTTCTGGATGTATCTACTGCTCTTGAGCGGTCTAAGACAGAAGGGGCGTTTCTTTTAGAGGAGGAATTTCTTAATATCAATAGATCATTACAGACCATACTTTCTTGCGATAGGTTTTTGCGTAAGCGATCCCAGGAGTTTCCTCAGCTCCATTTGCTTACCAACATGGTGCAGTTTGATGAAGGTATATGCCGTAAGATCAGCGATAAGATAGATGACAACGGGTATGTAAAAGATTCAGCAAGCGAACAGCTAGCAGAGGTCAGGCAGCAATTAAAATCCAAGCATGCTCAGGTAAGGAGAACACTGAATAGTATTTATAAAAATGCGGTGAAGGATGGATATGTGCCTGAAGGAGCTTCTATGACTATCAGGGATGGGAGGATGGTGATTCCCATAACAGCCGAATATAAAAGAAGAATAAAAGGGTTTGTACATGATGAGTCAGCTACGGGGCAGACAGTGTTTTTGGAGCCGGCTGAAGTACTGGAAGGAAACAATGAAATTAGAGAGCTTGAGAATGCAGAGAAGCGAGAAGTTATCCGTATCCTGACGGCGCTTACAGACCTTCTGCGTGAAAACCTGGATGATATCAGGCGTGCGTATCAGTTTCTGTCATTGATTGATTTTATACGGGCAAAGGCACGGTTGGCCATTGATATGAATGCGTTGATGCCTAAAGTTAGTGACGAAAGGAGTATGCGATGGAAGAAGGCCAGGCACCCGCTGTTGTTTCTTGCCTACGAAAAAACTGGTCGTAAGGTAGTTCCTCTTGATATTGCTTTGGAAGAAGAACAAAGAATGATCATTATTTCAGGGCCTAATGCTGGAGGGAAATCAGTATGTCTTAAAACAGTTGGTCTTATTCAGTATATGTTGCAGAGTGGTTTGCTGGTGCCCTTGGGGGAGGGATCTGTTGCAGGTGTTTTTGAAAACATTTTCATAGATATTGGAGATGAGCAATCCATTGAGAATGACTTGAGTACCTACAGTTCTCACCTGACTAATATGCGATACTTTTTGAAGCATACGGATAAAAAAACCCTTTGCCTTATTGATGAGTTTGGTACAGGTACAGATCCGCATTTTGGAGGAGCTATTGCCGAAGCAATACTTGATAAATTGGTCGAAAGACAGGGGAATGGAGTTATTACTACGCACTATAGTAATATAAAGCATTATGCAGGTCAAAAGGAAGGCGTGATAAATGGGGCTATGAAGTTTGATATGCAAAATCTGGAACCACTTTATGAACTTGAAATTGGAAAGCCAGGTAGTTCTTTTTCTCTTGAAATTGCTAAGAAAATAGGACTGTCACCTCAGGTTATTGACTACGCAAGGAGCATTGCTGGAAGTAAATCAATGAATGTAGATGACCTCATTCTTAAACTGGAAAGACAAGAGCAGGAAATAGCCCGACGCGAAAAAGAAGCCAGAGAGACTGAACAACTAGTTAAGAACTTGAAGAATAAGTACGATCAACTCTATAATAAACTGGAGAATCGCAAGAAGGAGATTATCGATTCAGCTAAAAAGGAAGCAGCCCAACTATTGTCCAGCACCAACCGTGAGATAGAGAAGACCATTAGGCATATTCGTGAGAATAAAGCTGAAAAGAAGGAGACCAAAAGAGTAAGGGAGAGGTTAGGACAGTTAAAGGAAAGGGTGAACCCGGAACAGATTATCGAAGAGCATGAGAAGCTAAAAGTGATTCCTGGTAAAGTAGAAGTAGGCGATCACGTACGAATCAAAGATAAAGATGTTGTTGGGGAGGTGCTTGATATCAGAGGTAAGGATGGAGAAGTTCTGATCGGTGGATTAAAAACTATGGTAAAGCTCAATAGGCTGGAAAAAATCTCCAAAGGTATGGCCAAGCAGGCAAAGAAGAATCCGACACGAAGTGTTTCAGGGATGAATCTAAATCAGAAGCTTGCCGAATTCAGTTCAACTCTGGATGTCAGAGGTAAGCGGGTTGAGGAAGTTTTAGGACTGGTTGATAAATTTATTGATGATGCCCTGCTTTTTAATATGCAGGAAATCAGAATACTGCATGGTAAGGGCAATGGAGTGCTCAGGGACTTGATCCGAAACTATTTAAAAGATTCGGGACTGGTAGCTTCAATTCATGATGAACATGTTGAAAGGGGAGGAGCGGGTATCAGTGTTATTGAATTGAAATAGAAGTGGACTAAGTACAAAAAAAAAGCGGCTCTTGACATTCAAGAGCCGCTTTTTTGTATTTGTATTTTATTGTTTTGCGAACGTGAATGTCCAGCTTCCGTTTACACTGTTTGTTCTGGTATTTGCAAAGCCAGAACCACTATAAGTAAATGATAAAGTTAGAGTAGCTCCATCTGCAGCTATTGAGTATGTGGCAGGGATATTAGCGTCAGTAGGATCAATAACTATATTGCTTTTTACATTGGTGCCGAAAACAAATGATCCAGCTTCTGGCATAGGAAGCAGATTAGGACCGCCTGCAGTTGAATAGGTCAATTCTTTATTTATAGTCAGAGTGAAACCGTCATAGTCTTGTCTATCCTGAACCCCGTCGTTAACAGTAGTGGCAACCCAAGTTCCCGCCAATGCTTCTAATTGTTGTTCCTCTTCAGAAAGCCCCGGATCATCGTCTTTCTTACAACCTATTGTTGTTAATACCACTAACAGAATAACTGCGCTAAATAAGTAGGTTAGATTTTTCATTAATACTAAGTTTACAATACAAAATTACTAGTTCGAAAGATAAAAATTTTTTATTTTGTTATTCAAACATCCAGCTAAAATAATGAATAAATTGATAATATTGTTTTAGCTTTTGATAAATATATATCGGTAAGGATAGGTAACCTTTAATTCTTATATTTCAGTAGATCAATGTGTTCTGAGCAGAATTCCTCATATTCATAATCTTGATTCGATGCTATAAGTACTGTTGCATCAGTCTTTCTTAGTTCCCTTACCCTTTCCATATACCATTGCGTACCTTGATTATCCAGGTTTGATGTTGGCTCATCAAGCAATACCAATTTGCTTTCGGTATAAAAGGACAGTGCCAGCTTTAATCGCTGTTTCATGCCTGAGGAGAAATTTTTAATGTACTTATCCCTGGCACTTAGCAAAAGGCAACTTTCTATTATTTTGTGAACGGTATATCCCTCTCGCATCTTTCTGAATTTGAAATGGAAATCAAGATGCTCTCTGAGCGTAAATTCGTCAATCAATTCCATGTAAGGTGTAGAGATGGAAATATGTTGAAAAATATGTTCAGGGGCAATCGGGGCACCTTGATTCATATAGGCTATACTACCGGCAGAAGGTAGGTGGTAACCTGATATTATTTGCAATAGAGTTGATTTTCCACTTCCGTTGGACCCTATCAATGCATAGCATTCACCTGCTGCAAGATCATAACTAAGGTCTTTGAAGATCCATTCCTTATTATATCTTTTGGCTAGATTTTGAAGGGATACTTCCATATGACGACCTAATGCAACTTAATAAGAATATCCTTTCATTACACCACGGTCAGAGCTTCTTATAAAGTTAATGATTTCATCGCGTTCTTTTGAAGGAGCAAGTTCCAGTTCTACGAGGTCAAGGGCTTTGGAGTTATTTAACCCTTTCAGGAACACGTATCTGTATATTTCTTGTATCTCATTTATTTTCTCAGATGAGAAACCCCTGCGTCTTAAGCCAATGGAGTTAATGCCGCAGTAAGTAAGAGGTTCTCGGGCTGCTTTAGTGTATGGAGGTACATCTTTTCTTACCAATGAACCGCCAGAAAGCATGCTGTGCGCACCTACCTTTACAAATTGATGTATAGCACTTGATCCACCAATGATGGCATAATCTTGTACAGTAACATGACCTGCTATTTGCACGGCATTGGCTATAATGCAGTTGTCTCCAATAATACAGTCATGGGCTACGTGCACATAAGCCATCAGCAGACAATTACTTCCTATTACTGTTTTATCTCTGTCATCTGTGCCTCTGCTTACCGTTACATACTCACGCACAACGGTGTTATCACCGATAAAAGTCTCGGTTTCTTCTCCTTTGTATTTCAGGTCTTGAGGTACTGCAGATATTGATGCGCCAGGAAAGATCTTTACGTTCTTACCTATTCTGGCGCCTTCAAATATTGTTACATTCGGTCCTATCCATGTCCCTTCATCTATAGTAACATTTTTATGGATGGTAGAAAATGGTTCAATAACTACATTCCTGGCAATTTTAGCCTGAGGATGAATATATGCTAATGGTTGGTTCATGAGTCTTTCCTTACTATGCTGGCAGTCATTGTTCCTTCACATACCAGCGTGTTTCCTACAAATGCCCTTCCTGTCATTTTTGCGATGCCTCTTTTGATTGGCGCTAACAAATCACATTTTATCACCAGCGTATCTCCGGGCAATACCATCTTTCTAAATCTGAAGTTCTCTATTCCTAAGAAGTACGTCCAATAGTTTTCAGGATCGGGAACTGTGTTCAGAACCAAAATTCCGCCAATTTGAGCCATAGCTTCTACTTGTAAAACTCCCGGCATAACAGGGTTACCCGGGAAGTGGCCCATGAAAAAATGTTCATTGAGTGTCACGTTTTTTACACCAGATACACTCTCTTCATCTAAATGAATGATCTTGTCAATGAGTAGAAATGGATATCTATGGGGAAGTATATTTGAAATCTGGTTGATGTCAAGTACAGGGGGCAAACTCGGGTTGTATTTTGGGGCATTCTGCTTGGCAGAAGTCTCCATAGCCCGCTTAAGTTTTTTTGCAAATGCTACATTCGCAGCATGGCCGGGTCTTGCAGCAAGTATTTGCGCCTTTATAGGTTTTCCTGCCAGGGCAAGGTCTCCCATGACGTCTAGCAGTTTGTGTCTAGCAGGCTCGTTGCGGTACCTTAGTTCAACATTATTGAGTATACCCTCTTTTTTAACTTCTACTTTTGGCTTGTTAAAAAGTGAGGCCAGACTTTCTAGTTCTTCTTCTTTTACAACGCGATCAACAACAACTATAGCATTATTTAGATCGCCACCTTTAATCAGGTTATGCTTGTGCAGCATTTCCAGTTCATGCAGAAAACAGAAAGTTCGACAGGAAGCTATCTCTTTTTCAAACTGGCTAATGTCAGTTAATGAAGCATGCTGGCTGCCAAGAACAGGGGAGTTATAATCTATCATTACTGTTACCCTGTAATCATCCAGAGGGAGAGCTGCTATTTCAACATCTCTTGCAGGTTCTCTGTAAAAGATGCTATCCTGAACCTCGTAGAAATCCCTCAGAGCATTTTGTTCCTCAGTTCCAGCTTCGTTAAGAATATCAACAAATTGCTGAGAGCTGCCATCCATGATGGGAGGCTCCGGACCGTCCAGTTGGATAAGTACGTTGTCAATTTCCAGGCCTACTAAGGCGGCTAAGGTATGCTCAACGGTATTGATGCGAGCACCACTTTGCTCTATAGTTGTACCTCTGGACAGATCTACTACGTTGTCTACATCCGCATCTACCACAGGCTGACCTTCAAGGTCAATTCTCTGAAACTTAATGCCATGCCCCGGTTTAGCCGGAAGAAAAGTCATGTTAGTTTCTACACCTGTATGTAAACCTACTCCGGAAAGTGTTACGGATTTCTTTATCGTGTGTTGTTTGATATTCATTACTGCTTTTCCTGAAATGTCGGCAAATTTAGTACTTTTTCTTCAAGTTGCTTCAATTTGGCATTTAAATCGGGGAGATTTTTGAATGCGGCATACGAGCGGTAGAAATCTTTTACATCAAAGGCCGGGCTGCCCATAAGTTTGGCATCTTCTTCCTTGATAGATTTTCCAAGACCGGCTTTTGCTCCAATTGATGTTTTGTTGGCCAGTACAATGTGACCAGCAATGCCGACCTGCCCTGCAATAACACAGTTCTCTCCGATGATAGTTGAACCACTGACGCCTGATTGGGCTGCAATAACGGTGTTCTTTCCGATTTCTACATTGTGGGCAATCTGGATAAGGTTGTCAAGCTTGACGCCACTATGGATTTTTGTGGAATCGCCATGGAAAGTGGCACAGTCAATAACGGTGTTGGCTCCAATATCTACATTGTCGCCTACGGTTACATTGCCCATTTGAGGAATGGTCTTATAAGTACCATCTTCCTGTGGTGCGAACCCAAACCCATCGCTACCTATTACCACACCAGAATGTAATACACAATTATTGCCGATGACTGTGTTGGCATATAGTTTTACCCCTGAGTTTACGATGGTGTTGTTGCCAATTTTCACATTGTCTCCAATATAGGCGTGAGGGTATATTTTTACATTGTCTCCAATTTTCACATTGTTGCCAATGTATGAGAAAGCGCCGCGGTAGACATCCTGTCCCACCTGACAGTCCTTACCTATAAAAGAGGGTTCTTCAATACCTGTCTTTTGGAAACTGATAAACTTATGATATTCTTCAAGAAGCACCGTAAATGATGAATACGGGTCTTCAACAAGTATTAAAGTTGTCTTAACCGGTTTCTTGGGTTCGAAATCTTTATTTACTATTACAGCACCGGCGTTAGTGCTATAAAGATGGTTCTCATACTTGAGGTTAGAGAGAAAGGATATCTGGCTTTTTTCAGCTTCCTGAATTTTAGCCAGCATGTTAATTTTCAATTCCCCATCTCCTTTTACCTCGCCACCTAAAAGTGATGCTATTTGATTAACGGTAAATTCCATTAAAACTGCGCAGAATAGTTCGATTTATATTTTCACAAAGATACATTTTTGGGGCAGCATAGATAGTATTTTTTAACAATTTTGCTGATAGCCTTGATATTAGGTAAATCTACAGCCTCTGCAATGTCTATTACTTTTCCTTTTTTAGTTAAGATATTGATTGACTGTCCTTCTGCAATGTATGCTTTATTGGTTACTTCACCATAAGCAAAAAAGTAGCGTGCGTCCGCTCTTACAATATTATAACTCTCAGCTATTTTATTTCGCAGTGTTTTAAGCTCGTCCTTACTCAGTGGGTCATTGGTGAGCTTGATTTTATATAATTCGCGGTTAAGTAGCTGTGTGCTCAATGAACTGAGGATTTTGTCGCTACTATGCTGCCATATCTTAATAGCACCCCAGATGTCATAGTCATCCAGCATGCCGTAAGTGGAAATAAGGTCGTTGTCCTGCTGGAAATCTTCCAGTGTCTTTTGTCCTGTTAAGAACGTTTTTAGTGCTTCACTGGCAAAAACATCATGTCCGCTAAGTGCCAGATCTTTGGCTCTAATGATAAGGTTGACCAGCATTTTTTCGGCGCTTACGGAGGCTTTGTGAAGGTAAACCTGCCAGTACATGAGGCGCCGTGCATTGAGGAAGTTTTCAATGCTATAGAGACCCTTTTCTTCAACAACGATCTGATCATCCACTACATTGAGCATGCTAATGATCCTGTCGAGGCCGATGGCACCTTCTGAAACCCCTGTAAAAAAACTATCCCGCTTTAAATAGTCCAGACGGTCCATGTCTAACTGGCTGGATACTAGTTGGTGTAGGAAACATTTTTTATAGGTATTTTGAAATATTTTTAAACTCAACTCAAGTTTGTTGTTAAATTTGGAATTGAGATGCTTCATTAGTAAATAGGACAGGCTTTCGTGCTTTATCCCTTGAAGAAGGCTAAATTCCAGGGCATGTGAAAACGGTCCGTGGCCAATATCATGAAGCAGAATGGCTATTTGTGCGGCTTCATATTCATCATCACTGATGTCAATGCCCTTGCTGCGGAGGTTATCCAATGCGCGGGTCATCAGGTGCATCGCCCCAATGGCATGGTGAAAGCGGGTGTGAAGGGCGCCGGGGTAAACCAGGTCCGTCAGCCCGAGTTGCTTGATACGCCTTAACCTTTGGAAAACGGGTTGCTCGATGATGTCAAAAATCAGGTCGCTTTTTATATTGATGAAGCCATATACGGGATCGTTGAAAATTTTTCTTTTGTTCAATCTATTCTGCGATTATTCCGTTACGTGATAAAAGAAATTTGTTGTTTTTTTGATGCTTGTTGTGAAGCAAGTGACAAAAATAGGCAATAGGAAATTATAGATACATTAAAATAAAGAAAAACAAGAGGAGTTATTAACCAGTTAAGCTAATAACTCAATTAATTATCAGGATAATACGAATATGCAGAGATATAATATTTTATGGGCAGATGATGAAATAGACCTTCTTAAACCACATATCCTTTTTTTGGAAAATAAGGGCTATGATATTACCCCGGTAAATAGTGGAGCCGATGCACTGGAGCAATGTGAGGAGAGACATTTTGATGTAGTTTTTCTCGATGAGAACATGCCAGGGATGTCGGGTCTGGAAACTTTGACCCAGATTAAATCTTTGCGACCCAACTTGCCTGTGGTGATGATCACCAAAAGTGAAGAAGAGCTGATCATGGAAGAGGCGATCGGGGCAAAAATAGCAGACTATCTTATAAAGCCTCTTAACCCAAGCCAGATATTACTTTCGGTCAAGAAGATACTGGAAAATAAGAGACTAATCACGGAAAAGACCAACCTGTCGTATCAACAGGAGTTTCGCAATATCAGCATGGCTTTTAATGATGACCTTAGCCATAGAGAGTGGGCAGAGATCTATAAGAAATTGATATACTGGGAACTCGAGATTGATGAAACGGAGAACAAAAGCATGGCTGAAGTTCTTAATATGCAAAAGGATGAGGCTAACAATCAGTTTGCCAAGTTTATTAACGAAAACTATGAAGATTGGTTAAATGATGCTAATGCTGAAAAACCACTCCTTTCTCATCAGTTGATGAAGAAGAAAGTGTTTCCTCAACTTGGGCAGGGTAAGCCGGTTTTCTTCCTGGTAATTGATAATTTACGATATGACCAGTGGAAAATTATTGAGCCTGCCATACTAGAGCTTTTTACTGTTGAAGAAGAGGATACCTATTATTCAATATTGCCTACAACTACCGCATACTCCCGAAATGCGATTTTTTCAGGGATGCTACCTTTGGAGATGTCCCAGAAACATAAGGATCTCTGGGTTGGTGAAGATGTGGAAGAAGGGAAAAATAATCATGAAGATGAGTTTCTTGAAAGGCAGATCAGGAGGAATAACCTTAATATAAAATTTAGCTATACTAAGATAAAGCAGATCAGTGAGGGAAAACAGCTTGTAGATAATGTGAGGAATCTGATGAATAACGATCTGAACGTTATTGTATACAATTTTGTGGATATGCTGTCCCATGCACGCACCGATATGGTTATGATCAGGGAGCTGGCTCCTGATGAGTCTGCTTATAGGTCTATTACAAAGTCCTGGATAGAGCACTCACCATTAATAGAGGCACTGAGGTTAATAGCTGAAGCCGGAGGAAAACTGATAGTCACCACCGATCATGGTACGATCCGGGTGAAGCGCCCTTTTAAAATAGTAGGAGATAGAAATACAAACACTAATCTCAGGTATAAGCAGGGTAAAAACCTAGGGTATGATCATGCGGATAAAATAATGGAAGCATTTAAGCCGGAACGCCTTCACTTGCCCAAGATTAACGTTTCTTCCACGTATGTTTTTGCTACCGAAGATCAGTTTTTTGCGTATCCTAATAACTACAACTACTATGTAAATTATTATAAGGATACCTTTCAGCATGGGGGTGTGTCAATGGAGGAAATGATAATTCCAATAATTTCACTAAATTCGAAACATGGTAGATAGTACTTTGTCACGACTTCAGTTGGAATGTGATGGTTTGGAGCAGTTGAATGAAGTTGCCAGACGCATTATTTCTTTTGGGAAAGCGTATAATGTCTGGCTCTTTGAAGGACAAATGGGGGCAGGGAAAACCACGTTAATAAAAGCAATATGTGAGGCTTTTGAGGTAGAAGACAATGTTAATAGCCCTACATTTTCCATAGTAAATGAATATCAGAATGCGAAGGGAGAGACCTTCTATCATTTTGATTTTTATAGGATAAAAGATGAAGAGGAGGCTATGGATATAGGGGCAGAGGAGTATTTCTACTCGGGCAATTATTGCTTTGTAGAATGGCCCTCAAAAGTTGAAGGCTTGCTTCCTGATAGAAAATTGAAAATTGAAATAACCATATTAGATCCCGTAAAACGGTTAATAGATTTGGCCAGGTATGACTAAGAAAGATAAATCAGGCTTCGCGCAGCTAGCACAAGAGTCCAGCCTATATCCACAGGAAAAATTGATGCCCGTAAAAAGAAATAGACATTCCTTTTTTATTGGCCTGCCTAATGAAATATCTCTTCAGGAAAAGAGAATTACCCTTACGCCCGACTCGGTGGCATTGTTGGTAAATAATGGCCATGAGATTTGGGTAGAAACCAAAGCGGGGGAGGGGTCGAAATTTTCTGATAAGGAATATAGTGAGGCTGGGGCAAAGATTGTTTACTCTTCTGAAGAGATTTATAAAGCCGACATTATTCTGAAGATAGAGCCACCTACGTTGGAGGAAATAGAGCTGATGAAGCCCAGGCAAGGACTGATATCTGCTGTGCAAATGGGAAGTCAGTCGCCTGATTATATTAAGGCATTGAATAAAAAGAATATAACCGCACTAGCCTTTGAATTCATAGAGGATAAGGTAGGAGGTTTCCCTATTATCAGGGCTATGAGTGAAATAGCCGGAAATACGGTAATGTCAATTGCTGCCGAATATCTCAGCAGTTCAAACGGAGGAAAGGGAGTGATAGTCGGTGGTATTACCGGAGTGCCTCCAACCAAAGTAGTGATTATAGGAGCTGGTACCGTGGCAGAGTATGCAGCCCGAGCTGCCATAGGTTTGGGGGCTGAAGTGCAGGTCTTTGACAACCATATCTATAAGCTGAGAAGAATAAAACATACACTTGGGCAGCAGATATATACATCAACTATTGATACTGTAACCCTAACTGAATGCCTGAAAAATGCTGACATAGTAATAGGTGCACTCAGGGTTGAGAAAGGTCGTAACCGCTATGTGATAACGGAGGAAATGGTCGCCGACATGAAAGTGGACTCGGTCATTATTGATCTTTCTATAGACCAGGGGGGATGTGTAGAGACTTCGGAACTCACCACTTTTAAACAGCCAATTTTTAGAAAATATGATGTTATCCACTATTGTGTGCCTAATATCGCTTCAAGAGTTGCCTATACTGCCACCACTGCCTTGAGCAATATCTTTACGCCAACTATCCTGCGAGCAGCAGAGGAGGGAGGAATAGAAGAAATGATATTTGCCCATAAATGGTTTATGAATGGTGTTTATACTTATAAAGGGAGCCTTACCAATGAGCCTATTGCCCGGAAGTTTGGATTGAAACATAAGGATTTGAGCTTGTTGATGGCGGCGAGGTTTTAATTACTGCCTGGAGAGAATTGGTTTAATGCTGGGGTGAGTAGATTGAGATCACTAAACCTGTGTAAGTGAAAAAAATAACTTGAATTTTATTTGATTGATTGCTAGTGGCTTGTGTTACTGTTGGCTGTGATAATGTAGAAATGAGCTTCAGCGGATTTGCAAAAGGCAACCAAACCTTATGATCTGATCGTTGGGGGGTATATTTAATATTTGCCCAAACCAGCAATAAGATGAATGATCAACTAACAAGTTCAAAAGGTGGTAATTCTTCAGTAAACAGGTTGAACCAAAACAGCAGTAGTCTTGATTCTAAATTCGGAAGCAACCTTGATGCAAAAAAACAGTTTGCTGATAATGTAAATCCGGTTCTCCCGGTTTCTCAATTAGCTACCCAGCAAATTGCTGCTCAAAATCAAACTGGAGAGAATAATAGCTCCTCTAAGCAACCCTCCAACGCAAAGAACAAAACCGGACTTCCTGATAATCTAAAATCAGGTATTGAAGGCCTTTCAGGGTATTCAATGGATGACGTAAAGGTGCATTACAACTCCCACAAGCCCGCTCAGCTTCAAGCCCTGGCTTATGCTCAGGGTACAGACATCCATGTAGGGCCGGGGCAGGAGCAGCATCTTCCCCATGAGGCCTGGCATGTGGTGCAGCAGAAGCAGGGACGTGTGAAGCCTACCCGACAGATGAAAAGCAAAATGGATATTAATGATGATCCTGCACTGGAAAAGGAAGCTGATACAATGGGGGCGAAAGCTGCTTCACATTCAGGAGGAGCGGATGATGTAGGTGACCTGAATAGTAATTCTTCCTTAACGGGCAGTGTTACTTCATTTAAGGCTGTAATTCAACCAAAGATGGGGATGGAGGTTGAGTTAAAAGTTTTTATAGATGAGTGGGGGCATGCTATCCCTGAGAAAGCTAAATTCGGGAAATATAAAACCCTTAACCTCGATGTAGATGAGTCCAATATCGGAGATGCGCAGGAGCAGGCACCAGAGGGATGGTGGAATGGATATGTAAATGGGAAGTATCAGTATAGTAATGGGGGGGCATGGCAGGAAAATGAACCTTCTCCGGTTACTTATAAAAGGTACGCGTCAATTATTGAAGTGGTTACTGACCCCTATGAGGTGGAAACAAAATCAGGTCAGCAAGGATTCATGAATGCGGTGGAGGAAACAGGTGAATTGATGGATAAGCTTGATTCTGATAAATCCACAAGACAACCCGCTATTAATATACCTGGACTGGTGCCTGCTAGAGATCAGGCTAATGTAGGTCATGATTCGGCAGAGCAGGAGGCTACAGGTTCCGTGCAGGTAACAACTGGTTTGGATATTTCACAGTTGGGGGCATTTATGGAGCATATGATAGGAATGGCAGCTCCTACCGAAGATCAGGATGTAGAGGACCCTACTGCATGGGATGAAAAACGTACCTTTCATGATCGTCAAATTCCATTTAAACTTAAGCATCATTCTGATAATGTAGGGCAGGTTAAGGATATGGGAGGCGGAATTGCTCCATTTTCTACTAATACGGACGACTATATTACCAGTCCTTTTTCTACTCCTGTCAAAGTGAAAGATTCCTCCAACCGCATAGGGCTTCCTAATGAAGGTGATCGGGCCAAATTTGAACTGCTTGCTTCGGTGGCTAATGGGAGAACTATAACCAAGCGCCTTCCTGAGGTTGTCTTTGGGCAAAAGTTACAGGATGGCTGGGTTGAAAATGAGACACCAGATGAACGTTATAAGGAGACTGAGGGGCTGGAAGACGGATGGATTGAGCAAGATTCCACTGACCTCGATGCGCGTTATGTTTTAAAAGATGTGCTAGCGGACGGATGGGGCGAATATGAAACAGAGCAAGGGAAGAAATATTATTATAACTCTACCACTGAGGAGTCTCAATGGGAAAAACCAACTAAACAAGTATATGTCGGACCCGATAATGACGTAAAAGATGAACAGCCCTACACAAAATTTTACTATAACTCTACGACAAAAGAATCAAAGTGGGAGAAGCCAACTAAAATTATTTATGTGGGGCCTCAGGGGGATGTGAAGGGTACCAAACCTAACAGAAAGTATTACTCGAAAGAAAACGAGGAATCTACATGGGAAAAGCCACTTGAATCTTTGCTTTGGAGAGGAAAGCTTAGCAGGCTTGAAGGGCTTATTATACTTATGTGCCAATACCTCAGGATGGGAAAAGTATTTTATATTCTTGATAGAGATCCTAATACGGGAATGCCCACCGGAGGGTATAGAAAATGCCTGGATAAGAACATGATAGCCATTATGTCCAGAACTGATTTATCAGATATCAGGAAGAAGCTTTTGAGTGATGAGGAAAAACAGTTTTTGCAAGTAGGAGGTGCGTTGGATAAAATTGTCCAGTTAATATTGGCTACAACAGGTCGTACCGATTCAAAGGCGATTAGAAATACCCCGGATGAACAAATGAATCCGGACTCAAGTAGTGGTAATGTCAGTTGTAAGGATTTCATTACCAATATTTTCACAAAAGATAAAGATGGTGTAACAAGGAAGTTTGGGGCTTTGGAGTCTTCAGGTGGAGTAATGGGGCCTGAAAAAGTATCAAAGTGGAGCAAGTACAACACGGGGCCTGATGATGTTGATAATCCTAATAAAGATTATTATTACGACGCCTCCACCCAGCAGTCGCAATGGGAGGCACCTACGGATCATGAGTTGAATAAAGAGGGTTTTGTGATGGAAATGAGAAACCTTATTCCGGTTGTTTCTGATAATTCGCAGCGTAATAGATTTAAAAAAGATGAGCTGAAAAAATTGGCTGTATATGTAGGAACTATAACTGCAATGCTAAATCAAAGGGATTCAAACGAAAGAGAAATGATGGAAGCGTATGGCAATGAGGGTTTCAGGAAGGGGATGAGTGGATTTGGTCAATAAGTCTAAAACAAGTGCTATAAGGTTATAGCTTTAATTGTCTTATTAGTAGGTTAAAAATTGTTAGGCTTGTCTAAAAAAATAATGGGTCATTGCGTAACATTCGTGTGAAATAAGCAGAATGATTTGACATTTGTCAGAGTAAAGGAAAAGTTTCGGTTGAGACTAAAGCTGTTATCCAATTGGAAGATGTGTATTTGGCGCAAGCGTTAAATTACCTAAAAGTAGGGCTGTTGATTAACTTTGGAAGTAAGCTTAACTTTTAAGAGGTTAGTCTGTTGAATAATTATTAATTGGGATACTACAAAAAAAATGGCATATAACCATTTGACTCTCTGCTAGATGTGTTTTTCCTTCCATATGGCTTAAGTTTTAGTGACGTAATTTGTTTGGCAATTGCTTATCTTAAGTTTGATTTCATCAGTTTTAGTAGGCTTTAATTAACCCGTATTTACTCTAATATGGACAGTTGTTGGTTATATTGAGGTTAACCTAACTTAAATAAATGTGATATTTTTAATATTTAATATCACCAGTAGGAGTGTTGATAAACAGGGATATAGTCTGGAATTGGCACTGTTATAATAGGATGTATGGTATTAGGCAGGTTTGCAAAAGGCAGCTAAACCAGATGATTTTAGCGTCGGGGCATGTGTAATCTTCGTACAAACCAGCTATGATATGAATGATCAATTAACAGGTTCAAAAGATGGCAAGTCTTCTGTAAATAGGTTGAAGCAAAACAGCAGTAGTCTTGACTCCAAATTTGGAAGTAATCTTGATGCGAGAAATCATTTTGCTGATAATTTAAATTCGGTTTCCCCGGTTTCTCAATTTGCCACTCAGCAGACTTCGGCTCAAAACCAGTTAAGTGAGAATAGCAATTCCTTCAATCAACCCTCCAAATCTCAGAACAAAACCTGGCTGCCTGATAACCTGAAATTAGGTATTGAAGGACTTTCCGGGTATTCAATGGATGATGTAAGGGTACATTATAATTCAAATAAACCTGCTCAATTTCAAGCTTTGGCCTATGCTCAAGGTACAGATATCCATGTTGGACCAGGTCAGGAGCAGCATCTTCCCCATGAGGCATGGCATGTAGTGCAGCAGAAACAGGGGAGAGTGAAGCCCACCCTACAGATGAAAAGCAAAATGGATATCAATGATGAACCTGCACTGGAAAAGGAAGCTGATGTGATGGGGACTAAGGCATTGAATGGGAGTTTTGCTCCAGTTAATAATGGTTCCATAGGTCAGGCTACTTCCAATGCTCCGATTCAAAGAAGAGTAGGTATGGAGTACGAAACCAATGTTGATGTAAGGACTGAAGATGAAGGCACCATAGGTTACCATGTGGAGTTGTTTAGGGCGAATAATGGAAAATGGAAAATTGAAGCAGATAGCAGTGCCATAGAGTTTGTTACAGAGCCGTTCGATACCAATGAAGAAGGAAAGAAAGGGTTGCTTGAGACAGTTCTTGAAATTACTAAATGGGCGAAGAGTATTGAGAAAGCTGCCAATAGCAGAGATAGTAAAGATGATCCAATTTTGCTGGAAAATGTAGCCCCTGATCTTGGAGGGGCAAAAAAAGTAAAAGAAAAAAAGGTGAAGATTAGTGGTGATGCTATCACCTCAGCTGCAATCCAGTCAGCACCACAAGCGACAGGCGGCGTTACGCTGGAAAAGCTTCCTATGCTGTATGAGTTTGCGCTCAGATCTGCATTTCCCCATCTTCAAAAAGGCACGCATGGTTATAAGGGCCAATGGAAAATAGAGCAGCCTGCAATAGAAAAACCTACTCTTGAAAGCGTCAAGAAAGCATTTGAAAATAGCGAGGATGACTCAGAACTGCTAAAGGAACTCGAAGAGCTGGCAGTTGATGAAACTGAGAACAAAACAGAAGTAGAAGAGGATGAATTTAACGAAGAGGAGTATTTTCAAGAAATCTTGAAGGAACAGTTAGAGGGATATGAACTGCATTGGGATGTCTTTCGAAGTCAGGTAGATCCCCTAAAAGAGATTGATGTTAACCCCGATGATGCGCCTTATTCAATTAGCGGAATGAATTCGGTTGATCAACCATCATTATTTCATGCGCACTATCGGGCTGAAATAGCTGTTAAAAAGCTTCTGAAAGAAAAAGATGTAAACCTTAAGAAGCTTCAGGGGCTTCTGACTTTGGTTTTGAACTATATGATAGTTGGGGCTAGTCAGGGAGAAACTTACAGTTATTCTAAGCAAATAGCCCCAATCATGTCTCGCACCAATATTAAAAAGCTATACGAGCAACTAAATGAGCATGAAAAGGAAGTTTTTACCCCTGAATTTGTGTTGGAGGCTGCGCTCATGGATGATGGGCAATTATTTGCTAAGGGGTTTGGAAATAAGGATGAACCATCGGGGGAAGAGCTTACGAGAGTGGATTGGATAAAGTCAATTATTGAGGGGACACCAAGCGCTAAAATTGAGCTTGAGAATAAAAGTACTGTCGATTTGCCTTTGGTTCATAGTGATGTGGAAAGCGCCAAGGAGCATGGGGCTAAAATAAATGAAAAGAATTTTGAGGCTGATTTGCTTTCTGCAGGTAGCAAGTCAATGGTAGTAAGAAATTATGATCTGAAAACTAAATATAGGGAAGTAAAAACTTCAGGTGCATCATCTTCAATGGGTGAACAAAACCAGTTGGATGAAGATGCTGATACCAAAGAAAAGCTGGCAGTTATGGAGTTGAGGAGGCTTCCAAGAAATCAAGGAATTGATGATTGGCTACCTACTGCAGAAGTTGTTTTTGATATGTTCTATAAAATTAAAACAGCCAAACTTGATGATTGACCATTGAGAGCCATTCATCAAACACCCTAAACCAAGTAAGTATGAACGATCAATTTTCCGGTGTTAAAGACAGTAAGTCTTCGGTAAACAGGATGAACCTGGGTAGGAGTAGTCTTGATTCAAATTTTGATAATAACAATGGGCTGAACGCAAATTCTCAATTTGCAGACAATCTGGGACAGGGCCAGTCGCACACCACGGTGCAATTGCAGGTATCGACCAATAGTGGTAAGGCAGTGCAGCTACCCTCCAAAACCGAGAACAAAACGGGACTTCCGGATGACTTGAAATCAGGGGTTGAAGAATTGTCCGGTTATTCCATGGATGACGTCAAAGTGCATTTTAACTCTTCCAAGCCTACGCAAATGAAGGCCCATGCGTATGCTCAGGGTACGGATATCCATGTTGGACCAGGGCAGGAGCAGCACTTGCCTCATGAAGCCTGGCATGTGGTACAGCAGAAGCAAGGTAGGGTGATGCCTACCCTGCAGATGAAAGGTGGCTTGAAAATTAATGATGATAAAGGTTTGGAAAAAGAAGCTGATGAGATGGGGGATAGGAGTCTGCAATTAAAGTCAGCAAATGCTTCGTCACCTTCAGATATAACATCCGGAATTTTTGCTAGCATTAGTCATGGCGTTGCGCAGATGAAATGGGTAGATAGTGGTGACCCTGTGTTGGCATGGGACCAGCCTATTGATGGGGTGCAGTGGTTTTACATTAAAGAATCCGGAAAAATGTACTATAAAATAGTAAAGCCTGACGCAATTAAACTGGGCAACATTGATGATTATGAGGCTCTTGAGAATCAGGAAAAAGATTATCAATTCTGGAAAGAGAATAGTGTTGTAAGTTTTGATATTGGTGCCCACCTGGATTCAAGTGTTATTACACCTGAAGAGGTTGAGGAGTATGAGCAGGTAGAGTCTACAGGGATGGAAGCTCTGGATAAGGGGGAGTATCTGGGTAAGGCCAAGGAGTTAGAGAACGAATGGGGGCAAAAAGATACAAACCAGCGAGCGATGAAGATCATGGAAGCGGTCAATGTAGCATTGGTTCAGGTAGGTGTACCCCCAATTACATATACTTTAAAGAGAAAGGATGAAGACTCCTATGGACAGTTTAGTGAAAAGGAATGGAGTATGGAGCTTAATGAGCTTATGTTTGAAAAAGAAACCATAGATAAAGATACTATGGCTCAAATTGCTGATACCGTATTTCACGAAGCACGTCATGGAGAGCAATTCTTTCGTATAGCCCGCATGTTGGCGGCATTCGGTCTTGATAAACAAGAGATATTAGGGGAAATGGTGATGAACGGAGAGCATGTGGATGAAAATGTTGTGCAAATAGCACTCACTAAACCTATGGCACTTCCAAAGGACGGTTTAACAACTGAACTTTTAGAGACTATGCATTGGTACGAAAGTTTGTATGGTAAGAAATCTAAGTTGAGGGTGCATACTATTCGGACCATGAAAGAAATGAAACTCCTCTGTTTTCAGTTGAAAGCGCAGTTTGCTATAATTAAAAATGAAATGCAAAGCCTGAAATTTGACAGAGAGATGTTGCCAATGGATAAAGAGATGGAACTGGAGGAGGTCAAGGGTAAATATAGGCCGGTAAAGCAGAAATTTGATCAAATGGGGGACGAGGAAAGTGAGGAGAGAACACAGTTGAAATTGCAAAAAGAAAGGTTAGAGCAGGATTATAGGGATATCGTAGCTAAGTATAAGCAACTTGCCACTCAAATATTTGAAAAGCAGAAGGTCAATGTGGAGCAACAAAAAATAACTAAACAAAAAATGGATATAGCTCTTCAGGATTACTTGAAATGGCACGACCTGTATGAGAAGCTCCCGGAAGAATTAGATGCCTGGAGAGTGGGTGGTAGTATTCAGGAAGGGTATAAATTACTTCTGTAGGGGCTATGGTAATGTCTCTGGATATCGATAATTTTCAAACCAAAAAGGAAGGAACTATGGAAGGTTAGAAACTCCAAATTCAATAACAATAAAAAAAGCCCGTATTTTAATTTCACGGGCTTTTCTCTATTTACATTTTTGCTAAACTCTCTTCCAGCACCTTTAGCTTTGCCTCTGCATCGGCCTTTTTCTTCTTTTCCATCTCCACTACCTGAGGAGGTGCATTGTTTACAAAGCGCTCGTTACTGAGCTTTTTGTCAACCGATGTAAGGAAGCCTCGGGTGTACTCCAGCTCTTTTTGTAGCTCTTCGCGCTCCTTGTCCAAGTCAATGCTTCCAGCCAATGGAATGAAAAATTCATCACCTTTTATAACGAAGCTTGCAGCATTATCTTCTTTTTGATCTGTAGACTGGATTGTTTCAAGGTTGGCCAGTTTAAGCATTACTGAGGTAAAAGTGCTAAACTGATCAAAGTTCTCAGACTTTATTTTAAGTGTAAGCAACTCCTTTAGAGAGATTTGCTTTGAGTTTCGGATATTCCTGATGTTGGTAATGATCTCAAAAGCCTGCTCAGCAGAAGCAAGTATATTCTTGTCGTATTGACCCGCTTTTGGCCATTCAGCTACTATGATGCAGTCTTTGCTGTCTCTTTCTTTTAACTCGTGCCATAGCTCTTCCGATATGAAAGGCATGAACGGATGAAGCACCTTCATCAGTTTCTCGAAGAAATTGATCGTACTCTCCAGGGTTTTCGGATCAATAGGCTTTTGATATTCCGGCTTTACCATTTCCAGGTACCATGAGCAGAAGTCATTCCATATCAACTTATAGGTCGACATCAGAGCATCAGAGATCCTGAATTTCGAGAAGTGATCTTCAACTTCCGTTAAAGTCTGATCGAAACGAGCCTGGAACCATGCGATTGGAGCTTCATTATGCGCACCATCCAGGTTCTCATCTACTTCCCAACTTTTTACTAGCCTGAATGCATTCCAAATTTTGTTAGCAAAGTTTCTGCCTTGCTCGCAAAGCTTTACATCAAATGGCAGGTCATTACCTGCAGGAGAACTGAACAACATACCTGTTCTAACACCATCAGCGCCATACTCTTTGATAAGTTCTATTGGGTCAGGTGAATTGCCTAATGACTTGGACATCTTTCTGCCCTGCTTATCTCTTACGATACCCGTCAGATATACGTTTTTGAAAGGTTTTTCACCTTTATACTCATACCCTGCAATGATCATACGTGCCACCCAGAAAAATAATATTTCAGGGGCCGTTACCAGGTCATTGGTAGGGTAGTAATAGTTGATATCCGGATTATCAGGATTTTTGAATCCGTCAAATACAGAAATTGGCCATAGCCATGACGAGAACCATGTGTCCAGTACGTCCTCATCCTGAGTAAGCTGGTCTATGGTTATATTAGCGTCAAGCTCTTTGGCCTTTTCAAATGCTTTTTCTTTGGTAACACCAACCACATACTTGCCATTGGGCAAGTAGTATGCCGGGATCTGGTGTCCCCACCACAGCTGACGAGAAATACACCAGTCACGAACGTTTTCCATCCAGTGGCTATAGGTGTTTTTGAATTTCGGCGGAATGAGCTGAATTTCATCATTCATCACATTTTCCAATGCAGGTTTTGTAATGTCTTCCATTTTCAGGAACCACTGCATAGAAAGTTTAGGCTCTATTACTGCGTTAGTTCTTTCTGAGAAGCCTACATTATTGGTGTAATCTTCAACTTTCGAAAGTTGCCCAATAGCATCAAGCTCCTTAGATATCTTCTTTCTTACAACAAACCTGTCCTCACCTACGAATAGCTGAGCTTTCTCATTGAGTGTACCATCATCATTAAGAATATCGATAGACTCCAGATTGTGCTTGATCCCCAGCTCGTAGTCATTGATGTCATGAGCAGGTGTTACTTTTAAGCAACCTGTACCAAACTCCATAGACACGTAATCATCTTCGACGATCGGGATTGACCTGTTGATCAAAGGCACCAATGCTCTTTTGCCTTTCAGGTGTTGGTGTCTTGGATCATTAGGATTGATGCATATGGCAGTATCACCCAATATAGTTTCAGGCCTCGTAGTTGCTACGGTTAGGAAGGTGTCCTCGCCTTCTATTTTATAGTTTACATAGTACAGCTTTGACTGTACCTCCTTATGGATAACCTCGTCATCTGACAGTGCAGTTTTTCCCTGAGGGTCCCAGTTTACCATTCTTACGCCACGGTAGATGAGGCCTTTGTTATGAAGGTCTACAAATACTTCTATTACAGCTTCAGAAAGGCTTTCTTCCATGGTGAAGCGAGTTCTGTCCCAGTCGCACGAAGCTCCGAGCTTTTTCAACTGCTCCAGTATAATGCCTCCATACTTCTCTTTCCATTCCCAGGCATATTTCAGGAATTCTTCTCGGGTAAGGTCCTTTTTATTTATTCCCTTCTCTTTTAACATAGCCACCACTTTGGCTTCCGTAGCGATGGAAGCGTGGTCCGTTCCAGGTACCCAGCAAGCTTCCTTACCTTCCATACGAGCTTTTCGGATCAATATATCCTGGATGGTGTTATTAAGCATGTGGCCCATGTGCAGCACACCTGTGACGTTTGGAGGAGGAATGACGATGGTGTATGGTTCTTTATCGGGGTTGGGCTCAGAATGGAAAAATTTATTGTCCATCCAGTGCTTGTACCATTTGTCTTCTACCGCAGTCGGGTCATACTTAGTTGAAAGTGACATATGTTTTCTGGTTGCTTTAAAAAATTAAGTCTGCAAAATTATGAAATTAAACCCAATTGCTGACCTTTCGGAGGTCAAAAATAAGCAGTTTGAGAGGGCGCTTGATGATCTTATTTTCTGACTCGAAGGGCTGTCGAGTGTTTACTACGTGACAGTACAAACGAACTCTGCACGTGGGCTATGTTGGTGTTCACTGATAATTTAGTCAACAAGAAAGCTTCATAGGCCTCCATATCTTTGATGATTACTTTGAGGAAAAAATCAAACCCTCCGGCAACATGATAGCACTCAGTGACTTCATCAAATTTATTCATCTCATCAATGAAGCTTTCGAGGTATGATCGTGTATGGTTTTTTAAACTGATGAAGATGAATACGGTTAGCTTAATGTCCAGCTTCTTCTGATTGAGGAGTGCTACATATTTGTCAATGACCTTTTCTCGTTCCAGACGTTTGACCCTTTCATAGACGGGTGTGGTGGAAAGTTTGAGCCTGTCGGCTAGTGCCTTGGTTGTAATTCTCCCCTCTTTTTGAAGTATATCCAGGATTTTTATATCAGTTTCATCCAATTTAATATTCATGGTAATGTGTTTTTTCTTTTTTAGACTGCTTTTTGTTCTTGAAAAGAATAATCATCTGCAATATTAAGTTTAAAAATATGAAAACACCAGAATAAGGAAAAATTGCAGGGTTTTGTGATGTAAATCATTGTTAACATACGACATTTGATATTAGAGTATAAAAATTACCAAAACATTGATGAAAGCATTACTTGAGAAGTTTGAAAATAAAAGGCCTGAAGTGGTTTTTGAATGGTATGATGATGAAACCGGAGCGGAAGGCTGGGTGGTGATTAACTCACTGCGAGGTGGCGCTGCGGGTGGAGGCACCAGGATGCGTAAGGGACTAGATAAGCGAGAGGTTGAGTCATTAGCAAAAACCATGGAAGTTAAGTTTACTGTTTCCGGGCCTGCCATTGGTGGTGCCAAATCCGGTATAAACTTCGACCCTAATGATCCCAGAAAATCAGAGGTACTTAAAAAATGGTTTGCTGCAGTTAAGCCCTTATTAAAGAATTACTATGGTACAGGTGGTGATCTTAATGTGGATGAGATTCACGAAGTAATTCCCATTACGGAGAGTAATGGCGTATGGCATCCGCAGGAAGGGGTGTTTTCAGGACATTTCAAACCTTCAGAAGCGCAGACTATTAACCGTATTGGTCAGCTGAGACACGGGGTGATCAAAGTATTGGAAGATGAGAAATATACGCCATCGCTATCCAGGAAATATACCGTAGCGGATATGATCACCGGTTATGGTGTTGCTGAGGCCTTGAGACATTACTATGACATTTGGGGGGGAGATATTGCCTCTAAAAGAGCTGTAATTCAGGGGTGGGGAAATGTAGGTGCAGCTGCTGGTTTCTATCTGGCTCAAATGGGCGTTAAAGTAGTTGGAATTATCGACCGTGAAGGTGGTGTTATTAACGAAGATGGTTTCTCGTTTGATGAGATAAAGGCCTTTTTCCTGAACAGAAAGGGTAACCAACTCGTTGCTGATAATATAATCCCTTTTGACAAGATCAACGAAAAAATCTGGGATATGAACTATGAAATATTCGTTCCCGCAGCGGCATCAAGACTGATTACCAAAGATCAGGTAGACCGAATGATTGCGTCTAGCCTGGAGGTGTTCTCATGTGGAGCTAATGTACCTTTTGCAGATAAGGAAATATTCTTCGGCCCAATTGGTCTTTTTGCAGATCAGAGGTGTTCAGTTATTCCCGATTTTATTGCTAACTGCGGTATGGCGAGAGTCTTTGCTTACCTGATGAGTGATGAAGTGAGTCTGGAAGATGAGGCTATTTTTAATGATACTTCTGAAATCATTCGCAAGGCATTGGAGAAAGCATATACAGTTAATAAAGAGAAGACAAACATCGCCAGCACTTCTTTCGAAATAGCTTTAAAACAGTTAGTTTAACCTAAACAACAAAGCGTTATGCCAATATATCACCAACTTGGAAAAATCCCCCATAAGCGGCACACGACTTTCAAAAAGCCGGATGGGTCATTCTATTATGAAGAACTATTTGGTACTATAGGGTTCGACGGCATGTCATCACTATTGTACCATGAGCACCGGCCTACCCAGGTAAAGGAGATACTGAACAAGAAGTCAGTAGCCCCAAAGATCGCCAGGGAAAACAATATCCAGTCATACAGGCTGCGTGGTTTTCAGATCAGACCCGAAGATGATTACCTGGATAGCAGAAAGGCTGTACTGGTTAATAGTGATGTTTCCATCATTCTTTCTGCACCCAGAAAGTCAATCAGGGATTATTTCTATAAAAACACTGATGCTGATGAGTTGATCTTTGTGCACAAAGGGTCAGGTAAGTTGAGGACCTTTATGGGTAACATTGATTTTAAGTATGGTGACTACCTCCTGGTACCGAGAGGCATGATCTATATCATGGATTTTGATACTGAAGATAACAGGCTTTTTATTGTTGAATCTAATAGGCCAATATATACTCCTAAAAGGTACCGCAATTGGTTCGGACAGTTATTAGAGCACTCGCCATTTTGTGAGAGAGATATCAGAAGACCATCAGAGCTGGAAACTTATGATAACAAAGGAGACTACATTGTAAAGGTGAAAAAGCAGGGAGACCTGTTTGATATGGTGTATGCCCGTCACCCTTTCAGTGTAGTAGGTTGGGATGGTTATAACTATCCTTATGCATTTTCAATTCATGATTTTGAACCACTCACGGGTAGGGTACATCAGCCGCCACCGGTACATCAGACTTTCGAGACTGACGCATTTGTTGTCTGCTCTTTTGTGCCGAGACTTTATGATTACCACCCTGAGGCTGTTCCTGCTCCTTATAATCATAGCAATATTGATTCTGATGAAGTGCTTTACTATGTAGATGGCGACTTCATGAGCAGAAATGATATCGAGGCAGGACATATTTCCCTACACCCTGCGGGTATTCCTCATGGTCCACACCCTGGAGCTATGGAAAGAAGCCTTGGAAAAAAAGATACTCAGGAGCTTGCAGTTATGGTAGATACCTTTAAGCCGCTGATGATTACTGAAGAGGCGATGGCTATAGCGGATGAGAGTTATTATAAGTCGTGGCTGGAGTAGGGACGGTAGTTGGAAGACCGAAGTTTAGAAGATAGTAGTCCGGATACGGAAGTAAATAAGGAATGGATTTTATTGGAAACCTGATAATATGGCAAAGAGCAATGGAGTTGGGTGAAAATATAAATAGACTATGTGGTAAATTTCCTAAGGAGGAATTTTATAACCTTTCATCTCAATTGCGAAGAGCTGTAGATTCTATTGCGCTTAATATTTCTGAGGGGGCTATAGGGCAATCTAATGCTGAGTTTAAGAAGTTCATGGGATATGCCATCCGTTCACTTGCTGAAGTCGTAACCTGTTATGCATAAAGCAGAAAGAAGAGAATATATAACAAAAGAAGAGTTTAAAATACACTATGAGTATTCGTACAACCTGATGAATATGATGGTTGCTTTTAAAGAAAAAAATATGTTGAGATAACTGAATTGAAGTTTGCTGCCTAAGCTGGGTGTATCCATCTTCGGACTTCGGACTCAATCACAAAATAATTTGGAACATTAAACCTCGAAAAAATGTCACAAGTAGAAAACACAGAAATAAAAAAGATCTTCAAAGATGCAGAAGACTTCCTGCCACTAAATGGTACTGACTATGTCGAACTGATAGTAGGTAATGCTAAGCAGGCGGCACACTTTTATAAAACGGCCTTTGGGTTTCAGTCACTGGCTTATTCAGGTCTTGAGACTGGAGCAAAGGATAAAGCCTCTTACGTATTGGAGCAGGATAAAATTCGCTTGGTATTGACCACGCCTTTAGGTCAGGGAGGTGAGTATAATAAACACCTTGATCAACATGGTGACGGTGTTAAAGTAGTGGCTCTATGGGTCGATGATGCTACAAAATCATGGAAAGAAACTACTTCAAGAGGAGCTAAGTCATATATGGAGCCAACGAAGGTGGAAGATGAAGATGGTCACATCATCAAATCAGGTATCCATACTTATGGTGATACGGTACATATTTTTATTGAGCGCAAAAATTACAATGGAGTGTTTTTACCTGGCTATAAAAAATGGGAAACTATTTACAGTCCTGAGCCGGTAGGACTTCACTATATCGACCACATGGTGGGTAACGTAGGCTGGAATGAAATGAATAAATGGGTAAACTTCTATAAGGATGTAATGGGATTTGCCCAGCTGGTGTCTTTTGATGATAAAGATATCTCTACGGACTATACCGCCTTAATGAGTAAGGTAATGACCAACGGAAATGGCAGAATAAAATTCCCTATCAACGAACCTGCAGAAGGTAAGAAGAAGTCGCAGATTGAAGAGTACCTTGATTTCTATAATGGTTCTGGTGTTCAGCACATAGCCGTGGCTACGAATAATATTATTGAAACGGTTACTGCATTGAGGGACAGGGGAGTAGAGTTCTTGAGAGTGCCAGCTACTTATTATGATACAGTGCTGGACAGGGTTGGGGAAATTGATGAAGACCTGGACCCTCTTAGAGAGCTTGGAATTCTTATTGACAGAGATGATGAAGGCTATTTGCTTCAGATTTTTACCAAACCGGTCTGTGACAGGCCTACCTTGTTTTTTGAAATTATCCAGCGAAAAGGTGCCAAGTCTTTTGGAAAAGGTAATTTTAAGGCATTGTTTGAGGCTATAGAAAGAGAGCAGGAGCTGAGAGGTACCCTGTAATTATAATTGTTATAAACATTTCAATCCCCTTTCTTAACCAAAGAGAGGGGGTGTTTTGTTAAATAAAAAAACATTTTAATTGATATGATAAAAGCGAACGACCCATCTCTAAAGTCGTGGGTGGAAGTACCGGAGAATTCTGACTTCCCAATTCAAAACCTGCCTTTTGGTATATTCAAAACCGATTATATGGAAGCGGGAGCAGGAGTGGCCATTGGAGAGTACATTCTTGATCTGACCTATTTACACGAAAATGGCTTTTTAGATGGACTGGGACTGCCTTCTGGTGTGTTTAATCATCATTATCTCAATCATTTTATTGGCCTGGGCAAAGAGAAGACTCGAGAAGTCAGAAATAGGATATCTGAGCTTTTGGAGGCAGGTAACGATGAGTTGCGCGACAATAAGCCCGCCAGGGAAATAGCCCTTGTACCTATGGAGGAGGCAGAAATGCTTATGCCTGTTAAAATACCTAACTATACTGATTTCTATTCTAGTGAAGAGCATGCCACAAACGTAGGTACTATGTTTCGGGACCCTGAAAATGCACTGCTTCCAAACTGGAAGCACATTCCCGTAGGATACCATGGCAGGGCTTCTTCTATAGTAGTTTCAGGGGTGGATATTCACCGTCCAAAAGGGCAGACCAAAGCTCCTGATGCAGATAAACCATCTTTTGGTCCATGTAAAAGACTGGACTTTGAGCTTGAAATGGCGTTTATTACCTGTAGGGAAAACGGGCTGGGAAATAGTATACCTACTGAGAAGGCGGAAGATTATATATTTGGTTTTGTGTTATTCAATGACTGGTCAGCCCGAGATATACAAGTGTGGGAGTATGTTCCACTGGGGCCATTTCTGGCTAAAAACTTTGCATCTTCCATTTCACCATGGATCGTTACCATGGACGCACTTGAGCCGTTCAGAACAAAAGGACCAGAACAGAAGCCGGAGGTGCTTTCTTACCTTGAGGTGAAAGATGAAAAGAACTTTGATATTAATCTTGAGGTTCTTCTGCAACCGGAGGGAGGAGAAGAAAATAAAATATGTAAGAGTAACTTCAAGTACATGTATTGGAATGTTAACCAGCAACTGGCCCATCATACAGTGAACGGGTGCAATATCCAGGTTGGAGATATGTATGCCTCAGGTACCATTAGTGGGCCTACACCCGATTCATATGGCTCAATGCTTGAACTAGCCTGGAAAGGTACAAAGCCCGTCAAACTGACTGATGGATCAGAAAGAAAATTCATTGAAGACGGGGATACGGTTATCATGAGAGGGTACGCAGAAAAGGATGGTTTAAGAATAGGTTTTGGAGAAGTAAAGTCAAAAGTTTTACCGGCAAAATAATATGTTGAGAATAGATCCAAAAGAAGTTTCTGTTGGTAAAATGCATGGTTATTTATTGGGAGCTGTTGCTCCCAGGCCAATAGCATTTGCCAGCACTATAGACAAAGAGGGCAATGTGAACCTCAGTCCTTTCAGTTTTTTTAACTGCTTTAGTGCCAACCCGCCCATACTGGTGTTTTCACCAGCAAGACGTGGTAGAGACAATACCACAAAACACACCTACGAAAATGTTCTCGAGGTGAAGGAGGTGGTAATCAACATTGTTAATTATAACATGGTTGAGCAAATGTCACTGGCCAGTACGGAGTATGGAAAAGGAGTTAATGAGTTTGAAAAGGCAGGGCTGACACCGATAGCTTCCGAGCTGGTAGGACCTCCCAGAATAGGAGAGTCTCCGGCAGCTTTTGAGTGTAAGGTAATTGAGGTTAAGCCATTGGGTAATGAAGGTGGTGCAGGTAACCTCGTGATCTGCGAAGTACTGCTGGTACACATTAAAGAGGATATACTGGATGAAAATGCCATTATTGATCCATTTAAACTGGATGCAGTGGCAAGAATGGGGGGAAACTGGTATTGCCGGGCTCAGGGAGATTCCATTTTTGAAATTCCTAAGCCTTTAACCACGCTAGGCATGGGGGTGGATCAAATTCCAGAGAGAATCAGGTTTAGCAAAGTGCTTACGGGGAATAACCTGGGGCGTTTGGGAAATACGGAAGTGTTGCCCACCGATGACGAGATAAAAGCTTATGCCATTAATGAAGAAGTGGAAACGATATTGACAGGTTCTTCAGATGTTGAGAGTGATTTGCACAGGTTGGCTCAGCAGCATCTGGAAAAAGGAGATGTCAAAACTGCCTGGAAAATTTTACTCCAGGATTATTAGACCTATGGTCTGTTTAAATTAAGACTTCTGAGGTTTACACAAACTTCGGAAGTCTTTTTTGTTTTATCTGGGATCTGGCAAGCGCATGTTCTTATAAACTATGCAGAACTATTTAGACTTAACTTTAGCATTTTTTTTAACCCGAACGTAGATTAGTTTGGTGCGTCCTCCAGCTGTTTCACGTTGTTCTACTTCAAAGTTTTTAATTGACTTAATAAGTGGTGTTAATTTTTGAAAACCATAATTTCTAGAATCGAAATTAGGTTGTTTTTTCTGCAAGAGGCTACCCACATCTCCCAAAAATGCCCACCCATCGTCATCCTCTAGGTCAGAAATGGTAGATGATATCAGTCGAATCTCTTTTTGTGTGATTTTATCAAGGTTACTTTTTTTATGGGATTTTGTTTCAGAGGCACCGAATGTGCTTTCCTCCTGCTGATTTTTTAATATTTCGATATAGATAAATTTATCACATGCTACAATGAAAGGGTTAGGAGTCTTTTTTTCTCCTATGCCAAACACCTGCATACCAGCTTCGCGTAGCCTTGTCGCTAATCTTGTAAAATCACTATCGCTGGATACAAGACAAAAACCATTGACTTTACCTGAATATAATATATCCATGGCATCGATGATCATGGCTGAATCCGTTGCATTTTTACCAGTAGTATAGCCATATTGTTGAATAGGAGTTATGGCATTTTCCAAAAGCAGATTTTTCCACTTGGAAAGGTTAGGTTTTGTCCAGTCTCCATAAATCCTTTTAATGGTAGGGTTGCCATATTTGGCTATCTCTTCCATCATTTCTTTTAGGTAGGCAGATGGAATGTTGTCGCCATCAATAAGTACCGCAAGGTTTAAGTTCATAGTTTTTAGTATTCTTCTCCCTTTTTCGGGTTTGATAAAGGAAGTACATGATTAACGGGGGAAACTTCATTTAAGTTTTTTCTCAGTTGTGAGGAAGTTCATAAATCTGTAGGCTCTATCAAATCCCATAAATTTCCGTATAGATCTTTAAAAACAGCTACAGTACCATAAGGCTCTTTTGACGGTCCTCTCACTATTTTGATATTGTGCGTCAAAAGGTTCTTGTAGTCTCTTTCAAAGTTGTCAGTATGGAGAAAAAGAAACACACGCCCTCCTGTTTGATTTCCCACTCTAGATTTTTGCTCTTCATTTGCAGCCAGAGCCAGTAGTAGGTTGCAGCCACCGGATCCTTTTGGCCTTACAACAACCCATCTTTTGGTTTCACTCATTTTTGTATCCTCAATCAGGTCGAAATGTAGCTTATTGGTATAGAACTCGATTGCGTCATCATAGTCTTCTACAACCAGAGCTAGTTGGGTTATTTGTTGGTTCATGGTTATTTGTTTTAGTCATCAAACTCGCCACCAGTAGGTATGGAGTTACAAAAAGCATCAAAATCATCGATCTCTTTAAATTCACCTGAAGGTAAAGAAAATTCTATGGGCTTTGTGCCACGGCCGGAAAACTTCGATATTTCGCTGGATATGTGTAGGTTTAGGTCGATGCCCTTTTTTAGTAGGTTTAGCCCCATGTTTACCCACTTGCTTTTTGAGAGTTTTTCCAGGTTCGTTTCTTCCCGCTCCACAGAATCGATATGAAACATAATTCCCCTGGAAAGCTCATCGACCAGGCGGACCTGATCATTGTTTACAATTGAGTCGTTTTTAACACTTGTCAGGATGGTTTTAAATTCCGATTTCAATACGAAGTTCGTGTTTGCAGGCAGGTTGGGGAAGACCATTTTAAGCAATTCACGTTTGATTTGTAACTTTTTGCAATCATATATTTCTTGTTGGAAAAAGTCCTCCCTATACAAATTGTAATCTGCATTAAAACCTTCTATAACCACGGAATCCTCAGCAGTATGAATAGGAGTATATGCGCTGAAATATGAGAAAGTATTTCCAATTGGTGAAGGAGTACTTCTGGGTAGAGACCCTTTTGTCATTTGCGCTTTAAACTCTTTTACAGTAAGAGTGTGCTTAAACTTTTCTGTGATATCCGCATAGTAGAGGGTAACGCTATCTTTTTCTAAATCGATAATAATACCAGCATAATTATCAAACACGTCATTTAAGCCACCTAGTCGTTCTTCCCGTTTGAGGGTGTTTTCAGAGATCAGGTACGAAGTGTGGGTTTTGAACAGGCTGCCATAAAGCCCTCTGGATTCTGATAAAGCAATTTCTCCTTCAAATGGACCCTCAGGAACTTCCCGGACTTCTTCATTTTTTCTGTTTAGAGGATCACATGAAAGTAGCAGCGTACTCAGTACAAGTAAGGATAAAGGTTTGAAGAAATTCATGATTTTTATTGTTTGGCTAAAGCAAACATAAGCTATCTGTTACTAATCAGTCGAAAAGTATCCGCCTTAGTGAAGAAACCATTTTTCATGAGTTTCTTAAATTCTTTGAGGCTCGGATTGATCAAATATTCATCATCACCAATTTTTTTGAATTCAGTGACCCTGTAAAAATCCTTTAGTTCGGCTTCATACTTAATTTTCTTGTCATGGTTAGTTTCTGTTTTAAAGTTACCAACAGACCAAATACTAATATCTCCGTTTTTGAATTTCTCTATCAAGTAGGTGTTCCAAAAGTCTTTTTTGTCTTCCCTTTCATTGAGTACCAAAAAGTGGTCATAGGTTTTTAGTACGAGTGTATCGGAAAGAATATGCCTTACCCTGAGTTTTACCCGGTAATGTAACGTGTCGTCCGAATTTCTGAATCTCCATCCATTCTTATCAAGTGAGGATTTGTCAAAAATGAGGCTATCCTGAATGGTGATGAAAGGGGAAGAATTGATTTCTGCTAACGTAATGGACCTATCAAAAAACTCTGTATAGGTGAATTCATTGGCTTTGATATGGAAAGTGTCTTCATCCGCTATGTAGGCACCTCTTAAGTGTTCAGGAAAAGATGTTAAAGCTTTTCCCCCTTTAGGCTGTGGTTGCTCAAAGTAAACTCTGGTGCAGCTACTGGCAATTACTAAAGCGAATAGAAAAAGGTGAGGTTTCATGTCTCCACGTTAAATAGCCTTATTACAAGATACGATTTTTATTTCAGAAAGGGGGCAGGGAGATTGCTTCTTAGTGTCCCGAAAGCTTTCAGGATAGGTCTTGTCTCTCTCATTGTAAACAATGAATTCATATTTTATCACTGAGACGTGATAGAAGGAACTAGCCCCCATATGATCAATGACTGCGAGGTGACAATCTGTATTTGGGAAACATTAATGTTCTCTAGTAAGGAATGAGGCACTACTTTTTGGTAATAACTTCATTATATAGCCTTTTAACTTGTAAATCTCCATAGCCATAGATGCTTTCTCTTTTGCTGAACTCCTGGAAAATCAGATCAAAACGATCTGTCTGGAGGTCTTTAATAATTTGTTTCAAAGTGGCCTTTGGCCTACCGGGAAACTCACCTTGAGGTTGGCGGTCTATGTGCACCTGTACTGCATGTTGAATAAATGGGTATTTAAACCTCAACTCATGGGCTGTCAGTAGAAGATTTTTAGAGTCATTACCTCTATAGAATTCCCAAAGCAGTGCTAATTTATCTGCGTCTGTGATAGCCATACGTTTCTCAAAAGCAGTTTTTAAAGCTACTTTGTCTAACCCTCCAAAACCATATAGGGTATCCTGCGGAGGTCTTACCAGAAACAGATCAATGTTCCTTTGGTGAACCTGACTGATGGAAAACCAAAAATTTACCTGACAGAACAGGTCATCCTCAAACCACAAAGTCAAGTCACTCATATCGGGTATATCCGATATCTTTTCCAGTTCAGGTACTGTTTTTTCGTAATGAGTACTCTCAGTGAAATTGGCATCGAGAAGGCTGATGAATTTGGCTCGAATGGCATAAAACCCATCAATGTTATTGCTCATAACGGGCCCATCCATTAAACATTCTCTCAACACAATTATCTCTCCCGGTATGTCAGCAGGGAACTGCTCTTTTAATACATCGCCATTGAGTATGTGATATTTTTTTTGCATATTGTGCGGTATTACTCCTGGCAATCGGATTAGTCATCTCTTGACTAGGAACTTGTTCTATTGCTGTATAAAGTTTTTGCTTTTTCCAAGTCTGGTAAATCATCTACATTTAAAAAATACTCCAATTGCCACTTTTGAGTTCGTTCTGCTTGCTTGTTTTTCACTTTGTCCCATGGAGGGTAAACACGAATAGCTCTTTTCCCTTCTTTTACAGGGGTTGAAATAACCCCTTTTTTGATTAGTATTGATTTCGGAAAAACAAATTGTCCCAACTTACCCTTGTCCGCAACATTTACTACATAGAGGTCTATAGAGTCGGATTCATGAAAAGGTTCAATAGGTCCATTGCCTTTTCTCTTCCAAAATGTAACGAATTGCCCCACTTTCTTGGGAGTTATTTTTGAGCTTCTACATATAATGCTACGCCCGTTTAGTATAAACTGGCATGCGCTGTATTCCTTGCTTTCTGTCTCCTCAAAATAGTCAGTGATTTCAAAGGAGCATGGGGCATATACTTTATGTTTAATATCAACCAGTGGGCTATTCAAGTTTTGTTTCATTTTAATTCTTTACCTGAGAGCTCTTCCAGCTTCTTTTTTTCTTTTGCAGTTAATGAGCCTATTCCCTGACTACTAATTTTATCCAGCAAATCATTGAGTTCTTCTTCGGGGGTCTTAGTGGGTTCATAAGTTTTTTTGCGGGTATTTATAAATGACTTTAGTGATACGCTTTCAACTAGAAGGTATTCTGGATTTTTGTAAACAAATATCAGGAAGATAAGGCATGGAGCCATTAATAACACAAAAATCCAATAGTTTGTAGATAAAAGGTCGGGGTCTATGGCTATGGTGGTAAGCATTCCAAAAATGGCCCCTCCCAGGTGTGCTTCATGACCAATATTGTCACTACCTTTTTTGATACCCCAAACAGTATATGCTACGAATGCAATACCAAATGCCCAGGCAGGAAAACCATAGGGTATAAATAAAAGTGATATCTCAGAAGTAGGGGAGAGCAAAATTGTGGAGAAAACTACTCCGGAGATGGCGCCAGAGGCCCCCAAAGCACGATAATCACCATGGTTTCGGTGGAGGTACAGGCTGAGCAGCCCGCCACCAATTAAGCTGATCATATAAATCAGAGTAAAGTCTTTAATACCATAAACCACTAACACGAATACGCCAAAAGATGACAGGGCCAACGAGTTAAATATGAGATGGTACCAATTGCTGTGCAAAAATGCAGAGGTGAAAACTCTGTAGTATTCTTTGTCAATAAGAATTTGGTCAACATCAAAAATATACTTTTCCCGAAAAGCCGGACTCTTAAACCCCTGGTATGAAGTCAGGAATAAGGTGGCAATCAAAATGTAAATAATCGATTCCATTCGGGAAATAGTTGAAAGATAAATTTAATACTTTTTTATGATAATTCTGTTTTTAATAGTGAAGTTGCTGTGTTTATAAATGGTCTGAAGGTTATATAAGTTTCGTAAAATCCAGTAAATCCTTAGAGCTCCGAACGTTATCATTAATAGAACTAAAAAGTATAAAAGTATCGTCCTTTAAGCCTGAAGATAGCATATTCCATGGATCGATATCTTGTCTTTTCAATGATTGATAAATGATGAAGAATTCACCTCCAACCCATATTGATAGAAGCAGAAACACCTCTATAACGATTTGTTAGTCAGCGTTGCTTATGACTTTATTGGTAATAGTTCCGATTTTTCCTGGCGGGTCTCGTGAAAAGGATTCCGCATCCATCACCGATAAGAGACGATAATCTTTTGACTTTATATTTTAAGCCATAATCTGTTTAAGGTGATGAGCCATGTGTACAACATAATCATCGATTAGAAACCTCAAATCATTCTCTTCTCCATTAGGCAATAAGAGTGAATAATTTAAAGTTACCTCTGTTTGATGAGTTATTATCTCTTTAATCCTTGTATTTAAGGCCAGCCAAACATTGAGCAATTCATTGATGTCAGCATTTTGGTAGTTATTAGCTTTGACCAGCATGTCTTGTTCGTAGGGCCTTACCTGGTAAGGTTTTGTTGAATATTGGATTTCTGTAAAGCGCTGCAAATTATTAATGGCCGAATCTATAAGGTGACCCAGTATTTCTTTCTTTGACCACTTTTCAGGGGAGGGTTTGGTGTCAAGTTGTGAAGGTGAAGTGCTTTTAATGTAATTAGAGGCTTCGGTTAGCAGTTCTTCAAGTTTAGATGCCATTTGGTACATATTTTAAATGATTAGGAAAGGAAGAAAGTGAATTAAATGGGTGGTAATCATTAGTGAAACCAAGATAGTCAAAGATTTCCAAAAGAGTTAGAAACAAAAGTCCTTATAAGAAGAATTTAGTTCTCTGGTTTACAGGAATGACCCATCGGGGCTTTCAGAATCTTACGCTTTCTATTTAAGGGATTTACTTCCCTCTCGTCAAATCATCAATGTTGAGTAGAGCCTCTTGTAATTTGTGCTCTTCTTGAAAATATCTACTTTTAGCAGTTACAATCTAAAAATAACATTGTTGAAGACATTGAAGCAATATCACATATCCTCCCTTTTTTTTATTATGTTGCTATGCTTCTTTCAGCTCACATTAGCGCAGGAGACTGATAGCATAAGCTACAAGAAAAAGGTCAAATTAACACCCTTACCAGCCTTATTTTATACCCCCGAAACAAGACTGGGTTTTGGAGGGCTGATTTCGGGAGTATTTAACCTTGGAGACAGAGAGGCTACTCGCAATTCCAATGCCGAAGTGTTGGCTGCTTATACGCTCAATAATCAAATTATTTTGCGTACCAAAAACAATCTATTTACAAGGGATGAAAAATATGCGCTTTCCGGTGAAGTGAGTTTTTACGATTTTCCTATACTCTATTATGGGGTGGGAAACGAGACCGAAAAAGACTTTGAGGAAGAACTGGGCTATAAGGTCTTCATATTTGAAGAGCGTGTACTCAAGCAGGTTAGGAAATCCTTATTCATTGGGCCGCAATATCGTTTTAATCATCTTTACGATATTGAGTATGATCCAGATCACCTTATTGGGGATATACCTTTTGTTGATAATGGCGCGGGTACCAATTCCGGTCTTGGGTTTTCTGCCATTTATGATACCAGAAATAATGTGCTTAATGCTTCAAAAGGTGTATTTCTACAATTTTCCACTTTCTTCCATGGAGAAGCTTTGGGAGGAGATTTTAATTTCAACAGATATACACTAGATCTGAGAAGGTATTGGATGTTTAAAAACGGAGATGTTATTGCTGCCCAGTATTTTGGAGAATTCAATACAGGTGATATTCCTTTTCGTGAAATGGCTCAGTTAGGTGGGGAGAACATCATGAGGGGATATTACAATGGCCGCTTTCGGGATAATCAGCAAATGGCCTTGCAGTTAGAATATAGAAAACAGATCATTCCATGGTTAGGTTTTACCGCATTTGGTGCTTACGGAGATGTATCAAAAGAGGTGAGAAACTTTGATGTTGGAGGTTTTAAGTATGCGGTAGGCGCAGGCCTCCGGATCATGGTCAATAAAGCCGATAGACTCAATATTAGGATTGATTATGGTCTTGGGGAAGACACTAGTGGGTTTTATTTTGCCATAGCTGAGGCTTTCTAATGTATAAATGGTGAATGTAATGTAACCTTTATCAGCACATATCGTTTATTACTAAAGGTTTACAGGTTGAAATTAAATGCTGATTATTTGAAAATGCCGGGTTGGTTTCCGGCATTTTCTATTGTATCCCCACCCTTACTTTTCCCTCCTAACATTTTCGAAGAGAATAACGTTAATCAGTTACATATTCAAACCAAATAAATAGATCATGAAAAAATATAACCTAGCATTCTTGCTGGCTATTATGGCCTTAATAACTTCACCACAGTTACTTGCACAAAAAAAAATGAAAAGCCCTCCAGCTCAAGCCAAAGGACAGATTGGTGCAGCTACTGTTGTCATTGACTATCATCAGCCTTCTGCTAATGGCCGTACAATTATGGGTGATTTGGTGCCGTATGACCAGGTTTGGAGAACCGGAGCTAACAATGCCACCACTTTTGAGGTAGACAAAGATGTTAAAATTGAAGGACAGGCTCTGCCAAAAGGTAAGTATGCCTTGTTTACCATACCAGGTAAGGATGAGTGGACTATCATTTTCAATAAAAACCCTAACCAATGGGGAGCCTACAACTATGATAATGGCGAAGATGCCCTGAGGGTAAAGGTAAAACCTGTTAAAACGGATAAGTTTGTGGAGACTTTTATAATTAATCCAGAGCAGGATGGTGTTACCATGTCATGGGAAAATACCAAAGTAAAATTTAAAGTTACAGATTAAAATCTTTCGACGATATTCGCAGCCGGATCAGCCTTTGTTCCGGCTTTTTTTATTGTATTTTTTAACACTATATTACTTGTATATTCATGTTATTTTGAAATGAGAAAAAAATTAACCATTGGCCGCTTTGATAAGATAGACCTGCCTGATCTGCACCTTTTTGAACTGGATGCAAAAATAGATACCGGGGCATATTCATCGGCCATTCACTATCATCATGCAGAGGTTATAGAGAAAGACGGGAAAGAAGTATTGCACTTCACCCTCCTAGATCCTACTCACCCGGACTATAATGATAGGAGCTTCTATTTTGACAAGTTTGAAGAAAGAAACATTAAAAACTCGTTTGGTGATTCAGAGAAACGGTTTGTGATTAAAACACGAATTACAATTTTTGGGAAAAATTATGAAACGGATTTTTCGTTGAGCGACAGAGGCAGCCTTAAATTTCCTATTTTACTGGGAAGAAAACTATTGCAAATGGGGTTTGTTGTTGATGTAGCTAAATCTAACCTATCGTACAAATTAAAAAACACTAAATAATGCATATTGGCATACTATCAAGAAATGCAGATCTATATTCTACCAAAAGGCTTGTAGAGGCATCTGAACAGAGAGGGCACGAGGTAGAGGTAATAGATCATTTGAAATGTACAATTGTAATGGAGCAAAATAAGCCCTCCATTATTTATCATGGACGTTCACTGGATTATATCGATGCTATTGTACCTAGAATAGGTGCTTCCGTCACCTTTTATGGCTCAGCTGTTGTCAGGCAGTTTGAAATGATGAAGGTCTTTACGGCCGTTGAGTCGCAGGCACTGATTCGTTCAAGGGATAAACTTAGAAGTTTACAGATCCTGTCAAGAGCAGGACTTGGGCTTCCTAAAACTGTGTTTACAAACTATTCAAGGGATACTGACGATATTCTGAATGCCGTGGGAGGGGCTCCTGTAATCATTAAGCTTCTCGAAGGTACACAAGGGTTGGGTGTAGTGCTAGCCGACAATAGAAAATCTGCTGCATCCGTAATTGAGGCATTTCATGGGCTTAAAGCACGGGTCATCGTGCAGGAATTTGTTAAGGAGGCCGGAGGTGCTGATATTAGAGCGTTTGTTGTAGACGGTCAGGTAGTTGGAGCTATGAAAAGGCAAGCTAAAGAAGGCGAATTTCGTTCAAACTTACACCGCGGAGGTACTTCAAGTATTATAAAACTATCCAGAAAAGAAAAGAGTACTGCTGTAGAGGCGGCAAAGAAGATGGGGCTTGGTGTAGCAGGTGTGGATATGTTGCAGTCGTCCCGCGGACCGCTTATTTTGGAAGTTAATTCATCACCAGGCCTCGAAGGAATTGAAAAAGCTACAGGAGTAGATGTTGCCGGGAAAATAGTAGAATATCTGGAACGTAATGCCGGTAAGAAAAAGGGGAAAATACAAAAAGATAAAGTGAATGCCTGAAATTGTGATAGATGGGCATAAAATTGCCAGAGGCGAAGAGTTGCAAATCAATGCATTGATTGCTCGTTTGCCAACAAGGACACCTATAAACATACCGGTATTTGTAAGTAGGGCCAAGCAACCAGGGCCTACGCTATTGGTTATGGCGGGTGTTCATGGTGATGAAACCAATGGCATCGAGATCATGAGGAGGATCATTCGTAATAAATACTATAAACCTACTAAGGGGACTGTAATAGCTATTCCGGTATTTAATGTTTACGGTTTTATTAACCACTCTCGTGGTCTTCCCGATGGAAAGGACCTGAACCGTTCTTTTCCCGGATCGAAACATGGTTCTCTGGCTAGTAGGGTAGCCTTTTTTATGACTAATGAAATATTACCGCAGGTAGATTTTGGTATCGACTTTCATACCGGAGGAGCCAGTCATAATAATTACCCTCAAATAAGGGCGCACTTTCAATCTGATATGGAACTTGAAATGGCGAAGGCTTTTGGAGCCCCTTTTATAATAGAATCACCATTTAGAGACAAGTCTCTTAGAAAAACTGCTGCTCGTGTCGGTAAACCTATATTGGTTTATGAGGGAGGGGAAACCTTGAGGCTGAGAAAACAAGTGCTGGATGTAGGGGTGTCAGGCATGCTTAGGGTGATGAAGCATCTGGGTATGCGTGACGATGCTCCCGAATCGGTAGATGACCCCATATTTATCAAATCATCTGTTTGGGTTCGAGCCAAGCACGCAGGTTTGCACCATGCCCATGTTAGAAACGGTAACAAGATAGAAAAGAATCAAAACCTGGGCTTGATTACGGATCCCTACGGGCAATTTGAGAAAGTCATAAAGTCACCAGTGAATGGATATGTAATTGGTATTAATAATTATCCTGTTGTGAATATGGGTGATGCTTTGCTCCACATCGGAAGCGAATAATATGTACAAGGCATGAATACCGAGTTAAAAGATCAATATAGTAAGTTTAAACTTATCGTTGAAAGTGATTTTGTGGAATTACTCTGCAAAAAGATCGATATTCAGGTTAGTTTTCTTGAAAAGGTAGCAGCATTGCAGCGGAAGGTGGCAAGAAAGGATTTAAAGGCCGATCAATTGGTCGATGGATTTAGAAAAACCTATACCTATAAAAAGGCCCTGCTTGACATAGTAGAACCAAGGTTTGAATTGTTGGAAAAAGCTAGTTTCGATGATGATTTTAGCGCGTTTAACTTACATGCTACAAATTATATCGATAGTCTGGCAGAAAATGTTGACTTGCCCCAGAGCTTAGATCGCTTTAAAGTGCAGCCAGACAATTCCGCTTTGCTGAAGTTTGGTAAGTGGTGGAAGCGTTTTTTTTATGCTATTTCAAAATGGCCGGAAAAAATTAGTAATGGCTTTCGTAAACTTTTTAAAAAGCAGCTCATCCCATTAAAGCCATGGAGCCATAAGGTGAAGTTGAGAAACCTTACCTCGTACTATCTGAAAGAAAGACTATCTATTGAGTTGCTGGAATTGTTTACGAAGCTGTTTGTAGCTTTTTTAAGATCATCTAAGGTCTGTTGGGAAATTGATAGTAAAATTGATCAGGCTTTTGAAACCTTCTTGCATAGTGAGAATCATATCTATGAGGTAGATGAATCATTAATTTCCCGTATTGATGAGGCAATTGCTAAACTTCAAAAGTTAAAAACTGAGCTTAAAGAAGAAGCGGATACGATTTATGAACATGTTTTTGATCAATATGCATCTGCCTATGAGAAAGCCGGAACCATAGAGATTTCCAACAATAGGTTCAATACACGAAAAAACAGGAAACAGCATAAATTGCTTAAAAGTCAGTACGTTACACTAGTTAGTGGATGGAATAATGCACTTTTTGTCTTGTCAGATGACTGGGAAATAGATCTGGAAATCTATGTAATAATTTATTCAGGACTTGAGGAATATTATAAAACCCAGGAAAACCTGAAGGGCAGGTTGAACCTGGTTACAACTCATAAGCTTAATGAAATTAAATCGGTACTTGAAAACACAAGAACACATCTTCGGGAGCATGATGAAGGCCAGGATCTGAGAGTCTTGATTGAACAGGAACTGAGTAACCTCAGAGGTGAATTGACCCCAGTGCTTTTGCCAGAAACCAATAATCTGATTCTTGCTCAGGATTTTCCTGCCCTCGTAAACAATTTGGAATCAGAGACTGACAGATTGATAAAAGGTATTTCCACGCGAAGGTCTGTAATGAAAGGTGTAACCTATGATCAACCTATAAAGACAAGTTCATTAAGCTTTGTGTCCCCTTACGAACTGATCAATTTTGAATCCTGGCCATACTTTCAAAAAACGATTAAGTCTGTTAAACTGGCCATTGTTGACAGCCTCAACGATGTGCAGAACGATATCATAGACATAGGTCAAATTGCGGAATTTAATCTGGAGTCGGCACTTTCGCTGTTTGATGATGAAGAAAGATCCGACGATCCTGCGGTGATAGCGGCAGAGGGAATCGAGCGAACTATTGAAAAAGTGGGGACAATTTCCGATAACCTGAATGGGCTGCAGCGGTCCATTGATGAAGACCTGTTTCAAGGCTTGGAGAGTTTTAATAAGAGCCTTGTAAAGTTTACCAATAATGAGAATATTTTCGATATACGCGTTCGTATTGCTAAGGGAAAGGCTTTAGACAGAAGTACACGTTTTAAGGAGCAACTTGCACATAATATAAAAAATTTCCTTCCTACTGCCTTGATATTTATCAGAACCAGATATAGGAAGGTAGCAGGTTTTGTTAAGGAGACCTCTAAAAAGATTGGTATTGCAGGGCTTCAAAAGGATATTTCCACTGAGCTTGCTGACTTTCTTGTCGAGACAGAAAAGTCTATTAGTAAACTTCCTTTTGTATACCAAAGACTATTCAGAACAGAGCCGCTTGCTGATATCAACTTTTTTGAAGGGAGGAAAACAGAACTGCTTCAGCTTAATAATGCCTATAATAACTGGACCAAAGGCCGTTTTGCCTCAGTAGTTATTACAGGTGAAAAGGGTAGCGGTGTTACAACATTGCTTAACTTTTTTCTGAGCGACCTGACCACAGGTAGCATGGTTTGTCGCTTTTCGGTTGAGAATCATATCGAAACTCCTGCGGAAATCGTCAGTTTTTTTGCTGAGCAATTCGAAAGTAAATTTGATACGTTTGATGATCTTGTGAGCTTTCTCAATCAGAAAAAGCGTATTGTGGTGCTGGAGAATATTCAGAAGTTCTATTTAAAAAGAGTTAATGGCTTTGGTGCATTGAGGCTGTTTTGTGAGCTGATCTCGTTGACCAGTAAATATACCTTTTGGGTTGTAGGAGGTACCCGCTATGCCTGGGAGTATTTGCAGAAAACTATTAACCTGGCAGAGCATTTTAGTTATCTGATCCCATTGAAGGATTTTGATAACCAAGCCATTGTTAATATGATCAACAAGCGACACAAAGTAAGTGGTTATAATGTGAGTTTTGAACCCGCACCATCTGACCTCAATCAGCGAAAATTTAAGAAACTGAGCGAAGCGGAGCAGCAGGCTTCACTGAGAGACAGCTACTTTAATAACCTTAACAAGATAGCCAAAAGCAATGTGAGTCTGGCTTTGATATATTGGTTGCGTTCTGCCAAGGAGATTACAGGAAACACTATAGTGATAGGTTCCATGAAAGACATAGACTTTTCGTTTATGAACAGCCTGGTTCCTCTTAAGTTTTATGCTCTGGCCAATTTACTGTTTCATGATGGTATGACTGAGGAGGGTTTTTGTAAAGTGACAGGTTATACTTCGGGAAAAGCCAGGGCTGTTTTACAACCCATGTTTGAAGATGGAATCATCGTTATACAAAATAATAAATATCAGATCAATCCTTTGCTTTACAGACAAACGGTTATGATGTTAAAAATGAAAAATATAATTCATTAACAGCGTGAAAAGATTAGTCATACTATATTTTCTGATTTTTTTTCTTGGTCTAAACAGTTATGGACAGAAGGAAAAAGATACGGTTGCCGGAGCTATGGTTGTGATACCCGTGGATAGTGTAGAAGTGAAGGCTGTAGTGGCAGATACTGCCCAGGTAAAAGAGACTGAAGGTAAGAAGGATGTTGTGGAAGACGTGAAGGATGATTTACCTCAAATATCGAAGATTATTTCTTTTGGAAAGATATTCTGGACGGCCGTATTCATCTTTATAGGCTTTGTTACGGTCAGGTTTTTTGGATCTATACTTGAGAAACTGGCCGAAAAAAGCACCAATTACAGGATAACGATCAAAGGGCTTATTCCCGTAGTAAAAATATCGATATGGCTGTTTGTTATTTTTGTTATTATAGCCGGTGTTTTCAGACCCAAAATAGCCACTGTACTTGCGGTTACTGCTTCAATTGGTATTGCCGTTGGTTTTGCTGCTCAGGATATTCTTAAAAATGTTTTTGGAGGGATAATGATCCTTTTTGACCGTCCGTTCCAGGTAGGGGATAAGATAGAAGCGGGTGAATACTACGGCGAAGTGGTTGAAATAGGCCTGAGGTCAACCAGGATTGTGACACCTGATGATTCCCTGGTGAGTATTCCGAATGGGGAGTTGATGAATAAATCAGTGTCAAACTCCAATAGTGGCGCTGCTGATTGCCAGGTAGTAGCAGAAATATATTTGCCAATAACCGTAGATACCGAAAGTGTAAGACAGATTGCTATTGAAGCTGCTCAGGTATCCAGGTTTATATATCTTAATAAGCCTGTTGTAGTACTTTTTTTTAATGAGGTCAAAGAGCGTAGATCATACCTCAAGATGAGACTAAAAGCCTATGTTTCTGACATCAGAAATGAATTCGCTTTTAAAAGTGATATGACTGAGACCGTAATGAGAGAACTCTTGAGCAATAAGCTTATCGATCCTGAGGATTTGAAATAAGTTCTTCAACTTAATTTGTGTAAGGTATGGCAGACAAGTGTTGTTTTTTATGTTATGATTAGGAGTACACTTTTGACTTATTAGTTGAGAGTCATTTTTCAATATGTAAGCTTATCGGTAATAAAGCGTTTTTATTAATAAATAATAGCTATAGTTTTGAATATCATTTAAAGAATGGTATTGGTGCAAATACATTGCGTTTATCTTTAAGATGAATGAAGGACAATGATTTTGATGCTACTAGATACCTCATTTTAAATCCCCATAATTTTATTAGTTGACTAACCGGTTTGAAGGAGCCGTTAGCTGTGTCTAAAGCATATCAATTTGGGGAGAATAAATGAAGCATATTACCAAGAACCAATTCCGA
>NZ_JAEUGD010000002.1 GCF_016775155.1 Fulvivirga marina | reverse complement strand
AAAACATCTAAATCTGTTGAAAAAGAAAACCGTCCCAAAATGACTTTTGAGACGGCCTCTTTGTTTTTTATCTACTCTACCTTTGAGAAGTTGGTCATTTCACAATTTTAATCCTTAATAAAGAAATCGTTCACTTCATCAGCCTTCAGCAACAATTTCATCAGGTTCCTTTTTACCTCGTCTCTGAAAGAGGTGTAAATGTCTGAAATGGAATAGAAAGATCTGATTCTGGTAAATGCCCGGCTGAAACGGCTCTGCCAGATTATTGAATAAGTATTTTGTTTAAGGGAGAGGAGGCATACTGGTAATTTTTGTTGGCGTAGTGATTAGCTCAGTGCATGAGCTACATTTTAAAGCCATGGACATACCGGTGTGTGAACGTACCGAATCAAGCTCCTCATGTAGTGTCTCTACAAGAATAGTAAATCCCATATTATGGACATTCTGAAATTTTGGTGATGAGTAAGAAAGTTTAAATTGGGGTCAACCTGTCGTTCCAAATAATAAATACCATGAAGCCACCGAGGTGAGGTAGCCGATTAGTGCAGGCAATGTGCCCAATTTAATATACCGGATGATGGTTAGCTCTTTCACCTGTCCCATAGCTGCTACACCAGCTGCAGAACCAATGATAAGTATACTACCCCCTGTCCCGGCGGTAATGGCCAATAAAACCCAATAAGTAAAGGTGATACCTTCGGGTAGCATTTTAATAACGGCAGCCGTAAGAGGTACGTTGTCTACAACTGCTGAGAATAGGCCCAGTGAAGTATGACCGATGATGATGGCCAGTGGATTCGAAGCTGGGTTATCTCCAAATATGAGTAGTGCAATATCATGCAAAACCCCTTGATAGTTGAGTGCTCCAACCGCTAGTAATATGCCAATGAAGAAATTGAGCGTAGCCATATCAATGGTTTTAATGATATTCACAATATGTCCGGCTCTTTTTTTAAGTGTTCCTTGTTTCAGGCGATAGTCAATAACAATGGCACAGGCTCCGAGCCCCAGGAGTATGCCAATAAAAGGAGGGAGGTGGAAAAGGTTAACAATTACAGCAAAACCAAAGGTGAACAGGCCTATAAATATGATGCTCCATTGTAGGGGCAGTACTTCCTTGCTTTCTCTACTTTTGCGATCTTCGTTTGTAATTTTTAAAGTCAACATGGCTTGAGGTACTATCCAGGCTATAATAGAAGGGATCAAGCCATAAAAGAGAATTTGCCATGCCGTGAATTTACCGGCAAGCCATAGCATGATGGTCGTTACGTCACCTACAGGTGACATGGCTCCGCCGGCATTGGCGGCAATAACAATGTTGATGACATATATAACAAAGTTCCTTTTTTTAATATATAGGTGTCTGCCGATCTGGATCATGATTAATGTACTGGTAAGGTTGTCCAGTAGCGCAGAAGCCATAAATGTGGTAAGCCCCATAAGCCAAAATAACTGCCTGTCAGATATTTTCAATATGAGAAGTTTCGACTCCACCCAGGTGAAAAAGCGGAAATGTGCCATCATTTCTACTATGGTCATGGCACCCATTAAAAAGACGATGAGGGCAAAAATTTCTGCAGATTCATGCAGTATAGCTTCTCTGAGTACCTCCTCATCTTCACCTATCGCCACTACTATCCACATGATGGATCCGGTGAATAAAGCTATCCAGCTTTTGTTAACTTGCAGGTTGTGTTCAAATGCTATGGCAGCAAAGCCAACTATAAAAATGATGATAAGAAGAACTGATTCGCTATCGTACATAATGGCAACGGTTTATTGACAATTATGGGGATAAAGGCACCAGCCTTTTGTGAATACGGCCGCAAAGTTAACAAATGATATTACTCAAGTGTTATGATGTTAATCATTTATTAAAATGTGAATTTAGCTTTTGTTTTAATGTGAAGAAAGTGAGAGGGTTAGTGCTTTTATACCCCTCTAAAATAGGTGTGTTATTTGTCTTAAAAGCTTGTGAAATTGTCCTTTTCGAACCTTTATTGTACCTTTACGTTTGGTAAAACAGAAATAAAACATCTAATATAATGATTGAGGAAAAAGTAAAATACAAAGTCAAAGATATTTCTTTGGCAGCGTGGGGCCGTAAGGAAATAGAACTTGCGGAGGCGGAGATGCCAGGATTAATGGCACTTCGCGAAGAGTATGGAAAAGAAAAGCCCCTGAAGGGCGCCAGAATTGCAGGTTGTTTACACATGACTATTCAGACTGCAGTTTTAATAGAAACATTGGTAGAGCTAGGTGCTGATGTTACCTGGTCTTCCTGTAATATATTCTCTACTCAGGACCATGCTGCTGCTGCTATTGCTGCTGCAGGTATACCTGTATATGCATGGAAAGGCATGAATGCTGAAGAGTTTGACTGGTGCATTGAGCAAACGCTTGTTTTCCCTGACGGTCAGCCCCTAAACATGATATTGGATGACGGAGGCGACCTTACCAATATGGTTTTTGATAAATACCCTCAGTATGTTCCGGGTATCAAAGGGCTTTCTGAAGAAACTACCACAGGAGTTCACAGGTTAATCGAAAGAGAGAAGAATGGTACTTTGGTAATGCCTGCTATCAACGTAAATGATTCTGTAACCAAGTCAAAGTTTGATAACAAGTATGGCTGTAAAGAGTCATTAGTAGATGCTATCAGAAGAGCAACTGACGTTATGATGGCCGGGAAAGTTGCTGTTGTTGGTGGGTATGGTGATGTAGGAAAAGGTTCTGCCGCTTCTTTAAGAGGAGCAGGAGCCAGAGTAATCGTTACTGAGATAGATCCTATTTGTGCGCTTCAGGCTGCCATGGACGGTTTTGAAGTGAAAAAGATGGATGATGCAGTGAAAGAAGCTGATATTGTTGTTACCGCAACAGGAAATAAAGATATCATCGTGGGGCGTCATTTTGAAAGCATGAAAGATAAAACCATCGTATGTAACATTGGCCACTTTGATAATGAAATTGATGTTGCCTGGTTAAATAAAAACGCAGAAAGAGACGAGATCAAGCCTCAGGTTGACAAATACAAATTGTCAAATGGTAATGATATCATTCTTTTAGCGGAAGGAAGATTAGTAAACCTTGGTTGTGCTACTGGTCACCCTTCTTTTGTAATGTCAAACTCTTTCACAAACCAGACATTGGCTCAAATAGAACTTTGGCATAACTCTGAAAAATACGAGAATAAAGTTTATACCTTGCCTAAGCATCTGGATGAGAAAGTGGCAAGACTTCACCTGCAAAAAATTGGTGTTGAGCTTGAAGAGCTTAGCAAAGATCAGGCAGAATACATTGGAGTTACTGTTGAAGGTCCATACAAACCTGATTATTACAGGTATTAATCCTTCATAAATAAAAAAGGAAAGGCCGCCTTGGTTAACAGGGCGGCCTTTCTTATGTGCATTTGTAAATATTAATATTGTACTTCAGTTCGTCGGTTTCTGAAATAAGGTCTAAGAATGACCTTGTCAAGCAATAAGAGAGAGAGTACTAATACCGTAAACAAAAGCCCGTCCGTCAGGATTTTTAGGTTAACACTATCCGGAAGTTCCACACCAGGCATTTTTATAACACTGCTTATTTGCGGAAGGCTTACCGAGTCAAATATATCTAGAGCCATTATACTTTCTGTCATATATAATGAGCCTGTGATTACAGTTAGTAAAGCTAGAATAAGAATGATCAATCCGTTTTTTCGTGAGTACGGAATACTTTTGATGATGGGTTTGTCCAAGTTGGCCATTACCTTACTGTTGAAATTTTTAGAAGGCGTTTCCAAAACATTGGTCATCAACATCAACTGATCCAACTTTTTAAGTTCTTCCAACCGCGATGCGATCTGTGGCTGAAGACATGCTTTCTCAACATCGGCTGCTTCATCCTTATTAAGTAACCCATCTATATAATCTAGTAGCAGCTCATCTGTTATTTCCAATGGCTTTTTCATATGTATATTTTTTATTCCTGATAATCATATGGATCAGTTATGGTCAAATGTTTAGGCCTTGGGGTTCCGCATTTTACCTCAACAGTTTGCCAGGGGTTATGACTCTTCCTTATGACTATATCATGCTTATAAATTTAATGCCTCTTCCTTTAAAATTGTTTTCATACCATCAGCCAGTTTTTTTCTAGCCCTATGAAGTCTTACTTTGGCTGTGTTAAAGCTCATTTTAGTTATGTCAGCTATCTCCTCAAGCGAAAATTCCTTTAGATAGAATAAGGTTAATATGCTTCTGTCTATCTCCGGAAGTAGTGATAGCGCTTGCTTGATAAACCTCTTTTGGTCCTGAATTTCCATTTCAGCGGATGACCCCTCATAATAAGTGTATTTAACCGTGTCCAGGCTTTCCTTCTTTACTCTTTGTTTTCTTTTACAGGTAATAGCGGTATTAAAAACTATCCGGTAAAGCCAGGTCGAGAATTTTGACTGGCGATTAAAATTAGTCAGGCTTTGGTAAGCTTTTATAAAACTATCATGTGCTACTTCTTCAGCATCTTCCCGGTTATTCAGGATGTTTAAAGCAATGGTGAAAGCATAGCTTTTATGCCTTTCTATAAGCTGGTTATAGAGTTCACGTTGCCCCCTGAGTACCTTGTCTATTATGATGTCATCATCCAAATTCTTCACGTCCCTTTGACGCATGTTAGTTGATTCAAGTTACAGCTAAATTGCTTTTTTTACAATGAGTTATTCAGTTGTAAGCCTTGAGATAAAAAAATACATGATCATTGTAACCTGTATTTGAAGCAGTGCGTCAAAGGGGCAAAATGTTTAACTAAAGGTCAAAAATATGGAAATCGAATTTATTGCTGTCTTTATTCCAATCATAGCTATCATAGGTGTGGTGATTATGATCATTTATTTAAGAAGATATACTAATGACGAACGCTTAGCTATGATAGAAAAAGGAATGTCTCCGGCAGAATTGTCTAATGCAAGGTCCAGTACCAGTGGCCCCCTCAGATTTTCCCTGCTATTGATCGGGATCGGGCTGGGATTTATAGTGGGTTACTTCATAGATTCAAGCACGAACATGAATGAACTTAGTTATTTCTCCATGTTATTTATATTCGGAGGTGTAGGCCTGGGTTTATCATATATCATTGAAGAGAAAAAAGCCAAGAAAGAAGATCTGGCTAGATAAAGATCAAATTTACTAACCAATAGGTGGCCATTGTCAGTATGATAATGGCCACGATATTGAGCCATATACCTGCTTTCATCATGTCTCGCATACGGATGTGGCCGCTGGCAAAAACGATAGCATTTGGAGGCGTAGAAATGGGCATCATAAATGCGCAGCTCGAAGCCAGTGTGGCTGGAATAACCAAGACAAGGGCATTTAAATCCAGGCCTTTGGCTACGCCTATCACTACCGGGATAAATATTGCGACCAGAGCAACATTGCTCATAAGTTCGGTCATAAGTAGTACAATTGCGGTTATGACCAATATAAGTACAATTAAACTAGCGCCGTGATAGCTACTCACTGCTTTACCAATAAGTTGAATTATACCTACATGTTCAAGGCTCTTGGCCAGACACATGCCCCCACCAAATAATATAAGAATACCCCAGGGGAGCTTTGTTGTATCTTCCCACTGTAATAAGAAGGTAGATTTATTGAGACTGACAGGTACAATGAACATAAGTGCTCCCCCAGCCATGGCTATAGTGGTGTCAGAAAGCAAGTCACTTCCAACCAGCTTATTCAATTGTGATTTGAATACCCAGCATGCCGCAGTAATGGCAAATATGGCCAGAACTATGGCCTCTTCTCTGGAGATGGAACCTAGCTGGTTCAGTTTGCCCGTGATTACCTCTTCTGAGCCCTTTATGTTTTTCATGTGGTTGGGAAACAAAACCCGGGTAAGTAGGAAATAACAGGCAAACAAAAGAAAAAGGCCTATAGGAACTCCCATGAGTAACCACCGGCTAAATTCCATTTCATACCCTAGCATTTGTCTCAGGTAGCCGGCCATTACAATATTAGGCGGGGTGCCTATCAGTGTCATAGTGCCGCCAATGTTGGCAGCATAGGCGATGCTTAACATAAGGCTCAGTGCAAAATTTTTATAAACCTTGGTAGAACTGGTATTTTCAATCAGAAGGTTAATCACTGAAGCGGCAACAGGCAGCATCATTACGGCGGTGGCAGTGTTGCTTATCCACATGCTTAGTAGTGCAGTGGAAAGCATGAAGCCAAGAATGATGCCATTACCACTGGTTCCGGTTATTTTAATCAGATTGAGTGCTATGCGTAAGTGAAGGTTGTGTTTTTCAAGGGCTATGGCTATCATGAAGCCCCCCATAAAAAGAAATATGATTGGGCTGGCGTATGGAGCAGTGGCTTCTGCTATTTTAAAGATTTGAAGTAATGGAAGCATTATCATGGGTAGAAGTGCAGTTACCGGAATAGGCACTGCTTCTGTAATCCACCAGGTAACCATCCAGGCGGTGAGGGCTAGTACACGCCAGATTTCAGGAGTGAGGTATGATGAATGTTGGAGTTGAAGAAGTATGAAGAAAATAATCGGACCAAGAAAAATCAATAACCAATTATGCTTTTTCATTGTATTAGTAGGTTTAGAAAGACATAATTAACTATAAAAATGCTTATGAACAAAGTAAGAGTTATGTTCGGCACCTTTACGGGGAATAGTACTGAAGACAGTTGTTTACATTGGAGTTTGTACTTCAGGTTGGCAGGGCTAGGAAAAACTGGATTAACATATAATACCCAAGAGCGAGAAAAACAGTATGTAACCATACCTTTTTGTTGAAATATGCGGCAGTTGCGGCCAAAAGTACACCGCCAGCCCTGATTATATTCTGTACAAATACATTCCCTATGTCATCATATACAAAGGAGCTGATAATGGTAAGCACGAAATAAACGGCAAAAAGTGAAAAGAGCCATCTGGTATTCTTGTAAAAATAATCTTTTAGGTCAACTTGTTCATGCTTTTTGAAATCAGGAAAAAGTATAACACTGATCAGGTAGAAAAGAAATATTGGGATCAGAGAATAAATAAAGAAGAAAATACTTTCATTGATGGCGGCGGTTCTGGGCCAAATGCCCCACCAGTTTTGGATGAACATAATGAAAGCAAAAATAGTCCAAAGCAGGTGTTGCCAATAGATTCGGATGTGATCACGGTTCTTTATAATAGAGCCCCATCCCTGAAAATACTCGGCACCTACATAACCAAAGATAATCGCGCTAAATACCGTAAGGTATTCCGTATGGGTAAAGCCTTCGATTATATTAGGGACTTTTTCCTGCATTAGGAATAAATATACAAAAATTAATTAGAGCTAATTAGCTCTCTGGCATTTTCAAAAGCAATGCTCGATGGTTTGTCTCCTCCAATCATTTTGGCAATTTCCTCAATGCGCTCGGCTTCTTCCAGAGCCTTGATTTTACTTTCAGCCTTGATCGATGAGCTGTCTTTGTACACGAAATAATGCTTGTCTCCTTTGGCTGCTACCTGAGGTAGGTGGCTAATAGTAATCAGTTGGTGGCTTTGGGCCATACGCTTCATCATTGACCCCAGCTTCAGCGCAATTTCTCCAGATACTCCGGTATCTATCTCGTCGAAAATTATGGTAGGCAATGAAATCTTTTGGGCCAGTATGTACTTTATGCAAAACATAAATCGTGAAAACTCTCCGCCTGAAGCCACTTTGGAAAGCTCTTGAGGTGCAATGCCTTTATTGGCACTGAACAACATGTTGATCAGGTCTATGCCTTTATCCGTCAACTCACTTTTCGAGCTGGTTAGCTTTACAGTTGCATCGGGTATTCCTACCTGGGCTAAAAGCTCGCCGAGTTCTTTTTCCAGCTTTGTAAATACAGCATTACGTTTTTTGCTGAGTTCGAGTGCCTTTTTTTCCGCTATACCCTTTAGTCTGACCACTTCGGTCTCTGCTTTCTTGATCTCTTCATCCATATTGTTGAAGCGCTCAGTTTTAAGGGTTAGGTCTTCTCTTATACTAATCAGTTCTTTAATGCTTCCAACATGGTGTTTTTGCTGAAGTTGGTAGATCATGCTCAGCCGTTCTTGCATCAATTGAGTTTGTTCCGGGTTGAATTCAACCAGTTCCTCTTCTTTTTCCAGTTCCCTGATAATGTCCTGAAGTTCAATAAAAGAACTTTCTAACCGTTCATAAAGAGAAGAGTAGTTCTTGGAGTATTTACTCAGTTGGCCAAGAAATACTTTAGCCTGTTGTAAACTGTCAATGGCGGAAAACTCACTATTGGAGAGCACATCCAGTGAGCCATTTAATTTAGTTTTAATTTCCTCTGCATGCTCCATCACTTCCAGAGAAGCTTCCAAGTCAGCCTGTTCATCTGCTTTCAGATCAGCCTTCACCAGTTCATCCAATAAAAAAGCATTGAAATCTGCTTCCTTACTTATTTCTGCATTTTCAGCTTTGAGTTGCTCAAGGTGTTTTAGGGTTTTTCTATAGGTGTCGTAATCCTTTTTGTAAGCGTGTCGTAACTGGGTGGTGCCAGCAAAAGCATCAACAAAGGCAAGTTGATAATTTTGCTTGCCGAGATTCAGTGTTTCATGCTGTGAGTGTACATCCATAAGGCGGGTACCCAGCCTTTTAAGTACATCCAGAGTAACAGGGGTGTCATTTACAAAAGCCCGGGATTTACCTGTAGGGCTTATTTCCCTTCTGAAAATTGATATCTCTGCATAATCAAGCTCTTCCTCATCAAAGACCTTTTGAAGGTTATAGCTTTTAACATCAAAGTGACCTTCTATGATGCACTTACTTTCTTCATCAAAAAGTACTTTGGTGTCGGCCCGTTTACCCAAAAGAAGTCCAACAGCCCCGAGCATAATAGACTTACCTGCACCGGTTTCTCCTGTAATGATATTCAGGTTGGCCGATGGGGTGATTTCCAGTTGTTGGATTAAAGCATAATTCTTGATTAGAAGATGTTTTAGCATCCTAATTAATAATCTATTATGATTTCAGATATTCCGTTTAGTGGTAGCACCTGCCTGGTTAGTCTCATGTTTTTAATTTCCAGACTATCGTTTTGCAGGTTAAGGAGTGTTGCCATCAATACACTGCCATTACTAAGCACAATATTAGCTTTTTTACCTGAAATTTCTGGCCACTTTTGAGGTATGTTGTTAGTGGGGATTCTTAACTGACGTTTAGCCACGATTTATTTTATTATTTTTTCGTATTCACTCCTTTTTGAAGGGTCAATTGTGGAAAGAATATCAAAAGCTTCTCTTCTTACCTGAATATTGCCCTCAGAAAAAATATTGATCAACTCATCCGACTTTGCATCCAGGAAACTGATGATCAATATTGAGCTTGGATATATTTCTCGTATCTTTTTGATGCTCTTTAATACTTCCAGTATTTGCTGGCGGCTCTTATCTCTATCCAGTTCATATGTATCCAAGGCCAGTCTGTGGTATTTGTAAATGCCTTTACGAATATCATGCATTTGCTGATTAGTAAGATTCTCTATCAGCCAATAGCGGTTTCGTGTGCTTCCCAGAGCATTCCACCCAGGCCGATTGGCCTGTTGGGCATTGTTAACAATAGTAAGAGCTTTTTGGAAGTATGTAGAGCCGCCCATTTCGCTGAACGAGTCGTAGTCCATGCCTAGAATCAGGTATGCATAAAATGCCAGCATGGATGTAAGGTTGGTATTAAAGCTATTGATATTAAAATTCAGCGGCTGAGATTCTACGTATTCAAATTGCCAGTCACGGTCAGCAAAATTGATCAGGATAGACTCGTAATTGGAGTTGTAAACTGGTCTTGCAGATTGTACTTGCACGGTTGCTTCATAGTTGCCAATGCTTTTTGGGTCCTGTAACGTAATGATCAGGTTGCATTTGATTCTTTCGAAGCTTTCAAATTGGTCATCAGTCCACTTTTGATTATTCAGGAATTGCGAGAAGGCATTTTCCATGTCTTCAAATATTCTTCTGTCAGAGGACTGAACCTGGTCTGCATTGATAGTTACTCTGCAGTTGAGTTCCTGAGCTTTAACGGAAAGTAGGGTAGAGAAAAATAATATGGCCAAGGTTAACTTACGCATTGATCACCTCTATAATTGTGTTAATAATGTCTTTAGCTACATCGGTTTTACTTTTTAACTCAAAATCGCGGACATTATTTTGTTTGTCTATGATAGATATCTTGTTGGTATCATGCCCAAACCCTGCACCCTTATCATTGAGCGAATTCAGTACAATCAAATCAAAGTTTTTTGACTTGATCTTGTTTTGGGCATTGTCCAGTTCATTTTCCGTCTCCAAAGCAAAACCTACGGTAAACTGCCCATTTTTTTTCAATTTTCCCAGCGATGCAGCGATGTCTTGTGTTTTGACTAACTCGAGAGTAAGTGAATTGGACTTTTTCTTGATCTTTTGATCGGACATTTGGGCTGGTTTATAATCGGCGACTGCTGCCGAGAGTACTGCTATGTCGGCATTAGGAAAGTGCTGTATGCAGGCATCGTACATTTCCTGGGCAGAGGTGACCTTAATTAACTCTATATTGTTATGGTCTACAGATTGTTGAGAGGGGCCGCTAATCAATACAACTTGAGCGCCATTTAGTGCCATATGATGAGCCAGAGCATAGCCCATTTTACCACTGGAGTGATTGCCTATGAACCTTACCGGGTCTATGGCCTCATAAGTAGGGCCAGCAGTGATTAGAACCTTCTTACCTGCAAGTGCTTTTTTTTTATCGAAGAAGCTTTTTACCTCTTGCAGGATATCTTCAGGCTCAGCCATTCGTCCCTGACCTACAAGGCCACTGGCCAATTCACCATGTCCAGCATCTATCACTTTGTTGCCATATTCTTCAAGTAGTGATATGTTGCGTTGCGTTGAAGGGTGTGTATACATGTCAAGGTCCATGGCAGGAGCAACATATACAGGACATCGTGCTGAAAGATAGGTAGCCAGGAGCAGGTTATCACAAAGGCCATGAGCCATTTTAGAGATGGTGTTTGCACTTGCCGGAGCAATTATGAATAGGTCGGCCCAGAGTCCTAATTCAACATGGTTATTCCATTGTCCAGAGTCATCCTTTATAAAACGGGAGTAAACAGGGTGCTTTGATAGTGTGGATAATGTGAGAGGGGGTATAAAGTCAGATGCAGAGGTGGTCATGATAACTTTTACCTCTGCACCTTCTTTTACAAGTAATCTTACCAGAAGAGCTGATTTATAAGCAGCTATGCTACCACATACTCCCAATATAATTTTCTTTCCCTGGAGCATGCCGAAGCCAATTAAAGTTGCAAGCCGCCTTCTTCGTCTTCTCTACGTCTGAAAAGAACTTTGCCTTCAGAGAATTCCTCGATAGCTACATTGGTAGCTTTTGGCATTCTTTCATAAAACTTTGAGATCTCTATTTGCTCTCTGTTTTCAAAAATTTCTTCAAGGTTATCTACAGTAGACGCAAACTCAGCCAGTTTTGAGTTCAGTTCTTCTTTTACGTTTACCGCTATTTGTCTTGCTCTTTTTGAAATGATTGCTACACTTTCATACACGTTTCCGGTTGGAGCCGAAAGCTTGTCCATATCTCTTGTAACAATAGATGCTTGAATAGCCATAGTTATATTTATTAAAGTTATTTTATTTCTTAGCCAGCTCGGTAACTCTCTCCAGGCTGTCGTTATATTTTTTTTCAGCTTCACGAATATATTCACTATCAGGGTACTGATCAATGAACTCCAGATAGTATTCGTTAGCTTGTCGGTATCTTTCCAGTTGTTTGGAAAGTATGCTTTTACCCGCAAGGCTATATTGTGCCATGAATTTCAAAAATGCTATCTCCTCATTAAACTTAGAATCAGGGAAATCATTTTTAAAAGTTTCAAAAGCTACTACTGCTGCTTTATGACGTTCTAATTTATAATATTGTTTTGCGTTTTCGTAGCCTTTTTTCTCTAGTTTTTCCTGTATTTCGTCAATTACCTTTGATGCATCCTCTCTGAACTTACTGTCAGGGTATTTGTTTAAAAAATTTTGCATGGCTATAACAGCTTCTATGCTACTGGTTTGATCCAGATTATAAACGGGAGAATTAGCGTACAGAGAATAGGCATGCATAAATTGAGCCTCCTGAGCAAATTCACTTCTAGCATATGTCTGATAGAAAACTTTGAAGTGGTGTGCTGCCAGTAAATAGTATTTTTCGTAGTACTGTGTATAAGCAAAGTAGAACTGAACTTTTTCTCCTTCGGGAAGTCCTCTCACGATAGGTAATATCTGATCGAAAAGTGCTCCGGCCCGATAATAATCCTTGTTTTCGTAATAGTTTAAAGCTGCGTCATATTTCACACGCCAATCCTCACTTTTTTCTATTTTTCTGAACTTGCTGCATGATGCCAGAGAAAAGATGAGAAAAGCAGCTAAAAAATACTTAAAAAATACCCGTTTCAACATAAGGGTGCAAATATAGGTTAGTAATCGTTAATAAGCAATAAAATGATATTGGCTTGAGATCAGGGTTTATAACGAAAGAATTTTACGGGTAGTTTTAATTTGAAGCTTTTATTTTCTGATGACAAGCTTTCTGGTCATAATCCCATCGTTGTCAATATATAAGGTGTAAAAATAAACGCCTGGATTAAGCTCTTCGGTATTGATCTTTAGCTTAGTTTCCAGGTAGGCGAGTTCATACTCTCCTATGATGCTTCCCAATACATTGTGTATGACTATTTTTGCATGTATGTCTTCTTTAAGCAGGTTATAGTCAATGATGGCAAAATCTACTACCGGGTTTGGGTAAACATCATTGATGTGGACTTGATCAGAGCTGAAAATAGTATTTTTCTTGTCCAGATCTTCAACAGTGTAGGTTACCTCATATTCTACCGCGTCGGAAGGGTTATCTCTGTCGTATATTAAATATTTTACAGTGCTGAACCCTGCTGAAAGACCGGTTTCCAGAACGGTCTTTAGTTTAGATGAAGTCTCGCCAGGTTCCAGTTTCTTGGATAGGGGCATCTGACTAATTTCTGGTTCATAACACTCATCCCCCCAACAGAAGTAGCTGCTTTGGCTGGTACCTATTATTTGATCGGTTCTTTTTACAATAATTTGAATGGGACGGTCGCTCGTATTTTTTATTTTGATTGGGGCCTTAACAGTGCCTCCAATGCTACCTTTTAATGTGCCGGATTGCTCAATGACTTCAAAATTCTGCGCATGCGCAAAGCAAATTATCGCAAAACTGAATATCATTGATAGGAATATTTTCATATTAGCACATAATAATTTTTGTAGCCATTCGTTGGCGTGGTGTAATCATTTAAGATACGTAAAATTATTTATAATTGATACGAATTTTTTTGTTTTTGGCGACCTTATTTTTTGAGTTAGGATATTATTCATTTTCTTTCTGCTTCGGTCTTAACACATCTGGTTCATCAGGTATTAGTTTAGGAGCTTTTTTTATCGTTTGCTTGGAGTTTTTTTGCTGAGCAAGTATAGTACTTTCCAGCATTTCGTTTTTTTCAGGCTTCTCTTTTTCTCTCCAGTTGAAGTCCTTCAACTTTTTTTGAGGTGCATTGATCTCATGTGGAGGAATAAATGATGCTTCCGGCTTTACATAAAATGAGATATTGTCAGCCTTGTTTTCCTTAAACTTGATCAGCATATAGCTACAAATGATTTTGTTAATCCCTACCAGGTACGACTCCGTTTCATCCAGTGCATGGAAAAGGCTCTCTCCATTTCCATTAACATCCACTTTTTGAATATTACCCCTGCTAAAATGAGCAACCATAGAGCGCCCTTTGATTTGATTAAAGTTGTCTATACTATCTTTTGATATTACGAATGAGTTGACTGACATGTTGAGTTTGTTGATAGTGTTGTTGGCAATTTCAACATTGATGGAGTCTGCTGTCATTTGATTTCCGGCCGACCATAGTACCGGATCATCATAGAAATAAATGATGGAGTCGGCAGTTACATAAGCCAGCGAATCAGCTCGTCCCTGAAGGTCAGGTTTGAATATTTTTACATTTTTGTAAGCCAGCAGCCTTTTCTTGGCAGGGTCATCACTTTCAATAGCCACAAGTGTGTCTGCTGTCAGGTACATGGTATCTTGAGCCATGATCTTTTTCATAAGCGCTCGCCCAAATACTTTGGCTATACCTGTACTTTTCTCGTAGAAACTCCGGTCCCCGGTGATGATCACATCCTGTTCTTTTGAGATCATTTCTACATTACCTACAGCCCTGTAATATTTTCTAAGATCATCAAGAAACAGGTTGTCACCCTCCAGGGTATATGATTTTGTTTCGATTTGCCCCAGGTTGAGATCCGATCTTTTAATTTTTGTATCATACTGGCCTTCTTTGTAGTTAAATACATTTCCATCCACATCTGTCAATTGTGTAGGGCCCCGAAAATATACAATATTGGTTTTGGTGTTGTACTGAAGTGTATCAGACTCTAAAGTGTAGTCCGGGTTCTTTCCGACTACATCGGATTTAAAGGAGGCCATGTTGGTGTTGACCTGATAGTACCCTTTTTTACTCGTCAATACATTGGTGCTATCTACAAGCTTTCCACCATTGTAGTATCTAGCTTCTTGTTGGTTCCTATGATAGTCAAGGTAGTCTGTATATAAAGTAACCTGACCTTTTTTTACAAATACTACATTTTCTCGAAGTTTGGCCTCTTTCTTGTCACCTTCATAGATCAATTTTTTAGCAGTAATCACCACGGAGTCGCCTTCGGTAATTTTTACACTTCCAAAAGCTTCCATATAATTCCTTTTGCTATAAAAATGTACGGAGTCACTATATATGGTGGTTTCGCTTTGTTCAAAGATCACGTCTCCAATAAAACGGTCGAAACGTTCTCCTGCTTTATTGATCCCACCAAATAGTTTGTCCGCCTGCTTCATTTTTACCTTCTTTTGCGCAAAACCGGAGCTTCCCAAAAACATGGTAAATCCTATGACAAGTACTATTTTAAGTGTTGATTTCATCTGTTCTATCCCAGTATTTTAGCAAACTGCAGGAATGCTTAGTCATATAAAATTAATATGTTTGTCAAAAGGCATCCTTCTAATTTGCATTAGCAATCTCAAAATTAAACAAAAAAGCCCGTGCTCCGATGGTTAAAGACTTTTTAGATTTCATCTCTTCCCATAATATTTGCCAAAAAGAGGATAAAATGCTTTTAGCGGTAAGCGGTGGAGTTGATTCAGTGGTTCTCGTCAGGTTGTTCAAGGATGCCGGATTTAATTTTGCCATAGCTCACTGTAATTTTCAGCTTCGCGGGTTGGAATCCGATGGAGATGAAGTTTTTGTAAGGGAGCTGGCACAGTTAAATAATGTATCATGTTTTGTTCAGTCCTTTGACACCAAAAATTATGCCGCACTGCAAGGAGTTTCGACGCAGATGGCTGCTCGTGACCTGCGCTATGGTTGGTTCTCAGATCTGATGGCAGAGCATAATTTCAAATACATTGCTACCGCGCATCATTTAGATGATAGTCTTGAAACCGTACTCTTTAACCTTACAAAGGGTACAGGTATTGCCGGGTTGCGTGGAATTCTCCCTAAGAAGAATAATTTGATCAGACCTCTGCTGTTTGCTTCAAAGGAAAATATTTTAAGTTTTGCCAGGCAGAAGGGATTGCAATGGAGGGAAGATAGCAGTAATCAATCTACTAAGTATAGCAGAAACCTGATTCGTCATGAGGTTATACCAGCCTTAAAAAAAATCAACCCATCTATGGTCACTACTTTCATGCAGGTTAGTCAGCGACTGGAGGGCACAGAGAAGGTGTTGCAACAGCGTGTCGACCAATTGAGGAGGGAGAGTTTGACTGAACAGGGGGAAGATCTATACCTTTTGAAGGAGAAAATAGCGGAGCAGCCAGCGGTGGTGATTGAAGAGCTCTTAAAGCCGTATGGTTACAACTGGCAGCAGGTGCAGGAGATATTAAATGGGTTGGAGGGGCTTGTGGGGAAAATGTTCCTTTCAGGAAGTTATCAGCTAAATATTGACCGGTCTCACCTGATCATAAGTCCTTTAAAAAAAGGAGAGATAGGGGAACAGTATATTGAAATCAATGAAGAATATGTGGATAATGAGGTTGTTAAACTAAGGTGTTATTATTCCGGAGAGCCCAAAAATTTCTTAAAGCAAAAACATGAGGCTAGTCTTGATTTCGACTGTTTGAAGTTTCCGCTTAAACTACGTAAGTGGGTGGAGGGAGATGCGTTTAGGCCGCTGGGGATGAGGGGTAAAAAAAAGATTAGCGATTTTATGATAGATGAGAAAATTCCTTTAAACTTGAAAGAACGAGTATGTGTTATTGAGTCGGCAGGAGAGGTAGTATGGGTAGTTGGACACCGTGTAGATGATCGGTTCAAAGTTCGTCCTGACACAAAAAGGATATTCAATATGGTAATGTTGCAGAATGATTAATCCCTTTAAAAAAACTTTCACGGCTCAGGAGCATAACATGTTTGTTTTTCTAGCTAAGATCAGATTGTTTTCCGATTTGAACTACAAGCAGATGTCACTTTTTCTTCCTTTTATGTATGAAAGGAAGTATGAGCAGAATGAAGTTGTTTTTTTTCGAGGAGATCCAAGCCATGCGCTTTACCTGCTGAAGAAGGGAGAGGTTTCTCTAAACATTGATGTTAACGAAGACTTTGAGAGTCTTACCCGTGTTCGGGCTGGTGTTGCACTTGGAGAAAGCTGTCTTTTAAAGGATGCTAACAGGCAGCTTAATGCATTTGTTAGTTCTGAAACTGCTGAGTTTTACGTAATACCTCAGGATAATATCTTTGATATTTTTGAAAGCAATTTGAAAATCAAGGTAAAGATGCTTGAGTCGCTGGCAGAAATATACAACGAGTACAATTCTAACCTTTTCAAGGCCTACAAGTCTTCCCGGGGCTTTTTTCATCTTAGTCAGGTTTACCGAGGCTGAGATAAGTTCGTTATTTATAGTTGGCTGCTTCTGGTGTAGCAGTTTGAAGGTTAATCTTTGAAACTTCCGGCATAAAAACAGGGGGTTAATTGTTGAAAAACTTTGAACTGTGCAACTGAAAACAGTAAACCCTGAATAGTTTAATTTGTCACATTGATTAATTAAATTTGTCCACCGTGATAATTCAATTCATTCATACAAAATCATATAAAAAATTATGAAGATAACCGTAGTTGGGGCAGGTAATGTGGGCGCTACCTGTGCTGATGTATTAGCCTACCGAGAAATTGCCAATGAAGTAGTACTTGTTGACATTAAAGAAGGTGTTGCCGAAGGTAAATCACTGGATATTTGGCAAAAGGCACCTATCAACCTTTATGACACAAGAACTGTAGGATCAACCAATGACTACTCAAAAACAGCAGGCTCTGATGTGGTTGTAATTACTTCGGGTCTTCCAAGAAAACCAGGTATGACCCGCGATGACCTTATCGAAACTAATGCGGGTATTGTTAAATCTGTAACGGAAAATGTGATCAAGCATTCTCCAGAAGCTGTTATCATCGTAGTGTCAAACCCTCTTGATGTAATGACATATCAGGCACACCTAAGCTCTAAAATGCCTAGAACAAAAGTGATGGGTATGGCTGGTATATTAGATACTGCCCGTTACAGAGCTTTCCTTGCCGAAGCATTAAACGTCTCCCCTAAAGATATTCAGGCAGTACTTATGGGAGGACATGGAGATACTATGGTGCCACTTCCAAGGTACACTACCGTAGGAGGTATACCTGTAACGGAGCTTATCGAAAAAGATAAACTGGATGCAATCATTGAAAGAACTAAAACCGGTGGTGGCGAATTGGTGAAACTGATGGGAACTTCAGCATGGTATGCTCCTGGTTCTGCAGCTGCTCAAATGGCTGAGGCTATTGTGAAAGATCAGAGAAGGGTATTCCCTGTTTGCGTTAAGCTTGAAGGAGAGTACGGTATAGATAACTGCTACCTTGGAGTACCTGTTGTTCTAGGTAAAAATGGTATTGAGAAAATTATTGAACTTGATCTTAACGATGAAGAAAAGGCTCTTCTTGAGACTTCCAGAGTTCACGTAAAAGAGGTTATGGAAGTTTTGGATAAGCTTAATTCAAAATAATTTCAAAGAAGACCGGATGCAAGATACTTTTCCTGTATGATAACTTCTCAAAGGCCACCTAATAACTTGGGTGGCCTTATTTTTTATTGATGCTTTCATATTTAATGGGGTAAGGTTATATTGGAGATAAGATATTCCAAATTATGGCCGGATACTCCAGCACACCTCTTGTTAAAAAGCTTGGCTTAAAGGAAGGATCGAGGATAGTTCTTGTGAATCAGCCGGACAACTACTTTAGTCTTTTAGACGATCTGCCCGATGTAAAACTTGCCAATGATGACGAACAGGCTGATTTCCTCCATTTTTTTACCAGGGATGTTGGTGAATTGAAGGAGCAACTGCCCCTTTTGAAAAGTCGGATGAAAAAAGATGCAATGCTTTGGATCTCATGGCCCAAGAAAGCATCTAAAGTACCGACAACCATAGATGAGAATCTGGTAAGAAGTATAGGGGTGAATATTGGCTTAGTAGATGTTAAAATATGTGCTGTGGATGAAGTCTGGTCGGGGCTAAAATTTATGTATAGAATTAAGGATAGATGAATAGAGTTTGGCTTTTAATAGTTTCAATAGCCATTGTAAGCTGTAGTGAATACCGTTCTACAAAAGCAAGGCTTGATATTACTAAAGAGAAATTTAACAAACCTAGTGAGCTGGTGCAGGGGGATTTTAAGGAAGTAGAGTTAAAAGAAAAAATGTCAATGCTGAGTTTGGGTGGCGCCCGAAATATTGGAGAGTTTTTCGATCGGAGGCTGATCTTTTATAAAGTAGATTATCCTGCCATGACCATTGGGCGTGCTCATGTCGAAGAGCTGGTCTTCTATTTTATGGACTCTGCGTTGGTCAAGCTGAGGTATAAGATTAAGAATGATGTCTCTGATTTTTTATTGGATTCTTTGGGACTTTCCCGGTTTAAGCCTTTGGATGAATATAGCAAGCAACAACTGGATAGTGGTAGTATTGTGAAGAAGTATGGAGGGTATTATGAGTTGAATAAGGCGCTTAGAAACTATGAATTGGTCTGGCGTGATGGCAATACGGTATCACGTTTCAGGGTCAGCAACAGAGCTACAGATTCGTTAATGACTTGTTTCTTTTACCACGAAATAGACGGCTATGACTCTAAAATCAGGGAAATGGAGCAGCTGTATAATGCAATTGACCGGAATACTTACATTGATTAAGCTTAGTTATCTGACAAGTTGGGTATTTCGAGGTTTACAGTAGTACCTTTCTTCTCGACTGAGTTTAGTGCTACATTACCGCGCAGCTTATCTACAGTCTCTTTGACAATGTATAAACCCAGCCCAGAACCAGCATTATCATCTGTAGCGCGATAAAACATTTTGAAAACATTCTTTAGATGACCTTTGGGGATGCCACGACCATTGTCATTAATGTTGATCTTGGCCGTTACACTGTTTACAGCAATGTCAATTTTAATGTAGGGATCAGTATGGTTACTGTACCTGATGGCATTGGAGATAAGGTTATTAAAAATTACTTTTAGTCGTTTCTTGTCTGAATTGAAAGGGACGTCCTGCTTGATGTAGATGTCTTTAAGTATTTGCTTTTCCCCTGAGCTATATTTGAGTTGATCAAATATCTCATTGATCATTTCTTCAAATTCAATTTTTTCACTGTCTACTTCCAATCTGGCGTTTCTTGATAGGTCAAGGATATCTTTGATGAAAGTATCTTGCCTTTCGGCACTTTCTGCTACCATGGCCAGGTATTTCTTCATCATGATTATATCCTCTTCTTTTTTGGCCAGGTTGACCAGTCCTAGTACTGAGGCAATGGGAGCCCTTAAATCATGAGATACGCTGTAAACAAAATTATCCAGTTCAATATTGGCTTTCCTTAATTTGCTATTTGAGATCCTTGTTTTTTCTTCAATCTTTTTGCGAACCTGAATCTCATCATGAAGCTCTTGAGTGCGTTCTTTTACTTTTGTTTCCAGTTGCTCGTTAAACTTTTCGATGGCCTTTTGTGCTACAGTACGTTCATTTACTGTAGCGTAAAGAATGATTGTGGATATGCTGATTACCCCGATGAATACCTGCAGGATTAGCCTTGAGTTATCTTCACTGTCCAATACAAAAGGGCCTTCATAGTGAAGTGTGAAATAGATAGCCAGCAATGATGCAATCAATATACCGGTCATTGTGGTTTGAAGGTTAAACCTGAATCCTAACCATAAGAGGAAGGGCATGATAAGAAAAGGGACGGATTTCTCAATGGTTGAAGAAATGGTGTCAATCTGAAGAGACATAACAATTAAAGCCAGGGCGGCTATAAAAATTATACCTTCCACAATACGGTGCCAGTTAAACTCGATCTTGAAGTTGGCGGTCCATGAAATTACGAATGGCGTTATGATCAATACACTTGCCACGTTACTCAGCCATAGACTTGAAAATGTGGATAATATTGCTTCAGAAGTTATTATGTGATTGAACCACATGCTTAGCATCGAAATGCCTGAGCCCAAGGTGCACATGAGCAGCGCTACTAATAGGAAAATGAAAACGTGTGTTGTTTTTAAAAATGGATTACGGACTTTGATAAACTTCCTAATGAGAAAATAGCCAAATAGTGCTTCAAGAGTATTGCCAATAGCTATTACAACCATAGCCATAACCACTGAAAACGAAAAAGTAATACCAAGATGGAGAAATATCAAGGCAACAGCAATAAGCGAACCTATGGTAATGGCAGGCCAGGTGCGATGCTTAAGAATGATCAGCAATGCTAAAGCCAGGCCAGCCGGTGGCCATAGAGGAACGGTTTTTGTTTCTCCAAAAGAGAGCCATAAACCGAACTGAGCAGATGCGTAATAGAGAACTGATACTACAATGATCTTAAGATCGTTGCTTTTTTTCAGTGTGGCGAAAGGTTTTAATGAAATAGCATTCATGGTGGCGTTGTTTGCCAAGCTATAGTACAACAACACGTAAATATAGTAATAATTTTACACTAGTCAAGGTAAACTACCCGCCACCCATTTACTTTTACCATGGGTACTCACCTGATGGAGGAGGGTAATCTCCCTGCATTCGTCTTAAGATCATGATTTGACCCAGGTGGTATGAAAGGTGAGTAGCCATTGAGGTTATCAGATCATAGCAACTGTCGTAACTTGGGGGGTGCTTGAGGTCTGCAACCTTTTCCAGCAATTGTTTAACTTCAGTTACTCCTGAGAGTAGTGTGTGAATTGAGTCCTGTAATTCATTACTATTTGAAGGTGATTTTCCAAATGGCCAGCCTTCTTCTATGTTGTGTACTCTGGTTAGAGGTTGGCCTTTAAGGTGAGCAATGGTCCGTTCCTGCCAGAAGCTTATATGACCAATAAGTTGCCATATGGTATATGGGCTACCCGGTAAGGTTTTGCTTGCGGTATTTAGTGTTAGTCCTTCCAGAATATTGTGTGCAGCAAGGTGGCTGTTATAGCCTTCCAATGCATGTGTTAGTGATTTTGTTACTACTTCTTTCATAGTTATTAGTTTTAGTTATTTTATTACTCATGGGGAAAATTCCATGGAGTTATTGTGTTCACACCTCAGGTAGTGGCACTGAGTCTCTCTGTATGGGAGGGTGGTGATTTTAATTCCTTGACTTCATAATGTTGCACAAAAGGTTCTATTTCCAGCAAACAGCTGGCATCTTCAGGGTGATATCGTGATTTTTCGTATTGCTCGTCTGCAAAAATCTTTATGGACTCTACTGAACCCCAAAAGGTGATCAGCAAGAAATGGCAGCCAAGATTGTTCTTGGTATTAGTATAATCCTGGAAACCAGTTTTTTGTAAGTAGTTCCAATATTCATCCTTTTTGGTGTGGGGCACTTTTTCATGCCATGTCCTAGCGATCATAATTCATTTTTATACTATTAAAATACATTTTGATGGTATAAAAGTATTGATTTATTTATCACTATCAAAATGTATTTTACTGGTGATAAATATTTCTTGTCAATCCTCCCTATCTTTGTTGTGATGACACATGAAAGAAGCATTGATAGTATCAGCTTACATGGCGGGTGGCTTTGTCTTGATTTTATTAATACCGTGCATGACTGGACTGTTGCTGACCCGGAGGATTACCTGGTGTCTTATGATGATGTTTTGAGGTGGAGTGCGAGAATGAACACCTTGCCGGCTGAAGATATTGATCAGTTACAGAAAACATTTCAGCATTCTGAAAAGGCAGACTTGCTTTTGAAAGGTATTGTTGAGGCCCGTGCCGTTCTTTACTCGCTTTTTATAGCGATCATCCGTCAGCAGGAGGTTGGTGCTGTCGTGCAGGAGCAATTTAATGAACTGTTATCAGAGACAATGTCCAAGTTAGGTGTGGATGTTAGTGACACTCCTTCATATTTCTGGAAAGGAAAAGAATTGCGGAAGCCCATTTATCCGGTAATTAAGTCAGCTTATGACTTACTCATGTCAGGCAAGTTAGGTCGTGTGAAGGAGTGTGGCGCATGTGGTTGGGTGTTTTTAGATAAAAGCAAGAACAATAGCAGGAGGTGGTGCGATATGCAAGCTTGCGGTAGTGCAGCTAAAGCTAAAAGGTACTACAGAAAGAAAAAGCAGGAAGAACAGCATTAGTTTTATAGCTCAATAATGAATGAGGTGCCCTGGCCCGGTACGGATTCCACCTGTAAAGTGCCATTATGGAGTCTTACGATTTGTTTGGATAGTGCAAGGCCAATTCCTGAGCCTCCCCTTTTTGTAGTGAAGAACGGTACAAAAACCTGATCTACCTTATCTTCATCAATCCCAGGGCCATTATCGGTTATGCTTATTTTTGTCTTTTCCTGGCTATTTACAGTGATCAATATTTTTGGATTGTCAGAATCTTCCAAAGCCTCAAGAGCATTTTTTAAAATGTTGATGATAACTTGATCTAATAGGTCAGTATCTGCTAAAATCTTAATTGATTCGTCATCATATGCAATTCTGAAGTCTACATTTTCCAGGTTAGGCCTGAGTAATGTTTCGATTCTCTTTAGTACATCTTTTATATAGACCTCTTTGAAATTAGGAGGAGGTATCCTGGTGAGGTTTCTATAGGCTTCAGTAAAAGATTGAAGTCCGGCACTTCGGCTTTTCACTGCGTCCAGACCAGTGAGTACTTTCTGGATAGTATCCTGATTAAGTGTGCCTTTTTTGTTCTCTTTTTCAATGATCTCGTAAAGGGTATTGCTTAGAGAAGAGATAGGGGTAACTGAATTCATGATTTCGTGGGTTAGTACCCTGATCAGCTTTTGCCATGCATCCATTTCATTGGCATCGAGTTCATTTTTAATATTCTGAAAAGATACCAGTTTATAATATTGTGCATGGAGTTTAAATTCTGAGGCATGGAGGCTGAGTTGAAGTAGCTGGTTTGATAGTTTTATCTTCACTAACCGATTTTCTCCGGGTTTGATATGGCGGATGGTATTTAAAAGTCTTTTGTCTATTCCTTCAAGACCTTTGAGGTAGAGCACCTGAGGTTTATTGAGCAGGTTTTTCAAAGCTCCGTTCATGAGATGAATCTTCTCCTTTTCGTCATAGCTTAAGATGCCTACGCTGACATGTTCAACCAAGGATTCAAGGTAGATATGCTGCACCTCTTTTTCGGAACTTATAGTTTTAAACTTTTGCGTGATCTGGTTAAAAGCCGAATGAAGTTCATTGAATGACTGGCCTTTGGAGGTTTCAGAGAATGTGGTAGTAAAGTCATTTTGCAGAAGAGCCAGTAGGAAAGCAGCAAAATCTCTGTTGCTTCTGTCTACATACCAGATAAACTCAATAATTGCGACTATCAAAAATATGGCAAAGTATGTACTTCTGAGATAGTTTTTACTCACTAGTAGAAAGTAGATAAGTAGAGTTAAGAGTACCGCAACAAGCAATACTCTGAAAATGACATTATATCTGAAGTTTTTGCGCATAGCCTTTCCTAATCTCTCTTATTTATATTCCATACTTTTCCATTCTTCTATACATGGCACCTCTTGATAGTCCTAACTCTTTGGCAGCGTGACTTATGTTGCCATTATGTTTTTTAATCGCATTTTTTATAGCCCAGGCTTCCAGGTTCTCCAGGTTATAGTTATCAAATACTTGTTCTTCTTTTGGGGAGTCTCCGGGAAATGAAAAATCTCTGCTTTGCAGTTCATTACCATCACTCATGATCACTGCCCGTTCAATAGCATGTTGTAATTCACGAATATTTCCTGGCCAACTATATTTTTGTAATCTTTTGATGACTCCCTCCGGAAGGTAGAGTTTCGATTTATTATACTTTTTGCAATATATTTCCAGAAAGTGATCGGTCAGCAGAGGTATATCTTCTATTCGGTTTCTTAATGGAGGTATGGTGCATTCAACAGTGTTGATCCTGTAAAGCAAGTCTTCACGAAAGCTCCCCTCACTCACCATATTATATAAGTTGCTGTTGGTTGCGCAGATTACCCGCACATCAACTTCTACAGGGTGGTTGCTGCCTACCTTGATAATCTTCCTGTTTTGGAGGACAGTAAGTAGTTTGGCTTGAAGGGCTAGAGAAAGATTGCCTATTTCGTCGAGGAAGAGTGTGCCTCCTGAAGCTGCTTCGAAACGGCCGGTCCGATCCTCTTTAGCATCGGTAAAGGCTCCTTTTTTATGACCAAAAAGCTCGCTTTCAAAAAGAGTTTCAGAAATAGAACCCAGATCAACACTTATAAAAACCTGGTCAGCCCGGTTAGACTGGCGATGAATCGCTCGGGCGGCCACTTCCTTTCCAGTACCATTTTCACCCAGTATTAGTACGTCTGCATCAGTCTTAGCTACCTTATTGATAATGGTGAAGGCTTCTTTGATGGCTTTGGACCGACCAATGATATCGCCGGCCTGGTGGTCAGCTGAAGAAGAAAGTATTTTTTGCTGCGATTTGAGGTGCCGTACCTGTTTTTGTTGATCCGATAGTTTAAGAGCTGTTTGGACTGTAGCGAGAAGTCTTTCATTTTGCCAGGGCTTAACGATGAAATCTGCTGCCCCTTCTTTCATAGCTTCTACGGCCAGATTTACTTCACCATATGCAGTCATCAGTAATACACTTGTTTCAGGAGAAATACTAATGATTTCCTTTAGCCATTTCATCCCTTCCTTTCCGGAGGTTTCTCCCTGCCTAAAGTTCATATCGAGCAGTACCACATCATAAGTTTGTTTGTCTAGCTCATCAGGAATATTTTTAGGAATGTTCAAAGTGTTTACTTCTGAGAAGTACTGCTCTAAAAACATTTTAGCTGTCAGCAGAATGATCTCGTCATCGTCAACGACTAATATTTTACCTTGTTGTTTGGTCATCTCATTTTGGTTTTCTGGACCAGCTTTACTAAGCCTTTAAAGATTAATAAACCTTAATCTTACCGAATCCATTAGTTCCAAATCTATTACAAAAGATAGAAAATACTTAAATAAGTGTCCATCAATGGGCACTTTTATGTTCTGTCAGTGGGCACTTGTACGGTTTTGTAACTCAAAATCAATTGTAAATTGCTGATTATAAGCGATTTTAATGAATGGCATAATCGTTGGAAAGCAATTTTTGAAAAGCATAAAGCTATGATTAAAAACTACCTAAAGATTACTTTTAGAAATATTATGCGAAACAAGCTTTTCGCAGCCATTAATATTTTAGGACTTTCCGTAAGCCTTGCTTGCTGCCTGCTCTTATTTTTATATACTTCAGAGCAGCTTAGCTACGATCAGCATCATGGAAAAAGATTGTTAAGGGTGACCTCACACTTGACGCAGAAGAGTGGTGAGGCTATCAATATAGGGTCCTCTTCTATGCCTATTGCTCCTGTAATTGAATCGGAAATACCGGAGATAAAAAATTCAATCCGTATTTTGATGCCTACTTTGTTTGGTAGTAAAGACCTCATTTCATACGAAGATGAAGCCTTTTATATCGATGGAGGGATGGTAACTGAGCCCGATTTTTTTGATGTGCTGAAGTACAAGTTTGTAAAAGGTAGTGCTGAGCAAGCTTTTCCTCATAATAATGCGGTTGTACTAGACAAGAAAACAGCCGCAAGGATATTTGGTAGCCAGGATCCTATGGGTAAAACGATCAAGCTTAATAGCCTTACAGGTGCTCAGGATTATGAAGTTACCGGAGTTATTGAAAATGATGGTTACCCAACTCACTTAAAGCCTACGTATGTGATCTCCAGGGAAACAAGCATATGGAAACCATTCATAAGTCAGTTTGATGCAAGTTGGGTTGGCAACAACCTCGTCTATACCTATCTGGAACTTGATGACAGAGCCGATATAAGTGCTGTTGAAGAAAAGATCCATAAAATATTTATTAAAAATGGCGGTGCAGAGATGAAAGAGCTCGGTTTTTCGAAAGAGATGCACCTGCAGCCCATTGAAGATGTACATACCTCTGCCAATTTGGAAATGGACAGCTTTCAGGGGAGGAGCCTTGTTTTTATACAGGTATTAGTGACTATAGGAGTTCTTATTCTGATTCTTGCTTGTGTTAATTATATAAATCTGGCAACGGCTCAGGCAGGTAATAGGGCAATGGAAGTGGGGGTTCGCAAAGTAATGGGTGTGACTTCCAAAGGGCTTATTGTTCAGTTTTTGGGCGAATCATTCATTATCGTATTCATATCCTTGTTATTCAGTATCCTGTTTGCCGAAATGGCCCTTCCTTTCTTTAATTATCTGGTAGACGATCAGATTATTTTGTCATCAGAGAATATGTGGATTATTGGCAAGTACCTGTTGATGTTTTTACTTATTACAGGGCTGTTGGCCGGGCTTTATCCAGCATTTTACCTAGCCTCCTTTAAACCTGCCCAAGTGTTGAAAGGGAAAAACAAAGATAAAGGCGTCGCAGCACTGCTTAGAAAGGGGTTGGTTGTTTTTCAATTTGTAATATCAATAGCTCTCATAAGCTCCATCATAGTTATTTCCCAGCAGGTAGAATTTATAAAGAGTAAAGATCTTGGGTTTAATAAAAATTCAAAAATGGTTATTCCCTTGTCTACAGATGAGGCTGCTGCCAGCTACCCGGTTTTAAAGCAAAAGTTCGTAAAAAACGCTTCAGTGGGTAAGGTTACAGGTGCTCATTCGGTACCAGGTTCTCATATTCTCTCGGATATACTGGCTTATAAAAAAGGGCAAACTATGGATGATGCCGTGAGAATAATAAGAAATCCTGTGGAGTATGATTATTTTCAATTGTTTGATATTCAGTTGCTCGCAGGTAATTACTTTGATGGGCCGGAAAAGGATACTCTTGTCTCCAAAGTTATAATTAATAAAACGGCAGCCGATCGTTTTGGCTACACTCCCGAGGGGGCAATTGGGGAGATCTTGTATTTCGATTTTGGGACCATGAATTTTCAGTATCGTGTTGTAGGTGTGGTTTATGATATACATCAGGTGTCACTTCATGATGAAATTTATCCCATGATGTTCCAATTGTCTGACGGTAACAGTGCACAAAATATGGTGCTGGAAATAAATTCGGATGATTATCAGCAGGTACTTTCAAGCTTGGGGAGCGATTGGAAGCAATTGCTGCCAGATACACCATTTGAATACTTTACTTTAGAGGACCACTTGGACAAGCAATACGCAGCAGACAAAAGCACTTTTGATCTCATTAAGTACTTTGCGGTGATTTCAGTAATCATCAGTTGTCTTGGCCTGTATGCCCTGTCTATGTTCTTTGCAGAGCGGAGGTTTAAAGAAATAGGAGTGAGAAAGGCCTTGGGAGCAGAGGTTAAAGACATTTTGATTATGGTGTCAGGTGATCTGTCTAAGTTGATCATACTAGCCTTTGTGCTCTCAATTCCAATAAGTATATACGGAATGGATAAGTGGTTGCAAACCTTTGCCTACAGAATAACACCAGGAGTGGGTACGTATCTGCTTGCAGGTTTTATTTCCATCTTTATCGGTTGGGTTACCATCAGTTATCAATCTTTAAGGGCAGCCAGAACTAGCCCTGTCAATGTACTGAAAGACGAATAGAGATATTCCGGAACTTGAAAAAATCTATTAATGATTAAGAATTATTTGATAGTAGCAGTTCACAATCTTATACGGTTTGCTATACCCCTGATCTGGTATGCCGGTAGCTACTGGCTCGAAGGCTTTGCGTATAGGGTGACACTGCAACCCGATATTTTCATTATCACATTTGCTATTACCCTGGGTATAACTTTCATCACCGTTAGTTATAAAACCATGAGGGCAGCTATGCTCAACCCTGTGGAAGTACTAAGAAGTGAGTAAAATTTAAAGAAGATGCTGAGAAATCATTTTGTAATTGCCTTCAGGAATATTTGGCGTGAAAAGACCTTTTCATTTTTAAATATTGCGGGTCTTTCCGTAGGCATATGTTGTGCGTTAATACTAATTCTATATGTCAATAATGAATTTAGCTACGACAAACATCATGAAAATGCCGAAAACCTGTATCGACTCAATACAGTGTTCCCGGGTTCAGGAGGAGATGGTATGCCTACAGGGTCACCGCCAATAGCGTGGGCACTTAAGGAAGAGCTGCCGGAAATTGATAATGTTGTAAGGGTAGTAAACCCACCTCAGGTAGAAAAGAACCTGTTTCGATATAGGGACAAAATGTTTTATGAAACCAGAGGTTTTTTGGTGGACTCTACTTTTTTTGATGTTTTTAATTATCAGTTCATTGAAGGCGAGCCTCAAACTGCTTTGGATAGACCCGGTACGGTTGTAATAAAAGAGTCCATTGCCAAAAAGATATTTCCTGAGGCTTCATCCCTCGGTCAGTTGATAACAATTATTAATGGAGATGACCCTCATGAATACGAGGTTACAGGAGTAATTGCCGATAAGCAGGGTAACTCACATATAGACGCCAATTTTTTCATAACCATGAATAGTCCAGGGTGGGGAGAGCTTATCAATAGTATTACCACATGGGCAGGACAAAACTTCGTGTATTCCTATATGTCGATTAAAGATGGTACGGACCCGGCACAGTTAGAACGTAAAATCAACGATGTGCTTCAAAAGCGGGGAGCGGAGCACTTTCAGACGCAAGGCAGAACAAAGGAGTTAAGGATGATGCCGGTAAAGGATATACATCTGTACTCAGGCAATGATCTGGACCTGAGTATTAATGGTAGTATTGAGCGGGTAAGCATTATTTCACTCATCGGATTTTTTATACTGGTAATTGCCTGTGTTAATTTTGTTAACCTGGCTACTGCAAAGGCAGGAAAGAGAGCGCTTGAGATTGGAATAAGAAAAACACTTGGAGCTCAGCGTGGATCACTGATCATTCAGTTCTTCATGGAGGTAGTGTTGTTTATTCTATTTGCTGCGTTGCTGGGCTTTTTGTTGCTGGATATATTCCTTCCGTTTTTCAACTATCTGATGGGGCAAAAGCTGGATCTTATGAGTTTGTTTACGCCAGACATTTTGATGACAATAGTGACTGTGCTGTTAGTAACAGCTATTATTTCTGGCAGTTACCCTGCTTTGCTTCTCTCATCTTATCAGCCAGCGAAAGTACTCAAGCAAAAAGTTGCAGTGAGTAGCGGAGCCCAATGGTTCAGGAAGGGGTTGGTTGTATTTCAATTTGTAGTATCCATAGTGTTGATTGGTGCTGTGACTATTATGGTACAGCAAATGGATTACATGAGTAATTATGATATGGGATTTTCTTCAGGTTCCAAAATAGTGGTGCCGTTGAATACACCAACAGCAAAGGCAACTTACCAGAATATGCAGCAAGAGCTTGGTAATATAGCGGGTGTTCAATATGTAACAGCTACCAGTTACCTACCCGGTGATCAGGTATTCAATGACCTTCGGGTCTATACCGAAGGGCAAACCATTCATGATGGCGTGCTTACTGGGATTAACCGTGTAGACTATGATTACCTGGAAACTCTTAAAATTCAGATTATAGCGGGGCGTGGATTTATCAGAGAGATTGCGGGCAATGAAAGAGATGTAATCCTTAACAGGAAGGCCGTGGAGGATTATGGCTATACCCCAGAGGAGATCATTGGCAGAGAAGTGTATACAGATTCTTTTTCGGGAGAACAGTTCAGTTTTACGGTGATTGGTGTGGTGGAGGATTTCAACCAGCGATCATTGCATTATGGCATAGAGCCGTTGATGCTTCAACACCGCCAGGAGGAGAGTTATGAATACATGCTGGTTACGGTATCTCCGGAAAGCTTTAAACCTGTACTTGCACATATGCAAAACAGATGGGGGGAGATTGTTCAGGACACCCCCTGGGAGTATTCTGAACTCGACCAAAGCTTACGGTCGAAGTATGAAGCAGATCAAAAAGCCATTACACTCATATTTTCAGCATCCATCATAGCTATAATTATAGCTTGCCTGGGCTTGTTTGGTCTATCGTTATTTGCAGCTCAAAAAAGACAAAAAGAGATCAGTATAAGAAAGGTTTTCGGTGCCTCAGTCAAACAGCTGATGAGGATGCAGTATAAAAGCTTTTTTACCATGATACTTATAGCCCTGCTAATAGCAATCCCCTTGATTTACTACGGAATGGGGCAATGGCTGGCTGGGTTTGTTTACAAGGTCGAAATAGGAGTGGGGGTATTCGTTCTATCAGGAGTGGTCGCATTTGCAATTGCCATACTCACTGTTAGTTATCAGTCTGTGAAGGTAGCACTGGCCAATCCGGTGGATATACTTAGAAATGAATAGCAGAACTCAATTAATCAAAATAATACAACAACATGCTTAAGAATTACTTTAAAATAGCTGTAAGGAATATAGCCCGAAGCAAGGCTTATTCTTTCATTAACATAGCCGGTCTTACCCTTGGCATTACCTGCTGTAGTTTACTGTTTTTATTTGTGATGGATGAAATGGCCTATGATTCCATGCACAGTAAGCGAGATCAGATATATCGTGTCATTGAAATAAGTACAGAAGGGGATGAAACGAGATACTTTGGACAAACCACTCCTCAAACAGGTCCGACGCTTGCCTCTGATTATGAGGAAATCTCACAATATACCAGGCTTTTCAGGTTTGGGGGGCACGTAAACTTTTCAATTGGAGATACCAAGTTTGCAGAACGTGAATATTGTTATGCAGACTCCAGTTTCTTTGATGTGTTTGACTTTGAGTTGGTGCAGGGAGATCGTGAGACTGCGCTTTCCAAACCCAATTCCATGATTATAGATGAGGAATGGGCGCATACCTTGTTTGGAAATGAGGACCCTTTGGGAAAGGAAATTGCTTTGGCTCACCGGGATACTTATGTTATCACAGGTGTAATGAAAAAGGTGCCTCAAAACTCACATTTGCAGATCAGGATATTGGTTTCTGTACCTTATTCCGATGAGTTTTTTAGTAAATACCAGACAGACTGGAATACGTATGGAGCCAGCACTTATGTGGTGTTCAATGAAAAAGCTTCTCCATCAGCATTTGCGAAAAAAATACCTGCTTTTGTGGAAAAATACTTTAAACCTGAAGCGAATCGCAACTTTTACCTGCAGCCCTTAAGTGATATCCATTTTGGCTCTCAGAATATTGAATATGGGAGCGAGGCTACTAAGGGGCAAAAAGCTTATATCTACATATTTATGGGTATCGGTATTTTTATGTTGCTCATAGCTTGTATTAATTATATGAATTTGGCCACTGCAAAATCTCTTCATCGAGGGAAGGAAATCGGAATGCGGAAAGTGTCAGGAGCATTGCGTTATCAGCTGATAATACAATTTTTGAGTGAGTCCACATTTATAGCCTTTATAGCTTTGGCATTGTCAATTGGTCTTGTGGATCTTTTACTTCCATACTTCAACGTGTTGACTGATAAAAGTTTTGTGTTTAACACCGAGACCTTTGGAAACATCTTAGCTCTATTATTTCTGATCACTCTGGCTATAGGTTTACTTTCAGGTATATATCCGGCCATAGTGATGTCTAAACTTAGGCCTGCCAATATTCTAAAAGGAAGTATGAGTACAGGTAAAGGAAGCGTGACGTTAAGAAAAGTGCTGGTCGTAACCCAGTTTACTTTATCGATCATAATGATTATTGCCACGATAGTAGCATCCAACCAGATGAAATACATCCAAAATCGTTCTTTAGGTTTTAATAAAGAGCAGCTTCTGGTAGTAGATATCAATAATGGAGAGGTGAGAAGGCGATTTGAAGCCATGAAAAGTGAATTTGCCAACTCCCCCTATATAACGAAGGTGGCAGTATCTTCTCGTGTGCCTGGAGAATGGAAAAACCTCCAGGAAGTGTATGTTAAATCTCAGGGAAATAGCCAGGATTCTATCCGAACCAATTATATTGGATTTGATGAACATATGATTGACGTCTATGAAATGAAGCTGGCTTCTGGTAGTAATTTCACAGGAAATATAGCTGAAGATTCACTTCATGTATTGATCAATGATACTGCGGTTTCAGCCTTAGGCTTGTCCGACCCGTTGGGTAACTATATTCAAATTGGTCAGGGGCAATATAAGGTCATAGGAGTGTTGGCCGATTTCAATTTTGAATCTTTGCACAATGAAATTGCGCCATTGGTGCTCGGATACCGATCCAATGTTTTTCAGCCTATAGATTATTTTTCACTGAAATTTGACCCTGAGCACATGGAGGAGGCTATTGCACACGCTTCTAAGGTGCATAACCAGTTTGATGAAAGTACACCAATTGAATACCACTTTCTTGATGAACAGTGGGAGCAGTTTTACAAGAATGACAAACGCGCTGGAAATATATTTACTATTGGTGCAGGTATCACCATTTTTATCGCATGTTTGGGGCTATTTGGATTAGCCTCATTTATAATCCAAAAAAGAACAAAAGAGATAGGAGTAAGAAAGGTACTTGGTGCGTCGGTTGGAGATCTGTTTTTGTTATTGGCCAAAACATTTATACTTCAGGTACTCCTGGCATTTATTATTGCCATTCCAGTGTCATGGTACATCATGAGTGATTGGCTCAAAAACTTTGCTTTCCGCTTTGAAATGGGCGTTGTGGAGTTTTTAATTGCAGGTTTGGTGGCAGTTGTAATAGCCATTCTATCTGTCAGTTATAGGGTTGTTAAAGCAGCATTGCTTAACCCTGTCAATACGCTAAGAACTGAGTAACAAGCATAAAGAACTACTGAAGTAAATATGTTTCAGTAAAAGGAAATTAAGAAGAGGTTGTTTTAAAGTTTTCCGAATTGTAGAAGTGGGTAGGACTTTTGAAGCAACCTCTTTTTATTTAAGGCCTTTTTTCGTTTTGCAGTTCTTTACGTTTTTTTATCTGTCTTTTTAGTTTATCAATGGTCTCTATTATGCTCTCCCTGAAACTTTCGGATTGATACTCTGCATATAATGCAGGACCGGGTAGAAATAGCTTCATCTCGGCAACCCTGGTTTCACCCTGATCATTTTTAACGTTTTTTAGGTAAATATCTACTCCTGTTATTTGAGTTTCAAATTTTTTTAAATGCTTGATGCGGTCATTAACAAAATCGATAAGTTCCTGATTAGCGTCAAATCCTATGGTTTGAATATCTGTCTTCATAATCTAAAAATGTTTACCCTGTTAGTGCCCTCCTACTTGACTTAAAAGAAGCAGAGTCACCGTGACTACCAGCAGAAAATGATGAGTCAACCCAGGCCGAAGGCGAAAAACCGAGCAACACCCAGCTGCTAAAGCGATAATAATGATGAACAAACAGCTTCTTATAATAAAAGCTAATTGCCAAGTTCGTGCCATCTGTTTTAGGAGAAGCGGAGTCATGTTACTGTAGTTTAGCTGTGGAAATAAAGTCCCTGACTAATAAATATTTCTACAATTAGCCTTAATTTTCAGACATGTTTTGTTTTGTAAATAATGACCTTGTCAGACAGCAGGATGCTAGAATTGGGATTACTGATCTGAGTATTATCAGAGGATATGGCATCTTTGATTTTTTTAGACTTAAGGATAATGTTCCGCTTTTTATTGATGAGCATCTGGATAGATTTTTTATATCTGCAGGGAAAGTATTTGACGAGGTGCAGCTCAAAAGGGGTGAACTTGAGGCCAGGATCAGGCAGTTGATAGAGGTGAATGAAATACCTGTTTCCGGTATTAGGGTTGTGCTTACAGGAGGTTATTCGCCAGATGGTTACAGTATTGGCAAACCTAACCTTATTATCACTCAAGAGTATATTGAATTTCCCTCGGAGGAAAGCTACGGGTTAGGGGTTAAGTTAATAACCTATCCATACCTTAGAGAACTCTCAGAGATAAAGACCATAAACTATATGACCGGCATCTGGATGAGGAAGGAAATAGCCAGGGCTGGAGCGTTTGATGTGCTGTATCATCATAACGGGCTTGTTTGTGAGTTGACCCGGAGTAATTTTTTTATTGTTAATCAGGAAAACGAAATAATAACACCTGATAGGAATATTCTAAGGGGAATCACCAGGAGAAAAGTACTTGGAATTGCCAGGAAGCAGTTTAAGGTATATGAAGCACCGGTTTCCTTAGAAGACTTGAACAGCGCTAAAGAGGCTTTCTTGACAGGTACTACAAAGAAGGTGTTACCAGTAACCCATATAGATGATTTTGTCATTGGAGATGGCAGGGTCGGAGTAATTACAAAGTTGCTGATGCAGGGGTTCAGTGAATTTGAAGATGAATTTTTGAATAAAAATACCTGATATATAGCTGCTTTTACATTCAATAACAGTTTCATTTCTAATCAATTTTTTTGAACAGATTTTATGGACAATATAAAACTAGTTTCTTGGAATATTAATGGTATAAGAGCTATTCTGAAAAAGGATTTTCTGGAAAACATAGCAAAAATGGACCCTGATATATTTTGTCTGCAAGAGACCAAAGCACAGGTAGAAGATGTCAAAACAGTAGCCCAACTCCTACCAGAGTATCATAGTTATATCAACTCTTCAAAAGGCAGAAAGGGGTATTCAGGTACAGCTATATTCTCGAAAAAGGAACCTTTAAATGTGGTGTATGATCTAGGGTATGAAGAGCATGATCAGGAGGGGAGGGTAATTACAGTTGAGTACCATGATTTTTTTCTGGTAAATGTTTATACGCCTAACTCGGGTCAAGGCCTTAATAGATTGGATTACCGACAGACATGGGACGGGGTGTTCTTGAAACACCTCAAAAGTCTTGAGGAGAAAAAGCCGGTGGTTTTATGTGGTGATCTTAATGTGGCGCATCAGGAGATCGATATAGCCAGGGCCAAACAAAATTACAACAAGTCAGCCGGATATACTCAGCAGGAAATCGATGGGTTTAGCAACTATTTGGACCATGGTTTTGTGGATACCTTCCGACACTTCAATCCTGAAGAGGTCAAATATACTTACTGGAACTACATGTTTAACTCGCGGTCCAGGAACGTGGGGTGGAGAATAGATTATTTTCTTGTTAGCTCCAGTATTCTCGATAAGGTAAGCGGTGTAGGTATTCATAACGAATATGAGGGGTCTGATCACTGTCCGGTAGAATTGATGGTCAAACTTATGTGTTAAAACATTCATTGTCAGTATTTTGTATCGATAGATAGTTGTTTGGTATTTTTTGGTTTTACAAAGGCATTATTTTGTTTTTGAAAAAAAAATAAAATAATGTTTTGAGTTTAAACATGCTTTTCCAACATTGCGAGTGTTTTATATTCAATAACCTAAATCCAAATTAAATTATGAAACGATTAAATTCCCTTTTGGTACTGGCAGTATTAGCTAGTGGTATTTTTTTCTCATGTGAGAATGAAAATGTATCTCCTGGTGATGGCGTACCAGAAGAAGTGCTTTCAAAACTTACTCAGTTAGGTTTTAGCATTGATGGTGTGTCTCGATTTGAAGATGGCTACCTGGTAGAAAATGACATCTACTTAACTGCAGAAGATCTTGAAAGAATGAGTCCAGGGAAAGATATTCCTGTTGTAGAGCAGTACAGCACTGATTACCTTGTGAATGGCCCAAGAGTGATCAATGTTTACATGCCTACTGGTAACAAAGGTTTCAGCTCAGGTGAGCAGGCAGGTCTTGATGAAGCTATCAGAAGATACAATGCGGAAAACCTGACTCTATCTTTCCAAAGAGTTTCTACAAGTGGCAATGCCGACATTGTTTTCGAAAGATTGAGTAAAGGAGATGAAAGAAGAGGTGTTCTTGGTTCTGCAGGATTCCCTACTGCTTCTGGTGACCCTTACGGTACAATCAAAATGAGTGGTATCCTTGAGTCGACTTATGGACTTAGCGTTGATGGTATTGCTACTATTATGGCTCATGAAATGGGACACTGCATCGGTTTCCGTCACACTGACTATTTTAATAGAAGTATCAGTTGTGGAGGTTCTGCATATAATGAAGGTGATGCTGGTATAGGTGCAAACCATATCCCAGGTACGCCAACTGGAGCTGACCTTGCAGGAAACGGTTCTTGGATGCTTTCTTGTACAGATGGATCAAGCAGACCATTCACTAATGCTGATAAAACTGCCTTGGATTACTTGTATTAATAATATAGTAACCTATCATTAAGGGCTGCCTTAAATGACTCGAATGATGAGTTGTTTAAGGCAGTTTTTTTATGCCCTTTTGGGAGCCAGTATAGATTATGTGCAATACGGATGGTTTATAGTCACCTGAACCTTCACGAGCTGGCAAAATATTATAGATCGAATTATTATTTTACAATACTTCAATGTTATCTTCTAAAATTTCTAATAATAGTAAAAAAACGGAATAATGTTTTGATTCTTCAAATGAAATAAGAAAATTGTCATAATAATGTTTTTATAACCTAAACCAATTTTATTATGAGAAGACTAAGTTCTATTTTAATGTTGACCGTTTTGGTTAGCAGTTTGTTTTTCGCTTGCGAAAATGAAAACGTAGCACCTGGAGATCAAATACCGGAAGAAGTTTATTCCAGACTTACGCAATTGGGTTTCAGTACAGATGGCTTGACTCGATTTGAAGATGGGTATCTTGTAGAAAATGATATCTATCTCACTGATTCAGATCTTCAGAGAATGAGTCCGGGTAAGGATATTCCTGCGGTAGAGCAGTATAGTACAGATAATCTGGTAAATGGTCCGAGGGTGATTGGTGTTTATATGCCAACCGGAAGAAAAGGTTTTAGCTCAGGCGAACAAGCTGGTCTGGATGAGGCGATCAGTAGATATAATGCTCAAAACCTCACGCTGACTTTCCAGAGAGTTTCTTCAAGTGGAAGTGCAGACATCGTATTCAAAAGATTGAATAGGAGAGATGAGCAAAGAGGTGTGCTGGGTTCTGCGGGGTTTCCTACAGGCTCTGGTGATCCTTATGGAACCATTAACTTAAGCGGTATCCTTGAGTCGACTTATGGGTTAGGTACCGCTGGTATCGCTACCATTATAGCTCATGAAATGGGGCATTGCATTGGTTTCCGTCATACAGATTATTTTGACAGAAGCATTAGCTGTGGTGGCTCTCCATATAATGAAGGTGATGGTGGAGTAGGTGCAAACCACATTCCAGGAACTCCAACCGGAGCTGATACGTCTGGAAATGGTTCATGGATGCTTTCTTGTACTGATGGTTCCAGCAGACCATTTACAAATCATGATAAAACTGCATTAGATTATTTGTATTAATCCAATAGCATAAACAGAAAGTCAAAAGCCATTGGGATTTCCCCAATGGCTTTTTATATTGTACATTTGTGATATTGCTCATGATGGAACGATTATTCAGAAATATGTGTATTAGCGCAGATGCCAAAGAACGTTACATTCGACAGAACTGAAATTATTGGAAAAGTGACAGATCTTTTCTGGAGAAAAGGTTATCACGGTACTTCTATGCAAGATTTGGTGAATGCAACAGGATTAAACCGTTCCAGTCTTTACAATTCTTTCGGCGATAAATTTTCTTTGTTTCTGGAATCGTTAAAGTTCTACCAAGAGCGGGAGCAGACCCTTGCTTTTGCTAACCTATTTAAGGAAAAATCTGTTTATGCAGCTATTAGGTCTTTTTTTTATGCTCTGATAGATAGTATTGAGAGTGATCAGGATCATAAAGGCTGTTATTTGATCAATTGTACGGCAGAGCTCTCTGCGACAGATGAAAAAGTGCAAAAGTTTCTTATAGATAACCAGCTGATGTTGAGACATACATTTGCGGAATTGATTAGGACCGGACAAGATAATGGGGAGATATCAGTTCAAAAAGGTGCTGATGATCTGGCGCTATATCTGTTTTCCAGCCTTCAAGGGCTACGTCTTACGGGGATGCTTACTGATTCCAGAAAGGAGCTTAATAGTGTAGTGGATCAGATCATGATGGCACTGGAGTAAATTTTTTTTTAAATTATTTGAAACGATCGTTTCATTATGCCGTATAATGGAATAATCGTTTCAGATAAAAATCTAGATCATGACAAAATTAAAAGGGAAAGTAGCTGTTATTACCGGAGCAAACAGTGGTATTGGGCTAGCTACTGCTAAGTTATTTGCTAAAGAAGGTGCACGAGTTGTAATTACAGGTCGTAGAGAAGATGCTTTGCTGCAGGCTGCAGCTGAAATTGAAGGAGAAGTATTGCCTGTACTCGCTGATGCTGGCAAGATTGATGATATCAGAAAGGTGATAAGTACCACAGTTGCTAAGTTTGGAAACATCGACATTCTGTTTCCAAATGCTGGTATTGCGCCATTTCAGTCTGTGGAGCAAACCTCAGAAGAGCTTTTTGACGAAGTAATAGGAATTAACCTCAAAGGTCCGTTTTTTTTGGTGAAAGAAGCATTGCCTTACCTTAATAAAGAGGGTGTTGTTGTCTTTAATACTACTATTGCACAAACCAAAGGGTTTGCTCATACGGGGGCATATGTGGCCTCCAAGGCAGGATTAAGGTCACTTGTACGCATTCTCACGACTGAGTTGAAAGAAAAGGGTATTCGTGCTGTGGCAGTAAGCCCCGGGCCAATTGATACTCCTATTTATGGAAAACTAGGTAAATCGGAAGAAGAAGTGCAGCAGATGGAAACCGCTTTTGCTGCCCAGGTGCCACTAGGTAGATTTGGATCGGCCGATGAGGTTGCAAAAACTGTTCTATTCTTAGCGTCTTCAGAAGCGTCATTTGTAAATGGTGCGGAATTGGTCGTAGATGGTGGGCTAAGTATGGTCTAAACTAAACATAAACAGGGATCAGTAAGTGTAGACTGAAATTGGCTGACCATAAAAGCTGTCTGAATTGGGGTAGGGTCATTTTTTCTTAAAACTATGAGCTAGTGATGTATAGTGTGCATCTCATATATTGCGCCCGGCAGTTTACATAACCGTCGGGCTTTTTTTGTTGTAAGTTGTTGATATAATAATTTTTGGATAGGGTGTTTGAGCTGAGAACCAACGTTTTACGATATTTGGTTCTCGATAAGATTTTCTGCTTTGTGGTAGACTATGTCAAGCAGAAGTTTTACTATAAGGGTGTAGCTACATAATGTAGCTGAGGAGGTGAGACTAATTCCACCTCCTTGTTCTATTAGCCATATATTTCATTGAGTATGCCTGCTAGTCTCACGCCAGCCTGAGCCAGCCTTAACTTTACAGTTGACCAGTTTTGGTAGCGGTATTCGTAATTAAGGTTCTTATGCTCCGGAAGGTTATAGACCTGTTTGCGCAGAGCTATTGACTCGTTAGCCCAGTCCCTTACATTGGCAGACTGCCATAGTTTAATTTGCTCTTTGCTCACATTATCCGATATAGTGGATAGCTCGGTATAGCTATATCGTTTAGAATCGATCATTTCACTGTCCCACACCCGGTGCAGGTTAGAACTCTTCCAAAACCATTCTACATCTACTTTGTTACCTCCCATATCATGACCAAATCCAACATGTAAAGGTTGATGTATGTCGCCTATAAGGTGCACAAGCATTTTAAGTTTCTCGGCCTCTTGTTTCTTTGATATGTTGCTTTGCTTTAGCTCTGAGATTAGCCTTTCAATTGTGGCTATTACATCTCCATCGGGATTTTTATCACTTTGTTCATAGGTCTGGCCTTCAGGTATGGTTACCCAGTGCCAGGCATGGGTATGGTCATATGAATCATCAGACTTGATGTCGTCCATCCAGTTACTAACTACGGCTAATGATTCACCACCCAGTATTTCGTTTATTTTTTTCTTGGCTCTTTTGGAGAGGTGACTTTCAGCTATTTGACCTACAGTTCGGTGACCTATCATTCCCCATCCGAAAACGTGAAGTGATACGAACGTACATAAAATTATTACTGCTTTTCTGATCATGTTTTAGGTGTTAGGCTGCAAAGAAAAGCAAAATTATTTATCATGATCCTCATGAAGAACATGTTTATTGATAAAATAACGGATATTATTTAACTGAGGAAGATTGTTTTTCCAGATCAAAGAGGTCGTTAAGTACGTCAATAAGGGTTTCTGCTTCACCTCTCTTGCATGCTGCCTTTAATTGTAGTACAGGCAATTTCATTACCTTTTGCATCATGCTTTTGGTTACCTTATCTACAATCTTAGCCTCTTTGGAGTCTGCATTTTTTAAGTAACGGGCCAATTCCTCTTTTCTGATTTCCTCAAGGGCATTTTTTAGTTTCTTGATTGTAGGAGAAACTACCATTTCCTTTGACCAGTCGTTGAAATCGATTATGGCCTCCGAAATTATTTTTTCCACTTCCGGTATAGAGGCAGTTCTTTTTTCAAGAGCTTCGGAAGCTTTGCTTTGAATATTGTCAATATTATAAACCAGGGCACCTGGAATGTCCTCAATAGCTACTTCTATGCTTCTTGGTACAGACAGGTCTATGAAAAACTTGAAGGATAATATTTCTAATTTTTCAACAACCTCTTTAGTAATGAAGGGCGTCTCTGCTGCTATTGAAGATATAATAACATCAGCATGCTGTATAGCATCTAGGGCTGAATCGAAAGCAACGGTTTTAAAGCCACATTCACTTGCAAGCGCAGTGGCTTTCTCTTCAGTACGGTTGGTGATGGTTACATTGCTGATTTTTGAATCTACAAGGTTTCTGCATACATCTTTACCAATTTCTCCCAGTCCCAATATCAAGACACGAGGATCTCTGATTTCAGAAGTAATGTCTTCTATTAACTCTTTGGTAGCATAAGAAACACTAGCTGCTCCATCTCGGAATGCGGTTTCCTGAACCACTCTTTTGTTAGTAAAGAATATAGTGTGCATCAGTCGATGAAGGAACGGTCCAGCCATATCTTCATCAGCACTCCACTGGTATGCTTTCTTTACCTGATTTGATATTTGTAAGTCACCAACAACTTGAGCTTCAAGCCCCATAGCAACTTTAAAAAGTCGCTCAACAGCGTCACTGTGATTTTTATAGGAAATGAAATATCCTGATATAGGAGAGTCTATTTCTTTGATCAGACTAATACCTTGTAAGATCTCTTTGGTAAGTTCTTTCTTACAGCTATAGTAGATTTCGGTGCGATTACATGTTGATAATACTAAGACATCAACTGCCTGAGTAAACTCACTCATGAATTTCATTAAACGTTTGGCATGAGTTTCATCTAGTGCCAACTTCTCCCTGATTTCAAGTGGGGTATTCTTAAATGATAAGCCGAGTACCTTAAATGTTTCCTGCATCACTATAATTTACGCCTGCAAATTTAATTAGTATCCAATTACTTTGAAAATTAGTCTAGCTATTTATATCGTTTTCAAATAGTAACCACAAATGTATCATGTCATTTGAGGCAAAAATATGATTCCGATCAGTTTTATAACTTATTTTCCTCACCCCCTACGGAAAAAAAATCCAGTGGGTTGGCTTTTAGTTAATTAAAAGAATCATTATACATTGCTCAACTGTTTTAATAATGATAAAGTTTCAACTTTGGCTACGTAGAGTATTTGGGATATCGAAATCAGAATCAACGGGGTTGCTTATATTTCTGCCTTTAGTGTTGTTCTTAATTTTTGTTCCGTCAATAGTGAGAAAGTTTCGTAATGATGCAATTGATCTGAGTGCTGAAGAGCAAAGACTAAACAAATTGATAGCACAAATGGAGATTGACACTGCTCAACAGCAGCCTGTGCAATTTACCTATCAACTGTTTGACCCCAATAATGTTTCCAGGTATGAACTTGAATTAATGGGAGTGACCAAAAAAACAGCCTCCAACTGGCAGAAATATCTGACCAGTGGGGGCAGATTCAACACTACAGAAGATATTAAAAAGGTTTACGGGTTGACGGAAGAGACCTTTGACAGGATCAAGGGTTATGTAAATATTAAGACAAAGGCTAAAAGAGAAGCAAGGCAACTTCCTGAAAAAGTGCTTACTGCTCCTGAAAAGGTTGCTTTTACCTCAGTTGAGAGAAGTAAATTCAGGCCTTTCGATTTGAATAAAGTTGATACTATCACCTTGAAACAATTGAGGGGAATAGGATCCGTACTTTCTAAAAGAATAATTAGATTTCGGGAAAGCCTGGGAGGGTTTGTGAACAAAGATCAGTTGAATGAGGTCTGGGGTTTGAATGAAGTAGTTCTTAAACAACTGGATACACTTGCCTACCTAGATCCATCTTTGTCTGATATTCGTTATTTGCAAATTAATGAGGCTACTGAGTACCAGTTAGCCAGACATCCTTACCTCTCTAACAAACAAGCGAGTGCGATTGTTGCCTACAGGTATCAGCATGGTAAGTTTCACCAAGTCAGTGACTTGTATAATATCCATAGAGTGGATTCGTTAGTTATTGCTAAAATTTCTCCCTATTTGGAATTTTGAGCCTGATGGCACGTTACCTTGCTCAGAATATGTGTTGGGTTTTATTTCATAAATTTGCAATTCGTAAATCAATAAAATTTGTTATATTTTTCATTCTGTAATAGCTACAAATGCACGAACTGCTAAAATCATATCTTAGGCGGCTTACCAATCTTTCAGGAAACAACAGATCGCTGCTGTTGCTGCGTTTGTCCGCTGAGCAGTTTATCGATGTACATGATTTCAACTTCATCACGAAAGGTGGGTCCTTTAGTATTATTGAGTCCATGATAGCCGGCAAAACTGTCAACTTGGGACCACAAATGGATAGCAGAGATGAGGATGCTAACAGGATGAGCAGGAAATTGAAGAAACTTTCCAGGCTAGACCAGTTTATATATGAGGAAAGAGGTTCGAAAGACTTGTATATCGGATGGCCATTTATAAGAGGTAAACTGTCAGACGGTACCCTCATACGATGCCCGGTTATGTTTTTCCCTGTAGAGGTGGTTGCCGTGGATAAGCAGTGGAAGTTGAAGCAGCGTCATGATGCTGGGATCACTCTGAATAAATCTTTTTTACTGGCTTATGCCCATTATAATAAAATGCCACTTTCTGAGGAACTGTTGGATCGTAGTATGGAAGATTTTGATACGGACAGTACCATTTTCCGGACTTCTTTATATCAACTATTCAAAGATAGCCTCATTGAAGTCAATTTTAATCAGGAGAATTTTAGAGATGAACTAAATGCATTTGAGGAGTTCAAAAAAACTGATTTTGAGAAAAGTGAAAAGGAAGGTGAGCTGAAAATGTACCCTGAAGCTGTTTTGGGAATATTTCCTCAGGCAGGGTCATACCTGGTTCCAGATTATATGCATCTGATAGAAAGCAACCAGGTAAAGGATATTGAGGAGTTTTTTCAGGCAAGATCTGTTTATGAGGAGTCAAAAGGTGAGGGGCCGGATTACTATTTTTTAAAAAGTGTGGATGAGGAAAAAACATTTACACCATTTAAGATGGATGCTTACCAGGAGAACGCACTGAAAGCCATTAAAAAGGGTAATTCAGTAGTTGTTCAAGGCCCTCCAGGTACAGGTAAATCCCAACTGATCTGTAATCTGGTGGCAGACCATGTGGCTATTGGAAAAAAGGTGCTGGTGGTTTGTCAGAAACGTGCCGCTTTGGATGTTGTTTATGAAAGGATGGACGAGAAGGGGATGGCCGACTTTATGGGGCTTGTGCATGACTTTAGAAATGATAGAAAAGAAATTTATCATAAAATATCTCGCCAGATTGAGCGCCTTGATGAGTATAAGGCGAAAAATAACGGGCTGGATGCTATTCAGCTCGAACGGAAATTTCTTCAGATCAGTAGGAGAATTGACCAGATCACAGAAGAGATGGAAGAGTTTAAGTTCGCTCTGTTTGACGAGAGTGAATGTGGTATAGCAGTTAAGGAGCTCTATCTTACATCTTATATTGACGAACCGACTGTCAATCTGAAGCAGGAGTATACTCATTTCAGATTTGGTGATCTTTCTCCTTTTGTAACTCGTCTACGAAATTATGCTGCCTATGCCCAGTTGTTTAACCGGTCAGGTTATGAGTGGAATGATCGTAAATCATTTGAAAATTTTATGGTGGCAGACCTGCAGAGTCTGAACCACATACTGGATGAGATACCTCAGTACCAGGAGGAAATAGCAGATCAGCTAGAGCAAATAACAGGTTCCAGACTTACCCTGGATGATTGTGAAGCTATCCTGAATAAACAGGATCAAGTGCTTGAAATGCTGAGGATACTTAAGGATAAAAAGGCGTACAAATATTTCCAGCATATGATGACCTTTTCTGATAGTGAAACAAGCAACCTTTGGCTCTCAAATACAGAAAGGGTGTTGATGGAGTGTTATAAGGGAACTGGACCGGAAACAAGCTTGCCTTCTGATCAGCTTGGTAAATTCCAGGAAGTGTTACAACGGAATATGGTGGCGCGGAAAAGCCTTTTGCGATTGGTACAATGGAGGTTGTTTTCAAAAGATAAGTTCTACATTAAACGGGTTTTGGTGGAGAATCACCTCAAGAGAAATCGTGAGGGTTTTAATACCATGGTGGAAAAAATTGATAACAGGTTGAACCTGGAACATAACCTTACAAAAATAAGGAAGAGAGAATGGTTGGCAGATGTGCCTAAAAGCTATGAAAAAGGGTACTTACAGAACTGGTTTCACCTTCAAAAGCTTTCCGTGAAAGCCAAACTAACTTTTAGCTCACTCCGTAATTTTAAAGAGTATTTCAATGTACAGAAATTAACCTATGACGAGCTGAAAGCTAAGCTTGAAGAACTTTATGGTGTGATCAAAGAAATACCTCAGAAAAAGGCAGGGTGGCTGATGTATCTCTCCAACACGCAGGTGGCTAATGTTATTCAAAACCCTGATGTGACTGATAAGCTCAAAAAAATCCTTAGAAAAGATTTTGATGCATTGTGTGAATACGATAAAATAAGGACTGAGTTAAGCGGACAGGAAATACAAGTGATAGATAAAGTGATTGAGGCTGCTGAAGATTATAGTCCTGATGCTATAGAGAAGTTATTTCAAAACAGCTTAAGAATATCTTGGATTGAGCATATTGAAACCAAATATCCTGTTTTGAGATCGGTGTCTTCCCTGAAGTTTCATAAACTCGAAGCTGAGCTACAGAATCTGGTAAGAGAGAAGTTGATGGTGAGTAATGACATGCTTTTACTCAGGGCACGAGAGCGAACATATGAAAATGTGGAGTATAACCGGCTTAATAACATGGTTACCTACCGAGACCTATATCATCAGGCCACAAAGAAGCGCAGGGTATGGCCTCTAAGGAAAATGGTTGGCAACCACTATGAGGAGCTGTTTCAGTTAATTCCATGCTGGATGGCTTCCCCGGAATCGGTTTCTGCCGTTTTTCCTATGAGAGAGATGTTTGATTTGGTGATCTTTGATGAGGCTTCACAATGCTTTGTCGAGCGTGGCATACCCGCTATGTATAGAGGAAGACAAGTGATGGTAGCCGGTGATAATAAGCAGCTTAGGCCTAATGATCTTTACCAGGCAAGGTTTGAGGAAGAAACCGATGATAATCCAGCTATGGAAGTTGATTCTCTGCTGGAGCTTGCAAGTCACCACCTGATGAATGTTCAGTTGAAGGGACATTATCGTAGCAAATCCCTAGACCTCATAGATTTTTCTAACAGACATTTTTACGATGGTAATTTGAAATTACTCCCAGACTATCAGGTTGTAAATAAAAATGAGCCGGCGATAAAGTATGTGAAGGTAGACGGAGTGTGGGATAGCAATATTAACGATGAGGAGGCTATAAAGGTGGTTGACCTATTAGTGGATATTTTAAAAACTGATGCTTCAAAACAAGTTGGCGTGGTGACATTCAATGCAAAGCAACAGCAGCATATCATTGATGTACTTGATCAGCGATGCCTGGAGGAGCAGATTGTTATTCCCTCCACATGGTTTGTTAAGAATATTGAGAACGTTCAGGGAGATGAAAAAGATGTTATCATCTTTTCAACCGCCTATGCTCCGGACAGTAGTGGTCGTATGATGATGCAATTCGGAAACCTAAATGCCGTAAGCGGGGAAAATAGGTTGAATGTGGCAATAACCAGAGCTAGAGAGAAAATTATCGTCGTGAGTAGTATAATGCCCAACCAACTGAAGGTAGAAGGATCTAAGAATGAAGGTCCCAAATTACTGAAAGCGTATCTCGAATATGCTTGGGATGTGTCTGAAGGGAACTTTAAGGCAGAGCCTTACCCTGAGAAAAATCACCATGCAGAATGGTATCTAAAGAAGAAACTGGAGGCATGGAGTAAGGCTGCATCTAAAGACTTTCAGTTAGAGGAGGAATTGCCTTTTGCAGATCTGACTGTAAAAAATGGTAATCACTACTTGGGGTTACTTATTACAGATGATGACCTATATTACCAAAGTATCTCAGTGAAGGACCTTCATGTTTACACACCATTTACCCTGAGTAAGAAAAATTGGAATTTTAAAGGACTCTATAGTCGGGAATATTGGCATAACAGAGAGCAGGTTGAAGAGACTATTCTGAAATTTGTGGCACATCACAATGTTGAAATTTAAGTTAATAGGTCTTGTCGTGGTGCTGAAATCGATGTTGGTCAATACCTTTCATCCGGCGCCTGACAAATTTCAGGCTAACCATGGTGAATACAAAAAGAGTTCTCTGGCTGTAATGAAGGGTTTTTTCGAAAGTTCAGGGTTGGAAATATACCAAGACAGTTTATTGCTTACTCATAATGATAGTGGAGGAAATGAGGCTCTCTTTGTTGTTGATTTCAAAGGTAGAATAACAGATACACTGGTCATTGGTGCGAAAAACCGGGATTGGGAGGATGTGACAAAGGATGATAAAGGTAATTATTATATTGGTGATTTTGGTAATAATGCTAACAGGCGAAAGAATCTTGTCATATATAAATACAACGCCATTAGTCAGAAGTTGTCAGAGATCTCCTTTCGCTACAATGATCAGGAAAAATTTCCTCCTGAAAAGCGAGGTATGAATTATGATGTGGAGGCCATGTGTTGGCATGAGGGAGCAATACACTTATTTTCTAAGAACAGAGGCAAGAAACTTGTAAACCATTACATAGTTCCTGATGAACCGGGCGTGTACGAAATAAACCCTAAAGAAACTTTATATTTACCTAACCAGATAACTGGGGCTGATATTAATAAATCAGGAAATATGCTAGTCCTAACAAGCTATGGACGTATTTATCTTTTTAAAATCTCAGACGGTAATAGCTTTTTTGAAGGAGAGTATAAAGCACTTAGGTTTGTTCGTGGGGCACAGATGGAGGGTGTTACTTTTATTTCAGATACTGATTTTGTGACTTCAAATGAAACTGGGAGGCTGTTCTGCTTTAAAAGAAAACATTAGAACTATAGTCTTCCTCCACATTTCTTGCAATATGCCGCATCACTATCGTGACCTTCGGCACCACAGTGAGGGCACGCCTGCGTTGTAATCGGATGATACTCTTTTACTTTGCTCATTTCTGCAGAAACAATACCTGTGGGAACAGCTATAATGCCGTAACCTAATATCATAATCAATGTGGCCAGAGCCTGACCTAGTACGGTTTGGGGTGCGATATCGCCATAGCCAACTGTGGTAAGTGTTACCACTGCCCAATAAATACTTTTTGGGATGCTGGTAAATCCATTTTCACCACCTTCGATAAGGTACATCGCTGTACCAAGTACCACGGTCATAGCAAAAACACCGCCAATGAATACAATAATTTTTGGACGACTGGCCTTTAGGGCAGAGGTCAACTGAGTAGCTTCTCCTAAAAAACGGGCTAACTTGAAGACTCGAAATACCCTTAGGAGTCTGATACTTCTAATAACAAGAAGGGACTGAGCTCCAACAAGAACCAGGCTAAGAAATGTAGGTAAGATAGATAGGAGGTCAACAATACCAAAAAAGCTAATGGCATATCTCCATGGTTTGGTTACTACAATGAGCCTGGCAATGTACTCAATGGTAAAGAGTGCAGTAAAAAACCATTCAATAATATAGAGGGTTTCTCCATATTCAGCTTTGATCTCAGAAACGCTCTCAAGCATTACTGCTATCACGCTTAGCAAAATGGCAACCAGTAGGATGACATCAAAAGCTTTTCCCTCATATGTGTCAGCTTCAAAAATAACTTCGTGGAGATACACTCTCCAATTTTGCTTTGATGTATCCTTGTTTTGCTCCATGAGGCTACTAAAATGATGTTTTAGGGTATTAAAGTCAATGCAATCAGAGAAATAAAAAAAGCTGTCCCCGTGATATTAATATGAAACAGCATTTCCTTTTGGTATGTAGGTTTCTAGTCTAGCCCTATCATGATAAACGATCCCCAATATATGGGATCTGGGTATTCTGTTCTCAATTCTTTTTTTGCATCAATAAATGATTGCCTCTTTTTACCGGTCTCTAGCCATTTTTTATAAAATTTGGACATAAGAATCTGTGTAGCCCGGTCATCTACCTTAAACATACTCATGATCAGTGTCTTGGCACCGGCCACTAAAAAGGCACGTTGTAATCCATAGACACCTTCTCCAACTGCGAGTTCACCCAGACCTGTTTCACATGCGCTTAGCACAACTAACTCAGTTTGATCAAGGTTGAGGTTCATGGCCTCATAGGCTGTAAGTATACCATTCTCCAGATTGTAGTTATAGGTAGTCTTGTTTAAAAGATCTCCGGCCCCTGTAAGGAGCAAGCCTGTACGCATCAAGGGGTTTTGAGTTGCCTCAGATTCGCTTTGCATGATCTCCTCTGAAGTTTGTAGTTCTTTAACTGGCGTGAAAAAGCCGTGTGTTGCTATATGAAAAACTTTAGGGTTATCCAGCCTTTTGATTTGCTCTTCATTAGCTTCCTGTTCCATATATGAGGATGTCGTCCACCCTTTATTGTTAAGCAAGTCCCTCAGTTCGCGTACTTCGCGTTCAGTTCCAGGCAAGGCATTGATATCTCCTGAATTTGAGGCCAGATAAAATGCAGGATTACCAAACATGGAAGCCCGTTTTTCTTCTTGTATTAATTGTGTCTTTACCTGCTTGAGATAAATGTCTTTAGTATTACTTACCAGTATGATGTTAGAATTATCTATTACATACTTACCATCATTAGTTGGAATAGCTTCGAGGTTGATCTGGTTGAACACCCCATCAGCAGACAGGTAGATGGTAGGGTATGCCCCGGCTATATTCTTAAGGGGAGCCCAATAATTGTTATATGAATACCTGTCCTTTACTTTATAGGTAATGCTGTTTCTATAAAATTTGAAGTATTTGTTTTCAAGGTCATGACCATTTTTAATCAGAACTACTTTAGGGTCCTGCTGCTCCTTCTCATGCTTGATGTATATGGCCGCATAGACTACGGAATCAGTAAATACATGGTCAAAATAGCGATACCTTACCATTTCAATAGCTATTTCATTTGGCTTAAGTGCTTTTTGTACATTTTGCCATACAATAGTCTTGTCTTCAAAGCTGGAGCTGAAGAGCTCGGATTTTTGACTTAGGTCTTTTTCCAACTGCTCAACTTCATGTGAAAGCGTTGCAGGGTCGATTTGGTTTTCCGTAAGCTGTTCCACACTCATTGAAAGTACGTTTGTTAAATGCTCCTTTTTGGCCAGCCACTCATTATACTTGTTTTTCAGCTCTTCATCGGTGCTACTCAATATTCTTTCTCTGATTTTTATTGAAGAGTTTAACAAAATTGCTTTGGTGAGCAGGGCATTGTTGTAAACAGAACCAATTACCTTTTTGTCAGTATCTTTCAGTTTAAATGCCAGTGTGTTGTAAAATTCAAAGTCAGGGCGAATAGTGTTCCAGTACTTGGTTTTTTCTCTCTCGCTTAGTGCAGGGAAGAAATCTCTGATGAAGTTTCCATAGTTAACCAAAGCTTCTTCAATAAACTTCTTGGCATTGCGACTATCTCCTTCCATGTAGTATACCTTACTTAGTTTAGAAAGTATTTTTACATATTCCGGGTGATTATCATTAAAGAACTTCTCATAAAGTTTTTTAGCTTTCTCGTAATTCTCTTCTGCCAGCTTGAACCTACGCTGTAGGTAATAAATGTCTCCAGTTAGAGTGTAAATACTTGCGGCATTGATATTGTTTCTGCGGCCAACTTTTGAGATCCAGATGCTCTCAGCCAGATTAAGAGCATTAAAGGCATCATCAAACCTCTTCTGCGATATGTAAACTTTTGACAAGTCTGTTAAGATGTTGGCATACTGAGGGTTGTTTGTTCTCAGTTTTTCGGCAATTATATTTTTAGCCTCGTCCATTAATTTTTCTACATCCCTCAGGTTATCACCTTTATAAAAACGAATAAGAGCAAGTTGTGTAATGGAATTTCCTACATCTACATGTTGTCTGCCAAATTGAGCTTCCTGAATTTTAATGGATCTTTCCACATTTGACTGGGCTTTTTCATAATCTCCTATACTGGTGTATATCTCCGAAAGCAACAGAAGGGATGGGGCTATCTTTGAAGAGTTGTTTCCAAAGATGCCTTCAGCAATTGTTAGGGATCGCTGAGCTGTTCTTTCTGCTTCAGGATACTCTCCAGATATTAATTCTAGTTTGCCTTTGTTGACCAGTGGAGCAACAAGCCTTCTGGACTGGCGGCCATACCTTACTTCATAAGTGCTGATGAGTTTTTGTAAGAGCGCTTGCGTCTCTGTATACTTTCCAAGAGTAATATACAAGCTAGCTAACTCTTCAGTGGCATTAAGCTCATTATAATCTACACTTGCTTCAGCCCTTGTCAATAACTTCTGCGATCGTTCCAGAGTAACTTCAGCATCATCAAATAACCCCTGGATGGCTTTAAGCTTGGCATCTGTTTCCATTGCACTGACATAGTCTGCAACACGTTTCTCATTACGCTTTTCCTTTTCTAGTATTTCTATCGATTTGCTTATGTTTTCCTGAGCCTTGTCATACTCTCCTAACTTGATCTGTAGTTTGGCAATTTCATTAAGCTCTACTCCATAGTCGGGATCCTGATTGTCATATTTGGAACGAGCTGCATCAAGCGCTTTGTCCAAAGTAGCCGAAGCCTTGGCATATTGATCGGAGCTTTCATAAAAAACCGAGATGTGATTGAGTATGTTGACATAATCTTTATGCCATGGGTCAATCTCCTTACTCACAATTTCGAAAAAGCTTTTGTTATAGATGTCTTCAGCCTCTTTGATTTTATCAGTAAAGTCCAGATAGTAATTGGCCAGTTCAATTTTAGCAAGGTGATACTCCGGAGAGTTTTCTCCATACAGTGTCTTTTTGATCTCAATGATATCCTCCAGATTTTTTTCTGCAGCAATAAAGTTTTGCTTTTGTCTGGTTAGCCGATATAGAAAGTCAAGAATGTCAATGGTCTTTTTGTGATTTCTGGGTAGTGCCCTTGTATTTGCAAGTATACCGTAAGCCCGAGCCTCGAGGTTATCCGTTCTATCCTTTTCAAGTTTGGAATCAAACTCTATGGTTTCCAGGTTGAGATAATGCAAACTTGTTTTTGCGAAGTTTCTCTTGATAGCTTTTTCATATTCCACTTTCAGATTACGATACTTACCCTTATTGTCATTTTGTAAGTATTGTTTTAGGAGAGCTTCAAAAAGATCAAAAGCAAGGTAATGCGATTCTTCATGCTGTCTTTTCAAGTTGGAGAGTGATTTTTCAAACTTGATACTATTAGGCATTTTATCAATGTCAATACCATTCTCAACTAACAGCTTGCCGTGCAAAAACTGATTGTTAATATAATAGACGCTGGTGTTGCCTAAGTTATAGCTGATCCACTCTTCAGCTCTGGTAAATGCACTGTCGGCACTATTGTAATTGCCTTTTTTTCGAAAGGTATTTGCCTTTAAAGTAAGTAGCGTAGCATAGTCGCTCAGTCGTTCACCTACTTCTTCTTCAGATAGCCTTCTGGTTTTTAGTTTTCCTGACTCATCAACGTAAGTCTCTTTAAGTACAGCTCTGCTTTGGAAGTAATCTAACTGATTATTAATAAAAGACAATGCCTTTCTGTAATACCCCTGACCAGAGAGTACCTCAGCTCTGGTCAGGTTGATTTGTGCCTGCATTTTATCATCCAGCTTATCTGATGATTTTAGTGTCTGCTCCGCAGCATCGACATGTTCCTGTGCACTTACATAATTGCCATAATGTGCCAGAATTTCAGCTATTTCCAGTTGGTTTTGCGCATGTTTTACACTGTTTTTACCATTTGCAGCCAAGCTGACCTGTAGTGCCTGCTGAATACTATTATCAAAATCTGCCAATACACCTACAGCCAGATTGAACTTGGCTTCTCTTAGGTGGTATTGAGGCATATATTCATTATTGCTGCCTAGTTTTTTTGCTGCCTTTTTCTTGAATTTTGCTAAGGTCTTTTTTGCTTTAGCGTAATCACCTTCTTCAAACTGATCATCTGCTTTTTCAAGATACTTGTCCCAGTTTTGTGCATAACCAAATGAGCACAAAAAGAGCAGCATAAAGGCTAAGTATGACTTCAAGCTGGTATAATTAAAATCCATGACACGTGCATTTAGGTTTAGGGAGTCTTTCCTATATTTTAATATAGTTCAGGTTATTAATTTTTAATTACTTAGCAATTTGTTCAGGATGTCTTTCGCTGCCTCCGCGATTACTGTACCCGGGCCAAAAATGCCGCTAACCCCTGCTTTATAAAGAAAATCATAGTCCTTTGGAGGAATTACCCCTCCTGCAATTACCATGATATCCTCTCTTCCCAGTTTCTTTAGTGCATTAATAAGTTCGGGTACAAGTGTTTTATGACCTGCAGCTAAACTCGAGGCACCAATTATGTGTACATCGTTTTCAGCAGCCTGTTGAGCTACTTCTTCCGGAGTTTGGAATAATGGTCCGATATCTACGTCAAAACCAAGGTCAGCAAAGCTGGTGGCAATTACCTTCGCGCCTCTGTCATGGCCATCCTGCCCCATTTTTGCTACCATAATACGTGGTCTTCGACCTTCCTCCTCTGCAAATTTGTCTGAAAGTGCTTTAGCTTCTTTAAAGTTGTTATCCATTTTAGCTTCTCCCGAATATACTCCCGATATTGATCTTATTGTAGCTTTGTGGCGGCCATACACTTCTTCCATAGCATCGGATATCTCCCCAAGCGTGGTCCTTTTTCTTGCTGCATCTACTGCCAATTCCAGCAAATTGCCGTTGCCGGATTTTGCCGCTTCCGTTATAGCTTGAAGAGATTTTTGAACCGCTTCACTGTTCCGCTCCGCCTTAAGCTGATTTAGTCGTTCTATTTGCTGGTTTCTGACCTTGGTGTTGTCAACTTCCAGAATATCAAAGTCAGGTTCTTCGTCAGTTTGGTATTTATTTACGCCAACTATAATATCTTTCCCCGAGTCAATTCTGGCTTGTTTTCTGGCTGCGGCCTCTTCAATTCTCATTTTTGGGACTCCACTTTCTATGGCTTTGGCCATACCTCCCAGTTCTTCAACTTCCTCTATCAGAGCCCAGGCTTTATCTACAAGTTCTGCAGTAAGGCTTTCTACATAATAAGATCCTCCCCATGGATCAACCACGTTAGTTATGCCTGTCTCATTCTGTAAATAAAGCTGAGTGTTTCGTGCAATTCTTGCAGAGAAGTCGGTAGGAAGAGCAATGGCTTCATCCAAAGCGTTGGTATGTAATGATTGGGTGTGGCCAAGCGCTGCTGCCAGGGCCTCAACACATGTACGTGTAACATTGTTGTAAGGGTCCTGTTCCGTTAAACTCCATCCTGAAGTCTGGCAATGCGTTCTTAATGCCATGGACTTAGGGTTCTTAGGGTTAAATTGTTTGACAATCTTCGCCCACAATAATCTTCCTGCTCTCATTTTTGCTATTTCCATGAAATGGTTCATGCCAATAGCCCAAAAGAAGGACAATCTTGGAGCAAAGACATCGATGTCCATGCCCGCGTTGATTCCTGTTCTTAAATACTCCAGTCCGTCAGCTAAGGTATAGGCTAGTTCTATATCAGCAGTTGCGCCAGCTTCCTGCATGTGATACCCACTGATACTGATGGAGTTGAAGCGGGGCATATTTTTTGAAGTGTACTCGAAAATGTCAGCAATGATCTTCATGGATGGTAGGGGAGGATATATATAGGTGTTCCTCACCATGAACTCTTTCAGGATGTCATTCTGAATAGTTCCGCTTAACTGTTCCGGGGTTACACCCTGCTCTTCCGCTGCCGCGATATAAAATGCCATAATCGGCAATACCGCTCCATTCATAGTCATGGATACAGACATCTTATCCAGTGGAATCTGGTCAAAAAGTACTTTCATGTCCAGAACAGAGTCTATGGCAACTCCAGCTTTACCGACATCACCGGATACACGTGGATGATCAGAATCATACCCTCGGTGGGTTGCCAGGTCAAAAGCTACTGAAAGTCCCTTTTGTCCAGCTGCCAGGTTCCTTCTGTAAAAGGCATTGGACTCTTCAGCTGTTGAGAATCCCGCATACTGCCGTATGGTCCAGGGGCGGCCAGCATACATCGTGGAATAAGGACCTCTTAGATATGGTGGTATGCCTGCTGAATAGCCAGTATGCTTAAGTTGCTCAAAATCTTCTTTGGTATAGAAAGATCGTATATCTATTTTTTCTGCTGATGTAGTAGTGGTAACCTGATGTGAGTTCTCCTTTTTAGGAGAAAACTCGTTGTATTTTATATGGGTGAAATCTGGTTGCATATTTAAGAATTATTGTATCTCTTCTTTTTCCTGTTTTACTTTTTTCTGAAATTTTTGCCAGGCCTCGCTGGCCAATTTGTCGGTGAGTACTTCCAAGTAGTAAGATCCTGCTGCTGGGTCGACGGTTTTATTTAGGTAAGACTCTTCTTTGAGGATAGAACTTACATTGCGAGCAATCCTTACCATAAGAGAATTTTTGTAGTCTTCAGGTTCTACCAATAAGCTATTACAGCCACCCAGTATTGCGGACATGGAGGCAGTTGTAGATTTCAGCATATTGGCATGAGGCTGATACTTCTCTTCAGTCCAAATAGTAGAAATGCAGTGTATATGCAGGTCTTCGGGGTTGAAACTTTCGGCCTGGTAAGCTTGGCTAAGCTGGAAAAACAGGTTTCTTAAGGCCCTGACCTTAGCTATTTCTCCAAAATAGTCGGTAGTTACAGGTAAGCTAAATGAGATCTTGGAAATGATCTGATGGATCTCAAATTGAGCGGTGTCTAAAGTGTTAATCACATAAACGGCTGATTGAAGTAAATGTGCAATGGAGGAAGACGCAGTTTCTTCAAGGGATGTAACACATAGAGATAGCAATCCTGGGAAATTGACCGTCGCTTTAAAAGCTTCGAGATAATTGTCAGTGGTCTGGCAATCTTTACTTAAGATAACAATACCTGAAACAGATTGATGGTCAATTCCTTTACTCTCGATTAGGTCAGTGTAAGCTGATAGTTGTTGTTTAAAATCAGCACCTAGTAAGAATGAAATACTGCAATAATCAATTAGAATATCTTCCAGTAAATCTGCCATTGAAACCTTCTTGCCCTGAGTCAAATCGAAAATAATCCCATCAGTGCCATTGTTAAGGGCTTCCAGAGCCTGCTTATTTGCTGCTTTTGAGTTATCTACGATTATTTTTTGCAAGTTCTCCCAATACCTGTTCTCGGCCGTGGGATTCTCTTTCAGAATAAGTCTGTTTTGAAAGGCATCAATGTTTTTGAGGTCATCCAGGTCACTCTTATCATAGTAAGGGGCAAGAGAGATCGTGTCGTCAAAATTCCAGTTATATTTTTTAAATACATCTTCTCCTTTTAGGTCAGAGGTGGCCTTTTTTACCCAATCCTCTTTAGAAGAGTTTTTAAAGTCAATAAATAAATTTTCTTGTCGTTCACTCATTAATATATATGTAAGGTTATAAGGTAAAGTTAATTGTTTTGGATTACTTATTAGAAGTGAGTTGTAATAATATTATTACCTGCGTAACTAATTCAATTATACATTTTAAAGAAATCGTATTCTTTTATTGCTCTAAAGAAAGTAAGTGAAAAATCTTTAAAAAATAGAGTTATAGAGCGCTTTTAAGTTCGTGATTTTTTTTACAAATTTGTTACCCTTTTCTCTTGGAGGGTTTAGAGTCTAACCAATCTTATAGAATTACAATACATGCACATTGATTGCGAAACGGTTTGGAGTGATTGTCTACGGGTAATCAAGGATAATGTGGCGGAGCAAAGTTTCAATACTTGGTTTCAGCCAATAGTGCCTTTAAAATGCGCGGATGATGTTTTGACTATTCAGGTTCCGAGTCAATTTTTCTATGAATGGTTGGAAGAGCATTATGTGCATGTACTAAAAAAGGCTATTATAGCTGTAATGGGTCCAAAGGCTCGATTAGAGTATTCTGTAATTGTGGATAGAGGCAATAGCAAATCTTCTCCTTTATCTGTTAGTCTGCCTAACCGTACACCTTCTAAGAATTACAATGCCAATAGTGGTAAAGATGAATACATCTCTCCGTTTCAGTTGAAGTCGGTGGATTCATTTTATCAGGAGTCGCAGCTAAACCCGAATAATACTTTCGATTCATATATTGAAGGTGACTGTAACAGACTGGCTAGGTCTGCCGGATATGCTGTAGCTCAAAAGCCTGGTGTTACCTCATTTAACCCGCTAATGCTTTACGGAGGTGTGGGGCTTGGTAAAACTCACCTTGTTCAGGCTATTGGTAACGAAATTAAAAACAATCTTTCAGATCGTTTTGTACTGTATGTGTCATCTGAAAAGTTTACCAATCAGTTCATTGATGCCTTAAGAAATAATAAGGCTCAGGAGTTTCAAAACTTTTACATGCAAGTGGATATACTGATTATCGATGATGTTCAGTTTTTGGCAGGAAAGGAAAGAACGCAGGAGATATTCTTCCATATATTCAATCACTTGCATCAGGCAGGCAAGCAGATAGTGATGACCAGTGACTGTCCTCCGCGAGATTTAAAAGGTCTTCAGGAGCGCCTTTTGTCCAGGTTTAAATGGGGGTTGACTGCTGACTTGCAGCAACCAGATTATGAAACCCGTGTAGCGATCATCCAGCGCAAAATGCAGTCTGATGGTATCTATATACCAGAAAATGTTATAGAGTACCTTGCATATAGTGTTGATACCAACATCAGGGAACTGGAAGGTGTGCTGATCTCTCTGATTGCGCATGCTTCATTAAACCGTGTAGATATTGACCTTGAGCTGGCGAAGCAAACCTTGAAGAATATAGTTCATGATATCGAAACGGAAGTAGGTATTGATTATATTCAAAAGACTGTTGCAGAATTCTTTAAAGTGGAGGTGGCTTCACTGAAAGATAAAATCCGTAAAAAGGAAATTGTAATAGCCAGACAGGTCGCAATGTATTTTTCTAAAGAATACACTAACCACTCTTTAAAGGCCATTGGGTATCATTTCGGAGGCCGTGATCACAGTACGGTTATACATGCTGTACAGTCAGTTAACGATATGATGGACACCAATGCTTCGTTCAAAGCATCTGTTGAAGAGCTGAAGAAAAAGCTTAAGATGCGTTCTGTTTAATAACTTCAGCTAAAATATCGATAGCGGTTTCAATCTCTTGCTCATTTACAGAGGCAAAACCAAGACGCATGGAACTTTGATGGTTAATAAAATCATGGCATAAATTGAGGTATAGGCCTCTTTTTAGACACTCGGAGACCAAGTAGTCAGCATCAGGTTTTAAACCACTGAGGAACTTAACCCAAAGAGCCATACCACCTTCCGGCACTTTGTACTCAATTAATCCCCCGAGCTTTTCGTTTAGACGTTTGCAAAGCAGGTCTCTTCTGGAAAGGTAAATTTTCAATGTTTTTTTTAAGTGCCTTTGTAGTTCACCGCTTTCAATGGCTAGCGCCATTACATGCTCCAAGACCGGGTCACCCTGCCTGTCAATAATGCCTCTTATTTTACTTAGCTCATTGATGATTCTACGAGATGATACAATGTAACCTATTCTGATGGCCGGGGCGAAGATCTTGCTGAAGGAACCTATATAAATCACATGTTCGTGATGATTGAGGCTGGCTAGAGGAAGCAGGGGACTGCTACTATAATGGAAGTCATAATCGTAGTCGTCTTCAATAATGGCAAAGTTGTACTTCAGAGCAAGTTCCAGAAGCTGGATCCTTCGTTCAGCGGGTAATGTCACCGTTGTGGGGTAATGATGATGAGGAGTGATATATACTATGCTCACTTTAGTTGTCTTAAGCAACTTTTCCAACTCATCTATATTTAGCCCGAATTCGTCAACACCTATTCGTAGGGGATTACCTCCTAGATGCTTAATACTCCAGTCCGCCGAATCATAGCTGCTATGCCCTACAACTACTGTGTCTCCTTTGTTGAGTAAAACATTTAAGATCATAAATATACCCATCTGACTACCGCGGGTGATCAGAATGTTTTCCTTGTTGATATTCATACCGCGGGTTTCTGACAGATACCTACTGAGTGAGATTCTTAATTTCTCATCTCCTCTGGCGGCACCATATTTCAGAAAGTTTTTACCATAGGTAGTTTTGGCCAGAGATCGACACTCTTTATATATCCAATCGATAGGAGCTAGTCTGGGGTCTGGGGTGCCCTGGTTGATTTCTATTGAATGTTTAGGCTTGCTCCTATAGTCTGTAAACTCCGTCGATTTTATTTGCAGTATTGCAGCTACATCTTCCCCCCCTTTATGTCTATCTAAGGTGTGAGGTTCAACAATGGGGAGCTTGCCAGAAACAAATGTGCCGCGTGAAGGAAAGGCTTCAAACCACCCTTGAGCCATCAGCTCGTCATAAGCCTGTACTACTGTCTTTCTGTTTACAGATAATGTTTCGGACATCAAACGTGTGCCAGGTACTTTGGTGCTTTTAGCAAGATGGCCACTAGTGATCTCTCTGACAATTGCATTGACAATTTGGAGGTATAAAGGAGTGCTTAAACTATTGTCAAGTTTGATGACTGTTTTCCATGGAAACATAACCGGACCCGTTAATAAGTTAAAAATGGCACCTAAAGATACTCCATGATGTGATTAGTTTTACATTATCTAAAACATAATTTCTTATGGAACAATTTGAAGTAACTTCCAGAAACAAAGTTAAAAGAGCTCCTGATAGGGGGTGTTATGAAAAATCCACAGTATATGAGATCCTGGATGCCGGTTTTTTGTGCCACATAAGTTTTATTGTTGATGGTCACCCCATGATTATCCCTACATTTTACGGGCGGGAAGGGAACCAGCTGTATGTTCACGGAGCAACTACCAGTAGAATGATTAAAAAATTGGAGGAAGGGGTGCCTATGACACTTTCGGTGTGTCATGTGGATGGGTTAGTATTGGCTAGGTCTGCTTTTCATCATTCCATGAATTACAGGTCTGTTGTGGTGTTTGGTACCGCCCGGGTGGTGGCCGAGGAAGATAAGAATCATGCTTTATATGTTATGTCGGAACATTTGATAGAGGGGCGCTGGAAGGAAGTAAGACCACCAAACGACAAAGAGTTGAAAGGGACTACAGTGCTTGCTATCGAAATGGAGCAGGCCTCTGCAAAAATCAGAACCGGCCCTCCTAAAGATGATAAGGAAGATTATGAGACAGATATATGGGCAGGAGTGGTGCCAATAGGTATGGGGGTTGGAACTCCAATAAATGATGATCTCTTAAAGCCACACATAAAAACCCCGGAATCTGTACGTAATTACCTTGCTGAAAGTGATCAAGGGTTTAGGCTAGTAGATTATTTTAGAAATGATAATGGGCACCGATTGAGCAACGCTGCCTGGAATAAATAAGAAAAACCTTTAGAGTCAAGTCGCTAGCCCCTGGCTTGCAGGAAACTGTAGGTGGGGTTTTGTTTATTTTGCAAATAACCATTGGCAGAACCTGAATTAGTATCACACAGCTGAACCTTTTTTCTCCCTGCGTTGTAGGGAGGTATTAATGCCTGCCTGCTCTTCATGCATTTCATTAGTGTCCTTCAAAATAAAAGTTAAGCGCGACGAATATTGGGTGAGATTGAATTAGAATAATACTTTAATTAGTTAGTAATGCACAACAAAGGAAGTTTAAACTGAAAGTTTCAGGTGAAAGTTTGATAAAAGCTTCGTTTGCATCAGGTATAAAGTTAGATTTAAGGTTTAGAGCTACTAAGGAGCTTTTAAAAATGAGCCGAAATGGATCCTGTTCAGGATCAGAAAATTACATTAAACGATTTATATGAAAGTAAAATTTAACGGCAGAAAACAATCTGGCTTTTACGCTGAAGTAAAACAGGAAGTCGAAAACTATTTTAAAACAAATAACATTAGCAAGAATGCAAATGGTGCGATGGTTTTTAAAACCATATTTTTTTTGGGAGGGCTTGTCGCTCTTTACCTGATGATTTTACTTGGAGGCTTTGGAGCCCCAATGATGCTGTTTTTAGCAATTCTTCTGGGAATGGTTCAGGCCTTTATTGGTTTTAATGTTTGTCATGATGCCATCCATGGTTCTTATTCTTCAAGTGGCAAGGTTAACAATATTTTAAGTCTCACTTTTAACTTGATCGGGGCCAATGCTTATGTGTGGAAGGTTACGCACAACCAGGTGCATCATACATTTACCAATATCCCGGGGCATGACGAGGATTTGGATGTTGCTCCAGGGTTAGTAAGGCTTTCACCTCTGGAAGATCATAAAGCAATTATGAAGTATCAGCATCTTTATGCCTTTTTTCTTTATGGGTTTGCGTCTCTTTCGTGGGTTTTTAGAAAAGACTATGTTAAGTTTTTTCAAAAGAAAATAGGTCATACTGATAATAGCAACCACCCGAAGATTGAATATTTCAACCTGTTCTTCTTCAAAGCTGTGTACTACACCTTGTTTATTGTTCTACCATTAGTTGTTCTTGACATCACATGGTGGCAATTCATCATTGGCTTTTTTGCCATGCACCTTGCTGAGGGGTTTGTGTTGGGGCTGGTATTTCAGTTGGCACATGTGGTGGAAGGTACGGAATTTCCAGAGCCTGATACTGATGGTAAAGTGGATGAGTCATGGGCAGTACATCAGATGCAAACCACAGCTAACTTTTCTACTAAAAGTTCTATCGCCACTTTTTTGTGCGGAGGGTTAAATTTTCAGGTCGAACATCACCTTTTTGCCAATATTTGTCATATTCATTACCCGGAAATCTCCAAAATAGTATCAAGGATAGCACAGAAACATGGTGTTCCGTATCACGTTAATCCCACATTTCTAGGCGCTCTGGCTTCGCATTATAAAACGCTTAAAAGATTTGGTAGCAACAAAACAGTGGCATTGGACCCTGTAAAGGCATAGATTTATTTGTTGGAATTCTATCAGGTATTGTCATAAAAGAAAAGCCGTTTCAATCATTTGAAACGGCTTTTCTTTTATATGTAAGCTTTTATTTTAGGTCGATCCCAAGCTCTTTTAGCTGTTCTTGACTGATTACACTAGGTGAGTCAATCATCACATCGCGTCCGGCATTATTTTTAGGGAAGGCGATGAAGTCTCTTATTGAGTCAGACCCACCGAATAATGAGCAAAGCCTGTCGAAGCCGTAAGCAATACCACCATGAGGAGGGGCGCCATATTCAAAGGCATCCATTAAGAAGCCGAACTGAGCTTTTGCTTCTTCATCGCTAAAGCCAAGTTGCTTAAACATACGTTGCTGTATCTCTTTGTCATGGATTCTGATTGAGCCACCGCCAACTTCTACACCATTGATTACCATGTCATAGGCATTGGCTTTTACAGCTCCCGGATCACTTTCCAGTTTGTTCAGGTCTTCAGGCACTGGCGATGTGAAAGGGTGGTGCATAGCATGGTAGCGCTGAGTTTCTTCATCCCATTCAAGTAATGGGAAGTTGAGTACCCAAAGTACTTTGTATTCGTTTTTGTTGCGCAAGCCAAGCTCATTGCCCATATGCAGACGCAATTCGTTAAGGGCCTTTCTTGTATGGTCAGTCTCTCCACTTAATACCAACATCAGGTCGCCAGGTGAAGCACTCATTTTGTTAGCCCACTCCTGTAAGTCATCCTGCCCGTAAAATTTATCTACAGATGATTTAAAGCTACCATCAGCATTACATTTTACATAAACAAGCCCTTTAGCACCAATCTGAGGTCTTTTCACATAGTCAGTCAGGGCGTCAAGCTGCTTTCTGGTATATTCGGCACATCCTTTGGCACAAATGCCTACTACCAATTCTGCACTATCAAATACATTGAATCCTTTGTTTTGAGCCAGTTCGTTGAGCCCTACAAACTGCATGTCAAATCGAGTGTCAGGCTTGTCTGAACCATACAGTCTCATGGCGTCATCATAGCTCATGCGATCTATTTCGCCGATTTCTATATCTTTTACGCTTTTGAATAGGTGCCTTACGAGGCCTTCAAAGGTACTTAGAATATCTTCTCTCTCCACAAAAGACATTTCGCAGTCTATTTGAGTGAACTCAGGTTGGCGGTCAGCTCTAAGGTCTTCATCTCTGAAGCATTTCACGATCTGGAAATAACGATCGAACCCTGATACCATCAAAAGCTGCTTAAACGTTTGTGGTGACTGAGGTAGGGCATAAAACTCTCCCTGGTTCATTCTTGATGGAACCACGAAATCACGTGCACCTTCTGGTGTTGATTTTATTAATACTGGAGTTTCTACCTCCGTAAAGTTCTGTCCATCTAGATAAGCTCTGGTTTCCTGCATCATGCGGTGACGCAATAGCATATTGTTTCTAACCACATTTCTTCTCAAGTCCAGATAGCGATATTTCATTCGCAGATCTTCACCTCCGTCAGTGTCATCTTCAATGGTAAATGGAGGTGTCTTGGATTTGTTAAGAATTTCCAGGTTAGAAACTTTTACTTCAATATCTCCGGTTGTGATCTTGTCATTTTTCGAAAGACGCTCAACTACAGTTCCTGTAGCTTTAACAACGAATTCGCGTCCTAGTGAGGTGGCGGTTTTGAAAACCTCATCAGTAGTTTTTCCTTCTTCAAAAATAAGCTGGGTAATACCATATTTGTCTCTGAGGTCGACCCAAAGCACACTGCCCTTGTCCCTTACACGTTGTACCCATCCGCAGAGTACAACTTCATTGTTGACATCATTTATTCTTAATTCACCGCAGGTATGTGTTCGAAGCATGCTAAATTGTTTTAATTTTGAGGCGCAAAGTTAATGGTATTAATTTTGAGTGAAAACGATACGGTATAAATTTCAATAAAGAGTTATGTCAAAACTGATGATATTTTTGTCTTTGATGCTATGGGTGGGGCCAGTGCAGGATAAAATGGTTAAAACTAATGTTACAGATAATATTAGTTTGAAGCTACCCCAAGATTTTTATGCTATGTCGCCTGAAGATATTGCGCAACGTTACCCTTCGGTTCGGAGCCCTATCGGTGCATATACTAATAGTGCCAGACTAGTTGATCTAAGTGTTAATATATCAGCAACCCGATGGAGAGAGCAGGATATTGAAATGGCCAAAGGTTTTTTTAAATCGAGCCTCTTTAATCTGTATGATAAAGTCAACCTAATACAGGAGGATATCAAAACAATTAACAAAAGGCAGTATATTGTTTTTGAGTTTGAATCAAGGATTAACGGTGATCAGTATTCACTGGACAAAAAAAATCCGGTAAGGACTTATACTTATATTCAGTACCTTATTGTAAAAGGTAAAACCATTGTATTTAGTTTCAGTTGTCCTATTCAGCTTAAAGACAAATGGCAACCGGTAGCTCCTGAAATTATGAACAGCGTTAAAGTTAAAGGAGGAGTTTGATGGTGCTTTCTATCCATAGTGATGAGCATTTTATGAAAGAGGCTCTTAAGCAGGCCATGATTGCGAAAGAAGAAGGGGAGATTCCTGTTGGAGCAGTAGTAGTGGCTGATAATCGTATCATTGCCAGAGCTTACAATCAGACTGAAAGACTGAGTGACTCTACAGCACACGCGGAAATGCTAGCTTTAACTGCTGCAGGTAATTACCTTGGAACAAAATACCTTTCTGATTGTTCGCTTTATGTTACTTTGGAGCCTTGTGGTATGTGCGCCGGGGCGTTGTATTGGGCTCAGTTGGGTAAACTGATTTATGCTGCAGCTGATGAAAAAAGAGGTTACACGGTGATAAATCCGGCCATGATCCATCCCAAAACTAAAGTTAGCAGAGGGCCTTTTGCTGAAGAGGCGGCCTTGTTGGTGACTGATTTCTTTAAGGGATTAAGGCAATGATAGATAAATTAAATATGGCGATAAACATAAGTTAACTGATTCGATTTTGTAGTTAACCCGTGCTGTGTATCTTTGGTCATAAGACCAAGTAAAAAGAAATGTTTAACTAAAAACCTAATAAAATTATGGCTTTCGAATTACCTGATTTACCCTATGCACACGATGCATTAGAACCACATATTGATGCTCGTACCATGGAAATCCATCATGGAAAGCACCATGCAGCCTATACTAGCAAGTTAAACGATGCTATCAAAGGTACTGACATGGAAGGTAAGTCCATAGAGGATATATTGGCTAACCATGCAGATAATACTGCAGTTAGAAATAATGGTGGAGGTTACTACAATCACAACCTTTTCTGGACTGTTATGTCTCCAAATGGTGGAGGTAAACCTTCTGGAGAACTGGCTGAGGCTATCGATGCTGCTTATGGTTCATTTGATAAATTTAAAGAGGAGTTTTCTAATGCTGCTGCTACCAGATTTGGTTCTGGGTGGGCATGGCTATGTGTGCTTGAAGGTGGTAAAGTAGAGGTTTGCTCTTCACCTAACCAGGATAACCCGCTGATGCCATCTGTTGGCTGTGGAGGCACGCCTATTTTAGGGCTTGATGTTTGGGAACATGCTTACTACCTGAACTATCAAAACAAAAGACCTGATTATATCGCAGCTTTCTGGAACGTAATAAACTGGGATGAGGTATCAAAAAGATACGCCAGCGCTAAGTAAGGATCTGCTTAAGAGTTAAAAAGGAGCCACTTCTAATTGAGGTGGCTCCTTTTTTATTACATTAACTTGAAAACTAAAAAACTATTGTTGCTTTATTTTGAGCGCCTGTCCTATGATGTTCATACGACAGGCTTTGACCTTTGATTTCATTGTTCCAATAGTTGTGCCAAATGATTAAATGCTTTGTTTTTAGAGGTTTGAGACTGTATAGCTTCCAGATGTGTTACGAAAGCGTACACTATGCGTACGATCTTGCACTCTTTATTGGATGTTAATTGCGTGTTGCGTGCGGCTTTAACTTTGGTAAAGCCATATAATATTATATTTTTGCACAAATTTTAATCCACGATTCATGAGCGTTCTAGTAAATAAAGATTCAAAAGTAATAGTTCAGGGTTTTACGGGCTCTGAAGGTACTTTTCATGCCGGGCAAATGATAGAGTACGGCACAAATGTAGTAGGTGGTGTTACTCCGGGTAAAGGAGGACAGACTCACCTAGATAAACCGGTTTTCAACACCGTAAAAGAGGCAGTTGAAAAGGCAGGTGCTGATGTGTCTATCATATTCGTGCCACCGGCTTTTGCAGCCGATGCAATTATGGAAGCAGCTGACGCAGGTATTAAAGTTATCATTGCCATTACAGAAGGTATTCCAACCAAAGATATGATGATGGCAAAAGAATACATCAAGGATAAAGATGTTGTGCTTGTAGGACCTAACTGTCCAGGAGTTATTACTCCAGGGGAAGCGAAGGTCGGTATCATGCCTGGCTTCGTATTTAAGTCAGGTAAGGTAGGCGTAGTATCAAAGTCAGGTACATTAACTTATGAGGCTGCTGACCAGGTAGTAAAAGCAGGGTTAGGTATCTCTACGGCTATTGGTATTGGTGGTGACCCAATTATCGGTACATCTACCAAGCAGGCTGTTGAAATGCTTATGAATGATCCTGATACGGAAGCCATTGTTATGATTGGTGAAATTGGTGGTAACTATGAGGCTGAAGCTGCCAGATGGATTAAAGAGCAAGGTAATCCTAAGCCTGTGGTAGGTTTCATTGCCGGGCAAACTGCTCCTAAAGGAAAGAGAATGGGCCACGCCGGTGCAATTATTGGAGGAGCAGATGATACTGCTGCTGCGAAAATGAAGATTATGAGCGAATGTGGTATTCATGTGGTTGAGTCGCCTGCAGATATTGGAGAAACCATGTTGAAAGCCCTGAATAAGTAATTAGATATTATACCATAAATGAAAAGCCGGAACTACTTCTGGCTTTTTTTATTTTCAATCTGAAATAGTTTCAAACTCTCCGTCATGTCCAGGTTTCAGGGTTTACATAACCATCAGGTTTTCTTTTAACAGTCCTTTCAGATCGGTATACTTCACTAATATCTCAGAAGGACCTTTGGAGTATGGAGCTATTTCATAACTGTTATAGTAAAATTTAATGCCTTCGGGTAGCAAGGCAAAGTTGTTGTCGTTGTAATACTTGCCATTTTCGAATTGAAAACCTTCATCACTAAGGTCCTGATTCGGTTTTATGTCATACTTTTTTCTGAATTCGAGCTCTACTATGTCATTAAGCTTATCTCCAAAATTGGGGACGAATAATGATTCAAAAGCTAATTTGTTACCAGTTTTTACGTCGAAGTTGAGGTATTGTAGATAATAGCTGCCATGAGCACCGCCGGTATACATGTCAGCAGCTAGTTCTAATGATACTATCAGGCTGTCATTTCTCAAAACTTTGCCATCCAGGTTGGCATACCAGCCGAAGGCTTCCCCAAAGGCCTCTTTAATTTCTTTGTAGTCACTTATGAACCTATCAGCAAACAGTTCAAGGCTTTTATTCTCTGCGGTATCAGGGAAAACCAATTGCAAAACGGCCTCTTGGGTTTCATTGTTGATTCGGTTAGTGAGTTCTGGACGCTGTTCTGATTTAAATATGGGATAATTTAAATTGATTCGAGTGCAATGTACCGACGTATCTGTTTTGCAATCTCCGTATTTTTTTATAAAAGATGTGAATTCATAATATAATGATGCTCTTTCTGTTACGGTATCTGTAGCTTCAGTACCCAAGGTTTCTTGGGTGGTTTTGATGTCACAGTTTGTTAATGTTATAGCCAATAATAGTAGAGGAAGCAGGTGAGTAGTTTTCATGAATTAGAAGATTGTATTTTACTGATTTTACTTTACAGGTCGGGGCTTATAAATTGAGCAGTGCTCATTTTTGCATGGAAGATATAAAATAATAAAGTAAGCCCGAAGGCTTACTTGTAAAACCATATGATATTATTTTATAGTACTTTATAAAAGCTCATTGGCAAGGTTGGCAAGTTCAGACCTTTCTCCTTTTTCCAGGGCTATATGAGCATAAAGATCATGGTTCTTAACCCTATCAATGAGGTATGATAAACCATTACTTTGAGAGTCCAGGTATGGTGTATCTATTTGATATATATCACCTGTAAATATGATCTTGGTATTTTCACCTGCTCGTGTTATAATAGTCTTAACTTCATGTGGGGTAAGGTTTTGAGCTTCATCAACAATAAAACAAATGTTGGATAAGCTTCGCCCCCTGATGTATGCCAGCGGAGTGATAACAAGTTTTTCCAGGTTCACCATCTCAGTTAGTTTTGAGTATTCCTTATCTGATTCGTGATATTGATTTTGGATAAACTTGAGGTTGTCCCAAAGTGGTTCCATATAGGGGTTTAGCTTTGACTTAATATCGCCAGGCAGATAACCGATGTCTTTGTTGCTTAACGGTACAATTGGGCGTGCAAGATATATCTGCTTAAAATCGCGCTTTTGTTCAAGTGCCGCTGCCAGTGCTATCAGCGTTTTACCAGTCCCTGCCACACCCTGCATGGTTACCAGTTTAATGTGGGGGTTAAGAATAGCGTGAATAGCAAAGGTTTGTTCTGCATTGCGTGGTTTTATACCATAAGCGGATCTTTTTTCGACATGCTCGATGCAATCATGAATCGGGTTGTAATATGATAGTATAGATTTTTTTCCACTTTTTAGGATGTAGTATCCGTTTTTGTGCACCTTTTTAGTGCCCAATATCTCGCTGGCATTGCAACTCCCTTTTTCATAAAGCTCATTGATTTTTTCTGGGTTGACCCGGTCATAGACCATTTTACCTGTGTACAGAGAGCTTACATTTTTTACTTTTCCTGTATTGTAATCCTCTGCAGGTAAACCGAGGGATTTGGCCTTTAACCTTAGGTTAATATCTTTCGATACCAGTATGACCTTTTTTCCTTTTGCTTCCTGTTGAAGCTGAAGAGCGGAGTTTAATATCCGGTGATCGGCCTTTTCTTCATCGAATACTTCGTTGGCATCAATCTTACTCTTGGCGTGCATCAATACTTTAAACTTTCCCTTGGTCTTCCCATTAAGAGGGTTCCAGTTTTGGAGCATTTGACCTTGGGCCAGGTTATCTATTAGCCTGATGAATTCTCGGGCTTCGAAGTTTTTGGTATCATTACCCTTTTTAAATTGATCGAGCTCTTCCAGAACAGTGATAGGTATGCCCACGTCATGTTCTGCGAAGTTCATAATTGAGTTATGTTCGAAAATAATTACCGAGGTATCCAGGACAAAAATTTTCTTTTCATTTTTCTGCGCTTGAGCCATACACCAAAGAAATTTAAAGAACCATACTTATTAAAAATAGCGAACTTTTACTTACCGGGAAGAAGATTTTTAAAAAGTTTTTAGTTGATTATAAAGGTAAATTATATCTCATCTTTTCCTATTATTTTAGTATTAATCTTACGCGGGTTTTAAGCTGTATAAATCGTCTTTGTCGCTGGGTTTGATGGATAAGACATTAGCCAGCACAAGCAAAACCAATGTTTTGGAAGCTTTGTATGTGTTAAGCTGCGCAAGCTTCTTAAACTGATCTAATGTAATACTTTTGTTCTTGTCAAGGTAATCTATTAGTATCCTTTCTTTTTCCCCATAGTTAAATTTTACTCCTTTGTTTTTATTGCTTCTTTTTAAAATTTCGCGAACCTCCTTGCTGGCTTTTATACTTTTATCATCTATTCGTACAAAAGCCTGCCCCCATTTTGTTTTAAAGTCTGTAATTACATAGTAGGGCTTTTTTTTACCTGAAGGGACATGATATAAAACAACGGAACGCTTTTCGGATATAGGTACGATCTCTTTCCTTACTTTCAGGGAAGGCTTGCAATATTTTTTTATAGCTTCATCAAGCGCATAGGCATCATCTTCAGGGAATTTTAGTCCTGGGATAGTACTATCATCATTTACCCCAATAAGCAGATACCCACCTCTTGTGTTAGCAAATGCAACCAGCTCTTTTACAATCTTTTCAGGGTGAGCCGCTTTCCTTTTAAATTCAACGGTTTCTGTTTCGCCACCGGCTACCAACCTCTTTATATCACTAAATTCCATTCATGTTAATATTGATCATCTGAAGCAGAATCATCATTATCTGGTTCTGACATTGTAAACATACCGCTGAGCAAGTCTTTGAACTGCAATCCTTGGGTAAGCTGGTGCTTGCTTAACATACTATATTCGGCAAGACCATGTAGGGCAAATTCCATCAGGAAAAGCTTTGAATTGCTGTCTGCATCTTTATGGAACGTATCAATCAGTTTTTTTAATCCAGGGACTGCGCTTAGCGTTTTGTTGTACTCTTCATTGCTAAAGTCATTCAAAAGGTCTAGTGTGTGCTCATCTCCAAACCAGTCTGTAATCTCTTTGTATGGATTGGCTTCTTTCTGTTTTCTGATTTTTTCGGGATTAGGGAAGAAGTGTGCGAACTGGGTGCGGATAGCTTTGCCTACCAGGTTGTGAGCCACTATACCAGGACCTTCCTGCTCACCTTCGTATACCAGTTCTACTTTTCCCGTTATGGAAGGTATTACCCCATAGAGATCAGAAACCCTGACACTGGTTGTTCCTCCATTATATAATGCTCGCCTTTCAGCAGCACTCATTAGGTTTTCGTAGGCAGATATAGTTAGTCGGGCTGATACACCACTTTTTGCATCTACATACTCACTGTTTCTAGCTTCGAAAGCAATTTGTTCTATAAGGTCTTTGGCAATATCATTTATATATACTGTTTCTTTTTGTTCACTTTTTATACTAGCCTCTTGTTCAGTTATCTTTCTGGATATCTTCAGGTCTTTAGGGTAGTGTGTGATGATCTGGCTGTCAATCCTATCCTTGAGAGGAGTTACAATGCTTCCACGATTAGTATAATCTTCTGGGTTGGCGGTGAATACAAACTGTATATCCAGAGGAAGGCGTACTTTAAAACCTCTAATCTGGATGTCTCCTTCCTGAAGAATATTGAAAAGGGCTACTTGTATCCGCGCTTGTAAATCTGGAAGTTCGTTGATCACAAAGATACCTCTGTGAGATCTTGGGATCAACCCAAAATGTATAACGCGTTCATCGGAGTAGGGCAGCTTTAAAGTAGCCGCTTTGATGGGATCAACATCTCCTATCAGATCGGCAATGGATACATCGGGTGTTGCCAGCTTTTCTGAGTACCTTTCATTACGATGTAACCAGGATATTGGTGTGTCATCCCTCTTTTCTTCAATGATGTCGATGCCATACCGGGAAATAGGGTGGAAAGGATCATCATTTAGCTCAGAACCGGAAATTACAGGGATATATTCATCCAGCAGGTTGATCATCATTCTGGCCATTCTGGTTTTTGCCTGACCTCTAAGGCCCAGGAGGTTGATGTCGTGCATAGACAGAATGGCACGCTCAAGGTCAGGGATGACTGTTTCTTCGTAACCCCAAATACCCGAGAATACGTTTTCCTTCGTTTTTATTTTTTTAATGAGATTATCACGTAGCTCCTGTTTTACGGAGCGACTTTGATACCCGGAGCTTTTTAATGCTCCAAGTGTTTTAATTTCATTGGGTTGAGTCATTTTATCAGTCTGCTATAACGTGTTAAAATTTCTTTCTTCTATTTCTTCGGTAGTCTTCAAATACCAGATCACCAAGCCCTTTAAGGCTGCTATAATACGCATTACCATGATTGACTTGGGTGAACTCTCTTACAAATTGTTTTAAATAAGGATCAGAAGCGATCATAAAAGTGGTGACTGGAATTTTTAGTTTATGACACTGCTTGGCGAGATTTAATGTTTTGTTAATGATTTTAGGGTCTAATCCAAAACTATTTTTATAGTATTTTATTCCCTGTTTCAGACATGTTGGTTTGCCATCAGTGATCATAAAAATTTGCTTATTGGCATTTTTTCGTCTTCTCAGTAAGTCCATGGAAAGTTCAAGTCCAGCTACTGTATTGGTATGATATGGGCCAACCTGCAAGTAGGGGAGGTCCTTGATCTCTATTTGCCATGCATCGTTACCAAAAACTATAATATCAAGCGTGTCTTTAGGGTATTTCTTTGTAATCAGCTCAGCCAGTGCCATAGCCACTTTTTTAGCGGGAGTGATTCTATCTTCTCCATAAAGTATCATTGAGTGGGAGATGTCAATCATTAAAACCGTCGATGTTTGGGTTTTGTATTCATTTTCAACGACTTCTAGATCATGCTCTGTCATCATAAAATTGTCCAGTCCATGGTTGATCTGGGCGTTCCGCAATGAGTCTGTCATGGATAGTTGTTCCAGGGTATCCCCAAACTGATATTCACGCTTATCTGTGGTTGGTTCGTCTCCAAGTCCGCCAAAGTTGGTACGGTGGTCCCCCTTCCGAGACTTTTTTAGCTTTCCGAAAATCTCTTCCAGCGCGCTGGTTCGTATTTGTTGCTCGCTTTTTGCCGTGATTTCAAATTTACCATCAGGGGTTTGGTCACTGATATAACCCTTGCCTTTCAGGTCTTCTATGAAATCCCCCATGCCATAGCCTCCGCTCGATAGATTATATTGATTGATAAGGTTGTTAAGCCAGGCAAGGGCTTCAGAGACATCTCCCGCTGTAATGACGACCAACTGCAAAAATATGTCCAGCAGTTTGTCGAAATCTGACCCTTCTTGTTTCGGGTTGGGAATGTATTCTGTAAATCGATGTCCTAACATTAGTAGTGGGAAAATAATTAATAAACCTCAGGATTAAAACCAATATAGTGTCAGTTCTGTTTCAACACCTGTTTTTTTATTTGAAATACTTCTTTTACGTCTAACGAAGAAAATTAGGTAAGGATTCTTTAGCGCAATTTTTGTAAAATTATTTTATACTTGTGAAAGAAGGGATTAACTGATTAAAAGGAATTTATATGAAAAAATGTTTAGTACTTATTATGGTGTCCGGCTTATTATCTTCAGCGTGTTCAAGTTTAACCTGCCCTACCTATACAAAGGCTCTGGAAAAGGAAAAAAGCAGTGAAATAGCTGAAGAAAGAATATAATATTTCCGTTCCGAATACGTCTATTTATTCACCTGCTTATGGGATTTATGTTATAGATAAATATATAAGAAAGCGTTTGTTGAATTAGGTATTTGAAAAGCTCGGGAAAATTAAAAAGCGGCTTCAATATATATTGAAGCCGCTTTTTAATTTTTTAAGTATTACTATTTACTCTTCAAAGGCATAGTATGGAAGATGTAATCCCAAAGTGGTGAAGATACTCCAAATGCTCTTTCAGGGTCTTTGTAGTGATGTATACCGTGATGCACCCATAATGTTTTGAAGATATTTTTAGGAGGTTGGTATGCATGTACTATATAGTGAACAAATAAGTATGAAGCATATCCGATCAAAAATCCGGGTAAGAAACCGAAAACAAAATCACCCATGATAAGTCGAAAGACAAATAGTAATATAGTCGCAATCGTAATGCTTACCAATGGAGGCATTGCCAGCCTGTCTTTATCTCTGGGGAAATCGTGGTGAACACCATGAAAGTTATACTGTATTTTTTCCCTTAGCTTGGTGTAGGTGGCCATGTGGAATAAATAGCGGTGCATGAGGTATTCAACCAGTGTGAATGTCAGTAGCCCTATTAAAAATAAGAGTACGGTTACTCCCGCAGATAGGTCCGTATTGACTACACTCCAATAAAGCAGCCCACCCGAGTATAGTGTAAACAAAGTGATGGGTATAGATATGTGTGTCCTGGACAACTTCTCGATGATGGGGTTCTTAAATAAAGTAGTGGTACCCTTGTTACTTGGTTTATTTTTAGTTGCTGGTTGAGACATCTGTTTAAGATCTAAAATTTTGGTCAAAATTAAATTATTGAAATCTTTTTTAATAGAGTTTGTAATGTAATTTGTAACGTAGTCTGTAATCTCATATGGTCTGCGGTTCTTTTTGTGCTTTGAGAATATCACGATAAAAATCTTCGTACATAGGCATAATATTCGTTATATCAAACTCTTTAGCTCTTGCAAGTGCATTGTGCTTAAAGGTATGTAAATTACTATCGTTTAAAATATGTAGAGCATTTTTTGTCATATCATCAATATCACCTACCTTACTAAGAAACCCTGTTTTTCCATTTATGTTCAGTTCTGGTAAACCACCTGCATTGGTTGAAATTACAGGGACTTCACAAGCCATGGCCTCAAGAGCCGCAAGGCCAAAGCTTTCTTTTTCGGAAGGCATGATAAACAGGTCGGCAACCGACAGTACTTCTTCCACTGCCTCTAGCTTACCTAAGAACCTGATGTCATCACATGTACCAAGTTCACGGCATAGGGCCTCGATATTACTTCGTTCCGGCCCATCACCCACCAGCAGAAGTTTCGCAGGAACATGCTGTCTCATTTTGTTAAATATTCTGACCACATCATCCACTCTCTTCACTTTACGGAAGTTGGAGGTGTGTACAATCAACTTTTCATTGTTAGGGCATATAGCTTTTTTGAAGTGTTCTTTCTTCTGTTTTTTGAAGCGCTCCAGATCAATAAAGTTAGGGATAACAGCTATATCTTTAAGTATCTTGAAGTGTTGGTAGGTGTCTTTTTTCAGGTCGTCAGAAACGGCAGTTACTCCATCCGACTCATTGATGCTGAAGGTTACTACGGGGGCGTAAGAAGGATCTTTGCCTACCAGGGTAATGTCTGTGCCGTGCAGTGTTGTTACTATGGGTATATTTATTCCTTCTGTTTTTAATATTTGTTTAGCCATATAGGCCGCTGAAGCATGAGGTATTGCATAATGCACATGCAGCAAATCCAGCTTTTCATACTTCACAACATCCACCATTTTACTGGCCAGAGCCAGTTCGTAAGGTGGGTATTCAAAAAGTGGATACGAACGTATATCTACTTCGTGGTAAAAAAGGTTTTCATTAAAAAAATCAAGTCTTGTAGGCTGAGAATATGTAATGAAGTGGATTTTATGATCCGCTTTGGCCAAGGCTTTTCCCAGTTCGGTGGCTACCACACCGCTACCCCCGAAAGTTGGGTAGCACACTATTCCTATTTTCATCATTTTATCGGTTTAATATGAGTCGAATCGCTGCTCGTAGCTCCATATTGACTCATAAATCACATCCTGTATCCTTGTACGAATATTGTTTTTGATTAGTTTGGAATTATTTGCGTTTGGGTGAATTCTATTAGACAAGAATACATATATCAGGTTAAATTCAGGATCAGCCCAAACTGCTGTGCCTGTAAAACCTGTATGCCCAAATGTTTTAGGAGAGGCGAATTCAGATGTGGGGCCATTCCATTCTCCTACCGCAGGCTTGTCCCACCCTATTCCTCTGCGGTTAGTTTCATATTGCTGTTGCGTAAATCTTCCTATAGTTCCTGGTTGGAAAAATTTTACATTTCCATAGGTTCCGTCCTGTAGGTGCATCTGCATCATTTTTGCCAGATCCAAAGCGCTACTAAACAGACCGGCATGGCCTGCTATCCCACCACAGAGGGCAGCCCCCTGGTCATGTACCATGCCATAAACGAGGGTGTTTCTGAAGTATTCATCTTTTTCAGTTGGGGCAATACGAGAAAGAGGGAAGTGACATAAAGGCAAATAGCCTAAGGAGGTTAACCCCATTGGGTCATAGTAGTTTTGTTGCAAAAATTCATCAATGGGTTGGTTAATTATCTCCTCGATCATCTTTTTGAGTAGATAGTAGCCCATGTCACTATACTTATAATCAAAGGGCTTTTTAGCTACTTTATCTCTCAATTTTGATTGCTTAACCCATCTCCATACACTATCCTGCATTGCTTCCGTGGTGAACAAACCTTCTGAAACCTGATATTCAAAGCCATTCTCCGGGTATGCTTTGTAAAGCCCATTGGTAAGAAATGAGGCTTCTAAAGTTCTTTTCCAGAAGGGAAGGTAAGGCCATAGGCCAGCCTGATGAGTGAGAATATCCCTGATGATCATATGCTCTTTGTTGGTGCCTCTTAACTCAGGGAGGTATACGGATATTTTTTTATCCAAATCTATAAGGCCTCTTTCCTCCAAAAACATTAAGGCTTGCATAGTTGAGAGCACCTTGGTGATAGAAGCAATGTCGTAAATGGTGTAATCGTCAACAGCTTTTAAGCTGTCATAGGTGTAGTAACCATAAGATTTTTCGAATACTATTTTCCCATTTCTGGCTACAAGTACTTGGCAACCTGGTGTGGCCCTGTCCTGAATGGCTTCGTGTGCAATATCGTCTATTTTTTGTAGTACCTGGCTGTCCATGGATACACTTTCAGGGGTTGAAAAAGAAAGCCTGTTTAAAGGTTGTGTGTCAACTCCTTGTCCGAACTTAATGGCCTTTGAAATATTTACAGGCATACGGCCACTGGTAGATATCCCTCCGAAAATGGCTGAGGGTATAAGCTTCTGAAGTTGTTCATTGTTGTCAAAAGTGCAAATAAGGTGGTCGTAATTGTCAAGAGCTTTAAGGCTATAGGGGCTGTCAAACAAGCAAAATATCAGTTCGGTTTCATCATTGAGTTTGTCGAAAAGATGAAGCATTTCCTGAGTTACGCCATTAATGCCCTGACTCTTGTCGAGATCGAATAGCCCGACTACTACTACATCGTAGTTTCTCAACTGTTTGTAAAGTATGTCGTTGTCCTTTTCCTTTCCCCCCTTTTTATAGTGACTGAAAAAGGTGTATTTGTCAAGGTATTTGGGGAATTCTCCGGATGGACCAATGCTAAGGGAAGCGAAAGTTTTATTATCCAGCGTACGTACAGGTAATAAGCTATCAGTATTATTGACAACGGTTATTGATTTTTCAATCAATTCATGTTTGAGTAGCTCGATGTCGGGTTTGTTTAATTTGAGTTTGATGTTCTCAGTGTTCAGCCGATCCCATTTGTTTAAACCTGCTTTGAACTTTGCTCGCAGTACCCGTTTTACGCTTGCTTCAAATTGTGATTTTGAGAGTTTCTTTTTTGATAAGTTCTTTTTTATCAGTGCTATGGCTTCCGGGACATTTTCGGAGTATATTAAAATATCATTGCCAGCTTGTAATGCTAATAATTCTGCTTCTCCGTTTTTATAGTGATCAGTAATAGCTCTTATGTTGAGTGCATCCGTTATGACAAGGCCGTCATATTTTAATTCCTCTCTTAGGATGTCATTTATCACTTTTGGTGATAAAGATGCAGGAATATTTTTCTTCCCATCAATGGCAGTTACGTGAATGTGGGTAGCCATGATAGCTGAGGAACCTGCGTAAATAAGTTTTTTAAACGGGTATAGCTCCAGAGTGTCCAGTCTTTTTTTGTTATGGTCAATTCGAGGGAGTGCCAAGTGTGAGTCCTGCCGGGTATCTCCATGTCCAGGGAAGTGCTTGGCGCATGATAATACACCATTTTCCTGGAGGCCTCTCATGTATGCTATGGCTTTATTTGATACATGCTGTTTATTGCTTCCGAAAGACCGCACTCCAATGACTGGGTTTTCGGGGTTAGTATTAATGTCAGCAACAGGGGCAAAATTCATATGTACCCCAAGTATTTTCATTTCTCGGGCTATCTCGGCCCCCATGGCGTATATCAGACTATCATTTTCAATAGCGCCTAGTGCCAGTTGCTTGGGAAAATGAATTGTGCTATCCAGCTGCATACCAGTTCCCCACTCCATATCCATAGCAATTAACAGGGGTACAGTAGAAGAGGTCTGAAACCTATTGGTAAGATTTATCTGTCGGGTCGGACTGCCCTGCATGAAAATGAGTCCCCCGATATGATTTTTTTCGACTAGCCGCTCAACAACCTGAAAGTGTTTTTCATTGCCTCCGGAATATACCGGTATCATGAACAGTTGTCCGATCTGCTGTTCCAGGTTCAAAGCATTAAACACACTATCCACCCACCGTTCTTGCTCCTGGTTTTGTGAAAATGAGTATGTTAAAGTTGAAAAAATGAATAAAGTGGCGCTAAAAACTTTTTTAATCATGCAGCCGTTACCTTTATGATACCAACGAATAAAAAATTAATTTTGTGCCCTACTAAGATAAAAAAATAAACCACAATCGTGTGTCCATTCTGTAATTACGGGTTATGGTTTAAAATAAAATATCGATATGAAAATTCCCTCGCTTTTTAAGACACCTAGAAATCAAAGATTTAATATTACACCAAGGTACTATGATCCTGTAAAAGAAGAGATTGAGCAGAGAACATCAAGGATCAAAAAAGAACTTACGATAGGTGAGGGGGATGATGTTTGGGATGAAAATATTTCAAGTTCGAGAATTGTCGGTTCCTTCAGGCACGGTAGAAGTAAGACAAAAAGTACTGTAGGAATGACACAAGCCGTAATTGTTATGCTCCTTGTAGGTGGAGGTGCCGGGTATTTGTATTTCGGAAATCTTGCATTGTATATCTTTCTTCTTGTTTCTTCCGTATTATTGTATCTTAAAGTAAAACACATCATATAAGCCAAAGCCGTACATGCCAGATATTATCCGTTTACTTCCTGATTCCTTAGCAAACCAGATCGCAGCGGGTGAGGTAGTACAACGTCCGGCGTCTGCCATCAAGGAGCTTCTGGAAAATTCTATTGATGCGGGTGCTACTGATATAAAAGTAATTATTAAAGAAGCAGGCAAAACCCTGATGCAGGTTATGGATAATGGCAAGGGAATGTCCGAGACCGATGCACGGATGAGTTTGGAGCGCCATGCTACTTCAAAAATAAGCAAGACCGAAGACCTTTTTTCGATCAGAACGATGGGTTTCCGTGGGGAGGCGCTGGCATCTATGGCTGCCGTCTCGCAAATGGAGGTGAGGACCCGTCAGCCTCAATCAGAATTAGGTACTTTACTTTATATTGAAGGGTCTGAACTTAAGAAGCAGGAGCCGGTTGCGTGCGAACCAGGTACATCAATTTCTATAAAGAATCTGTTTTATAATGTGCCAGCACGTAGGAATTTCCTGAAATCCAACGGTGTTGAAATGAAGCATATCACTGAAGAGTTTCAGAGGGTTGCTCTTGCCAATCCTGAGGTTGGTTTTTCTCTCTATCAGAATGATCTGGAGACTTACAATTTACCAGCCGGAAAACTCAGCCAGCGGATTGTTAACCTCTTTGGAAAGAACTATAAGGAGCAGCTTGCTTCGTGTCAGGAAGAGACTGCTGAAATATCTATCCTCGGTTATATAGGTAAGCCTGAGTTTGCTAAAAAAACTCGTGGGGAGCAGTTCTTTTTTGTGAATAAGCGGTTTGTAAGGAGTAACTACCTTAACCATGCTGTTATGAATGCCTTTGAAGGGTTACTGCCTGAGGGAAGCTACCCTTTTTATGTGCTTTTTATAGATATAGACCCTGTTCATGTAGATGTTAATGTGCATCCGACCAAGACAGAAATTAAGTTTGACGATGAGCGTACTGTATATGCTATTGTAAGAGCCGCTGCAAGGCAGGCCTTAGCTACACATAATATCACTCCGGCCCTTGATTTTTCTGCGGATATCAATCTGGGTTCGAAGATGGACTTTAGTAGAGAAACAATAAAAGATAAGAATTATGGTCAGTTTCGTAGTTCAGGTAGCAGCAATTTGCAAAAATCAAATCAGGAGCATTGGGAAAAATTGTTTAATGAGCATCCCGGAAAAGGCAGTCTCCCTCAAGAGATAGAACGTGAGGAACCTGAGGGTAGTATGACCCTGACTTTTGAAAGCAATCTCAATACAGGTAGCGAGAGTGAGATTATGGCGGTGGAGCATAAAAAATCAATTTTTCAGCTACATCAAAGGTATATTATCACCCAAGTGAAATCTGGTATGATGATCGTTGATCAGCAAGCTGCACATGAGCGCATTCTCTTTGAAAAATACATGGGCTGCCTGAAAAGTAGTAAGGGGGCCTCGCAACAAACTTTATTTCCTCAGACAATTTCACTAAACCCTGGAGACCACTCACTCGTAATGGAAATGGAAGAGGAACTGAGAGCATTAGGCTTTCTTGTAGAACCTTTTGGTAAAAATGATATTATTATAAAAGGTCTGCCAGCTGAAATAGGTGCGGCTAATGAAAAGGAAATATTTGAAGGGCTTATAGAGCAGTTTAAGAGAAATAAATCAGAATTATCTATCCCTCGAAAGGAGAATCTTGCAAGAGCTTTAGCAAAACGCACGGCCTTAAAAAATGGGGTGAGATTAAGTGAGGAAGAGATGTCAGGTTTGATTGATCAACTCTTTGCTTGCGATAGCCCTAATTATGCTCCTAATGGTCAGATGACTTTTTATATTTTAGAACTGAATAAAATAGACAACTTTTTTAATAAGTAACTATGTTAAGATTGACTCCGGTTGTTAAAAATCTTCTGATCATTAATATTGTGGTGTTTATACTGCAATATACGTTGCAGGGAATGGATTTTACCGGCCTTATATCCCTATGGATTATTGAATCTGATAACTTTAAGCCGTATCAATATTTTACCTACATGTTTGCGCATGGAGGGTTTGGGCATATATTATTTAATATGCTCGGATTGGTCTTTTTGGGGCCGTTGTTAGAGCAATTTTGGGGACCTAAAAAGTTTTTAATTTTTTATATTGTCACAGGTATTGGAGCAGGGGTGCTATATAGTGGTATAGAATATTGGAGAACCAGTCAATTGGAAAGCGATGTTACTGCTTATATTATAGAACCAACACCAGATCATTTCTCAAAATTTGCGGATGAGCATGGGAGGTACTTTAATAGCAAGGTCTATGATTTTGCCAATGATTATTCTAAGAACCCTGAAGACCCATACTACATAAATCAAAGTAAAGAAATTGTTAAGGGTACATACCAGAGCCTGCTCAAAGGAAGTAGTATGTTAGGGGCATCTGGTGCTATCTATGGAATATTGATGGCTTTTGGGTTGCTTTTTCCAAATACTCAGCTTATGCTACTGATACCTCCGGTCCCTATTAAAGCCAAATATCTCGTATTGATTTTAGGGGGGATAGCATTATATTCGGGTTTGAACAGAGGAAGTGGTGATAACGTAGCACATTTTGCTCACTTGGGAGGTATGATATTCGCCTTTATTATGATTAAGATCTGGCAGCAAAGCCGCGATAAATTTTATTAGTAGTTATGAATGGTGGTGGATTTTTAAATGATTTTAAGAATGCCTTTAGTAGGCCAAACAGTGCACATACACAACTGATTATTATCAATGTTGTTGTATTCTTGTTCTTGGCAATATTTAATGTGTTTTCGTCGGTATTGGGCTTTGAGTCTGTGTTTGGGTTTGTATATAATCAGTTCAGTATACCCCCTGTTTTATCTGAATTTATTACCAGGCCCTGGACCATCATTACGTATGCGTTTTCCCATAGCTTGAGTGGTATATTTCACATTCTGTTTAATATGCTCGTATTCTACTGGTTTGCTAAGCTGGTAATTGAGTATCTGGGCAGTGATAAAGTAATAAGTATATATGTTTTGGGAGCGCTTGCCGGAGGGGTAGCTTACCTTCTGGTTTATAATTTGGTGCCGTTTTATGCCAATCAGGCTCACTTGGTGAGTGGTATGGTTGGAGCTTCTGCAGCTGTATATGCTGTAGCGGTGGCAGCAGCTACATTAGTACCCAATTACACTTTCTTCTTATTGTTTCTGGGACCCGTTAGAATAAAATATATCGCTGGTTTTTATATTGTTTTATCATTTTTGGGTTCCGTTGGTAGTAATGCCGGAGGTAATATTGCTCACCTGGGCGGGGCATTGATGGGATTTGTATTTATCAAGCAACTTCAGAAAGGTAATGACTGGGGAGGTTGGATAATAAGGGTAATCACCTTCGTTAAAAGTTTTTTTGTTAGACAATCCAATATAAAAGTAAGCTATAAGAAAAGCTCTTCTTCAAAGTCTAAACAAAGCTCGTCGTCAACACGTCAGTCTTCATCTAAAACATCACAAGATGAAATAGATGAAATACTGGATAAGATTTCTGAGAAAGGGTATGATAGCCTAACCAAAGAGGAAAAACAGAAGCTTTTTAATGCTAGTAAGAAGTAGGTGGTTTTACCATTTACAGGCAGCTAATTGCCGAGTAATGATGATCAGTTAACTCTTATTTGCCAGTTGTCCACAGGCGGCATCTATATCTTTTCCACGACTTCTTCTAACCTTGGCTACAATTCCGGCAGCTTCCAGTTTGTTTACGTACAGGTTTAGGGAGTCTTCCGAGGCCTGTTGAAATTCGCCATCATCAATAGGGTTATATTCAATCAGGTTTACCTTTGAAGGGATGATTTTGCAAAACTTTACTAACGCGTCTACGTCCTTTTCCTTATCGTTGATGCCTCTCCATACCACATATTCATAAGTCACTTTGCTTTTGGTTTTATAGTACCAGTATTTGAGAGCATCGCCAAGCTCTTCTAATGGGCTTTTTTCGTTGATAGGCATTACGGCAGTACGTGTTTCGTTGATTGCAGAGTGCAACGAAACGGCAAGGTTGAATTTCACTTCTTCGTCAGCCAGCTTTTTGATCATTTTAGGAATGCCCACGGTTGATAAAGTTATTCGTTTCGGTGACATGCCCAGCCCTTCAGGCTTGGTAATCTTTTCTATTGACTCTAACACATTGGCATAGTTCAAAAGGGGCTCACCCATACCCATAAACACGATATTGGTAAGAGGCTTGTTAAAGAACTGCTCACTTTGATCTTTAATAGCCACAACCTGGTCATAAATCTCATCCGCATTAAGATTGCGCATGCGCTTTAGCCTGGCCGTAGCGCAGAAATTACAGTCAAGGCTACACCCTACCTGCGATGAAATACATGCGGTTATTCGTTTTTCTGTTGGAATTAATACCGATTCCACAATCATGCCGTCATAAAGCTTTACAGCATTTTTTATGGTGCCATCATTGCTGCGTTGCATCTGGTCAACAGCAATGTGATTGATAATGAACTCTGATTTTAATTTCTCCCTCGTTGTAAGAGATATGTTGGTCATCTGGTCAAAATCCTTTGCAGACTTTTTCCATAGCCATTCGTATACTTGCTTGGCCCTAAAAGCTTTGTCGCCAATTTGAGTAAAGTATTCTGTTAGCTGTTCAAGGCTAAGTTGCCGAATATCTCTTTTCTCCACTTGCTCTATCATAAATGCAAAGATAAGTAAAATGTGACTGACAAAAGGGGTTATACTTGTAAGGCAGCTAATAAGTCTTTGGGAACATGGGCAATTTTTCTTTCACTATAGTTTATGCATATAATTCCGGTTTTTCCGGTAGCCACCTCTTTGCCTGTTTGTTTGTTTTTAATACTGTAGTACATGTCAAAACCATATTTATTGAAGTCATCGATTGCCACTTCAATGGTAATATGATCACCGTAAAATGACTCAGACTTATAGACAATGGCTACATCACTCACAATTATACCGATGTCTCCACCTAGTGTTAGTTCATCTTTATAACCCAGCGATCTTAAAAATTGGAAGCGGGCTTCGTGCATGAGGGTTAAAATACTGTCATTGCCAACGTGCCCCCCATAGTTTAAGTCATTCACTCTAATGGTTAGTTCCGTTGTGAATTGCACTTTGTTGGGGAAATTGAGTTTAATTCTTGCCATTTTACCTTCTTATTTTGTCGCTAAGATAGACCTGCAATAATACTACTCAAAAGGGTTTGATTTGATTTTTGAGTATTCACTTAAGACAGATTTTTATGTTACCATCTTTTTGAGTTAATTTATCTGTTCAATGGATGTAGTTTTTATTATTATAGGTGTAGTATTCATGCTGATGGGGATTATTGGCTCTATCTTACCTGTTCTTCCCGGCCCACCACTAAGTTTAATAGGCATGCTTTTTCTTCAGTTTCAGCAAGAAGCTCCATTTACTACCAATTTTCTTTTGATATGGACAGTTATTACCATTGGTGTGGTGCTTATTGATTATTTTATTCCTGCTTATGGTACCAAGCGTTTCGGGGGAAGTAAGTTTGGTGTTTTGGGGACATTTATAGGACTGATCGTGGGATTGTTTTTTGCTCCATTTGGTCTTGTATTAGGGCCTCTACTAGGGGCACTAATTGGAGAATTGATTGCAGGAAAAAGTTCAAAGCAGGCATTCAAAGCGGCTATGGGTTCCTTTGTTGGTTTTTTGTTAGGAACATTCTTAAAGCTTTGCGTCTGCCTGGTTATGACTTATTACTTTGTAATTGCTCTGGTATGATCAGGTTTAGTTGTTAGGTGATGCAGGTATGCATCTACTGGTTTTCATATCCTGTATCAATTTTAAGGTTTGCTCCTTCCGCTGCGCAAACGGCCAGTTCATCACATCTTTCATTTTCTATATTGCCAGCATGACCTTTGACCCAGATAAACTTAACTTTATGTTTTTTGAATATCGGTATAAACCGTTGCCAGAGATCTACGTTGGCTTTGTTTTTAAAGCCCTTCTTCTGCCATCCCCATATCCATCCTTTTTCAACCGCATCTACTACGTATTTTGAATCGGAGTATATGGTAACGGTAGTCCCGTTTTTTTTCAAAGCCTCCAGGCCTTTGATGACGGCCAATAGCTCCATTCTGTTATTGGTGGTTTTTCTAAATCCTTCTGACAGCTCTTTACGATAGGCTTTGCCATCGACTTTGGCCATTAACACAGTACCATAGCCCCCCGGTCCGGGGTTGCCTTTAGCAGCACCGTCTGTGTAGATGGTGATCATTAAATAAGTATGTTTTCTTTGAAAATTTTAACAGCTATAGCCAACAATATTATGCCAAAAACACGTCTTAGGATTGCAAAACCCGACTTTCCCAGCTTCTTTTCCAACCAGTTGGTTGATTTCAATACGATAAAGACAAAAATGAGGTTGATAATTATTCCAACCAGAATGTTGGGTGTTTCATAAACAGCTCTAAGAGATAGAATAGTAGTGAGTGTACCTGCTCCAGCTATAAGCGGGAAGGCAAGCGGTACAATAGACCCAGCTCCATTGCTACCACCTTCATCACGAAATAATGTGACGCCCAGAATCATTTCCATAGCCAGAATAAACATGACAATAGCTCCTGCAACAGCAAATGAGCCTACATCAAGTCCGAAAAGTCTGAGAATTGACTGTCCTAGAAACAAGAAAGCTACCATAAGCATGCCTGAGATTATGGTGGCTTTACCAGAATGTATTTTACCCTCCTTTTTACGAAGGTTAATTACAAAAGGCACTGATCCCAGAATGTCTATCACTGAGAAAAGTATAAGTGTAACGGAAAATATATCCTTGAAATTAAACATGTTACAAAGCTATAATAAATAGATGTATGAACAGGTAATACTTATTGTAATATATTCTTTTTTAAAAATTTATGTAAGGCTTTCACCTCTTCTTTTTTCAGACTGGGGAAGTTGGCAATTCTGAAAGTTGAGCTTTTTAATTCACCGTATCCGTTGCCCAGGGTAATACCTTCTTTTTCTGCCTTCTTTTTAAGAGCCTCAATATTTTCTGGGTTTCCTTCCAGAACGATTACAGTTTCCGATCTTACGTTTTTGTTACATATCAGCAAGGAAAATTGGTCACTTTCAGAAAAAATGGCTTCATAGTTTCTAAGCCTTTTTCTAAGCTTTTTTTCTACTTTACCTATTGGCTTTCTGTTTTCCATAACACGCATAAGCAGGTAAATGCCTAATACATTAGGTGTGTATGGGGTTTGAAATTTTTCTATATTTTCAACAATGAAGTTGAAACTGTTGTAGTGACGGTTCTCTTGCAGCTTTCGGGAGTGTTTAATAGCAGTTGGGGAGCATATCATTACCGCAAGTCCGGCAGGTAGACCAAAGCATTTCTGAACAGAAGAATACCAAACATCTGCTTGGCTAAAATCTAAATGCATGCCAGCCATGGAAGAGGTGGCATCAACTGCAATTAGGTGATCAGGGTATTTTTTTCTTAGCTTCACAATGCGGGACAGATTGACCTGAGTGCCATTTGAGGTTTCGTTTTGGGTGATACATATTACGCCAGTTTCTGAAGAGAGGTCCATCTCTCCTATCTTTAACTCCTGTTCAGGGTCAAACTGATAGCCGATAGCCTGATATTTTAATTTTCTGGTATAGTCAAACCATTTTTTGCCGAAGGCACCATTGTAAAAATGATAACTGTTAACCTCTATTAATGATTGAGCAATGATCTCCCAGCATTCAGTAGCGGAGGATGTAAAGAACACGGTATAGTCTTCAGGAATATGAAGCTTAGACTTAAGCAAGCCAATGGTTCGCTCGCAAATTTGCATAAAAGCTTTGCTTCGGTGGTTTAGACTTAAAATTCCTTGCTCATAAGCCTCTCGTACATATTCCGGTATATTTTCATCTACACGGGAAGGTCCGGGATAAAAACTAATCATTGCTACTTTTTTTATTAATGAGGTAAGTCAGCGCCAGCAGATAGCCTTCAAGTCCAAGACCTGAGATCATGCCTATGCATTCCTTGCTGATAATACTTTTATGCCTAAACTTTTCTCGAGCATAAATGTTTGAGATATGCACCTCTATGACGGGGGCAGGCACCGCGGCTATAGCGTCAGAGATAGCTACTGAGGTGTGCGTATAAGCACCTGCATTAAGGATAATTCCTTGATATCCAAAGCCTGTTTTCTGAATTTTTTCGACAATCTCCCCTTCTATATTGGATTGAAAATACTCTATGTCGATGTCACTGAAGTTTGACTTTAATTGGTTAAAAAATCCCTCAAAGCTTTGATTGCCATAAACTTCAGGCTCCCTTTTGCCTAACAAGTTGAGGTTTGGACCGTTGATAATGATGATTTTCATTGGGTATAATTAGCTTACTCTATTTGCTCCTAAATTTTTAAATAGGCAAAAGCTGTTTTTACTGATATTTAGGAGCAGGATTTATAAAGCTTATGCTCAATTTCAAAAAAATAATGCACCTTTATGTTGAAATTGCATCATGAACTGGGACACCTATATCAACCAATTTAAGAACTATCTCAAGCTGGAAAGGTCACTTTCTGACAATTCCATCGAGGCCTATGTTCATGATATCGCAAAGCTAAAACAGTTTGTGGACTTGTCCAATTTGGAAGTTGGTCCCTTAAGTATCAGAGCTACACACTTACAAAACTTCCTGGAGTACTTCAATGAATTGGGCATGTCAGCGCATACTCAGGCCAGGGTGCTTTCTGGTATTAAAGCCTTTTACAAGTATCTGATGTTTGATGAACTAATTGATAGTGATCCAACAACTTTAATAGAAGGACCAAAGCTGGGAAGGAAATTACCTGATACTTTGAGTTATCATGAAATAGAGCAACTTTTTGAGGCCATTGATCACTCTACACCTGAGGGGCAGAGAAACAGGGCTATGTTAGAAGTGCTTTATAGCTCAGGCTTGCGTGTTTCAGAGCTGATAGATCTAAGGTTGTCAAATATCTATACCGATATTGGTTTTTTAAGGATCATAGGGAAAGGGAATAAAGAACGGCTTGTGCCGGTTGGAAGAGATGCTCTGAAGTATTTAAATATATACATAGAAGAGGTTAGGGTTCATATTAATATAGCCCCAGGGCATGAAAACTATGCCTTTCTTAACAGGAGAGGAAAGAAGCTCACGCGAGTCATGGTTTTTACCATTATAAAGAATTTGGTAAAGAAGGTTGGTATGAATAAAACCGTGAGTCCTCATACATTTAGGCACTCTTTCGCTACACACTTAATTGAAGGTGGAGCGGACTTGCGTGCTGTTCAGGAAATGTTGGGGCATGAATCTATTACTACAACTGAAATATATACTCATCTGGATCGTGATTATCTGAGGCAGGTAATACAGGAATTTCATCCGAGAAGTTGAGTAAGAGAATTCCTGTAATCAAGTATTTCTCCGTTATCGCTACGATATGTTTTAAGCCCGTAACCGTACACTTTTAATGTTCGGAATAGTACACTCTAAGTTGTTTGGAATGTGTTTTGTGTCATATAGAGGCGTTTTGGCTTTATGGCATATATGTTGAATCACTTCGAAATAATATACTTTCAACAGCGTTTTGTTTTCATGGAAAAACTCAAAGTATTTTTCTGGCGGTGCTCCGGGGCTAACCTCACATTACTTAAAAAGTGCCCTACGGATTCTACTAAATATGTGGGTATAGGAGCTACCATATTTTTTACAGGCATTTTTGCGGCTCTTGCAGGGGGTTATGCCTTGTATACGGTGATGAATGATGTTTGGTGGGCGGTGCTTTTTGGTGTGATTTGGGGGTTAATGATTTTTAATTTGGATAGATACATTGTGTCTAGTATGCGTAAAGAAGGGCGTTGGTGGAAGGAATTATTGATGGCTACACCGCGAATATTGCTAGCTCTACTTATTTCTTTGGTGATTGCCAAGCCATTGGAGATGAAGATTTTTGAAAATGAAATTAAGAGTGAGTTGACAGTGATGGAACAGCAGTTGTTTTCACGACAGGAAGGTGAGGTGAAAAGCAGGTTTGAGGCTGAAGGAGAACAACTGTCTGATGAAATAGCTGTACTGAAAGCAGAGATAGTCAATAAGACTGAAAAGAGAGATGAACTCAGGAGAATTGCACAGCAAGAAGCCGATGGTACCGGAGGTACAGGGAAAAGAAATCCTGGACCAATATATAAAATAAAGAAGGAAAATGCCGACAGGGTAGAAGCTGAACTGAGCGACCTTAAAGAAAGAAATAATGCTTTGATCGAGCAGAAGCTGGATCAACTGAGAAAAATAGATGAGACTTTAAAGGGGGAGATGTCTGGCATGGAGAGGCAGGTTCTTGATGGACCTGCTGCACGAATGGAGGCTCTTGATCGTCTTACAAGTCAGAGTGAAGCAATATATTGGGCTAATCTGTTTGTTATACTTTTATTTATTGCGGTTGAAACAGCACCTATTTTTGTTAAACTTATTTCTAACCGAGGACCATACGATAATTTGCTAAAAATTGAAGAACACGGCTTTGATGTACAGCAAGTTGAGGTGATGGCTGAAGTAAATGCACTGGTGAAAGAGAGAGCTAAAGATCTTACTGCCACTGAGAAAGACTATATAATCAATAGGTTGGATGTACGTTTGAACCGTTTTTCTTAAAACAGGGATATTTTAGCCTTTATGGCCGTAGTCCTTAAACTCATTTCTTATCTCATTTGAATTAGCAAAGCAGACAGGACTGCTATTGCTATTGACTTCCGTTGATAACTTATCGATGGAAGCAATTTTCTTCCTTTTACTGGTTTTATCTTTTGCCATGGTATAGCTAATATGTTAATTAATAAGGTACTTATAATTTCTTAGTGCCCAAAAGGTTGAAAGTACTTTATAGACCTAAAGCATAAAAACTTATATCTTTGCGGCAAGTTTTTTCAATCAGTCAATCTATCGTGTATAAATCTCTTCTACGTCCGGTGCTTTTTAGGTTTGATCCTGAAAATATCCATCATTTTACTTTTGATATACTTAAATCTGCTGGTAATGTACCCGGTATGAAATCGCTATGGCGTAAATTATATAATTACGAAGATAAATCACTTGAGAGACAATATTTTGGGCTCACTTTTAAGAACCCGGTAGGCCTTGCGGCAGGTTTTGATAAGGATGCCAAATTAATTGATGAGTTGGATTGCTTTGGTTTTGGGTTTATTGAGATAGGAACGGTTACTCCGAAAGCTCAACCTGGGAATGATAAGCCGCGGCTATTCAGGCTTCCTGATGATCAGGCCATTATAAACAGGATGGGATTTAACAATGATGGGGTAGAGGAGGCCTTGGAAAGATTGAAAAATAGAAAGTCTTCTATAATCATTGGAGGGAATATTGGTAAGAACAAAGTCACACCAAATGAGCATGCCTTTGATGATTACCAATATTGCTTTGAAAAGCTTTTTCCGGAAGTTGATTATTTTGTAGTTAACGTGAGTTCTCCAAATACTCCTAATCTTAGAGCGCTTCAGGACAAAGAGCCACTTACAAAGCTTTTGAGCGGGTTGATGGAGTTGAATAGTAAGAAGGAGAAGAGAAAACCTATTTTGCTGAAAATTGCCCCTGATTTGTCTGATAACCAACTACAAGACATTGTGGACATTGTTAAAGATGTTCAACTTGATGGGTTGATAGCTACAAATACTACTATTTCGCGGGCAGGCCTCAACACTTCAAGGGAAAAAATAGAGGCCATAGGAGCTGGAGGTTTAAGTGGTAGACCTTTACGGGAAAGATCCACTCAGATCTTAAGGTTCTTGAGAGGCAGGCTGGGCAATGACTTTCCTATCATCTCAGTCGGTGGTATTATGTCTGCCGATGATGCTATTGAGAAGTTGCAGGCAGGGGCTTCCCTTATTCAGGTCTATACAGGATTTATTTACGAAGGTCCGGGACTCATAAAAAAGATCAGTAAAGCTTTGTTAAAACAAGGGAGCCGTCAGGAGTAATGAGCTGAGAAACAAAAGGAAGTCTGTTCCAAATAATTCCTTGATCCGGTCGTTCAAATATTCCGGATTTTGTTAATTTTAATAATATAATCTATAGTTTCAGCACTATTTTGTTGTTAAAAATCAGGTGCTCCGAATACATTTTTTGCATTGGTCGGGGCGCTATTTTTTTGTTAGATTTGTCTTTTTTAAAACATGGCCAAGAATACATATAAATCAAATACTTTTAAGCAATCCAAAAAGGAGAAGAGCAAGAAGAAGCTGAAGATCAACTTTGGCTTTTTTAAGGATAAGCGGTTTCAGCTTACATTTGGTTTTTTTCTTTTAATTAGCTCATTGTTTCTTGTTACAGCGTTCATTTCATACCTGTTCACTGGTAAGGCAGATCAGAGTGTAGTTGAGGCTATTGGAGAAACAGGTATTATACAGTCAGGGCGTGAGGCTGATAACTGGCTGGGGCTATATGGTGCATTTATATCTCATTATTTTATTTTTAGGTGGTTTGGTCTGGCGGCTTTCTTTACGCCACCATTACTGTTTTTAATGGGTTATAAAATTGTTTTTAAAAAGGAGATCATATCTATATACTCTACGTTTGCCTTTTGCCTCTTTTTTACGCTTTGGCTAAGTATTCTGTTAGGGTACCTTGTGTTTAGTTCAGAAGGCGTCTCCGAATGGGGGTTCCTTAGCGGAGGCATAGGTTATCAACTTTCGATAATACTTGAAGGACTGATTGGCTGGGGAACACTTCTTCTACTAATTTTTTCGCTGTTGGCCTTTATTATATACTTCTTCAATGTTACAACTATCCTTGATTTCAAAGGTAAAGTCAAGGAAGGGGTGGAAGGTTTTGAAAAGGAAGTTGCCGAGGCTAAAAGCGCATTGTCCGAAGATGAAAGCAAAGAGGGGAGTGCGGAAGGGTATGTAGATGAAAAAGATAACTGGCCATTGAATGAGCCTGAGGTTGTATTGGCTCCAAAAGAAAATAATAGCAGGAAAAAAGAGATTGTATTAGAACAGAAACCTAGAGAAGAGGTTAAGAAACCTGAATTTGAACTTGATGTAACCATACCGGAGAAAGAAGAGACGTCTGATGAACCGTTGTTTTCCGTTGAGCAGGATACTCAAGAAGAAAAGGCTTCTATTCAACAAAACTATGATCCTACGCTTGATCTAAGCTCATATAAATATCCTACAATTGACTTGCTTGATGACTTTGATTCAGGGAAAGTGCAGGTTACGAAAGAGGAGCTTGAGCAAAACAAAGATAAGATCATTGAAACGCTGGTTAATTTTAAGATTGGTATCTCAAGTATTAAGGCGACCATCGGACCTACGGTTACACTCTATGAAATAGTGCCGGAGGCCGGCGTGAAGATTTCCAAAATCAAAAATCTTGAGGATGATATTGCACTTAGTCTTGCCGCCCTCGGGATCAGGATCATAGCACCTATTCCAGGCAAGGGAACTATTGGTATCGAAGTGCCTAATAAAAACAGAGAGATGGTCGGCATTAAGTCCGTACTTTCGACTGAAAAATTTATGCGAAGTGATAAGGAACTTCCGGTTGCTTTAGGTAAAACCATCTCTAATGAAGTACATGTTATTGACCTGGCTAAAATGCCTCACTTGCTCATGGCAGGTGCTACAGGGCAGGGTAAGTCTGTAGGTCTCAACGTGTTGTTGACTTCATTGCTGTATAAAAAACACCCTTCCCAGCTTAAGTTTGTTCTTGTTGATCCTAAAAAAGTGGAACTGACGCTTTTTAACAAGATTGAGCGACATTTTCTGGCTATGTTGCCTAACAGTGCGGAAGCTATTATAACCGACACTAAAAAGGTGGTACATACATTAAACTCTTTATGTATAGAGATGGATAACCGGTACGACTTATTAAAAGACGGGGGAGCCAGAAACCTTAAGGAATATAATGCGAAATTTTTAAGCCGAAAATTGAACCCTGAAAAAGGACACCGTTTTCTTCCTTATATTGTTTTAGTAATTGATGAGTTGGCTGATTTGATGATGACAGCGGGCAAGGAGGTTGAGACCCCTATTGCCAGGCTTGCGCAGCTGGCCAGGGCGATAGGTATTCACTTGGTAGTGGCGACACAGAGACCTTCAGTAAACGTGATTACAGGTATAATAAAGGCCAACTTCCCTGCAAGATTATCTTTTAGGGTTACATCAAAAATAGATTCAAGAACAATTCTTGATACAGGAGGGGCGGACCAGCTTATCGGGCAAGGAGATATGCTACTTTCTCAGGGATCTGATATTATCCGTTTACAGTGCGCATTTGTAGATACTCATGAGGTGGAGAGCATTTGTGAGTATATAGGTGGGCAGAGAGGTTATGAGTCTGCTTATATGCTGCCTGAATTTGAAGGTGATGATGATAGTTCAGGTGTTGGGGAAGTCGACCTTTCGGAGCGTGATGCGCTGTTCGATGACGCAGCAAGGCTTATCGTTATGCATCAGCAGGGAAGCACGTCATTAATCCAGAGAAAATTGAAATTAGGATATAATCGTGCGGGCAGACTTATAGATCAATTGGAAGCTGCTGGTATCGTTGGACCGTTTGAGGGAAGCAAGGCAAGAGAAGTATTGATTCCTGACGAATATAGTTTGGAACAATTATTGAGTGAACTGAATTAACTAACTTTGCAAACTATATTTTGAATAGAGTAAATAAAAATCGAATGAAAAAGATTACTTTTTTAATGATGTTTTGGCTGGGAGGGCTTGTAACTTTTGCACAGAATGATCCGCAGGCAAAAGAAATTTTGGATGCGATGAGCGCCAAATATAAAAAAATCCCTGCGTATAGTGCCGATATTACTTCTTCACTCATTAATGAGGTTGATGGAATCAACGAGGAATTTGGAGGAAAAATCACTGTAAAAGGTGAAATGTATAAACTTGAAATGGATGATCAGATAGTGATCAATAATGGTACTACTGTGTGGACATATCTGCCTGATGTAAATGAGGTTAATATTGATACCTATGACCCGGATGAGGATGAAATTTCACCCTCTAAAATATATGATGCCTATAAAAAAGGTTATAAATATTTATATGTAGGTAATGAAACTGATAACGGTATAGCAGTATCTGTGGTAGATCTTGTGCCGAACGATAAAGATGCTCAGTTCTTTAAAATCAGACTCTTCATTGCTAAAAAAGATCATAGCCTGAAGAGTTGGACAATGTTTGATAAGTCAGGAAACAAGTATAAGTACACTATTAAGAACTTTAATGGCAGTATATCCCCAAAGGATGGCACATTTGCCTTTGATGCAACCAAATACCCAGGTGTTGAGATTATAGACCTGAGATAAGAACTAAAGTTTCAAATAAATCGAAAGCTGCATAAAATGCAGCTTTTTTTATTTTAAATATTGACAACCGATCTGGGGCAGGCCATCCAATTGAGCATTAGTATGTCATGTTGGCGTTGACTATTTCATGTTCGTGGTCTGGTTGACTAACTCAATATTTTAGAGTAGTGGTATTGCTACTTTTATGGTCCAGGTAAACCAAGTTTGGTGTTAATACCGAAAGGTGGGGTGGATTACGACAAAAGAGGAAAATATGGTATTTAAGTAGAACGCTCTTCATGCATACTTCCTTTTGTAATAAAGATTTTGTTTTTATCTTTAACAGATGCTTATAGGCAGTAAAAATGGATAATTAACGAATTAAAACCATGAAAACTGCCTTGGATCGAAGAAGTTGATTATATTAAAATTTCTATAAATTTATTTCACAACTATCTGATTGTCATGTGTAATCGTGCCTTGAACGCCAATTAGGAAGCGAAATAATTTGTGCTTTAGTGTGAATCTATAGGATATATTTAGTATCTTTTCCGGTCGTGAGGCTACTTTGACAATGGCCTTTTACTTTTTAAGAGCAATTTTCATCAATTTTTAAAACTTCGGAGTAACTACAGTATATGGCTAAGCTGAAAAATATTATCAAGCAATTATCCAACAGGGATTTTCAAGCAATACATGATTCATTATTAGAGAGTAACGCGGATAAATCAGCTTATCTTATAAAAGCAATGAGGGAAAGACAGCTTTCTGATACCAAAATCATGCAGGAGCTGGATGTTAACACCAATGCATACTACACCCTTCGTTCCAGATTAAATCAGAAAATTGAAGAATACTTGATTCAGCAAATGGAAAGTCCACGGACAGACATTCTGAAGAAAGTTGCAAATATCAATGAGATTATTTTTACGAAGAAGAAAGCCATTGCTATAGCCACACTGAAGAAGCTGGAAAAAGAACTATTGGATTACGATCTGTCAAATGAATTGACAATTGTCTATAAGTCTTTAAAGAAACTACACCTTAACTCACCGGATTATTTTAATTATTCTCAGCTTTATAACAGGCATGTCGCTTATATGCTTGCTGTAGATAAGGCAGAGGATCTGCTTGCAGAATACTTCAAGAAGTATGGACATTACACATTGTCTGGTGATGAAACGGATAAGCTAGGGCTCACACTTTTGCTCAAGGAGACTTATAATGTAAGTGCATTATATGAGTCACATCGCCTGTATGTATATTATAGTTGTATGGCTATCTTCCATAGGTTGTTCGTGGATCAGGAAGATACGATGGATGATGATCTGGAGCCAATAGAGGATATTCTTGATAATGTTCAGAAGGTTTTCAGTCAGTATCAGATGGACTCAATATATTACCACCTTAACCTGGTTTTTGAGTTTTTAAAGCTTGAGTATTATAATCATTACAAAGTATTTAGGAAGGCAGAGAAATACTACGAAGAGGTCAACGATGCTGCTAGCAACCTGTTAACCAGTTATACCCTTTATACTTACCCTGCGCAGTTCTTGGTTACCAAGATGCAGCGTCATATCAGGATGAATACCACCAGGGAGATATATGAGGAAAATGAAGGACTTTTTCATGATTTTGAAATAGATAAGCTGGATGTTCCTACTTATGTTACCTATGCTATGTATAGAGCGCTGTCGTGCTACTATGTTAATAAATATGATGAAGCCAGTAAGTGGATCAATACGCTGCTTAATGAAGTGAGTCTGAAGAAGCTTCCACACATGCAGTTGGAAATTAAGATCCTGCTAGCCCTTCAGTACTGTCTGCTTAATGATTTTGACCTGTTTAATCAATTGATCAACAGTATTCAGAGGCAGATAAGACTTTTGGGTAAGGAGAGTTGCGAGCATATTCTGCTGCTTTCGAAGATACTTAAAGTGTCTATCAGTGATATTAAAAAGAATAAAGCAGAAAAGATCAGGGGTATGGTGGCTAAGATCAAAAAAGTAGAGACCAGTTATTTCTCACCAACTTTGATGCTAAAGCTCGATGAAGAGTTTGTCGAGCGGCTGACTTCCAAATCGTAAGCCCATATTAGGCCTGAGATACCCTGTTCTGGCCTATGGGTTGGGCTGTAAATGCAGGTGAGGGGCTTGTGCATAATAATCTCTTCTGTTGTTTCGCCTTATGATAGGGCTATCTAATCTAAGTGAGAGTGTACAGCGTTTGTAAGTAACTTAATATATTTCCAATTCAAAACAGTGCACTTGCTTCTATTTTATACTTATTTGATATAACTAGCAACTCATAAAAGAGTGCAAATCAGAAAGGTTCGATTTCTGATTGCGTCATGTTTTTTCATTATTATTCATGCTGTTAAGAGGATTAAGGATAGGTTAGGAGGTAGCTTCCAGGCGGCCGTCTTGCTGCGTGTTATAAATAAATATTGATTCATTAATCCTTGATGGTGTGTGATCCCCTTTTGGGGACATTCTATAGAGTAATGAGAAGCTTCGTTAGGGAAATGACTGGAAGGTGTTGGAGTTAGAGCTGCATACTAAAGCCCCTTCTTCTGTTTGGAAGAGCTAGAATATAAAGTCCATTGATCTTTTTAGAGCCAATGGACTGTAAATGTTTAAAATAAGAGCCTTAGATGCTAAGCTTCTCCAGGTTTTCCTGAGAAAGAGGCTTGTTGATGTATTGCTTTACGTAGCTATACTTTTTTGATTTGTTAACGTCTTGAGGATTGATGGAGGAGGTTAACATTACAATTTTACACTTGTTTCTTGTGTTCTCCGAAAGCTTTTCGAATTCATCCAAAAACTGAAAACCATCCATCAGCGGCATGTCGATGTCAAGAAAAATAACATCCGGTAAAACCTTGTCAGATATCTCTTCAACCTTTTCTATATTTTTAAGAAATTCTATAGCACTTTTAGCACCGGTATGTGTATAAATGTACTTTGATATATCTGCGGCTTCAATCATCTTTTGATTAATGAGGTTATCTATCTCATTATCATCAATTAACATTACAGAAATATATTTCTTTTGGCTGTCTGACATATGTTTTAGCGATTATCTAAGCTAAATATAAACTATAAGCGAGTAATTACAAAATTATTTTGAACACTTAAAAAGGCTATGGAGGAAGCCTTGTCGCGTTGAGAGTAGGTATACTCACCTCATTTATCAGAAATGAGGTGAGTATAATTAAATATTAGAAATCGAACTTGATCCCTTGAGCAAGAGGCAGTTCTGTTCCGTAGTTGATAGTGTTAGTCTGTCTTCTCATGTAAACTTTCCATGCATCTGATCCAGACTCACGTCCACCCCCAGTTTCTTTTTCACCACCAAAAGCACCACCAATTTCAGCTCCTGAGGTACCAATATTTACATTGGCAATACCACAATCTGAACCTTGGTGAGAAAGGAATCTTTCTGCCTCTCTCATATTGGTAGTCATGATAGCTGATGATAGTCCCTGGACAACACCGTTTTGTATATCAATAGCTTCTTCTATAGAGCTATACTTCATGAGATATAAGATAGGTGCAAAAGTTTCTTCCTGAACAATTTGCAATTCGTTAGAAGCTTCTGCAATTACAGGTTTTACATAGCAACCGGATTCGTACCCTTCTCCTGTAAGCACACCGCCTTCCAATAATATACTACCGCCTTGAGCTTTTACCGCTTCAAGAGCTTCTTCATACATTTTAACGGCATCTTTATCGATAAGAGGGCCTACATGGTTCTTCTCATCCAGAGGGTTGCCTATCTTTAGTTGCTTGTAAGCATTCGTTAGTTTATTTTTTACGTCTTCGTAAATGCTATCATGGATGATAAGCCTACGTGTTGAGGTACAACGTTGGCCGCAAGTACCCACTGCACCGAAAAGTGCTCCGGTAATAGCTATTTCCAGGTCAGCATTCTCAGTTATAATGATAGCATTATTACCACCTAATTCGAGAAGAGACTTGCCTAATCGTGCTCCAACAGCTTCTCCTACCTTTTTACCCATCCTTATTGAGCCTGTAGCTGAAACCAAAGGTATTCTTTTATCATTAGAAATAAGCTGTCCAATTTTATAATCACCGTTTACAATGCAGGATACACCTTCAGGCACGTCATTAGCTTCAAATACTCTAGCTATGATATTCTGGCAGGCAATGCTACACAGTGGAGTTTTTTCAGAGGGCTTCCAGATGCAAACATCACCGCAAACCCAGGCAAGCATGGTGTTCCATGACCATACTGCTACGGGAAAGTTGAAGGCGGAGATGATACCAACGATACCGAGGGGGTGGTACTGCTCATACATGCGGTGGCTTGGTCTTTCTGAATGCATAGTTAGACCATGAAGTTGACGAGATAGACCTACAGCGAAATCACAGATATCGATCATTTCTTGAACTTCACCAAGTCCTTCCTGGTATGATTTTCCCATTTCATAGGATACCAGTTTTCCTAGTGATTCTTTGTGTTTGCGAAGCTCTTCACCTATCTGTCTTACTACTTCACCTCTTTTAGGTGCAGGCATTAGCCTCCACGCTTTAAAAGCTTCTTCAGCCTTTTTTATTATTTCTTCATATTGATCTTCTGTGGTGGTGCTAACTTTTCCTATTAAATTTCCATCTACGGGAGAATAAGACTCAATAAGTTCACCTTCTGAACCCAACCACTTCGTACCAGTTGAAGAACCTGAGTTTTCTGCTTTAATTTCTAACGCCTTTAGCGCTTCACTTATACCAAAGTTATCGTTACTCATGATTTAATTTTATTATTTGCTTTGCAAAGCTAAAGAAATGTAGGGAAGGATAAGCCCACCTCAACGAAAAAACAATCGTTTGAGATGATAAAATTCGAGGGTATTGCTATTGCATTCCATACTGAGCAAATAAAGGAATTGGACTACCAATCGACTCCAAATACACCCTTTTCACCGTTGGGATAGATGCCTTCTATAAGAATTCCACCACTTTTGTTTTCCATGATCATGTTAAGATCCCTAATGTCACCAACTTCCACTTTATCAACTTTAGTAATGATGAAGTCTTCGTCAAAACCGGCTTCTTTCCATTTACCTTTTTTGATGGCCTTCAGGCGCACACCGCCATTTAGGTCATACTGACTTAACTCTTCAATGCTAAGGTTTTCCAGTATGGCTCCTTCTAACTCATGCTCATAGCGATCAGCTACTAATTCAGTACTGCCTTCGGTGTTTTTCAGGATGGCATCTACTTTATCTTTTAAGCCGCCTCGAATATAGGTTACCCGTATTTTGTCTCCTGGCCTGTTTCTGGCTACTAATTCCTGTAACTCGGAGACATTGGAAACCTCTGTTTCATTTATTGCTGTAATAACATCGCCGGGTTGCAACCCTGCATCTTCTGCTGAACTGTTTTTATTGACATAGCTAATAAATACGCCGCTAACTACATCAAGACCTTCAGCATCTGCTATAGCCGAATTCATATCTCCAATTCGGATACCCAGAAGTCCTCTTTGCACGGTTCCATATTCTAGAAGATCGTCCATTACTTTCTTTACAAGGGTTACGGGTACCGCAAAGGAGTAACCCGAATAGCTTCCGGTAGGTGTAGCAATAGCTGTGTTTATACCTATCAATTCTCCGTTGAGGTTGACTAATGCACCGCCACTGTTACCTGGGTTGACCGCTGCATCAGTTTGTATAAATGATTCTATCTGTAGGTTATTCTTATCCCGAAGAATACCAATATTGCGTGCTTTAGCACTAACAATGCCAGCGGTAACTGTTGAATTCAAATCAAAGGGGTTTCCAATTGCAAGCACCCATTCTCCGGGAAGTATATGGTCTGAATTTCCGTACTCTACATAGTTCAATCCTGTTTCACTAATTTTTAGTAGAGCAAGGTCTGTAGTTGGGTCAGTGCCAATCACTTTTGCGGCATAGGTCCTGTTATCATTAAGTACAACCTCTATTTGGCTGGCATTTTCGATCACATGGTTATTAGTGGCTAAGTAGCCATCGTCTGAAATAATTACACCAGAACCAGAAGATTGGGATGGGCCTCTGAATACTCCTTCAAGAGGGTTAATACTGTACTGACCGGAAGCATACAGGGCTCTGATATGTACAACCCCGGGAACTACTTTATTAGCTGCATGAATGAAATTGAGTCCTTCGGGTACGATAATGGCGCTGTCAGAGGTCAGGCTTGCTTTAGATACTCTTTGCTGTCGTTCTGTAATGGATTTGTATGATTGGTAGTTTATATTGTTGCCAGATAAGTAGGTGAATATGATGACACTGGAAATCAATGCGCCAAACACCGACGAAAGAAAAATACCGAAAAAGAACTGTCGCTTACTCATATGTATTTGCTAAAAATGTTTTTGTAATAACGATAATCCGCTGCTTTCAGTTTTGTAATGTAAAGAATTCATTTATGTTACTCTTGCTTTTCCTCGAATAGTTTTTTGAGTTCGATCATTTCATCACGTAACTTTGCTGCTTCCATGAAATTAAGTTCCTTGGCAGCCTTTTCCATAGCCTTTTGAGTTTTATTAATCAACTTCTCCAGGTCATTTTTACCCATATAGGCAACAACTGGGTCTGCTGCAACTGATGCTGGCTCTTCCCCTGTATAGTACTTTTTACCGCTTTTTTTGTTATCCGCTACGCCTGTTTGTTGGAGTATTGACTCTTTTGAGCGCAGTATGGTCGTAGGAGTGATACCATGCTTCTTATTATAGGCCATTTGTATGCTCCTTCTTCTGTTGGTTTCATCGATAGAGGCTCTCATGGACTCTGTAACGCTATCAGCATACATGATCACCATACCATTTGCATTTCGAGCGGCTCTGCCTATCGTCTGGATCAATGAACGTTGATTACGCAGGAAGCCTTCTTTGTCAGCATCCAGTATGGCCACGAGGGATACCTCAGGCAGGTCAAGCCCTTCTCTCAGTAGGTTTACCCCAACGAGAACGTCAAATACTCCCAGTCGGAGCTCTCTTAGAATTTCGACTCTGTCTAATGTATCAACTTCGCTATGGATGTATCGACACTTAACCCCGGCACGCTCTAGAAATTTTGTCAATTCTTCTGCCATTCGCTTGGTGAGCGTTGTCACCAATATCCGCTCCTCCTTCTTTACCCTTTCGTCAATTTCTTCCAGTAAATCGTCTATTTGATTAAGGCTTGGCCTAACGTCTATGATGGGATCAAGTAGGCCGGTAGGCCTGATGATCTGCTCCACAACAACCCCTTCTGATTTCCTTAGTTCATACTCTGACGGTGTTGCGCTGACATAAACTACCTGGTTGAGCATGGCTTCAAATTCGTTGAATGTCAATGGCCTGTTGTCTAGGGCTGCAGGTAGCCTGAAACCAAAATCGACTAGATTTACTTTTCGTGAACGGTCGCCACCCCACATAGCGCGTACCTGGGGTACTGTTACGTGGCTTTCATCAATAATCATCAAGTAGTCATCAGGAAAATAATCAAGAAGGCAGAATGGTCTGGCACCGGGTTCCCTGCGGTCAAAGTAGCGTGAGTAATTTTCAATACCGGAACAATAGCCTAGTTCGCGCATCATTTCAATGTCAAATTCGGTACGTTCTTTTACGCGTTTGGCTTCCAGGTGTCTACGTTCTGTCTCAAAGTGATTTACCTGGGCTACCAAGTCGTCCTGAATTTCATGGATAGCGCTGTGCAGCAGGTCTTTACCTGTTACGAAAAGGTTGGCGGGGAAGATGGATATGACGGATTCTTCAGAAATTGTCTTTCCTGATTCTGGATCTATTCTTTGGATTGATTCGATTTCGTCGCCCCAGAATATTATACGGTAAGCAAAATCTCCGTAAGCAATGAATATATCTACAGTATCTCCTTTTACCCTGAAGTTACCTCTTTTAAACTCAGCCTCGGTCCTGCTATACAGGATATCTACCAGTGAAAAAAGTAGCTTGTTTCTGGCAATAGCTTCGCCTACTTTTAGTGTGATGACGTTTCTTCCAAATTCTTCTGGATTACCTATACCATAAATACATGAAACAGAGGCTATTACAATTATGTCACGTCGCCCCGTGAGCAAAGAAGAGGTAGCACTCAGGCGCAATTTTTCAATTTCTTCATTGATGGAAAGGTCCTTTTCAATATAAAGATTTGATGACGGAATAAATGCCTCCGGCTGGTAATAATCATAGTATGAAATAAAATACTCTACGGCATTATTAGGGAAAAACCTTTTGAATTCACCATATAATTGAGCTGCCAGGGTTTTGTTGTGGCATAGTACTATAGTAGGCTTGTTTACATTGGCAATTACATTGGCCATTGTAAACGTTTTACCCGTACCGGTTGCCCCTAATAGGGTCTGGAATCTTTCACCAGACTCAATACCAACAGTTAATTCGTTAATTGCTTTTGGTTGATCTCCAGTGGGAGAATATTCACTGCTTATCTCAAATTTCATAATAAGTTTGTGTGATGCTATCCAAATCTAGAGATTAACGAATAGAAAAGTATAAGGGTTCGGAGAAAAGGCGGGAGTTTGAATATAGTAGATTGGATAATAAAAAATACGCCCGGTACTGAGAGTGCCGGGCGTATTGTAATGGAGGTTAGCGGGTTATTTTTTTAAATAAATGGTGCATAAGTTGGAATACATCATGGTTTGTGGATCTCTCAAAAATGCCATGAAATCATCTTTGAATTTTTTAGCCTTTTCCATACTTCCCAGTATGTCTTCAAATTTGGGTAAGGCAATTTCCATTTTTAAGTCCCATAGGTGGTCATTCTTTTCGTCGATTTTTCCCACAATGAAATGATATGGGCGAATGTCGATGTGCTCTAACTCAAAGCCTGCAAGGAGCCCGTAGTGCAGAAGTTTTCTTCCAATCATCGGATCGAAGCCGGTTTTCGATAGTCCATTCAGTACCTTGTCAAGGTTTTCTATCGTTTCAGGGTAATGAAATAGCAGTTGACCGTCAAGGTCCTGCAGCATCACAAGACCATTTTTCTTACAAACGCGATGCATTTCTTTAATACCACTTACAGGGTCTTTCAGGTATTCCAGCAAAAATCTGGTATATAGAAAGTCTGCTGAATTGTCTTTAAGAGGGATTTCATAAATGCTTCCCTGAACGAATTCTGCATTGCCAATATAAGCGCATTTTTCGCGAGCGTTAGCAAGCCGGTCTGCGCTCAGGTCCACACCTTTAATGGACGCATTTGTAAATTTTTTGGCTAGAGCAGAGGTTATGGCACCAGCGCCACATCCTATGTCCACCATTTTTGCGGTTGTTTCTTCTTTTAAGTATGGTAAAATAAAGTTTTCAATGAATTCATCCGTATTCACTTTGGCGTCTAACCGCCCAGCTTCACGCGGATCATCCATAAAATATTTTGATTGTTTTACATTAGTAGTATTCATATATATGTTGGTTTATGGGGTAACCTGCTTTTGATTAGGAAACCTTGGATTGTTCATTTTTAACTAGCAAATGTTCGTGAACTGATTTTAGCTCGTTCACGAGGTAGAGGCTCCATTTGTCTTGAACGGTGCTGTCACACGTAAAGTAGTTGTACGTTCTCATGGTAGTTCCACCATAGGCATTAACCAAATCTTCGTATTGAGGGTCTATCAGTAGAGGAATCTGGTTAATGTCAGATTTAATATAATCACTGGGCAAATGGTAGAGTATATTGTTTAGTACTTCATTGATCACCCATATAGGCTGCTTTGAGTTAAGAATGATTTCTGTTGAATTTTCCAATAAGCTGAAATTCAAGCCTGCAGAAGCCTTATTGATTAAGGTTATACCAAGAATATTATTTTTACTGTCCTTATAGGCAACAACCTTTCTGGTCCTTGATAACCCATATTTTTTATAATTAGCATCCAGCTCTGAAAGATTAAAGTCATCAGAATCAAGGTCTTGAACCCATGTGTAGAACTGACCACGTTCTTGGGTCACAAACTGCAGGATGTCCTCCTTATTATTTGAGTTTAGCTCTTCTGCATATATGGAGGAGGAGTTTAGGTGTATTGGCTTGAGTGGGTAGCTGAGGAACCTGTATGTGCGCAGGTGGCTATGCGAAGGACCTGCTACGCTTTCCAGGTGTGAAAACATATTATGAGCAAACTTAGTTTTAGGTTGGTAATACACCTGAATGGCATTATTCTCCACTATGTCTTCTTTGAGTAATTCTAGAAAGTGGAGTAAAATAAGCCTGGTGTTTTCTGCATGGTTAGAAACCATATGCTGGATGAGGTAACTTCTGAAAGTACTTCTCCATGCAGAAACTGAAGCGAACAAATCTTTTTCAGGACGGTTATAGGTTAATAACAGAAAATTTTCCCAAGGCATATCCATAGCTATGCTCCAGTTGGCTTTGATCATTGGGTAGAGATACCGCATTTTCTCCTTTTTCTCCTGATAAAGGAAGTTGTACTTGTCGTAACATTGGAAGAGATCTTCGACTTTTATACCGTTTACATTTGCACCTATCATAGTTTTTTTGAAGAAATTTAGAAAGATAGCAGTACAACTGAAACGAAATAATTAGTATTCAACTACATAGGTAATAATTTGTTATTTTAAAAAATATTAATATTTCATTTTTCTGGATATAATGAGCTTAAAGTATATAGCATGTGATAAATGTCATAATATCAGCTAAATATGAAATGTAAGTTTTTTGGAGGAATTATAAGTTCTCTCTGTGAAACACGTTTAAACACCTAAATGTCACAGAGAGAACGAGAAGTTTTTGTTAAACGGATTGCGTTGAAGTTTCATGAAGCCACTCATTAGCGTCTTCTTCTGAATTAAATACCTTATATAAAAGACCTATTGCTTTAAACTCAGGGTTCTCCTTTAGGTCATTTACTGACAATTGAGTAAACACGTTATCATTTAATATTACTGCAGTTTTAGTAACTCCCATTTTGACGACTGCTGGAGCATATGTTTTAATGAACCAATCATTAGCTTTTGAAAATGGCCCTGAAAATTTTCTAACATCTTCAACAAGTTTTGTTACATTATGTTTTTTGATCAGGTCTAGAGATTGTTCGTGAGACTTAATGATATTCTCCACATCCAAAAAACCATTCCAGTTAAACATTAAGGTTTTATTCTCTGCAAGAGAAAAAGTCAAGTACGGTACTTTAGATCCGTTTTTAGTTAATTTAAGTAGTTCTTTCATTCTTTATTAGTTTTAGCTTCTATAAATCCCCCAAAGATAGTGTCTAAATAGTGATTTCTCCATTGGGGTTTAATTCAATACATTACTTCGTGACTTTTATCATGTAAATGATAAAAAAAGATCTGGGTTGGATATCGTTTAATTGATAAGGTTTTGGTTTTTAGTGTATTGGTATAATAGGGTGTGTAAATTGAAGGGGATGAAAGAGGTGACTTTATTTTTTGTATACTATTACTGGTGCTGGTAATGACTTTTTAAGGTAAAAACTTACAAGAACTTATCTCTGGTTCCAGATTTTCCATGACTTTTCAGCTTGTAAATGTAGCATTTCAGAGCCGTTTTTGACCTTTGCTCCGGAATTAAGTCCTGTCTCAAGGAATCGAGTGATCTCGGGATTGTAGACCAGGTCATAAAGGTAATGCTTATCTGAAATGAGAGAATAATCCAGGTCTGGTGCAGAATCCATTTGGGGATACATTCCCAGAGGAGTGGTATTTATAATAAGGTGATGACTCTTAATAATTTCAGGAGTCTTCTTTAGTGAGACATAACTTAGATTTCCTTTTTCCGGATTGCGTGATACTAACTGATATGATATGGATAAGTCCTTCAGTGCCGCAATTACAGCTTTGGAAGCTCCTCCTGTACCTAGGATTAGGGCCCTTATTTTGCCAGGTTCGTCTAGCCAATTAATTAAGGATTTCTTGAAACCAAAGTAATCAGAGTTGTATCCGGTTAATTTGCCATTACATACTTTTATTACATTTACTGCTCCTATTTCACGAGCTTTGTCGTGAACTTCATCTAACATTGGTATAACTTCTTCCTTATAGGGAATAGTTACATTGAGACCAGCCAAGCCTGGTAATGTGCGTACCAATTGTGTAAGCTTATCTATAGTGGGCAGTTCAAATAGTTCATAGCTACAAGAGCTAAGCTTCTCCGTCTCAAATTTTTCTGTAAAGTATTTTTTTGAGAAGGAGTGAGCAAGTTTTTTCCCTATTAAACCATATACGCTCATTTATCTTGGTGATTTTGACTTGTAATTGGCTATTTTTTCAATTGCAACAACAATAAAGATTCCGAGTGCCATAAACAAAATGGCTACTAAAACTTGAGGGAACTCCCCTAATCTTTCGTAGTACTCAGCAGGGAAAACATTTCTTGTGATATATGCTACTTGCTCCCCATGGCTGTTGACTCTAAACTTAATCGGAATTTTCCAGGGCCATACTTTATTTAAACTACCAATCATGAAGCCTGAAAGAAGGCCAATGGCCAGGTTGTGGTAGTTTTTAAGCAGCCATGAAATAACCCGTACAAATGACAATAGTCCAACTACACAACCAAGGGCAAAAATAGCCACAGTTAATATGTCCAGGGTGCTTAGTGCAGTCATCATATATTCATACTTACCAAGTATGAGTAGTATAAATGAGCCGGAAATACCGGGTAATATCATGGCGCAAACGGCAATAGCCCCGGATATAAACACAAACCAAGGTTCGTTAGGTGTTTCGGCTGGGCTGGTTACCGTTATAAAATAGGCAATGGCAATGCCCGCCAGTATGGCCAAGGTAACTCCGATGGTCCATCGATTGATGGCTCTGAGTACCAGAATAGCTGAAATAATAATGAGGCCAAAAAAGAATGACCACAATGGTATAGGATGATTTGCCAATAAGTAAATGATAAGTTTGGCAAGGGTAAGAAAGCTCGTGATGATTCCTAAGAACAGTGGTAGCAGGAATCTTCCATTAACCTTTGTCCAAAATGGAATAACCTGAAAAGTGAGCAGCAGCTTGAATGCTTCCAGATCGAAAGCTTTAATTGAATCTAGCAGTTGTTCATATATGCCGGTGATGAAAGCAATTGTTCCTCCGGATACGCCTGGTACAACATCGGCGCCACCCATGCCCACCCCTTTTAGGTAGGTGAGCAGGGTTTCTTTCAGTTTATTCATTTAGTACGCTCAGCTTTTTTCGTTTAACGAAAGAAAATGATTAAAAGTATCGCCTCTTAATCCTAAGCGTATTGTTTCCAGAGGAATAACTTCATTGGGAGCGATATTACCCAAATTAACGTTAGCCCCCAAAAGCTTGATAAACCAAACTTGCTGTGCTTTTTGAGGAGCTTCCCAAATAATTTTTTCGAAAGGAATCTTGGTTAAGATCTCTTGAACAAGACCTGATCTTACTTCTCCCGTAGAACGGAAGAGGCCAACGTTACCGCCTTCACGCGCTTCACCAATTACCTTCCAGGCACCTGCGTCAAGTTCAGCCTGCATTAGTTTTATCCATTGATACGGAGGTATAATCTTTTCTTCGTCTTTTGAACCTACTTCAGATAAAACTGTTACCTGTTGGGATAATTTGCTAATAAAGTCACATTTCTTGTCATGGTCCATTTCAATTGACCCATCAGAAACCTCTGCATACTGTAGGTTATACTTATCTAATACTTTTCTATAGTCGTCAAACTGACCTCTGACTATAAATGATTCGAATAAGGTACCTCCGAAATAAACCGGAATACCTGCATCATGATATACTTTTATTTTGTCTTTTAAGTTGGGCGTAACGTAGGAAGTAGCCCAGCCTAGCTTGACGATGTCAACGTGACCTTCACAAATGCTTAAAAAATCTTCAACTTCACGAATGCTGAGACCTTTGTCCATAGCCATAGTAAAGCCATATTGCCTGGGCTTTGTAGTTCGCTCAGGAATGTTGTTTAAAGTATAATTCATTAGGAATTTTCTTTTCTAAATTGATCAATAATTTTGTATAGAGCCTTCTGAGTTTCAAGCTGTGGAAAAAACTCAAACAGGACTTCATGTTTATCGAAGTCCAAAATTAATGCATTTTCTAAATAATTAAAGGCTTCTTTGTATTTGCCTGCACTAATGAGGTAAACGGTAAGTCTGTAGAAGAAGTCGGCGTCGTCAGGATTGTCTGTTAATCCGCTTATAATCAGGTCTATAGCTTTTTCGTATTCTCCTTGTTCATAATATATGTATGACCAGTTTAACCAGATTTCCTTATCTTCTGGGGTAAGCATACTGGCCTCTTCATAAGCATCTATACTAGAAACTATGTTGCCAATCTTATATTCTGTTTCTGCAACAGCTTTCCAATAGTCAGGATTTTCATGGTCCAGTTTTAAAGCTTTGTTGTAGAAATGGAGAGACTGATACCATTTTTGCTGCATGTTCAGGCACTTGCCGGCCCCATACCATGCCTCGTCATACAAGTTGTCGAGCTTAGTGGCTTTTTGGAAATATTTGAGGCCTAATTCATACTGTTGCATTCTTTCATAGACTGACGCCATCTGGCAATAGACTTCAGGGCTGGGACCTTCAATATCTATGGTTTTTTTGTATGCATTTAGAGCTTCAGAATATTGCTCTAGTTGGGCATAAGTGTTGCCCATATTAAAGTATGCGGATGAAAAATTTTCTTCAATTACTGTGGCGTAATCATAGGCTTTAATAGCTTCTTCATAGCGACCTAGCTTATTGTAAACGATTCCGAGGTTATACCATGCGGCTTGTGAGTAAGGGTCCGCATCAATAAACTGATTGTAATAAGAAATGCTGCTTTCAAGTTCGCCGGTAATGTCGAGGCAGTATGCCAATTCGTACAAGGCGCCATCGTGAAAAATATTCTCAGCAATGGCGTTTTTGTAGGATTCAATGGCCTTGTCATAGTCTTCCATGCTTTGGTAAGCCAGGCCTATGCTATAGTAGACTTCATCTTTTTCTTCTGCAAACGGAAGCGTAGTAATGTAAGTATCGATGGCAGCCAGGTAATTAGCCTGAAGAGAATAAATGGATCCTTTTAGTAAGTGTATTTCGGAGTCATTGGGTTGAAAAGATTCGGCTTTTTGAAGAAGCTTTAGAGCTTCTTCATATTCCTCAAGGTTACTAAGTATCTGGGCTTTTGTTACAATTAGCTCTATGGAGAATGGGTATTGTTCCATAGCCATGTTGGTAGCATTCAGAGCACGCTTATACTGTCCTCGGTCAATATAAAAGCCAATAATCTGCTCGAAACTATCAAGTTCAAAAAAGTAACTTGCCTTATTTTTTATGTGATCTTCGAACCTCTTAATCAGTTCGTTTTCTTCTTTTCTCTTAAAATTCTCAGCCATTCAATCACCTCAACAGTTTAAACAATTTAGTTAATTTAACCCTAAAGTTAAATAAGAAAGCTACTTAATTTTTAGTAAGGTTTTTCTTTAAGTAGAACTCACAAGTCCAGTTAATAGTATTTGAAAGAGTAACAAAGTTATGATTTAGTTCGCTCTTGATCTTACTATTATCAAAGTAAATTTTGCTATCACCTACCCGGGCTGTTTCACGCGTTATAGTTGGAGAAGAACCCGTAAATAATGACTTGATACTTTGTGACATACGAGCAAGTTTCAATAAAAAGCCATTGGCCTTTATTCGAGGAGCTTTTTTATTAAATGCGGACGCTATCTTTTCGAAAAAATCCTTAATTGGGATGTTGTCTGCATTAATAATATACCGCTCTCCGGAAACCCTTTTGTTCAATAGCTTAAATACAATATCTGCAACATCACGAACATCTACATAGTTCAATACGCCAGATGTGTAAAAGGGTTTCTCATTCCATACATATTTGAATAGCTTCGCACTGCTTTTATCCCAGTTCCCCGGTCCTAAAATTACTGATGGATTAATGATGACAGCATTAAGTCCTTCCATAATTGCCCTCCATACTTCCAACTCAGCCAGGTACTTGGATTCCCCATAGCTGGTGTTCCATTTAGAGTTTTCCCATTTGTTATTTTCATCTACCCGGCCAGAATGTTTATTCCGCCCCAATGCAGCAACAGAGCTAACATGGATAAAGTACTTGTTTGGGTTTGTCAGTGCCAGGTTAACTATGTTACGCGTACCAGCTATATTGACCTCATTCATTTTTTGTCGGTCTTTCGCATTGTATGATACGATCGCTGCGCAATGAATAATATCATCCACCTCTTCTAATACAGTAGTGAAGCTTTCTGTGTCGAGAATATCACCTTCATGTATAGTTATATTTTCTAATATATCCTCCAGCAGACTAAGATCACTGGATGGACGGACCATGGCAATAAAAGGAAATTGCTCTTTTAGCAATTTCCTGCAAATGTAACTGCCCAGAAATCCATTAGCTCCGGTAACCAAGATCATATTAGAGTGTATAGTTGATTAAAGGTAATTGTAAGGCTTTATAATAATATTTTTCAGTTCTTGACTTTTGCAGAACGTTAAAGTGCTTCATATTATGGCAGTCGCTACCCAACAGATGAACATACCCGGCATCTACCAGCTTTTCTGCTGTCTTCTTTACTTCTTTAGAGTAGTAACCAACAAAGGAATTGATATTAATTTGAAAAAGTACACCTCTATCCATAAGATCAGTAGCAATATCAAAATTACCGTGAATATAAGTATATCTTTCAGGATGTGCCATTATTGGATTGATTCCCCTGGATTTGGCTTCAAAAACAAACTCCTTGAGATAAAAGGGTTCATTCATAAATGAGGTCTCGAAAAGGAGGTAATTGTCTCCAAAAGTGAGGAACTCTTTGTTGTTGTCTCTTATGTTTTCAAGAAGCTTTTCATCCAGATAGTATTCAGCACCAGGTACCACTTCTATGTTTAGCCCTTGTTGGTTGATCAACGAGTTTAGTTCAATGATTTTAAGCTTGATGTCATCTTCACTGTTATTATAAAAGTCACTCATGATATGAGGCGTGGTGATGAGCTTTTGATAACCCAGCTCACTAAACCCTTTTACGATCTTCAGTGCTTCTTCATAGCTTTCTACACCATCATCAAGGTTGGGAAGAAGGTGCGAGTGAACATCGGTACGTAAGCGGTCAACAGGTTTTGTTGATTTCTTTTTGAAAAAATTAAACACGTTTGCCTAATAGTCTTTTTATAAAATTATTACCGGTTTCAGGTTTTTCTTCATAATAACCATAACCATAGCTGTTTGCCCCAATATTAGACGTAGCATTTAAAATAACAGCAATATTTTTGAATTGATTTACACTGATGAGCCTATTTAGCGTGTTTAAGAATATTTTTCTTGAGTAGTGCGCCCGTACAACATAAATTGCGAGATTAGCCTTTTTCATGGCCAAAATTCCGTCGGTTACCAGCCCGACGGGCGGAGTGTCCAGTATGATGATGTCATAGTCATGCTTCAGCTTATTGATGAGACTGTCATACTCGCCGTTTAATAACAATTCGGAAGGGTTTGGAGGAGTAGGGCCGGCAGGTATATAATCAAGATTTTCTACCGCTGTTTTTTGTATACATTCTTCTACGCTGTGTTTGTTGATCAGTATAGTGCTGATGCCTTTTCCTATGTATTTATCCTGGAATGCCAGGTGTACTCTTGGTTTTCTCATGTCCAGATCCAGTAAGAGTACTTTCTTTTTGGAAAGAGCGATTATGGCGCCAAGGTTTACCGCAACAAATGTTTTCCCCTCACCGCCAATGGTAGAAGTGATGGAAATGACACGGTCTTTTCCTCCAGGTACCATAAACTCAATGTTAGTACGTATAGATCTCAGGGCTTCACTTACTGCTGATTTTGGCTTTTTATCTATGACCAACTGGGTCATTCCAATTTTGTCTGAAGTGCTGGGAATTGAGCCCAGAATAGGTGCGTTGGACAATCTTTCGATTTCGTGAATAGCACTTATTTTGTTGTGCAGCAGGTAGCGTATGCTCACAAAAACAAGACTCATAAAAAAACCTGCAACTAATCCTATGCCATATATTATAATTATCTTGGGAGAGATAGGCTCCTGAGGAAGGGTTGCTGATGACAGTATTTTAAAATCAGTAGTAGTGCCAGCCTCTGCAATCTGAAATTGAGCCTTGCTTTGCATAAGAGAAAGGTAAAACTCCTCATACAGTTTAAAGAACCTTTGATTTTTATTGTATTCAGTACTTTTTCCAGGCAACTCTATAAAACTGCTTTCCAGTTTTCGTTTCCTGATCATTAAGTCTTGAATTTCAGATGTATACCTTTCTGTTAAAGTTTTAAGTTGGGTCTGAAGGTTATTTATGAGGTTTCCTATTTCCTGATCCTTCTTTTTAAAGGCGTAAGTAGACTCGTTGTATGAAAGTTTCAGATGTTCTCTTTCATTAAGGAGCTCGGTTAGCTCAGTAAGCATATCTGATATGAACTTAGGGTATACTCCTAGCGAATATTTCAAAGTGTCGAGTCCCCCTATTTTTATTTCATTTTGTATTTGTTCGGTGGCTTTAATCTTTTTTGTTAGCTCATACCTCTGGGAGTCAATCGCATTGATGGCAATGATGGTTTTTCGAAGGTCTTCATCCAGATCGTTGGTCCTGTTTTTTATGGTGAAATTTTCAAAATAATCTTCATAGCCTTCAAGTTGGTGCTCAATTTGTTTCAATTCACTATTGAGCCATTCAATTTTCTGCTTATTCTCCAGATTTTTCTCTTCCTCAGTATAGTTCAGGTAGAGGGTGTCAATGGCATTTACAAGATCTCGCGCCTTTAGCGGGTTATGGTCTTTGAAGGCAATGCGTATTGTGTTTGCATTCAGATTAAGGGGTTCAACAGTCAAATTTCTGCTTAAGTAATTTATCTGTGACCTCTCACTATTGATGATAAAGAAGAAATTTCTATCACCCTGAGGTGCAAAATACTCAGTCAGGTATATGATAAACTCCATGTCAGGGGTAGTAACTGGTTCTCCAAACTTGTGGGTTTGAGCTTTGGAGTTGGCATTATCAGAAAAACTGATGGAATATTCACTGTTGCTGAGAATAGTAATAAAGATCTGACGATCTAGCAGGGAAGGGTTCTTTAGCGTATAATCGACAATGAAAGGTGATGTTTCAAATTTTTCATCGTTTAAGACCTTGCCGGCAGTGTAGTAGCTAATGCTAAGGTCTACAGTTTCGATCACTTTGTTGAAAAATAGCTTTGACTTGAGAAGCTCTATTTCCCCTGATATAATATTCAGGTTCTTGTTTTCGGTAAGGCCAGTGAGTCCTAACTCTGTGGCATCAGACTTTACATCGAGTTTGAGCTCCGACTCGGACTCATAAAGTGGTTTGGTCCATCTTATGTAGAGGTAGGAACCGAGGTTTGTTATTATAAAAATAATCAGAACCCAGGGTATACTTTTTCTGAGCACGGTTAGTGCCTTCTCGAAGTCTACTCCCTCCGTGGGTTTATTGATTTCAGAGTGATTTAAAGTCTTGTTTTCCAACCTATTGTATACTTATTAAAACAGCAATAAGCGATGCCATACTGCTTAAAACTGATATTACAGGGCCATTTTCCCTCATAAATTCAGTGAATGGCCGTCTTATGGGCTCTACATAAATTATATCTCCTGACCTTACAATCATATTTGATTGTCTGTAGCCTTCTATAGTGCTTAGGTCAATGAAATAAGCCTCATCGCCCCTGAGTAATCTGATATTTTGCACCTTAGAGTTATTGTCTATCCCTTCCGAGAGTGCCAGTACTTCAGTTACCTTTATATTTTCATTCTCCAGAGGAATAACATGCCCCCCGATTGCTCCCAATACGATCACCCGCTTATTGAGGTACCTGAGACTAACAAATGGATCCTTATAAAAAGTTGCATATTTCTCTTGCAGTATTTCTTCAGCCTCCTTGATCGTCATTCCCTGTAATTTGGCCTCACCGATCATAGGTAACTTTACGAAACCATCCTGTTTTACCAGGTAATTGAGTTTTGGTCTTGCGTTTTGCTCATTGAGCCGTGCTTCTCCTGTAGAAAGGGCAAACTCCGGGTCTATTAGTTTTTCACCACTTTTTGTGAATACTTGCAACTCCAGGTAGTCATTGATATTGATAATGTAGTTACTTTCTGCCTGCTGCTTTTCCTGTTCTATTTTTGATATATTCGAGCTATCCCCCTTTTTAAACATGATGTTTTGCTTGTATGAACTACAGGCGGAGAAGAACAGGCATACGATTACGAGATATAGATAATTATTTTTCAAAGTTTGCAAGTTAATGAACAGTTTTGAGCACTTATGAAGTAGACTCAATTGGGCTTAGGTACTTAATGAACGGTTTCATTTCTGGCTACAAATTCCTTGAAAGTAGGCAGTTGAAGATCCTTCTCAGATACTATAGGGTTTTCTATACCCCAATCGATGTTTAAAGTTTCATCATTGTACAATATACCAGTTTCTGAATCTTTATTGTAAAGGTTGCTGCATTTATAACTAAATACAGAATCTTCCAATGCAACAAAGCCATGAGCAAACCCTTCAGGAATTATAAGGCTATTATTGAGTTTGCTGTCCAGCGTACAATAATAGATCTTCCCATAAGTGTCAGATTCAGGCCTCATATCTACTACTACGTCCATTACTTTCCCCGTAATCACTTTCACGAATTTAGCTTGGGCAAATGGAGGTAACTGCATGTGCAAACCTCTTATTACACCTTTTTGAGAAAAAGATTGGTTATCCTGAACAAAATCGTAATTTATTCCGTGCTCTTTAAAGACCTGTTTGTTGTAAACTTCGAAAAAAAATCCACGGTCGTCTTCGAATACTCTAGGGAAGATTTCAACCAGTCCTTGAAAACCAGTCTCCTTGATAGTCATATAGAAATTTCTTTTTAGCGCTAAAGTAAGACTCTCAGCTAACGAAATAAAGTTTTTATATGTTTAATTCTTTTAATGAATCAAGGTAACGGGAGATAACAATATCCTCGCTGAACTCTTTTTCTACTTTTGTGCGGCTGTTTTTGCCAAAGAGTTCTATCTTCTGATCATCAAGGCTCATCATAGCCAGCATTTTTTCAGCGAGGTCTTCGGAACTCTTTAGCCTGCATAAGAAGCCATTGAAGTTGTCCTGTACCACATTATTACAGCCAGGAACATCGGTAGCTACAATTGGTTTGGCAGAACTGGCGGCTTCAAGCAGCGTTCTGGGTGTGCCTTCACGGTAAGATGGTAAAACAACACAATCAGCTTTATTGATGAATTGCCTTACATCATCAGTGGTGCCGAGGTACTCAATAATATTGCTATTGATCCATTCGTCAATAATCTCCAACTTAATGCCTCTCTTGTGCTTGGGGTCTTTGGCTCCTAAAATCTGAAATTGAGCATCAACTCCCTGAGATTTAAGCTGCTTGATGGCATCTATGTATTCAATTACACCTTTGTCATGGATGAGCCTGGAGATAAGCAGGAATGTAAAACGCTTATTCCTTTTGAATGGCAATGCCGGGAAATGCGAAACATCGATCCCTGAACCGGGAAGAATATCACTTATGCGCTTTCTTACCAATCTTTCCCTGATGAAAAGTTCATAATCATGGTTGTTTTGAAAGAATACCTTTTTGGGGAAGCGGAAAGCTACTTTATACATAAAAAGGGCTATTTTAGAAACCATTCCTTTCTGTAAAAAAACTGTTCCTAAGCCGCATACATTGTTTATTGTAGGGATTTTTAACAGACTGGCTGCCAAGGTGCCATAAATATTCGGTTTAATGGTGTAATGCAGGATAACATCTGGTCTGGTCTTTTTATAGATGCCGTAAAGTTCAAATATCAGAGCGAAATCTTTAATAGGATTGGCCCCGCGACTATCCATTTTGACTTTATGGAAGTCACAACCTGTATCTATTATTCTTTTGGAATATTCATCTTCAGGAGCTATAACGATCACCTCATGGTTATTTTCACGGAGGGCCTTAATTAAGCCCATTCTGAAATTATATACATTCCAGGAAGTGTTTAAAACTATTGCCACTTTCATAACTGCCAACTATTATTCTTGCCTCTGATAATAAGTAATGCTACTGGTATTTCATAGCTTTGCTTAGTTATCATTATTTTTCAAATATTTATTCTGCATAAACATACAAATGTAACCATAAATTTGGCATGTTGTCATATGAACTTTACATTATGTTTTTGCCGGATAGACATTGGATTAAATATGAAAAGTTCTGAATATATATTAATATAAGCTTTATGAACGATAAAAGCAATAAAGGCGTACTGGTAAGTGTAGCCAAAAAAGGCGAGGATGACAGGGTTGTGGAGGAACACCTTGACGAACTGGCTTTTCTGGCTCTGACTGCTGATATAACTACTGAAAAAATTTTTACACAAAAGCTGGAGCAACCGGATAAGCGTACCTTTATTGGTAAGGGTAAACTGGAGGAGGTTCATGCTTTTGTAGTTGCCAATAACATAGATTTGGTAATTTTTGATGATGACCTTTCTCCATCCCAATTGAGGAACCTGGAGAAGGATCTGAAGTGCCAGATTTATGACCGAAGTTTGCTAATCCTTGATATTTTTCTAAACCGAGCTCAGACTGCCCAGGCCAAAACCCAGGTGGAGTTGGCCAGGTATCAATACCTGATGCCCAGATTGACCAGAATGTGGACTCACCTGGAACGACAGCGTGGTGGTACGGGAACCCGTGGTGGTGCCGGTGAAAAGGAGATTGAAACGGATAGAAGGATGATAAGAAACCAGATATCGGTACTTAAGAAAAAATTGGAGAAGATTGAGAAACAAAATGCTGTACAGCGCAAGTCTCGTAGCAATATTGTGAGAGTGGCGTTGGTGGGGTATACCAATGTGGGCAAATCGACTCTGATGCGATTGCTTTCTAAGAGTGATGTAAAGGCAGAAGATAAGCTCTTTGCTACGGTGGATTCAACCGTACGAAAAGTGGTGATCCAAGCTATACCGTTCTTGCTTTCTGATACAGTTGGTTTTATAAGAAAACTGCCTCATCACCTAATAGAATCTTTTAAGTCTACCTTGGCAGAGGTGCGTGAGGCGGATATTTTGTTGCATGTGGTGGATGTTTCGCATCCAGCTTATGAGGATCACATCAGAGTAGTGAAAGAAACGCTTCGAGATATAGGCGCATCTGACAAGCCAACGATTTATGTGTTTAACAAAATTGACTTGCTGGAAAATGAAGATGAGGAACCGGTAGAAAAAATGCACTCCATGCACATGGAGGAAGATGATGAAAAGGTTTTTGTATCTGCTCAAGAAAAGATAAATATTAATGGACTAAGAGAACTCATCTTTAAAAAAGTAAAGAAGCGGCATTATCAGATATTTCCAAATTATCTGAAGGACGAGTTTTATCTTGGTCAAGAGCACAATAAAGACGTATAAGATCAGGAAATATTATTTGTGTTTTCGATTTTTATCTATATTTGCATCCCCAAAACCATGGCCCCGTAGTTCAATGGATAGAATAGAAGTTTCCTAAACTTTAGATACAGGTTCGATTCCTGTCGGGGCTACAAAAACCAATCAGAAATGATCGGTTTTTTTGTTTTATGCCCATTCTAAAATTACAGCGTCATCCTGAACGCAGCGGAGATTCAGGATCTCTTATAGGTAAGGTGTGACTGTCACCCTAGCTCTCCTAGCTCTTCGACATTTGTAATGTCGAAGCCTTATCGTAGCGTTTGCAACGCGACACACATACATAATAAAAAAATGATTAGTAGGGTTTTCAACGTGGCACGCTAAATTAGCAGTATGGGATATGCATATGTAGTTCGAGATCAGGGGGCTGTACATTATGTGACATTTACAGTGCATCAGTGGGTAGATGTATTTACACGTCCTGAGTATGTAGGTATTTTGTTGGCCAGTTTAAAGCATTGTCAAAAGGTAAAAGGCCTTGAAATATATGTGTGGGTTGTGATGAGTAACCACTGCCATTTAATAATACGAGCCAAAAACGAAAATCACCTGTTTGCTATTGATTTGAAGAAAGAAAATCTCGAATGGTGGATTGTTCTGGAACCTGAATTTGATGTTGTCTCTATTTTCAACTTCCTACCTAGATTCACCTTAAAGAATAATGAAGTGGTTTGGAGTAATTTAAAATAGAAAATAATGCCTTGGCACTGGTTGTAAAGTGGGGCCTAACTAATCAAACTGTTCCCAAGCTTTATAGCAGGAACATTAATATTGCTCCATTTCCCCCACAGCCTTTCAGCATAACCTCATTACCCAAAGCCACAAAAAACAGCAAAAAAGAACTATAATAATTATTAACTTTCAGACTTAAATAAATCCAGACATTTGAGCAATACGGTAGAAAATATCCCGGAGAACAAGAGAGAGGAATTAAAAAAGCTTACTGAGCTTATTTCGGGTATAGACAAAGTAGAGATGCTGATACTCTTTGGAAGCTATGCCAAAGGGGATTGGGTTGAGGATAGCTACATAGAAAATGACACTATTTACGAATACCGGAGCGATTTTGATTTGCTGGTAGTGCTCAGGCATGAAAACTTCTCATTCAAAGCTAAGATAGAAGAGCAGGTAAAAAGCCAGCTCATAGAAACCGGAGAGGTATCTACCCCGGTAAGCATGATATTTCATGGTATAAAGCACTTCAACCAGGCGCTAAGTATCGGTAACTACTTTTTTAAAGATATTAAAGAAGAAGGCATAGTACTCTACGACTCAGGCAAGCACAAACTGACCTCACCCAAAAAGCTCACTGCAAAGCAATATCAGGAGAAGGCACAGGAGTACTATGACCAGTGGTTTGAAAGTGCGAATGATTTCTATGAAACTTTCAATTTTGATTTAAGTCGAAATAAACTGCATCAGGCAGCATTCTTACTCCATCAAGTTGTTGAACGCTACTACACCACCATCTTGCTGGTATTTACCGACTACCGTCCCAAAGACCATAATCTGGAAACTCTGGGTATAAAAGCGGAGATGTGTGATAAAAGATTTGATGTATTCCCGAAGTCCACAAACGAAAGCAAGCGGTTGTTTGAGTTGCTGAAAAGAGCATATATAGATGCCCGCTATAAAATGAAGGAGTACCACATCACGAAAAGAGATTTAGAGTATTTAGCGGCCAGGGTGGAGGAGCTAAAGCAATTGACTGAAGAAATTTGCCTTGAGAAGATAGCGCGGATCGGAGAGAGGGAATAGGGCATTGAGCCATCGACTGAAAAAAACATCTAGCGCAAGTCTGTTTTAGACTTGTGTTTGCAGCATGGAAGCGAGAGCCTATGATTTAATAAAAAAGAGCTGTCAATTATAGTATAGACAGCACTCTCACCTTGTTGGTGTTTTCACCAACAAGCTATTCAAAATGTTGCATATAATGTGTTAAAAAATTGAATTCTCGGTTATCTTCCTTATAGAATCTGACAGAAGAAAAGTGATATTTCAGAGGGTTATCCGCTAACATCCATTTGCCTCTAACCGGGTTGTTATGTATGTAATCCAGTTTTTGCTCAATAACCTTTCTTGATTTTAGCAATTTGTTTAATGAATTGCGTTGCCAGAACTGGTAGATTCTGTCTTTCAAATTTACCTGGAAATGTTCCAATAACTGTGTGTGATTTTTTTGCAGGTCGAATTTTATCATCTGGCCTGTGTATTTCATAAAATCCCTTTGTACATTTTCTAAAGAGTGCTCTGGGTTTATTTTCCACAGCAAATGGAGGTGGTTGTGCTCATCTTTTAATTCTTGATACATTTTTTCAAGGTAATAATTAGTTCTTAAATTGTCAGGATTGGTCTTATGTTGCTTTGGTTTTTGGTGAAAACACCAACAACGGGAGTAGGAGGTAAGAGCATTAGCTGGTTGGTATTGTAGTCTTTAAATACTACCTTTTTTGAGGTTGTATTCACTCAAAAAAATACTTTGTGGAACAACTAGAAAGGCTGGCGATATATTTTCGCCAGCCTTATTTTTTTCTTACATGTACGATTGCAATAAGTAGGGAAATGTAATATTTAAATAGTNTTACATGTACGATTGCAATAAGTAGGGAAATGTAATATTTAAATAGTTAAAATTTTGTGTTAAAAATCACATATGATAATTGAAATTTGTAAGCAGTTAAAATTTTAATATACTTATAGTCAGTTAAATATAACTTATAGAATAAGAGTACTATATTAATTATTACAGGCGTGATTAAAAATTGATATTAGGTACATAACATGGGTTACAATTAACGATTTGATTTATATAAATCGTGTAAGTATTTATTGTTATGGTATCAGATTGATAAGTATATGATCAGAACGTCTATTAAGCTAGCTTTAGTATGTTATCTCATTTGTCTTTTTAATAATTTTGAGGTTTTAGGACAAAGCAGTGGTC
>NZ_JAEUGD010000019.1 GCF_016775155.1 Fulvivirga marina | reverse complement strand
AAAACATCTAAATCTGTTGAAAAAGAAAACCGTCCCAAAATGACTTTTGAGACGGCCTCTTTTTTTATAACAAGTCTTCCTTTTTGCTTAAGGAATAGGCAATGCATTACCTGCATAGTCATTTGGATTAGCAAATGGGATTAATGCATTAAACTTTGCATTGATAGCTTCAATGAATTTGTTAGCAATAAATGCATTTCCTCTGGAATTGGGGTGCACCCCATCCAGTGAGAAGCCTCCAAATGGAGGAGTAACGGATGCATTTAATGTACTGCCGTTGATTACAGTTCCATTTTCTGCTAAATCTTCTAGAATAGAATGAATATCAATTAATACAAGTCTATCGCTATTAGCTGTTACAGTGTTTGCAATAGTCTGGTTAAATACTGCAGTTCGAGACTGTATAACGCTTAGCTCAGCAGGAGTTAATAAATATTGATCTCCCATGGCTACACCTACTCCATAAACAGAGGTAGGATCATTTGGATCTTGCAGTGTACCTAATACAGATCCTGCTGTTAGGGGAACAAGGTCAGTACTTTCTGCATGCCTATAGTTAGGAAGTACTACTGACCCAGGAGGGAAACCGTAGGCTGCGGAGATATCCGCAGTTGTAAGTTCATCATCCTCAACGATAAAGCCATTTTGACCTTCTACAAACTCTACTAGCCTTCTGTCGTGTTCAGCCTGATCAATTTCTCCTAGGGCTAAAGCTGCTGCTAAACCATCGTTGTAATCCTGATATGAGCTATTGGCAAAAGCGGCTGTAGCAGCATCCAATGGTATAGCATTCCAAGGCACTAGTTTGAAAAAAGGAACAGATAAAACATTAGGAATATTTGCAACTGCACCTTTTGCACTGGTGTTAGCCTGAAGCAAAGAGCCTAGAGCACCATTAAATCTGGTTTCAAAATCTCCTTCACTGGTTAATATAGCTTCATTGGCAGCACCTCCAATAGCATAACCTAATACGTCGTTGCTACCTAACCAGAATAATAGGAAGGTGGCTCCGTCAGCAAAAGCTGTTGTAGCATCTCCAATTATTGTTGATGTTCCAGGATTAGATGCTATTCTTGCATAATAAGGATTAAATGCAGGGTTTGCTGGATCTGCAGGAGCTCCTGCTAAAGGTGTTAATGCTGTAGCCAGTGTAATGCCTGGTACGCCAAAATTATTTAATGCTCCTTTATCTCCACCGTAAGGTGCCAGAGCATTTGGATCTCCAGGCACAGTTGGACTTGGAGTCGGATCTTCTAATCCTTTAAGCACTAAACGACCAGCAGTACAACCCTCAGAAGGGTTGTAGCACCCTACGGTTGACCCTGTCATTGGGGTATTAAATGTTCCTCCACCAACAAGTTGCATTTGCGTAGATAAAATAGCAGCATATGAGGTGCTTTGACCTGCATCATAAAGTGCGCCATTCATGAAGCCAGCAGTAAGTGAATTTCCTACTGCTACTACTTTTGAGAAATCTGCGGTTCCTGAGTTAGGCTCAACCTGTTCTGGTGCGTCATAGGTACAAGACCATAGGAGCGCAACAGACAGACTTAACCCGATATATTTTTTGAAGTTTTTCATAATCGTCAAATTATTGTCTTTCATTAATTCATCAACTGGTCAAAAGTGATAGATACGTAGTATATAGCACCTATTGTTGGTCCTCCATAGTTAAGCACATAACGTTCATTAGTAATATTAGATCCTCCTAATTTTACAGATGACTTAATGTTTGAAAGTTTGTAGCTTACTTGAGCATCCATGGTGCCTATTGAAGGAACTGTACCTCTGGCAAATGAACTTTCCCAAAGGAATTCGTTCTGCCACCTGTAAGTCACGTTGAAGCCTAGTTTGTCGGTCAACTTTCTGTTGCTTAACGAAACATTGAACTTATGCTCAGGAGTGTTGAACTCACTTAAAAAACCTTCACTCAACTCATCTTTAAGTTTATTCCAGTTATAATTACCACCAATTTTATATCCTTTTCCAAGGCTATATTCAGCACCAAAAGCAACACCATGTGCAGTTACTGTCTCATCCACATTGGTATACGTTTGGAAGGTGTTTTCCTGACCAGGAGTTGAGATAGGAGTAAGGAGAGTTTGAGCGTTTCTAATGTTTTGCTCCGTAACAGTTGTAGCGTCAAGATCGATAAAACCTGCTGCTTTTCTCAGCCTCACCTGCGCAATAAAGTCATTGTAGGTATTGTGATAGTAAGCAAAGTCAAGCAAAAGCTTTTTACCTAACAAACTTTTGTAACCAATCTCGATAGACCTTACTTCTTCAGGTTTCACAGGTTCGTAAGTATCAGCCCTCTCTAATAAAGCCAGGTTAGCAGGATTACCTAAGGCAGCTGCTCCAGAGGGGTCGGCAGCAACTGCTGCAACAAAAGCCTCAACTGAACGAGCGGTGAAGGCATTCTCATAAATATTATAAGCTTGTGCATATTGAGGCAAACCTCCTATTAATCTGGCAGAAACTACGTTCAAGTCAATATGTTGACCTTGAGTTGTTGGGTTCCTGAAACCTGTTTGGTATGATACACGAATGTTATTGTTATCGGCAACGGTAAGTACACCAGATATTCTAGGGTTAATCTGGGCATCAAAGTTTTCGTTTTTATCATAACGGGCCGATCCTGTTAATTTCAGTTTATCATTCAAAAGCCTTTTTGAAAGCTGCACAAAAGCACCTACTTCCTGAATGGTAATGTCATTACCTGAAGAGTCCGCAAATACAGTTCCGTTAGATTGCAGATCGTAAAGCTTGTAACTGGCACCTACCTGTACCCCCATGAAATCAATTTGATTTTTGAAGTCATACTGACCTTCAACATGGTACATGTTAGTAGCATCATCAAAAAGTGATCCTGTAGGAATAACTTCGTTTTCTGCTTGTTTTTTTGCTGCTTTGAAAGCATCAGTTCCTGGCTCTAATCTTCCAACATCTGCAAATCCTCTGGCAAACATGTGGGCAGCCATTTGCTGAGCAGTAGTAGGAGAACCTGGAGTTGCACCTTGCTGCGCAAGAGATGTCAGGTATGCTGATGTATATTCACCATACCACTGAGTATTACTCTTCCAGCTGTCATTAATTAATACACCGGTTAAATCAGCAATATAAGAATCTCCTGAATTTTCACGGGTGGTATAACCTCTAACGAAGAAATTATCACCTTTTAATTCTAATTTATGTTGGGCAACACTAAAATTTTTCAAAGAATATCTTTGAGCACCTGTATAGACTGTTGTTCCATAACCATAGTTGAAACTATAAAGGATTTCCATGCGGTCGGTAAGTCTATAATGAAGGCTGGTATTAACCTTCATATTTTCAGCACCATAATCAACAAGGTACCTTTCTGCGTAAGGAGTACGGGTTACTACCTGGTTAGGTATATCACCAGCATTGTAGTAAGTTTCTAATGGAGTACCTGCTATGCTACTTTGAAATGTAGAGGATAGACCAACGAGTGCAATATTGTTAGCTACTTCGTCACCAAAGGCATGTACTTGGTCTCTTCCGGGGTTAAAGTCAAATCCACTTGGTTGTCTAGTACTTGCCTGATCAGACAGGTTAGTGCCATACCAGTCTTCGGCTTGGCTGTACGAGAAGTTAACTTTAAAAGCAAATTTATTATTAAAGGCCTTTGCGTAACGAACGGAAACTTCGTGCATTGGCTGAGCACTTCCCGGACCTATTTCGCCTTCTCCTTCACTATCAAGGTCTGAATCGCCAAGGTGGTTAACACTAGCCTTATACATAGCACTTAATCCTTGGTAATCAAATGGGCTTTTGGAGTTTACTAAAAGAATACCGTTAAAAGCATTAGGGCCATAAAGCGCTGAAGATGCACCTGGGATAAATTCTATGCTTTCAACATCCAATTCAGAAGGACCATTTAGGTTACCTATTGGGAAATTTAGAGCAGGGGCCTGAGTATCCATACCATCAGTTAACTGAACAAAACGAGTATTACCTGTTGAGTTAAACCCACGTGCATTGACAATTTGAAAGTTTATACTACTCGTAGTTACGTCAACCCCTTTTAGGTTTCCTATACCTTTATAATAAGAGTCAGCAGCAGTATTTTGAATGGCTAGTACATCCATTTTTTCTATAGAAACGGGTGACTCTAAAATACTTTCCTCTACTCTGGAGGCTGATATTACGACTTCCTGACCTAACAGAGATGCTTCTATCATTGCAACATCTAGGGTTGTGTTTGCCTCTGTTATTTCAATCTCCTGAGTATCAAATCCAATAAATGAGTACACCAAAGTAAGTGGAGGAGGACTACTGACAGTGAGTTCATAGCTTCCATTTCCATTTGTTATTGTACCGATAACTTTACCTTTTACCACAATATTAACGCCTGCAAGGGGTTCACCTGTGCCAGAATCTGTCACTTTACCAGAAATTGTGGTTTTTTCCTGGGCAAATGCAAAACAGACACACCCTACTAAAAATAGGGATAACAGCGTTGCTTTCGTAAAAATTTTCTTCATAGTTTTAAGTTGATTAGGACAAATAAAATTCTGTATATGTCATATGCTTTGATAGAATTATTAAAAATATGCACAATGTACGAGATTTTATTTTAAATATTAAGCATGCATACCTTTTTTTCGAAATCGGTTGCAAAGAGCTGATAAGTGGTTATTGGCCGCCCTCAGATTCTTTTCTTAAATATTCAGCCAGTTTTTCGCAAAGGTCATTCATTTGATTGGCCATAAATTCATCTCCTGTGCTGTTGAGTATGGTTTGGGCCATACCTCCAAGACAGTCGACATAAAATCTTTTCATTTGATCTACGGGCATTTCCTTGGTCCACAGATCAATGCGCATGGTGTTCATTTGCTCATGGTCCCAAAGAGAAACGGTTATTGATTTTGTTTCTGAAAGGTTCCCATCAGGTTTTTCTGTTGCATTCCAGGTTATCTTTTCCGGAATATTGTCGTTGTCTAATTCTACTGTAAAATTTATTTCTGACTTTTTCATTTAAATTCTTGTTTTCTGGTTACTGTCCATGGTTAGGTTGTGGTTTAATCGTAACCGGAGTCATTCTATATGGGAGTCTGAGTGGGGTGGTAAATTGGTATATCAGGTATTGGCTACAATTTACCATCCCGCTCCGCCATATGATGATTATAAACTATGGATTTAGATTACCATCTCAGGAATATCGCCCTCCACGATTAGCTTGCCTTCTGTTGCTTCTTTGATTTCTTCCACTGATACACTAGGGGCTCTTTCTAGCAGTTTAAACCCACCTTCAGGCATTACTTTTAGTACTGCAAGGTCAGTAACGATTTTTTTAACACACTTTATGCCTGTAATAGGGAGTGTACATTCTTTTAACAGCTTTGATTCGCCGGATCGACTTTTGTGTTGCATTGCTACAATGATATTCTCTGCAGAGGCTACAAGGTCCATTGCACCTCCCATACCCTTTACCATTTTGCCGGGTATTTTCCAATTGGCAATGTCACCGTTTTCAGAAACTTCCATAGCTCCGAGTATGGTCAGGTGAACATGTCCGCCCCGGATCATGGCAAAACTCTCCGAAGAGTTGAATAAAGATGAACCAGGCAACATGGTGACCGTTTGTTTACCTGCATTGATTAGGTCTGCATCCACCTGTTCTTCATGAGGAAACCTGCCGATACCTAGTAAGCCATTTTCTGACTGGAGTACTACTTCTATATCATCAGGAATATAGTTGGCTACCAAGGTGGGGATACCAATACCTAGGTTTATATATGATCCATCTTTAACTTCCTGAGCTATTCTTTTTGCTATTCCTATTTTATCTAGTGCCATTGTTTTGAGTTTAATTTCCGGGAGTTACAGTTCTTTGTTCAATTCGTTTTTCATAATCTTTGCCTTCAAAGATTCGTTGAACATAAATACCTGGTGTATGGATGTGATTTGGGTCCAACTCACCGGTGGGTACAAGTTCTTCCACTTCTGCAATGGTAATTTTTCCGGCTGCTGCCATCATGGGGTTGAAGTTTCGGGCAGTCCCTTTAAAGATAAGATTGCCTGCAGTATCTCCTTTCCAGGCCTTTACTAAGGCAAAATCAGCTTTCAACCATTCTTCCATCAGGTATTTTTTGCCATGAAACTCCCTTACTTCCTTACCTTCTGCTACCTCCGTACCGTATCCGGCAGGGGTAAAGAATGCAGGGATTCCGGCACCACCTGCTCTTATACGTTCAGCAAGTGTGCCCTGCGGTAACAGGTCAACTTCTAATTCTCCTGCGAGTAATTGTCTTTCAAACTCAGCGTTTTCGCCCACGTATGAGGATATCATCTTTTTTACCTGTCGGGTTTTTAACATCAGGCCAATTCCGAAATCATCTACACCGGCATTGTTAGAAATGCATGTCAGGCCTTTTACTCCTGTTTTTAATAACGCACTAATGCAATTTTCAGGGATACCACACAAGCCAAAGCCTCCTAGCATAAGCACGGCATTATCTTTAATGTCTTTAACGGCTTCGTCGGCGCCGCTCACAACTTTATTAATCATAACCTGGGGTTTTAATTATGAACTAAAATTTACTCATTTAATATTTTAATTGCCAAAGATTTGTCCGAGGCCAGTTGTTTCTTTAGCTCTTCTACGTCACTAAATTTAATTTCATCTCTTATTCGTCTAATGAAATCGATACATATAGTCTCACCATAAATATCCTCATTAAAGTTGAAAAGATGAGCTTCAATCGTTCGGGTTTTTCCATTTACGGTTGGCCTGTAACCAATATTTAACATTCCTTGATAAATTTGATCTCTATGATGCACTTTTACTGCATATGATCCGTCAGCAGGAATGAGTTTATGTTGCGAGTCTACTTCGATGTTGGCTGTAGGGAATCCAAGAATCCTTCCGATTTTTTCTCCTTTGATCACGCGTCCGCTGATACTGTATGGACGACCCAATAGTTCTGTGCTTGTAGCTGCATCACCCTCAAGGAGGGCCGTTCTGATTTTTGTTGAACTTACGCCAACATTATCTATATCCTGTCTTGATATTTCTTCAACGTCAAAACCATAAATGGAAGAGTTTTCCTTCAAGTGTTCAAAACTTCCTTCGCGATTTTTTCCAAAACGGTGGTCATACCCTATAACAAGTTTTTTGGTACCTATTGTATTTACAAGGATATTTTTGATAAACTCTTCGGATGTTAGCTTAGAAAACTCTTTGGTAAAGGGTATCCTGAGTAGATGGTCTATACCCTGTTTACGGAGAAGATCCGCTTTTTCTTCAAAAGTGTTTAGTAGTTTAAGGTCAGTTTGTTCGGGGTACAGGACAAACCTGGGGTGAGGCCAAAAGGTGATGAGCACAGTTTCTCCATTATTTTTTCTAGCAATTTCTTTTAAACGGCTAAGAATTTTTTGGTGGCCTACATGTACACCATCAAAAGTTCCACTTGTTACAACAGCGTAATCCAAGCGTTTAAAATCTTCTATGCCGTGATAGATTTTCATGTTTTGTTGGTCAACTCTTCAATAGTTTTGGCTTCTTCAACCCTATACTCTCCGATTCTCGTGCGTCTGAGTTCGGACATGTAAGCTCCAACACCGAGAGCAACACCAAAATCTCTTACCAGGCTTCTGATGTATGTTCCTTTGGAGCAGGTCACTCTAAATGATATTTCAGGAAAATTGATATCCGTAATCTCAAAAAGTGATATTTCAACCTCACGGGATTTTAGCTTAACTTCTTCGCCTTTTCGCGCACTTTCGTAGGCTCTTTTACCTTTGACTTTTATTGCTGAATAGGCAGGAGGAGTTTGACTAATAATGCCTGAGAATTGGCTAGTTAATTCATAGACCATCTCATTTTTAAGGTGGCTAATGTCAGTTTCACTGTCAATTTCTGTTTCCAGGTCAAAGGAAGGAGTTGTTTTTCCAACAACCATTTTACCTGTATATTCTTTTTCCTGAGCCTGGTAAGTTTCAATTTGCTTGGTCATTTTGCCTGTACACAAGATCAATAGTCCTGTGGCTAGTGGGTCCAGTGTACCTGCATGACCTATTTTTTTTGTTTTCAAAGCATAGCGCAATTTCTTCACCACATCAAAAGATGTCCATTCTAAAGGCTTGTCAACTAAGATTACGCTTCCTTCTGGTTGTTGAGATGTCATTAGAAAAGTTGTGCTATTAGTACTGCCGATGCAATGATAAAGCAATATATGGCGAAATAGATTAATTTTCCTCTTCTTACAATAGCTATCATCCATTGACAGGCCAGTAATCCTGCAATAAAAGATGCTATAAAACCAGCTGCCAATGTTAGACCGGAAATATTACCGGATGCTATTTCTGGCGCTTTGGCGAACTCAAGTGTTTTTAATAAGGCTGCACCAAGAATGGGGGGGAGTACCATCAAAAATGAAAACCTTGTGGCTTTATTTTTTTCAACGCCCAAATATAGGGCTGTAGCAATGGTAGTTCCTGATCTTGAGATTCCTGGCAGAATGGCAATGGTTTGGGCAATTCCGATAATGATAGCTTTGGTAAAAGTTACTTTGTTATCCTGATCTTTGGTGTAATAGGTAATCGTCAGGAGAATTCCTGTAATCAGTAACATGCAGGCTACAAAGACAATATTACCACCGAAAAGGGCTTCTATTTTATCTTCAAACAAAACACCTACAACGCCTACAGGGATCATACTTAACACAATTTTACTAGCAAACTGTGTCGATTCATTCCATTGAAGTTTGAACAGGTCCCTGATGATCTCCCAAATGGTCTGTCTGAAAACCACAATTGTACTTAGAGCAGTAGCGGCATGAACAATGATGGAAAATAACAGATTGTCACTACTTTGAACATGAAGAAAGTAGGAACCGATTTCTATATGCCCACTACTGCTGACAGGTAGAAATTCTGTCAATCCCTGGATTATGCCAAGGATTATTGCCTCAAAAAGACTCATTTATTTTTCTTTTGGGTGATGGAGAAGGGCTAATACTTCAATGATAAATCCTACAAAAACAATGAATGGCCCCAGCGTAAGACCAAGAAAGCCAAACCCAAAAGGTTCAGAATCCAGGCTCATGATTACAAAACCAAGTACCAACACTGCGAGGCCGGCGAGCATCATTATATAATTCCTTTTTCCAAAGGGCATATTATTGTTCTTATTCATATGTCTAGTATAATTCGTCTAATGACAATTTAAGATATTTATTTATGGCTCTGAAGGTGCTGCTAAAGCCTATAAATACACCTAATACTAACAATAAAGCAAATAGAATTAGTATTTTGTCAGCATCCTGAAGAGTTTCCAGGTCTTGAATTTTTCTGTTTGCAAAATTCATTAACGCATATAACCCTGCGGATGCCAATATTCCGGCTAGAGCACCATGCATTGAGGCTCTGAATAAAAAGGGTTTTTGTATAAATGATGCTTTTGCTCCTACCAGTTGCATGCTTCTTATCAGGAACCTTTGAGAAAACAGAGCTAGTTTAATTGTGTTGTTAATAAGTATAACCACGGCAATTAATAGTATAACAGCAAACCCCAAAAGGAAGACGCTAATTTTTGTCATATTATCATTGATAGAGTCTACCAAGCTTTCTACATAAACAACCTCAAAGACACCATTAATTTTTTCTATTTCGGCTTTAATATTTTTCAGTTTGTTGCTGTCATGAAACTCAGGAGTAATTCGCAACACATAGGCGTCCCTCAATGGGTTTTCACCTAAAAAATTGGTGAAATCTTCGCCTGTTTCTTCTATAAATTTTTTTGCTGCTTCTTCTTTGGAAACGTAGCTTATTTGCACTTCATCATTCTTTTCCACAGCATAATCTTTTGATGACAGTGTTTTTTGAATCTGTATTCGTTGGTTGTCTGTTATGCCTTTGTCCAGATAAACTTGAATTTCAATGTTTTCCCGAATAAGCTGGGTGAGTTTCGTGGTGTGCAGAAGGAGCATCCCAAAAAGTCCAATAACAAATAGGGCTAGCGTAATGCTGAAAATTACACTTAAATAAGGGTAGCTTCCGAGTTTTTTCTTCTTTCTACTTACAGATTCTTTTTCCACGTGGCTTTAAGTTCAGCCAAATTTAGCAATTGTTCATTAAGTTTTAAACCTTAATTACGAAAATAAAGTGGAAGTTGCTGGTAGCAGTTTTTTGTAGATTAATTTTCTGTTTTCTTAATGCTTGGCTAATTATTTAGTGTAATGGGTAGGGAAAGCTAACTGGCTGAGAATAGCACATAAAATCCATGTACTCACTGCGAACTTTAGAGCCATAACTGTAAGTCTTAAGAAATGAAAAGCCCCTGGTTTGAAAGGCGGTATCAAAACAGGGGCTTTAACACAAAAGTTATAAACTAACCTTTAACCTTCTTCTCTTGCCTTCTCCAACTTTTCTACGAGTGAAGATTCTTTGACAGGCTCTAGAGGTACTATTTTTACTTGATTAGTTCTCAAAGGATAAAATTTGCCTTTGTAATAAAGGAATAAAGTTTTTGAACCTTTACTATTTATCTCTAATATCTCATAAAGACCTTTGTCAAAAGAACCATACAGGTGAAGTTTGCCACTTTTGAACTTGTAGTGGAACGAGAAGTTTTTATGAGTATTGTCTATTTCAACATCTAAAGTTGTGTAGTCTTCATCTGACTTGGTGATAAGGTTACCACCAGGAGCCTCAAGACTGTCATTCAGGTCTTCCTGGGTATCAAATGTGGGAACAGGGTCCGGTTTGTTGATCTCAGGTTTAGTCACTGTTGAGTTATCCGTGCTGCTCTCTGTTTCGTCCTTAACTACTTTTTCAGAAGTCTGGTTGGTTTTAGCCACTGTTTCCTTTTTATTCTCAGCTATGAGAGGTTTTTCCTCTTCATCTGTTGTTTCTGATTCCTGGGCTTGTGTATCCTCAATAGGATTAGTTACAGTTACATCAGTTTTAGGGGTGGTTTCAATGGCAATGTTTTCTTCAGGCCAAAAGTAGTAGATTCCCAATGCTACCATCCCAATAACGGCAGCGGAGGATAAAATTTTACCTATGGTGCTACCGGTTCCGCCACCAACGGGTACTTTATCCAACATAGCTTTTAGTTCGGCGGCACGTTCTTTTTTGAGTGCATCTACAATATCCCTCTGGAACTCAAACTCCTTGTTCAGCTCAGGCTCTTGCTGTAGACGCTTTTCAAAAGCTTGCTTTTCAGCAGCTGTCATTTCGTTGCCGAAATAAGCATCAATTAATTCTAAATTGCTCATACTCATTTAGTCAAGAAAGTCGCTCTCTGAATACAGAGATTTGACTAAGTCATCAAGTTTCTTTTTACACTTATATTTTTTTGTTTTGGCGGTGTTCGTATTTGCAAAACCTAACTTATCGGCTATGTCCTGCATTGATAAACCGTCAAAGTAATAATACATTAGCACTTTTTTACACGTATCACCTAATTCATTGATACACCTGTGTATAATTTTGGCGCGTTCCTTTGAGTCAATGTCGGTGTATTCAACACCATCTTTTTCTTCATGTGATAAACGCTTTTTTCTATCTAGTTCTTTTCTCCACAGGTTTTGGCAGATACTGTAAAGATAAGTACTGATCTTAGATGTAAGGACCAAGTTGCCACTGGTGGCCTTTTGCCAAAATACAACTAAAGCGTCTTGATAAATATCTTTTGCTTCCTGCTCTGTTCCGCTATTGGAGATAACCAGCTTGGTCATCATCCGATAATATTTCTTATATAGATATTCTAAACTCTTCTCGTCGCCCTGGCATATTTTTTCAAAAATTTCCTTGTCCTTCATTTGAGCTCTGCTGTTTTATACAAGTATTATATTGTAGGTAACCCTCACCGTCAGACGGATACAGAAAATATTCGCTTAAACGACGATTGGCTGGATAATTTAAGGAAAAATGTCTCTATTCAGTTTTTTCCCAAGTTTGGGTTCGGTATAAAAAACCCCAATATCCACGAACTTTTAATTTATTGTTTTCCAACCATAGCTTACATTTATATATTCTTCCTTCGTCAGGTTTTAGTACAGTACCTTCAACATATTCTTCTCCATCTTTTTTTAGGTCTTTGATGATCTCCATGCCAATTATTTTTTCCTTATATCTGGGATCATCCTCCGGACAATCATCACAAATAGGATCCGGATCTTCTCCGGAATCCCGGAACAGCCTGACAATTTTCCCGTAGTATTTTCCTTCTTTCTCGTATATCTTGACAACCGATTTTGCCTCTCCGGTTTCATCATCAATGGTTGTCCATTTTCCTGTTATGCTGTTGTTGTCTTGTGCAAAAACACACACTGGCATTAGCAACCAGATCCATATATAGTATTTCATAGTATATTAATTCAAATAAGTTGTTAAATCAAATATATTCAATTGAATGAAAACAAAAAAAGCTCCGTTTTTTACGGAGCTTTTTTATTCTATAAAAAGTTGAGCTTATTGTTCCTGAACTTCTTCAGTTTCAACTTTAAATTCTTCCTCTGTTGTGGTCTCTGCAACAGGCTCCACGTCTGTTTCTGTGGCTGTAACGGTTGTAGTTACTTCTTTACCCTCTTCAACAGTAGTTAATATTTCTGTTTTGACATTTTCTGCCTGAGTATGCTCGATATTGCTGTATACCTCTCCTAGGATAGGAGCAATAACAAGACCTACAAGGCAAGTAAGTTTAATAAGAATGTTCATTGAAGGTCCTGAAGTGTCTTTAAAAGGGTCACCAACTGTATCTCCTGTAACAGCAGCTTTGTGGGCATCAGAACCTTTGTAAGTCATTTCCCCGTCTATCTCAACACCAGCTTCGAATGATTTTTTAGCGTTATCCCATGCACCTCCAGCATTGTTTTGGAAAATAGCCCAAAGTACACCTGAAACAGCAACACCAGCCATGTAACTTCCCAGAGCTTCAGGTCCCATGATGAAACCTACAAGTATTGGCGTAATGATAGTGATAGCACCAGGTAACATCATTTCTCTAAGTGCGGCTTTGGTTGAAATGTCAACACATTTCCCATACTCAGGTTTGCCTGTTCCTTCCATGATACCAGGTATTTCTTTAAACTGTCTTCTTACCTCTTTTACCATTTCCATTGCAGCTTTACCTACAGAGTTCATGGCTAGGGCGGAAAATACAACAGGTATCATTCCTCCTATAAACAAGGCAGCCAATACATCAGCTTTGAAGATGTTAATCCCATCTATACCTGTAAAGGTTACATATGCAGCAAAAAGAGCAAGTGCTGTCAATGCCGCCGAAGCAATAGCAAACCCTTTACCTATAGCAGCAGTAGTATTACCTACTGAATCGAGGATGTCAGTTTTCTCTCTTACATCTTTAGGAAGTTCACTCATTTCAGCGATACCACCGGCGTTATCAGCAATAGGACCGAAGGCATCAATAGCCAACTGCATGGCTGTAGTAGCCATCATAGCTGAAGCAGCAATTGCTACACCATAGAAACCAGCAAATTCATAAGCTCCCCAGATGGCACCAGCGAATAGCAGAATAGGAGCAAAGGTAGATATCATACCTGTAGCTAGACCGGCAATAATATTGGTAGCAGCTCCGGTGGCTGATTTTTGAACGATGTCAATGACCGGTTTTTTACCTAGTCCGGTATAATATTCTGTAAAGTAAGAGATCAATCCTCCTACAGCCAGACCAATAAGTACAGCGTAGAATACATCTAAAGAAGTGACATCAATCAAGCCTTGGCCGAAGAAGTTCATTTGCATTGTTGCAGGAAGCATCCAGTCAATAATGAAGAAAGCAGCGACACCGGTAAGTATGATAGAACCCCAGTTTCCTCTGTTGAGCGCTCCCTGCACCTGTGGCTCTTTTGCGTTATTATCGCTGATGTTAATGAAGAAAGTTCCAATAATAGAAAAAACTATACCAAGACCAGCAATGACCAAAGGAAGGAGGATAGGGCCTATGCCTCCGAATTCGTCAGTGATGGAGCCTCCCATGTCACGGATTACATAGTTACCTAACACCATAGAAGCTAAAACGGTAGCTACATATGAGCCAAAAAGGTCAGCACCCATACCGGCAACATCACCCACGTTATCACCCACGTTATCAGCAATTGTAGCGGGGTTTCTAGGATCGTCTTCAGGGATACCAGCCTCTACTTTACCTACAAGGTCAGCTCCAACGTCAGCGGCTTTGGTATAAATACCTCCACCAACACGGGCAAAAAGTGCAATTGATTCAGCACCCAAAGAAAACCCTGCAAGCGCTTCCAATACGATAGTCATATCATGAACTCCATTGGCTGTCCACTGCCCGCCCATGAACCAGGTAAAAAGAATAGTAAACAACAAACTAAGGCCAAATACAGCAAGGCCTGCTACTCCCAGCCCCATTACGGTTCCGCCGGTAAAAGATACTTTAAGTGCCTGTGGAAGGCTTGTTCTTGCGGCCTGAGTTGTTCTTACGTTGGCAGCAGTAGCTATACGCATACCAATGTTTCCTGCAAGGGCAGAGAAGAAAGCCCCTATAACAAAGGCTATGATAATAAACCAGTGAGTTGTGGCAACTAATGATGAAATAACACCTAGAAGTATACCTGCAACTATTACGAAAATGGTTAATACTTTGTATTCGGCGTTTAAGAATGCCAATGCTCCTTCTCTAATGTGGTTGGCAAGAACTTGCATTTTTTCATCTCCGGCATCCTGTTTTTTAACCCAGGAGGATTTTACTGCCATAACAATGAGCCCTAAAAGCCCAAGCAGTGGAACTACGTAAATGACGTTATTCATTTTTAATTAATATGGTTTAGTTTAATTATTATTCGCTTTAAAATTAAAAAGGGCGAAAAGCCCCTTATTAAAAACCTGCGCAAAGATAGAAGAACATATATTATTTAAAAATAAAATAATTAAAACATGATATAGGTAAGATTATAGAAACATCTTTTGTAGCGCTGTCCATAATAGCTTTTTTTGAGAGGGATCACTCGCAATAGTTGCCAATGCGGAACAGATTAATACTTGCTTGTTATTCCCTATATCCATGATTTGGTAGGGGGGGAAGTTACCTTTGAGTAACTTGCTGTCGTCTATACCAAACATAAGGTATCTGGTGGCGCTAAAGTCTAATAAAAGCTCTTTGTTCAACTCACTATTATTGGAAAAGTTGATAATGGCAATGTCGTTGATATCTAGCTTGATAGCTCCCATTATCTTGCTCAAAAAAGACTCGTCAGCAGCGTTGATAAACTCTTCTCCGGGCTGGTCTACGATTACTAATATTTGCTTCTTGTTGCTTCCTTTAAATGTCACTTCCTTAGCCTTTTTCTTGGTGGCTTCTTGCGACTGATATATTGCAGGAGCCTCTTCTACGATGGCTTCAGCTTTTTCCTCCCTGGACCCGGTAATAGAGGCAACTAATTCTTCTCCAGGGATTACAAATACAGGTTCGGTAATAAAATGTTTAAGAAAACTATTGTCACCCATTACTCTCTTCAAATTTGAATATTGATTTCAACTCAACGGCCTCTTCAGGCTTCATTCTTCCCGCAAGCACTAGTCTCAACTGTCTTCTTCTTAGTGCGCCTGCATATAGGTCTTTCTCTTCATCAGTTTCAGGTACGGCTTCAGGTACATCAATAGGCTTACCAGACTGATCCACGGCAACAAAAGTAAAAAAGGCACTATTGCTATCAAATTTTTTGTTCCCAGGAATGTCTTCAGCTTCTACCTGGATATGGACCTCCATGGATGAATTGAATGATCGTGTAACCTTGGCCTTCAATGTGACCACATTCCCGAGTTGGATGGGTTTGCCAAATGATACGTTGTCTACTGAAGCTGTTACTACAATTCGGTTGGAGTGTTTCTGAGCAGCAATGGCAGAAACAATATCCATCCAGTGCATGAGTTTTCCTCCCATGAGGTTATTCAGTGTATTGGTGTCGTTGGGTAACACAAATTCAGTCATAGTTACGAACGACTCTCTTACGAATTTTTGTTTTTTGGACATATCTGGATGTTTGTAGATAAATTAGAAGTTAGAAACAGTACATTAGGTTTTGGAATGAGAGGTTGGTCGAATTTCCACTCTTAGCCTTCCTATTTTTCATTTTTCAAATCACCGTCCCCAACCTTCTTCACCTTTCAAAGGTACAAAGCTGAAGAAATCAAACTCCTCTTTTTTTATCTTTTTCTCATCTATTCGGGTGATCCTTAGCATCTTTTGTCTTTCGTTGTTCCCAACGGGAATGATTAATATACCATTGATATTTAACTGTCGTATCAGGCTGTCAGGCACTGAAGGTGCTCCTGCAGTTACTATGATTCTGTCAAATGGTGCATGCCTTGGGAGACCCTTGGATCCATCTCCTTGAAAAAAATGAGGCCTATAGCCCATTTTTGGCAGGAATTTCCGTGTTCTTTCATAAAGGATCTTGTTATACTCTATGGTATACACGTTAGCACCCATCTCGAGAAGTACGCAAGCCTGATAGCCGCTTCCGGTGCCTATTTCCAGCACTTTGGAACCTTCTTTTACACTAAGTTTTTCTGATTGAAATGCTACGGTATAGGGTTGAGAAATGGTCTGTCCTTCGCCAATAGGAAATGCTTTATCCTGATAGGCATGTTCCAGTAATGCATTGTCAAAAAAGAAATGCCTTGGTACCTTTCCTATCGCAGCCAATACTGCTTCGTCAGTAATTCCTTTTCCCCTGAGTATTTTGAGTAGGGAGCGTCTCATGCCTCGGTGTTTGTAGCTGTCTTCCATATTTAATAATTACAAGCGTGAAGTTATAAAAGAATTTTGCCACATAGAATTATCATGAGAAAGATGGAATAAAAAAAATGCCAGGTATTTTAAGCTAATAATTTTAGTAATTAACTTGTTTTGTATTTTTTAACTTTTTATGTTTACTAAAAAAATTAGTAAACGCGGGATATGGTACGAGATTATAAATTGAAGCTGTACAGTAAAAAGCTAAAATCAGGAAGGTGTCAGATCAAGTTTTATGTAACTTCTTCTACTCAACCACACCTGTATGGTTATATGTTAGCGAAATCCGGTTCAACATTGCGTGAAGTAGTGCGCACTATTGAACATGAAGTAAGATATATTGAGCAGGGGGATAGTTATTATCATTCTCATTTATATAATTTAGCAGCCAGTCATAAACGCAAAGACCCTATTTTAATATTTAATAATTGAATCCGATATGAGTCTTATCAGTGAAAACATTAAATACCTGAGGAAAAAGATAGGTTTAACTCAGGAGCAGTTTGCTGAAAGAATAGATATAAAAAGATCGCTGGTTGGTGCATATGAGGAGGGAAGAGCTGATCCCAGAATTAGTAATCTCATACGAATGGCCGAAGTATTTGGTACCTCTGTAGACATTCTTATCAATAAAGATGTAAGCCGACTTTCAGAAGAAGAGCTTAATGTAAGCAAATTTAAAAGAGGGAAGGAGGTGTTGGCTATCACAGTAGATGAGCATCAACGAGAAAACATTGAGCTTGTTCCTCAAAAGGCTGCAGCAGGCTACCTTAATGGCTATGCAGACCCGGAATATATTCAGGAGCTTCCAAAGTTTAAGCTCCCCATTTTACCTTCCAATGCAACTTATCGAGCTTTTGAAATTTCAGGTGATTCCATGCTTCCAATTTTGCCAGGTACTATTATCATAGGTGAGTACATAGATGATGTAAGGGATATTAAGAATGGTAAAACTTATATTCTTGTTACAAAATCTGAAGGCATTGTTTATAAGAGAGTTTTTAATTATATAGATGACAACGGAAAGTTGTTTTTGGTCTCCGATAATCGGCAGTACTCTCCTTATCAGATAGGTATAGAAGACGTATTAGAGGTGTGGGCAAGCAAAGCGTATATCAGTGTCCAGTTTCCAGACGCTGATGATAGCAAAGAAGTATCGACTGAGCAGTTGGCTTCAATAGTGCTCGATTTACAAAAGGAGATTATCAGGTTAAAAGAAAATAAGAAATGAAATAGCAACTTTTGCAATGCTATACTGTCTTTTTTGTTATGCCATTCGTCGGTTGAAGACCTGTCTTATTTTGGCCAAAACGCTGATTCAAAACAAAATATCGTTAATGCTTGTTTCTTTGGTCAAGTAAGTTTGAATTAATGGGCAAAATAATTGAAATTTGACAACAACTAAAATCAATTAAATTCATGGACAGTATATTAAAGAAATGTTTATTGCTTGCCTTATTGTCTGGCGTCAGCTTTTTGGCAAAAGCTCAAGGGTTTGGGCCAAACCCTGGTATGAAGCAACTTAACTTTGGTTTGGGTGCTTCTGTATATGGGGTTCCGGTATATGTTGGTATGGACTTTGGGGTTTCAGATAAAATCACCATAGGACCAAGAATTAGTTATCGAGGCTATAGCGAGAGATATGGTATATACGGTAAAATCAGATATTCAGTAACAAATATTAGCTTTAGAGGCGACTATCACTTTGGAGGGCATATCAGTGGTTTGCCATCTGAGCTTGATCTGTATGGAGGACTTTCTGCGGGTTATACTATATGGAGTGATAATTATAGTGGTCCTTATGCTGATTTAATAGATATAGAGTCCTCAAGAGCATTTTTAGCAGCACAAGCAGGGGCTAGATGGTATTTTCACCCTAATTGGGCCGCCAATGCGGAGTTTTCTGGTAGTTATTTAGCAGGCTTGGAAGTAGGCCTTTCCTATAAATTCTAATTAGACAAAAGATGCAATAATAAGAGCAAAACGCTCCATCTCAAGCGAGATGGAGCGTTTTTTATTGGTGAAATACCACTATTACTACTAGCTAGGTTATTGTCTGGCTACAGTAGTTTTTTTATTGTTTCTCTTCTATTAACCTTTCCTGTCGGTGTTTCGGTAAATTGAGGTACTAATGTAATGTCTTTAGGCACCTCATATCTGCTTAATTTCGCTTGAAGTAGGGAAAGTATTTTCTCCTTGTCATTATTTAGGTTATCGGGAGACTCCATGACCAGATACACTTTGTGGCCAAGTTTTTCATCCGGTATACCAGTGACAAAGAACCTATTGGAGAGCCCGAGCTCATCGAGAATCTGAGCCACTGCTTTCTCCACTTTTTCACTTTGCACCTTGACTCCTCCGCTATTGATGATGTTATCAGCCCGCCCAAGCCACTCGAAGTGGTGATCACTTATCAGCTCAACGCGATCATTTGTTGTTAATGTCTCGTGATTGGTAAGGGCTGACTGGATAGTGAGACAGCCTCTATCGTCAAGAGCAAGTTTTACTTCTTTAAAAGCAGTAAATGTTGCAGACCTTTCAGGGCCGTTAAGCCTTTTGAGGGCAACATGAGAGACCGTTTCCGTCATACCATAGGTGGCGTAAATAGGGGTAGATACTTGTTGGAGCTTTCTCTCCAAAACTGGACTTACTGGTGCTCCACCGACGATAATTGCGCTCATTTTGTTGAGGAGCATCTTGGTTTTTTCGTTGTTGAGCATTTCTTCGAGTTGCAAAGGTACTACAGCGGCAAAGTCTGGCACCTTGTCCAGGTTCGTTAGTGGGTTAGAGGATGGAGCAATTGCTATAATGTTCATATGATTGATCATGGCGCGCACTAGCATCATTTTTCCTGCAATGTACTCAGTGTCCAGGCATACAAGGGCTGTTTGTCCAGAGTTGATTTTTAGTGCATCAATAGTTAATCGGGCACTGATTTCCATTTGCAGCCTGGAGATGTTTATTTTTTTTGGTTTGCCGGTTGAACCAGAAGTATGGATGTTGAACTCCTTCACTTCGGATAACCATTGCTGTATAAAATCAATAGTGCTTTTTTCAAATGGAGTTGACGGTTTGAACTGGTGAAGTTTAGCCCAGTGAACCAACTGGCCGTTGATCTGAAGTAAAGATTTCATTTTTAAAGTACCTTCAAATAGTGCTGCTGTCTGTTAATGACCAAATCTTTGTCCTGTTGTTTAGTGAATTTCTGTTTTCCAACTGTTGACATACTATTTGGGGTTCAATATCAGTTCGATCCGAGCTTCTATATCCTTCAGGTGATAGGTCGTTATTTTATCGGTAATTGCCGATCTTCTGATCCTACTTTTTAATTCTGTTAGTTTAGCTCTGGTCAGGGACCTGATGTCAGATTGATTCACATTTACATCAATGCGGTTCATGTATTTTCTCCAACGCTTAGGCAATGGACGTTGTTCTTCTGTCATTAAATATTCAAGACGTTCCACATAAGCTTTCTGGAGAGTTCTTCTGTAAACATTAATAGCCTGGTTCCTTTTTAGCTCGGACCATAGGCCATTTTGCAGGTCATCCATCATATTAATGGCTGTATAGGTGTTTTTTCCAAGAAATGCTTCAGCTTCAATTAGTCTTTGAATAGTTTCGAAACTTAGCAAGTCATTCAGATGTCTTACCTGTAGACTGCGAACTCTTTCAATAGCTCCTGCATGTTCGATCCGTCTTAAAATATCTTGTCTGATAAGCCAATCCGGAGTTGAAAAGGCTTCAGAGAGCAGGAAGTTCATGGCTTTTTGTTGATCCTTTTTAGGAACAATTTGATAAACTACACCTGGCTGATCGTGTGTTTTAAGGGTTTCAATCACACCACCAATATTGGAAGTTACATGCCCTATATACCTTCCCCAAACACTTATAAGCTCTCCATATAACTCTTCCAGTTCACCATAGTTTTCGTTTTCATCAGTGGTCCAGGCTATTAGATTTGGAGCTACAATTTTTAAGTTAGCAAGCCCATACTTGCTGGCTTTAACAGGGTCGGCCCCTATGCCCTCTGTTTGTGAGGTAGGGTCATAATCTCCATATCCGCTGCCAAACTGGTATGTTGGATCACCCGACTTTTCCTTTATCCATTGTTTTAAGGTAGCTTTTTCCTGTGTGGCAGTGTGTGCACCGGGTATTACCCTGTAACCCCAGTTTATGGCATAATGGTCATATGGGCCGAGCTGACGAATAAACCTAATGTTTCTGTCTCCGGGTTGGGCAACATAATTATATCGGGCATAATCCATAATAGTGGCAGCGATACCATACTTTTGGGTAAATTTCCCTGATCTAAGGGAGTCGGTAGGGTAGGCTGCACTCGCTTTCATGTTGTGCGGTAAGCCTAAGGCATGGCCCACTTCATGGGCAATTACCATTCTCATCATTTCACCAATATCTTCTTCAGGAGTGTCTAGTGTACGGGCTTTTGGGTTGGCTGCGCCTGTTTCCAACAGATATCTGTTTCTATATGATCGTAGGTGATTATGGTACCAGATGATGTCACTTTCTATAATTTCACCAGAACGGGGATCTGATACGCTCGGGCCGATGGCATTTCTTGTGGTGCTTGCTACATAGCGAACTATAGAGTAACGTACATCCTCAGGGCTGAAATCGGGGTCCTCGAGAGGAGAAGGAGGGTCTTTTGCAATAATGGCATTTTTAAACCCAGCTGTTTCGAAGGCTTTTTGCCAATCTTCAATTCCCATTTTAAAGTATTTCCTCCATTTCATTGGGGTCGCCGGATCGAGGTAATACACAATAGGCTTTACAGGTTCTACTAACTCCCCGCGTGCATAGGCCTCCAGGTCTTTGGGTTCCAGCCTCCATCTTCTTATAAAACTCTTGGAATCAGCTTTGAGAGCCTCCGATCCGTAGTCGATCTGGCTAACAGTAAACCAGCCTACACGTTCATCGTATAACCGTCCCATCATAGGTTTTTTAGGCAGTAAAATCATGGACTGGTTCATGATCATGCTGATTGTGCCGGTTTTCGTGTAAGAGGGAGGCTCGTCAGCAACATATGTCATTTCATGTTTTACTTCAATGTTGAGAGGGAAACTTTTAGCACTTTCAATGAATGATCTTTCAGCGTCCAGTTTTTTAATTTTATACTCTTTGCGCATTTCTGAATTAAGAGCACTAAGGCTGGGGATGTCTGAAGTGAAGAGGTCGGTGGCATCAATAACTACAGAGGTTGAGTCAGGGGAAAAAGCCTTTATCTTAAAGCTTTTGAGTGTAGGAGCATAATTGTTTGATTCAACAGATAAATAAATAGGGAGAGAATCACTGGCAATAGCATTGTAGGATATTGATTTTAAAAGAATGTTGTTATGCTTTTTATACCATCGTACTATCATCTCGCCGGTTTTTGAGCCGGCGTTGATGTATCCACCTTGAAAGTTTGGGGCTATTTTGGATATTCTGCTAACGAGCAGCATATCTCTTCCTAAAAGAGAGTCAGGTATTTCATAATATACCTTATCATCATTTTGATGTAATAGAAAAAGCCCTTCGTCAGAGATTGTATTGTTAGTAACAATCTTATCATAGGGCCTTGTTTCTTTCTTTTCTTCTTTTCCTTCGCTTGAACGGGTTTTTGAAATCTGCCTGGTGGATTGGCAGCCTATTAACTGGGCTATAGCAAATACAATGAATAGAATTCTTTTCATGCTCTAAACTACAAAATTAACAGGCTGCCTTATATTAAAACTGTTCCAATGGCAACATAGTTTTGTTAAGGGAATTTAGGGTATTTCTTGAAGTCAGGGTCACGTTTTTCCAGGAATGCGTTTTTCCCTTCCTGAGCTTCTTCCATCAGATAGAACATCAAAGTGGCGTCTCCTGCAAATTCCATCAGTCCTCTTTGTCCGTCAAGCTCAGCATTAAGACCTCTTTTGATCATCCTTAAAGCCATAGGGCTTCTCTGCATCATGATCTTACACCATTCAACAGTTTCATCTTCTAAGCTTTCTAAAGGAACCACTTTGTTTACCATACCCATGGTCTCTGCTTCTGCTGCTGTATACTGTTTGCAAAGGAACCAAATCTCTCTTGCTTTTTTCTGCCCAACGTGTCTCGCAAGGTATGATGAACCAAATCCAGCATCAAAGCTGCCAACTTTAGGCCCTGTTTGTCCAAATCTTGCATTTTCAGAGGCTATGGTCAGGTCACATACCACATGCAATACATGCCCTCCGCCGATGGCGTATCCATTAACCATGGCAATTACGGGCTTAGGCAATTCCCTTATGCGTTTGTGAAGGTCAAGCACGTTAAGTCTGGGCACACCATCTTCACCAATATAACCACCACTACCTTTTACATTTTGATCTCCTCCAGAGCAAAATGCCTTGTCCCCTTCTCCCGTAAGCACAACCACGCATATATCCTGTCTTTCACGGCAGATGTCCATGGCCTCAAGCATTTCTATATTGGTTTCGGGACGAAATGCATTATAAACCTCAGGTCTGTTGATAGTGATCTTTGCGATGCCCTCAAAGAACTCAAATTTTATGTCGTTAAATGATTTAATGGTTTCCCATTTTCTATTTTCTGCCATAGTATTTAGTTGTTTTGATCTTTGTCTATTTAATATCTTTAAATGTGTTTTTAAAAGCTTTCAATGTGTTAGCATTTTCTTCACTTAGTGTCTCCAGTTCCAGTATCTTGGGCCTGTCGCTATCTTCATAAAACTCTTTTAGATAATTTGTTAGCTTACTTCTTTTGTTGCAGTGGAGGTATTCAAAACCAAATTCTTCGGCTGTTAATTTGGCTGTAAGTTTTTGGTGGGTTTCAAAGAACTCTTCCAATTCAGGTAGTTTATTGGGACCTTTGATTATTCTGAATATGCCTCCGGCATGGTTATTTACCAGTACCACTCTAAGGTTTTTTATGTCATAGTTATGCCAAAAAGCATTTCTGTCGTAGAAGAAAGCCAAGTCTCCGGTAATAAGTATATTGAGCCTTTCTGAAGAAAGGCAGTGCCCAACTGTGGTGCTATTACTGCCATCGATGCCACTGGTGCCTCTGTTTGCGAATACTTCTACTGTAGGGTTTTCAAGACCGTTGAAGTTAGCATACCTCACGGCCATACTATTAGCCAGGTGAAGGTTTGAATTATCGGGAAGGGCATTAATGACTTCTCGAATAAACTCAAATTCTCCAAATGGCTCGTTCGGGAAAAAGGTTTGTAGTAGCCGTGTTGATTTTCTTTCCTCTATTTGCCATATATGGTAATAATTCTCCTGCTTCTGATTGTCGAAGGTAGGGGGGAGTTCAATTTCAGCTATCTTTTTGAAAAAGGTATCTGGTTCTACTCTTATAACCTTTGTTAGTGATTTGAAGGTGTCTGCCACATATCCGCTAGCCTGGATGTGCCAATGCTCCTGTGGCTGATGATTTCTTAATAACAATTTTACGTTTTTTGAAATTGTAGAATTGCTAAACGTTACTAATAATTCTGGTTGCAAGCTTGCATGTAGGCCGGTTTTATCTTGCCCCAAAAAGAGGTCAGCATGTTTTATCAGGTTTTCAACAGGGTGAAGGTTGGATATAATGTCACCAATAACTGGAATTTTCTGTTCTTTAATAATCCTGTTTATAGGCGTAGTAAGTCTGTTATCAATGTTGCCTTGGCCACCAATAACCAGTATTCTGTTGAATCTTTTCCATTTCTCGATTAAAACCTCCCAGTCTCTGTTACTTAAGTCTTTAATGGAGTTGGTTTCTGTAATGGTTTTTATGTCTTCATCAAACTTAACCTCAGCTTGGCTTGTTGGGTAAAAGGGCTCTCTTAACGGAACATTGACATGAACAGGACCAGCGGGAAACTCTTCAGCAGTGTTTATGGCTTCTGATATCAGGCGCTGCGCGTGCCACTGGGAATCGTTATGGTTCAGGTCCGCAGGGAGGTTAAAGCTCTTTTTTATATGCTTTCCGTATAATTCAGGTTGTCGGATGGTCTGGCCATCTAGTTGATCAATCCATTCAGGAGGTCTGTCTGCAGTGATCACCAACAAGGGGATCCTTTGGAAAAAGGCTTCTGCTACAGCAGGGGCATAGTTGTAAGCCGCTGAACCTGATGTGCAGACCAGCACTGTTGGCTTTTGGAGTTGTTGCGCTATTCCCATCCCGATAAATGCAGCGGACCTTTCATCTGCAATAGTGCGGCAGTTGATTTTTGGGTGTCTTGCAAATGCCAGTGTTATGGGTGCACAACGTGAGCCTGGTGACAGTACGGCCTGGCTTATACCATGCTTACTGCAAATTTCGGCTATATTATAAATTGGTTGGAGGTTCAATTATTTAATGATGTTTAATAGGGTGTTCATTTTAATTTCGGTCTCCTCCCATTCTTTTTCTGGCTGAGAGTCTTCTGTAACTCCGGCACCTGCAAAAACTGTTGCCTTATCCTCTTCAATATGCATACATCTGAGGTTTACGTAAAGCTGGGTACTGTTATCAAAATTGGCTGGCCCTAAATAACCCGCAAAGTATTTTCGGTCATAATGTTCATGTTGAAGAAGAAACTCTCTGGCCGGTGAGAGGGGCATTCCACAAATGGCAGAGGTTGGGTGGAGTAGTTTTAACATAACTTCACCAAGGTCGGTGAAATTAGTAGCAACCATATTTACTTTATATTCTGTTTTAAGATGTAGCAGGTTGCCGGCGATTACAGTTTTTGGGCCAACTTCTTCAAACTCCCTCAGTCGTATTTTCTTAAAGCAGTTAATAATGTACCTGCTTACTAAGGCTTGCTCTTCTATTTCTTTCTGAGTCCAGGCTACGTTAGACAGACTGGTTCCATCTTCATATTTTTGTGTGCCGGCAAGTGCTACGCTTTTGAAAATATTGTCCTTAACACTGATCAGTAACTCTGGAGTTGCACCCATCCATATGCCCGCCTGAGGGACAAATACCAAAGAGATAAAGGCTGAAGGGTATGCTTTGGTTAGTCTTAAAAAGTTGTTGCCAACATTTAGAGGTTTGTCAAAGTGGATTTCTTTTTTTCTTGAAGGGACAACCTTTTGGAACTGACCATTCTGAATAGCTTTTACAGAAGAGTTTACCAGTTGAATAAACTTGTCTTTATCTTCTTTGCTTTCAGATACCCCGATGTCAGAATAAGAAGTTTTGGGAGACTTTTCCTTTTCCAGGAAGGTTAAGAGTTTTTCTGTTTTTGTGCTGACACTGTAGTCAGGCCGAGTTGTTATTTGATGATTTCCAAGGTTGATGTGCAAGTCTGCCTTAACCAGGTAAGTGTCTTCTGAAATATCGAAAGGTGCAAATACAAATCCCGGTGCCTTTGAGTCAAGTGGATCTTGAGTAGGCTGTAACTCTGCCGAAAAATCAACGATCAGTTGAATGTTGTCCTCCCCTGGGGTTCTCCAAACTGCTACTGCACCACCTTCTTGCTTCCCAAAAGCAATGGCATTATTAATAACTTGCTCTATGGGTTGGATCTTTATTTCTTCTGAGATTGTCAAATTTTCTGTTTTTTTTGTTCCAGAACTGCCATTGTTATTCTGCTAACACATACCAGTTCATCCTGTTCATTGGTTATCCTTATTTCCCAAACCTGGGTAGATTTTCCAACGTGTATTGGTATTGTTTTTCCAAAAACATAACCTGATCTAACCCCTTTTAGGTGATTTGCATTGATTTCCAGTCCAACACAAAAGTATTTTGAGGTGTCAATAGAGCAATGTGCCGCTACACTCCCCAAGGTTTCTGCCAATGCGACACTGGCACCGCCATGTAACAGCCCGTAGGGTTGGTGGTGTCTGTTATCAACTGGCATCTTTGCGGTAATGTAGTTCGGGCCAATCTCTGTAAACTCAATACCAAGATGTTCCATCATGGTATTCTTGTTCATTTTATTGATATCCTCAAGGGTTAACTCCGGATTGATCATGCTAATTGGTAAAAAAGGTTATTTTTGCAGGCCAAAAATACAGACAAAATTGAAAAGCAAAAAAATATATTTAATACGACACGGACAGACTGATTATAACCTGAAGAAAATCGTTCAGGGGAGTGGAATTGATGCTCCATTAAATGAAACCGGTAGGAAGCAGGCTGCAAGTTTTTATAGAACATTTCAGAACATTCCTTTTGACAAGGTTTATACCTCTACACTTCAAAGAAGTATTCAGTCTGTAGAAAAGTTTATAGAAAAGGGTATCCCTCACCAGACTCTCAGCGGGCTGAATGAGATTAACTGGGGCACTAGAGAGGGAATGGAGATTACCCCTGAAGAGGATGCATACTATCATGATGTGATCCATCAGTGGCAAACAGGTAACATTACTTTACGAATAGAAGGAGGGGAGAGTCCTCAAGATGTATATAACAGACAAAAGGAGGCGCTTGAGGTGATACTGTCCAATAGTGATGAAGAAAATGTATTGATCTGTATGCATGGCAGAGCTATGCGTGTATTGCTTTGTCAGATGCTTAATTACCCGTTACAGTGTATGGACCTGTTTTCTCACTCTAACTTGTGTATGTACAAATTGGTTTATACCGGAGAGATGTTTCTAATAGAGAGTTTTAATGATGTAAAGCACTTAAACGGTTATTATTCATAATTGGCCAGGGCTGCTTTGGCTTTGTTATCCAGGCTTGTTTTGTACTCGTGGTGTTTGTATCCCAATACTTCATTGAAATAGTATTTGGCTAGAGCCGAATCTCCTGTTTGATGATATATGTACCCTAGTTGCAGACAGGAGTTTGGTGCGAAATACCAGTTTTCCCCTGAAGTTTCATTAATAGTGGTAGCATATAATTTAATGGCTTCTTCTATATCTTCTGTCTTGTGAAACAGTCGCGCCTTTCTGTAGGAGAATTCAATCTTGTCTTTTTTTGAAGAGAATTCATAGTCTTTTGAAACCAGTGTTTTTGCTTCTGTATAAAACCCACCATCGGTGAGTAGTCTGATTTTCATTATGACTTTATTGGGGAATTGAGGCTGACCTAGGCTTTTTGATGCATGTTTATCTGCTTCTACTTTTGTTTGTCCCGTTAGTTGAGCTTTTAGGTGCGCTTGAGTTGCTTTATTTTCTTTGTTATCAAGCCAATAAGTTAAAAATAATTTGTATTGAGCATCTTTGGTGAAATTCTTCCCTTTGGTATTGTTGATAAATTCTGTGAAATACGTTTCTGCTAAGTCGTATTCGCCTTTTTGAAGGTATATTTCCCCAGTAAGGTAATTTAAAAAATTAAATTCAAGGTAGCCCTCTTTGAACTTTTTCAAGTGTTGGTAGGCTTCCAGGGCTTTTTGACTTTGGTTATTTTTGATAAGTAGTGACATATACAGATAACCAAAGAGAAGGTTGTTTTTGTTGTTTTTATAGAGGTTAGTGAAGTTTATGACAGCCTCATCAGCCCTGTTGAGAAGGTATGCTTCTAGTAAATAGCTAACAACAAGAGCCTCTTTGTTAAAGAAGTGATCTGAATTAGCTATTTTCTCAATTTCAGCAAGTCCTTGTTTTACGGAACCTTGCAAGCCTAGCAGGCCAACCAGCCATTGGTGTCGCTCAGGAACTGAACCAATCATAACATGAAGCAGACCCATGGCTTTGTAATTAGGGAGGAAATCGGGATACTTTTGGGTGTTGGTGTCAATCAGTTTGTAAGCGCGGCGGAAATCCCATGCTGCGGTCCAATCATATCCCATTTTCAGGTTAGTGAAGGCCCGTTGCAGGTATAGTTCGGCCATATAAAATTTCTTAAAACCATCCTTGCTTTCTTTTGATTCTATAAAGTCGAGCCGGTCATTGAACGCGTCTTCATAATCCTCAAAAAGGGAAGGGTCTTCGGTAATGATCAGGCGTATAGATTCGCTAAGGTTCTTGAGGTATGCGGACGCCGGACGTTTGTCATTCAGTAGCGGGGTGGCTTTGTCCAGTCGTAGAGAGATAATGTGGTTATAGGCCTGTTTTTCATCGTTATTAAAATCCCAGTCGGAGCTACTGCCTAGTATGGTGCCAGGCAGTAAAAAGCATAAAAAAAGGTAAGTGAATAAACTTACCTTTTTTAAGAGAATATTTTTGTTTAAAGCCAATATTAAGCTTTTTTCTTTCTTCTCGTGGTTCTCTTAGGCTTTTCTTCGGTCATAGACTCCATGTCTACATCCGCTAATATTCTGCCTGAATGCTCGTCAATTACAATCTTTTTCTTCTCTCTGATCTCGGCGATTTTTTGAGGAGGGATAACGATGTTACATCCTTCAGCCGCACCTCTTTTTACAGTTACTACAGCCAGACCGTTTGAAAGGTTAGCTCTTAGTTTTTCGTAATATTTAAGGAGTTTAGGCTCAATCTTCTTTGTAGCCTTTTCTCTATCGTTTTTTAACTGGCTTTCTTCCTCCTGGCTGTCTTCCAGAATCTCTTTTAACTCTTGTTGCTTGCTCTCCAAGTCAGCACCTCTCTCATCTATCAGGGCCTGAATGTCTGCAATCTCTTCCTTCTTTCTTTCAATAGCCTCTTGAGCTTCTCTGGTTTTCTTTTCCAGTATCTGTATCTCAAGTTCCTGCAACTCAACCTCTTTGGTGATAGCGTCGAATTCCCTGTTATTTCTTACGTTATTTTGCTGGTCGTTGTACTTTTGGATTAGCTTTTCAGCTTCTTTAATTCCAGTCTTATTATCTTTTATAGATTGTTCCAGTTCTTCCAGTTCAGTGTTAAACCTTCCATGCCTGGTTTTGTACCCTTCGATTTCGTCCTCTAAATCTTGAACCTCATCAGGAAGGTCACCCCTTAATTTAATTATTTCGTCAAGTTTCGAATCAATAGATTGTAATTTTACGAGAGCTTCGAGTTTTTGTGCAACACTAGTGTTTTCCATGTAATCTATAAGTAACTAATTGGATTTGTTACAGTTTCTGATAAATTGAGTGCAAAGGTAGTAAATTTTTTACTTAATATCTCATTAATTAATTCTTTTGTAAATACCTCGCTTTCATAATGCCCGATATCTGCTATTACTATCTTGTCTTCAGCATCAAAAAACTCATGATATTTAAAGTCAGCAGTGATGAAAATATCGGCTCCTTTGCTTATAGCATTAGCTAGTAGAAAGCTTCCAGACCCTCCGCAAACGGCTACTTTTCTAATGCGCTCAGGCAGTATTTTTGTATGCCTGATACATGTTAAACCCATACTACCCTTTAAATGTTTTAAGAATTCAAAAGATTCCATTTCTTCTTCTACTTCTCCGATCATTCCGGAGCCGACTTCCTGGTTGCTGTTGCTTATTGAAGTCATAAAATATGCTACCTCTTCATAGGGGTGAGCGAGCTTCAGTGCAGACAGTACTTTTCCCTCCATGTGAGTGGGTAAGATCATTTCTATACGATCTTCAGCGACTTCTTCCTGCAAGTTGGCTTTGCCAATGTGTGGGTTGGCCTCTTCATTAGGCTTAAAAGTGCCAGTGCCCTCAACTTTGAAGCTACAATGGGTGTAATTACCAACATGGCCAGCACCTGCCCGATGTAATGCTTCCAACACATGAGAAGTATCATTTTTAGGAATGAAAGTTACCAGTTTGGAGAGTGTTTGTTTTTTAGGCACTAAAACCCGAGTGTTTTTAAGTCCGATCTTGTCAGATATCTTCTTATTAACTCCGTTAAAGACGTTATCCAGGTTGGTATGAATAGCATAAATGGCAATGTCATGCTTTATGGCTTTGATTACAGTGCGCTCAACATAGTTCTTGCCGGTAAGGGACTTCAATCCCTTAAATACTATAGGGTGGTGGGCAACAATCATGTTACAATTTTTGTCGATGGCTTCTTGAACCACATCTTCTGTAACATCGAGTGTAATTAACAGGTTGGTGATAGGGGTATTGCTGTTGCCAGTGATCAATCTGGCATTATCGTAACTTTCCTGATAGGCAGCTGGAGCAATGCCTTCTAAATATTGGATTATGTCTTTTATTTTAGTCATAAATAACCAATTTTGCGGTCATTCAAAGTTATATAAATTATTATACCTGATAAGCTATTCATGAATTTTTTAGGGATTTTGCTCTTTCCATTTGCTTTGATTTATGACCTCATCACCAGGTTTAGAAATTACCTTTATAACAGCGGGTATAAACATTCATTTGAATTTGAGGCTAATGTTATATCTGTTGGCAACCTGTCAGTAGGGGGGACTGGTAAAAGCCCTATGGTAGAATACTTGATTCGACTGTTTAATGATAAAAAAGTAGTGACGCTTAGCAGAGGATATGGCAGGTCAACCAGAGGCTTTCGTCTGGCTAATGACGATGATTCTCCAAAAACCATAGGTGATGAACCTTATCAGTTTTTCAATAAGTTTAAAAATATTCATGTAGCGGTTGGCGAGCAAAGGGCAATAGCCATACCTTTTATTCTTGCGGAACAACCACAAACAGAGGTAATATTGCTTGATGATGCTTTTCAGCACCGTCCGGTGAAGCCTAGTCTTAGTATTTTGTTGACAGATTATAATAAGCCATTTTTTAATGACTTTGTGTTACCGTCAGGTAGATTAAGGGAAAGCAGGAAGGGAGCTCAACGAGCAGATATGATTGTGGTTACTAAATGCCTTGATAGTGTTGATTTTCAGTATTATGAAGATAATATCAGGAGGTATAACAGCCGCGCTCATATTGCCTTTGCTTCAATCAAATATATGGAACCCGAGCGCATTTCCGGAAGCCGCGAGTTCAGCAATGAGGTATTTCTTTTTAGTGGTATAGCTAACCCAGCACCTTTGAGAGCTTATGTTTCATCACACTATCGTTTGGAGGGGGAACACCATTTTAGAGACCACCATCGTTACAAGCTGGAGGATATTGCCATGTTAATCAATGCTTTTGAAGAGGTTGGCAAGGCCAAATGCCTGATTACTACAGAAAAAGATATGGTTAAATTATTGCCTTTTATTAAAGAGGGGCATTTTAAAAATATCCCTGTATTTTATTTGCCAATAGAGACAGTGTTTATTAAAGGTGGCAAGAGATTTGATGAAACGATTTTGAATTCCCTGAAGGCTTATTCATATTAGTTGTTTTTACTTAGTTTTGCGTGTGGACTTTAAAAAAGTAGTACTTATTTTGACAGGCCTTAGCCTGGTTGTTAATATTGGTTTTTCCCAAATTGTAGTTCCTGAGGAAAAGGAAGAGACCGAGCGTATTGGATCTGGTATACTTGACGATTCTACTAAGCAGGTATATGGGCCAACTACCAGTCGTTTTACATATGAAGGAAATATAAAATACAATAATCCGCAATATTGGAATATTGACACCACTGTACTAAATCTTCATAGGTATCAGTATGTGGCCAGAGAATCGAACTTATACCAGGACCTGGGTAATATTGGTACAGCTATTTCCCCTATCTATCCCCAATTACCGCATCGGATTGGAGCTACTTCCGGTTTTACAGTTTATGATATGTATTATGAAGGTCCGGAGGAGGTCAGGTACTTTGATACTAAATCTCCTTACACCATGTTTGGTGTTATATGGGGAGGAGAAGGCCGGGCCATAACGGACGCCAAATATTCGAGAAATATTGATGAGCGAGCAAATATTGGTTTTGACTTCAAAGGCTTGTTTATAGATAAGCAGATACAAAGGGTAAGGAGAGGGGACAGGCATGTGGAAGGTATTTATTACAGAGGTTACGGTAGCTATAGCACCAAAAATGGTAAATATACTTTGTTGGCCAATTTTATTCGTAACAGGCATAAGGTAGATGAATATGGGGGGATATTACTGGAATCGGATGACTTGTCTCGAGCTGCTTACTTTGATGAGAACAGGCAAACCATACTCACTAAAGCTAAGACGGATGAGCTTCGTACCAATTATCATTTGTATCACCAATATAAGTTGAACGATTTTATTCAGTTGTATCATTCATTTGATCGTTATAAGCAACAAAATGATTTTCTCGATGAGCCTGATACTACATCTTCTTTTTACGACTTTTATGAGGTTGACTCCTCTGCTACAAAGGACCGTTCAAAGCTAACGTATATACAGAATGAGTTGGGTCTGAAAGGTGATATTGGTAAGACCTTCTACAACTTCTATTACAAAGTTCGCAAGGTTGATTTTAAGTATAAATACATCAACGAAGATACGCTAGGGTTTGATACTGATTACCTGGAAAACTATGCAGGGTTCAATTTGCGTTTTGGCAATGACTCTGTGAGTTATATCAGCGCTTATGGAGAGTATTTGCTGGGAGGAGAGTATAAACTGGGAGGTGAAATAAGGAACCGATGGTTTTTTGGAGAAGTAGCAAGTGTTAAATATACACCCGCATACATCCAAAGGGCGTATAGAGGAAGCCATGATGTGTGGAGTAATGACTTTGATTCCCCTATTTCATCGAGCTTGAGAGCAGGGTTGAACCTCAAGCTTGGCCCTGTTAGGTTAATACCTTCTGCTGAATACATGTTACTGACTAATTATATTTACTTCAAAGAATATGATATTACGGAAGGACAGCGTGTTCTGCCAACACAAACATCAGGGGACATCAATGTGCTTAAGGGGCAACTTGACTTGAACATTGACTTCCTTAAGGTCTTTAATTTTAATACCAAGTTGATATATAGCAATTTGTCTGGAGGTTCGTCAGAGGCTGTTAGTATCCCTGAACTATTTGGTAATGCACAGATCTCCTATCATGAAATACTGCTGGATGGAAATCTGGAATGGCAAATAGGGTTTGATTTGCATATGCGTAGTGAATATTATGCCCAAGCTTATGATCCGATCACTATGCAGTACTACATCCAGGATCAGTTTAAAGTTGAACCCTATCCGGTGTGGGATGTTTTTGTGAATGCAAAGATCAATAGGGGCAGGTTCTTCCTGAAATATAACAACATTGTCAGGGCGTTTCGTCCAACGGGGTATTTCATGACTCCGTACTATCCTGCGCAGGATGATATTTTTGATTTTGGATTTAGCTGGTCTTTTTACGATTAATTAATCATGGATAAACACGTACTAGGTTTAGAACTTCCCACCGATCCGAGGTGGGTAAATATTGCCGAAAAGAATATTGAAGAGATATTAATTGATCACGCCTATTGTGAGCAGAAGGCAGCCAGTTCGTGTATTTCGCTCATTATTAAATTTCCTGAAAAGCAGGAGTTAGTAGATATGCTCACACCTGTGGTAGCAGAAGAGTGGAGTCATTTTGAGCGGGTAATTGAGGAAATGAAGAAGCGAGGCTATTCTTTGGGGCCAATGAGGAAGGATGAGTATGTAGCGCAGCTTAGTAAAGTTGAGAAAAAAGGAGGGAGCAGGGAAGAACAGCTTGTCGAAAAACTATTGTTTAACGCGCTGATTGAAGCAAGAAGCTGTGAGCGATTTAGATTACTATGGAAAAACATCGAAGATGAAGAGCTTCAAAAGTTTTACTATGAGCTGATGGTTTCAGAAGCAGGTCATTATAAGAGCTTCCTTAAATTGGCCAAGACTTACCTTCCAGAGGAAACTGTAATGACCAGGTGGCGTGAAATACTAGCAGCCGAAGCGGAAATCATTGAAAACCTTGAGGTAAGAGGGGACAGGATGCATTAGACAGGTAGCTGATAAATTAGCCATCATCAGGTTTTTTGTTTCTTCTTTTTAGCAGCAGGGAACAGAATATTATTCAGGATCAGGCGATAGCCTGGTGAGTTGGGATGAAGGTTAAGATCTGTCGGCTCTTCATTGACGAGGTGCTGATAATCTTCAGGATCATGACCACCGTAGAAAGTCCAGAAGCCTTTGCCAAATACACCATGAATATATTTTACTTCTTTTATTGATTTGTTTTCTCCCATGATCACCACATCAGGTTTTACAAGCTTCTTTTTATATCCTGTAGTTTGCCCATAGAAACCTTTGATTACACGGGTATGGTTCTGAGTAAGCATTGTGGGGATTGGGTCCCATTTGGCGGAAAACTCAAACAAGTTAAAGTAATCATTCTCCTCCCGAAGTCCTCTTTCTGAGAATTGATTGTCAATATTGGAGAATTCGTATTCGTATGGGTCTCTGGAAATTTTGAAGTTGTCAAAAGCGAAAGTATTTTCAAAGTTCAGCTTTTGCTGTGCCGTAGGGTCGGCAGGGTCGCCGTCATACATACGTTCTACAATATCCAGGCCTTCCGCAGCCAGAGCTATATCGTATGTGTCAGTAGCGGAGCACATAGCAAATAAAAAACCTCCACCGCTCACAAACTCTTTGATTCTTTTGGTAACTACCAGTTTGAGGTGGGAAACCTTGTTGAAGCCATGTTTTCTTGCAGACTCCTCAAACTCACGTTGCTGTTCTATATACCAGGGCATGTTTTTAAAAGAGCGATAGAATTTTCCATACTGCCCCGTGAAATCTTCATGATGAAGGTGAAGCCAGTCATACTTTGGAAGTTCTCCGGCCAAAACCTCGTCATCAAAAATAACGGTATAGGGTATCTCTGCATAGGTCAAAACCAGGGTCACGGCATCATCCCAGGGCAGTTTGCTTTTGGGAGAGTAGACCGCTATTTTGGGAAATTTCTCCAGTTTCATAATGTCCGTGTTGGACGATGGGCTGGCTATTGACTCAATGATAGAATTTGCTTGGGCATCAGAGATTACTTGATAGCTTACACCTCTGATAATCAGTTCATTTTCGAATTTTTGGTAATACTTACACATGAAGCTTCCACCTTCGTAGTTCAAGAGCCAGTCGACTTCTATGTCGTTTTGCAATACCCAGTAAGCTATGCCATAGGCCTTTAAATGGTTGGCCTGCTTTTCATTCATAGGGATATATATATAGCTGGCATAGGTATAACCAAAGATGATGAATACTAAAAGGGTAGTGAAAATGGTTCTCTTCATAAAAGTCTGACTTTTCCTTGATACCGGTATAGAACTAATAGTTTATATACTTTCAGTGTTGTGTTGAATTGTTTAAATATGCTTCTGCCTAACGGTCAAAATTTCAACTTTCTAAATTACCGATAAAACGCCATATCAACTAATCAGATAATTTGTAAATGTATCAACGATTTAATTAATTACTTTAGTTTCACAAAAGTAGGATTTTCATGGATTTACAAGAAAATATAAAAGAGGGATTAAAGTCAATCAACGCCAACCTGCTGAGAACTATACTTACCGCATTGATTGTAGCGATAGGTATTACCAGTCTGGTTGGAATCCTAACGGCCGTTGATGGTATTCAGTATTCGGTTAAAGATAGTCTGGCAGAACTGGGTGTGAATACTTTTGATATTTATTCCAAAAGAAACCGTGGAGGGAGGAATCAGGGAAGAACAGAGCGGGTGGCTCCACCGCTAACCTTGAAAGAGGCAGTAAGATTTACAGAGGTATATGCATACCCTTCCAGTGTTAGCCTTTCTACTTCTGCATCCTGGAGTGCGGAACTAAAGCATAAGTCTAAAAAGACCAATCCTAATGTATGGGTAGTGGGGGCTAATGATGAGTATGTGGCCCTTGAAGGGCTTAACCTTAAAAAAGGGAGAAATTTTTCTAATATAGAAGTGGAGTATGGTACCAATGTTGCTATTATTGGCCCTGATGTGGTGGAGGCACTTTATTCTAACGATGAAGAACCTCTTAATACTGAAATATCCATATTGGGTAGCAAGTATAAAGTGATAGGCATACTGGAAGAGAAAGGGCAGATAGGAGGAGGTAGTGGTCCTGATAATTCAGCGATTATTCCGATTATTAATGCTAGCAGGATGTCTTCTGACAGGCAGCTTAAATATAGTCTGACCGTAGGTATTAATAATCCTGCTGAAATGGATATGGCTATGGGCGAGGCTACGGGTATTATGAGGAAGATCAGGCAGGACAGGCTGGGAGATCCTAATTCTTTCGAAATCTCTAAAAGTGAGTCGCTTGCTGATACCATGGGAGAGTTGTCTGGCATATTGAGGGTTGCTGGATTTATAATAGGATTTATCACTTTGTTGGGGGCATGTGTTGCTCTGATGAACATCATGATGGTGTCCGTTACAGAGAGAACCAGAGAAGTAGGGGTGAGAAAAGCTCTTGGAGCAACTCCACTAAGAATCCGTCAGCAATTCATTATTGAAGCTATAGTAGTATGTCTTTTAGGAGGTCTCGCAGGAATCATACTGGGCGTAGGTATTGGTAATTTATTTGCCAGTATTCTTGGTATTGATGGTTTTGTTATGCCTTGGCTTTGGATTGTAGTAGGTCTGGTAGTTTGTGTGGCTGTAGGGTTAATTTCAGGCTATTATCCAGCAAATAAGGCTGCTAAGCTTGATCCTATTGAGTCCTTACGTTTTGAATAGGCCCTTGAGCCGCCCTTATACATTTTATAGAGAGACTTGAGGCTTCGGTTTTTTGCATATTTGATATCCTGTCTTTTTGCTTAACACGGGATTATTCATTAAATAGTACCTGACTATTGATGAAAAGGATCGTTTTCTTTAGTATCTGGCTTTTAATAAGTGGTCCGCTTTATAGCGGGGAAATTGTGCTTTCTGGTACATATCAGGGTAAGTCTGTATTTGTTCAAAATCCTTTCAATCATAGTAAAAATACTTTTTGTACCAAGGAGGTGTTCGTTAATGATAGAAAGCTGTTTGATGTCCCTCAAATATCGGCTTTCAAAATTGACCTGAGCCATTTGCAACTTAATGATCTTGTAGTGATTAAGATTACTTTCGATGATGGTTGCACGCCCAGGGTTGTTAACCCACATGTCATACAAAACCCAAAACAGTTTAAGTTTATTTCAAGTCAGTCGGATAATCAGTCGATTAGTTGGAATACGGCGGGGGAGAAGCCTGGCGGGCAGTTTATTATAGAGCGGTATGAGGCTAAAAGGAAACAGTGGGAAGTTATAAGGTCATTGCTGGCTAAAGGCCGTGTCGATAACAATCAATATGCCATACAGGCGGAGCATCAAAACGGAGAGAACACGTACAGGGTTCGCTATGAAGATGCCGAGGGTAATATTGTTTATTCCCTGGAGCTTGACTATACATCAACCGATGAACCAATTACATTTTATCCTTTAGTTGCAACTAATAAACTTACACTTTCCGATACTACCAGTTATGCCATTACTGATTACTATGGAAAACTTGTAAAGCAGGGGGAAGGGAAGGAGATCACAGTTTCGGAACTGAGCCCTGGAGAATACTATTTGAATATCCAAAATAGAAAGGAAAAGTTTGTCAAGAGATAAACATGGTGTGCTGACAATGATATGACCTACAATCAGCTGATCACCTGAGTTCCAAAGGTTGTACTTAATAAAACCTTTGGAGATATCTTATGGTGTTAATACCTGAGTTTAAGTGAATATTATGAAAAAGGCTGTTCCAAATTCGGAACAGCCTTTTCTTTATATCAACTTTTGTTGTCGGCTTTAGTTATGAATAATCAACACTCTTTTTCTTTCAAAGTATCCATCTTCGGTTTCTACTTGTACATGGTACATACCTGCTGCCATATTTTTAGTGTCTAGGTCAAACCTGTTTTCAGTTGCCTGATTGTCAAATATAACCTTGCCAAACATATCAAAGACCTTTATTGTTGGTTGTTTCAATCCAACCGGTAATATAATCGTTAGCTTGTCATTGGCAGGGTTAGGGAAAAGCCTGAAGCTAACCTCCAAAGGAGAATTGTTTATGCCTGTTACTTTATCAGGTAGCGTAAAGTTGTCAACAATACTTGACTGATAAACTTCACGGGTATCTTCATCCTGAATGAATGCAATTATTGCAACAGAAGCAGGGTTATAAAAATCCAGTTGAGGTATCCACGAATGGTTGATGTTTATGGTTTCTCCCTGAGCTATGGAGCTTGAAATTTTTGTGCCCGATGCTGAAGGCAACATTTTTCTGAGCACATACTCAAAGTTTTGCTCGCCACTAGCAACATTGGTAAGGCCTGTCTGGGCGAGGTCAACCGACTTTTCTACAACAGCTATATGTACCACTGAATTTGGAGCAATATCTACGAGAGCCTTGAGAGCTACCGATACATCCAATGCGTCACCATTTACTGCCGAGGTTATGCTGATGTCAAAAGAAGCATTGCTTAATGTTCTGGTGCCATACTCTTTGTCACCCCACTCTGAGAATAACGTACCCAGATCTTCCCTGATTATACCATCAAGTCTTGCTCTTGGTGTATGAGCAATGTTATAATACAAAGCTCTGGCACTAGGGTCGGCAGTATTGGTACTATTAAAAGGGTCATCTCCAGGGAATGCAGTATGGTAATTTATTTTAACCAACTCAGTTGACCCGCCAAGGTTAAAAGTTTTGAGGTAGTCGGCTTCTGTTTTTGTATTTTGAGTTTGCGCAGTATTGGTAAAATTCTCAACCAATACTATTCTGGTTCTGTTGCCGATGAATACATTATCAATAGCAAAACCATCTGGTTTGCTTACTTCAGCCGAACCTGGTGTACTTTTAAAGGTAAACCTGAATATAACATTTGACCTGTCAGCTACCGGAATATTATCAAGTTGATGTTTAGAGTTAATCCATCCGCTATTAGTCCCTGACCAGCCATAGAAACCCACAGATTGGTTACCTGGGTTGGACGATATATCACGTTGATTATACCAGTTTATACCTGATTGGATACCATCATCAAAATTACCTAATCTGGTCCAAGGGCCATTGATGCCACCAACTGAGTACTCAATAATAACCCCATCTTCTTTATCTGCTGTATTCGTCCAACTGTCAAATGAGATCATTGGTCGGTCAATACCTGATATGTCAAAGCAAGGGCTGTACAGGTATGATTGCTCATTTTTGTTGTATGACCCATCAAGACCGGTTATCCAGATGATGTTACCGTTGTTATCTCCGAGTACGATATCCTGGTTGGTTGGAGTTCCATACTCCCAGCTGGAATTGCTACCATTAGCGACCCAACCACCTCCATCATTTGATTCGAAATTTTGGAAATAGACATCAGCATTGCTTGCCACTTTCTGAGGTGTGATGACTACGTTTTTGCTAAGTTCATTAATACAGCCATTTTGACTTTCTATTTCTAATGCTACAGCATATAGGCCTGGAGAAGTAAAGGGGTAGCCAAAATCATCTACAATACCCGGGGCAGTTTGAGTACTTTCTATGCTTCCGTTAACTTTCCATCTGATACTTTCCAGGTTGATACCTGTGGTATTTTTGGTAAAGGTAATCGGTGAACCAGATTCGATACAGCTGGTATTAACGGCAAAGTCAAAAACATCAAGTTTTTCCACAACGACTTCCACTGTAGGGCTGAAGCAGTTGTTACCTCGGAATGCCTGAGCTACATAGAACTGATCAACGGTGCTTACTCCTGCAATGATATTTTGATCCAGAACAGGACCAGTCCATATCGGTGTCCCATCAGTGCCGTTTGTTTCAAACCATGCAAAATCCACTCCTCCGGGAACCGTACCCGTTATGCCTTCAGCCCTGATTTCAGGTAAACTAGCTTCTATTATACATGCACTTACTGATGGAGACATATCTCCATTAACAGATGGAGCAGTAGGTTGATTAAATATATCAACCTTTAAAGTGTCGCTGTTCGAGCAGAATTTTGAACCTCCGATATTTTGGTCGAATGTATAGACCAAAAATAGTGAATCTACATAGGTGTTGACATTCATAGGGAAATTGCCCGGGTAGAAAAAGAAGTTACCACCTTGCTGGATAACAGTGTTTGTGCCATCATTAACATCGAAGTCAGAAGTGAAATTAAAGGTGTTTGTACCACTGGCCAGGTCATTGTTTGGAGTTAGTTGTACTTCAGCATCGGTAGAGCAATAAACCCTTTGATTCCCTTCAATAGAAAATAGCGGTGTTGGTGCTTTGTATACCGTGGTTTTTTGGCTTCTAGCCTGAATGCTACCGAGACTGGTCGTATACCTGTAACGAAGCTCCAACTCGATGGAACTCGCAAGTTCAGGAATACTATCAGCGGCATTACCAGGTGCAAAAACAAATGGACCCAGATCTGTACCACTGGTACTGATCAGGCCTAGTGCTTCAGCTTCAGGGGTTCCTCCTGCATACCTTTGTGAACCTGTAGTGTTGATTCTGATATGCATGGATAAAAGTGTTTCCGTGGGATTTAAAAAAGGAGTTAATGTTGCTGTTTGAGGCTCGTCTTCACAATATTCTGGATCTAGGTTACCAATGAGACTACTATTGTCAAACACTTCAAAGGTTTCACTGCCTGTGGTTGAGCATCCGTTATTATCCACATATATATACTCAACAACATAGCTGCCTAGATTCAGGTCTTTTGAGTCAAAGTACCACTTTCCATTTTCCCTGATGATACCACCATCATTGCTATAAAATTCAATATATGGAGCTACATTTAAGGTTCCCTCAGGGATGGTATCAGTATTGGCCGGTGGTTCCAGAAGAGCCAGACGATACTTGTTAGTTTCTCCTTGAGCATGGTTGATTTGAGGGGTGAAGGTCACAACAGGTTTATTATTAACTGTAACGGGTAAAATAATAGGATTACTCTGACAACCATTGGCATCTGTTTCAACCACCTCAATGCTTTGGTTACCTGAGGCTGTACCCCAATCAACAATAATGGTACTCGTACCCTGGCCAACAAAGCTGGTTCCACCGGCTGTAGGTACAGTCCATGAATAAGTACTTCCTGTATTATTACTCACTTTGTATGGTACTGATGATTGTGCCAGACAGACCTCATTGTTAACTGGAGGTTGGAATGAGTTGGTAGGCAATGGTACAAGGTTGATTACGAGGTTGGAGGTTACACCGGCTCCACATGTTCCTCCTGTTGGAGTAAGAGTAACTTCTGCCGTTTGGTTAGCCTGTTCTGTTGAACTGAAGGTGTATACCGGATTAGAGATGGTCTGGTCAGAAAACTGGGTATTGCTTGTGCCCGTTACCGTTTCCCAAAGGTATCCGGTGGAGTTCCCTGATACGGAACCATTGAGCTGAATCTGGGCTGGATTTGATCCGTCCCAGCAGTAATCCAGTACATTGCCAAAACCTCCTGGATTAGCTGTAGCATTGGAAACGAAATTAATGGTCAGTACATCAGTAGCTTCCGAGCATGCCGTTGGGTTTCCGGTAGTTGTGATGGTCAGGTTTACTGTATTATTAAAAATGTCTTGGGTACCGACATGGTATACAGCATTGAGATTAGTACTGGTATTGAAGGTTCCATTGCCATTGGTTGACCAGACTATACCTCCGGCATTCGCACTGAATGAAGGGCCTGTGCCTAAGGTGGCAGCATCTAAAGTAATGTCAACACCATCGTCAAGACAATACGTCAACTGTCCTGAGGCATCACCGCCGGCTTCGACGGTGGGCCTTTCATTTAAGGTGACATTATAAGAGCCGGTGAGTTGTCCTGTGGGGACATCACAACCATTAGCGTCTGTTACGGAAACCAGTGTATAGGTGTTGAGACCAATTACCGAGGGGTCTATCGTGATGTCTGTGCCGCTGGTGTAGCCTGTTGTACTTCCCAGAGAGTAGACAACGTCATATGGGGCTGCACCACCTCTGATATCCACTTTTATAGTAGATGTTTGGGTTGCCCCACTTGTACAAACTGTACTATTGTTGATACTACCTACAGAGAGTACGGCCTCAGAAGGTCCTATCTGAACAGTTTGAGTTGTTGTGATGGTCACTTCAGGGTTTGAGCCAACAGCGCTACCATCATCCTTAGAGAGATCCAGGGTGCCGCTTAGAGAGGTTATAGCTCCGGAGTAGGATGGTACTACAACCGTAAGTTGTGTGTCACTGTTTGTAACTATTGATGGAGAATTTAGACTCCCGCCGGTGCCATTGAAGGTTACTGTGGTTACACCGGTAAGGAATGTTCCTGAAATGGTAATCGTACCACCAACACACCCGAATGGTGAAATGCTGGTGACTTGAGGGGGAGCAAATGTGGTGAAATTCCAGCTTGTTTTATCACTGATACCAGCAAACGCATTCCCTGCAAAATCGTTTACAACACCTGGATCCATTTGTATGTAATAACCTGTACCCTGAGTAAGTGGTAAGGTTGGTGTGGCAGTGAACTGGTTTTGTGATTCGAACAACAACGACGAAATATCAAAGGCTTGCACCAATGCATCTGAGGCATCATATAACCGGACAAATCCTGACCCAACCTGAACATTTTCGTTAAATTTGAATACCAGTTTAGAGCCTGTCGGGTTGTTGAACGAATTATCAGCAGGGCTTAGTGTTAAGAATAATGGAGGCGCGCTATCTACAATATAGCTTTCGCCACTATTATAAAGTGAATTATAAGTATTACCTGCGAGGTCTTTAATGTCCGCAGCTACCGGCACGGTCAATTCAAGGGTGCCTGTTAGTCCGGTAAGGTTATCTACTGTTACGGTATAGGTGGTTCCGCTTCCTGTTATCGTACCCACCGTACCTAGTGTGGCAACAAAATCCGAGGCGTCGACATTGACCACACTTTCGTTGAATATTACTTCAAAAGACACACTGGCTGCATTTGTAGGGGAGGGGTCCAGTCTGTTGATCTGAGTCACTATAGGAGGACTGTTATCAATAATATAAGTTGTTCTTCCCGTAGTAGTTGAGACACTGTTGCCGGCTTCATCGGTAGCCGTAATAGTTACCGGAGCGGTTTCATTGATAGCTCCGGGAACATTCCAGAAATATGTCCAGGTTTTATTATCAACTTTTTCCATAGTGCCATTAGTTACTACAGAACCAATAGTTATTACCGGAGGTACGGCTTCATCAATATTGTGGTTTTCCGTAAATGTTATGGTGATATTAACATTATCAAAATTGCGAACAAGGTTATCACTTTGGTCGTCTGTTATATTTACCGTAGGAGCTTGCCCATCTATAAATACATCGTTGCTTACTGCATTAGCTATTGTACCGTCAGCAACGGTCAAGGTTCCGTTGTTCGGCTGGTTGTTATTAAATGAAGTATATTGAAACCCCGCAGGGAAAGTAAGACTACCATTGGTAAACGCTGTTGGCGTATTGACCATGGTCAGGCCATCGGTGTTTGTTACTGTAATTGATGAATTGTAATCAAGGTCCATGATACTATTGGCGTCCCGGGCTTCCAACTGTGGCTGTGGGGTTACATTAACATTGGGCCTGAACAAAGCAGGTGGCTGAGTAGTGAAAACAAGTTGTGTGGCAGTTACCTCAATAGTATTGTCCCCAGTTGTGAGTGACGATGTAGCACCACCGGCATTGGCAGAGCCAAAGTTTGATGATGCTGGGTTTGCCGTAGCAGAGGATACCGTGAAAGTTACCTGGGTATTATCAACTACGGTGGTAGTAAAGCTAACCCTCAAGGCAAAGGTAATCATGCCGTCCGAAGGTGCTGTAACTGATAATGATGAGAAAGTCACCGTGTTGCCAACAGGAGCTGCTTCAGCAATTTCATCATCAAAATTACCATCGAGATTATTGTCAGCATAAAGAGCGACACTTCTGATAAAAGTAGGGTTATTGATAGTGAACTCAATGTCTGTTAATTCGGTTGCAAAAACGTCTCCGTCTGAGGCGGTGCTACCTCCATCTCTTATGTCAAATCTGGCTATTTCAAGGCTTGTTGCAGCCGTAGTTATATCTGCAGCCTGGTAGTTGGTGTAAAGAATGTCTGTAGGAGGTGTGAAGGAACCGTTGGCAAAAATATCTGATACTGCTGCTGGTCCGGTAATGTCAAAAGTTGTTGATGTTGCATTACTCAGCGCAGGTGAAGAATTGGTGGTAGACAATTGAAGACCTGAGCCTGAGGGGTTATGTACAATATTGTTGTAGGTACCCAGCCCTGCGCTGAAGCTTGCTGAAGGAGTTGATGCCAGCGTGCCTGTCGACAACAGGTCTACGGAACCTGTATAATCCAGATCGCGATTGCTATTGGCATCTGCGGCCTGTACGGTAACGGCCGGGGTCATTGACGACAGTACAAAAGTATTGCTAGGCTGACTGATGAATTGCAGCTCGGTGGCGACAACAGTCACCTCATTGTTTGTGCCACCACTAGTGTTGGAGTTTGTTGTAGTACCAGCCCCGGTACCAGGTTGCATGCCTGATTGATTGGCATCGGTAACTATATCAACATTAGACAGCGAAAATGCAAAATGAAGCCCGTCTATAGTTACCGGTAGGGATCCTCCCATATCGGGTTTTAGCCATATGTACAATGTATAATTTTTTGTGCTGTTATCAGATACTTCACCCAGCGCATTATTAAAATTAATCTCGATATTGGGAATTTCAATACTGTTGCTACTGATAATAGCAGGGGCATGAACCCCGTATGCATTACTATCACCATCTCCCAATTTTGCTCCTGCTATGGCCTGAGTCCAGTCTGCTACTTCATTGCTACTCCCAACAGCCCTAAAGGTCATTTGGGATATGTCTGTTTGTTGTCCATCGGGTCCTGTATCAGAAATCGTAAAGGTAAAGGCTGCGACTCGTTCAGCTTCTGTATCTGCCAGAGAAGAGATGGTTGCGACGCCGGAACCATTGGTGATTGTTGTACTGTTATCAGCCGCGGTGGTGGCCTTGTTTCCACTTGCGGGACTAGTAAGATTATAACACTGATTAGTGCTGTTGTACTCATAAATGGCAAAGTGATAAGTAGTGCTTGATTTCAGTCCTGTTACGATTACAGAAGAACCAGCCCCCTGGAATACAGCCCATGTTCTGCCTCCTCCTGATTCAATGTCTGGCGCCGACGCTATGTTCGCATTGGCAGTGTATGAATTTCCATTGGTCGGATCAATAGGTGTTGCTGCCTCTTTTACCAATACCAAAGCTCCACTGGCTGTGCCGGAAGGGGTCCAGTCAACCTGTATAGAATTAGCATTAATAGAGGAAAAAGTAATGCCACTGGCCTGGCCGGAAGGTGCTGTACAGTCAGTAGTGCCAGATGTTTCAGGAACTGTTCCGTTGGTCTTATAATCTATATCGCTGGCGTAATTGGTGTACGGGTAAATTCTGAAAGTGTAATCAGTCAACTCGTCCAGTCCAGTCCATGTGTATGTATTGGTGCCGGACTGGTGTAAAACTGTAACTGCACCGTTGGCACTGGCACCGGAGAAATCAAAGTCATCAGCAACGGGGGTTCCATCAGAAACACCTGCAAATGTACCACCAGATGTCTTTTTGGCTACAATCAGATAGTATTCAGGTAACTGATTTGATGTTGCGCCAGTCCAGGTCAGTTCTATTGATGTGGTGGTAATGTTGGTAATACTGAAGCCAGTAGGGTAACTGGCAGGCTCACTCAGTAGAGCAGTCGTGATAGTCGTATTATCGGCAGGAAGGTTTATACTGGCAGTCTGAGTTTCTATCACATTACCTGCAATGGCTACATAATAATTTCTGGATCCAAAAAAGTTGTTGCCGAGATTATTATCTGCAGGATTTATAGTAACTATCGTTTTCCCACCATCAATTGTTGCCGTGAAAGGGATGTCTGTACCAGATGCATTATCATATTTTAAAGTGAGCATAGCGGCAAGATCACTATCTGTTAGTGGTGATCCTCCTGATTTCTGCATGGCCTCACTGAAGGTAAGGGTAATATTGGCAGCAACAGAGGCTGCAGCAACTGTGCCTGAGGTTACACCAAAAGCTACAGAAGGAGCGTCATCGTCTGTAATGCTGGCAGAGACTTGTTGTGTGCCGCTTTCCGTGCCATTATTTACTGTATTGATGTCAACTATAATGTTTTCACCACCTTCAACATTGCTATCGTCAACACCCGTTATATCTATGCTGCCAGAAGTAACCCCTGGGTTGATCACAATGCTGTTGCCAGTCACCGAATAGTCTGTACCTCCTCCTGTTGCGGTACCTGAAAAAGCGAGATCAACCGTTATTACCCTACCTGATACAGCGGCCAGCGTAGCAGTTACTGTAGCTACACCACCATTTTCAGCCAATGGAGACCCTGAAATACCTAAAGTGACTTCTACAGGAGGGTCGTCATCATTGATCAAAGCGGTTACGGATTGAGGTGTTAACTCTGTGCCGTTGGTTACTATATCTACATCTACAATTACACTTTCGTCGCTTTCATCCAAAGCATCATCCACTCCGGTGATGGTCATGCTTCCGGAGGCATTACCTGCTGTAATAACAATACTTGTGGCAGATGCGGTATAATCACCTGGTGATGATGCTCCGGAAAAAATTAGGTCAACGGTAACATCAAGTTCTGATAGAGGGCTTATGGTAGCCGTTACAGTAGCTACACCTCCATTTTCTGCCAGAGGACTCCCGATAAGGCCCAGGGTTACGTCTGGCGAGGCCTCATTATCGGTGATAGCAACGTCCGCCGAAGTTGTTGTTCCCAGGGTAATTCCGGCACTGGGATTTGAAATGCTAATAGAAGCCGTTTCTGCCCCTTCATATACCGCATCATCTACAATAGTAAAGGTTACAGATCCAGTACTTGTGCCATCTGCTATGGTGATCGTTGTGCCGCTTAGGGTGTAATCTCCTGCCGTAATATTGGTTCCGGAAATAGCTACGTCGACGGTCTGGTCTCCGGTAACATTTGCCGAAGCTGTGGCTGTAACGGTAATTGCCGTTGTAGAAGCTTCCGTTCCGCTGCTGGCCGATAAGGAGAGATTTACCGTTTGTGCTTGTAAAGTTGCAGAACAGAAAATCAGAAATACGATAATGTAATTTTGTAAAGCCTTTTTCATATAAACACGCGTTGCTGTGAAACACAATTAGATAGAGTTGAAAATTGTCAACTCAAGTTGATTTTATTATTTTAAATATTTCCTTGACTATCAGTTTTGATCAGTACCATCGTATCAACATTTCCAAACTTGGTGGAGCCCAGTATAAGAATATGACCGGTGGAAGTTTCCAGTACTGTACTTCCTGCGTCCATATTTACACTACCAAATATTTTCCCGTCGATCCCAGCACTTTCTGTCCAAATCGGGGTGCCAAACATATCGGTTTTGATCAGGTAAAAATCACGTTCGCCTCGTCCGAAGCTATCCGTTGAACCTAGTATTAATAAACTCCCGTCTTTCGTAACCGTTAAGGCATCGCCAGTGTCACTTTTCAGACCTCCAAAGGTTGTACTTCCCAATAGCTTACCGTTTTGGTTTACTCTAGTCAATAATATATCCAGGTCACCAGCGGTGGTGTTATTAGTAGATCCGATTATGGCATAACCGAACGGGGTTCGCTGAATATCAAATCCCAATTCATTTTTGCCATTATTCAGGCCAATGGTTTCATCAAAAAATGTGTTTTTCGAATCTGCAGGAGTAGTTATTACTCTGATATCATTTTCCCCATTTCTAGAAGTGGTACCACTCCATGTTACATGGTTGTTTTCGTCAGTTAGAATCGTTTTGGAAATGTTGACATCATCACCAATGCCATAGGTCTGACTCCATACCACACTTAGGTCTGCACTGCTTATCTCAGCCAGATACATGTTCTCAGGAGTAGCGTTGCCTTTGATGGTGGCCAGAACAAAGTAATTGCCCTGATCATTCGGGGTAACGGTGTAACCATGCAAAGACGCATTATTGAAACTAATGCTGTTACCTGCAATGGTATTGCCGTTTTGGTCTACGGTTAGGATGAACATGTTGGTTAGGTCTTGGTTGTTTTCCTTATAGATACTATCGCCTACTACCAAGTAACCGTTGTTGATCTCAATTAATGATCTTCCTAAAATACTATTATGTATACCTTCTGTCTGAGTTTCAGGATAGGTTTTATCCCACATCACGTTGCCATCAATATCGGTTTTTAGCAATCTTATTTTTGATATCTCTTCTTTACTTGCAGTTTCTGCCACGGTTGTCCCCAAAATGATATAACTACCATCTGAGGCCTCTTTCATGTCCGAGGAGATGTCGGAATTAATGCCGCCATAATACTTTACAAATGTTTCTGCTTTGCCAGCGGAAACATCCTCTTCATTAGCACATGATGCAACCAAGAGGCTTAAAATCAGGGTGATAAAATGTCTGTTCATTGAATCTTAGTTGAGTTTTTTAGGATTATATTTTGGTAGCAGGTAACCCAGTGAGATTGAGATGCTATTGAGCTTGAAGTCGTTGTCTACATAACCATAGTCAAATATAAGCTCCTGATTTTTGAGCCTGTTTTCTTCCTTGACCTGATTAAGGATACCGTAGTTAAAGCGAGCTTCTGCTATGAAGTGGTTTTTACCTACTTTTATTTTTATTCCCGCCCCGGCAATTGCTGAAAAATTTATCTTGTTTCGTTGGTCCAGGAGACTAACCGTGGCACCTTTAAAATTTTCTATGCTGGTTTGGGTTTCTCCTTTGAAGGATGAGGAGAGCAGGTAATTAGCTGACCCTCCTAGTAGCACGTAGGGGTTTAATTTACCCTGGGCAAATTGATATTGAACTGTGACAGGAAGGGCAATACAGGTTTGTGTTTCTGTAATATCTTGATATTCAATAAATCGGTTGATGGAATCTACATTAGAAAAGGCATTGCTGTAATCCAGATAATAACCTGCCAGTGTAAGCTCTCCGCTAAGCGTCAGGTTCTTTTTGAATATAACCTCTATCATTCCTCCTATAATATATCCGGGGGCAGGCGTGTATTTACCCATGGTGATGCGTTGGTCGTGTACACCATAATTACTCGTGATGTTAACCAGCGAAACGTTTCCTCCACCTTTCACTCCATAGCTGAAAATGGGGTTGGTCCTGAAACTGTTATATAAATTGATTAGTTCAGCGGGGTCTGCTTGCGGGTTGATCTGAAACTGGTTGTTGTGACGAAGCAGTGCCAGCATCACTTCATCAGCTTTCACTGACTCATCGAGGTATAGGTATGCCAATGCCAACAGGCGATAGGCCTCTGTTTTTTCATCATCTGTGAAGCCATTTTTAAGGCAGCTTTCCAGTAAGGCGGGAATTTCATGGATGCGTCCCTCGTCGTATACGGTTCGCGCCTGTCTTAGGGTTTGTGTACACACAGTCTGTGCTGTTGAGTACAGACTTACTAAACATAAAAATGTTGTTAATGGTAAAATTTTATTCATACGTTTATTTTTTGGATGGGAGGTTTTCGCAGGTTCTTTCGTATTTTAGATCAGGGTCATCTCCCACATAAGTTTTCCATTCTTCATCATTCATATTACGATCAATCTGTTCGCAGATCTTGTCGGCCATGGTTTCAATTTTTGTCGGCCATGCCCGTACTACAGTTTCCTGTGTTCCGGCCAGTATTTGCCCATCGTCAGGGCTAAAAGCTATTGTCCATACCCAGGTAGGGTGATCGGATAAAGTTATGGGCTGGGCATTCAGGTTTTCCCGATTCCAAAGCCTCACAGTCTTATCTTTCGAGGCACTGGCAATAAACCTTCTGTCCTTGCTGAATTTGATATCATTGATGGGCGAGATGTGGCCAATTAATGATTTGACTGGCTCGTTTGAAAAGAGCTTGAAGGTTTTTATCAGGCCCGACTCGTCACCAATGGCAACTACATGGTCAACCGGACTTATGGCTACAGCCGAGAGCGTGGTGTTATTGCTATAAATCTCTGTTGCCTTGAAATTATTTTTAACATCATAGAGCATAACCTTTCCATTGTTGGCCACACCTACCAGCCACTTACCATCACTGCTTAGGTCTATATCGTTAAGCCTGAACGGAACAGAGGCCATTTCCCTAACAGAGGTCAGGTCACTATACTTTATGCTTCTACCTTCATTATCCAAAATAATGAGTCCCTTATTGTCCGGCGTGAAGAGAAGGTTCCACACATAATCTTCAAAGCCACTGATCTTTTTAGGTGTCTCTCCCGGATTGTTGAGGTCAAATAGTTCAATGAATGGACTCTTATTACCACTTTCAAATTCTCCTCCTGCGGCAAGCCACTTGTTATCACTGCTTACAACAAGGGTTCTAATAATTCGTCCTGGCTTATTCGATCTTAAGGTATCAGCAACTCTATTCACTCCTTTTAAATTCCATCTCAGGATTTTTCCCTGGGTGTCAGAGGAGTAAATGTAATTGCCATTTTCATTGGATACGATCGCGCGTATCCCTTTATCGTGTCCGCCCAAACTTTTTACAAGAGGGTCTTGCAGAGATTTCAGTGCTTCATACAGACCATCGTATATATCATGGTCATACTTATCGCCTTCATTGTTGGTGTTGAAAATGTAGGCCTGTTGGGCCAGCAAACCTTTCAGTGTGGCTTGCTCATCCCTCATTTGCGTAGATTTAATAGCCATGGCTTTGGAAATAGCCAGGTATCTCAACCGGTCAGCCTTAGCTTTGGCAGCAATGGCTGTCTTTTCATTTTCATTGGCAATGATGGCATTATCCTCAGCTATTTTTTGAGCATCAATCGCAAGCCTTTCATTGTTTTTAGCTAAAGCTTCTCCTGCTTCTGCACGCTGTCTTTGTTCTTCAGCCTCTATCAAAGCACTTTCAGCTCTTTCCTTTTGAGTTTCGGCTCTTTCTTTTTCCTGTTCAGCTCTTTCTTGTTCCTTTCTGGCTAGTTCTTCATTAACCTTTGCTCTTTTTTCATTTTCCTTAGCTATGCTTTCTTGTGCCAAAGCCTCGTTCTTGTTTTGTTCTGCTTTCAACCGTTCCGAATCAGCTTCGGCTTTTTGAATGAAAGCGTAAATGAGAAACATAATGGAGATTACGGTGGCGCTTGCCAGAATCAAAGCTGTTATACGGGCATTTCGAAGTCGTCTTTTTTGTTGAAGCTCTTTAATACGTTGCTCGGTCTCGAACTCTTTCTTTGAATATTCGAGAAAAACGAGTGTCCTTTCAAATGCCGGGTGATATCTCTGACCCCAGATAAGTGTAGGTTTATGCTTAGCTTGCCAATTTAGAGCTAGTTGTAGGTCAGGTGGACGCCAGAGTCCTGCTTTTCCGACCTGATACATACTGGCTGCTTCGGAAAGCCGAAGGTACATCTGAACAGCTTCTGCCTCATCATCTACCCAGTTTTTTAGCCTGACCCATATCCTCATTAAGCTTTCATGAGAAATGTCGATAATGGATTTTGTGTTGAGTTCTATGTGGTGGGCAGGGGTTAGCAATGACCGGCTGGGTTCACGGAATTTATCAATTACATCGATCACCTCCTGCTCGGAAACACCTGAAATTGCAGCTATCTCACCTAGCCTGGTAGGCCTTCTGATACCAAAGTTTTCTCCACGTTTTTCAGTTATGGCCTTAAAAATGGACTCGCAAATATGCTTTTGGTTATCATTTAGCTCATCGTAGGCTTCATTTGCATGCATTGATAAAGCTTCTGACATGGTGCCAATAGCTTCGTAATGCTTTATATCAACAGGTTCTCCTTCATAATCCCTGTAATTACTCCAGTAGCTCCAGGTACGCATGAGAGCATGCTGTAATATGGGAAGTTGGTCTGGGTTATCACCCAGGTCATTTAATAATTGCTGGGTGAGCCTTTGGGTGATTTTGGCTCCACCAACTGCTACAGGGCCTTCTATGGCTCTCCTTTTCTGCTCCCGGGTCATCTGTGGGATCAGATAATGGCTGTCGTTGATTTTTTTTGTGAGGTCAGGGAACTGGGCGCAATCACCAATAAAGTCTGAACGCATAGTGATGCCAACATAGATAGGTATGTCTACATAGTTAATGGCTTCTATCAGCAGATTGACAAAGGCCAATGTTTCATTTACAGTTCCTGTATCTGCGCTATCTTTAAAGCGGAATAGTTCTTCAAACTGGTCAACCAGGATCAGGTAGTTTTTGTTGCTGGTCCTTTTGGATTGCTGTACCGCTTCTACCAGGCCCAGGGAGCTACTTCTTAGCAAAGTAGTTACTATGGTTTTCTTTATTTTTTTTTCCTCCACATCAGCTACCCAGTATGTGGGGTCTGATTGAAGTAGCGACTCTGCAAGGTTTTCAATAGGACCTGCGCCAGGTCTTGTAACGATCACTTCCCAGTCGGGACTGGTGTCAGTAAGGAAGCCTCCATATAATATAGGTAGCACGCCACAATATATAAATGATGATTTACCACTTCCTGAAGGACCGATAACACCCACGAAGCGGTGCTTCGACAGTTTAAGAAGCACTTCGTCACTCTGGCCTTCCCGTCCGAAAAAAAGGTGACTTTCTTCAATTTTGAAAGGCCTTAATCCCGGAAATGGGTTGACTGAAGTAGTAGTGGATCGAGGCGTTAGATTAAATTTTTCTTCAGCAATATCGCTCATCGTGCTACACTTTAATATCTTCCAGGAATATTTTTACATCATTGAGGGCGTCTTTTCCAGTGCCGTCAATGACCATGATGTTGTGGTTTTTGTAGGAGCTCCAATCCATCTGTTTATCCTTGTTGCTCATGATTGCTTTGCCTTGAATAGGCTTGCGTCTTCCAAAGCCCGGAGCCTTTAACAGATCAAGTAGCTTCATCCTTACCCACTGGTCATTCACATTGTTTTGGAAAACTATTGCGGCATCAAAGTCGCGTAAATTAGCAATATGGTGTTGCCGCAGGTTGAGCAGTTCACCTTTGAAAGAAGGTATCAAAACGTTATACCCAGAACCATTGATGAATTTTTTGAGAGGAGCAGCCTCTTTTTCATCTGTTTTGTCATAGAGCAAATAGACATTGGCTTTTCCGTTTTGCTCTACATTTCCGGTTTCGCGGCGGTTAAGTTTTTTATCTATTCCTATTTCTATCAACTCTTCTCTTACAATGTTTTTGAAGTCTTCGAGGGGTGTTTGCAGTATTTCAGCTCCTTCAATGGATGAAAGGTCCCTTTTGACACTTTCAATGAAGGCAAGTTGCTTTTCACTGGCGTTTTGCAATTTTGGGGATATCCAAATTAACCGGGAAAATTCAGATTTATCTTTTAGTGTGCTGCTCTTTTCCGAAGCGATCTGGTTTTGAATATCTACGATAGAGCGGTCAGAACCTCCGGGGATCTCGCCATAGGAACTCCCTATCAGGTGTATTGACAAGCTGCTTTCTTCTACATCTTTCTTGATTTCATCTTTTAGTTCGTTAATGTTCTGTGGTAAGTTACGATCGGGAAGCACTTTATACCCATGTCTTTGCAACTCACGCTTAATAATGTTTCGCTGAATAGTAAGGTCATGTCCTGTTTCTGCCAGATAGATCGACCTTCGTGAAAAGATCGGTTTTATACCTGCTCCGGAATCTTTTTGCTTTAGCAGGATCAACCCCTCATGGATATCGTAAGCCAGATCAACCATTTTCATCCAAAAATCCTGTTCAGCCTCCAAGCTAAAAAAGTCTTCATAGTCAGTGGCCTCACCTGAATCCAGGTTGATATTATACAAATTAAAGCCGATCAGGTCTCTTAACTTTGTAGGTTGCTCTTCTATAGTCAACGGCTTTTTGATGACCTTAAATACACGCTGATGTTCTGTATTAACGGTGTTGTAAAATTCCTCCAAAGTATCGAGGCACTCTCCTGATTCAATGAATGCGGGTGATATGATAGGTATAAGGGTACCTACTTCCTTCATATCTGATGCTGCTATGCTGTCGTGTTCTGACTTTAGTAATATATTGGGCTTTTCACCCAGCACTTGTATAAGCATCAACTCCAGGAATCTTTTAAATTCAGTAACCCACTGTTTGCCATGATCGTTGGGCTGGTTGTCTGCATCAGCGTAAATAATTAATATATCAATCTTAAAGGTCATGTGAGCTTTAATTTTCTACGTTTAATGAAAAAGATTTTTGATGATTATAATTAATGTTTTTTATAAGCCCTTGTGCCAGCTCATGGTGATTGGCCATTACATTATAAAAATTATAAACTGATAGATGGAAAATTACCGCATCACCGAAAGCCATAATGTGTGTAGCTTCACGGTGGTCATCCAGGTTAAAAATATGACCAAAAACTTCACCGGTTTTTAGTCTTTGCACTTCACTTTCTTCTTGCATTACTAAAGCTTCTCCTTGAGCGACAATGATAATTTGCTCATCATCATTATGCTGTATAGAAAGCGATTTGCCAGCTTTCAGATGTGTGGAGTACATTTTGTCCACCAAGTCGCAAAGGAGTATACCTTTTATATTTTTGAATACAGGCAGGCGTTTAAGGAACATGACCATTTCTATGGATAGAAAGAACCCATCTTTCATACCTTCATGCACGCTGTTGTTTTCTATAGACTCATGTATGAGTTTTAGCCTTTGGTCGGGCAAACGTTCAGATATTTTTTCAAAGGCTTGTTGGTCTTTGTGGTACATAACCCAGCCGGCAACTTCATGCAGTAATCTATCCTGGTTAAACAGTTGGGCTATCAGCCCTTTGCTTATTCTGAATTCGGGATAGTGAACCAGGCTATAGATCGCACATGCTTTAGTCCAGCGGTTGATCTGATTATAGTTTTTGTTAAGGATAAAGTTCAAAACTTGAATCAGGCTGTAATCTTCTCTGGGGAAATGAACCTGGAGTTGATGTACCTTGTCATGAATAGGTATGTCATCTATTAATGGAAACAACTTTGGTTTTAACTCAGGGTCAAGAAAAAGGTCAAGAAGTTCTATGGCAAAAGCAATACCATCACTGGTACCAGTTTCTACGTTTTCACGCACCAGTTGTACTGACTGGGGATCATACATGATAGATAAAATCATGTAGATGGTGTCTTCATTGTTACTTATTTCTTCTTTAATGGCATTTCGAAGTTGCTCAAAACGTGTTTCATTTCCGGGAATTTCGATTAGCGCGGCAAGATTCCATATTGCTTTTCCAATCTCATTTTCGAGAAGGTTGGTGAGGTTGGAAATCTCCCTGCTTTGGGCCTGGTAATTAAAATACCGGAACGAAAGCAGTATTTGTTTGACAATCCGTTTATCAGGATACTCTATTTTTTTCCATAAAAGCTCTATAGCCTCTGGACCACCAATTCTGCCCATGATCTGCACGATTTTAAGCATTACCTGGTCGCTTTGACCTGATTTATGAAAGGCTGTCTCAAGAGTAAATAGCGCAGCTTCTCCACTTTCATATAAAGCTGAGGCTGCAGCATTGCTGTATGTAGGAGAATCTAAGAGCTCGATCAGGATGGTCCAGGTCTCGGGCCTTTGTACTTTTCTGGCTGTAATGATTGCCTCCATCTTCACCCTCGGGTCGATATCCCTTAGTAGTTCGAGTAGAACAAAAATATTGTGGTCATTGATCAGTTTTCGGAGTAGCTTGGCGGCCAATGTCCGGTCTGTTGTTTTTATTGATTTACTAAGCTTGGCTAGTTTATTAGCAGGAACGGATATTACTTCGGAATCTTCTGAATCATTGGCGGCTTTTTTTGCAAGCTGGTGGAGTTCTTTATTTCTGTCAAATTCAATATCGAGGCTTTTAAGTTTTTCATTAGCATAAGCCTTTACTTTTCTTGAGTCGCTTTCTGTCAGCCTGATGATAGAAGACTCAAATAGAGCAGGCTCAAGTTTTTCCATAAGCTTCAACCCATATATTATACTTTCGTCAGCTTTGCTGTTGATTTCATTTTCAAGGACCTTATTTATAGCATACTCTTTTTGAGATACATGTTTACCTTTATTTTTTATTAATGTGGATTGCAGTGTTTCTTTGTAATTATGGTGCATTTTTCTGGTTATAAAGTACCAGATGGCGAGTATAGGTAATGTAAATATGGTAATGTGGATTAGGCTGAATATCTTGACATTGTTGATCAGGATGATCAGACCCCCTGCGACAAGTCCTGCAAAAGCCGTAATAACACCCTCTATCTTGGTTTGTACATCAAAGCGAACGGCACTGTCGATAGGCAGGAAGTATAGTTTAAATGCCGGACCGTCCAGAGCGTCCTTGAGTGAAGCTATAAATAACTTGCTCATGGATATAATTACGAAGAAGATCACAAACGTTTCACTAACTTCTGAATAACCAAAGGTGTAACCGATTGGAATGGCCATCAGGGTAAAAATGGTGATCAGCAGAGGGTTGATCAATAATGATACTTTCAAGCCATAAATGGCGATGATCTTATCGGTGACGAATGTTTGAAAAAGAAAGCTAAAAATAACTACAGTGGCTTCGAAGTAGCTTAAAAATTTAGGTAGCTCCTTTTCATTGAACTGTGTTGTTGTTACGTTCAGAAACGAATAGTCAACAAAGTTCATGGCAATCATAGAAATGATCACAAAAAGCGACATCAGCCCGATGTACTTGTCTTTGATGATCATGCCGTAGTTTATGCTTTGTGCTTTTTCATGCTCCTTTTTTATAAACAGGTTCTTTTGTGTTATAATAAAGAACATCCCAAGGTTACCTACGATGCTTACCAGACTTATGAACAGCAACTCCTGGGTGCTGATGTACTTTAACATAAGGGGGATTGAAAACAGAGCTATAATAGATGCTATGAGTTGACCGGTATCAACACTGCCTATAACTCTTTTAGCCTTACGTAGATTAAACATCCGGCCAAATGAACCCCAGAAAATAAGAAGTACAATGAAGTTCGAGGGAACAATGAAAGTAAAAGCGAAGAAATACAGGGGTTTAAGGTTTTCGGTGGTTCTAAAACCAAACTCTATACCTGCCAATATTAATGTTATTAAAAATAGTGAGCCGATAGCCAGCTTTCTAAAAGAAACCTTGTTTTGGAAATAGTTGTATATGGCTGTTGTGACGATGCCCAATATACCGGAGACTAATATAGCTACCGGTAATTCTTCTTTTTCATCAAAGTTATTCAGGAATAGGGTAGAAGCTCCAACATCCAGAGTAGCCAGGAAAATGCCAATGAAAAACCCCATACCAAGAAGTAAGAATATCTTGACGGCATCATTTTCCTCGACATTTAAAACCTCAAGAAGTTTTTTATTAAAGCCCATACTATATTTCTAAAGGAAATTACAATTTAATATTTAATAATTAGAATAGAATAGAATAGCAATTAAATAAAAAAAATGAGCAATTAGGGGAAGATTATCATTTGCAGTTAACCACTGATTTGCAGCGAAATTACAATTCTTTTGGTGATTAATTAAATAAACTGCTTGGTTATGTTAAAAAATATTGGAATAACATGTTAACAGAAAATGATTAAATTTGTATGTTAAGGCCCCATAGGTATTGCTTTATTATTGAAAAAAATTGAAATACAATTGAGAGGAATGGAACGTAAAAGATCATCAGTTACCTTATTATTAGTGTTTATGCTTTTGGGCATAACTACCGCATTTGGTCAGGATGTGGATAAAAAAGTGTACGATGCTGACAAATATTTTAAAATAAGAAACTATCAGGAGGCATTGTCCTTATATCTGGAAGCTATTGAGGCTGGAGTGGACGATCCCGTGGTTTACTACCGCACTGCGGTTAGTTACCAAAATATGTTTGAAATTAATGAACAGGTCAAGGCTATCCCTTACTTTGAGAAAGCTATAGCTAAGGGGATGGACCAACTGCCTGCCAATGTATATTATGATCTGGCTGAGGTTTACCACAAAGATGAGCAAATAGAGAAAGCCCTGGATTACTATGGTAAATATAAAGCAGCATTGAAGGGAAATCAGGGGGAAATTTCCAAGGTGAATCGGGCATTGGAAGTAGCCAATAATTCCCTTTCTCTGATGAGCAGTCCTAAGGATATTACAGTTGTTAATCTTGGACAAGTGATTAATTCGCAATATACTGAATATAACCCTGTGGTATCCGCCGATGAAAGTGTAATGGCTTTTACAGCTTTACGCCCTAATACAGGTAAAACCAGATCGAGTGATAAATTTATTGAGGAGGTTTATATTTCTTATAACACTTCCGGCAACTGGTCGCAACCGAAACCTATTAAGATAGCGTCCAATTATAATGTAGGAACTGCAGGAATTTCTGCTGATGGCCAGAAAATGTTGATCTTTATAGGAGGAGCGGATGGCACTGGCAATCTTTATACTATCGATAAAGCTGGTGATGACTGGTCTACACCTGTAACTATGGGAAATAAAATCAACTCCAGATCCCATGTAGAGACTACCGGTAGTATTACTCCTGATGGAAAAACATTGTATTTCGCGAGTAACAGACCTGGAGGCTATGGAGGACTTGATATTTACAAATCGGTTAAAACTGAGGCTGGAGACTGGGGTGAGCCTGTAAATGTGGGGCCTGAAGTAAACACTAAATATAATGAAGATGCGCCTTTCATTCACCCTGATCAGTGGACGTTGTTTTTTACATCAGATGGACATAATACCATGGGGGGAAGAGATATTTTCGTTACCCGCTTGTTTAATGGTAAATGGACTGCACCGGAGAATATGGGATACCCTATAAATACCACGGCAAATGATAATTATTTCACACTTACTGCTGATGGTAGAAAGGGATATTTTTCATCTGACAGAAAAGGTGGACAAGGCGGACAAGATATCTATTCAATTAATATGCCTGAAGAGGAGGCCAATATTCCACTTACCATGATCAAAGGGCGTATCCTGAATGGTGAAAATAATGAACCTATTCCTACAACTATTTATGTGGTAGATGTGGAGTCAGGTAAGAAGTTGGATTTTGTATACCAACCTGACCCTAAAACCGGTAATTACCTGATCATTTTGCCTCCTTCGAAAAATTATGATATGATTATTGAGTCAGAAGGCTTTTTGCCTTATACGCTGAATATTAACATACCCGGACAAACCTACTTTTATGAGTTATATCAGAAGATATATCTTAAGACTATTAAACAGTTTGAAGTGGTTGTAGGCCAGGAGGTAGAGGTTAAAAATGCTTTTTATGATACCCACGAGGACGCAGTTACAGATATCAGAAAAACACATGAAGCAACACTGGTAAAAAGTGACAGTATTGATATGTATGACCTCATGAATGATCTGATTGAAGCACAAGATCAGGAGGGTATCGACTATTTGGTTAGTCTTATCAATATGAAAAATCCTATTGAGGATGTGAACTTTGATGACGCTCGTGCATTGGAATCTGCTGCAAGAGTTTATTATTATGATGAAAGTGACGAGAGTAAGTTCGAACAGAAGGTAGTGAACGGGAAAACCATATTCTCGCTGCCTACTATGTATGTAACAGAGGAGGCTGAAAAACAGAAAAACAGAAATAAGGGGAGGTCTACCACATACGACCCTGCTTTGCTAAAAGCAGTGATAAAAGTCTATTTTGATGTGGCAAAAAGTGAATTGAAGCCGTCATATCATCAACAGCTCAATGAAATATTAGAAACGTTAAACAAATACCCTGAATTAGGCATTCAAATATCTGGTTATGCTTCTGCAGAAGGCGACGAGAAGTTTAATAGGGAGCTTTCCAATAAAAGAGCGATTGCTGTGCTTGATTATATTAATCATAAAGGGGTGGTTCGAAGGAGGATCATAGCCAAAGGGTATGGTGCTACAAAAACTGAAAGTTCAAACAAAGAAGAGAGCCGTCGTGTGGAGATTCAGATAGTTGATCTTAACGAGCACGGAAGAGAAGTGAAATAGTTAAAACAAGAATAAGTGAAAAGCCTCATTCTGATTTCAGAATGAGGCTTTTTTGTGAGCTTGATTGGGAAGCGTTACTTCCTTCCAATATATAAACTTTGTATGCTCGTGCTATTCAATGTGATCCCAATAAGTTGATTTATTATTTAAAAGTTAGCTTTGAGTGATAGGATGAAGTTTCTGCCCGGGGCTACAATTCCTGAACTATAAGGACGATACCTTTGATCTGTAATATTTTCTAACCCCGCACTGATGGACAGGTTATCCGCAAATGCATAGTTCGCCTTAAAGTTTAGGGTATACCAGCCTGGTGACCAAGGGTTGCCATCGTCATCAATAGCGTAAATATCCGTTTTTCCTTTCTCTTCCTCCGGAAGATCATCAAACACTCTTTTTCCACTGTAATGGGTATAAAATTGCATGTTAAGCTTATCAAACTTGTAGGTCAGCCTGGTTACTCCAAACCATGGAGCAGCATGTCTGGAAGGACTTTCTTCTCCATTGTCAAGCTCCTCAGTGCCTTTTTGGTAACTGAAGTCAGATGACAGTTCGAAACCATCTGACAAATTGAGTTTAAAACCGGCCTGTATACCATAAACCTGTGCGGTAGCCGCATTTTGTATAGCTTGTACCTGGCTCAGCTCGCCATCATACATGATACTGTCCTGACCATTTAGGGTATAATCACGGCGAGTGAGTGCATTTTGCAAACGGGTATAGTAGCCACTAATGTCGATTTTAAGCAGATCATCGAAGGTTTTGGCTATACCCAGGTCAAGGTTGTAGGCATACTCGGGGTTGAGATCGGGGTTGGGTATTACTATTGAACCTGGCTCTGAGTCAAATACTTTGCCCATGTCGTCTACATTAGGCGAGCGGAACGCGGTTGCTGCGTTAAGGCTGATCACCAATGTATTGGTAGGGCGGTAAACAGTACCTATACTCCCAGTTAAAGCTCCATTATTCAGTTCAGCATCGGAAAAAGGGAATGGGTAGAAGCGGGTATCAAACGAGGCATCGATTTTAACCTGATTATACCTCAGACCAGCCTGTAGCATCAGATCATCTGACAGGTCATGTTGGTCAGAAACATATAAGCCGTATGACGACCATGTGGCTTGTGGGTATCTTGCAGGCCCCGGAGAACGCTCGCCTGTGGAGATGTCTTCATTAATACCGGTTGAGGTAACATCATTTCCCACTATCTCGATGCCATAGTATAACCGGTTTTTGTCATGGATAGATTTAATGAAATCAAGGTTGGCCGAGTAAGCCTCTACTTCTTCAACACGTGTTTCTCTTATATTATCATTAAAGTTACGGCTAATACGGCTTTCCTCAAAGGATTGCCAGGCTAGCCTTAAGGTAGCTTCATCAAAGAATCTGCCAACACTGGAATAGCTAATATTCAGGTTGTTCATCAGCCACTTTTGAGGACCATAGCTCCATTCTCCATACCTGGGGAGGCCTTTCTTGTAGCGGATGTGTCTGTCATAGCGAGCATAATCCGAAGTCTCTGAATAGTGGAGGCCGTATTCAATATCCCAGTGATCATTGGGGTTGAACCGTAGCTTTTGCATCATATTGATTTGCGTATAGCCAGATGGAGCCTGTACCTGAGGATCGTTATTGGTGACCACTACATCCATACTATCTTGTCGTTGTACATAAACCGGCCGTAGGTACTCATCAGGGCCGTGGCTACCCATACGAAGGTCTCCGTAGTTGTTAGCACTGATACTCGTTACCGACGCCCACTTTTTCCAGCCTACATTGATATCAAAATGCCCCGTTTTTTCATTGTTGGCTGATGAGTATCTCGTTACCGCTTTGCCGGTTATCAGGTGCTTGTCTGAAATGGACAGTTGAGGTTTCAAGGTTTGGAAGCTCATCACACCACCAATGGCATCACTACCATAGATGATCGATCCGGGCCCAAAGAGTACCTCGGCATTTTCTATGGCAAACGGATCCAGTGAAATGACATTCTGCAGGTTTCCTCCTCTGAATATGGCAGTGTTCATTCTTACCCCGTCTACCGAGTATAGCAGCCTGTTGGTAGCAAACCCGCGGATCATGGGACTGCCTCCACCTTGCTGGCTTTTTTGGATGAAGACCTTGCCGGATATGTTAAGCAGGTCGGCCGCTGTTTGCGGGTTTTGTAAGGCAACTTCTTCCGGTGAAATTGCAATAACCTTAGAAGGTACTTCAGTTGACGATTGGTTCCACTTGGTGGCTGATACAACCACTTCTTCCATAGTGAATTCCGAATGCGCAAGGTTTAAATTAAATGATTCATGCTGTAGTTCATCATAGCTTTTTGTTACTCTTTTATAGCCAATCAGATGGATGATGATTTTTTCTGCTCCCCGGAAGGAAGAAATATCGGCTTTCCCTTCTGCATTAGTGGTGGCATAGGCTTTAGGTTGTTTACTTATTAAGGCTACCATCTCCAGTGGTTCGCCTGTTTGTTGATCTTTAATGGTTATTACCTGAGAGTATCCAAAGTATGATACACCCAGTAACAAACACAATAAAATTATTCTGTTCATTATAATGTTTTAGATAGGTAAAAAATTACGAGGCTTTCAAGTCCGTTATTTCATAAACAGCGCGTATCAATCATAAAATGAGTGAGTATCTGTTATTAAACGGTAGCCTTTAGTGCAGAAAATATTGCTGCACAACTATATCAGGCTCTTGAAAAGTCTCTAAGTACCATTGGGTAATGGCGATAATTAGCATGTTAAAGATCAGACTGCTTTAGGAGGAGGTATGGGAGGAGAAAGCGTATGAAAGTATGCTTCCCGTGTATAAGTGTAGTGCTTTTCTATTTCTTCACCATTGGATTGGAATAATAGCGCTGTATTTTGGCTGAAAAACAAAGAACTGTAAAAACGAATTGTTTTACCTTTCCTTTGCTCACGTTCCATATCCCCACCCAGGGCGTTTGCCAGTAGATTTTGCAGCTTTTTGTTGAGTTGAGTTTCTTCATGGTCCCACCAACACCAATAATGTATAACCCCGTCTATTGTATCTTTGGCAACAACATCATACATCTGGCCATTGAATTCAAACTCTTTTTCATGCTCCCAGTTCAGCTTACTGTTTTGCTTTGGTGTGAACTTAAGAAGCACAAGTTCGCTTTTGTCAATGCCAGCTATCAACTGTTTTTTTAGCTCTTTTCTTACCTGTTTTTTTTCATAGCTCAGCCACGTGAAGGTTCCGAGAAACGGAGCCACCATACATAGTAGAAGTGCTATTACAAGTAATCGTCGTTTCAATGCATCAACTTAAAGATGCAATATAAGTATAAATGATTGATTAGTAATGAGGAAAGCATCGAGTGGTGTATAGCTTATTTAGTTGGTTTATATGTAAAGCTAATTACAGTTTCACTCTCACCACCGGTTTTCTTGTAAAAATCCAGGGCGTGTTGATCTTCTGCGTGGGCCATTACGAATATTTCTCTGGCGCCAATAGACCGGCCATATTTTAAAATTTTCTCTAGCAGCATTTCCCCCAATCCTTTCCTTTGGTGTTCGCTTTTGATGGCGATATCGTAGATGAAAATTTCCGGTATCCCTGAGTAATAATCAGCCAGTTCATAAGCTGTAAGCCCACCGAGGACTTGCCCGCCATCCAGGATGACATAGACTATAAAATCAGACCTTAACAAAGGGGTGTATTGTTCCTGCTGCCCAATCCAGGGCTGGTTGTCTTCAAACACTTCACGAAAGAGTTCGATAAGTTTTTGGAATAAAAGGGTATCATGCTTACCTAGCTGTTTGATCTCCATATGGTGAAGTGATATAGTTAATAGATCTCCATTAGGTTGATTCTACCACCTTGTTTTCTTTAGGCTCGAACATTAAGACCACAATTATGCCGGCGGTATAGGCTATTAGGTCCAGCCATTCGAAAGATACTCCAATAATTATTCTGGCAATCTTATACTCTTCGAGGCCTAAGATGTAGACCAACCTGAAGTATTGAGCAATTTCTACTGCATATGCAAAAAGAAGCACAGCTAAGGCCAGCTTGAAGACAGGTACGTTGAGGAAGGTTCTGAAAAAGCTATAGATCAGTATAACCACCAATAAATCCCCGATGTAGGGTCTTATGATACTATCATGCACATATAGGGCAATAAGCACTTCAGTGATCAGCAAACCGATAGTCAGCAATAAGTATTTTATTTGAAATTTAAACATTACTGATGGTTGAGTTCAATAGAGTTTCTGATCAACTGTGCATAAAACCGGATGGCATTTTCAAAGTCATTAACGGATATACGCTCATTAATACCATGAAATGTGCTAATGTTTTCACTGTTAAGATAGAATGGTGTAAAACGATAAACATTGCTGCTTAGTGGATAGTAATAGCGAGAATCAGTTGCACCTATAACGAGGTTGGGTGTAACGACCACTTGAGGGAATATTTGCTTTATGGTAGTATGAATAGTGTTATAGCCAAAAGAATTAACACTTGATGACTTGGGTGCCTCACTGTTGAACGAACCTTCCTTTACTTCTATGCGATCATCGGCTATGGTGTTGATCACGTGCTCCTTAACATCTTCGATGCTGGTACCCGGCAATATTCTAAAGTTTATAGAAGCATGCGCCTCATAAGGGATCACGTTTTCTTTGATTCCACCATTGATGATGGTAGGAGCAGTGGTGGTCCTGATCAATGCATTACCGGATGGTTTCTTTTCCAAAGTACTTATGATCATGGGCCTGAAAATGGTGGGGTTGGCAAATGCCATTTTCTGTGTGAAAGGCATTTCAGGACCGATGTGACTCATGAAGTCCTGCACGGGTTGGGTTATTTCGGCAGGGAATGGGTTATCCTTTAACCTTGCCACTGCTTTGGAAATGGCATCAATAGCTGTTTCTTCCTTCGGCATAGATGAGTGCCCACCCTCGATGGCTATTGACAGGTTTAAGGTCACAAAGCCTTTTTCCGCCGTACCAATGAGAGCAATATCTTTATCAGTTCCAGGTATTAGTCCCTGGGTAATGGCAAAACCTTCATCGAGCACAAATTCGGCTTCTACATCTTTTTCTTTCAGGTACTTTACAATAGCTACAGCACCGTTTAGACCTCCAAGCTCTTCATCATGGCCGTAACAAAGGTAAATAGTACGTTGGGGTTTTACTCCTTCTTTCAGGAGTAGCTCTACAGCTTCCAGGTTGCCAATTACGCTTATCTTGTCATCAATGGCGCCACGCCCCCAGATAACTCCATCTTTGATGATACCAGCAAAGGGATCAATATACCATTTTTCAAGGTTTTCTGTAGCTACAGGCACTACATCGAGGTGCCCCATAAGTATCACTGGCTTGAGTGATGTGTCCGAGCCTTCCCATTTGAATATCATGCTGAACTCATTGATGTTGGTTAACTCTAAAAGCGAATCGGTCAAGGGATAGGTGTTTTTTACGAATTGCCCGAATTCGTAAAATGCGGTTGAGTCAAAATCTTCTGGGTTTTCATTCGATATAGTACGGATTGTAAGGGCCTTTGCCAGGTGCTCCTTTGCATCTGCGGGGATGCTTATTTTAGAAGCAGGGGCCACTGTAATTTGTTTGGATGGAAAAGTGAAGGTGTTGTATAAAATATAACCAACAATTACAACAATAAGTAAAAGAAGGGCGAATAGTATTTTTTTCATGAGGCAAGCTAATATATAAAATGGTTATTGACAATAGTTAACAGAGAGGTTTGATCTGTAATTTTTATTAATGTTCATGGCCATGGTAGATCCACATCGGTTCTGTAGCTCCGGCTCTTTTAAACCCTATCTTTTTATAAAAATCAATGGCTTTCCCATCTGCAGTTAGCATTTGCATATGGAAATCTCCATATATTTCCTGCATTTTGGTAACAATCATTTGCCCGATTCCCTGGCCCTGGTAATCGGGGTGTACCAGCAAGTGTGGATAATAAACAACCAGATGGCCGTCAGAAATCGCATTTCCAATGCCTGCCAGCTTATCACTATTCCAGGCAGATATCAGTGAATGAGAGTTTGTGAGTGCATTGTAAAGCTCATTAGGCTTCTCAGCTGAACTCCATTTATTGGCTTTATAAAGTTCGAGTATGTCACTGAGTTCAATATCCCTTCTGTCTGAAATAGTAATTTCCATATTTGATCAATTTTAAGCTAAGATTACATTTTGCAGGTCTTCTGGTTTTAGTTTGTTTTGGACTTGGTTTCAGCTATAATTACTCCAAAGCTTCCATCCAGTTGCTTTACACTTTTTGATGGTAGATATACTCTTGAAACAAAGCCATCCAGGTAAAGCGCGTTTTCGCAGCCTTTTTGTTTGAAGAAAGTGGCGAAGTCAAAGAAGTTAACTTTGCTTCTGGAAATGGCAAACAATATGTTGCCATTAGGGAGTATGCCAACGCCATTTCTTATATGGATATTCTGTGACCCTTTGATGAATTTGGGGTGAACTTCTCCGTCAATAACTAACATGGGGCCTGACTGAGTAGCGTATCTAATATTTTGGCGATTAATGAAGGCTTGAGAGGTGCTTACCGCGGGTTTGTTATCATCTGTCAGGTAGAATACCCCGTTTGGCTGGAGGTAGAAATTGCCGTATCCGCTTTGGACCGTATCAAGAGGCGATTTGAGTTGTCCATTCTCGATATATAGTCCCTGGGGAGACCGGTCCTGATTATACATGCCGCCATTCATGGCAAATACCAGTTCTTTGCTTTCTTTTTCTAAGTTAGCTTTTAGCCTCTGAAAGTTTTGATAGTTGGCGCCATGCTTATCCTTCCAGTAAAATTTAAGTTCCTGCTGAGTCGGGTCCATCTCATAGCTGATGAACTTAGGTTCATCAATAGCCCTTCCTTGTTTTTCAGTTAGAAGAGAGCTGGTGGATATCAGGAAAGTTAATGCAGACAAAAGGAGCCATAATTTACTCATGCTATTATGTTTATGAACCTTCAATTATTCAGTGTTTATATTGAAGTTATCAACTTCTATGGTTTGCCCGGGACTCATATGGTCGATCAATATATCTCCAATTCTGACCCGTATCAGTCGCAAGGTCGGAAAGCCCACCGCAGCCGTCATTTTGCGAACTTGCCTGAACTTTCCTTCAGTTAGGGTAATGGATACCCAGCTGGTAGGGCCATGTCTTTCATCCCTTATCTTTTTTGCACGTGGAGGAAAGTCAGGGAGCTGGTCTAGCCGAAAAGCATGACAGGGCAGGGTGTTGTAAGCATTGCTACCTGTACCTATTTCCACGCCTTTTTTTAGTTGCTCTATGGCCTCACTGGTAATGTCACCATCTACCTGGGCATAGTATTCCTTTTCTACATTTTTACCTCGTACCTGCTCACTCACCTTGCCGTCCGTAGTGATGAGAAGTAGCCCTTCAGAGCTTTCATCCAGCCTGCCAATAGCCATGGCACCCTCCGGAAAATCATAAAGGTCACCCAGCATTTTTTTGTTTCTCTGCTTATTTTGATTGCTGACAAACTGAGATAAATACCCAAAAGGCTTGTGTATAATAAAGTGACGCTGCTGATTAGTTGAGTTATGCATTATGTACTTTTGCGGTCTGATCCTTTCTGTGATTTTCAGCCATTTCAACACCTGCTTTAAGAAAACCGATAAGACCGATGCCGAAAACAACGATCCCAGGGGCTATTTCTACTAATTGCTTGTTTGCTGATAGCAAAAGACCATACAAACCAAATGAGATAATAATAACCACTGGAGAGAGTAGATAAAGAAGGAATATCCTGCTATATCTTGGGTTTTGCCATACCTTTCTTGAGAGTTTATTCTGCATCTTTTGGGTGTCTTGCAGGGTGGCCAAACTGATACCCAGCCCCATTAATATCAGTACCTTATTAAGGTTATCCCAAACAGTGCTTAAATCATAAATAAGAGGTTTGTAGAGATAGAACAGACTTATTAAAATAAAGGGATATTGAAGATAGCTGATGTAGTGAAAAATGTTTTTTGCTGCTTTCATGGTGGAATGCGGATAAAATATCGGCCAATATATGCTAAGCAGGGATGAAATTCAATAATTTTCAGGGAGTTATGTCTGTTTCGTTGTGTCTGATAGGGTTGAGAGGTGATTAGGGTAAAGGGGTGGAGAACTTTTTAACCCGTTTTGAAAAATGAGCAGATGCATCAATTATTATCTTCCAGTTTTCAAATAAAACTATCAAGTATGAAAAATATGATTTCTTTACCATAGGATAAAAATCATTGTTTTATTTGAACATCTACTGCAACTTCTTCACAACGAACTTCATATTTCCGCTCAGGCTTTGAGTATACATTTACAGTTTGATGCGAGGTGGCGAATGAGTTATCGTATATATAACTATCACTGGCAAACATAATTTCTTCGATTTTGGTAGATTCATAGACTGAGTGATTGTCAGGAGCCAAGTGATAAACAAGCCTTTCAATTTTTTTTACTTTGTATAAGTTTTCAATACCTTGGGTGCGGTCATCTGGCATCAAAATAAACAGGTAATCTCTTGCCCTGCTAATGGATACATTGAGTATATTTTGTTTATTGAGAAACATGCTCGGGTGGTTGCTAATAGAATATGGTGGATTGAAGATCGAAATGATTATATCGCATTCATCTCCTTGGAAACCATGAATTGTACCAATCAAAATTTCAACCTTCTCGGTCTCTTCAAATTGTTGTGCAAGTAATTTTTCAATAAGGGTTGCCTGGGCCTTGTAAGGACAAATAATTCCAATTCTGAACCTGTCTTTATGGTTTGTCTGAACCTGAATGGCAAGTGATTGAACGAACTCGACCGTAAATAACGCCGAGTAGACTTGATAGTTCGATTTGTTCAAAGTATTTGGCTTATAAATGCTTTCAGACTTGGTGACTGGAAACTTGATGATGTTTATATCCCTGAAGTTAAGCCCTTTTATGCTTAAAGTTTTTTGTTCTTCACCAGTCCTATGGTGTTCGAGAATCCCATTATAGGTGAAGTGGCTGAAAAGATTTCCAATGGTAGGAACTGACCTGTATTGTTTGCAAAGACTTATTATTTTAAAATCATGAGGAGTTGTCATTGGTTGAACAAACCTATCAAGGTTGATCATGCTGTAGATATTCATATCCTTCCAGTGCTCGATTTGAGTAATTGGCTGAATTTGGAATGGGTCTCCGGCAATTATAAATTTGGCATTCGGCACTTGGTAAAGTACATAGGCTATACTGGCCAAGTTAACCATTGAGGCTTCATCAATGATTATATAGTCCCATTGTAGGAATTTTAGATGTAGTCGTTCATCATGTGTTTCAGGTTGAAAATAATCGTATGCAAACCTTGCTATGGTTGTAATTGTGGTATTCTTGGGCTTAGTTCTAATGTCAAAGGTTTTGTCGATTACAACCATATTATTTTCCAACGACTCGTCACTAGTATTTCCGAAGCGGAGTAGCCAATGATAATAGGTCTCATCATCCTCCATTTCCTCAATAATCCGCTTTGTAAGAACATCTGCAGATTTATTAGTTGGGGTAAGAACAAGAACCTTTAAATTTTCATCCTGCTGCATTAAAGGAATAATTTCGTTGGTTGCTATATAGGTTGTTTTGCCCGTACCAGGAGGACCAAAGATAAAGCGAAGGTCTTTCGATAGGTTTTTATGCAAATTATAATCATTGTCAAAGCCAAGCTGGTTGAAGGCTTTACGAAGTTCTTCAAGTATGAATACCGGATTCTTTATGTCAATAGCAATTCGGGTTATTTTTGGTAGATCAATATCTGAAATGTCAGCAGCTTTCTTCAGCTTTGCCCGTAGGGTATACTCTTTTACACTTACAACCTCAACTGTTACCGTTTTGGATTCTTCGCCAGAATACAAGCGAATTTGGAGATCGCCAATATCCTCAATGGATTGAGGTATATATCTATTTGGGTGTTTGAGAATCAAAGTTCGTTCTGTACCCGGCTCTTTTTCTGCTTTGGTAAATTGAATTGATATTTCCTTTCCATGGGTGTTGGATTCAGAGCTGTTCAGATATTCCAGTTCAAGTAATGCTTTGAACCATGCATACGAGTACATTTCAGAATCTGAAACAGCTTCATTCAACTTTTCTATTCGGGTAAGGTCTTCAATCTGGGCTTCTGTCTGTTCTTTGAGCCTGTCAATTTTCTTTTGAAGGTCAACAGAAGGCTTATTGTATTCATCCTGGTCAACCATTGATTCGGGAGAGTCATGCTCTTCCTGTTTTGGTTCTTCTTTTTGATTTTCAGACCTTGTCTTACGCTTCTTTTCAATACCTTTTTTGAGGCGGTCTAAAGTGTCCTCAATAGCATCATCTATGAAGTCACTATTTTCCTTCGTATCGTTATTTTCCTGCCAACTAGCTGATTTTTTCTTAGCTTTAATCATACTCAATGCTTCAGCTAATTCTTCTTCGGTTATACCTTCTTCTTGAAGCTTCTTGCCAAGTAGGTATGTAGCTCTTTGTTCTTCTGAGAGCTCTAATTCATCTTCCGGGCTTTCGATTCCTAAGAATTCAAGAAATGCAGAGATATCATAGTCTTGGGAATAATAAATTTCATTCAGTTCTTCTCTTTGGATTTCCCTGGCAGATTTTAGATTTCCATCCTTATCGTAAAGCCACTTGTCATTTTTTAGAATTGATGATAAGGTGGACTCAAATTTATGAGATCTCTGATATTGATTCCATTTGGGAACATACAAAAAAGTGCCCAATATGATTGATTCAATTGAGTTAGTAGATTTGCCATATATGTGAAACAGCATATACTCCCAAATAAGCACAGAAAGCTCAAGGTTAATATTTGCAACAGCATCTTCTAATCCATCCAGAATTGAATCTTTAATAGTTTGATTGGAAACGTAGGTATGGGAAACTTCAATACCTGTAAGACCAAATTTTTCTTTGTTTTCATGGGTGGTGTCAACCTTTTTGTGAATAAGACGAGGTTTAGAGTTACAAAATAAGGCTGAAAGGAATGCGTAAAATGAATTTTTGCGGGGGCTATGAATAAGGTCCAAATAGTAGTCTTCGTCAAGAATATACACTTCTTTAGCATGCTCGAAGTATATATTTAGCTGCTTACTTGGAATATAAATAGATTTTGGATGACAGAAATAAATGGTATCAGGATCGCTCGCTTTTCTTGTGGCGATAAAGTGAATTTTTTGCAATTTATCTACATAATCATTTAGTAAGGATGCAGGACAGATATCAAAATAGGATAGAAAGGAATCAAAATGAGCTAATATTTTATCCTTATCATTATAGTTAAATCCATCCTTGTACTGTGGAATTATAGTTTTGAAAATTTCTGCTCGTAAATCAGGTTTGCCAATACCTAAACCTTTGAAGAATTCTAGAGCTTCTTCATTCTCAATGAAAGGCTTGTATATGGTATCGTACCCAGTTGGCCTATCCGAAGGAAGGAAAATGTTTGGTGCTATTAAGTCATCATTGAAAGGGGTAACCGCTTTTCGTTCTTGGTTGAGTAGTATTGGACGTTTTTGAGCAAGTTTATCTCTATCATCCCAAAGGGATTTTCGTCCCCCTAAATAAGCATAGAATTTCAATAGCCATTCATCAGATTGTACCTCTATAAATGAGGCGTCAATTCTCCTGAGAAGCTTTTTTGGATCTAAGGTGTCGCTGATGATTAAATTAATGTAGTTCTCTAAAGGCTTATTGGCTTGGCTTAGTTGCTTCTGTCCCTTGCTTACAAACACTAATCCCGACTCAGGATTGTTCATTAGTTTGCTTATCTGTTCATCTGAAAAGAGTTCTGCCAATTCGGGATCTGATGCCCAATAGGCTTTTGTTGATTTGTAATACTTACCGTTTCGTCCGGGTAATAATTGTTCGTTCTGAAATTTCTTGAGAATCTCAGTGTAGAAGGGTTTAAATGAAATTTTGGCTTTGCTTCCTATGTCAGCAAAGTCACTTTCTTTGTATGGTATTAGTTCTAAAATACTGTCGTTGAGCAAATAGGATTTATCTCTTTGACCAATGGTTTTCAATATTGATAAAGAATTGGCCGCTAGTTTGGCTGCAAATTGTATTATTTCCAGATTCCATTGCTCACCTGCCTTTATTCCTTCTCTACTGTCTGTTAAAAGAAAAGGTGCCTGAATTACAAAACCTAGCTTAGTTTCCTCTTTTGTGGGAAAGAAACAGAATGCTTCATAGGTATATCCGGTCTTTAATTCCTTTTGATCAAGTGCAAAGAAGCCGACATAAATGCGGTGTTGGGATTTTAGTTGCTCGTGCGAAAAGTCTGTTGAGAATAGCCAAATTAGTTCTTTGTTGCTGATTTCATTCTCCACGCTTTCAACTTCCATTAATTCTGCACGGATGTTATCAAGTTGCTCTGTTTTTAATAGATGTTTTGAGTAAACACCGTCGTTCTCGTTGGATTTCCAAGTGATCTTTTGGAGGTTAGTAAGGAAAAGGATTGGCTGAAACAGCGAGTCTAATTTGTCTTCAATTTCAGTATAAGCATCCTGCGCAGACTTTGATATATGGTTGAAAGGGAAATAGAATACAGTTTCTCCTGCTGCCCGTTGTCCATTGAGTGATTCAATTTCATTTGGTACTATATAATTCTCTAATTTAAAGTTAAAGTTGTCATCATAGATGTGTGGTGACATGCTATATGCAAAAACCGCCTTGAAGCCTATTCCAAATTTCCCAATTTTTTGCTCGTCAATCTTGGTTGAATTACCAATTGAGGTAATAGCATTGATATGGCCTAGGTTACCCATTTCTGAATCTTCATCTTCATTATCTGGGTTGGATATGGAGAAACGAACGGAGCCGTTATGCTTGAACCACAGGCCGTCGGTTTTAAGATGAAACTCAACCCAAGTGGCTTTGGTATCATCTGCGTTTTGAAGCAATTCATAAATGAAGTGAGCACTGTCAGAATACTTTTTAATTGCTGTTTCCCAAATTCCGCGATAGGCCTTCTTTAATAATACTTTAACATCCTGTTGCTTGGTTTCCTGTAGTTTTATAAAGAATTGCTTCTCTTTTTTCATAGTAAAAACGAAGTTGTATAGATTTCCAAGTTTGGTAATAAAAATAGATGAAATCAATACCCAACCTTGGGTATTTTACGTCTGCAGCTTTAGATTTTAATAGCGACCTCCAACTTGAAATACTATGTAAGCTTTCCTGATAAATCAGTGATTTACCCTCTCTTTTATACGGTATTTCGACCTTTTAATCATGAAGCATTAAGTGGCTGGCTCATATTTTATCTTTTTTTAAGAGGGCAGGTTAATTGCACTCAAGTTAAATAGTATAACTCTAACCTATTCATTACCAGCGTAACATAAGCCTGAAAGTGCGATTAGTCGATAAATACATTTAAAGTTAAGTTTGTACCTGTTGCATATCTGAAACATTCGTGCAGCAAATGTTAACCAAACCCTTTAAATTCAGAAGCAAATGAAAATTAGAAAAGTTACTGTTATCGCTCTCATGGCTCTATTTGGACTGGCTTTTACCGCATGTCAGGAGGAAGAAATTATCCCAAGTACTAATAATGTACTTAATACAGAAGGTAATAATGATGGACATGATCTGGGGCCGGAAGATGATTGATAATTAGAACTGGCGAGACTAAGAGTTTTTCTTATGCATGTAAGTTTTGCTATAGATAAGGACGTTGATTATTGTAATAATACCGACATCTTTGTTCGGTATTGTTGCAATTTTTAATCAACCTGATAAACCCACTTTTACTTATGCCGAGATTGTTAGCTCTGGCTGTTTTTAGTTTACTGCTTTGGACAGCTTGTACCCAAGAAGAGAATTATGATCCCGCCCCATCAAAACTAGAAACTTTAGAGAATACTTATCAAAACTATCTTAGCCACTATAAAGAACCAGCTATAGCTTTTGAATTGCTTGAAAAGGTGAGAACATTAGCAGTAGAATTGGACAATAAGGAATATTTGGCTAGGTACTATGAGAATCATGGTTACTTAAATAGAATGAGTAATCAATATGGAGAAGCTGTCAAATCTTACAAATTAGCTCTGATACTGTATAACCAATTAAACGACTCACTGAAACAAGCTAAGTTAGCTGTAAATTTGGGTAATGTTTACCGACTTGTAGAGAGAACGGATGAAGGTTTATATCATCTTGAAGATGCAGAGAAAATATATTCCCGATTGAATAAACTTGAAAAACTTGCAGTGGTGTATGATAACATAAGCTTATTATGCATGAATGACGGTAAGTATGTCTTAGCTGAAAATTACATTATAAAAGGCAGTCAAATCAGCAAAATAATTGCCTCTGATCATTGGATTTACAATTATCATAACTTATACGGAGAATGGTACTTTCGGAAACAAAGGTTTGATGATGCAATAAAAAGCTTTGAAGAAGGCCTAACATATTTGGATGACAAACAGCAGTTGGAAAAGGCCTACCTACATGGAAATATAGGGGAGAGCTATATGAAGGCAGGTGAAATTGCCAAAGCTGAAAAATGGTTGAATGAAGCANGGAGAGCTATATGAAGGCAGGTGAAATTGCCAAAGCTGAAAAGTGGTTGAATGAAGCGCTGGAATTAAAGAACTCTTTAGCAGATGCGGATAAGCGACCTAATTATAATTATTTAGGAGAATTGGCCGTTCTCAAGGGTGATTATAAAGCTGCACTAAACTATTATGATCAGGTGGTGGAACTGTCAGCAACAGATAATGAATTGCTTTCCAAAGAACTGGGTGTGGCTTTGAATGCCATTCAAAATCTGAGAAACAATGCGTCTCTTAGTGGAGTTGAAGTTCCGATTGAGAAGTACAGCATGATCAGGGACAGAAAGGATAAGATGCTGGAAGAACAAATCAGGCTGATACAATCTAAGTACGATCAGGAAAGTATAGAGAAAGCAGAACTGGAGATTGCTCGTCTGAAGGAATCAGAACGACATAAGGAGGATCTCGCACTATTTGAGAAAGAGACATTTACCTTTCAGATAAGCACTTTGATCACCACGTTCCTTGTGGTGTTATCCTGCTTATTGATCATATATATCATAAATAAGCATCGGAAAGATAAAAGGGCATTGGGGCGCTACGAGTCGGGTTTGCAAGTAATGATGGATGAATATGGTGCGAAGAACGTTGCAGAGCTACAGAAAATCCTTTCCCGAATGGCGGAATAACCGATAGAGGTTTATACCGGGGTGTAGCGGGGCAAGTTTTGAAGTGCTTATGCAACAAACGCTAACCAAACACTTATATAAATTCAGAACCAAATGAAAATTAGAAAAATTACTGTTGTCGCTCTTATGGCTCTATTTGGACTGGCTTTTACCGCATGTCAGGAGGAAGAGGTTGGGCCCTCAAATGATCAACTTCTAGAGACAGAAGGAGATAAAGGGGATGAGTCAGGTCCTAGAGAATTTTAATGCAGTATACAACTAACCAACCCTTTAAACTCAGAAGCAAATGAAAATTAGAATAATTGCTGTTATTGTACTCATGTCTCTATTTGTACTGACTTTTACCGCATGCCAGGAAGAGGAAGTTATTCCTGCCTCAGATCATGTACTCAACACTGAAGGCGTCAATGAAGGACATGATCATGGTCCCGAAGATTTATAACTATATGAAGTGGATTGGAAATGTACGTAAATTTAATTCATTACAAGAAACCAATAGCATCAGTCATTTCCCTCTTTAGGCACAAGCTTTTCAGCATTGCGTAGAAACTTGTTGAAGTCGGTCACAAATTTTTTAAGCTCGGTATTTTCCTTTTTATACCTCTCGTTTTCTTGCTGGCACATGGTGAGCTGCTCTCTTAGATGAATGTTTTCAGCCTGCGCGGTTTGTACAATTTCAGAGGCTTTCTCTAGTGCCTTCTCAGGATTGCTTTCTACCAATCTCCGATATTCTGCCAGACTTCCTTCAAACTGGCCGGTTTTCTCCAGCTGACCGGATTCGTAAAACAACTCATCGGTAGTGATATCAAATATTTTGGCAAATACAGGAATAAGTTCAGCCGGTACTTTGAGTTTGTTATTCTCATAGCTCCAAACCTTGTTTCTGGGGTATGGCTTACCGGTTATTTGCTCCATTTGACTTCCCACTTCTTCCAAAGTAAGGCCACGCTCAGTACGGAGAAGAGAAATTCTTTTCGAAATTGTTTTAGAAAATGACACTTATTTCTATATTTGTATTGTTATGATTTTTGTAACAAAGGTTATTTTTAGCCCAATCAAATATATACAAATCGAACAGAATTGCCATGTGTATGCTTCATCAACCCTAATAAAGTTGAACTGAGCTTTGCCAACGGTCAGAATATTGAAAAGGATATGAGGGAATACACTTGTGGAAGTCAAAAGCCTGAATAGGGTTTAGGTTGACGGGTCAGGGGAGGTGCATTTATGGTACCTCCTCCATGACCTCTTCTATAATTGTTGTGGGTTATTGAGCAGCTATGTTACAAGGCAAAAATCAATTTCAGATAAACCCTCATGGAATGATTAATGGAAAATGAAGTCAGTAAAGATCATTGAAAAGATAGAGCAGGTGGACCAGCTCTTGCAAAATGGTAACGTGGGGCAGGCGAAAGATTTTGCAGAACAACTAAATGTATCGAGAAGGACTGTATTTAACCTGTTCAAAATACTGAAAGAAGACTTTGATGCTCCGGTAGTGTTCGACAGGAGGTCAAAGAGCTACAAGTATGCTGTAAAAGGTAGTATGGTTATGGGCTTTGTAAAAGAAGAGGATATTTAGAAATACCCACGTCTATATGGGTTTGTGTTAACAGTCATCTCAGGGGAGTTGCAAGTGTCTCCCCGGGTGGTGGCTCCATTATAAATTTGAAATTATGGGAAAACAAAATACAAGGTGGGAAGAATCAGTGGAACGTTACGGTCAACTTTTACAAGCCGTTAATGACTTGGTCTGTCATACAACGCAACTGGCCAAATCTTACGAAGACATTAATATGGAGTTTGGACAGTTGATCTATGAAAACGGACTGCATGAGATCATGAATAAAGCCAATACTTTACAAGACTATGAAAGAAACTTTCAGTTCATGTATTATAGCCTGAGAGGTCAGGTGGAGCAGCTTAAACAGGTTCGTGGTGTACTACAGGTACTGCTGATCAGGGATCCTGTGAATTGTCCCTGCAACTGATTTGATACGGGTAAGGTAAAGATATACCATAGCCAACCTTTTTATTATATCCTTCAGGGAGGAAATGTAGCCGAGTTCAACAATGAAGAAAGGGTGATCCGTCGTGAAAGTGCTTTGCATTGGCTGTCGCACCTGAACCGTGCATTTATTCCTGAAACCCCACCAGGCACCAAAGAATACAGCAAGGTGCTCAATGAATATAAAGCAGTGGTTCTCGGGTTGCCGTTATTGGTAAATAAAGTATAAAGAATACTGATTGCCTATCTTAAAATACCCAGGGTTGGGTATTGACACGCGCTAATGTATTGGTCATTTTGCAAACTGCGGTACCTTAGTTTTTATGTTTTTATAACTTCCTTTAGTCGTCGATCAGGTATACTTTACCATAAGGCAGCCTTATGGATAGTGTAGATTCGAGTGTAATTAGTTGTAAATGAATAACATATAAGTGTCGTCTAACCCCGGCATAAATTATATGATCAAGGGTAGACGATTTAAAGGAATAAATAAGCTCTTTGACATGTTGTTTTATTTATAAATTGAGCCTATTTTTACTCTTAAGCCTAACGGCTGTTAATCGCACCTAGAAGGAATTGAAATGTTCTTTTTTAGTTACGATCCTACCTATAACAATAACTGTTAATCGCACCTAGAAGGAATTGAAATGTAGGGTGCTGCCTTCAAACTCTTCGCCGTTTACCTGCTGTTAATCGCACCTAGAAGGAATTGAAATATACATAGTACTCCTTGAATATCCGTTTTTTAATACTGTTAATCGCACCTAGAAGGAATTGAAATACCTCATCAACAACCTTACTTCCTAATATTTTAGCTACTGTTAATCGCACCTAGAAGGAATTGAAATTGCTTTTTTGAGATAATGATATATTCAGGCATTTGAGCCTGTTAATCGCACCTAGAAGGAATTGAAATTTCGTCCTTACGAACCTCTTTAATAAGATGACCTCTACTGTTAATCGCACCTAGAAGGAATTGAAATTCAAATAAAGAAAAAGGACTGACACGGCATTCCCGCTGTTAATCGCACCTAGAAGGAATTGAAATATATCTATACAGTCATCTCCCATATAGATCTTACCCTGTTAATCGCACCTAGAAGGAATTGAAATCAATAAAAAAGCCCGTGAGTACCATGAGGAAAAAAGTCTGTTAATCGCACCTAGAAGGAATTGAAATAAAGCCGTTTCAATTTCGTGCCAAATACTGTTTCAGCTGTTAATCGCACCTAGAAGGAATTGAAATAATACAAAATCTCCTGAGTCCGTTATTTTTATTCGGCTGTTAATCGCACCTAGAAGGAATTGAAATCTCCATATTTACCGCAATCTTGGCACTCTTCGCGTCCTGTTAATCGCACCTAGAAGGAATTGAAACCAAGCTTTGTTAATGCGGCTTGGTTCACGAGTGGTTTGTGCGGCATGGAAGTGGGTACGAGTAAATGGATTAGGAGGGATACACCCTCTGCCTTCGGCATCTCCCTCGAGGGAGAATTTAGTGATTGCACCTATGAGGAATTGAAATAGCTTACGCATATATATAAGCGTAGTATTGAAGTCTACTTCTAATCGTACCTAGGAGGAATTGAAATTTGCGGGTTAGTGCCGCAAATATGTAGCATAGTAGGCCTTCTAACCTTGCTTTACCCTTCACTTACTTCCTGAATGCTATATACCACTAGATTATAACTTGGTTGAAAATGAATTGAACCTGCATTTGATAAACTGAAGAGGAAACAGAGTCAAAGTTCCCTCTTCCGGTACGGAGAGGGCATTCCAGCCAATACCAGTCTACAGACCTTTGCCGGGTGAGGTGATACACAGAAAGTTGGCAACCTCTGCTTTAAGACTATTATTCTCAGCTGGAGCTCCGGAACGTATAGCTTTACCAAACTTTTGGAAGTTTAGTAAAGCCGCGATTTAGGTCTGCAAGCTGCTATTCTAAAATAAATTTACCAATCAATAAAGTACATGTGCACATGGAGTCTCGCATCTTAACTTAATAACAACCTTTTATTCTACCGCCAGGATTATACGGTCGACAATCTTTTTAGCTGTGGTAATGTTTTTCAGGTCGGTATATAGCTTACCATCTTTACCTGAATGATGTCCATGCCCGATAAGGTTTAACAATTTATAAGTTTTTTGCTGAAGGTCGGCAGCACTAAGATCAGTGGCATAGATCAATGAGGGCTGTCCCACCTGTCCGGAGCCAGAGTAGATTTCATCGTCAGGGAAACGGCCTTCGCTGTAGTGCTCGTTCCAGTCGTATGACTGATTGACCTCCAAAAATATTTTGTAGTATTTCAGAGCGTTAAGGTCACTTTTTGAGGTGACAATGAAGTTGCCGGTTGGAGTTGCCCCAGATACTCCATCCAAGTCAGGAGCGCCATTGAGCGGTATATAAAGACCATCAGAGGCTTTGATGCCACGCTTATGAGACCAATAGGGTAGTGCTTCGGGTCTTCTTACGACGGCAGGTTTCCATTCATTGTTTACCTTCTCTCCATAGTCGAAAGTACTTGAGGCTATAACCCGTGAGATATACAGGGTTTTGATGTAATTTCCAATGGAGTCTTCAAGCCAGATGGCAAACAGGGGATATTGAAAGGTACTTCCCTTTTTCAATTCAATGCTGATGTCATGTTGACCTGTCAAACCGTTCAGGTTGATCGTTTCGTAATTCAGGGTTTGTTCCGATTTTCCCAGTTGACTGTTTCTGAAAGTATTGCCCCAGTTATAAATACTATTGAAGAATGGGATGTTGTAAAGTATGCCGGCAGAGATCAGTATGAAAATTGATAAAATGATCATGCTTTGAAGCTTTTTAAACTTTTTCTGCCCCTTGCCACTGATGTAATTTGAGAGTGGAGTTTTATTGTTTGCAATGTGAAAGACGGCCCCGAGTAAAAATATGAGTGCAAATAAAGTATGCAGAGAGGCTACCGGTTTGCTGAAGGGGATAAAGTAAATAAACAGGCCTGAGCCTGAAAGTGCTAAAAATGACGTGATCAAAATGTTGCCCAATAATCTTCTGTCCATGATTTTTAATTTTGATGGTCAAAACTAAAGGTGTCAGGAAATAGAGGCAATAAGGGGCAAATTTGCCCCCATAACTATTTACATTTTTTCTCCAATTTTCCCGAGGGCGTTTATTACCACCATGAATTCCTTACCCAAAGGAGTGAGGGAGTATTCTACTTTTTTGGGATATACGTCAAAATCCTTTTTTGTGATAATGCCATCATCTACCAACTCGCCCAACTGCTGGGTTAGTGCCCGCTTTGAGGCTTCGGGGTTGTAAGCTTCAAGGTCTTTCAGTCTACAGGTGCCGCGGTTGAGTTCGCACAAAATAGCTAGTTTCCACTTTCCTGATATTGCATTTACCGCAGCCTCCATGGGGCAGTCATTTTTAGGCGGAGTTTTTCTATTGTAAGATGCCATATTGTTGTTTTTTTGAGCTAATGGGTAACTTATGCAAATTGGCTTATCGGCTTTAAAATTCAATCTTCCTTTTGTTTTCAACACTTATTTCTGAACCTTCTGCCAGCATCACCGATTTAGGAACAGCACAGGTTAAATCCTTAAACTCCTCACCGTAAAGGGTTTCAAAATCAACGTCAATTTCATGCTCATGGACCTTGTAAATTTGCCATTTGGGATGCCTGACCTCATACTCCATGGTGTTTTGTGCTCCAACCTTAGTGTATCCCCAGTAATGTTCGGTGATGAATTCCGTTTCTGAGCCTGTAGTCATATCTGTTGCTTCCAAGTCAGCTTTAACGAGAAATGAGTTTACTTTGCCGCTGTATTCCCAGCCATACCATACCGTATGGTGGTTTTTCAACTGCTGCCATTCATGCGACATGCGCATGGTTTGGTAGTGCTCTTTGTATATGGTGTTGGCTACCAGGGTAATGGCATGCCGGGGAACGATCTCTTTAATGAATACAACACCTCGTTTCCATTCCCCTTTGTGCTTATGGCGGACATAGAACCTTAAATTTACCTCTTCAAAGTTTCTGTGAAAGGGGATAGGGAAACCAAGCAGGCGTGTGTTGACGAACTTGAAACCTACCAGACTTACAAAGCAGATATTATTCCAGGTGTCGAGTTCGGTGCCATAGGGGAGGTGTGGCTGGAGTATATCCGGGGCTATTTCGTAGTTGGCAATGGCCAGCTTTCTCCATTCTGCTTTCAAAAAACTCATATTATACTGAAGTAGGGTTTGTGTGAAAACTTGTTAAAGTTTGCTTTTAAAAGCTTTAATCTTTGGTTTCGGTTCCTTTATAGATTCATCTGTAACTTCTTCATCTTAGAAATTCTGCATGAATGATAGAAGCGAAAAGGTTTCATTAGTTTTTTCGTTCGGGAATGGGTACAAAACCTGTTTCTCCTGGTACTTTAGCAAATTTCTGATCGCGCCAGTCATTTCTGGCCTTTTCGATTGTATGCTTATCAGAACTTACAAAATTCCAATAGATGAAGCGTTCTTCAGGGAAAGGAAGCCCTCCAAATATATAAACAGTGCTGTTGGTACCAATTTCAAATTCACACAGGCTGCTTTCCTTCGCAACGAGGATTCGTCTGGATTCATAGATATTCCCGTCACTTTTTATGTGTCCTTCGAGTATGTAAAGTGCACTTTCTCCAAACAGATGCTTGCCTATAGCTAGCGTAGCCGCATGGGTACTTTTAATTTCTAATAAGTATAGTGAGCTGTGCACGGGTACAGGTGATTTTTTTCCCAAGACTTCTCCGGCAATCAGTTTTATATCTACACCATCTTGATGCCAATGTGGTATATCTTTGGCTTCAACATGGGCAAACAATGGGGCGGAGTCTTCCAGTTCCTTCGGCAGAGCTACCCAGATCTGCAGGCCATGCAGGCTTTTATCCGAATGTCTTAAGTGTTCAGGAGTGCGTTCAGAGTGTACCACCCCTTTACCTGCCGTCATCCAGTTGACCGCACCGGGCTGTATTTCTACCTCATAACCCAGACTGTCTCGGTGCACCATGGCTCCTTCAAACAGGTAAGTAAGGGTTGAAAGTCCAATGTGTGGATGGGGAGGAATATCGAAATTTTCATGATCCTTAAGCGTGACCGGCCCCATATGGTCTAAAAAAACAAAAGGCCCCACAGCTCTTTTTTGCCGGAAAGGTAGCAATCTGCCTACCATAAAGTTGCCAATATCTGCGGCACGTTCTTCTATGATCAGATCTATGTTTGACATTGGTGCTTTGGAGGGTTTATTAATTTAAGATACGTTGCATTGCTATACTAAGTTAAGGCAATCGGCCTTTCAATTCAGTTATTAAGACTTAAAACTTTATACTGAGCATATCAGGAAATTGAGTTGATTCTTTGATGGATGAGGTGTGTTATGAACTTATTTTTAAGTTGACAAACTAATGAATAAGTTAAATAACTTAATATTAAGTTGTAAAACTTGTTTTTAAGTTGTATTCTTGAGTGCTGATTAATTTAAACTCATAAAACAATGTTGACACTTACCAAGGCAGAAGAGAAAATAATGAAGATTCTCTGGGATATTGAGAAAGGTTTTATCAAGGATATTATTGAGCAATATCCCGACCCGAAACCTCCATACAATTCTGTATCTACCATAGTGAGGGTATTGGTGCAAAAGGAGATCGTAGGCTTTAAGGCTTATGGTAATTCACATCAGTATTATCCTTTGGTGTCAAAGGAAAAGTATAGGAAAGGGCAGCTGTCAAAAGTGGTTTCAGATTATTATAATAATTCATTGAAGCAGGTTGTCAACTTTTTTTCAGAGAGTAAAAAACTCAACGAAAAAGAGGTTGATGAAGTAATGAAAATGCTGGAAGAGCTAAAATCGAAAAAGAATGATTAAGACCATAATGTATTTTTTAGAGTCGGGTGCTGTATTGGCATTCTTCTATTTGTTATATGTTCTGGTTTTGAGACGAGAGACATTTTTTAATCTCAACAGATTCTTTTTGCTGGGTATTCTAGTGTTTTCAATAGTAGTTCCATGGATGAGTTTTGATTTTAATCCTGCAGGGGTTCAGCTCCTGGAGCAGCAAGTGCAGGAGATCAGCAAATTTAGAACGTCATATTATGATGCCATGGCCAAATGGGAGTTTGAAAACTTCGGTGAAAGGCCAATGGGGAAAGGGGAGGAATATGCAGTGAGTAAGGAGACATTTGATTGGGTAGATTTGGGTGTGAATACATTGGTAGCTTTTTATATAATAGGTGTTGCAGTGTGTTTATCCCGGGTTGTTGTGGGCCTTTACAAGTTATGGAGAATGTCAGTTATCTACCCCAGGCAAAGCTTAGGCGATTTGATAGTTGTCAGGCTACCAGATCCTATCGCGCCATTTTCATTTTTGCATTATGTTTTTGTGCATGAGGATATGGTCGGGTCATCAGAGTTTGAGCAAATACTGGCACATGAAAGGGTTCATATACAGCAGCGTCATTCTTTTGACCTGATCTTTGTTCAGGTTTTGGCCTCATTTCTATGGTTTAATCCACTCATATGGAGGTTAATTAAATCACTAAAAGCAACACATGAATATATAGCAGATGAAAAAATAATGAATTCGGGTTATTCCCTGGTAGAGTATCAAACTATGCTTTTGAGTCAATTAATCAGCAACAACTCAAATGGGTTGGTACACAATTTTAATTTATCATTTATTAAAAAGAGAATAGCCATGATGAAAAACAATAAATCAGGTTGGTCAGGTAAGATAAAAGTAGCTATGACCATACTAGCAACGGTAATATCAAGTGTAATATTCATACAATGTAATTCAGGTATTGATGAACAGGTATCTGAGGCTACATCGGTCGGGACAGAGGTTGAGGGTTTAACGGATGAAGTGAATTTACCTGTTTTGCCAGCTACAAAATACAAGTTTAATGGAGGGACTGATGTGTTAAACCTGTCTGTCAGTAACGACAAAATAGCTGTTAATGGGAAGTATTACCAACTGGAAGAAGTAAAAGGTGCTGTTGAAAAGGCTAACTTACCTCATGAGGCGGTAATTATAGCAAGAATAGACAAAGATCAGAAAATGGGCTTTGTGCGGGATGTGATTTGGGAATTACGCAGGGCGGACAAAAGGAAGCTCCTTTTTTTAGGACAAACCAAAGAAGGTGAAAAGGTTGAGGTTGCTATGATGTTGCCACCAACTCCTGAAAATGTAATAAAGTTTAACTATGTGCCATTTCCGGATGCAGAGGAAATGATTGCTTCAGGAAGGGTTGATCCACTAAGAGTTAATTTTGGTGAGAGTAGAGAATACAATATGAAACAAAAAGTTTATGACTTTGTGATGGAGCATGTGAAAAAGAACTCGTCTGATTATCTGGTACTTGCAAAATATGATGATGAAGATCTTTATATCGACTATTTGAATAACTTCCTGATGACGCAGGAGGCCTTTAGGCAGATATATCAGACAAAGGCTCAGGAAGTTTTTGGAAAAGATTATTATGATATGGGGAAGGAAGAGTTTGCAAAAGTTCGTAAAAGTATACCCATGAGTATATTCGTTGACGATGAAAATGGGTAAGCACTGAGGTTTAAAGAATTAAAATAGAGAGTTTTGCCCGATGACTTTCCAGGAGCAAATAGAAAAGAAGCTGGAACGGCGTGTTACCATCGTTGGAGACAAAGTGTTTACTGCTGCTATTGATTCCTCAGTTTCCAAAGAATCGGAAATTGACTGGCGCAGAGAGGGGTATAAAACTTTGGATAACAGGAAAGTCTATGAGTTACCAGAGGATATAAAGTCAAGGATGCTGCAAATGATAGGTAGGCTGGGACTGAATATGGTGCAGCGGACATTTTGTTAACCCCGGATAACCGGTATGTTTTCCTTGAGATTAACCCAGCTGGAGAATTTTTCTGGATAGACAAGATTATGGATAATGAAATTTCCGAAGCCATAGCAGATGTTCTTCTGGGAAATATCAAGCGCAGGACCAATGATATTCTGCTGCCTTTTGAGGATTTAGTCGTTCAATAGAAAGGCTTCAGCAATACTAAGGGGCTTGCTAAGGACACCCGATCGGCTTATTCCTTAGCAAGCCTTATTTTATTCCTTTCCTTTCAAAAACTCATCGGTAAAGTGCTGCCGGTGTTTTTCCTTTGCAAACTTTTGAGTATTAAACTGTTTGGAGTGGCCTTTGGCGATCGATAATGTCTTCCAACCATCCTTACGACTCATTTTTCCGATATATACAATCTGTCCAATATGGTAGGCATAATGGGCAAGTTGCCGATTAATAGCCTCTGCAACGGTATGTCCCTGGTTGCGGATAAATATTTCTTTGCCAAGATCATGGTCAGTTAAAGGTTTAAGCGCCTGAAAAAGACATTCCCATCCTTCATTCCATTGGGTAATGAGTTCTGCTCTGCTGGTAATGTTATTATCAAACTCAGCATCACGGTTACGCCATGCTTTTTCGCCATCTTCCGTCAGGAAATTTGTCCATCGAGACAGCATATTACCCCAAAGGTGTTTCACAATAGTCGCAATGCTATTACAGTCCTTTGTATACTCCCACATCAATTGCTCGTCGGAAAGCTGTGAGAATGTCCGCTCGCCTAGTAATTTGTAGTATTCAAATTGCTTTATGATACTTTCAAGGTAATTGCCGTTCATAGGTTTATCGTTTATAATAAAATACAATAGAAGCCTTATCGATTACATTTTGATTTAAATAGTAGCCTACCAGTGCAGGATTTGCATTGCTGTCAAGTCCAAGCTTTTCAACTTTAAGTGCATATATGGTTACCGTATACTGATGAGGACCGTGATTTGGCGGAGGGCAAGGACCGCCATAACCAGTCATGCCAAAATCACTCAAACTTTGGATTACGCCTTTAGGAGCCAGGTCCTTTGCAGGGTCTCCGGCTCCGGAGAGAAGTTTGTTGATATCTTTATCAATATCGAAAATGACCCAATGCCACCATCCACTTCCGGTAGGAGCATCTTTGTCATATATGGTCACAGCGAAACTTTTCGTGCCTTCAGGAGCATTTGCCCAGGAAAGTTGAGGAGATACATTATCGCCTGTACATCCAAAACCATTAAATACCTGTTGTTTAGTTGCCTGGCCGCTAAGCTCATCACTTTTAAGAGTGAAGGTCTGCGACTTGGCTATAACAGTCGTTAATACAAACAGTAAGATCAAAATACTTCTCATAGATATAATTTTTTGTTTTTACAAAAATGAGAAGTTATATCCTTTAAAAGTTGCGCTAAAAGTCCAGACTGTTTTTCTACAAGCTCAACTTTTCGGGTCTAAACGTTCTTGGAGAAGAGCCAAAGTGTTTTTTAAACTCGTTACTGAATGCAGAAAGGTTCTCATACCCCAATTCAAGATATATCTCTGACGGGCGAAAGTCCTTTTGAAGTAGCAGAGCCGCTTTTTTCATTCTTTTGGAAATATAATATTGCCGTGGAGTAGTATCATATACTTCCCTGAATTTTCTTTTGAAAGTAGATAGGCTCATATTGCACAAAAAAGCCAGTTCTTCATTGGAAAGGAAGAAGCTGTCAGGGTACTCAATTACATTTTTGAATGCTACATTTTTATTGTTACTCAGTGCTTCATTAATAAAGCAGTTGAGTTCATCCGGATATCTGCCGAAAAGATAAAGTAGTATCTCATTCAGTTTGGAGTGAATAAGAGGAGGGCTTGGCTTATGCCCTATCAATAGAAGGGATTTTTCAAAAGTAGTGACGTACTCATCCTTAGCCAGGATCTTTGCCCTGCTTGAGCTGGAGTTTCCACGAACTAACGGAATGCTATTGGTCCTTACAAAATCATTCAGGAAATCATTATTGAAAAAGAAGAGAACGCTTTTGTATGCATTTTCAGTCGTAGTCCTTTCTGTCATTAATGTATTTCCCGGCCGGAGTAACATCAATTGATCTTTTTCAAATGCTGCCTTTCCAGAGCAACTGTAAACGGTTTTGGTACCTTTTAGCAACAGACATAACAAATTTTGGCTGAAACACACTTTGTTTTTTTGAGACGACTGCTTAGCATCGTAATAATGTATGCTTACGGCTTGATGCCCGTCATTAAATTCTTCTGGCAGATGATAGACTTTTTCGGTCATACAATAGTCAATGGTCCTGATTTTTTTTATCGATATAGAAAAATAACGATTATTTTGGATGTATTCAAGTTGAGGAGCTTTTTCCTGCATCTGGTTTATGCATGTTCTTCACTTGAACCCTGTTGCTTAATTAATAGAAAGTATCTCAATAATGATAAGGTGTTACTTTCAGGTGTAACCAGCATCAGGTTTTTAAATCTGGGTTAGTCTATTGAACTATGGCCAAAGTAAGGAACTATCACCGTAGCTTAGGAAACGGTAGTTGTTATCCAATGCTTCCTGGTACACCTTTCTCCAGTTTTTACCTATAAATGCAGCTACTAATAAAATAAGAGTAGAGCCAGGCAGGTGGTAATTGGTGATCAGGCCTTTGCAAACTTTGAAGTTATAACCAGGGAATATAAAGATTTCCGTATGACCGACAAGTGTCTGAATGTTATTCTCAGTCATCATCTTTTTTATGGCGCTGAATGCCTCCTTAGCCGAGGGAAGATCAGAGTGATCAAACTGGTAAGGCAACAACTTTTCGATATTAAAAACGGTATCATTTTTAAGTAATATTTTCACGCCATACCAATACAGGCTTTCCAGGGTGCGCATGGAAGTTGTGCCAACCGCAACAACTTTTGGGTTTTCAAGAAGGGCATCAACGTTACTCATAGTTACCACCACTTGTTCGGAGTGCATAGGGTGATTAATAACATTGTCCTCTTTTACAGGCTGGAAAGTACCTGCACTTACGTGTAGTGTAAGGTAATTAAGGGCTACACCTTTTTGCTGCAATTTTTCCAATATCTGATTGCTAAAATGTAGGCCGGCAGTTGGAGCGGCTACAGCACCTTCGTGATGTGAATATATAGTCTGGTACCTCTCTTTATCTTCCTCACTTACTTCTCTGTTAATGTATGGGGGGAGTGGTATCTTTCCCGCAGCCTGGATAACATCTACAAAGGTGTAGGTATCATTCCACGTAAACTCCACCAGTTGGGTTGAGCGATCAACGACTCTTGCTTTTAATGATATTTGTTTATCATGCATGGGCAACATCAATTCCAGTACCTGGTCATCTTTCCATTTTTTTAGGTTACCCACCATGCATTTCCATTGGCAGCTACCTTTTATCCACATGGCTTGTGCAACGTCACGTGTTGGGAGTATAGGTTCCAGTAAAAAGACCTCAATATGTGCACCCGTCTCTTTTCTGAAATGTAGCCGTGCAGGTATTACCCGCGTGTCATTGAAAAACAGCGCAGCATCATTGGGTATGTGGTCACTCAGGTGGTGAAAGGCAGAATGTTCAATATTTCCAGAGCTATAGACCAGTAATTTTGAGTTAATACGCTCATTTAAAGGGAATTTTGCAATTCTCTCTTCGGGCAGATCGTATTTATAATCGTTGAGGCTGATTGGAGGCAGTTCTTTTTCTGTCATGCTGCAAATATAGGGTGAGGTTGTTGATTAAATGGGATAAATCATTCAAATTGTGCCTTCATTTAATCACGCTATGCCATTAAAGACATCTTATCAAAAATATATTCTGAATTTTAAATTTGATGCGGGCACCTCTCGGGGTGTGCTAAAAGAGAAAGAAACATGGATTATTAAAGTGTGGGATACTTCTGCCCCTGAAATATTTGGGTTTGGGGAGTGTGGGCCTTTGAAAAAACTGAGTATAGATGATAGGAAGGATCTTGGAGAACAGATTGCAGATGCCTTGAGCAGGCTTGAAGACAGAGTTTTGCCGTCTACAGCAGAAGAAGTATTTCAGGTAGCTGGTGAATTGGCTGGTGCTGAGTTGCCGGCGGTGAGATTTGGACTGGAAACTGCTCTTTTAGATCTGCTTAACGGAGGCAGGAGAGTGATTTTTGATAATGATTTTGTACGATCCGAACTGAAAATTCCAATTAACGGGCTTATCTGGATGGGACATATGGAAGCCATGCTTCTGCAGATATCTAATAAAGTAGATGCAGGTTTTGATTGCATCAAAATGAAGATTGGTAGCCTGGATTTTGAAAAGGAGACAGATATACTCGATTATGTGCGAAGAAAATACTATCAGAATAACATTATGCTTCGTGTTGACGCCAATGGAGCCTTTAAGGTGCATGAAGCCCGACATAAGCTTGAGGTGCTGAGTAAATATAAGCTTCATTCTATAGAGCAGCCGATTGCGGCAGGGCAGCCTGATGAAATGGCCAGGCTTTGTAGTAATACGCCCGTGGATATAGCATTGGATGAGGAACTTATCGGTATTTACGGGCGAGAGGCCAAACGGCAGTTGCTTGAAAAAATCAAACCACAATACATCATTTTAAAACCTACACTGGTAGGCGGTATCCAGTCTTGTATGGAGTGGGTCGAGATTGCAGAATCGATGGATATTGGGTGGTGGCTTACTTCGGCCCTGGAGTCCAATATAGGATTAAATGCCATTTGCCAGATGTCTCCTTACCTCAAAGCCTGCGGACATCAGGGGTTGGGGACAGGGCAGTTGTACCACAACAACATTCCGTCTCCTTTAAAAATTGAAGGCGGGCATATCTTTTATGACAGTGAGGAGTCATGGGACTTTACTAATTTAGATGTATGAGTATGATCATTTCAGAGAAGAGACTCCATAAAAAGGGTAAAATATGGATATTTAATAAGGATTATATAGCTGAATTTGTCTATGGAGGTATAGATGGAGCTATCACAACCTTTGCCGTGGTAGCTGGCGCGGCTGGAGCTAATGCTGATCTGACCTGGGTTCTGATTTTTGGATTCGCCAATCTTATTGCAGACGGTTTCTCCATGTCTGTGGGCAATTTTTTTTCAGTTAAAGCTGATCGTGACAACTTTGAAAAGCATAGGGCAGTTGAATATTGGGAGGTGGATAATCTGCGTGAGCGGGAAGTAGAGGAAATACGAGAAATATATGCAGCCAAAGGCTTTGAAGGTGAGTTGTTGGAAAAAGTTGTAGAAGTCATTACAGCCGACAAACATGTGTGGGTAGATACTATGATGAAGGAGGAACTGGAGATGACCCAGGATGATAAAACACCGTTTAAAACTGCTTTTGCTACGTTCATGTCATTTAACGTAATCGGTATTATTCCATTATTGGCCTATATCTTTGCATTGCTTTTTGACTTGGCCAATGTCAACCTGTTCATACTATCTTCTGTCGCTACCTGCATTGCCCTGATGTTTGTAGGATATTTAAAGAGTATAGTTACAAGCACGAAATGGGTAAAAGGTGTTTTGGAAACGCTCTTATTAGGAGGGCTGGCCGCCTTCTTGGCCTATTTTGTTGGAGAGGTACTGGCGTCGTATTTTCTGAACTAAAGAGTTCTTCCCTGGCCATTAAGTGTATGATTTTTAGATGTCTGTTGATTTTTCTTCAGGAAGGGTTTTATTGTTTTTCGTAACTTCTATAGAACTCGTAGAAGTCAGTAGGGAAAAAGACTTTGTCAAACTCATCTTCATTGCTATTATTATTGCTGTCCCCTTTCTTGAGGAGATTATAAGGTATGGCGGAATGACCAATGTCTGGTGAGAATAAGTAATGGCGAAGTGAAGTAAATCACCTTTCCATGTGCATCCTTATTTTTTTGATTTAAAGAGACTGCCTTACTTTTGGGGAGTCTCAATGTTTATTTGCAATAACCCGGAATTTAATTCAATTATTCACTTCATATTGTTTTCCATACTAGTGTTTAAAATTTACAATGCCCACCTTTTGTGCTCAATATCTTTGCTCACCGATTTTGCTAAAGCCTTTATATAAAGACTTGTAGAGGAAGCCTTAGGATTATCCTAGATACCAAAGCAAATTGGGAATTTGAAGAAGTTAGAGTATTTGAATCTTACTGATAATAACCTTATATCTCTACCATCAGAAATAGGAAACCTGGTATCACTAGAGTCGCTCGATGTTAATAATAATGCATTAGAAGACCTGCCAGCAGAAATGGGAAATATGAGTAGCCTGAAGAGACTTTCTTTGCAAAAGAATAATTTAACACAGCTTCCTCTGGAGCTGGCAAATCTTCCTAAGTTATTAAATTTGAATATTAAAGAGAATCCGCTTACGATTATTCCGGCTCAAATATGCAACATGACAACAGGTATTGGAGACATTCTAGTGGTAATTACCAAGGATGATGAAGATTACTGCCAATAAGCTTTAAGGGTATGTTATAGAACTGGATAAACTGAAAAACGAAAAATACTACTCATGCTAGCAAGTGAAGCCTTACTAAAACGGTTGGTAAGGCTTCATTGATTATTTTTGCAAATACATCGGACTTATGAGGTTTGTGCTTGACAACCAAGTTGATAGTTTCATTTTTTCATTATGAATTCGTCATTGCACGGAGTGAGGTACGGACGACAAAATAATCTCCTGGTTTGGAAGAACTTACTAAAGTTAGCATTTAAGTTTGTTATCCATAAATAAGGAGATAGCATTCCGAATGCCACTTATTGCCCTATCAAAATAAAAGGAGCCCAGTAATACGGCTTTAAAAAGTTGCCTTTTTCAATCATTTTTAGTTTTGCCTGTCTTAAGCCCTGGCCGTAGTTACTGCCTGAAATATTGCCATAAAAGTCAATCATCAGATCAGAAGTTGAAGCATCGGCAACCCTCCATAACGATACTACAATATTATTGGCTCCTGCATAAACCAAAGCCCTGGATAGTCCAATGATACCTTCTCCTTTAGATATTTTGCCAAGACCTGTTTCACAGGCAGAAAGCGTTACCAGGTCAGCGCCCAACTGGAGGTTATAGATCTCTCCAGAGAAGAGGTTGCCATCGTTAGTCTCACTTTCTTTTAAGAAAATTCTGGATAGTGCAGGGTTGTTTTCATTAACTATTCCATGAGTCGCAAAATGCAGATATCTGTACTCTTTTAGGTTTTTTGATTTAACAATCTCTTCACTGGCATTAGCCTCCAGATATATTTCAGGTTTTATGCCCTTGCCCGATAAAATATTCTGCAGACTGGATATTTCCTGATTGGTGCCAGGAAGGTCCGCCAGCTGGGCAAACGTGACTGGGGCACAGAGAAATGCTGCTAGTTTTTGATTGTCTTTCCTAGGGTTTAAATGTTGTTGATAATATAGGGCGGAAGCATATTGATAGCTGATAGCGTAATCATTGATCAAGTAGTCCAATGATTTGTAATCCAATGGAGACCCTTTAGCTGACTTGGTTAGTAGCGCTTCAAAAGGTACAGTGCCTAGCCTTCCTGATGGAATTATGATGAGATGATCTACAGATTTGTGGATGGATCCGGGAAAAAGAATCTCATATAATTTATCCGCTGTAATTGCATAAACTTCATCTTCTTTGAAGTAGATACTGTTTCTTAACCCACTGAGATAACGGTCGAAGTTATCTGTTTGCTTTATATTGTATGTGTTGAACCTGGTTTTGCTGATTTGGTATACATACAACCTTTCAGTTCGATCTGCAATAAAATAACTTACAATAGCCTGATTCTCATTTAAGGTTTCCTGCAATTGTGCTACCGAGGGTATTGGGATATTGTATTTTAGGTTATAGTACTGTGGGTAGTTTTTCTCTAAGTCAGCAATAAATGCGTTGTAGTGCTGTTTAAGTTCAAAAAGCCTCTCTCTGTATTTCGTAGCAGTAGTTTCTTCAGGTTTCTGAGCAAGTTTTTGCTCATAGTAAGCAATTTCTGATTTCAGTTCATTTTCTTCAGTCAGTTTGCTGTCCGGAATATTTGCAAAAGATTTTGCCGAGGCATCAGAGATAGCCTCAAGGAGTACCGAAGACTTGCTCTTTTCTGAAAAGTAGAAGGATAGCTCATAGTATGGATCTTTCTTTACTGCAACATCTGCCATGTAGTAGCAGAGTCTTACGCCATTTTCATACAGTTGGGATGAAATTTCTCCTAGTTCTAACTTATCGGCTTCGTTGTTACTGATTTGTCTGATCTTGTCTACCAGTGTGTCGGCAACCTGCAAAGTAGTAAGGCTCAACCTTGCATCTTTAAACTTCAGCGTAAGGTTATGGTGTAAGTCCTCCAGGGCCTGAGCCTTATAGTAAAGCGAATTCAGTAGCGTGTTGGCATTGAAATAATCTTCAGTTGAAGGGTTTGTTTCCAGATCTTGATTGTTAAAACCGATTGAATTGGTAATTAGGGCCTGTTGGTAAAAGGAAAGAGCGGTCTCGAACTCGCCTTTGATATTATGGACGTTGCCAATGAGGTTAAATGTTCTGGCTATTTCAGGGTGCTTTGAACCATAGTGTTTTTGATAAACTTCCAGAGCTTCCTCATAATACCCTTTAGCAGCATCCAGATTCCCCATTAGCTGGAATGTCCTACCCAGGTTGGTATGGATGAAGCCTTCATTAGGGTGCCCGTTAGGGTGGAGTTTTTTCCAGATTGCTAAAGCTTCATTGAAGTAGTTTTGAGCATCTCCGAACAGTTCTATATTTCTGTATATGATGCCAATGTTCGCTTTCGCCTGAGCGACCTTCTGGTCATTTTCTCCATAGATTTCCTGATAGATAGTCAATGCCTTTTCGTAAGTTTCCAGAGCTTCATCAGGATCTGTAGAAACTAGTCCAAGATCATTATAAGAAGCCGCAAGCTTTTCATGCCCTGCGTCGTAAAGTTTAGTTCTTATGGCAAGGGCCTGGGCAATGTAATCTTTGGCGCTGGCACTGCTACCGGTATTCCAGTACACCAGGCCAAGGTTGTTCAGGCTGGCAGCCTGATCTTCGGAGTTACTTTTTGATAGCTTTAAGGCTGTCTCGAAATATTTTTGAGCTACATCATTGCGGCCCTTGCGCAGGTATACTTCGCCTAGCAGGTTGTTACATGTGGCATTGTCCGCAGTCTGTATTTGAACAGCTATTGCCGCAGCCTGTTCAAGGTCTCCTTTATCTAATAAAGTCCTTAAATTACTACAGTTATTTTGAGCAAATGCAGTATGCGATAAGGCCAGAGCAAGCGAAATAATAAGAAGTAGCTTAAGCATCTTAGAAACGGATTACGTAAGCAAGAGAAGCTACATCATCACGAGTAAGGCCGTCTGGGTTAACATCACGGTCTGTAAACTTATGACCTAAAAGTATCTTGGCTGTATGGTATACATTGAAATGATAGGCAACACCCAGGATTCCTGATAGCGCCATTCCGGTAGTACCATCGAGCTTCACCCTTTCTCCATTTTCGGTAATTTCATCTTTGGTTACTCTGAAGATAGGCAATACACCCAGCCTGATATCCAGGTTGGAAAAATGGAACGCTCTCTCTGCACGCACCATTACGTCGGTTCCTCTTTTTAGGTCACTGGCCAAGTGATGGCTGCGCAAATAGTTAGGGTCAGGGTACTCGTTCCACTGCTCATACTGAAAATCGTTTTGGTTGTTATGAGCAACAGGTATCTGGATTCCTGTGGCAAACATCCACTTTTTGCTAATGAAAGAAGCGCCCGCTACAATATCCCATGTACCAAGGCTGACCTGATAATACATAGGTAAATCGTGAGGTTGCCCGTCAGAGGTAAACTCTAATTTATCATCACCTTCAAGATCGGATTTGCCTGAAGGTATTTTTCCTCCTAAGGTAGCATTGATGTGATACTTTTCAGTGGATTTGAAGTTATGAGTAAAGCTGTAAGAGATATCTCCCAGACCAGATGTTTTTCCAAGGTTACCTTTAACCCATTGATAAGGGAATTTAACCTGGAATGAAGTGTTTTCGGTAATGCCAAAAGTGAAGTCAAGCGTGGTCACATTGATAATGGGAGAAAGCTTGGTTGTACCTCGGTATTGATTCAGTTCCAGAGCTCTTAACTTAAAGTTGATTTTTTTGGTGTAGACCTGCCCAGGACTCATAGCTCCCATAGTACAGAAACCGGCATCACTGCAGCCTTGGCCGTGTACCTGCATGAACGAACCCAGGCAAATTAAAATCAGTAGCAGCTTTTTCATTTCAAATAAAGTGTAGTTTAAATTAAAAAATTATCAAGAAAAGGACTACAATTTATTTGCAATATATTGCTAGCCCTCAGCTTTCAAACGTTTAAAATACTCGTCAGCAGCCTGTTTAACTTTTGGTGCTAATATCAGTGCCGATATTACTGTAGGTATGGACATCAGAGCAAAAGCTGAGTCTATCAAATTGATAATAGCAGTTAGAGATGAAACAGCGCCGAACAATATGGTTACTACGTAGATATAGTTGTAATAGTGGCTTCTCTCTGCACCAATTAAGAAACTCATGCATTTGGTTCCGTAGTAAGAGAATGAGAATAAGGAAGTTATGGAGAAAATTAAAATACAAATCATTAAAATATAATGTCCAAACCCGGGAAATGCTGACTCAAAAGCGTTAGCCGTTAATGTCACCCCGTTACTATCGGTCGTCTGCCAAACACCTGTGATTAATATCGCCAAGGCGGTGAGTGTACATACGATTATGGTGTCTATGAACGGCCCCAACATGGCTACCAGACCTTCTCGCACGGGCTCTATAGTTTTTGCTGCGCCATGAGCCATCGGTGCGGTTCCTATACCTGCTTCATTAGAAAATGCTGCTCTTCGGGCTCCTAAAACGATCAAGCCTCCCAGTGTTCCTCCGAGCATAGCATCACCATTATAGTTATCTGCTGTAAAGGCATTGGTGATGATCATACCGATATAGTGAGGCACATCGCTAATATTAATCAAAAGGATAACGACGACAGAGATGAAGTATAAAAGTACCATTATGGGTACCATTCTACCAGCTACTTTCCCTATTCGTTTTATTCCGCCGAATATTACAAGAGAAACAAAAATCAGCAATACAAAACCGATATAAAGGTCGGTATCCAAAAAGTGAAGTGGTCCGTATTTTATGGTTTTACCAGCGATACCATTGGGTCTTAATACAATATCCTGAATGGCTTGAGTGAGTTGATTGGCCTGGAAAATAGGCAGACAGCCAATAAGCCCAAAGATAGCAAACATTACGGCTAAAGGCTTCCAGTTCTTGCCAAGACCTTCCATAATCACGTACATTGGACCTCCTTGTATTTCTCCGGCTGAGTCTTTTCCCCTGTATAAGATAGATAGTGTACAGGTGAAAAATTTGGTGGCTATACCCACAAATGCACTTACCCACATCCAGAAAATAGCTCCGGGTCCACCCACAGCTATGGCTACAGCCACCCCGCTAATGTTTCCCATACCAACTGTGGCTGCCAGTGCAGTTGAAAGCGCCTCGTAATGGTTGATCTGGCCTGGGTCATCTGGATCATCATATTTTCCTCTCAGTACGTTTATAGCATGACCAAAGTATTTGAAGGGTATAAATCGGGAGTAGACAAGAAAAAATAAACCACCACCCATCAAAAGTACTAAAAGTGGCATTCCCCATATCCAATTGGCAAAGTTTACAATGATGCTTTCTAAATATTTCAAAGGCTGTCCTGTTTTTCTAAAGATCGCTAAGATATAAATTATTAGCGCTCATCGATGAAATTATTTACATATTTGCTAACTTCTGATTTATAGCTAATTAAAATGCTAACCTAAAATGATAATTATTTTTTCAGCTATTTTTTTACTCTTCATACAAACTCCTGTCTCTGTCACGACAATAGATAGCTTGGAAAAATCGATGGAATCGGCTTCAGGAAAGCAGAAAGTTTTTTTGCTTAACGAGCTATATAAACAGTATGTGAATAACGATGCTGCTAAAGCACTGAGCTATACCCAAAAGGCTTTGGCATTGGCAGAAGAGATTGAGGATGCCAGTGGCATTTCCTCTTCCTATAATAATATTGGGGTTGTATATAAAAATCGAGGTGAACTGGATAAGGCCCTTGAAAACTATATTCTGGCCTTAAGGATACAAGAGGAAAATAAATTTATTGATGCACTAGCCTATACCTATAGTAATATCGGGACGGTATATTCTTTAAAGAGGGAGTATGATAAAGCCCTGCAATATTTTTATAAAGCCAATGATCAGTTTGAAAGCATAGGACATAAGCTCAGAATAGTAGGTTCGTTGAACAATATCGGTAATGTCTTCGAAGCTCAGGGCTATTACGATGAAGCTCTGGAATATTATCTCCGCTCGCTGGCTATCTATGGGGAAATAGAGGATAACTCAAAAGCTTTTGTGCCCTTTAATAACATAGGCAACATTTATTTTAGAAAAGGAAAATATGAGGAAGCCAGAGCTTATTATGAAAGCTCTCTGGACCTGGAGCGCTTAAACAATGATCTCAATGGGCAGGCTAACGCTTTGCACAATATTGGTATGGTTGAAAAGGTTCTAGGTAAATACGATGGCGCATTGGAAATATTTAATGAGACATTGTCCATAGCTCAGGAGACAAACAATAAGCGGCTACTAGTGATCATTTACCAGTCGATTGCAGAAACCTACTTTTCGAAAGGTGATATGTTTCTTGCCTATAGTTTTTTACGATTGCATAACCATGCTAAAGATAGTCTTTATGACGAGGAGAGTAGCCAACGGATAGCGGAATTGGAAAGTGCCTATGAATTGGAAAAGAAGGAAAGCCAGATTCAGTCGTTGAAGATGGAAAGTCAGCTTCAGCAGTTAAGGATCAAGAATGATAAAATTATTATTACTTCGGGTATAGTGATTTTGGCTATTGGCGTGGGGCTGACACTTGTTATTCTGAATAAATACAAACAAATAAGAAGGAACAAAAAGCTTTTGGAGAAGCAGAATAATAAACTGGAGCATCAGAAACACATTATTGAGGAGAAAAATCAGAATATTACCGAGAGTATAGATTATGCCAAAAGTGTTCAGCGATCTCTGATGCAGTTTCAGGTATCGGCGGAAAAACTGGACCGATCATTTATTTTGTACAAGCCCAAAGACATAGTTAGTGGGGACTTCTTTTGGTATGCGGATATGGGAGATGTTGATATCATAGCCGCTGTTGACTGTACAGGGCATGGTGTGGCAGGAGCTTTTATGACTGTAATTGGTATGTCATCGTTGGAACAGATCATAAATAGGGATAAAACTTATGAACCGGGACAGATACTGATTCAACTTAATCAGTTGGTACGGAATGCTCTGAGACAGAGGGAGAAGTCTGATGCTGATCATGGCATGGATGTCGCACTTTGCAAGATAGACCACAAACGCAAAGAGGTGGTATATGCTGGTGCTAATCGGCCATTATATTATTTTCAGGATGGTGAGTTTAAGGAGATCAAGGGGACAAAACGGACGATAGGAGAGAAGACTGGACCTGATGAACAGCTCTTTGTAGACCATACTATTCAGCTATCCGGATATGAAAGCTTCTATCTTACCTCGGATGGGTACGCTGATCAGTTTGGAGGGGAGAAAGGTAAAAAATTTATGGTAGGTCGTTTTAAACAACTATTACGCGACATCCAGAGACTGAACATTGCTGATCAAAGACAGGAATTGAACCAGACCATCAAGGAATGGAAAAATGGCAACGAGCAAACCGATGATATTTTGGTCGTTGGGTTTAAGGTTTGATATACAGTTTCTAGAGTAGAGGGATACGTTTTAGAGTCAAGATATTTCTGTTTTTTTAAAGGCATATAGGGCAAGCTGTAGCTCCATATACAAAGTTTATTATTTTTCTTTGTGAGCATAAATAACCCCCAATGAATTGGGGGCATAGATGATAATTATCAACTTGATAGAGCTTAGACCGTAAGAGCTAGTCTGCCTTGAGAAACAGCCATCAGGTTACTCATTTGGTAAAGTATTCTGGCACCTACATTGGCGTCCCATTCATCTTCACCAGGAGATACTTCATTGAGGTCAAATCCTATAATTTTACGGCCTGATTTCACTACTTGCTTAAATAAATACATTACTTGATAGTATTCGAGGCCTCCAGGCACCGGTGTTCCTGTGTTAGGGCAAAGCTTCGGGTCAAGTCCATCAATATCAAAACTAATGTAGACATACTCTGGCAAGTGAGTGATAATGTTTTTGCAAATATTTTCCCAGGTATAACCTTCCAGTAAAGCAGATTTGAGGTCTTCATCATAAAAGGTTACTACTCGGCCATTGGATGCCTTAATATATTCTGCCTCTTCTTCACAAAAGTCGCGGATGCCAACCTGTATGAGCTTCGATATCTGCTGGATTTCCATAGCATTGTACATAATTGAGGCATGTGAGTATGTAAAGTCCTCGTAGGCCTTTCTCAGGTCTGCGTGTGCATCAATTTGCAGTATCCCGAAGTTGTCGTATTTCTCGCTAAGTGCAGAGATAAGTCCAAGGGGTGTGCTATGGTCACCACCAAGCAATCCCACCATTTTTCCCCGTTCCAGCTGTTTCATGGTCTGCGACTTGACATAAATATTTAGCTTTTCACAAATATTATTTACAGTGGCAGGAATTACTTTTAACTCATCGGATATCCAGTCCTCATTGTTTTCTTCAAGCCATTGTATATACCTTGCCGCGAGGTCGCGGTATTTTTCATTCTCTCTTTTAAATGCAGGTGAAATGGGTAGCATGCTGATACCTAGTTTCCAGGCATCAGGGATATCTTTTACAAAAAGGTCTACTTGGGCAGATGCTTCCAGTATTGCTTCCGGGCCATCAGCCGTCCCTGCGCTGTACGATACTGTTACTTCCCAGGGTACAGGGATGATGATCAGCTCAGCATTATCATTATTAAAAGGTAGTCCGAATAGATTTCCGGAAGTGCCCGGAGCATTGGGGTCGAACTTTGAGATTATCTCTTCTTTCTCAGTCATTTTATGGTTACTATCGAAAATTCAGGTGGCGAAATTAGTCAAAAATTGAGCAAATCCGGATACTCATAACTGACCATTTTTCCAGTTCCTTCAGAGATCATGTTCCATTGATCCAGTTCAAATTCGATACATACCACACCACATGTTGTCATATCTCCTATTTCTGATTTGGTCAGATACTCAGCAAGATAGCTGATGGCAGGGTTATGGCCGACCAATAATACAGTATTCCACTCATCTTTGAGTTGATTGATCACTTGAAGAAGGGTGCGCGTTGAAGCCTCATATATCTCAGGATTTAGGTGTATTTTAGAAGTGTCATACTTAAGTTGTTCAGCAATGAGAGAGGAGGTAGCTTGAGCTCTTGCCGCCGGGCTGCTGACAATAATATCGAATTGTATACCTTTGTTACTGAAATTAATGCCCATGCGGGTGGAGTTCTGAAGCCCGATGGAGTTAAGCTCCCGATCGATATCATTTTGCCCGGGTTGCTTATCAGAGGCCTTTGCATGGCGTGCAAGAAATAATTTTTTAGTCATAACTTTTCTAAAATAAGAGTTGTTAATTTGTCAACCTAACAAAGGTCTCACTAATTATTTAATTAGATCAAAAATTTTATTTTTAAAAATTTTAGTGATCTTTGAAATTCTCAAAACAGTTGAAATTTAACATATGCCAAAGAATTTAGTCATCGTTGAGTCTCCTGCAAAGGCGAAAACAATTGAAGGGTACCTGGGAAAGGATTACAAAGTTACATCGAGCTATGGTCACGTTCGTGACCTGCCAAAAGGAGATAAAGCTATTGACAAGGAGCATGGTTTTAAGCCTACTTACGAAATAACCTCTGATAAAAAGGAGGTGGTGAGAGAACTTAAAAAATTGGTTAAGGATGCAGAGACTATCTATCTTGCGAGTGATGATGACCGTGAAGGAGAAGCCATTTCATGGCATTTGAAAGAAGCTTTAAATCTTAACGATACCAATACAAGAAGGATCGTTTTTAGGGAAATTACCAAAAATGCGATCGAGAATGCTATTAAAAATCCTCGGGGAATTGATATAGATCTGGTTAATGCTCAGCAGGCACGTCGTGTGCTTGACAGGCTTGTAGGTTTTGAGCTTTCGCCAATCCTTTGGAAAAAGATAAAAACGGGACTTTCTGCCGGACGTGTGCAGTCAGTGGCTGTCAGACTCGTAGTTGAAAGAGAAAGAGAAGTTGATAAATTCGATCCTGTTAGCTCTTACAAGATAACAGCCACCTTTGATCTTGGTAATAAGAAGTTGCTAAGTGCAGAGCTCCCCAAGAAATTTGAAACTGAGGAAGATGCTATGCAGTTCCTTGAAGCATGTAAGGATGCAGAGTTTTCAATTGTAGATCTGCAAAAGAAGCCTTCTAAAAAGTCTCCTGCACCTCCTTTTACTACATCTACGCTACAGCAGGAAGCGAGTAGAAAGCTTGGCTTTTCTGTTTCACAAACAATGACCATTGCTCAGAAATTGTATGAAGCTGGTATTATCTCCTATATGAGGACGGATTCGGTTAATCTATCAGATGAAGCCGTTAATGGTGCTGTGGGAGAAATTAAAAAGGCATATGGTGAGAATTTTGTTAAGGTTAGAAAGTATAAAACCAAATCATCCGGAGCGCAAGAAGCTCACGAAGCCATCAGGCCCACTAACTTTGCTGTAACTAGCCCTGGTGTGGATAGAAACGGTGAGCGCTTGTACGAATTGATTTGGAAAAGGGCTATAGCTTCTCAAATGGCAGATGCCCAGATAGAAAAGACCACTGCTACTATAGGGATTTCCACTGTGCCACAACAGTTGATTGCTACTGGGGAGGTGGTGAAATTTGAAGGTTTCCTTTCTGTATATCTTGAATCTACCGATGATGACGATGAGGGAGAAGAACAAAAGGGAATGCTTCCGCCGCTTGAAATAGGACAACAGTTGACTTTGGATCTAATGAAGGCTCGCCAGGGCTTCACCAGACCCCCTGCTAGATACACGGAAGCCAGCTTGGTTAAGAAATTAGAGGAAATGGGCATAGGGCGTCCTTCAACTTATGCTCCTACTATTTCCACTATTCAAAAAAGAAACTATGTAATTAAAGAGAGTAGGGAAGGTACTGAAAGACAGTACGCTGTACTTGAACTTAAGAACAAGGAAATCACGCCTAAAACACTGACCGAGGTTGTAGGTACGGAAAAAAACAAGCTTTTCCCGACGAATATAGCCATGGTGGTGAATGACTTTCTTGTAGAGCATTTCCCGAATGTAACTAATTATAGCTTTACTGCTGAGGTTGAAAAGCTTTTTGATGAAGTTGCCCAAGGACTGAAGGAGTGGGATAAAATGATCAGTGATTTTTATTCAGAATTTCACTCCAAAGTAGAAACCACGGAAAATATTGAGCGGTCATCTGTACCTAAGTCTAAAGAACTGGGCATCGACCCTAAATCGGGTAAAAAAGTAATAGCCAGGCTCGGTAGGTTTGGTCCTATTGCTCAAATTGGTGGGGATGATGAAGAAGAAAAACCACAGTACGCAAGTCTGAGAAAAGGTCAATTCATAGAAAGTATAACACTTGAAGATGCGTTGGACTTGTTCAAGTTACCCAGGGAGATTGGAGAGTTTGAAGATAAGGTCATGCAGGCTGCCATTGGTAGGTTTGGTCCTTATATTAAGCATGATGGAAAATTTGTTTCTATCCCTAAAGGTGATGATCCATATAGCATAGAGGCTGATAGAGCCATAGAACTTATCAAGCAAAAACGAGAGGCTGATGCTAATAAGTTTATAAAATCCTTTGATGAGAATCCTGATGTACAGGTATTGAATGGCAGGTATGGCCCTTATATCAAGTTCGGGAAGAAAAATGTTAAGATTCCTAAGGGTAAAGAACCTAAAGAGCTTACCCTTGAAGAGTGTATAGAGTTGGCCGAAAAGACCCCAGCCAAAAAAGGAGGTCGAAAAAAGAAATAGTATTATGAAGAAGCTAGTTGTCCTGACCGGAGCAGGTATTAGTGCTGAAAGTGGTATAGCTACATTCAGAGATTCAAACGGCCTCTGGGAAGGGCACGATGTGATGGAAGTAGCTTCTCCACAAGGTTGGTCGAGAAACCCTGAACTGGTACTGAACTTCTATAACGAACGAAGAAAGGCCGCTTTAAAAGCAGAACCTAATGCAGGACATCTGACTTTAGCCAAGCTCGAAAAGGATTTTGATGTAACCGTGATCACACAAAATGTTGATAATCTTCATGAGAGAGCTGGCTCGTCGAAAGTGGTTCATCTTCATGGTCAGTTATTTCAAAGCCGCAGTACGGCTGACGAAAACCTGGTTTACGAGATGGATGGCTGGGAGCTTAAGTTGGGAGACCGATGTGAGAGGGGATCTCAGTTAAGGCCTAATATCGTTTGGTTTGGAGAGTTGGTGCCTATGATGGAAATCGCCGCTAAGGAAACCTATGAAGCCGATATATTTATGGTTGTAGGCACCTCTTTAGTTGTTTACCCAGCTGCTGGTTTGCTCAATATGGTGCCTGATCATGTGCCTAAGTTTGTCATAGACCCAAAACTTCCACAGGTTTCAAAAAGGCCGAACATTTACTTGTACGAGGAAAATGCCACTACAGGTGTTGAACAGGTACGTCAACGCTTACTTGCTGACTTTTGATGCCTGCTTGTTAAGGAACTTTCTGAACGATTTGGTGTCATAATTAGCCATGCCCACTTTCTTTGAAACGATTTTGCCGTCCTTTGATATCACATAGGTGGTAGGTATGGAAGGGGACCTAAATACATCAGGTACACGGCTTGCAGGAATATAAACAGGGAATGTGTATTCCTTTTTAGCAATAAACTTTTTTGGCTTTTCAGTATTTTTATCCATGGATAGCATTACAAATACTATATCCTCATGGTCAATTTTATTATATAGGTCTTGAATGCCGGGCATTTCTGCAATACAAGGTGGGCACCAGGTAGCCCAAAGGTTGAGAAAAATTACCTTCCCTTTGAAATCTTCAAGTTTAGCAGTTTGTCCATCCAGAGTTTGTATCATGAAGTCGAAGTCAGCTGTTTCAGGAGCTTCTAGCTCGGTATCCGCAGTTATGAGTCCGGTGCTTAATATAGCCCTTTGAGCCAGGGCAGCAACATCAGTATATAAGCCTGTGAAATATAAAAACAACCCTATTCCTAAAAATATACTCCACTCTCTTAATTGCTTTTTCATACTTGTTAAATTTGCAAAGAAAAATTGACCTCAAAATAAGTTTAAAAACCGAAAAATCAGTTCTTATAACGTAAATGTTTTGTCAGGAGGTTCCCTTTTTCTGTAAATTAAATGTCAGCCAATCGACCCATTCATCACTTTTTAAAATGTGAATAACTTTTACGGTAATGGGTCCGCAGGCTATTTCATAATTTTATATTTTTGTCGGCCTCAAAAAGTAATACGTATAAATAATTAGAATGGATAAGAATATTTCGATAGTAGCCAAAGAGCTGGGAATCAATGAGAAGCAGGCTGTTTCTGTAGTAGAGTTGCTGGATGAAGGTGCCACAGTACCATTTATTTCCAGATATAGGAAAGAGATGACGGGTAGCCTTGATGAAGTTGCCATTACTTCAATCAGAGACAGGATTACTCAGCTTAGAGACATGGATAAAAGGAGGGAGGCTATACTAAAGTCTATTGAAAAACAAGAAAAACTGACTCCTGAATTAGAAGCGTTAATTAATGCAGCTGAAACCCTGGCCGAGTTGGAAGATATTTACCTGCCTTATAAGCCTAAGAGAAAAACACGAGCTTCGGTGGCTAAGGAAAAGGGATTGGAGCCATTGGCAAAAGTGCTTTTTGAACAAGAGTCTGTTGATATAGAGAAACTTGTGACCGAATATATCGATGAAGAGAAGGGCGTGGGCAATGTGGAAGAAGCACTTCAGGGAGCCAGAGATATTATTGCTGAGTGGATGAATGAAGATCAGGATGCCAGAAAGAAGATGAGAGAGCTTTTCGAGAAAGAGGCTATGATCGTATCCAAAGTGATTAAAGGAAAAGAGGAAGACGGTCAGAAATATAAAGATTATTTTGAGTGGGAAGAGCCAATCTCAAAAACGCCATCACACCGTTTGTTGGCTATGAGAAGAGGAGAAAAGGAAATGATATTATCGTTGGATATTGCACCTGATGATATGGTAGCGGTGGACCTTTTGAACAGACAGTTCGTCAAGGCTGCTAATGTAGCATCAGAGCAGGTTAAGGAGGCAGCAGCTGATTGTTACAAAAGGTTGTTAAAACCTTCCATGGAGACAGAGATCAGAATCAATACTAAAAATAAGGCCGATGAAGAAGCTATTAGAGTTTTCGCCGATAACCTAAGGCAATTGCTTTTGGCAGCACCTTTGGGGCAGAAAAATGTATTGGCTCTGGACCCCGGTTTCAGAACAGGCTGTAAGGTAGTAGTACTTGATAAGCAGGGTAAACTGCTTCATAATGATGCTATATTCCCTAATGAACCGCAAAGAAAGGTAGCTGAATCAGGAGCGCTTATTAAATATCTTTGTGAAAAATATGAGGTGGAGGCTATAGCTATTGGAAATGGTACCGCCAGCCGTGAGACAGAGAGCTTTGTAAGAGGACTTGGGTTGCCAAAAAGCATTTTAGTGATTATGGTTAATGAAAGTGGAGCCTCTGTTTATTCTGCATCTGAGGTAGCTCGTAATGAGTTCCCTGACCATGATGTTACTGTTCGTGGAGCAGTCTCTATTGGAAGAAGGTTGATGGATCCGTTGGCTGAGTTGGTGAAAATTGATCCTAAATCTATCGGTGTAGGTCAGTATCAGCATGATGTGGATCAGAATGCATTAAAACACGGTTTGGATGATGTGGTTATGAGTTGTGTAAACTCAGTAGGGGTGGAGCTGAATACAGCGAGTAAGGAGTTACTTAGTTACGTTTCAGGCCTCGGCCCGAGCCTTGCGAAGACCATTGTTGAATATAGAAATGAAAACGGTCCGTTCAAGGACAGAAAATCATTGACCAAAGTTTCAAGGTTGGGTGATAAAGTTTTCGAACAGGCAGCAGGATTCCTTAGAATTCGTGGTGCTGAAAATCCTCTTGATAGTTCTGCAGTGCACCCTGAGAGTTATCACATTGTAGAGAAGATGGCTTCTGATCATGGATGCTCTGTTAAAGATCTGATCAGTGATATATCTCTTAGAAATAAGATTGATCTCAAAAAGTATGTGACGGATACAGTTGGTTTGCCTACGCTAAATGATATTATGCAAGAACTCACCAAGCCGGGCCGTGATCCAAGGGAAAGTTTTGAGGTGTTTAGTTTCCAGGATGGTGTTAATACCATGGGTGACCTGAAGGTGGGAATGAAGCTTCCAGGTATTGTTACTAACATTACCAATTTTGGGGCATTTGTTGATATAGGTGTTCACCAGGATGGACTGGTGCACGTTAGTCATTTATCTGATTCTTTCGTTAAAAATCCTGCAGAGGTAGTAAGTGTGCAGCAGAAGGTAACCGTTACCGTTATGGAAGTGGATACTCATAGGAAAAGGATTGGACTTTCAATGAAAAGTGATCCTTTTGGTAAAAATCCGGTGAAGCAAAAGAGCAAGCGGGAAGAGAAATTACCTCAGGGAGATTTGCAGGAGAAACTCAATAAGTTGAAGGGCCTATTTAATAGCTAATTTCTGCAAATACATTGAAAATTCACTAAATTGCTTTTTCTAAATGGTTGGTAATTTATGAAAAAAGCAATTTTACTTACAATAGCAGTTAGTATTTCCGTATGCTGTGTAAATGCACAGTCTGTCAAGTATAAAGACCTTTTCTTTCTGCTTGATACAAAGAAGTACGATGATGCCGAGCCTTTTCTCAGACAGTTTCTGAAGGAAGATAAGAATACTGAGCATCCCAATGCCAACTTTCAAATGGCGATGGTCTTTCAGGAAAAGGCAAAAAAAAATGATGTGCTTCGTGAAACGGACATGCTAACTGCTCATATAGATTCTGCTATAGTTTTCTATAGGAAAGCCCTCAATTACATCGATGAAAAAGAAGTAAAGCGGAATGATGAATATTATCTGGCCTATAAGCGTAGAGATATAAGAACAGGAAAGTTTGGTGTCAAGCTTTCTGATATTCAGTTTGATATAGAGAAGAAGGTTGAGGCTCTTAACGAGCAGAAAAACAGAGTTGCTGAGGTTGTGGGCTACTATAGTAAAATGGTTGAATCCTATGAGGCTGCTCAGAAGAAGTTTAAGGCTATTTTTGGTATTAACCCTACCCGTAAAGTCCTATACCTGAGAGCTGATGGTAACACTCTCAAAGACATGGATGGCCTGAAAGCTGACTATATACGTGCTGTAGAGAATTTTGATAAATATAAATCCAGTATGGGGAAAATACCCGGAGCTGGTTATGATCAATCACTTATAAAAAAGGAAATACTCGATTATAAAAAAGATGGACAAACCCCATCGGACTATCTGGCCGATATAATTAATTTCTGGGATTATGGAAGCTGGGCTGAGAGATCTGTTAAAATTATGAAAGATGAGATCTTTCCGCTAAGGGAGAAGGTAGTGGCTTATGATCGGAATCTTACAGCTCTTGAAGAAATACTTTTAAAGGATTCTTCCTCAGTCTCTGACGGCCTGTCAGAGTTGTCTCCAAAATTAATTTCTGATCAGCTTGCACAGTATGATCCAGAGCCTTTGCCTGTGGCGGTTTTTGCGCTTAGGAATTCAGATTTGAGGTATAAGTCTCTTTTGATTGATCATAAAGGCTATAAGGACTCTACAGATGTGCTATATCAGCTTGATGTTTTGAATAACAGTCTGAATGCATTAAATGCTATGGATAGCATTGTTAATGTATTAATTGGGAAGAACTTAATAGAAGAAAGTAAAAATTATCAATACTATATTGATACTCAATTTGAAGGTATTGAGTCGTTTCAATCCTTTGTTAAAAGTAGGCTTGATTATGCCATAGAGCAAAAGCGAACCAAAAACACTGAACTTGAAAATGTGATTGAACGCTCCCGTTGGTTAATAAATGGAAATGATTCAATTCCATTGTTCAAATTGGCAACTATTACCGATGGATATGCACCCCTTACTATTGAAGAGGAGACCACTACGGGTTTATACTTTTCTGATAAGACAGGTGTTCAGGGGTATTTTGCTAAGGTAGACAATACCAGGGTGCCTAAGATCAAGGTGAGGTTTGATCTGGATGAGGAACTTTTTAATAAAGGTAACATGGATAACATTAGTAGTAAGAGTATTGTGGACCAGTCCGGGCATATTTACTATGTGATGTTGTATGCTCCGCAACCAGAGCAAGAGATGTATACAGCTGTTATCAGTAAAATCTATAGCTCGGATGGACTTTCCTGGACAAAGACGGTGGACTTGGTTGCCCAGCCAAAGAGTTTGGGTTATGATATAAGCTCAGGAGATTTTATTGTAGAGTATGATTTGAACGGGCAAAGTGAAACTAGTAGTGCCGATGGAGAAACTCTTGCTACATCATTGGTGCTAGATAAAAAGGGGAATGTTAAAGAATAAAAAAAGCCTTGTTAAAACAAGGCTTATACATTTCCTGTAAGTTTTTTCCAATCCTGAAACCGAGTGTCAATTCTGGTTTTTATAGCCTCGTAATTTTCCCAGGTATCTTTTACATGATAAATTGATGGAAGCTTCTTAACTAGAACTTCATCATAATCATTTTTGTAAAGACCACCACCATAGTAATAGTAAGTAAACATATTGCCATGTTTGCTAAATAGTTCATATCCTAGATAGCCATCCCAGATCTCACTTAAAATTGTGCAGGATATTTCCTTACGTTTAAACCTGAAAATCTGCATCTCAGCCTCATCTTCGAAATATTCTGAGTAAAGAGCATTCTCAATTACCCATCCCAGGTACATTCCGATATGTACATATGCCTGCTCTATAGGCAATGAATCAGGAAAGTTTCCAAGGAAATGACTCTTGGCATTATCATAGATGGTTTTTTGTATGTGTGCTTTTTTGTCATTCGTCATGCGCAGAATGTTTATAGGTTTTAATCAGAATTGAAATATACTTAAATGAACTTTAATGAAAAAACATATATCCGAAAAGAATTGCTGCAACAATGCCGGCAAAATCTGCAATTAGGCCTGCGGTAATGGCGTAGCGTGTTTTTCTTATGTTTACAGAGCCGAAATAAACAGCCACTATATAAAAAGTTGTTTCTGTAGCTCCTCGTAAAATACTAGCCATTTTACCGGCAAAGGAGTCAACGCCATGCGTGTTGATGGTTTCTATCATCATACCTCTTGCAGCACCACCACTTAGAGGTTTCATAATAGCGGTAGGCAATGCCCTGACAAAATCTGTATCTGCGCCTGTTAGGGAAACCAAAAATTCTATACTTTCGATGAGATAGTTCATAGCTCCACTGGCTCTGAATACTCCAATGGCTACCAAAATGGCAATTAGGTAGGGGATGATCTTAATGGCTATTTGGAACCCTTCTTTTGCGCCATCAATGAAAGTTTCGTAGAGGTTAATACCTTTCCTTAAACCCAGTATAATAAAGCTGATGATAAGTGTAAAAATTATAAAGTTGCTGGCTACGGTAGAGGCTTCACCGATCTGTTCCTGAGGAAGTGACATAAAGTAATACACAATGCCAGCAATGATAAGTGTAAGGCCACCAAGGTAGGCGAGAATAACTCTGTCAAAAAGGTTGATTTTTTGATAAATAGAAACAGTGATCAGACCTATAATGGTAGAGCAGAATGTAGCTAATAATATAGGTATAAATACATCAGTAGGGTTAGTCGCACCTAATACAGAGCGATCAACCAGAATGGTAAGCGGAATAATGGATAGTCCAGATGTATTTAGTACCAGAAACATAATCTGTGCATTTGAAGCAGTTTCTTTATCTGGGTTTAGATTCTGCATTTCATTCATCGCCTTTAACCCCAGAGGCGTAGCCGCATTATCAAGCCCCAGTATGTTGGCTGAGAAATTCATAATGATAGAGCCGGTAGCAGGGTGGTCCCTTGGAATATCAGGAAAAAGTCGGACAAAGAAGGGACCAACAAGTCTTGAAAGGATATTAACCATTCCCCCTTTTTCTCCAATTTTCATCAACCCCAGCCATAGAGACATCACGCCGGTCAGGTAAAGTGATATTTCAAAGCCCGTTTTGGCCATATCGAATGTGGAATTTACTAATGCAGGAAAGACTTCATAGTCTTGTAGGAAGATCAACTTGCCAAGAGCTACAACAAAAGCAATTAGGAAAAAGCCGACCCATATATAGTTTAATACCATTCCAGAGTTTTCGGTTAAGCAAATGGCTGTAAAATTATTGACTCTGAGATGAAATCAAAGACCATAACGTAATATTTATTATAAAGATAGTTTGATTGAGCAAAGGGGGCAAGGATCATCCATTAAAGTAAATCTTATGGAGATTACATTTAAGTTCTTTCAACAGGATAGAGGAGGGTGAAAAGCCTTGCTGGAAGGAGTATTAATAGATAAGTAGGCAAAAAAGGGGCGTTTCAAAAGTCTCTTTTCCAAGTGCCTTTTGAAGCGGTCCCTTTTCCTATTGGAGGTTGATGAGGTTGAGTATGTGGCAAGCTGCTAATCCTGCCGTTTCAGTTCTTAATCTGCTGTTACCAAGACTTACCTTGGAAAAACCATTTTGAATGGCTAGCTCCAGCTCGTCTTTAGTAAAATCTCCTTCAGGTCCTATAAGTATGCAATAAGTACCTTCCGGGGATGCAGTTTGATAGAGTTTAGCCGGATTGCTAAAGTCTACATAAGCTATATACTTTTGCTCCTCCCTGGTTTTTGATATGAAATCAGGATATGACACCAGCTCATTAATTAGAGGCATGTAGGAACCTTGCGATTGCTTCATGGCACTGACTGCTTTTTTTTCCAGTCTTTCGGTTTTTAGTATACGTCGTTCAGAGTTTTTACATAGCATGAAGCTAACCTCCTGTATGCCTATTTCAACCGCTTTTTCAATGAACCATTCCATCCTGTCCAGGTTCTTGGTAGGGGCAATGGCTATATGAATATGAAAAGGAGGTTTGTCTTGGATAGTTGTGTCAATAATTTCAAAGACACATTCCTTTGGAGAAGCAGTGGTGATTTGTGCTTTGTAGATATTTCCTTTACCGTCGAGTATTTTTATAATATCACCCGTGCCATGTCGGAGTACCTTAACACAGTGACGCGACTCCTCCTGGTCAAGGTAATGTACTCCGGCTGGTATTTCTGGTTGATAAAAAAGTGCCATCAGGCGTATTTTGATTCGAGGTCTTTTACTAATGCTATATATTCATTTTTGGCATCTGTCGATGCTTTGCCTTTTATCTCTGCCCAGGCATCGTGCTTAGCAATAGCCTTAAAGTCAAATCCCCCGGGGCGGGTCTCATTATTATCTCCTTCAGTGGCCTGCTTGTAAAGGGCATATAACTTAAGAAGTTCCTCATTAGAAGGCCTTTTGGTTAACTCTTTAGATCTTTTTACCGCACTTTCAAATTCTTCTGGTGACATATTTTTTTTGTTAAACTGATTGTAAAATAAAAGAGGCTGAAAGTAGTATTCAGCCTCTTTGTATCAAAACTTATTGATGATTTTATCTCTTGTTCGGCTCTATATAAGGTCTTAAGTTTTCTCCTACATAGATCTGACGAGGTCTGCCAATAGGTTCGTGGTTTTCTCTCATCTCTTTCCATTGTGCGATCCATCCTGGGAGTCGGCCAAGAGCAAACATTACGGTGAACATATCTACAGGTATTCCAAGTGCTCTGTAAATAATACCAGAATAAAAGTCTACGTTAGGATATAACTTTCTTTCAATGAAGTATTCATCACTAAGTGCTACTTCTTCAAGTCCTTTGGCGATATCCAATATTGGGTCGTTAACACCTAATTTCTCAAGTACATCGTCAGCGGCTTTTTTGATGATCTTAGCTCTTGGGTCAAAGTTTTTGTAAACTCTGTGTCCGAAACCCATTAATCTGAATGGATCATCTTTATCTTTAGCTTTAGCCATCCATTTTTTTGTGTCTCCACCATCTTTCTTAATGTTTTCCAACATGTTGATTACAGCAGAATTAGCTCCACCATGAAGAGGTCCCCAAAGTGCATTGATACCCGCTGAAATGGAAGCGTAAAGGCTCGCCTGGGAAGAACCCACTACCCTAACTGTTGAGGTGGAACAGTTTTGCTCATGGTCTGCATGAAGGATCAGAAGTTTGTCTAACGCGCTGGAGATTACTGGATCTACCTCATATTTTTCTGCTGGCAACGCAAACATCATTTTAAGGAAGTTGCTGCAATAATCCAATTTATTGTCTGGGTAGTTAACAGGATGTCCAACTTCATTTTTATAAGCCCAAGCTGCAAACGTTGGCATTTTTGCCAAAATTCTTATTATACTTAGATTGACCTTATCGAAAGAACGGTTAGGATCCAGAGACTCAGGATAAAAAGCCGTTAGAGAGGTTACCAAAGAAGACAATACGCCCATTGGGTGGGCATTTGAAGGGAAGCCTTCTAGTATCTTCTTAATATCTTCATGAACTAAAGTATGAACTTTTATATCATTCTGAAAAACAGATAGCTGTTCAGCACTTGGTAGTTCACCATAAATTAATAAGTAAGCTACTTCAATAAAAGTTGATTTTTCTGCAAGCTCTTCAATAGAGTAGCCACGGTATCTTAAGATACCTTTTTCTCCATCTAGAAATGTGATGGCACTTTTGGTAGATCCTGTGTTTTTAAATCCAGGGTCAAGGGTGATCAATCCAGATTCACCTCTTAAGCTTCCAATGTCAATTCCTGTTTCATTTTCTGTTCCTTCAACCAGTGGTAGTTGATACGATGCATCTCCTATTTTAAGTTCTGCCGTTTTAGACATATTTTATTTTTTGGTTTATAGTTCCTGTACATTCAAAATCGACCGTGAAATTACCTAAAAAAAGGATCAAATAAAAGCCCTCTTTTGATCTAATTATTACCCAAAATCAGAGGCATTCCATCTTTTCCGCTTCCTATTATCACTACCTTGGAGTTAGGGGACTTGGATAAGTCCAATGTGGCTTCAATACCACGCATCTTTAACAATTCCGGGGTTAAACTGTTATTGATAATTTTATTGGCTACTGCCTCACCTTCTGCTGCTATACGCTTTCTTTCCGCTTCACTTTTTTCTTTGTCCAGTCTGAACTGGTAGGCAAGTGCCTCTTGTTCCTGTTTGAGTTTGTTTTCAATAGCTAATCTAATTTGCTCAGGAAGATTGATTGAACGTATAAGTAACGCTCTCATTTCACAATTATTTTCCTGCAGACTTTTTTCCGTTTCTGTTTTGATCATAGCCTCTACCTCACTTCTTTTGGTAGAATAGATCTCTTCAGCACTAAACCTTCCCATGACTTGTCTTACAGCTGACCTTACTTCAGGGATAACCAAAGTATTAATATAGCCGACCCCGAAGTTTTCATGAAGATGCCCTATTTGGTTATAGATTGGGTGAAACCTTAAAGTAACATCAACATTTATGCTTAGTCCGTTTTTATCAAGCACATCCATTTTCTCTTCAATGGATTTTTCTCTTACTTCGTATACATGTAGGTTGTTCCATGGGGCTTTCATACCAAAGCCCGGAGTAAGCACATGCTCTTTGTCAAGTCCACCTCCGAATTTGTAGAATATTACAGCCCTTTCGCCTGCATCTATAGTGTAAAAAATACTCGATGACAAGCCTATTAAAACTACGGCTGCAATAACTATTACTATAATAATGGGTAAAAATTTTCTATTGTCCATGCTATAAACTGTTTAAGTTAGCAAGTTGATAATTTAAACAGGTAAATCAAATCTTTACTTGCACACTTTTTTAACTTTATCAAAGTCTTCGTAATATCCGCGACTTCCTGCTTCCTGCCAGTCTTCACAAGCGCCAGTCATGTCACTTTTTTGAAACTTGCAATTACCTCTTTTTGAATAATAGGAACCATCATCAGGGTTAAGCTCTATGGCAGTGTTATAATCTTCCAAGGCTTTTTTTAGGTCGCCCTTTTGCTGATATGCCTGAGCTCGGAAGAAGTATCCATCTGCGTTGTGATAATTTTTTATGATTGATATATTATACATAAATATTGCAGAGTCAAGTTGGTTCAGCTTGGAATATATGTTACCCTTATAAAAGTAGTATCCGTAAAAATCAGGATTGATCTTTGTGAGTCTGTCAACTGCTTTCAGTGCTTTGTTGTAGCTCTCGCTTTCATAGAGTGCTGTGAAGCGGTAATATTGATATTTTTCTTCAAAGGGTTTAAGTTTGAGGGCCATGTCATAATCTTCAACAGCGCCAGAGAAATCACCCAGTTCGTATTTCATTTTTCCCTTTAAAATATAGGAGTAGGCAGTGGTATCTTTAGGGTTATGGATTATGTAGCGGGAAAAGCTATTAAGGGCTTCGTCCATCATCCCCATGTTTCTATAAGTGAACCCCCGGTACATCCATATTATCGGCAGGTCAGGATTAAGTGCAAAGGCCCGGTCAAAATCGTTTAGTGCTGATTCATATAGGCCCTCTTTAAAAAAGCATATTCCGCGATGAAAAAAAGCATCGGTATAAAGAGAATCTATTTCAATACATTTCGTTAAGTACTCAATGGCGGCCAGTCTGTCCATTGATATATTATAATAGCCCTTGGTAAAAAAATGTCTGGCACTATCCTGTGCTGTTGATATATTGAAAGTATACAAAAAAAAGAAAAGAAAAAGAAGTTTGGCAGGGGCAGGTTTGACCATGATTTAATTAACGTTTAACCATCTTTTTGGCGATCAAGCTGCAAAGTTAAAAAGAAAAATCTGAAGACCTGACAAAAGTCATTGATGGAATTATTCTAAATAGTTCTAAGTGGTTTCGATTTTTTTTTGTATCATGCGAAATTTCCTGAAAAGGGGCGTTATTGCGGTATATTTTACCACTTTTTGAAATAGGGTCAGTAAAAAAGCTGAAAAAAGTTATGATAAACAAAAAGTAAGGGGAACGAATTACCGTTTTAATTGTTATAAATGGTTGTATATCAAAAAAATAGCAAAGAAATACATATAGGATTATAGGAGAATGAGACAACTTAAGATCACACAATCTATTACCAATAGGGATAGCAGAACCCTTGAGAAGTACTTTAACGAAATTTCAAAAGATGAGCTTTTGACACCTGAAGAGGAGGTGGACTTGGCTCAGAGGATTAGAGAAGGGGATGAAGCTGCGTTGGAAAAGCTGGTGAAGGCGAATTTGAGATTCGTTGTATCTGTGGCAAAGCAATACCACTACTCAAATAAAATTCCTCTTAATGATTTGATTAATGAAGGAAACCTAGGCTTAGTAAAGGCAGCCAAAAGGTTTGATGAAAAGCGTGGGTTTAAATTTATATCATATGCAGTGTGGTGGATCAGACAGTCTATTATACAGGCCTTAGCTGAACACTCAAGAATAGTAAGGATACCATCTAATAAAATTGGAGCCCTTTCTAAAATAGATCAGGCATCTTCATTGCTGGAACAGCAGTTTGAGCGTGAACCAACCGATGAAGAATTGGCGGAGCTTTTGGATATGACTGTTGATGAAGTTAGAACTACTGTAAGGTCGCAAACTAAGCAGGTCTCAATTGATAAACCGTTTTCAGAAGACGAAGGAAGCTCTCTTCTGGATGTAATGGAAGATGAAGATAGTAATGAGGTTGAAAACATTGTTTACAGCGATTCTTTAAGAAGAGAAGTTAGCAGGTTATTGTCCACACTTACTGAAAGAGAGAGAATTGTGATCAGTCAGTATTTTGGGTTAAGCGAAAATACCAGCTTGTCTCTTGAAGATATTGGTGAGAACCTTGGTTTAACAAGAGAAAGAGTTAGACAGATAAAAGAAAAGGCTCTTAGAAAGTTATCCAAGAACCCTAAAAATGAGCTTCTAAAGCCTTATCTGGCTAGCTGATAATATTAAGTTACATACAATGAATGAGAAAAGGAGCATCTGTTAGGTGCTCCTTATGTCGTCCAGACGGTTTCTAGCCGTTTGAAGATCCCTTCTTAGTTTCATTTGCTTTTCTAGCGCATTCCTTTTATAGTTTTCAAATTCACCGTCTAGTCTTTCGTAGTCGTTAGATTTTTTACGCGCTATTCTATTATTATCTTTAAATTTGTAAAGTAAAATAGCCATGGCTATCAGTAATAAAGAGATAATTACTATGTTGATGAGTATATAGCTGTCTTTCAAAAAATCAATACCCATAACAGTAATATGTGTGCCTGCATGCTCTTTTTCTTGCAGTTGCGTGTCTTTTTCTTGGATTACTTCTTGCAGCTTTGTTAGCTCCTTTTTCTGGACCTCAATGAGTTGTTGAGCTTCGGAAAGGCGTTGTTCTTTGTTGCCAACAGAGTCTTGCACCGTTTTCCAAAATGCGTTTAATTCAGTTTCTTTAATTACCTTGTAAGTTTTGAAAGTCTCCGAATTATCTTTGAGCTGATTGAATTGTTCGTTCAGGCTTTGAGGCTGCTGTACTTCTTCCTGGCTCTCGGTATTTTGAGCTAAGGCCCCTTCTCCAGCCAGGCAAATAAGTAAAAATATTGTGGTTTTTTTCATAAAAGCACCGTTGATATAATTAAAAAAATAGAACACTAAACTAACTAACATTTTCTTTAAAGATCAATCAAATTTTGTTAATCAAAATAATTATCGTTAAATAACTAGTAACAGCGTTAAGTGACGCTAATGATATTTTTATGAAATTCTACTATATAAAACAAAGATGATTCAATAATGTTAATAAAGATTAAATAGTATTAATAAATTCAAATGACAACAAAACAGTATAAGCCTTACTTGTCTCATCCATGGCATGGGATACCGACTGGAGTTGATGCTCCTGAGATTGTTAATGCATTTATAGAAATGACTCCTGCTGATGGTGTTAAGTATGAGATCGACAAAGAATCCGGTTTTTTAAAGGTGGATCGTCCTCAGAAGTTTTCAAATATAGTACCTGCTTTATATGGTTTTGTGCCTCAGACCTATTGTGCGGAAAATGTGGCCCAGGTTTGTGAAATGCATACCGGCAGAAAGAATATTAAAGGAGACGGAGACCCTCTTGATATTTGCGTGCTCACTGAACGAAACATTGTACAGGGCTATATCCTTGTGCCGGCTATTCCTATCGGAGGTTTCAGAATGATTGATGGAGGGGAAGCAGATGATAAAATTATCGCTATTCTCAAAGGTGATGAGGTATATCAGGAGTGGAAGACACTTGAGGATTGTCCTGATTCACTTATCAATAGACTGAAACATTATTTTTTAACATATAAACAGATGCCTGGAGAGGAGCCTCAAAAAACGACGGAAATAGCTGAGATCTATGGTAAGGAAGAAGCTTATGAAGTGATTAGGAGTAGCCAGAAAGACTATGCGCTTCATTATCAGTAAATAAATGTTTTTTCGAACATAAATGAGATTGACTATGCATAACCTTAATGTTCAACATGATATCAATAATAAACTTTTTTTTGCCAAGGTAAAGGGTGGTATGGCTCAACTTACTTATGATCGCATTGGAGAAAAACGCCTTGATTTTAAAGAAACTCGTGTGCCCGAGCCTTCAAGGGGTATGGGGGTAGCTCGGCATTTAATTGAGTCTGCACTGGCTTATGCAAAAGAGAGGGATATTTCTGTGAAACCTAGTTGTCCGGTGGTACAAAATATAATAAGAAACTCTGATGCATATCAGCATTTAGAGGAGGAGTAACGATGCTGACGCTTATTCATATATAATTACAATGCATAAAACTTCAAATGTTTTTAAATTGGTATCAAACAAAAATTAACAAAATATATATTATGAAAAACCTTAAAATGCACTTATTAATTGGCGGCTTTGCGTTGTTAGCTGCATGTGGACCTTCAAATAAAGAAGATGCTGGAAAAGACCAGGAAGTAACAGCAGCTGAGACTGAAGAGCCAGCTGTTGAGGAGGAAGTTTTAAATACAGCTAAAGCGGTGATCTCAAGTGCTAGTGGTAGTTCATTAACAGGTGAAGCTACTTTTACTGATCTTGGTAACGGAGATGTGACCTTAAAACTGACTGTGGAAAATGCTACTCCGGGGGAGCATGCTCTCCATTTGCATGAAATCGGAGATTGCAGTGCGCCTGATGCAAAATCTGCCGGTGGTCATTGGAACCCTGCAAAGGTGAAACATGGAGAGAGAGCGGCTGATCAGCAATATCATGCTGGCGATATAGCCAACCTGGAAGTTGGTGAAGATGGAAAAGGTGAGCTTACTGCAACCGTTTCCGGATGGACAATTGGGGGACCTGATAGCACCAGTATTATCGACAAAGCGGTAGTTATACATGCTCAGGCCGATGACTTTACATCACAACCATCAGGTGCGGCAGGCAAACGTGTAGGCTGCGGTGTTATTCAAAAAGATTAAAGGTTATTTCATGAAATAAATAACTGCTAAACGGGCTGATTCTATTCAGCCGGTTTAGTTTGCAGATAGCTGAATATTATTACATTTCACCAGTTATTTAGATTTACTAAGCACTATTTTACGCGCAGCAATTTCCATTTTCATGTAGGTAAGTACCTTATTTACTCTCTCCTCAATCTCTTTGGTTGAAATATATTTGCTGGATTCTGGAAAACCCTTGAGGTGTTTTCTAATATCTATAATCATAATTTTGATGTTTAATAATTTCAAAAACTACTTACAATTAAGTAACGGAAACCAGCATCATTCGGTGCGCCGAAACAGCTAAAACTTGCGAGAAAATTTAGTAATTAAGATTTTTCTTTTTAAGAGATTCATTGTCAGATATTTTCTTTTCATAGTTTGACCAATATGCTTGAATCCGGCCTATAAATGCCGCCGGTTTTTCGTAATAACAGTTTTGTCCCTGAATGAATGCATGCCTTTGCATTTGATTTCGTTGCGATGTTATAATGGCCATTACCAGAGCTTTGTCTACAGGGTTTTCAAATACAACCAGATTGTCGCTGATTTGTTTTTGAACAATTGACAAATCATGGTCAAACCCCAGAAGATTCGACAAGTCATGCAACTCATCCTCCAATGACCCCATTATCCCTGGCCATATTCTGGATAAAGTATCTATCTGATACCTTAAATATTTTACTCTTTTCCTCCATTCGTGGAGGTCTTCGGTTGCCCGACTGGCTTTAGCAATTTTAAGGCTGATTTGACCTTTTTTGTAAACTCTTTTTAAACTTGGAGCTATCTGGTCAAAAGCCTTTACGCTTAAGTTCCAACGGTGTCCTTCTTTTAGTTTATTGTCTATTTGCGACTTAAGGTAACCAGGTATGTTATTTTTAACATAATTATTCTCCAGTTTCCGGCGTTCCTGTAGCTGATATTTAATAGGAGGACCGAACAAGTCGGTACTGAACTCTTTGGAATATTGTGACTGTAGTTGTTCCATGGTTTCAATAACAGCTGTCTTATCCCTGATCTCCGAAATTTGCCTGCCAAGATCTCTGTAGAAAATATTTTCTTTTTTATACTCACTCTTACCAATTTCGTCCTTAATTAATCTAAATATTGCCCTAAGTATTTTGAATGTCTTCCGCAGTTCGTGTATGATTTCATGTCGGTCAGAAGACTGGGTGCTATTGAGCATATTGTAAGCACGCTGGACTTGCTCTTTTACTAGACGAGTAATACCGGTGGAAAAATCTTCAGATCTTTTTAATTGCAAACTCATTGTTGAAAACAAGAAATACCATAGAACTCTTGATTCACTTAGTGGCAGATTTAAGCAGTTAACTTTACAGAGCCAATAAAACCTGGTCATAAATCACCATTTTGGCAGAGTAAATCAAAACTTCTCTTCCAAAAGTTACTTTTATCAATTCAAAAATGGAATTGATCTTGGTAAAAATAAATGATCAGGAGTGTTAATTCTTTTTTAAAACCTCTGAAAGCTTCTCTCCACCCTTAATGCCAAAATCGAGCGTGCGAATTGGGAATGGAATGGTAATGCCATTTTGGTCGTAGGCTTTTTTGAGGTTTTTAATACCATCGCTTTGCGCTTGCAGGAAATCTGGCTGACGTTTAAAATTCACCCAATATCTTATCACGAAGTTAATGGAGCTGTCCCCAAAGCCCTGGTAGAAAAACTCAACCTTTCTTCCTGACTGCAGGTAGGGTATCTTTTTGATGGCATTAATAGATATTTCCTCTACCTTGTCTAGGTCGTCTCCGTAAGAAATTCCGCATTCCAGATCTATCCTCCTGTTTCCATTTATAGTATAGTGTGTATAAAGGTTTTGAAATATCAGTCTGTTGGGGATAACCACATCCTGACCTTGTGGATCATAAATTATTGTAGCTCTTAAACCTATTTCCTTAACTGTCCCGAAAATGTCGTTTGATTTTATGATATCACCTACGTTGATAGGGCTTTGTACAGCCATGATTACTCCTGAAATTAGGTTTGACGCTGCATCCTGAAAGGCAAACCCCAAGGCTAGGCCTATTACACCGACTCCGGCAAGTACAGATGTTACCGTTTTGTCAAGATTAAGTACACCCAGGGCTATCATAAGTCCCACAATTACTATGATAAAAGAAGTAATGGACCGGATAAGTGTAATGACCGATTCGTTTTGCATAAGTCGGTGCAATACACGACTTAATATATTGCTTACTATTTTGGAAATGATGTATGCTACTATCACAACCAGAATAGCAATTACAAGGTTGGGTAGCATTACAATTAATGCTTCTAGCCAGCCCTTTAGTTTATCAAGTACTATTTCAGATGCGTTTGTAATCTCATTGAACATAAACAATCAAGTGTAGGTTAATACTTGCATTAAACTAGTAAAATTAATGGTGCAATTTGTTATATTCTATACAAAAGAAATGTTATGAGGGATAGAAGACATTATTTTGCCAGGATCAGGACTCAAATGGCTAATGAAAGGACATTGATGTCTTATTATAGAGGAGCATTGGCCTTGGTTGGAATTAGCGCCTTTATTTTTAAGTTTTTAGTTTCGTGGTTGTTTACAGCTCTCTCCTTAGTCTTTTTGACGTTGGGTATTGCTATGGCTGTTTATGGTACAATAAGGTATTTCAGGTTTAAGAAAAAAATATTGAGAAAGTGAGTGTATGACCTTTGAAATTGTCTTATTGCTAGCCATTGTATTAGGGGCTTTGGTGCTTTTTACCTCAGGGATCATATCTGTAGACCTTACAGCCTTGTTGGTTATGGTTTCGTTAATGGCAACGGGCATCCTGACTCCTGAAGAGGGTATTTCTGGTTTTAGCAATACAGCTACTACCACTGTGCTTGCTCTGCTCATTTTGAGTGAAGGGCTTAAAAATACGGGTGCTGTGGAGCTTTTAGGCGATAAAATGGTCAGGCTTACGGGGAAATATGAATGGGTCACTTTGATTGTGATCATGCTCATTTCTGCCTTTGCTTCGGCATTTGTAAATACCACTGCTGTGGTGGCTGTATTTATTCCTGTAATGTTTCGTATAGCTCGGTCATCTGGTATTCAAGTATCGGTTTTACTTGTGCCGCTTTCCTTTGCGGCCATGATAGGTGGAGCTTCTACTATGATAGGAACTTCTACCAACCTTTTAATCAACGCTCTTGGGCAAAGTTACGGGCTGGGTAAGCTTCGCATATTTGACCTTACCTTAATGGGAGGTATTCTTTTTCTTACGCTGATGCTTTATATGATTTTCATCGGACGGCACTGGCTGAAAAAAGAAAGCAGCCAGGAAGAAGTCATTGATGACGGTCATGGCCCGGCTAACTATTTAACTGAAATAATAATTCCCGAAGGTTCCGCACTGATTAATAAAAGCCTGAATGGAGGAGCCTTGGCCACGACGAGAGAGCTGAATGTGCTTAGGGTTATCAGAGGGAATAGTGGAGAGGCGTCGTTTTCACATATACATGTAGGGAAGTTGCAGAAGAATGATATTTTGGTAGTGAAGGCTAATATCAAAGAGTTGATTAAGTTGAGGAATAATCCCAATGTTAGAATAATCACCAACAATCGTTTAAGCTCTGTCTCTAATGATCAAGAGGAAGAAACTAATCTGTTTGAGGTCTTGGTGGTGCCTAACTCTAACCTTATTGATAGAAAAATCAAGGATGTTGATTTTTATCGGTTTTATGATGCATACCCTATGGCGGTGAGAAAAGGTGGTATTATTGGGGACCAGAAGTTAATGGAGCATAAAATAAGCCTGGGTGACATACTTTTAATGGATGGAGATAGTGAGCCTAAGACTTTCTATTCCAAAAACGATTGGATAACTATTCAAAGGATTGCCAAAGACGAAATTGAAAAGCACTTGTATCGAAAGGATAAACTGGCAGTTTCTGTAGCCATTCTCATGGGAGTGATACTACTTGCGGTTAGTAATATACTTCCTATACTCATCAGTGCCTGGATTGGTGTTACTTTAATGTTTCTGACACGGTGTATAACCCTGAAAAGGGCTTATCAAAATGTAGAGTGGAAGGTTGTTTTTCTTTTGGCTGGTATTATACCATTAGGGATAGCTTTGAATAAAACAGGGGCAGATGCTTTGATTGCTAACGGTTTTGTAGAGCTTACATCTGGTACATCCCCTACATTTGTTGTATCGGGGCTTTTTTTACTTACCACATTGCTTACAGGAGTTATATCAAATCAAGCTACTGCTGTGTTGCTGGTACCCATTGCCATAAGAATAGCTTCCGGATTAGAAATGCCGCCGGAACCTTTGGTTATAGCTATTCTTTTTGGTGCTAACACTAGTTTTTTGACACCCGTGGGGTACCAGACAAATGCAATGGTCTATGGACCTGGTAATTATAAGTTTACCGATTTTTTTAAAGTGGGAGGGCTGCTGTGCCTTATATTTTGGGCGTTGGCAACGTTTCTTATCCCACGACTCTATATGTAAAATGCTTTCCCTCTTGCGTAGGCCTTGTCAGGGTTGCAGACTTATAGTCCGAAGCTAAGCCTTACTGTTTTGTGAGTGTTTCACTCATTTGCTTAAACCCCTCTTTTGTTGCCGTAGATATGAATGTGCAACCTGTCTGTATAATTTAAATGATGATTTTTGCATTCATTAATCAGCCATTGCTGTTTTGCCTGAAGCTTTTCCGTCGAAGTGCCTTCTGGCATTAGATATACACGTTCGGGGCTTATGGCATATCTTGCAATAAGGTCCAGAATTTCGTCAAGATCATTGGAGCTACTGACTACAAACTTGAAAACTGCTTTTGCATTGCCTGAGAAGAATTTATAAACCTCTGGTTTTTCTCTCATTTTTAGTGGGTTGTTTGAGTTTTTCAATTTTGGGGAAACATTATATTGATCTATAAGGTTGTCGAATTGTTCTGAGGGCAAAATGGTACCATTTGTTTCTGTCTCAAAGCGATACGTTGGGCCATTTTTTCTTAGCAAGTGCATTAATTCCAAAAGCTCTGATTGTTGGAGAAGAGGCTCACCACCTGTTAGGACTATATTTTTGCAATTAATTTTGCTGAGTTCTTCTGCAATTTCATCTACTGAAAGCTGTACTATATATTCTGATTTAGAATACTTCTTATAACCTGGTTCAGCATCTTTTTCATGTTTGAACGGGGTGCCTATCCAGTTCCAGGTATAGTCAGTGTCACACCATGAGCAATGTAGGTTGCAAAGAGAAGTGCGAATAAAAATACTAGGACGTCCAATATTCTTTCCTTCTCCCTGAATTGTATAAAAAATTTCTGCCTTCTTGTTGAATTTTGCCAGCTTCATTAATTAAAATTTTGCTGCAAAAATAGTTAGATTATAATGAAGTTTCTTGTTGATTATTAAAAGATACGTAAATTTCGGTCCCATCATTAAATACATTAAGATAAACAGAAGCAGATGAATAGCCTTTACCCACTGAAATTTGAAACCATTTTTAAGGAAAAATTATGGGGCGGAGATAAGATTAAGACCATCCTGAAAAAAGACTTTAGTCCTCATGAAAATTGCGGAGAAACCTGGGAGTTATCAACCGTTAATGGGAATATCTCCAGAATAGCAAATGGAGAATTTAAAGGAGGTGCTTTAGATGAGTTGCTCGAAAAATTCCCTAATGAAATTATGGGGAAGCAGGTTGTTGCCCATTTTGGGAGTGAGTTTCCTTTACTCATAAAGTTTATTGATGCTCAGCAGGACCTTTCAGTTCAGGTGCATCCTAATGATGAACTGGCGAAGAGCAGGCATAACGGAATGGGTAAAACAGAAATGTGGTATATCATGCAGGCGGATGAAGGAGCTTCACTTATTGCAGGTTTTAACCGTCCGCTTAATAAAGAGTTATACAGTGAACACTTTAACAAGGGGACATTAAATGAAATTCTGAATAGAGTGGAGGTTGAGAAAGGCGATGTTTTTTATATTCCAGCAGGTCGTATCCATACAATTGGGAAAGGCATTTTGCTGGCAGAAATACAACAAACATCGGATCTTACTTACCGAATATACGACTTTGATAGGGTAGATGCCCAAGGTAACAAGAGAGAGTTGCATGTAGAGGAGGCACTGGATGCCTTAGATTATGACTTCCATGAAAACTATAAAACACTTTATAAACCCAGTCTTAACAAACGTACTGAATTGGTTAGGTCACCATACTTTACAACCAACAAGTATATGCTGACTGAGGGAAAGAACCTAGACTATTCAAATCTAGACTCTTTTGTGATATATATATGCACTGAAGGGAGTGGTATAATGAAATATGATGGAGGAGAGCAACAAGTAGTTCAAGGTGATGTGTTTTTAATTCCTGCAGTACTTAAAAAGATCAGTATGCAGCCTGAGCAAAGCTTGGAGTTGTTGGAGGTATATATTGATCAATAGGGTATGTGTTGTTCCAATATTTTTAAAAATTAAATGACATTGTTATTGAGTTATAGATATCAATTGATTAAATTTATACTACACGACTGAGATCATTATCTCTTAGTGTAAGGAGGCTGTACAGCGATTTATGACAATGTATGTTGTTGTAAATGCTAGCCAACCCAAAGGCGAGTTTAACTCGCCTTTGGGTTTTTAGAGCCCTTCCATTTATTGAGATGCTGTCCCAAATCAAAATGTAAATTTCACATCGAAGAGTACACTTCTTTTAGCTCGGTTCATAAAGCCCTCGGCTGGACAGTGTTCGCCTGTCATAGTCTTTGGGCAGTGAAAAACCAGGCATATTCCCCATAATACCATGGATGCTTACCCATCCGTACTTTTGAATTTGAGTTTGATTCACAAGAGAAACTACACTGGGAGCGTCAGATATTTTCTGAAAGGTCTTTGATGCGCTGCTTATTTCAATGTTTAGCAGTTCTTCGAGTGTCAGGTCAAAAAGGTCTGTTGTAGTTGTGTCTACCTGAGTGTAAGCGGCTGTTGAGTTTAGTAATAGGAAAATCAACACGCCATACTTTAGTAGTTTGTAAGTACATTTCATAGCCAACGATTTCAGATCATGAGTATAAGTATTCTTATAATTGAAAACTATTCCGATGGAGACAGGTAACATTTGTGGACTTACTGCGAATCTATTATCATATTATGGTTAAGCTTGGGATATTTATCAAAGTCAGGAAAGAAACCTCTAAAGTGTTTGATGAATTTCTATTTATCTCATTATCAATATAATAAATTACTGTTGATAATGAAGGGATTGATTTTAGGACAAAAGGAGAGGGAAATAGGGGTAGGGACACCGTGCTCAAAGGTTAGTGAAGGTATCAGCACGGTGTCCGGTAAGTTTGGTTATCTACAATTTAACTGATCTGATCCGTTGCTACCTTGTAGGTAGGATCTTCATAATAGTTAACCTCTATTATGGCAGACGCATTGTTCATAAGTGTTCTGCAGTCTTCACTTAAATGTCGGAGGTGTACCTTTTTGCCATTTCTGGCATATCTTTCAGTTACCTTATTGAGAGCTTCAATAGCGCTGTGATCGACAACCTTTGATTCCTTGAAGTCAATTACTACATGTTCGGGATCGTTAGCAACATCAAACTTTTCGTTAAAGGCTGTTACGGAACCGAAAAATAATGGACCGTAAATCTCATAGTGCTTATACCCGTGTTCATCTATGCTTTTTCTAGCTCTGATGCGTTTGGCATTTTCCCATGCAAAAGCTAAGGCAGAAATTACCACTCCCAATATTACTGCAACAGCAAGATTGTGAAATACAACGGTTACTCCTGCAACCAAAACCATAACAATTACATCGGTTAATGGTACTTTTCTAAATATTCTTAAGCTGGCCCATTCAAATGTGCCGATTGACACCATTACCATAAGCCCTACTAATGCAGCCATGGGTATTTGTTCTATTAGTGGAGCTCCGAACAGTATAAATAGCAATAAAAAGATAGCGGCTACAATTCCTGAAAGCCTGAAACGACCTCCAGAGCTGACGTTGATAATACTCTGCCCAATCATTGCACAGCCACCCATACCTCCAAAAAAACCTGTTGTTATATTGGCGATACCCTGAGCTATAGCCTCTTTATTACCACGACCTCTGGTTTCTGTCATTTCATCTACAACTGCAAGTGTTAAAAGACTCTCAATTAACCCTACAAGAGCCATTATTAAAGAGTAAGGGAATATTATCTTGATAGTTTCCCAATTGATAGATACTAATGGTAGGTGAAACTTTGGTAGTCCACCAGCTATTGATGCTATATCTCCAACAGTTTTGGTAGGAATGCCTGCAAATATTACAATAGCCGAAATACTCAGTATGGCTGCCAGGGATGAGGGGAAAGCTTTGGTGATTTTGGGTAAGAAGTGAATTATTGCCATGGTCACTAAAACCAACCCTAACATGATGTAAAGAGGTTCACCTTGTAGCCAATGTTCAACACCACTTGCATCCTTAATTTTAAATTGTGCCAATTGTGATAGAAATATTACAAGGGCAAGACCATTGAGAAAGCCGTAAATTACGGGTTGAGGGACAAGTCTGATAAACTTACCCATACGCAAAATGCCGATAACGATCTGGATGATCCCCATCAATACAACCGCAGCAAATAAATATTCTACTCCATGTCTAGCCACAAGGCTGACCACAACCACGGCAATTGCTCCTGTAGCTCCGGAAATCATTCCCGGACGGCCGCCTAGAAGCGAAGTGATTAAACCAATTATAAATGCAGTGTAAAGTCCTATTAATGGGCTTACATTGGCTATAATGGAAAATGCTACCGCTTCAGGAACAAGGGCGAGTGAAACTGTGAGGCCTGATAAAATTTCGTTCTTAGGATTAAAACCTTTGTTTTTTAATTGCTGAATAAACGTCATTATAGTAGTTGAAATAAATGCTTTTCAAATCATTGTTTGATGATGAACTAGTACTTGTATAAACAGAGTAAAATATTAAACCTGAGAGGATTGAATTTAAAAATCAAGGTGGAGTGAGGCTGGAATATAAAACGCTTGTCATAAAGAAGGCGCGAATTTAATGAAAAGTGTATTATTTACAAGGGTTTAAGGCTGTATTTTTTTTGGAATAATTTTTCGCATTGTGAACTGGGATAAAGAAATAAGTTCTGTGAAAACAAATTTGATTTCCTGATGTTTTCTTTTTTTTTCATCTTTTTTACAAAAAAAAGCACATTGCCTTTGTAAATCATTTTTGAGCTTTTATATTTTCGTCCGATTTAAATTAATAAGAGGATTGATAATGAAATATAAGAAGACTGAAAATTGATGAATTGTTTGAATAATCCTTCTGTAATAATCTGATTTATAGGGTATTTATGATCTTTCAATTCTTTAAATCTTTTTTTAGTTATGTTTTATAATTGAGATTATTTCTCAAATAAATTATATTATGTTTTTAAATTATAAATTTCCAATATATACTTGCAACAGACTTGAAAATGTTATTTCGTTTGCTTTTACTGGTGTTTTGAATGTTGAACTGCGAACGATAAGCGTTGGGTTGCTTACTGGAAAGAATGAATATACTTATTTAGATTGTTGGCATGCGTGTTATAATTAGGAAAATGGATCTCTTTATGTCAGGTTTAATTCAGTCGATAAGGCTGATATTGCTCATGGCAGGAGTAATGTTTTTATTTTCGGTAAGTGCAGTAGCTCAAGAAGGCTTAAAAGGAAAGTTAAATGATTTTGCAGACCAGTCTATTACCAATAAAGTTAGTGAAAAGGAACAAGAGGAAGTTGAAAAGTTAAGTACTGAGCTGAAAACAGTGCAGGCGCAAATGGATAGTGCAATAACCGAGAAGCAGATCAGGGATTCTGTATTCAGGGCCGAGCAGGAAATAGGTGGAGTGGCAGCTGATGGAGAGGCTAAAGTGATTGATACATTAGCCTTTGAGGAGAGGTTCTTCTCTGTTAAAAAGAAAACACCTTCTAACACCAGAAAAGAAGATGATTGGAGAAAAAAATACCTGTTTACTCATACCAATGTATATAAAAAAGTTCATGAGCTGGATAGTTCAAAACAGGTGTTTGGATGGCACCCTTTCTGGATGGGTACTGCCTACAAGAGCTACAATTTCTCATTATTGTCCACAATAGCATATTTTTCTTACGAACTTGACCCTGCTACTGGTGCATATAGAACTATTCATGACTGGAAAACTACTGCACTTGTAGACTCAGCAAAAAAATATAATTGTGATGTCTTGTTGAGTGTGACCAACTTTGGTAGAGCGAATAATGCAGCTTTCCTATCTAATCAAAAAGCGCAGGCAAATTTTATTAACACTCTGATATCATTACTAAAAGAGAGAGATGCTGATGGAGTAAATATTGACTTCGAGCAAATTCCCGGTAGTTCCAGGGCTGCATTTAATAACTTCATTATTGATCTTTCTTCCAGTTTGAAAACGGCAAGAAAGGACTATAGAATTACATTAGCTATTCCGGCTCTTGATTTTGATAATGTGTACGATATACCCCAGTTGAACCAGTATATTGATACTTATGTGGTGATGGGATATGAGTTTTACGGGGCAAATAGTAAGGTGGCGGGGCCAGTGGCTCCATTAGGTAGCGGTAACATATGGTGGCAATACAACCTTGAAAGTGCAGTCAATGAGTACTTGACTTTAGGTATCCCTAAATCCAAATTGCTATTAGGCTTGCCCTACTACGGCGCAGAGTGGGAAACTTATGATTTGAGGTTTCCATCAAAGGTTAAAAGGTTTGTTCGTTATCCCATGTTCCGAGATATAAGAAAGAATCATTATAACAGTGGTTGCTGTGAAGATGATGTCAGTAAAAGTAAGTTTTACGTTTATCGGGATAGCAATAATGATTACAGGCAAATATGGTATGAAGATAGTACTTCCCTTAGTAAGAAATATGACTGGGTTATTGAAAATGACCTTGGTGGTATCGGTATATGGGCTCTTGGTTATGACAATGGCTATACTGAGCTATGGGAGTTATTAGCAACAAAATTTGCATTAAGCGATAAAGAAGCTATCGCCGTAGCGAAAAGTAGGAGTCGCTATAGTTTCAGAAGATATTTAAGTCTCGCATTTAGAGTATTAAACAACCCATATATGCTCGTGAGAAACCCCAGACCATTGTTTAGCATTTTTGGAGCTATTTTCGGATTGAGTATGGGAGGATTTTTCCTGCTGTACAGGTATGGACACAGGCTAAAGAGAGTTTTTAAACTATTAATTAAATCCGGTATTACACTTTTAATAATTTTAGGGATAGCACTGATTTTTATCGCTTTGCAGTATATGGGGCTCAAAGAGGTTTCATATCTACTTGGAGGCTTTGTAATTGGGGTTATAATATTCCTGCTATTTAGCCATAGGTTCATTTCTGAAAAGAACCTACCGTAATTAACCTGAACCTAAAAACATAAGTTTATGATAGAATCTGTTTTCATGGCCATGTCCGAAAGACTTAACAGTTATTTCGCTAATAAGTTTTCGACTGGAGATGATTTTGTGATAGTGTCCAATCTGGTTAACCAGGATGGTAGTGCTGCATTAACAGAATCGGATAAGCTTATAATTACATTGGCTAATGTTCAGCAGGAAGCAGTCAATACAAGGCCCAATTCGGTGTCTTTATTGGAGGCCCCTATTAATATTAATATTCATACGTTGATCTCAGCATACTTTGTTGAAGACAACTATCAGGATTCATTTAAGTACTTGTCTGGTATAATAAGTTTCTTTCAGGCAAACAAGGTTTTTAATCACCAAAATACACCCGGATTGGATCCAGGTATTGATAAAATAACCTTTGAAATATCTAATCTGGATATACAGTCACTTAGTCAGTTGTGGGGTATTATAGGAGGTAAGTATTTACCATCAATTTTATATAAAGTACGTATGGTGCCTATTAAGGATGATAACTTCCTTGGTGATACCGCAGTTTTCTCAGGTCTTAGCAGCAATATTTTATAATTGAATGATAGAGATACAGTTCCAATATCGTCCGTTTGCTGAGTTAAAAGTTAAGCATAATTACTATGTGAAAAACTTAAATCGTGATGTGCGTTTTGTTCCAACAACACAAAGTGCAAGGCTTGCCGAGGCAATGGGGGTTTTAATAAAGAACTCCGAAAATGGCATATCTCTTTCATATGATGTTGTCAATTCGGATGGTTTGCTACATTATTTATTAAATAACGAGGATATAGAGTTCTCTTTTATACTCACAACAACTAATAGTTCTTTTGTCAATTTTACTGATATGGCAACAGAGAGTGTGGGGACTATATTCTACTTTAACACTCTCAACGCCCGAAAAATAAAGGATGATAACTACCTGCTTCATAAAGCTGAACATGTTTCAAAAGATGATAGGTTGCCTATTAAAAAAGGGGATTTTTATTATAATATAGAATCATCTAAAGAAGCACACCTTGAACTAAAGGATGAAGAGGGTAGAACCGTTATAGACCAGAAGGTGACAGGATTATCAAAATACCTTTTCCAGATGGGCAGACTGAAACAAGGCTGTTACACCGTTTGTGAAAATGGAAAAGAGAAAATGCGTTTTGCTTATGTTACACAGAAGTTAATGAGGCAAACAGGTATAGCTATGGTTACGGTTAGTCTGAAGGGCAAGGAGAAAAAGGAACTTATAGCGACACTAGAGAAAGGAGAGGTACTTCCTTCGAAGGAATTCACATTGCATTTTGATTCGAGGTCAACCTATTGGAAGTATTTTATTGTGTCAAAATACAAGTTGCCCCTAGAGAAATCGTCCATACATTCAGAGGGGCAGGATATTCCGTTTAAAGGGCCTGATAAAGTAAAATTGCCAAACGGGGATACAGCATACCTTTTTGAAGCGAGTACGCCACTGCCGCTTATAGAGGTTCCAAAATATAATTTAAAACTAAGCAAGAGTAAAAGAGCAGGGGGGAATGGTGAGGCTTATTTAAACAGGCTACCTACGCCGACTCCAGATTCCATAAAGCCGGAATCTAGGAGTGAGTCTTCAAAAGTATATTCTGAATTAATTGTGTATATATAAAAATTGAATAATCAACTAATTTAAATTAACAACTATGGCCCAAACACTTGCAACCCCTGGGGTTTACATTGACGAGAAGAGTTCTTTTCCCAATTCGACAGCCAGCATACCAACTGCTGTCCCTGCCTTTATTGGATATACGGAGAGAACTGTAAGGGATGGTCAGTCTCTAATTAACAAACCAGTAAGGATATCTTCGCTTGCAGAATTTCATAATATATTCGGCGGTGGTTTTCAGGCTCCTTTTACTATTCAGGCAGCATCTGGTGAGGAAGCTGATTTTGAAGTTGAAGGTAAAGGCTACCAGGTAGTACCTGAAAACAATTCACGCTTCATCTTTTATGATAGCATCAGATTGTTTTTTGCCAACGGTGGTAGCACTTGCTACATTATTTCTGTAGGATCTTATTATTCTAGCGTGGCTGGTGCCCCTTCTTCAGCACCGTCTGCTGCAGATAAAAACAAAAAAGGTGATGCAACACCAGCAACACCAGCAAAAGCTGCAGAAAGAAAGGTGAATGCAATTACTAAAAAGGCCCTTCAAGGCGGTATGGATGCTTTGATCAGCCAGGAAGAGCCAACTATACTTGTAATTCCTGAGGCTGTAATGCTTGAAGAAGCTGATTGCTACGGATTGCAGCAGCAAATGCTGATGCACTGCGGACTTAAAATCAAGAACAGATTTGCAGTTATTGATGTGTACAACGGATTCCAGTCAAGAACTTATGACAAGAACGACGTTGTCACCAGATTTAGAGAAGGTGTAGGAAGCAACTTCCTTGCTTATGGTGCAGCTTATTATCCATATGTTTACACTTCTATCGTTCAAAATGATGAGTTAAGCTTCAGAAATATTTCTAACCTTGATGTTTTGGAAGATGTACTTTCAAAAGAAGCTGATAGTGGAGATAGGAAGAAAGCTGAAGAGTTAAAAGCTGAGATCAAAAGATTATCACAGTCAGGAGTTGATGCTGAGAGCCTGAACCAGACTTTATCTGCCATTAGTCCTGCATACAAAAAGATCATGCAGAAAGTTAAGAGAATACTAAACATTCTTCCTCCAAGTGCTGGTATGGCTGGTCTTTACAGTGCTGTTGATGCAACAAGAGGTGTTTGGAAAGCTCCTGCTAACGTAAGCTATGGTTCTGCTATTTCACCTGCAGTAAACCTTACGCACGACGACCAGGAAGATCTTAATGTTACTCCTTCTGGAAAATCAGTGAATGCTATCAGATCATTTATTGGTGAAGGTACTTTAGTTTGGGGTGCCAGAACATTGGATGGAAACAGTGGAGATTGGAAATTTATAAACGTTAGAAGAACAGTAAGCTTTATTGAGCAATCAATTAAGTATGCTGCTAAGCCATATGTTTATGAGTCTAACTCGGCTAATACCTGGATTCTGATCAGAAGTATGATCAATTCATTCCTGAATAATTTATGGAAACAAGGAGGTTTGGTAGGTACTACTCCTGATGCTGCTTATGAAGTACAGATCGGTTTAGGCACTACTATGACCCCTGCAGATATTCTGGATGGAATCATGAGAATAACAGTTAAAGTTGCTGTATCTCGTCCTGCAGAATTCATCGTGATTACTTTCGAGCAGAAAATGCAAGATGCTTAATTGAATCTTTAGCAGAGTAATCATCTATAAATTAACTTTTTAAAACAGTATTAACTTAAAAATATTAGAATAATGGCAGAGAATTTATGGCCAATAACCAAATTTCATTTTACAGTTGAAGGAGCAAACTTCACTACTGGTTTTCAGGAGGTTTCAGGTTTGGAAATTTCATACGATCCGATCGATTACAGATCTGGAGATGATCCTACTTACTCAATGCAGAAAATTCCTGGATTGAAGAAATTTACTTCTATCACCTTGAAAAAAGGTGTGTTTCAGGATGATGATGCATTCTATGAGTGGATAAAGGATACATTAGCAAATCCTGATAGAAGAGAGACCCTTACTATCAACCTTTTGGATGAAGAAGGTACTCCTGTGAAAACATGGACAGTAGTCAATGCATTCCCAGTGAAATACCAAGGTCCGGATCTTAACGCTACAGATAACAACGTAGCTGTAGAGACTCTTGAGCTTGCTCACGAAGGAATAGAGATGTAATACACTAAATTAAGTCCGGAGCCAAGTCACAAAATGCTTGGCTCTGGATTTTTTATTGTTGAAGTTTGAAGGGAATGAAATGTTGGTTAAATCAACATTAAAAATAAAAATTTAAATGGCTGATAATCCATTAAGTAATCTTTTAGACCAACGACCTGTTACAGGGTTGCATTTTAGGGTTAGTCTTGCTGATATGGCAGGAGCGGCCAGCATGTTGGCGGGAGGAGTAGCAGGAACCAAGTTTAGTAAAGTTTCTGGGCTGAAAGTATATGCATCAATCAATGAAGAGAGCATCTCTAAATCAGATGGTCCGGAAACGTTTATTGAAGATATTCGGTATGATGATATCATTCTGGAAAGGGGGCTGACTTCTGATCCTACTCCCTTTATGCTATGGTGTATGCAGGTTTTTTCAGAGTTTGCCAGATCCAAAGGCGCTACAAGTGGTGCGGCAGCTACTGGGTCTTTAGCAGGCAATATGAAAGGATGGAGCGGGATGACTTCAGTAGTTAAAAATCTGGTAATTACACTTATGAATGAGAAAAGTATTCCTTTGATAGCATGGGGAATAAAAGATGCGGTGCCTATATCCTGGGATGTATCTCCTCTTGATGCTATGACAAATTCATATGTTACGGAAACTATTAAGCTTAGACATAAGGGCTTCGAAATACTCCCAATACCTGGGGCAGATATGATTTGATGAAGTATGGCAATTGAAATTAAGGAGCTGATTATAAAAATTAAAGTGAATGAAGCCGCCTCTCAGAAAAGAGAGATAATTAAAGAGCGGGAGATTCAACACTTAAGTAAAAAAATTATAGATGAATGCGTTGACCGCGTTCTGGATAAACTGAACAGAATAGAGACCAGTATAGAAAGGTAGCATGGCAAAACTAGAGATAAAATCATACAAGGACGAAAAACTTGGTACTGAACTTGGTTCAATGAAATTGATGTTCAATCCATCTACATTGTCATTATCCCATAGCATAGACTATCACGACGAGCCAGCACCGAACAGATCATCTCCTGAGGCCCGCTACAAAAAGACCGAGCCTGAAATTCTGAGTTTCGAAGTATTATTTGACGGAAGTGGAATTAGTCAGGAGTCAAAAGAAACTGTTAGCGAGAAAGTTGAGACTTTCAAGGAGTTAACATATTACTATATTGGAGATACTCACCAAACTCCTTTTGTAAACATTGTTTGGGGAGATATCAATTTTAAGGGCAGGTTAAAAAGCCTCGATATAAAACATACATTATTTGACACAGAAGGTAAAGTTTTAAGATCCTCTCTTTCTGTTTCATTTACCAATACTATGGACCTTGAAACAGAGGCCAAAGAAAGCGACAGGCAATCGCCAGACCTAACCCATGTCCGTTCTGTAAAGGCAGGAGACACATTACCACTTTTGTGCAATGAGATTTATGGCGATGCCAGCATGTATTTAAAAGTAGCAAGGATTAATGGCCTGACAGATTTCAGAAATTTACAACCAGGTACAGAAGTTACTTTTCCACCAATTAAATAGTATTTATTAAATGGCCCAATCTCTATCAAAGTTAACTTCAGGGTTAGTCACCTATTCCGTTTCAATAGACGGAAAAGAGATAAAAGCATCATACGCTGTGCTCTCTATACAGGTGTTTAAGGGAGTCAACCGCATATCGGTTGCTAAACTAGAGATACTTGATGGCGGGACGACATCTGAAGATGACTTCTCGGTAAGTAATTCCAAAAGCTTTGATCCGGGAAAGGAAATAGAAATAAAAGCCGGATATGATTCCAAGGAAGAGACCTTATTCAAGGGGATAATAATTAAACATAGTCTTAGGGTCTATAAAGGAAAATCATCATTACAGGTAGAGTGTCGTGATCTTGCCGTAAGTATGACCATAGGGCGCAAGAATGCTGTCTTTTTAGACAAAAAGGATAGTGACATTATATCCGAGATTATAGGAAACTATAAGGTTGGAAAAAAGATAGAAGCGACTAAATTTCAGCATGTCGAGGTCGTACAGCATTATGTAACGGACTGGGATTTTATGCTTATCCGTGCAGATATCAATGGCTTGATCGTCATTCCGGATGATGGAACACTGAACATTCAGGTACCTGATCTGGGAGGTTCACCTGTGGTAGAGGTGAAATATGGTTCGGATATGATCAGCTTTAGTGGAGACATTGATGCGAGATCTCAGGTATCCAGTATCAATGGTGTGTCATGGGATATGGCCAATCAAAAAGTTGCAACCTCTTCATCCAACTCAGCGAAAGATGTTCAACAAAGCAATCTCAAATCTTCTGACCTGGCCAAGGTAATTGGTTTGGATAAATATACACTGCAGTCTGCCGCAAATATTCCACTTGGGGTTTTGGATGCCTGGACAGCAGCAAAACATTTGAAAAGTAGCCTTTCTAAAATAAAAGCTACAGTGAAATTTCGTGGTGTGGCTACGGTTAAGCCGGGCACCATAATTGAAATAAGTGGGCTAAGTGAGCAATTCAATGGGAAGGCGTTTGTTGGAGCGGTTGAGCATAAAATAGAGGATAGCGATTGGATAACAGAGGTTCAACTTGGATTATCTTCCGAGTGGTATGCGGAGGAAACACCGAATATAGAAGCGCCGTCTGCTGCTGGGTTATTCCCACCCGTAAAAGGGCTTCAAACAGCCATTGTTAAGCAGATACATGAAGATAAGGATGGGCAGTACAGAGTGAAGGTAGCTTTACCTACATTGGAAAAAGATAACCTTACCATATGGGCCAGGTTAACAAACTTTTACTCTACCAAAGATGCAGGGTTGTTTTTCTATCCCGAAATAGAGGATGAGGTGATTGTAGGATTTTTAAATGAGGATCCTCAGAGTGCCATTATATTAGGGTCTGTTTATAGTTCACAGAACAAACCGGTTTATACTCCGGAGGAAAACAATTTTATTAAAGGACTTGTCACAAAAGGTCAGTTGAAAATAGAGTTTGACGATGAAAACAAAATAATGACCATCATTACTCCTGCCGAGAATAAGATTGTGCTGGATGACAAAGAGGAGATGATAACGGTCATGGATAAAAACTCCAATAAGTTAGAGATGTCACCTGATGGAATTACTATAGATAGCCCTAAGGATATTGTAGTTAAAGCAGGTGGTAACATTACGATGGAGGCAAAAAGTAATATTGAAATGAAGGCTACAGGTGATGTAAAGACTGAGGGGATGAACGTAACCAGCAAAGGAAAGACAAAATTTGCCGCTGAAGGTGCCATGGCTGAGGTGAAAGGCTCAGGCCAAACGGTAATCAAAGGCGGTGTGGTAATGATAAACTAAATAAAATAAGTAATGCCACCAGCAGCGAGATTAACAGACATGCATACTTGCCCTATGGTAACAGGAACTGTACCTCATGTAGGAGGACCGATATCAGGGCCAGGAGCCCCAACTGTATTGATTGGAGGTATGCCGGCAGCAGTTGTGGGAGATATGGCTACATGTACGGGACCTCCAGATACTATTGCCAAAGGATCAGGTACCGTATTGATCGGAGGAAAGCCGGCCGCCAGGATGGGAGATACCACTGCCCATGGAGGTTCAATTGTTTTAGGGTGTATGACAGTAATCATTGGAGGTTAGGTCAACGCCTAACTTTGAAAACCAACAATATTGAATGAAACATAAAAAGACATTTTTAGGAATAGGCTGGAAATTTCCCCCAACTTTTGATAAAAAGGCGGGAAGTGTAATACTTGTTTCTGAAGAAGAGGATATCCGGGAGAGCCTAAGAATACTTTTATCAACCAAAAAAGGAGAGCGTGTAATGCTTCCTGAGTTTGGTTGCGATATGAACCATATGGTTTTTGAGTCGATTGATAATAACCTGATCAGTGAAATGAAAAGGATTATATCACAAGCGATTCTCTACTTCGAACCTCGAATAATACTTGAGGATATTATTATTGATACGAGGAGTCAGCTGGATGGAATATTGGAAATCAATCTGGTCTATACCATTCGAAAAGTGAATAAACGAAGTAATATGGTCTATCCATTCTACATTCTCGAGGGTACCGATGTGCGATATGAGGCTAAGCGTTAACGCTTCTTAATAATTAGGCAGGTAAGGAATGGTCTTAATCCATAAGAACTGTTCCGTAAGCCATTGAAAAACTAACTTACATAAATGAAAAAGGTTGATACTAAGAGCATAAGGAGCGGGACTTCACAAGAAAACAGGTTTCTCAAAGCCTTAGATTTTGACTATGTTAAAATAGATGAGCGATCTTTTGAAGATCTGTTGGTTTTTGCCTATGGATTTTCAAAGCTTATCAATTTCTATAATCCACAAGGACAAGTTGATGGAGACTGGTCAGATTTTTTAAACGATGAGACTGTCATACTAGCCACTATCATTGACTCTAGCCCTACAGAAGTAGAGATCAGGTTCAAGAATAATTTGCAGAAAGCCAACTTATTCTTGAATAAGAAGAAAAAGCTGGTTTACCTCAAAAAATGTTTTGATGAAATTTATGGTATTGCGGCTCGTTTTGAAGCTTGGCTTGAAAAACTAAAGGCTGTTGAAAACTTTACAAATGAGGAAGTGGGCATTAGAAACGAAGTTATTAATGCTATTTCATCAAAGCTAAGTGGTGCCCTACGAAAACTTAAAGGCTATGATCAACTGGCTGAAGATAAAAGTGCTCTTGGGGTGGGAATGGAGCTGGATTACGGTATATTTTCAAATGTGTGGAACCTTGAAGGGCCGATTGAAGATGAACTTGCTGTAACAGGTAAAACTACTGTTGAGAAGGTTAAGAGCATAACGGAAGTTCTTGATCAGGTGTTTCAGGAGTTTTATGAGACACTTCTTTACCTTAAGATAAAGGCTCCGGAGTATCTGTCGCAATCTTTAAAGAGTGATAAGCACTACCCGGAAGTAGCCCTGTTTCTGGCGTTTTTAAAACTTTTTAAAATCGCACAGGGTGATATTAACAACCTAAACAAGAGACACTTGGAGTTTTATTATTCTCAGGTGTTAAAGCAACAGCCGAAGCCTGCTGTATATGATAAGGCTTACTTAAAATTCAGTTTATATGACACGGCCCTTTCGGCTGAAGTAAAGAAGGGGACGGAGTTTTTGGCTGGTATGGACGAGGAAGGTAATGACATTGTGTACAAAGCCGATCATAACCTTATCGTTAACAAAACGAAAATTGAAAAACTTAATACGGTCTATATCAACAATAATCCTTTAAATATTAAAGGTGTTAGGAAAGATCTATATAGCAATATCCTGTCATCCAGGATACCGTTGGAAAAGGAGGTAAGTGAGGATGAAAGTCAGCCAAGGTTAAAGACCTATGCTACTTTCGGAGAAAATCAGGAAACTAAAGGTGAAGATGAAAAAACCATGTCTACTGCCAACATAGGTTTTGCAGTGTCATCACCTAACCTTTTACTAAGTGAAGGTGACAGAGAAATTAGTCTTACATATTATTTTACTAATGACTCTTTTGCCAGGCTTCAGCAATACATTAAAGATATTGCATATGTAAATGAGGCTGATGAAAACGAAACTTTCATAAAGATATTTATGGAAGCCTTTTGTATTGATATTTCTACGGACAAAGGATGGCACAGAGTTGAGAATTACGTGGTTAAACGGAATCAGAGCAAGGGTACATTAACTCTCAGCTTTGACATAAAGAGTTCAGGACCTGCCATTGTAAATTTTAATAAGGACTTACATGAAGGCAAGTTTGATGGTAAAGCGCCGGTTATCAGGTTTGTACTCAACAGTGATGGCTATATATACCCATTTAGCCTTTTAAAGAGCCTCGTACTTGACCGGTTGGTTATTGATACCAATGTCAAAGGGATGAAGAACTTGATGCTTCACAACAACGTTGGTGAAATTAATGCAGACAACCCCTTTTATCCTTTCGGGCCTATTCCGAGTGTTGGCTCTTACTTGTTAATCGGTAGTAATGAGGTCTTTCAAAAATCTATCAACCATTTGAAAGTAAATATAGAATGGTATGACCTTCCAAGGGGTAACACTGGATTTAAAGAGTATTATGATCATTATGGGCTTGATTTGGACAACGCTTCATTTGAGGTAGATCTTTCGGTTTTAGATGGAGGAAGATGGTTCCCTATGGAAGCTTCTGAGCGCCAGAATTTCAAGTTATTCAGAACAGTGGATAATCCTGATGGAGAGGAACCAAAGCCAGAAGGACAACTTTCTGATAAAACATTTATTGATAATGTCGATATAGACATTGTAAGTCGTACGCCGAACTATTCCAAGATCAATGAGGGCCTCACCTATAATAATATGGTGCAGAGAGGATTCATTAAACTTGAGTTGACAGGGCCGCAGTTTGCCTTTGCGCATAGTGTTTACCCGACGGTACTGTCAAAAATGGCGACGAAGAATATTAAACGCTCGTTTCTGAAGAAAAAGGATCCGGATGAGGACGAGGTGCCAAATCCAGCTTATACGCCCTTAATCAAATCATTATCTTTGGATTATGGTTCATCGTCAGTTATTTCATTCGATCGTTCCAAGAAAAATGATGAAACGAACTCGGTAGGGTGTCTTTTCCATATTCATCCTTTCGGAGAGTGTCTGACATTCCCCGATAATTCCAAACAAAGTACAGCGTTGTTGCCGGTATACGACTTTGAAGGTTCACTTATTATTGGATTCTCAGGTTTGAAACCACCACAGACAGTAACCATGCTGTTTGAAATGCATGATGAGTACACAGTATCATCAGAGGAAGATCCGCCATTAATAGAGTGGAGTTATCTCATTAACAATGAGTGGGTTATGCTTAGGCCTTCAAGAATACTCAATGACCATACGCAAGGGTTCTTAAAAACCGGCATAATCAGTATTGAGTTGCCATCCGATCTTACAAATGGCAATACGATTTTAGACCCTAAACTTTTCTGGATAAGGGCGGTTGTGTATAAAAATATTGAGGTAGCTTCCAAGTTGGTGAGTGTAACAACTCAGGTACTTACAGCTACTTTCGAAGATGTAAATAATACGGCTGTAAAAGGGAAGCACCTGGATAAACCTTTACCCGCAGGTTCGATCATCAGGTCGATGAATAATATCGTTGGTATCCAGTCTGTAGAGCAACCGTTAAAATCTTTCAACGGACTTCCCCAAGAAAAACCACAAAAGTTTTACACCAGAATATCTGAGAGACTTCGCCATAAGAAAAGGGCTATTACAGCATGGGACTATGAAAGGCTGATCTTACAGAAATTCCATGACATATATAAAGTTACCTGCCTTCCAAATATGACCAGTAACAACCTGGATTCACCGGGAAGTGTGTTGATTGTCGTAACTCCATACAATACTGATATGGCTAATCCTAATGAGCCCATGGCGAGTAGTGAATTGCTGTATAAGATCAAGTCTTATTTGCATAGTTTTGTTTCACCGTTCGTGAAGCTCGAAGTGCGTAACCCCAATTTTGAAAGGCTCAAGATTATTTGCTCAGTCAAGTTTAAAGAGGGATATAATTTTGGTTTTTATATTCAGAGATTAAATGACGAAATTAAGCGATACATTTCCAGAAGTATATTAGATGGAGATAGAAGTGTTGATCTTGGAGGTAAGATAAATACATCGGATATCCTGAGTTTCATGAGAACGCTTCCATATGTTGATTTTATCACTAAATTCTCAATGATTCAAACCGCCCGTGACTTTAGCGGAAGACATATGTTGCTGGATACAGCCAAAGAAGGAGACCCAAAGCCGTACTTGAATGCGACCAAACCGTGGTCAGTGCTGGTATCTGCAAATGTACACCAGATAACGGTATTGAATGAGAAGATGGAACAACAGTCACGTCAGGCAGGTATTAATTACCTAGAACTGGGTCAGGATTTTATTGTGGAGTAAATTATATAGTGCTTTTATAAATTAAATTATGTCTTTACAAAACAGGGATACATTAAAAGGTTTTTTCAGAAAAGGTAGAATGCCGGCTGAAAATCATTTCAATGATTTAATAGACTCCATGATCAATAAAGTTGATGATGGAATGGCTAAGTCTTCTGAGGAAGGGCTCATGTTGTCACCCATCGGGGCATCTAAAAAACTTTTAAGCTTTTATAAAAGTATAGAAGACAAAAGTCCTGCATGGAGTATGGATATAGGAGAGGGAGATGGCAATCTTAATATCAATAACCATCTTGGGGATCCCATAGTATCTATCAAAAGTGAAGGAAAGGTGGGGGTTAATAATAATGACCCTGCCTATGAGTTAGATGTGGAAGGCACTATTGGTATAAAATCTCGAATAGGTACGAGGTATCAGGGTAAGGTCCCTGCTGATGGAGAGTGGCACCCTGTACTGACCGGTATGAATGGCTGTCATGCACTTGAAATAGTTGCAGGTGTAGGTAAAAAGAAGTCTGGTAGATATGCATTAATACATGGTCAGGCATTGAGTACTTATGGTAAGTCTAAGAATAAGATCAATATAACCCAAGCATATTATGGAGTCCGTAGTAACCGTATAGAACTGAAGTGGACGGGTACTACTTATGACTTCAACTTGGAGATGAGAACCAGATCAAATTATGAAGGTAACTTTTTTGTGCGCTATTACATCTCAGACTTGTGGCTTGACCACTTTATGGATGAAGGTGTGGAGCTTGAATAGAGAGGTTGACCTGAGGAGTAAAACTTAAGCAAGCATGGAAAAGGTAAAGTTTGAAGTTACGCTTGACGAAGCAAAGAAGATATTTGAAGCACTTGGCAAACTGCCTTTTGCGGAAGTCTACGAACTGATAGGCAAGCTTAATGATCAGGCTAATGCTACTTTTAGTAGCAATGCCACTGGCAATAGAGAAAATGGGTATAATACAAAAGATCAAAATGATTTTTTGAAATAAGCAATTAACAGCCATATGGAGGAACCATTATTTATAGGTAAAGAAGAAGAGTTAAAACAAGGTGAAGACTTTGATTTTTTAAGGGCCGAAGGTATAAAGTACATTCAGGAACTTACTGGTTCATATTGGACTGACTACAATGAACATGACCCAGGTGTCACCATATTGGAACAGTTGTGCTATGCACTCACTGACTTGTCCTTTAGAACTGACTTTAAAATTGAAGACCACTTGTTTGATGATAAGAACAGGGATCATTCTTTTCTCAATCCTAATGAAATTCTGCCTTGTAACCCGCTTACTATCAATGACTACAGAAAGCTTGTTTTTGATTCTGTATTCGAAATAAGCAACGTTTGGATACAACCTATTGGACCTGTCGAAAACTCCATAAATGGCCTTTACAAGATACTTCTCGACCTTGATGAAGGAGTTAAAGATAAAAACATACGAAACAATGTGGTTGCTAAGACTAAGGAGGTTTTCTGTGATAACCGCAACATATGTGAGGATATTGAAGAGGTAAAGATACTTGAGCCTGTTTATGTGACCATTCACGCCGACGTGGAGGTCGACGGTATGCATGATATTGAGTCGATATTGGCACAGATTTTCTTCAAGGCCGATGAATATTTAAGTCCGGAAATACGATTTTATTCTTTAAAGGAATTACTTGACGAAGGACTGCAACTTGACGAAATATTCAATGGACCCCTTTTGAAGCATGGTTTCATTAAATCAGAAGAACTGTATCCAAAACCAGATAAGATACTTATCTCTGAGATTACAAAAATCATCATGCAGGTAAGTGGTGTGGTGAGTGTTAAGAACTTATATCTCAAGATAGGAGATGAGATATTCGAAAATCAGCTGAACATTGAGGAGCACCAGATTGCCAGATTAGTAACAGATTTTGAAGATAAACCTCCTAAACACCCCATTCAGTTTATGAGGGGTGTAGTTAATTACAGTTCCATGGATGGAAAAGTAGTTAAGCGAAAGCTTAACGAAATGAAATCCGCCACCAAGCGTGTCTATCGTCTTAGTGAGGGGGACATACACCTGGATAAAGGAAAGGAACTGCATATTGAAGACTACTATTCTTTGCAAAATCAGTTCCCCGTTAACTATGGAATAGGAGAGTATGGGATACCTAACTCACCTTCAACATTACGGAGAGCTCAGGCTAAGCAGTTAAAAGGCTTTTTACTAATTTTTGAACAGATAATTGCTAATTACCTGTCGCAGTTAGCTCATGCTAAGGATTTGTTTTCGGTAAGGAAGAATGTAGAACATACCTATTTTTACCAACCTCTTGATAATGTGCCTGATGTTGAGCCTTTATACAAAGATGAGACGGGAGTGGTGGATGACCCATTACTTAAAGAATACAATCTACCTGCTAATTACAAAAAAGGGTTAGGCGAACTGGTTCAGTTAAATGATAACTTTATTGACCGCAGAAACAGGTTTCTGGATTATCTGTTAGCGGTACATGGAGAGTCTTTCTCACAGTATTCCTACTCCCAGTTTAATCATTATTTTGATGATAAGGAATTTGAGTTGCACTTGATCCAAAGTAAGGTAAGGCTACTTAAATCTTTGGATACCTTGAATAAGAACAGGGCAAGAGCATTTAATTATAGAAAAAAGAGTATTGACACTGCTAACATTACGGGGATGGAAGCCAGGATAGCCATCCTTATGGGACTGGGGGTTAGTGGGGCTAATGATGTGAATGAGTATCATGCCCATTCACTGCTAAATCACTATTCAGAAAGAGGTTTACAATTAAAGTCGGAAAATAGTAATAAATCGGAAATCAAGTCATGGACTTCTAAGGGAAGTCTTAAATCAGCGAAAATTGAAACTGACTATGTGACTAGATATTTTGATTATGTAGATGAAGAGGAGATTAACCTTAGTGATTATGAGGAGGGGTATAAGCAGGGGCTTATTAAAGAAACGCTTCCTTTCAAAAGTAAAACCATGCTTACTGATTTCCTTAGGGAAGGAATGGATCTGATCAATTTTAGAATTGGAAAAGGTAAGGACTCCGGTGAATATCATGTGGTATTCAACAAGCCATCTACAGAGGAGTGGTTAGTTATAGCATCATCAAAAACCTATGAGGATGCCCTAGTAAGTGTGCTTGAGCTGGTTAACACACTGAAAAAGTTAAATATGCAAAGTGAAGGGTTACATATGGTAGAGCATACCTTGTTGCGCCCTGAAGTCATAGATAAGAGGTTTGGCATCTACCTGCTGGATGCTGAACGTAAAAGCTTCTTCAGAAGTACCGGTTTATATACCTTTAAAGATCGTGAAAAGGCAATTGAGGCACTGCGACCTGAAATCAAAAAATATGAAAACTACTCCGTTGAACGGAGGGAGGATGGTGATTTTGAGGTGCATTTTAAGACTAGCGATGGCAAGATACATCTCGTCAGTCTAGCATTCCGCGCTTCTGTTGAAAAGACGCATGAGAAGATGGAGATGTTGTACAGACATCTTTCAGATACTGATGATATCGTACCCTTTGAGCACAAAATTGGCCTCTATGTACAATATGCTGAAGGAAGCATCCGTATACCTGAAGAGTTCTATTCTTTTAGGGTTAGTGTTGTGTTCCCTTCCTGGACAAATAGATTTAGCGATGACGAGTTTCGGTCCATTATAGAGGATACGGTAAACATGCACTCTCCGGCAAATGTGGCTTCATCAATTTTCTGGTTTGATCCCGAAGATATGGAGACCTTTGAAAAGCTTTATTATAGCTGGATGGAAGAAAAAATGAATGAGAATGGTACTAAGGGAGATGGTAAATTTAGAGCCGGACTTTCTGAATATCTATTCAAGCTTTATGGAATAGAAAGCTAAACAGTAATGGGCAGAGGTTATAGTTGGGATAACCTTCTGGTTTTTTAGCTATGGCCGATAATCTTCATACCATACAAAAACAGTCTTTTGAAGTTGATTTTCCATCGGAAAAAAAGGCCTATGAATTTCAGGAGAGGTTTAGCACACTGGTCAAAGAGCAGGTTTCTAGAACAATTGAAGCCGTTTTTGATAAGGTAAACCCAAAAAATGCTGTTTTAAGAATATCAAGGCTCGAGATAGACTTGGGAACAGTTGATCTCGATAACCTTGAAAAAGATATTGTCTTTCGACTGGAGAGAGAACTTTTAAAAGCTCTTGAGAAAAAATCCTCAATTATCAGGGAATACCCTGTTAAGGGAGAGGACGAATTGATATCAACTCAGAGATCACTACTTGAGGTCTTTATTTTCTATTTGCAAAGTGGAACGCTTCCATGGTGGGGAAGATACATCAGGGAACATGGTGTTCGAATAGAACAGGTATTTGAACTTTTGATTCAAACTGACCCTTTGAATTCTGTCAGAGAGATTATACAAGAGCTGCAGATAAAGTCAGTTAGAAATCGATTTATCAAACAATTTAAAGATGAACTTTTACTTGGTTTTTTGGAAATAGTATATCCCTCTAAAAAATCCTTGCTGAAAGATTCATTTGATACCGTATCATCTGTTTTCAACAGTATAAAGGAGCGGTCTACTCAGGTTAGTCGTGTCCCCTTCCGAGAAATCTTTTGGCAATTTATCATAGAGACTTATGTTGCGATACCTCCGGGTATGACTGTTGACATGAGTGAAAGGTCTTTTAATGAAAAGCTTGTTGCTTTTTTTATTGACCATAATCAGATTAATCAAAGTGAGTTACGCACTGCTATTTTTGCTATTTCACTAAGTACTCAGGTCAAGGATACTGTTTTGGTAAAAGTACTAAAGCAATCTTTGAGAAGAGTAGAACCCGCCAGACCAGAGAGAGAAAAGGTGGAGGAGTTAGATGGTCAGGATGTAAAGGAGTGGATAAGTAAATGGTATGAAAAGGTTTCAAAGGAGCAATTTATTGCATTTTTACAGAGAGCTCTTATGTCGGAGGGCAAGTTTGTAGCCAAGTTCATCGATGATGCGATTAAGCTCTTTAAAAAGCAGCAATTGGTCCAGTCTGATACTAGATTGTTGAAGGCTCTTTATGGTTTCGTGGTGGATTTCATTTATGTTGAAAAAAGGGGAAGAACAGAATCATTTGAAAGAGGCGAATTTTTATCATTTACAGCTGGTAAGATTGCTGATTACTTGAAGGTAGAACCTATACAAGCTGTTAAGGTACTTAGCGAAGAATACGAAGATGTAGAAGAAAAGCCAGTAAAAAGAACTTATACTCAGCATGAGGTTGTCCGATTCTTTTTACTGTTTGGAGCCTTACCCTCATCTACCACAATCAGAACACTTGAAGAGCTAACAGGCATTATTACACAGATGGAAGCATCGGCTCTAAGGGATATAGTTATCCATTTAGACCCAATGATTTTGCCTCTGATAGTCAGGCGTATCCGATATCAGTTTGAAGATAGTGTAGCACAAAAGGTATTTGATGCAGTGCCTGAGCTTAGGATAGCCGAAATAGTTGATGAAAGTTTTAAATTACCTCTGGAGGCAACCTTGGCCAGGCTTAGTGAAGAGCCTGGGCTATATAAGCAGCTATTACAGTTAATCGAAGGTGAGGGGGGACGCACTTTCCCGGAGGAGATACAACAGGTGTTAACAGAGGCGGTTGATGAAGCAGCGGTTCTTGATTTTATCATTAAAGGAAAATCGCCAGTTTCAGTTAGCAAGAAGGATTCAACACCTGCTGCTATTGGGCTAGATGTGCAAACGAGAAACAAGCTGATAGCTGGCATATATAAGTTATTAGAGGAGAAACCCAATGAATTGTTCGATGTTCTTAAAGAAGCTGTAGAGAAGGAAGAAATTCTTTCGTTATGGGTCAAACATTTACCGGATGACCTGTTGCTTAGAATCGCTCAAGTAATTGTACCAGTTGATATTGAAGAGCGTGTAAAGTGGGTAGATCTATATATAGCCAGAGAAATTAAAGATAAATCATATAGGGTTACGCAGCCAGAACTTCGCCAATTGGAGTGGAAGCATATTCTAACTTCTTCAACTGACGAAGTAAGGCGTTTGGTTTTTCAGCAGGGTGATGAGACTGAAAAAGGGGACGCTATGAGAATCGAAGCAGATGAGGATAGCATAAAAGGAACTGAGAAATCGTCCGGTAAGGAACTTTTCTCTGAGAGCGACGGAGTGGAGTCAGAGCAGATGGGGCAAAAAGTAAAAGATGAGAAAAAGGAAGTTGCGGAAGAGGCAGAGAGGAAAAGGAAGGAAAGAGAGCGTACAGAAAGTGAAAGGAAGAAAAACGAGCAAGTAGAAAGGGAAAAGAAGGAAAAGGAGCATGTAGAAAATGATAGGATGGAAAAGGAGCGTGTAGAAAGGGAGAAGGAGGAAGAAAGAAGAATGGAGAGGGAAAAGAAGGAAAAGGAGAGGATAGAGAAGGAAAAGCAAGAGCGGCTGGAAAGGAGGTTAGGAAGGGAACCTATTTATATTAATAATGCCGGACTTGTGTTGCTACATCCTTTTCTGTCCAGGCTGTTTGGTATGCTTGAACTTTTGGAAAATAAGAAATTTAAGGATGACGCTGCAGCTAAGAAAGCTGTTCATATATTGCAGTATATTGCTTATAAAGATGATAAGAGCCAAGAGTTTGAACTTGCATTGAACAAGGTGCTTTGTGGACTTGACATCTTTGAGCCATTGGATAATACATATGAGCTAGATGATAAAGAAAAGGAACTATGTGAAAGTCTTGTTAATGGAGTGATCCAAAACTGGTCAACCTTGGGCAAAACTTCTTCTGATAACTTTCGTGTGTCTTTTCTGCATCGAGAAGGGAGACTGGAGAAGGATATGAATGGTAGTTGGCAATTGCATGTTGAGCAAAAAGCCTGGGATGTATTAATGGATACATTGCCATGGTCAATTAGTATGGTTATACTGCCTTGGATGGAAAAGACGCTTTCCGTTGAATGGAGGTGATCTTTTTCGTTAAAACTATGGTGGAATTACTGTATGTTCTGTTTAAATTTACCTATTAATTAATAAAAATGGATTTTAATCTGATTAAATTGATTCCTATGTCTACTAAGAAGGTGTTATTTCTCATTGCTTTTTCGGTAAGCGTATTTTCGGCATATGGGAGTTATGCTCAAACTGTTGAGGAAGCAGTTAAGAAAACAGTTAATGATACCGCAAAAACTGCCATTGAAGAGGTTGAAAGTGAGGTTAAAGATGAGGTAAAAAACAAAAAGGAGAAAAGGAAAGAGGGAAGGAAAAAGAAGGACAAGAATGGAGCGGTTGAGTCAGAAAAGGATATTGTAAAGTCTCCGGAGAGTTCTGCTAAATCAGAGCCTGTTGTGGAGCAGAGTAATAGTGAAACTCTGGCTGAAGAAAAAAACAATAATGAGACACCTGTTAATGTAGACAGAACTCAAGCCTATCTTGAAGAGTTTAAAAAGCTTGATGTAAGTTACATAGGAAGTACGCAGAACTGTGTAGGCTACAATGTTTATGCAATTAAATACAGGAGAACCTGGTTTTTGGCCACTAATGTTAATGAATCCCCCGCTTTATCTGTATTTGTAGAGAGGCCACCAAGAACAGAGGAGGTGTTTCCTGCAGCTTCACCCTTCTTAGTAGAAGGTTTGAAGGGAATCTTAGTTAACCAATATGCTAAAAAGAAACATAGACGGAAAAAAGTAAAGGATTTACAGTTATATGGTTTTTATAAACTTAAAAGGCCAGGAAAGCAAGCAGCAAAAGGCTTATTACTGATTGAATACCCAAAAGAACTAAATAAGGAACCTGAGTTCTTCCTCTTTAAAATGTTTTATGACATGTTTAATAAGAAAAAGGAAGAATTAAAACCAGACCCTAATATTCAAAAGCAGTTCGAGGATAAGTTAAAGGTACCGATGGATAAAGCGAAGGAAGAGATCAGTACGGTAGCGAAATAGCCTGAAAACAAAAGAGGCCGTCTCAAAAGTCATTTTGGGACGGTTTTCTTTTTCAACAGATTTAGATGTTTTTAGA
>NZ_JAEUGD010000018.1 GCF_016775155.1 Fulvivirga marina | reverse complement strand
TGGAAAACATTAAAAAAGCATGGGAAGCCTCATACCCTCAAATATTCTTTGAAAGAAAGCTATTTGAAGATATAATGGGGCACTACAGGTACCCTAAAGGCTCCGGCTGGGGGCATACTTCTGATATAGCCAGTAATTTTAAGGCCATTGATTTTTATGAGGATTTCACACAAATTGGGAACAAGGTTTATGCTGAAACAGCTGTTTCAATGAAAACAACTACAACCAAAAGTGTAGATAGCTGGCTGGCTTCAAATCCAGTCAAAAACAATATAGATAATCTCAGGGCTGGTTTAGGTGATGAAGGGATTCTATGGAATGGAACAACAATTTATTATAATAAAATAGAAATACATATCTACATGCCTAAAAGCAATATAACGCCTGAAATAACAACTGAATGGATAAATAAACTAAATATAGAAAGGCCAGGCATTAACTTTCAAATCAATGCATTGGAAGATTTTGTAAATTAAATATGAAAAAGATATTCAACCTTTGGATTGCTAAAGAAACGTTTGATTACGTTGCAAATGTCAAGCAAAGATTAAATTATGACGACTGGGTGAACTTTATTGACTCAAACAAGAACTACTTTACCTGGCAGGAAGAAACTGAAGAAGGAAAAGAAACACTTGCAAATATAGAAAAAGTCCCTGAAGGATTCAGGGAAAGAGTAATCAAAGGCCATTCCAAGCATAAGGCTCTTGCAGAATTCAATTCCAAAAAAGGTTACTATGAGGTATTGATTAGTTATAATGAAGAGTTAGGCATCATAAGTACTACATTTCAAAAGCCGGTGAAAAAGCAACATCTAAACATGCTTCTTGATATGGCAAAACGTCTGCAAGCCTACCTCTTAAACAACGGTACTGAAATAATAGATGAGAAGGTATTGGATACTATGGGGTAAACATAGATCTAAATAGAAGGGATTCTGTCCAATAGACGGGTAAATCAAACCCTTAAAGTTCCTTGACGAGGGAGAGGGAATAGCAGAAATTAGTGGGCAGAAGCTATTGAAGCAGGGGGATGAGGTTGGGTTTAAGGAGATTACCGGAGGGAGCAATCTTGTTAAAGATGCTATTGAATCCAAAGTTGTTAAGCAAATCAGTTACTGGGACAAAAATTTAAATAAACTTGTCGAGGTTCCTAAATATAATAATGTAGCTCTGGGTAAAGATTTAAATGGGACATTAAAGGCTTTCGGTGATGAAGTTGGGGCAAACGTATGGACTTCCTCTACCGATAAAATATTTACCAAAATGTATGATTTACCAGATTCCTATTCTTTTGAAAGGGCAATAACAAGTGTGTTAAATGAAACTGTCAAAGTAAATGGAGGTAAGGTTCTTTTTGATATTACCAGTGTTAATGTAGAAAAGGCAATTGTTGGTGGCTTAGTACATAATCAAGAGTTAGTATTTAAAAATCTTGTGACTGAATTTGAATTGCAAATGGTACTTCTCAATCAAACATGGTTTGATAACATTATTTTTCATGAAGGCGGACGGATATTATCTCAAAATGAATTGTTATCGATAGGGATTAAATTAATAGAACAGTGATCAAAACGGACAGTAATATTTTATCGGAAATCATAGGGCTAACAGTTGAAGGGATACATCATGACTATGTAAAAAAGGATATGGGGATTTTACTTGAAGGGAGTATAATGCTTCTTTTTAAAGATTGTGTTTTAGTTTATGATGGAGGTATCATTGGTGATAAAATCATCTATGCATCTGAATATTCAGGAGAAATGGGCTTTGTCCTAGACTTTAGAGAAAGAAAATTAAACGTAGAAGACTACAAGTTTGCGATTTTAAAAGGTGCCGAAGATGAGTTTCCGAGACATCAAATACGAATAGCGTATAAAAGTATAGAAGTGAGGCAGAGCCAATCCCCAAACTGGTCTTAGGCTTAACGTAGTGATCCTAAGACCTAAAATGGGATAGTCAGAAAAACACATACACTTGACATCATCAAGATGGTAAAACACTTATGCCTGTATTGACAAGTGTGCATAGTAATGTAGCTCATACAGGTGGTGCAGCTACGATAAAAAGAGGTCTGGAAGGAATATTTCAATCACCATATTAAGCATGTGATCTATGAAAAAAGGATTTGATTTTTTAAAGACAAACGTTGGTCAGGAGCCATATGATTTATCATCAATCATACAATTGCCAAGATTATATATGCTCTTTGTTGATGCTTATGAAGTTGGTTCTAAATGCTTAAATTTAGACGGTATTTTGGATGAAGATGGCGATTTTGAAAGTATCGGTAGTATCAAAGTCAACATATCCTAAGACCTAAAATGAAATAGAGCGTCCGCCCGGGCTAATTCATTGATGCTATCTTTACAGCATAAGAAGAAAGTATACTATTCGGGATCGGCACGTCAGGCATTATACTACATTCAATAATCGAGCGGATGCTCAGAATAACGCGGGTCCGTAGCGGACGCTACGATTTCTATGTTTAAAACAAATTAAGCCAACTTAAAATCTTGATATTCTCGACTATCTCTTACACAAGCAAAAACTCTTTGCATAATGCATGGTCTTCATTTTTACAGATCCGATAATGGTGTATGGCTAATCGAAAGCGTGCCAGTCCAGTATATTTGGAGGACAGAGGTTAGTTATATTGTATCTGTCAATCAGAGCGTTGTGACTCATAAAGATTTATGGATTATGAGACAGTGTCTCTTGCTTTTAGTTTAACCATCAGGGGTTGGTCTGGCCTTAGGGTTAGCAAAGGATTGAAGCCGGTGTCTTTCTGGGTTAAAGGAATGAGTTCAAACGCTCTTACCAGTTGTAATAAAAGGATCATCATCTCAAATATTGCGAAGTTATTACCAATGCAAAATCTGGGGCCAGCTCCGAACGGCATATATTGTAGTTTGTCCTTTAGCGACAACTCCTCAAACCGCTCTGGGTTGAAGTTGTCAGGACTGTCCCAATATTCACCGTTGTTGTGTATCAGGTAAATGTTCATCATAACCTGCTTGCCTTTACTGATGGTGTAACCGTCCAGTTTATCATCTTCTTTGGCCATCCTTACGATGTTCCATATGGGTGGGTATTTGCGCAGTATTTCTTTTACTGTTAGCTGTAGATACCTGACATTCGAAAAGTTGACCAGGTCTATGTCTTCAAGTTTTTGAATGACTCTTACCTCATCATATAGTTTTTGCTGAACTTCGGGGTGCCAAGCGAGCATGTGAAACCCCCAGGCCAGTCCCAGCGCTGAGGTTTCGTGGCCGGCTATGAAGAAGGTCATTAGCTCATCTCTTATTTTTATGAATTCGGCATCAGCGTCATGGTTTTGCATCAGAACGGTTAGGATATCATTAAACTTATCCTGATCCAGCTGTTGTCTTTCCTGAATACATTTTTTGATTAGTCCATTGACTTCCTTCATCATCTTGTGATACTTCCTGTTCTGTTTGGTAGGGACCCATACAGGTACTTTGAAAGGAGATCTTATGCGGTTGGTGATAAACTCCTGACTAAAGACCACATCCGCAATCATTTTCTCTTTAAGTTGCTCATCCTGGTAATTGATCAGTGAGTTGAGCAGTACATTTAAAGTAAGCCTCCCCATCTCTTCACTCAAATCCAGGGAGGAACTATCAGATTGGTCTTTTAGAAATGCCTCACCGGTTTTCCAGACAGCGGGTAATAACTTGCGGAGGTCGGTTTTGTGGAAAGAAGGTTGAAGTGCTTTGCGTTGTTTGTGCCATTGCTCACCATCAGCAGTGAGCAGCCCATTGCCGAGTACTCTTGCAATTTCTCTATAACCTTTACTCTTCTGGTATTTTTCCTGTTGAGTAACCAGTATTTGGTGTGCATGCTTTGGTGAATTGGTAACCACAAAGTCTCCCATGGGTAAATTCAGATCAACAGGTGCTCCAAATTGCTCCACGGCTTCTTCCATATAAAGGACAGGTGAACTTTGGAATTTTTTCAGGTTCTGAAATTTACTGTTCTGGGGAAAAGCAATAGGGAGATCCATTTTATATTGAGTTTAAGCCCTCAAACATAGGCAATCCTCTACGATTTTATATTTAGATTGGTTAGTTAGTAAAAGGTATGCCCTGTCAAGGCAATAAATATAGATCCATTTTAGAGCGCTTTACAGAATTTGGAAAAAGGATAAATATAGAGATCTATTCAGAGATTAGAAAAACAGGGGTGGTTGTGGGTACTTCACCATTTAAAATAACGGGTCACCCTGTAAAGTTAGGTGCTTTGCAATATGTTTTAGACAAGTAATATGACCTAAGTTCTTAATAAAACCACCCCTTCTGAAAGGTGTAAAAACAAAAGCTCTGAATAATTTATCAGGGCTTTTGTTTTTATATTTAATATATCTGTCACTTTTATTTAATAGGCTCTTACCAGCTTTCCTTCCATAAAGTTGACATATGATTGGTTGGCTACTCTAACACCACCGGGAGTAGGGAAGTTGCCAGTAAAATACCAGTCCCCCTGATGATTAGGACATGCTTTATGCAGATTTTCCACTGTCTGGTAGATTACCTCCAGTTCTGAAGTCATTTCTTTAGGCTTCACTATCTCTCCAATTTTCTTAGAAAGTTCCTCATAGGAGAAGAGATCGTAAAGTTTGTTTACGTGGTTTATTGGCTCTTTCCTGGCAAGTGATTGCTTGCAAAGTTCATAAACCTCTTCCATCATATACTCCTTACCCTTTTCCTTAAGCAACTCAACCATAGCCCTGAAGGCTATGAATTCATTCATTTTCGACATGTCAATGCCATAGCAGTCGGGGAATCTGATCTGAGGTGCTGAAGACACTATAACCACTTTTTTAGGTCCCAATCTATTGAGCATTGTGAGAATACTTTTTTCAAGTGTTGTACCCCTCACGATAGAGTCATCAATGATCACTAAGGTGTCTGTGTTTTTTTTGATGACCTCATAGGTGGTATCATAAACGTGAGCTACCATTTCATCTCGATGGTCATCATCAGCAATGAAGGTTCTTAGTTTGGCATCTTTAATAACAATTTTTTCTACCCTTGGTCTGAATGAAAGGATATCTTCTACAGAGTCAACTCGAGGTTTCCCTTCAAGAACAACTTCCTTTCGTTTTGCGCTCAGGTAGTCTTCCATACCCTCCATCATACCTAGAAAAGCGGTCTCAGCTGTATTAGGAATATAGGAGAATACAGTATTTTTAAGGTCAAAATTGATTGCTTTGAGTATCTGAGGAACCAGGAGCTTGCCCAGTTTCTTTCTTTCATTGTAAATATCAGGATCCGTTCCTCTTGAGAAGTATATCCTTTCGAAGCTGCAAGACATCTTTTCCTTAGGCTGGATGAACTGATACTCGCCAAATTGTCCATTCTTTTTCATGATCAATGCATGACCAGGTGTGATTTCTCTGATTTGATCATAGTCAACATTAAAAGCAGTTTTGATAGCAGGCTTTTCAGAGGCTACGACAATCACTTCATCATCGGCATAATAATAAGCAGGCCTGATACCAGCAGGATCTCTGGCCACAAAAGCATCACCATGCCCAACCATACCCGCCATGGTATAACCACCATCGAAATCTTTGCAAGCACGGCTAAGTACCTTTTGTAGGTCAAGCTCGCTTTCTATTACTTCCGTAATTTCCTGATTGGTGTACTGCTCTTTATATTTTCTGAAAATGTCATTGTTTTCCTCATCAAGGAAGTGTCCAATTTTCTCCATTACGGTAACGGTGTCCACTTTCTCTTTAGGATGCATACCAAGTTTTACAAGGATGTCGAAGAGTTCATCCACATTGGTCATGTTAAAGTTCCCCGCTACTACGAGGTTACGACTTCTCCAGTTATTCTGACGTAGAAAAGGGTGGCAGTTTTCTATACTGTTTTTACCATGTGTTCCGTATCTCAGGTGGCCCAGCCATAGTTCTCCGGTGAAAGCACAATTCTCTTTCATCCATTTCTCGTCGTAGTACTTGTGTCCCCCTTCTTTTTGTGCTTTTCGGTATTTCTTACCTATTTTTTCAAAAATTGTTTTTATAGGGTCCTGATCGATGGAACGGTAACGACTGATATACCTTAAACCTGGTTTCAAACCAATCTTGATATTGGCAACACCGACGCCATCCTGGCCCCGGTTACGTTGTTTCTCCATCAAGATGTACATTTTGTTTACGGCAAAGGTCGGTGAACCGTATTTTTCGATGTAATAAGATAGTGGTTTTCGTAACCTGATTAGGGCTACACCACATTCGTGTTTTATGCTGTCACTCATGCGCGGAAATTAAAATGCAAAGCTAACACTATTAATAATTCTCATCAAACCATCTGGTTTAAAGAATGTTAATAATAATGCTAGAACCATAATGAATCCCAAAAAATTCTCAAAGCTGAACAAATTTTTGTTCTTAGGTGTCTCATCCTGTGGTGCTTTGAAGATCATATAGTATGGAATCCGCAGGTAATAGAAGAGTGACACAACGGTATTGGTCAAACCAAAGATCATTAGGTAAAGCATCCATGAGTTTTCTTTGGTGGAGTAGCTTTCCCATAAAGAAGTAAAAATAAGTAGTTTTGCTGTAAAGCCTCCGGTAGGAGGGAGACCAGCCAATGATATCATGATGACGATTATCATGATGGAAAGAGGAATGGATGCTTTAATTAAACCGCGGTAGTGATCTACATTGGTATAGCCATAGCTACGTTCCAGATAGTTCACAAAAATGAATGCCGCAATATTCATGATCAGGTAGACAGCGGCATAAAACAATAAGCTATGCATAGCCAATTCACTGAAGGCAACCATTGCAACCAGTAAAAAGCCTGAATGGGCGATGGAAGAGTAGGCCAGCATTCTTTTGACATTTTTCTGCCAAAGAGCTGAGAAGTTCCCTATGGTAATAGTGAGCATCGCAATAACGGCCAATATGGATGACCAGTTCAGAGGGCTGAGACCAAAAAGGTTGATTATGATCACCCACTTGACGAGCAAAGCAAATCCTGCAAGTTTGGGTACCACGGAGAAGAACGCAACAACTGGCGTTGGAGCTGAAGTATAAACATCTGGGGTCCAAATGTGCATAGGCGCGGCAGATATCTTAAATAATATGCCTCCGAGCACTAAAAAGCAACCAATTGCGAGTGGAACGGTGTCTACTTTCATCAACATCTGAGCAAACTGCGGCTGAAAGAAATCAAGTGATCCGGTAAAGGCATAGAGCCATGACATGCCAAATAGCATGATACCTGATGCTGCAGCTCCGAAAAGTAAGTATTTTACACCTGCTTCTGTACTGTTTTTGTTGAAGCCAAACGAAGTGAGCAGATATGAACTGATAGATATTAATTCGATACTAATGAATACCATCAGCAAGTTATTTGCCATGGCAAGCAAGTGAGCCCCCAGTACTACTGAAAGCATGAGAGCGTGGTATTCGCCTTGTCTGTTTGATGCTTCACTTCCTCTGAAACCCATAAAAACAGCCAGTAAAGTTCCAGTTCCAAAGATAAGTTTCCAGAAAACAGCTCCTTTGTCCAGGCCAAGCATACTCAGAAACAGGTGCTGTGGATTTTCCCCAAGAATAGCCCACTGTCTTAAATCAGTAAAAATGGTAATAGCCAATATCAGCAGGCATAGTGCCTGAACCCATGGCCCCTTTTTGCTTTTAGCTAACAACCCGGCAATTAGAATGAGAATGATACCAATCGTAATGACAAACTCTGGCTGAAAGTATGACAGACTTGAAGTGATATCCCGGAGTTTATCGTTCAGTGTAGTCTCCATTAATTATTTCTCCAGCATTTGAAATCCATGATTACCGATTACATCTACGAATAATGTAACGGACTGATTGATCAGGTTTAAAAGTATATCAGGGAAGATCCCTAATAAGAGGGCAAACACAAACAATGGGATTAGCATGATGTATTCCCTTGGTTTGAGATCGCTTAGCATATCTTCTTTGACCGGCCCCTTGGTGAAAAACTTGCCAAAAAACATGCGTTGTATTGCCCATAGGTAATAGGCGGCACTTAATATCAGCCCTGTGGTGGCTATTATTGCCATCCATTTAGGAACAAGCCCATTAATAGATGAAGAGCTAAATGCTCCTAAAAGTACAAATATTTCTGCGATAAAGCCCGAGAAGCCTGGTAAGCCCATTGAGGCAAAGAAGAATATCACTACAAAAATGGTGTACTTAGGCATTTGAGATGCTAGTCCTGAATAATTCTCAATGACTCTGTTATGCGTACGGTCATATATTACGCCGGCAATCAGGAATAGCGCTCCTGAAATAAACCCGTGGCTTACCATCTGGTAAACTGCCCCACTTACACCTTCTGCTGTTAGAGATGCAAGGCCAAGAAGTACAAAACCCATATGTGAAACTGAAGAGTAGGCTATCAGTCTTTTAAGGTCTCTACTGGCCAAGGCATTCATAGCTCCGTAAATGATGGATAGTACACCGAAAAAGCCAATCCACCACGAATAATGTAATGCCCCATCCGGGATGATCATAAAGCCTGTCCTTATCAGGCCATAAGCACCAACTTTTAACAAGATGCCTGCAAGTACTACAGAAATAGGTGTAGGAGCTTCTACGTGGGCATCCGGTAGCCAGGTATGCAGAGGCACAACGGGTATTTTGATAGCAAAACCCAGGAATATTAGCAGAAAGGCCAGTAACCTTGCGGGGTGACCTAATATCATTCTTACCGCATGCATATCCATTACCGACTTCGGAATGTAATTCCCCTCATTGGTCATATGGATCATATTGAAGGTGTGAACAAGTTTATCTGTAGGTAGTTGGTTATTAGAAAGCAGGCTCTGAACTTTTTCCTCCATTTCAGGGGTAACCTGTTCTATATTATCAGCCAGTCCATATTCTACAGCGGTAGCAGTAGGGTCTATTACTGAAAGATAAAGAGAGATCATTACAATCAGAATAAAAATAGAACCCAGCAGAGTATAAAGGAAAAATTTTATGGAGGCATAATCTCTTCTTGGACCACCCCATAACCCAATGAGGAAATACATTGGTAAGAGCATGAACTCAAAGAATAGATAGAATAAAAGGAAATCCAGAGCTACAAAGCAGCCTATAATGGCAGCGTTGAGGATGAGATACAGGCTGAAATATCCTTTTACTTTGTCTTGTATATTCCAGGAAGAAATAACACCAATAAAGAGTATAACTATGGATAACAACACCATGCTGATACTCAGACCATCAACTCCGACAAAATAGTGTGCGGAGAGTTTTCCTAATGTCGATAGTTCCAGGTTGATCCATGGAATGTTCACTGCAAACTGGAAGCCATCGATAGTGTTCACCCCAGCAATGGAACTGTTGTACCCAAGGTAGAGAATGACAGCCAGAATAAGCTGAATACAGCCTATACCCAAAGTAATGTGTTTTGAAATATGTTTTACCGATGCCGGAAGGAGAGCTATTACGATCGCGGCCGTTAGCGGTAAGAAAACTAATATAGAGAGCAAATGGTTGTATAACATCAGTTACCAGATTATCCAGAAGATCATTAATACTATGCCAAAAACGGCTATTAAAATATAACTTTGAATCTTTCCGCCCTGTAATGATTTGGTCATTACGCCAATCCTTCCCGCAAAGAAAACAGAAAAATTAACAAAACCGTCAACCACCATTCTGTCAATCCAGCCAATAAGGTGTGCTAAAATGACATTTCCGATAGCTAAACTATCTATGGCTCTGTCAATTACACGCTTCTCAAAAGATGTGAGTCCGTTAGAGATCCATAGTAAAGGTTTTTCTATAATTAATTTATAGGCTTCATTGAGATACCAGTTGTTATATGATAATGCCTGAAATTTGTTGATGGTGTCTTTTCTGTCGAAGTAACTTTTTGCGTAGGGGCTTCCTGGTCGGTAAAGATACCAGCCAGTCAAAGCACCGATGATTATCATAGTAATTGAAATAAGTGTTACTTCTATATGATTGGAGAACATCAGTTCTATTAATCGAGGTTGCCAGTCTATATCAAACCCTGGGGTAAGAATGGCTGGAGCTTTCAGTGCTCCCAAAAACCAGCTATGGCTATGATCCAAAGGGTTGATGGACCATACCAGTCCTAATGACATAATTCCTAAAATTATCAATGCTGATTTCATTACAAAGGGCACTTCCTTGACCTCATTCAGGCTATGATCAGAATGCTTGGATATTACCCTGAAGTCACCAAAAAATACCAGCAACAGTTGTCTGAACATATATAAGGCAGTAAGTACCACGGTAAGGAAACCTAGACCTGGGACTAGATAGTAAAACGAAAATCCGCCACCAGACATCACATCAGCCCAGGCATATGCTCCTGAAAGCAGGGCATCCTTTGACAGGAACCCTGAAAAGAAAGGTATTCCTATAAGAGCTAGTGAGGATACGCCATATGCCAGAAATGTAAAAGGCAACTTTTTTCTAAGTCCGCCCATATTGCGCATATCCTGCGCATCAAACTTCAGGCCCGTATCATGCTCAAACTCATGCAATGCATAAATAACAGACCCTGCCGCTAGAAACAGACAGGCCTTGAAGAAGGCATGTGTAAACAAATGGAACAGAGCAGCATCATAAGCACCTACACCAATACCCATAAGCATATATCCCAACTGGGATATCGTGGAATAAGCAAGTACTTTTTTGATATCGTGCTGGGTAAGCGCGGCAACCGCTCCCATAAATGCTGTTATAGCACCTATAGTGGCAATAAAAGTCAACGCGTGAATGTCGAGCAACACAAAAATGCGGGCCATCAGAAACACACCTGCTGCCACCATGGTAGCAGCATGGATCAGTGCAGATACAGGAGTTGGACCTTCCATAGCATCCGGTAGCCATATTTGAAGCGGAAACTGGGCAGATTTACCCATAGCTCCAAGAAACAGTGCTATTCCGGCAATAGTAAGCCAATCTGCATTTAAAACATGCCCAAGAGAGGAGGCCCATTGCCCTTCTGCTAACATAGATTGCTGCATCAGTACTTTTAAAGCCTCAATGTCTAAAGTATTAAACTGAACCCAAAGGATTGCCAACCCAATTAAGAAACCCGCATCCCCGACTCGGTTTACAATAAATGCTTTTTTTGCAGCCTTTGAGGCACTGTCCTTTTGGTACCAATGGCTAATCAGCAGGTAAGAAGATAGTCCTACAAGTTCCCAGAAGATGAAGATGATCAGGAGGTTGTCAGCCATTATGATGCCTAACATAGAAAAAGTGAACAGGCCTAAAAAAGCAAAGTACTTTTTGTACCCCTCATCATCTTTCATATATGCAGTGGAATACGCATGCACCAAAAAGGAGATTACATTAACCACTACCAGCATCAGTGCGGTATTGATATCCAGAAGGATGCCCGCAGTAACTTTGGGCATTCCTGCTATGGTAAACCACTCAAAGCGGGTGTGGTTGGCCGGGCTAGCCCATGTTGATAGTAAAAGGTATAGCGATAGGCATGCTGCAAACAGGATCATACCAGAGGCTATCCATGACATTGGTTTCCTGGAACCATTTGGTGTTGTGGCCATGAGAAGAAAACTCACGAACGGTAAAGCTAGTATGACTAGGCATAAGATCGTGGGGGGGGTCCAGGGTAAAGGTTGTAATAGTTCAGAGTATTCCAAAGGCTTATCCTTTTAACTGGTTTATCTCATCCAGGTTGGTTGTACTAAAATATTTATAGATCTTCAAGATGATCGCCAACCCCACGGCTGCTTCAGCTGCAGCAACTACTATAACAAACAATGCGAAAAACTGCCCTCCCAATTTTATATTATCCAATTGGCTGACAGCTATAAAATTAATATTGGCTGCATTTAAAATCAGCTCTACGCCCATAAGGACTACGATAGCATTCTTTTTGGTGATGATCACTGTCATCCCAATGCAAAAAAGTATTGCGGATAATATGAAATAATGTTCAATGGCCATCAGATCTTTCTTTATAACCGGCAACTGTAGCTGCACCTACCAGTGCTATGAGCAGCAGCACCGCTGCAATTTCAAAAGGTAATATATAATCACTCATTAAGCCAATACCTAAATGATTTATATTGTTGAAGCCTTCTGCCGGGTTATTAGTATGGTTATCTATTATTGACTGAGATTGTAATGCTGAAAAGTTGATTCTGAAAATGGCATATATTAAAAGAGCAGATAAGGAAATCATGACTATCGCTCCTGAAAATTTATTGCGAGACTCTGTTATCATGGCTTTTCCAGAGATCTTATTGGTCAGCATAACACCGAAGATCAGTAGCACCACAATGCCTCCTACATAAACCATAATTTGTGTTATGGCCACAAATTCAGCTCCTGCAATAACATAAATGCCAGCCACAGCCATAAAGGTAGCAACCAGAGAAAAGGCTGCGTAAAGAATGTTTTTAGAAAATAAGATGACCAGTGCAGAAAGCACTGCCACAAAACAGAAAAAATAAAATATAAACTCAACCATCACTATCCTCCCCCTTATCTTTCTTTTTTATGACCGGCTTGGGTTTCATAACCGGTTTGGGCTTCATAATTGGTTTAGGTTTCTGCTTTGGCTCAGATTTTCCTTCTGTTGAGCTTTCCTTAGTTGTTTTAATTTTAGGTTTGAATACAGGCTTGGCTCCACCCATCTTAGGTTTAGCTCCACTTACCTTAGGCTTAGTGCTGCCAATTTTCGGCTTTGCTACAGGTTTCTTTTCGGCCGATTCTGTTGATTGCTCTTTTGCTGCGGCCTTTTGCTTTTCAAATTCCTCCAGCTCGTTTCTCTTTTCTAAAATTTCTAATGGAGTCATAGTAGCAAAAGAGTATGTATGGTCATCAACATCGTATTCACTAAAATCGTATGTTTTGGTCATTGTTAGACATTCGGTAGGGCATACTGTTGTGCAAAGGCCACAAAAGCAGCACTTACCCATGTCGATGTCAAACTTAGCAGCATATATCCGCTTGGAAGTGCCATCAGATGTTTTACCTATTTCTCCTACCGCCCGGATGGGATCAATGTCAATACAATCTACCGGACATATTTTAGCACATTTGTCGCATACGATACAATCATCAATTTCATTATGCAGTCTGTACCTTCCATTATCCGGAATAGGGAAGCTTTCATGAGGGTACTGGACAGTTACCAGACCCTTATCTTGCTTGAAGTAATCTGTATTGCACACAGGTACAGGCTTTTGTAGTGTTTTTGCCTGTAAAATGTGCTTAAAAGTGATCTGTAAACCTCCCCACAAGGTTTTTACCGTTTGTCCAATGTTGCTCCAGTAGGAATGGTTCATGCTACAAATATTGGTCAGCGAATTAAGAAAATGCAAGAAAATTTAAGAAATGTTTAGAAGATTGGTTCCTTTTTTATAGTGAACTTAAAGGTACTTCCCTCACCCTCTTTACTTTCCACCCAAATCTTTCCTCCCATTCTTTCGACAAATTCTTTACAAAGTTTGAGACCAAGGCCTGTGCCTTTTTCATTGGCAGTACCTTTGGTGGTGTAGAGTACAGTGGTATTGAATAATTGTGACTTTTGTTCCTCACTCATACCTATACCATTGTCCCTTATCTTTATAATGAGTGTATCATTATCTTTATCTTCAGCGGAGATTTCAACAAACCCTCCTTCTCGGGTAAATTTTATTGAGTTGGCTACCAGATTTCTGATGATCAGATCAAGCATATTCCTGTCTGCTAATACACTGGTATCTTTTTCTACCAGATCAATAAACTCAATGTTTTTGTCATTGATTTCGCGGAAAAAATTTAGATTTTCTGTCACCAGATCTTTTAGCTCCAAGGGTTCTTCCTGAATGGTGATCTCATTCATTTGGACCAGCGCCCAATCAAGAAGGTTGTCTAGCAGCTTACGGGTATTGTCAAGCCTTACCTTTAGTGATTTTGTTAACTGACGTAGTTCTTCCTGGTTAAGGCTGCCTTCATCTAGCATATCAAGGATGCCAACCAAGGCATGAATAGGGGAACGAACGTCATGGGATACAATGGAGAAAAACTTATCCTTCATTTCAAGCAAGCCTGCCAGCTCACGGCTTTGCTCCTCCATTTCCTTTTGGTGTATAACCAGAAGGTTGTTGATCTTTTTGCGGCGAACGCTGCTTCTGTACAAAGTAATAAGTAATACAGCGGTAAAGGCAAGAATGACTACAAGTATATTTCGAAAAAATTCCTCATTCTTTAACTGGGTCTTTTGTTGTTCCTCCTTTTGGTTCAGGAGGGCAATTTCCATATCCTTGTTGGCGGTTTCATATTTTATCTGGATTTGTGCAAACTGCTCTTTTTGTTTTTCGCTGAATACGCTGTCTTCCATTGCCTTAAACATTTTGTAGTACTTCAGCGATTGTTGATATTCACCTTTCCTTTCATAAAGGATAGACATTTCTTCATAAGCCTTAATAATCAGCTCGTTATTATTCATTCCTTTCGATATTTTCAGGGAAGTGTCCAGAAGCTCATTGGCTAAGTCATACTCACCCATTTTCATTCTGGCTATTCCCAGACCTAGCTGTGTTTCAGCAATACCGCTTTTGTTGTTTAGTTCCTCGTACCTTTCCAAGGCTCGATTATGGTAATCCAGAGACTTTTCAAATTCGCCCAGGTTTTCGTAGGCTATAGCTATTTTGTTTAGGATTTGAGGAATCAAAACAGTGGTTTCGAGCTTTGTGCTCAACTCCAGTGCTTTGTGTAGTTCTGTTAACGCTTTTTCATAGTGTCCTTCCAATATGAGTATTTCACCGATGTCATGTCCAGAATACGCCAGCCCCTCATGGTCGTCGATAACACTACTCAATTTCATAGAGTTCTCGATATACTCCCTGGCCTTTTCAAGCTGTCCCATGGATTTTAGTACCCTTCCAATGTTGTAAGTGGCTATGGCGATATATAACTTATCATTGATTTCTTGCGCTTTTTTTAAACTCTGCTGATAGTAGTCATAAGCATCACTAAATAAGTCAAGGTCATAGTAATCTTCACCTATACTATTGAGAGCAAGGGTAACACCTGCTCCATAATTCATTTGTTTGTAGAGACGGAGGGCCTCCAGATCATATTTGAGAGCTTCCTTATAATTACTTTGAACGGTGTGATAGCCCGCCAGCATTTCATCAGCAAAAGCGAGATAGAGGGAGTCCTGAAGCTCTACAGCGAGGTTGCGGGCTCTGGTGGCTAAATGAATAGCGGTGTCTACATCATCGTAGTTATACTCATTGACAAGATAAAATAAAATTTCAAGCCTTAATGAGTCTGATTGGGTTTCATTATAGGCACGGGTTAAGCTGTCAATTTTTGCCTGATTTTGTGCCTTCAATAGCCCGAAACATGCAAAAAGAAGAAAAAATATGTATAAGCGTTTTCTCAAAATATTTTTAATATACATTAAATCATAAACAATCTCCATACCCCTGATAATAATAACAGGACAAGGGCCGCAGGAGTCAGATATTTCCATCCAAGGCTCATTAACTGATCTATTCTTACCCTCGGATAGGTCCATCTTACCCACATTTGAAGCAGCACCATCAGCATAGCTTTGCTGATGAGCCAAAAGCCACTGCAAAGATGACCAAACCATGTACCTGGTACACCACTGGTCCATTCGGCCAGCTTTAGAGAGCCTATATTAGGGAAGGGAGTATTCCAACTACCAAAAAACAGTATAACGCCCAGTAATGAAACCAAAAGCATCATGCCATATTCGGCCAGCATGATTACTGACCATCTGAACCCTGAATATTCGGTTTGAAATCCTGCAACGATTTCAGACTCTGCTTCTGGCAAATCGAAAGGAGCACGATTGCTTTCAGCAAGGGAAGTGATAAAAAAGATTAGCCATGCAAAAAACAATAATGGCATTCGAACAACATTCCAGCTCAAGAAGCCTCCGACATAGGTTACATCAACGCCTAATGCTTTAATGCCGAAGAGGTAGTTGGTTTCATTAGTCCAAATGCCTTGTTGTGCAGAAATAGCCTGAAGATCGAGAGATTGACTTATGATTATTACGCACAGTACACTAAGTGTTAAAGGCACCTCGTAAGATATTATTTGTGCGGCAGACCGCATGGCGCCTAGAAGTGAGTATTTGTTGTTAGAACTCCACCCCGCCATAATGATGCCGATAACATCAAGAGAGACGATAGCCAGCAGGTAAAATACGCCTGTTTGTATAGGGGCACCTTCCCATACAGAGGTGACAGGTAGTACTGCAAAGCCTGCAAAAACAAAAGCAAATATCAGAATAGGTGCGAGGAGGAAAAGCTTTCGGTCTGCACTTTTGGGAACTATATCTTCTTTCTGAATGAGTTTCAATAGATCGGCAATAGTTTGCAAAAGACCATAGTAGCCTACTTCCATGGGACCATATCTGTCCTGGATAAAAGCTGATAATTTTCGTTCTGCATAAATGGCAAAAACGGCATATATAAGTAAGAATGGAAGAAAAAATAAAATAGTTGACATCTGTATAATTTAATTTATCAGCCTCTGGCAAAATAAACCAATACTGTTCAGATTACGTAATGTATCGCTCGTCAATATATTAATATTTCAGATATAAAACAGCAATATGTTTTAATCCCATAAAGGATACTTCTCTAAATGTACAAGTTCCCGGAAGAATATTTTGGTAGAAGCTTCGAAAGACTGAGTAAAGTCTGATACCAGAAACTCGTCTTTTACTACCTGTCCTTCAGAGGCTAACAAGTTATTTTCGGTCAGGTAGTTCTTTAAGTATTTCGCAGTGATCTCTGATGAGTCTAATATTTTAACCTGTCCTTTGAAAAAATTATTGATCTGATTTTTAATTAATGGGTAGTGTGTACACCCAAGTATTAATGCCTCTATGTCTTTGAACTGGCTGGTGCTTAAATATTTTTCAATAATCTCATAGCTGATTTTGTTATTAAAAAAACCTTCTTCAATCATGGGTGCCAGTAGTGGTGTGGCGATGGATACCAGCTGTATATTTTGTCTGAGTTGCTTTATTCTTTTTGCGTAAACATTGGACTGTATCGTGCGTTTGGTTCCTATTAAGCCTATCTTATGTTCGCTGAAGTTTTCTTTAATATAGGATACCATAGGGTCAATAACGTTTATGACCTTGGCTCGCTTGCCGGTATACTCTTTTAATAACTCATAAGCAGCAGAGCTGGCAGAGTTGCAGGCTATGACAATTACCTTACAGCCTTTCTTTAATAGTACATCTGCGATTTTGACAGAATAAGCCTGAACTGCTGCTTCAGACTTGTCCCCGTATGGCAGGTGGGCAGTGTCACCAAAATATATCATAGACTCGTGAGGAAGCACGCGCCGGATGGCATGTGCTACTGTTAAGCCTCCAATTCCACTATCAAAAATCCCAACGGGACTGTTTGTACCAAGATTCATCATGAAAATTTAAAGCCTCAAAAGTATTGAAATATAATTGGCGCCCCGAAGCATTTTTTGATAAAAATGTCAACGAGTTAAGTTAATCGATTCTGCTGCCTTTCCCTTTTTATGGTTAATAAAGAATCTCAGGTTTTTCTTTGGGAGAAGGGTCTCTACACTATTTAGGTAAATAATTTTGTATTATTGCACTTCTAAAAAAGAAAAAAACTAACATACTATGAGTAATAACATACTTAAAGGAAAGAAAGGCATAATATTCGGTGCCTTGGATGAAAACTCAATTGCCTGGAAGACGGCAGTCAAAGCTCATGAAGAGGGTGCTGAATTTGTTCTTACAAATGCTCCAGTGGCTCTAAGAATGGGAGCTATAAATAAATTAGCTGAGCAGTGTAATGCTGAAGTTATCCCGGCAGACGCTACTTCTATTGAGGATTTGACAAATCTTTTCGAAAAGTCTATGGAAATACTCGGAGGTAAGCTGGACTTTGTACTTCACTCAATAGGTATGAGCCCTAATGTGAGAAAAGGTAAAGAATACGGAGATCTTAACTATGATTGGTTTCTGAAAACGCTGGACATATCTGGTATTTCTTTTCACAAGGTATTACAAACAGCTGAGAAAACCGATGCAATGAATGAGTGGGGTTCAATTTTGGCATTAAGCTATATTGCTGCGCAGCGAACCTTCCCTGATTACTCCGATATGGCTCAGGCTAAAGCTGTATTGGAATCAATTGCAAGAAGCTATGGGTATAGGTTTGCTAAACTTAAAAATGTTAGAGTAAATACCATTTCTCAGTCGCCTACAATGACTACTGCGGGTAGTGGAGTTTCAGGCTTTGACGTTTTCTTTGATTATGCGCATAAAATGTCTCCACTGGGCAACGCCAGTTCGGAAGATTGTGCTAATTATATACTTATGATGTTCTCTGATTACACCAGAATGGTAACTATGCAGAACCTTATGCATGATGGAGGTTTTTCAAACTCCGGAATTACTGAGGATATGGTAGCTGAACTTAGCAAGTAAATAATTGTATGTATTTAGAAGTTTTCCCAGGGAAGTGACTGATGCTTCCCTGCTGAAATTTCTTTGTAAACCTCATCTGTAACCTATTATACATACTTTGCGATGTGTGACTGCGTGATTTCACCTTGATGTTTTATGGTAGTTTTTCCTCATGCTAAAATAAATTTAGGTTTGGATATCCTTTCGAAAAGGGATGACGGCTATCATAATATTTCATCTGTTTTTTACCCTCTGCCATTTGAAGAAATTTTGGAAGTGTTGCCATATGATGACTTTCATTTTGAAGCGTCTGGGTTGGCTATCCCTGGTAATGTTGATGACAACCTGATTATTAAGGCCTACAAATTGCTTCAGGAGCAATACAAACTACCTCCTGTCCATATTCATTTACATAAGCTTATTCCCATGGGGGCTGGGCTAGGGGGGGGGTCGGCAGATGCAGCTTTTGTCATTAAAGCGCTCAATAGTCTATTCGATTTAGAGTTGTCAGGTGAAAGCATGAGGATCCTGGCAGGTAGGATGGGGAGTGATTGCCCTTTCTTTATTAAAGGGGAAACAGTTCTGGCTGAGGGTACTGGTACTGATTTTTCACCGATAGCTGTAGATCTAAAAGGTAAATATTTGGTTTTGATATGTCCTGGTGTACATGTAAGTACGGCAGAAGCGTATAGCAAAGTCAAGCCTCGTATACCTGAAAAAAGCATTCGAGAGGTTGTTGAAAACATACCAATATCTGAATGGAGGCATTGTCTCAAAAATGATTTTGAAGCTTCTGTATTCCCTGCATACCCTGAAATTGAAACTGTGAAAAGAACACTTTACGATTCAGGAGCGATTTATGCCAGTATGAGTGGTTCTGGCTCCAGTGTTTACGGTATTTTTAATGAGGAACCTGCTAATTTGACATTGAAAGCCTCATGGAAAGGTGTGTTGAAGGGGTAATAAAGAGGTTATCTTGTTGAGAAGAACTGTTCTTTAGAGGCTGGTTGCTCTTTAAAATATTGTTTATACATTTTAAAGAAGTTAATCATGATTAGGTTAGAAAACTTTGAAGGTGCATTGGTGAGCACGCATATACCAATATTCTTATTACGATCTAGCGCAATGCCACTTTTGTAGCCATTGGCATACCCCCCATGATATATCAGCGTATCATTAGGGTATTCCATGATTCTCCATCCCAGACCATAGAATCCGTTTCGAGGCTTTTCAAACTGGCTGAAATATGGATTTTTGACTCTGATAGGTATTACCGGCTTGAACACTGTGTCCAAAACGGATGAAGGAATAATATGAGTTTTATTACCAAGAACAGCAGCAAGCCACTTTGAAAGGTCTTCTATGTTAGTATTTAACCCTCCAGCAGCAGCTACATTATAGTAGCTAGGCTTAACTGTAGTAGGTATATATTGTCCATGTCTATATTCGTGTGGTATAGCAATATTATTATTACTGATCATGGAGTCGTAGGACAGGGAGGAATGATTCATTTCCAATGGTTCGAATATATGCTTATGCATTAGTTGAGGGAAAAGTTTCCCTGAAGAAGATTCCAAAACAACTTCAATAATACTATAGGCGACGTTTTGATAACTGTGAATCCTTCCCGGAAGTCTTGATAGTGGTATTTTTAACAGTTTGCGGATCATGGTGTCTCGAGGAAGCTCATCTTCCACTAGCGTAGAGTATGCCTGGTAGGGAAACCCGGCAGTGTGTGATAGAATGTGCCTGATGGTAATATCACTGGCGCTTCCGGATATGGGGTATTTTAAGTAGCTACTTATAGGGTCGCTCATGTTAAAGAGAGTGTCTTTAGCCATAAGCGCAGCCAGTATGGAGGAGAAGCCTTTAGAGACGGAGGCTAGTCGAAATAAGGTTTTAGTGTTTATAGAGTCAATACCACCAGAAGCTTTAAGCCCAAAAGCTTTTTGATAGATGACAGCACCCTTCTTTACAATAGCTACAGTTGCACCAGGAGTGTTTGTTGCGTCAAATTGTTCAGCAATGTAACTGTCAAAATCTTTTAGGAACTGCTTGTCAGTTCTATTTATGGCATATGGTTTCGTTCGGGCTAAGTCAGGCTTTCCTACAGGCTTTCTTAAAATTGGGTTGTTGCCGGAAAGGGAGAAAAACAGTAGGGGCCCTATACCACAGACGATAAGCAGTATAAATATGTATCGCTTCTTCAAAAATTTACCCGTTTAAACTTCAAAATTATTATTTTCCATAGAAACGACCATGGAAAATAATAATTATTGGCAGGTAAGTGTTTTTGAGATTTCTGGAATATCAGCTGAACAAATCGGAGCTGAGATACCTGTCTCCACGGTCGCAGACAATAAAAACAATAATCCCTTTTTTAATTTCCTGCGCCAGTTGTAATGCAGCGGATAAAGCCCCGCCACTACTCATACCTGCCAGTATACTTTCTTCGTTGGCAAGCCGCTTGGTCATTTCTCTGGCCTGAGCTTCGCTAACGTCTATAACACGATCAACTCGGCTAGGTTCAAAAATTTTAGGTAAAAATTCAGGAGACCATCTTCTGATACCGGGAATACTGGAGCCGTCAGTAGGTTGAGTTCCAATTATTTGAATGTCGGAATTTTGCTCTTTAAGGTAACGGGACACCCCCATGATAGTACCAGTGGTACCCATAGCAGATACAAAATGGGTTATTTGCCCATCGGTGTCCTTCCATATTTCAGGGCCGGTAGTGGCGTAGTGCATCCCGTAATTATCTTTATTAGCAAATTGGTTAAGTATAAAATAACCGTCTTCAGCCGCCATTTTTTCGGCTAATTCTCTCGAATGCTCTATAGTCTTTTTTGCAGGTGTCAGAATAACTTCGGCACCGTATGCTCTCATGGCCTGAACTCTTTCCTGAGTAGAGTTGTCTGGCATTATCAGTGTCATTTTTAGGCCCAGAGAGTTGGCGATCATGGCTAGAGCTATTCCCGTATTGCCGCTTGTAGCTTCTACCAGACGGTCTCCTTTAGAAATGTCACCCCGTTTAAGTGCATTGCTGATCATGCCGTAAGCAGCTCTGTCTTTTACACTTCCTCCGGGGTTTTGGCCTTCAAGTTTACCGTATATGGTTACGCCTTCAGGTACGGGTATTCGGTTGATTTTAACTAAAGGCGTGTTGCCTATTAGGTCGAAAATGGTCATAAGAATGTTTTATTTGGATAAGATTGTATTTGCTTGCTCTTTACTGTTTTGCATTTGAACTTTATAGTAAATTTTAGAACCGGCCGGTACACTTCTTGTCAGCCATACATTACCGCCTACAATCGAGCCACGCCCTATTATTGTGTTGCCTCCTAAAATGGTGGCTCCTGAATAAATGATTACGTTATCTTCAATTGTGGGATGTCGTTTAATTTTTGCGTCCTCTTTATCTACACTTAATGCACCTAATGTTACACCTTGGTAAATCTTTACATGGTCGCCTATGATGGCAGTTTCTCCAATTACTATTCCAGTGCCATGGTCTATAAAGAAGTGTTCGCCGATTTGAGCATTAGGGTGAATATCAATGCCGGTTTTACTGTGTGCATGTTCGGTAATAAGTCTGGGAACGGTTATTACTCCTAGTGTAGCCAACTCATGAGCTATTCTGTATGCTGATATGGCGTAAAACCCGGGGTAAGCCCTGATAATCTCCTCTTTATTATGGGCAGCAGGGTCTCCTTCAAAAGTCGCATCCACATCTTTTTGCAGTTTGTAGTAGATGTCAGGCAGGGCCGCAAAGAACTTTTCTATGGTTTCTTCAGAGTTTTTCCCTTCTTCCAATAGATTTTCATATAAAATATCCTCCATCTCTTTCTTAAGGATATTTACTCTATTTTCCAGCTCAGCATGAGATTCTACTGGTGAACTGGCAAAGTTTGGAAAGAAAACCCCCAATAGGTCAACGAAAAATCGTTCGATAGCCTTTGATGAGGGACATTTAGTGAGCTCCAGGTGCGTGCTGTAAATGTGCTTGATGAAACTATAATCCATTACTTGTTAAATAGTTAAGAATACTTACTGTTTTTTTTAAACAAATTACGCCCAATAAAACAACTGTCCGATATCAAACACTCTATTCCATAATCGGACGCATTTGATTTGTTTCTTGTAGTGAAAGTACATTATTTCACGCTATAAGCCTACTTTTTTTGTTGGCATATTTATTGGCAAAGGGAATAAATGTTAATCGAAGACATAAATTTTATGATCAAACTAAAGGGAATTGACAAGTATGTAGACTCACGCTTTCAGAGAACTTTTATCTTAAAAGGGATTGATCTGGAGGTGGAACAAGGTGAGTTTCTTACTATTATGGGGCCTAGTGGAGCGGGTAAGTCTTCCATCATGAATATTATAGGTATGTTGGATGAACCTTCGCAAGGTGAATACTACTTTTTTGATGAGCCTGTGCATAAGATGAAAGAACGTAAAAAGTCAGATATGCATAAAAACTATATTGGATTTATCTTTCAGGCTTATCATCTTATCGATGAACTTACGGTTTATGAAAACATTGAAACTCCATTGCTATATAAAGGTGTGAAGAGTGCTCAAAGAAAGAGCATGGTGGCAGAAATGCTGGATCGCTTTCAGATGGTGGCCAAGAAGGATCTATTTCCGGAGCAGCTTTCCGGCGGACAACAACAATTGGTAGGGGTGGCAAGAGCTATTATAGGACAACCTAAATTGCTGTTGGCTGATGAACCAACAGGTAATTTGCACTCTGAGCAGGGCGAGCAGATCATGGAAATATTCAAAAAATTGAATAATGAAGGCATGACGATTGTTCAGGTGACGCACTCTGAAAAGTGTGCAAACTTTGGGAAAAGGATAGTCAGACTGGTTGACGGTGCGGTTGTTTCAGATTCACCCGTTGAGAAAATAGCTTCTAATTGAGAAACAAAACCTAATCATGATAAATAGAATAGCTTCAATAACAACAATTTTAGTATCTGCTTTTTGCATAACAGGTCTTGCCCAAGAAGCAGATACATCTACTATAGATACTCCTCTTTCGTTTAAGGAGGCGGTTAAAATCGCCTTGGATAATAATGTTACACTTAAGCAGCAACAGAATAACCTTAGGTCTTCCAATATGGTAAAAACCTCCAGCCTTTTGCGATTAGGGCCTTCTGCACGTATTGAAGGTAATATGGGGAGGAATGATGGTAATTCATTTAACCAGCAAGAAGGAAGGGTGGTTAATGGTGTGCTTGACTTTACAGAGGTTTATTTGAGAACATCAATGCCTTTGTTTCAGGGGTTTAACAGACTGAACTCATTTAAAGCTACCAGGGAGCAGTTTGATACACAGATCGAAACGGTGGAGAGAACAAAGCAGGATATTATGCAGCTCGTTACAGCCAGGTACCTTCAATGCCTTTTAGATAAGGAGTTGGTGAGAATTGCGGAGCAAAATGTTAAAACGCAGCAGAAGCAACTGGATCAAATCAATACTCAGGTTGAGGCGGGAAGCAGGGCAGGGGTAGATGCTACTAATCAGAGATACCAGTTAAAAAATGCTGAACTGAATCTTTTAAGGGCTGAAAATGCCCTTCGAAATGACAAAGCTATACTGGCGCAAACTCTTCAAATGGATCCTGGAGTTAATTTTAATGTTGAAGACCCGAACTGGGATGTTTCAAAAATTGATGCTAATTCTTCTTTGGAAGAACTTTATACAGTGGCGCTAAATAACAGGTCGGATCTTGAAGGTACTAAGCATTCTATGGCTGCTTCTAGGTTTAACTATATGGCTCTTAAGGGTAACTATTATCCAAGTGTTAGTGCTTTTTTTAACTATGGGTCTGCTTATAATTATATTCATGGTACGGAAAACCGGACCTTTGATCAGCAGTTTACAAAGGATAATGTTCAGAAAACTTATGGTATAGCATTTACTATCCCAATTTTCGGTGGATTTTCAACCCGTTCCAATGTAGTTGAGTCAAGAGTGAACTACGAAAATTCCAGGCTTGATGCAGAAAATATGGAGAATACTGTAAAGTCAGAGGTGTTGAGAGCTTATCAGAATTTTAACGATGCGGTGACTACCTATCAGGTGACACAAACACAGCTGGAAGCGGCAGAGCTCTCATACAAATTAGGAACAGAAAGGTACGAATTAGGTATTTCGGATCTGGTGGAATATACTCAGGCTAATCAGGATTACGTACAGGCTCAGGCTGATTATGCTAGTGCCAGGTTCACTTTGATGTTTCAGGAACTTTTGCTAGATTATGCTACGGGTACGTTGTCTTTTGAGGACATTAAATAACCGCAGGCATAAAACTATGGCATATTTCCAATGAAAGCCTTATCCTGGATAGTGCGTATTATTGCAGCAATTATTTTGCTGCAAACTCTTTTTTTTAAATTTACAGGTGCGGAAGAGAGTATCTATATTTTTACAAAGGTAGGTATGGAGCCTTGGGGGCGAATAGGTTCAGGCATCGCTGAACTCATAGCATCTTTGTTGTTACTAATTCCCCGAACCGCATGGCTCGGGGCTTTTATGGCGCTGGGGATTATGGCCGGGGCTATATTTTTTCATCTAACCACGCTGGGCGTAGAGGTGATGGGAGACGAAGGGTACTTGTTCTGGCTTGCTATTGTCGTAAGCGTTTGTTCTATAATTACTCTGGTACTGCATAGAACTGATATTCCTTTCTTGAATAAACGAGATATCAACTAGCTTAAAATTCAAATTTTTATTAACTTTGCGGTCCCGTTCAGGTGGACGGGTGTGTCTGGTAGTGTCCGGGCATGATTTAAAATAAATTTGTTGTCTGATTGCTCTAAGGCAACATGTAATCAAGGGCAGAAATAATGGCAAAAGAAAAAACATCTGCAGAGGAAGTAGAATCTGCAAAAACTGAAGAAAAGGCTGTTGAGTCTTCTGCAAAAGAAGTAAAGAAGCCTGCTGAAAAAAGTGAAAATGTAGCGCCAGAAGACTTCGATTGGGAAGCTTTTGAAACCAAAGGTTTTGGAGAAGGCTACAGCAAAAAGAAGAAGGAAGAGATGGCTTCAATGTATGAAGATACATTGACAACCATCGAGGAGAAGGAAGTAGTGGAAGGTACCGTTGTAGGTATCAATGACAGAGATGTGATCCTTAACATCGGATTCAAATCTGACGGACTTGTATCAGCAACTGAATTTAGGGATATACCTGATATGAAAGTTGGTGATAAGGTTGAGGTTTTCATTGAAGAGCAGGAGAATGCCAACGGACAATTAGTGCTTTCAAGAAGAAAGGCTAAGATTGTTCAGGCTTGGGATAAAATCACTAAAGCTTACGAAAACGATACAGTTATCGAAGGTTTTGTGAAAAGAAGAACTAAAGGTGGTCTTATCGTTGACATATATGGTGTGGAAGCTTTCTTGCCTGGTTCGCAAATTGATGTGAAGCCTATCAGAGACTTCGATATATTTGTTGATAAGGCTATGGAAGTAAAAGTTGTGAAAATCAACTATACTAATGATAACGTAGTTGTTTCTCACAAAGTATTGATCGAGAAAGATCTTGAAGAGCAAAAAGCAGAAATTCTGAACAACCTTGAGAAAGGTCAGGTACTTGAAGGTACCATTAAGAACATGACAAACTTCGGTGTATTCATCGATCTTGGTGGTGTTGATGGTCTCCTTCACATTACTGATATTTCATGGGGTAGAATTAATCACCCTGAAGAGGTCCTTAGCCTTGATGAAACAGTTAAGGTTGTTGTTCTTGATTTCGACGAGGATAAAAAGAGAATATCTTTGGGTATGAAGCAGCTTACTGCTCACCCTTGGGATTCACTGCCTGCTGATCTTGATATAGGATCAAAAGTTAAAGGTAAGATCGTTAATGTAGCAGACTATGGTGCATTCCTTGAAATTCAACCAGGTGTTGAAGGTCTTATCCACGTTTCTGAAATGTCATGGTCTCAGCACTTGAGAAATCCTCAGGATTTCATCAACATCGGAGATGAGCTTGAAGCTGTTGTGTTGACTCTTGACAGAGATGATAGAAAAATGTCATTGGGTATTAAGCAGTTGACTGAGGATCCTTGGACTAAGCAAGATGTTCTTACAAAATATGCTGTAGATACTAAGCACAAAGGAGTGGTAAGAAACCTTACTAACTTTGGTTTGTTCATCGAACTTGAAGAGGGTATCGATGGATTAGTGCACGTTTCTGACCTGTCTTGGACTAAGAAGATCAAGCATCCTTCTGAGTTTGTTAAGGTAGGTGATGAGCTTGAAGTAGTAGTACTTGAGCTTGATGTTGATAACAGAAGATTGGCTCTTAGCCACAAACACCTTGAAGAGAATCCTTGGGATACTTTCGAAACAGTGTTTACCCCTGGTTCTGTCCACAAGTGTACTGTAATCTCGCAAAATGATAAAGGTGCTACTTTGGAGCTTCCTTATGGTATTGAAGGTTTCTGCTCAACCAAGAATCTTGCAAAAGAAGATGGTGGTAAAGCTGAGAACGGTGAAACTTTAGATTTCAAAGTTCAGGAATTCTCTAAAGACGATAAGAGAATCGTGCTTTCACACAGAGCAGTTTACTCTAAAACTGAAGAGAAGCCAAAAGCTGCAAGTGGAGCTAAGAAAAAGAGCAAATCTGCGAGCACAATGAGTAAGATCAATAGCGAGACTGAAAAGTCTACGCTTGGTGATCTTGAAGCATTGAGCGCATTGAAAGATAAAATGGAAGGAAACGTCTCTTCTGAGGAGAAGCCAAAAAAATCTGAAGCTAAGGCGGAGGAAGAAGGTAAAACTTCTGCTGCTAAAGCTGATGAATCTAAGGCTGATGAGGAAGAAGAAAAATAATTTCTCTTTTGTTATAATACTAAAGGCTGCTTCTTCTGAAGCAGCCTTTTTTGTTTTATTAGATTTATAGTAATCGTGTAGCCCTGAATCTTATCATGTTCATGTCAAACAGTCTGTAAATGAGAGAATAATTCTGGAATCGACTTTGCAAAATCCTTGTGGGGAATGCTACAAGTTGTGAGTATAAGATAAAGACCGTTGCTCAGTGATTATTAAAATAGTTGATTGGGGTAATGGGTTCGGCTAAGCGTAGAATAGAGGAAAGTAAGTTTCAATGGGGTGAGGCTGGCTTTTAAAGTAGCTATTATGTCGGATTTTTTAGTGAAGAATGCCATGATTGATATGTATAAAATATTGAGTTGACAAAATAATTGTTCTGATTGGTTAAAATCTGCCTTGAAAGGTATTTTTTGTATTTTAAACTTAAATGCTGGATGGGGAGAATAAAAATTTTCACTAATTATTGAAATACCTTTGATGAATTTACGAATATTCATAGTTTTGCACACCTGAAAATAAAAAGAGATTTTCAGTTTTGCATCATGGCGCTGTGGCCGAGTGGCTAGGCAGAGGTCTGCAAAACCTTTTACAGCGGTTCGAATCCGCTCAGCGCCTCAAGAAAGTAAATTTAAGCCTTGATAAACATTATGTTTGTCAAGGCTTTTTTGATATATAGAAGGGCTAGTCTTAAAGCTAAGACTTAAGTTTTATGAGTAGAGGCCTCTTTTCCTTTTTTGCGTTTTACTCATTAAAGAAGCGAAATGTTTAGAGCATATTCGTTAAAACCTCGTAAACATTTTGTGCCACTACCTGATGTCCTTCTATATTTGGGTGAATGCCGTCAGCAAGGTTAAGACTACTGTGTCCTGCTACACCTTCCAGGAGAAAAGGGATTAAGGTTGCTTTATTTTTTTTAGCCAGTTCGGGAAAGATAGATTTAAATTCATCGGTGTAAGTCTTTCCCAGGTTAGGAGGTACCATCATGCCAGCAATAATAATTTTTGTCTTTGGGTTTTTTGCTCTGACTTTATTGACGATACCCTGAAGGTTTTTCTTCGTCTGATCCAGCGGTAGACCCCTTAATCCGTCGTTTGCACCCAGTTCAAGGACAAATACATCAACAGGTTGCTTCAGTATCCAGTCTATGCGGTTCAAACCGCCAGCGGAAGTTTCTCCACTTAGCCCTGCGTTGATTACTTTATAGTTATATCTGGCAGCCTGTAGTTTGTTTTCCACTAGGGCTGGAAAGGCTTGTTCTTTTGACAGGCCATAACCAGCTGTAATACTATCCCCAAAGAAGATAATGGTTTTTCTTTGTTGGGTGAACCCAAAACAGATTATGGAAAGTGCAACGATGAAAAGGGAGATTCTAAGTTTCATATATTATCATTTGTAAACCTCATCGTACCGAAGCAGCCTAAGGGTAGGCTACTTGATATTTAAGTTTTTGTTTTCAATGCAAACTTGTTTTATATCTGGCCGTTTGCTAGTTATAAAAGGGAAATAACTATTTTAAGTCTATGTTAATTATTTAGTTATTGTAAATTATAGTTCTTCTCAGGTTGTTGATCAAATTTTACACCAAAAAAATAACCACTTATAAAAAAGGTAAAACTTAATAATAGAATTTACGCTTTACTTAACAGCTTGTTACAAAATATACTATGTCCGATATACTAGTCGTAGAAAACCTAAAAAAATCTTTTACTACAGGAGATAAAACACTCACTGTGCTTGATGATGTTTCATTCAGCGTGCCTGAGGGTGCCAGCATTTCAATAGTAGGCCCGTCCGGAAGTGGAAAGACTACCTTGCTGGGGCTTTGTGCAGGACTGGATGTGTCCACCGGAGGGTCTGTTTCATTGGTGGGAATTAAGCTTAATGCGCTTAGCGAGGATGATAGAGCATATGTCAGAAATCAGTATGTAGGATTTATATTTCAGAACTTTCAACTACTACCTACACTTACTGCCCTTGAAAATGTAACGGTCCCCTTGGAGTTGAGGGGAGAAAAGCAATACAAGAAAAAAGCTCTTGATCTGTTGGACAGGGTAGGGTTATCTGATAGGGCTTATCATTATCCTTCACAGCTATCAGGGGGTGAGCAACAGCGTGTAGCTATGGCCCGTGCCTTTATTAGCTCTCCAAAAATACTTTTTGCGGATGAGCCTACAGGTAATCTTGATGAAGAAACTGCGAACCGTGTTACAGAACTACTCTTTGATATTAACCGATCGGAGGGAACAACACTCGTGCTGGTTACGCATAACCTTGATTTGGCCGCTCATACAGAGCGGATACTGCAACTTAAGGGAGGTAAGTTGATCTCAGATCAAAAATCCATGAGGGCGGTTTAATGGAGTATATTATTAAGATAAAAAAGGAGAAAAGAAACCTGTTTAAAGATAAATGGGTTTGGAAAATGGCTTATCGTGATGCAAGGAAAAACTTTTCCCGATTATTTCTCTTCATATCATCTATCATTATTGGTATTGCGGCTTTAGTTTCTATTAACTCATTTAATATCAACCTACAGCGCAGTATAAATGAGCAGGCCAAGGATTTACTTGGAGCCGATCTTGTAGTTAATGCCAATACCCGATTTGAGGAAGACCTTCAGACTATCTTTGATTCTATACCGGGGCAGCAGGCTACTGAAGCTACTACTGCATCTATGGCTATGTTTATGACTAGTACACCAGGTACGCGACTGATTCGCATAGTAGCCCTGGAGGGTGATTTTCCATTTTATGGTGATTTGGTAACTTCTCCGGAAGGTGCTTATGAGGTAATGAAGACAGGGCCTTATGCTATGGTTGATGAAAATCTGGCGAGTCATTATGATGTGAGTAGTGAGGATTCAATACGTTTAGGCAACATGGTTTTCAAAGTTGCTGGTGAGGTAAGTAAAATTCCTGGTGGCGGTGGAATACAGGCAACCTTTACTCCCTCAGTCTATATATCAATGGACTACCTCGATAGCACAGGTCTTGTACAGTTTGGAAGCAGGGTAAGTTATAAGCAGTACTTTAAAATTGATAGTGAAGAAGCGGTTGAAACTGCTGTCAGTCAGGTTAAGCCACTGGTGAAGAAATACGGTCACTCCTCAGAGACTGTTGAGGACAGAAAGAATAACCTTGGGGAAGGGTTTGAGAACCTTTACCGTTTTTTTAATTTACTTGCCTTTGTTGCATTGATCTTGGGATGTATCGGCGTAGCCAGCTCTGTTCATATTTATGTAAGAGAAAAACGGGAGATGGTGGCTGTTATGAGGTGCATTGGTACTTCCGGTTGGCAGGCATTTAATATCTTTTTTGTTCAAACCGTAATCCTAGGCATTATTGGAAGTATACTTGGTGTGTTGCTGGGGCTGGGGATTCAGTTTGCATTACCACCTTTATTAAAAGAGTTTATTCCTCTTGATCTGGACTTGCAAATTGCCTGGAGTGCAGTGCTGGAAGCCATTATTTTGGGATTGATGATCTCTCTTTTGTTTTCAGTATTGCCATTGGTCGCTGTTCGTTTCGTGCCTCCACTTTCTGTTTTAAGGACTAATTATGAACCCTTAAGAACATTTTCAAAAGTCAGAGTCTTAGTTATTGTGCTCATCATATTGTTTCCTCTGGCTTTTGCTACGTACCAGAGTGGTAGCTTCATGGTTGGAGGGGCTTTCTTCGGGGCGCTTTTGCTGGCGTTTGGATGCCTTGCATTGGTTGCGAATCTTTTGATGAAGGCAGTAAAGAAATTTTTTCCACGGAACTGGAGTTTTATATGGCGTCAAAGTCTGGCCAATTTATTTAGACCAAACAATCAGACACTGGTACTTGTGGTAGTTATTGGGCTGGGCGCTTTTCTGATAGCAACATTAAATATTGTGCAGAACAGCTTGCTTAATCAGGTTGAATTTGTGGGGAGGGAAAATCAGTCAAATACTATACTCTTTGATATTCAACCACAGCAAAAGGAGGGAGTGATCCGGCTCACTCGCGATAATGACCTGCCGGTACAACAAGTAGTTCCTATTATTACCTGCCGACTCAGCCAGGTGGCGGGTAAAACGATCTCAGAGATACAAAACGATACAACGGATGCCATTCCTAACTGGGCGATCACCAGAGAGTATAGGGTAACTTATAGAGATACCCTGACAGCATCAGAGACTATGCAACAAGGAGCTGTACAGCATATTTCCAATGACTCCATTTATGTTACGATATCTTCTGGTATGCAGGAAAACCTAGAGGTAGATGTTGGTGACTCAATAATTTTTGATATCCAGGGTGTACCTGTAACTACGTATATCGGTGGAGTAAGAGATGTTGAGTGGCCCAAGGATCCCCCCAACTTTATCTTTGTTTTTCCAACAGGAGTGTTGGAAGAGGCTCCGCAAATATTCGTACTTACCACCAGGATTGATGAAAAAGTGGAAGCTAATAGCTACCAGAGAGAGCTGGTTTCACTTTTTCCAAACGTTTCGCTGATTGACCTGCGGTTGGTACTGGCCACTATTGATGAGTTTTTTGATAAGGTATCGTTCATTATCCAGTTCATGGCACTGTTTAGTATTATAACAGGGCTTGTCGTACTTGCAGGTGCTGTGATCAATAGTAAATACCTGAGGTTAAAAGAAAATGTGCTATTGCGAACTATTGGAGCTGTGAAGAAACAGATATGGGGGATGACAATCCTTGAATATGGATATCTCGGTTTTTTTGCAGCATTTACCGGTATTAGCTTGTCAGTAATTAGTGGCTGGGCATTGTCAATTTACTTCTTTGAAGTAGTTTTTCTACCGGACATCATGAGCCTTTTATTGATATGGGGTGGTGTTATGGTGCTTACAATTTTAGTAGGTTGGTTTAATACAAGGGATGTAATTAGCCGTTCTCCATTGGAAGTACTCAGAAAAGAGGGATAGAATCATTATCTTTAAAATCAATGTGATTAAACCGATTGTTTGAAAAGGTTGATGCTTCTTAGTTATAATCAATAGAATGAAACTATTCCGATTACTGTTAATATGTAGTGTCGTGGCTTTGTTTTGTGTGGAAGCCCATGCTTCATCAGGTGACCCTGCTTTAAAGTATATTGAAAATAAAGGTCAATGGACAAAAGGTGTGCTTTTTGGTGCGGATATCCCGGGAGGTAACATATACATTGGCAAGTCAGGATTTACCTATGTTTTTTACGATACCGAGGCACTGCACAGAAGGCACGAAGGGCATGAAAAGCAGGAAGGGTATTTGCCTTCAGGTCAGTTGTCTGAACAAAATGCAGATGAACATACACTGGGCGTCCATATTTTTAATGCACAGTTCATCGGGGCGCAAACTACAGGAGTCAGGTCAGAGAATGAGGAGAGGACGTCATACAACTATTTCTATGGTAATGATCCAGATACATGGGTAAGCAAAGCCCGGGCATTTGGCAAGGTTTATTTGGAGCAGCTTTACGAAGGTATTGATCTGGTGACCTATTCTACAGGAAACCATATGAAATATGATGTTCTGGTGAGAGAAAGTGGAAATACGGATGATATAAAAATTGAATATACGGGAGTGGATGATATTTCCCTAAAGGATGGAAGTCTATATTTAAAAACCTCGGTTAATCAGATTCAGGAGTATCAGCCGTATGCCTATCAGGTAATAAATGGTCAGCAGCGGCAGGTAGATTGTGAGTATGTGTTGGTTGACAATGTTCTGAGTTATAACTTTCCATCAGGCTATGATTCATGCCATGATCTGGTCATTGACCCTATTCTTATATTTTCTACGTATTCAGGTTCCCCAGCTGATAATTGGGGTAATACGGCGACTTTTGGAGAGAACGGCAAGTTATACTCGGGAGGTATTACTAACCACTTTCGCAATGGAGCTTATCTGGGAGAGTTTCCCGCTACCCCGGGTGCCTATCAGACTTCTTGGGCGGGTGTCTGGGATATTGCTATTTTAAAGTATGATTCAGGGGGCACACAACTTGAGTATGCCACTTATTTGGGCGGTAGTAACTCAGAAGTGCCTGTTAGTCTGATTATGAATAAAGATGGGGAGCTGGTTATTTTTGGTATTACAAATTCTACCGATTTTCCTATCTCGTCCGATGCATATCAAAAAGCGTTTGGAGGAGGTAGTTTTATCAATACCATTTTAGGGGTGTCTTTTAATAATGGATCAGATATGTTTATAGCAAAACTAAGTAAGGATGGAAGCTCATTGACAGGGAGTACTTACTTTGGAGGCGCTGGTAACGATGGTTTGAATGTAACGGGAGGTGAATTAACCCGAAATTATGGAGATCAGCAAAGAGGCGAAGTGTTTATTGATGATAATGATGATATTTATATAACAGGAAGTACAGGCTCTACGAACTTGTTTTTGGATATGGGTGTCCCCTCTTTTGAACGCAACTATGGTGGTGGAGTTACAGATGCAGTGATTGCCAAGCTTAGTAGCGATTTGTCGTCCTTATTGTGGGGGGGGTATCTGGGAGGTGGCGCTGATGATGCAGGGTTTGCCATCAAGGTGGATAAAGAAAAAAATGTGTATGCTGCAGGAGGTACAGAAAGTGCCGATTTTCCGGCCGCTGTGGATGGCTTTGATGGTACCTATAATGGTGCTGTTGATGGTTGGGTAGGACTTATTGCGAATACAGGCGATTCGATTGTTACCACCGCTTTTCTTGGTACCACGGATTATGATCAGGCTTATTTTTTAGATCTGGATGCAGATGAAGATGTATATATTCTTGGGCAGACAAGGGGTAGCTATCCCGTTACCTCAGGGGTATACAATAATTCCGGAGCTGGTCAGTTTATCCATAAATTGAGCAAAGATCTTAGTGAGACCATCTTTTCTACCACCTTTGGCTCTGCCGGTCGTGGAGAGCCCAATATATCACCTACAGCTTTTTTAGTGAATGATTGTAATAACCTCTATGTGGCCGGATGGGGAAATAATTCTGGGAATTTTTCAGGAGGAAGATATATGAATTTGTCTACTGTAGGGCTACCAACAACTCCAGATGCTATAAGAAGCAGTACAAACGGCCAGGATTTTTATCTGATGGTACTGGATTCTGATGCCACATCTTTGCTTTATGCCACATTTTTTGGAGGGTCAGAAGCCGCTATTCATGTGGATGGGGGCACGAGTCGATTTGATAAAAGAGGCATAGTGTACCACTCTGTATGTGCCAGCTGCTTCGGAGGTTCTTCATTTCCTACAACCGATGATGCTTGGTCTCAGGTCAACGGAGCAAATGGTGGTTGTAATAATGCGGCATTTAAATTTGATCTGGCATCGCTACGAGCCAGAATTCAAACCAATTCGGTTGCCTTTGATCAACCAGGTTTGGAACATGTTTGCATGCCTGATGATATTGTATTTCAGAATTTAAGCATTGGGGGTAAAACATTTGAATGGACTTTTGGTGATGGTACCGGCACTACACGGATAGATACAACCTACATAACGCATAACTATAAGGCCCCCGGTAAATATAAAGTTGTACTTCGTGCAATAGATGATGATACTTGCATAGGTGAAGATATAGCCACCACGGTTGTGACTGTCTCTCAGCCTTCGTTTACCGCGAGTGATGATGCACAATTGTGCTACGGCGATGAACTGAGGTTGACGGCTTCGGGCGGTACAAATTATCAATGGATAAGTGCTGACAGTACATTTCTGTCCAATGAAAGAACTCCAGTGGTTTCCCCTGAGAAAAATACTATCTATTATGTTTCAATGACTGATTCGAATGGGTGCAATGGGCGTGATACTGTGTTTGTTGAGGTGATTCCTCAGGTTGTGATCGACTTTGAATATGAGAAGCTGCATGATTGTTTTTCAAGACCGCCGGTAAGGTTTACCAATAAAAGCGGAGAGGGCGACTCTTTTCACTGGCTGCTAGGAGATGGTAATACTTCTGAAGAAGATGAGTTTATATACCTGTATGATAATGACGGGACATATAATGTGACTCTTGTGGGCGCAAGAGAGTTTTGCGTATATGAGAAAAGTGCGAGCATTACCGTGAGAACGGTTAAGGTGCCTAATGTGATTACTCCGGGCGTAAAGGAACATAATGATACCTTTATTATTGAATCAGGCACCCAGGTACATTTAAAGATACTCAATCGCTGGGGTAAGCTTTTGTATGAGGATGAAGACTATAATAATACTTGGGATGGAGAAGGACATCCATCAGGAGTATATTATTATGAGGCAGAGGTCGCAGAAGAGACTATCTGTAAAGGTTGGGTACATCTGATCAAATAGCTTATCGGCTTTGTTTGATCAAAAGATCAACCATAAAATAATTAGGGTACAAAGGAATATGATAACAGCAATGAGGTCTTTGTGTATTTTCATGGTTTCGATTTTCTTGCCAGGCTTTCCATACCATTAATTGTTTTCCTGGGGATGTTGAAATAAAGTGTAAAGATAAGCACAATAGACATCAACCATATCACACCAATGTTGAAATACAAAGTATCAAAGGAATTGCCCAGAATATGTTTTTTGGGTACATAAAACTGTGACCTGTAGTCAAATATGTGTTTAGGCTCGGGGTCGTTGTAGATGGGGAATATCTTTTGAACCAGTTCACCATGAGCCTCCAGTATTCTGTGAGGTTCATTTTGATTTTTAACGATTTCAGCTATTGTTTCATTGCGATAACGCTCTTTCAGCTTTTCAAAAGCCTCTCGTTCCTCAGGGGTTTCTGTCATACCTATAATCAGCTTCTCTTTTGCCTGGTCTGCTTTGTTATATCTGGCTACATAAAATGAGCGTAGCTTTTCCAAAAACTCATAAGTTTTTGCATAGGCTGTTGAGTCAAACTTCTCAGGAGTGAGTAAGTCGATGTGCTCAAATTTATCATTACCAACCAACTGAAGCTCCTTTTTTATTTCTGATCTTAAAAGCTGCAGATTTTTAGCGATATTTTCTTGTACCCTCGGGGAGGGTTCTCTGAAGTTATTAAGACTATATTCCAGTTTGGTTTCCAATGAAGGAATGTAGTATATTTTTTTATAGTCCGATGCTGCCATTACCTTTTCATAGGGGTAAAACATTTCCTCATACTCATTATCCTTAAACTGAGAAACCATTGCAGCTTCAAAAGCCCAGCGCGAAGCCATTAGGTCACCAACCAATGGCACTTCTCCTGTACTGCTCAAGTCAGGGTTTAGCTTGTCAAAACGAACTACTACGCCACTTAAAACCAATTGAGGAATAAGAAGAATAGGGATCATGATGTATATCGTAACTGCCGAGTTGAATGCCGAAGAAATGTTCAACCCCATGATATTGGCCAGGCAAGAAGTTGAAAATAAAATGGCCCAGTGAATGATAAACATATTGTCTATTTGGAGGATTGTATTTCCGATAACAACAAAAGTAAACGTCTGTATAGCCGATAGAGTAAACAGAATCGCTATTTTTGACGAAATATAACTTCCTCGGCTGAGGTGAAGAAAAGCTTCTCGTTTCAGTATTTTTTGATCCCTTATGATTTCTTCCGCGCTCACCGTTAGGCCCATAAAAAGGGCAACGATCACACTCATAAACAGGTATGCCGGTATGTTGGGGTTTTTGCTGAAAAGGTAAATCGGGTCTTCTGAGTGGTAAGTGTTGTAATACCTTACAATATAGGCCAGTATGAGAGCCAAAAGAGGAGCTTCCAGCAGGTTGATGATCAGGTATTGCTTATTACTTAGTTTTGAGAGCAGGTCACGTGTAGTAAAAAGTTTCAACTGCTTTAACCGGTCCGGGATATTGAGAGTCGATTCTGGTGCGGTTGTTACCTGCTCTACTTTTGGGATAGAAGTTTTTTCCAGGAAGTACTGGTTCCATTGCTCGGGAAGTACTTTTCTTTCATTGGTGAAATTACCATACTCATTGATGACCTTGGTCTCAATGATATTGAAGATCTGTTCCGGATTTACGTTGCCGCACTCATGACATTCACCCTGGTCACTGTTGATCAGGTTGATGATCTCTTTAAAATAAACTACAGCTTCAATAGGGTTGCCGTAGTAGATTTGATAACCACCCGTGTCCAGAATAATCAACTTGTTAAACATTTTAAAGATATCGGATGATGGCTGATGAATAACTACAAATATCAGCTTCCCTTTTAATGACAGTTCTTTGAGCAAATCCATAATGTTCTCCGAATCTCTGGAGGATAGCCCGGAAGTAGGCTCATCAACAAATAGGATGGAAGGCTCTCGAAGTAATTCCAGGCCAATATTCAGACGCTTTCTCTGGCCGCCACTGATAGTCTTTTCCAGGGGAGAACCTACTTTCAGATCTTTGGTTTCGTATAAACCAAGGTTGTTAAGCGTTTTAATGACCAGCTCGTTGATCTCCTCATGTTTGAGCTGATCGAAGCATAGCCTGGCGGCATAATAGAGGTTTTCGTAAACGGTCAGTTCCTCTATCAGTAGGTCATCTTGCGGTACAAAGCCTATAACACCCTTGATCATGCTTTCTTGCCTATGGATATCAATATTATTGATCAGTACGTGTCCTTCTGTTGGCCTGTCACTTCCGTTGAGTACATGCAGTAAAGTAGATTTTCCTGCGCCACTGGCACCCATGAGCCCGATGAGCTTACCGGATTCTTCTGCAATGTTTATGTTTCTTAGACCTAATTTGCCATTTTTAAAACGATAAGAAATGTTGCGTGCTTCGAAAGTGATAGGCTTTTCGTTCTCATTTTTGATGAACTGGCTGATGATATCACCATAGTAAACAGGTGGTGTTTTTTCTGCTCTGATCGTTGAGCCAATCGCCAGCACACCTTTACTGCCAGATTTTAGCGGCACTCCGTTTAAGTACAAGTCTGTAGTGCCTTGGTATTTAATGAAATAAGTATCTGCTTTAGACAAATGAAGTATAGCTATAAAGCCGTTAAGTCCTTCACGCCTTAGGTGTTTAAAAGTAGGGTTGTCGTACTTTTTAGCGTCAATGATCAGAATATTTGGAGCGTCAAACTCCTCATACGATTTGCCTACAACAAATTGTTTAATGAGGTCAATTTCTTCCGACGAAACATTAAATGCTGAGCCTATGGATCTGAGTAACTCTTCTTCGCGATTTGAAATGTGGCCATCTGCCAGTATAATGCCCATTAACTCCAGAATGATTACTACCTTTTGTTTTTGAGTGAGTTCCTTGTTGATCTTTGAGCATATACCTTCTATCCGGCGTTGCTCTTCTTCAATATCAATGGTGTCATCAATAATAATGGAATCACTGTATGCGTCAAATTCCTGCAGAAATTGAGGGACTGCATTCTTATTTAGATGCTCAACTAAAAAAGCTTCAATTTGATCCCTTTCCTGATCAGTAACTTCATCTTCTTTTGCAACAATTGCAAATAACTGAATAATGGCTTTAAGTAGAGGTTCACTCATGAGTGATGGTTAAGCTGTAGTAATGGACAATTTACTAATTTAGTGTTTTGAAGGAATAAAAAAAGGGATTGAATCAAATTCAACCCCCTTTAAGTGATCTGAGAATTTTTGTTACTCAACAATAGTGCTTCTGATAGCAGCTACCTTTGAAGTGATTTTTTCTAAAGTTTCATCTGAAAGAACAAGGTCAGCACGTTGGTTTTGAATTTGCTCTTCAATATTTAGAGAATCATAATCTTTTTGTAACTCACGAAGGTCTTTGATCAGATTGTCAACCGGAGCAGTGTTTTCAACTGTCCCTAACATCCCTACCAGGTCATTCAGAGATTTTTCCTGCTCAAGTACTACCCTTATGAGCGGAGTTAAAACAAGGTTTCTGCTGTCTTCAGGCAGAATATCCTTAGGGTATGTTTTGATTAAAGCTGTTGAGATATAAAGCCCTTCAACGAAACTTCCTGTGATGATCAAAGCAGCCAGTTTATTGCGGTCGTCATCTTTAAGGTAAGATTCTGTTTTGTTGATGGTTTCATTTAATAAGAATGATAATGAATCTTTTCTAGACAGGTTCTCTTCAAATCTTTTGATTAATTCAGTGTCAAATGCACCGGTAACACCCAGATTGTCAGCTAGTTTTTTTGCTGAACTCATGTACGTAAGCGCTTCCTGAACTTTATCATATGAAACCAGATAACCAATGTCCGCAGCGTAAGTCCCAAGGTTTAGTGCAGCCTTATCATTTCTTGAAGCATATTGGTCAGCCTTGCTGTTATCGTTAATCAATGATTGATTAAATTCAGCACCGGTTGCTTCCAAAAGGAATGGGATTTCTGAAGGAGAAGGTATTTCGTATATTACCTCCTGGATTTGCTCTTTCAGATCTGTTTCAGCCTGCTCAAACTCTTCTGAGGAATCAGTTTTTTCCTCGGTTGTTTTTGAACCGCAGGCAAACATGCCGAAAAGTAGAAGGAATGATAAACTGAATGATCCTATAGATTTATAATTCATAGTTTTCATGGTTAAATTATGATTCTTCAATTTTAAGATATTTTTTTTGCGAATAAAACATAAAGATTCATTTTTTGATGACTGTTTAACGTAGAAATTATTGATAATGAAGGCTTGAGGTAGCACTATAACAGAATGTTTTTGGTATAATTTTAATAATATTTTAAATAGTTTTATTAATGAATGAAAAATATATGCATAGGGCATTGTTTTCACGCCGGTGAATAGCTATTATAGCTATTGATTTTTTAAGCTAATGAGTTCTGCGGGTCAGATGAATAGAGAGTGTGCTGAAGTTGTCATGCTAATAGATGACAATGAAATAGATTTGTTTATTAACCAAAAGGTAATAGAGTTCTGTCATTTTACCAAAAGGCTCCTGACCTACAGTTCGGGTAGAGAAGCTTTAGAGTATCTGCTTTCTGCTCCAGTGGTTGATATTCCCGATATCATATTTCTGGACCTCAACATGCCTGTCGTAGATGGTTTCAGGTTCCTTTACGAATTTTCCAAATTCCCAGATCACGTACGCAACAAAGTGTCCATTGTAGTACTTACCAGTTCTGATAATATGAGGGACAAGGAAAAGATCGAAGTTAACCCTGATGTCATTAAATTTCTATCCAAGCCTCTCAATGATCAGAAATTGGAGCAGATTCGAGTTTTGAAGGAAAATCAGCCCAGTAACTGAGTCAGGTCTACTGCTTTACCAGTTCCATTTTTAATATAATATCTACTTTTTCACCTACTATCAATCCGCCATTATCCAGGACGTCATCCCACTTTAGTCCAAACTCAAAACGATCGATTGTACCGGTAGCTGTAAACCCAGCTTTCTTTTTATTATTGATGGAAACAATACCGCCAAATTCAGCTTCCAAAGTCACCGGCTTAGTAACATTTCTTATGGTGAGGTTTCCTTCAATTAGGAAATTGTTATCAGAAACTTTTTTAAAACTGGTACTTTCAAATTTGATTTCAGGGTATTTCTCAGCATTAAAGAAATCGTCTTCCTTCAGGTGTTTATCCCTTTCCATATTGTTGGTGGTAATACTGGCAACCTCAATGGTGGCATTCACTTTGGCACCTTCGAAGTCACTTTTCTTGGAGGTCAAAGTTCCGGCATAAGAAGTGAAGAAGCCAGTTACGGAAGATACAGCGAGGTGTGAAACATCAAATTGAACTGACGAGTGCGTAGGATCAATAACCCAGGTGCTCTGAGCTAAACTTATTGAACTTATAAAGCTGATAATCAATATTATATATATATTCTTCATATGGGGCGTGTTTTTAAGGGTTCTGATAGCTCTTATAATATAGTGAAATTTTGTGAAAGTACCTATAGACAAAAGTGGTGCCGTATCAGAGGTTCTATATGGGTATTTTAAGACTTTATTTCACCTCTTCACTTCATCCATTTTTTATCAGATTTGATCGAATGAATACTATCTAATCTTTATTTGAGCTTTGAATTAGATAAACATGTTATAATAGTATCATAATAGGGTCAGATAGTAAAAACTTTCAATTGACCGTTGTACTAATTTGGCTCCTGAAAAAGAACTTAAAATTTTACCGTATGAATTTTCAATGGCAAGGGGTATTTCCCGCAGTGACTACTAAATTTACCAAAGACGATGAACTGGATTGGCAGTGGTTTGAAAAGAACATTGAGGCCCAACTCGATGCGGGTGTTGATGGTATTATTTTGGGAGGTACTCTTGGAGAGGCCAGTTCTCTGAGTGATGATGAAAAATATGAACTGGTCAGACGCACGGTGTCCTTAGTTGGCGACAAGGTGCCCGTGATTTTGAATATAGCTGAGCAAAGCACGGCATCTGCTATAAAGGCGGTGGCAAAAGCCAAAGAGAGCGGAGCCAGCGGACTGATGATATTGCCGCCGATGAGGTATAAAGCTACAGATCAGGAAACCGTGGAATACTTCAGAGCGGTGGCACCATCCACGGATTTGCCTATTATGATTTACAACAATCCGGTTGACTATAAAATAGAAGTCACGATGGATATGTTTGAGCAGCTAGCTGAAATCCCTAACATTCAGGCGGTAAAGGAGTCGACCAGAGATATTAGCAATGTCACAAGAATGATTAACAGGTTCGGTGACAGGTTTAAGATCTTGTCAGGCGTAGATACACTTGCTTTGGAAAGTCTGTTTATGGGTGCTGATGGATGGGTGGCAGGCCTTGTTTGTGCCTTCCCGCGAGAGACAGTGGCCATATACCGTCTGCAAAAGTCTGGATATCATGCCGAAGCGCTGAAAATCTATAGATGGTTCCTTCCTTTGCTAGAACTTGATATTAATCCGCAACTGGTACAAAATATAAAGCTGGCCGAAACTATGGTAGGATTAGGTACGGAAGAGGTAAGGCTTCCACGCATGCCTTTGAATGGAGCAGAGCGGGAGAGGGTAGTGAAGATTATCGAGGAGGGGCTGAGTGTAAGGCCAGAGCTACCTGAATATTTGAATATTGAAAATGTAATGAACACGATTTAAACAAGAAGCATGGTAGTACAAGGAAAGAACATTATCGGATTCAGTTTATCAGCCGCATCAGAGGAGTTTGTTAACTCTTACGATCCCAGGGAAGCAAGAACCCTGGAGAAATTTTATATGGCCACCAAAGAGGAGATAGAAGAAACTCTTCAAAAAGCAGCTAAAGCTTTCGAAGTGTACAAGCAATTCCCAGGGAGTAAAAAGGCTGATTTTCTTGAGGCCATAGCTGATGAAATATTGGTGCTTGATGATGAGCTTGTTCAAATGGCCGTGAAAGAAAGTGGTTTGCCTGAAGCCAGAATTATCGGGGAGAGAGGCAGAACGGTTGGGCAATTGATGTTATTTGCTCAGCTGCTTCGCGAGGGCTCCTGGGTTGATGCGATCATTGAGACCGCTCAGCTGGCAAGAGAGCCCTTGCCTAAACCTGATATCAGGAAAATGCTGGTGCCCGTTGGGCCTGTAGTGGTCTTTGCAGCAAGTAACTTTCCATTGGCCTTTTCTACTGCCGGTGGAGATACTGCATCTGCTCTGGCAGCAGGTAATCCTGTAATTATTAAAGCGCATATGTCGCACCTGGGCACCAATGAGCTCGTGGCAAGAGCTATTGCTAAGGCTGCTCAAAATACAGGGATGCCTGATGGAGTCTTTTCAAGCTTAAATGGTAGAGGTTCTTCTTTGGGCCAGCAACTGGTGATGCATCCCGTTGTCAAATCAGTTGGTTTTACAGGTTCCTTCACCGGCGGAATGGCATTGTACAAAGCTGCGGCCCAAAGAGAAGATCCCATCCCAGTTTTTGCAGAAATGGGTAGTGTAAACCCTGTGATACTGCTCCCCGGAAAATTAAAAGCATCAGCAGCGGAAACCGCTAAACAATATGCAGGCTCCATTACCTTAGGTGTAGGACAGTTTTGTACTAATCCAGGGCTGTTATTGGCTATTGAAGGAGAAGAGTTAAAATCTTTTCTGGAAACATTAGCTTCCGAAATTCAGGAGGTAACACCGGCAACCATGCTAAATGAAGGTATTTGGAAAAGCTATCAAAGTGGAAAAGTAAAAGTATTGGAACAAATTGGTGTGACCTTGCTGGGAGCTGGAGCTGAGCAGGAGGGAAATCACTTGGGTTCTGCGGCTGTCGCTCAGGTTTCCGGCGAAGACTTCCTTGACAATCCAAATTTACATGAAGAGGTATTCGGACCGTTTTCATTGGTAGTGAAGTGTACTGACAAAGAACAATTACTTAAAGTTATTCGCACCATAAAGGGACAGCTTACATCGACTATTATGGCAGAGCCAGGTGAACTGGAAGATTATCAAGACATTGTAAGAGCTGCCTCTGACGTTGCCGGAAGGTTGTTGTTTAACGGAGTGCCTACAGGTGTTGAAGTATGCCATGCCATGCAGCATGGAGGGCCTTTCCCATCTTCAACGGACAGTAGGTTTACTTCAGTAGGTACGGATGCTATTAAGCGTTTTGTTCGTCCACTTGCCTTACAGGGATTTCCTGAGGAGATGTTGCCAGATGAGGTAAAGAATAGCAACCCGTTGGGTATCTGGAGAAAAGTGAATGGAGAGTTAACGAGGGACGCTATAAATGGCTAAGAAGACATTCTTTTGTGTAGATGCCCATACCTGTGGAAATCCGGTTAGGGTAGTAGCCGGTGGAGGACCTAACCTGGAGGGGGCTAACATGAGCGAAAAAAGACAGCACTTCCTCCGCGAGTATGACTGGATCCGTAAAAGCCTGATGTTCGAGCCCAGAGGCCATGATATGATGTCGGGAAGTATTTTATATCCACCGACAGACACAAATAATGATGTGGGGGTGTTATTTATTGAAACTTCCGGGTGTCTGCCAATGTGCGGGCATGGTACTATAGGTACGGTGACCATTGCGATTGAAGAAGGTTTAATAACCCCCAAAGTACCGGGACAGCTTTGTCTGGAAACCCCTGCTGGTTTGGTAAAGGTTAGCTATACCCAAGAAGGGGAAAAGGTTAAATCAGTAAAACTGACGAATGTAGCTTCTTTTTTGGAAGCGGAAGGGTTAGTGGCTATCTGTCCGGATTTGGGTGAACTGAAAGTTGATGTGTCTTACGGAGGAAACTTTTATGCGATTGTTGATCCTCAGGAGAATTTCAAAGGAGTTCAGGCGTATTCAGCTGAGCAGTTGATCCAGTGGAGCAGAAAGTTGCGGAAAAACATCAATAACAACTACAGCTTTGAGCACCCTGATAACCCGACTATTTCAGGCTTGAGTCATATTCTTTGGACCGGAGAAACTTTGTCTCCCGATTCTACAGCAAGAAATGCGGTTTTTTATGGTGATAAGGCTATTGACCGCTCACCTTGTGGCACGGGTACGTCTGCCAGGATGGCTCAATGGTATGCTAAAGGTCTGCTGAAAAAAGGACAACCTTTTATTCATGAAAGTATTATTGGCTCAAAATTCACCGGAAGAATTGAAAATGAAGTTGAGGTAGGAGGCAAAAAAGGTATTATCCCTAGCGTAGAAGGCTGGGCTATGGTATATGGTTATAATAACATCATGGTCGATGATGATGATCCGTATGCGGGAGGCTTTCAGGTAATTTAAGGTGTATTAATGATTATACGATGAAAAAGGTTGCCATTATTGGTGGAGGTGTAGTAGGGCTGAGCTCTGCATATTACCTGTCCGAATTAGGATATCAGGTTACGGTGGTTAGCGATGACGATCAAAACAAGGGGTGCTCATATGGGAATGCAGGTATGATCGTGCCAAGCCATTTTATTCCTTTGGCAGCTCCCGGTATGGTGATATTAGGGCTTAAATGGATGCTTAGGAACGATAGTCCTTTCCATATCAAGCCCCGTTTTAGTAAAGATCTCATATCGTGGGGTTGGAAGTTTTACAAAGCGGCAACGCCAGCTAATGTTCAAAGAGCTATGCATGTGCTCAAAGAGATGAATATGGAGAGCCGCAACCTTTATTTACAATTGGCTGAAGAAGAGTCCCTGGATTTCTCATTGCAGACCAAAGGTCTTTTTATGTTGTGCAAAACCAGTCATGCCCTTAAAGAAGAGCGCATGGTGGCGGAGCGGGCCAGGCAGTTGGGAATGAAAGCTGAGACCCTGACAGCAGCTGAGCTTATGAGCATGGATGAGGGAGTAGAGATGGATGTGGAGGGAGGAGTGTACTTTCCTATGGATGCATATATGGTGCCTGGCTTATTTATGTCAGGTATGAAGGTTCTTTTGGAAAAGCGAGGTGTCAGCTTTGTATCAGAAAGGGGAAAGGGCTTGGATATGCGTGGAGGCAGGGTGATCGCCCTTCAAACTTCAGGAGATTTGGTAAGAGCAGACGAATTTGTGATTGCAGCTGGTGCATGGTCATCAGAGTTGATAAAAGCATTGAAAGTCAACATTCCGCTTCAGGGAGGCAAGGGATACAGCGTAATGGTAGACCAACCTCCGGCATATCCGGGTATTTGTGCGCTATTATCAGAGGCGAGGGTGTCTGTCACGCCAATGAATAGCGCAATACGATTCGGCGGAACTATGGAACTCAATGGAACCGACAGGACAGTGAATGATAAACGGGTAGGAGGCATATACAAATCTATACCAGATTACTATCCCCAATTTAAAAATACTGATTTTCAAAAATCTGATGTCTGGGTAGGGCTTAGACCTTGCTCTCCGGATGGGCTTCCTTATATCGGTAAGTTTAAGCACTATGATAACCTGACCGCTGCAACAGGACACTCCATGATGGGTATGAGTCTTGGGCCTGTAACAGGGAAATTGGTGTCACAGATAGTTTCCGGTCAAAAAACAGATATAGAGATAGCGATACTCAACCCCGATCGCTATAACTGAGATAAGGTCAAAAAGAAATTAAAAAATCTGGGGTTAGGCTGGCTTTGGGCAAATGAGTTTAGGAACGAGAGGTATAAAAGTTAAAAAATGTGTTTAGGTTATTGATCGAATCCTGATAAGTTTGCCCCGGCCTCCTTTTTATTAATAACATTCCATAATCAGCCTAGGCTATTCCACTACCTTAAATGCTGGCCTTAGCTGATCGTCTTTATTGGTATTGTAGTCTTCCAACCGGTAGGTAACCCCGGATGGTTTGTGATATACAATGAGATCACTATCAGCCCAATAAGATTGAACATTGGTGGCGGTGGTAATTAACTCACCCTTCACATAGATATAATACCCATTGTCATTGGCACGCCACCAGGTTTGTTCTGAAGAATCCAGAATTATGGCTGACCTGATCTGGTCATCCTGCTTTTCTTTATAACCTTCGAGGAGGTAAGAAAGATTGTCTGAAGGGTCATAGATCAAAAGGTCGTTATCAATAAATACACTATTGGTTCGCTTTGCTATCTGTTCCCCATTGACGTAGAGCCAGTATAAGTTATCTTTTGATCGCCAGGTAGCATTACCCTTGCTTTTATATGAATTATTATCATTGGTAGATGAAGTTTTGGTAGTGATGGGTGTATTTAAACTTAAAATCTCAGCAGCCCTTAGTTGCTTATCTTGAAGATCATAGAAGCCGGTAAGACGATACCTGGAACCTGTTGGAGTATGAGTAACGACCAGGTTACGTTCTTCGGCTACACTTGATGTTTCCTGTGCAACTTGTTTTCCCTGCACGTATAACCAGTAAACATTGTCTTCGGACATCCAAAAAACTGATTCCTTTGAAGAAGATAACAGACGAGCCGACCTCCATTGGTTGTCTTGCAGGTGGCTATAGTTTTCTAGTAAGTAAGTCTTTTGTTTATCAGGATGATATACCAGCAGGTCGTTGCCGGCCATAGCATAAACGGTCTGTAGCTGTATTTCCTTGTTATTATCTTTTATATAAAACAGGTTATTTTCTGCCTTCCATTCTACTTTGCTTGTTGATTCCATTACAGTGGCCTCCCTCAATTGTCTGTCTTGAAGGTTAGCAAAGTTTTTGAGTAGATAAGTGTTGTCTCCATAGTAAACTTCCAGATCACTGCCTGACCATTTGTTAGTGACTTGCGAAGAAACATCCTTTCCTTTGACATACAGGTGAAATTTATTGTTGAACCCAGACCAGAAGACATCTTTTTGGTCACTGATGAGCATTGCTGAGCGCAGCTTGTCATCCTGTAGATTATAAAAATTCTTTAAAATGTAGCTGGACCCCGTTTTTTCATGGTATACCAGCAGATCGTTGTTCACGGCAGCTGAGGAGGTAGTACTGGCCACTTGTTCTCCCTTAATGAAGAATAGGTATTTATTGTCTTTTGATTTCCAGAAAATATTGTCTGCTTTGGAAACCACTTCAGCCGAGCGCAGCTTATTGTCTTGCAGTTGATAGTACTTTTCCAGCAGTAGCGTGGTGTTGGTCTGAGGGTGATAAACCAGTAGGTCATCGTCAGATTTGGAATGGACTATTTCTGTACTGATGCTTGTACCCTTATCGTAAACATAAAAGCTAAGGTCTTTAGATCTCCAGAAATACTGATCTTTTTCAGAAAGGATCTCGGCTGGACGGAAGACATTGTCGGTCAGATGTGTGTAACCAGGTAATAAATAGGATACACCAGTTTCAGGGTCATAGGCCAGTAGATCATCGCCAGCATAGGTATATTTGGTGCGAGAGGCAATCTGTACTTTATTGTCTAGCAGGTGCCATGTTTTTTCATCTGATTTCCAAATGGCACGTGAGTTTATAGAAGTAGGGGTAGTACTGGTTATATTACTGCTTTCTTTGGCTATAAGTGTCTTGTCGGGTTGCTGTTCCTTGCCGCCTGCTTGTGTTTTATTAAAATAAAAATCTCCAATCAGAGAGGTTGACTCCCAAGGAATTTGTCGTTGATCAGATTGATCAACAACATTCTTGCGCACGTTTTGAAATACTTGTAAAATGGTCAGGTCGGGGGTGGCCAGGTTTTTTAGTAAGGCTTCAGTATACAGTCCGTTACTTCCAGATCCATCAGAGGCTGTTTTCCCGGGAGCCGTTGCATAGGCAATGAGCGAACCGCTCGGGGCATTCATAAAAGCGAGTCCCTCTCCCTGGGCAGACCTGCTCCAGCTTCGTTTAAATGGGTTATTGCGACAAGCATCCAAAATGACAATGTTTACTTTGCTTTTGGCATACTCCATAAGTCCCAATACACGATCAGCACGCACGCAGTCATATTCTATTTGTTGTTCGTTCGTCAGGTTGGTTTCTACCGGTATGAGGTAGTTGTTTCCACTGGCCTGTATGCCATGTCCCGCAAAGTAGAATAGTCCCACTTCATAACTTTCCAGCTTTCGGCCAAATTCATCTATCACCTGCTTCATTTCTCGCTGGGTCAGATTTTCATACTGCATAACTTCGAAGCCTAAACTCGTTAGTGCTTTTTTCATGGAGCGGGCATCGTTGACAGGGTTTAGCAGTTTGTTGGCATTCTGATAGTCAGCATTGCCAATCACCAGTGCCAGTCGCTTTTTAGAGCCTGTTTGGGCTTGCGATTGGAACGAAATTACAGATAAAATGAAAAGAAATAATAGAACTATAGACCTCATGAAAATAGAATAAAATGAATATTCAAGTTAGCAAAAAAAAGAATTTTAATAAAAGAAGAATAACTGAAATATACACTACTGTTTTAGATAAGGCCTGTTTCTTTAAGAAGTGTTCCTACAGCTGATTATACTCATCTCTGAGTTTTCTGAGGCATGTAGCGCAAAGTCAGTTCCGGTATTTGCTGCGGACAAAGTTTCGCTCTTCCTGGTTCAGTTTGACTGAGGAACACTGACATTGTGTTATGGAATCTACTTTACACTCAAAAGCGGAGTTGCAGTGTGGACAATATTTGGTTTCATGGTATGGGTTAAGAAACTTCGACTTGCAGGGCACAAGGTACGAACTACGTGTGAAAAAGGAAAAGTAAGCTTTACTAAACCCTGTAGGGATAGCAAAGCTTTAGTATATAATGGTTATTCCTTAGGGTAGTCATAGCTAACCATCCACGGTATACCTAATTTGTCTTTAAACATACCAAAGTATGCCCCCAAGGGGCATCACCAATAGGCATTTCTATAGAACCACTTGCAGAGAGCTTATCATAGATATCTTTGGCCCCATCTGTACTTGTCAGTAGATACAGAAATGTAAAAGTTGTTGCCAGTGCTCAGTTTCTGTCCCATGGACTCCATGGCATCTGTAGCCATGAGTATATTTCCGTCCTTATGGGTAGCGCAATATGCATTACTTTATTTTTATTATATTATAATATTTTTTATTTATCAAATGAATTTGTGTCTAAATAGGGTTATTAAAATATGAACTATTTTATAAATACAGATTTATAAAAATTAAAGGCCTCTTCTGTAGTACCAGGGAAGTTTAAATAGGGATTGATTTTCATGGTGTTTCTTATTTTTTATAATATGGCTTGATTTTAACTGTATGAATACGGCAATGATAAGGGGAGAAAGCGGCACGTTTGTCGGGTTGATCAGACGTAATTGATTATTTGGTATTTGGTCATTATTGACTAATTTGAATTACTAAATTTTTAAACTGATCATGATCAGATATCTTCTCCTTTCTTTGCTCTTTACTATACTGATTTGCTGCAACCGGGAAGCTCAAAATACCGAATCAACCTCTGAAGACTTGCTTTCAGATACCGTCATAACTGACACAAGCCGGTTGGAGACGATTGAAGAACCAGTTGTCAAAACTGATTATGATCGTTTTAATGAAGCCTTGGTGTTGCTTGATGCCGAATTTGGTTATCAATCACAAGTGGTCAATGGGGATACTTTGTATGATCTTAATGATAGAGTAGCTCCAGGGTTAGCGCAATTATTTACCTCATGTGCTGACCAGGATCCGCGGTTGAACAAGATTGATTTTACATTGATCAAAGGAGTTAAAAAGACTTTGGTTAAAAGCAAGGAGACCATAGATCATATGTATCTAAAGGTAGATATTCTGGAGTGGGAATTTGAAAGTGATAGTGTAGCCGCAGCATTCACAACTTACCTAACCGATATTGCTATGGATGATAGAGAGTGTATTAATAAAGGAGGGATTCTATGGTGGCGGATAGAGAATAAAATGTACTTAATGACAACTCCGGCATTTCGTTTTTTCTTCGAATTTGATAAGATCAAATCAGTTTTGGACCAAAAGCTAAAACCTGTATAATCTTTTTTCAATCCATTGGCAATCTATTAATGCCTTGCATGTAATTTCACTCTACTCACTGGACAGAACTGCGTAATACTACAAAAAACGTTTGTAATGGTATGAAGTTCAAGACTTTAGTTGATGTGCCGTTTGAGATTGTAGCAAAGTGCTTTTTTAAGTCCTTTGAAAATTACTATGTCCAATTCACAAAAAATGCAAGACTCTTTGAGGAGCGCTGGAGAGTAGCCAAAGTCAGGTATGACTTTTCCGTAGGGGTATTTGAGGGAGAGGAGCTCATTGCTTTTATGCTTTTGGCCATAGATGAAAGAGATGGGGTTCTTTCTGCATTTAATGCAGCTACAGGTGTATTGCCTGCTTATAGGGGAAATAGCCTCGTTAAAAAGATGTTTGATTTTGCTCTGCCGGTTCTTAGAAGTAATAGGGTGAAGCATTGTTCACTTGAGGTTATTCAGGAAAATGAAAATGCCGTAAGAGCTTATGAAAAATGTGGTTTTAAGGTTGCCCGGAACTATCATTGTTTTGGAGGAAAGTTTCAGTGTGAGGGTAGTATAGGACAGGTGGAGGAAGCTTCAGTGGTTTCCATCCATAAAGATGAATTAGCGGATCAATCAATTTACTCCTGGGAGAACAGGATAGAATCTATTATTAATGGCCCCTTTCACTTCTTTACAGTAATGAATAATGATAAGAAAGAATCATTATTCATTATCAATAAATCTACAGGGTATCTGGCTCAATTTGATGTCCTTTTCGATAAGCCGGATGTATGGGGACGGTTAGGTGCTGCTATTCAATCTGTTTCAACTCAAATCAAAGTAAACAATGTTGTTGGAACTTTGGAAAGGAAGCTGGAATGGCTCAAAGCTTCAGGTTTGCAAAACACTATCAATCAATATCAAATGGAAAGATTGGTGTAATTAATCAAGCATTATTAGTAAAGTAAAAAATTTCCTCCGGTTTATTGATGATCTCAATCCTTTGATCGGGGTAATATTTAAGACCTCCCCCAAAAGGAATGCCTATTCCTTCCTTGCCAGATTTGAGTACGGCACTTTTTAAATCTATCCATTGGTTTACCTCGTCATGAGCACCGATGATGAAGGGGACGAGTTGCATCATTTCTTCGTATTTATCATCAGTTGTAAAGGGTGTCTGCCAGCCCAGTTGAATAGCACCGGCTGATATGCCTATTAAAATTGCCCCTGATGTATACTTTTTCTTAATTATATCTACCGTTTTGGTTTCCAGCAATCTTTGCCAGCCCTTATTTACATCGCCACCGGCCAGCAATATAACATCAGCTTTTAACAGGTTCTCTTTATCGATTGAATTAAAGTCAGCGGAGATCATACTACAATTGGTAATATGTAGGTGTTTCATGCCCTCTTTAAAGAGCTCATAAAACTCAGGCTGGTCACCATTTGACCATCCAATATATGCGGCTTTGATATCAGGCTTATCGATTTCAGTAATAATTGACTGAAGAAAGTGCTGCCCGGCGGCGTTATGTGAAAACAGTAGCTGACTATCGGACAGTAGATATATTGGAAGTGTGTTGTTCATCAAGATTAAGTCTTACGATATTGATAATCAAATGCTTTATTAATTATTGCTTTCTAGGCATTTTACATAGAAGCGTCGAAGTTAATGTTTTGTCTGTTGCATAAGAAAAACATCATCTGAAATTGGTCTTAAAAGATAGCAGGGAGCATTGTGCCCTGTTTAAAAAGTTGCTATTTTATGAAGCAATGAATTGAGAAGGTATCAATTGAATTAGAAACTTATGCTCGCAAAAAAAGAACAAGCCATACTCAGAAGTAAGATATTTCGGCATTTGGACGGAATTGTTACAGCACCTTCAGCATATACCCTAAAGCAGTATGGTGTTACAGATTTTTTGCTTGTGGAGAAGAGGGCAGACCTTAAAACAATAGCCACTCAATTCAATGCAAATGATGGGTATCTTAATGTAGCCCTTAGGGCTATGTGCTCTCAGGGATGGCTTGATCAGCAGGTTGATAATGAGGCGGATCAGGTAACTTTTGAGATTAATGACCATTCAGAAATAGCCTTTGATTTTTTTAGCCTTTATAAGGATGCAGTGGAGTTACTGGTTTTATCGGAGAAATATCATAACCGTAAGTTTGAAATGGAACCCTTCCAAAAATTGGAGGTGGTTTTTAGCAAACTGAAGCATGAACATGAGAAATCTGCCTATTCCAACCCATTGGAGGAGGAAGTTCATCAACAAATACTAACGCATATTGAAGGAATAGTAGTAGGCCCAACGCTCGTGCACCTTGGTATGAGCGGTATGTTTCATAAGTACTTTATGGAGACCCGGTTTAAAGCGGAGGAATTTCATAAAGATGCCGATGGTTTTGGGCGCTTGCTGGATATTCTTACTCATCTGAAATGGTTTAATAAAATCAATAACACTTACGAGTTTACAGAGGAAGGTTTGTTCTTTGCAAAGAGGGCTAGTGCTTATGGCGTAACCGTATCTTATATTCCCACGCTCAGAAAGCTCAATGATCTGATTTTTGGAGATCCCATAATATTAAAAGGGACAGACACTAATGGGAATGAGAAGCATGTAGATCGCGAAATGAATGTATGGGGAAGTGGTGGTGCGCATGCAGCTTATTTTAAGGTAGTCGATGAAATTATCATTGAGATCTTTAACAGACCAATCGACGAACAGCCTAAGGGTATCCTGGATATGGGCTGTGGTAATGGAGCTTTCTTAAAACATTTGTTTAATGTAGTAGCTAATCAGACGCAACGAGGAAGGGTGCTTGAGGAACATCCACTATTATTGATAGGGGTGGATTATAATGAAGCCGCCTTGAAAGTATCAAAGGCGAATCTGATACAGGCGGATATTTGGGCTAAGATTATTTGGGGAGATATTGGTAAGCCGGATATACTGGCTTCTGACCTTAAGGAAGCGTATAATATTGACCTGAAGGATTTACTCAATGTACGCACCTTTCTGGATCATAATCGCATCTGGGAGGAACCTGAGCAAAAAGATGACCTGAGAATAAGTTCCTCTACCGGAGCTTATTGCAGTGAGGGTAGGAGGCTGAGTAATAATTTGGTTTCTGAATCGCTCAGGCAGCATTTCAAAAGGTGGACACCCTATGTAAAGCAGTATGGATTACTCCTTATTGAGCTTCACACCGTAAGCCCTGAACTCGTAGCTCAAAATCTGGGCAAAACTGCAGCTACTGCTTATGATGTTACTCATGGCTATTCTGATCAATATATTGTTGAAGTAGAGGAGTTTATCAAAGTATTACAGGAGGCTGGCCTTTCTCATGATAAAGAGATGTTTAGAAAATATCCGGACTCCGATTTGGCAACAGTGACCATTAATTTGTTTAAGGCTTAGTAGTCAATAGTCTTAGTGTAGCGGTTGTAGGATATGTCCTCCTTTTCACTAACCCTAAGTTGAACGGAACATTTCACTTTACCAGAACTTCGGTCATAAATAGTAGTCTTATCCCGTTCTTTAAAGAAACTGTCCCATAAGAGCTCGTTTCGTAATGAATACTTGATAAATGAAAGCTCACTTGCGTCTGCACCATGGTGCGGCTGCCTTTACCTATTCCTATTCAGTAAGGAAGAGCATAGAGAATTCTTCTTGGAATTGATTATGTCTGGTTGACTACTTGATAAAAGTTGGATGTTATATTCATTCTTTAATGGAAAGTAAGGAATGTCATACCTGTTAAAATCTATTATATCCATGATATATGTTTTGGGCTTGGAGGGGATCAAGCCGAAAACCTGCGGAGCAATTGTACTAAGCATAGATTCTGGAAAGCCTGTAAAGGAAGAAACTAACGTTTTTAAATCCTCTGAATTGACTCCTGAAAGCTTTAATTTTAGCATTGAAAGACTCAGCTGCGGCATTGGTGCTTCTACGTTCAAAATAATTGAGGATAGTCAGATAATGTTGCTGGATCGTCCTTGAAACGGTGTTGAAGGATTTAAACTGAGTATTACTTAATGAGTACACCTGACAATGTAGGACCATAAGCTTAGTATTTAATGAGACAATGCTAATAAATAAAAAGTAAGACAAGGACAGCCTCAAAAAGACCATGGGATCTCCGGTTTATTACGAGATGATCTGGGGTCTGCTTTTTTTGAGAAAGTGTCCTGACGTTTTCATTATTATGCGAAAAATCTTGATCATTTATGTACTGTTTGTATCGTGTATGAGTTCACGGCCATCGGATGGACAAAAAAGTGAAGTGGAGAAGGTGAAAGAGCAATTAAGCAGGTCATGGTCGATAATATCTATTGGAGGCAATGATCTTAAGACTTATGAATTCGCTCGCAAAGCTCCAGAGCTAACCCTGAATCTGGCAGACAAAAGGCTAAAGGGATTTGGTAGATCTTAATGAGAACCAACTTGACTTTGGAACAATCTCTTCAACCAGAATGATTTGTCCTGATATTGAGGTTGAACAACAGCTATTAAAACAGTTGAGCGGTAAGTCTTATCAATTTAAAATAAACAGTAATCAACTGGTGCTGCTAGAGACTTCAGGAAACAAAATAGTAATGGAGAGTAATTAATAATGAGATTTTAGGCAAGTATAAGTGTCCAATTGAACATCTCAAATCAAGCTTTAAATTGAAAAACTAATAATAAGAATGAAAAAAACATCATATATATTAAGTGCAGCGGTTTTAGTAATAATGGTTGTCTTATCCGGGTGTAAAAATGACGATGATAACGGGTTGTCGCCTCATGATCAGGCAGGTAATAATTTTTCAGGAACCTGGGTAGTGGATGAATCAGCACGAGCGGTCTTATACCAAACCGAGGATAGAACAGCAGGCTATGCTGATTTTTAATTAACAATAAATTATGATAATGGGCAGGGGAAAGGAACATACAGTGCTTTTAGGAGACCCGTCAGGAGTTTCTCCTTGGCCGGCAAGTGGGGGATGGGAGTTTGAAGAAGAGTCCCCGGCCTCTCCTCTTTTACCGTAATCAGAACCGGTAATGAGAATCTACCCGTGGTAGTGTCATTGACTGAAACAACAATGACTTTAAGTTTCGTATTTAACGATAGCGTTCATCAGGGAAGTCGTACAGCTTCAGTAAATGGTGATTGGACGTTTAATCTTTTGAAGAAGCAATAAGTAAAAGCTAATGTTAAGAACTCCAATCAAAGGTAGTTGCTAGAGCTTACGGGAAGAATATATTTGGTTGGTGTTCTCAACTTTTGAAAATTTAATTATAGTTCCCAGATCCCATGATCTACAGCTCAATGATCTCGTCTTCAATAACTTGAAAAGAAAGTCTCAAGAGGGTTTCTTTTAATTTATTTATCAGTCGAGCTTCCCAAGCTTGACGATTGTGAAGAAGATATTTTTTATTCTTCAGAAGACTTCACCTCTCAGTTGTGTTCCAAAATTATTCAAAAGGTTAAACTGTCAGATTTACTGATAAGACCGTGTATCTCTTGTTTATTATTATTTTCATATTTAATATTGACGGATTGAATTCCGGAGGCCAGTAGTCGCTTTAGGTTGATGAACCATTCTTTTGCTTAATATTATTATATATTAAGCATTTTTATTTTGATAAAAAATGATTTTAAGTAGAAAATATAACTTAGTACTTGTTCCGCATATTTATTCAAATCAGACGGATGATTTCAATAGAATAGCAAAATACATTGAGACGAATACAGAGGATATCAAGGTTTTTGTATTAGAGGATACTGAAGAGAATCTGGCTGTTGGTGATGAATTAAAAGGAAAGCCTACTCTTGTTTTTGCTATATTTCCTCTTCAGCACCTGGATGAACTCCCAGGAACTATCTATCAGGGTTCGAGAATGGACAAGTATGATGAAATACGGGCTTTACGATGTAATGATCTGCCTGTGCCTTTTACTCGAATTTTATCAAAAAACTACAGACCTGATATGAATGAGTTTGGAGACTATGTAGTTATGAAACCAGTTAGAGGTCTTCAGGGGGCTGATGTCAGGATTGTGAAAAATTCAAAGGTAAAGTGGAGAGAGCCTAAAACCAAAGCTGCAGACCACACTCAAATGTGGGTTATCCAGGATTTTATTTATACTGGCAAGTGGCCAGTCAGCTATCGAGTTACATCCTTGTTTGGTGAAGTATTATTTTCAGTGAAAATAGAGGCCGATAAGAGCAGGCAACCTTTGGAGTCGGCTGATTCCTTTAAAGATTTTGGCGGTTCAATAGTTTCAACAGGTAAAGGTTGTGATTTTACGCTCAGTTATGATGAAGATATTATAGGACTAGGCGAGGAAGCGCATAAAAAAGCATTTCCTGACGTACCACTTATAGGGTGTGACATTGTTAAAGATCCCAATACAGGTGAAATTTATATTATAGAGGTCAATTCACTCGGACTTGTGTGGCATTTCTCTTCACCAATGGGCATCAGTTCACAGAAGCATTCCAACATCAATTACGAATCCCAATTTCAGGGCATTGATAAAGCAGCCGATATCCTTATAAGAAAAACAAGGTCTCTTTCCTAATCAATAGGTTTTAATTTGTTAATGATTTAGTACTATATTTGTCGTTATTTTTATTTTAATATACAGTTTATTGTTTTAGTTCTTATTTTTGAAGTTTTGCTTCAGGGCAGGGAGAAAAATTAATTGCTCGTTAAGTGGGTATTGTTATAGGAATGCCAGGATTTGAAACTCTAACATTTGAAAATGAAGGTTGACCTACTGCTTGTCGTTGATCACTTAAATGTGGAATGTGGTGTTCGATATACTTACTTAAAGTTTATAGAATGGTGTGAATCTGCTGGTATTACCCTGGCGTTGGTATCTGATTTGGATCATAATCTTACTTTCAAATCAGTACGGGCACAACTAAATTTGGTTGTGAGGGATTCTCGAGAGGGGCTTGTTTTGAAAAGAAGGCCGCTATACGCTTTAGTAGAGGGAGAGGACGTAATACATGAAGATCTTCTGAAAGGCAATATTGACTACAGCGATGTCGAATGGCTGGATGCCTGGAACGGTGACAGGGGTTGGTATCCGGACTTTTTCCGAAAGTGTGAAGAATTTGCAAACTCTATTGAACCAGCTAAAGTTGTGATAGCTACGCAATCCTTTTTAGGGTTTGTAGTGGAGTCCATCTATAGAGACAAGGATCCGGCTATTTGTTTGCATACCAATTACCCATCGTTTTATGCCATTAGAATAGCTGGCAAGGAGAACGAGTTGTTCGATTATGTTGAGATGAATGCTCAGCGTCGACTGCATAAACATTTCATAAATAATAAGAATAATATATTCCTTAATTCAGATGTTTCTGAGGGGTTTTTCAGAATAGGTGAGGCATTCAACTATCAAATTTTCACTCCCGGTGTTGATACCTCGATCTTCAAACCAAAATTGAAGAGACAGAATGGTACGTTAAAGATAATGTACGTAGGAAGATTTTCAGAGGAAAAGGGTATTGACAATATTAGCACACTTACTACATCTACACCCTTTGCTCAATGGATACTCGCAGGGAAAGTTTCTAATGGTCAGAACCTGGATTTTTCAAAGAATACTTCATTTCTCGGTTATCTTGACCATGAAAGTCTTGCTGATGAGATGGCTAAGGCCGATGCTCTTGTCTTTTATGGCAAATGGGACACATTCGGAATGATCGCTCTTGAGGCGCTCAGTTGCGGACTTCCGGTATTTGCAACAAGAGGTAGTGAAATGGGACGTATAATACAACAATATGATTGTGGCTGGGAATTTTCTTCAACGCCAGAATTAATTGAATTAATAAAAACTATACAAAAAGATGGTATAAGAACAGAGGTGAAGAAAAATGCCAGAGAATATGCATTGAATATGACCTGGAAGAGTACTTTTGGAGATTTTGTTTCCAAATTGAGGCTTTGAGAAACATTTACGCTGTCCTCTGTGAATACACTTATTTTTTATAAAATGACAATCGAATATACAATTATAAATTTATTTTTTTACGATGATTGATAATTCTAACTTGACCGTAATGGTTGCTGGCGGTGCCGGTTTTGTAGGCTCAGCGATAATAAGAGAATTGTTGAAACTAAATGCCAAAGTTGTATGCTTTGACAATTATCTTCACGGCATTCCTGAGAATGTGGAAGGGTTAGATAATGTTGAAGTTGTACAAGGTGATGCGCTCAACCAATTGGAAATCATAGATGCTATTACGCGTTGTGATGTGAAGTATATCATTAACTGTATTGGTGATACTTACGTTCCCACTGCTTACAAGTGGCCTAGAAGATTTTTCGATATCAATTTGACGGCATGTTTGAATATTCTGGAAGCCTGCAAGATTTGTGATGTCAAAAGGATGCTATATGTATCTTCAACAGAGGTTTATGGAATCACGGAAGAAGAAACATTGGATGAGTATGTTTCTTTAAAGCCGGTTAATACTTATGCCGTATCGAAATTGGCAGCAGATCGACTGTGCTATACGTATTGTATTGAGCACGATGTGCCGGTGGTGACAGCAAGAATATTTAACTGTTATGGCCCACGTGAGTCAGAGCCTTATATAATACCAGAAATAATACACCAGCTAAATAAAGGTAATGTGCTAAGATTAGGTAATATAAAGGCTGAAAGAGACTTTACCTATGTACACGATACCGCCAGAGCGCTCATTAAGGTCTTGTTTTCAAATATGGAAAATGGAGATGTAGTGAATGTAGGATCAAACACCTCATTTTCTGTTGAGTGGTTGGCCAATCAAATCGCTGATATTATGAATGTGAAGGATCTAAAGATCGAAGTAGATACTGATCGACTCAGGGCTTGTGATATCGATAGATTTAGATGTGATAATACCAAATTGAAGAGTATTACAGATTGGCAGCCTGAGATTGACATGATTGAGGGATTGAAAATGACTGTTGATTGGTTTTACAAAAATGATTGCAAATGGAGCTGGGAAAGCTTTGTGAAAAATTCTAATATTTTGAAATAAATAAGAATTTCATATCGACCTGATGAAAATACCTGTAAGTAAGCCTGTTTTTTGGAAAAATGAGGAAGAATACGTCAACCAAGCCATGCAGGAAGGTTGGATTTCTTCCAAAGGACGTTTCATAGATCAATTTGAGAAGGATTTTGCCTCTCAATTTAATTATCAATATGCCTCCACAGTTAGCAACGGTACAAATGCGCTACATCTAGCTCTTGATGTATTGGGGTTAGGAGAAGGAGATGAAATAATAATTCCGGATTTTACCATGATGGCACCTGTTTTCGCAATATTACAGGCAGGTGCTATACCTGTGCCGGTCGATGTAGATTATACCTGGAATATCGACGTAGGTCAGATAGAAAATTATATAACCGATAAGACGAAGGCGATATTGGTAGTTCATAATTATGGACATCCTGCTAATATGCCTTTGATAAAATCAATCTGCGATAGGCATAAACTTCTACTTATGGAAGATTGTGCTGAGGTGATAGGAGCCAAAGTCGGTGACCAATATGTGGGCAGTTGGGGAGATGCATCATGCTTTAGTTTTTATGCTAATAAAATCATTACTACTGGGGAAGGGGGGATGATAGTCACCAATAATAAGGAGTTGTATGAAAAGGCTCATTCAAGGAAAAATATGGCTTTTGGTTGTGATAATCAATCCAGATTTAACCACTCTTCAGTAGGTTTTAATTATAGAATGACCAATTTGCAGGCTGCTTTGGGAGTGGCTCAGCTAGAATTTGTAGAACAAGCGATAGCAAAGAAAATTCACATAGCTCAGGTGTACAAACGCTTATTGGCAGACATTGATGGATTAGAACTTCCATGTGAGGAGACATGGGCAAAAAATGTCTACTGGGTATTTGGAATAGTTATAACGGAGGGGTTTGGATGTTCGAGAAATACGTTACAAGATTTGCTTGAAGAAAAAGGTATTGAGACAAGAAATTTCTTCACACCTATCCACCAACAGCAATTTTTAAAAGGATATACTTTCCCGGGTAAATATTCCAACTCTCGAAAATTGGGAGAAAACGGGTTGTATCTGCCATCTTACATGGACTTGTCAGATGATGAAATAGAAGAGGTTTGTAGTGTAATACTGCAAATTCATCGAAATATGAAATAATCATGAGTAATAATAATCACTATATTCTGGAATATAATAAGGTCAAGGTTGATGACACCATCTATTGGGACTTACACCGTGGAGGTTGGAAGTACGTAGTAGATATTTTGAAATATGAAGTTCATGCAGAAGATGGCATTTTATTTATCAATGCGCTAGAAGATCATCTGTTTCATCGTAAGCCTTTAGAACAGCCGTGGATAGCTTTTATACATCAGGTGCCTGATAATAATAATATGGTGTTTCCAGACTTAAAACGGCTGATCAATTACAACTCATGGAAAAGGAGTATCAAATATTGCAAGGGTATTTATACTCTTTCAAGCTACCTGAAGGATTTTCTGGATGCTCAGAATCTACCAGTTAAGGTTAATCGATTGTTTTATCCGATGGACTTTGATTTCGTTGAGTTCGACAAAGATGGATTTTTGGAAGGGGAGAGAAAGATAATCTTTATAGGAGAATATTTGAGGAATTTTCAACCCTTTTTTGATATCAAAGCTGATGGGTACAAAAAAATACTTCTTGATAATGAAGCTTTTAGGCAGCAGGATGTCAATATCAATGAATCCGTAGAGATTGTCGCGAGAGTGAGTGACGAGGAATATGACTCACTTTTGTCTACAAGTATAGTATTCCTAAACCTTTATGACGCTCCTGCCAATACTACAGTTCTAGAATGTATTGCGAGAAATGCGCCGATTTTGATCAATAGGCTTCCCGGTGTTATAGAATATCTGGGTGAGGATTATCCCCTATACTATAATAGTGTGGAAGAGGCAGGTGATAAATTGAAAAAATTAGATCTTGTTATGGAAGCTCATCAATATCTCGTTTCGATGGACAAGCAAAAGATAACAAAAGAATTCTTTGTGAAAAGCCTGCATGCTTCACCAATTTATAGGAGCTTGGATATACCAAACAGTCAAAAGGATAAAATATTCAAACAATACGACATTACCGTCGTCATCACCTCTTACAATCGTGTTTATAATATACGAGGGATTCTTGAACGGTTTTCCAATCAGGAATTTGATGGAACCTTTGAGGTAATCCTTTGGAATAATAATATAAGTACGATGGCAGAGCTTGATCTTATCGTCGAAGATTTCAAGGATAAGATCAATATCAGATTGATACATTCGTCAGAAAATTATTACTGTGCTATGAGGCTGGCTATGGCACATCTGATGCAGAGTGATTATTTACTTATTTGTGATGACGACGTTCAGCCGGGCAAGCATTACATACGAGATTTTTGGCAGAAATATCAAGCTTACGGGCCAGAGGCTGTTCTTTGCACAAGAGGACATAAATTTGAGCCACACACACTGGATGAGGAAACTGCTGATAAAGTGTGGGATAGAGGTAAGCACATGACATTCTATGATGAAACCAAGGAAGATATTCAGATCCACTTTTTTCATGCAGATAACTGTCTGATACCAAGAAGTATTTTGCTTAAGCTCAATAATTATGAATGGGAGAACCTCGATTTCATACTTATTGATGATTACTGGATGTCATATATCATATCTCACGAGCTCCGTATTCCGATATGGAAAGTTAAATTCGATGATAACTTTAAATTTACCCCATGTGCGGATAACAAGGATATAGCGCTATTTCACAATCCTAAGGTTCGCAAAGAAAGGGCCACCTTTTATAAATATCACATGAGAAAAGGCTGGCCAGCCTCAGTCATTGAGAATGATCATGAGAATGAAACACCAGTTGCCCCGACTAAAAGCAACGAGACTGACGAGGCAGATGTAATGTTGTCACGAGAGAGTATCCACTTTAAAGATTTTGATATTTCTATCATCATGTGTGTGTACTCAAGACTCTTCAATATCAGAGAGATACTTGATTGTTTCAGTAAGCAGTCCACTCAAAGGAGTTTTGAGTTGGTCATCTGGAATAATAATTTTGAATTCAGGAATGATCTCAACGAAATTGCAGCGATTTACAGAGATAAGTTAGATATAAAACTTATACATTCTTCTGAGAATATACTTTGCAGACCAAGACTCGCACTTTCTAGCCTGGTTAGGGGGGAGAAAGTTGTATTTTGTGACGATGATGTACTTCCCGGAATTACATATCTTGAAGAACTTTGGGAGAACCATGAAAGGTATGGGGACAAATCTTTGGTATGTGTGAGTGGGGAGAGCTTTTTATCCAATGAGTTAGACGAAGATAATCCACACCTGATTTGGAAGAAAGATAATATAAGGTGGCACACTTATGATGAACCTACGTGTGAAGTTCATTATTTTCATGCTAATAGCTGTATTCTGTCCAAACAATTATTGAAACAGGCAGCAACCTATAGCTATCCACAGCCAGAAATGGCATGGATAGATGATTATTGGTTGTCATATCTACTGTCTCATGTATTGGGTGTAGAATTACGAAAAATCAAAGGAGATGCGTTTTTGTCATTCACTAATGATAATGATAAAAATGATTCTGAGATAGCTCTTTCACGTAATCCTAATATAAAGTATCATAAAGTGGCTTTTTATCTTTATCACTATGATAGAAACTGGAGGCCTGTACTTGGTGAGGAGGTATGTGAGCCAGAGTAGATCATTGAAATGAAGATTTTAACTCACTAATCAGTTGAAGATACTCTTTGTCAGGAATGTCAGCGACATCCAGGCGTCTCGATTTCCAGAATTTTATAAATAATGGTTTTGACGCTTGAATATCGTTGATAAATTTGAGTATGGCATCTCGTCCGGTGTATTTGAAATGTGCTATTTGATTATCCCTTGAATAAGCATGATGTTGTACTGGACTGAGTTCTTTGCTAAATATTCCATAAAGGTGAAATTCGGTCCATGGTGGAGGACATTTTTCATGATTAGGGAGGCACGAGGTAATAAGATTATCTGCTACAGGCTCATCTACTAGTGATTCTATGTGTTTAAGTAACTGTCTGACGTTAGCCGTATTGAATACCTGATTGACATTATTGAAGCCAACGGCCTTGTAAGATTGTAATCCCAGAAAGGCAGCTGTCGAATATTCAAAGTTGAGATCATCACCGTTTTCATTACCTATATTATATTTGACCAGACCGTTCAGGTAAAAATCATTCTCGTCAAACCTTCTTGTAATAAGTGTATTCGAATCAAGAATGAGATAATATTCATTTTCAATGTATCTAGAGATAAGAAGTTTCAGTGCTTGCTGCATGTACCAGTTGTCGCTGTAGTACTTACCACTATAATTCCAGGATATTATTATTTCTTGGTCTGTCAGAAGAATAAAATCCTCAGATATGACGTTTTGAAAAAGCTCGTAATCCTGCTTTGGTACACTGACGTACACCTTGCCTCCAAGATTTGAATATATTTTAATATCTTTCTGTAGTTCTTGAAAACAAAGAAGATCTTGTCCTGTCGATTTGATAAATATATCAAAAACCATGTTTTGAGATAGTTGGTTACAGTGTAAAGTTAGTTGAAGTCTTTAAATCGGTTAGATTTGAAAGGTTTACAATGCTGTCAGCTAGTATTTCTGAATTTAAAACTCTAACCAGATCATTGTGTCTTTCGTGAGTTGATTTATGAATTGCATGTTTTTTAAAATCAGTGTCTTCATAAGTGCCCCAATTGAAGATTTTCTGAAATAGTACCTCGTCACATTTCAACCTCCTACCCAAACGAACAAAATCTGGCATTTCTGTAAAGTTATTTTCTTGAACAACAAAGCTGATTTCAAATCTAGCTAGTGTATTTTTCTTTCTTAGAGAACCAATAAATTCTAAATTTTCAAGTAGTTTTGAAAAATCACCTCCTCTATTCTGCAAGTAGGTCTCATGACTACATGCATCAATGGATACATGGATGTTTTTAATTAGACTATGTGAAGATGATATGCTTTCCCACATTCTTGGTGTAAGCAATAGTCCATTAGTCATCAGGTTTATTCTTAACGAAGGAAATTCCTCAGGAACTATATTTTTAAGAAAACTTCTAAGTACAGAACTTGAAAAGGGATCGCCATATCCGGTTAATATAATTTGTTTTAAGTCTTTTGAGGACGTAGAAGTAAAAATTTTATCTTGAATATCCTGCGCTTTTGATCTACCACTTTTTTTTAGCACGATATAGTCAGACCTGCATGACGGACATTTTAAATTACACGTAGGATCATAAGTTAGACTAATTTTCTCTGGTAATGGTGCTCGCACGGATTTTACGGGAGAAGTATATTTCATCAGGTGATTTACTTTTTCCTTGCTGATCTCCGGCAGCGTTTTGGCAACAAGAAAGGGGCAACGATTTTCTTTGCAGTATTTGTAAGAGCCATCAAGTATCGATTTTCTTATTGATTTAGCGGTGTCGCTGTTCCACACCTCTTCCAAAGTTAAGCCTCCAGAGAGATTGCCTATCGATACTGGGAGCCAATCTTCGCAGCATACCCAGGCGTTACCATCGGTACGGACTGACAAAAAATCAAATGGTTTTGAACAAAAAAAATGTTCCATATCGTCTTTAATTTTATTAGGCATAAATGAAAGGGGTTAATTATGAGATATTATTAGCTTTGTGAGAAATTTAATCAAGAAAAAATTTAGATTTAAAGTTCATTAAATTGTTTCAAATGTTTTTTAATCCTGATATAATTTATCACTATCTGAGAACTTTTTTAAAGATTTTTAAAAGTAATTGGGTGGCCAATTTAATTACTATATGCGGTTTGCTAATTGGCATGGCATCAGTGCTACTCGCAGGCAAATATGTTGGTTATTCTTTGACATTAGATGAAAATTATAATAATAGAGATAGGATCTTTCATATTGATCAAACGGAGAGCAATAATGGGAATATAAGTTACGATGGAAGTTCTAGTTATCGTGGTGTAGGCATTACAGCGATGAGAGAAATTCCCGAGGTCGAAAATTACACCAAATTTGATTGGCATGTTGAGACATTAATTTATGTCGATGATGATGGAGGTAGTTCAGAGAGTTTTAATCAGACAGGAATATTTTCAGTCGATTCTACTTTTACTAAAATATTTAACCTGGAGCGGGTTGATGGAGATTTGATAGGTGCCTTAGAAAGGCCTAACTCAATTATTATTACTGAAGATATAGCCAGGCAGTACTTTGGTAATACAAATGCATTGGGTAAGTCAATAAGGGCGCGGGCACCTTGGGGGCAGGAAGATATTTGGACTATTACTTGTGTCGTAAAGGATCCTCCGGCCAGCTCTAATCTGGATTTTAATATACTCTTGAGAGCCGCAGAAGAGACCAATGATCTCTGGGAAAACCCTGAGCACAATCAATATATTTTAATTGGTGATTCAGAAAATTATGAGAGCGTGGCAGCTAAAATCTCTGATGTCATCAACCGAAAGCAGATTTTCAAAGGTGATAATAGGAGCATTTCTATAACTTTAAAGCCATTGAAACCATCTTTGTCAAAATTTGAAATATTATTGATATCGATAGGCGTCTTGATTATGATTCTTTCATGGATAAGCTTCTCAAATCTTTCCGTAGTACAGTTTATGCGCAGACAAAGCGAGATGTTTATAAGGAGATCCATAGGAGCTAGTAATACACAGCTACTACTTCAATATCTTTTTGAAACGGCTCTTGTGCTGTTGGTGGCTATTGGTATTGCAGTATTGCTTTTAAACGGGGTCTATGACTATTTTTCCGGACTTGCGGCAAATCATTTGCTGCCATTAGCAAGTAATAAGTATCATATCAATACCATATTTATAGCTATCTTCATTTTAGGAGCGCTACTTCCTTCGCTTTATGTGTTGAAAACAGTATTTGTGTCTAATAATGCTGCCACATCTCAGTCACATAAATATAAATCCAGGTCAACATTATTAAAAAGAAGACTTTTGACGGGCTTTCAGTTTGCTATAGCCGTATTTATGATGTCTTTTACATACATTATGGATGTTCAGATTAAGTACTTGTATGATCTGGATAAGGGTATCGAATTAAATAATAAACTGATAATCAAACCACCGAAAGATAGCTGGGAAGGCAAAGGTGCGAGAGCAGGTTCTTTTAGGTATGAGCTAAAGCAAATATCATGGGTTGAGAATGTCTCCTCCTCATCCACAATACCCGGACAGCCGTATAGGCAGGGTGAGAATTATTCTCTGGTGGGTTCGGATGATAAGGTATTAATGTATGTAAATAATGTTAATAGAAAATTTTTATCTACATACTCTGTCAAAATAATCTTCGGGAAGGATTTTCAGAAAAGTGAAAAGGAGTTGAATAAAAATCAAGTTCTAATTAATGAAGCTTCATTGAAATTGCTAGGGTTAGAAACTGCTGAAGCTATAGGAGAGCGCCTGAATGATGATGATAATAATGTATATACAATTATAGGCGTATTTCAGGATTATCATAAAACTTCTCCGAAAGAGAAAATAGGCCCCATGATAATGAAATTCAATCCTGTAAGAGGGTATTTCACTGTTAGCTATGCTGCTGAGCAAAACCCACTTTCTGATAAAAGGGTAGAAGAATTAAGGGCTATATGGGATAAAGTGTACACTGATCAGCCGTTTGAATTCATTTCATTAGATACCTACTATAAAAATCAATTCAATGATGAAAGTCAGCTACTAAGAGTAATGAAACTTCTTACTTTTATAGCAGTGTTTTTGGGTTGTTTCAGTCTTGTTGGTTTGTCACTCTATGAAATTACCGATAGTAAGTTGGAGGTGGGCATAAGGAAAACGTTTGGAGCTACCTCATTTCAGATAATTATTCTTTTTGTTAAAAAATATCTGATTCTGTTTTTGGGTGTGATCTTGATGATTTTACCAATTGCTTACTACTCAATAGGTCGATGGCTTAATGATTTTCATTATAGAATCGATATGAACATAGCGCATATACTTCTTCCAGCTCTTATTTTATTATTTGTATCATTGCTAACCATAGTAATTCAAATAGTCAAGGCGAGTAATGTCAATCCTGTTAAAGTGATCCGTGAAAAATAGGCTCAATTTTTTTATAGTATATAAACTGATTTAAATGAAAAGTGACGATATTCTTTCTCTTCAAAGGGAAATACTAAATAGAAGAATTTTTTTAAATCCATTTTCAAATGATACCCTAAATTTTTCTCTATGTGAATTTCTTATTTCCTTAGAAAGGAGAAATGCGCTGCTTGATTTTGATACTAGTAATTACGTCAGAAAATGTCGATTTTTTCTTGAAAATATTGAGAATATACAACCAAAAGTAGCGGAGCTTCTAAAGTCATACAGAGATTATCTTGAGGTAGAAACACAGTTTACATCTTTGGAAACCAAGGAGCTCGATATTGATGAAGTGGGTATACCAAAATTGATATACCCTCAAACATTGAGTTACATAAAGGATACCTGCCAAGCTATCGGTCGTGAGTATCAGGATTGCAGTATTCTTGAACTTGGCCCTTGGATGGGCGCTACAACCAATATCCTAAATAAAAACCTCAAAAATAATAAAGTACATGTCTATGACCAGTTCTTATGGGAGGATTGGATGTATTCTACCTGTAGAGATTTGGATAATCCAAATTTTGAGTCTTTTCAAAAGGGTCAGTCTTTTAGTGAAAAGTTTAAAACGCTCGTAAATCCTAAAGATCATGTGACAATTCATGAATGTGATATATTGAATCATGATTATGATTATATAACACCTGAGTCTGTTGTTTTATTGATCCAAGACTTTACAGATGAGTATGAGTCGATGGTTTCAATATATAATAAGTTGAGAGATAAGCTAGTGCCTGGTAAATCTATAGTTGTTTCTCCTCAGTTTGGTAATTTAAATGCTACTGGATTAATTAGATTTCATGCTGAATATAAATCAGAACTGATTCCCTTACACAGAACCAGATCTGCGATGCGTTCATTTGTTTTTAAACCGTAATTTTGAGGGAATGTCTAGTTTTACGTGTGAAGCTCATATTCTTCGCCGCTCTTTTCTATTATAGATTTAATTTTCTCAAGAGAGACGCTTAAATGATCTCCAAGGTACGGATTTTTAAGCAGAGTGCTAGGAGGGAGTTCGCCCTTGCAATCTATATATGCGTAGAGAGCGCAGCCGATGGCTATACCCATGTCAGAGGTATATGGAGGTATCCATATACCTTTATATAAGCCACGTTCAACAAGTTCTCTGTTGAGGCTGACATTTAAGAAACAACCACCAGCACAACATAAATAGTCATTTTTCTTGTCTTTAAGTATAAGGTCGACTATGCCTTGTTCAAAATCATGTTGAAACTGAGCAATATCGTGTACAGATATTTTGTTATAGGCTGACATGTCATTCAAAGTGGAATCAGCTTTGAGAAACTTGTTTGCACTTTTTTCTCTCTTACCAAACCCGGCTAGTGCCATTACTTTACTCTCATAAAATCCACGGCCTTGTACATTAAAAACGTTTTTTGAGAATTCATGATAGCTTAGACCCAATTGACAATCCAAATACCTAGATTTAAGATTTATGGCGGTCTTGTCTCCGTAAAACCATGCGCCAAGTCCAAAATCGCCTCCTCCGTCAATACAGAGAATATCAGCCTGGTCGTAAGATGATGTGAAGAATGAACTCGCAGCATGGGCATGATAGTGGCTGACCCAAGTGCAATCTATTTCAATTCCCTCGACTTCAAGTTTGCCATGGCTCAGGCCGCTATTATTATCTAATGTCAGATAGTCACCTCGATAGTGATATTCACGCTTTAGAGAAGATAAATTGCCTCCTTTTTCTTCAATTTGGTCCATATTCGGAGAATTGAGGTAGATAGTTTCTGTATTTTTTAGTTCTTCAACAGAAAGATCGTCCAGTATGGCTAATGTATATGATTCTTTATTCCAGTGATGCCTTATTCTGGAATGCCTTTCCATTTCAAGTAAATAAATATTATCGCCATCGATTTTACAATATGCATAATCATGGTTGAGGTTTACGCCCAATATCATAGTCTTTCTGTTATAAAGTATTTGTCAAGAACGAGGAAATCAAGATCTAAAGTTTTATAAGCGGCATAAGCCTGATCCGGGGTATTAACTATGGGCTCGCCTTTGCCATTAAATGAAGTATTAATTAATATACCTATTCCCGAAAGTTTTTTGAATTCAATCAGTAACTCGTATAAATGCGGATAGTTTTCCTTATTAATTAATTGAACTCTTGCCGTCTGGTCAGCGTGAATTATAGCTGGTACAGTCTGTTCTGCCAGTGGTTTGCACTTAACAGCGAAAAGCATATAATCTAGGGAGATGTCACAAGATAATCTTTCAAAATACTTGTCAAAATCCTCATCCAGACATAATGGTGCCAGTGGTTGAAAGGCCATTCTGTTTTTTATAAAACCATTAATTCGATCTTTGTTAGTAACACTTCTTGCATCTGCTAATATGGATCTATTACCCAAAGCTCTGGGGCCTGCTTCGGCTCTTCCTCGGGTAAAACCGCCTATAAAGCCGTTAAAGAGATATTCGGCTGCAGTTTGTGCCGAATACATCAATACTTTTTGAGACATAAAAGAATTGAAGATTAAAAAATAATACTATATACTATCAATATGATAGCTTTTAATAAAATAAAACTTGCTAAAGTTAAGAATTAAATAATTAAACTTAACTGCCTATATTTGTTTTTTTAACTTGAACATTTTGCTTAAATATTAATTCCAGTTAACTATTTTTTTAATTTTTGAAAACGGTTACTTATGTCCCTCAATTCGGTATTGAGATGGGTTTTTGTTTTATTTTTCATTAAAAATTGTACAATCAACTATTAATCTCGGATTATTATTGACTAATGACTCCGGGGAGCTATAAGTTTGTTTCAGTAATGGATAAGATTGACTATAACTTTAATTTTGCACATAATATTCCAGCTTTGACCATAGTTTTTTCCAGTTTTGGAGTACAAACTTATTTTGAGTTCAAAGGCTTTTTGAGCAGAAGTTTCCCTGAACATAATTTTTTGTTTCTAAAGGACAGTCAAAGATCTTGGTATTATAAAGGAATAAAAGGATTTTCTAACTCTCATGATGAAACGCTCAATAAGTTGCGTTCAGTGATCAGCGAGCATAATTTTCAAAGTGTCTATACACTAGGTATGTGTGCTGGAGGTTACGCAAGTCTGCTTTATGGACATCTTCTTAAGGCTAATCGCATCTTTTGTTTTTCACCTCAAACGCTTTTAAATGGATCTATACCCAGCCGGTACATGAAGCACTTAACTAGAATAAACGAGGATTACAAAGGTCATAGATATTTGGATTTGAGTCAGCTTGATCTATCAAATGATACCATTGACCTGTTTTATGATCCCAATCATGAGCGAGATCAGCTACATGTGAGCAATCTTATTTCTAAATGGAATAACACTAATGTAGTAGGTACTACCGGAGGACATTTTGTGGCCAGGGAGATGCGTGACAATGGGCGTCTGAAAGAAGTGCTAAGTCCCTATTTAAATGCGTACGTTTAATATGAAAAAGCGATTAGGTATTATATACCATTCGAGTATTTTTGATGAAAGACGTGGGTTTATTGAGCACTCAAGATCTCTTTATGATGAAATCATCATAATCCATCCAGAAAGGGTGATTTATGAGTACAGAAGAGATAGTGTTTATCCATTAATGTGGATGGATGGTGTATCGCTCAATGATTTATCCATGGTATATTTTCTTGAATATGGAGATTGTACAGCGCAACAGTTATTATTGTTGTTAGGTAATCTGGAGAAGGATGGATGTCCGCTAAGTACCGGACTGGAAAGATTTGTTCATTGTTATAATGGCATAACGGACAATATAGGAAAATGCTATGAATTGTTACAAACCAAAGGTTCGAATGTCAGAACAAATAGTTACTTGATCCACAGCAGAGCTATGGTGGATGAAACTCTGGCTATGGCCGAGAAAAACGGAGATTTTCCTCTTCTGAACAAGCCAATCAATGGACTTGGAGGAATGGGAATTCAGAAATTAAAGACTCTGACGCAAGCGCGTCAGTTTATCCTTGAAAATTTTGATGAGGGTGAGCGAATTATTCTTCTCGAACGATTCATACGGTTTGTGAAGGAGTGGAGAGTTTATATAGCAGATAATAATATTATCTGTGCCTATGAAAAGCATGCAGGAGATAATAGACTCCTTAAGAATCTTTCAAGAGGAGGTAAAATGATGCCTATCGAAGAGGATTTTGAGTATGTAGAAGAGTTTCTTCTTAAAGCACTTCCTCAAGATTGTAGGTTAGGCCTATATGGGATAGATGTTGGCTTAAGTGAAAGTAATCACTATCATTTGATTGAGATAAACACGGTGTTCTTATATCGAAATGTGCTTGAGGTTACTCATGTAGACTTACCACGTCAAGCAGTGCAGATACTAGCCGAAAGAGCCAGGATATTAACCTAATATAATTTTTCAACATACTAAAATTTTAATACATGGGAGGTCATGTACCAAATAGCAATGTAACTTCTATATTATCCTTTAAGCCCGGACATGACGGAAGTATTGCTTACATCAAAGACGGCAAGTTGGAGTTTTCTTACGAAGCGGAAAAGGACTCTCATGGTAGGTATTCACAACTTAACGCATCCACTATATTTGATGCATTTCAGTATATTGATGATATTCCTGATGTAGTGGCGATCAGCGGATGGGCTAAAACGCTCGAGTTTGATGGCTTGGCAGACATAGGATCGGGATATGCTGGGATTGACTTGCCGCATATGCAGTCACAGAAGATGAATTTTATGGGTAGGCAGATTGATATGTTTTCGTCTTCTCATGAGAGGTCTCATCTTATGGGTACTTACGCCATGTCCCCATTCGCACAGGGGGAGCCCTGCTATGCTTTGATATGGGAAGGTAGATTTGGTGATTTTTACGAAATAGACCCAAGTCTAAAAATTAAAAAACTCGGGACAGTAATGAATCAACCCGGTGTGAAATACGGTTTTCTATATCATCTGGCCTCGGAAGGTTCTGCTAAGATAAGCAATAGTTATTCTGGTAAGGTGATGGCCTTGGCCGGATTTTCGAATAGAGGAGAATTGAATGAAATTGAAAAGAAAACAGCTGATTTTATACTAAACAATACGGTTTATGATGGACTGGAAGATTACATGGAGTGGTCTCCATTCTATAACGCAGGGGTGGAGGATGCTGATTTTAAAGAGTTTTGTGGAAAGTTTTCTGATCTCATATTCAATGAGTTTTTAGCATTTGCTCAAAAGAATTGTAAGAAGGGATATCCGCTCTTAATATCAGGAGGCTGTGGATTAAACTGTGAGTGGAATAGTAAGTGGAAGAATTCAGGCTTATTCTCCGATATATTTGTAGCGCCTGTTACAAATGATACAGGCTCAGCGATTGGGACGGCTGTGGATGCATTATACCATCATACAGGTGTTGCCAAGGTTTCTTGGGATGTTTACTGTGGACAGGATTTTAAGAAACATGTTGACAACTATTCTGGAGTAAAATTTGACAGGCATGACTTTGATGCTAAATCTGTGGCGAAGTTGCTCAAAGACGGTAAAATTTTCGGTCTTATTCATGGTAAGTGCGAGATAGGGCCTCGGGCTCTTGGGAATAGATCAATTATAGCAGCTCCTTTTACTCTGGAATCAAAGCGAAGAATTAATGCGATCAAAAAGCGGGAAGACTATCGTCCTGTGGCTCCGGTATGCCTGGAAGAAGATGTTGCAAAGTTTTTCGACTGGGATCAGTCTAGCCCCTATATGCTCTACTTCCAAAAGGTAATTTCACCCAAATTAAAAGCTATTACCCATGTGGATGATACGGCCAGAGTGCAGACCGTGACTCAAACCTCCAATGCTCATCTTTATAATATCCTTAATGCATTTAAGTATGAAACTGGTTTTGGTGTGCTATGCAACACGTCACTGAATTTTCTTGGTGTAGGTTTCATCAATAGTTTGCATGATATTAAGCATTTTGTAGGTACAACCGACTTGGATGGTTTTATTACCGATGATAGTATTTACTTAAAGCAGTTGTAGTAATTATAAATAATCAATGAGATAAGATGAGCATGGAAAGGTATGATTTGGGAAAGCTTTCAGTAATTATGGAAGTCAAGGTTGATTCCGAAGACAGGATTAACAATCTACATTTTGTAATTGACTATCTGTGCTCTTATCTTTCTAATACTGAGATAATTATTGTAGAGCAAGGTGAGCATCAGAATGTTTTTCTTACTGAACAACAATTAGCTTCTGAAAATCATTTTCAATATCAATTTATCCATGATGCAGGAACCCATTATAAAACAAGAAATTTAAATCTGGCGACGAGTCTGGCCACTAGGCCCGTGGTAATGATGATTGATGTGGATGTTTTAGTAGAGCCTAAAGTAATCTTTAAGGCTCTTAAGAGAATCGAAAAAAATGAATGGTCAATACTATCTCCACATAACGGTATTATGGTGGAGATATCAAAATTTTTTATTCATGCCAATAGTGTAAAACAGTTGACTGATAGCCTTACTTTTTATCCAAGAAATTATCGACAGGAGATTGAGCAATATGACTTGTCCAATATGTATCCTATATATGGAAACAGCGATTATTTTAGTACAGGTGGATGTATAATGTATCATAAGAAGGCGTTCAGCCTTATAGGAGGATGGAATACTAATATTATTTCCTATGGATATGAGGATATGGAGTTTGTTTACAGGGCAAAAAAACTTGGGCTAAAGCACTATACTTTTAAGTCTAATAATATATACCATTTAGAGCATTATAGAGGAGTTGATAGTCGGTACAATGGGTTTTATAGGAGTAATGAAAAAGAGTGGCATCTAGTAAATAGTATGGATAAGGAATCTTTACAGCTATATGTTCTCAATGGATTCAAAAAATTGGAGCTTAATGCCAGTAATGAATATAGTTACTTAAATGATTCATCAAATTACTCTTTGTCCATTGCGCAAAATTCAAAGATGGATCTTTCTAATTGTGCCATTCTCGTATTAATAGATGATATAAACACAGATTATTCATTCTCTCTGAATTGTTACTTAAACTATCTGGAGAATTACTTTAAGAACTATGTTGTACATATAGTTGAATCAGGATCAGATTGTGGAAGTATGCTTAGTTATAAACTCGGTGTCAACTATCATTTGTACAAGAGTAAAAAGGACATCACTTATCATCAGTTTCTATCCAAAATTATCGATGCGATTAAGCANAAAAAGGACATCACTTATCATCAGTTTCTATCCAAAATTATCGATGCGATTAAGCATACATTAGTGCTGGTTTGGGATTATAAATCTTTTATCAAACCTGAGCAATTGGATATTGGGATATCCCGATATGCGAAAGATAATATAGAAAGTATAACAATAGAAGATTCAGGATGGGCGGCTCGTAATATACCTCGATCAGAAAAAAAAGGTCATGGACTACGAATTACCTCTGTTAAATCGCTGTTAGCATTGGCGGAGTTATCAAAAAAATCTGTTCACCAAAGAGATTAGAGATTGTGAACTGAAACCGTAAGTTTACCATTTTTAAGATGTAACGTTTTGTCACATTTATCCAAAAGTGTAGGGTCATGTGAAACCAGAATAAGAGTCTTGTTTTTTCGAATGGAGGATAGATTGTTGGCAATTATCTGTACTGACTGCATATCTATCGATGCTGTTGGTTCGTCAAGAATTGTCAGGAAAGAATCTCTGTACAAGACTTTGGCTAGCGCCATTTTTTGCTTCTGCCCTTTTGAAAGTTCTTTGCCTCCGAATACGGCACCTAATTGGGTTTGATATCTTCCGCTCCATTTTTCTATAAATGTGTCAGCACTACTCAATTGTGCACTTTCTTGAACTTTACGTATGTCAGGTTCTTGGTGTATATTACCTATGGCGATAGCCTCTTGAGCTATGAAGCGGTAATCCTGATACTCTTGATTCATAATGCCAAGGTAGGTCCACCACTGATCTTGATCGATGGTGCCTAGGTCTATGCCGTTGATGAGAATTCTGCCATTACAGGGTTTGTATATTTTACAGAGCAGCTTTATTATAGTCGATTTGCCTGATCCGTTTGCTCCTGTGAGTGCAATCATTTCGTGTCTACTGATGCTGAAAGAAATGTCTTCGAGTACCCATCCTGCTGAAGAAGGATATTTAAACCGTACATTTTCAAAGACTATCTCGGGCGCATCTGTGAGCTTGAATGATGAATTGGATATCGTTTTGAATCCTGATTCTGTATCTAAAAATTCAATAATGTCTCTGACACTTAGGTGTTCTTCATATTGCCTGATAAGATTATTAAACAGGTTATTAATGGCAAATTTAGTTCCATTGAGTACACCTATAGAAAATATGAGATCGCCAACTATCAATTCTTTGCCTGAATGTGATAGTAGGATCAAATATATACAGGTGATATAGCCTGCCAGGAATATGAGTTCAGAAAAAAGCGTGAAAAATACTTTTTGCTTATGGAGTTTCTTGTGCTTTTTATGAAAATTATTGAGGATCCTTTCGACCCAATTAATAAACTTGGGTGTTATCTGAAATAGTTTGGTCTCAATTATACCATGATTATCAACAAAGTATCTTTTTAAGTCTAAAAACCTTCTCTGTTCAGGAGAATCCTCGTGCCTGATATTCCATACATCAGCACCATATTTAAACTGAACGATCAGGCTGGGTATTGATGATGCTAGCAGGATGACAAACCCAAGAGGATGAATTCCTATGGCTAATACCGAACCAACTATAAATGAAACCATTAGGTTGAGCATGGTAAATTGCTGTTCTGAAAAACTTACCAATGGCGCATGCCCCTTATGGAATGCTCTCTGCATGAGATTTTGGAAATCAGGATTCTCGTATTTGGCAATATCTATATCAATTCGTTTCTGAAGGATTAATACCTCAAGCTTTTCTGTTAAATTGAATTTCCAAATTTTGTTTACATATAGCCTGAGTTCAGATAGAATCTCCGGAATGACGACAGTGGCGGCTAAAAATAGTATGCCCAAGAAAATGGGTAGGGCTTTATATGCTCCATTGTTAATTTCTATAGTGTTTATCAGGTATCTCAATGCATCGGCTCTTACGAAAGGCACAGTTGCAAGTGATAGCCCCATTATAACCATTATAATAGAGGATTTGGATGTGTATTTAAATGACTGGGTCATACACGCTTTGGTGCTTCCCCAGTAATCATTAATGAAAGCTGTTATTCGTTGAGTCATTAATGTGTTTAAATTGCTTGAAGAGTTATTAATCGATTAGAAGGCTCAAAGTTAGAATATTTTCAATAAAATATTGTTGCTTAATTATATGAGCGTAACTTTAACGATGGTTCTTCTTAAATACTTACAGATTAAGGCTAGCTAGCCCTATCAGCTATAATAAATATTAAAAGCTGATGCTCATACAGCTCAATGGTAAGCAGAAATAAATTTCCAACGCTATAATTATTATTATTTTTATTTATCCAATATGAGTCAGTTTAAAGCTAAGTGTATATTATTGTTTAATACTTATATATTTGTATTTAGCATAGCTGTCGAATTCTATTAATTGTTTTAATTTTAACAAAATGAACTCAGTAGGTAAAAAGCTGATTTTGCTTTCAGGACCCAGAACCGGTTCCAACTTTTTGCGAGGATTGCTATCGAGTCATGAAGCAGTATTCATGTATAATGAACTCTTTAATATTTCACTGCTTGATCGACAATCTCTTATTAAGATTGCGGATAATGCTGAGGAGTATGTGGATGAAAAACTAGCTCACCAAAGTCAGAGTGTTGTTGGATTCAAGCTTTTTTACAGACATTTGAGTGCCCTGAAGACTTCAGAGATGCTCCATGATGAGCATTTTCATAATCCAAGAATCCAAAACAGTTTGTCTGATTACTGTGAGCTTATATCTGATGAGCGCTTTTTTAACAAACTATCGACATCTCTTACCAGCTTTTTAGATACTCTTAAAAATGATAAGTCATATTATATAGTTCATTTGAAGAGGAATAATAAACTAAATTCATTGCTTTCACTGAAAAATGCTTTTTTTACGGACCAATGGGTACGTATAGGCGAAAAGCCACAAAAATACAAGCCTATAAGACTGTCTGAAAATGAGTGTACGGAGTATTTTAATAGGATGGAGAAATATGAAAATTATTATGATACGCTTTTCAAGGATCATAATATGCTTGAGGTTAGATATGAGGATTTGGAGCGAGAGAGTGGTGTAATTCTTAATAAAATCCTCAATTTTTTGGATTTGCCTTATCAAAACCTCGACTCGTATTTAATGAAGCAAAAGGTGCAATCTAATTCTGAGCTGATTGAGAATTTTGATGACCTCAGATCTGGATATAAGGACACCCAATGGGAAAGGTTTTTCATATAATTTAGCCAATAGGATCAATTTAAACTGTGGGAGAATTTTTTAATAAGGACATTAGTGTCAGGGATGATTTTAGAAGAGATGGAATAGCCGCAACGTTTAATGTAAGTATGGCTCTCTACGAAGAGTACCTTTCGGCGTTTCCAGTAGGGTCTAGAATAAATATTGGATACCCATCTATATGTGGAGGAGAATATTCAAAATGTCAGGATATAGTAGGTTTAAAAAGAAATGCAGGAGTAGAATTGTCTACAGTTGGTCATGCTAGAAAGCACGATCTAAATATTATGGCAAAACTACTCAGAGAAGCGGAGAATGTTTCTGCCAATATCTGGATTTCTTCAAGCACATCAGCATGCACCAGCATTTTACACTCTTCACCCGAAGATGTGCTGAATTTTGCCCTCAATTCTATAAAATACTGGCGTGAACTCATAGATATTCCCCTGGATATTGCCCTTACAGATGTTACTAATGATGCTATAGACAATCCTGAGTCAAGGGTTGTAGAGTGGTATGGAAAGTTGATGGGTGCTGGTTATCGAAGTGTTATACTTTGTGATACCAAAGGTATTGGTAACATGGATAGGCTGAGAAGAATATTCGAAAATATTGGAACGTTTGAGTGGCATCCTCATAATGACTTGGGACTTGCCAAAGTTACCACCAGTCTGGCGGTAGAATATGGTGCCTCACATGTGGGTACATCGTTTCTAAATTGTAGCGAACGCAAAAATATGATGGATCCGAGAGATGTTATCCATGATAAGGCGTATGTCAAGCTTTTAAATAATATTGTTGAGGGTTTTCCTGATGAAGTGAAGAAGATACTCGAAGTTAGGGACATAGTTTATGGTGATCATACGTTTATTACGGGCACGCATTATAAACTATGGAATAATTCGTCTGATAAAAATAGGTTGTTATTTGGAGTGACTACAGATTCGCAGCTCTTTGAAATGATGTACGGACAGAATATATCAGCTTCAGAGATGGCCAGTCTGAAAAATCAATTATTATACAGTGGTAATGAATATTACCTTACGCAAGAAAGGCTTGAAACCTTGAAGCAGCTATTTACAAGACAATGAAACAGAGGCGTTTATTAAATCCAGGTCAAACGGGCAAATGCTGGAAGCATAATTACAAGCATAATCAGGCTGTAAATTTTGCTAAACATATTTATTCAAGTGACAGCATTTATACATTCATTCCTAAAAATGCCAGCCAGACAATGAGGTACTCTGTCGATATTGCTAACGGTATTTGGGATGCCAACAGTAACAAGCAATGGACTACTAATGTCTCTGGTCATGGGTTATTTAAACCGGATCTAAGATATCAATTGAGGAATGAATACGCGTTTGTGATATTAAGATGTCCGTTTGCTAGATTGGCAAGTGCATTTTTGGATCAGTTTAATAGGAGGCCACATAGTTATCTTACTTACAGACATCAGGACGGTGTTATGGCTAAATTACTGGATCCTGCTGCCAGGCACTTGGTAAATTTTGAAAAGTTTGTAAAGAAACTGGAGAGTAATTGGAAGTTTTTACACGTCAACGCACACTGGTCTCCTCAGGTTGAGTTTTTATTATATGAAGATTATGATGATTATTTCAGCGTTGAAAAATTCGGGAAAGCCGTAGACACGTTGGAGAAAAAGATAGAGTTGAAGATATATGACATGCGAAAAACTTCTAAACATGGTATAGACGGTTTCAAGAAGGTTTCTATCACTAATGCGCATAAACTAAATGTGAATGACATAATTTCTATGAGAAAGAAGGGTGAAATAATCAACCCACAATCATTATTTAGCCAGGAGATGTATGATGTTGTGTGCAAATTGTATGACGCAGATATTAAATTATACAAGGAAAAAATTGGGGAAGAGACTCTGATGTTCGAGTGTTAAAGAGTATTAACAATAATATATGAAAGCATTCAATTTTGATGATTTTTTCAGCAAGGGCGATCAGGGATATTACTCTTGTAATGCTGATACTATAAGTAATTTCGAAAATATCCTATATAATGAAGAGGGGTATTTTATACTAAAGGGCTTCCCGCTGGAAGGATCCAGTGAGCAGGAAATACAGACGAATGTATTAAAGTGGGCTTTCACTTTGGGGGTTCCTCTGTCCGAAACTATTTACGATGACTTTGTAGTTAGGTTGGAAGATATTGATACAGCTAAAACCGGCTCAAATAAAGTGAGAAACAGACCCCTGTTAGTAGGTCAGGAGAATGCGGGGTTTATACCAATGCATAATGATCGAGCCGATTTGTTGGTACTCTTCGGTGTGACGCCCTCAAAAAGGGAGGGAGAGACTTTCATGGTTAGCACCAATAAAATATGTTCTCAGTTGATGAAGGATTATCCAGAGCAATTTGCGACTCTTCGGGAGAAATTTTCCTATCACTATCCCGGAGGGACTTTGAAAATGCCTATAATTTCGGAATCATCCAAAGGACTTATCATGTGGTATGTTCGGTCAAGGATAGAAAACAAGGAAGAATTATCTGTTGAACAGATGGAAGCCTTAAATATGTTGGACAAACTAATTGATGAACACAAAGAGGGTGTGGTGTTGCAGCATGGTAATATATGTGTAATCAATAATCACAAAGCGCTACATGGAAGGCAAAAATTTCCTGAAGGAGATGATAGACTGCTATATAGGGTATGGCTATCTGATCCTCGTAGTTGCGAACTCCCTGATCATTATATGCGCATGTTTAGATATACTAAATCAGGAAGTTATAGAGGTGGAGTTTGGTCAGATGAGTTCGATCAAGAGCTGATACCTTCAGATATTAACATGGCCAGAGAAAATGTAAAACACTTACTTCACACTGATCAGCTTGTCAAAGCTGTAAATTAATAAGTTATGACCTCTTTTGAATTTGATGAAGTATTTAAAAAAAATGAACATGGTTATTACGAATATGTGGATGGCTATGCTGATAAATTTAATGGTATTCTTCAGGATGGAGATGGCTATTTACTCGTAAGAGGATTTGATTTTGATAGTGAAGATCGTAGTTCGCTTGAGCTCGATCTGTTAAAATTTGCCTTTACATTTGGTCTGCCCGTATCTCAGTCGAGGAATAACGAATTTCTTGTGAGAGTAGAAGATGTAGTAGGTCAAAATGAGCCTTCTAATGTTAGTACTAGGGGTTATGAATATTCCGGTGCATTACCTCCACATAATGATAGATGTGATCTTTTTATGCTTGTAGGAGTACATGCATCCAAAGAAGGAGGCAGGACAAGGCTAATGAATTCTGCTGCTGTCTGTAAAGATATGCAGAAGACGTATCCGGATTATTACGAATTCCTGAAGCAGGATTATCCGGTAGATCGCTCAAAATTCACCGGGAAGGATGGAGATATATCTTATTACCCAATAATCTTCGAAACTGAAGATGGTGACTTATTATTTTGGTATACCAGGCATTTTATAGACAGCGCTTTAAAATACGATAAAAAATACAAGCTTTCAGAACAACAGGAAATTGCGCTGAAATTTTTAGATGAGATTATAGATGAACATAATGAACGATGCCTTTTGCAAAGGGGGGATGTGTTATTTGTAAATAACCATAAAGCCTTGCATGCCAGGCAAAAGTTTCTTGAAGGTGACAACAGGTTGCTTTATAGGATATGGCTATCAACACCAGAAAGTAAAAAACTTCCACTTGGATTGAAGAGTATTTTTGGTAGAGTCGATGCGTCTGTTTATCGAGGTGGAGTATGGTCTGAAGACCTTCCATTAGAGAAAATCCCTAGTGACCATACACATGCGAGGCGAATACTAGAGCAAATGCTTATTGAAAGGAATTAATGAGTTGTGCTATTAGAATTTATGTGATATCTAAAAATCCTTTTTAGGTGTAGGTCTGTAGCTTTCCTTGTTTATTGTACTGAAATTTGGAATGCTATTATGTACATAGAATGTGTCGAATTCATTTCCGACCTTGCTTTTTGTAACATAAACGTAGCCATTGTCGAATAGTGCTTCTTCCAATTCAAGAGTTGGTCGTTCGATTGTGAGCGCCAGAAAGATGTATTTATCAAAAGCAAAATCCCTGAGAATTCGAGTTTCAGCTCCTTCTACGTCAAGACTTAAATAATCGATAATCTTTGGTGCACTGATCTCATCTAGTAGAGTTTCTAGTTTTTTGGTTGTCCTTTTACTGATAGTAGCAGTTTTTAACTGCTCAGATCGGTAATGTTCATTGTTGTCAGTATCTTCATCTACTATACCTCCACTCCACATATTATCAGATCTGAAATCAACTACTACATCATCCTGTTTGTCGATGACAATGTTAGCAGTTTGGCAATTTCTGTATTCAAGCAGACTTTTATAAAAAACTTCATTGGGTTCAATGCATATTCCTGTCCAGCCCAATCTTTTTTCGAGAGCGTATGTATTATTAATAGTGATGCCGTCAGAGGCAGCAAGGTCTACAAAATATCCTTTTTGTTTATAATCAAATATCTCTTCAACCAGCCATTTGTCTTGCCCTTTTTGAGATCTGTATTTTAAGCCCATTCGATATATTAAAATTTAAAATAATTATTGATTCCATCAGCTCTGCTGAATGTTCATTGCTGCTATAATAGGATATAAATAGGATATATTTATGATTATTTGAAAAAATCTGAGTTTTGTTCAATAAGTGCTTTGAGTTGGCGAAACATTGGACCTCTTTGAAATAATTCGCCAATATTTTTGTTAGGTTTCCAGTACGAAAAATGAAGTAGCTTTGCGTCCTCGAGTTTTATATTTGAAAAGCTCGGACGAGTTATTCTGTCGATCATAAAATTATATCGATAGTCACAGCTGATTTTAATGTCGTTTAAATAGCACCAAATAGTAATAATACTTTGATCAGAATGCTCGATGAACTTGGAGTATCTCTGGGATAATTCATTTAATAAGCGAAAATTCTCGGCAGTACGGTATCTTTTGGGTACTAGCAGAACTCCACTATTAATCATCATGCGATTTAATAAATCGTGTGGAAGATTGTCTTCTTGAGTTTTCGTAATGAATTCCTCGTTCTTATAAGCCGATTCATTGAATAATGGTTTGTCGGCATTATCGTAAAGCGTAAAAAAATCATCATGTTCGAATAGCTCAGGAAACGGTTTTATGATGAGTGAGTCACAATCAATGTACAACACCTTGTCATAATCGTCAAATAATGATGACCAAATGACATACCTAACATAGATCATGGGGGAGCCTATATGGCCTAAGTTTAAATTTGACAATTTTGACATATCCAAGTTTATATCGATACGTTCAGTATTATCTAATTCATCAATAAATTTAGAGATATTAGTGTCATTTCCTTGATAGATTACCTTTATCATGGGGTGATCAGGGAAGTTGGAAAAGCTTTTAAGACAGTTCCGGGCAAAATCAAAGTATTGGTCATCAAATATAATGACAATGCAATTTCTTTTATCTGAAGATGTTGACATCTCTTTCTATGTATTTCAATATATGACACAATTATAATATATAATTAGCATTCGTCGGTAAATAACCCTTTATTAAGGTAATAGAAATGTCCTTGAATTATATTGTGTTGATTATTTAAAAAAATAATAAAAAATTTGCAAATGATCATAGGATAACCATTATAGTACAAAATGGGTGGTAGAGGTAAACATATAGAGGTGAAAAAATCTTAGTCAATTAGGAAAAACTAGTTCACTTCTTGTTGGTAAAGTGTTAGTTGTGCTAATATTATGTCGAAAGAATGTATTTGTGAGCTGTCCTCTAGGTCAGGGGTTAATCAAAAACAATGTTTGCTGTTTTTTCTATTTATCTCTATCTGAAAATACCAATCAAAAAATACCCTCTGGCAGAAATAGCTCTAACAATGATTTTCCAAGGCAATCTTTTTTTGCCGTAAATTATACTTTTCTTAGATACTCCACAGAAATTCCGCTTAATCCCAAAAATGTGCTCGATCCTCTTTTTTGATAAAGAAAAAACGAAATGTTTGCAAAATGTTTGCAAATAGTAATTTTTGCCAAAAAAGCGAAAAAAGTTGAATATTAAAAAGCCTTGTAAATCAACGATTTACAAGGCTTTAGTGTTGTGGGCCCACCTGGGCTCGAACCAGGGACCCCTTGATTATGAGTCAAGGTTGTTTTTTATTCTATCAAACAATAAACCCTTTAAATAGATGAATAAATAGAGTTTTTAAACGATCCTAGGTTTTGTTTTGCGTTGTTAGAATGTTAAAAACTTAGCAAAATCTTAGCAACCAAACTAAGGCAGTTTGCGTTGAAATGTTCGACACTAAAAAATATTAATAGCATGGCTACAGCGGTACTAAGATTAGATACGAGAAGTAAGAAGACGGATGTGTATCCGATTGTTATCAGACTGACGCACAAAAATCTTCCAAAGATGATGCCTACAGGTTATAAAGCAACCGTGGATCAGTGGGATAAGAAAAATCTGAAAGTTAGAAAAGGGTATCAAAATTCGACTCGTGTAAACGCTCAAATAGGTAATCAATTGGCATTGGCGAATGACATTATACTGAGGTACGATTATCAGTTAAAGGATATGACGGTATATGAATTAGCTGATTTGGTTAAGGAGTCTATTAATGGTAGCAGACAAGAGAAGAAGGAAGTAATTAGTTTAAAAAAGTCTACGACTCTGAGTGATTATGGGCGAAAGGTTATAACCATGTATAATCAATCTGGTCAATACAGTATGGCTGAGGGCTTTGAATATGCAATTAACTCTATGGTTAATTATAGTGGACGGATAAATCTTCTCTTGACGGATATTGATGAAATATTTCTCTTGGGCTACGAAGCTAATTGCAGGTCAAAGGGAATGAAAGTTAATGCCTTCGGTGCATACCTGCGTTCAATACGGAGAATATATAATTTAGCTATAAAAGATTCCACAACTGAGGTTTCAAAAGAGCACTATCCTTTTGGGCAGGGTGGATATTCGATAAAAAAAGCAAAAACTAAGAAAAGGGCTATCAAAACAGATTATTTGCAGGTCATCAGAGACCTGGATTATCAGCATGACACCCCGATCTGGCATCATCGAAATTATCTTCTTTTTATGTTCAATTGTAGAGGAATGAATTTTATTGATTTAGCTTTCCTTAACAGGGAGAATGTTTCTGAAGGCAGGTTGAAATATCGGCGTCGTAAGACGAGAAGAGGAGAAAGTGTAAAGGATTTCAATATAAAGCTCAATGAAGAAGCACTAGGCATTTTAAAATATTATCTGAATCAGAGGCGGACTGGTAATTTGATATTTCCAATTCTCCAGGATGTGATTGACAGTGATGACGAATCATACATTTATAAGAAATATACAGAAAGGCGTTCCACTCATAATGATTGGCTTAAGAAAATAGGTAAGGATGCAGGGATTCCTGTTACATTAACTACTTATGTCATTAGACATACTTTTGCAACCGCAGGTCTTCATAAAGGTGTTGGAAAGAACGTAATAGGGGATATGCTCGGGCATACCAACTATTATACTACCGAGGCTTATTTTGATGATTTCGACAAAGAAGTTTTGGATGATGCCGCTGATCAAATTTTGTCATAGAGTAGGTAGTTCGATTCTCCAAGGGGCTACCATCGAGGACAAGCTAACATTATGTTGGTTTGTCCTTTTTTGTTTTTGACTATAACTGACTGAAAAATAGGGTATTGCGTCAAATATTGAATTGACTCTGGTGGTTCGATAACAGTCATTTTTGAAGTCAAACAGCACACCTTCCGGGAACACCATATTTTGCAACGACCTTTTAATGCCTAAGTCCCCAGAAACCCACAAATCAGGCAATTTAAGGCTATATTGAAGCGCTTTGTCAATGGCTTTATCAAGGTTCGATAAGTCAATTCCCTCAGAAATCTGTTGTTCCTCAATTTCATACTTTTCAGTGATTATTTTTGAAGAGAATTTATTGTACTGCTCCCTGGTAATTTCATCGAACACAAACCGCTCTTCCAATCGTTCCAGCTTGGAATCAAGCACCTCAATCTTTTTCTTGAAAATCTTATTTTGCTGCAAAGCCTCTTCATGATGTTTTGTAAATGTATAAAGCATCATCTCTCTTAAAGCCAATGCGCTTCCCTTATTGGATAGCTGGTATTGTGATAAGAGCTCAGTGAACTTCTTGTGCATTATTTTGGCACTGCGGTTTTCCTTGCTTCCCTTACGATTATTCTTGTAATAATATAACCCCTTCTTTCTGACGACATAGCCAGTATAAGGCGTGCCGCATTCATAGCTCCTTACAAATTGTCTTAATGGTAAATTTTGCTCGTCCGACGAGTACCCATAAGTATTACCATTTAGTAAGCCATGTACCTTTAAGAAAAGCTCCTTTGAAACGAGCGGTTCATGGTTTCCTTTGATCACCTTACCAGGAATTAACGAACAAGCCATTAACCCGCAATAAAAAGGGTTTCGGAAAATATTGCTTAATAGTTTTGACCGGATAGTTAGTCCCTTTGCCTTTAAACGTTTAGCCATTTCCTCATATGTAATGTCTTCATTGGCCTTCCAATGAAAAGCTTGCCTTAATAACTTCCCATCATCATTTACAACTATTTTTGGAGTTTTACCTTTGCCTGGGTTTAGGTTTGTATATCCCAGCGGAATAGAAGTAACCCAATCGCCTCTTTCCAGCTTGTCTATCATGCCATCAATACTTTTACCTCTTCTCAGTTCATTATCAAATTGACTAAAAAGGTAATATAGGTTTTGTTGAAATGAGCCGGCAGCAGTATCAGCATTAACCTCCTGCGTTGCAGATAAAGTGAGGATGCCCTGTTTTTTTAATTGTTCACTTATGTAGGCTGCATTCGTTCCTGTACGAGAAAAGCGGTCATAAGAATAAACAATGATATAAGAGATGCTTTTTCTTGACTTAACATAAGCGATCATCTTCTGAAACTCCTTTCTTTCATCACTTTTGGCTGATTCGTACGTTCCTCCAAAATAGGCTCTTACTTTAATCCCTTTTCTATTGGCAAACGCAATGCAGCATTTCTTTTGAGTGGCAAGGCTGGCATTATTTTCTAGCTGTTCTTTAGTAGAGACACGCGTGTAGATTACGCCTTCGCCATCCTTGTTATGGCTTGATAATTTACTTTTCTTTGCAAATTGTTGGAAAATATGTAGGTCTCTCATAAATTCAATTATCTGTCCGGAAGTCGCGAGACATACTTATATAATATCTCACAGAACATCTCCATATTTTTAATTATTTCGTCTGCTTCCTCTTTTTCAATATCATTGAACCCCTCAAAAGTTTTAAGGCGCTCATAAGTCATCGGTTTAAGATTTAATAAATCATCTTCACTGAGTTGATCCATTGGTATTTCCTGTAAAATGCCTTCGAGCTTTGGTGCAGTAAAAGCATGTTGTGGAAATAGACCCGATTTTTATATCGTAGTGTATTTAATACTTCTTTTTAAGTGTCCGGTGCACCGACACCACCTTACCATTTTCCTGCCTCAATTCGATATCCTGAAATGATCCTTCATTGAGGATCTCAATTATCCTCTTCTTGTTAGCCATTCGCTCAACCCCTTCAATCATTGTAATCTGACCATCTTTTAACCTTGCTTTTATAGACAGGAAATTCCCGTTCCTGATGATATCTAACAAATCCCGCTCCTCTTTCGTAAGATCGCCTCGGTCAAGGGTAGGGGCAAAAGCTATTTCCTCAAAGTTTTCATTGATTGTCCTGTTAAGGCTGATCACAATATGGTTGTCAATACTCCCATCAGTAGTTTTTGACTTGAAATCTGTTTCTGATAGAATTTCTGCATTACCCTGACTATCGGTAACCATAAATCTCAAGCCCTTATCATGAAAAACCTGTAGGACTGCTAATTCAAGTTGCGATAATGATTTGCCATTAACTTCCAGTCGCTTAGCTTTTTTGGCAACGAGATGGTCATAAACTTCCTTTATGGCAGGTAGTCCCATCCCAAAGGACCTGAAGTCATCAATTATGCTGAGCCAAATAATATCCATGAGGCTAAACCGCCTCCATTTCTCCTGATCAGAACGTTCATCCTCAATAATACCCTGCTTGGCCCAATTGTTAATCACCCGGTGGTTTTGTCCCGTGTCCTTGAGAGAGAGTTGCTTGTTTGTAAGTGTGTCATGTAAGTCCTCAAAGTTTTGTGTAATAAAGCTGCTTTGTTTTTCCATTTTCTTGAATCTCATAGAGAAGCAAATATATAAAATAGTACATTAATGTACTGTTTATTTTGAGGAAATATTTTTTCATAATGCTGTTTACGTATTAGTTTTTCAAAAACTATTGTAAATATCTGTTTAACAAAGTATTAGCTTATATTTTTTGTTGTAAAAAAGTCTATTTTTCGTATCATTTAATTACGCCCCTAATATTGAAATATTCAAAAAAATCATTCTTAATATAATAAAAAAACTCTTGAATCATTTATTTTTTGAACTTATTAGTGGCGGTCGTCTTGACCCATTGTTAAACCCCTTGTTGGATTACCATCAACTTTTATTGCAGGAAATTGAAAACGGATATGAGCCTGTGCTTTACTACGAAGTCTCTTACTTCAGGAAAAATGAATTTATGATGTATCATTCTCATGAAAATTTCTGGTTTAAGGAATATTATAAGATATCAGACCCTAATAACTGGAAGACTCCTAAATATAGTAGCAAAGCATTGGCCTTACTGAATGACATGCCTGTTAACCTAACGGTTGCACAGATAGTAAATACATACCAGATACACCCCTATAAAGTAGTTATAGGGAGTAGAGAGAAGTTGGATGAAATGTCCAACCAGGAATCCCGGTTTCATTATTACAATTCACTGTTTGCAAAAGAATATGACAAGATAAAAGAGGACTTATATACACATGTCTATTTTGGCGCCAAAACAAAGGCTAAAAGAAAATATGTAGCTAACCTTCAGTACCTATTAGACAAATATATATCCAAAGTAAAGGAGAGAGTATTACCATCGGTGTCCCATCTTTTCATTTCGAATGACAAAACAGTAGTCGATATTTTTAAACTACTACTCCAGTATCTATATGGTATATACCTGCACCTCTATGAAGAATATAGTGAATACATGGACCTTTCCTCTGAAGTGCCATTTTTTATCAGGGAAAAATATATCATTCAACATGCAGTTCAAATACGATGCATTGAGAGTTTCGTGTATGAATCTAGCGAAGATAGTTTTAAGGATGTTATTAATTGCCTATTGTCCAAGATCGGTAAACTGGATACAGATATTTCATTTTCAATGCTCATAACATTCGATAAAGTATTGACAGAGAGTTGCGAAATACTTAAAGAGCCTCAATATAGTCATGATGCTTTGGTAAACAGACTGATCAGGATCTTTGAATTATTGGGAGTAAATACCCCGGCTTTTGCTTTTTATATGTCTGGAAGAATAGAAGAGAAAGTTGCTACATTGACCGATTTAGATACCCTGGACTTTTTGGGCCAGCGCATTAAATACTACAAAAGTTTACAAGAATCAATGGATAGCAGTTATGACCTTAAAATTCCCTCATACCCTGACACCATGCTGAAATTTTGCAGGCAACTGCTATCAAAAGTTGATAAGCAAGAACAAATGGGTGAACATCATGAGTTAACCCCTGAAATGAAAAATGTATTTTTGGGCTCAGTGGCAGAATTAGGTGCTTTTGTGCGCGTGATGAAGGAGTCAGGAATGATTGAGTTAAAAAATGCAAGGAAATTTGTAGAAGGACTATGTTATACATTTTCTACCGTTGGGACCGATAGTATTTCGCCCAACAGCCTATACAATAAATATATTACCATTGATAAGAGAGCTGCGGAAAACCTTCATCACGATTTTATCCAGGCGATCAAAGTACTAGACGAGTTAAAAAAGAAGTAAGCCCCTTATTCGACCGACAGATTTTAAGCCTCCCATCGGAGGCTTTTTTTATGGGCTAATCAAAGAAAACATCAAACAAAAATATTAATAAAACACATTGAAATATACTTATTTGGTTAACGTGTAAAAAAGTTTGAAAAATATTTTTGAAGTTAACTATTTAAAAATCAATGATTTAAATCGGGGTGTTGCGGGGTGTGTCGGGGGTGTTAACATTGGATAAATGTGATTTTTTATTTTTCTCTTTACGGCTGACAATTAAAAATTTTAGCCATGAAACAGCCCATAATAAAGGACAAGGCATACAAGGACCTGATAGCAAGACTAAGCTATACCATGCGAAAAATAGAGCAGGCCCGTATGAATAAGCCTGCCTCAAATGAGCAACTCAAGGTTGGTTAGGTAAATAAATTCATCATGGATTCAGATTCCCCAATAACCAAAGCAGACCTTGAAAACCTTCGCATGTCACTAGAGGAAAGCTTTGAGCGAATACTCAGGAGGCAAATGGACAAAAAGCGAACTTATACAGCCCGTGAATACGCCGATTTGATGGGCATACCTTATAGCACAGTCGTGTCACACTGTTCCAAGGGAGTGATCAAGGCCAGGCAAAACCGTCCGGGGGGATGTTGGATCATTGAAGCAGATAATATCCAATGAATAAGCACCACTATAAAACGCCCGAACAAATGCTGGACAGCTACAAGCAGCACCCTTTTATCTCAACCTGGAACACTGAGACCTTTCATTTCTTATCGACCATGTGCATGGTGCGCACCATCCGTAAAAACGGACAGATGTTGATAGATCAAAAATCATTTGAAAGCCTTCTAACCACCTTTCAAAATGCATAAACGTGTAATTTCTTTAGGCCTCGGACAGCAATCTACAGCTTTATATTTCATGAGCTGTATGGAAGAGTTGCCCAAAGCTGATATAGCCATTTTTGCTGATCCGGGTGCAGAGTTACCAGATACCTATATGTATTTGGAATGGCTGATGGATTGGCAAATCAGGAATGATGGCATTCCCATTGTAATTGCCAAAAACAAACATTCCATTTATGAAGAACTTATTAATGGTCGAAATGAAAATGGAAAATGGTTTTCATCCATACCTGCCTATATCAAAAAAGACAATGGAGAGGTGGGGACCCTGAGAAGGCAATGTACTGGTGATTATAAGGTAAAACGCGTCAATAAAGCCATCAGAGATTATTATGGACTAAAAAAGTACGGGCGTACACCCGCCACTGAGATATGGCTGGGCATTACACTGGATGAAATTTCGAGGGTACGGTACCCAGACAATAAATGGCAAACACTTGTTTATCCATTCTGCAATTACAAAACAGAAAAGTCCACCGGAAAGGGACTGAACTATGCTTTACATACCCGGTCAGATTGCGTGCGCTGGTTAGCAAAGATGAAATTGCCCGTGCCGCCGAAGAGTTCATGTTTCTTTTGCCCATACCAGGGCAACGAAAGCTGGCTGCGACTGAAACGACAATTCCCAAAGGTATGGGAACAAGCCGTTGAATTAGACTATCGCCTACGGGATAGTAAAAATAAAGGAGTGAAATATCCTATATACCTGCATCGACAGTGCATTCCTTTAGATCAAGCCAACCTTAGTGAAGACCAACTGGAACTTTTTGAAGAATGTGAAGGCCATTGCGGAGTGTAAACCAATGTAAACATGAAAAGCTTACATCAACAGATCAAATATATAGAATACGAAATCGGGAAGTATGAGACCGCCTATAAGATCAATGAGAAGAAATTACACGAAGGAGACAGCTCCGTCATATTGGTTATGGCACTGATTCAGGACACCCTGCAATACCTAAACAGCATCAAAGTATCACTTAGCACCTTAAAATATACAGATAATGACGGAGCTTAACGAGAATACAGAACTACCCCTGACATTCAACTTCTCTAAGACATTTGAAGCCCTCAAAACCTTTATTGACGGATATAATAAAGAACATCCAGGCTTGAAAGAAAAGATCAATGCATCACACCGGGCAACAGCCGAACTCATCATCCGGCTCTATTTAAAGCAACTTAATAAGCTGACCGCTATAACGGAGTATTCCCTGGTGAATATGCCGTCATTCCGAACCTATATGTCCAGTCTGGCAGCATGTAAAGGCTGTACCGTGAGAACACTTTATAACCACAAAGAACGCCTTATCAAAGCAGGCTTTATTAAAGAAATAAAGCGCCATGCCGGAGACGGTATTGAAGTGTGGGTAAACCCTGAAGTCATGTGGAAAGGAGCTTACAAAGTTCAAAAACTAGAGGAAGGCGGCACGAGTCTAACCCCTGTTTACAACCATATCGAAGCGAATCGGAAAAAAATTCAGGGATTAGTACACGAACTACAAGAGCATAACAATATTAATAGCAATGTGTATAGTGAAAAAGGCGTCCGTCATGAGCCGGACAAGTGTGTCTTGCCTCACGGCGAAGACGAAACAGGAGCATTTGACAAGAGCACCAGAAAAAATGCCGCTGATTTGAATGAAAGAGAGGCAAAAGAGGCCTTAGCCACAGTCCTGAATGCCCATATTTTAAAAAAAGATGAAACAAACCCTTCACCAGAACCAGAAAAAATGCCGCAGCCGCATCCCAAACAGGAGAAACAAGAGCAGCAGGCCGGGGGGGCGGCGCGCATTTTTCATATCAAACTGGTCAGGAACTTCTGGCAGTATGCAAAAAATGCCCTTTATCCGGATAAAACTTTCAAGGATTATGAAGAAAAATCTATCCTTAACAGCATTTGGACCTCTGTTTACAGAGGGTTCAAAGCAGATTACACAGAAAGGCAATGGGAAAACTACCATGAGTCCTGTTTGACCAGGATACGAATGGTATGTGATTACCTGAAGCGTTCCCCAGACCGATGGATAGCACCAGCCGATCTGTATTTCTGCCCATACAATGTAAAAAATGGCTTTAAGAAAACCTGGAAGTGGTACCTCAAACAAGAAACCTTAAAACTGCAGGTACGCAATGAGATTGAGCTTCAAAAAATGAAACGACAACTCGAAGACCATCAGAGGGGAAAAGGCAGGCATAAACACCTTTCTCGATATGAGCTATTCAATAAGCACCGTAAGCATCTGGAAAGACTCAATGATGATATGATCACCCGAGCCTACCTGTCAGCCTATAACAAATATATCATAGCCCATGCCTGAGAATCTAAAGTCAACATCACTCACGAGATGTTGGGTGTTGAAGAATAATAACCAGACCAGGGTATTCTATTCCCGTGATAAAAAAAGCAAACGCAGTAAACCAGACCAAGCAGTAGGGATAAGAAGATTTAGGAAAATGCTATTGGTAGGAGCGCTCAAAGGAGATTGGAAAAAGGCCATTATCTATGAGAATAGGCAAGGAGGGAGAGAAGTCGACCGTGTAGACCCTACAGAGATATATAAATAATTCCGAGGCGCGGAAATTGATCGAGAGCATTAAAACTTGAATTAATGGAAAATAGACAAACCAATGGCTTTTTTGATAGAGTGGAGACCTTCATGTTCTCCCGTAAATTCATTTTTATAGGGGTGCTCTCAATTACAATCCCACTTACCGTTAACCTCTATCAGCTCTACTATAATATCTCACCTGTTGCCGGTAATTATTTCAAGCACATCTACGCTTTTGCATACTCCTTTGCTTTCGCGATAGCTGTTTTGGTTTTTACATTTCACAAAATTGGCCGCAAGCCTATCATATTTGCCATATTTATACTCATAGTAGAGATATTGTTTTTTGACCCATTCGATCCTACAGAAAACTATTTAATACGCCTGACTAAAGTATTTCTTTGTGTTTTCGGAGCCTATACTGGTTATAGCTATGCTGAATTATATGCTAAAAAAGCATCAGAAAACCGAAGCCGAATGGTGGACCACACCGGAAACACCATTGTCAACACCAGTAAACCAGTTGTAAACGAAGTGTTGTATACATGTGAACATTGTCACAAGTCCTTTCCATCCGTCAAAGCCCTCAATGGCCACATGGCCGCACATAAAAATTCGAAAACAATCATAGTTAATGATCATGAAGCGGTACAAAACTAAAATGATATATACAGACCCGACAGGCGAACGGCTTTTGGAAGGCGAAGCCTTTTTGATAAAGAAGCTATATAGAGAAAGAAATTTGGAACTCTGGAAAGTAGAATTTGTGAGTACAGGACTGAAATGTAACAGATTTATTAGGAGGGACTTATGATGAAAAAAATAAGCATATCCCAACTGAAATTATTGCTAATTATGTTAGTAATTACTAATATTGTAAGTGTAATTCTAAGGGTATGGAACTAGAAGAAGGGTTTTATAAAGTCAAGCAATTCGGAGTACATTGCTTAATGGAGGTGATTAAAGAAAAGGGTAAGCTCTACTACTCGATGGGGGCTGGCCCTTTCTTACCTATTCACGACCTGAAAAAGTATTTTTCTCACCCTGTAGAAATCATTAAGAAGGTAAGCCTCCATGATCCATTAATCAATGTCAAAGTCAAAGTGATGTGGCAGGACATGTACCAACATCATTTTGAAATCACATCCACCAGTACGAAACATCTTAGAAAAATCTTTGACACCTACCCTCAACTTTTGGAGCGTTTGAAGTCTTCCTACTCATCGTAATTGTCATATAAATATTTGTTGTTTTTCATGTGTTTGAGCTATATTTTGTTCGAATATTTTAATAATAATTGTGAAATCCAATTATTAAGTTGATAATCAAGGTTTTATGGATTTTTTATAAAATCCCCATTTTCATGCCAAGGTTTCAGTATTTGTTCAGAACACTTGGGCAGGTTTAAAACTCATAGCAACTAGTATAAGGTAATATATCTTGACCACTCAAGTAAGTGGCCTTAACAACAATGTAAATAACAACAATGAAAGTATTATTATTAATTTGTTCGATATTGGTCCGTGAGAGGGGCTAAATAGCCCAATGGCGTTTATTTTAAGAAGGTAATTAAGAGCTTTTAAAAGGTCATATTTTGAACGTTAATTAATGTAGCCACTTGTAAACTAAAATAAAAACATGGGACTATTTGGATTACGAAAATGCTTTGTAGATGAGGAAGTGCCTTGCAGGTTTCAGTTTGGTTTAAATGTAGAACTTAAAATTGATGCTTTCGAGGAATACATTGAAATGACAGAGAAGTTGATAAACATACAAGTGAAAAATAAGCTATTAGAGATCAAGAAAGAATTTTCTGACGGCTTAGGTGACGACGTGGATATGGTGGACTATTCAATAAAAAAAACATTAAATCACTGTATTACAGCTCAACCCTAATATCAATCTACTCATTTCTTGAGCAGACAATGAAGGAATTATACAGCATTGCTAACGCGAACCAAGATACCTCTGGAAAATTAAAGGACTTTGAGGGGAGTTATGTTTCTAAGTATAAACAGTATATGGAACAGGTGGTAAAAATTGATATGACAGATGTAAAAAGCGAATGGGATCAAATTCAAAGGTTCAATACCCTAAGAAATGTTTTCGCTCATTATCCAGATCATATAGTGAATGAATTGGAAAAAATTGAAGTCATTAAAGAAATAAATAATTTGTTGTATGAAAGAAGGGATAATGGAACTCTTTTTTATATTGATAATAAGGTGATTCTTATTGATTTCTTACACACCATTAAGCGGTTTTTAAGAGTGGTATGTATAGTTCAGGGGGTGACTCAATTGAATAAAAACAGAGTACACTGACTACGTAAAGAAAATACTTGAATAAGTGAAATTTTAAATTAAAATATTGTATTAGGTTGCTCGTTGCCCTTCCCAAAACTCCCGATAAATAACCCTCAACTCCCACGGATAAAGCAATTGCCTCCTACCTGTATCCAGCCCTTCAATTTGCTTTAACTTTAACCGTAGTGTCTCCCGGCTGATCCCGAACTCCCTGGCTAATTCTGCCTTGCTTTTAAACCTCAAATATTCCATGTCACTAATATAAACCCAAAAGTTCAGAACGATCTCTGAGAATCTACGCAAGAGCCAAAAAGTGTCAAAAAGAGCCTATCAACACTATTTAAGTCCATAAAAAAACTTCTGTTTACAGCAAGTAAACGGCCTTTCCCGCATAAGCCAGACCCGCTTTGATCCCCGTTTTTCCCGACCAATATTTGAAGAAAAAACGGGAAAAACTATGCTAAAGTGGATCATAGGAGCAGGCGCGGGAATCCTCACCTTTGGATACCTGCTCAAACTCAACAGGGCATCACAAACCATTCAAACCAAGACAAAAGCCAAGATACATAAAGTAGGCCTTTCAGGTATTGCCGTAAAAATCTATGCCACTATCAAGAACCCGAATAAACTTACCATTACCCTCCAAAAACCACTTGTTACAATAAGTTATGGAGGCAAAAGTCTGGGTACATCCCAACTGGAAGACGAGAAGATCACCGTTCCTGAATTCGGCCAAAAGACCTTTGAAATCGACATGAATTTTGGCTGGCTGGCATTGACACAAAGTCTTGGCCTCTCCCTGGTAGATGCGATTAGGAACAAAGACAAAACCAGTGTAAATGTGGACGTAATTGTAACCACCACGGTAAACGGCATCCCTTACACCGACACTGAAACCACAACCCTTTCTTTCTGATGCAGGCCGGAAAAAGAAAGATAAAGCCTGGTTACGAATATGACCACCTGTTCCCGAAATGCAGCATGGTTGATACCGTTATTCAGCCGGAAGGCAAGGCCAAACTGCATCATACCATTAACCTGATCAAGGAAATGGTGGCTACTACCTTGGACGACACGGCAAAGGTTGCCCCAAAGTTAAAAGGCTCTAACGTTCGGGATACTTGCCGCAACGTATGGCAATTTGTTTACGATCATATTCAGTATAAGCTGGACAAAAAGGGTATCGAGCAGGTCAGGAGGCCTTCGCGGGTTTGGGCAGAGAGAAAGACCGGCTGCGACTGTGACTGCATGACGGTCATGATCTGTAGCCTTTTAACCAATTTAAATATTGAACATAAAATTAGGATCACTAAATACCCGGTCAAGAGCAACCCCTGGTTAGTGCCCCGATACCAGCACATTTATACAGTAGTTACCGAGGAGCTTCCTATCATCATGGACACTGTAACCAGCTGGTTCGACTATGAAGTGCCCTACCTGGAAAAGAAAGACTTTACCATGAATGACGGAATCCTGGTTGGTACCATAGAAGGTGTCCCGTCAGGTTTCAGCGGAGTGGATTCATTGGCACTCAGGGAGGTGATCAAAACGAGGATCAACAAACACAGGTCAAAGTCAAAGCACCATCCTACCTATCGGGTAAAACCTGTCAGTCCGGTAAATGTGAATATTATGGTAGGCAGACAAATGCCCTGCCTGCAAAATCAGGTTACCCATCAGGTCCCTTCGGAGGTGAAGCGAATACCGGAACCCTTACTCGTTGCTCCTATAACCAGCCGAAACATACAAACCAAAAATACACAACAGGCCACTACCGCCAGCCAAAACCCTGTGCATGCACGATCAAACACCACCTTGAAAAAAGGAAAAGTTTGGACCAAAGTACTCATTGCCGGAGTCGCGGGGATCGGGACATATCAAATCATCAAAATACTTACTTAATCAACACGAATATGGAACTACACAGATTAGACGGATTGCCCATTAGTGGCCTTGACAATGTCGACATTCAGGACATTGATCTGGACGGCTATGACAGCGAAGAAATCGACTTTGAGGAACTTGATGATGATGACGAAGAGCTGGATTTTTCTGGCTTAGGCTACGTGAAAGACCCCATGATAGCCTATGAGATCCTCGATGAGTACGGAAACGTGGTGATGTATGCCGATGCAGATGAAAACATCTACACCGTGGACGGATTGGGAGAACTAGGCTTTTTCAAAAAGATTGGCAAAGGCTTAAAAAAGCTTGGAAAGAAAATAGGTAAAGGGGTAAAGAACGCAACAAAATTCACTGTAAAGAAAGTAGTTAAACCCGTTGTAAAATTCACTAACCGTTACCTGAACCCCGGTACCATCCTATTACGGAACGGCTTTTTGCTTGCCATGAAACTCAATTTCATGAAAGTAGCGGAAAAGCTGAGGTTTGGCTACCTGTCCGATGCAGAAGCAAGAAGACGCGGGGTAAACATGAACGGTTTTTCCAAACTTAAAAAAGCCATTTCCAGCGCTGAGAAAGTGTACGAAACAGCCGGAGGAAAAAGGTCCAACCTCCGAAAAGCAATATTATCAGGAAAAGGAAATAAAGACAAGGCAGTGCCACTATCCGGGTCGCAACTTAACGGCTTAGGGTTGGTGGATGAGGGTGAATATGTAGACGAATTTGAAAGGTTTGTAGCAGAGGCCGATGAGGAAGCCGTAGAAGCCCTTCTGCAGGGAGAAATGAGCATTGAAGGATTAGGGGCGGTAGCAACAGGTTCAGCCCTGGCAGCAGCCAGTAGCGCGGTGGCGGCTGTCGCTGCCGTCCTTAACAAGATTACCGGGGTGTTTGATAAGGCTAAAAAGGCCAAAGATACAGTAAGCCATGTTGTAAATACCGGAAAGAGCCTGGTAAACACGGGCAAAGGCGTTGTAAACACCGCGCAATCACTGGTAAGACCCGGTAGTCCTGCCCTGCCTCTAAGGTTGCCCACCGGACAAAATCAACTGCCTGCTTCCTTCAGGACGATGGCACAACATACAGCAGCACCCTCTGCCAACTTTGAAGCAGAAGCAAGACAAAGGGAAGCCAGGGCAGCACAAGAGAAAGCCATGCAGGAAGCCAGGGCTGTCCAGAAAGTTATGAACGCAGCAAAGGTCGCCAGCCAGGAAGTCGCAAAAGCGGCAGGCAAAACCACTGATAAGACCAACAATGAGAATAAAGAAAGCTGGTTTGACAAAAACAAAATTTTGGTGATTGGTACGGGCATTCTTGTGGCGGGGGGTGGTATAGCCTATGCCGTGGTACAATCCAAAAAGAAGAATACCACAAAACCAATGGCCGGACTTCCCAAAGGCAAAGCTGGAGCTAAAAAGAAAAAGCCCGTCCCGAAAAGGATAACGATCGCCCCAAAAACACTGCTATAAAACAAGAAAGTAGATAAAACGTCAAAACAATGGAAAAGTCAAAAACCAAAAAAACAGATACTAAAACAGTATTAACAACATCCGGCATTAATATCGCCAGCGGACTGGGCGGTGTCATAGTGGGAAGCGCACTAGGCACCTGGCCCAGTCTCCTTGCCGGATTAACCACCACCCTCGTAGGGGCATACTACGACAAACCCTGGGCTATGACCGGAGGGGTAGCCATGATGACCAGTATCGCACCCCAACTCAAAAAGCCCGGAGCACAGCAGGAAAGTGTAGAAGGCTTCGAGGACGAAATGGAAGGAGCAAAAAACCGCGTGCTGAACACCCTAAAAGTGCTTGGCAGAAAGATCATGCTACACAAAGTCTCTCCTGAAATGGCCAAAAACATGGAGTTAAGTGGTGCCGAGGTGCTTTACGGAAGCATGGGTGCTGCCGACGACTTCGACACTTCTGAGGTAGACGAGATCATTCGCCAATTAGAATCGGGCAATGTAGTCAATGAAGGTAGCTATACCAGCGGCTACATGGATGGTATCGAAGGCTTTGAAGGTGTGGATATGGCCGAGATCAACGGCCTCGATGCCATTTCACTGGCGGCCACAGCATAGGGTTCGGTCAAAACCCTGAAAAAATAACACAAAACTTAAATCATTCAATAACAACAACTATGAAAGTAAGAAAAACCTCGCGTGAGCAATTCCTTGAAATTGTAAACGCTAACGTGCAGCTCTCTAAAGAAGGAAAAAAGCACGATCCTGAGATGGTACGGGTGGCCGAGAAAATCAAAGACGGCAGATTGCAATTAGCTGACACCGCATACTACAGTATTAAATACGCTGGAGATAAGGCGACCATCCATATGTTCGAAACACAGGATGCCAAAGAAAGGGGAATAACCAATGTCACGCAGGCAAAACTCCCAAAGGACCGTTTATTCCTTTGCAACCGCATTATCCTTATAGCCACAGAGTTTACCGAAGACTTACCACAGTCGGACTTCGCATGGAAAAAGTTAAAACTATCTGCCGACTTCGGTAGCATTAAGGAAGTTGCAGGGCTTCAAAACGGAGACTTCACATTCATGGCAAATAAGAAGATCATTGTTGACGAAAGGTCTTTGACTGACTTTGTAACAGACAATGACCAGACCACTAATCTGGGTACTTATTACCTGGAAAACCCGCGCTTTATTCGTGATGATGAGGAGTTCGAATTCATGATCGAATTGGGTGATGATGCCCCTGAAAAGACGTTGATCAAGGTGATGCTTGCAGGAACTTCAACCGTACCTGCTTAATCATTTCAGAAATGGATAACCAGGATATAAAAGCGGTTGAACGTTACCCCTTCTTCCAATTTAAGGTGGAAGAAGCGGGTAAGCTTGTCACGAAAGATTGGGAGTTGTCAAAACGGACAGTTCGGATCAAAGGTATCCAGCTTTCCAGCAGCTACTATGATAAGCTGTTTCTAAGAGGGACACTGAAAGTTGAAATTGGCGGAGAAGAAATTATTCCCGAGGGCTTTCCCTGCCGGGCGTTTCTTTCCACAGGGGATGTAAGTCCTTCTGAAAGGTTTTTTCATTTGGGAGATGTACCCCCCGGAGACCTGTCGTTAAAATTCAGGTTCCAGGACAACGACCATGTGAGAGCGCCTTTTGAAAATGGCTATGAAATTTATGTACTACTTATCACTGACGAGAAAGCATGATCCGGGAGATTCAAACTACTGAGAGGTTAAACGGGGAAGATGAAAAGTACTTTGTCCGGAGGAAAATTTTACCAGCCGAAATTATCATAGAACAGATGGGACGGGTAAAGACTTTTCGCATAAGACTTCCGAAGTCAGTCAGAAGAGTAACCGGAGCGATGGTGGTATTAGATACTATGGTACAACCTGTTCAGGGAGCACCTAAATGGTATTTAGGTAAAGGCCATGCGTCCGGCCTCCTTAACAGCGGGTTTATTACCTCCCTCGATTCCGGTGCTTTCGAAGATTCCCTTTTCCAGTTTCACCTTACCGCAGAAAAAGGACAATGGATCTACTACGCACAACCCGTGAGAATGAACTTCTTCCAAGTGTTTGATACTGGCTTGAAGCTTATCAAAACTGCTACAATCCCTGTAACAGACCTTGAAACAGGGTTTACGGAAGATTATGATGTATGGGTAAGTGATGAAGGACCGGGAACAGTGGATATAACCCTTGAAATAGGAGAAAACAAATGAAGACATGCGAAGTAAAGCTCTACAATGCGCGAGGCCTCTTTTACGCCTGCCAGCCTACGGAAGGCATCATAAAAGATGGGATTACACCTAAGGAAAGGACTTTGGGAGAACACCTGGAAACACCCCGGTTTACGCTGCTGGAAGTAGACAACGACACGGGCTATATCCTGGGCATTGTAAAGGACCTCCGAACCGAACCCCTGCCTTATAAAATAAGGGTTTGGGTATTGGCCGAATATGAACCTGAAAAACTATGACAGAGCAGTTTGCCATTCATTATGCACCGCAACGAGTAAAAGAAAGAGGCTTTGAAAAGTTCAGGCTGGATTATCGTGACATCAGTGTCAACAGTAAGGAGACACGTGAGATAATGGCCTATAATGAAATATGGTTTGTCGTGGAAGCAGGGCCGGGCATACGTGTCAATAGCGACTATGGCTTGTATTCTCCTTTTGATCCTTTTATCGAGGAAAATATGCATGAACATGGTGATCGGATAGTGATTGAGAATATCAGCAGAAGAATAGATAAAGTGAAATTTATAGTAATCGTACTTGAAGCATGATAATGGAAACCTACAGAGAAAGAAAGCCCGGATCTGTCCGCCTTAACGATGAGCAGTACGAGGAGATGGAGTTGTTGGGATTGGAGAATGAAAGCCAATACATTCGGCACAAGCTCAACCAGACTTCGCCTCCAATGCATATTTCAAGGGAATATGACCACACTGACGACATTTCCGATAAGCTGGCCCTGCAAAGGGCAGAGATGGAGAACGAGCGACTGAAAGAGAAACTGAACGAATTGAGCCAGAACCAGGAACAAGCCCTGAACGGAGTCAACAACCACGTTTCCCAACTCCTGCAGGAAGAATTAATGAAGCGTGACCATGAGGCACTGAAAAAGGAAAATGCGCAGCAAAGTAAGCAAATAGAAAAGCTGGAAAGCAAGCTAAAAAAGGCAGAGGACGAGGTAGAAGAAAAGGACGCAGAAATTGCCGAGCTGGTACGCAAGCTTGGTATTGTAGAGCTGGGCAAAGCTTTGCTCCCTGGTGCTGTCAGTGGCCTTGCCAAGCGCTACCCAAAACAATTACAGGGGCTTGCTGAAACTTTGGGCGAGCTGGGCGGACAAATGGCGGCCTTGCCGGAACCACAAAGCATGACAGAAGAACAGCAAGAGCTTATTGAGTTTGCTGAATACTTCCAAAGCCTCTTTGAAGAAGACCAGTTACAGGATGTGGTATTGCTATTAGGGCAAATCAGCGAAAGCCTGAAAATGGACAATACTACGCTACAAAAACTGACCTATTACCTGAGCCATTTAGGAAAGGTCAGGAACGCACAAAACAGTACCCAATCAAAGACAGGAGAAGAAACCGAAGTAAATCAAGACAATATCAACCATGAAGGAATTTAAATTAAACATCACCCTGACCGCTAAAGACGAAAACGAAGCTGCCCAGGTTAAAGGGGCATTTGAAACCATGATAAAGAATTTCAAAGCCCAGGGGATCATCAAAATGGAGAAAATCTTCAAAACAGATGCATTCGTCCGTAACATGGTAAAACTAAAAGTAAAGTAAAAGGTGCTCCCTATACTTAAAGCAGTAAGCATGGCAAGGAGCCGGGACAGTGAGCCGGAAGAGGATAGCAACCTCTCCGGCAAGCTCCTGGATGTTGCGTTGGTCAGTATTGCCGGAGTGGGAACGTTCTTACTTGTCCGCAAAGTAGTCAGGGATATTAAGAAGAAAGCCCGGCAAAAGAAAGCCCTTAATCCCGGAAACCCCGCCAGCGACGCAATCCAATTGAAGATGGCATTTGAGAATGATCTTTGGTTTGGGTGGGGAACCAATGAAGACTTGGTATTCCAGATTCTTGAAGATATACCAGACAGCCGTCACATGCGGAAGGTACAGCAGGCATACCGGGACTTATATAAGATAGACCTTGTAGCAGATATGCAAGCAGAGCTGGATAGCGAAGAATTTGCAAAGGCACTTAACATCATAAATTCTAAGCCATTACGCCTGGGGCTGAATGGGAGAATACATTTTTAACATTTAGAAACAATGAAAAGAACTCAAAATAAGCAACTGCCCACAAAGCAAATGGACAAGAAAAAGAGGCAGCGCCTAATTGTTTACGGCCTTGGCGCGGGTGCCCTGTTAGGAGGTGGCTACCTGGCTTATACAATGATCAAAAACAAAGCGGCTTCCGGACGAGGTGATGTGATCATAAACCATCTACCCCAAGCGGTTCAGCAGGCGGTAACCCAGAACAAAAGCAGTTTTCCATTGACCACCGGGGCAAAGGGTAGTATGGTAAAAATGTTGCAATCTGCTTTGCTATCCCTTGGAGGCAAGGCCGCAGAAGCGATCAGGTCTACAAGTATCAAACCAGACGGAACCCCGGACGGAGTGTTTGGTGCAGGTACGGTCAGGGCGTTGCTGGCAGCAGGTCTCCCTGCTATGGTTTCTGAGGCCACCTTTACAAAGCTCATAGCCAAAGGGACCAGCAGTAAATCATCAACAGATAGCCAGGCTATAGCAGACGGGATCAAAGCCGGGGCAGAAAAACAAAACATATTCACGGTACTCAATGAGCTTGCCAAGATCAAAGATGTAGCAGGCTACCAGGCGGTAAGCAGCCACTTTAAAGGAGCAAGGGTTCGGGGTACCAGGATAACCAGCCTGGTCAATGCCCTGTTAAGTGTGGCCTTTGCTGCCAATGAGCCTTCCAAAGTGAAGATTCGGACTGAATTTGAGCGCATGGGATTGATTAACCGCAATGGGGTATGGTCGTTATCAGGCTTTGGCATGGCTTCTGACTACAACCGGGAGCTGTTCAAGCTTGCGGTTACCCGCAAACCAACGCTCTTAAAAGAGGGTGACGGGAGGTTTTTGCCCCCTGTGGTGAAGCAAAAAAAGGTCTTGGGTTATGTCACTGGTGGCAAAGCCGGAATTATCCAGATATATACCCCGCAACAGAAGATTGTGTATGCCCCGGAAAAGAACCTCACATTGATTTAAGTAAACAAACAACTCAATTTAACAATAACAACATGAAACACTTTAAAAGTTTTTTTAAAGATGTCTGGAATTACGTTAAGGTCTGGCGTGAGCTTTCCAGCATAGTGGTAGGGTTTATCCTGTGGATGAAAAGCCACATTCTACTCAGGTGGATAGATCCCACGTCAGCAACGTATGACGCAGGCATATTCCAAATTATATTATTTGCAGTGATAGCTCTTTTCGTGCTGCATGGTGTGGTCAGGATATTAATGAAGCTGATCTGGCCTACCACTGACAATTACCTGGACAACGAATTTGCAACAGACTTTAAAACCCTGGAATCATGGCAAAAGCTAAAGCTAACTACCTCTATCTTCTTTGCTTTCTTATTTGCAGCGGTGCTTTTGGCGCGAGTGCTGTAGCTCAAACCTGCATTGAAGCTAATGAGAGCAACACAACAGGCAAAGAGGTTTGCCTTGTAGCAAATGGGGCAAGCCCGGAAGCAAAGGAAAAGCAGCTTCGGGCAAGGCTAAAGCAAGTTTACAGCAACCAGGTCGGTGTACGTGAGCAAGGCGGGGCAAACCGGGGCAAGGTCGTGGAGCAGTATTTAGCTGTTACCGGTCTTGGTCCCGGTTATGCCTGGTGCTCGGCTTTCGTAAGTTGGTGTTATCTGCATGCAGGAGTGGATGCTCCTGTAAGTGCGTGGGTTCCTTCTTTCGCTATTGAACGTAACATCATTTACAAGCGAGGAAAACCAGTAAAGAGCATACCAAAGTCAGGTGACGTTTTTCTTATCTGGTATGACCGACTTAACAGGCCCGCGCACATTGGCTTTGTGGATGCATGGGGTGAGCAATATGTCATAACAGTGGAAGGGAATACTAATGACAACGGTGGCCGCGATGGTGACGGTGTCTACCGCAAAAAAAGACTGAAACGGCAAATCTGGGCGGTAAGCGATTTTATTAGCAGTGCTGAATAACGCCAAGCAAATATTAAAAGCGAAAGGTTACGTAGTCTATCAAAGACCGTGGGAGTTGAACATTATTGCTTTTCGAAGCAGGCATTTGCGAACTAACGCTTTTGATGACTGGCTGATTGTCTTTTACAGGAATGATGCAGGGAAGTGGGTGTATCACCACTTTCCCTGCACCACCGATCCGGGGCAATATTGGCTTAACAACCCTATGCACCCTAAAGGCACTGCTTTTCTGAAAGCAGGCCAATACGTAAATAGCCATGCGATTGGCATGCACAAAGCCAGCTATGAAGCACTAGTCCAGGTGAAGCCGGTTACGGTGATCCGTGACTATGATCGAGGCGGTTTGTTCAACTGGTTTTCTTCCGGTTACCCCGACACCGGGCTATTTGGCATTAATGTTCATCGGGCGACTGCAAACGGTACAAGTGTCCTGGTTGACAATTACTCTGCAGGCTGCATGGTACTTGCCAGTTCAACGGATTTTGCTTTACTCACGAAGCTTGCCCGAATACACAAAAACCTCTATGGCAACCGCTTTACGCTGACTTTGATTGATTACCGGGATAGAAGAAAAAGAATGCTTTCAACCGTGGCCTGGGGAGCTGCACTTGCTTCTACCGCCTGGGTTGGTTATCAACTATATGAAAATGAAACTATCAAAGAATACAAAAAAGGCAGCATTGGCCGTCCTCGGGACACTAGGCGGATTGGCAATCGCCAAATGGCGAAAATGTGAGGATAGCTACCCTTATGCCCTGATCGGTGGCTTCATCGGAAATTTTATTGGAGAAGAATACTTACCCGAGGATGATCCCCTACGGAGGATAGGCAGGTAAGGCTTAACAGCAATGGAGACAACTACCAAAAGAACATATAAAAGAATTGAGGCCATCGAGTTGGAGGAATCCTTTAACCTCAAAAAACACACTTTATATAAGTATGAACTGGCTGAGCTTTATGATGTGGACGTGAAAACTATGGTGACCTGGATGGATCTCTTTATCGAGAAACTGGAAAGGTTGGGGTATCATAAGCATATGAAGAAACTAACGCCACGGATGGTCAGGTGTATTGTTGAGCATTTGGGGGAGCCATAGTTGACGAAGGTAAGGTTATAAATATGGTGAGATATCATCAAGTGAACCACCATATTCGAGACTTTGGTGCGTGATAAGCTATAGCTTGTGGATAGTATATTTTATTTATCATTGGGAATTGGGATACAAATTGGTATGAACCAATTCAGGCCAACAACGACTGCATAATAAGAGCCGTAGCGCCTATGCTGAAGCTTCGGCGTAAGCATGAATCGAGAGGTTCACGTACGGTTCTATGAGAAGTTAGGGGTGAAACTCCCCTGGCTTACTCGACTATGCATATTTTCTGCGTTTTAAACTACTTAGGCTGATAGTCTAGAATGTTACAAAATACATTTCGAAAGGCCCCATTTCTTCTTCAGCATTTACAAGCGCTGAAAACAAACCTTCGAGCTCAACAGGAATTAATGTTTCATCATTGCTTATTTTCATACCAATTAAGTTCTTCATCCTCTCGATAAATAAAGTATGTCGAACTTCATGTATTAGATTCAATTCTTTATCAGATAGATAGTTTCGTTCCAATTGAGAAAAATTTGTATAAAATTCAGTAAATCTCATGGCTGCACCAGCAAGCCTCTCTGCGTATGTCCCTTTAGATTTTACGAGTTCAGTTTTATAGATGGGCTCATCTGAAACATAGACAAACATTCTTTGTAGTTCAGGTAATGTCAAATCTCCTGGATTTGTTGAAATAGGAATTTCAGCTAAAGTATTAATTAGTTCATCTCTATTAAAATTTGCAAATGGAAGTTCAGAGTAATTTCCAAATGCATCATCAGCCATAATACGAAGAGGGATGATAAGCCTAATGAATTCGTAAGCAACTGATTTTTTAAACCTTAGCATCGCTGAATTATCTCTCAACAGCATAATTTTCCTCGTCTCTCCATTAAAAATGAGTGAGTTGATTGTGTCAGGGAGATTATACCCTTCCACAGGGATGCTGAGTTCCACTTCTGCTCCTAGTAATTTGTTAGGAAGATTTTTAAATTCTATATAGCCTTCAGCTCCAACCATTACTGTCTGGGGTCCATTTGGAAGCATAGCAGTTAAAGAAAGCTCTTGATTGTCAATGGGTTTATTCGTTGAAGAATTGAAAAGATAAAATCCTTGGGTAAATTCAGTTTGTTTGGTTGAGTATATGGAACCCCAGATAACAAGTGCAGCGATAGCGGCACCTCCACCCAATTCGATTGCCATACCAAATTTTTTACCCCTCACTGCTGCATTTGCCTTTAATCCGCCAATCAAAAAGGCTGCCGAAGAAAGACCTAGAACAATTGAAATACCATACCGAACAAAAACTCCATTAGTGCCATAGAGATATCCCTTAAAAGAGGAATAAACTAGTGCCACAACTAACAATGAACAAAAGACCAAAGCTCCAAAAGTCACAAGCACCCAAAATATCATGGTTTTTGATTCTTGATTTTTATTGTCTATTCTTTGCATTTCATAAATGTCTTAGGTAAACAATTTTGATAAAAGACAGCGATTAAGGTATTAACTGGTTATGCATAACGTTTAGTATATGGCAAGTTAGGGCAGAAGAAAGCGATAAACCTTCAAGTCTGCACTGAGCCAAAACGTTGTATTTTGTTTTTAATTTATTCATCCTTAAAAGCCAAATCAACGATTTGGTGGTGTTGGTAATTAGCACTGAACTTTCGTGAACTACAGAACGCCCTATTTGCTATATACCGTGTGTGCCTTGAATGGTGAATATAGCTCAAGAAGATGAGTGTTCCAAAGGGTCCCGTGCGCTGGGTTCGTAACCGAGTCATACCCAAACCTGTTCTATCATTGGGAATTGGGACACAAATTGGTATGAACCAATTCAGGCCAATAACGATTGTATAATAAGAGCCGTATGAATTGAGAGGTTCACGTACGGTTCTGTGAGAGGTAAAGGGGTGAAATTCCCCTTTACCTACTCGACTGGCAGTAGTTTTTATTCCCAGGGACCAACTTCTTTAATTGTAAAAAGGCCTGGATAGATACATTTTTTTATCTCACGTTCTACGCAATCCTTAAAAGAAATTTTAAAGGTTGAGATGGCCAGAGGTAAGTTGCCTAATACTACACCTACAACGGCACCTTTTAAAGCAGAACTAAAGGCACATGCTTTTGCGATGTTAAATGCAGCGACACCTACATTTTTAGGAACAGATATATATGCGTAAAAAACTATTTCAGATTTACGGGTTCTTAAAACTGGGTATGATATTGTGATTTTCGAACAACCGATTTTGATTATTTTAGTTTTCCATTCGATTTTGAATTCAGGCCATTCCAATAATTCTAGTAATCTTTGATTATGCCTTTGCATAGTACCACAATTGTTAGTTGGTGGCATTACTCGATTAATTAGTTCTTCAGTGATACTGTCGAGTTCCTGCCTAGTAGGGGGATTACCTGAATTGTACTCTCGTACTTCTGCATATTGTGGTGGTTCATCTCTCCCAATTATTAATCTTTCATCTATTAATCGGCATCCAATGTTTTCTTGGTCTGCCCATTGACCGTAATCTAAAATTCTTTCACCTCTTTCGTCATAAATTACACCTCCCTCATTGCTACAATAAAGTCTAAAAAGAGACCGTCTTTGGCTATCATCAACTATGATTCTATCGGATACTTTTTCGAAAACAGAAATTGTATCAACAATAAACATGTCTTTAGTCAATCCATCTTTAAGTTGACTCTCAATCCACTTCATAATGTCGCTTCCATGGATTTTCGGATCAAATTGTTGAAAAAGTTGTTTTGCCAATGAAGATGCACTTGAGGGAATGTTGTCTTTTATATATAACAAATATTCAAGATTAAGGTCAAGATCGTGGCCATACACTATATTAATCTTAACAGTACCTTGATATTCTATTGTCCCTGCAGCAACACACTGTCCGTTCAAGTCCCCAGCAGTTCTCGATTCTCCTTTTTCTACAACATATTCCTCTTCTACTAAAAAGATGACATTTTCTTGAACTGGATCAGCATCTTGATTGCTTGATCTAGAATCTGCTGAATCAAAACTAAAACCAGTAGGTACTGTATTTACTGATTTGAAGAAAGTTTTACTCTGGTCAAATAAGAACTCTTGAAATCTTTTAGACTGGTAGTCGAAATTGGTATTTAAATTAATTTCCATGATTATTTATTTAAGAATTAAATTTTCTCGGGATTTCCTGAATAATTCATTTCACGATATTCGTAGCCTTCAGGACATTTTTTTTAAGAGGTCAAAATTTGGAATTGGGGTACAAATTGGTGTGATCGAATTCATACCAATAACGATTGAATAATAAGAGCCGTATGAATCGAGAGGTTCACGTACGGTTCTGTGAAAAGTTAGGGGTGAAACTCCCCTGGCTTACTCGACTGGGCTGTCGTATTTATTACTCAATTATATTTTTTTTCACTATCTCATTTACCCGATTTACTTCATCTGGATAGCTTCTAATCCAAATGTTCAAAAATGCGCTCTTAACAACGATCTCTGCTATGAACCCAAGACGTTTTCCTACTTGTGAAAAGAGTAAATGAGAATCCCTATTGGTATTCCGGATCTCATTAATAATCTCTTTTACTTGATCTTGACTTTCGTAAGGTTTATGTAAAGCCACTGTTAATTCGCCAATTACAGACTCAGTTTCAGAATTTATTTTATCGAGGACTAAATCATAAATATAAGATTCTGGTGATTCACCTGGCAAACGATAGACTTTATCGTCTTCTGACTCATTTTGTAGGGAATCTCCATCAATAATACAAATTGATAGATGTTCTGTTGATGGATTGAGGTTATGGTATTTGTTAACATTAACTGCAATACCATCACCTTCCATTTGATGAACTTGAATTTCATCATGTACGATCGTGGTGTCATTCGCTAGACATGACTCTACCCATAACTTCGCAAAAGAGTCCTCAACAAAAATTGCCAGTTTAGCCTGAACTTGTCCAGTTATAGCTCGCAATGATCTTACATCTAATTTCCCTTGGAAAAATTTGTTATTCGTTGCTGACCAAATACCGCGTGGAGGAAGTGGTAATATTGCATCGTTACTGTGTGTAGTAAAAATGGCTTGAGCATTTTTTCTAATTGCAACATCAATCAAGTATTCAACCATTCTAATAGTTGCGATTGGGTGAAGCCCATTTTCAATCTCTTCGATTAGGATTAATGAATTAACAGGTAGTGCTTCAATTTTTAAAATCATCTTAATGATGCTGGACTCACCCGCACCAAAGTGAAATTCTGAAAATTGTGTTCCTGTATTAGTTGTTCCTGTTAATAGAGTGATCTTTCCGGATTTATCAACTGAAATTCGAGAATAGTCAGATAAGTCTTTACCGAGAATTTTTTGAGCTGCATCTTTTACTGCAACATCTAAATTATGAACACGTTCTTCAGGCACATTGAATTTCCCCGAAGCGCACTTTCTAAATTCTGTTTTTTCACTAATTGGTACCGTTCTGGAAACTCCAAAAACTGCAACGCTTCTTGAATTATGTTCTCTCGTCCACTTGAAGTTAGTGAATTTCGTTGTTCGAGAAATGTTGTCCCTTGTGTTGACGCCCTTATCTATTAGATCATATTGAATTTTCCAATTGGCCATACTGTCATCAAACCTCCCACTTTTCGAGAAAAATCTACTAGGTTTAACAGCTATGTAAGCACAACCAGCTGCTCCTAAGACACTCGTTTTACCACCACCATTGGGCCCAATTATCGCCGTAACTGGAAAATCAAATGTTACTGTCTCATCGTCAAAGCCTCGAATTGGATTCAGTCTTACTTTTGACAAGTATTTACCATAATTTTTCCTTTCGACTTTTTCAAAAAGCTGATTTATTTGACTGTCTCTTATTTCGCTTTGATATTCCATTTTTAGTTTTCTCTAATGCAGCCCAACGTACGGATAAAGTGCATGCACTTTACCTGCTATATAGCTGTTTAATTATAATTACCAGATAAACAGTGTTTATCCATTTTTAAATGTTTACAAATGACTACAATCGGGTGTAGCAACCCAACCACTCCTATATAATAACTTTTACCGGCAACTCCATCTAAAACTTTCCCTATGCAGCCTTACACTTTCCAAACCTAAAGGTTCCATTTGCAAAGAATTTTTAAAGATAATCCAGCTATGATCTTGTTGTCAATACCCAACCTTGGGTATTTTTAACCAAACATCACAGGAATATTTTAGTATAGAGAGGTGAATTTATGGTCATTTTGATAACCCACAAAAGAGGTCATATGCTTGAAATTCTTTAAACCATTTTATCATCCAATAAATGTCAAATATAAACCGTCCCTGAAATGGTCTATACGGTTTTATGCATGCCAAATCATTTTGGTAATCGATAATTATCAAAATTTCTGTGTAAGCAATTGGATCAAAATGACACTTCGATAGAGTATTTTATATCAATTGCCTTATTACTGTACAGTAAAGCATATCTGCTTTATACAAAACACTTTTACTTGCCATTGGTTGCGAATTAGTTTGTTGTTCAAAGCCATACAAGTATAACCTATTCATTACCAGCGTAACATTGCCTTAAAATACCATTAGAGGATGGTATATGAAACAATTAAGTTTGTGACGGTCTTATTCAATTGCCTGATGACCAAAAATTAACTAAACCATTTAAATTCAAAAACAATGAAAATTAGAAAAATTGCCGCTATTGCATTTATTGCCACATTTGGGCTGACTTTCACCTCATGTCAGGAAGAGGAAGTTTCCCCAGCTAATGATCATGTACTAAAAACGGAAGGTGATCAACCTAAAGAAGCTGGCATTGATGATTTTAATGATTGAGAAAACTCAATATCACTTACTATGAGAAAAAGATTAGTTTCCTTATATAAGTAAGGTTTTGGAAATATATAAATATTGATTGCATAATATTATAGACATATTTGTCGACCCATATTTACGCATCAACCTAAAACATTCTTTATCCATGTGGAAGCTAATCTTTTGCCTGTCACTTGTATCAACCTTTCTTGCTTGCAGTCCCGATGAAATAATTGAGGTTAAAAATAAGGAGACTGAAGATTTAGAGCTTACCCACACCGAATTTCTGAAGCACAAAAGTGAACCTGAGTTTGCTTATCCATTACTTGAAAAACTTAAAGTGCAGGCTCAAAAACTAGGAAACAACGAATTTTTGGCCAAATATTATACTTACAATGCTGTATTGAAAAGAAATACAGGCGACTACGAGACAGCTACCAATTCATACAGCGAAGCTTTGGAGCTTTATGGAAAAAATAATGACTCCTATCATCAAGGGTTGGTTTATTTGAATTTAGGAAGCATCTACTATCAAGCAGCTTTTTATGAGAAAGCATTATCACATTTTGAAAAGGCGGAACAAGCTTTCTTAAAAGCTGAACGTAAAGAAAAGCTATCCTGGGTGTATCAAAATATCTCGCTTATACATATTGATGGAAACCGTTTTTACAAGGCTGAATTATATCTTAAGCAAGGGATAGACTTGGCAAAAGGTTTGGGCAACAATACCCACATTGGTGAGTTTTTAAATTTGTATGGTAAATTACATTTTAAGCAACAGGAGTTTAATGAGGCAAGACAATATTATAACAGGGCACTTGAATATTCGGCAAGTGAACTTCAAACCTCATACATATATGGAAACATTGCTGAAACCTATATTAAAGAAGGAAATATAGCGGAAGCAGAAAAATGGCTGTCTCAGGCAATCGCGCTCAAAAATAAAATTGAAGGGGCAGATCTAAGACCAAATCTTAATTATAGTGCGGAATTGGAAGCACTAAAAGGTAATAATGAAAAAGCCTTAGTGCTGTATGATGAAGTAGTGCAACTCTCCAAGGCAGACCTTTCCTCAAAGGAGTTGGGTATCGCGCTTAACGGTTTAAGTACTTTATATAGTGTGGTACAAAACCTAAATTATGATCAATTGTCTCGTCAGGGAGAATATCTGAAAGTATATAATCAAAGAAGTCAACAGCAGGAAGAGCAGCGCAACAACCTGGAAACCCTTTACCGACAAGCTTCTATTAGAGCGGCAGAGGTCAATCAGGAAAGAAAACAGGCGTTAAAAGAAAAGGACGAAAAGTTTAGTGCCAGCCAAACGAAATATTTAGAACTCATAGGGGCGTGCTTACTGGCTATAGTTCTTAGCGTGTTTTTTTACAGAAAAAGGCTAAGGAAAGAGAAGAAAGAAAAAGAGAGGCTACAAGTCGGAATGGCAGGCTTTTACCAGGATTTAGAAGATGTTAGCGCTGAACTTAACATAGAGGATACGGAATAGTTATTGAATTATTAAGGGTTATAATTCATAAACTGTTTTACGTGCTTTTTCCATTTCTTAATCACATCCTTCATAACAGATATTTTCTTATGGGCCTCTGATACTTCATTTTTACTTACCGCTAACTGGCTTTTTAAAGTCTGAATTTCTTTTCTTGCCTCCTTTAATAAATCAAGTGCCGCTTTCGCAGCTTCTTCCGGGTTGGTGTTAGATAACTCTCGATAGTCAACCATTTGAGCACTTAGTTGATCAATCTGATCAAATTTCCGGATCTCTTCCTTAGAGTAGAAGAGTTCATCCGTTGTAATCTCAAATATTTCTGCCAGCACAGGCACCAAATAAGCAGGTATCCTTCTACGGCCGGTTTCATAGGCTGAAATCGCATGCCTATCATAGGGTTGCCCAGTGATTTCCTCAATTTTCAACCCTAGTTCCACTTGCGAGTAGCCTTTCACAGTACGGAAATGACAAACTTTCTCCTGAATTGTTGCTTTATTAAACACAAATTTATAATTTTAAAACATGAGCTAAATAAGCGCACACCACCTGATCAGGTGTGTTTATTATATAGCGCAAAATCAAATATATGTAAAAGGTACAGAATTGCCATGTTCAAAATCCATTTGGAAAGGCATTATCTGTACAAAGGGTAAGAAGGAGTTTATGTGAAGGAATTTGAAGCAGCTCGCCCCGCTGAACAGTAATGAATTAAATCAAAGCATATGTCTACTGTAAAAGATTATCAGACTGTAATTCATAGCATGGATATGCTAGCCATGAAAATGGAAGTCATTACGCAGGAGCTATTTGAAGCCAACATCGAATTCATTAGCAAGCTGGCAGAATCCGACCTAAAAGAAGAGTTGAATGGCAACCTGTCTACCTATGGAGCAAGGTTTCAGGGGCTTTTGGCAGACATGGAAGCGGAAACCAAGCTTTTAAAAAGAGAAAAGATCAATTATCAGTTTAAAAGAAAGTTAATGACTGAACGAATGCCACTTGTATAAGGGTAAAATAACCCGATTGATTTGGTTTAGGTTGACGGGTGAAACGGGAGGTGTGGGCAATAACACCTCCCATACCTTAAAATGGTTTAGAAAGTCATTTACCCAAACAATTAAAAATGAAGGAAATAAAACTTTTAGAACGAATAGAGCGCACGGACGCGCTTATTAGGAAAGGCTGTTCGGGTAATGCGAAAGACCTGGCAAAAAGACTGGGAGTATCACCAAGAAGCATATTTAACATGCTTAGGATCATGAAAGAAGACTTCAATGCCCCGATTGTGTATGACAGGAACCTAACCGCTTACAGATATACAACCGAGGGTGAAATAGTGATGTCATTCGTGAAAAAGAACAATGCTTAGAAACACTCTTGTCTGACGTGTTTGAGTTAACGGCTATCCGGGGGGAGTTGCAAGTGTCTCTCCCCGGGAGCCCCCTTAAAGAAAAAAACAATGGAAAGAAAAAGCACCAATTGGGAAGCATCGGTAGAACGCTACGGACAACTCCTAGGGGCTGTTAACGATCTGATCCGAGACAGTACCCAACTGGCAAAGTTGTATGAAGGGACCAACATGGAATTTGCTCACTTCATTTATGAAAAAGGGCTTTATGAGATTATGGAAAAGGCCAACATCCTGGAGGATTATGAAAGAAGCTTTGAATTTATGCATTACAGCCTGAAGGGGCAGGTAGAGCAACTAAAACGTCTTCGGAGAGTGCTGCAGGTGATCCTGATCAAAGACCCAGTGAACTGCCCTGTTAACTAAATGCTGTAGATGAGCAAAATTAAAATATACTATAACCACAACTTCTATTACATCCTGCAAGGGGCAAATGTTGCTGAGTTAAATATTGAGCAACGGCTTGTCCGCCAAGATAGTGCATTAAACTGGCTCTCTCACTTAAGTCATGATTTTGTGCCAGAGGTCCCTATGGGTACAGAAGAATATAAGCGAGTATTGTATGCGTATAAAGAAATCATCAACAGGCTACCCTTGTGGAAGTCTTAACAAATAACTAAGTCTATGAAAAAAAGAGTAATAGTACCTTTAATCGTATTGTTTGCCCTGAGTATGGCCTTTGCCGTTTATGAGGGCCAAAATGCCAGGGGAAACAAGATAAAAGCAGAGAAGATAAAAATATCGTTGAACGAAAAGATCAGGCTTCTTGAAGATAGCCTGCGGTATATGTCGATCCGTCATGAAATAGAGCGAAGGAATGCAGTCCATTTTGAACGAGCAGCAAACAGCAGAAAAGACAAAAAGGGTAAGGACGGCCATTCAAGAATGTAAGACAATTGCACTGATTGCCACCACTGCAACAGGCAAACAGCCTGACAAACAACTATTAAATAACTTTTAAAAGGTTGTGAGTAAGCCAAACCAGCATGTAAGTAATGGTATTAAGTTGCTTTTTTATTATAGGATAATAATAATAGCTTTGAAAGATTTATAGAGTCACGCAAAACTTGAACAGTATATGATCACCTGATTTAAGGCAGGCTCTACGATCAAAGCCCCATTAGTAATCCCCATATAGTATTTAAGTAAAGTTGATAAGCCCTTTACAAGCTTAACAGGACCCATTTGTCCAAAATCAACGCATAAAAAAAATAACCATGACGTTATTCAGGTATATATTTGTTTTAATATTAATCGTCATTAGCCTCGATGTCTCAGCCGATGTATTCATAGCAGACAGCGTTACGGCTGACACCGCGCAACTGGCCTTAAAAGTCCATGCCTTGCAGGACTATGTCATAGAGCAAAATCGCATAGTCAGCCAAATGACTGATGATGACCTTGCTCATTTGCCCCTGGGTGTTGTAAAAGAAATTAATGGCCGCCTCCAGTATATCTTGTTTGATAACCTGGTCGTGACAACTGAGGCCACCTATGTCAATGCTTATGTATCCCTGTACTTTCCCCTTATCGACAGGCGTGTGGCCTTTGCCGCCTTAAAGCTTAAAATACACAAAGGAGGTATTGCAGCTTCAACAGGCACACGGCTTGTCATGCTCACCGATGAAGCGTTACCGATTGGTCAACATATTACCATTAACCTACTATCGGAAACAGGGCAAAATTACATTGAATGGGATTGTAACGGCTTTAAAAACCTCTCCCTGAATGGCAATGTTACTGTATCACAGGAAACGGCAGCGAATGCCGATATCCCCGGCAAGCCCGTTGTAGCCGATTTCAGGGTTCAGGCCACTGATCCCGGTTCAATTATCACTCAAATCAACCTGCCTGCATTTGAAGTGCGACAGCTCCCCGGCTTCCGGTTTACTGCAAGGGCAGTTACCCTTGATTTTAGCGACGATCGCAATGCACAAGGCTTTAAACTACCGGAAGAATACGAGGCTGAGTTTGGCACCTACCCCGAGTTCTGGACGGGGATACACTTCGGTGAGCTTAAAGTAGAGCTACCCCCAGAGCTAAACGTCAGCGGCAAAAGGATTTCTGTAGAGGCAAGGAACATGCTCATTGACCGTAATGGGTTTACGGGCGCATTTACAGCGCAGGGACTTGTAAGCCTGGACAAAGGCGCACTGGCAAACTGGCCTTTCAGCATAGAGAAGTTTTACGTGATCATGTTGAAAAACCAGCTTATTGGCAGCGAGTTCAATGGAGATTTGAAGTTGCCGCTCTTTGATGAGCCGACAAAATATGCAGCAGGCATTTACTGGAATGGTGGCGACCTGGACTATCAGGTATTAGTACAGACAAAGGAAACCCTGCATTCAGACCTATTACTAGCGGATATTGTACTGGATGAAAACAGTGTAATAACATTAGAGCGTGATAGCGGGCGATTTGTAGCCAATGCAAAGTTACACGGGGTAGCCGATATCAACGGAGGGTCCGAAATAACCGCCAAGGGCTTGCACTTCAAAAATTTGGTACTGTCCAGCAAAGCCCCCGTAGTTCGGGGCGGGCAATGGGGAGTAAAAACCGAATCTATGACGGCAGGCTTTCCCCTCCAAATAGACAGCATAGGACTGCATCACAAATTGGAAGATTTAGCGCTTATTATCCATGCCAAGCTGACCCTGATGGACGGCTCTGGCGGTTTTTCAGGGGAGACGACCGTAGGTTTGGAGGGCAAGTTCAAAGAAACCACCACCACCGAAGGGGAATATACCACCACACGGCACGAGTTTGAATTTAAGAGAGTAAGGGTCCATGATATAATGGTGGATGTAAAAACAGAAGCCTATACCCTTAACGGAGAGGTGAAGTTCTTTGATAGCGATCCTGTGTACGGCAATGGTTTCAACGGAAAGCTGGATGCCGAAATAGTAGGCTTTCAGGTCAATGCCGTAGGCACTTTTGGCAAGCTGCCCGAGTACCGCTATTGGTATGTGACGGCAATGTCCGATGTCAATATTCCTTTAGGCTCATCCAACTTTGCTATCTACAGGCTTGGAGGCGGGCTGTTTTATCACATGAAGCAGGGGCCTTTAAATCCCGATGGTACAACGCCAGAGATCGCCTACGTCCCTGATGCTGATGTAGGTTTAGGTTTCAAAGCTGGTGTAACGATTGGCATGACCCCCGATCCATATGTGTTTAATGGCACCTCTTGGTTTGAAATTGCCTTTGGTAGCCACGGAGGTGTAAAGTATATCCAGTTTACGGGTGATGCCTACTTTATGACTCCCTTAGAAGACAGGAGCAATTCTGATGTCAAGCTCTATGCTGAACTTATGATGCGGTTTGACTTTGAAAACAAGATATTCCACGCCACCCTCGAAACCTACATTAATGTTTACAATATGCTAAAAGGCACGGGACCGAATGATTTGGCGGGATGGGCAGAACTTTACTTTAGTCCGGACGACTGGTTTATCCATATCGGGCGGCCAGATAAGAAAATAGGGCTTGCTTTTGTGGCGCTTGGAAATAGGCCTACAGTCGTAGCCCAAAGCTACTTCATGGCCGGGCACCGCATCCCCGATATGCCCGATCTCCCACCACAGGTAAGCAAGCTCGCGGGTGAAATGAACATGTCAAGGGATGAAGGAATGCTTGCTAATGCGAGGGGCATGGCCTTTGGTACTTCCTTAGAATTAAATACAGGCAGGATCAATTTCCTGATATTCTACGGAGAGATAGGCGCAGGTTTAGGCTTCGACCTGATGTTAAGGGATTTGAGCAGCTTTACCTGTTCCAATACAGGACAAACGCCCGGCATTAACGGCTGGTATGCAAGCGGTCAGGCATGGGCGTATATCATGGCCGAGATTGGGGTAAAAGTGAACTTAAAGTTTATTGAGGGTGAGTTTCCGATAATCAATATGGCCTTTGCCTCTGTACTGCAAGCGGAACTCCCTAACCCCGTATATATGAGGGGTGCCGTGACAGGCGAGTTCAATATCCTGGGTGGGCTTGTAAAGGGTAAATGTAAATTCAAATTTGAATTAGGAGAGAAATGTGAAATAGCAGGAACCAATGCAGTGACAGGAGTAAAAGCCATAGGACAAATTAAACCTCTAAATCAAGACAAGGATGTTGATGTGTTCACAAAACCACAGGTAGCATTGAGTGTTCCTGAGGGCAGGCCAATGGAGATATTGAACAAAGACAATGACTATAAATTCTATCGTGTCAACCTGACCGAATTTTCAGTAACCCACAACGGGCAGGATTTGGAAGGTAAACTGGTATGGAACGAAGCCCGTAACAGTGTGATCTACAAAACGGAAAGCATACTACCCCCGCAATCAAAGATTGATGTAGTGGTCAAAGTAGTATGGCAGGAGAAAGTATCAGGGACTTGGAAAAACATGAGCGAAGGCGGCAAAGACCTGATCGAAGAAGAAAGCCTGAGCTTTACTACCGGAGAAGCCCCGGATTATATACCAGAGAGCAACGTTTTGGCGGGTTACCCCTTCATGGGGCAATACAACTTCTACACGAAAGAGACTACAAGCGGTTACATCTTACTGGACACCGACCAGGAGTACCTTTTCAGTGACCCGGATATGAACTATGAGATGCACTTTGTTGCCACTTCACAGGTACCTGTTAAAACCACGGCATCCTATAGCAGGGCAAACAAAAAGGTATCTTTTGTGCTGCCGGATCTCTCTACACAAACAGCCTATAAAATGGTGTTGGTCAGAGAGCCGAAAAACAGTGCCATTGATATAGAATCAAATATCAGTATTACATCCGTGAGCCAATTGGATGAAGGAGACAATAATGTAAGCGTACAGCAAACCGCATTGCTCAACAACCTTGTGGTTGGGCAGGGCTTTAACCTGTATGAGAACTACTTTAGAACGAGCAAGTATGAGAAGTTCCTGGACAAGATTGATGATATGCCATCCTTTAGCTTCTCCCAATTGCTTTTTGAGAAGCAATACAAACGGTACGGACTAAGGGGAACTCTTTCAGAGCTTTTTGACAAAGCAGAAGTACGTGGTACCAGTAAGTTTATGCCCGTGGTTTCTATTGCTCCGATGAATGACAATAGCTGGTTTACAGGGTTTGCAGACCCCGTCATTTACAATGGCTACCCGGTGCATCCACAAGCTGTTATTGAATGGCGAAGTGTAGATGAAAGAGGAACACGGGAAGGCGGAGCACCACCAGATCAGCCCGTCATTGTTCAGCAGGAGTTCTTCCCTGCAATAAAAGAAAGCCAGGTAGAAATGGGAGCGTACCCATCACAAGGGGGCCTTGTCGACTTCATGCACGACCTTGATTTTTATGGGTACTACGATTACTACGATATAAAAAACGCCCTGATCAACTTATATGATGGCAACAGCAATCCATCTCAGCGGGTCAGGTCTATCCTGATCGGCACCTACAAGTATATGTATAGCCTTGAAACTCTGAGATTCAACGTCAGGTACAGGCTTCCGGGCACCGATACATTTACTTCTGAGAGAGTACTTACAATCAACCTTAATAAATAAATGTCAACCAAACCAACAATTAAAATGATGACAAGTAGATTTTTCAAACTTACAATGTTCCTTTTGGCCGGAGCCATGATGTTCTCATGTTCTGATGAAGATGATGATAATGGCCCTGCAGTTACCAACACGCTGACTTATGATGGTAAAGAGTATCAGATCAAGTCCGGGCATATAGAAGACTATGGGCCTTATGATCCGGCCCGTTCCGATGGTAGAGGCACCGAAACCCATTATCGCAACCGTTTCTGCTTTACTGATGGGGACTTGAAACTGGTCACCAACGGTGGTGAAACTTATTACATTGCAGAAAACGCCACCTATAATGTTTATGTGGATCTTAACTACCCTTCAACCGGGACTTTCAGCGATGGGGAATTTGATTTTATAGATCAAAATGCTGTCAGTAACGATGATATTGTAAACCTCAATGTCTATACAGGGTTTGTCCTCTGGTTTGACCGTAACGGTAATGGTGAGCAGGATTACGAGGAAGAAATCACTGAATTGATAGGTGCAGGTGGGGAAGTAACTATTGAAGGGTCAGACAAACATTATAAAGTACGCTTTCAAATCCCCTTGTCAGATGGAAAAACAGCTACTGGCAGCTTTGAGACAGATTTTGAATTCATAAAATACAGGGGCTAAAGCATAACACCCCCCATGAGGGTGGCAATTTTTGTTGCTGCCCTCAACTACCCACTTATTATAATTAACAATGTACGACATAAAAAAGACACTTTTTATAACCTTTATACTTACGGCTACGGCTTCATTTGTATTGGCTCAAACCCAATATAGTGGTGAAATAAAAGTATTGTCGCGGGCAACAGGAAATAGCGTAAAACTACGTTGGGCACCCACGACTTACATGGCATGGAGGATAGGCAACGAGCTGGGCTATGATGTTGTACGTTATACTTTTGATCCCGAGGGTGAGCGCATGCTAAAGGATTCTATTTTACTTACCCGTCAGCCCTTAAAACCTCTTCCTCTTCCGGCTTGGGAACCGTTGGTCAAAAACAACCGCTATGCAGCCATCACTGCCCAGGCACTATATGGTGAATCCTTTCAAATGGAAGAAGGCAGCAGCGGACAGGCGGCCTTAATTAACCAGAACACCGAGCAGGAAAACCGCTTTAGTTTCGCACTGGCCTGTGCCGATCAGTCCTTAGAGGTCGCTAAAGCTTCGGGGTTATACTATGAAGACAAAACCGCTATGCCGGGCACGGAATATGTTTATCGGGTCAAGCTTGCCTCCCAAAGGCCCGGCTTTCCCGTTTTCAGGGGCAGTGCTATAGCCAGTCCTTCAAAAGTTGATGCCCTGCCAAGACCTGACAGTCTTTATGCAGAATTTGGGGATGGTTCTGTTCGCATTCATTGGAACAGCTTTTTCAACCGCATGGACTACAATTACTATATCATAGAAAAGTCCACGGATAATAAGATATTCAAAAAGACCAGTGAGCTTAACTTTCTACAGCTTATCCACACTAGTGGCAAAAAGGATTACAACATTTATTATATGGATTCCCTTGCCAATGACAGGACATACTACTACAGGATAAAGGGAGTAACAGCATTTGGCAAAGAAGGGCCGCCCTCCAATGTAGTACAAGGTCAGGCCCATAAAAAAATACGGTCAATCCCCGGTATCCGCAAAGGAGAAATTGATGTTTCCGGCAGGGCCAATATCAACTGGTATTTTCCTGGCCTGCAAACTGAAATCAAAGGCTTTTATGTGGCAAGGGGCATGACCGGAAAGGGGCCATTTGTCAATGTGCATGATAAAATACTGCCCCCTTCTACAAGAAGCTATAGTGATAACCGACCTATGTCCACCAACTATTATGTAGTAAGGGCAGAGTCCCTCTACGGGCAGGTGGTAGAATCCATGCCCATGTTGGTACAATCAATGGATACCATTCCACCATTGCCACCAACCGGGATTACAGGAAAAATTGATTCTACGGGAAATGTTACCCTAATGTGGTCGGAAAACAATGAGCCTGACCTACACGGTTATAAGGTGTTCAGGTCTTACCATCAGGATAAGGACTATGTGCAAGCCCATAGAAATACTATTAAGGCCAATGAATTTAATGAAAATGTCCAGCTAGAGAACCTGACTAAAGATTATTATTATCAGGTTGTGGCCGTAGACCACATGTCAAACGCTTCTGCTTTTTCTGCTCCCGTGCTTCTTAAAAAACCCGATATCATTCCACCTTCTGCCCCTGTGCTACGGAAACCGAAATACGAAAACGGTCAGGTAATGCTCAACTGGATAGCGGGAACTGATGAAGATCTTGCAGGCTACAGGCTTTATAGGGAGAATGAAGGTATAAATACTTTAATAGCAAACCTTCAACCCGATCAGGTCACTTATCAGGATTCAAATATGCCCGGAGGTGCCCAATACATCTACAAACTTATTGCCCTTGATGGTGCGGGCTTAAATTCTGATACCTCAGCGTACAACATTGTTGTACCTGACAATTCAATACTGCCGGAAGTAAAGAAGATCACCTACACCATTGACCAGGAAAAAAGGAAGCTCACCCTAAGCTGGAAATATGATCTTCAAGGCATTGACGGCTATATTTTGTACAGGTCTCTTGATGAAGGTACACTGCGCACGGTGGGAAGGCTCCCCGCAGACAAAACCAAGTTTATTGAAAATGACTATAAGGTCGGCAGGGTCTACAAATACCGGATACAAGCGTACTCGGGTAATAAAAGGTCACCACTAAGTGCATGGATAAAACCAACAACCAATTAGTTATGAAACCATTAAAGATATTAATAGGTCTATTTTTTATTTTTTGGCCTTTGTACCGTTCTGTAGCTCAGACTGCCGGGACGATCAGCACGGCAAAGATAAAGATTATTGGAGGGGACAAGCACCCTGATGAGCATGACGATACTACAGAAGGATGGCGGTTGAAAGTCGAATATCTTGGCACCATTTCTAATAATGGTGTTTATCCATGTGCCTGGGTCAATCAGGTTTCTAGTGGAGAACTTGAGCTTTATAATTTTGTTTATAATCCAACCTCACCTGTAATACTTAAAGCGCATGGCTGGTCTGAAAAAGGAGGCTCTACATGTAATTCCAGTAGTGCAGATGATAGCTATCAGGTTATCAACAACCTGCCTGTTAAGTTTGAGGAACTTATACCCGGAGTCAATAACACGGTAACACTATACCTATACCGTAGTGGACAAAGCAGGTATGCTTATTATATTAAATTAAATGTTTACTATACCGTACCTGTTCCCGATATAGTAACTGTTCCTGGAGAGAATTTTTTATGCCTGAATGATAATATTACGATCTATTCAGATATTAAAAACATTTCTCCCTATTCGTCAAACACCAAACTGAAATGGCTATATCATGTGGATGGAGATAAAATTCAGGCCCCTTGTCACGGTTGCAACCCTTCGCAATATTGTACCAATCTCTGCACGCTCTCAAATGGAGAAGTAGGTTGTGCGGATGATGGCAAATGTACGGCTATATCATTGCCTGACTGTTGCAATAACCCTAGTTACATTGATGCCTGGCGATCACTTGGGACAACTACTTACGGGGCAACAGGAAAAAGCTACACCTTTGCTCCGGCGGACTATTCAAAAATCAGAAATGGCGTAGCCAATGGGAAAGATATTACTTTCAAGGTCGAGGCAACAGCAGGTTTAACCACTTCAATTTCACAGGTTTCCAAGGCTTATCAAATATCAAAAGCAGCCCCTGCAATCAGCTCAATTTCACAAACTAATGCCTGTCTCGGTGAGCCTGACGGTGTTATTGCTTTTAATATTAGCGGCTCTACCGGGCAATACTATTGGTATTTACAGAAGAAAGTGACCAGTTGCACCCAGCAACAAATATTAGAGGGTAATTGTCCAACAGTGGGGCTTCAAAGCGAAGGCTCTTCTAATGGTGGCCGGGTTTATGCTACAGGCGCAGCAGGTTCAGAATACTATATTTATGTGCAAAATAGTAATGATGAAGGAAACCCTACTAATGGCGGTTGTTACCGGGAATATGGCCCTTTTTCTATTGAAGAAGATCCCGAACTGAGCATTACCCAACCTGTAATAACAAAACTTACCTGCTATGGTAGCAACGATGGTAGCGTTACCGTGCAAGGCAGCGGGGGGGAACCAAACAGTATTGAATACGGCCTAAACGTGTTAGGTGAGCCTACCCAATGGCAGGAAAGCCCAACCTTTACCAACCTTGCCCCCGGCAGTTATGTGGCGTGGATCAAAGACAGGTGCAAGTCCTACTCATACACGGATATTGCGGTGGAGCAACCCGCTGACCCAATTGCGGCAACGGCTGAACAAGTGTTACCACTTTGCCATGATCAGGGCGATGGTATTATAATCATTACCCCGACAGGTGGTTACGGTGACTATAGCGTAACCCTATCCAAAGGAGGCGATGTAGTGAAACAGTTCAATGTCTATTCTGACGGTGAGCAGGTGGTATTTAATGAACTTTTGTATGGCAGCTATAGCTGGAAAGTTCAGGACGTTGCAGGCAAATGTTCTTTGGTGACAGGTACAGTTGACTTGCCCGAGCCACCACGCCTAAGTCTTGTAGTTCAACAAATAACACCTGTTACCTGTCCCGAGGCCTCACCGGACGATGGAGAGGCAACTTTTAACGTGCAAAACGCAGCCTTTCCTTATACCATCACCATGACAAACATGGGTACAGGGGAAACCTTTACCTCAAACACCTCAACAGTGAGTGCGTTGCCCAAGGGGAATTACAGCGTTTCCATTACTTATAATAATGGGTGCCCTGATGCCTATAATTTATCGCAGCAGGTAACCATTGAAAAACCTGAACCGATAGTTATAGAGCTTGTAAAAGATGATATGACGTGTACCGACAGCTTTGATGCAGGAATTACGGCAGCTATCGGGGGTGGTAATATAGGAGACTACACATACCGCTGGCAAACGGAAACTGGCGGTTCATGGATAGACTTCAATGATGCGGAGAGACAGGACGGATTAACATTAAAAAATCTGTTTGATGGGGTTTACCGCCTGTATGTGATAGACAGTAAAGGATGTGAAAAAGCATCGGCAAGTGTAGAGATTGTCAACCCCGATTCTCTGATCATTGAGGAAGTGATTTTATCAGGGCTGGAATGTAAGGAAGAAGAAAACGGCCACATATTACCTGGTGTAACCGGAGGATGGGGAAACTATATTTATGAATACCAGAAGCTCCCTGACACCAACTGGCAAACTTTTGACCTTTCCGATTCCTTTGACCAGGGCACTTACCGAATAAGGGCAACAGACCGTGAGGGGTGTATGACCGAGTGGGCGGACGAACTGTTCTTTGCCGAAGCTGATGAAGCACTTGAACTAATCAGTCTTGAAAGCAAGAAATATAATGGATATGACATTAGCTGTTACGGGACGTATAGTGGAGAAGTGACACTTAATGTAAAAGGTGGCCTGATCACACAAACCAAAGGTTATGAGTATGCAGTCAATGATGAACCCTTTGGCATTGATAACCCGATCACTGGACTGCCTGCAGGTGAGCATACCTTCCATGTACGGGATAACAACGGGTGTGTAAAAAGCCAGGCACTTGAATTGATACAGCCGGAGAACTTGAATATCGATGTTACGGATATTAAACATGTTAAATGCTTTGGTGATAATACAGGCTTCATTGAAGTAGAAGGTTCAGGCGGTGTAGGGCCTTATATTTTCGCCATTGATGACCAGTATTACAGGACAAACCCTGTATTCAATAATTTGACTTCCGGCACCTATGATTTAATTATCAGGGACAAGAATATTTGCTACGATACCGTAACAACAACCATCAATAACCTTTTCCCACCCATCACTTTTAACTGGTCGGTGGATTCAGTTACCTGCTACAACTATAGCGATGGTTCTGCCAGCGTTGAAGTGCTTGGAGGAAGTGCCCCATACAATATAGCATGGGCGCACGACAAGGAGAATGAGAATACCACCTTATCAGGGCTGACAGCAGGTGATTATTATTTGAATGTCAGGGATAGCGAAGGTTGTATAGCTTCCGACACGGTATATATCCCACAGCCCCCTAACATTAATGCGGGGCCGGATCTGAACCTCTGTTATGGCCAAAATGCCTTACTGGATGCCTCGTGGAGATATGGTAGTGCAACATACCAATGGAGTAATAACGGCACTGTATTGAACCAGGAACCTACACTATACATAGACAAGGCCGGAAAATACATTTCCACGGTTGAATTGGACTACAGGGAATGTGTTATGCATGATACCGTAACGGTCGATGCCTATGACATTAAGTTCGATGCAAAGTTTATCACGGCTACCGATATTGTTCTTGGAGATACTTTGCAACTTGTAGAGACGAGTAGCCCCACACCGGATTCCCTGAATTGGTATTTTGACCAGAGGGCAACCGTGCTTAACCCTTCTGCCACAATCCCAACCCTGCTTTTTGATGAAGAAGGAACTTATACGATCAGGTTTGCAGCCTATTACGGAAAATGCACTGATAGCCTTACCAAAACGGTAACCGTTTACCTGCCGGAAAATGTGCCTGACAGCCTTGATCACATGTTGTTTGGGCAGACAGGCTTTAAGGATGTAAGAATCTATCCCAACCCTTCTGAAGGAGTGTTCACTCTGTCTGTTGAACTTCATCAAAAAGATGCTTTAGGTGTGGTCATTGTCTCATCCGGAGGCATGGAAGAGTTCAGGGATAGCTATGAAGCCAGTGAAAGCTTTGAGATCAGTTTTGATCTGACAAGTAAGATAGCAGGTGTATATGTAATGAAACTGGTGACAGGAAGTGACCAGATGTCTATAAGGATGGTAATAGAATGAAAGTATTAAAGAACCACTTTATTGCAGGTGTTTTCCTGACCTGTGGCCTTTGGTGGTTAACAGCCCATCAAATTAGTGGTCAGGATCTTACCGATCTTACTGAGAAAGAACCAGTCAAAGTAACGGGAGGGCTTGGCTACAATGCAATTGGCTACCATGCTGATGGTATTGAAGAACGCAGAGATCCCTTTACATGGTATCTCAATGGAAACCTGAATATCTCCATCTATGATTTTGCTATACCATTAACATTCAGCTACACCAACAGGCAGTTGAATTATACGCAGCCTTTCAATCAGATAGGAATAACGCCAAGTTACAAATGGGTAAAAGCTCACTTAGGATATAGTAATATGAACTTTTCAACCTATAGCTTGTCAGGGCATACCTTCCTTGGTGGTGGTGTTGAACTGACACCGGGTAAATGGAACATACAGGCCATGTATGGCAGGCTCAATAAAGCAATCGGAGCCGCGCAAATGGATAGTGTAAATTATGCCGACCCGGTGTATAAAAGAATGGGTTACGGGGCAAAGGCTAGTTACTGGGGTGAGGGCTATAACGTGGACGTATCTGTCTTTTCAGCAAAAGACGATGTTGAAAGCGTTGATTTCGTGCCGCAGGATAGTGAGGTTACACCCGAAGACAACACGGTTTGGAGCATAGCGGGAAGCAAGCAACTTATGGAACGGGTAAGCCTTAATTTTGAATATGCCCAAAGCTACTACAACAGGGACACAAGGGGCGTAACCCTTGATAGTACCGAAACTGAAAACATCAATACATCGGGCGTATTTGATGCTTATAATTTCGGTATAGCCTATGCACACAACATCTACAGCCTGCTTTTGAAATATGAGCGGATAGACCCCGGATATGAAACTTTGGGCGCTTACTACAATAACAACGACATGGAAAATATAACCCTCAATGGTAGCCTGAATCTTTTGCGTAACCAGCTCTCAATTGGCGTATCTTCCGGGGTTCAGAGAAATAACCTTGAAGACACTGAGGCCAGTGCCACCCGCAGGGTTGTAGGCTCAGTCAATGTTAACTATAGCCCGTCTCAACAATGGAATTTCGCTACCAGCTATTCCAACTTCAACACCTACACTAACGTTAGAGCGCAGGCAGACCCGACATTCCGGGATGAACTTGACACACTTAATTTCTATCAGGTCAACCAGAGTGCAACACTTTCAACCATGTATTCCTTTGGAAGCAGAGAAGTGCGTAAAAGCATTTCCTTGAATGGTTCATATCAGATTACGAACGAAGAAGCCACAGGAGCAGAAGATGCGCAGTCAACTTTCTTTAGTGGAAATTTGGCCTATCGCTTTAGTCTCACAGGTGGAACCAGTGCCAGCGCAGCATTGAACGGGAACAAAAGCGTATTCGGTACATCAGAGTCACGATCTTACGGGCCTAACCTGACATTGAGCAAACCCCTGATGAACAAAAATATACGCAGCACCTTTTCCGGCACCTATCTGAAACAGGAAACCACGGGCAGGCCAACATCTGGCATATTAAACCTACGCCTGAATTTTGGTCTAAAACCTCAAAAAATGCTTGGCGGTAAACAAAAGGAGCTTGAGCAAGAACCGGAAGGTCCACCAAGTACGGTTACAGGCATAAACATGCCTGCCGAATTTGCCGACATAGAGAAGGAAGAAGAGAAAGCTCCTGTTAAGAAAAACAAGGGGCTTGGAGAGCATTCTCTTTCGATAGGCTTGAGTTACATGAAAAAGCTAACGTCAGGGGAAACGACAGTTACAAACCCTTCTGAATTTTCAGAACTGACCATTACACTTAATTACAGCTATAGGTTCTAATCTATTATCAACCATTATGATCAATAAAAAACTTATACATTTTAGTCTTATCACGCTAGTAGTCCAGGCATTTGCTATGCTATTTTGCATACCCGCCAATGCGCAGACGTTCCCCATAAGCTCCCAGCTACAGTTATCGCCTCCATACAGTGTGTATTTCTCAGATTTGCTTCGTCCGGAGGCAGACCAGGTAAAACTAAACCTATTATTAAGGGACCTGCAGGAACCGTTTTTGGATGTGAGGCTGAGGCTAAAAGTTGAAGGGCCAGGCATAACATTAGAAACTGCTCCCTGGTACCAAGCCCCCGCCATAACCCTTGAAAGTGGGATTCCACGGTTATTAACCTCCGTTGATCTGGCTGGCTACTTCGATGCAGCCAACCTAAATTTTGGAGGTATCAGCCGTGGTAAATATGAACAGCAAGGAGGCAGGCTGCCGGAAGGCTTATACAGGATCAGCTTTACCGTATTGGATGTGACAACAGGCCGTCAGCTCTCACAACCAGGACAAGCAATAGCATGGATGGCCTTAAGTGAACCTCCAAGATTGAACTTGCCGTTTTGCGATGCGGAAATTAGCCTGGACAATGGGCAACAGTACATTGTTTTTCAATGGTCGCCTATTGGGGTTTCGCCCAATACTTACGGGGAGCAGGAGTATGAGTTTACCCTTACGGAAATAAGGCCAACGGGCCGAGATCCTTACGAGGCTATGCGTACACTGCCTCCTGTTTATCAATTTTCAACAAGCGAAACCAGTTTGGTATATGATAACGATGAACCGCTATTGATCCCGGGCATGGCCTATGCCTGGCGTATTCAGGCCAAAGACATAAACGGAAAAGAAAGGTTCAGGGAACAGGGGTTTAGCCCTGTTTGTACATTCAGGGTAGCAGAAACAGCGCTGCCCTCTCCAATGGGTGTAAGGGCTGAGGCCATTACCAGCTATCAAGGCAGGGCATATTGGGACTTAAATCCGGAGGTGGAAGACTACCGTGTAGAATACAGGGTAGCCGATGGCACTACCTGGTACGGTATCAATGAACCTGAACAAGCGGGCGGCCCCATCGATGGAGAGCTGAACATATCAGGGCTTGCCCCCGGCAATGAGTATGAAGTGCGGGTAGGTAGCCGAAGGGATGGACTAGTAAGTAGTTGGAGCGAAAGCGTTTATTTTACCACCCAGGAAGAACAAGTACTGGCCTGTGGCGATGTTGCGCCAATTGTACCTATTGAAGAGTTTGACCCTTTGCCTAGTGCTAGTGTCGGGGATGTAATTGCCGCTGGTAATGTTGATCTGACACTTGTGAGTTTCACAGGTTCCAATGGCGTGTATAGCGGTTGGGGTACTGTAAAGATCAATTTTTTAGGTAATCGTATTCCTGTAGAGTTTACCAACATCAAGATAAACAAGAATTATAGGATGATCGAAGGATTTCTGTATAGTATGCAGTCCAGTATTGACGATTATATACGCCAGTGGCGAGAAGAGCATGCCGATCAGGACAGCACAACCAATGATGGCGGGCACACAAATACACCTGACAGTACAAACACCAATGGCGATACTGACTATATCAATTATGATGGTGAAATTGACAGTGTCTATGTAAATGATGGTGGTCTGATAGTTGTAGTTGATGAAAACGGAGACACTGAAACATTTGAACCGGATGAAGATGGAGGTACAACCTTTGTCGATGCCAGTGGGGATGTTTGGCATGTTGACGAGAATGGAGAAGTAAGCGACAATGAGGTAAGTGATATAATCGTTAATAGTGATGATAACAAAGACAAAGGTTATTATTTAATGATACCAAATGACACAACTAAATATAAGAACGGAGATGAGCTTGTCCTGATAAGACATAAAGGTGAATTGCCCTTAGCCGTATACTCTGACATTGACACATTAAATATTGAAACACTACAATGGAAAATAGCAGGAAGTGAAACCTGTAAGGGTAAATCTAATTGTAATGTTGATTTGAGTGAAAAAGGAAATTACAAAATAGAGGTATTTAATGGTTCGGAAAAGGTTTTAAGAATGAACCTCAATATCTATAAGAAACCTATTGTTGTTTTCGAGAATGATCGAAATTTTGATGGCGATTATGGTTTTGATGGTGCTGGCTATATTCAATTACGGAATGCTGGAGATTATGAGAAGCTAAATTTTAACGGAACTGACTACTATGTACCTGTGATGACATTTTTACCCAACCAAACAGCAACTATTCAATTTTATGCCAAAGGACTTGAGAACGCAGCCAAAAAAGACCGAGATTTTAAAGTAACACTGAAGTCAACAAATGGAAAGATAACCTTAGATTTTCAGGATGAGATTACAATCCCCTATGATCAATTAGCAGGACTGTCTAACCCAAGAATACCTGTAATTATTCAGATTCCCAATACAAATACAATCGGAAGAGTAGACAAGCATGAATATATTGTGGCTACCGATCATAAAGGAGAATTGTTAGGAAAAATTGCCATATCTTACGGCAAGATAGCTTCAACAAAAGATGTAAAGTTTGTATATGTGAACAGGGGAAATGGATGTCCTAGTTGGTCCGTTGATGATTTTCTTAACTTCACAAATTTAAAATCCCATAATCAATTCTTTAGAAATTGGCACCTTCATGGGGTAGATACTTTAGACATTACTGAGGACTTTAAAAAGCGGAATAGTAAATATTTAAATAGTGAAACCGCCTTGGAGACTTTGAAGGAACAGTACAAAAGTAAATTTGACATTGAAAACACCCATTATTTTTTTCTTACGGATATTCCAGTAAAAGGTGAAGATGGTGGCATTGTTGGTGGTCAGGCTTATACAGGGGGGGCATTTGGAGCTTTATATAATGTAAATAATAGTGAGCCGGTGGCAAGAGAATCAACGGCACACGAGTTTGGACATCTCCTGGGATTGCAGCATCCATTCTCCTCTAAAGAAGTAGGTGCTAGGGCTATTCCGAAAGGAACTACAAAAAGTTATATGGACTATGTTTCAAAAGGAAGAAATATGTTCTTTATTTATCAAATGGGAGGGGTTAAATAAAATATTATGAGATTGACATTCATAGGACTAGTCTTACTTATCTCATCATCTTACCTATTTGGTCAAGATACCTTGAGAATTAATGAGAAGCAAAGAAGAATACAAGAGTACTTAGAAAAATATAGATATTGCCAAGCAGGTTATTATTCATGTAGAGGTTTAGGACCTCTTGAAGGAGACAGCATATTATACACGTCTAAATCTAAAGATCGAATTTTTGAGCTACTTAAGAATGAATGGCTGGACGAGGAATTAGAGCTAATTTCTATAAACCAATTAAAAGAAAAACTTCAAAAGGACATTGATTTTTTAAAGCAGATTATAGGAGATACTATAAAGTATCCCTTTGCAAAAGAAAAGAGACATGAATTTGAGGAGAGGCTTGATAGTTTAAGTTCCATTAAAGATCAGCCCATAAAATCTAATGTATATTTAATGGCACACTTAAATGAGATCCAGAAAACTTTAGCAGACCAAAAAGTTGAAGACAAAATAATTCTAATTTCAGGATCAATTAAAGACGCGAGGTATTTGGAAGTTCTAAAGGGAGCTTTAGGGGATAGCCTTCATTACAACCAAAATGCAGTTAGACTTGCTTTGGCTCGAATGGGAGATCGACCTAGCCTTGTAGATGTTTTAGATAGAAACAGGATTGAATTACCCTACAAGCCCAACAATGATAAAAGGGGAATGTACAATCCCATAAGAGATTATCAAGAAAGGTCACCCGCCTTACTTTATCTAAACACACAAGAATCGGTGCTTGAGCTTTCTAAATGGTTGTCATTGACCTCATCTAAATATGAGGTGGAAGCCATTTCTCATACAGGGACTTATGTCCCAATAGCTAATTATGCAGCGGAGGATTTGGTAAACGTTATATTAAATCCTGATTTTAAAAAGAGATTTTCTTCCAAGTATTATTCTATAAACTCCTTTAACCCTTCCGATTTGAAGTTTATCAAAAAGTGGGTTCAGGAAAATTATGGAAAGTACAAACTAGATAAAAATTATCTCCCGTTAGATTGGGCGGGCGAACTTTCTTATGAATAATAATAAAACCATGAGACAAATAATTTTAGCTATACTTCTGTTTTGTACTAAAGCCTCATTAGGTCAGGACTTACACCATAATTCAAAGCCCTTGAGTTTGGATAACCCTCTATATGACAATAGGGTATGAGAAGAATATTATCTGATTTTGTTAATCTATTTGTGGGTTCAAAAGAAGGATTTGAATTGAGCAATACAGGTATGGTTGTAACCATTTTATTGATTGCTCTCGTTATTTTTCTTTATGGATTGGTACAGGTTTTATAAACGATTTAAGCTTCTGCTAGAAAGATCGTACTTAAAAGGTGAAATAATGTAAAAATACTTACCTCTGATCTGATCATTGTAATTTAGATTATAGTTTAAGGGTTATGATTGACCAAACCATTAAAGAAAATGTTCTCAAACCTAACAACGCATTTTGGGTTGAGAATATTATCAAAGCCCGTATCGCAGAAACCATCATTAAAGAGTTATTTCGTAGCCTTGGCTACGAGGTTTATTATTATGGAATGGAAAATTCTGTTCCTGCTCTTACCAACAAATTAAGTCGATGTGAGGATGAGACATCCCTCGGAATTAGAAGAATGCCAGACCTGGTTGTGTTTGACCAAAACAGGAAACGTTCCTTTTACATAGAAGTTAAATTTAAGGCTGATGGAGCCTACAGTAAGGTCGAATTAAAAGAGAACCCCTATGATAGTGCTTTTGTGGTAGTGGTTACTAAAAAGCATATAAAATGCCTGACCGTCAAAGAGATTAAGGAAGGAAAGAAATTAAGAAAATATCCTGATAACTATTTAGGCGATCGGCCAGAGTTTGAATTTTCAGAAGAGCAACGGGAGATGATTAAAAGTTTTTGTGATTATGCATTAAAGTACTATCAGTGCGTTTAGAATAATCTCTATTTTCGCGTCATGATAAATATCGCTAGTCGGCTAAAAGACGACTTAACAGTTGTTGAACTAATTGAGTTACTCAAATCAGCGAGCAATCCGTCAGGCTATATATTGGTTCCTTTTGAGGTTTTGTCCAATGCTTCCAGAGGTTCGCACGATACTATAAACTACTGCAAAGAGCATGGTTTTATCAGAGTAGAAAAGTCAGGTAAAAAGTGCTATGAATTTTACATAACTGCAAAAGGTTTGGCATTTTTAAAATCCCGTATTTCTTGATATATATAAGTTTTATGGGGAATGATGACGAGGAGAACCAATTATATTGTATATCTTTCTTTTCCTGCGGTCAGCTCCTGTTTCAATTTGGTCTCTGAAAGCCTTGGAGTGAAAGGTTGAGCATATAGATTCTAAAATATAAAGCATTCCTTTCTTTGTATTTTTAATTTCAGTGACGATCATCATGATATTCATTTCTTTTAGGAATACCTTGTTTTTTGTTTGTATTTTATTCATAAAGACATAACTATTTTTTTGATAAAAAATGTTTTCTGGTGGGTAAAATCAACCCAAATCACGAAACTTCTTTAACTGCCTCGCCTACCATTGCCCTATAATCAAACAACCCGATTATGGCAGCTATAAAAAACCAGTCAGAACTAAACCGTGAGATCGAGGAATTAATTAAGAACAAAGATGCCTCTAAACAAACCTACTCCGAGGAAGACAAAGCCTTTGTAAGCCAGTATGTCGGAAGTGGCGGTGAATCCACCACCGGTAAAACTGGTGAGGGTATCCTCTACGAATTTTATACGCCAACCTACATAGTAGAACTTATGTGGGAGTTGGCTTATCACTTTGGGTTTGAAGGAGGACAGGTTCTTGAACCCGCATGTGGAACAGGTCGATTTTTTAGCCATGCACCTAAAGAAAGTAAGCTAACAGGCTTTGAGACCAACCCAATAAGTGCAAGGATAGCCCAAATACTCTATCCAGTGGCAGAGATCCACAACTTCTATTTTGAAAATGCCTTTATGATCCAACCGCGTTATGTCTCCCGTATCAAGGAAGGTTTAACCTGGTTAAGCGGCTACCCCTTCGATTTAATAATCGGGAATCCTCCATACGGCAGGTACAGGAACTTCTTCAGCAGCTACTTCACATGGCCGAAGGTTATCCAGAACGAACTGTTCTTCATGTATTACGGGCTAAAAATGCTTAAAAAGGGAGGTTTATTGGTTTACATCATTCCCGACAGGTTTATGCGCAATGGAGCAACCTACAGTCAAATGAAAAAAGAAATGGGTTGGATATGCAAGTTACTGGATGCATACCATTTGCCACCAGTGTTTCCCAAAACCTCAATCTCCACCGACATTATTGTACTTCAAAGAACATAAAAGATGAGGTTAAAGCTGATATTTTCTAAGTCAAGGTAACATAAGAGCTTGTTAACACTCAAAATCACGGAACTACATTCTGGTTTCATACTACGCTTGTGGTATGAAAACTCAATTAAATAACAACCAAGTAATGCAACTCAGGTCGATGATCCGGGTTGCCCTCCAACATTGCGATCGTAGTGTCACCCCTAATTTTTGTCAAATGCTTAGTTCACCTGAAAGCTATAAAAAGGCCGAAAGCATGGTGCTCAACTATGCCATTAAGAATGAAGTGAGTATAGGGGCCGCTATAAGTCAACTGGAAAGCGAGATGACATGAAATGCCGGAACCTCACTTTGCTGGAACTCTTTGCCGGGACCGGAGGCTTTGCCTTGGGACTAGCCCGTGCGGGGTTCCACTTTTCCACCCACTACTTTTCAGAAATAGATGAAAAGGCCATAGCTAATTATAAGTACAATTTTAAACAAGCGATCCCACTAGGGAACGTAACAAACATCGATGCCAAGAAAATCAAAAGACCAGACATCCTTACCTTCGGTTCACCCTGCCAGGATTTATCGGTCGCTGGAAAGCGAAATGGACTTAAAGGCAGTAAAAGCCGCCTCTTTTTTGAAGCAGTCAGGGTTATCAGAGAAAGCCGACCCCGTATTTTTATCTTTGAAAACGTCAAAGGTCTCCTGTTCAGTAACGGGGGCAAAGACTTTGAAATCGTGCTCCGGACGCTTGCCGACATTGGGCTATATGACGTCCAATGGCAATTGCTTAATACTGCCTGGTTTCTCCCCCAGAATAGAGAACGTGTGTACCTTGTCGGAAGTCTTAGAGGCGAACCCGCTCCACAAGTATTTCCTATCGGAGACCACTGCCAAACGGATTGTAAAAGGAATGAAAAGACCCTCATTCAGGCCAACATTGCTCCGACAATAGACACCCGGGTTGGAGAGCAAACCAACAGTGCCCCTTATGTGCTTGCAGTTAGAGGGCAAAAGCAGAAGGGTGGTAGCTATACCCAGGGAACAGAATTCCGCAAGGATAAAAACACCAATGCCATTACCGGCACAAACAAACATAACTTATTGCTACAAGGACCCTGGCAACCTCTTAAAACCCAAAGAACAGAGAAAGCCAAAGCCATAAGAAGGGAAAATCAGAAGTTGGGTATAGACCATGCCCCATTTGCTGAAAAAGAATATACCCCCAGGCGTGAAAATATGACTGGTGCCATTGCCAGCTCTTCCCAGATGGACAACCTTTTGGCAAGCAAAACCAAACCGTTGATAAGAAGGCTAACTCCACGCGAATGCGAGAGATTACAAGGCTTTCCTGATGAATGGACGTTTTACGGAAGTTTCAATGGAGAGATAAAGGAAATCAGTGATACTCAACGCTACAAACTTGTTGGCAATGCAGTCAGCGTACCCGTTGTAGAAGCCCTGGGCAAAAAGTTATTAGGCAAACCCGTCCACCTGCAGGCGACACTTGACGGTCTTTACAACGAAACATTATTCCCGGACTTAAAAGGCATTCATGCAAAATACAGCTCTATGCAAAAAAATAAAGAACCTGATTACTACAGACACCGGATGGAGGTAATAGAAGACCTCATCATGAAATACAACCTACTGCTCCGTGAAGAAAGCGACATTGATCGGAAAAAAGCCATAGAAAAGAACCTGAGAGTCTTGCGAAATGGTGTTTTCCCGGAAGAGTATGAAGACTTTGCCTATGAATATAACATTCCATTGATAGAAGAACGGCTTGCCAACACCACCTTCGGTAATCACGAATTAACATTTGATGAAATCACCCGCTATAACACCTGGTTTGAAGCACACCCTGAGAAAATTGCCGGGACAGAGTGGGTAACTACATCAAGAGACTTTCCAATAAGCATTAAGGGTACAAAACAAGATATTATTGATACCATCAGGAAAGGCCTCCAAACCCCACCGGATGATCGCATGGATAAAAAGCTTGAAAAGCTAAAAGCCGATGCAAAACATATCAAACAACAACTCTTAAAACTCAAAAAGAATATGAATAATAACAACTATGCCCTGAGTGGGCTTGGCGATGATAATTTTTTTGCAAGCTTGGGCGACCTGTACCAGCCGGATATCGAGGTAATGAACAAGAACCTTGCATCCTTAAAGGAAGTATTGCAAAAAAGCCAAAAAGAAAAACAAGAAAAGCACAATGACCTGTTAAGCTTTGATGATGTAGATAAACTGTATAATAAGGGTATCAGTGAAAAGGAAAAACAAGCATGGGTATGGTACAAACGTTCACTAGGCTACCCCATGAGAGGCTGGAACAAATACTATGTCAATTCAAAAGCTGGTAAGGAAGAAGAAGTATTGCGTACAATTCGTGATACAATGATCAAAGATAACCGTTGGCAGAATATTCAAAGCGTAAAGAAAGGCACAATCATAGGTAAACCGACGAAATTCACTAACAAATATGATCGAGACACCTACCTGGTATATGTAGGGTTAGATGGCAATAAATACATCATTAACCAGGCGCATGTTACCAGAGAAAAAACAGGTGTGAGAGTTGATGATGAATTACTTCACCAATGGATTAAAGAAGGAGTTCTGTTTTACTCCCGGGGTGATTTTTTACCCTATCCCTTGTTTGCCTATGGCAATATGTATGACCGCGAATTACAACTCCGTGAAGATAAAATTGACATCATAAACATGTTTGGAGAGGAAGAGTACAGCAAACACCTTGACTTAATCAATAGTCTGAAACCAAAACTTTTGACCGTTACCAATCCTGATCCCAACGAGCGGCCAAAGATTTTAAGTGTATCCAAATTTGCGAGAAACTTTGAAGTAGTAGAGCTTAGAGATGAAGCGGGAGTAGTGTTAAATGAAGATGAAGAAGATATAAGGCAGTACAGCCTTACCCATGCCTTTGAGAAATGGCTGGAAAAACTTGACAAGCACCATTTTAATGAAGTCACCGCAAAAGAGATCATAGACTTTTATATCAATGGGAAAAACCTCAAAAAAGACTTTTCAGATGAACACAAAAGTACTATTGAGAAATACACCAGAATAGAAGGAGAGGAGCTATTCAGCAACTTCCTCTATGAAGCAGTAACCTTTGAAGACCAACAAAAAATTGACTTTAAATGGAACCGCGAGTACAATGGCTTTAGTGCCATTCCCTACCATCGCGTACCTATAGGCTTTGAATGTTCATATAAGTTTAAAGCATTCAGTCTCGAATTTACCCCTGCGCAACGTGAGGCAATAGCGTTTATGGAGATTGCCGGATCAGGAATAATAGCTTATGATGTAGGCGTGGGAAAAACTATGTCAGCCATTATCACTGCGGCTAATGCGCTTTATTCAGGGAAATGCAGTCGCCCGGTTATTGTGGTGCCCAATCCTACCTATGCCAAGTGGGTACGTGAAATAATTGGCTATCATGACAAGGCAACCAAAAAAATCATACCAGGAGTTTTATCATTTACAGATGTAACAGTTAATGAATGGTACAACCTGAACAAAACCATAGCCGGAAAAATTGACTTTCTTAAAGCTGTTCCAGAAAAAAGCATTACCGTAATGACCTATGAGGGGCTGAAAAAAATCGGTTTTTCAAGAAAAGTGATGGAGCTTCTTTTTAAAGAACTAAGTCAAATACTCGCCCAAGCAGGTGACGAGGATAAATCAGGCCGTGACCTTGAAAGCAAGTATCAAAAATTTCGCGAATTAATAGGCATGGGCGTGAAGGATACCATTGCTGATATTGATACCCTGGGCTTTGACTACATGATCATTGATGAAGCACATAATTTCAAAAATGTCTTTGCTGATGTTCCCACCGATGAAGACGGAGTTAAACGCTACAAGATCACTGGTTCACAAAGCAGTAGAGCAGTAAAGGCTTTTTTTCTATGCAATTACATTCAACGCACCTTCGGTAGCAACGTCATGCTCCTAACAGCCACGCCATTCACCAACAGCCCCCTTGAAATCTACTCCATGCTTTCCCTTGTAGGCCACGAAAGCATGCGCAAGATGGGTATTGTTTCGGTGGAGCGATTCATGGAAACCTTTGTGTTGCAATCATTAGAATATGTAAACTCCTATGATGATACTATCAGGGAAGCTCCTGTTGTTAAAAGCTTTAACAACAGACTAATCCTTCAAAAGCTCATCCATAACCATATTGCTTATAAAACAGGCGAAGAGGCGGGAGTGAAAAGACCGTGTAAGGTGAACCTGCCGCGAATCAATGCTACCATGCCAGATGGAAGTATTAAACGTTTGCCAAATGACCAGCAGATAGTCACCTATTTGCGGATGAACCAAGCGCAGAGGGATAACCAAAAAGAGATTATTCAGCACGCCCAGCAAGGGACTGTTTTAAATGGTAACATCATGCGTGCAATGGGGCAGTCCCTGGACAATGCACTTTCGCCATTTTTATATAAATTTAATAGACCACCGGAGGATTACATTGATTACGTAGAAGGAAGCCCTAAAATCCATTATACAATGGAGTGTATTAAGTCCGTCAAAACATATCATGAAAACAAAGGGGAGCCGGTTTCAGGACAAGTAATCTACATGAATCGCGGTAAAGATTACTTTCCTTACATCAAGGAATACCTAGAAGAACAATTAGGGTACAAGAGCAATGTTAAACACACTAATAAAAGTTTTGATGAAGTTGAGATAATATCTTCCGGTATATCAGCGAACCGTAAGGAAGCTATAAAGGATGCATTTCTTGCAGGTATAGTGAAAATAATAATAGGGACAGCAACCATAAGGGAAGGCATTGACCTTCAAAAAAAGGGAACCGTAGTTTACAACCTCTATCCCGATTGGAACCCTACCGATATTAAACAACTTGAGGGCAGGATATGGAGACAAGGCAATGAATTTGGTTATGTGCGCTCAGTAATGCCACTTGTACAGGATTCAATGGACGTATTTGTATTTCAGAAACTTGAAGAAAAAACAGCCCGTGTGAACGACATCTGGTATAAGGGAGATCGGGGTAATGTTATCGACCTGGAATCACTCGATCCGCAGGAGGTCAAGTTTGCACTATTTACCAATGTAAACGCCCTGACAACAATCATAATTGATGAGGAAAGAAAAGAGATCCGCAGGAAATTAGTAATTGCCGAAAACAACGTAGATACCATGTCTCGCTTTAATTTTAAACTTAATATGTACTACGAATTTCAAGAGAGATGCCGAACCAGACTTATTGAGATTACAAGAAACTTTAAAAACTACTTTTTTGGCAAGGAACAAATATATGAAACTCAAAATTGGTATATCCTGAAAACAGAGGCCAATCAGAAAGCCTTTATTGAAAGAGTGGGTAAAGCCATTAAGGAAGCAGAAGCCTTTGAGGAAGGAACCGAAAAAGCAGATAAAGAATTGCTTCGCATCGGGCGTTCCATGTTTAGCATAAGCCGTGATATGGAGCAAAACCCTTCGGATGTAGCTAGTATGTTTAATACATTCAAGGAGTACTTGTCAGAAGTAAGGAAAGCAGAAAGGACAGTGCTGGCAGACAAAGGCTATACCCTAAATGATAACATGGAAGACGTGCTACAAGCATTTAAATCTGAACGCGATAAAATACAAGATGAGTTTGACAAAACACGGGAACCTAGTTATATCAAAATCAAAACCGAAGAGGTATTGGCAAAGAAAGAAAAACTTCAAATTAGTGGTGGTAACCCTATTGAAAGAGCCAGGGATTTCGCAAAATTAAATTACCTCCTGGAATACAAAGCCTCGGACGTAGAAGACGGACAGTGTGTACTGCCATCACCTGATAGAAAGCCATTAAAGCGAGAACAGAATGATGATAAATTAAGACTAATAAAGTTGAAAGCCAAAGCAGTAAAGACCAGATTGACCTTGCTTAAATTCAAAATGCAAATGGAGAAATAACAAACCCTCATAGAATCCGGTCACTTTATGACCGGATTCTTTGTAAACACCCCAAATCACGGAACATCAGAAAAGTGGTAAACAGGCTGGCGATATCATTACAGGAAAAAAGTAATGATAACCATAGCAAACTACAACAAGAAAATAACTCCTGATATTGTCAAAAGTTTACCTGCCGACCTACAAAACACACACCATGATTTTGATGAGTTGGTACACTTTTATGATGCAGATAAAAGCATCAAAGAGGTAGTAGACCTGTATATTGAACTTCTTAATAAATTTCTTGAAAAGAAAGATGTAAAACCCAAAAGGACAAAAGTAGCATTAAAGCCTGCCGTAAAGAATCGAAAGAAGAATACACAGGAAAAGAAAACCAAAGCGAAGAAAATTGCCTCACCAGAAATTAGCTTCACTTTCCACGAAGACAAAGACTTTTATTTTCTGAAACGTTTTTTAAATCTGCTCAATAAAACCAAGTCTAAACACCAGATAGGTTTATATGTCAAAGCTCTTCAACGTTCCATAATTGCCAAAGAGATAAGAAAAACTTCAAAGTATGCAGAGCATATAATGAAGATTCAGGATAAGCTATGTGCAAAGTTCAACCGCATGAAAGACAGTGAGGCAACCACTTTAAGCATAGAAAAGAAATGGGAGGATGAATTAAGGGCTATTGCCAATAAGGAAAAGGTTTATAAATCTGTCATGCTGATCAAGCGTTATATTGGTCTAGCAGGAAAAAGAGCAGCAGACAAAGCCAAACTATTGCTAAAGGCTATAGAAAGTGCGTTCAGGAAGCAGGAGATTGGCAAAGGAGATCCATACTATGAAACCATAAATGAGATCAGGAAAAATTTAAAAAAATCTACTGACGGCTCCGCTATTAAAATAGATCAGGCAGAGCTGTCAGGATTAAGGGGCATCGTTGAAGACTACGAACAGGAAGAATTGAACGGCTGTATGTGCGATGGTCCGATCAATAGTGTTGATTTTGCGAAACTCAAATTTAATACCCTTGGTTTTGGAGGTAAGTGGAAAAGCTTTATTGGTGATCCTACACCCGGATTCACTGCCTTGGTATATGGTAAACCCAAAAGTGGTAAAAGTACACTTTGCGCTCAGTTTGCTGGTTATATGGCTACCCTTGGTAAGGTACTATATGTTTCTAAAGAAGAAGGTAAGAATGGTATATTACAAGAAAGGTTGATACGGGTCAATGCAACCCACCCCAACCTGGACATTGATGATCATATACCTTTCGATAAGCTACAAGATTACGATTACTTAATCCTTGACTCAGTTCATAAGTTGGGCCTTAATGAAGAAACCCTGGACCAGCTCCCAAAGAGATTCAAGAACATTAAAGGGTTTGTCTACATTATGCACTCAACCAAAGGAGGAGATTTTAGAGGAAGTCAGACCTATGCACATAATGTTGATGTATTGATCAATGTTGATGAAGGAGGCATTGCAACCCAAACGGGTAGATTTGCCCAAGGCAGCGAAATGGATGTTTTTGATCAACATAAAGCCGCCTGATTATGATTTTAACATTGTTCAAACTTTTGGGTAGGTATTATTGGATATTACTACTCATCATTATTGCTATCCTCTTCTACTCACACCAGAAACAAAAAAGCCTGGCAGAAGATTATGAGCAAATGGCAGACCTGCAGTCGGTCGAAATTATGCAATGGAAGGACAAGGCCGGAAAAAACAGAGCAAGAGCAGAAATAGCGGAGATCAAAGTCGAGAATGCAAAAGAGGTGCTCAGTGAAGATTTGAAAAGGATGCTAAAAAAAGAAGTAGGTAACATCAAAAAGAATCTGATTAGCTATTCTTCAATAAAAGCAAGTACAGCTGGACATATCCAGGTAAATGGAAGAGATACCTTAATCGTTCTGAATAATCCGCAGATAGAACCTGTTAAGGCAATTAAGTATTCTTATAATTCAAAGCACCTTGAGTTTCAAGCTCTGGTCGTACCGGGCATTGATTCGTTAATAGCAGATTACAAAGTTTACCACAATTTTGATCTGACTTACTATTACAAGAAGCCAGGAAAACCACCTTTTAATTTTTTCAAAAAGAAACGGGCGTTTGCTGAGATTAAGTTTGACAATCCGGGTAGTCAGGCTGATAGTGTTTACAGTATTGTGTTGGAAAGAAAAAGAAACTTTCTAAAAAGGTTATTTGGCCATTAAGCAAAGAGCTACTGCAAGAAATAATTAAAGGTTTATCTCTTGCAGTAGTTCATTGCGTTTATTGTTGATCCCTTTATAAAATTCATCCCAAGGAGTAGTCAAAATTACCATTGTTTCAGTCACTATTCTTACCACATCAACCAATTCTTTGTACCGTTGATCCGTATTATTTTGGTGAGTAAAAGGTCGCATAATCAAGAATGTGGTCAAATCACCTAAATGTTCATATTTCGAAAATTGATCATAATAATGAAACGCAAGGTTAATTGAGGGATTATTCGACTTTTTTGTATCTGATAACATTTTGTTCATCATATTACTTACGGTTGGAAACGAAGGATATATTATTTTCTCATTTTCTCCGAAATATTCAGGTTTTTCTTTCACCAAATCAGAAAACATTCTGTCAATATCATTATCATTTGTTCTATTGATTTTTTGAAATATTTTCATTGAGTGGAGAGTATATCGAATATGATCTGATTTAAGCCATTTTATATTATCCGCAAGGTCCTCATCAGTTCCTGACTTAAACAAGAGAAACCCAAAGGTTATACAATCAGAAAGTAAAGTTCGGAGCAATATGTAAATGCTATCATGATAGTGAAGCTTCTGCTGAAAATTAATTAACAATCCACTAACCGTATTCAGGCCACTGTTAAGTTTTAAAAGTAAGGTATCAAAAAAATGAACAACATCTTCATCATGTTGTCCTTTTAAGGGCTACAGATTTTCAGCGACGTATTGAGTAAAGTAAACTGTCGATTTGGCTAAGTTTGAAAATTTATCCATTTAATTAAATTGTAAGATAAGGGATACAGAAACACACGGAGCGAACAATTTACCGTGTAAAACTAACTTAATCAACTCCATCTCGATAATGATGTGATAATACTCTTAGAGTGTTCTTTTAAGTTCAAAATTGCCAAAATACCCAACCTTGGGTATTGACAAAGTCATTTGGCAATGATTAGTTTTAAATTTTGCTCACTGGTATTAAAGATGACTTTCGAAAAGTATATTGTGCCGTTGGGAAAGTTTTGAAGGACTGTTGAGCGAAATGAGTATATTAAAGTGCTGTTATATCCGATTGTGGTCGTTTGCAAGCGTTTATTGTCGATTAATGAGTTAGTATGCAGTATTTTATCTGAAAATACATAATGCTTATATGTGCAACGTTGCATATATTCAATTGTTAGGCAAAATTAGAAATCCATGGGTGATTCCAATGACAAAAATATAGAGCCAATTAAGCAAATTCCTGAAATGACCAATGAAACTTGGGAACTTCTTGAGTTTAGACTTTGGGAGAAAATAAGTAACAAACTTTGGAAATTAGTAGGAATATTCCTCACTGTAGTAACAATTGGGGGACTTCTTGGAATAAACGCTTTTATTGATGCCAGAATTGACAGACAAGTAAAGGAGGAAAAAGAGCGGTTAGCAGAATATGAAAAAGAGCTATCAAAGCGCAATCAACAATTAACTCAATTTGCCAAGTTAATAACCTTATTATCGAACAAATTAAGCAGTGATAGGGAGACATTTTACTTAGTCGCAAGAGACATTCGAGCAAGTTCTGATACCTTGAATTTGAATCAGGAAAAGCTAAAAAGCGTATTAGATAAACTGGAGGGATTTTGGTTCCGTCAGGATGAATATCCCCAATTGATTGTGACTTTGACTAATTTATTGGAAAACAAAGAACCTAATGGAGGGTCACAAAAAATTGATACACTTGACTGGGAAACTTGGCAACAATTTGAAGAAGCTGCTCAAATTAATGGAAACGATTTGTTTCCCACTATTCTAAATTTATATGCACATATACTTTCTTCTGAGAATGCATTAGAAAAAGCTATTGCCAATCAGTTAAAAGAATATCTGATTGAACCAGAACTAAAAGGATCAATACAAAAACTTTACGAAAGAGAATTTGGGGAACCATACTCTGAAGAATGGAAAAAATTTCATCCATGGGGTGGTTTTTCGCTGTCCAATGGAAAATATGGCTGGGATAATTGGCCTGGCTTGGGAAGAAATGCTTTTATCAGAGAGGAATTTTTAATTAGCGATGGTAACTCTCCTGTTTTCTGATTAAAAACTTTGCCTAACAAAAATCTATGCGCAATAGCGCCCTGCGGGACTCTACTGCGCATAACCAAACCGTTATAGCCCATACAAAACCCACAATGAGTATCCTAGATTGTTTTCGTTTCGATATTTACTCTCCAAAAGCAGCGATAATTCTTCGTTATTTTATAATTAATTGAAATTCAGAGAATTAATTGGTTGGATTTCCTCGTGTGGGTTGTCAAATTTTACTGACTTTTTCTATTAATATACCCAAGGTTGGGTATTGACTTCTAGCTATTATAATATTAGCTTTTCAACTTCGCTTGTAAACGTAGCAGCAAGCATACTGTTATTAAGATGTAGGCTAATCTAAATATTTATGTTTTCGCTTTTCGAATTTCTTCAGCATGCAACACTTAAAATAGAGTGTGTTTTAAATAATGGGAATACAGCTTCGGGCACTGGATTTTTTTATCAATTTGTTTTTGACGATGAAGCAGCGAGTACTGTTATAATAACTAACAAACATGTTGTTGAAGATGCTCATACAGGCTTGTTTAAATTAACAGCTCTTGGAGGAGACGGGAAACCCAACTATAAGGACCAAACAACTGTCACAATTAATGATTTTGAAAGCGGATGGATAATGCACCCAGATGAAAATATCGATTTGTGTTTATTTCCAATGAGTCGCATACTTTCAGAAATGGAAAAGCAAGGTAAAGAACCATGTTTTGCCCCGATACGCGCAAAAGAAATGCCTGATTATACCAATTTAGGGATTTATAAACCCACTGAAGAAATTCATATGGTGGGATACCCAAATGGATTAGGTGATGAGCAAAACAATCTTCCACTAATAAGAAAGGGAATAACGGCCACTCCGTTCTACATTGACCATAATGGAGAGACGGAATTTCTGATTGATTGTGCCTGCTTCCCTGGTTCAAGTGGTTCTCCTGTGTTAATAGTAAATGAAGGTAGCTATTCTCTTCATAAACAACCGTTACAGGCAGGAAATAGAATGGTTCTACTCGGAATTCTTCATGCAGGACCTGATTATGACGCGCAAGGAGAGTTGCAAAAGTATAAAGTCCCAACTAATAATGTAGTTTTAACGAATATTCCGATGAATCTAGGTTATTGCATACAATCCAAGAGAATCTTGGACTTCATCCCTATATTGGAAGAATTGAAAGCAAGAGAATAAGCCATTGGTAAAATATGAAATGAATGAGGAAATGTCTACTAGCAAATTTCCTCACTCAGCATACTTCTCTTTTTATCTACTGTCTAAATACCACGTTACCAATCCCACATGACAACTGAAATTTGTAAATTATGTAATAAACAAGCGAAGCTTATAGAAAGCCATGTAATTCTGAAAGCTATATTTCGTTGGCTAAAGAATACTTCTGGTACAGGATTGTTTAGAGGTGGAGGTAAAAACAGGAACAAGGTCCAACAAGATGGATATAAATACCGTTGGCTATGTAATAATTGTGAACAGAAATTTAGTATATATGAAAAGTATTTCATGGAATGCATTTTTAAGCCTGTCAATAATGGAATTGCAGTTTCTAGTTTTGATTATGATCACAAACTGTTTTATTTCCTATCTAGTGTTTGGTGGCGAATAATTCATCAAAGCCTTTTAGAAACAGACGTGCAAGAATGCGGTTATCTTAAAGAAATATATGCCTGTGAACAAGAATTAAAAGATTTTTTAAACAATGGAAATTTCCCGCATACATATAGTCAAAACTATTTGATGTTATTGGGCGAAATCAAAAGAGCACCTAAACATTTGCAACACTTAAATTTTATTTTTCTAAGAACGGTTGATCCATTACTAATGTTCGATAAGGATTCTTGCTACTTATCTCTTAGAGTTCCACATTTTTACTTTTTCCTAAATATCACCGGACTTCATACGAAAATGCTGGAAGCGATTGCCTTAAATCCTAAAGGAGGGCACTTTCAAGTTAGTAGTCAACCAATGATAGAACCACATATTACAAGCTTGATAAGTCAACGCATAATTACTATAAATTCACAGAAAGTTTCGGAGAATCAGATTCAAAAAACAACAGAAAGACACTTGAAAAATATGGACAAGTGGCTCGACTCGAAATCATTTGATGTTTGGATCAAAGATAGGAAGAGAGAAGAGTGATGTCAGAAGCTATCACTTACCATGCCACTTTTTCAAAAACCTCGATTGCAGCCAAATCTGATAGTAAAAGGTTCGATATTTGTCCCCGAGGGGCTACAAAAAGCCGATTGTCGCGAGATGATCGGCTTTTTTGATTCTAAGTAATTGACATTCAGATTATTATCTTTTGATCTGTGTTTCGATAATTCCTCTCTCAAAACATCACTCATTCTTGATTTTTATGTAATCTTCTGAAATTCAAATAATTGAATGGTTCGATTTTCTCGTATGGGTTTCCCAAATTTGTTGACTTTTCCTTCAATATACCCAAGGTTGGGTATTGACAATGTCATTACGCATTGACTAGCTTTAAATTTGGCTCACAAACGTAAGAATGGCTTTCAGAAAGTCGATTGTGCAGTTGAGAATTATGAGAGCTGTTGTTGAGCGAATTGATTAAATTAAAGTGTTTTTTATATCCGATTGTAGTTATTTGAAAATATTTATGGTTGGGTAAGTATTTGCTGTTTAGGTTATAGTGCATCAATAGCTACATAATTAAATAACAAGCATACTGTTATCTGGTATGTTATCGGTAATTAGAGAGAGAAAATGAAAAGATTACTAATCAATAATAAAGCTAAAAAAGACCTTTTTGTAAAGTCCGGTAATAGATGTGCATTCCCTGATTGTCAACAGGAATTGTTAGTTAATGGAAATACATTTCTTGGAGAAATTGTACACATTGAAAGCTACTCTCCTGCTGGACCGCGTTATAATCCGACCAATTCAGTGAATGAAATTTTCAATATTTCAAACCTAATTCTCCTTTGTCCAAATCATCATCGAATAATAGACGCATCTCCTGAAATATACACAATAGAGAAACTGAAGCGGTTCAAGGAAGGAAACGAATCAATATTCGAGAATAAGCCCAGAAAATTCGAACTAAAAAAAGCGGAAATTAATTTTGAATTAAATCATCAAGAACTTCTGGATTTATGGCAAGAGAATGAGTTAAATGATGATGAAGAGTTTTGGCAAAAACTATTTTGCTCTAACCCAGCAATTCTATCTCACATATTGATTAATCCAATTATAAAAGTTGATGATAAATCATATTTAGGAGGGAAATCATTTGATAATAAAGGGGGTAATATCATAGATTTTTTGTTTAAACAAAAACAAAATTCAGACGCTATTCTAATTGAAATCAAAACCCCAAAAACTAGACTACTAGGACAAAAATACAGAGGTAATTCTTACTCAATATCATCTGATATTTCAGGCTCTATCGTTCAGCTTCTCAATTATAAAAACGAATTTCAAAGAAATTATTATGCCTTAACAGATGGAAGTGAAAACGGATTGAAATCCTTTCACCCTAAATGTCTTTTGATAGCTGGAAGTAGAGAGATGGAAGAAATGGATGACAATCAAAACCGTTCTTTTGGGATCTTCAGAAACAGTTTAAAGGATGTTGAAATCATAACATATGACGAACTATATGAGAAGATAAAAGATGTGTACGATATATTTAAAAAAAACGATAACAATGTATAAAATACATTAAAGACGTTCTGCAATACGCACAGTTTAAGAAACAGATTTTTATATCATTGGACGGTATAAATAGATACACTTTAAAATCACAAGAAATTTTAAATGACAAATGTGTATTGCAACTCTCAGAAACAAAAAAAAATCAATCGTGACTGGAGATAACTTCAAAATTCAATGCCAATATTCAAACTAGAAGGAGATAAGATTATCGAGCTAACTCAGACGACCTTTTCAAACGAAAAAATTGATGAGGCTCATGATTTGCAGAAATTCATAATTAACTCCATTGAAACTGTAGAAAAGAATCTCTTTGTAATCAGCAGTGAATTTGGAGATTGGGAAGACAGTAGAAGAAGGGTTGATATACTGTGCCTTGATAAGGATGCGAATCTTGTCGTTGTTGAACTGAAACGAACAGAGGATGGAGGACACATGGAATTGCAATCAATTAGATATGCTGCCATGGTAGCCAGTTTAACTTTTGACAAGGCTGTCCGAGCCTATCAACAGTATCTAAAGAAAAACGGAATAGACAACATTGATGCACAGGAAGAGATTATGAGCTTCTTGGAATGGGACGAGGTTAATGAAGAGGAATTTGCCAATGATGTCCGAATAATTCTTGTTTCTGCTGACTTTTCAAAAGAGATTACAACATCAGTATTATGGCTAATAGAACGAGATATTGATATCAAATGCATTAGGATCAAGCCACAGAAAGACGGGGACAATTTGTACTTTGATATTCAGCAAATAATACCACTTCCAGAGGCGACTGATTACACGGTAAAGCTCCGGGAAAAAGCGGCAGAACAACGACAAGCTAGACGTGAAAGCAGTAGAGATTATACGAAGTACAACCTAACAATTGGCGATATAAACGAAACAAATCTCAACAAACGTCAAACAATGCATTTGGCAATGAGTCAAGCAGTAAGACTTGGGATCAGTCCAGAACGACTTATGGAGCTAACTGGATCCAAACGTTGGATATGGGTTGATAAATTTTGCAACTCAAAAGAAGAATTTGAAAGTTCAGAAATTCACAACGTCAGAAGTTACGATTCTTCAAGGTGGTTTAACGCAGATAATGAACTGATTCAATTTGAAGGGAAGACCTACGCATTCAGTAACCAACATGGCAAAGGAACTTACGATTTGGTAACCAACACCTTTCAAAAATTCCCAGAGCTTAAGGGCGAAATAACAAAGAACGAGAGCTAACATTCTGTATGAAATTATGGCTGGTAATGCACAAGGGCATGTGAAGCCTTACTAGAAAATATAGATTAAATATTATTTGATGTTAAAAAAGATTAAGAATTATTTTAAAAAGGTAAAAAGAGCAAAAAAAATTAGAAAGCTTAGGAAGAAGCAACCTCCATATTTGAAGAAGGATTTTGGGGTAGAATTAAATTACAAACTATGGGTTACTAAAGGTGCTAGATTCTCCGCAAGTGAAAGATATAAAAAATTGAACCAGCTCTCTTCGCAAACAGTTGGATATTTGTCTGCTTATTTGATTATTGTTAACCTAATAAATATCTATGATGTTCCATTTATTAAACAGCTTTCAGATAATGAATTAGGGTTTTGGACTACCGCTTTATCTATTTTAATTTTAATTTATAGTCAATTTGAAAGCTCTAAAAATTACTCGATAAAAGGTGAAAAATTTCATCAATGTTCGCTTGAAATTGCTGAGCTATATAATCAGTTGAGAATAGTTAAGACATCTTCATTTATGGACAAAGAAAATGAAGAAAATCGTGTGGCTGAAATATCAAAACAATATGATGCAATTTTAAGACAGCATGAAAATCACTCATCTATAGATAGTAAATATTTTAAAATTCATAAGCCAGAGTATTTTGAACTAAGTAAGCTGGATGTATGGAGTATTAAAATTGAAAAGTACTTCAGAGTAAATTTTAAATACCATATCATGCTTTATGGGCCAGTAATAATATTTGTTTTTGATCAATTAAGGTGATGATCTTTTGAAGGTAGTTTTTTGAAAATTATTAAATTTCAAGTAAAGTGGATTGCATTTTACTCATACTTTCTGCAAAATGCATTAATTAATAATTGAATGGGATTCAAACTTACCAATACGGAGGAGGACTACAAAAATTTGACTGTTGTTAACGACAAAGAACAGGTTATAACAACATATACTAATGTTGAAAATCTATTTGCAAATGGGTTAAAGTTTGAAGCATGTATTTCTCAAGCGGGCATTTTAGAAGCTGTATGCTATTACTATCTCATTTTAGAAAAGCATCAGGGAAGTCTAAAGTTCGACAGCGATTCAGAAAGAAAAATTAAAACAAACGATTTAACGTTCGGACGGACTAAAACCCTTCTAATAACCCATAAGATAGTAACTGATGACAAACAAGTGCAAATGTTAAAGGATTATGTTGACAAAAGGAATCTTTTGACCCATAGACTAATCGCAGAAATGAAAGTGATAGACTTTGACGAGTTTTTTAAGAACGGGAACGAGCTTCTTTTTTCGATGTGGCGAATGATTCTGAAATCAACGGAAGAAATAAGGAATAAAGTTAATTAGGACATATCGCACAACATTGCATGTAAGGTATGCTGGCATGTCTTTATGTGCTATTTCTGAACGCAAAGTATGATTAATGAAACAAATGCAAGACCTATCCTTTTATGAAGCACTGTCCTTCGGAACAACTCGAATCGTTTGCCGACTTAAAAGTGGTGGAATAAGTACAGGGACAGGATTTTTCATCTACCTGAATAAACCGGAAGGTGAAGATTTTAAACCTATTCTTATTACGAATAAGCATGTGATTAAAGATGCGGAAGAGGGAACGCTAACCTTAACAATTTTAAAAGATGGCAAGATTGCGGGAACGGAAAAGGTAGAAATCCCATTTAGCAATTTCGAGTCATTTTGGATTCCTCATCCAGATGAAACCGTTGATTTATGCATGCTTAACTTTAAAACCGTTGAGATGGTGATGACAAGAACCGGAAAACAATTCTTCTATCTGCCATTAGTTCTTGAAATGATACCTAATGCTAAGACAGTTTCACATTTCGATACAATGGAAGAAGTCACTATGATTGGTTACCCGAATGGAATTTGGGACAGTTATAACAACAAACCGATTTTCAGAAAAGGAGTCACTGCAACAGACTTAAGACTGGATTATGAGGGTAGACCTGAATTCTTAATTGATATGGCTGTCTTCGGAGGGTCGAGCGGTTCTCCAATTCTTTACGCTAACAGTACATTACAGCCTCAAATGGGTGGTGTTGCCAACCTTAGGCAACTTTATCTGGTTGGGATTCTTTATGCGGGATTCCAACATCGAGCCAATGGGGAAATTAAGGTTGTCGAAATCCCTCAAACTCAGAGGACGATTATAGAAACCTCAGTCCCAAATAATCTCGGAATTGCTATAAAAGCTGAAAAATTACTGGATTTCAGGAAAATGCTATACGGTGAATAACAGTATATAACAAACACTAAAGAATGGAGAATTTTAATGTTTCGGTAACAATACCATTGGGCGAAAATGGAATGATGGGCTAGTATATTACTGTCGGATAACTATTTGTCATTCAAATGAATAAATGAGAAGTAGTTATATGTAAAATAACAAGCATACTGTTATATAGATGTTACATGCCATGAGAATTCTCTGCTATATATTACTAACGATACTTTTAGCATCATGCCATTGTTACTTCGTACAGTATGGAGTGGTATTGGATGCAGACACCGGTGAACCCATCTGTGATCTGTCCTGATCCAAAAATGCTAGTAAAAAAGGAAGGGTATAAAGACTTTGAAATAGAAGTCGAAAATCATGACGGTACTTAATTGGGGCGTTCAGTTGTTTACGAAAGTTCTGTGGGTATTTGAAACACCGCCAAATCGTTGATTTGGCTTTTGAAAATGAATTAAATAAAATCTAAATAAACGATTTGGCTCGGAGCTAGCTTGAAAGTTCAGTGCTTTCTATTGCCCTACTTGCCATATACAAATCGTTACCGGCAATAAACTAGACTTCTAGATGGAAATAGATATTAAAAAATTTTACTTTCAGGATTCACTCTATTCTAAAACAGAAATTAGTGACGATGACCTGGAAAGCCTTTTCCGAACCGTTTATTTTTCTGGCAAGATCGATTCTTATTGTCCCTATTGCAAAAAGGAAACTGTATTTCAAGGAGAACCAATAAGAGCAAAAAAGAAAAACCCAGATTTAAATAGTTATAATAGTGAAATTTTTTCATTTGAAGATTTCACCAACGAATATGATTTTGACTTCTTAAGAAATAAGGATTTTCGGCTTTCTTTTAAATGTTTAAGAGAAGAATATTCACATAGAATTTATTTTTATGTTAGAGTTGAGCCTGATTCAATTTTCAAGATTGGTCAAAACCCTTCATTAGCTGAACTTACTGATAGTTTTGTAACTCGGAAATACAAAAAATTGCTATCTAACGATAAAATCTCTGAGTTTAACAAGGCCATTGGATTACATGCTCATGGAGTTGGCATTGGCTCATTTGTCTATCTAAGAAGAATCTTTGAAGGCCTAATTTTTGAAACTTTTGATAAAGTTCAAGAAAACTTAGGGATAAGCAAAGAAAAATTTCGATCAGCAAGAATGAGCGATAAAATTACTTTTCTAAAGGATTATCTTCCTGAATACCTTATTGAAAACAAGGAGATTTACGGAATTCTTAGTAAAGGAATTCATGAATTAGATGAAAACTTTTGTAAGGAAGTATTCCCAGTCATACAAGATGGACTTGAATTCATTCTTGAAGAAAAATTGATCCAACTTGAAAAGGAAAATAGGAAAAAAAGCAATAGCCAATTGATTCAGAAGATAAAGCAAGATCTAAATAATGGGAAATGAAAGAACTTAGTGAATTAGAGAAAAATTTCTTATCAGATCTACTTGAACTCTCAAAAAGATCACATGATATTTTCTTTGGAAATTTGGTTGATAAGTATTTGCCAGATATTGACGTTTCTCTCGATCGACAGAACATGGTTATTTCGGTCGGACTATGCCAGTCATTTCGGTGTTACTATGCCACTTTAAGAGTTGCGTAATT
>NZ_JAEUGD010000017.1 GCF_016775155.1 Fulvivirga marina | reverse complement strand
CAACTTCGCAAAGCTTATTATTAACATATGTAATAGTTCCGTAAGGATCGGCTTCTGATAGAATAGTTGTACGGTCAAAAACACTTCCCCGCATTTCCAGATCTTGCTTTATCCGCTCAACCTCATTAGACTGTCGTTCCATTGCCTCCTGTGTGGATCGCAACTCTTCCATGTTTTGACGCATTTCTTCTTCCTGAGCCTTCATCTCCTCGGTGGATTGTTGTGATTGTTCCAATAGCATCGTGATATGATGGGTCGTGCGGCTTGAGACTATAGCTGAGGCAAAATTTTCTAATGCTCCCTCTATG
>NZ_JAEUGD010000016.1 GCF_016775155.1 Fulvivirga marina | reverse complement strand
TTACTACCACACAATTAATAACACTTACAGCACAGGACGGCAACGGAAACACAGCACAATGTACATTTAATGTAATTCCTGCGGATAACACGAATCCGGTTATCACCTGTCCCAGTGACGAGAATGTGAGTTTTGATAGCTCTTGCCAGTTTATATTACCTGATTATACAAGTCTGGCTACAGCTTCGGATAATTGTAGTGTGCCTACCGTAACCCAATCTCCAGTGGCAGGAACAATAATTACTACCACACAAGTGATAACACTTACAGCACAGGACGCCAATGGAAACACAGCACAATGTACATTCAATGTAATTCCTGTGGATAACACGAACCCGGTTATCATCTGTCCCAGTGACCAGAATGTAAGTTTTGATGGTTCTTGCCAATATACCTTGCCGGATTATACAGGTTTAGCTACAGCTACGGATAATTGCACTATAACTACTGTAACCCAATCACCGGCAGCGGGAACATTTATATCGACTACACAGGTTATTACGCTTACCGCTCAGGATAGCAACGGCAATAGTGCACAATGTAGTTTTAATGTTATACCTTTTGACGTCATTGCTCCGACAATTACTTGTCCTGCTGACGTTCAAAGTTGCGACCAGGTAATAGTGTTCAGTGAACCTGTTGCCAACGATTGTGCAGGAGTTACTGTCGTTCTGACCTCCGGCCTAAAGAGTGGTTCGGTATTTCCTGTCGGGATAACAACCAATGTTTATACTGCCACTGATCCTTCTGGTAATACCGCTACATGTAGTTTTAATATTACTCGTTATCCAATGCCGGTAATTAATATGGGTGCTGATGCAGAGATTGATGCTGGTTTCTCTCACCAAATGGATGTTTCCGTAGATGATGCTGTAAGTTACGAATGGAGTCCTGGAATTGGCCTGGATGATCCATTTATTCAAAATCCTTTAGTATCCCCTACTGCAACAAGCATATATACCTTAACCGCTACGAATAGTCAAGGATGTAGTTCTTCAGCAGACATAACAATTACAGTCAACGAAAACATTGAAATCAACAATTTTATGAGTCCTAATGGAGATGGGGATAATGATACTTGGGAGATAAAAGGCAATTGGCTCCTTGACGACTGCACCATTAGAATTTTTAGTGGTTATGGTAATTTGTTGCATGAAAGTACCGGATATAACAATGACTGGAACGGCACCTACAAAGGCAATGAGCTGCCCGAAGGTACCTATTACTACAGTATTTCCTGCAGCGGTAAAGAAAGCCGAACGGGTGCAATTACATTATTAAGATAACCTTTTTGACATGCGTAACTTCAATAACATATTTCTAATCGTAAGCACCCTTCTTGTAGGTGTTTCGGGTCAGGCTCAGCAATTGGGACTCAACAATTTTTACAATCAGAACTTATATCTGATCAACCCTGCTTCTGTGGGTATGGATAATTGTTTCCGGGGCTTTATTAATCAACGAATGCAGTGGTCCGGTGTTAACAATGCTCCTGCAACTACTGGTATTACCATGGATAGCCGTGTATTCAAGGCGCATGGTTTAGGCCTTAATCTACAAATGGTAAATGCCGGATTATTATCTCAGGTTTCCGGAAAACTATCTTATGCCTATCATATCAAAATTGCGAAAGAAAGTAGCTTGCATGCGGGGGTTTCCGGAGGTATAAACTATCAACGGTTTAACTTAGATGATGTTGTTGCTACCAGTTATTCGGATCGTATCTTAATGGAGCAAAATCAGAATGGTTCTGAACTTGCCATTGGTACCGGACTAATGTTTACTTCTCCTCATTTAAAGCTAGGGGTAGCTCTGCCTCAACCTATTAATTTGGCACAAAAAATAGGGAGTGGTGAGAGGGCTAATATGTATGCTTCTTATCAGTGGTTTTCCAGTCCTACATGGATGGTCGAAACTTCTGTGTTATACCGAAGCCTCATTACTCAGAACGATCAAATAGAGACTGGGGCTCGGGCCAGGTGGAAAAACATAATTGGAATGGGGATGATCTATAGGTCCCACTATGGAATGGTTGCTATGGCAGAACTTATGTTAAATGACAAGTTTTCAATGGCATATAGTTTCGATTTTGGTGGTAAGAATACAACAGGGGTATCTCATGGTATAATGTTGGGGATTAAGCTTTGTAGGAAATCATCAACGCAGGCAATACCTGATTCGGCTCCCGTTAATCCAAGCCCTAAACTTATACTTGAGGAATCAAAACCTACTCAGGTGGTATCGGAACCTGAACCTGATTCAGTTCGGACTCTACCTGAAGAGGCTCCGGCAGGGGAGGTTGCTCCTGAGGTAGATCAAACAAGTAAACTGCAGTCTGCAAATCTTATGTTTGGTAACAGGGATCAATTCATACGGTTTGAAAATGAGTCTGACAGCAAGGTAATATCTGATAATCAGTTTAGGGTAATTACCCAGGTAGTGCAAATTTTGAATGAAGAGCCTGCGTTTAAAGTTAAAGTTATCGGGCATGCCAGTAGTTCGGGTGATGAGGCCTTCAATTTACAGCTTTCCGAAAAAAGAGCGCAGCGAATTGCCAATTCACTGCTCGAAAAGGGAATTGATCCATCAAGGGTGATTTCTATTGGTAAAGGGGAAAAGGAACCTATTGCAGATAATTCTACAAAACAGGGGGCAAGCGAAAACAGAAGGGTGCAAATAGTATTTTATCAATAAAACATACATGATTTAGGAATCACTAACAGCTATGAAAGTTGAGGCTTTTAGCCGGGCGGTACCTTTGTACCAATAAAACTTAACGACTTGTATCATGGCTGTTGGTGAACTTCCTTCCTATATTATTATCATGTGGTTGTGAGCTTGATGTCTACAAAGACACTGTAGTTGCTTCTATCAAAGGGTAAGGATGTTGAAGCATAAACTCAGACATTTTCCACCTTTACCGATGATCTTTATATGCTAGTAGGCTGGCTCCAAAATCAGGGCATTACCCATATTGCCATGGAAGGTACCGGAGTATATAGGAAGCCTGTTTATCATATTCTAGAAGAGTTTCTTGTGAATGCCCGTCACATTAAGAACGTTCCTGGACACAAGACCAACAAGAAAGATAGCGAGTGGATAAATAGCCTTCAAAATGAATTGTAATCTATATGGATTAGATAGGCTTTCAGAAAAAAAGCCGATCATCTTATGATAATCGGCTTTTCGTAGCGAGGACGGGAGTTGAACCCGTGACCTCAGGGTTATGAATCCTAATGCTTGTAATTAAAATGTTGAAAATCAATATTATATGAGTCGTTTAATAGTGGATATACATCAATTTTCTGCAAAAACTTGACATAGAACTTAACACTATGAATTGATAATGTATGGCCAAAGACTTAATCCACCATCCCATTTAGGAAATAGGACAACGAAAATTACAAAAAACCATAAAATAATGGGTAAGAAGAGAATGGTAAATTCTGGATTTGAGAACATGTAATGTAGTAGATGTTTATAAAAAGGGATTTTCAAATCAACGGCATACGGAAATCGATTTCTGGTTCTTGGGTCTATATAATAACAAGTAAAAGTTGCTACAAAGCCGTTCTTAGCCTCATAACTTATATCGCTGGTTACGTTTTCATGTCCCAGCTCCTGAGTGGCTATTAATCTCGCTTGGCTGGTATGGAACCTGCCATATGTGTTTACAAAATTTTGTTTAGCTTTTTCTATTAGGTTTCCCTCTGTGTGTTCATGCATCATGTATTGATAGTATTTCCAAGAATAATAAATGAAAAAAATATAGATAATTCTGAAAATCCAGAATGGCTCTTGGATTTTTGCTCCACCCAAAAAAGGAAGGCTTAATTTAGAGTCTGTAATTTCGATCTTTAATAAGAAAAGAGATATAATTAGTAAACAAAGAGCAATTAGTCCCTTTCGTACTGATTTAAAACTACTGTCTTCCATTAAATTTTATGCAATTATTGATACCGGATAGTATTGACTTTTTAGTGATAGAAAGTGAGACATTGGGCGTAGTTTTCGCATTGTTTCTTTTATGGATACAATTGTTAATTCGCTATTTGTATTTATTGTATAGAAATATATGTTCAAAATTAGAAGAGCACCCATGGCCATTAAAGTATTTATTAAATTTGCTTTAGGGAAATGTTGATCCCTAGTATGTTTAACTTTATTATGGGCCGACCACCAGTCAAGAACTTTAAACTCATGCCATTGGTTAAATGGCTGAAATCCATAATTGAATCTATCTAAATAAACATATTCATGTACAATCTCAAAATGATGATTTAATAGTTCATCTTGATAGTTGTTGATGTTCGAAGCTTTACTCGATGGGTCAAATTTGGTGCAAATTAACTTGAAAAGAACATCAATTTCGGAACATGAAGTAAGGAAAAGATGTGCTAATTCAATCGAGTAAGTTTTATTGTTAGAAGGATGAAATTCTATATAGCGTGAAATTTTTTCAAGATCACTTTCTAATGCAAGATAATATCGCCAATGAGATAATATATGAGTCGTTTCCATTGTCATTGTTTTAGCTGTAATTATGGTAATAGTTTAATTCAGTCAGCTGTATATCTATAGGAGAATGAATGTACTAAAAGTATTTCATAATGCCTATTGGTTTACTTTTGCCCCCAAAGCCCTCCCTACATCAGGAAATGTCTGAAATATCTGCCTAACAACCTCCACACTAGATGCAGGAAAACTAAAATAGTCACCATCGGAATCGGTGATTTTGATATCGATCCGAGCGTTTTGTACCTGTAGCTGCTTTATTTGCTTAATTACTTGGCATGGGTCTCTATCCATGAGCCAATCTAAGTCTGTTTCAGGACCATTATTGACTTGATATACTTTCTTTCCATCTTTCATGTATACACGTAATACAGCGAACTCTTCAATGAGAGTTCTAAGCTTGATTTTATAAATACCTGGTAATAGTCTCATGCTTTCAAATTTAGTAAATACTAAAATAATTAGCAATAATGTTTACTTAATTATATGCCACAAATATTACATCGTTATGACATAGAGATGATTTTATCTTAAGTTTCGGTTGCTTAAGAAATGGTGTCAATTGAAATTACTTAATGAATGGCTAAATTTTTACGTACTAAAGGCATAGCAAAACACTTAGAAGATATTATTATCCAGGCAAAGGATCACTTGGTATTAGTAACTCCATACCTGAAATTGTCTAGTAGTTTTTTTGACAGGCTTATACAGGCTGATAGTCGAGAGAATATTAATATCACTATAATTTTTGGCAAGGATGATTTGCAGGTGCAGGAATGGAAAAAGCTTGAGAGATTAAGGAACCTCACCGTTCTCTATTTTCCGAGTTTGCATGCGAAATGTTATTTCAATGAAAGGGAGATGATTATTGGCTCTATGAACTTCTATGAATATAGTGAGAATAATAATGTGGAAATGGCGATACTTTTGGATGCTATTCAGGATAAACAGGTTTATGAGGATGGAGTAGAGGAAGTAGGGGCGCTTCTAAAAAGTGATAGATTAGAAGTGGCTTTGGTGTCAAATAACCATGATACCTCTGATGAGCCCATTAATGGCCACTGTATCCGTTGCAATGGAGAAATTCCATATGACTTGGGCAAACCACTATGCTTTAACCACTATAGAACATGGGCGAATTTTGGCGATTATGAGTATCCCGAGAAATATTGTCATACTTGTGGTGGAAGTACACATGGCAAGACTAGTATGATGTATCCGCAATGCTCAAAGTGCTTTAAAAACTCAGGTATGCTTCAAAAGATATAATACTTAGTATCCGATTAACTCAGCGTCTTACATATTTAATGGAACCGTTTTAATAATAGGGTGTGGTTGCTTGGTTGTACAGACTAAGGTTAGAAATTGATTTCCTTCAACATTGAAGCTTATACTCTCTTTAGTCGTCATGAAATAGCCACAATGAAACGTGAGGGTATCATGAGTACTGAGGGACCTAAGTTCTTCTGAAGGGATATTAGGATTAATAGTAACTTCTAGCTCTAATGGATTAGTTTGCCTCCATTCGATCAAATATGGTAATTTATTGTATTTAATATGAAGGTGCTCTCCGTCGTAAATGTTATATATCATAATACAAAGATAGAAGGTTGATATCTTTTGTTTTTGAAAAATTTATATAAAACCGATGAAGGTTTAAGCGTAATCAAAGTGTCAGTAGAAAATGGAGAACAATTAAGTGAGGAAAAGAGTACTTAGTTAACTACTATAACTTATTTCCACGTCCTGTACAACTTCAAGTAAAGCCTTTGATAACTTAGCCTTAACTGATTCAATGTCACTACCATCATTCATGACAAAGTGATTGTCTTTCATAAGAGCTTCAATGCTAATGACAATTGAGTTTCCACCCGTTGAATTGCCATTGTAGTTTTTGACGGAACCTTTAGAAGCTTCTTTATCTGCAAGAGTAGGAGAACTGGCATTTGGCAGGGAAGTACCGGGAAAATCGCTAATATCTACTGGAGTCATTTTACCAGGAGAAAGGAAAGAGGGTAAACCTATTTGTGAATCCTTAGCATCTTTAGCAGCTTTCTGAACGGTATCAGAAGTAACAACTTTGTTTATGGCATTAAATGCCAGCCCAGCTGGTGAAAGATTAAAAGCAGCTTTACCAATTTCTTTGGCTGCACTTAAATATTCTCCTTTTTGAATTAGATCAATTGCCGATAATAATGGCTTTAATTGATCAAATAGAAAACTCTGAATTCCAGACCAAGCGTCTTTAATTGCTCCTATGGGGTCAGTAAATACTTTGCCAATTCCAGAGCCGATTAACTGAATGGCTCCCCATAATCCACCCAAGACCATACGAAGCTTCTCAGAGTAGTTGTAAGCCCAAATGAAAGCTCCTACAAGGGCTCCTATGGCCACAACAAGTAGCCCGATAGGGTTAGCGCTCATTACTGCATTAAGTACGGCCTGAGCGATTGTCCAGGCTTTAAGAGCTACTACTGCAGCGAGTATACCAGCGGTAACAGGAGCTAAGAAGCTCCAATTTTCTTTTACAAAAGATATCAATCCGGATATCCAGTTGGTGGCAGTTTGGAAACCTCTACCTAAAAGGTTTAGAACCGGGTCCAGCCTGTCAACCAAACCAATCCCCCATTTGACCACCTTTTTAAAAGTTTCACTTAAGGTGCCTTCTGAGAATTGGGAGAACTTCAATTGTAACTTACCAATGAATGTACTCCAAAGTCCGGATAGTGTTTTGCTTTGTCTGGCCATCATATTGTGAAACTTGCCGCCCTTTGATGTGGCATGTTCGAAGGCCTGAGTAACCATATCAGCAGAAATAGCTCCTTCGGACATTTCCTCTTTCAACTGTGCCATAGACTTACCGGTCATTTTGCTCATTTCTTGAAGAGGGTTAAAACCTGCATTTATCATTTGCAAAAGGTCTTGTCCCATGAGCTTTCCGGCGCTCTGCACCTGACCAAATGCCAAGGCTAACGACTGAAAGCGCTGAGCATTTCCCCCGGAAACATCTCCAAGCATGTTTAATGAAGGTAACACGCGGTCCTGAGCTAATCCAAAGTTCAGTAGCAGTTTACCGGCATCGAATAATTGCTTATTCATAAATGGCGTTTTATTGGCCATGTTATTTATAGCATTTATCATATTATTTGCTTGGTCATCGCTGCCAAGCATGGTTGAAAATGCTACTCTTGTTTGCTCTAAATCTGCTCCTGATGAAACAAGTGATTTCATCCCCTGGAATCCAAGGAAACCACCCGCCAGAGCTCCTAAATTCCCAAGCCCTAAACCCACACCGGCACTGGCACCGCCTCTTGCCCTTGGCTGTGCTATGGAGGAGCGTTTTACTCTATTAATCCGATTCATGATGCGATCCATCATGCCTTCGGTTGTCTTAAGGCTTTTGTTGAGTTGTTTAATTCCGGAGGTGCCCTTATTCATACTCTGGAATGAGCGTGTTAGGGAATCAACCTTTCTGGATGTGCCCCCAATTCCCTTTTCCAGACCTTGTGTGACCTTTTGAACCCTGGCAACGTGCTTGGTTGCATTGGCTGCAAACTTGGCTAAGGCAGATGATCCCAGGTCATTTACCTTGATATTAAACTGTACTGTCTCGTTCACGTAATCTTGCTTCTTGTCTGATTAAGTATAGTAAATGACTTAGCTGGGGGTTTAAGGGTTTAAAGAAAGCAAGTATGTTTCTTGTAATTTATTTATCTTAAAGGTTGTATCTATTGTTGTCTTTTATGGATTTAATTTTTCAGTTTGGCGATGTGTATCCAGTTAGTGGAAACTCCTCTTTTTTCGAAAATCTACTTATCGCTGTTATTGGGGCTGTTATAGGTTCTGGGGCGGCTATATGGATTTTTTACCAAACATTGAAATCTGATAGAAAGAAATCCAGAAAGCTAAAAAATCAGAGAGATGAAGAGCTGTTGCGATATTTTTGTGCTTTGCTTAGGAACATATTAAAGTTTACTAATGGGCAGAAGCAGGATTATTTAAATTTTGCTAAGGCCTTGGAGGCAAAGCCTTATGAGACCCATTTAGTAAGATATCGGGTTAATCACGACATAAGGCGTGTTCAAAAAATGAATCAACATGAGATTTATCAAGCTTATTTAGACCAGATGGGATCGAAAGATACCGACATCAATAGATTTACGGCCATTTATTCTAATTTAGACTTTTTAGATGTCCTAATAGATGCTGCCAGAAGTGAGAATGAGCTGGGGCAGAAGCATATAACAGAAAGAAGATTTCAGTATAAGAATGAGGCGGAAAAATTATTAAATTACGTAGGTCTTTTTATTGAGAATATAAGAAAGTCGAATCTCGAAACATATACCGAAATACCTGTATGGGTGGCGTTGAATCAATTATTAGGTAGTTATCATATTAAACGTACAGATGCATCAAGTCTAACCTATGTCCAACAAGCTTTTGTAAAACCTGTTGGGCATACGATAATGAACGATTTTAGGGATTTGCCGGAGTGTACAGAAATTATGCAGTTAGTCAAGAAAGCGACACACACCTTCAGTAACATCAAACTTGATTCGTCTGAACTTGCTAATTCATTTCAAGAATACTATTCGGAATTTAATAAAATAGAAGACGAATTACGTACAAAATCTAATCAGCTTCTTCGAAAATATTCGGTAAAGTCAGAGGAACAACTTGCAATTTTGAACATAAATAATGAGTAAGCGTCATCTATTGTTATTAACAGGACTGGTTATTTGCTGCATCGGTTCAGTTTTATTTTTATCCAAACCAGCCCTCCATCCCTTTTTTGATTTATCAAATTCCGGCCCTATTGGAGATACAATTGGTGGTATTACCGCACCTATAATTAATTTGGTTGGGGCAATACTCGTCTACATATCATTTAAGGCGCAAATTGCAGCTAATAAGGTGCAAGAAAGAGCTATAGATGGAGAAAGGAATCGGAACCGCCAACAACAAAACTTTAGCAGTTCATTAAAGCTTCTTGAATTATGCAGAAAGGAATTTGATGATTTGACATACAAAAGTGGAAAGAATCAGATAGAAACTGGGCAAGATTCGCTTAGGCAGTATATAAATAAACTAAAAACACCTAATAGTGACGAAGTTATTCATAAAACAGCTTATCATTTGTCATTATATGCATCGGTAAACAAGCTTAGCATGTTAATGAAGCGTGTTAGCAAATTGGAGATGTTCAAAGACGACAAAATATATTTGGCATTGTTGATTCAGGACTTTTATTATTATTCATATGGGCACTATTACGGTTATCTTGCAGATGCTGTTGAAAAGAGGCTAGCTATGCTGGAAAAGAAGCTTAAAAATTCTGTTGTTGATGTTAAAGACCTGGATTATCTCACTGCAGAAAGCCAATTAACGCTTTTTAGAAATATTTTTCTCGATTTAGTAACAAATTTTCACGAACTGGATTCACAAATACAAGAATGGCAAAACGAACGCAAAAATTAAATAACTCCAGTTTCCCTCCCAATCCTAAGCACCATATAAATGACGGCACCAACAAAAAAAGCTAAAGCATATAAAACTATTTCATTTCCCATGACCTGAAAATACGAATTTTAAAATGGTAATCTGGGTGGGGAGTCGTTTTTCTTTACATGTCTATGTAAAATAGCAGGAGTCAGAGGATTTGAAAAGAGTAATAAAAGGTTATATTTCCTATCGGCCATGGGTGGGGCCGGGGTCAATTTTTTCTACCAACGAAATAATATTCTGAATGACGTTTTTTCTTCTCGAAGTCTGCATTCTTTCCATAAAATTATACTCGCTGAAGTAATTATTGTCTAATACTTATATAAGCCTGCTAAATAATGATCTCTGAAATAGTACAATGTTTTAACTATCTGATAATCAATTTATTATTTTGATTCAATTGTTCAATAATTTTTAATTATGTTAAGTAGAATTTAAAATCATTGCACTCTTATCATTTCTTGAACGGGCGTTTAAGTAATGATAAATTTATTAAAAACAGAATATTATTTGGTGAGTGGTGTGGCTGCCGGTGGGAGGGGTGTTTGCTCAGATATTTCCTGGTAATGGTATTTATTAAATATCTGTCCTGTGGATTCTTATACCTTAAACCTGATGCCTCCGCCTCAAATTGCCTCAAATATTCAAATAAGGCACACTCTACTCTTCTAACGGTCTCAACCACACCCCCTGAATTCGTTACAAATCATTACTGCTTACAGAGGCACTGGTTTAGTGTATCTTTATAGTGTGTTTTCTCTATGTGTTGTATTTAAATGGAGATTTTTCATGCTTAGTATCTAAGAGTATTTTTAATTTTAAGATTACCAATTTATTACCAGGTGCTAAGAAAATTGGTTTAGCCTTAATATCTATTTAGAAGTTGAAATGAGGCTTTTATGCACTAGGAGTGGTTTGGTTGGATGTTACTATTTTTTACCACCTAGATTCGATTATATCAGATAATAAAAAAGGTCCATGTAGTGGGTCGTTCTCGAAACTTGTTAATCACTTTCGGGGCGATCAATTGCTATCTTAAATAATCCATTTTCAATTGCTTCACGTAATTCTTTACTGTATGCCCGGCTGATTGGTGTTATATTGCGTATCGCTCCCTTTGAATCGATAACTATCAGGCTTCCGTGCCCTGCTATCTTTAAAGCGCTACACGCTAGTTCTTTAGCTTCTTTGCTGCTGTCAAGGTCATCTATGGTAATATCCGGATTAATACTAATTAAAAGGTCTGACAGGATATACTTATCTTCAAATGTCTCCTCCTTAAAATCAATCATACTTTGCAATTTGTCTAAAGTCAATCGTTTCTCCTTCATGACTTCTATCCGGTCTTTTACTGATTTCACATCCTCTTTGTATATTCTATCCAGCTCTTCAATATTTTGCATTATATGTTGAGCCGCAGTTTCATTGGTTACTTTCTTTTTCTGGATATATTTTTTTGCCTCATCTTTCGCAAGAATGACTTTGCAGTACGTATTGATTGAACTGTCCTTGACATCTTCGACCTCTTCTCCAAATGCAAGGCGATAGCACTTCACCTTTTTAGACGACCTAAGCCCCTGACTTAGGTAATAGTCAAGGAATTTTTGTTCATTGGGAGAGAGTAAGGTTTTGGTATCGCTCATGAGCCTATTAGATGTTGTTTAGTTGAAGTTTTAACAAATTTGTTTTAATGCAGTCGTGATTTTTCTTGGACAATTGATTTCTGGCATTGCGGAACCCAACATCAAGAGTTCTTGTGAGGAACCAAGCTAATCCAGCTACCCGAATATATCTGTCGTTGGCGCACTGAAGAGCTGAGTTATGAACGAATACCAGGAACTCATCAAAGGAGCTGTCCTGGTTAAGACCAGAGGCGTTGTAAAGCGTCTGGAGTCCCTTAATAACTTCCTTGGAATACTTAAAGCCATTCATGTGTCCTTTTGTCTTATAGTAGTCAGCGCATTCATTGAATAAGCAGAGTACTAGGTCTACAGCATGTTCATTTATTCTCATTTATACAGTTTTTATAATGAACGCCAATGTGTAAAAAGGTGGTCGGTTTTCGTGTGCATGGCCCTGGCCTGTATTGCCCATTGACAATGTGTGAATGTGATTACCTCCATTACCTATTGTAACTGTGTGAGTGTGATTACCGACACTGTTAATCGTAATTGAGTGATTATGATATCCATTAGAGCTTGTTGCCACAACTCCATTTCCTGATGATGTACCACCCCATTCCCCAGGAGTATAATCGGTTCCATCCGGCGTGTGATATGGATCATTATTAACCGTGTGACTATGCGTACCTCCATACCCGATTGATCCTGTATGACTATGGCTACCGGCACTACCAGTTGAGGCATTGTGAATGTGATTACCGGCACTCTCCATGCTTATATCATGCTTATGGACTGGTAACTGAGCTTCAGTTAATGTCACCTCCTTTTCTCCACCAGTCTTTCCTATAGCATCGTAATCATTATCATTAGGATCGTAGCCAACTATAAATTTACCTTTAAGGTTTGGTATGGTCTGACCGTTAACTGCCGCCCTGCCATCGCATAGCACCCAACCAGAAGGTATTTCCGCAATTGCTCCAGACCACATGCCAATAAAACCTTTTGGCGCCCCGTGGTTAACTACATGATCTTTTACCGCTTTACTGGTGGCCAGGTCTGAATGGCTGTCAGTAACCGTAGTTTTAATTGCCGTCACTTTTTGCCCAGATGCCCCGAACTTAAAGCCACTAACTGTTAAATCTCCCTGAAGGGTTAAATTGTTCTGTACAGTCTGGGTGGTAGTAAATGGCGTTAATAATACCACCTTACCTCCCAATACATCCTTTACGTATCTTCTTGCATCTGTTGTCCTTGATATACGTAGTGAATTTGATCCACCTAAACTGGTGTTAGAAAGAATTGATCCATAGGTACGACTTGATACCCTAGAAACATTATCAAAATATTCTTTACTTTCTTCAGTGTCACGTACATTAATAAATAAGTCGCTTGTGAGGTCGGTATTTGTGGCTCCATCAAATCTTCTGATCCTATTTCCTAACCATACATAGCCGGGGGAAACATTGTAAATATTACCACTGACCGAAGTTATATTTACCCCGGTGATTACAAAAGGATCTTCAGTCAGGTAAAATGATTCGAAAGATTTGGATAAGGCCTGTAGAGCCTCAAAATCCTCATTAAATAACTTTCTTCCCCCTGTATTAAAAACTAGTTCTTTCATAATAATATCATTTCAATACCCTCACTATGATTATATAATGTGCCAATTGCTGGTTCGCACAGGCTTGCGGCGTCATTATCACCCTGCATCTTCCGCAATTGTCGTTGAACACTTGGTCTAGCCCAAAAGCCAGAATTAACAATGTCCAATTCACTATTCTTCAATGAGGTGTATTTACTGAAAACCTCAAGCAATGCCTTTATTTTGTTATACCCATGATAGACATGTAGCTTTAAAACATTCATTTCAAAGGAGGTAAGTTCTTTTTCTTTATAGATCATATTCTAATTTGAGTTAAAAGATTACTACTTCGGGATTCTATGTCCGACAAAGTAGCCGCCATGCCCGGAAGAGTTCTTTGACTTGACGTTTGATGGGGAAGCGTTATTATATTAGAGACAATTCCCATGTCGAGAGCTTGTTGAGCATTATACCACGTACCGTCACCACCGGTTGCACCGGCCATTATTTTCATGATTTGGCTTTTATGTTTACCCCAGCGCTTAGCATACAGTGTGGCAATCTGTCCGGCATATATTTTTACTTGTGGACTGGAATGTTCAGTGACTTCTGTTGGATCGAATGGATTATGAATCATCAATGAAGCATGTTCCATTATCACGGCTTTGTCGGCTGCTGCCATGACTGTAGTTGCCATTGATGCCGCAACTCCAACTACAATTGCGGTAGTTGGAATTTTGGAATTCATTACTACATCAACCATTGACCATCCATGTAATACCGAACCGCCAGGGCTATTAATTCGAATATAGATTTTATCGGGCTTTTGAGCTTCAAGCTTTTTAAATTGTTGAACAAAGCCTTCAGAGCATGCTCTGTCAATTGTTCCTGTTAAATTAAGTTCGAGTACTCGTTGTCTCATAGAGTCTTTTAATAGCGTTCTATCAAATGAAGATTTACTTCTACCTGTCCAATCTCAGTTGATTGATATGCATTCAATAAAGTCTGGTTAAAAATCTTTTCAATGGGAGGGAAGGGGCCTTTAAAGGCTTCACTTAACATTTCGTTAATATTTTCTTCCAGCGCTTTTAATATGCTGTATCTCCTGGCGGCATCACCTTTAAATACTTTACCAGTTGATCTGTAAATACTATCTTGAGAAAAAACAAAAGTATTATTTGAGACTGTTATGTAAGCTAGAGCATCATGTAAACTGAAGATTGAATCAATTGTGCTAATAGTCTCTTTTGGTAGTTTTAGGCGATACACCTTCAAGGCTTCTGCTATACTAAATTCAATGTTCGGGTCATTATTATATTTCGAATTAATATAGATTTCATTGATTTTCGTCAAAAATGAATTGGTGTTACTTGTGGGTACTCCCGTACTTTCTAGCTTAATTGCCCCTTTAAGCATCCCTAAAACAAATTCTTTATTTAAATCAACACCATCAAGTAACTGTAATGAGTCATATACTTTAGAAATCAATTCTGTCAGTAATTGACACTGCTTGATTTTCTGTTCAACCTTTTTTTTGGTTTCTGGTGTAATTACAATTATCTCTTCTTTTTCTGTCTCTTCTTGCATGTTATAAACTGTTAAATCTATTATAATTATTGTCGTATTTTAAAGCAGTACTCTACTTACTGCTTTAAAATCCTATTAATAGCTTTTTAAGTGCATCCAGGGTAGCGGGAATAGAAATGTTCTGAGGCGATCCTGATGTGTTATCTGTGATAGATGTAATATCCGTGATGGAGGTGATGATAATATTTTTCTTATTCTCAAATTGAAGCTCCAAACCAGACGGTATGTTCGTTACTTCCGCGAATGGCAGCTTGAATATTCTGCTGTCAAACTCGATGTACGATTTGTTGAATTTTATATCCATTCTCCTAATTTACTTTTCAATAATGGCTATGCTATTCGTTATATCCTTCTCAAATTCTGATAGCCTTTCCAGTAGGTTTCTTTTATAAGACTGATAATCAAATTTGTTTAATATCCTTGCTGCGTGTGCTCTGTTGTATTTGTATGGTGGATTCCCTAATTCCTGCTTGGCCAATTCGACTGCTCTAGCCACGCTAGCTCCATGGAAGATTTGAAAGTATATAACTCTATACCAGAAGTTCTTTATTCTTATCTTTTCATTCATATGTTACATTCATCCTTAAGAAAACCTCAAAGACCTTACAGGGTCAATGAGGTATCAACCAAAAAAACAATCATGTTAAAATCAAATAAGTATAGTAAAAACGATAGGGGGGAGGTTACGACATGTTGCCTCTTTTTTCTCAAAATGTGTAACATCTGAAAGGGAGATAGATTGTTTAGCAGGCAATCAAAACCAATTCGAATCAATAAAAAAACCGACCTCCATGAAGCCGGTTCTTGCAAGATTTAATGAAACAGTTACTAATATAAATCTAATCTTTGACCAGTTCCCTTATGAAAGGCTATGGTGGTCTCAATGCCATCTACATTAATCAGTATAAGCCGCATATTGATAGTCTCTTGTATTCGAAACGATAGTCCCAAATCTTTCAGTCTTTCTAATAACTCACTTTCTGTCTTTGCCTCCATGTTTAAGTATAGTAAATTATATCTACCCTTGGTTAAACCTTTTCGTTCTGAGTGGTCCTCACGATTAACCAGTATTAAACATCTTAGTTCCCCACGATTAACCGGTATTCTTACATGGTTTGACTGAGAGATTCTATATAGATTAGTCTGAAGTGTTCATTTAAAGTGCTTTTAACTTATTAGTTATCTCTGGATACAATACTGGTTAATCGTGGGGAACCTCGTTTAGAATACTGGTTAATCGTGGGGACAAACTATATCTGAAGATTTCACTTTAAATTTTAGCAATGTTAAAGTGCGAAAGCACCCTATTGTTTTGGTTACTTTTATTAAAAGTAACTATCCTCTATAGTTAGCTTTATTCGTAGCTTTACTAGTAGCGTTACTATGTGGGAACTTTTCTTCAACATGAGGGAAGTTTTGTTCAACGAATAGGGAACTTTTGTGCAACACCTAAGAACTTTTCTACATCAGATTATAGACCAAGCCGACTCTATCTCCTGCAGATCAAAAGAGGTTTCTCTTGCGATCTCGAAAGGCTCCATGCCCTCCTCCTTCAGCTCTCGTAGTTCGTCCAGTTCAGTATCAGACAAACCTATCAATATGCCAGCGATATTTTTATTTTTCTCATCAGTCACAGCACTTAAAATCTTATTCTCGATCATAAGAAGGATTTCATCAAGTTTTTCAGGTGCTATATTGCTTTCGACTTGATTCTTTACGGATTCAATGAGAGTGCTTAAAACTTCACTTAAGGAATTTTTTTTAGAGTCATTTAAGGCCTGCAGTTGCCTTTCAAGCATCTCGATCCTTCTTCTCAATTTCAAGTTTTCATCTTCTAGCTCATTTATTCTGGCTAATGCCTCAATGTAATTATCCATCAGACCAGTCATTAGCCATGTCAGATTAAACAATCGCTCAGAGCTGGTTGGGTTTACTGCAATTATTCCTCTGCGTTCAAAATCTCTCATTATTCTGCCAACTGTATGTTCGTCATACCCCGTTGCAATTGCGATTTCTCTGTTGTTCAGAATTATTACATCTCGCTCATTTAGAATGAACGGGACTATTGAAATAATAAACTTCTTATCAGCTAATGTTAGCTTATCAGTTAAAAGCATTTTTTTTGTGATCTCTTCATAGCCACTTGAATTCAATTCTCGCTCTTTAATAAATTCAATAAGATGACCACCATCTACATAGCCGTGACATTTAATAATACCCCTGGATTCAAGTTCTTTTCTCCAATTCTTGACCGTTTTACGGTTGACAATGTTTTTATCTGATGAGTATATTTCTGAATAACATTCTTTTAGATTAGAACTTTCCAAAAATGTATCGGCTACTACTGCCATGTTTTTGTATTTACCTTTAAGTCGCCTCCAGCACTTAATTACAGCGTAATAAAATATCAAACTTGGTTGCCCCTTCAGCTCAGTTTCCATCAATTGTCTTTCAACTTTGCTAAATTGTCCGAATAATTGTTTTAACCCTGGATCGTAATACTTGTCCAGCGTTTTGAAACCATCTACACCAACTTTCCCTCTCACTTTTTCAATTTGTCCATTACTTCTCATATCATTCCCCATAATTAGTGATTAAAAGGATGCTAAACTCAGGTTGATCCGCGCACCATGGTGCCCACGAATAAAGTATCCTTGTATTTTTTTTCTTACCTACCAAGGGATCAATCTTGGTTATATTTTTCACTCTCTTTCAATTTACAATAATAGCGATATTATTGAATAAGTGCAATTATTTTTCTTGCGTCAAAATTTCTAAAAATTATCAATAGATTATTTTAAGGCCGTTTTACAATATTTTTTAATAATATTGTAAATCGAAATAAAATTAATAATCTTGTTTTTATTATAAAATTATTCTCCATATAATTGTGTCATCGGATGATTGCGATAACATCCTTAAAAAGAACACACGAAAAAAATATCAACAAAATGGGTCGATTACCTCTGTAATGTCTGGGCTTTTGTGTTCTCCCGGGCTATCGCAATTATAGTGGGTGGTCGACCATTTGGCTTTAAATAAGAACACAAATTATGACTGAATTTTTCTTTCAATTTATCGACGATGAGTTAGCAAAGGAGCACTCAGATAATCAAACAGTAACAGACCTTAGTCATGATATGGTCATGGCATATGGGGCATTCAAAAGTATAGATAACGAAGTTTTCAGGAGCCAAGCTATACAGGAAATGAAGAACCTTGGCGAAATGGCTTTAAAGACAATGGGAGATGCAAGAAACTTGCTGTTAAGTGTGAGACCCGAAAGGAGGGTTAGGAATGGGGTAGTTGATTGGGTGATGGAGTGAATCGCGCTTTAACCTTTTTAAATATTGATTATAAAACCGGGACTAAGAGCCCGGTTTTTTTATGTGTGAAGTTGAATAAGGAGCAGCCTACGGAGGGGCTGAAGAAATGAATGGGATCGAATACTATCCGGTAGAGGTGTTGAGAAAGGAGTATAATTGGAAGGATAAAAGAACGATAATAGGTAATTTACAAAAGCTAGGGGTAAGAATTATTAGAAAGGGTGGTAAAGCCTGGTTTTCAGTGAATGAGCTGAATAGAGCCTTTACAATAGAGGAGAAAGTGAGGAAAAAAATGGGGTATCAGCCTAAATCTGAATTTGCAACTTTAGATTATAGATTATGCGATTAACGTTACCGGCCAAATACAAGCGAACTGGGTTACACGTATGGTGCAATACCTGCAAAAAGGTGGTTACAAAGAGTCCATGCAGGCGTGTTGGGCATAGTATGGTCTATCAATCGAGAGTTTGGAATCCAAATACTAAACAAGCTGACCTTATTAAGAGTTGGAGTAATTTGGATGTTGAGGATGCATATCTGCATCATCAGGAATGGAAGCAGCTTCTTGTTGAGAATGAATACGATATAAGCGCTATACAAGCGAATTATAATGAGGAAATAGGTGAGTCCCCTCAAAATCTGGATCAGGGTATTGCGTGGTATTTAGATTACTTAAAAGACTTGAACGTTGAAGAATTTGAAAAGAAGAATCTAAGTGAAGATTATATCCTTGAACAGAAACGATTTATAAATCGATTTCGTGAGGCATTGATTCAGAAAGGAGTTAAGATAAAATCCTTCCAGTTGAATAAACGTCACCTTGGTATCTTTCATAATTACCTGGAAAATAAAGGGTACGCGAATAAGACCTACAATAAGCATATTGTTGGACTTCGTACCATGTACAATGCTTTCATTACAGAAGGCTTTACTGAAAGTAATCCATTTAACCGGATAACTCAGAAATATACTGTAAACAACCCAGATATTGTTTACGAGGAAGAACTGGAGCAATTGTTTAAGGTGATTTCATATGACAATGGTTGGGCTCAGGTAGGGAAGACCAGAAGGAATTTCTATCGGCCATGGCTCAGGAATGCGATCCTTTTGGCGCTCTACACTGGTGAGCGCAGAGATGGGGTGTTTCTTTTGAAATGGCAACACATAGAAGAGAATTATATTAAGGTTCCAAACTTTAAAGTGAATAGAAAGCAGAAGATTGAGGATCATCACTATCTGCCAATAACTGAAGATGTAGCATCTTTCTTGTTGACACTTGAAAGAGGGGGAGACGATGATTATATTATAGAGCCATGCCATGCAAACCGGCAAACATTAAAAGATCAATGTTCAAAGGCCTTTTCGCATTTTTGGTCGATAGCTGGATTCAACACCAGGAAAGAATTTAAGGCGTTGAGGAAAACACTGGAAACAAGATTATGGGATATGTTGGGTGATAAGTCAAAGGCTCTAAAGAGGCATAAAAATTTGTCTACAACAATTGATTTTTACCTGGGGCAAAAGCAAATAATGGAGCAGCTTCAGGGGCAAAAGCTGTTTGGATTTCTGTCTGAACTTAACACCAAAACTTAACACCAAATGAAAAAAGGCACTCGAAAGTGCCTTTTTTATGTAGCGAGGACGGGAGTTGAACCCGTGACCTCAGGGTTATGAATCCTGCGCTCTAACCAACTGAGCTACCTCGCCATTTTTCTCAGTTTTGCTTCTTATTTATGTCTCTGATTTTCATCGCGAGACAGTTGTATTTCGCTTAACTGTTTCTCAAATGGAGCGCAAACTTACTAATAATGATTTATTTTTACCAAATACTTTTTAAATTTTTATTTAAATTGGTCGTTTCATAAAAATGGCATATCTTAAATCAATTCTTAACGCGCTGGATATGAGTAGACATTTGTTTACAACAGACTTTGAAATCAATGCGTCAACAAAGATGTTATATCCTTATCTGAGTACAGCCAGCGGCCTTGCACAATGGATGGCCGATGATGTAACAGTTGATGAGGACAAAGTCTATAATTTTATTTGGGATGAGGAGGATCATAGAGCCCGAATGGTTTCTCACCGTACAAATCACTATGTTAAATTTGAATTTCTTCCGGAAACCGACGAGGAGAATGATGACCCTGCTTACTTTGAGCTAAGGTTGGAAATGAACGAGTTAACTCAGAGTGTTTTTATCAAAATTACTGACTATTCAGATATGGATGATAATGACGAACTTTATGATCTCTGGTATAGCCTGGTCGATAATTTGAAAGAAACCGTTGGAGGTTAAATCAATTCTGATCAGTATTCCGTACTTTTGGCTTCTTTTTTGATGCGCGTAGTGTGATGAAGAAGTTAGACAAATTAATTTTATCCTCCTTTTTGGGGCCTTTTTTCCTTACGTTCCTCGTAGTGGTGTTCATATTACTCACTCAGCATATGCTGAAGTATTTTGATGACATCGTTGGAAAGGATCTTGGGTGGGATGTTCTTGCTCAGCTTTTTTTCTATTTTGCTGTGTTCATGACCCCTATAGCTATACCTCTGGCAGTGCTACTATCTTCTCTCATGACGTTTGGAAACTTAGGGGAGCATTTTGAGCTTACTGCTATTAAGAGTGCGGGGATCTCCCTGCTCAGAGCACTACTTCCAATATTTGTCTTTGTTTTGGGGCTCACAGTGCTGGCGTTTTATTCCAATAACTATTTTGTGCCCAAAGCAGCGCTTGAAGCATATAGTTTGCTCTATGATATCAAGCAAAAGAAGCCTGCCCTTGATTTGAAAGAAGGTACCTTCTATAATGGGATACCTGATTTCAGCATTAAGGTCAATAAAAAACATGAAGATGGACACACCATAGAGGATGTGATTATTTACGATCACCGCAATCAGAACGGAAATAAAAATGTAACCCTGGCTGATTCCGGGGCCATGTACACTATAAATAATGATAGGTATCTGAAGCTTGTTTTGTTTAGGGGCCATTCTTATGAGGAGGGATCAGGTACATCCAAAGCTACAACCAATAAAAAGGAAACTTTCAGAAGAGCTCAGTTTGACAAGAGTGAATTTGTGCTCGATCTTTCTTCTTTCGGGCTGGACAGAACGGATAAAGATCTGTTTAAAGGAAACCGAATTATGCGTAACCTTTCTCAGCTTACTGGCGATGTAGATTCCGTTGGGCATGAGATCATGGAGAAGAGGCTGCAGGTATATTCAGAAGTGCCTTATGCATTTTATTATCACTTACGAGAGGATAGTATATCAATGCCACGAGAGCTAAAGGAATTTAAAATCTATAATGATAGCTTGGCGGCTGCCAAAGAGCGTTTGGAGTTGGTTAGAAAAGCTAAAGAAGATAGCATAAAGCAAGCCTCCGCTAAGGAGGTGGAGAAGAATGAGGAAAATCCGTTGACAACGGATAAAAAGGCGATCAAAGCACACGAAGAAAGGCTTGCGTCTGCAAAGGATAAAAATAGCCCTAAGAAAAAGCTAGATAGTGCCCCAAAGAAACAAACCCCTAAACCTGTAGTCAAGCCTAAAAAAATAGTGGTGGACAGCAAAGCATCTCAGGCCGAGAGTGAACAAAAAGTTTCTAAAAAACAAATGTTAGCCGATTGGGAAAAGTTGAAGACGAAATCCGAAAGGGATAAAAATGTAGGTGAGGTTGATCCTGAGAGTATTAGGCCTATGAATGAAAATGATGAGAAGTTAGCTCAGCAACAGGAGGAGGTAAAAGATACTGTAAAAATAAAGACAAAAGCAGATATTGTTCATGAACTGATGACCGATGAGGGTAACAGGGATGATGAACGTGAACTTCAGAGTGCTTTAAATATGGTGAGGCAGACTAAAAGCAAGCTGCAAACCAGTAATCAGCGTATAGAACGACTGATCTACGAACAAGACACCTTTGATGTGCAATGGCACAAAATACTTTCCAATTCCATGGCCTGTATAATTATGTTTTTAATAGGAGCTCCACTCGGTGCTATTATTAAGCGGGGAGGCCTTGGTATACCAGTTTTAGTTTCTATTATTTTCTTTATCATTTTCTATGTTGTAAGCATGATGGGAGAGAAGTGGGCTAAGCAGGATGTGATTGAGCCTTTTGTTGGGATGTGGGCTGCAAATGCTATTTTACTTCCTGTTGGTCTTATTTTTCTGAGGCAAGCCCGAAATGATGCCAGGCTCTTTGAGTCCGATTTCTACAATGTAATGATCGATAAGTTTAAAACCTGGTTTGGCAATAGAAAAAAAACGAAGTCAGATCATAAGTAATATTTGGTAATTACACGGTCGCTTGATACCTTTGCGCTTTATTTAATAATTACACATAACATAAACAAAATTTAACTAAGCATGTATTTACCATCAGAGAAGAAACAAGAGTTGTTTGAGAATCATGGTCGGTTAAAGTCAAAGGCAGATACAGGTTCTCCTGAGTCTCAAATTGCACTTTTTACCTACAGGATCAGCCATCTTACAGAACATATGAAGAAGAACAAGAAGGACTACTCTACTCAACAAGGTCTTTTAAAGCTTGTAGGTAAGAGGAGAAAATTATTAAACTTCTTGCACAAAACGGATATCGAAAGATACAGGGCTATATTAGCTGAATTAAAACTTAGAAAATAAAGAAAAAGGGAATCCACGGATTCCCTTTTCTGCCTTTATCCCGGAAGGTGCTTTTTGCACGAGCGAGTCAGCCTACCTAACTATTATTTTAAACAAAAAGACAATATGCAATTTAACGTTATTAACAAAACTATAAACTTACCTGATGGGAGAACCATCACTATAGAAACCGGTAAATTGGCTAAACAAGCCGACGGTTCTGTAGTTGTCAGGATGGGTAACACCATGCTGCTAGCCACTGTAGTATCAAGCCCTGAAGCTAAAGAAGGAGTTGACTTTCTTCCTTTATCAGTAGATTACCAAGAGAAATTTGCCTCATCCGGGAAAATACCTGGCGGCTTCCTGAAAAGAGAAGGTCGTCTTTCTGATTACGAAATATTGATCAGTCGATTAGTTGATAGAGCTATTCGCCCTATGTTTAACGATGATTATCATGCTGACACTCAAATAGCTATATCACTTATTTCAGGTGATGAGGATGCACTTCCAGATGCTCTTGCAGCACTTGCGGCTTCTGCAGCACTTGCAGTTTCTGATATCCCTTTCAACGGACCTATTTCAGAAGTTAGAGTGTCAAGAATTAATGGAGAATTCGTTGTAAACCCAACATTATCTCAAAATAAAGAGGCTGATCTTGATCTGATCGTTGCCGCTACCATAGATAACATTCTGATGGTAGAGGGTGAGATGAAAGAAGTTTCAGAAGACGACATGCTTGAAGCTATTAAAGTGGCTCACGAAGCAATTAAGGTACAATGTCAGGCTCAGATTGAGCTTACTGAAGAGGTTGGAAAAACTGAAAAGAGGGAGTACAGCCACGAAAATGACGATGAAGAACTTAGAGCTAAAATGCAGGCAGAGCTTTATGATAAGGCCTATGCTTTAGTGAAAGCTCAGGGGTCAAAGCATGAGCGTTCTGAGGGGTTCAAAAATTTAAAAGAAGAATTCATTGAGAGCTTACCTGAAGATTATGAGCTTGATGAGTTTATGTTCGCACGGTATTTCAAGGCTATTCAAAAAAATGCCAGTAGAAACCTTGTTCTTGATGAAAAAGAAAGACTTGACGGAAGAAAACTTGATCAGGTTAGGCCAATAGCTTCGGAAGTTAACTTTTTACCTTCAACGCATGGATCTGCATTATTTACCAGAGGTGAAACACAATCGTTAAGTACGGTTACTCTCGGTACTAAAATGGACGAGCAAATGATTGACGGAGCAATGTTTGAAGGCTCTAACAAATTTATGCTTCACTATAACTTCCCAGGTTTTTCAACAGGAGAAGTAAGGCCAAACAGAGGTCCGGGTAGAAGAGAGGTAGGTCATGGTAACCTAGCCTGGAGAGCGCTTAAAGAGGTGCTTCCTGAAGAAAATCCTTATACGATTCGTGTAGTTTCTGATATCCTTGAGTCTAACGGTTCATCTTCAATGGCTACAGTTTGTGCCGGTTCACTGGCGCTTATGGATGCTGGTATCCAAATCAAGGCACCTGTATCAGGTATAGCCATGGGGATGATCTCTGATAGTGAATCGGGTAAGTTTGCAATCCTTTCAGATATCCTTGGAGATGAAGATCACCTTGGAGATATGGACTTTAAAGTAACCGGAACTGAAAAAGGTATCACTGCTACTCAAATGGATATCAAAGTGGATGGTCTTTCTTATGATGTTTTAAAACAAGCTTTGGAGCAGGCAAAAGCCGGTAGACTTCATATTCTGAATGAAATGAAGAAAACCATTGCTCAGCCTAATGCAGATCTTAAACCAAGCGCACCTAGGTCAGAGGTACTTACTATCGAAAGGGAAATGATAGGTGCAGTTATCGGACCTGGCGGAAAAGTGATTCAGGAAATACAGAAGGAGACTGGTGCTACTATCGTTATCGAAGAAGTGGATAACAAGGGAGTAGTAAGTGTATTTGCTGTTGATAAAGATTCTATGAACGAGGCATTGAAAAGAATAAAGGCTATCGTAGCAGTACCTGAAGTAGGTCAGGTTTATGATGGTAAAGTTAAGTCAATCATGCCTTTTGGTGCTTTTATTGAGTTTATGCCAGGAAAAGATGGCTTGTTACACATCTCCGAAATCAAGTGGGAAAGAGTAGAGAATATGGAAGGAATAATGGAAGTAGGGGAGGAAGTAAAGGTGAAATTGGTTGAAATTGACAAGAAAACGGGTAAATTTAGATTATCTAGAAAAGTACTGTTGCCAAAACCAGAAAAAAAGGAGCAGAGCAGTAATTAATTCTGCTCTGACTTTTGTCATTTGGAACTAAATTTTATAAAATTGGTGTTTGCGTAATGGTCGATAGTGAAAATTATAAATAACCTGAATGAGACAGCTTAAGATTAGCAAGCAGATTACGAACAGAGAGAGTCAGTCACTCGATAAATATCTGCAAGAAATTGGTAAAGTCGATTTATTAACACCAGATGAAGAAGTAGAGCTAGCTCAGCGAATTAGAGAAGGAGATCAATTAGCACTTGAAAAACTGACCAAGGCAAACTTACGTTTCGTAGTTTCTGTAGCTAAGCAGTATCAAAATCAAGGGTTATCACTTGGTGATTTGATCAATGAGGGAAACTTGGGGTTGATAAAAGCGGCTCAGCGATTTGATGAAACACGTGGTTTTAAGTTTATTTCATATGCGGTTTGGTGGATTAGACAGTCTATTCTACAAGCTTTAGCCGAGCAATCGAGAATCGTTCGATTGCCTCTTAACCGGGTAGGGTCATTAAATAAAATCTCCAAAACATTTTCTGAACTTGAGCAAAAGTATGAAAGAGAGCCTTCGCCTGATGAGTTGGCAGAGGTGCTCGAGGTAACTACTGCTGAAGTTGTAGATACCATGAAAATTTCGGGCCGCCATGTGTCTATGGATGCACCGTTTGTTCAGGGAGAGGAAAATAGTCTGCTGGATGTTTTGGAGAATGATCTGGAGGAAACGCCAGATTCAGAGCTTATGAACGACTCGCTAAGGAGGGAAGTACAACGTGCGCTATCGACACTTACTCAGCGTGAAGCAGATGTAATATCTTTGTACTTTGGTCTTAATGGTGAACATTCTATGACCTTGGAGGAAATAGGAGAAAAGTTTAACCTGACAAGGGAAAGAGTAAGACAAATAAAAGAAAAGGCAATTCGTAGGCTAAGACATACTTCCAGAAGTAAGGCCTTAAAACCTTATTTAGGATAACTATGATTGCATAAGCAAAATCAATTAGGTCTCATTAGTAGTGGGGCCTATTTTTTTTAGTTTTGTATTGTATATGACAAATGATGAGATACGGAGGATGTAAACTTCGGGATCGTTACTTTTGTTAGTTGGAAGGAAAAACAGAATTAATAATAATGACACAAGAAAAAACTAAAGTACTGATTATTGGATCCGGACCTGCTGGATATACCGCTGCGATTTATGCTTCCAGGGCAGGGTTGAAACCAATTATGGTAACTGGTGGTCAGCCTGGTGGGCAATTGACCACTACTAATGATGTTGAAAATTACCCAGGTTATCCGGAAGGTATTAACGGGCCTCAAATGATGGTTGATTTTCAAAAGCAAGCAGAAAGGTTTGGTACTGATATTCGTTATGGTTTAGCCACAGCAGTTGATTTTTCAGGTTACCCTCATAAAGTAACGATTGATGATAAGTATGAGATTATTGCTGATACAGTAATTGTATCAACGGGTGCTAGTGCAAAATACCTGGGATTACCATCTGAGGAGAAGTATTATAATAAGGGTGTTTCTGCATGTGCGGTTTGTGACGGATTTTTTTATAAAGGAAAAACTGTCGCTGTAGTAGGTGGAGGAGACACTGCAGCTGAAGAAGCTACTTACCTGGCAAACCTTTGCCCTAAAGTGTATCTCTTGGTGAGAAGAGATGAGCTTCGTGCTTCTCAGATTATGCAAAATAGGGTAAAGAATACTAAAAACATTGAGATTCTTTGGAACACTGAGACAGAAGAGGTATTGGGTAATGAGGAAGAGGTAACCGGAATAAGGGTCATAAATAACCAAACTAAAGAAACCAGAGAACTTGAGGTGCAAGGCTTTTTTGTAGCTATCGGACATAAGCCTAATACCGATATTTTCAAAGGTGTTTTAGATATGGACGAAGTGGGATACTTAAAGGTTCAACCAGGTACTTCCAAAACGAATATTGAAGGAGTTTTTGCGACCGGTGATGCTGCTGATAAGGTGTACAGACAAGCAGTGACAGCTGCTGGTACAGGTTGTATGGGAGCTCTTGATGCAGAGCGCTTTTTGCAGGCAAAAGAGATGGAAATAGCGGAATAAGATTTAGCACATATATAGGATGATAAAACCCGGCCTGTTCAGCCGGGTTTTCTTTTTATTAATAATTTACACCTTTGGTACATGAGGGGGGCTATTGTTATAATAGTTGTTAGTTTAGATACCGCTGATCGGTTGTTTTAATAGCTATATCCTTTTAATGTTATTTTTACCTCATATAACTCTGTAAGGTTATTTTTTAATATCAAAAGCAGTTTTAATAACCTTTTATGGTTATTTTTTATATTTATAACCTTTTGATGTTATTAATAATAGGCTATCTTAGAATAATCAATTTAAACGCTGATGGTAGCTGTAGTTACAGGAGATATAATAGCATCGAAAAAAATAGAAGAACGGGCTCAACTTAATGAAGTATTGAAAAGTGCTTTTGATATTGTCGATCATAAGGTACTCAAACGAACAGGTTCCTTTGAAATATATCGAGGAGATAGTTTCCAGGGAGTTATAGAAGATCCGTCAAAGGCTTTGTTGGTGGCTATCCTTATCAGAGCCAGGTTACGGGCATGGAATTATGCTGGTGCTAATGGCACGAAACCACTGCATGACCTTCCGGATGCCAGGCTAAGTGTTGGAATAGGTACGGTAAGTTATAAAGCCGATAAGGTTGTAGAATCTGATGGTGAGGCATTTCAGTATTCAGGTCTGCTTCTGGATTCTATGAAGCAAGCCGGCATAGAGCTCGCGATTCGTACCCCGTGGGATGATGTAAATGATGAGCTTGCTGTTGTTTGTAAACTTTTGGATGCCATTATTAACCGATGGTCTTCGGCAATGGCCGAAGCCGTCTGTTTATATCTTCAGGAAGAAGCTACCCAACTGGAACTTTCTACTAAATTGAAGATTTCCCAACCTGCAGTGCATAAAAGGTTGGCCTCGGCAAATATTGATGCAGTGCAAGCTGCTCTAAACCGATTTCAAAAACTTATTATCAGGAACCTGAAATGATAGCGTCTATTGGAATTCTGCTAAGATTACTCATTGCCCATTTGATAGGAGACTTTTTCCTTCAGCCCAAAGCCTGGGTTAAGGATCGTAATAAGAAACATTTAAAGTCGTCGAAATTGTACCTACATGCTTTGGTGCACGCCAGTTTAGCCTGGTTGGTGTTATGGGATATCAAACATTGGAAGGTAGCAATAATCATATTTGCATCACATCTATTGATTGATCTGTTTAAGTCGTATCAGAGAGGGCGCAATACGTTGTGGTTTATTGTTGATCAGGCCCTCCACGTTGTAATAATTTTGTGTGTATGGAGATGGTTATTGGTGGAGGACTTTAAGCTGGATATCATTGCGATGATTTCCGATACCAAAAGGCTTTATGTGATTGCCGCTTTTGTTATACTCTCCAGACCGGCTTCAATATTTATAGGAATAGCGACCCAAAAGTGGAGACAGGAAGTAGAAGATGATAAGAAAAAGACCCTTAAGGACGCTGGGCTGTGGATTGGCGTCATAGAGCGCTTTTTGATTCTTATTTTTATACTAGCCAAACAAGATGCTGCTATTGGGTTTCTTTTAGCAGCAAAATCAATATTCAGGTTTGGGGATTTGAGAAAGACTGAAGAAAAGAACCAGACTGAGTATCTGGTTATTGGTACATTCCTGAGTTTTGGAATGGCAGTAGTCGTTGGCTACTTGTTACGCTTGGTCGGAGTTTAGAAGTAATGCTCACTTCCTGTTACAATATTTATTGTTTTTTGGGTGTTTTATTTTAAAGTAATCGTTATTTTGTCCCTTACTATTAACAACCTATCACTAGAATTATATGAGTTATATCGGTAACCTCTGGAACAGACTCTCAAATATTGGAGTGGATGAGGAGATGGATTTCCAATTGCAGCACCGAGTGATCCTTTCAAACCGATTAGGAGCAATTATTAGTTTGCTGATCATTGTTTTTATGATCATATTTTCCTTTCGGGAAAATACCAATTTCTTGCTGATGGCTGTTATTTTGATCTCTACTTTGGGTATATTGATACTGAATTTCTTTAAACTTCATAGTGTTTCGCGTCTGTTTGTAAGTATCATACCAGCCTTGGCGGTTCTATGGATAAATCTTACTACTAAGATCGATCAACCAGAAAACGTGGGGATCGTTCATTATATTTCGCCGAGAATGCTTATTACGAGCAGTTTGGTTTTACCATTCACGTTGTTTTCCACTAAGGAGAGGAGCATGTTGGGGGTAGGCTTGGTGGTTATAATTGTAGTTTCAGTGCTTTATGACTCCATTCATGAAATGTTTGGGGTAGCCTATGAGCAATTGAATATAACCGCCGACCAATACGGAGTGGTTTATGAAGATATGTTTCTGGCAATTGTAATGTTACTTAGCTCGTCTGTTTTTCTGTTCAACCTGAATAATATGTATGAAAAGAAAAATATAAGCTTGCTTGAAGAGGCTAATGTAAAGAATGAAGAGGCTCTAAAAAGTGAAGAGGAGCTTAAGAAAACACTCAAAGAGGTTGAAATAGCAAGAGCAGAGGATGAGAAGCGTAATTGGGCTACCAAAGGTTTGGCTGACCTGGCATCCTTGCTTCAATCTAAAATGGATCAGGAAGAGCTTTACGACAGGTTGATCTCTTATATTGTCAATTACCTGGATATCAACCAAGGAGGCTTATATGTCATTAATGATGAAGATGCAGATGCAGTAACTATTGACTTGGTGTCGAGTTATGCATATAGCCGAAAAAAATACGTTTCCAACAGCTACGAAGTGGGGCAAGGACTCATTGGGCAGACCTTTCTTGAGGGAGAAACACTTTACCTTAAAGATGTTCCACAGGGATATATATCTATCACTTCAGGTTTAGGGGAAGCAACACCATCATGCATCATCATTGTGCCTTTGAAGGTCAATGAAAGAACAGAAGGTGTGCTTGAATTAGCTTCATTTAAACCATTTGAATCACACTATATTGAGTTTTTGGAAAAGGCAGGAGAGTCGATAGCCGCTTCCGTCTCTACTAATAAAGTGACTGCCAGGACGGAAACTTTACTTAACTCCTCACAGCAAATGACTGAGGAAATGCGTGCTCAGGAAGAAGAAATGCGCCAGAATATGGAGGAGCTTTCTGCTACTCAGGAGGAAATGGCTCGTAAGGAAAAAGAATATATTGCCCGTATACAGGAACTGGAAGCACAACTTGAACAAGAGGAGCAGTAAACCTACTTTTTAGAGTGTTGATTGTTGGTAGTTTGCTTCAGGTTTACATTTGGTTTTAAGAACAAATTTCCTGATTTTCAGCTGAAAAGGTTTAATTACTTGTTAAGGCCTGAAAGACAATGTTATAGCTGAGGTTCTAGCCTGGTAATTGCTTTGGTATCGTGAAAAAGAAATGGTTTTATTGTTATCGAGATTAAAATAATTTTTGAATTACTGCAGGGATTTTAGGATATTAAGATAGAAGTCACGTTAATACTAACTAAAATGAATGAGTCATGGACTTTCTTAAATACGCAGAAAAAGGGAACAATATACTTAATGAAGTAGCAGTCGAACTTGGTTTTCCCGATAATAAGGAATTGGCAGGGAGAATACTGCGTGCTGTGTTACATACGCTTAGGGCGAGACTTACCATACAAGAATCTTTTCAGCTAATGGCGCAATTGCCTTTAGTGCTCAAAGGTGTTTATGTTGAAGGCTGGAAATATCAGGAGAAGCCTTTTCGGATAAAGCATATTGGGGAATTTATTACTAATGTGATACACGAAGATTACCCCGTGGGGCATCATGACATAGCTACGGTTAAGGATGGGGAAAATGCGATCATGGCTGTTCTAAAAGTACTCAGGAGGCATATCTCTGAGGGTGAAGTACAGAGCATACTAGCTTCAATCCCTCAAGAACTACATCATTTATGGGGAGATGCTGAAAGCTAAAAGTCACTGGACATGCTCTTAAGCTGATTGATTGATGATTACAGCTACTATTTCACTATCCTGAATAGCTTTAATTACGGGAGTCTGATCATTATCATCTTTTATCCACAGTAGGTCGCTTGTTTCTAATTGTTTAGGAATAATTTCTTCAACTTCCAGTGAGCCGGAAAGTACATAGTAAATTATAAATGTACCAGCTATTTCTGGCAACTTTTATGCATTCTCCTGGAGAAAGCTTCATCCTGGCAAGTTTGCCTTCAGAGCCTTGGGTAGTCATCAGGTTGAAATTTTTGGCTTTACCCAAGCTAGTAGTAGTCCAATCACCAAGAAAAGAATCGAACTCGAATTTTCCAAGCTTTGTTGAGTGATGACCTTCATGGATCAACTCAAGATTTCCATCCAATACCATCAAAGTGCGACATACACTAGGAAGTGGAGTGAAAACAGACTTTTCAGTATTCACGGTAGCAATACTAAGCCTAAAATCAAAATTTAATGCTTTGTAAGTACTGTCCTCAGGGTATATCAACAATTCAGTTGTTGTTCCACCTGCCCAAGAGGTAGTTGTGAATTGCGATTGATTCAATACTTTTATACTCATATGGTTTATAGGTGTATTTGCTCCCAAATATATACCTTGGAGGTTTAGTGCTCCTTGTTTATCGTAATATTTATGTTTTAGCAGCACCATCTTCCTTATCAGGGAAGGGAGTATCTGGTTCCTCTGGTGGTCTGGTTATAGGTTCATTGGGGTCCTCTTCTGGCTCTTCCGAAGGAAACTTTTCTGGGAAATCTGGTTCAGGGGTTATTTCCGGTGGTTTGGATGGCTCAAATTCGGGGTCTTTTTGCTGTTTCATGATGCTAATTTCATTTAGTACGATTTCTTTTACAGGCCACTATTCATGAGCTTCTGTACTTAATTAAAGTCTTTTTGTACGTCTTTTGTTCTAATTATTTAAGCTTTTTCATGGGGGTAGTAGCTAAGCAATTCTAAATATTAGCCCGAGGGCGATTATATTTTTAATTTAAATAATTGGTTAAAACAGGTTTAACTGTCCTCCTGGAGGTTTGGATTTGCCTAATACTGTTCGGCCTCCAAATTTGTAGGATTCGTTTTGTTCCTTTTGAATTATTTTATCAAATCTCTCAGGTGAAGGTTTGAATCCCTTTTCTAATCTCATGGATAATTCATGTAAACTTTTAATGGCCTTTTGCCTATCAGAATGACCAATTTTGGCTTTTTCAACGGAGTTTTTCAGTACTTGTATGGTTTGGTCATAAACTTTTGTAGGAACAGGGAAGGGGTGACCGTCCTTACCGCCATGAGCAAAGCTATAACGTGCGGGGTCAGTGAATCTTGAAGGTGTACCGTGTATAACCTCACTTACCAGAGTTAGAGATTGTAGCGTGCGGGGCCCAAGCCCTTTGATCATCAGTAAATCATCAAAAGAGGTTATTTCTCCGCTATTGGCGAGAGCCAATACACTTCCTAACCTTTTGAGGTTGACATCTTCAGCTCTTACATCATGATGCTTTGGAAGTATGATTTTCCTGACCTCACGCATCATTAGGCTTGAAGGTTCTTTGGATATGGCAAGTATTCCCTGTTTAGTCTGGAAAGCTTCTTTAGCAGTCAGGTTCAGTATGCTGCCTTTATTGATACCACAAACACCAGTGTGAGGTTCTTCTGAAAATGAGCTTATTTTTGAGGAGTGCCAATGATACCTTCTGGCCATTCCATTGGCACCGTTCATGCCCTGCTGTACTACTGCCCATTCACCTTCATTGGTCACGATGAAGGAATGAAGGTATAGCTGATAACCATCCTGAATAGCGGTATTATCTATCTTTGCACTCAGTTTGCTGTTTTTTACCATTTCATCACCCTTGAAACCTACTTTTTCCGCTAACTGCATCAACTCGTCAGGTGTTTTACGGGAGTGCTTGCCTCTGCCTCCACAAATATATATGCCCAGGTCAGAAGCTATGGGGTTAAGACTTTTTTTGAGGGCGCCCATTACAGAAGTAGTGATACCGGAGGAGTGCCAGTCCATTCCAAGCACACAGCCGAATGACTGAAACCACATAGGATCACTTAGTCGAGCCAGAAATGCCGATTTGCCGTATTCGATAACAATTGCTTCCGTAATAGCCCCTCCTAGTTTTGACATACGCTCAGCTAGCCAGTATGGTACCTTGCCACCGTGTAGGGGTAAATCTGCATGACCTGATCGTTTCATTTCGCTAAAATACTAAAAATATTAGTAATTACTATTAAGTTGCTCCTAATTATAATTTGATAAAATGAGGTATTTATATTAGATTGATATACATGTTAGGTACTAAATAATGTACAACAAGTTCTATATACTGCCTGCTATACTTGTAGCCTTTCTTTTATCGATTACCAGTGCTTATTCTTCCAGTGGTACTGTTCTGGATAGTCTGAAAACTCTGTTGCAAAAAGAATCATCTCCGGAGGACAGGGTTATAATTCTATCTGAGCTGGGTAGGGAATATATTTTTATTGACATCTTTCAGGCTTTCAAATATGCCAAGCAATCATTAGAGTTAGCAGATAGCATTCATTATACGTTAGGTAGGGCACATGCCCTGAGGACATTAGGATCAGCCCTGGGTGAGAGTAGAAATTATATGCAGGGTGTGAAGATGCTTCTGGATGCCCTGGAAATTTTCAAACAGGAAAATGATGTGATAGGTCTCGCTAATTGTTATTTGTCGTTAGGCCTGATTCATCAAAAAGGTCAGGCTTTTGATAAATCAAAGCAGTATGAGCTGCAGGCATTGAGACTTTACACGCAGGAAAATAATCAGGAACGGCTTGGTGCTGTTTTGAACAATATTAGTCGAAGCCATATGAAGCTTGGCAACTATGATTCAGCTAAATATTATATCGAAGAAGCCATCAAAATAAATAGGAGTAGAAATCAGGCGGTGTTGTCTAGCAATTACAGGATACTGGCCATTATATATGTTCACTTTGGTGACCTGCCTGAAGCTGAAAAATATTTAAACATGGTGATTCAGATATCAGATTCTCTACAAGAAAAGGCAAATACCCAGGCGTTAACGGAAAGTCATCTTGTGCTTGCCGAGATCATGATAGATAGGAAAAAGTATGAGGAGGCTGAAACACATCTCATAAAGTCTATAGAAACTGCGGGGGCTCATGGGTACCTTGATTTGCTCAAAAAAGCATACTACTGTCGTTTCAACCTATTGGGAATGCAGCATAACTTCGAGGGGAGCAGGGATATGATGAATAAGTTTATTAATGTGGCTGACTCAATTTTACATATTGAGCAGAAAAATAGGCTTGGGATGGTTCAATGGTATTATCAGAATAGTCTGCAAAGAAGCCAGGTCGATATGCTAAAAAAGGAAAAGTTTCTCAGTGATGAGATTATTTCAAGGCAGAGGCTTAGTATTATATTACTCATAATAACTATTGGATTGGCTGGGCTTTTGATTTTTGTGGCTGTAAGGAATAGTATTAAGCAAAAAAGGCTTTCAGAAAAGCTTTCTCAGGCGAATTCAACAAAAAACAAGTTGTTTTCCATTATATCGCATGACTTTCGCTCACCAATTAATAGTATACTAGGGGCATCACTATTTTTGAAGAACCATGGTGATAAATTATCAAAGGAAGATCTTCGGCGAATTTTCGATGATATGCACAAGTCAATTCTTAACACTCTGCGCTTCACAGAGAACATCCTTACCTGGGCACGGAGTCAGATGGCGGCCATAAAATCTACCCCTGTAGTTTTTGAGCTTAATCAGGTTGTTGACAATGTTTTGGAGATACTTGCTGATCAAGCCAGGGAAAAAGGGGTAAGCATCCATAATCAGTTAACTCAACCTCATAAAGTATTTGCAGATAAAAATCAGATTGAAACAGTTATCAGGAACTTGGTGAGCAATGCCATAAAATTTTCCGGATCGGGAGATTCAATTGAGGTTAGTGCAGTTGAAAAGGGAGGTCTCATAGAAGTTGCTGTAGAGGATTCAGGGGTAGGAATAAGCGAAGAAATTCTGGATAATCTATTTAGGATTGATTCTAGAAATAGTACAAAAGGTACTTTGGGAGAGGTAGGGACTGGACTGGGGTTGATCATTTGTAAGGAGTTTGTAGAAAGTAATGCAGGCGAACTACAAGTAGAAAGTGGTGTAGGCGAGGGCAGTATTTTTAGATTTACTGTTCCTAATGAGGTTGTTAAGTGAACTTTATCTTCTTAAGAATGGTTTTGCAGACTTGTTACTCTTTGCTAATGGGTGGTGGCTTGGCTTGGGAATATAAATATCATTAACAGTAGCACAATCCGATATAATAAGGGTAACTTTGCAGCTTAATAAAAAAATATCCATTGACAAATTTTTCAGATTTAGGACTTTCTCCATCATTGTTGAAGGTTCTTCCGGAGTTAAATCTTGAAACTCCAACAAAGATTCAACAGAAAGCCATTCCCATACTTATTAATGAAGCTGACAGGGATTTTATTGGTCTTGCGCAAACAGGTACAGGTAAAACCGCAGCTTTCGGACTCCCTTTATTGGATGCCATGGATGTTGATGCCAAGGGTACTCAAGCCCTGGTTTTGGCTCCTACGCGTGAGTTGGGACAGCAAATTGCACAACAAATACAAGCATTTTCAAAATACTTGAAAGGAGTACGGGTTCAGGTGGTTTATGGTGGTGCGGCTATAACCCCACAGATTAGGGCCTTGAAAAATACCCCGCATATCATTATAGCTACTCCTGGTAGATTGCTTGATCTCATTAAAAGAAAAGCAATAAATCTTAGTACAGTTAAGCATGTAGTGTTCGATGAAGCTGATGAAATGCTCAATATGGGTTTTCGTGACGATATAGATGATATACTCTCACATGCCCAGGGAGATAAGTCTACCTGGCTGTTCTCGGCAACCATGGCTAATGAGATACGCGATATAGTGGATAAGTATATGACTAATCCAAGTGAAGTAAAGATTGATAGTGGTACGCTGGTAAACCAGAATATTAACCACCAATTCTTTGTTACTAAAGCTAAGGATAAGGCCGGTTTGCTGGAGCGAATCATTGAACTGGAGCCGGATATGAGAGGTATAGTATTCTGTAGAACAAAACGAGATACCCAGGAACTTGCGCAACAGTTGCAGTTTAGGGGGCTGCCAGTAGATGCTATTCATGGCGACCTGTCTCAAAACCAACGAGACCAGGTGATGAAGCGTTTTAAAAATCATTCACTGGAATTTTTGATTGCAACAGATGTTGCTGCCAGGGGAATTGATGTTAATGATCTTACGCACGTTATTCATCACTCGATACCTGATGATCTGGAATATTATACTCACAGAAGTGGTAGAACTGGAAGGGCAGGAAAGAAGGGAATTTCGCTAGCTATAGTTACTACCTCTGAGAAGCGTAAGCTTAAATCGTTGGAGAAAAGGTTAAAGCTCAATTTTACTCCTTATGAACTGCCCAGTGCTGTTAAAGTACAAAATGAAAAATTGCAGCTATGGGCAAAAGATATTGCTGAGATAAATACAGAAATGGATGCGGTGAAGGAGCATAGAACTGATGTAGAGTCTATTTTTGAAAGTTTATCTAAATCAGAACTAGTAGAAAAACTTATCATGCACCAGCTTAATAATATGGGGATAAGTACTTCAGTCCCTCATTTTGAGCAGGAGTTTGAAGATAGTGGCAATGGTCATAGTAAAGGCGACCGTAAGGCTGAAAGAAGGAGTTCATCAAACAGACGTTATAAAAGATTCTTCATCAATATTGGTTCTATCGATGGTTATAATAAAAAGGAACTCATTGATCTGGTAACTACAAAAACTGGAATCTCTAAGTCAAATGTTGGTCCTATTACCATGGAGGAGCGGAGAGCGTACTTTGAAGTGGAAACTGAAGTAGCAGGTACGGTTGAGTCCCCTTTTAAGGGGATGATGATTGATGGCCGTGAAATTCGAGTTAATGATGCGGATACTGGAGGAAAGAGAAACTCCAGAAGTAGTAAAAGGTTGCACGATCATCGATCAGGTCAAAAAAGAGGAGATCGCTCCAACCGAAAGGGTAAGAGAAAAAGATAACAGTATTACTAGAGCCATTTTTTAAACTCAACATAAAAAGTGGCTCCTTTTCCTTCCTCACTTTCACAATGGATATTACCTTTCATAGCCTCCACATATTTTTTCACAATAGAAAGTCCTAACCCGGTAGACTCTTCACCAGCAGTAGGTTTGGCTGTAAGTTTTTGATACGGCATAAACAACCTCTTCATATCTTTCTCATTAATTCCTGGTCCTTGATCACTGACCGTTACACATACATTTCTCTCCTTTTCTATAATATTGATATTTACCTTCGTGTCAGAAGTAGAAAATTTTAGTGCATTGGATAATAGGTTTTCAAATACCTGGATAGTGTAGTTGTTGTCTACCCATACATATATATCAGGCCCCGGCTCAATGGTAAGCTTGATATTCTTTTCGTCAGCGGATAGTTGGAAGTTGTTTTTCAACTCATTGAGTAAGCGTCGAAGGTTAACCTTCTCATTTTTAATATCTATTTCCTTAGCTTCTATGGCATTTACATCCAATATACGACTGATCATTTCTCCTAACCTTTCAGTACTTTCCAATACTTTATTAACATATTGGCTCTGCTCTTCAGAGGTATCTCTGGACGTAAGTTTAATCAAGTTTACCACTCCTTTGATTTGGTTGAGAGGACTACGTAAATCGTGAGCAACAATTTTTATTAGATGGTTCTTTTCTTCGTTGAGTGCTATGAGCTCATTGTTATAATCCTTAAGTACTTCCTGCTGAGCTTCGATTTCCTTGGTTCTTTCATCTACAAGTTGTTCAAGGTTATTGTAGAGTATAGCGTTGTCAAGAGACACTGCTATTTGTCCGGAGAGTAGTTTGAGCATATCCAGGCGTTTTGGTGTAAATGCCCCCACCACGAGGTTATTTTCCAAGTATATAATACCAATAAGCTCGTTTTGCACAAGAATTGGAGAGCAGAGAATTGATCTTAAATCTGCTTTTTGAATATAGGGGTCGTTAGTGAAGCGGTTGTCTGTATTGATATTATCAATGATGACAGCCTCCTTTATCCTGGCACTGTACTGTATAATAGACTGAGGCAGGTCATTCAGGTCTTCAGCTTTGGTGTTTTCAAAAATTTCAACCTTTTCGTTATTTGTTGTTCCTTTAGCGCTCACAAAAATTTCACCATCCTTTTTCTGTAAAAGGACGCCCTTTTCAGCACCTGCATTTTCAATAACTATTCTCAACAGCTTATCGAGTACCTTAGCCAATTTAATTTCACTGGCGATTGCAGTTGCTGCTTTAAGAATTGCCGATAACTCCAGAGTTGAATAATTATTGGTTGAGTTTGACGAAAGCGATGCGGTATGTTTGCTTTTTCCTCCCAGCTGGTTAATATCAACAATAGGATAATTACTTGATATTTCTTCCGCTTTAGCTACAGCACCCCAGCTGAGGTAGTTTTCATAAGCCTTACGCAGGTATATCTCATAAGGAAATTTGTCGGGCTCTGATGCATAGTAACTGCCGGCAAGTTCATAACATAAGGCTTCATCATTTAGGTAATTATTGGCCGAAGCACTTGCAATAGCCTTGTCATAAAAAAGTCTGGCTTTTTCAAATTTGTTGGATGTTCTGTATTTTTCCGCCTGTAGCAGGTAGTATTTGTGCTCAAAGTTCATTGGAGCATACTTTGACCACTTTTTCATCTTCTTAATACTATCTAGAGTTTTTCGCTTTGCTTTGCCCTTTTGGGATGATCTCAAGTAGGGTAGTCTGGCAAAGAGCACTAATGTCCTATAGAAGTGGTACAGAGTCAGAATGATCGAACCTACCACCAACTCAAGCTTGTTTTCGAGAGCCTCTGCATATTCTTCAGCCTTTTCATAATCCTTGAACATATATGCAAGTACCATACTATGATAATAAGCATGAAATAATGCAGATGGATTATTCTTTTTGAAATCTTCGGTCAATATTGTTGAATCAAATGCCTCTCCATCCAGTATTGCCGGATTTTTGCTTTTGCCGGTCAGATTAAGTGCAGCTTGTCGAAAAATCTCATTTTGATAAAAAAGCAGTTCTTGGTTGAGTTGAAGTATTTTTTTGCTTTGAGCACTCATTTCATCATTGAGTCTCAATAGGTTTTTACCTGAAAAATATCCATGAAATGAGCGAACCATTAATGCAGATGCAGCAAACTCATGATCTCCGGATTCCATACCATAATGATAGGTGTCGATAAGAGGATCAAGGGTTGAATTCAGGTGATGCTTCCAGTGGTGGACAAAACAATGATGGACCAAGTATGTTTTGGCTTTTACTTTTTCAGCCTTGAATCTTTTAAGAAGTTTCATGGCTAGCTCGCCGAACTTATAGCCTTGCTCCAGGTTGCCCAATACCCCTGACAATATTATACTATAACCTGCATAGTTTGGAATGGATTCTATTGAATTTCCATATTTGATAGAAATACGGATCATTCTAAAGATCATAAGAGGCAAAAGCTCTGGTGTAGTTCTGGAAATGGCGGATCCTATACTTGCCATGATGTTCATGGCAGCTTTTTTATGAGGGTCAGTCATCATAGGAAGCTGCTCAAGCTTTTTGATACCAACACTTTTGAGGAGTAGCGTGGTTTTTATTAATTCCTTAGCTATTAAGGCTTTACTTGGTCTTGTGGGAAGGTCTTCTCCAAGTTGGCTTAAAGTATCTATTGCAAGTTCTATTGCCCTGAGTGCCTGATTTTGTGCAATATAGGATTCAATGCTGACCTTTAAAACTTTAATCTGATCCAGGATTGAAGTTGCATTACTTATTACCTGCTTGATATGGGTATCAGCTTTATCAAATTTTCCAGCAAGGAAGCTGGCCTCTGCTGCGCCTGTATGTACTGCGATGGCGAGATCATAATAGTGTGTCCAGATGTCCTCCCTGCAATACCTGAGTGCAGCTCCATAGTATTCCAATGCATTGGGGTATGCAGCGGAAGCTTTGGCTAAGTTCCCGGCTTCAAAGTTTAATTTGATGAGTTTGTAGATGTCGTTTTTGTCGGTTCCCTTTCCTGCACCACTATTCAAATGATAAACAATATCAAATATGAGTGGATCCACATGCTCGTTGATTTTCTCAGACAAGTATTTGCCAATTCTCCAGTGGTTTTTTCTGCGATCTGACTCGGTTATAGATGAATAAATGGATTGAACTATACGGTCATGAACAACGGTATATTGTGCTTCAGGCTTATTTCCAGTGCCTCCTCTTTTTTTAGAAGTAGTAACCTCCTGAATCAGACCTTGTTTGATTGCTGGATATAGGGCATGTTTGATCTCATTTGGTGTCTTGCCATGCAGGTTTGCCAGCATCGGGAGATCGAACTGTTCATTGAAGCAAGCTACGGTTTCCAGTAAGCTACGACATTCGGCATCCAGATTTTTAATTCTGTTTGTCAGCAGTTCTATGACGTTATCAGTTACTTTCAGTGCACGAATCTTGCCTAGGTTCCACCGCCACTGATATTCAGAACGATCAAACCACAACAATTTTTCATCGTAAATAGTCTGAAGGAACTGGTGAGCAAAGAATGCATTCCCTTGAGTTTTAGAAAATGTAATTTCAGCAAGCTCAACAACGTCTTTTGGTTTGCAGCCTAGGGCATCACCAATAAGTCCGCTTAAATGGAGAGGGGACAACCCATTGATGAGCAAAAATTCAGCGTTGGAATCAGGTAATAAATGGTCGCCTAGTTCATTTGATCTATAAGTGCCTATGATTAGGATATGGGCAACTGAAGTGTCTGAAGTTATAGCCTGTAGCAGAGCGACTGAAGCAGGATCGGCCCACTGTAAATCATCTATTACCCAGACCAGAGGATGTTCAACCGAGGTAATACCGTTTATAAACTGCTTAAAAATATAGTTGAACCTGTTTTTAGTCTCTTCAGGGTCCAGATCTATTATTTTCGGCTGAGGCCCAATGATCAGTTCTAGGTCAGGGATTACATCTGTAAGCAAGCGACCTTCATCACTGATCGCTGCCATGATATTTTGTTTCCATTTAGCAAGTTGGTGCTTACTCTGGGTTAGCAGGTTCTCAACAAAAAACTTAAATGCTTGTGTAAGGGCATGATAAGGTTTGTCATGATGAAGTTGATTAAACTTACCGAAAATAAAATTTCCACCCCGTTCGATAACATTGCCTCTTAACTCGAATGCAAGCGCGGATTTTCCAGAGCCGGGATTGCCTGATATTAGAACTGTTCTTTTGTCTCCCTGGCATACCTTTTCAAAGACTGAATGAAGAAACATGATCTCTTTATCACGGCCATATACTTTTTGAGTAATACGTAAGGTGTCAGAATAGTCATTTTCCCCAACCCTGAAGTTGGCAATGCTTCCTTTTGTTTTCAGCTGGCCCAGGCATAACTTGAGGTCATGCTTAAGCCCTTTGGCCGATTGATATCTTTCGTTTGCATCTTTGGCCAGAAGTTTACTGACAATGTGAGATAGAGCCTGGGGGATTTCAGGTTTTTTTTCACTCACTTCAGGAGGCGGGACTGCCAAGTGAGCATGTACCATTTTCATGGGGTCATCACCTGTAAAAGGAAGACTGCCTGTTAACCATTCATGAAACAGGACACCTAGTGAGTACAAGTCTGACCTTTTATCAATTACTCGATTAACACGCCCTGTTTGCTCAGGAGAAAGGTGAGAAATTGTACCTTCCAGATGCTCAATATTGGTATTTAGGGGGGCTTGTTGTCTAAACTTTGTTGCAATACCAAAGTCTATAATTTTTATTTCGTTCTTCTCATTGATCAGGATATTATGTCCATTGACATCTTTATGAATAACATCATGTTCGTGAATGAGTCCGATAGTATGGCATATTTTTATTGAAATTTCAAGAAAAGTTACCAGGTCAAATGGTCGACTGCTTATATAATCTTTAAGCGTTCTGCCCTCAAAATATTCAAGTATAAGGGCAGGCTGGTGGTTAATTTCAATTTTTTTTACCGGCTTTCGAACACCATCAATATTAATCCGAGATAAGAAATCGAATTCATTGATTAACTGATTTTCAGCAGCGTATGAATTATTATCTTTTTTATAAATCTTAATAATTACCGGCCCGCCAAACTCACTTTGTTCGTTCAAATAAATCAGTGAACTACCACCTTCAGCTATCTTTTTTGATTCATTCAGAACATGCTCCATATATCTAGACCAATATAGTCAAAATTGATCAATCAGGCGGTGCCTTTTTTTAATTTGAACGCTGCAACATATAAAACATTGAGAATGAAAACAACGACAGTTAAAAGTTGCAGGAAGTACATTTCAGGGTAATGCATGAATACATAAATACTCATCAGTGCATTCCCCACCATTTTGCACCATGCGGCAGTGAAAGAATAGTAATTACGAAAATTACTTGATAAGTAGAATATGGCATAAAGAGAAGCCATGATCACTGTAATAATATAAGCAGAAGTAGCTCCCATAGACGTATCATACCCCTCTACTATAAAAAGGTAAAAACCAATGGTCCACAATACTACACTAGCGATTTCAATAGGCTTAAAATATTTAATGATCATAGGTGTTGAAAGTTGTTTATGTCCATACTTTAAAACCTGATAAAATATCAAAAGATCCATGAAGAACCATATACGAAGGCCCCATACAAAAAGAACGCCGAGGTCGGTTGTTACTAAAAAAGCCCAGGTAAATTCCCATGCCAGGTTAGAGGCAGCCGCCGGGACGGGCATTTCAACAAATTTGTTTTTAAATCCATCACGGATGATGATGAAGTAAACAATGACCCAGAATATGGTGCCAACAAAAATAAGGGCTAACTCAGTTACGGTATATTGGCAAAAATTGATGATTGAACTCAGATCAGGGTATTCCTGACATAGCTTTTGACTATCGAACATAATAGTTAAGGGTTAGGGAGCAATGTTATAAGCAATGATGGCACTGAGAAGTATCCATAGGCCTTGTATGGCACCAGGTATGACTGCAAATACCAGTTTTTTTGATTGTGTCCACTGAATAAGGAACGGTAGTGCTGCCGATAACAAGGCTTCGCAGGTGATTATGTAATAAGGTGCTGAGTATATCATCGAGCAGTTTTCATAATACCACCAGTTAGCATTTTTGGCGAGGTGCTCATACAGAGGAATATATAGACCACCAGATAGAGAAATAACCACTACTGCCACCCAAATTCCTTTCCAACGAGTTAGTAACAAAGCATAGTAACCCAGTTGGGTTAAAGCTATGGTCCAGGAAATAGGCATGTAAGAAGGGGAAGTCCAGATCATACTTTCCCCGGTAGGGTATATTAGTGTGTTTATCACTGATACAGAGTAATGGTCAGCAAACAGCTCCAGCACTCCAGCTACAAAACCAAACAACAGCAGTTTTTGTAAAAGTATGTTTTTAGTGATTAGGGCATAGGCTACATATACTACAAAAGACCCAAGAGTGATAATGTAAACCGAGGAGGTTCCCGCATGTGTTATTGAACTAATAACAGACCAGAGTACCATTATAGCCTGTGAGATAACTATAAACCAGGTGGTTTTTTTATTCATTTATGTAAGTTGTTTAAATGAGAGTGTCTGTTTTCTTTTGAATAACCAGACGCTTGCCAAAAATATTCGGAGTGATTACGACCATATCCTCCCATTTCTCATGGAGTTTCCAGTCTTTTTGAAGGGAAGGAGGGATGTAAAAACGCACATTTTTGTGATCATTATAGTATAAGAGGAATCCCTGAAGTAATTTTTTGTTGATCATACCACTGATCAAGGCAATTACATCTGAATGCTCTTCTAATCGGTTCGATTCGATGATAAAAAGCCTGCATAGCTTAAATACAATCCGGCTTCTGATATCGTGCTCTCCACGTACCCCTAAAAACTGGGCAAGATCTTTATCAATAGCTTTTGATATATCCTGTACAAAATACCATATCATATACTCGGGAACTTCGTCAAATGCCGTCCCCGGCAGTATGTGTTTTAAAAAATTAATACAGGCTTTGGTTAATTCCTTACCTTCGTCTGATTCAGCAGCCTGATGCTTCATAATAGCTATACCAAGGTCCCAACCTTCTTCGAATGTGTCCGGCAGAAACTCGTCATCTACACCCATTAAGTAGCCAATAACCTTCCAGCTATGCATAAAACCAGATACTTGCTTGTTTGATAGATTAATGCCCAACTGTTTAAGTCCCTGTATTACCAGTGGCCCAAATGACATTAATGTACCCGCGAGGTCTTCTTGATTGATTGGTTTGCCATAGTAGTCCGTATCCCAACCTTTAGGGTTATACTTTTCATGTAACAGAAAATACCTGATGGAGGCATGGATTAACCTAACTTTTTGAATAGTGACAATGCCATTACCTTGCGGAGACATACCCCCTGGAGAAAGGGCATTCATGATCATTTGGGCAGTTTCCATTAACCTGCGAGCCAATGGGTCAATCGATCCACTTCTTTCAGTCAGGCGGCCAGTCATATAAAGGACTTTAGCGCCTTTACTACAAGCATAGCATAATGGCAACGATTTTACATTCAGAATCATTGCTATCTCAGGGCCATAAAGCGTAAAAACTTCTTCACCAGTGCGCATTAAGGAAGCATCTGCCCAAGATGGAAGATTCTTTGTTTCTTCAAAGTATGATGTAACTACTTCACTGACTTTTTTTGGTAAGGATGAAAAAGTTTTGGCATTGAAGCTTGAATTTCTTACTAAGTGGGTAAACACCTCATTAATCTTCTCTTCATATCCAGACTCAATGATTGTTGCAACCACCTGGTCAGCTATGGGGTCGGTCTCAGATCTTTTACTTTCTAAAAAGTCATCAGACCATTTTATGCTATTAGACATTTAGATGCATTATTATTAAAATTAAGCGACCAATATAGTGGATTCTAAAATGTGGTAAAAATTTTCCATCGGAAATGAAATAATTTGTAAACAGTCCCTATCAACCAACTTTCTCAGAAAGAGATGAATAGAGATTTTGTGGTTATATGCATGAAATATATATTGAAAATTATTGAGCCAGGTCAATAACTTTTTGCTTAGGGTGGCGTTAAAGCAAGTAATTAAAAGTTTGTAATTCTTTAAAAACGAAAGTTTTTTTGATTACGTTTGCAATAATATTTTAAAATTTAATAATGAAAGAAGGAACAGTAAAATTCTTTAATGAATCTAAAGGTTATGGATTCGTTAAAGATAGCGATGACAACAAAGAGTACTTTGTTCATGTGTCAGGTCTGATTGACGAAATCAGAGAGAATGACGAAGTAACTTTCGACCTTGTAGAAGGAAGAAAGGGATTGAATGCAGTGAATGTAAAACTTGCTTAATTTATATATAAGAATATATAGTGCATTTAATAATAAGCCGGCTTTATGCCGGCTTTTTTTGTGCCCAAATTTCTAAGCAGGCAGGCTCAGATTAAAGATTGGTTTTAAAAAACTCATACAGTATGTTCTGCCTTGAGGTAAAATATGTGTAGGAGATATCTTAATAAGGGTGAGAATATATCTTTAAATTATTAACAAACTATGGCCATCAAGTTCGTGATTAAAAGAATTAAGATTATATTTATTATAATAGAAATTGTTTTTTAGCAAGTTGAGCTTTTGTGTTAATGAAATTTGCATCTTATGTGGCGATATTTCTGATAAATTTACTGTTGGCAATAGTATGCCATGTGGCTACTTTTGGACAGATAAATAATATCAGGTTTGAGAGACTGACTATTAATAATGGACTTTCTCAAAATACAATTATGTCCATCACTCAGGATGAGCAAGGGTTTCTCTGGGTTGGTACACAAGATGGCCTTAATAAGTTTGATGGCTATGAATTCAAGGCCTACACCAACAATATTAAAAACCCTAACACACTCATTCATAACTATACATCGGATGTTCTATACTATGGTCAAAACAAACTGCTGGTAAGTACCATTGTGGGTTTTGACCTTATAGATATTACAAATGACAATTTCACCCATTTTAGAGCAGGTCTTGGGCCGAATGATTTATCAGCCAACGATATTAATTGTCTGTTTGTTGATAGCTATGGTGCAATTTGGGTAGGAACCACCAATGGTCTTGATCGCATTGATTCTTTGGGCGGTGTAGTAGAGCATTTCAAGAGTGGCTCTTCAGGCTTAAGCAATAATGTAATTACGACAATTTTTGAGGATGCTGAAAATAACCTTTGGATAGGGACGAAGAGAGGTTTAAATAAATTTTTACGGAAGAATAATAAATTTCAAAGTTATTACCATTCGGATGCCCCTAAGTCACTAAGCCATAATCATGTAACGGCTATATATGAGGATGATCAAAAAAGGCTATGGGTAGGTACACAAAATGGGCTTAACAGATGTCATGACAAACCGGGTGAATTTGAACGGTTTGAGTCCGATTTTCGAGGAAATAAAATTTCCGACTCAAGGATAACGGCAATATTTCAGGATAGTAAAAATAATATATGGGTGGGGACCAGAGATGGTTTAAACCGCTTGACAGAAACTGAAGGAAGACTGCTGCTAACCAAATTCAGAAGAGATGAAGGCGACTTGGCCAGTCTTAGCAATAATTGGATAACAACCATCTATGAAGACCAGTCAAATGTGCTTTGGTTTGGTACATATTTCGGTGGGCTAAACAAATTTGATCTTTACGCTTCAAAATTTAAAACCTTGGAGTACAAGGAGAACGACCCTAAATCGTTATCCAGCAATATAATTAGGGCCATAACCAAAGACTCTGAAGGGTATGTTTGGGTTGGTGCCGACCCCGGTTTAAATAAAATCAATAGGGAGACAGGAGAGGTCACGCGTTTTTTTAGCGATCCGGATGATACTAATAGTATGCATGGTAATGTTGTGCGCAGTCTTTGTTATAGTAGCGATGATATGTTGTGGATTGGTACAAGCGACGGAGGGCTAAGTCAATATAACCCAAAAACTGGCCGATTTAAGCGATTTACATATGATCCTGATAACCCATACTCTTTTAAAAGTAATGATGTACGGCTAATATTTGAAGATAGTGATGGAACCATGTGGATAGGATCTAACGAAGAGGGGCTTTTTCGCTATGAAAAGGAAACAGGTAGATTTATTAACTACAGACCGGACAGTTCGAATGATAATACCATTAGTAGTATTATGGTGAATTATGCTATGGATGAAGATGAGGATGGCAATTTATGGATTGGTACATGGAATGGTTTGAATGTCTATAATAAATCTACAAAACAGTGGAAGACCTATTATTATGATCTGAATAACCCCGAGAGTCTCTCTGATAACTATGTGAAGTCTGTTTTGGTTGATCACAACAACACGGTATGGGTGGCGACGGCAGGTCGTGGGTTAAACAAGCTGATAGATAGGGAAAATGGAATATTTGAGCATTATACGGTGAATGAGGGATTGCCTAACGACCATACTTATGGCATTTTGGCAGATGATGAAGATAATATTTGGATAAGTACCAACAAAGGGCTGTCTCGCCTTAACCCTATTACCGGAATGTTCAGGAATTATGATCGTAACGATGGCTTACAAGGGGATGAGTTCAATACGGGGGCATTCTATAAAGCTCCAGATGGAGAGTTGTTTTTTGGAGGAATAAATGGGCTTAATTGCTTCCGGCCAGAAGAGATATTCGATAATGAAACCTTGCCTCGGGTAGTCATTACAGAAATTCGGCTATTTAATAAAGTTGTGAAACTCAGAGACACGTCTAATGGGCTTTACCTTAATAAGCATATTCAATTTAAAGATAGTGTGAAGCTGGCATATGACCAGAATTCTGTTGCATTTGAGTTTGCTGCTTTGCACTTTTCAAATCCCTCTAAAAACCAGTATGCATTTATTCTGGAGGGGTTTGATAAAGAATGGATTTACACTAAAGGTAATTTGCGATTTGCCAGCTATACTAACCTGCCTCCTGGACAGTACACCTTTAAAGTCAAAGCATCGAACAGTGATGGGGTTTGGCGAATGGAGCCCTCTATAGTTAATTTAATCATAACACCTCCTTTTTGGCAAACCTGGTGGTTTAAAATATTGTCAGGTTTTTTTTTAATAGGGTTGGTACTTGGACTGCATCGTTATAGGGTTTACAACATCAAAGACCAAAAAAGGAAACTCGAAAAGCAGGTAGAAGAAAGAACTGCAGAGATTGATCATAAGAGTAAACTCCTTGAGGAGAAAAATCAAAAGCTGATAACTGCTCATGAGCAACTACAGCAAAAACAGAAAGAAGTGGTATTCATTAATGATGAAGTGCTGGCCCAGAATGATGAAATACTTGCTCAGAATGAGGAGTTGGAGATGCAGAGAAAGGAACTGGAGAAATCATACAAAAATATCCGTACCATAAGCGAGATAGGGCAGGAAATTTCGTCTATGCTAGATTTTGATAAAATCATAAAGAAGGTACATGAGCGTGTGAATAATTTAATGGATGCTACCGAATTTGGTATAGGCATATATGATGATGAGAAGAAAAAGGTGAATTTTGCTTTATATATTAACAACGGGGAGAGAATGCCTGGTTTTGAAGACTCTGTTTACAGTGATAGGTTTGCTACCTGGGCAATAAGAAATAAAAAGCCTGTTTGGTTGGGCAATATAGGTAAAGAGTGGCATAGTTACATTAAATCCGTTGATCAGTATAAAGGAGAATTATTAATGTCGCTAATGTGTATTCCTTTGCTTGTTGAAGGTCGTATTATAGGTGTATTGTGTATACAGAGTCCTAATGAAAATGAGTACTCCCAATACCAGTTTGATCTGCTCAGCGCATTGGCAACTTATATAGCCATAGGCCTTGATAACTCTAATGCTTATAAAACCCTGGAAGCTAAAGTAAATGAGCGCACACGTGACCTGAATAATGCCTATAAACAGTTGGTGACTACTAATAAGAATTTTGATGAGTTTGCATACCGTTCCGCTCATGACTTACGAGGGCCGCTAGCCAGGATACTAGGTTTGTGTCACTTAGGGCAACTTGAAGTTGAAGACAAAAAAGGGTTGGAATACCTGGAATTTCTTGAGAGGGTAGCCTTTGAAATGGATCATATGCTAGGAAGACTATTACGTACTCACCAAAATAAAAAAACACCTGTAACTAAAAGTCAGTTGAATATCCATGAGATTTTGGATCAGGTTATAAAGTCCATTTCCAAGACGGAAGATTTAAATAATATAAAGTTTGAGTACGATATAGATGAAAGTGTTGATTTGGTGTCAGATCAGTTTCTTTTTAGGATTCTCCTCGAAAATGTTGTACTCAATGCGGTTCATTTTCAAGACCCTGAGCAAAAGCAAAAATGGGTTAAAATCAGTTTTGCAAAAGGCAGTGCCCCCGGTCAGGTGGTAATATCAGTAATAGATAATGGAATTGGTGTTCCTGCGCAACAAAGAGGTCGGGTTTTTGATATGTTCTTTGTTGGGTCTGACGCCTCGAAAGGTTCGGGGCTGGGACTTTATGAGTCCAGATTAATAGCAGATCGATTAGGGGGTAGTCTTAATATTAAAGAATGTGATGAAGGCCTCACAGTATTTGAGGTGGTCATGAATTAGGAAATTAAACCATGCCAGCTAGTAGCCAGCATGGTTTAGTCTTATTTACTTAAGCCATCAGAGCTTCTCTTTGCGAAGCTACTTTTTCACTTGAAATATAATCATCATAAGTCATCAGCTTATCCATAAAGCCATTTGGAGTAATTTCAATGATCCTGTTGGCTACGGTTTGGGTAAACTCATGGTCATGGGATGTGAACAATACCGTGCCAGGGAAGTCTTTTAGGGCATTGTTAAAAGCAGTAATAGATTCCAGATCAAGGTGGTTGGTCGGCTCATCCAGAATAAGCAGATTGGCGCCGGCCAGCATCATACGTGATATCATGCACCTCACCTTTTCACCTCCGGAGAGTACATTACACTTCTTCAAGGTCTCCTCTCCACTAAAGAGCATTTTTCCCAGAAAACCTCGAATAAATATCTCATCCTTTTCATCATCAGAGTATTGTCTCAGCCAGTCAATGAGGTTGTCGTTACTTTTAAAGTATTTGTCATTTTCATTGGGCAGATAAGCCGTGGTAATGGTCTGGCCAAACTTAAACTCTCCAGAGTCAGCTTTTTCTTCGTCCATTAGTATGCGGAAGAGGGTGGTAATGGCTAAGCTGTCTTTACCGATGAAAGCAATTTTATCACCTTTATTGACAAAAATATCCAGGTCTTTTATTAGCGGACGTCCATCAATATTCTTGTTGAGCTGCTCGATTTGCAGTATCTGGTCACCTGCCTCGCGTTTTTGGTTAAATATGATGGCAGGGTAACGCCTGTTTGATGGTTGTATATCTTCAATATTGATTTTATCCAATAGTTTTCTACGGCTGGTTGCCTGCTTGGATTTAGATGCATTGGCACTGAAACGGGCAATGAACTCTTGAAGCTCTTTCTTCTTTTCTTCAGCCTTTTTGTTGGCAGATGAACGTTGGCTCAGGGCCAATTGACTTGACTGATACCAGAAGGTGTAGTTACCGGTAAACAGTTTAATAGCTCCAAAATCTATATCAGCAATGTGGGTACAAACCGTATCTAAAAAGTGACGGTCGTGAGATACAACGATCACAGTATTTTTAAACTCAAGAAGGAAATCTTCTAACCATGATACCGTATGGATATCCAGGTCGTTGGTAGGCTCATCAAGGATAAGGATGTCGGGATTACCAAAAAGAGCCTGAGATAAAAGCACCCTTACTTTTTGGCTACCAGTCAGATCTTTCATCAGGTTGTAATGTTCTGACTCATCTATACCAAGACCACTTAAAAGCGCGGCTGCATCAGATTCAGCGTTCCATCCATCCATTTCGGCAAACTCAGCTTCTAGTTCCGACGCTTTAATACCATCTTCTTCAGAAAAATCAGGTTTGGCATAGATTTCATCTTTTTCTTTCATAATGCTCCATAGCTTAGTATGGCCCATCATTACTGTATCCAGTACAGAGAACTCGTCAAACTCAAAGTGGTTTTGCTTAAGTACCGCCATCCTCTTGCCAGGTTCAATGGAAACATTACCTGAATTGGGCGTTATGTCTCCGGAAAGGATTTTTAGAAAAGTTGACTTACCGGCACCATTGGCTCCGATAACACCATAGCAGTTGCCTGCACTGAATTTGATGTTTACTTCGTCAAAAAGTACTCTCTTACCGTATTGAAGAGAAACGTTGTTTGCTGCGATCATACCATTCTCAAATTTAAGGCTGCAAAGTTAGCTAAATAATTACCCTTAAACTAAGAATACTTAAAATTGGTTCTGCATAGTTGTGATTACTTGGCTACCTGAATGCGAAGCTTTTGTTTTTTAACTTTTTGGTTGTTGACTTTTGGAAGAAGGGCCTTCACCATATTGCGTTTTACCGCAGCGTAGGCAAATTGATCTTTAACCTCTATCAATCCGAGATCATCTTTCTGTAGGCCTCCTGCTTTCAGAAATAGCCCAACAATATCGATTTTGTTAATCTTACTCTTTTTGCCCGCACTAATAAAAAGTGTTTCCCACTCAGGTTCGTCAGGTATTGGAGCATCGGCCGTCAAAGGCATTTCAGGTACGTCTTTGTGAATATAAGCCGGAATCTCATCGTTTTCTGTAGTTATCAGGTATGCAGTGCCACAGGCATTCATTCTTGCGGTTCTTCCGTTGCGGTGAATAAAGGCATCCTCCTTTGAAGGCAATTGGTAATGTATAATATGTCTGATCTGTGGAATATCCAGGCCTCTAGCGGCCAGATCAGTAGTTACAAGTAGATAATGACTGCCATTCCTGAACTTCAAAAGTGCTCGTTCACGTTCTTCCTGATCCATGCCCCCATGAAATATTTCATGGATGATACCTCTTTCAAAAAGCAGGTCACTGATTCTATCCACCGCTTCCCGGTGATTACAAAATACCAGCATGGGTTGAGCCCCAATATGACAGATCAATTGGAAAAGTGTTTCCAGTTTACTGGCCGAGTCAGTAGGTAAATGAACCAACTCAATTTTGGGTGCTGGGTGTTGTGAAAGATGATTGATCAATACAGGGTCTGAAAACTTAACAAAGCCCGGTATTTTTTTCATCTCCGTAGCTGAAGTTAGTATGCGACTTTTTAAATGTGGAATTCTTCTGATAATGGATTCCATATCTTCTTCAAAGCCCAATTCCAGAGACTTATCAAACTCATCAAGTATAATAGTGTGAATACTATCGGTTTCAAAGCTTCTTCTATTCAAATGATCTGCAATACGGCCTGGAGTACCAACCAATACAGAAGGAGGGTGTTGCAGGTTGTTTTTTTCGGTTTTAAATGAATGACCACCATAGCAACAGTTAATTTTAAAACCGGTACTCATGGCTTTGAATACTTGCTCCAATTGTATTGACAGCTCACGTGATGGTACAAGTATTAATACCTGCACTTTATCTAAATTAGGGCGTACCTGACCTAACACTGGTAATAAAAAAGCCAAAGTTTTACCAGTCCCAGTAGGAGCTAGCAGCATCATGTCTTTTTCTGATGTATACTGTTCAAGAGAAGCCTGCTGAATACTATTAAGTTTATCGATATTGAGAGGAGTGAGAAACTTCTCTATGTCAGTGTTGTTGATCTTCATCCCTCAAAGGTATAGAGATATGTACACAATACGACTCATTTTTCTCTATAGTGAATGATTAATTTGTAAATATTAGCCTGACTAAACTTTAAACGTTCGGTAAAGCTTACCGTTCAGAAGCACTGGCAGAGTATAATTTAGAATACAGAGTTCAGAGCATGAATTAGGACATACTTTGTGTCTTGAAAAGATAATTTTAACTGGTGGCTTTTAGATCGTGAAAAATCCTTTATTTCGCTCAGAAATTTAACGCTATTCATTATGATTATAGCTGCCGCTCAAACAGTTCCCGTAAGGGAGGATGTAATCACTAATCTGGAAAATCACTACAAGCTAATTCGTGAAGCATCCGAATATGGCGTTCAACTCCTCGTTTTTCCTGAGCTTTCTATTACTGGATATGAAAGAAAACTAGCCCCAGGAGTTGCATTTACTCCTGATGATAAAAGACTGAATAAGCTGCGTGAAATGGCAGAGCAACACCAAATGATTATTGTGGCAGGGGCACCGGTGAGTATAGGAGGTATTTTATTCATTGGGGCATTTGTCATTTTTCCAGATGGGAAATCATCCTTATATACCAAGCAATTTTTGCATGATGGGGAGGAGCAGTTCTTTGCATCATCCTTTGATCATGACCCTGTTATAAACCTGGAAGGTGAAACCATTCGTTTGGCGATATGTGCAGATATTGAGAATAAAAAGCATCTGGAGAAAGCTGTAGGTAGTGGTGCAACTCTTTACTTGGCCAGTATCTTTTACTCCCCTGGTGGTATTGAGGGAGCTCACCAATTATTGAGCAGATATGCCTATGCTTATCATGTCGCAATTCTCATGTCAAACTTCGGTGGCGATTCTTGGGGCAGTCACTCAGGAGGGCAAAGTGGTTTCTGGAATGTAGAAGGAGAACAGGTGGTGAAAGCTTCTGCTTCAGGAGAAGAGCTTGTTATAGCAGAAAGAGTAAATGGAAAATGGGAGGGAAAAGTAATTCAGCCTCATGGCAAAGCGATTTAGATAATTATAGGAAAAGTCGAAGACAACAGCATCGCGTAAAGAGCTGCCATCCCTTAAGGAACCTATATGGTTGCCAACTTCCAGCGACCTCGTTTAAACAGGTATAAAGTAAATAGTGCAACTGACGTTTCTGAAAAAAATATTCCCCAGAAGACTCCTGAATGCTCCCAACCTAATGTGATTGCCAGAAAATAAGACAAAGGAATTTGAATAAGCCAGAAAAACACCAGGTTGATCATTGTAGGCGTTTTGGTATCACCAGCACCGTTAAAGGCCTGTGTCGCAACCATCCACCAGCCATATACAAAGTATGAGTAGGATAGGATTTTGAGCCATTCCGAACCAATTTCAATGACCTCTTGGTCAGCAGTAAACAATCCGATCAGGGAGCGATTGTAGAAGAAATAGATCAGAGATACTGCGATCAAAAAGATCATGTTATAAAAACCAATCTTCCAAACGGCGGATTCTGCCCTGTCCGGGTTTCCTGCTCCCAGGTTTTGTCCTACCAAAGTGGCAGCGGCATTTGATAAGCCCCAAGCCGGCATAAGTGTAAAGAGCATAATTCTCATAGCTATGGTAGAACCAGCAACGGCTTCACTACTTATTCCTGCCAGTATGCGCATCAGAAATACCCAGGAAGTCATAGCTACTATCATTTGGCCAACGCCACCTAATGAGGTTCTAATTATACCGATCAGTATTTTTGCGTTCCAGGCTAAGTGTTTCATAGATACACGGATGTGTTTACCCCCTTTTATTAATGCCCATAGCTGGGTAGCTACTCCTATACCTCTACCAATGGTGGTGGCTATGGCAGCACCTTCTATGCCTAAGGCGGGAATTGGTCCAAAGCCAAGGATAAGAATGGGATCAAGTATAATGTTTATACCATTAGCTACCCATAACACGCGCATGGCTATGGCCGCGTCGCCAGCACCACGAAATACGGCATTGATAACAAACAAGAGAACGATGATAGCATTTCCACCCAACATCCAACGGGTATACTTGTAACCATAAGTGATGCTCCAGTCATCTGCTCCCATGAGCATCAGCAAATCTTTAGAAAAGAATATTCCTGCGACAGCGAATGGCAGGGAAATCAATAGTGCCAGAAAAATAGACTGAACGGCAGAGCGAGAAGCTTGTTCTTTGTTCTTTTCACCTGTTCGCCGGGCCACAGTTGCCGTAATGGCCATGGATAAACCCATAGCTACCGAATACAATAAGAATAGATAGGTTTCTGTTTGCCCAACAGTCGCGACAGCCGATGCTCCTAGTTTACCTACGAAATATATATCTACAACAGCAAAAGTAGACTCCATTACTAACTCCAGGATCATAGGAACCGCCAGCAAGAATATGGCTTTTCTAAGGCTTACTTGCGTATAGTCGGCTTCGGTGCCACGTACAGCATCCTTTAGTGCCTGCCAAACCGATTGTTTGCTAAGAGACTTTTGGTGGGGCGTAATGTTTAGGTTTTTGCTTTCCATTATACCTTGGTTAGTCGTTTAATGGTAAAAGTAGCCATTCCATCAATGATAAACCGGTGCAGTGTCTGACAAATTAGGGGCTGCTCGCGACATAATGTATTTTTTATATAAACGTAATTCGCGACTACTATGATTTCAATTTCATTGAAGCTTCAATTTCAGTGTCCTCTTCCTCATGGTTTTTCGATTGCACTTGGCTTCGGGTAATATTCACGAGTATGGCACTTCCAAGAATTACAGCCATACCGATGAGCTGGTTATTGCTGATCACTTCATCAGCCAGATACCAGCCCAGAACCACTGCTACTACAGGGTTAATATATGCATAAGTACCGACAATGGCAGAGGGCATTTTTGTCAACAGCCACGTATAGGTGATAAACGCAATAATTGAACCCGCAACAGAAAGGTATATAACGGATAACCAGCCCTTATAAGTAACATGGGCAAAGTTAAAATCGGAGAGTTCTCCTGTTGAGTAGCTAATAGCAACACATATGAGAGAAGCCATTAAGAGTTGCCATCCGAGATTAGAATATATTGAGCCAGGAGCAGGCTTTGTTCTGTTGTACAAGGTGCCGAACACCCAACAGACGGCACCCAGCAAGACTGCAGCTGAGGCATAGAGCTGTTGAGCTACATCATTTGAAAAACTGGATGAGTTGAGTGTGTCCTGAAATAGAAGCAATATACCAAGAAAGCCAAGTACAACTCCCATAATGATATAAGGATTTGAAAAGTATATTTTCCAGTTGCTCTTATCTATGATAACAAACCATATGGGCAACGTGGCTACTAATATTGAAGCGTAGCCTGTGGCGATGTATTGTTCCGACCAAATCAAAAGCCCCTGTCCGCCTACGAGTACAATCAACCCCAAAAAGGTATTTTTGAGAATAGACGAAGTTGATGGTAGTTTCTCCTTCTTAATCAAGCAATACCCGATCAGCATAACACCTGCTATGATAAAGCGAAGGGATGCCATTAAAAATGGAGGCAGTTCTTCCAGGCCAATGGCGATGATTAGGTAAGTTGTACCCCAGATAAGGTATATGGCAGCAAAGGATAATACAATAAGCAATTTACTTGAGTTTTGAAGATTTTGCATGGGTAATGGTAAATGACAAGGACTTAAAATGCAGTTGCAATATATTGATATTCAATGTATATAAACGAAATATGATATTGATGATTTCTAATCATATCCATTAAATAAATTCATCACGGAATAAATCGCATGGGTTGTTGCTTTATGCCAAGTACAGTAAGTTTATACAAAAGAAAGCTGATAGAAATAGAATAACTATAATTATGAAAGCAATAGTAATCACAAGCCCAGGCGGTCCGGAGGTGTTGAAAGTTGAAAACCGGGATATGCCAGAAATATCCGAGGGAGAGGTACTGATTGAAGTTAAGGCAGCAGGGATTAACCGACCAGATATATTTCAGCGTAAGGGCAATTATCCGGCACCTCCCGGAGTACCTGCCGATATCCCGGGGTTGGAGGTAGCGGGGATAGTTAAGGAAGCGAAAGGAGAGGGCTCAAGATGGAAGCCGGGAGATAAAGTTTGTGCACTGCTGGGTGGAGGCGGATATGCTGAATATGCGGTGGTCTCGGCAGGACAATGCCTTCCAATACCAGAAGGGCTTGACTTTGCAGAAGCTGCTTCACTGCCTGAAACGTTTTTCACGGTTTGGACAAATGTGTTTGATCGGGCAGGTTTTAAAAAAGGGGAAAATGTATTGGTTCATGGTGGTACTTCCGGTATTGGTGTGGCTGCGATCCAAATGGTGAAAGCCATGGGCGGAAAGGCTTATACAACCGCCGGGAGCAGTGATAAATGTAGGTTTGCCGAGGAAATTGGTGCTGAAAGAGCTGTAAATTACAAAGAGCAGGATTTTGAAGCAGAGCTGATGGCTGCCACAAATAATGAAGGTATCGACATTGTGCTGGACATGATAGGAGGAGACTATACGCCAAAAAATATAAATCTGCTTAGAACAGAGGGGCGGATAGTGATGATCAATGCAATGAAAGGAAGAGTTGCAGAAGTGGATCTGATTCAGGTGATGAGAAAGAGACTTGTAATTACGGGGTCTACGTTAAGGCCACGCGATAATGCTTTTAAACATGAGATAGCCCAAAAATTAGAGCAACATATATGGCCTCACCTTGCGAATAAAGCAATTAAGCCGGTTGTTTATAAGACCTTTCCTATAGAAGATGCTTCAGAAGCCCACAGACTGATGGAGAGTAGTAACCATATAGGTAAGATCATACTAAGCGTTGATTAAAGCTTTATGCCTTGATGTCGGAGTAAGCTTTGGCATCGAGCGACTTCTACATGAGTTCCTTTTATAAAGAGCCACTGAGCCTTATGAGGGTTTATATTGTTTTCCCGACGGGTAGTTTTCTTCTGCAATGTGTGGTTTTTGTGTAACTTATTAGCTTGCTTTAAGGTTGAATTTTTTGTGAATGGAAATAGCTATTATTGGCGGCGGAGCCGCAGGTTTTTTTGCAGCTATATCAGCGAAGCAGCATCACCCGGCCGCGGGTGTTACGATATATGAAAAGACGAGTAAGCTTCTGGCCAAAGTCAAGGTTTCAGGAGGAGGGCGATGTAATGTCACAAATGCCTGCTACAATGTTTCTCAACTGGTGAAGTTTTACCCAAGGGGATCGAAGCAATTAAAAAAAGCCTTTGGTAGTTTTTCTACCGGAGATACTGTCAATTGGTTTGAAACGCGTGGTGTGAAATTGAAAACTGAGCCGGACAATCGAATGTTTCCCATTACCGATAGCTCTCAAACTATTATTGACTGCTTAACACGGGAAGCAGGGAAATTGGGAGTGAAGATCATTCAAGATTTTCCAATACACAGTATTCAACCCGATAACTCAGGGTATAAACTGACAGGCAAGGAAAACCAAACCTTATATGTTGAAAAAGTAATCATTACCACCGGAGGTAGCCCCAAGCTTGAGGGGTTTAAATGGCTGGAGCAGTTGGGCCATGTTATAGAATCACCGGTACCTTCTTTATTTACCTTTAATATGCCAGAGGAACCTGTCAGGAAACTTATGGGTGTCTCGGTAAGCCATGTATCTGTGAGGGTACAGGGTACAAAATTGAAAGGAGAGGGGCCATTACTGATAACCCATTGGGGAATGAGTGGGCCGGCCATTCTTAAACTCTCAGCTTATGGTGCCAGGGTTTTATATCAGCAGAATTATAACTTCAAAATTCAGGTCAACTGGCTTGGTGATCATACAGAGACAGACATCAGGGAAGTGTTGTCTGGTCAGGCTGCTAACTATACCCGAAAGAAGATGCTGAATGCTAACCCCTTCAATATACCCTCCAGACTTTGGGATTTTCTGCTGAATAAGATTGAACTCAGGGAAGATATTACCTGGGGGGAGCTAGGCAAAAAAGGGCATAATAGGCTTATAAATATTCTCATCAATGATATCTATGAAGTTAGGGGCAAAACTACTTTTAAAGAGGAGTTTGTTACCTGTGGTGGTGTCAGCTTACAGGATGTAGATTTTAATACCATGCAAAGCAGGAAAATGCCCGGTGTTTATTTTGCAGGAGAGGTGCTTGATATTGATGGTGTAACAGGTGGTTTTAACTTTCAGGTAGCCTGGACAACAGGCTATTTGGCAGGGCAGCTAAAATAACGTTTTTGCTGTTTGTTAGGTAGTTTTGATAGTTTGTGGATGATTACTCTCCGCACTTAGCTACACTTTACCTCCATTCAGCTAATAAAGTTGGAATTAGATGTTGGTTTTGATAAATCATGACTTATTGGTGCTAACACACCAAGCGATTTACAACCTAAAACCAATATTATGACCAAATTGACCTACCAAAAATTATGTCTATTACTTAAAGTTTGCTTTAAGCAGCATTTACTTTTGGCTTTAATCTTTTTTATGGGACTCGGAACTGCAGTGGCCCAGGATTTTTCTGCTTCATGGACACAGGGGCAGCGACTTACACCAGACTTTACAGGAACGTTGAAGGTATCTAACCATACATCAACAACCATTGAAGACTACTATATTGAGTTTGAACTCGATCCTTATTATTCTCAGGTTACCAGTTATTCAGGTACCATTTCATCGTTAGGCAATAACAGGTACAAGTGGACACCACCTTCCTGGGGAGGAGGTACTTCGCTGGGAGCAAATGCCTCTGTGAGTATATCCGTTAATGCCAAGTATGTAGGTATATCCATACCACCATTTAATGGTACTATCCATGGCTCCAATATCAGTGGCTCAGGGTTTGAAGTAGAAAACCTGAGCCCATTGTTTCCTTCACCCTGCGGACAGCCACAGTGTGCCCCCGCGTCAGGCTATGATCCTTCTCAAAAGATTATTGCATACTATATTTCATGGGGTGTATATGGAAGAAACTTTCATGTTCAAAACATACGAGCAGACAGGATGACGCACATCAATTTTGCATTTGCCAACATTAACCCATCAACCTACGAGATTGTAGTGGGTGATCCGTATGCTGATCTGCAAAAGGAGGGAGGAAGTTTTGATAAGCTTTATCAACTAAAGCAGTATTACCCGCACCTGAAAACACTGATATCTGTAGGAGGGTGGACATGGTCTACACATTTCTACGAAGCAGCAGCAACAGCCGCCAACCGTCAGGCCTTTGCGAAGTCTGTTAGGGAGTTTTTAGTGAAGTATAAGTTTGATGGTGTAGATCTTGACTGGGAGTATCCGGGAGGCGGAGGAAATGATGCCGGTAAAGGTGGCCCTGAAGATGGAGTCAACTATACCAAACTGGTACAGGCCATCCGTGCGGAACTTGATGCTCAGCAAGCCATTGATGGTAACTACTATTACATCACCGCTGCACTGGGAGCCGGTACTTCAAAGATCGATGCAATGGATGTTCCAGGTTTTTTTGATGTGGTGGATTGGGCCAACATCATGACGTATGATATGAATGGCGCATGGGCGAATTACACCGGACATCATGCACCTTTACATAACAGTGCCGGTGATGGCGTAGGGACTCACCCTGATGGAACTCCAATTATAGATCCTAAATTCAATGTTAACTCGGCCATTACACACTACTTGAGCAAGGGAGCTCCTGCCAGTAAGATTACTGCGGGTTTGCCTATTTATAGCAGAGAGTGGCGTAATGTACAGGCAGGAGATTCTCATGGATTATACCAGCCTTCAACGGCTACTCAGCCACCTCCAGGCTCTTGGGATGAGCCGGGGCAGCCTTCAGGGGTTCATGATTATAAAGACCTGGTATCAAGTTTTATCAACAAAAATGGGTATACCCGTTATTGGGATGATGTAGCGAAGGTACCTTACTTGTATAACCCTAACCAGATGGGGGGGCACTTCATTTCTTATGAGGATAATCAGTCTTTGGGCTATAAAATTGACTATATACATGGTAATAATCTCGCAGGAGCCATGTATTGGGAGTCTACACAAGATGTGGCTTCCGGATCTAATTCCCTTATAGATAAGATCTACGAAGGTATCATGGCAGGTGGGTGTGCTCCAAACTGCCCTAATACCTCACCTGTGGCAAGCATTTCAAGTCCTTCAAATGGCAGCAGCTTTGAGCAGGGTACAGACATTGTTATTTCTGCAACAGNTCCTTCAAATGGCAGCAGCTTTGAGCAGGGTACAGACATTGTTATTTCTGCAACAGCATCAGATGCTGACGGTGTTATTTCAAAAGTGGAGTTTTATGCCGGACAAGCAAAACTAGGGGAGGACCTTAGTGCTCCTTACAGCTATACCTGGACTAACGCACCATTAGGTGCTCAAAGCCTTACTGTGGTGGCTACAGACGACGATAACGCCGCAACCACTTCAGGAATAGTAAACATCACGGTGAATGAACCTGGCTCTAACGTGGCTCCGTCGGTATCTGTTACCAGTCCTGCAAATGGAGCTACCTACGTTGAAGGTACAACTTTAACTATCAGTGCAGATGGCTCAGATACTGATGGAACAGTTGTTCTTGTAGAGTTTTATGCAGGTACTACTAAACTTGGAGAAGATACAACTGAACTATTCAGTTATACCTGGAGCGGTACAACAGCCGGTAATTATGCTCTTACAGCCAAAGCTACCGATGATGATGGGGCTTCTACCACTTCTGAGATTGTAAATGTTACAGTAGAGACTTCCGACGGAGGGGATTGTGCCAATTTACCACAATACGTGGCGGGCACCGGCTATACTCAGGATCAGGAGGTAAAGAACCTAAATAAAAAATTCAAATGTGATGTTCCTGGCTGGTGTTCATCCAATGCAGCATGGGCTTATGAGCCAGGAGCGGGTCAATACTGGCAAGATGCCTGGACACTGCTAGGTGAGTGCGGAGGTGGTGATCCGGGTAATACTGCTCCAAGTGTATCCATTTCGGCTCCTGCCAATGGCGCTGAATTTAACGAGGGAGATGATATCATGTTTACTGCTTCTGCCAGTGATAGTGATGGTACGGTAATTAAAGTCGAATATTTCTATGGAAACACAAAAATTGGCGAAGCAACGTCCAGTCCATTTACAGTTACCTGGGCTGGTGTAAATGCCGGTACCTATACCTTAACAGCCAAAGCTACGGACGACGATGGGGCTACGGCCACAAGTGCGCCGGTATCGGTTTCGGTAACTTCCGTAGGAGGAGGAGATTGCGGAGGGCTACCAGTATGGTCGGCTTCTGAAGTTTATACAGGAGGTGCTCAGGTGCAGTATAACGGCAATAAGTATCAGGCCAATTACTGGACGCAGAACAATAACCCTGAAGAGTTTTCTGATCCTCATGGACACTGGACAAAACTTGGAGCCTGTGGCAGCGCCGTAGCAAGGATAGCTTCTGCAGGAAGTGCTAAAGTTTCTGATAAGGCAGACTTTGATTCCTTCGCGTTGAAGCAAAATTATCCAAATCCCTTCTCAGCGTATACCGTTATTGATTTTTCCATTTCTCAAGAGGCAGATGTTTCTCTTGTGATCTACAACAGTCTGGGAGTGGAAGTAATTAGAGTGGTGGACCAAAAACTTGAGGCAGGACAGTACCATTATGAATTGAGTACTACCAGTCTTCCTGGTGGACTATATCACTGTCAGTTAAAAGCCGATAGGCGCATGATGACCCTGAAAATGTTTAAAAAATAACAGGGTAAGCTTCTGATTTTCAGGGCTGGCCTATACCGGTCAGCCCTGCATTAATTCATTCATGTACAATTTGATAAACTAACTATGCAATATATTTCTAAATATAGATTGGACCACTTTGCCGTGGTGCTAATATTAATATTTGCCATTTTGATGTCGTCTGGTCAGTTATTGGCTGGAGAGCTTGATTGTAATGGTGTGTCTGTATGGAGCGCTTCCCAGGTTTATACTGGTGGGGAAGAGGTACAATATAACGGTAATAAATACCGTGCGAACTACTGGACACAAAATAACAATCCTGAACAGTATTCTGATCCTTATGAGCACTGGACCAATCTTGGCCCATGTGGTGGAGGCGGAACTAATCAGCCTCCCTCGGTTTCCCTGACCTCTCCGGCAAATGGTGCCACATATACTGAAGGGGATAACATACAAATCCAGGCTACTGCTTCGGATTCAAATGGCAGCGTTTCGAGGGTAGAGTTCTACCAGGGATCAACAAAACTAGGTGAAGACAATACTTCACCTTATAGCTTTACCTTGAATAATGCTAGTGTCGGCAGTTTTACCTTCACCGCCAAAGCTTTTGACAATGAGGGAGCCAGTAAAACTTCGTCTGCCGTATCGGTAACAGTTAGCGGCTCTGGAGGAGACAGTTGCTCTGGATTGCCTCAATATGTAGCAGGGAATGTTTACAGTCAGGACCAGGAAGTACAAAATATAAATAAAAAGTATCGTTGTAATGTGCCAGGTTGGTGCTCTTCAAATGCTGCGTGGGCATATGCTCCGGGTGAAGGCCAGCACTGGCAGGATGCCTGGACATATCTGAGTGAGTGTGGAGGCGGAGGTGATGACAATGAGAACCCATCAGTTAGCATTACTTCTCCTGTAAATGGAAGTACCTATACTGCTGGTGATAATGTGACCATTACTGCTAACGCTTCAGATACTGATGGTACCGTTTCCAAGGTTGAATTTTTCAGGAATGGCTCGAAAATAGGTGAGGATACTACCAGTCCCTATGAAATAAACTGGGTCAGTCTGGCCGGAAATTATTCACTTACTGCAAAAGCCACTGACAATGATGGAGGAGCAACAACTTCTGAGTCAGTGTCTATAATCGTGGAATCTACCGGAGGAGGTGGGGGAGACCTGCCCAAGCGACTCATGGTAGGTTATTGGCATAACTTTAATAATGGCTCGGGTACTCTTAAACTCAGAGATGTTTCTGATAAGTGGGATGTCATCAACATAGCTTTTGCAGAACCTTCTACTCCGTCTGGCTCAAATATGACCTTTACGCCTGATCCCGCTATTTACCCATCTATTCAGGAGTTTAAAGATGACGTAGCTTTGTTAAAGAGCCGGGGTAAAAAGGTGCTGATATCCATAGGAGGTGCTAATGGAGCGATAGATGTTAGCAGTAGTGCTGATGCACAGGCGTTTAGCAGTAGTATGATCAGCCTGATCAACGAATATGGCTTCAGTGGTATGGACATTGACCTGGAAGGAAGTTCATTGTCTTTGGTATCGGGTGATACGGACTTTAGAAACCCTACTTCTCCCAAGATCGTCCATTTCATAGCCGGAGCGCAAACCGTAATTAATAGCTTCAGTTCCGATTTTATCCTTTCTATGGCTCCCGAAACTGCCTTTGTGCAAGGTGGGTATAGTACTTATGCCGGGGCATATGGGGCTTATTTACCAGTCATTTATGCTTTCAGAAATCAGATGGATTATATTCATGTACAACACTATAATTCTGGCTGTATGCTAGGTCTGGATGGTAGGTGTTACTCACAAAGCACACCTGATTTTCATGTAGCTATGGCTGAGATGCTACTTCAGGGGTTCCCTGTGGCAAGCAATCCAACAAGTTTTCCTGCATTAAGAGCAGATCAGGTGGCTATAGGGCTTCCGGCAGCTCCTGCAGCAGCGGGTGGAGGCTATACTACACCGGCTAATGTGTACAAGGCGTTGGATTATCTTATCAAAGGCACTCCTTTTAGAGGAAACTATACTTTGATCAACTCAAGTGGTTATGCCAATTTCCGAGGATTAATGACCTGGTCTATTAACTGGGATATTGCCAATGGTTATGAGTTCTCTAACAGTTATCGGCCATACCTGGATGCACTTGATGCTGCATCTATAGCACGAATTGCTTCCGAAGAAGAACAACCTGTTTCGGCGGTAGATAAGGCTATTGGTGGATACCCTAATCCCTTTGTTCATGGGGCAACCGTTGACTTTCATGTCGAAAGGAGTGGCTATACTTCCCTTGTGGTTTATGATAATGTAGGAAAACGAGTGACGGTATTTATGGATGGCGTTTTGGAAAGCGGACATCACTCTGTTGAGTGGAATGCAGGGACAATCCCTTCAGGGGTTTACTTCCTGCAACTGACTGCAGAAGATGGTAAGGTCACCAATTATAAAATGTATAAAGAATAAGGGCTGACGTTGCTTGATTTACCCTTATGAAACCCGGGTGGAAGAGTAGCATCTTCTCCCGGGTTTCTTTTAATCTAAACGTAGTTTTACACCCAATGCCAGGCTAAATATATCAGAGACTTTGAGTGTTTTGGGATTTTGAATATAGCTCAAAAACTCGAGGTCATAAGTTCCCAGCTCATAGTAGAAATCAAATGATTTAATACGTTGTTGCTCTCCTATATTCATTTGTATTCTTCCTCCCACAAAGGCTCCAAAACGTAATGATGTGGCCCACCAATAGTAACCTTTTGGGTATTCGTTAGGGAGTAAGGTATCAAATTGACTCCCAAATGAGTAACTCAGATAAGGGCCAATGGAAAACGGTATCACCGTATACTCTTCATTTAAAGCAATTTTCCAGGGTGAATAGGTCATTTTGGTAGATATACTTACGATATGGTCCCCCCCAATACTTTTTGGTAAAAAACCTACATAAAGGTCTGTCTCAAGTTTTTCCTTACCATGAAGATAGCCTGTGCCAACAGAGAGGAAACCTATGTTGCCAGCAAACTGAGTTTTTACGTGATCGGGGATTAACCAACTTTTTCGGGTAGTACTACTATCCTGAGCTGTAGCGACGAAAGTGCAGGTAATTAAAAGAAATATAAAAGTCAGCTTTTTCATTAGTAATTAACGGTTTCTATATGGGCCTCATTTGTAGTTAGGGTAACTATGGCATAGCCTGCTTTTTGAGTAGTGGTGGTTACAAAGTAGCGCACACCGTCATCGTAATACTCATCATCAGCAAAAGAATGCCGGTGGCCATGAAGGGAGAGTATGACATTAGGATCATTGGAAAGCATTGTAGCATATGCTTCTTCCAGATCAGGATCAAAATCTCCATCAAAAGGAGGGATATGAGAGATTACAATTACTTTTTTATTATCGGGGTTATCTTCAAGCTGATTTTGGAGCCACATCAAGTCTGGTACGGTACCATCAAATTCATATTCGCGCGAGTTGGTGTTTAGCATAATGAACTTGTAGTTCCCATACTCGAATGAGTAGTCCAGCTTTCCATATATTTCGTTATAAACCTTTCTTCCATTGGCGAGCAAATCATGATTTCCTACCACGGTAAGGTATGGAAACTTAGCTTCAGACATGAGTTCATGAATCCATTGAAATTCTTTGACCAGGCCAAAGTCTGAAATATCTCCGGCATGTACCACAAAATCGATACTGTCATATTGATTAATGCTTTTGACAAAAGCTTTTGTTTCGTCATAAAATCGCTGAGTATCCCCCATTAGAGCAAACCGTATAATGTTAGAAACAGGTTTTTTCTGAATTTGAGCAATATTTTTTGCTGTAAGATTCTTTTCATCATCATCCAGGATAATCTGATTCGGGTTATACTCGAAACATGCAGAGCAAATTAAAATCAGTACAACAGATGGGGCTATATTTTTCATTTTCTATTTTCTCAGACTATCATTAAAACGACAGGTGAATTAAATGGTTTGTTTTTTTTAGGTTCCGTTGCCCTCCATTTTTATTAACGGAAAACATAACATCAAGGTAATCTTAGGCCATCAATATGATTATAAAATGAAGTGTGGTGTTTTTCCAGTACCTCAATAGCATGCAAAGTCTACTTTTAGGCACTTACAATGAAGTATTAGGTGAAAAAGCAAATCAGGTCATATCAAACCGGTATGGTTTTTTACATTTTTAAATGAAACCAATAAAAATAAAGCCATGATTGAAATATTAACCAGTAACCATGATAATACTGTGGCTATCCGTATGAGCGGAGAGCTTACTGGCAGGGATTATACCCCCATAGTAAATCTACTAGAAGATAAGATCAGGAACTATGATAAAATTAATCTGTATTGTGAAATTGAGGAATTGGAGGAAGTAAAGGTGGGAGCTGTTTGGAAAGACTTAAAGTTTGATATTAAGCATTTTTAATGACTTTGAACGTGTAGCTATAGTGGGAGATAAGCAATGGCTGGAGTGGGGAGCGAAGTTTGCAAAACCATTTACTTCCGCAGAGGTAAAGTACTTCGATATGTCAGAAAAGGTAGAGGCTATGCAATGGGTGATTCTCGAGTCTAATGTACACTGAAAGTTTGAATAGAGGTATTGTTTTAGCAGAATGAATGCAATTCCAGGTGGTAGAATATTTCCATTCGTGTGTAAAGTTTTCTACATAATAGAATTCAATGACTTGGTAGTAGAAGCAGTAATCTTCCCAAAATAAATAAAAATGCTATTTCAAGTTCCTAATAGTGAAGTCATGGCGAAAATAGCATTTACTGCTATTTCAAGTGCTAGTGGCAGTAACCTGATGGGAAAGCCAACTGTTACCAATCGCGGTGAAGAACAAGTAAAATTTGATATAAATGTTGAGAATGCTAAACTCGGGAAGTATACCATTCACATTCATGAAAAGTGATTGTAGTACTGAAGATGCGAAATCGGTGATAGGATAGGCTATGGTGTTATTGAAATTCGTACTAGAATAACCATTGGATCAGTTAGGGCATTGCCTAACTGATTTTGATGGATTTATGATTGAAGAATAGTACATAATAATAACAGGCTTATGCAGCGATGTGATCATTAATTGTGTCTACAAGCTCTCTGATCTCAAAAGGCTTAGTGATAAAACCGTCTGCTCCACTACGCTGTGAAATCATTTCAATTTCGTTATTGGCAGAGAGTATAATGACTGGGATATTTTGGTATTTAGCAGATTTTTTAAGCATTGCAGTGGTTTGCTCACCACCCATCTCTGGTATCCACAGATCCATAATGATGAGATCAGGAGCGTGACTCTCTATTTTTTCGGGCACTTCTTCGCATGTTGTGCATATAAATACTTCAAATCCTTTGCCTGCTAGTATTAAAGAGACTATTTCTGTTATATCAGGGTCATTGTCGCAGAGTAAAACCTTTTTCTTCATCTTCTACTTTTATATCCTTTTCAAAAAGTAAAACCAACTTGGTGGGCTAAATTGAACAATAGAATTTTAAAAACTAATGCAGCAACAATTAACCCTTGCTTAAAGTTATACAGAAATTGAGGTAATTTTAATTCTGACATGGTTTAAAAAAATGATAATGGGTTACCTTGACAGCATTATCAAATGGAGCCATGCAGTTTCTTTTTTGATTTATATTGATGACCATGCTTCATAGCTGATTGGGTCGGAGAACCGTGGAAAAATTCTCTTCTCGATCAGCTCGCCATGCTCTGAGTAAATCAGAATTTGAGCAGGGAGATGCGTTTTTGCCAATGCTATTGCCTTGCTGATGGCTTCTTCTTTGGAGCTGCTGGTAACACCACTGCCATAAAGAGGGTTATTTACGGTTACCCTCCATTCATTAGCGTGTTTTCTTACATAGTATGAGTATTCTAGTGTGTCCATAGGTTTTAAAGTTTATGCTGCTTTGTACATTGCTTCTTCTATTTCATTTTTAATAGGATATTTTAAAAAATCATGAGATAGAAAGTGGATATGCCTGTCGAGCATTTTTATAGTTGTAATAATGGCATTTAAAGCCATTGACTCTCCTGAAATGACCTGTTCTACGTGTGCTTTATCATTATGCATTACAAATTCTACAAAGCTATCAAGACAGTTGATCTCAACTTTGTTTGCCTTTAATCTCCAGTCCGATACATAAATGATTTTGATGCTGTCAGGTAGCAATTGTATGAGATCAGCAGATTCAGAATAGGTAAGGCTACCGCGAAGAGTGTGTAATACCCGTCCGATAAGTTTACCTGCTTTAAAATTGCATTGTACCTCTAATGCCTTCTTGATCTCGTTAATATATCCCTCATCATTTTTAGCCAGTCTGTTATAGTCTATTTCCATAGGTTAATTGTCATCGTGTTAATTCAAGCAATTTTACTTTTTGTAGCTTAAAATGATGCCAAACTATTTATTTTGTTTTAAATCACTGATAATCATTGATTTAATTGTTTAGTTGAGGTTTAACAAAATCAATAAGTGTGGAAATGGAATCAAACCCTGTGGAAAATTGCAAACGATTGCGATGTTAGTTTAAACACGTATCTAAAAAGGCATGGTGAAAACACTCCCAGGCTTAAGTAGTGTGTATTGAGGCTTGACGATTGGTGAACAGCGTCAATGGAAACAATGCCACAAATTAACAGGCTATTTTACAAGCTTATAATTCGTGGCATTGTTAAGTGTGGTTATCTCAATATACGTTAAAATCTAATGTTATGCAATTACATCATTTTAGTCCACTAATCAGGCGGCTACCAAATCTGCCTGCAGGTTGGGGAATGCAGCTATCATAAGCAGAATTTTTATCTTCATGGTTCTTTCTGTTATCTATTCCCATCATTTCACATAAGCTATAAAGCCTTTTCTTTTTCTGCTGTATTTCTTTTATATAAACATCTATGGAGGCTTTAGCTTCCTCATTATGGGCTAAAAACTTCCGTAGCTTATTTTCCTCAGAGTTGAGCAAAGTTATCTGATCCTCTATCATTTGGTCTGGTTGTCTTTCTTTAAGCATGGGCACAAATGTTAAATATTTACAAGTCAACTGACGATAATTTTTATCTCAGGTAATCTTGTATATAAAAAAATAATACCAATTGCTCTTACCTCTTTTATAGAAGTGTCAGGTGCATTGAATTGTAGAGAAATGTATACACAAACTGTGGCAAATTTCTGGTGCTGGTGGCTTCAATCTACGGTTTTAAATCTAGCAGTTGATATAAGTTTAACATCATGATTACTTAAATTTATAAGTTGATCAAGCAGAGAAATGCAAAATTTCAAGCGTGAGTGATTGAAGAGAAAGCATAATCAGATGATAGTTTCTCAGGAACCTAAAAGGCATAGTTTGCTGGAGATCGTCATGATATTATTAGAAAGGAAAGAAGTTGCTTATTTTCTTTAATTTTCAACTGAATAAAATTCTGCTTTAGCAAATGGCAAACTCAAAGCAAACACGTGATCCAGGTGTGGGTACCCAGTATACTATTAATTCTAAAAGAATTATTAATCAGGACGGGTCTTTTAATGTAATACGATCTGGATTAAGGGTAAGCACACGAGATACATATCAGTTGATGATAAAGATGTCGTGGAGTCGCTTTTTTCTTGTTGTATTTACTTTTCTGTTAGTAGTAAATGCTGTTTTTGCCTTGGTTTATACTCTTATGGGGGTTGACCAGCTTGGAGGTCTAAGGGGCGGACATTTTTACGTTAGGTTTCTTGAAGCCTATTACTTCAGCTTTCAAACCTTTACTACAGTGGGGTATGGAGGGGTTCATCCTATAGGGCATTGGGCTAATATTGTGGCATCTTTTGAAGCGGTCGTAGGGTGGATGTGCTTTGCCATTATAACGGGTATGTTATATGGTAGGTTTTCGAAGCCTTCTGCCAGGCTGATGTATAGCAAAAAGGCATTAATTGCACCATACAAAGATGGGCTGAACAGCCTCCAGTTTAGAATTGCCAATATGAGAAACAGCAATCTCATGGAAATGGAAGCCACTGTTATGTTGGTTACCGTTGAGAGGCACAAAGATGGAAAAAGCATATTAAAAAGAAGCTATATCAATCTTGACCTTGAAAGAAATTCTATTCTGTATTTTCCACTTAACTGGACAGTGGTGCATGTAATAGACGAGAAAAGCCCGCTTGCTAACAAAACTAAAGAGGAAATGGAAGCGATGGATGCGGAAATATTGATCATGATCAAAGGTTTCGATGATACTTTTAGTCAAGTCGTGCATTCGCGTTACTCTTATAAGTGCGATGAGGTTTTTTGGGGAGGTAAGTTTGCTTCTGTTTATGAAACACAACCTTCTGGTGATACCCTGATGGACTTTACCAAGATGAATGACTTTACAGATGTGGAGCTGAATTGATAGGACTTCAAATAAAAAATGAGGCTAGCCTCATTTTTTATTTGAAGTTGGAGTGGCTTATGCTATATGGCCCCGGATACGTAGATGACTCCATATACCCATCCCAGATATAGGGTGGTATAGGAGAATCCGTAATAAAAACTCCTTAACAGGTTTCCTTCACACTTTCTGGATTTACTAAAAACAAGCTTTAATGCCCTGATAAAGACCCAATAGATGACTGCAACCAAGGCTATCCATGCAAAAGAAAGAATAAGCTCTGCAAGAAACAGAAAGAGTATAATTCCAATAGTTACTAATATCCAGACTACAATAGAAATCAGTATTCCGGCGCAGGCATCATCTCCATCGAGTTCAACAGGTAAGTCAGGGCTAAAGTTAACGTCAGTCCACGAAGAGCTACCTCTCCATGTAAATTTCAGTTTATGAGATAGGTCATCATATATATTGAAACCATTGTATAAACCGACGGTCATAAATGTGAATAGAGCTACACATAATATCGATAAGGATATCAATGAGTTTTCTATTATAGTACGGTGATTTGACAGGCCTGTTAAATAGACAATTAGAATGGTAACCACTAAAGTTGCCAACGCAGCGATTAAAACTGTTTTTCCAAAAAAGAGCTTTCGTGAAGTTTTAACTCTGGATGCTGCCGGTCTTGATGCCTTCAGTGCCATACTACTTCAGTTTGATCCGGATCTCTGATTGGTCATCACTTTGCATAGCTTTTATGATGTCATATTTCAGCGTGACTGATCTATCAGACCTCTCTATGATTTCATAATGCGTAACATCAACCTTGTCAATTTTTTTTGGGAAGTTCAATACAGTTATAATGTTCATCTCCTGAAGCATAAGGAGAGCTAGTGCATTGGATTCGTCACTTTCGGGTTTATCTAGATATTCTACCGTTCTGACAAAGGACTTTGAGGTTACAGTTATTTCAGTTTTTGTCTTTCCTAGCGGGTTTTTTTGTTCATTTTTCTGGCCGTTTTCTTCGACCATATCCATGAACGAAATGAACTCATCACTATTGCTAAAATCAAACTTAATACCAGTTTTAATGAAACCTTCTTCTCGGCTTCCTTTCATATACGCTGTAGTTTTACCAACCATTGACATGATCTTTGGGTCATTTTTCATTTCAGGGGTAAGGTTAGATTCCAATGAAATCACAGAATCTATTTTATCAGGGTAATCTTTCCATATCATTTCCTCAACCTTAGCTGCAAGTTCAGCACTGTCCAGTTCTTCTCCGCCCTGGCTTGCAAGCTTTACTGTACTTTGCATCATTTTTTTCATCATGGGTACGATGTCGGTAGATACTTCATACGTGCCATCTCCACCTTTGTTAAAGGTGATCTCTTCCCGTACTTCTCCACAAGAGGCCAGAAGTATTAGGCTTGCAAAAAATAATAGTGATAGTTTCATAAAGTATATTTTAAATATTTGTGGCTGCAATATATGTTTAGGTAACGGGTTTTAAAACCCTTGTTGTCAATTTTGAAGTTTTGTAGAAGGTATTAATTAAGGTTCCTTGCGAGTTTTTTTATTAGTTTTTCTGTTAAAATGACGTATCATTGACGTAGGAAGTTAAGTGTTGATATGTATTTAATTGGCTACGATATAGGAAGTTCTACCATTAAGGCAGCATTGCTTGATGCGGAAAGTAACAAAACCGTTGGGGTTGTTCAATACCCTGATAGTGAAATGGACATAATCTCCAGGCAAAGTGGTTGGGCAGAACAGCAACCAGAAATCTGGTGGCAGTATTTTATGCTGGCCACCCGCCGTTTATTGCAACAAACGGGGGTCAAATCACATGATATTGCAAGTATCGGTATCTCTTACCAAATGCATAGCCTGGTTCTCGTTGATCGAGATCACCATATCCTGCGGCCTTCGATTATCTGGTGCGACAGTAGGGGCGTTGAAATAGGTAGAAAGGCATTTAGAGAAATAGGGAAGGAGAAGTGTCTGGAGCATTTGCTGAATTCACCAGGAAATTTTACAGCTTCAAAACTAAAGTGGGTTAAAGACAACGAGCCAGAGATATACAGTAAGACTTACAAATTTTTACTACCAGGAGACTTTATTGCCTTGAGACTTACTGGTGAACTTAAAACTACCATCAGTGGTCTTTCAGAAGGTGTATTCTGGGATTTTAAAGAAAAGAGAATTTCTTCTGAACTATTGGAATACTATGGTATCGATAGGGAAATGATACCAGATCTCGCACCTACTTTTGGTGTGCAGGGCACTGTAACTAAGCAGGCAGCAGAGCTTACCGGGCTCAAAAAAGGGACACCAGTCACTTATAGAGCAGGGGATCAACCCACCAATGCGCTGGCGCTTAATGTGATGAGACCTAATGAAATCGCAGCTACTAGTGGTACCTCGGGTGTAGTGTACGGAGTTGTCGATAGGCCTATTTCTGACCCACGTTCTAGGGTTAATTCCTTTGCTCATGTCAATTATGAAGAAAACTTTGATAGGATAGGGGTCTTACTTTGTCTGAATGGGGCCGGTATTCAATATAGCTGGATGAAGCACCAGATTGCACGGAGCGACAGGAATTATAATGATATGGAACGTATGGTTTCTACTGTACCAGTTGGGTGTGATGGTCTTTGCATTTTACCTTTTGGCAATGGTGCAGAGCGCATGCTGGAAAACCAGAGTGTCAACTCGCATATTTTCAATATTCAGTTCAACAGACATAACCGTGCTCATCTGTTTAGGGCAGCGCTGGAGGGTGTAGCCTTTTCTTTTGTGAAAGGCATAAATATTTTAAAAGAGATTGGTATCAATGTGGATGTCATGAGAGTGGGTAATGACAATATGTTCCAGTCAGAGGTATTTTCATCTACAATTGCAACTATACTTGATTGTCATATAGAGGTAGTGGAAACAACCGCTGCCATCGGAGCGGCAAGGGCTTCGGGTGTAGCCACGGGGGTATATGCTTCCCTGGACGAAGCCTTGAAAGGTATCAACCCAACCATAGTACATGAACCAAAGTTTAACAGGGCACTATGTCAGCAGGCGTATAACTTTTGGGAATCTTCATTAGAGAGGGCTTTAATGCAGAGCCCCCGTAAAGGGGAAAGCAGTGAGAGTCTTAAAAACCAGTTGAGGGAAATGGAAAGCCTTATTACTGACCGTAGTAAGGAGCTAACTACTTTACATCTTCAATTGCAGAAGAAGGATGAGTTTCTGTCAGAGATCAAAAACGATATTCGACAGTTGAAGGAACTAGGCAATAATGAGCAGCAGTATGAAAAAATATTGAGGAAAATTGATAGCCATCTTTCTTCGGAAGCTTGCTGGGAGGCATTTAAAAAGCATTTTGAGATGATCCATAGTGACTTCTTTAAAAAACTTAAAACAGATTATCCACAGCTTTCTACATCGGAGATCAAGTTGTCTGCGTTACTGAAAATGAAACTCAGTACCAAGGATATTGCCCACCAGCTTAACCTTTCAGTCAGGGGAGTGGAAACAAGAAGATACAGATTAAGAAAAAAACTTGAGCTGAATTCTGATATCGGGCTTGAAGAGTTTATCGATCAGATTTGAGTCACCAGCACTTTTCAACGAATATCCTTACCAGAAGCATGATATCATTATGTAGGTCATGCAGAATATTTATGATATGAATCATGGTTAATAGCTGGAATCATAGCCTGACTTATTAATTATTCAAATAATTGACCAACTCTAAATGCAGGTTGTAGAATGGTTTCTTCTTAACCATTTGCCCGATCACGCTATTGATCAACCTCTCTTTGTTGTTTTGTACTTCACTTATACGTCATTTAATTGTCTTGCGTAGCACTCGTTATTGAAAAGTTGACGTAGAAATGAAGGTTTTATGGCGAATCGATGCAGTAGATAGTTTTGGGAATTCCTGTTTTAAAAGGTTTTAATTTGTGTTTAATCTCTTGAGGCGGAATATTATCAGGAGTGGCGTAGTTTACTCCTCTTACATAAACTAAAGCAATGGATTCATATCTAATAGGTTTTGACGTAGGAAGCTCATCAATAAAAGCGGCGCTTGTAAATGCTGATACACGGATGATAGTACAGGTAACACACTACCCTGAGGTAGAGATGGGGGTGATATCCCATTTTCCGGGTTGGGCTGAGCAACACCCTGAGACATGGTGGGAAAATTTATGTATTGCTTCCAGGCAGTTGTTAGAAAAGTCCGGAGTGAGGGCAGAACATATAAAGTCTATTGGTATATCCTACCAGATGCATGGGTTGGTACTACTGGGGGAAAACAATGAAGTGCTGAGACCCTCAATTATATGGAGTGATAGCCGAGGAGTAGAGATAGGTAGAAAGGCATTTGCTGACTTGGGTAAAGAAAAGTGCTATGCACATTTGTTGAATTCCCCAGGAAATTTCACGCTGTCCAAATTAAAATGGGTATTAGATAATGAACCGGAGATATATAATAAGCTAAAGAAGTTTGTATTGCCTGGCGATTATATTGCCCTAAAAATGACAGGCGAAATATGTACTACAGTTTCAGGAATATCTGAGGGTGTTTATTGGGATTTTAAAAATGAATGTGTAGCGCAGTTTCTTTTAGATTACTTTGGTATTGATAGAAGCAAGGTAGCTGATATCGTTCCCACTTTTTCTGATCAAGGGAAGTTACTAAATGAGCCTGCAGGCCAGTTAGGCTTAAAGCCAGGGACGCCCGTTTCCTATAGGGCTGGTGATCAGCCGAATAATGCCCTTTCGTTAAACGTATTCAACCCTGGAGAAATTGCAGCGACAGGAGGTACATCGGGAGTGGTGTATGCCGTGGTAGATCATCCTGTTTATGATAAACAATCACGTATCAACGGCTTTGCACATGTAAACCATACCAGCCACGATCCGCGGATCGGGCTGTTGCTATGTATTAATGGAGCTGGTAGTCAGTATAGTTGGCTCAAGAAAGAAATATCTAACAACGGTACCACATATGAAGATATGGAGCGTATGGTATCTCAGGTGCCTGTTAGCTCGGAAGGCTTGCGCGTGATTCCTTTTGGCAATGGAGCTGAGCGTATATTAGATAATAAAGTTCTTGGCTCACATATTATCAATTTGCATTTCAATCGCCATAGTAGAGCTCATTTTTACAGGGCAGCGTTGGAAGGGATCGCGTTTTCCTTTATCTACGGTATGGAGATACTCAATAGTATGGGCATAGAGTCGAAGGTGATCCGGGTGGGTAATGATAACCTGTTTCAATCTGGCGTTTTTTCAACTACTATCTCAGCGATAACAGGCTGTAAAATAGAAGTAATTGAAACTACAGGCGCTGCAGGAGCAGCAAGCGCTTCAGGAGTGGCAATAGGAGCTTATGCTACAGCAGAAGAAGCGCTTTCGGGGGTGAAAGTGGCTAAAGTATATGATGAAGCTGATATCTCAGGCGAATATCGGGGCGCTTATGAAATATGGAAATCCGATTTGGAGAAACTTTTATTATAGGAACAAGAACTATAAACCAGTATATAACTATGAATAATAACGTGTCTGAAGAGAATAATCAGGAAATTAAAGTAGTGATAGGGGCAAAGGAGTACTTTAAAAATATAGGAAAAATAGAGTATGAGGGGCCTGAATCAGATAACCCTTTGGCCTTTAAGTACTATGATGAAGATAAAATTGTAGGAGACAAAACCATGAAAGACCATTTCAGGTTTGCCGTGGCGTACTGGCACACATTCTGTGGAACAGGGGGTGATCCTTTTGGCTTGCCTTCGAAGCGATTTCCATGGCTGGAAGGTAGAGATGCTGTTGATTCTGCAAAACACAAAATGGATGCGGCCTTTGAGTTTATGTCTAAACTAGGAGTGCCTTACTACTGCTTTCACAATGTTGACCTGATAGATGAGGGAGATTCACTGAAGGAGACGGAGAGAAGGATGGGGATCATTAGTGATTTTGCACTGGAAAAGCAAAGAGAAACAGGTCTTAAAGTATTATGGGGCACTACCAACCTTTTCGGTCACCCACGCTATATGAATGGTGCTGCAACTAATCCCGATTTTGACATAGTGGCTTATGCAGGTGCTCAGGTAAAGAACGCACTGGATATCACCGTGAAGCTCAATGGTGAGAATTTTGTTTTCTGGGGAGGAAGAGAAGGCTACCTTTCATTACTTAATACCAATATGAAAAAAGAGCTAGATCATCTGGCCCGGTTTTTTCACATAGTACGAGACTACGGAAGGAAAAGTGGTTTCAAAGGTAACTTCTTCATAGAGCCCAAACCCATGGAACCTACCAAGCACCAGTATGATTTTGATGCGGCTACTGTCATAGGCTTTTTGAGAGAGTATGACCTCATGAATGACTTTAAGCTCAACGTAGAGGTTAATCATGCTACGTTAGCCCAGCATACTTTTGCCCACGAGCTTCAGGTGGCCGCCAACGCAGGCCTTCTGGGAAGTATGGATGCTAATAGGGGAGATTATCAGAATGGTTGGGATACCGATCAGTTCCCTATCAATGTATATGAGCTGGTAGAAGCCATGTTGGTGATCCTGGAGGCGGATGGATTTAAAGGAGGTGGTATCAATTTCGACGCGAAAAACAGGAGAAACTCTACTGATCTGGAAGATATATTCTATGCGCATATAGGCTCGATGGATGCGTTTGCCAGAGCTTTGGAGATATCGCATAATATTCTGGAGAACTCAGAATATAATAACCTTAGAAAAGCCAGATACAGCAGCTTCAGTACCATGGATGGTAAGGCATTTGAAGAAGGCCGTCTGACTTTGGAAGACTTGTATACTATAGCTCATAAAAACGGAGAGCCAAGACTGCGAAGTGGAAGACAGGAGCTTTTTGAAAACCTTATTAATCAATTCATCTGGAAAACAAAATAAGCAATGGTAGGACTTGAAGTACTTGACTGGATTGTAATAGGGGTATATTTTCTTGTACTCTTTGGAATTGCCGTATGGGTGATAAAAAAACGTAAAAATAATACAGAAGACTATTTTCTGGCAGGCAGGAATGCCGGCTGGTTTGTGGTTGGAGCCTCAATATTTGCTTCTAATATAGGCTCTGAGCATGTGGTGGGCCTTGCTGGTACTGGCGCAGCTTCAGGTATGCCTATGGCACATTTTGAGCTTCATGCCTGGATAGTGTTGTTACTGGGGTGGGTGTTTTTGCCTTTTTATGCACGAAGTGGTGTATTTACTATGCCTGAGTTTCTTGAAAGAAGGTTCAATAGCACAGCTCGCTGGTTCTTGTCGATTATTTCACTGGTGGGCTATGTTATTACAAAAGTATCTGTTTCAGTATATGCAGGTGGTGTGGTAATAGAAGCTCTGACTGGTGTGAACTTCTGGACTGGAGCAGTGATTACTGTAGTTATTACCGGACTATACACGGTTTTAGGAGGAATGCGAGCAGTTATTTATACTGAAGCACTGCAAACGATTGTATTAATATTAGGATCTGGCGCCGTAACCTTCATAGGTCTATACCAAATAGGGGGGTGGGGTGAGCTCCGGGAAATTGCCGGAAATGCTCACTTTGACATGTGGAGGCCGGTGACTGATCCTGACTTTCCCTGGACAGGGCTTTTATTTGGAGGTACCATAGTTGGAATCTGGTATTGGTGTACTGATCAGTACATTGTACAGAGGACACTGACCGCCAAAAATATTAATGTTGGCCTTAAAGGTTCTATCTTTGGTGCATACCTGAAATTAACCCCTGTATTTATCTTCCTGCTTCCCGGAATTATAGCTTATGCAATGACAAAGACCGGACAACTGGAGTTGGAATCTTCAGACCAGGCTTTGCCGACCATGATGGCTGCGTTGCTGCCAACAGGGATTAAAGGTGTAGCAGCAGCAGGCCTTTTAGCTGCATTAATGAGCTCTTTGGCTTCAGTGTTCAATTCATGTTCAACTTTATTTACTGTAGATATTTATAAAAAGATCAGGCCAGAGAGTAGTGAAAAACAACTGGTGACAGTAGGGCGAATAGCAACATTAATTGTGGTAATGTTGGGAATTGCCTGGATACCAGTTATGGCCAATATTTCAGGGGTATTGTATGAATATTTGCAAAGCGTTCAATCTTATATTGCTCCACCGATAACGGTAGTCTTCTTACTGGGTATTTTCTGGAAAAGGATTAACTCGACAGGAGCACTAGCCACGCTTATAGGTGGATTCCTGCTGGGGATGAGTAGATTAGTATTAGAGCTTAACAAGGAAAAACTTACTGGGTTTTTACATACTTGGGCAACTATGAACTTCCTGCATTTCTGCATCCTTCTGTTTGTTTTGTGTCTTATCATTTGTATTGTGGTAAGCCTGCTAACAGCTAAACCAGAGCAGAAAAGGCTTGATGGACTTACATATGGTACATTAAGTGAGGAGGATAAGGCTAGCAACAAGAATAGATATGATATAAAAGATGTGATTCTTTCTGTAGTATTGATAGGCTTCATAATCTTGATACTAAGCTATTTTACAGGGTAATGAGTAAGTGGTGAGTAAAATTCATCCTGTACAAAGTGGGTGCTATGTTAAAAGCTTTTTAGAGCAGAGGGGGCGAAAGATAGCTGGGAAATAGCCTTAGAGCCAAAAAAAATCAGCCAATGCATGGCTTAGAAAGTTTTATAGTTAAAGCGTAAACGTATGTATATGTTGAAGACTCAAAGAACAAAGATAGGAGCAAAGAGTATTGTTGATGCATGCTTTAATGCCCTTGCAATGGGAGATATAACCAAGGCACTTACATATTTTGCTTCAGATGTGAAGTGGAATCAGCCAGGGAATAGCAAATTTTCTGGCATAAAAAATAGTCCTGATGAAATTGAGAAGATGATTGTTGGAATGACAGAAGAAGTGGAGGGAAATTTAGTCATCAAGCTTAATGGATTATTGCAAGAGAGTGGAGATTTGGTGGCGGTGCCTATCCGTTTTACTGCTGCAAAGTGTAATCAAAGCGTTGATATGGGAGGATTGTTTGAAGTAAGAGATGGAGAAATTGCTTATGCATGGCTTTTTTCTGAAGATAAACTGAAGGAAGATGGACTGTGGGCAAAGTGAGTTCGTAATTTTCTCTTTTATCTAGATGTCATGAATGCCTTAGGCGAATTAATTTTCAATTAATATAAATCTATAACGTAAAGAAACAGGATGCTGGAGTCGATGCATATAGTTGTTTTTCAGTATGTTTACCTTATATTCTTGACCAGTTTGCTACCGCATTATCCTTTTGTATAGGTCGGCTAATGATCGGTTGTATGAGTAAGAAGTTATGTTCATTGTTCAATACCGCATTTAGACGTTGTTATATGCCATTGGTCGTAGTATGATTGGCAATTGATCGGGAGGATACTACCTTTGAAATAATTAAAGCCAACTATAGACAACTAATTATCCTCTGAAGCAAGGTCTTCAGAGGATTTTTTGCTTTATAAGCATTCGTGCTAGCATGCCTATGTATATTATCAACTAAGTTTTTCTATAAGGACCTTGACGTCGGTAAAGCAGACAGAGCCAGTCTATTTCTTGTCGGCTTCAACACATCAAATGTTTTATGGTATGTGTATATGGCTCAGAAAAACAGTTCTAGACGATTACCCTTTTTATCATTCCGTTATGTTTTTTATCTAATTAACGGGATATTGTCATTGTTTGATTAAATTATTTGTTATAAAACAAAAAAATAATCTGTCGCAATACTTTCCTCGTTGATTTAGACCCTTCTAACAGGCACCCAGACTTCTTCCTCGGAACTGGGATCATTGTTTTTGTATTTATCTCCCAATAATTCAAAATGCTCTCTATTGTCAAGCTCATAAGGAGATTGTGGAAGCCAGGTGCCAAATATGAACTGAAATGTTTTAGGGAAATCTGCAGGTGTACCTTTATGAATAAATACAGCATAAAGTCCTCCCTGTAGGGTATATTGACCCAAGCCTTCCGGTAGGTGATCAAAATTTGATACCTCGGCAGCGGCCCATTTGGTAAACTTAGCATGTGGATCAAAGCCATTAAAACCTGCAGCTTTATCATAAACCTGGATACTGATGAGATCGGTTGATATACGATGTTTGATCTTACTCCGGTAGGGCATAAAACTTTTCCAGAGCTCATGGGTTTTGTTCTCGACAAGTGTCATTTCCAGGGATTTGCCAACTAGTTTCTTTTCGGGTGTTGTTTCTATTCTTGGGGTTTGCATGAGGGGTGTTTTATGGTTCTATTACAATATCATATTTGCCGAGCAGCCCGATAACGCCAGCAGCCGAAAATTTAGCTTTTTTAATGTTGTTTTTATCAGGGTCCATCGAATAGTTATGAGCCGTTCTCAAATCAGCATTTTCCAGTGTCGTATTGTCGAATATCGCTTCCGAGAGATCACAGCTATCAAAAACGGCTTCAGTAAGATTAGCCTCTGCAAGATCTACTTCTTTAAGTTCACAGTTTTGAAACCTTGTTTTTTTTAGAACACACTGAAAGAAGGAGGAGAGGTTAAGCTGACATTTTTCAAATGCAACTTCGAATAAAAAAGGCTTGCAGTGGTCAAATCGCAGGCCAAGTAGTTTACAGTTTTTAAAATGGATATTTCTTAATGCCGTGTTGTTTAGCACAGCCATACTTAAGTCACAGTTGCTAAACGTACAGTCTATGAAATTGATATCCGCGAGATTGGTATTGCTGAAGTTACAATTGATAAAAGAACAGCCTTCGTAATCAGCCTTTTTTAAGTTACTTTCTCTAAAATCTGATGCTTCAAAAGTATTATCGTAGATCACATCTGTCATGATATTATTATTTAATAGGTATATACATATCTATTTCTGACTCTGGGTTTTCAGGCCCGTAAAAACGCTCACCGTAATGCTCAAAATCATCTCGAGTATCCAGCTGATAGCCTGAGGCAGGTAGCCAGGTGCCATATACATAGTCTATTGACATTTGAAAGCCTTTAATACCTCCTTTGTGTATGAATCGGGCATATTTTCCAGGCTGCATGGTGTAACGGTCAAGTCCTGGCGGTATATCTTCATAGTGACTTACTTCAACCGCAGCCCATTTTTTAAATGTAAAATGTTCGGAGTAGTCTTCTACTTTTGACTCATTATCATAAGAATGTATGCCATATTTGCCGGAGTTCCTAATATTCCCTATTTCCTTTATTCTAGATATGAAATTTAGCCAGAGTTCAGGGATATTATTATTGGTTAATGAAGTTATGGTACACATACCTACCAGCTTTTTTGGGGTGGTCATCACAAACTCAGGTTCGCGTGAAATAGATTTTTTCAAATGATCTATCGTATCACTTGAAAGCTCATTTTTTCGAAAAGCCAACTGATGTATACCACGCTTACGGTATTTTGAAGGAGTAGTGCGGTACAGGCTTTTAAATGATCTGGTAAATGCCTCTTGAGACTCAAATTGGTAATCTACGGCGATGGATAATATGGGGCTGTCTGTCAAAATTAAGTCTTCCGCTGCTTTGGTAAGTCTTCTTTTCCTTACGTATCCTCCTACTGTATCGCCCGTTATGGCCATAAATAGCCTAATAAAATGATATTTTGAAAAACATGCCTGTTCTGCAATACCATCTACAGAAAGGTTATGCTTTAAATTTTGTTCTATAAAACTGACGGCATCTTTTATTCTTTGGTAGTAATAGTCTTTCATTGCTGAAAGCAATATTAAGAAGGTTTGTCCAGCTAAATTTGATAAATATTGCTAAAATTGAATTGAACTGGATGCCCGTCACGCTTTTAGGAAAACACTAAAAGTAGTCCCTTTTTCGATGTCACTGTCGCAAGTAACAGATCCGTTCATCGCATCCACGTATTTTTTAACGATAGCCAAACCTAATCCTGTAGAACTCTCACCATCAGTCGGGCGAGCAGTAAGTGTTTCATATTTATTGAAGAGCTTAGGCAGGTCGGCCTCTGGTATTCCAGGTCCTTCATCAATTACTTTGGTTACAACCTGATTACCTTTTTTAGATATGCTAACATGGACACTCTTCCCTTTAGGCGAAAACTTGATGGCATTAGAAATCAGGTTTTGTATGATCTGCTTATAATAACTTTCATTAACAAGCGCCCTGAGGTGTTCATTATCCCCTTCAAAATTTAGTGTGATATCTTTTTTTTCTGCCAGTATCAGGAAATCATCAATAAGGTTTTTTACTATTGGGTAGAGTTCAACGTTACTTAAAGAAGCTTCTTCCTTACTTTCAATAGCTCCAATATCCAGTATTCTGTTGATCATCTGAGTCGAGTTGTGAGCACTTGAATGTATTTTCTCCAGGTATATATTGAGTTCTGAAGGAATGTTGTCAACAGATTTTGTGGCGATATCAATAAGGCCAACAATTTGATTTAAAGGACTTTTGAGATCGTGAGCCACCACGCCCATAAGCATATTTTTTTCTTCATTTAGAGCCTTTAGCTCTTCATTAACCTCTTCAAGTTGAAACTTTTGTTGTTCAACTATTTTGTTTCTTTCTTCCAGTTGATCTCTTTGTGCAATGATTTCCTCATTTTGGGCTTCTATCTGATTATTTCTTTCTGCGAGTTCAAGGTTGGCTCTTCTTTTCAGGCGAGAGTATCTCCAAATAATCATGAAGAGAATGAGAACTATAACCAGGCCTGCAGCCGTAACTCTTTGTATAAGAGCCTGTCTGGAGATTTTCTGCTTCGCCTCAATCGCCATTCTTTGCTGTACAAAACCCAAACTATCACGCTCTTTCTGAAACTCATATTCAGCTTCCATGCGGGCAAGCTTTTTTGTTTTTTCCTCATTATACAATGAGTCCTGTGTCGTATAGAAGACCCGGTAATACTTTAAAGCATTTTTAGGATCACCAACAGCTTCATAGTATTGATATAAGTTTGAGCTGGTTTGATTGAGCAACTCTGTGTTGTTGATCTCATTGGCAAGTTCATAGCTTTCATTTAAAGGGCGGTAGGCCTTTGCATATGCTTTTTGATTTAAAAAAACTTCACCTATACCTTTAAGTGCTTTACTTTGTCCCCATTTGTTGTTGAGCGTTTCCATAATGTCGAAGGAACGTGTATAAGAATGGATGGCTTCATTATATTTTCCCTGCTTTCTTTTTATGTAACCTACATTATTTAGGGTTAGTGCTATTCCATATTTATTATCATTCTCTTCATCCAATGCCATTGTTCTGCCGTAAGACTCTAGCGCCTTTTCATATTCGCCATTGTTTTCGTAGACTAAGCCTAAGTTGTTTAAGGCATTAGCCATACCAGGTTTATCCCCCAGTGCAGACACTATTCCAAGTGATTTGTTGAAATATTCAAGGGCCAATTCGTATTGATTTTGTTTGCGGTAGATTACACCAATATCGTTATATATTAAACCTACAAAGTTTCGTCTATTCATTTTTTCGGCATATGAAAGGGCAATTTGGTAGAATTCAAGACCTTGTATGAAGTTTCCCATATCTACATAGGCTACACCAGCATTCATAGCATTCCCAATTACCCCACTACTATCTTGAATGGCCTCAAAAACTTTATATGATTTAACCAGGTTTGTTGCAGCCTGATCTATTTTTCCTTGTAGGTGATATGTAATTGCCAATCCATTAAAAAGGTATCCGGCAGCAGATTTAGAAATTTTGTCATGAGCTTCGAGTAGGGACAGTCCCTTTTCAAATGTTTGGACTGCTTCTTCAAATTCTTTTTTTTCCATGAGAGTCCTACCTTGGATATCCAAAGCCAGAGCTTCTCCAGTGATATACTCATTATTTCGAGCCAGATCAATTGCAAGATTGGAGTAGTAAAGTGAAGAGTCAACATTAATGTCTTTCCAATTTTTTGCTAATTCTATAAATAGGTCAACGCGTGAGGTATCCTCCTTTACTTCGTATGTTTTGGCTGTAAGGCTATCAATTTTTGGAGGTTGGCCATAAAGAGCAGTCGCTAATAAAATTAAAATACAAGCACTGAAACTAGTTTGGAGCCGAGTAACAATCATTTACGTAATATACAATGTTAATAAAAGCGTAAAAAGCAGTAAAACAACTGCCTTACAACAAAAATTCAGTTAGGGGATACCCTGAAACCTCAAAAGTAACCCTTTTGAACAAATCGCTGTAAACATTTTACTGCTTAAAATTACGCTTGCTCCAGTGCAGCTATTCCATTAAGAAGGAAGGGTCAATACCGGTATCTCTGTATGGAATATAATTTTTTTACTTTGTCTACCTCTCATTAATACTTCAAATAACTGGTGTTTTCGTGGTATTAGAGTGAGCAAGTCAATGTCATGTTCATGGCAATAGCCATTCAACCCATCCTCAATATTATCAGTTTGCAATAAATGATAATGATGAGGGACATCCTTTAAGTACCGTTGCATTTTTTTTGCTTCCTCAGTTTCTTCGGCGGTTAAATTTTTTTCTTTGCTGATATGTACAATATGTATTTCTGCACCAAAAACCTTGTTTAAATCGAGTAGAGGATCAAAAAGGCCAACATGAACATCTTTATAATCACTCGCTAGTGCTATCTTTTTAAGTGGGCGGTATCCGGCAGTTTCAGGAATAACTAATACTGGCACTTTACTGTTCTTTGTTACAGCAAAGGCATTAGTGCCCAATACCACCTCATCGATACCATGTGCCCCTTTAGTGCCCATGATAACCATATCTGGCTGAAATTGCTTTGATTGAGCAATAAAAGCATCGACAACGGAATTATGCTTGATCACTGTTTCATAATTTACTTCTGCTAACTCAGGTACCTCTTCAGTCAACTTGGCAAAATCACTTTCCAAGTCTTCCTCAATACCTGTAACAAGGGTATTTACAATTGAGATGGCACCCATTTCTCCATGAGTAACAGGTACACTGAAAGCATGCATCAACTGTAAATCAGCAGGCATCCTTTTTCCAATGTGTATGGCGTATTTTAATGCATTTTTTGAGCATTTTGAAAAATCCACCGGAACGAGAATTTTTTTATGTCCCATAGCTTTAAAAGTCTTATCGTTGATAGTGTTTGTTTTTTTTGATTTTTTGAGGTTTGCCTAATATGCTTTTAAATAGTCTTAAATGACTCTCCCAATATATCTTTTGGTTTTCTCCCTCAAATTTTTTTACTCTATTATTGGTGTATGTTGAATAATGCATCATGAAATAACTTGTGGTTGAACATTTTATTTGATGTTAATTTAAAGGCTCTAATACTATAATATACTGATTTTATTACACATTTTTTCATGATAAAGGTCATTTGTGAGGGTGTAGGAGAGTATTTATTATTAATGTTCTCTACATGAATTTTAAAGGATAGTTTATTTCATTATATTAATAGTATGACAAAATATATTAGCCTAATAATAGGCGTTGCATGCTTTTTTATAATATCTGTCGCTACTCAGGGGCAGGATGCTGTGCCCTTCAGGTCGGACTCTACTTATGATTTTAAACTTAACTACGACTTTAAACTTAAACCACCTGCTCCTCATGGAGAAATTACATATGGAGAGTACTATGACCAGTCTACTAATGAAATGCTTCCTTATGTTACTGTAAATATTTCATTACTGTGGCTTGGTGCAGATGATTATAGGGTTAAGGTTATTAATAACCAGGGCGTGCGGGTATATAGTAAAAAAATGCGTTTACCAATGGACTTTAATGTGGATCTGGGGTTTGCAGAGGATCTTAAAGAAAAGTTGGTGCCTTATCTTTATAACATATATTTCTTCGATAAGAATAAAAATGTCAATTCAAAAATTACTTTAGAGGTTACAGAATCTGGAGACTTCCTTCTAAATGATGAAGTTTATGGTAAGCTGTAAGTAAGATTAGTTTTATTTTTTAAGTAACTGTTTTTCAACTATTTAATTATTTTTTCAAGTTTTGGCCTCATAATTGTTTGAGACCAGTAAGAAACGAAAACTTACGGCTATGAAAAAACAATTACTATTCTCAGTTATTATTTTGCTTGCTCTTTCATCTTGTCAACTCACTGTAATAGAAGAGCCACATGTGCATGTAGACATAAGAGACCGTTTTTTGGGAGTTTTTGACGTAGAGGAATACAGCGAAACTTTTGATAGCTACAGCTATTATCATGTCGAGATTGTAGCATTACATGGAGAACCCAATTCAGTGATACTAAGAAATTTTTATGGTGCGGAAATAGATGTAATTGCTCATATAGAGGGGAATTACCTTTATATTCCAAACCAGGATGTAGGAGGCTTTCACATTGAAGGTGAAGGTAGCGTATCTGGTGATAGGCTAGATCTATCATACTCCGTACATGATCATTTGGCTTATCATGACATAACAGACTACTGTCTGAGTGTAGCCTGGAGATAATATTTTGTGTTTTGTTTGAATTTTGACCATTAAGGTTGCTTCAGAAACTTTGAGATTGACAGGGAAAGTGTAGTTGGAATAAAGTTTTTGAGGCAACCTTTTTTATTGTTTTTTGCTAAAAAATAAAGTTTGAACGTTGATTGTTTGCAATCCCGTGTCATATTAATGTTTTTTGATTACTTTAGTCAAAATTTCATTAAAAGCGGGTATTTATGAAGTTAGATATTTTGGCATTTGCTGCGCACCCCGATGATACCGAATTAAGTTGTGCTGGTACTTTGGCGGCGCATATAGCTATGGGGTACAAGGTAGGGGTTGTAGATTTTACAAGAGGAGAGTTAGGTACCAGAGGAAGTGCAGAGATCAGGGACCATGAGGCCAGAGAGTCTGCGAAATTACAAAAGCTTACCATCAGAGAGAATTTAGGGTTTGAGGATGGTTTTTTTGCAAATGACAAAAAGCATCAATTGGAAGTGGCTCGCGTAGTGAGAAAGTATCAGCCAGATGTAGTATTGGCAAATGCAGTTACAGATCGTCACCCTGACCATGGTAAGGCGGCAAAGCTGGCCGTAGATGCTTGTTTTTTGGCGGGTTTAAGACGTATTGAGTTGAATGATGAAGAAGGAGATGAGTTGCCTGCCTGGCGTCCGAGAACCTTGTATCATTATATTCAAAGTAATTTTATTCAGCCTGATTTTGTAGTGGATATCAGTGGCTTTTGGTCTATAAAAAAACAGGCTATAAAGGCCTTTAAGTCTCAGTTTCATGACCCTGAGAGCAGCGAGCCTGAAACGTTTATCTCCAATCCCGAGTTTATGAGAATGCTTGAGGCGAGAGCCAAAGAGTTAGGTCACAGCATAGGAGTTGAATATGGTGAAGGTTTCACTATTAATAAAAATATAGGAGTGAAGGATATCACCAGTTTACTATAGCGAAATAACTTTGTTTTTTACAAGGTGTATTGGGAAATGCCGGAACAGTAATTGTTTCGGCATTTTATTTTTCCTTAGCACCTGGTTTATTGCACATGAAGACTATCTACCTCTGCATTTTCAGGCATCATGAATAAAGACTGGTCAGGAGCTTCTTCTGAGAATAGTGCTTTGGAGAACTCAGCTCTGTACCTTAAGTCTCCAATACTATCAGCTTCAAATTTATGCCCCTCCATTACTGCTGGTACCAGTAAGCCATTCACTTTTTACCACTTTGTATATCTGAGCGCGTTATAGTTCTCATCCTTCTTGCCACTAAAATAGGTCACCGTATACAGCAATAGCTCCAATTGGTAGGTTTCAGGGTTAAAATGGGCAATGTAAAGATCTCCGTCTGCGTCCCCGATTCCCTCGTTAAAAGAGATTTTTAATGCTCTATAGTTTTGGCCTTCAATTGATCGTTCTCCTAAGTCCTCATATTGGATCCCGGGGTCTGATAATACGAATGGTATTGCAAAGAAGTAAAAGACAAGGTTGTGATAAAACCTTGGAGGCATTTCACCAAATGCTTCTTTATCAGGAGCAACCCAAACATTCGCACCATCCATGCCCAGGGTATAACCACTTCCGGTAATCAGGACCTTTCTTGACTTTAAATCAATCAATTGTGTTTCTGTTTTTTCAGTGCCCAGTGTTGTTTTTACCTCGTATTTTAGGGTATTAAAAGTTTCCCAGTGTTTCTGCCCTCCATGCGCTTTTAAGGCTTTTTGCAATAGGACAGGATATGCCACAGAGTCCTTTTCTGTTACAGAGATAGAAGCTTCCTTGGGAGAATGCCTGGTACAGGCCATAGATGTGATAAGTAGTATAAGTAGTAAGTTTTTCATAACTGATATTTAGAAGGAGCAAATGTAATGAGAGTATACCTGCATATTGTGTCAGAGGATTGACAAAATTAATTATTCCCTTGCAACAGAAACTGTATATAATTCTGCATTCTTTTTAGGTATTATATTCCTACTCATGGTTTGTATGTATACTTTGGTAAAGGCTGCTCCGTAATACATAATAAGCGAAGAGTAAAAAATAAATAGTAGAAGCAGCATGATAGATGCCGATGTTCCGAAAATATCATTGAAGTTCTCCGTAATCAAAAATCTCCCTAAAATATACTTGCCAATATTGAATAGTACCGCTGTAAAGAGTCCACCGATCATGGCATCTTTTCCCTTTAACTGGGCATCTGGAAGGTACTTTAGTAGAATAGCGAACCATAGTGTAACCACAATAAGAGACAGTACTATGCTTATACTTCTTATTAGCGGTGCATCTACAGATGGAATTATCTCGTCAAGGTAGTCTTTCAATACAGCAACCGTGGTATCGGCAAAAAGTGAGCCTACAAATAATAACCCGCCGACAAATATGATGAGCAGGGCTTGTGTCCGATGTTTAAGGGTGTATGCAAAGTTTTGTTTGCTTTTCAGGCGAATATTCCAAATGTGATTAAATGCTTGTCTTATTACATGAAAGAGCGTAGTGGAAACGAAGGCAAGAAATATACTTCCTCCAATAGTAATCCAGGTACTGCTGGCCTGCTTTCTAAAGTTATTGACAATGTTATGAATCTGTTCTGCTGTATTATTGTCAAATTGAGCTTCAATTTGGTTATAAAGTTGGTCTGATATTTCCTCTTTCTGAAAATAAAGACTTAGTACATTAAGAATGATGATAATAATAGGAGCAAGAGAAAATAGTGTAAAGAAAGCGGTTGATGCAGCCAACAGCAGGGGTTGATTGGCCCTTAATAACTTGAAAGAGTCTAGTAGCATTTGCCCGAATTTTTTGATATACATATCTCAAATCTGGAGTATTTTGGTTATATATTCACCTTGATAACAAAATACCTACAGCCTGGTTTAAATATGTCACAGCGTCAGGGAATAAGCACCTTCGCCAGGAGATGGCGACTAAAAATTAAAGGCTGATTCAAATAAATGCGAAGTGTTGAATTTATTTTTTATGTTTATGGTATGACTCCATGCCATTTTAGATTATTTGCAATCACCGTAATGCTTTCAATACTTGTCTCATGCACCAAAAAAGGTGATAACCTTTTGGTTCCGGGGATTTCAGAAGAATTGGCCCAGCATAGAAAATCGGTTGTTGACGATATCACTTACGAGCTGCATTTTGATATTCCGCGCACTAAAGATAATGCCATTCACAGCACTGCGAAAATATCTTTTGACCTGAAAAATACCAGAGATGATCTCATTCTGGATTTCAATGCTGACCCTGAAAGATTGAAGGTCATACATGTAAATGATGAGGCTGTGGATATTCGTTGGGAAAAAGAGCATATAGTCATACCTGCTAATTTTCTGAAGAAGCGTAATGTCGTTGATATACAGTTTGATGCTGGTGAACAATCGCTTAACAGGCATGAGGATTATCTTTATACACTATTTGTTCCTGACCGTGCTTCCACGTGTTTTCCTCTTTTTGATCAACCGGACTTAAAAGCCAGATATAAGCTTTCGCTAACAGTTCCTTCCGAATGGAAAGCAGTGGCTAATGGAAATGTTGTATCTCAAAAAAATGTAGAGGCAAAAACGGCATATATGTTTGAGGAAACACCATTAATCAGTAGTTATCTCTTCTCGTTTGTTGTGGGCAACTTTAAAAAGGTTGCAAAAAATATTAATGGCAGAGTAATGAACATGTATCATCGAGAAACTGATTCGGTAAAACTCTCCAGTAATATTGATGCAATATTTGATTGGCACGAAAAGTCTCTGAAGTGGATGGAAGACTATACCAGCGTGCCCCTGCCTTTTGAAAAATTTGACTTTATTCTTATTCCTTCTTTTCAATATGGAGGTATGGAGCATCCGGGAGCCGTTTTGTATAATGCTTCTGCGCTACTGCTCGACGAGTCGTCCACACTTAAACAAGAACTGGGGCGTGGCCGGTTAATCGCACATGAAACAGCACATATGTGGTTTGGAGATCTGGTGACTATGAAATGGTTCAATGATGTTTGGCTAAAAGAGGTGTTTGCCAACTTGATGGCTTCGAAAATTGTAAATCCTGGCTTTCCTCAGATTAATCATGATCTACAGTTCTTGACAGCTCACTATCCAAGTGCCTACAGTGTAGATCGAACAATGGGTACCCACCCTATACAGCAAACGCTTGATAATCTTAAAGATGCCGGCACTTTGTATGGAGCCATCATTTACCAAAAGGCTCCCATTGTAATGCGAATGCTTGAAAATAGCCTTGGGTATGAGAAGTTTCAAAATGGTTTGAAGCAATATCTCAATAGCTATGCTTTTGGTAATGCCACATGGGACGATCTGATTAATATACTGGCAAAGGATGCTTCTTTTGATATCGAAAGGTGGAATAAGCATTGGGTAAAATCGGGAGGTATGCCTATAGTGCAATACGCGATTGAAAGCTGGGACAATAAGAATATTTCAGAGATGAAAATATGGTCGACCAATGACCAAATGGAGATGGATGATGATCTGTGGTGGCGTCAGGACCTCAAAGTTTTAATGGGATATGGTGATACATCAAGGTACTATAATGCAAACTTGCTTACGAATAAAGAGGAGCCTGAATTCAGTGGGGAACCCTATCCGGAATATCTTTTTACCAATGGTGGTGGACTGGGGTATGGCTACTTTAAAATGAATAAGGATTCTAAGGATTTTCTAATCAGAAATGTTGATAGCATAAAGGACCCGGTGGTTAGAGCATCCATATGGATCAATCTTTATGAAGCTTCGCTCAGAGGGCATATAAAACCTGATAAACTTATCGATAGGGCTATAGAGAGCCTTCCTAAAGAGGAAGAGACCTTGATTACGGAGTATATTACAGGAGTAATCCATACCATTTATTGGAAAATGCTCACTGAAGAAAGCCGTATTAGTCTGGCTCCTAAGTTAGAGGGTATCTTGCTTAATATGATGTTGCATGCTACATCTGTCAATTTGAAATCTACTTATTTTAACGCTTTAAAGTCCATAGCAATATCTGAAAATGGTGTATTAGTATTAAAGAAGATATGGAATGAAGAAATGGAACTAGATGGACTTCCTCTATCTGAAAAGGATTTTACAAGCCTTGCTTATGAATTAGCGATTAGGGAGATTGATGGGGTTGAAAGCTTACTCCAAGAGCAAGGTAATAGAATAACTAACCCGGATCGAAAGAAAAGGTTTAATTTTATTTTGCCTGCACTATCAGAAGACGAGGCTGTCAGAGATGCTTTTTTTGAAAGTCTGAAAGAGGCAAAGAATAGAGAAAATGAAGCTTGGGTGCTTGAAGCACTGGCCTATTTACACCACCCATTGAGATCGCAAAGCTCGGTGAAGTATATTAAACCCAGTCTTGAAATGCTTCAGGAAATTCAATTGACAGGTGATATATTTTTCCCTAAGCGTTGGCTAGATAATACCCTTGTAGGACATAGTTCCGAAAAAGCAGTTGACGAGGTCAGACAATTTTTATACAGACATAATGATTATCCTGCAAACCTAAAAAATAAGGTGTTGCAGTCTGCCGATTTACTTTTCAAAAGCGTGGAAGTAAAACGCAAGAAGAAGTAGTTATTGATACTTTTTTAAATTTAATTATGGTTACAATTGTTTTGCTAAGTAGCCTTTTATTATTTAACCTTTTACATTTAAAGCGAAGGACACCCATACATGAGTGAGGAACTTCTCAAAGCTATAATTCAGTTATTTGCCATTGTTGCCAAAGAAAGGGTAACTGAAGATGAACGTAATAACATAAAAGAGTTTCTTTCTGTACACCTCAATCAGGAAGCAATAGGATTCTACTTAAACCTGTTCGATAAGTATTGTTGTGAAAATGGTCTTGAGCAAAGAGAAGGCCTTAATCTGGACCATGATACCCTTGAGTTTGTAGGCGATTGGGGTAGGATCATGGCGATAAGCAAGCAGGTTAACAAGGCACTTACCATGCAACAGAAGGTAGTGTTGGTTATCAAGATCATAGAACTTGTATTTGCTGATAATGAAATATCTGAAAGACAAGGTAATCTTATATTTTATATAGGAGAAGCCCTTAAGATATCCCGTCGCGATATGGTATCACTACGTAAATTTGTGACTGGGCAGGACCTTGAGGAACTAGCCTCTAAAGACGTGTTGATCATTGATGAAGGTTCCGGAGAATATGAATTTGATGGTCCCAGGCTGGTGGCTAAGAACCTGACTGGTCTGATCGCTATTTTGAGGCTCTCCAATATTGAAACTTACTTTATTAAGTATTTAGGTATATCGGTTCTTACCCTCAACGGTATTCCTCTGAAGAGTCGAAAAATTGACATCTTCCCTACAGGAAGTACAATTAGAGGAAATAAAATTGACACCGTTTATTATAGTGATGTTGTAAGCGAATTCTTACAGGGCCAGGTTGAAAGCAAAATAACATTTACAGGGGAGCATATATTTTACCATTTCAAAAGTGGTCGGGCAGGTTTGCAAAATGTAAATATAAGTGAGCAGGGAGGAAAGCTTATAGGTATAATGGGAGCCAGTGGATCTGGGAAATCTACTCTGCTTAGTGTTATCAATGGCTCAGAAAAACCTTCAAGTGGCCGGGTGTTGATCAACGGCACTGATATTTATAAGCATCCTGAAGAGGTTGAAGGTGTTATTGGGTATATACCTCAGGATGACCTGTTAATAGAAGAGCTTACCGTTTTTGAAAATCTTTATTACTCCGCTCGCTTATGTTTTGGCCAATACACCAGAAGGGAGACTGAGGATCTGGTGGAGAAAGTGCTCATGAACCTTGGACTGGTCGACATAAAGAACCTTAAGGTTGGGTCACCGTTGGATAAAACCATAAGCGGAGGGCAGAGAAAAAGGGTAAATATAGGACTGGAGCTGCTTCGGGAACCGAGCGTGCTATTTGTAGACGAACCAACTTCAGGGCTATCGTCTCAGGACTCTGAAAATATTATGGACCTGCTTAAAGAACTTTCTTTAAGAGGGAAAATGGTTTTTGTTGTAATTCATCAGCCATCATCAGACATATTTAAAATGTTTGATAGCCTGATTATATTAGACGTAGGCGGGTTGCAGATATATTATGGTAACCCCATTGAGGCAGTAACCTATTTTAAGGAAATCATTAATGCTGCTAATAAAAATCAAAGTGCCTGTCCGGAGTGTGGTAATATTAATGCAGAGCAAATATTTGGTATTATTGAGACCAAAATTGTTAATGAATACGGGCGCTTGACGAATACCAGAAAAGTATCTCCCGGGCAATGGTACCAATATTTTAGGGACAAAATCAAGCTTCCTAAGATACAGCATGTCAGTGAGCGAATTAAAGTAATGCAGGAGATCCCCAACTGGTTTCGACAGTTTGGTGTTTATATGACACGTGATATCCTCTCTAAAATTGCTAATACACAATACATGGTGATTAATTTTTTTCAGGCACCTATATTAGCTTTTTTTATGGCTTTTTTAGTTCGTTATTATGGTACAATAGAGAGTGATAAGGCTACTTATTCTTTTTTTGAAAATGATAACATTCCTGTTTATTTCTTCATGAGTATCATTGTAGCCTTGTTTATGGGGCTTACTGTAAGTGCAGAAGAGATCTTCAGGGACAGAAAAATAAGGAAGCGAGAAAGGTTTCTTAACCTTAGTCGTAGCAGTTATTTGGCTTCAAAAATTGGTATATTATTTTTCATTAGTGCTATTCAGACAGCATCTTTTATATTAATTGGTAATTGGATTCTGGAGATAGAGGGTATGGGGTTCAGGTTTTGGCTTATATTATTCAGCAGTTCCTGTTTTGCTAATTTGCTTGGTCTCAATGTTTCTGCCTCTTTCAACTCTGCTGTAACTATTTATATTTTAATACCTATTTTGCTGATACCACAGCTTTTGCTGAGCGGCGTTGTGATTAACTTTGACAAGTTTAACCCTAAGGTTAGTACCATGGACGGAGTCCCTTTGATAGGGGAGATCATGGTCTCTCGTTGGGCCTTTGAGGCTGCTATGGTTACGCAGTTTAAGGATAATGAGTATGAAAAACAGTTCTACACTGTAGATAGAGCGGCGGCGAATGCCGAGTATAAGAAGCTTTACTATATACCAAGACTTGAGTCAGAGCTAGCGTATGTTTTTAATAATATGTCCAAAAGACTGACACCAGAGTCTAAGAAAATGCGTTGGTCACTCGAGTTATTGAAAAATGAAATTGGTAAGGAATTGGAAGCTGTAGGGCAGGACAAATTTCCTCATTTGGATAAGCTACAGCTTGAAGAGTTTGATTCTGCCGTTTATGTTTCAACCGGAGAGTTTTTGAATAAGCTGAAACAAATGTACGTGAACAGGTATAACGCTGCTGTGGATGAAAAAAACAGAAAAATTGAGTCAATGGCAAATACTGCAGAGGGGTTTGAAAAATTAGATTCATTAAGATTGACCTATCAAAATGATGCTGTAGTTACTGCTGTACAGAATACAAACAACACTTACAGGGTAATAGCCCTGGATAACAGATTGGTACAAAAGATTTATCCTGTCTATTTTAAAGACTTTGAGCCAGATAGTTATCTGGATTTTAGAACAAAATTCTTTGCCCCACAAAAGCATTTTGCCGGGGCTTATATCGATACACTTTTTTTTAACCTGCTGGTTATCTGGTGTATGTCACTGGTTTTGTTTATTGCATTGTATTTCAGGGTATTGCAACTAACCATGCTGTTTTTTACTACCCGCAGGAAAAGGGTAAGGGCATAAAGTTAGGGTGAGAGATAGGTGCTAAATGTTGGTAAATTCAGGTATTATTATTTATCTTATAAGTTATTTTTAGTGCTTTTTGTTCAGTTAAATAAAGGAATCTCTGTAATTTATTGAATCAATAGTGGATAAAGTCAAAGCATTTGTTTGTAAATTAAATCAGGGGGGAATGCCTGACACAGCACGATGGATGCTGTTTTACAATGAGTTGTGCATATGAAGTCTTTTTTGAAGAAATACGGCCCTGTTATTCTGTGCTTCCTTTTCTTTAATGTCGAGGCTCCGGCCCAGATTGGTGAAAATCGCCTGAAAAGTATTTGGCTGGAGAAGTTTTCCAAGTTCATAGAATGGCCAACAACTGATACTCTTGAGTATTTTACCATAACCATTCTTGGGGAAGGAGATATCAATCAATACTTGTTTGATATATATGAGAACAGGACCATTAAGAACAAACCCGTCAAAATAAATGTCATTAACAAAATAGATAATATTGAATATTGCAATATACTGTTTGTTAACACTGGGCAGGCCAAAGAGTTGGATAAGGTACTCGATAGAGTAAAGTCAAAACCAATACTCACCATTGGGGATACCCAAGGGTTTGCGAAAAAAGGGGTGATCATTAACTTTTACCTTGAACAAAATAAGGTTCGGTTTGAGTTAAACATATCGGCTGCAAAGTCCAGTGGGTTGGATATAGATTTTCGGTTGCTAGAAGCTGCCAGAATAATAAAGAAGATATAATGTTGTTCTTTAAAAAATTAACCATTAAGAATAAACTGACGGCCATTATTTTGTCCGTGACTATATCAGCTTTGCTAATAAGTTTTTCATTTTACAGCTATTACTCCTATTACAACAGCCGAAAGGCAGTTCTGAATCAAATGGATGTTACAGCCAGACTGATCAGCGAATATTGTGTTGGCCCCATGATCTTTGAGGACCAAAATGGTGGTCAGGAGATCATTGAAAAGGTGGCTAGTATACCTGAGATAAGTCACGCCTATATATTGAACAAAGACAGTTCACTTTTTGCTTATTACAAAGGAGATCAGGCTGTTGCCCCTGACTCATTGATGCTTTTACTCAATAGTGAGCAATACTTTAAAATTGGTAAAGCCGTAGAGTACAAAGAGGAGTACTATGGATCGGTATTGCTTCTGGTGCCTAAATCTCTTGTAAGTCAGATAGTAAGAAAGGACGTAGTTTATCTATTAATCATTTTTGCTGTTATTGTTCTTTTATCAGTTTTTTTTACCAATAAGCTCCAAGGTTATATATCAAAGCCTATTACTCGGCTGGCGGACTTTGCAGAGGATATTGCCATTCATAATGACTATTCGCGAAGCATTACTCACGATGAAAAGGGAGAGATAGGCAACCTCTATGACAGATTTAACCATTTGCTTTCGCAGGTGCGTGTAGAAGAGATAGAGCAGTTACGGATTAACCGTGCCTTAAAGCTTAGTAAGGAGAACTATCAGAATATCTTCCAGAACTCCATCGTGGGTATTTTTAGGATAGATGTTCATTCAGGTAAGGTAATACAAGCTAATAAACGGACCTGGGATATTCTCAATATGGATCCTATATTTCATGATGCTATATTTAAGCACTTCAAAAAGACAGAAAATCTGTGGAGTTTATTGAGATCTTTACTGAATAATGGGTTTATAGAAAATAGTGAACTCAAAATATCAACAAAAGATAATTACTCGGTTTGGATAAGTGTTTCAGGTCGGCTAAACCAAAAGGAAGGGTATTTTGAAGGAGTAATACAAGATATATCAGAGAAGAAGAAAAACTTTATTGAGCTGCAAAAAGTGAATTTTGAGCTTGATAACTTCGTATACCATGCCTCCCACGATTTAAGATCACCCCTGCGTACCATACTTGGACTTATACATATTGCCGGCCTGGAGAAATCTAAGGAAAACATATTTAAAATATTGGCACGTGTGGAGGCGAGTATTAAGAGGATGGATAAGCTCATTACCGATCTTTTGACATTTTCTAGAAACGGCAGAATAAAAGGACAGATTGAGGAGATTAATATCAAAAAGATGATTGAGACTGCCATTGAGCAGATTGATCCGGTTAGGTTTGATAAAATTAAAGTTTCAGTTGAAGTGAATGAAGATTGTGTTTTTAAATCAGACCCTGTAAGAGTGGGGGTAGTTCTCAACAACCTGATTAGCAACTCCGTGAAATATCAGGTTAAGGGTAATCCTGACCAATATATTAAAATAAAGGCCGGTGTAACAGAACAAAGCCTGTTGCTTACTATCGAAGACAATGGAGAAGGGATACCTGCCGAAAGCCTGAACAAAATCTTTGATATGTTCTATCGGGCTTCTGAGAATTCCGAAGGTTCAGGGTTAGGCTTATACATTGTTCATAATGTTTTAGAAAAGCTTGGAGGGCAGATTCATATATCTTCAGAACCAGGCCAGGGCACTACCGTTCAGGTCACCTTGCCGAATTTTGCAAACCCTCAGATGTCAAGCTTACTTAGTATGTTGGAAGATAGTCCTTAAAATGTTAAAAATAGCCTGGTCAGATATTTACAGTCACCCACTGCCCGTGAAACATCGGTTTCCCATGATAAAGTACGAATTGTTGCCAGAGCAATTACTTTATGAGGGGACCATTACTAGTGCTAACCTTTTTACTCCGGGAAAAACTGACGAAGAAGTCATACTTAATGCACATGACATAGTCTATTGGGAAAAGCTAAAGAACCTGTCTTTGACAAGATCGGAAATTAGAAGGACCGGATTTCCACTTTCGAAGCAGCTTGTAGATAGAGAAGTTACAATTGTTCAGGGTACAGTTCAGTGTGCATTATATGCACTTGAGTATGGTATAGCAATGAATATTGCGGGAGGCACTCATCATGCATTTTCCGATAGAGGCGAGGGTTTCTGTTTGTTGAACGATATTGCGGTTGCAGCCCATTACTTGCTTAACAATTTATTAGCCAGACAAATACTGGTTGTGGACCTTGATGTACATCAGGGCAATGGTACAGCTGAAATATTTAGAAACGATCATAGGGTATTTACTTTTAGCATGCACGGAGCAAATAATTACCCGTTACATAAAGAATACAGCGATCTCGATATTGCCTTGCCAGATGGTACTCTGGATTCCTTTTATTTAAATACTTTGGAAGTAAATCTGCAAAATCTGCTTGAAAAGATTCAGCCTGATTTCATATTTTTTCAGTCAGGCGTAGATGTCTTGTCAACCGATAAGTTGGGAAGGCTTGGCTTGAGCATAGGAGGTTGCAGGGATAGAGATAGGTTGGTTATTCAAAGTGCGAAAGACCTGAACATTCCACTGGTTGCTTCGATGGGTGGTGGGTACTCAGAAGATATTAAGGTAATTATTGAGGCACATGCCAATACTTACAGGCTGGCGCAGGAAATTTACTTCTGATTTTTAATAGAGGAGCTGCCTTGCCAGAGAGAATTGTTTTTATAATATTCATTGATCTTGGATAGAACTTTCTCTGGGTCCTTATCCAACTCTTCCTGAGTGAATTTTGGGGCATCTGAGATCCATTGAGGTCCAAAATTTACCCTCAACTCATTTGTCTTGAGGTGCAAGTAAAATAATTTCGAGGGAATTGCCCTAAGTACATCTTGTTCTTCCGTCAGGTTGGCAACACTTCTCTCCTTGAAAATGATGTATTTCTGATCCTGATGTTTTTGAAATCCATTTATTTCCCCAATTTCTCCATATATGGGGTGATAAATGCTTTTATTGATCAACTTGTTTACCAATAGCTCTTCCAACTCCATATTTATCTGGTGGTTTAAACGCAGTTATAGTCCGACAATTTCTTTACCAATACAGTTTAATCACTTGTGATACCATTTTGTTTTAAATGAAAGTGCGCATTGTCCCCTAAAGTGAGATTTTGTTTCTCAAATTGAGTATATAAAGTTACTGATAAAGAGCGATTTAATCAATGAAAGAATAATGGTATTTTATTTGTTGAAATTAAAGGATAACAACAGCATTGAAAGAGAAAAAAACAATTTAAAAGTTAAGCCAATTAGATGCAATATAGGATACAGCCCATTGATGGTGGTAATATTATGGTAATATAACTACTAGCTATCGGTGCATAACTTTAACGGATCTTTGGGTTGAAACAGGTAATTTTTTGTTTGATTATCAATATGTTAAAAGTATGTTGCTCTAATTTTCCTTTAAACTTCCTTTGATTTTATTGTATATAGTCCAATTTGATAAAGTTAATTTAACATTTGGCCTTGTTGGTTTTTGAGAGGTATTATATACCTTTGTGCTAATTATCAATAACTTAAACCTAGCCTCATATGAAACAACTTTACAGACTATTATCAATAGTTCTGCTGATGCAAGTGTGCCTTGGTTTGCAGGCACAAAGTATTTTTATCAACGAAATCCATTATGATAACGACGGAGCCGATACCCAGGAGGGTGTGGAAATTGCAGGACCCGCAGGAACCGATCTATCAGGATGGGCCTTGGAATTTTATAATGGTAGCGGAGGAGCTTTATACGCTACTGTTTCGCTTTCGGGGGTTATAGCAAATGAACAAGGTGGTTATGGAGCCATATTCTTTGACCAGGCAGGTGTGCAAAATGGAGCACCTGATGGAGTAGTCCTTGTAGATGCGGCCAATAATGTGATCCAGTTTCTAAGCTATGAAGGATCATTTACCGCTGTAGGCGGAAGTGCTGACGGACAAATTAGTACTGATATTATAGTAAGCGAAAGTGGATCAACTGCTATTGGTAACTCATTGCAGTTGACAGGTACAGGGACCGACTATACCGACTTTAACTGGCAAAACCCATCTCCTTCCAGTTACAACAGCATAAACGATGGGCAAAGCTTTGGTACAATAGTGATCAACCCTGTGATCAACGAGTTCGTGTTTAACCATACCGGGTCAGATACCAATGAGTTTGTGGAGATACTTGGTGCTGCAAACACGGATTACAGTGACCTTTGGTTGTTGGAAATAGAAGGAGACAGCCCCTCTACAGGTATTGTTGATGAGGCCATTCAATTAGGTACAACAGATGCTTCCGGTTTTTGGACTACCGGTACTTTAAGCAATGCTTTCGAAAATGGTTCATTGTCTCTTCTTTTAGTTAGAAATTTTACAGGTTCAGTAGGTGATGATCTTGACCCTGAGGATGATGGTGTACTAGATACCCTAAATTGGGAGTCAGTATTAGATGTTGTAGGTGTATACGATGGTGGTGCTGATGATCTCAATTACCTCGGTACAGTACTGGCAGCTGATTTTGATGGTTCTACATTTACTGTTGGAGGAGCATCCAGGGTTCCGGACGGTCAGGATACGGATATGAGCAGTGATTGGGTTCGAAATAGTTTCTCTGGTGCTGGTCTGCCAGACTTCCCTACCGCAGAAGCTGCACCTGGTGAAGCCATTAATACTATACGAGCTTCTAATCAGGTTCAGGCCGGACCTGCTGCTGTTCTTGTGATCAACGAGGTAGATGCGGATACAGAAGGTACCGATGTGGCGGAATTTGTGGAGCTATTTGATGGTGGTGCGGGAAATACATCTCTTGACGGTCTGGTGCTGGTATTTTATAACGGAAGTAACGATCAGAGTTATAACGCCTTTGATCTTACAGGATATACAACTAACGCACAGGGTTACTTTGTATTGGGTAACGTCGGGGTACCTAATGTATCAATTGAATTTCCATCTAATGGACTTCAAAACGGTGCTGATGCTGTAGCGCTGTATTTAGGCACTGCAGCTGATTTTCCTTCAGGAACTTTAGTGACGGATACAAATCTGGTTGATGCCATTGTTTATGATACCAACGATAGTGACGATGCCGGGCTTTTGACTTTGCTTAATGCAAGTCAACCCCAGGTAAATGAAGATATGTATGGTAGTAAAGATGGTCACTCATTACAGCGCTACCCTAATGGTGAGGGAGGCTTAAGAAATACTGATACTTACAATGCAGCTCTGCCTACTCCGGGAGCAGCAAATACTAACCTTACTGAGCCTTTGACTATAGTTATCAATGAAATTGATGTAGATACTCCTGGTTCAGACGAGGCGGAGTTCATAGAACTTTATGATGGAGGAGTTGGTAACTCATCATTGGGCGGTCTTGTAGTTGTATTTTATAATGGTAATGGAGATGCCAGCTACAATGCAATAGATCTTGATGGTTATAGCACCAATGCAGAGGGTTACTTTGTATTAGGAAATGCAGGTGTTACTAATGTTGATCTTATTTTCTCAAACAACGGTTTGCAAAACGGAGCAGATGCAATAGCACTTTATCAGGCAGATGCGACTGATTTCCCTTCAGGTACATTAGTACATACTGCTAACCTAATTGACGCCGTTGTTTACGACACTAATGATAGCGATGATGCTGAACTGTTGGTTCTTTTAAATGCTGGCGAACCGCAGCTCAATGAAGATGCAGCTGGTAACAAAGACAATGAGTCTCTGCAAAGAGTACCTAATGGCTCTGGTGGTGCCAGAAATACTTCTTCTTTTGCAACTCAAGCTCCGACACCCGGTGCTGAGAATGGTGGTGGCATAGTCGTGCCAGGTGAAGTAATTACTATTGCTGAAGCTCGTGCAAAAGCAGTAGGTGAGTCAGTGACCATACTGGGTATACTTACAGCAACCGATCACTTTGGAGGACCTGCTTATATTCAGGATAGTACGGCAGGTATTGCCATTTTCGATGCATCAATACATGGAGATATGATCTTTCAGATTGGAGACTCTATAAAAGTAACAGCTGTTCGTGGAGCTTTCAACGATCAGGAGCAACTGTCAGGAGTTTCTGCAATGGAAAATTACGGCCCCGCCAACAGCCCTATTGTGCCTAAAGTTATCTCTCTTGGTGAAATGAGCTTACACTCTGGAGAGTTAGTTACAGTTACCAACGTTACTTTCCCTCAGCCAGGGCACTTGCTTTTCGGCAACTCAAATTATGCGATTACGGATGCAAGTGGTTCAGGCGAGCTTCGTTTGGATGCTGACGTAGAAGATCTTGTAGGATATGCTCAGCCCGATACTTGTAGCGCTATTACAGGTGTAATTGGACGTTTTATGAATATCTACCAACTACTGCCGAGACAGTCAGAAGATATGCCATGTGCAGAGAAATATCAGCCTCAAGGTGATGATCTGGGTATTCCGGTTTCTGAAACCTTTGATGTTGCTGCATGGAATATCGAGTGGTTTGGTGATGAGAGCAATTCACCGGCAGCAGGCAACCCTAACTCTGATGCAATTCAGAAGGACAGTGTAAAAGTTATTTTACAGCAACTTGATGCCGATATCATAGCCGTAGAGGAGATAACGGATCTGACTTTGTTTGATCAACTGATTAGTGAATTGCCAGGTTACAGTTATGTAATGTCTTCTGCTACTTCTTATCCTGGAAGTGCAGATGCTCAGCATGTTGGTTTTATTTACAATACAGCTACCGTATCACCTGATACTACTGAATCAAGAGTTCTTCTAGAATCTATTCACCCATTGTATAATGGTGGTGATGCTTCTCACCTGACCGGCTACCCTGATACTCCAAGCAGGTTCTGGGCGAGTGGAAGATTGCCTTACATGTTTGTGGCTGATGTTACGATCAATGGGGTTACCAAAAGAGTAAACCTTGTAGCCGTACATGCCAGAGCTAATGGCAGTTCAGGAGCACAAAGCAGGTATGATATGCGTAAATATGATGTGGAAGTTCTTAAGGACTCTCTGGATACATATTATGCAGACGCTAACCTGATCATGTTGGGTGACTATAACGATGACCTTGACTTTACGGTTGCTGATGGTGTATCTTCCACGGCTTCTACTTATGAGGTTTATGTATCAGATACAGCATCGTACGAGCTATTAAGTTTGCCCCTTAGCGAGCAGGGTTTCCGTTCTTATGTTTTCAGAGAGAATATGATCGATCATATTATTACCTCTGATGAATTGGCTGATGAGTTTATAGAAGGATCAGCCAGAGTTGGCTATCAATACTATGATAGTGACTATGCATCAACAGTTTCAGATCACATGATCGTATCTGCAAGGTTTATATTTGAAGAGGAAGTTACCTTCAATGATTTTACCGCAGTAAATGTGGTTTCATTTGTTCAGGGTAAAAGAAGAAATCGCAGACCTGTACACTGGTTAAGAAGCAATCCTGGAAAAGCTTTGGGACGACCTCTTGAGAACTTCTACTTTAACTTCGTAAGTCTTGGATTTGGAGGAGAGATTACTTTAGAGCTAGATAATTACATGTATGACTTATCTGGTAATGAGTTCAAACTTTTTGAAAGTACATTTGGGCCGCTAAACTTACCTTGCGAGTGGTATCCCGAAACCGCTGAAGTATTCGCTTCAGAAAATGGATCAGATTTCTATTCATTGGGTACTACATGTCAGGATGGAGAGTTTGACCTGGCTTCTGCCGGTATGAAAAAAGCCAAATTTATCCGTATCAAAGATGTTTCTGAAACGGCTTATTTCTTTGGCAATGCTGATGGTTATGATGTCGATGGTATCTATAACCTGATCCCCGACAGAAGCAAAGCAGCAGCAAGAACAAGTGCACTGGAAGATCACGAAAACTATGTGCCTAATGAGGTTAATGGTTTTGAAGTTTCGGTTTATCCTAATCCGTTTACCAGCCATGTAAACCTTACATTTGCTTCAGAAGACGGTGGTAAGGCTACTGTTCAGGTGTTGGATATTATGGGTAGAGTACACCTTAACCAGGAAGTGAGCTTCTCATTTGGTGTTGAAGAGCATAAGATAAATATGGAGAATGTTCCTGAAGGTATCTACATTATCAAAGTTCAAAGCGAACTGGATGGCCTTGACCAGACAATAAAAGTAGTTAAGGAATAACATATTAAATATTGAATTGTAAAGGCGCCCGGGTGGTAATATTCCACTCGGGCGCTTTTTTTATGTAGGAGAGGATACCAGATATAGTGTCAGTTAATGCTTGACACTACAATAAATGTTTGATGTTTGTTACAACCATGGATAAAACGGTTTGAAAACATTAAATTGTACGCTATGGGACGTGACTCTCAGTTTGTACAAATAGGAAAGCGACGGTTGGAGCTGTCAAACCTTACCAAGGTCTTGTACCCGGAAGAGGATATAGTGAAGGCAGAGGTTATTAAATACTATCTGTCTATAGCACCAACAATCTTATCTCACATCAAAGGGCGAGCCCTTTCCCTGATCCGCTTCCCTGATGGTATTACGGGCGAGCGATTCTTTCAGAAAAACAGGCCGGAGTGGGCTCCGGATTGGCTGGAGCATGTCGCTTTGGGTAGCGAGCAAAAGAAGGATTATATTATGGCAACCGAGGCAGCCTCTCTGGTTTGGCTGGCCAACATGGCGTGTTTGGAGTTACATCAAATGCATGCCAGGCGTCCTCATCATGATCATCCTGACTATATAGTTTACGACCTTGACCCACCCGAAGTATATGATTTTGAGGGAGTAAAAGAATTAGCATTTAACCTTAAAGATCATTTGGAGTCTTACGATTATCAGTGCTTTGTTAAAACCACTGGCGGGAAGGGGCTGCACATTTTGACTCCGGTACAAGCTAAATGGACTTTTGATGAATCCTTTGAAGCAGCAAAGAACATAGCACAACCTTTTGTTGAGAAGTATAAGGAGGCGACACTCAATATCAAGAAAGACGCCAGAAAGGGCCGAGTGTTGATTGATATCTACCGCAATAGAAGCAGCCAGACCATTGTAGCTCCTTATAGCCTGAGAGGTTACGCCGGGGCTCCGGTTTCCATGCCTTTATCTTGGGATCAACTCGAAGATATTGAAAATTCTCAGGCATATGATATCAATAGTGCGTCCGATCGCGTGCTTGAGTATGGAGATGCATGGGAAGGCATGGGGGCTTACGCAGTAGAGCTACATACAAAAAGAAAGGCTGGAAGCAAGGGCAAAGTGTTAGAGGCCAACAAACATTATAAGTCTCCTAAGCAGCTTAATGAATACAGTAAAAAGCGTGATTTCACTAAAACCCCGGAACCCAAGGCCCTGTTCAGTGGAGGGGGTGATACCGGCTTTGTGGTTCATCGACATCATGCCTCACACCTGCATTACGACCTGCGTTTAGAGGAACATGGAGTCCTGAAATCCTGGGCAGTGCCTAAGGGGTTGCCTTCAGTGCCTGGAATTAAAAGACTTGCTATGGAAACGGAGGATCATCCTCTGGAATATATCACATTTGAAGGAGAGATACCCAAAGGGCAGTATGGAGGGGGTAAGATGTGGATTTATGCCAATGGTCGATACGAAATCAGCAAAAAGAAGAAAGACGGTTTTTACTTTACACTCAATAGTCCGCAGATCAATGGGGAATATCGTATGCACCAAATGAAGGGAAAGGAGTGGCTGTTAGAGCGTGTGGATACCCCTCAAATAGATTGGCTGAGCACTCCAGCAGAACCTATGATGGCAGACACGGCAACCAAGGTGCCTATGGGTGATGAATATATATATGAGCTTAAATGGGATGGTATACGGAGCATTATCATTGTGAATGAAGGAGAAGTTAATATCTGGAGTAGAAACCATAAAAACCTGAATAAGCAGTTTCCTGAGCTTTTAGCCGCCGATAAAGCATTTAGGGTTACTAACGCCGTCATTGATGCTGAAATAGTTTGTTTTGATAAAGTCGGAAAACCTGATTTTAAAACTGTGATACATAGAATGCAGCGAACCGGGGCATCTGAAATTGAGAGAAGTTCGAAAAAATACCCTGCTTACTGTTATGTGTTTGACTTGCTATATCTCGATGGAAGACCTTTAATTAACGAACCGCTACTCAGGCGTAGAGAATGGCTGCACGATTCTATAAGGAAAGATATGCCTTACCGGATGAGTGAAGCCGTTAAAGAAGGTAAAGAGTTATATGAGGCCACTAAAAAAATGCAATTGGAGGGCATCATGGCCAAAGATGGTAATAGCAAATACTACCCGGGCAAAAGGAGTGCCGGTTGGGTAAAGGTCAAGTCGAAGAAGACCGCTGAAGCGCTTATAATTGGTTATACCAAAGGAAGAGGAGATAGGGAGTTTGCTTTTGGAGCCTTACATTTAGGGCAATATATTGATAATAAGTTGGTTTATCGGGGTAAAGTCGGTACAGGTTTTAATGATAAGATGATCAAAGGACTGTTTAGGAACCTGTCAAGGCTTCAGAAAATTGATAAACCGATTGATGAAGATCCTGTGGATATAGCCAGAACGGTTTGGGTTGAACCCAGACTGGTTTGCGAGGTAGAATATTCGATGATCACCAGAAAAGGAAGCTTCAGGGAACCTGTTTTTTTACGATTGAGGCCGGACATGGGGTGATAAACAATCAGAGCGCTCTTTTCGTTATTAACATACCCTTAACCCCTCAAGTTATGAGAGCTATTTGGAAAGGACACATTCGCTTCAGCCTGGTAACTATCCCAATCAGGATATATACGGCTATAGATTCCAATGAAAGTATTCGATTCAATCAACTATCGAAAGAAACGAAGAACCCTGTAAAATATGAGAAAAGAGATAAGGTAACAGGAGAGGTGCTGAAGGCCGATGATATTATTAAAGGCTACCAGTACGAGCCGGGTCAGTATGTTATTATTGGACCTGAAGACCTGGAGAAAATTAAGCTTAAAAGTACGAAAGTGATTGAAATTGAGGGGTTTGTTAATTCTGATGAAGTACACCCCACTTTGTATGATTCACCTTATTTTATTGGACCTGATGGAGATATTGCGACCAAAACTTATGCCTTGCTTATGCAAACCCTGAAGCAATCGGGAAAAGTAGGAGTGGGGCGTGTGGTTTTAAGGGAGAAAGAAAATATGGTATTGCTTACACCGTATGGTAATGGTATTATGCTGTATAAGCTCAGGAACCCTAAAGAGATAAGGGATATGGCAGATGTACCAAAACTTGATGAGGTAAAGGGTGCAGATAAAGAACAGTTGAAACTTGCCAAAACACTGGTAGACTCAATGAGTAAGCCATTTGATAAAATTGACATGACCGATCATTACCATGAAGCACTCAAGGAAATGATCCAAGCCAAAATAGAAGGTAAAGAGATAGTATCCTATACTGAGGAAGAGCCAGAAGTGGTAGATATCATGACTGCTCTTAAAGAAAGTATTGATCAGGCCAAATCTCAGAAGAAGCCAATGAAAAAAGCTACCGGCAGGAAAGGAAAGAAAGGGGAAGAAAAAGAGTCGGCCAAAACTAAAAAGCAGAAAGTAGGTTAGTTATGAGTGAAAGTTATTTGTAGTGGCAAAAATAGTTAAGTTTCCGATCAACAACAGCGCAAAGTTAGGCTATAGAAAAGTACGCAAGAGCCGGCGTGTTAACCTGGAAGATTATGGCCAGCTTAATATGTTTACTACTCCACCTAGCGAAGCCAGGGTAGTCAGTATGCAAAGCCATGAGAGTGCCTTTGAACAGGCGCTGTACTTTGATGAGGAGAATGATGAAAAAGCTATTGAATATTACTGGAAAGCTATAAAGGCTGGTGAATGTGTGGCAGATGCCTATTGTAACCTAGGCATATTTGAATCAGCCAGGGAGAATTATATTAAGGCTATTGATTGCTTAACCAACTGTCTGAAGCATGACCCAAGACATTTTGAAGCTCACTATAACCTAGCCAATGTTTACTCTGAGTTAGGGGAGCTTAACCTGGCGAAACTTCATTATGAAATTTCTATAGAGATAGAGCCGACTTTTGAAAGTGCATATTATAATCTAGGTTTGGTAATGGCCATGCAAAAGGATTTTAAGGAAGCAGTCAAGGTGTTGCATAAGTATAAAGAGTTGGCCTCCGAGAGAGAGAAAGATAATGTAGATAAACTTATCAATAGTCTACAAAGATCAATGAAATCAAAAGCACAATAAATTCGACACACAATGGACTCAACGGCAGAACTAATACTACAAGGGTATTTTAGCAAACTAAGAGATGCAATTAATAAGCAGGCTGATGCAGAACAAGGAGAAGGAGAGGTGCTTACATTGCTGAAGAATATATTCAACTATTTTGATACCAGAGAAAGAAGTGGCGCTCTTGGTTCGGAAGGACAGAAATTACATCAACAATTGGCCGAATTACTGGATAAGATAAATAATAGTGAGGAAATAGACATTCCCGGTAAACTCCCCATGCAAAAAGCCAACTCCAAAAAGAACTCCGAAGTCCAAAGAAAGACCGGGAGTTGATGTAATCTTTTCAGGCCAATTAACAGTCACCTGTGAAAGTTGAGCAGTAGAATATAAAATTAATTATCCAACTTCAAAGTGAACGTCGTTCCTTCTCCGTATGCAGATTCTACCAATATTTTAGCGCCCAGTTTATCCACTGTGTCCTTAACGATATATAGGCCCAACCCTGAGCCTTCGGCACTTTCTGATGCCCTGAAAAACATATCAAAGATCTTTTCATGGAATTCATCAGATATACCCTGGCCATTATCTGATATTTTCACTTCAGTACCTACAGAATTTTTGCTCGCTATCACTTTGATGTATGGCTGGGGTTGATCATAATTGTGATACTTTACACCGTTAGTAATCAAGTTGCTGAAAATGATCTTGAGCCTGCTAGGGTCTGATTTAATGGTAAAGTCCGGTTCATACTCTTTGAAAAGGTCTACCTTTTCAGCTTTTTCGAAATATTTTATTTCAGAAACAATTTCGTTGATGATGCTGTCAAGTGTGACTTCCTTCTTTTCAACCTCCCTCTTGGTATTAATGGAGTAGTCCATAATACTTTTAATAAAATCTTCAAGCTTCAATACACTTGAATTCATGATCTGGAGGTAGTGCATTTGCCTGTCACCAGGGCTGTCCATTTTAGCTAGGTTAATGAGTCCTTTTAAAGATTTTAATGGAGCTACCAAGTCATGAGAAGATCGATATACAAAGTTGTCGAGTTCGGTGTTCATGGTGCGTAAATCCTTGTTCACATTCTGAAGCTTCTCCCTTTGTGTTACTAATTCGGTTGTTCTTTCCTCTACAAGAGACTCTAATTGTCTGTTGATCCTGCTGAGGTGTAGCGTACGAAGCTTAACCAGTATGTATATCAATGCTACTAGAATGAGTATCAATACTATGGCAAACCAGTTTGATAAATACCACGGTTTAAGTACATGATATGTAAGCGTAGCCGGTTGGCTTTCCATTCCATTCAGGAGGCGTGCTTTGACATGAAATGTATACTCTCCACCACTCATGTGGCTGTATTCTTTTTTTACATCATGGTTCCACTCTGACCATCCTGGATCAACACCTTCCAGGAAATAGCTGTACTCCAAGTCTTCTTTGTCAAATCCTGGAGTTGCATAATGAAAAGTCACTGGTAATTCATACGTTAAATTCAGGTTGGATAAATAAGGGTGTGTTAATGATTTTCCGTCAAAAGTAGCTTTAGTAATAATGGTAGGAGGTACCTTTTGAGGTTGATTAAGTACGGGCCATTGCAGGTATGAAATACCGTAGTTGGAGGCAACCCAGAGGTTGTTTCGGGTATCCAGCATGGGTTCGCGTAGGGAGTTGGTGGCAAGCCCATCACCTTTAGTGAGATTTTTAACGATCTCACCTTTCTTATTGAGCAGTATAAGTCCGTTAGTCCAGCTTGTACAGGCGTATAGACTATCTCGCCAATAAACGGCTGAGTATAATAAGCTTTCACTTAAAAAGGTATTGGCATCAACATCCCATTTATCAATCTCTCCATTTTTTTCATCAAAAAGATACAATCCATGCGAGGAGGTAAAGATAACATGTTTGCCACCTGGCCCCGGTAAGATCTGAAAGGCAGCATCTTCTTTAAATTTGATTTTATTGCTGACAAATATCACACTGTCTCCCTCAAGTCGTACGACATTTCCATTAAAAGTTGATGCATACAAATGGCCATTTACTGGAAATAAATAAGCATCCTTCACGGGAATATGATGTACTGAACTGCCGTCCCATCTTAATATTCTATCGTAGGAAAGGAAGTAGACATTTTTATTGTAGATGAGTGTTTGCCAGACCTCATTGATGGTTGAATCAGGGCTTATTTTATTTCTTAATGAGGAGTAAATCAGAGTGCCTGAAGAGTCTTTTTTTGCATAGCCAAATTCATTGAATCCGCCAACGTAAAGGGTTTCATCGTCATCCTCAACCATAGAGAAAATACCAGTATGATTTTTTACGGTATGAAGTTGCCATTCACTACCATCATATTGAAGTATTCCGTCCTCATTACCAAAATAATAAATGCCATCTTTCCCTTGTATCCCCATATAATTAAAAGAGGTGGCTTTGTAATTACCGGTATTAAAATTTCTTATGATTACGGTATCTTGCCGAGCCAACGAGGAAGTGGCAAAAAGAATGAATATGATATAAAAATGCGGTTTCACATGCAATTGACTTATAAGTCATGATCTTTTCGTTTCGAGACGCAGAAAACGTTCATTTTACGAAAAACAACCTTTTGACTAAACAGCAAATGTATGAAAAAGCAAGCAGATTTACACTAAACAGGTGCCCATTTCATAGTATGAGTGGCAAGTTGTTTTATTATTTCCTCATCAGTAATACCGCTCCTTTTAAGCATATGAAAAGAATGATCAGCACCTTCCAGATTGATTAAAGTGGCTTTGGGTAAGGGTGCCGTTACTTCCTGCATGAGTTCAGGTATCGCTAGTTTATCCCGGGTTCCCTGAAGAAAAAGCATAGGGCAGCTAATTTTGCTCAGGTGATCTGCTCTATCTACGGATGGTTTGCCAGGAGGGTGAAGAGGAAACCCAAAGAATACCAGACCTGAAAGATTGTGTGTATTGTAGGCAGCATATAATGAGGTCATTCTTCCGCCGAAAGACTTTCCTGCACCCAGGATGGGCAGCTCAGGGAAGAGTTGTTGTGCCTTTTGAATAGCTGCTGCTATAGTTTTTTGTGCTATTTGTGGATTATCAGGTCGTTTTTTTCCATTTTCCATATATGGAAAGTTAAACCTTAATGTAGTAAGGCCTACTTCAGCCAATTGTTGAGCCAGAGAAGTCATAAATGAGTGGTACATTCCAGCACCAGCTCCATGGCTTAATACTATTACAGCCTTGGGAGAGTGGGAGGGTAGGAGTTCAAAGGTAACCTGACCGATTTTGCCCGAAACCTTGAGTTTGTTTTCTGTCATAAGGTAAAGCATATTGTACTCTATTACAGCCAAATTAGCATGATTTTAACTCTAATGAAAATCAGATAGCATATTGTATTTATATTATCCTCATACTGTAGTTTATGGGGTGTTCTAATCTGGATACTGGGCCTTTTATCTGTACCTTCTCTTAACTTGGGGTTTTAAACCCTGTAGTAAACAGATTAATAGTTGGGTAAGGTCTGAGGGAAAATGCAGCACTATGTTTAGGCGTTGTTTCTTTTGTGTTGAGAATCATCAACAGGTTTGGTTATTTTTCTCGTATTTACAACGTATGTAAAGTTGGAGTATTATTTGTTGTATATGCTAATTATAAGGATATTAAGACTTATATCAACCTAAACCCGAAAGATGGTCGGCAACTCATTGTCGGCCATTTTTTGTTTGTAGGATGTACTTAGTTCTTTTGCTGAAAAAGTGATTAAATAAAAATGGCCGGAATTTCCATTCCGGCCATTGGTAAATACCTTTAATAAATTTTAAAATTTCAACAGGCTTGGACATTCAACATTTCCATGAATTTTCCTGATTCTGAATCTGTAGTTAAGCATAAACTCATGAGTTCCCTGCGAAAACTGATTGAGGTCAGAGGTGGTCCAGTCATAAGAATATCCAAAGTGAAACTGCTCACTTAGCTTCAGGTCAATATAAGTGATGATGGCATCAATATTTCTATAAGATGCTCCAACACTAAACACTTCATGAAAGATAAAACCTGCATTAATATCAATTCTCAATGGAGATCCCTCTTGTGCCTGGATAAGCATGGCCGGATTAAACTGTACCGTCTTTCCCCTGGTAAGGGGTAGAACCATCCCTCCGTGCAGGTAATAGTACCTGGCCTCTGTAATATCACTAGCCAGTTGCTCCACACCTCCGGATACCTTATTGTTCAATAGAAACGGTACGGATAAGCCGGCAAAGAGAAGTTCATTATGAAAATAGACACCAGCCCCAAAGTTAGGCTTAAACCTGTTTTCTATATTAGCAAAGGAGGCATCATTAGGATCGTCTAGATTTAAGTTACTGAAATCGGCTGATGTAAGGTTGAAGCCTGCCTGCAAGCCCATGGCGAGGGTACCTACAGGAGACTTTATAATGAATGCGTAGCTCCCAAACACGCTTTGGTTTGAGTAGCTCCCGATTTCATCATTTGTAATCAGAAGCCCTAAACCTACTTTGTTTTTTGCCAAGGCACTATGTGCACTGAACGATAGGGTTTTCGGAGCCCCGTCAAAGTTTACCCACTGGTTTCTGTACATGGCAGTAGCACTAAACTGCACATGGCTCCCTGCATAGGCAGGGTTAATAACCAGGCCATTGAACAGGTACTGTGAGTAAACCGGATACTGCTGAGCGTTGGAAGTATTCCAAAACAAAGCAAGTAAGGCAATGACTAAACTAGTCTTTAAAATTTTCATGGTCAGGGGTAACAAGTTTTAATTAACGATTTCAAGATAGCCTGCTGTAGGCTTAGAACCATCTCTCTTATCGATCACGTAAAAATAAGTACCATCTGGTAAATTTGTGCCAATTATGCTAATTCCTTTATTAGAAACACCATCAAAGAAAGTTGTTTCATTGTCATAGCCTTCGGCCTCGTATACCTGGGTACCTGCCCTGTTAAAGATCTTCACAATGTTATCAGGATATTGATCAATACAATCTATTCTGAAATAATCATTAGAAGAATCGCCATTTCTTGATATACCGTTATAAGGGTTGACTTCAGTTCGGATTTCAATATCCTCAGATATTGAACATCCTTGAGCTGTTGTTGCTGTTACAGTGTATATGCCTGCATAAGCCGGAGAAAGGTTTGGCCCATGGGCTATGATATTATCAGAGCCAGCATATGTCCATGTAATGCTATCTATTTCAACACTATTGGTAAGTACAAAACGTGCAAAACCATTTTCCTGACTACAGCTGGCGTTACCAACTACGAATTCAAACTCGGGATATACGAACTCCCCAAGAATTGCTTCCGTATCAGGGTTGGAAACACAACCGGTGATTCTACTCTTCGCAATTACAGTATATTCACTAACTGTCAGATTATTCCATACCTCTCCAATATGAGCTGTATCAGCAGTTACTTCCTGACCCACAAACCAGTAGAAAATGTAGTCGCTGGTATTGCCATTTACAGATACTGAAAGAGCACCATTATCCTGAGTCAAACAGTTAGTAACATGAGACAATACCTCTATGGTAGGGTCTGGCATGGTAGTAATGTTTTCCTCAATGGTTAGCTGCTGCGTTGAGCTACATTTTGTGATATTGTCAATAGCCACTACCTCATAAGTTCCAGGCTTCATTCCAAAGAATTCAGGACCTACATAAACCGGGGTAGGGGAGCCACTGGCATCATACCACTCGAAAGTATAGCCAATATAAGATCCATCGACCATAGCAATTGCAGAACCGTCAGCTTTGGTAAGGTCACATACTGTTACGGCTCCTTTGGCTTCAGCGGTAACCACTGGCATGTCTTGCTCAATAGTGATAGTTGCAGTACCAGATGCCTCACAACCAGGGTCAGCATTATCTACTGCTGTCAATGAGTAGGTTCCTTCTAAAGAACGACCTGACCACTCTCTGCCAACAAACGTGGAGTTATCGGGAGCTGGTGCAGTCCAGTTATAAGTATAATTATTAGGCGCATTCATAACCACACCGAATACCACACCATCATCTCCCGGATTACAAGTGGTAATAGGAGAGACCGACGTTGAAAGATTTACCGGATATTCATCTATTAATAATTCATAGATTTCAGTTGTAGTACATTGCGTAGTCGTGTTTGTTACAACTACAGTATATTCGCCGGCATCTGTCAGTCCAACCTGATCTGGTCCTGCGGCAATAGTTCCGTCAGGGTAAGTCCAGGAATAAGAGAATCCACCTCCAACACCACTGGCACTCACATGTAATTCACCAGGCAAATTAGCAGGCTGTAAACACTTAGTTGGGTTTTGGAAACTTACTAAATCTACAGAAGGATCACTGATAGTTTCATCATCAATGGTAAACTCAATTAAAGTTGTTTGACAGGCACTTAAAGTACTAATTGCTTTTACATAGTAGTTACCTGCCGCAAGGTCATTAATCTGATTCGTTGTGTTTGGTGCTCCTGCGTTAGGTAAGATGTTATTGCTAGCATCATACCACTCAAACGTATAGTTAGCGGTGCCGACAGAAACCCCATCTTCCATGATATCAGTTACAATAACCTGGCTACCATTGCTTGGGATACACCTTATAACATTAGTGATGTCTAAGCCTGCCGCAGGTACACTTACGTTTGGTCTGTCATTTAGTATCTGGAATGTTCTGGTAGATGAACATGTTAAGTAAGTTGTATTATCTACTACCCTTACTGTGTAGTAACCGGCAGCCAAGTTTATGGCTCTTTCATTATTCACTCCAGTAATGTTGATCGCACTTAGTGGAGTAGAGGTATCCTGACCTACAAACCAGTCTATAATGTAGTTAGCAGGGCTTGCTCCTCCATCTATCTCAACTTCTATTTCTCCATTAGGAGTCGCTCCCAAATCATCACAGAATGTATTTGCATTTTGAGTTATTGCCGCTACATCCGGGTATTCTACTTCCATATCAATGGATACCAATATTACTGGATCATCACAAACTGCAATGGCAGGATTTGTTGGTGTAGCAGTTACCGCGTAATCTCCGCTGGCAAGCCCGGCAAACGTATAGTTGCTTTGTCCGGATACACCCGCTAAGACAAAGTCCGGAGTGCCGGAAGCAACAGAGCTGCCAATATATAGCTCTATCTCGTAATCCGCCTGATCAAACCCAACAAGGTTGGTAGGAGTAAGCTCTACCTCTAAAGTTCCGTTGTCGTCGTTACATGTAGTTGATGAGGCCTGTGTAATAAGGTCTAATTCGTGCCCTGTTGCCAAAGGCATATAGAAAACTTCTACCTCCTGACAGCCGGTGGCAATGTTCGTTGCCAAAACAGTATAATTACCACTGGTAAGGTTACTTGCTGTAGATGTATTCACATTTGTATGTGTTAGGAATGGCGTAGATGTAAACGGGTTTACGTTACCCTGATACCAGTCAATATTATAAAGGTCCGATGACGGCGTAACATCAACTTTTAAAACACCACTTGTTGCATTACAATCAGCAGGGAATGAAGAAGCAGCGTCATCTAACTGGATTTCAGTAACAGGAGCCAGAACCGTTACAGACTTAGCAGAAGCTACGCAATTAGTTACGTTGTTAAATGCTTCTACAGTATATGTTCCTGCTCCCAATTGAATTAAGGTGTTTCCGGTTTCACTGTAATCCGGTGTAGCTTTTACATTGTTGCCATTATACCATGAGAAAGTATAGTCGCTAACTGAGCCTGTACTAACACTTGCTGTAATTGTACCATTGAAAGGCTGACAAAGGGTAACATCCGTTTTTGTCAATGACAAATTAGGTATAACAATATTGCTATTAACTGAAGCTTCTGCAGTAACTGAGCATCCAGTACTATTTTCTGTTAACCTAACTGTATAAGTTCCTTGGTCCAGTCCATTAACCGTAACTGTAGAGCCCACTAAATTGGAGGCATCAGTGTTCTGACCAGCAAACCATTCTATGGTATAATCAGAAGCATTTCCGGTGAATGTAGCTGTCACGCTTCCGTTAGGCAGGGTAGGATCACATGAATTCATATCTGTGCTACTGGTATTGGCAATCACCGGAGGTGTAGTTTGATTAACGGTTACAGTTACAGGGTCTGACTTACATTTAGAGTCAATATTAGTAGCCACAACAGTATAATCACCTTGTGCTAAACCGGTAATTGTAGCACCGTTAAAATCGGCTGTAGGTTTGATGTTATTGCCTGTATACCAAGCAAATGTAAATCCAGTTACATCACCACCTACATTGGCACTTACTTCTCCCGAGTTAGCGTTTGAGCAAATAATATCTACGGCAGAGGCTGCAACAACCGGCTTGAAAGTGAGGTCTCCTACTGTACCTGGAGCAACTCTGCTACATCCACTCAGTTTACTGGTTACTAATACCCGGTAGTCTCCGGAAGACAAGTTAGTAGCAGTATGACTTACGCTAATTGCGGGAAGTGTAATTGGATCACCTGTACTACCAGTTACCCACTTATAAGTATAATCGTTTTGTGAACCACCATTGGTGATTACTGCCTTTAATACACCATTGGGAATGATACAATTGTTGTTATCATTTTTAATTTGAACATCTACTGAAAAATCCTCTGGAACATCAACAATTTGCACTTGAACGGTATCAGAGTTACAGAAGGCTGTTTTATGCGTTGCATATACAGAATATGTTCCTGCTGACAGACCTGTGTATATAGGTCCGGTAAAATCAGGGGTACCCGTAGCGTCGGTGCCATTGAACCAGTTAAATTTATAGTCGGTAGTATTTTTCACGCCTCCAATTAGTCTGTAAGCATTTGCCGATCCGTTAGCTGGAACAGAGCTTCCAACACAGAATATATTGTCCGTTTTTTCTGCCGAAAGGGCAAAGGGAAGTGGATCAACTAAGCCATCCAGTATATTGTTGGTATAATCGCACTCCAGGAAGTTGGTGTTTGGCATGCTGATAGGTGTTGGGACGGTAGTCCCATTATCGCTTAGCACAATGAATAATTGAAAATCATTACCGGGTCCTGTTATTGTCTCGTTTATGGTAGCAACTTCTCCAATTTTGAAGTGATTTAACGTAACAGATACCGTTGCCAGCTTAACGGCTCCAGCTTGACGGGGGTCTCCATTATAAAATGATATAGGTACATTACCAGTAATGTCCACGTCTCCATTGTTAGTCATTTGGAAGGATACCTGAAAATCTAACTCAGGGCATTGTGGTTGGGTAATGCTCAAGCTATTGTCCACAAATGTTAAATCAGGAGAAGGGTAGGTAGGACACCCTTCAGAGCTTAAGAAAGGTGATTGGTTAAGGAAATTGTTCAGAGGCCTGTTTGGACCTTGTGTACATGTACCCTCAGACCATACTAAATGGTGTTTCTGCTGATGAGCCGGTATAGTAAGATCATCATTGACATTGACGTTAAAATACCCATGTTGGTTCCAAAGTCTTCTGGCAGGTACCCAAGGTTCACCACCTGACTTATACACCCTAACTTGCGAATTTTCAGAATATGAAAGGTTACAGAAGTTGTCCCAGGCATCTACATCTGATGTACCACAAACAAGGCAAAGCTCTGTAGAACCATCGGCATCTACATCAGCAACTATAGGGTACTCTATACTGGTTCTTGATATACAACGGATTTGAGTGAAAACACTACCATCTGTTCCGTTGATTATGTAAAGCCACTGCTCATCACGATAAACCACCTCAGTTTTTCCGTCACCGTTAAAATCGAATAATGTACAACCAGTATAACCAGAGGTTTCTTCATTCACATCAACACGCCACAGCAGGTTGAAATTTTCATCCAACGCATATAAAAATCTACCGGAAACATATGAAACGTTAAGGTTGCCATCACCATCAAGGTCTCCAATATTTAAACGACCAGTACCGTTTATCCACCCTTTTGCATAACTATCCGTGCCTGATGAAGCTGCACAAGTGAGGTTATTTGCATTAACACTAGGAATAGGGTCTGCGTACGTTCTTAGTATGTCATTCTTAACATCCCAGAAAAATACGGTTGTAACTCCTGCATCATCTTTACCTGTAGCGATTACATCAAGGAAGCCATCCTGGTTGTAGTCAGCAATACTGGTTGCATTTTCTGGCCTTTTTACATTATATTCTGTCCTTTGGTCTAGTAGGGTTAAAGAGCCTGCGTCCGAGGTACGAGAACCAAGGTTTACCTGATAGATATTTAATCCGGAAACCAATTCCAGGTTACCATCACCTAATATATCCACGGCCACGGGACCACCATTCATTTGGTTCCAGCTTTTATGGCTACCCGCAACCAAGCGTGTTCCTGTTCTTGCATCCCTTATTTCATCTTTATAAAAAAGCTCAACTTGTCCGTCGCCATCAAAGTCAGCTAAACTCATATGAACAGGATCCCTTTCACGGTATTCGGATCTCCAAAGTTCATTCAGCTGACAGTCATAAGCTACAATGTAGTATTCATGTATACCAGTCCAATCATAAAGGATGGTATAAATTTCTGCACAATTGTCTCCTTCGACGTTACCAATAATCACTCTCCACTCGGGTTGTAACCAGCTGTCAACAGAGGTTTCATACTTAACAGAACCATCGTTTCCGTTAAGTATGAAGAGTTTGTCGGTGTACTTGTTTTGAGCAACGATCTCTGGTATGCCGTCGGCATCAAGATCTCCCACGGCTATCCTACCTATATGATTGGCAGTTTTGTTAGGGGATGCAAAATCAAGGGTTAAAGAGAATGATGGAAATTCATTAGGGATGGCTTCGCAAGTTACATCCTGACCAATGTAAAAACCGTCACAACTGGAGTTACCAGTACAATCGGGGTCGAAACAATCAATGAACCCGTCTCCGTCATTGTCTATGCCGTCATCACAAATTTCCTGAGCATTTGCTACGGCTGCTAGCAGGAATAGAGCTGAAAAAAGGAACTTAAACTTAATCATAATTAGGGTAGTGTTTATTCTTCACTTAGATCAGCCAATCTATAGAACAACCTGCAAATAAGCATTTAATTCTTATTTTTATATAACTCTCCTTTAAAAAAGGTAACTCTCCTTGTAAGAAAATTGTAAAGTTAAATGTATAACGGTTATCAAATTGACTGATTTTAAGGAAGTTAGGTTAATTTCTTGTGTTTTTAGCATGTTTTACCGAAGTAAGGTTATGCTGCCCGATTTAACAATTTCATCATCATCACATTTAATTACATAATAATATACCCCACTAGGGAGTTTTTGTCCATGAGCTGTTCCATCCCAATTATTCAAATAGGGTTTTTCCTCTAATAGTATATTTCCAGTTTGATCGACAATGGTAACCCCACATTGGGGAAATTGCTCAATTTTTTCTATCAGCCATACTGCATTGATGTTATCGCTGGTATTTGGTGAGAAGAAATTTTTAGGCTTCAGTAGGTTGCCAATAAGATCTGTTTGGCTAAAAATGGTGATTGCTGACTCTCCGGTACAGCCATTGGCATCCTTGCCGCTTACACTAAACTCTGTAGTTTCCTTTATTGTGGCTGTAGGATTTGATATAGTAGGATCATCCAAGGACTCCGCTGGAGTCCAACTATACGTTTGTAAGCCAGTAGCTTCTAATTGTACGGTTTCACCCGGAGCGACGCTTAATCTATCAGCTGTTATGATAACTTCCGGGTCTGGAAAAGCCTTAAGTGTGATATTTGCACTTCCTTCACATCCGGTGGCATCAGAAACGGTTACAGAGTAGGTGCCTGATTGATCTACGGTAATATTCGTTGTAGTTTCTCCTGTACTCCAGGCATAACTTTCAAAGCTTTGTGAAAGGGTTAATTCTGCGCTTTCACCTGCACAAAGGACATCGGTAGTTGAGTTTATTTCAGGATTAAGACCTGACTTCACAGTGATAGACTTTGTTGAGGTATCCTCGCATGTCAATCCAATATATTTAACAGTTAGAGTAACTGTATATGACCCTTCTTGATAAACATGTGGTGATGGATTTTTTGATAATGAAGTAGTACCATCCCCGAAGTCCCACATATATTGAGCAGTTGCTCCTGAAGCAACCGTTGACTGATTGGTGAAAGTGACATTTTGACTTGCGCATGCCGAAACGGGGCCATCAAATTGAGATTGTGGGGTTGGGAAGAAGGTTAAACTTACCGGATCAGTACTCAATGCAGGGCAGGAAGCATCGTATTTAATGGAAGCTTTGTAGGAACCTGAACTGGTTGCAGAATATGATGAAGACGTTGCGCCAGCAATTGGACTGTTATCTTTAAACCATTGGTAAGTATAACTTCCTGAAGTGGGTGAAATAGTTAGCGTCACATTATCACCTTCACATTGGCTCGCTCCTGATGCACCTCCTAAGAAAAAATCTGGAGCCGACACGGCGTCAATAGTAATTTCTTTTGTTTCCAAAAGGCAAGTTCCAGAGTATACATGTAGATAGTAAATACCCGTATTGATAAACCTAAAGTCAGGAAGTGTAACTGGATTGCCAGTGGCAGAAAATCCTTCGGGACCTTCCCAATTATAAGTCAACCCAGCAATAGTTGTTGCACTAAGATTTAATGTCTCGCCTATACATACAGGGCCTGGGTCATTTACTGTTGGGGATCCGATAGTTCCGGGTGCTTGTACAGTTACTGTTATAGCATCAGATGTTTCAGAACAAGAGCCGGCTTCATCAAGCACTACGGTGTAAGACCCTGAAGTGGTAACATCAATAAATGGATCTGTGTCGGGTAGGGGGCTTCCATCTCTGTACCATGTGTAAGTTGCTCCACTAACTTCCTGGGTGGTAAGCCTAAGAGGGTTGCCCGTACATACTGTCATTGGTCCCGGAGGATCTATGACCGGTTTAATACAATTGGCATTCCTGATAATTGAGATCTTTGAGGCTGGTACGCCATTGCTATCGTCATCTACGCTCGTAAATACAATGTCTGGTTTTCCATCCCCGTCTATATCCTCGGATCGGACATTCCTATTGATATAGGTTACACCCAGGTCTAGTTTTTGAAAAGAAATAGAGCCTGAGCTGTTATTATTCAGAACGGTCAATGCCTTGGTGCTTCCAAGAGTTGCAACAAGGACATCTGGCTTGGAGTCGCCATCCAGGTCTCCTATATCTAAGCCCCAGGGAACTAGCGCTGTGCCTACCGAAGTCGGACTACCAAAAGTTAAGGCACTACCTTTTGTGGCCTGGTTGGGCATGATGCTAATGTCGTTGCTAAGGTAACGAGTTGCCAGAAGCTCTAGCTTTTTATCATTATTAAAATCTGCTGACTTAAGGTTGGCAAGGGTTCCCCCAATATCAGTAAAATGAAAAGTGCTTAGTTGAAGGTTGCCAATGGTACTATTATTTTCTGAGAAGAATAGTTTTCCATCCTTCAAAAAGTTGTTAGTGATAATATCAGGCTTCAGATCAATATTAAAATCATTGACCACTATACCCCCGCTTACATCACCATTTGGTATGGGAATATCTACCGGAGTAGCAAAGGTTGCAACACCTCCGCTGGTGGTGTTTTTAAGAACGGATACCTTACTGCTGGCTTGGTCTGCAACAATAAGCTCTGGTTTTCCATCCAGATCAAGGTCATGAATTTCAATTCTTTTTGTTGAATTACCTGATATAGATACACCATTCACTGTGAATGAAATGTTACCTACAGTTGAATTATTGTTCAGAATAAAAACCCTATTGCCTGTACTACCCTCTGATAATACAGCCTCTGGCTTGCCATCTCCATTCAGATCACCACATTTAACATTGAGTGTAGGAGCACCGATAGCAGGGTGGACTGATGTAAAACTAATCGAACCCACTGTACTGGTGTTTCTCAATATAGTGAAACTATTATCTTTTGAATTAGAACCTATAATATCATTTAACCCATCTCCATCAAAATCACAGACACAAAGGTCATATAACCCTGATTTTGCATTAAAGTCTATTTGTGTTTCAAAATCTGCAGCGGTTAAGCCCGAGGGGCCTCCATAGCTTAATAGAAAAGGCAAAGGGCTATAACCTGTTAAATTGTTACTTAGGTTGGTTACAGAAATAAGGTCATAAGTTGCAGAGGCCGGGACCTCAACCTCAATTAATTGGCTAGTCCTTGAAACCACATTCCCTAAAGCACCTCCAAATGAAACAATTGAGGAAGCGTTAAAATTAAGACCTTTAATGCTAATCGTTTGCCCTGCATAAGCCTTATTTGGTGATACTTCTCTGACTACAGGAGCCTGAGCCAAAGTTGTGCCTGCAATAAATATAAAACACAGAAGCATAAATAACGTCCTGAGCCGGTGTTCATACAGCTTTTTTATATTCAGGTATAGGTGCATTCGTTGGTTGTAGTTAGGTATGTATCTTACTTTATATCATAAGGTAACCTTGTAATTATTGCTCAATGGCAATAATTGTTACACTTTTATACTTAGTCAGTTCCTGAAGGGCTCTTTTCTGTTCATTGGCTTCTTTCAGTTTGAATGTTTGGTAAGTATAAACATGATATTTGTTGTCAACTTTATTGTAGAATATATTCGTATAGAGTTCTCTTTCCTCTTTCATCCTTCTCACGAAAGCATCGGCTGAGTCGAAATCTTTAAAGGTTTTAATCACTACATAATACTTCTTAGGTCTATCACTTCCCTTGTCTTCACCGCCACCTTCAGAAATATCTTCAACAGAATACCTGGCTCTGTGAGTTTCTGTTTTTTCAATAGTTCTGAGTATAGGCTTGGTTCTTTCCAGCTTCTTGCGTTCACCAATATTAATGGTTAATTGAAGTTCATGAGTTCCGGCGGTGTATCCATCTACTAGGTTACTCGCGGGTTCATAGGCGTAAGCAAACGAAAACGACGAAATATTAAACCCTACCAGCCCAAAGGCTCCATAATTAAGTCGATACCCTCCACCAATCCAGAAATCTTCATGTAAATGCAACGTAGAAAGCACTTCAATCCGTTCATCCGTCACCTTTGAGTAGCGATACAAAAGGTACATTTGTAATGGGGCATAGGCATCTTCAATAGCCACTCTTCTACGTATACCTTTAATTCTTCTGGTTACGATCTTCTTATCTATCCGTTTTTTATAATATGTAGAGAAGAGTATCTCATCGAAGGGAGAAAACTCATAATTTTGAAAGTCTTGGGTGCTTATAATGGTTGGCTTAAACAATTTAGGAATGGTTATACCCAGATTTAAACCACTCTTGGTTTTAAGCTTAAATCCAAAGTTTGCAATGGGTTGAATATTGTTCCTTAAAAATTCGTCGAGAACAGGGTCGTCCGGATCATCAATTTGATCAAAATCTATATCAGTACTGGTAACCCCTGCAGAAAGCCCGAAGGATATTTTCGAGACTTTTGTGAGGTATACAGTATAGGCATAGGTAGCCAGTAAATCATTGGTAGTTATCAGACCACGTTCATAATTGCGAATGGTAAGCCCATAAGCATGCTGCTTATAATCAAATGGAGCCTCAAAAGTAAGTGTAGATACCACAGGAGCGCCTTCGATGCCTCTCCATTGCTGGCGGTGGTTTAATGTGAAGTTCAAATAGCCGTTAGATCCTACTTCTGCTGGGTTAAACAGATATGGGTTATTATAATAATGATTATAAACCGGAATCTGCTGTGCATGCAGCAAAAAGGCCTGTAACAGTAAAAATACTATACCAAAAAATTTGCCCATTCCATGTGTTAAATATGCGCGTAGATACAAATAACATAAAAAAATGCAAATTTATTATCTACAGAATACTCCTTTAGGAGTTAAGCTACGCCCTATTTGCGATAATTGTTTTTATAAAAGCCTTTTCAAGTCTAAAAAATATGATAAATTGTCTCAAAATTAATAAGTTTGCATTAAATTTTCAATTAATAAAGTTGGCTTTAAAATTACTGAATACAAAATATAATTTTTTTATCTACAAATGATCTTTATCGCCAACAGACGTTTTTCCTGCTCGTTGCTATTTATGTTAGCAGCATCTTTATTATTTAGTATTGATTCTTTGGGGCAAATACTTATCGGGCCCCGTGTAGGTGGACAGATGTCATGGGTCAGTTATGATAACAGTCAAGTTAAAGAATATTATGATATTGAACCGCTATATGGCTATTTTGGGGGTTTTACGGTTGCTTTTCGAGTAAGGGATAGATTTTTTCTTCAGACGGACTTTGTTTATTCCAGAAAGGGAAAAGTAATAGAGGGTACAGGCGATGCTTCGAAATCAGATCCGGAATTGGAGTACAGGTCTATTACACATCATTTTGATCTGCCCATAGTTTACCGAATGGATTTTAAAGGAAGTTTTGGTGAAAATTTAGGTTTCAAATATTTTGTAGGTCTGGGACCCAATATCAGTTATTGGTGGAAGGGGAATGGGACATTGAAATCGGGTGAGTTGTTGGAAAGTCATATTGAAGAACTTGAATATGACGTTAAGTTTGGTGGCACTAACGAAAACGATGACCCAAGTATACTCGTAATTGAAGATGCTAATAGAGTGCAGTTAGGTATAAACTTTGCCACAGGTTTGGTCCTTGAACCCACAGGAGGTGGAGTATATATTGTTGATTTCAGGTTTGAGTTAGGCCATTCTTACCTATATAAAGAATCTCCCGCCCAATTTAGTAATATAACCTTTGTTGATCCCGTTAAAGGTAGGAATATGGGTTTCAGACTTGGTTTTGCTTATTTACTAGACACCAAGGTTGCTCAAAGAAAGAAAGGGAAAAGTACCGGAAGAAACAGAAGGAAATAAGCAGGACTATTCCTAGGGATGTTAGTAAGGTCAATAGAGAGAAATAATCTTAGTAATCCTCATCCTCAAGTGCTTCCAGAATATCTGCCAGCTCATCATAGTCTTTATATCCAGGTCTAAGCTCATCACCCCCTTGTAGAGCTATACCATAAGCATTGGTTTGCTGTACTATGCTCTCTGCGTTTTGATCCGTAACACCCGATCCTAACAGTAATTTGTAGTGAGCCGCTGCATCTGATATTTTTTTTAATTCCTCCTGAGAAATTTCATTTTCTCCAGAAGTTACTAGTAAATATTCCACTGCCAGATCTGTAGGTAGCTGCCCTAGGGTGTTTAAGTCTGTTTTAAGTATTAAAGGAATATCGAGAGTCTTAAGAGCTTCAAGTTGTGTAACATCTACAACCTGTATATAATCAATATTATAATTTTCGATGGTTTCAATAACTTCTGAGCTACTATACCCTTCAAATTCGCCAACATATTGTACTCCAGATAGCCATTCGGTTAGCTCATTATAATTTTCAGGAGAGATATAATTGCTGTTGTCCTTTTCAAGGTTAAACCCAATAAGGTTAACCTCCATGCCTGCACAATAACGGGCATCAGATAAATTGTTTACAGTACTTACTTTTACGAAGGTTTTAAGTGCCATAGATAATAATTATGAGTCAATTGAAACAATCCATTAAAAACGAAAGCAAATCTAGCTGAAAATATCTTTTTTCGCGTAATCATTGACAAAGATGTTGTATGACTGAGGTTTGGCTGAAAAGATATCTTAATTTTAGCAGCTATTAACTTATTAGTTTAACGGGTGTCTTTAAGAGTGATTTGCAGTAGTAGTTTTTATAAATTATAAAAGAAGTAAAATATGGCAGTAGAAGTATTGACCGATGAGAATTTTAAAACCGAAATAAGCAAAGGTAATAAAGCCGTAGTAAAGTATTTTGCCGGATGGTGCGGCAGTTGCAGGCTTTTTGCTCCTAAATTTAAAAGACTGTCCAATGACGAAAGGTTTTCTGATGTAGCATTCATTGACGTGGATGCAGAAAAAAATCCTGATGCCAGGAAAGTTGCTGGGGTAACTAACCTTCCTTTCTTTGCAATCTTTAAGGATGGGGAGTTGGTTGATACTGTTGCTTCCAGCAAAGAAGAGGCTGTATTGGAATTATTGGAAAAATTAAACTAATAGCAAATGAAAATACCTGAAATAAAGCGTTTGGTAGAGAATTATACTATTGAGGACTTAATAGCTGCTGAAGAAGCGCTGATCAATGAGGAAGAGTCGACTATAGAGATAAACGGAGCAGATGAGGGTGAAAAATTAACGCATGTCTTTGCGGCTATCTATATTATCAATAAGATAAAAGATGATAATGTTGATTTTAAGGCAGCATTAAGAGATTATACGAGCAAGGTACGAGAATCAATAAGCTAATTTTTTTATATAAATTTACAGAAACTATTTAACACTACCGGAAGTTGGTGAATTATGAAGTGTGTAAGTAATAAAGTATGCTATCATTCGAAAGGAGAAGCTGAGGAAGCGCTCATTCACCTTCAGGCTAAATATAGAACAGCTTCCGGTGGTGGACCAACATCTACTTATTGGTGTCCCGACTGTGGCTATTATCATACCACCTCCAAAGGTGAGAAGAGTGCTACACTTCAATCAGCGGAAGTGAAGAAAAGAATAGAGGTTCAAAAAGAGGCGAATTACTGGGAGGAAAAGTTCAAAGGAAAGTTTTAGCATTTTTTTTCTGAAGGGTTATGGAATAACCATATCTAGCAGCATCATATATGTATAACAAAAAGCTTACAGATATGATGATTTTAAAAACTTTTAGCCTAATAGTTGCTGTCGGTGGTTCTATACTTATTACATTGCCGACCGCTCAGCCAGTTACTAATAACGTACATTACCCTGATGTACAAGAAGAAATCCCCGTTTGTTACACTGAAAAGGGGTGTGTGTTCAGAACATTATTTGGTGAGGAATCATCAAGTCAGGGTTACATAACTAATACAGATACAAATATTGAGCTATCCATAGATAAGGGGCTTGCCTGGATGGCTGCAGCTGAACTTTCCAACGGAGGTTGGGGAGCAGGGAGTCACTATAGTCAAGGGATTATGGATCCTCATGCTGTTAGTGCTGATCCGGCTACAACGGCTATGGTAGGAATGGCCTTTTTGAGGACTGGTAATACTTTGCAGCATGGGGGTTATTCAGTTCAGTTAAAACATGTACTTGAATATTTACTGAAGGCGGTAGAGTCTACAACCGATGATCAACTGAAAATTACGACGGAAACGAATACCCAGATCCAAACCAAATTGGGAAGTAATATTGATGCTGTGCTGGCTCTTCAATTCTTTTCTAATATTGTTAGTGAGATGGAGGAAAATGATCCCGATAAGGTGAGAGTTCAGCGATGCATGAATATTTGCGCTGATAAAATTCAACAACAGCAGGATCAGGATGGGAGTTTCAAAGGTTCCGGATGGGCTGGCGTGTTGCAGTCTTCTTTAGCAAACAATGCATTGGAATCGGCGGAATATGAAGGTGCAGACATAGATGAAACTGTACTTGAGAGATCCAGGAATTATCAAAAAAACAATTATGATGCCTCGTCTGGAAAGGTCAATGCAGAGAAGGGGGCAGGTGTAGTGTTATATGCCGTTTCTGGCTCGGTGAGGGCAAGTGCTAAAGAAGCTAGAAAAGTTAGGGAGGAAGTTGATAAGGCTGTTAAGGAAGGGAAACTAGAAAGTAACGAACCTGTAACAGCTGAAAGTCTGACAAAGATTGGATATAGTGAGGATGAAGCTCAAAAATACTCAACAGCTTATCATGTGTATGAATCAGCTAAAGAAACAGCGCAGGAGGATCGAGTGATTCAAGGATTTGGAAATAACGGGGGTGAAGAGTTTCTTAGTTATTTGCAAACAGGTGAATCCTTAATAATCAATCAGGATGAAGATTGGAAGAAGTGGTATAACAATGTTTCAGGAAGGTTAATCAGTATCCAAAATGAGGATGGAAGTTGGAATGGACATCATTGTATAACCAGTCCTGTATTTTGTACAGCCACTACTTTGTTAACCTTATCTATTAACAATGATGTTGAAAAACTTATAGCATTAGGAAAACATTGAAATATTATAGCCTGGGTATGAGCTAAAGACGGCAATTACCCATGGCTTTATCCATATTGAATAGTTTTCCCGTATTGGGATCTTAAAAAGTTATATTATTGCTTAATTTAATGAATAAAAAGCGTTTTTTTAATGGTATTGATTTTGGTACGATGTAATAAAAACATCCTAAAAGATCATGAATAGACAACTCACACTGATTAAAATGTATGTTCTGCTTGTTTACGCAGATGACATTATTGATGACAAGGAACTTGTGGTGGGAAAGAGGATGGCGGAGTATGAAAGGATTACAGAAGATTCCCTGGAAAGAGAAGTAGAAACCCTAAGAACCATTGACCATGCCTTGCTTTACAAAGAAGTTCTTCAGGGAATGAAGCAACTTGATATTAACATCCAAGTTCGCTTTGTAGCATGGTTGAGTATAATTGCCAATGCTGATGGTTTTATGGATGAAAGGGAGTGGCAGTTAATATACAGGCTATATAGCAAAGATTTACATCTCCCGTTAGCAGATATCATGCTTAAGCAAAAGGAGTTAAAGCAATATATCAAAGTATCTCAAAAGGCAGCTTGATTAGTAGGGTATATTCTTCGTAGTCTTAACGGGTTAGTACAACATAATCTTTAATGAGAGTTTGAAGAAAGTCGAGATCCCCGTTTGTGTCTTGATCTACTTTGATTTTTTCCTTAACCTTTACAGCAAGCGTATGTACCGCTTCGCGATGGGCTTGGTTAGGGAAAGCTTTATATCTTTCTATTACGCTTTTAACCAGTAGCATATTAGACTCTGAAAGCTTCTTAACCTCAGGGTATACAGGCTGGTAGTTATCAATGGAATTAATGTTAATAATGTCATTGAGGCGAAGTGTCCTAGTTGGTTTAATTTTTATTACGGTGGTTTCTGCCGCCATATCCCCAAGCCTTTGATTTTTGTTAGAACTTCCTATAAAAATAGCAGCCAGTACCCCAAAGGATAAATAGATATCTACCATTCTAAAAGCCCACCTCATTACATAGTCACTGGATCGGGGCTCAGCACCATTCAATTTCACTACCTTAAGATCCATCACTCGTTTTCCTGGAGATTGGCCATGATTGAGTGTTTCAAAAGCGAGACTATAAAAGAAAATTATAGGTACTATAAAGAAATAATACAGGTATTCTGCTGTACTGGTGAAGGCTATAGTGATGATAATGGAAATAATAAGTGAAGCACCACCCATAATTAGAAAATCTACCCCAAAGGCCAAAACCCTGTCACGAAGTAAGGCTGCTTCGAATTCAATACTAACATTTTGTGTGGTGTTAATTTCAATTTTTTGCATATTGCCAGTTTAAGAGCAAATTGGTCATATTATATGAAGGAGACGAAGTTCATTGAGCAAAATAAGGAAAAATGGCTAAAATTTGAACAACTTCTCCGCCTTAACAAAAGAGATCCTGACAAACTTAGTGATCTTTTTATTCAGATCACGGATGATCTTTCATATGCACGCACCAATTACCCTAACCGGTCTATTCGTGTTTACCTCAATAATCTCGCACAGCAACTTTTTTACAACATATATAAGAATAAAAAAGAAAGCAGAAATAAGTTTGTTAATTTTTGGAAGGAAGAATTGCCAAGTGTTGTTTTTTACTGCAGGTATGAACTTTTTACAGCGCTAGTAGTTTTTTTGTTGGCATTTGCTATTGGCGTACTATCCTCAGTCTACGACCCTGAGTTTGCCAGATCTATCCTGGGAGATAGTTATGTTGACATGACTATCAATAACATAGAAGATGGGGACCCTATGGGGGTTTATAAAAGTTCCAATGAAGTGGATATGTTTTTGAGTATTACGTTGAATAACGTAAGGGTGGCTTTTCTTACATTTATCACGGGCATCCTTGCTTCTTTGGGTGCAATCATCGTTTTAGTATATAACGGTATCATGGTGGGTACCTTCCAATTCTTTTTTATCGAGCGAGGGTTGGGGGTAGAGTCTTTTCTTAGTATTTGGCTTCATGGTACTTTGGAGATATCTTCTATAGTTATAGCCGGTGCAGCGGGGATAGTGTTGGGTAAGGGATTTGTTTTTCCAGGCACTCATTCGCGGATACGGGCTTTTCAGCTTTCAGCAAGGCGAGGACTTAAGTTGTTGATTGGTATTGTTCCCATATTGGTATTTGCTGCACTGATCGAGTCATTTGTAACCAGATACACTGAACTTCCGGATATGGTAAAACTGACACTGATTTTAGTGTCATTATTCTTTATGGTTTTTTATTTTGTATGGGTACCATTTTCCAAGCATAGGAATGGTACCCTACAACCATTAAGAGAAACTCGTCTACAGTCGAGGAATTTAAAAGTACCTACACTGGAAGGGAAAATTAGAAAAGTCAATGAGATCTTTAGAGATGCTGTTTTAATTTACCAAAGAATAGTTAAGCCGTATTTTAAATCAGCCATATTGCTTACACTAGTGTACCTGGCAGGAGCAGCATTTGTTTTGCGAGAACCTATAGGGAATAGTTTGATTTACGTAGATTCATGGTTTTTTAAGAAGTTGTCCTTTCTTATTGATTATCAAGAATATCCCGCGTTATTTTTTGTTAATTTACTTTTTCTGGCGGGCATTGTGTATCTTACCTTGCTTCGGTTTCCGAAATATCATGCAATTAAATTAAGCAAGCAGCGAGCCCTGATAGCGGGTCTATTTGCAAGCTTTTTAATTAATATGCCATTCTTCATCAATGGATTTTTTTCTTTTTTCTTTTGGGTATTGATTATGCCAATGGCACTATTTTGTACATTCATTTATTTAAAGGAGCAAATTTCATTGGGATCAGCCATTAGCCGCGTGAGTGGTCTTTGGAAAGAGACGTTGGGAAGAGCCTTGGGGCTTTATGCTCTGTTGCTATTTATTGGTTTTACCTTCTTTGTTTTAACTGATACGCCCTTTTTTGCATTCTATATGGAGTTTATTCAGGCTAATTTTGTGTTGGATCCGGAAACAACTTACCATATTGGTTTGGTAATAAATGGATTGGTCATGACTCTGGGGCTCGCAATGGTTATACCCTTCTTTTTGTTGGGATTCTCGATCCAATATTATACTCTTGTAGAGATTAAGGAGGCAGTATGGCTAAAGGAGCAAATCTCTAATTTTGGTAAAAGAAAGGATGTTTAGGTGAGAATCGTAATATTGACGATAGCATTGGTTTTTTTTGTGTTTACTGACAGCAGATGTCAGAATGAGGATTTTGATACCTTCAATAGACAGCACTGGAAGGAAATAACTAAGGATATTGACTATTCCCCAGATAAAAAGGAGCTTAAAAAAAAAGAAAGAGAGTCTAAGGGAAATGTCCGCTCTAAAGGAGGAAGTATATTCCCCGCGGGCGGGCAATTTTTGCAGATCATTGTTATTGCGGTTTTCATTATTATCCTAATTGTGGTTATCAGCAAACTTGCCGGTAATAATCTTCGCATAAAGGCAAAGCACAAGGGAGGTGATATGCAGCAAAAGCTAGAGGATATTGAGCAGAACCTCATGGAATCTGATTTGATGCAATGGCTCAAAAAAGTTGTTGAGGATAAGAATTACCGTCTTGCCCTGAGAATTTATTACCTGATAATTATTAAAGAACTCGCGACTAAAGGTTTGATCAATTGGAAGAAGGAAAAGACCAATATGGACTACCTCTACGAAATGAGAGGGCACAACACTTATGATCGCTTTGAGGAAGTAACCGGCATTTATCAATTGATATGGTATGGAGAGAAGAATATGGGAGACCAATATCTTGTTGAGATGAGTCATAAGTTTAAGAGCTATTACCAATCCATAAATCAATATGACAATGGATAGGAAAAAGCTATTGATCATCATCGGGGTTTTACTTATTGCTGTGTTCTTATTTTTTTTCTTTACAGCTGGTAGCAATAAATTTTATAATTGGAGTGAAACTTACAAAATTGATAGTAAGCAACCATACGGAGGCTATATTTATCATGAACTGATGAAGACTCATTATGATGAAAATTTTACTATTATAGAGTCGCCTGTGGCAGCAAGTCTTTCTGCAGACCAGGAGCAATCTTTGTATGTTTTTTTAGGGCGTGAAGCCTACTATCGGTATGAAGACCTTGACAGTCTTACTTCTTTTGTTTCTGCAGGAAATTCTGCTTTACTCGCAACAACAGCATTTCCTTACGACCTCAGCTATGAAATATATTTTGATGAGTGTGGTGTGATAAGCTCAGAGCCTGCTGAAAAAATAATGATGAAGTTTGAGAAAGAACCTGAGGAATATGCATATGAGTATATCATGTATTGGCGTCCAGTGAGTAATTATTGGAGCTACCTTGACAGTTTGGAATGTACGGATGTTGTGGAAGTGCTGGCCTATTTTAATGAAGATAAGCCTAATTTTTTCAGAGTCAAATTTGGTGAAGGTTATTTCTACTTCCATACTACTCCATTGGTTTTTGGCAATTACTACCTCAAGAATGAAGAGTCTTTAGCGTATGTAGAACAGGTGATGTCTTATTTTCAAGTCAGGCAAGTGTATTGGGATGAATTTAGTAAAACCCCGTTTGACGAAGCTGAAAGCAAGGATAGTCCTTTGAAGTATATACTTTCTCAGCCACCACTGAAATGGGCCTGGTATCTGTTGCTCATCACCAGTTTCATATACATGATCTTTTATGCTAAGCGAAGACAACGGATAATTCCTGTATTGGAGCCCAATACGAATACCACCATTGAATTCGCCGAAACTATGGGCTATTTGTATTTTGAGGAACAAAATCATAAGAAAATTGCTGATCATAAGATGAACCTCTTTTTGTCTTATATTCGGCATAATTACAACTTGCTTACAAACGTGTTAGATGACAATCTTATCAAAAGAGTCAGCTTGAAATCGCAGGTGCCCTTTGAAGAAGTGGAGAAAATATTTAAAGAATATCAAAGATTGGATTTTAAAGTGGAGATAAGTGCCGATGATCTGGTTGCTTTCCACGAAATGATTGAATCATTTTATCAAAAGAGTAAATAAAAATGGAAGAAAATTTACAGGAAGAAGGTCTACGGGAGGATAACGAACTCATTAGGTTTAGGAATAATGTAAGTGCTGTACGGCAAGAGATCAAAAAAATATTGGTAGGTCAGGACCAGTTGATCGACCTTATGATGGTTTCTTTATTCACTCAGGGGCACATTTTACTTGAAGGTGTTCCCGGTTTGGCAAAGACCATGGGGGCTAAGCTTTTTGCTCAGACCTTATCTGTCAAATACAGTCGCGTGCAGTTTACTCCAGACCTGATGCCTTCTGATGTAGTGGGGACTTCCGTTTTCAATATGAAAGACTCGGAGTTCAAGTTTAATGCAGGACCTGTTTTTGCCAATATAGTGTTGATCGACGAGATCAACCGAGCCCCTGCCAAGACTCAATCTGCCTTATTTGAAGTGATGGAAGAGCGTCAGATCACCGTAGACGGTATTACATATAATATGGACTTTCCATTTATGATCATTGCTACCCAAAACCCCATAGAGCAGGAAGGTACTTATAAACTCCCTGAAGCACAGTTAGACAGGTTTCTTTTTAAAATAAAACTTGATTACCCGGGTTTAAATGATGAAAAAACCATTCTGAGAAGGTTTAGAAGTGACTTCTCGCTCGAGCTTATGAAGGCCGTAAAATCTGTTTTGAAGAAGAAAGACATCAAAGAAGCAGGTACGTTGATAGAGCAGGTCCATATCAAGGATGAAATACTTGATTATATAGCGGAAATAGTGCATGACACTCGTAATAATGGAGACCTCTTTCTTGGGGCATCCCCAAGGGCTTCGCTGGCTTTAATGAGGGCTTCCAAGGCTGTGGCAGCCATTAATGCACGCGATTTTGTAATTCCTGATGATGTTAAATTTGTTGCCAAGGCAGTCCTTAACCACCGAATTATTCTGAGTCCTGATAGGGAGTTGGAAGGCGTGGAGCCTGAAGATGTAATCGATGAGATTATCAAAAAGGTTGAGGTGCCCAGGTGAGACAACTAAAGAATTTATATCTTCCTACCAGATTCTTCCTTTTGCTAGGAGGGGTTATTTTTTTGTTTGTTTTAGGTTTTCCATGGCCAGTATTTATGGCTATAGCCAAAACGGCACTTGTGGCTTATATGGCTGTTGTAATTGCTGATGTACTCATGTTACATGGGAAGTCGGTTGCCTTAACCTGCTCCAGAAGCACTTCAAAACTACTCTCACTAGGCAATGATAATGAAGTAGAGCTTCGGATCAGAAATATGTCTTCCATACCTTTGTCTATCGAAATTGTAGATGAACTTCCTTACCAGTTGCAAAGAAGGGGGTTTGTAAAGCATACCCACCTGTTGCCAAATGAGAAAAACAAAACTGTTTATAACATTCGACCGTTGGTGCGAGGGCAATATAACTTTGGAAAGGTTCATTTATTCTTAACCTCTGTTATTGGTCTTGTCCAGAGGCGTATATCTTTCAACCTTGAGGATAATGTCGCTGTTTACCCTTCCATTATTGATATGAAGAAGTATGAGCTTAAGGCAGCTGTAAGCATCACTTCAAATTTTGGTATTAAGAAAATCAGAAGGATTGGGCATAGCTATGAGTTTGAGCAAATCAAGGAATATACCATTGGAGATGACTACAAGAGTATGAACTGGAAGGCGACGTCCAGAGCTAGTAAACTTATGGTAAATAGCTATACAGATGAAAAGGCTCAGCAGGTTTATTGTCTTATAGATAAAAGCCGCTATATGAAGATGCCATTTAATGGACTAAGCTTACTGGATTATTCGGTTAACTCGAGTTTAGTTATAGCTAATACATCGCTTCAGAAGCAGGATAAAGCAGGATTGATCACGTTCTCAGATAATATGGGTAGTATCATTAAGGCAGATCGAGGTCGGAGCCAACTGAAGAAAATACTGGAAGCTCTTTACAGAGAAGAGGAGAGTAGGCTGGATGCTAACTATGAAAAAATGTATACAGTACTAAGGAGAACCCTGAGAGGCCGTAGTTTGATATTTCTGTTTACAAATTTTGAAAGTGCACATGCGTTGGAACGTGTATTGCCGGTACTTAGGAGGATCAATAAATTACATTTACTTGTGGTGGTTGTATTCGAAAATAAAGAGCTTATAAACTATTATAGTGCTGAAAAGAAAACACTCAAGGATATTTACTATAAGACCATTGCGCATAAGATCGCTTCTGATAGAGAGCAGATCACTAGTGAACTGAGTCGTTATGGCATACAAAATATATTTACTCGCCCGGAAAACTTATCCATTAATGCTATCAATAAATACCTGGAGTTGAAAAGCCGTGGTATGATCTAAGGCCGATCCATTGAATTTATTTTTTAATTAGTGTGCAGACTATTTCAATACATTCGGTAAATCAATATTTACAAAACCTCCTTTTGCTGTTCTTTTTGGAAACTGTATATCAGATAGAAAAGTGAAGGAAGAATAAATATACTGCCCAGTATAAGAGCCCATGCTAGTGTAGTAATTGGTTTACCCATAGCTGCTGAATTAATCAGAGATAGATTTGTGCCATTATGCATCACCAGAAAGTTCGGAAAATAGTGGTAGCCTATGGCCAAAAGTATCATTGTAACCTGAAATCCTGCAATAAGGCGACTTTCCATAGCTTTTTGCTTATGAAGAAAGTGCCAGAGAAGCCATAAAGAAAGAGAAGCAAGGGTTAGTATGATCAGTGTAACAGGTTGGATGACCAGCTTAACCATTTGTGATATACCATCAATGTAGGCGGCAAAAAACACCATAGCACCAGATAGTACAGTACCTAAATTAAGTAAACGAGCCTTACGAATAAATAGCTGTCTGATATCCTGATCAGTCTCTTCACCTGATAAGTAAACTGCAGCAAGAAAACCACAAATACATACAGTAAATATACCAACCGTGATAGGGAAAAATCCAGTCCAGGGAGCAATAAAAAGGGCGTAGAAGTTGTCCGCATCAGGGTTGATATTTCCGGATATCATGGCACCAGCTATTATACCTAGAAAAAAGGGCGTGATAAAGCTTGAATAAGTGAATATGAGATTGTAAACCCTTTGCATGTCATCTTTTACAGCATCGTAATGGCGAAAGACAAAGGCAGTACCTCTGCCAATAATGCCGAGCAGCATGAAAAGCAAAGGGATATGCAGGTAAATTGACAGTGTTGAATAGATGGGAGGGAAGCCTACAAAAAGAATAACAATAATGATGACGAGCCACATATGGTTTGCCTCCCATATGGGACCAATTGTTTTATATGTAAGCATTCGGGTATTTTGCCGGAGTTCGCTTTTAGTAATCAGTTCCACTATACCAGCACCAAAGTCTGCCCCACCGAAAAGGAGGTAGAACAGAATGGATAAACTTAGAAATGCAATGACAACGTATAACATAGGCTATTGAATTGACTCCGTAGTTTTGTTCTGGTTGCTATATAATTCAGGTACTGCCTTTATTTGTCTGTAAAGTAGAAACACTACAACTAAAGATAATGAGAGGTATACCAAGGAAAACACTATGAATGAATAAGTGATTCCTGGCATAGGAGTTAGGGCTTCACTTGTTTTCATATAGCCATAAAGTATCCATGGCTGTCGCCCAACCTCTGTCACGGTCCACCCGGCTTCAACGGCTATGAAGCCTAAGGGAGTTGCCGCAATAAATAACTTCAGAAACCATTTTTTGTTAATCCAGTTCTGTTTTTTCCAAATGGCAAAGAAGTATAGTAAGCCTAAACCAACCATAATCATACCTGTAAAGACCATGATTTGAAAGGCTATGTGAGTTACTAAAACAGGAGGGTGATTTTCTTCCGGGATCTGATCAAGTCCGATTACAACAGCATCAAAGTCGCCGTGAGCAAGAAAGCTAAGAGCCCCGGGAATTTTTATGGAATAATCTACGGTTTTTCTCTCCAGATCGGGAATACCTCCAATAAGTAGTGGTGCCTGCTTTTTTGTCTCGAAATGAGACTCCATTGCCGCCAGTTTTTCAGGCTGTCTTTTGGCAATATCTTTGGCTGAAATATCTCCTGAAATAGGTTGGACTACAGCCGCAATTCCGCCGAAAATGATAGCTATTTTGAATGCCTTGATATGAAAGCCTATATTCTTGCCTTTTAAAAGCATCAGGGCATGTATGCCTGCCACTGCAAAACCTGTAGCAACAAAGGCTGCTATGGTCATATGGAGTGCCTGAGTAAACCAAGCGTCGTTAAACATCGCCGCTATGGGGTCTATATTAATATATTTGCCATCGACATAGTCAAAGCCTGAAGGGCTGTTCATCCAGCCATTAGCTGCTACCACCAGAATACCAGAAGCTAGGCCACTGATACCTACAATTAGCCCAGTTATCCAGTGAAACCAAGGGCTGAACCTGTCCCAGCCATACAAGAAAAAGCCAATAGCTATGGCTTCAATAAAAAAGGCTGTTCCTTCCAGAGAAAAAGGCATTCCAAAGATTGGGCCGGCATGTTCCATGAAGGCTGGCCATAGTAAGCCAAGCTCAAAAGAAAGCATGGTGCCAGAAACCGCGCCTGTTACAAAAAATATAGCAACACCTTTACCCCATGCTTTTGTCAGGTTTTTATAGTTAAGATCACCCGTTTTAAGATAAAAGTAGTGAGAGGTGGCCATAAAAAAGGGCATGACCATACCTATACACGCAAAAATTATATGAAATCCGAGAGATAAGGCCATTTGAGACCGCGCAGCCATCAGGTCATCCATAATCCTTTCTTTTTAAGCCGGTGTGTAGTTAAGTGCCGGTGGTTTGATGAAGTTAAAGTTATGAAGTAATTTTCATTTTAAATCGTAGAAAAAGAGGTTTTTAAAAACTAATTATATTGATTTGTCTCGTGTAAAAGTCTATCCGGTATAGTTTCGGTAATTACACTTTTGGAAGAGCAATAAATTAAGGTTAAAACTTCCAGTTTGGGATAACGTTTCAAAATAAACAGCACCATTCCATAATTGGAGCTTGACAGTTCAGCAATTCGCTATTAAATTTAGAGAACGATCACCGCTCGACTTGATCAGCGGGCAGGACAGCGTTCAGCGTTCAGTTTACACTACCAAGGTAGGGGCTTTTATTTGTTTCCAATAATCTCATTTTTCTTGTATACCCTCGTCATATTTAATTTTGGTAATTAATTCGCCTTGTTCATTATAAACTCTCCAGGTACCGTCTTTTTTATCATTCTTATAACGACCTTTAAACTGCTCAGTGCCATTTTCGAAGTAGCTTTCAAACCTGCCATGTTTCCACCCGTTTTTGAGGTCTACTTCATATTGGAGGTTGCCGTTTTCATAATAGGCTTTGTATTCATCCTGAGTAAGGTCGGGTATTGCTATTCTATCTATCTCTTTTAGCACTTTCTTATAGGTCTCTGACCAAGCAAGTGCCTGATGGGGTGTTTCGTACTTTGGTACTATCGAGGGTAATGCTTTTTTACTTGTGTATCCATTTATAGCAGGTACTTCAAAAGAGGTGTAAAGCCCAGTATGAAAGATATCACCATCCTGAGGAGAAAGTTGGAGGCTCATGTGTTTAAAACAGGTAATATAATCCTTGTTCTTTTGCATATCCCACCAGTCTTCCTGTTCCATAAGCGGACGCAGGTCATCAAATAGGTCTGGCATATTGATGTATGCGAATACCGACGTATGATCTTTTAGTTCTTCATAATGTTCTTGAAACTCATCATTGTAATATAGGGTGGTTTCATCTTCTACAGCATCTATAATATTCTTCAAAGTGTGAGGATGATTACTGAATATTACCCAATTACCAATTGTACAGTAGTATGGTTTATCAAACTTGTCAAAGAGCTTTCCTAGGAATACTTTGAAGAAACCTTTCATGGCCATATAATGGATTTCATGCCCCTTATAGGTTACGCTTTTTACCTTTACAGGTGTTTTTTTCTTTATTTGTTGGCGTATCTTACCCAGTCCTGTTTTAGCCTGTTCAATATCTTTGGCTTTCAGTAAGAGTGCATATTCATTGATGCCGGTTTTGCTACTTGCATTAGCCTGGAGCATGACAGCTTCATTGTCAACCCAGTCTATAAAAACCTCATTGAGGTCAATTTTCAAGAAACTCTCTACAAGATTTCTGTTCTCCATGTAGGCCTTTTCCTGATTTGGGTTTGTTCTTAATGTGCTCTCGAGGTTTTCGACAAATGAAGGGAAATCATTGAAACCCAGACTCACAAAATATGGAGAAGTCTGCGGGATAACTTTAAGGAATTCGTGAGAGCCTTCCCCTGACATGTACAATGCTTTTAAGTACGAGTTAACGGTATCATTAATATTGGTGATACCGCCTAACCCAAGCTTGTTCTCGCCAAGATTCAAGGCAAAACCTCCATACCTGAGACTGGTTTTAATCATATCCATTGATGGGTTGTCAAGAGCGAATTGTCCCAGGTAGTCCATGAAGCTATTGAGGTTCACATATGCTCGTAACTGTCCTTTGTAACCCAGTTGATCAGTTATCTCTAGAAAATACCTGTCATTTTCTTCTGGGTTGACGTGTTGCCTAATCACCGCTTCAATCAGTGTAGGAGAATAAGAGATTACGAGCAGATTTTCAATAAAAGAGAGGTAAAGTGTCTCTTTTTCTATGATATCATAAAACTCGGTGATCTCTACACCTTCATATTTTCTGTATGTTAATTTATAGCTCTCATCAACAAAATTCTGCATGTAGTACTTTATGTTTTGAAGGCGAGATGCCCGTGCCAGGTCCATAACATATAAGTAATCATAAGTATCTTGTACAGGGTGCGCCGCAATTAAAAGTTCCTTGTTGCCAACAAAGTCCAGCCATTCATTAGCCCAAAATAGTGAATCCAGGTAATTGGCATTATCAGTTATTTCTGCGAATTGAGGGTTCTTTTTGAGATGTGCCCATATGTCACTCTCGCTCAATTCTTGCCAGCTATCGATAGGGCGACTGCTTGCCAATATAAAAGATGCCTGAGGAGGAATCAGGTTAAGAGGTTTAATCCGATAGACAGGAGACCAATACAGATAGTAAAAAAGGCTGCTTGCAACAATAACTGTTGCTGCCAGTATTATAATTTTTTTCATATTGCCAAATTGCAAATAATATTACTCAATACGCTAATAACGATGAGGTTACCCAAATATTGGGTTAGTCATACTTGCCATTTAGCCATGCCCAAAACTTCTTTATTGGATTTTTGTAATGAATAACTTCTTCTTTTTCAATTGGAGCTTCTGAAGTTTTCTTTTTCTTGGGTTTAGCGGATGGCTTTTGTTTATTCAGGCCAGGTTTAACCTGTTGTTCGTAATGGGCTTTCTTTTTCTCTTTTAGTTTTTTTTCCCTTTCCTTTTTCTTTTTCAGAGCCTCTCTTTCCTGGCGCTTTTGTTTTTGCTCGTAGCTTTCTTCCCTTTTAGACTTGCGATGAGGCTTTTTTCCATTTTTATCCTGGAAGCTTCTTTTTTTGGGGTGCTTCTTTTCTATAACTGGTTTTTCATTGACCTCTTCTTTTTCTTTTTTTACAGGCTCAGGGAGTTTAATTTTGCCTAATACCTTAATACCTTCAAGTTTTATTTTCTTTGCCCTTATAACCTCTACCTTGTGAGGAGAATCAGAATTGCCCCCAGCTTCATTTTGATCGGAATCAGCACTTTCATCAGCCATATTTTCCTCAAGAGATACAACTTCCTCTAACTGATTTTCCTCATATACAGTATTTGATTCTTGACTCACCATTTGATTGGGTTCCCCTTCATTGGTCTCAACCGGATTCATTGTTTGCACTGCATCAGAAGTCCGAGGTTGATCGGCTTCTTCTGCCTCAGCAATGTTTGGTTTGCCAAAATGTTGCATGACTAGGGTTATTGCATGGTCATCAATTTTAGTATTACTCCCTTCTATGTTTTTAATACCGCTGTTTGTTAGGAATTCAATGATTTCACTTTGTGTAATACCTAATTCGCGGGATAACTGTACAAGCCTCATGTCTCAAACTTAATTTAGTTGCAAAACTATTAACTTTTATTATTAAATATGCCATTTTTCAGTTTAATGGACGATTTGGCTAGGTCAGTTGTCTTCATAGAAGCATATCTATCAGGTAAATAATTGATCGATAACAAAGGAATCTTTATTCCGTAAACAAGTAAAGTTTAGAAAACCAAAAAATAAAATGACAGAAATAGAAGGAAAAACCGCATTAATAACAGGGGGCAGTAAAGGAATAGGCTTTGGGATAGCAGAAGCTATGATCAAGAGTGGAATGAATGTAGCAATCACAAGCCGATCGCAAGATGCTGCAGATGAAGCGGCTAAAAGGCTTCAGGGCATTGGAAATAGTGAGGTGTTGGCAATTGAGGCAGATGTTCGGAATATAGATTCCCAAAAGGATGCGGTAGCTAAAATACTACAAAAATGGGGTAAATTGGATGTTGTAATTGCGAATGCGGGTCTTGGACATTTTGGCTCTATTGAAGAGCTTACTTCAGAGCAATGGCAGGAGACTATAGGTACAAACTTAACAGGTGTATTCAATACTGTTAAAGCGACAATCGATCCGCTCAAAATTAGCAAGGGTTATATTATCACGATATCAAGCCTCGCTGGTACTAACTTTTTTGCAGGAGGTTCTGCATATAATGCTAGTAAATTTGGGTTAACGGGGTTTACACAGGCAATTATGTTGGACCTTCGCAAGTATGGTATAAGGGTAAGTACAATCATGCCGGGGTCTGTTTCTACTCACTTTAATAATCATGAACCAGGGGAGCAGGATGCATGGAAAATACAGATCGAAGATATAGGAGAAATGGTAGTAGATTTACTAAGGATTAACCCGAGGACATTGCCTAGTAAAATTGAAGTCAGACCTACTACACCACCCAGCCATTAACAATATAAATTATTGCCACCGCAATGAGGGCTTTGTATTGGGGTTATTTCTGTTATTTATAACCCCAATGCAGGTCCATTGCATTTCCTGACCTAATAGTAGTATTGACATATTAGGTTGCTGTAGTTCGAAACATGTAAGTTTTGTTAGTAGAATGTTGCTATTTTGTAATTGGTTAACCTGATATTCGCTTATAGGCCAGAAGTAATTTTTAATTACTGAAATTAAATATGTAAGATATATTAATTAGTTAATTATATGATTTAATAATTTATTAATATTTTTGCGTATACTAATTAATCTATTTATTGTGCAAAAAGATTTGATGCTGGATAATGTTAACCTGCTCGCAATAGATCATTGGATTTTAGAAGAAGAAATGACACTTGAGCAGGTAGGAGAGGTTGTACCAACAATATTTTATGTTATCAACCCGGATTTGACTATTAGGTATATCAATTCTCTTGGGTACCAATGGCTCAACTTGGAGTCGGAAAAGTCTATGCATAAATCGATTTCCATTATTAATTATTATCATCCAGATACACTTCACGTAGCAAAATCACAAATGCATCAATTTTATAATTTGCAAAATGCATTTGATATTCAGTACGACCTTCAAAAGGTTTGGTATGAACAAGATTCAGAATACAAGCTAAGCCTCATTACTACTAAGTTTTCCCGGAACCTGGATGGATTGCTTTCAACGGTAACCCCATTGGAAGAATTGCCCCACCTTAAAAATAGAATTGGTGGAGCTGTAATGAGCAAGTCCTAGTCTGTGGGCTCTATTTGGAAACTCTGCCAGCCACAATATACATTAAACTTCCTCCTGCCGAGATGTATTTTTGCTCAATAAGCTGTTTTAAAAGCTTTTCTTTGTACATCATTACATAGTTCCAATATATATCAAAGTCAGCCTTCTTTCCACCTCCTGCCTTGAAATACCACAAGTCACGGTCATAATTGAAGCCACCACCGCCCCCCGTTTCCAGCCAATCTATCAATTGTGCAACCCTTACTCTTTTTTCTCGGGTATCATAGGGAGGGATACAGGATAGTGCTTTATCGGAAATCCAAACCTGTATGTCTTCTAACCCTACTTGTGTGAAAAGATCAGGAAGAGCGTCTCCAAGTGAATTAAAACCAAGCCCCAGCTTTCTTTTTCCCTTTTCGCACCTTAGACGTACTTCAATGATCTTCATCATATCATCAATGTCAAAGTGGGTTTGAGCGTAATTGTCAAACATTAGTGAGTGGACAAGGTTGTTAGGTTCAATGGCTACAATCCAACCGTCGTTTTTAGTTACACGCTTCATTTCTTCAAGAACATGCGTTGGTTGGTCCACATGAATTAGCAGAGTCTGACAAAAGGTGAGATCCATTTCATCAGTCTCGAAAGGTATATCCATAGCGTCTCCTTCAACAAAGTGAAATTCGTTTCCATGTTCTCTACTCTTCTTTTTGCTCTTTTGACGCGCCTTTTTAATATGCCCTTTTTCAAAATCCATTCCTTTTATTACAGTGTTTTCGGGAAAGAACTTTGAAAGCGCGAATGACATAGTACCAATGCCGCAGCCAATATCTGCAACCTTTTGACACTGATCAAAATTGAGCCTCTTAGATAAAAGTTCCAGGTAATCCTCATTCCACCAATATTCCCGTTCTTCTGTTAGTACTGATTCTGAATGCTGTTTTTCGATATTTTTTTGATAGTCTGCGCCGTTATATTTACCCATTATAGATTTGTGCTTCTACTCAACTAACCCGTGAGCCGTGGTTAAATTTACAAAATGAAGATCGGCCTTTATTTTATTGATGATTTGTGAAAGGACGGATCACAGGGATCAGGTATAAAGGAAGAATTGTCAAAAATAATAACTAGTTGAACTTCAAAGGTAAGGTATTAGCAGCAGAACTTTGTTAATTACCTAGTGTAAAGTAAAAAACGGATCCTTCGCCAATCTTTCCTTCAGCCCAAGTGCGTCCACCATGTCTTTGTACAATTCTGTTAACCGTAGCCAATCCGATTCCTGTTCCTTCAAATTCTCTATCACTATGCAAGCGTTGAAAAACTCCAAATAACTTGTCGTAATAGTTCATGTCAAAGCCGGCTCCATTATCCTTAACAAAATAAACTGCTTCTCCATTCATTTTTTTTGTACCAATATGAATAGAAGGAGATTCCTTTTTTGAGGAATACTTAATGGCATTGGAGATTAAGTTTTGATAAACCAGAGATATCATGACTTTATCTGCGTTGGCTGCTGGAAGAGGGTCAATGGTAATAGAAATGTTATTTGTGTGAGAGCCTAAAAGTTCTTTAATGGTGTTTTGTGCCAGCTTGTTCATATCTATTTTTTTCTTTTCAATGCTTTCTCTTTCCAATTTTGAGAAACTCAGAAGGCAATCTATCAGTTTGTTCATTTTTTCTGAACTTGCTAGTACCGTGGTCAGAATTTTTTTCCCTTCCTGATCCAGTATATGTTCATAATCTTCTTCAAGTATTTTGCTGAAACCGATAATACTTCTCAAGGGGGCTCTTAAGTCGTGGCTGATGGAATATGAAAAGGATTCTAATTCTTTGTTTAAAGCCGTAAGTTGGTCAGCCTGTGCCCTAAGCTCTTCATTGGCATTTTCAAGCTCTGTTTCGTTCTGGTCTCTTTGCCGGTCAGCCTGGTTGAGCGATTTTGCCGCCAGCCAGGTAACAATTGCCAGGAGTATAATGACCCCAATAGTAAAAGTAGCTGCAGCAAATTCTGAATCATAAAGTGAAGCATTGTTTCCAAGAAGGGATATCCACCCCAATAGTATAGGAACCAGAAAAATGGGCAGTAGTAACTTGCGAGCCATTTTTCCTCCTGCATGAGGGGTAGTTAGTTCACTAATCATACCCTTGTCAGGATGAAAAAATAATACTGCAATGGATAAGGTTAGGAAGCAGAGTGCAGTATGTAGTGCCATTGGAATGAAGGCCAAGAAGCGATAATAGAAGCTGATATTATATATGTATCCGATCACTGATAAAAGAGATATCAGTAAAACTGCTATGGACAAGAACTCCGAACCTTTCTTTCCCGCCTGACTTTCTCGCTGTAGGTAAAATAAGGCCAGACCAATAATTATAAAACACAGTGCTGTGTTAGGAGCCATACTATTGGTGTTCTCAACTACAATATCGGCTTGCAGCTTATTGTGAAACAGGAGTTCATCTATATTGTATTCCAACCCTATCAACATTCCAACTACCTTTATGGAGCCAATGGTAGTAACACTCATGGCTACTACTTTACCCCATTTTACATATGCCTTTTTAGAGTAAAAAAGAAGAAGAGAAACTGCAGACATAATAAAGCAAATGGCAGTAAGTGGATTCATGGCAACAAGACCAGGGATGACACGCTTGAAAATGTCAATATTGAATTGCCAACCAGCCAAAACTACTACAGATATCCCTATTACAGCATAGGCCAAATATTGGGAGAACTGTATAAATGAATAATATAGTATAGGGGTACGCATTTATGAGGTCTATGCATTAATATAAGCCTTTATTTGCAAATCCTCAATAATAAAAATGTCAATAAGAAGGCGTGCTTAAATATTGACCAGATAATCTGAAGTTGAAGATTAATTTGCCGTTGGTTCTCCTAAAATCTATGATTCAGATATCGCTTTAGATTCTGGTTTTCTGAATAACGAATCAGATCATATTTTTTCGTACTAGTCTCAAAATGTGAAGTAAAAGGAGGGTTGGAACTAGGATACATCAATAGTAGTATCCAAGAAGAAATGATTATTTGTGTTGATGGAATATAGGGAAAAGGAATGACATGTCAGACCCGGAATCATATGTAGTAAACTAATAGCAAAAATAGGAATTGAATCCTGTTAAAATGCTATCATATTTCAATTTAATCTCTTATCTTATAAGCCCGTAGCATTTTTTAAACTGTATTATAGGCCATAGTTATGTTAGATATTGAATTAGAGCATTTTCGTAACCTTGTTTCACTTGCAGCGGTAGACGGTAAAATAGAGGATATTGAAAGAGTTACTCTCTCTAAAATTGCATTTGAAAGAGGTATACCCCTTGATAGGCTTAACATTATGCTCGATAGAGCACATGAATACCTTTACCTGATACCCCAGAACCATGTTGAAAAAGAGAAGCAGTTGGAGGATATGATAAAGTTTGCTTTGGTAGATGGTGATTTTGCTCCTGCTGAGCACAAACTGATCAATACTGTTGGTGAAAAACTTGGTTTTAGTAAAACTGAACTAGACGATCTTGTAGAAAAGCATTTACGTAAATTAAAGGTAAAGTGAATTTTTAGCCTTATCACATAGAGCAGGCCATATTAGCTCCGAACTATCTGATCCGTAACTTTTTGGGCATGAGATATACCATAATTAAAGTGTTTATTAGTGTAACTTTTTCTGTATTACATTAGAGCTACTTTATATACGCAGCCATAAGGCTGCAACTATGGGAGGTCATGATAATAAAAAAGACTAAATGATACTCTTGATACGATAAGAAGCATGGTTTTACCTGATTTTTCTGCGGTGCTCAAGTGGTTTATTCATCTCAGCATTATGCAAAAGTGTTCAATAACTATTATTAGGGCCAGACTGTTTTTCGATGATGCGCTTAGGTTGAAGTATTGATATGACTGATGGTAAATTAATGAGGAACTCGGACCCTAATCCTACTGAGGAGACTACATCAATGCTGCCCTTGACTTTCTCAATAGCTTTTTTAGCAAGATATAAACCAGCCCCAACTCCCGGTGATGAAGGAGCTACTTTATAAAACATCCTGAATATCTTTCCAGCCTCTTTATCAGGGATACCGATGCCATTGTCTTTTATACTTATGAATAAATGCTCCCAGTTTTCAATAGCATTAATATAAACGATTTTTTTACGCTTTTTGTCGTCAGAATACTGAATAGCATTGTCAAGGATATTGCGAATAATTATTTCAAAGATCTCTCTGTTCATATAAATGAATATTTCACGCTTGATGCTTACTTCTATTTCAACGCCGACCATAGTGGCTAATCGCTTTCTTTTTCTCACAATGCCATCTACCGTCTGACGTAAATTAAGATATTCCATATTATGGTGATTGGAAGCCTTGTTGAAGGCTCCAATGTTTTCAATGGTTTTGTCCACTCTTGAGATACAATAGTTAACCCACGGCAATTCATTTTTGATAGTTATGCGTGTGCGCTTATTACAAGGTTTTGCAGTAATAGCTAGAATAAGGGATGATTTATAGCAGAAGCGATAAACATGACGATAGAACACATAGCATATAATCTCTTTCAAATTAAAGAATAAACTTCTGGGAGAAAATCCCTCACTTTTAGAGTACATTAAAGCCGTGGGTTCCATAATAGACAGTGTTTGATGATAATTAAAGGTAAATACATTCTATACCAAATGTATCAGGAGATTACTGGTTTTGACCATCAGGGTTAACCCTGAAATGCAAGTAATTTAAAGAGTACAAAGCACTTTGAGGTAGAGACTGAGTATGGCTTATCAACAGGAGCTTTAAAGTAAAAAATTATGGCAATTTACCCCCTAATAAGGGGGTTTTTCCCCTACAATCATACCATTGAATTTTGTAATTTGATTTACGAAAATTCAAAAACCTATTCACATTCTGAAAACTTTTAGGGGGGGCTAGAGGTTAAAAGGTCAGATAACCAAAAAAACTTGAAATCGCTATTTTCCATAGTAAAGAACCTTTCAGATAAAGAAGCTCGTGCTTTTCAAAGATTGTTTTTGACTAAAAAACGTGTTGGTGAGAATAAGAAGAGGCAGTTGTTTGAAGCAGCACTAAAAAGTAAAAGGCATGCTGATTTCAAGCAGTTCATTAGAGACCAAAAATACTCCAGACAGAACTATTATCAGTTAAGCAAAAGATTAAGGGAGAGCCTGTACGACTTCTTATTATCATTTCATCAGACTAAAAGGGAAGACGACCGTTTTGGTGAGGAAATGGCCTGTCATAAAAAACTTTACTGTATTAAAATATTGCTAGACAGAGGTATGGAAGATCATGCTCGTCAGATGCTCGAAGAAGTACTTTTCACATCTGAAAAGGAACACTTGACAGTGATTCACTGCGAAGCTGTTGACCTTCAAAACAGGTATTTCCCGTTTGAGGCACCATCAGTAAATACCTCATGCAATTATATTAAAAACTTGAGTAGTGACCTCAGCATTAATGAGTATTTAAAACAATACATTATAGAGTCAGTGAAGAACGATCATAATAGTGATGATGGGCTGAGAGGAAGTTTGATGCAATTAATAGGAAAGGAGCAACTTCCTCTGGCTGATGTTAGTTTTATACACCAGTTACATGAAATCAACGGTTTATTTCATCAACATCTTTTTGAAGTGGCCTTCATACGACTCAAAACGCTGATTAAGAAGCTTGAAGAACAACATGATCCAAATGGTGTTTGTCTTGGGCTGACTTACCTCGAATTGACCAAAGCATCGATCTGTATTAGAAATTTTGGAGAAGCCGACAGATTTCTTTTGCGGGCAGAGAAATATCTGGAGCAAACGCTGCCATGGCAATCTGTAATATATGAGTTGAAATATATTATAGCTCTTAGATCATTCAATACAGATTTGCAAGGCAAGTTGCTTCAAGAAATAAATCGAGTTTTAGTAGATCATAATAAGGATATGTTTGAAGGCAGATGGGGCTATTACAAAGCCTACCATCACTATCAAAAAGGAGAGCTCAAAGAGATCATCAAACTAGCTAATTCAAGTGTGACGAATGCTATAAAAGACCAAAGAGAACTGTTGATGCTCAAAATGCTGGAACTCATTTGCATATATCGACTCAATGATCAGGATTGGTTTTTCTATAAATCAGAGTGCCTTAGAAAACAGCTTAATGGTAAGGTTGACAAGTCAGACAGGTTACAGATGTTCTTTTCCATTTTCAGAAAGCCATTTGATACATCATCGGGACAAAATCTCATGCTGAAGAAGCTGAAGATGTTGGAGGATATATCTCCCTGGCATCCATTGAGTAAGGAACTATTAAGTTTTGGAGGCCTGCTAAGTGCATTGATAACGGTCTTTGAGGCGGAGCATGTGGTTGATAGGGATTAATGTCATAAATGATGTTAATTTATTAAGGTAAAGTGTTTTGTTTCAGGTACTTAATTTATTTGAGTGAACTAATCAATGTTTACTTATTGCTAATTTGTCCTTAGATGGCATTCACATTTTATCGAACTTAATATATAGTACTTATTAGCATAAAACCAACAAATGAAAAATCACTTGATAATATGGACGAAGCAGGATAAGCGCATTGATGAGTTGCCATATTGGGGTGATATTATTCATAAAAAGTCACCTGAAACCGAAAATTTTTTACCAGAAGTTTCAAACGTTTTCAGAAAGTATAATCTTCCCGTATTATATAGCACAGAGTATAAGCCTCAACATCGAACCTGGACTCCTGAAGAAGTTAAGAGCGGCTTGGCCAATATTTTTCGAGTTATACTTAAAGTAGATAGAGGCATTCCTCAGTCTCTGGTTGAAGAGATAAAGCTTATCCCGTATGTAGAAAAAGTCCGGCCTGTAGATATTGGCGTCACAGAACTTCCCCCGGTTTCCTCATCAATGGGTGCACCCATGCTGGACCCGGCAGCCCAAATCTTCATTAGGCAAGCCCATACATTTACAACCGGAAACCCCCAAATAAAAATTGCTGTACTGGATACAGGTGTAGATACTAAACATAAAGAGATCACCGATGTGCTTCTGCCAGGGATGGATTTTGTGAATATTCTGGATGGTGTTGAAAAATTTGTAGGGGATTATTTGGGTTATGATACCGATCCACAGGATGATGTAGGACATGGAACTCATGTATGCGGAATACTGTCAGCCAAGGGGTTAAAAATGGCCAGGGGAATTGCTCCATCGTGTAAGGTGATACCTGTTCGAGTACTTGGAGCCCTTAAGTCTGGTAATGGCGTAGTAGGGGCGGGACTCATAGATAATATTAATAATGGAATCAAATGGGCTGTAGACCAAAAAGTTGATGTCATTAACATGAGTTTGGGCATTAAACATGAAGGCGGTGGACTTCCTCACGAAGAGGTGATCAACTATGCACTAAGGAAAGGTGTCACCATAGTTGCCGCATCAGGTAATGACGGCCGCAAGGATCGCTACTACCCAGGAGCACTAAAGGGTGTAATAGCTGTTGGTGCAGTGGACCAGCATAGCCAGATGGCAGCATTTTCTACTTATGGTTCGCATGTGTCCTTTGTAGCGCCAGGAGCCAACATTATAAGCTCTTATCCAAACAATAAATATTCTATGTCTTCCGGAACCTCACAAGCTTCACCCTATGTGACTGGTGCGGTTGCACTGCTTAAGTCTTTTGCTTTAAAATACGGAAGAGAATTGAAAGATAATCAGGTAAAATATATTCTGAAAAATACTGCTGACAGGATGGACGGGACCCTGAAAAACGTAAAGAGCGGATACGGCCTGATCAACCTGCTGGATGCCTTTAAACTATTGAAATATAAACTAAGTATTTAACCATTAAAACCAATACATCATGAGTACCAACATTCTGGGATCAGCCAATTTCGAAAAGATATCTCTGGGCAATGGTTCTTCCTATACACCTATTACGGCTAAATTTCCTATACTGGATATAGCCAGGCCTCTTTGGGTTTCTGATTTCTCAGTTGAGCCCCCAAGAGTGAAGATAGATCCTTCAATGAAGGATATCGTTGAGAGAATTAGTAAATCTCTGGCCACTAAGTCTCTGAAGTACAAGTCAAGACAAAGAAAAGATTGGTCGTTAAAGGAGATAATGAAAGATGGTGACTCTAATAAAATCAATGCCAAGTCAAAACTTGTTAGAGACGGGTTTAGCGCGGTTATAGCGGAGGTTAGCAAAATGCTCAATAAGAGTAGTATTGATCACACTTCCAAATTTTTGTTGAGCAACGAACCACTTTATGTTTACGCTCTGAGTTTTGTTATCTATTATGAGAAGGTAAAAGACGCAGAGGGAATTAACGATAGAGTGATCACCTTGACGGAAAATGAAATCAAACCATTTTTCAATATTTTACTTGCCAGGGCTGCTATTGAGCAGCGGCATTTAAACCTGAGCATTGAACAGCGCAAGGATATCTACAAAGCTGCCTCTAATACTAATATTTCTTATGTGAAAGGCATGCCAGCGGGAGCTATTTCCAAAATCATTGCGAAATATGTTGACAACGGAAGTATTCATGATCTGGTAGATAGATTCTTTGCATCAGGTGAAATAGATCCAGCCAAAGGCACACCGCAAATCAGACAACTGATGGTCAACTACCTCAAAGAAATTGGGCTGGTTATACCTGAAGACATACCAGACGAAGATAGCGATGACATCAGTTTTACTGATCTGGAGGCGATTGAAGAGGATGTTTTTGAAAGTGATAACAGCCATGATGATGACGTCAAGTGATATAAAACGGAAGTAAAAAGACTACAAAAAATAATAACGATGGCAGACATTCTAGAAAAATATAGTGAATACTTAGCCCTCGCCTATACCAATGCGCTGAAGGAGGCTAAAAATTCGGGTGATCCGGTAACTAATGTTTACCAAAATGGCAGTCCATTTTCGTTTAACTACGCGGTGGATTATTTTGAAACGGCAGATGAGCAGGGGATAGATGCAGAAAACATCCTTGCAGCCGGTACCCTTTATTATCTCAAAACACTTGCTGACGACCTTGGAATACTCCGTGTTGCTGATGCAGTGTTGATGAGGTGGACATCTGGTATGCTTGACATACCTCAAGGTAGCACAGCTTCCAAGCTATATAGCTACTATAAACTGAGAGATGAATATACCTCAGCAGAGGAGAGAGCCATGTTCTATAAAATTGTATTGAACGTTGGTGACGGTGAAGTACTGGACGAAATGGCTGTTAACACTGATTTTACTCCGCTATGGGATACTTTGATGACCGAATCAGTGAAATACATTGACAAGTATGAGCAGAAAGACAGCAATTTTTCATCTGTTTCTAAGTCCGCAGTCTATCAGGCTATCAAAGAGCTACAATATAACCTCACCACATATTCAAGTGGCATGGTGAAAGCCATACTTCCGGAAATGTACAAGCAATTTGAGAAAGCCATATCTATAATTGATGACGATGCGGTAAAAGCACAGTTGGGATGGGGCTATAGAAGGTCTATGTGGAATGTTATTGAACGTGTAAGCCAGGAAGAGTTCAATTACAAGCCTAATGTTTCTTCTATGCGTACAGCAGCTGTAAGTGGTCATAAAATATTTGCTGCAATTGCCGGTTTTGATGAGGGCCTTATGTCAGAGTCAGCTTTCCAGGATTTACTTCACAACATAGAGTCATTCATTATAGCTCAAAGTCAGTTGGGAGAAAGTAGCGGCTCATCAGGCAGTGTACAAAGAGAAGAGGAAGATATAGAAGAGGAAATGAATGAGGAATTTGGAGAGGATGATTGGGATTTCTAAGCAGGTATTAAACTATCAACTTTGGTAAAAAGTCACATAATATGCAGCAGACTAGTATTAATAATATAAGAGAAGCGGCGAAAGAGCAGGCCAGAAATATATTGGCGCATTCGGCCTCATTCAGACACATGCCTTATGATGAGCAAAAGCAGGTCTACCAGGATGTAATGAATGAGCAGATGTCGCTAATGATGGGTAACGGAAGCGGAAGCCTGTCAGGTCAAATGAAAAAGAAAGGTGATTTCGTGGATAAATCATCAGACCTGCTAAACGACCAGCGACATGAAAAAGGTTTTGACGAAGGAGTAGATTCTTTCGAAGACCTGGTTGATTCTGTAGATTTTCCCGAGTTCGTTAAAGACCTCCTGAAGGCAGTTTTTGATGCCAATATCAGTGTGATGAAAGCCCAAACGGATGACTATATCAGGCTGATGAAAGAGGCTACTACCGGTCTTGCCAAATTTATAAAGCAAATTGACAATACCACCACGTTTGCTTACCTCGCAGAAAATAACGGTGATGAGTTTGGCATCTCCATGGAAGAGGATGGTGATGGCGGGCAGAAGATGGAGCTTACCAATCCTAAGGGTGAGAAAGTGGATATGGAAGACAATGAGGTTAAGGCCAAGATTATGGATGCCAAAATTAAAATGGCACAGGAACATCGGGCGGCACTCAGGGAGACCATATTGATGGGAGTTACTCGTCTTGTAGTTGAAAAGGGAGAGGTTGAAGCAGAGGTCAATTTCGAGTTTAAAGGTAAAAGAAAGGTTGATAAAGGAGATAAAGCCGGTGTAAAAACGAGTAAGTCCTCCGGGACATCTGCAGGGTATAGCGGAGGGTTATTGGGGTCCATATTTGGAGGGCCGCGTGCAGGGCATACCTCAAGTACGAGGCAGACCCAGTTTAGTGTATCTACCACTAAAAGTACCTCAGAAGATGAGCTGAAAGCCAAGTTGAGGGGATTTGTAAAAATCCAATTTAAGACGGACTACTTTAAGCTTGACAACTTCGCTCAAATGTACGGACCAGCATCACAAGAAGAGAAGGATGCGGCTGCAGCTAAACAATAGCCATTTAATGCAGGTATTATATGGCACTAGCGATTTTACAACTTAAAGGCCAGGAGCCCGGCAGGTATATTTTCGAGGCTGATATTGGTACCAATAGCTGGTATGAATTTAAGATTGGGAAATCGAAAAGAAAGTTCAGAGGGATGGAATTTGTGGATGAGGTGCAATACCAATCCACATTAATAAAGTCTCCAGTCAAGGAGAATACTGGTTTTCAAACCCACTTTCTTATAAGCTTGGAGTCGGGCAAGTTTGAAGGAGATAGTCGGTATATGCAGCTTTTTAGCTATAAAACCAAAACTAAAATATCTCCGGCGATATCTGAGGTGCTTACCGTTGTACCTTCTGTCCGAGATTGGAATGATGATTTTAAACTGCCAAAAATGATGAGCATGCATCAACAGACATATGATCAACAATCGATAGTAGTCAGGAATGCCCCATTTAAACTGAAGGATAACAAGGTAAGTGAAGCGTTCTTCTTTAATACCCTATTGGGAGCTGTTCCAGGGATATTGAACAATGCACTACCCATGTTGGGTAAGTTATTGCCTGGACTTCAATCTGCTGCACCTACTATCAGCAAAATTGCAGATACTGCAGGGAAGATTTTACCAGAGTTAACAAAAGTAATCCCAAAAGATGTTAAACCTGGGGCAGAAGGTGCTAAGCAGGTTTTGCAAAACATATCGCCAGAGACCATCAGTGCCATACTACAGATCATTCAAGGACAGGTCGGTGGTAGTACTAATGGTCATTCTAATGGAAGCAGTAAAGCAAATGGCCATGCCGCTACGCAGAGCTTGCAGAAATACAGTCATGATTTTGCTATTAATCCTGCAATGCTTATGCAGTTAGCTCCCTTATTGGAAAAAGTGCTGTCACCCGAAACTATTAAAGCTATTGGGGATAATCCCGTTAAACTTTTCAAAGCGGTTTCGGATAGTGCACTGAAATTTCAGAAAATGGAGTTGGATCATCTGGAGAAGATTAACCCAGGTGTTGATGATCCCGGCTTAGATAGTATTGTGAAAGGTATGGCATATGGCAGGCCGCGGTATAGCCAGGCTAAAATTGCTCCGGCCCTATTAGCTGCGCTTCCAGCATTGATGCCTGTATTACAAAAAGTTTTGTCACCAGATATGATTAAAGCGATAGGGGAACAGCCTGTCAAACTGTTCAATGCCATTGCTAATGCCGGGCTTAAGCATACGCAACAAGAGTTGAACCATCTGGAGAAAATTAATCCTGGTGTAGATGATCCTGCATTTGATAACATCGTCAATTCAATGAGTGTAAAATCTGCAGTGAGCATAGACTCTACATTTAGCAATATGGTTTCAATCAAGTTTTTGAATGCCAAGGGAATCATAGTGGCAGGGAAGGAAAAGGTTGTTTATGACAGACGGAATAAGATAAGCCTGCCTATTGAACTACAGGTGAGTGCTAAAGCGAAGGAAGCAGTAATTACCATTCCTAAAGGTATTTTTCAACTTATAATTCAGGATGGTGATACAATGGAGGTACTGCTGGAGAAAAAAATCAAAGAAAAGAACATTGCTTTAGGAAGTCCCTTAGATGTGGTAAATCTGAGTTCAGATGAAGCCAAAAAACTTCCAGTTCATAAGGATTTGAAGGTTGAACTTACTTTTAATTGGAAAAAGGGTGATAAAATACTTGGTACATTTATGAACCATTATATCGTACTTACCGATGGGTATCTATTTCAGAGGGCTGGTAGTGAGTTTACAACGCATTTTGTTCTCAATGATGTTGATCAATTCAGAAATTACTGGCATAAAATATGGGAAGGAGGCCCCACAAGTCATAAGAGATGGAAGATAGATTTTGAATGTAAATATTATTATCACCTCAATGAGGAAGATGCCAGTATCAAGAAATTGTCCACACGCAAGAAGAAAGTCAGTGATAGTGCCCATAGTGATGATGCAGGTGATGACTACAGAAGAAAGATAAGCGCCAAACTAAAGTCAGGAATGGAGATTAGCCTTGAGGCGTATAATGAACTCCTTAAATTACATGACTTGCCGCCTCTTGATCAGGAAAAGCTTAATGCATTCAGAAGTCAGGAATTTGTCAAGCAGGCAGCCACCGCAGCTCGGTTCAGTGCAGATTTCAGGGGAAGACAAGGGGAGACTTCAGCTCTGTGGGCATATCCGGAGGGAAACTTTCAATCCTATACACTTAGCAAGGTGGTAGCAGCAGATGCAACCGGTATGGTTACGGAAGTCCAGGACGAGGAAGTACAGTTTCCTAAATTTTCATCAGTTCATTTTATAGGTACACAATCTTTATGATCATGGAGAGAGCACATACAAAATTCCCATTGCATTCAATAGCCGAAGGCATGAGTACTCCCGAAATAAAAATGGAAGGCCATAAGGTGTTGTTTGACAAAAAAGTCAGCCTTATGCCAGTAGATACTAAAAAACAACAAAACAATAGCGATGGTGGATCAGGAATATGATAATGAGCCGGCTGACGCCCAGTCTGAAGTAGACGAGGCCATGCTTGAAATGAGCGAGTTTGTTTATGAAATGAGCGATATAGACGGTTACCTTACTTCAGAAGAGGCTGAGTTTGCTTTAAAAATGGAAGGTGCAGAGCTCGATATACCTGTACAATTAGACATCAGGGTGGCAGAAGATGGAACCGTGAAAATTGGTGGTTCACCACCATTGTATTATGTCGAAACCACCGTGATGCCCGTGTTTCACCAAATGAAAATTCATATTCAACGAGATAAACCTGAGGATTGATGGCAACAGCTAAAAACAATACGGTTTGGAACCTTGAGTCATTTATTGATTCCTTGGTAGTTGAACTAGACAAAGCTCGTGAAACCCTGGCCGTAAAAGCTATCAACAGGCCTTTGACCTATACAGTGAAGGATGTAGGTCTTGACCTTCAACTCTTTCCCTCTTACAACGGGGATCAGGTTCAGTTCATCACTGCACAGCCCGGCCAGAGCGGAGCCTCCAAGTTATCCATCCAACTAGGCTCTATTACAGATCAGCAGATCAGGCAAACATCTAAAGAACCCATAACTGTAGATACCAAATCCATTGATGAGATAGAGGTTGATAATGAAACCAAAAAGACACTTAGGAAAATGGGAGTGACCTCTGTCAATGACCTGGAAAAACTGGAGAAGAAGAATGTAGATCTGGAAAAGGTTACCAATAAAAAAATAAGCTATAAATCGCTTGCAGATGTATTACAGAAATCAAAACGAAGCTCCTTGCCGCCATCAGTTGGAAAAGTGAGTCTGAGCATGAGCGGCAATAAACCTGTTTTGCTTGTTGAAGGTGAAAACCTCCATGTAGACAATAAGTTTGAACCGGTAGCTGTGGTAAATGACCAATTGGTAAGTGTTATTGCCTCAGATAAGAAACAAATTATGATAGAGGTCCAGCCTGAAATTATAAAGGGAGGTAAAAATGAACTGGTGATGACATTGGACCCTTACGCAATTTTTAAGTTAGAAATAAACAACTGAAGATATGATGTCACCCAAAGGTAGATTATTTCAGCTTGCTCTTGACTGTAAGAAGCATACTAAGAAAGAGGAGAGGAAGAGAAAAAAAACGACCAGAGTTTCAGGTAAACATTATGACGAAGGTAATGCCATAAGTCTGTCGTATAATATTGATGTCTATGATCAAACCGTTTATGATTCATACAGGCATAATGAACCTTCAGCACAGCTTAGTTTTGTAGATGACATGCAAGGAGAGGCCTTTTACGTAGAACCCTTTGAAAGCGAAACTATTCCTGCTAGCTATGAAGAAGTAGATGATGATCATGATAACCCCATGCTTGATAAGGTGGTGCAATTATCAGAAGCAGAAGAAGAGATGCAGGTGGCACAAGATGGTGACGAGGGAGAGCCAGAACCGATGAGAGAAGAGCAACCTGTAGCAAAAGCCCCTTTGCCAGATAAGCCGGATAAGAAAGTAGAAGCAGAGCCTCCTGTTCAAACCGCTCCTCAGAATAAGGGTGGAGGGCAGCCGTCAAAAGGAGAGGAAAGAGGCGAGCCCTATGAAGTAGACGAGGACGAGTTCGCTAATGATATTAAGGCGATTTTAACGGGACAAAAAGTGTTTGATCCTGAGAAGAAGAAAACAGTAAACAAAAGTGAGTCACCATCAAAAGAATTGCTGCAGCAAGGGGGGGCACATCCGCCACCTTCTCAGGAACGAAGCAGACCTCAAAAGGAAGAGGAGAATCCTGAGCTTTTAGGTAGTGAGCATAAAATATTTGAGAAAATAGCTCAAAGCATGCGCTATGCAAACTCTTACGACCTAGGGTCCATAGCCATGGAGAAGAAATTTGATCAGATGGAAAGCGAACTGGAGAAGGACGAAATTAAAACTATTGCTACTAAAAAGCCCATGGGAGATGCAACAGTAGTGGATGATGCCCCTGCTCCATCAGACATTATTGAGGAAGATACTTCTTTGAAATATAATAGTGAAGAACCGCTGTCGCCTGAAAATGGAGGCTTGGAGGTTGGAAAACAGCAGTTAAAAGCCGGAGATCTAATCCTGGTCACGTCAGAGACATCAGGTACGCAGGAAAGAGTTTGCAGGGCAGGGTTATACACTGGTGATGATAAAATGATGTGGGCAGATCAGAGTGGGAAAACAGAGCGTAAGGATATTGACCAGGTACTTAATGAAGGAAGAGCTGTTTTGTTGAGGCACAAGAGTGCAAATACAGAGGCGGTTCAGGGGGTTGTAACTAAACTGACTACAGATACAAACATTTCGGATGCTCAGAACCCCATTCTGGAGATCAGTTATGCTCCAGTTCAGATTCACCAGTCAGTATGTGAACGTGTGCCTAAGCCAGACCAAGAGAAATGTAAGCAATTCAAAGGAAAGGTTGATATTAATACTAAAGACAACGACAAATTCTTTATCCCATATACACTTGTTAAGGCTCTTGAGGCTTCAGGGTTGAATATTCTGGATCAGGGGATACAAGGAATATCTATAGATACTCCGGTTAAAACTAAGCATAATGGCCAGTGGCAATATGCAGGTCATTTGAAAATAAAAAACTAAAAACTATGAACCGCATCATATCACTTCAACAGGAACTATCAACATTTGCAATCAGGCGAAAGAAAGTATCAAAAGCATCATCAAGGTATACAAGGGCCAAAACAGCAGGACTGTTCGGTATTGCAGGGCTCACAGCAGTAGAAGCTGCTAATCTAGGGCTGGGTGGAGCATCCTTATTACAACCGGCAATGACAAAATCAGGAAATCTCACCATTTCTTCCGACAAAGCTCAGCGGTTGTTAACCCCACAGGCCAGGCAAAAACTCAATAACAGACCTAAAGTTTCATATACATATCCGATACTATGGATCAATTTTGATAAACCACTTTTTGGAGCTGCTGATGCACTGATTGAAGTTACCTGGGAGGGCAACGATTACGGAGAGATAGGAGGTGCCTATGTCAGGAGAAACCTGAAAAATACTACTGCTTTTTCCAAATCCTCATTGAATGTGAGCTTTACCAAACTGGGTAAGATCCCACCAAATAATATGAAAGACCCACGAGAGTGGCCTGTGGTGTTTGCGTACGATGGTACTTTTGATCCATGGGGTAACGGACAATTCGAGTTTCAGGGAGAATTTGAGATCAATGCCTTTGGAGGTTTGAAATTTGTAAGGCATGAGGCCAAAAGCGTGTCTTTAGCCGATTGGGCAATATCTGGGAAAGCTACGGACATTATTCAGAAGAAAAGCAACAGGAGCTATACTGTACCTGCTTTGCCGGCAGATCAGAAAAAGTATTTGCTTGAGCAAATAGGAAACCCTTGATGATAATATCAGAGATGAATCAAGGCTGTTGATTGCAAAGTAAAATTTTAAAATGAGCTAAAATAAAATTATAAACCGATGAAAGGGAACCGATTACTATCATTAAATAAAGAGCTGCAAAGCTATAAGAGCAAAAGGACCTTTGTCAAAGGTAAAAGTGCAAAAAATGGTTTGATTGCTGACAATGGAAAAGGTTCCAGGGTTGGTGACATCATGGTTGAAGCGGATGTGTTTGTCATTGAGGTACTTGATTTGTTCTTTGGTAAGTCACCTGAGGAATATGGGCTTTCAGATGAACTTAAAGATATCGCCGCGAGAAGCTTATGGACAGCTACCACATTGTCTAAAACTGAAAATATTATGCCAGGGCCTCCTAATGGTGTGGCCGATATAGGCTGGATATCATCGGAAGGAGTGCAAAGAGCATTCAGGAAAATAAATCATAAAGGGTTGTATAAAGCGGTTAAGTCTGCGGTGCAGTCCAAGTATAGAAGTGAGTTTGAAACAGCATTGCTTTCAGCGAAACCTGAAACGGCGAGGCAGATGACTATGCAAATGTCATCGGTGAATACTGCTTTAGTCGTGTTTATAGAAAATACAGGGGCGCTGCCTTTTCAGTGGGAAAGCACCATAGGTAAAGCTGTTCAGGAAGGGCTGGAAAAAGTGGTTGACTATGTCTCTGAAGAATTTGAGAAATGGCTTAATAAGTTTGCCGACGCCAAGGGAAAAAAATATAGGGAGGTTATTATACTTGAAGATGCAAAAGCCACCTATGCTAACCTGAAACATACATTGCACGACTTGGCTAATAAAGAATATATTATTGATGTGTTTACACTCACTCATGGCAATGGCTCATCATTCAGTGCTTATGGAGGAGGTAGTATTAGCGCCAATGATGTCAGAGCACTTAGAGATAGTTATGGCAAGGCCTTGCCTATTAGAGTAGTTTATATGATGAATTGTGTAGGTGCTGGTCTTAACGATGACTGGCTTTATGCAGGGGCGAGAGCTACAGCAGGAGCCATCCGGAACAATTATATTCCTGAGCCTATGATGACTAAAGTCTGGAATAATTGGCTGCGGGGAGATTCATTTGCCAATGCCGTAAGTACGGCCTACAATGATTCTGTAAAACTGATATCAGATACTATTGCCAAGGCAGATTATATACCTTTTATTGGGGGTAGCATCATGAGTGCATTACAGTCGAAGATTAACCCTCTTTTGGCTGATAGTAAGCCCAAGGTTGAAGGCAATGGCTCTATTACAATAGATACAGCATCATTAGCGGCTGCGCATTCATTATCATTTTCCGATACGGTCTATAGTGAGGCCAAATACGGTACAGGAGAGCATGTGCTATCCGGCCTTGTGGATGCAGATCGTGTAACGCCCACGTATCAAATCGATGTAAACGGAGTCAAGTTCACCTATGGCGAGTTGATAGCTATGGGCGATTTTTATGAAAGCTATGATCAGATGTTAAGAGCAAAGGCCAGTGAGTTATCAAAGTTGAAGAGTCTGATTGATAAGAGTAAGCGATTTTATGAAAGCAAAGTGACGCGTGGAAGAGCCTCAATATCCAACACCAGTGATGCTGAATGGCAGAGCGCTACAGGTGGCAGGTATCTTAAACTTGCAGAAGACAATTTTGCTCATTTTGCTCCTTCTAACAGTACTTATATTTCCTTCTCTAGTTCTAAGTCAAATCACAAGGCAGAGTGGGAAAAATATCATAAGAAGGCTATAGATATTATGAGGGCAGGCAATAGTAGTGATGCGGTGGATGGAGCATTAGTAGCTAATGCCTTTGGAGACCATTTCTTAACCGATGCCTTTGCTGCAGGCCATCTTTTCAACAAAGACGACCTGTCGAAATATTTTAAATCAAGGGTTATGAGTGGGGGAAGTCTCACATCAAACGGTGAAAAAATGTTTGATAATATTGCTTCTGCTGCATTCAGAGGTAAGCTTAAAGACACTTTCAGTAAGTACGAGACCGTGAAATGGGAAGGGATTATATTCAGGCCTAATATTGATTCAGCCGATATATTCAGCAAGCTGCTTCAAGGAATAATGAAAAAAGAGCCAGATATCATTGGCAAGACCATGGTTGCCAAACTAGTACACGATGCGCTAAATGAGTACCCAGGTGGTGTAGCGGTTACCAACAATAAGGGAGATAGCTGGAAACTTACAGGTGATGGTACACTGGACAAAACCAATCTGGAAATAATGAGAAAGGCAGTTAAGCAGTCCATAACCAACTTATATGATTCGGTTGGAGACAGCAGCCCTTACAGTTTATTCTATAAGAAGGCCTGGGATATTACCCCCAGACCCACCAGCGCTTCGGTTACTATTATCAAAAACCTTGTTAGAGATTATACGGATCCTTTGGGGACTAAAATAGTTGCAGGAGCAGATAAATTGCTCCAGAATAATTATCAGGCTTTGCTCGATGAACTCGTAAAAAGGAACATTCTTAAAAGAGCCTGATGCTTCATAGTGATTCGATAATGTAAGAATGTATAGGTTTTTAAATAATCGGTACATATAAGCAAGTTTGTATGCTCGTTTTTTTGTTAAAAATGATATAGAATATCTATATTATTCAATGTAATTTACAAGCTTATTTCGTCCGACATATTTAGCTTAATATTCATAAGTTTATAATTAAGTTAAAAGGAAAGACGTACATGCAAGGGAAGTTGGCTTTACCAGGTGTTAATCTGCATGTAATTGATCATTGGCTACAAGAGGAAGGGCATGGTGTATATGAAGTAGGGGATGTGTTGCCGTGTATCTTTTGCATTATTAAGTCAGATTTAACACTTGAATATCTCAATCCGGTTGGTTTCGAATGGTTGAGCATTCAATCAAAGAGTTTTTTGTATATTAATGAAAGCTGGTTGACGAAGTACAATCAACATGCAGCTTTAAAAGACTTTCTAGATCAGCTAAAACCTCAATTAACTAAAACGAACCCTAAAGATGTATATCATGATGTGCAAAGGGTTTGGTTTCCTTCTGAGGGCGAATACAAACTTTGCCTCATCTCTGCCAAAAAATCTATTGCACTGGGCGACATGATTGTCATGATGCAACCACTTTCCGATATTCACTATCTTAGGCAGCGCATTGGACGGTTAGCGGATGAAGAGGCCTTCTACCTGAGTAATTACAGTAAGTTTAAACAGCTCACCGGCAGGGAAATAGAGATCATTAGCCTATTGTACAAAGGGATGAATAACCCTCAGATATCCAGAAAGTTAAGTATTAGTCGTAAAACCGTAGAACAACACAGGAAAAACATTAACAGGAAACTTGACACCAGCTCATTTGTAGAGTTGATCAAGTATGCACAGGTTTTCGATCTCCAGGACTAAGCAGTTTTTCTTTCTATTTCTCTCAGGTTTTCAAGTTTTTTGTTCCTTAGGAATCCATTGATATCCTCAAAGTGCTCTTTAATTCTCTTGTTACCAAATTCAAATACTTTGGTGGCGAGTCCATCCAGAAAATCTCTATCATGAGATACCAGAATCAAAGTACCATCAAAACTTTGAAGCGCCTCTTTAAGTATGTCTTTTGTTCTGATATCCAGGTGGTTAGTGGGTTCATCCAGAATCAGTAAATTAACAGGTTGTAGCAATAACTTGATCATAGCAAGTCGTGTTTTCTCACCACCTGATAGCACTTTAACCTTCTTTTCGATAGCATCACCACTGAACATGAATGCGCCTAAAAGGTCTTTTATTTTAGTTCTGATATCACCTTGGGCAATATTATCAATAGTTTGGAACACAGTAAGATCCTCTTCTAATAGCGAAGCTTGATTTTGAGCAAAATACCCGATCATGCAGTTGTGACCGGCCTGGAGTTTACCTTCAAAATCAATTTCACCCATTATAGCCTTAACCATCGTCGATTTACCCTCTCCGTTTTTACCAACAAACGCTACTTTCTGGCCACGTTCAATGGTCATGGATGCATCTTTAAAAACGACATGGTCACCATATTTTTTGCTCAAATCCTCTGCAATCACAGGGTAGTTACCAGAACGAGGTGCGGGAGGAAATTTAAGGTTAAGATGTGAGGTGTCGACTTCATCTACCTCAAGTATCTCCATCTTTTCCAGCATCTTTACCCGGGATTGTACCTGAAGTGTCTTCGAGTAAGTACCTTTAAATCTATCTATAAACGTTTGTATATCAGCTATTTGTCTTTGTTGTTCGTCATAAGCCTTTTGCTGCTGTTCACGACGCTCCTTACGAAGCTGCAAGTACTGCGTATAGTTTACCTTGTAGTCGTATATGCGGCCCATAGTAACTTCTATGGTACGGTTAGTAATGTTGTCAACGAAGGTTTTATCGTGAGAGATTACAATTACCGCTTTAGCACTGTTGACAAGGAAATCTTCCAGCCATTGAATAGATTCAATATCCATATGGTTAGTAGGCTCATCCAGCAATATCAAGTCGGGTTTTTGCAAAAGTATTTTTGCCAATTCTATACGCATGCGCCATCCACCACTAAACTCCTTGGTAGGTCTTGTAAAATCACTTCTCAGAAAGCCAAGGCCTAATAATGTTTTCTCAACCTCTGCATCAAAGTTGACCTCTTCAATAGAATAGTACTTCTCACTTAGTTCTGATACTTCTTCTATTATTTTATAATATTCTTCAGACTCGTAGTCTGTTCGGGTCTCCAACTCTTTGTTTAGGACCTCAATGCGTTCCTTCATGCCCAATATTTTTGAAAAAGCCTTGGAAGCTTCCTCGAAAACTGTGCAGTTATCCTCAGTAAGCAAATGCTGGGGAAGGTAAGCAATCACGGCATCTTTTGGAGCAGAGACCTTACCACGAGTAGGAGCATTAACTCCAGCTATGATTTTTAGCAGGGTAGATTTACCTGCACCGTTTTTACCCATAAGAGCAATACGGTCATTTTCATTGATGTTGAAAGAGATGTTACTAAAAAGAGGCGAGCCACTAAACTCAACCGTAAGAGCGTCAACAGAGATCATGTGTTAAAAAATTAAGCTGCAAAGGTATTTATAAATTCGAGATGTATTGCAGGTTTTGGGAGGGGGGAGAGAAAAAAATTAGAAGGACTAACTAAGAGTTCTATGGGTATAAGTAGTGACCGGATGACTTAAAGCCACCCGATCACTGAAGCTGCCTTTACCGTATGATAATCCCAGCTAATGGACTTTATGATGTATTTTATTTAACCATGAGCTTCAGGGTTTCCTGCTGTGCTCCTTGTACCACCTGCACCAAATACATTCCTGACTTTACACTATGCAGAGTAAATTTTACATTATTGATGCCCCTTTTTAACTTTTTATTCATCAGTTGTTCTATTCTTCTGCCAGTATGGTCTAATAGAGTAACCTCTACATTTTCCTCTGCAGTCATATGTATGGTCATTCCTACCCATTGCCCTTCTTCTACGGGGTTAGGATATATGTCCATGGTTATTTTCTGCATTTCCATGATGTCATTAGTGGGAGGCTCAGGTTGAGTTGTTTGTGTTCTGGCCTGTGTATCCGGGGTTGATTGCAATAGACTTCCTGAAGTATAAAAGGTGTAATTTGATGAATACCCTGTCCATCCATTTGAAGGGCAGTAGGTAGCTACAACAAAAACATACGGTGTGAGTGGTGTTAGTCCACTGACATAAGCCGTTGTTCCTCCTGTAGTTTGATACTGCCAAGAGCCATAATCCCTAGGCTTGTAGGCTACATAGTAAGCAGTAGCATTTGCTACACTTGTCCAGGATAAATAAGCATATGTCGATGAAGCTGCTGCTCCAAGACCTATAGGAGGGTGGCAGTTACCACTGGTAGTAAAGAAACCATTAGATGAATACCCAGTCCATCCACCTGAACTAGGGCAGTAGGCACTTACCACAAATACATATTGAGTTGAGGAGTTTAATCCTGTTAAATTGGTACTGGTACTTGTTACTGTTTTGTATAACCACCCTGATACGTCAGCACTGGGTTTATAAGCTACCTGATATTGAGTAGCACCTGACATGCTGGCCCAGTACACATTGGCGGATGAAGTGGTAATGGAGTTCGCCCCTAAGCCAGAAGGAGGTGTGCATCCTGATAGCGTGGTGAAGTATGAGTTTGTGGTCCATCCGGTCCAGTTCCCGCTACAGTTAGCCCTAACCAGGTATACATACTCTGTTGAGGCGTTTAACCCTGTTAAACTGGTATTGGTACTTGTTACTGTTTTGTATAACCACCCCGATACGTCAGCGCTTGGTTTATAGGCTACCTGATACTCTGAAGCGCCGCTGACCAAAGACCAGGAAATATTAGCAGAGTTAGAGGTAATGCTGTTAGCCGTAGGGTTAGCTGGAACAGTGCAAGCAGAGAGACCTAGTGCGAGTTCTCTAAATTTGTACCATGCCTGCTTTCTGTGATAATTTTGCCCTTGATAAAAAGGTAGTGTAACTAAACCATAACGCTCGTTTCCAGGGCCATCATCAGAGAAGTCACAATGGGTATCGTTAGTCTCATCCCAATCATGTAGCATATGCATGATTGCGAATTCGATATAACTTTGACTTTGCATCCACGTAATGGCGTTTTCCAGATTATTAGTCTGATTCTCCTCTGAGTAATTGTTCCAACCATACTCTGTAATCCATAACGGCACATGCGGGACTAGATTGTGAATTTGACTAATCTGGGTTGTATTTACAGAGGATCCATAGTAGGGGTGAAGAGAAATTGCGTCAGGCTGGTATCCTTCAAGAGCACTCATTACATTTTTCACAAATGAAGCGGTGTGAGGGCCTGAGTCAGGGGTGATGATTGTCCCAAAACTAATTTTATCAGAAGACCTTACCCCTTTGATGGCTTGACTAAAATTTCTGAACCAAAAAGCGAATTCCTCTCCTTCGGTCATTACAGATCTAAAGTGAGGTTCATTCCAAAATTCCCAGTTGTGTATAAAAGGGTATCTTTGTGCCATGTCTTGAGCGGTGGCTCGCATAGCATTCACCTCGTTTCGGTTTAATTTTTTACCTAAGCCCCATGCTGATCCGTCTTCAGTAGCCCAGGCCGGGGCGGTATAAAACAACCCTATCACAGTAATCCCTGCAGCATTAAAGCGCGTAAGAATATCATCAAAGTAACTATAATTGCGGGAACCCCTGGAAGGTTCCACCGCGGCCCAATCAATACCAATGCGGATGGTTTTGGCTCCTAATGCCTGGTACTCATCAATAAATCGTTGAATTCTGTCGCCCACAGTACCGCAATTATAAGTCCACCAAAAATGCCCGTTGAAGCCAAAGTAGGACGGAGTAATAGATCGCATAGAACGACCTTGAACCGGTAAAATAGTTTGCCCTGCTGTAGTTGAACCATTATCAGCTGTAAACGTAATGGAATGCACTCCATTTTGGAGAGCGGGCAAATCATAGACCCAAGTATGGGTGGCTCCATCGTAATAGTCATCATTGGGGATATAAGTGTTGTATGTAGCAGGTACATTGGTACCATTACGATTCACATCTAAATTAATATTAGCAAATCCTGTTCTTGAAGTCACCTTTACTTGCACGGATTGTCCTGGTGATGGATTGGGAGGGTTAAATTGAAACCAGGCATCATCTGTAGTGCCTGAACCTGCACTTACTGATAGAGAAGTTTGTCCTCGAAGCTGAGCAAAGTTGTCAGAATAAAATCCCACGGTATAGTTTCCTTGCTGAAGTCCTGAAAGAGTCCAGGTCCAGGTCCAACTGCCATTGCCATTATCTACAACACCTCCCCAGGTACCATTGACAGTGTTAGGGCCAGTGGCCTGTACATCTACATAAGCCCAGGGTGAAGTATCGGTAACTTGTACGGTTACGGTTTCCCCTGCCGTTGGTTGTGAGGGGGTAAATGCAAAGGAGGCATTGCCATTGCCGGCTACAGTAAGGGAAGTTTGCCCCCGAAGCTCACTAAAATTATTGGAGTAAAATTTAACAGTGTAACTCCCTTGCTGGAGTCCTGAAAAAGTCCAGGTCCAGGTCCAACTACCATTACCATTATCCACAACACCTCCCCAGGTACCGTTGACAGTGTTAGGACCTGTAGCTTGTACATCTACGTAAGCCCAAGGTGAAGTGTCAGTAACTTGTACAGTTACGGTTTGCCCCGCCGTTGGCTGTGCAGGGTTAAATACAAAAGTTGCAGCTCCAAAGGCCGTAATAGAGCTGTAGCATAGCAAAAGTAGCAAAATAGCATACGATCTAATGTTACATTTTTTCATTTGGTTGGTTTTGTTAAAGGTTGATTAATTAAATAATTACAAATAAAATTGTTCTTATCTATTATTGTATAATTGTCTGTATTACAATAATTTTTGTAAATTATTATATATCAGTTCTAATATGCAAAGTGTCATGAATCGCTTACCAACGGCTGTATGTAATAAATTTTCCAGGAATGTGTTTTTTAACTCTTGATGTGCTAAACGAGCTATGTGGGATATTTTATTTAAGTGCTAACTATGAACCAGGAAAATTAATGATTGATATTTTCTGTAACCCAAAGAATTCGTGACTCGAAACCCATTACTGTTATTAAGATGGTTTTTGAATGGAAATATATTGGATTTTAAAGGGAGGGGGATTGTGTTTTTATGTATATATAGTTTAAAAACATACATAAGTATGAATTGGTGTTCAATTTTTAAATAAGTATATATTACTGAGGTGAGGAGTAAGTAATGTTGATTTGGGATTTGTTATTGGTTTCTTCTGTGACAAATGGCTTTCATGGGTACATTTATTCAGCTACTTTCAATTAACATTTGCAATTTATTGCCCACAACTAAACTTAAAATTAGAAGGCTCATAGCGGTATTTGCTTTTGAAACTGTAATGCCACCATTCCGTAGTAATCGCTCTGAAACCGTTGTTCTCCATGGTAGATTTTAGCAGTTGTCGGTTAGCCAATACCGTATCGGGAAGCTCAGTGTATGCATGATGAGCCTCTTTTCCGAAAAAGTCAAAAGTAGTACCCATATCGAGTGGGTTGCCTTTAAGATCTTCCAGGGTGATGTCTGCGGCAGCACCCCTGTTATGTATTGAAGCAGAAGTGTTGGGGTTAGCCACATATTTGGCATTAGGGAATATCTCCCACATAGCCTTCTGTACATCTAAGGGACGATAGCAATCAAAGAACCTGATTCTAAAGCCCTTCTCGGTTAACTCTTTATTGGCCTTAGTCAAGGCCTCTGCGACTTCTTTTCTTACCAGGCATTCAGCACACGGGTAAACTTTCTTTTTAAGAAAATTATTAGCTGTTGCATACCTCATATCATATGAAAATCCATCAGCGTATTTCTTCAGGTTTACAAAGCTGGAGTCATACAGTACTGTTTTATCAATGACATCCTCAGCCTTAACAGTATCTTCCACTGAAACCACTGCTTCTTCCTGAGGCTGCTCGTGAATTGTTTCCGTGGTTTCTTTTTGACCGGAGTTACAGGCCTGTGCAAGAAGTATGAATAGAACGAAGAAATATCTGATCATTTGAATATCAATTTGAAATGTTTGAACCTGTTGCGAATATACCACTCCGCAATAAGAAGATTGGGCACCCATCCCAGCCAGGCTACCAGCATATAGACATCCATAGGTTGAGGTCTGAATGCCAGTACTATGACCAGTTTCCATGCGCGCAAAGTTAGTGCAGACAGCGTCAGCGCATAGCTTCTGATCATAAATTTTCTATGTGTTGAGAAATCTCCCCGGACAGCCGTTTTGAACCCTTTATAGGTAAAGAATATCCAAAGAATACTCAAAGTTGTGAAAGCTATTTGTGAAGGAATACCGCCATTGGCATAAACAGACATAATTAAACCGGAAGGACCGGAAAAGAGAAGAACAACGATTACATAGAGCCATCCCATGGTGCGATGGATTTTGGGACGGGAACGAAGCAGTTTGTCTGAAAATTGTGTAAAGCCAGCAATCAGGCAAAAGCAACTGGTAATGACATGCGTGTAAAAAGCACCTTTCCAGATTTCATTATGGATAATCCATTGTTTGATTTTTAGAAAGGCAACCTTATCATCAAACGCAAAATAGGGGAGTGTAATATTGATCATCAACACAGTGAAGAATCCAAGTGTAAGAATGAGCAATATTTTAAAAGTACTTTTTAAATGCATTGTATTTACTGCGAAAATATACTTAATTAATCCGTGACTTAATAATCAGGAATAACTATGAAATTACAATCTCTCGTTCTTATTGCAGCTATCGCTTTTTTTGTGCTATCATGCGGCAAAACAGAACAACAGGCAGAAACTATTGAAACAACTCAGGAAGAAGGGGTTTCTGAGGAAACAGAGCAGGCAGAAACGCTAACGGCAACTTTGGAACGCGACCCGAGAACAATAGGGACTGATAAGTCCAAAGAGCAGTATAAGATCGAAGAGAATATTTATGAGATCAACGCTTCGGAAAACCCGCTTTACGGATTTTGGGTTGGCAGCTTTGGCAAGAACAAGATTAATATTGCGCTGGCACATGTTGATAAGGATTCGATTTTTGGACATAGTGTATGTGCTGGTAATTTCAGACCGATCAAGGGTTCCCTCAAGGAATCTCATCCTGGGGTTTATGATATACAAATGAAGGAGCCCGGAGATGATCAGTATGACGGAGAGTTTAAATTTACTATTGACTTAAGCAAAAAAGAATTGACAGGCTCCTGGAAGCCTTATAAAAATACAGTTTCAGCGAAGGAGTATACGCTTAAAAAGAGAATCTATAAGTATGATGCCAGACTTGGAGATTATCCGGATGCTTCAACACGTTATCTAGAAGAGTCCGATGTAGAGAATCTGCTTCCTGAGGAGATTGAGATGATCAGAAATGAGATATACGCCCGCCATGGTTACAGCTTTCAGAACTTAAGGATCAGAAGGATATTTGATGCCAAAGACTGGTATATACCGATGTGCATTGATATCAGAGATCAGTTAACGGAAGTTGAAGCCCATAATATTATCCTGCTCTATAACTATGAGGAGTATTATGATGATTATTACGATTCTTATGGCAGGTAAGTAATGGCATTATATCGAATATTTTTACTATCAGCATTTTCATGTTTTTCATGGTTAAGCTATGCCCAATCGGTGTTAGATCAGTTGTCTATACCTGGAAGCCATCAACAGGTAGTTTTAGTCACCACATCCGATTGGGATACTAAGACCGGCACACTTCAATGTTATAGTCGAGCCAATGGAAACTGGACAAAGCATGGAGAAAGGGTAGAAGTGTCTCTCGGTAAAAATGGCCTGGCATGGGGTAGAGGGCTCCACGCTAATACCTCAGTTGTTGAAAAGGTAGAGGGCGATGGAAAAGCCCCGGCAGGTGTTTTTCTGTTTGATTTCGTTTTTGGATATGAGAAAGTTGCTCCGGCAGGAACCCTTTTTCCATACCGTCAGTCCACTGCACGTGATTACTTTGTAGATGCTACGGGTTCCGATGACTATAACCAGTGGGTGTCAGTGCCTGCGGACCAACCCAATGAACCGAAGAGGTACTGGGCATCTTTTGAGAGGATGAAACGGTCGGACCACCTCTATGAGTTGGGTATAGTGGTGCAGCATAACTATAATCCACCTGTCCCCGGTAAAGGCAGTGCTATATTCCTGCATGTTTGGAGAAGCCCCGGTTCGCCAACGCTGGGCTGTACTGCCATGAGCAAGGAGAACCTGATGAAACTATTGGGCTGGCTTGATCCGGAGAAGGAGCCATTGCTGATCCAGGTGCCTGATAGAGAGTTAGAGAAGTTGAAGTTCAGATGAAATTAGCCTTCAATTTGCTTTGCTAAACTTTGAAAGTTTGGTAAAACCCCATCTGGTAGGTTAAGTGCAGCGGTTCTACGACCTAAAACGGAATAGGGCGTCCGCCCGGGTTGATTCTTTAATGCTAACCTTTGAAACACGGGAAGAAAGTATGCCATTCGGAATTAGCACGCCATGTATTTCATGACATTTACAGTGGTCAATTGGATTAATTTGTTCATTAGGGATGAGTACAGGAATTGAGCGGACGCTCAAGATCATATAGGGTCAGTAGCGGATGCTGGGACCAAGGGGAGGATAATGAATGAATCTTGCATCGGAATGCGTAAAGGAAATGTTGCTTGAAAATCAGGCTATTAATGAGGTCAGGTTTTATGACGTGTAAGATATAGGCAACAGGTGTTTTTTTTATGTTATGATTAGGAGTACGCTTTTGACTTATTAGTCGAGAGCCCTTTTTTAGTATGTAAGCTTATCGGTAATAAAGCGCTTTTATTAACAAATAATAGCTATAGTTTTGTATATCATTTAAAGAATGGTATTGGTGCAAATACATTGCGTTTGTCT
>NZ_JAEUGD010000015.1 GCF_016775155.1 Fulvivirga marina | reverse complement strand
CCATTTTTAACTTGTTATTAAATACGGCTACATTTCCGCCCTGAAGCAGGTAGTAAACGTATTGGTCTTGGTATATCTTGATTTTACTCATAACGTCAGTTATCGGGACAATTTGAAGGGTCTTTGATTAGCAGATCGGTTAACTCTTGTTGAAGATGATTTAATTGTTCTACCTGTCCCTTCAGGCTAAAGTACATAAATTGAAAGTTCCTATCGTAATCCTTCAATTTATTAGCCTCGGCCATAATCTCATAAAGATTATGTTCATAAATAAGGTACGCAAACTCCTTGTTGGTAATTTGATAGTATTCCGCCAGTAGCGTATTATGGTGAATCAGGTCTTTTACTTCCTCAAGAAGTTTTTTATAACGTTCAATTGATTCTTCCCAACTGGCTTTCTTTCGTTCCATAGTTTAAAAGGTTAAAAAGGCATCCA
>NZ_JAEUGD010000014.1 GCF_016775155.1 Fulvivirga marina | reverse complement strand
ACTAAAAAGGCTGGCGATAGAATTTTCGCCAGCCTTTCTTTTGAGAGACTTTTGAGACAGCCTCTTTCTATCTTTTCTAAGACCAATTAATTGCTATCGGTATCGCCACTTTCCTTCTTTGGTAATACATTAGTAGTAATTGTCAATCGGTTATTTGGATTAGCTGCATTGCTTACAATGGTGATTACCTTGTTTTGCATTCCTAGCTTTCCTGTACTGTTAAATTTAATCGTCATGCTTGACTCCTGTCCAGGAGCTATAGGATCTCTTGGCCAATCAGAAGCAGTACAGCCACATGTTACCTGAACATTAGTAATGATCAATGGCTCATTACCTGTGTTTTCAAAGGTGAATACATGCTCCACCCTATCTCCCTGGTGAATATCACCAAAATCAAACTTTGTTTCTTCAAAAGTCATAACGGGGGCATTTGTATTTTCCGTAGGAGTGGCAGACTCCTGCGCCAAAGCATTGAAAATCACGAATATGCCGAAAATAGATACCAAAAGAGTTTTCATAAAATATTGATTTAATGTATTGCAAATATAAATTTATAGGCTGACAAACAATAACCCTGCCCGTTTTTCACATTTAAGATACGTACATTTTCTTATTAAAGTTCACTAAAAATAGTTGATCCGTCGCTCTCGTCGATGCAGTGTACAACCACCGAATGTACTCTTTATCTATATTATCGTCTTTAAGGTAACCCTGATCAACAAATACTGCATTCCATTGCCCACCTTGAGACTTATGGCAAGTCAGCGCATACGCAAACTTAACCTGCAATGCATTCAGGTAGGGATCTCTTTTCATAGCCTCTTTCCTTGCTTTAACAGTATTCAGATCCTGATAGTCCAGCATAACGGATTCGTACAGTTGCCTGTTTTGCTCTTCGGAAAGTGCCGGGGTCTCAGTGTATAAAGTATCAAGGATAACCTTGGCATCAAAAGCACTCTCTGATGGGTAATCAACCATTCTCAAACGTAAAGTGGCAAAACGAAATCCGTGCATCTCCTCAAAGGATACAATTTTCATCACTTCGACAAAGTCCCCGTTTGCCAAAAAGTTGCCAGCTACATCATCAGGAGCATGCAAGTAATTATTTCTCACAATCATCAATATTTCACCAGCTTCCAATTCAGACTCATAAAAATGAATACGGGCACGAATGTATTGATTATAGTTATTGGCAAGTTTGTTCGATCTGCAGATTATGATTGTGTTTTCAACTCCATAGTTATCATAGGCATACCTGAGTCCCTCTTCCATCTTTTCTCCTGTCATCCGAAAGATATCCTTATGTCCCTTAGTTTCAAAACCTATAACCGGAGCAGATTTTGAGCTTAGCTCATTCCTTAATTTTGTTGCATTGAAAAGGATTCCTGAGTCTGTCTCCTGCCTCATCACCTCCGTTAGTGTAATTTGGCGCACAGAAGCATGGAAATTTGCCTCCAAATAGCCTTTTTCCAGAGCAGGACTAAGCTCCTGCCCAACAGGCGGCAGCTGTGCGTCATCCCCTACAAGTATCAACTTATTGGATAGGTCAGAAAAAACATAGCTAAAAAGATCTGTTAACAGGCCTGTACCTCCAAAACTACGCTCCTCATTTATCATTGAGGCTTCATCAACGATAAAAATAGTATTCTTCGCATAGTTGCTTTGCATTTTAAATGCAGGACCTTCCCCTTGCTCCCCTACCTGTTTGTATATTTTCTTATGCACGGTAAAGGCCATTCTCTTCGAATATGAAGACATTACTTTGGCCGCACGACCTGTTGGCGCCAGCAAAACAAATTTCATATTAAAAAGTGGCAGTGTACTTACCAGAGTACTAATCACTGTGGTTTTACCTGTTCCTGCATAACCCTTTATTATAAAAACTGACTTTTCATTTTCTTCCTCAAGGAAGTCGTCCATAGAGCGAAAGAGCAACTCTTGCCCCGAAGTTGCAGTAAACGGAAATTTATTGAGCAGTATTTGCGATGGGCGAGGCATCTATCGTTGCATATCTTCAGGAAAAATAGTCACCATAGTAGTTGTCGCTTTGGCAATAAGTGTTCTTGTCTCTCCATTAATACACCAGACCTCAGCTTCGCAGAAATTCATTTTCCGTCCTTGCTTAAGTACCCATCCTTTTGCATGCAATTTTTGGCCTATTCCTGGGTTGAGGTAAGAGACTTTAATTTCACCTGTCACTACATGCTGATCTTCGGACACTAAAGTATAGGCCGCAAACCCCGCGGTAATATCAGCCAGTGTGGCAATAACCCCTCCATGTACAAGCCCTTTCTGTTGTTTGTGTATCTCTTCTATATTCAGCCAACCTTCAGTACGCCCCTCCTCAATTACATCAAGAGAAAAATCAATATGCCTCATAAAATGTTGCCTCTTAAGGTATTGTTCCACACGGCTCTTATATTCCTGATTAAGGGTTTTGATCATGACGAGTATAATTATGTGTTTGCCACAAATATAAGATATCACTTGTACCTTTATAGTTTTAAGCAATTAGTAGTAAATTAATTAAATGAATGAAATGATTAAAAGTGCCTATGGGAATAAAGTAAGGGTCAGGGTTTGTGGTATTTGCATAAAAGATAACGCCCTATTACTTGTTAACCATAAAGGTCTGAATAGTGATGACAACTTATGGGTACCACCTGGCGGAGGGATTGAGTTCGGGGAATCAACAGAGGCCGCCCTTAGAAGAGAATTTCTGGAAGAGACAGGCCTTAGAGTTGATGTAACAGACTTCCTGTTTGTTAATGAATTCATAAAGCCTCCTCTTCATGCAATAGAACTCTTTTTTAGTGTAGATATTTTGAATGGACAGCTAATTCAAGGCATTGATCCTGAGGTTGGTGCTAAAGATCAAATAATAAAGAAAGTTGAATTTGTGTCTTTTCAGAATTTAGTGGTTATGTCCAATGAAATCTTACATAATGCCCTGCATTCTGTTAAGAGTCAGGAATCACTGTTAAATATGAGAGGCTATTTTAAATTTTGCCAATAATTGCATAAAATAGCACTTTGATTAATTATGTATTACATCACAAAATCTTTATTATTGCAATCAAAAAATACGTAAGAAATGAATGTTACCAAAATTATCTCTATAGTCCTACTAATTGCGAGCCTTGCGTTAGGTTATTATTTGGTAGACAGTGTTAAGTCGGAAATTGACCAGAAACAACTGATCGCCGACAATGAAGCCGCTGTTATCGAAAAATTAAAGCTTATTCGTGAAGCTGAGACTGTATATCTGGAAGTGCATGGCAACTATACCAGCGATTGGGACAAACTGATTAACTTTGTTAAGAATGGCCGATACCCTATCATTCAGAGAAAAGAAAGAGTAGTAACATTAAGTTATGGTGCCGATAGTTCCATTGTAACATTCGATACACTAGGGATCATTTCTGCCAAAGAGAGAATTTTTAAAGCAACTCATAACGTTAACGCCGCTAACGACGGTATATTCAAAAACTACCTTGTAGGAGTTGGTAAAGAAGTAAAACAAGGTAACCAGGCATATGTTCTTAATCAAAACGGCAAAGACGTAACTCACAAATTCAGAAGAAATGGAACTGTTCTTAAGCAAGAAAGCTTATCAGAAGGACAGGAGGTTACTAAAGGTGAACTTTTGATGACCTTGGAAGAGATTAAGTTTGACCCTAACGTTAATATCGACCGTCTGGCATATGTTCCAGGGTATGGGGATGTAAAATTTGAAATCTATGCTGCAGAGGTAGACAAAAGCGGAGCTCTTGTGGATGTTATAGAGGTTGTTAACCCTAAACCTTTTGACCCTACAAGAAAAGAAGATGCCGATGCAAAGAATAAAAAGCCATTGAGATTTGGCTCTAAAACAGATGTAACAACTTCAGGAAACTGGGAATAAACATTGGATACTGCAACAATCAGCTACAAGCTAATCAAGAAGATAAAAGATGAAAAGTTTGATATAGACAAACTTCATCAGTACAATCTCATGATCCAAATCGGGATCAGAGATTTGCAAATAGCTGTTGTTGACTCAACTAATAACCGATGTGTTCTCCTTGAAGATTATATATTAGCAAGTGTAAAGTCATATAAAGCGCTGAAGGAGCTATTAGCGACCCTTTTCGAAGAACACCATCTATTGATGGCGGGCTTTTGGAAAACTGTCAGAATCAGCTTAAAAAGCAGCAAGTTCTCCTTGGTTCCTTCAGCGCTCTTTGTTAAAGAGGCCCTATACGATTACCTCAAACTTAACTCAACCATTGACCCTGAGCATGAGGAAATACTTTACTACAAACACATAAAATCAGATGCGATTTGCGTTTTCGCAGTTCGCAAAGAGCTTTATGAATGGCTTAACAGCCTCTACCCTAATGCCGAGGTAGGTTTTATTCACCAGTCGAGTGCCCTTATTGAAGGTGTGATCAACTTCGAAAAAACGAACAAGAAAAACACCATGTATCTTTACATCGACCGGTTTAAGTTACATATCATCACACTGAAAAATAACAAGCTGGAATTCTATAACCAGTTTAGCATCAAACAATTCAACGACTACATCAAATATATCATGCTGGTGATGAAAGGCTTGAACAAAAATCAAAAAACCAGTGATGTTGTTCTTTGGGGATACATAGGCAAGCAATCTCCGCACTACAATGAGTTCTATAAATTCATAAAGAATATATCTTTTGGAGATCGTCCTGACTATTTAAATTACGGATACATTTTCGATGAAGTTCAGGACCACCATTTCTTTGATCTCTACAGCATTCACCTCTGTGATTAGGTTAAACTACTCCATATGAAAAAAATAGCCATCTTTCCAGGCTCGTTCGACCCTTTTACTAAAGGTCATGAAGATATTGTTATTCGTGGACTAAAGCTGTTTGATGAGATCATCATTGCCATTGGTCACAATAGCAAAAAAAGTCATCGCTATTTTGATGTTAATGAGATGGCTGCTCTTATTGATGGTACATTTACCTCATATGACAGCATAAAAGTTATCGTATATAATGAGCTAACAGCAGAGTGGGCAAAAAAACATAGAGCTCAGTACCTTCTTAGAGGCTTAAGGAACACTACTGATTTCGAATATGAAAACAGCATTTCTCAAGTAAACAAACACCTGAATAAAGATCTCGAATCTGTGTTTCTGATTACATCACCAGAGTTGGCAGCTATTAACTCATCTATTATTAGAGAGGTACATCGCTATGGTGGAGATGTTAGCGACTTCCTTCCCTACAAAATCTAGTCTGTTGAGTTTTGTTCTTTTTCAATCTGCAGTTTCTCCTTTTTGAAGAACCTGTCGAAAACGAAAGCTATCGATTTATAAGAGTCCTGCAAAGCATGGAATACTTCTTTGCGAGTCATCCACCTTACTTCTTCGATATCCTCCTCTATCTGAGGCTTCATTTTAGAGTCTTTAACGATGTCCATCGCATACCATACCGTCTTTTTTAGAATTTTCTTCCTCTTCATAGTGTATGTATGCCAGGTTGTACATATTTTTTCACCCATGTTTACTTTTACATGACATTCCTCCTCTACCTCTCTTTCAGCAGCGGTGTACTCGTCTTCCCCTTTATCCAGTTTCCCTTTAGGCAAATCCCATTTTTTAAGCCTATATATCATTAGCAGTTTATCGCCTTTTCTGACGATACCTCCAGCTGCCTTGATAATTTTAAACTTCTTTTTGAGAAATTTCCTCATATCCTCATAGTCATCTACTGTGAGGGTAAGAGAAATTAGCCCTGGTATAATAGTGGTATCAAGAAGATCAAAAATATGGTCTATCTCCTCACGTTTGGCGTGTTTTATCCAAACTCTATGCAAAAGCTTTGCCTGGGTTATAGGCTCAGTCTCGGCATTTAGTATATAGTTGAATTCCCGCTTATCCGGTCGCTCAGTTGCGTTGACAATAGTAACCGGGATGTCATTGATGAAAAGGTTCATCCAAAAAAAGTCAAATTTATCTCACAAATGAATAAAATATTTGGCAGCACGCCAATAGAATTTAACTTTTTTAATCCATAAATTCGCAACGAAAAGATATTACCTATGAATACTAGCCTTGGCCATACCATAGCCGGAAAACTACTGGACATAGAAGCAATCAAGTTAAACCTGGATAATCCTTTTACCTGGAGTTCAGGCTGGAAATCACCTATTTACTGCGACAACCGACTTTCTTTGTCTTACCCAGATATTCGTACTTACATAAAAAATGGCTTAGTTGAGGCCATTAAAGAGAAGTACAGTGGCGTTGAGGCCATTGCAGGCGTAGCGACTGCTGGTATACCTCAAGGCGCACTTGTAGCTGAAGCTATGGGGTTGCCATTTATATATGTTCGTTCCAAGCCCAAGGGCCACGGTATGGAAAATATGATTGAGGGAAAAGCAACTCCAGGGCAGAAAGTAGTAGTTATAGAAGACCTGGTATCTACAGGAGGAAGTTCTCTAAAAGCGGCAGAAGCTCTTAAAGCTAACAGTGTAGAAGTACTGGGAATGGCAGCCATATTTACATATGGATTTGACCTGGCGGACAAAAACTTCAAAGATGCAGGGATACCCCTGATATGCCTTAGCAACTACAACTTATTGATTGAAGAAGCCTTGAAACGTGACTACATCAAAAAGGATCAGATAGCATCTTTGGAAGCCTGGAGGGAAGACCCTGCCAACTGGAAGAAAGATTAAAGAAATATGGATGTAGTATACAGAGCCTGAAAAAACATTTTGGGCCTGTACTAAAACTTTTCTTCAACGCCTAGTCCAAATAGGGCAAAATCATATCTTACAGGATCCTTTGGGTCAAACTCCTTCAATCGATTAGTTAATTCAACGGCTGCCTGCCAGTCAGTTTGCTTTCTTTTGATCAAACCAAGCTTCCTTGCTACACGATCCACATGCAAATCGCAAGGACAAACCAATTGTGCCGGATCAATTCTACTCCACAAACCAAAATCAACACCACAATCATCTTTCCTCACCATCCACCTCAAAAACATATTAATTCTCTTACATGCAGATTTCCTCTCCGGTGTAGCAATATGTTTCCGTGTCCGGTGAGGGTAATCAGGAAGACTGAAAAAAAAATGATGGAAATTGCTCAGTCCCATCTCCATGTTGTCTGAATCTGAGGTCACCCCCTTCAGGAAAGCATCTTCCAGACTATCATATTGTGAGTAATACCACTTGAAAAACGCAATAAAATAAAGGGTATCCGTAGCATTAAATGTCCTATGCTTGAAACTCAGAAATCGCTTGAGGTCAGACTCCTCATGACCAGTAATAAATGCATGAGGTGCATTATCCATTAACATGAATAACTCTTTGCATTTTTTGATAATAGTGACGCGCTGCCCCCAAGCTAAAACAGCCGCCCAGAAACCAGCGATTTCTATATCCTGCTTTTGGGTAAAAAGGTGAGGGATAGAAACGGGATCATGGGTTATAAACCCAGGGGTATTATATTCCCCTGCTTTTTCATCGAGAAAGGCTTTAAGCTCGTTAAAATTCAACCTTTATGGAATATATGAAATGGAAACTCTGAATTTGGCGTCAATTGCCCCTAGCCTATCGTAAGCTGATTTGGAAATTTTTATCAGAACATTTTGGTTAACCCCCGTATCAGGAAGACGCCCAAGTACTCTAACAAATACCTCCTGATCATTCATTTCATTTCTAACCTTCATGATAGTGCCAATTTTGGCCGTACGATGGAGGGCAAGATATTTCCTGGTATTTTCGGACCCTTCAATAAGCTCTGCCAAACCAGATTCTGATATCTCAGCAAAATTACTTGTTGATTTTTCGGAAGTAGTATTTACCGGAGTAGTTGTTACATCAGCTTTCACATCCCCTGAATCACTGGCTTTAGGATCAGAAGAGGAGGTCTCATTCCCTGGCTTATCATCAATATCAGCACCTACATCCTCCTTGGATACCGTTTCTTCTAGTACAATGGGTCTGTTATTTTGAGGCATAACAACGATAGGCTTTGACACGAACAACTCCTGTCCAATACTTATATCATTATCAATCAGCTCATTCCATGTCTTCAAGTCGTCCACGGTCACATTAAACGATCTTGAAATTGAATACAATGTTTCGCCTGAACTCACCACATGCGTCTTTCCACGTTTCTCAGGCCGGTCAACATGCTGAGTATCAATATTTCTACTTAAACCACTTCTAATGACCAACCTCTGGCCTATGTCCAGGATGTTACCATCTATATTATTCCATTTTCTAATATCCTCTATGCTAACACTATACATTCGAGATATGGAAAACATAGTTTCCTTAGGTTTCACAACATGAACCTTTTCCCTATTATTATCATTCTGAAGCTGCTCACTTTTGGGGCTATTATAGCTATCAATATCAACCACTTCGGCTCTATCCTTCTTTTTGGCTATCTTTTCTAAAAAGGGCACTCTGACAATCTGACCAATCTCAAGGCCAAATTCCGAGGGCGGGTTATTTTCAATAATTTGGTTAATGGGGACATTATACCTCCTTGACAAGGAATACAATGTCTCCTTTTCTTCTACCCTATGGAGAATAAATGTTTTACCTCCCTTTTTCTCTAAGCCTACAGAGTCAACCGGCATGGTTGATGCCAGCAACTGAAAAGAACTAAAAAATATTACTGCTGATAAAAAAAATTTCATGTCCATAGATTTAGTTTAAGGTCACACGCAATACGGTACATGTATAGGTTTCAGTTTAACTGATATATAAAAAAATTCACATTGTCCTTTACAAAGATAAGCTTGTTGTCATAAATGAAGAAAGTATCATCGCTTATTCCGTTAAGGTTGTCTCCCAGCTTCTCCATTAGCAAATGGTTACCATTATGATCTACCGCCAGCAAATCATTTGCCAGTTTATTATTCTTATTAGGATAGTAAAAAGACATTATCAGTACCTGATCGTCTTCATAGTAATCTACACTCTTTACAATATGTAGGCTGACACTGGCAGCTAAAAATTGACTCACCGTATTAAAATAATCACTTCCCTCACGGTAGTTAAACGGTTTTTTTAAAAATTTATTTTCCACCTCTCCTTTCCCATTTGCTGAAATAATACTACTCTCGTTCATTTTAAGAGAGTCACCTGTCAGCAAGTTATAACAAGTCGCAGTCTCGCCGTCCTCATCCATCAACCAAGCTTTACCACCCGCTACATCTATGATGTTTTGATGTTCCTTTTTCCACAAAACTTTTTTTAGCTGAAAGTCGTAGGCAAAAACATCCTTAACGTCAGGATTGTCCTGATCCGGGAAGGTATAAAATAGTATTATATTTCCTGTCAAAGAGGCTGCCCCGATCCACCAGCTTTCTTCAAAAGTGAGACCTTCTAATACAAATTGTCCGGTACGGGTATTCAACAAGTTATAGTGCACCTGAAATTTCTCATCTTCACGAACTTCGAGCAGTAACAGCTCCTTTTCATGATGTGAAATTATATTCCAGATTTTGCCGTTAAATGAATATGAAAAGTTTAAATTGAGCTTTCCCACCAACCTTTTTATTTGTTAATTTATGCAAAATTACATCATAAATAAGCGCAACAAAGTGATCATTCAAAAGTTTAATATTCTTTTATATTTCATTTTATGCCTCAGCATATCGGCCATAGCGCAATCCTCTGAGAAAAAGGTTATGGTTATGCACATTGATGCGGAGATCGACCCTCGAATGAACCGATATGTTGACCTGGCCCTTTCTCACGCTGAAGACATTGATGCCGATTATGTGATCATTGAAATGGACACTTATGGTGGTGCGGTCACCGATGCAAAAGATATCGTGGAAAGAATCCTCGACTTTGAAAAGCCCATCTGGGTTTTCATTAATAAGGATGCTGCTTCAGCCGGTGCTTTAATTTCCATTACCTGCGACAGTATCTATATGGCTCCTGGTGCCAATATTGGGGCTGCTACTGTAGTAACTGCCGACGGCGCTGCCGCTCCTGATAAGTATCAGTCTTACATGCGAAGTACGATGCGGTCAATCGCTGAAGAGAAGGGGCGTGACCCAAAAATTGCTGAAGCCATGGTGGATCAATCCATTGAAATAGATAGTGTAACTAAAGCCGGCCAAGTGATCACATTTTCGACCGCTGAGGCTATTCAATACGGTTTTTGTGAAGGTAAGGTAACCTCAATAGAGGACATTCTGAAAAGGAACCAAGTGGAGGGCTATGAGATTGTAGAGTATGAACTAAGCGGTACTGAAAAGATTATATCTATATTTCTTAACCCTTTTGTCAGTGGCATTTTAATTCTGGTTATTATTGGAGGCATTTGGTTTGAACTCCAGACACCAGGTGTGGGATTTCCCATTGCTGCAGCCGTTATTGCTCTTATCCTGTATTTTGTCCCATACTACCTCACTGGACTTGCTGAAAACTGGGAAATCATAGCTTTCTTTGTAGGCATCGTACTCATAGCTTTGGAGATATTTGTTATACCTGGCTTTGGTATTGCAGGAATCTTAGGTATTGCTATCACTATAGGCTCACTCGTATTGGTGATGCTTAATAATGATGCTTTTGATTTTTCTTTTGTAGGGTTTAATGAGCTACTAATTGCCGTTGGTGCGACATTGACAGGTTTACTAGGCAGCATGGTACTGCTATTTGTGGGAGGCGTTAGGTTAACCAATAGCAAAGTATTCGCCAGGGTAGCCCTAATGGATACTATGGGCAGAGACCAGGGGTATACCTCCAATTTTAAAACAGAGTCTATGGTAGGTTTGAAAGGCACCGCCTATACCGTACTCAGACCTAGCGGCAAAGTACTCATAAACGAAGAAATTTATGATGCTTACACACGGGGAGACTATATAGAAAAAGATGCAAAGATTGTAGTTTTGAGCGACGAAGGTACATCTTTAAAAGTTAAATTAGACAATTAGGAATGAACATTTTGGGAATAATCCCTGCCAGATACGGATCTACAAGATTTCCAGCAAAGGCTTTGGCAGACATAGGTGGTAAGAGCATGATTAGAAGGGTGTATGAGCAAGCCAAGAAATCAGCTTTACTAAACGATGTAGTTATTGCGACAGACCATGAGGCGATAATGGAAGAAGTTGCCACCTTTGACGGCAAAGCCTGTATGACTAGCGAAAATCATCAAAGTGGCACTGACCGTTGCTATGAAGCGTTGACCCTTCAAAACAAGGATTATGACTACGTAATCAATATCCAGGGGGATGAACCATTCATTAATCCTGCGCAAATTGACCTACTGGCAGACCTTCTCGATGGTCAAACCCAATTGGGGACACTTGTCAAGCAAATTGAGGATCGGGAGGAGCTATTCAACCCGAATGTGGTTAAAGCCGTTTTCAATATATACAATAACGCTATTTACTTTAGTCGTGCCACGCTGCCTTATAATCGAAATGCTAAAAAGGAAGACTGGCTACAGGAAAGAAAATATTTCAAACACATTGGGATTTACGCCTACAGAAGCGATATTCTGAAACAAATCACCAATTTATCAGTATCCGGCTTAGAGCAGGCAGAATCACTTGAACAGTTGCGCTGGATTGAAAACGGCTATGTGATCAAAGTGGCAGAAACAACATACCCGTCAGTGGGTGTAGACACCCCGGAAGACCTCGAAAAACTTAAAAATTTTTACTAGCGAATGAATTAGCCTAATTTCGCACTTCAATATGCATACCATTTAAAAGACGGTAATGCTTTCAGTTACCTTCAGTATGGATTGCTGATTAATGCTAATGCTACATTTTAGAGGAATCATACTTATTTTTTGCCTTGCCCTCCCCTCTCTGGGCCTAGGGCAGTTCCGCAACAATAACAATAAAGTTATTGGTATTGATTATTTTAAAGGATTTATTCTTAAACATAAGCGGCAGATCGGCCATCTGATCACGGAACACCCGATTGGTTTCCGGATTACCTATGATCAGAAAAGCTATGGTACCGAGGCTTGGCAGCAACGATATAATTTCCCGGATATTGGGTTCACTTTCATTTACCTGGACTACAGAGATGAGCGCCTGGGTAAATCATTTGGGCTTATACCTCACTTCAGTTTTTACGTCAACAAAAACAAACAGGCCAAGAGTCAATTCAAGTATAAGATTGGTCTGGGATTAGGGTATAACACCAACAAATATAACAAAGAGAGTAACAATAAAAATAACGCTTTAAGTACCGACATCAACTTTGGCATCTTGTTTCAAGCTGAATATCAGCTAGAGTTAACTGAAAGGCTATTCCTTAACACCCATCTGGCTTTTACTCATTTTTCTAATGGAGCCATAAAAAAACCTAACTCCGGTATAAATGTTGTCAGCGGTAATTTAGGGTTATCATACCTGATCAACTATAAGCCTACAGAGCATAGTTATATTGGCGAAGAGCCGGTAAATACCTCCGGATTGGGCTATACGCTTACACTATCGACAGGCATGCACGAATATTCAAAAATTGGTACTGGCTCCCGACCATTTTGGGTACTGAGTACTTTGGCTGACAAACGACTAAATCACAAAAGTGCACTGGGTATAACGTTGGAGTGGTTTGCCTCGCTATCAATGAAAAATGATATTAAGTATGACTACAGGCTAGAAGGTACGGATTTACCGGATTGGCACCGTATAGGCATGGCTCTGAGTCATGAACTGTTTATAAATAATACATCTCTTATCTCACAAGCTGGTTATTACATCTATGATGAATATGATTACTATGGTAAGGTATATTTTCGACTCGGAGTGAGAAAATACATTAATGATAAAATCTATAGCTCACTGATGGTGAAATCACACGGAGCAAAAGCAGAAGCGGCAGAATTTGCCATAGGTTGGAGGGTAAAATGAATTACAGATATTTTATAGTATTACTGATCATATTGATTTATGGCTGCGATTCGGCCAATGCACCGGATTGCCTTCAAAAAGCTGGCCGTACCACTGAGGTTGTTCTGAACGTGGACCCTTTCAACTTGTTAGAGGTAAACTCTGGCCTAAATGTAATATTAGAACAGGGTACGGAACAACTAGTGACCCTAAATGCTGGAGAAAACCTGATCAGCGACATCCATTATGAAGTTTCAGGTAACCAGCTACTTATACGAAACGACAATTCATGTAACTGGGTAAGACCTTACGACTTTCCTATAGTCAAGATTATCCATCCGAACATATCAGAAATAAGACTTGCGGGCAGCGGCTTGATAAGTTCGAGCGGAACCCTTAATTTTCCACGTTTAATCCTGATCAGTGAAGATGAAAGCGGAGATTTTAAACTAGACTTGAATTGTGCTTCACTGAGCATAGTGAGTAACGATATCACAAACTATTACATGTCAGGAACCGTAGAGAATCTAAAAGTGATGTTCGCTTCCGGTGATGGACGACTTGAGGGAAACAATCTTCAAGTTGCAAATGCAAACATCTTTCACAGAGGAACAAATGATATTATTGTATACGTAACCGATGAACTTAGCGGACGGATCATTTCAACAGGTGACCTAATCTATGTAAAAACAAAACCAACCGTCATTGATGTGAGCCTTGAAAATCTAGGCGATCTGATTGATGAAACAGAATAACTATGGAAAAAATTGTAATTGTATGCGGAACGAACCGCGTGGACTCTGTATCCTCCCAAATAGCAAAAATCTACCAGGCCATATTAAATGAGCTTGATGTAGAAAATGAAATTATAGACTTAACCGAACTTCCTCATGACTTCGCTTTTTCTGCTCTATATAATAATGCAGGGAAAAACGAAGCCTTCAATCATTTTCGAGAATTGATGGCTGAAAATAAAAAGTTTGTATTCATTGTTCCTGAATACAATGGCTCATTTCCCGGTGTACTAAAAGCCTTTATTGATGGCTTAAAATTCCCAGATAGCTTCAGAGATAAGAAGTGCGCCTTAGTAGGTCTTTCATCTGGCATTCAAGGTGCTGGACTTGCCTTAAGTCACCTAACCGATATTTTTCACTACTGTGGCATGCACGTGCTGGCTCTCAAACCCAAATTATCACATATTGAGCAGCACTTTAAAGAAGGCACAATCATCAATGAGCTTTACATGACCTTACTTCAGGATCAGGCCAAAAAGCTATTGAAATTCTAAAATCAAAAAAGAGCAGGGCATGCCCCTGCTTAACTACAACAGCTTGCTATGGAAAAGGCGAAAATGATTAGTCCCAAATACCATTGCAGGCTGTCAATATTTCCGGTTTGCCTCCAGTTATTACTATGGTCTGCTCATGCTGAGCAACGTATCCTCCACGATTGCCCATCAAAGTCCAGCCATCATGCTGCGTGTTGGCGATTGTTGAAGCTGTAGAAATAAATGTCTCCACCGCCACTACTGAGTTTTTTCTGAACCTCTTTTTATTGTAGGGATCATAGCAGTTGGCAATCTCCTCTGGCTCTTCATGAAGGCTCCTTCCTACTCCATGACCTGTCAGATTTTTGATGACCCTATACCCAGCCTTCCTGGCCTCTGTTTCGATAAGCCTTCCCACTGCTGCTATACGTACACCTCCTTTGATACTATGGATAGCTTTATGAAGGATATCTTTCGATGCATTCACCAATTCCTCGTGACCGTATACATCCTCACCCAAAACAAATGAACCTCCATTATCTGCCCAAAACCCATCAAGTTCAGCAGACACGTCAATATTGACAAGATCTCCTTCTTTAAGTACTCTTTTAACTGAGGGGATACCATGGGCTATTTCATTATTAACACTAATGCATGTCCAACCCGGGAAGCCATAGGTAAGTTTAGGAGCAGACGCAGCACCATAATCTTTCAGGATACTTCCTCCAAACTCATCCAGGTGTTTTGTTGTCATGCCCGGTTTGGCGTAGTCTCTCATTTCTTTTAGAGTTAAACCTACCACTTCGCTGATCTTTCTCATTCCCAGCAATTCATATTCACATGTTATTGACATAGTTTTTCAGTTTTTGTAATGGCTATTCCCATATAAACAAACGTAAAGCAAAAGAGGCCTAAATTAATGACTTTTTTACTTTACTATATTTCATTCCTGGTAAATACAAGAGACTTCATCCAACTGCTTTGAAAGCTCAATAGCTTCCAAAACTACCTGATCCGGATAACCATTAATTTGTAATATTCTTATGGCGTTTCTCATTTTAAGCTTTCCTTCCTTAAGCTTATAATCAAAATCAACGGTGTTATTCTCAACAACCTCACTAAAATGAAACAGTTGATATTCGTCCTTAAGAAAATCAGCGAGTTCAATATCATGAGTTGAGACAAATACAATATTGTTTCCACTCGATAATGCAGACAACACGGCCTTCCCTGCCGATATTCTTTCAACAGTATTGGTTCCTTTGTAAATCTCATCAAGTAAAAACAAGCACGGCTCCTGTTCCTGGCTTTCTTTGATCATAGCTTTGATCGCCAGTACTTCTTCAAAGTAATAGCTCTTATCATTTAACAGGTCATCGCTGATACGTATGGCTGAGAATATTCGCATTTGTGATAGAGAAAACTGACTAGCAAAACAGGTATTTATCGTTAATCCCGTGATCAGGTTGATACCAATAGTCCTGATAAAAGATGTTTTCCCAGACATGTTAGATCCTGTAAGCAATATGGATTTTCCATCAATCTCAATATCATTTCTAACACATGATGGCAGCAATGGGTGATAAACACCTTTTCCTTTTATATACTTTTCCTGTTCATGGACTTCAGGTGTGCAATACTGCAAAAGCCCACTTCTCAATGAAGCAATAGATATCATTGCATCTATTTCCCCGACAAACCTAAATACCTCTTCAATAGCATCTCTCCTGGTATCCAGTTTTTCCAATGCACCAAAAAGTAATAGAGGCTCGAGGATGAAAACAGTCTTTACAAACTCCATAACAGCCCAAAGAGCCGTTCCTAAATCACCATCAAGCCTGGCTTCAAGCTTAAAAAATGACATTCTTATTTTAATTTCATCAATCACCTTTAAAGCCTTCGGGAGCTCTGTGTTTATAATTTTAAAATTTTCATATTTAAACAAGTCACAAGCCACCTTATTCAAAACCAAAAGTTGCGGTATTGATCCAAGGTATTGATAAAGATTTTTCTTATTCCAGTAGTGAATTCCTGTATTAATCACAAATACTCCAATCAGCAATAAGAACATTTGTGGATTAAACGGGAGAAGTAATAACGAAATTAAACTTGATAATGATAACAGCGGTACTATAAAATACCACTTTGGAGGCCTAATGTGTTCATCCTGAAATAAGGAGGTAATATAATAGGTTTCATTTGAACCCAGCTCTTCCAACTTTCGCTGAACTGAGACTCTGGTTTCCTGATTATGAATAAACCAATTAATTAGTTTTTCCTGTTTAGCAAACTCAGGTACCTTCGGAATTATTCTAAGCTTATCGTAAATATACTGTTGCCCCACTTTTGAATTGGTTCTATCAAGAACCATAAATAGCTCTGAAAAATCTATATCGCTGCAAGTACGATCCGATAGTATCTGAAAGGCATCCTTATTATCTTTTTTTCTAAAGTACCTCTCAATTAAATCAAAGTTGAATGACTCATTTTTCAACTTCCCAAATGATTGTATTAACCGCTTCCTCTCTCTTTTCTTCTTATTTAAAAAGCCCATCTCGCAAATATAAAGTTATAGAATTGCTTACAGCCACAGATCAAAAGTGTCAGAAGGTAGATTCCTCACTAACAAAAAGAAACCAAATTAACAAAATTCGTAGATATATTATAAATTTATTTGCAAATTACACTCACTTAAACCTAATTATATGAAATTAGCTCTCCCTCTGCTGTTACTGTTATTAACAGCCTGCTTAGCTCAGGCTCAGGATAAGATCCATAAAAAGGACAAAACTATTATTGATTGTAAAATCACTGAAATTGGCACCAATGAGATCAAGTATAAGCTTCCTGAACCCGAATTGGAAGAATCCCCTATAATTGCCATTTCTGTTGATGAGGTTGATAAAGTTGTGCTCCGTAGCGGCCGTGAAATAGAATTTAAAGATCCCCTAACAGATCCCAATTCCTATACAGATAATAAAAAGCATGCTATAAAATTTCATTTTATATCTCCACTGGCAGAGCACCTGGCGTTTTCATATGAAAAAAGTATAAAGCCAGGCAGAAGCTTTGAAACCGAACTAGGTATTATTGGTGCAGGTTTTGACGTCGATGATTATTCATCCAGTGCTGGCATATATATTTCATCAGGATACAAGTTCTTAAAAACCCCTGATTTCTACTCCCAAAGAATGAAGTATGCCCACATTCTTAAGGGTAGCTATGTAAAACCTCAGGTATTGCTTTCTGTTTATCGGAATAAAGTTAACAGCCAGAGCGCCCCATACTATAACGACACAGATCAGAACATAGTGGCTGGGGCATTGATCATCAACCTGGGCAAGCAAATAGTTTACGACAATTTCTTCTTGATGGACTATTCAATCGGCATTGGATATGGCTTTAGCAACCAGAAATCATCTGATGATTATTACGACTACAACGATTTTCGCAGCTATCATTATGGTTTCATTTTAGGTGATAATGACTTTCCTATAGCAGTAACCGGAAGGTTAAAGATCGGTATTCTGCTCAAATAGCATTTAAGTTAAACAGCCCATACACCTCCTATGTAAGTTCTCTTCTTTAACCGGAAAGAAAGGCATATTTTAATAAGATACCTTCAAATAGTTTTCCTATGAATCAGATACAAAAGGCAATGACGGCACTAGCACTATAATGATCTCTTCACTAAAAGGCCAGAATAATATGACTGACGAAACTCAATACTACAGTGAAATACCAGCGCCCCCAGAGAGCTACACCGCAGTTAACGTCGCCGCCAGAATGGTAGATGGTTTAGGTTTCAGATTTTACTGGGCAACAGATGGTCTTAGAACTGAAGACCTTGATTTTAAACCTGGAAACGATGCACGAACTGTTTCCGAAACCATTAGCCATATTTTTGAGATGTCTGTTTTAATAGCGAATTCCATACTTAAGGAATCACAATCACCACCAACGGATCTGCCTCCTGATCAAAAAAGACATCTAACCCTGGTTAACTTAAGAAAAATCAGCAACACACTAAGGAATAGTTCTGATAAAGACCTAGAAGGGTATGTAATTAAATTTGGTAATGGTAAAGAGCTCCCATTTTGGAACCTGATCAATGGCCCAATAGCAGACGCATTATGGCATTGTGGGCAAATTGTATCATTTCGAAGGTCATCGGGCAATCCATTCAACTCTAATGTTAGTGTTTTAAACGGGCGATTGCGAGAATAAGCCAAAAGCTTACTTATAAGTAATTAATTGAGCTATCTGACTAACAGTAATAATTTACCCTATTACAGTTTTACAGGTCGCTTATTTAAGTCCAGCCAATACTGGCTAAGGCTTTTCATTGCGTTCGAAAAATTTTCAAAGTTTACAGGTTTAACTATATAACTATTTGCCCCCTGCTTGTAGCATTCCATGATATCAGACTCTTCACTTGACGAAGTTAGTACTACCACAGGAATGATATTGGTACGTTCATGTTCCTTTAATTTTTTAAGAATTTCCAAGCCACTAACTTTTGGAAGTTTCAAATCAAGCAAAATTACTTTAGGATTGAACCTAAACTGGTCAGGTCCATCTACCCCTATTTCCGAAAAAATATAGTCCAATGCCTCGGCACCATCATCGATGTGGTATAACTTATTACCAAGGTTATGTTTCTTCAAACTTCGAATGGCAAGCTCTGCTTCATAAGGGTTATCTTCGATTAGCAATAACTCAACTTCATTTATCTCCATATTATTTATTCATTTATTTCATCAGAGGTAAACTAAAATAAAAAGTTGCTCCTTTATCAATCTCGGCTTCTGCCCAGATTTTACCATCGTGCTTTGAAATAATTCTGTGAACAATAGCCAGCCCTACACCGGTACCTTCAAAGTCACTCTCCTTATGAAGGCGTTGAAATACACCAAAGAGTTTATCAGCATATTGAATATCAAACCCTGCTCCGTTATCCTTAACCCAATAGATAACAGACTTATCTGTCCTACTCGAGCCAATTTCTATAACAGCCAATTCTTTTTTTCCTGTATATTTTAGAGCATTTGAAATAAGGTTTGTAAATACATGCCGCATAAGTATATCATCACAATATAAATCCTCCAACGTCCCCAGGTTTATCTCAATATTACTCCTGTTCACTCCCCCTAGCTGCTCATCCAGTACAGATCTAATCAATTTGGCTGTATTAATCACAGACTTAGTTACAGGAAGTCTACCCAATTTAGAGAAATTAAGCAGGTCGTCAATCAATTGCCCCATTTTTTTGGCATTGCTTGATATAATATATAATAACCGTTGTCCCTCGTTACTCAAATCATCAAAGCAGTCCTCTATCAAGATGTTAGAGTACCCGTCTATTATCCTTAAGGGTGCCCGTAGATCATGAGCTACAGAATAGGAGAAAGATTCCAACTCTTTATTAAGTGTTTGAATTTCATCATCATTTTTTTTTCGCTCAGTAATATTAGAAGCCAATACCGTAACACCCACTATGTCATTCTTATCATTCAAAATTGGGTAGTATCGTGTTTCAAAATAGTTGCGCTCAAACTCTCCATAAACTTCAATTGAAGTAAGCCCTTCACCCTTCATTGCTTTTTTACAATTTCGTGAAGCTCTTTCCTTTTCCTCCTGAATAGTAATAGAGTCTATCATGCGCTCTCCCTTTCTAATGGTTGTGCCATATGCCTTATAAGTGGCATCCTTAAAAGCACTATTAAATGTTAAATACCTAAGGTTTTTATCAACAGAAAATATAAGTACATCTTTGTGGCTTTCAATAGTGGATTCTAACAGCATGTTTGCTAATCTTACTTCATCTTCTGCCTGTCTTCTTTTGCTATCTTTCTCATTTAAAGATAAAGCCTCAAACCAAATAAGCAGAACCAGGATAACGATAAGGGCTACAACCAATATTGCCGTACCAAGCTCAACTGAAAATGAGTATTTCCAATTGAGGTAAAGTCGTATAAAGCCTAAAAAACCTGGAATAATTATCGCCAACGGGATCAATATCCTGCTAACCATTCCCCCGGCATAAGGGCTGGTAAGCTCCTTCATAACTCCTCGGTCGCTATGGAAAAACAATATTTCTACGCCAAACATAAAAAAGCATATGGCGGTATGGATCGACATCGGAATATAGACAAGAACACCATAAAATTCACCTACCCTGTATATGTACCCAAAAATGGAGAATAAGGCAATGAGCACAATAAGCAATGATAAAGTTTGACAAATATAAACCGCCCTTTTCCTCCTTTTCATGAGAAGTATAACTACCCCACCCAAAACAAAATTCATGGCCGTATTAGGTGCCATTCTGCTGGATAAGCTGTGTGAGGCATCAGCTTTGATCTTACCTGAAAATAAGATCAAGTCTGCCTGAAAAGAAAAGTCTAGCATCAATCCCACAAGGAAGAAGAACGAAATAACAACTACAGCAAGTGCAAGCCAATAGCCTTGCTTTACAAACTTTGAAACTATACACAAAAAAGAAGCTTCAAGTAGTATAAAATTAATCGCCGTAAGTGGGTTCATAGCTGCCAACCCTGGAATAGGGCGCTTAATAAGCGCAATATCAAACTGCCAGCCCAACAACACCAGTATACCTAGCACCAAAACGACTACAGAAATGTAAAAAGCTGTCTTCTTCAACACCTCATGAAGGAACGATTCGCCAGATGAATAGGAAAACCTATTTTTATAAGAGGTTATTGATTTCATTTTTAGATGACATTAGCCTATCCAGAAATTCACTATACCGTTAGGTAGGTAACTTTTACCAACACAATTTTTAAAACAAAGGCTTATTAATTTAACAAAGAAAAATCCCAGGAGTTATCCCATCAGAGGTCAAAACTTTCGTAGGTCGCACCGACCTCCCCTATAATAAAAATATCAATTTTTACATAAGAATCTAAATTTATCTAGCACAAAAATCAATGATATTATTAACTTATCGATAATCAAAAAAGACACAACAACACAAAAAAACTAATAACCAGAGACTTCCTCCAAATACATCCTAGATTAAACTTTATTGCATATACGCTACCTGATCTTGTTATTTAGTGAACGGAAAACCTGGACTGGTCGTGTAATTTTAAAGCAAGGTATTGGTATACGGAATGGCATGGCTATTATTTATAGCAAAGAAACTTCTTATTTAGATAAAACTCTCGACCAACCTTGACGGTATTTACCTAGACATCATGGATGCTTTTGAACATTTTGAGTAATTCAGCGCTACATAATGCATTATACCCAAAAAAAAGGCCTCAGAAGAATAAATCAGAAAAAACACAGGTTACTTCACCGTGACCAAACTGCATAAAGAGGTACTTAAGGCGAGCATCTATTCCTAACTTTAAACAAGTGCTATTAATGACGGGTATGGTTTTTGTTCAGCTCAATTAAAACTAACTTAACACAGTGTCATTTAAATTTGTTATCCATATGAAACATCTTTTCAAAATCTTTATTTTTTCATCCTTCTTCTTTTTCTTTTCATGTGAAGACCTCGAAAATGGGCTTACCAACGGTGAAATTGTAGCAGGCTTAAAAGAGGCTCTGAATGTAGGGCTTGACAACTCCGTAACGAATGCATCTTCAGTTGATGGTTATTTAAAAAACGAAATCATCAAAATTTTACTTCCTCCAGAAGTTAAATCGCTTCAAAATACTATAAAAACCGGATCGATAAACTTGGGTATTACCAGTGTCTCTTACCAATCAATACTGAATACTTATGTAGCTGTAAATCCAAATATAAACAGCGATCCATTTGAAGAACTTATTGTTGCCATGAACCGTGGGGCAGAAAAAGCTGCAGACAAAGCGTTACCTATTTTTGGCGATGCTATTGTAAGTATGAGTTTCAATGATGCCCTAGGTATACTTCAGGGTGCTGACACCTCAGCTACACATTATTTTTATACTAAAACTAACCAAGCGTTATTCACAGCCTTTCAGCCGGATGTAAAAAGTGCTCTGGACCAAACAGAAGCTAATGCGATATATACAAGCATCGTAGGATTTCTAAATTATGAGTACAATGCCGGTCTGACCACTGTTAAAGTTAGTGATTTCATCAATGCATCCCTCCCTGAAAGCATCGATGGCTATGCAACTGAAAAAGCTATTGACGGCCTGTTTTACCTGATAGGTAACGAAGAGACAAAAATAAGGCAAGATCCTTATGCCTGGGGAAGTAACATTATTGAAAAAGTTTTCGGAAGCCCTGAAGCCCAGGGATAGTAAAAGCCACACGTCAGTTATTTACAAGCGCTCCTTTTTTAAAGGGCGCTTTTTTCATTCTCTAACTATTACTTTAGACAACAAATTTCAGATTCTCAGGTATGCTCGAGTGCTGGTTTGACAGCTACTTTTCTCGCTTAAAACCTTTCAGGCCAGCAGTCCAGCAAATAATCGCTAACAAAATTCAATCACTAAACTTTTCAATTATTAAACTTGTTTCTAAGCTACTAATATCCTAAGTTTCAGTTTAAAAACTTTTAAACTTATAGGAGTATTTTTTTAATAAGATGCTCCTTTCCTCTAAAAAAAACACCCCATAACAATGAAGAAAATCTACTTATTCACTCTTGCCATGATGGTTTCCTGGTGTGTAGCCGCGCAAGAACCTGATAGTGCATATTTCTCTATGACTCTTGAGGAATTGATGAATATTGAAGTTACTACGGCCTCTTTGCAATCAGAATCCATGCTCAAAACACCTGTCCCAATGACGGTTGTGACGCGTGAAATGATTGATGCCATAGGTGCACGGAATATCAAAGAAGTTCTGACTACTTATGTACCTGGGTTTACGGCTGTTGAGGACCACAATGAAATGAATGTAAGCATGCGAGGAATATACGCATCAGCCCAACAAAAAATACTTTTTATGGTTAATGGCCATAGACTAAACTCCCGGGCATACTCCATGTCCAACCCTGATTATAGTATTAGCCTTGATAAGATTAAGCAAATAGAGGTTGTAAGAGGGCCAGGTTCCTCTATTTATGGCAATGTTTCCCTTACCGCTGTAGTGAATATCATTACCCTCAAAGGGTCTGAACTGGATGGTACTCAGGTAAAAGTTGGCGGAGGAAGCTACGGCCAACAATATATTTCCGGTGTTGCGGGAACCGGACTTGGAATCAACAAAGATATTCTTGCCTGGGGATATCATTATAGTGCCGATGGTGAAAAAAGAGATATTGACGCTGCTGACGATTACAGTTCAAATACTACTGAAGATGGAGTGGCTTACCTAGGTGCTGTACAAGGAAATTATGATATTGGTATCCAGGCTACCATGGGTAAATTTGACTTTTTCTTTAATACCAATAAGGGCAAAATACAGCAGCCGTTCAGCGATGGGGGTGGTACTGGTGAGCTATACAATAAAAATGATTTTGACGACATCTTTGGTGAAGAGCCAGGTTTAGGACAGGAAATGAGACGTGTAAAAGTTGGCTACACAAGTTCCTTATCAAAGTCAATTGATCTTGATGTAGATCTATATGGAGATAATACTAAGGTAATGGGCCACCTGATAGCTGCACCGATAGCACGTGTTAATTCTGTAGTGGCATGGTGGGACCGCGATTTAGGTGGTATAGCTCAGTTTACATTTCACTATCCCAAAGGAAATGTGCTTGTTGGTACTCAGGTTGATTGGATGAACGTTTATGACAGCTTCCTTGCTACATCTGCCAATGGTACTGGTATTTTAGATACATTTCTAGACACTGCTGTTCCTTTAATGGAAGAAGGCGAAGAAATTATATACTCAGGCTTCACACAATGGAAACACAACCTCGCGAACAATCTATTGGTTAATGCAGGTTTCCGATACGACAACAAAAATCGCCATGAAGGTAAAAATGTAGATGCTCTTAGCCCCAGAGTGGCATTAATTTATGAGGCCAGTTCTTCTCATAATGTCAGGTTATCGTATTCAAAATCTTTTGTTGATGCCCCATACTGGTATCGCTATAACAGTCTGGCATCGTACTCAGGTTCACGTGACTTACTACCAGAAAACCTACAAACCTTGCAACTAACGCTGGATTCAAGGCTCTTCTCTTCTACTGTTTATAATAGTACCAACATATTTTACCAATCGTTAACTGATTTCATTTATCGCGATCCGGAGGCTGGTGCCGCCGACCCTAAATACAGAAATGCAGGATCAATGACCAGCTGGGGTATTGAGGAGCAAGTAAGAACCAAGATAGGTAACCTCGACATACTGGCTAATGCTACTTACCAACATGCTATTGATGCTACTGATTATGAGGTTGATGATGCAGAGATAGCCAATGTACCTTCTTTAACAGCCAATGTGATTGGAACCTATCATTTTTCAAACAAGGTGTTCTTCAACCTTGGGTTACGATATGTATCTTCACAATATTCACCGATAACTGCATTGGGGACAGATTCCAGTGTGCCGGACAATTATGTAGATGCTGCATTTATTGTAAATGCCGGATTGAATGCGAAGTTTAATGATCTGATGGTAGACCTTAGGGTAAAAAATATCGCTGACACTGAATATTACCAAGGAGGAAGTACCCGTTTTGCTTACCCTCAGGAAGGTCGATGGATTACGGCGTCATTACAGTACACTTTCAAAAATAACTAAACTGGCGCTCTGAAAAGACCTGTCAAGAAATAAGTTTTTGGATAACATTTCTCTTTAAATAATACTACCAATACTACATAAAGGTCTGCATATAAAGCAGACCTTTATTTTTATATTCTATGTTTTTAAGGGTTCAAAAGCAAAAACCTCCCGGGCGCACCCGGGAGGTCTCACGTTAAAAAAATGGCATCACAGCACCGGCCGAAAAATTTACAACCAACAACCACTACAATTGGAGTAAGCCGGTTCTATGCTGCTAATGCCAATCAGTAGTCTTAATCTACATTATCATGCAGAAATCTATTGTTACCTAAAATTTGGTTATCGTCATTTAAGTTATACTTAGACACATGAGCTTCTGACGAATGAGGTACGTTTTGTAAACGTACATCTCTTCTCAGGTAAGCGGGCACGTCAAGCTTCTCCTTAAACTCGTTGGCGTTCATTTCAGACTTATTCAAACCTTTCAGCTTATGAACCCTTTCCTCTGCCTTTTCTCTCAACCTGTCTTTAGTACTTCTGATATCCATCATACCATCATCATTGATGTGCTGATCTGTATCATTTTCATCGACTATCTCAAACTCTTCTTCCAATTCTGAAAAAAGTCCGTCGTCACCATCATCAGTAGCATTTACCGGACTAGTGAATGAATATCCTCTTTCCTGAGAGCTGTTGGCTACATTTCCGCTATTACCGTTACTAGAAGAAGGTTGATCAATTTCCCTTTTTGTAATCTCACCCGGGGTATTATTAACAGAATTATCATTAGCAAACATGTTGATCTGCTTGTTAGCCTCAAGATCATAAACCTTTCTCTCTTCTTGCTCCTGTCCATGCTCATGCTCTCTTTCCTGTCTCTTCTCTCTTCTTCTTTCTTCTGGTAGATAAGCTTCATCATGATCAAACCCTGTAGCAATTACAGTTACTCTGATGCTATCTCCCAGGTCAGGATCAACACCGTGACCAAAGATCACCTCAGCATCATCACCGGCCTGCTCTTGGATGTACTCAGTAATTTCGGTAAGTTCATCCATTTGCAATTCAGCCTGATCTCCTGAAATAATGGATAGCAATATTTTTTGAGCTCCAAGTATATCTCTGTTATCCAATAAAGGTGAAGCCAATGCCTCTTCAGCAGCTTTTCTAGCTCTGTTTTCTCCTTTAGTTTCTGCCGACCCCATTACAGCTGCTCCGGCATTATGCATTACCGTTCTAACATCCTGAAAATCAACATTAACATACCCAGCTACGGTTATAATTTCCGCTATACCCTTAGCAGCAGTTGTCAATACGTTGTCAGCCTGGGCAAAGGCATTACCTATTGAAAGGTTACCATGGATCTCTCGTAGCTTATCGTTAAGTATAACCAGTACGGTATCACAATTTTCTTTAAGAGAGTTTATACCTATCTCGGCCTGAGTGGCTTTTTTCCTTCCTTCAAAGCCAAAAGGAGCCGTAACAATACCAACGGTTAGTATGTCCATTTCCTTTGCTATACGAGCGATTACAGGAGCTGCACCTGTACCTGTTCCGCCGCCCATACCTGCTGTAATGAACACCATCTTGGTATCATTACCCAACAGGTCTCTAATTTCTTCTTTGCTTTCCAAAGCTGCATTTTTACCAACCTCGGGATTAGCTCCGGCACCCAGTCCCTCGGTAAGGTTAACCCCTATCTGTATCTTACCTGGCACAGCACTGGTTTTTAAAGCCTGCGAGTCAGTGTTACAAACAACAAACTCCACATCTTTGATGCCTTGATTAAACATGTGATTAACAGCGTTGCTTCCTCCACCACCTACACCGATCACCTTAATAATCGACTTGTGGTGCTTTGGAATATCGAATTTGTATGCATTTTCAGACATAGCTATTTAAAATTTAGTGGTTGCAATAATTAATTCAGGGTTGTTAATACTCGTTTTTTCCGTCCAGATCATCAATTAACAATCCCCTTGTTTTGTTAAGAATCTTACTGAAGAAGTCGCCACCTCCAGTTTCTTTTTTCTTTACTCCCGGCCTGTTATTAGCCGCTCTAACTTCCTTGTACCTGTTCTCTCTTTCGTCAATCGCTCTGAAACCTGAAAGTACAAGACCCACAGAGGTAGCATACATAGGGCTCTTAACCGCATCCATTTTGCTTCTTCCCAGATGCTCATTAGGGTAACCAATCCGGGCATCCATTCCCGTCATGTATTCCACCAGTTGTTTAAGTCCACTCAACTGACCGCCACCCCCAGTGATGACAATACCACCGGCAAGTCTGTTTTCAAAACCCGAAGTAATAATTTCAGTATGAGCTAACTCAACGATCTCTTCCATCCTTGCCTCAATAATATGGGCCAGGTTCTTGATTGATATTTCCTTTGGAGCTCTGTTCCTGATACCAGGTATCGAAACAATTTCATTGGGACTGGCTTCTTCAGCAATTGCTTTACCGAATTTTGTTTTCAGCAACTCAGCCTGATGCTGCATAACCATACACCCCTGTTTGATATCGGAAGTAATGATGTTACCTCCAAAAGGGATAACTGCCGTATGCCTAATTATATTGTCATGGAAAATAGCAATATCAGTGGTACCGCCACCAATATCGATCAGGCATATACCTGCTTCTTTTTCCTCATCGCTCAATACTGCCAGGCTCGAAGCCAATGGCTCAAGGATCAAGTTTTCGATTTCCAAACCTGCTCTCCTAACACATTTATTAATATTATTAATAGCATTAGTTTGGGCTGTAATTACATGAAAATCTGCCTCAAGTTTTACTCCTGACATCCCCACTGGATCTTTAATACCATCCTCATAGTCTACCGTATAATCTTGAGGCATAACATGAATGATCTCACTACCCGGTGGGATCACTATTCTGTACATGTCGTTGCTCAGCCTGTTTATATCTTCAATGGTGATTTCGTCATCATTTGAAGTTCTTGTTATACTTCCATGATGGATAGAACTTCTTATGTGCTGCCCCGCAATACCTACATTGACTACTCTGATATCGATGCCCGATTGATCTTCCGCTTCTTTAACCGCCTTTTCAATCGCGTTTACCGTTTTATCAATATTGGTTACTATACCGCGGATAACACCATCTGACTCCGCTTTGCCCATTCCAAGAACTTCAAGCTTCCCAAACTCGTTCTTGCGTCCCACGATGGCGCAGATCTTCGTGGTACCAATGTCAAGTCCGACTACTATTTTGTCATTTTCCATGGTTGTAACTATTTATTTTGTTAGTGGTTGTTTCCTTTTCAATCATCAGTCTGGTCTCCTCTATCATTCAAACTGACTATTCTGCAATAATCTGCCCTTCGTACATTAAATTCACTCTTTCATAAGTGTTCCACCCTTTCTTGGGTAGTATTTGCTTATAGAAGATGGTAAGTTTTTTAAACTTCTCTTCCAAGTCATAAGGCTGTCCAAACTCAACATACTGTTTCGTCACCTGAGGATACAGTGTCATATTTAACTTTTTGTCAATATCAATCTGAGCAATCTGGGCTTTCCAGAACTTATCATTATTGATAAACCTCAGCATGCCATATATCTTCTTCCCTTCATCTGTAGCCATCAGATCATTTTTCACCAACTGTCCTGCATATTTCCCTGTAATGAGTACCACCCTGGCAGAAAACTTATCTGATACCGGCAATATGGCCCCATCCGTAGCGATATAGGCATCCGGTCCATTACTTTGTACAATTCGTGCAAATGGTCTCCTGAGATCAATATTGACCAGCATGTTACCCTTTAGATCCTTATAGATCTCCGCCTTTTTTATGAACCTGTCACTTTTCACTCTTTCTTCTATTTCCTTCAGATTCAAATCTCTAAAGCTGGCACCTTTCACTACATGTGCTCCTGCCGCAGTCATTAATGAGAGTACGTCCGATTCACTTATAAAGTAGTTGTCATACTGGTTATCGATCCTGATTACGATATCCTTACAGGTGTCTCCACTTTGCTTGTTTTCTGTAAATCCAATTACAGATACCAATACAAGGGCCGCCATCACCACCTTAACTCCTTTCTTCAGTCTCAGTCTCTTAAACATGATATCTGTCTTTTAATAAATCCCTAACCGGCAACACCAATTGATCTATATCTCCTGCTCCAATAGTTGCCACTACATCAAGTTCGATACCTTTCAGGTATTTCAACAATTCCTGCTTAGTACACTGTACCTTATTATCTACCGAAATATTCTTGAATATTATTTCGGACGTTACACCTTCTATAGGCTCCTCACGTGCCGGATATATATCCAGCAAAATCACTTCATCTGCCAGGCTTAGGCTTTCCGCAAACCCATCAGCAAAATCCCTGGTTCTGGTATAAAGATGAGGCTGAAATATTGCCGTTATCTTTCTGTCAGGGTAAAGTGCTCGCAAGGACTTCAAAAAAGCTTCAATCTCCACCGGGTGATGAGCATAATCATCCACCAAAACAGCACTTTGGCCTCTTAGCAAATATTCAAACCGCCTTTTAACACCCATATAGCTCTCTATTCCATTCTTCACTTCTTCAGGACTCAAAAGCAAGTCCAACGCAATAGCAATAGCCACGGTTGCATTTTCTACATTATGAAAACCGGGGACGCCTAATCTTAGTCGCTCAATCTTGTGCCTCTCGTCTGAATAATCGAATTCAAAAAATCCATTTTTCATGGTAATGTTACTGGCAAAAAAATGCCCCCGGTTTATTCCATACGTACAGACTGTTCCACCAAAGTCTGTCGTTAGTTCTTTCGATATTTTCTCGTTTATAAATAGTTTACCTTTATCCTTGATCTTCCCAATAAACTCCTTAAATGAAGTTTCCAAATTTAATTTATCTCCATAGATATCAAGATGATCAGCATCTGAAGCTGTAACCACTGCTACGTCAGGATTCAATGCCAGGAATGACCTGTCAAACTCATCAGCCTCTACCACCGCTACCGTCTCCGGAGTTATCTCCTCGTTAGATATAAAGTTGGATCCATAATTAGTCGCGATACCTCCTAAGAATGCAGCAATATCTCTTCCTGCAGACTTCAGCAAGTGAGCGACCATTGACGAAGTAGTAGTTTTACCATGAGTACCTGCCACTGCCACAGTGTAGAACCCTTCTGTGATCATACCCAATACCTGCGATCTCTTTTTAAGCTCATATCCACTATCTTTCAAATAATTGAATTCTTCATGAGCCTTAGGTATCGCCGGAGTATAAACAATCAGCACTCCTTCCTTATCTCCCCTTATCTTCTTGGGAATAAAATGAACGCCATCCTGATAATGAACGGAAACATTCTCTGCTTCCAGCTGACGGGTAAGCTCCGTACTGGTACGATCATAACCCGCAACATAGTAGTCGTTTTCGTTAAACCACCTTGCCAGGGCACTCATACCGATCCCCCCGATACCCAGGAAATACACACTATGGTAATTTTTCAGCGTCACTTTATAATGGTCATCAATTCATTTACAATATCTTCCGTTGCATTGGGCTTAGCCAATTGCTTAATATTTTGGATCAACTCTGCTTGCCTCTTTTCATCCTTTAACAAAACCAATACTTCGTCTACCAACTTTCCCTCTGCTACTACGTCCTTCACCAATACAGCTGCATTCTTTTCTATCAGCGCTTTAGCATTTTTAGTTTGGTGATCCTCCGCCACATTAGGAGACGGAACAAATATCACTGGCTTCCCTACCAGACAAAGCTCTGAAATCGATAAGGCTCCTGCCCGTGAGATCACAACATCAGCCGCAGCATAGGCTAGGTCCATTTCTTTGATAAATTCAAGAATCCGAATATTGTCGAGGTATAGTTCTTTAGCTTTGGAAGTCATCTCCTCAAAATAGAACTTACCTGTTTGCCAGATCAACTGTACATCCACATCTATAATCTGCTGCAAATGTTTAATGATACTATTGTTGATCGTCCTTGCCCCAAGGCTTCCTCCCAAAACAAGAATGGTCTTTTTACCTGACTTGAGGTTATAATGCTTTAGAGCCTGCTCTCTCTTCTTTTCTACATGCTGTATGTCCTTCCTAACGGGATTCCCGGTAATCACTATTTTATTCTGAGGAAAGTATCGGTCCATATGCTCATATGCTACACATATCTTTTCGACCTTTTTTCCCAAACGTTTATTGGTGAGTCCAGCATAAGAGTTTTGCTCCTGAATCATTGATGGAATCTTTTTGCCTCTCGCCGCCAGCATAATCGGACCGCTGGCATATCCTCCCACACCTATCACAGCATGCGGCTTAAACCTTTTAATAATTCTGTTAGCCGCTACATAACTGAACAAAACCTTGAATGGAAAGTACAGATTATCTATTGAAATCCTTCTTTGAAAACCACTTATCCAAAGACCTATGATCTTATAGCCAGCCTCAGGAACCTTCTTCATCTCCATTTTCCCCTTTGCTCCTACAAAAAGGATCTGGGCATCGCTAAACCGACTTTTAATCTCATTAGCAATGGCTATCGCCGGGTAAATGTGCCCTCCGGTACCTCCACCGCTAATGATAAATCGATATGGTCTTTCTGTCTTCAATGCTCAGTTTTCAGTCTTTTATTAGTTCTTTGTTTTTTTAATTTTTTAATTCACTCACTGTATAGGCCTTATACCCTAACCATGTTTTTCACTTCTTTACTACTACCACCTCCCCAGTTTTTATCCACTTCCCCACGACTCACACTGAGTATAATACCAATCGACAAACCTGTAAAAAGTAGTGAGGTTCCTCCCATACTCACCATGGGTAAGGGTAGACCGGTAATTGGTCCGAGCCCGACTACTACTCCCATATTTACCATGGCCTGCAGTACGAGTGCAAAGCTTAACCCTGCCGACAGTAATCCTCCAAAGGCTCTTTCACTATTGTATACCCCTTTCATGCCTCGTGACAATAAAACCAGATACAACGCAAGCACCACAATTCCCCCTATCATACCATACTCCTCTATAATGATCGCATACACGAAATCAGAATATGGGTGAGGTAGAATATTTCTCTGTTGACTTTGCCCGGGACCTTTACCCGTAACCCCTCCGGTTGCAACCGCTATCCTTGCTTGCTTAGCCTGAAAAGGAAGCTCTCTTCCTTCAATAAATGTCTCTATACGACTCTTTGCTGTTTCTGCCCTTTCTCCAAATTTAAGCGCTGCCACTCCTGAAAGTGCTCCTACAAATACCAACATAGCCAAATACTTGATGGGCACACGTCCTATAAACATGATCAGCATACAGGTTAGAAATAACAGGATCGCTGATGACAAGTTTGTAAGAGCGATCAGCCCACATATTACACCACACCAGATTAGTATAGGAATCAATGATTCCTTAAAATCAGCTATATTTTGTTGACGCTTGGACAACATACTTGCGAGACTGGTTATTAAAGCTAAACTTGCCAGATCTGAAGGCTGGAATGACGCATTAATCACAGGCACCATAATCCATCTTGATGCATCGTTTAAGCTCATACCATTAGTAAAGGTATAAATGAGCAAAGGTACGCTTACCCACAATGCCAGTCTTGATATTCTGGAGTAATATCTGTAATCTACTTTATGTGCAAACCACATGGCCAATAACCCTACCCCTAAGAGCATGGTATGCTTGAACAGGTAGGTTTCAGGGTTACTCATATGCTTAAAAGCAAGCGTACCTGTAGCACTATACACCACCAGTGTACTAATCAATGACAGCGCAAACACCACGGCCCAGATCACCGGATCTCCGTGCAAATGCTCATCCATCCATGTCTTAATCTTTTTCATTGCTTCAAAGCGTTACTTTCAAATTCCTGCTTTAGTTCAAGCACGGCCTGCTTAAACTGATCGCCTCTGTCTTCATAATTTTTGAACAAGTCAAAACTTGCACATGCCGGAGATAGTAATACCACGTCATGTGCTTTTGCATATCCTAATGCTGACCTTACAGCATCTTTAATATTATCTGTCTCCAACAAATTGATGATCTGCTCATGAAAAGCATCTCTCAACTTACTGTTATCTTTCCCCAAACAAACCAGCGCCTTTACTTTAGCATTTACTGACTCCATTACCAGACTATAGTCATTGCCTTTATCAACTCCTCCAGCAATCCATACCAATGGCGTACTGAAGCTATCCAGCGCATATTTTACCGCATCCACATTAGTTGCCTTCGAATCGTTAACGAAATCAACATCATTGATAGTCGCCACATATTCCATGCGATGTGGTGCATTTTTAAAGGTTTTCAGACTTTGCCTTATACTCACCTCATTCACCCCCAGAATCCTGGCTACTGAAATGGCGGCCATCATATTGATAGCATTGTGCTCACCTCTCAAAACTGTATCTCCCTGGGCTACTTTAAACCCTCCTTCAAAAACCATCTCACCATTAGCAGTGTAAGCTGACATGCTTTCGGTAAGCGATAAAGGGTGCAACAGTGACCTAATCGATCTTTTATCTACCCCTTCTTGTATAAGCTCATTATCAGCATAGTAGATGAAGTGATCGTCAGGTGTCATGTTATTGACCATCTGAAACTTCGAGTCAACGTAGTTAGTCAGCTTATAATCGTAGCGATCCATATGATCAGGAGTAATATTCAGCAATACTCCAATGTATGGCTTGAAATACGCCGTACCATCTAACTGGAAGCTGCTCATCTCCACCACATAGTAGTCATACTTATCTTCTATGACCTGCTTTGCCAGGCTATGCCCCACATTGCCAGCCAGGCCAACATTCAATCCTGCCTCTTTTAGCAAGTGATATGTAAGCAGTGTAGTTGTTGTTTTTCCATTAGTGCCTGTTATGGCTATAATCTTTGCAGTAGTATACTGCGCTGCAAATTCGATTTCATCAATAAACTGGATATTTCTGGCCTGAGCCTTTTTTATGATATCCACTTTTTCTGAGATGCCCGGACTTTTAATGATCAGACTGGACTCCAAAATGATATCGGCTGAGTGCTTCCGTTCTTCATAGGCAATACCTGCATCGATCAACTCCTTTTTGTAGCTGTCCTTAATGGTTCCAAAGTCAGAAACAAAAACGTCATAGCCCTTGCTTTTTGCAAGAAGCGCCGCTCCGGTTCCACTTTCCCCTGCCCCTAATATGGTTACTTTTCTGCTCACCATTCTATCTGTATCTGCCTGTTTAAATTATCCAAACTGAATTTACTGTTAGCATATGTAACGCCCTTTCCTACTACCATCTTACCCTGCTTCATAGTTGCATTGAAAATAGCCATATAGATGTCACATATATTAATCATGTCTTTTCAGTTTATGCGTACAAAATCATCTCAGTTTTAATGTTGCCAAAGTCAAAATTGCTAGTAATATTCCTACAATCCAGAACCGTGTTACGATCTTGGATTCGTGTAAATTCTTTTTTTGGTAATGGTGATGAAGTGGGGACATTAAAAAAACCCTTCTACCCTCACCGTATTTTTTTCGGGTGTACTTAAAGTATGATACCTGTATAATTACTGACATATTTTCTATCAGGAATATCCCACAAAGTACCGGTATCATCAGTTCCTTTCTTACGACGAGTGCCAACACTGCTATAATCCCTCCAAGGGATAAGCTTCCAGTATCTCCCATAAAAACCTGTGCGGGATAAGAGTTATACCACAAGAAACCACAGCATGCCCCAACAAAAGCAGTACAAAATATCACAACCTCTCCCAGATTAGGGATATGTAAAATGTTCAGGTATTCACTAAAGTCAACACGGCCGGATAAGTAAGCAAAAATCGCCAGAGTAAGACCAATAATGGCCGAGGTACCAGCAGCCAGCCCATCTATACCATCAGTAATATTAGCTCCGTTAGACACAGCCGTAATAATGAAAATCACAATCAGTACATATATCATCCAGGTGTAATCATGCCCTAAGAAAGGTATGATACTATCGTAGTCCAGTTCATTGTCCTTGAAAAATGGCACTGTTGTTTTGGTCGATTTCACATCCTCATACTCTCTTACCACTTCATTATTTTCTATTACTGCTGTATCAGCATACTCCCTTACCACTACATCATCATGAAAGTAAAGCGTCAAGCCTACGATAAGCCCGATACTAACCTGGCCTACAACCTTGAACCTGCCTGCAAGCCCCTCCTTATTCTTCTTAAATACCTTAATGTAATCATCTAAAAACCCTATTAGTCCGAGCCAGATAGTAGCTACTATCAGCAGAATAACATATACATTGTCCAACTTCGCAAACAACAGTACAGGAATGAGAATCGCACTCAGGATAATCAATCCACCCATAGTGGGGGTACCCTTCTTTTCCATTTGCCCTTCAAGGCCCAAATCCCTTACGCTTTCTCCCACCTGCCTCTTTCTCAGGAAATTGATAAGCTTTTTACCAAACATGATAGTGATCAACAGCGAGATAAGCGCAGCCATACCAGCTCGAAACGAGATATACTGAAATACCCCGGCTCCTATCAGGTCAAACTCTCTCTGTAGATAATCAAAAAAGTAATACAGCATCTATCTTAATCTTTGGCAAATAGGTTTAACATTCGTCCAAGCACCTCCTTATCATCAAAAGGGTGTTTAACTCCATTTATTTCCTGGTAAGTTTCATGTCCTTTACCAGCTACAAGTATTATATCATTATTATCAGCGAGAAGGCATGCTGTTTTTATGGCTTCCTCCCTGTCCGCTAATACCACAGTTTTTTTATATTCTGCCGGGCTTACGCCAGCTTGCATATCCTTTATTATCTCCATCGGATCCTCATCACGAGGATTGTCTGAGGTCAAAATCACTTTATCACTCCACTTACAGGCTATGGAAGCCATCAATGGGCGCTTTCCTTTATCTCTGTTTCCTCCACAGCCCACTACAGTAATGACCTGCTTTGCCTCTGCTCTGAACTCAGCTATAGTTTCAAGCACATTCTTCAAAGCATCAGGCGTATGTGCATAATCCACAATGGCTGTTACGTTAGAGCTATTCGCCACCTGTTCGAATCTGCCAGGAGCACCGTCCAACAAAGACAATTGAGTCAGTACTTCATCCGAGTCTTTGCCAAGCAAGACCGCTACACCATATGCCGCCAAAAGATTATAGGCGTTAAAATCTCCTATTAACCTGAACCAAACATTTTTATTGTCAATCTCCATTTCAATTCCCTGAAGTGTATTGGAAATCAACTTACCCTTAAAATCTGCCACGCTTCGAAGAGCATAGGTATTCTTTGTAGCACTAGTATTCTGAAGCATTATTCTGCCTCTTTTATCATCCACATTGACAAGGGCAAACCCTTCTGAGCCCAACTCATCAAACAGTTTCTTCTTTGCATTGATATATGCATCAAAAGTCTTGTGATAATCCAGGTGATCATGGGTAATATTCGTGAACACCGCGCCAGCAAACTTCTGACCTGCCACACGCTCTTGTTGTATTGCATGCGAGCTGACTTCCATAAAGGCATATTCACATCCCTTTTTCACCATATCATCCAGCATCTCATTGAGCCTGATAGCATCAGGAGTAGTATGAGATGCAGGTATCTCCTCATCATTTATTTTATTGATAACCGTAGAAAGAAGCCCAGTCTTACACCCCATTTTCCTGAACAGGTTATATAATAATGTCGCCACAGTAGTTTTCCCATTGGTACCAGTGATACCTACGAGTTGCAATTTAGATGATGGATTACCATAAAAGTTAGAAGCAATCCAACCTAGAGCCCGGCTGCTATCCTTAACTGCTACATAAGTAACCTCATCAGAAATTTCATCTGGCAACTGCTCGCATACAACAGCACTTGCCCCTGATTTTACAGCCTGCCCTATAAAATCATGACCATCAACCTGAGTACCTGTAACGGCAATAAACAGTGTCCCCTTCGTCACCTTTCTTGAATCAAAGGCTATATGCGAAATTTCCCTGTCCATACTACCTGAAGTAGAGACCAGGGAAGATTTATATAATATGTCTTTCAATATCGCCATCAGCCCAACTCAATTTTTATTTCACTTCCTTTCAACGCTCTTGTGCCAGGCTGCTGTGATTGCCGGGAAACCCGGCCTGTACCTCGGATACTTACCCTGAGACCACAGCTTTCTAGTACATATATGGCATCTCGCAATGTCATCCCTGTCACATCCGGAACAAACTGCGGGTCCACTTTATTATCTTTCCATTTTATTGCATTTCCAAAAAGCTCTGTTGTAACCCAATCCTGATCTCCCTCGCTATGATTGGAAATACTCAGTTCGTTACATATGAACTGCAAATCCTCATGATTCCCTGAACGTATTACCGGGAAAACACCTGCTTCCGCAACGTATTCTTTAGCCATTGGTCTATGCATATCTATATCACGAGAGTAGATATTATCCGCTATTTCCTTAAAAACCGGTGCAGCTACATTGCTACCATACTGCCTCCATCCCTTCGGGTTTTTGATTAGCACTATAGCACTATACCTTGGGTTGTCCGCAGGAAAATAACCGGCAAAAGAAGTGATGTACCTCTTTGTATACCGACCATTCTCCAAAATCTGGGCAGTTCCTGTCTTTCCAGCAATTTTATAATGACTATTTTTTATATTGTTAGCCGTTCCGCGATCAACCACACCTTCCAGCATCACTCTTACTTTGGCTAGTGTTTCATTCGAACAGATTTTGCCATTAAGTACTACCGTATTATATTCTTCCAAAACTTTGTCTGCCCTTCTCACTTTCTTCACAATGATCGGCTTAATCATTTTACCATTATTTGCCACAGCATTGTAAAGAGCCAATGACTGCAACGGCGTAAGTTCCAGTCCATAACCATAAGCCATCCAAGGCAACGTAATACCACTCCAGTCTTTATCTGTTGGCCTTTTAATCTTAGGAATACCTTCTCCTTTGATTTGCAAACCCAGTGGTTTTGACAGTTCAAGATTGTCTATGTACTGAAGAAACCTTTCTGGTTTTAGCCCAAAATATTTATCTACCAGTTTTGCCATCGCCACATTTGAAGACTTTTCAAAAGCCTCACGAACGGTGATGGTTCCATATCCCCCCTCTTCGTGGTCAGTAACTGTATTATCGTAGAACTTGTACTTTCCATTTCCTGTGTCAACACTATCCCCGAGATTCATATTGGTATCTTCCAAAAGGGCGATCATGGTAGCCAGTTTGAATGTAGAACCCGGTTCTCTTAAACCTCCAACTGCATAATTATACCTTTCATAATAGTAGCCATTGCTATTTCTACTCAGGTTGGAGATTGCTTTTATCTCCCCTGTACTCACCTCCATCACTGCTACTACACCATAATCAGCTTCATGATATTCAAGGGCCTTTAACAAGGCTGTTTCGCTCACATCCTGAAGATTAATATCAATGGTAGTTTCAATATCAAAACCATTTTCCGTCTTCACTTCCGAGCCATCAAAAACAGGTTTCCAGCTCCCTCCCGCCATTTTTTGATACAGCGCTTCTCCATCTTTACCTGCAAGTTTATCATTAAAGCTGTACTCCAAGCCTGCACCTCGGTTGTTCTCATTGACGAAACCAATTGTACGTCTGCTTAAATTAGAAAAAGGTCTGAACCTCTTGTCGACCTTATGAAATATTACACCTCCTCCTAATCTGCCATGTCGAAATATGGGCCAAGTTGACATTTGCTTTTTGCCCTGATACCCGACCTGCTCCCGGTTGATGACTATATATTGCCTTCCTGTAGCTCTGGCATTTTTTAACTTTCTTTTATATCCCTCCTGCGACTGATCTTTAAAGTACCTGGACAAGAGTAAGGCTAATGAATCTATACCTTGATTAAATACTTCATCAGAAGCTATTGTAGCATCAAACGCTACCTTATAAAAAGGTAGTGAAGTAGCCAGAAGACTACCGTTATCAGAGTATATATTTCCCCGGGTTGCCTTTACTGTCATATATTTGACATTGGTCTGATCAGCAATCTGCTGCCACCTATCTCCTTCGGCAAATTGAATTTTACCCACCTTTACCACTATGGCAACGGCAAAAAGCGTAACCAGCAAAAATGCTATCCTGACTCTGAGTAATATGGACTTCTTAATATTCACTTACTTCTCTATCACAATTTTTTCAGGTGGTTGCAGACTTTCTGTAATGCCGAACTTTTTGACATTTTTAGCCACTTCAGACTGCTTACTGGCATACATATAGTCAGCCTTCAGTGTAGTATAATCAGCTCTCAGATCTTCAACCTGATCTTTGAGGCGATCAATCTTTCGTATATTCTTCTCAGCGTAATGGTTATTCCCGATATAAAATATTCCTATAGCCGTTACAAAAAGTATGTGCGGCAAGAATTTTACCGGCAGTCCATGAGCAAAAGCAGCATCAATACGTACCATATTTTCCAGTCTGGAAAATATGCTACCTCTTGTGCTTTGCTTTTCGTTTACCCTGTAACTGTTAGTAGCCATACCTATATTTTCTTAGCTATTCTCAATTTTGCACTACGTGCCCTGTTATTTGTATTAAGTTCTTCTTCAGAAGCTGTAACCGGTTTTCTTGTTACCGCCTCCAAAGGCTTTATTACATTTCCATAAAAATCCTTCTCCACCTCTCCTGTTATCTTTCCCTTCATAATGTAATTCTTCACCAACCTATCCTCCAATGAGTGGTACGACATGATTACAAGTCGTCCATCCTTTGCAAGCATTTCACTGCTTTGCTCCAACATTTCCTCTAAAGCCTTCAGCTCATCATTCACCTCTATTCGGATAGCCTGGAAAACCTGGGCATAATACCTATTCTCCTTACCTCGCTTTGCGTACTTGCTCAAAATCCGCTTCAGATCTTCGATAGTCTTAATCTCTTGATTGATTCGTGTAGCGACTATAGCCTTAGCCAAAGTTCTGGCATTACGTACTTCGCCATACATACCCAATATCCTATGCAAGTCTTCCTCACTATATTCATTTATAACCTGACGAGCTGTTTTAGAAGCGGACTGATCCATACGCATATCAAGTTCCGCATCAAACCGCGTTGAAAAACCCCGGCTTGCAGCATCAATCTGATGTGAGGAAATACCCAAATCACCAAGGATTCCGTCAACCACTTTTACCCCATACATTTTCAGGTATCTTTTGAGGTGCCTGAAGTTGCCTTCTATGAATGTAAAAGAACTACTTTCTATTTTTTCTGCGTTGGCCTTAGCATCCTGATCCTGATCGAATGCATACAAATGACCTCCATTTAACTTTTCAAGAATAACCTTAGAGTGCCCTCCACCCCCAAAGGTCAGATCCACATATATCCCGCCTGGTTTGATATTCAACCCATCGATGCACTCTTTTAGCATCACTGGATGATGATAACTGCTATTAGACTCAGACATTAGCTTGACTTACCATTTGGAACATATTACACCTTTCTCCCTTTAGCACTATAAATTTTACAAGCCAGTCATAAGCGCTGACCTATGACAATTGTTATTCATCCAAATACTTCTGAGCCAGCTTCGAAAATTCATCCGGATCACTAATCAGATGTTCCTCATATTTCACTGGATCCCAAATCTCCACTTTATTACCCATACCTACCACCACAGCATCCTTACCCAAGCCTGCATAGCTCAACATCAGTTTAGGTATCAGAAACCTACCAGTATTATCAAGTTCAACTACAGAACTACCCCGGAAGAAATTACGCTGAAGCTTTCTGTATTCTTCATTGAATTCATTAAGCCCTGCAATTTTTGAGTAGATTTTTTTGAATTCTACCATGGGGTAAAGAATCAGACACGGCTCAAAACCACGCCTCACAACAAGCTCGTTACCAGACGACTCCGGTAAGTTTGCTTTGATCTTTGCTGGGAGCACAAGCCTGCCCTTTGCATCGATCTTGCATTCATATTCACTGGTGAAAAATGCCATTGTGGTGCTAATGCTCTGATTCTAATAAACAAACATAGAAAAATATTTGACATTTTCCACCACTTTCCACCACTTTCCACCACTTTTTTACATTTTTTCTTACTCGAAGGTAGCATTTATCCTCAAAAACCATAACTTCCCACCCGCGAAAAATTATTGCACAAGTATTCTTCGACGGCTCGCAACACGCTAAAAACAACTCAAAACACTGATTTTCAAAAAGAAGGGTTACAAAAACGCAAAAAGAAAACTACAATAACGAGCTTAAAACCCTATTACAAGCACTAAAAAAAGTGGTGGGGGAAAGTGGGGGATTTTTTCCGAAATTTCCAAAAAGTGGAAAAAACCACCACTTTCTCCCCGCATTTCAGCTTACCGACTATCTAAACATTATGAGATAACTGATGAATCATACAATTTCTGGATATCTTCATTCGTCATACCCAGCTGAGAAGTAAGAACTTCTCTGGTATGTGCCCCAAAATGAGGAGGTGGGGAAAGGTGGGAACTTTCATCTTTCACTCCCCCAAAGTGTGCTGCAAAAGTTGCAATACCTTTGAACGTCCCCTGCTTAAGAAGGAGAGATTTGACAGCCCCCATTTGCACTGCCTCTTTCACATTCTGCACCACACCTACCGGGACTTTTGATTTGTTCAGATCATCTAATAACTCTCCAGACTCTCGTTGAGCAATGGCCGATTGCAAAACTGCGTAAAGCCCCCTTCTATTCAACACTCTTGCCGCATTATTCCCATACGATTCACTAACAGGCAAATCATTTATATTCAAGCAATTACATAGATTTAAAAATTGCTTATCGGTACCTACTGCCAATATAATTTCTCGCTGATCCTTCGAAGTAAAAATATCTCCATATGGAGCAATATTAGGGTGTGACGACCCCTGCCTGGACGGAACCTTCCGCGCCATCAACCAGTTAGTTCCCTGATTGGCTAATGAGGCTACAGCCGCCTCAATAAGAGACACCGAAACCTCTCCCCCTTCACCTGTTTTTAGCTTATGGATATAAGCCAAAAGCAAAGCTTCTTTAAGATGATGGCCAGCCAGAATATCCATCAGAGCTACAGGGATTTTGACAGGTTTACTATCAGGCTCGCCATTCATAGACATAAAACCTGCTTCTGCCTGAATAATGGCATCGTAGCCAACCTTGGGATTATCATCCCCATAACCGGTGATTTTACCATATAGCAGGTCTCCTTTTATTTTCTTTAACGACTGATAATCAACACCTAGTTTTTCAGCATCCCCCGGCTTATAGCTGACTATCACAATATCAGCCCCTGAAACCAACTTATATAAGATCTCAAGGCCTTGCTTTTTTGATATATCAATACCAATTGACTTTTTACCCCAATTAATGCTAGTAAAATAAGCAGATATATCTCCGGCAACTTCACCTTTAAGCTTCCATGTACGCGTCACATCCCCTTGATTAATAACACTTTCCACCTTCAAAACTTCCGCCCCAAGTTCGGCAAAAAACTGACCAACTCCTGGTCCTGCCAATACAGAAGCCAACTCTATAACCCGAACTCCGGAAAACAATTCTCTACTTTGCATATAGCGCTTCATTTCAAAAAAGAGTGTAACAAACCTACCTGACAGCCAACACCACATTACCAAATGATAACAAAAGTGGTAAGGTTCAGGAAAAGCCAAAAGTATTATACCTGACTTCAGAAATCAAAATATGCTACATGAATAAATATCATATTTCGAGACTAAACAATATAACCAGCGTTCAATATCTACTCTAATAATTAACAATACAGTTACGCAAACAATAACACCAATCACACCTGCATGCAATTCTTCCAAGGAAAAACTTTAGCAATTTAACTTCTTCAAAAAAACTTACATGATAAAAAATATGTCCAAACAAATTAAAAGTGAATTTTTTCAAAAAATCGTCCTATCAAAAGATTTAAGTAATTGACATCAAGCAAAACTTACTGATAAAATCATGTGAGTAACTTTCCCTAAAAATCTCATGACTCATAACCTATCTTATCACCTAATTTAGCAAAACACAAAACTCAACTATTATGCGAGAAAAGAAAAAGCTTAAAATTAACGACCTGAAAGTGAATAGCTTTGTAACTTCTATGAAAGAGGTTCGAGGTGGAGCAGTAGCTACTCTTAACGTAGACTGTCCTTATTTTAAAACCCAGCCTAAAACCTGTGTAGAGTCAGTAAACTGGTGCTGGACTCCATAATTTTTTGATCAAAAAGAGGCGGTATCCCGAAAAGCCTTACATGTAAACAGAGTAGGGGAAATTAAATGCTAAAACCAATGAAAAAGCAAAAAAAACAAAAAGCAACATTGAATTCTTTGCAAGTTAAAAGTTTCGTGACTTCAATTAAAAACCAAAATATACTAAGAGGCGGAACATGCCTTGACCCTACTTTGGTAGGGCCTGAGTGCGAAGCTTAAGTATAATCTACTTCTATTGCCCTGCAGACATGCTGTTTGCAGGGCATCCTATTTTTCCTTACCAATACGGCATATAATCTTCAATCTGTTTCAATAATCTTGACAATGTATTATCTTTCTTGTTTCAAGAATAAAAATTAGCTTCATGAAAAAAGACATAAAGAAGATAAAGAATATTCTGTCTGTACTATTAGCTTTTCTACTTGTTTATCTTCTGTCTGTATTATCATCTTTACTAATTCCTTTGGCCCTTGCTCTTTTCATAGCTATACTTCTACAACCGGCTCTATCCTGGTTTGAAAGTAAAAGATGGCCTTTTGCATTAAGCCTTACAGTGGTATCTGTTAGCAGCTTGGGTGCTCTATGGCTATTAGGAATGTTATTTTATCGAACTGGAGTCAACATTGTAAAACAAAAAGCCTACCTCCTACAGCAAATACACATAAAACTTGACGAGGTTCTGATATGGATCAATGACCTGCCAGGAATAGAAATTCAATCCAAAGATCTGATTGATATAATTTCGGGGGTTATGAGCTATGATTGGCTAATAAAATCATCAGGGCAATTTGCCGGAATTCTTGGCGATTTTACCGGCACTTTTTTCATGACTGCCCTCTACCTAATCGGTTTTCTAGGGGGGATTCTTAAGTATGAGCAGTATATTCACTACCTTGAAGAGGGCACCGGTGACAATGACCAAAGTATGCTTGAGGGGTTTGAACAGGTTAAATCCTCTATAGTAACGTATATGAAGGTTAAGTTTTTTGTCAGTTTTCTAACCGGCTTAGGTTATTTCATTATTTGTTGGTCTTTTGGGGTTAAGTTTTCTTTCTTTTGGGGCTTTCTGGCCTTTCTTCTTAATTTCATTCCTACTGTAGGCTCGATTATTGCCACAATCCCACCTCTACTATTTGGTCTTATCCAGTTTTCATCTATTGGAACCGTCGGTATTCTTGTTGTGCTTTTAATGACGGTTCAAACAGTAATGGGCAATGTAGTAGAACCAAAAATGACTGGCTCCAGCCTATCTCTGAATACAATTGTAGTTATTCTTGGTCTCGTATTTTGGGGGTATTTATGGGGAATTACTGGTATGATACTTTCTGTTCCACTCCTTGTATTAACTAAGGTAATTTTGTCTCAGTTACCAGATGCTCAACTTCTCGTCAGGCTTATGGGCAGTCAAAGTGAAAAACCATCACCCAACACCAACGCCTCACCGATGGCTACAACAAACAGTAGCGAATAACCAGAGGCAGCTATGGCAATGTGACCTTTACCTTTGTACCCTTTTTGAAAGTACTGGAAAATTCTATTTGTCCATTAAGTTTTTCAATCGCAGTCTTTACAATATGTAAGCCTAGCCCATTTCTATTAGAAACTGCTTCAGCTTTATAAAACATTTCAAAAAGTCGCTCTTGTGCCTCATCCTTAATTCCTCTCCCATTATCCTCAATAAAAAGCTGTATCATACCCTCTACATCTTCTATAATTATAGTCACCGTATGCTGTTCACTACTCCTCTCATAACGATAGCGACACGCATTATCGATTAAGTTTCGCAAAATTCTGCTAAGTAGATACTTGCTATAACGGTGCTTTCTACTCACCTTAACATCAACAACGACATTTATATTATTGATAGGAACAAACCTCGACAAGTCTTCCAGTATACCCTTAACCAATTCCTCAAAGTTTATCTCCTGTGCAGGGAATCGATTTGAGTGTATCCGTGAAAGCTTGCGAAGATCTATCAGAAGAGAGTCCAGTCTTGAAGTACTTTGCACAATCATATCCAGATAACTCAGGAGTTTATCATCCTTAACATCAGCCCTTGCAAGGTTCAACACCCCCTGAATCGTTGTAATTGGAGCCCTAAGATCATGAGAAGACCTATAAAGAATAGTTCCCAGGGTCTGATTAGCTTTTTCTAACTCCACCTCCAGTAACTCTATCCTCTGAGTTTGGTCAAGTACATCAGTAATATCTGTACCTATTAAAATGTAATTTCTATCCCCAGTCGAGGTTGACAAATAGAGTATGACCTTTGTATCCAAATAAAAATAGTTTCCACTTTTCTTTTTATCGACAAACACCTTTCTAAATAAATTTCGGTCTTCATTGAGCTTCCTTACATTGTTCCAATAGGCGTCAATGAATACTCTACCCGAGCGAAGTGTATCAATAGACTTACCCTCGATTTCTTCCTTGTCATACCCCGAAACACGCTCAAATGAAGGGTTGACATACAGTATTTTACCTCTATCATTAACAATAGCAATTGTATCAGAGGTATGTTCAAAATAGATTTTATTTAATCTCCAACTACTCACAAGTTTTAGGTAAAATCAATCACAGATCGTGAATTATTTAGCAAAAGGTTTTATGGAGTTTAGGTGACATATAATCACCTCTTTATTAAACACTTCCAAAGCACCCCCCCTCAAGGATTCTAAGTATAAGAAAATAAAAAATTAAATACTTTTATTTCAGATGTACTTTCTAACACTAAATTTTAAAAAAGGCAAATACATAAAATTAGAAGGGTTTCATTTTTTAAAGATTAGGTAATTTTACCTATGAAATTGGTGAATTTTACCTAACCAAAAACCGCCTAAATAGATTATTCCCATTTTCTCAGCTCACTTTTTTTTTGCTTCTTCGAACCATCAATAAAGATGAATCGGCGTAATGATGATGACTAAATCGAAAATGGGAGTAGGAGAACGGGAGAGGCTGATGCTCTCTGATAATTTTCTGATGGAGAAAGTTCGATACATTCTTAATAGTCCTTCTCAATGTGAAGAGTACAAGAGGCTGACTTCTAATGATGATAAGGTTAATTTTTTCCTTAATCACTTTATTATGAATGATTATGCTATCCGTCAAATGAAAAACCTTTATTTAAGTAGCGAACACCGCATACTGGTTTTTCTAGATATGGTAGAAAACATAATCCATGAAATAAATCAAGATAATTAAAGATTATCTCGTCCGATATTAATTGAATTTGGTTTATAGTTTGTTTGTAAGTTCCTGATCCTATCTCACTCGCTCAGCAATGAGTTGAGTGGGATCAGGGTTGGGTATCCATCGAAAGGTCTGACGCCCCAGCAGCACCTTATCAACCTAATTAAGCAAAGCTTTGGTATTACTTTCCTTCCACCCCACCGTAGTACCCCTGAACTTTTTGAATTTCGAATAGCTTACGGTAAAAGAGACAACGGTTTTTAAGCCTAATCGTATAACTTTGCATGATGAAACGAGTAGTAGTAGGTATGTCGGGCGGTGTAGATAGCAGTGTCGCCGCTTATTTGTTAAAAGAACAAGGTTATGACGTTATCGGTATGTTCATGAAAAACTGGCATGATGATAGCGTAACCATTAGCAATGAATGTCCTTGGCTGGAAGATAGTAACGATGCTATGATTGTAGCTCAAAAATTAGGTATTCCATTTCATGCCATAGACCTTAGTGAAGAATACAAGAAACGCATTGTTGACTACATGTTCGACGAATACCAAAAAGGCCGAACTCCAAACCCTGACGTACTTTGTAATAGAGAGATTAAATTTGACATCTTCTTAAAGGCAGCTATGCGCTTAAAAGCTGATTATATAGCAACCGGACACTACTGCAGAAAAGGCGTTATAGAAGGAGAAGACAAAACAACCTATCAATTACTGGCAGGAAAAGATCAGAATAAAGATCAAAGCTATTTCCTTTGCCAGCTTACACAAGATCAGCTGTCAAAGGCTTTATTTCCCATTGGCGAGCTTCAAAAATCGGAAGTCAGAAAAATAGCTAAGGAACAAGAACTTATCACCGCAGACAAAAAAGATAGCCAGGGACTATGCTTCATTGGCAAGGTACGTCTACCAGAATTTCTCCAACAGAAACTGCAACCCAAAAAGGGTGTGGTCGTTGAAGTTCCTGCAGAAGCAAGTACATATGAGAGCAATCCATCTGATATGGATCTCAATAGCGCATCATCCGAATCTTTAAGAGAACTCTCTGCTTCATATGAGTATCACCTCAATGATGGTAAGGTAGTTGGAGAGCATAACGGCGCTCATTACTATACCATTGGCCAGCGTAAGGGTTTAAATATTGGCGGCACACCAAAGCCTCTCTTTATTATTGAAACTGACACCAACCAGAACATCATCTATACCGGTCAGGGAGAAGACCATCCCGGACTTTACAGAAAAGGGCTGCTTATAAATAAAGCTGACATCCATTGGGTAAGAGAAGACCTTAAAATGAGTATTGGCGAGGACCGCCCCTATGAAGTAAGAATAAGGTATCGCCAGAGCCTTGAAAGCGCTAAGCTCTTTATGCGTGAAGAAGGTTTATACATTATCTTCAACCAGCCCCAAAAAGCTATAGCTGCAGGACAGTTTGCTGCGTGGTATAGCGAAGATGAGTTGATAGGTTCAGGTGTAATTAGCTAAGTTTTTCCTCTGACTAAAAAGAAGGGACGCTATGAATTAGCATCCCTTTTCTTTTCTTCTTCCAGGCCTGATACACCCCCGGATACAACAAACTTCATAGCATTAGTCCCGTTCATATGTAGGGGCTTTACATTACTTTTCTTTACCAAAAAATGGTTGCCTGAGAAATTATATGAATGGGGCAGGTAAACCGACATATATCCTGGCAAATCTATTTCAGCTAAATCATTTCTGGTAACAAAACCCACTTTAAGCACAGACTTATCCTCTGTCATTGCAACCGTAACAGGCACATTAAACCTCTTTTGCTCTCCTACAAACGCTCCAATTAAGTCCTTAACAGATGTATAAATTATATTTACCAAAGGTATTTTAACAAGATACTTTTCAAGTTGATCAAAAAAAGGTCTGGTAATGAAAAACGATGCCAAATAACCTAAAAAAGTTATGTTCACAATAATTATAATAAGCCCCAAGCCTGGTATATTAACGGGTATTAGTCCATCGAGCCACTCCAGAGTTTGATATATAATATAAATGGTCAGCGCCAAAGGAACCACGAACAGCAATCCTCTAAAGAAATAGCTGATAAATCGATTAAAAGTAAACTTACTCATGGTTTGTATCCGTTTGCATAAAAAAAGGGTTTCCAACATGTAGAAACCCTTTTAACTATAATTATTGTCTTAATTATTCTTAAAGAGCAATACCGATAAAAGATTTAAAAGCAATACCCATTAATCCAGTGATCAACATAGTGATTCCTAAACCCTTTAATCCGGCAGGTACATTTGAGTACTTCAATTTCTCTCTGATAGCAGCCAGTGCAACGATAGCCAGCATCCAGCCAATACCCGACCCAAAACCAAACACTGTAGCCTCTGAGAGCTTATAGTCTCTTTGAATCATGAATAACGAAGACCCCAGAATGGCACAGTTCACAGCAATCAAAGGCAAGAATATCCCTAAAGAACCGTAAAGTGATGGAGAGAATTTTTCAATGATCATCTCTACCAACTGAACCATCGCGGCGATAATCGCGATAAACATGATAAATTGAAGAAACTCAAGGTTTACTTCTCCAAAACCGGCACCCAGCCACGTTAATGCTCCTTCCTTCAGTACATATTCCTGAAGTAACCAGTTTACAGGTACAGTAATAGTTAACACAAATATAACTGCAGCTCCAAGGCCCACCGCTGTAGACACTTTTTTAGAAACTGCAAGGAAAGAACACATGCCCAAGAAATAGGCAAAGATCATGTTCTCAATAAAGATTGATTTTATTCCTAAGCTTACTAATTCCATTTCTAAATATTTTTTAGTGTTCTACGTAACCTGTCTTAGATCTCTGTACCCAGATTAATATTCCTAATACCATAAATGCACCGATTGAGTCAACCATCAATCCGTTGGTAGGAAAATTACTAATACCTACAGCTTCGAATATCTTAAAGTCAAATATAGACCCGGAACCAAACAGTTCCCTAAAGAAAGCGACAGTTAAAATAATCCAGGCATATCCAAAGCCACTACCTAATCCATCAAGTACTGAATCGTAAGGCTTATTACCCATAGCAAATGCCTCAAGCCTACCCATTACTATACAGTTGGTAATGATCAAACCTACAAATGCACCCAATATCTTGTACATCTCATAGTTATACGCTTTAAGCACTTCACTAACCAAGGTCACCAGGGTCGCAATAACTGCTAGCTGTACAATGATCCTTACCCTATTAGGAATAAGGTTTCTAAGTAGTGAGATTATAAGATTGGAGAAAACAATTACAAAAACCACTGCGATTGACATAATCAGCGTAGGTTCCATTTTCACCGTTACCGCTAGTGCAGAACAAATACCAAGTACCTGCACAGTAATTGGGTTATCCTCATTCAGCGGATCTGATATTAATCTTTTACGTCTTTTAGACAGAAGGCCTTCAGCTGGTTTCTGAACGACTTCTTCATTCTTTTGCTCTAAAGTTTCAGTACTCATAATATTATAGTATCTGTTCTAAATGCCGATCGCCACTACTTAAAGCGCAGCTACTGAGCCAGATTTAACTTTCTTAAAATAAGATTGATAATAATTCAGGTAATTCTTCAGCATCACATTAACACCTTTACCTGTCAATGTAGCTCCTGACATTCCATCTACATGGTGTGAATCCAGCCCTGTATTTCCTTCTCCTTTCACCATAGTAACTGAAACAAGATTTCCCTGCTCATCATAAATCTCTTTCCCAACGTATCTACCTTGGATTTCAGGTGTTCCAATCCTGGCTCCCAAGCCTGGTGTTTCCTGTTTGTGGTCATACGCCACACCAACAATCGTGGTCAGCTCCTTGTTCAATGCCACATATCCCCAGATTTTATCCCATAGACCTGCTCCGTAAAGAGGCAATATATATGATTCAACTTTATCAGGATTCTCCGCACTCATATATTTAAATACGGGATAAAGTCTTTCTTCCGGATTTTTCTTATAGTTTTTCAGAATACTCACCTCCTCTGCTACAATTGGCTCTCCCTTCTCATTCTTTTCAACTATATCACCGTTGATATCAACTACTAAAGAAGATATTCTCTTATCGTACATTTCAAGTACTTCTTTAGGTTTCATTTTTTTCAGCTCTTTTCTGTCCATTACTGAAGACAGAATAGAGCTTTTGGTATCCAGCTCAATTGATCTCTTCTGGGCTGGCGCCAGACCTTGTGAAGCCAAGGACAGCAATCCTCCCACTATAACGGTCATAATTGCTGTAAATAATATAATATATCCGTTAGACTGTCGCACGTTGTAACCTCCTTTTCTTATTAGCTATTACTACATAGTGATCAATGAGTGGTGCAAATACGTTCATAAACAGTATTGCAAGCATAATTCCTTCTGGATATGCCGGGTTAAAGACCCTGATAACAACAGTCAGCATACCGATCATCAAACCATATATCCATTTTCCCGTTTCCGTTTGAGAAGCCGTAACAGGGTCTGTCGCCATGTAAACTGTACCAAAAGCCAAACCTCCAATTACAAGGTGATAATGAGCAGGCATAGCCATAAATTCATTCACGGCAAGACCATTGAGTAATAATCCCATACCAAAAGCACCGGCTACTACACTGATCATAACCTTCCAACTTCCTACACCTGTAAATATAAGTATGAATGCACCTATAAGACACATCAGGGCTGAAGTCTCTCCTATTGATCCTGGCATAAAGCCAAAGAACATATTAGAGAATTCATATATTCCATCGCTCCACCCGCTGCCATAAGCACTTAGAGATGCCACAACATTTTTACCGCTTTCAACGGTCTCTGCACCCAATGCTAAAGGAGTAGCTCCTGTAAAGCCTTGCACGGCTTTATTAGCTTCACCGATATAAGTCCAAACATCACCTGAAATCTGGCTTGGGTAAGCAAAGTACAAGAACGCCCTTGCAGTCAATGCCACGTTAAGAATATTCATACCTGTTCCTCCAAATGCTTCTTTGGCAATAATTACCGCAAAGATTGTAGCCAGTGCGACCTGCCAAAGTGGGATATCCGGAGGCATAACTAAAGGAATAAGCATACCAGTTACAAGGAACCCTTCATTGATAGGGTGTTGTCTAATCACTGAAAAGGCAAATTCGGTACCCAGTCCAACAGCATAAGAAACTACCAGAATAGGAACGACCTGAATTAAACCGACTAAAACCATATCTCCAAAGCCTGCCTCAGGTTGCCCTATAGCCATGAAATGCTGATATCCGACATTATATATACCAAATAACAAACAAGGGATCATTGCTATGATAACCGTCATCATCAAACGCTTCATATCCATTGCATCCCTAATCTGCACACCTTTCGAATTTGTAGTGTGGTTAGGAGCAAACAACAACGTATCATGAGCCTCATATATATAGTAAAACTTCTCCCACTTTCCGCCTTTTTCGAAGTGAGGTTTTACTTTATCAAGTGCTTCTCTTAAAAACTTCATTTTATCGCTCTTATATCTTTATGAATTAACTATATCGCATTAAGTTCAGGCCTTCACGAACTATATCCTGTACATCGTGCTTGGATACATCCACGAACTCACATAGTGCAAGGTCTTCCTCAATAATCTCATATATTCCCAATGCTTCCATATCATCAAAATCTTCTGCAAGAATAGCCTTGAGCAGATATGTTGGCAATACATCCATAGGTGTTACTTTCTCAAATACCCCTGTTTGTACAAATGCACGGGGCTCCCCTTTTACATTGGTATCCAATGCATACTCTTTTTTAGGGAACAAGAATGATAAAAGACCAAATGCCCTTTGGAAACTCAGCTTTTGAGTAGTAGGCTTGATCCATCCGAAAAGCTCATATTGATCTCCTTCAGGCAGTACAGTTAGCAAACTATCATGGAAACCTAAATGTCCATCTGCTGCTATTTTACTACCTGTTAAGGCATTACCTGAAACAAATCTCACATGATCGTTGGAAAGGTTACCTTCAACAAATCTCTTGATTGATGCTCCGGTAAAAGTTTTATAATACTGTGGGTTCTTAACCTCAGATCCGGCAACAGCGATAACCCTGGACGCGTCATATTTCCCCTCTAGGAAAAGCTTACCGATCTGAATAACGCCGTAAGGGTTTACAGTCCACACGACATCACCTTTATTAATAGGGTCAAGGTGATGAATCTGAACACCAACGTTACCCACAGGATGAGGACCTGAAAACTTATTCAGTTCTATATTCTTTGCGTGAGCAAACATTGGAGACACTTCAGCATCACCGTTCACGTTTACATGAACAGCCCCGGGGGTTAGCTTTTTCAATATATCAATACCAGCCTGAAAATACTGATCCTGACCTTTAAAGATCAGGCTGTAATCAGGAGCCAAAGGATGAGTATCGAAAGCAGAAATGAAAATAGCCTTAGGTGTTTCGGAAGGGTCCGCAATAACACCATACGGTCTCTGAACTAGATTAGGCCAAACACCGCTACCAAGCATTTGGTCAACAATGTTTTCCCTGGATAAACCATTGATATCTGATACGGTATACTTATCGAATGTTTCATATTCGATGCTTTTGTCAGCCAAAATGACTACTTCGAGGATCTTTCTTTTTTCACCTCTTCTGATTTCTACAATCTCACCGCTAACCGGTGCAACATGAAGAACCTTGTCATTTTTTTTGTCAAAAAGTATAGGGGTACCTGCTTTTACAGTGTCTCCCTCTTTCACTTTTAACTTCGGCCTTAAAATACCGTGAAAACTTGAAGGCTTATACGCGAAAGTTTCTGGTTGCTCAACTTCTACGATCTTCTTCTCAGCCTTGCCCGCCAGGTTGATATCAAACCCTTTTTTTAGCTTGATGAATTTAGACATGCGTTACTTTAAGATTCAAATCTTATCATTAAAATCGAGGCAAAATTAACAATTTTTCCTACAATTAAAATCTAAGACAATAATTTAAAACAAATAATTATTAAGGTGGTTATTCAGCATCTACTGATTCCCTTTTTTCGTTCAATATTTTACTTAAAGCCTGATTTATAACCTCATCTACTTGCTCTTCCAACGTAAGAAAAGTCGTGTCCAGTACGAGGGCATCATCCGCCTTTCGTAATGGGCTTTCCTCTCTTGTGCTATCAATATGATCACGCTTCTTTAAATTCTCAATAATTTCACTCAAATCCACCAACTGTCCACACTCAAGGAGTTCCTCCTGACGCCTTCCTGCACGCACATAAATATCCGCCTCCATAAAAACCTTTAGCTCGGCATCGGGAAAAACAACGGTACCTATATCGCGCCCATCCATAACTACACCCTTCTTCTTCCCCAACTTTCGCTGTTGAGCCACCATGGCATTTCTTACTTCCACTAAACAACTTACCTGACTAACATTCTCGGAAACATACATTTTCCGAATTTCTTGCTCCACATTAAGCCCGTTCAGGAATGTTTCGGACATGCCTGTTTTAGCACTTTTCTGAAAGGTAATATCTATATTTTCAAGAGCCTTTGTGATATCCTTTTTATTCGTCAGGCTCACATGGTTTCGGTGAAAATAAAGGGTTATTGCGCGATACATAGCGCCAGTATCTATATAAGTGTAGCCCAGAATATTGGCCACGGATTTGGCTGTTGTACTTTTCCCACAAGCAGAGTAACCGTCTATGGCTATAACAATTTTATTCATGTTCAATTAACAATCCTTCATCGGACATGGAATAGGTTTGCCCGGTTTTATTTTGCCGTTTCGTTTCTTTGATGAAGCACACCCTACAATCAACATCACACTAACCAACAATATCAATAGCTTTCGTAACTGCATTTATTAATTATTTTATCACAAAGATAAACCTTTAACGCTGAGATTGAAGGAAGAACAACATAAAGTGAGACAGACTATCAAATAATTTATGTTTGACTACAAATTGACTTTCTCATGAGCTTATTTATATTAAACAAACCTTATTAAAGCACTACATTACTCTATATCCTGCTGGTAAGACATTTGAAAACCTATTTTATATCCCCCCCCCAAAGCCTGGGACTTTTCATGCTTTTGATTTAATGTGATTGTTCTGATAGCGGGAAAGGGTGAAGTGATCAGGTCCGAATCAATGGCTTGAGAAATAACCATTTGGATAAAAACACTAATATCTATAGGTGTAATAGGTTGGGATGAAATATCCTCAAACATATAATTTAGCTGTCCATCACCCTCGATCAGGAAATGATTTTCACAATTCACAAAAAGCCTTGAGATAAGATATCCTGGGTCGTTTACTCTGTTATATTTTAGTGAATCTGCCATAAAATTATATACATTGATCTGGCCCAGGTATTTCCTCATTGGATCATCGGCTACATACTTACTTTTATTCAGACTGTGTTTCTTATCAAACATAATAATATTAGTGTGCATGAAGAAAATAAGCAAGTCTCCGGCAACTTTGACATGAAACTCATTATCGCTGATGTTCGTAACAGCCAATGTTACATCCTTATCCTTTTTCTTAATTTTTTTATTAATCTTATTGATCACATTATCGGCTTCAGTCATCAGGGCCTTAAACACCTCTTGTAAATTTCGATAGGTCTCTTGCTTAATACAAGCCTTGGTTTCTAACAGCTCTGCTATATGCTCCATGGGATTCTGATGATGTTTCATATAATATGGTGTTTATAAACTAACTTTCAATTTCTACGTAATTAACAATAAATAAACGAAATGGTATAATGGAAGATCAATCTCAAGGCAAAGCGGAACACTTGCTCAAAGACATAGGAAAGAAAATAGATGAGCTTATTGCAGACCTCAAGGTGGCAAAAGATCAAGCTAAAATTGATTATGCTGATAGAATCGAGGAGCTAAAAAGAAATGCAGAAACGTTAAAAGGTGAATTTAAAAGCTTCAAAGAAACTCATAAAGATAGTTGGGACGAAGCGGAAAAGAGCTTGGAAAAAGCTGGGCAAGAATTAAAAAATGCATTTGAGGCTATTTTTAAAAAGACAGGGAAGAAAGCTTAAGCACTCTCTTCCCGTGTCAGGCACACCTCAACACAAGTAGTATAAATTAGGCAACCGCTTCTTCAACGGATACTTCTGCCGATTTTACAGTTTTTATAATTCGGGCAGCAATTTTATAAGGATCTCCATTAGAAGCTGGACGCCTGTCTTCCAACCAGCCTTTCCATCCGTTTTCAACGGTACCGATCGGAATTCTAATAGAAGCTCCTCGGTCAGAGACCCCGTAGCTAAATTTATCAATGGACTGAGTTTCATGAGCTCCGGTTAAGCGTTGATCATTATCTGCACCGTACACTTCGATATGCTCTTTCACTCTTGGCCCAAATGATTCACAAACCATATCATAAACATCTTTAGAACCTGCATCACGCAATATGCTGTTAGAGAAGTTAGCATGCATACCAGAACCGTTCCAGTCTCCTTTCAATGGCTTCGGGTGCCAATTGATGGCCAAACCATATTTTTCTGCAGTTCTTTCCAGCAGGTACCTGGCTATCCATATTTGATCACCAGCAGAAGCAGCTCCTTTAGAAAAGATCTGAAACTCCCACTGACCAGTTGCTACCTCAGCATTAATACCTTCGACATTGATCCCAGCTTCTAAACATAAATCCAAGTGCTCTTCCACGATCTCCCTTCCATAAGCATTTTCGGCACCTACGGAACAATAGTAAGGACCTTGCGGACGAGGAAATCCACCAGTAGGAAATCCCAGGGGCAGACCTGTGTCAGGGTTCCATAGGAAATATTCCTGCTCGAACCCAAACCAGAAGTCATTATCATCGTCATCAATCAAAGCTCGTCCATTACTAATATGCGGGGTTTTATCAGGATTAAGTACTTCTGTCATAACCAGGTAAGCATTCTTTCTTCCTGGATCAGAAAAAATGGCAACGGGCTTGAGCAAACAGTCTGATGAATTTCCTTCAGCCTGCTGTGTAGAGCTACCATCAAATGACCACATAGGACATGCTTCAAGGGTACCATCAAAATCAGAAACTATTTTTGTTTTACTTCTTAAGCACTGAGTGGGCTTATAACCATCCAGCCATACATACTCGAGTTTAGTTTTTGCCATAGTTTTAAAACGTTATTAATTATTACCAATTAGTTATATTCAATTCATCATTAATCACTCTTTCCCTTATACTCTGCCCCGCTCCATCTATATAGGCCTGCAGCTGTTTTTCAATCTTTTTAAAGAGCGACATCCTATGTTTAAAATTCTCTTCTTCAACTTGCTCCGCTTTATCATCCGACATCACAAGCTTGCTGTACCGATCTCTTTCCAATGGAGTGAACCACGGATCATGTATAGTAAGCCTGAATTTTTCATCCTTCACATCTACCCGTACATCAAAGGTCACCTCACCTACTGGCTTTTTGAGATTTCCCAATATCTGACTGTAAATCCGTAGCTTATCATGTGATATAAAAAGGGTTGCGGAATCCTTGTCGGATAAAGCTGCCTGATCTTTAAAGTAGGCTGCAATCCCTGCGTAAATAGCCGTCTGATTATGTCCTTTACAGGCTACAATCTTTTCATAAAAAGCTGGGGATTCCGAAAGAGCCGGAGCCCCCAACAACTCAACAGGTAGTAATAAAATATTAAGGATTAATATGTGAATCAGCACCCTCACTAGTCATATTAAAAGGTATAAACAGCAGCCATAAGAAATGATGCCAAGCTCCCGCTTGGATCCAAGTCCCTATTCAAAAATGAATCTTCAGAAGAGGCGTCAAACCTTAGTTCAGGGATAATAGTTAAATTACCGACGCGTGCATTTGCAGAAAGTGTGACATCAAGAACACTACCATCACCATCGGGATCAAGGGCAATCACCTCCAGACCGTTGTTATATACTTTGAAGTACTCTACTCTGGTTCCAATAGCGAATGTCTCTGAAGTAGTAAGCTGCAAGTAAGCTGCTGCGCCATAAAAGCCTGCACCATCACCGTCTACGTCAACCACATCAGTTCCGCTATAAAGTTCACCCACACTTGTAGTATTATAGGTTGCATTGAATCCCATGAAGAAGGCATCAGACACATCAACCCCGGTTGTAATGTCTGCCTGAAAAGTACTACCCGCAGAATAATCATCAGGAGAAGCACTATCTTCATCAAGTTTCCCATCCTGATCGCCGTATAGAAAATTTAAGAAGGTGCTTCCAAACAAAGCTACCTGAAGTCCAGCGGTATAGGTTCCTACTGGATTAAATTCTGTCAGATCTGTTGGGTTCATTACCGACGCCATCAAGGTTAGATCATCTGACAGTTTAAGATCAGCCTTTAAGCCGGTATGCGAAAAAGGCCCGTAGGAAAACATGTATGAAGTAGAGTAGTTAAAGTTGGCAGAGGGAGAAATTACTTCATACCCTAAAAATGTATTGAAGTTACCCAGCGTAAATGTTAAAGCGTCATTTACATTCCAGTAAGCATAAAGCTGGTTAATAATTTGTGAGCTTCCTCTTTCGGAATTGTAATACGGCGAAGCAAAAACTGCATCTTCTCCCCTGGGACCAAACACAAGATCGGCAACAAAACCTCCCTTTTCGGCCTGATACGAGCCGATAAAATTCACCATCCCTAGACTGAAGCCAGGTAAATTACCAAAGGAAGTACCTGGTGCCTGATAATCGTCCCCTCTGTTCTTTGCATTAAGGTTAGCCCTATAATAAACATCGACGGAACCTGACAGTGAAAATTCGCCACTTTTTTCTTCCTCATCCTGCCCGAAAACCACAGGTGAAACTGCAAAATAAAGTAACATAGTAAATAGTGTAAATGACTTTTTCATCTTACTTTTGGATTAGGTTAATAATTGCGTTAACTAATAGAAGCCCGTTAATTCTGAGAGAAAGGTGAGATCTTCTTTCAGGAGGGCTTCTTATTTTATACTGACCTATTCATCGTATACAATGGTGTAGCCACGTATACCGTGTTCATGACTATCAAGGCCTTCTATTTCGTGCTGCTCTGAAACCCGAATACCAAAAAGTTTCTTTAACACAAAAAATATTATAAATGCTGAAGCAAAAGCTGTTGCTCCACATACTGCAACACCATAAAGCTGTGGCAGGAAAGGCATGGCCTTACCATCGGCTGATACTCCAAAAATACCAACAGCCAATGTTCCCCATACACCACAAACCAAGTGAACGGATACTGCCCCTACGCAGTCATCAAGCTTTAGTCTATCAAGGGTAATTGCCGAAAGCACTACCAGTATCCCTGCCACAAAACCTACTACCAGCGCCCAACCCGGACTGATTACATCCGCACCAGCAGTTATTCCTACTAAACCTGCAAGCAGGCCGTTAAGAACCATGCCGAAATCCAGTCTTTTGAAAACAAAGTACCCTGCCACAAGCCCTCCTATAGCACCTGTACACGCCCCTAGACTGGTGGTAACTAATACAAAAGATACTTTACCTGGATCTGCCGAGAGCACTGATCCTCCATTAAAGCCGAACCAGCCTAACCACAAAAGAAATACTCCAATAGTGGCTAGAGGCACACTGGAACCCGGCTTATCAATTACTTTACCATCCACATATTTACCTATACGAGGCCCTAAAAGCATAATACCAGCTAAAGCTCCCCATCCGCCAACAGCATGTACAAGAGTAGAACCAGCGAAATCATAAAAACCAGCAGCATCAAGTGCTCCTCCACCCCATTTCCAACTTCCTACAATAGGATAAACAATACCTACGAACAATAGGGTGAAGGTGATATAAGAAGATATTTTAATACGTTCTGCAACCGCTCCAGACACTATAGTTGCTGCAGTTGCCGCAAACATGGCCTGAAAAAGAAAGTCGGTCCAATAGGTATAACCTCCACTGGCATATTCAGCCGAATTACCATTTGTAGGAAGATCGAGCATAAAACCTCCGAAAGCGAACCACCCAGGGGTCTCAAAGCCAGGGTACATCAGGTTAAACCCTACAATGTAGTATGTTAGAATACCTATAACAGGAGTTAGTGTATTTTTAAAGAGTATATTGACTGTATTCTTGGATTGACTAAACCCAGCCTCTACACCAGCAAAACCTAAGTGCATAATAAATACAAGGGCCGTAGCCATCATCATCCAGATATTGTTGGCCGTAAACAGGCCTTCTGCGACAAGACTAAGATCAATACTGTCTGCGCTAGCAGTGGTTTCCAGAGTACTTTCTCTGACCACCAAAGGTAATTCGCTCAAAAAGAACTTCTCCATAATAACAGGTTTGTTTTTAAATGACTTGCAATCAAAAGTTTGAATCGTAAAGCCAAATGAAAAACAATTTATCGATATTATAAAGCTAGTTGGATTATTTTTTTAACCTTATTTTAAATTTTAAGCATAAAAAGTAGGTATACAGGGTATTTTTTAACCTTAGTGCAAACGTTTTTGTTGCATATAATTCAAATACATGGTACTTTTTAAACCATAATTTGAAAAATGACTTAATTACGACAATATTTTTTGACAACTATGGAAATTTTCAGTCACATCCAGACACATATTAAAAAAGTCATACAAAAACACTATTAGAGTAAATACAAAATCGAACAATAAAAAAGACCGCCAAACCTGGCAGCCTTTAATCCGATTGTATTTATAAGGGATTTGATATCAGACAGCAATCCTTGCTTTCACAAAGTAAAATACTCTCCGTTAAAGTTCACCTGCACAAAGTCCCACAATTCAGCCGCCTCTGTTTCGACATTCTACTTGGCTACGATTTAATCCAGAATATTAGCACGCTCATGAGGAGACGAACTTCATCCATAATCACAAGGACTATAAACAGAAAAGCCGTTATGATCAAATCATAACGGCTTTAAATGTATTGTTAATTACCTTACTTATCCAATAGCTACTCTTTTAAACTCTGCAACTGTCAATCCTTTTGACACACTATCAAGATAGCCTGCAACTGTCAGTGAACTATCTTTAACAAATTGCTGGTTCAACAAAGTGTTATCCTTGTAGAATTTCTGAAGTTTACCTTGAGCGATTTTCTCTACAATGTTTTCAGGCTTACCTTCAGCCAATGCCTGCTCTTTACCGATCTCCAATTCTTTTTCAACTATTGTAGCATCAACACCTTCTTTATCAACCGCTACAGGGTTCATCGCTGCAATCTGCATACCTACGTCTTTTCCAGCTTCCTGTACATCTGCACCGTTAACTCCTTTAAGAGACACCAACACTCCTAATTTACTACCTGCGTGAATGTAAGGCACTACAGCTTCGCCATTTACTCTCACATATTCGCTAATCTCTATTTTCTCACCGATCTTACCTACAAGTTCAGTGATCTTTTCCTCTACAGTATGATCTCCGAGTTTCTCACTTTTAAGCGCTGCGATATCTGCAGGTTGCTTATCAAAAGCAATATCAAGGATAGCATTTCCAAGGTTAAGGAACTCCTCATTTTTACCAACAAAGTCAGTCTCACAATTCAAGGCGATAAGGATTCCCTCAGTACCATCATTGTTTGTTCTTACAAAAACAGATCCTTCAGTCACATCCCTATCGGCTCTTGAAGCTGATACTTTCTGTCCTTTCTTTCTTAGAAGGTCTATTGCTTTGTCAAAATCGCCATCAGCTTCGGTAAGTGCCTTTTTGCAATCCATCATTCCGGCACCGGTCATTTGCCTAAGCTTATTTACGTCTTTTGCTGTAATAGCCATAGTTACTTAATATTTAATATTCTTAAATTGATTTGTCTTTAATAAAAAATTGAACATCAGTTTATCGCCAATGTTCAATTTTTTTGAATTATCTATCGGTATAATTTATTTATTTTATTCTACAGATTCCTTGTCCGCTGATTTTTTAGCTTCTTCTTCTTTCTGTAGGTTCGCCTCTTCTTTATCCTTCTTTCTTTCCATCAAACCTTCTTCGATAGTTTTTCCAACTTGCTTAGTGATAAGCGAGATAGATTTAAACGCATCGTCGTTTGCCGGAATTGGGAAGTCTACCCCAGTGGGATCAGAGTTAGTATCCACCATAGCAAATACAGGGATATTCAACTTTTGAGCTTCTTTTACAGCAATGTGCTCTCTTTTAACATCTATCACAAAAAGAGCTGCAGGAAGTCTGTTAAGATCAGCAATACCACCAAGAACTCTTTCAAGCTTCTCTTTTTCACGGGTAATCATCAATCTTTCTCTTTTTGCAAGGTTAAGATAAGCCTCATCCTTCATCAGCTTATCAATTGAAGACATTTTCTTCAATGACTTCCTGATAGTAGCAAAGTTGGTAAGCATACCACCTAACCATCTATCAGTAACGTAAGGCATGTTCAATCTTTTAGCTTCTTCAGTCACTACATCCTGTGCCTGTTTTTTAGTAGCTACGAACAAAACCTTTCTTCCTGATCTTACGATGTTCTTAAGTGCATATGATGCTTTGTCGAGGCACTCAAGGGTTTTATTTAAGTCAATAATGTGGATACCATTTTTCTCCATGAAGATATATGGAGCCATTTTGGGATCCCACTTTCTCGTTAAGTGTCCGAAGTGAACACCAGCATCAAGTAAGTCTTTATATTCTAATTTATCAGCCATTAATTAATTTGTTTTCTTTTTTATATTCCGTCAACAGTAAATATTAACGCTTACTGAACTGGAACTTTCTTCTCGCTTTTCTTCTTCCGTATTTCTTTCTTTCAACCATTCTTGGGTCCCTGGTAAGAAAGCCTTCCTTCTTAAGAGGAGATCTGTTCTCAGCATCTACTTCGCATAAAGCTCTTGATAATGCCAATCGTATAGCTTCTGCTTGTCCTGCAGGACCGCCACCATCAACATTTACCTTAATATCGAAGTTACCATCCTGACCAACTGTATTTAAAGGCTGGCGAACGATGGTCTGCAAAATACCGGCAGGAAAGTAATCCTCTACGCTCTTGTTATTCACAGTGATCTCACCTTTACCAGAAGTCATATAAATTCTGGCTACTGAGGTCTTTCTTCTTCCTATTGAACTAATTACTTCCATTGATTATAGTTTAATTTCTTTAGGTTTTTGAGCTTCATGCGGATGCTCAGCACCCTCATAAACGTATAAATTTTTAAACAAGGATCTTCCCAGTCTTGTTTTAGGAAGCATACCTCTTACGGCTCTTTCTACAAGGATTGTAGATGATTTTTTGGCCATAACTTCTTTAGGAGTAGCAGATCTCTGACCACCAGGGTATCCGGTGTGGGAAACGTAAACTTTATCAGTCCACTTTTTTCCTGTCAGCTTTATTTTATCTGCATTGATAACGATAACATTATCTCCACAATCAACATTCGGAGTGAAATCAGGTTTGTGCTTACCTCTGATAACTCTCGCAACTTCACTGGCTAACCGGCCTAAAACTTTTGAATCAGCATCAACGATGATCCAATTTTTGTTTACTGTTGCCTTGTTAGCCGAAACTGTCTTATAACTTAAAGTATCCACGCTGTAAAAGCTTTATATTTTTGACAATAGATAATTCCTCCCTCAAAAAGGGACACAAAGATAGATGTATATATTTTTAAATGCAACAGGAGCCTTAAAATATTTAAATCACCTGTTTTTCCACATCAAATGGCTTCATCAACTATTCTTTTCCAGCTGCTCTGTAAGTACACGGAAGTCTTTAGGATATGGAGCCTCAATAGTCAGTTCTTCATGATTAAGAAGTTTGAAAGTAAGACTATGGGCATGCAGGGCCAACCTTTTAATTAGAGGTTGCTCCTCTGTCCATTTTTTAAGATTATACTTTCTTTTAATAGAGGACAAATAAAGGGATTTGCCTCCATACATCTCATCTCCTGTTATGGGCGCTCCTATACTGCTAAGGTGTACTCTAATCTGATGCATCCGTCCGGTAACTGGCATACATTCTATTAAGGTATGGGCAGAGTATGCTTTCAATGTATTGAAAATAGTCTTTGCCTCTTTCCCTTTATGATCAATCCTTACAGTCCCGTTGCCTAGCTTTAAAATTGACCTGTCTACTTCCTTATTATTAAAATCGTGTATACCATCAGACACTGCATGATATATTTTCCTTACCTCTCTGTTTTCAAACTGAATGGACATATGTCGATAAGCATCAGGATTCTTAGCGATTACCAATGCCCCGGTGGTTTCCTTATCTAACCTGTGACACACCTGAGCACCTTCATGATATGCCCTTGCCATTACCAAAATGTTCACACTATCATTTCTATCAGCAAGCGTAGAGATAAAGGCAGGTTTATTAATAACTATATAGTTATCGTCTTCCCTAATGATTAAATCCTCAAACTTCATTTTTGCCATGACGCAAAGGTAATGTTTTTTCTGATTTCTAGTTACTGGTGGATTGAGAGGCGCATAATTTGATTTTGCAGGTTACCAACTGGTTTGTGATTTCTTTTTTACCGTTCATTGAATACCGAATACCGATTACGACTCACCTGATTACTCCAAACCGACCGCAAAAAAAGAAAGTCATCGGATGCTTCACCACCCGATGACTCTTTGTTCAACCTAACCTATTTATTACCTATGGGAGCCAGGCGTATCCATGCCTGTTTTTCCATATGAAATACTTTTCGAGAAACACCTTTCCAAGGTCATTGAAGATGTTGGGCAACAACACTGCAAATTGTCGTGGTTTGAAAAGATGGTTGGCAATAAGGTATATTTCCTTGTGGCCGGCATCCATTACACATAGCGCTGGTATCCTGCCCCACTCTTTGCTCACCAGTTTTGTTTTTCCTTTAATTAGGTTTGCAATGTTACCTGCAACAATTTTACCTGTTACATCACTGGGATACCCCGTTTTAGGCACACCAAAAGGTGTATTTACAATTTCGAAAGGAGGGGCCACTTTAACTGCCAGCCCAGCAGCAAACACATTTTTATATTTTAGATGTTGATAAGTACCAGACACTTCAACAAACCCTTTTGCATCTACCAATTTCGGGCTAGCCTTCATTACGTCAGCTCCTTCAAAAGGCGGCATCAGCATTGCCATTTTATATGGTAACACCTCGCCTGTCTTTAAGGTGATTTTATTATCCTCTATTTTTTCAATACTTGCATCGGTGATCCATTCAATATTATAGAGCTTCATAAACATCTTCAGCATCTTTTCACCTCCGGGCATACCATCTATTCCAAAGTTTCCAAGATATGGCTCCGGAGTGATCCAGTAAAGTTTTACCTGCTTCCTCACTCCTCTTCGTCTGAGCTCTTTGTCCATATTAAAGAGGTATTCATAGGCCGCCCCCATACAGCTGGCTCCCTGAGTAGCACCAACCACTACAGGGCCGGGGTCTTTAACGAGATTTTCAAAAGCCTCCCTGGTCTTCATAGCAAGTTTAGGGATTACAATATTCTGGATTTTGTTGTCTTCAGGCTTCAAACCATCTACCACATCAAAATTCATTTTCACACCAGTGGCTACTACAAGGTATTCGTAAGTCAATGTTTCGCCTTCAGGCAGATAGACAGTGTTTATATCCGGATCAACCCTTTCTGCAGGTGCTTCAATAAATTCTATATTATTCTTTCTGAATATTTCTCTAAGGTCAAACCTAATATCCTCGATTTTCCTACGTCCAAAGGGCACCCATATTAAAGAAGGCACATATAGAAAGTCATGACTTGGAGATACTACGATTACCTTATACTCTTTTCTTTTACCTTTAAGTCTTTTTACCAGTTGCATTGCTGCAGTAAATCCGGCAAAATTGCTTCCGAGAATGACAATATTTTTCATAGTTCTGCAGGTTGCTGCGTTTAATTCAAACTTTGATTTTGTTATCTGTAAAATTAAATGATGAAAGCTAGCCAAACGCTGATGATCGTCAGCTTAAAAAGTGACTTTTAGTGCTTAAATGAAAGAGACTGTCTCAAAAGCCTCTTCTTAAACAGCCCTGCTTTTATTTACGGCTTGGAAACAACAGGGGGATACAATGGCCCTCCTGATATACCGAAAATATATGTTATTCATTCGCTAATCATTTTCCAGCTTATCCAGCCAGTTTTTCTTTAAGATTACCGATGTCACCGCGAAAATACTAAAGGCTATAAGCATAGGCCAAAGTTCTCTGACAACAAGGTAAATAGGCATAACCACCAATGTAAATTGCCAAACAACACCGATAACAATATTAAAAGTGTCACGGCCTGCATTATCATTAGGCTTGAAATCGGGATACCTTTGCATAGTCAGCTGCTTTACCGGTCCCCACCATCCCCATGGTCTCACATTTTTGTAAAAGTCAATCAATGTATCTTCATTATCAGACTTAGTAAGCAAAGAGCCTCCGATTGCCACTATTAATGAGGTAATAAGTATAAATGGGAATGCGTAAAGTGGCTGTACGTCGGGAAAAAGAAATGGCAACAGCAGGGATGCGACCAATCCGGCCATCATGCCACAGAAATATCCAAAGCCATTGAACCTCCACCAATACCACTTCAACAGATTGGCTGCGGTGTACCCGCCAAACAGAGCTCCGAATACCCATTGTGTAACTGAGTTGATGGAGTCTATCACAAATCCGAAAGAAATACCCAGCACGATGATTACCAGAGAGGCAATGTAACTCGCCCGTACGTAGAGCTTTCTGCTACCATCCGGTTTGATGTATTTCTTATAAATATCATTAACAAAATATACAGGAGCTGCATTGACTGTAGCCGCATAGGTTGACATAAACGCGGCTATTAATCCAGCCAAAAGCAGCCCTAAAAAACCGACAGGAATGAAATTGTTAATAGAATAAGGCAGGATCATCTCAAAATCAAAGCTCGTTTCCGTATTGATCTTTGGTCCGAGAAATACGATTGCCAGGATAGTGAGACCTGTCACCAGCATATACCGGGGGAAGTACATCACCAATGATACAAGGCCGCTCATTTTCGCGGCATCCTTGGCTGTTTTGGTCGCCAGTATCCGCTGCATATCATAATTAGGCACCGGCCCAGCCATACTTACCAGCACACCTTTGAAGATCATCATCATCACAAAGAATGAAAACCATGAGAAACCGTCTTCACTGATTTTATTATTGACGTCATTAATTATACCGGTCCAGTCCAAATCGAGGTGCGATCCGAAAAACACATTTCCCCATCCCTCAGGGATATGCTCCGCCAGCATTTCAGGACTCACGAGATTCATCGCAATTACACCTACTGCTACTGAGGCTATAGTCATGATCACAAACTGAATGAGCTCAGTGATTACCACACTATACATACCTCCTTTTATCACATATAGAGAGGTAAACCCAATCAGTATAAGTGCATAGGTATCAGGTGCCAGATCCCAAGGCAGGAAGGTTTGAGAAAATTTCCCTATGCCCTTAAAGGTATAAGCAATAAAACCCACCACACTGACCAGTGCGAAGATCACCACTACCAATTGTGAAAGTTCTGCGCCTTTACCATTTCCAAAACGCTTTTCAAGCCATTCAGCTCCCGTCATTACATTGGACCTCCTCAACCACACAGACAAATAAACCATCAAAAATATCTGATTGAACGTTGGCCATATCCATGGCAGCCAGGCACTTTTAAGGCCATATACGAAACACATAGATACGAGCCACATGGTACCTGTGATATCGAACATGCCTGATGCATTGGAAATACCCAATATCCACCAGGGAATAGTTTTACTTCCCAGAAAGTAGGCCTGCAAGTCCTTCGAGGCCTTCTTAGAAAAATAAAAACCCGGGGCAATGGTCAACACCAGATACCCAACAATGATTATTACATCAATCAGCTCAAGTTTCATATTTCAGCACAGGTATCAAAAGTCAATAAATGATCAGTTCTTTTTCTGCCTGTTGTAATCGTCTGTTTTTATTTACAACTGTTTTTATTTTACCAAGAATGGGGGCGAAATAGTAATCGGCAAAACGGTCTTTTCATTCGGGTACCTTCAGGTGTACATTCCTGACAACGACATTGGTTGTTAGCTCAAGGGTTGTGACATCTGATTCCCCACTAAATTCCATCTCTATTTCAGGCTTTTTCTATTTAATTTTCAGCTTCAAATAGTGATTATCCTCATAGATAACCTGCCCATCTTTTACAATCCGCGTAGTAAGCAGATGGCTGACTACTTTCCTTTGTATCAATTAATTGCTGCATGTAGTCTTAACACTGACCTGCTACAGTTGTTTCCGATAGTAAGTTCATACCGTCCTTCATATACTTTTTCCTTGAAAAGTCCAGAACATCCACTTAGAGAATTACAGAGTTCATCAAACCCCAATCTTCCTTTTCTGCATTTTTCAGAAATGCTTCATCTCTGGGGTACATACTACAGGCGAACATGAAGTCCTGCCAGGTCAGTATACCATGTATACCAGAAAGATCATAGAATTCATCATTTTCATGAATTCCTACTCTCCAAACACGAAGCATATTCATATTAGAAGCTACTGATTTGTCAAAAACCTCCTGACAATTCTCTTGAGTTACCCTATCCAGAAAGCTGCCAGAGGGTATACAGTTGGCTTCCAAATGAAAACCGGAATGTCATTACACTTAGCTTTTCTTCAGATTTATCATTACGGGTTCGAGAGCCTGTTTTGCCAGCAAACTAATCGTGGTGTACAAGTGCTCAATCTTATAGAAAGAGATGAGGCTATTGTAGAAAGTACCGAAAAAATCCTCCCTTTGTAGTACACTTTACTGAGTCATTTATCATTCCTGCAGGGATAGACAAAATATTCAACAAAGCACCGGCATTACTAAAAATATCCTATTTGAAATAACAGAGCTACTCAGCAGGTGATGTCTGCAAAGTAGCCTCTCGAGGAAGCTTAAAACTAAACACTGATCCTTTTCCTGGCTCACTGGATACTTCGACCTTAGACTTATGAACCTCCATAATATGCTTTACAATGGCCAGTCCAAGCCCAGTGCCTCCTTTTTCTCTTGAGCGGCTTTTGTCCACTCTGTAAAATCTTTCAAAGATCCTTTTCACATGCTCCGGAGGTATGCCTTCCCCAGTATCCCTAACTCGGGTAACTACATGAGATGTAGTAATTTGAAAGTCAATAGTAACCTTTCCATTCTTGTTGGAGTATTTTATCGCATTACTGATCAGGTTGGTCAGCACCTGATTTATCCTTTGCCAGTCTGCATAAACAAACACTTCCTCAGGGGCATGCTTTGATATTTTGAGGTTTATATCTTTCTTTTCTGCCTTGTTTTCAAACTGATCAATGACTTCTTCTGCCAACTGCCTGATATCGAAAGACTCAAAGTGCATTTTGATTTCCCCTGTCTCTATCTGTGACAGGGTAAGCAAGTCCTGCACCAGAATGTCCAGCCCATCCAGGCTTTTGGCAGCCTTTTTCAAAAACCTGTTTCTTACACTTTTATCCTTTACCGCTCCGTCAAGCAATGTGTGTACAAACCCCTGGGCTGCAAAAATTGGAGTTTTGAGCTCATGACTCACATCAGCAATAAACTCTCTTCGAAAGGCTTCCAGCTTTTTAAGTTCATCAATTTCCTTCTGCTTAAGTGCCGCATAGGAAAAGATCTCTTCATTGATCTTTTTTAGGGGATTAAACAAACCGGATTTATTCTGATCAATAGCAGTCAATTCGCTCTTCCTCAGGTTATCAAGTAAGTTGTATATCTTATTGATCTCTCGAAAAATCAGGAATTCCAGAATAATAAACCCCAGCAAGTAGGTAGAGGAAAGGCTGATCAGAAAAGTAACTACCAATGCACTGCTACTTACCTCTTTAAACAATGACAGAAAAGAGGTGGTAACTACTGCAATGCAAAAGGCCAGAAGCACTGCAATTAACCTGGAATTAAAAACCATATTTTAATTGAGACTGAACTTGTAACCTACACCCTTTATGGTTTTGATGTAGTCATCTCCTATTTTTTCTCTTACTTTTCTGATGTGGACATCCACAGTTCTGGCCAAAACATATACATCCGACCCCCAAATGTTCTGTAGCAGTTCATCCCTATCAAACACCTTATTAGGGTTTTGGGCCAGAAAATAAAGCAATTCAAACTCCTTTTTAGGTAGCGACACTTCATTTCCCTTCATTTGTACTGTATAGCTGGTACGATCGATCACCAGGTCACCTATAGAAATCTGATTGGTAACTTCTTTCTTCTTAGTATCTCTTCTAAAGAAGGCATTGATCCTACTCATCAATGCTCGCGGTTTGATCGGCTTAGTTATGTAGTCATCGGCACCAACATCAAAAGCTGCTACTTCTGAGTACTCCTCTGAACGTGCCGTAAGGAATATGATAAACGTGCCCGATATATCAGGTATCTCCCTTAGTTGCCGACAGGTTTCCACTCCATCTTGCCTAGGCATCATAATATCGAGCAAAATAAGATCGGGCTTGAACCTTTTGGCAATTTCAACACCTTTAATACCATCCAGAGCCGTCTTTACTTCATACCCTTGTTTTTCAAGATTGTATTTTAACAACTCAAGAATTGCTTCTTCATCATCCACAACAAGCACTTTATGGCCTTGCTTGTTTCCCATAGTTTATTCTCTTTGATTGAATTTCAGTTCAATATTACTACAAACAGTAAATAAAATTATAGAGAAAAATCCTTATTAAAAAGTTAATAAAGATAACTTAACAATTCCTTAATCAAGTCCTTTTTCATATTTGACAATATCTATTTCTACCGCACCCACAAACATTTCAGCCTTAATCTTTAGAGGCACTTTATTTCTATCATCCGATATCCATACTTTAACAGAATTCTCCCCATCAAAAAGACTATTCTCTGGCATTATTGGAGATAGCACAATAGACTTGATCACCCCAAGTTTGGTCTTTACATTTTCTCGTCCCACAAACCTGATTTCAAAGTCGTAAACCTCATCATCAAAGAAAGCATCAACCTTTATTATATCACCTTCTTTAAGCTTGTCAAACTCCAAGGTTCTGATATAGTAGTAGCCACTTACCAAATCCTGTACATCGGCAGGCACATCAAACGTTTCTATAGGCTTCCATTTCTGCTTCTTATTGTCAAAAGTTTTCACTTTAGCCTCCTTGGCATGGTGGTCGAAATTAACAATTTCATTTTTACGATATTTTCCCTCCTCTATTACCCTGTAGAACTTTTGAGTCACTAAAGCACTAGTATCCAGGTAAGTACCCCAATTATCTCTTATCCTCAAAAAGAGATCAAACATCCCTATCGACTTTCCGTATACATCGATCTTGAAACATGGCCTGTTATTTACATTGTATATCTCATCGCTGATCACCATCCTGCCCTCTGCAGCATGCACAAACCCATAATGAGCCTTGTATTCAATAACTTCTCCAGGTATAAAGCAGCTATTATTTAAAGTACGGTATTGATGCTGCCAATCACCCCTGATAAATGAGCAGAGCAGCATGAGAATAAGTATGGATAAAGGTATTCTTGTCATTAAGCTAGTTCTTCGCAGCTGAAATTTACAAAAAAGGATGTTTTTTCTTCAAATAAGCTATGAATTCGTTTAAGTTACTATTAAATTTTTGAGTATAAAGCTCGTCCAGGTTGTTTTGCTTTGATCTGTAGCGCATAAACGACATAAAATAAGTATTATTGGGCTGGTATCCCTTTACCCCCTGCAAGTAATCTGTCTTATTGAGTTTTAGCGTGTCTAACGACTGCATAATTTGGCTAATCATTTCTTTTTTCTTCCTCTTCTTTTCATCTTCCGCAATACCATCAAAAGAACTGTATAATACCTCAAGACTATCTGCACCCCTTAGTATGTGGGCTATGTAGTTTTGTTCATCTTCAACCTCCTTCACATATTCCTCATACTCGTATGATCGTTTCCCATACTTATCTTTTAAAAACCTATAAGTGCCTTTGTCTGCAATAAAAGAAGCCAGATTCTCATTAAATTCGACACTATCTTTAACAAAGATAGTTGCATGTACAAGTTCATGAATGATCAGGTTAGCCAGATCTCCAGTGGTTCGATTCAACATATTACTGAGGATCGGGTCATTAAACCAGCCCAAAGTAGACCAACCCCCTACTGTCCTTACACCTGCATCATACCCCTCCGCTATAAGTTCCTCCATTGTCGCAGTAGCATCATCCTCAACGAAAAACCCTTTGTAAGGCATGGTACCCACCACTGGAAATTTCCACTCCTTAGCCTCAAATGCATAGGGCTTACTCCCTGTAACCACCCAAAGTACAGGCTTACCACGCTGGTCGTACATGGCGGTATAATTATCACTGTTATTAAGCCCTAGCTCCTCTACAGCATACTTCCTTACTTCCTGTATTAAGTATAGCTTACTCTTAACGCTATCTGTAACAGTGGGGTCCGCAAGATAATCTTCTACCGGTCTTGCATTCCAAACAATATGTAACTGTCCTTTAGCCTGCTTTAAGCCATATACTACAAGTTCAAAATTCCAGATTATCAAAATTGCCACAATCACCATTATGGCCAACATAATTTTTTTGATCATCTATGACTCCTTTTTTTCAACAACAAAAAATCTGTTGAGTAATTGATATAAAACCCGTGAGAAAACTCAAAGTTCCCATTCCCAAGATCATAAAAGGGTTCAAACCTTGTAGTAAGCCAGATCTGATCTGTAACTTTGAGATTATGTGTAACCCTGAAGATCAACAACTCCCGTACTTCTTCAACGGTACCGGGACTCTTAAATGTGGATGAAACTGACGGATAAAGCTGCCCCCCGGCAATGGAGATAAATTCGTGTCCACGCCAATAGCTAGCCAAGAAGTCTACCTTAGCCCTGGTCTTCACCCCTGCATTTAAATACCATCCACTTCCATCTTCAAACACCTGTAGCCTTTCTGTAGAAAAGTCTTTATGGTTTACGTAATAATTATCTGTATGGATACTTTTCACAAAACTGCCCTGCTGATTTACATATTCCAATGTAAAGCCCACAGCCGTATTGGTATATGTTTGCAATGGTGCAGGGCTGCTATCTATCTGCCCTCCTCGGTGCATGACCAAAAACTGCAAGGGCACCGAAAGACTAAGCTGATCTGTTTGTAACACTTTATAATCAAAAGACAACCCTCCAGTAATTTCCTCCTGATCAAAATCTCCTTTATAGATCATATTCTGCCAGTTTACCCAACCATCCACAAATAAGTTATCTTTATCAACAATCAACTGAAAACCATTTTCTAACCTATCAACCAACACCTTCTCAAAATCATATAAAGGTTCGATAAGTCTATGAGAGACGCTTCCTTCCAAATTTCCAAAAATAACCTTGGTGTCACCATGAACATATTCAAGTGAAAAAACAGGGGCTATTTCGTTATAATCATCTCTCCCAAAATCCTTTTGAAGATAAACACCAGCAGTTATCTTAAAGTTTGGTGCCGGATTGTAACTTAAGTAGGGGTTAAGTTGATACCCGAATAGTGTGTAACCATCGGCAATATCATTAAAGTACTCATTATTCTTGGTGAAACCTAAACTGTTAAGACCTAAAAAAAGTGAATTCGAATCTGCAGGAACTACCTCTGACCGCTGTTCAAATTTTCTATTATCTAACTGCGCTTTTACCTGTAAAGAGGCCGCCAGGAGCATCAAGAGACCAAGTTTGAATTTCATATTGAGGTTTTGGCGCAATATAAAAAAGTGAGATCAAAAAGCGGGCTGGGTCAAAACAATTTTTGGATAGCTGTTTAAGTTTTTATGCCTAGAACTTAGTAACTTCACCGCTTTGAGGATTAATGATAACTACATTTAGTAATGGCTGAAAAGGACGAAAAATTAAAAGCACTTCAATTAACAATTGATAAACTGGAAAAAACCTTTGGAAAAGGTACAGTGATGAAGCTGAGTGATGAGCGGGTAGTGGATGTACCAGCCATCTCCACCGGATCTTTAAGCCTTGACCTGGCATTAGGTGTTGGCGGTATCCCTCGTGGAAGAGTTATTGAAATTTATGGACCTGAATCATCAGGTAAAACGACCCTGTCTATGCACTGCATAGCTGAAGCTCAAAAGAAAGGCGGCCTTGCTGCATTTATTGATGCAGAGCACGCATTTGACAAGGTATATGCAGAAAAATTAGGTATTGACACCGAAAACCTCCTGATCTCTCAACCTGATAGTGGGGAGCAGGCTTTGGAAATCGCAGAACACCTGATCCGTTCAGGAGCCATCGATATTATAGTTATTGACTCTGTAGCCGCCCTTGTTCCTAAAGGTGAACTTGAAGGCGAAATGGGAGATAGTAAAATGGGTCTTCAGGCACGACTAATGTCTCAAGCCCTGAGAAAGCTTACCGGCACCATCAATAAGACCGGTTGTGCCTGTATCTTCATTAACCAGTTAAGAGAGAAGATTGGTGTAATGTTTGGTAATCCGGAAACTACCACTGGTGGTAATGCCCTAAAGTTTTACGCTTCAGTACGTCTGGATATTCGTAGAATTGGCCAGATCAAAGAAGGCGCTAATGACATTACCGGTAACCGTACTCGTGTAAAAGTGGTAAAAAACAAAGTTTCCCCTCCTTTTAAAGTGGTTGAGTTTGACATCATGTATGGCAAAGGAATTTCAAAAGTCGGAGAAATCATAGACCTTGGGGTTGAACTTGAGGTAGTCAAAAAGGCTGGCTCATGGTTCTCATACGATGGCAATAAATTAGGACAGGGAAGAGATGCCGTAAAAAACCTGCTTGAAGATAACCCTGAATTAATGGAAGAGCTTGAAAACAAGATCAAAGCGAAAATCAAGGGTGAAGATCTTGAAAAACCTATTCCGGCACAAGAATAGACTTACCCGCTTCTTACAATTAAAGAACACTAAAAACTATAAAAAACCCCGGTTCAAGATTATTGAGCCGGGGTTTCTTTTTTAATTAGATCTGTTTAATTAGATCTGATAGCTATTACCGGATCCAGTCGGGCCGCCAAGGCAGCCGGAATAATTCCCGAAACTGTACCTATGCCTGCCGAAACTCCCAGCCCTAGCACAATATTTTTTAATGAAAGCACCACTTCAAGGTTGCCAATAGGTATAAATGTGATCAACAGCACCAGAATCAGCCCTGCAGCCCCCCCAATAACACTTAAAAAGATTGCCTCAAATAAAAACTGAAATAAGATAAAGTAGTTTTTAGCTCCAAGAGACTTTTGTATACCAATAATATTGGTTCTTTCCTTCACCGACACAAACATGATATTAGCAATACCAAAACCTCCTACCAATATTGAAAACCCTCCGATGATCCATCCGGCAACGCCAAAGACATCAAACACACCTCCGATTACATTGGCAATTGCCTCAGGTCTGTTAAGTGCAAAGCTATCATCCTCCCGAGGCTTTAGTCCTCTCCTTGTTCGCATCAGTCCGGTAATTTCATTTTCAAGTTCTACCAATCCCACATCGGCATCATATCCTTTAATTCCTATGGAGGAGCCAATCTCATTTATAGCCCCGGTTCCTGTTTGGTAGAGCTTTCTAAATGAATTGTAAGGGATAATGGCAGTATCATCGTTACTAGGTGTTCCTAGAAAACTCTCGCCCTCCTTCTTCAGCACTCCGATCACCATAAATTTCAGACCACTCATTTTTACCTCCTTACCTACAGGATCTTCATTTGGAAATAAATTCTGTCCCAGATTATTACCAAGGATCACCACATTACGACCAGACTCCACCTCTGTCCTGGTAAAATACCTCCCCCTGGTTATGTTGATTTCAAAGATGTCGCTATATCCAAAACTACTGCCGCGCAAGTCTACTTCGCTTATGCTGTTATTCTTTCTTTTAATTGTGATATTGCTTCTAACTGCAAATATGGCTATACCACTCTGATGCTTAAGGTTAGCCTGTAAAAACTTATACTCATTATAGCTGGCATTGGGACGACTCATAAAGTCCCACCATTTATATTCACCATTAGCATCTGGTGTATACGGCCATTTTTCAACATATATCACACCAGCACCAAGAAATGAAAAGCTTTCCTTAATATTCTTTTCAAGTGAATCGACCAAAGTAAATACAGCAATAATGGCAAAGATTCCGATGGTAACGCCCAGCAAGGATAGCACCGTTCGAAGCAAATTCATCCTTAGCGCATTCCACGCAAACCTGAAGCTTTCTAGTATAAGTCTTAATATTAACACTATTATAATTTTATTTTAAAGTATGTAATAAGCGAACCTCAATTTGTCAAATAAATGCATATCTTTGCAAGCTAATTTTTTTATAACTAACCTTTTATTTAATACCGTAATATTAAATATGAAATTATCAGAATTCAAGTTTGATCTACCTATCGGGCTGGTTGCCTTATATCCGGCTGAAAACAGGGATGAATCTCGCCTAATGGTAGTACATAAGGATACCGGGGAAATTGAGCACCGTACATTCAAGGACGTTGTAGAATACTTTGACGAAGGCGATGTGCTTGTCAACAACAACACAAAAGTATTCCCTGCAAGATTATACGGTAATAAGGAGAAGACAGGAGCAAAAATTGAAGTCTTCCTACTCAGGGAACTTAATCAGGAAATGCACCTTTGGGACGTACTTGTTGACCCTGCACGTAAAATCAGGGTAGGTAATAAATTATATTTCGGTGAAGGTGACCTTGTTGCTGAGGTAATTGACAACACAACTTCTCGTGGAAGAACTATCCGATTCCTTTACGATGGAACGGATGAAGAGTTTTACAAAACAATAGACAGCCTCGGAGAAACACCTCTTCCAAAATATATAAAAAGAGAAACAGAACCCGAAGATCGTGAGCGTTTCCAGACCATTTATGCCAAGCATAAAGGAGCTGTAGCTGCTCCAACTGCCGGACTACATTTCACAAGACAATTGATGAAGCGTCTGGAAATAAAAGGTGTAGACACCACCAGCATTACACTTCACATCGGACTGGGCACGTTTCGCCCTGTAGATGTTGAAGACCTCACCAAGCATAAAATGGACTCTGAGAATTTCAGAGTAGATGAGCAAACTGTTAGCATGGTGAACAATGCTCTGGATAATAAGAAAAGGGTATGCGCAGTAGGCACCACCTCCATGCGAGCGCTGGAATCTTCGGTATCAGCAAGTGGCAGGCTTAAGCCTAAAGAAGGATGGACTGATAAGTTTATCTTCCCTCCTTATGACTTCAAGATCTGCAATGCCATGATCACCAACTTCCATATGCCTGAGTCGACATTACTTATGATGGCCGCAGCATTCGGAGGATATGAGTTGATAATGAAAGCTTATGACACAGCTATTAAGGAAAAATACAGGTTCCTGACCTATGGCGATGCCATGCTCATTATTTAAGTTAAAAAATCATATAATTTAGTCGGATGGTCCCAAGCCATCCGATTTTTTATTTATGGCTACTCAAGAATATGCAATAATAGTCGCCGGAGGAAAAGGCTCCAGAATGAATAGCGCCACACCTAAGCAATTTATGCTATTGAATGGCATCCCTATTCTCATACACACCATCAATGCTTTTTTTGAATATTCTGATCAAATAAAAATCATCCTTGTGCTTCCGCAAAATGATATTGCCACATGGGAAGGTCTGTGCGCAAAATACAGATTTAAAAAACCACTACAAACAACCGTAGGAGGCACATCAAGATTTGAGTCCGTAAAAAAAGGATTAGCGCAGATCGAAAGAGAAAATGGGCTGGTAGCAATTCATGACGGGGTACGCCCCCTGGTATCCCCAGATATCATCGCTACTTCATTCAAACTTGCTGCCGTACATCAAAGTGCCATAGCTGCAGTAAGGCTAAAAGAGTCTATCAGAATAATCAACCAGGATATCACCAAAGCTGTTGACCGAGCCAATTACAGACTTATACAAACTCCTCAGACTTTTGCGTTGAGCTTAATCAAGCAGGCATATGAAATAAAAGAAGAGGCTAGTCTAACAGATGACGCCAGTGTGGCCGAGCGTGCAGGCTATACAATCTCCCTTTTCGAAGGAAGTTATGAAAATATAAAGGTGACTACACCAGAAGATATTGCCGTAGCAGAGGCTTTACTCAATTACAGAAAAAACAAAGGCTGACCAAATTACTTGCAGTAAAGCCAGCCCAATAATATCATACTAATAGAAGTCTATATCTATTAAAATCAATATTCATCTTCATTAAAAAAGAAATCTTCCTTGGTCGGATAATCCGGCCAGATCTCTTCGATATTCTCATAAGGCTGACCATCATCTTCCAACTCCTGCAGATTCTCCACTACCTCTAATGGCGCTCCTGTCCTAATGGAATAGTCAATAAGTTCATCCTTGGTAGCAGGCCAAGGCGCGTCTTCCAAATACGATGCTAATTCTAGTGTCCAATACATAGATAAATCCTCCTACGATTTATACTTCTGAAATTTCGTGCAAAAATAAAATTAAAATGATCAAATCAAATATTTTCTTGATTTATTTATCTCTCGCCTCAATTCAGAATGTGAATGATTAACTTACCGCTGAAACGTAATGCTTTTTCTAAAAGTTTACAAACGTTTATTTTTTTTCTTTTAAAATTTTTCATTGTTAGGCAGCATTCCGTAGCAAAACGATAAATTTGTTATTGAACAGCATTTAAGCGTAGAACTATGAGTGACGAAAAAATAATATTTTCAATGGCGGGAGTAAATAAAATTTACCCGCCTAATAAACACGTATTAAAGGACATTTACCTTTCGTTCTTCTATGGAGCCAAGATTGGTGTATTGGGACTTAATGGCTCAGGTAAGTCATCCTTGTTACGTATTATAGCAGGCGTAGATAAAGACTACAAAGGCGAAGTAGTATTTGATGGCAGCTATTCCATTGGTCTGCTGGAGCAGGAACCTCAACTTGATACTTCTAAAACGGTAAAAGAAGTGGTTGAAGAAGGTGTAGCTGAAACTGTAGCGTTGCTGAAAAAATTTGAGGAGATCAATGAGAAATTTGCCGACCCTGCTTTAATGGAGGATCCTGATGCCATGAATAAGCTGATTGAGCAACAAGGTGAAGTACAGGAAAAACTGGATCAGCTCAATGCCTGGGAGCTAGACAGTAAGCTTGAGAGAGCCATGGATGCACTTAGAACCCCTCCGGCAGATGCAAAAATAGAAAACCTATCAGGTGGAGAGAAAAGACGTGTGGCCTTATGCAGGCTACTACTACAAGAGCCTGACATTTTGCTGCTGGATGAGCCCACCAACCACTTGGATGCTGAATCCGTGCACTGGCTGGAACAGCACCTACAGCGCTATGAAGGAACAGTAATAGCGGTAACGCACGACCGATACTTCCTTGACAATGTGGCAGGGTGGATTCTCGAATTAGACAGAGGTGAAGGCATCCCCTGGAAAGGCAACTATTCTTCATGGTTAGACCAGAAACAAAAACGCTTGAGTCAAGAGGAAAAATCTGAGTCAAAGCGTCAAAAAACACTGGAGAGAGAACTCGAATGGGCACGAATGTCTCCTAAAGGTCGACACGCTAAAGCTAAAGCCAGGTTAAATGCCTACGACAAACTTCTTAGTGAGGAAAGCAAAGAGAAGGAAGCAAAACTGGAACTATTTATACCTCCTGGTCCAAGACTTGGCGACAAGGTAATTGAAGCTCATGGGGTAGCTAAAGCCTTTGGGGATAAATTGCTATACGAAAACCTGGAATTTTCATTACCCAAAGCTGGCATTGTAGGAATTATAGGCCCCAATGGTGCTGGTAAGACCACTCTTTTCAAAATGATAACCGGGCAGGAAAAGCCAGACGAAGGTACATTTGAAGTAGGATCAACCGTTGAAATCGCTTATGTGGATCAAGAGCACAATGACCTAAAACCAGAACAAACTGTATGGGAGGCCATTAGTGGAGGTAACGAACTTATCAATATGGGTGGCAAGCAAATCAACAGCCGTGCATATGTAAGCAAATTCAACTTCAGCGGCGGTGATCAGCAGAAAAAACTTAAAGAACTGTCTGGTGGAATGCGTAACCGCGTACACCTAGCCATAGCACTTAAGCAAGGTGCCAATCTCCTGCTACTGGATGAACCTACCAACGACTTGGATGTAAACACATTAAGGGCACTGGAAGAGGCTTTAGAAAACTTTGGGGGTTGTGCGGTGATCATTTCTCACGATAGATGGTTCCTGGACAGGGTATGTACCCACATTCTTGCTTTTGAAGGTGATTCACAGGTAGTTTGGTATGATGGTAACTTTACCGAATATGAAGAAAACCGAAAACAACGCCTTGGGGATGAAGGTCCTAAACGAATCAAATACAAGAAGTTAGTAAAATAGGCTGCTTCTTATATGGATAGCCCGCAAAGTAAAGGGAAAGTGTATACCATAAAAGGTTCTTCCATTAATTTGCTGGCTTTCCTTTTTCTTATTCCAATCTTTCTGATTTTTGCTGTACCATATATAAACCTATATGGCTATCTAGCATTTCACCATGGCCTAACCAGCTTCATCAGCATATATTTCCTCATCACGTTCCCTCTAGGCATAGTTTTACATGAATTGCTGCATGGCGCCGTTTGGGCAAGTTTTGCAAAAGAAGGGTTCAAATCTATTAGCTTTGGATTTAACAGAAAAGCCATGGCCCCATATTGCCACTGCAAGGAACCCCTTCAAGTTAAGCACTATGCCCTTGGAGGTGCGGCTCCTGGACTATTAATGGGTATTATACCTGCCATCACCGCAATAATCATAGCTAGTGACTGGCTTCTGATATTTGGCATTTTCTTTACCTTGGCGGCCTCAGGTGACATTATATCGCTTTGGATGCTACGCAAATTGGATAGTTCAGTATGGGTAAGTGATCACCCCAAGGAAATTGGTTTTTACGTATCCAGTGAATAGTACCGACTTTTTAGATTCCATAACAACGTTTTCTATTATAAATTTTATTAAATTATCAATGAGGCTGCACCTCAAAAGTTTCCTTCAACAGTTTTCTGTATGTCACCAGAAACTTTGGCTCACTTATCACTTTTGAGAACAGGCCAGATAAACTGAAATCCGCACACTCATGAAAACGCTATACATTGTCAGGCACGCGAAATCCAGCTGGGACCACCCTCAACTTTCTGATAAAGACAGACCGCTAAGCAAGCGGGGTGAACGTGACGCCCCCAAAATGGGTCAAAGATTATATAACAGAGGCATTTCCCCCGACTTAATACTCTCAAGCCCGGCAAATCGAGCTATTACTACCTGCAAAACCATTGCCAGAGCATTGGGTTACCCATTAGAAAATATTGAAATAGACGACCACCTTTACCATGCCAGTGAAGACTTGCTCCTGGATATTGTTAATAACACAAATGACATATGGCTTTCTCTTATGATATTTGGTCACAATCCAGGATTTACAGATTTTGCCAATAGCCTGACTGATGGAGATTTGGACAACATCCCAACCTGTGGCGTTTTTGCTTGTACCTTTGAAGTAGGTAGCTGGCAGGAGGTGGGTTTTGGCAATGGCAGCTTATTGTTTTTTGACTACCCTAAAAAGAAGATTTATTAAAAAAGGTTTTTCTTCATTACACCCTTCTCCAAAAAACGTATTCCAAAAAACAGTTTCGCATTACCTGTTTGGCCGCTTACATCTATATCATCAAGTCCGTAGCTTACCGATTGGGTCACCATACTAAAGCCACAGAAAAATTTTTCACTGTTATAGCCTATGGCCACCCGACCTCCTATAACTGGCCGGATCTTAACTGCATTTTCGGTTTTCTCAGTGGTGGTTGATCTTGTCCATATATTAGCCGGGCCTGCAGACAGCGAGAGGTTAAGGTAGAAGTCTTTCAAAACAAAGTTATGTGCATACCCAGGAAGAACGCCTAAGGTAGTGAATTTCCCGGCTATCACATGCCCCTCCGACGTACTTGGGGACTGATCTGAAGCAGGCATCAGTGCTGAATCAGCACTAAACTTGAAAATTCCGAAAGTAGTACCTAGCAAAAAGGACCCGGCACTTTTTTTCTGCTTATCCGCCTGCATGTAGGAAGACCTATATGAAAATTTTTCATGGTTAAACATATAAAACCCATTAAGCTGAAAATTCACAATTTTCAGATCCTCCCTTTGGATAAATGGGTTATCACTTTTCCATTCAAGAAATTTCTCATCCGGGTCTTTAATATAAAAACCTTCATAATTCTGGTATGCAACATCAGCTCCCCAACGTTTTGTATAAATATTGGTTTGGAAATCAAAGGCACTTGTTTCTCCATACTTCTCCTCATCTTCTGCACTTGATGGCAACCTAAAAGATAGCTCAAGCCCCAGATTGAACATATACAGTCCAAGGCCAAGATATGTATTATTAATTGGCTCATACTCTACAGATTGCCTATCTCTCTGCTTGTCCTCTACTCTCATGTTCATGTTGCGCACAGTAAGTATAGGCTTTAAATAAAAACGGTCAGGGAACTCCTGTATATAGGTTTCCCTGACCAATGTTGTACTATCCGTTTGCGCAGTCAAAGGACCTGACAAGCTAATCATAGCAACGGTTAAAAGAAGTAACTTCTTCAACTTAATAGCAGATTTTAAAGTATGTATTCACTCAAGTCTTTATTTTTAACCAAACCAGACAACTTATCTTTAACCATTTCTCGGGTAACTATTATTTTGGCGTTTGGCCCTATCTTATCAGGAACATCAAATAAAAATTCATTGAGCAACTGGCTCATCACAGTGTGCAACCTTCTTGCCCCAATATTCTCAACTTCTGTATTAATAAAAAATGCTGTCTCTGCTATTTCCTCCATTGCTTCTTCCTGAAAAGAAAGCTCAACATCCTCAGAGGCTAACAATGCTTCATATTGTTTAGTCAGCGCATTTCTGGGTTCTTTCAATATATGGAAGAAATCTTCCTTGGTCAGGTTGTCCAACTCCACCCTGATAGGGAAACGCCCCTGTAATTCCGGTATCAGGTCTGACGGTTTAGCAATATGAAAAGCTCCGGCTGCTATAAAAAGCACATGATCTGTTCTCATTAAGCCGTACTTTGTATTTACGGTACTACCCTCTACAACAGGCAGCAAATCGCGCTGTACCCCTTCACGGCTTACATCAGGACCTCCTCCACCTTTTTTGCTGGCTCCCCCGGCAATCTTATCTATTTCATCGATGAATATGATACCTGTATTCTCCGCTTTTTTAATTGCCAGGTCTTTCACCTCATCCATATCAATAAGTTTGGACGACTCTTCCTCCATCAATATTTTTCTGGCTTCAGCGATAGTAACTTTTCTTTTCTTATTCTTCTTTGGCATCATACCACTGATCATTTCCTGTAGGTTGATCATAGAAGATTCGTCCATCATACCTCCACCAATCATTCCCACACCAGCATTGGCGGGTTTCTGCACGTTGATTTCAATCTTTCTGTCTTCCATTTCTCCATTTTTGATCTTTTCACGGAAGCGCTCTCTTGTTTTTTCGTTTAACTCCTGCTCCGTCTGAGGCATCTCTTCTTCTACAGAAGTCGTGGCTGAGGACGGGCTCCTGTGGCTGTAACTATTGCTCTTCATTGGTGGTATCAGGATATCGAGAATAATATCTTCTACAATCTGCTCAGCCTTAACTTTGACTTCCTCTTTCTTTTCTTCCTTAACCAGGTTTACAGACTGCTCCACCAAGTCCCTGACCATGCTTTCCACATCGCGTCCAACATAACCTACTTCGGTAAACTTCGAAGCCTCCACCTTGGTAAATGGTGCATTGGCTATTTTGGCCAGTCTTCTGGCAATTTCGGTCTTACCTACACCCGTAGCTCCTATCATTAAAATATTGTTAGGAACAATCTCCCCCTGCATATCAGTCTTTACATTCATTCTCCGCCAACGGTTACGCAGTGCTATGGCTACGTTGCGTTTAGCTTCCTTCTGCCCTATAATATATTTATCTAGTTCTTCAACGATTTGCTTTGGTGTAAAGTATGTTTTCTGATCAATCATGATTTACAATTTTCCTTTTCTAAAAAATAAGTTTGTATTGGCTGTAAGAGTAAAATTATTTGTGGCTCCCGCAGCATGGTACCCCCCTCTACTATATGCAAACTCAAATGCTTTAACTCTAAACATGAGTCCAAATGAAAAACCAGCCCCTCCTGAAGTGCTTTCTAACTTTAACTCTTTTCTAATCAAATGGTTATAACCTACCCTTAAATTTACATTTTTTGTAAGTAGTAATTCTGTCCCTATTACAATATGTCTGAAGATTTTATCAAAAGCTCCGGGTTCATCTTCAGCCTGCATTTTAGTGGCATCGTAATAACTAATATCTCCCCGGTACATGTTATATCCTGTAAACGAGAACCTGAAAGGCATATGACTTGGCTTAAAACTAGCCCCCAACTGCACATCAAATGGCAATTTAGCATTATCACTGTCAGTATACTCCGATACCACCAAACCCATGTTTTTCAACACCATCCCTGCTGTAAGCTTTTGGGATGGATGCTTAAAAACACCACCGACATCCATTGCCACAGCATTTGAATAATAGCCTGTAATAGAGGAGTTGATAAACTTCAGACTAGCACCAAGTGTGAATGAGCCCATTGTGTGGCTTCTCCCTACATAAATGACAGTTTCACCAGCATCCACCTCTCCAAGGTCAACACCTGTATCATCAAAGCTCTCAATGGTTCCATAGTCGAAATGATTGGCCCCAAAAAACCACGCCCCATATTTACCTAAGTCATGCTGATATGCAAATGAAAAACTATTGATATCAGCAAAGTACGAAAGATAATTAAATGAAAGCAGACCGGACAGCGTATCTGACGTCAAAGCGGGATTGCTATAGACCATATTGATATCGACATCTGCCAGTGATACGTTTACCCCTCCGAGTCCACTAGCCCTTGCTGAATAGGGTATATTTAAAAATTCATATGACCGTTGTCCTCCCACCTGTGCAGTTGCTATGCTACAGGTAACTAACAGGCAAACAACGGCTATGATCTCCTTAAGCATCAAATATAGGTGCTCTAGTTATTACTATTTACCGCTGTATCTGTGAAATCAAATTTCATGTGTCCCTTCACTTTATCCTTCAAAAGCGCCACCTGAAGCACTTCATCGACAGTATCAACGTAGTGTATCTTCAAATCTTTTATATACTGCTCATCAATTTCGCTAATATCGCGCTTATTTCGTTCAGAAAGTATAATTTCTTTTATCCCCGCACGTTTTGCAGCAAGAATTTTCTCCTTTATTCCTCCTACTGGCAATACTTTACCTCTTAATGTAATCTCTCCGGTCATAGCCAACTTCTCTTTAACTTTTCGCTGTGTATAGATAGAAGCCAATGAAGTTAACATGGTGATACCTGCTGAAGGACCATCTTTAGGGACAGCACCTGCAGGAACATGAACATGAAGATCATACTGATCAAATGCCCGATGATCGATATTTAGATCATCAGCATTGGCACGTAGGTATGAAATTGCCGCCATAGCAGATTCTTTCATCACATCTCCCAGTTGCCCTGACAACGTCAGTTTACCTTTACCTTTACTAAGGCTAGATTCTATGAACAGGATTTCCCCTCCAACTTGTGTCCAGGCGAGCCCGGTAACTACGCCAGCTATTTCATTGCCTTGGTACAACTCTTTATCAAATATTTCTGCTCCTAAGATCTTTACAACCTCATCTACGGTTATTGTTTTATTAAACTCCTCCTCCATAGCAATAGATTTAGCTGCATGACGAATGACCGACCCAAGCTTTCTCTCAAGGTTCCTCACTCCCGACTCTCTGGTATAGCCATCAATCACCTTTTCTATGGCCTTTTTATGGAAAGTCACATCAGAGCTTTTCAGACCATGTTCTTTTTTCTGCTTTGGTATCAGATGTTTTTTTGATATTTCTACTTTCTCCTCCTGCGTATATCCTGAGATTTCTATGATTTCCATTCTATCACGTAAAGCAGGATGTATGGTTTCCAGCGAGTTTGCCGTTGCAATAAAAAGCACCTTAGATAGGTCATATTCAAGCTCAAGGTAGTTATCGGCAAAAGTACTGTTTTGCTCAGGGTCAAGCACCTCTAGAAGTGCAGATGCGGGATCGCCACGAAAATCAGAACTTACTTTGTCAATCTCATCCAGGATGAAAACCGGATTAGAGGATTTGGCCTTTTTAATGTTTTGAATCAGTTTACCCGGGAGTGCGCCAACATAAGTTTTTCTATGTCCTCGTATTTCTGCCTCGTCATGCACCCCTCCCAGTGACATTCTGACATACTTTCTTTTCAAGGCCTTGGCGATGGAGCGCCCCAGTGAAGTTTTACCAACCCCGGGAGGGCCATATAAACATAATATTGGCCCTTTCATATCCTGTTTCAGCTTAAGAACCGCCAAATATTCTATGATACGTTCTTTAACCTTTTCCATACCAAAATGGTCCTTGTCGAGTATTTTTCTAGCTCGCTTCAGATCAAAGTTGTCTTTAGTATATTCATTCCATGGCAACTCAAGAAGCAACTCTACATAGTTCATAGCCACGGGATACTCCGCTGCTGCGGGATTCATTCTGAGAATCTTATCCAGTTCCTTATTAAAGTGCTTACCCACTTCACTTGGCCAGTTCTTTTTCTCACCTTTAAGTCTCAGTTCTTCTACCTCCTGATCTGGCCCATCAAAGCCCAGTTCATCCTGCATCACCTTAATTTGCTGCCTGAGGTAATAATCACGCTGTTGTTGGTCTATATCAGTGTGTACTTTCTTCTGTATATCATGCTTCAATTCAAGCAATTGAATCTCTTTAAGCATGAACTCCAATAGAAGTGTAGCTCTTTTTATCCCGTCATTAATTTCCAATAGCCTCTGCTTATCCGCCACTTCGGCATTGAGGTTGGAAGAGAGAAAGTGGGTAAGAAAACCGAGATCCTGAATATTATCCAGGGCCATTTGAGCCTCCTGCGGTATTTCCGGGTTAAGCTTCAGTATTTTTGAAGCTGAGTCCTTAAGCGACTGTATAATCGCTTTGATCTCTTTCTTATTGCCTTTTGGAAAATCACTCTTCAGCAGCTTTACACTAGCAGTGATATACGGCTCTTCCTTAATAATTGAGTCAATCTCGAACCTACTTTTTCCCTGGATGATGATGGTTGTATTACCATCGGGCAATACCAGCATCTTGATTATTCGCGCTATAGTACCTACTCTGTAGATATCATCCACACCCGGATCTTCCGTCTGTACATTTTTCTGAGCTATAACACCTACATATCTATCTCCCTGATATGCTTTTTTTACAAGCTTAATCGACTTTTGCCTCCCCACGGTAATAGGGATTACAACTCCGGGAAACAAAACAGTGTTCCTGATCGGCAAAATAGGTACATCTTCAGGAATATCATCTACCTGATTCTCATCCTCATCTTCTGGGTTAATCAATTGAATAAGGCCTTCCGAATCTTCCTGCACTAATTCAGACAAAAATAATTTATGAAACATAATTACGTTCTTATAGTCACAAAACATGTCAACCTGACACATTTTCCATTTAAATCACTAACTTTTAGGTTGGTAGTATTAAGGGTCAATAGGTGTGCCAAACTCTTTTGACTAACTTTTTGAAAAAAATACTTTTTATAACATCTTTAATATCTGGCATACTGCTCAGAAAAATGCATACTTGCAAAGAAAACCAGGAGGGCCTTGAAAACAACAATTAAATTGATTTTTTGCTTTTTCTTAATCATTATATTGAATAATGAAGCAATTAGTCAGAAAAAGAGAAAGACCCGAAAGTCAGGAGGCGTACTGGCTTTGAATGATTCTATTACCTCTTTTAGCAGCTCTGATCTCTTCAATTTTCCGAATATTAACAAAGTCCCATATTACCGTAACGACAGCAAATTAAAGCAAATTATAAAACTGGAGAATGAAAAAGGTTGGATTGCCTTATATCCCATGTTGAGGTCATATGTGAAGAACTTCGGTATTATGAACTTTTACCGTGACACATACTGGCTATGGAGACTGGCCAAACTCACCGAAATTTATGGAGATTACGATGAAGCTAAACTTCTATACAAACTCGTATTAAAACACCACAGGTCTGATATTGATATCAGAAAGATTGAACTTCACTTTGACTCGCTTACTACCAATGACAAGGATTATTACGTTCCTCTTGAGTATTACTACGAACTCGTAGATTATCGAAAAGAGGTAGACACTCTGCGTCCACCAAGAAGTGTATTACTAAACATGGGTGAGTTGGTAAACTCCGAACTATCAGATTACGGCCCTACCTTAAGTGACAACGACCAAATGTTGATCTTCACTTCAAAAAGAAACTCTCACCACCGAGGCATTGATCCCGTTTATGATGAAGACCTTTTCTTCACCGAATATTCGTTTGGAGGATGGAATAAGACCAAAGAATTTAAGGAGTTAAACACTCGGTTTAATGAAGGCTCTGCTACACTAAGCAATGACGGTCGAACGCTGTATTTTGCCAGGTGCAACTCTCCGGACTCCTATGGCGATTGTGACATATTTACAGCGACCCTCCAGCAGGATAGTACCTGGGGGCAGGTAAAAAACCTGGGGGTTAATGTGAATAGCATAGCTTGGGACTCTCACCCATCCTTATCCCAAACTGAAGACACCCTTTATTTCGCATCGGATCGTATAGGCGGATTTGGGCTTTCAGACCTATATTATACCACTCGTGCTCCAGATGGCGAATGGTCCAAGGCAGTTAACATGGGCCCTATTATAAATACCCGAAACTCAGAAGTAAGCCCATTCTATCACAATTCCAGAAATGTGCTTTACTTCAGCTCCAATGGGCAGAGCCTAAACTTCGGAGAATTCGATATCTATAAATCATACTTTATTCAGGGCAACTGGATTGAGCCTAAAAATATAGGGCCTCTCGTTAATGGACCTGGAAGTGAGTTTTATTTTACTATTGACTCCAAAGCTCAGGACCTCTACTATGCCAGGTCTGCTGAAAACAATATGGCCAATCTGGATTTATATTCATTCCCAGTACCTATGGAAGCCCAACCAGGTGCCACTACAAAAGTAAAGGGATCACTGACTGATGAGGATACTGGCAAACCTTTTAAGGGTATAGTTTCCATTATTGACCTTGACAACGGCATAGAAGTAGCTCCTAAGTTCCTACGACCTGACGGTTCGTTCGAATTTGATCTGATCAATAACAACAATTACCTGCTCATCATTCAGGGGGAAGAGTTTTTTAGAATAGAAGAGTTATTTTACCTAGACGGTGAAATGCAACTACACAAAAAGACCTCTTCTATTTCAAGCAAAATGAAATTTGAATCTCTTGAATTTGAAGAAGGCAAAGCTGCATTAACCACTCCTATGTATGGAGATTTGGATAAAATGGCAGATTTCCTTTTAGACAATCCTGACTTTAACCTACGTATATCTGGTCATACTGACTCTGATGGAAGGGAAGACTTTAACCTCAAGTTATCACAAGATAGAGCCGACATTATCAAAGAATACCTTGTTTATTTTGGTGGGGTGGAAGACTCAAGAATCACTGCCAAAGGGTTTGGAAGCTCCAAGCCTATCGTAAAGGAGGTGACTGAGGAAGATAAAAAACTCAATCGTCGGGTTGAGTTTGAGATATACCGAGACAAAGTAAATGAGTAAATAAAGCTCTCAAAAGTTTAATAAAGCTACCTGGAGGTAAGACCCAGCTTTAATTAGCAAAGTCTCCTTAACGTACAAGGCCTTTTAACAACAAATGCAGCACTTCGAACTGGCAAGACTCTTGCTGAATATCTGAGCCTGCTCTGTTTATATTTCATTTCTTAGTAAACTCACGGGGGTGACTAAAATTGCAATAAATGAGCAAGAAACACCTAGCCAATAAAAAATGGGGACCCCTTTCGAAATCCCCATTTAGTATATTTTGTAAATGAACTGCTTAGTTAATACCAAACAGGTTCTTGACAAACTCTATTTTGAATATATCATTGAAAATAATGAACACCATTAGTAGTAACAGGAATGCCATTCCGACCTTTTGTGCATTTTCCAAAAACTTATCAGATGGCTTTCTTCCTGAAATAATTTCATAACTCAGGAACATTACATGACCACCATCAAGCGCAGGTATGGGCAGTAAATTCATAAATGCCAGTACCATAGATAGTAGCCCGGTCATTCTCCAGAAACGTTCCCATTGCCATTCTCCACCGTAAGCTTGGGCGATACCAATCGGACCTGCCAGGGATTTACGCACTGAAAGCTCCCCACTAAACATTTTACCAAATGCCTTAACCTGCAGGAACACTATTCCGAAGGCTCTTTCAGTGCCTATTCCAACTGATTCGCCCAGCCCATATTCCAATTTGGCAAACATATCTTTAGGAGAAGTAAATCCTACACCAATAATTGTGTCATTTCTAAAATCTCTCTCATAGCTGAGCAATTCACCATTCCTTTCAATGGTTAACGAAATAGTATCTTCCTTATAACTCTTCACAACATCGGACATCTCTTTCGGGTTGTTAATCTTTACACCGGAGATCTCAACGATCCTGTCATATTCCTGCAGGCCAATTTCATCGGCAATTGATCCCTTCTGCACTTCTCCCACAAGGGCAGGAACATTCGGCATAATAAATTTTCCGGCAGCCTCTTTGTCGTTCATTTTCTCTATGAAATCCCCCGGGATCTGGATATCAACAAACTCTCCGTTTCTTTCAACGGTATAGTAAGAGCCACTACCCATAAACACACTAGGTTTAACCGTCTCAGAAAAATCTTCAAATTCTCTTCCGTTGATCTTTACAATTTTATCACCGGTTTTCAAGCCTAGCTCTTCTCCTACTTCAAGAGCTACAATACCTCCGTGCTCATTGACTGCATCATTAGAAATGAAGGTATCTCCATAAATGTATGTAAGACAGACAAATATAATGATACCCGTAATCACGTTAACTATAATACCCCCCAACATTACAATCAGTCTTTGCCATGCAGGTTTTGACCTAAATTCATAAGGTTGAGGTGGTTGTTTCATGGCTTCCGTATCCATGGATTCATCTATCATTCCTGATATTTTCACAAACCCACCCAGAGGAATAGCACTAAGAGCATATTCCGTTTCACCATATTTAAAACTGAAAATTTTAGGGGGAAAACCAATTGAGAACTGTTCCACCCTCATTCCAAACGCCTTTGCGGCGAGCAGGTGTCCCATCTCATGAAGCCCCACTAAAATTGATAAGCTCAGAATTATCTGAGCGGTCATTACTAATCCTTCCATTAATCTATAAGTTCTAAAGCTTTGATTCTAGTTTCTTCATCTGTGTTTACGTAATCCTCGTAAGTAGGAGCATTTATAAAAGTAATTTTTTCCATACAATGTTCCACAACATCGGACATTTCAAGAAAACCAATTCTATCCTTCAAAAATTCCGCAACTACAATTTCATTTGCTGCATTGAGCACACAAGGCGTGTTACCCCCTTTAGCTAATGCATCGAACGCTAATGCAAGATTACGAAAAGTTTTTTTATCAGGTTGCTCAAATGTGAGGGCCGGGTAATTGGCAAAGTTAAAACGCGGAAAATCGGACTTCAATCGCTGTGGATAAGCCATTGCATATTGTATCGGCAACTTCATATCTGGCAAGCCCATTTGCGCTTTGATGGACCCATCTTCAAACTGTACCATAGAATGAATGATGGACTGTGGGTGTACCACAACATCCACCTGATCAGGCCTGAGTCCAAATAACCACTTGGCCTCTATCACCTCAAGTCCTTTATTCATAAGGGTAGCCGAGTCGATTGTGATCTTTGCTCCCATATCCCAATTCGGGTGCTTTAGCGCCTGCGCTTTGGTAACCTTCTCCAGCTGTTTTCTGGACATACCACGGAATGGACCGCCAGAAGCTGTTAGTATGATTTTTTCTATGGGGTTGTGAAACTCTCCAGTCAGACATTGAAAAATAGCCGAATGTTCGGAATCCACCGGGTAGATGTTCACCCCTTTTTCCATAGCCATTTTAGTGATAAGCTCTCCGGCAACTACCAGTGTCTCCTTATTGGCCAAGGCAATATTCTTGCCTGCTTCAATGGCTCTTATTGTTGGTTTCAAGCCACTATACCCCACCAGCGCAGTTAAAACCAGATCAACGGTATCCATTTCAACCACCGCCGCCAGTGCGTTCTCTCCTGCATAGACTTTGATATCGTGTTTATCCAGAGCGTCAAACACTTTGTGATAGTGCTCATCATTACCAATCACTACTGTATTAGGTTGGTATTTTATCGCCTGTGAGATTAAGAGATCGCAATTATTCTGCGCAGTAAGTACTTCGACCTGAAAATGATCAGGGTTTGCATCCACGACTTCAAGCGCTTGTGTTCCTATTGAGCCTGTAGAACCAAGTATGGCTATATTTTTCTTTTGATTATCTTCCAATGTGAATTATTCTGAAATGCGGTATTTAATCAATTCATCGGCAATTTTTCTGTCATTTGACAATCTGGGTACTTTATTCTGGCCGCCGAGTTTACCTTGTGATTTCATATATTCTATAAAGGAATTCTTATTTAACTGAATAATCTTCAGACTTCTGAGTATGCTGCCTGATTGAAGATCATCATAATAAGTATTCAATTTCTGAAGCTGCAAATTTAGTTCTTTTTCGAAGGCTGACAAATCAGATGGTGAATTAGAAAATTCAACATACCATTCGTGCAGTGGTAAACCTTCTTCAGGTGTCACCTGGGGGGCTACGGTAAACTCTACAATTTCAGTTTCAGGGAATTTAGCAACGGTATATTTCATGGCTTTTTCTACCTCTTCTCCTATCACATGCTCTCCAAATGCTGAGATAAAATGCTTAATACGACCTGTCACGAGTAAACGATGCGGGTTAGTGGATACAAACTTAACTGTATCACCTATTGAGTACCCCCATAGACCTGCATTGCTATTAATGATCACCGCATAATTCACACCCGTTTTTACCTCTTCAATAGAAAGGCGTGTAGGGTTTTCATTGAAATATTCATCGGCAGGAATAAACTCAAAGAAAATGCCCGAATTTGAAAGTAACAGCAACCCTTCTTCATGTTGCGTATCCTGATAGGCTATAAATCCTTCTGAGGCTGGGTAAGTCTCTATAGAATCAACCTTACGACCAATAGAATCGAACAGTTTGGCCCTATAAGGTTCAAAGTTAACCCCTCCGTAAACGAAGAGATCAAAGTTTGGAAACACGTCCTTGATCTTTTTCCCAGTTCTCTCCTGAATACGGTCAAAGTACATCTGAACCCAAGGTGGAATACCTGAGATCAGTGTCATGTTCTGACCGATTGTTTCGTCTATTATTTTCTCCAGTTTTTGCTCCCAATCTTCGATACAATTAGTTGCATAGCTAGGCATTTGGTTGGTTCTTAAATAACCGGGCACATGATGATTCACTATCCCTGATAACCTTCCGGTATGAATACCTGCCTTCTGCCCCAGTTCTGGACTACCGGAAAGAAAGATGAGTTTACCATCCAGAAATCTGGACTTACCGGTTTCATGTACATAGCTCAATAGTGCATTGCGAGCACTGTTGATATGATTTGGCAGGGACTCTTTGGTAATAGGTATGTATTTCACCCCGGACGTGGTACCGGAGGTTTTTGAGAAATATTCGGGCTTACCAGGCCATAAAACATCCGATTTACCTTCAAGTATTTGCTTCACATAGGGTGATAACTCCTCATAATCTCTTATAGGAACTCTTTTTTTATAGTCATCGTACCCTTTTATTTCGTCAAAGGCATGATCTTTACCAAAAACAGTATCAGCTGCTTTGCTGACTATTTCATTAAAAATTTTTGATTGATATTTACCTGGATCTGCCGACCATTTCTTTTGCTGACCGACAATAAATGAAGCGAATGGCTTACTTAGTACTGACCTGAATCCCATACTCACAAATATACATAACTCACTCTATTGAACTAACCTCTTTTTATATGGTGTTTTCAATCATAATTATTTATCATTTTATCAGTTATTATAATTGGCAAAAACTTACAACTTCTGATAAATTGTCTCGTTTTATAAAGGCAGCATAATTTTTGTGATGGATATAAAAAAAGTATTTAAATATGCGTAAAACTATTTTTGTAATAGCAGTAAGCTTTACGGCAGGTTTGGGTGGCGCATTCACCTACGACCTGCTAAAAACTAATCAACCCCAGAACACAATACCTCAGGCGCAGACAGTGCATTTGGCACGTAGTAATGGAAATGATGCAGCCTACAACAGTAGGGTTACAAGAACGGAAATACCTGAAAATGATTTTGTTGAGGCCTCCAGAACAAGTACTGAAAGTGTAGTTTATATCAAGAATATTTCAGAGACCAGTTATAACAGAAGCTATCTGGACTGGTTTTTTGACAGAAGCCCTGGCACTCAAACTCAGATCAGCAGTGGCTCGGGAGTTATTTTCACTAAAGATGGGTACATTGTTACCAATAACCATGTAGTGCAAAATGCGGATCGACTTGAAGTCGTTTATCATAAACAAATTTATGATGCCAAACTAATTGGCACCGACCCTTCCACTGACCTTGCGGTATTAAAAATTGATGCACAAAACCTACCTGCCATACCAACAGGAAGTTCAAAGAATCTTAACGTTGGCGAGTGGGTGATTGCTGTAGGAAACCCTTTTAACCTTACCTCTACTGTTACTGCAGGTATTGTGAGTGCAAAGGGTCGTGAAATTAACATACTACAAGGGAAGTTTCCCATTGAATCTTTTATACAAACAGATGCAGCCATTAACCCAGGCAACAGTGGAGGTGCACTGGTCAACCGCCAGGGCGAGTTGGTGGGTATAAACACTGCTATACTTTCCCGAACGGGTTCATATGCTGGCTATGGCTTTGCAGTACCTATTGATATTGTAAAGAAAATTGTAGGAGACCTAATTGAGTATGGAGAAGTTCAAAAGGCATTCTTCGGTGGTGAGATTACTGATTTTGATGCCTCCATTGCCAAAAGGCTGGATATTGAAGTAACGAAAGAGTTCAATGGCGTACTGCTGGCTTATGTACAAAATGACGGAGCCGCAGCCAAAGCCGGCTTGCAGGAAGGAGACATCGTGTTGAAAATCAATGAAACTCCAGTGAATAGTAAAAGCCAGTTTGAAGAAGAACTTAGCTATCACTCTCCGGGAGATAAAGTAACCTTTACTTACAAAAGAGATGACGGTACAAAGCAGGCCAACCTGACTTTAACTAACCGAGAAGGGACAACATCTGTATTGAAACGAGAGATATATACTTCTGAATCATTGGGAGCCCAGTTTGAGGCTGTACCCAAAGTAGAACGGGATATTATAGGAATTGAATATGGTGTTAAAGTATTTAATATAGGTAGTGGCCTCGTGAGACGTATTGGTATTACGGAAGACTTTGTTATTACTGACATTAACAGAAACCCTATCAAATCTCCACAGAGACTAGTTGAGATTTTGGAAAAAATCCGGGGAAGGGTAATCATCGAAGGAGTAAATAGGCAAGGAAGAAGAGGGTACTATTCTTTTGAGCTCAGATAGACTAATCTGATATTGATAATACTTAAAAAGGCTGTACCGAAACCCTAAAAAAGATTTCGGTACAGTTTTTTTGTTAGCCATTTTGATAAGCTAAAGCAAACTCAGTGGAAAAATTTTCTACAGAAGTTGGTGTCGTATTACCTTCATTTCTCTCAAAATCGTTCAGGTACTCAGCACCATTCAGAGCATCAAAAAGCTCGTTATATCCATCTGCAATGGTTGCAGGTATTCCATTAGATACCATACCATTCTTCAATTCCTCTTTAGAAAATGGCACATACTGAATCTCCTTACCGATTGCTTTACTAAGGATTTCGGACACTTCCGGCATAGTATAATCTCTGTCCCCTGCAATAAACTGCTTTTCAAAACCTTTAAAGTCAAGAGCGATCAATCTTTGTAACGCAACCTCTGCGATGTCATTGGTGTGTACAAAAGGCATTTTAACATCCTGACTCAATGAATACCCAAAGATGCCTGATGCTTTGATCAATGGAATATTTGCATACAGGTTTTGCATGAAAAAGGCCGGTCTCAAAGCCAGTACGCTAAGCCCTGCCACTCCTCCTAGTAATTGCTCAAAATCGTACAAACCACTAACAGGCCCTGCCCCGTTTTGAAGATGCGAACCACAAGAACTTAAAGCTACGACATAAGGAACCTTTGAGGACTGTAGTGCATTGGTTATTGAAGTTGCTATTCTCCTTTGATAATTTCTCCAGGGCTCTTTCAAATCCCATTTAGGCGGGATAACCGCATAAACGGCTGTGGCTCCTTCAAAAGCCTGGGTTAAAAATACTTCGTCTTCCAAATTGCCTTCAGCCACTATAGCTCCAGCTGAAACAAGGTCTTCTACATTAGCTCTGTTTCGGCTAATTACTTTGACCTGCTTACCATTTTCCAATAATCTTTGGGCAATAATGCGTCCGGTATTGCCACTTGCTGCTGTAATTACATACATGGTTTCTGTTGTTTATAGTTAATAATTAATTAAATACATACTAGTTTGTATGTTCTTGGTTAAAATTTTTTTAATCCTTCTTCAATAATCTAACATAGCCAATCAACTGATCTATAGACCGGTCAAATACTTTCTTGCTCTGAAATGCTTTGCCTAAAGCATAGCTACCTTCTATACCTGAAATAATATAAAAGGCAACGTCTTCAACCATTATGCCTTCCTTTAGCTCTCCATTTTCAACACCTCTGCTCAAGGCTATCACAAGTAAGTCCTTTTGGGCCTCGAAAATACCTCGCAGCTTATCTCTGAAAGTATCATCAAGAGGAGACATTTCCTGTACAAGGTTATTTAAAGGACAACCTATATGAATTGTTTCTCTTGAGGAACAGCCCTTCAAATATTCTAACACGCTGGTAATGGCCTCTATACTGCCATTTTTGCTGTTTTTTAAAGGCGCAAAAGTACCTATATAATGAGGAGCAATAATTTCATCCACAATAGCATAGCCTAGCTCCTTTTTTCCTGAAAAATAGTGGTAAAAAGCCCCCTTGGTAATACCCAGCTCATTAATCACTTTATCCGTACGTAAGCCCTGAAAACCATGCAGGCACATGGCTTCGTAGTTTTTACTGAGTATTTGCTCCCTAGTATTCATGAGTATACAATATTACGACATACCTACTGGTATGTTACACTTTATTTCAATTTTTATTTTATCAATGTCATTCTTTACATTAGAAATGTTTGGCTAACTTTCCTTATGATCACATTCGAACCTGAAATTTTTAAACATGAAATTATTGTGCAAGAGAATCATATCGATGATCTGAAACATGTCAATAACGTGACCTACCTGGACTGGGTCCAACATTTGGCCCATCAGCATTGGATAGCTCGTGCTACGCCTGAACTCTTAAAATATAAATGGGTTGTACTTAATCATTTCATTGAATATAAACGACCTGCATTTCTGGGTGAGAAAATCCTGGCTACTACATTTATTGGTAAAACTGAGGGTGTAAGGTGCGAGCGTTTTGCTGAGTTTTATAAAAACGGCCAGTTGCTGGCCAAGGCTCGCTCAGAATGGTGTATGATAGAAGGGGAGACACTAAAACCTGTACGCGTGCCGGAGGATATGTATAAATTGTTTTCCAGTTAAGCTCATGAGGCACTGATCAGCACCTCATGAACCAATCATGTATTAGTTCCTCTGATACTCAACAGCACCGATATCTATACTCTGGCCTACTTTTCTGCTATTTAACATGAAGTCTGCGAGAATATTCGGATCATCAACTCCAATACCAGCGTCAATCAGTGAGCTATTATCAGTAGGTGAGAAGTTATACTGATCAGGGTTTTCAAGGTCAGCTTCTCTAATATCCATTAGCTCAAGGTTATTATCCACATTCAGGCTAATTTCATCACTCAACTTATTATGAAGTCCTCCTGTAATGTTGACAAGCAGATTATTGTTGAATATATTGTTTATACTCAGCTTGGAGTTCATATAGATCGCATACTCTCCTACATTATACATAGTATTGTTTACTATCATATAACTTTTACCAGCAGGAGGCTCTCTATCTCCAATATGCACCCCATCCCTCGCACAGTCTATGATTATATTGCTAAATACCTTATTAGCAAATCCATTGATAAATATGGCACTTCCGGTACCTCCTTTGATCAGATTGCTAAATATACTACCTGTTGTACCTGGGTTGATCTGTATGCCCGATTGGTGTACCTGTATATTTTTGAGCCCGTAGTTTATCACTACATTATTATAAATTTCACAACCCAGCACAGCTCCTCCAACCTGAATCCCGTCCTGCCCTACATTTTCAACAACATTATTATAAACTTTGACTCCTTCAAGCTGAGGCTCAAGCAAAACGAGATCAGGACAATCCGCTATCGGCGGAAAATTGGAATGCCAGTGTGAACCTCCAATGTAGAAGCCTTCCCCATCAACATCATGGATATAGTTATGATGAACTACTGTATTCTTTTGAGTGAAAGTACCCCTATTGGTACTACCATCACAAACTGGCCTTGTTCGGGCTGAAATTGCTGGCCCTCCAATGTTGGTGATCTCCACATGGTCTATCTCAAAATTGGTAGCAGCGAGTTCAGCCACAATACCAAACGGACTCCCCTCAGAAACTTTAATTCCATAGTCATCAGTTGACCCTGTACCTGTTAAACGTATATGACTTAGGGTATGTAACTTTATACCAGGTACATTGTCTGCTACATCTACCTGTCCATCGCAATTGGTAATAATGTAGGGTTTATCGGTAGTGCCATGAAAATTTCTAAATATCAGGGATTTTCGTTTTCCAGCACGTATCCCAATAACAGAACCTGGCGGAAGCTTCAAGTCGTTGTTATCGATCACCTGCATATCCAACTCCACAATATAATCACAATCAGCACATGCTTTTGGGGAATACTGGCAAGAATTGTCATCAAATGCAAACCCAGCAGATTTATTGATAGCCAACATATCGGTACAACTGGCAAGAACACCCGTTTTAGGTAACAACTCGTAACGTGTAACATCTACATTTTCATCTGAACCGCAAGCCGAGAAAATGGAAAGTAAAATAAGCAGTGGGACAATGTTTTTCATTTGATTTTGTTGATTTCACCTGTATCTCTACAAATACTTCTTGTTCTATTACCCTTGATTATAATACAGGGACAAAGGCTTCTTAACATTCACGCTTAATTCATCAGCGGGCGCCGAATCAGAAAGAAAAATAACGTCCTTACTAACAAATATTTTATGAACACCGGTTTAGGTCGAAGCAATAATGCAATTTATGACAAATTTAGTAAAATATAACATTTTTCAAGTACAACTTTAACCGACTTCCAACCCAGTACTTTTTACCAAGCTAGTACCGAAAATATGTTACTTCACACCTATTAGTTTCAACTCCTTTTCTACTTGTCAGTCAAAGAGATTCAACTTAATAAAGGCACTAAACTCATTGATTACCAAACAGTAAAGCGAACAAGAAAGTGCAAAAGAAATGATGAGTAATCGATCAAAAGATCATATACCGGAGGAGTTGCCTGTTACTCCGATGGATAGCTAATTCGAGCACTTGATGACTCAAGGGCATAATCATCATATCTCAAGAAATTAAATAGCCTGTGCCTAAGTCTTCCAACATGTTCAAAATCGCTTTGAAGTCTGTTGGTCTATAAGCAAGGTTCTGAAGCAAATTCAGTTTGCAAATTAAATTGGCTAGACACAAGCTCTTTTGGGTTTTCCTAAAAATGGATGGTATACATTAACACCGGAAGCAGTGGTAACTGATCCATATACTCTACCTCATTAGTCACATCATTATAATACTGTTCAATCCTGGCAGCATTATTAGTTACATTTTGCACATCAAGCTTCAGTTCCTGACTGGTCTTTTTTCTATCTATCCTGTAGGTAATACTTAAATTGGTTAAGAAAACATCATCACCTTTAAGGGAGTATGCTTTATCCTCAAGATAGACTGTTTTATCCTGTTCCATTGATGCCTGAACGTCTATAGGTGTGAATTTTCGAGCTCCCATAATAGATACTTTTGCATTCAGCCCGAGTACCTTTTTCTTCCCCTCCCGGGTGCTAAGTTCAAATTCTTTTCCTATGAGCACATTTCCAGCGTAGTTACCATTAAAGCGACTATCCCTTTCAACACCATCCATACCTTTGTATTTGGAGTCATAAAATGAACCCGTTACCATAAAGAAATAGCTGTCGGAAAAATAGCGCTCAAGAGTGAGTTCAACACCCAGATTTTCACCCGTACCTTCATTTACTAGTCGCCTGTCGGTAAACCATTCAACCTGGTTTAACAGCGAATAAGAACTGTTTAAGTTACCCTCGACAGGTATATTATAAAGTTGTTGGTAATAGGCCTCCATTTTGAAAAAGAGGTTAGCTCCAAGCCTGTTTTCATAACCTACAACATAGTGTCGCGCTTTGGAGAAGTCCAATTCTGTATTGGGGGTTGATGTACTTCCTATGCCATCTTCTATTATACTGTAATAGTTCGTCAACGATTCCATTTTGCCGTGTATTCCCCATCCTGCTGATAGAGCTTGTCTGGGGTGGAATTGCCACCTTATGCTGGCTCGGGGTTCGATTGATGTATTATTATTTAATGTTGTACCCTGGGCATGCACACCACTCACCACTGTTACATCTTCCCAGGGGCGATATTTCCAACTTACAAAACCCTGATAGTGCGATGCATCCTGCTTCGTATTCTGATTGATCACATATTCGTTAGGCACAGGATCAAAGTATTGGCTATAGAATTCAAAATTATGATAAGTATAAATTAGTCCAGCCTGTAAGTTGTGTCGGGCATTGAATTTATGATTCAGCGTAGAAGCTCCCTTAAATGAATACTTATCCAGTTGAGCATCATCAAGCATAAACAGGTCTTGCCGGCTGTCTGGCTCATGCCCAAGGTACCCACTGCCATTTTTTGAGAAGGAAACACTATTTTGAAGATATGTTTTAGAGCCCAGAGGCAAGTATTGAGTTGCACCTACCACTCCCATATCAGCCTGATAATCACCCTGATGCAGAAGTTTATCCTCATCTTCATCGTCATATTCTTTGGTCAGAATATTACTCTTACCCCCCAAGCCAAAGATAGAAAACGTACCCAGTGACTTTGTGGGCAGATGCACTTTAAAGGACAGGTCCTGATATTTGGGAATACCATCAAAATCCAAAATACCTAATTCGCTGAGTAATGTGAGTGTTGAATATCGATAATTCACCAGAAAGGATGATCTCCCATTTTTAGCCAACGGACCTTCTGCTGTTGCTGCAGTACCGAGTATGCCTATGGATGCACTATATTCGTACTCCTCATTATTTCCTTTCCTGAGCCTCATATCAAATACCCCTGAAAGGGCATTACCATACTCCGGAGCAAATGCTCCAGAATAAAACTCAGAATTGGCAAGCATTTCACTGTTTAACGCATTGATTGGACCTCCAGTAGCACCTTCGTCAGAAAAGTGATTGGGGTTAGGTATTTCTATCCCTTCCAACCTCCATTGAATCCCCTTAGGAGAATTTCCTCTTACAACGATAAAGTTATTTCCCGAAGCATCACCTGTGACACCGGCATAACCTGAAACCATTCTGGCGGGATCATTTAGAGATCCTGCATATCTCTTGGTTTCCTCTACTGTCACCCCTCGGGCGCTCACCAATGCCATTTCATTAGCAATTTCAGATTTATCCTTGTCTGCTTTAATCACTATTTCATCCATACTAGTCAGTGATTCCTGCATATTGAGGTCAAGTACAACCTCCTTACCGGATGTAACCAGAATATTTGAAAGCATTATATCTTCATAACCTATGTAAGTGATTTTTAGGCTTATTCGCCCTACAGGCACCTTCTCTATTCTGAACTCACCATTCAAATCGGTACTTGCTCCTAAAACCGGATCAGTGTTTAACACAACTACATTTGCCCCTGGCAAAGAGGTTCTTGAATCTTTATCTATGATTTTGCCCCTTACCGTTTGGGTTAATTTCTGAGCACTCAAAACTGTGACTAGCGAAAAGCTTAGTAAAATGACGAGGGCTATTAATAATTTAACTTGTTGTTTGTGGATCATGTGTATTCGTTTTTTTGACTTACACATGAATGACAACCAACCTTTCTGCTACCCTTACTCCGAAACTGTTTTTTTTAAATAATATTTCAGAATGGTAGAGTTAGCGAAATATTTGAATACCCACCTCTCCTCCTATCCATAATTGCAAACGTGTAGTTCCTAAATTTCCTCTGGTTATGGAATAAGGAGCTAGGTTTGTTCGGTATTCTCCTGTTTGGGCATCCTTCCACTCTGATAGCCAAATATTGACCGTTGGTCCTGCGGTAAATGCTATATTTTTTTCATGATAACTCCAGCTCAAATTAACACGATTTAAAAGGCTCAGGTCTTTCTGAAGTTCTTTTTCTTCACTTACCCAAAAGGCATTATACTGAAATATAAGCGATGTATTCTCAGACAATATTCGCTGTGTACCTACTCCATAGCCAAAACCCCACCTTCTACCTCCCTGCCAATTGCCATACCCAAAAGAAAAGGAATTATAAAAATGCCTGACGCCAGTTTTAACAGATAACTCCAGAGGAAAAAGTTCATTGCTTGATAACTTCAGTGCCCGAAATCCATTTTTCACATAGCTCAACAATCCTATCGGTGTTCCTGACGCTGAATCTGCCCAATTAAGAAGAGCTATCTGACTGCTTTTAGCATTTTTGGCATAATTGAATATTCCCCCAATCTGTACACCGGACACTGTTCCCCTGGACACATTACCCAAGCCTGCAAACTGTACCCCCTTTATATCTCCGGCTACATTCATAAGCCCTGCCAGCTGCAAACCTTTAGCAGTCCTGGCAGCCACGTTGACCAATCCGGCGAATTGCACTCCCTTAATTTTTCTTCCTTTATTGTATATCCCTGCTATTTGTACACTTTGAACATCCTGTAGAGTAATATTGGTGAGTCCTCCTAGCTGAAGCCCGTTAACACTTCTGGTTGTCAGGTTGTTAATACCTGAAATTTGAATTCCTCTCATTTCACCTTGTAGTACATTGCTGATACCTGCCAACTGCACCCCTTTCAGTGAGTCAATTACCATGTTATTAATCCCCGCAGCCTGAAAACCTCCAAACGACCCTCGATTATGGTTAAAAACACCTCCCAACTGAAGGCCATGAACATCTCCCCCTACAAAATTACCAACACCGCTCGCCTGTACACCGTCAACATCTCTACGAATAACATTAAAAAGCCCTCCCAGTTCAAACCGATTAACTCCATAGGCATAGCCAACCATGATATTAACTGAAAAATCATTCTCTACTAAGCCACTCATTTTCAAATTTGTTCCCCACTTTGGGAGTATGGATATTTGCCCAACCTTACTAAGTACCAGCTCTGAGTTTTCCGTTCTTAAAAGTGATTTATCCGAAACTAACCTTTGTACGAACTGCAAAGATTCCACTGGTTGAGATTGACCAATGGGTAAGGCTGTAATTCCCATAACCTGTCTGGCACTTTCGCTGATTCGTAGCGTTATATCTATATTTTGGTCACTCGACGGAATAAGTATAACAGTATCCCGGATATTTTTACGGCTGAATGACAGTCCTAATTGTTCAAACCCGGTAGGTACTACAATCAAAAAGAAGCCATTTTCATCCGTTACCGCTGACGCCAGGCTGCCCACCTCATATACTACAACATCCTTTAGAGGAGTGTTATTTGAAGCTTGGTAGACCTTACCTGTCACCTGATAACCAGTCTTTCGGTTACCAGAAGGTTTGGCTACCTTTCTAAGGAGTATCAGGTGGCTTCCACTCATTCTGTACTCAACATCTTCTGGCAAAATATCATCCAGCACTTTCCTTAAAGATTGTCTCTCTGCATGTATGGATACTTTCCGGTCTGCGGAAAGAATAGAGGCATCATATGAAAAAGTAAAGCCTGCCTCACTGGATAATATAGCCAGGCTTTCAGAAAGCGAGATGTGCTCCGTAGTTATACTGACTTTTCTTTGCAAAACATTTTCTCGCTGGGCTCTACAATGAAAAACATGCAGAACAAAGACCATTAGCAGCCCGTATTTCAGTTTGCTATTGATCACAACCATTTCCGGAAACAGTAAAACGGCCTTTCTTTTTAGTAGTTATAAAACCAAAATTGGCATCTATGATCTCGAAAACATGCTCAACTGGCTCTTTGTAAAACTTACCGGTAAGCCTGCAATTTAGAATTTGGGTATTGTCAACATCAATGGAGATGTTATAAGCTTTTTCCAATGTTGAAAAAACGTATTCAAGCCGTTCTTTTTCGAATTCTATCGTTTCTGACATCCAGAAAATATCATTGGGATCATAGCTCTGAACTTCTGCAAACTCCTGACGGTGCTTGTTTATTGATATATATTCTCCAGCCTGAAGTATCACTTCTTTATCATTACAGGTAACCTGCACAATTCCTTCTTCCACACCTACTTCGATAAGATTCAAACTATCATAGTTCCTGACATAAAAAGAAGTGCCTAATACTTTGATAACTGCACCATGGGTCTTTATCACAAAAGGCTTGAAATTATCTTTTACTACATCAAAAAACGCTTCTCCCCTAAGACTTACCAATCTCTTAGTCTCTGAAAACTGCTCATCAAATGCAATTTCAGAATGCTTATTAAGAGACACCCATGACCCGTCAGGCAATGTATCAGAAATTGTGATCCCTTTTGCTGTCACTACTATTTCCTTTAAACCCTGGGGCTCCTCCAATGATTGATAGACCAGATAAATAACAAGTCCTATAACAAACACCGCTGCAATACGCGATAAGTAAAAATATAGATTGCGGCTTGTTGATATGGCTACCCCATCGTTCGTAGAGCCGGCCCTTTGCCTGAATTTACTCCAGGCCCGATCTACATCCACATCTGCATCCTGAGCAGGGAATACCCGTCCTGTATTTTCCCAAAGAATTTTTAGTTTCCTAAAATACTGTTTGTTGGCATCTGACTGCTCTATCCATTGCTCAACAACTCTCCGATCATTAGCACTGGACTCTCCCGCCATATATGAAGCCAGCAGCTCCTCATCTATGTTTAAGTGATCATTTTCCATTACCTTGTATATACTGACAACTTAACTTTCATTTAACCCTACTCTTTAGCTAAAAATTTTTACCAAACATTCCTTCATTATAACCAAAGCCTTAAGCATAATAGCTAGTGCAGGTAAATATTCCATTAAATTTTCCCTCAAAAACTTTAACGCCTTACCCATCTGAGTCTCCACAGTTTTAATAGAAATATCCAGTTGGGCAGCTATGTCCTTATACTTCATTCCCTCCTCCCTGCTAAGTTTAAATATTCGTTTGCGCTCTGGTGGCAACTGATCTACACATGCTTCAATTTTTTCACGAAGTTCAAGTTCAACAACTTTATCATCCACCCTTCTTTCTTCTATAGACTGCGAAGAAACATGAGACATCGCAAAACGGTACTTCACTTTCTCATGCTTAATATGATTGAGACATTTATTCCTAACTGAACGATAGAGATAAGCCTCAAGGGAACCAGTTATCTCCAAAGTCAAACGTTTTTCCCAGAATCCCAGGAAAACATCCTGAACAACCTCCTCGGCCTGTGCGCTATCCTCCACATACCTCAATGCATAACCGCACATACCTGAATAATGCACCTTGAATAAGTGTTCAAAGGCCTGCTCATCTCCGGAGCGGATTTTAAATGCAATATCTTGGAGGTCGGTCAAGGCTTCATGCTGTAGTATAAAAACAAAAATAGCCGTTATATAAAACTATTCAAGGCATTGGGTTAAGCAGTGTAAAAATGACCTTGAATTATTCCTGCACCTACTAATACTAACATGGTATTTAAAGAAAAAAACGTACAATTGCACCTCCCCATAAACCATTAATAATTAACTATTTAGTCGAATGAAAAGAATTTTTACCATTCTGTTTTTAATATCTGTATGGACCATGGGGTATACTCAAAACAGTTTTTGGAAAGAGTCCAAAGCTGTGAGCTCGAATAAGGTCAACCGTAAACTTAATAACGCCAATGCTTACAAAGCATTGGTGCTCGACTTTCAAGGGTTGAAGCAGGCGCTGTCACTAACCGGTATGAGAGGCTCAGCATCTTCAAGAAATACGCAGGTGATACACTTCCCGAACGCCGATGGAAAAATGGAAAAGTTCAGTATTGTAGAAGCCCCAACACTACACCCTGACCTTGCAAAAAAATATCCTGGTATAAAATCATATGCAGGACAAGGTATGGATAACCCAACCTCAACAATTCGCTTTAGTATATCCAATCAGCGAGGCTTCCACGGTCTTTTAATGACTGCAAAAGGCATGGAGTATATTGATCCCATATCGTCGGACAACTCAACTTACGCCATATACAAGAGAAAAAGTATGAACAGAGATGAAAAGGACTTTCAGTGTATCATGGATGATCATATGGCTACAACGACAAAAAGCAAAGGTGTTACAACCTTAAAAACAAATGATCAGAAACTAAGGAAATATCGTCTTGCCCTATCATGTAGTGCAGAATACGGAAATATATTCGCCGGATCAGGCACCGATGTTGAGAAAAAAGCTAACATTCTGGCCCAGATGAACATAACCATGACCAGAGTAAATGGCATCTATGAAAGAGACCTCGCTATTACCATGGAATTAGTCCCTAACAATGATGAGATTATCTACTTCGGGGACATAGATGCCGACCCATGGTCGATTGAATGGAATAGTAAAACACAGCAAACTATTGATGCGGTGATCGGTGATGCCAACTATGATATAGGACATAACTTTAATACCACAGGTGGTGGAAATGCTGGCTGTATCGGTTGCGTATGTATATCAGGAGAAAAAGGCAGTGGTTATACAGGCAAATCTGACCCTACAGGAGACCCATTTGATGTTGACTATGTAGCTCACGAAATGGGACACCAGTTTGGTGGGTATCATACCATGAATACCTGTAGTAGAAGTGGTAGTGGCTTTTCCGAGGTTGAGCCAGCCAGTGGAAGCACCATCATGGGATATGCCGGAATCTGTCCGGTTAATATCCAAAACAATAGTGATGCTTATTTCGGTTATGTAAATATCAGGGACATTTCTGCCAACATCCAGTCTGGTGTAAGTTCGAGCTGCCCGGTTATTGTTGACCTTTCAAATAATCCTCCGGTGGCCAACGCCGGCAATGATTACACCATTCCAAAGTCTACCCCTTTTGTACTGAAAGGTACCGGAAATGACCCTGACGGCAATGCTTCCCTTACTTATTGCTGGGAACAAAACGATCCTGAAACAGCTCCGGGAAACGGAAGTCCTGAATCCAGTTGGTCTCAGGGACCTCTTTTTAGGTCTTTTGAAGGCACTTCATCTCCTGACAGGTATATGCCTCAAGCCAGCACTGTGTTAGCGGGAAAAATGGGATCTACATGGGAAATGTTACCTTCTGTAAGCAGAAAAATGAATTTTTCTTTGACCGTAAGAGATAATCATGCTGGTGGTGGCCAGACTTCTGACGATTTGATGGAAATTACTGTTGACGGTGACTCGGGTCCGTTTTTTGTGACTGATCCCACTTCTTCAATTTCATGGTACGAGGGTCAAACGCAAGTAGTGAGCTGGAATGTAGCAAACACTGATCAGGCTCCTATTAGCTGTTCAAATGTAAATATACTTCTGTCTACTGATGGGGGACAGACTTTCCCCACCACATTGATAAGCAATGCGCCTAATAATGGTATGGCTGAGGTGATCGTACCCAGTGGTTTATCAACTAATTGCAGGATCAAAATTGAAGCCGTAGGCAATATTTTCTATGACATCAGTGACAGCGATTTTGAAATAGCAACAGCCGTTACCTGTAATGCCACTATACCTACTGGACTAACTGTTACTGAGGTTAATTCATCCGACGCTTCATTAACCTGGGATCAAAATACAGGAGCCTCTTTTGATATACAATATAGAGTTCAAGGGACCTCAACATTTACAACTACCGGGGCAGGAAGTAATTCGAAACAATTACTCAATTTAATCCCAAGTACAACCTACGAGGCACAGATTAGGAGTAAATGTACCGGGTCATCCTCCGAGTACAGCAATGCAGTCACCTTTACTACAAATGAACTGGTTTCTAACTATTGTTCTTCTCAAGGAAATAATGCTGGTTATGAATATATTAGCTCATTCCAACTTGGGAATATTTCTAATACAACAGAGCCCTCAAATGGTTATTCAGATCATACATCAATAAGTACGGAATTAGTAGCCGGAACTGAATATGCCATTAGCATTACTCCAATATGGAATGCAAACCCTTACAATGAAGGCTATGCTGTATGGATTGACTTTAATCAAAATAGAGATTTTAGCGACGAGGGTGAATTAGTATGGTCAAAGACCCCTTCAAGAGACACTATTGTGAGTGGCTTATTTACCGTTCCATTAAGTGCACTTACCGGAACTACACGAATGAGAGTAAGCATGAAATATAATGGTATTGCCGAACCTTGCGAATCATTTGACTACGGAGAGGTTGAAGATTACACTGTCAACATAAAAAATATTGCTTCATTGGATGAGGTAAGTATTAGTTCGTCTAACGCAAACGGTGAACTCGCTAAAGTAGGCGATGAAGTAACTTTACAATTCCACGCTACCAAGAGTATTCAAGCACCATCAGTAACCATACAAGGAAACGATGTGGCAGCATCTCTTTCTGAAGGAGTATGGGTTGCAAAATACACCTTTACTTCGGCGGATAGTGAAGGTAAAGTAACATTCACGATAAACTATACTGACATAGAGGATGTTGCAGGAGAAGAAGTGACAACTACCACTGATGAGTCGACCGTACGTTTTGACAAAACTGCTCCAACGTTATCAAGTGTCACAATTAGTTCGAACAATAGCTATTCTCCTGCAGTTGCAATTACTGAAAATACGATTTCGGTGCTTTTTACACCCAATGAAGAGATTAGTACACCGGTAGTTACTATTGCTGACTCTCTGGCAACCATTCAAGCTAATGGGGAAACCTGGATTGCAACGTACTCCTTAACTAAGGGTGATGCTGAAGGGGAAATCTCATTTAAGATTGAATATGCGGATCTTGCAGGAAATAAAGGAACTCCTATATCAACAACTACAGATGCATCAGCAGTGACTTATGATAAAACACCGCCGGTTTTATCAGACATTACCATTAGCTCAAATAACCTCAACCGTAAATGGGCTAAAACCGGAGATATGATTACCTTGAGTTTTAAAGCAAATGAGGAAATATCAACACCTGTTGTAAACATAAATAATAGTGTTGCCGCCACTACTTTTGAAAATGATGTATGGAGTGCCACATATACACTCAAAAGTGAAGATATAGAGGGGGAGATCTCATTTACGATTGATTACAAAGACTTGCCAGGAAATATGGGTGACCAAGCTTTTGCCACTACTGATGAGTCCTCGGTAAAATTTGACAAAACTCCACCGACACTTGAAAATGTCTCAATAAAATCTGCAAACATATCAGATAAAGGCATTGCCACACCAGATGATGAAGTAACACTTTCATTTAAAGCTTCTGAAAAAATAGATAATCCGGATGTAGCCATTGCGGACACTAATGTCTCAGCATCATTAGTAGAGTCTCAATGGCGGGCAATTCGTACTATGCGCAATGGAGATACCCCAGGAGTTATCGCTTTTTCAATTTCTTACAAAGATTTAGCGGGTAACGAAGCCCTGGTAACCACCACTTCAGACGGCTCTTCGGTAGAGTTTGTTGAAGAAATTACTGGCCTGGAAGACCGTGCTTCGAAACAGGTGAAAGCGTATCCTAATCCAGCTTCCCATGAGATCATTATTCAAACAGAGGGTATTTATGGATCTGCCGAAATTAGAGTAATCGATTTTACAGGTAGAAAAGTACTTTCAAAAACTGTAGAAGTAAACAGAGATGCCAGGAAAACCATTGATGTAACTTCATTGGCTAACGGAACTTACACCTTACAGGTAGTTGGTAATAGTATGCTAAACACCACACTTATTGTAATTTCAAAATAATTAAAATCAAGGCTGGCTATCACGAGGTAGCCGGCCTTTCTTATTTAACCATCTCTTTTTCCACCAGTTCCTTTATCCGCTTCAGGGCAACCACTCCATTTTTTCAAAGTATTCCCTATATTCTTCTATGGTCAATTAAGTTTCTCATTGGATTCCATCTCAAATAACTCTATAGCCTCGACCCACGCGTACCCATGCCTTCCATACCTTTTACTAACTGTAAAACGTATACCCCTGCTTTGTTAGAGAATTGAAATCAGCTATCAACTTAAATCTGGGGTACACTCCATGAACGGTAGCGTAATATAACAACGACTACCTACCATGTATAATAACCGCACATACCAACATAACACCCTTTGAATAAGAACACAAAGACTTATTTACTATCATTGCGTACCCTTAATGCAATATCTTCATCGTCCGTCAAAGCTTCACACTGTACTCTAAAACAAAATAGCTGTTGCATGAAACTATTCAAAATCACTGAGTTAAGGAGTGTAAAATGATCTTGAATTATTCCTACACCTACTAATGTTAACATGGTATTTAAAGAAAAAAGCAGTACAATTGTGATTACGTAAACTACTAATACCTAATAACCCAGTCGAATGAAAAGAATTTTTACCATTCTGTTTTTACTATCTGCGTTGACAACAGGATATACACAAAGCAGCTTTTGGAAGGAGTCCAAAGCTGTAACCCCGGATAAGATCAGCGGTAAACTTAATAACTCCGGCACTTACAAGACACTTATGCTCGACTTTCAAGGGTTAAAGCAGGCGCTGTCACTAACCGGTATGAGAGGCTCAGCATCTTCAAGAAATGCGCAGGTAATACACTTCCCGAACGCCGATGGGAAAATGGAAAAGTTCAGCATTGTAGAAGCTCCTACACTACACCCTGACCTTGCAAAAAAATATCCTGGTATAAAATCATATGCAGGACAAGGTATTGATAACCCAACCTCAACAATTCGATTTAGTATATCCAATCAGCGAGGTTTCCACGGTCTTTTAATGACTGCAAAAGGCATGGAGTATATTGACCCCGTATCGTCGGACAACTCAACTTACGCCATATACATGAGAAAAAGTCTGAACAAAGATGAAAAGGATTTTCAATGTATCATGGATGATCATATAGCTACAACGACAAAAAGTAACGGTGTTACAACCTTAAAAACAAATGATCAAAAACTAAGAAAATATCGTCTCGCTTTATCATGTAATGCAGAATATGGAAATATATTCGCTGGATCAGGTACTGATGCAGAGAAAAAAGCTAACATTCTGGCCCAAATGAACATTACCATGACCAGAGTAAATGGTATCTACGAAAGGGACCTTGCCATTACCATGGAGATAATTGCAAACAATGACGATATTATATACTTTGGGGACACGAATGCTGACCCATGGTCAAATGAGTGGAATACAAAAACACAACAGACTATTGATGCAGTAATCGGTGATGCCAACTATGATATAGGACATAATTTCAATACTACAGGCGGAGGAAACGCAGGCTGTATTGGTTGTGTATGCACATCAGGAGAAAAAGGCAGTGGCTATACTGGCAGATCTGATCCCACTGGAGACCCTTTTGACGTAGATTATGTAGCTCACGAAATGGGACATCAGTTTGGTGGATATCATACTATGAATACTTGTAGTAGAAGCGGTAGTGGCTCTACCGAAGTTGAGCCCGCCAGTGGAAGTTCCATTATGGGATATGCAGGTATATGCTCAACCAATATCCAGGAAAACAGTGATGCCTATTTTGGTTATGTAAATATCAGAGATATTTCTGCTAACATCCAGTCAGGAGTAAGTTCAGGCTGCCCGGTTATTGTTGATCTTTCCAATAACCCTCCGGTGGCCAACGCTGGTAATGACTTCATTATTCCAAAGTCAACGCCTTTTGTACTGAAAGGTGCCGGAAGTGACCCTGATGGCAACGCTTCCCTTACTTATTGCTGGGAGCAAAACGACCCAGAAGAAGGGCTCGGAGCAGGAAGCCCAGAATCAACCTGGACTCAGGGTCCACTTTTCAGATCTCTGGAAGGCACATCATCCCCTGACAGGTATATGCCTCAAATCAGCACAGTATTAGCGGGAGAACTGGGATCTACATGGGAAGTGTTACCTTCTGTAGGCAGAAAAATGAATTTTTCTTTGACCGTAAGAGATAATCATGCTGGAGGAGGCCAGACTTCTGACGATTTGATGGAGATCACTGTAGATGGTAACTCTGGTCCGTTCTTTATAAGTGACCCCAACTCATCACTCTCATGGCATGAAGGCCAAACACAAGTAGTTACCTGGAATGTAGCAAACACTGACCAGGCTCCTATCAGTTGTTCAAATGTAAATATACTTCTGTCTACTGATGGAGGTCAGACTTTCCCCACTACATTGATAAGCAATGCACCTAATAACGGTATGGCTGAGGTGACTGTACCCAGTGGTTTATCAGCCAATTGTAGAATCAAGATTGAAGCCGTAGGCAATATTTTCTATGACATCAGTGACGTCGATTTTGAAATAGCAACAGCCATAGCCTGTAATGCCACCGTACCTACAGGATTATCCGTTACACAGGTTAATTCCACGGACGCTACAATTACCTGGGGTCAAAATACAGGGGCCACTTTTGATATACAATATAGAGCTCAGGGAGCCTCAACATTTACAACCATCGGAGCAGGAGGTAATACAAAACAATTACTCAATTTGTCCCCAAGTACAACCTACGAGGTGCAGGTTAGAAGTAAATGTACCGGATCAACCTCGGAATTTACCTCAATAGTCACCTTTACCACTGAAGAATTGGTACTGCAATATTGTGCTTCTCAAGGCAGCAGTATTAAAGACGAATATATTGGATCAGTGCAACTTGCGGACATAGATAATACAGCCCCAACTTCAAGTGGGTATACGGATTTCACTGCCATAAGCACTGACCTATCAGTGGGCAGCAAATATACCATTACCATTACGCCAACATGGACCGGAACCCCTTATGATGAAGCCTATGCCGTTTGGATTGACTATAACCAAAATGCGGACTTTAATGACCCTGGAGAATTGGTATGGTCAAAAGACCCCTCTAAAGATACGCTGGTAAGCGGCGGGTTTACAGTTCCGGTAAATGCTCTTCCTGGAACAACTCGCATGAGGATAAGTATGAAATATAATGCTATTCCTGCATCATGCGGATCGTTTGGCTTCGGAGAGGTCGAAGATTATACCGTCAATATAGTATTGTTGGATAAAGTTAGCATCAGCTCAAATAATGTAAACAATGAATTCGCCAAAGTAGGTGATGAAGTGACCTTACAATTCCATGCTGCCAAGCCCATTCAGGTGCCAACGGTGACTATACAAGGAAATAATGTAACTGCATCCCTTTCGGAAGGAGTATGGATTGCAAAACACGCCTTTACTTCATCTGATACTGAAGGAAAAGTAGCATTCACAATAAATTACACTGACATGGAAGATGTTGCAGGGGCAGAAGTGACAGCTACTACTGACAAATCAACGGTACTCTTTGATAAAACTCCACCGAGTCTTGTAAATGTCTCAATAAAATCCGGAAGCTTACAGGATAAAAGTATTGCAACGCCTGGTGACGAAGTAACATTAGTTTTCAACGCTTCGGAAAAATTAGATAATCCCGATGTAACAATTGCAGACGTTAATGTAGCAGCTTCGTTAGTAGAATCTCAATGGAGAACAGTTCGCACTATGCGCGAAGGTGACACCCCTGGAGTTATCTCTTTTTCAATTTCTTACAAGGATATGGCCGGCAATGAAGCTTTGGTTAATACAACTTCTGACGGATCTAGCGTAGAATTTATGGAGCAGATCACCGGTTTAGGTGATCTGATTTCAAAACAAATAAAGGCTTACCCTAACCCCGCTTCTAATGAAATTATTATGCAAACAAAGGGAATTCAAGGCCAGGCCGAAATAAGAATAATTGATTTTACAGGAAGAAAAGCACTTTCAAAAACCGTAGAAGTGGGCAGAGATGACGAAAAAGCCATTGACGTAACTTCACTCGCAAGCGGAACTTACACCTTACAAGTAGTTGGTGATAGTATGCTAAACACCACACTTATTGTAATATCCAAATAATCTAAAATCAGGCCGGTTATCTTAGATAGCCGGTCTTTTCATTATTCCACAACCTCTTTCTCTGCCAGTTCCTTTATCCGCTCCATGGCAACTGGCCATACCTTTTCAAAATATTCCCTGTATTTTTCTATTGTATCCACCTCCACGGTCAGTTTAGTTCCTCCATTAGATTCCAGCGTATATGATTCTATGGCCCCGGCCCACTCATTATCCAGATCTTCTTCACCTTTACTAACCGTACCCAAGTGCTGAAACACCATATGCTTATAAGGCTTTTTGATCTTAATGGTACTGACCATACCCTCGCCTTCAGGCGTTAGGAATAACACTTTGCTGCCTTCGTTCCAATCAGTCTCCGCATAAGAGCCTTCCATAAAAACCGAAAACCAGCGCTGATAATAATCGTCACCCCATAAAACCTCCCATACCCTTTCTACAGAAGCTCCTATGGATATTTGAAATGACACTCTTTTCATAGCGTGTTGGTTTAATTTATTTATAATCTATTTAGAATGTAGCAACCAGTGATTACCAAATTTATCCTGAAGCCCACCAAAAAAGCTTCCAAAAAAATTAGGTCCCGGAGGATACGTAGCCACACCACCTTTTGACAACCTTGTATAGTAGTCTGTTACTTCAGCCTGATTACTACATTCCACCATTAAAGACATAGCATTGCCTTTGACGAGTCCGTGGTCTCCAACCATATCTGTTCCCATCAAGACCAAGTCATTACCATCAAGTGAAGCATGAAGGATATAGTTTCTAAGTTCATAAGGAAGCTTCCCTGCGTCAGGTGTATCTCCCAGGGTTTGTAAATAAAGTTCTCCTCCAAAACACTGCTGGTAGAATACCATGGCTTCTCTGCAGTTACCATTAAAAGTAAGATAAGCAATTAGTCTACTCATAGAGTTGGGTCTGGTAAATTCTGGTAAATGTCACTGATCCGAACTGTATACCTTTGAGAGTGAATAACATAAAAACTCAACCATGCATACCTGGTCATGTAGCCAAATATTGGCAGTTCAAAATCCATGCATAATAAAGAATGGCCTCCTGCATTGATAGCTCCATTTTCTTTTATTTGATTAGTGCAAAACAAATTTCGACAGTTCACCAGACTATCAGGAGGTGTGAAAGCGGCTATTTGGGGAGTTGATTCCGGCAAAATGATGGAGTATATTTGAACTTATAAACCTGCTAAAAGACCTATACCCATGAAACATATATCCATACTTGTTCCTGAATCTGCTGTAATGGAAGCTGTTGCTGATCCTCGTTACCTGTTCACCGCAGTTAACCAGTTTTTACAGGAATCTGGTAAGAAGCCATTGTTTAATGTACAACTGGTAGGGCAGTCTAAGGAAGTCCGTTTTTTAGGAGGGGTATATTCGGTTAGGACAGATAAAACCCTTGATGAGGTTGATAAAACAGATATGATCATTATACCCGCTTTATTTGGTGACTTAAAATCAGCTGTTGACCTAAACCAGAAGTCCATTCCATGGATTGTAAAACATTATAACTGTGGGGCCGAGGTCGCTTCCTTATGCCTTGGCGCATTTCTTCTGGCTTCAACGGGACTATTAAATGGTAAAAAATGTTCAACCCACTGGGCATTCTACAACGAATTTCGGGAAACCTTCCCCGAAGTAGAGGTTGTGGATGGAGGTATAATAACAGAGGAAAATGGGATATATTCCAGCGGCGGCGCCAACTCTTACTGGAACCTTCTGCTTTATCTGATTGAAAAATATGTAGACCGTGATACTGCCATACTCGCAGCAAAATATTTCGCCATAGATATAGATCGAGAAAGCCAGGCCCCCTTCACCATCTTTAACGGACAAAAGGACCATAATGATGAAGAAGTGAAAAAAGGTCAGGAATATATTGAAAGCAACTATCAGGAAAAAATTGCGATTGATGACCTGGTAAATATCCTGGGAGTAAGCCGAAGAAGTTTTGAAAGGCGATTTAAAAAGGCTACAAACAACACCATTGCGGAGTATATGCAACGTGTAAAGGTTGAAGCTGCCAAACGAGACTTTGAATTGAGCAGAAAGAATATCAATGAAGTAATGTATGATGTTGGCTATTCTGACAGTAAAGCCTTTAGAAACTTATTCAAAAAGCTAACTGGTCTAACCCCTGTAGAATATCGAAATAAATATAATAAGAGGGCTGAACTACCTGTATAAAAAACTGGAATAATTCCTGCAACGCCCGTCAGAATTCATAAATTTAACCAGGGGCTTTCTCGTTCATAACAGATCAGTTTGCATCGATCTTGTGTATGGTATTGACGAAAACAGAGTAAAGGTGAAATTTTTGCTTTCCATGAGAGCATGGGTTTAAGTAAAACTTCTGTTTGTATTAATGGTATTTATAACACCCATATACCTTTAATACCTACGCACTGCACCCTCACCTTGTAAAGCCTACTTCTCTTCTTTCAAAACATACTTTCACAGCTCATTTCAGCTATTCCGCCAATTTTCTTACACGCTCAAAACCAAGCACAAACCTTACTTAATGCGACAAGCGATCTTTCTGCGATTCAACCACCCAAAAACACATAACAAGCAGAAAATCAATAATTTACAATAAAATCAATCAGTAAGGATTATTCATTTTACCATAATTTATTAGATCGAGCTATGTTTAAACACAAAATACTTTATTTTTATAATATAACCTCGATGTGATCATAAGCATCTAAAAATGCCAGTAGCTATGACAAAACTTCAGGGAAAAGGCTTTTCTCATTCGTCAATTCTGGAATCCATTAAAGATGCTGTAGTAGTGCGCGACCTTAGCGGAAAAATACTCTTCGTTAATAATGCGGTTGAAATGTTTTTTGGATATAGTGAGGATGAGTTAGTAGGAAAAGACATCAGCCCTATTGTACCACTTATCAAGGCTAATGAAGAGAAACGACTTGGGGAAAGCATTTTGTGGGGTGAAGAAGTGGAGAATTTTGAAACCGAAAGAATTGACAAAAACCAGAATACCGTTTATGTATCGGTAAGCTTATCTCCCATAAAAGCTCCAGATGGAAAAATCTTAGGCACTACTACTGTAATGCGCAATATCACGGACAAAAAACGGGCAGAAGGTAAATTCCAGGCCCTGCTAGAGTCTGCACCAGATGCCATGGTGATTGTATTTTCAGATGGGTACAGAGTAAAGGCCTCTTGATGCACAATAGTAAGATACTTTTCTAAAAGTGTCTCCAATGCATTTTTAGCTTCAAGATGAACCTGCTGGGTTCCCAAACAAAAATGTATGCCTTGTCCCAGTGCCAAATGAGGAAATTGACACCTCAAACAAACACAAATCATTCAAAAACTTACATAAAAGCGTTTATCAAAAAAATCATACAATCAGTATAGCTATTTTTAGTGATGAAATGATCGACAACATTTATAACACGTTTTAACCATGTAACTAAAAAGGTGAAATATCGCCTTGCTCCGCTGCAAAAAAACGTAAACTTGATAGATAATACACTAGTGTGCTGTTATCAGCCTGCACATCGTATTATCAAGTTAACTCGGTAACAGTCATAGACAATAGCTTTATAGGTCGAAAAATATTATATTTATAAATCAATAAACGATTCATCTATGAAAAAGGCATTTCTTTTAACATGGGCAACTTGCAGCGTTTTTTTATTTTCTTGTTCAGATAATGAAGAGACGAAGAGTAGTGACTTTACTGGTCGCCAAATGGTTTATAACCTACTACAAGCCTCTGATTTTCCCGTTTATGGAACGGTAACTTTCCGCGAAAGAACAGACCTGGGATTACAGGTAGAGGTTAAACTTGAGGGTACAGATGGAGATGCTTATCATCCGGTTCATTTCCACTATGGCAACCTCGCCACACAAGATGCAGAAATAGCTTTTTCTCTCAATGACCTTTATGCTGACACCGGAGAAAGTTCTACCTTGCTCAATGATCTGGTTGACCAAAACAAATTTAGGTATGATGACCTGATAAAGTTTAATGGCAGTGTAAAAGTACACCTATCAGCTACTGGTGAAGGCAGGGACGTTATTTTAGCAGCCACCAACATAGGAAGTGCATTCTCAGAGCAAACGCCCTCAGGCCGTACAAGAATTGCAGTCTGCCAAAGTAACTAGACTCATTGATACATGACCACTTAAATGAAGATTTAGGTAACTCCGGAGTCTACCTCATAACCCACCTGTATAGATAGGAAAAAAGGTTGCTGTAAGTATGCTATATGTCCATCCCATGAAACTTTTCAACACATAAGCAACATATACTGCGTACAATTACGAGCGAGCGATTCTGAATACCTACATTGAGGTGGCTAATCAACTGTCTAAAATAGATAATCAAGGAAAAAGCTATGAGCTAAAATCAAAGTAGGTCGAGGCCTTGGTGTAGTCCGTCAATATTGCTAATGACCTCTTTACTTCTGTCAGGGCAGAATACATAGAGGTCCTTGGTGGCGGATGGAACTGACCTGAATTCATTTCGAACAAGTATTTCACAGATTAAGGATCATGGGGTAATTATCTCCTGATCTCTTATAAGAAAAAGAGATGTTTCTCCATAAAGAAGCCTCTTGGGTTCAATGTCTCGGTTTTCAGTTTTGCCGTCGTGATAACTCTTGTGATACCTCTGTTTTTAACATACTGAACAAGGCAAGCAGAGCTTGATTACCTTAATCGCGTTTATGATTTTACCAATTGCTCCATCCTCGGCAAATTTAACCGATCCGCCTGCTGATTGTACATTGCTATTGCAAAATCCTCATTGGTAATATGATATCGGGCTCCAATGTATTTTACAGTCTTTCCATTCTCGTCTTTAACAGGAACAATAGTAGCATCTACCCAATATACAGAACCGTCTTTCGCTCTGTTTTTAATAATACCATTAAACACATCTCCCTTTTTTAAAGTATCCCAAAAATATTTAAATAACTCCTTAGGCATATCAGGATGTCTGAAAAGGCTATGAGGTTGACCAATCATTTCTTCTCTGGTATATTTTGCAACCTCACAAAGCTTATTATTAGCATATGTAATCGTACCATGAATGTCTGCTTCTGATAAAATAGTTGTTCGCTCAAATACACTATCTCGTATTTCAAAGTCGCGTTTGATTTTTTCAGTTTCTTCAGCCTGACGCGCTATTGCCTCCTGCGTAGATTGCAGCTCTTCCATGTTCTGACGCATTTCTTCCTCTTGCGCCCTCATCTCTTCTGTCTGTTGTTGTGATTGCTCCAAAAGCATCTTAATGCGCTGGGTGGTACGACTCGACACAATAGCTGAAGCGAGGTTTTCCAAAGCTTTTTCAATAAAGCTTTTCTTATGTTCATCCAATAATTGAAAAGAAGCCAGTTCCAATACACCTACGACTTGTTCCTCTGTTTTTACAGGGCTAAGATAGACCGCATTAGGCGTGGCTAAACCAAGCCCGGAAGTAATATTGATGTAGTCTTTTGGTATCTCTGTAAGGTATATTGAAGCTTTTTCGAGAAAGCACTGGCCTACAAGGCCTTCCCCAACTGATATTTTCTTTTGCAAAAACTTCCGCCTTTCATAAGCATAACAAGAGGACAATTCCAGGTAGGCATCATCATCATCCTCGCCTTCCAGCAGAAAGAGTGCCCCCTGATTGCAGCCGGTGTACTTAACCATTTTGCTTACAAACTCATAAGCCAGCACCTCAGTATCTTCATTAAACTGGCGAATAATGTCAGTCACTTCTGCTATGCCTACATTTATAAACTTGTCGTGATCCTCTCTCTTTCGTCCCTCTCTCAGGCTATCACGCATTTTCAGGAGTGACTGACCAAGCTCATCTTCATCATTAAATCTATTCTTGTGCTCTGCCTCCAGATTACCTGAGCTTATAGTTTCGGCAAAATCCATATTATGTTTTACAATTTCCTTCTGCATTTCCAACAATGCCGTTTGGGTTGCTTTGGACTTTGCTGCCTTATCTAACACTACAGCCCAATAACCACATACGCCAAAAATGACAACCGCCAGACCTGCATGAAACAGGTATGTTTGCAGGTTCATATAATTCAACTGCGTAAAATAGACCTCCTCCATGCCTCTATACTGCAGCAAAGCTAATATTGTATGGTGCACAATTGTAACGATGGCGAGCGTCAACATCATTTTCCACGACCGATACGTTATCAACAGTACCGCTCCTATAAAAAATGTAAAATGCATTGCGGACAAGCCATGCATTTGGTAAATATAAAGAGCAGGAAATATTGCAAAGAGTACACTCAGCACATAGTGATGAATCGTTTTGTCAGGCAACAGCCACTTCACAAGCTGGTAAATAGCAATGGATATACCACCTACACCTATAGCAATAAAATAACTGTCATGAAAAAAAGCCAAAAAGAGGCCAAAAAGGAAGTAACCTGCCAATACATAATTCATCTTTTCATCTGAAAGCCGGAGTATTTCCTTCACTGCATTTCTACTTGCCTGGCTGATAATTTCACTTACAGTAGATATTTTAAAGTTTGCTATAGACTTCTCGGACATATTATTTTGAGACTATTGGTTTACTAAATAAGCATTGATAATGAAAATCCCAAATGTTCAACCGCAGATAGCTGAAAGCCATGGGGTTGCATAACTTGTACTCCGCGTACTGCAAAAGTTCACCCTGTAGTAGCCTGTAAAAAGTACGTTTTGCAAAAAGGTTACTCTTGGTTAAGCAAGCAAAAACAACAGCAGCCAAACCCATGAACAAAATAAATACTACTCTTAACAAGGCAGTTTTAAGCATTCTGAAAACTAAAAATGTAACTATTATTAAACAAGCCTAAGCCCATTAAGTTCATTTGGAGCCTGTGAACTTAATCCAATCATTGCGCCAAGTGATCATACGCCACCCTACTACTACGCGGCATCTTCCTCTAATAGAATTTTACCCAGTTAAAAGGAGTACAAAGCAACTAAAATTATTCTAATGATACTATGGTAGCACTTAAAAACATCAAAACATTTTAGTAATTTGACTGATAGTTATCCGCTAATTTCACATCTTATTTACCTTGGTATCAGAACATCTTTTAGGAGAATGAAATATTTATAGTAGCGATAATTCACTACGAACAGGGCAGTCCATCAAGATAAACCCACAGCATCCACAAAATATTTGGTTGCTGGAGCGTTATTTTGATAATAATTAGAAATCTTTAATTTTAAATGTTCCTAGCAGAAAGGCTTGCAATAAGGCCGTTTGGTAAACTCCTATTAAAGTGAATTAGGAATAGATAACACTTAAACCATCAGGCTATAATAAATACGTGATAAGGAAACACTATCTGGTTCAATTGGTACTTAGCTTCTTGTTGTGCTTTATCCTGATAAACGTTATCGGATTTATTAACAATATTGATAAACGCTCAGCAAATCAACTCATTTTAATTTCGTTTGTTGGGTCACTGATGTTCAGCGCTTTAAACGGAATCACCAACGCTTTGAATTTCACCTTCATAAAGTCAAACAACAAGTTTATTGCATTTTATATACCAATTATATTTTGGTGTCTTCCTTCAATTTATGTTCTTGTCATATTATTTGAAAGTCAAAAATTACAAACAACCGACTGGTTCTTACTTGCAATTTATATAGAACCCATACTGTACAACTTGAGAGTAAAGACTGTTGCCGATAGATACTCAACTTAGGATGGCAGTTAATTATCCTGATGACTACAAGTCGGAGGAGCTAAGCAAGGACCTAACGGCATCAATAGTTGTAAATGCTAATTGTAAAGTTTCAAAAATCAAAATGGACGCCTTTATAGATCAATGGTAATAAAGTCGACTGCAAACTATTGTTTCACCTTTACTTTTTTCCAGAAGAAGGTAATCTGCTCTAAAAATATTGATTTTTTACCTGCAATTGGAAATCAACTATCAAATTACATTGTGGTACCACCATCCACAATAATCTTTTCATTGCGTAAGACCAAAGATTTTTCAGACACTAAAAACTCTAAAACGGGAGCCATATCTTTAGGGTTTAAAATTCTTCCAATGGGTGAAGTATTTGAAAAATGCTCCAATAAGTCTTTGATTGCTTCATCGCTCATCCCGGATTTTTGCTGAATCGGACTTTCCGTAACGCCTGGAGCAAGAATGTTTACACGGATACCCTTTTGTGCCAACTCAACATTAAGAACTCCGGCCAAGCTCTCCAAAGCTGCTTTGCTGGCTGTATAAGCGCTTGCCTGCGCGAAAGCTTTGAAAACAACTATTGAAGACATCAAAACTATGCTCGAAGGGTTATTCATGATCGGAATAAATTTTTGAACTGTAAAAAAGGCCCCTTTTAAATTAATATTCATGGTCTCATCAAACAGTTCCTCAGTAGTATTTTCAAAACTCTCTGCTTTAAAAATTCCTGCATTAACAAATAAACCGTCAATTTTCCCAAACTTATCTTTTACTACTTCTACCAGGTTATCAATATCGTTCAGGTTGGAGGTATCAGATAAAAACCCCGTTGCCCGGTCACCTAATTGGTCCAAAGCAAGCTGCATGTTCTTATCAGACCTACCGGTAATAATTACCTTATATCCGTTTGCTGAAAGATATTCAGCACAGGCAAATCCAATACCCGTTGTTCCGCCGGTAATCAAAATTGTTTTCATATTCATCTCTTTAAATTTTTCAGCAAAACAAAATAGTAACTTACTTTGCCGCAAGAACTTACTATAAAGTAAGGTACTTACCTCACAGACAGAAATATTGTAAACCAGGCAATTGTGGTATGAAAAAAGATGAAAAAAAATATGATAACGCCGATGAATGTCCGATCACGATATTCATGGATAAAATCGGTGGCAAGTGGAAACCAGTAATTGTGTGGTTGCTGTTAAACAATGGGACAATGCGATTTAACGAGCTGGATAAAGCCATTAACGGTATCACGCAAAAGATGCTTTCCCAGCAGCTAAAAGATTTGGAACTCGAAAATATCATCAAGCGAATATCCTATCCTGTTATTCCTCCCAAAGTTGAATACAGCCTGACCGATAAAGGGAAAACACTTTCAGAACTCCTGAAAGGGATAATGCAGTGGAGTAAAACAAACCTTCAGGGAAACTATCAGTAACTTAGGAACAAGCAACCGAATTTAATTTGAACAAACCACTCCAAACAAAATAGAACCTACATCATTACTAACGTACTTTGTGAAAGATCCCGAATTGGTCTACGCAAGAAATTAATCATGATTAGTTTGCTCAGATCTATCATACAATAGTTTCATCGGGTCAATACCCAAAATAAATTACGCTGTTTTTTTGAGTCTAATAAAATCAGCATAACTTAGTGAGTGAATATTCACAAACTAACAATGACATTATCGAACAGGCAATTGGAAATTATAGATGCGGCCGGCAAAATCCTGACCTCTGCCGGAGTAAGTGGTTTAACAATAAAGAATTTAGCCAATGAGATGGGCTTTCGTGAAAGTGCCATTTACCGGCATTTCGAAAGCAAGGAGAAAATCATCGTTGCTATGCTCAATCACTTAGCTGACACCATGGATCAAAAATATTCTGAAGTCACCAGCGCAGACGCTGCCGACGAGAAATTCACCCATTTATTTCAAAAGCAGTTCATGTTTTTCAAGGAACACCCTCATTTTGCAGTGGCGGTGTTCTCTGATGGTCTCATGAAAGGAAGTGATACCATTACCAGAGCCATCCATAATATCATGCAAGTCAAGGTGAAGCACTTAACTCCTATTATTGAAGGGGGGCAAAAAGCAGGCATTTTTAAAAGCGATATCAGCAGTACTGACCTCATTCACATTGTTATGGGCAGCGTCAGACTACTGATGTTTAAATGGAGAACTGCTGATTTTAAAACAGATATTCTGATTACTGGCAATCAGCTACTCAAGGTATTACTACAATTGATTAAACAACCCAATTAAATAATGAGATTACAAGTAAGAACAATATTAGCAGGCACTATGTGCATTTTTCTATGGGCATGCAATGGACATCAATCCCATGATAATGGTTTGGAACATCAAGAGCATTCATCGCAAAATTATACCGCAGAAGTTGAAAAGCCACTGCTGGATAATGGTAAAAAATGGAAAGCCAATGAAGATATGACGGTGCACATTCGGGCTATGCAAAATGATGTAAAGGAGTTTAAGAATACCGAAGACAAAGACTATGCAGCATTGGCTAGTCAACTTAACACAAACGTCAATCTGGTCATTTCCAGTTGCACAATGAAAGGTAAGTCTCATGAAGAACTTCACAAATGGCTGTTACCCTATAAAGAATTGGTACTGGAATTAGGCGCAAGCGAATCCGCTGAAAACAAAGAAAAAGTTTTTAGTAGCATCCAGACCGCACTCGGAGAATTTGATGTTTATTTTGAATGATAACACATTTTTGCACCCGACTTATCATCCACATGATATCGGATTTTGACTATAAATTCACTAAATTGATTATCAAGACCCCTAATCCATATCATTATGAAAGTTCAATTTTTAAGTAGTTGTTTTGCAAGCCTATTAGTTTCTGTACTCATTGGTTGCAATAGTAAAATTGAAATCGCTACAGCGGATAATTTTGAGCAGGTAGAGCTCCCTGATAGTTCAGTTATATATCTAAATAAAAACTCTAAACTCACATATAATGAAGACTTCAATCCCAGGACAGTCCAGTTAGAAGGAGAAGCCTTTTTTAGCGTAAATGATGGTGAAACCCCCTTTAAGGTAGTTTCTCCACAGGGTGAAGAAGTCACCGTTCTTGGAACGGAATTTAACTTAATTATTAATCCGAAAAACATTCTTCTGGAGGTTGAAATTGGTAAGGTCAGCATTCGTATAGGGGATCGCACCAATAATGTTATCAGTGGCAGACAGCTGGTTTATGGGCGCCATGATAATGGCCTACATCTGGGGCATGCAAAAAGGGCTCACAAAAGCTGGATTTCGGTGATGTCGAAAGACTTCAAAAAGACAGGTCGTGTTCTAAAAAGAAGCCAAAAGCACAGCAATAAAGCATTTTATAAAAATAATATTAAGAGAAACAAAGGTAACCAGAAAAGCATAAAGCCTAAAAACAAGGGAAACTCTGCACCTAAAGCCAATAAACTGAAAAATAAAAAAGGCAGCGGTAAACCTGCGTTAAAAGACAGTAAGGGCAAAGGCAGTAAAGATAAAAAAGGCAAAAATTAATTTCAGATTAGAGCCAATTTGACACAAAAACCTTTTCCTTTTATATACACAGTATAAAAGGCTTTTGTGTCTGTGGATTAGGGTTATTTCCTATACATAGAGACCATCCTACTTATCATTCATTTCATTTATTCCACTAATCTTCAGGTTCCCATAGCTCAATCTTGTTATCTTCTTCATCCATAATATGTACAAATTTCCCAATGCCATCATAAGCAGTTATACTATCTAGTATGGTTACTCCACTTTCTTTGAGGTTGCTTACAAGTCCTTCAATATTTTGAACCTGATAGTTAATCATAAAGTGCTTTTTGGACGGGGAAAAAGACTCATCTCCATTTTTAAAAGGTTTCCATTGAAGCGAATTTATCTTATCAGGTTCGTTAATATTTCTAGATTCAAAACTTGACGACCCCCAATCATTGATCTCAATCCCCAAATTTTTGGTGTACCATTCTTTTGTTTCCTTCGGGTTATCAGAATAAAAGAAAATACCACCAATTCCTGTCACCCTTGGTTCCAGTGTATCGGTAGATGAAGTTGAGTTGTCTGTTTGCTTTTTTTGATCTGTCATAATGTTTGTTTTCTCTGTGCCCCCATTACAACCCATCAAAAAAGCTGTCATCAAGGCTATTGTTAAAAGGTTTTTCATTTCACACAGGCTGTTTAAATTTCTATAAAAGAATTCATTACAAGACTGAAAAGTCAACAGAAGCCATAGCTATTGATCCGCGAACTTCCAATTAAGTCCTTCTATTTCGCTTAATTTAAGTTGTTTTGACAGTTAATCAAGAAATGACCAGGACTTGAGTTAATCTTTCAGTTTTATTCTTATCACATATCACAACGTTGAGCGAAAATTGCAATTATAAGAGTTCCTCCGATGATAGTTATAACCATTATAATATTAGCCAAAGTGTTATAAGATAATTACTTACCAGGATAAATACCTAAAAAGTTAAATTGCATTTCGTATCCAAGTTGATAAACCGTCAATATTCACTTTCTTTTTCTGAGATATTGTATTATATCCTGAAATTAGGCTCGGGTATTTTTTAACCAGAAAACCACAGGCTATTCGGAATAGACCTATCCCAATGTTTACATACTCCATTGCAGTAGACTATTGTGTTTTCCTGCAAAATAATTCATTTATTATACTATAATACTTTTTTCATAGTATAATAAATACAATTTCCTGTTTTTTAAACTTTCACACTATAACAAGACTTGAATATAAGGTAGGCCTGTGCATTTTTTCCTGCAGGTGGATAGAAAAGATTGCCTTAATGTATGCACGATCACTTTTTCTGATAGGAAATCACTGACGATGTTCCTCTTATCTATTTCAATCTAAAGCCACTCCTGAATACAACGGGGCTGTTGTATAGACCGTCTGCATTGTCATAGGCAACGTTATAAAGAAGCATGGTTTGCAGCTCAAGCCACTTTGTGGCTTCCCAGTTTCTGCCTATACCGACAAAGAAAACCTCATGCCAGCCCGACTCCAGATTAGCCTGATTTTCAACGGTTGTGTTCATCCTTTCAAACTCCAAATGACCAAAAATTCCCTTAAATGCTGTATGGCTCATGAATACGCCGTAACCTCGAACTTCTCCAAATTCCTGGGCCTTTGAAACACACTGGTCAGCCGGAAGCTTTGACCGGTAGATACTTCTTGCCCCCATTTCAAAAACCCTATTAAGCCTGTAACCAATAGTAGGAGAACAATTAATATTGAAAGTGCTATGACCATATAGAGAAAAGCTACCCGCTATGGTAAAGTTACCTCCAATAATTATGCGCCTGAATAAAGATTGCCCTTTCAAGGAATTAGTTTTAGAAGAACCTTTTATTTTCAAGGCTGAAACAAGGCTATCATATAGATTCTTGTATTCGACTATTTCTTCACGCGCTTTGTCAAATTGTCCAGTATTTTGAACTAACTCCTCCTTAGTATTTGCTGTAACTTTTTGCTTATATCGCTCCCTTTCCAAATCCTTATAGGTATCATTCTTTGGCAATACCATGTTGGCAGGCATATGATACATTGGGTCTTCATACAAATGTAGCCGTGATATAACACTATCGCGGACATCTATCAAAGCAGCAGTGTCCGAGGCTTGCGACACTCGATCTTGCAATCCATGGGCAGTGTCCAATACCTTCGTACTATCAATGGACAGGTCAGGGCTATGTCTTTTCAATGAGTCTTGAGCAGTGCGCTGTACCTTATCCATTAAATCGCTCACAACGGTGTCCTTTTTTATTTCCTGACTACCCAAAGTATCGATACCCGTGCTTTTAAGGTACGCATTGGCATTAACAGTAAACAATGAGACAAAAAAGGGTACCCACAACACGTTGAAAACTTTCATTTTTACAGCATTTAGAGTGGTGAAAATAGTTGGGTTGTCTATTCGTTACCCAGGTTCAGACCGTGACGTCTGTTGCATTGAGTAATATATTGTCCAAAATTTCGGGTTGGTTTAGTAGGGAATAGTTTGTGATTCCAAGCTGTAGTCACTCCTTTCCAAGTGAATCCGGACAATTCTTATACTGCAATCCAAATGATTACCCAACTGATTGTCATGGCAATACTGTCATAACATTTGACACTCTGATTAATATTTAAATAAAAGCAAGTTTTTACTAAATAAACTTGGTAGTACAATGCGAACAAATATGACAGTATTGTATAATAATTTTAAACCTTATGCTCACCAAAACTTACGTATACAAGGAATCCCAAGAGTTTCTCTATATAGCTATTACTCCATAAATTAAAATCATCATGTCTACTTTCTTCATTCTTGTCATCCCTGCTCTTTAGTCGATTATCATCAAGTAGAATTAATATCTTCCTGCACTCCACTCCAAATATTTAATACTTTGATTATAAATAACTTAATTTTAGTTTTTATTTTTTATAAACTTACACAGTAACCCCAAGTCTATCAGAAATTAAACATCAACATGAAATGACCATCAGGTTAATTCATACGACCAAAATGAATGTAATATCAGCATACGTTAGCTATCATTAGCCTAACAATCATGACAATTCTGTAGCATGTATAAATGACTATCGAAATGTTCACTGGAAATTAATATTATACGCAATGAAATACACCCTGATCATTCTCTTACTAAGCACTAGCTGGTTACTGGCTCAGGAAAGACCTCCACTTCCAGGTATGGAAAGTATCAGGCCGCTGGCTTCAGACCCGGATGACACCACTGGCTTTTATAAGCTGGCACACGCCATAGAAGCTAATCATGATAAATATCCTACACATCTCGAAGCTTACTACTATTACCATCTGGGGCAGTATTATTCCATGCACGAAATTAATTTGAGGAAAGCCGTGGATAATTTAATGCTCACGCTCGCTTACCTGCCAAATCTACCTGATAGCTTAAAGTATCTGGAATTCAAAACATTGCGAAGCCTTGGCATACATTACGGGGCATTATCAAAATTTGACTCGGCTGCATGGGCTTATGAGCAGGCCCTGAACTTTATTAATTCAGTCAACACGGAAAAATATAATTCGAAGCAGGCCATGCTCTACATTCAATTGAGTGACCTGGCCATCCAGGGCTTTGGTAACCTTGAATTGAGTTTAGAATATCTCGATCGTGCTTCGAAATTCAGAGACATATCCTCAGACACTTCTGAAATAGATTATCATCTGGCATCCGGCTACGGACGCTATCATTTCAATAAAGCCAACTATGATTTAGCCAAGTCGTATTTCCTCGAGTGCCTAAAACTGGCAGAACTTCGAAACCCCAGAGAAAGAAGAAACATCAAAAACTTTTCCTACTCCTTTCTGGCCAGTATCAATTTTGAGGTGGATAATTACCGGGAAGCTCTAAAATACGACCTATTATCCCTTGAGATAGAAAAAGAGGAAAATAATCCTGCCAATCTGATAGCCTCATATAGTAATCTGGGTGAGGATTATTTACTGATTGGCCAACCGGACTCCGCGCTTTATTATTACTCACTTGGACTGGACCTTGCAGAGAAGATCGAATCGGCCGAACGCAAAATTGAAGTATTGGGCAACCTGCATGAATTTTACGCCCAACAAAATGACATGTCCAGGGCGTACTCAACCCTTAAAGAACGTAGCGAGTTGCTCGATACCCTGATCAGACATAAGACCCAGGTGAGATATAACGAACTCCTCAGAAAATATGAGGCAGAAAAACAGGAAAAAGTGCTTAAAGAACAACAAGACCAAATAGAATTATTACAAGCACAGGAAGAGGCCGCACAACTCAGACTGATGCTTTTTATTACAGTCATTGTGATTGGGCTGGTCATTGCTTTCTTCATCTTCAGAAGCAGAATAAAGAGCCGGGAAATGAAAGCCAAGCAGCTGGAAGAAATGAGTCAGTTTAAGGACGCAGTAACCGGCATGGTGGCGCACGACCTGAAAAACCCATTATCGGTGATCCTGAAAAAACAGGATAATGACGAGACGGTAAAATATATGGCTGGCAAAATGCTGACGCTGGTACAGAACATGCTGGATATACGGAAGTTTGAACAAGCTCAGCTTATCCCTGACACCGAAGCCCATTCTCTGGATAAGATCATACAAGACGCAGAAGATCAGGTAAGACCACTACTGGCAGAAAAAAATATAAATATTAAAGCCAATTTGAACCCCTGCATGGTTAATGCAGATAAAGAACTGATCAGCAGAGTATTCATCAACTTATTTACTAATGCCATCAAATATTCTCCATTAAATGGGCGTATCCTGATCACAACTGAGAAACACAGCGATCAAATAACGGTTAGTATTACCGATCAGGGGAAAGGTATTTCAAAAGAAAACCTCAATGTAATATTTGAACCATACAAGCAGGTATCACCTCTGGCATCCGGTAACATCGCCTCCACAGGCCTGGGACTGACCTTTTGCAAGCTGGCTCTCGAAGCTCACCACTCACAGATCAGAGTAGAATCCTCACCCGGCAAAGGCACTACCTTCACTTTTGATCTACAGCTAGCGGGTACCAATACAAGAGAGACTGCCGCTGAAGTGGTTGACCAAAGCATGGCTTTAACCGCGAAAGAAAAGTCTTATGTAGCAGAGATACTACCTCAACTTCAAACCCTCAAGTTTCACAATGCGCTGTTATTAGATAATATAATGGATGAAGTAGAAAAGCGAGATTTGAATAACCTGAAACCAATCATAACTGCATTAAGCAATGCCGCCTTTTCTGACAATCGACAGCATTACGACCAATTACTGGAAGAACTGAAGCAGTTGTCACTGTGATAACTATTGAGATTCCTGAAATGGGCACCCTTGATAATTACTTTTAGACTAAAGAAGCTCCTTCTCATAATTTTCAAACCTTTTTTCTCGTAGGCTAAAAAAACAGGATCTCAAAAGTTAAAATTTGTTAGGAAATAGGATTTGAGATCAGCCTTGATCAAAATGCATTCCGCTGACGGTAGAAGCCTTTAGCGGAGGCCGTAAGAAATTCAAGGAGTGGAACGGTTAAAAAATCAATACTGTTTGACCGCAGGGAGTTTATTGATTTTCATTGGAACTCCTCGAATTTTAGAATTTTGAGTACATGCCTTGCTCCGCCATAGCAGCTACGCGAAGGTGATGCTTGAATTTTTTGCTCAAGACAAAAAGTAAGAAGCTCAGCTATCAAAATAATCCGTAGTAATTCTCAAGGACACACCGTAATGAAGGGAATTTATGCCTTTACCCAATCTCTGATATCACTTCTCTTAGGTTATCTTCTTCATCAAGGTTCAGCTTCTTCTTTAACCGTGATAAAGCCACCCGGGCACTCGAAGCTGTTATGTTGAGCAAATTAGCAATCTCCTTATTGTCCATCCCCAGTTTTAAGTACGCACAAAGCTTTAAATCCTTATGCGAAATATCACTGCCTCGCTGCTGTATGATATCAAAAAATTTTGGATGAACTTCTTCAAAATGAAATTTAAAAGTATCCCAGCTTTTATCTATATCGAAATAGTTCTGAATACGTCTTTTAAGATCACTGACCTGGGGTGTAAGCTGGTTGCACACTTCATAGGCTTTCTTCTCAATAGCACCTAACTCATCAAAAAAGTCATTAAGCAGATTATTTTGCTCTACAATCAACATTGATGTGGTGGTAAGCTTTCTGTTTTTCAACTCTATTTCGCTCTTCAACAACTGCTGAATAGCGAGGTTCTGCTCCCGTATGCGCAGAGAAGTATTAATTCTGGCGATTAATTCAACAAACTCGATAGGCTTTCTTATAAAATCAACAGCCCCAGCCTCCAAAGCTATGCGTAGGTCCTCCGGTTGCGTCATACGTCCGGTAGCCATGATAATAGGAATATCATGCGTCTTCTCCGATTTACATATGGCCCGGGTAGCTTCAATGCCATTCATCTCAGGCATATCCCAATCCATGATAATAATATCCGGGAGTTCCTCTTCGGCGACACGCACAGCCATTTTCCCATTCCCCGCATTGATGATCTGGATATCGTCAAAATAATCCTGCAACTCGCGATTCATGACCCGGATAATTTCCCTTTCATCATCAGCGATAAGTATTGTCTTTTTTCTAAGGCTCATCAACTCCCAAAATAGCAAGATTCCATGAAATTCACATCAATATTACCTTGAGAAATATACATTAATGAAAAGCCTGCGCAGAGGGTGGCTGTCAGGGGACAGCCACCAGGAAGATTTAAACCCAAGCCAAAAGGACTAAAACGCGGCTTTACTAAACTTCAAAAGTTTAGTAAAGCTTAACCGCTCCAGTGCACTGACCAAACTTAATATCCAACCCAACCCAACCATTCAAACGGAAGCAAACACGATCCAACAACACAAATCAGAAAGTGATGGATAAAGACCAAATGGCTGTCGGGGGACAGCCTTGGGGTTAGGACAGCCCCAGAATTAGGGCAGCGACCGGGATTAAGAAGTGTTCACAAGAAGAGGAATTACTATGATGTAGCGCTTTGTTAACGCGTCCAAATAGGACTGAAAAAATATGCTGGCGACATTTGTAAAACACTATTTAAATAAAATTATCCACGCATCACTCTCCCCTAGTGAAGGATAATTCCTTAAAAGAGCAAAACTGAGAGCATATGACGACAAAGAACTTATCCAATATGAAGATCAAAACTACTGTAATTGCAATCCTCTTGTTCATTGTATCAGGCGTGGCCCTGGCACACCCGGGTGGACATGGTGTTAAAAACTTAAAAGAGTGGCACCTCAAAGGAAAGACTTCCGTGAAAGGGGCTTTTCTAATGAAGTCCAATGACTTTATTTACCTTGAAGATGAGCATGGTGAGTTAACACAAATCAAAATATCTGAACTTGCTGACGAAGACTTTGCCTTTGTAAAGCAAAAAACAGAGAAAATAGAAGCTATAAATAATCCCGTTGCTAAAGATGAAGCATCTCCTGCTAAATCGACTATTCCGGTAATGGCATTGGCTATTGTGCTCATCGCTTTGATTTTAGTATTGGTCAGCCCAAGAAATAAGTCCGTAAAATTTGTTTATAGCAGCTTATCCCTATTGTTCTTAATATCCCTATATGCCTGCAATAAGGATAATGATCCTACTACTTCCTCAGGCATTGCGAAAGCTTACGACATATCATTTTTACGCGAGACCTTCTCAATATTCAGCAATGTTAGCTACGTAGATACAGATGATGACTATTTCTATGTGGAGTCTAACGGCATTCCTGACCATCAGATGATGGTAGGTATCACCGCCTGGATCGAGCGTGTGCCAACACCATTTAAGTATACCTATGCTGAAAACACACAGGAAAATATGGCGTGGCCTATTCCTATAAATCCAGCCTATGAAGAAACAGACAATATTGCTATTATTGATGAGCTTCAAAGAGGTGCGATCGCCATTGCTACCAACGGCATTCCAATCTTCAACCCTTATAATGCTAGCGGAGAGCTCTCATGGGAGATCGGTGAGCTGGACGCATACGGCGGTCACTCAGGTAATGGCGACGACTATCATTACCACTTCCCTCCCGTGCACTTAAATTCCAAAACAGGTACCTACCCCATTGCCTTTGTTTTGGATGGATTTCCGCTATATGGTTATAGCGAACCGGATGGTTCTACAGTAACCGGCCTTGATGAACACTTCGGCCATGAAGACGAAAACGGGTATTACCACTACCATGCTTCTTCCAATGCACCTTACATGACGCCGTCGCTGCGTGGTGTAGTTACCGTAGACCAGGAAGGCATTCAACACAACCAGATCGAACCACAACCTACTGCTATGACGGAAAGAGGACTTAGCGATATCACCTTAGTAGGTGGTACCGACAGTCACGAAATTACCGGACTGGATATGAACGATGCCAATAACGGTTATGCCCTGTCTTACAAAACCACTACGAATAATGTAACCAAAAATGGTATGATCGAATACAGCTGGGATGATAATGGCCTTTTTACTTTCACTTTCACCACAGATATAACAGATGCCAGTAGCTCAAAAACCTTTACCTATAACGGTGATCCGGGTACAATACATGCTGATGCCTATGGCTACAATTCCTCAGGAAGCTCTTCTGATTTTACGCTAACCAGTGCCGCAGTTTCAAATGGCGAATTGCTAGATACTTATAAATGCGATCAGCCTGAAGAGCGATCCATACCCGTAGCCTGGTCAAACCCTCCGGCGGGTACCGGTGCCTTCGCTATTGTGATGTATCACTACCCCAACCCGGCAGATGCCAGTGATCCCACAAAATCACCCGATGGCTATATGCAGGTATGGAATATCGATGCCAGCGTAAGTGAAATTCCATGGGGAGAGGCAGGCGTATCGATTGGTTACATTGGCAAAAACAACAAAAAAGGTGATTATGCCATCGGCTATACTTCACCCTGTTCTCCTGACCCAGGCACGCATGAATACACCATCAGGATATACGCCTTATCTGAAACGCCGGCTTCCTTACCCACTTCAAACAGTATAGACGTGGATTATTCTACCCTTGTTGATGCTATAGGTACGGTTACCACTTTAGGAACGGCCAGCCTGACTTTTGATAGCGTAACAGAGTAAGTAACAACCCATTAAGAAGAGTCATAAGTAACACTTTTTGCCTCCATGTAGCGCTTTGTTAACGCTTTATGCAATTACGTAGCGCTTTGTTAACGCATCCAAATAGGACTGAAAAAACATACTAGCGAAATTTGTAAAGTATAATTTATTGACAATTAAATATAAAAGTATACGCCGTCCCATCAGCTTCTTTCAGTGATGTAGAACACCCTGACAGGAATCAAATAAGAGATTGACTTACAGACAAATACATATTCAAAATTGATAGAAATGAAAACTTACTTAACATTCAACTCAAAAGCCCTCCCACTACTTCTTGTGGGTATGCTTTTGAGCTTATGGGGTATCGCCCAGCCGACCCGAGAAGGCTCAATTGACCTTACGGGAGGTGGAACTGAGGGCAGATACATCCTGATGAACCACCAGGGAAGTGGCCAGCAACTGGGCATCGAAGGAGGTTCATTCACCATTGAAGCCTGGATCTATATGACCCAGAACTATGCTGATGATTTTAACTTTTTCCGCCTGATAAGTGGTGACAAAATACTGACCGTATCCTACCGGGGTGACGGTAATCGAAACTCAGGAAGTGCCTGGGCATTTGAGACCAGAGGCCTGCCGGAAAAGAACGGAGGAAACTGGTACTTCACCAGAGGGTACAAAAGTGGGTATAACCCGCCAACCTTTTTGAATCAGTGGCACCACGTAGCTTTCTCAGTAGACGAAGGCAGTACCATAAAACTCTACATTGATGGAGAAAGGGTAATTTACAGTACCCTTACCCATAATGGCGGGCCGCTAGCCGATCTATGGCCTGCTGCCGGTGATGGAAAATGTGAAATAGGCGGAGCCTCGATATACACTGGTTATCAGGGTACTTTTTATGCCGGAGAAGTACGTGTATGGGATGCGCAACTTGCAGATTGGCAGGTATCCCAATATTATGACGAAGAAGTGAACAAGACGCACCCGCACTGGAACAACCTGATCCGCTACTACCATGGTACGGAGTCCACAGGCACAGACATCAACAGAAAATTTGAAGACCGTTCACCGGCCGGTACAGAATACGATGCAGGTATCGACCATGCCGATGTAGGTATAGCTTCAAATTTCAGCCCTACGGTTAAGCCTCCGGTTTTCGATCAGAATAATTATCAAATTAACTTCACTGCCGGAACATGCCAAACCTCGGACATCGGCCTACAATGGAAATCTTTGGCCAGTTCCTGGATGAGCCCAGGTTATATTGATTATGATCAAATAGGGTACAGAGTTATACGTGAGTCAGATGGAAAAGAAGTTCATAATAGCACCGCACATATAATAAAAGATACGGATGTAACAGCAGGTGACAAGCACAGATATATACTACAAACTTATTGGACAATCAATGGAGCAAAAGTCTATTCTGACACGAAATGGTATAGCAATTACGGAAGTGTGAAAATGCAGTATGATGCGCCGGGTAACTTGCAGGTATCTCTCGACAATTGCGATAAATCTATAGACCTATCCTGGACAGCAAACAGCGGTACGCCTCCAACCTGGACTATACAAAGAGCAGATGATGCACTATTCTCAACCGGAGTAACCACCCTTATCTCTGATCTGGATGGCAGTAATACTTCATATACTTTGCAGAATCAGGAGATAGAGACCTCTAAGTATTATCGTGTCATTGCCAGTGGGCAGGATAACAATGGATGTCAGGTGGGTGCTACTTATTCAACTATTAAAGAAGGTAAAACCTCCTCCCCTCCCAGCCCGCCAACTGAGATGACCATCACACAGGACCTGGCCAACAAAACTCTGGTACTCAACTGGACTACACCAGAAGGTAGCAATGCCGACAGCTGGATCATCCGCAGATCAAACTTTGATGGTTCCAATACAGTGGAATTTACGACTGACCTCGCCACCACTACTTATACAGATGCTGACCTGAAGCTATGCCAGACCTACAGCTATACCATTGGTGCTGTCAATGAATGTAGCCCTGATGGTAATTTTGCTACCACTGACCTCACCGGAAACATCAGCACGGACCTTTCTGATGCCATAGCTTCCATACAAGCTTCCAAAGGATACTTTGGAGATGCTGTACAGGTAGAGTGGGAGCTCAATTCCAGTCTTTCCAACATCGACAGGTTCAGGATTTACAGGTCGAGAGCGGATAAAAACAACTTCAGTCTGCTCAAAGTGCTGGATAATGATTTGATCTACATCGATGAAACAGCCGTGGGTGGCATATTTTATAACTATAAAGTTGTAGGTGAAGCCGCTTGTGAAGACAAAACCATCTATACCAATGAGGGCATAGATATGGGCTTCGTAATACCTTACGGAGTAGCCAACGGACATGTAGAGTATGATGGAGGTAATGCAGTGGAAGGTGTGGCCATCAACTTTGAAAAACAATCGACGCAGTCTACAGGACGCAGCCTCGTCTTCTATGGTGATGGATATGTGGAAACCCAAACTGCTGTTACCGAGTTAGGCACTGCGGCTTTCACCATGGAAGCATGGATAAAAACTATCTGCACCGAGTGTAGTATCATCACCAAATCCGATGCTGATAACACCTGGGAAATGGGTGAGAAAGTGATGTATCTGGATGGAAATGGAAACCTGGCCTTTGTAGGCCATTCCAGCAACTACATCAGCACCAATACAGCCGTTAACGACAATGAATGGCACCATGTAGCCATTGCCTGGGATTACAGCTCGCAAACCGCCAAAGCCTATGTAGATGGTCAGGCAGTAGCATTGACCAGTAGCTCTTATAATGGGCAGGCGTCAGATGCTTCTTTCTCCCTCCAATTAGGCAAGGCCAACGGAGCCAACGGTGAAGCTAAAAACAACTTCATGGGATATATGGATGAGGTCAGGGTTTGGAATGTCATGAGAACAGATGCTCAGATTGCAGAAAACTATAACCGCTATATCAACAATGGCAGAGACAATTTGATTGCTTACTGGCGATGTGATGAGGGTATTGGCAATCACATCTACGACGCTTCAAAAACTGCTGACGAATTCAACAAACATGATGGTACCTTCATGGGTAGCATAGGCTTTTCTTCTATCATACCTTCTAGCGATCTGTTAGGCATACGGGGTATAACGAATGCATTTGGAGATTACACAATAGACTATATCCCTTATGCTTCAGGAGGTGAAATATTTAAGGTGACACCCTCATTAGGACAACATGCTTTTGAGCCGTCTTCACGCACAGTATTCATCGGTGACGGAGCAAAAACACAAAACGGACTGGATTTTACTGATATTTCATCTTTCGAAGTTACCGGTAAAGTAACCTACGAAAACAGCCAGGTACCTGTAGAAGGTGTTGCCGTACTTATAGATGGCATACAGGCCGTAGGCAGCGACAACAGACCTGTACGTTCTGATGCTGAAGGCAATTATACTGTTCAGGTGCCCATCGGTCATCATTTCCTTTCTGTTGAGAAAGATGGTCACACTTTTTCCGAAGGCTATTTCCCTCAACTCAATGAATATGGTGATGTTGAAACTTTTGAATTCAAAGAAGACCGTGTGGTCAACTTCACTGATAACACCAAAATAAAAGTAGCCGGACGTATAGTAGGTGGCACGATTGAAGGTGATAAAAAATTAGGCTTTGACCTTTCACTAAACAACATCGGCGTGGCCGACCTGCAACTCAGGTTGCAAGCTGAAGGCTACGACCTTGATATTACCGATGACAATATCTACGATGTTATATCTGTAACCACCGACCCTTATAGCGGCGAATACTCACTGGAGATGATCCCTGAAAAGTGGGTCGTAGAAAAGGCTGGCAACGACAATTACTTTATCGAGCCCGGCGACATTGCTGTATTGGACCTAAGCCATAGCCTGGAGCAAAATATGGTTACCGATAGTACTTCAACACTTTCAAACGGCACCGTCACTTACGAAGTGGATACCTTCTACTATCACCACAAACTCAACTTCGTAGTAAGGCAAACTCCGTCCATCTATGTATTTGATGATCAAGATGGTGCATTTGACGGAGATAGTGAGATTATCTATACTTCTCAGCAAACCGGTGACCGTGACACCCTGGACCTGTCAGCCGCGGGCTTCAACTTCCCGGTATTCACTCAGGCTAAAGAATATAGCATGAAGATCTACGTATGGGAAAAATATGAAAACCCTGATCACCCTGATGGAGCTGTAGAAGATCTGGTACCTGTGCAAAATGCTGAAATTAATATTACAGACAATTTTGGTATTAACCCTGAGGGTACCTCAGGCAAAACAGCCTATAATGGTCTGTACACGTACACTTTTAAAGCCGGTATTCCCTCTTTGTCTGAAAATGGCGAATATTCTTATACCAAGACATTACAAGTAAATGCCACCGTGGGCGATGAAAACGTAGTCTGGCCGGAAACCGACCTTTTCCGTGGTTATATTCTCGGAGGTCTGCCTCAAGAAGGAACAGATTTCATCACTTATGGCCCCGAAGTAGTGGAAATGGTGTTGCGCGACCCTCCGGGATCCAATTCTTATGCATTTATTGAGAAAGGATCGTCCTTCTCTAAAACAGAATCTTGGGTAATGGATGTAAATACCAACCTGGGCCTAAACAATACCTGGCACTCAGGTATGTATGTAGGCCTAGGTGGCGGACTGGCAGGCCCCATCGTACAATCTGACCTGGTACTGGATTCAGAATTAGGCATGACGATTCAGAGAGCATTCAGCGATGCAGGAGAGTATACCGAAACCTGGACATTCAACGAGCGTATCGAAACCAGTTCCGACCCGAAAGATGTAGGCTCCGACGCTGATGTTTACATTGGTAAGGCACACAATGCCTACATCACAAAAACAAAGAGTTTAGCTCTCATCGAGCGTACTTACTGCGACGAGTTTGGTCTGAGCTATTTAGATACTGGTGGAGACATTGTTCTTGGTATTATTGATGGCTATGCTATTGATGAAGGAAATACAGCAACCTACTTTGCCTACTCCCAACGCCACATTGTTGAAGAGCTGATCCCTGAACTATTGGTATTGCGAGATGAACTATTCAAAAGTGATAAATATGAATCGCATTTACCTTGGGGACATCAGTTCTATGGAGTTTCTAATGACAACAATACCGATGCTTACAACCAGTTTAAGCAGGAAGCCATAGCCGCAAATCCGTCAGTAGACACTACGCAGCTATCCTATACTTTCCATGCTACAGGTGCTGATGATGAGCTCGATTCCGTGGCCTTTATCAATGAGCAGGTACGCCAGTGGATCAATGCCCTGGCCCTGAATGAGGCCGAGAAAGTAGAGGCCTCTACCATTAAAAACTTATCCGTTGATGGTTCTGCCGGAGCTGTTAGTGAAGAGATTACAGAAACATACGCTTCACAATACAACTGGAAGGCAGCACGTACCCTGAACTTCGCGTGGAATGCAAAGTTTGGCGCCCTGCTCAACGGCAAAGGTTTTACCTTGCGCAACACATTTGACGTAGGTGTCGGCCTAACCAATGGAGGTAATTCCGAAAAAGCCCATTCCGTTACGTTTGGTTATGTGATTGATGAACGCGATGAAGGGGATTATTACAGCATAGATGTAAAAAACACAACCGGTGTTGAAATACTTAACCGCTCTCACTTCAGTGATTATATCCCTTCAAAAAGTGAATTTATTGAGGCACAACTTATACGTACAGGTATAGGTGTAGGTGGTACCGGGGTCAAGGCTCTCGGAACAACACTGGCTTACAAATATACCAGCCGTACGCATTCGTTTATCGCCACAGCCGCATTTGCGGTCGACGCCGCCGTATTCATCTACGAACTTAGCGACGCAAGCTATAACCTGTTTAACACCTATGACAATCAGGATAATGTAGGCACCAATTATAACATCTCCGGATTCAGGATATCAAGCCCCATCTTCTCCGTAAGAGGTGGCCAGTCCCGTTGTCCTTATGAAGGCGGAGAAGAAACCAGTTTCTATGTAGAGAATAACGAACCCATAAAACTGCATACGGCTACGTTATTGAGAGAAAATCCGAAGATCGATGCAGAACCTGCCGTTCGCAACAGTGTTCCTGAAGATGAAAAAGCCGTATTTACCTTGAAGCTTCAGAACGAGAGTGAGTCTAACAGCGACGTTTGGTACGACATCACCATTGATGAAGCTTCTAACCCTAACGGTGCAATCGTACTGATCGATGGCCTGACTGCCGAACGCTCGTACCTTGTACCGGCCTGGAAAACGGTCTCCAAAACCCTTACCATACAGAAAGGTGCCAGTGGTGTGCTGGATTATGACAGCATTGCGGTGATACTTCACTCCACCTGCCAGTTTGATCCTATGACCAGCCAGGCAGATATAGCGGACACCGTTTACCTTTCAGCTCACTTCCAACCTTCCTGCTCAGATGTGGTACTCGAAGGCTTGAATGATAACTGGGTGGTAAACTATGAAGATAATAACCAGGTAGCCATCACCCTCAAAGGATATGACATCAACCATCCTACTTTAGAGAAGGTCGATTTTCAATACAAATCTCTTAGCGGGAACCCCATTGCGGTTAAAGGATACTTTATGGATGCTTCCTCTGAAGATTACGACAACTATGGTGATCAGGCAGAGCTGCTTGACAACAGAAGCGAAGTCAGTTTTATCTGGGACATCAGTGATCTGACAGACAGAACCTACCTGGTTAGGGCACGAGCAACCTGTACAGATGGCTCGGTCACTGAAACTGACTATGTAACCGGAGTGATTGACCGGGTAACCCCTGTGGTGTTTGGCTCGCCTGAACCTTCGGATGGTATTCTAAATCCTTCTGATGACATTTCAGTGCGTTTCAATGAAACCATAGAGTCAGGGTTGGTAAAAGATCATAACATCAGCGTAAGAAGTATTCTCAATGGCTCAGAGGTATCTCATGCTACAGCCGTATCCTTCAACGGAGTTAATGAAAAGGCCCGAATACCGGCCATAACGCTCAATAACAAATCATTTACAGTGGAGTATTGGCTGAAGCGTGATGCAGGAACTTCAGGCACAGCATTTACCAAAGGCACGGGTGCAGACCTGCTTGAAATTGCCTTCAATGCCGACGAAACGATCGCTGTAACAATGGGATTACAAACCTTCAGTGTAGAACCTTCGGCTTATTACAGTAGTGTTACTCCTGTAAATGCATGGCATCACTGGGGCATGGCTTACGACAATGATACGCACGAACTGCGATTCTTCATGGATGATCAGCTTCTGATGACCAAGACCGGTATATTTTTCTCTGCCACTGAAGTTGAAAATGCCTACCTGGCTGCCGATGCTGATAATGGCAATGCTTTGGAATGCCAAATCCACGAAGTGAGACTTTGGAATAAAGCCCTTACCGTAAGCCGGTCTGTAGAATACATGAACCAGACACTGTCAGGAAATGAGACCGGACTGTATGGCTACTGGCCTATGAATGAAGGAGACGGCACCCTCGCTCTTGACAAAGCAGCAGGCAGACACATGGCTATAGATGCCAACTGGAGCCTGTACCCTGGCAGTGATGCCTTTGCTTTCAATGGCAGCGGTCAATACCTGACCCTTGACGGGAATAATGTAGTAATCACCAATGAGACGGATTTTACCGTAGAGTTCTGGTTCAGAATGCAGACCCCGTCAACAACGCAAACTATCTTCTCTTCAGGTAAAGGGGACCTTACGGATACGTTGTACAACGAGCTGTATGCACTGAGCATCAATGCGCTACCATCAGGTCAACTGAATGTGGTAAGCCAAGGCAATATTTTCACGGCCGCTACTACCAACTACTTCGATAGTCAATGGCACCACTTTGCCCTGTCTGTAGATAGAGATGCTACTACAAAGTCGTATATAGATGGTAAACTTCAAAAGTCCAGCAGCAACTCAGGCATAGCCGGACTGGCCGGAAGCCAGCTTTGGTTAGGTGCACGAGGCTTTAAGACTACTTCATCCACTTATGCAACGGATCAATATTTTGAAGGAAGTATGGATGAATTCAGGATCTGGAACTCAGCAAGACCGGTGAAATATATCAACAACTACAAAAACACCAAGCTTGCCGGAGACGAATATGGATTGATCGCGTACCTGCCTTTTGAAAAGTATGAAGAGGTTATGGGTGGTATCGTTCGTACTACTACCCTCAGTGATGAAGCGACTCCTCAGTTCCTTACGCAGGCGGCCCCTGCCGTGGCTACCGGAGGTGAAACTTTCACAGAAGGTGCATCCATCACAGATGTAAGGCCCGTACAGGATATACCGTTTGACTTTGTGGTCAACAACGATGAGATCGTGATCACTCCGCTGATCGATGCTTACCGCATAGAAGGACAGACGCTGGAAATCAGTGTAAGTGATATTCGTGACCTGAATGGCAACAGGCAGCTATCCACAGCCAGCTGGACGGCCTACGTACAGCAAAACGAGCTGGTATGGCAGGAAAACACCATAGATGTAACACAGGAAGAAGGCAACAGTACTACTTTCAAGGCTACCATTGCCAACCTGGGAGGTGTACCTTATGACTATACCTTAGAGGATATGCCCGCATGGCTTACCACCGATGCATCAACCGGAACAGTGCCTGCAAATGCTACAAAAACACTGACTTTCAAAGTTAATGCAGGGCTGAATGTCGGCTATTACGAGCGCAGCATCAATCTGGGCACGTCTCAGGATTTCAATGAGCAACTAACGGTTAATGTTACGGTAAGCAAGCCGGCCCCTGACTGGAATGTCAACATAGACAACTACGAATACAGCATGAATGTCTTTGGCCGATTGATCATCAACGAGGTGGTTTCTCTCGATGTCAATGATGTGGTAGCCGCTTATGTAGGTGATGAGATCAGAGGTGTAGCTTCTCCTGAATATGTAGAGGCACTGGACGAGTACCTGCTGTTTATGACCGTTTATAGTAACGTCACCAGCAATGAAACCATCAGCTTCAAAGTTTGGGATGCCAGCAAAGCACAAACGCATGAAGAGGTTACTCCACAGTTGAATTTCCTGGCTAACAGCATCATAGGCACTACCGCAACTCCACAGGATATTGTAGCTTCAGATGCCATCTCAACGACCCTTGAATTTGGTCAGGGCTGGAACTGGGTGTCATTCAACCTCGTATCAGACGATCTGCAATCAGTAAATACTATATTCAGTGCCGTTGGAGAGCAGGACGATGTGGTAAAAGGTCAGCATGCCCTGGACATCTATGATGCCAGCACAGGGTGGCTTGGAGGCATAACCCTCAATGAAGGCGGCCTGCAAATAGGTGAAATGTACAAGGTCTACCTGAAAAGCGGAGGAACTATCAAGTACAATGGTACCCCAGCAGATCCTCAATCAACCAATATACAAATCGATGCAGGCTGGAATTATGTAGGGTACACCCCTCAGGCCACCATGACCGTTACGGAAGCATTGGCAGGATTAAATCCGGTTACCGGAGACATGATCAAGAGCCAGTCTAAATTCTCGATGTATGATGCCTCGTTTGGCTGGGTAGGTTCATTGAAAAGCATGAGCAGAAACCAGGGCTATATGCTCTATAGTGCCAACAATGTGTCATTCACATACCCTGAGAGCAGCTCATTGTCTTCTGGCAGGGTGAATGCATCGGAAGAAGAGTCTATTACGCTTCCTGAAGGATGGCATGTTGCTTCAGCACGTCAGTTCTCTGATAACATTTCCATCATAGCAGAAATATCGGGAGCAATGAATGTTACGGATAGTGATATCCTGCTCGCTCATGCTAATGGAGAAATTCGCGGATACGCAAAGAGGTACACTTTGAATAACGGTAAAGACGCCTTCTTCCTGACCGTACATGGAGATGCCGGAGAACAAATCACTTTCTCTCTGTATAATGAAGATAGCCAAACATTCACCGAAGCTACGAACCAGCTAAAGTATGTGAACAATGCGATAGTAGGTGACATAAAACAACCCTACCCTATCGAGTTGAACGAAGAGTTATCGGTTGAAACGCTGACGGCCTATCCAAATCCATTCAGCAGCGAGCTGAATCTGGCACTGCCTTGCACGAGCGGTACCCTGGAGGTATACAATGCCCATGGAAAGCTGCTGAAGTCTCAGGAAGTGAGTGGTCAGACCGCCAGAGTTACGTTTGAACAGCCACTACCATCAGGCACCTACTTCGTCAAAGTAGTAGGCCCGTGTGGAGTAGCCTCAACCAAAGTGGTTAAGACGGATCAGTAAGATCTTTTATTTAAAACCCTTAAATAAAAAACCTTGGAGGTTTATGTGCTTCAAGCAGATAAAACCTCCAAGGTTTAACAAACTACAAATGACCTCTTAAATGAAATACATACTCATCATATTCACCCTGGCCCTCAGTTTCGGTGCTTTAGCCCAGGCACCAGACTGGCAGGTCAACCCTGCTGACTACGAATACTCCATGACCTTTACAGGCATTGTATCTGTAGACACCGTGGAGAATATCAATGCCGGCAGCCAGATAGCCGCATGGGTGGGCAATGAACTTCGGGGAACATCTGATCCTATTTATGTATCAGCTACCGGGAGATATTATTATCAACTACTGGTCTATGCCAATACCAGCGGAGAAGTTGTAACCTTCAGCTTCTATAATGCGGATAATGATCAGGTTATTGATCTCGAAAATACTGAAGCTTTTATATCCGATAAGAATACAGGCAGCTTTAGCGATCCCTATATTTTTAGAAATTGGGAAAACACCACCTTCAACTCCTTCTCTTTTGTAGGGTTTGATGCAGAAGCTACGATCAATGCCTCCACACAGCAGATCACCATTACCTTGCCTGAAAATACAAATGTCACCAACCTGGTCGCCGAATACCAATTCGACCATGCCATTTCAGTACAAGTTGATGGCACAGAGCAGGAAAGCGGCGTTACTGCCAATAACTTCACCAGCCAGGTCAAATACGACATAAGCACCGGAACCCATATCTATACCTGGACCGTCAAAGTGAGCGTTGAGAACACAGCAATCACAGGTTTGAGCAAAAAACAAGAAGCACAACTCATCATCTACCCTAACCCTGCATCCGATGCCCTCTATGTCAAAAACCTGGACGGGACAGCTGAATATGAAATTCTTGATTCCTTTGGCAAACTGGTGATGAATGGCAAACTAACGCATTACGTAAATGTACAGGGACTTACCCCGGGAATTTATTTTATCAAAGTAAATACTGCATACCATGAGGTACGCATGATGAAGTGGGTGAAGAATTAAGAGTTCTGATTAAACCATATTAAACCCTTGGAGGTTTATCAGCATGATGAAAATAAACCTCCAAGGGTTGGGTAAACGAATGGTATAAACGTACAGATTAATATTAAACCTTGGAGGTTTTTCTTCTTGACGCACATAAACCTCCAAGGTTTTTGGTAACGAACAATACAAACGTGCAGGAACTAAAATAGAATCAATAACAAATACAATTAACTGATAACTGATGCAAAGATTATTTAGAATATCAATTATAGCCGCACTAATCGGAACATGGGCTTGCTCTGATGATGATACTACCACACCCTCAACCCCTGATAACAATTATACAGGTACCGGATCTGTCACTCAGGGCATGGCTACTACCGTTACTTCTAACCTTCTTGGATGCGGACGCGTGGCAGGTATAGGCACTATAACAGATACTGACAACAACGCCTGGACAGTGCCCGCAGACGTAAATTACACGGACTCCAACTTCCCTTTTGCTTCGGAGATGAATAACCCCTGTAGCGGTGTTATCTACAACAGTGCCGCCGAGGCTGTCGCTGCGTTGGATGGCTCTGACATTATCGAGTTGGATGCAACCGGAGAGGTGATCACAGCTTATATCTTCGCTGATAATTATTTCGAAATGTACATTAATGGAACTCCCGTCGGGAAAGACAATGTACCTTTCACTGATTTCAACTCTGATATTGTGAGATTTAAGGTGAAGAGGCCCTTCACCGTAGCCATGCTCCTGGTGGACTGGGAAGAAAACCTTGGTGTAGGCTCTGAAAACAATCGCGGGTTCAGCTACTCCCCTGGCGATGGTGGCATGGTAGCAGTATTTGCCGATACCAATGGCAATATTATTGGGACCACTGACAACACCTGGAAAGCCCAGACATTCTATACTGCTCCTGTTAAAGACTTAATGTGTCTTTCGGAAAATGGCACAAAAAGGCTTTCAACCAACTGCGATGCAGCAGGATCAAATGATGGCACCTCCTACTATGCCGTTCATTGGGCAATCCCCTCCGGCTGGATGAATAAAGATTATGATGACTCTGAATGGCCGGCAGCCACTACCTATACCAACGATGAAATTGGAGTAGACAACAAATCCAGTTATACCAACTATACCGATATTTTTGATGACGCCAACCATAATGCGCAATTCATCTGGAGCACCAATGTGGTATTAGACAATGAAGTAATAGTAAGGAAAACCATTCAATAGGTAGCAGGCTATTCAAATGGTCTGCTACCATGAGCATCTATTAAACCCTTGGAGGTTTATCACCTTGAAGCACATAAACCTCCAAGGGTTGAGTTCTCGAAGAGTATGGAAAGACAAAAAGGCATTCATGGCTGATTTAAAACAAGTTTATCAGGCACCTACACGTCAAGCTGCTGAAATGGTCTTACAGGAACTTGCTCAAAAGTGGCTGCATAAGTATAGCTACGCCATCAAGGGCTGGGTGGACAATTGAGACAACCTCACCCACTTCTAACTTTTCCTAATTACTACAACTCCCCCAATCAACACCACTACCCCAAAGCCAAGGTAAAGCATGCCTTCATTTTTGGATGAATTGTCTGAGGCGCTGATCTCCACACCCAAAGCACTGATTGATTTAGTACTGTCTGAAATCTTATTTATGCCAAAAAGACTTAAGGCTATACCTCCAATAATAAGAACTATACCTATGATTTTATTTACACTCATGATTTTTAGTTTTAATTCGTGAACTTATAAAAATGAAACAAAAAGATAAACTGCATTTAATATTTAATTCCTTAAGCAGCTAAACGTCATCGTTCTGTATTCTCTTCATATACTGCTTATGGCTTTGCAGGTTTTGTTATCTGTACCCCGGACAGATGCACAACCCCTTCGAACTGGCTGCCAATCCCTTTTAGCAAGAACTTCATAAAATATTTTATAAAAATCTACATTTAATAATACTTACAGTATTTTATCAAAGTAACTAACACATACAATGACGTGTCCATGATGAAGTGATAAAGAATTAAGATTTCCATATTAAACCTTGGAGGTTTCTCTCCTTGATGCACATAAACCTCCAAGGTTGGAGTTAACGAAGAGTATAAAGGCGCAGAAACTTACCCCAGAAGTTCATCTTCATCAAAGTAACCAACACATACAACGACATGCACATGATGAAGTGATGAAGAATTAAGATTCCATATTAAACCTTGGAGGTTTCTCTCCTTGATGCACATAAACCTCCAAGGTTGGAGTTAACGAAGAGTATAAAGGCGCAGAAACTTACCCCAGAAGTTCATCTTCATCAAAGTAACCAACACATACAACGACATGCACATGATGAAGTGATGAAGAATTAAGATTCCATATTAAACCTTGGAGGTTTCTCTCCTTGATGCACATAAACCTCCAAGGTTTGAGTTCACGAATAACATAGGTAAAAGAACTAAGAATTTCATGTTAAACCCTTAGAAGGTTTATCACCTTGATACTCATAAACCTCCAAGGGTTGGGTAAACGAATAGTATAAGTGAGCAGGGATTTTTTCACCAGTTTACTAACAATCTGTTTCATTTTTTATGGTAAATTCATAATCACTTATAACATATTCATAAAACCATTTAACAAACCTAAATCATGACCAAACTTAAACTTTTCTCAATTTTAGTAATGTTACTCATTTTACAAACCGCTTGTGAGGACACAAACAACAACTTAATCAACGACCCGATGGCCCAGCGCTCTCCCAATCCCAAAATAGAGAGCCAGGAACTGATGACCGAGGGAGCACAATACGACCTAACTATAGAACTCGGTGATGTTGAACACGTTAATGGAGGAAAATCCGTGAGCGCAGGCTCCCAATTACGGCTCGATACCTATTTAACGAACCTTGGTCCTGATCCTTCTCCAGGCCGCACACCAACAAGTACGGCATACCTTGTCGGATGGTATTTATCGTCCGATACAATCATCACTACAGATGATATACGGATAGGATCATTTTCCGGAAATAGTTTAAACCCTGATGAAACTGTACGTTTCTGGGCCGATGTTCAGATTCCCTCAGATATCCAGGGTGGATGGTACTACTGGGGTGCTATTGTAGATTATTCTGACCTTCTCATTGAGACTAACGAATTCAATAACACTGCGTTAGGAAACCAAGTGCTTGTTCATTAATGCTTTAAACCCTTGGAGGTTTATCGCCATAATGCAAATAAACCTCCAAGGGTTGAGTAAACGAATAACATAAGTGAAAGAATTAAGAACTCCAGATTAACCCTTGGAGGTTTATCACCATAACGCACATTAAACCTCCAAGGGTTGAGTTCGAAGCGTTGACTTAGCCAATTAGCTCACCACCATGCTCACCACTACCAGGCCCTAATGTAATCAATTGATCCGCCGCAGCAATCAAAGTGGCATTGTGCTCAATAAAAAGTACGGTATCACCACGGTCGACTAAGGATTGGAAGACCTTGATTAATTGGAGGATATCAAAATAATGAAGGCCGGTGCTGGGTTCATCGAAGAGGTATAACGTAGTGCCTTTTCGTTTTTGTAGTATGGAAGTGGCCAGTTTCAGTCGTTGGGATTCTCCACCTGACAAGGTATTACCGGCTTGCCCCAAACGTAAATGGCCAACCCCTACTTGCTTGAGCACTTCAAGGTTTTCTACAATAGCTCCCGACTCAAAAAATGCTATAGCTTCTAAAACGGTCATCTGAAGCACTTCGCCGATGGAGCGGTCTTTTAGGTTACAGGCTAGAATTGTGTCGTTATAACGCATTCCCTTGCAGGTATCACAGGTCAGCCAGACATCGCTCATGAAATCCATGCTGGTTTTTAGCTTGCCGTGGCCTGAACAGGTGGCACACTTACCGTTCTTACTTTGGTAGGAGAAATCAGCTTTCTTTAGCCCTGCTTCTTTTGCACTGGCTGTTTTTGAGAATAGCGTTTTCAGCTGCTCCATAATTCCCGTGTACGAAACCGGCGTGCTCAGTCTGTCATGGGTAAGGATGGACTGATCCATGAGTAATACTTCTTCAAACTGCTCCAAACCATGGACTGAAGCACAGTTTACCGGCCTGTTTTTGAGCCAGGAAGTGTATAATACCTCTTTAATCAAACTAGACTTCCCACTTCCGGAAACACCCGTGACGGCGATAATCTGCCCTGCATAAAAAGTGACATCAATATGTTTGAGGTTATTAGCAAAAGCACCTTTTACACCAAATGGATCGCCTTTTGGGTGCTGCGGTTTTGGAAGGACATCTTCATGAGTTTCCAATAACTTGTAGGTGACCGAATGCTTAGCCCTGGCAATATCGCTCACCTTTCCCTGGTAGATTACTTCACCACCCAGGTTGCCGGCTCCTGGTCCCATTTCAATCATATAATCGGCACTTTGGATAAAAGAGGCATCATGCTCCACGACCACCACCGTGTTTCCGTTGCTCACAATTCTTTTCAATGCATTGGCTAAAGCAGTTACCTGCCCTTTGTCCAAACCAATGGTCGGCTCATCCAGCACATAGGTGACACCAAACAGGTGGGTTGATAATTGACCAGCCAGCGTAACCCGCTGGCGTTCTCCACCGGAAAGCGTACTCACGGCCCTATCCAGGTTTAAATAACCCAACCCAAGCTCCACCATCGTATTCATGGCTTCTTTAACCGTGGGTAAAACCATATGGCTAATGGCTAAAACAACCGAATCTACCTGAGTATCCAATGGCTCCATCAAACGAAGGCAAGTATCTATATCCGTACTGGAAAGGGCATGGATATCCTTTCCCAGAAACTTTGTGTTCAATAACTCAGGTTTTAATCGGGTACCATGACACACCGGACATTCCACATCGTGCAATAAATCTTCTATGTGCTGAATGCTTTTGTTGTGAAGCTTCCGTTGATATTCCTCATCGATATAATTACAGAACCCGCGCCATTTGGCAGTTAATGCCTGCGTACCGGTGCGTGATTTGGTGGTAAACTCCCAGGTTACTTCCCAAATTTCATCGCCTGTTCCGTAAAGGATGACTTCTTTGATCTCATCCTCCAACGCCTGCCACGGACGGTCAATATTCCAATGGTTTTGTTTTGCTACCTCTTTTAGCGTTGCCATAAACTGGCCATGTACATCGGCATAGTAAGCCATGGCCTTGTTGGTAGAAATAGCTCCCTCCCAAATGGATTGATGAGGAGCAACAATGACCTCATTGGGATCACAGGTTAATTTCACCCCCAGTCCATCACAGTGAGGGCAGGCTCCCAAATGATGGTTAAAGGAAAAGTGCTGAGCGGTGTAGTTTTCTCCTTCGTGCTGGGCTATCCTCGAATACAGTAATCGGAAGGCATCATAAACCCCGGACAAGGTGCCCACAGTAGATCGTTTGGAAGGCGAGCCGCCTTTTCTATTGATGCCGATGGCTGGCCCTAAGCCCGAAAATGAAGCAATTTCTGCTTCACTATTTTGTTGTAGAAAACTTCGGTGGTAGGTAGATAGTGATTCTGTAAAACGTGCATTGGATTCAGCAAACAACGTATCGTATACCAGCGATGATTTCCCGCTTCCTGAAACACCGGTAACTACGGTCAATTGATTTTTGGGAATACGCACATCAATATTTTTCAATCCATGGGTAGTTACACCATTCAATACAATTTCATGGGAAGTAACAATATTTGGAGTGGCTTTTTCAGGTGCAATATGAACAGGTTCAGGCGTTTGTTCAGGCGCCCCCTGGTAGACAATAGTACCTCCCCCTTGGCCGCTTTCAGGGCCGAGTTCAATATGCCAATCACTGTATTCAATAATGGCTTCATTCTGTTCAATGCAAACTATGGTATTGCCTTTCTTTTTAATGCGGTCGAACAATTGCAGCAACGAATTGATATCGTCATGGTGCAACCCGATACTGGGCTCGATGATCACGTACAGGGTGTCTCCTGTGTCTTTTTTCTGGAGTTGATTGGCAATTTTAATGCGCTGCGCTTCTCCTCCCGAGAGTGTGGTAGAAGATTGCCCGAGGGTCAAATACCCCAGTCCTACTTCTTGTAATAGTTGTAGCCCGGCCAGCACTTTTTTGTGGTCTTCAAAAAAGGAAATGGCCTCATTGACGGACAGTTTATAACAATCGGCAATAGACAACCCTTTGTATTTGATCGCCAGGGTTTCTGCATTGAACCGGTCACCGTTACAGGTCTCGCACACCAAATCTACATTACCCAAAAAGTGCATACCTATTTGCGTTTTCCCTGCTCCCTGGCAAGTTTCGCATCGGCCGCCCTTGTTGTTAAATGAAAAACGCGACCTGGTAAAACCCTGAGCTTTTGACTCTGGCAACATCGCAAAGAGATCACGAATATGATCAGACAAGCCCAAGTAGGTAGCCGGATTACTGCGGGGTGTTTTTCCTATGGGGGAATGATCAATAAAAATCAGTTTATTGATGGCGTCTATATTTTCATGACCGCTGAGCTTCGCAGGCCTGTCCACTTCCATGCCCAAATGCTGCTGCACTGCCCGAAGCAGGGTGCCTTTTACCAGGCTCGACTTCCCCGCCCCTGACGGACCACTGACCACATTGAGCTTTCCCAGTTGAAATGCGACATCAATATTTTTTAAATTCCTTTCGTGGCATCCCATCAAATGGATTGCCCCTCGTTCTTTTTTGGAGGATGATTTAACAATTTCAGGCGGACTTTTAATAGCTCGAAACGTCGGGCTGATCTCCCTTAATTCATCCTTTTGGATAAACTCGGAGAATGCTCCGTTAAAAACTACTTCCCCTCCATTAACACCTGCTTTTGGACCTATTTCAATAATATGATCGGCACTAGTAATGGTATCCAGATCGTGTTCCACCACGATCACGGTATTTCCTTTGTTGACCAGTTCTTTAAAATGATGGATCAAACGCTCGTTCTCTTTCAGGTGCAGCCCAATAGAGGGTTCATCAAACACGTAGAGCACATCACTTAAGGGGACAGATAGCTGGTTGGCTACCCGAATACGCTGGATCTCACTGGCACGAAGCGATGCTGCCGAGCGATCTAAGGTAAGATGACCCAAGCCTAAATCTGCGAGCAAATCCACTTGCACTTCAATTTTAGTCACAATTTCTCTGGCAACGACATCCCAGGTATTCGCTTGAATCCAGGCTTTTAATTCGCTCAGTTCAAAATGCGTTACCTCCGCTATGGATTGGCCATGCACCGTAACGCTTAGGGCATCGCTATTTAAGCGCGTACCATGGCAATCGGGACAAGTTACGGCATGTACGTACTTGAGAATATTGGCATTCCGGTCCCTTCTTAAAATATCCGACATGATTGGGATCATGCCTTTATAATAGCCCTCTTCGCGTGGTTTAGCCTTTATTCCGGTCCACTTCAAGCGCGACTCCAGGCTATGCTTCCCAAAGGGTACTTTTATTTTCTCGCTACCGTACAAAACAACAGCTTGCTGCTGGTCGGTGAGTTCATTCCATGGAATATCCACATTAAACCCTTCGGCTTCACAAACCTGGTTGAGGACATCAATCGTAACCTGCGAATACATGATATACCCATTGGGCAACGTGGGCGCCAAGGCTCCTTCTCTAATGGATTTTTCAGGGAAAGCGATCAGCCGGTGAAGATCGATTTCCTCTTCTTTGCCAATGCCGTTGCAGCGCTTACACTTCCCCACAGCGGAGTTGAATGAAAAAAGCGCACGGGAAAGCGCTATGTTAGTTGGGGTGGTTCCGGTTCGTGCAAACAGCAGGCGCAACAAATCATAAATATCAGACAGCGTACCCACGGTTGAGCGGGCATGCATTCCGGTGGTGCGTTGCCCAATGGCAATCACCGGAGAAAGCCCCTCCATTTCATCGACATCGGGCCTGTTTAATTTGCCCATAAATTGCCGGGCAAATGATGGCAAGGTTTCAAAATAGCGCCGCTGCCCTTCTTTAGCAATGATATCAAACGCAAGACTCGACTTTCCCGAACCCGATATTCCCGTCACCACAATCAACTGATTATGCGGTATGCGCAATGAAATATTCTTCAGGTTATTGGTCCTTGCTCCTTGTATAACTATTTCCGGATGTGTGCTTGAAGTCATCGCGTGAAATTAAGGAAATTAGTTTTTAGGTAGGTCCGACATACGCTGCCGACAAGTTTTGGCTTGTGCGGTTGTATTGAGCGACTTGATAATGTGCATGGCCGAGAAGGGATTGGGTCATTCTTTCAACTTTTTATAGATCTTTTTCATCATTAATTCCCGCACTAAATCCCCAAAAACTTTATCTTCTAAAATCCGCTCAAAGAATTCTTGGTTTTGATCCATTCTCCCTATGAAGCTGTCTGTGAACTTATCATCAAAGACGTATTTAAACGTATCTATCGTATTTGCGAGAGCCTGTTTTTTGAGTGTTTCATCGTTGATCATGTCTTCTTCAACCTGGTCTAGTAGCAACTGATCAGCAGGTTCGAACTCTGTGCCGAAACGGTCATTCAGAACATTAATGATTTGTGAAAGCAATTCTTCCTCATCTTTATCACGTTTCAATCCTGCTTCAGATGTTCCACTCAATTCACCTTCTTCTCCTTTTTCCAATTCTATGGCGCCTTCTTTTATTTTTTGTAAACGATAGTATTCCAAAGCAACTTCGTCATCCAAATGCAATGATTCTGAGAGTTCACGTTTTGGAAGCCTTGTTTGCAGAAGTTTAGCATAAGCATAGAACTTCTCAAATTCAGCATCAACAAACGGCATAATCTGGGATAGAAAAGAATAAAGATTGGTCCATGAACGAATTCCCTTTTTGAATTCATCTTGTTTGTCTTCTTCTGATATTTCCTTAAATCGATCAACGGCTGGGTCAGTAAAGGAATATAAATATTTCTGTAGCTTCTGATTATTGATTTTGTTTTCCGGGTTGAAATATACCTGAGAAAAGGCTTCAATTTCTTGTTTCCAATACACTTGAAAGTTGTCCAGTCTGGCTTTCAAATCATATAGATGATTGATGTCCGTCTCTTCTTTGACCGAGGTAACTTCATAGTAAGGTTGGAAAGAGTCGAGGATCACTTGTCTTTCATTGGCAAAGTCTAGTACAAAAGTTTCTTCTTTGCCGGGACAAGTTCGGTTTAATCGAGAAAGAGTCTGTACAGCTAATACACCTGATAGTTTCTTGTCTACATACATCGTATGAAGTAAAGGTTGATCAAATCCTGTTTGATACTTATTGGCTACAATTAAAAGCTTGTATTCATCCTTTTCAAAAACAGAAGGAAGTTCCTTTTCGCTATAACCAGTTAATTCAGGTTCAGAGACTCCATCCGGATAATTATCATCTACTATTTTACCAGAAAAAGCCACTAGAATCTTAATGTCTTGATCATATCCATGATCTTTGATGTACTTGTCAAATTCTTCATAGTAGCGTTTGGCCAACTTTCTTGAACTACAAACAAGCATTGCCTTTGCTTTACCCCCAATTTTATTAGCTACAATCTCTCTAAAATGTTCAATGATAACTTCGGCTTTTTGCGATAGGTTATGAGGGTGAAAATTGATGTATTTGCCAATTGCTTTAGCTGCCTTTTTTTTGTTTAATTGAGGATCATCTTCTATTGCTTTGGTTAGCTTAAAGTATAGTTCGTAAGTGGTGTAGTTTTGAAGCACATCTAAAATAAACCCTTCTTCTATTGCCTGACGCATGGAGTAGAGATGAAAAGGTTTGGGTTTTCCTTCAGTATCTTTTGCTCCAAAGACTTGAAGTGTTTTGTATTTAGGTGTTGCGGTAAAAGCAAAGAATGAAATATTGGACTGTTGTCCTCTTGAAGCAGCCGAACGCTCAATTTCGTCTCTAATAAAGTCATCTCCTGAGTAATCATCGAATTGGTCTTCCTCTGTTTCTGTTTCTTGAGTTGTAGCGGCTAGCACTTCTTTCATTTTTTTGCTTGCTTCTCCTCCCTGGGAGCTGTGGGCCTCATCAATAATTACGGCATACTTGCGATCAGGTAATTCACCCACTTTATCAATTACAAAAGGAAATTTTTGAAGGGTAGTAATAATAATATTTGTTCCATACCCTAAAGCAGAGGCTAACTGGTTGGAGTCTTTATTGATTTTTTGAACAACTCCTGTTTTGTGTTCAAACTGGTAAATCGTGTTTTGTAATTGCTGATCCAATACCAATCGGTCTGTGACGACAATTACCGAGTCGAAAATGCGTTCGTTGGCTTGGCTGTGAATGCTTGACAGGCGATAAGCTAGCCAGGCAATGGAATTACTTTTTCCTGAACCAGCTGAGTGCTGAATGAGGTAGTTTTTTCCTGCACCGTTTTGTTGTACGTCATGGCCAATTTCCCGAACAGCATCTAATTGATGATAGCGGGGAAAGATGATTTTTTCCTTTTTGTAGACTTTTCCTTCGGACTCAAATTCTTCGGTCTGTAAATGCACAAAGCGTTGAATGATTTCCATCCAACTATCTTTTTGAAGAACGTTCTCCCAGAGATAGGCCGTTCTATATCCATTAGCATTGGGCGGGTTTCCTTTGCCGTTGTTAAATCCTTTGTTGAATGGAAGCCAGTAGGTTTTACTCCCGTCCAGTTTGGTGGTCATAAATACTTCATCCTGATCTACGGCAAAATGAACCAACGCTCTTTTCTTGAAGGCAAAGAGTGTTTCCCGGTTGTCACGAGTGGTGCTGTATTGTTTGAGTGCGTTGCTGACGTTTTGGCCTGTAAACTGGTTCTTAAGTTCCAGGGTGGCAACAGGAAGTCCATTCACGGATAGCAGTACATCCACCGAGTTTTGGTTTTTTGTACTGTAATAGATTTGACGGTAAACCTTGAGGTTGTTTTTGTTGTACAAGTCCACTGCATCGGGGTTGAGTCCTGATGCAGGTTGGAAATACGCCATTTGGAAACGCACACCGTAATCCACAAAACCATTGCGGAGCACATCTAAACTACCTCTTAAATCCAGTTCCTTATACAATCGTTGGATAATTCGATTATTGGCCTGCTCGCCATGGATAGCCATGATTTTCGCCCATCGCTGAGGTTGTGATTCTTGCAAAAAGCTGAGCACCTCATATTTAAACAACCCCAATTCGGGGCTGTAATCAGGGGAGTTGCCTTCTGTATAACCTCCGTGCTCTACAAGGGACTGTACTATGGCAGATTCGAAAGTATGTTCTGTAGTAATGCTCATGATAGTCCTTGTTTTTTGTCTAGCAGGTCTTCTTGTTCTCTGACATAGCTACGGTAGGTCATCTCTTTAAAAATGATTCTTAATCGCACTTTGTGTTTTTCTTTCAGGTCGTTTTTGAGATGGTAGATGAACTCACCGGTTTCTTCTCCCTCACCAGCGATGTTTTCTTTGTTGTAACACTCCTGGATAAACTCCGTGTCGTCAAGAAACTTTGCTTCATCAATTTCGTGAAGTCGCAATGGAATTTCTGGTTCGATGATCTCAAAAGTATCAGGATCAAAATAGCGTACTCTCGGCTTGGTGATTTCTGTATATTCTCTTCCCTGAAAGCAGGGTGTGCCCTGGCTAGACTCCCAGTAAATGCCAAAAAACTCTGTCCTGTTTGATTTGTACACTTTCGCAATCTGTAAACTTCCATCTACTTCTCTAATGCCTTTGTCTAAAGAGATCGAGCTGAGAATGCGTAAGGGCTCCATATCAAGTTTAGAAGCAAAACTATCTTCATCGAAGAGTAGCTTTTTGAAGCGTTGTTTGGCTTCTTGCTCTACATCAATACTTGCATTTCCTAAAAAAGTATAGAAAAAACGGTTGTCTTGTTTCGTTAATTCATCAAAGATGAATCCTTCTATTTCGGATGAATAATACAATTTCCACAGTCTGAACGCTCCCTTTTGCCAATCCCAACCACCAAATAAAAATTGAGCAGAGCCTCTTTCTTCATGGATACGATCCTGGCCTACTTCGTCAATGGTTCTTACCAATTTTGAAAAGAGTTCTGACAAAAAATCGAGCACTTCTTCCAGTGTAGCTGAGGGTGATGCCAGGTGTTGGTCCAAATGGATGGAAGAAATCAGGTTCAATACCAGGGGATAGGCCCTCATGGTATCTCCGGCAAAACAGAGCAAACAATCTTTACGGGGAAGTTCAAAAAGTTTAATGCCATGTTTCCATTTTTCGCCCATGGTGAGACAGCTATCCGTAGCGAAAATAAGCTCCTCGGTATCGTTGGCTTGACGTATGTAGGCAGTGCAAAGTGTCATCTTATTAAAGGCAGTTTTTTTCTCCCAGGTATTGTTCTTGGTCAAAAGGAGTACTGTAAATCTTTATTCTTTTCGGGTATCTTATGGGTTTCTTTTTATAGGCTTCTCCACGGAAGTCTACTAATCCTTTGGATACATAAACAACGTGATTTTTGAACCACGCAACTTCTCCAGTCCGTGATTTGCGGTTTCCTTTCCAACCTTCATATTTGGTATGATATTGAAGCCCTAAATACTTGGGGTAGCACCTAACATTTTTTCCCAGGTTGATTTCATCTAAGGCATCAGTAAATGAGGTCTTGTGATAGGCTTGATATCGTTTTACAATTGCACAGAAAATAATGTTTGCGTAATCATAAATCGAATCGTAGCGTGCTTGCTGTTGAGAAGTCAGGTGATCAGGCCTTTTTTCTTTACTAAAACCTGCCGCTTCTATACTTGATTTCAGTTCTTCGGAAGTAAATGAAACCTTGGAATGGTCTTTTAAAATTACGCTATGAACATTGTTTTCTATCGTGTGCTCAAAAATGTTATTTAGCCCAAAGACTTCAATAGAGGCTTTTATGTAGCCAATGGATACACAGTTGCCCGCACTTGTCGCTTTTCGCTCAGGGCTTAATTTCACTTTGCCTTGGCCAAAAGCCTGGATAAGGTCTATGGCTTGGAGATTGGCACTTTGCGCCCTTGCCTTTTCACTTAAAGAAAAGGTGACTGCCAAAAGTATCAGTAGGTGTAGTGCTTTTATGTGTTTTGAAATCATCATTTTTTATGCCGTTACTTTTAGTTTACCTGTTACCACTTCGCTGATCAAAGCAGTGCGATATTCGGTTAATAATTCAATGAGTTTTTGGGTATTTTCAATTTTTGAATTGATTCGTGCTGATTCTATTTCAATGTATTCGACTATTAATTGTTGTTCTTCAATTCCGTATTCAAAAAAGGGAGTTCCGTAGAAATCACTGTGATTTAAGTCAGGAATTGTTGTGGTACCTGCAACCAAAAGCAAATACTCTTTTACTTTAGAGCACTTTAAATAATTGAACAAAAACTCTTTTATAACTAGCTGTCTATTATAATCGATTAGAAAGAAGTTGTTGTGAAGGACTCCTTCAACATTTGTAATAGGTTCCCCAGTAGCACCTGTACGTGCCATTAAAATATCATCACGATGACAAATTACGTTTTCAGGAGGATTACTAATATACTCTTTTGGATTATCTGGGTTATTAATTGATCGTATTGTAATGTATTCTAAAGACCCTTCAAGACTTATCGAGTGTCTCTTTTCAATTGGAATTTGTAACCCCTGTCTTACTTTGCATACATTTTTCATTCTACTCACCTCCCAATGCTCAGGAATTTCACCTAACCACTCAATGCCACTGTCTTTCATGGTAGCATTAGGGTTAATGCCTTTAGTTACTGCCTGGTTGATGATGGTTTTCTTTTCTTCTTCGTAGAGCTCGAGGAGTTTCTTTTTGTCGGCAATCAGTTCATCTATCTCTTTTGTTTTCTCATCAAGGTAGTTGGCGATGGTGGTTTGTTCATCGATTGGAGGTAGTAAAACCTTCGAGTTCTTCAGAATAGCTTGAGTTATGCTAAAAACTTTAATACCGGAAACTTCACTCCTTATTTGATTCCTAAATTCCAAAGAATCGAAGAAGTAGGCTATGTAACGATAATTATGCTCTTCATTTTGCCTCGCTATAACTGTATGATAGCCCGCAAAAGTTGGGGTATCACTATTCAAACATGTGAAATTGCCTGAGCCCTCAATATCTTCTGAGGTGTCCGCAAAAACAAAATCTCCTCGGCTAAGTAAAGAACTTGGTGAAGTTTCAAGATAATTTTCTTTTACACATCTCAAATGGTGAACTTCCGGACTAACCTCAAAACCAAACTTTGAGTGAATTTCCCCATAGTTCACACATGGAATCCCCTCATCAGTCAAGTCTTGTTTAGTAATTGCAAGCCCTCTGCCTAATGAAAATAAATAGGAAAACTTTTGGGTACTCCAATGCTCAGGAATCGTGCCAATCCAATCAATACCCGAGTTTTTATATGTATCGTATGGTGGCATTATTTTGTCCAAATTTGAATAGCAGCTTTTGAAAGATCATTTGCACGGGATTCTATTTCAGATTCGTTCCAGTCTGCAATTTCCAAGTAATCGGTAGTTTGTTTTAGGGTGGAAAAATTCTTCAAAGCTTCCTTTTTATTCTCCCAATTCGAATCACGCATAGAGCTGTTTAATTTTCCTTTTACCAGAGTCAGGTTTCCCATGGTTTTTAGTTTGTAGTCACGGTGTCCATCATCCGCTCCTTCTGCAAGGTTTGTCCAATGGTTACGCCACTTTTTAGGTATGATGTGTTCAACACTAAACCCGTTGAAGTTGAGCTTTGGGTTGTCAGTATATTCGTGGTTTAACTGATAAAGAGCAATGCAATACAATATCTCTCTACTGTATTTGTTAATTAGGGATGTATTATGAAATGCCTGTTTGAACTCTTCATCATCAGGGAAACGATTACTGTTATCCAAAAATTTCAACAGCTCTGTTTTTATAACAGTACTGTTTATCTCTTCTTTTTTCTTTATGTCGCCAAGTAAAGAAAGGAAGAGATTATTATAGTTTTTAGTAGTGAGTTTGCAAATGGTTCTTCTAGTCAGGTATGATTCTAATACACTAAGTATTTTAACTCTTTCGCTATGATCAGTTACTTTTTTGTAGATGTATAAAATCAAAGGGAAAATGGTAGTGATTTCAAATTCACGAATGATATGGAAGAACCTTTTTTCATGCTCTACAAAGCTAATTTCAGATAGGTTTTCTCCATCAGGTAGCTCTTGGTATACCAAAGCAAAGGACTTTAACTCTTTGGCAAAATCAATTAATTCTGGTGAGGACATGTCTTTCAAATGGTTTTTAAACTCTTTGAAAAGAGATTCCATTTTAACCCCTGATTCCTTTAAGATTACGAGATAACTATAGAGGAAAAGCTCTACTGTCGTTCTTCTGATTCTTCCAGAGTTTCTATCTCTATTCCAGAAGTCTATAGCATCTTCATCAGTCTCAAAAACCGAATGCCAGTAGTCATCATATAGGTCAATAACATCATTTTTAGAGTAGAGGTAGTTTTTAAGTAATTCGGCAATCGTAAGTTTTACTCCAAGAGAATTGATGGTGTCGAATATTTGCTGAACATCATCTTCTTTGGATAAAGCCATATGTATAACAGGAAGTTTTTCAAGGATAATAGAGATATAGGATCGTATATCTTGGCTGTCGGCACTTGATTCTATTTTTTTTCTAAAAAATACATAACCACCGTTTATGCGATTTACTGCATCCAGTTTCTTTTCAAGGCCTGAACCATTCAGTTCTGAAAATTCATTCCAGAGTTCTTCATTTCCATTCTGACTCAGCACAATGTTTTGAAAGTATTCTTTGTCAATCTTACTGTGAGAGATTCGAATATTTTCCTGTCCATAGGAATCTGTAAAAACTAAGAAGTTTTTAATCCAAGTTTGTAAGCTCGTGTCCTCTGTTGCATCTTGGAAAGCCCTTAATAAAAGGCAAATTGTCGTTAATCGTTGTTGCCCATCAACCAGATCATATTCAAGAGCCCCAACTCGCTCGGAGTCTTTTTGTTTTATAATAATCGTTCCAATGAAATGTTCACTGCTTGTGTTTCCGTTTTTGAATTCCTGATATTCTTCTAAAATGTTCTCCCACAATTCCCCCCAGTTTTCCGTTTTCCAAACATAAGGACGTTGAAAAAAAGGTATGAAAAATTGATTGGTTCCCATAAGGAAGGATTGGAGTTTTTCTTTGTTTGCACTCAGCATGGCTGGATTTTTTTAGTTCAAAATTGTTTTTTCTGCGTCCATGGTTTTCTTTTCCAGGGCCAAAATATCTGCTTTAATATCGGCCAAGGCCCTTAAAGGTTTGAATTCATAGAAGTACTTGGTGAAGTTGATTTCGTATCCGATTTTCGTTTTATCCTTATCAATCCATGCTTCAGGGAGATGTGGTTTTACTTCAGCCTCGAAGTAGCTTTCTATGGTTTGAGGAACCAACTTTCCATCAGCCTCCTTTTTTAGAAAAGGAATGTTTTCGTAATCCCGCAGAGAAGAGTCTGCCTTTGGTGCTCCTTTTGAGGTGAGCACGATTTTCCCATTCTCTTTAAGTGGTTGCTCTACGGTCACCCGCCAATAACCAAAATGCTTGTTAGGGTATATTTTAGAGAATTCATTTTCTTCGAAGTTTCCATAGAGTTGCGTGATAAAGCCAACCCCTTTGGTGGTGCCGTTTTCAGCAATTTCTTTTCGTTTGTTTCCTAAACTCCTGTCTTTACGTTTCCAGAAGCGGTTAAACTCAATTTTTCCTTCTTTCAACAATTCTTCATCCTTAACTCCTGTAGCGTTGATCAACTGAATTTTCCCTTTTCGTTCTTCGCTTTTCTTGTTGGTGACAATCCAGATATAGGTATTAATTCCTGTGTTGTAGAAAAGTTGGTCGGGCAGTGCTATCACGGCTTCCAGCCAATCTTTTTCGATAATCCATTTACGAATATTACTCTCACCACTTTCAGCAGCTCCTGTAAACAAAGGAGAGCCATTAAAGACAACCGCGATACGGGAGCCTGTCGGTTTCATTTTGGAAATCATGTGTTGCAAAAACAGCAAAGAGCCATCATTGATACGAGGCAAGCCTGCTCCAAAACGCCCTCTCATTTGTTTGTTGTCGGCTTCAGCTTTAATGATTTTCTGAGCCTTTTTCCAATCTACCCCAAAAGGAGGGTTGGAAAGCATATAATCGAATTTCTCTTCCTCTAATCCGTCTATCGTAAAGGTATTTCCAAACTTGATATTACTGGGGTTTTGTCCTTTGATCAACATATCGGATTTGCAGATAGCATAAGACTCAGGGTTGATCTCTTGTCCAAATACTTTCAGCTGAGCCGCAGGATTTAATTTTTTCACATATTCCTCCCCGACAGAAAGCATTCCTCCTGTGCCACATGCCGGATCATAAAGTGTCCTTACGATTCCTTCCTTAGTGAGAATGTCCCGGTCTTCAATAAAGAGCACATTGACCATCAATCGAATCACCTCTCTGGGCGTAAAGTGCTCCCCGGCAGTTTCATTGGATTGTTCTGCAAACCGTCTGATCAGTTCCTCGAATAGATAGCCCATTTCTAAGGAGTCTAGATCTTTATTCTCCTGATCTGGTGTCAGATCGATTTCTTCAAAGGCTTTAACTACTCGAAACAGGATGTCGGCTTTTGGATCATCCATGCGGTCTATATGATCATCAAAATTGAAGTATTCAATAATTTCCCGCGCACTCGTAGAAAAACCATTGATATAGTTTCTCAGGTTTATCGCTACATTGTCTGAGTCGGCAATGAGTTTTTTAAAGTTGAACTGACTTTTGTTGTGAAAATTGAAGCCTGCTATTTTGTTCAGGGCAATGTCTTGTGCACTTTCTTTGAGTTTCTCTACCTTCCTGGCATAGTCCAGCACCTTGTCTTTGGTGGGTTCCAGCACACAGTCCAACCTTCTTAAAACCGTCATCGGTAGAATGACTTTACCATAATCAGATTGTCTATAGTCTCCCCTCAAAAGATCGGCAACACGCCAGATGAGATCAGCCTTTTCTTTAAAATTCTTCATTTAATTTTTTATTTATTTCATCCAAGAGTACTTCAAAGTCTTTTGAAGAGCCGTGGATCATATTGTTCTGCATTTCTCTATAATCTGATTTGAAATTTTTCATCTGTCCTTTTGGAGGGGTGATGTTGAGTGTTTTCAAACTCAAGGTTTCATAATCGGTTGTTTTTACAGGAGTCAATACTTTTCGGTGTTCGATGATACTTTTGAAAAGCTCATTGTCTTGTAAAGCATCTAAGCCGTATTCCGAATCCAGTATCTGTCCGATATCATAAAAATGACGAGACATTCGCAAATGTCGAATTTTATCGGCTGGTTTTTCGAATTCTTCGTGAAGTAGGATCAGCTTTTCTAATAATGTTTTTTGAGGACTAGTAGCTTGAACTCCAAACTTAGACTCTGTAAAATCCATTTCCAGATATTGCTGATCGATAAGAGAATTGATTTTAACCTCCTGAAAAGGTTCGCGTAGCGATCTTGCACTCACTTCGATCAACACTCTTGTGGGTAAGTAGGAAACTTTTTCGAAAACAGATTTATAATTCACCTGAATTGTTTCAGGATCTTGATCCGAAATCTTTTCGTTTTCTACGAGGATGTCATACAAGCCTTCATCAACCCCATAATTGTTAAGTTCATTTGTGAGAATAGCGGTTAACTTTTCTGAAACAAACGTGTGGCAAGCCCTTCTGAGCTTTCTAATTTCCCCTTTGGTTAGTTCGCCATGAAAGCCCAGGTATGAACGATCTATTCCCAGGTCAATGTCTTCGGAAAATCGATCAATGAGATTGAAAGCTTTACTCAATGAAGTTCCGCCTTTGAAGATAAACTGTGTAGCCAATTCGGAATTGAAAACCATACGAAGCATGAGCGTCACCCAGGCATCTTTTTCAATAGCTTGGGGTGGAAGGTTCATACGAACCCCCACCTGTGCAAACAACTCAACTTGTTCTTCTTTCGATAAGGTTAGCCAGTTGTTCATTTCGTCATAATTAGTTTCCGGATCCAAACAGGGGCATTTCGTAAGTTTTTGTAGATCAATTCTTGTTCTTGACTATTGCGAATGACCTTTTCAATCTTTTCAATTTGCTCGTCTGTTACATTTTTTTCTCCAATGGCTTTGAGTGCCTGGATTATTAAATTGCTCAGTTGATGGTCGATACTGAGGTTTTTTGGGTTCGTTTTTTTGAATTGTATGGTTTGGTTTCCTACTTCAATTTGTCTGGCAGATCCGTCTGTTAAATAAACAGCTTTTAAAGGGATCTGAGTGGAAAGTCCTAATTTGTTGAGAGCGGTTATTCCCGTTGGGATAATTCGGGCTTTATCACGCATGGCAATGGCTTCAGCTATTTGTTCGGCATGCGGAAAGATGGTGCCAAGCCTTTCGTGTTTTTTTGGCAAGAAATAAATGCCTTTGGCTATGCGGCCAATTTCGTCCTCGGTTGCCAATCGCTGTAGTGACTTTCTTACTGCTTCATAAGAACCCAACTCCGTAAAGTCAGAGATGAAGAAGATATCTCCTTTATTAAACTTCTTTTTTATGGTCTCCAAATCCAACATTGTCCCAAAAATGGTTAAAAATTGGGACAAATCAATATCTTCCCTAGGATATTTTGTCCCGAAAACAGACCAGTATTGGGACTAAAATTGAGTGATGATGTTTCAGATAAACGGTGTGTGGGGAGATTTTAGCTCTTTTGGTTTTCAAGGTGGGAATTGAGCATTGGCAAAAACCAAATGTGCTAAAATGTGCGGAGGGTTTTCGGCACTCCATAGCATACAACGCCCAACTAAAATGAGTATGCGCCCCGGTTGCTATCAGCAATGAAGCATTCCATTTGCATTGTTCTTTCAGATGGCTTAGTTCGCATATTCATTTTAGTGTTTGTTAGACACATTTTTTAGTTCTAGTGAATCTAATAGCAATTCTAGTTTTCCAAAAGCTGTATTTTCATATGAGCCATCGGTCTTGAAGTTATCAAGTTCAGAGTTTGTTAATTTCTCTATTTGCCAATTTATAGGGTTGGTTAATGTCAACTTTCGTGCGTTTTCGTCACAAAACCCCGTTGCTTTTAGACTCCTAGCAGGCAAAACGTAATTGCTCATTAATTTGGAATAATCGAAATTAATCTTTTCCTCTAGTATTGCCGTTTTTGTCGACATGAATTTAACTCCATCATATCTGGATAATTCTTCAGAAACAACCCATTCAAGAAGTAATTGGGGAAAAATGTATTCGGGTTTGAAAACAGATGTTGGGTAAGATGTTCTAATAGAACAACAGAAAATAATTGGCCAAATTATAAGATAATCCGAAATCAGATATTCAAATTGTTTTACCACATCCTCATATTCACCATCTTCATATTTACTTAACTTCTCAAAGTGATATTGTAATGAGTCGCAGATTCGAGATGGTGTCGCTGTCAAATCAATCAGATGATGACCAGTGAGATCAAATTTTGAAATAAAGCAGTCTTCAATATTGGGCCTTTGCAATTCCTCCCAACAGGCATAAACACTACTGCCAAAATATAAGCACGGAAATCCTGTTAAACTATACCTATTATTACCGATTAGATGTCTTTTTTCAAAAGGAATATGAAAAAGGTCATTTCTGTTGAACCTGTTGTTAAACCCTTTATCATCTACTCTAACTCGATACACAAAGTCTGATTGAGACTTATTTGTCCAATGATGTGTTAGTTGGTTAAAGGTCATGAAAGGCATAGAGGTTAGATGCATGATCTTATCGGACATTAACTGATAAGCCATAGACCTTTTCCCTTCAAGTGCTAATTCGAATACTTTTGGAAACAGTTTGTAATAATCAATTGCGTGCTTTATTTGTCGTCCAATAGAATCATTCTTCTTATATGATTTTAAATGTGATTCTACGTTGTTGAGTACTGATTTAATGTGATCTAAAAAATTTACTCCATCCCATTCTGAGATTGTTAAAAAGATGTCATCCTGGAAAAAGTTGAGATAAGGTTTATACTCTCTCTGTAGATGTTCAATGTCTTTTTTAGTATAGTAAGGACTTGGTGGCATATATTGTGTCTAACGACTGTATAAACGCCATTAATGGCATTTATTTCTTTTATAACCTTCAATAAACGTAAAAGAGACGACTTTTTAACACAAAAACGAAGTGTAATTTATACCTGACAACAAACAGTTACAAACATTTAATATCGATTACGCTGCTTGATACTATAAATTATCAAAAAAGGAAACAATACCCAACCTTGGGTATTTTCAAATAACATTTACAACCTCATTTAAAATATAGAAAGGAATTTTCAGACGCCCAATATATCATAATTCATTTAATTGAGACACACGCTCATAAAAATCACGGCCAAAACCACCCCAACCACCCCCTCCCCAAATGTAATATTTCCGTATTAAATGACGATTTTTCAACTAAAATTACCCTTGCGGTGGGGGCTCTTACAGAATTCGAAGGGTCATTTTGCCTGGGGGCATTCATACGAGACAAATGCAGGTTGGGTAACTGACCAGAAAGCATCATAATATAGCAATGAGACATACAAGGGTGACTTAGTTGATACAATGAGCTGTTTTGATGGGAAAGAACCCTCTATTATTGCATAAACTAAAATATCAACGTCATGAAACTTAGAAGTGTATTTATTGTATTGGCTCTAATATTCTCAGGATTAGCTTTTTCCTCATGTTCTGATGAGTCGGAAAGTATAGTCCCTGCCCCGGTGAGTGCTGATGAAGCTGCTGCAACTGTAGGGACCGGCGGAGAGGATGATGACCCAATGAAATAAACAATAATAGTCGTAAATCACACCATGTAAGGTATCGGCTCTATTGAGTTTGTATAGAAAGTTAATAAGCGGTCTATTTGAGTAATTGTTAATTTAACCATAACCAGACCTAATGAAGATTGTCCGCGTGGCCTTGATGGCTATAGTGTTCTTTACAGCCTGCAATACTGAAACAGCCGAACCTTCTGCTACCCAACTTCCTGATGATCCAGAACAATTAAAAGCCCTACTGGAAGGAGCTCAAAGCGCCCAAGTGAAATTAGAGGCCTATTCTGCATTGCACAATATCCACAGAAAGACCGATCCTGAACTTGCTTTCTTTTACCTGGAGAAACAATGGCTTCTTGCAAAAGATGTGAGCAATTACTTGGAAGCCGGGAAGGCCTGCTACAACATGGGACTCATTAAAAAGAATGAGGGAGATTTTGTGAAAGCCGTTGAATTTTACCTGGAAGCAATTAACAATTTTGAAGAAGTTGGTGACCTGACCAAAATGGGTTCTGCATTAAATAATTTAGGTGTTATTTTCATGGAAACTGGCAATTTTGAATACGCCATCAAATTTTATAACAACACTAAAAATATCTATGAGGCCAACCAGGATGTCAGAAGACAAATACTAGCCAATTATAACCTCGGCATTTGCTACTTTTCACAAAAAGAGGCCGACTATGCTACGGCTGAAAAATACCTGAAAGACGCCGAACGTTTGGCTGAAGGATTGGCGGAGCGAAAAGCGTACTACCTCAACAAGATCTATAACTACCTCGGGGCGCTGTATTACAAAAAAGGTGACTATACCAAGGCTAAAGAGGCCTACTTAGAGTCTGTTAACTTCACGGAACCTGCCGAAGAAAGTGATCAGTTTCAGTACATCGCTTACGCCAATGTAAGTGAAGCTGAAATGGGTGCAGGTAACTATGAAGCCGCCCATCAATGGATGGAGAAAGCATTAAACATTGCTCAGGGCGCAAACCTGAAGGCCGAATTGATGATCAGCGGATACAACATTCAGGGCCAGCTTTATCAGCATCAGGGAAAATACAAGGAATCTATAGAAGCACTGGAAGCTGCTATAGCCCTGGCGGACGACAACATCATCAATGAACCTTTGCAGGAGACTTTGAGGATCATTCGCCTTTCCTACAAAGGACTAAATAAACTGGGCAAGGCTGTAAGTGCCGACCGATACGACCATATACTGGAGCTGGACGGCAAACAGGACAGACTGGAAAAAGACCTGGTGGAAAACACGAATTTCCAGGCGCTTCAGGCGGCCTTGGGTCTATCGATAGAGCTGGATAACCAAAGAAAGGAAAACAGAGCTGAGGTGGAAGAGAAAGCTGTCTTTATCATTATCACCATCCTGTTGGCGTTGATCGTGGGCATTATCGCTTACAGGCTGCGCACTAAGGCCATGGCACTCACCCACGCCGGCAATAAACTGAGCCTGGTGCAGGAAATTTTAAAGGATTGATCTATAAAGAAAATTACAAGTTAAGCACGTCCTGAGCGGTTTTGAGTTTGCCTTTCAGCTTTTCATACTCATGGCTTATTTGCGATAGGCGCTCCAGCATATCTTCAGAAATTGCTTTCAACCTGAGGTAGGCTTCATCCATCTCACCGGTATCATACTGCTCCTGCGTTGAGTCAATCTGATGCTGTAAGGTACTGATGGGCGGCAGTGTAATGCTGTTGCGATCGGCTTTCTCAGGTTTTTCGTACAGATCATCTATCTGCACTTCAAGGACACCTGCCAATATCTGTAATATTTGCATACTGGGTACGGTCTTGCCGTTTTCCCACGAAGAGATGGTACCCTGCCTGAACTTCTTGCCAGTCACCCTTTGGATCTCCGCCAGTACATCGAACTGCGTCAGCCCGCGTTTCTTTCTATAGTATGCGAATTTATTGTTTGGAATGCCCAATTTACCTGATTTAACAGTTGTTTGCCCCTGGCCCGACGATAACCCATCGTTATGCCCCTTGGTCTTCTAAATATAACAAAACTAATGAATCCGTGTGAACTACTGGTTCAAAAATGGATAGTCTGTATCACTGGGTGCCGTATTTTTTGATTGAGGAGCACATACGTTTTTTTATGTATTTTAACATTTCCAAGAATTTATTACATGAACCACTGGTTCACACTCCCGCTATATATCCTTGAGAAGAATGCTATTCACTGATTTTTAGCTGAAAATTCAATTAAACTCACTTACAACGAATTAATATCAAGTAAAGCGTATTTTTGTGATATAATTATTTGTGTAATTTGTTATTCAGTCGCTCAAAGCATTTCAAATTTTGGCATTAAAGGATACTGTAGAAAAACTGTTTTACATGGATGAACTGATAAGGTCCGAATCGACAGGAACAGCCAAGGAGCTGGCCTATAAGCTGTCCATATCCCGCAGGCATGTCTATAATTATCTAAAAACGCTCAACAGCATTGGCAGGGCCACACGCTTTGATACTACTAAGAATAGCTATGTCTATAAAGAACCCCGTTAGGGTTTAGGTTGATAGCCGCCCGGGGAGGTGCAAGTGCCTCTCCGCGGCGGCTTCAAAAACTTGCTGATTATGAAAAAGAACACCCCATGGGAAGACTCCCAAATCAGGTATGCACTGCTGCTCGAAGGCGTAAACGACCTCATCAGAAACACCACCCGGCTGGCAGAAACCTACGAAACCACCAACATGGATTTCGCCCAGCTGATCTACGAAAACGGATTATATGAACTGATGAAAAAAGCAGACCAGCTAAAAACTTACGAGCGCAGCTTTGAACTGATGTACTACAGCATGAAGGGTCAGGTAGAGCAGCTGAAGCACCTGCGCGAAGTACTGCAGTTGTTCCTCATCAAGGACCCGATAAATATCCCCATTAACTAGCGACTGGTTTTGATCAGAGTATATGATTTTACCCATAAGCTGAAGGGCAACTACTTCGTCAATACCGATGGCATCATCGTTATGGTAGACCTGGAGCACCACACCATCAAAGTGTCAGGCTTCCGGCTGAAGCTCTACTTCATACTTTGCCGCAGCCAAATGAAGGAGCTCCCACCCGACCAGCCGCTTTACAACCATGTGATCAGACATTACAGGCAATTGCTCCATAAAATTCCAATAATCTGATTGTTAATACCGGAAAAATTAAGCCTTTTAAATTCTCTTTGATTTGCTAGCTTTAAGATTCTTAGGGGAGAGATAACAATGGATGCCTATACATACGGTAGTTCCCCCACCACATTAGCAACATGGCAAAGAAATATCAACGAGCAGAAGACTTAAGCAATAAACTGAACAAATTCCTTAGTGGCTTAACTGGGGAAAACAAAGACTATTACTCTCAAATAATGCCTGATGAGATCATACAGTTGAAGGCAGCACTTGCGAACATCAACAACATTTTAACTCTCAAAACCACGATAGCTTTTGCCTCCTGGCTGTCGCACGCAATATGCTTAACCCCGGATGAGTATAAACTTCTAATTAACCAAGTTGAAGAAACGAAACCCAACACAAACGGGTATGATATTGAACTACCTGACAAACAAATTATTGCCGAAATTAAAAGTATTGTTCCCATCAATAATGGCAACTACTACGGAGCAGCTCAACGGAATTCTATTCTAGACGATGCCAGGAAGCTTGTAAGCGGAAAAAAGAGAGTTTGTGATACAAAATCCTACTTTAAGTTCATCGGAATTCTTGACTTAGGCGAACAAACAGATCAAGCCATTACCAAACTAATGAAACCGGCAAAGAACATTCGAACAGAAGAGAGGTTTAGAATTGAACGGCATCAAATGGTCGAAAGACTGGAAATAGCACCTGATCAATTCGCATTGACAGATTTATCGACCGAAAGAATCTACCTGAAGAAAGTGAAAATAGAGTAGCGATACACAATCCCTATCACTGTCGCATTCAACCCTACAAACTGCCGCTTCCGCACCACATCAAACACTCAAGCATTTTCCTTCTTTGTATTGTTAACAAATGATGGTAAAAATATGAAAACAGCAGTTCAAACCGATGATCAGCAAAACAAGCCTACCGACAGCAGGTATGCTCCTGTTAATGGAATAGACGTCTATTACGAAATATATGGTGAAGGTATGCCTCTTGTTTTACTCCATGGTGCTTATATGACCATCGAAATGAATTGGAGTAAGCTAATCCCTGAACTATCAAAAACAAGGAAAGTAATTGCCATTGAATCGCAGGGACATGGGCATACTCCGTTTTCGGAAAGAACCTTATCACGTGCGACTTTAGCAAGTGACGTGGAAAAAGTTGGATCATCTTAAAATTACCAGTGCAGATATAGTGGGGTATAGTTTTGGCGGTTCCCTGGCCTACCAGTTTGCTATACAACATCCTGAACGGCTACGAAAATTAGTCATCATTTCCTCCACTTATAAAAGCAGTGGCTGGTTGCCCGAAGTAAATAATGCGTTCAAAAAAAGAAAGCCTGAACAGTTCACGGGTTCCCCTTTGCACACTGCATACGAAGCAGTAGCACCAGACAAAACAAAATGGACAGCATTCCTAAAGCAGATGTTTGCCTTAGGCGCAGAGCCATACAACATGGGTGAGGCTAATATTGCAAAAATCGCATCTCCTGTATTACTGATTGCGGCGATAATGACGGACTGGATAAAGTGGAGTTGATTAAAACTTATCAACTGCTGGGTGGTGGTATAGTTGGTGATTTTGGCGTGATGCCTAAATCGCAACTGGCCATTGTTCCTTCGCAAGGACATTGGAGTCTGATCATGCAGACAGATACGATTTTCAACTATCTGGACAATTTCTTAAAGTAAACGTGCTCCTATTGATCATGCAGCCAACATTTTATCCAGCGGCTATATCACAACAAATGCCGTTTAGAAAAAGCCCTTCCTGAGCCTGATTTCAAATACTTTTCATACTGGTAGGCCTTGTGTTTATCATTAAACGCGGTATAAACGACCACAACTACCGGCAAGCGGCTTTTAGTATAATGCACCTCCCCGTTCATATGTCTTTTCAAGCGATTTTCCACGCTATTGGTGCACCCAACATAGTGTGTACCATCATTACATTTCAGGATATAAACGTACCACATGATAAATCAAATTTTTAAATACATAAAATATTCAGATGCCGAGTAAGAAAATCCCGGATGATTTATATGGGGTACAAAAAGTAGAATTACAAATAAAGGAAATTCTGCGTCAGGTTTATCAACCTAAAATGATACGGAGTGATTTTTTAAAAATCCTCATGACTTCCTGTCCAAACTACAAGGAAACTCAAAAGAGGGCTACAAACAAATGTCCGCCTTCGCCCTATCGGACTATTGTGGACGATGATGGACGATGGTGGAGCTTCTCCGCCGTAGCCCGCCCAAAGCTACAGGGAACTAACAAAAGAAGTATGTGCAAACAAAAATGCCCGCCTTCGTCCTGTCGGACTATGGCGGGCGATGGTGGAGCCGGAGGGATTCGAACCCTCGTCCAGTGAAGGCAACTATCGTGTCTTCTACATGCTTAGTTGTCTTTGGATTTTCGAGCAAAGCGAGGTAGACAACCACCGAACTTTACCTTAGTTGCGATTAAGTTTCGCACCAACATCACAACCCTGTCAGCGCTAGTTAAGTCTGTTCGACACTCCAAATCTAACCGGACATAACCACGGTCAGCAGAGTGTGGCCCGGGAATCGCGTCTGGCGATTCAACCGTTTAAGCCTGCTATTTTAACAATTGTTAAAATTAGGCAGCCATGGCGTAATTAGATTCGCCAATTGTGTTGTGGAACTATCTTTCAAGGCTCTCATCCCATGAGCCTGCATGCTTACCCACGTAATCACACATCCTGTCAAAACCGGTCGGCCCCGGCTTTCAAATAAGAATACAAATATAAGGGTAAATAAGTTCGCTATACAAATGCAAATCCTATAATAAAAAAAGAGGCTGTCTCAAAAGTCTCTCAAAAGAAAGGCTGGCGAAAATTCTATCGCCAGCCTT
>NZ_JAEUGD010000013.1 GCF_016775155.1 Fulvivirga marina | reverse complement strand
CATCTTTAAGGGTCTTTCCGTTGGGCATATTTTTGACCATACCCAACTCCCTTTTCATTTCAAGCTCGTAGGTACGCTGCATGTTCAGCATGGTCCTCAAGGTCATGATGTCTTCGGTATCATCATCGTTAGCATCTTTACCTTCATAGCGAAGGATGGCTTTCCTGATTTTAAGGCTTATATCTGCTACTGCCGGGTACACGAGTTGCCGTTCCAGCTTCTCATTAAAACCAATTTTGTAAATGCAGCCGCTGAACCTGTCAAGTAAGGATGCATCCTGTATATTATTTCCTACATAATTACTGCTCAGTCCCTTACCGACAATATTTCCGGTGGCGACACACCCAAACATCGGGTGTTTTTTTACCGCCTCGTTCTTCCCGTTGAAAATGATGGCAGCTTCTTTGGCACTTTTAGCCAGTGCATCATTCAGGATACCTGCTGTATTGGCATCCAGTT
>NZ_JAEUGD010000012.1 GCF_016775155.1 Fulvivirga marina | reverse complement strand
TCAAACAACTGGACAGCCACGGGCTGCAATATCTTGGAGAAGCTAAAAAACTGGAAGACTGGGAGATTGAAAACGAAGAAGACTGGAAGAAGCGCACGGATCGCCCTGACGGCATTTTCACATACGAACTGCAACGTCCATATGGGCAAGGCAGTAACCCTACAGGTGGATTTAAGGAATATAAAGAGCCGTCACCGGCCTATCCTTTCGGCCTGGTGATCTACAGCCGCTCCCTGGCTGATAAAGAGAAGTACAACTACTCCTTAGTTCCGGTTTTTGAAGATGCTTCAGAACCTTATGCCCAATGGAAGGCGGCCATTGAAAAGACCGCCATACATGATGAGCTACTGGCAACCCTGAAAACCATAAAAGATCAACCTATGGAATCTTCCATAAACAGCCTTGGAGCATTTATGCTGAACAATGCCCATGAAGACGGCAATTTGGAGTTTGTCTTTGGCAAGTATTCCAGCCGTGAGCTGGGCCTGGCCGCCTATGAAGACCTGATCGGAAAGATATCTTTCCTGGATGAACTCATTATGCAACTTAAAATAGAACTGGAACTCGCATGAGAAT
>NZ_JAEUGD010000011.1 GCF_016775155.1 Fulvivirga marina | reverse complement strand
GGCATGCCTTGCGGGTATGAGTAATAATGCTTCTGCCCACTGGCCTACGCTGGCCCGCTATTCTGTCATGCCACCGCTCTTTAAAAGAGTCCTATTTAACATAATTTTTTTTAAAATTAATAACTATACCGATTGCTAGTAATCCTCAATAAATGCAAAACCGTTTGGTTTACTGACCGTAAGCCAGAAAAGAAAAATTCCTAATTCAGTCGGTCTCCATTTGCTCCCGAAGCAGCCCTAGCCCTTTCCGTTCCACTTTTGCGCAAAGTGGTACCTATTCTCTATTTTAACAATCCCCTCTCCTTTTGACCTGATTCAGCAATTTGCTGGACGTAAGCAACCTCCACTTTCAACCATTTTCAACCATATTCCTGATATCAAAAGCATTTGACTTTACTTGCTTTCTCTTTAATAATATCAGAGCAATTTCTACTCATACTGATTATTTACTATTGTACTACCTATGTTTTCTCTCTTTATGCTCTTTGAACCAACTTGGTTCATCTAAATCGTTTTCATATATATAAGTAACAATTTTTCTTATATCATCTTCACCCAATTTGGTTTTTGGCATTATTCCAAATCTCATTACAGGGCCAGCCATTAATGCTGATTCTTCATTAGGGTTGAATACAAAGTTTGACATGAGATTTATAAATTCTTCCTTGTCAGTTGTTTCATTCATATACCTCATTTTAATTCCCGCGAGTGGTGGTGCTATGATTTCGTCATGGGAATCTGTATTTGGATTGTGACAGACGTAGCAGTTAGCTAATAATAGATTTGACGCTTCTGAAGAATTATTCTCTATTTGATTTTTTGAAGATATTTCAGACTTTTTATCATTGGTTTGTTTACATCCAACCATCATTGCAAGTTGAATAACAAGAAGACCATAAATTAACCTTTTTATATGCTGCTTCATTATTTCAATTTCTTCTATTAACTAATTTTTCCAATTTCTTTTACGAGTTCCTTCGCTCATGCCCCGTTCCATATCCGTATTGATGATTTCATCATAACCTTCTTTGGTCAAGTATTGTGGGGTGTAAATTATCCCTAATTTTGATAGGTTTTTAACAAACGATCTAAGATGATTTCTTGATCCCTTCATAAGATTTTCAAATACGAATATGATGTCTTCATTATCAATATTTGTGTCTAGCTCACGTTGAAGATCTAAAATATCAATTTCCTCAATTGCCGCTCCTACTTTAAATGCATCAATCAGACTTAGTGACCCTGTTTCAGTTAAATTATTATATAGTTTTTGAAGATCTGTATTTACAAACTCACCAGATATATCTTGGGCAGAAGGGCCACTTAATTCATACTTATTTATTAAGGTAAGTACTGCTTCCATATGTTTCTGCTCACTTGAAGAAATATTGTTAAAAGAATTTGAATTCCATTTTGCATAAAGACTATCGTATACATCACGGGCTAGCTTTTCTTCTTCTCGCATAAGCATTATAGCAGATATTTCTCCATCATTTAATGGTTCAATGGGAAGTGCATCAATTTGAGTGATAAATGAGCCATTTTCATTGCGATTAACTTCATAAGCCGCATCATCGCAAGATACAGATGAGAATAATACTACTCCGAGTAAAATTAAATTTATAGTGTTCATGGCTCTTTAATATTTGCTTAATGTAAATACACGAATTCTTTTCATAAGAATTTGTAACAATTATCACATTCAAAATTTAGAGGGACTTTTGTAATCACCCCGAAAATGGACAGTTTGAAAGTAGAAAAATCGACGGAAACTCCGTTCTTTCAATGTTATGGATGATTTTAACAGAGAGGCTTTACATGTGGAGATGCTTACTTATTTGATTCAATAGATGAAGTGCGACAGCTCACTGAAGATTGGATACATAACTATAACTTTATCAGGCTATATGAAAGCTTGAATAATATGAGCCCAATACACAATGTGCACCGGTGGCGTTAACAGTGGATAACTCTATTGAGTTACCCACAACTAACACCTAACAATAATTATTAATAGAATTTATACTTTTAGGTAGTTCTAAAATGGGGAGCTTACAATTAGACCTCTTGGCCTTTTAGCATTTTATTCCAATACAGATACGGCAACCCATATTTTTTTAGCATCCAAAGCCTCCAATGTTCCTTGCTGCTATCGAAAACTAACATGTTTTTAAGCTTTGGGTCAGGAGTGAAATTTTGATCGTAATCAAACTCAGCTAATACCATTTTTCCAGAACCTGTTACCAATGGACATGAAGAATACCCGTTATAAGATTTGTTACCAATATCACCTAGTGATAATAGTTTTAAAATGTTATCAACTACGATCGGAACTTGCTTTCTAATTGCCGCACCTGTCTTGGCAGTAGGTAAACCTGCAACATCTCCTAAACCGAAAATATTAGCATATTTATTATGCCTTAGTGTATGGTGATCAACATTAAGCCATCCAGCATCATTAACTAAAGTAGATTCTCGTATAAATTTTGGTGCTGCTTGTGGTGGAGCAAGATGCAACATGTCAAAAGGTATTGTAACTGTATTTTCACCTTCAGCTACCAGTTTCTCTCCCAACTTATTGTTTTCATTTACAACGCATTGATTCTCACCAGGCTTAACATATTTAAATGTAGCTATTCGATTCTCACCATCGATCTTAACAGGTGCATAAAATGGTCTAAAATGAATTCCATAGCGACTAATCACTTCATGTAATGTAGTAGCAATTTCTTTCACACCAAAAATTACGCCACCAGGTATAGCAAATATTACGTTAGCATTTACCTTGTTTCTTCTAAAATTATCAGCAGCCAAATAAGCAATTTTTTGAGGTGCTCCACCGCATTTAATTGGAGTTGTAGGCTGAGTAAATAATGCATTTCCTCCTTTGAAATTTTTAATTACTTCATAGGTATGATTTGGGTTAGTATAATTACTACAAACAACACCTTTACCAAGAGACTCCTCTAACCCATCAATCATAGAAGGTTCCATAACAAGTCCAGGACATACAATCAAAAAATCGTAAGTAATTTTACCGTTTGCTTTAGTTGTAACACCATTTTGTTCAGGGTCAAATGATTCTGCATAATCCTTTATCCATGTTACACCTTTTGGCATAACGGAAGACATGGGCCTTGCTGTTTTATCATAATTGTATGTTCCACCTCCAACTAAAGTCCAAGCAGGTTGATAATAGTGTGTATTGGCTGGTTCAATTAATCCTATATCTAAAGACTTGTCTTTTTGCAAAAGATTAGCCGCAGACATTATACCTGCTGTTCCACCTCCAATGATTAAGATTTGATAATGTGATTTCATATTCTGAATTTTAAAATGTCTTTAATAAACAATTCTTTTTTATCACCCTCAGTAACATATGTTACATAAGGGGTAAAATTCCCTAAGATTTTACTACATTTTTATTATTTGCCAATCATTCATTCATACCTCCCAAATAAACTCTAACATTATCGATTCCTTCTTTATTTAACAATGATTCCGCTATTGTTGCTCTGGCTCCATTTTGACAATGGATAATAATTTTCTTCGGCTGATCTATTTCATTAAATATGATTCAGAATAGTTCCTTAGCACCATGAAGTTTGAAAATGGGTATCTGTTCTCTTAAAACCAATTTTAGTAGTGCAAACATTAATCGTATTACAGGCACCGAATACCCCAATAACTGATTACTGAATACCGATAACTAATGCCTGATAAAGGA
>NZ_JAEUGD010000010.1 GCF_016775155.1 Fulvivirga marina | reverse complement strand
CCTATTATAACAATAATAATTAATAGAATTTATACTTTTATGGAGTCCTAAAACGGGGGTGCTTACACAAGCGCACTTAGAATGACATAAAAAAAGGCAGCAAAAGCCACCTTTAATTTTAGTTAGGCGTAGAACGCTTATGAGCGGGAACTTTAATCGTCTTGCCCCCTAACCTCCTTGTATGAGCAGGAACAGAAACGATCTTTTTCCCTTCACGAGTTTTGGACATCTTAAACACCTCCTTTCATATACTTGGGTGTTTCCTGTCTAGTACAGGCCCACTAGGAGACTTATCTTTTTAGGCTTATGTTTGTATTGCGAGTACATTAAAGCCGAGCCCGAAAGTCTCCATACTAAAAGGCTTGGTTTTTTTATGCTACGTTCAACCGAACAGTTAGCATCACCAGACAATCAGCAAGAGCTAAAGGACGTGACCTTGCAGATACTTTCCATCCATAATTAGATGAACTATTACCATAATCAGCTCTTTTCAGCAGATTACCATTATCATCTTCTCTCCATGAGTCTTTGTTTAAACCAGGAACTACATGTCCTTTATCCCATGCTTCTTGTATTACAACAGCACTAAATCTTTGAGTAACTGTCGTTTGAACTTTCTCTATTTTTACCATAGATTCAATAATTTTTATTATCACATATACTTAACTATGGCAGTCTAACACTAACTTTACAATAGTTTTTTATAACTTTCTATCGTATATTTGTGTAAACAAAAAGGGAATATACACGGAGGTGATAAGCCTACGTTTACCAATGCATGACAACTTGGATATTCCAAACCCTAAGATCGACCGCCAAATCCTCTTAGGGTTTTTTTATATATTTTTAATTAGCTCTACTTATCGGCTTCCTCCTTGTTAATTTATAATACTTAATTTCTTTCTCTTCCACCTTTCTGATATCATAGATCACTTTTTCATTCTTATAATCTACAGTCATCTCATCTAATACATGCTTTACTCTTAGGTAATAATACTGACCTGCTTTACTAGCCTTAAACACATCTTCTTCTCCTTTACTTGCAACTATTAGATACAAACTATCATCTTCAGAATCTGCTTTATTTGTAGCCACCTTATAATACCTATGGCCTTCGTTTTCTAAACCTAGCATTTTTATAGCCCCTGAAGAAAAACCTAGTTTACCACTTTTATGCACAGTAGCTTTTACAACTCCTAATGTATCCTGTGGTGATTTAATATCAAATTCCAGCATACCAGTAAAGATAAGTAAAAACAAAAATATGTTCGCTCTATTTTCGCTGTTTTTTATGTATGCAAAATTTTCTTTATACACCCGGAATTTATTCTGCACGCATTTTGTAGTGCGCTAATTTGTATTGACTTGTAATCATTTGTAATCATATGTGACATAAAATCAATAAAAAAGCCCTGCATTTTTTACTGCAAGGCTTCTCTATTTTCTCATTCAAACCACCACATATATGGCGGGAACAGAGGAAAGAACTAAAAGAGCTAGTTACCCAACCCTTATTTTGACTGTCCCAATCTTTTCCTTATTCTTTTTATTAAAGAAAACTATTTCAGCAACACTCCCTATTTTAAAGCGTTTACCTGAACTGGTATGAATGGTTTCAAGATTATTTGATTCTGAAAACTTAAAATGATAGTTATTATTATAAGTGCTAAACCGCTTTTTATCATCTATGAAGCCTACTCGCAACGTCCTAAGATCATCATAAATTATATCTCGTGCGAATAGGTTAAGAAAACCAAAAGACTTTTCTGTCTTTGACGTATCGAACCAAAACAAGATATCCTTTTTTACACCTGACATAAACACTGAATCTCCTTCATAAAGGATATTTTCTTCAGGAACTTCATTTAAAAAAATGTCTAAATCCTTGGAGCTCTTAATTGAGGATGAAGGATAAAAATAGTAATTAGTGAACTGCCCACTATTATTTAATAAAACGCTTATACCATAGTACCCCCCAAAGATCAAAAGAACTAAAGTCAGCAAAATATATATTAACTTTTTCATACATTACAGTTATTTATCTCTCTTTGGCACTAATTGATCATCTATATCCGTACCCTTATTACTTCTTTCAATTTCTTCCTGTTTTGTTTGAGGTAAATAATTCTTAGAACCATCAGTGCTTTCTCCATTATTTAACCCTCCTGCATCTAGAGCCTCTTTGCAACCATGAGTACAATTACTGCTAAATAAACTAAAACTTTCCTTCGTTTTAGCGTCAGCAGCAGCTTTCATTTTTTCATCAGTTTCTGAATCTGTTTTAATTCTATATCCTTCTTTAAAACGTTGCTTAATATTTCCATCACTGTCTCTTTCAGAATGTTTAAAACCTTCATCATCATCATAATCTTCCTTAAAGGTGTTATACTCTGAGTTCGCAAACTCTTCAATAGAATCAAAGCTCTTTATTGTATAATTGTCATTAACAACATCACCTTCTGAGTTTGTATATGACCCATCCTTATCTCGTGAATAAAAAACATATCCATCTTTATCATTACCTATCAAAACTGCTTGATGGCCGAATGTATGGTTTCGTTGTGAACCACCATAGGACAATACTATTATATCAGTTGGTGCAGCTCCGTCAGGATCAGTAAATCTTACAGGATTATTAAATGTGTAATTATAGGAAGACCATGAATGAAACTCATCTGCCAGTGGGTCTATAACAGGCCATCTTCCTAATACCGGATCATAAAACCTTAGCCCGTAATCATACCAGTTTAGTCCAAGGTCCGTTTGTAGCTCTTTACCATTGTAAAGGTGTTTATTGGGTTTAGTGGTTACCCTGTTCCATGAGTTAAATTGCAGCCCAAAGGGATAATAATCATCCTTCTGCACCACATTACCCTCCGTAAGCACCACATTCATATCATCAAAGAACACCGGCAACGGGCTGTCACTCTCATTGCTCAGGTAAATATAGGCAAAGCCTGCTTCCTCTACAATAACATCATTCAAGGTCACTAGCTCGTGGCTGTTGGCGGTTCCCGTGATTTGAGCGTGCCCAAATTTGTAAGGGTTCATTTTTTCATCGAACAGGATGTAATTCAAATAGGCTGCTGGCCTCGCATCACCTGCATCATTTCCACTTACCAACATCCCTGCTCCATCCGCACTGCTAAAAGCATCATAAGTCGATTGCTCGTAGGTATTGCCGCCGTTTGCGCCTCCAAAAGCCCCGGCTACGGCCATCAACACAGCATTGCCAGTCTGTAAGCCGCCATAATCCCCGGCTTCATAGTAGCTGTAGACTTGCATATCCAGTTTATCTCCGGGGCCTACGGGGGTACTCAGGGCGGCTCCTGCTGATATCTGATTGTTCAGGCCAATGACTTCATCGTCTCCCGCCACGTTGATATCACTATTGGTTGCATCTGCACTTGGGAACTTTACCCGTGTGTTGGCTATTCCACTATATAGCTTTTCTTCATCCGATGCCGTTTCTGTCTCAAAGCGCGCTGGGANTCATAGATCAGCTCTCCGAAGTACCGGGTGCTTTTGGGGGCTTTGCCTTCTTCATAGACGATCTGTTCTTGTTTTACGCCGGTAGCGTCGTAGTGATAGACGATGTAGTTGCTGGTGTCTTTCTCTACTTTTACGGGTAGGTTCAGGTGGTTGTAGGTGATGGTGATGCCTTTGTTCCTGTCTACGATCATGTTGCCATTGGCATCGTACTCGTAGTCGTCTCCTGTAGTGTTTTTATCGGTGAAGCCTTCCCACCCTGCGGCATCACTGACAGCGGTGAGCTGGTTGCCTCCGTTGGCATAGTTGTAGGTCAGGGCATCTATGGTGCGCAGGTCTTCTTCTATAGATTGCCGGTTGAGGCTCTGGATGTTACCGTTCAGGTCGTAGTTGATGTTATGTATGCTGTAGCCGCCTTGTGCTGATTGGGTGGTCCAGGTTT
>NZ_JAEUGD010000001.1 GCF_016775155.1 Fulvivirga marina | reverse complement strand
TAAAAAGGCTGGCGATAGAATTTTCGCCAGCCTTTCTTTTGAGAGACTTTTGAGACAGCCTCTTTTTAATTTAATTTCAGGTATAACATGTTAATTACAAACGAATATCTTATTTCGTCACTAGCAGGTATACCAATTTATAGCTTAAAAAATAAAATCAGTTGGAATATAATTTAATCATTAGATCCAACTCATGTGAATAAACTCTTACCAACTTAGCCTGTATGTCTCTTAAATTCATCATAAAAAATTTGGTTACCTAGATTATATACAGCTCAAACATTAAAAGTAACTCCATTTTTATTTTTTTTGACAAAAGTTACACAAAAGCCACATTGTCAGCACATAATGCTTGCCATAGATTCTACTTAAAAAATATAATCCTGACAGATTAGGCCTGAAATTCAATAGGTTTCTTTAAATTCGCAACTTTAAAAATTTCACACAGCAGATCAGTTATGAACCAGCCCAACATTGAAGAATTAGAAAAAATTGCATCTCAAGTAAGAAGAGATATCCTTAGAATGGTACATGCAGTACAATCAGGCCACCCTGGTGGTTCTTTAGGGTGTACCGAATACTTTGTAGCTATGTATTTTCATATTATGAAGCATAGCAGTGACTTCAACTCTGATGGTATTGGTGAAGATCTGTTCTTTCTATCAAATGGCCATATTTCTCCTGTATGGTACAGTACCTTGGCAAGAAGCGGATATTTTGATGTTTCTGAACTTGCCACTTTCAGAAAGCTGGACAGTAGGTTACAGGGACACCCTGCTACTGAAGAAGGACTCCCCGGTATTCGTGTTGCCTCAGGATCTCTCGGACAAGGGCTGTCTGTAGCTATTGGAGCAGCGCAAGCTAAGAAACTGAACGATGACAACCACCACGTTTATGTACTCATGGGTGACGGCGAACAGCAAGAAGGACAGGTTTGGGAAGCTGCAATGTATGCAGCACACAATAAGGTAGACAATATCATTGCCACTATAGATTACAATGGGCAGCAAATTGATGGCCCTCTTAAAGAAGTTCTTGATCTACAAGATCTAAAAGCCAAGTGGGAAGCTTTTGGCTGGCATGTCATTGAAAGTTATGGCAATGACATGGAGTCTCTGATTGTTAAAATAAAAGAGGCCCGTTCATTAACAGGAAAAGGAAAACCAGTATTGAACCTTATGACTACAGAAATGGGGCATGGGGTTGACTTTATGATGGGCACGCACAAATGGCATGGGGTTGCTCCTAACGATGAACAACTGAAGCAAGCGCTGGCTCAGCTTGAAGAAACATTTAAGGACTACTAAACTAAATAACTTCTATATGAAAGGATCTTGACCGCCAAGATCCTTTTTTATTAATTTCATGGTAGCCTGAATTATTAAATTATTCTACCGTCCGCAAAACTATTCTCTTTCAGACGCCTCTTTTGGGTTCTGGAAAGTAACCACATATCTCTTGCCATGAATGTGCTGAATCACTACAATGGAATATTTGATACCCTATTTAATAATGGCTCTCGAAAAAAGGTCAGACAGAAATAGCCTATCAATGCCGTTACTTCTGTCTGACTCATTTCATTAATGATTTTAAAGAATTTTCAGGATACAAGCCTACCTTTTCCAGTAATACTGAAAGAACCAATGCCGCAATTTTCCAGTTTTCTTCAACCCTGAACACCAACCTTTGTAACCTGATCTAAAAATTACACATAATGAAATTGGTTTATATTAAAGATGCAGATACTGGATTTTTCAGGGCTCTTCAACACGGCACTAAAGAGTTACTTAAAGCAGAGCATAAGATTACCGATATAATCGTGGTTACCAAGTTCACTTAGCAACCAATGGTACGCGAATGGTTTTGCATGACATTAATTTAGCAAAAACAGCCTAGTCTGGATTGAGACGTAGTGCGATGTTAAACATAAGCGGAAATATCAGCGTTTTATTATTCTACCAATATGTGAATAAATTTAATGTTTGGATGTCTATACAATAAACAAGTTGCAAAAAAAGTACTGCATATCATATTACTACTGGTCTTACTGGCATACATTGCCCGTGCTCAGGAGGTGCAGCAAAAGCTGCCTGACAAAACCAGGATATTATTCTTGCTGGATGGATCAGGTAGCATGTTAGCTGGTTGGGGAAGAACTAACAGAATAACAGCAGCAAAAGAACTGCTTGGTAGCCTTGTAGACTCTCTAAAAACCAATCCAAACCTCGAATTGGCTCTGAGAGCTTATGGTCACCTGTACCGAAGGTCTAGCCAAAATTGTAAAGATACAAGGCTGGAGGTCGGTTTTGGAAAAGGCAATCACAACCTAATCATCAACAAGCTTAACGCAATTTCTCCTAAAGGTACTACTCCCATCGCTTATTCGCTTGAACAGACAGCGAATGATTTCCCCTTAGTAGCTGGCTGCCGGAATATCGTAATTATCATTACTGACGGCATAGAGTCATGCGATGGAGATCCATGTGAAGTATCTCTTGCTTTGCAGAAAAAAGGCATCTTTTTAAAGCCATTTATTATAGGTATCGGAATGGGACAGGATTATAGGAAGCAGTTTAAATGTATCGGCGAGTATTATGACGCAAAAGACATCAGTTCTTTTCAGCGAGCGCTTTCAAAAGCCGTAAGCACCAGTCTTGATAAAACTACCGCAAGTATTGAATTGCTGGACATTAACAGACAACCTCGTGAGACTAATGTAAACGTATCTTTTATCAACAATTTCACTAAGGAACCTGCATTTGATTTTGTTCATTATCGTGACATTCAAGGGCGTCCGGACTCAGTGCAGCTTGATCCTGTACTAACCTATGATGTCGTAGTCAATACTTTACCACCTGTAATTAAAAGGAATGTAAACTTGACCCCCGGAAAACACAATATTATTACTATTTCGTCACCTCAGGGAAAACTAGCTATAAAACAAAAGTCAGCATCAACATATACAAATAGCGTAAGGGCTATCATTAAAGAAAACGGTAAACCCACCACTGTGAATGTTCATGACATAAACTCCCTACACACATACCTTGTTGGGAAATATGATATTGAAGTGCTAACAACACCCAGAAGGCATTTCAGAAACGTAGAAGTTAATCAAGATCAGACTACCACACTTACTCTCCCCGAGCCTGGCCTCTTAAACCTATACAACAGCGCGCCAGGGTATGGCAGTATTTATGAAATCGATGAATCAGGACGCCAGAAGTGGGTATATGACCTGGCTCATAACCAATCAAAAGTGAGCTTAGCATTACAACCAGGAACCTATAAAATAGTATTTAGAGTCGATAAAGCCCCTGGCAGTAAATATACCGCAACAAAAATGGTAACCATTCAACCTGGAAGATCCGCAGTGGTAAAAGTCTTTAACTGAGTCTTACCTGAATGGTATCAAGTAATTACAAAACATTTTTACTAATTTTAAAAGTAAACTCTTAAATTTGGGCTTCTAAAAAATTGATCACTTTATTAAATCATACCCAGCAGTGGCTAAATTTACATTTTCAGAAAAAAAAGATACGCGTTCAGGCTTCGGAGACGGCTTATTGGAAGCAGGTAAAAAAAATGACAAAGTTGTAGGCCTTTGTGCTGACCTTACAGGGTCTTTAAAAATGGGTGCCTTCAAAGAAGAGTTTCCTGAGAGATTCTTTCAAGTCGGTATCGCAGAAGCTAATATGATTGGATTGGCAGCTGGTATGACTATCGGAGGTAAAATCCCTTTTACAGGTACTTTTGCCAACTTTTCTACCGGAAGGGTTTATGATCAAATTAGGCAATCTGTAGCATACTCGGACAAAAACGTTAAAATATGTGCTTCTCATGCGGGCCTAACACTTGGAGAAGACGGTGCTACACATCAGATATTGGAAGATGTAGGCATGATGAAAATGTTACCTAATATGGCGGTAATTGTTCCTTGCGATTACAATCAAACCAAAGCAGCTACCATAGCTATTGCAGAGTATGAAGGACCTGTTTACCTGAGATTTGGAAGACCAAAGTGGCCTGTATTCACTCCCGCAGATGAAAAGTTTGAAATTGGCAAAGCCATAAAAATGGTAGAAGGTACAGATGTCACCATTTTTGCTAATGGACACATGGTATGGCAGGCTATTCAAGCTGAAGAAATATTAGCGGAGAAAGGTATAAGTGCGGAAATAATCAATATTCATACTATTAAGCCATTGGATACTCAGGCAATAATTGAATCTGTTAAGAAAACTGGTTGTGCTGTAACAGCCGAGGAGCACCAGATTAGCGGAGGTTTAGGAGAAAGTGTAGCGAGCACATTAACAGCAAATCACCCGGCACCAGTTGAAATGGTCGCTGTTCAGGACTCATTCGGAGAAAGTGGGACCCCTGAAGAGTTGCTGGAAAAATATGGGCTTGGTCCTAACCACATTGTTGAAGCGGCCTTAAAAGTAATTTCAAGAAAGAAATAAATTTATGCGCATAGCCATTATAGCACATGATGGTAAAAAGCCCGAAATGGTGGCTTTTCTACTAAAAAACAAAAACAAATTAAAACAAGTTGAGCTATTTGCCACCGGTACAACCGGTGGCCATGTAGCCAATGCAGGATTGGAAGTTACCAAATTGTTATCAGGCCCAATAGGGGGCGATGCTCAGATCGCTTCAATGGCAGCAACCAAAGAGCTCGACATGGTAATATTCTTCAGGGATCCGCTGGGCAAACATCCTCATGAACCAGACGTTCAAATGTTGCTGCGCATTTGCGATGTACACAACATTCCTTTGGCCACCAACCCAGCAACTGCCGAGTTGATGTTGAATGGCTCATCACGCATTGCCTAAAACCAGAATTTGTCCTTGATCCGCATATAGCGTTTGCGGTCAAACTCGTAATACTGCGCAGGTTTATGTGGCACCCCCTGCTCCTTCTCATTTAGCGGTTTTAGCAGTTTAGCACTCAAAAATTTCTTCCTAAAGTTTCTCTTATCAATACTGTGATTCAGTACCGCCTCATAAAGCTTTTGCAACTGCCTTAATGTGAATTTCTTAGGCAGAAGTTCAAAACCTATTAGTGGATCATACTTCAAGCTTAACCTCAATTGTTCCAAGGCCTTATCCACAATTTTGTTATGATCGAATGCCAGCTTCGCAAAATCATAAACCGGCTCCCACCGTACATCTCTGGCAAATGAAGCTGCTTTGGGTGAAAAATTCTGCAGGTTAACCAGTGAGTAATATGCAATAGTTATAACACGCGCAGAGGGCTCTTCTCTCACATTTCTCAACCATTGCACATCCTGCAGGCCCTTTATCCTATCCGGGTCTCCAAAAGCCTGCAATTGCTTCAAATAAATATCAGACAATCCCGTTAGCTCATATAGCACACGATTTGCCGAATCATCGAGCGTTTCATCGTCACGTATTAAATCTCCTGGCAACGCTGAAACACCCCCGCCCTGTTCACGTTCTATAATAAGTACGTTAAGCCGGACTCCATCAAATCCGAATATCACACAGTCCACAGACACATGTGGGTTAAAATTATTAGCTATTTTCCTTGTCAATTTCCTATTGCCTAAGTGTATCTTTTACACTAACTTTGATTTGTCAAATATAAAAAAATATTAATGAGCACTGAAATAAAAAAAATCGCGGTCTTTACTTCCGGTGGAGATGCTCCCGGAATGAACGCGGCCATTCGGGCCGTAGTTAGAGCCAGTATATACTACGACAAAGAGGTTTTTGCTGTATATAGAGGCTATGAGGGCATGATCGATAATGACATTGTTCCTCTTGATGCAAGATCAGTAGGTAATATTATTCAACGAGGTGGAACAATCTTAAAGTCTGCCCGAAGCAAGGAGTTCAGAACTCCTGAAGGTCGAAAGCAAGCATACGACAACCTCAGGGCAAGAGGTATAGATGCTCTAGTCGGTATAGGAGGAGACGGCACTTTTACCGGACTCCATAAATTCTACGAAGAATTTAAAATGCCCGTAATCTGTATTCCTGGCACTATTGACAATGACCTTCCTGGCACCGACTATACTATTGGGTACGACACTGCCACGAACACTGCCGTAGAGGCTATAGATAAGATACGTGATACAGCACTATCCCATAACAGGCTCTTTTTTATTGAAGTTATGGGGCGTGATTCAGGTTATATTGCGATCAACAGCGGTATTGCCGGAGGAGCAATTGCTGCAATTATTCCTGAAGAAAAAATGACAACCGATGAGCTAATAGCTACATTGGACAAAAGTGACAAGCGTTCAAGTCTTGTGATCGTCGCAGAGGGAGGAAAAAGTGGCAGTGCTATAGAAATAGCTAAACAAGTCAATGAAAAGTTTAGTTATTATGATACAAAAGTAACTATATTAGGTCACTTACAGCGTGGAGGTTCACCATCCTACTTTGACAGGGTGTTGGCTAGCAAGATGGGGATAGCTGCTATTGAAGGATTGATCCAGGGAAAAACGGATGTGATGGTTGGCGTTCGGGACAAAACAATGGTCTACAACGATTTCGTCACTACTATGAATAAAGACCGTGAGATTGAACCAGAATTATTAAGAATAGCTAAAATCTTGTCTATATGATATTAATCGGTATTAGCGGTTCTACAAAATGCGATTGGCGACTTGTAGAAGACGCGAAAATTTTGAAACAGGTAAGCACAGGGGGTATCAACCCATTCTTCCATAGTGAGGAAAAAATTGCAGAAACCATTAAGTCTGCAGGTGAACTTGCCAACCACTTTAACGCTATAGAAGTAGCCTTTATTTACAGTGCCGGATGCGGCAGCAAAAGTCTTCAATCCATCGTAAAAAGAGCTTTATCCAAAGTCATCCCAAAAGCTCACCATTATGTTAACCATGATATTGTAGCTTCTGCTCTTGCCACCTACGAAGGTGTACCCAACATTTCATGCATTTTGGGTACAGGGTCTAATTCATGCTATTTTGATGGGGACATTGTAAGACAGGAAACTCCTGCACTTGATTACATCCTCGGAGATCAGGGCGGCGGATCCTATTACGGAAAGAAACTGTTAAACGCCTATCTCTACAAGAAACTTCCTTCGGACCTGCATGATACCTTTTCAGCAAAGTATAACCTTACAAAAGATGAAATACTTGAAAATGTATATATGAAGCCATATGCCAATGTCTACCTGGCCTCATTCATGAAATTCATAGAAGAACATAAAGAACATGAATATTTTCAAAGCATGCTCCAAAAAGGCATGAGTGAGTTCATGGATCTCTATATCACCCCTTTCAGCAAGCATCAAACCATAAAAACCCACTTCACAGGTGCCATTTCATATATCTTTCAGGACATTCTCAAGCCTGTAGCTGAACAAAAAGGAATCCTCGTCGGACAAATAATTAAAGAACCTATTGATGACCTGGTACAATACCACATCAAAAAACACTATCAAAAATCATGAAGGAAGTTACAGTAGGCATTGATATAGGTGGAACAAACACCAAATTTGGTATTGTTGATGATGCGGGCACAGTACTTTACCAAAGTAAATTACCGACGCAGAAACATGCTGATTTCAAAGACTATATCCAGGAATTAGATAGTGCGATAAAACATGGGTTAGAGCAAACTTCCAGTGATCTGCAAATTACAGGGATAGGTGTCGGAGCTCCTAATGCTAATTTTTACCGCGGAACGATAGAACATGCCCCGAACCTGGTTTGGAAAGGTATTATTCCTATTGTAGATATCATGCAAAAAGATTTTAACGTTCCTGTTATTATAACCAATGATGCAAATGCTGCAGCCATGGGTGAAATGATCTATGGGAATGCAAAAAGCATGAAGGATTTCATAGTCATCACACTGGGTACTGGCTTAGGATCCGGCATCGTAGCCAATGGAGAACTTATCTATGGTTTTGATGGCTTCGCCGCCGAACTGGGACATGTAACCGTTAACCCCAATGGCAGAAACTGTGGTTGTGGCAAAGTTGGTTGTCTTGAAACTTATGTGTCAGCTACTGGAATAAAAAGAACAGTGTATAAACTACTGGCTGATCATATTGAAGAAAGTGAGTTACGAGGCATTAGCTTTCATGACCTGTCTACTAAAATGATCACTGAATCTGCTGAACGAGGTGATTCTGTAGCAAAAGCAGCCTTCGAATATACAGGTAAAATCCTTGGTTCCAAATTGGCTGACAGTGTAGCTCACACAAATCCGGAAGCTATATTTATTTTCGGAGGGCTATCACTGGCTGGTGACTTGATCTTCGCCCCTACCCGCAAGCACCTTGAAGCCAACCTCATGCCCATATATAAAAATAAAGTGAAAGTATTACCCTCTGGATTGCAAAACCAAAGTGCCCCTATTTTAGGTGCCAGCAGCCTTGTGGTAGACCATTTAAACAAAAAATCTTCAGTTAATATATGAGTAAACACACCTACGATTATGGCTTGATTGGCAACTGTTCTTATCAGGCACATATTCATAAAGACACCACTATCGAATGGATGTGCTGGCCACGGTTTGATAGCAGTTTCATTTTCGGTAAAATGCTTGATAATGATAAAGGGGGAGGATTTTCAATACTACCTTCGGGGGAAATTAAGGAAAGCAAACAATATTACCTGGAAAACACAAATATCCTGTGTACTGAGATAACTTCTGAAGAGGGAAGATACAGGGTAACGGACTTCGCCCCCCGTTTCCATCAATATGATCGGTATTTCAAACCTCTGATGTTAATCAGAAAGGTGGAGCCATTGGAAGGCAGACCGCGTGTTAAAGTTTCATGCGAGCCTGTGGGTGATTATGGCAACCTTAAACCTATGCAATATGAAGCAAGTAATCATATTGAATACCTAGGGTTGGCTAAAGAGCTTAGGCTGACAACTAATTTCTCATTATCTTATATAGTTCAGGACAATTATATTGTACTCAACGAAACTAAATACCTCGCGCTTACTTATGGAGCTCCACTGGAAGCCCCTCTGGTTAGTACCTGCGAAACTTTTCTGGATCGTACTAAAAGGTACTGGCGTGGATGGGTCAAAAACCTTAGTGTAAGTAATTTTCACCAGGCGGATATTAATAGATCTGCTTTGGTGTTAAAAATCCACCAATATGAAGATACCGGTGCCATAATTGCAGCCGGTACCACCAGTTTACCTGAAGCACCTGGCAGTGGTAGGAACTGGGATTACCGTTATTGCTGGATGCGCGATGCCTATTACACCCTTACAGCATTTAATAACATTGGCCACTTTGAAGAGCTGGAAAGGTATTTTAATTACATCGTCAATATATCGGTTAAGTCACGAGAAAGGTTTCAACCTCTTTATGGTATAACCGGACATGAAATGTTAACCGAGCAAACGCTTGACCTTAAAGGATACTTGGGCAATCAACCTGTTAGGGTTGGTAACCAAGCTTACACTCACGTCCAGAATGACGTTTACGGGCAAATTCTGGCTGCATTACTCCCATTATATGTCGACCGCCGCTTTATCAATGTGGAACGTTCGGATTCTTTGCATCTGGTGTATGACATCCTGAAGCAAATTGACCAACTTATGAATGAACCCGATGCTGGACTTTGGGAATTCCGGACTTTAAGTCAATATCATTGCTACACTTACCTTTTCCACTGGACAGGTGCAAAAGCTGCCTTTAAGATAGGTAAGATGTTTGGCGATGAAAAAATAGTCCGATTAGCAGAAAAACTTGTCAAGGAATCAACTGAAAAGATCGAAGCTTGTTTTGATGCATCCAGAGGGGTATACACTCAGGCTATCGGATCTAAAAACCTGGATGCCAGTAACCTTCAACTAATCATGATGGGTTACCTAGAAAATGGCTCTGAGGCTACTCAAAAGCACCTAAAAGCACTTGAAGCCGAGTTAAAATCTAGTGAAGGCTTATTTTATCGTTATAAACATGCAGATGATTTCGGGGAACCAGAAACCACATTCCTTATCTGTGCTTTCTGGCATGTAGAGGCTCTAACTTGTGCTGGACGTATTGACGAAGCCATAAAAGCCTTTGAAAATCTCTTAACCTATGGCAATCACCTTGGCCTATTGAGTGAAGATGTTGATGCTAAGACCGGCAGCCAATGGGGAAATTTCCCCCAGGCTTACAGTCATGTAGGGCTAGTTAACGCTGCTTACAGAATAAGCAGAAAACTGGATAAACCTAACTTTTTATAGGGGTCTTAGCTGGTGCGACCATTTTTTCAAGCAGGTTTCTTACTGCAAGATGGTCGCGCACGCTAAACCTCGCAGCTGAACGTAAATCTCCAACTTTTACAGTGTATGCATGCTTTGGCATAGCTTTAAAAGTATCCTCATCTGTCCAGTCATCACCGATGGCCATAACAAAATCTGCCTTGCTATTTTCCAACCACCTCACACTTGCTTTCCCTTTATTTACTTCAAGATTCTTAATTTCTACAACCTTATTTCCTTCCAGCACCTGAAGATTCATATTGACTGACAAGTATTTCAAATGGCTGATAATTTCTCTTGCTCTGAGTTCTCCCAAACCAGTCTCCACCTTACGATAGTGCCATACTAGTGAAAAATCTTTCTCTTCGATAAAAGATCGTGGTGTTTTATCACAATACATCTCTAGTATAGGCCTGATCTCGTCTTTCCAGGAACCATCAAGAGCCCCTATGGTCTTCCAGTCCTCACCTCTCATGCGTATCCACACACCATGCTCTCCTACAAACTCCACATCAAATTGTCCTAACCAGTTCTGGAGCGTATTTTTATCCCGGCCACTAATAATAATAACATGCGTATTATCCATAGCCGTCAGTGTCTCAATAATATCAAGTAACTGTTGATCTGGCTTTGCCTTTTGCGGATCACTGTTAAATGGAACAAGTGTACCATCATAATCCAGAAATAGCAACCTTTCCTTACTTCCTTCAAAATCCTGTAACAGTTTTGCCTTCATAGATGAATCCATCACTTTGGTTGCCATCTTTTTTTGATTGTCTTTAACAAGTGTTAACCTGTCAAGAAACAGTTTTACCCAATGATGAATATTGAATTTTTTCAGGGTATCCTGCATGTAACTCATATGTACTTCCTGCTCTTCTTCCTGCATGGTCAGGGCCTCATATATGGCATCAACCACTTGATGCTTATCATTGGGGTTAACTATGATAGCCTCTGAAAGTTCCTTAGAAGCTCCTGCCATTTCACTCAAAATTAACACACCATGCTTGTCCAGTTTACTAGCAATGTATTCCTTACACACTAGATTCATGCCGTCACGCATCGGAGTGACCAAAGCCACATTGGCCATTCGGTAGAAGGCTGACAGGTCCTCCAATGGAAATGATCTGTAGAAATAATGTATTGGCGTCCAGTTCATTGAACCATATTTTCCATTGATTCTTCCCACTAAAAGGTCAACCTCTTCTTTTAAGTTCTTGTATTTTTCAACATTATCCCGCGATGGAACTACAATCATCAACAGAGAAACTTTCCCCTGATATTCTGGATGCTTATTTAGAAATATATCAAAAATCTGCAGACGTGCCGGTATTCCTTTAGAGTAGTCCAAGCGATCAATGGACAGCATTAATTTCTGATCTCCAAGTGATGTTCTGAATTTCACTTCACGACTGAGTGTAGCCGGAGACGCTGCTGATGCTGCGTACTTATCATAATCAATACCAATGGGAAATGAATCAACAGCAATTGTCCTACGGTCACGCATAATCTGTCCATGGTTATTACCAATAAAGTTGATCCTGCTGACTGAACTCAGGAAGTGACGCATATCATCATAGGTATGAAAACCAATAAGATCAGAGCCTAGTACCCCATCGAGCAATTCCCTTCTCCATGGCAACAGACGAAATACCTCAAACGACGGAAACGGAATATGTAAGAAGAACCCGATACTGGCATCAGGAAGTTTTTGCCTGATCATATCTGGTAAAAGCATCAGTTGGTAGTCATGCACCCAAATAGTATCATCCGGGTTGGCTACCGCAACCACCTCATCGCAAAACTTCTGATTCACTTTCTGATACTCAAGCCAGTAAGATTTCTTATATAAAGCATATTCATTAAAATAATGGAATGTCGGCCATAAGGTTTCATTACTGAACCCCTCATAATAAAGCTTTATTTCATTTTCAGTCAGAAAGACAGGCCACATGTTCTCATCTTTTAGCCTAGCAGTAGCTTCCTTCTTATTATTCTCATCTTGAAAATATAGGCCCGGCCACCCTACCCATACGTTATCACCCACTTTATAAATAGAACCAAGCCCTGTGGCCAAACCACCTTCACTGGGTTTATATTGTAATTCTCCTTGATCATTTTTTTGTACTTTAACCGGAAGTCTATTGGAAACTATTATTGTTCTTGCCATGCCTTGAATATACCAAATGAAATTGTAACGAGAAAAGAGTTAAAGCCAAACTATGATCAATTTAACAAGCAAACGCCCCTTTACTTTAAAGGTTTACAATGATTGGAGCAAAATCGCAAACGATTACAATAAGCTTAAAAGGAGATTTTTACTTAATAATAAGCCAGATAAAAACGTGAATTTCTACCTTACTTTTTTTTAATCAGTCTGTAGCTCCGCTAGTTTTCTAGGTTCATATTTTGCTGCCACCTCAGCAATCGCCTTGATATGCTCCGGAGTGGTACCACAGCACCCTCCAATAATATTGATAAGTCCTTCCTTCAAAAACACCTCTATTTGAGCTGCCATAGCTTCAGGAGATTCATCATACTCTCCAAATTCATTAGGAAGACCTGCATTCGGATGCGCACTTACAAAGAAATGTGAATCTTTTGCCAACACCTGTAAATATTGCCTCAGGTCTTTTGCTCCGAGGGCACAATTGAGGCCTATGCTAAGTAAAGGCATATGTTCTAAAGAAATGAGGAATGCCTGAGTGGTTTGTCCTGAGAGGGTTCTGCCACTTGCATCAGTAATAGTTCCTGAAACCATTACCGGCACCTTCTTTCCTGTCTCTTCAAAAAGCTCAGAAATACCAAAAAGTGCAGCTTTAGCATTTAATGTATCAAAGACTGTTTCCACAAGCAATAAATCAACACCTCCATCAACAAGAGCTTTTGCCTGCTCTTTGTATGCCATAGCCAATTCATCAAAACTTACACCACGGTAACCGGGGTTATTCACATCCGGTGATATTGAAGCTGTTTTATTTGTAGGCCCCATTGCCCCTGCAACAAATCTTGGTTTATCAGGTTCAGCAGCAGTAAACTCATCAGCGGCTTCTCTAGCTATTTTGGCTGATTGATAGTTGATCTCATATACAGCATCTTCCAGGTGATAATCTGCTTGGGCGATCTTGGTACCACTAAAGGTATTTGTTTCCGCTATATCTGCTCCGGCTTCAAAGTATTGCCTATGAATATCCTTTATAATATCCGGCCTCGTGATTGAAAGCAGATCATTATTGCCCTTAAGGGGGTATTTATGATCTCTGAAGGCTTCACCTCTAAAATCATCCTCCGTCAGCGTATGACGCTGGATCATGGTACCCATTGCTCCATCTAGAACCAATATTCTCTTTGAAAGTATTTCCTGTATTGTCATTTTATTCTTACTGAAAGTTTAACACCTAAACCAATGGCTACTCTGGTCTCGACATAGCCGCCATAAAAGAAACTATCAAAACTATCTGATTCGTCATTTCTAAAATACTCATCATACCCCTGAGGCTCGTTGAACATCGAATAACTTCCCCACCTTACTCCCCAGCCAGCATTAATATCCAGAAGAAACCAGGAAGTTAAATATCTTTGCATCCCAATACGATGAGTCAATGCATAAATTTCTCGCCTCTCCTCTAACTGCACCCGCTGACGGTATTGACAGTCCCTGTCGTTGCAGTCGAATCCAAAGGTACCGGTTTTATCATTTTTTAACCTATTATAATCAAAAGAAAGCGACAGGTAAAACAGCTTTTCTCCTTCCAGTTGGACTGGCAAAAAGTAATACCTTAGCTCTGATTTTAATTTATACCCTCTTTTTTTATGTAAGCCATACCAATGATCCGTACTACTCACATAAATTACGGGAGAACCCCCTACCTGTACGGTCATTCTATCTCCAATCCTAACCTCTGCATCCATCTGCACTGTGGGAAAAGTATTAATAAGGTGCAGAGGGCTCCATTTTACATAAAGGTTGGGCACCCCATATGCTTTATCCTCGCTCTCATTATTCTGGCCTTGGGCAGCAATTACCACAGTCAAAACAAATAATAACGCATGTACTATTTTCATTCTACAACCGGAATTTCACTTATCAATTGAGGAGTAATGGGGTCACTAATATCAAACTGGTAAATACCATCGACACTAGTCAGTAAAAGCCTGTCCTGGTCAATCACGATAACGTCATATGCATCAATTGCCAACTCCTTTTCAAGAAAAATATTTTCGGGATCTTGTACGTTGAGGATTTTTATTCCAAACTCTCCTTCGCACAGGTAGATGTAATTATTGACTACACCCAAGCCATAAGGAGAATCCACGTCATTGTATTGACCAACCTGCTTCGGGTTAGCCGGGTCAGTAATATCTATTACTTCAAATTGATCTGCGCTATTAGATCCACAGCCTGCTTGAAGTGATTCATAAGCATAGTTACCACTTACCACCACCGGATCACAGTTAACAATATGGCTGTAAGTACTTAATTTAACCAAATTTTCAGGATCAGAAACATCAAAAATGTGCATACCTGACTGAGCTCCTATAAATAGATAATTACCTTTCGGGAAAATGGTTTCAATATCAAAGCCCAGCGTGATCTCAGAATTGAACGATGGGTGTGCAGGATCCGTAATATCATAATTCAACAATGACGATTCTCCTACTACATATAAATTATTACCACTAATTGCAAACCTCGCCATTGACCCTCCCTGGCCGGAAAGGTTAATATTGGCACTATCTGATCCATCACCACAACTGCAGCAAAAGGTCAGTAGCCAGAAACAGTAAAAGTAAATCAATGCTCCTTTTTTCATTACCAGTAACATTCAGGATTCTCAACTATTTTCTTTTCCCACCCAATCATCAAGTGCTTTCTGGCTCTGTCAATGCACTCAAAATACCCCGGTTCCGGAGGCATCATTACAGCATATGAATATATACCTTCTATTCGGGTTGAGACCACTGGCTTGCGAAGATCACTGATATTTATAGCAACCAAATCGCCCACATGATCCGCATACAAGTAGTTACCTCTCACTGCCATATCAACATTGCCTGGTAACCTAAAAAAAACCACATACTCTAACTCAGCAGGATTTTCATTATTGATAATATGTATTCCAATCTGCTGTTCATTAACAAACAAGTAACTACCATACACATATATTTTGCCTGGCTTTTTTAGTGGATAACTATCTTGAAAGCTGATAATGTTGTCTTCTTCCCCTGCATATATAGGAGTATACACCTCCATTTCTCCAAGGCTTTCTAAGGCCTCGTCGTCGGCATAAATACAGCTACAAAATAAAAGGCTAAGGAAAATATATTTTGCCTGCTCCATAATGCTATATACCGGATTAACATTAAATAAACGAAGAAATTAATTTATAAAATTGATAGCTTAAATATAATTATTAGTTTTGATTTCAGGCACAAATAACATCAATTTGAAACTAGCAGCTATAGATATTGGGTCGAATGCTATCAGGCTTCAAGTGACCAGTACAATACGCACTAAAGGACAATTAAATTTTAAAAAACTGGAGTATGTAAGATTTCCTCTCCGACTGGGACAGGATGTTTTTAATACCGGAAGTATAAGCGTTGCTAAAAAGGCGAAATTTAAAAAACTGATGAAAGCCTTTAAACTACTCATCGACCTTTATGAAGTAGATGATTATATGGCATGCGCAACATCAGCCATGAGAGAATCTAAAAATGGTCAGGAAATAGTAAAAGAGATTGAAAATGATGTAAAGCTGAAGATCAGAGTAATTGATGGAAAAAACGAGGCTCTTCTAATCAACAATGCTATAAAATCCTTTCTAGACAAGAAAAAAAACTACCTCCACATTGATGTTGGTGGAGGTAGCACCGAATTGACCATCATTAAAGGTGGTGAAAAGGTAGCTTCAAGATCTTTCAAGATCGGATCTGTAAGAAGGTTAGAGCATCATGATTCCCCCATTATTTGGAAAAACATGAAAAAGTGGGTTACTGAAAAAATAGCTGAGTATAATGAAAAAATAACTGCCGTAGGCACTGGTGGTAACATCAACAAAATTTTCGAGTTAGCACAAAAATCTTCGGGAGATAAAATGTCATTAGCCAAAGTCAGAGAGGTACAGACATTCATAAAAGGGCTTAGTATGGATGAGCGGATCAATGAACTTCAACTTAATCCAGACCGGGCGGATGTGATCATACCCGCTTCGGAGATATACATGGCAGTAATGGAATGGTCTGGTGCTAAAAATATAATAGTACCTGATGTAGGACTCAAAGATGGCATTATGCAACACCTGTACGAGCGTAATACCAATAAGCAAACTATTAAATTCAGCTGAACAGTTCTTCTGATACCCATGTTACTCCTTTTCGATAAAGGATGCTTCCTCTGGCTGTTTTTCTCCTGCTACTTTCTCCAGATTCAGATCTAAATCCAATAGCGTATCTTTTGTTACTTTGTAAAACTCTTGATGAATGTTGAATTCCGGATCGCCTGCAGGGTGCTTTTTTCTATAGCTTCCATCTTCATCCATCACATAACTATTGACATTATCTTTCAGGTTACACTGTAAAATATTGATGATCTGTTTTTTCAACAGGTCATCGGTAATCATAAAAAGTGATTCCAAGCGACGTTCAAAACTGCGCACCATCATATCGGCACTACCGATATATACTTTAGAGTCTCCGTGGCTATGAAAATAGTAAATACGGGAATGCTCAAGGTACTGACCTACTATTGATATTACCTGTATATTTTCACTCAGTCCTGCCCTACCGGGCCGTAAGCAGCACATCCCACGAACAATCAGTTTTATCGGCACCCCTGCCTGCGATGCGGCATATAGCTCATCTATAGATTCCTTATCCTGCAGTGAATTAATTTTGATGACAATACCTGAAGGAAGTCCTTTCCTTGCATTCTCTGCCTCTGCTCTTATCAGTTCTACAAGCTGCTGGCGCATATCTTTTGGAGCAGTAATCAGGTTCAAGTATACATTCGGCATCGAATGCCCTGTAATAACATTAAAGAATTCTGATACATCATGTGCATAAACCTCATTTGTGGTCAATAGCCCCAGGTCAGTGTAGAACTTAGAAGTAGACTCATTGTAATTACCGCTAGATAGGTGTACATATCGTGTTACTTTCTCGCCTTCCTTTCTAACAATAAGCAGCAGCTTGGTATGTGTCTTGAAACTGCTAATACCATAAATCACAAAACAACCGGCCTTCTGAAGTCTTTGCGCCTCCCTAAGATTATTCTCCTCATCAAAGCGTGCCTTTACTTCAAACAAAACAGAAACGTGCTTACCGTTTTCAGCAGCTTTCAAAAGTGCAGCGGTTACACGACTATCTTTGGCTAAGCGATAAATGGTTATTTTAATGGCCAATACTCCTGGGTCTTCTGCTGCTTTCTCAAGTAGTTCCAGAACAGGCTCAATACTATTATAAGGGTGATGCAACAACACATCCCTCTTGTTCAGGACATCAAGAATATTGTAATCATGAATCTCTGGGTAACTCAATGGCGGAACCGGTACGGGCGATTCCATTCTAAGATCTCTGAACTGGGGATGGTTAACAATCTGAAGAAGTCCCGCAAAATCCAGAAGACTTTTTCTCTTTATCTTGAAGATGTTGTCATCATCAATATCCCACCTCTCTTTTAAAACTTTGAGCATCCAGGAATCAGGTCTACCGGACACTTCGAGTCTTACAACCCGGCCTGTTCTCCTTGTCTTAAGCTTCTTCTTGAGCTCTTCCAGAAAGTTAGCTTCTATATCATCACTCTCATCCAAGGTGAAGTCTCCGTTTCTAGTAATCCTAAACAGGTTAACAGATAAAACCTCTACGTTTCTAAAAAGGTGTTTAATGTTATTCCTGATTACATCTTCTACCGGAACAAAATGTATAACCTCCTCTCTTTCTATCTCAATAAACTTTGGAAGGTTGGACGGAATCTGAATAAAGGAAAGCTTTTTATAATCTACAGCACCATCTTCCGCCTTTGTAACCACTCCAAATACGAGCCTATTGGATATCAGAATCGGAAAGGTATGATAGTTATCGTATGCCATTGGAGTTAGCATAGGATAAATCGTGGTTTCGAAATAGGTGTTTACCCTTCCCTTTTCCTCGCTGGTTAAGTTTTTATAGACAGTAATAGAGAAATCGTGCTCCTCAAAAAGTGGCATGAGTTCATTAATAAAAAGGCTATGTTGCTGATCAGAAAACTGCTTGGTTCTCGCAAATATTACCTTTCTAAACTGTATTTCCTTTAGCCCTGAATAATCTATCCTGGGTTTATTATAGTCCAGGTAGTTATACAAACTACCTACTCTAATGGTGAAAAATTCGTCCAGGTTGGATTCTGTTATTGCCAGAAACCTCAGTCTTTCGATAATACTTTTGTTAGCATCTCTGGCTTGGTCCAGAACACGGTCATTAAATTTTAGCCAGCTCAAATCTCGACTGACATAATCACTCTGAGCGATTTGCTTCTTAATCTTTTCCGGTAACATCATAATTCTAACAAAATAACTATCTATGCTCAAATAAAAAACCAGTCAGAAAAAGTTTTCTTAGCCTTATAAACAGGGAAAGGGTTCCAATCAATAGAACCCTTTCCTCTGACTGGTATTTTACTATGTTATTAAATATCTACCTTTGCATATTTAGCATTGCGCTCAATGAACTCTCTTCGCGGTGCTACCTCATCCCCCATCAACATTGAGAACAAATGATCTGCTTCCGCAGCTGACTCAATAGTCACCTGCTTAAGACTTCTATTTTCAGGATCCATTGTGGTAGTCCACAATTGCTCAGGGTTCATCTCCCCAAGACCTTTATATCTTTGTACACTAACAGACTCTTCTTTACCATCTCCAGCCATTTCCTGAATGAGCCTAACTCTTTCCTCCTCTGTCCAGCAGTACCTCTCGGCTTTACCTTTTTTTAACTGATAAAGTGGTGGCAACGCTATGTACACATACCCTTTTTCAATCAAGGCATGCATATACCTAAAAAAGAATGTCAGGATCAACGTACGAATATGACTACCATCAACATCGGCATCCGTCATAATCACAATCTTATGATATCTAAGCTTCTCCATATTCAGAGCTTTGTCATCGTCCTCTGTTCCGAAGCTTACACCGAGGGCTGTGATCATATTTTTGATCTCCTCGTTTTCGTATATCTTATGCTCCTGAGCTTTTTCTACATTCAGGATTTTACCTCTCAATGGCAATATGGCTTGAAAATTCCTATCCCTTCCCTGCTTAGCTGATCCTCCTGCAGAGTCACCCTCCACAAGATAAAGTTCACTTACAACAGGGTCATTATTTGAACAGTCAGCAAGCTTTCCGGGAAGCCCTGTACCGCTAAGTACATTTTTTCTCTGCACCATTTCACGGGCCTTACGTGCTGCATGGCGAGCCTGAGCTGCGATTATCACCTTTTGTACAATAGCCTTGGCTTCCTTTGGGTTCTCCTCAAGATAATTATTAAGCATTTCACCCACCACTGTATCAACTGCACCACTCACATCCGAATTACCCAATTTAGTTTTGGTCTGACCTTCAAACTGAGGCTCAGCTACTTTTACTGATATAACTGAGGTAAGTCCCTCCCTAAAGTCATCTCCACTGATATCCACCTTTACCTTATCCAGCAAACCTGATCTATCAGCATAGGCTTTAAGTGTTCTGGTGAGCGCTCTTCTAAAACCTGCAACATGTGTACCTCCTTCAATAGTATTAATATTGTTCACATAAGACACTACATTTTCACTATAAGATGTGTTATAGCTCATTGCTACCTGAACCGGTATTTCTCCCTTTTCACTATCCATATAGATAGGTTCCGGAATCAATTTTTCTCTGGTGCTATCCAGGTACTGAACAAACTCCTTTAAGCCTCCCTCTGAAAGAAAAACGTCACTTTTAGGCTTTTCTTCTTCATCCATTTCACGCATATCCTGCAACAGAATGCGAATGCCTGCGTTCAGGTATGCAAGTTCACGAAGTCTTGAAGCAACTGTATCATAGGTAAATTCTGTTACAGTAAATATGCTTCCATCCGGCTTAAATGTAATGGTTGTTCCTGTCTTATCAGTTTTCCCTATTTCTCTAACCGAATATTGAGGTACTCCTATTTTATATTCTTGTTCATAGATCTTTCCATCTCGGTGGACTAATGCCTTTAGATCTGTGGACAGAGCATTAACACAAGACACACCGACACCGTGCAAACCTCCGGAAACCTTATATGTATCTTTATCGAATTTACCACCAGCATGTAGCACCGTCATTACCACCTCAAGAGCAGAGCGTTTTTCCTTAGCATGAATATCTACAGGAATTCCCCTGCCATTATCAGATACAGAGATTGAATTATCTTCATTGATGGTAACGGAGATCTCATCACAATGACCAGCCAGGGCTTCATCAATTGAGTTATCAACAACCTCCCAGATGAGATGATGAAGTCCCTTAACCCCCACATCTCCAATATACATTGCAGGTCTTTTCCTAACCGCCTCCAGGCCTTCTAGTACCTGAATATTACCCGCTGAATATTCCTTCTTATTTTCTTTATCGCTCATAAATTTTTATATAATTCCTATTAAAACACTGCTGCCAACAACTGGAATCCCCTATTGTGGATAAAAAGAAAACCACCTGCCAAACTCCATGGATCAAGGTATTTTAAGGTCTCCCAAAACTACAATAATTAATGATTTTTTTTAGGATTTTACCTGTTTATTCTTCACTATTTTCCTACTAATACTGAACCATAAAATCCCATAAAAAATCCATATATTACAATAAGATTTACCGAGCAATTTTTCAGGTAATTAATTGATGTGAAGCTATTTAAACACTATATAAAACTGATTTACTTCCCCCCGCTCCAAACTCTTCCAATTGAATTATTACATAATCGACATCGCTTGCAGCGACTTATGTGTGAAACAATAGTTTCCAATCAGTAATTCCCAACACGAAGCATTACCAGTGTACAAGCTTCCTCAGTTTCAATTCCCTGCTTGTGAGCTAACCTTTCCAACTCATGGTTTTCCGTACCTGGGTTGAAAATTATACGCTTAGGCCTTAAACTCAGAATGTAGGCATACCATTCTGGCTGATTCTGAGGGCCTAGATACATGGTGATAGTATCTATACCTTCCACCTGGGGTTTTTCCCGTATATCCAGAATTTGCTTATCAAAAACTTCCCCTTTCTTAATACCAATGGGTACTATTTCATGACCATATTCCGTTAAAAGTTGTGCAGCCATATATGCATACCTTCCTGGGTTAGTTGTAGCTCCTATTATTGCCGTCTTTTTCATATCAATCAATAGCCCGAAAACCGTAAGATCCAGGGCAGGTTTATAGGGTAATATTTAAATACTTACTCATCAATGCTTCGGCACATCGCTCACCGTCCATAGCTGCTGAAACTATTCCGCCAGCATAGCCGGCTCCTTCTCCACATGGAAAAAGTCTTTTCAGGTCAATGTGCTCCAATGTCTCTTTACTTCTGGGTATCCTCACGGGAGAAGAAGTTCGACTTTCAACCCCGATTATCTGAGCCTCATTGGTATAGTACCCCTTCATTTTCTTACCAAAAGCTTTGAAGCTTTGTCTAAGACTTTCTGCTACAAAGCCCGGAAGAACCTCTTTCATATCCATGGAAAGTATCCCTGGCTGGTATGAAGTATCCAGCAAAGATGATGAAATCCGGTTTTCCACAAAATCAACCATCCTCTGAGCAGGCGCTGTCTGTGTGCCACCTGCCAGTGTACAAGCCCTCTGCTCTATTTCCTTTTGAAAATACAGGGCAGCCATCTCCTCATACTTTTGCAAGTGTTTAAAATCATTAATTTCCACCGCCACAACAATACCTGAATTAGCAAAACGTGAATCACGCCTTGAAGGACTCATTCCATTAACAACTATTTCACCAGGGCTTGTGGCTGCAGGAACAATAAACCCTCCTGGACACATGCAAAATGAAAATACGCCTCTCTTGGCATGATTCACCAAGGCTTGATTAACCAAAGCATAGGAAGATGCTGGTAAATAAGGCCCTCTGTCGTTTGCACAACTATATTGTATATTATCAATTAATTGCTGTGGGTGCTCTATACGCACTCCGAGAGCAAATGGCTTAGCTTCAATAGCAACATTACGCGACTTCAGCAATTCAAATATATCGCGTGCAGAGTGTCCTGTTGCCAGGATAACACCTTCACCTTTTATCTCCTCTCCACTGACCAGTTTCACCCCGCATAGCTCATCACCCTTAAAAATTATGTCTACAACCTTCGCCTCAAAGTGTACTTCTCCTCCGGCACTTAGAATACTTTCCCTAAGTGCTGTAACTATCTGCGGTAACTTATTAGTACCAATATGCGGATGAGCATCAAACAATATCTCATTTCTGGCACCATGTGCAACAAGGATTTCTAAAATACGCTGTACATCTCCCCTCTTCTTAGATCTTGTATATAGCTTGCCATCTGAATAGGTACCGGCTCCCCCTTCTCCAAAGCAATAGTTTGAATCAGGATTAACCTTATGGTCTTTGTTGATTGCAGCAAGGTCTCTTCGTCTTGACCGAACATCCTTCCCTCTTTCCAAAACTATAGGCTTAATCCCCTTTTCTATCAGTCTTAATGCTGCAAACAGGCCCGCGGGGCCAGCTCCAACAATTACAACTTGCTTTGACTGGGAAACATTCGGGTACTCTTTCCGGTAACTTATCAGCTCAGGAAGGGGTTCATTTTCGTAAATATCAACTTGCACTCTTATCCAAACTGAGGCCTTACGAGCATCAATAGAGCGTTTTACTATTCTAAAGCCTGAACTGGTTCCTGGCTTTATTTTCTTCTGTATTATTTCTAGAAATTTATCTTCATCAAAAGCCTCCTCGGGCTTTAACTTGAGATCAAGTGTTTTTTTCAATAGGTAAGGTTTTTATCCTTAAAAATTATTTTTTACCCCTGGCTCCAAAGGAAAAGGTATAACCGAAACTAAGACCAAAATTAAAAGCTAGTGGCACTTCATTTTGCGGAAGGTCTGAAAATGCATCCTTAAAAGTATCACTAACATCAAAGCTTCTGTATCCGGTTCCCAGACTCACAAATGCGTCGACTGTAAAGCCAGAACTAACCGTACTTTGCATCAGACGGTAACCTAACAACACAGAATACTCTATCCTTTGCTCACTCGCACTAGCCCGCACTACATTATCAGGTATCAAAACATGACTTACATTAGCAAAATGACTTAGGTTGGTAAACCTTATTTCATGCCCAAAATACCATAAGCCAAATTCACCTCCCGGATTATAAAACTTTTGCTTTATAGCAATATCATAACCTCTGCTATATACCTCGTCAATAGGGACATCACTATCACTAATAAAGAATGGATCACGGATACCTTCAAACTCAAATTCATGTCCTAAGCGCTCCTGCAAATAAAACTCCATACCCACCGGAACCCTTCCTATAAATGAAAAAAATGGATTAGCGTTCGCAACTACCCCTTGAAATTCATTTATTTTAGACTGAAAATACCTAAATCTTTTACCTCTAAACCTAAAATCAGCTACACCGTATTTCTTGGTACTTTTAATTTCCTCCAGATCTTCTTTTTTAAGAAGATTATTATCATAAATTGGCTTAAAATAGCCAGACAAAGAGCCATCATTTTTATAAAGCTCCCACTTGCCTATTTTTTTCCCCTCTTCAATGATACCTTTAGTTTGAAGAGACCCATCCGGGTAATAGCCATAATACTCCCCTCTCCCACTTACAAACTTACATTCTCCCTCAAGGTTTCCTCCTTCATAATAGTATTTCCATACTCCATGGTTTTTACCATCCACAATAGGTCCTTGTACCTTAAGCTTGCCACTTTTATAATATTCGGAATATGCCCCACTACCATTTTCGAAATTACTTTCACCTTTAAGCGAGCCATCTTCATAGAACAGCCCCCAATAGCCACTCTTCTTTCCATCTACAAACTGTCCTTTTGAGTTTACAGCACCGTTTTCGTAGTAATAAACCCATTTTCCTTCTGGTTCACTGTTTACAAACTCACCAACTGCCATGAGCTCTCCATTGTGGTGATAATACTTCCAAAGCCCTGATTTCTTTCCATTTTGATACTGTCCTTCAGCCTGAATTGAGCCATCTTTGTAATAGTATTTCCAAATACCTACATTCCTTGAATCGGATTTAGGTCCCTCTGCTCGCTTTTCACTTGTCGGGTAATACTCGGTGTACCTCCCCTTTCCAAATGCATAGTCGATTTCACCTTTTATACCACCACCTTCAAAGTAGTCCGTCCAGTGCCCTTCTCTCTTATTGTCTAAGAACTTACCCTTTTCTTTTAATGCCCCACTTTCAAAGTAAATCTTCCATTCTCCCTGGCGTTTTTGGTCATTTATCTCTCCCTCCATGCTCTTGTTCCCATTCTCATAGAAATATTCCCAATAACCATCGTTTGAATTATTGGTAAGGTCTCCACGCATCTTCAGCTTACCAGTTTCATAGTAAAACTCCCATTGACCCGTGGTTTCATTATTAGTAAACTGGCCCTTTGATTCAATATTGCCATTGATGTGATATGAAAGGTATTTCCCCTCCAACACATTGCTTAAAGTGTCCTGCACATGGTAAATTTCTTTCAGGTGGGTTTTCTCTTCATCATGAAATGTATATCGGGTGTGTTGTGCTGACACAAAATGACAACAACCTAAAAAGCCAATGACGATATAAGCAATTAGTATTCTCAAAAAAATGTAATATTATACAACTAATATACACAGAAAAGCTCGTTTAGAAGTGTTTCCCTTGCTATTTATCAAAGACTTCCTTCATTACCCAGATCTTCCCCCATTCTTCAATTTCCTTCTCAGACCAAAGCTCTGGAAAAAACACTATTTTCTGAAATCGCGGAGGTAAGAACTTCTGCCAATTTGTACCTCCGGTAGCTGCTATGTCATCAGGGTCCTTATGTAGGTATCGGACCGCTGATTTGTAATGTGATAATGGCCATAGCACATTTGCAGCCAGATCATACTTTCTCATGGCTTGAACAATCTCGTCTTTACGTTCTGAGTTAATAAAATTACTTCTAAATACCTCTAGGATGTTTTTCGGCTTATACTCCTGCGCCAACTTAATAAATTCCTCCAGGTACTTCTCTTCAAACTGCTTCAGAGTTAGGGTCTTTTTACCTGAAGCAAGTTCGGTAGCACCACGTTTCCAATAGATCTTATCCACTAACCTTTCAGCATCATCATCTTTTGACAGCTTTTCCCTTGACTCAAATTCAACCAGGTTATACAGGTGAGTTGAGCAAATCTCAATTTTCCTATATTGTGCCGATTGAAATCCACTGGCAGGCAACAATGACATTCTAAATTTAAGGAACTGCTCTCTGTCCATTCCGTCTATCATTACAGAGAATGAATCTTCGAGTATACCGAAGTAGCGGTTTATTCGCTCCAACTTTGTTAAAAAATAATCTTCTGTAATATTGACTTCCGTGGCTATCTGATCTATTTCCCACAGAATAAGTTTAAAGAATATCTCGGTATGCTGATGATAGGCAATGAATATCATCTCATCTTTTAAACCTGTTTTCGGGTTTTGCAAGCTTAAAAGAGTATCTAGGTGAATATAATCCCAATAAGTAAGGTAATCAGAATATAAAAGACCATCCAGGTAAGAAGAAAGGTCCTGGCCCATCACTTCATATTTCTCTTCGAGCTTTTTAATCTGCTCAAGAATTTTTGGATCTATTTCCGACTTCTTCATAGACTTTACAGCGGATTTTTAGTGTAATTAATTGGCTTTCACCTGATATTGGGCCTTTTTATTTCAAACGTTTTAAAAATCAAATAAGAGCGAAATTGACTCCCAATAAATGGTAAATCTTTAAATGTTGCGTAAATTTGAAACTTAAAACTGAATAACCCAAATTATAGATAATTGATGACAACTAATACCGCGAAAGAAGAAGCTAAACGCAAACCTTCTAACGACTTATTTGAATCTCCGGATTTCTACCAGATAGATGACCTGCTAACTGAAGAACATAAACTAATAAGAGGTTCAATCAGGGATTTTGTTAAAAAAGAGATTTCTCCGTATATCGAAGATTGGTGCCAAAACGCACATTTTCCTTATGAGATCGTCAAGAAATTTGGTGATATAGGGGCATTCGGACCTACTATTCCACAGGAGTATGGAGGTGGAGGCCTTGATTATATCTCTTATGGTTTGATTATGCAGGAGGTTGAACGAGGTGATTCTGGCATGCGTTCTACAGCTTCTGTTCAAGGATCATTAGTAATGTATCCTATTTACAAATTTGGTTCAGAAGAACAGCGCAAGAAGTATTTACCCAAACTGGCATCAGGAGAATGGCTGGGCTGCTTTGGACTCACAGAGCCTGACCATGGTTCTAACCCAAGCGGTATGGTCACAAACTTTAAGGATATGGGTGATCACTATTTGCTCAACGGAGCTAAAATGTGGATATCCAACTCTCCAAAAGCAGATGTAGCTGTAGTTTGGGCCAAAAACGAAGAGGGGCGCATACATGGTCTTATTGTAGAGCGCGGCATGGAAGGCTTCAGCACTCCTGAAACACACGGCAAATGGTCTTTAAGAGCCAGTTGTACTGGTGAGTTGGTATTTGATAATGTAAAAGTACCTAAAGAAAACCTGCTTCCCGGTAAGAGTGGCCTTGGTGCTCCGATGATGTGTCTTGACTCTGCTAGATATGGTATAGCATGGGGTGCTATTGGAGCGGCTATGGATTGCTACGACTCAGCAAGAAGGTACTCAAAAGAAAGGATACAGTTTGATAAGCCTATTGGTTCTTTCCAGTTAGTGCAAAAAAAGCTGTCAGAAATGCTAACTGAAATCACCAAGGCTCAATTGCTAAACTGGAAATTGGGTAAAATGATGGATGAAGGCAAAGCCACCACAGCACAAATCTCTATGGCCAAAAGAAACTCTGTGGAAACTGCTCTCAATATTGCACGGGAGGCAAGACAAATTCACGGTGGCATGGGTATAACAGGTGAATACCCTATGATGCGCCATATGATGAACCTCGAGTCGGTGGTGACCTACGAAGGTACCCACGACATTCACCTATTAATACTTGGTGCTGAAATTACTGGCATCCCGGCATTCAAATAATGATAAGTTAATTATAATTAAAAAGCCTGTTGTTTTTATAGCAACAGGCTTTTTAATGTTCTTAATGTCCGAAGCAATTCCTGCTGGCCCATGCAGGATGACCTTTATAGATCTGCTGAACTAATTACTCTGACTGACTTCAACTCTACCTCCACCTTTTTAGTATCAGTTAAAAAATCCATCAAACGCTTTTCATAACTTACTGTTTGTCCAGGCTGTATTTTATCAGTTATGGTAAATGTCGTGGTTGATGTTTTACCATTAGGTTTTGTATAAATCGCATCTAAAACTATATCTGTATAAATAGCCAGACCTGCCTGATTGGTCAGCTTCCCATCAATCACTGACATATTAATTTTATTTTTTTCCCATCTGTATGTACTTGTCAAATACGCTTTAGGGTTGTCCTTCTCTTGTTCATAAATAGCATTATTACGTTCACGCCACGCACTAAAACCGGGGTCCAAATTTTGAGACTTAACAGGGCCTTCATTTGTAGTTACAACTGCTTTTTCTTTGGCTGTAACTACAACCTTCTGTTTATTTTTAGACTTCATAGAAGAAAAGCTTACTTCTCCTTCTGCCACGGTTAACACAACTCCTGCAGAATCTTCCTTTATATTAAAGGATGTACCTAATACACGAGCATATGCTAATGATGCTTTTACAATAAAGGGCTTCAGGCTATCTGCCTTAACAGCAAAATAACCTTCTCCTGAAAGTGCAATCCTCCTATTCTCCACGCCAAAATCTTCAGGATAACTCAACTTGCTACCTACATTGAGCCATACCTTGCTACTATCAGGAAGATAAAAGGTAGCAACCTGATCACCCGCGCTGATATCGATCATTTTCTCTACGGGCCAAAGAATGAACAATGCAACCGCCAAAATCAAGATACTTGCCGCAAGTTTCAACCAGACTCCATACCGTCCTGTCAACTGAACTTCTTGTGACCGAGAATCATCATCAGCAATCTTTGACTTCAACCTGCTCCACTCATCTTCTGTATTCGCATCATGCATTTCTAACCTGACACCTGAATTCTCCCAAATTTGCTTAGCTTCTGCAAATTCTCTTTCATTCTGAGGGGAAGATTTAATCCATAGATCAACCTCTGCTCTTTCCGCCTCGTCCAGATCACCCGACAGATAAGCTGCAAGTTTATCCCAATATGGAGTACTCTCTTTCATCTACCTTGAATATAATATATTTATTAGTATACTTCTTTTTTATATACGTTTTACCTGTTCTTTCTTTTCCGGTGTATGTTTAGCATAAGCCGGACAAGTGTATGTAGAACACGATGAAACTAAAACTACAACTATTATTGCTATTACTCCAACAACCATTTTTTTCATGATGTGAAAATTTATATTATAAATAGAAATCAAAAAACGCAACTATTGCTTTGATCTTATAACACATTATTTCACATATACCCCCAAAAACTAAAATATATTTTTACACAATTTCATACAATAAGCACCAATGCAAGCCCTACTAGAAGAGCTAGTATCAAGGACTTGAGCTTTAAATACGGCTTAAGTTCTTCCCGTAGCTTTTGCAAAGCTATTCCCATTTGGTTTTCAACCGTCTTATGTGACAACTCCAAAACATCTGCTATCTCTTTATACTTCATCCCCTCCTGTCTGCTGAGCAGATATATGGTTTTACACTTTGGAGGCAGCTTATCAATAGCCTCTCTTACCCTAACCTCTAACTCATGGTTATTGGTTGGCTCTGTTTGCACCGGAGATACAACTTCCTCTATAGCAGTATTCTGGTCAAGCTTGACAATTTTCTTACTGGATCGCAAATGATTCAGAGATGTATGAGAAGTAGCTTTAAACAGGTAATGTTTGATCTGCTGTTGAAAATCAAGCTTATCACGATTTTTCCAAAGCTTTAGAAAAACATCCTGCACAATATCTTTCGCTTCATCAGCATCACCTACTATATTATAGGCAAGCTCACAAAGTTCCTTATGATAAGCATGAAATAAAGTTTCGAATTCCTGACGCGTTGCTTCCTGCATAAAATATATACTAAACTTGCTCTATCGGCAATTGACAATAAATCTAGCAATCTCTTTAGAGACCCGAATAAATAATTCAAAAAAAAATAAAATTCTTTTGGGGGTACGAGTCTACCTCAGTGCTATAGGGTCAAACATGGTAGTTAAACCAGATATAGATATGAAGAGAAATTTATTTTTTATTGTTCTAAGCTTTATTTTTTTCAACGTTTTGTTGACAGCTTGCTCCAATGATGATGATGGTGGACCTGCTACGGGTAAGCTCACCGGAACGGTTACAGATATTGAAAGCCAGGCAGGTCTGGAAGGTGTCAAAATAATTGTTTTTGACGCAGAAACTAATTCACCTACTGAAAATTCATTAAGTACGGATGCAAGTGGTAATTTTACCAGCGACCTTATTCCCGGTACTTATTTTCTAAAATTTTACAAGCAGGGTTATGATGCTCTACCTCCAAGGGGAATAGAGGCAGTCTCATTTTCTATAGAAGCAGGTGGTACTACGCAGCAAACTGCTGAGATGACTCCTAGTACAATTACTAATGCCGGGTTTATTTCTGGAAAAGTAGCTAGCGGCGGTACCGGAATTGCCGGCGTTCTGGTAGTCGCTGAGGACGCAGGGAACAAAACGGCCTTCTCAACAGTATCCGACAAGGATGGTAACTACTCCATATATAATGTGCCACAAGGAGGCTACCAGGTAAAAGGATATATAATGAACTACTCATCAAATTCGGTTGGAGCAAGTGTTACTATCAACACTGAAACTCCAGATGTTAACGTAGAATTAACCGCTGACGCAGCCGGAAGCTTGAATGGAGCTGTTAAGAACATTGCTACGGATAATAAAGATGTTGATGTTACTTTGGTACACCCGATAACAAAAGAAACTATCCCTGGTTTAAGTACAAAAACTGTATCATTAAGTTATACTTTGACCAACATCCCTGATGGAACATATATTGCTCGCGCCACTTACGACAATGATGAGCGTGTAATGGACCCGGATAGAATAGCGAAATTTGGCGAGCCCATCGTAACCTTTAGTGGAGGCAACTCTCTTACATTGACATTTGATATTACAGGGTCAATCACTATTAATACGCCTACTAATGAGGCCACAACAACTCAACCAGTAGAAATCACATCAACTACCCCAACTTTTGAATGGACAGCATACTCTAGTACTTCTGACTATGTTATTGAAGTAATGGACATATCTACAGGTACTATTGTTTGGGGAGGGTTTGATAATAGCGGCGCTGACCCTGTAAAAAATATTGTGATCCCATCATCACAAAAAAGTATTCAGTTTAATTCAGATGGTAATGCATCAATTGCTGAATTGATTGTAGGCAGAACTTACAGGTGGAAAGTTTATGCTAGTAAAGATGATCAGAATTCACCCGTTGGTTGGACATTGATCTCCTCAAGTGAGGATCAGTTAGGGTTAATCAAGGTTTCTAACTAAGATTATTTCTGGTCATAGGAGTAGAGCCCCCTCCTGGCTCTACTCCACTTTTAATCTCATTCCTTTGGGTTTTCAAAACACACAAGATTTCCTTTGATCATAGAGCCTTCAAAAGGCAAGGCATCTCCTCTCCATAAAAAGGTCATCCTCTCAGTTTTATCACATCAGTAAATACAAAGTACATATAACACCCTAATTTATCGTTACGACATTAGCACATAATGAGAGCGACTTTATGAGGCTAAATCCACCTATTGATCTCCTCCTGCATCATTTAATTTAACAAGATACAGTCAGTCGTATAGTTTCTCCGTGTACTAATAATTACAGGTTTATGTCATTTCCATCATTTTCCAACAAAATGCGACACAAAACCAACATGCTTCTTACAACAGGTTATTTTTTAATACACCCACTTTAATAAGGTTATCTTCTAAATTCTTATCTCGGGGTTATACAAAGTGCCTAAACCCCTACCACCAACAACAGAACATGTTTTGTCAAGCATACCCATATGCTCCATTATTTTTAACGATTTATAACCAGTCAGAGTACTCGGGGGGCCCCCTTAGAATGGATTAGGGCAAATTCTTACAACACATAGAAGTTACTACTTAAGCAAAAATAAAACAATTAATTATATAATTAAATTAACATACAAATGTTAATTATAATTAAAATACAATTTAATAAGAGAGACATATATCTCTACCTTGCATCAAGATATAAACTCAAATCATGATGAAAAGCCTCAATTATATTTCTCAGATAAAAAGCCTAGCAGCCATATTATTCTGCATAACCATCTCTAATGTCCAAGCCCAAGGCAATTGTGTATCTACCGATTACAATAAAGAAGGAAGCATTAGTGAAAAAATAGGCCAAAGCTTTAAAACAACAAACTGCTCGGGAGCTATATTTCACTCTATTGAAATTGAAAAGGCCGATTCCGCAACATATTCTGGAAACCTGGCCATTTATAATGGAGAAAGTATCGACGAGGCCAGCTTGATGTATTTTCAGTCAGATGTTAATGTTTCAGGGTATGGATTTCAGGCTATATTTCTTAATATAAGCGGAGGCTCTTTGTATTTTGCCTGTGGCAATACGTATACATTCCTTTTCTCAGATTTTGAAGAAGATATTAAATTTAATAGCTCTACAGCCAATGCTTATAAGGATGGCAAAGCATATTTAGACGGTTTCCAAATTCAAACAGACCTTTCTTTCAGAATTAATGTAATAGAAGATGAAGTATTGCCCGTAGCATTTACAAACTTTGACGCGAAAGAAAACCTTGAGGGCAAAATTGATCTTTCATGGGCCACCGCAAGTGAATTAAACAACGCAGGCTTTGAAGTTCAACATAGCACAGATGCAGAAAACTTTGAAGCCGTAGGCTGGGTTGCTGGAAATGGCACAAGCAATACATATCAAGCTTACTCATTTACCACTTCTGCTCAACTCGGAAAAAACTACTTCCGTCTCAAGCAAATAGACCTCGATGGCAATGCTATTTATTCAAACCCTTTGGCTGTTTCTGTCAAAGCAACGTATAAAATTGGCCCTAACCCTACCTCTGGTATTGTGAATGTACGATTAAACAGTTTCACTGATACACATGTGAAAATTTTCAATGCTACAGGAGATTTGATTGACTCTCAGACCATTCAAAAGAATGGGAGTATTGATCTTTCATCACAACCTGCCGGTATTTATATGGTCCAAATCACTACTGAACAGGAGAGAATAGAGCAAAGAATAATAAAAATATAAAATATAGACAGCTCATCACCATATCAAACGTTTGCGGTATCATATATCCATTAACAGGCTAAAATATCGTTGCAAGAACCTCCCATTTTACATATCTTAAGGAGGTTCTTTTTAATTATTATCTTCATAAAAAGATAATATTCTCTATATCTTCAACTTAACTATAGTAGATTACATGAACTTCAGTGATCGAAGAAGGTCTGTTTTAAAAAAGCTGCTTACCGGAACTTTGGCTTTGGCCTCACCTCCTTTTTGGTCAAGCTCTATATATGCTAACCACAACACCCAACTAAATCATAATATTAACCACTCAGTGTGCCGATGGACCTTCAATCAGCTTTCGCTCGATGAACTGTGCTTATTGGCTAAAGATGTCGGTTTTGAGGCTATAGACCTCGTTGGTCCCAGTGAATGGAATGTTTTAAAGCGACACGGAATTAATTCCTCCATGTGCAACGGTGCTGAAATAAACCTTGAGAAAGGTTGGAATAATAAAATTTACCATAAGCAGCTTATAGAAAACTACTCAGAGATGATCCCTCTAGTTGCTAAAAGTGGTTACAAAAATCTGATCTGTTTTAGCGGAAGCCGCGGTGGCATGGACGATGAGACAGGTTTAAAAAATTGTACAGAGGGATTAAAACAGGTTTTATCGCTGGCAGAAAAATCCGGGGTGATTATTCATATGGAGCTTTTAAACAGCAAAGTTGACCATCCGGACCATATGTGTGATAACACACCCTGGGGTGTAGAGTTATGTAAGAGGTTAGACAGTGAAAACTTCAAACTACTTTATGATATCTATCATATGCAAATTAGCGAGGGAGATATCATTCACACAATTAAAGGTAACCATCAATATATAGGTCATTACCATACTGCAGGCGTCCCAGGTAGACATGAAATCGATAGTTCTCAGGAGCTAAACTACCCTGCCATTATGAAGGCTATTTTAGAAACCGGTTTTAATGGCTATGTAGCTCAGGAATTTAAGCCTGCAAAAGTAGACAAAAAAGCTTCGCTCCGAGAAGCAATACATTTATGTGATATTTAAAACAAAAGAAAATTCATGGCAGATCAGAATTATGATGCGATAGTAGTGGGTTCAGGCATAAGTGGTGGATGGGCTGCAAAAGAGCTAACAGAAAAAGGATTGAAAGTGCTACTCCTGGAACGAGGAAAGAATGTGGAGCATGTTAAAGACTATAAAAGTGCTACTACGGCACCATGGGAAGTACCTCATCGAGGCATGGATACTCAGGGAATGATAAAGGCTCACCCTGTTTTAAAACGTGACTATGTACTTAACGAATTAAACCTTGACTTTTGGGCACACGAAGCCGAATGTCCATATGTGGAAGAAAAGCCTTTCAACTGGTTCAGAGGATATCAGGTAGGTGGTCGCTCCCTGACCTGGGGACGCCAGAGCTACCGGTTGGGCGACATTGATTTTGAGGCCAATGCCAAAGACGGTATAGCAGTGGACTGGCCCATCAGGTATAAAGATCTGGCCCCTTGGTATGATCATGTCGAAAAATTTATTGGTGTCAATGGATCCATTGAAGGCTTGCCACAATTACCCGATGGCCACTTCCTCCCTGCCATGGAAATGAACTGTGTGGAAAAAGATGTAGCCCAAAGAATAAAGGCTCACTACAAAGGTGTTCGTACCATGATCATGGGGAGATCGGCCAATTTAACCGCTCCTAAAACTGGTAGAGCCCAGTGCCAGTACAGAAACAAATGCTGGTTGGGTTGTCCGTTCGGAGCTTACTTCAGCACGCAATCCTCTACCCTGCCCGCTGCAGTGCAAACTGGTAATCTTACACTAAGACCCTTCTCAATTGTAACTAGAGTATTATATGATAAGGACAAAAAAAAGGCAACAGGTGTGGAAGTTCTGGATGCAGAAACCAATCAAACCTATGAGTATAATGCTAAAATCATATTCCTATGTGCCTCCGCCTTCAACTCAACCTGGGTATTGATGAACTCAGCCACAGATATTTGGCCAGAAGGGCTGGGAAGCAGTTCTGGAGAATTAGGGCACAACGTTATGGATCATCATTTTCGGGCTGGTGCCTCTGGGACTATGGAAGGTTATGAAGACAAGTATTACTACGGGCGCAGGCCTAATGGTATCTATATTCCGCGGTTCAGAAATTTGTTCGGTGATAAACGTGACTATATAAGGGGCTTTGGATACCAAGGGGGAGCAAGCAGAGATAAATGGAGTAAAAAGGTAGCAGAACTAGGTATTGGCATTGAACTCAAAGAGGCTTTTGCAGAACCTGGTGAATGGACTATAGGTATTACAGGTTTCGGTGAAATCCTTCCCTACCACGAAAACAGGATTTATTTGTCTAAAGAGGTGAAGGATAAATGGGGGCTTCCTGCCTTAGTCACCGATGCAGAGCTGAAAGAGAACGAACTTAAAATGAGGCAGGACATGATGAGTGACGGTGCCGAAATGCTTGAGGCTGCGGGAGCTAAAAATGTACACTCCTGGGATTCCGGATATACTTTCGGTCAAGGCATCCATGAAATGGGTACTGCACGCATGGGCAAAGACCCAAAAACATCTGTATTGAACGGAAATAATCAGGTTTGGGATGCCAAAAATGTATTTGTGACTGATGGTGCTGCCATGACTTCAGCAGCATGCCAAAACCCATCCCTGACATATATGGCTCTGACTGCCAGGGCATGCGATTTCGCTATAAATGAACTAAAGAAACAAAACATCTGATAATATGAATCGAAGAGAAGCATTAAAAGCAGTATCCGTAATCATGGGCGGCACAGTCATCAGTGCCAATACTTTTTTGTCAGGATGTTCTGTTGAAAAGGACGAGCGAGTCAATTCCCTATTTATGGAAAGTGACGTGGCCCTTTTAGACGAAATTGGCGAAGCTATTATTCCCACCACGGATACCCCGGGAGCAAAAGCAGTAGGTATCGGAGGGTTTATAACTATGATGGTACTGGATTGCTATGAGCCCAAACATCAGAATATATTTACCCAAGGCCTGGTATCTTTTAAAGAATCTTTCAACAAGCAATATGACCATGGTTTTATTAAAGCTAAATCTGAAGAGCGCATTGCTTTCCTAACTGAACTGGACAAAGCACAACGAGAAAGCTCTCTTAAGAACAAAGACAATCCGGATGCAGTCCCTCACTACTTTAGAATGATCAAAGAACTAACTCTACTGGGCTACTTCACTTCAGAAATTGGCTGCACGCAAGTGAGACGTTATGTGGAGACACCTGGTAGGTATGAGGCTTGCATTGACTATAAAGCTGGCGACGGAGCCTGGGCTATCTAAGGCAAGTAGCAATTGAAAGGCGGTTCATATGACTTTGAACCACCTTTTCATTATAAATCTCTTCTATTTTTCAATCTCCTACAGTGATATACCCTTTTATAGTCACTCTTTGTGCTGAATGTCTTGGGTCATTAGAGTATATAGTAATAGACTTCTGCTGGTTGCCTCGTCTACCTTGAGGATTAAAAGTTACTTCCAGCTCAGTGCTCTCCCCAGGCTTAAGCTTATCCCTTTTCAATTTGGCAGTAGCACAGGTGCAGTTGGATTTGGTCTGCCTGATCTCAAGTGGGGTATGACCAGTATTTGTAAGTGTAAATTTGGTTGAAATAGATTTATCATCACCTATTTTACCAAAATCATGAACATTATCCCCTAGCTTAAGGCGTGGTGCTTTTTCGAGTTCCTCTTGGGTCATTGGAGGAAAATATTCCTCAATTGTGGCATAAATGGATACAGACTTTATAGCATCAGCCCCTTCTTCATTGGTAGAAAATTTAACATTATCAGAACCAAACCCGAGGTCATTTTTTGCCTTTGCATCATAATGTACTTTAATCAAACCTTTTGACTTAGGAGCAAGCTCCTGAGGCTCAAAGGTAAGTTTAATATAGGGTGGAGCATCCTGCTTATCGAGAAAAGCAACAGCTTTGTCAGAAGCATTGTACACCTCAAACTCTTTTACAGCGGACTCTCCGCTAGTTTCAATTTTACCCATATTTAGTGAACGGTATTTCACTCTCAGCGCTCCCATTTCTGTTGGCAATTCATCCTCAACAGATTTGGGCTTGGGCTCAACATCACCCCTGATATATAACTTTAAAGGTGATGCATCCGCATCTGTAGTAACCGTTAAGCTCTTATTGAACTTCCCTGGACGGTTTCTGGGATTATACTGAGCTTGAATATACCCTGTCTCTCCAGGTTTTACAGGTTCTTTACTCCAATCTGGTGTAGTACACCCACAGCTGGCTTTTACACCTAATATTTTAACCGGTTGAAGTCCCTTATTTATAAAGCTAAACTCATGAATTATAGGGCCATCTTCTTCCTTAACGGCCCCAAAATCAAATGTCTTCTCACTAAAAACTAAGGTTTCCGCCTGCTGTGCCTTCAACAGGCTAATTGATAAAACTCCAACAAAGACTAAAAAAATACTTTTCAAATTCATATTTAGGTGGTTTAAAAGGTCGGTACGCTAAGTTAACTCAAATGCTTCATTTTGATCAGTAAAAGTAATAAAATGAATATACTCACGTAAAGTTTGGCTGACTTATTAACAGATAAATAACAAAATTAAATCCAAACTACTGTATATACCTTTTGCAAGACAAACATAAATAGCATCAGTTATTCAAGTCATATTCTTACCATTGTAACAGGATTTTCTTTTATTTGCCAAAAAATTTAAAATATGGCCAGAATTTTAACAGGTATTCAAAGTAGTGGCAGGCCTCATTTGGGAAATATACTCGGAGCAATAAAGCCTGCAATAGAGCTTTCTAAACAGAAAGACAATCAATCGCTGTTTTTTATAGCGGATCTACATTCTCTAACCACCATAAAAGACGCACAACAGCGTATTGAGAATGTGAACGCTACAGCCGCCGCTTGGCTTGCCTTTGGTTTTGATACTGAGACCAACATTTTCTACAGACAATCGCGCATACCCGAAGTTTGTGAACTTACCTGGTATCTTAATTGTCTTACGCCATATCCGATGCTTGCAAATGCTCATTCTTTCAAAGAAAAATCAGACAAGCTTGCTGATGTTAATGCGGGGCTTTTTACCTACCCGGTACTAATGGCTGCAGATATCATTCTTTACGATGCGAACATTGTGCCCGTTGGCAAAGACCAAAAGCAACACCTGGAGATAACCCGTGATATTGCTAATATTTTTAATAATCAGTACGGTGAAACTTTTGTTATTCCCGATGCTCAGATCGATGAAAAAGTAATGACGATTCCCGGTACTGATGGACAAAAAATGAGCAAGTCATACGGAAATACTATTGATATTTTCTTACCGGAGAAGAAACTGCGAAAACAGGTCATGAGTATTGTAACAGACAGCACCCCCTTAGAAGAACCAAAAGATCCGGATACTTGCAACGTATTTGCCATATATAAAATAGTGGCTACTGAAGAACAGACCGCACAATTAAGAAAGAAATATCTGGATGGCAACTACGGCTATGGCCATGCCAAGCAAGAGCTGTTCGAGCTTTTGATAAATACATTCGAAGAGCAACGTAAAACGTTCAACTATTATATGGAAAACCCTACTGAACTGGACGAACAGCTAAAAAAGGGTGAAGAAAAAGCTAGGTTAATTGCTAACAAAGTGATTGACAGAGTACGAAAGAAGGTGGGATACCTCTAAGGTAGAAGATCAACTTAAAAAACGTCTTAAATTAAAAGAAAGTCATTCCTAATTCGATTATAACAGTCGAAAGTGAATGACTTCCTTTTTTAGCTTAGTTAAGCCCTATTTATTATATATTTTAGCGTTAAGCATTACTTTGCCTGCCAGACCACTTCCTTATTCTGAGAATCTACCTGAAGAATGATCCTTGTAGGTTTCGGTAAAAGGACAAGTTTAGTTTCCTTTCCTGGGTAATCATCCACCTCAACATATACCCCTTCCTGGAAAGTAATGTCATAACCGTCTTCGGTAGATGCTACTTCGTTAGGCAGATAAGCTATTGGCAATAAAACGTCGGTATCAGGACAAAACTCATCATGCACTTCATGAAAAGCGTCTTCCAGGTAATCTCCATACTTTTCCAGAAAATCGTCTTCGAGGTCGTGCAGTTCCTCTTCCAACTCATCATAGTCTTCACTACTATAATCTGTTTTGCTTAATGCAATCTTTTTCTCTATTAAAGAAGTAAGGTCGTTGTCCAGTGCTTTTATATCCATTATCATTAATTTGTTAAAAAAGTGGTACAAAACTCAAAAGTCTGCAACTAACATCCAAAAATATCATTCGAAATTATGTTCCTCGAAATAAATAATTTTTATAAAAATATTTATCAATTAATTTTACAGCGTTATTGTCTGATATCTGCAATACAATGCCTTGTGACCCCCCCTGGTCAAATGGGCTAAACAAACTGATAATAAAAGTAACAAACTGATACAGCCCTTTCAATCCCTTTAGGAAACTAACTTGTTCATTGAAAGAAGTATCCATAAATTAACCTATAAAAATATTAAGTATGAATGAAATTATAGCCAAAGCCCAACGCTGGCTGGATAGTAATATTGACTCCAAAGTTAAAGGAGAGATCCGTGACCTGATGAATGACCATGAAGCTCTTACTGAAGCTTTTTACAAAGACCTTGAATTCGGAACGGGTGGTTTGAGAGGAATTATGGGTACCGGCTCCAACCGAATGAATAAATACACCATTGGAATGGCAACCCAGGGGTTGGCCAATTACCTGATCAAGACATACCCAGATGAACAGGTAAAAGTGGCTATCGCTCATGACAGCCGAAACAACAGCCGTTTCTTTGCCGAAACAGTGGCTGGGGTATTCTCTGCAAATGGCTTTAAGGTCTACCTATTTGAGGATTTGCGTCCAACACCTGAACTTTCATTTGCCATTAGGCACCTCAAGTGTCATAGTGGTGTAGTACTAACCGCCTCTCACAACCCTAAAGAATATAATGGCTACAAGGCATACTGGAATGACGGAGCACAACTGGTAGCTCCACATGATAAAAATGTTATTGCAGAAGTAAACCAAATCAAGTCTATAGACGATGTGAAGTTTAAGGCGAACAAAGATCTCATCGAAATTATCGGAAAGGATGTGGATGATCTTTATTTAAATGAGATCAAAAATCTTTCACTTTCACCAGACCTTATCAGATCACAAAAAGATATTAAAATAGTTTATTCCCCTATCCATGGAACTGGAATCAGTCTTGTTCCTACCTGCCTGAAAAACTTTGGTTTTGAAAATGTGCATGTAGTAGAAGAACAGTCTGAGCCGAATGGTGATTTCCCAACCGTAGTGTATCCCAACCCTGAAGAAGCTGAGGCCCTAAAGCTTTCTCTAAAAAAGGCTCAGGAGATCGATGCTGAACTAGTTATGGCCACTGACCCGGATTCGGACCGTGTAGGTATAGCAGTAAAAAACCATAAAGGGGAGTACCAATTGCTTAATGGCAACCAGACTGGAAGTTTATTAATATATTACATCCTGAAGCGGTGGGATGAACTGAAGAAATATAAAGGCAATGAGTATGTAGTAAAAACAATAGTCACCACCGAACTAATCGATGAGATAGCTGGCAGGTTTGGAGTTAAGTGTTACAATACACTAACGGGGTTTAAGTACATAGCGTCTATCATTCGAGAACTGGAAGGTAAAAAAACTTTTATAGCTGGCGGGGAGGAAAGCTATGGATATATGATCAGTGACTTTGTGCGCGACAAAGATGCTGTAGCTTCATGCGCAATGATTGCTGAAATGTGTGCATATGCAAAATCTCAGGACAAGTCTCTGTTTGACTTACTGATTGAACTCTATACCGAGGCGGGTTTTTATAAGGAAAAGCTTATCTCAATGACCAAACAAGGCAAAAAAGGTGCTGAAGAAATTAAAACCATGATGCAAAATTTCAGAAGTACCCCTCCTGCTCTACTAGCCGGATCAAAAGTGGTTAAGGTCATTGATTATCAAAATAGTACTGAAAAAAACTTATTGACAGGGGAAATCACCTCTATTGATTTTGAAAAATCTAATGTACTTCAATTCTTCACGGAAGCAGGGTATAAAGTATCTGCACGACCTTCTGGTACCGAACCCAAGATCAAATTTTATATTAGTGTAAATAAAAAGCTCGACAACGCCACTCAATTTGACTTGGTCGAGACAGACCTCAATAAGCTTATAGAAAGCATTGAGCACGACCTATTGGCATAACATGCCCTTTATCAGCAGGTATGAGACAAAAGTAAACCTCATACCTGCACCATTCCTTAAAAAGGATATGCTTTATCTCAATTTTAGTCAAAACAGTTATAACATTTTGCTCATACAGCTTACTGATTACAATAGATTTTTACTAGTTTTAGACGGTTTAACCCCCTCATATTGACTTTACTACTATACTTTGCGCTTATAATACTTGGTTTTGTGCTACTTATCAAAGGTGCAGGAGCCCTTGTAGGAGGTGCATCTTCACTGGCCAAAAAGTTTAACATCTCCGAACTTGCCATCGGTCTCACCATTGTTGCCCTTGGTACATCTGCGCCAGAGCTCGTGGTTAACATTATTTCGGGAACAGAAGGACATAGCGATGTAGTATTTGGTAATATCATCGGATCAAATATATTTAACCTCTTTCTCATCCTTGGCGTTTCCGGATCTATTTACCCCTTGGTAGTACAGAGGAACACGGTACTCAAAGAATTGCCATTTTCTTTGTTTATTACTTTGTTACTATTTTATCTCATCAATGATACCATGTTTGAAAAAGGTACTTCAGACCAGCTCAACTTTTTTGACGCGGTAATATTGGCTATTCTATTTGGTATATTTCTAGCCTATGTATTTCTAAGTATGAAATCCAGTCCCAGTGGAGAGGAGAGTAATATTAAGATTTATGGGGGGCTTGGTACTGCTCTAAGAATAATTGGAGGGTTGGCAGGTTTAGTCTTGGGTGGTAAACTTGTAGTTGATAACGCTGTAGAGATAGCTCGGATATTTGACGTAAGCGAAAAACTCATAGGTCTTACCATTATTGCAGCAGGAACATCCCTCCCCGAATTAGCCACTTCAGCGGTTGCAGCCTATAAAAAACAGGCCGATATTGCTATAGGAAATGTTATAGGTTCCAACATCTTCAATATCCTTTTTGTACTAGGTATAACGGGACTGATCACACCGTTACAGTATGATCCGGCACTAAATATAGACTTCTATATACTTTTAGGAGGTGGCGTACTTCTTCTTCTGTTTATGTTTACTATCAATAAAAAGAAACTTGACCGCTGGGAGGCTTTTCTTTATTTGCTAACTTTTATTGCATATATGGTATTCCTGTTTATGCGGAAATAAGGTTCTTGGCGAAGGCCACCTCTCCCTTATTACGTTGAAAAGCCATGACTGCCTCCATTTTAAGAGATCTCCAGTCATGACTTCATTAATCTTTCCGGTAATTGCTACTAATTCTTATCTATAATGATAAGCTTGCGTTGGTGCTTAGCCCCAAAACTTTTTATGGTTATTACGTACAGCCCCGCATCCCACTTCTTTCCAGGCATGATCACGAGGCTATTCCCTGCTGTATGATCTTCATAAATTTCCTTACCGGAAGTATTAGTCACCGAAATAGCTATACGTTCTGCATTCGGATTATCAAACTTCATATGAATTTTATTGCCACTTATTGCTGGGTTAGGGTACATCAATATTCCATCTTCAGCTATACCTTTCACATCTTGTAAAGGAAATTTATTTCGGTAATCATGCGAACAGTATTTGGACATATCTATACCTGGCTCTGCTCCTTCTGCCCGAGCTGAAGGTTTAGCTAAATTGGCTGATTGGTACCATCTGGTATAAATATCGGCTGCTCCCGATAATCCTGACACCAATTGTAATCGATAATCATAATGAGCGGTACGCGTACTCTCTCCTTCGTAGACATAGTCTGTATTAGTAATTACAGCTATCACTACACCATTGGCTGGCGCTTTATCCAGCCTTAGACTAACTTCTCCACTAGAAACCAGTTCACTATAAATGGGGGATCCGTCAATAGCTCGGTATACCAACTGGCAGGTCATATTTTGTCCTATAGGTTGAAAATTAACCGTGATCGTAGTTTCCCCGCTTACAGTAAGTGGTATCTGATTGGCTCCTGACCAACCTGGAGTAGTTCTTGACTCTGGCGTAAGTAGTCCGCTGCCATTATCAGTGGTTTTAATATATGGCGTTGCTGTCCAAGGTTCAGGGTTTAACCAGGAAGGCTGCCATTCTGCGACAATATTACGTTGAAAGTTAGCATCTATAAGTGCTATAACTGCCGGAGTCCATGGTCCAAAATCTACCAGTGCCTGTTTGGCTCTGTACTCTGAGATCAGGCGCCTTGTTTGAGCCTCACCCAAACCACCAGCAATTCCTTCAAGCACTCTGTCTGGACAATACCTCCATATCCATGGCACTGCACCGTCGCCAAGTACATTTCCGAGAAAAGTAGGGAAAGAACTACTATATTGATGTCCTCCCAAGTATGTTCTCCAGGTACATATCTGCTGCCCTCCATCAAACATATTCACCCCTTCTGCAGAAGGCCCCCCAAAGCTACCATCCTGCAGCCAACCCGAATAGCATTCAATTGGCATAAAAGGTGCGATAAAATCTGTACCATTAAGGAAACCCATAGAAGCATAACCGTCAGATCTCCGCGCATCAGCGGTTTGTTGCAGCCACACGTTTCCTCCTTCATGAAACCATGCTGACTTCTTTACTCCGGGAAGATCTGCCAGAACAGCATGAATACCTTCATGCACCATCGCCCCTTGCTGTGCTTCTTTATCATTAAAAGTGCAGGAAGGGTCAAAACTGTAAATAGGGTAATAAGAAGCCAATACCATAGGCCAGTTCCTTCCATTATAGAAAATCGCGCTTTGCCACCCTCCCAAATCAGTATTGGAAGCATTATCAGTACATAACCCTGATCCATAAAGATAAATAGAGCTTTTGTAGCCATTTTTTGCTCGCAAATCAGGTGGCCAACCCATTTCGTCACGGAAATAGGCAAAATCCTTATTCATTCTTTCCAACAGCGGAGTGATAGCACTGGGAGTCACTAAGGAATTGGCGTTAGGCCCCCAATGAAATGTCCACCACCCTGATGATTGAGTACCTACAACTTGAGGACAATCGTCCAATACCATAGTTGGGGTAGGCAGAGATGGAAATTCGTCTTTAAAATCATAACTAATAGTAGGGTTGTATTCTGGCCACGTAAAGGTATCTCCACCTCCCCCATCAGGTGTTGATTCATATACTCTCCATTCTAAAATACCTGTGGATTGAGTAGTGTTAAGCATGGACACTCGAAACTTAGTCGTTACTACATTATCCATCTCCAATGTATTCCATGCATCTTTAGCAGTAGGGATATCACCTGCATTAATCCAGACAGCACCATTCCAGTACTCTACATAAGCCGCCGTTGGTGTAAGTACGCCTCCCGAATCATCAAACCAGTAAATTTGCGTTGAAGCAATGGTTACTTCTGCTGGCCAATCATATTGCACCCATTGAATTGAGTTAGGGTTATACCAATTACCGTAGGCTCCCCGCGACTTGTCATTGGAATGAGATGGCACATATCCGTCATTTACAGCAGTTAATGTTTCTCATGGAGAAACATAAGAAGTAGATGATGTAGCCTCCAATGCCAAATTGGACTGTGGATACAATTTTAAAGGTAAAACAAAACTAATAGACAATAGAAATATCAGTAATTTACTCATAGGTTATTTGGTTGAAAATGGGGCTCCTTTTGAGTAAATAAAACCTGTTTACTTGTTAAATTAAAGTTTAAAAACAAGCAGAGTTTTACTTAAGGGGCGTAAAGTGTTTCAAATTAGAATTTGTTTAAAAGGTTTTCCGGAAAGATTGCCATTCAAATTACCTTTGGATTAAATAGCAATTACAAGGTGGGAAAAATATAGTTTTCGGAGTTTTCATTTTCCTCTAAAAACTTATCAAAAACAGATTATTGATTGATGGAAAGGCAATATTAAAACGCCTCCATTGTGTTGCATCAAGGCTTTTCATACCCCTTAGGCATTGGCTGTCCCTTAACATCCTGTTGCTGTATGAGTTGCTCGAATTAAATTTATTCTCCCCTCCGTTTTGAGGTACTTATTGAGTCTGGCAACATGGTTGCAATAAAAATATTAACCTTGACAGTCTCTTTACAAATAAAAGCAAGAAAAGACAGCCTACTAAAAATATGAAGGACACTCCAGTCCTTTATGAAGCGTTGGAATCTTGATACGGTAATTCAACAAGAATTCATGAGAGCCATTGGATACGGTATTCAGGCCACTGGTGGTCATATCATAGGCATACCCTACATGGAAATTCTCATTAATCTTAAGTTCAAAGAGGTATACCATACCCTCTATCAAACGATAGCTAACTCCTAGCCCCACTGTTTCTTTAAATACACCATTGGCATTAATATCAAAACTAAAAGGAGCTCCCTCCTGAAACCTGAGCAAGGTTGAGCCTATGATTTTAAAATCAGGACTCACAGGAAAAGTATTCCCAACACTTATTAAGTAGTTACGGGTATTTTTAACTGATTCTACAGCAGCTTCAGTATCCTGAATAATCTCATTATCCAAAAGATAGGGAACAGAAAAGCCAAAATAGAATTCCTTATTAGTATAAAATAAACCTGCACCAAAATTAGGATTGATAGCGTTAGTCTCTCTATAAAAAGGATCTGATGAACCAGAGACTCCACCACTCACTCCGGCAGTTGGTACCGTAGTTTTAGTGAAATCAGATTGTAAGGAATTAAAACCAGCCATTAGCCCCATAGACAGGGACCCGTTAGGCATTTTAATTTTATAAGCATAGCTGGCATATAAGCTAAAATCTTCATGCACACCGATTACATCTTTTCCCAATACAATACCAAGCCCCATTCGGCCTTGCACAAAGCTCGACTGAATTGAGGCTGTAAATGTTCTGGGTGCTCCTTCAAGGTTCACCCATTGATTCCTGTAAATTGATGTTGCACTTAACTGCACCTGACTGCCAGCATAGGCCGGATTGATCAATAATTGATCAAACATATACAATGACTGAATAGGTCGTTGTTGCTGACCATAAACAAGGGTTGTTAGCAACATAAGAGACAAGACTGTAAATAAAGATCTATTCATAGGTTATCGTATTAATTCTAAGAATCCTGAAATAATTTCTGAGCCATCGCCTTTATCTATTAAATAAAAGTAGGTACCATTGGGCAACCTGTCTCCCATAGAATAAACTCCTTTTTCACCAATTCCCCTAAACGCCCTGTCTGTATTGTTATAACCATCGATTTCATATACTAGCACTCCTACCCTATTGTATATCCTCACATTGTTATTAGGGAAGTTCGTGATACAATCAATCTGGAAAGTGTCGTTGATGCCGTCACCATCAGCTGAAACAAGGTTGTAGTTGGTAATAACTGTTCCAATCTCCACAACTCCTGTATTTTCACATCCCAAGAAGGTAGTAACAAGTGCTTCATACTCTCCTGGTGCAACTCCATATAGATCTGTTCCTAAGCCTATTGAAGCTCCAGTTGCATCAAACCATTCCACAGTGTTGACAACTGTATTGTTAGTAATTGAAATGGTAGCCTGCCCGGTGTTTTCATCACACTTGGAACCAACTGTTTCAAATACAAACTCAGGAAGTAACCTCTCATCTCCTACATCAATAGGCACACCATCAGAGACACAACCGGTTACTAAATCTGTCGCAGTTACTGTATATGTACCTATATCAAGACCTACTACATTAACTCTATCGGATATTGGCGTACCACTCACTGTACCTCCCATATACCACAGAAAGTCATACCCTTGGGTTTCGCCTTCTACCGTAACGGTTACTTTACCATCAGGATCTATACATGAAGTAACGTTGGAAAGCAACTCTGGTGTTGGTGATGGCGGTATGAGGTGTGCATCTTGTAACTCGTGGGATTCTTCAGACTCACACCCTGTGAAATCATCTATAACCCTAACGGTATACATACCTGCAGGATAACCAATGAGTCTGTTTCTGGTGGTTAAACCGGTACCTGGAGCTCCTGCTGAAGTACCGCTAAACCATTCAAATGAATAGCCCCCTACCCGGCCACCTACCGTGGCTGTCAAAACACCATTTGGTAAATAAGGAGGACATGTGGTTTGCGAACTTTCGGTTATTTCAATAACAGGGTACTGACGTTCATCTTTAATATTTTGAAGTTTCACTACAAAACAGCCTGTATTATTATCCGTAACCCTAATCGTATACACTCCATCTGGCAGGCCTGATACGCGATCTGTATTAGGGTAATCAGGCGCTGCACTTAGATCCGGTGAATCACCAGTATACCAATCCACTGTATAGTTATTGATATTAAATGGGTAGTCATCCGGAAAGCGTACACTGGCTAGTAATACAGACCCATTATCACCGGAACAGAATGTTAATGGCTCTGAACTGGTACTTACTATAGGTTTGTACCTCTCACTTTCATCTCTAATTATGAAGAATGCAGAAGAGCTACAACCCGTTGTAGGATTCAATGCTGTAACTTCATAAGTACCACTTGGCAAATTACTTAGAGTACTGGATGTAGGTGTTGTAGCAGAAACGTTCGCACCTGCAGGAAGGCCTCCGCCCTCGTAACTCCATGTAAATATGTAAGTACCAACATTACCATCAGATTCCTCAGCGGTAGCCTCCAGTTCTGCACTAAAAGGAGGGCCAATACAATTGATCTGAGGAATAGTCTGCTCTATCGCTATTACTGGCAATATTCTGTCCACGTCAAGAATATTAACTTCCTTTGGAATGGATTCACAACCCGTAGCATTGCTGGTCACAATAACAAAATACCGCCCTGGCAATAGGTCTTCTATAAGAGGATCGGTATCCGCTAATTGATTAGCTGGCAATACATCTCCTTCATACCAGCGATATGTAAAGTCGTTACTTAACACCACCGGATCAGTAATTGCCGCACCTCCTCCTATAGAAATGGACTGAACTTCAGCATAACCTGATGGCATACAATCTACTGGATCAAATGTAGCCACATCAATAATATTGGGTTGGCTTTGTGGTTGATCAAGTGTAACATTCACTGATGTAGTAATGCTACAACCTGTATTAGAAACATTAGTGACAAGTAACTCATAAGTACCTTCTAGGGTATTAGTAAGACTACTGGTATTGGCCACATCACTCTGAATAACTGTTCCCGGCAAAGCTCCTCCCTCAAAGGTCCAAGAGAACGTATATGTATCTCCCGTCGAGCCATCCTGCTCTTGTACTGAGGCTGTTATTGTTCCGTTAGCTAATGAGGGATCACATGCAGTATTTGGAGTAAATGACACATCCGGCATAGGATCAGTACTTACATCCAGTATATCAATTCTAAATGGCGGTGAAGAACAACCTGAACCTGGTGCATCACCTGAATTTCTTGTAGCTATCACATAATAAGTACCGGCTCCCATTGTCGGGTATTGACCAGCTAAAGTACCCGCTTCCAAAACCGGACCGGAAATTATGGTTCCAAACTGGTCTGTCAACCGACTGGTACTAATATCCCCTAAATACCACTCATAAGTATAATTTGTTGGTGCCGTAGGGCTGGTAACCGTTACTTCAACTCTACCATCCGGATAACATATATCCTGATCCTCATGATCCACCGTGATCACATCTATGGGCTCAGGCCTATACTCAATAGTTTTGGTAGCTGACGATGAACACCCGGTTGTCTCATTTGTAACAAGCACAACATAAGTCCCTTCTTGAAGATCTGTTATAGTATTTCCTGCTCCTGAATTACCACTCGAATTCGTAAGCGGATTACCATTCAACGTGATATCATAAGTAAATGTCGCACCCACACCAGGCCCTGAAGGGTCAGAAGCATTAATTGTTAAAGTCCCATCAAAGTTACCATCGCAGGCGGTATTCGAAGTTGCTAACAATAAAACCTGCGGGTTAACATGCGAATCGATGATCTCAATTCTTGCTGGAGGAGAAGAACAACCAGCCCCCGGAGTGAAGCCTGGACGTCTTGTCGCGACAACATAATATACCCCTGCTTCAATAGTTGGGTAGTTGCTAATATCCAAGAAAGGATCTTCAATAAGTACTCCTCCATTCTGAAGGCCTGTACCCACTGCGCCAGGGCTATCCTTATACCACTCAAATGTAAACTCATTCAATGGCCTGCTGGTAGCCCCACCATCTATTGATACCCCTGTCACATCCGCTCTACCATCGGGCGTACAGAGTTGCTGGTCAGTAGAGCCTACAGTAGTAACAATGATAGGTGTCTGGCTCGTTAATAAAGTAATTGAGCCTGTAACCTCACAAGAGGTGATCTCATTAGTGGCAACAATTGTGTATGATCCCTCTTGCAAACCTGTAACTGCATTTGCACTACCTGTTTGAGCACTAAGTAGGTTAGTGTAACCATTCGGCCCTACAATATCATAAGTATAAGTAGCACCTACTCCTGGTCCTGATGGTGTGGTCATATCTATAACTATACTTCCCTCATAATCTGTAGTACAAGAGGTATTAGCAAAACCTTGCAGAGCAATTTGAGGGTTGACATGGCTATCCAAAATTTCCACTCGAGCAGGAGGAGAAACACATCCCGCTCCTGGAACATTTCCAGGCAAACGAATAGCCACAACATAATATGTGCCCGCCTCTATTGAAGGGTAGTTAGTGATATCTATGAAAGAATCTGTAATAGTAGCAGCACCACCATCAACCAAGGCTGTGCTGTTCGGATCATCTTTAAACCATCTAAACTCAAATTCGCCCAAAGGCTGGTTTGTTGCACCTCCATCTATTGAAACTCCCGTTACTTCTGCTCTTCCATCAGGTGAACACAATTCCTGATCCGTTCCTGCAGCAGCTGTAATAATTATAGGTGTCTGGTTTTTCGGGATAGTCACAGATCCTGTAACAGTACAGGTCGTGACCTCATTAGTGGCTATAATCGTATATGTGCCATCTTCCAGATCAACCACGGTATTGGCAGTTCCTGATTGGGCATTCAGTGTATTCGCATAACCATTTGGTCCTGTAATATCATAAGTATAAGTCGCTCCTACTCCTGGGCCTGATGGAGTTGAAGCATCTATAGTGATACTTCCTTCAAAGTCTGTATTACAAGATGTATTAGCAAAGGCCTGCAGTGAAATTTGAGGGTTAACATGACTATCTAAAATTTCCACACGGGCAGGAGGAGAAACACAACCTGCACCTGGAACATTACCTGGCAAACGAATAGCAATAACATAATATGTTCCTGCCTCAATTGTAGGATAATTGGTGATATCAATAAAAGAATCTGTGATAGTGACAGCCCCCCCATCGACCAATGCTGTACTGTTCGGGTCATCTTTAAACCACCTAAACTCAAACTCAGCCAATGGCTGGTTGGTTGCACCCCCATCTATGGATACCCCTGTCACTTCGGCTCTACCATCAGGAGAGCATAATTCCTGGTCTATTCCAGCTGCAGCTGTAATAATTATAGGTGTCTGATTTTTCGGAATGGTTACTGTACCTGTTACAGTACATCCCGTAGTTTCATTTGTAGCTATAACTGTATAAGTACCATCTTCCAGATCAGGGATTGAGTTAGATACTCCTGTTTGTGCGTTCAGGGTACTGACATAACCATTCGGACCAGAAATATCATAAGTATAGGTCGCCCCTACCCCTGGTCCGGAGGGAGTTGAAGCGTCTATCGTGATACTTCCCTCAAAATCTGTATTACAGGATGTATTAGCAAATGGCTCAAGAGATATTTGCGGATTCACATGTGTATCAAATATGTCTACTCTGGCAGGAGGTGAAGAACAACCTGCTCCCGGGGCAAAACCCACAAGTCGTGTTGCTACGACATAATATACACCAGCTTCTATTGAAGGATAATTAGTGATATCCAAGAATGAATCTGTAATCGTTACAGCACCTCCATCAACAAGTGGTGTGCTATTTGGATCATCCTTGAACCAAGCAAATTCAAACTCATTCAAAGGTCTATTAGTAACCCCTCCATCTATAGAAACTCCTATAACATCTATTCTTCCATCAGGTGTACACAATTCCTGATCTACAGCTGTAGCCGCGGTAATAATAATTGGAGTTTCATTAATTGGAACCGTAATTATCCCTGCTACAGTACAACCTGTAATTTCATTAGTAGCTACTACTGTATACGTGCCGTCATCCAAACCAGTCACAGTATTTCCAACACCGGTTTGAGCATTTAGAACATTATTATATCCTCCAGGCCCTGTAATATTGTATGTATAAGTTCCCCCTGCTCCAGGCCCCGAAGCAGTGGTGACATCTATTGTTATGGTTCCCTCAGGAGTCACATCCGTACAAGAAGTATTTGAAGATGCCTGCAAACTGATCTCTGGATCAACACTTACATCCGGCACTACAGATTGGAATGGCGCACTGAAACAACCCGCTCCCACACCAGTTGTTTTTTCTGCAACAACCCAATAGGTGCCGGGTCCCATACCAGCATAATTCACATTATCCAATACCTCACCACCATTGACTGCAGTGGCATCTCCTTGCGCCTGAAACACAATGCTGGTGAGGCCTGCATCATCATACCAGGTAAATTCAAAATCATCCAGATTATCAGGGCCTACGCCAACCAGACTAATATTAGTAATCTCAATACTTCCAGAAGGGGTACAAAGATCCGCTGCGGTAATGATCACATCACCATCTACAATCTCAGATATAGTAGGTGCATCCGGCACGGTAAAGTTTTTGGTAATTGAACAGCCTGTTGATGCAGTAACCGTTACGGTATAAGTATCCGGTGGTAACTGTGTAAATGAATATGACCCCACAGGTTGCCCCACAATAGGATAACTACTGGTAGGGTCTGGAGAAATATCCAAAGTATAAGTTGTACCCACAGCATTGTCATCAGGATCTTTTGAAACATCAACCGTAAACTCTCCATCCGCCTGATTAAGATCGCATGCCGTATTTGAACTTACAGTACCCACCAGAGAGACCAATGGAGGAAGGGCACCAATCTCAACCTCAATAACCTCAAACATACTACAGTTATTCCCGGTATAATCCTCTATCAGTTCTATGGTGTAAAGCCCTGGAGCAAGTCCGGTAGCAATTGTTACCGGCCCGTTAGCAGGGAATGCTGGTGGATCAAGGTCTGTTGGCCCTGATATCAGCACATCAGCATTGGCTCCTGAATAGAAGTTTACAGTAAAGTTATCATTATCAATAGCTCCACTTGGATCACCAGCAGGCGGTAGTGCCATAACTCCTGATGCATCTATATCTATAGTTACTTCACCGTTTCCTGACGTATAAGGACATTCCGTCGAATTGGTAATAGTAGGCGTGATATCAGGAGAATCAATAAATGGCAAGAATACAGTCCTCAACTGACTACAGCCTGTAATATTATATGTAACCACCACGGTAAACGTACCAGAAGTCAACCCGGATATAGTTCTGGTGCTAGCAAAGGCTGGTGCGGCAAACGTTGGAGGATTACTGAAAAAATCTATTGGGTCCACATTTGTAGGCCCACCCTCATACCATTCGTAAGTGAAGTCGGTATCCGGATCAGTAACTGTTAAAGCCACAGTTGGCGTCGCGGTCATTTGTCCATTACCTATATTACAATCCGTAGGTAAAATATCAAAATTCACACCTATGGAAATGGCATTTGTTGCATCCAGAACTCTCTCTATTTGCATTGGAGAAATACAACCCGTTGTATTATGTACAGCAACTACAGTATAGTCACCGGGTACCAGTCCGGTATAGGAGCCGTCATCTACATTAACTGCATCAGCATTTGCAATCACAAAATTTTCGTCTATGGCATCATTACCATGATACCAATGGAAGGTATACCCTACCTCAACGCCACCAATATCTGCCTGTAAAGCTCCATTTGGACTTCCACATGTAGTTAGATCACTAACTTTCACTAAAGTAACATCAGGGATGGTGATATTTTCAGGCAAGAACACGATCTCATTATTCACACAACCAGTTGCTGTTCTTATCACCTCAAGCATATAGTAGCCTTGTGGTAGTTCTGTAACTTGTTCACCGTTAACTCCACCAACAACACCAACGCTCAACGCAGTAGACGTATTTGTTGAATTATCATATTCATACCAGGTAAAGGAATAGTCATTCGGATCAGCGGGATTACCTCCTCCAATTGATGTCTCATTAATAGTAGCCAAAAGTTCCCCATTTAAGCCTACACAAAATGTTTGAGGTGTTATAGCAATATTTATATCAGGAAAATACTGAGTATCAACCACCTCAATAGTAACCGGATCAGAAGTACAGCCCAAAGCTACATTGTTAACCGTTACGGTATAAAAACCACCCTCAAGACCTGACAATACCTCTGCAGTATTATCTCCTACAGCAATAACCGGATCAGAAGTTGATGAACCATCATACCAGGTAAATATGTAATTGGCGTCAGGTAATGTAACGCCACTTCCTTTATAGGAAACAGCCGCAGTAACGGAACCATTAAAACCTATGGTACTACTACATACAGTATTACTTTTTTTGCCTAAAGTAACAATTGGTAGTTCGCTATCATCCGCCAGCGTATATGATTCAGTATTAATACAGCCTGTTAAGTTATTAATGACTTCAACAGTATAGTTTGCTCCTCCAGGTATACCGGCGTATATCGCCCCGGTGCCGTCAGGAAGCCTGTTGCCTACTCCATCGAGCTTGACACTATTACCATCGTACCAATTAATGGTATAATTTGCATTTGGAGCAACTCCATCAATCGTTGTTATTTCTATTGCACCATTATCCGCTGTAGTACAATTGGTACTTGGTGTAAACGCTTCAACGATCACAGGCAGAGAAGGACTAAAACCTATAACCACCTGAACGGGGTCAGAAAGGCAACCTAATTGGTCATTTCCTACAGTGACTTCGTAAGTACCATCTTCCAGGTTGCTTAATGTTGCCGTTGCCTGGTTCACCACATCACCTGTTCCCGTATTGGTAAAAGTATAGGTGTAAGTATGCCCTGCAACAAAATTGGCATCTACCAATGACACGACACGGATCTCTCCGGTAAAATCACTACTGGCCAGGGTCTCATCACACACTGAGTTAGGATCTGATTCCAAACTAAACGTTGGCAAAGCACTATTATCAGCAAGTGTATATGATTCCGTATTGATACAACCTGTAATGTTATTGATGACTTCAACAGTATAATCGGCTCCGCCAGGTATACCCGCATAAGTAGCACCGGTAGCATCAGGAAGCCTGTTTCCTCCTCCATCAAGCTTAACACTATTTCCATCGTACCAATTGATGGTATAATCGGCTGTAGGAGCAACACCATCAATCATAGTTATTTCTATTGCTCCGTTTGGAGCAGCTGTACAATTGGTACTTGGCGTAAAGGCTTCAACGATCACTGGCAGAGAAGGTGTAAAGCCTACCACGACCTGTACCGGATCGGAAAGACAGCCTAATTGGTCATTTCCTACAGTAACTTCGTAGGTACCATCTTCCAGATTACTTAATGTTGCCGTTGCCTGGTTCACCACATCACCTGTTCCCGTATTAGTAAAAGTATAGGTGTAAGTATGCCCTGCAACGAAATTGGCATCTACCAATGACACGACACGGATCTCCCCGGTAAAATCACTGCTGGCCAGGGTCTCATCACACACTGAGTTGGGGTCTGATTCCAAACTAAACGTTGGCAAAGCACTATTATCAGCAAGTGTATATGATTCCGTATTGATACAACCTGTAATGTTATTGATGACTTCAACAGTATAATTGGCTCCGCCAGGTATACCTGCATAGGTAGCTCCGGTGGCATCAGGAAGCCTGTTGCCTCCTCCATCAAATTTCACACTATTACCATCATACCAATTGATGGTATAATCTGCATTTGGAGCCACTCCATCTACTGTTATAACTTCTATGGCACCATTTGGCGCTGCGGTACAATTAGTACTTGGTGTAAACGCCTCAACGATCACCGGTAAAGAAGGTGTAAAGCCTATCACGACCTGTACCGGATCAGAAAGACATCCTAATTGATCATTGCCTACGGTAACCTCATAGGTTCCGTCCTCCAGGTTACTCAAAGTGGCTGTGGCCTGGCTTACAACCGCTGCGGTTCCGGTATTAGTAAAGGTGTAAGTATAAGTATGACCCGCTTCAGCATTGACATCGTTAAGAGAAACCACTCTTATCTCACCCGTAAAGGCACTACTACCCAAACTTGGGTCGCAAACTGCATTAGGATCTGACTCCAGACTAAAAGTAGGCAGAGCACTTAGATCCGCGAGAGTGTATGATTCTGTATTAACACAACCTGTAATATTATTGATTACTTCTACAGTATAATTAAACCCACCAGGAATGCCACTGTAAATCGCTCCGGTGGCATCAGGGGTTCTGTTGCCTAGTCCGTCGAATTTCACCACAGAGCCATCATACCAGTTAATAGTATAGTCTGCGTTAGGAGCAACACCATCTATAGCGGTAATCTCAATAGCCCCATTATCAGCTGCAGTACAGTTAGTACTTGGTCTAAATGCTTCAACGATATTCGGTAACACTGGCACAAAGTCAACAATTACCTGAACAGGATCAGATATACAACCCAATTGATCATTTTCCACTGTAACCTCGTAAGTACCATCTTCAAGGTTACTTAAAGTTGCTGTGGCCTGGCTCACAACAGCAGCTGTACCCGTATTTGTAAACGTATAGGTATAGGTTTGTCCAGCTTCAAAATTAGGATCCACCAGAGAAACTACTCTTATTTCACCGGTAAAGGCACTACTGCCCAAGGTTGCGTCACATACAGAGTTAGGGTCTGACTCCAGACTGAATGTTGGTAAAATGCTGTTATCAGGCAAATTGTAAGTTTCAGTATTTATACAGCCTGTTATATTATTGATTACCTCTACAGTATAAGTAGCTGCACCTGGTATACCACTGTATAATGTTCCAGTAGCATCGGGAGTTCTCACACCCCCACCATCGAACTTCACACTGCTACCATCATACCAGTTGATGGTATAATCCCCGGGTGCTACGCCATCTATAGTTGTAATTTCTATCTCTCCATTATCAGTGCCTCCAGGGCAATTTGTGCTTGGGGTCATTACTTCACCTATCGTTGGTAAAGCCTCCACATCCAGTATTTCCACGGTGACTGGTGCAGAAACACAAAACAGGTCTGTTCGTGTAACTTCAACCGTATAATACCCTCCAGGTAACTCACTTAATACCGGAGATGTTGGATCTGCAGTAGCTATCACCGGAGCACCGGTAGTTGTTCCATTATACCAGGTAAATTCATATTGCGGGTCTGGTAAGGTTATCGTAACTCCCTTGAAGGTAACGGTTCCGGTGATTTGCCCATTGTAAGTAGCGGAAGCAAGACTTGGATCACAAGTTGTGTTATTTAGTTTAACTAAATTAAGTATCGGCACATTAACATCCTCACTAACAATTGTATCTGTTGTGGTGAAACAATTGTTTATGTTGGTGACTTTGACTGTATAAGGAATACCCCCACCTTCAACTCCTTCGGCTACTTCACCATTTACTCCTGATGTATTAGTATGCAGGTTGGCAGGTAGCGTATTCTGTCCTCTAAACCATTCAATCGTATAATTAAGTGGATCATCTACCACACCTCCATTGGAAATCTCAACTTGAAGAATACCATTTGGATTGTTTGGATCACATGATGTCTGGGGTGCAATTTCGTTAATTACTAACTCCGGATAGGTACGGTTATCAGTTACCTGAACAATCTGTAAAGGGGAGGACTCACAACCTGAAACGATTTCAGTAGCAACCACCGCATAATAGCCTATATCTAAACCTGACCTGGTTGGTCCCGATCCCGTAGACGGTGGCAAAATACTCCCTAGAGTACTTGTAGCATTATTATAGTAATACCAATCAAAAATATAATTGGCAGTATCCTGTAACACACTATTTATAAAAGGTTGAGCAGTTATAATACCACTACCTGGGTTTGCACAATTATTTACATTCTGAACCACTGAAGCCACTACATCAGGTTCCGTTGGACCTCCTATGGTTGTTGATACCCGTTCTATACAGCCGCTCTTTACCACATCAACAATCCACTCTCCTTCTGTAAGATCACTGGCGATTGGACCTGTTACACCAATTGGATTAAGGTTATTATCATACCACGCAAAGGAATAGCCAGCGAGGCCACCTTCTATGGTAACTTCCAGTTCACCATTGGGTGGGAAACAATGTGTTTGGTGTGAGTTAATAAGGATATTTACTACAGGATCAACTCCCTGACGAAGCACCGTATCTGTTACAGGTAAGCTTGAACACCCCTTCTCCAGATTGGTTACTACCACCGTATATGTTGTATCTGCCAAACCTGTCAGCCAATCGGAGCTGCCGGCCGGATCTGGCATTGCGTTGGTTGTATCTGAGCCAAAATACCACTGGAAGCCGAACAGACTATAGTCAGAAACTTCTACGCCATTTCTTTTCACAACAGCTCTTATCTCCCCGGTATCTGGTGCAGTATCATCGCATTTAAAGTTATCAGCAATATTCTCTATTTCAACAGTAAATGGCTCGGGAACAATATCAATAGCAAATACATTATTATCTAGTTTGCACTCCTGCAATCCACTAGCACTGGTTGTATCCACAGGAAACTGCGTTCCATCGTCGTTAAGTATAATATAAAGTGTGGTTGGCTTACCACTGTAATCAAAATTAACTCCTGCTGTAGTTACTGTATCCCCAACCTGTATATTATTAAGTACCAGTACATCTGCATGAAGGAATGTGGCTGGTTGACCGGTCACCGGATCGACAGCCACTGTAGGGTCTCCTTCCCAGAAACTAACATCTACATTATCTGAGATCGCTAAAGCTCCACTGTTGACAATATTAAATAACACTTCCACTCCAAGGTCTCCACAGGTCGGAGGTATAACTACCACTGCAGGGAAATAATCAGGATCATTGGGGTCCACATTTGGGTCTCCAGGATCATCACCTACGAATGAAATGTCCGGTGAAGGGTAAAAAGGACAACCGTCAGGACCGATGGATGGCACCTGATTAAGAAATGTGTTAAAAGGTCTTTGAGGACCAGGCAATCCGTTATCACAAGGGCCTTCAGAAAATACGGTTGTCATATCAAACCTGGGACAAGGTACACTCAGATCATCGGCAATATTGGTAACAAAATAACCAGATTGGTTCCAAACACCCCTTGTTGGCAACCAGCTACTGTTTTGAGAGAAGAAACACCTCAACTCACCTAACGCCTGCTGTTGGATTGGAGCCTCTATATCGAAAGAGGTATTGGTATTACAGGTAGTACAAAGGTCAGTAGCTCCGTCACCATCCACATCAGCTATTATTGGACCTTCGGTCATAGTGTGCGATTGACATGCGGTACTCCATAGTACATTTTGCCCTGTCTCTCCATCAATTACAACCAATTGTTGAGAATCACGATACACCACTTCAGGGCTACCATCATTATCAAAATCAAATACAGTAGTGGCTACTATCCCTGAACGGGAGTCATTAATTGTTCTGACCCACTTTTGTGAAAGAGCCCCTGTATTTGGGTCTACTTCAAGAGCATATAATTGATTACCCGCTACAAACGTTATTTCAAGATTGCCATCACCATCAATATCACCAAGGTTCGGACGACTGGTTCCCCATATCCACCCATCAGCATAATTTGGATCAGGAGGCGTAAAGGAACTTACAGTTCCGTTGGCAACATCCCAAAAGAAGATCGCTGTCTCTCCATTCTTACTATCCAGTGCTCCCGACAATACCACATCCATGTTACCGTCACCATTCATATCAGCTACACTGGTAGAGCTAAAATTATCAAACCCATATTCGTTTGCATCAAATATCTCTTTAGGAAACCACTGATCACCGCCAAGGGCATTCATGTCTGCAATCACCGCCATATCCGGATATGAAAGGATCAAGTTACCCACAACTACTTCCAGATTACCCCCTTCTATAATATCAACTGCCACTGGTGCAGATACTACTTCCGTATTCCAGTCTCCAACATTTCCATCCGCTAAAAGTGCTCCGGTTTCAGCATCATATACCTGGTCTTTAAGAATTATTTCAGCACCACTATCACAATCCATATCTGCAATAGTAATTTGCCCAGGCCTATCTGGTCCTAAAGGAATAGCATCAAAAAGAGGTACTAGATCTGAAGTTGACGGGCTTGCGTTAGCTCTAAATCCTACAAGGTAATAACCTTCCGGCTCTGAGTTCGCATTTTTCCTTTTACTTACTATAGAAAATATCTCTGCGGGACAACTGCCATCAATATCCGCTATCAGTACTTCCAGCTCAAAAAAGAAATTTCCCTGAGGGAATATACTACTTCCTGGTGTTTTAAAATCTTGTATTATATCTCCTTTATCTGAGCCGTCTGCCTGATTATCTGAAGTAGCTACCACCCTAAGGGTCTGGTTCCACTTTGAGGTAGTAACAACATCAGGTATACCATCACAATTGACATCACCCACGGCCACCTTGGATTGAGTATCAACAGTATTTTGACCTGAACTTGAAGGGTTTACAAAATCGAATGTACCAGTTCCCGGATCAGGAGTAATGGAGCAGTCACTATCATCTTCCCCAACGAACGTTAGTCCATAAAAAGCAGCACAGTCAGCATCTGAAACATCTGCTCCGCCATCACCATCATTATCTATACCATCAGCACAGTTACATCCTTTTTCAATATTTGAAGCAAATTGGCAATCAGGGTCGCTACAATCTATAAGACCATCGCCATCATCGTCGACCCCATTGTAACATAATTCCGATTGCGCAAAAGATAAGCTTACCGTAAAAGTCAGCAGTAATATAAATGAATGTTTAAACACACTTTTCATTAAAAAAATGTTAGGTGAAAATCAATATAAAAAATTGCCAACTGAGAAAAAAGCAGGTTTCTGCTTTTATGTTTATACCATAATAGCCCAAATGGTAACAGTTACCGAACAACCAGTACCGTACCTGTCTTAGGCTCAAGGCCTTCGCAACCGAACACATAGTAGTAGACGCCCTCCGGAAGAGGCTTACCCTCATAAGTAGCATTCCACCCGTTACTATAACCTTTTTCACGAAATATCACGCTTCCTTTTTCATCAAAGATGCTAAGAGTACAGTCAGGATAGGCTTCAACATTTTGGATCTCCCAAGTAGGATTAATAGTACTATTGGGAGAAAAGGCTTTTAATGGTGTGATGTCTATTTCAACACTTTCATTTACAACTATGGTTATTTCTGCAGTAGCAGAACAACCATCTAAAGAGGTTCCGGTAACAGTATACGTTATGGTTTCCTCTGGTAAGGCTATCGGGTTGGGGATAGCCGGATCATTTAAATACAAATCCGGAGACCAGAAATAAGAATCTGCTCCTGTGGCTTCCAACTGAACCTGATCACCATCTGAAATACTGGTACTATTGGCTGTTGCCTGAACATCAGGTAGCGGTTTTGAACCAATTACAATTTCTCCATATGCATTACAGTTGTTAGCATCTTGAACATTTACACCATAAGTTCCTGGCTGGCTTATGGTGATAGCATTAGTTGTTTCCATTGTTGTCCATTCAATAGCTCCAAACATACCGGTTACAGAAAGCTCAAGTTCTCCTCCAGGACAAATGGAAGTTTCCGCACTTTCAATCAAAGGCACGATTGGTGCCTTGACAGAGACTCCCTTTGACTTGCTACCATTGCACCCAGTCACTCCGGCATAACTTACTGCCAGTTGAACCGTGTAGTTATTCGCAGCAGTATATGTATGCGTAGGGTTTAAAACCGTAGATGTTTGCCCATCTCCAAAATTCCAACTATAATTTACGGTCGCTGAAGGATCAACTGTTGAAGTATTGGTCAATACCGATGTCTGCCCCGAACAAATGGCACTGGTAGTAGTAAAATCTACTACAGGTGCAGTATAAACATTTACAGCCACCTCATTTGTGGTCACTTTACAACTACTACCACTGTCATCCACGACTACCCGGTATAAACCAGACTGTGTTGCCAAATAACTAAAAGCTGTGGCCGACGGAATATCAACACCATTTCTCTGCCACTGATAGGTATACCCCCCTCTGTTTTGTGTGGATAAGGCTACAGTACTCCCCTGACAAACATTTGTAGCTCCAGATGCACCTGCGCTAAAATCTTCTAACTCCACTATTTCAAGGGTAGTTGAAGATTCGGAGCTACGGCAATCCCCTACCTGCACAACAACAGTGTAGATACCTGCATCATTACGCGTAACGTTAGATATCAAGGGCTCCCGAACATTTGAGGTGAAATTATTTGGTCCTGTCCAGCTGTAAGTAGCCCCACTAACAGCCGACACGGATAGTGTTACATCACTTCCTATACACGCCGGAAGCGGATCAGCAACAACCGGATCTCCCGGAACAGTTCCGCTACCATTTGCTACATTGATGCTTGCTGATGTAACACAGTCTCCCGACTCTGACACAGCCTGTACTTCATACAGGCCATAGGTGGTTATATCTAGGGTATTACTATTTCCTCCTATCGGTGTCTCATTTAATGTCCAGTTAAATGTAACAGCTGGGGCTGCCGGAGAAACTAATGTAAATGTTTGTGTGGGACATATGGCCAGAGGTTGATCATTCAAAACCTGAGGTTGATAACAATTTTTATTTCTAATCATTCTCAGGTCATAAACACCTCCATTTTGTGCGGTCACTACAAAGTCAGGTTTCGCATCACCATCTAAATCCTGAACGGAAACATTTCTGGACTTTGAACCAACATTCAATAGTTTCCTTGTAAAAGAAATGTTGCCACCACTATACTGATTGTTCAGTATAGCCATAGAATTATCCGTTAAGCTAGTAGTAATTATGTCAAGCCGGCCATCACCATCCACATCCCCGGTAGTTATACCCCAGGGATTAGCATTAATAGCAAAGGACTGTAAGGCACCAAAATTAAAGCTTCCTGAACTCGAGTTATTTGGAAATATAACGACCCTGCCAGTAAGGTTGGCAATCGCTGCAATATCCAGTCGGCCATCTTCATTAAAATCACCAGTTGTCAGGTTAATTAATGAATTACCGTCTAATTGCAGCACATAAGGACTGGCAAAGCTGATGGCACCAACGCCAATGTTTCTTAATACAAAAACATCATCACCAACAAACTGACAAACTATAATATCCGCTTTTCCATCACCATCTATATCCTGTACATCCAATCCAGTGGTTGAGGATGCTCCTGCGACATTGATCGTCACTGGTGTGTTATTAAAACTTATTGAACCCGAACTTGTATTCTCAAATACATAAACATTTCCCGCTCCTGAGTTGGTTACAATAATCTCAGGTTTATCGTCACCATTTAAGTCCTTATGGGCGACTCGTCTGGTAGATACATCGGTGGGTAGATCTAAACTCTGAATAGCACCAAAACTTAGGCTACCCGGATTACTGATATTAGGGACCACAAGAACGTGGAATCTGGTAACACCACTCTGGCTCATATAAAGATCCGGTTTACCGTCGCCATTAAGGTCACCACATCTAATATTCAATGTAGGGAAACCAACACTGATAGCTGTTGTGCTGAATGAAAAGCTTTCCAAAGTGCTTTGATTAAATAGTATTTGGATTTGAATGGCATCATTGGCACCACTGGACTTAGTAGATATAATTTCAGCCCTTCCGTCTCCGTCAAGATCGCAGGTACAGGGGTCATAAAGTTGCTTGCCAGAAGGATCTGCAAAAACAACAGGAGTTGCTATTTTGGTACCATCAAATGAAGTTCCACTATAAACAGGAAAAAATTTCTCTGAACTCTGCGCAGCCAACCTACTACCTAAATGGATGACTGTAATATTATCTGCATAAGCACCAGCAGGAACCATTACCCTGATCAGGTTATCGGTTACAGAATTGACCGTAGCCTTGACGCTTCCAAACCACACCACAATGTTGGCTGCATTAGCGCCAAATCCGCTACCGGTTATTACAACTTCTTCATTAATATAAGCACTAACCGGGTCAATGTTTGAAATAGAAATCTGGGCATTGGCCACTAATGCGGTGCAAAATGCTAGAAAAAAAACTACAATATATTTGTTCATACCTTTCATTATTGAACTGTAATTACCCATGCCTTTGTAAATAAACCATTCTTCCTGAACTTATCTCTTTCTTTTCTGGCCTCCTGAATATCCTCTCCTTTAAATAAATAAACGTACCAAAGCTTCTTACCAGTAATATAGCCAAAACGAGTTTGGTAACCTTTAAAGAAGAGTTCATCTGAATGCTTCTCAGCATTTTCATAGCTGCTAAATGCACCTACTACCACATATTCCCCAGGTTCAAGTTCGAGTAAGTGGTCTCCTCTTTTTACAATTACCCTTTCATCTGTATACTGCTCGCCAATAAGGTTTCTTCCATCACCCTTAATTGGCTCACTCTCTTTTACTACCTGCTCCTCAAGTTCGTTTTCGACCTGTTGTTTCCTCTCTTCAGCTTGCTGCTTTTCTTCTTTTTCCCTTCTTGCCAACTCCTTCAATTCGGCCTGCCTTTTTTGCTCTGCGATTCTCTCTCCTTCAATCCGCTTTTGCTCCTGCTCTAGTCTTTCATTCTCTCTTTTCTCTGCTACAATCCTATCTTCTTCTTTCTTTCTTGCTGCTTCTGCTTTCCTCTCTTCTTCTTCTTTCTCCTGACGTTCAATCTCCGCCTGAATCTTCGCTTCCTCCTCTTTCTTGCGAGCTTCCTCTTCACGCTTTTTAGCCGCCTCTTTCCGCCTCTTCTCTATTGCAAGCTGACGCCTGGTTTTTCCTTTTGGTTTAGATGTATCTACAAACGAATAGTAACTTTTCTCCTTTTTCCTGGTACCAAGAAGCAAGTTAAGCTGAATTTCGTGTGTCGGACTATTAATTTCATTAAGCCCAGTATTCTTTAAACTGTACGCATACCCTACTCCAAATACCTTTTGAAGTTTTATGCCTGCAAATGCGGTAATCCCAAAATCCTGTTTATATGATCCTCCAAACCAAACTACATGGTTAAGATGTACCGCAGCAGAAGCCTCTATCTGATGAGGGAGTATATCACTATACCTATATAACAAAAAAGGCTCAAATACGTGTTTATCATCACCAAAGTAAAACCTGTTACTAAGAAACAAGATAGTATTTTCCAAAGGCTCAACTTCCCCTACTCCAAAACCGTCTCCGGAAGTATACTTATCTGCAAAAAGATTAGGCACCGACACCCCAAAATTTAAAGTTTTAACCTGAAAGGAAAGCCCCGCATTACCTATCAGGTACATATTATTATCCAATAACAGACTTTGAAGTTCAGGGTCTCCAATATTTTCAATTTCAGCGACATCAACTCCATTATAAGCCGCTCCTCCGGAAATACCAAAACGCAATGTTACATCCTTGGAAAATGGCACCCCATAAGAAAATGTTATATAACCACTAGTGGTATTGAGCAAGCCTCGTTCGGCATTATTAACATTAACTCCAAAGCCAAGTTTATTTCCTGCCGGAGTATGAAATGAAAAATTACTGATCACTGGTGCCCCCTCAATACCAACCCACTGTTTTCTATAAGTAAGAAAAAGTGAGGCCTTGCCATCAGTTCCGGCAAAGGACGGATTGATAACATAAGGGTTCATAAAATAATGAGTCAGGTTAGTATTATCCTGTGCCTCACTCTTGTAGATTATCGAAAAAATTAAAAAATTAAATAATAGTATTGGAAGGCTCAATTTCATGAATATGGGGTTATTGCCTTAGTTATTTAAAAAATTATTACTACAATATATATTATTGAAAGCTAAATTGAAGTAACCAAAGCTATTTTTATTTAAAATAGTTTCTTACTTTAAATCATCATTAACGCCCCAAGTGTGATATACAAAATAATATTTTTTTTAGCCATTGCTACTTTTTTGGCTTCCAGTATAAATGCTCAGAAGTTTTCATTAGGCCTTGCCGGAGGTACACATATTTATAAAGTAGCGTTTCATCACGATGAAGAAGAAAGCTTTTTTAAGTCAAAAAACAAACTGGGCTATAAGCTTGGGGGCTTCATAGAATTTCCTCTTGAGAATAATTTCTCTTGGTCTACTGAAGCCTACTACTCAAAAAAGGGAAGGAAAGTAAGCTATTATAATGGAGCCATAACTAATAATGCCGACTACAACTTCTATGAAATTTCAGTACTTCTAAGAAAAGGGTATGATATGGCCGTTTCATCAAAACTCAAGGGTGAGCTTTTTTTCAATATCGGCCCCAATGTAAATTACTGGTCAAGTGGCTCTGGCACCATCGATGCCAACGTAGACCTTGACTATGAGGTAAAGTTTCAAGAACCAGACGGTAATGTTTTTGTAAACTCCATTAATGACGCTAACCGCTGGTTATTTGGACTTGAAGCTGGTGTGGGTGCTGAAATACGTGTATACGACACACAATTTTTCGAGGTTGAACTTAGATATACGTATGGACAAACATATCTTGGAGGTAAAGATAGCTCAACTATTCCTATCTTGGCTTTTGAAGACAGTTTAAGGTCAAACTACCGGGTTTTAAGTATGATTTTAAGGTATGGGGTAGACATAGATCTAAAAAATGCCCGAAAAGGAAAAAGTACAATTAAAAGAAAAAAAAGATAAAATGCTGGATTCTCTAAAAAAACTATACGAGCGAGACCTTGATGCGCTTATCAATGAAATTCAATCCTTTAATAAAAAAGAGAACTTATGGAGTATACGTCCAGGAGTTTCCAATTCTGCCGGCAACCTCGCTCTCCATATTTGCGGCAACCTCAAACATTTTATTGGTACAGGTATCGGTCAAACGGGATATATAAGACAACGTGAACTGGAATTCAGCCAAAAGAATGTTCCTATACCTGAGTTGATCAAAAACATTAATGAAACCAAACAAATTGTAACCTCTGCTCTAAGCAAAATCTCGCCAGAGACTTTGGCTTCAACCTACCCTATTACTCTTAGGGGTGAAGCCTTCGGTACCGAATACTTTCTTTTACACCTACATGCACATCTCAATTACCACTTAGGCCAAATTAATTACCTAAGGAGGTTAATTGAAGGTTAAGTCGTTAGTTACTGAAAATCATAATATTGCTCTTTTCTTATAAAGAATAAGAGTTACCTGCAGTCTATAATTAACAGCATCATAATGTCTGCATAAAAAACTGTTGATCTATTTTTTTGTTTTTACAGCAATTTCAACTTAAAACCTAACAAAATGAATTTGCTAAAATCAAAAATCAGCATTCTTCTATTTCTGAGTGCGTTAATCTTTTCATGCCAGGAAGAAGGAATTTCTCCAAAGTCCCCTTATGAGCAAACTGTATCTGAGAGTCCGGTTTCTTCTGACAAGAATAACAACCAGGACGCCAAGTATGGCAGAGACAATAACTTGCTCATGGGGAACCCCAGTGGAGCCAATTCAAACTCGTATTACTATTGGAACTACCTGATCTCCAAGCCCCAATATGCTATGTCTTACCACAGGGATAGAGGAACACCAAACTGGGTGAGCTGGCATTTGAACGAAGACTGGCTGGGGTCAGCTTCACGATCTACAAGCTTTGTTACTGACACCTCGTTGCCAAGTGGCTGGTATAGAGTAAGCTCTTCTGATTACACCAATAGCGGTTTTGACAGAGGTCACAATTGCCCCTCCGCTGACAGGACTGGCAGCTCTGGAGATAATAAAGCAACCTTTTATATGTCCAATATTATCCCTCAGGCACCCAATAATAATCAACGAGTATGGGCTAATCTTGAAAGCTACTGTCGTAAACTCGTCGACCAAGGAAATGAACTCTACGTAATTATGGGAAGCTATGGCAAAGGGGGCAGCGGAAGATACGGTTATAAATCAACACTAGCTGGCGGAAAAGTAACTGTACCAGCCTACATATGGAAGGTAATCCTTGTTTTACCTGAAGGTTACAATGACCTAAATAGAGTAAGTTCGTCGACTCGAGTAATTGCCGTCAACATTCCAAACAACCAGGATATCGGGTCAAACTGGGGTGATTACAGAACTAGTGTCGATAATATCGAATCTATCAGAAATTATGATCTATTCAGTAATTTATCTGGCAGCATACAAAGTACCATTGAATCAAGAGTAGATAACGGCCCAACAAACTAATTCAAATTTAGCCGAACCTCAGCAGGCCCTCTTCAAAACAATTTTTGAAGAAGGCCTGCCTTAAATTACTCGATATAATAATTTTAACCTCTAAATATACGCATAGCTTTTAATAATTTCATCTGAGGACTTTACGTAATTTTATTCTTAACTTTGCAGCCCGATGAAAAAAGTTGCATTTTATACATTAGGCTGTAAACTGAACTTCTCTGAGACTTCAACTATCTCCAGGATGTTCGAAGAAAAAGGGTATAAAAAGGCTGAGTTTACTGACAGCCCTGACATTTTCATTATCAATACATGTTCCGTCACTGAAAATGCTGATAAAAAATGTAGGAAAGTGGTCCGGGAGGCAAGAAAAATATCTCCTGATGCATATATCACTATCATTGGTTGTTATGCCCAGCTAAAGCCCAAGGAAATATCTGAAATACCTGGAGTTGATGCTGTATTGGGCGCTGCTGAAAAGTTTAGACTTATTGAACTCTTGGATGGCTTCGTAAGAATAAAAGAAACAAAGGTATTGGCGTCTGAAATTGAAGAAGCCAATATTTTCAACAATGCTTACTCCATCAATGATCGCACACGTACCTTTCTAAAAGTTCAGGATGGCTGTGATTATAGTTGCACCTTCTGCACTATTCCATTAGCCAGAGGAAATAGCAGAAGTGACAATGTTCCCAATATCATTCAAGCTGCCAAGGAAATTGCAAACTCAGGTGTAAAGGAAATTGTTTTAACAGGTGTAAATACAGGTGATTTTGGCATTAGAGATGGTAAAAGGGAAGATAAGTTTATAGATTTAATCAAAGCACTGGATCAAGTGGAAGGGATTGATCGTTTTAGGATATCTTCTATTGAGCCAAACCTCCTTCATGATGATATCATTGATTTCGTAGCAGAGTCAAATAAATTTGTTCCCCACTTCCATATCCCATTACAATCAGGCTCCGACAAAATACTAAAAATGATGAAAAGGCGGTATCTCAGTGCCTTATATGTAAGTCGGGTAGAAAAAATAAAATCGGTCATGCCACATTGTTGTATTGGAGTGGATGTTATAGTAGGGTTTCCTGGCGAAACGGATGAAGACTTCCTTGAGACATACCAGTTCCTTAACGAACTTGACATTTCATATCTACACGTATTTACTTACTCTGAGCGTGCCAATACGGAGGCACCAGAAATGGGCAATGCTGTACCTATGAAAATAAGACATCAGCGGTCCAAAATGTTAAGAACCCTATCTGAAAAGAAAAAGAGGAAGTTTTACGACGAAAACCTGGGACGCATAGATACAGTCTTGTTTGAAGAAGACATTGAAAACGGTATGATGCATGGGTTTACCAACAATTACATCAGGGTAGCTGCCAAGTATGACCCAGTACTTATCAATGAACTCAAAAAAGTAAGACTTACTTCAATTAACGCTTCTGGTCATGTTGAAATAGAAGAAGTTGAAGCAGAAATCTTAAATCACTAAACAAAGCTATCGCCCCAGGACTCTTTAAATATTACAAATATAAGCACCTTTCTGTCTTTCGGCAACTTCAGGTTTCCTGTTCCTTTCACTTAGTTGATTTAGGTCTCCAAGATACCCCAAAGCTACTCCTGTTAATACTTCAAAAGTTTCAGGAACCTTAAAGAGTTTTACCGCCATGCCTTGGTTTATTCCTGCCATCTGATGAACATATAGATTATCGGCTATGGCCTCATAGTTGCTCCACAAGCATACATATAATGTCTATTGGCTTGTAATCGTGGGTAAATAGTTTTTAAACCACTTTGAAACAACACCTTAAGAAAACATCACTCCATCCTTGATCTCTAATTTTCTGTCAGCCATATCAGCCAGTTCTTCATTGTGAGTAACAATAACAAAGGTCTGACCGAGTTCGTCGCGTAGTTTAAAAAAAAGATTGTGTAATTCCTTAGCATTCTTAGAATCCAGGTTACCACTTGGTTCATCAGCAAAAATAATGGATGGATTATTGATTAAGGCTCTCGCCACTGCCGCTCGTTGTTGCTCTCCCCCTGAAAGCTCAGAGGGTTTATGGTCTTTCCTGGCAGAAATACCAAGTACTTCAAGTAACTCATCAGCTCGTCTACTTACTTCGTTGACATCTTTTTTACCAATATAGCCGGGTATGCAGATATTTTCTTTAGCCGTGAACTCTGGTAAAAGATTATGAAACTGAAAAATAAAGCCTATGTGTTTATTTCTAAAGGCTGACTTTTCTTTATTGGTCATCCTGCCAATATCAGATTGATCAATTCTTAATGAACCTCCATCTGCTTGATCAAGTGTACCCAAAATGTGTAGTAATGTACTTTTACCTGCCCCAGATGCTCCAACTATAGAGATTATCTCCTTTCTTTCAACAAGGAGATCGATTCCCTTAAGAACACGAAGCTCTCCGTATGATTTAGTAATTCTGCTTGCTTTTAACATAATCCTGTTGCTGCCCATATTAAGTACGATTCAAACTTATGAAAATTGAATATAGAATGCCTCTTCAACATGATTTTAAATCAACAATGTTTGAAATATAAAACCAAAAGAACTACTTTCGTGCAAAAATTTGTAAGCATGAACATTCACGAATATCAAGCAAAAGACATATTAAAAAAATACGGGGTACAGGTTCAACGAGGTATTGTTGCCGACAATGCTGATAAAGCATTGGATGCAGCGAAAGAGCTTCATAATGAAACTGGTACCAGTTGGTATGTAATCAAAGCTCAAATTCATGCCGGTGGACGTGGAAAAGGAAAGGTGAAGGAGACTGGTTCAAACGGAGTTGTTTTGGCTAAATCGTTGGATCAGGTGACTGAAAAAGCCAAAGGCATTCTGGGTGGTACATTGGTAACACATCAGACCGGAGAAGAGGGTAAAAAAGTAAACAAAGTCCTTATTGCAGAGGATGTGTATTACCCTGGAGATTCAGAGCCAAAGGAATACTACCTGAGTATATTGCTTGATAGAGCGAAGAGTTGCAACGTTATCATGGCCTCTACGGAAGGTGGTATGGATATCGAAGAAGTTGCTGAAAATTCACCTGAAAAGATTGTAAAGGAATGGATTGACCCTTCTGTAGGTTTGCAAGGCTTCCAAGCACGAAAAATTGCTTTTGCCCTAGGTCTTGAAGGTACCGCTTTCAAAGAAATGGTAAAGTTCATTAATGCTCTTTATAAAGCATATGAGGCTACCGATTCGTCAATGTTTGAAATTAATCCTGTTTTAAAAACTTCTGACAACAAAATATTGGCTGTTGATGCCAAGGTTAACCTTGACGACAACGCTATGTTCAGACATAAAGACCTTGTTGAACTTAGAGATATTACCGAAGAAGATCCTGCGGAAGTTGAAGCCGGAAGATCAGGTTTAAGTTATGTTAAACTTGATGGTAACGTGGGATGTATGGTTAATGGTGCCGGTCTAGCTATGGCCACAATGGATATCATTAAGCTCTCTGGTGGTGAGCCTGCCAATTTCCTTGATGTTGGTGGCGGTGCTAATGCGGAAACTGTTGAAGCGGGATTCAGAATTATATTGAAAGATCCTAATGTAAAAGCCATTTTGATTAATATCTTTGGGGGTATCGTTAGATGCGACCGTGTTGCGAACGGTGTAGTAGAAGCATATAAGAAGATTGGAAACATTGATATCCCGATCATTGTTCGTCTGCAAGGTACCAACGCGGAAGAAGGGGCAAAAATTATTGAGGAATCAGGCTTAAAAGTGGCTTCTGCCATCTTATTAAAAGATGCTGCGGCAAAAGTAAAAGAAGTATTATCATAAATAATAAGCTATAGCAATATAGCTGATGCACTCGTAGTTCAACTGGATAGAATACCAGATTTCGGCTCTGGGGGTTGAGGGTTCGAATCCTTCCGAGTGCACTTAAATAGCTCTGCAAAATGCGGGGCTATTTTGATTTTAAAGGGTAAGCTAGAACTATAGCGTTAATTTGATGTTACAATATTTTATAATTACCAACATTATTTATTAAATTGTAGCTTAATGAGTATAATTAGACCATGAAGATATTTGTAGCTGTACTCAGCATAAGTTTGTTAGGGGTAGTTGGAGTTGTTAATTCGCAGAGTTTTTATAGGTTTAGTGGAGGAAGAGATGCTATTGTTTCTATGGGCACCGGAACTTCAACTTACTTTGGAGACCTCAAAGATCCTGGTGAGTATATGGATGCCAAGCCCAGTTTAAATATAGGTCTACAACATTTCCTCACACCTCGAATATCTGCCAGAACAGAAATCACGTGGTTCCAATTACGAGGTGACGACAGCGATGCCAATGAAGAAGGACGAGTTGTAAGAAATTTGTCCTTTAGATCTGATAACTTCGAACTTAATATTGTAGGGATTATTAATGCACTGCCTAATGGTACTAAATTTTATCAAAGGCCACAATTCAACCCATATGGTTTTGTTGGAATTGGGCTATTGTATTTCAACCCAAAAGCACAGGTTCCTTCGACAGATTGGAATGGAACTGAACTTCAAAAAGCCGGAGAATATATAGCACTTCAGCCACTCCAAACAGAAGGCGTTGATTATAGTCGCATTGGTATAGTTATCCCCTTTGGTGCAGGCATAAAATATAAGGCTAACCCATTTATCAATATCTCACTGGAAGGAGGATATCGCTTAACATTTACTGATTATTTAGATGATGTCAGCACTACCTATCAGCTTCATAATTCTGTTGAGGACCCATTAGTACAAGCTATGGCAGACAGAAGACATGAGTTAAGCTTACCTCCGTTAGGCCTGGAACTTAATCATATTCGCGGAAATTCTTCAAATAATGACGGGTATTTTCTATTTAATTTGAAGCTAGAATATTACTTACCTCCAAATGTATTGAGTTTTAAAAAGAAGAGAAGAAACCAAAGACCATTTAAAAATATTCAAAGGAGACGTCGATAAGATTTGGGGCCTAATATCCTGATAAACAAAGACCAAAGTTTTCAAATGCTTGTAGTATGATATACCGGAACGGTTATAAAAACTTCAGGAAAGGTAAATAACGTCTCAAGGAATATAACTTATGTCATGCCAAAAACCTCACATGCTCACTGAAATTCTAATACTAAATCAAAAAAATTATATTCAATTAGATGAAGAAGTGGATGAATCCTTATCAAGAATTTGGTAACGAGAGCTATTGCTTCTGAATTCGGGAACAATAGTCTTCATAATACTAACAATTTGATAATCGTCCATATTGTTACTAATAGCCGCTCTTAGTTCTTCAACACAATCATTTATACGATTATAATCATATTCTTGTACCTTAGCTATCATTATCTTATTATTATGTGTTGGAACGGTATTCTCTTTATTGGCCAATAACTCCTCGTAGAGTTTCTCTCCCTGCCTAAGGCCTGTAAAAACAATCTCAATATCTCTATTTAGCTGTAATCCTGATAGTTGAATCATCTTTTTGGCAAGATCTACAATTTTCATTGATTTACCCATATCAAATATGAATATCTCGCCCCCCTTACCCATAGCACCAGCTTCTAGGACTAACTGACAGGCTTCTGTAATAGTCATAAAATATCGTGTAATTTCAGGATGTGTTACTGTCACAGGACCGCCAGAATTAATCTGCTTCTGAAAAAAGGGTATAACGGACCCATTGGATCCCAAAACATTACCAAAACGTGTTGTTACAAAGGAAGTCCCACCCTCTTCCTTTAAAGACAAATAATTATTAAGTGAACGAACATAAATCTCTGCAATTCGTTTGGAACATCCCATTACATTTGTGGGATTCACAGCCTTATCAGTAGAAATCATAACAAACTTCTCAACCTGATACTTGATCGCAAGGTCTGCAAGGTTTTTTGTTCCAATTATGTTACACAAAACTGCTTCTATTGGATTCCTCTCCATCATTGGAACATGTTTATAAGCAGCAGCATGAAACATTATTTCAGGCTTATGATCTGCAAATATTGCATCAATACGATTATAGTTAGTAACATCTGCAACATAGAACTCAACTTCTCTAATGCCTTCAAATTCACGTTCTATATCATATAGGGCAGACTCAGCCTGATCAATTAAAATTAGCGCTGCTGGCTTATACTTGGCAACCTGTCTTACTAACTCACTACCTATTGACCCTGCCGCACCTGTTATACAAACTCTCTTTCCTAAGAGTTGATTCCTTACTACCTCATTATCCAACTCAATGGCCTCTCTTCCTAATAAGTCTTCTATATTTATTTCTTTAATCTGATTGAGACTAAGTTCTCCCTTTACCCATTGATCCACTTTGGGAACCGTTCTTATCTTCACCTCATTATCAAGACAAATATCCACTATATCATTTTTTCTATCAACCGAAATATTTGTAACCGCAATCACTAATTCTGCAATTTCCAAAGTCTTTAGTAAGTCACTCAATTCTGCTCCATTATAAATCGGAGTTCCGTTGAGTTTCTTACCCACCATATGCGGGTTATCTTCTAGAAAAGCTACAACGCGATAATTAGAATCATTACTACCCTCAATCAATTGATGGGTAACAATCCCTAATTGACCAGCGCCAAAAATAAGTATCCTTGATTTTTCATTTGTTGTAGCACGGTAATAAGAGAATAGGTTTTTAATGAGGAGACGGTACTGAAAAAGGAAGAGGAATGATGCCAAAAAAGCTATCAAAATAACTGAGTAAGGTATTAAATTTTTGCTATAATTATAATGATATAGAAGATTCGCTACACAGGTAATTACATGTGCAATGACCAATGAATAAAACACCCTTAGTCCATCTTGTAACCCAGTGTATCTAACAATTCCTGCATAACTTCTTGTAACCAATAAAGCTATAAAACAAGAAAACATGTTGATACCAATACCAAGAAAATAATTGAACTGATTTAACTCTACGATTTCAAAATTAAACCTAAGAAGGTATGCAAGGTAAGTAGCAAACCCCACAATGATTACATCCAATAGAATAATTATCCACCTGGGAAGTATTCGCAGTTTTAACAAAAAATGAGTTATCAAAATTTCTTTATTACATTTTTATACACAAAACGATTATTTGCAATTTAAACACAAATTGCAAAAAAGATGTAAGTATGGACCTCTGAATACGATACATTTCTACGAGAAAAGTCTGAGTAAAACTGATTTAACACGTTGAAGCTGACTTTCATTCATGTTACTTCCGGACGGCAAGCAAATGCCATTTATAAACAAACTTTCTGATACACCGGTCCCATAAAAAGGTGCTCCGGTAAATACTGGTTGAAGATGCATAGGTTTCCATAGAGGCCTACTTTCTATGTTCTCTTCTTCCAGAGCCAAACGAAGATCTTCTCTTGAGATCCCCCCTGTTTCTTCAGGATTTATCAAAGCCGTGGTTAACCACCGGTTAGAAAAAGTATTGGCCCGTTCTAAAAGAAATGATACACCTGAAAATACCCCAAGTAAATCTCTATAAAAATCAAAATTCTTTCTACGTAACAATATATGCTGATCCAACACTTCCATCTGTCCCCTTCCTATTCCCGCACATACATTGCTCATTCTATAGTTATATCCAATTTGTGAGTGCTCATAATGAGGCGCATTATCACGAGCCTGAGTGGAAAGAAAGCGTGCTTTTTGTACGAAATCTACATTTCGTGATAAAAAAGCTCCCCCTCCCGAAGTTGTAATTATCTTATTTCCATTGAATGAAAATATACCAATATCTCCAAATGTACCAAGTTTTTTCCCATGGTAAGTTGAACCTACTCCTTCAGCAGCATCCTCTATTACAGGTATTCCATATTGTTCAGCAATAGACATTAGTTCATCCATTTTGGCTGGCATACCATATAGATGGACCACAACAATGGCTTTTGGCGTTTTTCCTTTAGAAATTCTATCTTCAATTGCCTTCCTAAGAAGCTCCGGGTCCATATTCCAAGTTTCCTCTTCAGAGTCAACAAAAACAGGAGTCGCCCCAAGATAAACAATAGGATTACATGAACCTGCAAATGTAAAAGAACTACAAATCACCTCATCAGTCTGTTGAACCCCCAAAATGATAAGTGCTAAATGTATAGCCGCGGTCCCTGAACTTAAGGCAGCAACATTCAACCCATCAGTATACTCGGAAAGATCCCTTTCAAAACCATCTATATTTGGCCCTACTGGCGAAATCCAATTAGTATCGAATGCTTCCTGTATGTACTTGATTTCCTGCCCCCCCATATGCGGAGAGGATAAGTATATTTTTTCCTGCATTTATCTGTTCTTAGTTTTATATTTTTCCTGATAATAAAAAGCTGGCAACAGCAGTATTAATAGCAATGGATTAATGATTAATCTATGTAAAAATGACACTAATGGACCATTATATGTAGTATAATATTTTAGAACCAGATAAGGGATCAGAATTAGTAATATCCCCCCCAATTGCACATAAAATGCGAATATAACATATTTCCTTTTTAAGAATATGCCGTAAATCAGAAGTATCATCAACAAGTCATTAGCAACAAACCTGAAGGTACGGCCAACAACAAATAGGAGGTATCCTGAAACACCTAGTTGATTAAAAAAAAATGTAATATTATGCTGAAAAATATAGATACATATCAGCATTATTACGCTGAGTATAATAACAAGAGTTCGCTTAATATTGGCTCTATTGGGGAGCATTGTTGCTGATTGATTTAATACCATACGTCTTATTGAGCCATAAATACCACATTACAAAAACGACAACATATATAGTGGCAGTAAACAAGTACTTGTGAGAAAAATACATAAAACGAGGAAAATATATGGAGACACCAAAAAGCATTACAACTCTCAATAAATTGGTAATATGTATAATCAAAACTCCTATAGGGATAAACCAAATTAGTTTTTTAGAGGGACTCCCAAAAGAGAGAAGAAATGCAGAAAAGATTATAATTACATTCAAGCCATTGCAACCTTCATAAACACTAAGAATAATATCTTCCTCTTGTAAAACATCTATTGAAGGTCTGCCGGAGTTGTCCCGTACAGATGTATTAGCCCCGAGAACCTTCAAAGCCCAAACCGATTGTTCTGCAACTTTACGGGTAACAGGATCAGGTTGCGGGTAATAATGATTAATAAAAAGCCCATAAAGGACATTAAGTATAAAGTATAATACAAGAAACTTAACTAAAAAAAGAATTGTTGGTTTGAATTCCTTAATACTGAATGACATACTCACCATTTTTGATTTGCCGGAACGCCTACCACGGTAGTCTCTTCCTTTACTTCCCTGAGCACAACAGCTCCAGCTCCCACAATAGCGCTTTTGCCAATAACAATAGCATTGATCAAGCTAGCTCCCGCCCCCACTAGAACAAGTTCTCCAATTTTAATATTACCGGCAATGTTAACACCAGGCATAACTGAAGTAAACCTTCCTATTGAAACGTCATGACCAATAGTTGTATTTAAGTTAATAAGTACATGGTTGCCAATATGAATATCCGTAGTCAAAATGCTACCCGCTGCCAACACTGTCCCTTGACCTATCGTCACCTTGGATAGATTGCCTATAATAACCGTAGGATGAATAAGAATTGGAAAAGAAACATAAGGGCTAGTGATTTGGGAAACTAATTTGAATTTAATGGCAGGCGCACCTATTCCTATAATCAAGTGCAATGGGCTTGACCACTTATTAAGGTCGTTCAAATCACCTATCACTCCATTCTTTCCTCTATCATCATCAAAATAACCAATAAAATTATAAGTCTTTTTTTTAAGGTTAATGGCATCTATAATAGTTTTGACCTCCCTACCTAACCCTCCTGCCCCATATATAGCTATATCTTTCAATCCGATTTATTTATATTTGTAATTTTCTTTGGATTTCCCACTGCTTAATCAGGTACATCAGCAATAACTACAGCTCCTGCTCCGATAATTACTTCCATGCCAATACTCAAGCTAAGCATTACAGTAGCCCTGCCCCAACAAGTGTTCCTTCTCCTACAGTAATTACACCACATCCAATCAGTTCTCGGGTTACAATAACAGCATTGGGATGAGTAGCGTTCCCATATCGAGTAGTTGTAAATCGTTGAACCACTTCTTTTCGTATTTTATTATTCCAAATTGAGATAATACAAGGAATATGACTTGGTTTATGATCTTCAGCATCTCCTCCTATTACAGATATACCTTCAAGTCCATCGAATCTTCATCATAAAAATCATTTACCCTTATGTTTCTCTTCATAAGAATATCTATAACAACTTTTGAATGTCCACTTGCTCCAAACAAATACATTTCCTGATTATCTCTAATGTGTTTTCAAGTGCAAGCAAGTAAATATATAACTTTTGAATTAAAAAAAGGAAGCAGCGTCACTCCTTACAGCAGTTATTATATACACTAACAATTCTTCCTTTCACTTCCAGCTTTCCTATCTCTACCTTCACTTAATCCTTCTCCTTTGAATTTATCCATAGTAGCCATATTTTGACCACTAATACCTTCAGCTTTAAACACTTTTACCAGAGTTAAAAATAATATCTTCAAATCCAGGTAAAAAGATTGGTTCTGAACATACCATATATCATACTCAAACTTTTTCTCCCATGATATTGCATTACGCCCATTTACTTGCGCCCATCCAGAGATCCCAGGCTTAACCTCATGACGTTTAACCTGTCGTTCATTATAGAGTGGTAGATACTCCACCAATAGAGGTCTAGGCCCAATGAAGGACATATCTCCTTTAATAATATTTATTAGCTGAGGAATTTCATCTAAGGAGGTTTTGCGGACAAATTTACCTATCCAGGTAAGACGATCTTCGTCAGGAAGTAGATTGCCATACTGGTCGCACTCATCAGTCATTGTTTTATACTTGATTAGTTTGAAAATCTTACCATTCTTACCTGGACGGGGTTGTATAAAAAAAACTCCCTTCACTCCATTGCGGTTAAAGGCCCATAATAAAATGCTGCATAGTATAAATACTGGTGATAATATTAAAATCGCCAACAAAGCAACTATTCTATCAATAATATCCTTAATGGGCCTATACATCCTTGATCATGCTTCTATATTCAGTAATAATTTGATCCCAAACGTACTTCTGATCATAGTGTAAGACTACATTCTTCCTGCCCTTTTCAGCAAATTTATTTCGCAACTCCTCATTATCAATCATTTCTTCCATGGCCTTTTTTAAGCAATTTACATCCTTTGCAGGTACTAATAAACCAGTTTCTTTATGACGAATAATTTCATTACACCCATTAATATCTGATACAATGCAAGGCACACCCATGGCACAAGACTGGAGAACCACATTAGGGAACCCCTCCCTATAGCTAGGGAAAACAAATAAATCTGTCAAAGCGAAATAAGGCCGTACATCTTCCTGAAACCCTACAGAAATGATATCTGGATGATCATTGATACTTTCCTTTGTTGTTCGATAAATAGGATTGAGGTCATTTTCATAAGGTCCTACTAATAAAAGTTTGATAGAACGGCTACATTCCTTCTGAAGAGTTATAAATGCCTCAACCAATTCATTAATACCTTTATCACTCACAATTCGCCCTATAAAAGTGAGAACAAAATCATTTTTACTCAATCCCAGTTGTTCCTTAATTAACTCACTTTGCTGAACTATGCTTTTGGTACTCCTAAAGTATACTGTATCAATACCATTAGAGCTTCCATTAGCTATGACATGAAATTTATTCTGCGAATTTGATATTTCTGTTTTAATAAAGTCCATTAGCCGATATGAATTAGGGTAAACTCTTGTCGAGCACCAATAAGTGACCTTTTCTGTAAACTTCAACAAAATTCGCTTAATTCCCGATGCCTCCATAAGTGGCATACCTGCAACAGTATGTAAACGGTATCGAACACCCGCAATTCGTGCCGCTAACATTGCAATCAGACCTGCTTTTGGAGTATGAGAATGTACTATTTGTATTTTCTCCTTTTTTATAAAAGCCACCAGCTTCCATAATGAAACAAAGTCTTGATATGGCGTAATTTTCCTCGTCAATGGAATTATATGATGAGCTACTCCTTCCCTCTTCACAAGCTCATCAATCTCCTCCCCACCTGCACTGGCAGTTATCACATCAAAGCCTTTGCTACGAACATAAGCCAATTGACCTCTTAATAAAACATTTAGAGATACAGGCACCGTAGTAATACGCAATAATTTAACTTTTGGCTCCATTAATTTAAGCAATCTGCTATTTCCCCCATATTCATACTTTGCATCCCAAAATCATGATGTAGTTTCTGATAATGATTGGCTATTTCCACCAAACCATGTAAGTTTTCCTGAGTAAAATTACCAAAATTATGAGGGTGCCACCACAAATGATAAACTTCATTATTTTTAGCCGCCCTGGTCATCTCATTTTTAATTTTTTTTATCTTCAGCTTATTAAGAAACAATTCCTTAGAATTGTATGGCCTCAAAAGCCGACTGGCAGGCAATAAAATAATTCCATTCTCCTTTTTAATAGAATCAAGTGTGAAAGATGTTTTCCCTCCTATAGAAAAATATGCATCAATCCCCCGATTTAGTCTCTTCCATTTAGATTCTCTCTGGGTGCTATGAATCTGCCACCACCAATCCAATGGGTTTACTCTTACAATCTCAACCCCTTCTTTTTTACAGGCTTTTAGATAATCAGAATTATATTGATTTCGCGGAAAAACAAGAGACCTTAGAGTAACTCCATAACCCGCTGCTGCTTTATTAGCTGAACGCAGATCGTGCTGAAATTGAGTAGCATTTTGCCCTTTCTCATTACAGTAGTAGTGGGCAAATGTATGGGTGCCCACTTCCTGACCAGGCACCTTCATTATTTGATCTAAGATCGAAGCAGCATAATGAAAAGGATCTTCTTTTTCGTTTTCACCAATGGTATTGGTTTTCATGAAATGATATGCAGAAAGTTCAACTCTTTCATAATCAGGTTTCTCAGCGGGTAAATTAGCCAACAATTCACTCCTATTTCTATGCATCAATAAGCCTACCGTTGCCCAGGTCACATGCAAACCACTTTGGAGAAACAATGAAAGCAATGTAGGTATGCTGTTCCTTGTATTTAAGAAATAGGTTCGATAACTGTCATTCAATGGCCACTTTTCAAAGCCACCCCAGTGTAGTTCAAAATCAAGAGAGATGGTAAAAATTGATCGCTTCATCGATTAATTAATTGATTTTTCAATCGTTGGTTCTTAAATCTTATGGATCGGATACGTGCCTGGTTTCTTGAATCAAAAAATTCCACTATCACAAATAAAAAAAGTAGCATTACCTGACTTTTTTGACGTATTGCTAACCCCAAATTAGCAGAAATTTGAGCTAATGCTATTGACACTGTAATGAAAGAGAAAAAAGCAGATTTAACCATGTAATCTCCTTTAAACAAGTATTTCAATCCCCCAGAAAAAAGGAACTGGATTGTTATTAACAGTAAAAGTATGTTTTCAAAAGAAACAATAATTCCCAGTAATCCTGGAGCATCAAAAAACAACGGACGATACAGGAAAGTAAACATTAACATTGGAAATGAATAATTAGAAATATCCACGCCGGAAGTTGCCTTAGAAAGGTCATCTATTCTACTTGTTAAATCAAGTCCTTCGATCAACTCATCTCCCTGCTCAATGCCAACCAAGAGTAAAACATCGTTATATATATAAAAGAAAGCAACCCCTGAAACAACTAGAACAGCAACTCTAGTTGTCCACCTGACATCTTTAGCACTAAAAATAAACCCTAAAAAAGTTGAAATAAGTATAACAAACATCACATGGGGTCTAACATGGTATATAATTAGCCCCCCTATTAATATCTGAATCCATCTGTTAGCAGGACGATTAAGCCCAAAAAAATACAAGCCGATAGCCATAAAAATAATGGATCCTTTACCAAAAGAGCCCGACCAAAAATGTAGATTTGGAAGTAAAAAGACCAGATTCAAAAGGCCAATCCCATACATTTTAGGCTCTGTTTTAATTCGCCAACTCATAAACATGTAGAAAAAAACAAACCCAAGAAACCCAAAAAATGAAAAAAGCACCATACAAGCCTCGTATGAAAAGTTAAGGTACTTAATAAAAGGAAAGCCTATCCACTCAATAAAAGTCGTACTCACACCATAGTAATCTGACCATTCTGCACCTCTGTAATCAAGAATTATTTTTCTATAATATTGTTTCGAATCTGAAGGGTTATTGAGTGCATAGAGATAATAAACTAAGGAAAGGAAAGCATGATAATACATCAGAAGCAAAAGAAATTTCTTTTGAACGTTATTCAAGCTCTTACCCATATTATTAACAATAACATAGGAAAGAAGAAAAGTAATTAATAAAAGTATAAGTCCGTAGATCACTTTTAAAAAACCTCCATGTCTCCCAAAGTAGGATTCCAGTTACTTAGACCAATTGAATGACTATTATCAGAAAGAGGCATGAAAGTAACTATTGGTCCACCAACGTTTAAAGCAAACTTATTCATTGAGATATCATTTATCTCTCGGCTGGAAATAAATAGAGGACTCAGTTTTTTCTTTATGTATTTAATTATATTTCTCAGATTTAGGTTATTCCCAAATGTATACAAAATACGAAGTTCTAAGCCAAATTTAGATTGCTTAATTCTAAAAATCACATAAGAATTATCAAGTAAAGCGAGATAATAATCTAACACAGGTATTTTTCCATACCGCCATGCAAAAAAAGCTTTCGAGTAATTTGTGCTCCAAAAATCGCTACTAATTTCAGTATCCCAGTTCTGGCTAATATTCTCATCAATTTTGACAATTAAAACATTTCCATCAGGGTTACTGATTAGATCTACATCTTGATTCCCCCCAAATATACGTCTAGGCAAACATAAATTTATACTTACAGGAAGCTTACCCAGGCTTTTCCACCCCATTTTTATATATCCGGGCATACTCTTATCATTGGGAGTATTATATACAAAATCAACCTCTTCATGTCTGCATAAATCCAACATGGATAAAGTTAGCTTTTTAAAAATACCTTTACCCTGATGATCAGGGTGAGTAGCAGTATCAACAGCCCTTACAGTCCTTAATATATGTGCCCCGTTTCTCCATTCCCATTTCATAAAGGCTCGCACACCTATAATTTGTCCCTTCTCTTCCGCAAGTAATACATAAGACGGCCCAAAAGGATTATCGATATGTTTCCATCGCCAATAAGAATCTGATTTAGGCATAAGAGACTCCCCCAAGCTTAACTTCAATAAGGATACAATATCGGGGATATCTGCTGTTTCAGCTTTTCTGATTATCATGTACCTACACCCTCTTTAGCTTCTAAATAACAATTCTCTAACTCTGATACCATTCGCTGCAAACTAAAAGCTTCTATCACTCTCTTTCTAGCATTAATTGAAAGCCTCACTCTTAAATTTTGATCATTAAGACTATGCAAACTATGAATAAGTTCTTGCCACTCCTCAACATCTACCATAATGCCGGATTTACCATTAATGATCACTTCTCTAATTCCTCCCGCATTAGTACAGGCAATTGAGCACCCCATGCTCATAGCTTCCAAAAGCGCTATAGGAAGCCCCTCAAAAACTGAAGTCATCATGAAAATATCCATTGCTGAATACCAATCTCGCGTGTTAGTTTGTAATCCAGGCATGAGAAGCCTATCTTCTAGCCTCAATTCCTTCCTTAACTCTAATAACTCCTCTTTCAATGGTCCATCCCCAACAATTATTCCAAACAGTTGATCATTATCTCGAGTCGCATTTGAAAAAACTTTCATCCATTCGTGCAGACGCTTCTGAAAACGAAAAACTGATACTGTACCAACCACTAACGCTTTATCAGGTATTCCATACTTCTTTCTTATATTCAACCCGCTTTGGATATCTCGTTGAAAATACTCTGTATTTACACCATTTAGAACTGTTTTAACAGAAATCTCTGGTCGGATATGCTGAATTATAGAAGAGGAGACATCATTTGAAACAGCAATAGCTATATTCTGAAAGTTAAAAGAAAGCTTATTTAGCCAAAAAGTAATTTTATGATACCTTTCCTGCTTATTATGCTCAGTATATAAAACAGGTATCTTTATTTTATAAGATAAAAGTCGGGATAAAAAACCAGCCCATGGTAGATGAGCATGGACTATATCAATTCCATGAGTATATACATACTCTTGAACTTTTTTATACTGTAAAATCAATTGAATATTATTACTAGCCGAATAACACTTAACTATTCCTCCTGCTTGAATCAAATCATTAACCATTTGATCCTTCCAGGGAAGAAAATAGATATAATGAAATTCAAAGTTCCTCTGATTATGCAGCTTCAAAGTTTCGGGCAGCAACATTTCCGCGCCTCCACGCCCCAATGATTTTATTATATGAAGCACTTTTATTTTGTTCGAGGACATGATATTATGTTGGACTTAATTTTGCCTATCTGATTTGAACTATAAAAATAAGCAACCATAAATATAATGTGAGACCTAAAGCTATGGTATTTCCTAAAGTGGCATAAAAGTTTAACTATTGAGCTTTGAACACGGCTTAGTTTTTATCAATAGAACCCCAAACAAAATACTGATGTATTCCTTTAGGAATACATTTTTATACGGATTTATTGGCTTTAACTTCTTTTCCTCGCTGACCAGATTTTTTTTATACCTAATGCAGCACCCGCAGCAATTAGATATTCAAGTCCTCCCAAAGGTACTGGAGCTCCTGATCCCGGATCTCCACCACCACCAGGTTGAGCAATAGTTGCTACGGAAATAAATAAAAGCGCAAGAGAAAGTATTACTCTATGAAGCATGTAAATTAGAAACTTTTATACCTTAATACTTAACTACTTTACTTACAAAAATACCCTCTGCAGTAAGAACCCGCACGAAATACACCCCAGATTTTTTAGTGGACATGTCTATAGTAGAAAAAGTATTTTCTTTTCCACCAACATAAGCAATTTCCTCTACAAATTCACCGACTTGGTTATACATTTTAATATATTCAACTTCGCCAGAATTAAGTTTTATATTCAATTCTTCATTGCCAATTGGGTTAGGCCAAGTTAATAAAGTTACTATTTTGTCATTAGCTAAAATAGGCCTACTTGATAAGTAGAAACGGTCCTTGGTTTGTATTCCATTTTTCAATAAAAATCCATAGCTTACTGTCCCTTTGATTTCAATTGATTTTTCTTCTTCCCTATCAATCAAATAGTAGCCCGATAAATCGGGGTAATTCTCTGTATTTATTTTCAATTCATAAAAACCTTCATTTTGAGCAATAACTTCCAAAGGTAACAAATCAGGAACCTCATTACTAAATGCCATATGATTATACGACCTCACTTGATCATCTAAAATAGAAACACTCAAGCGTTCTATTCCAACCTGAAGCTTATATGCTTCAAGTCCTACATCATATTCATTTGTTGCATCAGGGTGATTAAAAATAAAGGATTGATCTGACGCACCCATATCATCATATAACCCTATGGTAGCTACGGCTACAGGTGCTGTTCTGTGATAGGTTCCTCTACTTACAATAGACTTAGCTGATTCATCTATACCTAAACTAGCTGATCCTGCAGTAGGAACATATACCCAGAAAGCCTGACCAGTAGCAATCACACCACCTGTAAGATCTCCCACACCAGTATTCGCATTGTATGATCTCCAGCTATCACTTAAAACATCCCATACCCATATTGTTGCATCAATATTAGATTTTGTCCAGCCAGGACCATTATCCCAAATAATCGATGAAGGATATGGATTACCTACCAAATTCCATCCATCAGCGAAGGGATCAGCCGGACTTGAGGCTGTATGTCCCAAATTTTGTCCTAAAGATACATTCCCTTTATTAATAGAGCCCGTAAAATTTATTGTGGCAGGTGCAACCCCATTCCACATGTAGACATCAAACCCAATTCCCGGGGTTAATTCCGCTAAATTAGATCCCCCACTGGAAGGGTAGTTAGTATAACCATTACTAAAGGATCCTGTTATAGTTTCATCGTACCACTTTAGAGAAGCTCCATTATTCATACAACCCGTACATGGATAAGAAGTGCCTGTAAAATTTCCCGTTACAGCCACGGCTTGCTGTAACTGAGCCACTGTAGCGTTTGTTACTGGAGAAGAAATGAATCTATTATCATTATCTCTTGCACTAAGATATCTTTGAACGGTAACATCTCCAACTACATCAGCACCTGTTGCCAATGGTGCAATATAGGCATCGATTGCTGGTTGATCCCTTGTAGATAATAGTGTAAGTTGACCATTTGAATTGAAATTAGTTGCTGAATTAATGAACAAACCACCTGTTAAATTAATTGCTGAGGTAAGACTTATATCACCACCTGTCTTATTAACAGCAATATCATTTAGTTCTGCTCCATTTACATTAATAGTTTGGTCACCACTACCATTAAAATTCAACGTACTTGCATTGGAATTAAGAAAAGCTCCTGAAACGATATTGAAATTTCCCCCAATATTAATTTCTTCATCAGGAAGATCTAAAGTTGTCCCTGAATTCACCGTAATATTTCTAAAGGTTTTAACACCAGTACCCCCTATAACAGCACTTCCGCCATCAAATATCACAGTACCCACCCCAGGGTCGAATAAGCTGTTATTAATAAATTCTGTAGTTGTAATCGTTCTTACACCAGCGATTAGTCTTGCCTGAAGGTTTTCAATTCTACCGTTGGTAATATTATTTAACAACTGTACAGTGTTAGAATTATCGATAATTAGAGTTACACCTAACCCAGAAGGATGCCCACTTCCAATTCTTTGGTTATCCGCACCATTGTAAATTACTGTACTTCCATCTTCATAAACCCTATTGGTTACTGGTACTCTAATTTGACCCTCGGTTGTTGAATTTTGTATGGCTCCATTGCCATCTGTACCAACAGTATTTGTTCCCGCCACCATAAGTGTGGCTCCCGTTCTTAGCGTAAATGCCCCACTGCCATTTAGAAAGCTTGTACCTAAATTTAAAGTGTCACCAGACTCTACATAATATCTAAAAACTCCATTCTGAGCTAAGCTATTAGTGACGTTGTGTTCATTTCCTCCAGTGAAATTAAATTGTCCGACCCCGCTTATAATAGAACTCATTGTACCATAAAGTTCCAGGTTGCCACTGAGGTTTATAGTCGTCACAGCCGAGGGAGCAGAACCAAACCTTACATCACCAAGGGGGTTAGTATGAACAAAATCACCTGATATATTGAGATATATAACACCTGTCTGTGTTAATAATGACATACTGCCAGAATTGTATATAAAGGATCCCTCAATATTTAATGTATTATTAATACCTTTTTGAGATACAGTAAATCTGGCACTGTTATTAACAATAAGATCTCCTAAAATATTAACCACACCATTTCCTGTATTATCAAAAAAATGTAGCTCTCTTGTTCCGGTATTATTAATAATGAAATTTCTTCGAATTTCATCAAACCCCAGCATAAAACGTGGCCCTGTCATAGCAGGGCAATCAAAAAAGACATCATAAAAACTTTGCCCTAAATTAGGGGGTACCACCGTACCAGAAACAAAGCCTGTAAATTCGAGAGTAGATCCATCTTCCCATGTTGCAAGAATTACCGCACCGCCTGTTGTATGCTTATGACGAAATACGCCTCCGTTATAAACAGTTGTGTTAGATGCTAAAACATTGGAAAATGTGGTACCATGGGACATCTCAAGTCTACCATATATATCCATTACCGATGTAGCATCAAAAATTAAATCGATTCCCGATCCATTAACAATATCCAGTACTCCCCCGTTTGCTATATTTAAATTACCAGTGGATTGAACAGTTAATTGATCCGCCTGAACAGAGAAACCTGTAGGTATAGTAACGATATCCCCACTTCTTATAACAATGGATGTTGAATTTGTAGCAGTAGGAATGACTCCCCCAAGCCAGGTCGAAGTATTATTCCAATCACCTCCTCCAGTCCCATTTGATTGAATTATTTGAGAAAAAGCAAATAGCGGCATAATCAGGAAGAGTAGCGTTAATAACTTTTTCATAATGAATTTAATTTTATATGTAAAAATACTAAAATAGTCTGATAATATGAAATAACGAATCCGCTTATCTAAACTCTATGGTGTATCCTGAATCATAATCTTAGGTAACCACATTTGCATAATAACTTACATCAATATTTCTTCTACAACAACTTATACATTTCAACAAACTTCTTGGCTATCAAAACATTATCATAATTATTTAAAACATTTTCATAAGCATTTTCTATTATTTCATTACATAGTCTCACATTGCTAAGAGCTTCAGACACAGATAATATAAACCCTTCTTCATCACCCTTTTCGACCAGAAATCCTGTAACTCTATTGACAATTACTTCACCTATACCCCCTACATTATAAGCAACAACTGGCACTTTGGCATACTGCGCCTCTAAAATAACACCTGGCAAGCCCTCAATGTTACTTGGCATTACTAGAGCATCTGCTTTCTTCAAAATTTCCATAACATCCGTTCTACTCCCCAAAAAATGAACATTATTTTGCAGCCCTAACTGCTTGACACGCTCAACCAGTACACCTTTTTCATTTCCAGTACCTAATATGATTAACTGAATACCTTTATGGGCTCGATGTAATCTACTGAAAATATTCAACAGCCCTTTATGATTTTTTTCCGGGACCAAACTTCCTATATTGATTAAAACCGGCCCCTTCTCAAAGATAAATTCAAGATCTTTAGAACAGTTCCCTATAGAAGCAATATTTACTCCTATAGTCCCTGTTTGAACCTTGTCTGCATCAATATTAAATAGTTGAACAAAGTCAGTTCTACAAGCTTCACTCACCGAAATAACGAGTGAGACTTGCTTTATGAGTAAAGCATTAAATTTATAACTGAAGAAGGAGCGAATGAAATCACTCATTTTATTCGCATTACGATAAACGATCGGAAACCTCCATCCAAATACCATTTTTGAAAATACCACAAATTTCAATGTATCTGAAGCATTTGCTTGAATGAGATCAGGTTTAAATTCCTCAATTAACCTTGCCAACAGTCTCCAGCCTTTCAAATCAAAAAATCTCCATTTCAGCTGTCTATTCAATTGTACTATAGGATTTGAAGCAGGCAGAAGTGCTTCTCCAGGATAAATTGCCACTACAATCACTTCATGACCTAACTTTATCAACTCTTCACTTAACTGACATGCAAATATTTCAGCTCCACGTAACTGTTTTTTCTGAATAACTTGGAGAATTTTCAAACCTTTATTCCTATTTTATATTCAATTTTTCACAAACTCTTTTTAACTCATGTAGCCAGGAGCCTTCTTTTTCTGATAACCTCACTGCGTTTTCATGCATTGTGTTATAAATATGCCGGTTTTGTAAAAGAAATTCCATTTTACAAGATAAGTCATCAATATCTCCTGGGACATAAAACAATACCTCTTTTTCATCTGTAAACAGAGATGGTAAATCCCCTGCGCTAGGAACAATGGTAGGTTTCCCACAGGCCAGATATTCCCTTAATTTAAGCGGAGAATAATGAAACCCTTTAGCCGAAGCTGCACTAACCAGGGCTATATCAAAGGAAGCAATGTATTCCGGAACTCTAATAAAAGGCTGCTTACCGACAAAAACTACTTTTTTGCTCAAATCCAGCTTTTCGACTAAACTATATATTTTATTAAACTCTAAACCATCACCAACTAGCATGAGAACGACATCGTCAAGGTTATTTGAGACTCTAGCAAAAGCCTTTATTACTGATTCTAGCCCATGAAAAGTTCTAAAACTTCCCGTCCAACCTATTATTTTTTTCCCTCGAAGCTTATACTTATCCCGGATACTGTCTCCAGTTATTAGAGTATTGAACAACGATGTATTAACTCTGTTATGAGATACTATAACCCTATCCGCAGATACCCCCATTGAGATTACTTTCGTGCGTAACTCTTCAGAAACGCAAACGACAAGATCGGCTGATCTTAAAGAAGCTGACTCAACAAATTTTTCCAGAAAATATCCCCAGACAGGCCTATTTACCCCCCATTTTTTTGCTTCCCAGACAACAGCGGCTTCAACAGAAACGACAAAGGGTACTTTCAATTGTCTTGCTAGTTTTCTTCCTACCCCAGGAAATAGATCATGCCTTTCCCATACCATTCGTACATCGTAGTTTTGATGCTCCAAGAAAGCTTCAATGGGCCATATTTTCGGTTTAGATAATCTTAGGCGATAGTCTTTATAGGCAGTAATTAGGAATTCCGGAATCCATTTTCTGAGAACAGACATCTTACTTTTTGTAGTACCACCTTTCGACACTGAAGTATTTTGGGGAAATGATATAGATTCCTGAGGGCTAAAGACCCCATTGGTGGTAGCCACAAGCGCTTCACCCCAAAGTTCAGCAGCAGCTCCTGCCCAGCCAGAGGCCGTAATCCAACCTGCTTCATTACCTTTCCATTCCGTACTTGATCGTGGCACTATAAAAATGGCCCCGTTTCTCATCTCTTTATCCATTTCTCAATATGTCCTGCAATGCAAGGTCTAATTTTAATTGGGGGTATTCTCTATAGATTTGTTTGAAATTCTCAAATTCAAGATCTACATCATGATGTCCTTCTGTATTAATCAGTTTTCTTACTTGCTCGGGCTGTTGCACCTCGTCTCGATAACCTTTAGCAAAGGGGGTTTTAAAAAAGGTAAAGCCCGTGACATAAACCTCCTTACAATCAGAAAGTAGAGTAAGCATAAGGGCACAAAACCCGATGGTCGGTTTGTTTCCATTTAAACCCTGAACCACTTTATTATAATCATCACGCTGAACAGAATAGGTTACTTTTGGAAGAAGGTACTTCTTATAAAAATTGTATGTAACGCGGCTTCCTGAAAAAGTAGCAACTGGATTAATTACATACTTAATCCCCAATTTATCAAACAGATTAAAATCTAATGGACCACCACCACTTTTCTCATTTTCGTAGAAACTATGAAAAAGAATGTCTGTCTTTCTTCCAATATCGCTAGCATGTGTTCCTTCGTAAATCAGTCTTGGCGCTTTATTTATCCGAATAACAAAATCAAACTCATCAATATAGTCTCCTAAATTGGTGTTTAAGGCTGAATTAGCAGCACCTATTATGGCCACCCTTTTATTCTTAACCAGTTTAGAGTAGTTTATCTTTTTATTAAATCGCCAATACAGCCATAAACCATATAGCGCTTTCAAATACTTCATTCTTAGCCCATCTTTATATTTCTCAAATAATCTTTTCTAACCGCCATGGTATTGATTCTGTCATGTGTCCAAGAATAACCATTGTCCTCTAAAAGATTATATAATTGATTTAGTTCCTCTTGAGAATAATTTTGAACTAACTGAGCATTTTCGAAAATGATATAGTTGGGTTTTACATTTTGTTTCATGGCCATTTTCACTACCTCTCCATCAAACCCCTCGGTATCAATCAATAGTATATCCAGGTCTTCAATTTTATATTCCGAAATTATACTTTTTAAAGTTTTGCAATCCACCATTTGCTCTGCTATCTCATCGTCTGAAAACTGATGTTTCGTTAAATGTTCTTTATAGAAGGAAGCTAATTGTCGTGCCCAACCGACATCTTTCCATTTCCCTTCGTCCTTAACAGAGTACATAATTCTTTTTTCGTCTTTGCCTGCCACTGCTGCATTAATGAGTACTGCGGATGGAGTATCTTTGTAAAATTCCTGAAGTTTCTGAAAGTTAATACTTACAGGCTCGACCAAAAAAGCATTTATAGTACCAGCCTTAATATAGGGATATATAGAATCACTAGTAAAACCATCGCATGCCCCCACTTGAAGAACAGTAAGTTTGTTTTTAAAATTATTATATAAATGAGCTACCACCTGTACATTATCAATATTAGGTTTAGGTAAATACTTACGCGTACCAGCCCGCGCTATTCTTATTCCAACCAAGCCCAGAAGGCCTTGTATAAGCTTTTTCATTTATGTTTTTTTTGATGTTTTAATTTATCCTCGTAAAGCAATTCAGCTACTTTAAAATCAAATGTAGTGTCGATATCAATGGATTCTTCCTGTGGCAACTTCATGAAGTAGGGACTTTTCCCTAAACAACTCCGGTTTGCAACCATCATTTCTCTGGGAAGCATGGAGATACAAAAGGTGAGTTTAGTGATATCCGGCAGATCCTGGGATCGCGGAATTTTTTTTCCATCATAATTGTAAGGCTTACCGTCTTTAATCAAAAATTCCTTAACGTCCTCTACAGTGGTAAGAGAATCAAATTCACTTGACAAACCAGTGTAAACTTCATATGCTTTAATGAATGATTCATCACTTACCAATGGTGTTGTGACAAGCGCATAGAGGAGATCATCACATTCTAATGCTGAAGCCATATTTTCATATACCTCACTCATAGAAACGGTATTAGAACCATAATACTCATCACGTTTATGCGTTTCAGCCCCCATCTCATGAGCCATTCGGATCATTTCATCATCATTAGAACTTACCACCACTCCCTGTAGAAAGGGCAGTTGCAATAATTGTTTTACTCTAACATGCAACAAAGTGGTGTCGCAAAAAGGTCTGATATTTTTATTTTCTACACGCAGAGAGCCGGACCTTACAGGCACAAGTGCTTTCATTATTCTTGTCATGATAATTATTTTTTTATGACCTCATATTTATGATGTTCGGAAGCCAAAATTTTCTTTTCGGAACTGCCCAAAGCCACCTCTGCATTCCTAACGTCTTTTACAAAGTTGATAAAGCTATCGTCTTTAAGATCCAGAGCTACTTTATCAAAATGCACCCAATCTACATCACCCAATTTCACATGCTTTTCAATCATTCTGGCTCCACAGGCCACCGCCAATACAGATCCAAATGATCCGATATCGTGACTGGAATAACCGGGAGTTAAATTTTTATACTTTAGCCCCAACTCATTATAGTGAGATACTACAGAAATGTTACAGTCATTTAATTGTGTGGGGTATGAAGATATACAATGCAAGAGATAAATCTTTTCGTTCTCGCTGAAGGTTTCCAATACATAATCTTCATATGCTTTATCGGTATAACCCGTGGATATCACAATTGGCCCCTTATACGCGGCGGCAATTTGTTTATGAAAATCGGTATGATTAGAAATAGTCGAGGGTATTTTGATTAATCCAGGATTAAAATCATTAATAATTTCAAATGATCGATAATCCAGGATTGAACAAAACCAATCAATACCAAGTTCTTTACACTTTCTATCAAGTACTTCTATCTGGTCATTCCGTAGCTCCACTCCCTTTCTATAATCCTTTAAGGTTTTACCAAAAGGCGACCAATAATAACTTTCCAGCTTCTCCTTTGAGTAAAAAGTATCCACATCACGTTTTTGAATTTTAATCAAATCAGCTCCGGCGTTATAGGCGCGTTCAACCATTTCTAAAAGCCGATTTGTATCTCCCAAATGATTGTTCGTTAACTCTGCCACAATTAGCACCTTGTGGTGCTCAACTTGTTCATCCGGATACTTATCAGATACTATTTTAGGCTTGGTAACTGAAAATTTTGTTACCAACTCTTGAGGAGAAAGTCTGCTGTATTTTTTCTCACCAACATGATATAAATCTACTTGTCGGGTTTCTTCACAAAATTTAGCAAGTTGCAGATATAAGGTTTCATGCGAGTGTACCATCAAAGAACGGTCCAATTCACCATGGGCAAAATCTTGTTTAAATGCTTTGCTCAATTGGCCATGTTCAGTAGAAAAATCGAAACCCAAAAGGTAAACATTAGGCTTTTTATCTGTGATCTTCGCTATATCAAGACATAATTTCAGCGCATTGGTCAGGACAAATGGCTCGTCATAGTACTCTGGTTTGGTAAAGCGGTAAGTGATTAACTCTTCATCATCTAGCTCAAAAGGAATGGGTGGCAAAAGATCATGATTGATCTCTCTAGCAAGAGGCTTACCTGCTAAATAATATTTGCAATGAAAGCCATTTGATCTAAGACTTTGCCTAACCCAGTTGGCACTGAAAATACCTATATCGCCCTTTATTATCTTTTCCGAATCATTAATGTTTATCACCAAGTGATCTTCATAGTTTAGATTCACGAATTGGTCTACACTAGGGCCTTTACCAATGATGAAAATATTATCGGTTTTCCACTTTGAACTTATACTTTCTATTTGGTTGTAAATATTCTCCATTATAATGCTTGCCATTTACCATCACTATTAAATCGTTTTCTAAAGCTAAATTAAGTCCAGCTAAAATATCCCATGAATTAGCCCCTTTAGGATTTTCAAATGATAAATATGATCCTCGAATCACATTTATCATGTTGTAAACACAACAACCTAATATACGGTATTCATGTCCTTGGGTAGCCTTTATAAGTTCATCCATTGATAGCGAGGAAGATAACCCTCGAATACGTGAATAATTTTTTTCAACTACATCTCCTGAGCATATCCATATATCCATCTCCGGGCAGGCCAACATAGAGGCACAGTGAACCCCATCATTATAGCAACTCAATGAAATTCCCCATTCAGGTAATCCCGAAGTAAAATTTTCAGTACCATCTATTGGATCTAACACAATAGTAACACCTTCTGCTTCAGTCTCCATGTGACTATCTGTTTCCTCTGACACAAAATGATACTGTTGAATATTTTTTTCAAAAATCTCCTTTACCCACTTATTGATAAGTAAATCCCCTTCTGTAACAAAACTTTTATCTTCTTTACTCATTCGCTTATTTCGAAGACGCAAAACCTCTTTTAAATTACTTCTTACAACAAGTTTTAATTCCAAAAATGATTTATAAAAATCCATAACACTTTTATCTAAAAATATATCTTAGCACCCTAAAAGTCCTTCTTAAAAGCCATAGGGAAAGGTATTCAAGCTTATCCATGACGGTATAGCCCCTCTTATTAAACGGACTGGAAAGATATCCCTTTTTGAGGATAAGTTTAAAAAAATAATCCGACAAATCTTTATTTCCAATACGTTGGTAGTACTGCCACATCCAGTAGTGTGAATTGACATATGCCTTTTCTTTATCTAAAGCTGATTTTTCTGACCATACTCCACCCGAATGAAATCGATAGGCAGAAGGTTCAATTTCCTTAAGAAATTTTACAGGGCCATGATGTCCTAATAAGGAGCATAAAAATTTATCTCCCAAATTGGTTTTGTTAAATTCTTCTGGGAATTCCGTGATGACATTTCTAAAACAAATTGAAGAAAGTGAAATAGTAAATCCCTTTTTAAGTTCTTCCTGACTTATATCTCTGTTATAAAGCTTACTTGATTTAGAGGCTTTTAGGATGTGGTTATGAGCGTCAACAACGCATACATTGTGATAACATCCAACATACCCTACCTCTTTTTCCAAAAAATCAACCTGTTTTTGAATTTTTTTCTTATCATTCCAAAAATCATCTCCTTCGCAAAACAATATATACTTCCCTTTACATTGCTTTAATGCTTTTATAAAATTCGGTATTACTCCAAGATTTACATCGTTCTTAATGTAACGAATCCTAAAATCATTGGGAATACGGTTTTGGATATTTTCTACCACTAGTTCAGTTTGGTCCGGAGAGTTATCATCAAGAATTATAAATTCAAAGGGATATTCACACTCTTGGTTTAATACTCCTTCAATCATCTTACCTATAAAAGCCTCATGACCATAGGTTATTGAACATACAGAAACAGTGAAATCTTTATTTGTCATTCATTCCAATTATTTTGGCGGGCACTCCTACTACAATGCAGTGATCTGAAACATCCTTCGTTACGACAGCACCTGCCCCCACTGTCACCTTCTTTCCTATTCTAACCCCTGGCAAGATGGTCGCATTCGCTCCTACAGTTGTGTCATCGCCGATTGAAACATTGCCTAAAACTGTTGCTCCAGGCGCTAACTCGCAAAATTTTCCTATGCTTGATTCATGATGTATTTTAACTCCTGAGTTGATAAGGGTCCCCCTACCAATAGTCACCAGTGAACTAATAAAGCTATTTACAAATATGTCGCAATCTCCTTCCCATAAGAAGTACGGGGAAATGACAGACTTACCCGATTTAATTCCAGTCAGAACTCCTCCTGCATCTATAAGCTTATTATAAAGAACTCTTCTTAAAGTGGGGCTCCCTACACCCAAGCAAAATTGATTGTCATTTGTAAGAAAATAATGAGTCAGTTCATTAAAAGACTTAATAATTAAGAACCTATTATGAAACAATCCCTGAGTCGATCCAAAATCATTATACAATCGAATATCATCAGGATCATATCCCGAAGCAATTAGGATATCTAAAGTTTCTAAAGCATGTCCCCCCGCACCAGCAATAACCATAGTTAATTGTTTTGTACCCTTAATAAAATTCTAGCTATCATATCCTGCTCTTCTTTACTCAAGTCCTGATAAATAGGCAAACAAAGTATACTTGAGGCAATGCTATCTGAGACTTCAGTTACCGCACTTTGAATATAATTTAACTTACTAAGGGAAGGATAAAAATATCTTCTAGGCGAAATCTCAAATTTTTCCAGCTCATTCTTAGAAGCCAGGGCGACTTCCTCACTTTCAAAAATTATAGGATAATATGCACTATTAAACTCACAAAAGTTTTGGATCACAGGTTTTCTCACGTTTAGATTTTTCAAAATTAAATCATAATGATCACATTGAGATTTTCTAGTAGCTAGTATAACTTTAATGTCATCAAGTACGCAAAGTCCCATTGCTGCATGAAATTCAGAATTTTTTCCATTGATCCCTACACCATTATATTTTTCTGGTCCATCATGCCCAAAGTTACGTATATAGGCCATACGTTTTAATAAATCGGCATTTTGAGTCACTACCACCCCCCCTTCCACTGAGTGCATCAATTTGGTAGCATGAAGGCTGGTAGTGCTAATATCTCCATACTCAAAAATTGATCTGCCACGATATTTTGTGCCAAAACAATGGGCTGCATCATAAATAACCTTTAACTTAAATTTTTCAGCGATAGCCTGTATTGCATCTATATCGCAGGCATTACCGAAGCAGTGGGTGGCCAAAATAGCACTAGTATCTTTTGTAATTGCTGCCTCAATCTTTGACGCATTTATATTTAGTGTCCGCTCATCAATATCTACATATACAGGTTTACACCCCTCCCAAACAATACTGCTGGTAGTAGCTACATAAGAAAAAGGTGTCGTAATAATTTCACCTTTCAATTCAAGGGCCTTAATTGCTATTTGCAGGGCCATTGTACCGTTATTCACGTATAACAAATGTTTTAGGTCAAGATAATCTTTCAGCCTCAATTCAAATTCATTGACCAGGGGCCCATTATTAGTAAGCCATTCTCTTTTGTAAATACCATCTATATAGGTAAATAATTTTTCTTTTGGAGGAAAATAAGGTTTTGTTACAGGAATCATTTACCAATTCGGTTTAAAATTTATCAATTGAAACAATTGCTGATTATATGAGTCAAAAAACTCTTCGAGTGACTTTTTAGTAACATCTTGCATTGGTGACTCGTATTTCCTGCTATTTCTTTTATTGTCATTTAAAAAATTCCAGGTTGAGGTTTCAAGATTTAAAAACTCCAAGATACTATTTAATGTGGACCTCCTATTTGCTCCTGTTAAATCCTTAAAACCTATAATTTTCACATTCTCTTTACCAAACATTTCGTAAAATCTCTTTACTTGTGGGTAGTAGATCCCGCGTCTTACAAAGGATGGTTCTTGTAACGAAGAAAGTTTATTCCATTTCATTATGTCCGCATAAACTGCCTCTTCAAAGGTCGGAAAACTATCCCTATGACTATAGAGTTCATGGAATATATTATTTTCCTGGCCGTCATAAAATTGTTTTGGTAAGCCCTGCTTTCTTTCTCCGAAATATTTATACATGTTCCAAGCGGAATAGGCGCGCTGTATCGGTTCCCTTAGTAAAATAATAATTTTCATCCGAGGATTGAAATCAAAAATTCGTCGTGCAGCGTCTGTATAGTAAAGGTATTCAGGCGTTGCTTCAAAAGATTGAATGGAACCAAAAGGATTTCTCATGTTAATAAAAGCCTTCTTATACCAACCTAAACCTTTTTTATAAAGCTTTTCATTAGAAAAAAAATTAACCTCCTTTGGTCTTGAGCCTAATAATAGAGGATGCTGGTTAAGATAATAGTGTAGTGCTGTAGTTCCACATTTTTGTCCCCCGACAATTAAGAAAGATGGTTTAACAGTCGGCCCAATAGTGCCAATTACATGCTTGACTATTTTGCGAACTTTCTCCATAGTTTATTTTTATAGAACTCGATTTCGATAAGAACAATTGAGTTGGTGACTTTCAAATATACCCAAAAATAAAAAGTAAAAAGGAGTAAACTTAACCCTGACCAAAGATAGCTGAAACCTTGTGGTAAAAGAAAAGAGAGAGTACCAATCAGAAAAACTACCACAGCTAAATGTAACAGTACCGATTTAACCTGTAACCAAAACCTAATTCCAATACTAACCTGAACAAAATAAGCATTTAATATCCATCCTAATATGCTAATAGTTACAAGAGCATAAAGAAAGTAGTCAAACCCGTAAAAATATGCGATAACTAAAGGAATAAGGTTTAGCAACCGTCTTATATTACCATAATGAAAATTGGCTTTTGATTTTCCTTTCGCAAAAAAAGCATTGACTACTAAAGCACTTATAGGATAGGCAAAGCCCTTTATCACAAGTATTTGAAATATGACAACAGAAGGCTTCCACTTCTGGCCAAACAATGTAATGATCAGTTCTTCACCAATTAGATAAAAAGCACCGGATAAGAAAATAGCGGAAACGGCAACGAGTTCCAGTACTTTAAGGAATACCCTTTCAAATTTTTCATTATCATCCTGAATAGAACTTAGTACAGGAAAAAATACTCTGTTAAAGGTACTTACAGAATTTTTACTGATAAGCGAATTGATACTTTCTGCGCGACTGAAATATCCAAGGGTGGCAGGAGAAAAGAATTTACCAACTGCTAAGGTATCTAACTGTTTAAAAATCTGGTTGATAAACTGACCTGAAAAAACATATGTAGAAAAACCTGTAAGTTTTTTTACCTCCTGCCATGAAAACTCCATGCGCGGACGCCAGTCTGCCACTTTCCATAGAAAGATTACATTTATTAAACCTATCAAAATTTGTTGTATAACCAGAGCATAAACCCCTAAACCTTGATAAGCACTCATAACAGCAACAATCCCAGCAATGACCTGAGAGGTCAATAAAATGATAGATATCCGTTTAAAATCAAGCCGTTTGCGCAATATTGTACCTTGTACAATATTAAAACTATTGATAAAGAAAACTATAGACAAAAGCTTCACCAACCTTGTAACAGTGCCGTTATCATAAAAGTCTCCTATTAATGGGGCAGCAAGGAATAATATAACCGTAAATAACAGTCCGATAAAGATGTTAAGAAAGAAGATGGAGGAATAGGTGAGCGAGGAGTTGTCACGATTTTGAACAAGGGCCGAGGCAAAACCCATATCTGCGAAAACTCTTAAAATAGCAATGAATACCATAGACATCCCCACTAGTCCAAAGTCTTCAGGACTCAATAATCTGGCAAGAAATATAGAGATAATGAAAGAGGTTGCCTGTCCTCCATAATTTCCGACTAAATCCCAGGCTAAGGCTTTGCTTGTCTTATTCCTTAATGAACTCACTAATTTTGGTATTTAATAATAAGCTAAACTCCCTAGCACCTGCTTCATTTAAATGATCTGCATTTCTGAAAAATGATTTATTTTTATAATGATTTGTAAAATCAAAATAAGAAACATTTGAATTACTCTTTTGCAATATATCTAATGTACTATCTATTAAAGCAGCTTTATCCTGATCAAGGTTTCTTTCATATTCATTTGTTTTTGGAACCTCGATCAGGACTACTTTTATATTATGTTTTTTTGACCAATCGATCATTTTCTTAAGTAATTTGATGTTTTCATTAAAATCATAACTATGATCTTCATGCCTATTAGCTGCTTCCTTGCCTACTTTTACAAATGAAATAGAATCTTTAGCTAAAAATCCTCCTTCTCCCATAAAACCATATTTATTGGTCTTTACATTACTAACCTTAAATTTTAAAAAGTAATTTAAAAAACCCCATGTGGCCCTCTTATATCCAATTGCTGGTAGCACTGAATAATTATCAACCTTTAACCTTGATATTAAAGGGAGTCCATAAAAGTGATGATAGTAAGATATTCTATTTGCTATTTCTCCCTCGTTTAAACCCGTACTTAATGTAAAATGGGATATGGTTAGTACTAGAACCTTTAAGTTTTTAAGTTCTTCTTTATATTTTTCAAAAACCGCATAATCCAACTGTAATGTTTGACTAACCATCGCCATATTATAAGTATAATAATCAATGAACTCGGGATTAACTGCCCTTAAAGCATGGGAGCTACCAAAAACTAATACTTCAATATTGTTAATTTCATCTTCAAAATTTTTTATTTTTGCTGAATACTCATTTGGAATTTTCCGGTTAATCACCTCTAATGATATGTATATTACAATCAGGGGTACAAAAAAAAGCAGCAAATTAATAAGGAATTTTCTCATCTCTAAAACTGGAAATAAATGAACTCAGACTCATTAAACATTCCATATAAAAAAATTATTAATACAAATAGATAATAAAAAAGATATCTAATTATTGGTTTGTTAAAACTTTTAATATACTCATCAACCCCTAAATGACGGCCCTGCCATTCTATTATTATCCATATAATAATAAGAAAGATCACATCGGCATCAAGAAGATTATTACTCCCAAATAAATCATTGTGAAATATAGCTCTAATATAATCATAAGCTACTGTTACGCCTTCGGCTCTAAAAAACACCCACGCCAAGCATGTTAAGGCAAACGTATTTGCTATTTGCCAAAGTTCGCTAAAACTGGGCAAAACCTTCTCTTCTGCCACAGTGTTTGTATTCGCCCTGTTTTTCCCCATTAATAACAGGGGAAGAAAATAAACAGCATTCAAAACACCCCAAATAATAAAAGTCCAATTGGCACCGTGCCAAAAACCCGAAATCGCAAATACCACAAAAACATTAAAAACAGCGCGTCCTTTTCCTACCCTACTTCCACCCAGGGGTATGTAAATATAATCTCTAAACCAAGTAGAGAGTGAAATATGCCATCTTCTCCAAAACTCTGCCATATCACGTGAGAAATATGGAGTCCTGAAATTAGTCATCAAATTAAAACCAAAAAGCTTGGCTGTTCCGATAGCTATATCAGAATATCCAGAGAAATCACCATAAATCTGGAAAGCAAAAAAAACTGCACCCAACATCAGTTCCAGACCACTTGCACCTTGATAATTAGCAAATATTTCATTCACAAAGACGGCACAATTATCTGCTATCACCACTTTTTTAAATAGACCCCATAATATCAAGCGAGCACCCTTTGCTCCCTGTTCATAGGTGAAATCATGTTTAACCTTAAATTGTGGCAACAAATTAACAGCTCTTTCAATTGGACCAGCTACTAGTTGAGGAAAGAAACTTACGTAGGCAAAAAAGGCTATCAAATCTTTTTCTACTTTCATTTGTCCTCTATAGACATCAATAGTATAGCTCATGGTCTGAAACGTGTAAAAACTTATACCAACTGGCAGTATAATGTTCAAAGACCAAGGGTTAGCTTGCAGCCCGATCATATACATTAAATCCGCAAAAGATTCGGCAAAGAAATTAAAATATTTAAAAAGGCCAAGAAACCCCAGGTTTGTGCAAATACTCAGCCATAAGAATAACTTCCTTCGAATTTTTGTATTACTTATTTCAATCTGTTGACCTGCAACAAAATCAACCGTTGAACTAAAAGCAATCAATGAAAGAAACCGCCAGTCCCACCATCCATAAAACAGATAACTTATTAGTAAAAGGAAAAAATTTCGTGACTTCAGGTTTTTTTGAAAAACAAACCAATAAAGTAAAAAAACTGTAGGAAGAAAAAGAGCAAACTCTAATGAATTAAACAGCATAAAAATTTATTTACTATCCCTCCTGATAATAACCTCCACCGTTTTTAGCTCCATAGCCATAGCCTAAACCATATCCGTAACCGTAACCGTATCCATACCCATACCCATACCCAGGACCAACCTTTTTAATATCATTAAAAAGTATACTTACATTTTTAATCTTTCCATTTTCATACAGCTCTTGTACGGTTTTGATCGCTTGTTTAGGGGTATAGTTCTGGCGTACCAAGAAAATCATGTGATCGACATACCGAGATAGAATAAAAGCATCCGTGACCAGTCCTATAGGTGGTGTATCTAGAATTATAAAGTCATAGATACTGAGAGCCTGTTTAATAAATAACTTCATATTATCCCCCATTAATAATTCACTTGGATTTGGGGGTACGGGGCCTCCACTAATCAATGATAAATTAGTTACGGGGGTTTGTTGTATAACACTTTGAAGATCTGCCTGGCCAGATAGAAAATTACTAAGCCCTATGTTATTGTTTAAACCAAAATCCCCAAATAGCCGGGGTTTTCTCATATCCGCACCAACAATTAACGTGTTTTTACCACTAAAGGAAAGTACCGTTGCCAAATTGATAGTTGAAAATGTCTTACCTTCACCACTTATTGAGGATGTAATCAAGAAAATTTTCTTATCCTTACCCTCGGTAAAAAAATTAAGATTAGATCGTAGAGCCCTAAAAGACTCTGAAAGCCCTGACTTTGGCTTTTGATAAACAATTAAATTATCATCCTGAGGGTTATGACCAACCCCTCCAATCAATGGGATATTAGTTACTTTTTCAATATCTTCCCTAGACTGAATTTTATCATTCAGCAATTCCATAAAAACAAATAACAGTAATGGTATTATAAGGCCTATAGCGGTCGCTACTGCATAATTTTGTAATGGCTTTGGCGAAATGGCTCCTCCAAATTGATGAGGGGGGTTAACAATTTCAATATCGCTGGTGGTCGAGGCTTTAGAAATACCAGCCTCTGCACGTTTTTGCATAAGAAAAATATATAAGTTTTCACTTAGCGAATAATTACGTTGTAAACGCACCAATCTTCTTTCTGACTCAGGCAGAAGTGCAAGTTGATTTTCCACCAATTTAATTTGGTTAGCCAAGAATTGTTCATTGATTTTTTGAGCACCTAATGAACTTCTTACACTTTCAAATAAGTTACTTTTTATCTTATTGACCTGCTCACGTTTCCTAAAAGTAATCGAAGTAGGTTCTTTGTTAGTATCGGTTTGTAATCGAAGCTCACTCTGAATTTTAACAAGATCGGCAATTAACGCTGTCATGATAGGATCCTCTACGCCCACACTAGAAGGAGGAACAACCTGATCCAGATTATTCTCTTGGGAAAGGTAATCTGTCAAATAATTTAAATAGTTCTTTTTTAATTTAAGTAACCCTAGTTGAGTTTCAAGTTCCTCCACTCTTTGATAAAGCCTCATTGCTTCCCCTTCGAGGTTGGTTATCACATTTTTCTTTTTAAAAGCCTCTACACTTTCCTCGAAATATTTTAAAGAATCTGCAATTTCATTGAGTTGATCATCAATAAAATCAATAGATTTAATTGCAGCTTGATTCTTTTTCCCCAAATCATATTTTTGATATTGCCGTATAAGTTCTCCTAAAAAGTCTAATTCTTTCGAAGGTATGGCACCATTTATTTCAAGATTGATTACCGAAGCTCCTTGTTCTTGCCAAGCGACCCTTAACCTTGAGGAATATTGATTGGCTATTACAGCTGAGTTTGTGAAATTCACTAAATATAATTTACCTATATAACCATCTAGTTTGGCTCCTTTTAATACCGGTAGAACATCGCTATCGTTAATCCTTACGGTATCTCCAAAAGAAAAGCTTTTTAAATCACGCGAAGTTTTACCATCGTTTAGTGGTGTTAGACTAAAATTAGTTTCACTTTGAAGGGTAAACTCCAGAGTACTCGGCCTTATGTTTTTTTCCCCAAGAAGCCTAAACTCTACAGGGAAATCAACATCATAAACTTCTGATGTCTTTATTTCCCCTTCACGTAATAAAGAAGTTGTGAAATTAAGAGAGTCCACTACATTTTGTAATAGTGGAATGGATTTGATAATGTATAGCTCATTATAATAATTCCTATATGGATCAACCAAAGCATTTTTGTAAAGAAGTTGACCTCCAATGTTATTTTCCTGGCTTTCCTTAATAATAATAGATGCCTTCATTGTGTAAATGCTAGTGCTGTATCGATTAATAGAATACGCAATCAATGAAGCAATAAGAAGACTTGTTAATACAATATACCAATACTTTAATGCCCTAAATAAAATACGCTTAAAGTCAATGAGATTACTGCTTTCAGAACGAGATGCCTCAAATTGCATCATATCTCGCTCAAAGGGATATCCTGAATCAGTTGTCATTAATTTGTGATTAAGGTAATGGTTAGTAGCAGAACAGAAAGTGAAGAAACAAAAATGCTTAGATTTTGCCCAAAATACCTTCTGAATGGCCGCTGCTTTAAAGGTGGTACAATAATAATATCGTTTTGATGGGCAAAAAAGTATGTTGAGTTCATAAGACTTTCATCAAGAAGATTGACATAAATAATCTCAGACATTCCATTTCCTTGGCGAATTACTTTCACATTAGAGCGATCAGCTAATTCTCCCAAGCCACCAGCTTGGCCGATGGCTTCCATTATGGTCATCCTATTGTTAAAAGTATTTACTGTACCCTCAGCGTTGACTTCACCGAGCACTGTAACTCTAAAATTCAATAATCTCACTTTTACGGACGGCTGCTCTAAGTAGGCTTCTACCATTTTCTGCAACTTCTCCTGTGTCTCATGCAGAGTAAGTCCGGCAACTTTCACTTTTCCCAACTCAGGAAACCCAACATTACCATCCTTATCGACAAGATACCCTCCCAAGATTTGACTATTAAAATTTCCGCCCCCTACTATCTCCTGATCAGAAAAAATATCAAACTCATCTAAGGTAAGACTTTTAAACCTAACGGAAATTATATCTTCCGGTTGTAACCTATACTCATAATTATCAAGATTATATATGCGAATAACTGTATCTTTTGGAAACTCCTCTTTCAGCTCATTTCCCTTCTGTAAATAAACAATCTTTCTATTCGGTACACACGAAACTCCCAGTACAACAATAAAAAGTAAAAAAATCAAATTTCTCATTTCAAAAAATCACATGTACTAGTTTACAAAACTTTTCCCCAACATCCACACTTCCTTTAACATCTTCAGAAAAGCCTCTATCTCATTTAGAGGAATCATATTTGGGCCGTCGCTTAAAGCCTTAGCCGGGTTGGGGTGCGTTTCAATAAAAAAACCATCCACACCAACTGCCGCGGCTGCCCTACCCAGATAAGGCGCAAATTGCCTTTGCCCCCCTGATGTTCCTCCGGCCCCTCCCGGCTGCTGCACGCTATGAGTAACGTCAAAAACTACAGGAGCGTATTGACGCATAGTGGGAAGTGCTCTCATATCAACCACGAGGTTGTGGTACCCAAAGGACACTCCTCTTTCAGTCAAACAGACGTTTGGATTACCGGCGCCACGTACCTTATCTACGGCGTATTGCATATCTTCCGGTGCCATAAACTGACCTCTCTTTACCTTAACCATTCTACCAGTTTCTGCCGCGGCCAAGAGTAAATCCGTTTGTCGGCATAAAAATGCTGGAATTTGAAGCACATCTGCTACTTCAGCAACTTCTTTGGCTTGGTAAGACTCATGGATATCCGTTACAATTGGAACGTTAAGATCTTTTTTAACTCTTGAAAGTATCTCCAGGCCAGTATCTAATCCTTTGCCCCGATAAGATCCTGACGATGTGCGGTTAGCCTTGTCAAAAGAGGCCTTAAAAACATAATCTATATCCAGTTCCTGACACACCTCTTTTACCTTCGCTCCGGTTTCCATGCATATATCATAGCTTTCCGCAGCGCATGGTCCTGCAAACAGCACAAGTTTATCGCCTCCTAAATATATATTTTCTGCAGCTCTTACTCGTTCTTTAAATGTCTCCATTAATTGTCTATGTAACTTTTAACTATTCCTTCCAACAAGCCTTGAGAAGCCAAAATAAAATCTGCTGTCTCCCGAACAACTCCCTCTCCTCCCTTTTTTTTCGTTACCATGTCGGCATCGTTTTTTACATATTCCAGGGCATCAGAAGGAGCCACTCCTAAACCTGCATATTTAATTAGCTTCAGATCAATGATGTCATCTCCTATGTACGCAATCTGATCATCTGAAAGGTTGTATTTCTCCAGAATCTCACTGTAAACCACAAATTTATCTTTTACATGTTGATAAAAAAAGTCCAGCTTTAACTCTTCGCACCTTCTGGCGACTAACTCAGAGGTTCTTCCAGTTATTGCACCTATGATAAGCTTATTCGCTTTTAAGTGTTTAATGATCTGCCCATCCTTTACATTGAACACCTTTAACTCATCACCACTGTTACTGTAAATAATTCCGCCGTTGGTCAGGACTCCATCTACATCAAAAATGATGGCTTTGATCTTTCTGGCTTTATCGATCTGGGATTGTGTATATTTTTTAAGGATAATTTCCATTATTAAGAATAAACCAGTCAAAGATAAGAGGATTATTTTACGTAAGCCTTAATATTTTCAATGATTTATAATTACTTTAATGGATCAGTAATTTTAATAACAATCACGCTTTACATGAACGCATAAAACTATACTGACATTCATGAAGTTATTCAAATTTTTAATAGTTGTCTGCATAACAGTTTTACTAACCTATACTTTCAATAACCGTTTAGTTGTTCAAGGTACTCCAATACCTCCTTTAGGCAAATTTCTCGACCCTAATCATGGCTTCTGGCAAAATGCTGAACGGGATAGTTTTCCATACCAATCTCAGGTAGAATTGACTGGATTAAATGAACCTGTAGCTGTCAAGTATGACAAAAATGGTGTTCCTCACATTTTTGCCAACAACAATCATGATCTATATGTAGCTCAGGGTTATATTATTGCTCAGCACAGATTATGGCAAATGGAATTCCAAACCCATGCTGCAGCAGGCAGAGTTTCTGAGATCATAGGAGAAAATGGTGTAAACTTTGACCGGATGCAAAGGAGAAAAGGTATGCTTTTGGGGGCGAAAGCTACTTACGAAGCCATGCTTGCTGACGAAGTAACAAATGAAAGTATAGAGGCTTATGCTAACGGTGTAAATCAATATATCCAGTCACTAACCTACAAGGACCTACCTATTGAATACAAACTTTTGGGCTATGAGCCTGAAGAGTGGACGCCTCTAAAGTCAGCCCTTATACTGGAATACATGATCAATAACCTTACGGGCTACGACGATGATTTGGAAAACACTAATGCACTACGACTTTTTGGTAAAGAAACATTTGATTTCCTGTTTCCTGAACATTTACCTGGTATAGATCCGGTTATTCCTACAGATATAAGTGCTTCATGGCCTTTTCAACCCATGGAGACGGAAGCGCCGTTGACGGCACTGCCTTCTGATAAAATCAAGACTTCTTTACCTAAACCTGACCCAGACAATGGAAGTAACAACTGGGCAGTATCAGGCACTAAAACAGCTAGTGGAAATGCTATTCTTGCCAATGATACTCACCTTGGGTTAAATCTTCCCTCCCTTTGGATCATGCTACAATTACATGCGCCTGATGTTAATGTTTATGGGTTCACTTTTACCGGGGCTGCGGGAATCACCATCGGCTTTAATGATTCCATTTCCTGGGGTTTTACAAATGCTCCGCGGGATCTCAGGGATTGGTACAAGATAAAATTTAAAGATGACAGTGCAAATCAATATTGGCACGATGACCAATGGAAAAATACTGAAAAACACATTGAAACCATCTATGTACGAGGAAAAGATCCTTTTTATGATACTATTACCTTCACACATCATGGACCTGTAGTCTACGATAAGAGTTTTGGTGATGAGGATAATCAAAAAAACTATGCTCTACACTGGATTGGACATCAACCTTCCCTGGTTCAAAAAGCTTTGCTAGAACTTAACAGAAGTAGTAACTATAAGGACTATCTGGAGGCTATTGAAAACTGGGATGCCCCTCCCCAAAATATTGTATTCGCCTCAACAAATGGAGATATCGCTTTAAGGGTGCAAGGCCAATTCACTGCAAAATGGAAAGAGCAGGGTAAATTCCTAATGGATGGAAGTGAGCCAAAAAATGAATGGCAGGCGCTCATACCAAAGACGCAAAATCCCTATCAATTTAACCCGGAAAGAGGCTTCGTAAGCTCTGCCAATCAACACTCCGTGGATAGTCTTTATCCTTATTGGGTTTATGATGCATCTTATGAATACTACAGAAATAGGAGTATCAATCAGTTACTTACATCAATGGACAGCATAACCGTACAGGATATGATGGAAATGCAATCCAACAGCTATAGCTTACTCCCACAGGAAACACTTCCTCTAATGCTTGATTCTTTATCTATGGAAGGTTTGAGCAAAGAGGAAAAAGATGTTGTAAATACATTAAAAAAATGGGATTATAATTACTTGGTTGAGCTAAAGGCTCCAAGTTATTTTCAGGCCTGGTGGCATCAGTTGAATGCCTCTATCTGGGATGAATTCTATACAAGTGATTTTGCCCTTGACGCCCCGAATGATTATACCACTACATACATCATTAAAAACTACCCTCAATATAAATTCATTGATGTGGACTCTACCGGTCAAAAGGAATCACTGACTTACCTTATCAACACCTCGTTTAAACAATCCTTAACCAACCTGGAAATATGGAAAGAAAATAACCAGATGGATTATACCTGGGGCAATTACAAAGGCACATTCATACGACACCTTGCAGATTTAGGTGGTAGTTTGGCTGGGTTTAGCCGGTACAATGTGCAAGTCAATGGTGTGGCAGATGCCATTAATTCTACCAAACGTAATCATGGTCCATCCGAAAGGTTTATTGTAGAAATGAGCTCCCCTCCAAAAGCCTGGGGCATTTACCCTGGTGGGCAGTCCGGAAACCCTGGTAGCATATGGTACGACAATATGATTGACCAGTGGCGTGATGGAGAATACATTCCCTTGCTTTTCATGGCCGCAGAGGGCGATAACCAGGAAAAAATACTATTCAACCAAATATTGAAACCAACCGAATAATGAAATTCATCATACAAACCATATTAATTGCTGTACTATGTTACATTACAGGGCAATACCTCCCTTTCTGGTCTTTGACTGCGGTCGCTTTTGTAGTCGCAGTTCTTTTTAAATTAAAACCCACCGCTTCCTTTATGGCAGGATTTTTAGCAGTATTTGCTTTATGGTCATTTTTGGCCTACGGCATTGATGAGGAAACATCATCTCGACTAACCAACCGGGTAGCACAGGTTTTTATGGGGATACCTAACACCACACTCATTTTAATAACTGGTTTTATTGGCGGTTTAATTGGTGGTTTTGGTGCAGCTAGTGGAGCATTATTCATTGATCTTACACAGAAGAAACGGGTGCAGAAATATTACTCGTAATGTTTCGACTAATTAGTCTGTTTTAGAAGGCAACTAGTTTATTTTCCTTTAAAACTTGCAGTAAAAATTTTCCCAGTCCTTCATCCAACCTATCCATTTTTGGAGGTGAGCCATACCAAAGTAAGTATTAGAGAAATCATCAAAGTTTTCATATTGAAAAGCAAGGTAGAAATTCCAGAACATAATACCCAGGTAAGGGATAGCTTCAAGCTCCTCCTCTGATATATATCTTAACTCTCTATAACCCGTAACTGCAGTTCGAAATGCAGTGTCTGCCTCTTTTTTGTCCATCCCTTTCATCACAATGTGGAAGAAGTAATGAACCTGAAAGGTCATGAGGTCATTGACAAGATAGCCCTTCCCACAAAAGTCATAATCAAAAACTGTAAGATTATTCCCCTCATCAAAATGAAAATTCTTAGGTAGATAGTCATAGTGGCAATATCCATAGCCAAACGATTTAGTATCGAACCCTTCCAGTTTTCGTATTACTTTTTCAGAAATACCATTCAAATAATCGTATCCTTCCGTGAAGTTTTCAAAAGCCGGTTTTAAAACTTTAAGAGGTTTATGTACGGTAGTCTCTACATTGTAAACCTTTCGGTTATATTCAAGGTCCAGCCCAGACGTAATATTATGATTATAAGCTATTTCCTTACCTATGATTTTAAGTTGTTCATCAGTAAAATCATAGTATACCTTTCCAGGGGCAAATGAAAATAATACACCATATCGTATACCCTCGGCTGCCACAAACTCCTGAATTTGCCTGCCATATAAGTCCTTCAAGGGGTAAGACACTTTGGCATCTTTACCTTTAAGCACATTGAGCAATTCAACCTCTCCATTTATCTCTTCGAGAGTACGGTGTGCTCCTCTATAAATTTTAAGAATAAATTTTTCCTGTTTATTGCTAATCAAATAGGTATCACTAACACCTCTCAACAGGAAGTTGCAGGAAGTTTCTCCCAACCCATAGTGCTCCTTCACAAAGTCGTTTAATGCAGAAGATGATAAGGTTGAGTATTGGGTTGGGAAAATCTTCATTATACTTAAAACTGTATGGTTTTAAACTTATTCTGCGTCCTTAATAATTACCCCTGACGCCACAAAAGTAATCTCATCTTTAGGTTCAGTGATGGCTGCAATTTCTTCTGCTGACTTACCGGCATCCTTTGCAAAATGCTTAAGTGTTTCCACATCAGTAGTCACTTTCTTGGCATAACCTTCCATAACTACGGTTTTTCCTTCCGCTCCTTCTTTAGGAACAAAAAATCCATAATCTTTGAATGTTACTCTCATCTTATCCTCGCCAGGGACTTCTACATTCATCCAGCAGCCCTTCATTTTGCAAGTCGCCAATATCTCACTGGTAACTTTAACTTGCATTGAATCAACACCCTCCATTTTGGTTAACAATTCTTCTGCTGAGATGGCACCTTCTTCATGAATCTCTTCTCCGTAGTTGCCAGCCACGACTAACTCTTCTGCAACAGCTACTTCCTCTTGTGGTTGTGGTTGTTCTTGTTCATTCTGTTGATTTTGATTTCCGCTACAAGCTGCCATTAAAAGGCAAACCGAAGCCACTCCTAATACTTTTTTCATTTTTCTTTCTCTTTTTAATTCCTTGTGCCCCAAAAATAGAAGAAAATGTGAATATAAAGGCCTCAAACAAGTGCAAGACATAAATTTTGGCTCAGAAACCTAAATAGGTCTCCATAAAATGACAAAGCCATCAGATACTTGATGGCTCCTACTTAATAAAGTACCTAATAAATTTTTAAATAGTTTTGCTCTTGATTTTCGCTGCAATTTCCTGGATTGTACTCCACGAAGACAACACATCCTCTTCTGTAACATTGGTTTGCCCCGCCACCAACCTCAAAACCATATTATCCCCAATTTTAGTATGTGTCAAGTACATTTTTCCTGATTCATTCAACAAATCAATTAGCTGTTTATTAATCCTGTTTAATTCATCAATTCCGGTTACTCCTTCTGGCTTATACCGAAAGCAAACAAGATTTAAAGAGGTTGATAGTTCCTCAAAATCACTATGTTCCCTGATTTTTGCAGAAAGATTCTCAGCGATTCTAATATGGTTTCTTAATACACTTTTTATTCCCTCTACACCAAAGCTTCTAATAACAAACCATAGCTTCAAACTCCTAAACCGTCTACCTAATTGGATACCCCAATCACGATAATCCTTAACTGTACCGGTAGTATTGGTTTTAAGGTATTCAGGGAGAATACTAAATGTTTTAATCAAAGCCTGTTCATCCTTTACAAAGTAAGCTGAACAATCAAAGTTAGTCATAAGCCATTTGTGAGGATTAAATACAAAGCTATCCGCCTTTTCTATGCCTTCAATCATCCAACGATACTCTTCAAGTATCAACGCTGAGCCTGCATATGCTGCATCAACATGTAACCATACACCATATTGCTCACACACTTCAGCCATATCAGAAAGTGGGTCAATTGCAGCGGTTCCTGTACTTCCAATGGCAGCAACCACTGCCAAAGGCTGATACCCTTTTTTAATGTCCTCTTCAATAGCCTGCTTTAATAACTTCGGGTTTAAAGACATTTTTTCATCTACACCAATCTTCACGAGATTACTCTTCCCCATACCCATGATCTTCACTGCCTTTTCAACGGAAGAGTGTACCTCTGTTGAGCAATAAACCCTCATGGGGCTGAAATTAAAAAGCCCATCGCTATTTGGTTGATAATTAGAAAGTTTTTCTCTTGCAGTAATTAATGCGCAAAGTGTAGCAGTTGATGCCGTATCCTGGATCACCCCACTAAATGAGGAAGGCAAGCCAAGCATATCTCTAAGCCAGACCATTACTTTCTCTTCCAGCTCTGCTGCCGCGGGAGATGTGTCCCATATCATGCACTGGGAGCCCAAAGCTGAAGCTAACATATCTCCAAGTAATGAAGGGAAGCTTGTATTAGCAGGAAAATAGGCATAGAAGTTAGGACTTTGCCAATGCGTAATACCTGGCATGATTATCTCCCTAAAATCTTCAAAGATATGGTCCATCGACTCCCCTCTTTCCGGCGCTTTATCTGCTATTTGTTCAAATACTTCCCCTGGTTTTACCTGCGACTTTACAGGGTAATCACGGACATTTTCATAGTAGGATGCAATCCAATCGACCATGGCATGGCCATGTTTTTTAAACTCTTCTATATTCATTTGCTGGTTACTGATTTTAATTGACTGACAACAGGATATAGGCTACTGCTCTTTGTATAGGTTCTGCCCTGCCTCATAATACTTATCCCCCTCAACCCACACTGGAGTATTTCCATCATTGGCTATTCTTCTGCAAGAAAGCACATAGGCTCTAAAAAACTTCAACAAGTAATCATAGTCCAGAGTCTCCGGGTTATCTGTTACCTGATGGTAGTACTTAAACAACTCAGCATCAAAAGAAGTGAACCCCAGACTAAAGGTTGGTGCAGGAATCCCTTTGGCAGCAAAATGAACGTTATCGGAGCGATCAAAAAGATTCTGCTCGGGGGCAGGGTCATCTATAGCTTTGAGTCCTGCTTCGGCACATGCATCCTTAATGTTCTGAGCAGCGGTGGTTCGTTCCAACCCCACTATAGTTGCTTTTGTGGTATCGTTATAAGAAGCATTGTCGCTATTGAAACAATAGACTGATTGCTCAAGTGGTACCAACGGATGATCTACATACCATTTACTACCCAAAAGCCCCTTCTCTTCTGCTGTAAATAATATAAACAGTGCAGATCTTTTAGTTGGATATTTGGCTATATTTTCAGCAGCGCTTAAAACGGTAACAACACCCACCGCATTATCACGGGCACCATTATATATTGAATCCATTTCCGCATTAGGTTTGCCAACCCCTACATGATCATAATGTGCTGAATAAATTATATATTCATTTTTGAGTTCCGGATCGGTACCTTCAACGATCCCTACTACATTACGAGACATTAACCTATCGTTATTAATGCCTTTAATTAGCAGTTTGGTTGACAGCTCTTCTCCTTTCCTTTTATTCTGAAAAATGTCCTTATCTGTATTTACCCAAAGATGTACAGGGCCTCCTGCGGGTTCCTTCTTATCCATCAACGCCATCTTATTGTGGCTAAGATACCCTTTCACAGAGTTCCAATATTGCTCATCATAATCATGAATTTCTATGAGAGCAACAGCTCCAGCTGCCTGAGCCAGGCCGCGCTTTTGCAACGAAAGTTTAAACAGGCTTCCCTGATCCACCTGGTCAGGTGCTCCGGCCTTAGCTAATATGATCTTCCCTTTGACTTCTACCCCTTCGTAGTCATCGGACATACCGTAGTTAAGGTAAATAGCACGAGCATCCTTTTCAATATTCTCCCCATGGAAAATAGCTATTTGCTGATTAGCAAAGTTCTCTTCCTCAACTGAGACCTTCACCTTACCCGGTAGTGAAGTCTGCTTCAACACTACTTCCTGAAAGTAGCCGTTATCTGCCCCTGGAACCGGTTTAACACCATGCTTTTTAAACTCAGCGGCTATATATTCAGCAGCTTTATCAATTCCGGGTGTCCCTACCTCTCGGCCTTTTAGCTCATCAGAAGCCAAATAAAAAATATGGGATTTAATATCTTCTGTTTTAACGGTCGCCTTTACTTTCTCCAGATCAGGAGATTGTGCCATAGATGAAAGGCACATCAATAAAGCAGACAGGAATAAAATGACTTTTTTCATACTGGTTATTTTAGGTCCGTTTAAAGTTAGGAGAAATCCCGGCATTTCATAAACAAGATTTCTCCTAACGGTTAATAACCATAATTAATTAGGACATGAACTCCTCTTCTACCACTATGGAATCTACAGGATCCGCATCCACCATCCATAGGCCATCCATTTCCTCCAATGTTTTTCCTTTAGTTTCCGGAATCATTTTCCAGGTAAATAATATAGTAACTATACAAAGAGTTGCAAAGATAAAGTATGGTAAAGCTCCATTAAACACTTCTTCATTCAAACCACTACCGTTAATAACTGGAAATGTATTAGCCACAATAGCATTAAACAACCATTGCGCCGCAACCGCGATAGACATAGCTGCACTTCTAACCTTGTTAGGGAATATCTCTGACAATAAGACCCAGGTAACAGGCCCCATAGAAAGCGCAAAAGACCCAATAAAAGTCAGCATACCAATAAGAGATACTAAGCCCAATTGATTCAGATAGATAGATACACCTAAAGTTCCGATCCCCAGGAACATACCAATTGTCCCCATAATCAATAGAGGCTTTCTACCCCATTTATCAACCTGATAAATAGCTACAAATGTAAACAGCAGGTTCACTCCCCCCAGAAGGATCTGCTGCTTCAGAGCATCCTCAGGTCCATATCCCAAAGCATTGCTAAATATCTCGGCACCATAATAAAGAATAGCATTAATACCAGTGACTTGCTGAAGAATAGAAAGGGTTATACCGATAATAAGCACTACCCGCATGCTCTTGGAGAATACGGATACCTTCTCTACCTGGGTTTCCTTGTGCAGAGATTCCTTGATCTCACGATACTCACGTTCCGCCTCGCTTGAAGAGGTGGTAACTTTGGCAAGAACTTTCTTAGCTTCTTCTTCTCTACCCTTCATCATCAGCCAACGAGGAGAATGAGGAACAAAGAATAACAAAATAAAAAAGGCAAGTGCTGGTATCAATTCAGACCAGAACATAACCCTCCATCCTGTTTTAACATTATAATCATGCAATGCTTCAAGTTCTCCCGGGCTAAGTACAGAGTTATCACCCCCTCCGATAAAGTATGTTGCCAAAAACACGACAAAAAAGCCAATAACAATGGCCAACTGGTAATAGGAAACAAGCTTTCCCCGTTCTTTGGGTGGGGCCACCTCCGCAATATACATTGGGGCTGTCATGGAAGCGATACCTACACCTATTCCACCAATAATTCTAAAGATCGATAACACAGTAAGTGACTCAGGAACACCAGAACCCCATGCAGAAACTGCAAACAGGAACCCTGAAAAAATTAATGAGTATTTACGGCTGAATTTTGAGCTTAAAAAGCCTGCCATAAGAGCACCAACAAGACACCCATACAAGGCACTGCTCACTGCCCACCCCTGCTCTCCTTCTGTAAAAGAAAAATACTCTGTAAAATAAAGTTGTGAACCTCCGATCACTCCGGTATCGTATCCAAACAAAAGGCCACCCAGGGTAGCCACTACAGTAATTCCGAGAATAAACCTTTTGGAGTTTCCCGTACTTTCGATTTCATTCATGCTAATAATGTTTCTTTTGGTTAGTTGATTTCAAACGTTTGCAATAATTTTTGAGAGGAATATGAAGTTGATTAAATGTGTACTCATCTGTGGTTGATGAGTTTTTTTTGTGTCGCATAATTCGCTTCATAAACCCGAATATAATCAATTTCCAGTCTTTGAGGCCATATTTTTTCATCTATTCCATATTTCCCTCCCCAGTCTCCACCTACTGCCAGGTTAAATATAATATGGAACTGTTGATCAAAAGGCCACGCCTCTTTCCCCTCTCCATCATTCTCGATGGTATAATATTTTTCACCATCTACAAACCAACTAATATACTCAGGCCCCCAGTCAATAGCATAGGTATGAAAATCCTTATGCAGGCTTTTAATGTAAATACTGTCAGACTTTTGAGTCCCTATACGGTGGTTGTATTTTTTGGTATGAATTGTTCCATATACCATCCCCTGGTTATACCCAACATGCTCCATAATGTCTATTTCACCATCCATAGGCCAGTCGAGCGACCTCTCCAACGTAGGAAGCATCCAAATGGCCGGCCATGTGCCCTTACCATGAGGTAGTTTCGCACGGATTTCAATATAACCATACTGCCAATCGCCCTTGCCGGTACTTACTACTTTGGAAGAAGTATACTTATAAGGTTTACCTTCTACAGCATGGGCTTCAATAATTAATCGTCCGTCAGCGACCCTTACATTATTGGGACTATCGATATAATATTGCAATTCATTATTACCCCAACCACAAACATGAGGACAACCATCCCCTAACTCGAAACCCCATTTGGTAGAATCAGGTACTCCTTCATAATTAAACTCATCGCTCCAAACCAATCGCCGTTCCTGCGACTCAGCCAATATTGACAGACTCAGCAGTAACACAGTTAATATCAGATTCTTCATAGCTTAATTTTTCAGATAAAATCCGGTCTGCTTTACTCGCTCTGAACTCGATCCTATAAACAAGTGAAAAGCTCCTGGCTCTGCTTTATGAGTCATATCAATAGTATAGAAGGCTAGGTCATCTGAAGTAATTTCAAACTCAACCTCTTTTGTCTCTCCGTTCTTAATCATCACCTTCGTAAAACCTTTCAATTCTTTTACCGGCCTTGTCACGCTGCCCACCAGGTCCCGAACGTATAGCTGAACCACTTCCTCTCCATCGTATGGCCCCTTATTGGTAACTTTTACAGAAGCTTTTAATGTTTGGTCAAAACCAATAGTATCTGCACTTAACCTGATATCTGAATATTCGAAAGTAGAATAGCTTAAGCCATGCCCAAAGGGGTACAATGGAGTGTTTTGCACATCTCTATATTTGGATTTATAAACTCGCTCACTTTTAGGCTCAGAGTAATCTCCATCATAAGGTCTCCCTGTATTTTTATGGTTATAATAAATTGGTACTTGCCCTACATTGCGGGGAAATGTGACCGGTAACTTACCCGCAGGGTTATAATCACCAAAAAGGACATCGGCAATAGCATGGCCTGATTCCGATCCCAAGGTCCACACTTCAAGGATAGATGCTACATTTTCATCCAGCCAGCTTAAGTCCAGCGCACGGCCACTCATCACCACGGCTACCACTGGCTTCCCTGTTGCTACAACTGCCTTCATTAGGTCTAGTTGTATCCCGGGAAGCTGAATATTTGAACGTGAACCTGCTTCTCCATTCATAACTGCACTTTCTCCAACTGCCATAATTACGACATCAGCAGAACGAGCCGCTGATACAGCACGAGCTATTTTATCTTTACTATCATCATAAAGATCACAGCCTTCTTCATATACCACTTCTGTATTTGGACTTGCGACATTTTTGATACCTTGCAAAAAAGTGACTGGATGCTGCGCTTCACCAAAAAATGACCATGTACCGTTCATATCTGCTTGATTATTTGCCAGGGGACCAATAACAGCTATGGTGCCTGTCTCTTTATTTAACGGAAGCAAGTGATCTTCATTTTTAAGTAATACAATAGATCTTTTGGCTACGTCTCGGGCAACATCCAAATGTTGTTTTGCCCTGATCTCCTGCGACTCTCTGGCGGTATCACTATACCTGTATGGGTCATCGAAAAGTCCAAGATCAAACTTTAGCTTGAGTACATTCCTGACTGCTTCATCCAGATGTTTTTCCTCAAACTTTCCTTCTTCTATTAATCGGGGTATCTCTTCAAGATAGGCATCCCCCATCATATCCATATCTACTCCGGCTTTTAAGGCCATGGATGCAGCTTCTGCAATATTTTCAACATTACCATGTGCTACCATTTCATTGATAGACTGCCAATCGGACACTACCATACCCTTAAAACCCCATTCTCCTCTCAGGATATCACGTAGCAAAAACTCATTACCAGAAGCGGGTACACCATTTAATTCATTAAAAGAGGTCATGATTGTGGCCGCACCTGCATCAATACCAGCTTTGTAGGGAGGTAGATAGGTTTCGCGCAGCGACCTTTCCGACATGTCTACCGTATTGTAGTCGCGGCCGCCTTCGGGCGCACCATAAGCGGCAAAATGTTTAACACAGGCAGCCATTGTTTTGGCCTCTGAAAGAGACTCCCCCTGGAACCCTCGAACCCTGGCCATAGCCACCTGAGAGCCAAGGTACGGATCTTCACCTGCACCTTCGGCCATCCTTCCCCATCTGGGATCACGGCTTATGTCAACCATGGGTGCGAAATTGAATGTAATACCGGCAGCAGTAGATTCAATAGCAGCCACCCTTTCAGCTTTTTCAATAGCCTGCATATCCCAACTGGCAGCAGAGGCTAAGGGGATCGGAAACACCGTCTTAAACCCATGAATCACATCTGCACCAAAAAGCAACGGAATCCCTAAGCGTGACTCTTCCACTGCGATTTGCTGCAGACGCCTGGTATAAGCAGCTCCATGCACATTGAAAAGCCCTGTCAGCTCACCTTGTTTGATCAAATCATTAAACTTGTCTGATTCAGTTGTTCTTACTGTAGGCCCCGTATTGAAAAGGTCCCCAACATAGAAATTTAATTGTCCTACCTTCTCATCAACTGTCATTTGAGCAATGAGCTTTTCTATCTTGTCATTTTTAGGCCCCTTACCACCTGAAGCAACCTGTTCCGCAGGTTCCTGGGTAGAACACCCCAAAAAGGACGTAATTGTTGACGTAAATATTAATGCGTATAATGTTCTTTTCACTTATTAAAATGTTTTCGCCAGCTCATGAGATGTTCACGCCGACCTTAATGAATATTTTATTTATTGTGTTTGAAAGACTCTGACATAGTCTACTATCATCTTCTGCGGAAATATGGTATTGGCATCAGGACTACCGGGCCAGTTACCTCCAACAGCTACATTAAATATAAAAAAGAAATCATTCTGGAATTCGCTCAACTCTGTGGGAGTAGTATCTACCACATTGAACTGCACATCATCAACATACCAAGTGATAGAGGTAGCATCCCAAACTATAGAGAATACATGAAATTCATCTGCAAAAATTCCCGAACTCAGCGTATAGTGATCTCCATAATTAGCATTACGACCTGCGTTATCCCAGTGCACAGTTCCATGTACGGTATTATCTCTCCCTGTTGCACTTCCACCGATTAGCTCCATAATATCAATTTCACCACATGCTGGCCACCCTACCGAATTGAAGTTTGATCCCAACATCCACAAGGCTGGCCAGATACCCTGCCCCTGAGGCAATGCAGCCCTGATATCAATTCTTCCATACTTAAACGTTTGTTTGCCTGACGTTATAATTCTTGAAGATGTATAATCCCTGCCTCCAAAGCTTTCTTCTTTAGCTGTTATGATCAGGTATCCATCCCGCACCTCTGTATTTTCTTCTTTATAGTACTGCAATTCATTATTACCCCAGCCGTTGCTTCCGGTTCCAATTTCATGGGTCCAGTCTCCGCTAATCGATGTTCCGCCGAACTCGTCCTGCCAGACTAAGTTCATACCTGCATAGCTCTCTGGTGTGGTATACCCCTCTGAAGGAATATCTGAAGGTGTAGTATCTCCCTCCAGCTTGATGGTTACTTTCTTCTCCGCACTTACATACTGACTGGTAGTAGCATGTGCCAAAACATTTACCGTATAAGTTCCTGATTCCGTATATTTAAAAGCAGCTTTTCCATCATTTGAGACCGTTGCTTCTTCATCAGGTATTCCAAAATAATAACTGTAAAAATTCACATTGTCCGCGGTGGCTGTAAAAACTACAGAACCCGGATCACTTTTATCTACCTGAAGCTCAAACTGCAGATTTGAGGGTAAGATTAAGACCTCTGAAGGATCATCATCCCCACATCCGCAAAAGGTCATCAAAAAAATTACAATCGTTAATATTTGCTTCATTATATGATTAAGATTTGTAGAGTTTTAAAGTTTCTCAGAGCCATATCACCCTGAGAAACTTTAGTATTTATTCAGCCACCAGCACAAAGCTCCAGAAAGCACTTCCATCACCGGCAATGTCTATAGTAATTGAAAGAGTCTCTGTAGTGCCATTGTTTACATAGCTTAGTACTTCATAAACAACTGAAGCGTCTGTTGTAGGTGGTGCAGCACTGTACTCGCCTCCATTATAAGCTTTTGGCAATGCAATAAAGGCACCGGTACCCGTCACCGTTATGTATGCAGGGTCCGTTTCCGTTGCCGGAGTGAGTGAAAATATATGTGTACCTGAAGCCCATGGTTCAGCATCGGTACCTATTAGATTGCTTTCATTTTGACAACCATCTGATAGCCCCATATACGACTCTCCATAAATATCTCCCTGAGCATCATATTCATATACACTACCTGTCTTAAAAATAAACAGGTCATTAAACAGACAAGGTCTGTCTCCGGAAATATCCGCTCCATTAGGGAACCAGGCATCACTCCCTTTATTAGGACCAACACCAAAGGCTCCCGCAGCAGGCTTAAGCCTCCATATTTTAGATGAACCTCCAGTTAGAGCCTCCTCTGTCAATACAGCTTCCTCCGCCGACTGTCTGATATCATCAATGTAGAATGTCCCCCCATTATTGTTATCAAAATCGAGGAATATGGCAATTTTATCATAGGTATTAGAGGCAGTGCCTGAAAAATCAAAAATGAGTTCTTCCCATTCATTAACCTTTGTAACATCCGCAAACACTTCAACAGGGGTAGCCGAACCATCAACGGACTCAAGTTTAAAAAGTGCTTTTCCTGCAACCGGAGAGTAAACTTTGTATTTGATCAGGTTAAGTGTAGAAAAGTCAATTTTGGCATCCAGTGCTGTTTCTATTCCAGCCCAGTTGCCATCAGTACCTTTTACATACTCTCCTACCTTGGCACTGGTGTTGATGCCTGAAGCATCTGGGTTATCAATAACCTGATAGGTGGATCCGCCAAAACCATTAAACGGAGGCAGTGCGCCTTCAAAGTCAACAGGCAGGGAGGAAACAGCTGGTGGTGGCGGTGGCGGAGCCGTGAAACCTTCAGGTACCAGTCGTTGATACCATGCTAACTCTGGGTTTTCAGTATCTTCATAACGAATAAAAAGTTCATTTTCTTCCAGGCTGACGATCTGATAGTTGTATGTTCCTGTAAAATACCCAATAAAGCCTCCATTTTTAATATTGATTACCTGATTACCATCTGTATCTTCACTAACCGACCATGTCAGGTTATCAGGCGCGGTATATGGTGCTGTATAATCTCCGGCATTTTCAAATGCACCCGGAAAATTACCTGCCTGCAATGTATTTATAAAAACATCTCCGTCAGTCTTCTGCGCAAAGCTAAAGCCATCAAGCTTGAATGTAAACTTGTCGTTGTATAAGCCTGCACCAGCCTTCTCATTAATTCCCGCAGCATACCAGTTAGGGTAATCACCTACGGCAGGATCAGAAGGGTTCGGTCCAACACCAAAGTGGGCTGATCTGGTTGCATCGATTACCCATGTTTTCCCATCCACTGCATCAGCACCACCGGTTAACATATTGTAAACAGGTATGTCCAGCAAAAGTGGATTAGTTTCAGCAATTTCTACAGTTGTACTGGACGAGATACTTCCTCCTGAAGTATATACTGTCAGAGTAACTTCATAAGTCCCCTTCAGAGGAAAAATACCGGTAACATCATCGCCCTTGGCTCCACTTCCATTGCCAAAATCCCATACTTTCAAAAAAGCTGAAGAGGCATTTTTAAAATGTATAATATTTGCATTTTCGGCATTCGCTGTCATGCTAATGACAGCATCTTCTGCTGTTGGTGGTGGGCCTAATTCAAGATCCTCCTCACCATATGGATCACAAGCTGTAACCAATATCAAAAGTGCCAGTATCCATTTAAAATTTATAATTAAGGTCTTCATATCACTTATTTTTAGTAATTAGCATTTTGTTTCCAGCCAGCACCAGCCAAGTCAATTTCAATCTGAGGAATGGGAAAGACTTCATGTTTTCCAGCCACAAACCCTTCAATATTTGCAGCTGCCTGTCCAGTTCTTACAAGATCAAAGAACCTATGTCCTTCACCAGCCAATTCTACCCTACGCTCCTTAAGGATCGCATCTGTAAGCGCCTGACCTGTTAAACTTAATTGATCAAGATCAGCCCTGTCTCGTACCTGATTCAAATAACTCAAGGCTTTAGAGTCATCAATCCCCCCTCTGTTGAGAGCCTCTGCTGCCATCAACAGCACATCAGCATAACGGATAGCCCTGTAATTTAGCGGGCTGGTGAGATGCACATCTCCCAGGCCAATATCAGTAGCTCTGGGGATATATTTATGGTTGTAGTACCCCGTATGTTCATACCCTTTGGTATAGGTAACTTCTTCTTCTTGAGTAGTTGCAAAGGTTTCAATGTCAAGGATAGTGGGCTCAAAACGCAGATCGCCAGCCTCAAAAGCATCGACAAGGTCCTGAGTAGGCACATTAAAACTAAATCCATCTGCGTATATAGGCCCATTATATCCTCTTATACCATTGAAACCCACAGCAACATTACCTTCTACACATTGCAGGCAATCAAAGCCAGCACCTTCTTCATTCGAATACTGGATCTCAAAAACCGACTCTATGTTGTTTTCGTTTTGGGTCAGGAAAAGTGTACTGTAATCATCAAACAGATCATACACCCCCAGGCTAATCGTCTGCTCCAAGGCATCGGATGCCTCTGCAAATTCATCCTGATATAAGTGTGTTTTACCAAGCAGTGCTAATGCTGCTCCTTTGGTAACTCGACCTAACTGTGCTGGAGTTACGCTCAGATTAGCTACGGCATATTCAAGGTCTTTCTCAATTTGGGTATAAACCTCAGATTTGGGTGAACGCGATATAGAACTGAGCCCTTCAAAGGTTGCCCTTTCATCAACAATAAGAGGAAGGTCACCAAAAATCTTAACAAGTTCAAAATAGTAGTATGCCCTCAGAAAAGCTGCCTCTGCTAATATCTGTTCCTTACCTTCAAAGTTGATCTTGTCTTTGTTCTCAAAAATGTAGTTGGTACGACTTATACCTGCATACATCCAAGACCATATATTTCGTAACTGATCATTTACAGCACCGTGCCGCATGTCATCTATTTCCTGAAGTGCAATTACATCATTGGCATTTTCTCCTCCAGCCAGTGTATTGTCTGAGGCAATATCCCCTATCCAAACATTGATGTACGAAGCCTGTAGTAAATCATAAGCTCCAACGAGTGCGTCCTCATAGTCTTGCGGTGAATTAAAATAGTTATCCGCGTCAATTGTTGCTTCCGGGTCAATATCCACGTAGTCATCGCTACAGCCAAAAAAAGCTAACTGACAAATTGTCACAAGGATATATTTCAAATATCTTTTCATATTGATAATCATGATATTAGAACATTAAATTTAAACCTAACATGTAAGTGCGTGGCTGAGGGTAAAAGCCATAGTCAATCCCTGAAGAAAGGGCTTCCCCACTAGATACATCAGGATCATAGCCTCTGTATTGGGTATAGGTGTATAAGTTATTGACTGATGCATATACCCTAAACTTGTTAATTCCAACTTTCTCAGTGAGTTCAGTCGGCAATGTATAGCCCAGTTGAATATTCCTGACCCTTGCATATGAGCCATCTTCAACATAATAGTCAGAGATCAGATTATTGTTATTAGCCCCCGTAGTCACTTTTGGGTCTGTATTGGTAGTGCCCTCACCAGTCCATCTCTCCAAAGTATAGGCAGACTTATTAGTCAATGGGAGAAAACGGCTATAGTTTCTCAGAATATCATTACCAATGGATGAATAAATATTAGTTGAAAAGTCAATATTCCTATATTTCACACTTAAACTAATACCCATTGTAACATCAGGTATCGGTCTACCAATCAGCATTTTATCGTCATTATTATCAAGTTCCACTACACCATCTCCATCTCTATCTTTATATTTAAGATCACCTGGTGTTGCATTTTGCTGCTTGGCGTGCTGATCAATATCTTCCTGACTTTGAAAAATCCCCTCCGTTTCCAGTCCGAAGAAATAGCCAATAGGATACCCCACTTCGAACCTGGTTGCGGTCTGACCTATCCCAAAGCTTCCTCCTGGAATAAAGTCTACACCATTTGCTAATTCAACAGTTTCATTGGTCAATGTGCTCAGATTATAGTTGATGCTGAATTGAACATCATTACTGATCTCACCATTGTACCCAATAAGGAATTCAAAACCCCTGTTATCAATAGTTCCTGCATTGATATATGGTGCAGCACTGCCGGGAGCTCCGGAGCCCAGAAGCCCTGATACCTGTGGCTGAAGCAATAGATCTTCAGTACGTTTCACAAAGTAATCAACAGAAGCAGATACCTTCCCTTCAAACAAACGGAGGTCGAAGCCGACATTGCCTTGCTTAAGCTGCTCCCACTTCACATCAGGGTTAGATATCCTGCCAAGTGCACGGCCTGTAACCAGTTCTCCATTCAGCACATAAACACCTTCACCATTGAGTAAGCCCCTGTAAACAAAGTCCTGAATCTTGTCATTGCCAGACACACCATAGCTGGCCCTGAACTTAAACAGGTTAATGAAGCTCACATCAAAAAATGACTCGTCAGAAACTATCCATGCAGCGGATAGTGAAGGAAAGTACCCCACTCGGTTATTCGGACCAAAACGGGTAGATGCATCTCTCCTAACGATTAATGACAGTAGATAGCGGTTTTCATAATCATATTGTACCCTTGTAAAGTATGACAACTGCCTGAAATCATATTGATATGAAGAGGCATTGTTATCATCATTATTAGGGTCTGCAGCAGAAATGTCTGCAAAATCATATGAGTTGTTAGGGATATCAAATGCTGTACCTGTCAGTGACTCCCCTCTCTCCTTTCTTAGTGACATGCCCAGCGTCACATCAAATCCATGTTTGTCATTTAACCTCTTCTTATAGTTCGCAAACGTTTCCCATATATTATCATAAAAAATTTGCTGGGTTTCCGATACTGAATTAAATACTGTCTGTACTTCTGAATTGGTCAGGGTATCCAGTTTGGTAATCGGGTCAAGGTCGGCATTTAAAGTATTGTTTTGAACTTTGTTTTGACCATAATATACATAAGGGTTAAATGTCTTATTTCTCACATTAGCATAGTTGTAACCAAAGCGTGTAGTTACGTTCAGGTCATCAAGTATGTCATAGGTCAATGACAGCTTACCGGTAAGTTTATCCACCCTGTTCCGGTTAAAGGTATTTGCAATCTGAGCGAGGGGGTTGATCACCTCTGAGCCCAAGCCGTCGGCTAAGGTAAAGTTACCATCCTGGCCGTAAACTGACATCGTTGGTGCCATATTGATGGTATTATACAACACTGATGCCTGGCCATTTTCTGGCAAAGTGCGCCTTGTCTCATTTGCATATAAAAGTACATTTTGGAAGGTCAGTTTATCGGATAGTTCTGTATTAAAATTCATCCTCATATTGTAGCGCTGAAAACTGGCCTTATCGCCGCCTACAATACCTTCCTGATCAAAGTATGAACCTCCAATGGAATAAGTTGTTTTCTCACCTCCTCCATTTACAGACAGGTTGTAGTTTTGAATCGGTGCACGGCCAAAAACTTCATCCTGCCAGTCGGTACCTTCCCCCAGGTTTACATTAGTAAATGGAGGGGTTTGCCCACCGTTGGCGTAAGCTTCATTAACCAACACTGCATACTCCGTTGCGTTAAGCAGTGGCAGCTTTCTGGAGGTTTCCTGTATACCATAATAAGAGTCAAATGAAAAACGAGGCTCTGCATTTTGCTTTCCCTTTTTGGTGGTTATCAAAATTACTCCATTGGCAGCCTGCACCCCATAAATAGAAGCTGAGGCATCTTTCAATACGTTTATAGACTCAATGTCATTTGGGTTTAATGCACTGAGACCATCTACTGAATAAGGTACATCATCTACAAGCACAAGTGGGTTATTATTTCCATTTGTGGTTATACCTCTAATCCTGATATTTGCAGAGCCTCCGGGGGACCCAGAAGCAGTAGTAACATTTACTCCGGCCATCTGACCTTGTAGGGCCTGCTCTAACCTTGTGGGGTTGAGTGCCTGAATCTCTTCGGCCTGCACTACTGATACGGCTCCGGTAAGTTCTTTTTTAGTAGAGGTACCATAACCGATCACTACAACTTCATTAAGTGCTGTAATATCCGGCGTGAGTACCAGTTCTATAGTAGAGCGGTTTTCTACCCTGATCTCCTCAGTAACATATCCGATAAAGCTAAAAATTAAGGATGCGTTTTCGGGGACTTTGAGTCTGTAGTTACCACTAATATCGGTAACCGTTCCCTGGCTGGTTCCTCGAACCAGTACGTTTACCCCTGGCAGCGGCTCGCCAGTTTCATCTTTCACTGTACCAGACACTACACTTTGCCCATGAGAAAGCATAGCAATGAACAGTAAAAGTACCGTTAGTAAGTAGTTCTTCATATTGTTAAATTAGTTGAGGGTTTATGAAATGGATTTAATCCTATTTCTGGTCATCAAGGAAGACGAAACCTCTCTCAAAGACAAAAAACATACTACATCATAACTACATCAATGCTACTTTTGGGTTTTATCAAAACTTCATCAAAACAACTATAAATAAGCCCATTATAGCCAATAAACGTATTAAAAACGTTTCCTAAACCATGTACCACCATTACTTCACTATTCTATTCTAAATACATCATTAATTTTTTACCTTTAAAAATCAACAACTGTATTGACGCCCCACTCATGACTAAAAACTTTCTGTTGATTTGTTTAATCTTATGTTGTTTTTCACCAAACGGCCAGACCCAAAATTATGACTTGGGACTGCCATTTATAAAATACTATTCCACTAGGGAATATAATGGAGGAATACAAAACTGGGCACTGGCTCAAAACAAGTATGGCCTCATATATGTAGCCAATAACTTTGGTGTTCTCGAATTTGACGGCTCTTCATGGAATATATTTACCCAAAGCAGTGGCAGCAAAGTAAGACACATCTCAATAGGCCCTGATGGAAAGGTCTATGTGGCCAGTCAGGGTGACTTCGGATACCTGTTTCCTGACGGCTTAGGTAAGCTCACATACACATCACTTGCAGATAGCCTCCCGTCTGATTTTAGAAATTTTGATGAGGCATGGCGTGTATTTCAAGACCATGACCGTCTGGTATTCTGCACTTTTCAGCAGATATTCATTTATCACCCTGATGGAAAGATTGATATTATAGACCCGGAGCTAGCTCCGGAGAACTTCTTCTACACCAATCACCAGCTTTATATCAACCAACTTGAAGCAGGCCTCTCTTATCTTGATGGTACTTCATTAAAAATACTTCCTGGAGGTGAAAGGCTTCGAGGTATGACAGTTACAGGATTACTGAACTTACCGAATAATGAGCTTTGGGTCGCTACATTACATAATGGCATTTTTATTTATGATGGGAGCGACTTTGTGCCTTGGAACATAAAAAACAACAACACTTTTAAAAGCTCAGCTATCAACTGTGCTCTGCGCTTAAGGAATGGAAATTATGCATTGGGATCACAAAACAACGGGCTGTATATAGTTTCTCCCAAAGGTGAAATACTTCTCAACCTGAACAAAACCAAGGGGCTCAATAACCGCACGGTACTCAGCCTTTTTGAAGATGCTCAAAACAACCTTTGGCTAGGGCATAATAATGGTATTACATACATTGAACTGGACATGCCCTTCACCTATATCAATGAACAGGTTGGACTACCCGGAACAGGATATGATGGTTACCTTGACAACAGTACGCTTTATCTGGGCACAAATAACGGGCTTTATGTAAAAAAACTAAACGAAGACAGTGGCAAGAACTACCAGTTTTTAGATAATACTGAGGGCCAGGTATACAGCATCAATAAAGTAAAAGATCATTTGCTTGTAGGACATCATAATGGAGCTTTCCTGCTAAGAGATAAGTCTGTATCAAGAATTTCTGATGTTTTAGGCGCCTGGACCTTTTTAAGGTTAAAAGATAGGCCTGAGTATATTATTGAGGGAACTTATAAAGGACTTGTGCTATATAGGGAAGTAGGTGGCAGTATAGTGTTCCAACATAAAATAAAAGGGTTCGATGAATCATCCAGGGTTATGGAGCAGGATGAGGGTGGGGATATCTGGATGACCCATGGATACAAGGGTGTTTACAGACTCAAGCTAAATCACAGCATGGACTCCATATCATCGGTAAAGTACTACGGCACTGAATCAGGCCTTCCTTCAAATGTACTCATCAATGTATTCAGAATACATAATAGACTGGTGTTTACTACTGAAAACCAGATCTATCGATATGATAAGGTGTCGGATCGTTTTGTGGTAGATGATTTTTTTAAAGAATTTTTTAACAACGATCCAGTTATTGCCCTCGCAGAGGACCCTTACCAGAACATCTACTACATGACCATCCAGGAGATCGGGATACTAGAAAAGGATGCCAGTGGTGAATACCATAAGAAAACCAGCATTTTTAACAAGTTGGAGGACATGCTAAATGATGACCTGCAAAATGTGTCCATCCTCAGCGCTAACCAGGCACTCTACGCAGCCAAAGAAGGTTTTGTACTCTATACCGCAGGCTCGGCAAACATTACTGATCACCCTTTTCATACTCTTTTAAGAAAGGTTAACCTTACAGGCAACAGCAGTGCGCCCCTCTTTCACGGTCACTACATTAATAATGGAGAGGTAACGAATAAACAGCCTGAAACGTACATCCAAAAGATACCTTACGAACAGAATTCAATTCAGTTTAGCTACAGCGCAACCTTTGTAGATGGCCTTGAAAAGACCGTATACCAATACTGGTTAGAAAATGGAGAAAAAAGCTGGAGCGACTGGACAAGTAGAACAGATAAAGAGTATACCAACCTACACGAAGGTATATATACCTTTCATGTAAGGGCCAAAAATATTTATGGTAAAGTCAGCGAAGCTACTTCATATAAATTTATTGTATTGCCACCTTGGTATCGAACAAGGTTCGCATATATCATCTATACAGGCATAATCCTCACTTCTTTATTCATAGCTTTTTATCTCTTTGACAAAAAGCACAAGCTGGAAAAGCACCAATTAACCATAAAGCAGGAAAAGGAATTACATAAAAAAGAGACTGAAATAGAATCTATCACCAAGAAATCTGAAGAGGAAATACAGCGCCTCAAAAATGAAAAGCTGAAAGCTGAAATAGATAGTAAAAACAAGGAACTGGCAACGTCTACCATGCATCTTATCAATAAGAATGGTTTCATTGCCAGTATAAAGAGCAACCTAAGCAGTATTTCAAAAAGAAGCAAGAACCAAGAGGTCAAGCACGAATTGAAAAAGATCATTGGCAATATAGACAGGAATATTTCTCAGGATGATGACTGGGAACATTTTGCCTTTCATTTTGACCAAGTACATGGTGATTTCACTAATAGGCTAAAAGAAACATTTCCTGATTTGAGTCCTCAAGAAATGAAGTTAAGTGCCTATCTACGTATGAACCTTTCTACTAAGGAGATTGCTCACCTGCTGAATATATCCGTGCGGGGCGTTGAAATAGCACGGTACCGGCTTAGAAAAAAATTGGGGCTTGACCGGTCGGTCAACTTACAGGAGTTTATTCTCAAGTTTTAAATGGCCACAGGCCTTCTTTATCTTATTTCTCCATAAGAAATTCGATAGCGCTTTCTTCATCCTGTACAATCTTGAAAGGCATATCAAACTTATTAACTACCGATAAGATCATATTTAGGTAGTATCGTTTAAACACATTTCCGCTAGTAATTACTGCGGCACGCTTACAGCCAGCATTAATGGCAGCAGGCACCATCTCTGCTTCAAACCATTTTCGGTTCTCAGGAGAAACCACACCTTGTTCCCTAGTATCTGACAAAAACCTCGTGGTCTTGTGATCTTCAGCCCATTCCAATAATTTCAAAAAAGGCAGTTTATATTCCTCGGTCTTTGGATTGCCTTGCCATATTACTTTACCTATGTATCTTTCCGGATCATATGTAACTCTGGCATAGGGTTCATTCATCAATTCTTTTTCCATAACATTTTCCTTTTTGCTAAAACGTTTACATTCAAAGCGTAAATATGTTAATATATGAACAAATAAGAAATCATCACCAATAATCCCTTTGTCAATAGAGAACGATCAAACCTGCCTAATAGTAACCGGACTTCCATACGAAAGCATAAAAAAAAGCCCGTCATCTTACGATAACAGGCCCTTATCAATCTACCACGTAAATAAAAAATCAATTTGTATCCACAAGCTCTACCTCATAAACAAGCGGTGAAAACGGCAAGACTCTGGTCAGCAAAACCTGGTCTTGAATAAGCTCTTCACGAACCGAAGCCGGAAAAACCTGAATACTACCACCAAATGCTAGTTTGGATGGCATAATCAAAGTAGATTTCCCTCCCTCTTTCATTTTAAGTATTCCCTCCTTCAAGCCTTTTACTATGTATCCGCCATTCAAATCAATAATTACAGGCTGGCTGGGGTTTGTCTTATCTACCAGCGTACTGTCAAGATATCGACATTCATAGTGAATTTTTACCCTGCTTTGGCTGGTAGGCTGGATACCTGTACCTTGTATTTTTTGATTGTAAATAAGCCCGGAGCTAAGCTCCTCTTTATTGGTAACTGCATTTGAGGTCAGGTATTCACCTAACGCTTTCACTTCCTCACTATTACGCTCCTCAAGGGTCTGAACATCAGCAACCTGAAGCTCTATGATAAAGATAGAATTAGCATCAAAATCATCTGACTTATACTCTCCATAAGCCAGACTAGAAGGTATATAAAACCTGTACTTCTCTCCTTCTTTCATTAAATGAACGGCATAATCCAACCCTAGAGGTATTACACTTCGATAGTCATGCAAAAACATAACCGGCGCTAATGAATCAGTCGTCTTCTCCAATAGCTTTCCTTCCAACGTCTTGATATCATAAAAAACAGAAATGATATCATTAGTCTTCACAGTTCTTCCTTGAGCATTTTCACCTAAGACTTCATAATAGATACCACTGGCATCCTTTGTTGCCGAGATATTATTATCGGTCAAGTATTTGGTTATCTTTTCATCCTCTTCCCTTCTCCAACGCTCAAGCTGAGTTTCCTCTTCTTTACAAGAAGTAAAAAACGAGATTAACAGTGACATCCCTATCACATAAGTAATCGGTCTAATTGTTATCATATTTATTCATAAGTTTTACTACAATATGACACACTTAACTACCTCAGAGTTGGAAAAGTTAAATAAAAATAAGACCGAGAAGGCTCAAAAAAAGCATAAATAACTATGCATCAGGAATAAATAATGAGTAAATATTTTCAGAAAAACAAACAAGTTTAAACATGTATCAGTTCATAGTTCTAGTCACTGCAACTAAAGACTATAGTGCCCTACTCCTTGAGTTCTTCACAGCGAAAACCGAGTTCCGTTAAACTGGCAATCACCGCGTGAGTCTCGATACCACTACTTACAATCCTAAGAATATGATCACAATCCTGGAAATCTATATTCCAGTCTGCAATATCCTCTGTAGTATCCAGCATTTCTGCTAAAGAAGCAACCTGCACCGAGTCCGTTACATTGGTTTTAAATACAAGTACATTATCAATCATTGATGTCCCCATCTTAGTCCGATTTTTTCCTGTTACCAATTATTGTTATACGATTACTATAGAGTTTTGATTTTAAATTTGTTTAAAACTTTATGATCTCGTTGCCAGAAAACGAACTTTTCTCTCATACAGCGACCACAAGGCCTGTAACCAAGTTCTACAGCTTCTCTTTCACTAACAAAAAACACCCTGTTCTCCATTTTCATACGCTTACCCGATGCGCAATCCAAGGTACCATAAATTTTTAATTTCCGGTTTCCGGCAAATCGAACTGTTCCTGCCAGTATCAACCTGATTACGGATACTCTATTTAGCATCATGAAATATTATACCCACGGTTACACGCTCTCCCCACTTTACACGACTTACACCATGTCTCATCGCAACCCTATAGTATCCACGATTGCCTTTTACAGGTCTATAGTTGGTAGTAAAAATCAAAACATCACCCCTACGTGGCTGCAACACTTCCACTTTTGACTGCGCTCGGGGTCGTTGTTCGGTCATCACAAACTCCCCTCCTCCAAAGTCTTCATTAGGCTGACTCAGAAATAGCACTACCTGAAACGGAAAGTAAATATCCCCATACAAATCCTGATGCAATGTATTATAGCCACCCTTTTCATACTTCAATATCAGTGGTGTAGGCCTTTGCTGTCCAGCTTGATGGCAATAGCCTAAAAGACCTCCATGGTCCTGCGGGTATTCAGTACCTGTTTGCATCTCCCGAACAAACTTATTGGCTGTAGGTACCAAGAAAGGGTATATTATAGTTCTGAGTTGGTTAACAATGTCAGGCAAAGGATACCTGAAATACCGATAGGTTCCCTCGCCAAAACGGTACTTACTCATATCTATAGTACTACGATAAAGGGGATCACAGGAATATAAGGCCTTTAGATTATTGCACTCTTCAGTGGTAAGCATATTCTCCAAATGAGAAAACCCTTTGTGGCACAGTTCTCCATCAATATGTAACCAGTCCTGAGCATTAACACGCTGCAATAAAGTGAAGGAAGTCTCCATCATACCACATGTTCCTCTCCAAATAGTTGAGCTGACTCCCACCCTATTATTGCCATCTTGCGTTCTTTCCCCCAACGATACTCCCCAATACCTCCTACTCTTTTTATCACCCTATGGCATGGAATGAGATAACCTACCGGATTACGCCCTATACTGGTTCCTACCGCTCTTTGTGCTGTTGGCTGTTTGATTTGATTGGCTATTTCTCCATACGATACAAGTGCCCCTTCTGGGATTTTAAGAAGAGCCTCCCACACTTTTAACTGGAAGTCAGTCCCCTTCAGGTGTAGTCTAACTTTATCAGCACTTTCAAGGTTTTTAGCAAAAAACTTTCTGACCGTCTCATGATCCTTATCCTCACCAACCACAAGCTTTGCCTTTGGCCATAAACTCTTAAGTTCCTCAACAACTTTCTCTTCCTGATCAAAAAAGAGCAAATTGCACACACCTTTCCCTGTAGAAGCTATCAGGTAGTTGCCAAACAGGCTTTCATTGACACTGTACTTAATAAAAAGGTTTCCTCCCTGATTTTTGTATTCTCCAGGTGTCATGCCTTCAATATTTACAAACAGATCGTGCAACCTGCCAGAACCGGAAAGCCCGGTTTGAAAAGTTGTTTCCTCCAGAGATTGCTTTTGAGAAAGTATACTTTTGGCATGCTCCAGACTAAGGTATTGTAAAAATTTCTTGGGAGACACCCCTGCCCATTTTTTAAAAAGTCTTTGAAAGTGATAGGGACTTAAGTGTACGCTCTCAGCAATTTGCTCCAGTGTAGGCTGCTGCTTAAAATTAACTTTAATGTAATTGATTGCCTGGGCTATACGCTGATAATCTGTCATATCTAATATTATTTACAGATACAAATCTAACCGCTGGATCAGCCGGAAAGAACCCGATAATTGCTATTAATTAAAAATCTTTATCACATCAAGCTTAAATGGTGGTTGCAGGACTGACATCATTCCCATCTTGCCCTTCATTATGTAAAAAGAGTGTACGTGTAGGGTATGCAATAGAAACACCTTTCTTTTCAAACTCTTCAAATATTCTATAATTGATAGCCTGCTGTCTATCCATGTATACATTATAGTCTGCACTCAACACATAGTATACTACCTCAAAATCAAGACTAGAATCGCCATACTTCTGAAAATGTGCTCTGTCAAACTCCACATCGGGCTGCTCCTGTATAGTGGACTTCAATAATTCAGGTATTTGTTTTAGCAATTGATATGAAGTCTGATATACCACGCCTATTTTAAATACCACTCTCCTCCTCTCCATTCTTTTATAGTTATGTATCCTGGATTTAGTCAAATCACTATTTGCAAATACCAACTGCTCACCACTAAGACTCTTCAATCGAGTTGTTTTCACCCCAATGTATTCAACTGTTCCAAGCTTATCATCTACAATAAGAAAATCTCCAACTTCAAATGGTCTATCAAAAAATATGACAAAATAATTAAACAAATCTCCCAGGATATTTTGCGCTGCCAATGCAATAGCGATACCTCCTACACCAAGGCCGGCAACAACAGCCGTAACGTCATACCCCATGTTATCAAAAAAGAAGAGCAGACCAACAATCCAGACCATAACATTGATGATAATCATCAACCCTCCAAGCTGCTTTACTTTCTCTTCACCATTCTCCTGTTTTCTAATGTATACCCGAAAAAGCCTGAGTATTGTAGCGGATACAAACCGAATAACCATGTAGGTAATCACCACTGTCATGGCAATAGTAATAACATTATCCAAGCGAACAGAAAGATTGAGGTATTTTAATGATGTATAAACAACTGTCGCATATAAAGCAGGCATCCCAAACATAGTAACTGTATCAATAATATAATCATCAATATCGGTACTTGTCTGTGCTGCCCAATACTGCAACTTCTTAAGCAATGTTCGCTTGAAAATTTTGACTATGATTAATCCTAACAAAATAGACCCGAGAACAATTGCATAATCCTGAAACGTGTTATTCATGTAGGTTTTTTCCCAAAATTCGCTCATTACTTCTGATATATTTATAAAACTTTTGCTTACTCAATAATATAATGCGTTAATGGCTAATTTGTTAAATCGTCTCGATATTTTAGCTGCTTTTCATATTGAGTCGATAAAATTATCGTATAAAAAAGCCCCACATCGGGGCGTAGCTAGTTCGCATCAATGTGGGGATTCCATCAGAATGATGAAGTACCATTCCTGATCCAAATCTGTTCACTCCATAAATAGTCTGGGGTCTACCGGTTTGCCATTTTCATGAACTTCATAGTGTAGGTGGGGCCCTGTAGACTGACCTGAATTACCTACATAGCCTATCACCTGCCCCTTTTTCACCTGATCCCCTACCTGCGATTCCATTTTCTGCAAATGAGTATACTGCGTTTGATAAATTTCTGAATGCCTGATCTGAATATAATTACCCCGATCTTTGACATTGGTAGATATAACCACCTCTCCATCTGCCGTAGCGTACACAGGTGTACCCTTTTTAGCCGTAAGGTCAATACCCGAATGCAGCTTCTCCTCTTTAAGCAAGGGATGCATTCTGATACCAAATTCGGAAGTTACCTTGAGTAGTTCTTCCTTATCCAAAGGAAAACCTGAGGGTCTAGTATCTGTTTCAATCACGGCTACTATAGGCGTAATAGATTCCTCCAGGGGCGCACGTAATTCTGCCCGGGTGTTCATGGCAACCAACCCGGCAGCCATTGGGATAGCACCTAAAAGGGCTATCCTCATCCAATTTTGAGTTTTCTGTTTTTTCATCATTGTAATCCTGTTTTTAAGTGGTGTAGCAAAATGTGTTGTTATTGGAGACTTGATGCTACTTTCAAGTGCGTTTGAAATAAGTAATGACTGATATTTAAGCGGGTCGACACATCGTGAGAGCACCGCCCGGTCCGCCAGATACTCTAAATTGAGACGGACAGATTTTTTATAGATATAAATAATAGGGTTGAACCAAAATAATATAGTAACAAGCTCAAGCATAATGACATCAATAAAGTGTCGCTTTTCAACATGTTCCAATTCATGATATAAGATCTCCTGAGGAACACTATCCCATTTCTTAGGTATGAAAACCCGGTTAAACAATGAGAACGGCTGATCAATATGAGGACTCCTGTATACCTTAAATTTTGCCAATTCGACCTCTTCGCATCCTTTAGCCAACCGCCCTACGCTAACAAATGACCAGATAAACCTTATCAAAAAGAACCCGCACACTATAAAGTAAAGCGTGGAGAGCCAGGGGATTTTGGTTGTGGTGGTCTGCTGCACACTCACTATTCTATTTTGAAGCGTATCAACGGTAATGAGGATCTCAGAAGCATATGACTCAAGAGCGCTCTCATTTTCAGCCCCAACACTGCCTTTTACATCCACAAAATGGCGAGTGAGCGGTACAAGCAGGCAAAAAATAAGTGCCCCAAACAGATACCATCTATTCAGGTTGAAAAAAGTAGTTCTCCGAAGTACCACAAAGTAGTATAGCCAAAAACCCAACAAGCCTGTACTCGCCAATATCAAATAAAATACCATAGCTTATGAGTTTTGCTTTTTTATCTCCTTATCAATCTCAGCTTTAATTGCTTCCAACTCTTCAACCGTCATGTCAGTATTTGAAAAGAAAGTAGCGAAACCTTGCCACGAGTTTCCAAAAAATCTGGTAAGCATACCTTTCAGCTTCGTTTTAAAATAGTCCTCTTTTCTAATCAATGGGTAATACTCATGAACCTTTCCGTAGGTATTATAGGCTATGAATTTTTTTTTCACCATTACCCTAAGCACGGTAGATACGGTAGGATATGCCGGTTTGGGTTCCGGCAAAGCATCAACTATGTCTTTAAGATAGCCTTTACCCATTTGCCAAAGCACTTGCATAATGGGCTCTTCTGCTTTAGTTAGTTCATTCATACTTCAAATCTATAATTATATTTATAGTTATAAACAAATTCTCCATCCTGATCTAAAACAATTGGCCAAAAGGATTTATAAAAACGGCGTGTTCATAAATGGCGGAAATGATTATGACACGCCGCTAAGGTCATTCAACTGTGTAAGACGGCTTCGCATCTCTGAACTTTGAGATGCAAAAGCAGGCTGTTTCCATTCTAAAGCAATGTCTGGAATCATAATGATCATGTCGCTTTTATTCTATTTATATAACGTCCACCCTAATAGATTTGGAGTAAAACAATTATTTCATGAAAATCAGAAGTATTCTTTTATTCACGATCGTGGTGATGAACGGCTCTTTGGCCCAGGTTCAACAACCAAATGCTGTAAAAGATAGGGCTCAAAAAACAAGTGCAATCGCTTCCATAAAACACACAATCCAAGCCGAGTATTTGACGCTGACAATGTCGATAGGTTTCAGACTAAAATATAGAACAGTTGTGTGTTTTAAGGCGAATGTCCAAAAGCAAGATCAAACTGACTAAAGCCGAAAACACAGTGTTGTCGACTTGGGTCGGCAAATACGAACAACTAATAACTAAACTTAAATAACTATAAGGTCATGTATAAAATATTAATGACAGTTACTATTATGCTCTTGGGCCTGATTGCCGGACTCTTTTACTCCTATTCCTGTTCGGTAAATACCGGCTTGGGCCGATTAACAGACTCTGATTACTTAAAGGCCATGCAGTCCATCAACAAGATTATACTAAACCCATGGTTCTTCATCATTTTTATAGGCACACTGTTTCTACTGCCGCTCGCCACCTGGCTCTCCTATGAAAGAGCAGGTACAGATCAGAGATTTTATTTGCTTTTGGCTGCTTCCATAGTATATGCAATTGGAGTGTTTGGAGTAACAGGCATGGGCAATGTCCCTCTTAATGAAGCTCTGGCCAGGTTCAACATCGAAACGGCCAGTCTTCAGGAAATCCATGTTCATAGAAGTGCCTTTGAAGTTCCTTGGAACAAGCTCAACCTCATCAGAACTTGTGCAAATCTACTTTCACTACTATTGGCACTTATGGCAGTAATCAAAAGCTGACTTGCAGTTACACAACGTTTTCTCGTTTCAACTGCCCTTTTAACTACTGGTCTTTTGCCAGTGATGTTGTAAGCTTGCTAAAGAAACTCGACATTATCAAACCTTGAATGATGCCAAATAATTCTACACAAAACAAACCTAGTGCTCAAATAACTTTCCTAACATTAAGCCGTTAGTTTTGCAGTACTAAATTCTCTTCCCCATTGGTGAATAAAGCTAAAAACAAAAAGTATACAGAAGGTAAGATACTCAACTCACTTACGCAGCTTGCACTACCCATTATTTTAGCAAACATTCTTCATACGGCATACCAGCTTATAGACACTTTTTGGCTTGGGCGACTGGGAGCCAATGCTGTTGCAGCTGTTAGCCTCAGCTTTCCCATTCTATTTCTGGTTTTATCATTAGGTGCAGGTTTAACACTTGCAGGTACTGTCATTGTATCACACCATAAAGGAGCTGAAGACCAGCGTCAGGTCAATTTCAGTTCTTCACAAACAGTACTGGTCATCTTCTTTATTTCTATTTTACTAGCCTTGCTAGGATACTTTTCTGCTCCTCCACTCATGAAACTTGTAGGTGCGAGCTCCGAAATATTAGCCGATTCAGTATCTTACTTTCAGGTTTCTTCTCTGGGTTTCGTTTTTCTTTTTATGTTTTTTGTTTTCCAATCGCTCATGCGTGGAATCGGAAATGTTGTGCTCCCAATGTATATAATCCTTGCTACTGTATTTCTGAACCTGATCTTGGATCCCTTATTTATATTCGGGTATGGCCCTATACCTGCCTTTGGTGTGGCTGGAGCTGCCATAGCCAGTATCATTACTCAAGGCTTGTCTGCAGCTACCGGTATTTTTATTCTCTGGAGAGGAAAAAAAGGCATTAAGATCAACTGGTCTGACATGAGTTTTAACCTAGCCTGGACGAAAAAATTGTTTGTAATGGGTATCCCTGCCAGTTTGGAGCAGTCTTCTCGGGCCGCGGGAATGACAGTAATGGTAATGCTCGTAACAAGCTTTGGTAGCGATGTAGTGGCTGCTTACGGAATAGGTGCAAGGATATTGAGCCTGGTAATTGTTCCTGCTCTTGGACTTGCCATAGCCACCACTACACTTGTTGGTCAGAATATTGGTGCCTCTAAAATCAAAAGAGCTGAGAAGATCAGCGATCTCAGCAGTAAAATAGCTTTTTTGGGTCTCACGGCTGTAGGTATGCTTTTGTTTCTATTTGCGGAAGACCTTACCGCATTCTTTGTGCCTAATGATCCGAAGGTAATTAAGGATGGAGCTCTGTTTATCAAAGTTATGGCTCCCAGTTTCGGGCTTTTAGGAGTGCAGCAGGTGCTAAATGGCACCTTTAATGGAGTGGGGTTTACACAAGCTTCTATGCTGATCTCTATTTTTAGCCTTTGGATCATTCGTTTCCCTCTGGCCTTTGTACTCTCCAATAAGACTAGCCTGGAGTTCGAGGGTATTTGGTGGGCCTTTCCTATTTCGAATCTTATTGCTGCAACTGTAGCATTTATTTATTACAAGATGGGCTATTGGAAGGTAAGGACGATTCGTAACAGGCACCAGAGCCCTGTCGGCTAATAGGCTACCGGATCAGCTATAGCGTTCGTCCAGACTAAAGTTTTCCGGATATTTACCATGCTTATCCCGGTAAAAGTCCATAACAATAGCCATGTCTTTTTCAATATCGCCCGAAGGCATAAAACACGCCCCAACACCAGTCACTCTGGTTTTGTAATCCATAAACGCAAGACATACAGGCACTTTAGCCTCTAAAGCGGCATAGTAAAAACCTGTCTTCCATAAAGAAACCCTTGAGCGGGTACCTTCAACAGTTACCAACAGAGAAAGGGGCTCTTTGGCCACTTTAAACAGCCCTGCCATTACCTGGGTCATACTCATTTTAACAGTTTTTCCCTTTTTAGGCGAACGGTCTATCCAGAGAGCACCAAGGTTTTCAATCATCTTTCCGAAGGGAAACCTGTTCAATTCCTTTTTGATAGTAAATCGGGGATTAAGGCCCAACTGATCCAATGCGCTAATGGCGTATACAAAATCCCAATTACTGGTATGCGGAGCCGCCACCATGATGCAATTATAAGCCTCTGGGGGAGTTGGCCGATATAGCTTCCAACCGCGGATTCTGAACAATATTTTAAAAATCCATTTAAGCATAGCGCTAAACTAATTCAAAGTTCTTCAGCTTCTAACCTTTTTCAAAACAATTTTATCAAACAACCTCATCTAAGCCCGTTCATATGTGGCTTTACTTGGTTCATTGTATGGATATAGATTATCTTGCACAAAATTTCGCATGGTAGTAATTCAATTTTATGGATGATAAGTCAGTAAATACCGCTGAACAGTTGAGACAGCAGCTTTACCGGATAGCACCGGAGGTATTTCGGGAAGGGAAGATAGACTGGGAGAAGCTTAAGGCTTCTCTGGGTGAGAAAACAACATATGATAACGAGCGATACACCCTCAATTGGGCTGGCAAAGGCGCTGCCATATCCCAAATTTATGAGCCCACAAAAAAAACTTTAACCCCCGTTAAAGGTGATTCCTTAAATTTTGATTCTTGTAACAACCTCTTCATTGAGGGAGAAAATCTGGAGGTGCTGAAATTGCTCGGTGAGCGCTACACCCAAAAAGTAAAGATGATCTATATTGACCCTCCTTATAATACAGGTAAAGACTCTTTTATTTATAAGGACAAGTTTTATGAATCAAAAAAAGAATATTTAAAACGAACGGCTTCTACAGAAAGGAGCAATACCTTTCAGCAAAATCAGCACATAGCAGTCAATGGAAACGAAAATGGACACTACCATTCCAACTGGCTAAATATGATCTATCCAAGATTATACCTCGGCAGAAACCTGCTTAAAGATGAAGGTGTCATTCTTATTCATATCGATGAAAATGAGATCAATAACCTGGAGCTTGTTTGTAACGAAATATTTGGAGAAGAAAATAAGCTGGGGACTATCATCTGGGATAAAGGCAACCCCAAAGGAGATGCGAAGAGGATCGCCTATCAGCACGAATATATCGTGGTATATGCCAGGAATAAAGCTGATTTTGTAAATAAAAGTAAGCTCAAGAGACCTAAAAAAAATGCTCAGAAAATATTAAATAAAGCGGCTTCATTATATAGTAAGCTTGGAAAATCAGGGGTTCCCGCCGACCTCAAAAATGTGGTGAAAAAGTATGGCATGTCCGAAAAGCTACTGCATGACTACAAAAGGAATATCACGCTGGAAGACATCAACAGAGATTTTTACCAGTGGGTACAGTCTCAGAAAAACTTTAGTGGTGGAGAAAAGGCTTATAACAAAATTGATGAGCATGGAAATGTGTACAGAACAGTTTCCATGGCATGGCCCAACAAAAAGAAAGCTCCGGACGAATACTTTACTCCACTCACCCATCCGATCACCAAAAAGAAATGTCCAATACCAGCGAGGGGCTGGCGATATCCTGAAAAAACGATGAAAAAGCTACTTAACGACAACATGGTAATCTTTGGCCCTGATCATAAAAAGCAACCCGAAAGAAAATATCTGCTTACCGAAAACATGTTTGAAAATGTCCCCTCCATCCTCTTTTTCGGTGGCAGCGATGACAAGTATCTCCGTGAGCTGGATATTCCCTTTGAAAACCCTAAACCTTACGAACTCGCCAAAGAACTCATCTCATATTTCACCACCAATAATCAGGATATCATTCTTGATTTCTTTGCTGGCTCCGGCACCACTGCCCATGCTGTACTGGATCTGAATGCCTACTCTCCTGGCCGGCAGTTTATTTGTGTGCAGCTACCTGAAGTGATCAAAAAAAAATCATCAGGCTTTGATCATATTGCAAGCCTCTCTCTCTCAAGGATTAAAAAATCATATCAGAGAATTGTTGAAAGCCTTCCCGATGACCTAAAAGAAGAGTTTGAGACCAAACAAGGTGTGAAAGTGTTTAAACTGACAGACTGTTAATGCTCCACTATTATCAAGGCAATGCGCTCTACGACTACATCATAACCAACAAGGTAGAACGTTATAATTTTGTAACCGGTAACATGTGGCAACTAGTATACGGTGATCACTGCAGTACCCCTAAATTACTTATAGTGGTTTCAGGAGTAGATGAAAAGGACTGGGGAGATTTTTCAGATCGTGAAATAAAAGCGTTCAGACAACTCAACCAGTTATCCAACTTGCATCAACTGCCCTGTTTCTTATTACAATTCAAAGCTTTTGGCGATACCTTTGATGAAATAAATCTCTGCAAATCGTCCCATCAGCTTAGCTTCACAAAGCTCACACCAAGGCAACTCAAAGATCTCTTTCGTGACCACGGACTCGCGGTAAATGATAAACGGGCGACCAAATACCTGAACGACAAAGTTAGTAGCGCATACCATAAATGGCAGCGCGATACACTTGGCTCAGATATTACTGTTTCGGATATAGACCTTTGGATACACAAAGACAATAAGCTCTTTGCCGTATGCGAGTTAAAACGCTCTAAAGTATCTCTGGAAAAATGGGAGCCTTATGAAGATGATTTTAAGAATTTCAGACTCATCCATAACCTCTCTTACCCCAATTACAAATTTTTCATTATATACAACCTGAGAACACCATCACCTTTTAAAGATGATATCTCTCTCCTTAAAGTTTTTGAAGTTGACTTTTCTCAAAGTCAGCCTATTCGTTACGTAGATACTTATCCGGTAGAGAGGTTGATTAGCCGTTAAGTTTACTCTGCATTAATGTAAGCCTTTCGAGACTTCATAAAAGTAATATCCACCGCTTATTTTATTAACGAACCACAACCAATATTTCAAACCTAATAAAATATGAAAAGGAAAATCAAACTTACAGATTTGAAAGTTAAAAGTTTTGTTACGAGCGAAAAGCAAAAATTGTCGGGGGAGAAACCTTTCCTGCATGCCAGTCATACCCATCAGCTTGTCCTCGTGCTTGCCCTATTGCTGAGCCCCTATTGATACTTTTTCAACCCCGCCTGCATGGTGTACCTAAAGTACCTATATTGAGTAATCTTTAAAGGAATAAGTTCAGATAAACAGTAATCAACAAGGTGAACTAAAAAATAGTATGCCATAACCCTATGAGCCGAATGAACAGCTATTCGGCTCATGATGTATAGACCGCCAAAAAAGTAGGACAAATTCAGGTAAGATGTTTCTGAACCGGATAGAAAAGGATACATCGAGGAACAAAACAAGAACATCCACACAGGTATATTACACCTAATTACAGATTAATAATCATCTACCTCGTAACCAACTGAAAAGCGCCCAAATGGACAGTTAAATGCACTTTTTGCCATTTTGGCATTTCCTTTAAAACCGTTAGAATCCTAAAAACTTGGCAAATCCTTGGCAATGATTTTGATATGTTTTTATCAGTATTCAATCATAAAACTAATAACAAAATCTGACTCCATGGCAACACTTGCATTACGACTAGACACCCGTAATAAAAAAACGAATCTCTTCCCTGTAGTAATCCGTCTTACACACAAGGGAGTACCTAAAAGGATTCCTGTCGGTCTGAGGCTGCGGGAATCCGAATGGGACAACAAAAACAAAAAGATTAAAAACTCCTATAACAATTCAACACGTACGAATAAACAGCTATATAACAAGCTCTCCATAGCCGAGGATGTTCTTACAAAATACAGTTTTCATCTCAAGGATATGACCGTTTACGATCTGGCAGAAGCTATTACAAAAGAAATCGCCATAGATACTGAAAAAAAGTCCCCTGACCCGATACTTGTTGGGCGAACCACGTTGTTAGACTATGGGAGCAAAGTCGAAATGATGTATAAAAAATCCCAACAATATTCTTGGGTGAAAATGTGCAGATATAGTGTTAATAAAATGTTAGAATATCATGGCAACAATCGGTTGCTGATTACTGACATTGATGAAATGTACATTCTTGGATTTGAAGCTGAATGCAAAAGTAAAAATATTCAAACCAGCACCATTGCTATAATCTTGCGTACTATCCGTCGTATATACAACCTCGCGGTTAAAGACAAGTCGACAGAAGTTACCCGTGAGCATTACCCATTCGGTCAGGGGGGGTACAGTATCAAAAAGGGCAGTTCGAAAAAGCGTGCGGTTAATGACAGCTATATGCAGATCATTAAAGACTTATCATATCCCCTGAAATCGAAGCTATGGCACGCCCGTAACTATTTACTTTTCATGTACTATTTACGAGGGATGAACTTTGCCGACCTATCCTATTTAACCCGTGATTGCCTTGAAGCAGGGCGATTGAGATATCAGCGGAGAAAGACAAGGCGAGGTACCAACGTAAAGGAATTTAATTTCAGTATTCCATCTGAAGCCCAGGTAATACTTGAGTACTATTTGCAGCAAAAAAGGGCGGGTAACCTTATATTCCCAGTTCTTGATGAAGTCATTAACCATCCGGACAGCGAAGTAATACATAAGAAGTATTTATACAGGCTTTCTGGCTTCAATAGATCACTGGGGAAAATAGGTAAGGATGCCGGACTCCCTATCAAATTAAGCAGCTATGTAATACGCCATACTTTTGCAATGGCTGGAAAAAATAAAGGAGTATCTAAAGCAATAATAGGTGATATGTTGGGTCATACGGATTATTCCACAACAGAAGCCTACTTTTCTGAATTTGAGCAGGAGGTAATGGACGAAGCTGCCAATGTGATATTTGGGTAGCAGATTTAGTTTACGACTATGACGGCGGATTGAATTTTCAGGAATTAATCCGCCTGTTAATTTTGTGCATATTTAAAACAGATCATTAAGCACCCTCACACCCTTTACTACTAATTATTATCAAAAGAAAAAACTGTTACGGTTAATGTTGGGCCTTAGCAGAAGAGCCTATTTTTCGTGTTTTGCAGTACAGCACTTATTTGAATCCTTATTCCCGAACTTATTGAAGGCAAATATTGCTGATGAAGCAAGGATCATGGTAACACCGGTAGTAAACTATCGGGCTTAATTTCAACCACAAAAATGCAAAAATGGTTAAACCTCCTGATAAGGTGAAAATTAAAGTCAATGATAGAAAACGCGCTCTGATCTTGTATATCTGTACTGTTATAACCAATAACGTGGTTGATCCTATCAGCCAGTATTCCCATGCCGGGGGTATTTGTGAAGCACCTCCGCATATGGTAATCATTGTACCCGCAGCAAACAAGCACAGTGAGCATTTAGGTAATAGGATTAACCCCAGAAGACTAAACACCTGGGATAATCTTACATAAACGGGGACAGAGGGTTGATTTTTCATACTGAATGGTGTTAAGAAAAAACAGTTCTTAAACTTCCTGTAACAGGAATCTGATATTAATAGTGGGGTTGCCGAGTAGTTTTGGAGGCATCACACGTCCGTGTACTGACCTGTTTACAGGTTCTACCTCTATATTCAGACGGTTGCCGAATATAGCTGTAACAGGAAGTTCAAAATCAAAGTCAACGAGTGGGTGTTTCACACATTCATCAACCTTCGCCGGGTCGCCCGGTTGTGCCATTGCACGTGAAGCAATAACCGTCTCTCCGTTTTTTAGCAAAACTTTAAAGCTCCCTGGTATGGAGAGGCGGTTAATGCCTTTTACACGTACATTTACCTTCTGATGGTCTATAATGAATGGTTGATTTACAGATAAATGACCTTTCATAATCTACACCTTTAGAGGTTTTGAATTTTACTTATTTACAGAGCTGTTATTGATGCAATACCACGTCATTTGTCATTAGCAATCGCATATTTACAGTAGGGTTGCCCATCAGTTTTGCAGGGAATTTTTCACCATGGGCATCCTTGTTAAGTGGCTCCACCAGGATTTCCAGTTTGGCACCTGCCACTTCCTCCAGATTAAGTTCGAAATCAAAATTTACAGCTCTATGCTGAACACAATTTTCACATTTCTCGGCTTCATTCGGCTGAAAGAAAGCCCTGCTGCGAAGTATCTTGTCATTCTTCATAAGATGTACCTTAAAACTGCCAGGGATTTTGATCCTGTCAAGGTTTTTGACGCGGATATTGACCCTGTCCGGTTTCAGGCTGAACTTGTCACTAAGTAAAGAGCTTCCTTTCATTGTCGGAAGCGCTTCGAGTGCAAGCCCCTCGAAAGCTGTTTCCTGATAATCTATATCCAGGTCGTTTAATGAATCTACCACATTAACCGTAGTCCTGTTTATTGGCATTGATGTAAATGGGGCAAGTGTAGTAAGAAACTCATCAGTGAAGTAGCTTCTACTAAAGTCCGACCGGATGGTCTTGAGTAGGCCGGATAAATTAGTAGCATTCATCTTCTTTTGCCATGTCCACCAAAGCCTGTCCAGATTGCAGTGGTAAAACCAGAAAATCGGGTCGAATGACGCTACGTACTGGTCAAGCATAGTATCCCCTATCGAAACATGTCCACCGTCATGGCCTGAAATGTTGGTGTTGTTCGGTGCATTATCAAAGGCGCGACCACCATGAAAGTCTTCCCAGTCAGTCCTACCCATAGCTCGGGACAGATCTTCCAGTACTTCATACTGTGCCAGGTTCGACGAAATCTGAGACCATGTGTACCGGGATGTCTTGTCCCCTTTTTTATACTGCGCATTTAAATCAACAGGGTATGTGTAACTATCAAACGGTGCCTGATTCAGAACATCAGGGATCGGTGTGTTGATGTCCCAATATGGCAGTGTTACATCTTCACATCCGTCAACATTACGAAGGGCATTTTCGAAATATAGCAGATAGGCCCGATGCCATGGATTGTAAGGTGGAATGTGGTGCATACACTTTGATTTTGGTAATCCATGCCACCCAGCAACCACAAAATATCCGTTTGGATCATTATGATCCATTGACATAATGGTACTAAATGCCTTTTTAAGCTTCTCCAGCTCCTCAGATGAGAGGCTGGCTACATTCTTGCGGATCCTCCCGGCCACCTTTTCTGCGGACTTGCGCAAGGCCATGCCAGATAAGGCAGATTCGGTAGTTTCTATTGTTCCCTTAGGGCACCCGGTCTGGATCCAGTTTAGAAAAGTTTGCACCCAACTTTGCTGCCATGGGTTGCCTGGAGGCATGTTGCCGGATGCTACCTGTCCGTAAATATTGGTTGCGTTGGATTTCACATATTCATAATTGTCCAATTGTACACCCTGAGGTGCCATATGGTCAATATCAGTCTGGTTAAACATTTTACTGATTTCCCCATACCATGTAGGATTCGTAATGGTTGTTTCGCTCATAGTGATTTATTTTAATAGTCAGGTGATTTATTATTGTTCCAGTGACCAGTTAATGGTCCTGTTATATTCCATAATCTCGGATGTTTTTCTGGCAATTTCCTGCCCCATAATATCTGATAAGAGATAAAAGGCAGCATCTATCCCGGAAGATACTCCTGCAGAACACAAAACATTCCCTTCACTCACATACCGTTGGCCTTTGGCTACAAAAGCATCGATATTCAGGGAATTAACTTTTTCCCTGAGATCTTCAATGGCCTGGTGGTGCGTTGTGATTGTATGCCCCTGTAGTTTTTGTCCCAGCGCAACGACCAATGGAAAAGCGCCGAGGCAAACCGAAACAATCTGATTCTTATCTGAATAGTTTGACTGTATCCATTTGATCATGGGGTCAGTGGCACTGATGTTTTTAATGTATGGCCCACCAGGAATGAAAATGATCTCAGCCTCGGGTATGGCATCATCAAAAGTAAAATCAGGTGTTATAGCTATTCCTCCCGCAGTTTTTACAGGCCCTTTAGCAGATGCAATTACATATTGCTGAAATGGTAGATCATCTGAATGTAAAGATTCCCGGCTTATGTAATTAGCCATGGCAAAAACGTCATGGGGACCTGTAAAATCCAGGGCTTCCACGCCTTCATAAATAATGTGATAAATATTTTCCCCATGTTTGTATCTGTTTTATAAAGCCTCTGTTCCTACAATATTGACCAGTTCCATCATACCCTGGTCTTCATGATCCAGGATATGACAGTGCAAAACAAATTTGCCATCAAAATCCTCATATCGAGATCTGGCAAAAACAGTATCGCCCTGCTGGATCAGGTAAGTATCACGCCAGACCGGGGGATCAAATATTATCTCCTGTCCATCGGCCTTTTTAACTCGGAATATTTCGAAGCTATTGACGTGTATGTGGAAGGGGTGATTCACAAACTGAGAGGTGATTTTCCATTCACTGGCGGAGTTCAGTTTTAAGACCCTCGGAGGATTGTCCATGCTGAACGGTCTTCCATTAACTGTAAAACACGTGGGAGTGCTGTTTACATCGATGTTGAACCATACTTCCTGTGCCAGACCTTCCAGTTCACTTTCCTTAATGGTTTTAAACGGACGGTATGCCGCCAACTCGTCACTGGTGGGTAATTTCATATCCTTACTTTCCGTGGAAATGATCACTATCGCCAGGATTTTCGGAGACTCATATTCGTCAAGCAAACTACTCTCCTTTTGAGTCTCCCTATCAATGAGGAACAGGGTGTCAGTTTTTGATACTTCATTGGCTTTTATTAGTATATCCGACCTGTAACCGGGCTGTAGCTCTACATAACCCTTTGTCTCCACTCTTCCGAGGCTTATTCCATCCAGCGCAATTTCATGTAACTGATGTCCATCGAGCTCAAGCTCTATTTTTTCCCGAACCCCGGCATGTATCAATCTCCAACGCTGCACTTCTCCCGATTTCATGCGAATAATTGGATAGGTTTGTCCATTGATCATGGTGCGCCATCCATGGCTATCAACCCCCTTATCCCAGATACCCGGCCCAAATGATGCATCAAAGTCTTCTACTCCAAATTGGCCGTCAGAGTCCTGGGTATAGGGGATTTGCTGAAATACAAATATCTTTTCGTCGGCTGCCTTTATTTCAGGTATCGTGTCCATTCCTCCCTCGACTATCAATGCGCCTCCCATGCCGGAGGAAACCTGCACTGCAGTGGAGCCGTGTACGTGACCGTGGTACCAAAAGGTACCCTGAGGGTGGTTTTCAGGAATCTGAATGTGATTCTGAAATTCACATGACGGCATAATATGCACCAGGACATTGTCGCTGCTATCTTTTGGGCTTACATGCAGGCCATGAGTGTGCAGGTTCGTAGTATTGAATGACTGAGGGTTCTTCTGTTCGCACGGATCATCGGAAGTATGGTGCATGCCACCGTAAGGATCGCAACTGACATGACCGAGCGGAGGCAGGTCGTTTTTCATTTTGACACGCAGGAGATCTCCTGGTTTGACTTTTAAAGTGGGCGGTACCAAAAGCCCTTCATAATTTCGCAGCCTCACGGTTAGCGTTTGATGGTCTTTGACATTCCATATCTCCTGATCACTATAGGCCACACGGAGTTCTGTATCTAATATTCCGTTTGTAGCGCTTCTTACTGGCGGGTTTTGAAGATCCTGATATACCGGGTTTGTAGTACTCGCTAGTTGTGTGCTCTTCTTATTTTTTTCAAAAGCAGTTTTTTGACCAGCAGACTTTCTCAGGAAGGACAGGATGTTTTCCTTCTCCGCTTTTAATAATGCAGCACCGTCTTTTGGCTTTTCATCCTTGTCACAGGACACAAGCGTCCCAATAAGTAGTACTGATGTTAAGATTATAAGTTTTTTTTTCATGTATGGTTAGTTATAGTTAACAGGTGTAAAATGATGCTACTAATCCGGCTTTTCCTGACCGTTGCTATGAGGAGCGGTACGTATCACCGAACCTGCTATGGCATCGACCTGGTCGATACCGTTTGGCCAGTACGGGATATAATATCCTAGGTAGTCATAGACCCAGCCTTCGGTGACCGTTCCATTGATACCTGTACCCTGATACCTTAAGGTAAAAGGATTACCATAAGTGATGTATCCCCTGAAATTAAGCCTGGCTTCTCCAAAATCGAAGTAACCATTCACCGTGCCTATCGGGCTTTGTTCAAATATCATTTTGCCCTGACCAAAAAGCAGATCGTCTGGTGTGGTGTTTTGGTTGGCATCATTCATGAAGCTTCGGTAAGTCCACGTTTTAACAGTGAGTATTTTATGTACTTCCATCATATCAACTACAGGTTAATAGGTGTTTTATCTCCGACTCAAAGTGTAATATTAGAAAGAGTTTAGTGCCGGATCCTTAATACCCAACCTTGGGTATTTTTGTCAATATCAGCGTGTATTGGTTGTATAGGGTGCTTTTTGAGCAACAATTTTTTGAGCAACAATTTTTTGAGTGCGTTTCCCCTTTAATCTACAATGGAATCAAAGGGGATATTATGAAGTTCGAGGTCACAGGTTAAAATGATAACCCAAAGACAGAAAGCCGCCAGCCTTTAGATCTGAGACAGTTAATTGGGATGTGGATTCATTGACTCCACCTTTACGTACTTGTTGACTTAGGCGGTTAACCTCCCCAATAATTAAACCTGTATCCAACGCCACTCGATGTTTGTTGCCATATGAAAAGCCTCCACCAATCAAAAACCTTGGTCTCATCTTATTAGTGATTGATACCCCAGGCCCAAATGCAAATTGTAAAGAAAGATTTTTGTTCTCTAACCTTTTCCCCCCTCTCAACAAGGCTGCCATTCCCATCTCAATCTTGCTTAGGTCTTCGTTGACCAGTTGATAGGTAATCGTACCATCAACTGCAGTTTCTGTGCTTATAGAATATGCTTCGTCAGATAACGTAGCCCCGTAAAATGCCATTCCCACGGTAAAAAAGGTTTTAGTTTTTCCCGGAAAGAGAATTTCAGAGCTATAAGATTGTAAGTTGTATTTTTTGTCTCGTGGTTCTATTGTGTATCTTAATTTAGCTTGTTCTCCGTTAAGTTGAAAAGGAGCAGACTTGTAAACAGAATTTCTCTTGCCAATCGTGTAGACAGTATTTTCTAACAAGTTGTTTATTTGCTCGGAATCATAAGCGCTTAACGTTTTGTCGATATGATCCACAATAGTTTCATAAATGGTTTTGACTTCATTAAGATGACTTTTTACCGCCTCATCGGACGAGATAATTCCTGCGTATTGTTCTGTAATCCGAGTAATTTCGATCCCTTCGTTGATTATAGCTACCCTTGAATTGGATAGTTCCTTGATGTGGTTTTGCATTGAATCCAATGCCTGGTATATTGTAAAATCAGGTTTACTAACATCTATACCGCTTTCATACAGCCGATAGAGGTGCAATCCGGTCTTAATTTGATTCAAACTTTTCTCACTCTCTGTTATTGAATTTACTAATGTAAGAAGTTTACCTTCAGTGTTTGAGAGTTGTTCGAAAGCCTTTATTTTTCTTAGATCAACATTATTCATTTTTTTAAAAGGCCCATCGGCGGGAGCATATGCCAAGAACGATTGTTTTGTTAGTTCAGCCAAGGGAGCTTCAACGGATGATTTCTTTATACCTTCAACTAAGTCTGGTAAAACGCTTAACAAAGGACTATTAAAAGAAGGTGGATCTATCGCTTTACTATATGACGTGTCTCCGTGATTAACACTTACCTCATATAAATTTAGGTTTATATTTTCCACTACAAACCGATACAGGCTACCCTCTGATAACCCATTCAAAGTACCAGGAACATCTAGTTCCATGTTGGCAAAGTCCAACTTTATTTCTTTTATTTTTTTTGAATTGTCCTGGGCTTTAGCCGAAAAGAAACAAATAGTTAATAGAGCAATTAGAAATGAAGGTTTCATGATTAATTAATTTTTAGGTGATTATTATTTAGATTGATTTGCCGCCAGTACTCAAGTTGCTGTTTAGCCTTTATATTCTTGTTTTTCTTGATAAGAACTACCCTGGATCGTTCCAATCATTCTGCAACTTGAGTACATGGTAAGTACTTAAAACCACATGGCTGTTTGATGATATAAAGGTAATCTGACGGTTCGTCGCATATAAGAGGAGAACTCCTGAAAGTTAAACAGGAAAAACCCTGAGAGTTGTTATAATTATCCTGTTTCTATTGCTAGCCCTAGTCAAAAGTTACTTTGTTGTTTACCTTGACCATATGTTTCACCAAACACTTTAATATCATGAGTAAAGAAAGCAACACAAGTACTGAAAAAATGAAATTTGCACCAATTGACTTGGCTACAGCCAACGAAATAATTAGCACCTACAATGCAATTAAGACTGAAATGGCCATGTCTTTCGGGAAAGTTCCCGATGGACTGTCGGAAAACGATCTCGGCACATTCCACAACGACATTAAGAATTTCAATGGCTTTCTATTTGAAAGAGATGAAATCTTAAAGATGCTCGATTCGGGCGTCTCTCATTTAATGGTTGTACTTGGTGCACACCCTAAAGTAGACAGTCAATATTCACAATTTGGTAAAGGATCATTCACAGTCGTAGTGGCCGGATGCGTTTCCGGCGCACCAATAGGATTAAAATCTGATGAATATATGGCAGTTGAGCCAGCCAGTGAATACCCTCCACGGGCAGTCGTCTCCAAACTTCAATCGGTAGAAGGCTTAAAAAGTAGAGATGGTGCAGTGGAAAAATTAGTGTTTAAGGTTAAAAAATAAATACTAAATTCATGTATCCAAGACATCATAAATAAAATATCCATTTGGAGCATCTTACTACCGGCGGTGGCAGGGTGCTTCTTTTACACCAGGCTTACAGTAAAATCCAGGCTGATACTACTTTTGGTTTTAGCAGCCTGTATTCCCCAATTGGCCCGGGCTTTTTTGGGGCGAATACCTGCTCTCAATATTTTCTACAATATTAATGTAGTAGTGGAGCTTTTTATTTTGTACTTTTTTTTCAGAAAAAGTTACAGTACAAACAGAAAGCAACAAATCTTCAAAATATTAGGTGCAGTTTGTCTGTTGTTGGGAGTAATCTCTATTAGTTATTGGGGCGTTGAAAGCAAGTTCCTTACCGAATGGCTCTGTATTAATAATCTTGTTTATACCTCCTGGATATTGTTGAGTGTATTGGACATTTATGAAAATGATGATCGTTTGCTACATACTCAAAGGTCATACTTACTCTTTCTACTGGGGTTATTTCTTTATACCTCATGTACTATGCTAATCTTTGGGTTGTGGCACTATATTATGGCTAACAGTGACAGTCTACTTAAAAATCTCTGGATTATACATGATGTATTCAACACCATTATGTATCTGGTTTTTCTTATTGGCTTTTACATTGACTATAGAAGGCAGACAAAACCCATACGACCATGAAAGAATTTCCTGTATCGGATATAGTTATAGCCATCACTGCTGGTTCCTTATTATTTTTTCTCCTGTGCGCCTTTATTGTAGCTTTTACACTTGTATTTGTAAGAAAGCGCCAACAACACAAGATTGAAAAACAACAAATTAAAGATCAATTCTCAAAGAACTTGCTGGAGGCACAGCTTGAAATACGTGAACAGACGCTAAAACACATCGGATATGAGTTGCACGACAATCTTGGACAGATAGCCAGTCTAATAAAGATTAACCTGAGTATCATAGACCTGAATGCTAGGGAAAAAGCCGAAGAAAAGCTGGATGAGACGAAAAACTTAATCAGAAAGCTAATATCAGATATTAAGGGTCTCAGTGTTTCATTGAACAGTGACCATGTAGTTAATACCGGATTGTTAGAGGGATTGAAAGACGAAATAGAGCGTATTAAAAGGCTTGGGCTACATAAGGTTATATTCGAGAATGACGCAAAAAAAGTAAGTCTTGATCCCAATAAAACCATTATACTTTTTCGCATGTCCCAGGAAATACTGAATAATACACTCAAACATAGTGACGCAACTTGTATATCCGTTGGGGTTGCTCTATCTGGTAATTTTCTTAAATTAACTTTTAAAGACGACGGTGTTGGTTTTAATATTGATAAAGCTCTCAAAAGTGGAGGATCAGGCCTCATGAACCTGAAGACACGGGCTAAATTGATACGTGCAGACCTTCAGATAACTAGCAGTGTCAACACAGGAACCGAAATAATAATTAACACCCCTCTGGCCAATGAAGCAGACAATTAAGCTTGGTTTAGTAGATGACCACAAACTGTTCCGTGGTGGACTACGCAGTTTGATCGAATCCATTTCTGATATTTATGTTGTGGTCTTTGAAGCTGATAATGGCCTTGATCTCCAGCAAAAACTGAACACTCAAAATCCTCCCGATATTATATTGATGGATGTTAATATGCCGGAAATGAACGGATTTGAGACTGTGGAATGGCTTTCTCGACACTTTCCTGGCATTCGTATTTTGGTTTTGAGTATGATCGAAAAGGAGGAGACAGTAGTAAAAATGCTAAAGCTGGGTGTTAAAGGTTATCTATGCAAAGATGCTGAACCAAGTGAATTTAAAGAAGCCCTGGCTTCGATTTATGCTAAAGGTTATTACTATACCGATTTTGTTACGGGTAAATTGATCCATTCTTTAAAAAATGAAGGCACGCAAAGCAATTTTTGCGACATCAATGATAGAGAAAGAGAGTTCCTCAAACTCGCCTGTTCGGAAATGACATATAACCAGATTGCCGATCAGATGTGCCTCAGCCCTAAGACCGTAGATGGCTATCGCATGTCACTTTTTGAGAAGTTTAATATAAAAAGCAGAGTTGGACTTGTCATGTGGGCAATCAAGAACGGGTTGATTGAATATTGATTCTAGCGTCAACGAACACAACATGTAAGGTCAAAAATACCCAAGGTTGGGTATTAACACGTCGATTCTAGCAAAGTAGATTTAGGCCTTTTGGAAAGTAAATAATAATTAGGCATGTCACTTCTTGATGTTATAAAAGTTGTTTCAGGGATAATAGTTTCTTTGGCTGGGGCTGGCGGGATAGTATTTTTTTTAGTAAAACTATCGGCTAATACACTAGCAGATAACTATAAACAAAAAGTAAAGCACAGCTTTGAAAAAGAATTAGAATCATATAAATCTCAAATTGATATATTGAGAGCGACAGTCCTTAAATATAATGACAGACAATTTGAGCTTTATCTCGACCTATGGCGGAATTTGCAGGAGCTAAAGTTTGCTTGCATTGATCTTTGGAATATTGCTGATAAAATGAAGTTAGTAACCTTTAGAAGGGCGTTGATCAAGTGTGATAGACAAATTGAAACCTCTTCCATTCTTATAGATGTAGATCATTATTCTGAATTGCGTAGAATTATTCAGTCCTTTCAGGACTACAATTTTGGCAAAGAGAGACTAATTGAAAGCCGCTCTTTAACTGGCGTTAGTGGACGTATAACTGCGCCAATGATTCAGGAAATGATTAATCACAACAGATTAGCTATGGAGAGATGCCTGGAATTGATCGAGTCGATTAAAGATGAGATACAACTTACGATAAATGGCAAAAAAGGTTAAGCTATTCATTCAAAACTTTGGCAACTAAACATTTCTTTTGCCGAAACTTTGATTTTCAATCAACTTGACTATCTTTGTTTCATAACGTCGTCGAACAGTGAAGAATATTGATCTTGCAAGAGAATTAAAACAACGCTTCAGAAAACAATCACAGATTTCCTCAAAAGAAGTCACTGAGGTGCTTCATTCTCTATTACCGGACCTTTCCGTTAATACTATAGCCTGGAGACTCAATCAATTAAAAAAGGACAAGCTTCTTTATCAGATTGGAAGAGGTCTATACACCTTTGATTACAAACCTGAATTTTCTCCAGAACTAAGTTTAAAATCCAAAAGACTGTATAATCGAGTAAAGGCACTTTACACTGGCGAAATCGTCATGTGGGACACCCTTCTGTTGAATGAAATTGCCGGTGGTGACATCTCCAAGTATTGGGTCTTTCTTGCTTTGAATAAAGATGAATTGGATGCTTTGTTTGGTGAGATGCTTTCTTTCAGCAAGAAGGTCTATCTACAACCAGACAAGGAAACAACTGCCCGATACCTCATCCCGCAAGATGAAGCCATCATTTTGACAGCATTGATTTCCGAGACACCAACAGAACGATCAGGCGACTACCTATCCCCGAGCATTGAAGGCATATTGGTCAATGCATGGTTTGAGCACGAACAGTATTTGCAGCCTATAGGATTAGATATTCACAAACTCTATGCACAGGCATTTGCCAAGTACAATGTGAATAAAAGCAAACTGTTACGGTATGCAGCCAGACGGGATAAGCGAAAAGAAATAAACGAACTATTAAAAACCATTGAATAATGTCCACAGAAGTTATTGAACAGGACGACATAGTATTGGAGGATAACCAGTTGGTTTGCATCCTGACGGGTGAAGTCAAAAAGATCAAACCACAGGAAAGCAACCTACAATCCATAATCCTGATGCTCAATGAAGAGTACGGTTTCGACCTTTCTGACATGGAGCGGGATTTTGCCATCCAATACACCGATCCAGATACCGGAAAGCCCAAAAAGCAGAAGGTAGAATTAGTGGTCTTTGAAAAAGGTAAACCACATGAGCAGGACTTCATTATCCGCATCTGCGTGGTGCAGGATGACAAGGTTAAAGACACGGATAAGAAAAAAGGTGTAAAACCTACTCTGGAAAATGCTATGGGTGCAGTTGAGAGCTGTGAATTTGGCCTTTGGGCAAATGGCTCAAGCTATCACTACCTGCAAAAGGAAGATGATGCTATGGGCTTTGATTATGAGTTTGTGGATCTTTCTGACTTCCCTGGTGAAGGAGAAACACTGGACGACCTGGACAGAGCTGACCGCTCTTCCAGTAAGAAGCCTGCCAATGACTCCCTGATCAAAGTATTCAAGCGTTCACATGATTACATCTACGGCAATGAAGGCCGAAAGAAAGATGCTTTTTGGCAATTGCTGAACCTCATCTTCTGTAAGCTCTATGATGAGAAACGCAGATTTATGCCATCTGAAGAAAGCTATCGTAGAAAGTTTTGGGTAGGTGTAAAAGAACAGAACACCGAAGAAGGCAGAAAAGCAGTAGCCAAGCGAATTAAAGGTCTGTTTGAAGAACTGAAAGGTGACGAAATATTCTCAGAGGTATTTGACGGTAATGAAGCCATCGGCCTTACTGATAAGGGAATTGCCTTTATTGCCGGCGAACTTTCCAAATACTCCTTCCTGGACGCTTCTGTAGATGTTAAGGGCATGGCTTACGAAACAATTGTAAGCAACACCTTAAAACAGGAAGCAGGTCAGTTTTTCACTCCAAGAAACATCATCAAAGCAATGGTAGAGATGATGAACCCCACCGAAAATGATCGAGTGCTCGATCCTGCATGTGGCTCGGGAGGCTTTTTGGTGATGGTACTTGACCATGTAAGAAAGCAGATTGCCGCTGAGTTATATCCAGATTTAGATGGACCACTACTGGCTGAAAAGTTTAATTCTATGGAAGTGAACGAGCGGGTTAGAGAATACGCAGAACGCAGCATATTCGGCTTTGATTTTGACCCTGACCTGAAAAAGGCAGCTAGAATGAACATGGTAATGGCTGGTGATGGACACGCCAATATCTTCCATGTCAATTCCCTTGCCTACCCTAATTGGGAGCACCCAGCTGAGATAGAAAAAATACATAGTGCTATTGGCACCAGCCTTTCGGAGATGAAAGACATTGAAAACCGATATGGGAATGATGCCCGTGAAAAATTCGACATCATTTTTACCAACCCACCATTTGGCGCAAAAGTGAAAGTAGAACCGGAAATAGCAAGCCAGTATTTTCTCTCCAAGTACAGTGATGCTCCTGAAGTGCTATTCATTGAAGCGTGCTACAACTTCCTGAAGCCAGGTGGTAAAGTGGCCATCGTACTGCCAGACGGAATTTTAGGAAACCCTAACACCCTCCCTGTTCGGGAATGGATTCTGGACAAATTCAAAATCCTTGCTTCTGTTGATCTTGCAGTAGAAGCTTTCTTGCCGCAGGTGGGCGTTCAGGCTTCATTACTCTTTTTACAGCGGAAAACAGAGGTGGAAAGACAGCTTGCTCAGGATAGTGCGGAAGATTATGAGGTGTTTATGGCCATTGCTGAAAAGCTGGGGAAAGACCGTAGAGGAAATCCAATCTACATGCGTGATGATGACGGTGCTGAGATTCTTTTTGACACTGAAACTAAATATGTGGTACACAAAAGAGACGGATCATTAGAGGTTAAAACTCGAAGAGAAAAATTAAAACAGCTGGATGATGATCTACCTAAAATCTGTCTAGAATACGCACAATTTCTTAAATCAATTTTATGAAGTCTGTTAAGGTAAAGAAAAATTGGTTAGTTAATTCCGGAGTAAGGTTTGATGCCTCATATCATTTAAGCGATGGTGTTAAGACAAAATGGATTATTGATAACTTTTGCCCATATCCAAAAACTACTATCGAAAAAGAATCGAAGGAATTATACAAAGGAAACATCCATAAACGTGTGTATGTGGACTCACCTACTAATGGTAATCAATTCTATTCGGCTTCAGATTTATTTAAGCAAGATTTAGATTCCGGTAAATTTGTCTCAAAGAAGTATTCGCCACACTTAAAAGAATTAGAATTAAAGAAGGATTGGATTCTTATCACGCGATCTGGAACACTTGGAAAAGTAGTCTGCACTACAAGTGATCATGAAGGGAAAACAGGAACTGATGATTTAGTAAGAATTAACCCTAAAGAAAATAAAATCAAGCGAGGTGTTCTGTATGCCTTACTTTCTTCAAAATTTGGCTATGGTTTATTGACTCAATCGAGCTATGGAGGTGTTGTAAAGCATATTGAGCCTGATCATGTTGGAAGTATTGAAATCCCTATTTTTCCTGATAAAAATCAATTTGAGATTGATCAATTGGTTAAAGATTCATTGAATTCGCGTGTTGAGGCTAACAAGCTCTTAAAAACTGCACATGCTTACTTTGATGAAATCCTTTCATTAAATACCCCACTTCCTAAGACTTACCAAAAGTTCTCTTCTGAACTTAGTCTATTTCATAATCGTCTTGATGCTTCTTTCAATATCTATAAGAAAGAACTAGACGCTGTTGTCAAAAATTGTGGATACTCATTTACCAAATTCGAGAATCATATTGAAAGTATTTTTATTCCTAATAGAGGAAAAAGGGTTTATGTGAAGCATGGCCTAAAATATTTATCTACCACTGACTTATTTTCCATCAACCCTTTGAGAATCAATAAATACCTTTCTTTCAAAATGAATGGAATAGAAACTCTTCAGGTCAAAAAAAATTGGATCTTGATTGCTAGGTCTGGTCAAGAAATTTTGGGTTCCACCTTCCTTGTAGGAGACTCAATCAACAAGTTGGGTGTAAATGAGCATGCCTTGAGAGTCATTGTTGATGAATCAGAAGCTCACTATATCTATGGCTTCCTCTCTTCAAGTTTTGGAAAGAGCTATTTGCGAGCAGGAATTTTTGGATCAGCTATCCTCACTATTAATGATGATTATATTAAAGAATTGCTAATTCCTGAATTAGATAATGGTAAAAAAGCAAAAGTGAAAGCTCTAGTCTCTAAAGCTACTGAATTACTTGACCAGGCAATAATTAATGAAAACAAAGCAATCGAATTAGTAGAAAACGAAATTGAATCATGGCAAAAATCATAGTACCACCATATTTCGATTCGGTTGTAAATGCCGGAGAAAAGCGTTTGCTGGATTACTTGCAGGTTAACCTGCCAGACAGCTTTTATCTCGTGCCGAATGTTGAGCTGGCCTCCACCAATCCACGAAACAACCGAACACAGTATTGGGAGTATGATTTGTTGATTGTTGCCCCACATGCGATATACAACATTGAGAACAAGGACTGGAAAGGAAGAATTGAAGGAGACGACAACTATTGGTATGTAAATGATCGCCAGCGTCAGAACCCTTTAAAAACCGGAAGGCAAAAAACGGCAGTGCTGGCCTCCAAACTAAGGGAACACGAACCTTCCTGGGCAAGGGCATGGATTCAAAACATGGTTACCCTATCCTATCCTAATACCTATGCTCCTTCGCTATGGCAGGAGTCGGCTAAGCTCACCTTTCAGCTCAATGAGCAGTTGATCAATTACCTGACAGATCCGGAACAGATTGGGAAATCGGAAGATGACATTGCAGACATCTACAAAGACATTGTAAAGTACCTTGACGGCAGCCAGAGCAAAAAAGCACCGGACGAAAAACGGGAAGTTGAGGGTTATGAAATTATAGAAATACTTCAGCAGGAACCCAACTTCACTGAATACCTGGTAAAACCAAAAGGAGTTACCTCCTCTATCCGCAAAAGAGTTAAAGAGTATTCTCTTCAGGTGGCAGGTCTTTCACAACCTGAACTGCTCAAACGTGAGGAGGCTATTAAGAATCAGTACAAAGCGCTTCACAAGATCAAAGCCAAGCCTTTCATACTGAACGTAGAGTTCAAAATTGATGAAGAAAACCATCAGTTCTATGAAATATCAGACTTCTTGGATGAGAACTCTCTGAGAGCAGAAGCCCGATCCAAAACCTTCACCTTTCAGGAAAAGCTAGGTATTGTCCGCAACATTATGGCCGCCTTGAAAGAAGCTCATAAGGAAAGCATCTTTCATCGGGACATTAACCCTGACAACATTTACATGAGCAGCGGTTATGCCTATTTGGGCAATTTCGGGAAGTCCTACTTCACCGATCACAACCAACAAGGATATACGGTAATGGCTACCATTAACGAATCCAATGCCACGCCTTACCATCCATTGGAATTGACCGTAGGTGATGCCTCACGTTCCTCAGACATTTACTCCCTGGGTGTACTCATCTATTGGTTGTTTACAGGAGAAGAACCTTTCAAGACTCCTTATGATCTTGATAAAATGGGTGGAAAGCTACCAACGGATAAATTGCCTACTACACTCAATAAAGCACTGCCAAAATGGTTGGATGAGCTTTCGCTCAAGACCGTTCTCACAGATGATCTCAAACGATTAGACAGCATAGAACAGGTTGAAAAATTCATCGAAGATGCGCTCAAGGAAAACGACAGTGAAGTCCCGTCCAAACGGACAACAAGAACTACAACAGCTCAATCTACTGACATCTATGAGTTAAAAGTCGGAGACAAGATTGGAGATTATGTCATTCATCAGATTCTTGGTAAAGGTGGCTATTCCAGAGTATTTAAAGTAAAACACCAGCTTCAAGGGAAATACTATGCGTTGAAGCTCTTCCATGAAAGCGTAAACGCCAATTCGGTCATTGACGAATACAATGCCTTGGTTGGATTAGAGCATCACAACATTGTCAAATTCGTTTGGAATGGTGAAACGCCTAACGGACAGTTTTATACCCTAATGGAGTTTCTGGAAGGTGAGAACCTTAGCACCTATTCAAGAACAGATGCCAAGCTTCCGATTTACAGGGTATATCAAATAGCTAAGGACATTCTCAGTGCTTTGGTATCCATGCAGAGCCTTGATAAACCTATTCTGCACAGGGACATAAAACCGCAAAATATCATTTGGGATAACGAGAAACGCTTTGTGCTCATTGACTTCAATGTGGCCTCCTTCGTAGATGACAATCAGGATTTTGTTGGTACAAACCCTTACTTGGCTCCTGATCTTATTGCAGATGGTTATAAAGTGAATTGGGATAAGTCAGCAGATACGTTTGCCTTGGGCATCACGCTCTATGAACTGATCTGCAAAGAATACCCCTGGACACCTAAGAAAATGCCTGTTCTCAGTATTGATCCTGTCAGTCCAAAGGAATTTGAACCAAGAATTTCGGATGCATTTGCAGAGTTTTTAAGTAAGGCTATAAACCCTCGCTCAGCAAAGCGATTTTCTAATGCACAGGAAATGCTGGATGCATTACTGTCGATTGGTGAAGATGGCATTTTACAAGAAACAAAAACGGCCACTCCTACTGTAGAGGCGAAAGATGAAGAGGGCAATTTCATCAAGTACATCAACTCATTATACAGCCAGTCCAAAGGAGGAAATTTCGGAACACGTGCTAGTGAAACTATCAGTGAGTACGACCGGCTAACTTATACACCTTCCAAACTCGATAAAAAACTACTGCCCGACATACTTGATGGTAAATACAAGCTACTGATCATTACAGGAAACGCAGGAGATGGTAAAACAGCTTTCATTAAAAGAATTGAGCATGATGACTCAGTAAAAGACCTCAACACCCATGAACATAAAAACGGTGCTAGGTTTAAAATCAATGGTGTCCAGTTTGAGAGCAATTATGACGGCTCTCAGGATGAAGATCAACGAGCCAATAATGAAGTATTAGAGAGCTTCTTCGAGCCATTCTCAGGGCTGTCCAATTACAATGAATCTAAGGAAGGACGAATCATTGCTATCAACGAAGGGCGTCTGGTTGAGTTCTTAAAGACTACAAGCAAACACAAAACACTTCATGATACCATAGAAAACTACTTCTACAACGAAGGACACCACGAGCTACCTTCTGGCCTTATGATCATCAATCTCAATTTGAGATCAGTAGCCGCTCAGGACAACCAGGAACCAAGCCTTTTCAGAAGTCAGGTAAAAGCTCTGACTCAAAAAGACCTTTGGGCAAAATGTGAAACCTGCCAATTGGCAAATAAATGTTTCATCAAATACAATGTTGATTCCTTTAATGATTCAGCTTCAGGCGAAGAAGTTATAACCCGAATGGAGTGGTTGTTAAGAACGGCCAGCCTCAAACGGGAACTGCATATCACCATGCGTGATTTGCGTTCATTCATTGCTTTTACGCTAACCCGAGATCATGAATGTGCGGATATTGAACAGTTGGTAGCAACCAGTGAAAATCAGCCAGAAAGCTATTGGCAGTACTATTACTTCAATATCACTAACCCATCGGTGGATGATTCAGGCAATCAGGATCGCCTGATCAAACAACTGCGTGAAACGGATATTGGTGAAGTAGCTATTCCCGACAAAGACAGAGACCTCTTCTTTGGTCAGCATGAAACCAATGAGTATCTGGAATTTTCGGATCGTGAGTTTACGCTGATTGATGAGTTTAACAACAACAAGATATGGGTGCCAGCTCATGAGCAAGACGGAGCACTGATCAAAAGAATACGGGTAATTCAAAAGGTATTTATCAGGCATCAATACTTTGAAGGTAAGTCAGAATTACTATCTGTTGAGAATGGTTATGTTCCTGCAACCACAGAAACTGAGGAAGCTAAATTTCCATCATATCTCTTACGGTTGCCTTATCACTCGGTATTCAAATTTGTGAAAGTCCTGACCGAGGGTGATGAAGGCACAAATACCAAAGCCAGCATTTCGAGAGCTATTTCATTGAATGAAGGCTGTGATAATCCGGGTATTGACAAAGACCATTTGGTTCTTGCATCTACGGACATTAGAGACCCTTACAGTAAATCTTTCAGATTATTTGACCTTAATGATTTTGAGCTATTTGTTAATAGAACGGATCATTTGGTGAAATACCTGGAATATGAACCAGACAGTTTGACTTTCCGGCATAAAACCGAAAAACACATCAAACTGACCATTTCTCTTGACCTATATGAGATGTTGTATTTCATACAGCAAGGGTTTAGTCCTTCCCTCAACGATCTGAGAGGAAAGTTCATTGAACTGATCATATTCAAGAACCTGCTGGAAAACCTAAGCTATCATGAAGTGGTAGTAGCAACTCCCGACAATTTGGAGTTTTACAGAATAAGTAAAGACGAGCAAAGCCGTCTTTACATAGAACCTATGGAAGTATTATAACTATGGCCATAAAACTAAATAAAGACGAAAGCCTATTCCGCAATGAATTGATATTCACAGCTGATGCAAAAGCCGTAAATATTGATAATACTTTGGTGAATTTATTCATGCTGCTAAAGCACAATGGAATAAGACCAAAGCAAAGGGCAAGAGCTGGCAGCAATTCATTCATTGATTTAGAAACCCTCAAGAGGGTATTTTCTAAACTGGAAGAAGAAGGTTCTATAAAAGGCTTTAATGATAATCCGGACGCTGCGGAATTGTGGATGCGTAGCAATTTGGTCAACATGGTTTACAGGGGTAATCTCGATAAAGAGAAAATTTCCTCTTTGAGACCGATTCACCTTGAAAGCTACAGGGTGAGAAATGCCGCCAATACCAGAGACTATAATACAGCAGATCAGGTTTATTTAATGCTTGGTGCCAATCCTACAGTTCGTGAAGATCTGAAAAGCTTTCTAATGGAGGGATGGGATCAAACCACAAGCAAAATAAATTCAGGAAACCATCTGGATGTAGATAGTTTGGGCTTGTTGCACATCATCAAAAATGTTAAGCCCGGATTTCTGGAAAGTAGCTCAAGCCTGAATCAGATTCAACCGCTACTCCTTGAACAAGCGGAACTCTTTTGTGATGACGTTCGGAGACTTTTGGTTTACAAACGTCTAATTCCAAGAAACGTGCTGATAGATTACCTCAAGACAATTACATCTTTTCACCTTTCCATCTATATCCAAAAGCTGATCCACACCTTACCGAAAATGGTTGAAAAAGGCAATGATACAGTAAGGGCAGACTGGAATATAGTAGTAGATGCCACAGATGACTTTGAAAGTAAGATAGCTCGGATTTCTGCTGAGGATGCTGATACTTTAAGTAATAATGTCTATGACTATATCAAAGCCACATTCCAGATCAATGCTGCCTTGAGGAGGTTAAAATTAGACAAAACCAATTCAGACAATCTTCGGAGGGCTATGGAGCTATTAAAAGAAAAACCACAGGATTTCGAAATATACTTTGAAACCCAATGGGACAACCTATATAGCACCCTGGATGAAGAAGACAAAGACCTTATAAGTGATATGGTCAAATATGAAGACACCTACTTTGACCGATATATTGAATTGATACTAAAAGCCAGAGGTAATTATCAATTCCGTTACCACATGCAGCTCTTTGACAACTTATCTCAAAAGAATAACGAAAGAGGCTTTTTAGCTCAGGGACGTGGTAGAAAGCACCCAAGAAGGTATGTTTTGGGAACACGCTTATTAGAAACGCTTGTCCAAATATTAGTACTTGAATCAGATGGCTCCAACTTTCAAACAAGAACCTTATCTATTGAAGAGCTGATTCAAAATATTCGTGATCGCTATGGAATAATTATAAATGGATTAGCAGAAGATCGGTTCAAAGATGCAGACCTCAATACACACCTTGCTTTTAAAGAGAATGTTGAGGCTTTCAAATTAAAGCTCAGACAGATAGGATTTTACAATGACCTAAGTGATGCCTACATCCTGCAAAGGATTAGACCCCGCTATGAATTAAATGTTCAGTAGAATGCAAATGACGACTCAAATAAATACATATTATCAACGAATCATTGACCTGATACTGGATTTGTATCATGATGATCTAAGCAAATCCATTCCAGGCCATTGCATGAAGATCACCGGATTAGGGCTTACTGAGCTTGAGTTTCTTTGGGAGCTGATTCAGGAGAAATACAGCAATATTAACACCTTCATTGTAACTGATGACTCAGCAACTGACGAGAGGTTCATAACTGCTACCAAGCTCATTGAACTGCGAAATAAGCAAGATGCACCGCTATTAGTTTTGATTCCGTCAAACAGCAGAACATCTGCTGAAGACTCTTACGGTAATGCCACCTTCAAAGAAATCTCATTAGAAGGTATTGAACAGAGGTTAAAGGAACAGTTAATAAATGATATACCTGCTGAATATGCAGCAATCCTCAAAAATGAAATTCTGGGCTATTTAAACCTCAACCAAATCGATACGGCCAATGTGATCGATTATCTTCTTTCTTTGGAAGAACATGGTTACTCAAAAGAATCTATAGGCAACCACCTTTACCTGCTTGATCTAATACCAGATTCTGAACTGCTTGACAACAGTGACAAGATTAGATCAAGGCTGAATTTCAATGCTGAAAGCATTGAACTGCTTAGTTCTTTTTTCAAACCATTGTATGACCGGATAGCAGAACTTCCTTTGGAGCCAAACTCCCTTCAAAAGGAATTGGTAGATTTTATAAAGGCTGAAAATAGTGCCAGAAGTGCCTCTGAGATATGCTATCTCATACATAGTAAATACTCCAATCTGAACTTTGCTAATTGGCAAATCCCTGATCTTGATTTTTCTCATATCAAACTTTATGCAGGAGAGATCAAATCCCCAGATTTCTCTGTAGAGGAAGGGAAACTGGTGCTTAAAGCCAGGGAAAATTCAACCTCTAAGGTAAGGGTACGAATCACCATGAGTCAAAACCCCAAAGACATTCCCGGACTTGCTTACTTCAAAATCATATTGATGGCCGTAAATGGTGGTTCAGGTGAGGAAATACAAATACTCAGAAAAGTAAAAAACTCAGCATCCAACAGACTTTATAGAGATGTGACTGTAGACCTCAATCCAAATGTGATGGAGGAAGGTTCGTACTTCCTTAAAGTTTGGGCAGAAGACGAGCATGGTAATATTCTCAACAATAATGATGACTTCAAAGAGCCTCGGATTCAATCTGCCTGGGAGGAAGCTAAGGCCAAAGACGATAGTATCTTAAAAAGCTCCTTTGACTACAAGTTGACTTGTGATACAGATGATTTTGATTATGTGGTTGAGGAAAATCCCGAGCGTGAGGAGAACCAGCGGAAAGATAAATTGAATAATGTCTTGCAGGCATTCTTCAAATTCCGAATTGAAAAATTGAAATCAGGAATGGAACCAGAGGTTCCGGTTCCGTCAGAAACATCTAATATCTGGATTACGGACCCAACCAAACATACCTCAACTTTCCACATCAATTACTCCGATAGGCATAATTACCAAGTAAACCTATCCTCCAAACTAAGGTTGATTGAAGATACCCTTTTAAAAAATGCTGATCATTTCGGGTATGTGAAGACAATACTCAGAAGTAACTCATCTGCATTAGGCTTTGAGAAAATAAGCTTTTCAATCAGTGAAGTATCTTCGATTGTTCCTAAAGAAATTCTCTCACTTCGTTCGGAGATCTTCAAAAGGATTCAACATTCAAATGAGGCTGAAAACGGAGTACTTGAAACAGCAGATATTTTCAATTTCGCTGATTCAATACGTACATATATTGAAAAGATCAGTGATTGGACAGCTCACCTTCAGAAGCAAATATTAGAGGAAGATATTGAGGAGGATGAAAAATCCAACATTCAGGATTTACTGGTGGAGGTTCAAATGCTGGATTTAGTAAAGGTTAAAACCAAATTACCTGATGGCAAACCCGCTGAGGCATTTTTACTTTCCCCTTTGCACCCTCTTCGTTTGGCGTGGTGGGTTCAGTTAGTTGACGTATTTAACGAGTGGGAAAAAAGCACTCATGATTATGCTGGCTATAAAGACGCTTGGTTTAAAGGGCTATCAAACCTTTTTGAAGGCCATTTATCACCTGAAAACAATCCTTTAGTACTTGTAGAACCGGGCACATTTAAGGCATTCCATTATTCTGGTGAACTGGCTTACGGATGGGGTCTCTATCTAAACGTACTCACTGAGGAGTCTAAAAATGGAATGACTTCTGTCTCCAGACAGATGAAACATTACTTCCGACAGTTATTCAATATCACCAAAGAAAACTATGTTGAAACGGAAGTAAGCCAAAATCTGGTTGTTAGGCATGTTAAAAACTATCTGGTTCAGCACCCATATACCGATAAACTAATCATTAACCTATTTAATGCAGGTGATGCGGGTGTATTTGCAGATTCCCTGGTTGAGTTAGAGAAAGAAATTAGCTTTCAAAACATCAAATACGAGGTGCGAATTTTCAAAGGTGATGACAAGATTATTGAGCACGGTGAAGCTCTGAGAACCTTAATAAACCCTGAATCAAACATATCAGAAGAAGCTGAAGCATTTTCACAACCATCCGCAAACAGGCTTTTTCCAAAAATGAGGTTTTCTATCAATAGCATAACAGATTACCTTAAATCACCGGCACAATTTTCAGCACATTTAAGTTTCCTTATTAGCCCATTCCCAATAACAGTTGAGCTGATTAAACCTTACAGGCAAGACCGAAACTTCTATCTGAATGGATTATTAGTTTCCCCTACAATCGCTGTAAATGACTCGGGTAATGAAATCAAATGGAACAGATATATTGAAGGAAATCAAATACTTCCTGATTACTCAGGGTCGGGTACAATAGGAGTTAATTTATTTGATCACCTTCAAACATTCATTGCAGGCGCATTAGCGTCAAAATTTACTGAATCTATTCCGTCCACTCAATTGCGGCTAAATGACAAGGATAAGGTTCTGTTAACCCACCTACATGACTATTCAGATTGGGTTATCACATTTGATAAGAACCTTGGCCCACAGGTCTTTGACCAACCTTCTAAGGACGGCAAGATACCTTTCCTACTTGATTATGTGCCTGGTGAAGAAGTAACCGGAATTTCATCGTACCTGACAACCAGACCTACGTCCGAAATTCTTGGGCTTTTAGGTCCACACTTTGAAGAGTTCAATATTGACATCCATGATCCTAAAGATGAAAAGAAGGTCAAGATACTTCTGGAAGATTTAAGAGCTGTGTCTAGCTCTTTGGTTCTGCAACTTAATTCTTCAAAGAACAAAGCTTTTGAGGTAATTGGCTCAGCTTTCACCAAGAGAGTTTTGGAGAAAAAAGGATTGCTCGAAGAGTCATTTCTTATCCCAATTGACCTTCACCATAATCTTTTTGAAAACCTGCCTACAGAAAGTAAAAGCCGGGCAGACAACCTACTTGTGTCAATTAATCCTGACAACAGAGAAATTCAAATCGCCATCATTGAGATCAAATGCAGAAAAAGCATTGGAGCTGCTGAAACAGATGATTTAAAGGCGAAAATGCGGGAGCAGATTGAGAATACTATTCTTGCATTGAGGCTGCATTTTGATCCGGAATATCACCTATCGTTTGACAGACTAGATCGAGAGATTAAAAACAAGGAATTTAAATCTCTATTGAGCTTTTACATTGAAAGGGCTTACAGGTACGAGTACCTGAGTGAAAATGCCTATGCCAGTTATCATGCTTTTCTACAAACCCTCGACGCTGGATTCAAGCTGTCTTTTAAACAATTAGGACTTGTTTTTAATTTCTCTGCGGATAAGAAACACCATAAAGAAACGGTTGACCATGAACTTACATTTTTCACCTTCGGTGGAAATCTAATCGAGCAGATTCTTGACCCTGACTCTGATTTGAATACAAAAAGACTGGAAGATCAGGAATTAGATAATGAGTTAGGTGAAGCAGTAGGAGTCAACAATAAGCTTAGACCATTTATCCAAAAACTAAAATCCAAAGAACCAAAAGATCAAAAGGTTGAAACACCAACTAAACCAGATGATGATAAACCAGATGATGAAGATGGAGGAATTGAACTACCAGTAAATGACTCGCCTGATAATACTCCGGTTGGCCCATCCACTTCAATAGATAATCAGAGTGATATAGAAGATTCTGAATCAATTGATAAAGATATTCAATCCAATGCCACACCTCCGGATTATGACATTCTAATTGGCAAAAACTCCGAAAGTGACCAATACGGTCTTTTAGGTGAAAGTCTTCATGGCAAAAAGATCGCAATGGATTTGAGCGAAACCAATACTATAAGTCTTTTTGGTGTCCAGGGTGGAGGTAAAAGTTATACCATCGGCACTATTTCAGAAATGGTATTGAAGCAATTCAACAAGATAAACAAGCTCCCCTCTCCATTAGCAGGTGTAATTTTTCATTACAGTGAAAGCATGGATTATGAACCAGAGTTCACATCAATGAAACAGCCAAATGACAAGGATGCAGAGCTAAGAAAGCTGAAAGAAAGATACGGTGCTAATCCTGATAGAATCGAAGATGTCATTATCCTTACTCCAAAGGATAAAATAGATGAAAGACGTGCAGAATATCCTTCAATAGAGGTAAATCCAATAGCATTCAATTCTAAAGAATTGAACGTTCAGGATTGGATGTTTCTGCTTGGTGCGATTGGTAATGATTCAACATACATAAAGCAGCTGAAAGCTATCATGAAGGATTTACGAAGGGATCTATCTCTTGATGGCATTACTCAAAGTGTAGAAGAATCTGAATTACTGTCTAATACCCAGAAAGCATTGGCAAGACAGAAATTGAGCTTTGCCCGAGAGTACATAGATGACAAATTCACCCTGCGTGATATACTAAAGCCCGGAAGATTGATCATTGTAGATCTGCGTGATGAGTTTATTGTAAAAGATGAAGCATTAGGTCTATTTGTAATCATGCTGAACATCTTCTCAGCTGTAAAAAAGGTTAATGGTGCCCACTTTAATAAATTCATTGTATTTGATGAGGCTCACAAATACATGGATAATAAGGACTTGACAGGCAATATCGTTACAGCAATTCGCGAAATGCGACATAAGGGTGTCAGTATTATGATAGCCAGTCAAGACCCTCCAAGTTTACCAAATGAAATTATTGAACTCAGTTCAATTGTACTGCTCCATAAGTTCAACAGTCCACAATGGTTAAAGCATATTCAAAAGTCTGTAACCCAACTTTCCTCTTTATCCCCGGCAGATATGAGTTCTCTCGCTCCTGGTGAAGGATTCTTATGGGCAACAAAAGCAACAGACAAAGGAATCTCATCGAAACCTTTGAAGATTTCCACTCGACCAAGAGTAACAAAACATGGTGGAGCAACCATACAAGCAACAGGTGAAAAATGAAAAGTTGGTCATTCTCTCATATTGGAAAAAGAAAAGTCAATGAGGATGTGGTAATAGCTCAAGCCTTTGAAAACAACACTTCTTTGATCGCTGTAGTAGATGGAATGGGCGGGTATGATTATGGCGACATGGCAGCCTCAGTAGTCGCAGAGAATATAACGACCTATTTGTCAACTGTAACGGAACCTAATCCATATCACATACAAAAGGCCGTAAATAAAGCTAACCTTGCTCTTCGTCAAAAGCGTGAGGCCTTATCATTAAAGATGGGGGCGACAATAGGGGGCGTTATAATAATAGGTGGAAATTCAGCTATTTGCTTTTGGGTGGGGGATGTAAAGATCTTTCATTTTCGAAATCGTCGTTTGGTGTTCGAATCGCATCCCCATACACTTGTTAATCAACTCGTTTCTCAGGAACCCCCCATATCAGTTTCCAGCCTCTCAAGATATCGTCACATTGTAACAAGATCAGTACATGGAGATTTGGAATATTCCCAAGCCGAGATTTATAATATCGCAAGGGTTCAGAGATCAGATTTATTTATTGTGTGTTCTGATGGAGTTCATGACTTAATTGATGGACTGTACCTTGAGAAGCAATTAAGCATAACAATCGATTTGAACGAGCTTCTATCACAAATAGAATGTAAACTTTTAAATGAAGCGAAAGATAATTATTCCCTTGTTACGGCTTCCTTTAACCGAGATAATTTACATAATAAAAACTAAAATATGTGGTTCAAAAAAGACTTGCCAGATAACCTAAAGAGACATGAATTGGAAGCACTACAGGCGCATATTGGGCATTCGCATTCTGACATGAATTTGGTAGGGCAATATGAAAATGCTGTTGACATTTTAATTAATGAAATTATTCAAAGGGGGGATGCAGTTGATTTAGTGGCTCATCCTTTATTATACTTGATGAGACATACAATAGAATTAGCTTTGAAGGAAAATATTCGCTATTTGAATAAATATAGTGCATTGGGATTGGGAAAAATCAAAACACATTCAATTGATGTTTTATTTAATGAATTTGAAAGACATTACAACAAAGTTGCAACTGATTTAGGGTTCAAGAACGAACTTGAAACCGATTACAGAAAATACTCACAACAACTAAAAGAACTAATAAAAAAATTAGGTACTGATTGGAGTTCTTTCCGATATGTGAAATCCTTTAAAGGGAATCAATTGTTTAAACACTCGGAAACTCTTAATGTATTTGAATTGAAGCAAAAGTTTGATGCATCGATGATTTTTCTCACTCATACAGCAGATGCGATTTCTCCCTTTACGGATTTTGCTGATTATATAAAAATTGACAGTTCTATTGTGTCAAAAAGTTTCGGTCGAGTTTTGTTATGTTTGGATGAATCTCAAAAAGAATGGCTGATTCGTCGAATGAATGAGAAGTATGAGGTAGTCAAGGATGACGAAATATGGTTCGATAAAGATGACAAGCAAAATCTTCATTTAAAAATTGCATATAAAAAATGTTATCTAATACCTCTTAAGGAATAGATGATGTGAGAGCAAACATTATATCGTAAGGCCTAGTTGATGACAGTCAGTCGGGAGTTTTCCATATTTCGACAGGAACCTATAAGATGTGTATGATAACCGAGAGAAATATGCATTCAAGAATGAGAAAGCTATTATTAGGAAGGTTCGTTCATTTATATGATATTTAAGCAGGATCATAGAACTTCACTACCTAATGACTAGTTATTCAATTAATTTTCACTCCACTATCTCTCGGGGAAAAATCAATGCCGAATTAGCCAATACATGCTGGCTCACACAAATCAAATGGAATGATTATGGATTTTATACAAGTTTTTCTCTTTATTTTATTAATAATGAAAAAGCTATTGTAGATATTGGACGTGTTCGTATTATGCATGTAGATATGGGAACTGAGGACGGTAAGGAGAATGATGCTTTAAAGTTGATACCTGAAACTTTTGAAACTCTTGGTGAAAACTTTTGCTCATTAGGCAATCAAAACTATTACGAAAATTTATCTCTTTTGCCTGATTACACCAAATTTAAGATATTAAGTTCACTCAAAGATTGTGCATACAACAGTTCTCTTTTTAATAGGTTTTATTTGGCTAAAGTAATGCAGGAATCATTAATGCGTGACGCCGATGAGCAAAAGATTAGGATACTTTTTCCAAGTATTATTAAGGGAGACGCTGTTCTTACACCATTTCACTTTCAATTTTCCTTAAATAAGCAGAATCAAAAAATTGATATAAAGGTTGAGCCTCATTCTACCCCTCCATCAAACATCCATGTATTGATTGGTAGAAATGGAGTAGGTAAGACAAGACTCATTTCCGGAATAATGGATGAGTTAACTAAAATTGGGAACCCTATTAGCGAATCTGGAACATTGAAATTTATTAATACCGATGCTAGTAAGTCCAGTGAAAAATTTGTTAACCTGGTTATAGTGGTTTTTAGTGCCTTTGATCATTTTACGCCACCCCCATTAAATAATAATGAGCCCGGCTCTATCAGTGCGCACTATATTGGATTAAAATCACCTGACGGAAAGGCATTTAAATCTCCAGAACATATTGCAAAAGAGTTTAAATGTTCTGTTGATGCCATATCAGGCAGTAATGCAAAGCAAATGTTATGGCAGAAAACAATAGAAATTTTAAATTCAGATCCTATTTTTCGAGACTTAGATTTCTGCTCAAAAAACCTCTCCGAAAGTTCGGACAAATTGAAGGTTTTTAAAGTCTTCGACATGTTAAGTTCAGGACATAGAATAGTGTTACTGACTATTACCAGATTAGTTGAATTGGTAGATGAGAAAACGCTTGTTTTAATAGATGAACCCGAGAATCATTTGCACCCCCCTCTATTGTCCTCATTTATAAGATCGCTATCTGACCTTCTCATTAGAAGAAATGGCGTAGCGCTAGTCGCCACTCATTCACCAGTGGTACTCCAAGAGGTGCCGGGTTACTGTACAACAAAGATTGACCGCGTTGGGAGTATATACAATTTTAATAGACCTAAAATAGAGACTTATGCAGAGAACATCGATGTTTTAACAAGGGAAATATTCGGACTAGAAGTAGAGAATAGTGGATTTTATAAAGTTATTAAAGAGAGGATCGAGGCTAATAGTAATTATACCTATAGAGATTTTTTAGATGAATTTAATTCAAACGTAGGCGCGGAAGGAAGGGCATTAGCAAAATCTCTAATTGCATTGAGAAAATCTTAGAGTATGCATTCACTTATTATTCCTGATAAAAAGTATAGTGATGTTTTTAATGCCTGTATTTCAAAGGAAGGCAGATTAGTAAAAAGTAAGTTTTTAAAAGGGTTTACAAAGTTAAACATGGTCGTAAACGCCTATGACGACTATATGTTAGCTAAAAAGGGACATGAAATAGACGGTTGCAAAGATGACGAATTCCCCCCTCTAAGCCTTGTTGATCTCAAGTGGCTCTACGACAGACGACTATCGAGGATTGCTCCGGGTAGAAATTACTATGATGAATTTTTATTGCGGTCTAAAAACAAGGGATGTTGCTTTTGTTCATATGGAGAGCCTGTAGAGTTGGATCATTTTCTTCCTAAAAGCAGGTATGCCCAGTTTGCAATTCACCCTAACAACCTAGTCCCGGTTTGCAGTAATTGCAATAGGTTAAAAGGTGCCTATTGGCCAAAGTCAGGTAAGGAAAACCTCATACACCCCTTTTTTGAAAATTACGATACAGCGGTATGGTTACACACTCGCCTTGAGTACCCTGGCGATACCCCCGTGGCTATTTTTTATGTAAAGAGCGACCAATTGGATGTTGATTCTGTTACTCGAATCGAGCGTCACTGTATCCAAATAAAGCTCTTTGAAAGGTATACTACCCAAGCAAATCGTGAACTCAATGCTAGGTGTTATAAATTTAAAGAAACCTATAAACAAAGAGGAAAAAAAGGATTAAAAGAGGATATATTAGAAGAAGTTGAATCAAGGGAAAGATTTCATTTAAACTCTTGGCAAAGTGCCTTATACAGATGTCTCGCTATTGATGACCGATTTCTAACCGCCAATTGGGAATTATGAATTATAAAACAATAATGTCTATTACAACCGAGGCCATTTTAAATTTCTAATGTAGTCTAGCGTAATAGTTAGTTCATTTAATTACCAATTACCGCACCACCTCATCAGTAAAAAGTAATTCAAGCCACCAATCTCCCCGTCCTCTGAAAACCCCGATAAAGCTGCGCAATAGTCCTCCCACCCAAATCCTGGAAATGCGGACGATCCTTGAAGGATCTCCAGCGCCCACCCCATTCGAGACCTTCTTTTTCGCCAAGCCTTCCTATATGCTCCCAGCGAGGGTTTTCCCATAAAGGTTTACCACCCGCAAACTCTACCACATCCACGGCCTTATGATAGTTGTGGCTACTCTTGCCACAAATGGCATTAGTGACAATTTTGCCAGGCTTTGTTCTACCCTGGGCGTACAGCTCATCCTGCTCCCCGCAAGAGCGGTTAGCAGAGGTCACCCGAAGCTCAATCCCTTCTTTGGCTGCACGCGATAAGAAACGTTCTACCTTCTTTCGAAAACCAGGATCAAGCCTTTGCAAAAGAAATTTGGTCTTATAGTCAAAATGCTTATAGATTTTCTCTCTGGAGAGCCAGGCTACCAGGGCAAGCGTAAAGCACGCTGCCCCGGCTCCGTAAATGTATTTACGCTTAACCTGCATGGCTTTCTATTGCTTTATCCTGCCCACAGGTGCATTTTGAATTTTTACCAGCCTTGTACAGGTCGATACTTACCCTTATGATGGAAAGCACCAGGAATGTACCTGAAAGGATGGCTATAGTTAGTTCAGTCTTATTAGCTGTTTTCATTTTGCTTTATGTTTTAAGATTTGTAATTCATCCTGAAGCGCTTTATTATGACCTTCCATTTCAATGAGTTTAAGCTTCTGATATTGAATGACCTCCTGCAAGGCCCCTATGGTTTCTTCGGCTTCCTTCACCCTTTTTTCAAGGGTTTGTGACCATTGCACCCAATTGCTTACCAGGTTGTCGCCCGAGTGAGATCCTGCGATCTTTTCCTTCTCCAGCTTTATACGCTTTTCCACCTGGCTTTTGATTATACCCTCAACAATCTTGATGCAACCGGTTATAATGACAATGATGATCCCTGCCAGTTCAATGTAATTCATATTAAATCTGTTCTATGATGAAATTAGAAAGCGTGATACTACCCGGCTGCTCGACGCTGCTCTGGCCTGTTATCCGGATCACCTTATCTTCAGGACCTCCAGGATTGTCCGGGTCTTGTAATATCGGGTTGATTGCCCTGACATCTCCCTCTCGGTTATTGATCAGAAGGGTTGCCCAGCCTTTAGCCTGAAAAAGAGAGGATTTATAAAGAAAAGCCTCCATCACAAAGTCCCCTGCAGCAGCGGGCGCATTGGTGTTGGAAATAACCTCTTCATCACCAATATAAAGTCTTAGTGTCTTGTTATTAAAGCGGCTAAATGAGCCACTGGTATATATTCTGATGCCCTCATTGATCTGAAGACTGGCTAAACTCAGGGTATAAGGCTGGCTCAGCTCCACTTCACTGTTACCTGAACCCGGGGGAACGCCATGGCTCACATGATCTCTGAAAAGAACCTTTGTTCCCCCGGATATGATGACATCACTTTGATAACCACCGCTCATACCTGTTATCTTAAAATAGCCGTTGTCCCAATCACTCCCGCACAAACCATTAAAATGAATTTGTGCCGCCTATGCCTTTTTATCTCTTTTTTCTGGGCTTTGATGAAACTAAGCTGTCCGTCAATAATGGATTCCTGATGGGCATGTACCAGGCTCATATTGTTGTTCATTAATTCAAGTTTGGTATATGCCTCCTGTTTGGTCTTAAAAGCAAATTCCAGAATAGCCAGGTTCTGCTCCAGCATGCGATTAACCGAATCGGTGAAAAAGCCATATTCAATGAGCTTCACAAGCTCCCTGGCCTGAGGCTTGGAAAAGCAATAAAGCGTGTCTTGGTCAGTGGTCAGTATCCTCGGTTCTAAGCTGAAGTTCTGAGAAAAAGCCGACCAGCTCATCATGACCGAAATTATCAATAGCATTAATCCTTTCATTTCTGTTGTTTTTGAGTATTTGAATGTTGTTTTTGGTGATTTGTGCTGCCTTGTACAAGCTGTCCGCAGTAGTGTTAAGCCTGGTGACCTCTTTGTCAAGATTCTGGTTGATCTGAATAAGCGAATCTATTTCATGTTGAAGAACCTGATGGTAGTTTTCCAGGTTTTCAAAGTCAGTAGTTTCTTTCGGCCTGCATAACCAGGCCGAAAGCGTAACTATTACCAGCAACTCTGCCAGTATGACTATTTTAAACCAGTTCACGGATTTGGAAGCTCGTCTTTAACTTTATCACCCGCTGGTGTTAGCCATGAAAGTATGGTATCAATGATCAGCTTATGAAATACCAGGGCAAAGATGAAAGAGCGAAACAGCAGCTCTATCCCTGAGCGATCGTAACCCCTGAGATAAAAAATGATGATGCCGTAAATAAGCCCTAGGGCAGCGACCCTGTAACGCGTCCGGACGACCAATCCCGTCAGCTTTTTGATCCAGGATGTTACCTTTTCAGTATTGATCCAATAGGCGATGAAAATAAAAGTCAAAATGTAAGCCCAATCCAATTCAATCACATATTGGATCAATTGGCCTCCCAGCGATGTTGAAATTTCAGTGTTCATAATTGTTGTTGTTATTGGTTATAAGAAAAATTGATTTATCGAACAGGGAAAAGGACATTGCCCAGCTCGCGGACATCAGACCTTTTGAAGGTGCCGCTCTTTTCCATTTTCTGATAGAGTTTAAGGCCTTTCTGCCTTGTCCTTTCATCCAGGCTTCCTGTACGGTGCTTGTCCATAATGCCAAGCATGGTGTACCTTACCAACAGCTCCAGATCCTGATGGGTAAGCTGGTACATTGCCTTATCCATTTTCATCTTATCCAGTTTTACCCCTTCCTGTCCGGCGGATTCCAGCCACTTACGAGTCAGCCACTTGCTCATCACCTGTTTGCCCACCGAAGTATGTCGCCATACCAGGTATGCAGCTCCCCCGGTTATTGCCGCACCGGCAATCATATTGATCGCTTTCATTTCAATTGTTTTAGGTTTTGAATGATCGTTTCCAGCCTCACTTTGATCTCCTCAGATTGATGGTTTTTGATCACGTTTTTCATGATGTTGGCCACCACCACGATACATACCCCGGCAGTAACCAGGCCAACGGCCAGGGTGATCATGGTTTGTGTAGTCATAGTGATATTGACATCCGTTCTCATGCCTTCCTCGCCCACCAGGCGATCGAGGTAATTCTTTATGTTCTTGTTTTGTGCCATGCTCGTTTACTTAATTATTTGTTCATAGACAGGTTTTTCCATCCTGTATTTGTTGTAAGTTTCCTCGTTCAGCTCCCGGGTTTTCAGGTAGCGCAACAGTCGTTCCTCGGTAGTTTTATCAAACTTCCCGTTCACTGTTCCTACACCGCCAAAATTGCGCATCAGCCATACCTGCAAGCGTTCTACCCGTTTGCCTTCACTGCCCAGGCGCAAAGGGAAACCATCACCTTTTGGAAATTCGGGTTTTGCAGGAACGATGGTTTGTTTTGGAGTAATGGGTTTGGAAGGGCGGCTTTGTACCGACTGCATAAGAGAAGCGGCAAGCTGCCGGGCAACCACTTTCTTTTTCTCCCGGTCCTGGTAGTACATATACAGACCAATGCCTGTTAGTCCTGTGGCTACACCTGCCATGATCCAAATTTGCTTACCGGTCATCATTTCAGGTTTTGAATGTCCGTGGCACTAAAGCTGTCCCTGCCAAAATACTTTTTAGCATTTGTAGCCGTAATCCTTCCGAACTGGCCGTCCACGCCATCGCGGTTTTTGCCTGTTCTACCCAGTACAGCCCCCTTTTTCTTCAATGCCCTCTGAAGGATCTCCACATCCGGGTGACAGGTTCCAAGAGCCAAGGGATAGGTATTGCTGGTACACCTGAAGCCGGAAGATGCCTGCTTACTTTGACCTGATGTTGTAGTAGCATACCCATCATCGGCTTTTTCCCTTTTCTTCTTCCTGTAATACCAAAGGCCAGTGCCCAAGGCTGCGGCTACCAGTACCCCGCCACCGATCCAGAGCAGGTTGTTATCTATTTTGAAATTCTCGTTTTTCATGGTTGTTAGTCTTAAAGTGGTGTTATTACTTGTTAGGGCCTCCTGTAGGCAGGTTTGCTGTTGACGATTTCCAAAACCTTTTTGATCTCTGAAGAAGACAGGCGGTCATAAAAAACATCGATGAGGTTTCCATCATTATAAGCACGACTGACCTGAGAAACCTGCACTTTGTCCTTCAACTTCCTCAGAACAGCGTATATTTGGTTCTCATCATCATTGAAGATTCCCCAGGCATCCTGTATTTCTTTCGCATACCGTTTTGCTGCATCCTGGGTAAGCACTATGATCTTACCCCCAACATCCTTCTGCACTTTGTCTTTGTAATGAATGTCGAAAGCCTCACTGGCTGAAAGGCCTGCTGAACCAGGGTTGGTTTCCTTTTGCAGCTCTTCCAAAATCCGTGAGGCCAGCTTGTCCTGTTGTTTCCGTTTCCAGGTCAGTAATAAGCTTGCGGCCAACAATGTTGCTGCCGTTATACCGGAAATTTTTAGTGTATCTTTATCTATCCTCATTTCAGTAGCTTGATTAACCTCCCCTGGGGTGTGGCGAGCATCGCCACGTCAACCGCATCGGTTTTTTTTGCCGTATTGAACAATATGTAAAGAATGGCAGCCAGCACACCGGCAAGCGTAACTGGAATGGCAATAGACAGGGTTTTCGTCAGCCCTTTGCCGAAGCCCAGAATGTTGCTGCCAATACCGGAAATATCCGCTACCGCCCGGGTAGCGGCAGAGGACACATCCAGCTTGTTTTTGGTCAGCCATTTATTGAAGTCCGCATTGGTGGTGCATGAGCCGGAACCGTTGGCCTGCCAGGTGACAAGCCAGATGGTCCGGGCATTGTCTGTACCTACTTCTCTTTTGAGCTTGTCATAATACCCACGCCACAAATCACATGGACTGTCAGGCTCAGGGATTACAAAGGTTTTGTTGCCGATTTTAATTGTTGTTGCCATACTGCTCTATTTGCTGAACCTTTTCAGTGATGTCCGATTTGGATAAACCCATCTCTTCGAACATCATCTTTACCTTTCTCTTCATTCCGGCTTCTTTTTCCAAAGCCTGTTGGCGGTCATAGTTGATATACATTTGCCTGCCAAGCCAGAAGCCTACGGCCAGTGCTGCTATAGTTTTCATAAGCCAGGGGTCTTTATTTGATTTTTTGAAGCCTTCTGAAGCCCAGTACCCTAGAGGCCTGGTATGGGGCAATACAAACCTTGTTATTCTGATTCCCTCCAAGACAATAGATGTACCGTTTGTCTTCGGAATAGCCGATAAACAGAGCTACATGCCCTTTCCAACTTGAGGGACTCTCACGCCAGAAGATCACAACATCTCCAATTTGCGGTTCAGTATGGATCACCTGCCCCAGGTGCAGCCAGGAACGGGCATTGGCCTTTTTCGACCTTTGCAGCCCCGCCTTCATGGCACACCAGTTCATGAAGATGGAACACCATGCGGTCTCATCTGAAATGATGCCTCTGAAACCCGTTTCCCAGGAATAGTTAATAATCGTAGGATTGTGAAGCTTTCCGGGTTGCTCCTGCACCCCGTACTGGCTTAATGCGATGTTGATGAGTTGATTGTTCATTGTTGTTGTTATTGGATATTGATGAGTTCTGTTTTTGAGCGTTTTTGCTTAACCAGGCAGGGGTGGTATCAGGGCATAGCTGTCCAGTTGCCGGTAGGAAACCAGCAGGGTCACCGTTTGCCCTGGTTGTAAATGAAACTGCCAGGATGAATGCCCATTAAGGCTAAAGCCCTTCATGGGCATCGTAATAATGTTCTGGAAATGGCGGGTACTGCGATACTTCTCCAAAGAAAAGGTAAAAGCCTCTTCTTTTCCCGATACCGTCCTGTTTCGGGCCGTTAATAATGGAATGCGCTGGTGTGCTTCCATTATAAATCTTACCTGTTCGATTACGGCTGGTGCATAACGGAAATGCCTGTTTTTCTCGGCATAGTCTGCATCTATGGTAACCGAAGCCTTGTTGGAAACCGTAGCATTACCCAAATCCTGAGCGGTGGTCAATAATGCCCCTGTCGTATCAAAAGCCAGTGCATTAACTGCCTGCAGACGCTCTGACTCCTGACTAAAGGAGCCATCGTCTTGCAGCGTTTTCAAAGAAGTCCCGTCAGTTAGCGATAGCTTTTCATTGGCCGGATTATAGGCCATGGCCAGAATATGACTACCGACATCCTTCGTTGAACGGATTTGATAACTGGTAGCATCAATGCCTACCAGATTGGGCGAAGTGCCTGAAGCTGCCCAAATACATCCTTCTGCCGCATCAAAAACCAGGTGACTGGTATCCTCCGGAATACCTTCTACAGTGGCTACCCTGGAATGATCTTTATTGTAGACACCAAGTCGGGTGCTTTCTGAATACGCAACAAATACATCTCCATTGTCAGGGTTTACACCCAGCCCAACAGGAGGCTCACCCGATTCAAGACTGCGAATTACCTGATGCGTGTTCCCATCAATAACCAGTACTTTCCTGCTGACCAGGCAGGCGACATAAAGGTTATTGTTAGCTCTATTGAAAGCTATGGCTACAGGCCTTTGGGCATCCAGAGTAATGGAGTCATCCAGCACATTGTCAGTAGTGATGACGCTGATGGTATCGGAGACTGACCCTGCTACATAGACCTTACCATAATCAGGGGTTGCCGGGTTATCGTTAACGGCCAGTGCCACAGGGGAGACCATACCGGGATAGGCAGCCCCTAATACAATGGTATCTATCCGTTTCCCTCTTGCTGAAAGAATTGATATGCTGTCTGACAGTTGATTGGCAACATAGGCCAGATTGTTGGCCGCATTAAAAACAATATCCTGCGGATGTATGCCGGTAGGGGTCGTAGCTTCAACACCTTCCAGACCAGGGTTATCACCCTGCCCCCAAAGGGTAACTTCCTGTTGCCGGTCAGTGATGTTGGTCAGGGTTAACTGTGTGGCGCGTATATCATCCCTCAGGTTATAAGCTTTCTTTTTAAGATTACGTTGATCATTAAATGTGGCCAACATTTGGGCGCCAGCCAGTTCTATCTGACCAAGCCTCTTTTTATTCCGGCAATCCGATATATCGATTACCCCTTGCCGGGTTCCGTACTTTTGGAGGTCTTTGGCATATTGCCTTTTGCGTTGCTCCGGTGTGCATATCGTATTATAGGCATCTTCTTTACCGGGTATGCCTGCCTGGTTTTTGGTAACAGGTTGTTTTTCCTCGTCTTTTTTCAATGCCAGGGAGCAAAGCATGCCAGCCATAACGGAGGCTGTCAGGATGAGTCCTTTCTTAAGGTTTCTGTTCATGAGCTTCGATTTTTTTAGCATGTTGATTGATAAAGTCCATGATGTCCCGTGTCCGGGTGACATGGGCTTGTCCTACGGTTTCAGGGTGCAGCCCGAAAACTTTAGTAGCCGCATAGACAGCCTCGATCCTGGGAAAACCCATATCCAGGTATATTTGCAGAGCAGCGAGATCAGCCGGTTTTTCTTCCCTGGTAGGGATCACAAAATGTTGCCGTTCATGTAGCAGTATGAAAAAGCGAATAGGTACAGTGAATTGCCTGAACAGTTTTTGGGAAACCTGAATACGTCCTGTGGCCCGATGTGTCCGGGCTGGTGTTACCAGTCGCTTACCGGAATCGTCCAGGATCTCAGGCAGGTATTGGATCAAAAACTCGCTGTCCTTATTGTGGTGAAATCCGGTGGGGGTATAACCTGCCTTCTGCGAAAACTTCTGCGCAAAGTCGATGAATCGGTGTACTTCCGGCTGTGCCCACACCTGGATGGGCAGCATCTTATGGACATCAAAGTCAGTGACTCTGAAACCAGTATCATCGCCCGTACGCTTGTTGTACAATTCAACTTCCATGGCTTTGGGAGACAGTGGCATGGGAATATCTATTTCCCTGTAAGCCTTGTTCTCCTTATTGAAAGCTACCATTCTCCTTAAATAATGGGTGTTGGGCGTAGTAGGATCGTATGCACGGATACCTAATACTACAGGACTATGGACGGCAATACCCAGCCTGATGGTAAAACGCTTGTTGTTGGAAGGTATGGGAATGATCATAAGGTTGGTGGTAAGGTTTTGTTTTTCTTAATCTGCGTATAGGCCAGGACTAAAATGCCCGCAACGATGACACCCCCAACAATCAGCATGGTATTGTCTTTTGGAGGTTTATCATTGTTATTACTGTCATCATATTCAGTCCCTCCAACCGATACCTGATAGTCCGAAGGTGCTTCGCTGCCCTTTTTAAAAAGGCCTGCTACATTGTTAATGGTATTACCCAATCCCGGGGAGCTGAGCAGGTCGAGCAATCCACGGCCTGATTTGCCTTCAGCCTGTCGCTGCGCTTTTTTTTCCTGACGGCGTGCCTTGGCTTTCTTTCCGAAGAATAGAAAGTTGTCATAACCATCTTCGGGATCACGCATCATTAAATATTCTGTTTCTCCTGTTATCATTGATTGGCTGTTTAAAGGGTATATAAAATCCTGAGTGTGGAGCCTCCGGCCTGGTAAGGAATGGCCTGATAGCCCTTGCCTACAAAAGGGTAACTTTTGGCCTCACCAGCTGCAAGGGTCACCCCATTGACCAGAACAGGTTGACTGCCCACATTCTTTACTGAGGCAAAAAGAAATCCGGTGGGCAGCTCGCCATCTGCTGTCACTTCCTTTTCTATGGTTTGTGCGAGTATGCCCATATCATTGCATTTTTCTTTTTCTCCTGACTATGGCTACGAGGGCTATGACACCCACTGCTGCACCGATAAGGATATACTGCGTTTGCCTATTGTTAACCGGCGAATTGTCATCTAACTCAGGCGGAGCGTCCAAATCTGTTTCCGGTGAAAGCATGCTGAGCTGTTGCTCTTTGTTTTTCGGAGGCATTGCCCGAACCTGTTCCGGTGGTTGTCCGGCTTTCGATGCACCGGAGAGCGACTTGATCCCAAGTTTTACCGTTGTCTTTGGTGGTGCTTTATCCCCAGTTCTAGGTTTACTATGCTTCTTTTTAAGCAGCTTTTTCTTGAGCATCAGGCTGGGCGCACCCATGCGGACAATGCTTTTGAAAAGCCCTCGCTTCTTGATTTTCTTGCGGAACTTCTTCAGGAAATGATCATAAAGAACATCATCTCTGTAGAAATCATCATAACCTCCGTATATGCGTGGCTCTATAACTGTCATGCTGCGGCAGGTTTAATAGCCGTTACCGGCCTGTTCTTAGGATTCATTTGTGTCCATACAAATCCTCCTACCAGCAATACACCCACTACGATCAACATGGTGTTGCTTCCCATCCCTGCCTGTTGCGGTCTGGGTGTGGATGCTGTCATTTGGGAGTTTGATGTCGGAGCGGACTGCTGAGCTGGCGGGGCCTGAGACACCTGAGCAGGCATCATAGACTGTTTCATCAAAAGCGTTTCCATACGTGTGCGCTCCGTATCTGCCCGCCGCTCGTCATTCTTTAGCCTTCTGCGCTCAAACCGAATTTCCCGCTTTTCCTTCTTTCGCTTTTTACATTTTTTACCGCACAGGAAATAGTCAAAATCTATATCGGATTGTCCTGTAAGTCCGTAGTTGTTCTTTTGTAATTGCATCATTCAGGTTTAATGTTTCAAATAGCCCCGGCAGCCAGGCTGCGAGGTTTCATTGTTCTTAAAAAGTACCAGCCGAATAGCAGGCCTGTTGCCACTAAACCGATCACCTTGAGGGTTGCCATTTGGTTAGCGTGCCTGCGGGCTTCTGCCTGCATGGCTGCGGCTTGTTGTTCCTGTTGCGCCTTATAGGCAAACAGGGTATTCATGGTCTGCGCCCCGGCCTGCTTCTTCATCATTTTCTTTTGCTGCGCATTACCGAAAAGGTTGGCTACTGAACCAATTGCCCCGGCAATAGCGCTAATGGGGTCAGTGCCAACAGTCACACCGCCACCACCTGCTGTCCCGAAGTTGTCAAAGCCATCAAAACCGTCTGGGACAACCTGCCGGGCGATGAGGCGGGCCAGATCGTAAGCAAAGGCCTTGTTGTTTGATGCCATGGCTGCGATAACGGCATCGGTAAGGCTTTTGTAATTAGCGGGTTCGCTGACCATGTAACCGTACTTTTTCAGCAACCCCTTCACTTGTAAAGGCTCGTTGGCCAGCACAATCCCTAAAAGGGAAAAGACGGTTTCTGGTAGAATACGGCTATGCTCTGCTTGTGGTCTGACGATCTTAACCATGTCCGGCTTTTAAAGAAACGCCTACCAGTACACCAGCTGTGAGCGCTAATCCGAAGATAAGCAGTAGCTCCCGCCTGTTGATCCCATCATTTTTATTCTCTTTGTCCGTTCGTGATTCAGGAATATCGTTGCTCTTTGCCGATAATTTGGTCCTTAACTCCGCCCACACGGTTTGCAGCTCATCGGCCAGGGTTTTGTCTGTAGGGTTAGCGTTGGACTGACTGAGCAATTGACGATAAAACTTTTCCAGCTCATCGGCTGACATATCACGGATCTTGTCTGACAGAGAGTCCTTTGTTTCCGGTGTATCATAATTGCTATGGACACACCCACAATAGCTGTCCTCTGAGGTGCTGCTGCAATAACTGCAATAATGGTCTTCTGATGTCCCGGCAATTCCCAGGAGGAGTTTCCTGTCCGGGTGGTAACGGAGCAGTTTGCGCACTGCGGGTCTGCCATGCTCACGGATCACCTGCCTGACCACCCCTGCAAGGTGTTCGGGACGCTTTGGCACGGCATAGCCATAATTCCTGATCAGCCTGAGAACCCCTGGGGTGTTGCCCCGGACAATATAATCAATGCGCCCAATGGGCCGGACGGTTGTTTTCTGTTGCATAATTTAACTGGTTGATCATAAAATAAGCAGCCAAAGCGGTAGCTCTGGCTGCATAACTACCCGAAAGGGGCGGATGGTGAAGGTTAGCGTTTACGCTTTACCGGTCTTTTGAGCTTTGGTTTTGGCTTCACACGGGCTTTAAGCGGTCGTCTGCGTACCACCTTTTTGACCTTTCTAACCGGCTTTCTTGCCTTAGGCTTTTGACGGATCAGGTCTATTTGTGGCAGCCCCGTCGTTCTCGGTGTGCGGCTAAGTTCTGCCACATTATTCCCCTGTAGCAGGTTACCTAGGTTGGCACGGGCCTTAATGGTAAAGGTGAATACTACTGTCACGCCAGGTTTTACGACAACACGCATGGAGTCCTGTCCGGTAACATCCATTTCGAAGTGCGCGTCATCGATCAGGGTTTGGGCAAAGTTCTGTGGTGATGTGGCATTTCTGGGCTGGTAAACCCTGATGGTGTTAGAACCCGTAGCCGTTCTCCTTGAAATTTTCAGAATGTTATCAAACTGTAAGGGGTTCGACACACTCATCTTCATCCCTGCCAGCTTGAAGGGGAAAGACTTGCTTTCCTCTCTTACCTCCTTGTGGGAGCTTTCTCCTACTGTTACTGTAAGTCCGGTGGGTTGGTCGGCTTCTTCGTTAGCGCCAAAGATCACCGCCTCAGATTCGTCTGAGCCGGTATTGGTTACCACGATCGTCAGCGTCCTGTCATTCGGGTCGATACGGCCAACCGTGGTTGGGGCAGGTTCATAGCTGTCGTAGTCATCTTCATACCCATCAATGTACTCTACTTCCTCTTCCTCGTAGTCATCATCATAGGCATCTTCACCGTAGCCTTCAAGGCCACTGTCGAAATCATCATCCAAATCGTCGTCTGAATAGTAATCATCATACATGTCTTCGGCCTCATCTTCGTAAGCCGATAGTTCATCATCGTAATCTCTCATGTGTTGTTGTTGTTATTGGTCACTTTGAGTTAAAAAATGGGATTGTCCTTTTACCTGGACTTGCCGGAAGCATCTTTCTGCTTTTGCTTTTCTTTATGTTTCTCCCAGGCAGGGGCTATGGCAAATGTGCCCAGTGCTATGCCTCCTATAAAGGCTCCGGCAACAATGCCAATGGTAATCCAATCAGTGTCTTTCATTTTATCGTCTTTTAAGGTTCGTTGAGTAGGTCTTGAAACCATTGTAGTGACAGCTAAATTGGAAAGGGTACGGGGGGATTCCTTGGTCATTTTTTGTGCCATGGAACATTTTTTTTGTTAAAAATATGATATGCAGATATTTATAATATAATTAGCGGTGGAATTAAAAATTTCGAAGCGTGGGGCCAGCCGTAGCAGATGGCGTGAAGGGTTTCATAATATACCTTAATCTAAATTAAAATATATTTAAATATTAAAAATGACTTAATTAAGTATATAAAGAAAGGATTAATAAAATATATTGAGGAATTGGTATCAAAACTTGTCGCCGATCGGGACACCGAAGCATCCGTAAAAAAGCAAGTGAGAAATATCTTTGATAAAGTAATAAGTCGTGCCTAAAAAAAGATATCTCAAGAGGAACTTACCCAAAAAATTCAGGAATTAACTCTAACCCTAAAGAGGCCGCCAACAAAACATTAGATGCATTACTTAACGCTAAAAAAGAAGTGCAGGCTTAAAAAAAGCAGCTTCGTAAATGTGAAGAGGAACTGGAAAAGAAAGGTACATTAGTGAAAACGTATGAGGCAATATTGAAATCGTTTAATAGTGTCCTTAAAGGAATAAAAAAAAGGTAGCCGATAACAGCTACCTTTAATTGTATTAAAATTTACATACTTCACCTATTTAGGCTTGTATGTAGTCCAACCTCAGCATATAACGTTTTATACGCTGTTTTTTTCAGTACTTTCACTGAGCAAATTCAATTCCTTTATTAGTGGTACCATTGATTTAGTATACTTTACTTTATACTTTGTCAGCTTTCGCAACTTATTGGAGTAAACAATAACCACTACAATCATTACCACCAAAAGGGTAACTATTACACCATACCAGAATTGCATTTGTCCATCCTTTCGAGCTATATCCTTCTTATACTTCTCTGATTCATTCATTTGAGCAATTTCCAGCTCCGCCTTATCTACGTCCTCCTGAATATACCGGGATTCTATGAGCTTCTTTTGCTCCTCCAGTAATTTGTTCCTTTTATCTTTGGTCAGGCTATACTTCTGAGTAGGCACTGTCAGACCAGAGGTGACTGCAGATGTATTTGTACTTAGGTTTTGCAAGGCATCCAAAGCCTTAGATACTTCCTTAGAGAGTAATTCACTATCAGTGCCGGAAAGTGCTATCACCTGATCATAATGGCTCAGCGCGGCTTGGTAATCGGCTTTGAGAACAGCCAATTCGCCCAGATAATTGAAATTAGGGCGTTTATCAGCACCATCCAAAGCAATCTTTAATTGTAGCGCTTCATTTAACCATTTTTCCGCTTTGTTGAGATCGCCGGCCTTCATGTAGCATTCGCCTATATTACCATGTA